>CAVTBM010000001.1:0-790482 GCA_963732905.1 uncultured Bacteroidales bacterium
TTTTGTTTTGCCGGCAGCATTTACACTGGTCGCCGCATTTTTAATGTTCTTTAGTAAGCTTGATGCAAAAACAGTAAACAGAGTTGCATATGAACTGGAAGTACGAAGGAAAAACAACTAAAGAAACCGTTGAATGAATATCCTGACAAACTTCGCCTTATTTGGTATTATGATCAGGAGCACAACCAGGACTTTGTATTTATTATCAACAATTTGGACCTGGAAGCAGCCAAAAAGGCTTTATAATATAAGCGCTTAATACGCGATAAATGACATTTCGCGTTGGTGCTGTATTTGAGCGATATAACAATTTACAGACAGCTTAGCGGGCGGACAGGTTTGCACTTTGAAATACGCAGCGTTTCATAAAGGCCGCCCTTGGCTTGCAAAAGCTCCCCTCAATATTAATAATCTTTTCATATAAATGGGTTGATCCGCAGCGATTTAATATTCTGAAATAAATCAAAATCAAAATCCAAGGGTTCCAAACTGGCAACAGATCGCAACCCGATGATGATATTCTGCCAGGAACACCAGATTCCTCTTGAAACGTTTGTTTGTGTGGCAGATGCCTTCGCAGATGTTAGCGATCGAAAGGGTGCTGCCCGGAGCAGTACATTAAAGGTGTTGCATATACCTTCCGATAGGGAGGGATATATTCAACTGTGCAGGAGTTTTGACAATATTATGTTACCAAACCACCGGGAAGGAATATTCAGCGAGCAGCATACAGAATATAGTACATGCTGCGGTAAAAGCTGCCGGGATAAAAAAGAAGACGTCACTTCATACCCTTCGGCACACGTATGCCACACACAGCTTGGAAAAGGGGGTAGATTTAAGGTATATTCAAGATATGATGGGACATTCAAGCAGTAAGACGACGGAGATATACACCCATATAACTCAAAAAGGCTTTGATCAAATAAAAAGTCCGATGGATGACCTGGATTTGTAAAATTATTTCTATATTTATTTAACCAAACTAAAATAAAGGGGCTGACCACATATGCAAAATAAATGCAACTGTTACATATACTCCTCAAATTTGAGGAGTATATACAATAGGTGTGTTTAGCCACTCGTTAGCACCAATTATAAAAAACGACCGTGACAGACAATCTCGACATATTTAGAAAGGAATTTTTAGAAGCGCATACTTGGGCACAGAGAAAGGACGGTGTTCCTCTTGACCTGCTCGACAATTTGACGAGTGAAGAAATTAAAATCGCAGAAATTGAACTTATAAAAGTTGTAAGTCTAAAAGACAATTGGCCAATAGTTGGACTTGGATACATAAAATCAAATTCTGCACTTCCGACACTTTATGACTTGCTTGACAAAAGTAAAGGTGCAATGAAAGTGACTATTGCGCATTCAATTTTTAAAATATGTGAAGACACTAATATGATTGAAATTGTTCTTGAAACAATGCCGAGAATAACGGGTGAATTTGAACTAATTGATGTTCTATATTATTTACCGGACTTCAAGGACAAACGGATAACAGAATTACATCATAGTTATCGAAATCATAAAGACTATTTAGTTGCATATAATGCGACAAGATATCTTGGTTTATCGACAGACAAAGTAGTTGAAAAATTTCGGGGCAAGAAAAAAAACAGAAGTATTTGGGACAGATTATCGGGAAAATAACTGGTGCTAACAAAGGCTTAAACGCAATTGCACCAAGGGTTTCGAGGCTTTTTGCTTTCAATTAAACTAATGAGTAAATTTAAACCAACAATTTTAAATAAAAAGTGCAACTGCGTCTAGCCTCAACGTTGGGTGCAATTTGAGCCGAGCATTTACATATCAATGAACAGTTTTTAAAATGGAAAATTTAAAATTTGGCAGATGGAGTATAAATAATGACTCTATTGAAACTATAAAAGAAAATCAAGAGATAATATCTGTACATAAGACTGATTTATGGGATACTGCAACTGATAATAATATAAATTACTTTTTATATCCTGTTGACATGTGTTTATATGCATGGTTATCAAATACAGATATATTAGACTTTAATAGTGCATTTATTACAGCCATTGAACTATTTAAAGATTCTAAACCGACCAATATTCCGAATATTAGCTGGAAATTGACTTTAAAGATTCAATACGAGCGGATTAACAGGTCAATTGACATTAACTCATATGATGGAAAGATTAAATGGGAACAGATGAAAAATTATTTTGGAAAAGAAGGTATTGAGAATTTAACTGAATTATCCAGAATCGATTTAAATGAGGATTATGACAAGCATAAAGAAATTGTTGGTGATAAAAATAGTCGGATTCCATAGATTTATTCAATAACAATAAATGACTGATAATTAAAACTTAATATTATGAGTAAAATACATGTGGCTTTATTTACATTACTTATTTTGATATGTTCGACTTCTTTACAGGCACAGAGCAAAAAGATAGAAACCGAAGGATTTGTATTTTTGAGACAAGTTAATGACACAGCTTTAACTGCCTATCATGGACAGATATCTGTGAATAAAAAGAACTTTGTATATATCGGAGAAAAAAACGATGTTACAGTACAAAACAATCAATTGTTAAGGACAAATAACTTTACGATTCCTGTAAAATCTATAAAGGAGATAGAATTATTGGATAAATATCATGATGGTCAACAATTATTTCAATTCAAATTAGGAAGGGAATTCATGCAATTTTCTTCGATTGATTCTAAGTCAATTGTGGACTTTATTAAATCAATACAGAAATAAAACTGCACCCAACAAATTAGGAATTAAGGCACAGTTGAGCCCAAAAAAGAGGTAGATTGTTGATTAACCATCTACCTCTTTTTTGTTGTAGTGTGGATCAAAATGCAGGCTCAATTGTGTTTTAATTTGTGTTGGGCTTAACCGCTGTCGATCAAAGCTATACACTAAGGGGATTAAACGATTTTATACTGTCCCTGCCGGTGTGTTTCTTTTGCCGTTTTGCACGGTTTTCCTGTTCTGGTGTTGAAAGCCGGTTATTAAGTTTGATTCCCTCCTGCTACCGGACATATTTTTCCCGTTCAGCTAAAAACGGAGATTCGTTTAGCTGTTAACCAGATTATGCCAATTTTTCAAAGAACGCTTTATTCGGGCCTTATCAGCCGGGGTCTTCCGGTGTTTGGCGCACAATCCCGGCAAAATGAAGCCTGCCTTTTTTACATACCGGGCAGTTGGGTTGCCGGAAGTTTTGGATACATTCCAGAATTTCGCTCCATACCGTATCCTGCTTTTCCCAGACACGGGCTCCGTCTTCTATGGCTTCTGTCTTTCTATTTTCAGTTTCTTCGTCGAGCAGCCTCCTCGCCGTTTCAATGTTTTGTTTGCGGTAACGGCTGGAAAAGATCCCGAAGTAGCGGACTTTAAAAAATCCCTTTGGCAACTCGTGCAACAGGAACCGGCGGATAAACTCATTGACATCGAGTTTCATCAGCCTGAAACTTCCTCCTCGGTAATCCTTCCAGGAAAAATGCACTTTGCCGTCTTTCACTTTGATAATGCGACGGTCGGTAATGGCGATTCGGAACACGTAACGCGAAAGGTATTCGAGTATCTTTTCGGGTTTGCCCATGGGTGCCTGCACGTTTACCACCCATTGTTTTTTGTACAAAGGCGTAAGGAAACGGTTAAACTGCACAGGTCCTTTTACCTCTGCCAACTTTCCGTAAAAAACAAGTTCCCCCTTTTGTCTGGACTGCTTTAGCATATCCAAAAACTTACCTCTGAATTTTGCTGCCAGTATCTTCCCGGCGATGAAAAAGTTGTTCTTTTCAGGGGTATGCACCCAGTGTGCGCGGTCAAAGCTTAACCCTCCGGCAGGCATGATGCAATGCAGATGGGGATGTTCCTTCATGTTTTGTCCCCAGGTATGTAAAACAGTAATTAATCCAATATCTGCTCCCAGGTGCCGGGTATCTTGAGTCAGCTCCAGCAGGGTTTGCGACACGGCTTTGAAAAGAAGGCCGTAAATCACCTTCTTGTTTTGCAGACAAAGGGGGTTTAATTCATGCGGCAGGGTGAACACCAGGTGATAGTATCCTACAGGGAGAATTTCATTCATGCGTTTATCCAGCCATTCGAGTTTCTCTTTTTGCTGGCATAACGGGCAATGTCTGTTGCGGCACGAATTGTTCGCCTTTCCCAGGTAATGGCAATGATCACATTTTTCAAAGTGGCTTCCAAGGCCCGCTGTACGGCATGCCGACAACAGCTGGATAAGGCTCCGCTGCTCTTGCGATACCCGGTTTTGACTGATGTAGCTTCCCCCGTATTCCCGCAATAAACTTCCTACGGTTATTTGATCCTGCATAGCCCCTCCAATCCTTGAAGTGTATCCAGAGGGTTTATCACCCGGTCTGTATTGAGTTGTTGAACGTGAAGGTACTTGAGCGTGTTGGTCAGATCCGCGTGTCCCATCAGGCGCTGTATAACAAGAAGGTTGGTCCCCTGCTCAAGATGGTGCGTGGCAAAGGAGTGCCGGAATGTGTGCGGAGTATAAGGCTTTTTAATGTGAAGTGTACGATGGCGCGCATTGGTACAGATCGTTCGTACTGCCGAAATGCCCAGGTGTGTTCCTTTTCCTCCCGCTCCTTCAAAAAGGTAGTGCTGTGGTTTGTATTTTCTGTAGTAATCCCGAAGTGCAGAAAGTAGTACAGGTGAAAGAGGCACCTTGCGCTGTTTCAGTCCTTTGCCTTCCTGGATGTTTATCTGCATCCGCCGGCTGTCAATGTCGGTAAGCTTCAGATTAACGCTTTCCGATACCCTGGCCCCGGTGGAATAGATAAGCATGATAATGATGCGATGCTTGAAATTATCAATGGCGTTCAGTACATCGACTACCTCGTCTTTTGACAATACAAGAGGAAGCGTTTTCGCTACTTTGGGAGTGGGAAGATACTCTTTCGCCCACTCTTTATGGTAAATGTTGGTGAAAAGGAACCGGAGGGCATAATAGCCCATTTTTACACTCCCCGGTTTATGGTTCCCGTCGGTGAGCATTGACTGAAAATAGGCCCGGAGCTCTTTAACATCAGTCTGTAGGGGGTCCTTTTTACAGAATTTACTGTAATCTACGATGTGCCACCAGTAGCTTTTTCTGGTTCTTTCACTTAAGTTGCGTAATACCGCTTCCTGTTCGAAACTTTTTTTAAATTTGTCATAATAGTGAATTAAATGATTAAATGCCTCAAAGATACTGGTTTTCGGTGGCCTGAAAACCACCGAACGCCAGTGAGGTTAAGTTCAACACATGGTATAGTGCATGCGGGTTTCAGTGGTTTGCGAACGTTTGTGGCTCGTAAAAATGGTCAGTGTATACTGATAGGAAATCGCCTCGTAATCCCGCACGACACCATACCATAAACCGTTAGGGGTTATTAAGAGAGCCCTCTGCATAAAATCAAAATTTAATGAAAATATATTTCATCATAGGACTTTTACTTGCATTTTCGGTCAGATTGATTGCACAAGATACAACTGCTAATGCCATAGAGAGTTCTTTAATAAATTCTTTCACAGATTTTGGATTAAACATTGAACACTATAATTTACGTGATACAGCTGATAATGAATTTGCCGCATATTTGATTAAAACTGGATTTAATAGATATATGATAAGAATGGAAGAGTTGAAAGAAAGTTCTTTAGCTCTTAACTACAAAAACGAAGAGAATTTATTTCGGATTTTAAGCGAACCTTCATTCAATCATCCAATTTGCTTTACAATAAGTATTAAAAAAGACCAAAAATATTTAACATGGACAATTGGTAAAGGTTCAGGCGGATATAAACCCCAAGGGATTAAGAAAAAAGGAAGTGTTAAAATTTTGGAAAATGACTGGGATTATTTTAAACAATTAATTGATATTAACTCAATTGATACTTTGCCTCTTGCGTCTTATTTGCCAATGACAGACGGGACATCATGGACAATTGAGAAAAATATTAATGATAAACACAAAATATATTTTACTAATATTCTACCAGCTGGGCTTGAAGATGGATTTGCTCTATTATCACATATTAGTCAAGTAAAGAACAATGAAACAACTCACTTTTTTAATGGAACTGAATTGAGATTCTTTGATAAGAATAACAAAAAAATCCGTTTAGATAGTTTAGCAGAGAAAGTTAGGCTGCATTTGAATAGTGATTTTTGTGAGAAACTCAAGAATGATGACTATTGCTTTGATTGGGATATCTACATAAAAATTAATTCAAGGGAAAAAGTTAAATCGGTGAAATACATTCCCTATCTTTTACCATACAGTTCATTAGAGGATAGATTTGAATATTTTGCTGAAAATTTTGTGGATAGAAAATTTAGACATGAAGTTAAGAATTCACTAAGAAAGATTAGATTTTCTGAGTTTAACCTTTCGAATAGTATTTGGGTGCCGGTTTATATTGGGTGCAATAAAGAAAAGAGAATACTAGAATTTAATCAGTATTAACAACCCCTAACAGGCTGTCATATTCCATTGCCAGTAAGTCGTTTTAAATGAAATTAATTCTTAATTTTAATATACATTTAAACTAACAAAGTCTGCGTTCTGGCAACGGAACATACAGCCGGACCGTTACCGCCAAGCGAAACAAAGAAAACTGCTATTCCATTTGTAATTGAGAAATTAATTATCTTTGTGCTTATGAGTCCAAGGAATAAAATATTAAAGATGATAACTGATCTGGCATTATCTAAATATCCAGATGCTGAAATTTACCTTTATGGATCACAAGCTCGAGGCACCGCCAAAAAGTTATCTGACTGGGACTTATTGATATTGTTGAATAAGAAAAAGATTTCTTTTGAAATTGAAACAAAGCTCATGGATGATTTTTATGAACTAGAACTTGAAACAGGAGAAATTTTTTCACCCTTAGTTTATTCTAAAACTGATTGGACACAAAATCATTCTTTGACTGCATTATTCCAAAACATTCAAAAAGAAGGGCTTAGAATAAAATGACCGGCACAAAAAATGATTTAGTTAAATATCGCCTTTCTCGTGCTTGGGATACACTTGAAGATGCCAGAATCTTAGCAGATAAACAAAGATGGAACTCAACTATTAACAGACTTTATTATGCTTGCTATTATGCTGTGACAGCATTACTTCTTCACTCAGATTTGAACGCAACAACACATAATGGCGTTAAATCACTTTTTTCTGAACAATACGTTAAAACTGGTTTAATTCCGAAAGATTTGGGGAAAATCTATTCTCAACTTTTTACTTGGCGTCAAAAAGGTGATTATGATGATTTATTTGATTTTGATCAGGAAAAAGTTTTACCCTATTTTGATCCAACTCAAAAACTCATCGAAATTGCAGATTCGATAATTACTAAATAATCGCCAGGCGGTAACAGCACCTAAACCCAATGCGGGGTTCAGTGGTTTGCTAATGTCAGTTTTTCAAATTAACTTTAATCTAGTTTGAAACATTAACGCTCAGAAGGTCCGCACTGGGTCTAGCTGCGAAACGTTAGCTGCAAGCATGAGAGACTTAGTAAATGAGATGTGCTATGATAATAAAAGCGACAAATAAACTTTTAAATATCTCAAGAATCAACCCTGAAAAATGCCCAATCGAATTAAATGACATGTTTCCAGGTGCATGGTATGCGAACCTAATCTCTCAACTTGTGCAAGGGAAATTTGTAATTCATTTTTTACATTATCCAACATTTATCTCTATTCTAGTTCCAGGAAAATCTGTCCAAAAAGCGTCCAAAATTCTTCCCAACAGGGCAAGCGACCTTTTAAAACGTCATGGATTTCAAAATCTCATAAGAAAATATTCTCTTAACTCAGAAATCAAAATCTACAAATCGGACAATAGGTCCATTCAAGGTAACCTGAATAACATCAAATATGATATTGAATATCAGTTTAGTAGATACATTGTTGACGGGATCATTGATCTTGCAGATATTGAAGACCTAGAATTGGATTATTTATTCGGAGGTAAAAGTATTAAAGGGTATAAATCTCCAATAAATATTTTAAAGAATGAAATTTAACTAAATCTGCCAGCAGCTAACAAAGTGTAAGTGTCATTGCCACAGTTTTTTAATTCTTTCGGGGTTATTTTCAGAATATTTAGTAAATTCATTTATAGAAAATTAACCCTGGCGGCAACGCCACTTACACTGGGACGTTAGCGGGCATTAAAAAAATACGTAAAATAAAAACTAACAAGGTAAAGACAAGTTAATTAAGACAAATACTAATGAAGAATAATAAAGAAATTGAATCAATTGAGATTTTTAACGGAATAATATGGCAAGCCCAGATGGTTAAAAATCTGTTGGAAAATTCAGGAATTGAAGCGTTTTTGCAGGATGAGATAATTGGCTCTTTAAACCTACCCTGGGCCGCACCAGGCGGAATAGGATTGGTAAAGGTGATGATTTCAAGTTCTGATTATGAAAATGCAAAATTGATTGTTGACGAGTATAAAAAAAACTTAGAGAAAAATAAATAACGCCCGCTAACAAATTGTAATATGGCAGGCGGGTGCCACAGCGGTTTGACAAGTCAGACCTTTTGCCCACTTTTCTGCGGGTCTGACAGGATTTATATGCGAAATCCCGCCCGACCACATACAAGTGACCGTTAGTGCCAATTAGGCAGAGATTCAGCATAAAATTTAAACAATACAAAATGAGACTATTAACATTCGCAATTACTACAGTTTTGATTTTTGGAAATCAACTACTTGCACAAGAGAATTTCCCAAAAGGAACATATATGAATTTTGAGGAGATTTTAAACAAGAAACCTTCCCAACAATATAATTTAAAGGTAGAAAAGAGAACAATGGGTGATATTAAAATGAATGGTGGAAATGACTACAAACTAATTTCACCTGATAATTCAGTACCTAAGAAAACATTAAAAAAAGAAGTTTGGGCGTATTCAACTGGAGATACATTATACTTAAATTGTTTTCAATTTAAAGTTCAACCTTGGTATGCGGACTTGATTTCTGACGGGAAATATTTGGTATTTAAAGGTGGATTATCCCAATATGTTGACGAGCAAAAGAAACAAATGCAAATGGGATATTATTTTGGTGCTGTAGGTGGAGCTATTCAAGGAGCAAAATTAGCTACGTTAAGATTTCTATACGTGATTGATAAGGAATCAAATAAAGTTATCACTGTGACACCCGAAAATATGGAGGATTTTTTATCGGATAATAGTGAGTTATTAGCCGCTTACAATAAAGAAATTGAAAAAGAGAACGAAACGACTTTAATAAAATATCTAAAACTGTTAAATGAAAGCAATTAAAATACTATCAATTGGAATATTAATAACGCTGATTGTTTCATGCGGTACATTTGAGAAAGCAACAACACAGAATCAGGAGACAAATTATTTTCCAGCGAAAAAGCACAAAATACCGACTGTTCTGATTGAAAAAAAAGCTAATCCTGATACTTTAAAATCACTTTTAGTTGTACCGACCACAGATTACTGGTTGCAAATGGGAAAAAACCTTGACTATTTTAATGAGGTACTTACATACGACCAGTTTCAAAATGAAATAGTAAAAAATGACTTATCAGAAAAGATTCCATCACTTTCGGACAAAGTTGGATTAAATAGAGCATACAAATACTATAAGCCTTTCGTGATTCTTGATTTAACAAAGATTCAGAAGCCAAATGACGGTTGGTATGCTGGATTAAAACTCTATGACCCATCAAAAGGTGACGTAATTTTCCAAAATGAGATTAAGTTAAACCTTATGTGGGACGGTTGGACAGACCAAGGAACAATGTTTCCGCTATATAATTCACTCCTTGATTACTTGAGGAAACAATAACTGGCACTAACACGCGGTCATAAAACATTGCGCGGATAGTGCTATATTTGAAGGACATAACTTTTAATCAACGGCTGTGTACCATGATACGAAAGCTCTCCGAATTGCGCAACGTTTCATACCGCCACCGTTGTAAGCAATTGCAGGAGACTGCATACATAATATGAAAAAACTGATTTTAAAATATCTACTTGAGAAAGCAAACTTGGATTTTGAAGCCGGAAGATTTGATTCTGAGTTGAAGAAGTTGTATTGGGTGATTTTGCTTAATCCGACTGCCTTTAATTATAGTTTACGTGGAGGTGTAAATATGAAAGCCAATAGACTAGATAAAGCTATTGAAGATTACACTAAGGCAATTGAGATTGACCCAAATCTAATGGAATATTATTGTAGCAGAGCATATTGTTATTCCTTAGATAATCAAAATGATTTATCTATAAAAGATTATGATTCAGCAATAAGAATAGCACCAAATGAGTTTAGCCTATTTCTCTATCGAGCACAATCGTTTGAGGATAATCAAGATTTTGAAAATGCAATATCTGATTATAATATCGCAATAAGTAAAGACCCTAATGAGATCGAAGCATATATCGGAAAAGGTATTTGTTTAGCACGATTAAAAAAATATAGTAAGGCAATTTCGACTTACAATGCAGGGTTAAAAATTGATCCAGAGACAACAGAGTTTATTGTAATATCGGAATATCTTTAGGAGTTCAAAAAAAATATTCTGAAAGCTTTTCATTTTTTGACAAAGCTTTACAAATTGATAGCGCAAATTATTATGCATATTATAATAGAGCTGTTACGTATACAGAAATAGATAAACTCAATGATGCACTATTCGATTTAAATAAAACAATTGAATTAAAACCTGATTATGGAGCTGCTTATGTTTGGCGAGGTCATGTTTACTCTGAGATAAAACAGATTGACAAAGCCCTAGAGGATTATAAGAAAGCAAAAGAATTAGGTGAATTAGGAGTTGATAAACACATTAAAGAATTAAAGGAAATTGAATAAGCAAAAGCTTACAACACGCTATATACTTAATAATTTTTGCCGCAGGCGCAACACAAAAATTACAAAGCATATAGCAATACGTTGGGCACAATAAATTAAAATATGACTTGGTGGGTAGTAATTATCATATTTATTCTAATTGCGTTCAGTTATTTGAGATTCAAAAAATTCTATGCACATAAGAATAGCATTGGTCAACACATTATTATAAATTATTTTGATCAAAATATTTATATTGAGAATACTTTCCCTTTAAAAGGAATAATTAGCAGAAAAATAAAAATTGGAATGGGTACATTTTTCATAGTTAATTTAGATAATAGTTTTATTTATAACGACAAGGAATATAATACGATCATTATTAAAGAGAGACATGTTGGATACTATATTGGCCAAAATAAAGAAATTCATGTTCATGTATTATTACCTAAAATAAAATTAGATAATCGATCCTATTCTCTTAAAGATTTTGATCATGTTGTTTGGGCTATTATTGAATTAATAAAATAAGGTTTCAAAATTTTAATTTACAGTGCCCAACACGCGGCTAAAAACTATACCTTTCTCTTCTGTCAGTTTGATACTTCATTTCTATTTACTAACTTGAATCCAGGTTCAAGCGGCAATGGTTATTTACCAGGTACAGTTTCTAGCCGCCAACCGTTATGTGCAAGTTTACCAAAACACTATAATACAAGCATATGATTGACAGTTTAATTAAAAAAAGAATTTTTATTGCCTTAACATCAATAGTATTAGTTTTGGTGTCTTATTATTGATATAATAGGACAAAACAGAGACAGACTGCTCTTGAAACTGGAAAATACGCAAAAGTTAAAATAACTAGAGAGACTAGAAGACGGATCTGGAATACTGGACCAGGTATGACATTCTTTTATAAAATAGATGGTAAAGAATATGATGCCGGAGTAGCTATTAGAGGATATGATAACTATTATGTTGGAGATTCAATTGAAGTTTATTACATCAAGAATCAAAAATACGCTGCTCAGAAAAATAGAAAAATTTATTCTTACTCAGGTTTTTTTACTCTTGAAAAAATTGGGATTATTTTGGGAATTATACTTTTAATTCTAGCCCCATTTTTTAAAGAAAAGTCAAATAGAGTAAATAAGATAAATAGTGCCAATCTGATTGGAAAAAGAACAAAAAAGTCAATGCTTCAAATTTGGATACATATTTCAATATTCATCTTAAAAACCCTGAATTTGCTAGCCGATTAGATAAGTATTCTTTGAATTTATTGAATCAAAAGATTGTCGAAATATTCAATAGTAACCCTAATGAAATACTTGAATATTTGAGCGTATTACTTAATATGAGAGATTTTAAGCTTGATCATATTTATTTTGGTTTATTAGAATCAGATTTATTTATAAGGAAATATTTTGAAATTGAATTTGATAGTGTTTTTAAAGAGTATTTAAATAATCCATTAGAATATTATGAACGAATAATTCAAACATTTATGCTATCAAGCTATTTCAATACTGAGGAAAAAGTGAAGACAAATGTTTTAAATATCATAAAATCTAATCTTGATAAACTGGATGATAAATCGATTAAAAGGTTAGAACGAATAATAAAAACCAGCACATAACAAATTAGGAATTAAGGCACAGTTGAGCCCAAAAAAGAGGTAGATTGTTGATTAACCATCTACCTCTTTTTTGTTGTAGTGTGGATCAAAATGCAGGCTCAATTGTGTTTTAATTTGTGTTGGGCTTAACCGCTGTCGATCAAAGCTATACACTAAGGGGATTAAACGATTTTATACTGTCCCTGCCGGTGTGTTTCTTTTGCCGTTTTGCACGGTTTTCCTGTTCTGGTGTTGAAAGCCGGTTATTAAGTTTGATTTCATCCAGCTACCGGACATATTTTTCCCGGTGAGGGTTAAGGATGAAACGGAAGTTGCAGTAAGTACGGACCTGACAGGTTTCGAAAACCTGTCAGGTCTATCGCTCACTTCCCAACACCACAGCCCTTATGCGGTTCCTTAATCGTCCAAAGGACTATCTTTTTGAAGGGGCCTCCGGGAAGGAATATTCAGCAAGCAGTATACAGAATATAGTCCAGGCTGTAGTAATGGCTGCCGGGAGAAAAAAGAAGTAAATCTAAGCGATTCTTTAAGTTGCAAAAACGCACAACCGAAAGTTATTGATGGTTGTGAATATTTGCTTAAGAATCCTGGTAATGAGAACTTACCAGGTTTAAATGCAACATCATTTATTATTAAATGGATGGGTACCACGCCTAATTTTTCCTTTAGTCTGGAAGAAAATGCTTCAAAAATCGAGGTGTTGAACAGGTTTGCGACAGGAGGCCCCTACGGAACAGTCGACGTGTGCTTTTAAAACGTCAGTGGAACTGTTTATGACTTTTGGTGTCAAGGTTATACGTTATCCCGACATTATACGAAAGCCAGTCTGAAAAAGGATGATGGAATGAATATTTGGGGTATACTGTTCTATTAAACCCTTGCAAATCTTCGAAATATTTGAAGGAAAAAAAAATCTGAAAATCGAAAATGAGGGCCTTGTTTTTCCCGTTAAATGCCCTGCAGCCTATGAAAGGATCGAAAACGCCTCCGCCAAAATCAGTTAAACGGAAATTTGCCAGGGTATCGGTAAGAAAGCTTGAATAATCGGACTTTGTATCCTTGTCATAGCATAAAAATTTATATTGATCATACCAGACGTAAGACAATCGTAATCCGCTGTAAAACTCCAGATCATCATATCTTTTTTTAAAGTTCATTACCGGCATCAAAAAGATGCGTTTATAAGTCATGTCGTAAACATAAAACCGTTCTTCCATCTTGATTTCGGAGAAGTTATTAATGTCTGCCATTCCAAAACCCGAATAAAGGTAGAGCTGATTTTTGCTATACGCTGGTGAGATCCGGACTCCGGCGGCAAGCTCGCCAAACATTCCACAGTTACTGATAAATCCGTTTGCCTGCAGGCCTACCCGGTCGGACAGAGGAACCGTCGCCTGGACTTCGGCATGATTTACTCCGGCATAACCGCTGATTTTCAAATAAGAACTGTCGAAAGTCTGGACGTTCGGGACCGTATTGATATAAGTATGGCCGATACAGGCATTGAACACTAGTGCGATTCCAATGCATATGGCCAGTTGTAGCACCAGGGATTTTTTCATGACATGGGATGGGTTTTAATTCGAATCCTTGATCTTTTGATGCCTGCCAATGGAAAAATAAAGAATCACACCCAATATGTTCACGAAAACCACCATAATGACCCAAATCAGTTTATTATTCCCTTCAAACCGGCTGTTTATGATATCGATGAGTGCAAAAACCGGTAGTAGGAAGGCCAACAGGATGACAAAGATTTCAACAGGTCCAAACATGGCTATTAGTTGCATGATTCATGAGTGTGTGGTGAATATGTGTATTGATAAAGGATGCTTACTGGTAACCGTGGTTTGTCAAATAACCAATACTCATATAATCAAATATACAAAATTCGGTGCAAACACTTCAATAAAATTAACGGCTGAGCTATATTAAACCAGTGAACAGTTTTTTTCGCCTTATTCGAAATGAACTTCCGACTTGATGACAATATTGTAACAGAAGTTCAATGGAGCCCTTTGTTTATAGATGATGAAACATTTGATAGGCCTAAATAAATTACACAAAATAGTAAGCCTTCGGCCTCGAACGTCTTGCAAGCTTAAAAAAATCTGCTTGAGATTTAAAAATCCAATAATTACCGGAGAGTTGTTGGATTTGGTTGGATCTTTTTAGAAAGATGTAAAATTTCCGGATAATAACTGACAGTCCACTTCTCAAAAGCACAAAGTAGGAGATATGTCAGCCTCTGACGCAAGGCTGCACACTGGTCATAATCCATCTCCTGGTCTTGTTGTTGAGTCATTGACTTGTTTTTGATTTATCTGGCGGATAATATCAATCCTGAGATCACAGATATCGTTAATGCGGAATTTAAACAGAGGGCTGGAAAGGATCTCTGACTGCTGTCTCAATCCGGGTTTTATTCAGGGTCGGGCAACCTGTGACAATGAATAGCTGGCATGTTAGTGCGTATGAAACAATACCTTACACCAAATGTTATAAAGGAAATTTGGTAAAGTCATGCGTTGATGCTCATTCTGTTCTGTGAACACGGGCTCAGAGGATTAACAGTACATATTTAATATCAGAATGTATGCTGCTCAGTTCAACTCGTTAAGCTATGAACAATCGTTATTTACCACTACTGATACTTGCTTTTCTGAATCCCATTGTTCACGCACAGGTTATCCCTAAGGATGTAAATTTGTCACAGATATGGGAAGCAGGTTTACCCTTCATTACACATTATTCGGCGGAAGATTACAGGGCTCATGTGCAAAACTGGTGCTTTGTCCAGGATACGAATGGCATTATGTATATGGGCAATACTTCGGGGGTTCTTCAGTTCGATGGTTCGGAGTGGCGACTGCTTAAACTGCCAAACGGAAGCCCTGCAAAATCTCTTGCAAAAACGGATGACGGCACCATTTACGTAGGAGCAGTAAGGGATCTGGGATACCTGCAACCCGACGCTTCCGGACGGATACAGTTTCAGTCCCTTTTATCAAAACTCGACACCGTGTATCGTGATTTCGCCGACATATGGTTCACTTATGCAGATAGGCAAACCATATATTTTATTTCAGACAGATATATTTTCAGGTGGTCCGGCAACATGTTTACGGTATGGAAAGCTGAACAGGGTTTTGGCTTTGCTGGTCTTGTACACGATAAACTCTACGTCGATAATATGGGCAAGGGAATTATGACCCTTCAGAATGACTCCCTTACCTTGATCCCCGATGGCGACCGGTTCCTGGAAATGGAGCACAGCCTCACAACTTTCCTTCCTTATGGAAAGGATAAAATGTTGGTGGGCCATTACCAGGAAGGCCTGTTTCTTTATGATCACCATAAGTTTATTCCCTTCGGGAAACAGGGGAAAGCTGCTTTGCAGGAGAAAAATATCTATTGCGGTCAGGTTTTGCAGGATGGGAAATATTTGTTTGCCACCCAGGGCAACGGATGTTTCAGTGTCGACAGGGATGGGAATGTCGTTCAATGGCTGGGGAAAAAAAACGGGCTCCTGAGCGATGAGATAATCGGTTGTTACGTCGACCAACAGGGAAGTTTATGGCTGGCTACCGAAAACGGTATCGATCGCATTGAGATTTCATCTCCCCTGAGATTTTTCGGTGAACAAAACGGATTAACGGAAGGGATCCAAAAATTAATCTACTACAACAACAAGGTTTACGCCGCCGCAAAGAACGGACTTTTTTACCTGGAAGACCATTCGCCGGATCCTGAAAAAAAAATATTTCTGTTTAAAAAAGTCAGAGGAATTGACTTTATGGATTGGGATCTGATTACCAAAGGAAACTATTTAATAGCGGCTACTTTCGCCGGAACATATGCCATTGACCGTAATCATAAAGTACAGCAATTGCTGCCTGACAACACCTGGTCCCTGTGTTCTTCCCTGAATAAACCCAACCGGGTATATGCCGGAACTACCAGGGGGAAAATCTTTATCCTTAAATTAATGACAGGCGGCTGGCAGGTTGAAGATTCCAGCTTATCTCTCGAAGGAAGGATACTCAGGATGGAAGAAAACCCCGATGGCTCCCTATGGATAAGCACGCGGTACAACGGATTTTACCGGCTCAAATGGGAAGATTCAAATTCAACCAAAACATTCGATAAACCCTATAGACTGGAGCACTTCACAACCGAACACGGTCTGCCTGAAATCAGCTACAATACAGCATTCAGGATCCATGGAAGGATGTACTTTTCGACTCAACAAGGTGTATATAGTTTCGATTCAGTGTTGCATACATTTTATCCTGATACGTCATCGATGAAGTTCCTGCAAACTGCTGAAGCAGGTATTGGAATCCTCATGAAAGAAGCATCGCAAGGCGGGATGTGGATTGCCGGTGGACCGGAATACAACAATTGGGTTTACCGTGTCAATGATAGCAAGGTTAGTGAACTTACCGCGGCGGGAAGGATTTCAAAATTAAGCATCATCGACATGTATGAACTGAACAATCTGCTGTTTTTTAGTGGTGTTAACGGAATTGTTTGTTACAACCAGCAACAGAAGGGCAATTTTAAATCGCTATACCCTGTAAATCTTAGAGAGGTTGTAACGAACAACGATTCCCTGATATATGGAGGAAATCCGGCCAAAATACCGTCAAAGCGGGTTACTTTTCTGCCGTATAGCGAAAACTCCATACAGTTTGTGTATTCCCTTCCCGATTATATCAAACCGGAATCCAACCAGTACCAATATCTTCTTGAAGGTTACGATAAAGGCTGGTCCTCCTGGTCGACGGAAACCGGACGTTATTTTACCAATCTTCATGAAGGTGATTATCGTTTCAGAATACGCGCGAAAAATGTATACGGACAGATCAGCGACGAGGCAACGTATGCTTTCTCTATCCTGCCCCCATGGTATCGCAGTCTATGGATGTATGTATTTTCCCTTATTGCAGGTGTGGGAATTATTGCACTGATCGTACGCTGGCGATCGAATCAGCTCATAAGGGAAAAAAATGTCATGGAACAAATCATTACCGACAGAACCCGGCAATTGGCCCTACAGGCGGAACAACTTAAAGAAATGGATACCATGAAATCGCGGCTGTTTGCCAATATTTCGCACGAGTTTCGTACACCGCTTACGCTAATTAAAGGACCAGTTGCCGAACTGCTGGGAAAGGGTAAAAAGAGTTTATCCCAATCCGATGCCGAAATGATCGATCGCAATACCGATCGGCTTTTACGTCTTGTAAATCAGTTGCTCGACCTTTCAAGGCTCGATGCCGGTAGCCTGGAAACAGAACTGGAAGCCGGAGATATTAATCACTACCTGCGTGCACTGGCAGCAGCATTCAGTTCGCATGCAGTACAACGCGGTATCGAATACCGGATTAATATTCCCTCTTCATCACTGTATGTATTATTTGACCATGATAAGCTGGAAAAGATCATTTACAATCTGTTGTCCAATGCGTTTAAATACACCGCCGATAATGGTTTGGTAACGATCTCAGCAATCTGTCAGAATAATCAACTGGAAGTGGTTGTTGCCGACAACGGAACCGGAATAGCGGAAGAAGATCTGCCCCGCATTTTCGACAGGTTTTACCAGTCCGATAATTCTGCCACCCGCGAACAGGAGGGAACCGGTATCGGCTTGTCATTGACGAGGGAACTTGTTACGCTCATGGAAGGGAGTATACAGATTAAAAGTAAAACAGGTAAAGGTTCTTCCTTTAAAGTAATTCTACCGGCAACTCGTGCTGAAGGTGAGTATGAAGAAACAACCACCAGTCATTTGGTGAAAGTTCCACGACACAAAAATCACGGGAAAAATGTTTCAACTCCCGGACCATCGCCTGCGGCAGAATCGCCAATCGTACTGATCATTGAGGATAACGAAGATATGCGCAGTTTTTTAAAGGCCCAGCTTGAACCGGATCATGTAATTCTGGAAAGCGTGAATGGCGAGGAAGGCTTAATTACAGCAGTGAAAAATATTCCTGATCTGATCATAACCGACCTGATGATGCCACGGATGAATGGTTTAGAACTTTGCCGTCGTCTTAAAACCGATGAACGGACGAGTCATATCCCCGTGATCATGCTTACTGCCAAAGCAGGGCTTGAGCAAAAAATCGAAGGGCTGGAAACAGGAGCTGACGATTACCTCACCAAGCCTTTTAACAGAGATGAATTATTGATTCGCGTGAAGAATCTGATCGTACAACGTGAAACATTACGAAGGAAATTCGGGCAACAGCTCTTTTTGCAACCGCGAAATATTTCCATATCGAGTGCCGACGAAAAATTTATATCGAAAGTAAACGCAGTACTTGAGGAAAAATTCTCCGACGAACGGTTCGGCGTGCCGGAATTTCAGCATGAACTAGCCATGAGTAAGACGCAGTTGCACCGAAAAATAAAAGCAGTGACTGACCATGCTCCTGGTGAATTTATACGACAATACCGCTTACAACAGGCAGCAAAATTATTAACTCACAAAAGCGGGAATGTTACTGAAATAGCATTTGCGGTGGGCTTCAGCAGTCTTTCCTATTTTACCCGGAGTTTCAGGGCATTGTACCAAAAATCACCGTCAGAGTATGCAGCACAGCAGAGTAATATCTCAGACATCAACAATGATGCTGACTAACTTTCCACTTTCGCAAAAATACCTGTAAGGCAACTCCGCATGCATTAAGGAATAAACTGTATCCGGTTTCCATTTGGCAGGTTGAATCAAATTAAAAAAGTTCCCGGAACTATTTTGAAAATCTTTGGAACCGGAGGACAAGCTTCACGATCGCTTTGCCCATAACTTTGCAGCATGAAGATGTAAATATTGACTTTCAGCCAAAACTTAGTCATTATGAAACCATCACAAAACAGGAAAGAATTTAACTAAAAAACAAAAAAAATGAAACGCTTCAGAAATATATATCGTCTTTGTCACTTTCGACGCATCACTTTAAGTGCTGCTTCACTTTTGATCATCTTTTCCGGAGTAACGCATGCACAAGTGAATCGTTATGTCGATAGCCTGGGGAGCGACCAGGGGGGAATAAACCAATGTACGGATCCAGGGAACCCCTGTAAAACATTAAGTGAGGCATTTAATTATGCTTCCAACGGTGATACAGTATGGATTGGAGTGGGAACATACACAGGGATATATTCAATCGGCAAGTCGCTTACCATACTGGGTGCGGGGCCGGATCAAACCCTTATCCAGGCAAGTCCACAGCCAAATACAGCTGAAAACCGTGTGTTCCAAATCGTTGGTAATGTTGATGTCAGTTTCAGCGACGTTACCATACGTAATGGATATGCAAAAGATCCGGATGATTTAGGCGGCGGAATCTATAACCCGGACGGAACCATTCGTTTAACGAATGTACATATCTCTGATAACAAAGCAGGTTACGGCGGTGGTATATACAATGAAGGTTCCGCAGTTCTCGACCATGTGACTTTTCTTCGGGATTCCAGTGACAACGAGGGTGGCGGAATGTTTAACAGCGGAGCGAATTCCATTCAGCTTGACCAGGTAGAATTTTCTGATAATTACTCCAATTATGGCGGAGGTATGGCGAATGTTGAAATTTGTTCACCGGTCGTCAGGAATACGGTATTTAACGGGAATAGCGCTGAATATGGCGGAGGCATGTGTAATGGTGATGGCAGTAACCCCATATTGACTAATGTAAACTTCCTTGGAAACAACGCTTTTATCGGTGGCGGGATGGTTAACTTTACCGGCAGCTCTCCACAATGCCGGAACATATTATTTCAGGGTAACGCGGCTGATTACGGCGGTGGTATGCACAATCAGTCTAATTGCTCTCCGGTACTTATAAATGTAATTTTCAGCCGAAATATGTCAACTGCAATACATTCAGAAGGTGGCGGTATATATAATAATGCAGAAAGCTCACCCAAACTGGTTAATGTAACGTTTAATGGAAACATAGCTTCTTATCGGGGAGGAGCCATATTCAATGTCAGTAGTTCATCGCCATCACTGATCAACACGATTATCTGGAATAACCAGTGCGACAGTTGTGGCAGCAGTTCCCAGTCATCAATAGTTAATCTCGATAGTTTGTCTGTTCCCGTAATCAGCTACAGCCTCATAGGCGGCTCCGGTGGCAGCGGCAATGCCTGGAAAAGTGAATTAGGTATCGATGGCAGCCATAACATCGATTCCGATCCCATGTTTGTGTATGCCGTACCTGTGGGCACTGCTGCAACCATGGCTGACGATCTGCATCTACAGGCAAATAGCCCGGCAATTAATTCCGGCGATCCGGCGACAAATCTTTCCTTTTTCTTTTTTGAGGGTCAGAGCATTCCTCTTGATCTTGATGGTAACCAACGTGTGCAAGGAGGGAAAATTGATTTAGGACCATATGAATCAGGTGTAGTCAATAGCCTGTCAGTTCCGCAGATCAAACAAAAACAAATGGTAGAACTTAGGAATAATTTCCCAAATCCATTCTCAAACTATACCACCATTGCCTATCAGATTCCATCACCCGGATATGTTTTGCTAAAGGTATATGATACTCAGGGTAAGCTCATTGCAGTTCCTGTTAATGAAACCGTAGAGGGCGGATATCATGAACTCAGAATATACACTGAGGGATGGAAGCCTGGAGTCTACTTTTATTCCCTTCAGGTGGGAGGTTATACTGCCACCCGGCAAATGATCCTGCTTAAGTGAAGTATTTTGTATCACTGGTGTCCGGTTAAAAAAATTAAATATTGTTGTACGGTAAGCTCCATCGATTATTGAAAAGATCGGATTGCTATAAAGCTTACATTTTGTTGTCCTTTTGCCGGACAGGTAATAACTTTTTTGCCTGATCAAGAAAGTAACCACCCTTCGACGATCACCCAGGGGCCGAAGAAAGATCATACCGGCCTTTACCCGCAAGGCCTGCGGGCTCGCGTCATTTTAGCGGACACAGCGGCGTTCGTATAAACCAGATACCAGAAAGAAACGGATGCAAATTATTCTGAAAATGATGAAGAGCCGACAAAAATTAAACTAATTTTTTAAATTTATGATGGAATTAAATACTGCTTATTTGATAATCTGTGCAGATAATACCAAAATACCGCACCTGACAAATTAGGAATTAAGGCACAGTTGAGCCCAAATGCAAAATAAATGCAACTGTAACGTTTACTCCTCAAATTTGAATAGTAAACACAATGGGTGTGTTTAGCCAGTCGTTACCAGCAAGTGTAAAAGACGTTGCAACTAAATCAATGCTTTTTCATTATTGAATAAAACGTATCCAAAGAATAGTGACTGAAATAGAACTTCTCAATAAAATCAAGAATAATCCTGAAGCATTTTCAGAGCTTTTCAAATTATATTATAAGCCAATTTTTGGCTATATTCTTCGAAGGACCGGGGACTTTAACGACACAGCAGATATCGCTTCGGAAACATTTTTAAAAGCGTTTAGACATATAAAAAACTTTTCATATAAAGGTATTTCAGTAAAAGTTTGGCTTTATCGCATAGCTACTAATGAATTAAATATGTATTTCAGACATTCACAAAAACATAAATATTTATTTAAAAGAGTTGATTTTGAAAAGAATAGTCTATTCAATAATCTCTTTCAAGAAGATAAAATAGAATTAGAAATAGAATTTGAAAAACATGAACAATTCCTGGTTGTTCAGAAAGCTTTGAAAACACTTCCTGTTAAATATCAGGAAGTAATTTCACTAAGATACTTTGAAGGTAAGGATAATAAAGAAATTGTTGAAATTCTGAAAATAAAGGAAGGAACTTTAAAATCTTTACTATCAAGAGGATTGAAAAAACTTAGAGAAAAGTGCAACCAAATTTAACCTTTTACATTATTGACTTTGCAAATGGAAAACTTTGAAGATATCTTAACTAGAATGACAAAACCTGAAGTTACTCGTTTAAAGCACCAGGATATGTTAGCAAACGCAATAACAAAAGGAAAAGACAAATCCGTTATCAGTTGGTGGTGGCTAAGTATCCCACTTTACCTTATAGCTGCACTTTTAATGAAAAGCTTTTTTATGCCCCAGACAACTTTGCTTTCAAACATTTATGAAATGGCAAACAAGGAAATATATTCATCTGTTTTATTTTTTCTTGTAATACCAATTGTTTTTATAATAATAAACTTAATCAGTATTCGGAATATTCATTTTTTGTCGGGTAGTCCAAAGGAATTATCTTTTCTGCGTATAGTCTGGTTTAATGTTTTAATGATAATTATCTCAATTTTAATTTTAATAATTTACTCTCTATAAACAAAAATCAAATGAATTTACCTTGGTTCAAACGAATTGGAATATTTTATATTCCGAAATCTATAATCGGATGGTTAATCTTATTTGGCGGATTAGCTTATGCAGTATATGTTTTTATAGATATTGACAGTAAGTCCCATTCAGTCAGCGACACACTTATCAACTTTTTATTTAATCTATTAATTATTAGTGCTGTATATTCATTAATTGCTTATCTGACAAGCAAACAAATAAAAGCTTAACTGTAAGCAACTGCTGGTAACAATATAAAAATAATAGCCGAATCAGTTGTAATTTCAAGGGTTGTAGCCCGCTTCAACTTTTGTGTAATTTAACAGGAATGAAGCCCGCAATCGGCTACAATTCTTATACTTAACGTTGGCAACAATTTCACCGACTCAGAGATACTCCTTCTTTAGTCAATCCGGTGATTAATAATAGTTAATTCCGATAAATGCATTATTGTACCTCAAATTATTTGTCTGTAAGAAATATACAAATTTTATTACAATACCTAATATACAGCAATTTAAGATATTATCACACTTAAGCCTTTATTGTAGTAATAATCAAATTTAAGAAAAACCCCTGCAAAAAAGGTAGGGTCATAATTAAAAAAACGACTGATTATTTACCACCCGGATCTCAGGGGAGGTTTACACTGTTTTTTTAGAGTTTTTTCCGGACACAATTATTTGGGGGAGGATTTTTCGTAATAAATAGGACTCTGAGCGGAATAAACAGTAAGCTCAATGCCTTGCTCTGTCTTAGTTTCAGAGTTTTTTGTTTAAATAAAATTAATAGAAAACCGAACATTAAATCGTCAAAATGTCGGCACTGGGCCTACTGTCGAGCGTGTGTGCCTTGAACCAATCAGGCGAACAATTGATTGGATGCTGTACAAATGATGGAAGACTTTAAGGAGTTAGGATTAAGTGTGTGGAGCTTACAAACTGGTGAGTGGCTGACCTTACCTAATGAATTAGGGAAATGGCCTTCCGCTAAGGCTGTTCAGGCGGACTTAGCAAACCACCTTATGCTGCTTTGGACGGAAACCTCCCGGGTGGTGAACGATAAGGAAAAGCAGCAACAAGATTGTTGCAGGTGCGTGGTAAGGAGTTGAATCGATTAAACCAGCGGCAGAGACCTCGATAACGGATAAGGCGATGTCGAAAGTAAGGGGTAACGTTTTCCTTTGCGAGCAAGGTGCAGCATATAACCTAATTATTGGCTGCACGGCATCCGGGGCAAAGTTGGCAGGAACTTACCACAGGCGTTTGTACGGAACAAGGGAAGTTATAACCGTACTGCAAAATGGCAACAGGACGCAGTCATAGGAGGATGCTATGAGGTTATAGCGGCGGACCAGCCCGTAGTAGTGATGAAGCTTCTGAACGGAAGTTGAGCGAAGGAGCTGGCATGTTCAAGTTTCAAAGTAAACAACAACTAAGAAAGGATGATTGATTATTACGAAACAAAATCACAGCCAATTACCAGGGTGATGGTATGGGAAGCTTACTGGAAAGTAAGGAAGAACAAAGGCGGTATGGGCATAGACGATATGAGTTGGGAAGAACTGGACAAAATCCGGGACAAACAGCTCTACAAACTATGGAACCGTCTAAGTTCTGGAAGTTACTTTCCGCCACCAGTAAAAGAAGTAGAAATAGAAAAGCAAGCCGGTGGCAAAAGGAAGCTTGGCATACCAACCATTTTGGACCGTATTGCACAGGAAGTTGTGCGCGCCCATTTAGATAAATATGTAGAACCAAAATTTCATAAAAGTTCCTACGGGTATCGAAAAGGGCGCAGCCAGCACCAGGCAGTACAGGAAGCCACCAGGCAGGCATTGCAGTACAAATGGGCAATTGATTTAGATATCAAGGGATATTTTGATACCATAGACCATGTATTACTGTTGCAAGCAGTAAAGCATTACTGCAAGGACAAATGGGTATTGATGTATGTGGAAAGATGGCTTACAGCAGGAATTCTACTGAAGGATGGGATAATTATAGACAGGTTAACTGGTACGCCACAGGGTGGTGTAATCAGTCCATTACTGTCCAATATATTCCTACATGTAGCATTCGATAAATGGATGGAGAAACATCATCCGGAAAAGCCATTTGAACGATATGCAGATGATATCGTAGTCCATTGCCTAACGGAAAAACAAGCCTTATTCGTTAAGTCATTAATTCAAAGTCGGCTGAAGGAATGCAAACTTAGTTTGCACCCGGAGAAAACCAAGATTGTGAATTTTAGAGGAGTAAGCCAGAAGAAATACCCAAGGAGTTTGGACTTTCTGGGCTTCACCATTAAGTTACAACTGGTTAGTACCAAGGTGGGGCCAAAACTTATGACCACTTGTGTTATTAGTAGGAAATCCAAAAGCAGGATATTGGTTAATTTTAGGTCGTTGAAAATCCATAAAATGCGTAATAGCATTGAGATGGTAGCGGCAAAACTAAAGCCAGTTATCCGTGGAATTATGAACTACTACTGCAAATTTTGGTCAGGCCACACCCACGGGCTTTGGCAACGGCTAAATGACAGGCTTGTTAAATGGGTAAAATGGGAGAAGGGTAAGTCAGTACGGGCTGCCAGAAGGTGGCTTAAAGGGGTTTATAAAAGAAGCCCCGGACTTTTCCCACACTGGGAATTGGTACGTCCATAAGATTTTTAACTTTGTGATTGAACATGAAGAGCCGGATGAATTGAGAGGTTCAAGTCCGGTTCTGTGAGAACGTAAGGGTGAAATTCCCTTGCGTGACTCGACTGGCAACAAAGCTGAAATAAGCACACCTGACGGTAACTTATTAATTAGATAGACGTCTTATAGAATAAATAATGCATTGTATAAAATGAATACAAATAAACTTAAGGAATTTATTAATAGTTATTGGGTTTTGCTATTAATAATAACAATCAAATTAATTTTACAATTTATACTTGTCAATCCTATTTATGAATTACACAGAGATGAATTTTTACATCTCGACCAAGCCAAACATCTAGCTTTTGGATTTATATCAGTTCCTCCTTTAACATCGCTGTTTTCAAAAATAATTTTTTTATGTGGTGGTGGCATATTTTGGGTGCGTTTATTTCCAGCACTATTTGGAACATTTACAATTATCTTCACATGGTTTATTGTTGAAACACTTGGAGGAAGACTATTCTCAAAAATTCTGGCTTCATGCGCATTGCTTTTCTCGGTATTAATGCGCATTAATATACTATATCAACCAAATTCATTTGATATATTGGCTTGGACAATTATTTTCTTTTTACTGATAAAATTTGTACAATCGGAAAAAACAAAATGGTTGTATTTATTATCTATTATTATAGCTATTGGCTTTTACAATAAATACAATTTGGCATTTTTGCTAATTGGTTTGGTTGTTGGTTTTGCATTAACATCACAAAGAAAGTTGTTCTTAAATTCTTCGTTTTGGAAATCATTTGGACTTATTTTATTATTGTGTTTGCCTAACTTGATTTGGCAAATTGTTCATCATTTTCCAGTCTTGCAACATATGAAAGTATTACAACACAATCAACTTGATCATAATACTTCCCTTGGATTTCTTAAAAGTCAATTCTTTTTCTTTTTGGGCTCGTTACCTTTAAGTGTTGGAGCCTTATTTGCTTTTATCCGGTTCAAACCATTTAAGCACTTTCAATTTATTGGAATCGGCTTTGTTATAATTATTTCACTATTTGCTTATTTAAAGGCAAAAGACTATTATGCCTTGGGACTGTATCCAGTATTATTTGCTTTCGGAAGCGTATATTTTGAAAATATATTATCCCGCAAATTAAAAATTGTAATTATTCCATTGCTTATTATCATTAACTTTGGTTTATTTAGTTTAACAATCAAATTTGTTTTTCCAATTTTAACACCTTCAGAGATAATCCAACATGAAGCAATTTTTGAAAAAATGGGATTATTACGATGGGAAGATGGGGAAAATCATTCCTTACACAGGATTTTGCTGATATGATTGGTTGGCGCGAGATGGCTGGAAAGGCTTTAGAAGCTTATAAAATGATTCCTGAAAATGAGTTACGAAATACATTAATATTTTGTGATAATTATGGGCAAGCAGGTGCATTAAACTATTACAATAGAGGAAAAATGCCCGAAGCATATTCATTTAATACAGATTATATTTATTGGTTGCCGCATTTTAAAAAAATTCAAAATATATTATTAGTTGGAAATAAACTGGACCAGCAAGTTTTGATAAATTTAAGGATTTTAAATTGGTAGGAGTTGTTGAAAATAAGTTTGCAAGAGAAAAAAATACAGGGATTTATTTATTGATTGGTGCTAGTGACGATTTAACCAATATCTTTTATAATATAGCAGAAGACAAAAAAAATAAGTTGGATATATTTTAAAAAAGCCCGGCTGCCAACACGCGTTCATACAAAACTTGGGATTACGTGGCTAGGCAAGCGAAATTCCCGCTGGCACGTTTCTTAACGGCAGTTAGTTTCGCTTCCACGGTTTCCCCAGCTTCGCTTACCGCCATCCGTCAGTATGCATATTAAAAACAGTCTCTGATAATGGTATCGGAATTTCAAAAGAAAGCCGGGCAAAACTCTTTGATATTACCCGGGTAATGACAGGAAAAGGCACCAAGAAAGAATCCGGTACCTGCCTGGGTTTATTGATATGCAAAGAATGTATTGAAAAGCATGGCGGCAGCTTGTGGGTGGAGAGTGAAGTGGGGAAATGGTCAGTTAATTCTGAACCATTTAACCTGTTAATTGTTAATTCCTGACATTTTGAAAATTACATGAAAAGCAGAATCTTGGTCAACGCGGTCATTTTAACAGGATTCTTTATCATTCTTACAGTAGGCTGCAATAAAGAAGATAAAAATAAGCCGCCCGTAACAGTAAAAGACATTGATGGAAATGTTTACAATACAATAGTCATCGGCACGCAAACCTGGATGGCTGAAAACCTTACCGTTACCCGGTTTAAAAATGGAGATTAATCGGTAAGACACTCACTCCTGATCAGCAAATTGATGATGAGAGCGAGCCAGAATACCAATGGTCCTTTAACGGTATTGAAGCCAATGCTGAAAAGTATGGCCGTTTGTATACCTGGTATGTATTGAATGATAGTCGAGGGATATGTCCTGCAGGCTGGCACATTCCTGACGATGCCGAATGGACCGAACTGACTGATTTTCTTGGAGGCGAGACTAAAGCACAGAAAGCTTTGCTGAAAAATGGTTTCACCCCGCAGTATGGAGGTTACAGGCTTTCGCAGGAGTTTATCGATATGGATAT
Organism: uncultured Bacteroidales bacterium; assembly: GCA_963732905.1. Taxonomy (GTDB): domain Bacteria; phylum Bacteroidota; class Bacteroidia; order Bacteroidales; genus DASQZK01. Next base: position 28,148 of record CAVTBM010000001.1, read on the forward strand.
GCTCGGGATATGGTGGAGTGCAGATAGCGTAGGAAATCGGTGCCCGGGGCAACCGATCAGGCATATTGCAGGTCTATGACAAGCGGAGCTGAAAACGTTTACAAAACCTACCGGTATAAAAAAAACGGATTATCAGTTCGTTGTTTGAAAGACTGAACGACAACTTCATTACATAAAGCATTTCCTGTCATTCATCTGAGATACGCCAACCCAATGCTATTTGAATTTTATCAATGAACATCCTAAAATAATTCAGCGGGTACCCCAAAAAAATATTACCTCCTGCCTGGGTGTTACCCCTGTTTCTCTGTGTCGAATCAGGAACAGGATAAAGAAATAGAATTTCTTAACCTTTGTTATTTTTCATTCACCAATAACGATTGACATTTGAATAAAAACAATCTTATGAAAGGCGGCAGTAATAGAAAAACTCGGTGACATTCCACGGTACAAAGACTTTCCTGATCCCACTGCGGGCAAAAATGACATGCTGGTTGATGTAAAAGCGGTGGTGCTTGAGAATTTTGATAAAGTAACAGCAGCGGGAACGCATTATGCAAGCAAGCAGATGTTTCCTGACTTTCCTGCAATTACCGGACACAGCGGTGTGGGTGCCATGGCAGATAGCTCGCTCGTGGCTTTTGGTGGTGTTCACTTCGAATAACTTTATTATAAAACGATCATTTTTTTGGTAATGCACTAACAGAAATTCAGATGAAAGAAACGGTCATCATAACGACTTAGTTTATTAGAAGATAAGCCCCTGGGGAGGGGTTTGGGGAGGAGTGAACAAGGGGGAAGATTGAACACAGATACCGATGGTTATCGGTACAGATAACACAGATTAATTTGGGAGGGGTGGACAAGGGGAAGATTATACAGGTTATGAGTTATGAGGTTATGGAGTTACTATGTTTGAAAAATGAAAATGCATAGGCTAGAATTCTTAAATTGGGTTTGAAAATAATGTATCACTAAAATTCCAACCTATGCAAACCAAAGTTAATGAGAATTCATTTGAAGGTCAATCTTTTTACATTGGGATTGATTCTCACAAAAAAAGCTGGAGTGTTACCATTCTGGGAGAAACCTACGAACACAAGACCATGAGTCAAAATCCTAATCCTGAAATATTATCCGGGTACATGCACCGGAACTATCCGGGAGGTTATGGGGTTATAAGTTATGCTACCGACCACCGACTACCACTCACCACTTACCACTTACCACTTACCGATTACCGAATACTGAATACCGATTACCCCATGTATCTACGGGCAAGAGTCTTTCCCAGAGGTAAAGTACCCCTTCTATGTACGGGTAGAAGTGCTTCCTTGAGCGATAAGTACCCTTCCTTGTAAGAAATGTACCCGTTCATGCAGGGGTAGAAACCTTTTTATGAGTGAAATCTTATCTTCATGTCACAGGTTCTGCTTCCCTTTTACACATTATTGCTAAAAAATCCCTCTTGTGCGGCTAAATTCAATATAATATGACCGGGAATTCGTACCGGGATAGGGCAAAGGTTGAAATTTATGCTGTAAACATCAGCCATAACAGGTCAGATCATTGCATCACTTCCTGGATTTTGTCTTCTGTCTTTTCCGGTTTCTTCCGTTTCTGCTTTGACATAGGTCTGCAGTCCGTTTTCCGCAGGAATGATTGTCAGGTTTGCGAAGTAATATGTGTCCTTTTGCGGTTGGAGTGGTTGTCCGCTTACAGCAAGAAGCAGTGTCCGTTATGGGCCGGAATATGCCTACTGCTTCCCCGTTCAAATCATTTCTCTAACAAAGGTTTTTTAATCTGTAAAATTTCATAAATTGTAAATGAATTTCAATCCTGCAGCCATTTTAAAAGAATTGTACGCAGGGAGATCAAAACATTGATTGTACATTATTATTGATAAAGAGGAAGTAATAATAAGATTTCATTCCTTCTGGATATATCAAAAAAGTTGGCAAGCTAAAGGATGACTGTTGGGCGTTTGCAGGGTATAACCGTTTTATTTTTCACAATATGTTACCTTCGAATGGCATGTCAAAAAGAAGCTCTCAAAGAAATGATTTCCGAAGAACGACAGAAAAGCGTGACAGCCACTCAACGGTATACCCAGGTAGTGAACTGGTCTTAGTTTCAAAGATCTGTTTGATGACATGAACTTGGGAAATGCGTGATCATTTATGACTCATTTGGAAATATATATTCATAAATGCAAACGATGCAAAGAAAATATATTCAGTAATTGAACGTATATAGACGTTGGCTGTAATTTTAATCATCAATTCAACCATTTTAAAATTTATAAAAGCATCTTATGGACAATTCTATTGGTAAGGTTATATTTGCGAACAAAAATTATTCTGATATAATAGAACAACTTCGTAGAACGTCTTACCACAATTCGGAAAACTTTCATATCGTAAATGATGAAGTATTTGACGAGTATTGCAAGTGGACAGATAAAGACAGTAAAGGAATTGTTTTGTTGGCCTTAAATAACCAAGACGAACCTTTATCAACAATGCGAGGAAACATCTACTACAATCAAATTGAATTAGAAAATGACGACGTAAATTTTAAGCACAACTCCACTGACTTCATTTTGTTTCCAACGCTTAACATAACATTTGCAGCAACATCACCAACAGTTTTCAAGTCAGGATTGAATTCTGTACTCCGATATTATTTTTACTTTTTGCACAGACACTGCGTAAAATCAATACTAGGAGCAGGTATATACCAATCAAGTATTTATAAGACCCTTGAATATTTGAACTATGAATTTAAATTTATAACCCATGTTAGAGATGAAATCCTAGGAAAGGATAAAACTTTTATTGCAAAACTCTCAGACTACCATTTTGACAACGCCATTGAAACCGTGTATACAAAATATCACGAGACAATAAATAAATTTCCTTTAATTTTGGATTGACAAAACGAATAGCCACCATTGGGATTGCTGCAAGAGTGGCTGGACGTTGAAACTTCAGTAGTTTGCATTGCCGTACTTTGGTTCGGACATTCGAGTTTTAATTTGGCATTTGTTGTTAACTTCAACTATTCTCTTTTCAAAATTGGTTGCACACCCTACGGGGCGCCTGAGACCCTTTCTTGTCAATTATTCTATCGCTCTCTGACCCCGATAGGGCCTCTTTGGATAATCCGTTGATTAATATTAGCCAGTTCGTGCGAACAATCAACAATTCGATCACAAAATTACGTAATCACGATGAACTAAGCCTACCATAGGAGGCCGCAAGCGATATAAAGATGGACGACATTAAACACGGCGCCCCGTAGGGTGTGCAACAGCTATTCGGTATACCGGACACAAGTGTATTGAAAGCTCTTGTTAAAAATAGAGATATAGTAACTAAAAATTTAATAATAAAAGGCAAATCGAAGGTGTAAGGGTGTGACTCAAATCGTATCAATCTCATATTTATCTCAACATTTTTTCATAATAAATTAAGTTCTTTGTATATTAGATATAATTCATCTAGAGTACAACGATTATGTAGAATCAAGTTAGGAAAGTGGTATGGATTGTTTTGAAGAATTCACTGATATTTTTGATTAAAGATCATGATAATTTAAGACTGGCAATGAAATGGTATTTACTGAACCATGTAATCACCCCGACCAACCTATGAAATCCTCAATATGTAAGGGTGAGGAATGTCCATTTTAAGAATACAATCTAAAGTAAGAAAATATGAAAAAGATCATTCCCTTCATTATGCTATGGATTTTCGCATTGATTTCATGCGAAAAACAAGAATCTCCTACCTATGAATGGAAGGATATTTCGTTACACAGGAATGTAGGCCTGAAATCAATATGCATGCTTAATGATCAGGTAGGCTATGTCGGAGGAGCTTCATTTATTAAAATTAAAAAAAAGATTTTTCATTCTGCAGGATTTGGTGATACCCTTATTTATGCCCCCGACAATGGGTGGTTTTACCATGAATATGAATTTGGACCTGACCAGGATCCAAATCCCGTCTTGTACAAAACCAGTAACGGAGGTTTAAGCTGGCAGGAGATTGAAACGCCATTTGTTATCAGCATCAGGGATATGCAGTTTATCAATGAAAATGTGGGATATGTGATATCCGAGGGGGAGGGCGTATATAAGACCACAGACGGCGGAAAGACCTGGACCAAGATATTGGGAGATTGTATTCACTATTACTCTGGATCAAACGCTGACGCATTTAATAATCTTTGTTTCATCGATGAGAATAATGGTTTCGTATATGAAGGTCCCGTTATGAATAGCATTGACCTGTTGTTTTCAACACATGACGGAGGCGAATCCTGGAAATGTTTATCCATTGAATACCCGGGGGGAATAACCGGTACCTATCCCACCCTTTTTAATGATCTGAACAAAGTCATTTGTTTCAATTCAAGTGATACGGCTTATATTATAAACGAAAAATCAGAACTTTACAGAACAAATGATCTGGGCGAACATTGGGAAAAGATATTTTCCTGATCACTCGACCCCAGAGGCGTATATTTTACAAGTCCCCTGGTTGGCTATCTGGCGGATGAGCATTTAATGACCAGAGATGGCGGAGCAACATGGACTGCAGATAGTATCTGGATAAGGAAGGAAAATCTTGTACTTATTGATAATAAAGAATTTTATTATTTAGCCGGGGGGAAAATCTTTACGAGATTTGCCGGAGAAGAGAGGGATTATGTTATGACTAAGGAAAGAAATAAATATATTACCGATCTCTGTTTTCCTTCTGACAATGTAGGTTATGCTGTTGGTAATGAAGGTACTGTTTTAAAATATTTACGAAAATAATTAGTAATTTATCATTATTAATCACGATGTGGATGTACAAGATGGAAATCATAATAATTACAGCTCATTTATAACTCCAATATTTCTAATCATAAGATCAATTTCTCTCCAAATATTATCATAGGTTTCCAGAAATGAGAAATATTGAAGAAAAACCACTTTGTCATTGATCTCTATGCCAACAGTAATGCCTTTATTTTTATCTCCATTTTCGTCAATAATTTTATATTCATAGATGATTCCAAGAGGGTGCAGTCTTGCTCTAAATGAGGAATTATCATATCTGCTCAACGCAACATATTCTGCCCATTTATAAGTCATGAATTCAATAGGTGCTTTCAGTTCCACTGATACAATTTGTACAGCAGCATCCCTTGGTGTTTCACCCTTTAAAACAAAAGTAATCATATTACCATCTATCTGACGCTCAGAAAAATTTGGAGGAATCGGGACGGATATATTCATCTCCTCAATTTGTTCAACCCGAAATCCAGTCAGATCATTAGTGTGTTTTATCATTAGATTTACATTTGAGAGATGAATTGCTGTGAGCTTCCATCTATCATCAAACTTGCCATAAACTAAGCTGTAATCATATTTGGCTGAATCCTTTAAATCAATATATTTTCCTCTTACTAATATATTAAGATCACTAAACACACGATAAAGATCGATTGAAACTTGTTTTCTTAAAGTACCAGATAGAACATCATCGAATGTATAGGCAGCAGATTCATCTTCATTGAAGGTTATTCCAGTAGATAACGACTTTAACAATTTTAAATACTCACCATTTTTCAACCACAGTTGTCCTTGTAAATTGGTTTCATTATTGGTCAAGTAGGATTCCAAACTTGTAAAGTCTTTGGAATTAATTAATTGAATGATTTCCTTACTGATTTCAATTACCTCTTGTTTATGCGATTCACTAAAAGGGCTGAATTGCTGATGTTGCGGGTAGCAAACTATGGAAATAAGAGCGAATAGAATTGAGAGTTTTATTTTCATTGGGGATGCATATAATAAGGGTTTCATTTCCAAGGCATGATCTTAACCAAAGAAACAATATCAGGGTGAAAAACTGAAAGATGGTTTGGCAAAAATAATTGCTGTGTTGATAAGCTATTATAAATGTAGTGATTTTTTTATTTTGTTGTGCGAAAAAATGAAGGCCCAATAATCGTTACTTTATTTGAGCATTTATATCCAGGGGAGGATTTAATAGATTTTTCAATTGGAAAACTCTTAGGAAGAAGTTGACTTTAGCTATAGAAATCGAAATTTTATATTGTTCAATTTTTATGCACATATCACCCTAAATAAGAATTTTAGGAACATGTTTATTATACCTACACAGCGGTAAGTTTCGTACCGCCACGAAAAAATTCGTTTAATAAAAGTAGTTGATTTTCAGGAAATATTTCATAAAAAACGAGTAACCGGCATGAAATTTACCGCGTGTAGCTGCTGGGCAAATTTTGTGTTTGTCTTGATGAAAAAACTCTTTCTGATTTAGCCGCCTTTCTCGTTGAATGGCAGGGACGGGCCGGAAGGCTCTTTACGTAAACCTGAGATTCCCTTTTAAAAAGTAATTTTCTGTATGGTAATGTGCCTGACAACAGGGACGGGAATGGATATATTTTAAAAATATGATGATATCAAGTAGTTGCCATCTTTTGCTTCTGCTTTAATTTTACTACTAACCGATTAAGTTTGCGGATCTCTTTATACAGTTTATTATTTGCAATCTCTAATTTATTTTTTCTTCCTTCAACATCTAAAGTTTCACTAATATTGTTGATTCGCAAAGCCCGTAATTCTTGTATATGATTTACTAACTTGACAATTATTTCATTAAGTTCAAATTCTTTTTTCTTTAAGTCTGAAATGTCAGTTGCTATAAGTATATAATTATCACCTTGAAGATATGGTGGTAAATGGTGAATAGACAATCTAAGGTATAATGTGTTGGTTAGGGATACAATCAAAACATCATGCTTGTCATTAGTCAGATTAGCAAGATAGGAATCTAATTTTGGATTATCATCAGGAATGATAAATTGTTTAAGTGAAGAACCCACTATCCTTTCATATGGAAACTGTACAATTTCCGTAAATCTTTGATTACAATAGATAATAGTACCCTCTTTTGTAAGAGTTACTGCTCCTTCGCTCATCTCCTCAATGAAAGTACGATATGGTGTTTCAGCAGAACTAACAGAATATACTTGTTCTCCCTTCCTGCCAGAAACCATTATCGCGTCCACTTCTCCATTTCGGATTGCTGTAAGAGCCTCTTCAATTTCGACCATGCGGGAATGTAATTCTTCATTTTCAATAATGAGCTGTTCTTTCGTTTTGGTCATTTATTTATTCTATAAAATGAATTGTTCCAAACTTAACGGAAAACTTACTTTTCTTTCACTTCTCTAAGGTCTAATCCTAATATCACTTTTTCTTTGTTTGACATATCTCCAATTATACGACGGAATGGAAGTGGCAGTTTTTTAAGCAAAGTCGGGGCAGCAATTATCTGGTCACCTTTTGCCAAATTTGGTTTTTTATAAAGATCGATCACTTCAAGTTCATATCGTCCCTCAAGATATTCATCGCAAATCTTCTTCAGGTTTGTTAATGCTGAGATTGATCGTTTTGTTGTACCTGTTATATATAAACGTAAAATATATCTGTCCTTACCTTGAGCAGATGTTGTCATATCAAACTTTTCAGTAGAGCTTTTTATCTTTTTCTTATCTTTCATAATTATCTCTGATAAGTTTTGTATTAAAAAATCAGTTGACAGGCAATAAATCCAAACCAACAAGTACTCTTTCTGTATCAGAGAGATCACCTATTATCTTACGGACAGGTATTGGAAGTTTTCTTACTAAAGTCGGTAAGGCAAGAATCTGGTCTTCTACACCTAACTGGGGATTTACCAAAAGGTCAATGACTTCAATAGAGTATTTACCGTTCAATTGATTTTCACATATCTTTTTCAGGTTTCTAAATGCAGTCAGGGCTTTTGGTGTTTGTCCTGCAACATATAATCGAAGTACCCATTTATCATTTGCTGCAGTAACCGCATTTTCCTCTTTTTTTCTTTTAACGGAACTTTTTCCCAATGTTTTCATCCAATACTCTTTTAGATTATTTTATCAAATCAACTGGTCTAATATTTTACCTGTCAGCTTTTCTGCTTACTGCCATTTCTACTTTATCCAGTTCCAACCGTTTAATCATATCCTGTTCAGTTTCTATCATCTTAACAGCTTCGGATTCTTCCGATTCAAAATCGGCATGCAAAGCTTCAATCTGTGCTTCCAAAGCCCTTCTTTTTCGTTCTATTTCACGCTTTTTTCGTTCTACATTCTGCTTACGTGTCAACACATCGGCATTTTCAATGGCTTCCTGTGCAATACGGGCTGAGCCTGTCAAAACTCCACTGGCACCAATATAAACTTCGCGCAATTTAACGCCCCGGCTGGTTAAAATAAACTCCCGGATTTGGTTAGAGTTAGCAATACCCCGCGCTTTTAGAACATACATTCCCCTGTTTCGTTCACCGTTTAATTCTATATCACGAAGTAATAACCAGGTATCTATCAGGGATGATATTCCGACATCAGAACTCTCTAATAGGCTTTCATCTGAAGTCAGACTGGTAAACAATGCTGTTATTTGATTAGCCTTAAGAAAATCAACAATGCGCATCAACATTGTTTTTACTTCTGACTCTTTTTCACCAATGACGAAGGTGTTTATCGGATCCAGAATAACAATATCAGGTTTGAATTCATTAACAGCTTTGTGAGTTTTAGCAAGATGCATTTCCAGACTATAAAATGTCGGACGGGTCGCATGTAATTGTAAAAGTCCTTTTTTGATCCATGGTTCTAATTTTATACCGATCGAATGCATATTACGTATTAACTGGCTGGGAGACTCTTCGAAACAGAAATACAGAACACGTTCACCACGTTTACATGCCGCTTCTGCAAAGTGAGCTGATATACTGGTTTTTCCTACTCCTGCAGTACCGGATATAAGCACAGTACTTCCACGGTAAAAACCTTTTCCTTCAAGCATTTCATCAAGTTCAGTTATTCCACTTGAGACTCTTTCATTTGATACAATATGCATTAATCCTAAGGAAGTCACAGGTAACACCGAAAAACCATTTTCATCAATCAGAAACGGATACTCATTAGTACCGTGTATTGACCCACGATACTTTACAACACGTAAACGACGTGTAGAAGTTTGTTCGTTTACCCGATGATCGAGCATTATAACACAGTCTGATACATATTCTTCTAATCCTTGCCTGGTAAGAGTCTCTTCACCACGCTCACCTGTTATTATTGATGTAACACCTTTAGATTTTAACCAGCTAAATAAGCGACGCAGTTCAGCCCGTAAGATCAGTTGGTTTGGCAATCCGGCAAATAATGATTCAATCGTGTCTAACACAACACGCTTTGCTCCAATTGAATCAATTGCATAACCAAGTCGTATAAATAATCCTTCTAAATCGTATTCCCCTGTTTCTTCTATTTCACTGCGTTCAATATGTACATGGTCAAGTGCAAGTTTTTTATCTTTTATAAGTTTTTCCAGATCAAAACCAAGTGAAGCAACATTTATGGTTAATTCTTCATTTGTTTCTTCAAATGACATAAATACCCCTGGTTCATTAAACTGAGTTGCACCACGAACAAGAAACTCAATTCCAAAAAGTGTTTTTCCACAGCCTGCCCCACCACAGACCAGGGTTGGTCTGCCTTTGGGCAATCCACCATTAGTTATTTCATCAAATCCCTGAATTCCAGTTTGTGATTTAGGAAATATATTATCTAAACTTTTATGTTCTATTTTTTTCATCTATTTTCAAATATATATATTTACTACAGATACATTACCAACAAGTTAAGCTGGTAGTCAATTAATTCAATTTTTGTTTTTTTTTAAAAATATAAATAGTGTTTTATATATGTTTTACACAATTATTGAAAAAAGTTACATAATTCACATGTTCTAAAACCAAACCATCGATATAAGCTTAAGGCTTATTTGCAGCTTCCGAATTTCAAGCTGCAAATGTGTCTTTAAAACTGGCTGGATGTCTCAGAGTATTATCTTTGCAACCACTGTTGTCCGGTAAAACGAAAAATTAATAAATTCATTGATCCAATTGCCTGAAAATCAATTTAGGTTTTTTCATTTTTCAAAAGTAAGACCCCCCATTTCCGGGAATAAAGAATTTTCGTATTCATTCGCTTGTTGCTTAATAAGCTTTCTCCAGGTTCCTTCGTGATCTTCCAGGAAGTTGTATATGTTGACATAATTAATTAATTGCCGCCTGATTACCGATACCATATTTGAAAAAGCCCAGGAACGTTTAATCCTGCTCTTTATAAGCGTAATCAACAGGTTTGCCCTTTCCGTAGCATTTTGACTTCCTGTATGTTATCCAATATCAAGCTTCATTACCACCCTGTTCACCATACTGATCAAATCTTCAGTCTGCATCTAGTGTAGGAACGACTGACCAGGAAAATTTATAAATTTCACCATGGAAGGAATGTTTCATTTGTCTAAAAAAGAAATAAAATAGTATATTTGCAGCCCGAAAGACGTTCTATTGTACGTCTTATGATGGCGAGGTAGCTCAGCTGGTTAGAGCGTCCCGATGGTAATCGGGAAGGTCGACAGTCAGAGCTTTGAAATAAAATAATGGCGAGGTAGCTCAGCTGGTTAGAGCGCATGATTCATAATCATGAGGTCGCGAGTTCAAGTCTCGCTCTCGCTACTTTAAAAGGCTTCAATTTATTCTGAAGTCTTTTTTTATTTTCTTTAATTATGCCATTTTATGTTTATATACTTCAGAGTAAAGTTAAGGATCGCTATTATGTCGGCTATTATGCTGACATAGAAACCCGCCTTTATAAGCATAATAGCGGTTCCACACAGTCTACAAAACCTTACCGGCCCTGGAAGCTGGTTTATTCTGAATAATATGCTTCCAGGACTGATGCGCTGAAAAGAGAGAAGCAAATTAAAAAGATGAAAAGCAAAGCCTTTATTCAAAACTTAATTGCATCAGAGAGAAGGTAGCTCAGCTGGTTGGAGCGTCCCGATGGTAATCGGAAAGGTCGCGAGTTCAAGTCTCGCTCTCGCTACAAAAAGGGGCTCAATTCGATTTCAAGCCTTTTCTTATCCTTTAATCTTACAACCTTCCTTGCACCATTACGCTTTTTTTCGAATTGCTACAAGTTCTGGAAGCAAATCCTAAAGCTACCTGGTAACTCATTGAAAATCGCATTCCAAAAGAATTCAAAGCGATCTTCATTGCCGGTCTTCATTTTCCATCAAAAAATACGTTACAATTTCGGGTGCGCCCGTCCTAATAGCGGGAATCACCAAACCGTAATGCAATGAAAACCGTAATCTTTTTTGCGTTGCTGGGCATTTCTCTTACTGCCCGCTGTCAGGACAACAAAGTTCCTGAAAAAGTAGATTCTGCTTTCAAAACCAAATATCCCGAAACAAAAGTTGATGACTGGAGCCTTGATAACGGCAACTATTCCTTCGAATTTTATAAACGGGGAAGTATGTTCACTTCGGTCTTCGATAAAGACGGACTCTGGATTGAAACTGCTGAAGTTATCTCGGATATGAGCCTCCCCGCATCTCTTCAGGCTTACATCAAAAAGAACTATCCTTCGGGAAGCATATCTTATTGCGAGGATGTTGAAACCCATGATTCAACCCATTTTCTAAGGGTGAACCTGGTCAGTAACCTGAAATCCGTTGTTATCAGGTCTGATCACGACGGTAACAACATATCGGTGGTGAACCCGGGCGGCTGACCCGGGTAAGCCCCTCCTTGCTCTCTCCAACGGTCCATGTTCCCCCTGCGTTAATCCGTACGTTCATTCTTTAATCGGATTACATCTTTAAAAAGGCATAGGCCATAAAGGCAAGCATCAGGAACATAACTGAAAACACGATGATCAAATTCCTGATATTCGATCTTTCCTGCTTATCCTGACTGTGCTGAATACTTATTTTCTTTGTCATGGCTTTAATTCAATTTGAATGATTGTCGTATCCTGTTCACCTTGTATTTGGACGAGGAGACTGATTGAAGTAACTTCTGCGGGAATGAAAAATTCTTGTCCGGAGACGGAACTTAGCCTGGCAGGTACAAAACGACATATGCCTGCTGAGGCAGTGCCCGGAAGATGGCACGCAAATCATCCTGGGGTATTTTAATTCGTATGGTGGGTTGATATTCGGGTCTTTTGAAGGTAAAAATCTTTCCAAGGTCTTTCATGATCTCTGTTAGGCCTGTGGTAGTGTAAAACCGGAAACCGGCCCACCGGTCCCTGAAGGAAGCCATGGTGTCCTGTGTCATTACCAGGTTTATACCATAATCCAGTTGAAGCTTTAGAAAAGCAGGGTTCTGAATCAGGGTGTCTGGTTGCCATGCATTCAACGCAGCCTCCATGGTGTCTTTAGGGGCCAGCCGTATTACAACCGGCTCTTTGACAATGGTGCCTGACTGGTTTTTAATCATCAAAGGGCGGGAAAAGATTTTTTCATAATCGTAGCCCGTCATTTTCGCCAGCAAAGGATCAGGCTTAAAATCAGCGATGCTGACCTGATGGATTTTGACACCGCTGATATACAAACACACGGTGCTGTCCGAAAGGTTAACCACAAGCTGGATGGAATCTTTTTCCGAAAGTTTAAGAAGGGCTTCTTTAAATGATTTCAGCCTGACCATACCGGATAATTCAGGATTGTCAATAATAGCCATGTTTTCAACTCCAACCGTTGAATCCTGACGGGCTGCAGCTTCAAGTCCCCGCATCTTCCCGAGTGGAGAGAGGGCAATGCTCATCAGGAACAGGAATACTGCGAGGCTGCAGGGATACAAGATCTTTTGTACCCGGCTCAGGTTGCGGAAGAATCGGGATATGGAATGTATGATATGCATATTTCTTTCAGTAGATATAGACTTTGGATCCGATTTGCAGTGAATGGTATACCAGTTCGAGGTTCTCGTCGTTCAGCCGGATACAGCCATGGGTGACCGGCAATCCCAGAAACCGCTGGTATAACGTGCCATGGATCAGGTAACCGTTTCCAAGACTGAGAGCATAGTCTCCCAGTACACCGTACTCGTAACGGGAACCGTCATTTGCTGACGGGACGGGGAGTCCATCTTCAATAAAAGCCCAGTCGGGTTTTTTCCACACCGGGGAGGTGGTTTTACCCAGGATCCTGAATTCACCCTTCGGTGTTTTGAACATCCATTGCTGCTGAGGTCCGTTTTTCAGGAGAACATAGCTCCCGGTAGAGCACTTGTCTTTTCGGACAAGGCTGTTGCCGCGGTATAACCGGAACTCATTCAGTGTGCTGTTGATGACCAGGTAATAGGATTTTGGGATCTTTGAGGCCAGTTTTCTGTCCAGTTGCCTGATGGTTTGTCCGGTGAGAAGCTGTGCCCTGACTATTTCCTGAGGGTCTTTATTTGTTGCAGTGTTCCTTTCAGGCGAAATGTTCCATACCAAAAGACGGGTAAGGAGAGGAATACAGACGGCCATTGCCGGAATCAGGATCTGCAAGGAATGACTGATAAAAAACCCTTTGATTTTTAGGAGGGAAATCACCGGGGAAAAAAGATGTCCGGCACCTCTTACGCCAGTTTCTCTAAGTTTTCTATCCGGGTAATCAGTTTTTAAAGTTGTAATAAAGGTTTTCACTTGTTATCCTCGAATAGTTCTTCCAGCCGCTTAGCCGATCCTACAATAATGATCTGAGTGCCGATCGCACATAAATCGTAAAGTCTATCCATATCCTCGTTTTTAAAGGCGATACAACCATCGGTCCAGTCTGTGCCTTTCCCCCCTTCTCCGTGGATCTCTATATGACCGCCTATCCTGGCATCCGGATTTATCAGTCCGTTTCTTATGTTCTGCAAAAACCGTTTTTTATCATCATCATTCGGATAATTGAGAACGAGGGCTTTATAATACGAGGTAGCCCCGCCTGACAATTTACCCGTAATTTTATACTGACCTTCGGGAGTGGATCTGTCACCCTGCTGGTTTTTATCACCGATCCAGTTTGCTCCAAGTTCGACCTCAAAATTCCCTATCATATGGCCACTTTTATAAAGCATGGCCTTCCTGGCATATTTATCCACAATGACGCAACAGGTCTTATGTTTGCGTGAATAGTTGATACCCTGGCCGATCCAGTGCTCCCACTCTTCATACCGGCTCAGATAGACGTTGAATTTCTTATCATAATCTTTCTGAAGTATAGTAACTGTGGAATCGACATAATCCAGCTTGGATCTGCACGACGAATAGTTACCTTTATTGTAAGCCTGGATGCCTTCTTTCAACAATAATTTACTCCTGTTGAGTTCATTTCTATCCTTGTTGCTGAAAGGGAAATTGCCATAGTGCCGGTCAAAAATGTTAAGTTGATCTTCAAGAAAGGTGATTTTCTTCCCGAGCAGGTCATTAGCATCTGAAACGTTATTTCTGGTCGTTTCAATTGCATCTCCGGCAAGAATATCCGCCTGCCGGGCATACTCCTTTGTTTTGTCGAAGTTTCGGAACAGGAAGAACCGTCCGTTTTCCTTTTTCCATTCACGCATAGCTGAATCGTAGTAGTTCCAGGCATTCTGAAACTGCCGGCGGGCATATCTGGATGAACGTATCGATTCGGCCTCAGTCAGTCTCTTCCTTGCTACCGTCATCTCGGCCTGGGGATTTCCTCTTCCTGAAGCCCAGACAAAGACCAATATGGTCAAAGAAATCAATATTAAGGAAAGCATAAGTATATAAATTTTCTTAGTTTTCATGATCAGCCGGAAATATCTGAAAGAGGGTATCCCCTAAGTTTATGACTGCCCTTTATTTCTGCTGAACCGGTCCCCCTTGCGAATTGGACAGGAGGAACGTGCAATCAGAATTCAGGAACTATATCATTGTTACTTACAGGATACCCTCAATCTATATGGATGGGTAAGTGGTTCAGCCTTTTCTGTTTTTTATGTTGGCTTTATACTTAGCGATAACACCCGTCAGTTCAGTGTTGATGGAGGTTGCTTTTTCTTTGGCAGCCTTTACTTTATCAAGCGTTGCCATGTATTCGCCATTTGCAAACATCGTGTTGGCTTCACTGATGGAGCTATCGATAGCGCTCAGTTCCCCCTTGATCGCTACAAGTGCGGTCGTTCCTTCTTTTCCCCTGGGAGCCTGGAGGATTAACTGGTTGTTTGTATCTATCAGGGCTTTGACTTCAGTAATGGTATTCTGAATTTCAAGTTTTAGTTCCGATTTACGGCTTTCTGCCTGCTGTTGAACCTGACCAGCCATCTGTGTAATCCCTGCCAGGTTTTCTTTTACACCTGAGAAGTTCTTCATGAACTTCGATTTCTGCCCTTCGATGGTGACCATTACGGCATTAAATGAATCCTGCAAGGCAACATAATTATCATGTACATACATGTCTGCACCGGCAGAATCTGCAGCCTGGATGGCTACTTTGGCAGAATCAATTTCTGCCTGTGGAACTTTTGAGCAGCCCGTAAAAATCAAAGCTGTCATTGCGATGACGAATAAAACCGGAAAAACTTTTGTTTTCATAATGCAAATCATTTAAGGTTCTTTTTTATTGTTGTTCTGATAAATCCAGTAATGGCATCCTGCTTGCGGGGTAAGAATGGAACGCCGTTGTGCATGATGTCTTTCTGAAACTTCGCTATTATGACGGAAGAGAACCACTAAGTAACCTTAAAATCAAAAAAATTTTCAGATCACAGAAAATCAGTGAGATAACATGTTTTTCAAAATAGATTTCAGGTTAATGGTCCGGAATGGTAACTTTGCCGGAATGAAACTTTCATGCCACGGCGATAAATTTGGATGGAGTCGGCATAAAGGATATTAACATAGCGAAGCGATCTCACGACCAACGGGAGTAACATAGCGAAGCGATCTCACGACCAACAGGAGTAACATAGCGAAGCGATCTCATGAACAAAGCGAATAAAATTATGCTGAATTCAGGAAGCCAGATGCATGAAAGTTCTCCCGCTGCAGCGGGACAGAATACGAGGCTAATAACTTAAATGAATTATTTTCTCGTGAATGTTCAAGAAAATGAAGACAGACCTTTTTGTTTCATTAAATGACGATGAATTAATCGGAAAAATTAAGAGTGATGGTTCATCGCGGTATTTCGAAGCCCTTTACAACCGCTACTATCCAAAAGTTCTGGATAAGTGCTATAGTTTCGCCAAAGACCGGAAAACGGCGGAAGAACTGGCTGAAGATATTTTATCAAAGGCCTTTGAAAAGCTGACCACATTCAAACAGGCGTCGTCCTTTTCATCCTGGTTATATTCCATCACCTATAATCATTGCATCGATTACCTGCGGATGAAGAAAAAACTGCATTACCCGAAATGGGACCGTGAACAGGGGATGCCGGAGATCATGGATGAGCCGGATGAGAACCCGGATGGCATTTCCTACGATAAGCTGCTTCTGGTTCTGGAACTGATCCATCCCGAAGAGAAGGCTCTCCTATTGATGAAATATGAGCACAATATGTCGGTAAGGCAAATCGGACAGGCTCTGAGAATCAGTGAAGATGCCGTGAAAATGAGGCTTAAGAGGGCACGCACCAGGGTAATCTTTTTGTACCGGAAAAGATTTCCGGGCGAGTGATCACTGTTACTAATCATATTTATACCGTCAATATACAAAGCAATCATACAATGAAGAATTTTCTTAATAATGTCTTAACCGGCAACAGCATTAATCCACCGGAATCGTGTATGCAGGCTTTTAACCTGAATTTCGGGGATGCTGTCAGGACGGACTGGTACCGGAACGGGAATGGATTTGAGGCCATATTTTACCGTGACAACCTCGAACATATTGCCCTGTTTACCCAGGAAGGCTCATTACTTGAATATAAAGCCAATCTGCCGGAAGGATATCTGCCGGAAATTTTGAAGTCGCGGATGGAAGCCAGGGGTGAGATTATGAATGCTGTTTTGAGAAACAAGGGGAACCTGATCGATTATGAAGTTATCGTCAGGGACAGGGATCTGAACAGGTTCCTGATTACGGTCTCCGGCTCAGGTCAGATCCTGGAGGAAAAGAAGCTGTGATCGGGTTTTTCAGAAAATGATCAGCTAAAAAAGTCCTCATCATCTAAGATCATCATACCGTAATCTTTCGTTTTGAGCATTTCGTTTACTTCATCCAGATTGAAACTGGCAGGATCAAAATCATCCGGTAACCACTGGATGTAACTTTCATATTCCCCATGACCGGGGTTTTTCAATATTTCAAGCATATCAGTATACCCCCACACACCTCCGCAATCTTCAGGCGGGCATCTCATTTTACCTGCCAGACAAACCGGGTATTCTGCATTTTTATCATAAGGCAGAATCTTTTCCAGGACTATATCATGCTCCCAACCGTCACCAAAATCATACTCGTAAACGATCTTTTCTTTTTCGGATTTCAGAAGATCAGAGATTTTGATTTTTTTGTAGTCGACGTTGTTCAGCTCATCCCACATATCGTTATCCGGGTGTCTTTCCAGGTAGAAAGTCTGGTTTTTTACAAACTGATGGAGGTGAGAATTTGTCCAGCCCATGGTTGTCTGGATGATTTTATGAAAATCTGAAAGCACAATATCTGAAGAGATAAGTATTCTCCTCCAGATTTTAGGCTTTGAGCCTTTTAATGAGATGTTGATCTGGTAAATTTTTGCCATGAGATTAATAAATTTTTGGGATTAACCGTTTTGTTTTGGATTTATATCGGGCATAGTCCAGTCCGGGCTGTGCCATCAGCATTTTTTCTTCGATGCTGATCCGGTAAAGAAAAGCCAGCATCACAGGGACAAAAACCACAGCCAGGCTTATCCAGTTGTTGAGTGAGAGACCGAATCCGATAAACGAGAGTAATGATGCAGAATACGAAGGGTGCCGGATATATTTAAACATTCCGTGGGCAACAAGCTGATGGTTTTCGTTCAAGGCAAGGTTGACCGTAAAGGCTTTGCCGAGTGTGCGGATGGCGAGGAACCTGATGATCATTCCGGCAACAATGATGGCCAGTCCGGCATAACTGACAAATCCGGAGTGCATAATGGGGGTTTGGATGCGGTAGGCACATATCACACCAAGGGTGATGGAAACGGTGATGGAGATCCAGATCAGGTAAATGGAACCTCTATCCAGCTCTTTGGATTTAGCCTGCTTCGAACGGAAGAGCCGGTTGACAAGGATCTCGGAGAGGAGCCAGGCGATCCAGACAGATTGGAAGAGGATGCTCATGTATACCGGATTTAGATTTACGAATATAAGAAATAGATGATTAATTTCTTTGCATAAAATTTAATAGAGCCGTTAATAGGTGTCCATACGCGACAAAAGGAGATTTGCCTCAGAGAAGCACAGCTTGGCAAAGATAAAAGTTGTCGGATAATTGGACTGCGGGTTGAGGCAGGATCAAGGCGTGTATAATGACAAAAGGAGATTTGCCGCAGAGAAACACAGAATGGCAATGATAAATGTTGCCGGATAATTGGTCTGGGGTTGAGGCAGGATCAAGGCGTGGATAATGATAAAAGAAGATTTGCCGCAGAGAAACACAGAATGGCAATGATAAATGTTGCTGGATAATTGGTCTGAGGGTTGTGGCAGGATCAAGGCGTGTACAATGGGTCATTAAATTAAATTACTTGCTCCGAATAAATTGAATAGCCACGAATGCACGAATGGGACAGGTAAGATTCAGGTATACGAATGGAAGTGGGAATAGCCACGAATGCACGAATGGGACATGTAAAATTCAGGTATACGGATGGTGTAGAGAATGGGCACGAATGCACGAATGGGACAGGTAAGATTCGGGTATACGAATGGAGTGGGAATAGCCACGAATGCACGAATGGGACAGGTAAGATTCAGGTATACGAATGGAGAGGGAATAGCCACGAATGCACGAATGGGACAGGTAAGATTCAGGTATACGAATGGAGAGGGAATAGCCACGAATGCACGAATGGGACAGGTAAAATTCAGGTATACGAATGGAGAAGTGAATAGCCACGAATGCACGAATGGGACAGTTAAAAATCAGGTATACGAATGGAGAAGGGGATGGCCACGAATGCACGAATGGAATGAGTAGGATTCAGGTATATGGATGGGGTAGGGAGAGGCCACGAATGCACGAATTGGATGTAATGATTCAGGGAGGGATATAGTAGGAGATTTTTCAGCAGGGAGAGGAGGGGATGCCGGCAGGGTATAGCAATGGGCTTCGTTATTCTTAAGAGGTCTTTAGATAAACCGGGATCCCACCCCCGCCGTCCATCCGTCCGCCCTTAATGGGAATCCCACTCCAAATCTCAGCGTCGCCATTTCAACTTTTTGACGAAAAGTTATCAACATACCTGAATGTATGACCGTCATTTTGACGAATCGATCTGATGTAGGGCATTTTTCCCTTCAACTGCAATAATATTTCAGTGAAATGACAGGTGAAGAGTAGTCACCTTTTTTTTTAATGAGATGAGAAAAAAGCCGGACCGGTTAGTCAAACTGTGGGGTGACGACCGGCGCTCTGTTTCGTATCGTCAGCCCTCTCCGCATCCTCTACTTATTCAGAAAATTATAATCCCGCATGATCGTTTCCAAAAACTCAAACGCTTTTTGGTTAGTATCAATACCCATTTTATCCACCAGCCTCTTTTTTGCGTTGTAAGCATAAAAGCGGGATTCCTCGTTCATTTTTGAAGAGTTCAGGAAATCAAGTACTTCATTCACCACCTGTATGTCTTTTTCATTCAACAACGACACCTGCGGATATACAAGGGCATAATCTTCAGGGAGTTCAACGAACAAAGACCTGCTGCGTTTCTGCTTTGTCCGTATGAGGATCGTCCCGGCAGTGAGATCACCAATACGCTGTTTCTTTTTACTGGAGATAATGAAGATGGTGGCAATTGAACCCAATGAGATCGTGATGTCAATCAGCCTGAAGACCCACCGGATAAAGATATTTGTGAAGGACAATGCAGTGCCATTTTCAGAAACGACCCTGATCTTCATGACACTCTTTCCCGGACTCTGGCCGTTCATGAATGTTTCGAACAGGAGGTGGTACACCAGTACCGGGATACCTAGGATAATAATGCCAAATCCGCTTTTGGACAGGCCGCCGATGACAAGAGTGGCAAACAGGTAGGTTCCCATAATACAATAATCAATAATGGCAGCGGTAATACGCTCACCTATGCTTGCATATGCCTGCACGATACCGACATTCTGAGACGTTTGAATCGTAAATTGTTCCATAAAAATTTTCCCGGGAGATAGATCGTATTTATTTTTTTCTAACTTTAATACCCATAAACGAAATTGGTACGTGAAAGAAATTCAATTTCTTCATAAAAATATTAAAAAATGGGAGGAATTTGAACATCTGCTCCAAAAGAGTAAAGAATTCGATCCCGACAGGTTGTACAGCCTGTATATCACACTGACGGATGACCTTGCTTATGCAAACACCTTTTTCCCTGGGGGTGAGGCCTCTGTTTATCTGAACGAGCTTACCCGGAAAGTTCATGGCATCATTTATCAGAACAAGCCCATAGATAAAAAGCGGATCCCTGCGTTTTGGGCAACTGAATTTCCTCTACTGTTTTACAGTATTAGAAAGGAATTTCTTATTGCCCTGATCATTTTCGTGGTCTCCGTGCTGGCCGGTATTTTATCCACAGTATATGATCCGGGGTTTACAAGGATCATTCTTGGAGATAAATATGTAAACCTTACGATGGAAAATATCGGAAAGAATGATCCGATGGCTGTTTACAAAAATATGAATGAAGTAAATATGTTCCTCGGGATCACGTTAAACAATATCAAAGTTTCCTTTTTTGCCTTCATTTCCGGCATACTGACCGCTTTTGGGACCGGCTTCATCCTGTTCAGAAACGGAGTTATGCTGGGCACCTTTCAGACTTTTCTGGCACAGCACGGCGTAATCATGGATGCCTTCGCCACCGTATGGCTGCACGGGACTATCGAAATCTTTTCGATCATTACGGCCGGGGCAGCCGGTATAGCCATAGGGAACAGCTTTATTTTCCCGGGCACTTACAGCCGTGGTTATGCTTTGAAACGGGAGGCCAGGAAAGGAGCAAAAATTATACTGGGACTGGTACCTTTTTTCGTCGTTGCAGGATTTATTGAAGGTTTTGTTACCAGGCATACGGAAATTCACTATGCCCTCCGCTTTGCTTTTATTGCATGCTCCCTTGCGGGCATTATATATTACTTTTTCATTTACCCAAAACTATTAACTCAAAAACTTTCAAAGTATGGACCACAATGAAATTAAGTTCGGACAGGAACGCGATTTTGGTGAATTGTTCAACGCAACATTCTCATTTATCGGACAGGAATTCAAGCGTCTGGCAACCGCCGTTTTATATTATGTTGTTCCTTTTTTACTGGTAGTTTCGATACTGGGTGTGATGTTCGGAATACATCAGCAGCAGAATGTGAATGTAGCAATGTCTTCGAATAATCCCATGGCTGTTTTTCAGCGTTTCGGGCTTTTCTTTTTTCTTGATATGCTCCTGGTGATCATTGCCGTCACCTCCTTAAACTGCACCATCCTGGGGTATGTAAAGCTATACGTCAGGTCCGGCTCCGGTAATTTTACGGTTAAGGAAGTGGGAGATGAAGTCATGAGGAATTTCTTCCCTGTACTCGGGGCCTCTGTGATTGCAGGTATTGTTATCGGTATCGGTACAGTTCTTTGTGTGATCCCAGGGATCTACTTTGGTGTATCCCTCAGCCTGCTTCTTCCGTTGATCGTTATTGAAGGGAAAGGTTTAGGAGATGCATTTGGCCGAAGTATTAAGCTTGTAAAACCGAAATTCTGGATGGTCCTTGGTGCCTTGTTCGTAATGGTCATCCTGGTGTATTTGATCTCTATACTGTTTTCTATTCCGGCAATGATACTCGGCATGAAAACCTTATTCATGAACATGAAGCATGCGAAAGTGGAGAGTTTTGATTTTAGTACAGGCTATTATATAATTAATTCAATAACCTCTTTGTTGACCTATATTATTGGTGCTCTTCCGACAATTCTCATGGCTTTCCTTTATTACAGCCTGGTTGAATCCAATGAAAAACCATTATTAAAGGATAAAATTGATCAGATCTTGGTGGATGAATAAAACGCTGTTCTGCTTACTGTCTTTTTTACTTGTGCTTTTTACCTCCTTACGAGGCCAGTCAACTTATGTCATTGATTCCACGTTGCTGGATACCGCAGCAATTAAAGTCAGACATGTTGATCCGGATTTTTTTGCCAGGTACAGGGCTGACCCGGATTTTGACTATTCATCGGTCATAGGGATACAACCCAACACCTTCTGGGAAAACTTTGTCAGGTGGATCATCAGGCATCTGAAATTGCCGGCTGGTTATTTTAAAGCGCTGAATATTTTTATCCGGATATTTTTCTGGGTACTTATAGCGGCAATACTCATTTTCGCCATTTCGCGGATGAAGCTATACAAGTATTTCTATACCAGCGAAACCCCGCCTAAAAAAGATTTTATCATCGAAGGAGCGGATGAGGTTGTTGAAGACCTGGAGGCAGCTATTCAATTTGAACTGGAACATAAAAACTTCAGGAAAGCCTTGCGTTACCATTTTTTAAACATCCTCAGAGGTCTGGATGAAAAAGGCGTGATATCCTGGTCTGCTGAAAAAACCAATATCGACTACCTGAAGGAGTTGAAAAGGCATCACACCATGCTTGCTCCGGTGTTTGAGGTTCTTGTAAATACATATAATGCGGTCTGGTATGGACATTTCAGTATTGATGAAGCGGATTATACATTGTTATCCCGATCTTTTGTAGAATTTAATGTACTGATCCATGCAAAAGGATAGGATTAAATATGTAATCTTGATCTGCGTGCTGCTAAGTGCTTTAGTTGTCGTTCGGCACTATGCCCGCAAGCCTGTCGACTGGAAAATAACCTTCGATTACAGGCACAAAGCTCCGTATGGCTGTTTTGTCATGAATGACCTTTTTCACGCTTTGTTCAGCGACAGTATTGTATACAATAATGAAAGTGTGTATGACAATGACCTGATCAAAAAGGCTGCCGGCAGGAACCTGGTTATTATTACCGGTCAGTTCGATCCCGATGATGCAGAATCAGGATCTTTGTTTGACTTTGTGGGGAAGGGGAATACCGCATTTATTTCGGCTCAGGATATTCCGGATGATTTCCTGGATACACTGGGCTTATCCGTCCGGTCAGGTACTATGGATCAGCCACTTTTCAAACAGGCGAATGTGAGATTGAATTTTTACAATCCTGTACTGAAAAAAGATTCGGGATATGTTTTCAGGCCGGTTATGATGCCTTCGTATTTCACTGTGAAAAAATCCTTTCAGGGAAAACTACTGGGATATGATTCTTTGGGGAGAGTGAATTATGTGGCCTGTCGGTGGGAAAAGGGAACTTTCTTAATCCATACCCGGCCGCTGGTTTTCACGAATCTGCAGCTTTTATATGGCGACCCTGATTATGCAGGTGCTGCCTTATCCTACCTGCCGGATCAGCCCCTGATCATCGACCGGTATTTTAAACCCTACAGGATGATAAACCGTTCCCCCACACGGTTCATTTTATCGGAAGCCCCCCTGAGAGCAGCCTTTTACCTTATCCTGTTTGTCATGCTGGTGTATATGATCCTTGGGTCAAAACGGAAACAAAGGACCATCCCTGTCATAGAGCCACTTAAAAATACCTCGGTGGAATTTATTCAGACCGTCGGGCGGCTCTATTTCAAAAGTGAAAATCATACCAGTATTGCTCAGAAAAAGACCATTTACTTCAGGGAATTTTTGCGTGAACGGTATTTTATTAGCGACATATCAGAAGAGGAGGATGTCATTGCACTGATAGTGGCCAAAACGGGCGTGAACGAAACGCTGGTCAGGAAAATGGTAAAAAGGATCTTATATTTTGAGCATCAGGATAACGTGTCAAAAGCGCTCTTAATGGCTTATTATCAAGATATGGAAGAATTTTACGATACATGTTTATAAACTCAATAGTATGGTTAGCGAACAACATTTCGAAGACAGAATAGGGTTGCAATTCCTACAGGAAAAAGTCGGAGCCCTGAAAAATGAAATTGCGAAGGTGCTGGTAGGGAAGGAGGACATTGTGGATCTGATCCTGGTTGGCATCCTGGCCAACGGTCACATCCTGCTGGAAGGCGTCCCTGGTATTGCCAAAACCATGATCGCCAAACTGATGGCTAAGATGATCTCGGTGAAATATTCCCGCATTCAGTTCACTCCCGACCTGATGCCCTCGGATGTCACCGGGACAACAATTTTCAACGTCTCTACCTCAGCATTTGAATTCAATGAAGGGCCTGTTTTTGCGAATATGGTCCTCATCGATGAAATCAACCGTGCCCCGGCAAAAACCCAGGCATCTCTTTTTGAAGTGATGGAGGAACGCCAGGTCACTGTTGACGGAAAAACGTACAGGTTTGAGGATCCTTTTATCGTCATTGCGACCCAGAACCCCCTTGAACATGAAGGGACCTACCGCTTGCCGGAAGCCCAGATCGACCGGTTTATGTTTAAAATAAAGGTTGACTATCCGACGCTTGAAGAAGAATACAATATCCTGCAAAATGCCTTGCTTCGCAAAGGTGCGCCGGAACTGGACAATGTTTCTCCTGTACTGAGCTCAAAAGATATTGCAATCATGAAGAAGAAGGTTCAGGAGGTGCAGATCGATGAAAACCTGATGCGGTATATCACAACCATCGTTAACAAAACGAGGTCGCACCCTTCCCTTTACCTTGGGGCTTCACCCAGGGCATCCCTGCATGCCATGAACGCAGCCAGGGCTTTAGCGGGTATCCGGGGAAGGGACTATGTCATTCCGGAAGACATAAAGTATATTCTGGAGCCTATACTGCTGCACAGGATTTATCTTACTCCCGAAAAAGAGCTTGAAGGGATTTTCGAGGATAAAGTGGTTAAGGATATTATTGATGGAGTTGAAGTTCCGAGGTAATTCAATATAACGTGAGATTTTTCAGAGAAATATACATACCTGACAGGTTCTATATGGCCCTTAGCGGCATCGCTGTGTTGTTTATTACCGGGTTTTTCCTCGATCCGCTGGTCGTTGCTGCTGAAATAGCCCTGGGACTCTTTGTCCTGTTCCTGTTTACCGATATAGCCCTCTTGTTTCTTCAGCCAAAAGGTGAATTGCTCCTGGTGAGGGAAGTGCCTGACAGGTTATCCAACGGTGATGAAAATGATATACGGATCTTCATGAACAACAGGAACCCCTTTCTTCTGTACCTGAAGGTTTATGATGAAGTGCCGGACCAGTTCCAATGGCGGGATTTCATCGTTAGTCTGAACCTGGCTGCACATGAGGAACGTGTCATCCGTTATAAGCTGATTCCCAAAACCCGTGGGGAGTATGTGTTTGGTTATACAAACGTGTTGTATACCACTATACTGGGGCTTTTTGGAAGACATAAACGGTATGGCGAAGAATTCACTACAGTCCCGGTGTATCCGTCTTTCCTGCAGATGAGGAAATATGAATTACTTGCCATCTCAAACCGTTTGTCTGAAGCCGGGATCAAACGGGTCCGAAGGATCGGTACACACTCCGAGTTCGACCAGATCAAGGACTATGTGAAGGGGGATAATTACCGGACCATAAACTGGCGGGCAACGGCCAAGATGAACAAGCTGATGGTGAACCAGTACCAGGAGGAACGATCGCAAAATGTGTACAATGTGATCGATAAGGGGCGCCTGATGCAGTTACCTTTTAACGGCATGTCGCTACTGGATTATGCCATCAATGCGTCGCTGATCCTCTCAAATATTGCTCTACAGAAGCATGA
The DNA here is from genome assembly GCA_963732905.1 of uncultured Bacteroidales bacterium. Classification (GTDB taxonomy): domain Bacteria; phylum Bacteroidota; class Bacteroidia; order Bacteroidales; genus DASQZK01. The sequence goes on from CAVTBM010000001.1 coordinate 54,031, forward strand.
CCGGGCCGGACTGATCACGTTTAACAAGACCGTGGATACATTCCTCAAAGCCGAGCGTAAAAATGAAACCCTCACGATGATCCTCGACAGGCTCTATAATCAGCAGACCGGATTTTTTGAGTCTGATTATGCCCTGATGACAGCGCAGTTAAACCGCAGGATATCCCACCGGAGCCTGGTCATCCTCTATACCAATTTTGAAACGGTGACATCCCTTGAGAGGCATCTGAACTATTTCAGGAGTATTTCCCGCAATCATGTATTGATCATCGTTCTTTTTGAAAACCGGGAGATCAGGGCACTTAGCCGGAAAAAGGCGGAGACGCTTGAAGAGATCTATATTCAAACGATTGCAGAAAAACATATCCATGATAAAAAACTGATCGTACGGGAACTGATGAAAAATGGGATTTATTCTGTACTCACAAAACCGGAAGAGCTGTCAGCCGCACTGATCAACAAATACCTGGAATTAAAAGACACGGGAAGGTTTTAACGGAACCAGCCAAAATGCAGGCCCATCCTGATAACATAGATGATGACCAGTCCGGTCATTAATCCGATGGTGGTAATCCTGCGCAGCAAATGATATATGGATCTGCCGGTCATGATGAACAGCAGGTCGGTAAACACGTATGCCGGTAAGAACAATATATTGAAATTGTAATGCAGGGCATTCCCGACCCTGAACCGTACCAGCTCGTGTGCGGCCCTGGTCATACCGCATAACGGGCATTGATAGTGGAGAAGGTTGAGATGAAGGCACAACGAATGATCATGGCTGAAAAAATACACATCGGGTATAAAGACCACGGCAGCCACGGCAAGCGTGATAATGGAATATTTTATGATGAGGTTATCGTTCACTAAGCAGGGATTATTTAAGGTCAGAGGCCGGATCTTCAGATCAATGGTAAATTCTCTTCTTACCCTGACGGACCGTCTCCCTGACTCTTCTCAGGAGTAAATAAGCCGTTGGGATCTGATCCCATAAGCGAGGACCGGAGCAACAGGGGCGTGACTTTTTCCAGGGCTTTTATCTGGGCTTCGTCAACCAGGGGGAAATGTTTTACCGTATCGAGGTAATAACCAATATCCTCAAGATCTGCAGTGGTGGTCCTCCATTCCATTTTATCGAACCGTTTCAGGTTACAGGGCAGGGAGTAGCCCCGGAGTGACTTTTCGCCGTCGGTGTTGAAATACAGGTCAAAATAGGACATGCTCAGCTCCCTGAGGCTGCGGTATACGGGTTCGCGGTAACGAAGGGTCGTGAAATTGGATTTTGCCACAGCACCCCAGCAACCCTTGATTTTAAATACGGCGATGACATGGTCATCATCGTTATATGCCCTCAAATCCAGCACCAGAGGAGGCATGCCGTGATACTCCAGGCAGGCTGCTGCAAAAAGAGCACCTTCAAGGCAGTGAGCTCTTTTATGCTCAAGGATATATCGCACCGACCGTGTCTCTTTGGTGGAATTATAAGCGCAGTCATCCAGAAATTTCTGGATCCGGAAAGGCGTGCTCAGTTTCCTGAGCAACGCTTCCTCTTTGGGTGTCCATAGAAAGCGTTCTTTTTGCATGACAGTATTTTATGCCGCAATATTAGGAAAAAGCGGGGCAATTCAATTATGGACAGCCATATTTATACGCCTCCTGCAAATATTTTCCGCAGCAGTCTGCCCCTGTTTGTACATGCTTCAGAAAGGTCTGCAGTAATTAAAATATTTTCAGGCTTGTCCCGCCCCATCTAAGATCCATTCATGAACTCATTTTCTAAAATTGGCCAATCCGGTCCCGAATGTAAAGGTGGATAATCGTCAGGGTATATATTCACAACCAGATACTCTTGAATTGGGTCGACCCTTCACATTTCTCTTTGTCTCCTACCTTCATGATCCGGTTAACCTGTCGTCCTGTTGAATCACTCGGTCTGCTCCACATGAAGCCACACCTTCATCCTGCCCGTTCCCCGGTTCGACCATAAATAATAGGGAATAAGCGTAAATGACTGATCATCAATGGAGCCCTGTAAAATCTTTACCTGGTGTCCCAGCATACGACTTTCCAATGCCTGCAACGTGATATTTCCCGGGATGTCAATGTCGGCGATCTGAGGGTTGTCAGTTTCTTCAGCACAGTATACAAAAGGTCCGCATTCAAAGGCCATTTTCTTCCGGTCTTCCGAGATCATTGGATTTGCAAGGACTCTATGGACAGGCATGGGGATATTTAATTCCACTTTATCACCTTTGTTCCAGGCTTTGGTGATGGTGATGTACCCATCCTGTATGACCGTATTCTCAATTTTACCGTTGACCTGGATACGGGCCGGCTCAGCATTTTTGTCCGGATAGCTATACAGATCACCCGGTACGGGCTCGTTCCGGGCCCAACCCGGGATACGGAGTTTTAGGGTGAAGGTCTCCTTTTTCTCCGGGTTAACGGAAATGGCGATCCGGCCATCCCATGGGTAGCCGGTTTGCTGTGTGAGTTCCACGTTTGTTTTATGAATGGAGAACCGGGATCTGTTTGACATGTATAAATTGATGTACAGGGTATCGGTACGAGTCGCGTAGACCAGGCCCGGTAAAGAAGGAATGAATCGGATCAGGTTGGTTGGACAGCATGAACAATCAAACCACGACTGGCGGGTGCACGACCCCATGTTAAATGGATATTGGCCGTCAGATTCCAGCGGATTGGGATAGAAGAACTTTTTCCCGTCTGCCGAGAGACCGGATATCAGGCCGTTGTACAAGGTTCTCTCAATGATGTCATAGTATTTAGAGTCGCCCGTTAACAGGAACATACGCTGGTTCCAGCATACACTGCCGATGGCGGCACAGGTCTCATTATAAGCAGTCAGGTTGGGCAGTTCGTCATTTTCACCAAATGCTTCCCCTTCGTGTCTTGAACCGACACCACCCGTCAGGTACATTTTATGATTGACGACGTTATCCCAGATTTTATGTATTGCCTGGTCATAATCCGGATCACGGTAAATTGCGGCAATGTCGGTCATCCCGGCATACATGTATTCTGCCCTCACGGCGTGTCCAACCGCCTCGGTCTGTTTGATGACCGGAAGGTGATCCTGGTTGTATTCACCGTATAATTTATGTGTAGTGCTGTCGCCACGCAGATCGAGGAAATATTTTGCAAGCTTCAGGTAATCCGTATTCTGTGTAATCTGGTAAAGCTTGATCAGCCCGGTTTCCACAATCTGGTGCCCGGGAGGAATATGCAATTTATCGGGACCGAAACTGTTAACCAGTAAATCGGCATTCTTCAGCGCAATATCCAGCAGGTTCCTTTTGCCCGTGGCCCGGTAGTGCGCTGCCGCCGCTTCGAATAAATGTCCGCTGTTGTATAATTCATGACTGGAGATCTCACTTCCCCATCTTTCTTTCGAAGGATTAACCCAGGGTGCCGGCGGGTGAAACCTGTCGATTGTAAACCAGGTGGTAAGATACCCGTCGGCTTCCTGCCCGGTTTTAATGATACCGATAATGGAATCGAGATATGATTCAAGCACCGGGTTGGGATTGCTGATCAGTGACAGGGAGGCTCCTTCGATAATCTTATATAAATCGCTGTCATCAAACGGATTCTTACCACATACCTTTCCCTCCTTTTCCTTGCCGGCGATTAAGAAGTTCTCCATTCGACCTTCCTGGCTGCACTTTTCGAAAGCAAAATTTATTGTAGTATTCTGGATCAGCCGGATTTCCGGAAGCCAGAAACTGTCGGTCAGGGTCACATTCCTAATATTTACCGCGGATATCGGGTAATCATGGAATTTTGCTGTTTTCCTGGTGCAACTAAAAGCCAATATTGTCACCAAAAGGAAAGGGAGCTTTTTCATGAGGGATGAATTTCCGTTAATTTAATGATTTTTGCCCGGAAATGTCAAATTTGGATCTGAATAACATCGGCGTTCATTCAAGAGACACGCCGCGGCGTGTCTCTACGAAAAGAATGGATGTAGACGGTGTTCAATCAAAAGACACGCCACGGCGTGTCTCTACGAATTCAATTTTCATCATTGGATATTCAATTTTCACGGCATCTTCATGCCCACGCTCACCCCTTAATCCTAAAGGGGAAACCCAGCCCGCAGTAGCATTTACCAAATTCGTCTCCCGTTTCAATGACGCTCCTCACTACGCACTCTTCTCCGTCTCCCCTCCGCTCTTCCCTATGTTCTGGCTTATCCTGAACTTTACGATCCGGCTAACCAGGTCGAGAGGAAGGGGTTTATCCAGCGGAAATTGTATGGTGCCTTTCGAGGTTTTGTATACTGAAAGTTCATTTTCGAAGGCGGCAATTCCGGATGCGGTGGGGAAGAAGCCGATATGATTTTTAAAGGCAGCGAAATACACCAGGATGCCCTTTTGATAAAAAGCCGGCATTTTGTAGCTGATCCTTTCCTCAGCTTCGGGGGCGGCCTTATGGATGGTTGTTCTGATCTCCTGCAGGAGGGACCGGATGTTTTTTGGGAATGAAGAGATATACTCGTCTATGTTCCCGGGGGGTGACTGTTGCAACATCATTAAGAACTTTTTAAGTTAGCGCTTTGAAAAAGTATTTTTCACTTTAAGAAATCATAATCCATCAAAGGTTGAGGCAAATCCTCACCAGCAGGCATTCGTTCTTCAGTCATTCTTCCAAAACGGATTAAAGGCAATTTCCCAGAGGTTAGAGTCCGGATCAGAAATGTAGCTGCTGTATCCGCCCCAGAATACTTTCTGTGGTTCTTTCACCACTTTCACACCCTTCGTTTTCAGATCAGAGACCAGGTCGTCTACCTCTTTCTCACTTCGGGTGTTGTATGCTAAGGTAAACCCCTTAAATCCGTTTCCCGACGAATCCACGGTGGCATCCTCTGCCAGTGCTTCTCTTGGATATAGTGACAGATAAATCCCGTTCACTTCAAAGAAAACAATATCGTCACTGCTCATCTCAGATCGTTTCCATCCGAATTTATTTTCATAAAAGTCAACCGACCTCTTCAGGTCTTTTACTCCCAGGGTGATTAATGTCAGACGTTGTTCCATAATCAGATCTTTTTTTTTCCGACGAAGGGTATCCGGGAATGTCAAACGTTGGATCAATATTAACATTCAGAAACCATGTTTGGATCACTTCGTTCTGAATATTTGTTTCTGGATATTGAGAAAAAAGTTCAATACATTTTCATGATTTGGGCAAAATTGGAAGGGATACCCGTCACTACTTTCTACGTACAAAATTGAACAGATCCATCCTTATCGTCCGGGTCTCTCCCGGTTGCCATACAGGCAATAGCCTTGAGTTCAGAGTATCCACGATGTTTTCATGATGTGTTTCATTGTAGCGTTTTGCCGCCGACCAGGTGTCAAGGAAGGAAAGCAGCTCATTCAGGCTCCATTTCTGATCCATAGTGAAAGGCGGAGTGTCGACGGGGAGAAATGGAAAGTCAATCCCTTTGAATCCGGAAAAAATAAGCTGGTTTCTCTCAGACCAGAATTCATCGATTGGCGTCATAAAGTAGTCACGGATGATAAGGTCCGTTTCCTCATCGATACTGAAAAAACCGTAGCCGAATACCGCCAGGATGCCGCCGGCTTTCAAAACACGCCCGGCCTCAGTGAAAAATTCCGGGATGTTAAACCAGTGAAGTGCCTGCGCGACGCATATCATGTCGAAGAAATCAGCAGGAAAAGGGGTTTTCTCGGAGGGTAAAACGAAATACTTTATTTTTGGATGCCGGAAGCTGTTCCTGATCTGGTTCTCGCTGATATCAGTGGCATAGACTTCGTCAAACCGGTCTGCCAGGTCGATGGCAACCTGGCCGTTGCCACATGCACTATCCCAAAGCCGGGAATGAGCTTCTGTCAGGCCGGTCAGGTACTCATAAAAATGTCGCGGATACCTCGGCCGGGATTGGGCGTAAAGTCCTGATTTAACATTAAAACTGCCTGCGTTCGAGTCCATGGTTTTTACATTCTTTGTTCGTGGTAATTCAGGTCGCAGGTTGGGGACGGGATCAGATTCGATAATGATATGGAACAATGAGGCAGGAAAAAAGTTTATGGGATGAGGTCATCCCATTTTCACTAAATGGCAAAATTGTCCTGTCGTTGTTTATCGACTAAAGTTGAAGTATCGGTATGCGCTTCTTATTCTTCCGATGAGGTCTCTTTGAGGATCACATCATGAGCGCCACCTTCAATGATACTGGTTGAGGAGACCATCGTTATTTTGGCGCGTTCTTTCAACTCTGTAATAGAGAGTGCTCCGCAGCTGCACATGGTCGATTTCACCTTTCCCAGGGTCATGGCAAGGTTGTCCTTCAATTTGCCGGCATACGGTACATAACTGTCGACGCCTTCTTCAAATTTCAGGTTGCTGTTTCCTCCCATGTCATATCTCTGCCAGTTTCTTGCACGGTTTGAGCCTTCGCCCCAGTATTCCTTGACATAGTTCCCGCCGACAATTAATTTTTTGGTGGGACTCTCGTCAAAACGGGCGAAATACCTGCCCATCATCAGGAAGTCGGCACCCATGGCCAGGGCAAGGACCATGTGGTAGTCCTGTACGAGACCGCCATCCGAACAGATGGGAATATAAACGCCGGTCTTTTCAAAATATTCATTTCGGGCTTTAGCCACTTCAACCAGGGCGGTAGCCTGTCCTCTGCCAATGCCTTTCTGCTCTCTTGTAATGCAAATGGAGCCTCCGCCGATGCCCACCTTAACGAAATCCGCACCGGCCCCTACAAGGTATTCAAAACCATCACGGTCAACCACGTTTCCTGCACCGATCTTGACTTTATCGCCGTATCTGTCCCTGACGAACTGTATCGTCTCTTTCTGCCATTCTGAAAAGCCATCCGACGAATCAATACACAAGATGTCCACTTCTTCTTCAACAAGCCTGGGAATGCGCTCGGCAAAATCCCTCGTATTCACGCCTGCACCAACCAGCAGTCTTTTATGTGAATCGAGCAGTTCATCCGGATTATTCTTATGGTTATCGTAATCCTTCCTGAAAACAAAATACTTCAGGTGTTGCTGTTCATCGATAATGGGAAGGGTGTTCACCTTATTATCCCAGATGATGTCATTGGCATCATCCAGGCTTACGCCGAATTTGCCCGTTACCAGTTTGGAAAACGGTGTCATAAAATCTTTAACTTTCTTATTGGCGTTGTCCCGGGTTGGCCGGTAATCGCGACTGGTTACCATACCCAGGAGCTTACCGTTGGAGGTCCCGTCGTCGGTGATCCCGATGGTGGAGAAACCGGTTTGCTCCTTCAGTCTGAGCACATCGCTCAGAGTGTTTTCGGGGGTCAGGTTGGCATCGCTAATGACGAAGCCGGCCTTGTATTTCTTTACCTTACGCACCATCTCCGCCTGTTCTTCGACAGACTGGGAGGCGTAAATGAAGGAAATTCCGCCGTTGCGCGCCAGGGCGATCGCCATTTTATCATCCGAGACCGCCTGCATGATGGCTGAAACGAATGGTACATTTAAAGCCAGGTCGGGGTTCTGACCACGTGAATATTTTACCAGGGGCGTTTTCAAAGTGATCTTGTCAGGTGTGCAATCCTTTGACGTTAAGCCCGGTATCAGCAAATACTCATTGAATGTCCGTGAAATATCATTAACTATGTGTGCCATATTTCTCAAATTTCTTGTCAGATGCAAATCTACGGAAAAACAGCTTAACCGACACATTTATTCCGGGGGATATCCCCGGTAAATTGTCATGAAACATATTAAAGGCATCCTTTGCAATAAAATAGTTTGCCAGCCTGATGATCAGGTCTTGCTGGTATTCTTTCTTTTTCTGTCTCATTCAAATTAATATTGAACTGGACAAACTGACAAGGCAGGCTTTGTCTCTGTCCATGGCAAGTGCCAGATATTCTTCACATTCCTTTTTGGTTCCTCCTAACCTCCTAACCTCCTAACCTCCTAACTTCCCCACACCCACCCCACCAGGACATTCTACCATTTGCATCCTCCCTTCTTCTCTTCCGTCCTCCCTATCTCATTTCTCCAAGCGGATGAACCAGATCCGGATGATTGTTGCTGAATTCCAGTGTAGCCCTGCCTAACGTGTTTATATTGCCATTGCGGTCCACACCGTTGGAGGTCCATGGCAGGTTTCCCTGGTATCCATTTTTGAGTGCTGCTTCATATGCCTGGACCAGAGTTACCGGGATCTCTTTCAGACCTTCATCCCTGGCAGGAGATTCTTCAATAATAACCGGCCGGTCGTTAATCCCATAATCAGCCGGTGATTTTTCAAATGGGGAACTGAACCAACGGTGTACCCAGCTGTAATAATGGATACAATAAAAGTCGAGAAAAGCCTCCGGGTCTGTCCATGCAGACTGCAGGGCACTATTTTTCCAATAGTTACCAACACATCCGGGGATATCACTATTCCATTTTATACAAGCCGAGCCAATGGTTACGGGGATACGGCTGTTTTTATGCACTGCAGCCGCACACATGCCGAAAAACCGCTGCAGATCAACGACCGGAAGTTTCCCGTCCTCCGCATTTTCTGAGATCCACTCCGGCTCATTACAGAGGTCTATTGCAAATAGCCACGGAACGGATTTATAACGATTTGCAAATGGCAGCAGGTAGTTATCTATAAACGTCTGTGATGCCTCTTTTTCTGTGATAACACGCCGCCAGTTCAGGTAATTCGCATTCCTGTCTTTGCAATGATCGAACGACATCATGGTGGCAACAATGTAGATCCCGTTTCTGGCTGCTATGGCAAAAAGCGAATCACAATCTTTGAAAAAAGTGCCTGATACCCCTGTAACCCCTGATGAATCAGTATTAACGGCACCCTTACCGTCACAGCTAAACCAGATCCGGGAACAATTTATCCCGTGACTTTTAAGAGTTTGAAAATGATTATTCCACCAGTCCCTGTCGAAATTACCTCCGAAATCATTCCAGTGGTTCCACGGCGTATTCACGCCATTAAGCCAGATCCGGTGAACGGAATCGACGAAAAACTGGTTCCCCTTTAGGGTTATGATCTGGGCTGGCGCAGAAAATACCGGCCACAATATCAAGATGGAAAGGAGGATTCGTTTCTTACGGGCCTTTAATTGAGGTTTACTTTTTTTCATGATGACAGATTTTGATTTTTTTACTCATAGCGTCAGCTAAATATCCTGTCTCCTCTGGCTTTTCATCCTTTAAGTTCGCTGACTTATCTCCCGTCTTTTTCCCCTTTACCTCTTCACTTCCCCGCTCTCCTCCTAAACCCTGTTGCCCGACTGATGCGACCGGATCACTTTCCACGCGCCGTCGATCTTCTGATAGACAAAGGTCCAGTAGAATTTTGTCTTTACCATATTGCCCGAAGTCCTGCTGACCTCAGCAGTGCCTAAAGCTGTAAGCAAAGCGAAATTTTCAGACAGAACGGAGATTTTCATCATTTCAACCGAGAAATCCTGCCGGATGACGCTGCCCGATACCTTTTCAAGGACACTCATCAGGGAATCAAAGGTGGAATAATATGTTCCATTGGAAATAAAACCAGCATGATAGCGGTCATCGACACCAGTGGCCAGTGTTTTCAGATCAAGGGTAGTGGCCGCCTTAAGCATGTTTTGAAATTCGGTGGTAATTTGATCTTCGATTACTGATTTTTGCCGGGCAGACAGGTTCTGACTGTATACATCAGCTGAAAAGCACGTTATAACAAAAATGATCAGGGAAATGGCCGGTGTTTTTGACATAGTGAGTGGTTTTTGGGTGGATAATAAATTTTGTTTTTTGAGCTGCTTTCTGGTCCTTTCATTCTTTTGTACCCGGCATGTTACATCGTTGAAATTCAGTGATTTTATTTTAGTTTACAGGTACCTGAATGTCGATCGTTTCGCCTCCACCAATGTTCATGGATTCGTTTCTTTGTCTGCTGATTCTTTGGTAAACACGAACACTTTGCCGGCTTGTTTCAGGGTCATCTCATTTTTACCGGGATTGAATTCCATCACAATCCCTGCGGAATCAAAGGTGAAAACGTCAATATCTTTGGCTTCCAGCGGGAAAGAGGGTTGCCCTGTGGCCTGGGCTACCAGGTTCGCATGATCTTTTGAGATTGTAATTTTAAGAGGCAGCTGGGTACTCGAATAAACACCCAAATATTTGTCCAAGGTTTTCCGGATTTAAGGTTAAGGCATTGAACGCCGGGATGGAATACTGCCTGTTAAAGAAGATACTTAACACGCCAATCAGAATGTCGTTCATCGGGTAGGCCACTCCGTTGGTACAGTAGGCAAACGCCAACTCATCATCCGGGAACCAGCCCAGGCTTGAAGCAAAGCCGTCGATGCCACCGTTATGGGCGTAGGCTCTCTTTTCATTAAAAGATACCTGAACCATGCCCATTCCATAGCCGTCTGTAATGGTTTTCATTTGGTCCAGGCTGTTTTGAGACACCAGCTCCAGTCTGAATAAAGCGTAAATAAACGCTGCCAGGTCGGTTGGTGTGGACACGATGGAACCTGCTCCGCCGGGAATGCTCATGTCGGTTTCCGGCAACGGCTTCCAGCCGTCTGAAAATTCGTAGGATAAACTTTCATTGTTCTCTATGTTGGCCTTTCCGCCGACGTAAGTATTATTGAGTTTTATCAGCGAGGTAATCCTTTGTTGTAAATTTTCAGAGTAAGACTGATTTGTCAGATGTTCAAGGATATATCCCAGCAGCACATAATTTGCATTACTGTACGATGCTTTCGTCCCGGGTTCGAAGTCAGGCGCAGCCCTTGCGATGATCGCCAGCATTTGGGTTTCTGTTTTTGGCTGTGTCATCCAGGTTGTATAATCAGGATCGTTGGTAAAATTATGGATACCGCTGTGGTGGTTTAGCATATTACCGATCGTAATTTTACCGGCATTTGGGAGCCCGGGGAAAAACCCTTCAATCGTGGTGTTAAGGTTGATTTTCCCCTCTTCGATAAGTTGAAAAATCATGGTGGCGGTAAACATTTTCGTGATGGACCCTATCCTGTATTTCGTAAGCTCATTTGCAGGAATTTTTTTATCGTCCAGGATAAGGCTGTAGCCAAAGGTTTTGTTGTATATGACCTTCCCGTTTTTGGCGATGACGAGGCTTCCCATGGCCTTATTATTTTCAGCCAGAACGGAGAAAAGACTGTCAAGTTTTGGTTTGTTGAAGTCCTGGGCATAAGTTGTCGCGAATGCCAGGACCAGGAGCAGGATGGTTCCAAGGATTTTTGATTTCATGATCATTGGTTTTTAGGTTTAAAATCTTGAAGAATCCTTCTTTTACAGAGCACCTCCATCCCGGACTACTATTATCAAATGTAAGGGATTTTATTTAAATGAATCCATTACTGTTCCGGTTTAAAGCCTGTTGAACAAGACCATGGAGTTGCCGGCCCTTGTCACGCGTTTTATTTGGCCGGAAGTTCGAACCGGATCTTCTGAAAAACCATCCCATAATGAGATCCCGGGGGATTTACGCTGATCTTCATCCCGTTCCAGTCCGGGGCGAAGTTAGCCGAGTACAGCAGCCAGGCGGTTTTACCGTCTTTACTTATAAATTTCGATGGGATATTCACGAAGTAAGCCTGTTCCCCGAAATCTTTCATGTAGGTGACGAGTTTCCATGGCCCCGTGATTGCTTCGGCTTCCAGGATATACGTATTCATCCTGGCGCAGGTGTTCCCGCCATCGGTGACACACATGAGGTATTTTTTGAGTGGTGCATCGTAGGTTACCGTCACACAGCCCATATTGTTGTTCCATTCGAGCAAGGGCCTGATGCTGCTGAAATCCTTAGTCCACAATGCCGTTCCCTTACTGTCGTACCCGGCGAAATATTCATATCCGGAGATATCGTTGATGTTTTCGACTGTCGGCGTTACCCGGAGCAGGTAGATCTGGTCGCCGTTGATCCAGCTGTCATTCCAGAACCGCCATTTCGTATCTGAGGTATCGGCACCGTGAGCCACGAGGTAGGCTTTACCGTCGGGGGAATACTGCATATTTTTCCCGAAATCGACGAAGTGGGGTGAGCCGATTCTTACGGGGTAGCCGTTGATTCCGGTTTCGTTGAAGAGCGGTTTTTCCGGTGTTAACGGACAAGCCGTCCAGCTGCGGCCATAATCTGTTGAGTAACGGAATCCGACAAAGGGTCCCATCCATGGCCAGTTATAGGTTTTGTCACCGTATTTTGACGTACCGTCGGGGCCCAGGCAATATGTACCGTAGTACCACACCCCGTTGTATACCAGGCTGCCGCAGGGGTACCGGCCATGATAGGGCAGGGCAGAGGCCTTGTTGAGGCCAAGACTGTGCACGTTAAGGCTTAAGGGGTCATCGCCTTCCATGACGGCCTGGCCGGTGGTGGCATGATCCTGATCACCCGAATTGGAACTTTCCATGCTTCCGTCAAGGCGCCAGCAGCTCCCGTCGGTCCATGGAGAATAAAGGTTTCCGTCGGAAGCCCAGGAAGGGTACCAGGTATCACCAAAATGAAAACCGCTTTTTACACCCGTAAAAGTAATTCCTGTGATATCATCCGAGGGCTGAAAAGGACATCCTGCGGGAGTTTCGGATCTCCAGCGAAATGGTGGATATGTTAAAGTATCGGGTTGTGGCTGAGCTCCGGCGGCATGACAGATGCCAAGCACTAAAATGATGATCAGAGATTTTTTACATTGGTTCATGGACAGGCATTTAGGTTAAATTCATGATTACATCATCATTTCCAAAAATAAGGTCTGAGCAGATGACAGCAGCCGTTTATCCGGCTCCCTGCGAAACCGGTTTCATAGGATGCATCCATGATTGGACACCTTTTGCATTCATCTTCCTGTGATAAACTTTCCCTCCGGATACCACATACAGCACATCGTGATCTTTTCCCCCGAAGGCCAGGGACGAAACGGCTCCGGAAGGCAGGGAAAGGATCGCCCTGACGCGACCGTTCTGGTCACAAACCTGGACTCCCATCAGAGTTGCCACATACATATTCCCGTTCGTATCGAAGGTCATGTTTCCATTTTCCGCGAAGCTGTAATTATCCGTATTATGCAACCAGTAAAATCGTTGACCGTCTTCCGGAGCCCCGTCGTCGTTAAGGACATAACTGTAAATCCATTGCGAGTGCTGTTCGGTCTGCATCAGCAGTTGATGGTCGGGATAGAGGGCAATATGTGTTCCTCCGAAAACCTGGCGATGCATTATTTGTTTTGTGCCGTCAGGCGAAATCATCCATAATGTACTTTCTTTATCGTCCTTCGCCTGGGTAATATACAGGTATTTTTCAGAAGTGGCCAGTAGATACTTAGCATCCGGGATTCCGGAAGTTATCAGCCTGTCATGCTTCAAACCCCTGCCGGTGATTTTCCCTTTTAAGCCGGCCGTGATAAGTTCGCTGCCATTTATCCCGATAAGGGTTTCCCCTGCCGGTAGGGTCATCAAGGGTTTGGCCAGCCCTGTTGTATCCAGTCTGTAAATCACTCCCGACGAATCCCCGAAAAGGATATCACCGGCTTCATCCGTAAAGAGTTCACCCGAAGGAGAAACAGGCAGCTTTGCCTCTTCCCATTTGGAACCTTCAGGCAGGATGGCGGTCAGCATATCATTCAAAGAAGTTCCCTTCTGTACTTTTGCAGGCCAGCCTTTCCACAGCCAACGCATGACATCCGGAAAAATTTGTTCCGCTTCTTTCCCGTCGTGGCCGCCTCTTCCCCAGGTATGGGCAACCTCATAGCCGGCAAAGTTCAGGGCTGACTCCATCTGCTGATTGGCTTCGAACCAGCTCCCGAACAAAGGGTTCCAGGCATCGTTGATACCATCTTCAAGGTATATCCGAAGTGGTTTGGGCTCCGTCTTGCGGATCAGGGCAGGATACTCATTTCCTCCCCTCATAGCCACATAGGTACCGATGGCACTGAAGACTCGGCTGAACTGATCAGGACGCTGCCAGGCTGCCGTAAACGCACATATCGCACCACTGCTTGCCCCGGCAATAGCCCTGTCGCTGGCATCTTTTGAAAACCGGATGATACGCCCGTCACTGGTTTGTTGTTTTTCCGCATCAGGCAGTAATTCTTCCAGCAGAAAACGGACAAACGTATCGTCGGTTTTGTCGAACTCATTACTCCGGTTAAAGCGCAAAGTCTCATTTTTATCGTTCGCAACCCTGCCTGAACCAACAAAAACGCCGATCGTTAGCGGCATTTCGCCTGAAACAATCAGATTGTCGAAAACGGTGGGGGCATTGAACTGTATACCATCCATATCAACATAGAGGCAAGCCGGCTTTCCGGGATTGTACCCGGCCGGGATATAAATCCAGTAATCGCGCACTGTACCCGGATATATAACAGATCCGGAAAATTGCCGGTGAATGATTTCACCCGCTTTAATACCGCTGTCGGGGTGGGAAGCCGGATCGTACGGATAGGTGTTGTTGGCTTTATTATTCTGAGCAAAAGACAGTCCTGCGGTTAACGCAAACAGGATGATCAGGCTTAACGTTTTCATTCTGGTAAGAGATGATATTTAGAAGGAGGGATGTATTTGCTATGCATCAGGGTTCATGTTAATGGAAACATACACATGAAAAAATTCTTTTCCGTTACCGGCTCAATCTATGAATTTCAGAATTCAACATCCTCAGGCGATGGTTTTCCGGAAATGTAAATATAAACAAGATCCCGAATAAAAGAAAGCCAACAGGCGGTGATCAGAATGCATGAGCCTGTGTTTGTGGTGCAGGTTCCACCTGTCCGGCTATTTTCAGGAACCGTCCTGTTGCCCGGTGGGGATTTGAAACAATTTCCTTTCTTAAACAGCCTGTTCGCCGGCATTCTGAATTACTGTTCAATCCGTTTTGCCGAGAGTGAGAATCCTGTTCCTTCCATGGTGAAGGTTTTCCTCTTTTCGGAAGGATCGGGGGGGAAGTTGCAGGATAATTCCATGTCCCAGTAACTCATCAGGATAAAGTTGTCGAGTGAGGAAGGGAAAATTTCATAAGGATAATCATTATTGAGCTGAAGTTTCAGGCAGTCTTTTCCGGCAGTGATCGTGATTACCTGATTCAGCATGACTTCCGGACTCATGATCAGGTATTTTCCGCAGAAGACACCGTATGTTGTTGCATCAAAGTCTTTAAACAGTTTGGCATCCTTCCTCTGTTGCAGGTTGTGCCCGGCCTGCCAGGAAAATGACTCATATGCATGCGTTTCGGGGAACAGATCGGGAAGGTTATATACGACTTTTCCCTTTGCAAGCTCATCACGGATTTTCAGCACCACCACGTTTTCGAAATTATGGAAATGGTACACATACACTTTTCCGTTCGTAAGGTCGGCGATGTAGGAATATTGCGTTACGTCCTGTCCTACGTGTCAACCTTTGTGGTTTTTCTTGGATTTCGGGACAGATTCAATCCGTTTTTTATCTGCTCTGCCCGTCACCATTACGTCTGTAAGTTGAATATCTGACTTTCGCATGGGTAATATAGATCCTGCCATACCCTGTTACCTTCGCACAGTCAGACAATCGAATTTCCAATACCTACAATCAGAATCGAAAAGAGGATGACTCCGATACCGATCCAAATTGTCCTCAGGGTACGGGGGGCTACTTCCTTCCACTCCTTACGGTAAAATCCCCACATATTTGCGGTAAGTATAATGGTAGACATATGCAATATCCAGGAACTGGCGCCATTACCCAGTTTGCTCTCACCCATACCGTAAAAGAAAAACTGCATAAACCAGGTGGCGCCGGCCAGGGCTGAAAACAGGTAGTTGTTGAACAGGGGTTTAGCCCTGTCGGTGAGGTCGCCGAAGGATCGGTTCTTTATATTTAATATCGTTGTCCAGATAAAATTGGTTGTGAACCCGCCCCACAAGATCACAATAAAGGAGACGTTATTTTGAAAAAGGGGATTGCAGCCTGCCTGAATTGCTTCTCTGGCCAGTGGTTTTCCGGCTTCGATACCGTAGTTGAAAAATGCGCTGAGGATCCCTGAAATAATGGCGATGATAAGTCCTTTCGTCAGGCTGAAATCCTGGATGCTTTTCCTTTTCTGTTCGTCGGACAATTCGCGCTCTTTCATCATTCCAGCCTTCCCGCAAATGGCAATACCTGCAAGAGTGAGAAATACTCCCACCAATACCAGGCGACCCCCGGCTGACATCAGCAGATCAGTAAAAGAAGTCTTCCCCACAGTGGGGACAAGATCGTAGTAAATTGAAGGAACAAGTGCCCCGAAAGCAGCAGTGAATCCAAGAATAACCGAATTTCCGAGCGACATGCCCAGATAACGGATTCCCAAACCGTATGTCAATCCGCCAATACCCCAGATAACCCCCATGGTATAGGTGAAGGCCAGAATTTGTGCCGATGAGGACCTGATTATTCCGGCAAATCCCGGAATGGTCAGCCAGACGGCCAGCGCGGGAAAAATAATCCAGGAAAACAAACCACCGATGATCCAGTAATTTTCCCAGGCCCATTTTCTAACCTTATTAAATGGCATATAAAAACTGCCGGCAGCGAATCCGCCAACTGAATGAAAAATAATTCCCAGTAGAGTTTGCATCCTGAAAGATCTAAAGTTTTATCAAGGTTCTATTAGCATATTTTTACCACATTCAGGCCTAATACATGACCCAGTTTCTCAATTTTCCCGGCAACGTGCCCCACACCAATCGCACAGTGATGTGCCGGGCCCTGTTTCGACCAGCGGCCGATAAACTCTTTGGCGCTCAATGAAAATCTGTAGCGGCTGTTGGTATTCCCGATCTGAAGGGCCGGTCCTGGCACGGATTCCCCTTCTGCTACCAGCAAGAACACACCCTCTCTGCCTTCCACTACCGAAAGCAGGGTCACCGGGCCGTGTTTCACCGTCATCTGAATGGACAAACCTTTCCCGGGTTTTCCATGATAAACGGGCAGGGGCACCAGTTTTACACTCCCTCCGGCTATGGCAAAATGGGCCGGACCGTCGTGCCCAAGGTAAACCACATCATCTATGAAATCCATCAGATAAAATTCTGAAAAGGAGCCTCCTGCCTCTAATTCCGACATTATCTTCATAGCGGTGGCATTTTTTACTTCACATTCACCCGCCACCGGGATGTTTTTGCCAGTCAGCAAGGTGTTCCCGGCAATAATTGAGGTAACAATATTTTCGTATTCGTTTCCCGGACGGCCTTCGTAATAATAAGCCAGTGAATCGAGATGATGAACCTCCACTAATTTGTCGAGGGCTATTGAAGTCAGGGCGGCACGTTCAATCTCACGGGAATCACATTCCGGATCAACGTCAAAAGCCGTTTGGAATTCAGATATTTTAGTTCCCAGTTGTTCAGCAGTAACGCCGTCCCTGTATTCTTTCAGTTCGCACATTTCAAGCATTTCGAAATGGGTGCCGAAGACAGTGCTCTGCTGCGTCAGGTCGGTGTAAACATCGAGCATTCCGCCATAATAGCGGCCCAGAATACCCATCCTGTTGTTGCGTAAAGC
The DNA here is from genome assembly GCA_963732905.1 of uncultured Bacteroidales bacterium. GTDB lineage: Bacteria > Bacteroidota > Bacteroidia > Bacteroidales > DASQZK01. The sequence continues at coordinate 71,571 of CAVTBM010000001.1, forward strand.
TTTGGCTGCGCGGGCAGCCTGTGTCCAGTCTTCAATTTCACTCCACGACTGTTCATCCTGCAGATGGCCTGTGATAATATCATAACGGACGCTGGCACGGTTTAAAACGCCTGCAATTTCAGGTACCGAACAGGCCTGGCAGTGTTCGAGCCACAAGCCGGTCATTTTGCCGCGGTCGCCCAGGGCATTGAACGCGTTATAATCCAGCCGGGGAACCGGTTGCAAATTTAACAGGATGACGGGGACTTTTACTTTCTGCACTACCGGTAAAACAGTCGACGACAAGGCATACGTCGAAATATAAAGAAATACGAGTTCCACATCACCGGCTTTAAGTAAAGATGCAGCTTCTTCAGCTTTTAACGGACTGTCGACCATGCCGGCATCCACCACTTCTGCTCCAAAACTTTGGATTTTTTCCCTGATCTGAATTTGGTATTTCATCAGATGATCAAGTAATCCGTCGAACTGACCCCAGTAAGTATCCAGACCAATACCAAATAAACCGATTTTAACATCCTTTCTTTTTTTCATGGCTGATGTAGTTGTTGTTGGCGTCTGTATCTCAATGAGATTGCTGGTTTATTGTATGAAGGAAACGTCCCGTTCCTTAAGGACAAACATCTTATTTAACTTTCGCAAAATACGCAAAGAAAACAATGCAATAATAATTAGCGCCGGCAAAATATAAAATTTGACTGCCTTTCGGCAAAAATATTTACCGAAGATCGCAAAAATATTCTGAAGCCAGGAAAAAGATTCGTGGTAATACGAAGATTAATGATAGCATGTTCAGGATCATCCAATCATGATACGACATCTCCGGTTTATTGACACTCCGGGCATTTGTCACTGTTTATTACCTGGTGTCTTTGCTCACTTATTGAAGTTTAGACCAGGCGTGACCAGTAATATAAATCTGTTTTGGCCTGAAGAATATCCTCCTTTATATAAATATTTCCTTAATGCGTTTCATCAATAAACTTTGCAACATTATCGTGTAATTTTTTTAAGGAAGGAATATGCAGGTATACCATATGTCCTGATTCGTAAAATGCATAGCTGATATTTTTCTGGAGGGCCGGATCCATTGGAAGATGATGCATTTCATAAATCCCCTGGAAATAGGGGGTGCCCAGGTCAAAATACCCCATATTCAGCATCACTCTGAGGCGGGGGTTATACGTCATTGCACGGGCCAGATCCGGCATAACATTGCCGAATATTTTGAATGGTATACCTGGTGATTGATGTCTGAAATCCCAATGCAGAATGATTTCATCACCAAAAGGAAGACAGGTCTGATCCTGTCCATACTTTAATGTGGAATGAATATAATGATTTGTGGATGCAATGAAAACAGAAGACGTGCTTGCTTCAAAGGGATCGATAACAGGTATTTTGCTCAGGGGATCAGCATTATATCCTGTGAAACGCGAGTCGAGACGTCCGTCTACTTTATTTTCCCCGGCAAAAAGGTTTTGCTCAAAGATCGGTCTGCTGATCCGCAGATTTGCCTTTTTAATAAAAGCTTCCGGGTAACAACTCAATTGATGGCTTTCAGTTTCCACCCATCCAGCGAAACAAGTTTTGCTGTTCCTCCCAGGCTAGTTAAGACAATAAAATCACCTTTCACGTTTTCTTCCCTCACCTGTCGTGTAACGCAGTATTTTCCCCCGTCGATGAATACTTCCACAAGTTTTTTATCCACGAAGATCTGCAATTCCAGTTGACGGCCCGGCTTCCAGTCTTTAATGGGGACTTTAACGCCGTCGATATTCAGCACATCGCCGCTCCAGACAATGAATAATCCGCCTTTGCCATCCTGGTTGGAAAGTACATTCATCCCGCAGAAAGAGGCATTGTACAATTCAAATGTAACGTGGATCTCCAGTTGATCGCCCCGGAAATCATTTATGATATCATTTGCCGTTTCCGGACCATTTACCGGCAGATCGCCGGGTTCCATTCTGAAATGTTGTGTTCTTAGCTGTTTAAGTATGTCTGCAGGTCGCTGGATCAGCTGTCCGTTTTCAATACTTAGTTTACGTGGCAGGGAGAAGCATCCGTTCCATACCGGGTTGCTGTTTTTCAAGGGTTCGTTCATGTAGGTCGGCAGCCAGTCCCTGTCCCATCCGGGAATCCAGGACAAAAGGAACAGGTTTCCGTTGTTGTCGGTAATGCTTTCCTGGGCATAGTAATGACCGCTATAATCAATGGGGCCTTCGGTTTCGGGTGTAAAGCGGAGATTTTCAATATCAAAGTCGCCGATAAAGTAATTGACACGGTCAACAGGGGCATCGGTAGAGGCCATGAAGATCCATTTATCACCAAGCGGTCTGAATTCGGGAACTTCCAGGTTCCTGTACTTATGTTTGGGTACTGTAAAAAGGGTCCCCTTGTAATCCCACTCACTCAGCTCCCCGTTTTTTGCTTCGAAAATGGGTACCTCAACCACATCCTTATCGAAAAGATCGGCACAGGCGATCAGGAAGGTACGTCCACCGGCTTCAAATACAAACGGATCGCGCCAGAAACCGTCGAAGGGAGGCAAGCCGGGTTGATCGAGCGTGAGGACGGGGTTTCTTCCTTCGTGATTCCATTCCGATAAATCATCATTGGTGAACTCTGCCCTCCAGAATTTCATGGAGCCGTCAAGTCCGGCTGCATAGAACGCCAGTTTTTGACCATCGCCGGTGATGATGGTCGATCCGGAACCGACATGATCGAGCCCTAAACCGAATGCCGGAGTCAGGCCTGTTTTCATATTCTCCCAGTGCAGCATGTCCCTGCTCCGTGCGTGTGCCCAGTACCATCCACCCGGACGGGAGGAAAAAGGCTGTAAACCATAAAAAATGTGGTACCAGCCATCATAATATATCCCACCATTGGGATCACCCATGCAGCCGGCTGGGGGGGTAAGGTGAAAAGCCGGTCTGAAGGGATCATCTTGAATTTTCGATGAGTCGTCCCTGATGGCCCTGTCGATGTTTTCAGATGTCAGTTTCCAGCTCTGGGCTGACAAAGGCAGATAAATGGAAGCCATGAGTGCCGTAAGCAGGATGAGTACCCTGAGGATCATTGACTTTTTACTATTCATTGTCGGTATGGTTATTTCGGAATTTTCGTGAAATTAATGAAAAAAGTTGGCTTGCGAAATCCATATCTGTTTCCGGGCGGGAATTTACCGGAATGTCTCTCCCTGGAATCAGTCACATTTCCGGCAGTTCATTCTTCAGGTAACGAACAGGGAAAATTTACATGAAATACCGTACCTTTTCCTATTTCGGATTCCACGCTGATTTCCCCGCCAAGCTTGAATTGAAATAATATTTTTCAACTGTTGAAAAAAAGATCTGACACACTACTGACATTACTTTAATTTTACGGTGAAACTTTCATTGGGAAAATTGTTTACCCATGCAATGCAAGACCAAAACATGAAGGCCATTTCCTGGGGCATAATCGGATGCGGGGATGTTACAGAAGTAAAAAGCGGACCTGCTTTTCAGAATATTGACAGTTCGCGCCTGGTGGCGGTTATGCGCCGGGACGGGCAGAAAGCAGAAGACTATGCCCGCCGCCACGGTGTGCCAAAGTGGTATACGGATGCTGACGATCTTATTCATGATAAGGAAGTGAATGCGGTTTATGTAGCCACTCCACCCGGCAGCCATGCTGAGTACACGATTCGAGCGTTGCGGGCCGGCAAGCCGGTGTACTGCGAAAAACCAATGGCACTCAATTACGGTCAGTGTCTTGAGATGCTCCGGGTATCCGAAGAAACCGGCCAGCCGCTGTTCGTGGCATACTACCGACGGAAGTTGCCGCAGTTTATGCTGGTAAAAGAATTGCTGGCGAAGAATACGATTGGGGAGATTCGCTTTGTGAGCCTGCAGTTGTTCCAGCCGCCAAGGGAGAATGATTTCGATCCGGATAAGCGTCACTGGCATGTCATCCCTGAGACGGGCGGTGGCGGGTATTTCGCTGACATGTCGCCACACCAGTGGGATATTCTCGACTACTGGTTTGGTCCGGTTAAATACGTCCGGTCCCTGGTGCGAAATCTCGCCGGGAAATATCCGGCTGAAGATTATGTGTCTGCCCTGTTTGAATTTGAAAGCGGCATTCCCGGTGCCGGTCAATGGTGCTTTACAGTTAATCAGGCCGGTCAGAAAGATTCGATAGAAATTACCGGTACGGAAGGTACCATCAGGCTGTCATGCTTCAGCTACATGCCGGTAACCGTGATCACGTCCGGTGGGATAAAGGAACATCCGTATACCCTGCCTGAACATATTCAGCAGCCCTTCATCGAATCGGTGGTGAATGAGCTTAAGGGCAAAGGACTGTCTGCTTCGGATGCCCTTGCGGCATCACGTACCAACCGGATCATGGATGAAGTTTTGAAAGATTATTATGATTAATTGCCATAACTGCAACTAGTATGCAATATAAACGTATTTAAGCACAGTATGAATAACATACAAAAATTCCGGAGAATTGCTTGTTGACAACTTTTATTTTTATTTTTGTTCCGGAAGACTCAAAGTCATGAAACCTGCCAGGTGTGAATCCTGATGCGTTTAATGTCTCCGTTGTGTGGTTTTATATTGTGATTTCTTTTTATTAAAAAGATAAATGTTGAAGGATTCATGAAACGAAAATACCTGTTTTTCCTGTTGATATTTACCGGGCTGGCTTCTGTAGCTCTTAAACTTCAGCCATATTCCATAAAACCGTTGGCCGGGGATGAGGTCAAACCTGCAAAAATATTTTCTGAAATATCACCAGTTCTGCCGGCGTACGACAGCCTGCTGTCCGGTGAAATCCGGCAAAACCATACTGTTGGCGCCGCTGTAGCCATAATATATAAAGGTCAGATTACCTTTCTGAAATGTTACGGCGTACGGAAAGCCGGTGAGGATGAGCCTGTAGACCGCAATACCATTTTCAGGCTGGGCTCCGTATCCAAAACCGTTACCGGTGTGCTGGCCGGGATTCTATCAAGTGAAGGGATCCTCGGACTGAATACAGAAGTAAAAGATGTGATACCGGGTTTCAGGCTGAAGGATTCGGTGAACACCAACCATCTGACGGTACGTAACCTTTTGAGTCATACTTCCGGACTGGTGCCTCATGCCTATGATAACCTTGTAGAGGAACATATTCCTTTCAGCGTAATCATGGACAGCCTTGCCAGGGTGAACATCTCTGCTCCTCCGGGTGAATTGTACAGTTATCAGAATGTCATGTTCAGCCTTTACGATACCATCATCAACATCAAAACCTCTGAGGATTTCGGTGCACTTTTGGCGGAAAAGGTGTTCCGGCCTTTCGGGATGACTAATGCCTCTACGGGCTATGCCTCGTTCAGGGATAACCCTGACAAAGCCTTTCCGCACATCAGGACCCGGCAGGGCTACAAGGCCGTGCGACTGAATGACAGGTATTACAATACTCTACCTGCTGCCGGCGTCAATGCCAGCATCTCCGATATGGCGAACTTCCTGTGTGCGCTTTTAGATATGAATACACTCCGCAATGTGGTCGACACTGTCCTTACACCACAGGTCAGAACCCCGTTGCCCTGGAATTATCTGCGCTACTGGGATCATGTCGATTCGAAGCAGTACGCTATCGGCTGGCGGATCATCGGTTATAAAGGCCGTACAGTTGCTTACCATGCAGGGTATGTCGACGGTTACAAATCGGAGATTGCCCTCTGCCGGGATGAGAACATCGGCATCGTCTTTCTTACCAACTCACCCGATAAAGTTGCATCCATAAGTGTCCCCGCCTTTCTGAATATGTATTTCAGTTACCGCGATAGTGTACCGCAGCAGGCCGGGGGAGAAAAGATGGCGAGTAGATAGGGCAGGACATGGGTACGCTACCTTTGGATATAAATGATTTTCTGTCTTTCCACCAATCAGGTTCACCACAGGTTCACCACAGGTTCACCAATCAGGTTCACCAATCAGGTTCACCACAGATTACACAGATTAACACAGATTATCAAAGCCTTTCTTCCCCCTCAATCCCTCAATCCCTCACTTTTGCCTTTTTCCTTCCATAAGAAAACGGCATTTAACGTATGCACGCCAAGGCGTGCGTCTACGAATTCGTTGACCGTATTTTGTTTATTTTCACCCGTTTCCAAATTCGATATTCAATATTTGATATCCGATATTCAATTCCCCACGAAGACGTGATGCATCACGTCTCTACGTTTTTGATATTGATATTTAACAATCATAATTCCCGTATACACTGTTTACACGGGCTTCCTAACTCAATCCCTCAATCCCTCAATCCCTCAATCCCTCACTTTTGCCTTTTTCCTTCCATAAGAAAACGGCATTTAACGTATGCACGCCAAGGCGTGCGTCTACGAATTCGTTGACCGTATTTTGTTTATTTTCACCCGTTTCCAAATTCGATATTCAATATTTGATATCCGATATTCAATTCCCCACGAAGACGTGATGCATCACGTCTCTACGTTTTTGATATTGATATTAAACAATCATAATTCCCGTATACACTGTTTACACGGGCTTTCTAACTCAATCCCTCACTTTTGCCTTTCTTCCCTCTCCTCATTCCTTCCACTTAATTGAGCAACCCACAGCCCGCGTTTCCGGGATCTCAACCATTTGGTCTTTCATCACGTCGTTGATGGCCATGGCTACGAAGTGTTTATCGGCTTGCTGCGGTGAATCCACATTGTCGTCGATAGCGCCCGTGTAGGCGAGGAATAGTCCGTTGGCCTTTTTGACCAAGAGATAGATTTCAGGTGTCCTCATGGCTCCAAAGCGTTTAGCTACGGTCTGGTCGTCATCACGCAGATAGGGAAAATCATAATTTTTTGCCTCTGCCCTCTTCTTCATCTCGCTCATAGAGTTCATGGGCTGCTGGCTTACATCGTTAGCATTGATGGCGATCACCGGGTAACCCATGGGGGCATATTTGGTATTTAGTGCTATGATCCTGTCTTCGTACTTTTGTGCAAACGGACAAGTATTACACGTGAAGGTTACGATATAACCCTTTGCATTCTGAAAGTCGCTCATGGAATGCATCTTCCCGTCGGTTCCCTTCAGTTTGAAATCCTGTACCTTATCTCCAACGGTGTACTGGGCGTCAAGGGATACGGCCGTCAGTGCCAGTAAAATGAATATCTGAAGCTTTTTCATGTTGTATTAAATTTAAAGATGACTGTCAATCATAGTTTTCAATTCGGCGTATTCAAGGGCTCCGTCATGGAAAACCCTCGTATGATCAGAGGTTCTGTAAAGAAGCGTAGCAGGGAGATTCCCCTGCCAATCCTTATCGATCATCCTGATCCACTGGTCGGCATTGTTACCGGTCATAAGGACCACTTTCTGTTCGATCATCTTCCCTTTAATGAAAGGGATCAGGCTGGTTTCTTCCGATGATGGAAAATCCAGGCTCACGAACAGGAAGTCTACCTTATCCGTCGGATATTCCGATATCAGTTTTTCAAATCCCGGGAGTTCTTTTACGCACGGACTGCACCATGTTGCCCAGAAATTGACTACGTGCAGCTTATTGTCGTTTACCGTTACCAGCTTCTGAAGCATGGATGTATTAATCTTTTCAACCTGCTGGGCCACCACCGGAAAAATACTGCCTGATAAAAGAAGGAACAGAACGATGATCTTTCGTATCATGTTTTTCTGACAAGAACAAATTATGAAAGTGGATGTTAGGAGAGGGGGGTGTTAAAAAACTCCTAATTTTTTGGATTGGTTCCAGAAAGAAACCGAAGGAACAGTCCCAGAGCGAAATCGAAGGGGTGGTTTTCAGCCGTTTGCGCTGATCATCTCCAGGGACTTCTTATTCAGGATCTCTATTTTCTTACCTGTGATGCGGATGATCCCGTCATTATTAAATTCGGTAAACACGCGGCTCACACTTTCACGACTGGTATCGACGAGGTTACCGATCTCATCCCGGTTAAGAGGAAGGTTAAACTCATCTGACTTATAAAAGTTATCAGCAAAATCAAGCAGGACATCAGCGATGTTTCCCCTGGTCTGCTTCTGCGTGCGGTTAGCACATTTATGGAATGAATCGAGTTCGTATCGGCATAGATTGAAAATGATCTCATGGGTAAATTTTATATTCGTGCTCAGCAATTCCCGGAAGGTTGCCATATCGATAAAACAGACTTCAGCATCTTCGAGAACGGAAACTGAGTATTGGTTGACCTTATCGCCGAAAGTAGTAGGCAATCCAAGATAGCGCGGAGCTTTGACAATCTTGATGATCTGCTCGTAATACGGGCCCTTCATGTGAATTTTGGCAAGCCCTTTTCGTAAATAGGTAATATTGGATGAATAATGCCCCTGCTTAATTATAGTTTCTCCTTTCTTGAACTTTAACATAACATGGTTACACGATAACAGTTCCTTCTCATCATCCCCCAGATTTCTTGTCGCAATTGACTTAAATTCACAATCAGCACATATGGTATTCATTCCGGTATAATTTTAATGTGATACATATCACAAAAGTAACTAAACAATCTCACATTGATTTCAATTTTCTTACCATTCTTTTTCCTGACCTTTGTTAAAATTTTAAATCTGACTGTTATGGAAACAAATGAAAAAATAGTAATTATCAGCACAGTAGGTCCGGACAGCCCGGAAAAAGCTACTCTACCTTTTGTACTGGCAACAGCTGCGCAGGCAATGGATGTTGAAGTCGTAATGATTTTTCAGTCCGACGCCGTACTGATCGCAAAAAAAGGTGAAGCAGAAAAGGTGAGAGCCAAAGGTCTTCTGCCCCTGAAAGAATTACTGGACACCTTTGTTCAGATGGAAGGCAAACTGCTCCTTTGTTCTCCTTGCATTAAAGAAAGAAATATCGGGAATGAAGAACTTGTGAACGGTTCTCAGCTTATTGCCGCCGGAACTGTTGTGACAGAAGTTTTGTCAGCCAAGAGCGTAGTCAACTATTAATATTTACAGCCAGATTACAGGAACTTTACCTCACTGACCTGGCTTCATCTCATAAAACAAAATATATTGGAAAACATATTGGAATCCACATTAGAAACAAAGGTAGAACAGTTGCAGACAGAAATTGAAGGGCTTAAAAAGCGTCTGGCCGGGGTTGAAGGGCAGAATCAAGATCAGTTATCGATTGCAATTGTTTCAGGAGATATGGACAGAATTCTTGCTGCCATGATCATTGGGTTAGCTGCAGCAGCCATGGATACGGAAGTTAAATTATTCTTTTCGTTCTGGTCGCTTTCGGCTCTCAGGGATCCCCGCAAGAAAGCCGGTGGGAAAGATATCATGTCGAAAATGTTCGGTATGATGCTGCCCAACGGAAAAAATAAATTAAAACTCTCAAATCTTAATATGGCAGGTATAGGCCCGGCCATGATCAAATCTTTAATGAAAAAACAAGGCGTCCTCTCCCTTGACGAGATGTTCAAACAGGCCGCCGAACTGGGCATCGAGATCACAGTATGTGAGATGTCGATGAATCTAATGGGATTCAAAAAGGAGGAGATGATCGATTACCCGAATCTGCGCTATGCCGGAGCTGCCACTTTTGCAAGTGATGCGGGTGCCAGCAGTGCTCAGTTATTTATTTGAAAGAAGTTAATGAGGTTCGTATAAATTTATTAAATCATAAAGTCATGACAACAGAAGAATTAAAAAATCTGACCGTAACAAAAACAGTAGATGCAAGGGGCACAGCCTGCCCGGGTCCCCTTTTGGAAGCTAAGAAAGCTATCGGAACAATCAATGCAGGAGATATTATGGAAGTCCTGTCAGCCGACGAAGGGACAAAAGTAGATATTCCGAAATGGTGCAATAAGAAAGGTTACGAATACCTTGGCACTGTCGAGGAAAGTGGTTTTTTCAAGGTTATGATGAAAAAATAACATTCCGGGTATGACATTGGAAGCAAAAAAAAGTGCCAGGATACTGGTATTTTCTACTGAGAAGATTTCTGATCCCGCCATTGATATGGCGGGATTACTAAAATTGCATTATCCCCCAACGGTTTATACGATAACTGTTCCCTGCTCAAGCGGAGTGAAGCCCCGGTGGATCATGCATGCCTATGAGCAGGGTTTTGACGGGGTATTCATCGCCGCCGACGGAAGCGATTGCCCATATGGTGAAAGTTGTACGGAAAAAACCGGTGAGATTGTCAGGCGTACCCAGGAGATGATGAAAGAAAAAGAACTCGATCCCGCCCGACTGAAGATGGCTGCCTTATGTTCGGTGTGCAGCGAAGCTTTTGTAAAACACGTGAAGTCGTTTAATGAATATTTGCTTAAAAATTCAAATACATAATTATGCACGGACAGATAAAGAATGCTTCTTATGATGTTCTTGTGGTTGGTGGGGGCATTGCCGGTGGTGAGGCCGCTTTAAATCTGGCCAATAACGGGTATAAAGTGCTCATCGTCGAAAAAGACCTTTCGATTGGCGGGAAAATGATCCTGCTAAGCAAGGTTTTTCCCACGCTTGACTGTGCTGCCTGCATCACCACACCCAAGGTGTCAGAAATTTCGAGGCATCCGGGCATTACTATTTTCACAGGAAGCCAGGTCGGACAGATCGTAAAACATGGTGAGAATGATTTTGAAGCCAGTGTTATCAGGCAGCCACGATATGTTGTGGTTGAAGATTGTACAGGTTGTCAGCTATGCGAAGAAGCCTGTCCGGTGAGCGTTTCCGATCAGTACCAGTTTGAGCTGACCGGACGTAAGGCGGCGTTTATTCCTTTCAGTATAGCCAGCCCGAGGGTGGCAGCCATTGATATAGAGAACTGTACACTTTGCGGAGCCTGCGAAAAAGCCTGTCCTCCAGGATGTATCGATTTTACCCAGGAGGTAGAGGAATACCTCGTCAAAGTAAAAACGGTTATCATCGCTACCGGATTTAAATTATTCGATCCTCTCATGATGCCACGATACGGTTTCGGACTTTATAAAAACCTTATCACATCCATGCAGATGGAACGCCAACTGGCACCAACACGGCCGTTTAATACCATCCTGAGACCGGGTGACGGTAAAATGCCTGATAATATTGCTTATGTTCTGTGTACAGGTTCCAGGGATGATACGGTGGGAAATCCCATATGCTCCCAGATCTGTTGCATGTATTCCATTAAGCAGGCGCAGCTCATCATGGGTGCCCTGCCAATGGCCGATGTTACCATTTATTACCTCAATATCAGATCGTTTGGCAAAGGTTTCGAAGAATTTTATGAACAGGCCAAAGGGATGGGTGTCGAATTCGTAAAAGGGAAAATAGGGAAGATTGCAGAGAAGGAAAACGGAAACCTGGTACTGCGGTATGAAGATATTAACAAGGGAAAAGTACAGGAGGCCGAACACGACATGGTCATCCTGTCGGTAGGTGTGCTGGCAAACCAGGATCCTGCAGCCTTGTTCCCCAATGAAGAGATGAAACTGGATCCTTATCATTTCATTCATCAGGAAGATATTCTGGGAAGCCCTGCAAAAACCAGCATAGAGGGTGTTTTCGTGGCAGGAACCGCATCAGGGCCAATGGATATCCCCGATTCTATCCTTTCTGCAGGCGCAGCTTCATCTGAAACGATAAGTTATTTAACACGGAAATAATGAAAAAGAAAATAGGCGTATATATCTGCCATTGCGGTGGCAATATATCTGATTATGTGGATGTGGAAAAGGTTCGCGCCGCTGTTGAATCTGAAGAAGGTATTGCACTGGCGAAAACAACCATGTTTGCCTGTGCCGATTCCAACCAGAAAGAGATGGTTGAAGATATCAAAACCAAAGGTCTGGACGGAGTTGTGGTTGCATCCTGTTCTCCCAAACTTCACCTTTTAACTTTCAGGGCTGTGACCGAGAGGGGCGGTTTAAACAAGTATAATTATGTGCACGCCAATATCCGTGAGCAGGTGTCGTGGGCACATTCGGATGATAAACCAGGAGCAACGGAGAAGGCCATTAAAACCGTGAAAGCCGCCATTGCCAAGGTAAGACAGGCCGAATCTCTTGAACCTATCGTAATCCCTTCCAAGAAAGCCGTGGCTGTTATCGGCGGAGGTGTGGCAGGAATGCGCGCAGCCATCGAACTTTCCAATATGGATTGCCCGGTTTACCTGATTGAGAGGGAACCTTTTACCGGCGGACGCATTGCCCAGTGGGATGTGCTGTTTATTTCTGATGAGTCGGGGAAAAGCCTTGCCACACGCTTATATCAAACCCTCAGTGAACGTGAAAACGTTACTATTTTCACGAATGCCGAAGTGGTCAATACCTCGGGTAGTATCGGGAATTTTGACCTGACAGTCAGGATCAGACCCAGGTATATCAAAGAAAATTGTGATCCGGGGAACCTGCAAAAAGCTATAGACGTGTGTCCGGTTGAGGTCGCTGACAGCTTCAATTTTAATATGACCAGCCGGAAAGCGATCTATCATAATTTTCCCGGTGAATATCCTCATCTGCCGGTTATCGATATGCAGAATTGTACCCGTTGTGGTGAATGTGAAAAAGTATGTAAAAATATTGACCTGTCTGAACAGGAGGAAACCATTAACATTAATGTTGGTTCGGTGGTCGTAGCAACCGGTTATGATCCATATACCCCGGAAGATGGGGAGTTTGGATACCGGCAGATCGGAAATGTGATCACGCTGCCAGAGTTTAAACGTCTCGTGGCTTTAAATGATAAGAAGCTTGAGTGGCAGGGGAAAACTGTAAAACAAATTGCGTATATCTATTGCGTGGGAAGCCGGCAGCCGGAGGGTGAAAACAAATACTGCTCAAGGTATTGCTGCACGTCCACCATCCACGCAGCCATTCATGCCAAAGAGAAGTTCGGTAATATTCAGAATTATCATTTTAACCGCGGGATCCGGACGTACGGTAAACAGGAGGTTTTGTACGCGGAATCTTCCCGGAAAGGAGACATCTATCTGCAGTCTTATGAAGATGACCTCCCACGCATAACCAGGGAAGGGGATAAAACCATTGTAAAAGTAAACGATATTCTCACAGGTAATAAAGAAATAGAGGTGGAAGCCGACCTGGTTGTTTTAGTGACAGGCATGGTTCCAAGGTCTGATAATTCCGTTGGTACGGTATTTAAACTTCCCAAAGGACGGGATAAGTTTTTCAATGAGATCCACATGAAACTCCGGCCGGTTGAGACAGTTATCGACGGGATCACGATCGCAGGAACCTGCCAGGGACCGAAAAATGTGACGGAATCTGTTAACTCTGCACTCTCTGCGGCGGCTAAGGCATGGTCTTATATCAGTAAGGGTCAACTGGAAATGGAACCTGTGATTGCCGAAGTGGATGAAAAGAAATGCACGTGGTGCAATGCCTGTTTTGAGGCGTGCCCGTTCGGTGCTATTATTAAAGGGAAGGACAAAGATGGGAAAGAGATCGCAACAGTGAATAATTCGGTGTGCAAAGGCTGCGGTATGTGTCTCCCGGTTTGTCCTGAAGACGCCATCAACCTGGTGGCTTATTCCAACCTTGAAATTGAAAACATGATTGATATGCTGGCGAATGGCTGAGCAAAGAGGTCAAAAGATACTCAGCACTCAGCTGGCCGATGATGACCAACCAAATTTAAAGTACCATGGAAGTTGAAAAAGGAAAAACAGCAAAATACCTGAGAGAAAAGCGTGAGGTGTCACCAGTGGTTAAGGAGAACCTGAAGACATATACCCGGATTAAAAAATCCATACTGAACACCATGAAAGAAGGGGAGATGACCGTTCCCCAACTGGCTGAGAAACTGGACATGCCGGCTCATGTCGTAATGTTTTACCTCATGTCGCTGTTGAAATATGGTTTTGTTGAAACAGCGGCCGTTGATGATAATGACGAATATTTTTACTACAAAATCAAAGCGTGATGGCGAAGATAAATCCTGACTTTACAAAGGAACTGAGAAAATACGGAGCATTCGATTTTAATGCATGCTATAATTGCGGCAACTGTACGGCGGTTTGTTCCCTGTCCACAGAGGATGATTCATTCCCGCGTGAAATGGTTCGTTACAGCGTCCTGGGGCTTGAAGACGAGATTAAATCGTCGCTAAAACCATGGCTTTGCTATTACTGTGGGGAATGCAGCCTGTTATGCCCGAAAACTGCCAATCCGGGTGAACTTATGATGTCGCTTCGGCGTTGGCTGACGTCAAAATACGACTGGACCGGATTGTCTGGATTGCTTTATAAATCTCTGCCTCTCACCATCACGGCCTTCATCGTGACTGCTTTGCTGGTGGTTTGGTTCAGCTTTGCCCAAAATTTTAATCTTGAAAGTATCATGCACTACGGTCATGCGTTTGAGATAATCGCCGTCAGTGGTGTCTTTCTACTGGTGTTACTACCCAACCTGATACGTATGTGGTATCTCACCATCCTTAAGCCAAAAGTCAGGCTTTCCTTCAAATCTCACTTTAAGGCTTTAGGTGATCTCTTCATCCACATGTTCACCCAGAAAAAAGCCCTGGGATGTGAAGATAATACCTTCCGGTGGTTCGAACATTTTATCCTGGTGATCGGATACCTTGCTCTGCTGCTTACTACTGTAGCCCTGGACTGGTTTGGGTCTCTGAATACCTTTGTCATCTGGCTGGGTTATGCGGAAAGTATTATCATTTTCATTGTCACCTTCGATTTTGTGTTGAGCCGGATCAGAAAAAACAAACAGGTCAACATGCATTCGCGTCCTTCCGACTGGTTCTTTGTAATCTGGCTGATGCTCATGGGACTCACCGCATTTGTGGTCAGGCTGTTTATCGACCTGAACCTGCTGGCAGATCATTCCTGGATTTACCTTGTGCATCTGACAATACTGGCCCAGTGGGCACTGATCATCGTCCCCTTCGGCAAATGGACCCATTTCCTCTACCGGTCTTTCGCCATGTATTTTGATAAGGTGATAAAATTGTCGGGGAAATGATGGGATTTCCGCGTTAATAATCGGTATATATTAATGATTGGAATATATTAATGATAGGTGTATGGTAATGATTGGATCATGGGTAGAGACGCAATGCATAGGATATTTGACGTGGTAGAGACGCAATGCATTGCGTCTCTACCACAATCCATTCTACATTTGCTGGCCTACCGCAATAATATTGCCGGCCGGATCTTTAAACCAGGCTATGTCCGGTCCGTTTTCCCAGTGATGAATTCCTTTCTCGTCTGTTTTAATATCTCCTTCATAATGCTCAAACGAAATACCCTTGCCCCGTAATTCATCTACGGTAGTATTGATATTATCACAGGGTATGTTTAGCACGGTAAAATTCGCCGGTGAGTGATTGGGCCTGGAATACACCATGATATGATTATCACCGGAAGTGTTGAGGTATAACCATCCCTCCTTCATGTGATCTTCAACATTCAATCCGAGAGTCTGGCTGTAGAATGTTTTTGCTTTCTGGAGATCATCTACAGAAAAACTGCTGAATACTTTCTTTTTTTCCAACATGACTAATTCCTTTCTTTACATTAGTAAATTAATAAACACTCTCATCAATCTGTTCTCTCAAATACTCTCTTTTCTTCAGCTTATCCGGGAGGAAATAATCGGGGTATGGAAGCGGTAATAAAAAAGACCCGGAATTCGATTTGGAATTAAATTCCTGATTTTGATATGGGAACAAGGAGAAATCAAATTTGTTTCCGACAACTCAGGGAAAATTTTGTCTAAATAGCCGCCGCTTGTTTATTGTTCATAATTCACTGTATTTCAGATTTTTAATCGAATCTGAAGTAAAATTTTCTTTGTAGTTTGTATCAGGTTGAATACATTATTCTTTTCGATTCCGGTGGAGCATCTCTTTAAGTCAAAATTGGCCATATGACTTTGCCTGGTATATTTAAACTCTTATGCACTGATTTAACCTCCCATATTGAAATTACTTTGATTCAACCACCGGATAAGATTCGCTTTCTCTTCCTTTTCTGAAAAAACCTTCCTATTTTAGTACCTCTCAGATAATAAACAAATTATCTAAAACACCTATATACTCAAGCTATGACCAGAATTATGTCTTGTCTCATCCCATTGGCATTGATTTGCCTGTCATTCCCGTCCACAGCCCAGATCCCTCCCCAGCCGGGCCATCCTCAGTATCTCATGAATGAAGCCATAGATATCAGTGGTGACTTTCATGATTTTACCAACACTTACTACCTGGCAGACAGTCTCGCAGATTTCGACCCGGTCTCAGGGACAGGCAAACTGGTTTACCACCGCTATGAGTTCTTCACCCGTACGGCTTTTGATAATACTCTCGGAACCTTAAAGCAGGTACCTGCCAATGAATTTCCGACTAATGAATATGCTGTCGCACCTGAACTGGCTTTCACAGTGGAATTTTCCTCTCCCCGTACAATTCGTATCAAAGCTGCCTCGGGCTTTGACGCACATCCGGACCAGGAATCTCTGATGCTGGTCAATGGCAAAGCGCCTGTCGACAAAGGCAGCTGGAAGGCTTCCAAAACAGCTGAAGGCTACCAGTACAGTGGTCCCTACGGAAAAGTTGTGATTCAAATGTCACCCTTCCATGTGAAAATTTATGATGCCGGCGGCAGGCTGCTTACTTCTACAGTGAATAACACAGATTTCATCAGTTCAACGTATACGCCCGTATTACCTTTTTCCTATGTACGCCGGGCTTCCGATTATTCCAGGAGTTTCAACGCTGCTTTTACCCTGTCGCCCGATGAGAAGATCTTCGGTTGCGGCGAATCGTTTACCCAACTGGACAAGCGCGGGCAGAAAGTCGTACTATGGACCGATGATGCCAATGGCGTTCAGAATGAAGGGATGTACAAACCGATACCGTTTTTCTTGAGCAGCAGGGGTTATGGGATCTTCATGCACACATCATCGCCCATAACCTGTGATTTCGGGAAATACTTCAATGCAGTCAGTTCACTGATGATCGGAGACGATGATCTCGACCTGTTTGTGTTCCTTGGCAAACCCGCTGACATTCTCAACGAATATACCAACCTGACCGGCAAAGCATCGATGCCGCCGCTTTGGTCCTTCGGTCTCTGGATGAGCCGCATCAGCTACTTCACCGAACAGGAAGTAATGGATGTCTCCGCCAAACTGCGGGAGAACAAGATCCCGGCCGATGTCCTTCATCTCGATACCGGCTGGTTCGAAACCGACTGGCGGTGTGACTACCAGTTCTCGAAGACCCGGTTCCCTGACCCGGAGAAGATGATCACCGACCTGAAGAAGGACGGCTTTCACATTTCCCTGTGGCAGCTTCCCTATTTTGTTCCCAGGAACAAGCTTTTCAACGAGATTATTGAAAAAGGTCTTTATGTGAAGGATGACAAGGGCAATCTGCCTTACGAAGATGCCACTCTCGACTTTTCAAACCCGAATACGGTGGCCTGGTACCAGGATAAGATTGGTAACCTGCTGAAGATGGGCGTTGGCGCCATAAAGGTTGATTTTGGTGAAGCCGCTCCCGCTACGGGTATTTATGCTTCCGGTCGTACCGGTTTTTATGAACATAACCTTTACCCTTTGCGCTATAACAAGGCGGTAGCCGATATCACAAAAAAAGTCACAGGTGAGAATATTATGTGGGCCCGCAGTGCCTGGGCCGGGAGCCAGCGTTATCCCCTGCATTGGGGTGGTGATGCGGCCAACACCGACGACGCCATGCAGGCTGAACTCAGGGGAGGTCTCTCCTTCGGTTTAAGTGGTTTTGCTTTCTGGAGCCACGATATCGGTGGATTTGTGAACCGGACACCCGAAGATATTTATCGCCGCTGGCTGCCGTTCGGCATGTTGTCTTCCCACAGCCGTTGTCATGGAGCCCCGCCAAAGGAACCCTGGGAATATGGCGAAGACTTTAACAATTATTTCCGTATGGTCGACGACATGAAATATATATTAATGCCTTACATCTATGCCCAGGCTAAACAGTGCACCGAAAAAGGACTTCCCATGGTGCGTGCTCTCTTCATCGAATTTCCTGATGATCCCGGCGCATGGATGATCGATAACGAATACATGTTTGGTTCCGACATCCTTGTTGCACCCATGTTTGAAAAAACGGCAGAACGCGACGTCTACCTTCCGGAAGGAAAATGGATCGATTACCAGTCGGGACAAGTCTATAACGGAGGCTGGCACAGCATAAAACAGGGTAAAATTGAAGCTGTCATCCTGGTCCGTAACGGAGCTGTCATCCCGGAGATAAAGCTGGCACAGTCAACAATGGAAATGGACTGGTCGAAGCTCGACCTGGTTGTGTATTCGAGTGACGGATCCGGCGCCGGCGGCATGGTGTGCCTGCCTTCAGATAATGTTCTGTATCCTGTCAGTCTTGTGAAAAAAGGGAATGCGTACACGATCCAGAATGACCCCTTTGCCGGAAAAGTGAAGTTCCGGGCCATGATGTACACGGATAAAAAGTAGAGGTTTTCCGGCCAGGACATAAGACCGGTTAGGTTCACGGCCTGTTAGATTCAACGCTACAAATGCTCAGCACCCCTTCGACTACGCTCAGGGACCGCCTTCGACTACGCTCAGGGACCGCCTTCGACTGCTCAGGACCGCCTTCGACTTTGCTCAGGGAGCTTATCTAAACGACATTGAATCCCGCATGCAAAGATATTTGAAACATTAAACCTCCTGGTTGTTTACTTTCCAGAACTTATTAAATGCATTGGATCATGTTAAATGTTGAAAATCCATCCGGACCTTTCTCAGACAAACTGGTTGTTGTCTGGTCCAGCGCCGACCCCGAAGTAGCCATGAGCATGACCTTCATGTATGCCCATGCTGCGAAGCGGAATCACTGGTTTGAGGATGTAACACTTGTTGTGTGGGGGCCTTCAGCCAAACTGATTACGGAAAATGAGATGTTACAGGCGAAAATCAAGGCCATGCAGAACGACGGTGTGGTGGTTGAGGCCTGTATATCCTGTGCGAATATGTTCGGGGTTACTGCCCGGCTTCAGGATCTGGGCTTCGATGTAAAGTCTATGGGTGTCCCCCTGACGGATTATCTTAAGAGCGGTGCGAAAGTGATCACCTTTTAGGTTCGGGTAAAAAACTCTTCTGCCGGTTCATTGTTTTTCAATGAGCCGGGCTGGAAAGAATTGGCTGTATTTTATAATTCTACAGTTTCCTGTCATGTTCACCATACGAAGAATTTATCATAAGCCGGAAGAGCAGGAAAAATACCGTGTTCTGGTCGACAGGCTCTGGCCTAGGGGCATTTCAAAAGACCAGAAGGCTTTCGACGAATGGATGAAGGACATTGCCCCGGGCGATGAGCTGCGGAAATGGTTCTCACACGATCCGGCGAAATGGCCGGTCTTCCGGGAGAAATATATGGATGAACTCAAAACGAAACCAGATCTGGTTGCCAGGCTAAAGGAGCTGGAGAAAACTTTCGGTGTGGTTACCCTCCTTTACGCTGCCAAAGATGATGCCCATAACAACGCTCTCGTTCTTATGGATTTCCTGAATACCTGAGATCCGGAAATTGCGGAAAAATCGCACATCTTTCTGATAATTCTGTAAAGGAACCAGCATGATATAAGCCTAATTTTGTGGCATGAAGAAAAACATTACAGAGAAAGCCGGCGTAACAGGCATGGGTTGCCAGGGTTGCGCAAGTAAAATACAGGAGGCACTCCGGTCGAGTGACGGGGTAGCGGAAGCAATGGTCAGTTTCGGAGAAAAACAGGCCAATATCACATATGATCCGGAAGTTATCTCGAAAGATAAACTGTCTGAAGTGGTGGAAGCCACAGGGTATGGGCTGCATTTCAGCCGGCACGGATCGGATGGCTCTTCGGAAGGAAGTCACCAGCACCATCACCAGCATGCAGTTACTGATACTGAGGGTCACCACGGGGATGCTGAAAAGGTTGGTGACAGCGACGTTTATTTCTGCCCCATGCATTGTGAAGGGGATAAAACCTACGATAAACCGGGTGACTGTCCGGTATGCGGCATGCACCTGGTGAAGACAGAACCCGGAAATAAGCGGGATGATCATCATGAACACCATCATTTTTCAAAAGGTCATGAAGAGGATCATGACCAGGAAAATCCAGGCGGAAGCTATTACTGCCCGATGCATTGTGAGGGTGACAAAACCTACGACCAGCCGGGCAGGTGCCCGGTTTGCGGTATGTTCCTGGTGAAGGAAGGTGAGGAGGGCACTCATCACGAGGAACATTCCCATCACCATGAGCAGGATGCCCCCGTACCCGGGAAAGTAAAAAATATGCAAGGCGACCAGTACTACTGTCCGATGCGCTGCGAGGGAGATAAGACCTATGATAAGCCTGGCGATTGCCCGGTATGCGGCATGGATCTGTTGAAAGTAGAAAAAAAATCGGCACCGGATATTATCTATACCTGTCCGATGCATCCCGAAATACAACAAAAAGGTCCGGGCTCCTGTCCGAAATGTGGTATGGAACTGGTGCCGGAGAAGGTGCAGAAAGTGGATGAGGACCAGAAAGCCTATCTCCGGATGCTGAAGAAATTCAAGATTTCCCTTGTCTTTACCATTCCGGTCCTTCTGATAGCCATGCTGGGCATGTTTGAAAAAGTACAACTCGACCAGTTGATGCCTGAAAGGGCATGGGGCTGGGTTGAGTTTCTGTTGTCAATACCTGTGGTTTTTTATGCTGGCTGGCAGTTCTTTAAAAGAGGTTACAGTTCAGTTCGCAGGAGATCACCAAATATGTGGACATTGATAACCCTGGGTGTTGGCGCTGCTTTCATATTCAGTGTGCTTGCTCTTGTCATACCGGGAATTTTCCCCGACCAGTTCAAGGATGCTCAGGGCAATGTGCATCTTTATTTTGAGGCAGCCACCGTGATCCTTTCACTTGTTCTGATGGGGCAGGTAATGGAACTCAGGGCACACAGCAAAACAAATACAGCTATAAAGTCTTTGCTCAACCTGGTTCCGCCTGTTGCGAGGGTAGTCAGGAATGGGAAGGAAGAGGAAATCCCGCTGGAGGATGTCGTAGCCGGTGATATCCTAAGGGTAAGACCGGGTGAGAAATTACCCGTTGACGGAATAATTACCGAAGGCACAGCAGTTGTAGATGAAAGCATGATCACCGGGGAGTCGATCCCTTCAGACAAACAGGAGGGTGATAATGTGACCGGTGGAACGATAAATGGTAACACCTCCTTTGTAATGAGAGCTGAAAAGGTCGGTAGTGACACATTATTGTCGCGAATCATTGAAATGGTGAATGAAGCCAGCCGTTCCAGGGCTCCCATACAACATCTTGCCGACAAAGTGGCCAGGTATTTTGTCCAGATCGTAGTATCGGTTTCCCTGTTAACTTTTGGAGTATGGGCATTATGGGGACCTCAGCCTGCACTGGTTTACGCATTTGTGAATGCCGTTTCGGTGCTGATCATTGCTTGTCCCTGTGCACTTGGCCTGGCTACACCCATGTCGATCATGGTAGGAACAGGCCGTGGTGCTCAATCCGGAGTATTGGTGAAAGATGCCAGGGCCATTGAGGAAATGAATAAGGTGGATATACTGATTATCGATAAAACGGGTACCATTACCGAAGGTAAACCCCGCCTTAAGTCTTATGCTTCATTCGGTAAGATGAAAGACGATGATGTTCTCAGCATGGCAGCCTCTGTGGATGCAAATAGCGGGCATCCGGTGGCTGAGGCCATCGTGAAAGGCGCAAAAGAGAAAAAGATCAAAATGTTAAAGATCGACGATTTTGAGTCGGTAACAGGTAAAGGTGTCAAAGGTGTTTACGATGGCAGTGAAATTGGCCTGGGAAACCTCAGGTTGCTTGAGGATTTCAGTACGAGGCTGAGTGAAAAGGAAAAAGCATTGGCTGAAGAATGGCAGTCGGCGGGGCAGACGGTCATGTACCTGGTTATCGGCAAAACAGTTGAAGGTATGGTAAGTGTAGCCGATACTATTAAAGAAACCTCTGCAGTGGCCATCAAAGAACTGCAGCAGATGGGACTCAAAGTACATATGTTAACCGGCGATAATGAATTTACTGCCCGTGCGGTCGCTAACGAGCTCCATTTGGACGGTTATACGGCCGATTGCCTTCCGCAGGATAAATATGAAAAAGTGAAGGAATGGCAGGAACAAGGCCATATTGTTGCCGTGGCAGGAGACGGTATAAATGATGCGCCTGCACTGACACAGGCTAACATTGGAATAGCTATGGGTACAGGAACAGACATTGCCATGCAGAGCGCCGAAATAACCCTTGTCAAGGGAGACCTGAATGGAATTGTGCGTGCAAGGGATCTCAGTATAAAGGTCATGAGAAATATTAAACAAAACCTGTTTTTCGCCTTCATATATAATTCCATTGGCGTACCTCTCGCCGCAGGAATACTATATCCGTTCTTCGGCTTGCTGCTTAGTCCGGTTATTGCTGCCACAGCCATGAGTTTTAGTTCGGTCTCGGTCATATCAAACGCTCTGAGGTTAAGGAAAAAGTAAAAGCGGGTATTTGGTAATGTTGTTTTTACTCTGTATAAAAGGGTATTACGTTTTTTTTGTGCAGATTTTTTACCGTAGCATGAAACCAAATGCTGCCTATTATGTTAGTACAGCATAATTAAGATGTTTTTTGTTCAAAAACTGAAAAATTACATTTCATCAGATATGAAAAACCTTATTACCTTTTCCTGGAAAATATCAGTTAGTATCTGTTGCTGTTCATGGTTCCAACTTGGGAAGGGTGATCTTTATCTCAATCATTGATTATATTTGACTTCAATATTGATTCGGCCCCTCACCCTTTCGTGAAGGGCTTTTTTTATTCATCTTTTGCATCATGAGACAAAAAAATTCAGAAACACAGGTTTTACCATTTTGGCCGGCTCTCCTGATCTCCTTTGAGGGTCAGGATGATTTTCAAATCCGGGATACAAATTTCCATAACAGAACCAAAAACATCCCTGAACCGTCACGATGTTGTTGCTGATGTTACTGCTGTCGACCTGCAATGCTGCTTCTTTATAGCAATCCCACCAGTCCGGCTGCTAATAGCATTCATTGAGGAGGTTGGCCGAATCCCTGATTTTTTCTTCAGTTTAAAATGAACTAAAATTTATTATCATGTACAATATATATCAGAATATCACAGATACGATTGGGAATACCCCGCTCGTAAAAATCAACAAGATCAGCAAAGGCAAAGCTACAGTAATTGCCAAATTAGAATCATTCAATCCCGGAGGGTCGGTGAAAGACCGGATAGCCCTGTCGATGATCAGGGCTGCAGAAAAGAAGGGAATCCTGAAAGCCGGCACGGTCATCGTCGAGCCCACCAGCGGGAATACAGGTATCGGGCTGGCTATGGTGAGTGCCGCTAAAGGTTACCGGCTGATCCTTACCATGCCGGAGAGCATGAGTGTCGAACGCCGGAAAATCTTATCTGCATACGGGGCCGAAATTATACTTACTCCTGCCGGTGAAGGGATGAAAGGCGCCATTGCCAGGGCGGAAGAGATAGCCGGTGGTATACCGGATCATTTTATACCCCAGCAGTTCATAAATGAAGCAAACCCGCGAATTCACCGTGAAACAACGGCCGAAGAAATATGGAATGATACCGGAGGTTCGGTAGATATTTTCGTGTCAGGCGTCGGTACCGGTGGCACAATAACCGGTGTATCGGAGGTGCTTAAAGCAAGGAAACCATCGGTTAAGGTATATGCCGTAGAGCCCGAAGGGTCACCGGTGCTTTCCGGAGGATCGCCGGGACCTCACAAAATCCAGGGAATCGGTGCCGGTTTTATCCCCGAAGTTTTAGATACCGGAGCATACGACGATGTGATCAGGGTCAATGAAGAACAGGCGGTGTCAACGGCCAGAGCGTTAGCTTCGGAAGAAGGCATTTTCGTGGGCATTTCCAGCGGAGCTGCTATGTATGCTGCTCTGTCGCTGGCAGATAAGCCGGAAAATGCTGACAAAACTATTGTTGTTGTCCTTCCGGATACAGGGGAACGGTATTTCAGTACTATTTTGTTCGGGTGACAATCTGCCGGGTATCACTTTTTGCTTGACAAGACAGGAGAGGAATCTGTTCCCTGGATTTCCCCGGCATGTTTATGGCGTTCAGGTCTTTCCGGGTTGAGGGGTGTTAATAAAATATAATTCCCGTCCGGTAACAGCCAAATAATCCTAAATTCTCTATGTAATCCGGAACTTTATCTGTCACCGGTTGTATTTAGGATGTATTTCAAAATTTATGAGACATCGAAATATTAAAATCAGGGAGGACTGAACATGAGATACATAACTTTCATTTTTGCGATGACTCTACTGGTAAGTCCGGCTGCCAGTGCACAGATGATGCATCAGGGAATGATGCAGGACTCGTCAGCTCATTATCATACTATGTCAAATATGCCGATGTATGGACCCATGATGAGCGGAAATATGAACGGTATGATGGGTAATTCAATGATGTGCGGGATGAACCGTGGTATGATGGATGGAAATCATCACGGTTTTATGGGTACTCAGATGCCGATGCACAGGTATATGATGATAGTTAATATGCTGCCCTCGATGCAGGATAAATTATCCTTAACCGATGATCAGACGTCAAAGCTCATAGATCTCCAGGCAGCATATACAAAAGAACAGGCAGGTTATCAGGCTGATCTTGCGAAGCAGATGATAAAATTACGGACACTTCTGAAGAATAATGCATCGTCGGCTGAGGTTAAAAAAGTGCTTGAGAGTTGTTCTGAAACACGGATAAATATGCAGGTTGCTGCCTATGACACCTCCCGCAATATGACGGCTGTGCTGAATCCGGATCAGAAAAAAAGTCTGGATGGCATGAAAATACAACGGGGCGAAGGCCATAATATGAATTGGTGATTCAATGTTGTTTAGATAAGGTCCCTGAGCGCAGCCGAAGGGAGTTTATCTAAAGGACATTAATTGGTGATTAGGCAAAATTGAAGGAATCTTAAAAATATTGCCAACCGGAAACAACGAAAAGCCGGAAAAGCAGGACGACAGGTTGTCCGGCTTTTCCGGCTTTTACTTTCCGTCCGTTCAGGAGCTTTTATCTGAATCAGGAATTTATTGCGACCTGTAGTACAGGGTTAACCGGTCAATCAAACATGGATGCTCATAATTTACCCGGCCGTTTGCAATCCTGAAAAAAAAAGAGGAAATTTATCCTGCTTCTTCAGATAATCTGTCTGTGTATTTTGGTTACCTTAGGGTTATCGTGCATACAAGATCAGAGGTTCTCCTACGGAAGTTGTTTAATATCTGTTAAATAAGAGAGACAACAGGAACAAAGAGCATAGATCATTGTTCTGGATTTAACTACTAATACCAATTACCATGAAAAGAAGACATTTTTTAAAGTTCAGTCTTGCAGGCGCTGCGGTTTTATCTTCCTTTCCATACCATGTGTATGCCGGAACTGAAAAAAAATACATTGCCGATAAGGTAAGGCTTGGTGATACAGGCATTGAAATGTCACGCATGGCTATGGGCACCGGAACGAACGGTTACGCCGGCAGTTCCAACCAGACTCGTCAACTCGGTATTAAAGGACTATCGGATCTTTTAAGGGCAGCCTTTGATCAGGGGATCAATTTCTGGGATTCAGCCGATCAGTATGGCTCTCATGCACATCTGAAAGCCGCCCTTAAATATATCCCCAGGGAAAAAGTAGTTATCCTCACCAAATCGCATGCTTCCACTTATGATGGCATGAAGGCAGACCTCGAACGCTTCAAAAAAGAGATTGGAACAGATTATCTCGATATCGTTCTTCTCCATGCCATAACCAATCCAAACTGGAACGAAGATTTGAAAGGCGCTATGGATGCTCTTGAAGATGCCAGGAAGGATGGATTGGTTCGTGCACACGGCATTTCATGCCATTCGCTGGGGGCTCTCCAGACCGCGGCCGACGAACCATGGGTGCAGGTAGACCTGGCACGTTTCAATCCGGGTGGTGTGGCCATGGATTCGGATGTACCAACCGTCCAGTCGGTTCTGGAACGGATGAAGAAAAACGGTAAAGCCATCGTTGGTATGAAAGTATACGGCGCCGGCAAACTGGTGAACAAGAAAGACGAATGCCTGGAATTTAATTCAGCCCACTCTTTTATTGATAGCTTTACCATGGGGATCGAAAATTATGAGCAGTTGAAGGATATTGAAAAAAGATATCCTGAGGCCAGCGTGAGGGGATAATGCCAGACATGGAACCAGGGAGTTCAGCAGACTAAAGACTAACAAGTTCTGACACGCTTTATATAAACTAATTATCGTGTACCTTAATAAAAAAAGGATGAAAAAAGTGACAGTCTTTAGTTGTTGCCTCTTACTTGCAACACATTTCTTTTGCTTTGGGCAGAATGAAATGGTAAACTATAAAATCGTAAACCGGATTCATGTTGATGGTGACGGTGGGTGGGACTATCTGGCCATGGATGAAAACACCGGCAGATTGTTTGTTTCCCACGGTATGGTAACACAGGTGGTTGACAGTAAAAGCGGGAGACTGCTTGGAACCATTCAGGATACCAAAGGTGTACATGGCATCGCTCTGGATGAGAAAGATAACAAAGCGTTCATCAGTTGCGGAAGGGATTCGACTGTTTCGGTTATTAATCTTACCACTCTAAAGTTCATCACAAAAGTAAAAGTTACCGGGGCAAATCCCGATGCCATTTTGTATGATCCCTTTTCGGATAAGGTATTCGTATATAACGGCCGGTCTTCAAATGCAACCGTGATTGATGCAAAAACAAATGCCGTCGTGGCTTCTATCCCACTTGCGGGGAAGCCGGAATTTTCCGTGAGTGACGGAAAGGGGAAAGTCTATGTGAACATAGAAGATAAAAGTTTAATATCTGTCATCGATTCCAAAAGCCTGAAAATTTTAAACACATGGTCTTTAGCTCCTGGTGAAGAACCTAGTGGTCTGGCTTTGGATAATACTACTCACCGGTTGTTTTCTGTTTGTGGCAATGAAAAGATGATTGTAATGGATGCCGTTAGCGGGAAAATCCTGGCTATACTTGATACAGACCGGGGGACGGATGGTTGCGCCTTTGATCCTGATCTGAAACGCGCCTATAGTTCAAACGGTGCAGGCACAGTTACGGTAGTTAAGGAAGAGGACCCCGGCAGGTTCTCTGTTTTGACAACCATTAACACGGAAAGAGGGGCGAGAACCATCTGTATTGATAAAAAAACACATCACATCTATCTGCCAACGGCTGAATTTAACCCCGCACCTGAAGCAACTGCTGAAAATCCGCATCCGCGGCCAGGTATAAAGTCAGGGACCTTTACCATCCTCGACATTGCACCGGGGAAATAATATATGGATACGGATTGCGGGGCTTTGGATTCACCCTGATTTTTCAATCGGTGGGAAAGAAAAAGAGGTTCACCACAGATTACACAGATTAACACAGATTATCAAAGATTATCAAAGTTGGGTATCCGGTTTTTTCATAGACGTGAAGCATCACGTCTCAACGATTTGGTTTTTCATTCATTTTCACCACAGATCCCGATTACTATGCGGGACGGATTAGCACAGATTAGAGCAGATCAATAATGAACATTGAAGCAGAGCTTTGGAATAGATTATAGACAGAATAATCGTCGGGTTGAAAAAAAGAATCCTAAATTTGTCCAGGAATTTTTCTGAGCCATGAATTGATATAGATTTAACTATTCAATGACAGGATATAAAAGGCATTCTTTAGTCTTCTTTACCTTAATCTGTTTCACGACTTTTATTTACAAAGGCACGGTCCGGGCGCAAAATTCAAATATAGACAGCACCGGTTTCTTTCATCATACCCGGATAGTGTCGGATTTCCAGTGGGGACGTGTACTGCAGACCAATGACTTCGTCCGTGGGAATAACCTTGTTCATCAGACTATCGACGACTACCATGCCTTCTCTGCGCAAATACTGAAACAAACTTCGGGAAAAAAGGACTGGGAAAAGGTTTATGACTATCCTTCTTTTGGCATAGGGGTATATGCGGTCCGTTTCCCCAATACACCTGAGCTCGGTAAACCCATCGCCGTCTATGGACTTTTCACGGCACCTTTTAAGCGATGGAAAAACTTTGATTTTGATTACCTCATGGGATTTGGATTTACCATGAACTGGGAATCCTTCGAGGTAGCGGGGAATACTTACAATATAGCACTGGGAGCCGAACAGAGTGTCTATATTGATTTCGGTCTTGAGTTGAATTACAGGATGAAAAATGGTATTTCTTTCGGTATCGGCGAAAGCTTTACACACTTCTCCAACGGGGCCCTGAAGCAACCGAATTATGGCATTAATATCGCCGGCAGCAGGTTGAAGCTGGGTTATGATTTTAATTCAGCGCCGCCGACTGCCATAAAACCCCAGGTTCTGCCATACAAACCCGGAAATGAGTACCTCTTTTCCTTTTTTGCCGGAACCAAAAATGTTTTGTACGATGGGCCCGGTGCGGATTCGGTCACCCGTTTCAGAGGAGTTTATTACCCGGTTTACGGAATCTCCGCAGGTTATAATCGTCAGATCAGCTACAAGTCAAAGCTGGGTGCAGGAATCTGTTTCGATTATTTCGGTGCGGCGAATTCAAGCATAACCCTGTTGAATGGAAAGCTGGAAGATCATGATTCGTCGCTGCGCAACGGATTTGAGATCAGCATTTATCCTTCCTATGAACTGGTTATCGACAGGCTGTCGCTGATCCTTCAGCCGGGGTTCTATATTCACCGCCGTAATTATGAAGGACATACACCATGGATATACCAGAGGATCGGATTGAAATACCATGTTCTTAAAAACGTGTTTATAGGACTGAACCTTCGTGCATACCATTATTATATATCAGATTATATTGAATGGAATGTGGGCTACCGGTTCCGGTAATGAAGTGGTCTCATTCCCTTCTTCATCCTTGAGTTTCACCACAGATTACACAGATTAACACAGATTATTGAAGATTATTGAGGATTGTGTCCCGTTCTTTTACAGACGCGATGCATCACGTCTCTACAGGGTAACCCCTAATCCCTAACCTCCTAACTCACTCCCTCAATTTCGCCTTTTATCTTTCATATGAAAACGGCATTTATGGTATGCACGCCAAGGCGTGCGTCTACGAATTCGTTTACCGGGTTTTGTCTATTTTCACCCGTCTCCAAATTCAATATTCGATATTCAATATTCGATATTCGATATTTAATTTTCAATTCCCCATGGAGACGTGATGCATCACGTCTCTACTCCCTAACCCCTAATCTCTAATCCCTACCTCCCCATCTTTCTAACCTCCCAAATCTTTCCTATCTTTGCATTCCGGCAATGGGGTCTGCCATTAACCGTCATGACAGACTGATGACTCCTGTAAGGATATTAATATGTAATCTGCTATGGAAATGCTTAAAGTTATTCTTGCCGTAGGTACAGGTGGTTTTATCGGGAGTGTCGGAAGGTTTTATATTTCCAGATATTTCCAGGTTCTGGCCGGATCCTCCTTTCCTCTTGGGACATTAGTGGTAAACGTGACGGGATGTTTTATGATCGGCCTGTTTTACGGCCTGTTCATGAAATACTCCGATCTTTCGCCTGCCTGGCGGTTATTCCTTACCACAGGTTTTTGTGGAGGTTTTACAACATTTTCCACCTTTTCGTTTGAAAACATTGCCCTTCTGCGGGACGGCCAGTATGTTTTCTTTTTTACATATACCGGCGCAAGCCTTTTAACAGGCCTGGCGTTTACATTTCTGGGCCTGTTGCTGTCAAAAGTGATCTGAAAATTTTAATTTCACTGAAATAAAAGTATGGTATGATGAAGTCCCTGGCAACCCTGTCAATATAAAACACTCAATCATGAATTCAGATACATCCATCAGCCGAGTACGCATATATATCAGTTCCACTGACAAATTTAAATACTCTCCCCTTTATGAAGTATTGGTCTTTATGGCCAAAAGACATGGAATTGCCGGAGCAACGGTGATACGCGGAGTCATGGGTTTTGGTTCAAGCAGCGAGATCCATTCTTCCAAATTCTGGGAACTTACAGAAAAACTGCCAATGATCGTTGAGGTTGCCGATTCGCCTGAAAAAATTGATAAATATGTCGAGATCATCAAACCCATCCTTCAAAAACTGAGGTATGGCTGTCTGGTAACGAGGGAAGAGGTGGGGCTTGTATTTATCAAGATGGGGAAAAAAAAGTAGGGAGACCCCGGATGAATGCAGGGGGTCCGTGATCAGCAAACCTGCAATCATTTCCTCACAGGTTAAAGAGTAATATGACTGCTTATCCTTTTTAAGGCAAAGTCCCGGTCCCGGATTTAACAAGCCGTTCCAAATAAATTGTTTGCAGCCTTACTCTTTCAATGCAAATGTTTACCAGGGAAGGAAGCAAAAATTGACTTTAAATAGAAATGCCGGAGTGGTATGCTTCCTCTCCGGCATCTTTGTATTTTTCAGTGCTTATTACGGGTTTTTAAACCCGGCTTTTTCAAGAGTTTCCTTCAATGCCCAATAAGCATAAAGCTGGTGGCCTTTCCATTCTCCGGAAGTTTCCTTTTTAAGATGTTTCTCCGCTTCGATCACTTCGTCAGGAATTTTAGGCAGCATGTCGCTGATAAGTTCAAAAGCCCTCGCTGCGTACAACTGGATATACGGATCATCATCTTCCAGGTGTTTTTCAATGACTTGCAGCGCGACACCGGTGGATCCGGCTCTGATTAGTGCTTCAGCTGCTTCCAGTTTTACCACTTTGGAATCATCATTCAGTCTGGACCTTAGGGCAGACAATACTTCCGGACTATGGCTTTGGAGTGCTTCAGCAGAAATAACTGCCCAGTACCTGACAAACAGGTTCTGATCATTCATAGCATTTACGAGGGCTTTCTCATTCTGAAGATCTCCAAGCATCAGCGATGTTGTGTTCAGGATACGACGGATAGGATAAACGGTGCTGTCGTGAGCAACGGCCCAGGGTGTTGAGCCTTCAGCCAGACGATGCATAACCGGCTCAGGCATAAGTCCGGTGTCATGTGTGTCGAGAATCCATTGATCGATAAGCTTTCTGTATTTTATAAGCGTGTCGCGATAAGCAGGATCTGCTGCCAGATTATGAATTTCATAAGGGTCGTTGATCACATCATACAGTTCTTCAGGTGCGCGCCGCGGGGCGAACATGGCTTTCTGGGCCGGGGTCAGTCCGGGTTCATTTTTTACTCTGGTGAGCTCTTTCATGATCAGGGACTGGTCGGTATAATAATTAGGCTGAAGCAGTGGAAGCTCCGGCATGAAATTCCGTATGTAGCGGAAATTCACTGATCTGACGGTCCGGGCGTTCTCAAAGGCTTCGTCAACCCGGTCGGAAGTACCGTAAGCATAACCGGTTAGCGCTTGTGTATATTTACCCATGAATGCCCTTCCCTGCATATAATCTGGTTTTTTCACTCCTGCCAGGCTAAGAACGGTGGGTCCAAAATCAATGAAGCTGACCACACTGTTGTTGGTCGTGCCGGGCTTGAAATTCAGGCTTTTCCTGTATTTTTCTGGCACATAGACAATGAACGGGACTTCTAAGCCAGAGTCATAAGCAGCTCGTTTGGACCTGGGCATACCGGTACCCTGGTCTGAGTAGAAAAATACAATGGTGTTATCCGTCAGGTGTTCTTCCCGCAGTTGCTTCAGGATCTGTCCGGTCTGGTAATCCATAATGCTCACATTTGTATAGTACCTTGCCCACAGTTTCCTGATTTCGGGAGTGTCGGGATAATACGGGGCAAGTATTACAGAGTCGGGAGAAGTCTGCTTAATAAAAGGCAGGTAATCCTTGATCCTGGCGGCATAAACCGAATCATTGCCAAATATCTGCGACTGATGGGTGATTTCCAGGTTAATTACGCTGAAGAAAGGTTGACCCGGAGCCCTGTCATGCCATGTAGCTTTGTTCGATGATTCGTTCCAGATTGTGCTGTCTGAAAAATTGTAATCCGTCTTGTCATTATTTGTGCAAAAATACCCGGCCTTGCGAAGATAGTAGGGATAGGTTTTTATGGAATCCGGGATTTGGACATAGGATCTGAGATGCTGAGAGCCCAGGGAGGTGGAATAGACACCCGTGATGAGGCTGGACCGGGCTGGTGAACATACAGGTGCCGATGCAAAGGCATCCAGGTACCTGACACCAATCCTGGCAAGGCTGTCCAGGTTGGGTGTGCGGGCTGTCTTATCCCCGTAAATATGCAACATGGGAGTGATATCCTCACAGGTGATCCAGAGTATATTCGGTTTCGGCAGCTCTTTCTGCATACAACCCTGCAAGCTGAACCCGGCCACAGAAAGGCCGAGCAGGCCGGTGATGAGGCTTTGTTGATGAGTGTTGAGTTTCATGATGATATGATTAAGTCTAAAAAGATATTGCCTTGGTTTATTTATTTGAAGGATACCAGTAGCCATCCTCAATGAGGTTGATCATGGTGAGGAGTCCTCCCCAGGAGTAAAAGCTGTTGCTGTTTGTCACATCGCCTCCAACGCCTGTAACCGAGTTGTAATTTTCATGGACCCTGCGATGTTCATTCCATTCTTTGAGGATCAGTTTGAGGGATTTCTCAGCCAGGTCTTTTTGTGCATCCGGGAGGTCATAATTTCGCATACCCATATATACCAGGAAGTTCATTGGAGCCCAGATCCTTCCGCGCCAGTAAGAGTTATCCTTAAAACCGGGATCGTTCCTGCTGATGGAAGGCATGACCCATTCACCATAGAACTCATCAGGATTGAAATAGTGCTCTTTGATCATCCTCTCAGCCTGTTCAGGGGTGGGCACTCCGGAGAGGAGCGGATAGAAATTGGTGGGAGCAAGGTGCTTGCTGAATTCTCCTGAAGGCAGATACCTGTCGCGATAGATACCCGTTTTCCCGTCCCAGAGATCCTGAAGTTTTTTCCCATACTTATCGGCTCTTGCTTCAAGTTCCTTTACGTCGTCAGCGCGTCCCAGCTGCCCGGCAAGATAAGCCAGGTTCTTGCAGTCGGCAACGTAAAGTCCCATCAGGCCGGCACTTGCCAGGTCGAGCATATTGGTTTTGGGATTGAAGGTTGCTTCGTCGAAGAGTGGTGAATTATCCAGTCCGGATTCCCATTTTGCGCCCTGTTTGGTATGCCCGTCCATGCCGTTGGGAACGGAGTCGGAACCCCAGGACAGGTAACCCTGATTATCGCGGGCTTTCGGCCACCAGCGGTTCCATGTGAGCAGGTTGTCGTAAACGTCTTCAATAAACCATTTTTCACCGAACTTATCATAGATCATCCTGCAGATAAGGCTGCCAACGGGTGGTTGTGACCGGTCATTGGATTTGGTGTTGAAGGATGCATCCACATTAGGAATAAACCCGCCGCTGGTAATGCTGTTGGTAATGGCAACAGCATTGGAACAGGCCAGGTCCTTGTTGTCCACGGCGGCCATAAGTGCAGCAAAATACGTATCCCAGTCAAAAATGATATATCCACCCCAGGCTTCGTTCCATACGCGGCTCACCGAACAAAGCGGCCGGTCGTTCCGGGCATCGTAGAACACATTCCAGGCCATGACCGACTGCATGGCATCATAAGCATCCGCCAGATCTCCGTATTTTTCTTTCTTCTTTGCCTGCTCTTCAGCCTTCCGGGTAAGCATAGCTTTGATTTCTTCAAGGCTTCTCTTTTTCCCGGCATAAAATCCGGACTCTTTATCCGATTCGAACGACAGGTAAGGAGAATGAAGGGGCAAAGCATACCTTGTTTCGGGAAGGGTTGCACCGATGGTGGTGGATCCGGCGGCGGATTCAGCGACAATCTCATCATCCGTTTTCCGTAAAATCCCGGGTTTATCCCACAGGTATGCCGCCTGAAATAACATCACCGGCGGTTTTTCCGGTAGTTCCAGCGGTGTGTAAAGCATGACCAGCCCGTCTTTGTCCCAGGCCGACTGTACATTGGCTTTCATGCCGGACCATTCAATATCCAGGTTGGTGTACGACCCGTCGTAGGCATGGGCATGCGGAGTGACATTTTCCTGAAAAGGATTTTTCGGGCCGGCAATGTAGTTGTCGGTTAACCAGTACGGGCCGCCGCCCTTTTTTCTGAAAACGAGCGAGACGGAAAGGCCTTCCGGCATTTTTACCTGGCACAGCAGGTTTGGATTATTCCAGGTGTTCCAGCCGGTAAGGAGTTCTGACCTGGCCTTGTTCAGCTCATTTAGGGAAGTATTTCTGGTTTTTTCCGGATTACATCCGGCCAGAAGCATTATGAAAATTCCAGGTAACAAAAGTTGTTTCATCGTTTCAGGAATTTTAGTGGATGGTCAGGTCAAGTAGTAGACCAAAGATAAGATCATTACTTAAAAAATTGATGATTTTAGCGGCGTAATTTTCATCTCATTGCCTTTGAACAAAATCATTCTGACTGGTTGCCTCCAAACCGTTTCAACGATTCCCTGAGAAGGTTTTGCATGGACGATATTCATCCTGCGTTCATCATGACTTCCCGGAGAAAATATGACTCGTAAATTTTGAATTATGTATTGAATTACCTTTAAGCAGGCCGTCAGTTTGAAATTATTCTTTATATTACAGAAGAAGCTTATCCATTCAGCAAACTGCCGTTTATGGAACACCTCATTAAAAACAATGAAGTCCTAAAGATTATCACTTATCTGCTCGCTTTCGCAATGATATCGGTCGCTTCCGGGAAAATTGCAGAACTGTTCCGGAAGATAAAACTTCCTCTGATCACCGGATTACTGCTCATAGGTATTTTAGCCGGGCCTGATGTCCTGGGCATGATAGACCGGGAAGCCATTCCAAAATTGCAGTTCATCAATGATATAGCTTTAGCATTCATCGCTTTTGCCGTCGGCGCAGAATTATACATGAAGGAACTGAGAAGCCGGTTCAGAAGCATCACAATGATGACGATAAGCCAGTTAAGTATTACTTTTTTGTCGGGTTTTATTGCAGTATACTACCTGTCTGACCTGATTCCTTTTATGAGAGAACTGCCGAATGTTACCAGGGCAGCCATCGCACTCTTTGCAGGAACCATCTTCGTGGCCCGGTCGCCGGCTTCGGCCATAGCCATTGTGAATGAAATGCGTGCGTTTGGTCCGTATACTCAAACGGCTTTGGGTGTAACTGTGCTCAAAGATTTTCTTGTCATCATCCTGTTCTCCGTTGTTTTTGCGGTGTCGGGTTCACTTATACAGGGAGAATTGCCCGGATTTGGTTTTGTTTTGATTCTTATAGCAGAACTCGGGATATCCCTGCTGCTGGGATTACTTCTCTGGAAAACGATGGCAGCCATTCTAGGAATCGCAGGCAAAACAGTGCTTAAAAGTTTCCTTGTACTGGCAGCGGGATACTCTGTTTTCCTGATTTCATATCTCATCCGCAAATTATCGGAGGACCACCTTGGGGCAGAAATATATATTGAACCGCTTCTGTCTTGTATCATTGCCAGTTTCCTTCTTACAAATTACAGCAAGTACAGGCCCGATTTTATCCGGATTATCGAGGAAACAGGGCCGTATGTTTATGTGGTGTTTTTTACCCTGACGGGAGCCTCCCTGGCTATCGGGATTCTTTCAAAGGTATGGATGGTTGCCCTGATCCTTTTCCTCGTCAGGATCCTGTCACTGGTCATTGCCGGTTTTGTTGGCGGAAAGCTTGCCGGAGATCCTCCCAGGATGAACCGGCTGGCCTGGATGCCTTATGTAACCCAGGCAGGGGTTGGCCTGGGACTCGCAACAGTCATTGCTTCTGAATATCCCGGATGGGGACAGGAATTTGCCACCATGATCATTGCTGTCATCGTCCTGAATCAGATTGTTGGCCCCCCATTTTTTAAATGGGCTATTAATATTGCAGGTGAAGCACATAAAAAGGCCGACCCTTCAGCCAAATCCCATCAGAGAATCCTTATCTTCGGATTGGAAAGCCAGTCTATTGTACTGGCAAAACATCTCAAAATTCATGATTGGAAAGTGAGCATAGCCTCGCAGAATATTGATTCCGATTTTAAAGTCGAAAAAGGTATCAAAGTCTCTTTGTGCCAGGAAATCAGTATAGACTCTCTTCGTGCCCTAAACGCATGGAACGTTGAGACCATTGTCTGCCTGTTGTCGGATGAGGAAAATTATAAAATCTGTGAACTGGCGTATGAACACTTTGGAACACGAAATCTGATTGCACGGTTACAGGATCGCAGTTATTATCAGAAGTTCAGGGATCTTGGTGTACAGGTCATGGAACCGGCTACTGCCATGATATCACTCCTCGAACACTACATTCGTTCACCATTGGCGGTTTCTATCCTGATGGGAGAAGGGGAGGACCAGGATACCATTGATATTGAAGTCATCAATCCGGATATACACGGTCTGACCCTTCGCGACCTGAGGTTACCCACGGATGTGATCATACTTTCCGTTACCCGGGGCGGACAAATGATCATATCCCACGGTTACACCAGACTGCGCCTTGGGGATATCGTTACGCTGGTTGGTTCAATGCAAAGTCTCGATAATGTAAAACTACGTATTCAGGGATATTAATGCTTTTTTTCATAAATCTGGGGAAATACAGGGTATTTTAAGTAAAAAAATTATTTTACAGAGAATTTATGGCAGAGACGACAGGATCATCCAAAAAACTGATCACTTTTCACCAGTTACATGTTGAGATAGTTACACAAGC
The DNA here is from genome assembly GCA_963732905.1 of uncultured Bacteroidales bacterium. Lineage (GTDB taxonomy): Bacteria > Bacteroidota > Bacteroidia > Bacteroidales > DASQZK01. The sequence goes on from CAVTBM010000001.1 coordinate 108,386, forward strand.
AGACGAAGAACTTCTGGATCATCTTCAGAATACAATCCTCGGCACTCCGGGCGGCCTTCTTTACCAGCATACCCATATTAAAAAAAAGCTTGAGAATATTGGTAAGGTGTATTTTATGCTGCTGAAAAAATCAGGGCATCTCCTCGGATCGGTTGGTCTGGTGGACAGGCAGACGGAAGCAGGCGGGGAAAAATATAAGTCCTGGTATGTCCGGTATTTTTCCATCCGGGCGCCTCTTCGTTCCAGGAAATTCAAACCTGAAAAGGAAAAGAGAGATGCATCCCGAAGTGTCGGACTTTTAAAATCCGTCGCTTTACCCTATTTCGAAAATCCTGGATTGCTCGATGATTCCCCGGCAGATAACCATGATCCTTCATTTTTATATGCCTATATCGAAAATGCGAATTACCGGTCGCTGAATTTCAGTGCTGAGATGGGTCTCACGAAATGCCGTAATTTTACTACACTACTGTTCAGCCGCTTCCGGCTGAGGGGGAGAAATGAAGTCACCAGGGCGGAGCCTCATCAGTACCCGGAAATTGTGCAAAAAATCAGTAGCTTTTATTCCGGCCACACCATGTTTTATCCAAGGCATATTTTCATGGACGGCAATTATTTTGTGTATATGGAAAATGGAAGGATGACGGCAGGTCTCCAGGTTCACCGTGATGCCTGGAAAATCATCAGCCGGAGCGGTTTTGCCGGAAAGCTACTCCTGAAAGTTTTTCCCGGAATCCCAGGCGTGAAAAAAGTGTTCGACCCGGCCCATTTCCGGTTTTTAGCCATCGAAGGCATCTGGTATGAAAAGGGAGGTGAGAAATACCTGGAGCCCTTGCTTGAAGCTGTCTGCCATAATTTTAAAACTCATGTAGCTATAATGTGGTTTGATACCTTCTGCCCGGTGCTGAAGGCTATTGAGGAATACGTGGATCCGGGTTTGCTCGGCAAAATGATAAAAAGGACGGATGCTGAGATCAGAGTACGCTTTTATAATTTCAGTCCGGAAAAAATGGAAGAATTTACTTCGAAACCGGCGTATCTGTCGGCGTTCGATACGATATAGGGAGAAGGCGAAAGGCGAATGTAAGGGATTGAGGGATTGAGGGATTGAGGGAATGAGTGGGAAGAAAGGCTCTGATAATCTTTGATAATCTGTGATAATCTGCGTAATCTGTGGTGAATCTGTTGTGAAATCGAATGACGAAGAATACTCCAGAAGAATCTTTATTTCTCTCCTGTAGTTTTCCCTCCCATCCAGATCTCCTGGATTTTATCGAAGAACGCCTTCTTTCGCTCACTGCTGATCTCCCAGTCGACCGGAACGCTTTGGAACCCCTGGCTGAAATCCTCACCTTCCCTGCGGTAGTCGAAAAATCCCCAGGATGCTCCGGCACGGAATGCCGAGGTCATATTATTGTCTGGCTGGTCGAAGTCGTAATGATCGTCTTCATTAAAAATGACCGGCATAGGACGGTATCCGGGCAAAGCACGGGTCTGGTTTACCATTTCGGAAATACCGGCGGGCTGATTTACGCCGTTACCGTGAAGAAGAATGAAATCGGCAGCTTTGACCACGTTGGCTGTGGGGAGTGTATTCCCGTTGAATGAAGCGCTCACCGGGAAACGATGCCCCAGCTTTTTACTGTAGAACTGAGCCAGCCTTATCAGTTCGTCAATCCGGTCGGCTTTTAAGATGGGGGTTTCGTATTTACTGTTATTGCACTCGTTGGCAATCTCAATCAAAACATTGGTATACTTCTTATTGATCAGCCAGCTGATGGTATTACGAACGGCATTCTTAACCGCCTCTTCACCCCTTACCCTGCCATCCTGTCCGAAATAGAAAATGCCCAGGATCGTCACCATACCAAGATCATCAGCCTTATCCATGATGGTTTCCAGCCTTTGCATATAATCCTCCCGCAGGTTTCCTGCAGAGTCAATCGCGGAGTTATACCATGGTTGTTTTTCCGAATATCCCTGTGGACTTCCACCCTGAAGATTGATGGTAAATCCGAGTAAACCATAGTCGCGCCATTCATCCATGGCCGATACAAATTCATTTGTATTTCTTTCGGGATCCCAGGTACGGTCATCGGGATAGGCCCATAAATCAACAGTAGCCGGATTCAGATCATCAAAAATGCCCTGTACCATCCGGCTGTTTGGCAACAGGCCCTCCATGTGAATACCTCTCCAGACAATGCCCTTTAAGGTTGGGTCGCCATTGATATACAGTTTGTCCTTTACAATGCTGACGGTTGTTTTCCTTGCCGCAGAAGGAGGGACAGAATTTATCTTGTGACGGGAATTGCTGCACGAGGAAAAGAATAGGGTGATCACAAGGATCAGGAATGGTTGTCTCATGTAAAAGTTATTTGTCTTATTTATCTCTTTTTGTGACCCATCTTACGGATCTTCTCAACATCTCCTGGTAAGCCGGAGCACTGTATGAATCGGGTCCGTGTCCCAGCAGAGTCTGGAACACCCGTGCATTGCCATAGGAATAGGCCCATGCCAGTGGTTCGTCCTTACCGGAAACCTTCGAATGAGCCATAATGAGTGGTTTCAGATCCATATCTCCAACCTGGTTAAAATATAATTCATCCTGTGTTGTAAATGAATCAAGCCCTTCGGTAATGTAATGCCTTTTACCCGTGATACTTACCGTAAAGGGTCCGTAAGCATCATGACTACTGGCACCATTATGATCCCAGACACGACGGACGATATTCCGGTATTCAGGCCAGTCCGATGCTGCCGCTCCAGGCAGGGACTTGTGAAAAGCTCCGTTTGAAAAATGCAGAACGATGAGGCCCCCTCCGTCCTTTAAAAATGATAGGAACCCTGCCTTTGCATATTCGCTTAATCCTTTTGGGTCTTCCCAGTTGCAATAGTTCAGGATAATGAAATCATAATCCTTTACGGTTACATCCTTTAGGATCTCAGGATCCGTGGAAACGGTGATGGAAGCAGTTGAATCTTTTTCCAGAATAGCCTTGATTACAGGCGTCGTCTTCTGCCATTTGTGTGCCGGATGATCATTTCCCGTGATGAGCAGACCCCTCGGAACATAAGAGGCATTCGGGTTGCATGCCATTAATGTGAACATCACGACAGGAACCGTTAAAATGAATTTTTTCATATGGGAATTAGCTGGTAGTTACTCCTGTAAAAATACATTTAACACCCGTTAAAATAAAATATTTTGACTAAATTCGGTTTGAAACCAAAAAAGCCGGATCATGCAAGAAATGGAAATAACCTCAATCCCGGATTTTGTGATTAAGAAAGCACGAATGGAAGATACAGCACTGATACTTCAATTTATACACAAACTAGCCGACTACGAGCGTCTGAGTCATGAAGTGGTTGCTACAGATAACGACATAAGGGAGCATCTTTTTGGCGAAAAGCCTGTGGCTGAAGTAATTATTGGCTACTACCAGGACCAGCCGGTTGGTTTCGCCCTGTTCTTTCATAACTTTTCCACTTTTCTCGGCAAACCGGGAATTTACCTCGAAGATCTTTTTGTGCTGGAGGAGCACAGAGGACGGGGATATGGAAAGAAACTGCTGACCTACCTGGCACGCCTTGCCGTTGAGAGAGATTGCGGCCGCCTGGAATGGGCCGTACTGGACTGGAATGAACCAGCTATACAATTTTACAAATCCCTGGGTTCAAGAATAATGAATGAATGGCTCATTAACCGCCTCACAGGGAATTCCCTAAGAGATATCGCCAGCCTGTTTTAATCTTAGAGAAAGCCGGTTTTATATTTCCGAACTTTTTAAGGACTAGATCGTATAAACTGTGAATCCCAACCGTTTTTGTAAAATTGATAACTTTTGACTTCTTACACTGTCTGCTTAATTGAGTATTATGCAAAAAAGGACAGGAGCTAAAGCAGTATGTCTTTTCTTACTGTTTTGGTTACCTATTTTAAGTATTTCTGCAGGGATTCGTTCTCACATTGGCCGATCCGGCGCAATTGTCTTTGAAGACTCTGTGATTTTTCTGTCTGATAACCCTGACAGAGCTGAGTATTACGCCTATATGGCTTACCTCGATGCAAAGGCTCAGGACGATGTTGACAATTTAGCTGAATCGGCGATGCAGCTCGCTGAAATTGACCTTAAATCCGGCAATAACAGGAGGGTCCTTGAGACATTGGATTACCTTACCGATTCTGCAAAAATAAGTATTCCAGATAGTTTAATTTCAAAACTATATGTTACCCGGGGGGCAGCTAATTTTCAGCTTGGCAGATTTCAGTCTGCCAAAGAGGATTTTTATAAAGTATACAGAATTGCCACGGCTGCTAATGATACGGTGATGCTGATCAAGGCGCTTACAAACCTCGGAAGCGTATCTGTCAGGATTGGTGATTATGATAAGTCTCTTGAATTTTACCAGAGATGTCTGATCATGGCGGGAACTCTGAAAGATTCGGTTTCGATGGCCGGGATCTATAATAACCTGGGTGGATTATATTCCTACCTTTCGTACTACGATTCAGCTATTCAGTATTTTAAGAAATCTTATCATCTCTATTCTACCTGGAAAGACACCTCCGGAATGATCCCCTCACTGCTCAATATTGGATCGATGGAGCGTGAGTTGAAGCATTTTACCTCAGCGATGGATAAGGACAGACAAGCCTGGGCGATGAGCAAAATATACAACGCACACAATTATCAGCTCCAGATCCTCGAAGGGCTTGCCCAGGATTACCTTAATGTGGAAGATTATGCCAATGCCGAAAAATATCTCAAACGGGCACTTGCCTTGAACCAGGAGGAAAAAAACATCTACCTCAGCTCACATTTAAAAAACAGCCTGGTTGAAGTATTCATCAAAAGCGGGAGACCCGACAGTGCAATGGTCTATATGAAAAGCGGTTTCAGGGAAGCACAGCTTATCGATAACAAGGAAGTGCTGATGATGTATTATAAATCGGGAACTGATCTCAATGTATTGAAAGGCAATTACAAAGAAGCTTATCAGAATTTAGCCGAGTTTCATAACTACAAAGATTCGCTGAACAGCGATAAAACCATGTTCAGGATTGCAGACCTCGAGATAAAATACCAGAACCAAAAGAAAGAAGATGCCATCCGGAATCTTCAGGCTAATCATGAGATTCTGGAACTAAAAATCAGGAAGGCTAACCTGGAAAAGTTCCTGTTGATCTTAGTCATCCTCTTCGGCCTGATTGCTGTTCTTACAGTCAGTATTATGTACTGGAATGCCAGAAAAGCGAAAATTCTCGTCCAGAAGAAAAATGATGAACTTGCTGACGCCATTGATATTAAAAACCAGTTGTTCTCAATCATTGCCCATGATCTCAAAAATCCTCTGAATGCCATTGTGGGGTTTTCATCCCTGCTTTCGGGCAGCAGCAGCACAAATAATCAAAAAGTTGTCAAATATGCCGAACGAATAAAAGAATCGGGCCTGCAGGGATTTGAAATGATTGAAAAACTACTGGAATGGTCACGACTTAACCTGGATGATATACATCTCACATTGGCAACAAACGACATGTTCAGTGTTTCCGAAAAGGCTTGTCTTTCTATTCGTAATTACGCAGACATGAAAGGGATCAGGATTGTGAATGATATTGTTCCCGATACCCTGGCCTTCTTTGACAAATACTCTATCGAGAGCGTTCTCAGAAATCTAATTTCAAACGCCGTAAAATATTCATCGGAGGGCAGCTCTGTCACAGTCACAGCTGAAAAGAAAGGCGATCATCTTATAATCGGGGTTGAAGACCAGGGTGCCGGAATTCCTTTTGAAATACAGGATAAAATCCTGAATTCAAAAATTATTGTCTCACAGCCGGGAACACAGAATGAAAAAGGAACCGGACTGGGTATAACTCTTTCCAAAGAATTCGTAAGACGAAATTTTGGAGAGCTATGGTTTGATTCCGTTCCTTCGGAAGGAACACGTTTTTTCTTTTCGCTGCTGCTGCAACGCCCACATCATCTTAAATCATCCTGATTGCAGACGCAGTATCCCGCATGCTATGCTGACTGAGAATATTTTATTTCTTCACCACGATCTTCCTGTTAATTATACCTTCGGATGTCTCGATCCTGATGAAATAGACCCCGTCAGGCAGGTTTTCGGTACCGAACCTCATCGGGTACTGGCTGCTTACATCAGTCGTCCTGGCCATTGTTCGTCCGGTTACATCAGTGATGCTGACACCATAGACAGTCACTCCCTGAATATCAATCCTCAGGTTGATGTAGCCACTTGTCGGATTCGGATAGATGCGGATATTCTGGTTGAGTTCATCATGGCTTATCCCCTCTGGTTTCTGGACTAAAACAACCGCTATGGCGGAATCACAGATTGAGGGGTTACTGATCAGGCAGACCTTGTACGAGATGGTATCGAGGTTATTGTTAAAACCGGCATCAGGCATATAGGTAATTGAATGATCGGTTTCAAGCTGGGCAGTTCCATTGGTAGGTTGCCTGGAGATGTCGATGGTAAAGGCTGAAGGGATCTCATCGTTATCGGTTACAGGAATGCTTACGGAGCTTCCTTCCGTCAAGGTCTTGTAATCGTTTTTGCAAACGGGTGCGGCAACAATCAGGAGACCATCATTGAACCGGGCCATGAAATCCTGGTAATAAACATTGGCAAGCACAGCATCATGAATGACCAGGGTATTTTCATCATTTCTTATATCAGCCGCGGAACTCCAGTTGTGTGAACCGGTGAGAACGAGCGGATTTGAAGAGGGATCGCCCTGATCAACAATCATATATTTATCATGCATGATCCCACTTTCGCCTGTTTCCCTGAAATTCTGGGCGAGGGCACCCATAAGGGTGGAGACTACGGTTTCATTGCAGTTTTCCTTGACGTCAACCAGTACTTTGGCACCTGCGCCAGCAGCATTCCTGTCGCTGATGGCGTAGCCAAGATCTGTTTTGGTGATCAGCATGGTGGCAATGGACAGGTCATGGTCTGCGGTGTTGAGATTGTTAAGAATTTTAGAGTTGACCTGGTCGGAAGGGCTGAAATAACTTTCAACGTTTTTTCCGCCAATAATGAAGTTATGAGGAGTGTTATCGGATTTGTCGGGACCAAATTTCGAAGCCTGGGTGTCGGGCTGGAGACCGCTGCTGCCAAACATCTCATTGAATTCGAGGGTATAGCCGATAGCCAGGCTCTTGTCCTGGATGATGATCACATTGTTGGGATCGGTGTTGATCTGACCATCGGTGAAGTTGGTGGAACCGGTCCATACAATGGGCTCGTCGGGATTGTTTGAATAAGCGTCGATGATGACAAATTTGTTATGCATGATACCGTAGATCGGGTAATTGGAAATGGGGCTGGGCATCTTGCCAATATTTGAATTCAGGCTTCCCACTCCCGATGCATCGATATTGGAATCGTAAACCACCCTGATATTAACACCCCGGTCGTATGCGGCATTCATGGCATTGGTAATATTTGAAATGCCGGCATTGTTGAAGTTGTAAATGGCCATATCGATCGAATACTTAGCGCGGTTTATATACGCGATCAGGGTATCGTCGATGGCATGGTCGAGCTGAATGGCATCGGTACCTGTTGAGACGGAATGATCGACCGTCCGGTTAAAATAGGCCTGCATTTTCCCCGATGACTCCGATTCGGTAACGTATACGCCAACTTGTGCTTTTGTAGTATCGGGCCCTGTGACCGAAAAGGGTTGCACGTAAAATAATTCGGAAGGAACGGCTCCGGAGACCGAGACCGAATGAGTGGTAGCTGTTCCTGTTCCGCTCAGCACTCCAAGGTCCATATCCGGGCTATTACCGTAAAAAGCTTCGGAACTGCCGTCCACATCTGTTTCCCAGCTCAGGTCGAATCCGCTTGTCGACAGGTTGCTCATGGTAACGGAAGAAGTGAAATTGATCGGGCTTTCCGGCATAATGTCATCCAGTCCCCTGACCAGGATCTGGTAGTAATCATAAAACTGGGACAGGATACCTGTTATGGTGACCATTCCTGAAGGCAGAGGCATACCGACAAAATCACTTTCGGTGGTACTTACCCGGATCTCGCTCTGTTCCCCGTCAGCCGTAAAAAAATAATTGGTTTTCCCGACGATGGTAGTTCCCGGGCTGTCAAAGGTGGCATCTTTGATCTGGATGAGCATGCCTTCGTAAGTATCGCTTAGTTCAGAAGGTGTGACCACAACAGGTGCCGGGACGTCATTATCTGTCGAGTTGACGGTCACGCTGGTTACCGGACTCATTTCAAGCAGATTGTTATAATCGGAGAGTGTGCCGGTAATGGTGATCTCGTCGCCCTGATTCAGATTACCGACCAGGGCTGCGCTGTAGGCTGCCAGTCCTCCTGTTTCATCCTGCAGGTAACGGATGGATCCTCCCAGTTCGGAACCGGTGGTGACGATACCGTGAACGGTAACCGTTGCGCCCGGTCCTGCCTGGCGGGCTGCCTCAATAGTTATGGTCTGGGAAAAGGCAGTTGCTGCGATCAGCAGTCCTGCAAGAATGGAGATATATTTTATCATGATATTGTATGGTTATTATCAGAACGTAAGTTTTAATGAAGTGATAAACCTGCGGCCCATGCCGAAAAAGACGGTAGCAGCTTTGGCGTCGAAGCTGGCCGGTTTTACCGTAAGTGTGGAATAAGGATCGTTATTGGTAGCATCGGTAATATATTCATTGTCCATGATATTGAGCATGCTGAATCTAAAATTGAACTTAACTTTGTCAAACCAGTTGAAACGCCAGCTGTACCCTGCATGCAGATCCACCAGTCCGAAGGACGGGATCATCCATGAATCGATAACATTTCCATTTTCATCTGTTGTGGATTCGGGAGTGAAGTTGGAATAATACCTGTCGAAATAGGTGTAGCGAACATTCAGGTAGAGACCTTTTATTGGTTCATATCTCAGGCTTCCGCCTGCCTGGGTCTGGGCTGCATCACCGACATGTATACCTGTTGCATCGAATGAGATGACCTTCTTGACAGGCTGGTTATCATCCATGTTATAATACTGAAGGCTGTCTATTTTCTTATTCCATACCCAATCGCCCAAAGACAAAAGGCCCTGGAGTTCAATTTTCCGGGTTAGCTTATACACAAAATCCAGTTCAATCCCTTTATGTATCGCATCCATGCCGGGAATGTCGGCATATACCCGGGTCTGGTCATTCGTTGGATCTCCGGTGTATCCTTTATCACCAGGCTGAAGGATATAATCAGAACTTACGGTATTGGTAGGTTTATTATACCAGTATGTAAGGTAGCTGTTCAGGTTGGCTGAAAACCTCGGCGAGCTGTACGTATAGCCCAGCTCCATGGATTTTACAATCTCATTTTTTATTTCCTTCCTGAAATCGGTAGTATATCCGATGAAGAAATAATCAAAGTCACGGGTTTTCGACAACCACCCAAGGTTGGCAAAGACATTGGAATGTTTACTGATGTTATAATTAGCTCCGGTTTTTATGGTATACCCGGGAGTATATTTCCAGGCGGAGTGAGTATCGAGAAAAAAGTCTGTTTTCTTATATCCATTCATGGCAGAGGTAAGGTTCAGGAAGGCCGACAATTTTTCCGCCCTGAATTCAGCAAGTCCAAAAATTCCGCCCCATCGTACCATGTCCAACTCGTTGTAATTAACCGTGTCACCAACGAACTTCATTGCTTTCTCCGGATAAAGATTGTAATTGATGGTTACATCTGAAGTATTCACGGCGTAATCTGCCCCGAGAAGATCGGTAATGGTCTCCAGGTGTTTTCCCTGGTATGATCTCAGGTCAATACCCCCTGAAAAGTTCCATGAGTTGGAAGGTCTGTAGCTGAAAGTAGCAAGATACCCGTACCAAATGTGCTCGTTTCTCAGCCTTATGAGGTAATTCGAAGCTTTGTAAAGGCTGTCACTATACCTTTCATCTATCGGATAGAGGGGATCCAGATGCTCGGGATCCCATGGAAGGTAGGTAGGCTTGGAATTCTCATCATAGATTCTCTGCCAGTTGATCTGTCCGTAATAGGGATCAGACGGATCACTGATCCACTGCGTTTGGTTTAAGGTTTTATAAGGTCTGTCTCCTCCGCCGTAGCCGAGGGAGAGATATGCGATATTTGAAATCGAGAAATTATCGGAAATATTCCAGAAATCTTTCAGGCTGAACTGAGGCTTGTGGTAAACATTCACCCGTTCCGATAATACTTCTTCCGGGGCATTGGGGTCAAACCGGTCTCTCCGGATCATCCCCCAGTGTTGGTTATATCTTATCCCCATGTTGTTTATAGCGGGGACATAAAGAAGCTCTCCCTTGTTATTTTTATCATCAACCGGTACTCCCAGATCTTTGGCATATTCCACATCATAGGCTGCAATAGGTAACTGGTACGCTCTTTGGTCATGGTGCTGGGGTGCACCGAATCCGGAAGCTGTAAATAGGTGGTTTCCAATTCGTTTGTCAAGCCGGAAGAAATAAAACCACCCTTCAGAGAAGGTATTATCCACCCATCCGTTTCCTCGTTTGTACGATCCGGCCAGCGACAGGGACCATCCTCCCGGGGTTATTCCGGAAGAGTAGGCTAATGAAGTGCGGTATTTGCCATCACTGTCAACTTCATTGTTCAGAGAGATCTCCCGTTTGCTTTCGATACCTTTAGTCAGAATATTTATGGTTCCCCCGACACTTGGCAGAGCAAGCTTAGAGGCACCCAGTCCCCTCTGAACCTGTATGTTACGGGTAACCTCGTCAAGTCCAAACCAATTGGACCAGTATACCCAGCCGTTCTCCATGTCGTTCATGGGAATTCCGTCGATCATTACAGCCACGTTATTCTGACTGAATCCTCTGATGGTGATCCGGGCATCGCCGTCGCCGCCGCCCTGTTCAGTGGCATATACTCCGGGTGTTGTATTCAGGATCATGGGAATGTCACGGCCGGCGAGCTCCTGTGCAAGCTGCACCGGGGGAACATTGCTGAATGCTACCGGCGTTTCACGGGTAATGGCCATATCCGCCACAACTTTAACCTCATCAAGCATCAGGGACTTTAATTTGAATGTAACAAATACGTTTTTGTCTGTGATGCTGACTTCTTTCTTTTCGGGATCGTATCCTACGTACGATGCCTGTATTTCATATTGTCCAGGTGGCAGGCTAATGTTAAATGTTCCGTTGACATCGGTGACAGTACCTTTCCCATTACCATAGACGATCGTAGCTCCGATAAGAGCTTCACCTGTCTGTTCATCCGTTACGGTTCCCTGAACATTTATGGTCTGACCGAAATTCGCCTGTGCGGCAAGAAAAACGAAGACCAGGACGGTAAATAATTTTTGCATACCAATTAATTAGGTTTTTGGCATATTTGCTGCCAGTAGATTAAACCGCTGAAATCATCTGTTGAACAGTAGACGAAAAAATAGCATCACCGTACACCTTAAAGTGATGAAGGGTGAAGTATGAAATAATACGGAATCATACTGGAAGGATTACCGTACCAGTAATTTCTTAGTGATAACTTTATTATTGTCAAACGTCATCCGGATAAAATACAAACCGCTTTTCCCTTCCGTGAGATTCACTTTCAGGCTCAGATCACCCCGTCTGTTATCCTCCCTGATTACTGTCTGGCCAAGCATATTGACCACTTCGAATTCCTTAACAGGAGTGTTTGTACTGATGGTAAAGCGTCCGTCTGTAGAAGGGTTCGGGAATACATAAGCTTTCGGACTGGTCAGGTTGATAATGACATCTGTTTGGTTGGCACAGTCGCAGGTGTGGTTACCCAGGGAATCCCACTGGTCCGCCCCGCCGGGAATCGTATCCCACTCAACCGTAACATTAAATACGGAAGGATTGGCAGTAATCCCTTTTTTTACCGAATGTTTCCTTACCAGGGAATGGTTGGCCGTCCAGGGAAGCCAGTAATACCCTGAAGGGACGATGTACTTTGTGATATAGGTACTGTCGGTGCCTGTAATGTTCCCATTGGCATCGTAAATATTCTTATAGACCCAGGTATCCGTGAAGCTTGCCCATCCCTCATCATCTGCGCTCATACCTCCACCGATAGCACCAAAAAGATCGACCAGTTGAGAAGAACCGCTAGGCTTGGTCCCGGTTTCAGTGTCATATAAAAGTGCGATGGCGTCGTTTCCGTTCATATATGTTGGAGCAGGATATGCGTGGTCGAGCTGATTGCCTAAGGCCTGTAATGCAGGATCACATTTGGGAGAGATGCTTCCACCGCCAAGATCCTGATCAGTAGTTTGCCCGTTGACAAACACAAAAGTGGTATGCGGCTGAATGAATCCCTCAAGCCGGGTATAACCGCCGGCATCAAAGGTGAAAGCTCCGTTGGAATACCTGACGATCCAGTAATTACCCAAATCGATGATTTGGTCCGAAGTGTTGTATAATTCGAGAGCCTTGTTGTTTCCGGAACCCTCATCGTATTCCGAAATAATAAGATTGGTACAATCCTGTGCAAACAGACCTGCGGAAAGTGCAACCAATGCGAAAAGTGTAAAAATTCTCTTCATAATATATATAGTTATAATTTATGTTTTCTTTCTAAAGTGAGCTCTTGTATATCCTTTTTAATATTATTCCGGGTATTTCAGAGTTTTACAAACCGTTCGGAGTATGCTGTTTTTCGGGCGTATAAAACTACAAAATATATACCGGGATTCAGCCCGCTGATATCTATTTTCGGGATGTTCTTCACCATATTTATATCCATTATAATCTTCCCTGAAACATCGGTAATGATCAGTCTTCCTTCTCCAACATCAGGATCAAGATTCAGGAAACTCCGGGCCGGATTGGGCCAGATCAGGGATCTGTTATTAACCTTAAATTCCGGACGTGAATCGTTACCGGTTTCAAAATCGTTAAGGTTTCTGGCAGTCAGTTGGGCGGTGCCGTTAAATTCAGTAGCAATGCCGCTTACATTGGCCGAATCGGGAATCGGGGTGCCAATGTAATCCTCGTCAAAAAATTCGGTTCTGAAAACGCCTGTATCCCGACCGTTATAGATGAGGTATGCTTTTCCGTCCTCAAAAAGCTTTCCGGCGTCGGCAAAATGCAGCCTGTTGATTTTAACGAGCCGTGATTCATACTTTTCAAAGTCAAGGTTGAGGTCATGAAGAGTGATGATCTCAGGATCAATGATATTTCCTTTTGTACCTGGCAAACCCGGATCTTCCACAGGATGGAGCTGCAACATGCCGTAATAATCTTCAAGATACCCCATTAGTCCTGTCATCCCGTCACCGGTGGCATAGGGTGTGGTGATCCTTCCGGCTGGATCATCGATTTCCAGGGCACCGCCGGCATCCTGCACATATTTCCGGTTATTGTAGAAGATACTTTGTGTGACCAGTACTTCACCGGGAAGTTGATATACCGTTCCATCCCCGGTCTGCGTCTGCCGAAGCGAAGCAATATCATTCACTTCGGTAAACTGCCCGATGATGAAGATGGATTTACTTCCTTGTGTATCCGAGCCGTCAGCTGCAGCAGCGGTAATGATCACTTTACCGTTTTTCATTGCATGAAGAAGACCGGACTGTTCAATTCCGGCAATACCCGGATGATCAATTGTCCAGGTAACATTCTTATTGTCTGCCGAGGCAGGCAACACATCGGCATACATCTGCAGGCTACCCTGGTTGATCCGGATGGTGTCTGTGTTTCCTTCAGACCTGACTGTTATTGAGGATACCGGTTCCACGCCGCTCTGATTGGTGATCTCCACATCTATGGAGTCGGCAATTCCGGAGCCATCGGTAGCCGAGGCTTTAATGCTGACAGTGCCGTTGTTAAAGGCATGTACTAGGCCATTCCCGTCAACGGAGGCCAGAAGTTTGTCTGATGATGACCAGTGAAGAGTCGAAACACTCGCATTCTGTGGTAAAATCTCAGCATTGATCTGCAGTGTTCCCTGATCTGCAAAAACAACGGCATTTCCGCCGGCAGGAGTGAGGTTGATAGCTGTAACGAGGTAAAACGGCTGGAAAAGATGGGTTCCGAGGTCTGAGAAATCGTCGGCTGGACGAACCTCCCATTCGGAGTTTTCCGGATTCGTGCCCCTGGAAGTATCCCAGAGGGTATCGCCCTGTGCGATAAAAGGTTTCCTGATAAGACTGTGATTGCGGGTGCCATCGACGGTACCTGCCACATCCCATCCAAGCCCGGTGACTGTGCCCGGATAGCCGACTGCGTCTATGAGTACCGTATCCGACCCGTTCAACAGGAAAAGCCCGACGGCATCATTCCCGTTAAAGGATACGACAGAAGTGCCGGTCAGAAGTGCATCAGCATTTGCAGGATCGAATATTCCTGGATCCGTTTGCGAATTGACGATCACAAAGGTTTGATCCGGACCCAGGCTGCTTCCTGCAGGGAACCGGTAATAGGTATTCCATGGCCCGTTATCGAAGGCAGTTGCCACAAGGTATGGGTCAAGAGAAACCGGAACTGTCCCCGGATTAAAAAGTTCAAGAGCCTTATTATTGCTGTTTCCTTCAATATATTCTGAAATAAATATTGCGTCGGTCTGTGCGCTGACGTTTGGGGTCAGGAACAAACATAACCATAACAGTAGAGACGCGATACATCGCGTCTCTACGTTAAGGATATATTTCCGGTACATTTTCACGTACAAGAGATGATTAACATTATTTCTTCATAAATCTCAGCGTGGCATTCCCTGTACGGATCAGGTAAAGGCCGGAATGAAGATCGCTGATGTCGATAACAGCATTGCTGCTGTTGATGGTCACTGTTTTTACCACAGAGCCAACGAGGTTGATGATCTGAACATTCTGGGTTCCCTGGATACCAACGATATGCAGTTTACTGGTAGCAGGCACCGGATAAAGGCTGATCCTTGCTGCTGCCGGATTGTTGATACCGGTATTGTCAACTGAGAATAGGATTGTATAAGTCTGTGAACCTACACCATCCTGGGATGTAACCTCAATGGTTGTGGTACGTTCAGCTTCGGTCCCTGTAATGCTTGTAGCATCTGTAACATTAACAGATGCATTGGCATCAGCGGTTGTGTAGGTAACTGCCGGAAGATCGGTTGTCCCTGCCGGAAGAACCACATCGTAACTTGTTGTCGAAGACAGGAATCCGTCGATCGATGTCCCGTTAACCTTGATATCGGTGAGTGTTGCATCGCTGGAGTAGGGGGTAAGGTCATCTCCGCTGCGGGGAGCCACTTTGGCTACACCATGATTCCAGATAGCTATACCGGCTATATCGGCTTTATTCGGAATAGCCATTCCCGTAAGTGAGGTATTAAAGAACGGCAGGAAAACAACAGCCGAATCTTCGCTGCTCACACCGATATTGTAGTTACCGTTATTAGCGAAAGTACCGCCGGCGTTTGCAAATCCGACACCTTCAATCTTCACAATTTCTGAAGCATAATCATTGAAGTTGGCGTTGAGGTCGGCTATACTAACAACTTCCGGAACAACAGCATTGCCCGTGCTGGTAGCTGCGCCGGGATCGGCTGTCGGATGGAATTCCAGGTAATCGTAATAGTTTTCTATCGTGCCTGTAATTCCGGTGATTCCGTCCCCAAAGCTATAGGTTGTGGTAATAACTCCCGGAGCATCGTCGATTTCGATCCCTGCGGTGGCATCCTGTATATATTTCTTATTCCGGTAGCTGTCCTGAAAGGTGAGAACCACTTCACCGGTTACTTTGTATTTCCTGGAGAGGTCGGTGACAGCCCTGAGTTCGGACATATTGGCTACTTCAAGCAGTGGGTTAAACAGAATGGTATAATCCTGGATTGTGGTGCCGTCCTGTGCCGTTACTTCAACAGTGGTGGTACGGGCAGCTTTATCACCGGAGAGATCCGTTGCGTCGGTCTGAACGGCAGTGGCGTTTGCATCGCTGAGAACATAAGCTACTGTGGGAACAACGGTGGTTCCGGCAGGGAGATCGACAGTATAGCTCAGTTTGGCAGCATCAAAGCCGGTGACGGTGGTACCGTCAATGGTCAGGTCTGAGAGTGAGGCATCGGAGCCTACAGAGAGGAATCCCGTTACCTTGAAATCAGTTACTTCGTAAGTTGCTGCTCCGTCCGTGGGATTGGATGTATACTTGAAGGCAACATATACGGTGCCACTGTATGCCGAAAGATCAAACGAACCGCTGTTCGTCCAGGTCCATGATCCAGGGGAAAGCGTAACATCGGAGGTAATGTCTGTCCAGGTTGCCTCTGAAACTCCGGTTGAATCGAAGGTCCCGGAGAAATCTGAAGAGATAAATACCTGGAGGGCAGGTCCGCTGTAATTCATGGCAGACATGAAATCGAAACTGTTGCCTGTTGTAGCATCAAGATCAATGGCCGGTGAAATTAACCAGTCTTCATTGTCCAGTGCACTCCCTGAAAAACCGCTTATTTTAGCATAGGTAGTACCACTGCCGGAAGCAACGGCCCATACCTGGTCGCCGGTGATACTGACCTGGGTAAATGGATCAAGAGCGGTTTCGAAACCAGCCAGAAGAATAACACTGGGCTGTGCGACAGTAGTGGCACTCAACATCACAACAGAAGCCTGTACGTTCGGTGTTGGCTGTGCATCCTCGGCAACGAGATAAACGTCATAAGTAACACCGAGGGTAAGTCCGCTGATCGTCTTGGTTGTTTCGTTAGAAAAACCGATGAAAGAACCGGCAAACATGGCGGCATCTCCGGCAGAATTCTGTCCGGCCATAACCTGAGCTACAGAAGGCGCACCGTCACCGTTTGCAACAACAACGTAAAAGATGATTGCGGGTTCATCCAGTTTTGCAGCAAGGTCAAAAGATGCGTCAAGTATATTGACAACCTTCGGGTAGTCGGTTGCCCAAACCGGTGCCTCATTGTCTACGACGTCAATAAGTTGAATGTCACCAGCATCTGCATCGGCAGTCCAGGAACCCGTGAGTTCTCCAATTGCTACATTGTTGAGTGTCCTGATTTCCAGCTTGTCAATGGTAGTCCCATCTTGACAGACAATGCTGAAGGTGCCGGTTGTGAGATCAGAGGAAGTGACACTGATGAGGTCGGTTCCACTGAAAGCCAGAACTACATACTTATCTGCCAGGGTGTTCAGTGTGGCAGGAAGCAAGGTACCCGAAACAGTAAACGGGGTTGTTATCTTTGTGGCCGCGGGCAGGGCGGCGGTATTGTTATTTGAAGAATAGGGGTCCACCCTGTCGCGGTAGCTGGCAGTAGTTGTGAGATTCGTGCCGCATTGGAATGGAATCCAGAAAGTTGATGATATACTTGGACGTCCCAATGCGCTGGGACCAGAGCCATAACTGTTGGATGTAATATAGGTTTGTGATTCCTTATCCCAGCAATTGTACTGGGTGGTTCCACTATATAACCTGTATTTTACCCCATCGACAGAATAACCGGTAAGGTTGACCAAAACAGCGCTTTGTGCTGTGGCTGAGGAAAGGTCAATGTAGGTTGGCCTTAATAAAACAGAGACCGTGCCGTCAGCGGCAAACAAATTGCCGGATAACGACAACAGCATTAAAAATGACAAGAGTCCAGTGTAAATCTTTTTCATAGATCTTTATTTTACGTTTAACAATTAAATTTTCAACGAAGATTTGATTTTCGATATGGCGAAAAGGACTTCAAATTAACATTTTTTTCGAATCACAAAACCTATTTTAAAACATTCCGCCAGGTCAATTCAGGTTTAGGGAGTGCAAATTGCCAAAATAATTTTCAATGTGAGTTAACTTAAGGTTAAATTTGTTTCGCGTGTCAGAATCCTGTTTTGTACCCATGCACCCCAATAGTGGCAATACCTTCAGGGATCCGATGACTGATCAAAGAAGACGGGTAAGACCCGGTCAATACCGTTCTGATCCATATTATTTGCTAACCGAAAATCAACCTTTTTTTTTATTAACAACTTTTCAACCCTGCATTGTTAATGGTCGGGATGTAAGAGTTGGGTACCTTGTTGGGTGTCGCCCGTCTCCGAATTCATGATTCATCATTCAGTTTCACCACAGATTACGCAGATTACACAGATTATCAAAGATTATCAGAGCCTTTCTTCCCACTCATTCCCTCAATCCCTCACTTTCGCCTTTTTTTTTCATATGAAAACGGCATTTATCGTATGCACGCCAAGGCGTGCGTCTACGAATTCGTTTACCGGGTTTTGTCTATTTTCACCCGTCTGCAAATTCAATATTCGATATTCGATATTCGATTTCCCACGGAGACGTGATGCATCACGTCACTACATGGTAATCCCTAACCCCTAACCTCCTAACTCACTCCCTCACTTTCGCCTTTTTTCTTTCATATGAAAACGGCATTTATCGTATGCACGCCAAGGCGTGCGTCTACGAATTCGTTTACCGGGTTTTGTCTATTTTCACCCGTCTCCAAATTCAATATTCGATATTCAATATTCGATATTCAATTTCCCACGGAGACGTGATGCATCACGTCTCTACATGGTAATCCCTAACCCCTAACCTCCTAACTCACTCCCTCACTTTCGCCTTTTTTTTTTCATATGAAAACGGCATTTATCGTATGCACGCCAAGGCGTGCGTCTACGAATTCGTTTACCGGGTTTTGTCTATTTTCACCCGTCTCCAAATTCAATATTCGATATTCGATATTCGATATTCAATTCCCCACAAAGACGCGATGTATCACGTCTCTACTCCCTAACCTCTAACTTCCTAACTCCCTCACTTTTTCCTTTCACCTTTCGCCTTTCGCCTTTCTTCCCCCTCCGGTTGTTCAACAACATATGGTACACGTGGAAAATATTCGGTAAATTTTCGCTGAATTTTCCCCTCATCGCGGTGTCAGGAAGCTGCAGTGATGTTGCGCTAATATGGTTCGGGACATACGGGGAATGAACAAAGTCCTTTTTCAAAAAAACAGACAGAAGTGAAACGAAGACTGGTTATAGGAGATATTCACGGTTGCTTTCAAACGCTGAAAAACCTGTTTGAAAAGGAGATTGTCATCACCAAAGAAGATGACATATATCTGCTGGGTGATTATATTGACCGCGGTCCCGGATCCAGGCAGGTCATCGAATATCTTATCCAGTTGAAATGGCAGGGATTCAGGATTTTCCCCCTGATGGGCAATCACGAGGACATGCTGGTACAGGCTATATTAGATGAAAATGCATTACAGGCGTGGCATAACAACGGTGCGGAAGAAACACTGAAGAGCTTTGGAGTGTCTGAATCCATGCTCTTCGATTACGAAGCACTCTCCCTGATCCCGGAACGGTATATTCATTTCATGGCAAACCTGCCCCTATTCTACGACCTTGATCATTTTATTCTGGTCCACGCCGGGCTTAATTTTCGCCGCCCCGATGTATTTGGTGACCGTGAAGCCATGCTATGGATCCGGGATCTCTGTTACCAGGGAGATAAGATCGGGCAGAAAACACTCATTCACGGCCATACGCCAATGCCCTTTATCAGCATACAAAACACCCTGAGGAAAAAAAATGAAAAGCTAATCAACCTTGACGCCGGATGTGTATATAAGGATCTTCCGGGTTACGGTAAGCTTTTAGGCATGGATCTGGACAGCCGTGAGTTGTACGTTGTTGAAAATTCAGATTGATACCCCCGACGCACTTCACATTTGTCCTGCAGCAATGAACGGATCTTACAGATTCAATCTGCTTTGAGCGGTGATGTTCATCTTTTCTGCTGACCTTTACGCAAGACGCATTACCGCAGCACACGAAACCATCGTCTTCACTCAGGATGAACGGCTTTCTCTCCGGCAGTAATTTCTACTTTCAGCCGGTTTTGGGGTGGGGGTAACGGACATGTGGCATACGGACTGAACGCACACGGAGGATTATAGGCTTTGTTGAAATCGACGATCAGACGGTTATGGTTGTCGGGTTTCCCGGTAGAAAGGAATCGTCCCGAAGCATAAGTTTCCTTTCCGCTGGTGAGGTCACCGAATATGATAAAGAATCCGTCGTCTGTCTGAAACGGGTAGAGCGCCGTTTTAACTTTACCCACAGTAAATACGAGTTTTCCGGGGCACCTGTATTCTTCTGTACCGCCAATCATGGTGGGTACATTGAAAATACTGTCAGCCCTGAAAGGATGGAATTTCGCTTCGATCCGCCAGCTAAGTGACACAGGATAGCACGGAATCTGACTGAGACTGTGGATGCGGGGATGGTTATAATCACGCAGACGAATACCGTACTGATCTCCTCTTTTAATAATAAACCAGCCAAAAGAACCGGCTTTCATTAATGTGGGGTTTGCTGAAATATCGGTCTTAAGGCTGACCGTGTCGGTTACCGGTTCATCATCTATTAAAACCTGGGTATCCACTACAGGAATGAAAAGGAGGCTGTCGCCGCTTTTGAAGATCTTTCCGCAATAAGTTGGTGCTCTTTCCGGAAACAGGATGGTGTTTGATGTATCGGAACCAATCGTGTTTTCCCCTTCACTAAGCCAGAACAGTCCGGCCAGGTTAAGCCATCCGTCAGGGCTTTTTAATCTGCTGAGCCGATCTGCCTTCCAGTTTTCGATGTCTTTTTTATAGGTTCCCGGTTCGGGTTGCTTCTCACGGGGAGCACATCGCAGCATCAAAAGTGCCAGTATGGTGTAAATAAAGACGGTCTTCATTTTATTCAGTTTCAAAAGTAACACCTGCAAAGAAATCAAAAATCCGGTATTTCCGGAAATACACCGGCAGTTTTTAGCTGCCGGGTACCCGGATCCTGAGAACACTTTTCGTTCCAGGTTGTAGTCGGGTAGACGATATTGGTCGAAAAGTATAGAAGCGGTTTTATGGATTTATTAGGATTTAAAGTACTGAAAGGCAAAGATTAGAAACGGAAAAATCGTGACATCGGGATCACTGATTTCGGGGCCGTTCGAAAAAATGTTTTGTGATTAACCCTAATCCGTATATATTAGCATTATATAACAAACCTAAATTACCTATGAAAAAACTACTTGTACTTGCAGCTGCCGCAGGTTTCTGCACCAGTATGTTTGCTGGCGGGCTGTTAACAAACACCAATCAGAGTGCTTCCTGGGTGAGAATGCCATCACAGGATGCCACTACCGGGATTGAAGCCGTATATTTCAATCCGGCCGGATTGATGAAACTGAACAACGGTTTTCATTTCTCCATTTCAAACCAGTTCATTTCACAGAAGAAAGAAGTTCAAAATTTTTATACCGGACCGGGAGAACTTTATGGGCTGAATCAGTCGATGTATAAAGGTACGGTTTCTGCGCCTGTCTTCCCGAGCGTTTATGCGGTTTACAAAATGGACCGGCTGGCGTTCTCCTTTGGGTTTAATCCTATTGGCGGCGGCGGCGGTGCAACGTTTGACAAAGGATTGCCTTCCTTTGAAATGAGTCCCTCCGACCTGGTACCATCTCTTGCTTCAACCGGTGTCAGCGCTTACCGACTGGATGCCTATTTCGAAGGTACTTCCGTTTTCTTCGGTTACCAGGCAGGAATCTCCTTTAAGATCAATGACATGATCTCAGTTTTCGGAGGGGCCCGTTATGTAACGGCTAAGAATACCTACTCCGGGCACCTTAAAGATATTGAAGTATTCAATTTTATGGGCAGTGGTGACTGGATGAGAGCTGATGCGGTACTCCAGGGTTTTGCTGATCGGGCAAATACTGCAGCTACGGGGATGCAGGGTCTTATTGATAACAATCTAGGTTCGCTGACCTTTTCCCAGGCTGAAGGTGTTGTGGATGCACCAACACAGGCACTTCTCCAGTCCCTGGAAACTGGACTCCAACAGTTTGGTGTTGATCCCTCGAATCTGACCCTGGCCCAGGCACAGGGAGCATATTCCCAGGTAGGCGCTACTTACGGTGGCAAAGCCACGCTTCTCCACGATCAGTCAGCCGATGTGGAACAAACCGGTTCAGGCATCACCCCGATCGTTGGTGTGAACATCTCCCCGAATGAAAAACTGAACATCGGCATTAAGTACGAATTCGCGACGAAAATTGAACTGACCAATAAAACTGCCAAAGATTTCACCACCGGTTTTACCGCCGGAGGAACACCTGTTACGATGTTTCCTAACGGCGAAAAGATCAGGAGCGACATGCCTGCCATGCTGTCGGTGGGTGTAAGCTACCAGGCCACATCAAAACTCCGTGCCACGGTTGGAGGTCACTATTATAGCGATCTCAAGGCTAATTACGGGAAGACCATGGATGGTGAATTCGTAGCCAATGATAAGGTGATCGATCACAATTATATTGAGGTTGCCGGTGGTCTGGAATATAATATCTCCGATAAGATCCTCGTCAGTGGCGGTTATCTCCTCGCTCAGACCGGTGTCAATAATAATTACCAGAGTGATCTTAGCTATAGTCTAACCTCCAGTACCATCGGGATAGGAGGAAAATACAGCTTAAATGAAAAAATCGGGATTAATCTCGGCGTCGGGTATACCGTTTATGATGATGGCAAAAAAACCCTGGATCACGAATTTGGCGGAACCGTATACCATCCGGTTGAAACCTATTATAAAAACACTTTTTTTGTCGGGGTGGGCGTCGATCTCAGTTTCTGATCTTACCCTGATTTTCTTTTAAGAGAGAGTGTCTTAAACGTTTCATTCTTTTCATTATGACGTTTAAGACACTCTCTTTTTTATCTCCCGGGAAAATTGAGTCCTCAATAAATCCCCTTCTGCCAGGCAATGGCAAAACTATAAGACCGCTGCTTCTCAACTGTCAGGGTATATATGTATTTAAAATATAACGAATGTTCACTGCTTTTAAAGGAAGCTTCCGGCAATGCATTATTTTTATGATGAGTAGCGGGAATCTGGCTCCTGAAGGGCTATTCGGCAATTCCGGCTGCTTTCAGATCTTTGAGCAATTGCTGGTAATGCGGCGGTTTTTCGGATTTCAGTTTCCGGATCCACTCCCCGGCCTTTGCATCATTGTTCTGTTGATGGAGGATCTGTATAATGCGGGAGAACAACCCGGTTTCAACTGACAAATTTTTGCCCGAAACCTGGTTAAGCAGATCAAAGTAAGATTTCAGGGCATTATCTTTATCTCCGTTCATCCAGTCTGCCTGAGCCTCACGGAGTTCGTTGTTAAGCGTTGTATCCGTGACCAGGCCTATGATGGAAAAGCAGTTCTGGTTGCAGCCCTCCACCACATCGACACAAAGGGTTCCGGCGGGGAGGGGAGGAAAGCGGAGGCTGAAGGTCAGGGATTCACCCGGATTTTGAAAGACATATTCTTCGGGGCAGTTGGGGATATTCACTGTTTTTTCCAGACGGAGCTTCCTTCCTCCGGGCAGAATGATGCTGGTATTCGGATCAACGCAGAAACTGCCGTCCGGGATAAGACTGGCTATTTTTAAAATGAGTGTTGTACTTGAGGGAGTCCCGACTATCTTAAGAATATCCAGGGTTTCATGCGATTTAAAAGCAAAATCCGGGTTTTGAATTTCCTGAGTGTGCCCCTTCAGGGTCCCAAGGCAGAACAATGCCAGCAGAATAATTTTCGTCATTTGGTTAATTACGGTCTGTTTTGTTGAGGTCCGGTAATCATGTGTCACCGGTCTTCATTATTTCTCTGTCAGAAAAGGAAGTCCAGGACAATATATAAGCCGTTGTTCCCGTCTCTCGGATCTGCGGCGAGACCGTAATCGGCGGTTACAATGAAGTTTTCATTCAGTGCGATATGTAATCCGCTGCCATAGCTTACATGCATTTTTTCCTTTTGGCCACGGGCGAGCCATGCAAGGGCTTCGGGATTGTCTGTCTGCGGTAATTCATATTTCCCTGTAACCATGCCTCCGTCGACAAATCCTGCCAGGGCAATATAAACGTTTTGATTCAGGATAACCGTGCGGATCATCTTCCAGCGAAGTTCAAGGTTCCCGTATACGAAATCTTCACCCACCACACGGTTCCGGAGAATACCTCTGAGGGTTTTTCCTCCGCCCAGGCCGTCCCTGGTCAGTCCGGGTGCCGTATTAAAGACGAATGGGAGCATGTAATAAGGCATGGTACCCCCTATCTTTGCCTGGTAGGAAATCCGGTAGGCAAAATTCATTGTTTCCGGCAGAATGGTGAAATATTGCCGGTGTGTTATGGCTATCCTGGAATAGCTGAGATTCCCGTTTCCCATAAACCGGGGAGCCAGCAGGAACTGTACTTCTGTCCACATGCCCTTCATCGGGTTGGGCTCATTATCCCGTGTGTCATATACGGCACCTAGTTTGATCAGATTCGTATTGCCGCCACCGGCCTGTCCGGCAGGGATCAGCCCCCAGCGTAAATAATCTTCAAAGAGTCCGCCTCCCACATAGGGTAGCCTGTCCTCAGCCGACTTGCCTTTGTTCAGCCGTTCAGTATCCACCGAATCTGTTTTTATTCCGT
The DNA here is from genome assembly GCA_963732905.1 of uncultured Bacteroidales bacterium. Taxonomy (GTDB): domain Bacteria; phylum Bacteroidota; class Bacteroidia; order Bacteroidales; genus DASQZK01. Next base: position 132,852 of record CAVTBM010000001.1, read on the forward strand.
AATGCGCAACTCCGGCCAGCCAGTGAAAATCCGACTCCCCGATCTTCCCCATAAAATCGGTCTTGATACGCAGAAGTTTACGGTTCATCCTGTAAAACATCCTGGATTTATACTCAGGGCTTGTTTCATCTTCAAAATTGGAATTGTAATAGGCATTATACCCGTTGAAACCATAAAAGTCGAGAGCCTGTTCCGTAAGGTAGCTGACTTCCGCAGAGGTCCTGACACCCGGGATAAGATATTCAGAGTCGTAGGTGAACTGCTTGGTCCCGCTTCCTTTGGTGGTTTGAGACCATTCCAGGTAGAGTGAATGGAGGTATTTAGGGTATGTTTTACCGTCCCCGTAATTGTAAAAATTAACCAGGCCACCATATCTGAAACCGAGATCGGAATCAAATGCTATCGCCGGAACAGCTCCGAAAGTCCAGCCTGTTTTTATTTTAGGTGCTTTTTTTTCCTTTTCCTGGGCAAGAAGGGTGAAGGAATTAAGACAAGTCAGGAGAATGAGAACAGAAAGAACGCTTTTCATACGTTTTGGGTTTTTTGTGGACGGCCGCTCAGCTTTGGTAACCTAAGGGCAGGATTGCAGCCGGAAAAGTTTTAGCATTGTAGTTTTGTAAATCACCATCTCCAATCCGGTTTTCTGAGGCAATATAGGAATATTTTTCAGATATTGTATTTTCTTTAAATTTTGACTTATACCCGAAAAAAGTGTTAATTTTAAGCGTTTGATCCATGGTTGAGGGTTTCCGGGCTTAATCGTGCTTCATGTTAAAAACAGGCCGGCCTTTAACAGGGACAGGCGGAGATGGCATAAGAGCCTGACGGTTCAGGCAGGGTTCTAAATTTTTTCGGAATGAAACAATCGACCTTTACGCTGTACTACTTCTCCATCGGCCTCATTTTTCTTATCCTTGAACAATTTCATTCGTTCCTTCCCGCAGTCATCGCAAAAGCGCTTATCATTCCTTCATTAATGCTGTATTATCATTACAGGGCAAGGGGTTCCTATTCCTTTTTTCACAGGCTGATTCTTGCCGGATTGTTTTTTTCCTGGATTGGAGATATCCTTCTCCAGTTTTCAAATTATGAGTTCAGGATCTATCTGGACAGTCAGACCTGGTTTCTGCTTGGAATTGTTGCATACCTTTTAACACAGGTTTTTTATACTGTTGCATTCAGCCTCCCGCGAGGGAGCAACACGATCTTCGGACGCCGGATTTATCAGTTATTCCTTGTCGCTTCGTACGGTTTTCTTCTTATATGGTTGATATATTATAAATTGTACGACCTTCGGATTCCGGTAATCGCTTATGGCATTGCCATATCGGCTATGCTGTTGACGGCGCTGAACAGGTACGGTAAGGTGAACGGTGTCAGCTATATGCTTGTGGCTATCGGAGCGTTGTTGTTTGTCTTTTCTGATTCAATGATCGCTGTAAACCGTTTCTATGAGAAGATTGATTTTGCCAGGATATTTATTATGGTAACTTATGTTGCAGCGCAGTACTTTATTGCCACCGGAAGCTTACGGCAGGATATTTCCGGTGAAACCGGCTGAGGGACCGTTCCCTTCCCGGAAGATTTTTAGTATGAGGAAGAAAAAGGTTTTGTTTTGCAGGTAAACAAAAAATATTCGCTATGAAAAAAGTCTTAAAGATCTTTCTCTACTTTATCATGGCCGTTGCCCTCCTTTTTATCGGCCTGATCCTCGCAGCTACCCTAAGCAACTATTCCCCGGCAGAGCAAACTACCGTATACAGTTCAGATGAACCAGATGTAGTTCCTATATGGACCGAAATGGACCTTCTGACCTGGAACATTGGATATTGCGGGCTGGATTCGACCATGGATTTCTTCTATGATGGGGGTGAGCAGGTACGCCCGCCGCAAAGCCATGTTGTGAAAAGCCTTGACAATGTGATTTCTTTTTTAAAAAGGAACGATACCGTTGAATTCTTTCTGATTCAGGAAGTGGATCAGAAATCGAAGCGCAGTTATCACATTAATGAGTATGACAGTATTAAAACCGCATTGCCCGGGTACTGGTCCTTCTTCGGCAAAAATTATGATGTATTTTTCGTCCCTGTCCCGTTCAGTCAACCCATGGGCTCAGTGCGGTCGGGAATCCAGATTCTCAGCAAATACCGGCCGGAGACCTCTGTGCGGTGGACTTTCCCCGGAAATTATGCCTGGCCGAAAAGTCTGTTCATGCTCGACAGGTGTTTTCTTGTAAATCGCTATAAGCTGAAAGGAACCAAACAACTGGTTCTCATCGACACGCACAATTCAGCCTATGATGACGGCTCGCTGCGAAAAATGCAAATGGCCTATCTGAAACGTTTCTTGCTGGAGGAATATAAAAAAGGAAATTATATCATCGTCGGAGGAGACTGGAACCAGTCACCACCTGATTTTTCACCCGGATTTAAGGAAGATGTATACGATTCTCAAAATGCCTCTTTTGTTCCCGATGATTATCTCCCTGCAGGCTGGACCTGGGCTTACGACCGTTCCGGACCTTCAAACCGGAGGGTTGACATTCCGTATAAAAAAGGAGTAACACAGACGACGGTGATTGATTTTTACCTGCTTTCGCCAAATGTGAAATTACAATCGGTACAAACGATAGACCTGGGTTTTGCCAGCTCCGACCACCAACCTGTAAGGATGAAAGTATTAATATCTAACTGACCTCTACACCATGAAAGCTTTTAAACGAATTCTGATCATTGCAGCAGGACTGATACTCGTTGTTCTGGTTGCCGGAAGCATACTGATACAAAGAATATCAACGAAAGCACTTCCCGATTATAACAAAAATGTTGTTCTCACCGGACTTTCAGGAGATGTCAGCGTTTATCGTGACAGTACTGCCATGCCTGCTGTTTACGCGGAGAATGAAGAAGATCTGTACCGGGCAGTCGGATATCTGACGGCTGAGGACCGTCTCTGGCAGATGGACCTGCTCAGAAGACTTACCCAGGGCCGTCTTTCCGAGCTTTTTGGTAAAGATTATGTAAAAATTGACCAGATGTTCCGTTCCCTGCATTTCAGCCAGAAATCCAGAATGGTCCTTGACAGTTTAGATGAAGAAGTTCTGGGATGTTTTAAAGCCTATTCCGATGGTGTAAACCAATATATCGACGACCATGCCAGTAACCTCCCTCCGGAATTCAAGATTCTTGGGTATAAACCGGATAGGTGGGAGCCGGAGCATTCAGCTAACCTTATCGGGTATATGGCCTGGGGACTCACCATGGCCTGGAGTATGGAAATTAACCTGTACAAGATTGAGCAGGCAGTAGACAGTGCTCATTTCGCCGAACTGGTGCCGGATTTGTCCATGCAGCAATCGGTGATCTTCCCTGATTTTATGAAGAAGCACGATCTTTCGTTCCTCTCTTCTCTTGGGAAAGTCGATCAGGCTGTCAGGGATCTGGGACTTGAAGTGTTCCTCGGATCGAACAACTGGGCTGTCTCCGGGTTCCGCAGTGTGTCGGGACATGCCCTCATGGCCAATGACATGCACCTGGATTTAAACGCACCAGGTATCTGGTACCAGATGCACCAGGTGGTTCCCGGAAAACTGGATGTTACAGGCGTCGTGCTGCCCGGAGCTCCTCTTGTGATCTGTGGCCACAATGACGACGTTGCCTGGGGTATGACCAACGTGATGCTGGATGATATGGATTTTTATCTTGAAACCATCAACCCGCAGGATTCAGATGAGTACCGCTTTAACGGCGAATGGAGGAAACTGAGGGTTGAGAAGGAAGTCATCCATATCAAAGGTGGGGATTCGGCAGTTGTATTTAACCGGTTTACTCACCGCGGACCTGTAATCTCAGGATTTAAAGGGATTGAAAACAAGGTCATCTCCATGAGATGGATCGGAAACGAATATAGCAATGAAATTCAATCGGTATACCGGTTTAACCGGATGAAGAACTGGCAGGATTTTCGCAAAGCGGCCAGTACCTTTATAGCCATTAGCCAGAACATTGTTTATGCCGACAAGGAGGGGAATATTGGTTTGCAGACTGCAGCCGGGATCCCGGTCAGGGAGGGGGAGGGCATCTTTATTGTTCCCGGCGATACCTCGGAATATGACTGGACGGGTTTTGTTCCTTTTGATGAACTGCCGTACAGCTATAATCCGGAATCAGGTTATGTTGCATCAGCCAACAACAGGACCGTTGGCGACGATTATCCCTATTACATCAGCCGTTGGTTCGACCTTCCCAATCGCTTCGAGCGCATTACCGAATTGCTTCAGGCAAAGGAAAAACTCAGCGTGGATGATTTTAAAAAAATTCAGTCCGACCAGAATTCTGAATGGGCCCGGAAGCTGGTTCCTTTTTTCACATCCGTCATGGCTGACAAGATAGGCCAACAACCGGAAAAGGTCCAGAAAGCCTTTCAGATGCTCAAGTCCTGGGATTATGAAATGGGGACAGGAAGCGTGCCTTCCACACTGTTCGAACAGTTTTATGTGGAGTTCCTGCATGCGATGTTCTTTGATGAACTCGGGGAGAAATTATACGGACGGTTATTAGAACAGGACCTGCTGGCAGCCTATCTGATTGACAAGGTCCGCCGGACTGGCAAATCGGTCTGGTTCGATAATGTGAACACGCCTGATAAGATTGAAACGGCCGGAGATGATGCGATAACCGCTCTTGACAGTACCGTGGCGAAGCTGCAGGCCCGCCTGGGAGATGATATGTCTGCATGGGAATGGGGAAAAGTTCATACCCTTACCCTGAAACATCCGCTGGGCTCGGTTAAGATACTTGATAAGATCTTCAGGCTGAACCGCGGGCCTTTCGCTGTCGGGGGGAGTTATCATACCGTAAGCCCCTATTCGTATCCACTCGATGACCTGTTTCACGCAAACGCGGGTTCTTCACACCGTCATATTTACATACCCGGTGACTGGGATCATTCCCAGGTCATCCTGCCTACCGGGATCTCAGGCATACCCGCCAGCCCCTTTTATTGCAGCCAAACCCAAAACTACCTGAATTATATTTATAAGACGGATTACTTTTCAGAACCACTTGTGATTGGACATAAAAACTTCAGTATGAAATTTATGCCTGCAAAAGAACCAGGGCAGCAATAGAGTGTGAATTGATATTAGTACGGTTATTTCTTTACTTAACAGGCTTTCCGGGGAAGAGGACCGCTGAGATTTTTTCCAGTAATATTTCTGCATTTATAGGCTTGGAAATGTAATCGCAACAGCCTGCCTCAAAGCATTTATCACGATCTGACTGAAAAGCGTATGCAGTTTGAGCAATTACAGGAAGATCGGGAAAGGTTTTCTTTATCTCTCTTGTGGTATCATAACCATTGATTGTGGGTAGCTGAATGTCCATCAGAATAATATCAATCTCCGGATGGGTATTGCATATTTCAATGGCTTGCTTTCCATCTGCAGCGAATAGCAGGTCTGCTTCCGTGTCCGATAATATCTCTTCCAGAAAAAAAGAACTTGAAAGATCATCTTCAACTACAAGAATCGTTTTTCCCTTCCATTCAAATTTCCCAAAATAAGCTTCGTTCATCTGAATATTTATTTCTTATAAAAAATTTTTATCTAACAGAAGGTCAAGAATCTAAGTTAGGAATATTTTTAATATTAAAAAGCCAGAGTGAAAATAATTTGATCGAAAAACAGGAATGAAAGAGTTGACGCTGTTTACCGGATATTTTATTCCCGGAGACTTTGTGCGCGGCGGGAGTGTTTTTGTCTGGGAAAGCTTTTCGCTGCCTCCGCCTTGGAAATATCACCAGGCAGAATTAAACCGGGATTAGGGTGCTTAAATTAAATTAATTGAATAATTTTATCTCCTGAAACGTAATTTTAAACAGACCGAACGATGAAATACAAGCATATCCTTGGATTAGATATTGGTGGATCAGGCATAAAAGGTGCAGTGGTAAATACTAAAAAGGGGACACTTGAAACCAAGAGATTCAGAATTCCGACACCTGAGCCGGCTACTCCCGAAGCGGTAGGGATGGTTATAAAGAAGATTGTGAAGCATTTTAAATGGAATGGGCCCATCGGGGCAGGTTATCCGGGCGTTGTGCAGAACGGGGTTGCACGGACGGCGGCCAACATTGACCCTTCATGGATCAACACGGATATCAATGCCTTGTTTTCAGAGCTAACAGGTTGTCCTGTGCAGGTAGTAAATGATGCCGATGCAGCCGGCTATGCGGAGATGAAATTTGGGGCAGGATCAGGAGTTAAGGGGGTAGTTGCCCTGATCACTGTGGGGACCGGACTGGGGACGGTCATGTTTACCGGGGGTAAGCTGATGCCGAACCTGGAGCTGGGGCATATCATACTTCATGGTGATGATGCGGAACGGTATGCTTCAGACGCTGTACGTAAATCTGATGATCTGAGCTGGGAAGAATGGGGGAAACGCTTCAGTGAATATCTGCGGCGCCTGGAAGATCTTACCTGGCCTGATCTTATCATTATTGGCGGAGGAGCCAGTAAAAAGGAGGACCTGTTTTTCGATTATCTCGCTACCAGGGCGAAAGTCGTTCCGGCTGAATTGCTGAACGAAGCAGGAATCATCGGCGCTGCCCTGGCCGCCAAAGTCTGGAATAAAGCTCAGAGGGCAGCCGAAAAAAAGAAAAAATCTACCAAATAGTCATCAGGTACGTTGCAAACGATCCTGTTCAGGCAGCCTTAACCATGGATTTTCAACGGTTAAGGTTTTTTTGTCATTCGTCATCACTGTCATCAGCACTATCCGCATATTTTGAAGGATAAGGCTTATCCCCTTTCACTGAGAACCACAATATCCGGTTCAGTTCATCATCATTCCCCGAGTCAATATGTTCGAAGGCCGGGCTGAGACTTTGCCTGGCATAATGCAGGGCATGACCCCGGAGTGCCGATAACGGAGGATTCATTTCATCCAGGGGAATCTGGTTTGGCAATACTGAATATGCAGTGTTCGAGGGTATAGCTTTGAAGCAGTCATACATCGGAGCGGCAATGGCATCCTCCACGTTCATGGGCGGCAGACCCAGGATCAGCTCAATGGTGCGAACCATGCCCTGCTGATTGTAAGCTGTGTGAACGGTCTGGTGTATTGCGGAATACGGGCTGACCACCAGTCCCGCAGTCCGGTAGGGAGAAATATGATCCCAGCCTCCCTGTGAATCATCTTCGGTAACAAAAATGACGGTCTCTTTCCAGAAACGACTGTGGCTGACGGCATCAATGATACGGCCAAGGGCAAGGTCATTATCAGCCACTGCGGCCCGTGGTGTCGGAAAACCCGGAGAGGTTCCGGCGGTATGATCATTGGGCAGAGCCATGATCATAAGTTCGGGCAGCTGGTCACCCTCCAGGGCCTCGTAATGTTTCAGGTCGGCAATAAAAGCGTCCGCCCTGATCTGGTCCGTGATTTTGTGACTGTCGTATGCCGGAAATGAAGAGCTTAGAATCTTTCTGACCGGATCGATGGTCGTCCGGTTCGTAAACTGAAAAGTGTTCCCTTTCAGATAACCGTTGTAAATATCTTTCCAGGTCAGGGCATTATCGAAAACGGGCACGGCAGCCTCGCCATAAATCACGGTACTCTTTTGGTGCTTAACGGCATTATCCCAGATAAATCCTGTCGGGGCATACACCAGCGCATCAGTTTGTACATGCGGGTAGCTGCGAAACCATGCACGCATGTTTTTTTCAATATAATCGGTTACGATGGAAGCATCGGTCCATTGATGACCTTCTGCTGAGCATTTCCCAGCCACCGAAAAATGATCCATTAGCAGGAAAGCTTCCGACAGGCTGTGGAAATTCGGGGTAACCGTTTTGCCGAAAATACAGAGTGAAGAATCACCTTCTCCCGCTGTCATGTCACCCAATACCTGGTCATAGGTCCTGTTTTCCTTAATAATATAAAGAACGTGCCTGAAGACGGAGGGTTCACCCGCTCTCTCCGGAACCGGAACGGGCGCCATATCCTGCCTCGGCGGTAATGCTGCCTGTTCTAGTCTGGAGAGCTGATTTACAGCGACCACGGTCTCCGTGTAGGTTTTCAGGGCATGTGGATGGGGCCTTTTAATGATGGACACGGAAGTCAGCTGATGATGACTATTGTACGCATACCCATTATGTGCTGCGGAAGGAATTGGGAGGTATTTCCCGTTTCCCTCAAGGTTTGTAACATAAAATGTTCTTTTAGGGGAGATCACGACAGAGGACGGATAAGCTCCGGTGGGAATGAATCCGGACAGGGTACTTACATTGCCTCGACCGTGATCTGAAGCGGCCTGTCCCAGCCTGATCACTGCCAGGGCATTGTCCATGCCATTGGTCACCAGCAACATTTTACCATTGGGGGAAAGGCCTAACCCGTCGGGAGAATCCCCGAAATATGGGTTAATCCCGGGTTGAAGACGAACGGGGATAACTTCTGAAACTGTATCGGCACGTGCATCGATGACCCATACATCATCACTGTTTGAACAGGTCAGGTAGACAAAATGACCTTCAGGTGAAGAGGTGATCTCATTTGGATGCAGTCCGGTAACAATCTCACGGATGACCTTGCCGGAAGAGGGATCGAAAACCGAAACGCTGCCTTCACTGGTGGCGCCGGTGTTTGGGTCCACTTTTGCCAGACCCCAGGGAACGCCGGCTTCATTTTTTTCTGAAGAGTTGGGGATCCTTCCGCCCCAGTTGGTAACATAGATTTTTTCTCCGGCTTTTGTCAGCCCGTAAGGAGCTACGCCGGTCGGGGCAATCCATACCGTATCACCGGACTCTGCCTCCTGCTTGATCAGCTGGTTGTTCCCGTTCAGGACGACATAGAGGTAGTCTTTCCCGTTTTCACGGTTGAACAGGATTTCATTCGGGAGGGCCAATGATGCAGGAGGTTCTGCGTGGTACGTGAAATATCGGCTGACGGTGCATTTTTTACCATCCCACAGGGCCTGAATAAGGAAAGAAAGACCTTTGTTACCTGCTGCACTCCACCAGAGGGTGGATATTCCTTTTTCTGTATGCCAGGTAATGCCGGAGTATGTGTTCATGGCAGGGGTAACACCGGGAATATCACTGAGAGGGAGCCGGAAAACCAGTTCTTTCGATCTGGTGCTGATGAGAGCAACGCTGTAACGTTCCTCCACTGCCAGCCATTTTCCGTCTTCAGACAGGGCACAGTCCATGGCGTGATTCTCCAGGCCCGGATCACCGAAAACGACCTGTATTCCTGCCGGCTTAATGTACCGGTCGTACGACAGTAAAACAGTTCCCGTGTCAGCGGGTATGATGGATTCCTGTCGTATCTGGGCTTTAAGAGATAGTGCTGTGAGGGCTAAAAAAGCCGGAAGATAAAAACGTTTATATAACATCATTGAAAATATAATGAATACCTGTATTCCATAATTTATCAATCATCATCATCCTGGTCAGCCACTTTCACAAAAGCAGCATGGACAGCAGGCGGGCAGGGTGAATCAAGGCCTTTGACAGCCTTCCAGATCACCTCGTTAAAGGCTGCATCATTCACCCGGTCTTCTTTAGAGAAATCAAAGGTTTCACTCAGCTTCTGCCATTGATTTTCCCCGGTATTAATCTCATTCAGATCATAACCGGCAGGCCGGGTTTTGTATGGCGGATGCGTGGGCTTGTCGTTGAAACATCGCCACAAGGGAGTGGCAGCAGCATCATACTGGCTCATGGGGGGGATACCGAGAATAAGTTCGATGGTTCTGAGAAGTGAAGAGGTCGAATACATAGTATGATCCACAAAACCCTGCTTTATAAAGCCTCCCGCAAGATAAGCCGTTGAACGGTGAGCATCTACATGATCGGGTCCGTTCTGGGCATCATCTTCAACAATGATTACCAGGCTCTCGTTCCAGACTTTGCTGTGACTGAGATAGTCGACAAAAAGGCCAACCGCCAGATCATTATCAGCTACCTGGGCAAATGGCGATGGCTTGCCCAGACTTAATCCGAGTGTATGATCGTTGATGAACCGGAGTGTATTGAGGTGAGGGAGACTGCCGGTATTCAGCAGGGAATCAAAATCGCGCCTCCACTGGTAAAACCGGGTTGTATCACGAACCATCTGATCCCAGCTAGTGTAATACGTGCAATAGTGATTTTCAAGCACCGGGATATTGGGCTTGTAATTGTCGGCAAATTCACCATAGGTGCGGTAACTGACCCCGTACTTTTTACAATTATTCCAGAGAAAGCCGTCTTTGTTGTTGGCAATGTCACGGTTCCCTTCGGCATCATACAATCCGCCCCTGCTGCCATAACTTGTAGGCCACGTTTTTTCAAGATAATCGGTGGCGTAGGCTCCGAGACTCCAGTTATGGCCGTCGGCACTGACTTCCCCGTCAACGTAAAAATTATCCAGCAGGACGAATTCACGGGCAAGAGCATGCTGGTTCGGAGTAATGTTTTCACCGAAAAGTGTCAGAACGGGATCACCGTTACCTTCGGGCATGTCGCCCAACACCTGGTCATAGGTGCGGTTTTCCTTAATGATGTAAAATACATATTTAATCGGGGAAGACTCTCCGACCACACGTGGAACAGGATTCCCCGCGGCGCCGTCAGAAATCATCTCCCGGTCCTTGCTGTATGGCGTATTATCATAGACAGCCTTCGAAAAAACGGCCATCTGTTCTTTGTCAGGGATCCTGAATATGCCCATGCTGCCTTTGAAAAGCCCGGCTATATACTGAACCTTCATCTTCGTGTCCTTCCCGCCCTTGTGTGTGGCAACCGTCTCATCTTTATAAACCGGGTTTGGACCGTAAGGATTGGCCATGGACATCAGACCCTTCCCGTTGCTTACCAGTATGTTGTCTTTGGCAACCCTCACACAAGTTGGATACCAGCCGGTAGGAATGAACCCCAAACTTTTTGAGGAGCCCGGTGAATGTACATCGAAAACGGCCAGGCAGTTATTGTCTGCATTAGCCACAAACAGTGTGTTACCGTCACCCGAAAGGGCAACACCGTTCGTAGTCGATCCCTCCGGAGAATCCGGATATAATGCAGCATTCAGGGTCTCGATCACCCTTCCGCCCTCGGTGTCGATAACCGAAACCGAATTGTCGTTGGCATTGGCTGCAAATAAAAACCGGCCATCCTTTGTCAGACATAAATCGTTTGGATTATCACCCACGGGAACAGCACCCATGATCTGCATGCTGTTGGTATTGAAAACAACAATCTTATCACAGCCCCAACAGGATATGTAAAGTTTCGAATGATCGGGTGACAACTGGCAGGTATAACCTTCACCGCCCAGGGGAAATCTGGAAATAATCTTTTTCCCCGGAATATCCATCACGTAAAGGGCATCATTTTCCCTGGTCACCGCATAAAGCCTTCCTGCCTGGTCATCAACAGCTATACCGGCTACTGATATCCGTTCAGGCCAGGGTTCACCCAGTTTAAAAGTGTCCTGATTTATAAGATGTTGCTTTTGAATGGCATAACGGATGATCATATTATCATTCCCTCCGGATGCATAAAGAAATTTGCCGTCATCAGAAAAGACAAGACCTAGCCAGGATTTTCCGATGACCACCGAATCAAGCACGCGCTGCTTTTGTATATCAATCAGTTGTATAGTCTGAACACTCTGACCATTATTGGTGACCGCAGCCAGGTTTTGAGACGGGGAGACGGCAATGTTGAGAGGGAGATCCCCCAAAGGCACCTGGTGACCGGCCGGAGTCAGTTTCCATCCGTTCGGCAGGTCAACCCTCCCGGATCCAATTTCAGAAAGCGTCTGGCCATTAAGTAAGGAAGAGACTCCCGACAACAGCAAAAACAGTATCAGGAATAATTTGGTGTATCTCATTTTATCAGGTTATGAGGTTCACAGATTTATCATTCTATCAATATGCCCGCAATAATCCGGCAGTGGTTCTATCATCCGGCCAGCGTACATCCATCACTGAAAAGCAGATGCATGGTAATAATAAATGAACAGACAATAAGGAATCATTGCCCAGGCTTCTATTCACCGGCCATCAATTTTTCAAATAACCCCGTTATATACGGGAATGTTCATTGTCTGCAAGTTATCAACAATCGCGGAAATCCAAATTAAGAAAACATGAATTCTTCAAAACTTTTAGATATCCTGTGTGCCTTTGAACCGAAATTTCCGGCTCATTCCAGGATGATTTTGTATTCGACCATGCACTGTAACCTGCTGTCAAAATTCTTCTGGGCTATTATTCTGCTGTTGCCGACAAGGAATTAATGCATTAATAATCAATGATATAAAAAATAAAACTATAAAAGCAGTTGAAAAACGTAATAAATAGTTGACTTACGTAATAAATAGTTATATATTTACGTCATCTTAATGATCAAAAAAATACAGCGGTTATGAGAAGGTTAACAAAAGCGGAAGAGGAAGTGATGCTGATCATGTGGAAGATCAGGGAGGGAGTGGTCAGGGATGTGATCAGTGAGCTGAAGGGGAAAGATACCCCTTATACTACGGTGTCGACGGTGATACGAGTTCTTGAAAAGAAAGGTTTTGTGGGCCACAAGGCCTTTGGTACGACACATCTTTATTATCCGCTTGTCAGTAAACAGGAGTATCTCAAAGGGTATTTGTCGGGCGTGGTCCGCACTTACTTTAACGGTTCCTTCTCCTCCATGGCAAGTTTTTTTGCCAGGGAGAATGATCTTAGTCTGTTGGATATGAAGGAGCTTATGGAAGAAGTTGAACAAGACCTTAATAATACGGAAAGCGATGAATGACCTGGCTATATATTTACTGAAGGTTTCGGCCGGCATTGGCTTTTTTGTCATTCCCTACCTGCTTTTTCTCAGGAATGACGGCAACCTGATAATGAAGCGCGTATATCTTCTTTCCTCACTTCTGTTTTCATGGCTGATGCCGATCTCGCACCTGCAGGGACTGGTGCCGGCGCCGGCATCTACTCCGGCCTTTTTCCTGGCCCTGAATGCAAAAGCGGTAAATGTCGTTTCGGTTCCGGGGACATTCCATGCTGAGGGTGGTCTGACACTTCAAAATATTGCGTTGATTCTCTACTTCGGGGGGATTCTGTTCCTGGCAATCAGGGACATCACACTGCTGATCAGGCTTAAGATCATCAGGCAAAAAGCCGGCAAAAACGGTGATGTTGCCTACACGGGAGACAACAGGGTATTTGCATTTTTCCGTCTCATCTATTTACCTGAAGAATTTAAAAATACAGACGATCTTGATACGATTCTGATCCATGAAAGGGCACACATCCGGCAAAGACACTATATTGATTTGCTGTTTCTTGAGTTTACCGTGCTTTTGACATGGTTCAATCCTTTCACATGGCTTATATCCAGGATGATTAAAGAAAACCATGAGCACCTGGCCGACAGGGAAGTCCTGACCAGGGGGATCTCAGCGGCTCATTACCGTGCACAGCTTTTAAACCAGATTCTTGGGATGAAGGTTTTCAGGCTGGGGCACCCGTTTAATCATTCATTAACCAAAAAACGATTTGACATGATGAAAAAAATTAAATTTTCAAGATCGGGGATGGTAAAATTTATCGTCCTGGTACCAGCCATTCTTTTCCTGTTCAGTTTTTTGACTGCCGGAAAGTTACAGGATTCCCCGGTAACGGGAACTGTCAGCCTGTCCACAACCGGGGCACCTGCAGCAGGCGCGAGCGTTGTCGTTATGAACACCACCACAGGAACCGTAACGGATCAAGGCGGTGCATTTTCGCTTATGACGGAAGGTAAAGTAAAGATTGCTGTCTCTTTTTTAGGATATGAGACTAAATTTCTAACCGTTTCTCCCGGGCAGAAAATAAAAGTCTCGCTTGATCCTGGAAGAAAAGAGATGGATATAAATAACATCCCGGAAAGTGAGAAAAACAAACCTGTTGCCGGGCCAAAAGAAACTGCTAGTCCTTCTGCCAGTGGAATATATACCATAGTCGAAGAAATGCCGGAATTTCCCGGAGGAATGGAAGGTTTACGAAATTATGTATACAGTCATCTTGAATATCCTGCCGAAGCAAAGGCTAAAAACCTTTCAGGAACTGCCATGGTAGGATTCATGGTTACCCATGAGGGGAAGGTTACCGATGTGCATATCATTAAATCGAGCAATCCGGTATTCAATCAGCCGGCGGTGAATGTATTTGCGAATATGCCTGACTGGAAACCGGGTTTTCAGAGGGACCACAATGTCGATGTCAACTTAACGGTTCCGGTAGAGTTTGCTCTCCGGGACAAATCCCTGGATAAATAAGCCATCTCCAGAAAGTGAAAACCCGGGCATCCGCCCGGGTTTTTCATTATCTCTTTTTTAACAAATTCACTATTGATTTGTTAAAAAAGAGATATTGGTATACCAAAACAACAAAAACAACCTGACAGCCATGGCAACAGATGAAAATGGTTCCTATTTGCCGGATCCTGCATTATTTAAGAATTCATACATCTCCTCACTTGAGCAGTACAATAAATTATACAACGAGAGTGTCACCGATTGCCGGAATTTCTGGGGACAGCAGGCTCATGAACTCCTGAATTGGGAGCACGATTTTAGTCTTGTTAGTGACAGTGATTTCAAGGAAGGTTTGATTTCCTGGTTTCTCGGAGGAAGGCTGAATGCCTGCGAAAATTGTGTCGACAGGCATGTCAAGCGTAAAGGCGACCAGGTAGCCATCATCTGGGAACCTGATGAACCGGGCAGGGAGCAGTACATTACTTATCGGCAGCTTCAGCGCAATGTGTCGAGGATGGCCAATGTGTTACGTCACAATGGGATCAGGAAAGGTGATCGTGTGGCCCTGTACATGCCAATGATTCCCGAAGCCGTTTATGCCATGCTGGCCTGTACCAGGATAGGGGCAGTTCATTCGGTTGTGTTTGCCGGCTTCAGTGCCGAATCTCTTCGCGACCGCATCAACGATGCCAGGTGTAAGGCAGTGATTACTGCTGATGAAGGCGTACGTGGGAAGAAGATCATTCCTTTGAAACGAACAGTGGACGAAGCTACCATGGCATGTCCTACCGTCGAGCATGTATTCATTGCACGCCGTACAGGAGGTAAGGTCCCGTTTTTCCCGCCGCGTGATATCTGGCTTGATGAAGCCATGGAGGCTGAAAGGCCCTATTGTCCCATCGAGCACATGGATTCTGAAGACACGCTGTTTCTTCTCTATACATCCGGAAGCACTGGCAAACCCAAGGGTGTTTCGCATACCACTGCAGGATACCTGTTGTACACTGCACTTACGCATAAATATGTTTTCGACTATCACGACGGAGAAGTATTTGCCTGTGTGGCCGACATCGGCTGGATTACAGGCCATTCCTATGTTGTATATGGCCCCCTTCTGAACGGTGCTACTACCGTGCTCTTCGAGAGTATACCCAATTATCCTGATGCCGGCAGGTATTGGGAAATGGTCGAACGGTTAAAAATCAACCAGTTTTATACAGCACCCACGGCAATAAGGGCTATCCAGAGGGAGGGAGATGCTTTTGTGAAAAAATATGACCGGTCGAGCCTCAGGATCCTGGGTACCGTCGGTGAGCCTATCAATCCCGA
Source organism: uncultured Bacteroidales bacterium (assembly GCA_963732905.1). Lineage (GTDB taxonomy): Bacteria > Bacteroidota > Bacteroidia > Bacteroidales > DASQZK01. Next base: position 148,460 of record CAVTBM010000001.1, read on the forward strand.
CACATGGAAATGGTACTATAATGTAGTAGGCGAAGGGCGGTGTTCTATTGTCGATACCTGGTGGCAGACGGAAACAGGAGGTATCCTGATCACCCCGCTGCCCGGGGCCACCCCTGAAAAGCCCGGTTCAGCCACTCTTCCATTCTTTGGTATCGAACCGGTACTGTTGTCTCCCGAAGGTGAAGAGCTCCAGGGGAACGGCGTATCCGGCCTGCTTGCCATCAAAAAGCCGTGGCCTGCGATGGCAAGGACCATTCAGGGTGACCATAAACGGTTTTTTCAGACTTACCTCGAACCTTACAAAGGTTATTACCTTACCGGCGACGGGGCAATACGGGATGAGGAAGGGTATTACTGGATCACCGGAAGGGTTGACGATGTCATGAATGTATCGGGTCACCGTATCGGCTCGGCTGAAGTAGAGAGTGCTCTTGTGGCCCATCCGTTCTGTTCTGAAGCAGCCGTTGTGGGTTATCCCCATGAGATTAAAGGTGAGGGTATTTTTGCGTATGTCATCCTTCACGAAGATTCTGAGGTGGAAGATGGACTGGTGGGAGAGCTCCGGAATGAGGTCCGACGGCATATCGGCGCTTTTGCCACACCGGATCAGATCCTGATCGCCCCGGCTCTTCCGAAAACCCGTTCAGGAAAAATCATGCGGCGTATCCTGCGTAAAATAGCAGCTAACCAGGTTTCTGACCTCGGGGATATATCCACCCTGGCGGACCCTGCTGTAGTCGAAAAGCTCATAGCCCTGAGGGCGAAACTTGATAAATAGGGTGAGGTGGAAGCCTGGAATAACATCAGAACCTTCCATCCCATTCACTGAAAAAACGGTCCAGGAATTCTTCCATAAAAGCATGACGCTGCTCTGCCATCCTCTTTCCTTCTGAAGTATTCATCAAATCTTTGAGAAGGAGGAGTTTTTCATAAAAATGATTAACGGTAGGTGCGTCGCTGCCGTAATAGTCCGCTTTAGAACTATAGGTGCGGGGAGGAATGCCGGGGTCATAAATCTTCCTGTTTTTGAAACCACCGTAGTTGAATGTCCGGGCAATACCGATCGCACCAATCGCATCGAGCCGGTCTGCATCCTGAACAACCATCAGCTCTGGCGATTTGCTTATGTCTTCCTCAAGCCCTCCTTTGAAGGAAATATGCCGGATGATGTCCAATACCTGATCAACGACCACAGTTTCAACCTGTTCGCTTTCGAGGAACTCTTTTGCCAGAATCAGACCTTTTTCATCGTTGCCTCCATGGAATTTAGGATCCGCAATATCATGCAGCAAAGCACCGAGTTCACAAACAAAATCATCCGCCTTCTCCGTACGCAGGATCTGTTTGGTGTTGTTCCACACCCTGAATACATGCCACCAGTCGTGTCCCCCTTCCGCATCGCTGAGTTGTTGCTTTACAAATTCGATCGTTTTTTGGATTATTTCTGTCTTGCTCATTGATCAGGTGTTAAAGGAAACTGCACCCGCCCGACACGGAGGAGCGGGCACTGCATCTGAAAAACAAAGATAGCTACAGGAGGACAATGATGCTATAAAATTTTGAAAAAGGCAGGCAAATTTCAAATAATATTCAACTTCCAGCTGCCATATTGCAAACGGTGCTCACAGATTATTAACCTTTTACAGAACCTGTCCGTTTCCCGGTTGAATGGCTGAAAAGTGCCTGGATCATCTGAGATACGGGATTGGCGTCCGTGATTTTGGATCGATGATGAGGCTGTCTACATTTTAACGATGCCGGCGAATCCCATAAAAGCCAAAGCCAGCAGTCCGGCAGTAATAAAAGCGATCGGCACTCCCCGCATCGCTTTAGGGATGTTGAGCAACTCAAGTTGTTCCCGGATGGCTGAGAATAAAATAAGGGCAAGGCCAAAACCAAGAGCATTCCCTGCTGAAAAAAACACACTCTCAACGAGGTTAAAATCTTTCTGAACGGTGAGTACAGCCACTCCAAGAACAGCACAGTTGGTGGTTATGAGCGGAAGGAATATGCCCAGAGCCTGGTACAGCGAAGGGCTCACTTTCTTGAGAATGATCTCCACGAGCTGGACCAGGGCTGCGATCACGAGGATAAAGGTGATGGTCCTCGCAAATTCGATGCCGATGGGAACCAGGAGATAGGTGTACAGGAGATAGGTCACGGAAGTAGCAATGACCATGACGAACATCACGGCTCCGGTCATTCCCAGGGCAGTCTCTACCTTGTTTGACACCCCGATAAATGGACATATGCCCAGGAACTGTGTAAGAACGATGTTGCTTACAAAAACGGTTGATATGAGTATAAGAATATATTCCATGGAGCTGCAAATTAGTAGATTCGTTTTTTAAGTTTATGCATCAGCATGATAAGATATCCGAGGGCGATGAAAGCTCCTGGAGGCAGGATAAAGAGAAGCATACCGTCGCCACTGATCAGCTTATGTCCGAACACGGATCCGTTTCCAAGCAATTCCCTAACACTGCCTAGAATAGTCAGGGCCAGGGCAAAACCCAGGCCCATGCCGAGTCCGTCTATTATGGAACTGATGAAAGTGTTTTTAGATGCGAAAGCTTCGGCCCGGCCAAGAACGATGCAGTTTACCACGATCAGGGGAATGAAGAGGCCGAGAGCTTTGTACAGGTCGGGAACGTACCCTTTCATCACCAGTTCAACGACGGTTACGAAGGTTGCTATGATCACAATAAAAGCCGGTATTCTGACTTTATCGGGGATGGCATTTTTCACGAGGGATACAACCAGGTTGGACATGGTTAGCACAAAGGTGGTAGCCAGACCCATACCCAGGCCGTTCACTGCCGAAGTGCTTACACCGAGGGTAGGGCAGAGGCCAAGGAAAAGGACAAAGACGGCATTTTCCTTGAGCAGTCCTTTACTGAAATTCTGCCATTGATTCATTTCGTTCAGTTTTTTTCGTTATTCAGTTTTTCTTTTTCAGAAATGAAAGCGTTATACGCTCTCTGCACGGCATCGCAGTAGGCCCGGGATGAAATGGTAGAGGCGGTGATCGCATCCACATCTCCCCGGTCTTTCTTCACCGTTAATTTGAAGTCAGAAGGATTCTTCCCTTCAAACTGCACTTCAAAATTCGATTTAGACCGTTCAATTTTCTGTCCCAGGCCCGGTGTTTCCTGGTGTGAGAGGACTTTGATGCTGGTGATGGTACCATCCATCTTAAAGCCGACCATAAGGGTGATAAGTCCGCTGAAGCCTTTGTTTGTGTAGGTTTCAACAGCCATGCCGATGAGTTTCCCGTCAGCTTTGGCAGGATAAAACGTCAGGCTGTCCTTTTCGTAAGGTACTTTGAAGCTTTCCCGGTACGGGTCGTTGCTGAATTCGGGGATAACTTGTTTTATAGCTTCATTTTTCTTGTTAATCTCCACCATCCTGATTGGTTCCTTCGTAAGTTCATATACAAAGCCGAGGGTACCGGAAGAGATGAAGGTAACCAGGAAAAGGGTGATGACCATGTTTTTGAAACTGGATTCTTTCTTAGCCATTTTTGACCTCCCCAAAACGTTTTGGTTTGAAATACTTATTGATGAGGGGGGTAAAACCATTGCCCAGAAGGATGGCGAACTGCACACCTTCGGGGTAGGAACCGAACACCCTGATCAGCACCGTCAGGATACCAATGCCGGTGCCATAGATGAGCATACCCTTTTTTGACATCGGTGAAGTAACATAATCCGTTGCCATGAAGATAGCTCCCAGCATCAGTCCACCTGTCAGGAGGTGGAACAACGGGTTGGCAAACCGCTGACTGTCGGAAATCCAGAGTATAGAAGTGAAAACAGCAACTGTAAGGAGAATACTCACGGGGATATGCCAGGTGATGATCTTTTTCCACAGCATATAGATAAGGCCCAGGATCAGGGCAAAGGCAGCGACCTCACCGGCTGATCCTTCCATTTTTCCAAGGAACATATCGAGGTAAGAAGGCATCTTGTTCATGATCTCCGACAGCGGGGCATGGCTGGCAGAACTTTCATTCAGAATGCTGAGGGGTGTGGCACCCGTGGCAGCGTCCATGTAGCTGAACCACTGACCGGGTTTGGGATATGATGTCATGGCTGCCGGAAATGAGACGAAGAGAAACACGCGGCCCACCAGTGCGGGATTAAACGGATTGTTTCCCAGTCCTCCGAAGGTCATCTTTCCCACGCCGATAGCCACCAGGGCACCGGTGATGACCATCCAGAACGGCAGGTTGGCGGGAAGACAGAAAGCCAGAAGAAGGCCTGTCAGTGCGGCGGAACCATCGAGGTGCATCGGTTTCTGTTGCAGGATGAATTTTGCAATCAGGTATTCGAAAACGATGCATGAGACAACCGATGTGGCCGTAATAATGATCATTCCGATTCCGAAGTAAAAGACAGATACGGCCAGGGCAGGCAGCAGTGCAAAAATCACCCCATACATCAGCCTGGGAACCGAATCCCGTGTTTGTACATGTGGTGAAGGAGAGATAGTAAGCATTTTCATATCATTGTATCTGATCCGTTATATCAATTTGTTGTTTTTCTCTTTCTGATCATCGCTCCGACTTTGGATTTGCCAAGACGTATATAATCCAGCAGGGGCCGGTTACTCGGACAGATGAAGCTGCAGGAACCGCATTCGATGCAGTCCATCGCCTTTTCCTTTTCCATGGATTCCCATTTTTCTCTTTCCGAAAGACTCATCAATAGAAATGGTTCGAGACCCATTGGACAAGCTGTGACACACCTGGTGCAGCGGATACAGTTACGCACCTCTTTCCGGTGGGCTTCATTCTCAGGCATCACCAGGATGCCCGAAGTGCCTTTTATGACAGGGACATCGGTGGTGCTGAGGGCTTTCCCCATCATCGGTCCCCCGCTGATGATCTTTCCGGTATCCTCCGGCACACCGCCCGCGGCATCGATGAGGGCCGAGACCGGCGTGCCGATCCTGACCACGAAATTCCCCGGATTTTCGAGGGATTTACCGGTAACGGTAACCACACGCTCAATAAGGGGTTTGTTTTTCTGGACGGCTTCATAAACGGCGTAAATACTGCCCACATTAAAGGCAACGACGCCGACGTCGATGGGAAGTCCACCGGAGGGTACCTCCCTGCCGAGAAGAGCCTGGATGAGTTGTTTTTCACCGCCCTGTGGATATTTTACCTCGAGGGCCACAACCGTTACCCCATCCTGCTCAGCAGCAAGATTTGACATGATGGCGAGGGCATCGGGCTTATTATTTTCTATACCGATGATGGCTTTGTCAACTTTCAGAGCCTTCATCATGATCCGGATGCCCGTCATCAGTTCCAGGCTTTTTGCAAGCATCAGCGCGTGGTCGGCCGTAAGGTATGGTTCGCACTCCACCCCGTTGATCACAAGGTATTCTGCTCTTTTACCATGGGGCAACGTCAGCTTGACATGTGAGGGGAAAGTGGCTCCGCCAAGTCCTACTATTCCGGCTCCGAGAATTTTTTGAATGATCTCTTCTCCCGGGTAGGGGATATCGGTCTTCAGATCCTGCGAACGGTCGATGCCTTCTGTCCACTCATCGCCTTCGACTTTTATCTGAACAGCCATCCTCCGGTATCCTGAGCTGTCGGTGAAAAGATCAGTTTTCTGAACCGTCCCGGAAACGGATGAATGTACCCTGGCTGATACAAATCCTGCTGATTCGGCGATCAGCTGCCCGGTTTTCACCACATCGCCTTTTTTTACCAATAAAGTGGCAGGTGCTCCGATATGCTGAGATATCGGTATGATGACCATTTCAGGGAGAGGAAGAACATGAAGAGCTCTTCCGGCGGTCAGTTTAAAATCTCCCGGATGAACACCGCCTATAGAAAATGTTTTTAGCACGTTTTTTCTCCTGGCTTAGTTATAATTATGCTTGTTGGATTTCTTCAGCCGGCTCATTCTTCTCCTTCCGCGGCGGGAAATTGATCTCCAGTATTGCGTTCGTCGGACACTCGGGTACACATTTACGGCACAGCCTGCACTTAAACGGATCAATATAGGCCAGGTTGTTCTCCATTGTAATGGCATCGAAAGGACAAACCTTCACGCATTTCCCACAACCGATGCAGGCTACCTGGCAGTTTTTGCGAGCCACTCCGCCCTTCTCCTCGTTTATACAGCTGATGAAAATATTCCGGTTTTTCGGATACTTTTTCCGGAGTTCTATGATATTTCTCGGACAGGCTTTCACACAGGCCGCGCAGGCAGTGCACTTATCCTCGTCCACCTCGGGCAGCCCGGTGTCCGGATTCATATGGATGGCGTCAAATTTGCACGATTCAACACAATCGCCGCAGCTGAGACATCCATGAGGACACCCGCCTTCTCCGGCATACAGGCTATTCGCGACAGCACAGGAAAGAGCTCCTTCATACAGATTGACCTGCGGGCGGAATTCCGGCCGGCCGTTACAGCGAACCACAGCCACTTTGGCATCCTGTGTTACCACTTCACGCCCCAGAAGTTCAGCCAGTTTACTCATAACTGCATTACCACCAACCGGACAGTAAAGGTCGTTGAGCACGTCAGATTTAACCAGTGCTTCGGCAAAATTCCGGCAACCCGCAAAACCACACCCCCCGCAGTTCGCCGAGGGGAGTTCTGCTTCAACCAGGTCGATACGGGGATCTTCATAAACTTTGAATTTCTGCGCTACAAAGTAAAGAATCACAGCCGAGACTATCCCAATGGTACTAAGCGAAATAATGGTATATAAAACGATATTGCTCATATTATACAGACTTTCTGATAGAAAAACCAAAAGTACGGGCCAGTTTGTCCCTGAAAAGGTAGACCACAAAATAGTAGGGCACAAGGGTGCCCAGCGAAAGAATTCCTGCCCTGAGTTCTGTAACACCGCTTCCCGTCAGGATCAGCAAAACAGTCAGTAAAATCAGAAATGGATAGATATAACCGATTACCACAGCTTTGGTCCCGAGCGAGGACTTCATCATAACTTCCACCTGATCTCCTTTCCGGAATCCATCACCGGAATCCGTTACAAGGATCTCCTTGTCTTCCATGTCGGAAACTGAACACATCCCCCTTGCCTGACAACCGATACAAGCGGAAACGGATGTGATTTTCACCCTTATAACCTCATTGCTTATATATTCAACGATTCCCTGATGTTCAATGGTATTACCAGATGACATAGATCCTCCTGTGGTTGAAAATTCAGTACAAAATTATCATTACCATATGATTAAAAGTTGCTTTTTGTCATATTCTGGAATGATCGAAATAATTTAGGTTGATTTTAAATAATAGCTATGCATCCCTGAATACAACTGAATCTGTTTTAAAAACACCTAAATTTTCAAGCCCGGGATAATATTCGGGGATCATGCTGAAGATTTTTCTGCAGATTGAAAGAATGAAGCGTGGTAAAAGAGTGTTATATAAACTGACCAGCAAGGAAATATTGGACGAAACAGGGAAAACTTTTTAAAGGATTTCCCGGGGGTTTTATAACTTTGTGCTGTTTTTCAGGAGAGAGTAGTTATGCAGGAAGGAATGATATTTGCCATACACCGTTTTGCTTTGAATGACGGACCGGGGATCAGAACCACCGTATTTTTGAAATCCTGTCCCCTGAACTGTGCCTGGTGCCATAATCCGGAATCCATTTCAGGAAAGCCGGAAATTGCTTTTTTTGATGAACACTGCACTTTGTGCGGTTCATGCGCTGAAGTCTGTCCCCACAAGGCACATTCTTTCATCGATGGTCTTCATATTTTCAATCATGAGCTTTGCGAAGCCTGCGGCCAGTGTGTGGAAGTTTGTCCATCAGATGCTCTCCGGAAAACAGGCTACATGATTTCCCCGGATGAGCTCATTCATGAAATACAGAAAGATATCCCTTATTTCAGGGAATCCGGAGGCGGACTGACCCTTTCAGGTGGCGAACCCCTGGCCCAACCGGAATTTACCCTTGATATTCTCAGGAAAGCCAGAGCAGACGGCATTCATACCTGTCTTGATACCTGCGGGCTGGCACCTACCTCCCTGTTCATGAAGACACTGCCTCTGGTAAATCTTTACTTTTTCGATTATAAGCATCATGATCCTGACCTGCATAAAGCTTATACTGGTGTTGGAAACGCACTGATACTGAGAAATCTTGACTTCCTGATCAGTCATGATGCATCTGTGCATTTACGCTGCCCGGTCATTCCCGGAATAAATGATACGGATGAACATCTGCAGTCCATTCTGGACCTTAAGAAAAAGTATCCCTCATTCAGGGGGATCACTTTGCTGCCATATCATAATGCGGCAAGATCAAAAAATCACCGGTATGGATACAGCTTACGCTTTGCAGAGCCGAATGTGCCGGTCGGTTCCCTGGTGGAGAAATGGCAGGCGATCATCGACGGGGCCTGATGCCCCCAAAAATATCCGGCTCAATACATAGTGGAAGGATCGCTGCAGCATACTGAATGACAGCTCGGTAGATTTTACGTTTTGTTAAAGTTGGTTAAGAGAACATCCTGGAGCAGGAAATAGGAGTGGGGTTTTAGGAATTATGATTAGTTTTGGGCACTTATGTTTAACCGGAGATACAGACACGTGAAAAAACCGATTCTTCCAATTATCCTTGTTTGTGCTTTGTCGTTCATTCTCATGAGTTGGGGTTATGAAGGACATTACAGGATCAACACCAATGCAGCACTTTCTTTCAACGATGAAATGAGCCAGTTTCTCAACTGGACAAGCACGCTGGCTGAACATGCCTCCGATGCCGACAACAGAAAAAGCCAGGACGAATCCGAAGCCCCAAAGCATTATATTGATATCGACAGCTATCCCGAGTTTGTAGCCGAAGGGCACATCGCAACCGAATGGGATTCCGTCGTGGCTCAGCATGGAGAATCCTTCGTTATGGATAACGGCATTCTTCCCTGGGCAACTCTTGCCACCTATGATACACTCAGGAGCTGCTTCGAAAGGCGTGACTGGGACAAAGCCGTGCTGGTGGCCGCCGACCTGGGACATTATGTAGCTGATGGCCACATGCCACTGCATATCTGCAAAAATTATAACGGACAGTTAACCGGAAACACGGGCATCCATTCGCGGTATGAGTCAACAATGGTCAATGCACACATCCAGGATATTAATTATTCAGGTTCACCCGTGGCTATTGTTCATGACGTTAAGAGCTATATCTTCAGCTACCTTTACGATAGCTATAAATATGCCGATTCAGTACTTATTGCCGATGATTATGCAAAGGAAATTGCCGGCGACACCAAATCTTCAAATTATGTTAACGCTCTGTGGAACAGGACAAGTGGCTTTACCGTAAAGCTTTTCAGTGAGGCATCTCACTCACTGGCAGAGCTCATCTATTCTGCCTGGGTCGAGGCCGGCAGTCCGAAGATGAACACTGAGTCCTCATTTTTCCCGCTGGCGGCACCCAAACTTAAACTGGAACAGAACAGGCCCAACCCGTTTACTTCGTATACAACCATCAATTATTCACTGCCCGGAAACAGTACGATTACCCTTGAAGTAAAGGATTTGCGAGGGAGTACGGTGGCTACGATCGAAAATGGGTACAAAAGGGAAGGACAATACCAGGTTATCTGGTCGCCGGAAAGTCAACCTGCCGGTATATATTACCTCGTGCTGAACACAGGAAATGCCTGCCAGGTGAAAAAGATGGTTAAAATAGAGTAAAGCAGCTTCTTTTTCCTTTTCCCTCTAAAAAAGTAAGTTTAAAATCAGCGATTCAGGCGTTTTAATCCGTATCTGTCTTAGAAGTGGATAGTTTGAAAATGGTCTCTCCGGCAAAACAAAGTAAAATAATGCCCAGAGAGATCAGGATACCAGTCCTGTTTGCAGAGAATTGCTGGATGATCAGGACGGTCATGGCAGCCATGCAAAGAATGAAAGCTGTAAAGGTAATCAGCCGGTTTGATCCCGTCTGGGAGGAAAGCCTGTGAGCTGAAAGATTCACAAAGGCAAAAATCAGCAGAAAACCAACACTGCCTGAAGTAGCAATGTTTTCAAGGTCTGCGGTATTTACAAGCAGGATAGTTAAGACGGTGGTAATGACCAGCCCAATGGGTTTATTCCAAAAATATTTGGTAAGTTCATGCGGATCCTCATCATCGGCTGCTAATTCATAGCTCACCCGGCTGCCACCATAGATTGAGGCATTGATGGCTGAGAAAGTTGAGAACAAAGCCGCAATGGTGATGATGGTAAAGCCGGCCTGACCGAGCATGGGTTTGGCAGCTTCTGCAAGTGCATAATCTTTTGCCATGGCAATTTTTTGAAAGGGCAGGGAACCCACGGTGATAACAGCGATCAGAATGTATAAAACAATGACAAATCCGACAGAGATGTAGTAGGCACGGGGTATGTTCTTTTTGGGATTAATGATGTTTGGTGATGCGTTGGCGATAAGCTCAAAGCCTTCATAAGCCACAAAAATAACCATTCCGCCAGTGATTACACCAATTGGGCTTTTCCAGGCGGAAAATCCAAGTTGTGAGATGTTTTCACTATGCTGTAAACCCCAGATCCCTATAAACACAAAAGCCACCAGGATGATCAGCTTAATGATCACAGAGTAGGATTCGATTTTTCCTACCATCCGGATACTGTAATAATTTATGCCGGAAGCAATAAGGATAATCACAGTGGCATAAATGTGTTTGTCAGAAGCCAGATCGCCTGTGATGCTCCATAAATTGGGAGCATAGGAACTGAACGCTGTTGCATAGAGCGACAGCATAATGATATAACTTATCCACAGCAGGTTATTAAGCCCCCCGCTAAAGATGTTCTTACCGTAAGCCTCATTGATAAAATTTACCGTTCCTCCATTTCCCGGATAGGTGAGGGAAAGTTTAACATAAGAATAGGATGTCATGAGCGCAATGATGCCCGCAAAAAAGAAAGCAAAGGGTGCACCTCCTCCGGTCAGTCCGACCGAGAGACCGAGAACGGCAAATATCCCTCCGCCAACCATCCCACCTATACCGATGGATACAGCATCACGTAATGTAATCTTGTCTTTGTGCTGAATGGTCAAATTATTCTTTTTTAAATTTGTGACCAGGGCAATGGTTCAAGAAATATCTTGATAATCCTGGAAACCGTGTTGGCATATTGCGGATCAGCAGACATGGCTTTCCAACCAGGGTCGTTACCAAAATCCTTCCATAACCGGTCCCTTTCTTCCATATTACGAAAGGCCAGCATGTAGGTAAGACACGGCAGATCATCGCCGATCAAAACTTCGCTGTATATTACCGGACTGAACTTGTTCTTCAGAAATATATCGATCTCACCGTTGTTGAACATGGCAATTTTCCGTCTGACAGCATCTTCATTGTACCCTTCATAAGTGCGGATCTCGAAAAGCCTCTTGTCGTCGTCAGGCTTGCGGAGGACCGGAAAGTTGTCAAAAGCAATCATAAGAGAGCTTTTGATCCTGTTGAAAACAGGGTTGTCTGCAGGCTGGCTGTCATAAAATCCAGAGGCTTTGAGAAAGGCTTTATCCTGATTCAACTCCCCGGATATCCGGAAATAGTCCATTGGCGAGGGATAAGGGATCAGAACGTAAACCACGGCAGGTTCTGCTTTCCCTGATGGAACAAAGCCACCGACATTTTGAACACCCTGATTATTCAGGGCCGGGATCAAAGCTTCCTTAAAATACCGGTCCAGGTCATTCTGGCGGTAGTTCCGGATCATTTCGTAACGCCGGAGTTCATAAACCATCCTGACTTTTTCAGAATTGTGGTTTCTGTAAGGAATAAATCCTGATGCAACGGCTGATGCGCCGGCAAAGGAGGATTTTACAAATGATCTTCTTTGCATATTTATTCTTTTTATTGTTTCCTGACTGGTAATTTACGGGGACCTTCCCCGGATGTATTATGAACTGTCTCAGCTATTGACGAAATAAAGATATAAAATCAAGGCGAATATTTAGCGACTTTGAATTTTTCCTGATTCAGCTCATGTCATTTCAGGATCCCGGTTCAGCAATATTTCGGATCCGGCAAAGTACATTTGAATCCTCCTGACAGTCATCTTAAAGAACTTATATTTCAGTATTTTAATCCAGCCTGAGAGATCAGGCTGATGCCTTCAGTTCGATCAGATTCCGATCACAATGCGTATCTTTAAGTTTTCTTCAGAATCAGATACTACGTTTAATCTTTTTATCTGCATACATGAAACTGCTGATTGTTGAAGATGAGCTCATTTTGCTGGAAAGCATCCTGGCATATCTCGGGAAAGAAAGGTACCTGTGCGAAAGTGCTTCTACCTTTCAGCAGGCTGAAGATAAAGTGGCGGTATATACTTACGACCTGGTCATTCTTGACATTACCCTACCTGGCGGCAGTGGTCTGGAAATCCTCAAGCGTATTAAGAAGATCCTCCCGGAAACTGCTGTTATCATCCTTTCGGCCAGGGATTCGCTTGATGACAAGCTGAAAGGCCTCGATCTTGGTGCCGACGATTACCTCACGAAACCTTTTCATCTTTCCGAACTGAATGCCAGGATTAAAGCGGTATGGCGAAGAAAGAAATATAGGGGCTATGAGGAATTAACGTTTAACGAGATCACCATTCTCCCGGAAAACAGGGAAGTCCGGATCCATAATAAAAGTCTGACACTGACCCCCAAAGAATTTGAGCTTTTAATCTTCCTTATTTCGAATGCTGGCAGGGTGATTTCCAGGGGATCCATTGCAGAGCACCTTTGGGGGGACGACATCGACCTCGCCGACAACTTCGATTTTATTTATACTCACGTAAATAATCTCAGGAAAAAAATTCTGAATGCCGGAGGTGATGATTATATCAGGACGGTATATGGTACAGGATATAAATTTTCTGACCGATGAAACTGTTAAAAAAAGTCAGCCGTTCCTACATGATCGCCACAGGTGTTGCCCTGTCAACAGGTCTGATCGTTATGTATCTCGTATTGCTGTGGTTAATCCGGATGGAGACGGATGAGAAACTGATGAACAGTGTCATGGAAATTGAAACTAAGATCGAGTCGGGAGGTACACTTCCTCAGATGATGCCTTTCATCGAGACATCAGAAACGTTGTCGATGAAGGAAACAAATATCCTGAAGGATACGTCCCTGTTTGATGCCAGAGAAAACGAAGCAGAGCCGTATCGCGAACTCACCTCGGTGAGACGCGTGAAGGGGCGTTTTTACAGGATCACCGTCAGGTCTTCGAAAATAGAGAACGGCGATTTTCTGACTTCAGCTTTCATCATTCTTGCTATCGTTTATTCCGCATTTATTCTCGGGGTGTTTGTGTTCACAAGGAAAAGAATAGCTCGTTTATGGGCGCCGTTTTTTAAAAATTTGTCACTCACCAGAGCCTTTTCACTTTCCGGCTTTCAGCCCGTGCAACTGGAGAAAACAGGCATTGATGAATTCGATGAGATGAAAGAGGTTGTTGAACAGTTTACTAACCGTGCTCTTGACGATTATCAAAATTTGAAGCAGTTTACCGGGAATGCTTCCCATGAAATGCAAACACCGCTGGCAGCCATCAAAGGAAAACTGGAAAGCATGCTGAATGATGAACGGCTGACTCCCGAACTGGCTTCGATGGTCAGGAGTGTGGATCATTCTGTCAGTCGCCTGGGAAGACTAAACCGAAGCTTATTGTTGCTGGCCCGGATCGAAAGTCGTCAGTATCCTGAAAAAACGGAGGTTAGTTTCCGGAGTGTTGTCCTTGATCTGGTTGACCAGTTCAGTGAACTGGCAGCTTTGAAAAATATCAGCATAGTCCTTCTTCCGGGCGCAGATTTTCAGTATATCATCAACGCCGATCTGGCTTCTGTCCTTGTTTCAAACCTGTTATTAAATGCTGTAAATCATAATTATGAGAGAGGATTTATTGAGATCCAAACCTCCGGGAATACAATGAAGTTCTCCAATTCGGGTACCGGAGAACTTGTAAAGAAAGAAAAGGTGTTTCAACGCTTTGTAAAAGAGAATGATGCATCTGACAGCCCGGGTTTGGGATTGTCTATTGTCAGCACGATCTGTAATCAGAATAAACTGGAACTGAGTTACTCCTGGGATGAGGTAAAGAAGCAGCATGTTTTTACTGTGAAAACCATCGCATGACAGGGGGCTGAGAATTCCTTTAGAATATGGGCTTAATTTTGGGGAATCGATTATAACAAAAAAATGAGAAAGATGAAAACACTGGCATTATTTATCAGCGGGCTTTGCATATCCTTCGGGGCCTGCACACAGAATGTACTTCCCGGAGAAGTAAAAACGAATTTCGATCAAAAATTCAGCCAGGCCCGGAACGTCAAATGGAGCATGGAAAACGAAAAAGAATGGGAGGCTGAGTTTGTACTGGACGGTCATAACATGTCTGCAAGCTTTGACCCTTCCGGTAAATGGCTGGAGACAGAAAAAGAATTGAAAAATGAGGACCTGCCCTCGGCTGTTATGAAGGTTATTCATACACAGTTTCCGGATTACAAACTGACGGAACCCGAACAGATTGAAAAACCGGGTTTCAGTGGGTATGAAGCTGAATTAAAAAAAGGGGACCAGACCCTTGAAGTTGTTTTTTCGGCGAATGGGGATATTGTGAGCAAAAAAGTTGAGAAAGACAAAGACTAAAAAATGGTCCAGGCCAGGATTGATCAACTTATCGAAGACCAGTTGACTGTTTTCCAGTAGAGTTTTTTCAGTTGTTTCACCAGGATGAGATGTTCTTCCTGTTTAAGTCCGGGATCGGCATCGATGATATCTTCGGCTATATTCCTGGCATACTGCAGGATTTGACCATCCCGTCCAAGGTTGGCGATTTTCAGGTCGAAGGGGATACCGCTTTGCTGAGTACCTTCAATGTCACCCGGACCCCGCAGTTTCAGGTCCACCTCTGCGATCTCAAAACCGTCATTGGTGCGTACCATGGTTTCTATTCTTTTCCTGGCTTCATCGGAGAGTTTGTAACCGGTCATCAGGATGCAGAATGACTGATCGGCACCCCGTCCTACGCGTCCTCTTAACTGATGAAGCTGCGAAAGTCCGAAACGCTCAGCGCTTTCGATGACCATCACCGAGGCATTCGGCACATCCACACCAACTTCAATAACCGTAGTAGCTACCATGATATGCGTTCGCCCGGCCTTAAAATGGTTCATGGATATATCCTTTTCCACGGGTTTCATCCTGCCATGGACAACGCTCACGGCGTACTGAGGCGGGGGAAAAGCCTGTACGATGCTTTCATAACCATCTTCCAGGTCCTTATAATCCATTTTCTCCGATTCTTTGATCAGCGGGTACACGATATAGATCTGCCGGCCTTCGGCGATTTGCTTCCGGATAAAACCATGCATCCTTAGTCGCTTACTGTCTGTGATATGGATGGTTTTAACCGGCTTGCGGCCCGGCGGAAGTTCATCGATGACCGACACATCCAGATCACCGTAAAGGGTCATGGCCAGGGTGCGCGGGATGGGTGTCGCTGTCATTACCAGTACATGCGGGACCTGCTCGCTTTTCTTCCACAACCTGGCCCTCTGGGCCACTCCAAAGCGGTGCTGTTCGTCGACGATGACCAGACCCAGGTTCTGAAATTTTACCTTGTCTTCAATAAGGGCATGTGTCCCCACAAGGATGTTGAGGCTGCCGTTTTCCAGCGACTCATGGATACGTGTCCGGTCGGATTTCCGTGTTGAACCCGTTAACAATTCGAGGGTAACCGGCATGTTGTCAAGGAAAGTCTTCAGGGTATTGAAATGTTGTATGGCCAGGATCTCAGTCGGGGCCATGAAGCACGACTGAAAACCGTTGTCCATCGAAATTAGCATGCTCATCAGGGCTACCAGGGTTTTGCCGCTGCCAACATCCCCCTGGAGCAGACGGTTCATCTGTTTTCCCGAACCCATATCACGCCTGATCTCCTTCAGAACTTTCTTTTGAGCACCAGTCAGTTCAAAAGGCAGACAGTCACGGTAGAAGGTGTTAAAATGTTCCCCAACCGTTGTGAATACGTACCCCCGGTATTTGAGGTCACGGGCAGACCTGCTCCTGAGAATGTTCAGCTGAATAAAGAACAGTTCTTCGAATTTGAGCCTGAATTCAGCCTTTTTCAGAATTTCAGGGCTATCGGGATAATGGATGTTCTGAAGAGCTTCCCAAAGAGGGATCAGTCCGGCTTTCTGTAACATCCATGCAGGGAGCGTCTCTTCAATCTGATTGTTTAGCTGACCCAGCAGACTGCCAACCATTTTCTGAATGGCTTTCGCTGTCAGGAAGTTATTCTTCATTTTTTCTGTCGTACCATAAGCCGGCTGGAGCCTGGTACTGAGATCCTTCGCTTTGGAGACGTCGTCAATTTCCGGATGAACGAGATTTATCCGGTGGTTGAATAATGAAGGTTTGCCAAATACGATGAATTCCTTTCCGGCAGGATAGGTTTCCGGAATCCATTTGTGACCCCTGAACCAGAGCAGTTCCAGGATACCGGTGCCATCCGTGAATTCTGCTGTAAGACGCTTCTGGCCCCTTTTTACCCCGGCCATCTCGTAGCCTGTAATTTTTCCCCTGACCTGAATGTAGGGCAGTTCCCCATTAATTTCCCGGATATGGTAAAACTTTGTCCGGTCGATATACCGGTAAGGGAAGTAGTAAAGCAGGTCTCTGAACGTAAAAATTTTAAGTTCCTTGTTCAGAATTTCCGCCCGCCGGGGACCTACTCCGTGAAGGAATTTAATATCGGTATCAAGTAATTCCTGCATCTTCACTATTTAAGATTCTAAAGATCGGAAAAAAATAAAAAACGACAAGGTGAAAAAGCCCTTTGGCATTCTTTTATGATCCGGTTGATGCGTCAGGGAAATGTCAGTCATGCTTTATACCATCCACCTGGTGTAACAGATCCTGGTTTTTCAGTTCAGCATTTGAAACGTACCCATCCTTTATTAAAAAATGTTAATTAAATTGATATTCAGTTCATTGATGATGAATCTGTCAATCTGTGGTATATTATTTGAAATCCAAACAGCAATATAAATTCTAACAATCATGAAAAATTTCATATTACCGGTTTTAGGATTGTCTTTAATATTTAATCTGGCTTTATCACCTGCCGTTTACGGTCAGGATCAGAAAAAAATGAAAAAAGACAGCACACTGAATGCAGATTTTAACCAAACAAAAATGATGCTGGAAAACAAGGACTTCGTTCTTGAAGCCGACTATCTGGCGAACCAAATAGGCGACAGGATACCTGTATCGTCCACGATAAACTTCGTTTCAGTAGACTCCGCAAATGCAGTACTCCAGATCGGGAGGAATACCGGAATAGGTTACAACGGTGTCGGAGGTGTTACAGCACAGGGAAATATAACCCGTTATAAGCTTAATATCGATCAGAAGCGAAAAAGCTTCTACCTTTCATTCAGTGTGATGACGGCGATAGGCTCTTATGACATAAATATGTCCGTTAGTGCCGATGCCTACGCCAATGCGACGCTTACCGGTATTCAAAGCGGTCAGCTGATTTATACCGGTTACCTCGTGCCTCTTGAAAAATCAAGGGTGTATAAGGGATATAATACATATTGACGCCTGGGGTACCTGAGATATTTCAGGGGATCAATTCGCACCTTGTCTGGCAGGATTGTGTAGCTTATTCGTCAATCTGTGGATTTTGTGGGAAATGATGTCAGTTCTGCCACGACAGGGTTTAATAATGCGGGGATATGAGGCTATCCCCTTCGACTTCGCTCAGGGACCACCTTCGACTTCGCTCAGGGACCACCTTCGACTTCGCTCAGGGACCACCTTCGACTTCGCTCAGGGTCTGCGTTTCAGAAGATTATTGAGCGAAGTCGAAATAATCGTACTAGTGAAAAAGGGCATACGGTCCCTGAGCGCAGCCGAAGGGTTGTTATCTAGTAGAATTATCCGATAGTCCCCGCAGCCGAAGGGTTGTTATCTAGTAGAAGTTATCCGATAGTCCCCGCAGCCGAAGGGTTGTTATCTTGCAGAAGTTATCCGATAGTCCCCGCAGCCGAAGGGTTGTTATCTTGCAGAAGTTATCCGATAGTCCCCGCAGCCGAAGGGTTGTTATCTTGTAGAAGTTATCCGATAGTCCCTGCAGCTGATGGGAAAGCCGGTGTGAAACGGAAGATCATCGTTTTCCCCGGGAAGGGCAGGTAGAATCCGTCACTGAAACTGGCAAATGATATTGCGGAAGTTTTCGGGTTAAAAAAAAGAAGATGTTTTTATCTTTGAACCCGGTAATCAGGCTGAGCGGAAAATGCTGAAAGGGAAATTAACCTTATTGTGGTTGCAATTCATGGCAGGGGGTGGTGCCGGAGCAAAAACTTTTTCGCTTAAGTATGGTTTTAACGGTACCGGCCTTTTAATGGTTCCTGTCAGCGGAGGCTGACAAATTCCGGTTATCCTCAAGATTCTCCATATGAAAAAAACACAGATTTCCTGGGTATTTTTATTTGTACTGATCATTATCTTTCCGGTAATATTCTCTTCCCGGACTCAGAATTCCCTTGTCCTTGTCACCTCAGCCATTCTTTTCTTCGTTTTGCTCCTGTTCTTCAGGCTCACCGTAAAAGTTGACGATCATTTTGTAAGGTACATCTTCGGAATAGGGATCATCAGAGGTAAATACGCCCTTGAAAATATTGAGAGCTGCCGGCCTGTTAAGGACTCCTTTCTTGGCTGGGGCATTAAATTAAGGCCTGAGATTACCATTCTGAATGTTTCGGGAAGATTTGCCGTTGAACTCAGGATCAGGGACGAGGAGAAGAAGGTCTGGATAGGGACCAACCATCCGGATGCCCTTTCAGAATACATAAGTTCTAAGCTGACAAGACCATCAGACAAGCAGTAAAGTGGTGAAATTCCGGCGGATTCAGATTCTTTTGTTCCGGATTCAGAATTTCTATAGATTTAACAATTATTTTCGGGCATTTCCGATGAAGAACTTATGAAGAACATACCTCTCATACTCGGCTTCCTTTTAATATCTTTCAGCGGCCTGTTTGCCCAAAATACACTCGGTGACTATATAGACTCTGCTCTTCTTTACAGTCCTGCGCTTTTTGAAAACCGGAACAACATTATCATGGCGGAGAACAGTGAAAAGTTATTCCGGGCAGGGCAAAAAACCCAGATCGGTTTTGCAACCGATCTGATGGTTGATCCCATCCTGGGTGGTTACGGATATGATGAAGTGATTACCAATGGTCAGATGGTAAGTACCCTCGTTAATTTCGATAAAAGTATTTTATTCAAAGATCAGCTGCAGGATAATCTCAGAGCTTTGGAGATCAGAAAGAACCAGGCCGGGAATCAGTTGCAGCTCACGAAAGTTACGCTGGTCAGGGAGGTTACCTCAATGTATCTTACGGCCTGGGGAGATCTTCTGCAATGGAAATATAATTCAGAAATTCTGCACACTCTGACGGGTGAAGACAGTATTCTGAACAGACTAACCCTGGCTAATATTTACAGGGTGACCGACTATTATTCTTTCACGGCAAACATGAAAAGCCAGGAGCTGGCCGTTAGTAATGCCCTGTTGCAGTACCGCCAGGCATTGATGCAGCTCAGGTCTTTCGCGGGTATTCCTGATACTGCCTTTGTCGAACTGGAGCCACCTGAAATGCAAATCCCCGGGATGCCGTCAAAGTCGGCTTCGGTATTCTTCCGGCAGTTTTCTCTCGACAGCCTTCGCCTGCAGAACCATCTTGATCTGATTAGTCTGGAATATCAACCCAAACTCAGCCTGCATGCCGATGCCGGTTATCTTTCGTCCCTGGTGCCCTTTCCTTATAAAAATTTTGGTGCCGGGCTGGGGTTAAAACTCACCGTACCTATCTACGACGGCAGGCAGAAGGAAATTAAATACCACGATGTCACTTTACAGCAGGAAAACAACCGTCAGAGAGAAATCTATTTTGAGAGACAATACAACCTGAAACTGGCCAGGTACAGTCAGATGTTGACAGATCTTGAATCCCAGGCAGGGGATATTGACCGGCTGGTTGAATTTTACCGGACACTCATGAGAGAGGAGCAAAAACTTTTTACCACCGGGCAACTCGACATCACTCAATATTTTATGATCATCCGCAACTATGTTGACGCCAGGAATGAATCGGCCATAAACCATGTCAAACGGATGATGCTTGTGAATGAGATCAGGTACCTGGCAAATTAGATCATGACCGGTCACACGGTCTAAACCATGAAGTATGAAAATGATTAAAACGGGATTCTTTTTCCTGGTCTTTGCTGTCTTTGTCCTGTCATCCTGTAAGAACAAAAAAGCCGATGAGGACAAGAGCGATTTTAAAGCTTATCCTGACGTCAGGATAACCCATGTGACTTTTGGCAGGATCAGTGATTATGTCGAGATGAATGCCACTGCACGTTATCTGAAGACCAGCGTGGTCAGTTCCCCGATCGACGGTTATATTCTTCATGCGTATATTGAACCCCATCAGATGGTTAAAGCCGGACAGGTACTATACACCATTCAGACGAAAGAATCCAGAGCACTGGGAAATGGAGAGCAGGGCATAAACGGTCGTTTTTCAGGTACGGACACTCTTCGCGCACGTTCTCAGGGTTATGTGTCTGAGACCTATTACCAGGGAGGCGATTATGTTGCGGCCGGGGATAAGGTGCTGACGGTTAAAGAATCGTCGAGCCTGGTGTTTCTGCTGAATATGCCGTATGAATGGAAGAAGCTTGTATTCCCGGGAATGAGCGTTGTTCTTGTATTACCCGATAACAGCAGGATTATTGGCAGGGTAAGACAGATCAGTCATGAAGTTGATCCCGTAAATCAGACACAGAAAGTGGTCCTGACAGTGAACAACCCGGAACAGTTTTCCGAAGGTCTCATAGCAAAGGTGAGCCTGCCGGGGAATACACTTGACCATACGGCTATACTGCCAAGAGATGCCGTCCTGGCCAATGAGACGGAGACCCGGTACTGGGTCATGAAGATGATCAACGATTCCATTGCGGTAAAGGTTCCCGTCACCATAGGCATCCTAACCCGTGATTCGGTCGGGATCTTAAGTCCTGAATTCAAAAAAACCGACAGGATATTGATTTACGGCAACTATGCCATACCCGATACCCTGCAGGTCAACCTAAAGGACAATGCCCGATGAGAGATTTTTACAACATCTTCAAGAAGCCGGTGAGTTTCATGTTAGTGCTGGTTCTTTTGGCCGGTGGTTTTCTGTATACCAAAACCAAAACATCCCTCTTTCCGGAGATTACGTTTCCCAAGATCAAGATCATTGCCGAAGGCCAGTTACAGCCTGTGGAGCAGATGATTGTGACCGTAACCAGGCCGCTTGAAGATGCGGTGAAACGTGTTCCCGGACTTAGGATGGTTCGCAGTACCACGAGTCGGGGAAGCTGCGAGATATCGGCATTTATGACCTGGAAGAGTGACATCAGCCTGGCCGAACTCCAGGTAGAGTCGCGCATAAGCCAGATAAGAGACCAGCTCCCGGCGGGCACTCATATCACGGTTGAAAAAATGAACCCGTCTATTTTGCCGGTCATCGGTTATTCCCTTGAAAGCGACCGGTATTCCCTCATCAGTCTGAAAAAACTGGCCGTCTTCACGGTAAAGCCGTATCTCTCTCAGGTCGAGGGTGTAGCCTCCGTCCAGGTACTGGGCGGAAAGGATAAGGAGTACCGGGTCATTCTCGACCGGCAGAAAATGAGCAGTCTGGGGATCACTCCCTCATACCTCGAGAATGT
The DNA here is from genome assembly GCA_963732905.1 of uncultured Bacteroidales bacterium. Lineage (GTDB taxonomy): Bacteria > Bacteroidota > Bacteroidia > Bacteroidales > DASQZK01. The sequence goes on from CAVTBM010000001.1 coordinate 170,276, forward strand.
GATGTCGCAGAACGGGATAATCCTTTCCAATGGGTTTTTCAATGATTTCAACCGGTTATATCTGAGTATTACGGATGCCTCTTTTCACGACAGACAGGATGTGGAGAATATGGTAGTCAGGAATGATGAGAAAAGGATAATACTTCTTAAGGATATCAGTGAGGTAAAGATTGAAAAAGCCATTGAATACGTAAAGATTAATGCCAATGGCAAGGAGGGGGTTCTGATCAATATTGTCAAACAACCTGAGGCTAACCTGATCTCAACCACCGATTCGGTACAAAATAAGCTGGCCGGACTGAGGAGGGTCCTGCCGGAGGGAGTGACGATCCGTCCTTACTATGTACAGGCGGATTTTGTGAACAATTCCATCAGGTCGGTCAAAGAGGCACTATGGATCGGGCTGGTCCTGGCCATCGTGGTAGCCTTGTTATTTCTCAGGTCAGTCAGGGCAGGAGCAACGCTTCTCATCGTCATCCCGGTAACGCTCGCCCTCACCATTTCGGTGCTCTATGCGTTACACTATACATTTAACATCATGACGCTCGGCGCACTGGTGGCGTCTATCGGACTGATCATCGATGATGCGGTGGTCATTGTTGAACAAATCCATCGCACTCACGAGGAACATCCGGAAAGCTCAGCTCCGGAACTGGTCAGGAAAGCCATACATTACCTGTTCCCCGCCATGGTAGGATCTTCTCTCAGCACAATTGTCATTTTTCTGCCTTTCATCCTGATGTCGGGGGTGGCCGGTGCTTATTTCGGGATCATGACCCGGACGATGATCATCACCCTGGCAGTTTCCTTTTTGGTGACATGGACGGGACTCCCGGTAGTTTATCTCCTGCTCTCAGGCCATAAAAACAGGAAGAACCCGGTAAAAGCCCCCATAGCACACGAGGTTAAAAGACAGAACTGGGTCGGGATCTTCACCCATAAACCTTATATCAGCATCGCCATCGTGCTTCTGCTCACAGGTACTATCTTCCTGGTGTATCCAAGGCTGGCAACAGGATTTCTGCCTTATATGGATGAAGGGAGCATCGTGCTCGATTTTGATTCTCCGCCCGGCTCATCACTCGAAGCCACGGATATAATGTTGCAGGAGGTGGACCAGATCCTGTATCACACACCGGAGGTCGTGGCATTTTCCAGGCGCACGGGAGCACAAATGGGATTTTTCATTACCGAACCAAGCCGGGGTGATTATCTGATAAAAATCAAGCGGAAAAAGGGAGAGACTACTGAGCAAGTGATTGAGGACATCAGGGCACAGGTGGATGTCAAAGTTCCCGGGCTTATAACCGACTTCGGACAGGTCATCACCGACATGCTCGGTGACCTGACCTCTTCGGTGCAGCCGGTTGAGATTAAAATCTTTGGCACTGATCATGCCGAACTTCAGAAGTATTCAAAAATCGTTGCCGGTATCGTCAGCAGTGTGGAAGGAACGGCAGATGTGTTCGACGGTATCGTTATCGCAGGATTGTCGGTGGATATTGTTCCCGATTACAGTATGATGGCACGATACGGCCTTACCCCGGCCGACATAAGGAATCAGCTGCAGCTTGAGACGGAAGGGCTGGAAAGCGGCCGGGTTGTGGAGGGAGAATATTTACCCGCTATCAGGCTGGCCTTTCATGACAGTACTGATTTCAACATGCAGGAACTCAGGGGTACGCGCGTGTTTACTCCGGCCGGAGATCTGATCCCGTTAAAAAGGGTGGCAGAAATCCATATTAATCCCGGCAGCGCAGAAATTGAACGCGAGAACCTGCAGAGTATGGGTGTCGTTTCAGCCCGATTAAGCGGAACCGACCTGGGAACAGCTATGAAACAGATTCAGAAAAAGATCAGTGCCCGGCTTTCCCTCCCACAGGGTTACTACATTGAGTATGGAGGAGATTATAAGCAACAGCAACAATCCTTCAGGGAATTACTAACCATTTTATGTATCGCAAGCCTTCTGGTTTTCCTCGTTGTACTGTTCCTCTTCAAGGATTTCAAAGCATCGGTCATCATCATCATGATTGCTGTTCTTGGTATTTCAGGTGGTTATCTGGCACTGTTCCTGACGGGAACCCCGCTTAATGTAGGCAGCTATACGGGTTTGATCATGATTGTGGGAATCATCGGTGAAAATGCCATTTTTACTTATCTCCAGTTTAAACGGAATTTGGAGACCACCAATAATATCCATGAAGCCATTACCTTTGCCATTAGCACCAGGCTCCGGCCTAAGCTGATGACAGCCTTATGTGCCATTATTGCCATGATGCCTCTGGCCCTGGGGATAGGGACGGGCGCACAGTTGCATCAGCCCCTGGCTATTGCTGTAATCGGCGGTTTTGTAGTCGCTCTTCCACTGCTGTTGGTCGTACTTCCCGGATTTCTGAGACTGGGTGCCGGAAGACAGAAGAAAAGGATCTGACGCGGCTTACAGCCGCCCTCTGTGCTCTGCCGGAATATGCCACCATTGAAGAAGGATAACCTGATGGCGGCGCGTCATGCCATGAAAACAGATTGACCATTTTACTAGCGGCGGTTTCTGCTCTATTCAACCTGATTATCGACACAGAGACGGACAAGGGTAATGCTTTTCATGTTCTGAGACCCGGGCTTCCGGCAGAAACCGAAACCTGGAAAATGATTTCATGTAGTTAAATCCAGCCTCGCACTCAGAGTCTGATAACCTTGTTAAGTACACGAGGGATCTGAAGTAAATCAAAATCATGTTCAAAAACAAGATAGCGGTTACTCCAAACCGGCGAAAATTTCTCCTTGAAATCCCTTAACCCCTTGTAATGGGAAAAAGTGCGTATCTTTTCATAAGCAAATTTCATGGAGCGTTCCGGAAAATTTTGAGGGTCGATGAGCCCTGACATAGGGGCAAATCCAAGGTTGACAAATCCGTAATCATTCTCTTTCAGGTACTTAAATAATTCAATCATGAGGAAGTCCATGATGCCATTGGGTGCGACAGATATTTTACGCATGAGGTCATATGTTCCTTCATTATTTACGAAATCGGGGATGATATTCAGGAATGCGACAATCATTTCTTCGCTGTTTTCAACGGTGATCAGCGTTTGTTGCTTCAGTTCCTCCCATTTGAACATCCCCTGTGAAAAAATGAGCTCTGACCGCCCGGTTTCCTCAAGCCATTCGTTCGATACCGATTTCAATTTCTGGAGCAGGCCGTCTTTTTGAGGGGGTTCATGAATACTGGAATGATACCCGCTGGCAATCACCTTGTTCACTGCATTTCTCAATGATCTTCTCTGGCCGCCCTCCAGTGAAAAGGTGTTCAGGTCGACAACCCCTTCCTGACCGAGAAGCATAGCTTTTTTGCCCATTTTTTTGTAAAGTGGAAGACTGCTTTCAGGGACCCTGTAATAGATATTTTTCAGTCCGTTCTCATAACAAAAAGTCTCAAACGCCCTGATACAGGCGGTTCTTTCAACATCTGTAGCAGCAACCGGATCTTCAAGAGCTACCGCAAAATTCCTGGAAATCCTGTATGCCAGAAAGGCTGACAGATCTTCGGTAAAAAAGAATAATTTATCGGGGTATATTTTGAAAAAATCCAGTGCGGAGCGTCCGTATTTTTCAAGGAGGATCCTGGCCCTTTCCGTTTCCTCCAATGAGGGTGTGTTCCTGAAAACATAAGGCCTGATAAGGGTGTAAACCAGGAAGGAAAGGGTTAAGAAACCGCATATATTTATGGAGAAAAGAAAATCCCGGGCAAAATGGCCGACAGGGTGAAGGTCACTACTGCCTACAAGGAAATAATTAGCAATGGTGTATTTTACCGACTGCAAAAAGTTGAACTCCATGTTAAAATGGCGCTTGTTCAGAAAATAGAAGCCGATGACGCCATAGACCATCACAGCCAGGATACTCAGCAACGAGGTCTGAATACCAACGAACCGCAGCTTGGGATTGCCTTTGATATTATACTCTTTTTGTGTAACGATGAGAATGACAAAGACTACAAAGGAAACCGTGGCCTCTTCATAGTCAAAGGCTTTGGTGAGGTTCCCTATGAGTGATCCCAGACTGAGAAATACTGCGAACCACCATACAGACCGAAGGCCTTTTAGCATAAATGCAGCGGTGACGAGCAGAAAGAGCCCGGCTGTAAAGACAAAATAATTGGATGCGTCTATTGCATTCACCGGCAGGAAATCCTTCAGCATGGAGAGCCTTGACGAAATAGCAGGGGTGAGCACCGACACAATGTTAATAATGCCCAGGATGAACAGGAGAAAAGCAGGCAGGACCCTCATCAGAAGCCGGTTAATTTTCAGCATAAAACTGATTATGCCGGCAAAAAGCGGCAGCCAGAACTCGAAGAAACGATAGAGAAGGGTGACGGCAAGGGCTTCAACATTGGTATAGCCAAAGCGCATGAGCACGAATGTCATGGACAGTTCGATAGCCCCAAGCCCCCTGAGAAAAGGGGATATGACCAGGAAGACTATGGCTGCAATATACCCAATAACAGCAGTAAATAAAGTTGGTGTATAACCCATGGCCTTCATGGCAATGAACACGTGCAGGATACCGGTAACTTCAATGATGACCGAATACAGCACGGTGATCATAAAGTGTTTTCGCTCAATTTTGTTGTTCGCCAGGTCATCCATAAATACCTGTGAGGCAGGAATCGTTTTTTTCAGAAGCCTGTAAACCGGCCCCTTCCTTATGACTGAAAAATACAGCCAATAGAGCAGAGCAATGAGGATTATGATGCTCAGGAGGGCAATCCAGTCGGTCTGGTTTACCGAACCTTTGAAGATGGCATAGATAAATGCCGGCAGAGCCACTACGATGACGGATATTACGCCGACAAATGCATAAACCGACGATGCAAAATTGATTTGTGACTTTGTGATCCCTTTCTTTTCTAAATCTTTTGTGAAGAAAGCCAGTGAGGATATCCCTCCGGCAGGCAGAAAAATGCTGATCAGATTACGTTTCAGAAAAAGGATGACGGCATCCCACAGACCGATTTTTGTTCTGACAGAACGAAACGAGGCGGTATACATCAATCCCTGCAGAACGATATAGGCAATGGTAACACCGATCCCGATCATTACCCAAATCCTGCTGCTTCCGGTTAGAACTTCCCTTACCTGGTGAACCTCACCACGTTCATGCTTGACAAACCATATGCCTACACCAAGGAACAGAAGGGTCAGAATGAATTGTGCTATGAGTTTCCGGTTTTCAAGAATAAATGGAAGACTTCTTTCTTTTACAAAACTGGAGATCATGGACATAGGCAAAGCAATGCGCCCTTTTGTCTGGCCCGTATTTTCAGACATTTTTATAATTTTTGGTTTGTAATCCCATGATGACGGAAGTAGAATCTGTTCCCACCATGAATCAGGTTTTAAAGTACTAATTTAACATCTGAATTCCGAAATTGTGCAATAAGTCATGGATAAGTTATTATTAATCCAGATAAATTACCAGCCACCGGAATAAGTGCTGTGCCGGTATTTGTCTAATATTTTGAATCCGGGAAGAAAGGTGTTAACCTCATGTGTTTTTAAACATTTTTATCAAAGTATGGTTTGTGCAGCAGGAGTGCTTTAAACACCTGTTTTAAGGATTGCTCCTGAGAGGTTGAGGTATAGCGCTAAAATATCACATTTATCGGGTTGGAGAACTGATCTTTCCTGGCGGATTTAAAAAGTATTGAATTATTTTTGACCTTCGCAAAACCGCATGGTAAAAGCAGACATTTTCCCGGAATTAATGCATTTTCAGGACATGAGGAAATTACAGATTGTCATTAAATATGTATGGTACAAGCTAACCTCCCGGCATCGGCACGGTTATGGACTTCACTCTCCATTTATGTTTCGTCTGGTATCCGAAGTTATATACGGAAAGACATGGTCGGTTGAACTGGAGGCCGTGATGAAATGGCATAAATCGCTGAAAAAAAACAGGGAGAAAATACAGGTCGGATCTTTTGGAGCAGGTTCTCATACAGGTGGCAAAAGCTGGCGCCGTATTTCGGGTGTGACAGCAAATTCAAGTATTCATCCTAAATATGGCCGGCTGCTTTACCGTCTGTCCCAATTCGTTCAGCCGTCAGAAATACTGGAACTTGGGACCGGACTGGGCATCAGTACTGCTTATCTCAGGGCAGGGGCCCCGAATTGCCGGATGATCACTGTTGAGGGCGAGCAACAGAAGAGTGACTTTGCGAAAGAGGCATTCAGGAGACAGCATTTTCCGGAAACGCAGTTTGTAAATTCCGGCTTTGACGAATTTCTGGATAGCTGGAAACCTGAAAATCATCCAATGATGCTGTTCATCGACGGGGATCACAGCTATGAGGCGACTATGCGATATTACAACAGGATAGCCTCGTATATCAGGCACGACACCGTTCTGGTTCTCGATGATATACATTGGTCTGAGGGCATGGAAAGGGCTTGGAAAAGCATTACATCTGACAGGAATTCCGTGCTGACTGCCGACTTGTTTTTCACGGGGCTCGTCTTTTTCAGAGAAGGCATAAACCGTCAGGATTTCATAATAAATTTTTAAAGCTTTCTGGTTTTATATTAACATATATATGGTTAAATTCGTAAAAATTTAGTAATCTGTAAGAAATGGCTAAAATCATTGAACTTGTAAATGTTAACAAGAATTACTTCATTGGCACCATTGTCGTTCCGGCATTACAATCCGTATCTCTGACGATCAATAAAAATGAGTATGTTGCCATCATGGGGCCGTCGGGTTCGGGCAAATCAACACTGATGAACCTTATCGGATGTCTTGATACCGCAACCTCCGGAAAATATGTCCTTAACGGAACAGATGTCAGTAAAATGGATGATAACCAGCTGGCGGATGTCAGAAACTCTGAGATAGGTTTCGTATTCCAGACATTTAATCTTCTGCCCCGTTACACTGCTCTTGAAAATGTTACATTGCCACTGATATACGCGGGTAAATCCAAGGTTTTCAGGGACGAAAGGGCGATGAAGGTTCTGGAAGACGTAGGTCTGACGGACCGGATTACCCACCGGCCGAATGAACTCTCCGGCGGACAGAGACAGCGGGTTGCGGTGGCAAGGGCTCTGGTGAATGAACCTTCGATCATCCTGGCCGATGAGCCAACCGGCAACCTTGATTCGAAAACATCGGAAGACATCATGGCTCTCTTCGGCGACATTCACCGGAAGGGTAATACAGTCATACTGGTGACCCATGAAGAGGAGATTGCCCTTCATGCTCACCGTATTGTCCGTTTAAAGGATGGCCATATCGATGCTGATTATATTAATGAGAATCCTGTGGAAACCTTGGCTTCTGTCTGATTGAAAATCTGAAAAGGGAGGTCATATTGAAAATTTATACCAGAGAAGGGGATAAGGGAACTACTGCACTGATTGGTGGCCGCCGTGTACCCAAGTTTCATCAGAAAATTGAAGCATACGGCACAGTGGATGAATTGATGGCATACACAGGCTTATTGATGGATTCGTTCACCTCCGCCGGCAAAAAGGATTTGTTTATCTGGATCCTTGACCGGCTGATGACCATTGCCTCCCTCCTTGCCTCAGACGGTCAGGAAGAAGGACTTCCAAAGCTTTTTCCGGAAGATGTGCAACGTATAGAACAGGAGATCGATGCCATGGAGGATAAACTGCCGAAACTGCGTTCGTTTGTCCTGCCCGGCGGACATCCGGCTGTATCATTGTGTCACGTGGCCAGAACCGTCTGTCGCAGAACTGAACGAGTTATCATCAGAGTATCCGGGGAATTTCGCGTGGATGAACTGATAATCAGTTTTCTAAACCGTTATTCCGACTTTCTTTTCGTCTATTCACGTTTGATTTCCAACGAGTTGGGCATTGGGGAAATAACATGGAAGCCTAAGTTGTAAATCTTAAAAAAGTTTTTATATTTGCGCAATTTTAAAATAACAAAAATTTACCCAAAAGAAATTTTTGTACTATGTATTGGACACTCGAACTGGCATCAAAACTTGAAGATGCTCCCTGGCCGGCAACAAAAGAGGAGTTAATAGATTTCGCGATCAGATCAGGAGCACCCCTGGAGGTCATTGAGAACCTTCAGGAAATTGAAGATGAAGGTGAAATTTATGAAAGCATTGAAGATATCTGGCCTGATTATCCCAGTAAGGATGATTTCTTCTTTAACGAGGACGAATATTGAGAGACTTTTCTGCCGGTTTCCGGCAGTCTTAGAGTGAGTTAATGTTTTTCGTGAATCACTGTGGGTGAATGTGCCTGCTAATCAGGCAGTTCATTTCGGTTGCCTGAAAAATTTAATCTGTGATCATTCCTTGTCGGCCGCAACCGGCGCAACCACTGCGCTATCCCTTTTCCATACAAACACATCATTTTTGCTCAGCGGGCGATATTCCCCGAACCACCGGAAATTTTTAAAATATCTTTCGTTTTCCGGAAACTTGTTGAGAGGATAGTACACAAGATCAGGATTGTCAAGATAAATGATAAAATCCACTTTATTCTTCTTGAATTTTATTCTGAGATTAGCACACTCGGCTTTATTCACTCCAATATATCTGTTTCCGTCTTTTGCATAATATATGGTCTGTGAATTACCATCCACATCAATCTGGGTAAGTTGATTATGATTAATGTAACCGACCATGGTTCGTCCGGTGATCTGGTTGTATTTTACCGAATCCTCGCGGGAGATGATAAAGGCTTCATTGGTCATCTCCAGGTGGTCGGCCTGTTGGTTTTTGATAAACATGCTGATAAATTCCGCCGTGATCTGGTTTTCGTCTGACCAGATTACAGGTTCACCAAAGAACCGGAAGACGGAATCCACATCAGAGTATATCAGCGAATCGCATTTCCCCTGCATATCATCCCTGAAGAGTTTTACATGCCGGTATGCCTTGATGATGTTGAAATCGGGCACGGTATCGGGGACAGACTTGAGCGTATCCGCATGCACATAAAGGCTGTCTTGTTTATCATCCACCTGGATCATAAGGGCTTTGTCGGTGAGCATGGCATACTTCGTCTTTTCCATGTAAATGGCTTTATTGCCCTTCAGGATGACATTTTGCGATGTATCTACCAGCACCACATTTTTGAATGCCTTGCCTAAGCCGGTCTCCCGCTCATAATACAGGCTGTCACCGCTGAGTGTTTTACCGTCGCTCTCTAACCATGCATTCTGGTTGAACTGCGAAATGTTATTTTTCGTGTCATACCATCCGTTCTCACAATAAATGAAGTTGCTGTCGGAGATGATATCGGTCGGACCAAGAAAATACGCTATTTCCGAAACACTGTTATATTTTAGCGTATCGGAATACATGGTGTACTGGGGATTGGTTACTACAACACTGTCCTTAAAAAAGAATAGTTTCTGCTTGGAGTAGTAATTCCCCTGAATGCTTTTAAGGGTGTTATCCCCGTTGACAATGCGGCCGCCACCGATGTAATAGGCCAGGTCATTATTAAAGTTGTAATCTACGTAATCCGTCGTCAGCCGACTTTCCTTGTCGATCAGGACCACATTATTCCTGACATTAGCTATGCGGATGTCACCCCGGTATTTCAGGAAGTCGCCATAGAGGTCGAGTGTATCACCCTGCCACAGGTGCACATTGCTGTAAGCATCCACCATGTTCTCCTCGGAATAGTAATAGGCACTGTCACAGGTCATATACACATCCTCATGCTTGAAACGAACATTTCCGATAAGACGCTTGGCATTGTTGCCCAGTTCATTGTCGAACTCAATATAATCGGCGACGATATTGATCTGGTGAACCTGCTGGGCCAGGATGTGGGGATGAAAAACCATTGCGATAAGAAACAGAGCAACCGCCCGCCGGATCAAGAATCGTTTTAATCTGCTGATGACAGGACGGGGCTGAGAATGTTTGCCGTATAATGACATAATGTACTATTCTTGAATCAGCCTTTAACATGTCAGGATTTTTTCAAAATATCGGAACGAAATGTCGAAACAGCATTTCCGGAAATTAATCATCCGTTTTCAGCCAGCCGTTTTTGATGAAATCACATGTTTTGAAAGAATCATCGATATGGATATACGTATCTTTTTGCTTATTCTGTATCCATTTATCGATAACATTCTGGCGTTTCTGTGCGAGGGCCATCATCTGGATCATCATATAATCCTGATCCAGGTTGGCCTTGTGAGGGTTTGTCCTGGACTTCAGACGTACGACTTTATATATGGTTTTACCGTTCTCGTCGGTTGATTCGTAAGGGTCGGAGATCTCACCTACCTTCAGGTCCCTGACTACAAGGTAGTCCTTGGTATCAAGCTGTTTGAGCTCGAATTGTGACGAACCCGTCTCCGGATTTACGACCAGCCCGCTGTTCATGGCTGTATTTTTATCCTGGGAATAGTATCTTGCAGCCTTATCGAAGGTGACGCTGTCTTTCCGGATAGCGCCGACGATGCTGTCGAGACGGGCAATGGCCTTCTGCCTGGCTTCGGGGTTGATCTTTGGTTTCATCAGGATGTGGCGGGTATCGACCCGGTCGTCTTTCCGGTCGACAAGCTGGATGATATGGTATCCGAACTCAGATTCCACGATCTTGGATATTCCTCCTTTCTTAAGGGCAAAGGCGGCTTTGGCGTATACCGGGTCAAGTTCCCCCCTGGATTTATACCCGATGTCTCCGCCATTGGAAGCGGAAGGGCCCTCGGAATAAAGAATGGCGAGGGTTTCAAAACTTTCACCGTCCATGATGCGTTTCCTGAGTTCGAGTAATTTCTCCTTGACTTCGAAAATGGCGTCTTCACTCAATGGAGGATCAGCCACGATCTGCTGCATTTCAACCTGGGCATCCACGGTGGGGATACTGTCGGGGTTCAGGCCGTTGTAGAACTTACGGACTTCCGACGGGGTCACTTTAATATCACCGGTGAGCTTCTGTTCCATTTTCTGCGTGATGAGCTGTTCTCGCATGGATTCTCTGAAATCCTCCTTGATTTCGAGGATGGTTTTTCCAAAATAGGCTTCCAGTTCATCCTGCCCGCCAATCTGGTTGATGAAGTATTGCATCCTGTTTTCCAGCTCGGTATTGACAGTGCTCTCTGAGACTTCGATACTGTCTATCTTTGCCTGGTCAAGCATCAGTTTTTGCTCCAGGAAACTCCTGAGAATGTTGCATCTCAGATCGGGCAGTGTAACCCTTTGGGCGCGCATCTGCAGGTACTGGCTTTCAATATCAGACTGAAGAATGGTATAGTCCCCGACCACCGCCACCACGCGGTCGATCATTAATGGTTGTGCTGCTGCGGTAAAACTAAGTAAAAGGGTAAAGACTATGATCAGGTACTTTGAATATTGCTTCATATGTTAGGTGCTTAATATATTTCGGCCTGGTTCCGGCTTAATCCTTCCTTGTATACGGTGTTCTCCAGGTCCTGTAAATATTGGATCTTTCTTTTGTTCATGAGTACGCTGCGAATATCATCTCTCACCAGTTCAATGGGGGCAACCTGGCCTTCCTGAATTCTGTCGATGATGTGGATGAAATAATACGACAGCGAATCGCTGCTTTCAATATTGCGGTTATAGTTAAGGTATCGCCCCGGGTTGTCGATCCTTAAGGGCGTTTCACCGATCAGCTCACTGAATTTGATCCAGTGGTCGCTTCCAATAATGCATTTCTCTCCGTAGGTGCTGCAGTAATCCTGCAGTGCGCTGAGATCTTCTTCCTTCTCCGAACGGTACCACGACCTTACCTTGTTTATATCCGGTGCTGAGACAAGGATCTTCACATATGTAGCCTTTACCACGTCGGAACTGAGAATATAATTTGAGGAATTCTCCTCATAGTAGGCTTTGATCTCTTTTTCAGGGATAATGGTATCCAGGTTCTGAGCAAGCAGGTTTTGTTTGTACTTAAAAATAAGAAGCGACGTCCTGTACTCTTCAACCTGTCTGTGTACATCTTTTTCCCCCGCGGGGAGATTATCCTCAGCCTGTTTCAGTAAAAGCTGGTTTCGGACCCATTCATCGATCAGTCTCCTTGCTGCTTTAATACTGTCTTCCGGTGAAAGTCCTTCCTGAATATGCTCACTCAGGTCGGAAGGGTAGAGGTAAGTGTTGTTAACCCTGGCCACAGGGCGTTCCTGGGTAGCCTTATTCACCCTGGTACAGGCAAAAAAGGATGTAACGATCAATAGTATAAGCCCTGTAATTTTTCGTTGCATAACTTATTCCCTGATTTTTGCCAAAACATCCTGGTTGACATGTATCGGGTATTTATTTCTGAGTTCCTTTACCCAATTATTCTCAAGATATTTTTGGTAATCGGCGGTGACAAGACCCCTGGCTTCGTCGAGTTTCCTGCCTTGGGGAGGGAGGGTCGACTTTACATACACAAAGGCAGGCTTCCCGTCTTTGTCAAAGGTTTTTCCTATGCCCTGGGTCCAGTCTGTGGCGTCTACTGCCTTGTTATCCCCTTTTTCATATTTGCCGTATTCCACGGTGACACACGGGATGGTATCAGCCTTGCAGAGTTTAGAGACCAGGTAAGACTGGCTGAATTTCTTTTTTCCGCCTTTCTTTTCTGTCAGGGCACGGGCCTGGTCCAGGAGTGAGCTGTCATTCAGCACAATGGTATAGGCTTCGGCCCGTTTCTCCCACATATACTCATTTTTATGATTTTCGTAGTAATTTTCAAGACCTGCCGAGTCTTTTACAGCCTTCGACCAGACCGTTTTATCTGTAAGGTCGAACAGAAGGATACCATCATGGTATTCCTGCAGAACATTACGGAAATCGGGATATTTACGCTCGAGCTGAGTGTCTTCGTAAGCGGTAAGTTTTTCATCCGCAAAATTATTGAACAGTTCATTCATGTAAACGACAAGGCTTATCGGTGCGGTTTTGGTCTGTTTATTTTCGAGATAACGGGCGAATTCACCTGCCGTTACCTTCTGACCGGCGATGGTGAACAGAACCATGCCTGCTACATTGTCAGGAATGGTATTTTTCCATTTTGCACTGAATATGGAAGTATCGACCAGTGAGGTGATTTTATCATAGCTGCCCTGGTTGAAAGTATAGTTATAATCATGTTTAACCTTTGCGATGAAGGCCTGTTTGCGAAGATAACCCCTGGGACCATTGCCGAATTTTGGAACGATATTGGGTTTTTCTTCCTCGAAGGTACCGACCCCTTTTTTCCCGAGGAGTTTGACCATATGCCAGCCGTAAAAGGATTGGAACGGTTTGCTGACATCTCCCGGGTTTTTCAGCGCGAAAGCCACATTTTCGAATTCCTCTATCATTTGTCCGGAGCCGAACCACTGCAGTTCGCCTCCTTTCACGGCCGACACCCGGTCGTCTGAATTGTCTTTTGCCAGGGTGGCGAAATCGATGCCATTCTGAAGGCTGTCATAGATGGCAAAGATCTTCTTTTTAGCTTCCAGGGCCTGTGTAGAATCTTCTGACTGGGGTGCCCTGATAAAGATGTGGGCCACATGTACGCTTCCCCGCGCCGGTCTCACTTCCTGAACTTTGATAATATGATATCCGAACTGACTGCGGAAAGGCATTGAAATTTCTCCGACCGGTGTGCTGTAGGCTGCATCTTCAAAAGGGAGGACCATCCTGAACACGGAAAACCAGCCCAGGTCACCACCGTTTCTTTTTGCTGAAGGGTCATCCGATGTAGCCCTGGCAACCTTGTCAAAATCTTCGCCGTCAAGGATTCTTTTTCTGATTGACATGATCTTGTTCCATGCGTAGAGCGTATCCTCGGGCGACGCCTTCGGGTCAAGGCTGACCAGGATATGGCTGGCATGAATCTCCTTCTTCATCCGTTCATAAGCCTCATGAGCAAAGCGGTCTACAGCGTCGGGATCCGACAGGTAGGGCCTGGCAAGCTGTGCCCTGTATGAATTATATTCATCGCGGAAGGCTTTTGTTGTATCCATTCCCAGATTTTCAGCTTCAATCACTTTGAGCTTGAAGTTAATGAACATGTCGAGATACTCTTCAGGACTCTGTTTTTGGGAAACGCTCTCATTATTGTTCTTCTGATAGATACGCTCAAATTCACCGGCGGTAATCTTTCTGTCGCCGATAGTCATGAGTACCTCATCTTTATAATTGGCAGTACTCTGGGCATTCAGCGGGAGGGTGAGGATAAAGCAGATTACGAAAAGAAGAGCGGTCATTTTCTTCATGGCAGATTAAATTGTTCGTTAATTATTGATGTATTAAACGGTATTTCAGTCATCTTATTTTCTAACGGATGTAGTTTGGTGCTTCACGGGTGATGGTCACATCATGGGCATGGCTTTCCTGAAAGCCGGCATTGGTGATCCGGACGAACCGTGCTTTCATCGGTTCGGTGATGCAGGGTGCACCGCAATAACCCATTACTGCATGTAAACCGCCCGGAATCAGGAAAATCATTTCAGAGAACGTGCCCTTACATGATGCCCGTGCCCCAAACCCTTCAGAGCCGAGCTTGCTGATATCGTCTTTCACATCCTGAAAATATAAGAACAAGCAAAACATCATCGAATGTCAGTCCCTCAGAATTTATTTTATCCTCTATAAATGACATTGATTTATTTTGGTTAATTTTAAGAATGGATGTTCGAAATTACTAAAAAAATAGAGAAAATCTTGATAAGAGAGATAATAAGTTCATTGTATTAAATAGTACAGCTAAGGAATACTACATTATCAATAAGGATGGAAATTTAGAATTGTGGGATAAAGATGGATTATTTACTACGGCTAAAAATATTATGCCAGGGGAAAAATCCAATGCATTACCATTATTCAGCATTGCAAAATCAATAGGAGAAAGTATTTTTTATATTTCCGGTAATTATAGCAAATCCCAACCAGAGACGCTTGTTGGAACTAACAATACATATTGGATAGTGTACTATAAAGATTTAGATGTCACTTTCAAAGTTAAAAAAGAAAACAGTAATATTCTGGACGCTAAAAAAGGGAGAATACCAAATTTCTAGGGCGTTCTTCGTCAGAATTAAATAATTATCGTAACATAGCCCGCTTCACATTATTTGGAGCGGGTTTTTTTATTCCCTTATATTAACAACAAAGATAAGGTGACAAAATTCCTTTGGATAATTTTGAGGTCTATTGTATCTTTAGTAAGCAATCAATGGATAAAAAAGACTACTTACCGTAACTAATTTTTTAATTTAACAAACAATGGCATTAATAAGATGCCCAGAATGTAATAAACAAATCAGTGAAACTGTAGAAAGTTGCCCTCATTGTGGTTACAAATTTTCTTCAGGTGAAACAAAAAAAGTAAAAGAAAAGCAAGGGAAATTTACAGTTCTAGGTTTTGTTGTAATAGCTGTGATAATATTTGTTCTTATCAGATTATGTTCTGAAGGAAATGAACCTGAAACACCAATTCCATGGAATCAAAAAGACAATAGTGCCACCGCTTGGGTTTATACTCAAATGTATGTCAAGAATCATTTAAAGAGTACAAGTACAGCGAAATTTCCTTGGGGTTACAGTGACTATGTGGACCGAATCGGCACCACCTATACGATTAAAAGCTATGTAGATTCTCAAAATTCATTTGGTGCAATGATTCGAACATATTTCAATGCGACAGTTAAGCAAGTCAGTGAAGACAATTGGGAAATGGTTTCTTTTGAATTTTTAGAATGAATTGCAATGACAGTTCTTCTAAAATAAGCATTATAGTCTGTGCCGCAAGTTAGTTAAAATAAGGAAGTTTGACTCTGAACCCCGCCTCATTATTTGGAGCGGGTTTTTTGTTGAAATTGAGAAATGAATTAACTTACATTAGTTTACTCAATCTTCTAAAATATTTTATCCATGAAAAACACTAACAAAAGTCTTAGTTTCATCTTTATAACCTGGAGGATATTAATTAATCTCTCGTACATTGTTGGGATTGTACTAATCATTAATGCTACAACACTTTTCTCTTCCAATCACGATTTTCAGTTAAAAATTGATGAAAAGCAAGCAAGAATTGATACTCTAACCTACAATATTGGTCGAGGCGATTTAAATATCTCATTAGCTACTTTTGCAGATCTAAAAGCAATGATTTGTCTAATCCAAGCCAGATTTTTTATTTTCATCGGGGCATTAACTTTGCTCTGCTTCTAAAACATGAAATGAGCTTGACAGATTTTCAGGAAATACTGACAAAGTACTGGGGCTTTTCAAAGTTCAGACCTCTCCAGGAGGAAATTATCCGTTCAGTCTTTGAGGGGAATGATACTCTGGCTCTGATGCCCACCGGCGGTGGTAAATCGTTGACATTCCAGGTACCCACTATGGCCATGGAGGGTATTTGCCTGGTGATTACCCCCCTCATTGCCCTGATGAAAGACCAGGTTGAGCACCTGAACCGGAGGGGGATCAAAGCGGTAGCCATTCATTCCGGACTAAGCCGGGAAGAGATCGACATTACCTTCGACAACTGCATTTATGGCGATTATAAATTCCTCTACCTTTCTCCGGAACGCCTGGCTACAGAAATTTTCAGGGTCCGGATTGAAAAAATGAATGTGTGTCTGATCGCTGTCGACGAGGCACACTGTGTCTCACAATGGGGTTATGATTTCCGCCCGTCCTATCTTAAACTTGCCGAATTGCGTGAACATCTTCCGGGCGTACCATTCCTGGCCCTAACGGCAACGGCCACCGAGAAGGTTCTGAACGATATTATGGAGAAACTGGCTTTTAAAGAAAAGCTTCTGTTCAGAAAAAGTTTTGAACGTAAGAATATTACATACCGTGTCGATCATGTGGAGGATAAGCTCAGGCGGTTGTTGCTGATCGCACGTGAATATAAGGGTCCGGGCATTGTCTATGTACGAAGCCGCAAAAAAACAAGAGAGATAGCAACCTTCCTAAGCCAGAACGACATAAGCGCCGACTACTATCATGCAGGGCTGAGCCATGACATCAGGAATACACGGCAGGAAGAATGGCAGGGCGGTAAAACAAGGGTGATTGTAGCAACCAATGCCTTTGGCATGGGGATCGATAAACCGGATGTCAGGTTTGTGGTTCACATCGACCTTCCCGATTCACCGGAAGCGTATTTCCAGGAGGCCGGACGGGCCGGACGGGATGAGCAGCCGGCTTTGGCGGTCCTGCTCTATAGTGAACCGGATAAGAGACTGGCTGAACAAAGGATCGCCACAACATTTCCTGAAATTTCGGTCGTCAGGGATGTTTACCACGCCCTGGGTAATTTTTTTCAGCTCCCCTTGGGTAGCGGGAAAGGACAGAGTTTCGACTTTGTCCTCTCCGATTTCCTGACCAAATATCGTTTTAATGCACTGATAGCTCATAATAGTCTGCAAATCCTGCAACGTGAAGGGTACCTTGAAATGAGCGATGAGATCAATAATCCTTCCCGGGTCTATTTTAAAGTCGAACGCGACGATCTGTATAAATTTCAGGTATCGAATGTCAGGTTTGACGGTTTTATCAAACTTCTGCTGAGGTCATATTCCGGGATGTTTACCACCTATGTACCGATCGACGAAAACCTCCTCGCAAAACGCTCAGGATTGAAAAGAGAGGATATCGGCGCCTACCTTTCAAAACTTTCCTCTTACGGCATCATCACCTATATTCCAAGGAAGCGGAACCCGGTGATCACCTATACAGAAGAGAGGCTCGATCTTAAAGGTCTTCGTTTTTCCGTAGAATCCTATAAATTCCTCAAAGAGAGGTATATCGAGCGGATCCGGTCTATGATGGATTACGCCTCGGGAACCACCAGATGCAGAAGTGTGTTCCTGCTTGAATATTTCGGGGAGAAAGACCCTCCCCGCTGCGGACAGTGTGATGTGTGTCTCGAAAGGAATGAACCTGAGCTCAGCAGGTCAGAATTTGACACGATCCTTTTACAGATTAAAACCCGGCTGTCCGGCCGTGTGATGAATATCACCGAGCTGGCTCAGGATGTAAAGATGCCGGAACCGAAATTTACCAAAGTGTTTCGCTGGCTCCTCGATCATGGCAAAGTCATTAAAAAAGGCAATAACTCTTTTACCTGGAATGAAACTTCCATGTCATGATTATAAACTTAGATACAGGTAGCATAAAAGGATGTGAACTTAGCGAAGCGATCTCACGACCAACGGGAGTAACTTAGCGAAGCGATCTCACGACCAACGGGAGTAACTTAGCGAAGCGATCTCACGACCAACGGGAGTAACTTAGCGAAGCGATCTCACGACCAACGGGAGTAACTTAGCGAAGCGATCTCACGACCAACGGGAGTAACTTAGCGAAGCGATCTCACGACCAACGGGAGTAACTTAGCGAAGCGATCTCACGACCAACGGGAGTAACTTAGCGAAGCGATCTCACGACCGAAGGGAGTAACTTAGCGAAGCGATCTCACGACCAACGGGAGTAAAATTATGCTTAACTAAAGAAACCTGGTGCATGGAAGCACTCGGAGGCCAATAACCTGAACAGACATTTTTCTCATGATATCTGGGACGAATTGATATATAAATAATTTGTAACTTTGCGGCTTACTCAGACTGTTATGGGACAACTTCATGATCTTGTATATTCGGATGAAGTTCTGAATTTTGTTAAGCAGGCAGGCCATTTTACTGGATTGCTTTCTGCCGACACAGATACGGACAGGAAAAGTTTTGTCAGCGCAATGCTGATAGTCCTCCCGGCCATGTATTCGGCTTTCCTCCGGATCCCGGTTACAGAGCCCGTTTATGAAGGCGGAAATGAGAAGTTTGTCAGTGAGGAAGAATGGTCTTTTGTTTATCGGAAAGTGCTTTCCATCATGGGATCACAGAATGAATATCTTGATGTTCCGGATGAGGAAGAATATGACAGGATGGAGCTGATAAGCCGGAAAATTTCAGAGGATCTTTCTGATATATACCAGGATATCCGGGATTTTACCGAGCTTTACCGGAACGGGACCGATGAGGTCATGAATGATGCACTTTGGGAGTGCAGGATGAATTTCGAGACGTACTGGGGAAAAAAGATATTGCGCGTTTCAGCTGCTTTTCACGGAGTCATGTTCATGGATGAGGACACCCTCGGAAGGATGGACCGGGAGTGGGAAGAACAACAGGGCCGAAAAGAAATCGACACGGATGAATGGTTTATCTCCAGACGTCAAAAAGATTTGGGAGGGGAAAGTGATTTTTAGCAGTGATATCAGTAAAGAGGACATCAACAATCTAAAGCCGGGTGCCTATCAAGGCCGGGTCTGGGTAGTGGAAAATGCGGGCGATGTGTCGAATGTAATGGAAAAGCTGAGGGCATTCGAAACGGTGGGAATCGACACGGAAACACGCCCGAGTTTTAAAAAAGGAAGAGTTAACCAGGTCTCCCTGATACAGATAGCCACACCTCAGGAAGTTTATCTTATCCGTACCATTTATACCGGTTTCCCCCCGTCGCTGGTTTCCTTTTTCGAAGATATGAACATCCACAAAGTCGGAGTAGCACTTCGTGATGATATTGGCAAACTTCAACAGGTAATGCGCTTCATCCCCGCAGGCTTTATCGATCTCCAGGAATATTCAAATCAGTTCAATATTGAAAGCAACAGTCTGAGAAAACTCTCGGCGATCATTCTCGGTATCCGGATCTCCAAATCCCAGCAACTGTCAAACTGGGAGGCCGATACCCTGAATGAGGGACAGATCATCTATGCAGCCACTGATGCCTGGGCATGCCTGGAAATTTATGAAAAATTGAAGAAATCGGTTAACCATTATGGGAAGGACTAAGCTTATTCTTAAACCAGGAAAGGAACCATCTTTAAAACGGTTTCATCCCTGGGTTTTCTCCGGTGCTATTATGGATATGTCAGGGAATGCCAGTGAAGGCGACCTGGTGGATGTGATGGACAGCAAGGGTGAATTTTTGGCTTCCGGGCATTACCAGAAGAGTTCCATTGCGGTCAGGATCCTGAGTTTCCGGCCGGAGACTTTTGGTCAGGATTTCTGGGACGGAAGGATTCATGGAGCATGGGCTTTACGTGTCGATGCCGGATTGGCAGGTTCGGAACACACCAGTGTTTTCAGGCTGGTGAACGGTGAAGGTGATGGACTGCCAGGACTTATCATTGACTTTTACAACGGAACAGCCGTTTTTCAGGCTCATTCGGCGGGGATGTACCAATGCCGGGAACAAATCCTTAAGGCTTTAATGTCTCTTCCCGGAAATCCTGTGACATCCGTTTACGACAAGAGTACGTACTCTCTGCCCTATAAAGCTGCGTTAAATTCTGCCGACAGCTATCTTTACGGTGAAGCCGGGTCAGGAGAAGTCATGGAAAACGGACTTCGATTTTTAGTCGACTGGGTAGAAGGGCAGAAAACAGGATTTTTCATCGACCAGAGGGAAAACAGGCAGCTACTCAGCAGGTATTCAAAAGGAAGGAATGTTCTTAATATGTTTGGTTATACCGGTGGCTTTTCAGTGTATGCACTGGCAGGAGGGGCCTCAATGGTTCATACGGTCGATGCCTCTGAACGGGCTGTGACCATGGCAGAGCAGAATGTTAACCTGAACTTTGGTGAAAAAGCCTCACATAAGGCTTTTCCCATGGATGCTTCAGAATTCTTTACGAAGACAAAAGAAATGTATGATCTGATCATTTTAGATCCGCCTGCTTTTGCCAAGCACCAGAATGTGCTCAACAATGCACTTCAGGGTTATAAGAAACTTAACCTCAGGGCAATGGAATTGGTTACAAAGGGAGGGATTATTTTCACCTTTAGTTGCTCACAGGTGGTGAGCCGTGAAAATTTCAGAAAGAGCGTTTTTGCTGCTGCGGCCAACACCGGACGCAGGATCAGTATCCTTCACCAGATGTCCCAGCCTGCAGACCATCCGGTGAGTATTTATCATCCCGAAGGAGAATATCTCAAAGGCCTCGTTTTAAGAGTGGAGGAGTAAGGTGAAACGGGGAATGCGATTGCGGCTCTTAACTTTCAGGGTGTTTTATGATCACATTGCGGTATGGAAAAGGAATCTCGACTCCATCTTTGTCAAATCGTTGTTTGATCAGTTTCAGCAGATCCGTCTTCAAAATAAATGCCTCTGAGTTGTTCTGCGCCCAGGTATATGCTCTCAGGTTGACCGAGAAATCGGCCAGCGACATCACCCTCACGATCACCTGCGGATCCCCGGCCAGTTTTTGTTCTTCAGTGCGGTTGTCTATGCAATACGGATGTCGTACCGCTTCATCCTGGATAAGGGCAATGGCTTTATCAATGTCGGAGTCATAGGATATCCCTATTTCAATAAGGCTGCACACCTTGGGATCCATGATATTTGAATTGGTGATGGTCTGGGAACTGATCACAGAGTTGGGTATAATCACCCGCCTGTTTTCAATGTTCCGGATAACCGTATGCCTTAGTGTAATATCCTCCACCGTTCCGTAATGCTGTTCATCTATCCGGATGAAATCTCCGACCCGGAACGGTTTAAACATTACCAGAAAAATGCCGCTGATGATGTTGGAAAAAGCCTGCTGTGAAGCAAAGCCGATGGCAGCAGCCATTATGCCGGCGGATGCCAGGAGTGTCTTCCCGATTTTATCCAGGCCCGGAATAAGATAGAAAATGACAGTGAGGGTGATAATGAAAGTAATGAAACTGATGGCATTCCTGATAAAATTATAGGATGTCACATCAAAGTCCCGTTGGTCATGGGAACGGTTTAGGAACCGGTGAAGCACATAATGGAGGAAACGTGAAACCAGGAAGCCTGCCACTGCGGCAACGCTAATATAAAGAAACAGCCTTAAATCTTTGTTCATTTCTGATATTGTTGAAAAACCAAAATTACAGGAATTTCTCCAACATCTTTATTTAGAACTCATCAATTCTTATCAGGAAGGCCTATATATTTCTTAATAGTCTCAGCCAAAACTTCAGGTTTGATTGGTTTGGAAAGGTAGCCGTCGAATCCATTCCGGAGAAACTCTTCTTTTTCCGGTTCCATGGCAAAAGCCGTCTGTGCAATGACAGGTGTTTCCGGTGAAAGTTTTTTAATCCGGTTCAGAACTTCAATACCATTGATGTCGGGAAGCCTGATATCAAGGAGAACAAGTGAAGGGCTATGCAGTTTGAACAGCTCCAGGCCTTCAATGCCATTCTGAGTACTGATGAAGTTATATCCCAGACTGTCCAGGACTTCAGAAAGAAATTCCCGGCTGGCTTCGTCGTCTTCAACGACGAGGATAGTCTGATTTTTAGTTTTCATTCGATAGGTTTTAGTTCAGGTTCTATTTCAAATGTCAGTTGACTTACCTTGAAATCTGATCCCGGGAGACTAAAAAGGTTGGAGCTGAAGGAGGATAAATGAAGAAATCGAAATTCTAAAACCCGTATCACAATTCTTTCTTAGGGCATCTACCCGTTACGGATTTCGAAAATATCATAAAATAGGGTATTTATATACAAATACCCCCCTGTATACAACAACTTTACCGTTATGTATACCGCACAAATTAATTTATCCTTTTATAATCCTTTTTAACATCCTCGACGATGCTAAATCAAATTTATGAAAAAAAAGGAAGGGGAACGTAAAGAAAAATTATTTTTTCCACTGTTTTTAAACAATCTTTTTAGGTGATGACATTCGTTTTTAATAATTTGGACTCAGAAATTTAAATTATTCAACCTATGAAAACGACAATCAGCACTCTTCTTTTCTTACTGGGAGGTACTTTCCTGATGACTTCCTGTACCGAAATATTTAATAATTCCATTTCCGGCAGCGGCAATGTGGTTACGGAAAAACGTGCCGTTGGAACCTTCAGTGCCATTGAAGCGGAAACCGGGCTCAATGTTATTGTCAGGTTTGAAGAGCCGTCGGGTGAGGTTGAAGTTGTAGCCGATGATAACCTGCAGCCATATATCCATACGGAGTTGCACGGGGATCTTTTGAAGATTAAGTCGGACCGTTCCATCCGCAATGCACGGTCCAAGGATGTTTATGTATCAGCCGGAAGCCTGAAGGAGATCAGGGTCTCAAGCGCGGCTCATCTGACCGGGGAAAACAAGCTGGTAGCGCATGATTTGCAGGTGGATGTTAGCAGTGCCGCTGATCTTGATCTTGACCTGGAGGCAGGCACGGTCAGCGTCAATGTAAGCTCCGGCGGGAAAGCCAATCTTTCGGGAACGACTGGCAGGCTGGTAGTTCATGCCAGCAGTGCCGGGCATCTGAATGCGGATAACCTGGAAGCCGGGGTGTGTGAAGCTGATGCGTCCAGCGCCGGCGAAGTTAACCTGAATGTTACTACCGAGCTGTCAGCTTCAGCAAGCAGCGCAGGATCGATACACTACAAAGGCAACCCCGAGATCAAAAAGCTCGAGAGTTCAAGCGCCGGCAGCGTTTCCAAAAAGTAAAGTACATTCCCGGTATGGCTCCCTGCCTGTATTATCCTGAACTTACCGGCGCAGTAAGGTTTCAGGTTCATTTTTATATCCGCCATATCAGCGTCAGCATAAACCTGTTCAGGGATTGAAAGTCTGAACATCATCCATCATGAAAGCTCATTATGGATACCGCTGGTTTTTGAAACGAGGAAGATCAGGCATTTTCCATAACAGATGTCTTACTAAGCCATCCACTCACTTCGCTTATTTCTGAATTTTGGATGGTTGTTGGTGCCCTGTAATGCAAACATCCGTCGCACAGATGATATGCCGTGCGTTGAATGAGGTTAAAACAGCTAAAGGCCTTTTTTACCGGCGAATGGAAGGAAAACGGGGGTATTCTTTGCATACTCCCTGAAGTCGGACCTGTTGAGATATTTCTTTTCCAGCATGGGTACACCCGAAACATACCGTAGGGAAAGGGTTATGACCACCGGGCTGATAAGGGAAATATACCAGTATCCGCTGCCGGTGGAGATCATCCATAAGCCCCACCATACAACAGCTTCTCCGAAATAGTTTGGATGCCTGCTGAATTTCCACAGTCCTCCGGTGATAAGCTTTCCTGCATTTTCTGCTTTCCTTTTAAATACCGACAACTGGTGGTCGGCGATGGTCTCAAACAGGAAACCGGCAACAAACACCAGTATCCCTGCCATATTTATGGCCGTAAGGGCTGTGTCTCCGCCCCGGAAAGGTAAAATAACCGGCAGGGCTACAACTATCATTACCACTCCCTGCAGCATGAAAATCTTAAAGAAAGAGATCAGCGGTGCTTTTTTCCCCCAATCCCTGCGCCAGGCAGCGTACCTGAAATCTTCCGGTTTCCTGAAGTTTCTTAGGAAAATATGGACCGACAACCTGAAACCCCACAGGGTGACCAGTGAGGTGAGAACGATACCTTGTACCGACAGGCTGCCATAATGAATGGCAAGTACAGCACAGATCAGGATAAAGCCCGGCCCCCAGGCAATGTCGACGATGGAATATTTTCCCGCCAGGTGAGCTGCCAGGTATAAAAAAACCATATAAATGAATACTGTCAGAGCAGATATGGTTATGGCAGCAAGCATGGTTATTTTGTCATTATGGCAACAGCTACTGCACCTTTGCCGGCATGAAGCCCGATTACCGGGGAGATATTGAGGACTGAAAGCGGTTCGGTTCCCGTAAGAGCTTTCATCTCCCGCAAGAACCACTCCGTATTTTCCTGTTCATTGGCGTGCAGAAGGATGTAACTTAACAGCGTTTTATCATCCAGGAATTTGCGGACATGTCCCATTACTTTGCGCATATTGGCCCGCTGGCTGAATGCTCTGTCGAAGAGGGTTGTGGTGCCGTCGGGTTTAATGGATACGATAGGTTTAATATTAAGAAGTTTTGCCAGCCTGCCTTTCATAGCGCTTACCCTTCCGCTTCTGACCAGATAACTCAGGTCTTTTACGCTGACGTAGAGTTTGGTATTGTCACGCCAGCCGGCGAACTGATTCACGATGTCATCATGATCCATGCCGGCTTCAATGGCTTTGGCAACGCGGAGCGTAAGCAATCCCAACGCTCCGGAGACCTGGCAGGAATCAAGCACTGTGATCTTCTTCTTCATCTCCTTTGAAATGCGTTCGGCAGCCCTGCTGCTGTTTCTGAATGTTCCGCTGAATTTTTCCGAGAGATGCACGGCAATGACCGAATCATAATGACTGGCAAGATGGGAGTACATGTTCAGAAAGGCACTTTCATTAGGCTGGGAAGTGGTGGGAAACTGCGTGACATTTTCCAGCAAGGTAAAAAACCGTTCAGGTTGAAGTGTGATCTTATCGATATACTGGCTTTCTCCGAAATGGATGTTCAGGGGCACATAGTGAATCTGGTAAAAATCAGAAATTCCGGTCGGGAGGTCAGAGGTTGAATCGGTAACGAGTGCGATATTCCATTTCCGTGCAGTCACCACCTCATTCTGTTTCACCATGTCGTCTGCTTTCTGGAAGGTTGTGGTACCGTATTTTTCCAGTTTTTCGAAAAGCAGGGACGGTTCATCGGTGTGAATATGCAACCTGACGATCGTTCCGGAACCGGCAATGACCAGCGAGTCGCCCATTGGACTTAACGCTTCTTTTATAGCCTGTTTATCAACGTTCACACCTCTGATGATAGCCTCGGTGCAATAACGGAAATGAAAGTCATCGTGCGAGATACTCTTAAAAGGCGCTTCAATAACAGCCTTTGAGGAAGCCACGATCTGACGGTGTAAACTTCTTTTCCGGATTCCTTCCAGTACGCCTTCGAGAAAAAGTACGAAACCTTTTGCCCCGGCATCGACAACATTGGCAAGGGTCAGAGCTCTAAGCTTTTTGGTTGTCTCTGCCAGTGCAACAGTAGCGATCTCATAGGCACGGGAAAAGAGACGCGAAAAATCGTCAATGACATCTTTCTGAGAGTAGATGAAATCAGCCCATTCCCTGATCACAGTGAGCATAGTTCCTTCCACGGGATTGGATATTGCTTCATAGACATATCCGACCGATTTCCGAAGGGCTTCGGCAAAGGCGTGGATGGTCAGATGAGGATGGTCTCCCGATTCTACGCTCATTCCATAAAGGAACTGGGCGAAGATCACCCCGGAATTGCCTCTCGCTCCGTTCAGGGCAGCTACGGCTATTGCATCGGCTGTGACCTTGAAGGAATCATCGGGCCGGGCATTATCAATTATGAAACGGCAGGTGGAAGCCAGGTTGGTTCCGGTATCAGCATCAGGAACCGGGAAAACATTGATCTGATTAAGTAATTTTTGATTTTCCAGTATCTTATTGGCTCCGGCAAGAAAGATACGGTAATACATTTTCCCGCTGATGCTGGTAATTTTGTCATTTTTCGTCATCCCTTAGATTTTTACAAGCTTAATGAATCAAAACCCCGATTTTCACGAAAAATTTAAATATGTCCGGCGAAATTAAGACAATTTTTTCATTAAAAATGTTTATCCGGGTAAAAGTTCAGCAGGATAATCGTTCTTTTTTTGTAATAAATATCTGAATGTCTATCGTTTATGGCATACAGGGGCTGTGGCTTCAGGGATTATCACAGATTGACGGCTTTCTTCTTCATCCTCCTTCTTCCGTCTAAATGATTTCCTGACCAAACCAGACATGGCGTACCGATATCAAAATAAGAAAACGATGTTCATTCAAGGGGCATGCCAAGGCGTTCCGATACGAAAATAAGAAAATGGCGTTTATTCAAGGGACACGTCATGGCGTGCCTCAATGATTGCTTTTACGATGTATTGTTTTTGGTCACCCGATTCCAAATTCAACCTTCTGTCCGTTATCTCCCTAACTCTCTAACTCCCTAACTCTCCTAACTCCCTAACTCTCTAACTCCCTAACTCCCTAACTCCCTAACTCCCTAACTCCCAATTAAGAACTACAGAGATATACGCGCACGGTTCCCGCCCGATGCTTGAAAAATTGCCGGATCTTTTTGATGATTTAAAATATACTAATATGAACCGGACAGATTTTATGATATATCGATTCGTAAAAGAAAGGAAACGGGAAATTAAAATATTCCCTGACTGGGGTTTACAAGAAGACATGGTTTTTGGAGCAAACAGAAAATTTGTCAGGTTTTCGGACCAGTTGAATTATGATTTTAAGTTCGTTGAGTTTAATGGGTGGCATGATTGGTCAAATTCAGGGAAAACATCTCCACTTGGGTTAATATCTCTGGCAGAAAATGAATAAATTCCCCTGGGTTACTCGACTGGAGCCAAAACAAGAAAAGATTTCTTGCGGAGAATATTCGGCCTAAATCCATTAAATATGCGGAGAATAATTCATATGTTTGTCGCATGACAATCCATTAAAAATGGCAAAGTATATTTATCAATACGAAAATTGGCCTCATTTTACCTGGGATGAGAAACAAATTCAAGTGATTCTTGGGAAGGTACGTCATTTACAAGGTAAGATTTTTGGACAAATGGATGCTTTAGGGTTTTCTGTGAGGGAAGAAACAGTGTTGTCTACTTTAACAAGTGATGTTATAAAATCATCTGAAATAGAGGACGAAAGGCTTAATTATGAACAAGTGCGCTCCTCTGTCGCACGAAGATTAGGGATCGATTTTGCCGGGATGGTCTACTCAGACAGGGACGTTGATGGTGTTGTAGAAATGATGCTTGACGCAACTCAGAATTATAATAAGCCTCTTGATGAACAACGTTTATTTGGTTGGCATGCAGCATTATTCCCTACTGGAAGAAGTAACATGCATAGAATCGAAGGTGGTTGTTACAGAACCGAAGCTATGCAGGTTGTTTCAGGAGCAATGGGAAAAGAAAAGGTTTATTATGAAGCTCCACCTCCGGAAAAAATGAAAGAGGAAATGGATGTTTTTTTGAATTGGTTTAATAGTGATACAAAAATTGATTATGTTCTTAAAGCTGCAATTGCCCATTTTTGGTTCATTATTATTCATCCTTTTGACGATGGAAATGGACGTATAGCCCGGGCACTTTCTGATTTATTGCTTTCACTTTCTGATGATAGTTCACAAAGGTTTTACAGCTTATCTGGTCAAATTCTTACCGAGCGTAAGGTGTATTACGAAATATTGAAAAAAGTTCAACATAGTAATGGCGATATAACGGAATGGTTGGACTGGTTTTTAAATTGTTTATATCGTGCTCTAAAAACATCGGAAGGAACAATACAGATGGTTC
Organism: uncultured Bacteroidales bacterium; assembly: GCA_963732905.1. GTDB lineage: Bacteria > Bacteroidota > Bacteroidia > Bacteroidales > DASQZK01. Next base: position 198,480 of record CAVTBM010000001.1, read on the forward strand.
TTTATAAATCTGAGTTTTGGGATAAGCATAAAGATACCAATATTAATAGTAGACAGCGGTTGATGCTGAATAAATTATTAGATGGTATTGATGGCAAGCTCAAATCCTCAAAATGGGCAAAAATTACTAACTGTTCAGCGGACACTGCTTTACGGGATATTAAAGATTTAATTGAGAAAGGTATTTTAAAACAAGAAGAATCTGGTGGTCGAAGTACAAATTATGAATTAATCGAAGTATAAATAGAAGTTCTGGCTCTAACTGGCTGTCATACGCAATGCCGGGTTTTGTGGGGCGCTTAAATTTAGTGCTTCTAATTAACAATTTACGAGTTCGGAAGGTAGTAAAGGTGGGAAAATTTAAAGTCCTCCCTCCGACAGCCAGGGGCAATACCTACCCCCCTGGATTATTGTGACTATTGTTAAATATTTGTTTAAAACCTACGGTTTTATGAGCGGATACGCGATGACCTCGACCGGATCGTCGTAAGAAATCATGTCAAGTTGCACATCGACAAATTCATTCTGAACGGCCTGTATCCCGGGTATGATCACGGGAATATAATGCTGGCCGTAACCCCTGGCATACCCGTTAACATCGGGTTTTTCGATGAGCACCCGTTGTTTCTGACCGAGCATGGTAAAGTAGTAACGCAGTTGGTTGCGGTCGGAGATCTTCCGGATGATCTCACTTCGTTCGGCTTTTATTTTCTCCGGGACCTGGTCCGTCATCCGGGCAGCACGCGTCCCGTCCCGCCGTGAGTACCTGAAGGTGTGAATATGGCTGAAGCCTGCTTCGATGGCAACTTTACAGGTTTTTTTGAATTCTTCCTCCGTTTCACCGGGAAAGCCAACAATGATATCGGTGGTGAAGTTAAATCCTGTATAGGTCCTGCTGAATTTTTCAATGAGATCGAGATAGGATCTGACAGTGTACATTCTTCGCATTTGCAGGAGGACCTTTTCGGAACCGCTTTGCAGACATAGATGAAGGTGTGGTACCATCTTCGGGTGACTGAACAGCGAAGGGAAACGATCGCTGAAACCGTCGGGTTCAATGGAGGATATCCTCACCCGGAAATCGCCGTCCACTTCGAGGATCTTTTCAAGTACATCCTCAAACCGGTTTCCCTCGTAGTCATAACGGCCAATGTTCACACCTGTAATGACGATTTCCCTGAATCCGTTAGCAGTCACGCGCCTGACATTTTCGACAATGTCGCTGACCGGCCGGCTGACCGCCCGTCCTCTTACCTTTGGGATGATGCAGAATGTGCAGAAATTGTCACAGCCGTCCTGAACCTTAATGGAAGTGCGGGTATGAAGACTTTTTTCCACGGTCCCGAAACCAAAAACATCCCCCGGCATGGAGGAAGGATGAATGATTTCTCCCTTGAAGTGGCTGTCTACCAGTTGGAAAATATTATTTTTGTGCTCGTTCTCAATGACATAGGTGATGATGTCTTGTTTTTCAAGCTCTTCCTTACGGTGATTCACCATGCAACCAGCTACCACAAGGACACCGCCCGGATTTTTACCGGCAGCCTGGCTGATAAAATTTCTCGATTTCTGATCACTCTGGTTGGTTACAGTGCAGGTGTTGATCACAGTCACATCCGATTTTTCGCCAAAATGGACCACCTCGTAACCTGCATTATGGAACTGCGTTACGAGAGCATCCGTTTCATACTGATTCAGCCTGCAGCCAAGGGTTTTAAAAGCAATTTTTTTCATTAATGGTTCTCTCTGTCAACATTATTCTGTTCAGATGCCACGCTTTCCTCATCAGGGCTGAAGCGAAGGCATCCCGATCCTGTTGGTCTCACCTTCAAGTGAAAATTCGGTAGCCCCGGTAACCCTGATATCTGTGAACCTGCCTATCAGTCCTGTTCCTTCTGCCGGGAATCTTATGTTGATCTTTCCTTCCGTCAGTCCGCTCAGATATCCCGGTTTGCGGTCTTTTCCCGTCACCAGAACCCTCACCGTGCGTCCGGCCAGCGACCGGTTATAGTTCCCTGAGATTTCAGCCAGGATGCCGGTGAGGAGATGAAGGCGTCTTCTTTTCTCTTCCTGGCTTATATCATCTTCCCAACGGTAGGATGCGGCACCGGGACGGGCTGAATACTGTGCAATATAGGCCATATTAAATCCGAACTCCCGCATTGCTTCTGCCGTATTCATGAATTGCTCTTCCGTCTCCCCGCTAAAACCAACGATGATATCGGTGAACAATGTTGCTTCGGGGAGTTTGCTGCGAATGTACCCGACAATCTCCCGGTAACGTTCGACCGAATACTTCCGGTTCATCCGGATAAGTACCCTGTCGTCTCCCGACTGGAGAGGCAGATGAACCTGCCTGGCGATACACCTGTAGCCGGCCATCACGTCAATCACTTCCGGAGTCATATCCGTTGGATGAGGGGAGGTAAAATAGACCAGGAATTCCCTGTCCGTTTCATCCCCGAGTTTCCCGATCCTCTCAAGGAGCTGTGCAAAATTAATTTCTTTTCCCTTTTTGTCAAAACCATAAGAGTTAACATTCTGCCCAAGCAGGGTAATGGTTTTATACCCCGACCTGACCAGTTTTGTTACCTCATCAAGGATATCTTCAGATGGCCGCGACACCTCCCGGCCCCTGGTATAGGGAACGGCACAGAACGTGCAGAATTTATCGCAGCCGTTCTGGATGGGCACAAAGGCTTCGAAATCGGACCGGTATGCAGGCTGTACATTCCAGAGTGAAAAGATATGTTCGTTTTTTGGAATGCTGAACGGATTTCCGTTAAAACCTGCCGCCGTGACAACCCCGTATTCCCTGATCATATCAGGGAATGCAGATGCTTCGCTCATGGGGAAAATAAGGTCAAAAAGTTTGAGGAATTTTTCCCTGTCGGCAGGCAGTATACATCCCGACAGGAAGGTAATCAGGTTACGCTGGTCTTTCCATTTATTCCACCTGTAAATCCGGGAGTATACCTTGTCGATGGCTTTCTGGCGGACCGAGCAGGCCAGGATGCCCAACAGGTTTGCCTCTTCCTCGTTTTCGGTATACACATACCCCATTCCTCTGATGATCGTGTGCAATCGCTCACTGTCAGAGAGATTCATCTGGCACCCGAGCGTGATCAGGTGATAAAACATCGCTTGCCTCCTCCTTTAAAAATAGACTTCCGTGTACATCTGCGAAGGTGAAAATCCCCGTTCCTGAAGAATGTCCATCGCTTCCAGTATCATATTGCTGTTTCCGCACAGATAGATAAGAACGTCGGGATCAAAGGATATGGTATGAAGATAGGCCGTTACCCTGCCCTGAAAGTCTCCGGTGTTATCGCGGGATGTACAGGTGATGTAGCTTTCTGGTGCAAAATGGGCTTTGTCATACGCCTCGTTTATCGTCCTGATCCCGTGAATCAGGGTGTAACTGGCTTTAGGATAGGATCGCACAAAACTGTGGAACGGTGCAATGCCTGTCCCGCTGGCAATAAAGACCAGTTTCTTGAATGCGGGCGGTTGTGCATTATACATGAAAAATCCATATGGACCATTGATATCTATCGTGTCCCCCCTGCTTAATTTTCGTAGTCTCTTGCTTACAATACCTTCCTCTACCTCCCGGATGAGAATTTCCAGAAAATCATCACCGGTACCGCTGTATATTGAATATTCCCTTGATTCGACCGATTCGTGCAATCCGGCGACAAGATGCTGTCCCGGTTTGAATTCCATACCATTCCTGCTGAAGCGTAATACATAAGTTCCCTTGCATAGGTCTCTGACCTTGTCTACAACCCAGGGTCTGACCATTTCTTTTATTTCATACATTCCTGTAATTTTTGGTGCAAATTTAATTTAAACCGGTTTTAAATAAAAGAACAGGATCAGGTTTATAATGTTCATGGGGAAGAGCAGGGGCAATTCCAGACAACCTTTGCATTGCTCAAAAAATTCCTGCGTCATGAAACGGTTTATTCATCCACATCCTTCATGGTCAGCTGGATTCTTTTACGTGCCGCATCCACCTCAAGAACTTTTACCTTTACATGCTGGTGAAGCTTTACCACTTCAGCAGGGTCTTTGATGAACCGGTTGGCAAGCTGTGAGATATGAACCAGTCCGTCCTGTTTAACCCCGACATCAACAAAGGCGCCGAAATTGGTGATGTTGGTAACAATGCCCGGCAGCACCATGCCGGGCCGGAGGTCCTCCATCCTGAAGACATCTTTTGAAAACTCAAAAATTTCGATCTTCGATCTCGGATCACGTCCGGGTTTTTCCAGTTCTTTCATTATATCGTTGAGAGTAGGCATTCCAATGTTTCCTTCTGCATATTTTTTCAGATCGATCTTCTCCCTCAGTTCGGGCGAATGGATCAGGTCGGACACGGGGCATCCGGCATCGGCAGCCATTTTCTCGACGATATGATAGCTTTCGGGATGAACGGCCGTATTGTCAAGCGGGTATTCCGGATGATCGATTCGGAGGAATCCGGCCGACTGTTCAAAGGCTTTGGCCCCCATACGAGGTACCTTCATAATTTGCCGGCGGGTTTTAAAGGCTCCGTTTTCTTTTCTGTAATCTACGATGTTCTGAGCCAGTACGGGGCCCAGACCCGAGATGTAGGTCAGAAGATGTTTGCTGGCAGTATTGATGTTAACTCCGACTATATTCACGCAGCTTTCCACCACCTGATCGAGTCCTGATTTAAGTCTGGACTGATCCACATCGTGCTGATATTGTCCGACACCGATGGCATTGGGTTCGATCTTGACCAGTTCAGCCAGCGGATCCATCAGCCTGCGACCGATCGAAACGGCACCCCGCACCGTGACATCATAGTCGGGAAACTCTTCACGCGCCACTTTTGACGCCGAATATACAGAGGCGCCTGCTTCACTCACCACGAAAACCTGTAATTCCCTGTCGAAACGGATGTTCCGGATAAAATGCTCTGTCTCACGACTGGCGGTGCCGTTGCCGATAGCAATCGCCTCGATCTTATATTGTTCTACGAGGGTGCTGATTTTCCTGGCAGCACCGGCTCGGTCTTCCTGCGGCGGATGGGGAAAAATGGTAGCGTTATGGAGAAGGTTCCCCTGGGCATCCAGGCAGACTACCTTACATCCGGTGCGGTATCCGGGGTCCAAAGCCAGAACGGACTTCTGTCCGAGCGGTGAAGACAGTAAGAGCTGTCTTAGATTTTCGGCGAATACCCTGATGGCCTCCTCATCGGCATGTTCCTTCGACGAGCTCTTGAATTCATTTTCGATAGAAGGTGCAAGCAGCCTCTTCCACGCATCCTTTACAGCTTCTTCAACCTGCTGTGATATGTCGTAATAGCCTTCCACGAACAGACCGGTGAGAGCCTTCACAACAGGTTCACTGTCGGGTTCGACGGTTATCTTCAGGAATCCCTCCTGTTCTCCCCTTCGCATCGCCAGGATCCGGTGTGATGGGCATTTTTTCAGGGGTTCGCTGAAATCGAAATAGTCCTGGTATTTGATCCCTTCCTCTTCCTTACCTTTGATACACTTTGAACGGATCAGCGCATCCCGGGCAAAAAAATTCCTGACCACATTTCTCGCTTTCTGGTTTTCACTGATCCATTCGGCGATGATGTCACGGGCTCCCTGAAGGGCATCTTCTGCCGAGGTGACGTCATCACTGATGAATTCTTCCGCTTTTTTGAAAATATTCAGCTCTTTCTGCTTCATCACTATCCGGGCCAGCGGCTCCAGTCCCTTATCCCGGGCAATGGTTGCCCTGGTTCTTTTTTTTGGCTTGTAAGGAAGGTAAATATCTTCCAGATCGGTGATGTTGTCGCACTCTTCGATCTTTTTTTTCAACTCCGGCGTAAGCTTATCCTGTTCTTCAATGGTTTTCAGTACGGTCTGTTTCCTTTTGTCAAGTTCCTTAAGCCGGGTTAACTCATCCTTTACCGTTCCCACCTGTTCTTCATCCATGCTGCCGGTCATCTCCTTCCTGTAGCGACTGATAAAAGGTATCGTGGCGCCTTCATCAAAAAGCTGAATGGTATTTCTTACCTGTCTTTCTCCCAGGCCGGTGATGCCTGCAATGATTCCCGAATAGTCCTGCATATCCTTTTTTTTATGAACCCAAAGGTTGGAAATTTGTCTGAATTATAAAAAAAAAGGTCATCCTGAATCTTGCCAGTCAGGAATATGTCTATGCTCTGAAGCCGGAGAAACTGAATGCCAGGATGATCTGTTGTCGTCTTATGGAGGAAAGAGACGGGGAGTACAAATTTATCACCGATCACGGAAAACATGCGTACGGCAGGATGGCGAGGTTCATGATAGAAAACAGGATTGACGTTGCCGGACTCTTAAAGTATTCGACATGGTTAGGGATTACTTTAACAGCGGACTTTCTGCGGATAAAAACTGTTATTTTACTCACTGAGTGTGCCTGTGCCGGATAAGCATTTGGAGCGAGCCAAAAACTTTCTATATTTACTGTCGGATTGCCTCGTTCGTTCAGGCCTGGAGGCTGATGTCATTTAACAATTTCCCAGAAGATGAAAAACATTCTTATCACCGGTGCCACAGGAAATACGGGTACACTTCTTACTGATGAACTGCGGAACGAAAAGGACATTAAGATCTTTGCAGCCGCGCGTCATCTTGACAAAGCTGAGGAGTTGCTAAACGATCCGGCTGCCCTGAATTTGAGATACCTGGATTTTGAGGATACACGCACGTATGCAAGTGCCCTGGAAGATATTGAAACCATTTTCCTGCTTCGACCCCCTCAACTGGCAGCCGTAAATAAGTATTTTCTTCCCTTTCTTGAAGAGGCCAGGGAAAAAGATATCAGTGAAATCGTGTTCCTGTCTGTGCAGGGAGTAGAAAAAAGCCGGATCATCCCTCATCATAAGATAGAGGATATGATCATCAGCCTTGGGTTCGACTTTGTTTTCATCAGGCCGGCCTACTTCATGCAAAACCTGACAACCATCCTGCTTAAAGACATTGTAGAGAAAGATCGTATTTTTCTTCCGGCGAGAAATGGTCTTTTCAACTGGATCGATCTTGAGGATATAGCCCGGGTCTCGGCCACTGTGCTGCGGGATTTTAACAGTCACAGAAATTCCATCTACAACCTTTCAGGCACCGAGAATTTCAGTTTCAGCCAGGTTGCAGGCATGCTTTCCGAACGGCTGGGTAGACAGATCCTGTATATAAGTCCGACCCTTTTGAACTTTTACCTGGAAAAAAGACGTGACGGATTACCCTCAGGACGAATCTTAGTCATGATTCTTCTGCATTATCTCCAGGCTTTTGAGCGGGCTCCCGACATCACCGGTGATGTCGAAAAGCTTATCGGCATTAAACCCCGCACTCTGTCCCAGTTTATCGACAGGCAGATTGAGATGTTCCGGTAATCCTGCTGAAGAGTCAGCGGATATAATTTTTTTCATATATTTAGGAGAGATATATAAACAAAAAAAACCATCCATTATGGAAAGCGGCCAGGAATTACAGTCCGGTTTACATATCGGAAAGGACACAGGTGCTGACCTGGGCGAAATCGGCAAATGGGCCGGATTTCTTGCCATCACCGGGTTTGTCGTGCTGGCATTGATGATCGTATTCAGCTTCTCCCTTCTCTTTATTACAGGCCCTCTGCCTGCAGGTGCTTCCGGACAGGTACTGCCTACAGGGTTGGCCTTCTTTCTGTATATCATGATCGTGGTCGTTTACTTTTTTCCCACTTGGTTTCTTTTCAGGTTTGCCGACGGAATAAGAAAAGCGCTCAGGAAAAATGATAGTAACCTGTTCGCCGCTTCTATCCGATACCTTAAGACTTTTTTTGTTTATCTCGGCATTCTTATGATTATAGGGATTGTTGTCATCGTCATCGTTTTCATGATCGGCCTTTCCATGGGAAAACTTTTTTGAGAAGCAGGATAAATGACGTTGAGCAGGGAAAAAACCCTTACGGTCGTTTTATGGTTGAGAAATTGAAAATATAACGCCTGTTTCGGGCCTGACTGAAACTGCCGCGTGAACTAATATGTCTGTTATATGAGACGACGTCGGATACTTATTTTGATTTTCGTTTTTCCTTTCCTTGTCACCGGGTGTAATTTTTTCCGGAATCATGTTTCCGGACCTGCATGGTTTATGCTTTCGGCACCCGGCGACGTTCACTACGGGAGCTGGTATTTCCGGCATGAATTCAGGGTGAAGAAAATTCCGGGACACCTTGAAATAAAGATCTCTGCGGATAAAAGGTACAAGCTTTTTGTCAATGGAGGATATGTAGGTACCGGCCCCCAGCTGTCGGATGCTGAACACTGGAAATATGACACGTATGATATTGCTTCACGGCTGAAAAAAGGCCAGAACCTGATTGCCGTGGAGGTGGATTATTTTGGTAAGTATGGGGGTGCCTCCATGATATCGGTAAGACCTGCATTCTGGTTTGCCTGCAGCCGAATTCCCACTCTTAATACGCCTGGAAAGTGGCTTTTTACAGAAAACATGTCGCGTTTTCCGGTGCCGGTCATCCCCGGCGTCGATGTCAGGGGCGGATTCCTGGCTCCGGCATGTGATTCCGTTATTGACAGCCTTGGGATCCCGGGATGGAATGCCATTGACACTGAACTCAGAGATTGGAGTGAAACTGAGAAGGACAGTTTTAACCAGAAATTTTCCGGTCCCATACCCTGGAAGCTTGAAGAGCGGAATATTCCTGAAATGGAAAGGAAGATCACCCGGTTTGTGCGGATCTCCGCTGCCAGGGGGCCAGTAGGGATTTCCCGGCTGTCGGCCTCCGGCCCGTCGTTTTCCGTTCCTCCCCATTCAGACGTCACCCTTCTTTTCGACAACGGGGTCTTGACAGCAGGGTTTCCTGAACTGCATTACAGCGGAGGTAAGGGAGCCGTCATCCGGATAAGCTGGGCTGAATCCCTGTACGGACGGGGAAATCGCGACAGAGAGGGCCGACTCATCGGGGAAGGGCTCGAGAAAGGGAACCGGGATATGACCCAGGGCAAGGTTATGGTGGGTTATCATGACGCTATTATGCCTGACGGCCGCAACGATGCTGCGTTCACCCCGTCGTGGTTCCGCACCTACCGGTATGCAGAATTAAAGATCAGCACCGCTGAGGATTCTCTCCACATAGACGATTTTTATGGCGTTTTTACCGCGTACCCTTTTGAGGAAAAAGCCTCTTTTTCATCAGACAACCCTGAACTGAAAACCATCTGGGAAACAGCCTGGCGGACAGCCCGTTTATGTGCCTGGGAAACCTACATGGATTGCCCATATTATGAGCAATTACAATACATCGGCGACACCCGTATCCAGGCCCTTATCTCTCTCTATGTCTCCGGCGACGACCGGCTCATGCGGAATGCCCTTTCCCAGTTCAGCTATTCCATCGACAGCAGCGGACTTACAAGTGCGGCTTATCCCAGCCGGGGAGAGAACATCATCCCGCCGTTCTCACTTTACTGGACACTCATGGTGAACGATTATTACATGCTTCGGGATGACAGTACTTTCGTCTTCAGCTTCCTGGACCAGATCAAAGGTGTACTGAAATGGCATCAGAAATACCTCGATCCAGCCAGTGGCATGCTCGATAGCGTTCCTTACTGGAATTTTGTCGACTGGACCGAACAATGGCCCTGGATACAGGAACAACATACTGGTGGCGTTCCTCACGGCGGGGTTGGAGGCCGGTCGTCGATCCTCAGCCTTCAATATGCCTGGGCGCTGAAATCAGCCGCCATACTGTTCACCGCTGCCGGAAGAGATAAGGAAGCTGGTGAATTCATGCAGATTGCCAGAGAGATCATCCGGGGAACGTTTGTGAACTGCTGGGATGATAAAAAAAATATGCTGGCCGATTCACCCGACAAAACGGAGTACAGCCAGCATGCCAATATCCTGGCTGTAATTACCGGACTGGTTCCGGCTTATGAAGCCGGGAAATTCATCGAACGGATCGCTTTTGATAAAGACCTTGTCCAAACCACCGTTTATTACCGTTTTTTCCTCGACCGCGCTCTACAGATCGCCGGCAGGGGAGATCTCTTCCTGAAATTACTCGATCCCTGGGAAAGTATGCTCCGGCTGGGCCTGACCACTTTTGCCGAGAAAGGCGAGCCCACCCGTTCCGACTGCCACGGCTGGAGCGCTTCACCCGATTATGAATTCCTGGCCACAGTCTGTGGCATAGGACCAGGCAAACCGGGATTCAGGTCTGTACTTATAAAACCTTCTCCCGGCGATCTGCAAAGGATCGAAGCCTCCATGCCTCATCCCCAGGGAATCATCCGGTTCAGTTACGAGCACCAAAACGGGTATCGCCTGTTCAGTATCGATCTGCCGGAAATGGTGAAGGGAATGTTCGTTTGGAAGGACAGGGAATACAAGCTTGAAGGGGAAGGGAATGAGATCAGGATTGAAGATAACGGACGATAACGGTTTTGGCAACATAGGAGGAATGAAACCGTGCACTTTCTGAAAATCAAAATTGCCAGGTATTTCAGGTACTTTCACTAAATGAGTATATAACAGCTTTAATGCATGAAAGAAAACATCCCGTAGTTGCTCGCGGTTGAACGTATCCTGACTTAACGCCCCTCACTTAAAATGAAATCCGGTAAGAGTCAGCCATTGAATTGTTTTTTTCTCCTGAAAATTAGTCAGCGGGACCCCAAATACGATCATAATCCATATTTGCATTAAGATTTTTTACCGATATTTGTCCGGATACTTTCATATCCTTTGTTCCAGGCCTGTTATTTTTTTGATTTTAACCATTCAACTCAGCATCTCATGAAAAAACTGGTATACGCACTTGTCTTCGGTTTACTCTTTGCTATTCCGGTTTCAGGACAGCCGGTGAAACTCATTTTTGATACCGACATTGCCCTCGATGTGGATGATGCCGGTGCGCTGGCCATCCTTCACCGGCTCCAGACCCTTGGTGAATGTGAGATCCTGGGGATCATGGTCTCTTCCAGCTCCCGGGCTTACGACGGCTACTGGGGCGCTGCCTGTGTGGATGCCATCGACACTTATTATAACCGGGGTGATATTGCCATCGGCATCTATAAGGGATGTCATACGATTCCTGATCGTGTCAGTAATTACTCAAAAGAGGTTGCCGACGCCTTTCCACATGATCTGAAAAGCGGCGAATTCGCTCCGGAAGCGTACAAACTATACCGGCAGATACTGTCCTCGCAGCCCGATCATTCCGTTGTGATCATCACCACCGGTTACCTTAATAACCTGGATGACCTGCTTAAGTCCGGTCCCGATGAGTATAGCAAGCTCTCAGGCACCGACCTGGTGAAACAGAAGGTCAGACTATGGTCCTGCATGGGCGGCCAGTATCCGCAGGGTAATGAGGAGTTCAACTTCAATACCTATGCCCACGAATCAGAATATGTGCTGGCACACTGGCCGGTGAAAGCCATCTTCGGTGGTTTTGAAGTCGGGTATCAGGTGCTCACCGGGGGCGGGTTCGAAAAACTCTATACTCCTGAGACCAACCCCGTAGCCATGGCCTTTCATTATTATACCGGCGGTGCTGACCGCTACAGCTGGGATGAGATATCGGCCTATATTGCAGTCAGGGGGACCGATAAATATTTTAGCCTCGTTCGTGGTGCCAACCGGATGGAAGTGACCGATCCCAAAGTTTTAGGTGACAGGATCAGAAGCCGGAACATTTGGACGGATGATCCTGCCGGCAGTTATTATTATCTTGTTCTCAGGGCCGATCCCCAGGACCTTGCCAAAGAGCTGGATGACCTGATGTATTCCGCCCCGGAATAAGCTGGCTTAAATACTTTGTTTGGTTGTTTAGGTGTTTAGTTGTACCTGGGTTATCACGAACCCCTCTAATCTCTAACTCTCTAATCTCCACTCTCCACTCTCCACTCCCCAAACCATTATTTTATTACCTTTGACAGTAAATACCAGGTTGTGATATATCCAGACAATTTCGAGAAGAAGATCGGAGCTGATAAGATCCGGGAACAGGCAGCAAAATTCTGCCTTTTCGATCCCGGCAGGGAAATGATTTGGCAATCGGCATTTTCGACCGATCCGGAAACGGTAAGGGCCAGGCTGGAGGAGGTGGAGGAGTTCCGGCAGATCCTCATCCACGAGGTGGAATTTCCCATTGGCTATTTTATCGACATCTCACAACCTCTGAAAAAAGCCCGGGTTGAAGGCACCTTCCTGGAGGAGCAGGAATTCTTTGACCTTAAAAGAGCCCTGGATTCGGTCAGGTCTATCCTCACTTTCCTGAAGTCCGACGATGCCGTTAACTGTACCCGTTTGTCGGCCATGGCCCGGGAAGTGATGGTATTTCCGGTGGTCATCGACCGCATTGGCAGCATTCTCAACAAGCAGGGAAAGATCAGAGATAATGCTTCCCCGGATCTTCAGCGCATCCGGAGGGAGATCAGCGGCAAGGAGGCGTCCATATCTAAAAAGATCAACCGTCTCCTGGAGATCGCCCGGCAGCAGGGTCTGGTGGATGAAGATGCTACATTGACGATCCGTAACGGCAGGCCGGTGATCCCGGTGCCCGCCATGAATAAGCGGCAGATCAAAGGGTATGTTCATGATGAATCGGCTACCGGAAAAACTGCTTATATCGAACCTGCCGAGGTGGTTGAGGCCAACAATGAACTGCGGGAACTGGAAATTGCCGAGCGTCGTGAGAAGGTAAAGATCCTTACCGGGATGACGGATTTCATTCGTCCTTACATCGACGATCTCCGGCTTTCGCATCATTTCATGGCCAGGATCGATTCGGTAAGGGCAAGGGCGCGTTTTGCCCGGGATATCGACGCGGTGATGCCCTCTGTAAGGAATGAGCCGGAAATCGACTGGCATTCGGCCGTTCATCCGATATTATTCCTGTCCTTCCGCGAACTGAAGAAGGAAAACGAAGTCGTTCCGCTTGACCTGAAACTCGATAAGCAAAACAGGATACTTCTGATTTCGGGCCCGAACGCAGGTGGCAAATCGGTTTGTCTTCAGACGGCCGGATTACTGCAGTATATGCTTCAGTGCGGTTTCCTGGTCACCATGTCGGACACGTCGGTATGCGGATGCTTTGATAGCATCTTCATCGACATGGGGGATGAACAGTCCATCGAAAATGACCTGAGCACCTACAGTTCCCACCTCATCAATATGAAATATTTTACGAAGAACGCCGGTCCGGCCAGTCTGGTGCTCATCGATGAATTTGGCAGCGGTACAGAGCCGATGCTGGGAGGAGCCATCGCCGAATCAGTGCTGGAGAGTTTGAATACCTCGCGTGTATTTGGTGTCATCACCACTCATTATACCAACCTGAAACATTTTGCCGCTTCGGCCGAAGGGATCATGAACGGTGCCATGCTGTTCGATACCAGCAAGATGCTTCCGATTTACAAGCTTGTTCCGGGCCGTCCCGGATCATCCTTCGCCTTTGAAATCGCACGGAAGATCGGTCTGCCCGAAGACATCCTGAAATCGGCCGAAAATAAGATCGGTAAGGATCATGTGGATTTTGAAAAACATCTGAAAGATATCATCCGCGATAAGAAATACTGGGAGGAAAAAAGGCAGCGGATACGTCTGGCCGAAAAACGTCTCTCCGAACTGGTGGAGAAATACGACATGGAGCTTAGCGATACCGATAAGCTGAGGAAAAAGGTCCTGAAGGAAGCCAAAGATGAAGCCGAGCGTTTACTCTCCGGTGCCAACCGGCAGATTGAGAATACCATCAGGGAGATCCGCGAGAATGAGGCTGAAAGAATGAAAACACGGGAAGTCAGAAAACGACTGGAGACCTTCCGGGAGAACGTCAGTGAAGGCTCCGGCGATGAAGTGCTAAGTGATGAGGGTGATGAACTGACACGACGGATGAAAGAACTGAAAAAGACGGGCGAAATGATCGGGGCCCGGAATCCGGCGTTGGTGCGAAAACCACCAAAAGTAGCCGAAGAACAGGATCCTGTGATCCGCACCGGTGATTATGTGTTGATGATAGGGCAGGAGACCCCCGGTGAAGTGCTTCAGCTGAAAGGCAGCAAAGCCACCGTGGCTTTTGGAAGTGTTCGTACTGTGGTCAGTACAGGAGTTCTTGAGAAAATCAGCCGTGAGAAATACCGGAAGATGGACCGCCCTGTTTCCAAAGCTTCACAGACGGACGACTGGACATCGGGCGTACGAAAACTGAATTTCAGCCCCAATATCGATCTTCGCGGGAAACGGGCTGATGAAGCTATATCCATGCTGACCGATTTTGTGGATCAGGCCGTTATGGTACAGGCCCGTCATCTGAGGATATTGCACGGGAAAGGAAACGGCATCCTCCGGGAACTGGTCCGCCAGTATCTCTCGGCTATCGATGTGGTAAAATCGTACGCTGATGAGAATGTCGAACGGGGAGGCGCCGGGATCACCATTGTTGAACTGGATATATAAAAATGAATGTTAATCTACAGTGAGAATATCAGCCCAAGGCTGAGGTATATTGCAGAATTCATCCTGGGTGATCTGTTGGGGGTTCAACCTGTCTTCACCACCGTGCGTAGTGATGCATCCGGCTATGACGGGCCCGTGATTTCGTATTCGGCGCAACCGGTAGAAGGCAGTCTGCAGATCCTGCCATCCGGATTTCTGGAGGAGGACACCATCAGGATGTTCAATCCGGAGGTGACGGACAGCGGCGACAGGACACTGCTGTTTCCCTCTACAGAAGGAAATTTACACTTTGATATCTTCTCCGCCGCTTTTTACCTTGTCACCAGATACGAAGAATATCTGGCGTTCACAGCCGATCAGCACGGCCGGTTCCCTGCTACGGAAAGTCTCGCGTTTAGACAGGGTTTCCTGGACGTACCGGTAATCAATCGCTGGGCGAACACACTGTCAGCTGAATTACAAAGAATATACCCGCGTTTCCTGATATCCAGACCGGGCCCGTCTTTTTGTCCCACGATCGATATCGACGTTGCATGGGCCATTCGAAACAGGGGTCTTTACATGACACTGGGCGGTATGGCCAGACAAGCGTTCAGCGGAAATGTCAGGGGATTGGCGGAAAGGATCGCCATACTACGCGGATCTCAACCTGATCCGTATGACTCCTATACCTTTATCAGGGAAAAGCATGACCAGTCCCTCACCATTTTTTTACTGGCCGGCTCCGGCGGGAAATTTGATCTGAACACCCCGGTGCATCATCCCGCCTGGCGCAGACTGGCCAGGGACCTTTCTTCTGAATTCAGGACAGGGTTTCACCCTTCCTATCACACAGGCGAAGACCTTCAGCTGTTCAGGGCTGAGAGGAAGATCCTTGAAGAGGTCACCGGGCATCCGGTTACACGGTTGCGGCAACATTTTCTGAGACTGAATTTTCCTGCCACATACCGGAGGTCAGCTGAAGAGGGTTTTGAAGAAGACTATTCCATGGGGTATGCCGACAGGACCGGTTTCAGGGCAGGAACCTCTTCGCCGTTCAACTTTTTTGATCTGGAAAGAAATCAGATGACATCATTGAAGGTTTTCCCCTTTGCCGTCATGGACCGTACACTGAAGGATTACCTGAAACTAAGTCCTGCGGAAGCTATCCGGAAAATCACGGAGCTGGTTTCTGTAGTCGGAAAGGAAGGCGGATATTTTATCCCGGTCTGGCATAACGACTCACTGGGTAATAAAGGTGAATGGATAGGCTGGTCAGCTGTTTATGAAGACATGCTTTCACAGATTAAAGAAACCTATTGAGATGATCAGATATATCGAACAGGGCAAAATAGACCGGAAAAGCTGGGATGAATGTATCCGGAGCTCCAAAGCAGGATTGATATACGCCTTATCATGGTACCTTGACATTACCGCTCCCGGCTGGGGAGGGCTTGTGGAAGATGATTACAGGGCTGTGATGCCGTTGACCATGAGAAAAAAGGCTGGCATTACTTACCTTTTTCAGCCCTTTTACAGTCAGCAGCTCGGCATTTTTTCAGGGACATGGGTTAACCCGGAAAAAGCCGGTGAGTTTCTCAGTGCCGTTCCGCCCTTTATCCGATATGCACACTTCAACCTGAACTATACCAACGATCTGAGAGGAATTAACTTTCCCGTGCAAAGCAATTCGAATTTTGAGCTCAGGCTTGGCCGGAATTACACCGACATTCATGCAGCCTTCTCCGATAATACGAAGCGAAATATACTGAAATCACTACCTTTCGTGGAACTGACCGAGAAGATCGGGATTACCGATCTGATAAGACTGAGGCGTGAAAACGCTCCGGTGAAAAGGCCGCGCGAGCATTACGAATGGATGAATGGTTTTATCGACAAGGTGATTGCCATGGGGTACGGCCGTCTTACCGGCGCGAAAATTGAAGGCTGTCTGGTGGCAGCAGTTTTTTTTGCTGTTTTCGGCGGGAGAATATACTATCTTATCCCGGTTTCCGGTGATGAAGGGAAGACATCGAGGGCGATGTTCAGTATAGTAGATCATATCATAGGAAGTTATGAGGGAAGTGGGATGGTCCTTGATTTCGAAGGGTCAAATATTCCGGGCATTGCCAGGTTCTTCACCGGATTCGGAGCCAGGGAGATCAAATATCCAACTGTGACGATGAACAGGCTGCCCGCTGTCTTCAGGTTAATAAAAGGCTTACCATGACTGAATTAAGACATATACTGGCACCTGTGGCATCTGCCTTCTCCCTTGCCCGTATGATTCGCCGGACCGGAAAGATGCTGATCTTTCCTTTTTACCACACCGTCAGTGATGATCCTCCCCCTTATATCCGCCATCTGTACAGGGTGAAGAGTACGGATGAATTCAGAAGGGACCTGGACGAACTGCTTAAATACTTTGAACCCGCCTCACCCGGGTTGCTTACTGAACCGGATACAACAGGCCGCCCGGATAAACCGGCCTTCATACTGAGCTTTGATGACGGACTGCGGGAAGTAAGTGACATCATCGTTCCGCTCCTTGAGAAAAAAGGCATCAATGCCGTTTTTTTTCTGAATAACCATTTCATAGGTAACAAAGATCTTTTTTTCAGGTACAAAGTGTCGCTGCTTATCGATAAAATCCGCAGGACAGACCTTTCACCTGCTATAAGGAAGGAAGTTGAATCGAAGCTGGAACTTTCGGTATCAGGCGATGAGGCTCTGGTGACCAGACTTTTATCTCTCAGCTTTGACAGCATCAGCCTGATAGACAGACTTGCCGGCATCCTTGAGGTCGACTTCATTACCTGTCTTTCAAAGAACAGGCCCTATCTGAACGAAACGGAGATCAGGAAACTGGTAGAAAAAGGCTTTTATATCGGTGGTCATAGCATGGATCATCCGTCTTTCCATGAAATGGATGCTTCCAGCCAATATGAAGAAATTGTGAACAGCGTTTCTGACCTGAAAACGAGGTTTGGAGTAGACTATTCCCTCTTTTCCTTTCCTTTCAGTGATACCGGCGTTGGTGAGGAAGTCTTCCGGAGATTGTATAACCCACTGCACCGGGAGCTGGATGCATCTTTTGGGACGTCGGGGCTGAAGCGGGACGAGCCGTTTCCGCATTTCCAGCGGATACCACTTGAAAAGTCAGCTGCTGATGCTGAAACATATCTTAAGGCTGAGTATTTTTATTACATCCTGAAGTCCTTCACCGGACATAACAACGTAAGACGTCAGGGATGGCGGTAACTCCTCTGATCTATGGTATGATTTT
The DNA here is from genome assembly GCA_963732905.1 of uncultured Bacteroidales bacterium. Lineage (GTDB taxonomy): Bacteria > Bacteroidota > Bacteroidia > Bacteroidales > DASQZK01. The sequence continues at coordinate 216,221 of CAVTBM010000001.1, forward strand.
TCTGATTTACAGAATGTGTTTTTTTAAACTCACATGAGAATTATTATATTGACTCATGAGTATGGAACCATAGACACATTTCATACTGATAAGAGTTATTGAAAAAGAGTTTGGCATCCGGTCCGGTCCGGAAAATATCATGAATATGCATACCTTTGAGAATATTTGTAAAGCCATACCGAAAATTCATTTTGTCTGATGGAGTTTATACGTGTTAAACGAGTGGATCTCAAGCGGACAGCCGACGAGATGTTGGCCAGGGACGGTAAAAATATTGCGATTACCCCCTGGCGCGCTCAAAGCCAGGCTGAGAATCCTTATGCCGTCGATGAAGATGTCCTGTTGATTTATGCCAGGGATGACCATGGCGACATTGCCGGTTTTACAGGGCTTTTGCCGGGCATCCTGAGTGGAAAGAAACAGGAGCGGATTTTTTGGGTATCATGCTGGTATGCTCATCCTCAGTACAGGGGAGGAAAGGTCTCTGTCCCCCTGCTGACGGAATCCCTTGAGATTACCGGCCGTCGCATTATTCATACCGATATTTCCCAACGTACAGCCGCTTACCTCAGCCGCCTGGGCGATTTTTCCATCAGGGAGAGAAAGGGCGCCCTGATCCGTATACGGTCTTCCCTGCATACCAGGGCGAAAAACCTGAGGCCGTATTCCTCAGCCACTCGGCTGGCGAAAGCCGTGGACCACACCGGATTGTTTAAACTCAGCGACAAACTGATCAATGCGGCAATGAACGTCAGTCTGGCATCCTGGCTGAAAAAAAACCAGTCGGAGATGTCGGCTGATACGTTTGATTTTCCTTCTTCCGGGCAACTGGCCTATATCAGGGAGAAATCAATCAATGACTTCACCCGGCCTGATCAGAAACAGATTGAATGGTGGATGAAGGAAGGCTGGCTGATAAAGAAAACGTCACCGAATGAGTCGCTCGATCAACGTTATCATTTCAGCTCATTTGCCGACGAGTTCCGGCTTATCTGGGTAGAGGTTTCCAGGAACAGGGAAAGGTTAGGCATCGCACTGCTTAATTTCCGGGACGGTACCATTAAGACGCCATACCTTTGGTATGATAAAAAAAACGAAACGGATTTCTTCCGGGGATTATACCATCACATACTTTCTGATCGCCGTAACAACGTTCTCTTCACTTCGCATGAAGCCTTTGCGGACTATGCGGCGGGTCTGAAACGAACCTGGCTGGCAATGGAAAGAAAGCACAGGTTTTCAGCAGTCACAGCCGAGCTTGCAGCTATTTCCGGCGATGGCTGTGTGCTGCAGGACGGCGATGGGGATTATCTGTTTACCTAGGCCATCTGTCCTGTAAGAAATTTGATCTCGGGATCATTCATGTCGGTCTCTACCAGTTTCCCGTCGAAACATTTAAGGATTCGTGCCGGGAATTTTTTCAGCAGGTTATAGTTGTGAGTGGCCATGACCACGGCCCTTCCGTTTTTACTGATCTCGGTGAGTATGTTCATAATACCTTCAGATGTTTGCGGATCGAGGTTTCCGGTAGGTTCATCGGCAAGGATGATTTCCGGATCGTTGAGAAGGGCACGGGCTATGACCACCCGCTGCTGTTCACCTCCCGATAACTGGTGGGGCATCTTATATCCTTTGTAACCCAAGCCTACTTTCTCCAGGACCTCCCCGATGCGTGTATTGATCTCATCCTTGCTCTTCCAGCCGGTTGCCCGGAGAACGAACGACAGGTTTTCATGTACCGACCGGTCGAGCATGAGCTGAAAATCCTGGAATACGATCCCGAGTTTTCGTCTCAGATAGGGAATCTGCCGCTGCCTGATGGAAATCAGGTTGAACCCTGCAACGACGGCATTCCCCTCATTAAGAGATATCTCCGCATTAATCGTTTTGATGAGTGACGTTTTTCCGCTTCCGACTTTTCCGATCACAAAAACAAACTCCCCTTTCTGAACCGTGAAATCAATGGCGGACAAAACAAGGTGATCCTTGATGGAGACGGATATGTTATGAAATTCAATAATGTTGTCAAGGGCCATGGAAATGCAATTTTAGGATGAATTGTACGTTTTCTATCTGAGAATTCGAATTTACAAATATCAGGCTTCTGTGGCTAATAATAAAACTTTTAATTAACAGGTACCTGTTAATTAAAAAGAAAATCCGCTCCTGATAGGATGTTCATTTATTCTTATTTTTACAGGATACTTCAAAGAAACTGGCATGATTAAGCGAAAATTTCTGATCTCCCTTGCGGTTCTTCTCTTCTTACCGGGGACTCAAATGGTTTTTTCACAAAAATCCGAAATCTATACCTGGTCCGGAAATAATTTCATGAAGGGGATGGAGCTGTTTGAGAAGGAAAAATACGGAGCCGCAAAAAATTTCTTTGAAAAGTCACTTGAAGGCATGGAATATGGTAAGTCGGAGCTTAAAGCAGAAGCTCAATATTACCGGGCCCTATGTTCCATCGAGCTGCAGAACCTGGATGCAGAATATCTGGTATACCAGTTTGCCAATGAGAACCCGGAGAGCCCGCTCATAAACCATGCTTATTTCAGCCTGGCCAAGTATATGTATATTAAAAAGGACTGGCCGAAAACCATCAGTTACTTCAATAAAGTCGACCGGTACTACCTCGACAGTGACGAGCTCTCAGAGTATTATTTCCAGAAAGGGTTTGCATATTATATGCGTAATGATTACGAAAATGCAAGGGTGTCATTTTATGAGATCAAGGATACTGACACCGAATATTCCTCTCCTGCACTTTATTACTATTCTCATATCGCGTATGTCCAGGGAAATTATGAAACCGCCCTTAATGGCTTCCTTGCGCTTGTCAGTGACGAGACGTTCGCCCCGGTAGCACCATACTACATCTCACAGATCTATTACCTTCAGAAAAAATTTGAAAAAGTCATTGAATTTGCCCCGCCGCTCATGAAGACCGTAAGTGAGAAGCGTGCGCCGGAAATGGCCAAGATCATTGGTGAATCCTACTTTTACCTGGGACAATATGAGGAATCCATACCTTTCCTTGAGAAATACAGGGATGATGTGGGGCATTTATCTATCGATGATAAGTACCAGCTGGCGTTTGCCTATTATATGACCGGTAAATACCAGGAAGCCGCCACAATTTTTGAACGCATCTCCCTTAACAATTCTGAGATAAGCCAAAGTGCCCTTTACCACCTGGCAGGTTGTTATATCCAGCTTGGACAGGAAAACAAAGCCCGCGCCGCCTTTGCTTCAGCTGCCAGGATGAATTTCGACCAGACCATTAAGGAAGATGCCCTCTTCAATTATGCCAAAGTGACCTATCAGCTGTCGTACACACCGTTTAACGAGGCTATCCGGGCGTTCAATTCTTATATAACCCAGTATCCGGCATCCAAACGGACCGATGAGGCATATCACTATCTCGTTATGGCCTATATGAATACGAGGAATTACAGGATGGCCCTCGAATCACTTGAAAAGATCAAAGACAAGGACAGTGAAATTGAGAAGGCTTACCAGAGGGTAGCCTTTTACCGTGGTCTTGAACTGTTTACCAACCTCAGGTTCGACGATGCCGTCTCCATCCTTGATAAATCCCTGAAGTTCGGCAAATACGACGACATCATCAAAGCCAGAACATATTACTGGCTCGCCGAAGCCTATTACCGTATGGGCGATGCCAATACTGCTGAAGATTTTTACAATCTTTTTCTCGACGAGCCGACCTCCCTTCAGACGCCTGAATTCAAGAACGTAAATTACAGCCTTGGTTATCTTGAATTTTCCCGCAAGGATTATCCGAAAGCCGAAGGATGGTTTTTAAAATACACCAACCTGGAGCAGAACAGCCAGTCGGTGACCCTGGCCGATGCATACAACCGCCTGGGTGATTGCCGTTTTGTTCAGTCAAGCTACTGGCAGGCCATAACCTGGTACGACAAGGTGATTGCCATGGGAAAGGCGGACGTGGATTATGCCTATTACCAGAAAGCCTTTACCCTTGGACTGGTTGACCGTCCGCAGCAGAAGATAGAAACACTTAACGAATTACGGTCCAAATATCCGCAGTCGGCATACAACGACGATGCCCTGTATGAGCTGGGAAGAACGTACCTGATCCTCAATGACCCGAAGGATGCAAAGCAGGATTATACTAAAATTATTACCGACTATCCTGGCAGCAATTACCTGAGCCGTACACTCCTGCAACTGGGGCTGATCGACAAGAATGCCGGAAATAATGTGGATGCCCTGACCTATTACAAAAGGGTGGTAAACGATTATCCGGGGACAACCGAATCATCCAATGCCCTGAAATCAATCAGAAACATTTATGTCGAGATGAACGATGTAGATGGTTACCTGGCCTATGTTCATGAGATAGGGCAGGGGGTATCGGTCAGTGAACAGGATTCTCTTCTTTACTCTGCGGCAGAGAATACATACCTGGCAGGAAACTGCGATAAGGCGGTCCATGACCTGGATAACTACCTTCAGCGTTTTCCCAACGGGGCATTCCTGCTGAATGCCAATTATTACCGTGCCGATTGTCTTCTGAAGCTCAACCGGGCTGATAGTGCTTTCAGTTCCCTGACCTATATCATAGACCAGCCCGCCAATATGTTCACCGAGCCTGCGCTGGTGGCCGCGTCGCGTATTGCATTTAACAAGGAGGATTATAATACTGCTGCCGGACTTTATCAGAAACTGGTCACCCTGGGCGAAAACAAGGGGAATATCCAGGAAGCCGAGACAGGACTCATGCGATCGTACAGCAAGCTTGGGGAATACCAGAACACGATCAATGCTGCCAATCAGGTTCTGCTCCAGGATAAGCTGGAACCCTCGGTGGCCAGGGAAGCCAAATACCTGATCGCGGATGCTTACTACAAACAGAACGACATGCCCGGGGCATACGAATGGTACTCCCGCATCGCCGGGGAGGTAAATAGTGAACAAGGTGCGGAAGCCAAATACAGGATGGCTGAAATTGATTATAACCGTGGCGACGTGGATAAGGCCGAAAAAGAGGTGTTTGAGTTCATCAAGATGAATACCCCATATCAGTTCTGGATGGGAAAATCTTTTCTGCTTCTTTCGGATATCTACCTGTCAAAAAAGGACGATTTCCAGGCAGTTCAGACACTGGAAAGCATTATCAATTATTATACCACGGAAGATGATGGTATCAAAGCTGAGGCCCTCAAGCGGAAAAAAGCCATCACCAACAGGGTAGATGAAGAGAACAAGTCTGCTGGACCAGACAGCACCATCAGTGTGCCGGATAGTTTGTATTAGTTGAATTAATCCTGATCGTTAGCGTTATGAAATCCTATTTAAAGCTTATTTCCATCCTGCCGGCACTGCTCCTTATGCCCTCACTGCTTTTTGCACAAAACCAGATCGGCAAGCAGGTTAAGGTTGTAAAGCCTTATACACCAACTCTTTCAGATGCAGAAAAGATTAACCTTTTGCCTCAGTTCAATGATTCGACCAGGATTTCGACGGATTTTAAATATTCCATCATACCCAAACGCTATGATACCCATTTCAGTATTAAGCCGATTCAGCCGGCAAGAATGATTGGACTACCCCTTGAACGCCTTTATAAAAGTCAGCTATCCCTTGGGTTGGGAAATTATTTTACCCCATACGCCGAAATCACGGTGAACCAGCTTAGATCGAGAAAAACGGATATGGGTCTCTATTTTAGACACCAGTCATCAAACGGCAGGCTAAAACTGGACAATGGTCAGAAAGTACCTGAAAATTATAGTGATAATGCGGGGGAACTTTATGCCAGACATATCTTTTACAAATCAGTGGTGGAAGGAGGATTATCCGGCGGCTATAACTCTGTCCTTTATTACGGTTATAATACAGCACTCAGAGATACTGTTCTGGAAAACAAAAATAACCGGCAGAAAATCTATTCCGCCGGCATACGCCTGGCAGTCTATTCAAGCTATCCCGATTCGTCCCATCTGAATTATCGTCTCGACTTTAAGGACCAGATTACCCGTGATGCTTTCAGAAATACAGAGAACGCGCTGAAGATTAACGGGAAGGTTGAAAAATTTATCGGGGACTGGTATTCCGGAATAGAAACAGGCGTGGAATATTACAATAAGTCTGCAGGGATCGACTCCACGGATAACCTGGTGGTCAGGTTCAATCCTTATGTCACCAAAGCCAGTGAAGACTGGCGGTTTCTGATTGGGTTGAACACGACAACGGATATTCGGGGAAGTGGTGCGATTCATATCTATCCAAAGGCCGATTTCCAGTTCAACATTGTCAAAAATGTTCTGATCCCTTACATGGGCATTGACGGTTACCGGGAAATCAACAGTTACCGTAAGATCCTTTTCGAGAATCCTTACATCCTCCCGGGGCTGTCGGTAAGAAATTCAGATTACGGGCTGAACGGATTTTTCGGACTGAAAGGGCAGTACAGTTCAAAAATGGCTTTTGATTTCAGGCTTTCCTATACCCAGGTCAGCGATATGTACTTTTTTGTGAACGATACTGCCAATGTCCTTCAGAACCAGTTCACCGTTCAGTATGATAATGCCGCTGTCCTGAAAACTTCGGGAGAGATTACCTGGAACCAGAGCGAAAATTTGCGTCTGATGCTCACAGCCCGATACTATCACTATAAACTCGACAGCCTGGCATATCCATGGCACAGGCCGGATTTCGATGCCAATCTGGGTGCTTCGTATAACCTCAGGGATAAAATACTGGTCGATGCCAACCTGTTCTATACCGGCAAGAGGTTCGCGCCGGGCACACCAGATCCCATTGAACTCAAACCTTACCTTGATGCCAATTTGTCGGTCGAATACCGCTATACAAAGCTCTTGTCTTTCTTTGTAAAACTGAATAATTTCACGGCCTCAAAATACCAGATCTGGAACCAGTATCCTGCCCAGCGCTTCCAGGCCATGGTCGGTTTTACTTATGCCTTGTAATCAATATCTTAAAAGTGTTTCCGAACGTTTTTAATGTTGTCCCGCTTCAATGTTGTTCTGCTTGTCTAATAATTTGAATTTCAGAGTGGTTACACTGTTCATTCTTTGTTGAAAAACTACCAAAAATACTTCGCTTTTCGCATGTAAAAACCATGGTTTTTTCGTATCTTTGATTAGAAAATTTGTGATGTTGGATGGTTAATGTAAATAATTGAAGTACAGGCTTTTTTATATACGATTAGGGGTCTGGACAAAGCCCCGGTTTTTCCCTGTCAGGAAAGCAATTTTTAACAACTCAAATCACGGATCGGACATTGACCGGAGAGGATCATCATTTATGATCCTAAAGGCATATTTTGTGTGTACATAAATTATGAATTCATGGATAATAAAGAGAAAGAATTAAACGAAAATTTAGTTGAAGGAACAAACGGAAAAACTTATACCGCGACCAACATTCAGGTCCTTGAAGGGCTGGAAGCCGTTCGTAAGAGGCCTGCCATGTATATTGGCGATATCAGTGTTAAAGGCCTTCATCATCTTGTGTATGAAGTTGTCGACAATTCTATTGACGAAGCCCTGGCCGGGTATTGCAGCAACATCGATGTGATCATCAATGAAGACGGATCGGTTACCGTTACCGACGACGGCCGGGGAATCCCGGTTGATATCATGGAGAAGGAGAAAAAGTCTGCTCTTGAGGTGGTGATGACGGTGTTACATGCAGGCGGTAAATTTGACAAGAATTCATATAAGGTATCGGGTGGACTTCACGGTGTTGGTGTTTCCTGTGTAAATGCCCTTTCCTCTCATCTGAAAGCAGTTGTCCATCTTGGTGGAAAAATCTATGAACAGGAATTCGGAAGAGGTAAACCCCTGTATTCAGTCAGGGAAATAGGCACTAGCGATAAAACCGGAACCATCATCACTTTTTTACCGGATCATGAAATATTCACAACAACCACCTTTAATTTCGAGATCCTTGCTTCAAGGCTTCGTGAGCTGGCCTTCCTGAACAAAGGTATTAAGCTTTCCATTATCGATAAACGGGAACTTGAGGAGAACGGTAACGGTAACGGCAATGACAATGGTCATGAAAACGGGAACGGAAACGGTGAACAGAATTTTCGTCATGAGAACTTCTATTCTGAAGAAGGATTGAAGGAATTTGTTCGGTTCCTGGACGTGAACCGCGAGAAACTCATCGATGAGATCATCCATATCGATACTGAGAAAAACGGGGTCCCCGTCGAGATAGCCCTTCATTACAATACTTCCTTTTCGGAAAATATTCACTCCTACGTGAATAATATCAATACCATTGAAGGCGGTACCCATCTTGCCGGATTCAGGCGTGGGCTGACCCGTACCCTTAAATCGTATGCCGAAAAATCCGGCATGCTCGCCAAACTTAAATTCGATATCAACGGGGATGATTTCAGGGAAGGGCTTACCGCGATTATCTCAGTAAAAGTGGCAGAGCCACAGTTTGAAGGTCAGACCAAGACCAAACTGGGAAATTCCGATATTATGGGCGTTGTTGATGGTGCTGTCAGCGGTGAGCTGACCAACTATCTGGAGGAGCATCCCAAGGACGCAAGGACCATTGTATCCAAAGTGATCCTTGCGGCAATGGCCCGGCACGCTGCACGCAAAGCCAGGGAACTGGTTCAGCGTAAAAATGTGCTCTCCGGCGCCGGCCTCCCGGGAAAACTGGCCGATTGTTCCGACAAAGATCCTGCAAAAACTGAAATATTCATTGTTGAGGGTGATTCTGCCGGCGGAACGGCCAAACAGGGACGTGACCGGAACTTCCAGGCTATTCTCCCCCTTAAGGGAAAAATACTCAATGTGGAGAAAGCCATGCAGCATAAGATCTTCGAAAATGATGAAATCAAAAACATTTTTACAGCACTAGGGGTTAACATCGGAACGGAAGAGGACAGCAAAGCCCTGAATATTGACGGCCTTCGTTACCATAAAATTATCATCATGACGGATGCCGATGTCGACGGAAGCCATATCTCCACCCTGGTCATGACATTCTTTTTCAGGTATATGAATGAGTTGCTTCAAAGTGGGTACCTCTACATTGCTACGCCGCCTCTGTACCAGTTAAAAAAAGGCAACCAGGAAAAATATTGCTGGACAGAGGAAGAACGTAAACAACTCGTTGAGGAGATGTCTAAAGGGACTGCCGGAGTACACGTGCAGAGGTATAAGGGTCTGGGTGAAATGAACGCTGAACAGCTGTGGGATACGACGATGAACCCGGAACACCGTACTCTGCGCCAGGTCACCATTGAAAGTGCCGCTGAAGCCGACCGGATCTTCTCCATGCTGATGGGCGACGATGTGCCGCCCCGCCGCGAATTTATCGAGAAACATGCCAAGTATGCCAAGATTGATGCCTGATCCCGGGCTTAATCTTACAGGTCTTTAATAAACCAGGCGGGGGTGCGAATTATCGCACCCCCGCCTGGTTTATTAAAGAACCTTCGTGACGGGTCGGGTTAAACATCTTTCCCGAAATTTGTATCCTGATCGAAAAAATGTGTAATTTAATACCCCCTAAACAAGTAATTATGCCTGAAGAAAACTGGAATAATGTGCCGGATCACCGGAGTGAGGAAGTCAGGGAGATACTCGGACATATACCACACTGGATCGTCAGATGGGGAATCCTGCTGTTGTTTATTACCATCGGACTGATCCTTTTTGGCAGCTGGGTGTTCAAATATCCCTATATTGTTACAGCAAAAATCTATGTAACTACCGAAAATCCACCTTACAACGCCGTCGCTAAAACCGATGGGAGGATTGCTACACTCCTTGTCCAGGATAACCAGAAAGTAACGAACGGTCAGATCATGGCCCTGATTGCCAGCACAGCTGATTTTAGTGATGTTCAACTACTGAAATCTCACCTCGATACATACAGGCTTTTACTCGATAATCCTTCAAAAGATACCGTTATACATTTTCCTGGCAACCTGAAGCTGGGAGATATCCAAACTGCATATGCCAATTTCCTGAAACAGTACGAAGATCTGATTAATTTTATCAAACTTGATTACCATGCTCTGAAAATCGAATCGTTGAAAGAAGAGATTAAACGCTACCAGGCTTATTCATGGACGTTGAAAAAACAGAGCAATATCATCAGTGACGAAGTGAACCTGGCACAGAACCAGTTCAGCAGGGATTCAACCCTTCATAGCCAGGGTGTTGTTCCACAGGCGGATTTTGAAAAATCCAAGTCTGCATTTCTGATGAAACAACGGGCTTTTGAAGAATCCCGAAGTGTCATCGTTAATAATGAGATCGAGATCTCAAAACTTCAGCAGATGATACTCGATCTCGAACTGCAGAAAAATGACCAGGCCGGAAAACTTAAACTCCAGGTCATTGAAGCTTTTAATAATCTTTCGGCATCCCTGGCTGCCTGGGATGAGAAATTTATCCTGCGCTCCTCGATAGACGGGATTGTAAGCTTTACACGGATTTGGAGTGAAAACCAGAATGTCAGGCAGGGTGATGTAGTGATGACTGTCATTCCGGAAAATGCCGGTGACATCATCGGTAAGATGGAGCTGCCCATTTCGGGCTCAGGGAAAGTAAAGACGGGACAGAGTGTTAACATTAAATTCGCCAATTATCCATATATGGAATACGGTATTGTGAAAGGGGAAATCCGGAATATTTCACTGGTGGCCAGTGATAATGCTTATTCCGTCCTTGTCAGCTTACCCAACGGGCTTACCACCACATATGGTATTAAAACCAATTTTGCCCAGGATATGCAGGGCACGGCGGAAATTATTACCGACGATGCCAGGCTGCTGGACAGAATTGTGAATCCGGTAAAATCTGTTATTAACAGGCAAAAAGAACTGAATAAGAAATAATACCATCCCGGCGAATGAGATAAATATTGGATCTTATTCCATTAACCTTTCTTCCAAAGACCTTCCATTTCCTCAAGTGTCTTCCCTTTTGTTTCAGGGACAAGTTTCCAGACGAATACGGCCGCAAGTATACCCATTACACCGTAAATCCAGTAGGCGAATCCTTTATGGAATGTTCCGGAAAGCCAGGGATTGCCATCCATGATAGGAAATGTCCAGGAAATGATCAGGTTGGCGATCCATTGGGCTGCCACAGCGATAGACATGGCTCCCCTGATGGAGTTAGGAAAGATCTCTGACAGGAGTACCCAGGTTACGGGTCCCCACGACATGGCGAAAAAGGCGGTATAGGTGAGCATAAAGATCAGGGCGATAAGGCCAAGATTGCCGAAATAGAAACTGAAACCCAGGCAGATCATACTGGCAGCCATGCCCAGGGCCCCGATGATCTGGAGAGGCTTGCGGCCGAACTTGTCGACGGTGAAGATGGCCAGAACCGTAAAGACAAGATTGACGAGCCCGACAATGATGGTCTGAAGCAGGGAGGTATCGGTTGAACTTCCCATATTACTGAAAATGCTGGATGCATAATATAAAACAACGTTGATTCCCACAAACTGCTGGAATACGGACAGGAATATCCCGATGACGATGACCAGGCCTCCGTAACTCAGCCAGGGAGAGTTTTTATGTACAAGGGTTCCCTTGATTTCAGCCAGCGTTTCCTGTGCCTTCGAAGTGTTCGTAAGTCTGGTAAGCAGATGCATAGCCTGATCTTCCTTACTCTTCAGGACCAGGAATCTTGGCGTCTCGGGCACGAAAAACAGAAGGATCAAAAAGATGGTTGCAGGTATGGTCTCTGAAGCAAACATCCAGCGCCAGCCGGTTTGATTGATCCATTCATCCTGTTGTCCGCGGGCAATGGAATAATTGACAAAATATACCACCAGCATACCAAAGATGATCGCGAACTGGTTCCACGAAACCAGCTTACCCCTGATTCCGGCCGGAGCTATTTCAGCGATATACATGGGCGAAAGCATGGATGCCAGCCCAACGCCGATTCCTCCTATGACACGGTAAAAAATGAAGCTGCTGATGACCTCAGCACCCAGGAAATTCATCTTATCGGGAATGGCCGAACCGACCGCTGAGATAAGGAACAATGCGGCTGCCAGGAGGAGTCCTTTTTTCCGCCCAATCGTCTGACTGATATAACCTCCGACAGAACCTCCGATAATGCACCCAATCAATGCACTGGCAATGGTAAATCCGCTGATCGAATTGGCCATGTTTTCCGTCAGTTCATTTGGAAGGGCCAGAAATTTAAAATACACTAACATTCCGGTGAGTATGATCAGGATCACGCTGTAAAGTGTTCCCCTGGCAGTTCCAAAGAGCCTGTAAAAGAAGCTGCCCACCAGGATGGCTACAATCGCAAAACAGATGGTAGCCGCAATTTTAAATTCCACGATGACGTTTATGGCCATGTCGGGATTACTGCGGAGAGGTTCTATGAAGAAGTTCCCCAGGGCTTTTATTGCACCGTTGATCACCGCGGTATCATAACCAAATAACAAGCCGCCCAGGGTTGCTACGAGGGTCAGGCCAAAGACCAGGATGAAATTTTGACGGGATGAATTCATGATTTTCGGGTTTGACATGGTTGAGACCGTTCTTTCCTTCTTCTATATGAGAGGAAGAAAGGACTCGCCGGGACACAGTTGGCAGGTCCCGGTGTGTACGGTCATATTAATAAATACAATATCTCAAATGTACTGATTGATCAGGGCTTCAAACATCTCCTGTTTACCACTGATTTGCAATGGCTCACCTTTGGCGATCGCAATTTTCCGGAGATCTTCCAGGCTCAGCTTTCCCTCTTCGAATTTCTTCCCGTCGCCCGAATCAAAAGAAGCATACCTTTCCTTGCGCAGTTTCCGGTAGTCTGACGTCTCAAGGATCTCTTCAGCAACGAGAAAGGCTCTGGCGAAAGCGTCCATGCCTGCAATATGGGCGATAAAGCGGTCTTCCAGATCGGTTGAGTTCCGTCTCACTTTTGCATCGAAATTGATACCACCGGTGGTGAAGCCGCCCGCTTCAATGATGACCAGCATGGCTTCAACAAGTTCATAAATGTTTATAGGGAACTGATCAGTGTCCCATCCGTTCTGATTATCACCACGGTTGGCATCGATACTGCAGAACAGTCCGGCATCTGCGGCCACCTGGAGTTCATGTTGGAAAGTATGACCGGCAAGTGTGGCATGGTTCACTTCGATGTTGAGTTTAAAATCATGGTCGAGGCCGAAATGACGCAGAAATCCGATAACGGTTGCTGTATCAAAATCGTACTGGTGTTTAGTGGGTTCCATAGGTTTGGGTTCGATCAGGAAAGTACCCTTAAAACCGTTCTGTCGGGCGTAATCTTTTGCGGTGTGGAGGAAACGTGCGAGATGTTCGGTCTCTCTTTTCATATCGGTGTTAAGCAGGGACATATACCCTTCACGTCCACCCCAGAAAACATAATTTTCTCCACCCAGGGCGATCGTGGCGTCAAGGGCATTCTTTACCTGGACAGCTGCCCACGGGAGCACCTGGAAATCAGGATTGGTGGCAGAACCGTTCATATACCGCGGATGCGAAAAGAGATTGGCTGTTCCCCAGAGCAGTTTTACCCCTGACTCTTTTTGCTTCTGCCTGGCATAATCCACCATGATACCGAGATTATGTTCCGTCTCATTGATGCTGCTGCCTTCATCGATCAGATCGAAATCGTGAAAACAATAGTAGGGCATACCCAGCTTCGTGGTCAATTCAAATGCGGCATCCATCCGGTCCTTTCCTCTTCCGACGGCATCGCCTTTCTCATCCCACGGAAAATCCCTGGTCCCGGGACCGAAAGGGTCGCCACCTTTTCCGGTCAGGGTGTGCCAGTATGCCATGGCGAAGCGGAAATAGTCTTTCATCGTCTTACCGTTCCGGAGTACCTTGTCGGGATTGTAAAATTTATAGGCCAGCGGATTTTTGGATGCTTTTCCTTCGTAGTGTATCTTCCCTATCCCGGGAAAGAATTCCTTGTCACCTGTTAAATATTCCATTGTATTAATCGTTTTTAGTTATGGATTCAAAATAGTTCAACCAGTTCCGGTAGGCTGCATCATATACTTCTTTGTTCCGAGTGTCAGGTTCGACCACTTCGAGCCGTTCAAGGTTATTAAAAGCCCCGGAGACTGATGAATAAATGCCGGAGCCGATTCCCGCCCCGCGGGCAGCACCCTGGGATCCATCGGTATTGTAAAGCTCAAGAGTTGCACCGGTGATGCCGGCAAGGGTATCCCTGAACACGGGGCTGAGGAACATGTTGGCCTTCCCGGCCCTGATCACAGACGGATCAATACCGGTCGTTTTCATGATTTCCATTCCGTAGTGAATGGCGAAAACGATGCCTTCCTGACCAGCCCTGATCATGTGAGCATTGTTATGAAGATTGAAGTTCAGTCCGTGAATGCTGCAACCCGGATCTGCATTCCCCAGCATACGCTCGGCACCGTTGCCAAAAGGCAGGATACAGAGACCTTCAGATCCGGCAGGTACTGATGAAGCCAGGTCATTGAGTGAAGTATAGTCCAGATCGCCCGACAGGTTCTTCCTCAGCCAGGAATACAATATGCCGGTACCGTTTATACACAGGAGTACTCCAAGCCTGTTCGCCGTTGCGGTGTGATTGACATGGGCAAATGTGTTCACCCTCGAGAAGGGATCGTATTTCACTTCATCACTGATGCCGTAAACGACACCTGAGGTTCCCGCTGTGGCAGCAATTTCTCCCGGCCTGAGCACGTTCAGTGAAAAGGCGTTGTTTGGCTGATCTCCGGCCCTGTACGATACCGGTATGCCAGCCGGAAGACCAAGCTCAGCAGAGGCTTTGGCTGAGATTCTGCCCTGATCGGAGAAGGTGGGAACGATGTCGGGGATGACACTCCGGTCAAAACCGTAATATTCAAGCAGAAAATCAGCTACTACACCTTGTCTGAAATCCCAGAAGATGCCCTCGGATAAACCGGAAACCGTCGTACTGACTTCTCCGGTCAGACGCATGGCAATATAATCGCCGGGAAGCATGATCTTCCATATTCTCTCAAAGAGACCCGGTTCATTTTCTTTTACCCACTTCAGCTTTGAAGCCGTGAAATTGCCGGGTGAGTTCAGAAGATGTGACAGGCATTTTTCCGGACCTATGTCCAGGAAGGCCTTGTCACCATATGGCACCGCACGGCTGTCACACCAGATTATGGAGGGACGGATGACTTCCCTGTTTTTGTCGATCATGACCAGACCGTGCATCTGGTACGAAATGCCTGCAGCCCTGATGCGGGTTGCATCTACCTGGCTTAGCACTTCTGCAGTGGCCAGACGTAAATTGGTCCACCACTGCTCCGGATCCTGTTCTGCCCAGCCGGGCTGTAAGGCCGTTATGAGCATCTCTTCCCGCGGATAAAAGGCCGAAGCCAGGGTTTTTCCCGACCCGGCATCAAGTATACTGGCCTTTACCGAGGAGCTTCCGATATCATATCCGATCAGATACATACTTTTTACATTAGAATTAAAATTGAAATCCTCCGAACTGATTAAATCTGTCGTTGTAAACTTTTTTATCGAAACGGAAGAGCCGTGCCGGCTTATGAGCAACCCCCGTCTCTTTCTCATCCAGGCCAATGAGGTAATCTGCTTTAAGCACTTTCTTCCTGAAGTTACGGTTATCCAGTGCCCTGCCCATGATAATTTCATAAAGATTCTGAAGCTGCCTGATCGTAAACTTTCTGGGAAGTAGTTGCATCCCTACTGGTTCGTACTGCAGTTTTTTGCGAAGGGTCCTGAGCCCTTCCCTTAAAATGAGGGCATGATCGAAAGCCAGATCACTGATATCGCTGAGAGCAAACCAGCCGGCATTGTTCTGTTCGGCAGGTTCCCTCCGGCTTTCATCGATTTTTATAAGAGAATAGTAGGCAACCGTCACAACGCGCTCTACAGGTAATCCGGTGGTTTCCCTTAACCAGCGCAGATCCCGTTCCTGGCTGATCCGGTCGGGCGAGCCAAATACCCGGAATTGCCTGAGATAGATATTCCCAAGACCGGTCAGTTCCCGTAATATCCGGTCTGCAGCTGAATCGAGGTCCTCCTCGTCGGTGATGAAATCGCCAGGCAGCTTGTAATCGACGACGAAATCTTTACCATCTTTGTCTGGCCGGTATTTTCGCTTCAGAAGGAGGACCTTCAGTTTTTCACCATCAAAACCAAAGACAACACAGTCGACGGATATGTGCGGATTTAGCTTCAACCTTCTTAATTTTCGTTCACCTAAAAGTAAAAAATGATTTAATAATTTGCAAACTTAGCGTAAAATATACGCTAACTATTTTTCAGGAGGCGGTTTGACAGGTGAGCGAGCAGGGGCAGGAAGCAGTACTATCCCTTTTTGTGGCAATGCACGTGAACGTAAGCCGGAACATCGCAAAGAAAAATGTACACCGGAATTGGCGGGTGCATGGGGGCATAATGTGCCGGTAAGCACTGATATACAGATCCGGGGCACCCTCCGAGATGAGTTGAGGAGCGCCGGGAACGTACGCATCTGTGATTTCATACAGATTCTTTCGGTTCGACAGGTTAAGTCTCTATTTTAGACAGATTCTAATTTAGGTGGGATCGCTGAACGGAGATTCATATTATTCTTAATTTTGGGATCAAAGCGAAGGAGGAAACCACGATGGATGTATTGTTCCCCGGTCACAAACCCGTTGCGTTCAATGTGATGCTCAAGCCGATTGGCCCGGTCTGCAACCTTAATTGTACTTACTGCTATTACCTTGAAAAGAAAAATCTATATCTGGATAACCGGAATTTCCGGATGACTGATGACGTTCTTGAGTCGTTCACAAAGCAATATATTGAAGCACAGGAGGTACCTGTGGTCAGTTTTGTATGGCAGGGTGGTGAGCCGACGCTTCTTGGTGTGGATTATTTTCGCAAAGCATTAAAGTTACAGGAAAAGTATGCCAACGGTAAAAGGATTGAGAATGTCTTTCAAACCAACGGAACGTTGATCACGGATGAATTCTGCGAGCTTTTTAAGGAGCATAATTTTCTTGTCGGCGTTTCGATAGACGGTCCTGAGCAACTTCATGATCATCACCGGCTGACCAACAACAATACCGGTTCATTTGAAAAGGTGATGAGAGGCATTGACCTTCTGCACAGGCATAAGGTGGAGTTTAATACTCTTTCGGTAGTGAACAGGGAGAATTCTTATCATCCGCTGGAAGTATACCGGTTTTTAAGGGAGATTGGGAGCGGTTTCATTCAGTTCATTCCCATCGTTGAACGGAAGGCCACCCGGTTAAGGGACGATGCTCCCAATCTTGTAGCGCCGAATTACCGGGATGAAGCCCCTGTAACTGAATGGTCGGTGGAGCCGGAACAGTACGGTAATTTTTTAAACACCATTTTTGATGAATGGGTGAGGAAGGATGTCGGCAGGACCTTCGTTCAGATCTTTGACGTCACACTGGCCAACTGGGTGGGAGAGAATCCCGGATTATGTGTGTTCACGGAGACCTGTGGTGAAGCAACGGTCATGGAGCATAACGGAGACCTGTTCAGTTGTGATCACTTTGTATACTCGGATTTTCTTCTGGGTAACATTATGGAAACTCCGCTGAAAGAGATGATCAGATCTGAGAGACAGCAGATTTTCGGGAGAGACAAGAGGGACCGGTTACCTAAATATTGTTTTGAATGTGATTACCGGTTTGCCTGTCACGGCGAATGCCCAAAAAACAGGATATCGCTGACGCCTGCCGGTGATCCGGGGCTAAACTACCTGTGCCCGGCTTACAAACTGTTTTTCGGGCACGTTCACCCGTATATGCAATTCATGACTGACGAACTCAGGGCCAAACGCGCTCCGGCAAATGTGATGCAGTGGGTTCAGCGGCTCGACCGTCAACAACAACAGAAAGAAATACCCAAAAAGGAAATTGGAAGAAACGACCCGTGCCCTTGTGGAAGCGGGAAAAAATATAAGAATTGCTGCATGAACCTTTTCAGGGCATGAACTGAAAATCAGGAGTGTAATTTACTTTTCGGCAGGTCGAAGATGAAGGTACTGCCTTTATTGAGTGAGCTCTCAACACGCAATTCCCCGTCATGTTTTTTGATAAATTCATGACAAACGATAAGTCCCAGTCCTGTTCCTGATTCACCGCTGGTACCAGGCGTACTGTGAAACTCATCCAGTTTGAACATCTTTTTCTGATCCTCCGGTGACATTCCGATACCGGAATCTTTGACTTTGATAATAAGTCTGTCAGCATTTTCAGTGACAGACAGGCTGATTTCACCGCCGGAGGGTGTAAACTTAATGGCATTACTGAGGAGATTTCTGATGATCGTATCGACCATGTTATAATCTGCAAAGGCGATGGGATTTTTAATAACCGGCGAAACAAGCCGGATCTTTTTATTCTGGGCATTTACACTCAACATCTGGAAATTTTCACTGATGATATCTTTCAGGTTGATTTCCGTGGGAGTGAAATTGATCCTGTTCGTTTGTGTCCTGGCCCAGTTAAGCAGGTTTTCGAGAAGTGAATAGGCACTAGTCGAAGAATCTTTAATCAACTTGATGAATTCCTGCCTTTTTTCATCTTCTATTGAATCATAGTTCCGTGTAAGCAGGTCGGAGAATCCCATAATGGAATGAAAGGGATTTTTGAGGTCATGGGCAATGATGGAAAAGAATTTATCTTTTGTGGCATTCAGTATTTTAAGTTCGTCTCTGTTTTTTTCAATTTCCTTTTTCTGTTCATTGATCTTTTCTTCGGCGTATTTAATCTTGGTAATATTCGAATCGATGGAGATAATATGTACCAGATCACCCTTATCATCCAGGACCGGAGATATTGTGGTTTGTGACCATATTGGTTTATTATCGGTATCAATCGCCCGGGCTTCATAAATAGCAGGTTTTTTTAAACTGATCACCTCATCGAGAACGGTGTTGATATCGTCGCTTGTGGAAGTTTGCCGGAGGTTTCTTCCGTTTTTCCTGATGAATTCCTCAAGTTTCATTCCGTAGCGCCGCTCAAAACCGGCATTAACCCATTCAAAATTACCTTCTTTGTCCATAATCACGATGACGTTATCGGTTTTACTGGCAACAATGGACAACTTCTCAAGTTCCTTGTTGATGCTGATCTGATGTTCGGCCTGTGTCTGCAGCTCTTCCGATTGCTGCTGGATCTCTTCCTGCCTTTCTTCCAGGAGCACATTTGCCTCCTGCAGGTTTTCGCTTTTCTCCATCAGTTTTTTCTCGGCAGCTTTTTGAAGAGTTATATCTCTTCCGATGCCAACAATCCCGATTACATCTCCCCTTTCATCATAGACCGGTACCTTTGTTGTGGAAACGACAATTTGATGACCATCAGCGTTCAGCCCTCGTTCTTCCTTATTGACAATGGCTTTGCCGTCGTTCATTATCTTCTGTTCATCCCGGAAATATTCTTCGGCCAGACTTTTTTCATAAAAATCAAAGTCTGTCTTACCGATTAGTTCCTCCGGATGATTCGCTCCCATTACCTTGGCAACATGGATATTTCCGATAATAAACCGGCTCTTTCTGTCTTTGATATAGATCCGGTCCGGCATGTTGTCCACAAGGATTCTGAGTTGTTTCTTTTCCTCCAGCACCATTTCGGTCTGTGTCCTGAGTTCTTCCTGCTGCTGGAGGATCTCTTCCTGACGCTCTTCCAAAAGTGAATTGGCTTCATGCAGAGCCGATGTTTTCTTTGCCAGTTCTTCTTCGGATTTTTTCCAGGCTGTCACATTTCGTCCAATACCTACCAGTCCTATCACATTTCCGGACACATCACGAAAGGGAATTTTTGTGGAGCTGACCCATATTTCCTTCTTATCCTCATCGAGTCCTTTTTCCAGGTGGTCAATGACGGCATTACCCGTGGTCATGATTTCAATCTCGTTCTTTCTGAACTCATTTGCCAGTTTTTTCGGGTAGACGTCATGATCCGACAACCCGATAAGTTCTTCTCCTTCATTTTTTCCCACCGTACGGGCAAGTTTCTTATTAGCAATGATAAATTGGCTGTTCAGATCCTTGATATAAATAAAGTCAGGGAGGGTATCAATGAGGGTATACAGAATATTTTTCGATCCCAGGGGTCCCTCTTTTTTTGCCAGGTCGTCGATGAATTTCTTCTTTTTGTTAATCGAAGAAAGTTTGATGAGGAAAATGACAATAAGGGTAATCAGGATTAGGGCAAAAAGATGATAAATCCAGAGATTTTCTTCAATGAATGTATTAATGGAGAGAATGTTATGAAATCCGGAAATAGTCAAACATACCGGCGAAATCCCATCCAGTACAATGTATTTAAAGAAATCGGCCTGCATTAACAGGAAAGTTTAATATCCCAAAAAACAGTTATCCCTTTTCGATCCATACTTGTGATCTCAAAGTTATTACAAATATATCCAATTTATAATAAAGATTATGTTTTCGTCCCATTATTTACAGGAAGAAACAGATCGAATGGACAGCTGTGAGCATGGTGAGTCTATCCGAAGGACAGGTTCTGAATGATTCCTCGTGTATGGACGGTGAAAGACTCACCGATTTTCCTGAGCCCCTTATTTTCCGAGCAGGTGTGGCAGCCAGAGACTAAGTCCCGGGATATACGTTACAAGGATCAGGACTACTATCATGGCCACAAACAGGGGCAGGAGGGGTTTGATCACTTTTTCAATTTTTATATTCGCCACACTGCAACCAATAAAGAGTACAGAGCCTACAGGGGGTGTACATAGACCCACACTCAGGTTCAGCACCATGATGATGCCAAAATGGATAGGATCCATACCCAGTTGAGCGGTGACCACAGGCAGAAAAATGGGTGTAAAAATCAGCACCGCCGGAGTCATATCCATGAATGTGCCTACAACCAGCAGGATGAGATTGATGATCAGCAGGATGATAAAGGGGTTCGAGCTGATATGCAGCAATCCTTCACTTACATTCTGGGGGATATTTTCATAGGACATGATCCAGGAAAGTCCAATGGACGTTCCTACCAGTAGAAGGACTATTGCTGTTGTCTTCACCGATCTCAGGATGATCTGTGGCAGGTCTCTGATACTGATCTCACGATAGATGAATGACAGGATGAGTGCATACAGTACGGCAATGGCAGAGGCTTCAGTAGCGGTAAAGTACCCGGCAACAATTCCCCCGATCACAATGACCAGCAGCAGTAATGAAGGAATGGCGTCCACGAATTTGAGAAGAGCGTTAATCGTTTGGTCTTTCCTCCGTATCAATCGCCTTACAGCGAGAAAGGTCAATAACAGGCCGAGTAAGGCGAAAACCGGCACGCTGACGGTTTTTGGCATGTACCCGGCAAAACTACGTAAACCGGCACCCACAGCGATGATGGCGGCCGTAATACCCAGAAACTTCAGGATGACAGACGTGACACCGCGCACTCCCCGGTTTTTGTAAACCAGCATCGACATGGCGACAAGCATAATCGACACACCCGTAAGTATCCCGGGAATATAACCGGCGAGGAATAGTGCCGTAATGGAAGCACCCCCGCTGGCAAGGGAATAGACGATAAGAATATTACTTGGCGGTATGGAAAGCCCTGTGGTAGCCGAAGTAATATTGACGGCTGCACTGAAATTTTCATTGAAGCCCTCTTTCTTCATCTCCGGCGTCATGATCGTTCCGATAGCTGAAGCTGAAGCGGCAGCCGAACCGGAGATGGCCCCGAAAAGCATATTGGCGATCACATTAACGAAAGCCAGTCCGCCAGGTAATCCACCAACCAGTACCCTGGCTAAATTTATCAGCCTGATAGCAATCCCGCCGGAATTCATGATGTTGCCTGCCAGTATGAAGAATGGAATGGCCAGAAGGGCAAAGCTGTCAAGGCCGGTCGCCATCCGCTGGGCAAAGGTGGTAAAGGCCGCCAGGGAATCGATGGAAAAAAGCATGGTGATGATACCTGAAACACCTATGCTAAAGGCTATCGGAACACCTATCGACAGGAGAAGGACAAAGCTGAGGACCAGGACGAGGATTTCCATAAGCTGGCAGGTATAGGAATTACTTTTTCTTGGTTATCAGATAGATATTAAAAAGACTGTAATACATGATCAGCATACCACTCAGGGGTACTACAGTATAGACATAACCCAGGGGCAGTTCAAGAGCTGCCGATTTAACATCGAGGGCAAACCTCGTATAAACCAGCCAGGAGCCTCCGATACCCATGACAAAAAGGGCAAACAGGAAGACGATGAGATTGATCAGTACCTCGAGGGACTTTTTACGGCTTTCCCTCGTTTTCTGCAACAGGATGTCGATGGCGAGGTGTTCATTCTTTCCGGCAACATAGGCCGCCCCCATCAGACCGGTCCAGATCAGCAGGAAGCCTGCCAGCTCATCGGTGAAAGAACTGGGAGACGAAAGTACATAACGGCTGGCCACCTGCCAGATAACGTCAACGACAAGCACTGACATCACAAAAATCAGTGAGACTTCAAGCGTTTTATTCAGTATTCTGTTAAATTTCATCCGTTGCCATTTCAATAATTAGGTATTCCTGATTCAATGTCGTTTGGATAAAATCCCTTCGGCTGCGCTCAGGGACCGTTAGATTCAACGCAAAAATGAGTACACCCTTCGGCTACGCTCAGGGACCACCTTCGGCTACGCTCAGGGAGCTTATCTAAACGACATTGATTCCTGATTCCCCATTTCAGGATATGCCCCGTGTAGGTCGTAACTTCCATAAGAAACGTCACTGCACGGCCTGGATTCTTTTTATAAGACTGTATATCTTCGGCTGATCCCTGAACATTTCATACATGGGTTTTACCTTTTCTGCAAACGGCTTCTTGTCGGGGTAAATGACTTTTACACCGGCTTTCTGAACCGCTTCGAGTGACTCCTTTACCGATTCGGCCCATAACACCCGTTCTTTCACCACAGATTCGTTGGCCGCCTGCTGTAGCCACTTTCTTTCCTGGTCGGTAAGGCTTTTCCATACTTTCAGACTGATGATCAGAACATCGGGGACCATGCTGTGCTCATCCAGGGAATAATATTTACAGACCTCGTAATGATGCGAGGTATAAAAACTTGGGGGATTGTTCTCGGCTCCGTCCACCACACCGCTCTGAAGGGCAGTATAAAGTTCACCGAACGAGATGGGGGTAGGTGAGCCGCCCAGTATCTTGACCAGTTCCATTGAGATCATGCTTTTCATAACCCTGATTTTCAGGCCTTTCAAGTCATCTGGTGTGTAAATCGGCTTATTGACGGTGTAGAAACTCCGGCTTCCGGCATCGTAAAAACATAGACCTTTGATCCAGTAAGGTTCGGGATCATCAAGCAATTCCCGGCCGATTTCTCCGTCGAGAACTTTAAATGCATGTTCTTTGGAGTGGAAAATATAAGGCATTCCGAGTACTTTATATTGATCGACAAAACCTTCCATAACGGCGGCCGAAACTTTAGTCATCGCCAGGCTGCCGATCTGCAAAAGTTCAACACATTGCTGTTCTGATCCAAGCTGACCGGAAGGGTAGATCTGGATTTGCAGCTTTCCACCGGAAAGCTCTTTACAACGATCGGCCATGTAAACCAGGGATTTATGAACCGGGTGTGAAGGATCGAGGCTGTGGGCCAGTTTCAGAACCTTCACCTTTTCTTTATGTGAACACGAAAAAAGGGTTACGCTGAACAGTAGAGTAACGAAAAACATCCTTCTCATAACTTTCCTCCTTATTGACCCCGGATATTACGGATAAGTTCCAGGGTATCGCTTATCCTCTTTTCCAGGGTCTTCCAATCCTTTTTCCCGACCAGGTCCTTGCTGATCAGGTTTGAACCCATGCCGACACAACAGACGCCGGCACCGAACCATGACTGCAGATTATCTTTGGAAGGATCCACATCACCTGTGGGCATAATCGATGTCCAGGGTGACGGACCCAGGACCGCCTTGACAAACTTCGGCCCGCCGACAGCAGATCCGGGAAATATCTTTACTATTTCGGCGCCGAGTTCTTCAGCCCTCGAAATTTCGGTCAGCGTTCCGCATCCCGGCATCCACAGTACTTTGCGGCGGTTGCATGTTATGGCCATATCTTCCTTCAGCACCGGTGAGACTACAAAATTTGCCCCCAGTTGAAGGTATAAAGCAGTCGTTCCCTGATCCACCACCGATCCGACGCCAAGGATCATCTCAGGAAGCTCCGCAGCCGCAAACTTATTAAGCGATTCAAAGACCTCATGCGCGTAGTCGCCCCGGTTGGTGAACTCAAACAATCTGCCGCCACCAAGGTAACAGGCCCTCAATACTTCCTTCATTACCCCGGCATCGGGATGGTAGAGGACAGGTATTAGACCTTGTTCTCCCATTTTGACAGCAACCTGCAGTCTTGTAAAACGTGCCATTATCGTTCGATTATTGTTCGAAAATAGTGAAAGTTAAACGGATTTCAATAGAATTTATTTGATTCTCCTGAAGGTGACCGGATTTTCCATCAGGCCGGCATCCTTCCGGATGATGCCGAGAACGTTTTTCATGCCATTAAATTCGGGATTTGCAGTAGCCCAGAAAGCGTAGAACCAATAGCTTACCGGGACGCCCTCATTGGTTTTCAGCCTGGCATAGTAGGTGTCGATGATACCCTCACCCGAATTCCTTGTCTTGCCATATCCTGCCAGTTCATCATCCCGGATCAGAAGAGCCATGGTCAGCATGGCGGTATCTTCCGACTGGACCGCATGGGTGAGCAGGGCGGTGTAATGCTCTGAAACCTTTTCGACATAAAGGGAATCACTGTGCATATTTACGATACCGGTTACAAAGGCGACACCGTTGCCGGCCCTGCCTGTGATCAGGCTGCTCTTATACCTGTATGTGCCGGCAGTGACGGAGATGTACTGGTTGATGTTGAAGCTGTCCTTTCCGGCTTTCCATTCAGGAAATCCAAACATAAATTCACTTTCCAGTGGTCCTTCAAAAAGACGTTTAAAAGTACCGAAACCGTTATCCCCGATGCGGTAAAGGGAGTCGTTCACCGACAGGGCGATTGAACCCGCCCCCAGCGAGTTTCCAACCTTAAGGATATCCATACCCCATGAACTGAGATTATGGTATATTGCACCTACCACAAGGCCATCGGGCATCTGAATTCTCCGGTTGTACCCTACACTGTCGAGGACCATTTCAGCTGTCTGTTTGCCGAATATGTCCGTGCCGTTTCTGAGGTCGAAATAATTTCTGAAACCGACTTTATCATTTTCCCATGCAGGGCCTTCCATCTGGAATATTTTGGAGGTGACCCTGGTATCAGCTGTCTGTGCCCTGGTGGCGGTATCGAGTTCTTCAGGATGATCCACGTGCCTTGCAAAACGGATATTGGTCCTTCGTTTGAAAACAGGATATTGCGTTCCGGGAACATAAACGACATTTACGTCTTCGGATCCGTTTGCAGGCAGGCTGAGAAGGACAAGAAAATCATCGGTGCTGCCGTCGTGATTGAAATCAACACACTGGGAGGGAAGGGTATCCCCGTTGAAGATAAATATAGGAAGCTGACCGGCAGGGATTTCACCGATACTGTCGCGGTAAAACTCCGCAGGAATACGGACGACATCTTCCTTTAGCGCCGTGCCGAGCGGATTGGAAAAACGTACCGTAACGTTCTTTTTCCCGGTGCAGGAGGCCAGCAGGAGAAGCATTCCCATGCTGAAAAGGTGATAAAACCTAAATTTCATGATAGTATGTTTTGAAGTTAAATAATTAATCCGCTGATTTTTTATTCATTGGCCGGTTTGCCGATCGTGGCCAGAATACCACCATCGACATATACTACGATGCCATTTACAAAATCGGAGGCCCGCGATGCCAGGAATATGGCGGTACCTGCAAGGTCGGAAGGCTCACCCCAACGTCCTGCCGGCGTACGCTGAAGAATAAAATCGTTGAATGGGTGACCGTTAACCCTGATCGGGGCGGTTTGGTCGGTGGCAAAATACCCGGGTCCGATGCCATTGGCCTGGATGTTGTGCTTTGCCCATTCAGTGGCCATATTTTTGGTCAGCATCTTCAGCCCGCCTTTGGCCGCCGCATAAGCAGAAACCGTATCCCGGCCCAGTTCACTCATCATGGAACACATATTTATGATTTTCCCGTGGCCCCGCCGGATCATCCCGGGCACAATATGTTTCGCCATGATGAACGGTGCCACAAGGTCGATGTCCAGAACCTCCCGGTAGTCTTCCACCTTCATGTCGAGAATGGGAATCCTCTTAATGATGCCTGCATTGTTCACCAGGATATCTATCGGACCGACTTCCTTCTCAATTTTCTGCGTATACCGGATGACTTGTTGTTCATCCGTGACACTGAAAAGGAAGGTATGGACATCAATCCCTTCTTTCGCGTACTGTTCGGCGGCTTTTTGCAGCTTTTCCGGGAAAATGTCGTTGATGATGATTTCTGCTCCGGCACCGGCCAGACCTTTAGCTATGGCCATGCCAAGTCCGTGCGTGCCCCCTGTGATCAGGGCTCTTTTGCCTTTCAGGCTGAATAATTCAAGTGACATTCGAAATGGTTTTAAGCGTTAACATTGAAAATCATGAAGATATTACCTGATGTCGCCGATCCTGACGGCATCCATGTCGCCATAGTCCAGATTCTCGCCGGCCATACCCCAGATAAAAGAATAATTACTTGTTCCTGCAGCAGCATGAATGGACCAGGCGGGCGATATCACGGCTTCTTCATTCTTCAACCAGATATGACGTGTTTCCCGGGGTTCTCCCATGAAATGACAGACTGCCTGATCTTCAGGTACTTCAAAATAGAAATAGGCTTCCATCCTTCTGCTGTGCACATGCGGTGGCATCGTGTTCCAAACACTGCCGGGTTTTAATTCAGTCATACCCATCTGAAGCTGACATGTTTGAATCACGCTGTTTACCAGGAGCTTATTGATTTTCCGGGCATTGGATGTTTCGAGTGCACCGGTTTCGACCACATCGGCTTCGGCAAGGGTGACAAGCCTTGTGGGGTAGGAGGTATGTGCTGGTGCCGAATTGATATAGAAGTGTGCTGGTTTGGAGGGATCGGCACTTGCAAAGATGACTTCTTTGGCTCCGCTGCCGGCATAAAGCGCCTCCTTGTACCCGATACTCATTTCTTTACCATCAATGATGATCATGCCTTTCCCCCCGACGTTCATCACGCCCAGCTCACGGCGGTCGAGAAAATGGCCCGACTTGAGCGGGTCGATGGATTCGAGCAGCAGCTGCCTTTTGACAGGGATGCACCCTCCGACGATCAGCCTGTCGTTAAAGGAATAGACCAGGTTGATCTCATCGTTTTTCATGATCCCCTGAACCAGAAATTCTTTTCTGATCCGCTCGGTGTCGTAATGCCGCGCATCCTCTGGATGATTGGAATACCGTATTTCATAGTGGACTGACATAATGTTAAGGTTTTAAAAATTAAACGGCCATATTTCTAAGAGTTGAACCACGGACAATCAGTTTTGGTTTGATGACTTCCCTTTTAATGTCCGGGAAAACCGGATTTTCCAGGTAGAGTGATGCCACCCGCCGTCCCATTTCTTCAGGATTCTGATCAGTTGATGTGAGCCCGGGTTGTACAAACTCAGTGAAGGGCTCATTCGCGAAACCGGCAATGCCGAAATCGTCCGGGACATTGAGCCGGAGATTACGTGCTGCTAACAGTGCACCGAGTGCGGGAAAATCACTGGCTGCAAAGACGGCATCCGGTCCGGCTCCGGATTTGAACAGATCCAGGACTGCCTCGAATGCTTTTTCACGCGTAAGAGTATCCTCAATGATCAGGCGGGGATTGAAAGAAATACCGGCTTCAGAAAGTGCATCGATATATCCCTGTTTACGGTCCCGGTAAACCGAGAGGTTTAAAGGTCCGGCCATGTGGACAATTTTCCGGTAGCCGCGGGAGAGCATATGCTTCACGGTTTCGAATGCCCCGTGGTAATCATCGAGTTTCACGCTGCTGACATCCAGTGACTCGTCCACCCTGTCGAACATTAACACATTCATGCCTCTGTCAGCCAGCTCCCTGATATGAGAAGTGGATTTGGTGCCGGCTGCGAGGGAGATAAACAGGGCATCGGCACGCATATTCATGAGTGTCCGGATCCCTTCGATTTCTTTCTGACTGTTTTCAAGGCTTTGGCAGATCATCAGGTTAAAGCCTGCGTGATTCAGGATTTCTTCCATACCACTGATGACGCCTGAAAAGAAGAACCTATTGATCCGGGGAATGACGACACCTATGGTCATGCTGGTGCCTTTCCGCAGCGAAGAAGCGATATTGTTTGGCCGGTATCCTTTTTCCAGTGCCAGTTTATGAACGGTCTGCCTTGTGGAAAGGCTTATGCGGGGGTTATTATTCAATGCTCTGGACACTGTCGAAGACGATACCTCAAGGATCTTCGCCATATCGTGTATGGTGATGTTTGACTTAGCCATAATGTGCAATCGATTGCGCAAAGATAAGTAATTTACTGTAATATGAAACATTTGACACTATCGAAAGCAGCGATTTGATATCGGATGATAAAGGAGGATCTGGAAAACTACCTGTATGTGGCAAGGGAAAAGATCCCGGGCTTTATTCACGATAGCAATCGGGACCGAGAAGATGCCTTACTACTTAGCATACGTTGCAGCCGGATGCATGGCAACATCGTGATCCTGAGGCCGCAGGAACGGATCAATAAATATCACCCGTTGGGTTAAACTGTAACTGAATATTAATCGTTAAATATACGGAAACAGTGTTACAGGAAATCATGAACACAGCAGCATTAAAAAAAGAGCTTCACAGCTATATAGAGAAAGCGAATGAAAGGTTCCTGAAAATGGTTAGTACATTAGCTAAGAGCTATGAGGATGAAGAAGATATTGTTGGTTATGAAGCCGATGGCAGCCCAATAACAAAGGAAGCCCTCATAAAAGAAGCCAGAGAATCTTCTGCACAAGTTAAGTCCGGGAATTACATCACCCAGGTGAACCAGCTCATCGATAGTAATGTTAAAAAAATTGGCAATTTTATCCACAGCGGCAAGTGAGATCTCTCTCTGACTGTTTTTTAATTTTGAGTAGTACGAGAAAATGACTAATTTACTGTCAGAATTTGAACAATGCCGAAATCTGAGATTGTCATATATCAATCTGCTAAAGAATCTGCTGAAATTCAGGTTAGACTTGAAGGCGACACTATTTGGCTTTCACAAAAGCAAATGGCTGATTTGTTTGAGAAAGATACCGATACCATCGGACTTCATCTGAAAAATATATTCCATTCAGGGGAACTGGAGGAAAAGTCAACTACCGGGGAATACTCGGTAGTTCAGAAAGAAGGGAACAGAAAGGTCAAACGAAGTATCAAACATTATAATCTGGATGCCATAATATCCGTAGGTTACAGAGTCAATTCTGTACGGGGAACCCAATTCCGGATCTGGGCCAACAAATTACTCCGGGAATACCTTGTGAAAGGATATGCCATAAATCAGCAAGTTCTGGAAAAGAAAAACAAAAAATTGAAGCAGCTGCAAGAGACGGTCCGGATGATACGAAATTCAATCGAGACAAAAGAACTTTCCAGTTCTGAAACAAAAGGGCTGTTGGATATTATTTCAGATTACTCTTATGCACTGGATATCCTGGACCAATATGATTACCAGTCCCTGAAAATTACGGATACTACAGAGGAAGTTAAATACCGGCTGACCTACGAAGATGCAAAAGAGCAGATCAGGAAAGCAAAAAAAGTGCATGGGAATAGTGAACTGTTTGGCAGGGAGAAAGATAAATCGTTCAGAGGTTCTGTCGAAGCTGTTTATCAGACATTCGACGGGAAGGACCTTTATCCCAGCGTGGAGGAAAAAGCTGCCAACCTGCTTTATTTCGTAACAAAGAATCATTCTTTTACGGATGGTAATAAAAGAATTGCAGACAATGCTCTGGTGGCCTTAACCCTGATGATCGCAGTCAGCAAACCTGAAGAAAAGGATACAATGATCCGCATTATTGTGAATCTAATCAATAAAAAAATAGTTCTTTGATTTCGTCATCAATATAGAAGATTATTATCCTAATTATGAGTATTATGGATTAAGGGAGATGATTGGTACGATTACGGAGCGAGGTTTTATGATCCGGCGATTGGCAGGTGGCATTCGGTCGATCCTCTAGCGGAAAAATATTATTCTCATACTCCATATAAATATGCAATGAATAACCCAATAGTTTATGTTGATCCCAAAGGAATGGATGACTATTATTACCTAGTAAAATGGGTTAGGGAAAATAATGTTGAAGTTAAAAAAGTCATACCGTTTTATACAATATATAAAGATTCCCCTGATACATATAGTGCACTGCATGATCCGACAGGCTGGAACACTTCGTACGAATTTGGAACAAATAAGGAAAAATTTGATAAGTGGGCCAGTAAAACTACTGCATGGGACGCACACATTCCCTTTCCAAAAATGGGAGGGGTTGGCTTAATTGGAAATTTAATAACTGAAGGTGCGATTGCAGTAATTAGTGATCTACAAGGATTAGATGAGCCGAATATTGAAAGTGGATTTGCTTGGCAGGAATATATGGAAAGTCAAGCCCTGTTTGATATGGAAGATAGATTTAAATTTTGCAATATTGTGGGTGGTTTCGAAAATTTAGAGAATGCAGAAAGCTATTTAAAAGAATTGACAGATCAACATGAAAATGGTTCTTTCGAAATTATTGATGTTGGAGATGGTCTCTACAGAGTAAGAGCTGGAGATATTTTTAATTATTCTGATTTATTTGAGGCAATTGATGAAAGAAATCATATTCGTGAGGTTATTACCGAAGATGCGTGGACTTTATTATATGACACATATTATGAATAAGCTTGTTGTAATACTAATTTGCATATTTTATTTATCCTGCAATGGTCAAAAATATGAATTTCAGGACCTTGTAGGTTATTGGAGAATATCCAGAGTTGTCACAATAAATGATAGTCTCGACATTCAAGCGAGACCTGGGTACATATCAAGATTCGAATTTTATCCAGATTCAACATTTATCCATGTCTTTTTAGGTAGAGAATTGCGTGGAGAATGGATGCTAAAAGATTTAAAACTAGAATTAAATTTACCTGGAGAACCAGAAGTAGACTTTGATTTATATGTCTGTACACAAGATTCAATATATATTGAAGGAAATATCGAAGAAACTCCTTATAAATTTTACCTCGTTAGAGATATGAGAATCGGTTTAGAATAGTCGTTGAGCTTTTGACTTGGTACGATTATGGGGCCAGGTTCTATGATCCGGCTCTTGGTAGGTGGCATGTGATAGATCCTGCAGTTGAAAATGGACATTTTGATTTTCCTCCGTACGCTTATGTATATAATAATCCCCTTAGATTTCTCGATATGTTTGGTCTAGACAGTACTGAAGCAGCTGCTTTAACTAAGGCGGCCGAAAATGCTGTTAAATGGATTAATGACAATTATGGAAGTACTTCATCTCAATGTAATAGGGGGGTAAATCATGCTTTTAGCGAACTAACAGGGAGTAATGAATTAGAGGGACTTGATGCGAATGGCATGATAGACAAAATTGAAAAATCTGAAAATTTTGAAACTGTTGAACAAAAAGATATGAGCACTGATGCGAGCGATGGTGAAATAATAATTGCTGGAAAAAAAGAATCTGGTGGTGAATCTGGTCATGTTGTCTTAGGTGTTCCAGGAGAAGAAGCTGATAGTGGAACGTGGAAAGAGAATGTTCCTCAAGTCATGGATACAGTTGGAAATAAAAGGTTTTCAAAGGGTAATATTTCTAGATCATGGGTCACAACAGATAAATCCGATATAAAATACTACAAATATACTGGACCTCGTGTAGGAACAACAAATAATCAGACCTATGAGGGAGGAGAATTACCTGGAGTAACTATAAAAGCCACTTCTCCCTCTATACCAACATTTGCGCCCATATCAAAAATATTAAACTTGAAATGAGAAAAATAACACAATTGATAACCTTAGTTCTTATGATATTTATACTTGCGCAATGCAACATAAATAAAACAAATGATAAAAAAAGTAAGGTATCACAGACAAAAATTACTGGTGAAAAATTAATTGGTGAGAAGTTAGATAACTCTAGAGAAGCGGAGATTAAAAATAGTTATGGATTTGTTATTGTTGATTCATTTAAGGTGAAAGTTAATGATGGATCTAGAATGGATATTATTCTTGAAAAAATTAAAAATTGGAGTGATCCTGGTGATTTTCATAGGATTATATTTAAATGGCAAAATAAAGAAAAAACGTTTTTCAATATAAATGGTTGGATCAAAGCCGATTCTTATTTATTACAATATGTTCCTGATTTTCTAAATTCAAATATTTTAAAATCAAATTATATTTTTTTACAAAAAAGTTCTGAAAAAGATACATTACTATTTGCTTTTGGATATGTATATGCAAGTAAACCAGGTTTATTAAGTATTTTCAATTTGTCAAGATTTGATAAACCAGAACTGATTTTTAATGACAACTTTTACTTGTATAATTTCAAAGATGAAAACAATGATGGAAATGCTGATATTGTTATTACAAAGTTTGATAAGGATGAAATAATAATAACAAATATACGATTATCAATAACTGATCTGCTTAAAAATGGATATTATTGAATAAAATAAGGACTCGGCAAGTCCGAGTATTTTTAATTACCCAGCAAGTTGCCTATGCACATTATCTTTAAACAGGAACGAATCCAAAAACTCCTTTACCAACCGTTTTTTATCATCTGGTAATTTTTCCACTTTTTTGAACATGATCAGCAGCTCGTTATCGCTGATCGTGTTTCCTGCCTTGTCCTGCATGGTTCCCTTGATCAGGTAATCCGGTGAAGTGTCCAGTGCCTGAGCGATCCGGTCAAATACTTCGGCCGAAGGCCTGGCGTCGCCTCTTTCATAGCGTCCAAAATTGCTGTAATTCTAAATGCATGAATAAAACTATAATCCGGACGCTGATTTTTTGCTCTTTTTCACATTAAAGGGTGAAGGGTTCACGGACAGCCTGTTGTTTGGTCTCTTAACGTATTTTTAACAATCTGGTGTGAAATACTGAAATCACACCTAATAGACATAATGCCGATCCGGGTCATTATGAGCACCTGGTGGCTGAAGAATACTAACCTGAGGCAGGTGCAATATATGGCCGGGCCTAAGTACTTAAGTCGTACGGAGCGATACCAGCTGAATAACCTGGATAAGTTGCAGGAACTGTTGGATAAGTATCATCCATTGGCAAACAAAAACCTTTAAGGTCGCAAATTGCGACCTTAAAGAAATATAATTCAGTTTTGTAAAAACTCAAAACTATGAGTGAATCCGGAAAAGGCATATCGATACCTGATGAAATTGTAATGAGCAAAATCTATTTGATCAGGAATAAAAAAGTAATGTTAGACATGGATCTGGCTGAACTATATGAAGTAGAAACCAAGCAGCTTAAAAGGGCAGTCAGACGAAATATTAGCCGCTTTCCGGAAGACTTTATGTTCGAGTTATCTGATATAGAGTTTACAGACTTGAGGAGCCAATTTGGCACCTCAAGTTGGGGTGGTGTTCGTTATCCACCGATGGCTTTTACTGAACAGGGTGTAGCTATGCTGTCTAGTGTATTAAACAGTGAAAGGGCAATCTCAGTAAATATCCGGATCATCCGGATTTTTACCAAAATGCGGGAGTTACTTTCTACCCATAAAGAAATACTCCGGAAACTTGAACAGCTTGAAAGAAAGGACATGGAGCAGGATGAAAAACTTATGCTGATCTTTGAATATCTCAAGCAACTGGAAAAAACAAAACAGGAAGAACTTGATCAGAAGAATCGCCCCGGGATAGGATATAAACAAAACAAAAAGAAATAGTCATTTACTTCACCCTCCCTGCTTCCAACCCTTCCACCTCCGCTAAAAATAAGATCCTCGTTTCTAACTATGTTTTTTCTTTTAACGGAGGAAATTGAAAACACGGAAAAATCTTCAGCTAAAAGGCTCAATTAAAAAAAAATGCTAATTTCGATCTAAGATAGCGTTCTTTGAACAAGGATTTTGGAGAGTTAGGAGCCTCAGGAAAACGCGAAAAACGGGCCTAAATTGGTATGATTATGGGGCGAGGTTCTATGGAGTGACCAACTACACTAAATATTTCATACATCCACTCAGCAATTTCCAGGTACCACCTCACTCATATCTTCCCTGACTTAGGGTTCGCAGGTCCGACTTATATTTTTTCATTAACCGTGGTTTCGGGCCGTGTACCGGCTTCCTCTCCGGGAACGAACTCCCGGTTCGTGTGTCCCGGATACTTTTGGATGTTCTGCTCATGGTTAGTTTTGTTGTTTTCTTATTATGAGTAAAAAAGTGAATATTTGTTTCACGGAATGTTTCTCCGCAGGATGAAAAATGCCTTGTTCTTTTACCCCCTTTGTACAACTAAAAGTCACAGGTATTTTCCGTTTGAAACATTTATCCGGTCCTCCTGTTGTTCCTAATAACAAAATGCTAAGAATGAAATTATTTCATCCGGAAGTCTTTCAGGGGAACCTGAAAAGGAACAACTACTTCGAAGGCTGGTATCTGAAACACGTATCGCAGGACTTCCGGCATGTCCTTTCTTTTATACCGGGTATATCACTGGCTAAAAATGACCACCATGCGTTTATTCAGGTACTCGACGGCGTTTCGGGACAATCATGGTATACAAGGTATGAATTATCCCGTTTTGAATGGAATCGGAAACGGTTCAGTATCAGGATTGGGGACTCCTTTTTCTCTAAAGAATGCTCAGAAATGAATATTTCGGACGGGAATCTTCGGCTCAGCGGCAAAATAGAGTACAGCAACATAGTGAATTACCCGTCTGCCTTATTTTCGCCCGGGATCATGGGTTGGTATTCGTTCGTCCCGTTCATGGAATGCAAACACGGCGTGGTATCGGTGGGACATGATCTCAGTGGTAACCTGTATATGAATGATGAGAACATTAATTTTGCCGGCGGAAGAGGGTATATTGAAAAGGATTGGGGCAGTTCATTTCCGGCTGCCTGGATCTGGCTTCACTCAAATTCCTTTAAAAATAAAGATACATCGGTCATGCTCTCCGTTGCGAAGATACCATGGCTGGGCAGCTATTTCATGGGATTTCTCTGTTTTTTATATTTCAGTGGAAGATTTTTCCTGTTTTCCACATACAACAGTTCAAAGATCATCCGGACCAGCCGGGAAGCGAATGCTATCGATATTCAAATAAATGGCAGGGAACAGGACATCTTCTTCCATATACTCCTGAACCGGTCGGGAAACCTGCGGGCGCCTCAACGGGGTGAGATGAAAAGACTGATTAAAGAGAGTGTTGATTCGGTGGTGAATGTGGATCTGAAGGATAAGTCGGGGAAGACTTTTTTTAAGGGTGAAGGACTGCGAACCGGACTTGAAGTGACTGAAAATATTTTTGAGATACTGGGAAAGAATACTACATCGCCCCGGACGTAACTGCCGTACGGCCGGAATGCCTTCTCACGTTGCCGATACTGATCTGCCGGAAAATTTCGGTAAAATGCAGATCTTTCCGGGGAGGCATCTAAACATTTGATCATTAATTATGTTAGATAGAAACAGAAAATTTTCGGTGGCCGGGTTTCAGTACTGTTCCCTCTGAATCCGTTTCAGGACGGTTCATTGATGGGCGGGATTGGAAGTGTGAGTGTGAAACTGATCAGATCTCAAGCCAGTCATTCCCTGAAATTGATATTTTTCTGAAAATGCTTCTGGAAACAGAGTGTATCAATTTCAGCCAGCAGACCAGATTTTTCACAGACACCAGTATTTATGCTTTTTATCTTGTCATCACCCTTCTCAGCCCGACCATCCGCATCTTTTCCTGAGATGCCCTCCTGTTATTCATACCGTCTGCCTCGTCCATGGATGTGTTTCCTGTGTGTCATTCTTCTTTCTATGGTTTCCGTTTCCGGTTATCCGCAAACCGAAACCCGGACACCACATCAGTCCGAAAGATACAGGTTCAGGCCGATAACAGTGGATGATGGTCTTTCTCAGAATTTGATTTCATGCATTTGCCAGGATCATATCGGATTCATCTGGATTGGGACCAAAGATGGATTGAATCTCTACGACGGTTATCATTTTACCGTGTTTAAGTATGAGCCCTCCGATACGTTTTCTTTAACCGACAACTATATAACAGCGATTTATGAAGATCCCCTGCATCGTCTCTGGATTGGTACTTTTAATGGAGGCTTGTTTTATTTCGACCGGCAATCCAAACGGTTTACTAATTTCTCAAATGATCCCGGAAACACTAACAGTCTTTCAAATAATCATATAAAAGCCATAGCCGGCGACCTTTTGGGGAATGTCTGGATCGGAACGAACGGCGGCGGGGTGAACAGGCTGTCTTGCCGTGACGGAAATCGTTTGCCTGATAAAGATAACGTCATTATTGTGCGATACGATAGTTCTGAAAAAGGTTTTCCTGAAGATTATGCCAGAATAAGCACACTTTTTTTCGACCAGTATCAGCAACTCTGGGTAGGAACCCAACAAAATATTTTTCGGTACGGAGGTGCCGGTCAGCCCGACGAATTTCAAAAGATTGGGCTTGAGCTCACTTCTGGGGCTTCTTTAGAAGCAGATACAACATCAGGAGATTTAAATACCGGGGCGCAGGTTATATTCGCTGACAGCAAGGGGGGTATATGGATGGGAAATCATCGGGGCCTGTTCGCTTTTAACCAGGCAAAAAAGGTTTTTAAGTCATACAAAGACTTTCCCCCGATGAATATTATGACAGCCACCAGCTTTGTGAACGGGGACAAGGAACAGATTTGGGTCGGAAGCGAGGGGAATATCTTTGTTATAAATACTGCTACAGGCAATTATTCGCATCTGTCTAATGAAAAAGATCAAAAACTTGGATTACAGGGTGGCTGGTTTTCATGTTTATTTGCCGATAGGGGTGGCACCATGTGGGTCGGCAGTAACGGACACGGAATATCCCTGTTTAGCCCGGGATCGGTAAAATTTGTTTATCCGGATGACATCCTGGCCGGCAGTCATTCATTCTTGTCCACAGTCCGAAATATCAGTATACGGACATTTTTTGAACGGCCCGGGGACCCGAATACATTATGGATCGGGGCAAACGAGGGTCTGTTCAGAACGGACCGTAAACGAGGGCTGATCACTCTGGTGCCTTTTAAAGATTTACCGGGAGGACAGATCGGTTCTGTATTTTATATTACTGAAGATGAAAAGGAAAATTTGTGGATAGCATCTGGCATCGGACTGGTAAGGTATAATCCTGATGACGGAACTTACAAATGTTTTAAAACGGGATTAACGGAAAGTGAAAAAAGCTGGGAACCGAGGGTGAGTTATGTTCATTGCAGTAAAGGACATATATGGATTCTGACGCCGAACACCATTGCCGAATTGGATCAGAAAAAGGGGCAGTTTCAGCATTTCCGGTATAATAGTTCTCCCCTTGATGGTTTTAGCGAAGCGGTTTTCCCATCCATGTGGCAGGATGCAGACGGAAATTTCTGGATAGCTGCAAAAAACGGGTTGCATTATTTTAATGTTCAAACACAAAAATTAACAGGTGCAGGGCCAGGTACCGGCAATCCGGGTAACGTGCTTAACAACGAAATAAGAGCTATGATACCAGACCCTTCAGAGCCGGGAAAAATTCTTTGGCTGGGCACTGCCATGAGCGGTTTGTGCAGATTTGACACCCAAACCGGTGATCTCAGGCAATTTACAGAGAAAGAGGGTCTTGCCAATAACATCGTTAACGGCCTGTTATCTGATGGGAAAAAGAATTTATGGATAAGCACCAACAGGGGATTGTCCAGGTTTGACATTGAATTGGAAAGGTTTACCAACTACAATATGGCTGATGGGCTACAAAGCAATGAATTCAACCGTGGGGCATACTATAAAAGCGCGGGTGGCGAAATATTCTTTGGCGGGATCAAAGGCTATAACTGTTTTTTCCCATCCGCTATTGTACCTGAAGAATTTATGGCGCCAGTCGTT
The DNA here is from genome assembly GCA_963732905.1 of uncultured Bacteroidales bacterium. Taxonomy (GTDB): domain Bacteria; phylum Bacteroidota; class Bacteroidia; order Bacteroidales; genus DASQZK01. The sequence continues at coordinate 254,404 of CAVTBM010000001.1, forward strand.
TTCACCGGTTTGCAGTTATATGATGATAACCATCTTGCTGTCAATGAAAAAATGTTTGATATTCAGGAATCACATCATTTGAAATTATCTTACAATCAGAACCATTTTACCATTGATTTTGCCTCCCTGGATTTCGCTTCTCCCTTAAGTAATGCTTTTGCCTTCAGTATGAGCCGTGCCGGCGACCATTGGGTAACTACCGGGAAAGAAAGGAGCGTGACATTGGCTGAACTGACCCCGGGGAAATACATACTCAAGGTACATGGTACCAACAGTGATGGCGTATGGAGCAACAAGGAAGCTACACTGGCTTTGACCATCGGGCGGCCATGGTGGCTGAGTTTCTGGGCCTATTCGGTGTACCTGTTAATCCTTTCCGGGATATTGTACGGCCTCCGGAAATATGAGCTTTCACGTATGCTTTTGAAAAATCAGATGAAGATTGCCGTTATCGAAACCAATAAACTTAAAGAACTGGACCAGCTTAAATCAAGGTTTTTCGCCAACATTTCACATGAATTCCGCACTCCACTTACCCTTATTAACGGCCCACTCGAACGATTGATCGAAGAAAATACGGATGTGGAAAACCATAAAACGTTTAAAATGATGTATTCCAATGCATCCCGGCTGCTTCAGCTGATCAATCAGTTGCTCGATCTGTCAAGAATTGAAAGCGGTGAATATGTCCTCAGGGCTCAAAGAGGAGATATTGTTGCCTTCATTGGCGGGCTGGCCATGTCCTTTGGCTCATTAGCCGATCAGAAAAAAATCATGTTAAATATGGAAGTGAGTCCGGAGCTGGAAAATCCGGAATTCAAAGATCATTTCTGTTTCGACCGGGATATTCTCGAGAAAATATGTAATAACCTTATCTACAATGCTTTTAAATATACTCCTGACAATGGCCGGATAACGGTCTCATTAAGTAAGGTTAACAACTACCCGCAGGAAGATTTCCTGGAGCTGATAGTAGAAGATACCGGTGTTGGTATTCCTGAAGACAAACTGCTTTTCATCTTTAACCGCTTTTACCAGGCAGACAAGTCCGGATTTAATAACCATGAGGGGACCGGAATTGGTCTTGCCTACGTAAATGAGCTTGTGAAAGTGCATAAAGGTGAAATAAGTGTCAGCAGTGTAGCCGGTTCAGGAACCACGTTCAGAGTTCGGTTCTCTGCCGGGGAAAGTCTGCTGTCAGCTGACCTGATCACAGATGAAATGAATTTTCACGAAGCGCAAATTCAACCCGTGAAGCATAAGATGGATGCTGACCGTGTTTTTCAGAGCAGGGCAACGTACAGTAAAGATTTGGAAAAACCCTGTGTTTTGATCGTTGAAGATCATGTTCAGGTCAGAAATTATATTGTCGACTGCATTCAGAAAGAATACCGGGTAATGCAAGCTCCGGGTGCACTTGAAGGATTTTCCATGGCAGAAGAATTTATCCCGGATTTAATTATAAGTGATGTTATGATGCCCGGGATGGATGGTTATAAATTTTGTGAAAAAATCAAGACCAGTGTGGTTACCAGTCATATCCCCGTCATTCTGCTTACGGCCAGAGGCGATATTGGTGACAGACTCACCGGACTGAAGACGGGTGCAGATGATTATCTCACCAAACCTTTTAATATCAATGAGCTGCTTGCCAGGATCCGAAACCTGATTGAGAACAGACGTGTCCTGCGGCAGAAATTCAGTAGCAACAGTATCATTAAACCGGGCGAAATCTCGGTAACTCCTTATGATGTCTCTTTCATGGAGATGTTGCTTGCTGTGGTGGAAAAGAATATAGGGGATATACGCTTTTCCGTGGAAGCTCTGGCAAAGGAGGCCGGGATGAGCCAGTCACAGCTCCACCGGAAATTAAAAGCCATTATCAACATGCCGGCCAACCATTTCATCCGTTCCGTGCGGATGCAACATGCTATGGAATTGCTGCAAAACGGGGCAGGAAACATATCGGAGATTGCTTATATGGTAGGATATGATGAACCCGGATATTTTTCCAAATCATTCCTGAAATTTTTCGGTAAACTTCCTTCAGAAGTAAACCGGAAATAATCCGGCAATGGCCCGGCTCTCCGGTTACCGCCTGCACCCTGAGTATCCAGTCCTGATAAAAGAGTACGGAAATTTGAGTTATATACTCTTTATTATGGCAATGGCTTTATTCTTCTTCCCTTTTTTTTCTCTTGTAAGACAGGAATTTCCCATTTTATGACAGAAAAGTTCTACCCCTGCAGGGATCCGTTATCGTAGATTTGTCGATGTGTTTGCTTATTCGTTTAAACTAAATTATTAAGAACATGAAAAAAGCTGTATTATTTTCCGCCCTACTATTATTCACTCTCACCCAGGTTTGGTCTCAGGATGTTGAGATACCACAAATCGGTTCCCAGGCTCCTTCCTTCATCGCAATGTCGACTAATGGAAAAATCGATTTTCCGAAGGATTTCGGTAAAAGCTGGAAAATTCTATTTTCTCATCCCAAAGATTTTACACCGGTCTGTTCGTCCGAGATTCTCGAACTGGCTCGTGACCAGAAGGATTTTGATGCCTTAAATGCCAAACTGATTGTTCTGTCCACTGATCTACTGGACCAGCATGAAAGTTGGAAAACGGCTTTGGAAGGGGTAAAAACCAATGATAACGATGCTGTTAAGATTGAATTTCCTATCATTAGCGACAACGATTTTGCGGTCTCAAGACTTTACGGAATGATTCATAATGAAGAAAGTTCAAGTAAAAATATCAGGGGCGTGTTCTTTATCGATCCTGATAATAAAGTCAGAGCTATTATGTTTTATCCAAATGAAGTTGGCAGAAACATTGAAGAGCTGAAAAGAACGCTGACCGCTCTGGAAGTAACGTCTGACAATAAAAATGTTGTGACACCCGCTGACTGGAAGCCTGGTGACGATGTACTGGTTCCTTTTATTTCCCAGGAAGAACGTGAAAATATCGACAAACCGGGTTCGGCTTACCGGCAGCTCACATGGTTTATGGTTTATAAGGCATTTCCCTGATTCTATAGCGAAACTATAAAATAAATGCAGAAGGCGTCATCAAGTTATTTCAAGGACTTTTATGACGCCTTCTTTTATCTTCAGTATAATCAGGCAGGACAGATCCCAAATTCGGGCTCAGATCTTTGAAAAATTACATTCTTTGCCCCGTTTTTTCAATGAAAGAAAATCAGTGCAGAACATATATGAAAAGCTGGCAGCTTGTTCCCTGATCCAGCTATTGAATATATGGAATAAAACATTTGCGGGCCTTCAAATCTTTCGTGAAATGATCTACTTTACATAGATTATTTTGTTATTTAAAAACCTGTACAAAAGCCCGAACTGAAAAGAAAAATTGCTCAGCTTGTCAGGAGCCGGCTTTGTTAATTTTTGATGCCCCATATCATATCCTGCTTTCATCTGAATACCGTAGTTGTTTTCCATAAATAATCCAAAACCGATCCCGGGGTTATGTTGTAGTTTAGAGGAGGAAGGGTTGAACACCGTTGGGAAAGTGTATATGGACAGTCGTTGGAGTGAATATGTCTTCTGTATATTCTGCGAGGATAATATCGATTGTATTCTTGCGAATGAGGAGAAGCTGGAATATGCAGGTGATATCAGCATCGGATTTTAAGTTGATATGTATTTCGAGGTCGTTGGTTTACTGTAGCTGGTTATTTTCCTTGAATAGCTCCCGTAATTGAAGGATGTATTGGAGACTGATATTCCATGGAATATGGATATTTCAATTATGGGATCTGTGCGCTGATTAGGATACCTGAAGGGATCAACAGGGGATTATGTATATTTTATGAAGTGTTGGAATATCATTTGGGTAGGTTCTAATTTATTTTCTGGCTGTAGTAAACTATTTGTTCTGTAGGTTGTAAGATACTGTATGGATATATCTGGGATAAACAAGGACTGGGTATAGACCATGGAGGGTTCAGTCTTATCTCCTGTATGTTTTATGGTTTACGAGTCTGAGATAGTAATTTCTGGGTTCAGATTTTCGATAGGGTTTTAAAGTAGCTCGATTATCTTTGAAATAGTCTGTATAAAGGGAGTAGTGTCATTTTCTCAATCGGAATGTTATCATACAGGAGAGTCTTATATTTGGATGTGCATGAATAAACTGGTAGAAGGGTATAAGGTATATCAAGATGATGAGTTCAAGTGTGGGAGGGGAAGGTTCATCTATTTTAATATTGTCTCACATGACATCATTAGCAAATATGTCAGAGATATAGGTAAATATATTTTATCATAATAATTAGATATGTTTATATGATGTATATCTTATTATTATATTGGAAGGGGAATAGCTCAATTAGTGTTAAAAGGTATTCTTTTTTTAAATCACAAACGAGTGTATATTTTTAGTAAAATAATTTGTTATATTAAAGATAATCAAATTTCTGGAAGTTGAAAATTTTCAGTGTCAAAATTTTATTATTTTTTTGTTTCTCTTAGGATTTCATTATGAAATATATGGTATATAGTTTTTTATTGTTTTTGAAAGGAGAGGTTATAAGAAAATAAGGTGTTAAAAATAGTTCTCAAAAGTTTACAGTAGGAGATAAAGAAGTTAAATAAAAAATAAATAAAATTATTAAAATAAAAAAAATATAAATAAAAAAAAAATATATAAAAAAAAATATAAAAGATGAAAACCCGGAACAAGACATCTTCTGTTCATCTCTTCCCCCTTTCCCTTCACCCTTTTCAATACTCTTTCCTCTTTCATCACAATTCACTATCTTTATTCACCTTCATTTATTCATTTTTCCGGTATGGTATCTTTGCCCTGCCGGCTTATTATCACTACTGCTATGGACAAGGTGACCAGTTACATTTCAAAACAAAGCGTCCCTGCCGGGGAGGCTTACCGGGGCGACATGCTTCGCAGATCCATTTATGAACTGATCAGGAAGGATTTCCCTGGCTTTACCATGAACGATTACATTTCCATTACCGAGCTCAACAAATACAGGAAGCAATACCTTACAGGGCTGATCCGGGAAGAAACCGGTGAGGTGGATACGCTTGAGACAGAGGTGGTAGATGCCATTACCCAAAGCAAGATCCTGTCGGAAAATATCGAGGATGTGATCGATGAAAAATTCTCTTTGGGACAACGTATAGCGGATCATATAGCGGAATTTGGAGGAAGCTGGACCTTCATCATCATCTTTTTTGCTTTTATCCTGGGATGGATGGCCTTAAATGTCATAGCACTGGCAACCAAAGCATTCGATCCCTATCCCTTCATCCTTTTAAACCTCATCCTGTCCTGTCTTGCGGCCATCCAGGCACCTATCATCATGATGAGCCAGAACAGGCAGGAAGAGAAAGACCGGCAGCGCAGCGAACATGATTACAAGGTCAATCTGAAGGCCGAACTGGAGATCAGGATGCTGAATGAAAAAATGGATCACCTGATCGTCCATCAGAGTAAACGGCTTCTTGAGATCCAGGAGATCCAGGCGGATTACCTTGAGGATATTCTGAAAAACATCAGGGGTAAAGACGGCAAAACTAATTTGGCAAAACCCTCCAAATAAAGAATAAATCAAATAAAACTTCTGTGACACGATAATAAATTCAGATGGAGATAGCACAAAAGAACATGCACTTAGCGAAGCGATCTCACGACCAAGGGGAGTAACATTATGCTTAGTTCAGGAAGCCTGGTGAATGGAAGCGATCCCGCTGTAGCGGGACAGGCCAGGATACCAATAACTTAAATAAAATATTTACTCATGAAATACGGTTATTTTGATGACAAAAAAAGGGAGTACGTGATTACCACTCCGGAAACGCCCTACCCATGGATCAATTACCTGGGGAACGATCATTTTCATTCCATCATCTCCAATACGGCCGGAGGATACAGTTTTTACAAAGACCCCCGGTTGCGGCGTATCACCCGCTACAGGTATAATAATGTTCCTATCGATTCAGGAGGTAAGTACTTCTATATACGGGAGAACGACCTCGGTATCTGGTCGCCGGGGTGGAAGCCGGCCAAAACGCAGCTGGATTTCTATGAATGCCGTCACGGTCTCAACTATACGCAAATAAAAAGCGAGCTGAACGGACTAAGTTGTGAAGTCTTGTATATGGTTCCGCTCGGGGTGGAAGCAGAAGTCCAGAGAGTGCGCTTCACCAACAATACCCGTAAGATCAGGGATTTTAAATTTTTTTCGTTTGTAGAATGGTGCCTTTGGAACGCCCAGGACGATATGACGAATTTCCAGCGTAATTTCTCTACCGGTGAAGTGGAAGTAGAGGGTTCCGTTATTTACCACAAAACGGAATACAGGGAACGTCGTGATCATTATGCTTTTTATTCGGTCAATACGCCGGTTAGCGGTTTCGATACGGAACGGGATGTTTTTTTGGGAATGTACAACGGCTTTGACCGGCCCGACTCGGTTTTTAACGGGAAATCGGGCAATACCGTCGCCCATGGCTGGTCACCCATCGCTTCTCATTGCCTCGAGATATCTCTCGAACCGGGGGAATCCCGTGACCTTATATTTATGCTGGGTTATGTTGAAAATGAACAGGACAGGAAATGGAAATCAAAAGGTATTATCAACAAGAGCGGGGCTGAAAAAATTATACAGTCTTTTTCGTCGTCAGAATCCGTAGACAGGGCTTATGCCGATCTCAGGGCTTACTGGGATGAACTTCTGTCTTCATGGCAACTCGAACATCCCGATGAAAGACTGATGCGGATGGTCAATATATGGAATCCGTATCAGTGTATGATCACTTTCCAGATGTCCCGCAGTGCTTCATTCTTTGAATCCGGCATCGGGAGAGGCATGGGATTCAGGGATTCCAACCAGGACCTGCTGGGATTTGTACACCAGATCCCTGGGAAAGCGAGGGAAAGGATCCTCGACCTTGCCGCAACCCAGCTTGAAGACGGTGGAGCCTGGCACCAATACCAGCCCCTTACCAGGAAAGGGAACAGCGAGATCGGTGGTAATTTCAACGACGATCCCCTCTGGCTTATCGGATCAACGGTGGCGTATATCAGGGAAACCGGCGATTATTCCATACTCGATGAAAATGTACCTTTCGATAACAATGAGTCAAGATCGGCACCGCTTCTTGAACATCTTAAACGGTCATTCAATCATGTAGTAAACAACCTGGGTCCCAACCTTCTGCCCCTGATTGGACGCGCCGACTGGAACGATTGCCTGAACCTGAACTGTTTCAGCAACAATCCGGATGAGTCTTACCAGACCACTGAAAACAGGGAAGGAGGAAAGGCGGAATCGGTTTTGATCGCCGGCATGTTCGTATTTTTTGGTGAAGAATACGCATCACTTTGCGATAAACTGGGACTTATAGATGAAGCCGAATCGGCACGCCAGCATATTGAGCGGATGAGACTGGCCGTGGATGAGGCCGGATGGGACGGGGAATGGTTCCTGAGGGCTTACAATCATTTTGGCGAGCCGGTTGGGTCATCGAAGAACAAGGAAGGAAAAATATTCATCGAATCACAGGGTTTCTGTGTTATGGCCGGCATTGGGAAAGAGGACGGGCGAGCCGCCAAAGCCCTCGAATCGGTAAAAAAACATCTCGACTGTGAATATGGTATCGTCTTAAACCACCCGGCATTTACCGAATACCATATCGAGATGGGCGAAATCACCAGCTATCCTCCGGGTTACAAAGAAAATGCAGGAATATTCTGCCATAACAATCCCTGGATCATGATTGCTGAGACCGTCCTCGGTAACGGCAATCGGGCATTCGAATACTATCAGAAAATTGCACCTTCCTTCCTGGAGGAGATCAGCGATCTGCATAAAACCGAACCTTACGTCTACTCGCAGATGATTGCAGGCAAAGATGCTTTCCGCCCCGGCGAAGCCAAAAATTCATGGCTCACCGGAACGGCAGCATGGAACTTCTACGCCATCAGCCGGTATATACTGGGTATTCAGCCTGAATTCGACGGACTGAGGATCAATCCCTGTATACCCGATAACTGGAAAGGCTACTCTGTGACCCGGAAATTCCGTGGTTCTGTCTACCATATCACCGTTACAAATCCAAAAGGGGTGAGTAAAGGGGTTAAAAACTTGAAGGTGAACGGAAAAGATCATAAATCTAACCTCATTCCGGTCCATACAAAAATAGGTGAGTATCATGTGGAAGTTGAGATGGGTTAGATGGCAGGACCTGAATCTTACAATAAACTGGAAAGAGTGTTTTCAATTTCTTTTAAAAAGGCCGGGGGTTTAGTATCTTTGGCCGCAACAGAAAATTAAATCCAACGATCATGATAAAAAAGGTTTTCCTTTTCACCGCACTGCTGAGCCTCATCCTTTCCTGTAACAGGGCTCCTGTGGAGACCATGTCTTCTGCAGACCGGGAAATTGAACATAGAATAGATACCGTACTGGCCAAAATGACCCTCGAGGAGAAAGTCGGGCAGATGAACCAGATCAGTACAGGGGGCGCAGCCACAGGGCCCGTTCTGGGCAGCAATGATGATATGGCTGATCTCCGGGCCGGCAAGATTGGTTCCATCCTGAACCTGGTCGGTGCTGAAAGAACCCGGAAAGCCCAGGAGATTGCTGTGAAAGAAACCAGGCTTGGGATCCCGCTTATTTTCGGTCTGGATGTAATACATGGTTACCGCACCATCTTCCCCATACCTCTTGGAGAGACGGCAAGCTGGGATACTGCAGGGATCAGGGAATCGGCACGGATAGCTGCCATCGAGGCTTCAGCACAGGGAGTGCAATGGACATTTGCCCCTATGGTCGACATAGCCAGGGATCCCCGCTGGGGCAGGATCATGGAAGGCGCCGGAAATGATCCCTTCCTGGGTAGCATGGTGGCCAAAGCCAGGGTCGAAGGATTCCAGGGAAATGACCTTGCCGATAACAATACAATCGTGGCCTGTGCCAAACATTTCGCCGCTTACGGTGCTGCCGAAGGTGGTCGCGACTATAACACCGTGGATATCTCTCTCCGCACACTCAACGACATTTACTTACCCCCTTTCCATGCTGCTGTAGAAGCCGGCGTGGGAACCTTGATGAATTCATTCAATGAAATAGCGGGTGTCCCGTCAACAGCAAATCCTTATATATTAAGAGATAAGCTGAAAGGGGAATGGGGCTTTACAGGCTTTGTCGTCTCCGACTGGAACAGCGTCGGCGAACTGGTGAATCATGGTGTGGCAGCAGATAAGTCCCAGGCTGCAGAATTAGCTATAAAGGCCGGCAGTGATATGGATATGTGTTCCAATTCCTATATCAAGAACCTTCCCGCACTCGTGAAATCAGGCGCTGTAGATGAAAAGCTGATCGACGATGCCGTAAGAAGGATCCTCAGAATCAAGTTCAGACTCGGGCTGTTTGATGACCCCTACCGGTATTGTTCAACAGAGCGTGAAAAAGAACTTCTCCTATATCCATCCCACGTTGAACATGCCAGGGATATTGCCCGCAAATCCATTGTGCTTTTGAAAAACGACAACAAGATCTTACCTCTGTCCAAAAAAACCCGGACTATTGCCGTGATCGGACCTCTTGCTGATTCCCAGGCCGACCTTATTTCCAACTGGAGTGCAAAAGGGCGGCCTGAAGAAGCCGTCAGCCTGCTAACCGGTATCAGGAAAAAACTGACGGGCACTAATATACTCTACGCCAAAGGCTGCGAGATTACCGGTGATTCAAAAGAAGGCTTTGGCGCCGCCTTAAGTGCTGCCCGTCGTGCCGACGTGGTAATCGTGGCTGTTGGTGAAAGTGGTATGATGAGCGGGGAAGCCCATTCCAGGTCCGATATCTCCATCCCGGGCGTTCAGGTCGACCTGCTGAAGGAACTTCATAAAACCGGCAAACCAGTGGTGGTAGTCCTGATGAACGGAAGACCCCTGACCTTTCAGTGGACTGCTGAAAATATGCCGGCCATCCTGGAAACATGGTTCCTCGGAACCGAAGGTGGCGACGCTATTGCCGATGTACTCTTCGGTGACTACAACCCCTCCGGGAAACTTCCGGTCGATTTTCCTTTGTCTGTCGGACAGATCCCGGTATATTATAACCATAAGAATACGGGGCGCCCATATGCGAAAGGAGACTTCTTTACGTCAAGGTACCTCGATATTCCCAATACACCCTTGTATCCGTTTGGTTTTGGCCTGAGCTATACCACCTTCTCCTATTCGGACATCAGTCTCAGTAAACCGGAAATCGCTTTCGGTGAACCCCTGGTGGTGTCGGTGAAAGTAACCAATACCGGTGACTATGACGGGGAGGAAGTGGTACAACTGTACATCCGTGACCTGGTCGCCAGTGTTACCCGCCCTGTGAAAGAACTGAAGGGATTCAAAAAGGTCATGATTAAAAAAGGTGAAACGGTGGATGTGAATTTCACACTGACTTCCGATGATTTTAAATTTTATGACAATAACATGAAATACGTTGCCGAACCTGGAGATTTCAAAGTCTTTGTCGGAACCAGTTCGGATGATGTAAAAGAAGCCTCATTTAAACTTACAGACAATGCCAGCAACAAATAGATTACTCTTTATTTTTCTTGTTTCAGCCATTATTTTCGCATCCTGTAAAACGAAGAAAACCGAACAGTTCACCTTCATTACTTCAACGCCTCACGACCGGTGGGAGGAATCATCCTATCCGGTAATGCCGTCAGGTCACGAAGGCATTCCGCTGATCACTGTGGATCCGGAAGCCCTTCAACAAACCGTTGACGGCTTCGGCGCATGTTTTAACGAGCTGGGCTGGGATGCACTGAACGTGCTGCCTGACAGCAGCAGACAAAAGATTCTGAAAGACTTCTTCACCCCTGAAGGCTGTAACTTCACTATTTGCCGCGTCCCCATCGGTGCGAATGATTATGCACGCGACTGGTATTCACTCGATGAAACAGCCGGTGATTTCAGCATGGAGCATTTCAGCATCGACCGGGATAAGGAAGCACTCATCCCTTATATCAAAGCAGCTATGGCTTACAATCCGGATCTGAAGGTCTGGGCTTCCCCATGGTGTCCTCCCTCATGGATGAAAACCAATGATAATTATGCCTGCAGACCGGCAGAGGTGAACGATCTCAGTCCGGAAGGCGCCGGAAAGGAGGGTGTGACTCAGTTTATTATGAAAGAGCCTTACCTTCAGGCTTATGCCCTTTATTTTGAAAAATTTGTAAATGCTTACCGGAATGAAGGGATCCACCTCTATGCAGTGCATGTGCAGAATGAACCCAATTCATGCCAGCCCTTCCCGAGCTGCGTCTGGAAACCTTCCGACCAGGCATTATTTATCGGCCGGTACCTGGGTCCTCAATTTAAAAAAGACAACCTGAATGCACAGATCTGGTATGGTACATACGAACGGCCTTATATAGAAAATGTGGATACCATCCTTCAGGATCCCCTGGCAGGACCATACATTACAGGAGTGGGTTTCCAGTGGGCCGGGAAGCAGGCTATTGCCGGCATCCATGAAAAATATCCTGACCTTAAGCTGATGCAGACCGAATCGGAATGCGGCGACGGATCGAATGACTGGAAGGCTGCCGAATATACTTGGTCGCTGATAAAACACTACTTTGAAAATGGCACCAGTGCATACATGTACTGGAACATGGTCCTCGACGAAACAGGGAAGAGCCGTTGGGGATGGAAACAGAACAGCCTGATCACCGTTGACACCAAAACCCGGAACTTCAGATATAACCCGGAATATTACCTGTTCAAACAACTGAGTCATACGGTTAAACCCGGTGCTGTGAAACTGAAATCACCCGCCGGATTTGATGATATGCTGGTTTTCCTGAATCCTGGTAACGAGGTGGCTGGGATCATCGTGAACACTGAATTCACAAAAGTCGTGAGGCAGATTAAAATCGGCAACCATTACCTGGTAGTCAGCATTCAGCCTAAATCGTTCAGCTCGTTTACGGTGAAGTTGTAACAGGGAAAAGTACTTGCATTGATAGCCATAGCCCTCACTGCCAGGAATTAACCTTGAACAAGTCTTCCTGTCCCGGGGAAGATTCGGGGGAGTACAGATGGGTTATTTTTCAAATCCGAAATAGGCTTTTGCATTATAATAGCAAATCCCTTCGACAATTTTCCCCAGGAGGTTCATGTCGCCAGGCAATTCGCCGTTTTCAACATCCCTCCCGATGAGGTTGCAGAGTATCCTCCTGAAGTACTCATGTCTGGGGTAGGAAAGGAAGCTGCGTGAATCGGTGAGCATGCCTACGAAACGGCTCAGCAGTCCCATATTGGAAAGGGTATTCATCTGTTTCTCAATACCGTCTTTCTGATCAAGGAACCACCATCCTGAGCCGAACTGTATCTTACCCGGTATCGTGCCGTCGTTGAAATTGCCGGCCATGGTGGCAACCAGTTCATTGTCACGGGGATTGAGGTTATAGAGGATGGTTTTGGCCAGCTTGTTTTTGGCGGCCAGCCTGTCCAGGAATTTCGACATCGGGCGGGCCAGTTCAAAATCACCGATCGAATCGTATCCCTTGTCGGCGCCGAGCTTCTCAAACATCCCGGAATTGTTGTTCCGGATGGCTCCCACATGATACTGCTGTGTCCAGCCTTTTTCAAAGTCCATCTCAGCCAGGTGGAAGAGGAGCGCTGATTTTAATTGATGCACGGCAGCTGTTGAAAGCTTCTGGCCTGTCATGACCTTGTCGAAGAGATCAAAAACCTCGTTTTTTGTAAAATCGGCGGCATAAAAAGTTTCCAGGCCATGGTCAGACAGACGGCATCCAAGACTATGAAAAAAATCCTGTCGTTTCGCCAGGGCAGAAAGAAGGTCGTCAAAATGTTTGATTACAATGCCGGATGTTGCTGACAGACGTTCAAGATATGTTCTGTATGAATCCGGATATTCAAAGGCAAGAGCCTTGTCGGGCCGCCAGGCCGGCAGGACTTGAATCCCGAACTTTTCCTTTCTCAAGCGTTTATGGTGCTCAAGATCGTCGGCCGGATCATCGGTGGTGCATAACGTTTCCACCTTCATCTTCCTGAGCAGATTCCTGACGCTGTACTCTCCGGACTGGAGTTTTTCCGTAGCCTCATCGTATATGGCATCGGCCGTGGACGGATTTAGCAATTTCTCAATACCGAAATATCGTTTGAGTTCGAGATGTGTCCAGTGATACAATGGATTTCGGATGGTAATGGGCACCGTTTCGGCCCATTTCCGGAATTTTTCTCTGTCGGGAGCATCGCCGGTACAATATTTCTCATCAATACCGTTTGCACGCATGGCACGCCACTTATAATGATCGCCGTCGAGCCATATCCTGGTCAGGTTTTCAAATTTCCTGTCGGCGGCAATCTCCGCAGGTGAAAGATGACAGTGATAGTCAATGACTGGAAGACCTTCGGCATGATCGTGATATAATTTTTCCGCGGTTACGGAATGCAGCAGGAAATTCTCGTCAAGGAAGGTTTTCATAACAGTTGTTTGAATAAATGTTACATGCTCAAATGGGGAACAGACGTTTGAGATGCCGGTCATAAATGTTTTCTTCCACCTGACGTCCCACGATGTCCTCATGTACTTTGACCATGTTAAGGTATACATTGCTGTATTCAGCAGCGATTTTATAACCAACATGGATCAGTTGCCGGAACCCCGGGTTGTAATCAGGATGTCCAGGAATATGCCGGAGGGTGTTGGCGAATTTACTGCCAGTCCATTGACTGACCTCTTCGGGTGAGGGCAACTGCGACGGGTCGATGTCGATGACCGTGGCGTAAGGACCACACAACTCATCCATTCGACCGAGTGCTTTACGGTAGATGGACTTTGCCAGGTCAAGCGCCTCATCTCCCGCAAGAGCCAGCCCGATCACCTCTTCAAGCCAGGTTGTCCCTGCAGTTTTGACATGTATTCCGGCATCATGTTTACGTATCAGTTCTCCCATGACCGGGTAAATGGAGAATTTATCACTGCCGGAATGTACGGAGAGTTTCAGGTTCTCCGGGAGACCAAATTCTGCAATGGCCTTCCTGATGACGAGGATGTCGGTTTCAAATTCTGTTTTGAAAACATCCAGGTTACCTCTGTAATCCACGCCTTTATTAAACCGGCCGGAGAATTTGGGGGCAATGGTTTGCAGCGGAATGCCTTCCTGGGCCAGAGCCGACAGGATAAAGAACATTTCCTCCGGCCCCTGGGATTGATCCACCTCATCCATCGACACTTCAGTAATAAAATTCCCTGTGCCTTTCTTCTCCCCGATATGCCGGTAGATGATGCCGGCTTGTTTTACGGCGAAAAGAAACTTGTTTGCAATATCTTTTAGATTTTCTTTAGTGATATACAATGATTCAGGCAGTCCGGCAAGTTTCAGCTCTCCGGTGTACTTTTCATTACGTTTCAGGAAAGTTTCCACATCGGACGGATCAGCCGGTTTCCCGATATAATCGGCCACATCGATTGTGAAAAAATCGGAGTACCCGATGAAATGATCCACATTGGTGAGGTTAATATGGTCAGCATCGACGAAATAATCCCCTTTCCAGCCCGATTCCCTTACCGCCTCGTCCGCTTCCAGGCGGGTCTCCTCCGGTGAAGTATGGATGATCTGGTGCTCACGGTTCGATTTATTCCATACCGGGGTTAAATCTATTCCAGCGGCATTGGCCCTTGTGATGGCCCTTAGCTGTGCTTTTCCCTGAAGGCCGAAACGGTCTCCCGTGCCAAAGGAGTATTTTCCGATTTTTATCATAACAGGATGTTTATATTAAAAAATTACCGATTACAGATCTGTTCATTCAAAGAAGTGTATTCAAACCCGGGCTGTCAGCTTTTATGCCGTCAGGCGACTCCCATGTCCCGCCGGCTCTCTGCGTTCTTCTCTCAAATAACAAACAAATCATCCCCATTGTGCTTGCTGACAGAATAACTGCTCAGGAAAAAATATCCGTGTACGGACACGAAATTAACTCCAAATTTCGTTATTTCCAATGATATTTCTTTATTTTTGCTGGTGAGATAACATGTGTATTCTGGATGTGAATTTTGTAAACTATTGTGAATCATTGTTATAATTGAAAGTCCGTATTAAAGATATCGCCCGTATGGCCCGGGTTTCACCGGGGACTGTGGATCGTGTGATCCACAACAGGGGAGAAGTGTCGGAAAAAACACGGGAAAAAGTGAAGCATATCCTTCATGAGCTTGATTATAAACCGGATATAATGGCAAGGACACTGGCTACCAAAAGAACCTTCCTCTTTGCAGTACTGATGCCCGTGTCCGTAAACGGAAATGATTTCTGGATTGCCCCTAATGCCGGGATTGACAGGGCTTTAAGTGAAATAGATCATTTCGGCATCATTATCCGGCGCTTTTATTTCGATCAGTTTGACAAGGCATCATTTGCAAAGCAGGCTGAAGCTCTCATGAAAGAGACCCCTGATGCCGTTCTTTTTGCGCCAGTATTTCCCCAGGAATCTCTTGAATTCGTGAGGAAATGTAAATCTGCGGAAATTCCGGTAGCCTTGTTTAATTCCAATATCGATGAACTCGACGATGTTTATTATATCGGCCAGGATACTCTTCAGAGCGGATACCTCGGGGCGAAGTTGCTGACCTTCGGCATGATGGGGGAAGGAGATATTCTCATGATCAGCCTTTCGGGGAACATTGAGAATCATAATGATACCATAAGACGTGAAAGAGGATTCCGGAAATTTTTCACCGACAATCCTGAAGTGAATTTTAATCTGATCACCCTGGAGATGAGCCAGCCTGCTGAATCATCACTTTTTTTAAAGCTGGATCCATATTTTATCAATGCCCGGGTCAAAGGCATTTTTGTGCCTAATTCAAGGGTTTACCATGTGGCAGCCTACCTTGAAGAAAAGGGGCTGCAAAACATAAGGCTCATTGGATATGACCTGTTACCTGTCAATGTGGAGTTTCTGAAGAAGGGCCTCATCCATTTTCTTATCAGCCAGAAGCCGGAAGAACAGGGTTACAGGGGTATCATGACGCTGTTCGGCAAGATCATCCTTAAAAGGGACGTGCCTTTGGTTCAGTATATCCCTATCGATATTCTGACAAAAGAAAATATTGACTATTACGAATACAGATAATAAACAATTATGGCAAACCATACATTTTCAGATCTGAAAGGAAAAGTTTGCGTCATCACTGGTGGCGCCGGAATTATCGGAACGGCAATCGTGAAAGCTCTGGCTGCCGCCGGTGTGAAGACTGTTATTCTCGACCTTCGGAAAGCTGTGGCCGAAGAGCTGGCTGATAATATCAGCAGGGAATCTGGTACCGATTGTGTCGGTATGGAGAGCAATGTGCTCGATATGGCCAGCCTTAACGATACTAAAAAGGAGATACTTAAACGCTTCGGTAGGGTAGACATCCTGATCAACGGGGCCGGCGGTAATTCGCCCCAGGCTACCACAAAGATCGAACAAATCACCCCTGAAAATACAGATAACCTTGAGGACGGGTTTTTCGGACTGGAAATCGAGGGATTCAGGAAGGTGTTTGATCTGAACTTCATGGGAACCGTGATGCCTACCATGGTTTTTTCATCAGACATGGTGAAAAGGGGTAACGGGGTGATACTCAACATCTCATCCATGAATTCCTATAAGCCTCTGACGAAGATCCCGGCCTATTCGGCAGCGAAAGCCTCGGTGAACAACTTCACGGAATGGCTTGCCGTCCACTTTGCCAAAACCGGGGTAAGGGTCAATGCCGTTGCGCCGGGTTTTTTCCTGACCAACCAGAACAGGTTTTTACTCATCAATGAAACCACAGGTCAATTAACTGAGAGAGGAGAAAAAATTCTCGCCAATACTCCCGTGGGAAAGTTTGGCGAACCGGAAGATCTTCAGGGAACAGTCCTGTACCTTGTTTCGGATATTTCAAAATTCGTGACCGGTATAGTCATCCCTGTCGATGGTGGATACAGCGCCTTTGGAGGTGTCTGAGCAGAAAGGAGAATCCATCAAAAATCAATCATTATGAAAACCGGGATATCCATCATTTTTCTTCTGATTTTTTCTCTCTCTTTCACGACCTGCGACTTGCGAAAGGAAAGCCATTCCGTGCAGGGCTGTACAATCCTTTCGGATCACAACACTAATGCACTGAAGGAATGAAAGAAATTGAACAGCTGGTGCCTGAATACCTGTCCTTCCTTGGCAAGGGACCATCGGATCAGTTCGACTGGACGGAAGATATTTACCCCGCCATGGTATATTACAATTATGTCAGTGAAAATCAGGACAGGCCTTACACGGTTGAAATTTTCAGAGAAGTTCCTTACAAAGGTCTGAATGAACGTCGTGAAAACGTGATCTACCGGACGTTTTTACATAACTCTAAACAGGATTAGTCATGCCGAAAAATGTCATTGTCGCACAATCGGGAGGACCGTCTCCCGTCATTAATAATTCTCTCAGAGGGATCATCGATGCCTGCAGGTTGTTTCCCTCCACATTCGGGAAAGTGTATGCAGGATGGCACGGGATCGAGGGCGTCCTGAAGGAAGAACTTCTGGATTTGTCAGCACAGGCTGAGGAAGAGATCGCCCTTCTAAGGGTAACCCCGGCAGCCGGTTCGATCGGTACCTGCAGGTATAAGCTGAAAGATCACCAGGAAGAGGATTTTGCAAGGATCATTGAAATTTTTAAAGCCCACAATGTTGGCTACTTTTTCTATATTGGCGGCAATGATTCGCAGCATACCGCTTACAAAGTAGCAGAACTGGCGAAGAGGAAGGGGCTCGACCTGGTTGCCACGGGAGTGCCCAAGACCATTGACAACGATGTTGGCGACAGTGAATTCAGGCTCATCGACCATACTCCGGGTTATGGAAGTGTGGCAAGATACTGGTCTCACATTATCCAGAATGCCAATGAGGAAAACATGGGATCTTCGCCGACTGATCCGGTGCTGGTGATCCAGGCTATGGGAAGGAAAATAGGCTATATCCCCGCTGCTGCAAGGCTGGCTGATCCTGAGCGCCAAATGCCATTGCAGATCTACCTTGCCGAATCGGGTCTGACCCTGGAGGATATGGGCGATAAGGTGAATGACCAGCTCAGACAGGACGGGAGGTGCATGGTGGTGGTCAGCGAGGGGTTTAATACAGGCTCCTCCGGGGATGTGAAAGATGCTTTTGGCCATACCTCATTCGGATCGAGCGGCCAGTCGGTATTCCAGACAGTAGTGAACTACCTTAATAAATCGGGGTTTAAAGTAAGGGGGATGGCCCGGGGACAGGTTATGGGAACTGACCAGAGAGATACGATGATCTACGCTTCAACAATCGATCTTGACGAGGCTTACAAAGTGGGACAGAAAGCCGTTGAAATTGCCATGAATGATGGTAACGGCTGGATGGCTACCATTTTAAGGGAGCCGGGATTTATCTATAATGTCACCTTTGATAAAGTCCCGCTCGTAAAAGTGGCACTCTCGGAACGAACTTTTCCGGCAAAGTGGATCGCTGATTCCGGTACTGATGTTACCAATGAATTCCTCGATTATGTGAGGCCACTTGTAGGAGAAGACTGGGTGAGCGTGCCAATAATTCATGGCAGGCAGAGATTTGCCAGATTCAAACCGGTCTTCACGGATAAAAAACTCAAGGAGTACTCCCCGCAAGCCTACCGCTAGAAGATGAACTCCGCCGGTTTTGGGATGTTAAATGGTTAAACAACGTGCAAAAAGATGAATAATCCACACGACACACTTAAGAAATTCATGCCTGAAAAGGAATTTTTTATAGGCATCGATTCCGATGGTTGTGCATTCGATACCATGGAAATCAAGCAGAAAGAGTGTTTCTGTCCTAATCTCATTAAATCTTTTGAGTTGCAGAAGATATCAAAATATGCCAGGGAGACCTGGGAATTTGTCAACCTATATTCCAAAACGCGGGGTGTGAACCGGTTCCTGGCACTGATTGAGACGTTCAGGCTTTTATCTGAAAGGGAGGAGGTCATAGCCAGGGGGATGGATCTTCCCGATCTTAGCCTGCTGGAGGGTTGGACCCGGAAGGAAAGTAAGCTGGGAAATCCTTCTCTGGAAGTTTTTGCCGAAGAGGTGGATGACCCTATTATTGACCGGACCTATGCATGGTCCCTGAAGGTAAACCAGGACATCAGTGAAATGGTCTACGGGATGCCTCCCTTTCCGTTTGTGAGGGAATCACTTGAAAAAATGGCCGGTAAGGCTGACCCGATTGTGGTGTCTCAGACGCCTGTCGAAGCACTGGAGAGAGAATGGAAAGAAAACAAGATCGAGAAATATGTCAGGCTTATCGCCGGACAGGAGTATGGTACTAAAAGGGAACACATCGCATTGACTGCCAAATACAAATATCCTGACGATAAAATCCTGATGATCGGCGATGCCCCGGGAGACTTCCAGGCAGCCAAATCAAATGGAGTGCTTTTCTACCCTATAAATCCGGGACATGAAGAAGCCTCGTGGGAACGTTTTAGTAAGGAAGCCCTTGAACGGTTTTTTAACGGAACCTACAAGGGTGATTACGAAAATGATCTGATCCGTGTCTTTGATAGCTATCTGCCTGAACTTCCCCCGTGGAAAAAATAATGATTGTTATATTCTGAACCAATCCGATTAGGAAGCTATGTTATATTTTGGCAAAGGTGGTACCGGTGTCAGCATCGGAAGCGAAGAACTGAGGACATCGGTTTTCGGAGCCCTGGACATGATGGGCCCGAGAAGAAAGGTCCTCGTCGTACCTCCTGATTTTACCAGGTTGCATTCGAAGGCCGGGGAGATCACTCAACTTATATATGAATATTACGGGAACCGGCTAACCGATATTCTCCCGGCAACAGGTACTCACTTTCCAATGAGTGAACGGGAGATCAGCCACATGTTCGGGAGCATCCCCCCGGGATTGTTCAGAACGCATGACTGGCGCAGCGATCTGGTCACGCTGGGTAACGTTCCGGCCTCGTTTGTCAGCGAGGTGGCTGAAGGGAGGGTGAATTATCACTGGCCGGCTCAGGTTAATAAACTTCTGGTAGAAGGTGATTACGACCTGATCCTTTCGGTTGGACAGGTCGTGCCTCATGAGGTCATCGGCATGGCCAACTATAATAAGAATATTTTTGTTGGCACCGGCGGTGTGGAAGGGATCAATAAGAGCCACTTCCTTGGGGCTGTTTACGGGATGGAACGCATTATGGGCCGTGCCGACACGCCCGTTAGAAAGGTGCTGGATTTTGCATCGGAAAATTTTGCAGTGCAAATGCCGGTTGTTTATATCCAGACTGTGATTGGCAAAAGCGACACGGGGCTGGACATGCGCGGTTTGTTTATCGGCGATGACCGGGAATGTTTCAACCTGGCCTCAGAATTATCCCTGAAGGTGAACTTTCAGCTCCTCGGAGAGCCATTAAAAAAAGTGGTTGTTTACCTTGATCCCGCTGAATTTAAGAGCACCTGGCTTGGGAACAAGAGCATTTACCGCACCCGTATGGCCATTGCCGACGGCGGTGAGCTTTTTGTCCTGGCTCCAGGACTTCGCGAATTCGGTGAGGATCGGCAGATTGATGCCCTGATCAGAAAGTATGGCTATTTAAATACACCGGATATTCTTAAGCTGACTGCTGACAATGAGGACCTCCGGAACAACCTTAGTGCGGCCGCACATCTCATCCACGGATCATCAGAGGGCAGGTTCAGCGTGACATACTCTCCCGGATTCCTTTCCAGGGAGGAGATAGAAAGCGTGAATTACCGGTATGCTCCGCTTGAGGACATGCTGAAGAAGTACAATCCTCAGGAACTGAAGGACGGTTTCAACATCCTGCCCGGAGGGGAGGAGATCTTTTATATTTCAAACCCGGCCCTTGGTTTATGGGCCCATAAAGATAAGTTCTGAAGTGAAGAAGATACGCATTATTGCCGATGATAAGATCCCTTTTCTGCAAGGCGTATTCGATGATGTGGCCACTGTTTCCATGTATCCCGGAAAAGACATCAACGCCGGCCTTGTCAGGGAGGCGGATGCACTGATCACCCGGACAAGGACCCGTTGCAACAGGGATCTGCTGGAAGGCTCCACTGTCAGGTTTATTGCCTCCGCAACCATTGGCTACGATCATATCGATACGGAATACTGCCGTGAAAAAGGCATCCGGTGGACCAATGCTCCGGGCTGCAATGCCTCCTCGGTAGAACAATATATCGTTTCAGTGTTGCTTAACCTGGCAGTAAGCAGGGATATCAGGCTTGGGGATATGACTATTGGTGTGATTGGCGTCGGAAATGTAGGGTCAAAAGTGGCAAGGGTAGCTAAAGTACTGGGTATGAAGGTGCTGATGAACGATCCTCCCCGGGCCAGGACGGAAGGCGACGAAGGTTTTGTGAACCTGGAAACAATTATGGAGCAGGCTGATGTGATTACTTTTCATGTTCCTCTGAACCGGGAAGGACAGGATAAAACACTGCACCTTGCAAGTGAAAAATTTTTTGGCCGGCTGTCAAAAAAACCATTCCTGATCAATTCATCAAGAGGTGAGGTTGTGGATGGAGAGGCCCTGCTCAGGGCGTTGAGGACGGGCAAACTAGCGGCAGCCTGTCTCGATGTATGGGAGAACGAACCGGATATCTCCGGTGAACTTCTCGACCTGTTGGATATTGCCACACCTCATATTGCAGGGTATTCAACGGATGGAAAAGCAAACGGGACGATGATGAGCGTAAGGGCCGTATCCAGGTTTTTCGGACTCGGCCTGGAGGACTGGACACCGCGGTCTGTTCCTGCCCCGGATAATCTGTCCATCGTGGTTGACTGTACGGGAATGGATGAAACGGAGATACTGAGTGAAGTGTACCTTTCAACCTATGACGTCAGATCGGATGATGAAAGGCTGAGAAAAGATCGCGGCAGCTTCGAATATTTGAGGGGACATTACCCGGTAAGACGCGAACCCGCTGCCTATACCGTAAAGCTTATAAACAATGCCTTTGATCATCTGCCGCATTTACTGGAGGAGCTGGGCTTTACCGTGCTTGAAATCAGTTGTTTTTGTTAGAAAATAAAACTCCGGGTGCACAGTATTTGTTTCTTCTTCAGCAGCAGTCAACAAAATATTTACCTCCGCCGGATGTTCTCCGGGGATATTTGAAAATAAATGTATAACTCATGAAAAAATCAGCAGACATCGGACTTATCGGACTGGCCGTAATGGGCGAGAATCTGGTATTGAACATGGAAAACAAGGGGTACACCGTAGCAGTGTATAACCGTACCGTTGCAAAGGTCGATAATTTTCTTAATGGCAGAGGTGCCGGGAAAAATTTTATCGGGGCTCACAGCATTGAAGACTTTGTCGGATCGCTGGAGCGTCCCAGGAAGGTCATGATGCTGGTTAAGGCAGGGCAGCCGGTCGATAGTATTATCGAACAGTTGGTTCCCTGGCTTGAGAAAGGGGATATTATTATTGACGGCGGGAATTCGAATTTCCATGATACCATTCGCCGTACCAGATATGTTGAGGGTCTGGGCATGCTGTATATCGGTACCGGCGTTTCCGGAGGAGAGGAAGGTGCCCTGAAAGGTCCGTCGATCATGCCCGGTGGTTCTGCAAACGCCTGGAAATTTGTTCAGCCTATATTCCAGGATATTGCGGCAAAAGCTAATAACATTCCCTGTTGCGACTGGGTGGGTGAAAACGGTGCCGGTCATTTCGTGAAGATGGTTCACAACGGCATAGAATATGGTGATATGCAACTGATTTCCGAAGCCTATTTCATCATGAAAAAGCTTCTGAAAATGACTGCCGGGGAAATGCATGATGTTTTTGATGAATGGAACAAAGGCGATCTGGACAGTTACCTTATCGAAATAACCCGTGATATCCTTGGATATATGGAGGATGGGGAACCACTGGTTGAAAAGATTCTGGATACTGCAGGTCAGAAAGGTACCGGGAAGTGGGCCGGCATCTCTGCACTGGACATCGGGGTGCCTCTTACCCTGATCGGGGAAGCTGTGTTTGCCAGAATCCTGTCTTCCCAGAAGGAGGAGAGGGAGGAAGCCTCCAAAGTCCTTAAAGCACCGGAACCGCATTTTACAGGTGATAAGAAGAAATTCGTTGCTGACCTGGAACAGGCTCTCTATGCCTCGAAAATCATCTCATACGCCCAGGGCTATGTGCTGATGCGCGAAGCGGCCAAAGAATACGACTGGAATCTGAGGTATGGGGCTATTGCCCAGATGTGGAGTGGTGGTTGCATCATTCGCTCAGCTTTCCTCGGGAAAATTACTGATGCTTTTAATGCCGACCCCGGATTGAAGAATCTCCTGCTCGATCCCTTTTTCAAGCAAAAGATCCATGATGCCCAGGAAGCCTGGCGGAATGTTGTGGCTACGGCTCACCTCAACGGTATTCCCATACCGGCCCTAGGAACCGCTCTGTCCTATTACGACGGTTACCGTTGCGACAGGCTGCCGGCCAATATGCTGCAGGCTCAGCGGGATTACTTCGGCGCTCATACCTACGAACGGATCGATAAGCCGAGAGGGGAATTTTTCCATACCAACTGGACCGGCAGAGGCGGAGATACAGCCTCAAGCACTTATAATGCCTGAGAGTTATGATTTTTTCATGCTATTGTATAAATTTGATTTTTCTTTCACATCTATAAAATTTTTATCATGAAAAGAATAGTAACGATGCTGGTATTCATCACTTCCTTTATGATGATACCGGCCTGGCTGTTTGCTGATGTCAAACTGCCACAGGTACTCAGCAGTAACATGGTCCTCCAGCGAAACCAGGATATCCGCATCTGGGGCTGGGCTGACAAGGGGGAAAAGATCTCGGTCAGCTTTGCAAATGTAGTCAGGAAAACAAAGGCCGACAAAAACGGCAACTGGATGGTAAGTTTTCCTGCCATGAAGGAGGGCGGACCTTACTCAATGGTTATCAATGGCAAAAACAAGATCGAACTCGATAACATCCTGATGGGTGATGTCTGGATCTGTTCAGGCCAGTCCAATATGGAATTCCAGGTTCAGCAGGGGAATAATGCCAAAGAGGAAATCATGAAAGCCAATTATCCCGGGATCCGGCTGCTGGATATACCTCATAATTTGCAGATGTTCACTGTCAATGATGTACCGGCAACTTCATGGCAGCTTTGCACATCAGAGAATATTCCAACTTTCTCTGCTGTAGGCTATTTCTTTGGCAGGGATATTCATCTCGATACCGGTGTGCCTATCGGACTGATAAGCACAAACTGGGGCGGAACGAATGTGGAAGCCTGGACAAGCAAAGATTATATCACCAGGGTTCCCGAATTCACACACAGCCTGGATGATGTAAGCAATCTCACCATGGAAAATCTGAAAAAGCAGCAGGATGCTATGATCCAGAAGTTACTGGCAGAATTTCATATTACTCCTGCGGACAGGAATAAACCGGTCGACTGGTCGGGTGAGACTGTTGACATGTCGTTGTGGAAGACGATGAAGGTCCCCGGACTATGGGAAAGTCAGGGAATGCCAGGCATTGATGGTACAGTATGGTTCCGCAGGGAATTCGACCTCCCGGCTTCCGTGGCTCAGAAAGGGGCCATGCTTAACCTGGGAAAGATCGATGACAGCGATTATACCTGGGTCAACGGTGTTCAAGTCGGGGAGAGCATCAATAAATATGATGTACCCAGGCACTACCAGCTCAGCCCTTCCGTGCTTAAACCCGGAAAGAACGTAATTGCAGTTAAGGTTATCGATACTGGCGGCGGCGGTGGTTTTTACAGTCCTGCAGCCGACATCAGCATTACTTCAGGTGATTTCAGCCTCAATCTTGCCGGGACCTGGAATTATATTCTCACCGGGGAAGGGCTGAAATATTCATCCAATCCGATGGGGCCGAATGAAAAACCATCCACTCTTTATAACGGCATGATCTATCCGTTGCTTAACCTGAAGGTTAAGGGAGCGATATGGTACCAGGGAGAAGCCAATGCTGACAGGGCTTATCAGTACAGAACGCTCTTCCCTTTAATGATCCGTTGCTGGCGTGATAAGTTCGATGAACCGGATATGCCCTTCATCTTTGTTCAACTGGCCAACTTCATGGCGGCAAAGCCTGAGCCGGGGGAGAGTACATGGGCAGAATTACGTGAAGCACAGACGATGACCCTGGACAGCCTCAAGAATACGGGTATGGCTGTGATCATCGATATCGGGGCTGCCGACAACATACATCCGAAAGACAAACAGGACGTCGGTTACCGCCTCGCTCAGAATGCGCTCAAAATCGCCTACCAGAAAGATGTTGTCAGCATGGGGCCTCTGTTCAGCTCGGCTGAGTTTAAGGATGGAAAGGCTCTGGTGAGCTTTACCAATGAAGGATCAGGACTGATGATCAAAGACAAATACGGATACCTTAAAGGCTTTGCCCTGGCTGGTCCCGATAAAATATTCCACTGGGCGATAGCCAGGGTGCAGGATGGAAAAGTCGTAGTCAGCAGCAATGACGTTAAGAATCCGGTGGCCGTCAGGTATGCGTGGGCGGATAACCCGGATGATGCCAATCTCTATAATAAGGAAGGATTACCGGCTTCTCCATTCAGAAGCGATGACTGGCCGGGAATTACCGTTGATGCAAAATGAGAACGGGAATTTCAGAAGAATTTCTAACCGGCATGGAATTGTAAGGAGCAGAAGGATGTAGGTTCTTCTGCTTTTTGTTTGTTATTTTTTACCCGTAATTTAGTATGAATTGATCTATATTGATACATTTTTCGCTATAATATTAATGGTAAAGATCAATTTAAAATAAAAATTTCTATTTTTGTCATTGAAAACCACTTAGATTAGAAAACCACTCAAACCTAAAAAATGAAATTTATGAGAAACAGCGTGTTCTTTCTGCTGCTTTTATTCATTGGCATTAGTGCGTACGGGCAAAAAGAGGAAAAGTTTGTGTTCGCAAATACACTAAGTGACACATCCAGAGCCAAAGTAGATTATGCATTGGCAGGCAGAAGTTATTTCGGTGACAGGATCGCAAGGAAGATGCTATTGGTAGAAAAAACTTACACTTACGTGGAGAAGGGAACGCCTATGTCTCCCAGTGACAAAACGGTAGTGCAGAAGCCAACCATTTTTTACTCGATCAAGAAAGTGTCAAAATATTATAAGAAGGAGGTTAAAAAAAATCACATGACCATGGCAGAGGCCAGAGACAAACTCAACAGGGACTTGAATATCGGTTATGCCATTTTTTCCCAGGAGACAGATAAGTTTGAGGCTTATCTTCGTAATCTGAAGAAACCTGAAGATATTGCAAAGACATTTGATGATGTTGAGCTGAAGTAGTTCCTGTTTTTCGATTTGAACGTTTGTTAAAACAGAGTTGTTTGTTAAGGATTGCGGCGGGGAGAAAAGCGTGAAATCTTTTATTCAATTGAATTATGAAAAGAAATGTAATTTCAGTTTTACTACTCCTTCCGCTGGCGGTCTCCTGCGTGAACAAGGGAACAAAACAGGACAAGGCGACAGCCGCCGGTTCGGAAATGGTTGAAAACACTTTTAGTTACGACAGCAACTTTCTTGTCGGACATATAAAACCTGTTTTCCTGTCGGTGGACGGGAAAGCCTCGCTGATCATTTCCCCGGAATACCAGGCTCGGGTTATGACCAGTACAGCCGACGGACCTTCAGGAAGGTCATTCGGATGGGTCAACTATGATCTTATTGCTTCAGGGAAAATCCTGGAAAAGATTAACCCGGTTGGGGGTGAAGATCGTCTTTGGCTTGGCCCTGAAGGGGGACAGTACTCTCTTTTCTTTCCTCCCGGCAGTGACTTTGTGTATGATAACTGGCAAACTCCGGCCGTCTTGGATACGGAACCCTTCAGCCTTATTGAATCAAATGCTTCTTCAGCACTTTTCAGTAAGTCATTCCGTTTAAAGAATTATTCCGGGGAGGATTTTGACATTCGTATCGACCGCCGGGTGAATCTGTTGAACAGCGATACCATTCGAAGAGAATACGGCATTTCCCCTGATGATGGTGTAAAACTCGTCGCCTACGAATCGGTCAACCAGCTTACAAATACAGGTAACCGGCCATGGGAAAAAGATAGCGGCCTTATTTCAGTCTGGATACTCGGCATGTATGTACCCTCACCGTCGGTGGTCATTTTTGCGCCCTACAAGAACGGCCCCGGTGACCAGGATAAACGCCCGCTGACAACATCTTATTTCGGGACGATTCCACCGGCGAACCTGAAGGTGACCGATAGTTTTGTCTTTTTTAAAGGTGATGGAAAATACAGGAGTAAGATCGGAATCCCTCCCGAAAGAGAAGGAGCGTATATTGCAGCTTATGATCCGGACAACCGGATTCTTACCGTTGTCATGCATAACAAGCCTCCTCAAGGATCAGTATATGTCAATTCACTTTGGGAAAAGCAGGATCACCCGTACGACGGCGATGTGGTGAATGCCTATAACGACGGACCACTTGAAAATGGAGGTCAGCTTGGTCCTTTTTACGAGGTTGAGACCTCCTCACCGGGAGCTCAGCTGGCACCTTTGGGAACTCTGGTACATATACAACGGACTATCCATTTCACAGGAGATGAAACAGCACTGAATAAGATCGCTGAAAAAAACCTCGGGATATCGCTTTCTGTTGTGAAAAATGCCTTGAAATAACCGGGGGGGCTACCCGTTGAAACCGCTTTTACGGGTGTAGCTTTCCTGAATGTTAATATAGTAAGCCTTGTACTTGATAAAGTGGTTGCCTTTCTTATACTCCCACAAAACATTCCCGGCTTTGTATATCTTGCCAATACAGGCTTCGAAGATGAGCGTATAATGTATTCCAGTTACTGCCTCGGCATGCAGAATTGATTTAAACTCTATGCTCCGGTCTGCAAAATGTCCAATAACCGGAAGATTATATTTCTTCTGGCTTCGCTTATTAAGGACCTGCGCATTTACAACAGACTGATCTGGTTTTGAATGATGATTACCGGACATGATCATGAATGATTTTAGTTAACCTCCGTTCTGCTAAAGTATAAAATAATACTAAGCCCATACAAACCTTTAACGAAGATTTTACTGTTCTGGTTTCCAAACTCCCCTTTATTTTTTGTTTCATAGTCGAATTGAAGATTTAAACATTCAAAACGGATAATTGTTAATCCAACATAAAATCCTTAAATGTATTTGTTTTGTTTAAGCTTTCATCCTACACACACCGGGATTCTCAGACCTTCGTATCAAACCGGGATGCGTTTTTAGTGAAACTTGACGAATTCCAGAACATTCTCCGGTCCGTTCGCCAGGGGGGTACTGAAAAGGCCAGGGAAAAACATAAATCAAGGGGAAAACTTCTGGTCAGAGAACGAATTGATCTGCTGACGGATCCCGGTACACCTTTCCTGGAATTATCAGCACTTGCGGCTTACGGGCAATATAACAATGACTTTCCTTCAGCAGGCATCGTTACAGGCATCGGTATTATCAATGGACGTGAAGCCATGATCATCGCCAACGATGCCACTGTTAAAGGCGGAACATATATCAGGGAGACCATAAAAAAGCATATCAGAGCACAGGAAATAGCCCTGAACAATCATCTGCCCTGTGTCTATCTTGTTGATTCCGGAGGGATCTTTTTGCCCCGGCAATCGGAAGTGTTCCCCGACCGTTTTGATTTTGGCAGAATATTCTTTAACCAGGCCAGGCTGTCTGCTGATGGAATCCCGCAGATTGCCGTAGTGATGGGTTCCTGTACTGCTGGTGGTGCATATGTGCCGGCTATGAGCGATGAGACAATTATCGTAAGAAACCAGGGTACTATTTTCCTGGGCGGACCCCCGCTGGTTAAGGCAGCCACCGGAGAAGATGTAACCGCAGAAGAGCTTGGCGGGGCCGATGTACACACATCCGTTTCAGGCGTAGCTGATCATTATGCCGATAATGATATTCATGCTATCCAGATTTGCAGAAACATCTTTGAAACGTTCTCCGTTCAGGAACGTCAGCAGGACGGTACAGAGAAACAGGAGGTACCTTCGTACGATATTTCGGAACTCTATGGTATCGTTCCTGCAAATCCACGTGATATTACTGATGTGAGGGAAATTATTGCCCGCATTACTGACGGAAGCCGGTTTCATGAATTCAAGGAACGGTACGGGACAACCATCGTAACGGGTTTTGCAAAGATCATGGGCATGACGGTAGGAATCATCGCCAACAGCGGCATTCTTTTTTCAGAAAGTTCACTGAAAGCCACGCATTTCATTGAGTTATGCAATTTCCGCAAGATCCCGCTGATCTTTCTGCAAAATATCACCGGCTTTATTGTCGGAAAAGAATTTGAACACAAGGGTATAGCCCGTGATGGTGCCAAACTGGTACACGCCGTGGCAACTGCCGTGGTTCCCAAAATTACCGTAATAATCGGTGGATCCTTCGGTGCAGGAAATTATGCCATGGCAGGAAGAGCTTTCGACCCTGATTTTCTTTTTCTTTGGCCGAATGCACGAATAGCCGTCATGGGCGGAGAACAGGCTGCCGGCGTACTTACAAGCGTCGGCGGAGAGAAGACCGGCAGCCGTTTGCCGGATGACAGGAATGGAAATCTCTCGAAGGAAATACTGGAAAAATACGAAAGTGAAAGTTCAGCCTATTACAGTACCTCTCGGTTATGGGATGATGGAATTATCGACCCGGCTCATACCAGGGACATCCTTGGCATGACCCTTTCGATCGTACTGAACCGCGAAATCGGTCAGCCTAAAACAGGTATTTACAGAATGTGATATGAAAAAAAAACTCAGATTTACAGAGACACGGACAGAAGGCAGAATAGCCACCATCATGCTTAACAGGCCTGAAGTGCATAATGCTTTCAATGCCGGCATGATCGCTGAGCTAACGTATATCATGAACCAGTTCAGTGACGACGAGCTTACCGATGTGCTCATTCTCAGGGGAAACGGGAAATCGTTCTCAAGCGGTGCAGATCTGAATTATATGAAAGAACAGTCGTATATGACTGACCAGGAAAACCAGGAGGATGCCCTGAAGTTCGCGGGATTATTCCATTCAGTCTATGCCTGCCGTAAGGTGGTGATATCGCTGATACACGGGCATGTTGCAGGAGGAGCTAACGGGCTGGTTGCCGCCTCCGATTTTGCTATTGCCTCTGACAATGCACTCTTCAGATTCAGTGAGGTGAGGCTGGGACTAGTTCCTGCTTCCATTTCCCCTTATGTAATCGAAAGGGTGGGCCCGGCAAAGGCAAAGGAAATGATGCTCAGCGGAAAGGCATATAGTGCCGAAGAAGCCTTGAAATCCGGACTTATTAATCAGAGTTGCCGGGCCGAATTTCTGGATGAGGTACTCGATCTCACTACAAGTGAAATTCTGAAAGGCTCACCTTCAGCCCTCAGGAACACCAAACAGATGATCAACAGTATCAGAAGTATGATGACCAGCAGTGACTGGACAACATATACCTCACGCATCCTGGCCGGGGCGAGATCTTCTGACGAAGGACGTGAAGGGATTTCCGCTTTTCTGGAAAAAAGAAGGCCACTCTGGTTACTTGAAAATGAATAATCATGTTCAGAAAAATATTGATAGCCAACAGAGGTGAAATAGCTGTTAGGATACAAAGGACAATAAAAAAGATGGGATTGGCATCAGTGGCTGTCTATTCACCGGACGACAGGAATGCTTTGCATATGCGAATGGCTGACCAGGCATGTCTCCTGGATGGCGACACTCTGGAAGAGACCTATCTGAATGCCGGAAGATTGATCAGGACGGCCCTGGAGACAGGTGCTGATGCCATTCATCCCGGATATGGCTTTCTCAGCGAGAATGCTCATTTTGCTGAAGCTGTGAAGCAGGCCGGGATAGCGTTTATCGGTCCGCCACCGGAGATCATCAGGATGATGGGTAACAAGACCAGGGCAAGAGCTGCTGTATCTGGTCTCGGAGTTCCGGTGATCCCCGCAAAAGAAGGCGATCTCACCATACTGCTCGATTATATCCGGAAATCCGGTACCATTCCCCTTACCTTCCCTCTGATCATTAAAGCGGCAGCCGGCGGGGGCGGGAAAGCCATGCGAAAAGTCAGGAATATCACTGAATTAGAGGAAAGCCTGGAAATGTCATCGAGGGAAGCCATGAATTACTTCGGGAATCAGGAACTCTGCATCGAAAACTATTACGAAGAAGCCCGTCACATAGAATTTCAAATCCTGGCCGACCGCTTTGGAAACACGATCATTCCCGGCGAACGGGAATGTACTGTTCAACGCCGGTACCAAAAAGTCATAGAAGAAAGCCCTTCGGCATTCCTTAGTGCTGACACCCGTAAAAAGATGTTCGACACTTCTCTTTACATTGCCAGGGAGACCGGATACGAGAATGCAGGCACCATTGAATACCTGGTCGATAGGGACCAGAATTTCTATTTTCTGGAGATGAACACCCGTATTCAGGTCGAACATCCGGTTACGGAAATGGTAACCGGACTGGATATGGTTGAACAACAGATCCGGATAGCCGCAGGTCAGCCACTTACCATCTCAGCTAAGGACATCATACTCCGGGGACATGCCATACAGGCCCGGATATATGCTGAAGATCCCGCTGCTGGTTTCATTCCGGCCCCGGGAATGATTTACACTTACCAGGAACCTTCAGGTGCTGAAGTCAGAACGGATTCGGGTACTGACGGTCAGACTATGCTGCACACCGGCTATGACCCTCTTATTGCCAAGGTGATCACCCACGGGAACAACCGTGATGAAGCCCTGTACAGGCTTAAAACTGCCCTTGAGGAGTTTGTTATTGCCGGAACCCGGACAAACCGGACGTTTCTGCTTCAACTGATCAAAACGAAGGATTTCATCAGGAACCGGATTTCAACAGGCTGGCTTGAATTCACCAGCGGGAGCATCCTCTCTGAACTGGAAGAGGCTGCTGCTGAGATTCCTGATGAAAAGGTACTCGCGCTATGGCTTGCGAAGGTACTGATGTTGAATAACGACCGCGTTGGGAACAGAACCTGGCGGGAGATCGGCTACTGGCGCCAGACGGTCGTTAAATCGGTTATATTCAATGCTCATCCGGCCGGTGTTTATGTGAACAGGATACGCAAAGACCACTTTATTTTCAATTATGAAGGGGTTGATCATCAGGTTCAGATCCAGTCAGTCACCCCGGGAGAAGTGATAATCAGCGTGGACGGTGTCCGGATCTCGGGAGCGGTAAGCTCCGGTTTCGATATTGAAGACATGGTATTTTTCAAAGGCTTTGAATTCAGGCTGAAGCCTCTCGATTTTCTTCCTTCTGAACCATTTATCCGTGATTTCCCAGGTCTGGCTTCAGACGGTTTCCGGATCATTAAGTCGCCACTGCACGGCAGAATCGTTAAATTAAATGCAACGACAGGATCGAAGGTCTCCAGAGGTGAGCTGCTTTTTATACTGGATGCCATGAAAATTGAAAACAGGATAATCTCACCCTTTGACGGTCATATCAGGGAAGTAAGGGTAAATACCGGGGACCAGGTGGCGGTAAACCAGCCTGTCCTCGTTATTGAATAATGTTGAACGGTTAATGAAATCTGAATTATGAGCTTAACTATTTATGAATCCGGGGAGCATGAAAAATTACGTCAAAAGGTTCGTGCCTTTGCTGAAAAAGAGATCAGCCCGCTGGCTGCCCGGCTGGATGAAGAAGAGGAATTTTCACCCCTGTTGACCCTGAGAATGGGTCAGCTCGGATTATTTGGGATTACCATACCGGAAACTTACGGCGGGCATAATAAAGATATGCTGTCCTACATTATTGCGGTAGAGGAAATTGCCAGGGTAGACGGTTCTCAGGCGGCCATACTGGCGGCCCACAATTCACTGGGGATTTATCCCATATACAGGTATGGTACTGAAGCTCAGAGAAAGGAATTTCTCCCTGCGCTAACCAGCGGAGAAAAACTCTGGGCCTTCGGACTTACGGAAACCAATGCCGGATCCGATGCTCGCGGAACGGAAACGTCAGCCGTTTTGGAGGGGGATGAATGGGTGATCAATGGGACTAAGCAATATATTACCAGTGGCTCGGTCGATATTTGTGCAGGGGCAACTCTCCAGGTTGTTACAGGGGAAAAAGATGGCAGAAAAGAGCTGACAACCCTCCTTGTCGAACGTAACCATAAGGGTTTCACAGCAGAAAAGATGACCGGGAAAATGATGTGGAGAGCGGCTGATACGGCAAGACTGGAATTCAAAAATGTAAGGGTGCCTTCCCGGAATCTTCTTGGCGAAAAGGGAAAAGGCGCCCATAATGTTTTCGAAACCCTCGACGGAGGCCGTTTGTCCATCGCTGCAATGGGACTTGGACTTGCTGCCGGTGCCTTCGGGCATGCGCTTGAATATGCCGGGAAAAGAGTACAATTCGGCAGACCTATAGGAAAAAACCAGGCAATAGCCTTTAAATTAGCGGATATGGATATGAAGATTGAACTGGCCAGAAACCTGCTCTATAAAGCCTGCTGGATGAAGGACAAGGGAATGGAATTCACCCGCGAAGCAGCCATGGCTAAACTATATTGTTCTGAAATTGCACGCGAAGTTGCCGACGAAGCCATTCAGATCTTCGGCGGGGCCGGACTTTTCAAATCAAGCCCGGTGGAACGTTTTTACCGCGACCAGCGACTGTTGCAGATCGGGGAGGGGACTTCTGAAATATTACGACTGGTGATTTCAAGACAACTTGGATTATAAACCGATCATGGAAAACAGAAAAAAGGACCATATCGAACTGGCTTTTGAGTCTAAGACCGGAACGGGGCAGATTGACCGCAGGTTTTACTATGAGCCGGTGTTGAGTCCGCATCCGTCAGGATTAGGTCGTGAATTCAGTTTTGGGGGTAAAAATCTCAGAATTCCGGTCTGGGTATCGAGTATGACAGGTGGAACGGAGCTGGCTGGGAAAATAAACCGTAATCTCGCCCGCGCCTGTCGGGAATTTGGAATGGGAATGGGCCTGGGTTCCTGCCGAATCATCCTTGACGACGACCGGTACCTTGCCGATTTTGATATGAGGGAAGAAATCGGGGAAATGCCACTCTTTGCCAACCTCGGCATCGCACAGGTGGAGGAACTTGTTGGAAGAAATGAGACGGAAAAAATTACAATGCTCCTGGATCGTTTGAAAGCGGATGGGCTCATCGTGCATGTCAACCCACTCCAGGAATGGTTTCAGCCTGAAGGTGACAGGCTGAAAAAATCGCCGTATGAAACCATCAGCACTTTGTTATCACAGATTCAGAGACCGGTAATTGTAAAGGAAGTCGGCCAGGGTTTGGGTTATCACAGTCTGAAAGCATTGCTGGAGTTACCGTTGCTTGCAGTGGAATTTGGGGCATTCGGAGGTACCAATTTTGCAAAGCTTGAACTGATGAGAAACAAGGAAAACGATGCTTCATTGTTTGAACCCCTGACCAGGATTGGCCATGATGCGCTGGACATGACCCGGATGGCAAACCTGATTAACAGCCAGGTGACGGTGAAAACCAAAAACCTGATTATCTCGGGGGGCATTCAAACCTTTCTTGACGGATACTACCTGGTCTGTAAATCAGAAATTCCCGCCATATACGGTCAGGCTTCATCTTTTTTGAGGTTTGCCAGAGAAGACTACAGCCAGTTGAAGAATTATGTAATGCAACAGGTGAAGGGACTGGAGATGGCGTATGCCTATCTTAAAATCAGGGAGGAAGGATGAAGGAAATTATTCATGGATTTTCCAGGCTGACAAGAGAAGAAAAGATACGAATCGCATCAGGATGGGTCTCTGATAGTGATGCCTTCCTTAAGGAGCTCGAAAAACTGCAGTATACCGGTAAAGACAATGCGGGGGATCTTGAAGATTTCTCTGAGAATGCGATATCACTTTATCCGTTACCCTACAGTGTGGCGCCGAATTTTTTGCTGAACGGAAACATGGTTCATTTTCCGCTTGTGACTGAGGAAAGTTCGGTTGTTGCCGCCGCTGCCGCCGCTGCGAAATTCTGGGCGGAAAGAGGGGGATTTCATGCGCGGGTACTGGGGACCATTAAAACAGGACAACTGCACTTTACATGGAAAGGTGCTTCTGCTGATCTTTTTGCAGTATTGCCGGAACTGGAAAAATATATAAGACAGAACCTGCATCATCTCACTGCGGCCATGGAGGAGAGGGGAGGCGGAATAACCGGTATGGAACTTCTGGATATGACCGGTCAGATGGAAGATTATTACCAGTTAAGAATTTCTTTTGAAACCGGCGACTCCATGGGGGCAAATTTTATCAATTCCTGTATGGAGGAGGCAGGAAACCTGGCAGGCGAATTCCTGGCAGAGAAATATCACTTACAGAAGGACGATTTTGAGGTGATCATGGCCATCCTGTCGAACTTCACCCCAGGATGTCTTGTGGAAGTGTACGTTGAATGTAAGCCAGGCCAGCTCTCACAACCCGGGATGGAATATACCGGCTGGGATTTTGCGCTTAAATTTAAAAAAGCCGTTGATATTGCGCTTATCGACCCTTACCGGGCCGTGACTCATAATAAGGGGATTTATAATGGCGTCGATGCATTGATGCTGGCCACGGCCAATGATTTCAGAGCTGTTGAGGCGAATGGTCATGCTTATGCTGCACGTGACGGTCAGTACCGGGGACTTTCTTACGTCACTCTGGATAAGGAACGTTTCCATTTCGGACTGAGAATACCCGTTGCCCTGGGTACGGTAGGCGGACTTACCCGGTTGCACCCTTTAGCAAAATGGTCTTTCGACATGCTGGGAAATCCCGGGGCTTCCGAACTGATGATGATGGCTGCCACAGTTGGAATGGCCAACCATTTTTCAGCTATTAAGGCCCTCATCACCATAGGAATACAGCATGGACACCTAAGAATGCACATGGTCAATATCCTGTCTGCTCTGGAAGCCAGCAACCAGGAAAAAAATGCCGTTCTTGAACATTTTGATGGGAAGACAGTTTCTTACAGTGATATCAGGAAATTTCTGGAGAAAAAACGAAGCAGCAAATAAGCTATGACGAGGGGAAAACTATGGAATTACGATCAAATGGCAAGTTGATGCTTACCGGTGAATATATGGTGCTCAGGGGGGCAGAGGCTCTCACCCTGCCACTCAGGAAAGGGCAGACAATGAAAGTAACGACCGGCAAGGGCGTCCCCTCTGTCAACTGGAAGACAACCATCAATGGTTGTCACTGGTTTGATGCCAGATTCAGCATTCCCGATTTGGCCATTGCAAACACAAATGA
Source organism: uncultured Bacteroidales bacterium (assembly GCA_963732905.1). GTDB lineage: Bacteria > Bacteroidota > Bacteroidia > Bacteroidales > DASQZK01. Next base: position 290,816 of record CAVTBM010000001.1, read on the forward strand.
TTTTCCAACAGCGCAGAATGTCAGGGAATTACTTCTGGCGATAAAAAAAATTAAGCCGTCTTTCCTTTCGGGGAAAGGTTTTTATCATGTGGTGAACAATCTCGAATTCAGTGTAGACTGGGGGCTTGGAAGCAGTTCGTCACTGATCAGTAACCTGGCCCGCTGGGCTGGCATTGATCCCTTTGAACTGCATTTTATGGTCTCGGACGGTTCGGGTTATGATATTGCCGCGTCAGGATCCGAGATACCCCTGGTATATGGATTGCATGATCAGAAGCCTTCGTTCAGGCAGGTCCGCTTCAATCCTGTTTTTAAGGACAAGCTGTACTTTGTTTACAGTGGCCGCAAAATAAGTTCTGCATTCGAGGTAAGCCGGTTCAGAGATCTGGATGGTTCTGCCGATAACCTGGTTGGAGAGATATCAGGAATTACCCGTAAGATTGCAGATTCAGTAAATTTCAATGAGTTTGTCATGCTTCTGAAGAAGCATGAGGATATTATCTCGGGCATTATCGGTAAAAAACCGGTCGCAAAATCACATTTCAGTGATTTTAAAGGGATGGTTAAATCACTGGGTGCCTGGGGCGGGGATTTTTTGTTGTTTGCAAGTGATTACCCGGGGGAATATATGGCGTCATACTTCAGAAGGAAAGACCTGAAGAAATGGTTCAGGTACGATGAGATTATTGCATGGCCAAAAAATCCGAAGGATGAAGGAAACAGTTATACCGCTTAGTCCGGCATTTGACCCTCCCTGCCAGAATCATGTCACCTGGTCGGCACCTTCAAATATAGCCCTCATAAAATATTGGGGAAAAACAGGGGACCAGCTGCCCGGGAATCCCAGCCTGAGCATGACACTGGATCGTACCATGACCACCACCTCCGTTTACTACCGGATCATTCCCGGCGCCGGTTTTTCATGGCACTTTTATTTTGATGGCAGGGTTGAACGATCTTTCGAAAAGAAGTTAGAAATCTACCTGACAAAAGTCAGGGGTCTCCTGCCCTGGATGGATCATGCCGAGATCACCATCCATACATGTAACAGCTTTCCACATTCGTCGGGTCTGGCCAGTTCTGCCAGTGCAATGGCGGCTTTGTCTTTGTCCCTGCTGAGTATAGAGGAAGAGATTAACCTGAAAAAAATGCCAGAAAACGAGTTTAGACGCAGGGCATCGGTTTTGGCAAGATTAGGCTCGGGAAGCGCTTCAAGATCGGTTTATGGCGGTTATGTAGTATGGGGAAGGACCGGCAAAATAAGCGATTCTTCCGATGAGTATGCCGTCAGCCTGAACGAAGGGCTACATCCTTTTTTTAAAAACATTCACGACACAATTCTCATAGTAAGCAGTAAACGCAAACCGGTGAGCAGCTCAGAAGGCCATGCCCTGATGAAGTATCATCCCTTTGCAGATCCAAGATACAGGCAGGCTAAAGTTAATACGGATAATATGATCGAAATATTGAGAAAGGGAGATCAGGATAAATTCATTGCCCTGACGGAAGCTGAGGCGCTCACGCTTCATGCCCTGATGATGAGTTCCAATCCAGGATATATCCTACTGGAACCTGAATCTCTTGAAATAATCCGAAAAGTACGGCAATATCGTGAACAAACCGGGCGGTTTATTGCTTTTACATTGGACGCAGGACCAAATGTACACGTGCTATATCATGATAGCGACAAGCACGAAACGGAAGAATTTATCGGAAGAGAACTGATGAAATATTGTGAAAATCAAATGTTCATCCCGGACCGGATAGGTTCCGGGCCGTTAAAAATCTGAAATGTTAGATTAGATATGAGAAGGGTAGATTCCGTTTTTAGTGCCAAAATTTTGCTGTTCGGTGAATATACCGTCATTTTTGATTCAAAGGCCCTAACCATTCCTTACTCTTTTTTCAACGGTCACCTGAGTTATGTAGGGGAAGACAAATATACCCGGTATGATATGGCTGTGCAGTCGAATAACGAGCTGCATACGTACCACGATTTTTTCATGAAGAACAAATCTCTCATTGAGGAGGCTTCGCTAGATATCCTCAGGTTCAGGAAAGATCTCGGGAATGGGTTGTATTTTGAATCGAATATTCCACAGGGATTTGGAGTGGGGTCTTCAGGTGCACTTGTCGCGGCCATCTATGAAAAATACAGCACCAGGCGTATCGAGGTTGACGATCAGGATTCGGACAGGACCCTTAAATACATTTTTTCCCTCATGGAATCTTATTTTCACGGGACAAGTTCGGGTATGGATCCTCTGAACTGTTACATAGGTGAACCTTTGCTTTTCAGCAGTAATGACGATATTAAAAGAGTGTCCGTACCACACCATAAGAATAACAGGGACGGAGCCATCTTCCTGATTAATTCCGGTTTTCCGAGTACCACAGGTCCGCTGGTAAAGAGATTTCTGGACAAGACCCTTGATTCAGGATATAAACGTCTTATCATCGATGATCTGATGCCGCTCAACGATATGTGTATCGGTTATATTACCCGTGGGAACATGATCAGTTTCTTTGAATTTCTCGGAAAAATGTCTGCCCTTCAGATGGAGCTTTTCCGCGATATGATTCCAAACCGTTTCGTCTCCCTCTGGAGAAACGGACTTAGCTCAGGTGATTTCAGTTTAAAGCTTTGTGGTTCGGGTGGAGGTGGGTTTCTTCTCGGCTTTACCAGGGATTATCAGACGGCGAAGGAATTCATGAGATCGGAAGGCTTTGAGATCATGCCGGTGTTTAAAAATTCAAGTTTCCGAACAAAAGAACCGGAATAACAACCCGTATTCGCTTCGGATCGTCAGGTCTCATGCAGCAAACGCCTCCTTCGGATGAAATTTCAGGAATTATTTTTTAAAAACAGGGATTTCATGCAAATTTGGATCAGAAAGCGGAACCTTCGTTTTCCGTGGTTGTTTTCTTTTAACAGTTCTTAATCAGACAATGGCATGACAACCGGTTTAAAGATTTGGATGGCTCAGATCAGGGCGAATTTTCTGATCCTTTCAGTATTTTTAGTTCTCCTGGGAACCGCCCTGTATTTAAAATACCCGGGGGAGAATGGGAACTTCATCCTGGTTAAGGTGTTGATCATTATGGTTGGGGTTGTTGCCGCTCACATCTCCGTCAATCTTTTTAACGAATATTCGGATTATCATACCAAGATTGATTTCAAAACAAAACGGACGGCGTTCAGCGGCGGCAGCGGGATGATGGTTGAGGGGAAAAACTCACCTGCTGCAGTACTCCGGGTGGCTGTTATCACCCTGGTCATTGCGCTCACGGCTGGTGTTTATTTCAGTATTAAATCTCATTGGATCATCCTGGTTTTTGCTCTTCTCGGGTCTGCAAGCATATTGTCGTATACCGATTTTCTAACGAAATATATGCTGGGAGAACTATTCGCAGGGTTGACGCTGGGGACACTGGTTGTACTCGGGACGTTCATTTCTCTCCGGGGGATGCCCGGAGTTCCTTTGAAATCCATTCTCCCGGCTGAAGCGGTTTGGTTAAGTATTCCTCCTGGAATACTGACGGCCCTCCTGCTTTTTATCAACCAATTTCCAGATATTGATGCCGATAAATCCGGCGGGCGCAGGCATCTGGTGATAGGGCTGGGTGTTCACCGTGCAGCGTGGGTTTATGCCGGTGGGATGGCTGCAGTGTTTGCCATCATCCTGGCACTCCCTCTGGCCGGTATCGCTTCTTTCTGGGTGTACCTTGGACTTCTGCCTTTGCCCCTGGCCGTGAAAGCCAGTATTATCGCGATCCGCTACGGGGGAAACCCTGTAAGTGTGGTCCCTGCCCTGGCTAATAATGTCCTTACGGTACTGGGTGTTGACTTCTTATTAGCAGTGGGCGTCTTTATAGAAATCCTGTAGTGAATACCATTGCAACCCACGATTTTTAATGTTTTTTGGGTTGGGAGGGATGAAAGCCTGGCATACATCCTCCTTGGTTCCGGGTTGATCAGAAAGACCGGGGATGCAGGATGGGTGGGTTTTTAACCGAAAATGCCGCTTACCGTACCTCCGTCTACCGAAATTGTCTGGCCATTAATATAACCCGATTGAGGGGAAAGGAGCCATACTGCGAGCGAAGCAAGGTCGTTGGGATTTCCAAGCTTTCCGGCGGGTATCGATTCAACATATTCCTGCTTTGCCTGCTGCTCGGTGATGCCCTTCAGTTCACTTTTCTTTTTGTAAAGACGGAGCAACGCCGGTGTTTCATGGTAACCCGGAGCAAGGATATTCATAGTAAAATCTGTTCCGGCCACTTCCCGTGAGAAGGTTTTCACAAAGCCCACCACGGCCAGCCTGAGTGAATTGCTCAGGACCAGTGTACTAATGGGCTGCTTCACGGATACGCTCTCGATGAAGAGTAACCGGCCGTACCGGCTGGCCGTCATATAGTCTGCCAGCCGCTGGGTAAGATCAACTTTCCACCGGAGAAGCAGACGGTAGGCAGTATCCCAGTCATCTGGTTTTGTCTCCATGAAGGTAAGCGCCGGCGGCCCGCCGGCATTGATCAGCGCTCCGTGGTATTCGCTTTTACCGGGTGAACGGAACAATTTATCGAGGGTTTCCGGATTTGTAAGGTCACCGGTAAAAATGTCGATCCGGTCGGGCGAAAGTTCTTTCAATGCCCTGAGCGGTTCAGAATTTCTGGCAACAGCTGTTACCCTGGCGCCTTCTGACACTAGAGCCTCTGCGACCGCCCTTCCGAATCCGCTCGATGCGCCGCAAACCAGGAACTTCTGATTGGTAATGTTAAGATTCATTTTTTCAGATTTTTATTACACTTATTCTACCCTAATTAAGCATTGTGACCGCCCTTTTGTTTGTTTTTAAGAATGGAAAGTTTTTGTCTCTGTACTGGGTCAGTGATACCCGCTAATTATAAGGTGTTTAAGTAGAGAGGGCAGACGCTGAAAAAAATATTTGAAAAAATGAAAAACAATATTGGAATTACTGGAATTATAACTGTAGAATTAATAAATTTAATTGCAGATAACCGTCTTATTTTCGGATGCTTTAATCCGCTTTAAACTTTTCCCATGAAAACCCTGCTCGTCTACGAAACAACTCACGGATGCACCGAGAAATGTGCCAGGAAACTCAGTGAGCTCCTGGATACGGAGGCTGACATTGTCCGTCTGAGACGGGCCGGAAGAATTAACCTGGGCCAATATGATACGATCATCATCGGGGGTTCAATCCATGCCGGGATGATGCAGTCCCGAGTACGCAATTTCTGCTATGAACATTATGAAAGACTGAAGAAAAAGAAGCTGGGGTTATTCATTTGCTGTATGGAGGAGGGGGAAAGGGCCGAGGAACAGTTCAACAATGCCTTTCCCGGTGAATTCAGAAACGGGGCTGTTGCAAGGGGTATATTCGGCGGGGAATTTGATTTTGACCGGATGAATTTTTTTCAGCGGACTATCGTCAGGAAGTTGAAGGGTGTAAACGCTACGGTTTCCAAAATCAGTGAAGAGGAGATCATCCGTTTTGCCCGGGACATAAATGAACATGGTGCGAAAAAGAAGGGCCAGACATGATTTTAAAAGGCAGTGAATGCTGTCCGCCAGCAGCTCCTTTCCTGTTATATTCTCCGGCATATAAACCCTGATGATTTCAACCTGTTCCATCTCACGGCTGCCGCAATCGGGCGTCCCGAAGACTTTGCTTCCCATAACCTTTAGTGCCGCAGTTTTCAGAGGTGATGGATTATATTAACGGCCATCAGAACAAGAATGAAGCGGGAGTTTCAGTATCGAAATTTCCGGGCCTTCTCATTTACGAACACGGCGCTTTGCTAAGAAACCTGAAAGTAACGGATCCTTTAAGCGTTTCAATACTTGTAAATGGCATAGGATTTTCCCTGTGTGTTCACCCTGACATAGCCATTACGAATTTTCAGACTGACACCTGAACCCATCAGAAGTACAGGTTGTTTACCATCGCAGTTAAGCGCTATTTCAACGTCTTCTGCACGATCAGCCGGATTTAAAACCACCAAAACCTTATTGTCCTGCCATTGTCGCGAATAAACGAGGGGATAGGCATCTTTTTTGGCATACAGGATATCAATACCGGCATATGCAGCCAGGGCAGGCTCATTCTGATGGAGAGAGATCAGCTTCCTGGTGGCGTTGAGCAATGAACCAGGATTCTTTTGCTGTGATTCGACTGTCGGGGCATCCACCGAGGAGTCCTGCGGTAAATAAATTGCATCGACGGGTGCTTTTGAAAAGCCGTAATTTTTTGAATGATTCCACTGCATGGGTGTACGGTTCCCTGCTCTTGTGCCGTAAGCGCCTTCGACAGCCGGAAGCTTTTCGAGGTTTAGCTGACGCATGCCGATTTCATCTCCGTAGTACACAAAGGGCAGGTTCGGAAAGGTCATCTCAAAGGCATATATAATCTCGAGGTCCCGGTCATCACGGCCTTCGCTTTTTACTCTCACCATGTCATGATTGTCAACCGGGATGGAAATATACCCTTTGTCTTTTAACTGATCATACTGGCTGAAGAAAATGCGGAGAAAATGGGTGATGTCGCCCTTGCCGGCCGGATCAAAATAGCTGTACCCGGTTTTATCGAACCACTTTTTATGAAAGAGATCATCGTAACTCTCGAACCAGTGCATAAAATCGGCATGAAAGCCGGCCTTGACAGCAGTAGCAGGGACGCCCCATTCCGAGATCAGGAAAGCATCAGGGTATTTTTCATTGAACATGCCTCGTATATCTTTCCATAAAGCATCGCCGGCAGAGCCAGCCATGTCAACCCTGAAACCGTCTGCTCCCATTTTGAGCCAGTAAACCATGATATTTTTCATCTCCGCCTTGAGAGCTAAAACATCGGGATGATCTTCCGGCAACTGCCAGTCATATTTTATATCTTCCTTTTTGAAACCGTAATTCAGCTTAGGCTGGCACCAGAAGAAATTGATCATGAATTTACCGTCCCGCTGGCAGTAACCCTGGATCATCTTATCACTGTATTTTCCCGCATCAGCCCAGGTTCCGTCTGTCCAGATATACCAGTTGCGGTACATGGGTTCATTTGCGCAGGAAGCTTTAAACCAGGGATGCTCAACGGAGGTATGGCCTACCACAAAGTCAAGAATAATCCGGATATTTCGCTTATGAGCTTCTTCAAAAAGCCGTTTGGCAGTTTCGATGTTGCCATAACGGGGAGCCACATCATAAAAATCAGCTACATCATAGCCCGCGTCGCAAAAGGGGGATACATAAAACGGGTTGATCCATATAGCGTTGACACCCAAACTTTTGATGTAATCCAGCTCCTCAATGATCCCTTCCAGGTCACCAATGCCGTCGCCATCCGAATCCCTGAAACTTTGGGGATAGACCTGGTAAAATACGGCAGAACCCACCCAGTCGGGTACATCAGGGATCTGGGCATCAAGTTTCACTGCAAACCACAGTGCTGCCAATAGCAAAAGATATTTTTTCATCACCGGAAAGTAAATTGAAGTTTGATAGCAAAGATAATCTTATTTACAAGAAAGTCCGGTTCATACAGATCATTCCACGATCAGGGTCCTGATCCTTTCGATCTGATTTTGTTTGTTGACTTCCCGCAGATTTCTTGCTGTTTTGGTGAAATACTGGTGCCCTGAAATAAATTTCAGCTGAAGTTTGTTCCAGTCGTTAAGCGTGCCAATTTTCGCCTGTTCCTTTAATTCCAGAAAGAGGGAGTTTGAGACAGGGATCATATCACTCCGGCCGAGATAATCGAGGTCGGCATCACAGATGATCCTCTGTAAAAGTGTTTTCGGATTTGGAGGAAGTTTCGTTGCCATGATAATATCGCAGATCCGGCTGATCTGATCATCGGTATAATTAAATTGAGGCAAAAGGTTTCTGACGAAAAGTGTTCCCTGGTATTCGTGTTCGTCATAGCAGACAACGTGGCCGAGGTCATGAAAAAGTGCTGCAGTTTTGAGGATAAGAATATCTTCATCATTCACTCCCTCCGCCCAGCCAATGAGTTCTACCTCTGTCACCACATCAACGGTATGCTTGACATTATGATAGAACAGATAGTCAGGTAATTCCTTCTCGAGCTTGTCCAGTATAATTTCCTGTACATCAGTAAACTGGATGAGTTTGAATTTAGTATCAAATTTTTCATTGGGGACAAATCCTTTGCCTTCCAGTGTAAATTCAGGCCGGATAGAGTTCACTGTAAAGAGCTCGATATCTCCTTTGTATTTGATAGGCATCTTCCCGAAATACTCACAGACGAAAAATTCCTTGATCAACTCATATGTCATCACGGAAACGATAATTTCGCCGTTATCGGAAAAATTCTGCATCCTGGAAACGATGTTCACGGTGTCGCCCTTGATATCATAGGTGATCTTTTTCTTGCCGCCGCTGGAAGCAATAACCGGCCCGGTATGAATGCCGATGCGTAGATCCCAGAGTTTATGCTCACGACCCGAAATCGCGCACAGTTCGTTTAAATAGCGCTGCATTTCAACAGCTGCCATAACAACCAGTATTGGATTTGTAATATTCTTTTCCGTAATTCCGCCGGCTGCCATGTAAGCATCGCCAATGGTCTTGATCTTTTGAATATTGTATTTTTTCAGTATGTTATCAAAACGGAACAGGATTTCATCCAGTTCGTCCATCATGGCAATGGAATCCATCCCTTCCATAATTTTTGCAAATCCGTGAATATTAGCATAAATCACGGTTGCCATGTCAAATTTATTTCCCGGATGTTTTTCGGTTGCCACCGGCTGATCATCATCCATTCCTTTTACGGCAACAGGGCGGGATTTGAGCTTTTCGATATCGTCTTCCAATGTGGAAAGACGGGTTTTCAGATTCTCATTCTCTTTGAGAAGTTCCTGGTTTTGTTTTACCAGTTTTGCAAATCGTTGCAGAAGTTTTTTGTCGGAATAGCTCATTGAAGTCATAGAGAGTGGTATGAGGTTCAGTGTTTTGGTAATTGTTTTCCCGCTTGTTTACATAGAATGACAGTTCAGTGGCATTTGATCTGAATTTTTTTCATTCACCTTAAAACGTCATAACGTTCTCATTGTCTTCTATCCGGTTAACGGTCTTCCGGTCATCCGGAAGGCTGAATATGTACAAATTAAGGACAGAATGTTTACCGTTTCCGGATTATCTGACCAGGAATAATGTATATTTGCCGGTTAATTGATACGCAGAAACCAAAGAAATGGTTTCCGGATCGGAGATAAGTTTTGACCCTCGGCTTTATTATGAAGTTATATCACTGTCATCCTGAACAGAAATCAGGATGCTGTAATTTTGCCTAAAAAATAATATCACAATTTCAACCATATAATTTTACCGGAAATGAAATCAATTTTCTTTTTACTTTTAATGATCCTGATGACAGCCGGATTATACGGTCAGGATCATCAACAAAGATTTACCGTGGTTTTCTATAACACCGAGAATCTTTTCGACACGATCGATGCACCGCTGACGAATGATGAAGAATTTACGCCTTCAAGCGAAAAACACTGGAACACACAAAGGTATGAGAAAAAGCTTGCGGATATTTCTAAAGTGCTGAGTGATGCCGGGGGCGAAGATCTGCCTGATGTTATCGGGCTGGCGGAAGTGGAAAACGGTACTGTACTTAAAGATCTTGTCAACACCCCCCTGCTGGCCGGAAAATATAAAATCGTCCATGAAGAAAGTCCGGATGAAAGGGGTATTGACGTGGCGTTGCTTTACCGCCCCGACCGCTTTGAGTATATTTCTCACGAGAAGATCCCGGTCACTTTTCCGTTCGATTCAACGCTGACTACCAGGGATATTCTTTATGTAAAGGGAAAGGCTCCCGACGGGGGTGTTCTCAACATTTTTGTCAACCACTGGAGTTCCCGCTATGGCGGTATGGAGGCTTCCGAACCAAAACGGATGTATTGCGCAGTAGCCCTGCGCAGAAGGTTGGACCTGCTCCTGACGAGGGACAACCATGCCCGTATCCTCATCATGGGTGATTTTAATGATGAACCAACGAACCGGTCCGTCATGGATATTCTGCATGCCACGGATAAGAGGAAGAATATTTACCCAGGTGATCTGTATGATTTGTTTTATGACAGGCATAACCTGGGGAATTTTGGTTCTTATTATTACCACGGCGAATGGGACATGCTCGATCAGTTTATGGTCAGTTATAATCTCATCGATCAGAAGGGTAAATTAAGTTGTCATTACGATTCTGGTGAGGTTTTCAGGGAACCGTTCATGATCTTTAAAAACAAGGAAGGCATTGAGGTACCTGACAGGACATATGGCGGACCAAATTATTACGGCGGCGTGAGTGATCATTTCCCGGTTAAAGTTGTTTTTGAAGAATAGAATGATTTAACCGAAACCAGACCAAACCGGTGAGTTTCAAAATCACATCTGAGTATATTCCGACCGGAGATCAGCCTGAAGCCATCCGTCAGCTTTCCGAGGGTCTGAGGATGGGAGAGCCGTTTCAGACCCTCCTGGGTGTAACGGGTTCGGGCAAAACATTTACCATTGCCAATGTTATTGCCAGTGTCGACCGTCCTACCCTCGTCCTGAGTCACAATAAAACCCTGGCTGCCCAGCTTTACGGAGAGTTTAAACAGTTCTTTCCTGAAAACAGGGTGGAATATTTTGTGTCCTACTACGATTATTACCAGCCTGAAGCATATCTGCCGGTCTCTGACACCTACATCGAAAAAGATCTTTCCATCAATGCAGAAATCGAAAAACTCAGGCTGAGCACTACTTCAGCCCTGCTTTCAGGAAGACACGATGTCATCGTGGTTTCATCGGTTTCCTGCCTTTACGGCATTGGTAATCCTGAAGATTTTCACAGCCATACCATCGAGCTCAGGAAAGGGGAGAAGATCAGCCGCAATGTTTTTCTGAGGCAGCTGGTCGACAGTATGTATGCACGGAATGAAGTAGAGTTCAAGCAGGGGACCTTTCGTGTGCGGGGTGATACGGTGGACATATTTCTGGCCTATGCGGATTACGCCTACCGGGTATCATTCTGGGGTGACGTTGTCGACACGTTGCAAACGTTTGATCCGGTAAGAGGAAATACCCTTGATCAGCATGAAAACGTGGTCATTTTTCCTGCGAATATTTTCGTGACTGCCAGGCACAGGCTAAAGACTGCCATCGAGGAAATTCAGGATGATATGATGAAGCAGGTGGCCTATTTCAAAGAGATAGGCAAACACCTGGAAGCCAAACGGATCGAAGAACGTGTCACCTATGATCTGGAAATGATCAGGGAGCTGGGGTATTGTCCGGGGATAGAAAACTATTCAAGATATTTTGACGGCCGTCAGCCCGGAACGCGTCCTTTCTGTCTTATCGATTATTTTCCTGAGGATTTTATCATGGTCATTGATGAGAGTCATGTGACCATACCCCAGGTCAGGGCCATGTTCGGCGGAGACCATTCTCGTAAACAGAACCTGGTTGAATTCGGATTCAGGTTACCAGCCGCCATTGACAACCGGCCTCTGAAATTCGAGGAATTTGAATCACTGACACCTCAGACCATATATGTTTCAGCCACCCCGGGGGACTATGAACTTGAGAAGTCGGGTGGTGTGGTGGTAGAACAACTGATCCGGCCGACGGGGCTTCTTGATCCGGAGATCGAAATCAGACCCAGCATGAACCAGATCGATCACCTCATCGGCGAGATTCAAAAAAGGGTAAAGCTCAGTGAACGGGTACTGGTGACAACCCTCACCAAGCGCATGGCCGAGGAACTGACTACATACCTCGTCAGGATGAAGATCAAGTCAAGGTACATCCATTCAGATATAGATACCCTCGAAAGAGTTGAGATCATGGACGGTCTGAGAAAGGGTACCTTCGACGTGCTTGTGGGCGTTAACCTGCTCAGGGAAGGGCTGGATCTGCCCGAGGTATCCCTTGTCGCTATTCTCGACGCCGACAAAGAAGGTTTTCTACGGTCGGAACGGTCCCTCACCCAGACAGCGGGGAGAGCAGCCCGCCACCTGAATGGAAGAGTTATAATGTTTGCCGATAAAATGACCCGGTCGATGCAGAGCACCATCGATGAAACAAACCGTCGCCGTATAAAACAACTGAAGTATAATGAGGAGAATGATATTACCCCTCAGCAGATTGTCAAAGCCAGAAGACCACTTCTGGGCGAAGTGATGCATGACAGGCAGGACCGGAAATATTATACAGAACCGGAACATACGAATGTGGCAGCAGACCCGGTTGTTCAGTATATGGAGAGTGCCGCCCTTCAAAAAACAATTGATAATACCCGCAAATCGATGGAAAAGGCCGCCCAGAAGCTTGACTTTATCGAGGCTGCCCGCTTACGTGATGAGATGTACGAACTGGAAAAAATACTTCAAAGCAGGCAGGACTGAACATGGTTGACATGTTCGTGGGACCTGCCTGCTCTGTTGAAGAAGACTAGAAGCTTACTTTTATCAGCTTTGTTTTACCGTAGCGGACTGCCGGAATAAACATACTTCCTTCATCATCAACGCCTGCCAGCATAGGAGCTACCCTCAGCTTGTCTTTCGACTTGTCAAAAATCGTTTTCTTACTTGTTGTGCCATCAGCATTCAGACTGACCCAGTCCACATTACTCAGGCTTTTTACATTTTCATTATACAGGAGGCCATAATTACCGGCTTTTTTAATCACGGCAAATGAGTTGTACATAATATTTTCATCCGCCGATTTCTGGTCTTTCTCCACAACGCTGGTCCATTCGGGCGAGCCATCCTGCTTAATCCTCGTAATCACGATATCCCCGTAATGATCCTCTAACTGGGGTTTGGGAGAGACACCCCCAAGCAGACTTACATTCATGCCAACACCCAGCTTCCGGGCATAGTGTTCGGCAAAAAAGGTCAGGTCTCCGTTGGCTTCAGGGAAAATAGATCTGATATCATACTCATCGGCATGGTCCTCCTGTTTGGTTTCGCCTTTATAAAGCTTGTTCAGAACGTCTTTGTCAAGCGGTGTAAAATGTCCGTCCAGCGTTCCCTTGCTGTTCAGAATGAAACAGACGGTTCCGCTGACTTTCATGGTCGATGGATCGGTGTAAAGGCCTGCCAGCCGCAGGGAAGTGCCTCCAGATGTGAGGACCATCCCGAGGTTGGTGACAAAATGATCACTTTTAACGGGTATTGCCGGGGAAAGGACATTCTTTGCCGGAGAATACTCATACAGGTAATACTTGAAATTATCCGGTTTTTTGGTAAATGAATTATCACTGTAACCGCTTGCCAGGAGATAAACCTTGCCATCATTATCAACGGTGTAATCTTCTACGACCATGTTTGCCTCATCAGAGGGAATTGTGATATTATACTGACCTATTTTAGATGTTTCCGGATTGAACAGGATGCAGTAGAGGCTTCTTGGAGGCTTGGTCTGAAAAGCATTATTCAGCATGATAATGATTTTTTTTCCATCCGGACTTTCAGTATGAGAGAAGAGATAACTTCTTCGCCATCTTCCACTCAGGGGTGTGAACTGGTCTTTAAACGCGGAAGCAAGGTCATAGCGAAAGACGTTACTGGTCATTTTCACGGTATCGGAAATGGTCTTTTCCGATGCCAGGTTGCCGTCCCACGAAACGAGATTCATTGAATACATCCCATTATCGAGTGGCTTAACCCCGTACTCCAGAGTATATACCTTGTCCCCGTAAAAAAAGGTGTAAAGGAAATTGGATTTGGCTGAGGGCTTGAGTATAACTTCTTTCTCATCAGAATTTCCCATGTTAATATGCACAGCCGGCAATTTATCATCGGGCTGAACGAAAGCGCTTTCTATGATGCCGGCAAACACATCGTCTCCTTTACCTCCGATGACATAGAGATAGTTATCATTTTTGATCTTCATCAGATCAACACTTTTAACATCCTGTCCGGATGCTGGCTGGGATAGTGCAAGGACTGCAGGGAGGAAGGTGACCAGGACTGAAAGCAAAACATTAGCTGACTTTTTCATGACTGAATCATTTAAGTGATTGTTGATATATTTCGCGTGCTTATAAACAATATTTATCTGAACTTGGTTTTCGGGATGTCAGTAATATGTGAATATCATTCATAAATTTAAGTGAAAATTCCACGGCTGATTCCAACGGGTTCATGTCAGCTATGTTGATTTTCTCCGGGGATGACGTATAAACAACAGTCAGCAAGGACGATTGTTTAAATTGCTGGTTTCCATTTAGAAAAGACTGAGGTACACTGATTGGCGCGGATTATCTGAACCAGTGAGAACCGGGCAGGGACAATGGCATTTAAAGAGAGACGTGGGTCTGATTGTTCAGAACAGGCAGGTTTATTCCCCGTAGAGATATCGCTTTATCTTGTTGGTGGGTGTTTTCTCGAAAGGCATCGGGTGCAGAACGACGGCATTGACACGGGAAAACCGGTTTACGCGCTGATTAACGAAAGATTGTATTTCAAGAAGGGCTTCGTCGATGGTTTCATTTGTCACACGGATCAGTCTTTCATTCAGTGTGATCATTTTTTCTTCCAGCTCGAGAATATTCAGATTTACCATGGCCACAAGTTTGCCCTGTTTCTGTACCACCAGTGATTCCTCAATTCCTTCGATGCTGTTAAAGATCGCTTCAATTTCTTCGGGATAGATATTTTCTCCGTTGGTACCAAGGATTACATTTTTTATCCTGCCCCGGATATAAACGAATCCCTCTTTATCGATGACGGCGAGGTCACCGGTTCGGAACCATCCGTCGTCGGTAAATGCGTTTTTTGTAGCTTCGGGATTTTTATAATATCCTTTCATTACATTAGGGCCTTTGGCCTGAATTTCCCCTTCCCCAGTTTTAGGATTAGGGTTGTTTATTCTAAGACGGGTACCTTGCAGGGCTTTTCCGGTAGACTGCCAACGTGTCAGGGCAGGAGATGATCCGGCAAGCAGCGGGCTGGTTTCCGTAAGACCGTAGCCGATAGCGTAGGGGAACCGGGCTTCACGCAGATGCTGTTCAATAACGGGATCGAGCTTCGATCCGCCGATGCCGAAGAATCTCAGTTCACCACCAAATGTTTTCATCAGTTTTATGCCGGCCATTCGGTTTAGCAGTTTCCTCGAGGGCGGGTAACGGAAGAGTGTCCTCGTAATCACATTCCCGGTGAGTTTGGGCAGAACCTGTTTACGGTAAAGTTTTTCAATGATCAGAGGTACAGAGAGGATGAAGGTAGGTTTGACTATTTTAAGGGCGTTGACCAGAACGGTAGGTGTAGGTTGTTTATCGAGGTAATAAATTCCGGCGCCGGAATGGAGGGCAAGTAAAAAGCCCAGGCTGTTTTCATAGGCATGGGACATAGGGAGAATGGATAAAAAGCGGTCGTTCTGTCTTACATCCTGGATGGTAAGAGACTGTTGTACCATCCATGCCAGATTATGATGGGTAAGCATGACGCCTTTTGAGGATCCGGTGGTGCCTGACGTGTAGATCAGTGATGCAAGATCATCTTCCAGGACCAGGGTTGCTTTCACTTTCAAAGTTTCCAGAGAAGCACCTGCCTGCTGATGCGCTTTGGTACCGGCAGCAGTTATTTCGTCGATGATGATTACCGGCAGGTCACACTGCGCCAGCTCCTCTTTCATCCTGTTGTATTGTTTCAGTGAAACGAACAACAATTTGGATTCGGAATGGCTTAAAATAGACATGATTTCCGAGACATGAAATTCGGGCAGTACCGGAACAGTAGTTGCCCCTGCGAAGAGGACGGAAAGGTATGCGATGCCCCAGTTGGGCATATTTTCCCCGATCAGGGCAACTTTATCATTCTTTTGAATACCATAAGATTTCAGGAGGTCGGATGTGTACAGGATCTCATCTGAAAGTTCGGAATAGGTCAGCCCTTTTTTGCCTGCGAAGGACAGGGCGGTATTTCCACCAAAATTTTCAACTGATTTAGAAATCAGTGAACAAATCGTTAGATTATTCATTCATTTACTCACTTGAGCTCTTTAGGTGGGGTCAATTTTTTCAAATGTAGACCCAAAAAAGGAGAAAACAATAAAAAGGGGCTGAAATTTCAGCCCCAATAATGTGTTTGAAACGTACCTGGTTCATTTATTATCCCAAATAACCTTTAAGAAGTTTGCTGCGGGATGTGTGACGAAGCCTTCTTATCGCTTTCTCCTTGATCTGTCGAACTCGTTCCCGCGTAAGCCCGAATTTTTCTCCTATTTCTTCAAGGGTCATTTCCTGATTGCCAATTCCAAAGAAAAACCGGATGATATCTCTTTCCCTTTCTGTAAGGGTAGCAAGTGCCCTGTCGATTTCTTTTGAAAGAGATTCCTTGATCAGAGCCCTGTCTGCATTCGGAGAATCATTATTAACCAGGACATCGAGAAGGCTGTTGTCTTCTCCTTCGATAAAAGGAGCATCAACCGAAACATGTCTGCCGGATACTTTAAGAGTGTCTGCAACTTTTTCCTTAGGCAGGTCCAGGGCGTCAGCAAGTTCTTCAGGAGTTGGAGTTCTCTCATTCTCCTGTTCAAACTTTGAAAATGCCTTGTTGATTTTATTCAGCGACCCCACCTGGTTCAGTGGCAGGCGAACAATACGTGACTGTTCGGCTAGAGCTTGAAGAATAGACTGGCGGATCCACCAAACGGCATAAGAAATAAATTTAAATCCGCGTGTTTCGTCAAATTTTTCAGCGGCTTTAATCAGTCCCAGGTTGCCTTCGTTAATGAGGTCGGGGAGGCTTAATCCCTGGTTTTGATATTGTTTGGCTACTGATACAACGAAACGAAGATTAGCACGGGTCAGTTTTTCCAAAGCCAACCGGTCACCTTTTTTTATTCTCTGTGCCAGCTCAACTTCTTCTTCAACCGTGATTAACTCCTCTTTTCCAATCTCCTGCAGATACTTGTCTAATGACGCACTTTCCCTGTTGGTAATTGACTTTGTGATCTTTAATTGTCTCATTATTCCTCCCAAAAAAATTTGCTGCGAATTTAGATCATTTTAAAATACAATTCAACTTTATTTGATCAATATATATAACAAAAAGGACTTGCACCTGCAAGTCCTTTTTGTAAGAGGTTTACAATGTGCTTTCATTCATCATAATCCGAAAGCGTAATAGGCAATCATTCCGTCAGGATAAATACCCTCGATATATACACCACCTTTAATCCCACCGAGAATATCTTTAAGGTCCTGAACTGTGCTGACTGGTTTATTATTGATCTGAGTGATAATAAAGCCCTCACGGACACCGGCTTTTAAAAGTTTTCCGGCTGAGATTGAGGTGACTTTCACACCATGGTCAATGCCCAACGCCTTCATTGCTTCCTTACTGACAGGTTCGAAACTGCCACCAAGGAGTTTCATAGGTTCACTTTTCTTAACAATACTTGTGTTGCCTTCCTGATTACGCAGGGTAACATCAAAAAGTTTCTCTTTTCCGTCACGGGTAATCTTTATATTTACCTTATCATTTGGTCTGAAGCGACTTATTTGTTCCTGTAATTCAGAAACATTGTTGATAGGAACATTGTTCACTGCAGAAATGACATCACCCTTTTTTATGCCTGCATCCTTTGCTGCTCCATCGTCAGAAACGCTGTTTACATAAACGCCGCTGGTGCTGCTTAAATTGTTTGTATTAGCCAAATCTTGTGTAACGTCTTGAATGGTAACACCAAGGAAAGCCCTCTGTACCACTCCGTATTCCATAAGATCACCGATCACTTTCTTTACGATGGTTACCGGAATGGCAAAGGAATTACCGGAGTAAGAACCTGTACGTGAGGCAATAGCGGTATTGATGCCAACGAGATTTCCTTCGGTATCAACAAGTGCGCCGCCGCTGTTCCCCGGGTTCACTGCTGCATCTGTCTGCAGAAACGATTCAATAGCGAATTGGCCCCTGAGAAGATCGATATTCCTGTTCTTGGCTGAAATAATACCTGCTGTTACCGTGGAGGTCAGGTTGTATGGGTTTCCAACTGCCAGAACCCACTGACCAAGCTTTAAGGCATCGGAATTTCCATACGTGAGGTAAGGAAGATTTTTAGCATCAATTTTGAGCAGGGCAAGATCCGTGCTCGGATCGGTACCGATAACCTTGGCATTAAACGAACGGCGGTCATTTAATATGACTTCAATACTATTCATCTGGTCAACAACATGATTGTTCGTGATAATATAACCGTCATCAGAGATAATCACCCCGGAACCAAAGGCTTCTACAGGCTGAGGCTGCATATTCCCCCGGTCTCCGAAAAAGAAATCATAAAGTGGATTATCTGAATAATTATTTTTCATGGTGGATTCTACCTTCACATGCACCACGGCATGAACGGCCTTCTCTGCTGCATAGGTGAGGTCAACTGTACCTTCATTCTTATCCAACGAACCCTGAAGGTTGGTATATACCATACTTTGTTGGGAGGGTGAAGTAACAGTTTGCTGGTTAGGCTGAAAAAACTGTGAATATGCCCAGACTATGGCAACAGATGTAATGACGGCAATGGTGAGTGTTCCAAGAAATCTTTTTGTTTTCATAACAATACTATTTAATTTTCTAACTTTAACATTAAATTACCGGGGATGCCATTCTCAAATATTATGCCCTGATCATTTCGATACAGACGATTTTTATGCATATAACGTTAATTAAATCAAAGTGTTGCGGTGTTTTTGTGAATTAACCTTTTTTAACAAAAACTGACAATGACGATACTCTTTGAAAAATATCACGGTGCAGGTAACGATTTCATCATGATAGACTGTCGTGAAACGGACGAATCCTTCTTTACGCAGGAAAAGGTAAAATATTTGTGCGACAGACACTTCGGCGTCGGAGCAGATGGAATGATCCTGCTTCTAAATGATCCTTCGACAGATTTCAGGATGAAGTATTTCAATTCTGACGGCCGTGAAGGAACGATGTGCGGAAACGGTGGCAGGTGTATCGTGGCCTTCGTCAGCAGTAAAGGACTGATCAACGGCAGAACCCATTTTACAGGCATTGATGGGATACACGAAGCCGTGATCAACAGTGACGAAACCGTCAGTCTGCATATGATCGATGTGAAAGAGGTGAAAAAACTCAGTGATGGATATCTTCTCGACACCGGTTCAAAACATTTTGTTACGGTACGGGAGTCTGTTTCTGATATAAATGTATTTGAAGAAGGGCGGCATCTTCGGTATCAGCCACGATTTGGGGTGGATGGAGCCAATATCAACTTTATTAAGCCGGGCAAAAATAATGAAATCCTTATCCGGACCTATGAGAGAGGTGTCGAAAATGAAACATTGGCCTGCGGAACCGGGTCGGTGGCATCTGCCATTACTTCCTATATATTAAACAGGTCTGACAATTCTTCCTTCATACTCCATACTAAGGGAGGTCAGCTCAAAGTCAGATTCACTCCCATGAATGACGGTTCTTTTACCGATATATGGCTGGAAGGGCCCGTTAAATATGTTTTCAGCGGAGAGATGGAGCTGTGATCTGTGGGTATCTGACGATCTTCTGCACGGGTTTTTTCTTTCCTGTTTAAAGCATTTTCCCCTGGGCCTTTCGTGTGGATTTTATTGCCCGTAATGATGACCGGCCTGCGAAAATCGTGGTAATACTCCGCAAAAATAACTGCACCGTCTCTGCATTCCGGCCATTTTTCCTGATCTCTGCCTTCTTCCTCCGGGTCAATCCTCAAAAAAAAGAGTGAAAACAAATTTTTAACCACATTTGTTATTAATGCAATCGCCGGAAGGTTTTACAATAATTAAGATTTAAAAATAAAGGAGAACGTATGAATATTACAAAAGTGGTTATATCGGAGGGGTGCACGGCCTGTGGGTTATGTGAGGAAATTTGCCCTGATGTGTTCGAATTGCAGGATGAAGCAGTTGTGAAGGACGGGGTTGATTTCAGTAAATACAGTGATGATATCAGGGAAGCTGCGGAAAGTTGTCCTGTTGAAGTCATCACGTTTGAGGAAGAATGAACGTCTTACGGCTTGTCAAGACGGTGCAGGTTCAGTAACGGTTGAATTTTTGGGAAAGATTTTCAGCTTAATTCAAAAAGCTTGCCCTCTCTGCGCTCGATAAGGAATACTTTGTTAAAACCTGAATCCTGGACTTTAGGGATATTCACAGTATCCCGGATGAATGTTCCGGCATGCAGGGCGGTATCCACGATTAACAGCAGCCAGTAATATCGGAGTCTTTTTTTATGATAGAGTTTAAGTTTTTCTTCTTTATGGATGATTGTCTTTTCTATCATTCCGGCTTCAATTTCCGGGAGTGTATAGGCTCCTGCATCAATCCATCCTGATTCCGAAATTGAGGGAAACCGGAAAATGGTGACGGATTCAAGAAGATCTTCCAGTTCACTGATCCTGAAATGGAGATGGAAGGATTCATCCGGACGTTTGCCTTCGGACCGTTTCAGGACGGACCGGGCAATGATCCCGGCTGACGGAATAATCCGACCGCTTTTCAGCCTGCAATCCTGGTTGAAATACAGGGCAACATTCAGCTTCATATCGCTGTAATACTCAAATATATCACGGGCATGGAGAAGAAGTCTCTTTTTTGCCCGGTTTTCGGCCGTATCAGATGACCCCTGCTCTGCGCGCAACCGGTCCATAACATGGGTTATCTCAATTCCAAGAGAATTACCGGGTCCGTCTTTTACGATGAAATCCGGTGATTCTGCCCTGATCAGTTTTCCGGGTGGAAAATCATTATAGAGGTATCGGAACAGTTCAATATTATTTAATTCGTCAGAGTATTTTTCCATGGTCAGCCTTCCATTCGCTTTAACCCTGATACTGATAAGACGGTTCATGTAATATCAGCGATCATGTTAATCTGCAAGATAATACATATTATAGCAAAATCAGTGTCGTATGGACTCAAAAAACAGGAAAAGGCACGGATATTTTCAGGCTTATATTTGTGAGATGGGGTAAGGAAATGAGGCTTTAAAAGGAAATTAAGAGGCTGTCAAAAAATTTGCTGCCTGTAATAATTAATTTTCAAATTGTATTTTGAATTCTTTTAGAAGGTCTTTTTTGACAGCCTCATCTTGAAATATTAAAACTTTACCGGAAATTTACCGGTAATTTCAGGGAAAGCCGATTATCGGAAAAACCCCGCGTATCCGGACCGGTCAGACCGCTCTCGTTGTGGAATCTGAACGATGAGTACTAATCCCGAACGGGAGATACAGGGGGCAAATACTTACCAGGCTGGTCAAAACCAGTATCCCGGCCACAACCAGAAGGACAATCCCCAGCGTACCACTGATAACCTTTGTAAAATAGAGAATAACGATGACGGCGGCCAGCAGAAGCCGGATGATTTTGTCGGTTGTACCTACATTTTTTTTCATGGCTTTACATTTTTAAGCATTATCAAACTTGATCTGAACAAAGATACCATAAGCCGGGGGGATGAAACGGTGACCTGGGTCACACCAGGCTATAAAATTTTAATTCCGTTCGGGGTTTGTTGAATTAAGCCTTGATTTTCCAGCTTTTTAAGGATCCTTGTAATCACTTCTCTGGCTGTACCAAGACTTTCGGCAATTTGTTTATGTGTGAGTTGAAGACTGCTCTCACCTGTAATCTCCTTCCTGCGTTTCAGGAAATCCAGGACCCGTTCGTCCAGAGAATCAAATAACAGGTGTTGAATTGTTTCGATCAGATCGGAATAACGGATATTAAACTGGTTGTAAAAAAGAAAATTGAGTTCGGGAAATCGTTTGACCCACTCCCTGACAGAGCCTGCCGGAAGCAGCAAAGCCGTTGTGTCAGTCTCAGCTACGGCGTCAACTCTGCCGGGTTCGTCTCTGAGTATAGCTGAAAATGACATGATGCAACTTTCTGAAGGCTGAATATAATACAACAGCAGTTCCTTTTCCGAATTACTGGTGTATACCTTGATCAAACCGTCAAGCACGATTGGAATAACCTTTACGTAATTTCCCGCAGTCAGGATGACATCACCCTTTTTGAAATCCATAACTTTCCCCTTGAGGATCAGTTCGTCCAGTAATTCTTCACCCAGAAACTTTAAATTTTGCAGTTGTAACTCCATTTTTATTTTCCTGTGAACCAATGACTGTGAAGCGGATTAATCCTTTACAGGAGATGTGCGGAAAGGGTAACGTCCTGTGAATTCATGATGAAATTTCATGATTCTTTTATAACATCAATGAGACCCCATCATCCGTAATTTTTTTTCATCATCATCTGGCAGGAACGAATCTCTTTTTCCAGGAGTTGCAGGTTTCTCCGGTAGACCCCGGTCGGCTTGCCGAGGGCTTCCTTTTCCCTGATCATATTATTGACCATCACCATCTTCTTTCGTGATTCATAAATTCTGACCAGGAGGTTTTTAAAATTAGGCTTATTATTTATCATGGCGGCAGAGTTTTAAAGTCTGTATAAAATTACATTTCAGTCTTATAGCGTTAAAGTGTACCTGTCTGTCAATTATTAACAAACAGGGACAAGTTATCAGCATTCACACCGGAATGTTAATCTGCATTCATCATGTTTAGGGGAGGATAATGGAAGGATTGTCTTTGGAACCAGTGAATGAGAGGATGAGTTTATAAGGTTATACGTGCCGGGAACAACTCATCATTTTTCACAGAAAGTATACCCGGTGTTCTGCTCCCGGTGTTATGACTGACTTTCCTGTAACCGACCCCTAATATCATTTAAACGCACGAAAATTGGATTGGTTGACAGGAAAGGCTGAAAAATTCTATGTT
This sequence comes from uncultured Bacteroidales bacterium, assembly GCA_963732905.1. GTDB lineage: Bacteria > Bacteroidota > Bacteroidia > Bacteroidales > DASQZK01. The sequence continues at coordinate 313,643 of CAVTBM010000001.1, forward strand.
TTAGAATATTTTTTTAAAATGGATACAGATCTGAATAGTTTATCGGAGGATTGCTGTATTTTGGCCTTCAGATCTTCCGGATAATCCGGATTTTTTTGAAGAAACAACCTGACCAGGCTGGCGGCTTCCCTGGAATGGTGCCCCCAAAGACAGGTATCCAGCCAGTTTCCCGGGAAAAATATATCGCCTGTTCGCTGAATGTCTTTCAGCATGTTAAGGCTGGTATACAGATGGCCGACAGCCTCTTTCTGCCGCAAAGGGTGGTTCAGATAATACATGGCAGTGAGAACCCATGCTTCACGTTCGCGGTTTGCAGGATCCTTAAGCCCACTGAAGAACCGGTCCCTTTCAGCAGGGTCGGGGCTTAGGGCCGGTATTATAAATTCGAAGGACGCAAGCCGGTCCGGATTTTTTATTCTCTTTTTCTGGAGGGCTGTCATTTCAAAGTAAGACGAACTGTCTTTCAGTGCCAGTTCGTAACAAAGATTCATCATTTCCTGTTCGGAGAGCGACAGCTCGTTATCCCCTTCATGATCCCATATCTGTCTGAGCCTTGCAAGATTTTTCGCTGATGTGGACAGGTCTGTGACTGCCCGGAAAACATTCTTTTTTTCGCTACCCGTTCTGGAGTCGTATTCATCCCACAATTTATTTGTAATGAAGGGTTCAAGGTCTGCCCGGGTGCTGTCGGCAAGAAACTTCCAGTAAATCTCCCGGCAATAGCCCAGTTGCTGGTTCAGCACGAGAGGATCATGTTCATGCTGAAGGTTTAAAACGATCCAAATGATCACCTCCTTTGGACTGATCCTGCTGCGTAAAAGATTTCCGTAAAGCATGATAAGGCCTGATGACCTGGACAGTGCAGGTATAGTTGTCGCAGGGGCATACATACCGTACATCAGTTTTTTCAGGGCGGAGTCATTTTCAAAAATGAAGCTTCCATAGCATGATCCGTCACTGTTCAGAATGGGTTCCGGCAAGCTTTTCAGGTCCAGATGAGTGGAGTCGCGGGTAAAATGAAGCTGTGAGCGGTCAGTCCCCCGGATGATCTCCATGATATCCGGCCATACCCTGCCTGACTCAGCCGGATCGGTCTGTACGATCCGGATTACGCCTGTATCGACCGTGATTTTGTATTCGGGCATACCAGCTTCATCAACCCAGGCATGGCTCCAGCTTTTAAGATCTGCCGGGGTACGCCCGTCAAGAATGGAAATCAGGTCGTCCCATCCGGCATTACCATAGGCAAATTTGTTCAGGTATTCCTGAAGGGCCGAATGCATATTTTCTTCTCCGGCAATGGATTCCAGCTTCCTCATCACAATGGGAGCCTTATGATAGATGATGGGCCCGTAGATGCTGCCGGCATTTTCCAGGTTGGTGAGCTTCTGTTCAACAGGATTTGTTCCGGCTGTTCTGTCGATATCGTAGGCCTGCGGATAGTGGGCAAGTAAAAACTTAAGGTTGAAATCGACGTCGGGGAACCATGGATCGGTAATTTTTTCGGCGATAAAATTGGCGAAGACTTCCTTGAGCCATACTTCGTTAAACCACCGCATAGTTACCAGGTCGCCGAACCACATATGAGAGGTCTCATGTGCAATAAGATTGGCACGGCTGAGTTTTTCCACCTCGGTGGCATGTTCGGGAAGCAGGATCCCGGAAGCTCTGTACAGTGTTGCTCCGGCATGTTCCATACCGCCGTACTGGAAGGATGGTATGGCAATCATATCATATTTGGCAAAGGGGTAGGGAATACCGGTATATTTTTCAAGCCAGTCGAGAGATGCAAAAACCTGGCGGAAAATTTCCGGTACATTGGTGCTTAACAGGACCGGATCGGTCTCCCGGTGGAACAGTCTCACAGTGCGACCATCCCTGGTTTCGGACAGGATACTGAATTTACCGGCTGCAAATGCGAACAGGTAAGAAGGCAACGGCTTTGTTGGCTGAAATTCAATAGTTTTCATTCCGTTCATGGTAAGGGAAGACACTTCGGGTCCGTTGGCGCAGGCTTCCCAGCCGGATGGGATATCGAGGGTGAGACTGAATACGGCCTTGAGGTCGGGCTGATCGAAGCAGGGGAAGGCGGTCCTGGCCCTGGCAGGAACAAAGAGTGAATACATAAAATCCTTGTTACGGTTCATGGACATATCTCCGGCCAGAAAACCGATGTTCACCTCATTCCATCCCGGATGAAAGAAGTGTCCCGGAAGAATGACATGTTCATTCCGGTATTTCCAGGGCACAGCCTTACCTGCTATTTCGACCTCTCTGACATCCGTTTCTGCAGCTTTGAAATCAAGGATCAGGCTCTCCGGAACATCCATAAGGTAAAAACGGACAGACTCCCGGCCATCGATCCTTTCGTGTTCCGAAGCAGGAATGGTAAAATGCAGGGTGTACGCTACGCTGTCGGTGATGGCTTTCCGGCTCTGCGCGAGCCGGAAGCTGACACCGGGTTCTGGAATTTGTCCCCTTCCGCAACCGGAAAGTCCTGCCACCGCCAAAAAACAGGCACTTATCACAGAAACCGAAACTCCGGAAATAATTCGTTTCCACTGCATATTCAGAACATCAGGATGGTTTAGATCACACTTTCAGGAAGATCTTTTTCTTATACAGGAAATACAGGAACAACCAGCTTACCAGGAAATAGGCCAGTGCCGACCAGAATTCCTGGTTGACCGCCGGAGCGAACCGGATCAGACCACCAAAGAAATATTGAGCCGTACTGCTGAAATTGATCATGCCGGCCTGGGCCAGGTAGATGGTGATCGGGTTAAGGCCGATGATCACAAAGGGGAAGGCCCACCAACGGATCTGCCAGATATCCATGATCAGGTAAAATAAGGAGAGAAAGAGCAGGCTGAGCCCGGCAGTGATCAGCACAAATGAGCTGGTCCACAGGTTTTTGTTGATCGGGAGGGCGAGGTTCCAAAGCTGGGACAGAAGGATGAAAATGACACCCGTGCCCGCCATGATCCCCAGTTTTTTAATCGATGAAAGCTTGACATCTTTCATCCGCAATAGATGCCCGGTAAGCATCCCCAGCAGGGCAGTGCCGATAGCCGGAAGGGTGGAAAGAATGCCTTCGGGATCATGATTGCCCAGGTAAAGCCGGCCCGGCAGAAGCATCCGGTCGACATATCCGACGATACTGCCTTCCTGGGTGAGATGCCCGGCACCATAACCCGGAACAGGGATGAGTTTCAGGATAGCCCAGTAACCCAGCAGGATAACTCCGCACCAGATGGCCTGCCATGAAATTTTACTGTTCATTACGATAAGCGCGGCAAACATCCAGGCAAGACCGATACGGCCGAGGACACTTGCATACCTCAGGTCATGGAAACTGAAATGAAGAAGTCCGTTGTAGACGACACCCAGGAAAACCAGGACGAGCCCGCGAGTAATGATATGCTTGTAAATCTGTCCGGAAGTTTGTCCGTTTGCTCTTCTCTTGTGGAGGGAAAAAGGAAAAGTGACTCCGGCAATGAAAAGAAACAGGGGAAAGATCATGTCGAAAAAATGGAATCCGTTCCATGCGACGTGATCTGTTTGTACATCCATCCAGCCGATCAGGCCGGAATGACTTACTTTTGCCAGGGCATGAACTATTTCAGCTCCGCCGGCGATCCAGAACATGTCAAATCCCCTGAGCGCATCCAGAGAAACCAGGCGGTCAGTAGTTTTTGTTTTCATGATGATCAGGTTTTAGAAAGATAGTTTAAGTTTGTATTTTTAGTTTGGAAGTGTCATGGTGCGACATACACCCGTTGTTTACCGTTTTAAATATATGGTTAATTCATGAATAATCGAAACTATCCGACATGAGAAATAAATCTGTAACCGCATTCTTCCTCGCCATCATTTCTGTCTTAGCTTTTTCACAGGAACCTATACACCTTGATCCGGACAATCCCCATTATTTCCTCTGGAAGGGTAACCCAACCGTTCTGATCACCTCGGGCGAGCATTATGGATCTGTGATTAACCTTGATTTCAACTACCGGCTGTACCTCGAAACGTTGAATAAACTCGGGCTGAACCACACCAGGATATTCCTCGGGGATTATGTCGAGCCGAAACATGCATTCTGTATTGATAAAAACACACTGACTCCTGCACCAGGAAGGTTTATTGCACCATGGAAACGGAGCAATGTGCCGGGTTATTCACTTGGTGGAAACAAGTTCAACCTCGACATATGGGATACCGCTTATTTCAGACGTCTTCACGATTTCATGTCATATGCGGATAAAATGGGTGTCGTGGTTGAAGCAGACCTGTTTTTCCTGGGGCCGACCTTTGACAATCATCCCATGAACCCCAAAAATAATATTAACGGAACCGAGATGCCCGCGTTCAGGGGATACCTGACCCTGAATTACCCGAAGATCCTGAAATACCAGGAAGCCTACACCCGTAAAATGGTTGACGAATTAAATCATTACGACAACCTGATCCTCAATATATGTAATGAACCCTGGTTCAGTAACCAGGAACATCCCGGCTTTGCCAGCCCGCCGGCCGATCCGGCTAAAGCCTGGATCGAAAGGGTTTCGGAATGGATCGTGGCTGAAGAGAAAACGCTTCCCAAAAAACATATCCTGTCGGTGGATTATACCAATGAAGGTGCACCCATAAGGGAAGAAAACCTGAAAACGTATTGGAAGAATATTTCTGTTTTCAACCACCATTATGATCAGGATGCCCAATCTTTGGCTTTAAATTATGACATTCCCAGGGCGTTCGCCTTCAATGAAACAGGACTGATGCCTCCGCTTACCAATCAGTACCGCATACAGGGCTGGAAATACATGCTGTCGGGTGGTGCCCTGTATAACAACCTTGACTTCACTTACCAGGTGGGCAATGAAGACGGGACCGGCGGAACTGAATTTGTCTGCCCGTGGTATACGGGCTGTACCCATCCGTATATGAAAGATCAGATGGCGGCATTGCTGACCTTTATGAATTCCATCGATTTTGCGAAGATGATCCCGACTCGCCGGGTCATGTCATTATACCAGGGCACTGAGAATATCCGTTGTCTGGCATGGGAAGGACATCAGTATGCCTTCTATTTCTGGGGAGGTTATAAACCTGAATTCAGGCTGATTGCTCCGGAAGGACGTTACAAGGCAGAGTGGATCACCCCTGAAACCGGCAAAGTCTTTCGCACGGAGACCGTCGGTCCCGATGATGACGGATCCATAAAATTTTGGGGACCTGAGTATCATGCCGACCTGGCTCTGCGGGTAACCCGGATAGAATAGAATCTATCTCTGCCCGTCGTAAAGAAATTACGGTATTTCCCAAATGATCACCGGAACATATCTGAATTGCCCGGGTTTTTCGAAATTCATGGGTAATATCGAAAACTTCACGGTTTCATATTCCGGGCATATTCCGATAGACTTCGCCTGGCTGCAATTTCAAATTTAGACAGACTATCAGTAAAAATGATTCTTTTGAGCAAACAGTCTGGCACACCAGGCTGTTTTTATAAGTCGTAAAATTTCGTAACTTTACTTTTGAAAATATCCTGGATTTTATAAATAATTTATTTTTTGAAACTGTTCATCAAAAATATGGTTTGCATTCGCTGTCAGATGGTTGTGAAATCCGAACTGGAGAAGCTTGGAATTAAATATGTTAATGTAAAAATCGGAGAAGCAGATGTAGTTGGATATATCGAGCCGGAACTAATACAGGAATTAGATGTCAATTTAAAAAAAGCGGGATTGCTTTTAATGGATGATAAAAAAAGTATCCTGGTTGAGAAAATTAAAAGCTCTATTATAGAATTAGTGCACTATACAGAAGACCAAATCAAAGTGAACCTTTCGGATTACCTAAGTGAAAAACTCAATTATGATTACACCTATCTGGCCAATCTTTTTTCAGAAGTTAAAGGGATTACAATTGAAAAATTTTATCTGGCTCATAAAATTGAAAAAGTAAAAGAACTCATTGTTTATGATGAGCTTAATCTTTCGGAAATAGCTTATAAGATGCACTACAGCAGCCTTGCCCATTTGTCCAACCAGTTTAAAAAATATACTGGTTTAACTCCTTCCCATTTTAAAAAACTCAAAATGAAGAGGCGCGACACACTTGAAGATGTGTGAATTATGTAAATATGATCTTCAATTGTATAACACTTTTTGAAAACGGTAAATTACCTTTATCATACTTTATTTTAAAGTTATGATATCCAGGGAAATGGAAAAATCAACCGTACATGTCCTGACTGAGATTATTGAATATGTACCAGGTTCAGTGGTGAGTAGAATCATAATCCGTAAAACTACCGGAAACATAAGTGTTGTGGCAATGGATGAAGGTGAAACACTCGCAGAGAAAATTTCACCTTTTGATACGTTTCTGCAGATTATTGAGGGTAAGGCTGTAATTATCATTGATGAAGAATCAAGTTTACTCCGTACCGGGCAGTCGATCATAATACCAGCTCATACTTCGAATAGTGTTAAAGCTAATGAACGTTTCAAAATGATTTCGACAGTTATTAAAAGTGGATATGAAGGAAATACATTATAATTCTACTTTAAAAGATTGGCTTTATGAATGATGTTTCAGTTTGTTTACTGCAGCCCTAAAGGGAGCAATCGGAGAAATCAACCAGGTCCCTTCAGGGATTAAAGGTAAAAGCGGGTTTGTTTTCCGGATCTGTTAAGGTAAAAATATAATATATCGCAAGGAACTGTAGGAATAGAAAATAACCTTAAAAATTAAAAATATGTCAAAAGAGAAAGAAGGAAAAGAAAAAAGCGGGAAGAAATCACCACTTAAAAATCTGAAAGAGAAAAGAGCTGCGAAAGCTGCCAAACATGCGGAAAGAAATAATGAAAATAAAATAAAGATTGGTATATAAGGTTGTGTAAAGAATTTTGTGTGAAGACTTTAGCTGCGTCGCGGCAGGAAAGCTCTTGTTTTATAAAATTTTAAAGATCTTTAGACCAGATTGTAAACGATAAATTTTGCCGGATGACGCAGGATTATGAAAGACAAGGATGAGAATAAGATAATTGTGAGATTCCTCCGTAAGCACTTGGCAAGATCAAATCTCAATCTGAACCGGATGATTTCTTCTGTGGTATTTATAGAAAGGCTTATAAGGGCAGGACTTAATAAGATCATAATTGTGATTTGACAATTACAATCTTCAGTCTTGAGGGCTTTGCCTGGAGGTATCCGAACGAACTGCATATTCAAATGCGCCGATAAACCGCACTAAAAAAGTTGAATAGTCTTCCTGAGCAAAATAATGCTGAATCTCGTCAGGTGAGGAAGGGAGATCTTCGAAGTGGTTATCCTGAGAAGACTTATCCATTTCTGATATTGTAAAATCGATAAGCTCACCATCAATTCGGTTATAAAAATGCCAGCTTTTATTTTTACGTGTCTTTAATATTTCCCCCCCAAATATATCATACATTAACTGTGAGATTAAACTACTCTGGCCAATTGCCGGGTTGACAAACTTCCGTCCCGAACTTTTATCTAACCCCCAGGCATGTTGAAGCGCCTCCTGCACATAAATTTTAGCAACCATAATTTTAATTATTAAGTTTGGGACTTATCCTGTCAAAAACTTATCCTTTACTAACCCCCTGGCTTCCGCAACACACTCATCTTTTTTAAATTTCTGAAATATAACATCAGAGTGAGTTTATTTTTTTAGACACTTCCGGCCGATGTATTCACTAAGAATCACAGAAGTGTCCGTTTATAGTTTTGCAATAATGAAAACAAGCTCCTCTTTTGTTATTCCAATCTTATACCCCAGCATCTCCACCATTTCTTTTTCTTTACCAGCATTAAAACTCAAATCATTATCGGAAATTTTCGGATACAGTTTTTTGAGTTTATCTTTTTTCCCGTTCCAGTATCCTATTGAATTTAAATCCATACTTGACAGATTTTTAGGTTAACGAAATTTAAATTTTATTCAATCTAAATGTACTTAAACCCCTTTTAAGAAATTTACACTATTCTTTTATTAATTTATATTATTCACACTTATTGAGAACTGTTAGTGTTTCTTTAAGAGATAACAGGAGAGTAAGATACAGGCGACAATATGCTATCTCAGTCATGGCCTGGCGGTAAATATTTTTTCAGGATTTCCTCAATCTGAATTAAATTTTTAAGTGCTTTGCTTTCAAATCAGAAAGATATGCCCTTAATATCTGAGCTTAATGCCACCTCCCTGCCTGTTTTAAAAGTTTCTTAAATTTTGCTTCAAATTAAAAAACATAAAAAAAGTGCACTCCATCGATTCCTTCGAATCTCCAGAGTACACTTAAGAGTACACTCAAAAAAATTAAGTCTTCTAAAACTCAGTCGGGGTGAGAAGACTCGCTCCAAACCAAATGAATATCAGCGCAAAAGTCCATATAAGCTGCTATTAATACCATTTAATCGAGGTTTCAGACAATTTGAAAAACTGATTAAAAATGCGTATTAAATATCAGATTACTTTATATTTACATATAAGTTCATATATCGTTCATATTTTTACTATCTTTGCAAATTGGTACTAACTATTTCGCATGAAAACATTTAAAACATCAAAGTTGCGTGTCTATGACAACAACGGTCACAGATACATTTATATTTACTACAAAGAAGATAACCATACGTTGAAGATTAATACAAAGTTTGAGTATGTGAAGAATAAAATGACCGCAGACAATCTCTACAATGCAAAAATGAAAGAGCACCAGAAGCTGAACAGTCATATTCAGGAAATGCAATGGAATGTCGACACATACATTAATCTTGTCAGTGGTCATAGACCAGTAAATCAACAAGAGTGTATGCGCTATGTAAAAGAAAACAAGTACCATGCATCCAAAGTTCCTGTTGAAACAGTAAGTAAGATTACAGCATTGACTGAATATTATGACCAGTTCTTCGAATCCAAAAAAACGAATCCGTTTTTAAAAACAATTTCACTGAAGAATTACCAGTCATTTAAAAATTTCATGTCTGATTTTCAGAAATATAAGGGACGTAAATATTTTCTGTTCGATGTCGATGAGGAACTAATCAAGCAGATGATTACTTTTAGTCAGGTTGATTTGCGTGAGAAGGAAGGTTATGTAAGTAAGGGGCATCTGCAACAGAACACGCTTAAAAAAAGACTTGACGTATTTAAGGAATTCATAATTTGGCTTGGAGACAAGGATATCGCAACATTTAATACGCATAAACTTTTCCCTAAGATTGAGAAAACGAGTAAAGAGGTTGTCTACGTTACAACCGAAGAAATAGAGAAACTCATTGAAACAAGGGATAAAATAGAGGGTGATTATAATAAACTCGCTTTCGATTCTTTCATATTTAACTGTGAATGCGGATTACGTTATGAAGACTTGAGTAATTTGTCAAAGGCAGATTTTACAAGTATTCCACAAGGTTATATCCTCTCGAAAGAATTACATAAGGGTAATGAAAGATTTGCAGCCGAGAGCCAGATACCTATTGTTAATCCATTATTGACTGAGATTATAGAGAAATATAATTTTCACTTTGATTTGAAGAGGAATTCATATTATAATCGCACCCTACGTAACCTCTTTAAGAAGCATGAATTATTTACTGAACCGATTACGGTTAAGAAAAAATACATCAAGGGAAAAGTTGAAAAAACTAACGTGCTGAGGAATGATGTAATAACTTGCCATAGTTGTAGAAGGTCAATGATAACAAATGCTTTTAAGGACGGTCAGAATATAGCACAAGTTATGCAGATGAGCGGACATAAAAACCTGAAGACATTACAGAAGTACTCCAATTTTGCCAATAATGAACTGTTGACGTTGACAATGGAACAGAAATTGAACAGGCTTAACCAAAAGAAGGATGATAGCACAGTAAAATCATGAGTAAATATTTATTTATAATGAAAATGAGTATAATATCTCAAATCTGACTACCTTTAATCAACAGATAAGCGAATTAGCAGCTATATGATGAAGAATTCATTAATCTTACTATTATCTACACTTTTGACAAGTGGTCTGTATGCTCAGACAAGGATTTATTCAAATTCCTATGACAATCATAAACAGGGCGTTTATGAACTAAAAAGTTTGATTCCAGCAGAAAAACCATTAATAATTCAACCACAGACAGAATTTAATGATAGCTTAAATGTTGGTTTTATCTATGTGGATAAAAATGTCATTGCACTATTTGACCGAATTAACGATAAAGGAGACCGAAAACCAGTCGGGGTTTTAACAAAGACTTCCATTGTAAAAGTTGATACCATTTATTACAACGAAATCTACGTAGATACGACAAAGGGATGGTTCGTGACTTTTAATGTATGGTATGCGGTGAAAATAAATGGAACAAAATACTATACGGACTATCAAATCCACGACCGCATTATTTATAAAGCTGACTTATCAAAGTTTAGACAAAAATTTCTTTTGATTGCTCAGTCAACGGGTTATGATTTTTCCTTTGCCGTTGGTTATCCGAATAACTTTTTTATTTCCATTCTAAACCAAAAAAACGAAATAGTGTATTCCAGCAAAATCTTGGACTTTGATTATGGTGACGAATTTTGGAGCAAGGAATTTTTATCAACAAGAGTGGAATCCAGAGGTTTTGTGTTTACCATAAAAGGTATGGAAAATGGTGCTAAAAAGGATTATTCAGCGGAATGGACAGGAAAAGAGTTAATAAAAAAATAAATCAACCTATAAAAATGATTGTGTGTGCATTATGAAGATTGGATTGACAATATTATTTTTGACATTAATGGTTACAACTGCTGTTGGACAAGATAAGATATTATCGACTGACAGTGATACAGTTTTTTGGTTTAGTTACTATAAAACCGTTAGAGAAAAAATCGGGTTAGAAGCGACTGATAAAATTGACAGCAAATTTTATTTTAGGTTTTGGGACGGTAGTAAAGTAATCGAATTAAGACAAGGAGACGCTAAAATTGAAGGAACAGTGACGTTCCTTCTTCAACAATATAAGAGCAATAAAGAGGGACGGCTCTACTTCAAGAAGACTATATTGACTGACAAAACAGCGAAATCCATTTATGAATTATTGAACAAACATAAAATTATTGAGCTCCCTACAGATAAACAAATAAAGGGTTGGGATGATGGACTGGATGGAATAATTTATATAACAGAGTATACTGACCAAGAGAGTTACTCCTTTAAAAACTACTGGACACCAACTCATTATCAAGATAAATTAACTGAGGCAAAAGAGTTGGTTGACTTTATAAACCAATTAAATGAAATTCAGGAATTGGTGATAATAAGAAAAAAATTTATGGAACGACAACCGTTTTCGAGTTGGTACAACTTTATAGGTAGTGCGACTATTGTTTCTAAAGTATATTAACTATATCCTCAGCCTTTCTTTTTTAATCAAATCAGTACTTTTTCTTTAACCAGTATAAATTAATAAAGGGGAAAAGAATAAATTTAGTGTAACATATTAAACTATGTAACATTTTTACTATTTTTGCGTATAAAATGGTAGTTTATAAAGTTAAGAAGTGTTACAGTTTACACTAATGTTTTAAATGGTACAGTTATGAAAGCGGTTATCTACTCACGAGTTTCAAAGATTTCACAATCAACACAAAGACAGGTAAACGACCTGTATACTGTAAATGGTTTTCAGGTCGTCAAGGTTTTTACCGAATCAATATCAGGCTTTACAAAGAGTGCTGAGGAAAGACCCGAACTTCAGAAAGCTATTAATTATGCAAAGGAAAATAATGTTGAGGCTCTGATGGTGCATGAAATGAGTAGGTTAGGAAGGAGAACCACAGAAGTATTATCGTTGCTCGATGAATTAAAATCATGTGGCATAAAAGTCTACATCAAGTCGATTGACATGTTAATCAATGGCGAGGGTACTGCCGAACCTCTTAATAAATTCTTGGTTACAATAATGACTGATATTGCTCGGATGGAATCTGAGCAGATGAGTTATCGAATAAAAAGCGGACTGGAAGAAAGAAGAAGAAACGGTTATTCAATCGGTAGACAATATGGGTCTCACGAATCCACAGAAACTTTCCTGTCCAAACATGCAAGAGTAATTACCTACCTCAACAAAGGCGAGTCAATTCGCTGGATTGCAACAAAACTAAGGATTAGTCCTACAACCGTCAGCAAGGTCAAGCAAATAGCATCAGCTAATTAAATCTCGTATTTGTCAAGATAAAGAATTAAACCTCTTCGAATCATTTCTGATATAGTTACTCCTGTTCGCTTTTTAATGTTGTTTAAGCGTTTGATGTAAGATTCTGATACACGTATATTGATACGTTTGGTTTTCATCGAGACCAATTCAAACAATATTTCTTCTTTTACCATTTTGTTTTTTCTTTTACTTCTTTTATTATAATTATTTTTTCGTTTTCCTGTTGCTTCATTAACTCAGATAACAATATGCGATAGGGTCTCAGAATTTTAGATTTCTGAATATCGCTTCCCATTTCACGGTGCAGTTCGTATATTTTGTCCAAGTCATTGTTATACAGTTTCAACGTATTTAATTTATCGAATCGTTTATATGATATTTTTCCACACGTCTCGTGTATTAAAATTTCATCGTCATATATCTTATCCAGTACCACTTCATTTACATTTATTTTACTCGTCAGCATTTCATACAGGTTATATCCCTTTTTTAAGCCGAAACATGCCCTTATTTTCGATTTCGAAGCATACTTGGACTCTATCCTCATCACATTCCTGAAGTATGTTCTCATTTCGTTTAATTGACCTTCAGACAACTCTTGAAGGAAGACTACGTTCTCATTTTTACGAGAAGAGAACAATTCGTTATACTTGTTATAAATACAGAGATATTCATTTGACTCACGTGTTATAACATTCTTTTTTAACGTAAATGATGTTGAGGCGTTATTGTGTTTATATATTTTGGGTGAAGGTCGATATCGGTCTTGAAACTTTGATGTTTTATATAGTGCCTCAACGGTAGCTGGAATATTATCAATATTAATATCTGATACAACTTCACAATAAATTGGTAATGAACGATAAAATTTCATTGGGTTGATTTGTATAACGTTATTAAGTCGCTTGTACACATCTTTAATATTTAATATGTTTATTTTGTTTACATAATCTTCACCGAGTATTTTGGAAGAAATATCTATATGTAGCTTATTCTGGATATGGTCAATCCTGACTCTTAACCCGATTGATGAATAATCTTCAGATATTATAATTTTCATGGATGGATTCATTTTTTTTGAAAACAATTCACTCCTAACAACAACTTCATTCAAGTCGGTTACAATTTTTATTCTGTCAAATCTGTTAAACACTTCATCATAGTCTTGCCATAAATGTTATTTTTAACACTCCCTCACATAGCCAAAAAAAGCTGGTTTTTGTGTATAATTATTTTCATAATATAGGAGTGCGTACATTTGTACTCACCCGTGACTATAAATACGGACATCTACTCTGAAAAAAATGGGAGAGCTAAGAAAAATCTTCATGTATGACCCACGTACATTATGCATAAGCCTCATCTTTAAGCATATAAGATTCGGATACAATGCTGATTTATTTTTTGTTTGGGGTAGCAGGGGGTATATGGGTAGAGGTAGGGGGTAGTTACAGTACCGATAAACACGTATTAATTACCTGCCAAATAGTACTTACAAGTATGATTTGTGATATCCGAATATACGATTACTTTATATCTACATGTTAATATAGCAGTGAAATAGCTACTCTGTCGTATGAATTTGATATTTAATATATTATAATGGATTCGTGGAATGGCAAACCAAAAAAAACACCTTCATCAAACTTTATGATGAAGGTGAAGTTATAAAAATGAATTTCTGAAACCCAAGTAAAATCAAGTCAATCTTACTTTTTTCAGACTTGTCGGTTCATAATGAGTTCATATAACCATGCAACTCATTGTAAATCAACCTTTGTTTGTCGGGGTGAGAAGACTACATAAGAATTATCTATTAAATTGAATATCAATGTTTTATGCTTTATTAAATATTTTGGTGTTTTTTAGGGCGAAAAAACTGATTTAATATACTGATATACAATTATATAAAAACAATCATTTAATACAAATATGGTACAAAATATATTGTTTATGGTACAAAATGTACAAAATGTTTCTTATTTTTGTAAATGAAACCAAAATTGTACCACTATGACTCCTGAGGAAAGAGCTGCCAGAGATAAAAAATTAGGCATCAAAACAAAACCGTTTTCAGGTCCTACATTTACAAACGCTACAAGCACTCTGAAAATTATTAAGACGGGTAGCTATGAATACCTGATTGTGTATTATAAAAGAGGGAAAGACATACTAAGAATTCCGACAGGCGAAAAGGTTATCAAAGGAAAAATGACCCCTCAACTATTCTTTGATAAGACTGTAGAAGGGTATTACTTGAAGAATATTAAACTGATGGACTTGCTAAATGGCGTGGATGCTTATATTATGTTTGAGATAAAGAAACCAAATCCATCATTTAAGCAGGGTGACTGCTTGGAATTTATTAAACAAGGTGGCAGGCAATACATATATAACAAAATCGCTGCGGGTGAGGACGCAACGAGCATAGTTATTCCAAATGGGAAAAAAGATAAGCCATTAGTTCAGTACATTGAGGAATATATTAAGTATAGGAAAGACCGAAATACTGCCCGAAATACCGCAAAAGAGTTTACAACAATGCTGAACAGATTGAAGGCATTTGATAAGAAACGGAAGAAGACCACATTTTTCAGTGATATTACTCTGGTTTGGTCTGATGAATTTGAAAGGTTCTTGATGAAGAAATATAGTTCTGGTACAATTGAAAAAACATATACGATTCTTATAACTGTCCTGTACCACTATTATGAACGTAAAGAGGAATTGGGTTTAGGGTTATCAGACAAATTTCAGTCTAAGAACTTTAAACGTGGAACAAAAAGTCGAAATCTGGCGAATCCACTGAAATTCGAACAGTTTAAGACCCTGTATAACCATACGTTTGATGAAGACTATTTGGAAAAAACACGTATCAGGTTCTGTTTACAGTGTTCAACAGGTCTTCGATATGGCGATATTCACAGAATTACACCCGAAATAATTGACCATGACAGAATTTTGTTAGTGCCTCAAAAGACAGAACGATACAACATAACTGCCGAAATTGACCTTAATCCATATTCAAAAGAGATACTCGAACAATTGAAGTACGATACAAGTAGTCTGAAAATTGAAAATGCCCCATACAACAGGAACATAAAGGCTATGTTCCAAAAAATGCAGGAGAAATATCCCGATATGAAGTTCAAAGATGATTTTGGCAGCCACAATGGACGTGATACTTTTATTAGCATAGCTGTACAATCAGGTGTTGACTACAAGACAATACTACTCTGGACTGCTCAATCTTCATACAGCATATTGGACAGGTATATCAAGACAACCAATGAATTTAAAGCCGACCAGATGAAGAAGGCATTTCAAAAATAGCCATATCATAATGCACATATAACATAATCCGGGAAGATGGACGCTGAAGCGTCCTTTTTTTATGGATTATTAATAATTCTACAATCGACAACCATTCCAATAAATTTATTTTCGCTTGGAAGTCATTTTGACCACCTTTTGCAAATTTTTCTTGTATTTAGAATAAAAAGGTGTTATCACATGATGAATGGATTAGCACAAAAAATAAGGGGGACACCCCACATATTTAAATTTAAATATCATGAAAAAGTTAAGAGAAT
Source organism: uncultured Bacteroidales bacterium (assembly GCA_963732905.1). GTDB lineage: Bacteria > Bacteroidota > Bacteroidia > Bacteroidales > DASQZK01. The sequence goes on from CAVTBM010000001.1 coordinate 329,464, forward strand.
TTCCGACTCCGATTCAAAGATTTATCAAGGAGCAACTTGTTGAAAATTATCACAATTTTCTCTTTGATGCCGATGGTTTTACCGTTTATGCTGAAAATTATGAAGGTTGGAGTGGTGTTAAACCTGATTTCATATCAGAAGAAGAGGCGATGCACCAATAATTTTGCACATATGTTAATCGGCCGTTCCGGCCGATCATTTACAGTGCATTTTTAATTGCGCTTCTTTAAAGGGTCAGAGTTTTCGTTGCTGTTACCTGACCCTTTTTTTACCTTTTTTTATTGAACAGCAATATAATTAACTCGATAATAACAGCAACAATAATGAAAATCGTAAAAGACATAGTGCAATACAATCGACAAAATACCTTCGCAAGAATTCACACAAAGATTTTAAATGATGGTCGAATTAGTCCGTTGGCATTTCGATTACTTTGTGTTTTGATAAATTGTAGTGTCAGTAGATATAAACCAACAATTAAAAGTCTATCAAAACAGTTCGGTGTTGATACTCGCACAATTGACCGAGCCGTAGCTGAATTGAAGTTATATGGATATCTAACATCAAGTGGAACAAAGAAAAACACCACATGGAATATTCACCCGATAACAATAACCAAATAGCGACACGTATGGCGTTAATGATTAACGACATTAATGACGTGCTATATTACAATAACCAACTCCGTGCCAATGCCGCCCGTTCCCCGCAGGTGGAAAAGGGCGGGCATGGGCACTCCAATACTAACGATGTCTGCAAGTCCCTTGCAAACATCTTACAAGTGTGTAATGGACTTTTGGGGTTGGATTTAAGTTTAAAATTGGATGTTGATGTGCGTTTACGCTACGGTCGCTCGCTGCTCCTTTCAGTCGCTCGCTCCCTTGCTACACACATCAACTATGGTTGGAAGAATTTGCTTAGTTATTTGATTACACATAATACTCCAAATCTCGTTGATTTTTTAGGTTTAGACAAAATCAAGTGAGAATACAATAAACAAATTAGTCGCAGAAAAAGAAAAATAATTTAAAATTAATAACAATATCCAATGAAAATAAAAGTCAATACTAAAACGGAATCATTCAGGATGAGAATATCAAGAACATTCCAAAATAAGCTAAAACAAACTGCAACCAAAAAGGGTATGAATGTCAGTAATTACATCAGGAAATTAGTTGAGCAGGATTGCCAACATGAACAGAAGTAATACCAATTATGAATTAGTGCCGAAGTTTTGGGTCGCCCAGGCGACCCGTTTTTATTGCACTATTGCTGATCCGGAAAATGACGCCGAAGGCGTCTTTTTCCGTGTAATACACTAAATATGATATTTAAAATGGTCTTAACTCGGCTACCATTCAATATTCTGGAAAAACTAATACTATACTCCAATTATTATAACCACAAAGACAATCTGTATATGATAAGAAAATTTTTAGAAAAAAATTGAATAGCTGCAATGCTCATGTAGCACCCCGTACTTGGAAATTACCCTGTTGAGGTCATGCCAAATTAACAAAGGATACAATCTTCAAAACAATAGTTGCCAAAGAGGGGGCGAGAAAGGGGGGGTACGCCTCAACAAATTGCCTGTTCAAGTCTCATTCAGTTTGTTCTTTTAGGGTCTTGTGTTTATTCTTATGAGCATGCTCCTTCTGGAGCATTGGATATATAGCAAATCCAATTATCATTCCGCTAATCAGACCACCAATATGAGCAGCATTATCAATTCCACCTGTCAATCCGAAAATCAAGTTGTACCCGACAAAAATAGAAGTGCTCACTAAAAATGACTTTTTGAAATCATTTGGAAACAGTTTAGTAAGAAGCAGGGCGAGAAATATACCATACATGCCAAAAATTGCTCCCGAAGCACCAACACTAACAGTTTTTTCATGCCACCAGATACTTGCAATACTTGCCATAATACCTGTAACAAGGTAGAATATACCAAATCGTTTTGAACCCAATATTGGTTCTAAAAAGATGCCCACAAAAAACAGAGCGTACATGTTCATAACTAAATGTATAAGTCCGCCATGAAGGAACATACTCGTTAACAAACGCCAATATTCACCGTCAGCTATATATGGTCGAAAGTTTGCACCCCATTTGAGTAAATCCTTACTATTAAACGTAATTAAGCCTAAACCTGCAATTACCATAATAATGAATACCAATGTGTTCAATTCAATCAAGACAAAGAAAGCAGTAGAGTCTTTATTGGGAATTAGTGCTTTTAGAAAGACTTTGATGTCTTTCATTTTGATTTCAATAGGTTTTGATGGTTTTCCTGAAAGAAATTTTTTCAATGCTGATTCATCGAAGGATGGTATTAAAATCATAATGAGCCATATCAAACCACCAATAGCAAATGACTTAAATATCCAGCCAAACTTTTTCCCATTCCTTAGTTCAAATGCCTCATGGACTGGCTTCAATATAAAGGGGGTAACTGATTTATTGAAAAGATTTGTTGTTTTTACAGCTTCAAGCAATCCTTTATGTTCATCATTATTACCCAATCGGTCAAAGTATTGATAATTGTATAGGTTTTCCTGATTGTATTTATCAATTGATGAATCTTGGAATTTCTGAAATAACTTTTCTTTTTCTGGCTGGTCTAATCGGTTACTAATTCTCTCCTTATACTCGATTCCGTACCATGTATCAAATGACCGTTTTAGGGTATCGGATTCACCTGACATGATTGGTAAAGCAAAGAATCCATGAAACACCATGTTCTCATTGTGTTTTCCTGTGACCTCAACAAACCAGTTAACGCCTGTGAATCTCCTATCAAGATATATATTATTAATCTTGTAGAACTTGGTTAAATGGGATTTATCAATCTGAGTGCAAGAACTAACTGTTGACAGTTTCCCTGTAGCTGTCTTAATATAACCTTGTGCAATAAAAGTCGGAATTGCCACTGCAATTGCTGCCGCCATCATGTAACCAAAATGTGGGTCACGTGCCTTTTCTCCAAACTTCAGAAGTTTAATTCGTTTTCTCAGAAATAGGGGTATCAATATCATTGGCAATAACCATGGAATCCAGAACTCAACAACCATTTCATTTATTTGCAATAGTTCAAATTTGAGTACCAGTAACCAATTTAACAAGGAGTATACAGTAACAAATGTTACGGCAAATATTAAGAATGGAATATATATAAGTGTTAATTTCTGTAGCTTTTCATTCAATAGAGAATTGTTCATATGTGATATAATTAGTCAGTTTGGTTCTTGCAGACACTATGGTCATAGTAAAACTAATTATAAGATTTTATTTTACCAATAGAATGAGGTGCTTCAGTCGTGTTGAGGCATAATATTTCTGTAAACCGAACTTTCAACATGTAAGATATGCGTGGGGGGCGTTCAAAATGACTCGAATTAAGTAAAATCTTTCTATATTGGCGTTAAAACAGCTTTGAAGTAGGGTTTTCAACATCGGTACACGCCATCAAAAATGGTATTATAGTACCTATAAAATGCCATTTTGCACCTATAAAAGTGCCATTATTTTTCGATGGTAAAACTAAATGGAAATATTCCCGGGGATTATTGCTTATCATGTTATAACTAGTAACTGCCAATAAAGTGCAAGCTATAAGTGTGATGCAATGCTCATATTAATGAACAGGATGAGGCAGAATAAACTTTTCAACGTAAGTTGAACAAATAGGTTCAAGAAAGTAAAAGTGTCTTACAACGTTTTAGAACGACAAAAAAGAACCCTGCCATTTCTGACAGGGTTTCTGTGATTTGGTACAAAATCGGTACAAAAAATTGTAACTATTTGATTTACAGTACCTAAAAGTCGGGGTGAGAAGACTCGAACTTCCGACCCCTTGCACCCCATGCAAGTGCGCTAGCCAACTGCGCCACACCCCGAAATAGTTTTTAATGGTACCCTTTCAAAAGGGTATGCAAATTTAACAAAATCGGGTAAAAAACAAGCATAATGAGAATTTTTTGAAGTACGAATATTGATGACGAGCTACGAAGCGCTATATGCTGCCACGAATGCACGAATGGTAAATGGAGGAGGAGGGAGGAAGGCAGAACGATGCCACGAATACACGAATGGGAATGGGTGAGGAGGATGGAGAGGCGAAAGGTGAAAGTGAGGGATTGAGTCAGGAAGTTGAGGTTAGAGGATAGAGGTTAGTGAGGCCGAATGAACCGTGTAAACGGGAATTATGATTGTTAAATATCAATATCAAAAACGTACAGAGTGATGCATCACGTCTTAGAGGGGAATTGAATATTGAATATCGAATATCGAATTTGGAGACGGGTGAAAATAGACAAAATCCGGTAAACGAATTCGTAGACGCACGCCTTGGCGTGCATACGATAAATGCCGTTTTCATATGGAAGGAAACAGGCGAAAGGTGAAAGTGAGGGATTGAGTCAGGAAGTTGAGGTTAGAGGATAGAGGTTAGGGAGGCCGAATGAACCGTGTAAACGGGTGGTGTAAAGAATTTTGTGTAAAGTTAGTAGCTGCGTCAAGGTTTAAAAAATCTGGAGCCATAAAAAGCTCAAAGATTTTTTAGACCGAATTGAAATCGTTTAATTTTACAAAATGATGCAGTATTATGAAAGACAAAGACAAGAACAAAGATGATTTTGAGATCCCGCAGGAAGCACTGCGCAAGATCAAATCACAATCTGAGCTGGATGATTTCTTCCATGTGCTATATAAACAGGCGGTTGAAGGCATGTTAAAGGCAGAGTTGGATGAACATCTTGGCTACCAGAAGCATAAACCCAATGAAAAGACGGGTGGAAATAATCGCAACGGGTATAGCAGTAAAACGCTAAAAACCGATATTGGAGATATTCCATTGGAGGTTCCCAGGGATCGTGACTCAAGCTTTGATCCGGTGATTGTTCCAAAGCACCAGCGCATGTCGGCACGCATTGAACAGGCGATTATTACCTTGTATTCCCGGGGTATGAGCACTCGTGATATTGAGGCAACTATCCAGGAGATCTATGGCATTGAGTTGAGCGAAGGCACGGTATCGAATATCACCAATTCCATATTAGAGAACATTAAGCAATGGCAGCAAAGGCCCTTGGAAAGTGTCTATTTTGTGGTCTGGATGGATGGCATTGTATTAAAGGTTCGTCATAATGGCCGGGTTATCGGAAAAACGATTTATCTGATCATCGGGCTAAAGAAAGACGGGCTAAAAGAAGTTCTTGGAATGTGGATATCCGAAACGGAAAGTGCATCGTTCTGGTTGAATGTGCTTACCGATCTCAAAGCCCGTGGGGTAGAAGACATCCTGATTGCCTGCACCGATAATCTTGCCGGAATACGCCAGGCTGTAAACGCAGTTTTTCATCAAACGATCTGCCAGCTTTGCATTGTTCACCAAATCCGCAATAGTGCACGTTATGTGACATGGAAAGAAAGAAAAGCGTTTATGGCTGATCTTAAACTGGTTTATGGAGCTATTAACAAAGAAACTGCGTATGATGCTTTGGATGAATTTGATAAAAAATGGGGTGCAAAATATGCTTATGCCATTAAATCCTGGAAGACAAACTGGGAGGAACTCACGGCCTACTTCGATTTTCCATTGGAAATCAGAAAAATCATTTATACCACAAATGCGATCGAAAGTGTTAATAGTGGGATCCGTAAATACACCAAAGTTAAAACAGTTTTCCCTGATGACCAGGCAGTCCTGAAGGCTGTTTACCTTGCCCTGAGCAACATCCAGCTAAAGTGGACAATGCCAATCACTAAATGGGGAATTATTATTAACCAATTTGTTATTAAATTTGGAGACAGATGTCGAATATAACCTGCAGTTACTGGTTTACACAAAATTTTTCACAGGCTCTGTAAACGGGAATTATGATTGTTAAATGTCAATATCAAAAACGTACAGAGTGATGCATCACGTCTTAGAGGGGAATTGAATATTGAATATCGAATATCGAATATTGAATATCGAATATCGAATTTGGAGACGGGTGAAAATAGACAAAATCCGGTAAACGAATTCGTAGACGCACGCCTTGGCGTGCATACGATAAATGCCGTTTTCATATGGAAGGAAACAGGCGAAAGGTGAAAGTGAGGGATTGAGTCAGGAAGTCAGAGGTTAGAGGATAGAGGTTAGTGAGGCCGAATGAACCGTGTAAACGGGAATTATGATTGTTAAATATCAATATCAAAAACGTACAGAGTGATGCATCACGTCTTAGAGGGGAATTGAATATTGAATATCGAATATCGAATTTGGAGACGGGTGAAAATAGACAAAATCCGGTAAACGAATTCGTAGACGCACGCCTTGGCGTGCATACGATAAATGCCGTTTTCATATGGAAGGAAACAGGCGAAAGGTGAAAGTGAGGGATTGAGTCAGGAAGTCATAGGTTGGAGGATAGAGGTTTGGGAGGCCGAATGAACCGTGTAAACGGGAATTATGATTGTTAAATGTTAATATCAAAAACGTACAGAGTGATGCATCACGTCTTAGTGGGGAATTGAATATTGAATATTGAATATTGAATATTGAATATCGAATATCGAATATTGAATAATGAATATCGAAAATCGAAAATCGAATATCGGATGATGAATGATGAATTCGTAGATGGAATAAGGACATAGTTAATTCTACGGTGGGTTGAGTTTCCCCTTTAGGGGACTAAGGGGTGAGCGAGGGGAGGAAGGAGCCGGGTCAAAGAAAGAAACGAAAGGTAAAAGGCGAAAGGTAAAAGGCGAAAGTGAGGGATTGAGGGTGAATATCGAATGATTCGGAAGATCTGAATATTGAACGAAATACCAAAACGTTGAGACGTGATGCTTCACGTCTATGATAAAACCGTATACCCAATCTTTGAAAATCTGTGACAATCCGTGTAATCTGTGGTGAAACTGAAGGTTAAATTTGGAGACGGGAGCTCTGAATATTGAATGAAAAACCAAATCGTTGAGACGTGATGCTTCCCATCTATGAAAAAACCGGATACCCAATCTATTATAATCTGTGATAATCCTTCCCGAATATTTATCGGGATCTGTGGTGAAAATGAACCCATAAAAAGGTTTCTCACGAGATCGTCAGTACATTGGCATTCCTTACGATCTTGTACTTCGACAACGGTGATACAGCCGGTCCTCTATCTACTGCACCCGTTGTCGAGAACACCGAGCCGTGACAGGGACAGAACAGATACTTGCCCGACGCATTGTAATTAACCGTGCATCCCGCATGCGTGCAGATGTCCGACAGGGCTACGAAATTCTCATTCCCGGTATTGATCACAATCACATTGCCGGTATACACGTATCCTCCATTCTGCTTCAATGAACTGTATGACGGGTTGTCCAGGTCAATGGTCACCTCTCCACCCGGTAAACCAGGAGCGACGTTGCTTTTCTGGCATGATGCGACCAGCGTTGGTAACGAGGCAATGGCAAGAGAAGTCAAAACAGCGGTTGGAATAAATTCTCTTCTTTTCATTTTTTTTGCTTTTGGTGAAATACGAATCTTCAGGGTAGAAATGCATCATAAATGAACTCTCTGTTTTGTTTCCTGGCTTGCCTGCCTATGTTATAATGTTGTAAAACATTGCCGGTAGGCTATTGTTAAAATTCCCGGACCCGTTTTAACATTTCTTAAGATATGCAGTCAGTTGACATATTTAGCGGTCGGTGTAAGAGATTGATCCGGTAAGCTGAAACCACATTCAGGTCCCGGTTTTAATTGAAGGTCAACAGGTATTTGGAAAATATAAATTTAGCATAGAAATTTGCCATTGAAACACCAGGCCCATGAGAATCAATTTCATTCGTTTTTTTAAAGAATACTGGTTATTGGCCATCTTCCTCCTTGTAAAAATAGTCCTTCAGTACCTGGTTTTGAATCCTGTATACGGCTTGCACCGTGATGAATTTTTATATCTCGACCAGGCTCATCATCCCGCACTTGGGTATATCTCCGTACCACCGATGATCTCCTGGTTCTCATCGCTGATATACCTGCTGGGAGGAAGCTTGTTCTGGATCCGCTTTTTCCCTGCATTTTTCGGTGCACTAACCCTGCTTATTACGTGGCTGATCATCGGGGAACTTGAAGGAACGGTCTATGCGAAGGTACTCGTCTCCTGTGCCCTGATATTTTCTGTGTTTACCCGACTGAATATACTGTTCCAGCCAAATGCGTTTGATATCCTGGCCTGGACTGCCGTATTTTACTTTCTTGTAAAGTATATTCATACCAGGAAACCAATCTGGGTGTTTATGATGACCCTTGCCCTGGTTTTGGGTCTGTATAATAAATATACCATCGGCTTTCTTCTGACGGGTCTGTTTGCGGGAATGGTCCTGACGAGAGAGAGGCAGATATTCACCCGCAAATATTTTTGGGTGTTTCTGGCAGCGGGCTTGATTCTTCTGCTGCCCAACCTGATCTGGCAGATGAATAACAGATTCCCCTTCACTCATCATATGCAGGCACTGAAGGAGACCCAACTTGTCAACGACAACGCGGCCGGATTCCTCCTGGGGCAGGTCATGTACTATAACGGTTCCCTGGCCCTTATCCTTGCCGGCTTGGTTTCCTTTTGGGCATATAAACCGTTTAAGACATACCGGGCCACCGGTATTACATTTTTTATGGTAATCGTCTTTTTGCTCATATTCAGAGCTAAGAGCTATTATGCCTCCGGCCTGTATCCTATGATTTTTGCCTTTGGAGCCGTATATCTTGAGAAGATACTGCCGGAACTTTGGAAAAAAATTGTCTTTGCCTTACTGGCGGCGGGAAACATTGCCCTGTTCATTTATTCATTTGACATAGTTTACCCGGTTCTTACCCCACCCGACATCATCGCCCACAAAGCCAAATTTGAAAGGTTTGGTATGCTGAAGTGGGAGGATGGAAAAAATCATGACCTTCCTCAGGATTTTGCAGACATGCTGGGGTGGAAAGAGATGGCAGCAAAGGCCCTGAAAGTTTATGATATGATTCCGGAGACTGAAAAACCGTCTACCATGATTATCTGTGATAATTACGGTGAAGCCGGTGCGCTGAACTATTACAACAGGGATAAAATGCCGGAAGCATATGCCTTTAATACCGACTATATTTTCTGGATACCTCTTATGCCTGAGATCCGCAATCTCCTGTTGGTTGGCCACCCTCCCTCTGAGCAGATTATCCGGATGTTCTCCTGTTTTGAAAAAACAGATTCTCTCACCGATGAATATTCCCGGGAAAGGATGACTGGCATTTATCTGTTTACCGGGGCGAACAAAGAATTTACCTCACAGTTCTATGAACTCAGAAGCCGGAGGATCCGAGCCTTTGAAATCTTCTAGCCTTCCATTTCGATTTACCTGTCGCTACAGGATGCAATATGACTTCACCAGGCCACTGCCCCGGCCCGTTTTGCCGTCTCCCCGCAAGCCACATTATGCCCACTGTCCGGGTAAATGATGAACCGGCCATCAGATCCTTAGAGGTTCGGCGGCCCCCATGGTGTAAAATGATTTTTGTGATTTAAATACTCCTTTGTTTATGAATTGCATCCTGCCGTGGATACATGTGCAAATTTCTGCTGAATGATCTTGTTTTTGGACAAAAAGTTGAAAAAAAACAACACGGGAGGCATTTTGAAGTCTTCTTTCACGGCCAAATCAACGTTTTTTTTACGATATTAAATTTATTTAACAAATTATAACTCTCCGTTGTTTTATGAAAGTGTTCAACCTGATCTTAACTAAGGGAGTGTTCCATGGAAGAGCATGAGCTGGTAAAAAAAATCAGGGAAAGTGATGAAAAAGCTTTCGAGATCCTGTTTAGAAAATACTTTCAGGATGCCCTGAATTATGCCCGTTTTTATATTAGCGACCGACAACTTGCCGAGGATATTGTACAGGATATTTTCCTGAAAATCTGGAATGAAAGGAAGGAACTTAATATCCGGATTAATTTCAGGGGTTACCTTACCAAGTGTGTTCATAACGAATGTATCCAGTTTCTGCGGCATGAAATGGTAAAACAAAAGCACTCCCGCCGGGAACACTTCAAATTGCAGGAAGCTCAGATCATAAACCGGCTCTTCAGCGAAACAGGTCTGAACAGACTTTTTGAAAAAGAAATCGAAGAACTGGTCAATCAGGCCATGGTAAATTTATCCGAAAAAACGCGGAGCATTTATTTAATGTCAAGAGATCATTACCTGACGAACAGCCAGATTGCAGAAAAATACAATCTTACCGAAAAATCCATTGAATACCACATTACAAGGGCGCTTGAAATGCTCAGGCAGGAGCTGAAGGATTATCTCATGTCGTGAAAGCAAAAAAATAAATCGATTTCCAATTCATTTTTCCGGATTTCTATTTAGGGATGTCCTCCCTTCAGACGTCTTTAAGTATAATCGAACGAAAAATCAGCGAATGTCAGAAGCTCTACTCATCAAATTTTTATTAGACTCAACCACTCCCGAAGAAACTGAAGAGATCTTTAACTGGCTCAACGAGAGCAGGGAGAACCGTCTTAAATATTTCGCGACCAAACGGATATTCCTTGAAAGTCATAGCACGGAAAGTCCGGATGTTGATCATTCCTGGGAACGGATGAAACTGGCCATCATTAGGTCAGCGGAGGATAAAACGGTTTCCGGTCTAAAAGCAAACACCTTCAGTCTTAAAGTATTCCTGGTAGCTGCCAGTATTTCCCTGTTGGTTCTGATTTCCGGTTTTTTAGGGCTGAGGCTTCAGAATTTAAACCGGAATTCGGCTAAACTGAATGAAGTTAAAGTGCCCTTCGGATCAAGAATCAGCATGGTTTTAGCGGATGGTTCAAAAGTGTGGTTAAATTCAGGAAGTAAACTAACCTATCAGGCAGGTTTTGGAATAAAAGAGCGGGCTGTAAATCTCACCGGTGAGGCATTCTTTGATATTGTACATAATCAAAAAGTGCCCTTTGTGGTGACCACCAGTGATTTAAAAATAAAGGTATTGGGTACGGTCTTCAATGTAAAATCCTACCCCGATGATAAAGTCATTGAAACAACTCTGGTCAGAGGAAAGATCGAGGTTAAGTCGTTAAACACGAATGATACGAAAAACATCATTGTTCTTGCTCCCCACGAAAAACTGATTTATACGAAGGCCGGTAATACTCTGACCAGGACTTCAATAGTTAAAGAAGACGTTTCCAAACCCCGAAGCCCTGATCTCAATGCCAAAACGCAAACAAAAATTCAGGTAGCCAAAATTGAGTTCCCTGAGAATGACGGATCCTGGAAGGACGGCAAACTCATTCTGAAATCCGAAAACCTTGAGGATCTGGCGCGAGAACTGGAACGGTATTACAATGTACAGATCAGTTTTCAGAATGATTCCATAAAGCATATCAAGTTTTCCGGTGTTCTTGACCAGGTAACCATCGAGGAGGTACTGAAGGCGATATCCAGTACTTCTCCCATCAGATATAAAATCGATAAAAATGTTATAAATCTGAGTTACATGAAAAAAAGATAAAGAAAAACCGGAAAATGCGGCCACATTTTCCGGTAAGTAAGATTAAAATCACATCCCTTAACACTCAAAAATTCAGGAAAATGAATGTTTAACCTTAACACATCAAATGTATGAAAACTAAAACTTACATTGACACCATTTTTATAAAAAATGGCGTCCGAAAAATTCCGCTAACTATGAAACTTACCTTTTTCCTTAGCGTTTTGGCGGTTTTCAATGTATCTGCGACGAGCATTTTCTCGCAGAGTAATTTAGTCAGCATTAAATTGAATAATGTAACCGTCAGGGAAGTTGTCAATGAGATTGAAAAACAATCCAAAATGAATTTCTTTTATAATGACAATCTTCCGGAGTTGAATACTAAAGTCAGCGTGTCAGCCAATGAGCAAACGGTGAGCAGTGTGCTTGAAAGCGCATTGGCACAGGCAAATATGACTTTTCAGGAAATCAAGGACAATTTTGTTGTTCTGATTCCCATGTCTTCAGCCGTTAAACAACAGACTACCGTGTCTGGTACTGTGAAGGATCCAAATGGTGATCCCGTTGCAGGTGTAACCGTAGTTGAGAAGGGCACCAATAACGGAACAATTACCAACATCAGCGGGCAGTATTCGATAACCGTCGGTAATGCGGATGCAGTCCTGGTATTCTCCTTCGTCGGCATGGAAACGCAGGAAATTCCTGTGGCGGGTAAAACGGTCATCGATCTGACCATGAAGGAATCGGCCATCGGTTTGCAGGAAGTTGTGGCGATCGGCTATGGTACCGTGAGGAAAAGCGACCTTACCGGAGCAGTTAGTACTGTCAGCCCTGATGACATTACACGGTCAAACTTTGTGCAAACGACACAGGCAATGCAGGGTCAGATTGCAGGGGTGAGCATAGCCAAGACGAGTTCGATGCCGGGGACCGATTTCAATATTGATATCCGCGGGCTGAGTTCAATCAACTACAGTAATACCCCCCTGGTGGTCATTGACGGGGTTATGGGCGGTAATATGAATGACCTTAATCCAAGCGACATTGCCTCTCTCGACGTGTTAAAGGATGCTTCGGCAACGGCCATTTACGGAGCCCGGGGTGCAAATGGTGTAATCATCATTACCACCAAGAAAGGGAATACAGGGAAGCCAAGAGTAACATACGACAGCTACATCGGCGTCAAGGTCCCTTCTCATCTGCCCAAGATGATGAATGCCCAGCAATTTGCCAAAGCCTATACTACGGATGTGCAACTGAACAATGGCACGCCCGACCAGTTTACCACTACCGAGCAGGCTAACATCGACAATGGCAAATCCACCGATTGGGTCGCACTGCTCACCAGGCCGGTACCACAGACCAGTCATGTCGTATCCGTTTCGGGCGGGAATGAAAGTACCCGGTATTATTTTTCCGGCGGCTATCTGAATGAAAAAGGGAATGTGATCAATACCGATTATACCCGTTACAGTATCAAGGGAAGTATTGACAGCAAATTCAATAAGTATCTTAAGGCAGGGTTTACGAGTTATTATACCTACCGGATCCAGAACGTGGGATCTTTCGAGGCAGTGCGTTCTGCATACCGTGCAAGGCCTACCGGTGTCAACCTCTATGCCGATGTGCTGAACCCCCAGGAGAATAACGATCTCGACTGGAACGGTTATGCTGTATGGATGGGTATCAATGATCACCAGGTGCTGAATCCTCTCGTTGAGGGAAATGCGGATAATTACAAGAATGAAACGATAGGTTCTGACCTGCTGGCCAACGCTTACCTTGAACTGACCCCGATAAAAAATCTTAGCTTCAGAACTTCCATGTCGACGGCTTCAAATAATTCAAGGATGGGTGATTACAGGGGTACTTTCACCAAAGACCGTAAAACAACCAGTAAACCAAGGGCAGAGTACAGTACAGATGGATATACCTCCTATACCTGGGATAATATTTTGAATTACAAACTGGAATCAGGAAAAAATACCCTTAATCTTTCTGCCATTCAGAGTGCGTTCCAGGAAAGAACGGAGTCTTCGGATATCCAGGTTCAGGACCTGCCATTCAGTTCCTACTGGTACAGCCTCGGAACAGCCGGAACGATTACGGCTGTGGGAAGTAACCTGATAAAACGTACGTTGTTGTCTTACATGGGACGCATCAATTACAGCTATGATAACCTCGTCCTCTTTACAGCCACGGGTCGTTGGGACGGTTCTTCCGTTCTGGCCCCGGGACATAAGTGGGCATTCTTCCCTTCAGCCGCTCTCGGCTTCCGCCTTAGCCAGCTCGATTTTATAAATAACATGAACGTGTTCAATAATCTAAAGTTACGACTTAGCTACGGTATCGTCGGTAATGATGTTGTTCAGCCATACTCGACACAGGCTAACCTAATTCAGACACCATATGATTTCAACGGAGCAGCCGCTTTTGGTTTTGCACCTTCAACCCTGGGTAATACCGACCTGAAATGGGAAATGAGTAATGAGGTGAATTTCGGTATCGACTTTGCCATTCTGAATAACCGGTTATCCTCTACCATTGAGCTCTACAACAGGCATACCGTAGATCTTATCCTGGACCAGCAAATTCCGACATCATCGGGTTTCGCGATAGTGACTTCCAATGTCGGGAAAGTTCAGAACAAAGGTATCGAAGTGACCCTGAATACCGTCAACATCGTTACACCTAATTTCAAATGGAGTACAAGCCTCAATTTTTCCTCAAACCACAATGAGATCCTTGAACTTTACGGTGGCGGTGTGAAAGCCGATAAGGGGAACAAGTTATTCGTAGGAGAGTCCCTAAGATCCAATTATTATTACAAGTTTGACGGGATATGGCAGTCCGCTGATTCTGTCCAAGCCAAATCCTTTGGCCAGGTTCCCGGTTCTGTGAAGGTGGTTGACCAGAACAAGGATGGAAAAATTTCATCTTCTGATGTAGTCGATGACAGGGTCGTACTAGGCTCCGAACTGCCCAAATGGATTGGCGGGATGACGAATACGTTTAACTACAAAAATTTTGATTTCTCATTCTTTATGTATACACGACAGGGTGTGCAGTTCAGGAACGGGATGTTGTCGGGAACCATGGGTGAAGTGACCAACGGCCGTTACAACCATCTCGTACTGAACTACTGGACGCCAAACAATCCGACCAATGATTATTTCGGTCTGAACAATTCTAACCCATACCGTGAAGCCATCGAATATCAGGATGCCTCCTTCGTACGTGTTGCCAACATCACCCTGGGGTACAATTTACCCCGGAGTCTTCTGAACAAATGGAATATGTCGAATTTCCGCATTTATGCCCAGGTGAACAATCCCTTTGTATTTACGAAATATATCAGCTTTGATCCGGAATACAACGGCAATACCTACCGGGATAATGTGCCTTTCACCACCTATCTGTTCGGCATTAGCGTGGGCATCTGATCATTATTGTCTGACTTAAAAAACTAAAGAAATGAAAATACATATTAAACGGAATATACTTCTGACCATCTTATTTCTGATAGCCGGAACCGGCTGCAGCAAATTTCTGGATGAAGTATCGGTATCAAATGTCACCGCTGATTCATATTATATAGATCAGAACGGTTTTGAAGATTTGGTTAAATCATCCTACACTTTATTGCGTGATATCACACAACAACGGGACCTTGTATTTCTCGGGACCGACATGTTTACGAACCTCGGATGGAACAAAACCTCGGATGCAGGCAGTGAGTTGAACCTCTACGACGTCCGGATGAATTCGGAGCAGGGTAGCCTGAAACCCTTATGGGATTTATTGTATCGTGAGATCGAACGTACAAATACGGCCATTGAAAGGGCGCCAGGCATCGATATGGATGAAGCGCTGAAAAGCGTAAGGGTCGGAGAAGAAAAATTTCTCAGGGCTTACTGTTATTTTATGCTGGTTCAACAGTGGGGAGACATCCCTATGCCTCTGACAGAAACAAAAACGGCCAGCAAGAAAGTCGTTAAGGTGGCTGCAGCCGATGTCTATACGCAGATCCTGAAAGATCTTACAGATGCTGAGGCTGTTCTTCCTGAAACCGCTACCGATTATGGCCGTGCCACTTTAGGGGCGGCCCGGTTCCTTCTCGCCAGGGTATACCTGACCAGGGGATGGAACTTTAACAACTCGCTGGGAGGATCAGCGGATGACTTTAACAAGGCTCTTCAATATGCCGATGATATCATCGACGCCTATCCGCTGGCAGCCAAGTACACCGACCTGTTTCCGAAACATTCGGAAAATCCGTTGCTGGAAACCTTCCCGACACAGAACGACCAGAATCCCGAAATTGTTTTTGCCGTTCAATACAGCGATGATGTACTGACCTATTCGGGAGATCCATCCAATCCCAATGCCTTGCCTGGCAATAATGCACACTCCATTTTCGGCGGCGGTGTGGAATCGATGCCGGGCCAGTTGAGCCGTACCAGTGAGTACAACCGTCAGTTAACGGATTATATCGTAACTCCTGCCATGTACAGGCTGTTCGATCCGCAGATGGACACCCGTTATCAGCTGGATTTTGTGGATGCCATCGTAGCCCTGCATGATGTGAATAACTTTAAGGTGAGTGCTACCGATAGTATCGATATCAGCAAAGGGGATACGGTTATGTCTTTCCGGCCATGGAACGATCCGGCCAGCCTTGCAGAAAAAGGGATTGACGTAGGTGGCACGAAACATTACAGCGTACTTAACACCAGTGATTTTGGTATAAGTGATAAAACGCCTTTTCACGATCAGTTTCAGACTCCGCTGATGTGGAAATTCTGGCAGCCGGGAATACCTTATGATGATGCTATGGGCACCCTGGATTTCGTGCTCTTCCGCTCCGCCGAGGCTTACCTCATCGCTGCCGAGGCTATTGTCAAAGGTGCATCCGGTGCTAAACTTGGGGGCGCCGATGTGTATTATAATGCTGTTCTGGACCGCGCCCTCGGCACCAATGCAGGTTCCGATCCGCAACGTGCAGCAGATCCTGCCGATGTCAATTCGCTGACCACAGCATCGTACAGGGCTACACCGGGAAATGTGACCATTGATATGATCCTGGATGAAAGGGCAAGAGAATTACTTGGTGAAGGGATGCGCTGGTATGACCTGAAACGTACAGGTAAACTCATCGACAGGACCGACCTGATGAATCCGTGGACGGCATTAAAAGGTGAACTCGATTCTCATCATCTCCTTCGTCCGCTACCCCAGAGTGAACTCGACCTGTCTTCTCCGACTATCTCACAGAATGACGGTTATTAATAGTTAGTTAGTTTTGCTAGTAGTTAGTTAGTTGGTTAGTTGGTTAATGCTGAAAGAGGGGCAGGGTACACTGCCTGGCCCTCTTTTAGATTTCTTTTTTGATGCCTGGTTCCCTGGAATATCCGGAATCCATGCAGCTTTACGGTTTATCCCGGGACCATTTTTACGTCGGAAAATACTAACGCAGACTATTTCATAACATGTTAAAAATCAAATATATATATTACAGTTTCGTAACCTGTCTCTGTATTTCCGCTTTATCCGGTTCAAAGGCATTTTCACAGCAGGCATCGTCTGAAGCCTATTCTGAGACTCAAAAAGCATGCGAAAGCCTTTATCTTGATGCCGGTGGTCCCGACAGGCTGGTTCAACCCCTAACCGACGCAGCAAACTCCCGATGGTTCTTTTTTTCTTCGGCCTGCAGACCTTTCGGAATGGTCAACCTCAGTCCGGATATGGCCATTGATGGCGCCTGGAATTCGGGTTATCGTTATGACCTCGATACCATTTTTTTCTTCAGTCATATCCATGCATGGCAGATGTCGGGCATTCCTGTGATGCCCGTTACCGGTGAATTCAGGGGACAGATGGGTCCGGCCGCCTATGGCTCCGCCTATACTCATGAAAAGGAATACATCAGGCCGGGCTATCATGCCGTATACCTGGAGGATTATCGGATCTGGGCTGAACTCACATCGACTGCCCGGACAGGATTTCACCGTTATACCTTTCCTGCTTCGGATGACAGCTACATCCTTTTAGATCTCGGAACGATCCTCGGGCCTTCGGGAACAAAGGATGGCTATGCTAAAAAAATTAGTACCCGGGAAATCGAAGGCTATGCCATAATGGACAGAACCAGCCGCAGGCCGAAACCTCTCAGAGTTTTTTATGTCATTCAGCTGGATACACCCTTCGATAGCCTTGAAGCGTGGCAGAATGGTAAGATTCTCGGGCCTGTAAATACCTTTGAAGGTTCCGGGGGCGGCATTTTCATGCATTTTAAAACGGCAGGAAGCCAGCAGATCCTGATGAAAGTCGGCATCTCTTTTACCAGTACGGAAGCCGCACGGGAAAATATCGTGGCTGAATTGCCGGGCTGGGATTTCGACAGGGTGGTACACAACTCTTACCAGGATTGGAATAAATACCTGGGGCGCATAGAGATTAGCGGCGGGACCTATAAACAGGAGCGGCGGTTTTATACCGATTTGTGGCATGCCCTCCAGGGACGCAGAATGGTGAGTGATGTGAAAGGCACCTATATTGACAACACCGGCGACAAACCGCGCATCGGGCAGGTACCCCTTGACGAACAGGGAAAACCCAAATTTAACATGTTTAATTCGGATGCTTTCTGGGGCGCTCAGTGGACGCTCAATACACTGTGGGATCTCGCTTATCCCGACATTACAGAACAATTTGTCAATTCCCTGCTCCAGATGTACGACGATGGCGGACTGATACCCAGGGGCCCGTCCGGGGGTAATTATACCTTTGTGATGACCGGTGCGTCCACTACACCTTTTATCGTGAGTGCCTGGATGAAAGGTATCCGCGGGTTTGATGTGGAAAAAGCCTACGAGGGCATGCGAAAGAATGCCTTTCCCGGAGGACTGATGAGTAAGGCCGGGTATGAGCATAAAACCTTTAAAGGCGGGGGCATCGGGTATTATATCGACAGGGGGTATGTACCGTACCCGCTGTCCACGGTCAGGTACGGAATGCATCAGGACGGAGCCGGGCAGACTCTTGAGTATGCCTACCAGGACTGGTGCCTTGCGCAGATGGCTAAAAGCCTCGGGAAAAATGACGACTATATGATGTTCATTAAACGGGCCGGTAATTATGCCAACCTGTACGATCCTGAATCCGGATGGATGCGACCTAAAACGCAGGACGGAAAATGGTTGAACCCATTTGACCCACTGACCTCCGATGAAGGCTTTGTCGAATCCAATGCAGCCCAGGCGACCTGGTTTGTTCCGCACGACATCAAAGGACTGGCAAAACTGATGGGAGGAAACGATAAGCTGACTTTAAAACTCGACCAATCCTTTCAGATTTCGGAGCAAACGGATTTCCATGTTAAAAATTATACCACCGATGATCCATTTGTCAAATCCAGTCGCGCAAGGGTTTACATTAACTATGGCAACCAGCCCTCCATGGAAGTGGCGTTTATTTTCAATTATTCGGGTGCGCCCTGGCTGACGCAATACTGGTCAAGGGAGGTGGTGAACAGGATCTATTCGGACCTGAGTCCCCGGGAAGGTTATAACGGTGATGAGGACCAGGGCCTCATGGGAGCACTGTCTGTCCTGATGAAGATCGGACTTTTTGACTTGCAGGGAGGCGCAGCAGTCCAACCGGTGTATGAGATCGGTAGTCCCTTGTTCGATAAAGTGATCATTCATCTTGATCCTCACTATTTTAAAGGGAAGACTTTTACCATCTCAACCATCGGCAACAGTGATCAGAACCGGTATATTCAATCAGCTGAATTTCAGGGAGCATCATTGAATAAGCCCTGGTTCACGCATGAGGCAATTATCGGAGGAGGTAAGCTGATCCTGAAAATGGGACCTGCCCCAAATAAAAACTGGGGAAGCTCACCGGATGAGGCTCCTCCCTCCATGTCGGATAAGAAGTAAAGGATTTTGCCGGCAGCGAACTGGAACAGGAATATTTCATGTCCGAACTTTGAAAAACCAATGTCTATGTTGTTAAGAGCAGGTTTTTTCACGATGTTCATTACTCTTTTAATGGGAATTTCCTGCGTTGCAGCTAAGGAGCCGCCACGCCCGGATTATCCCGGCAAGGACCAGGTGCTGACCCTCCTGGTAAAAGTCGCTGACTGGCAGAACAGCCATTTAGGGCACCTCCCGGAATATGGTCCGTTAGGCTGGCAGTATGCCGCTTATTTTACAGGACTCATGGAACTGCAGAAAATTACAGGCAACGAAGACTATTTCAGCCTGATGTATGACCTGGGCAGAAAATATAACTGGAGTACCGTCAGCAAGGTCTATGATGCGGATTACCTGGCCGTCGGCCAGATGTATCTCGACATTTATATGCAAAATAAAGATACTTCTGTCATCCGCCATCTGAGATGGGTTCTGGATTCACACCTTTCAAGAAAGGCTCTTCCGGATGTCAGGTTTGCCGGGAACAACTACCGACGTGAATGGTGGTCCTGGTGCGATGCCCTGTTCATGGGGCCTCCGACCTTTGCAAAAATGTACCAGGCAACCGGTGAACAAAAATACCTGGATTATGCCGTGGATAAATGGCTCCTGACCACCGACTACCTCTGGGACAGCGAAGAAAACCTGGTTTACAGGGACGACCGGTATTTCGATAAGCGGTCACCTGTCGGACGCAAAGTGTTCTGGAGCAGGGGGAACGGATGGGTCTTTGCAGCCCTGGCCAGGATGCTGGAGATCATCCCCGCTGAAAACCAAAAAAAAACATTGTTCACGGATCAGTTCCGGAAGATGGCCTCGAAGCTGGTTACCATCCAGGGGGATGACGGTCTCTGGAGACCCGACCTGCTCGATCCTGAAGATATCCCGCAACCCGAAACCAGTGGAACGGCCTTTTTCTGTTATGGTCTTCTCTGGGGAGTAGCGAACGGCATTCTTACAGAACCTCTTTATGAAACGGCTGCTCTGAAAGCCTGGTACGGGCTGGTAAAGCAGGTGGATGAAAACGGAAGGGTGGGGAATGTCCAGCCGCCCGGTGCAGAGCCCAAACCATACGGCCCGGATGAATGGCAGGAGTATGGCACCGGTGCGTTTCTTTTCGCCGGAACACAGTTATACCGTATGATCGGTGAAGGTCATCGTCCTGGGGCCGCGGGTTATCGTTGACCGTCAGGCGTAAGCGTTTCACCGGGAGGAGTTGTGGCAGAAGAAGTAAGTTAAACGTCTTAAAAATGTATGAGTGGATATGTCATTTAAAAATATAAAGGTTTTGCAATTGTTTTTCCTTTTTGGAATTACACTTCTCCTATCGTCAGGGTATGAAGGAAGTTGCCAAAGTCTGCCGCAAAAAGGGAAAACCATTTACGAAAATTCTCTCTCCGGAAGGGATATGGTGAAGGGCTGGGTCATGGAAGGTCCCGGTGAGCTGAAATTCAGCGATGGATGGATGGAGATGTTTTCCGGAAAAAAGAAATGGGATCATGTCTTGTGGTGCCCGGTGAATTTTCCCGCTTCATTTATTGCCGAATGGGAGGCGCAAAACCTTCAGCCCGACAGTGGTCTTCTGATCACCTTTTTCGCTGCGAGAGGTGATTCCGGACAAAGTATTTTTGATCAGGGCATGCCTGCTCGCGACGGCACCTTCAGGTATTACAACCGAGGAAGAATCTGTTGCTACCATATATCTTACTATGCGAACAATCCCAGGAATCCGGAAAGAGACAGTTCGCACCTGAGAAAGGATCCGATGTTTGCACTGATGCAAACCGGTCCTGTGGGCATACCGAGGCATTCAACGGCCGTTCATAAAATGCGCCTGATCAAGGATCAGGGACATATACTCATGTTCGTCGATGACCGGAAAATCATTGACTTTACTGACGATGGAAAACTTAACGGTCCTGTTTACCAGGACGGGAAGATCGGTTTCCGGCAAATGCGCTGGTCTGATTTCCGGTACAGGAATTTCAGGGTCTGGGAACTTAAAAAGAATTAAGAACGGATGAGCCATCTACCGTTAAAAATGATACAGGAGTTATGAATACTATAAAAACACTGGCTTTGGCCTTACTTTCAGGGTACCAGCTTAGCAGTGCAGCGCCGCCGCAGAAGCCTAATTTTATTTTTATCCTTACCGACGACCTGGGCTGGACCAGTACCTCGTCGTATATGGATCCCCGCTTCCCGGATTCACGGAGTGACTATCACGAAACACCGAACATAGACCGACTGGGTAATCAGGGTATGCGTTTTACCAACGGTTATGCACCAGCCTCAATCTGTTCTCCTTCACGAAGGGCGATCCAGTACGGGCAAACTCCCATCAGGGAGGGAGACCTGACCTTTCCTGAAAAATATGATCCGCATGCCCATGCATGGCTGACCATCCCACTGATGCTCAAATCCATTGACCCGGCATACCGGACTGCTCATTACGGGAAATGGGACCTGAGAGCCGGCATTTATCCGGAAGATATCGGATATGATGAGAGCGACGGGGACACGGGCAACCGGAACGGGGATGTGATGACGGATAAGTCGACCAAATGGACTGCCGTTTATCTCAATAATGACCCGAAACGGATTGAAACACTTACCGGTCGGGCAGTCAATTTTATGGAACGGCAGGTCAGTACAGGTCATCCCTTCTATCTTCAGATCTCACACTATGCCACCCATGTCGATTTTCAGGCCCGGGACAAAACATACCAGAAGTATCTTCAGAAGGATAAAGGGAAAATCCATGACGATCCGGCCTTCGCTGCGATGCTGGAAGATCTCGATGATGGGATCGGAAGGGTACTGGATGAAGTCGAAAAACTTGGAATCTCCGACCACACCTATATCATCCTCATGGCCGATAACGGAGGTGTTGAATTTATTCCACCGGTAAAGAACCGGCTGGATCCGCCCTCATCCTTCGAAAAGAAAATGAGGAACTACCCGTTAAGGGGCGGAAAATGGGTCTTGTACGAGGGTGGAATCCGGGTGCCTTTCATCGTTAAGGGTCCCGGTGTTAAGCCGGGAAGCTATTGCAATACAGCCGTCACCGGCTGTGACCTGTTGCCCACTCTGAGCGACCTGGCCGGCAATCCCCGCCCTCTTCCCGGATATCTTGACGGGGGCAGCATCAAACCGCTGTTTTCCGATCCGGTTAGCGGGACAGTAATGAGAGACCACCGGGCCCTCTTCTTCTATCGCTATAATAAAGGCTATCCGCATGAAGCCGTTATCGATGGCAAGTATAAACTGATCCGGTTCCTGAAAACCGGCAGGACCGAACTCTATGATCTGATTGCCGATCCCGGCGAGGTGCAGGATATCTCAGGCAGGTTGCCAGGGAAGGTTAAGGAGTTGCTTGGCATGCTGCAGGATTATATTAAGGAAGTGGACGCAGAAGTACTGCAGGATATGAAAACCAAAAAAACCGGGACCGACGATGAAGATTAAAATTCTGATATTGATCCTGATAACCGCTACAGGATGCGGACGTCAAACAGAGAGGGAGGCAGGCCGGATACCTGGTTTCCCTGTCAGGTATCCGGTTCTTCATCCAAACTACCGGGAGTGGGCTTCCCCTTCCCGGGATATTGAAGCCCGGTTTAACCCTCCGGCTTTGCTCTGGCCGGTGACGCGGGGAAAAAAAGTAACGTATGATGTCAGGCTCTCATCCGATTCTTCCTTTACATCGACGGATATTTTCCATGCAGAAGGGCTTAATCGCACCATATTCAATCCCCATCAAACTCTTAAACCGGGAACATGGTACTGGCAGTTCAGACTGCATGGAGGTCAGTGGTCGGAGGTGAATTCCTTCAGGATTTCAAGGGACGCGATAGGTTTTGCCGCTCCGCCGGCCGATTCGCTATGGTCGGCTATCCCTGACGCACACCCGAGGGTCCTATTGGGTAGTGCAGATATCGGGGTCTTCAGAAAAGCATGCCTCAATCTCCCGGATGCGCAGGTCATTATCCGTGAGGCAGACAGTATGCTGGCGGAGCCACCAATGAATGAAACGCAGGGCAGGCAAAAAGTGGCGGGTCTCAATTCGCGCCAGGACAATAAGCTGGCTATGAACGCCAGTATGAAGATCAGTAATTTTAACTACACGGCAATCGATCATTTCTGTAAGGCTTATCTCCTGACCGGGGACCCAAAATATGTGGCGCCGGCAATCAGATACGGTATGGAAGTGGCTTCGTGGGATCCGGACGGTTTGTCGGAACTGAGCGATTTCGGAGATGCGAGGTGCATGCTTGGCATGGCACTGGTATTTGATACCTTTTACGGCCAGCTGAATGCCGGACAGAAAACGAAACTATTGAAAAATATAGAAACCCGGGCTCAGAGGTTCTATGAATCGTGGGCAAACAATATCGATGCGAAGGTCCTCTCGAATCATGTCTGGCAGTATATCCTGGATTATTTCTTTTCCACCGCTGTGGCGTTGTATGGTGAATCAGATCATGCCCGGGATTGGCTGGATTATGCCTATGAGCTCTGGCTTGCCAGGGCCCCTGTTCTGGGCGGAAAAGACGGCGCCTGGGTTAACGGATTTTCCTATTTCAGACTCAATATGGAAACCCTGCTTGATATCCCGATGATCATAAAAAACTATACCGGTTTTGATTTTATCGGGAGGCATCCGTGGTACAGGCAGAATGCATACTGGGCCGTATATGGTTTTCCCCCTGGTTCTTCAAGTGATGGCTTTGGTGACAATTGTGAGGAGCTTTTTGCACCCGGGCAGGAATACCTGGCCTGGGCCGATGCCCTCAGTAAATTGGTTGGAAGCGAAGCCGCCTCGTGGTATAAAACCGGAATTGCCGAAACAACAAGACTCTCCCTGCCGGAGGCCGATATGCTCCGGTGGTTCAGGCTTCGTTACCTCCGGAATCTGAAGCCTGCGCCGGTTGGTGATCCTGGGTCATGGTCCCAGTCCAAAGCCTTTTACGATGCAGGTGTGGTGGAGATGCATACGAATCTGGCGAATACGGGCAGGGATCTCATGGTAGCTATGCGTTCCAGCCCCTACGGTGCTTACGGTCATATGCTGGCTGATCAGAACACCTTTCAGATCCTGTACGGCGGGAAGCGGCTGTTTTACAACTCTGGCTTCAAAATTGACATGAAGGATCCGCACAGACTGCTATGGTACAAGCATACCCGGGGCCACAACGGTATTCTCATCGATGACCTCGGGCAGCCTTTCGACACGGAAGCCTATGGATGGATCGCCCGCTTTGTCAATGGCAGTTCGCTTTCGTATTCCGTTGGGGACGCATCAATGGCTTATAGCAGTTCCGGAGAAAATCAGGATGCCGGTTTAAAGAAATTCCGTCGTCATATACTCTTGCTGCGGCCGGGCATCATAGCCATTTATGATGACCTGGAAGCCGGCCGGAAGGCCGGATGGCAATGGCTTGTGCACAGCCCTGAAAAAATCAGCATTGACAGCGTTAACAATAAATTTGAATGTGCAAACAGTGCCGTTTCTTCCTCATGCTTTTTCTTTTCTTCGGAACCTGTTCACTGGTCACTTACCGACACCTTTGCCGTGCCTGCCAAAAACTGGAAAATGAGAACAGATGAGGAAGGGAACGTAATTCATTATGAAAATTCGCAATATCACCTGGTAGCCCGGAGTGCCATGAAGACAGAGAAAATAAGGTTTCTAACACTTATCCTGCTTTTCCCTAAAGACTCTGGCACTGAATATAAAGTCAGTATACAATCAGATTCATCGCTGATTACCATCGGCAACTGGACGATCAAAGCAGTGATGGATACTTCGAAGTCCGCCCTGCTTGAAGCGGTGAGGAAAGACGGAAGTGTCAGTTTCACCTCTTCGGGTGACCGGCTGGTCTGTGGTGATAAAACCTACAGGGGGACTATTCCGGGAAGCACCAAACTGGCAGAAAAAACGAATGGTAAAATGACTTATACGGAGCAGGGTGAGCAGATTCCGGACGTGGTTATGGAGATTCCCCCGGGGAAGAAACCTGGATATTAACTGAAGAAGGATTGAATACTATGAAAATGAAAGATAAAACAAAACTCCTGGCACTTGGTAGCCTGACGCTGATGGCGGCGGCGTGCCATTCAGTAAAATCAGGGGAGGAAAACACACGCAGGCCCAATATTCTGCTGGCTATTTCGGATGATCAGTCATATCCCTATTGTTCCGTCTATGGTACCACCGGTATCAGCACACCAGCCTTCGACCAGGTAGCGCAAAATGGGATCCTGTTCAATAATGCTTTCGTGGCAGCACCACAATGCAGCCCGTCGAGGGCCGCTATCCTCACCGGTTTAAATATCTGGCAGCTGGAAGAAGCCGGTACACACAGCAGTTACTTTCCTAAAAAGTTCCAGGTATTTACCGACTTACTGGAAGACAACGGATACTGGATCGGATATACAGGAAAGGGCTGGGCCCCGGGGAACTGGAAGGGTGCGGGATGGAGCCGGAATCCGGCAGGACCTGAATATAATGATAAAAAACTAGATACCGTTCCAACCACCGGGATAAGTCACGAAGACTATTTCGGGAATTTCGTGGAATTTTATCAGCACAAGGCCTCAGGACAACCCTTCTTCTTCTGGTACGGAGGACATGAACCGCACAGGACCTATGAGGATGGCTCGGGTTACCGGGCAGGGATGAGAACTGAAAACGTCTTTTTGCCCGGGTTCCTTCCTCCTGATTCCATCGTCCTGAGTGATATTGAAGATTATGAACTGGAAATTGAATGGTTTGACCGGCAGCTGGGAAAGATGCTCAATTTTCTGAAGGAGAAGGGAGAACTGAATAACACGATCGTAGTGGTTACCTCTGACAATGGGATGCCTTTTCCGGCTTCCAAGGCAAACCTCATGGAATATGGGTCGCATGTACCTCTCGCCATAAGCTGGCCGGCAAAGATCAGGGGCGGTCAGAAACGCGATCAGATGGTGAGCCTGATTGATCTCGCACCGACTTTCCTGGACATGGGTGAAGTCAAAGACGTACCGGAAATGACGGGGAAAAATATGACAAATATTCTCCTGCGGGGCGGGGACTCAAAATGGCCGGTTGACAGGGAATTCGTCCTGACCGGAAGGGAAAGACATTCGGATTCACGACCCGATGACCTGGGTTATCCTTCAAGAGCAATACGTAATAATCACTTCCTCTATATCATGAATTTGAAACCAGATCTTTGGCCTGCGGGGAATCCCCCACCTCCTTTTAAAGGAAAAGAGATCGTACCCAAAGGATTTAAAGCAATCGGAATGGGATACTGCGACATTGACGACGGCCCGACGAAAGAATATATCATAACCCATGAACAACAATGGCCCGCCTATTTTAAGGAAGGCTATGAAAAACGCCCGGCCGAACAACTATATGATATCAGAACGGACCCGGCATGTATGCACAACCTGGCAACAGATCCGGACTATGACACGATCAGAACTAATCTTCAGATTCAACTCAGGAATGAATTAACCCGGCAGGGAGACCCACGGATGCTGGGCTACGGAGATATTTTTGACAGTTATCCCCGTTTCGGCCTCATGCGGGATTTCCCGGGATTTAAAAAGAAAGGTGAGTACAACCCTGAATTTCAAATAAAAAATGAATAAAGCTGTATTGTTAACCGTTCCAATGCTTTTGTCATTGAGAGCCCAGCCCCCGAAAGAGGCTCCGGTTAAAAAAGTCCCGGTAATTATCATCATGGCTGACCAGTTGAGGGCTGATGCTCTCGGCAGGTTTACCCCAAATATCAATGCGCTGAAAGAGGACGGCATAGATTTTACCAGGACTTACTGTGCCTGCCCTCTCTGCGCCCCTTCGCGTGCTGCATTTTTTACCGGACGTTATCCGGACAATACCGGTGCACTCATCAACGGCTGGGCGAAAGAGGATGAGCATTACCGTGAAGTGAGATCAGGAACACCCAACCTTTACCAGGCCATGGGTGATTCATGGGATAGCTGGCATATCGGGAAACAGCACTTTTTCACACAGGATAAAATCGATGAAAATCCGGCTTCGAAGACCCGTTGGGTCACAAAAAAGGAATACAACCAATGGCTGAAAAAACAGGATGTCCGCGCTCCAGGTGGAAAAGCCTACACGGCAAAGGTGCCGGAACTGATCTCGGACGAATTCACGATTTTAAAATCGTATTCCATTCCCAAAACAGGAGTCTATAAACCGGGATTAGCCTATTTCTTTGATCAGTTCATTGCCGACAGTGTCGTCTCGGTGATCCGTGAACATGGGAACGGGGATAAGCCATTGCTGATTAATGCCATGTTCCTGTCACCGCACCCGCCTTTAGCCATTCCCGAACCCTATTACAGCAAAATAAAACAGGCTGACCTTTCCATACCCGAGAATGTCGGAATATGGTACGACGGACAGTCCCCGCTTCAGATGTACAATCTTACCGGCTTCATCGGATCACGATATTCCAGGGAGCAGTGGTCGGAAATATGGCCGAAATACCTTGGGCTGGTCAGTCTTCTCGACGATGAGGTAGGGCGTATCCTGAAAGCACTTAAAGACCAGGGTTTGTACGATAAAGCACTGATCATTTTCACTTCGGATCATGGTGAGATGCTCGGAAGTCACGACTTATGGCAGAAGATGTGTATGTACGAGGAATCGGCCCGAGTGCCCCTCATCATAAAATTTCCTTCAGATGTAAAGCCGGCGGTTCATGAAACGGATGCCCTTGTAAGTCTTATCGATGTATGGCCGACCCTTATGGATTTTCTGAACATCAAGGCTGCAGGTCCAACCGACGGGATATCGCTTATGCCCCTGGTAAAAGGACAGAAGCCTTCCCGGGACCGGATCTTTATCCAGTACGACGGAAACGGGGCTTACGGGAATAACCAGCGTTGCGTTGTCGACCGGAATATGAAACTGATCGTCGATACTTTCAAGGATGAAGTTTATCTCGAATTGTACGATGAGATTCAGGATCCCATGGAGAAAAATAACCTGGCGCTAAACCGGGCCTACCAGGGCGAAGTTAACCGCCTGCTGGATGAGATACGGGGATATATGAAGGACGGTCATGATGCACTGATCCTTCCCCCTGATATTTATAAACGTTTCATGCAGAGGTACTCCTCAATGGTGAGTGCCGGCAATAATGATTAACCAGAAAAACCTGATCATGATGAATGTTGCAAGAAATATTTCGATACTGGCCGGTGCCGCCGTTTGCGGCTTCGGGTGCAGCCAGGGTGTCCGGCAGAGCCAGGATGAGACGAAGGCTTCAAAACCAAACGTGATCATCATCCTCGCTGATGACCTGGGTTATGGCGATGTTTCGGCCTACAATCCTGGCGAAAAGGTCAGTACACCGAATATCGACCGGATAGCATCTGAGGGTATGCGGTTTACCGACGCACATGCTCCCTCATCGGTCTGCACGCCAACGCGGTACAGTATTCTGACGGGCCGTTATTGCTTCAGGAGCAGGCTGCCTCAAAGCGTTTTGAGAGGGTATGGACGGGCCCTTATTATGAAGGACAGACCAACCATTGCCAGTATTCTAAAATCCCGGGGCTACGAGACGGCCGTTATCGGGAAATGGCACCTGGGACTCGACTGGGTGGTTAAGCCGGGTCATGAAAAGGCTCTTGAAATCCCGACAGATGATCCCGGCGGGGCAAGAGTCGTGACAGACATGAATCCCGACGATATCGATTTTACAAAGCCTCCAACCGACGGACCTGCCACTCACGGTTTCGATTATTCATATATTCTGCCGGCCTCACTCGATATGGAGCCATACTGTTACCTGAGGAATGATACCCTGACGGAACTGCCCACAGCCCATACGGAGGGAAATGATCTGAATACCGGGTACACAGGTGCCTTCTGGAGAGCCGGGCTGATGGCCCCTGATTTCGTCTTCCCGGATGTCCTGCCAACGTTTACCGCTGATGCGGTAAAATATATTCATGCCAAAGCGAAAACGGGTAAGCCATGGTTCCTGTATTTTGCCATGACCGCGCCGCATACACCATGGCTCCCCGCCAGTGAATTTAAAGGCAGGTCGGAAGCAGGCGACTACGGCGATTTTGTGACCATGGTCGATGCCATGGTCGGGAAAGTAGTAAAGGCCCTGGCAGAGACCGGGCAGGACAAAAACACTGTACTGATCTTCACCAGCGACAACGGACCGTTCTGGCGTCCCGCTTTTGTGAAAAAGTATGATCACCGTGCAGCGTATATTTATCGCGGTATGAAAGCGGATGCCTGGGACGGCGGACATCGTATACCTTTTATCGTCAGATGGCCCGGAAAGGTTGAGCCGGCTACCGTCAGCAATGCAACAATGACTCTTGCCGATCTGATGGCAACGTTTATGGACCTGGATGGCATGGGCACTGATTTGGTTCCCGGTGAGGACAGCTACAGCCTTTTACCGGTATTGCTGGGGAAAGCATCTTCAATTCCCGGGCAGGACGCCGTGGTCCATGAATCATCGCACGGTTTGTTCGCCGTGAGAAAGGGAGACTGGAAGCTGATTGAAGGCCGTGGCTCCGGTGGCTTCAGCCCGCCGGTGACTTATACCCCTAAACCGGGTGAAGCCAGAGGCCAGTTGTATAATATGCAGATCGATCCCTCGGAAACGGATAACCTCTACCTCGAAAATCCCGCTGTCGTGCGGGAACTTCAGGTTGAACTCGACAGTATTAAACACCTCAAAAAACACCCGTTGAATGCATATTAAATAATGGCAATGTCAAAACCTGAACGGAAAATAAAGACTTTGTATGCCGTTATCATCATCCTGATGATTCTGACTGGTCTTGCACTGGTGGCCAACTGGCTGTTCGGAGCCGGGCGGATTTTGAACAGACCCTTGAAACAGGGTAACGTCGTTCTTCCGGATACCAGGAATCTGTTACCGTCATCCGACTCCCACCTGCGTGAAGCTTTGCTCAATTACTGGTCTTCAATGCCATTCCCTGAATCAGGGGAAAAGATCAAACTTCAGACGCCCCGGATCATCCTGGCCTGTTTTTCCCGAAGGGTCAGGACAGACGAGGCCAACCGCAAACTGATGACCCTGATGCCTCATGGTGTTACCGGCTCCCATTGGGCTCTCAATCCGGGTGGCGATTACGATTTTACTCTGCTGGGTCTTACACCTATACTGTTTATGTTTGGCGATAATGACACGATCCTGTATCCTGCTGCCCGCGATCATCTTCTGAATGTGCTCCTGACGGCAGATGGCGACCAT
Organism: uncultured Bacteroidales bacterium; assembly: GCA_963732905.1. GTDB lineage: Bacteria > Bacteroidota > Bacteroidia > Bacteroidales > DASQZK01. Next base: position 360,233 of record CAVTBM010000001.1, read on the forward strand.
TTCGATATTAGCGTTCCGCATACACTCGGACTGATTGAAGATACCGAAAACCATGTTCTGATGACCCAGGGATCGCGGTATCTGAAAAACCGCTGGCTGCGTCTTCATGGTAATGAAGATCCCCGCTTCAACAATCTGACCAATGGTATGGAAGAAAAGCTGGCACATTATCTTGATGCTATTCTGAAAGAGGGCATCTACGAATTCAATTCGAATCCCTACCAGGGCTACACCCTTTCGGCACTTCTCAGCCTCAATGCTTTCGGCAGTAAAAAGATCAGGGATCTTTCCCGGGCAATACTCGACCGTGTTAACTGGCAATATGCGCTTGGGAGTTTTGATTTTAAAAGATTTCCACCCATGAGACGCAGGTATAACCATGCCTCCGACACGATCATGGACCGGGATTACCAGGGTATTATGATGCGGGTGTGGGAAAGTTTTTATCACGATTCACTTAACCTGCAGGTGACTCATGGTGAGCACATGGCTATATGGGCGGCACTAATGCCGTACCGTCCGCCGGACAGCGTGCTCAGGATGGTTCTGAAAAAACCGTTCCCGTACTTCGTCAAAATAGGGCACAACAGGAATTCCTGTCCTGAAATATATTCCGGAGATGCGGATTACCTGCTTTCTGCCGGTGGTGTCAACCAGGGAAAACATTCACTCATCGTGGCCAGACCGGTTATCCTTTTCTGCGACACATCGGTTCGGATCCTTTCCGGCGTATTTCATACTTCAGGTCCCGGAGACGACTTTATGAAATGGAACAACACCGGTGTATATAAATACTTTGCCTGTGCAGCCGGACCGGTGCACGTGCCTTCATCTTATACACCCCTGGCAGGAAATGGGGACTGGAAAATTTTTCGTATTTCAGACCATCACCTGCTGGCCGTGTTTTCTTCCGGAAACCTGGGAGTTTTGGTTGTTTCAGCTCAACAGGATGCCAATATACTGTTAAAACGAATACTTGACTTAAATCCTGTGCCCGGGGATCTGAAAACGATATTCCATCATCCGGATGGTGATATTATCGAATACGATGTTATGGCTCCCCGGGATAAATGGGTTATCCGGAAAATCAACGGGAAAGAAGCCGGCCGGGATTTTTATGACTGGCCGTTTTTTGAAGGATGTATGAACTGTACAGATGAAAACAAATGATGCCAGACATTACAATATTAACCCAACCCTGATTATCATGAGAACCTTTGCAATTTCTTTACTGTCTATCCTGCTGATCGGCCCGGTCTGGTCACAAAACACCAGCATTGTGGATCTGGGCGCTAAGGGAGATGGAACAACCCTTAACACGAAAATTATTCAGCAAGCCATAGACAAGGTCCATGGCGCCGGCGGCGGTACGGTAGTAGTCCCTGAAGGCCGCTTCCTTACCGGCACCATCAACCTGAAATCGAATGTAAACCTTCACCTGGAGGAAAATGCCGTTATTCTCGGAAGCACCGATCCGTACGACTACCCTTTTATGAAGGAAGTCCTGGTAAAAGGACAACCAGAGACTCAGAAACGAGGGGCGCTCATCGTTTGTGAAAATCAAAGCAACGTGAAAATCTCCGGACCGGGGACCATTGACGGCCAGGGACGGGATCTGGCTCTGAATATTGACAGTCTCTTTTATGCAGGGAAACTGGATATCCAGTATTACAATTTACGCAGGAAAAGGCCGGGAAGACGACCCGGGGATATCGTGTTTTACCAATGTGACCATGTAAGTGTGACAGGAGTGACGATCAGAAATTCAGGATCCTGGGTTCAGACATACGAGTTGTGTAAAAACCTGGTGATCGATCGCATCAGGGTTGAAAGTGACGCGTACTGGAACAACGACGGGATGGATATTGTGGATTGCGTCAACGTCCTGATCACCAACAGCTTTGTAAATTCGGCCGATGACGGGATCTGTCTGAAATCGGAAAATAAAGGCTTTCTCGACGATAGTATCTATATCGCAAACTGCACGGTAAGGTCCAGCGCGAGCGCGGTTAAATTCGGGACAGCATCTGTAGGTGGGTTTAGAAATATCGTCATCAAACATATTTACGTCTACGATACCTTCAGGTCAGCTATTGCCCTCGAATCAGTTGACGGAGGTATCCTGGAAAATGTACTGGTAGACAGTGTCATTGCCGTGAATACGGGAAACCCGGTTTTTATCAGGCTTGGTCACCGGAATACAGACGATAGCGTTGGTGATCTCCGGAATGTCATCATCCGGAATATTCAGGTTGAGGTTCCCTATGGTCCTCCGGATCTGAAATACGAGATACGGGGACCGGAGCTGGATTTTTTTCATAATCCATTTCCTTCATCTATTGCAGGTATTCCTGGTCATCCGGTTGAGAATGTGACGCTTGAAAATATTCATATTTCCTATCCCGGCAGGGGAAACAAGGGCTATGCCATTCTTCCCGTGTACAGGCTGGAATCCGTTCCCGAGGTGGAAAGCGGATACCCGGAGTTCTCCATGTTCGGGGAACTCCCGGCTTGGGCCTTTTATGTGAGACATGTGAAGGGGCTTACCCTGAAGAACATCACCGTGACAGCCGCCGAAAAGGACTACCGGCCTGCTTATGTCTTTGATGACGTGGAAAACCTCAGCCTGGATATGCTTACGATTTCAAAGGCAAACCTGAATCCACCGGTTGTTCTTAGGAAGGTGACCGGTGAAAAACTACAGAACATCAATACACCGGAATATACGGGTAAAAAAGTCAGGGTCATCGGGGAATGAGTTTACTGCCTGAATATCACGGTTTCTTAATAAACGATCAATGAATTTTAATCACTGCCATGAAAAATCCGAAGTCGCTATTTTTGCCGGTTATAATGCTTTTTGTCCTGTTTCAGACGGGCTGTAATACAAAGACAAGGCAGGATCTTCAATATGTCCCCCGATTTGAGGACGTCAGCCATCCTGAAATCGGGTACTGGTTTATCTCTCCGGATTTGTTGGTCAATGAGCGGTATATGCAGGAACTGGACACCATCATTCATCAGTGTCCTTATACCCTTGTATTTCTGACCGCCAGGGCAGGAGCTGATTTCTATGATGAGCAAACTATGCATCCGGTATTCAAAAAGATAGTGGAAAAGGCTCATAAAAACGGATTGAAAGTGGGCCTTCAGCTCTGGGGTAATTACAACGACAAAACCATTGAGGAGTCTCAACGGATGATCGTAGGTAATGAAGTGGAACTCGATCTGTCGGGAAGGGCCACCGTTACAGTAAAAGCGGAATTTATCAGGTTCCCCGACCGTTTACTGAAAACAGACCTGTTTAAAGTCTATGCCTTCAGGAAAACATCAGAGGGCTTTTATGATCCGGCGACCTTAACAGACATCACAGGCAGATGTAAAACTGTCCTGCCTTCCAAAGACAGAGTAGTGGTGAAAATTGAGGGCGGCAAAGATATGAAAGGGCTGACGGCCTTCATCATGGTCCAGGAATATTGCAGCCAGAGCAGCATGTGGGGCAATGTTGAGATCGACGGTTTTGTAAACGCGATGAAAAATTATGCCGATGTGCATTTTGATGGCTTTGCCCTGGATGAATACGGGAACAAATTCGTGGAACGTATCCCTGTTGATGAGGCTGGCCACCCCTTCAGGGGCCGGTGGTATTCAACGGCTATGTCGGATTCTTTCAGGCAGGCCACCGGAAAATCACTGGAAAAGACACTTTTTGACAGCCGCTATGCCCCGGAAGGCAAATCTGAAATGAGGGCTCTAGCCATCAATCAATACATGGATTTTATGCGACGTGGAGCATTGCGGGTGGAAACAGCGGTATATAATAAATCACGGGAGATATTCGGCACGGATATTTTTAACGGGATCCACAGTACATACCATAACCATCTGACAAATGATGAGATATGGGCAAACGGCATCGACTGGTGGACCGAACCCCGTAAATATGGACAAACGGATGAGAAGACTTCCACTCCCGTACAGATGGGAATAGCCATGGCACACCCGATGAATGCCATGTACAATCAATATTATGACAAGGTATTTCCGCCCGTTGAAGAAAAAGCGCTTAAGGATCTTAGATATGGTATCCGGACACACTATCATGCCATGCATGATCTGCGGCCAAACCGTTTCGATCTCCTCCGGCCGGAAGCCATAAAGGGTATCAATGATGTTGAACGCTGTTCAAGGCTTCTGAACAGGTTCAATCCGTCATTGCCCAGGATTCATCTGCTCGTAGTATTTGGGATGGAGGCTCTGGAAAACTGGTACCCTGATGAAGCCAACCGCGGAGTATATGACATTAACGGCAACCTGGATATTGAGTCAAAAGTGATTGAAATATGGAATGCCGGTTATCTGAATGCCCTGGTGCCATCCGATCTTATCAACAACCACACCCTGACGATTGGAGAAGAAGGTAAACCGGTACTGAACGGACACACCTTTGATGCTGTTCTATATCTGTATCCCCAGTATGCAAAAGAAAGTGAACTTCAGTTTTTGGAAAACTACGAGAAACAAGGTGGTAAACTTATGATCGAAGGCTCTGCAGATCACGATTTTGATGCCAACGATATTTCCGGCAGATACAAGGCCATATATGAAAAGGCGACTGTACAGGGCTATTCGGTGCAAGCCCTTCCAAAACTGGGTTTGCAGAAAGATCTTCTGCCGGATGGTTGTGAAAACGAAGACGGATCTTTTGTTTTTACGGATCTGCCTTCACTTAAAACGGATACATCGGCTGTATTCAAAATTAACGTAGATGGCGTAACCTGGTCAGGAAGATATAAGGGACTTGCTGTCATCAAAGCAGATAAGGCTTCAGGCCTACAAAAATTTGCAGCTTCCGGATTCATGGATCTGAAGAAGAATGGGAAAGTGATGCTTCGTTTCCCTGAACCGGTGGATATTTTTCTTACCGTAAGGGCCGACAGCATCAGCATGATGCTGGCAGACAGTACACGGTCACTAAAACCTTTGACGAACAAATTAACGAAATAAAACAGACAGATATGAAATTCACAAGATTACTGAAAACGGCGTGTTTTTGCCTGATATACGGAGTGTATCTGACTTCTTTTGCTTTGCAGGCAGCAGATAGCACGAATTTTTATAATGTGAAGGATTACGGGGCGAAGGGTGATGGGATCACTTACGATACCAAAACCATTAATGCTGCTGTTGAAGCCGCATCAGCAGCAGGAGGCGGCACCGTGTTTTTCCCGTCAGGTAATTATCTGACCGGCGCCATTCACCTGGATAATAATATCAACTTATTCATCGACCGTGGCGCAAAAATTATCGCTGCACCGGCAGAGGCTTCTTCGGAATATGATGTTTCAGAACCGGCCGTAAATGACAAGTACCAGGATTTCGGTCACAGTCATTTCCATAACAGCCTGATCTGGGGCGAACACCTCCACGACATCTCCATCACCGGCGGTGGGATGATCTGGGGAAAAGGGCTTGTCAAAGGATATAAAGGAAAGAAAGAGGAGTTCAACTTACCGAATAAATCCATAGCGCTGTTTTCATGCCGTAACGTGATTATCAGGGATATTACCATCACTTATGGCGGATGGTTCGGCATCCTGGCCACCGGGGTCGATAATCTTACCATCGACAATCTGATCCTGGATACGAACCGCGACGGGATGGATATCGACTGTTGTCACAATGTGCATGTATCGAACTGCACCGTCAATTCTCCCGGGGATGACGGGATCTGTCTGAAAAGTTCCTTTGCACTGGGTTACCGGCGCTCCACTGAAAATGTGACGATCACGAATTGCATGTTAAGTGGCTATGCCGTGGGGAGTCTGCTGGACGGAACCTATAAAAGGGAGGTGAAAAACGGGAACGGGCCTACCGGCCGTATTAAATTTGGCACCGAATCAAACGGAGGATTTAAGAATATCACCATTTCCAATTGCGTGTTCGATTATTGCCGTGGTCTGGCACTCGAAACAGTTGACGGTGCTTCCCTGGAAGATGTGACCATTTCCAATATTACCATGCGCGACGTTTCCAATTCACCTATTTTCATCCGCCTCGGCGCCAGGATGCGGGCGCCCGACAGCCTTAAGATCGGCGTCTGCAGGAGGATCATCATTAGTAATGTAGTAATATATAATGCGTTTGACAGCAAGTCGGCATCCCTTATCACCGGGATCCCCGGACATGATATTGAAGACCTGGAAATCAGCCATGTTCACATTTACTATAAGGGCGGAGGCACTGAAGACATGGCTAAGGTTAAACTGGCTGAAGATGAGAAAAGGTACCCGGAACCTTATAAGTTCGGGACCATTCCTGCCTATGGTTTCTATATCAGGCATGTTAAGAACCTGGAAATGAACGATGTGTCTGTGAGCTTTTTACAGGACGATGCAAGGCCGCCATTTATATTAGAGGATGTTAAAGGTGCCACCTTCCGGAATGTCAAAGCAGGTAGGATGCCCGGCGTGCCCTTTTTCAGGCTGGACAGTATCCGGGATTTGACCATCCGGAATTTCACCGGACTAAATGATGTTCAGATTGAACAGGCTGACCATAAAACCTTATAACCGGTTAGTGCCAAAACTTCACATTCAATGTGGCAGGGATGAGTACGGTATATAGAAGACCATAAAAATATTCTGCTATGAAAACACCGATAATTCTGGTTCTTATTACAGCACTGACTTGTGGCTGCTGGAGGTCGCAGAAACCTGAAGGGCCTTACTTTGCCACAGGTATTAAGATTGGAGAAGTTACGGATCACCAGGCCATCGTCTGGGCCAGGCTGACCCGCAATGCGGAACGGCTGAGTGATTCAGCGCCTATCCCTGTCATCCTGTACAGGAATCCTGTATCCGGTCTGTTCGGTCCTAAACCGGACCATGAATCGCGTCCTGACCTGGAACCAAAGGTGGAATATCCGGCAGGCACGAATATCCATACCATTGCAGGGGCAGTTCCCGGAGCTCCGGGTGAAGTCCGTTTTTTGTGGCGTTCCGGCGGCAATGCCTGGAATGAATCTCCCTGGCAGACGGTCAATACCCAGCATGATTTTACAACACAATATATTTTGGATGATCTGACACCGGGTACTCATTATGAGCTGAGAGTTGAAGCCCGGCCGCCGGACTGCAGGCCGGTTTCGGATACCCTCAGCGGGTCATTTGAAACTGCGCCGGCACCGGATGTCAGTGCAGATGTGAGGTTCATGGCAGTCACCGGTCAGGCTTATCCCGACCGCGATGACGGAAGCAACGGCTTTAAGATCTATAAAGCCATGCTGGCCCAGAATCCTGATTTCTTCGTTCATACGGGCGATATTGTTTACTATGATCAGTATGCCAAAAATGTGGCACTGGCACGCTGGCACTGGCAGCGAATGTACAGCTTCCCCGACCTGGTGGCTTTTCACCGGAAGGTAGACAGTTATTTCGAAAAAGATGACCACGACACCTGGATGAACGATTGCTGGCCTACCATGCGAACAAGATTCATGGGCGATTTCACCTTTGAGGAGGGACAGCAGATCTTCCTGGATGAGGTGCCGATGAGTACCAGGACTTACCGCACCTACCGGTGGGGAAAAGACCTCCAGGTATGGCTGGTGGAAGGTCGCGACAACCGCGTGTCGAACGATATGCCCGATGGGCCCGGGAAAACCATCTGGGGAGAAGAACAGCTGGAATGGTTTGAAAACACCGTGGATACATCAACGGCAACATTTCGTATCCTGATTTCGCCCACACCAATTGTCGGTCCCGACCGTCCCCAAAAAGATGACAATTATGCCAACAGCGGATTTGGGTATGAAGGGCAAAAGATCCGCGATTTCATTGCACGTCATCCCCGCATGTATGTCGTGACAGGCGACCGGCACTGGCAGTATGTGTCAAAAGACGATAAAACCGGGATCCTCGAATTCAGCACCGGCCCTGAAAGTGATCAGCATGCCGGCGGATGGAAACAGGGCGATAAAAGGCCCGAACATCTGTATCTGAATGTCGTCGGGGGTTATCTCGAAGTTTACGTTTTTCATAAAGATAAGAAACCGGAAATCGTATTCCGCCATCATGATGTCGATGGAAAGATTCTGTTTGAATATAACCCGGAAGAGGATGAAGGAAGGAGAAAGACAAATTAAAATTTAATTGAAGAATAGTACGGATTCAAAATATAAATTCATCAAATGGTAAATTATCAGTCATTCAGGATTTCAGCCGTGATACTTTTTTTCCTTTCATTCATCCCTGAATTTTCGGCTAACGGAACAGACAGTCCGACAGGTTTGAGCATTAACTTCCTGACAGGTGCAGATCAGGTTTTTCTGAACGGTTACCCTGCAAATACTTTGCTTGATCAGGCATTGCCCGGACATGAAAATTACGAGTTTGCCGAAATTGCACAGGAACGGCCATTCTTCGGATGGATCGTTAATTCCGGCCAGAATAACACCCTTCAGACGGCTTACCGTATCCTTGTGGCATCAGAACGGGAGAAAATTTCAGCCGACACGGGTGATTTCTGGGATTCCGGAAAAGTGGACAGCGATCAGTCTGTCAACGTCAATTATCAGGGAAAACCGCTCAGTCCCGGTACTGTTTACTACTGGAAGGTGAAAACCTGGGACAACCATGGTGTTGAGTCAGACTTTTCCCGGGTTGAAATGTTCAGAACGGCATCGGGGATGACAGGATATGCAACAGCCCGTTATCCGCTTCAGAAGCAGGATCAAAATCCGAAAACGATCAGACCGCTCTCACCCGGACTTACCTTTGTTGATTTTGGAAAGGATGCTTTCGGCCGGTTACGACTGAATCTTTACGGCAAGCCCGGCGCCGGAGCCATTACGATCCGGATGGGTGAAGCAATGAAAGACGGGAGGGTTAACCAGGATCCCGGTGGTTCAATACGGTATTCAGAATATAACCTCGCGCTGAAAGACGGATGGAACACATACATCATCGCTATCCGGCCGGATAAAAGGAATACCAGCCCGGGAGCCATGAAAATGCCTGAATACACGGGTGATGTGACGCCGTTCCGGTATTGTGAGATTGAAGGGTATGAGCTGCCCCTTCATACTTCTGATATCGTCAGGGAAATAACCTTTTATCCTTTTGATGAAACGGATTCGTATTTTCATAGTTCCGATACCGTGCTGAACCAGGTCTGGGAACTGTGCAAGTATACCATGAAGGCGACGTCTTTCACCGGTACTTTCGTTGACGGCGACCGGGAGCGGATACCCTATGAAGCCGATGCCATGATCAATCAGCTCGGGCTTTATGGTGTCGAACGTGATTACAGCATGGCAAGACATACGTTGGAGTACCTTACGTTTCATGCCACATGGCCTACCGAGTGGATATTGCAGACTGAACTGATCGCCTGGCAGGACTATATGTATACCGGAAATACGGAATTTCTCTCAAAATACTATGATGAACTGAAGGCGAAAGCAATGATGCCACTGGAGGACCAGTTCGGTTTTATTAGCACCCGTACCGGTAAAGTGACACCTGAACTGCTTGCATCCATACATCTTAACTCGGAGCTTCGCGACATTGTCGACTGGCCTCATTCCGGAATATTAGGGCTGAATAAGAGCGAAGCCGGTGAAACCGACGGCTTTGTCTTTGAAGATGTCAACACGGTCGTAAATGCGTATTATTACAAGGCACTGGAGATCATGTCGGAAGTGGCCGGAATCCTGGGGAAAACTACCGACAGCACCAGCTTTGCCCTGCATGCCAAAAGTTTGAAAAAATCGTTCGGCTCGTTTTTGTTTGACAAAAGAAGAAAGGTATATATCGACGGTATTGGGACGGATCATGCCTCCCTTCATGCCAACATGTTCCCTCTGGCTTTCGGGCTGGTTCCCGGAAAGTATGATGATCAGATCCTGGAGTTTATACAGTCGAGAGGCATGGCAGCCAGTGTTTATGGCGCGCAGATCCTGCTGGATGCATTATACGACCATGGCGATCCGCAGTACGCACTCGACCTGTTAACATCCACATCCGACCGCAGCTGGTATAATATGATCCGGGCCGGTTCGACCATCACCATGGAAGCCTGGGATAACAAATACAAGCCCAACCAGGACTGGAACCATGCCTGGGGAGCAGCACCGGCAAACATCATCCCGCGAAAGCTGATGGGTGTAGAACCTCTTGAACCGGGATTTCGCAAAATCAGGATCAAACCGCAACCCGGCAATCTGGATTCGGCCGAAATAAAGTGTCCCACCATACGTGGCCCGGTGCTGGTTTCCCTGAGGAATGAAGCCGGACATACCTTCAGCATGAAGGTTACCACGCCAGCCAATACCCTGGCGGATGTGTATCTCCCTTTCTGGTCACGGTCACAAAAGGTTACCGCCGACGGCATGCCGGTATCCTTCAAACCGGAAGGAGATTTCGTGATTATCAGAAATACGGGCTCCGGCACACATTCTTACATGGTAGATCTCTGATAAATAATCAGAACAGGTAAAATATGACATATAAAATCTTATCATAAAATGAACAAAGCACTCTTCCTGGCCGGTATTCTCACCCTCCTGACTGCTGCCTCCTGTCACCGTCCTGTGGAGGTGAAGACAGAATATGTTGACAGTTTTGACAATGTGAATCATCCTGAAGTGGCCTACTGGTTTTTCACTCCCGACATGATGCAGGAAGCAACATTTCAAAGCAAAATTGACAATTTCGTTCAGAACAGCAAGTACACCCTTGTTTATCTTACGGCCAGGGAAGGATGTGATTTTTACGACGTGCCAACCATGCATCCGGTATTCATGAAGCTGGTTGATTATGCACACCGCCACGGGCTTAAAATCGGATTGCAGATATGGAAGAATGATGCCGGAACACCCCTCGAACATTCCGACTGTCTGATCCAGGAAGGGGAAGTCACCCTGGATAAATCGGGAGCGGCAACCTATAGTACAGCGGCGAAAGGAGCCAGGAATATGAATTCGCTTCTGAAGAGCGGACTGTTTAAGATCTATGCTTTTAAAAAGACAGGCGACGGCTTTTATGATCCCTCCACCCTAAAGGAGATCACCGGTAAAGCATCAACACGTTCCACTGTCAGCCGGGTGGATGTTTCTGTACATGCTGGCCCGTCCTTAAAGGGTTACACTGCTTATATACTTACCCGTCACTACTATCATTCCTGCAGTAATTTTACCGATCAGGCGGTAAATAAGATCACCGGTGTTTTCAGCGCCTATTCCGATATCCCGTTCGACGCCATCGGACTGGATGAATACAAGAACATGACGATAGTAAGGCAGCCCGTTCTGCGGCTTACTCATGATGTTTTCAGGGAAAGGCTGTATTCCGGCGCCATGGCCGTAAGGATGAAAAAAGAATACGGCGCCGACCTCGACCGGCTGCTTTTTGACATGCGCTATGCTCCGGAAGGAAACCCCGTTCCGCGTATCCGGGCCATCAACGAGTATATGAGCCTTTTGCGGACGTCAACACTGGCGGTGGAGGCAGCCATGTATGATACCGGGAAAAAGCTCTATGGTGAAAAAACATTTATCGGCCTGCATAATACCTTTCATAATAACCTGGACGGCGATGAAGTATGGCAGACTGGGGTAAGCTGGTGGAACATAAAAAGAGATTATGGCCATACCGATGAAGAAACGCCGGTCACTATCCAGCTGGGCATCGGCATGTGCAATACGGAGAATGCCATGTACAACATGTACTACAATAAAAGCCTGGACAGGATCTGGACCAAGGCTCTATACGATTTGAGATACGGTGTCCGTACCCATTACCATGCAGCCAATGACGTGCAGGGATGGGGCGTATCCATCGATGAACCGGATGCCCTGGCCAAAATCAACAAAGTGGAGAATGCCGCCAGGCTGATGAACCGTTTTGATCCTCCCTTCCCGGCTATAAAGCTGCTTGTGGTTTTTGGAATGGAAGCCATATACGACTGGTACCCTGATGCCGGAGACAGGGGGTTGTATGATATTAATGACAAACTTAATATGGACGGAAAATCGATGGAACTATGGGAAAACGGTTACCTGAATGTGGCTGTTCCTTCTGATGCTATTGAGGATGGACGGCTGCATCTGAATGCCGACGGAAAACCGGAATTGCATGGGTACACCTTCGATGCCATCATCTTCCTGAATCCGCAGTATTCAAAGGAAAGTACGCTGCACTTCCTTCAGGATTATGTTGACAGGGGAGGGAAGCTGCTTGTGGAAGGCCGTGCCGGTCTCGGTTATGACGGCAGGGATGTAAGTAAAACCTGGGAAGCCATCGCGGAAAAGGCAACAGCCCTGTCGTTCTCTCCTGAAAATGTGAGGAAACTGGGCATACCGAAAAATCCGCTGAAGGATGGTGTGGCAAATGGAAACGGTATTTTTACGTTTACAAACATTGAATCGCTTCAGTCGGATAAACCGGCTGTATTTACATTCACATACAACGGACATACCTTCAGCGGAACCTATAAAGGGATAGCCGTTATTCAGGTGAATGAGAAGGGAAAGCTTGAGAAACTATCCGCAACAGCCTTTTCAACCCTGAACAGGGATAAACGTGAACTCCTGCATCTTACTTCCGAATCGGATATTTTTCTGACCTCCCGGGATGACGGATGGAAGGCCATCGTTGACGATAAGGATCACAGGATAAAGGTCCTGAAATATGAATAACCAAAGTGCTAACTTAAAATGACCAGTCAAATGAAATTCAAAGATCAGCGGAACACATTGAAACAGACCGGCCTGTTTTTTATTATCATGATTTTGTCTGCAGGCTGCACGAAGACCCGTCAAGTATGGCTCGACGATCTCGACATCAGGGCCTATGCCCAGGATATAAGCACGCCTGTAAGCCTTAAGGCCGGTGGCACCGATTCGGTAAAGATCGGTAAGGATTATTTTACGAGAGGCCTCAGCGTGAGAACCGTAAGTGTGATCACATTCGAAACCGGCGGAAATGCAAAGCGGTTCAGGGCTGCTGCCGGCGTACCCGATATACCTGAAGTTGCTGGGGGTGTTAAGTTTTATGTTGTTGGTGACCGTAAAGTGCTTTTTGAGAGTGACACCCTGATGCCGGGCGATCCTCCGCAGGATGCAGATGTGGATATCAAAGGCGTTCATCGTCTGGGGCTGCTGGCGGTGAATACGAGTCAGGAACATTCAAGGATCCGTGCATGCTGGGCCAATGCGGAATTCCTGATGACTGTGGATACGGTTCCGCAGCCGGTCATAAGTAGAGGGGAAAAATATATTCTGACTCCGGAACCGGCAAAAACACCGAGAATCAATTCGTCCGGAGTATTTGGCGCCACGCCGGGAAATCCTTTTCTGTATACCGTTGCCGCCACCGGTGACCGTCCGGTGACGTTTTCAGCCGCACATCTTCCTTCAGGGCTTTCCCTTGACCCGGAAACCGGCATCATCTCCGGGAAAGTGAATCGGCCTGGGACTTACTTCGCTGATCTGAAGGCAAAGAATGATGTTGGTGAAGCAGACATGAAGCTCAGAATCGTTATCGGCGATACCATAGCCCTTACCCCGCCAATGGGATGGAACGGATGGAATTCGTGGGCTAAAGACATTGACAGGGCTAAGGTGATATCATCTGCCGATGCGATGGTAAGCTCAGGACTGATCCGTCATGGCTGGACATACATCAATATCGATGATACCTGGGAAGGACAAAGAGGTGGTAAATTTCAGGGCATTCAGCCCAATGAAAAATTCCCTGATTTTCCTCAGATGGTGAAATATATTCACTCTCTTGGATTGAAGGCGGGCCTTTATTCCACGCCATGGATCATTACGTATGCCGGGTATACCGGATGTTCCTCCGATTTCAAGGACGGATATTTCCCCGATTCCCTCAGGGAAAATAAGAGGGCCTACCGCCATGTCGGGAAATACACCTTCGAACCCAACGATGCTGCCCAGATGGCTGAATGGGGAATCGATTACCTGAAATATGACTGGCATCTGACGGTTCCCCCGGCTGAACGTATGCAGAAGGCGCTTAGGAATTCAGGCAGGGACATCATTTACAGCCTGTCTAATTCGGCTTCTTTTAATCTCGCCGCCGACTGGTCGCGTATTGCCAACCTCTGGCGTACAGGAGGTGATATCAGGGACAGCTGGCTAAGCCTTTATTATTCAGCATTTCTGATTGATAAATGGGCACCGTATGGAGGTCCCGGGCATTGGAATGATCCCGATATGCTGGTTGTTGGAAATATTTCCACCGGCCTGGACCTGCATCCCACACGTCTGACTCCTGATGAACAGTACAGTCATATCAGCATTTACTGCCTGCTTTCGGCTCCTCTGTTACTGGGCTGTCCCCTGGAACAACTGGATCCCTTCACCCTGAATTTACTGATGAATGATGAAGTTTTGGAAATTGACCAGGATCCGCTTGGAAAACCGGCCAGGCTCTTTTCCGATGAAAAGGGCGTGCAGGTTTGGGTGAAACCGATGGAAGACGGCTCTTACGCCGTCGGATTGTTCAATACCGATCAGTATGGTCAGACGCCCTCATCGTATTTCTGTTGGGGCGATGAAACTGACAAATCGTTCACCTTTCACACTGCCGATGCCGGATTGAGCGGAAAATGGAAGGCCAGGGACACATGGAGACAAAAGGATCTGGAAGAAAACGGAGGTGGATGGAACCTGACCATTCCTTATCACGGCGTTGTTCTGCTAAGAATGGTTCCTGTGAAGTGAAACGGGTCAAGGAGCCGGCCGGCAAATCCTGCCCCATAAGACCGGGTCACTTTGTGAAGGCAGAACCCTTTAATAAAAAGAATATGCAAAAGGTAAGAAAATATGCTCTTTTATTTTTCCTGTTACTTGGTGCAGTCCTGGTCCGCGCCCAGGTCGATCTGACCGGATATGTGGTTCCTTTGGCAGGCTCTTTGAGTGATTACGAACTGTCTAACGGCAATACCTATCCCTGCATCGCCCTGCCTTTTGCCATGAATCACTGGACACCTCAGACAGCTTTGAATGACGAACGCTGGCAGTATTCATATAACGCCTTTCATATCACCGGCCTGAAAGAAACCCACCAACCCAGTCCATGGATTGGTGACTACGGTGTGCTTTCATTATTACCCACCGTGGGTGAAAAAGTATTTTTAGAGAAGGATCGCCAGAGCTGGTTCTCCCACAAGGCTGAGGTGGCATGCCCGGAATATTACAAAGTGTACCTTGCAGATCAGAATGTCACGGCGGAACTTGCTCCGAGTGAACGTGGCTGTATGATGCAGTTTACCTATCCCAAAACGGATCAGGCCAATGTTGTCATCGACGCCTTTGACAAGGGATCGTATGTGAACATCATCCCGGCAGAAAATAAGATCACGGGATATACAACTTATCACAGTGGCGGGAAAAAGCTTCTGCCGGAAAATTTCAAAAACTATTTTGTTATCATCTTTAGCAAACCGTTCAAAAATTATTCAGCCTGGCTCGATTCCTCTTTTGTCGGCGAGTTGAATCATGTTACAGGTAACCGGACAGGTGTGGTGGTAAGCTTCTCCACTGAGACAAATGAGAAAATAGTCGCCCGGGTGGCATCTTCTTTCATCAGTGAGGAACAGGCAGAACTCAACCTGTCACGGGAGCTGGGAAATAAATCTTTCGATGAGGTCAGGCAGGACGGGAAAAAAGCCTGGAACGGCTATCTCTCAAAATTTTTGGTTGAAGACAGTTCCATTGGTGACCTGGACCATATCCGAATGTTTTATACCTGTTTGTACAGGATGTTTCTTTATCCGCGTGAATTTTTCGAGTACGGTGAAGATGGAAAGATCTTCCATTACAGCCCTTATAACGGACAAATATTGCCAGGCCGGATGTATACCGATAACGGCTTCTGGGATACCTTCAGGGCGGAACATCCCTTTTTCAATCTTTTCTTTCCCGAACTGACCAGCCATATCCTGGAAGGACTGGCGAATACCTATAAAGAAAGCGGTTGGCTGCCTGAATGGGCTTCACCCGGACATATCAACTGTATGATTGGCTCTAATTCCGCTTCAATAATTGCCTCTGCCTATCTCAACGGTGTCAGGGATGTAGATATTCAACTGCTATGGGATGCCGTATACAAGAATGCGAACCATGCCAATCCCGTTGTGACCTCTGTTGGCAGGTCAGGAGTGGAAGAATACAACCGGCTGGGTTACGTTCCGGATGATGTTATCAACGAGAGTGCAGCCCGGACACTGGAATATGCCTACGATGATTTCTGTATTTACCGGCTGGCCCAGGCCTTGCATAAGGATCAAAGCATTATAAATACCTTCCGGGAGAGGTCGGGTAATTATAAGAACCTGTTTTATAAGAAGTACAACCTTATGGCGGGCAGGGATTCATTGGGCAACTTTCGGCCAGGCTTCAATCCTTTTGCCTGGGGTGGCGATTTCACCGAAGGCAACAGCTGGCAGTATTCGTGGAGTGTACTTCATGACCCGCTGGGTTTGGAAAAGCTGATGGGAGGACAAAAAATCTTTGTCAGCATGCTCGACTCTATCTTCATTATGCCGCCTGTTTTCGATTATACAAGTTATGGCAAGGTTATCCATGAAATGAGGGAGATGCAGATTGAGGACTTCGGTCAGTATGCCCATGGCAATGAACCTATTCAGCACATGATCTATCTGTACGACTGGGCCGGCGAACCATGGAAAGCACAGTACTGGTCGCGCCAGGTGATGGAACGGCTTTATCACCCTGCTCCGGACGGCTATTGCGGCGATGAAGACAACGGGCAGACCTCTGCATGGTACGTGTTTTCAGCCCTGGGCTTCTACCCGGTTTGCCCGGTGATGGGTGAATATGCCATTGGATCCCCGTTATTCCGGAAGCTGAAAATAACACTTCCAAATGGTAAAATTCTTAGGCTGGACGCAAACGGCAACAGTGAAAAGAATGTTTATATAAAAAGTATACGTATCGACGGATCGGCTTATGACAAAAACTATTTTACCTGCAGCCAGCTTCAGCAAGGTGGTGTGGTAATTTACCAGATGTCATCAGAACCGGACCTGGAAAGGGGAATCAAAAAAACAGATTTCCCATATTCTTTTTCAGACGGAAGGTGACCAAAAAGCCCGGGAGGTTAGAAAAAATAAAAGATGATAAAATTCAATATGGCTGAGAAAACTACTATAAGACGAAATCTTCTGCTGTGTTCTGCTTCTTTGCTCATTGCGTTGCTTTTCACGGGAGGAAAATCCGGAGAATGTATCCGGTCTGTATCAATCCCTGGTGATATGGGCTCCGGGGATACCCTGAAGGAACATTTTCTGAATCCGCCCAAAGAGTACACCATCCTGCCGTTCTGGTCGTGGAACAATACTTTGGTACCCCAAAAACTCAACTGGCAAATGGACCAGATGCTGGATAAAGGTATTTACGGGGCTTTTATGCATGCCCGGGCAGGGATCGATTCAAGTGCAACACCTTATTTTTCGAAAGGATGGTGGGATGCCGTCGCTTCTACCGTTAAACATGCCAGTGAAAAAGGTTTTTATGCCTGCCTGTATGATGAAGATAAATGGCCGAGTGGGAGTGCCGGGGGGCGTACCATAGCTCCAAATCCCGGGGAGTTTGTTAAGAAATACATGCATTACGATGCGATAGAAGTGATTGGCCCCCAGACTATCCGTCTTGATTTTATCCATGATCCTTATGCCATATTCGCGGCAGAAATCACGGAAAGAGGACTGTATGATTATAGATCACAGGTTGATATCACCACATTGGCGGGAAAAGAATGGAAGGTGCCTGAAGGAAGATGGGCCATTATCACTTTAAAGATGCTCAGGGATCCTCATGAGCAAATCAATTACCTGGATACAGCGGCGGTAGCCAGTTTTCTTCACGTGACACATGATCAGTATTATAAACGGTTTGCTTCTTATTTTGGGAATACGATCCCCGGTGTCTTCTTCGACGAGATATATGCAAGTCCCTCCGACAGGCTGGACAACCTGATCTGGACCGATGATTTTGCAGAACAGTTCAGGAAGCAGAAAGGCTATGAATTGAGGGACAAGCTGCCGTTGATCGTTTTAGATGATCCCGGGAATTCCTCTCAGGTGAGGTACGACTATTTTGATGTAGCCAGGGACCTGTACAGCAAAGCCTGGTTTAAACAGTATGCCGGTTGGGGTACGGCTCATCATATCTGGGTCACCGGACATACCACCGAGCTCATGTCGCAGTATACCCGCCAGGCTGATTATTTCTACACCATGGGGCAGCTTCAGAGACCGGGTACCGACAATGAGGATTTTCGCTACAGCTACCCACGGCATATTGATTTTTACAGTCCGAAACAGATCAGTTCGATCGGACATCTTTACGGAAAAAAGAGGGTCATGGCAGAGTCCATGGGGAGCGGGGGATATACCATCCCGCTGGAGGAATATCGCTACGGGGCTTCGATGCTCGGCGTGTACGGGATAAATATGTACGTGGCACACCTGTTTCATTACTCCCTGGAACGGCCGGAGAACCAGGCTGACTGGCCTCCAAGCTGGTTTTACCGGAATCCCTATTGGAAATATTTCAAACCGCTGGCCGAATATATGCAGAGGCTCTCTTATATGAATTCCTGTGGTGTGCATGTGTGCGATATTGCTGTGCTTTATCCACTGACCGATCTGTGGCTGTCAGGCTGGACGCTGTCACCCGACAACTCGTTTTATCGTGAACTGCAACGTATACTCCTTGAGCATCATATGGATTATGATGTAGTCGATCCAACATCCCTCGCGAATGCCAGGGTGGATTCCCTTGGCCTTTTTATGGGCAGTGAACATTATAAGATACTTGTCCTACCTTCTATAAAAGCGCTTAGCGCCAAAGTGCTTGACAAGGTGAGGGAGTTTACTGCCCACGGAGGTATTGTTGTCGGCGTTGACGGACTACCACAGGCCAGTGAAAAAATGACACCCGTAGATCCTTATACGCGTCAATGGGTTTTGGAGGTCTTCGGCTTTGACCCCCGGGATCTCAAAAGCCACATCTATCATACCTGGGGGAAAGAGAAGATCAGGGATTTCACCCTTCACAATAACCCGAATGGAGGTAAGGGCATATTCACCTGGTACGTGGAAGAACTGCCGGATATACTCTCCGGAATAACCAACCCCGATATTGAAGTGACCGGTACCGGAAATGAATGGCTGCAGTATAACCACCATCATGTTGGTAACCGCGAAGTTTATTTCCTGGTGAATAGCCATTACCAGGCCGATACCCTGACGATCAGCCTCCGCACAACCGGCATACCATGGCTGTGGCACCCCGAAACCAAAGAGATCAGGGAGATTACGAATTACAGGGTAAAAAATGGTCGTATGCAGCTCGTGCTTGACTTTGCCCCATGGGAAGCTTATTACCTGGTGGTTGAGCCGGGCAAATTCACACAGAATGATATCCTGGTTCAGTCTACCGACCTTGAGGATGCCGGCCTCCGGTCATCCCCGGAAGGAGTTGCCTTCGCCGGCTGGGCTCCCGCAGATGAAATCCATCATGTCACTTATGTTAAGGATGATGCAATCCGGACAAAGACATGGAAGACGAAACAGAGCCTGCCATCACTGGCAGCCGGTAACCTTTGGAATTTCCAACTGAGCCGGCACAGCCTGGACTACACCTGGGCACCTTCTGTGAAGGATGACACCCTGGAACTGCCGGTGATGAAATTCAAACCGTTGAGGGCAGGGGAGAAGGACCGGGGAAATCAATATGGTTCCCAGGCTTTTCATGATGATTCATGGGAAACCGTCAAAATTGAAGACCGTTTCAACCACATCCCGGGAGTTCGTAGATATATGAGTGATTGGGATGCCTTGTGGATAAGCTATTATGATTACCGGATGCATATCCCTGATATTAGCGGGGGAATGAGATGGTTCCGGAAACGTTTCGTGACAGAAGACGGGGTCACAAGAGCTTCCCTCGATATGACGGCGGATAAAAGTTATGAGTTGTTCGTCAATGGTAAGCCTGTGGGCAGGGACGGAAACTGGAAGGATGTGGAACATTACGATATTACACAGGATATCGTTCATGGTCCCAATGAGATCCTGGTTAAGACTGCCGATACCAGGGGATTACTGTTGCAGGGATCGGTTACCATGAAAAACGGAGCATTGCTGGAGTTAAGGTCTGACAGCAGCTGGCAGGCTTCGGAAGACCAGGTGAACTGGCTGCAGGCATTCCTTTTTGCAGCTCCCCCGCTTGGATCATGGGGCAACATTCACCGTCCCGGTCATGAGGTTCATTATCCAATAACCGTTTGGTACAGGCAGGAATTGCCTCCCGGAACTGAATCGATCCTGAAACCCGACATTTCAGGCCGGTACCAGGTTTTTGCTAACGGTAAGCCGGTTAGCTTCGGCAACAACGGTGTCGCCAGTGTTGCAATTCTGATGAAGTCCGATAAAAATTCAATAGCCGTCAGAGTCGAGCTTAAGGACGAAAATGACGGCATCCTGAAACCCCTGAGGGTGGTATGTGGTGAGACTATGACCACACTTATGTCATGGACGGGTATGGGTCTTGAATGGTATTCGGGTAGAGCCATTTACTCACGGAACGTTCAGATTCCCGGCGACTACCTGAATAACGGCACGCGCCTTATCCTCGACCTCGGCCGGGTGGATTATTTTGCCGAGATCTGGGTGAACGACAAACTCGTCACGTTCCGGCCCTGGGCACCCTTCCGGGCAGATATCACATCTTTCCTTCATACCGGTACCAATAAAATCAATATCGTGGTGGCCAATCTCCTGGCAAACACGGCATCCTGGAACATTCTCGATGCCAATATCGATAACCGGGATGCCCGCTGGTGGCAAAACGGAAGCATCATGCGTGAAAAGGAAAAACTTGTCTCAGGACTTCTAGGCCCTGTAACCATTATCCCTTATGTTAAGGAGGAGGTGATCCTGGATACGGAAAACAATAACACCACCACACAATAATGAGAATAACTGACCGGCTTTCATGCCTCAAAAAATTCCCCGGATTCCGCCCCGGGTTTTCCGCTGTCGCAGGAGTGATGACACTTTTCCTGGTCCTTCTCCTTACTTCTTGCCACAGTAACACGGATATCACTGTATATTATGGTGAAAACAGCAATGCATCAGAAAAAGCGGTGTGCGAGGATCTCCGGCTGGATCTTGAACAGGTAACCGGGGCAAAAGTGGGCATAGCAAAGGAACCGCAAATGTTTCCCCGGAGAGGTTACCATATCCTTGCCGGCACTCCCGAAAACAGTAAGTTCATAGAAGCACTGATCAATGCGGGCTCCCTGGTCATGAGTGATGAAGACCCGGGAAGACAGGGCGGAAAAATCATGGTTGTACCGGCAGGTAAAACCCAATTGATGATCCTTGCCGGACCCGGTATGCAAGGCATGCAAAACACAGTCTATGACTACTGCACCAGGGACCTGGGTGTCGACCCCCTGTCCTGGTGGACCGGTTACAAACCCGGATTACAAAGAGATCTCAATCCGTATGCCACCATAGAAAGGACTGTTCAACCCCCCGCCATCCCCATAGTCTGCTATTTTGAGAACGATGTGGATGAACTTGCGAATATGCAGAAGCCTTACCTTGAATACGATATGGAAACATGGAAAGGCATGATCAATTCCCTCCGTCGCATGCATTACAATGCCGTTCATATTTTTGATATGTTCGGAAGAGTTGAATTTTATACCCGCCCCGGTTACAAAAAAATACGGCCTGATTACAAAGTCAATCTGCCCCTGATCGACAGTATGATCGATTATGCTCACCTCAAAGGCATGAAAGTCCAGGTGGACCTCAGCCTGGGATACCAGATGAAATCGATTACCGACGATCAGGCCCTTTGCTGGACGAAATACCGAAAGGACTGGATCGATACATGGGTGTATTATCTGACCCAAACGCCTTTGAAAAAGGCCGACATATTCTCCATGCGACCCAGAAACCAGATCTGGGACCGGGCCTACGTGAGCAGCTGCGGTGAGGAGAAGGCGAAAGTCTTTAATGAAGCATTTGCTGCCCTCGACAGCGTGCTGAGGATCTATAAACCGGATGCGCTGAAAGTCTGCGTTTGCTATGATGACGGGATGGAGTTGTTCAATGGCGGCTTTAGTCCACCCAAAGATTTCATCGTGGCCTGGTCTGATGACGGCTACTGCAATTTTAAGTTCATGCCGGTGAGTAACCGGGGCTATCCCTTTGGCACCTATATGCATGCCGGGTACTGGAAGAATCATACCGTCCACGATCCTTATCCGGATAAAATTGACTCGGTCATGTCGCTGATGCTGAAACAATATGATGCAAAAGCCTATCTGCAGGTGAACGGCCAGACTTTCCGGCCTTTCCTGCTGAACCTTGAAGCTTTTGGGAATTTCGCCCTGAATCCGGATGAATTTAACGGTGACAGGTTCTACCGCGACTGGTGTAAACACTATTTCGGGGATTCTGCTTCCATCTTTGCCGTTGCTTCCATGAAAGCCCTGCACGAAGCACAGCCGGGAAGGAGCGGTTACGTCCAGTTCCTGGGTGAAATCCGGAACCTGATGGGCTTCTTGCAGGACACATTGGTTGTCGGGCCTTCCCGAAGTCATGAGGTCCGATTTAAAAACCTCCCCGGTCAAACTATGGAAGAACGACTGAAATGGTCGGGCAGATCCCTTGTCCTGGCGCGGCAGGGACTGGATCTGGCCAGGGACCAGGAGCATTTTTATTATGACTACGTTTATCTTCCGGCTCTCATGCTGAACCAGTTGCTTGAATTTGAAAACACCCTGATTCAGCTGGCGGTACTAAAAAATGCAATCTCTTCTTCACCTCTGAAAAATGATGTTAACTTTAACCCTCTGTTGGATCAGGCTTCAGCGCTGCTTGATACTGTTTGGGAGACGGCCCTCAGAGGTGATAAGTATTCAAAATGGTCGGGTTGGTATGATCCGCTAAAACGCCGGCCAAATAATGGATTTCCAACGGCCGATATGATGCGGGCTGTACGGAATCACCTGGAATGGGCTGAAAAGGAGAGGAGATAAAGGGCAGACCCGGCGTCGGGAAACTTTTAAATCTTTAAAAAGTGTTCTCATGAAATTCACTTTAAGAACAAAAAGTATTTTTCTGACAGTGCTGATTATGTTCACCGGACTCCCGGCTGGCCACTCCCAGCCTCCTGAAATTCTTCACCTTTGTTCCCCTTCGGCAGAAAAGTCTGTTTTTCTCAGATCCGATAGCGTATATGGAGGAACCTGCCACTGGGAGGCCCGGAAATTTTCCGAGGTCAGCGGTGACGGCTCTGTGGTTTCGGATAGAAATTTTAAGGCTGTGAATTGGTATCCTGCCGTGGTGCCGGGAACCGTCCTGACCACCCTGGTCAGCAATCATGTATTCCCCGATCCTTATTTCGGCGACAATAACCGGAAGACCAGGGGCTTAATACCGGATTTATCCGATGCAGGGCAGGAATATTACCATTACTGGTACAGGACTTCCTTCACCATTCCTTCCGGCTTCAAAGGCCGCCGCATCTGGCTGAAATTTAACGGTATAAATTACCGCTGCGTAATCTGGCTGAACGGAAAGAAACTTGGGGAAATGGCTGGAATGTTCAATACAAAGACTTTTGAGATTACCCGTTTTGCCGATTTCAGTCACGGGAATATCCTGGCCGTTGATGTTCAACCTGTCGATTTTCCCGGAACCAGCCTGCGCGTTCCCCGCAAACGGCCGGGTGCAAAAGGTGAAAATCATAACGGGGGAAATGGGGAAATCGGCAAAAACGTGACTATGTTAATGACGGTCGGCTGGGATTTTACTTTTCCCGACGGGGTCAGGGACCGTAATACAGGAATATGGCGCGATGTTGAATTGTTTGCTACCGGTGACGTGGTCCTTTCCGATCCGCAGATCACGACGGATCTGCCGCTTCCCGATACAGGATCGGCACGTCTTACCATCTCTGCCGGGCTGCATAATTATGCTTCAGGGGAACGTGATGGTAAAATAGTAGCTTCTGTTGACGAATTACATGTCTCTCTCACTGAAGATGTAGTATTCAAAGCTGGTGAAACAAAAAAGGTTACCTTCTCTTCCGACCGGTTCCCGCAGTTGGATGTTCAGAATCCTCAACTCTGGTGGCCCATTAACAAAGGGGGCCAGAAGCTTTACCACCTGAGGCTTTCATTTATACCAAACGGGGCCGCGGTTTCACATCAGCTGGATATCCCTTTTGGCATCAGGGAGATCAGCTCAGACCAGGCGACACCCGACAGTTCCCGCCGTTTTCTGGTGAACGGCTGCCCGGTCTTTATCCGTGGTTCGAACTGGATCCCCGAAGCGATGTGTCGTGATTCCGAAAAAAGAACCCGGGCTTCATTGATGTACACCCGGCAGGCCGGAATAAATTTGTTGCGGTTATGGGGCGGAGGTATTGCAGAATCTGATCTCTTTTACGAGATATGTGATGAATTAGGGATTCTCGTCTGGCAGGAGTTCTGGCTGACCGGTGATACCAGGTTCCCTGCCGATACAGCCCTGTATTTTGCCAACCTGGAGAGTACCGTAAAACGCATTCGCAACCATCCTTCACTGGCGTATTACGTAGCTTCCAATGAATCGGACCAGGTTACGGGCACCGGCCGGTTCATCCGTGAATTGGATGATACCCGTGGCTTCCAGCCCGAATCAGAGTGTTGTGGTGTTCACGACGGAAGTCCTTATGTCTATGTCAATCCGATGCAGTATTTCGAAAATACGGCTTCAAAACGGGGAAGCCGCATTGACGGATTTAATCCCGAATACGGAACTCCCTGTCTGCCGGTTGTCGAATCCCTGAAAAAGATGATGCCGGCAGATGTATTATGGCCGATCGTCGACAGCGTCTGGAATTATCTCGACGGAGGCGGATTCCACAAAATGACCACCCTCTACAGGGATGCCGTTGAACAGTTTGGGAAATCGTCTTCCATCGATGAGTATGCGGAAAAGGCACAATGTATAGGTGCAATGGATTACCGATCTGTTTGGGAAGCCTGGAATTACAATAAATTCAACTATGGCGACAGGTTTGCTTCGGGGTTGCTGTATTGGTATCATGATTCACCGGAGCCCCAGGTGTGCGCCAGGCTATACGACTGGTACCTTCAGCCCACGGCAGCGCTGTATTTTTCTCAGAATGCCCTCGCACCTCTCCACCCGCAGTTCGACTATCTGAAAAACACCGTCTCAGTATATAACGATTACAGGAAAGCATTCCACAGCTACAACATTGAAGCCGCCGTGTTCACTGCCGCCGGGAATAAAGTGTTGGATGAAAAAGCTTTCCTTAATATTCCGGCAGACGGTGTGGTCAACGACGCTTTGAAACTGGATTTTCCCAGGGATATTTCACAAGTTCATTTTATCAAGCTGTGGCTGAGAGATGAGAGCGGTAAGGTGGTGGCAGATGCTTTTTACTGGCGGTCCAGGGATAAATATTCCGGAGCCTGGACCATGACCGGACCCGCCGTTTCAGGCTTTCAGGAAATGGCTGACCTGCCTCGTGTGCAGCCCGGTGTCAGGATAAATCATAAGATTGAAAATGAACGGATTATCGTGAATGTGGGGGTAGACAATCCATCCGGCTCGATAGCCTTTTTTATCCGCCTTAGCATGAAAGACAGTAATGGAGATTTGATCGCACCGGTTTTTTACTCCGATAATTTCATCAGTTTGTTGCCCGGAGAAACGAAGGAAATAGAAATCTCTTTTGCCCGGGAAGATTATAGCGGAGGCCCTGTGATTATGTCTGTCAAGGGGATAAATACCGGGATGCAGAATTTTACGGTAAACCTGAAATGAGCTGCAAAATGAGTACAGGACAGGGTAAAGACCCGAACATAATACCGGATCGTTTAACTTAATATTACAAACCAATAATTTTAAAAGGTATGAAGACATCTTATTTAGTCCTTTTTTTAGCGTCACTTCTACTGCTTTCTTCATGTAAAAGTGATAATGACGGCTGGCAAAGCCTTTACAACGGTAAGGATCTTACCGGCTGGAAAGAGCTTAACGGCAAAGCCCGGTATGAAGCTTCCGGCGACGAAATTGTAGGAACAGCCGTACTGAATTCACCCAATTCCTTTCTTTGCACGGAAAAAGACTATGGTGATTTTTTCCTGAAGTTTGAGGTAAAACTGGATGCACCGACCAATTCCGGCGTGCAGATCAGGAGCGAAAGTTTACCCGAATATAACAACGGGCGTGTCCACGGTTACCAGGTGGAAATTGACCCATCGTCACGGGGATGGAGTGCGGGCATTTATGACGAGGCCAGGAGAGGCTGGCTTTATCCTGTCGATTTGAATCCTGCAGCCAGGCCCCTTTTTAAAATGGACCAGTGGAATGAGTACCGGGTTGAATGCATCGGTCATACCATACGTACCTGGCTGAACGGAAAGCCCGTGGCTTACCTGATCGATGATATGACCCCGAAAGGTTTTATCGCTCTCCAGGTTCACAGTATAGGAGACAATAAAGAACTGGAAGGCTCAAAGATCCACTGGAGGAATATCATGATTAAAACGGATAATCTGACCCCGTCCCCAAATGACAGCATCTTCATTGTGAACACGATTCCGAATGATCTGAGTGAAGCTGAAAAAGAGAACGGATGGTCCCTGTTATGGGACGGGAAAACCACAGCCGGATGGCGCGGGGCCTTCATGGATCATTTTCCCGATAAGGGCTGGGTCATTAAGGACGGTGTGCTCACGGTACTGGAATCGGGCGGAAATCAGGAGTCGGGCGGTGGAGATATCGTTACCGACAATAAATACAGTGCTTTTGAAGTTCAGCTCGATTTTAGACTGACCCCCGGCGCCAACAGCGGCATCAAGTATTTTGTGGATCTGAGCTATCCGAGTAATGGCTCTGCCATTGGACTCGAGTACCAGCTTCTCGACGATGCACTGCATCCTGATGCGAAGCTGGGCGTCGATGGCAACAGGACCCTGGCTTCACTTTATGATCTGATCCCTGCTGACAAAGACCCGAGGTTTGTTCATCCCATAGGGCAATGGAACCATGCACGCATCGTGGCTTATCCCGATAACCATATCGAGCACTGGCTCAATGGAAGGAAAGTTCTCGAGTACGAGAGGGGAAGCGGAATTTTCAAAGTCCTGGTGGCCCGCAGTAAATATGCCAAATGGAAGGATTTCGGACTGGTTAAGGAAGGGAACATCCTGTTACAGGACCACGGAAATGAAGTGTCTTTCAGAAGTATTAAAATAAAAATTTTAAAATAAGGAAAAATGACAAGCAGAAGAAAATTTATAAAAAATGTAACGTTAGGATCGGTAGCCGTGACTATCGGCGGGCTTGGCCTTTCGGCAAAGAGCTATGGCAGGATCATAGGATCAAATGACCGTTTACATGTCGCCTATATCGGATGCGGAAGGAGGGTTCCGGCTTATTTCCCGTCGGTGATCTACAAGCCCAACAATGTGGAACTGATGTATATTTGCGATGTGATGGAGAAACAGAGAGTGGCGGTAGCCGACTATATGAAAGATAAGCTGGATTATACGCCAAAACTCGAAAATGATCTCAGGAAGGTCCTGGCTGATAAAGATGTGGATGCCGTTTTCATCGCCACTCCGGATCACTGGCATACCTATGGCACTTACCTGGCACTACAGGCAGGAAAACATGTTTATGTTGAAAAGCCGGTGAGCCATGACCCCAATGAGGCGGAACTTCTGATGGCCATGCAGAAAAAGCATTCCGACAAGGTGATTCAGATCGGCACACAGCAGCGGTCACAAAAGGAAGTGATAGAGGTCATGAATGATATTCATAACGGAATCATCGGTGATGCCTACTGGGCACAGACATGGTATATCAACAGTCGCGGGCGGGTGGTTAACCCGACAAAGGCTGCTCCGCCTGCCGGCCTAGACTGGGATCTTTTCCAGGGCCCTGCACCCCGTAAACCTTATATGGATGACACCTGGAACTACAACTGGCACTGGTACGGCTGGGATTACGGAACTGCT
Organism: uncultured Bacteroidales bacterium; assembly: GCA_963732905.1. Classification (GTDB taxonomy): domain Bacteria; phylum Bacteroidota; class Bacteroidia; order Bacteroidales; genus DASQZK01. The sequence continues at coordinate 388,351 of CAVTBM010000001.1, forward strand.
GAAACGGGTAACAATGCGACCCATGAACTGGACCTCGCCAGGTGGGCTCTTCAGGTTGAATATCCTTCCGAAGTCAGCGTCAACGCCGGTAAATATCATTTTCCCGATGACGGATGGACCATGTATGATACCATGGATGCCACGTTTAAATTTCCGGGAGAGAAAATGATCAAGTGGGACGGGAAAAGCCGCAATGGTGCCCCGACATACTCGGGCAAGGAAGGCAGAGGTTGCTGGGTTTATGGAACAGAAGGCTCGGCTCATATTGACCGACAGGGTTATACGGTTTATGACAGGAGCGGTAAAGAGACGAAAAAAGCCCTCACCAAAGGAGATGAGGAAGGTTCCACGAACCTCGGCGGCGGCGGAGGAGTGTCTACCCTGAATGTGGTTAATTTCTATAATGCGGTTCGCGGACTGGAGAAACAGAATGCCACGATCATCGAAGGGGCAAAAAGTACAATGCTCTGCAATCTGGCCAATATTGCCTATCGTGCCGGAAAGAGTTTTGTGTGCGACCCGGCGAACGGACATATCAGGGATGCTTCTATCATGAATCAGTTCTGGTCACGCACGTATGAAAAAGGTTGGGAAATACGTGTCTGACCAGTTGTCTTACGGAAATTGACTTTCCTGCCGTGGTGTCGCTTGTTTCACTCCGGCTGAAAGTGGTATGAAAGGAAATTCCCGGGTGTACTGACATTTAAGGATTCCTTATCCTTCTAAGCTGGAAAACAGGAAGCGAGGGCGACTACTTTGTTGACAGGGCTTAATGGTATATAAAAGGCAAAACGGGATGCAACATAAGCATGTTTTAAACCGGAGAGATTTTGTGAAAATGGGAGGAACAGGTCTGTTTTCTGCCCTGGCTTTTCATCCAATTCTTAAGTACGGAAAAGTTGTCAGGGGATTGGAACGGATTGACTCCATTAAGCTGTACATGATCAATGTGACCAAAGCAAGGAATTTCAGTCACGGCACATGGACAAACCGGCAGCATGTATTCATGCAAATGACCGGAGGAGGCTATAGCGGCTGGTCGGAAGCTCTTGCCTCTAAAAACAATCCATCCTTTGACCTCGGCGGTTGGAGTAAATTTATGGAACACCTGCCCGGAATGAATATCAGCGATGCCTTCGGCTATGCAGCGAAGGCTTTTTCTGAAAAGCGCTGGGAAAGGGACCAGAGCGAACTGGTTCAACTGGCACTGTACGATCTGGACTGTAAGATAAACCACGTTCCGGTTATCGATTCCTGGCAGCTGGATCATGACAAGCCTGTACCGGGCGTTTTTACGATCCTTGAGAATGAAGTTGAAATGGTCCTTAAGGAAGCAGCTATTGCCAGACAACAGGGACTTGTGTCTCACGTCAAAATGAAGATGTTTGGGATAGAAGAGTTGGATAATCAAATCGTTGTGGCTTTGCGGCATTTTTTCGGAACTGAAACTTTTCTGATGGCCGATGCCAACCGGGGATACCGGAAGGTGACGGACATGGATGAGCTGGTTCGTATTCTTGACAGACTTCACAAAAACGGTCTGGATGCTATGGAAGACCCTTCGGAACTGGATGTTACTCAATGGATCGAGCTGCAGAAAAAGGTCAAACCATTGGCCCTCATCCCGGATTATATTATGCGGCCGGCACCCCATGGTCTTAAAATATTTAATCCGGAGATGGGACAGTATTTTAACCTGCATCCCGATCAAATGGGCAGCCTTGCAGATACGACCGAACTGGCAAAGAAAATTGTTCGTTCGGGTAAAGGACTGATGATTGGTGACAGCAGCTTCATCGGCCCTTCATGTACGATCTGGCAGCAGATAGCCATCGGGGCAGGCGCCTCATGGGTGGAAACGATTGAAAAACCGCAGGAATCAGATGTGTTTATGAAATGTGTCAAAGAAATCGCCACTCAACGTTCAAAAAACGGATTGGTAAGTCTGAAAGAAAAACGTCCCGGCTTCGGTCTCGTGATGGATGATGAAAAATTACGACAGCTGGCAGATGCCTTTTATAAATTGGGGTGAATGGAAAGGTTGTCACAGAAGTCGGCCTTTATGGGTGTAATAAAAATGAAATCCGTGTAGAAGAAAGCCTGTGCTGACCTCCTGAAAATCTTTGTTTATAAGACAAAACAAAAAAAATGACAAAATAATATTTTAACTTCTCAATCACAGGATATCAATATCTGTTTAAAATCTACCGAAGATGAAAAATTTATTGATTAAATCATTACTGATTCCGGCGGCGATTGCTGCGGGTTCATGTTCCTCACAAAAGCCGAAGGAACCGTTGAACGTTCTCTTCATTGCCGTGGATGATATGAACAACGACCTTGGCTGTTTCGGAAATCCCCAGGTGCAATCTCCCAATATTGACAGGCTGGCTCAAAAAGGGGTGGCTTTCGATCATGCCTACTGTCAGTTCCCGTTGTGTAGTCCCAGCCGGTCCTCATTACTGACAGGTTTGCGACCCGATTCCACAAAGGTCTTTGACCTGCGCTATCATTTCAGACAGGATTTGCCCGATGTGGTAACCCTTCCCCAGATGTTCATGAAGAACGGATATTACGTTGCCCGTGTCGGGAAAATGTTCCATTATGGAAATCCCGGTGATATCGGCACCAATGGACTTGATGATAAGGCGTCGTGGATGGAACGGTACAATCCTGCCGGTCGTGACAAGACTTCCCTGGAATTGGATGTCATGAACTATACCCCAAAGCGCGGGCTTGGAGCGGCATTGGCGTGGTATTCCGACAGTATTGGCACAGACGCACAGCATACCGATGGGAAGGTGGCCAACGAAGCAATTCACCTGATGGGTGAGCATAAGGATAAACCTTTCTTCATCGCGGCCGGTTTTTACAAACCCCATTGTCCGTGGATCACACCGGAGAAATACTTCGATATGTATGATTCATCTTCCATAAAGCTTCCGGGAATTACCGCTGAGACCCGGGAAAAATATCCCCCGCTAGCCCTGGCCTCGACAAATCCCTGGCCATATTTCGGAGTAACGCATGACCAGGCTGTGCAGAGCAAGCTGGCATATTTTGCGGCTATTTCGTTTGTGGATGCCCAGATTGGAAAGCTGATCGATGCCGTCGATTCGCTCGGACTTAGTAAAAACACCATTATCGTCTTCTGGAGCGATCATGGATACCACCTTGGAGAACACGGCCTCTGGTTCAAGCAAAGCCTGTTCGAGGAATCATCCAAATGTCCGCTCATCATCTCGGTTCCGGGCTCAGAACAAAAGGGGAAAATATGCCCGAAGATTGTCGAGCTGGTCGATATATTCCCAACACTTGCTGATGTAGCGGGACTGACTCCCCCGGAAGATCTGCAGGGTTTCAGCCTTAAACCTTTACTTACCAACCCTGATGCTGCATGGGATCATCCCGCATATACTCAGGTTCAAAGGAAAAAAGTACCCGGATATTCGGTTCGCACTGATAAATGGCGGTACAGCGAGTGGGATCTTGGGGCAGATGGTACTGAATTATACGATGAGATCAACGATCCCCATGAACTGACCAATCAGGTCAAAAATCCGGACTATAAGGATGTAGTGGCACATCTCGATTCACTGCTGCATGTGATGCATCCGCGTATCGTCAAGGGCGGGGTAGCCGGGCCTGATACCAGGGGGAAATATTCCAACTGAAAAAGGGTGGGAGAGAAGATCTGACTGAATTCACATGTTTTCCCGGGACAATACGGGGTTGTCAGAAAGTATTTTTGGCAACCCCGTATTGTTCTGGGACTTACCTAAGGGAGAATTTTCACCACAGATTACACAGATTTGCACAGATTAGGACAGATTAGGAATTACGAAGTCAATTCTCCCTAACTCCCTAACTCCCTAACTCCCTAACTCCCTAACTCCCTAACTCCCTATGAAAATTAGTTTTTTATCCGGCAATTATTCTCCAATTTTAGGCATTGTAAATCACAAACTATTCTTCACCATGGATATCAAAGACATCATAGCCCGTGACCGGTTTGCCTCCCTGGTAGGTATTGAACTGCTCGAAGCAGGTGACGGTCATGCAAAGGCAAAGCTGGAGATCAAAGACCATCATCTCAATGCCGTGGATATTGCCCAGGGCGGTGCCATTTTCACCCTGGCAGACCTTACTTTTGCTGCCGCCTCCAATTCCCGCGGGAATATCGCCGTAGCCATCAACGTCAACATTTCTTTTCTGAAAGCGGCTAAGCCGGGTATGTTGTATGCCGAGGCCTTTGAAAACTCAGTCAATAAAAAGATTGGTTCCTATACGGTGAATGTGACCGATGAACAGGGCGATCTGGTTGCCTGTTTCCAGGGGATGGTGTACCGGAAGAAGGAGACGTTTCATCCGGACTGAACTTCATTCTCCATCCGTTTTGCCTACCTTTGCCTGTCCGTTTAAATATACCGGTTATGGATGCGAAGATGATCATCTCCCTAAGAGATGTAAAGTTTTCCGGGGAGGATGCGAAACTCTCATGGGATATTCACCTGGGTCAGCACTGGCTTCTTACCGGGGATGTTAATTCGGGTAAGTCTGAATATCTTAAACTGATCACGGGAAAGTCATTCCTTTTTGAAGAAAACGTGGTCAACTATTTAAGTGGTGACCCGGAATATGGTTTCGCCAGGCTCAATAATCATCTTACCTATCTCAATTTCCGTGGACTGATTGCAGACCACCGTCAGTACTATTACCAGCAACGGTATAATTCCACCGAATCGGATGATGCTGCTACACTCAGAAACACCCTTTTCCCGGCCAATGGTCATGAAACGGATGAACTTAATAAGCTGGTCAGGCTCTTCGGCCTGCGACAATGTCTGGATGAGGCCATCATCAAGCTCTCATCGGGGGAATACCGTAAAGCATCCATCATACAAGCTATTCTGAAAGACCCGGAAGTCCTTGTCCTTGATGAACCATATGCCGGACTGGACAGCACCAGTACGGGTCAACTGGACGATCTGCTCGACTATATCGCCAAAAAAGGAACAACGGTTATACTTTCATCGAATGCGGCACACATTCCCCCGGTCATCACAAATGTTCTTACCCTTGACGGTCATAAAGTGGATTTTTGCGGGGTATTGGCGGAGTATCATTCGCCATCAGGCAAGGCATCGTATGAGACAATTCCTTTCATAAACCTTACGGAACCGACGGATCAGTCTTTTCATTCTGCATTCAGGATGGAGGACACGACGGTGAAATATGATAAACAGATTATTCTGGATCATATTAACTGGGATGTCAGGAAAGGTGAGAAATGGGTGCTCAGCGGCCGCAACGGGGCGGGAAAATCCATGCTTCTGAGCCTTGTGGTTGCAGACAATCCCCAGGTCTACGCAAATAAGGTCAGCCTGTTCGACCGCCGGAGGGGAACAGGTGAAAGTATTTGGGAAGTGAAGGAGCGCATCGGCTATTTCTCATCCGAGCTGTTCCTTTACTATGATAAGACTAAAACCACGACTTCAGCAGCGTTTCGCTACCTCTCTGCAAATCCTTATCATAAAAAAACAGCTTCCGCGGAGGATCTGGATTTTTTTAGTGAACTTACCCGGTACTTCCGGGTTGACAACTTTGCGGACAGACCGCTTTATACTGTGCCATACGAAGCCCAACGCATCTTTATGCTCATCAATGTTTTTCTGGGCAGGGCCCCGCTGATGATCCTGGATGAACCCTATCACGGGCTGGACGAAGACACGATCAGGAAGGCAAACCGTTTGTTAAGCCAGTATTGCGCTTCAAGGACGCTCGTGTTCGTATCGCATAACCGGGGTGAGATACCTGAAATTGTGGAAAACGACTTTCATCTGGAAAATGGAAAAGGACACTGTTTAAGATTTACTACTGAACGCGTATAATCTGGATACATTTTTATTTATAATAGGGAGATTCATTTCCTATTAAAAATCAGTTTTGAAAGAATGATTGCAATCTGACCCCATGTTTTTGCGAGGAATAAAATACTATATTGGAACGCCATTCAGGGAGGACCGGCTCACCTGTCAGGATTTTGATGAATTACCATATCCGGAAACCAGTCAGTCATTTAAATTTAACATTATGAATTCCGTTACTGTTGAACAAACATTTGAAGCAAAGGGTAAAGAAGTTTGGGAAGCTCTGACCGACGAAGGAAAGTTAAGAAAATGGTTCTTTAATGTTTCAGCTTTCAAACCTGTAGAGGGATTTGAATTCTCATTTTCCGGACAGGGAAGGAAGGGTGAACAATACGTACACCGATGCAGGGTGACGCAGGTCGTTCCCTTAAAAAAGCTGCAGTATAGCTGGCAATACGAAAATATGGAGGGCCTTACTTTTGTCACCTTTGAATTGTTGGAGGAAGATGCCCGAACGCATTTAAGAATTACACATACCGGGTTTGAAACCTTTCCGGCGGACAAGCCGGATTTTGCTCCGGAAAGTTTTAAGGCCGGATGGGATGAGATCATCACCAGACAATTGAAAGCTTATCTGAAAGAGGGACAAGGATGAAAAGGCGCGGAAGCGGAAAAACCCCGGATGGAGGATCTTTGGATATTTCTCGGTCATTACCGGCTGCCTGATTTGTGGTTTTGGTTCCCTGACAGGGGTTTTTTATGCGAATGGTCATACATATTTCGGTTTGGTCGAACGATTTAATATCGGAACGTTACAGGTACGGATTTTCTGTTTCTCTCTTAAACTTATGCGTACTAAATGAGAAATCTTCGGTTTATCCTGGTGGTATCCTGCCTGGTTGTTTTACCTTTGAACCTGCATGCGCGGAATGAAAATTCCGGTTATATGCGATGTAATGCCGACACGTTGGGCCGGGGTCTCAGGTTTTACGGTGGCTTTATCCATCAGCATGAAAATTTTTTCAGGAAAGCCTTTTCATACCAGGGCCTTGAAGCAGGGGTAATCCTGCAACATTCAGTTATCTGCGGGGTGTTTGGTTCGACCTTCGTCTCCAGCCTGGAGGTGAAGGGGCCTGATAATACCGGGTTTTACCTTTTATCCAAGGGCGGGATATATGGGGGAATGGTGGTATCCGGAGTAAACCGGCTTCACGGCGGCTGGCTCTTAAATGCCGGCGGTTTCTCGCTGATCGGAAATGCCTCGGAAATACCGTTGTTCAGGAGGGGACATTCTGATTTCAGAATTACCGGTCTGATCCTGGATCCTCAGATCTATGCCGAAGTAAATGTCTGCCACTGGATGAAGATAAGAACCGGCCTGGACTATAACTTCTACTTTATTAAAGACAAGGCGGTTGTTTCACCCGGGGATTTGCAGGGATTGTCCTTGTCATTCGGATTTCTTTTTGGAAGATTCAAATCTTAAAGTCTGAAAGCGATGATGTCAGGTCAATTTGTGAAAATCCACAATCGTGAATTTTATACTGGTTTGGTTAACGATTAAAACTTTCATCAATGGAAAAAATTGTACCGTCGCATATTCATATCAGACCTGCTGATGAAGCTGATTTTCCCCGGCTTGTTGAACTGTTCAGGGATTTTTCCGTGTTCGAACATCAGCCTGAAAAAATGATCAATTCCATTTCCAGGATGATAGATGAAAAAAACTATTTTAATGCTTTTGTGGCGGAAACGTCTGATCATCTCATCGTCGGCTATGCCACCTGGTTTTATTGTTATTTTACATGGACCGGAAAGTCACTGTATATGGACGATTTATATGTTGTCCCTGAATATCGCGGAAAAGGTTTTGGAACACTGCTTATTGGTCAGGTTAAGGATCTTGCCAAGTCCACCGGATGTTACAAGATGCGCTGGCAGGTTTCCTGCTGGAATGCTCCCGCCATTGGCTTCTATAAAAAGCTTGGAGCAGAAATTAACCTGGTCGATCAGAATTGCGACCTGATCCTTTCATGAACCCAAATATTCTTTAATTTCTCAAAACGCTGTCTGTATTCTGCATGGACACAGATACACGTATAAGCCGGATATATACGGATACATTATGTATTAATATCCTGTTGCCGATAGGATCTGCTTTTCTATTCCTTTCAGTTACTGAAGTCGAAATCTTCAATTCCTCCCGTCTCCAATTTTAATTACCTTTGTCTCCTCAATTTCAATTCAGGGGTGCAGACATTTTCAAACATTGATATCATTGTTGTTGGTGCTGGAGCGGCAGGTATGCTGGCTGCCGGCACTGCGGCTGCGGCAGGGGCAAGGGTCCTGCTCCTCGAACGCATGGAACGGCCGGGACGGAAGCTGCTTATCACGGGGAAGGGGAGATGTAACATCACCAATGATGCAGGAATGTCCGATTTCATTTCACATATCCGGCCCAACGGCCGGTTTTTACGTTCTGCCTTTTCCGGATTTTTCTCCGGTGAGATCCTTGAGCTCCTCCATCAATACGGTTTACAGACCGTGACCGAGCGGGGTAACCGGGTATTTCCTGCCAGTAATAAATCGGCAGATGTGGTGAAGACCCTTCTGAAATGGATTGAAGCCCAAAAGTATGTTGAAATCAAAACAGGGGTCAGGGTGAATGAGCTGATGATTGAAGATGGCACGGTTAAAGGCATTCTAACTGAGATGAACGGAAAAACCTTACCTATTCTTTCAAAGGCCATAATCGTATGCACAGGAGGTAAGTCTTATCCTGCCACAGGTTCGAGCGGTGACGGGTACAAGCTGGCACAGCAGGCCGGGCATACTATTGTGCCATTGCACCAGGCATTGGTGCCGCTGGAAACGGCAGGTGATGTGGCCCAAAGGCTTCAGGGTCTGAGCCTCCGGAATGTAACCGCAACACTTTGGGTAAACGGGAAAAAGGCTGACGCCGAATTTGGGGAGATGCTTTTCACCCATTTTGGCTTATCCGGACCGATAATTCTCACCCTCAGCCGGCAAACTGTTGATGCCCTGAGAAAAGGGCATTCCGTGGAGCTCTCAGTCGATCTCAAGCCGGCTCTGGATGAACAGAAGCTGGATGCGCGTCTCATCCGGGATCTTAATGAAAACGGTAAGAAGCAATTGGGGACTATGTTCAGGCAATGGCTGCCAACATCGATGATCCCGGTATTTTTGGATATTCTTTCCCTTGACACTGGAAAGGACTGTCACCAGCTAAATGCGGGGGAGCGACACAGGATCATGCTGCTCATGAAAGATTTTCGTTTTAAAGTTACCGGCTGCAGGTCCTTTAAAGAAGCCATTATCACAGCAGGTGGTGTGGATACACGGGAGATAGATCAGCGCACGATGGAGTCGAAAAAGATCGCTAATCTTTATTTTGCCGGTGAAGTACTCGATGTGGATGCCGACACCGGTGGGTATAATCTTCAGATCGCCTGGTCTACCGGCTGGCTTGCCGGACGTTCAGCTGCCGGGAATGTTATCGAAGGCCGGGGATAGATTACGCTCTGTTGCAGATATTGAGAGCCGCTTTTACACCGTCGGCACCACTCGACATGATCCCGCCCGCATAACCGCTGCCTTCCCCAGCCATGTATAGGTTTTCGAAACCGGTACATCTCCCGTCCTCTTCACGAAGGACCTGTATGGGTGCCGAAGTCTTGCTCTCCAATCCCATAATGATCCCCGTCTCAAAGCCTCTCATCTTACGGCTGAAATCTTTCAGTCCCTCCCTCATAGATTCCTGAACGGCAACAGGAAGCAGCTCCCATAAAGGTGCAGACTGAAGCCCCAGGGGGTAGGATGTTGAATGGAAATCCCCGGAAGTCTTTTTAGAAATAAAGTCTTCAATTGTACAGTAAGGTGCCCGGTAGTCCCCGGTGTAATCGTAAAAAGCAGCTTCCAGTGATTCAAGCCAGTCGAGAACTTCTCCAGCGGTGACGCTATGGCTTATCATGGCGTAGGGGTTTATGGCCGCAACACAGGCTGCATTGGAGAAGGGGAGATCCCTGCCGTAAAGGCTCATCCCGTTAACGATATTGTTGTTCTGATATGCTGTTGCCGGCACGATGACTCCTCCGGGACACATACAAAACGTGTATACCGGTAATTTCCCGTCCGGGTTGGCTGTCAGCCTGTATTCGGCTGCCTTTACACCGGGAAGTTCTTCTTTCCCCCACTGGGCTTTGTTGATGATCTGTCGCGGGTGTTCCATCCGGCTGCCCAGGGCAAAATTTTTCGGACGGAACTGCACTGCTCGCCGCATGAGCATCCGGAAGGTCTCAAATGCTGAGTGGCCTGTGCTGAGTATAAAATGCCGGGCTTCCAGTTCACCCCGGTTTGTGATGGCGGCTTTAACGCTCCCTTTTTCAATGACAAGGTCATCGAGGCGGGTTTCAAAAAGGATCGTTCCTCCCTCCTCCTGAAACTGTTCGCGCATTGTTTTTACGATCTTCCGAAGGTTGTCGCTGCCCAGGTGAGGGTGGTTCATATAGGCGATCTCCTCCGGTGCTCCGGCACGGATATATGCATCGGTGATAAACTTCCGTTCGGATGATATCCGTTTGCTGCGGGAGGTAAGTTTTCCATCTGAGAAGGTACCGGCACCACCTTCCCCAAAGGCATAACTGGCAGCCGGATCCAGGTGCCCTCCCGATTCGAAGGCAGAGATACCTGCAGCCCTGCCATCCACGTCCTTTCCGCGTTCAATCATGGTGGTCTCATACCCGGCTTTCTGTAAAACATACGCCGCAAAAAATCCTGCCGGGCCACTGCCTGTTACCAGTACTTTTTCTTTATGCCTGATATGGGGGATCTCAATGCCCGGAGTATGAATTTCCTCGCCCTGCTTCAATTCCAAGGAGCTGACCGCCACCAGTAGTTCCCAGTGTATGTTCGACTTCTTCCTGGCATCCAGGCTCTTACTGTCGATGCGGTAACTGAAGTCCCTGAGCTTAAGTCGCCCTGCAATCTCCGCCCGCAATTCACCTTCGTCATAAGACGTAGGAAGCTGGATCCGTATTTCCCGATATCCCATGGTTGTTATGAATTTATCTCATGGGCAAAGGTAGGTAAAATCAAGAAATGTTAGAGGCTGATGGTAAAGATACGGGTCATGGCTAAATTGTCGCTGCAGAAGAGTTATCTATGCTTATGACACGATGTTCCATCCGGAGAATGATCACCAGCATACCCGGGAAAGGTATGGCCAGCCAAATTCCGATAAGGTTAATGACGGTTACGGAAACCGGGAAGAGCATACTGATCAGGATTTGAAGGATACCGGCAATCTTACGGATGATCATAAAATAGTGCCGGGGACTGATTGTTTGCTATTCCCGTCAACCGTCTCCGGATTCAGCCTTCAGTTTCACCACAGATTCACCACAGATTACACGGATTATCACAGATTATGATAGATTGGATATCTGGTATTTTCATAGACGTGAAGCATCACGTCTCAACGATTTGGTTTTTCGGTCATTTTCACCACAGATTCACCACAGATTACACGGATTATCACAGATTATGAAAGATTGGATATCTGGTATTTTCACAGACCTGAAGCATCACGTCTGAACGTTTTGGCATTTCGTTCAATATTCATATCTTGCGAATCATTCGGTATTCAATCCCTTAATCCCTAACTCCCTCAATCCCTAACTCCCTCACTTTCGCCTTTCTTTCTTTGACCCGGCTTCTTCCTCCCCTCGCTCACCCCTTTGTCCCCTAAAGGGGAAACCCAGCCCACCGTAACATTTACTAAGTCTTTCTCCCTTCTCCGAATCATTCGATATTCTCCCTCACTTTTGCCTTTTGCCTTTCGGCTCTTTCTTTTATTCTTTTTCCCGGCTTCTTCCTCCCCTCGCTCACCCCTTTGTCCCCTAAAGGGGAAACCCAGCCCACCGTAATATTTACTAAGTCTTTCTCCCTTCTCCGAATCATTCGATATTCTCCCTCACTTTTGCCTTTTGCCTTTCGCCTCTTTCTTTTATTCTTTTTCCCGGCTTCTTCCTCCCCTCGCTCACCCCTTTGTCCCCTAAAGGGGAAACCCAGCCCACCGTCGCATTTACTCTACCTCAATCCCTCAATCCCTCAATCCCTTAATCCCTTAATCCCTCAATCCCTAACTCCCTAATCCCTAACTCCCTAACTCCCTAACTTTCCCCAACACCCTCAGTGTTTTCCATACCCGATAATACTCACCGGGCTCAAAAGGCCATTTTCCAGCAATGGGCTGTCCTTATGGAGAAAATCAGTAACCGGCGCAGAACTCCAGATGTTCTTCATCTCGCCATATTCCCTGAAATCACCGATAAAACGGTTACGGTAAGGATTCCCAATACTGATATCCAGCTTATTTCCTACATGTTTCAAAAACATGGTAGCGAAAAGGGTGCCCGGTTCCCAGGCTATTCCCAGCGGTACACCATTGAGACTTACCTCAGCAGTGGCGTGAACGATATTGATTTTCAGGAGGAATGAATCGCAGGAAGCCAGGAAGTCTTCAGGCACGTCAAAACGGATACTGTATTTCGATGTGCCGGAGAAGTACTTTATCATGGGGTTGTCGAAGTCATTCAGGGGCATCAGGGTGTCGGTTGTAACAGGAGCAATAACCTGTGGATAGGGAGGATGGAATTCAATATACGCCTTATCCAGCCGGATATTCTGTTCCCTCACCGGTATATAACTTACGCTGATGTCTTCTTTTTCGGAATTGAAGGCATGGTACTCCATGTTGCTGTCCGCCATAACCTCGATGACGTTTCCCTGAATTACTGCCTCAGGGACCGGAATATTTTCAGCTTCGGCCTGACCGGGGAAGATCTGCGTTCTTCCTTTATTCATGCTGGCAATGTGCTGAGGGGCAGATCCGGAACGGAACAGGAAGATTTTGGATTCACGCGGGCCAAAACTGACAGGGATGCGAAGCCGGCCGTCCTCATTTCTGAAAATTGCGGGCAGGGTCACAGTGCCTTCCTGCGGATCCAAGATCTCAGGGACCTTATTTTCTGCACTGAAAAGGCACTCTCGGCTGATTTCCCTGTCTTGCTGGTTGAAGACAAAGTAAACATCTGCATCACCTGCTTTTTTATGGATGTACATCAGGTTCAGTGAATCAGATCTGCCGGTGGAAAAATCGGGAAGCACATGTATTTCGTCCAGAACCTGTGCGATGGGTTTTCCCCAGGTAACCAGACCTTTGCCATAATGGTTTTCTGTGACATTATCCGAATTTCCCCACAACTTTGTAACCAGGGCATCAAACTCCGATTTTCCGTCGGTGTTATTTTTCAGGGAAAGCATACGCACGGGTTTTTCGCCGTAGATAACGGCTCCGTTCTTCACGAGATCTGCAATACGATCCAGGGTTGCCAGTTCGATCAGACGGTTTGCTGGAAGGATCAGGAGGTTGTATTCAAGCCCTCCAGGCAGGAAGAGTTTGCCGTTCCTCACCGAGATCATATTCATCAGGGCATCCTCATTGCAGGCCTGTCCGCTGTAGCCAAAGGGAAGTTCGGATATCACCTGGTTTTCAATGCTTTGTGGAAGCTGGTCGCCGATGTAGTACAAAACATCATGCTGTACTTTTCCTTTCTGAAGGATGTATTGAATCCGGGACTGATAATCAATCCATCCGGAGGCGTATTGCCACCATGGATTCAACCTGTTAAAATGGGAGGCAAACTGGCCGAGCGTCATGCCGGCAGGTTTATCCAGCGGCTGTTGGACATAGCTGTGGAGGATCATCTGGTTCAGCCCCATGCAGAAGGCACGGTCTCCGAAAGGCTTCAGAGCCTGTGGTGTTTCACTGTAATGCGCCATCCCGGTATATGCTTCAGTACCGATGACAGGTTTATCATAAATAACTGCTGAGGCTGCCGGGAAACTTTTATCCGGACGTGGGGAAGGCTGGTAATCGATAAAGGTCTGATCATTAAAATTCGCCCAGAACTCAAACATGGGCAGATCAATATAACTGTTGGCTTTCATGATGTCCAGCGGAGGATAGTTCAGTTCTCCGTAGATAGCTTCAGCATCATATTCGATATGATCCCGGTGGCAGAGCTCTCCAAAATGCTTGTAATAATTCTCTCCTATCAGATCCGAAATGGTTTTCCTGAAATCATAGAGAAAGCCTTCGGTTGTTTCAGGGTCGGTTACTGTTTCGCCACATAGGGCAGGGATGAAATCAGTGAGGTCATACCCCCGGAGTTTTTCAAATTCTTCAGGAAAATCACCGGTCCAGTTCTGATATCCGCATTCCCAGCTGTCTATTAACAGGAATTTGAAGGTATTGCCTGCATACTTCCCGGCGTGATCAATGAGTTTCTGAGGGTAATTCACCCAGTGAAGATTCAGAGCTGAGGTGTCCATCTTGTCACATTCAAGGCCGGTACCTTCCTTTGTGGCCGGACCGTTGGTGGCGCCTGTGCTGGTATATCCGAACCTGATGATGGTCCAGTTGCCTTCCGGTGCATTCCAGGCCAGGCTGCCGTCTTCACTCATCTTATCAGTGAGATTTACAATATCACTTTTTACGATGTAACCAGGGCTGGTTTCGACGGTATTCATGGTGTCGAAACAGGCCATATTTAAAGCTTTCACTGAAGCAATTTTTTCGAGATGAAAGGGTATGTCGGGATTGTATGACGGAGTGTCCTGATCATTCAGTAATTCCACTTCACCTAACGCCACCCGTGGCAACGATGAACTGTCACCCAGTTCGAGTCTGAAAACCCTTGCATCCACCGGATGGAAATTAAAAACAATGGTTTTATTCAGTCCTATGGTTTGAAAATCACCAACTTTACTGAAATGTTTGCCATCGGTGGAAGATGACAGCTGAAAATTTTCGGTAACTTCCGCCATATTCTGCCAGGAGAAGACCTGCCGGGGATGGATGGCCAGTTTTGAGGTAGTGAAAGGTTTGCTAAAAGAGAACTGCAAGAATCCTTTCCTGTTAAGGTTTACTGTACTGACCGGACTACCATCGGCAAGCATGGCGGCATCGGTGGAATCATTCAGGGTAATCTCCGGACGGGCTGATCTGAATGAGTTCAGTTTATCCGGCGATTTGTAAGCGACGACCGCCACGTCCTTATAAAAATCTCTCACTCTCTGTGGTTCGGGAAGCTTAAGATTGATATTCCCGCCACCTGTTACATAGCTTTTTGTCCACACGAACTGTTTCATGGATTTTTCAGGGGTTATCCACGGACCGCCGCTGGTGCTCCAGCCGTCGCAGTTGTGGGCGCCGATGGTTATTCCCAGGCTGTCGGCTTTCCGTAATGCCCATTCGAACATGCTGTACCATTCAGGAGTGTTGAATTTGACCTGGGGCACGCCGAAATTTTTACCCTGGAATAAACCGATGTTAAGGATGGTGGCCCGGGTAACACCCTGTTTATTCATGGATTCCAGGTCCTTGGTGATGCCATCTTTGGTGATGGCACCGTCGAGCCAGTGCCACCATGTGTTGACCCTGACGTCGTGGGGAGGTTTAAGGAAATCCGTTTTACTGAATGTCTCAGCGGGTTGTTTTTGCCGGGAACAACTGAAAAGTAACGATGTAAGTAAGATAGCTGCAGCCAGTTTGAAAGTGATTTTCATGAGTTTGTATTTTTTGGTCGGTATTTCAGTTTGACCGGTTGGATCTGCCGGAGGGTGAAAATTACAAAAAAATGGGGAATATTGAAGAATAAGATTTTCTTCAGATTTACAGATTTATTGGTATCATTTTTTGTTTCGCATGGTCGGTTGTTTTATGGTTCACAAAAACATTTTTGTTTCTGCTTCACCATACCCACGCCGGGTATTATCTGCTCCTATCCTCGTATCACGTACCCTCGTAAATTCTACCCCCTCCGACTTATCTCTCCAAGGATTTTCCTGTCAATCACTTCAATATTGCGGCCGTCGAGCCTGATGATCCCCTCTTTTTCAAATTCCTTCAAAAACCTGACAGCACTTTCGGGTGAGATGGACGCAAAATCGGCAATATCCTGACGCTGGAGATAGCTGAAAACTTCCTCTCCGGCAAATTCCTCCGAAGAAAGATAGAGCAGGGAGGAAGCCAGCTTCCCCCGCATCTGTTTATAAGATAGGTTTTTGAGAATCTCGAGGTAAAGAGTCTCATTCCGGCAGTTTCGGGATGTGATCTCCATAGCAAAAACCGGATTTCTTAAGAGCAGCTCTTTCAAGCCGTCTTTATTGATCATGCAGATCACAGACTCTTTTAAGGCAATGGTGGAATACGGGTAGACGTTTTCCCCGAAGACGCTCTGGAAGGCCAGAAAATCACCGGTTCGGGCCAGCCTGATATTGATCTGGCGGTTTGAGCCGGTCTGAAGGTAGACCTTCACCAGGCCACTGATGATCAGCATCACATAAGGCGCAAAAGCCCCCTGCTTAAAAATATTTTCACCTTCGGAATAGAGCAGCTGTGTTTTCCTGTCATTCAGTAAGGCGAGATCTTCTGGTGGCAGGTCCCGGAAACAACCTGTTGCCGCCAGATTTTCGCCGTTGTTTTCGCCCGTCTTTTCTGAAAAATGTAGGTTATCCATAGCACCGGTGTCCTTTGTATTTATCCAAATAAACACATGAGAAGGCAAAGGTATTGAAATATGACAAGAAAAAAGCTGAAATATTTCAGAGATACTCCTGTGACACCGGACGCCGGTTCAGAAGGTAATGATCCGTAGACTATCTATTTTTGCATCCAATACAGTTACAATGATGAAACGGATTGCCATTCCCATATTAAACGGAAGACTGAGTAAACATTTCGGTGAGTGCAGTCATTACATGATCTTTGGTGTTGAAGAGTCAGATATCCGGAGCTACAACCTGGAGGTGCCGGCGAACAGCGACCTTCAGAATTTGCCGGCGTGGGTGGCTGAACAGAAAATTACCGATATCATAGCCAATAACATTGATAAAAGGGTCATCGATCTGTTTGCCAGGCATAAGATCAACGTATGGGTCGGTGCACCCGATGAGGCACCGGCGTTACTTTTCAAGGAATACCTTGAAGGAACGCTGACCTCAAATGAAAACGTACTGAACAATGACAGCAAAGAAGAAGCATAATCAAATGGTCCGTTTTCTGACTTCACGCCGGGGAATCATCCAGATCATTACCGGGACAGGAATTTATCTCCTGGTGAGTTACCTTGGTTTATCGCTCTGGTGGCTGCTGGCTTTTGGCGCACTCACCGGTGTGATCTGGGGGAAAGTGTTCTGCAGGTGGATGTGTCCCATCGGTATCGTCATGGAATTTTTCATGAAACACAGCACCAATGATTCCTTCCGGAATATGTACCAGTATCATAAGCTGGGTTGCCCGATAGCCTGGGTATCCGGATTCCTGAACCGTGTATCTTTTTTCAGAATTAAACTGAACGCAGACACCTGTAAAAACTGTGGCTTGTGTGATAAATCCTGTTACATGCCGGCGCTCGACAAAATGAAATTCAGCCTGTTTATTGAAGGAAAGAAAAACCCGGCTGAAAATTTCAGCTGCTCCAAATGCCTGGCATGTGTAACCAGTTGTCCGAATGGCAGCCTTAGTTTCAGACCTGCTTTATTTTTCAGTAACAAATAAATCAATTAGTATTAATTTGTAAATATTCAATTATGAAAATGTTAAGAACAAATCTTCATGAGATTGAGACAGCTGCAGAACTTGAAAAATTCACCAGCGAAAACGAAAACGTAATGGTTTGCTGCGGACGAATGGGGCCGATGTGTATTCCCGTGTATGAAGTCATGGAAGAACTTGAGGATGAACGTAAGAATGTAAAATTTGCCGTTATGGCTTTTGATAATCCTGAAGCCGGAGTTATTCGCAATTCTCCTGAAGCCAGGGGATTTATGGGTCTTCCGTTCACGATGTATTATAAAAAAGGGAATGTGACTCACGCTACCAGCAGTATTCAGAACATGGCCCAGGTGACCGGTATTCTGGATAAGCATTTCGGAGAATAGTAGTAGGGAGTAGGGAGTAGGGAGTAGGGAGTAGGGAGTAGGGATTAGAGAATAGGGAAGAGAGAAGAGAAGAGAAGAGAAGAGAAAGGAGAAGAGAAGGAAATATCCTGTATTGATGGATGAGCCGACAGGAAATTTAAAAGATATTCCGTCGATACATGGGGTATAGACAATGCATGCCTTGCCTTGACTGTTGGTAGGTCCTGATGACCTGAAATGGTATAGCCCGGTGACTGGCAATAGGTATCTGGAGAATTTTTAACTCTCTTTGATCTTCCTTATTCTACTTTAATTTAAAAATCTGTATCGTCAGATGTTTGTAAAATTTTACGCCTGTAAAATATATGATAAAAACCATGGATGAAGTATTTGATATTATGATTATCGGGGCTGGTGCTGCCGGTCTTTCGGCAGGCATTTACAGTTCCAGGGCTAAATTGTCAACCCTTATTCTGAATGAAGGAGCGGTGGGCGGACAAATGGTTTTGACGGACGAAATAGCCAATTACCCGGGTGTGGAAACCACAAACGGTTATGCACTGGCCAATACCATGAAAAAGCAGGCGAAGGATTTTGGATGTAAGATAAAATCCAATATTAAAATAACAAAATATTCACTAACCGGAGAAATTAAGACCGTGGAGCTGGAGGACCGGAGAATATTCAGTTCAAGGGCCGTTATCCTGGCGCCGGGAGGGAGACCCAGGGCCTTGAATATTTCCGGTGAGGAGACGTTCAGGGGGTCAGGGATCTCCTATTGTGCCACATGTGATGGTGACTTTTTCACCGGCAGGGAAGTGGTAGTTATTGGAGGAGGAAATTCAGCACTCGAGGAAGCTGTGACACTTACACAATATGCCACTAAAGTGACTATTGTTCATCAGTTCGATCGTTTCCAGGCATTCAAACATGCCGTTGAGGAAGCGGAGAAGAATCCAAAAATTAATTTTGTCATGGAGTCGGAGCCGAGGATGTTCACTGGAAACGGTAGTCTTAAGAGTGTTCTGGTAGAGCATCTTCCTTCCGGGAAACAAACTGAAATTGAAACGGACGGGGTATTCATTTTTGTTGGTTATCTCCCAAATACTGAAGCGATGAAGGGTTTGGTAAAGCTTAATGATCGTGGTGAGATTATCAGTGATCCGGAAATGAAAACAGATATTCCCGGCGTGTTTGCAGCAGGCGACTGCATAGCCAAGAAATACCGCCAGGTAACAACGGCGGTGGCCGAAGGTACTATTGCCGCTTTAAGTGCCGCAGAATTTCTTCGCCGGTAAAGAACACTTTGAGCGCCGGCTTGATCAAGCTATGTACCTGCCGTATCGCCGAAAACGTCTATCTGTATTCTCGGGGAAAATCGCCAGCCGTTTCGTATGGCTATTTTTGCTGCCAGATCTATGTGTTCTTTTAACTTGTCTGCATCGCTGCCAAGGGGCATTACCAGGACATCTTCATTATTTACAAAGCCGAGCCGCGAGAGGAAATCTTCCCGGATCTCCTTCTCATCGTCTTCCCTGGCGACAACGAATTTCAGTTGAAAGTCCCTGTCTTTGCGTTTAACGGGTGTAGTGTCCAATTTGTCTCCATAGTAAGACTCCAATATCATACAGCTGTTGATATACTTCTGAATCGCATCGATATTTTTTCGCAACCTGGCATGATTGTGAATGAAAACCTCATCGACGGGATGCAGAAGACTTGTGTTTTTGGTTTTTGATGGTTCGGAGGATGAGAGCTTGGGGGAAATCGAAAACAGATTTATGTAACTGGCAAGTTCGGGGATATAATTTGTACCGTTAGTCTCCAGCGTAATATGCATGTTCAGCTTTTTTCTGATGGCTGACGCAAGTGCTGTAAGACCAGGTGCCTGGAGCGTGGGCTCTCCCCCGGATATGATCACGTGGTTCATGTTTGACCTGTTGTATTCAAGAACCTTAAGAATATCACTGATGTCCCATTCTTCAAATTCGGTTACATGATGGCTTGAGTATGGAGTATCGCAAATGTCTGCCTTTCCCTTGTCATCCGCCCATGTACACCTCAGGTTACATCCTGCCGTCCTGACAAATAGTGAGGGAATACCAGCCAGTTTGCCTTCTCCCTGGATCGTGCCCGACATTGGATATCCTGTCTTCGTTCCTTCTTTCAGCAAATTTCCTTTTTGGTTTCTTATAATGGGGAATATCCCGTCTTTTACCAGTCTTATTTTCATTCTTTAATAATTTTGATTTCAGCGGTAGAAAAGCTTGTCCCGCTCGTGCAGGAGAACCACACATGATCAATTATTTTAGGGTTACGTTTAGCTCCCCTGAACTCTCCGCCTCAGGCGTAACGGTTGTGTTGTCATCAATCATGTGGGTTTCATTGTTTTATGGATAAATCCAGATATGACTATTTGTCATGATTCTATAATTACCAGAATGCTAAACGATTATATGAACTTGTATTAAAAAGTCCTGAAATGGTATGTTTCTTGACCTGGCACATAAATATTTGTTAAGAACGTTGACGTTATTACTTTTGTTTATCCTGAAGTTAAATACATAACTAAAAAAATATGGAATTATTCAAAAAAATGGAACCTGTTAAATCGGAATCTGTAACGGCGAAAATCCCTGAAGGAGAGGTCGAACATGTGAAATGTCTGATCCTCGGATCGGGACCTGCGGGGTATACAGCAGCCATTTATGCTGCACGCGCCAATCTCAGGCCAGTTGTTTATGAGGGAATGCAGATTGGTGGTCAACTTACGACCACCACTGAAGTGGAAAATTACCCCGGTTATCCGGATGGCATTACCGGGCCGAAGATGATGGAAGAATTCAAGGCTCAGGCTGAACGGTTCGGGACAGATTGCCGATGGGGTATGGCTACGTCTGTTGATTTTTCGAAGCATCCCTTAAAGGTGACCATAGACGAAAAGAAAGTAGTTTCAGCCGACTCGGTGATCATTGCCACCGGAGCCACCGCCAAATATATCGGACTGGAATCGGAGAAGAAGTATATGGGTTTTGGTGTTTCGGCCTGTGCCACCTGTGACGGATTCTTTTATAAAGGCCAGGATGTGGTTGTCGTTGGGGGAGGAGATACTGCTGCTGAGGAGGCTTTATATCTCGCCGGATTGTGCCGGAAAGTATACCTTGTCCACAGGAGAGATGAACTCCGGGCATCCAAAATTATGCAGGACAGGCTGCTGAATAAAGAGAATGTTGAGATCCTATGGAGTCATGTGCCCAAGGAAATTGTGGGTGGACAGTCTGTGGAAGGAGTGATTCTCGAAGACCTTAAAACAAAGAAGGACAGGAGAGTGGATGTACAGGGTTTCTTTGTGGCTATCGGTCATAAACCCAATTCTGAAATTTTTACTAACTTTCTGGATATGGACAATGTAGGCTACTTGCGAACACTGCCCGATTCCTCCAAAACTAATGTAGAAGGCGTTTTTGCCTGTGGCGACGTTATGGATTCTGTATACAGGCAGGCGGTGACGGCTGCGGGCACGGGCTGCCGGGCTGCTATCGATGCCGAACGGTGGTTGTCGCAGAAAGGGCTGCATGAGTAAGGAGAAAGGAGAAAGGAGAAAGGAGAAAGGAGAAAGGGAGGGATTTAGGGATTGAGTGAGAGTATCGAATGATTCGGAGACGGGCGAAAAGAGACAAGACAACGTAGAATCTATGGTAGAATCATTCGTAGAGGCACGCCTTGGCGTGCTCCTTGAACGAACACCGGTTTCACACCAAGGCCAAAGGCGAAAGGACCAATAACCACGATCATAGAATATTATCAAAAAAGGCCGTCATTATTGTGACAGCCTTTTTTTTTGGGAAGAATGAGATTTTTTATTTATCCACTTCTACATCGGCGAATTTTTCGGAGTTGTATTTTCCTAACTTGAGTTTCTCCTGCATTTCTGTGAAAGCATGGATGGTATACTCAACATCTTCAAGCGAGTGAGCGGCAGTTGGGATGATACGCAGCAGGATCATACCTTTCGGTATCACAGGGTACACCACCATGGAGCAAAACAGACTATAGTTTTCTCTCAGGTCATAAACGATGTTTGTAGCTTCGGCAACCGAACCGGAAAGGATGACAGGGGTGACCGGTGATTCGGCTTTCCCAATATTGAATCCTTTTTCTTTCAAACCTTTCTGGAGTGCATATACCACTTCCCACAGGTGTTCCCGAAGCTCCGGCTCGTTCTGAAGGAGTTCGAGCCGTTTCAGGGCACCGATGGTCATGGGCATGGGGAGTGACTTGGCGAAAATCTGTGAGCGCATATTGTACGCGAGGTAGTCGATGATTTCCTTTTCGGCAGCCACGAAGGCACCGATCCCGGCCATCGATTTGGCAAATGTTGAAAAGTAAACATCGATCTGATCCTGGACACCAAAATGTTCTCCGGTACCGGCACCGGTTTTACCCATTGTGCCAAAACCATGAGCGTCATCAACCAGAAACCTGAAATTATACTTTTCCTTGTATTTGACAATCTCATCCAGTTTACCAAGATCGCCAACCATACCGAAGACACCTTCGGTGATAACCAGGATACCGCCTCCGGTCTCCTTGGCAAGCTTAGTGGCACGCTGCAACTGCTTGTCGAGATTCTCCATGTCATTATGGGGGAAAACATAACGTTTGCCCATGTGCAGCCTCAATCCGTCGAGAATACAAGCATGTGAATCGGAATCGTAAACGATAACATCTTTCCTGTCAACCAGCGAATCGATGATCGAGATCATGCCCTGATAACCATAGTTTAACAGGTATGATGATTCTTTATGGACAAATTTGGCCAGCTTGTTTTCAAGCTCTTCATGATATTTTGTCTGCCCCGACATCATCCTGGCTCCCATGGGTGCTGCCATGCCATATTTTGCTGCAGCTTCGGCATCAGCCTTCCTGACTTCAGGATGATTGGCAAGTCCGATATAGTTGTTCAGGCTCCAGTTCAAAACTTCTTTGCCCTTGAACATCATTCTGGGTTTTATTTCACCCTCCAGTTTTGGGAAAGCAAAATAACCGTGTGCAAGCTTCTTGTACTGACCAAGTGGTCCGGCATTCTTTTTTATCTTATCAAAAATATCCACGGCTAAAAATTTTTAAGTTAAAATATGTGTTGGAATTGAGAACAAAATTAATTTTTTTTAATCAGTAGCCAAACCTGAAAATATTTTCTTTATGATTTCGTTCTGTCTCAGGCGTTCTCTTTTGGAGGTTATATCAGCTTTTTAAACATATATAAATATATCGTGATTTAGAACTTTCGGGAGATTTCCTTTACTGACCTGCTTTCTCCGGGGGGATAAATGAGCCCGATTTTGTACGGGCAAATCCGGTTAACGTGAACAAATTATGCTGATAAACATTTAATCCCAGCCTGTGAATCAATGTCGTTTAGATAAGCTCCCTTCGGTTGCGCTCAGGGACCACCTTCGACTGCGCTCAGGGTTTGCGTTTTAGAAAATTATTGAGCGAAGTCGAAATAATTTTGTCAGAAAAAAAGATACGTCGGTCCCTGAACGCAGCCGAAGGGAGCTTATCTAAACGGTATTGGCCTGTGAATAGGCAATGCGGTTCTGCAACATGACAGATATTGTCTGATAGAGATTGAAAATGCCCGTCAGAAGGAACGCAGAACCGTATGGCAAAATAAAAAAGAATTTAGCAAAAAAGTAATGTATTTGTTTCGCCCTTTCAATGTTTATAGTAATTTTGCACAACATTTTCGAAAATGAAGTATAAGGTATTCATTTACATATTTATTGTACTGTTATTCAGTTCCTGCGGACAGTATGAAAAAGTACTCAAAAGTACAGATTATCAGCTAAAGTATAAGAAGGCTGTGGAGTACTATGAAGGTGGCGATTACATCAGGGCATCGACCATCCTTGAACAGATCGCAGATATATATCGCGGAACGGTGAAAGCGGATACTGTCGAATACTACAGGGCCGAGAGTTATTATTACCAGAACGATTATATCATGGCCAGTCATTATTTTGAGCAGTTAGCCAATTCTTTTCCCAACAGTGTTTACGCGGATGAAGCCTCATATATGACCGGCTATTGCTACTACAAGCTTTCACCGCGTCCCAGTCTTGACCAGGAGTACACGTTCAAAGCCATTAATACACTTACCCTGTTTCTCATCAATCATCCTGCAACGACAAGGCAAGCGGAAGCCACTAAGATCATCAATGATTTGCGTGAAAAACTGGTGGAGAAATCGTATCTCAATGCGAAATTATATTATAATCTGGGAGATTATAAATCGGCTATTATCGCTCTCAGGAACAGTCTGGGCGATTATCCCGACACCAAGCACAGGGAGGAACTTATGTTCCTAATCCTTAAATCGTCATACCTGCTTGCTGAGAACAGTATTCAAAGTAAAAAACTCGAACGATACCAGGCAACCGTTGACGAATACTACTCCTTCATAGGAGAATTCCCCAAAGGTGAATTTTCGGGACAGGCGACGGATATTTATAAAGATTCGATGAAATCCTTAGGTCAGGAAGTAAATTAAATTACAATACAAGTATGGTTGATTACAAAAAAAGCAAAGCTCCGGCAACCACTGTTACACAAGACGTTAGCGGTCTGAGCAGGGGAACCGGAAATATTTATGAATCGGTCATGATTGTCTCAAAAAGAGCAAACCAGATCAGTGTTGAAATGAAACAGGAACTCAACCGCAAGCTTGAGGAATTTGCTTATTATACCGACAATCTTGAGGAAGTTTTTGAAAACCGTGAACAGATCGAAATATCCCGGTTTTACGAACGTCTTCCCAAACCCACCCTTATTGCCCTTCAGGAATACCTTGACGATGAAATTTATTTCAGGATCTCGGAGACCAAGCCAAAAGAAGAAGTTGAAGAAACGGAATAATATTTTTTGACTTGAAAGTCCGCTGAACTATCTTTACAAAAATTGACGGCGGGATATGGCCTTTCTGAAATGCGGAAGGGTCCAACAAAGTCATAGCTCTGAAGGTGAATTCTCTGCCGTCCTGGAATACTTATAAAACATCAACGAGTGAAGCTCAGCGGAAAAAAAATACTCCTAGGTATCACAGGCAGCATAGCAGCATATAAATCCGTGTATCTGCTTCGTCTCCTGCTGAAGGAAGGCGCCGAGGTCAGGGTCATTCTTTCCCCTTTTGCCACTCAGTTTGTAACCAAAGGAACTCTCGCCGCCCTTTCAGGCAATCCGGTATTGTCCGATTTTTTCAGGGAAGACGGTACGTGGAACAGTCATGTGGACATGGGCTCATGGGCCGATCTGTTTCTGATTGCTCCGGTCACAGCGAACACCATGGCAAAGATGGTTTCGGGACAAGCCGACAACTTGTTGGTGGCTACATACCTTTCGGCAAAATGCCCTGTGGTATTCGCACCTGCCATGGATCTTGACATGTACCGGCATCCCTCCACAAAGTCTAATGTCGGTCAGCTTCAGTCTTTCGGCAATATTCTCATCGAGCCGGAAAGCGGCGAACTGGCAAGCGGATTGTACGGAAAAGGAAGGATGCAGGAACCTGAAACCATCCTTGAGGTCGTAACTAAAATGCTGTCAGTACCTGCTGAAAAAAAAAACTCTTCTCCCGAAAAATCCTGATCACGGCAGGTCCTACTTTTGAGCCCATCGACCCTGTCCGGTTTATCGGCAACAGATCCTCCGGGAAAATGGGGTACGCTATAGCCGAAGCGTGTGCAATACATGGCGCTGAAGTCATCCTGGTAAGCGGTCCGGTAAACCTGCATCCTGTTCATCCTTCAATCAGGCGTATCCTTACTGAAACGGCTGCCGAAATGTACGACGCCACCACCGAAGCCTTCAAAACGGCAGATATTGCAGTGCTATCTGCGGCTGTGGCAGATTATTCCCCGGAAATGACCTATAAAAGAAAAATGAAACGGGGTGATGACAACCTCAACCTGAAATTAAAGCCTACCCGTGATATCGCTGCCGCTCTGGGAGTGGTCAAGAGAAAAGATCAGTTGCTGGCAGGCTTTGCCCTTGAAACTGATGATGAAATGGCGAACGCCGTCGGGAAACTGAAAAAAAAGAACCTCGACTTTATCGTCCTGAACTCCCTGAAAGACGAAGGAGCCGGTTTTCAAACCGACACGAACCGGATAACCATTATTGATAAAAACAATATTATTAATAAATTTGAGTTAAAATCCAAGAAGGAAGCAGCGCTCGATATTGTTGAAAAAATAGAGGAAATGCTGCGGGAAATGGAAAGGCTACAGGGAGATTGAAAGCCGATTTACAGCCGGTCATGGAAGGTGCGATATCCTGAATATGCCGGCGGGAAAAAAAAGGAAAGGATTACATGGCCGTTATCGTTTACCGGCCCAAAGAAATCCGGGAACCTGAAAAAAGAATAAGGAACAGGAACACCTGTGCCGACTAAAATAAGAAGGATGAAAAAGATATTATGTATTCTGGCAGTTTTTTGTATTCCGTTAAGTCTCTTTGGACAGGAACTGAAATGTGACGTCAATATCGTTACCCAGCAAATCCAGGGGACCAATAAACAGGTATTCGAAACACTTCAGAATGCTATTTTTGAATTCATGAACAACAGGGTATGGACCAACCACGTGTTCGCACCTGAGGAACGGATTGAATGCACTATGTTGTTCAATATTACCGAACAGCTGTCGGCTGATGAATTTAAAGGAACCTTGCAGGTCCAGTCACGACGCCCGGTGTTCAATTCCAATTACAATTCCGTAATGTTGAACTATATGGATAATGATATCCAGTTTAAATACGTTGAGTTTCAGCCGCTTGAATTTGATCTGAACTCCAATATCTCCAACCTGACCTCCATTCTTGGGTATTATGCCTACGTCATTCTGGCCCTTGATTATGACTCCTTTTCACTCGAAGGAGGCACTCCCTTCTGGGAAAATGCCGAAAAAATTGTGGATAACGCGCAGAATGCACAGGAAAAGGGCTGGAAACCGTTTGATAATACCACCCATCGCAACAGGTACTGGCTGGTAAAAGATTTTTTCGACAATGATTATGCACCGTGCCGGGAGTTTCTCTACGATTATCACCGGCTTGGCCTGGATATTATGGACAGCAAGGTAACCGAAGGACGTGCAGAAATCGCAAAAAGCCTTGAACTCCTGCAAAAGGTTTACCGGCAGAAACCAGATCCTTTTACTCAACCATTGCATATAATATTTGATGCTAAAGCGGACGAAATGGTCCAGATCTTTTCAGAATCCTTCCCCGAAGAGAAAAACCGGGTTTACCAGATCCTGAATGAAATAGACCAGGCAAACGCCAATAAATACAAAGCCATGCTGGAAGCTCCGAGCCAGTGATTATTGAACGAATTGAAAAGCCCTTCTGTCTATGCTCAGGTCCTTATCCATCAGTAATTATGCCCTTATTAAAGAACTGAAGATTGGTTTTTTGCCCGGACTGACAACCATTACCGGAGAGACCGGGGCAGGGAAATCCATTCTCCTGGGTGCATTGTCGCTTATTCTGGGACAACGGGCAGATACCGCAGCTTTGCTCGATAAGGAAAATAAATGTATAGTGGAAGGCATTTTTGACGGCAAAGATGATGGACTGGGAAAACTTTTCAAAGAATACGATCTAGACCCCGGTGATCAGATTATTCTCCGGCGGGAGATAAGCCCCACGGGAAAATCCAGGGCTTTCGTCAACGATACACCCGTGAATCTCCCGGCTATGAGTGAAATAGGTATGAAGCTGGTCGATATACATTCCCAGCATCAAAACCTGGAACTTAATAATTATGCTTACCAGTTAAGTGTTATTGATGCCTTTGCCGGATTGGAAAACGACTTGAAACTGTACCGGGGCCGTTACCGGGAATACCGCGAACATGTAACTGAATTTCAGCGTTTGCGCGAATCGGAAGAGAAGAACAGGACTGAGAGAGAATTCCTCGAGTTCCAGTTTGCCGAACTGCGTGATGCACGCTTACAGGAAAACGAACAGGATGACATGGAAAGTGAACTGGACATCCTGCAGCATGCCGGTGAAATTAAGAGCGGACTTTATTCTGTCTGGCAAAATCTTACCGGGGATGAGTTGAATAGTCTGAGCCTGTTAAATGACAGTGAACACCATCTGTCCCACCTCCGGGAATTTCACAAACCTTCTGGCGAACTCCATGAACGCATAAAATCGGTGGTCATCGAAATCAGGGACCTTGCGGCCGAAGTTGAAAAAGAAGCCGAAAAGACGGATCACGACCCCGGCAGGCTTGAATTTGTACAGGACAGACTTAGCCTGCTTTATAAGCTCGAACAAAAACACAAAGCTGCAGATCTGGGTGACCTGATCAGGATCAGGGATGAGATCGATGCCAGGCTCGGAGAACTGGGATCATTGGAATCCAGGCTGGAAGAAATGGAGAAAAAACTGAATCTTGAAAAATCGGATATACAGAATCTTGCTGAAAGACTGTCTGAAAAACGGAAGACAGCAATACCGGGATTGAGCTCCCGGGTAACAGAATACCTTGTGCAGCTGGGCATCCCCAATGCGATCTTCAAAATACAGAATACTTTACTCACTGAGCCTTCGGAAGAAGGTATCGACCAGGTCAGCTTTCTTTTTACGGCCAACAAAAAGGCCGGACTGCAGGATATCTCCAGGATAGCCTCCGGGGGAGAATTGTCCAGGCTGATGCTGAGCATCAAGTACATCATTTCACATTCGGCAGGACTTCCAACCATTATTTTTGATGAGATCGACACAGGGGTCAGCGGAGAAATAGCCCACAGGGTGGCCAGGATGATGAAAGAAATATCGGCTGACAGGCAGGTCTTTGCTATCACCCATCTGCCCCAGGTTGCATCAAAGGGTGACCAGCATTACCTGGTTTTCAAAAGTGATCTTGAAGAAGGGACGGTAACCCGGATGAAACTGCTGAGCAACACCGACCGTGAAAATGAGATCGCAAAAATGCTCAGCGGGGAACAAACGACAGAAGCAGCCCTGGCCAATGCCAAGGAACTTCTCTCGGAACGATGAATGGAATCTCTGATCTCCGGTTACCTTCGTTGGATAAAATGCATAAAGTTCCAGCACGCGGATGAAAGGGATGTGGCGGATTTGTCCGGGTTTTATTGCGGTGATTACCTGTTCGTCCTGCTGTTCCAGCTTTCCATCTTCTTCCGGTACATTGAAAATGAATTTGCATTCCCTGACCCGGATTCAGAAAATTACCCCTGCTCTGTTTTCCATTAAGCCTTATTTAATCTAAATTTGCATCTAATACAAAACTTGAAATCATGGCTTATAATTTACTAAAAGGCAAACGCGGGATTATTTTCGGGGCATTGAACGACATGTCGATCGCATGGAAGGTGGCGGAAAAAGCTTATGAGGAAGGTGCAGTCTTCACACTTTCCAATACTCCTGTTGCATTGCGACTGGGTCAGTTGAACGAGCTTGCCGAAAAAACGAACTCCAGGGTTATCCCTGCCGATGCAACCAGTGTTGAAGATCTGGAAAAAACATTCAGGGAGTCTATGGACTTTCTTGGAGGTAAGATCGATTTTGTCCTGCATTCTATCGGGATGTCGCCTAATGTCAGGAAAGGGATTCCATACGATGCGATTGATTACCCCAATTTCCTGAAAACACTCGATATTTCCGCACTCTCCTTTCATAAAATGATACAGGTAGCCCGTCAGATGGACGCCATAAACGACTGGGGTTCCATTGTGGCCCTAAGCTATGTGGCGGCACAGCGGACTCTCTTCGGATACAATGATATGGCAGATGCCAAGGCCCTTCTTGAATCCATCGCCCGGAGTTTTGGCTATATTTATGGCCGTGAGAAAAAAATCAGGATCAATACCGTTTCCCAGTCACCTACCAGAACAACGGCGGGAAGCGGGGTTAAAGGCATCGACACCCTTATCGACTTTACCGACAGGATGTCTCCCCTCGGAAATGCCACTGCCGGTGATTGTGCCGAATACTGCGTCACCCTGTTTTCAGACCTGACGAGGAAGGTAACTATGCAGAACCTGTTCCACGACGGCGGCTTCTCAAGCATGGGGATGAGTGAGAAGGCCATTGTACAGTATAACAAGAGTTTTGAGGAATGCCCGTGATTTTTTGTATATTCGCATTGATACAAACTGTAATCCTCTTGCTATGACTGCCAAGGTACTTCTCGTTCTTTTCTATTTTCTGTTCCCGGCACTTGTGGTCTACCTTGTTGGTAAATATTCCATGATCCGAAAAATCGGGGCGATTATTATTTGTTATGTTGTGGGATTGCTTTTAGGCAACCTGAAAATTCTTCCGGCAGATATTTATCCGCTGCAGGACCTGGTGACAACCATTACCATTCCGCTGGCTATCCCATTGCTTTTGTTCTCGGAAGACATCAGAAAATGGTTTGGAATGGCCAGGCAGACCCTTCTTTCTCTCGTGCTTGGATTAGTGTCTGTCATAATTATGATTACCATTGGCTATTTTATTTTCAAGGATATCATCCCGGAAGCCTGGAAGATCTCGGGGATGCTTGTCGGCGTCTATTCTGGTGGAACACCCAACCTGGCTGCCATAGCGGAAATGCTGAAGGTGCCTTCAGAGTTGTACATCCTCACCCATACCAGTGACCTGATTGTCGGGGCTTTTATCCTCCTCTTCCTGATTACCGTTGGGCAACGGTTCTTCCTCCTGTTTATGAAACCTTATAAATATAAGGACGGGGAGGAAATAAAGAATCACACGGCGGAAATCGTCGAGGAATTTGAATCCTATGAAGGAATTTTTAAAAGGAAAACCTTCATTCCATTGCTGAAAGCCTTTGGCATCTCTGCGTTTATATTTGCCGTTGGCGGCGGACTTAGTTTTCTTTTTTCTGAAAATTACAAGATGGTGGTGGCCATCCTTACCATTACGACCCTTGGTATTCTTGCCTCTCTCATACCTTCCATAAATAGCATCAGAAAAACTTTTCCGCTGGGAATGTATTTTATACTGGTATTCTCACTGGTTGTGGCCTCGGAAGCCGATCTGGGCAAGATGGTCGGGAACGGACATTCGGTTGTGTTGATGTCCATCTTCCTGTTTATACTCCTTGCAGTCCCCGGTTCGCTCCTGCTGCATGCTATCATCTCCAGGATTTTCAGAATTGATGCTGATAATTTCATTATTACATCCGTTGCCCTTTCCATGTCGCCACCCTTTGTTCCTGTTGTAGCCGCAGCCATGAAAAACAAATCGGTAGTTCTGCCGGGGCTTATCATCGGAATTATCGGCTATGCCCTCGGTAACTATCTGGGGGTATTTATGGCTTATCTTTTAAGGTAGAATAAAAGAACCATCAGGCATAATGTCGGAGTTGTTCATCAATATTAAGAAACTGGTGCAGGTTGATACCGGACCGGTTCGTTTCAGGGCAGGCAGGCACATGAAGGAGCTCCCCTGTATCGATAATGCATTTATGCTCGTGTCCGGCGGTCTGATCGAAGATTTCGGTCCGATGACTTCCCTTCCTTCCAGCTATTCCCTGAAAGCAAATAAAGTGACAGGTCTGGAAGACAGACTGGTGCTGCCTGCATGGTGCGACTCCCATACGCACATTGTCTATGCCGGCAGCAGGGAGATCGAATATATTGATAAAATCAGGGGAATAAGCTATGAGGAAATTGCACGCAGGGGCGGCGGTATCCTTAATTCTGCCCGCCTCCTGCACGAAACCGGTGAGGATGAACTGTATGAGCAATCCTCGGTCCGTATTAGGGAGATCATGAGTCTGGGCACCGGAGCCGTAGAGATCAAAAGCGGTTACGGACTGAATACGGAAGACGAGCTGAAAATGCTGCGGGTGATCCGGCGGATCAGGGAAAATTTCCCGCTGATTGTGCAGTCCACCTTTTTAGGCGCTCACTCCCTGCCTGAACGGTTCCGCGATCATCCCGGGGCTTATGTCGATATGGTGATCAGTGAGATGATCCCCGCTGTGGCTGCAGAAGGCCTCGCCGATTTTATCGATGTATTTTGTGATACCGGATTTTTTACCGTCGAGGATACGGAGCGCATCCTTCAGGCAGGTATGAAATACGGGATGACCGGTAAGATCCATGCCAATGAACTCGGGTACTCCGGTGGTATCCAGGCTGGAGTGAAGTATGAAGCCATGTCTGTCGACCACCTTGAATATACCGGGGAGGCTGAGATCCAGGCCCTTCTCGGTACCGGCACTATGCCCACAGTATTGCCAGGCGCTTCTTTTTTTCTGGGTTTGCCTTATGCCCCGGCAAGGAAGATGATCGATTCGGGTCTTCCCCTGGCCCTTGCCTCAGATTATAATCCCGGATCGTCTCCTTCAGGTAATATGAATATCATCCTTTCCCTTGCCTGTATACAACTCAGGATGCTGCCGGAAGAAGCGATCAATGCCATCACCCTCAATTCTGCCTATGCCATGGGGGTTGAAGATGTGGCAGGAAGCATTGCCAGGGGCAAAATAGCCAGCTTCATCGTCACCCGAACCGTGCCGGGTTATGAGTTTCTTCCTTATGCTTACGGTTCGGACCTCATTGAAGAAGTGTATCTTAGAGGCTTGCCGGCACGGTCGGCGGGGATCTGAGCGAGAGGTTAGTGTTGGGAGAAGGGAGGGAGTTAGGGATTGAGTGATTGAGGGGAATATCGAATGATTCGGAAGATCTGAATATTGAATGAAAAACCAAATCGTTGAGACGTGATACTTCAGGTCTATGATAAAACCGGACCCAATCTATGCCGATAACCATCGGCATCTGTGATAATCCGTGTAATCTGTGGTGAAACTGAAGGTTGAATTTGGAAAGGGTGACAAAAGACAAGACAACTTAGAAACAATCGTAGAGACACGCCTTGTCGCGTCTTTCCATTGAATGATCATCGATTTTTTATTTTGGTACAGGCGCTCCCCTCGGCATACCCCATGAATGACCGCCGAATTAATCCATTCTTCTCTTAGATACACGCCCCAAGGCATCTCTACCTTCGACCGGTCAATTGGTAACCGGTGGCAATAACCGGTGACGGTTTGGAGACAAGATTTCCCTATACAAAAAAGGACTGAAATATTTTTGCAGTGAGATAAAAAATATTCTGATATCAGCTGTCATTCATCAAAACGGATGTCATCATTTAGGGTGAGTTGATAACTTTTCGTCAAAAAGGGGAAATGGGGACGCTGAGATTTGGGGAGAGAAAGTCATTAAGGGCGGCGGGTTTGGAAGGCGGGGGAGGGATACCCTATCTAAACCAAGACTTCTTAAAAAGACGATTCCCCGGACTCTGCCCGGACGGAGAGCGCAGAGCGCGGAAAGGCAAAGGTCAGAAGGTGAAAGGGAGGGAAAGAGGTTAAGCTATGAAGCTATAATGCCGTTCGGTCTGACATTTACCAAAACATTTTCTCCCTTTTCTATACTTCCATTATTCCTGGTATTTCCATTCTGAAAAAAACCTATAATTTACAGACAACCCATGATTATGAAGGGGGTATAGTTACAATATCACACATATTATTTAAAATATGTCTAAAAAAATGATATGTTACACAAAAAAAGTAACAATAATGAAGTATAACCCTAAAAATAATTATACATTTGCAGCATTATCTCATTTTTAACCATCAATCTCTTAAAATTATGAGAGTCTCCCTGAAAAAAGTCATTTTTATATTCATTTTCCTGTTTGGATTAATGGGCGGAACTTTTGCTTCGGACGGAAATGCGATCGACAGTGGGGCCACTGCCTGGATGCTCACGAGTACTGCCCTGGTGCTTCTGATGGTGCCTGGACTGGCGATGTTTTACGGAGGTCTGGTCCGCACGAAGAACGTTCTTGGGACCATGATGCACAGTTTTGCAGCAATGGGAATCATGGCTGTTTTATGGGTGATTGTCAGTTACAGCATGTGTTTCGGGCCGAATGCGCTTGGGGGCTGGATCGGATGGAGCAAGCATGATGTGTTTCTCAGCGGGATTGATGACAGCATTCTCAGTTCCGGTGTTCCGGAATATGTATTTTCCATGTTCCAGGGAAAATTTGCCATAATAACGCCGGCGCTTATTGCCGGGGCTTTTGCTGAAAGAGTGTCGTTCAAGGCTTACTGTATTTTTATTGCTGTTTGGGGCCTACTTGTTTACAACCCGCTTTGTCACTGGGTGTGGGCATCCGATGGATTTATTTATAACCTGGGGGCCAGGGGGGCCATCGATTTTGCAGGGGGAACCGTCGTTCACATATCTGCCGGGGTCAGCGGACTCGTTGCTGCCTTATTTATCGGACCAAGAAGGGGATATCCGTACCAGGTGATCCGGCCAAACAATATGGTGATAACCATGCTGGGTGCGGGTCTTCTTTGGGTCGGCTGGTTCGGTTTCAATGCCGGTTCAAGTATTTCAAGCGGACTTTCAACGGCACAGGCCCTGACGGCAACGCAGGTTGCTGCGGCAGCCGGGGGGCTTTCCTGGATGCTGATCGAAGGCGTTCATCAGGGAAAGTCGACCGCTCTCGGTTTTGCCAGCGGTATTCTGGCCGGATTGGTGGCTGTAACACCGGCGGCAGGAGTTGTACAACCCTATGGTGCCATGATCCTTGGTGTACTGGCCTCACTGGGTTGTTATATGGCGATATCTATGAAAAACCGTCTGGGCTATGATGATAGCCTGGATGCTTTCGGTATCCACGGTATTGGCGGAATTATTGGTGCCCTGATGCTTACCTTTTTTATCCGGCCTTCATGGATGGCCGAAGCTGCTGAAGCTGCCGGCGGCAGCTGGACCATGTGGCAACAGTTGGGTGTACAGGCTCTCGCCGTTGGAATCGCGATTGCTTATGCAGCCGTGATGACTCTAATTATTATTTTTGTCATAAACAAATTTGTTAAAGTCAGGTCGGCAGAACATGACGAAATGTATGGTCTCGACCATTCCTATCACGGTGAAAGAGGTTACGGAATGCTAAATCCAAATTAATTTCGGTACATAGACCTATAAGAATCTTGTGACGCATCATAAATCAATCGCGTAAATCATGAAACTCATAACGGCAATCATCAGGGACGCCCAGCTCGAACTAGTAAGACAGGCTCTCATTAATGCAGAAATAACCCGGATAACGGTAAGCCGGGTTTCCGGACACGGACAGCAGCAACAGGAGGAATGGTACCGGGGCCAGAAAGTGATTCCTAATCTTATTCCAAAGGTTAAAATTGAAATTGCCGTCAATGATGCCTTTGTAGACATCACCGTTAACACGATCATTCATGCGGCAAGGTCGCACGACGGGCTTGAAGGTGAAATAGGTGACGGGAAAATTTTTGTCACCCATCTGGAAGAATGCGTCCGCATCCGGACGGGGGAAAGAGGAGGGTCGGCTATATGATATTTTCGTAAAGGCGCGCCTCGGCACGCCTCTGCTTAACCAATCTTCTTCTCCACAATTTCCAATATTTGGGATTCCCTTTGATCCGATTTATTTACAAGCCCGGTTCCTTCATTCAGGATCGTATTGAGGAATTCAGAATCTTTTAGCCCTTTGGCGTTGATCCTCACATTCAGCCATGCACCTCTTATAGCTGACCTCACCGCGAGGGCCCCTACTCCGGCATCGGAAACGGAATTGGGATTTCCTTTTTCAGCCATGGCTTCAAGAATATCGAAGGCTTTGAAAGCCGATTGCATCACCCTGAAGGGGATAGCGATGGCATTCCGGGTTGCCGTTTCAATGGTGGAAGTACGGGCTTTACGTTCGTTGTCCGATCTGGTGGGCAGCCTGTATGCCTCCATGATCTGGTTGAAAGCCCGGGTATCTTCGTCAATCAGGGATAACAATTCCTCCTGGATCGTTTTCCCCCTCTCCGCAAAATCGCTGAATTCCTCCCATCGGTTATCCCACCCGCGTTTATGGGCTGACAAGTTGGCCACCATGGTGCCAAGGGCTGTGCCAAGGGCGCCAAGTGCTGCGCTAACCGAGCCTCCTCCGGGGGCAGGAGACTCCGAGGCTGTTTCATTCATAAAATCTTCGAAACTCAGCTCCGTGAGTTTCTGTTCCTTCTTGTCACGCTGCATCTTGTATTCGATGATTTTGTCTTCTGGAATAAAAGGGTATAGATCGTCAAGGCCGAGTGATTTGACGGCTATTTTAATGAGTTCTTTATCGGAGATCCCTTTGCTGCGCTGTTGTTTTCCCAGGAAATACCGCCCGGCGTCGAGCATCGCTTTAAGAGGCACGAGTCCGACCAGTTCGGACCCGGTAACACGGATACCCCTTAACCCGGCAGCTCGCGTAACTTCGTCAAAGGCCTTATGAACCGGGGTCACGGATATATTGGTAAGGTTCATGGATATCTGTGCAATACCATATTCCTGGATATACCAGCCAATCGCTTTAACGGCCTTCAGGGTGCCAGGGACGTATATGGGAAGGCCATCGTCGTCCCGGATGATTTCGCCTGTAATCAGGTTTTCTTTCCGTTTTACCCGGCCCTTTTCCCTGACATCAAACGCAATGGCATTGGCGCGGCGTGTGGAAGTGGTATTCAGATTGACATTGTAGGCCACGAGAAAATCGCGGGCTCCGACTGCTACCGCACCGGTGCGTGCATTGAAACGGGCCGGCCCGAAGTCTGGTTTCCATTCAGGATCAGACAGTTTACCTGGCAGTCCCTCATATTCCCCTGAACGCACAGTTGCCAGGTTACGCCGTTTTTTTGTGAAAGCTGCATTTTCATAACAATAAACCGGGAGGTCCAGTTCATTGCCGATTCTCTCAGCAAGCTTCCTGGCGTATTCAACCGTTTCTTCCATGGTTATTCCCGAAACCGGTACCAGCGGACAAACATCGGTAGCCCCAAACCGCGGGTGTTCGCCACGATGCGACGACATATCGATGAGCTCCGAGGCCATTTTCACAGCCCTGAAGGCAGCTTCGGTCACGGCGTCAGGTTCTCCCACAAAGGTAATTACGGTACGGTTGGTAGCCTTCCCGGGGTCAACACCAAGCAGGTTTACACCCTCTTCCGACTTAACGGAAGCAACGATCTGGTCAATTATTTTCATGTCCCGCCCTTCGGAAAAATTGGGGACGCATTCGATTATCCTGTTCATTATCAGTTCATTGATTTTGTTTGC
This sequence comes from uncultured Bacteroidales bacterium, assembly GCA_963732905.1. Taxonomy (GTDB): domain Bacteria; phylum Bacteroidota; class Bacteroidia; order Bacteroidales; genus DASQZK01. Next base: position 425,420 of record CAVTBM010000001.1, read on the forward strand.
AACGACCTTTAAAGATCGGAATTTATTTCAGCATTGTATGGCTTTCGGAGATATTACATAACATTTCTTCAGTGCTGGTATCAGACTGAAATACTTTTCCTGATGTTTCAGCTCCGGAGTCCGGAAAATTAAATATTCCTTTGACTGCCAAATGGCCGGCTGAAGAACAGTTCTAAGGCTTTGATGCATATGCTATATAACATAATTTTGGATCAATCTGGCGTGTCAGCCCGGATAATGGATCCGTTGCAACTGGTAAAAATGTCATAAACCATTCTAAAACAGCGTATAACGACAAGGATAAGATGCGTTTTAAAGTTTGGGAGGATTCTTTCCTGATTTTTTCATGCCCCCTCTTTTATATTGATTCTAAATCACGATCAAAATCACGGTCCCAAATCGCCTGCTTTGCCTTAAAATGACTAATTTTAAAAGCTTATCAGGAATATTTCTTAAAATCTGAAGTATTTTTGGGCTTAACTCTGCAATTTATGCGACAGACTATTATATATAGAGGACTAAACTTTTTTATGATAATTTTTTTTAATCTAAATTTTTTATAGATTTGGCATCAAAGTATCATTTTTTAATTAACTATTTATAAACCTAAAATTTCTATCTATGAAAAGATTTACCGTATTACTGGCACTTTTTGTGTTTCTTGGCATGGCTTTGCAAGCGCAGGGAGTACAGATTACAGGTAATGTGAGCAGTTCAGAAGATGGGGCTCCATTGCCTGGAGTATCGGTTGTAGTCAAAGGAACTACGGTCGGTACGGTAACTGACATCAATGGTAAGTATTCGATTTCAGTACCTTCCAATGCAACTACACTGGTTTTCAGTTTTGTTGGCATGAGAACCCAGGAAGTTCAGATCAGCGGAAAGACACAGATTGATGTTATTCTGGCAACAGATGCACTTAACATCGATGAAGTCGTTGTTACGGCCATAGGTGTTTCGAGACAGCAGAAAGCACTTGGTTACTCAGTGGTGGATGTGAATACTGATGAAACCATCAGGAAATCAGAACCTGACTTACTGAAAGCCTTGCAGGGAAAAGTTCCCGGTGTTGACATTCGCAGCTCCAGTGGTGCACCTGGTACAGCTACCAGGATCACGATCAGGGGTAACTCATCTTTCACCGGTGACAACCAGCCATTGTTTGTCGTTGATGGTATTCCTTATAGTAACGTGATGGTTGCCACAACCGACCAGAATAGTGGTGGTGGTGCGTATGGTAGTGGTATCTCTTCCCTGGACCCGAACAACATCGAATCGATGACCATCCTGAAAGGCGCTGCTGCTGCTGCCCTTTACGGATCAAGGGCTATGAACGGTGTGGTTGTAATTACCACTAAAACCGGTAACCCGCAGGCATCCAGGAAAGGTCTTGAAGTGACACTGAACAGTTCGGTCAACTTCGAAACCATTGCTCATCTGCCGGAATATCAGAATACCTATGGCAACGGCGCCAATTTCGACTATTCCAATGCTAACGGATCATGGGGCCCAAGATTTGATTCAAGGGATTCCATACCTATATGGAGCAGTGAATATCAGAGACTCGGTTTTGGTGATTCTCTCGCATATGTTGCACAGCCCAATAACGTAAAAGACCTCTTTAATGTTGGCGTTGTTTATGATAACTCCATTAACATTGCTGCCGGTAGTGAACGTTCAGCCCTGAACTTCACGGCATCTGCATTGAATAATGCCGGTTACATTCCGTACTCAAGTTTCAACCGCTATGCTGCCAGCGTTGGCGGAACCACGCAGCTTGAAAACGGTCTGAAAGTAAACGGTAGCGTTTCTTACACTTCCAGCAAGCAGGTCGGCGGACTCTTCGGTAACAACCAATCCTCCTCAGAGGAAGCTGCTTCATCCTTTGCAAGGGCATTGTGGCTTGGACGTACCTGGATCATGAGACCTTATACAACAGCTGACGGTGGTCCGCTGCAGCCGAACGGCGCACAGTTCGACAACCCGCTGTGGTCATGGAAACACAACCAGGTTACCACGAATATGGACCGTATCGTGGCTAATATGAACCTTAGCTATGACCTCACCAACTGGCTGAATGTATCCTACAGGATGGGTGCCAATACCCTTATCCAGGGCAGCAAACAGGTGGTTGATATCGGATCAAGAGGTTATGAAGGCATTGGCGGTATCGTCACCGATGACTATAATTACACCGAACTTGAATCAGATCTTTTACTGACCGTTAACCATAATTTCGGCGAAAAACTGACCTTTACCGGTTTTGTCGGACAGAGTGTTAACCAGCGTGCCACTGCACGTAAACTGTTCCAGGGCAAAGGCATTATCGCACCCGGTATTTTCGACCTGAATAACACACTGGCTGTTGTTCCTTTCGGCGGTGGAATTACCAAAAGAAGAATTATTGGTCTTTTCGGTGATATCACCCTGGGGTATGACGATTACCTGTTCCTGGATGTGACAGGTCGTAACGACTGGTCATCAACCCTTGCTCCCGGTAACAATTCATACTTCTATCCTGCTGCATCCCTTTCCTTCCTGCTTACAGAAGCATTCAAAGGATTGCAGAGCGATGTATTTAATTATGGTAAGTTCCGCATAGCCTGGGGTAAAGTGGGTAATGATGCAAGTCCTTACTCCATCTATGAAGCATACTACGTATATAATACGCCGATCCTTGGTCAGCCGGCTATGGGTGCTCCGGATACGTTCTTTAGTACCGACCTGGCACCTGAATTCAAGGGTGAATTTGAAGTGGGAACAAACCTCGTATTCTTTAACCGCAGGTTTGGTATCGACCTTACCTATTATAACAACAATTCAACGAGCCTTATCACCGCGGTCCAGACAGCTCCCTCGTCAGGTTATACATCTCGTTACCTCAATGTTGGTAAACTGAACAACACCGGTGTTGAAATCGGACTTAACCTCACTCCTGTGCGCACAACGAGCGGTTTCGAATGGACCATGTACGGTGCCTTCACGCATAACAAGAGTGAAGTAAAAGCAATTTATGGTGATGTAAAAAAGATCAGTCTTGCCGCTCTGTTCGGTGACCCGTCCATTATGATCGCCATTGGTCAGCCTTATGGTGTATTTTATGGTAACTATGACGCTACCGATGACCAGGGAAATCTCCTGATTGACAAAGGTTCGGGATTTCTTATCCGTGCCAAGGACCAGAAATTCTACGGTGATCCTAACCCGGATTTCATTTCCAGTTTGACCAATACATTGACCTTTAAAGGTCTCTCAGTGAGCGCCCTGGTTGAATACAGGCAAGGCGGAGATGTATTCTCAAATTCTGTCAGCACAATGCTTGGCCGTGGCGTCACAAAAGATACCGAAGACAGGGAAAAAACAGTAATCATCCCGGGTGTTTACGGTGACCCGAATACAGCCACTGCTATTCTGGACGCTAATGGAAACGAAATCCAGAACGTTACGCAGGTAACAGTGAACGACCTTTATTTCGGTGAATCCTTCGCTATAAATGCTGCCGGATACTACAATGTTTATGATGCTACAACCTGGCGTCTGAGAGAAGTAGCCCTCGGTTATGAATTCCCCGAAAAATGGATCAATAAGACTCCTTTCGGAAGCGTGAATTTCAGCATTACAGGCAGGAACCTGTGGTACTACTGTCCTAATATTCCCAAGTACACCCATTTCGATCCGGATGTAAACGGTTACGGAAACTCGAACGTTCAGGGAATTGAATATACAGTAGCACCTTCAGTGAAGAGGATAGGTTTCAACCTGAAGTTGACATTTTAAATAAATTAAAAATATAATATTATGAAGAAAATTAAAATCTTTTTGCTTGCCGCAATGCTCATAGGTGTAGCGGGCTGTAAGGATTTTCTGAATGTTAATCATGATCCAAACAACCCGGACGTTCCAAATATAAGGTATTTGCTCCCGGGCATAGAGGCTTCCATAGGTAGTATTTTCACCTTGGACTTCGAATCAGTCGGGTACTCTACCGCTGTATTTACTCACCAGCTGACTTCCCGTCAGCCCGATGAAGATAACTATGGCATCACCGGTTCCGCTTATGTTGAGAATTACTGGGATGATTTCTATTCAGTTTTCAACAACAGTCATGGGGTTTTACAAAACGTCGAACTGCTGATCTCACTAGGGACCACTTCCAAGAATTTCCAGTATGCAGGCATCGGGAAAGTACTGAAAGCTTATACCTTCAGTACCATGGTTGACCTCTGGGGAAATATCCCTTACTCTCAGGCTAATGTTAAAGGTAACCTAGATCCTGCTTTTGATACAGACCAGGATATTTATGCAAGCCTCTTTAATCTCATCGATGAAGGCATTGCTGATATGAAGAAGGATTCAGCTGATATTAACCTTCTGACCCCAACGGGCGACGATCTTATCTACGGCGGTAAAATCGACTCATGGATCAGGATGGCTAACACTCTTAAACTGAAGCTGTATACGCAGGTTAAAGACGTTCCTTCCATGTACGACCAGGCTAAAGTGGATGCCCTGCTTGCCAACGGACCAGACAGTTTGATTTCCACATGGGCTCAGAGTTTCAACATCCCTTATGGAAAACAATCCTCACCTGACGACAGGAACCCTGCATTTGTTACCGAATACGGCGGAGGCCAGATCAGTAACTATATCAGCCCCTGGTTGTTTAATATCATGATGGGTAACAACGATCATATCCTGACCGGTATTACTGACCCGAGAATTCCTTATTACTGGGTAAACCAGCTTAATGCTAGTAAAAGTCCTGAAAATAAGGTGGAATTCAGGGATGGTAATTTCGTTTCCATTTATTTCGGATCGACCGGACCAAACCGCGATGCTGCAGGACGTGCTACATTCTCTATGATGGGTATATATCCTTGTGGCGGACGATATGATGATGGTAAAGGATCAACAAGTACAGCCGGTTTCTCGACTTCCGACGCTACGGGAGCTGCTCCCTGCCGCCTGATTACCTATGCTGACCGGTATTATCTTGAAGCTGAACTTTTAGCTTCCGGTAAAGCTACCAGCCCGAACGCTCTCAAGGATGTATTTGATCTGGCTTTGAAAGCTTCATTCAACCAGGTTAACCAGGTTGCAATCGGCGCTGCTCATGTCAGCCAGACTGTTCCGACCATTACAAGTACTGTTCGTGATGCTTATATCAGTGCGATCGATACCCTGTTTACTGTCGCTTCTGCTGACCGACAAATGGAATTGATCATGACTGAAAAATGGCTTTCCAGCTTCGGCACGTCACATGATCAGTATACCGACTACCGTAGAACAGGATATCCGGTTTTGTTCGATCCGAACGACCCCAACTCAACCGACACAGGTATTGCCGGACAGATGAGTGGCGGACCTGACGGAAATGGTATCGTACCTGTTCAGAGAACTCGGGATTATCCCGTGTCATGGCCGTATTTTAACGACGAACTGACTCTGAACAAAAATGCACCGGCTCAGAAAGCAAATATCACGTCTGAGAAGATATTCTGGGATAAGTAATAGTGAATTCATTTAAAAAAGGAAAATTATGAAATATATCGTTCGTATTTTTATGATTCTTTCCGTTATATTCTTTTTCGCGGGTTGTGAAAAAGATAATAACGGCAGGATGCCAAATAATATTCAGTCCTCCAACGTCGGAGTACTGACTTTGGCGCCAACCTCCGACTATCTGATCGATCGTAATAACTTCGGCGCATTCAAGTTCGACATGGTAGTTGACGCACTCTTCAAATATCCCTTTGATAAACTGACAGTAAAAGTGGTTTACAACGGCGATTATTCCGATCCTAAAACCGTGGCTGACGTATCTACGGTACCTTCAACTGTTGAGGTTACTGTAGCCGACCTGGTGAGCCTGTTCGACAAGATTTCAGCCGACAGTGACATCAAAGAAGGGGATTCGTTCGATTTCTACACCGACATCACCCTCACCGATGGTAAAGTCATTCCCGGATATCTGCCCGATGGTACGATTACCACCGCTCCCAGTACCAGGAACGTTGCGCTTGTACTCAAAGGAGGAGCTGTAGCTGTTCATCTGCCGGTTCCGTGTCCTTTTGTAGAAGCTGACTATCTGGGTGATGCAGTCGATGCTCTTGAGCATTGGAACGACAACTCGGGAGATGCAGCTTATACCGTTTCTATGACAAAAAATGCTGACATGTCTACCACAGATAATCTTGTTATAGACATTGTAGGATTGTTTACAGGTGATGCCAGCAGTACTTATCAGCTCGCAATCGACACGAAGACCTACCAGATTACTTCACCTGGCGGTGCCAGTGTTATGGTTGTTCCTGTTGACCTTTTTGGCTGGGGATATGGAAGACTCTGGTTCGATGATTTCACCGAACCTCAGTTGAATACCTGCGATCAGTATATTCAGTTCAGTGTAACTCCTTCCCTCAATGATACAGGCCTGTGGTGGGGTACCAACGTGACCTACTATCTTGGCCCGGGAGCATCAAATGTTACACCTAAGAAATCTGTAGGTACAAGTCAGATTAATACCGCAGTTCTCCATGACAGACTTATCAAGAAGAAATAGGTTGTTATAGTATTGAACATAAAAAACCGCTCAGTAATGAGCGGTTTTTTTTTGCCTGAACTGAAAGGGTAGAGATAGCGGAGAGCTTAGGACTGAGAACAGAGTGGAGAAAGGTTGAGGGAGACAAAGGAAGAGTAATCTGTGTTAATCTGTGTAATCTGTGGTGAAAAAACTGGAAGAGTTTCACCACAGATTAACACAGATTAACATAGATTATGATTATCAGTCCATTCCCTTCTCATCACACAATCATCCCAGCCCCGACCGTATTATTCGTAGCTTCATCCACGAGGATCAGGCTCCCGGTCTGTCGGTTGATCCTGTAGGAATCAAAAAACAAAGGCTGAGTGGTCCGGATCTTAATCCTGGCGATCTCATTCAGAGCAATGTTCTTGTCTTTAAAATCCTTTTCCATGTTATTGATATTCATCTTATAGGTCACTTCCTTGATTATGCAGCGTACATCGTTTGAAGTATGGCGTACTGTATATTTCCCGTTGAGGGCCATCGGTTTTTCACCCAGCCAGCAAACCATCAGTTCGATATCCTGGCTTACCACCGGCTCTTTATTATTGTCGAGAACGATCATATTACCGCGGCTGATGTCGATATCATCAGCAAGGGTAAGTGTTACCGACATCGGAGGGAACGCCTCCTCAAGACTGCCTTTCATGGTGTCAATAGAACTTATAACAGAAGTGAAGCCCGAAGGGAGAACTTTAACTGCATCCCCCTTTTTAAAGGTGCCGCTTGCGATACGGCCGGCATATCCGCGGTAATCATGGTATTCGGTCGACTGCGGACGGACGACATACTGAACAGGGAAACGGCCATCGACAAAATTCAGATCGCTTGAAATATGAATGGTCTCCAGGAGATAAAGCAGAGTGGGGCCGTCGTACCAGGTCATATTTTTTGACCTTCCCACTACATTGTCACCCTTTAAGGCACTGATGGGAATATAACGGACATCTTTCAGATCCAGTTTGGAAGAAAAACTGTCGAAATGTTCCCTGATTTCTTCGAACCGTTCTTCCTTATATTCCACCAGGTCCATTTTGTTAATACAGATCACAACATGCGGGATCCGTAATAGTGAGGCGATGTAAGCATGTCTTATGGTCTGTTCCAGTACTCCGTTGCGGGCGTCGACCAGTATGATAGCCAGGTTGGCGGTGGAAGCGCCGGTCACCATATTTCGGGTATACTGGATATGACCCGGGGTGTCGGCAATGATAAATTTCCTTTTGGGTGTGGCAAAATAGCGGTAAGCCACATCAATGGTGATGCCCTGTTCTCTTTCGGCTCGTAGTCCGTCGGTAAGCAACGCCAGGTTGACATGTTCGTCACCCCTTCGTTCACTGGCCAACTTGACAGCTTCCATCTGGTCTTCAAAGATCGATTTACTGTCGTAAAGCAACCGTCCGATGAGCGTGCTTTTGCCGTCGTCCACACTGCCTGCCGTCGTGAACCTCAGCAACTGCATATCGAGGTATCCGGGGGTGGGGCTTTCTTTTTCCTTTATCATGGTATATTGATTCGAATTTTTTTTCTGGATCTATGGGATTATTCCATTCTCATTAAATTGATTCATTCTGAACCGATCAGGCAGGCCTAAACAGAGGCCATGCCGGGGAAACCTGCTGTACCGGTTAAAAATAGCCTTCTTTTTTACGGTCTTCCATAGCAGCTTCCGACCGGCGGTCGTCATACCTGCCTCCGCGTTCGGTAACCCGGGTGGCAGCAACTTCCTGGATGATCTCCTCGAGGGTGGTGGCGGTTGACAGGGTAAGTCCGGTGCAGGAGATGTCGCCAATTGTACGGCATCTGACATCGAGTGTTTCCGGTTTCTCATCAGGCTTCATCTGCATGAAGGGTGCGGTGGCAAGCCATACGCCGTCGCGGTTGAATACCTCACGTTTATGAGTGAAGTAAAGCTGGGGAATATCGATGTCCTCCATGAAAATATACTGCCAGACATCCATCTCGGTCCAGTTGCTGAGCGGGAAAACACGGAAGTGTTCGCCCATCTGTTTTTTGCCGTTAAAAATATTCCAGAGTTCGGGTCTTTGATTTTTCGGATCCCACTGTCCGAACTCGTCCCGGTGAGAGAAGAAGCGTTCCTTAGCCCGGGCTTTTTCTTCGTCCCGGCGTCCACCACCCAGGGCAGCATCAAACTTAAATTCTTCGATGGCATCGAGAAGGGTCACCGTCTGGAGAACGTTGCGGCTGGCATTGACGCCGATTTCTTCTACGGCCTTACCCGAGTTAATCGAATCCTGCACGAAGCGTACGAGACATTTACCACCGGTATCATCCATCAGCTTATCCCGGAATTCAAGCGTTTCCGGGAAGTTGTGGCCGGTATCGATATGAAGGCAGGGAAAAGGTACTTTTGCAGGAAAGAAGGCTTTCCTGGCCAGGTAATACATCACAATGGAATCTTTCCCGCCGGAAAATAAAAGGGCAGGCCGTTCAAACTGAGCTCCTACTTCCCTGATCACATAAATGGATTCCGATTCCAGCTCTCTCAGATGGGTCAACGTAAAATTATCCATATCATTTTTTCCTTAAGTTCAAGCCTGAAGGGCAGGTTTAAATTAAAGGACAAATATAGTAAAAAAGGTAAAAGGATGAAGGGTGCATGGGGAAATACCGGGGTACGGGGCTTAGGGTTGGAAGGCGGGGGTGGTGGAGGTGCTGAAGATAGAAGTTAGGGAGTTAGGAAGTTAGAGGTTAGGAAGTTATGGAGTTATGGAGTGATGAGGGGACTTCCTCATTTTGGATATTCTTCGATATTATCTTCATCTTCTTTTACCTCATCGGGATCTGTGTTCCCTCTTAACCCTTCATCCTCATTCACCTGTCCCGGCATTCTTGAACGGGATCCGTGTTCCATGTTTATGTTTTCTAGGTTCCCTAATGAAACGCGAAACTTTAGTTACATAATACCCTCTCAGGAGGCATGATCCTTAACCTACAGGATTTCTTCCTGTGCAAGAGCAATGATTTTACGGTGATCGAAGGCGAGGCCGGGAAGGTCATCAAGGTCAAACCATTTGAGTTCGGAGGCGTCATCCCCGGCCATGGCAGCTGCGGGCTTTTCTGACAGGAGGGCATAAAAGGTCAGGGTGATGGTCCGGCCACGGGGGTCACGTCCTATCTCATCGAAGACATGGAACGGAATGAGGTCATTTACGATGATCGATGTTTCCTCCTGAAGCTCCCGACGGGCTGCGTTTTCGAGAGTTTCGTCAAGGTTCATGAATCCGCCGGGCAGTGCCCACCTGCCTTCGAAGGGTGGAAATTTGCGGCGTACCAGGAGAACCGACACCCTCCCGTTTTCGTTGTGAAACAGTAATACATCAGCCGTTAAGGCAGGACGAGGATATTTGTAGGTGAAACTCATGAGTATCAGGTTTCATGGATGTGGTTATGTTTCTCATCGATACCACCGGCCCTGTTATAACGTCGCAGGACACCAGGTATTGTTTTCGCCGCCCACACCCCTTAATCCCTAACTCCCTAACTCCCTAACTCCCTAACTTTTGACTTTCTTCCCACTCTTTCTCTTGCTCTTTTTTCCAAAACCTTCCTTCCCACGCTCACCCATTAGTCCCCTAAAGCGGAAACCCAGCCCACGGTAGCATTTACTATGTCCTTCGCCCGTCTGCGGATTCAACCTTTATTTTCACCAAAGATTCACCACAGATTACACAGATTGTCACAGATTATCAAAGATTGGGTATCCGGTTTTTTCACAGACGTGAAGCATCACGTCTCAACGATTTGGTTCATTCAATATTCAGATCTCCCGTCTGACAAGTCACTCAATCCCTAAATCTCTCAATCCCTAAATCTCTCAATCTCTCAATCCCTCAATCCCTCAATCCCTCAATCCCTCAACCCTCCCTAACTCCCTAACTCCCTAATTCCCTAACTCCCTAACTCCCTAACTCCCTTCTTAACATAGACATGCTTCGTGTGTCTTCAAGGTGTGTCTCTACGAAAAGTTCCTCGCCGCCCTACGCCGGGGACAAGGTAAAATCGGGGCACAGCAAAGGGCTTCATCATTCTAAGGAGTCTTTTCTTGAAAAGGGATCCCACCCCCGCCTTCCAAACCCGCCGCCCTTAATGACTTTCACCCCCCAAATCTCAGCGTCCCCATTTCAACTTTTTGACGAAAAGTTATCAACTCACCCAAAAGGATGACATCCGTTTTGATGAATGTCAGCTGAAATCATCATTTTTTTTTCTCACTGCAAAAATATTTCAGTCCTTTTTTGTATAAGCCTATCTCGACCTTCTAACCAGGGATGTGATTTTTCCTGAGATGATTGCCGGGACAGTCGGAAATAATGATTAAAAGTGGTAGGATAAAGGGTAAAAGCCGGCCATTTCAACCACAAAAAACGCTGGCTACCATTATTGAACCCCTCAGGGGTACCTGTGATCGATAACCGTTCTGAATGCAGGCGAAACTGTTCCGGTAAAAAATCGGAAACTATAATTGAACTCTTCCAGGGTTCCCGGGATCAATGTCCATTCACAATACTGGCAAAAACCGCGGCTTGGCATGGGTTACCGGTCACGGGTTCATCGACCCAATCCCCGGGATCAGGATTTTTCCTCTTCCCTTCCCCAATCTCCTCCCTCTTTCTCACCTCTTCTCCTCTTCTTCACATCTTCCCCTCTTCCCTCTCACCACGGCCTGTCCTCAAAATCTTCGTCTTTCTTTTCCCTGACACGCCTGATAATGACGATTACCAAAGCCACCAGCACCACAAGAAAGATGATGACGGAGACGATGGTTGCAATCCTGTCGCAGCTCATGACTTCAGGGTTTTAGTTTCACGGCCGTGCCATAAGCCAGGATCTCGGAACTGGCCTGCATAACCATGGAGGTGGAAAAGCGGACATTTACCACGGCATCGGCGCCGAGCCTTTCAGCATCTTTGATCATCCGGGACAAAGCTTCCTCGCGTGAATCGGTCATCAGCTTGGTGTATTCCTTGATCTCGCCGCCAACCACATTCTTCAGAAACGCAAGGAAATCCCTGCCAATGTTCCTTGCCCTGATGGTGTTTCCCCGGACAATGCCAAGGGCTTCAGTAATTTCCCTTCCGGGAATTTCGGGAGTGTTTACGGTAATCATTTCAATGGGTTTTAAAGTGAATGATATGAAATGGTTCAGTCGATGACATTTTTCAGTACCCTGAGTTTATGGGTATATTTTGAATCTTCCCCTGAGTAAATTCCCTGGTGATCGATTTTGTCAATCCTCACCCGGCCCGATGCATGGATGATCTTATGATTACCCATGATGATGCCGGTATGCACGATCACGCCATCCTCATTATCAAAAAAGGCGAGATCGCCGGGCCTTGCCTCCGAAATAAAGCTTAGTGTTTTTCCTGTAAGCGCCTGTTGGGAAGCATCCCTGGGAAGAGAGATACCGGCCTGTCTGAACAGGTTCTGAACCAGCCCGGAGCAATCGGTGCCTACGTCGGACCTGCCACCCCAGAGATAGGGGACCGAGATAAAATGTTCACTGAAGCTCATCAGGAGGGACCTTTTTTCCGTTGCCGATCCCTGTGTAAGGTCAGGAGGAATGGTATACATGTCAAGATCAGGCAGGAGCACACCGTTTTCTGGTCTGAAAGTACTGCCGGCACCGGCTTTAATTGGGGGATAGCCCGGGGAAGATGACGTCATGCTTACATTTTTGTGAAGGATTAAGGGCTGCAGTCCGGTATAATGAAAATAAGTCTCCTCCTCCATGTACCGTATCGTCCTGGTATCGATCCATCCTTCATATCCGTCTATATCCGTTTTTATGAGGGCAAATTTTCCCTGCTTACTTTCATTGGTAATACGAAAGGTTTCTCCAAACAGGATCTGGCTGACCATCTCCGATCTTTCCGAATCCTCCCGGCGCATCGGGATAAAATACTGAAGACAAATTCCGAAGGCTGTTTTCATGTGCGACAGGTTATGTTCCTTATGCCTTTCATAGTACATACTTATCCTGAAGTTGGTTGTCAAGTCCGGGATTCAGCTCACTTTCAAAAAACATTCTTTTATATTTCAGGGGCGTTACATGGTGAATGGTCTGGAACTGCCTGTAAAAATACGACAAGTATTTAAATCCCGACATATAGCAGGCCTGATTTACATTCACATTCTTATCCATAAGCAGCTTGCAGGCATGCCCTATCCTGACTTCATTCAGGAACTGGGTAAAAGTTTTAAGAGTCCGGCTTTTAAAGTATTTGCAAAAAGCAGAAGGGGAGAGGCTGGCGATCTTTGCAATTTCTTCCAGTTCGATCTTCTGCTGAAAGTTAGTCATAACATATTTGAAAACCTTATCAAGGCGCTCATAGTCATTGGATTTGATCACTTTTGAATAAGAAGTGCTGGAGACATATTCAAAATCCTTTGTGCCGGCCATGATGTTCAGAATCCGGATCAGCAGCATCAGCCGGTTGAAATCGCTTGTTGTCTTAGAAATTTCGTAAATCAGCCCGGTAAGTGTTGCTTTGGCTTCATTCCGGAACAGCATGCCCCGCTTGGAACGGTTAAGTAAAAGGTCTTTTATCAGTATATTCCCGGGTAGATTCAGAAAAGGCTCGCCAAGAAAATCTTCCTCAAATTTGATCACGATGGACCGGGCAACCAGTCCGGAATCCGGTTCGAAATAGTCTTTATGGTTTTGCCAGACGTGAGGGACACCCGATCCGATAATGGCGACGGTATTTCCTGAAAAGAAGGCTGATCCGTCACCAATAAATCCGATGCCGCTGGTATCGATGATCAGAATGATCTCTGTCTTTTCATGAAAATGCCATTTAGACTTGAAAAAGGGTAGAGAAACCGTTTCGGTGCTGAATGAATATTCCTGCGGTACGGCTACTTTTTCAATGATGGGTTTCATTCCGCCTTGCATTAGGTGTTCATGCAAAAATAGTGGAATAATCTTAATAGCCGGCTAAATTTTTCCGGATAACAAGTACGGATCGGGATATCCCTTGTTTATTGGTCATTTACAAACAGGTTCATGGAGTTTCCTCTTGCCGTTTCCCTTCCCTCATTACCGAATTCAGACTTCAGTTTCACCACAGATTACACAGATTGTCACAGATTATCAAAGATTGGGTATCCGGTTTTTTCACAGACGTGAAGCATCACGTCTCAACGATTTGGTTTTTCGTTCAATTCACCACAGATTACACGGATTATCACAGATTATAATAGATTATGATAGATTGGATATCTGGTATTTTCACAGACGTGAAGCATCACGTCTCAACGATTTGGTTCATTCAATATTCAGATCTACCGTCTGAGAAGTCCCTCAATCCCTCAATCCCTAAATCCCTCAATCCCTCAATCCCTCAATCCCTCAATCCCTAACTCTCTAACTTTCGCCTTTCGCCTTTCGCCTTTCGCCTTTCATTCTTAACTCTCCTCCGGGAAATAAATATCCACCAGGCTCTTGTTGTTTCCTTTCGGTCCGCCGGGTAAGGGAAGGTTTCTGGTTTTCATCACGTTATCCAGGTTTTTCACGTCTTCTTTGGTGAGGATGTTAATCTTTCCCAGGATCTTTGCAGTCATGATGGAGATGGCTGTTGCCTCGACCATTTCGAGCAGTTCGGTTCCCCGCCAGACGCCTTCGTATGAGCCCAGAACGATGCCGTGGTTTCTCATCAGCACTGCATTGGTTTTAAAGATCACCGATTCAAAGGCGTCTGCCAGCTCCTGGGTGAGAGGTTCATAGTAGGGTATGGACAAAACCGGTCCGACTTCGGTAACCGGTTCCGGAAGCAGGGGTTTTGAGAGGGTATCGTCATGTGCGATAGCCAGTCCGGTGATGTAAGGCGGATGGGCATGAACCAGAGCGTTCAGGTCGGGGCGTTTTGACAGGATGTCAATATGGAAGGCCGTTTCCCCCGTAGGCTTTCTGCCAGGTGCTGCATAAAGCACATTGCCGGAGAGGTCAATGATACAAACATCATCGAATTTAATATTGGCTTTAGGTACTTTGGTCGGCGTGATCAGCATTACATTCTCATCGACCCTGAACGACAGATTCCCCCCATGCGAAGTCACATAACCCATTTTCGCAATTTTGTTTGAGGCATCTGCCAGTTCCTGAATCTCTTTCTGAAAGGTTTTCTGAATATTTTCCATTTGAATAGTTACGATTAACAAGTTTATATAACAATGACGAACGGGCAGTTTACCGGCCCAGTATAAGTTTCCTTGCCAGCCGGTTGGCTGCAATGGCGTCTTTCTTTTTAATGACAGCCTCGATTTCTGCTGGATCGGCTGAATCAATGATACTTTCAAGAGCATCGAACCAGAGAACACTTTCATTGATCGCTTCCTGCCCGTCTTCCCGGTAGGGAAACTGATCCATGGTGAACCAGCCGTTATAGCCGGTTTTCCTGATCCAGTAAATGAACTCCAGGTACTCAAGGGTTCTAACTGATCCGACAATAAGATCGTCGTCAGCCGAACTGAAATTATCATTCATGTGCATATGCATGAGATTGCCGCCCCATTTCTTGATCAGGGCAACGACTTCGGCAGCATTTTCAAAAGAAAAAAAGGCATGACCAATGTCAAAAGCAGTTCCGCAGTTGGGTTCACCGATTTCTTTAACGGTCAGTATGGTGTTTCCCACGGTATTTATATAGTTGTGGGTACGTGGTTCTCGGATCTTGTATTCGAGCGCAATCCCGATCCCGGGTTTGTACCGGCAGGCTTCCCTCACACCATCGGCAAACCATGTCCTTTCCTGAATATAATCGGCCTGGAAATGATAGTCGTAACCATCCTGGCCAGGCCAGATGGTGATGAACTCAGCGCCGAGCTCTTCTGCCAGGTTCATGATCTTCTTTGTTTCATTAACGGCCTGCTTCCTGATTTCCGGATCGACCGATGAGAATGAGCCCTGTTTCCACCGGGGCTGGGCGAAAAGGTCCACTACACACGAAACTACCTTTAGACCCGTACGTTTCAGGCTCTGTTTCACAGCGCCGATATTGTCCCAGATTTCAGGATGAATAGCCAGATCCACGCCTTTCATCTTGTCGATCGAAGCCACCCTGTCAAAAAGTTCTTCAATCGTGAAGGTTTTGTCTGAATATTTCGGACAGTGCCGGTCAAAACTGGTCCCGACATTTCCCAGAAAAACGGAGTACTTTCTTTCCACGGCGATTTGTTTTAAAGTTTTGAAACTTATTCAGGGTTTGAAATTACATTGAATTTCAGATTTAAACAGACATTATTTTATCTGATTATTACATTTTTTTTTCATGTTAGCCTTTCCGCTTTTATAGTCAGGCATTCGGGAAAGAACATAGTAACATCCAGTAAATGAATTTAATTTATAAGTATTTCTGTTCCGGCTTGCATCCGTGTAATGATAAAAAAGTGTAATTCTTGGCAAATTTCAAGTTATAACTATGTGCCATTGCCGCTTATTTTTGCAATAACCATACCCTGGATCTTATCGGCTTTGGATTGTTTTTATACCGCCTTTGCAACAATTCAGGGAAAAATGATAAGTTTACAACAAATCCCGGAGAAAACATGATTACAAAGTTCTCACCTGTCGATTATATCATTTTTGCAGGATATGCTGTGATGATCATTGTACTGGGCTTCGTGGTTTCCCGCTCAAAGAAGGGGCACCAGAAAGATACCCGGGACTATTTTCTGGCGGGCAAATCACTGGTATGGTGGGCCATCGGTGCTTCCTGCATAGCAGCCAACATCTCAGCTGAACAACTGATCGGGATGACCGGGTCGGGGTTTGTCATGGGGCTGGCCATGGCATCTTACGAGTTTGCTTCCGCGATCATTCTGATTTTCGTCGGTAAATATTTTCTTCCCATATTCATTAAAAAACAAATATTCACCCTGCCGCAATTTCTCGAACTGCGCTATGATAAGCGTGTACGGTCAAGCCTGGCAGTTTTCTGGATCCTTGTCTACATCTTCGTCAACCTGACCTCTATATTGTACATGGGTGCACTGGCCATAAAAGTTGCGCTCGATATTCCCCTGATTTACGGTGTGTTGCTACTGGCCTGTATTGCAGCGGCCTATTCGTTGTACGGTGGTCTTTCGGCAGTAGCCTGGACCGATATCATCCAGGTGGTGCTTTTACTTGCCGGAGGCATCCTGACAACCTGGATCGCACTCGATATTATTTCCAACGGGCATGGGATCATTGCCGGGGCAAAAGAGCTCTATAAAGTCTCGCCCGAAAAATTTCACATGGTATTCCACAAGGGTAATCCCCATTACAAGGAAATCTCCGGTGTTTTTGGCATTGTATTCGGGATTATCCTGGTAGCCAATTCGTTCTATTGGGGATTTAACCAGTACACCATACAGCGGGCGCTGGGAGCGAAAAATATTCAAGAAGCCCAGCACGGGGTGATGTTCGCCGGTTACCTTAAACTGATCATGCCCATCCTGGTGGTTCTTCCCGGAATGGCTGCCTTTGTCATGCTCTCCGATCCTGAGATCATGGCGCGCCTGGGACATATCGATCCGGCAAAAATTCCAACCATGGCGCATGCCGACAGGACCTATCCCTGGCTCCTGGGACTTCTGCCGGCAGGGCTGAAAGGACTTGCTTTCTCAGCTTTGTGTGCAGCTATTGTATCATCCCTGGCTTCCATGATCAACAGCACTTCCACGATTTTTACAATGGATATTTACAAACCCTATATTAAACCCGGTGCTTCAGAAAAACACCTGGTTACCGTGGGCAGGATATCGGCTTCACTTGCCCTTCTTATCGCCTGTATAATGGCACCTGCTCTTTCGTCCATTGAACAGGCATTCCAGTATATCCAGGAATTTACAGGCTTTGTTTCGCCAGGCATAGTGACGATTTTCCTGCTGGGCTTGTTCTGGAAACCGGCCACGCCAAATGCAGCTTTATGGATAGCCGTTCTGACCATTCCCATCACCCTTGTATTTTACATTTTCTTTCCACAAATCCCTTTCCTGAACCGGATGGGATATGTATTCTTCATTACCATGATCCTTGGCGTTATAGTTAGTCTGGTAGACAGAAAGGAAACCAAAGGGATTGAGATTGAGAAGGGCATTTTTCATACGACTACGGTATTCAATATTGGCGCTATCGGCATTTTAGGGTCCCTGGCAGCTTTTTATATCATTTTCTGGTAAATGAATTTGTTAACTTAGAATTTTTTGATTCAGATGAAGTACGGGGCTCATATTTTTTTGTGGACGGAACGGTGGACCTCAGGAGAAACCGGTCTGTTTGAACGGGCACGCTCGCTTGGGCTTGACTCACTTGAAATAGCTGTTGGCGATGATGTAGAGTTTAATCCGGAGATGATCAGGAAAGCCTCCCATGAGACTGGTACAGAGCTGATTATAAGTCCTGGTGGAGATTGGCCGATGGAAGCTGATATCTCACATGATGAGAAAAAATGCCGGGATTTCGGCATGACATGGCATAAACGCTGGATTGAGGCAGGGGCGGAAGCTGGAGCAACGGCCTACACCGGAGCCATATATGCTCATCCCGGCCGGATAGAAAAACGCAGACCCTCTGAAAGTGAGCAAATGTTTGCAGCCGAAAACCTCCATGAACTGTCTGAATTTGCGGAGAAGTTCAATATTTCCCTGGTCATGGAGCCGATGAGTCATTTCAGGACCAATTTGGTCAACACTCCTGAACAGGTGATGACGCTTATTCATAAAGCGGACCACCCGAATCTGAAAGTCCTGATGGATACATATCACCTTGTGACCGAGGTACGGGAGTACGAATCGGGCATCAGGCTCATGGCTGAAAGGTTATGGGGTATCCATGCCTGCGAAAATGACCGGGGCGTTCCCGGTGGCGGACTGGTGCCGTGGAGATCTATTTTCAGTACCTTGCAGGATGTCGGTTTTGACGGCTATTTCATTCTGGAAACCTATAATTCTTCAATCGGCGATTTTGCCTTTTCCCGTGGTATGTTTCACGATGTTTGTCCCGATGGGGATGCTTTTGTAAGACAGGGAACGGGATTTATTAAAGAAGCTCTGGCTGGTGATATTCACCAATGAACGGAGTTTGCAAGCTACGGAACTATTGTCTCAGAATCCCTTAAGGGAGGGCTAAAATCAGCAAGAACTAACCGGTCAGAAAAAACCTTATCTCATGAAAACAATACTAAATCCTGCTAAGAAAAAGTTGCTCGTTTCAGGGCTGATCATTTTCCTCATCATGAACATATCGTTTGGCAGCAGTATAGATCAGATATTACTGATGTCGGGATGGAAAATTCATTTCGGCGACAACCTTGCCTGGAAATCGCCCGACTTTGACGATGCGGGCTGGGCAAATGTAAGCCCGGTTTCCGGCTGGGATTATCTTTCCACGGGTGAAGATTACAATGGCTATGGATGGTACCGGATCCAGTTTTTTCTGCCTGAGGAAATGAAAGAAAACCTCGGTTCCGGAGACAGCCTTTACATTGATCTTGGCCGTGTTGACGATAATGACGAAACTTACCTGAACGGCAGTGTGGTCGGAAGGAACGCTAAGAATATTGCGGATTGTAAAAGCGACAGTTTTGCCAATATTGAAGGGTTTTACCAGACGTACCGAAAATATTCCATGCCGGTCAGTGATCCGTCTATCCGGTGGGGTGCTGTAAATACCCTGGCCATAAGGGTATATGACATCTGGCTGGGAGGCGGGATGTTCAACGCAGAACCCAGGGTGGCCGTCGATAAGGGGTGGAGCCGTAAGATCGACGTTTCCCGAATAAATTTCAAACCCCGCATTCTGCACGTGGGTGAAAAGACGGATGTCGTCTACCAGGTTAAAAACAGGGATAACGATCATGAGCTGAATGCATGGTTTATTATTGATGTTTTTTCCGGGAAAAATGATGTGCCGGTAGCCAATCAGATTAAGAAGATCACTGTTGAAGCTGGAAAAACCGCCGATGTCGATTTCTCATTCACGCCACTGGTGTCGGCTGCCTGCTATATTTCATACAAAATCATCGAGGAATCCACCAATTACACCTTTGGATCGAAGGACCTGTTCGGTTTCATGGATCCGGGAATCAGGGTCCTGGATAAGCCCGTTGATCCGGTTGTTAAAGATAAAGTGCCGGAGGTGTATGTGCCTGTTCGTTCCGACCATCAGAAGATCGGTGGCTATCTGGGACCGAGGGTGACCCTGAACATTGAGAAGGGATTGGTTGAATTTCCGCAGGAACTGCTCGAGCCTTATATCACCGGAAAACTCCCGCCATGGCCGGTAGGTGAATTTCTGGGAAAACTGGTGCATGGAGGCACGATGATGCTGAGTTATGAGAAGGATGATGATCTGCTGAAGGCCATGGAGACGATTGTACTCACATGGCTCAATACCCAGAAGGATGACGGTTATTTGGGCACACAACAACCCGGTGCTGAATGGCAGGGTTGGGACGTCTGGGATCACAAATATGTTATTCTGGGCCTGGTGAAATTTTATGCCCTCACCGGGTATAAACCTGCGCTGGATGCCGCAAGGAAAATCGGGGATCTTTTATGTAAAACTTTTGGAGACGGTCCGGGCCAGAGGGACCTGATGTATCAATCGTATCATGCCGGGCTGGCCAACGGAAGCATTCTGGAGCCCATGGTTTACCTTTATAAATATACGGGAGATCAGCACTATCTTGATTTTTGCCATTATGTGCTCAGGGCTTATGAACAGGATGACGGTCCGAAAATCGTTTCGGAGCTTAACGACAGGTCGGGCACGGTTATAAAGGTCGGAAACGGCAAAGGCTATGAGATGTTGTCCTGCCTGATCGGGATGGTCCAGATGTATAAGGTGACCGGTGATGAAGCATTGTACCATGCAGCTCTGAAGGCCTGGGATGATATTGCAAAAAACAGGCTTTACATAACCGGAACGTCCACGAGTGATGAGCTTTTCCGGGCAACAGGCGATTTGCCTGCTGGTTTGGATGCCAAGATGGGCGAAGGTTGTGTCACGGCACATTGGATCTATTTCAGCAAGGAGTTGTTTAAGCTGAACGGCGGTCAGAAGTACATGGATGAGATCAGCAAGTCGTTGTATAATCATCTGCTCGCTGCTCAGCATCCGGTAACTGACAATATTGTCTATTACTGTGCACTGCAGGATAAGAAATGGTATATGCCTCCCACGATGTATCTTGGCCCGCCATTATGCTGCCATACCAGCGTGAAACGGTGCATCTCACAGATCCCTGAACTGACGTTTTACCAGCATGGGAACGAGATCGGTGTCCTGCTCTACAATACTTCAGAAGCCAGCGTATCAGTAACCGGTTCAAAAGGGGATGCGGTTTCTGCCGGATTGAAGATAAGCAGCAACTTTCCGATGAGTAACCAGGCGGAGATCAGTGTTACAACCCTTCCGGGCACGGAATTTACACTGGCACTTCGCGTTCCGGCATGGACAGACCGTTATACTGCCCGTATCGGCAAAACGGTGTACGAAGGCAAACCCGGTGAATTTCTTAAAATTCAGCGTAAATGGAAACCGAAGGACAGAGTCCTGATCACCATGGATTTCCCCGTTCGAGTTTTGGATGGAGGACAGAGTTATCCCGGTTATTCAGCCCTTAAATATGGCGACCAGGTGTTGGCGGTAGACGCAGATGTTAACAATCTGAAGGATTTCAGCGATGTCTTATTCAGGAAAGGTCAGAAACCGGCGCTGAAAAAATACGATGGTCCGCTTCCCGCGGGATGGGTTGGAAGCCAGGCATTTATTTCGGATATGATCCGTACGAAAAGCGGGCAGCCGGTCGTTTTGGTTCCCTTTTCCGATGCCAGCCAGACAGGGGGAGACATCAGGGTTTGGATCCCGGCGGAGTAAGGCGGTTTTGCTGCATATGGCGGAAAGGAAATACGCGGTAAAAGGCCGATCAAAACAGTGAAGGAGGCAAACAGGGCTTATAAGACAGAGAGCGATAGAACGCTGGAAGATATTTAACGCGCCACTCCGGTGGGTGTGCAACATATTAAAGACAAGCTTTTATCTTTTCTGTTTCTTCTCCTTTAAAGAACTTTTTTAATTCCCTGTTGTCTAGAGAATAAATTCATAACTTCGCCTTTTGAAATCCATTCCCCATGAAACTATTCGGCCGAAACATTAATTTCAAAGCCATTCGCATCTTCCTGATCTTTCTTGCCGGTACCGCGGCGATCATCGCACTTTTTCCGCGGGGAGGAAAATTCAGGTATGAATTTCAGAAAGGGAAGCCATGGATGCATGAAGTCCTGGTGGCTCCGTTTGATTTCCCAATCTATAAGCCGGAATCTGAAATACAGACTGAGAAGGACAGTGTGATGAATGATTTTGAACCATATTTCAGGTATGATTCCGCCGTTCTTTTACAGGAAGATTCGAGGCTTGACGAACTGATTATCAAAGATTGGAGTGCTTATGTGGCTTATGTAAAATCCAAAGGGCTGCAGCATGCCAATCTGCATATGCACAATGGCTCTGCCGACAAGCTGAGGGATGATTATTCCCGTGCGATAAAAGGCATGCTGGAATCGGTTTACCGGCGTGGGATCGTCCAGGATCCTGTGCAGCTGGAGAATGTTCATAACCGTGAGTCAGGTGTCAATGTCATCATGGGACAGGTGGTGGAAGAACGGCAGGTGATTACGATATTTACCCAGAAATCCGCGTATGAATTTCTGAAGGCACAGTTTACGGACACGGGAGCAGTTTATCAACCCGGGATAAAGGAAGAAGACCGTTTTATCAGCCGTATTGATCCGGGGGACCTCATCGAACCGAACCTGTTTTACGATGAGGTGACCTCCGAACGGGTTAAAGAAAGTCTGACCAGCGAGATTTCCCTTACGCAGGGAATGGTGCAGGCCGGGGAAAAAATTATTGCCCTGGGTGAACCGGTGAATGATCAGAAATACCAGATCCTTCAGTCATTAAAGCATGAATATGAGACTAATCCAGGCGTTGCCCGGAATTATACTCTTATTTTTGTCGGACAGATACTTCTGGTCTCGTTCGCTTTTTTAGTTCTTTATCTCTTCCTTTTCCATTTCAGGAAGGAAGTGCTGAACAGCGGGGGTAAAACATTTTTTATCATTATGCTGGTGGTGATCATGGCTTCAATGGCCACACTCACGATCCGGACGCAGGCCCTGAGTCTTTACGTGGTACCTTTTGTCATCCTGCCAGTGATCATGAAGACTTTTTATGATGCCAGGATAGCCCTTTTCGTTCACCTGATAACCATTTTGCTCATTGGTTTCTGGGCGCCCAACGGCTTTGAATTTGTGTTTATGAACTTCATCGCCGGGGTAGTCACCATTTTTACCCTGAGAAACCTGTACCGTAGGGGGATACTGTTCGTCTCGGCAGTATTTGCCTTTATATCCTACAGCCTGGTGTATACCGGCATGGGGTTGATCCAGGAAGGTAGTATCGTTAATCTCGATTTGAAAAGTTATGCATGGTTTGCCGGGAATGCATTACTGGTACTCACTTCCTATCCCTTGATTTACATCTTTGAAAAAATTTTCGGTTTCACTTCAGATGCCACACTTGTCGAATTGTCAGATACGAACCAGCCCTTGCTCAGAAACCTTGCCGAAAAAGCTCCGGGCACTTTTCAGCATTCACTTCAGGTAGCCAACCTGGCTGAAGAGGCTATACTCAATGTCGGCGGGAACCCTTTACTCATCAGAGCCGGAGCCTTGTATCACGATATTGGCAAAATAGAAGATCCGATGTATTTCATAGAGAATCTGACTTCAAATTTTAACCCTCATGATAACCTTGAATTTGAAGTCAGTGCGGAGAAGATCATTGGACACGTTGCCAAAGGAGTTGAGATGGCTAAAAAAAATAATCTCCCATCACTGATCGTTGAATTTATCAGGACCCACCATGGCACTACTACCGTGCAGTATTTTTATAAATCATATCTGAAAAGATATCCGGATGCGGACGTGGATATTGCCCGTTTCACCTATCCCGGACCCAAACCTTTCTCTAAGGAAACTGCGGTACTGATGATGGCAGACTCCACCGAGGCAGCCTCACGTAGCCTTAAATCCATCAATAAGGAGGTGATCAATAATCTCGTGGAAAACATCATCGACAGCCAGATCAAGCAACAGCAATATATCAATGTTGATCTGACATTCAGGGATTTTGAGACCATCAAGGAAATCTTTAAACGGAAACTGATCAATATTTACCACGCCAGGATAGAATATCCGGAGTAGTGAAGGTTACATCTCCACGACCAGGACATCGGGATGGGCTGCCTCGTCCCATTCAAACGTCTTGTCATCAATAGAAATATTCCGGATCACGTCAGTTACATAAATACCGATATCAATACCATTTTTCTGCTGGATGGTGAAAGAATAGATACTTTTTCCACCGTTATAAACCATGAGTCTCAGAATGGAATAGCTGTTGTTCAGGTTTACCGGATAAAGGTCGATCTCCTGGTAGGTTTTACCTTTGATAGTTTGTTCCCCTTTATACCTGTATTTGTAATAGGTCTTATAGTTTCCGATCAGTCTGAAGGGGTCGGTCAGGGATTCGTCAGTATTGGATGAGTCGGGTTCGCTTACGTAAACCTCACCGGCCTGAACGTTATATGACCAAAGTTTCACACCGTTGTAATAGACTTCGCTGTCGTCGGTTTTCAACTTGTATTTATTTCCTTTAACGATCACTGATCCAAAGTCACTTACTTTTGAGTTATTGACGCTACTGATGATCTCGTACTTAAATTCAACCTGGAAAGGCGATTTGTCCGATAGCAGGCTGGCAACATTTTCCATGTATGGCACAGCTTCCGGATCCTGGGCAAGAGCAGTCTTATTATCCTGCGCGAAAGACTGGAAACAGAAACACGAAAACATCAGGAGGGTTAAGAATTTCATTTTTTGAGGTTTATTCAAGACTGTTCAAAATCTGTTCCAAACTCATCTCGTCCTGTATAAGTACATCGCGTGCTTTGCTGCCTTCAAAAGGTCCAAGGATGCCGGCTGCTTCCAGCTGGTCTACAATACGACCGGCACGATTATATCCCAGGGCCAGTTTTCTCTGGATCAGCGAAGTCGATCCCTGCTGGTACTGGACGACCAGTCGTGCGGCCTCTTCGAATTTGGCATCTCTTTTTTTCAGATCCACTGCGATGGCTTCCGAATGGGTATCTTCCACTTCAGGAAGTTCCATGGCTGTGGGATACCCTCTTTGTTCCCCAATAAAATCAGTCAGGACGTCAATCTCCGGAGTGTCGATAAAAGCACATTGAAGCCTTATAGGTTCGGTTCCGGAAGAGATCAGCAGATCACCCCGTCCAACGAGCTGGTTGGCGCCGGCCATATCGAGGATGGTTCTGGAATCGATAACCGACATAACGCGGAAGGCAATCCTGGCAGGGAAATTGGCCTTGATCACCCCGGTAATGATATTCGTTGTCGGCCGTTGCGTGGCAATGATGAGGTGGATCCCGATGGCTCTGGCCAGCTGGGCCAGCCTGGCAATGGGGTTCTCTATCTCACGGCCGGCTGTCATGATCAGATCTGCAAATTCATCGATCACGAGCACGATGTAGGGCAGATACCGGTGCCCTTTGTCGGGATTCAGCTTCCTTTTGATGAACTTTTCATTGTATTCTTTGATATTCCTGACGTGTGCCAGTTTCAGGAGGTCGTATCGCTGGTCCATCTCGATAGTCAGCGAAGTGAGGGTAGTGATCACTTTCTGCGTATCGGTAATGATGGCTTCCTCCGTATCCGGAATTTTAGCCAGGAAATGCCTTTCAAGCTTGGCATACAGGGTAAGTTCAACTTTTTTAGGATCTACCAGAACAAATTTAAGCTGGGATGGATGTTTTTTATAAAGCAGCGAAGTGATGATCGCATTCAATCCCACCGATTTACCCTGACCGGTTGCCCCTGCAACAAGCAGATGCGGCATTCTGGTCAGGTCAAAGACATAGGTTTCGTTAGATATCGTTTTCCCGAGAGCCACTGGCAGTTCAAACCTTGTATCCTGGAATTTCAGGGATGACAGTACGTTTTTCATGCTCACCAATCTGGGTTGCTGGTTTGGTACCTCAATACCTATTGTGCCTTTACCAGGAATGGGGGCTACGATTCTGATCCCGAGAGCGGCAAGGCTCAGTGCGATGTCATCTTCCAGGCTTTTGATCTTGGAGATGCGGATCCCCGGTGCCGGCACAATCTCGTAAAGCGTCACAGTGGGACCGATTGTAGCCTTGATCTTGTCGATGGTGATCTTGTAATTAGCCAGTGTTTCTACAATCTTGTTTTTGTTACTCAGCAGTTCCTCGTTGCTTACGGTAGGGTTACCGATCTCATGATCCTTAAGAATTTTAAGTGAAGGAAATATATAAGAAGACAGGTCGAGTGTCGGATCATAATCTTCCTGAAGGGATCCGGATCCTGCAGTTTCATCCTCATCAGACTGTTCAACGGTCAGCTCGATCCCGTCATCGTCAAGATTGCCATGACTACCTTCTTTCGTTTGAACTTGTTTTTTATCGGAAACTACAAAATCGTTGTCGGAAAGTACAGCCACCTTTTTCTCAGGTTCGGCCTTTTTAATGTCATCTTCGGGATCACCGGTGCCATCCATGGGATCATCCGGAATGTCAGAGTCTGATTCCTTATCTTTTTTCGACTTATCCGGTTGCTTGTCTTTTGGTTTTCGGTGGAAAAATTGACTTGCATTGCCGAAGGAATAGAGGAAAAAACCCAGGAAAAGAATGATGAGGAGAAAGGCTGTTCCGGCCTTCCCCAGGGCAGCGATCAGCCACTGACTGATAAAGTAACCATGAGCACCACCGGGACCGCTTCCAAGGAATCCGGTGTTCTGTCCGAAAAGAAATCCGAGTAAGACGGAAAAGAGTATGGTGGCAATAATGAGGACTCTGATACTTTTGCCGGTCCTGAATATCTTCAGTCCTAGCATATTAGTCCCGAGAATCAGAAAGAAAAACGGGACAGCGAAACTGGCCAGTCCGAACCAGTGGTTCATGAACAAGGCCGACACCCAGGCTCCGATTTTGCCGGCGTGATTCTCGACCTGAACGTCGGCACCGGAAAATACATCGGCCCAAACAAAATCCTGATCTTCTTTCCATGTGAAAAAGTAAGATACGAAGGCTATCATCATGTAGGCGGCAAGAAGAACCAGAAATGTTCCGAATATAATTCTGAAGCGCTCATCCTTGAAAAACCGGATCATTTTGCGGACAGAACTCATTTTACCTTTATCTCGACTCATTATTGAATATAAGCTGAATTATTTTTGTTTACCATCTTCGCCCCCGTTATTTAAATAATTCGTCCAGAATCTTTTCCATTTTTTCGCGGGAGACGTTCTTATAACCTTCCGGGATGGAAAACATTTTTCCGGGCACATTCATGACCGAACAGCTATCAGCTACCAGCATCATGTCAAGGACACTGAGACGGGTATAAAACTGAAGCAGTACACGGCTATGGTCGCGGTAGGGTGTTGTAATATTCGGAGATTTAACTTTAATCTCATCCGTACTGTAAACCGGTATATCTTCCCTGCCGGGAATGCTTAGAAGATATTCGGTGCAATGATATCCTGCAATCATTTTCTGCCCTTGTCCGGCCCTGAGCGCCATACCCTTCATCGGGTCAATACCACAGGGCAGTTCTCCGGCCTTTCCTTCATAAACGTATTTCCTGTCAAATAATTTCAGGAGGGT
The DNA here is from genome assembly GCA_963732905.1 of uncultured Bacteroidales bacterium. Lineage (GTDB taxonomy): Bacteria > Bacteroidota > Bacteroidia > Bacteroidales > DASQZK01. The sequence goes on from CAVTBM010000001.1 coordinate 452,789, forward strand.
GATTACTTTCTTTTTTTTTAAATCTGCCAGGTAACTCAGAGAAAATTGTCCGAAAAAACCTTTAATCGTGTTCAGGGCATAGGGTGGGGCAAATATTACAGTCATTTGGTCAGGCAGGATCCGCGTAGGAACACTGCCGGCCTTTTCATTTGTGTATTCGACCCTGTATTCGATGACATCAGCTTTTACGTCTTCAGATTTATTCTTTTTACTGCAGCCGGCTGCGAGGATAACAAGGAACACAATAAGATATCTGCCAACTAATCTCTTCAATTTGAGCAATTTAACACCATATACTATTGAGGATAAAGGTATAAAATAAAAATTAAGACATAAAATTAATTATAAACAATCTAAAACCGGCCTATATTCCACAAAAGGCTGTTGTCACTGAACATTGTTTTAAAACAATCCTGTAGTTTATATCCTGAATCACGATATTTCATAGCTTTGTTACCCCCGGTATAGCTGAAAGTTCAGTGTTCTTTTAAGAGGTTCACACTTGTGAAGAGGACAGCCACAGCCGGATAAAACACTTTTGAATGAAAAAGCTCGCTGTCATTGCGCTGGGTGGTAATGCCCTGCTAAGAGGTGACCAGGTTGGCACCATCGAGGAACAGGAACAGAACACGATGGATACGCTTGAAAACCTTGTTTACCTGATAAATGAGGGATATGATCTGGTGATCAGTCATGGAAACGGACCCCAGGTGGGGAATATTCTTATGCGGAATGATGCCGGTGAAAGTGTCTATCAGATTCCACAGATGCCCCTGGATATCTGTGTTGCGGATTCACAGGGCGGCATCGGCTATATGATCGAACGCATGCTGCGGAATATCCTGACCAAACACGACATCCGGAAGGAAGTGGTGACACTGGTGACCCAGGTCGTGGTGGATAACCAGGATACCGCTTTTAAAAACCCTATGAAGCGCGTCGGAAAAATCTACAGCCGGGAAGAGGCAGCGCGGATCTCAGAACAGAAAGGCTGGGTTTTCAAGGAAGAGGTGAAAGTGGAAGGTGGCTGGCGAAGGGTGGTTCCTTCACCCAAACCCGTTGGCGTTATGAACGAAAAGGTAATTGAAACTCTGGCCAGGCAGGGAACCATTGTTATTGCTGCCGGGGGTGGAGGCATTCCCGTATACATCGATGAAGATAAAAATATCAGGCCGGCTGAAGCCGTGATCGATAAGGATCTCGCTTCATCATTGCTGGCTGCCCGGATCGGAGCCGATGAATTCTATATCCTGACGGACGTCTCTTTCGTTTATCTGAACTATAATAAACCCAACCAGGAGATAAAAGAGTTCCTGAATTATTCAGACACGAAAAAATACCTTGAGGATGGTCAGTTCTCCGAAGGAAGTATGGCCCCGAAAATCAGGGCCTGCCTTCAATTTATTGAGCAGGGCGGGAGAAAAAGTGTCATCACGGAGGCTTTTAAACTCCAGGATAAAAGCTATGGTACGAAAATCACGATGGAATATGAAGATTAACATCATTTGTTTTAGCTTTGCAGGAGTAATATTAACCCATTAAAAACTGACTGAAATGGCATTTAATCTGAGAAACCGGCATTTTCTGAAACTGCTGGATTTCACTCCGCAGGAAATAAAACATCTGATCGATTTGTCATTCACCCTGAAAAAGGCTAAATATGCGGGGACCGAGCAGCAGATGCTGAAGGGTAAGAATATCGCTCTCATTTTTGAAAAGTCATCTACCCGCACCCGTTGTGCTTTTGAAGTAGCGGCTTATGATCAGGGTGCACATATAACCTACCTCGGACCTTCAGGTACACAGATTGGCCACAAGGAATCGATGAAAGATACGGCCAGGGTACTTGGACGGATGTTTGACGGAATAGAATACAGGGGATTCGGACAGGACATTGTTGAAGAGCTGGCTGCATATGCCGGTGTTCCTGTATGGAACGGACTTACCAACGAGTTCCATCCGACGCAGATCCTGGCCGACATCATGACCATGATGGAATATTCGGACAAGCCGCTCTCACAGATCAGCTTTTGTTACCTTGGGGATGCACGGAATAACATGGGAAATTCTCTCCTTGTCGGTGCTGCTAAAATGGGGATGGACTTCAGGGCCGCAGCACCAAAGGAACTGCAGCCTGCCGGAACACTGGTTGGCCAGTGCCGTGAAATCGCCAGGGAGACCGGCGCCCGGATTACTATTACCGATAGCGTTGCCGATGCGGTAAAAGACGCTGATTTTCTGTATACCGATGTGTGGGTGTCGATGGGTGAACCGGAAGAGGTCTGGGAACAGAGGATTAACCTGCTGAAACCATATCAGGTGAATAGCGAAGTCATCAGGCTGACAGGAAATCCGTCAGTTAAATTTCTGCACTGCCTGCCGGCATTTCACAACCGGGAAACCAAAGTCGGAGAAGATATTTACAGGAAATTTGGTCTTGATGCCCAGGAGGTTTCGGAAGACGTTTTCGAATCGGACAAGTCGATCGTTTTTGACCAGGCCGAAAACAGGATGCATACCATCAAAGCTGTGATGGTGGCAACGCTGGGGGCGTAGGTTAACCAGACAGGTGGTAGCTTAATCTGTGCTTGTTATCCCGCAGCAACGAACCGCTACAGGATAAACTCTCTCTGTGAGGAAAGTACCGGCAATATCTACCGGCAATATCTAATGTACAATCACCTCCTTTACGAAATACCATGTGATAGTTCCTGAAACCATCAGTTTCAGCACGACGCCGGTCAGGACGCCCAGGAAACTGCCAAAGCCGGCACGAAGAGACGATTTTCGATCCTTGCCACTGATCAATTCGGCAATGACGGCACCCGCAAAAGGGCCGATAATGAGTCCGGCAGGCGCGAAAAATAAACCGACCACCACCCCTAAAGCAGCGCCCAATGTGCCGGCCTTTGAACCACCAAAACTTTTGGTTCCCCAAACGGGGACTATATAGTCGAGGATGGTGACAATAGCTGCCGCCGATCCCAGGATCCAGAGAAGCTGATCAAAACCTGCATGTCGGGACAATTCGACATAATGTGTAAACCGGAGTAAAAACAGTCCTGCAAAGCTAAGTGGAGGACCGGGAATGATCGGCAGGATGCAGCCTAAAAGGCCCAGCACCAGGAGCAGGATTCCTGAAATAAGAATCGCGATATCTGGCATGCTTGGAAATTGTCAGGGTCTGGGTTCTTCTGCGACGGGCTTAATTTCCGCTCCGGCAACAGAATAGCCTCGTTTTTCGATCACCTCCGTAATTCTGGCTACAGGTGTTATGGCCGTATCGCACTGTACCGTGGTTTTGCCGGCCTTATAATCGGCAGTTACATTGACAACCCCGTTCAGTTCGGAGATACCCGATTTGATGGTGTTCTCGCAATCGGTGCAGGTCATGCCGCGTACATCCATATCCACCATCACCACATTGTCGGGATTGATGGTTACCTCAGATGAGGTTTTCTTCGTGTCTTCCGTGCCGGGTGTCCGGTTGCAACCGGTCAAAACTGGAATGATCAGAAAGCTCAGGAAAATTAGTGTTTTCATATCTTTTAGTTTTAATTCATGATTTATTGATTCATTATTTCAACCGTGGATACCCACAATGTCATCAAAGGCGGCATACAGAGCCAGGGATGTTACCGGGATGGTGAACAGTAGACCGACACCAAAGGCCATAGCGCCCAGTAGGTTCACCAGCATAAGTACGATAATGAAGCCAAGGAAACCGAACCATTCTCTGCCAATAAGCTTACGGCTGGTTTCCATCGCATCCCAGAAATCCATTTTACCGAACAGGATATAGAAAATGCTGAATGTATAGGCTACTGCCAGGTATATACCCGGGAGGATACAAAAGACCGTACCCACGAAAACCAGAAAGTAGCTAACTAAGGTCATTAATAACAGCGGCAGGAAGAAAAAGAAACCATCAAAAAAATTTTCCAGAAACACCGGTTTGTTTGTGTCGATACGACGGGCAACCAGAAAAAAGCCTGCATACAGCGGACCGGAAATGATAAATCCGCCAAAAGGCATCATCAGAAGCATCAGAAGGGTATAGACTATAAAAAGTTCCGGCTTCTGCATGAAGATGTGGTAACCTCTCCGGAGCCACGCTTCGATAGTAAACTGGTATCCTTTCCCGATCAACTCCTGAGTTGGGGAATCGTATTCATTGATAAGTTCCATAGCCGGAATTTGACAATTTAACAGTAGTTTATGCGCTACCTGGAATTCATGAAAATGCCTGCCGGTATAAACAAGCTTTACAACCTCATGCGTGCAGAAGGATGAAATTTACAAATTTTTTGGCATATACCAACCCGAGCGTTACCGAAAAGGAAGATCTAACCGAGTTTTACAGCTTTGAAGTGTGATTCATGAAAATGTTTGACGGACTTTTGTGGTCCTGCACTTCCACAATGGCAATTGCCGTCACCGCATTTTCCTGCTTTCCTCTTTTTGGCTGGAATCATAAATTTAATCAGGGATACAAACGCGTATACTGCAGTTATGACAACGATCCCGAGTGCAAAAACGGCCTGAACCATGGTTATTTTTTTAGTTAAACGAATAAACTTCCGGTCTGGTAAGTCAGTAAAGATAGCAACCAGGCCATGCCAGTAGTATAAATGATCATAAAAACAGCCCACCATAACGAACCCGATTCCCGGGCCACGGTGGCCACAACGGCAATACAGGGGAAATATACCAGGATAAAGACCAGGAATGCCAATGTGGCCCGGGGAGAATATACCATCTGTCCGGCCATTGGCCCCTGGGTATAAACCTGCTGTTTCATCCGTTTTCCCAGGTCCCTGGTTTCGCCCGGGGGATTGTTGTATATAACACCGATAGTGCTTACCACCACCTCTTTGCCCGCAACACCTGCCATCAGGCTGATGGTCATTTTCCAGTCGAAACCCAGCGGTCTCATAACCGGCTGAACCATTTTCCCGATATCTTCCAGAAAAGAGGTATGCTCGCCTGCCTTATGCAACGATCCCGGATCTACGAAAGAAGCTTCCTGCAAAGATACCGCTTTATGGTTGAACAGAAGGCTGTTTTTAGGATAATATCCGAGACCCCATATCAGGATTGAGGCCACCAGGATAATGCCTCCTATTTTGCGGAGATACTGGGAGCCTTTATTCCACATATGTCTTGAAGTATTTCTCAGTGTCGGCATCCGGTAGGGTGGAAGTTCCATGACAAAAGGTGAATCACCCTTCCTGAAGAACAATCTACGAAAAAGAAGTGCTGAAAAAACGGCCAGCAAAATGCCTGCAAGATAGATCCCGAAAAGGACCGTTCCCTGGTGTGAAGGAAAAAAGGTACTGATGACAAGGATGTATACCGGTAGTCTTGCGCTGCACGACATAAATGGAACAAGCAGCATGGTCAGCAGGCGGTTGTTCCGGCTCTCGATAATACGTGTGGACATGATAGCCGGAACATTGCATCCGAAGCCCATGACCATGGGAATGAATGATTTGCCATGCAGTCCGATATGATGCATGAACTTGTCCATAATAAAGGCAGCCCGTGCCATGTAACCGGTATCTTCAAGGAAAGAAATGAAGAAGAACAGGATCAGTATGTTGGGAAGGAAGACCAGGACCCCACCGACGCCTCCTATAATTCCATTCATCAGAAGATCCTGAAGATCACCGGCGGGAATGACCCTGGGAACGAGTGACGAAATGCCGTTCATCCCCTGTTCAATCCAGTTCATGGGATATTGTCCGAGCTTAAAGGTCACACTGAACATGATCCACAGGAAAAGGAAAAATATCGGGATCCCCAGGTATTTATTGGTGAGAACGTTATCAATTTTCTCGGAATAATTCCTACGGGTATCATGGCTCGAGTGGAAAGTCTCCCTGAGAGCACCGGAAATGAATCCAAACCGGGCATCACTGATCAGGGTTTCCGGTTCATCATACATCAGCTCGCGAAGAATCCTGCGTTCCGTTTCGACAATCGTAGAGATCTCCCCGGTATTCGGCAGGTCTGAGATCCTGTGCTGCATATGTTCATCCCCTTCAAGGAGTTTCAGGGAAATAAATCTGGAGTTGACACGCCGGGTTAACGGGATGTTACATTCTTTGGACAGAGTTTGCAGTATTTTATTGACAGAGTCTTCGATATCGGGGCCGTAACTGATTTGGACTCTTTTGCGATTGACGTCATTTTCCCTGAATTTGCCGATAATGGCCATGAACAGTATGGCGATACCTTTCCCTTTGGAGCCGACCGTCGGGATAACAGGAATTCCGAGCATAGAGGAAAAACTTATATGATCGAAATGGTTCCCACTGGCTTTCAGCTCATCAAACATGTTCAGTGCCATAACCATTTTCACGTTCATGTCGATTAGCTGGGTAGTAAGGTAGAGATTGCGTTCGAGATTGGTGGCATCCACTACGTTCACCACCACGTCGGGAAGGCTTTCGGTGAGAAAATTCCTGACATAGATCTCCTCCGGTGAGTAAGATGTAAGTGAATAAGTTCCGGGTAAATCGTAAATGTTAAAGGTGTAGCCCTGATATTCCACCCGGGCAACCTTGGTTTCAACCGTTACGCCGCCATAATTTCCCACGTGTTCGTAGGACCGGGAGGCCTGGTTGAAGATGCTCGTCTTTCCACAGTTCGGGTTGCCGATAAGGGCAATATTAATGGTTTTTCCGGGTTCCGGGGAATTGCTGAATGGCGGGTCTGATTCAAGCGTTTGGGCATAAACATGCTCTCCTGACGGTTTTTTACCTGGTTCCACCTCGATAAGGGAAGCCTCAGATCTTCTCAGGCTGACATTATAACCCATCACCGAATATTCGACAGGATCCTGAAGTGGAGCATTCCGGATAACCGTGACTGGTTGTCCCTTTATAAAGCCCATTTCAGTCACTCGTTTCCTGAAGGCACCCTGGCCCCTTACCTTCAATATAATACCGCTCTCCTGTGCCTGTAATTCGGATAATAACATTTCTCACCTTTTAACACTGCAATATTAACCCATGTCAGTAAATTTTCTATACCAACATTTAGGTATTTCTGATGTTATGTTGTAATATTATTGCGATTTCGTTGAATTGTTATTTTTATTTTTGTAATTTGATTTCCATGTACAATTAATTGATCCATAGTTTGATGGAAGAACACGAAAACATTTATGATAAGATCAGGGAATTGTTTGGCGCTGTACCGGGACAATTCAGTGTTCTTGAAGAACAGATCGATATCGATCTGCAGATGAAATATTTTGAGTTCTCAAGGGAAATGAAAGCAGACATTGATCCTGACAGCGTTATGGATGAATCGGAGAATCTTTTTGATGATGAAACAGAGCATGATGATAAAAAGGAACTACTGGCCAAACTGGCATCTGTGGGGAGAGTGGAAGCGTTCCGTACAATTGAACGTTTTCTTCATAATCCGCCTGAAGGATTAAGGGAATGGGGAATACTGGCTTACCAGGAAAGCAAGATGTTACTTGAATCGAAACTGCTCGATGAAAACCAGGTATTTATTTCCACGGGACTCGGTGGCAAAGGTGATAAACTGCGTTATTTTGTTGTTCTCATCGGAGTGTCGGACACTCCCTTCTCAAAGTCTCAGCGAATGATCATCAGGAATGAATTTGAACTCATCCTGAAAAAGTACGACGCTGAGGCTGAAAGTTTTGATTTTTCAGGGAACCTGTCAACGATAAAGGCTGTCGTTCCTATGAACGTAACCATAAAATCCGTGTTTGAAGAGGGGATTGAGGAATGCAATGAATATGGAGATTTTCTCATTCCAAACTTCATCATCACCAATGTCAAGGAACTCTCCTTCGGAGAAATCAGGGACTTTCTGGACCGGCAACTCTGGAAAAAACGGGAGGCGGAGGAAGAGGATATCTTTTAAATTTTCATCTTCATGAACTATACGATAAACGTGGCCATACAGGTACTTCCTGCAGGTGATAAGGCTTTTGCCTACGGTGTAGTGGACAGGGTGATAGAATATATTGCCGCTTCCGGGCTGACCTATAAGGTCTGCCCTTTTGAAACTGTGGTAGAAGGTGAATACGAACAGGTTGTCGGATTATTGGGTGGCATCAGGGAGGTCTGCTTTAAAGCAGGTGCAGAAGATATTTTGATCAATATGAAGTGGCAAATCAGCCATACTAAAAATGTCACCATTTCCGACAAGATGGCGAAATATGAAAAAAGTTGAGCTGGTTCCGGCGATCAAACCAGCTCAATACATGTCCTGATCTCAGGAATTTTTTTCTTCCAGATCTTCAAAATCAATGTTCGTGTAATTTTCAGCCAAAGCGGTTTCTGGCTCTTCAGTGGAATACTCTTCTGTAAGAGGGGGTTGATTTTCTTTAATGTATTCAACCGCAGTCTGGAGACCATTTACAAACTTTTCGAAATCCTCCTTGTAGAGAAAAATCTTGTGTTTCTCATAATAGGATTTGCCATCCTGGTTAAATCTTTTCTTACTCTCCGTGATCGTCAGGTAGTAGTCATTACGTCGTGTAGCTTTTACATCAAAGAAATAAGTACGTTTACCTGCTCTTACGGCTTGAGAAAAAATTTCTTCCCTGGGCTGGCTAAAGACTTCGTCCTTTTTTCCGGTTCCTTCTTCCATCATAATCTCGATTTAGTTACTGATTAATGCATTTGTTTCTCAAAAATAGAAAAATATTTTAAAAATAATCAATTCTGGCTGGAAATTGACCTTTTTATTCTATTTATTCTATAGCCTTGCGGCATTGATTCATAATAAATGGGCTTATTATTCGAACCTTAAGGCACCTTTCTTTGCAAAAAATGATTACCTTTGTCGCCATTGCTAATATATATTCAGGTTCTTTAAATGATAAGCAGAAGGCTATTAAGGATTAAGGTATTACAGGTTTTATACGCTTATTACAAATCTGAGCAGAAAGATTTGAATAAATCTGAGAAAGAGTTGCATTTCAGCATTAACAAAGCATATGAACTCTACTATTATATCTTGCTTATTATCCTGGATGTTGCTCAGTATGCTGAATCCCGGATCGAACTGGCCCGGAATAAAATAGTTCCCAGTGTGGATGATCTGAATCCGAACATACGATTCATTGATAACAAACTGGTACTGCAACTCAGGAACAACAAACAGTTTTTAAGGTATCTCGACATACACCACATCAGTTGGAGTAATCATCCGGAACTCATCAAGGAACTCTATATCAATCTGACGGAAGCTGATTTCTTTAAGGAATATATGACGGCTGAGAATACTGATTATGCTGCTGAAAAGAAAATCATTACCCGTTTTATCTCTGAGATTGTTTTAATGAGTGAATCCCTTCACCAGTTAATGGAAGAACAATCCATTTACTGGAACGATGACCTTGATTTCGTTGTTTCCATGGTCGAGAAAACACTGAAGAAATTCAGGGAATCGGACGGTGAAGACAAGCACCTGCTCGAGCTGTACAAAAATGAGGAAGACCGGGACTTTGTGATCCAGCTCTTTCGGAAATCTATACTCAACCGGGATTTTGCCCTTCAGATGATTGAGGAAAAGGCAAGTAACTGGGATCTGGACAGGATTGCCTTCATGGATGTGCTGATCATGCAGATGGCCGTCACTGAAATGATCGAATTCCCTTCTATACCCACAAAGGTGACTCTGAATGAATTCCTTGAGATTGCCAAATATTACAGTACTGAAAAGAGTAACACGTTTATTAACGGTGTGCTTGATAAGATAATGCAAAAACTAAAGGAAGATAAGAAGATACGGAAAACGGGACGTGGTCTCATCGGGGAAGTATAGAATATTTTAACTTTTTGAACAGAGCGGAAAAAGTAGTTACTTTGCACCTGACCGACACAGCTATGAAACAATTAAGAGTAACAGGTTTATGGCTGCTTTTACTGATCATTGCCGGATCCTGCGGACAGGGTGTGTCGCAGGGTGCCGGGAACAGTAGGGACAACAGTCAGGAAACCACGGTCAGTCAGCCGGAAATTGAATTCAATTCCCGGGAGCATAATTTTGGAAAGGTCACGGAAGGGGAGAAGGTGGGGTGGTATTTCAAATTCCGAAATACCGGAGGATCCGAGCTTGTTATTAATAATGCTACGGCGAGCTGCGGATGCACCGTTCCGGAATATGACAGGGAACCGGTACCCCCGGGTGGTGAGGGAACAGTGAAGGTGGTATTCGACTCCTCCGGCCGCGAAGGTAAACAGTTAAAAACTGTGACCATCGAATCCAATGCACGCACGTTAATTACCAGTCTGACTCTTGAAGCAGATGTGACAAGGAAATAATTTTTAATTTTAACTATAAAGAACATCAAAATGGAATTATTATTTGTGTTATTGGCAGAAGGAGCAGCTCAACCCAGCGCGCTCACATCCCTGCTTCCTCTCTTGCTGATCATTGTCGTTTTTTATTTCTTCATGATCAGACCACAGGTTAAAAAGCAGAAAGAACTTAAAACCTACCGGAGTAGTCTGCAAAAAGGAGATAAAATTGTAACTACCGGTGGCATCTACGGGAAAATTACCGATATAAAGGATATGACCGTTACCGTCGAAGTTGCTGATAATGTTAGGATCAGGATTGATAAAAATGCTGTTCTCAAAGATCCGGGTGATATCGGAACACAGCAGAAATAATGATTTTCGTTGAAAAGATATAAGAGTTCAGGGGAATCTACTTTTCTTTGGACTCTTTTTTTTATTTTTGAAATTAATTTCAATTGCCGTGAGTTCAGGGTTTTTTAACCGGTTTTCGAAATTCTCCACGAAAGAGAAAATAGCTTTCAGGAAAAAAGCCACGATTTTCAGTTTTTTTCTCCTGTTATCGGTTATTTTCTGGTTTATGAATGCCCTGAGTAAGAATTATACCACCACTATCGATTACCCGGTCAGGTACCGGAATTTCCCCGAAGACAAGATCATGATCGGCAATCTGCCCGATCATCTCTCGCTCGAGGTAAATGCCCATGGCTATACTCTACTTCGTTATCGCCTCAGTTCCAGATATATACCTCTCGTCTTTAATGTGAAGTCATTTACCATGAACCGTCTGAGCTCTGCCGACAGCGGTATATACTACATTGAAACACGTTTTGCCCGCAACTATATCGCAAAGCAGCTGAGCTCTGAATTCAATATATTGGATATCAAGCCCGATACGCTGATATTCAGATTTTCAGGGGTGGCTTCAAAAAGAGTACCGGTTGAACCAAGGGTCAGTTTCCATCTGGAAAAACAATTGATACTTAAACAGCAACCGTACCTTATTCCTGATTCAGTGAACATTTCCGGACCCGATTTTATTATCGATACTATTTCCCATATCTATACAAAGCCTCTGGATGCCGGCCTTATCTCCCAGAGTGTCAGCAGATCCCTCGACCTGGCAATATCAGATCATATTTCGCTGGGAAGGGAAAAGGTCAAAATCCGGTTTGAGGTGGAGAAATACACTGAAAAAGCACTTTCTGTGCCGGTTGTAGTGATTAACCTTCCCGATTCCATGAGTCTTAAAACCTTTCCTCAGGATATCCAGGTTACATGTCAGGTCGGACTCAGCAATTTCGAAAAGCTGCAGCCCTCCATGTTCAGGATAACCGTCGATTTTAAAGAAGCCGAAACGGGACTGGAAAAAAAGCTGAAAGTGGAGATGGAAAAACAGCCTGACTTTATCCGCTCGGTAAAATATTCCCCTCGATCTGTTGAATATCTTATTGAAAAGTAATGCTTAAAATCGGACTGACAGGCGGGATAGGCAGCGGCAAATCGACCGTTGCCAGGATATTTGAGATCCTTGGCGTTCCAGTGTATTACGCCGATGCAGAAGCTAAACGGCTTATGAACACAACCGATTCGCTCAGGGAAGGCATAATCAGTATATTTGGCCCGGAAGCTGTGGTCAACGGTGAGATCAACCGACCCTTTATCGCTTCAAAAGCCTTTAACGATGCCTCATTGCTCTCGGCCCTGAATGCACTCGTACATCCGGTTGTTCATGATGATTTTATATCCTGGTGCCGGGAAAGGCAGGATGAGCCCTATATAATTGAGGAGGCAGCTATTCTGGTTGAGTCCGGGGCCCTAAAACTGTTTAACTTTTTGATTGTTGTCTATGTGGATGAAGCGGTGAGGATTCAAAGAGTCCATGATCGTGACGGTACTTCTTTTGACGCAGTCCGGAGCCGGATGAAGCATCAGATGCCGGCAGAAGAACTCAACCGTTATGCTGATTATATTATAAATAACAACGGTGACCAATTACTTATTCCTCAGGTCCTGGATTTAGATAAGAAATTTGTTTCTTTGCAGTTTTCATGATTTTATACGGATATGGAGAAATTTGCAAAATGGATAGCAGGTGGTCTGGGTTGGGCATTTTTCGGGCCGCTTGGCGGCGTTTTCGGATTTATGCTGGGAAGTTTGTTTGAAAACAAAGGCGGACAAATCTTTTCCGACCGTCAACAGGGACCCACTACTACGGGTGACTTTGCCCTTAGTATGCTTGTTCTGGTTGCCGCTGTGATGAAAGCCGACGGCAAAGTCGTACGTTCGGAACTCGATTATGTCAAGGCATATTTTGTGCAGAATTTCGGTGAAGGTGCCGCAGGTGAGGCTATTATGATGCTCCGCGACCTGTTGAAACAGGATATAAACATCAGTGAGGTTTCCGGTCAGATCAGAAACCGGCTCGATTACTCATCCCGGCTGCAGATGCTGCATTTTCTTTTCGGCATTGCAAACGCCGACGGAAGCGTCGATGCCAGTGAACTCAATACGTTGAAAAAGATCGCAGGCTATCTCGGACTCAGCAGTCAGGATACCGATTCCATCATGTCAATGTTCGTCGACAGTACGGAAGCGTCGTATAAAATACTGGGAATAACCAGGGACGCCAGCACCGAGGAAGTGAAGAAAGCATACAGGCAAATGGCTTTGAAGTACCATCCCGATAAGGTCTCCTATCTCGGCGAGGATTTCAAAGCAGCTGCGAATGATAAGTTTCAGAAGGTCAACGAAGCATATGAAAAAATTAAAAAAGAAAAAGGATTTATTTAATTAATACTGCATCATGAATTTAAAAGACATTCTTTCCATCTCAGGTAAACCAGGATTGTACAAATTTGTATCACAGGCTAAAAATGGTATTATTGTCGAATCGGTCATCGATAAAAAACGGATCCCCGCTTATGCAACCGATAAAGTAAGCGCCCTCGATGATATCGCCATTTTTACGGCGGACAGCGAGGTCAAACTTTCCGAGGTTTTTGACAGGATTTGGGAAAAGGAAAATGGCGGGCAAACAATACTTTCGAGGGAGGAGACTCCCCGGTTAAAAGCTTATTTTATTGAAATATTGCCCGATTATGATCAGGACAGGGTTTATGTTTCCGATATCAAAAAAGTGTTCAGCTGGTATAATCTGTTGCATGAACAGGGGATGCTGATCCCTTCAGAACCGGAAGCAGAAGCCGGAGAAGAAAATATTGGGGAAGAAAAAACTGAGGAAGGAACAGCCGCAGAGCAGGAACCAGAGGACTGAAATGCAAGGTTAGAATTGCCGTGGATGACCATAACCTGGTAAGGGATTTAATTTGTCAATCCTGAGATTTCCGGCAGCTGTTCATCTTATTTATCATCAAACGCCTTAGCCTTTTCCCATATCACATTCATCTCATCGAGCGTCATATCCCTTAGGTCGAGACCTTTTTCGAGGGTTTGTTTTTCCAGGAAGCGGAATCTCTTCATGAATTTGCGGTTTGTTTTTTCGAGGGCAGTTTCAGGGTCGACCTCATATAGCCTGGCGGTATTGATGAGGGAGAATAAAAGATCGCCAAATTCAGCCCTGATTTTTTCCGGATCACCTTCGGCGGAAGCCTGCTCAAGTTCTTCTATTTCTTCCTTGACCTTATCCCAGATCTGGTGCGGCTCATCCCAGTCGAATCCCACTGCTCTGGCTTTCTCCTGAATGCGGTTGGCTTTGATCATGGCGGGTAATGATTTGGGAACACCCCCCAGCACCGACTTATGGCCTTCCTTCCGTTTTAGCTGCTCCCAGTTTTCGACCACATCACCGGCGGTATCGACCTTTACATTGCCGAATACATGGGGATGCCTGAATATCAGTTTTTCATTCAATCCATTTATGACGTCAGCGATATCAAACAGCCGGTTTTCGGATCCGATCTTGGAATAGAAAACGATATGCAACATCAGGTCGCCCAGTTCTTTTTTAATATCCTCAAAATCTTCTTCGCTGATGGCGTCGGCAAGTTCATATGTCTCTTCAATGGTCAGGTTTCTCAGGCTTTCCAGGGTCTGTTGCCTGTCCCATGGACATTTTTCTCTCAGCTCATCCATGATATCCAGCAACCGCTCAAAAGCCTTCAGTTTCTCATCAAGATTATTCATGTCCGTTCTTATTTTACATCCAGGAACTCTATTCTAACAGTGGATTTATGGTCAAGATTCAGAAGGCGGGCTGCATTACCGTTATTGATAGCGATCTCCAGTAATCCCAGGGAGTTGAAGAGGGCCAGCAGGTCGCCTGCCTGCACTTCGTTATATCTCTCGTTAAGTTCCGTGATCTTATAATGTTTGCTTTGTACAAAAAGTTCAAACTTCCGTCCATGTGCCACCCTATCGAAGAGGTCTCTGGAAATATTGGTGATGGCATTCTGGTAAGAGTCGATATAGATCACACTGCCGGTGATCGCCTTTTCTTCGATGGTAGGTCTGAGGGGTACACGTTCAAGGTATGAAGCCACTTTCTCACCCAGGTCTTCGATCTTTCCGCCTTCCGAAAGATGTGCGGCAGCCTGTGTGAACATGACGAGCGCCGTGAAACTTTTCGGGACCTCTTCCTCAGGCTGTTTTAACTTTATTGCCATCTCCAGCTCACCTCCCAGGATAAGACTGAATACACCGTTGTCTGTCCCGACGAAATATTGGCCCCTGGCTTTAACAACCAGCACGGGATTATTGTCGGCCGGTTCGGTGTTGACCAGGATCAGGTGAATGGTTCCTTCGGGGAAACTGAGCCAGGCGTTGCGGAGAACAAATGCAGCCTGGGTGGTGTTAAACGGTTTAATGCTATGTGTGATATCTACAATGCTTGCGGAGGGAGTGAGCCTGTGAATCCGGCCTTTGATTGCCCCTGCATAAAAATCCATGGCGTTCCAGTCGGATGTAAGCGTGATTACAGGCATTTCTGACACAAACTATGTAAGGTTTATGTATTGAATTCTTAAAAAAATAGACTTATTTTGTATGGCTTCAAAAGTAGTGATTATTATTCAATTTTATGATTGAAAAGACCATATATTTGGAAGGCATAGACCCAATCGACTTTTTTGGTGTGAACAATAATCGCTTTGACCGGTTGAAACAACATTTTCCAAAACTAAGGATTGTGTCACGGGGAAATGCCATCATGATCAGTGGGGAGCAGACGGAAATTCAACGTTTTGAAGAGAAGGTCGATCAGTTGATCACTTACATCAACCGCTTTAATGATATTTCACCTGAAGATATTGACGAATTGCTGTCTGACGACACTTCGGCGATCCTGGGAAGTAAACCGGAGGATTTGGATGTGCTGCTTTACGGAGAAAGCGGCAAACCGATCAGGGCCCAGACGGTGAACCAGAAGAAACTGGTGGAAGAATGCATGAAGAACGACCTGATGCTGGCTATCGGGCCGGCAGGTACGGGGAAGACCTACACAGCCATAGCCCTGGCTGTAAGATCACTTAAACTCAGGGAGGTGCGAAAGATCATTCTCACCAGGCCCGCCGTTGAAGCCGGTGAAAGACTCGGTTTTCTTCCCGGTGACCTCAAGGAAAAACTCGATCCTTATCTTCAGCCGCTGTACGACGCACTCAATGATATGATTCCCTCAAAGAAACTGAAATCATTCACAGAGGAAGGCATTATTCAGATCGCCCCCCTGGCTTACATGCGGGGTCGTACTCTCGATAATGCATTCGTGATCCTTGATGAGGCCCAGAATGCCACAGGGAACCAGCTAAAAATGTTCCTGACCAGAATGGGCCGCAATGCAAAGTTTATCGTTACCGGTGATATAACCCAGATTGATCTGCCGAGGAAATATGAATCCGGACTTGTCATGGCTGAAAAAGTTCTTTCAGGGATCCGTGGCATTTCAATGATTCATTTTGATGAAAGGGATATCGTCAGACACCGTCTTGTGAAACAGATTGTTGAAGCTTACAGGAACTATGGAGAAACAGAAGAATTATAACGATCAAAACCTATATTCATGAATCAGGCAATTATCAGTACTTCATTTCAATTCCCCGGACAGAAAAGTCTCTACAAGGGAAAGGTCAGGGATGTTTATAATATTAACGGCAAATACCTTGTCATGGTTGTGAGCGACCGAATCTCAGCCTTCGACGTGGTTCTTCCCAAAGGAATTCCGTTTAAGGGACAGGTCCTGAACCAGATTGCTACAAGATTCCTCGATGCTACGGCGGACATCGTTCCGAACTGGAAACTGGCCAGTCCCGATCCGATGGTCACCATCGGACACTTTGCCCAGCCCTTTAAGGTCGAAATGGTTATCAGGGCTTATCTTACCGGACATGCCTGGAGGGAATATAAGGCCGGAAAACGCGAACTCTGCGGGGTACCTCTTCCGGAAGGGCTGAAGGAACATGACCGTCTTCCCGTTCCCATCATTACCCCTACCACGAAAGCCGACGAAGGTCACGATCTGGATATCTCCAAAAAGGAGATCATAGGTCAGGGGTTGGTTTCTGCAGACGATTACGCGGTGATGGAAGACTATACCATGAAACTGTTCGGTCGCGGAACCAAAATGGCAGCAGATAAAGGACTGATCCTGGTAGACACAAAATATGAATTCGGCAAAATGGGTGATAAAATCGTCCTGATCGATGAAATCCATACCCCGGACTCATCACGGTACTTCTATGCCGACGGATACGAAGAAAGACAGGCCCGGGGTGATACACAACGACAACTTTCAAAGGAATTTGTCAGACAATGGCTCATTGAAAGAGGTTTTCAGGGACAAACCGGACAAAAAATGCCCGAAATGCCTGATGATTTTGTGAACCAGGTCTCCGACCGGTATATCGAGCTCTACGAAAAAATCATTGGTGAATCATTCAGAAAAGCTGAAACAGCAAAAATCGAAGACAGGATCTTTTCAAATATTTCGAAATATTTGAAAACCCTGTAATATTTCGGGTTAAAAAACGGTTTATAATCACTGAAGCATTCCCGTGAAACAGGAGTTTATGCGGCTTGTGTGCAATCATGCATGAATTACCTGATACACCGGTTAAATAGTGATCAACAGGATGATATCCTGAAGGAATAAAAATGAATCTTGAACATAAAATATATGAAGGTGAATAAAAAGATCCTGACCTTGCTTCTCATTTTCGTGATCTCCAGCCTTCCTTTTGTGCTTACAGCACAGGAACCGGTAACGGTTAAAAAATCAGATAATAAGGTTATTATCGAAGGGAAAGTCTATTTCATTCATGTTGTAAAACCCGGACAAACCCTGTTTTCAATAAGCAAAGCCTATGATGTGACTGAAAAAGACATTGCTATTGAAAACCCGGGAGTGTATTCAGGTCTCCAGGTCGGGCAGATGTTGAAAATACCTGAACAGGTTCCTGACCGTCCTTCTGCTGCTGCCGGGAATGCCGATACCACACAGTTTATCTATCATGTCTTGAAACAAGGGGAAAATATTTTTGCACTTTCACGTATGTATAATGTCTCTCCCGAAGCTATCAGGGAAGCGAATCCAGACCTTGATTATACTAATCTTCAAATTGGACAGGTTATTCTTATCCCCAGGGCAAAGTCGGTTTACAATACGGATGATTTTATTCTTCATAAAGTCCGCAGGAGGGATACTCTCTTCGGACTCTCAAAGCGTTATAATGTCAGCATCGGGGATATAAATAAATACAATCCTGAGATACAATGGGGTGGGTTGAAAACCGGGCAGATCATCCGGATCCCTAAACCCGGGATTACGGTTGAAGCCGGAGCAGGTGAACAGGCACTGAACCAGGCAGCAGATACAATCGCTCCGCTTCAGGAAGATACCCTTCAGGGGCTTTCCCTTGACCAATATGCAGAGACGCTACCCTATTACCACGGAAAAGAACTGAATGTAGCATTTCTTATACCCTTTGGCTATAAGATACAACAGGAACAACCGGAGGAAAATCCTGAAGATACTGAAATGGGACCCAAAAATATTGATCAGGCCTCTTCTGATCAACTCCCCGCATCGGTGAATCTGCTCGAATTTATGCAGGGCAGCCTTATCGCGATCGACTCACTCAGGAAAAGCGGTCTGTCTCTGAACGTGCATTACTTCGATACCCAAAAAAGTCCATCCCATACCCGGGATATCCTGTCATCCCCTTTTTTCCGGAATGTTGACCTGATAATCGGACCTTTTTACTCATGGAATGTTGAGATTGTCAACGATTTTTCACTCAGTCGCCATATACCGTTAATCTGTCCCTTCTATGCCAATGACAGCCTGACTGCCTCAAATCCGTATTTCTTCCAGCTTAACCCCTCGTATACCACTGAATTCAAATTGGCTGCCCGTTACCTTGCTAAGGATTTCGATAAGAATTTCATCTTTATTTACAATGCCGACAGCCTTGAAATGAACAAGATCGAATATTTTAAAAACGAGCTCCTGAAATCGCTACAGAATTATACCTATTCGGAAAATGTGATCGTTAAGGAGATTATTTATGATGATGTTGCCAGGGCTGATATATCCTCAGATCTTACCCAGGCATTGTCAAAGGACAAAAAAAATATAGTGATCATTCCGTTTACCGATGAGGCTTTCGTCACCTCAGTAGTTTCCCAGCTTTATTTCCAGCTCCGGAATTTCAATATCGAGGTGTTTGGTATGCCCCAGTGGTCGGTATTCCCCAATTCCGACTTCCTTTACTACCATAAACTCGGACTTACGTACATCACCCCTTATTATTACAGTTTCGATGACCCGAAAGTAAAAACCTTCCTAAGCGAATTCCGGAAGGGATTTAAAGCCGAGCCATCGTTTACCACCCGCAAGGGATGTCCTTATGCCTTCCTGGGCCATGATGCAACCTTTGCATTTCTGGATGCGATACGGAAGACCGATAAACGCTTTGTCGAATATATTCTGAATGACGCTGACGGGCAACTCATGCCAGGGTACCATTTCAGGAAGAAATCACTGTACGGCGGTTTCGAAAACCAATCCTTGAATATCGTCCGGTTTAATAAGGATTTCACCATCAGCGTCATGGACGTGCCGCTGGATCAGAGAATCCAGGAGATTCTACCTGGTCAGATGCAGATAAAAACCAGGACGGATACAGTACCCGATTTCAGAAAATAACCATCATTTATGCCATCCTGTGGCTGACAGATTAGTAAGAACTCTTCCCGGAGCGTGATTTTAAACGCTCTTGATACGCCCCGGGAATTTCTAACGTATCCTGTCATACAATCTTCCAGGGGATTCTTTATTATTTCTCCTGCGGGCTGGCTCAAATCCTGCTTCATTCATAATCTTCCCGAAACTTTCCATTCATGGGGACAGGTTAACACAATACATCAGAATCTTGAAGGAATAAAGGTCATTATAAAGGTCTTCGGGTTGGGTAGGACAAACGACTATTCATACCGCAAGGCATCCACGGGGTTAGCTGCAGCAGTTTTGATGGTCTGGGCATTGATGATGATAAGGGCAGGAAGAAGTGTGAAAATGCCGGTTAAAGGGAATGCCCAGAGCGGGATGACAATTCTGTAAGAGAATTCTCTGAGCCATAATTCCATAAGATAATAACTAAGAGGCCAGGCGACGATATTTGAGATCAGGATCAGTTGCAGATATTCGACGGAAAGCAGTTTACTGACTTCAAATATACTGGCACCCACGGCTTTTCTTATCCCGATTTCTTTGGTACGCTTTTCTGCTGTGTATGACGCCAGTCCCAGCAATCCAAGTGATGCAATGAAAATGGCGAACAGGGTGAGGTAAATAAACAGGACCCCAAGTTTTCGATCAGAACTGTAAAGCTCCATAAATGACTGATCCATAAATTCATAGTCGAAAGGTAGTTCCGGGTTCAGTTTATTCCATGTCGCAGCAATGTCTTTGATGGTTCTTTCCTGTTTACCTGGCCTCAGCCTGACAACGAGGAAGCCGGGGAGGTCACGCTTACAAAAGATCATCGTAGGCCCGATCAATTCGTGCAGTGAACGGTAATGAAAATCTTTGACCACACCTATGACATGAAAAGTTTTTCCTTTATCGCTTGTATTTGAGATCGTTTTCCCCACAGGATCTGTCCATTTCAGCCTCTTCATCAGGGTTTCATTGATGATGACAGCATCGGTATCGGAAGGGAAATCCCTGGAAAAATTTCTCCCCTCGATAATCTTCATTTTTAGTGTTTTGTCGATAAAATCCTCATCCGAATCGAAATTGTAGATCAGCCAGGGTTCTTTGTTGAATCCTTCCGGATAATAGGAGGCCCCGGAGAGACTCATTCCCGGGACAGAGGAGGCAAGGCTTGCAGCTTCGACACCCGGGAGAGAGGAGATATTTTCCTTAAGAACAGCCGCATTCTTTTTTATTTCTTCATTGCGCAGGAAAATGGTGATCACATTGTCCTTATCAAAACCAAGCCGTTTTTCCCTGATATAGTTCAACTGCCTGTAGATGATTATGGTCGATACGATGAGCCCGGCTGAAATGGTGAACTGAATGAAGACCAGAACATTCCTGAGCAATTTGTTGGATCCGCTTCCAGGTAATTTAGTTTTTAAAAGTTTCGCCGGTTTTAAGGAAGAAAGGAAGAGTGCCGGGTAACTTCCGGAAAAAATGCCGAGTAAAAGGGCGATCATTCCGAAACCAAGGAGCAGCTTCCAGTTTTCGACATAGTTGATGGAAATATTTTTACCCGTGATCTGGTTAAAGGTCGGCAGCAGGATTTCAATCAATGCCAGGGCAAAGATCAGTGCCAACATACAAAGGAATACCGATTCGCCAAGGAACTGATAAATCAGTTGTCTTCTGCCTGCACCCATGATCTTACGGATGGTCACTTCCATGGCACGGTTTGATGAACGGGCAGTGGAGAGATTCATGAAATTCACCCCGGCAATCAGCAGGATCCCGGCAGCTATGGCTAACAGGATATAGATATAGGAAATGTCGCCGTTCGGGCGGATCTCTCCTATGAGATTGGATTTCAGATGTATATCCTTTACTGGCTGAAGATATGGATGCATTTCAATATTTTCTTTTTCCATGTCCTCACCGGCGAACTTATTGAGAAAATCACTGATTTTATGCTCAAAGGATATTGGATCGATGCCAGGCTTCAGCTTCAGATAGGTATAGTACATCAAACTACCCCAGTCGTCCAGTATGCCTGGTCCTCTTTCTTTCACAAGGGTCTGAAAGGAAGTCAGAAGGTTAATAGCAAGATGCGTCTCCGACGGAGGATCCTGGATAACACCGGTAACCGTCAGATCATACTGATTGTTGAGTTTAATTTTTTCCCCGACAGGGTTCCTGTTTCCAAAATATTTATGGGCTATGCTTTTCGTCAGGATCACCGAATAGGGTTCTTTCAGTGCCTCCACCGGATCCCCGTATATCATATTGAAAGTGAAAATCCTGAAAAAATTGGTGTCGGCATATACCATATGATTATCGTAGAATTTTTTATCGCCGGCACTCAGGAGCTGGCTTCCGCCAACATGGAAAAATACAGTATAGTCCTCAATCTCCGGAAGCTCCCTCTTAAGCGTATGCCCCAGGGCACCGGGCGTGACAGCTACATTTAACGGCATTTCGCCGAGTTTGCCATCGATGGCTATCCGGTAAATACGGTCATAATCTTTGTGGAACCGGTCATAGCTGAGTTCATCGAAAATGTATAGAATGATCAGAAAACCAACGGTCAGCCCGAGAGTCAGCCCGAGAATATTAATCAGGCTGAAACCTTTTTGTCTTGAAAGATTCCGGATGGATATGATGAGAAAGCTTCTCAGCATCCTAAAACGTTTTTCGTGTATGGCACATTGATTGTGCCAACAATTACAAATTGTTTAGTGTCAGGATGTTTTAAAAGTTCAGGGCTATTTATAAATGAGTGAATATGTTCATTTCCGTATACCTGAAGTACGAAACCGGACAATCCGTATCAGGGACATTCCCCGCTTTCCGGTGAGTCAGACAGCCGCCCATTTCCGGATATAGGCATTTACATCAAATTTTCGTTTAGCGCCATTGAAGTTCATATATCTGATTTTACCAAAAACCGGGCGTTCCGACCATGGACGGTCGTGGACACCTGCTATCGCCCAAGCACAGCCGGCATACCCGTTAGGGTCCCTTCCGTCCAGTTCATATTTATCGTTAAGATAAATGGCGTATTTCAGGGCCTTTTCGGGTGAATCGGTCCATTCGAGAATTTTTTTCCCCCAGTACATTCGCATATAGCCATTCATTTTACCTGTGACCTTCATTTCATTTTGAGCTGCATTCCAAAGGGGATCGCGTGTGATGCCATTTTCAAGAATTTCTTCAGTGTAAAGAATATCCCGTTCATCCTTGCGGTGATCATCGAGCGTTTTCCGGGCCCATTGTGGAATATTTTCGAGTGTATCGTACTTCTCGTTGAAATGACAATAATTATCGGAGAGTTCACGGCGTACGATGAGTTCTTCGAGAAATGCTCCGGTACTGCTGTTGTCACTGTGCCTGGCGAGGATCTCCATGGCAATTCTCTGCGCGGAGATCTGTCCGAAATGCAGGTAAGGGGACAGGTTTGATGTGACATCTGCGTTCGGGTCGTTTCGTTTTTCTGCGTAATGTCCCAGCTTATCGTTGATGAAGTAGTTCATCATATCCAAAGCTGCCTCCTCACCAGCATGGATCCAGTTTGCCTCGGGCACACTCCGGTCTGCCTTCAGGGATTTTAAAATCCCGGTCCAGTCAGTCTGCTGGATCCTGAATTTTTTGGTTTTACGCTGAGCAGTGATCTCAGGAAAAGGATCGAGGAAGGATTCCAGGTACCTCCGTATTTTTGGTCGGAGAGTGTATGCCCCGTATTCCTGCTTGTCGGTCACGAACCTGGCCGGTACAATATTGTGAGCATCCACTTCAGTGAGGTTTATGTCTGCCAGTTCCATAAGTCTCTGCTTCCATCTTCTTTTGATCCGTAACGGATCAAAATCAGTTACTACATGACTTATTTCAAACTCTTTAATGAACCGTTCGAGATTTTCGGCAGGATCCCCCTGAAGAAGGTAAAAGGGAATGTTCAGCAGCTGAATACTCTGGGCAAATTCACGGAGGCCGTCCAGCATGAAGGCATAATGACGTATCGTGGCACCTGGAAAATCGGGGGTCAGACAAAATACAACTGCCAGCTCAGAACCTGACTTTTTTGCGAGGTCACTGGCATGGATCAGCGCCCAGTTATCACGGAGCCGCTGATCTCTGCTCATCCAGTATATGATATTTCCCGGTGCCGGGTAACCGGCTTTCAGCTCAAATATTCTCGTTGGTTGTACCATAACACTACCTCTCGCTGCCGTTCATCAATGTTACCATGCCGAAAGTAATCATTTTATCGGGGAAGATCATGCCCGGGATATCAATTGATTATTTTTGGCCGGGTAATCCAGGACTTTGAAATGAACGGTAAATTCATGTAAAATGTTTTCTCTTTTACTCTATTCAGGTCATTCCTCAAAATTCCTTACCCCTGATGAAAATTTCCTAAATCTTCTATCTTTGTGGTCACATGAAGAGATTCAGTCAGCCTCCCTGACCTTTAACAATTTAAAAAATTAACCTGATGAATTACCTGAAATTATTCACTATTGTACTTCTGAGTCCCGTTTTGATGACTGCATGCCAGCCACAACAGAATGCCGGTACAGTGGACAAAGATGCCACAACCCAGACTAAAAATCTTTTTGCCCACCTGAAAGCGTTATCCGGTAAGCACATCCTTTTCGGCCAGCAGGATGCCCTTACAAACGGCTACGACTGGTGGGAACATCGTGACAGTGCCCATATATGCGATTTGTACCAGGTTTGCGGTCATTATCCTGCCTTGTACGGCTATGATTTCGGGGGAGGAAGAGACCGGTATCTTAATTTGGAGCGCAGTGCAATTATGAATTCCTTCCAGAGGGGTGGTGTGATCACATTTTCACAACACATGCCAAACCCTGTCTCCGGAAGAGGGCCCCGGGACACCACACTCAACATGGATGAGATCCTTCCTGGCGGAGCTTATCATAAGAATTACACGGATATCCTGGATAGAGTGGGGGATTTTGCCAGGAATCTGAAAACTGCCGAAGGGATACCCATTCCGATTATCTACCGCCCCTTTCATGAACATACCGGTAACTGGTTCTGGTGGGGTGAGGATTATAACAAGCCCGGTCAGTTTATTAATCTTTGGCGGTTCACCGTCGATTACCTGAGGGACAGCCTCGGGGTTCATAATTTTCTTTATGCATATTCACCTGATACGGTTGAGTCTGCAGCACATTACCTTGAAAGATACCCCGGGGATGACTATGTGGATATTCTCGGAATCGATATTTATCGTGATGTTGAATCCGATAACCTCCCGGCATTCCTGAAACGCATCCGGATGGTTGTAAAACTGGCAGAAGAAAAGAATAAGGTCGCCGCTCTTACTGAAACAGGATACGCCCGTCATGACATTATTGATTGGTGGACAGGATTTCTCGGACAGATATCCAAAGATTCTGTCGCACGGAAGATTTCTTATCTCATGCTCTGGGCCAACTACCATGACGACGATTACTTTTCCATCTACCCCGGTAATCCAAGTGAACCGGATTTTCTACAGATGATCAAAGACCCGACCTTCATGTTCGAGGATGAACTTCCGGATATGTATGGGGTGGTGAAGAAGTGAGGGATGATAGGGAGTTAGGAGGTTAGAAAGTTAGGAGGTTAGAAAGTTAGAAAGTTAGGAGGTTAGAAAGTTAGGAAGTTAGAAGTTAGGGAGTTAGAAGTTAGAAGTTAAGATGTTAAGAAGTTATGAAGGGGAGAGGGGAAATAAAGGATAATTCCCGGAGTAGGTCCCCCAAACCGCGGAGCGGTAGCCCATGCATAGCCACGGTTTTGCCCGTGGTGGTTATGACCGATGAACGACGCATGGACGACAAGGAAAATGAATGATCCCTGGAATCGGTCCCCCGAACCGTTGCGCGGTTGCCCATGCATAGCCACGGTTTTGTCCGTGGTGGGAACGGTCGTCGTTCCAGGGAACCCCGGGAAGGGTTCAATAATCGTATCCAGTTTTTTTGATTGTGGTGGGAATGCACGGAATTTCTGCGTTATGATATTGTGCTCATCATTATTCCCGGCAATCCTGGTAACATCACGGGAAAAATTACCTCCCAGGTTAGAAGGTCGAAGGGTTCCTATACAAAAAAGGACTGAAATATTCTTGCAGTGAGGAAAAAAAATGATGATTTCAGCTGCCATTCATCAAAACGAGGGTCGTCATTTTGGGTGAGTTGATAACTTTTCGTCAAAAAGGTAAAAACGGGACGCTGAGATCTGAGGGGTGAAAGTCATAAAGGGCGGACGGTTTGGAAGGCGGGGGAGGGCCCCTTTTCAAGAAAAGACTTCTTAAGAATAACGAAGCCCCTTATTATGCCCCGCCGTTTAATCATCTCTCTGCTTCCGTCGAAATTCGAAATTCGAAATTCGATATTCAATCCCCCACGGAGACATGAAACATCACGTCATAAACGTTGTGGATATTGATATTTAACAATATTCATTATTCAATTATCCCCCGGAGACGTGATGCATCACGTCCTCTACGGCGTTGATATTGATATTTAACAATCAAAATTCCCGTTTTTCACCGTTCTCACGGCTCTACCCCCCAACCCCTAACTCCCTAACTCCCTAACTCCCTAACTCCCTAACTCCCTAACTTTCACCTTTCGCCTTTCACCTTTCGCCTTTCACCTTTCGCCTTTCACCTTTCGCCTTCACTCTAATTCTCTGACTCTCCCCTAAGAACTGGCCGACCTTTCCAGTCTTTTAAGAACAGAGAAGATGAAGGTTGCCGACAAAAGGCACAATATTACCAGGATAGCCCAGAAGGCCCAGAGAGGAACATTCTTCCAGAAAATTCCGGTAACGCTGACAAGATAATTTCCCAGGGCTGTAGCAGCGAACCATCCACCCTGCATAAGACCTTTATATTTCGGCGGTGCCACCTTGGATACAAAAGATATCCCCATCGGGCTCAGGAAAAGCTCGGCTATGGTCATGGTAAAATAAGTACTGATGAGCCAGTAGGGTGATAGAGCCAGGGATTCATCGGGTATCCTTATCCCACCAATTTGCCTGGGGCTGTAACCTATCAGTTTTATGGATCCGATGACAAGGATTGAAAAGGCAACTGCAGTGAACACCATTCCTATACCAATTTTTTTTGGTGCACTTGGCTCTTTGCTCTTTTTTCTAAGCCATGTAAAGAGGCCGATAATGATTGGTGTAAGGACTACGATGAAGAAAGGATTGAGGTGCTGAAACATCTCGGGACTAAAGCTGTTCCCGCCGGTATACGTCCGGATGCGCAGATAGGCCAGATAACCGAATACAAATAAGACAATCCCGCCGACAGCACGTTCCGTGGTGCCTGATTTTTTACGAAGTACAAAAACTAACCCGGCAATAGAAAGTGCAACAGGCAGCAGTCCCCAGAGATCAAACCAGATATATACATTTTTTGGAACGATATTTTGAATATAATCCCTGGCAAACATTGTCATACCAAAGCCATTCTGATGGAAAGCCATCCAGAAGAAAACGACCACGGCAAAGACCAGCCCGAGTGCGGTAAGTCTCGATTTGATCTGCTGCGGTGTGAGATTTACCACCTGGTCTTTATGGGCTTCGCTGGCAGCTTTCTGTTTCTCCGTCAAGTCTGCCCATTTGTAGTATTTCCGGAAACTCCAGAAGATGATCATGGAGACGATCAGCGACAAAAGGGCTACCCCAAAACCGTAATGATAAGCTTTGCTCAGTGTATCGATGTACTTGTGACTGAATCCTGTAAGACCTGCTGCATTGAGAGTTGAAACCTGTGTTTGTGCCAGGCCCAGCAGCTCGCTGACATTTCCCTGCGTAGCGGTATGATCCAGCAGCTTGTTGGCCAGCGACGGGATGGCGCTGTTATAGGTTAACCCGGCCTTCCCCAGTATAAAGCTGTATACGGCATGAGCAGCTGTCGGAGCAAACATGGCACCAATATTAATACCCATATAGAAGATATTAAAAGCTACATCCCTGTTTTTACTGTATTTCGGGTCATCATAAAAATTTCCGACAAGCGCCTGGAGGTTTCCTTTAAAAAAGCCTGTTCCAAGGGAGATGACTGCCAGGGCAGCAATGACCAGCCAGAGATTCTGTCCCCTGGCACTGGGAATAGCCAAAAGGAAGTAACCCATGAACATGGTGATGAGACCAAGACTGATGGTTTTGCCATACCCAAGCCAGCGGTCGGCAATGATTCCTCCTAAAAGCGGGAGAAAATAAACAGCAGCGAGAAAGCCTCCATAGATCTGACCTGCAGTCGTAGAATCAAATCCATATTTGGCCTGAAGAAACAAGGTGAAAATGGCTATCATGGTATAATAGCCGAAACGTTCGCCCATGTTTGCGAAGAAGGCGACGAAAAGTCCTTTTGGGTGTCCTTTGAACATAGATTCGGGTTTGAGTAGTGATCTGTTAGTATTAAAATTGCAATAAAGATAAAAATCTTTTTCATTGAGGGAAGTGTTATAAAATAGTCAGGTTTTCTTCACCCGACTCCGTTGAAAATCTCGATCGTTAGATGTAATTTTGAAATTAATTGATTCACCATGAAAATATTCAAATCCGAACAGGTCAGTGAAATCGATGCCTATACCATCGAACATGAACCGGTAAAATCCATCGACCTGATGGAGCGTGCTGCGAAGGCCTTTGTTTCATGGTTTACGAGGAATATTGATAATCCAGGGACAGTCTTTATCTTTTCGGGTCCGGGTAACAACGGTGGTGACGGAATGGCAATAGCCAGGATGCTTCATGACAGGAATTACCGGGTCAGGGCATATCTCCTGCGCTTTACCAATAAATTATCCGGAGATTGTGCTGAGAATGTGGACAGACTTAAACATAGCGGGGATGAGCTTTACTTCGAACTGGATGAAGAATCCGTTTTGCCGGGCACCGGCAAAAATGACGTGATCATCGATGCTATTTTCGGATCCGGATTATCAAGGCCGGTTGAGGGTTTTCCCGCCAGGGTGATCCAGCACATCAATCAGTCTGAAGCTCTGACCGTGTCTGTTGATATTCCTTCCGGGCTTTTCGGTGAGGATAACCGCGATAATATCCCGGAAAATATTGTCAGGGCAAGATATACGGTCACCTTTGAGTTCCCTTTTCTTTCCTTTTTCTTTGCCGACAATGTAGATTATACCGGTGAATGGACAACGGTCTCCATCGGGCTACACCCCAGGGCTGTTGAGGAAAAACCAACTCCTTATACTGCTCTTGAAATGTCTGATATCAAAAATTTGATAAAAGACAGGCCTAAATATTCACATAAGGGGACCTATGGCCACGGACTCATCATTGCCGGCAGTTATGGGATGCTGGGAGCATCCATACTCACCACCCACGCATGCCTGCGAACAGGCGCCGGACTGGTAACTGCCCACGTTCCCAGGCTTGGATACAGCATCATCCAGACTGCATTGCCCGAAGCACTGGTAAGTATCGACCAGTCCGATTTTCACTTTACCGAGGTACCAGACCTTTCCAAATATACGGCCATTGGTATCGGACCCGGACTGGCTAAGCGTTCGAATACCCAGAAAGCCTTTTGCGAACTCCTGAAGACAGTTAAGGTCCCCCTGGTTATTGATGCCGACGGTCTGAACATACTTTCAGACAACCCCGACTGGATGGACAGGCTTCCTGAAAATTCTATATTAACGCCCCATCCGGGGGAATTTGACCGATTAGCCGGAGAATCCCGAACCTTCTATGAACGTCACCTTAAACAGTTACAGCTGGCAAAACGCTACAAGTCGGTAATCATACTGAAAGGCGCAAATACCATTGTAGCCGCTCCCGATGGCCGCTCCTGGATCAACACAACAGGGAATCCCGGCATGGCAACCGGCGGCAGTGGTGATGTACTGACCGGTATTCTGGTTTCCCTTCTTGCCCAGGGGTACAAGCCTGTTCATGCCGCTATTACTGCCGTTTTTATTCATGGCCTTGCCGGCGACCTGGTTCTTGAATCCGAAAGCATGGAATCACTGATATCCGGGGATATTGTTATGCATATCGGGAAAGCTTTCAAAGCCGTTAAAAATTATAAGATACCTCCACCACCGTCCTTTTTTTAATACCTTTGTTCCAAGCACGAAAATCTGGAAACCATGAAGAATAACATAACCTTTTTGTCATTCATCCTTTTATTTATTTTTTTTCAGTCCTGCGTCACAACATCAAGCTTTGAGGTGACAAGGGTAGGGGAAGAACCGTCGGAAACAACAGGAAAAATAGTATATGTATTACCTCAGACCATTCTGTTTGTCACCGTGAACATGGAAAAAGAAACCTATATTCCGGGGCCTTACCGCGTATTTACCGAAAAATACCTGGGCATGCAAAGCGCGATTAATGAACCTTCATTTTCTTTCCGCATTACGGATGTTGATGTGAAAACCGTAACCGCGCCCGATGAAAGCCAGTTTTACAGTATTAATATTCTGAAAGGTAATCCGGATTTTAAGAATTTTTTAAGTCTTGGAAGCGAAGGTTTGGTATTGGATCCATCCAGCCTTTACCAGTTTAAAACCTACGGAGAGAAAGTACCTGATTTACCCGCGGCTCCCTATTTCACTGATCTTTCGGTAAAGAAGAATTTAATGGAAACTACCGATACCCTATATAAAACAATGATTACCGACAGTTCTTATGTCAGAATCCCTATCGTAAAGAAACAAAAAGAAGCCAAAACACTGGAACAAAAAGCTGAAGAAGCGGCTAATTTTATTATTAAGATCAGAAAACGGAGGTTTAAATTGCTCTCCGGCCAGTATAACGTATTCCCCGAAGGTGATGCCCTCGCCATTTCCATTAAGGAACTGGACAGGCTGGAAAAAGAATACCTGGCCCTCTTTATGGGAAAAACCGTGAAACAGGAATTCACACGTTCCTTTGAAATTGTGCCTGAAAGCTCACCGGATAAACAGTCGGTAGTTTTTGCGAAGTTTTCCGGACAATTCGGTTTGGCAGGCAGTGATAACAAATCCGGCTCTGATCTGATCATGGAGGTCCAGCCACTGGATAAACTCCGGGAACTCAGGGACGAGGGGAGTAAATATCCGGATCCGCAGATGCAAAACAATCTGTTCTACCGTATTCCCGATCTTGCCGACATCCGTGTGAGGGTGGCTTCCGATATCCTGTTTGAAAGCAGGGTAAGTATCTACCAGGCAGGCACCATGGTTAACCTGCCGCTGTTGAAATGAATCATAATTTGCCTGAAAAACCGGCAGCGTACTTCTCATAATTCAGGTTCTGCTTGTAAACTTCATCACCGATGAAGTGAAGCACTTTTTCAAAATTGGCAGGTGGCTTGTATCCACTGTCCAGGCCAAGATATGTCAGGTTCTGATCCAGAAACGCCTCCGACGGAAAGGCCATATTGCCCTGCAGGATATACACGATAAACTCATGATAAGACGGCGTCTTCCTGACCGGGTCGGCCGGAACATATTTATAGGTTTTGGATCCCAGAGTCAGATCTTCCTTCATAGCCTCGTTGAGCTTAACCGGGTAATACTTTTCATTCAGATAGCTGGCAATGACAGAATTCGTGAGGGTATGTCCCGTCATTTTTCTGCACCATCCGCAATGGTCGGAGTAAATATAGATGAATATCTTCTTCGGGTGTTCACGGTTAAGCTTTATGGCCTGCTCCATACTGTACCACTTAACGCCGCCTTCTTCAGGAATTTGCCCGGCTCCCCAAGCCGGCAGAAGGATCGTGAAGATGATGACCAATAGTTTCTTCATTTTGGTTGTATTCTTATTCCTCTTTCTTCAAATTGCGTTCCAGACATAAAGATATGTAAAATGATAGATATTTTACCAAAACAGAATGGCATTAACGTCCTTTCCTGTCATGAACTTTCGGCAGAAGGCGGTGTTAGAGAGATCTGAAGGCTGACGAACGACGTCGTTATTTTCTCATTCATATCAGACTAGAATGGCTGACTCCAAAAAGTATAGCATCAATCTTTACGACCTTGAAAAGAGAGGTGACCGGTATTTTGATCCTGCAGAGGATATTCCGTTTACTGGACATTATTACTGGATGTATGAAAACGGGAAGGTGGCTGAGGAGGGGTATTTGAAAGAAGGTGTCTGGCAAGGCAGGCTGAAACTGTATAACGAAGAAGGAGTTTTGATGGTAGAAGCGGAATACAGGAACGGGATAAGGCATGGGCAGGTAACATCCTATTATGACAGCGGGAATATAAAAGCCATGTTCACCCTCAGGGGAGGGAAGAGGCAGGGAAGGTTTATCTTATGGTATGATCGGGGAGGAAAGAAATTCGAAGCTCTGTACAACGAAGACCAGCTGGATGGAAAGCTGATAAAGTATTTCATCAGTGGTAAAAAGAATCTGGAAGTCACATTTCGTGAAGGACTGGAGCATGGAAGAAAGACGATATGGAATGAAGACGGGGAAGTGATATTTACCGGTGAATTTGAGGACGGGGAACTACTGTAGGTTCTGCAGAGGTTTCCGTTTATATTCCAAAACATATAAATTCCGTCCTGCCACTGCATCACAGAGACACTGATTTCGGGATAATTTGTTACATTTACCGATCTTTAATTAAAAACCTGGAAATATGTCACAAGAGAGAAATTTTGTTCCTTTTGTTTCAGCCGAGACAAAAATGGCTGAATTTACGATCAGGGCTTTGATTATCGGAGTTATACTGGCTGTGATCCTGGGAGCGGCGAATGCATACCTCGGGCTCAAAGCAGGTATGACCATCGCAGCCACTTATCCTGCTGCGGTTATCGGTATGGCCCTTATAAAAGCGATGAAAGGATCGATCCTTGAAGAGAATTTTGCCCGAACCGTCGGCTCAATAGGTGAATCCGTAGCTGCCGGGGCCATTTTCACCATTCCTGCGTTCTATATCATTTACCAGCAGAAACTTTCGGAAGGTGTTGAGGTGAATAACTATTTCACTTACGGGATCACTACCATCATTCTGATTGCCGGGGGTATTCTCGGTATCATGTTCGTAGCCCTGCTCAGAAAAGTTATGGTTGATGATGCTGAACTTCCTTTCCCTGAATCGATTGCTGCCGCTGAGATCCATAAGTCGGGGAGCCAGGGTGGAGGAGGATCAACATTCCTCTTCGGTGCCATGATTTTCGGTGGTCTTGTAAAAGCTCTTGGTGAATTCAAACTATTTTCCACATACTGGGAACATTTTGTAATCTTTGCCAAACAGAAGATTACGGGTACTGCCTTTTTTGGCAAGGGCGGGGCTCTTATCGGCAGTCCGGGTATCAGTCCGGCGTATACCGGTGTCGGATATATCATTGGTCCGCGACTGGCTTCTCTTAACTTCAGCGGAAGTCTGATAGCCTGGGGTCTTCTTACGCCCATGATCCTTTATTTTCTTGCTCCGTCAATTGATATCAATACCATAGCTGCAGGACTGGTGCAGACCGAAGGCCTCAACCAGGCCGCTGCTCTTCATAAGGCCTGGGTCAATACGGCGTATGATGTTTGGAAATATATTGTCAGGCCGATTGCCATTGGAGGTATGCTGGTTAGTGCGGTATATACCTTATATATGATGAGGAAAAGTCTTTTTGCCGGTGTTGCCCGGTCCATAGACGATGTAAAAAAAGCTGCAGCCGGTATAGACACAGGTACACCCCGTAATGAGAAAGACCTCAGCTTTAACTGGATCATGATCGGTATCGTGGCTGTTGCAATTACCACCTTTGGTATTACCTATTTTGCCTTCAATACCAGTGTCCTGGTAGCCGTGGTTGCAGCAACCGTGATGATCATCCTTGCCTTTTTCTTCGCCGCAGTATCAGGTTACCTTGTAGGGATTATGGGATCAAGCAATAATCCTATCAGCGGACTTACCCTCACAGCCCTTGTAGTTACGGCACTCATCATGGTTATCCTGGGTGCTAAAGGGAATGAAGGGGTGGCTTCCACTCTCGGTGTGGCAGCGGTTGTTTGCGTGTCGGCAGCAGTCGCCGGAGAAATGCTCCAGGATCTGAAAGCCGGGCATATTCTCGGAGGGACCCCCTGGAGGATGCAGGTGGGCGATATCATCGGTGTCGTGATTGCCGGGTCAGTGATGTTCTTTATCCTTTCCTATCTGAATAAAGGTGATATCAACACCGGTGTGGTTGAAGGCTATGTAGGCGGATTTGGCAGTCGCAAATTGTCGGCACCCCAATCCAACCTGATGGCCATTCTCTCGCAGGGTATCGTTGGAGGTCAGATGGCCTGGCCTTTGATCATCACTGGTATGATCATGGGCCTGGGATTCATCCTCATGCAGGTGAAGAGTCCCATGCTGGTCTGCGTCGGAATGTATCTTCCCCTTGAGACAACATTTGCTATTTTTATCGGTGGACTCATCAAGGGTATGGTCACCAACCTCTCCAAAAAACGTAAGTTTACAGAAGGTCAGAATACCCGGGTCGAAAATAACGGAGTCTTGCTGGCTTCCGGACTTATTGCCGGTGAAGCCCTCGTAGGACTTATTTTTGCCATATTTGCCACCTTCGATAAATTCCCAACTGCCATCTTTATGAATCCTTCCTATATCGCGGGGTTATTTGTACTCGGACTGATAGGCTGGATCCTCGTGAAGATCCCGTTGAATAATGCAGGAAAACCGGATGAGCCGGCTCCGCCTAAAGTGGAAATGTAAAAGTTCGCTGTACCGGGAGGCTGCCCTGACTCAATGATCTTCAGGCTGTAGCCTTACCGGTCCATTTTCTTTTCTGTTGGATACAGGATTTGGGAAGTGCCTTCATTTTACTGATTTTAAAACCATTCCGGAACATGAACTATTTTGAACGAAGGCGTGTTTTAAAGAGTACCAATGCTATGGACCTTGTACCTGTAAGGGTGATGGGGCATGATGAGGAAGCCGGTAATGTGACCGTGCTTGTTCCTAAATTCAGAGGCAGTTTTTACCATCTCATGGTACCCCGTACCCGGTACCTTTATTTCAGAATTAAACTGGATGTGATCGGCTCTGAAACATGGAAAGCAATGGACGGTGAAAGGAATGTACAGGAAATTGCTGATCATATCAGGAAACATTCCGGCCTTGAGGAGAGAGTATTATCGGATCTCGAAGACAGACTCAACAAGTTCACCTCGAAGCTCTATGAACAACGATACATCACGTTCATACAATTAATGGATGTATAGGATTTGCGGCATCGGCTCACATTAAACATCGTTCTAATTAAAAAACAAATAATATGATTGCTATTAAATCTTTGTACCCGCATTCACTTTGGGAAAACTTTTTTTCTTTAACACAAATACCCCGTCCTTCCAAGAAAGAGGACAGAGCTTCAGCATTTGCCCAAAAATATGGAAAAGACCTTGGCCTTGAGACGATCGTCGATGAGGTCGGGAATGTTATTATTCGTAAACCTGCCACTCCGGGGATGGAAAAGAAAAGAGGAGTCGTTCTTCAGGCCCATCTGGATATGGTACCCCAAAAGAACAGTGACAAAGTCCACGATTTTGAGAAAGATCCCATCAGGGCTTATGTTGAAGGGGAATGGGTTACTGCAGAGGGCACCACGCTTGGGGCTGATAACGGCATAGGTGTTTCAGCAGCTCTGGCCATTCTTGCAGACAAATCTCTGAAACACGGTCCTCTTGAAGTACTGCTAACGATTGACGAAGAGACCGGGATGACGGGTGCCTTTGGGCTTAAGCCCGGCTTGCTTCGTGGTGAGATCCTCCTGAACCTTGATTCGGAGGACGAAGGGGAACTTTATATCGGTTGTGCCGGTGGCATGAATACCTCTGCTTCCTTAGCATATAAGCAGACAGAGGTGCCTTCCGGGATGAAAGCCTTCGAAGTTGCTTTGAAAGGATTGAAGGGCGGACACTCAGGATTGGATATTAATCTCGGACGCGGTAATGCCAATAAAGTCATGTTCAGATTCCTTTGGCACGCCTCACGGGAATTCGGGATGAGACTGGCCTCCGTTGAAGGTGGCAGCCTCAGGAATGCCATTCCGCGCGAAGCTTTTGCTACTGTGGTCGTTCCCGAAGGAAAAGCAGATGAATTCCTGAAGTCAGCGGTTGAATATGAAAAGATTTTCAAGCATGAACTCTCCGGTACTGAACCAGACCTCAGCTTCGGTGCACTGCCGGCAGACATGCCTGCAACACTGATTGACCAGGAATCGCAGGAAAGGTTGATTAAAATGGTTTACGGCATACCCAATGGCGTTATCCGGATGAGTACCGAAGTACCCGGTATTGTCGAAACTTCAAATAACCTGGCTATCGTCAAAACCGAAAATGGTGAGGCCCGGGTGTTTTGTCTCATCAGGAGCTCCGTCGATTCCGCAAAATTTGATACGGGAAATATGGCCGAAGCTGTTATGAGCCTGGCCGGCGCCAAAGTGGTTCACGATGGTATCTATCCGGGGTGGAAACCGGATATGAAATCTCCCATCCTGAATACCATGAAAAATGTTTACAAGAACAAATATGGCAGTGAACCTGAGATCAAAGTCATTCATGCCGGACTCGAATGCGGGATCATCGGGGATGCTTATCCGGGCATGGACCTGATCTCCTTTGGACCTACCATCAGATTTCCACATTCCCCGGATGAAAAAGTCAATATCGAGTCGGTTGGAAAATTCTGGGATTATCTCATCGAAACACTGGCAAATATTCCTGAGAAATAATCCTGATTCTGATTAAATATTCATTCTTTCAGGCAACCTTTCCATGATTATTGCATCTGTAATAGTACAGACTGCAATCCATCATGAAAACTCTGAGCCTCTTATTGGCAGCCCTTTTCCTTACCGCCTTTCAGTGTACGAAAGATACTGAAGATCCGGTAGTAGACCAGGATATCCTGTTCGCCCGGATATACGAGAACAATGCCTGGGGTCATCAGCTTTCAGGGTGGTTTATCGATCATGCCGGTATTGTCAGGGGATTTTCCCTTTCACGAAATCCACAGATGACCTGGTATCCGATACCCGATGGCGGATTTATCACTGAAGAGAAACTCCTGAATGATTTTTCGCAGAGCGATACCACCTATATGAATGTTTCGCTTCCTGATCTTTTCAATTATTACAGTCTTATTGCAGATGCAGCAAGGGGTACCCTGACAGAGAAGGAAAACAGAGGTGCCGATATGGGCCAGATCAGTAATTACTGTCTGCTCTATTTCCCGGAGGATAAACAATATAAATTCGTTCTCCTGGAGAGTTATGGTGACTGGGAAGTTCAAAATATCTCGTCTGAAGCCGTGAAAATAAATACCTGGCTCGAGCAGATCAGCCGGAACATCGCGTCAGGCCAGGCAGAGGACGGCAACCGTTAACCTTTCGCACTTAAAATACCCTTTGAGCAATTTTGCGGATGTTGTCTGAGATACCTATTGTGTAGTAATGAATAGCAGGGACACCACCATTTTTAAGTTCAAGGGATTGTTTTGTCGTCCATTCAACGCCGACCTCTTTGGCTTCATCATTTGACTTGCATTTTTGCACTTCTTTCACCAGCTCATCGGGGATGTCAATATGGAAGACACGGGGCAATACTTCAACATCCTTTACTGAGGTGATAGGTTTGATGCCAGGAACAATGGGGACAGTGATGCCGGCAGCACGGCACCGGTTAACGAAATCGAAAAATTTTGTGTTATCGAAAAACATTTGTGTGACGATATATTCTCCGCCTGCCTCGATCTTTTCATTTAGAA
Source organism: uncultured Bacteroidales bacterium (assembly GCA_963732905.1). Taxonomy (GTDB): domain Bacteria; phylum Bacteroidota; class Bacteroidia; order Bacteroidales; genus DASQZK01. Next base: position 489,997 of record CAVTBM010000001.1, read on the forward strand.
AACGGAGATCAGTTTCATTGTTCGGCGCCTCATAATGTTTCTCGGGATATCCTGCAACCCCCACCGAGAAATCGGTGTGTTCCGGATTTTGGATCTGTTCATCAAGATAAATCCCTTTATTCATATTGCTGATCTGGCGAATCAGGTCCACTGTGTGTTCATGTCCTCCGTGTTCAGGAATGAATGCACGCTGGTCTTTCTGGGGATCTCCCCTGAGGACCAGGAGGTTCTGCATGCCGAGAAAATGGAGATCTATGAGAACATCTTCTGTCTCTTCCCGGGTGAAGCCACCGCAGATCAGGTGGGGAACGACCGTTACATTATATTTATAAGCGATTGCAGCTGCAATGGCAACCGTTCCGGGCCTCTTCCGGATAACCCTTCGCTCCATCAGGCCATTGTTCTTAAGCCGGTATACCGATTCCTGCTGATGATAGGTAATATTGATGTTCAGAGGATCGAATTCAATGAGCGGATCTATGGCATTATAAATATCGTCCAGTTTTCTGCCCTTCAGAGGAGGCAGCAGCTCAAAAGAGAATAAGGATTTTTTAGTGTATTTCAGTTTTTCTGCTACTTTCATCTTACATTAATCGTTATGCTTTGTAATTCAGGTTGGAAGCAAGCCATCTTTCAACGGTGCCGGTTGAAACGTCCTTACGCTTTGAATAATCGTCTACCTGGTCCCTGCCAATTTTGCCGACAAAGAAATATTTGGATTCCGGATGAGCGAAGATCAGTCCGCTGACCGATGCGGCGGGATACATGCTGAAGTTTTCGGTGAGGCATATCCCGGTATTTTTTTCTGCCTCAAGAAGGCTGAAAAGGGTTTCCTTCTCTGAATGATCGGGACATGCGGGGTAACCGTGTGCAGGTCTTATACCCTGGTATTTTTCAAGGAGGAGGTTTTCCAGGCTGAGATTCTCTCCGGGTGCATACCCCCAGAATTCCTTCCGTACTTTTTTGTGCAGAAGTTCGGTAAAAGCTTCGGCGAGCCTGTCGGAAAGGGATTTGAGCATGATGCTGCTATAATCATCCTGGTTCTTGTCAAATTCTGCCAGTTTCTTTTCAATACCCAGTCCGGCAGTGTTGGCAAAAGCGCCAATATAATCGATCCTCCCGCTTTCCTTTGGTGCGATAAAGTCGGCCAGACAAAGGTTTGGTGCGTTTCCCGGCCTTTTCACCTGGTTACGCAGGTTTATGAACCGGGATATGACACGGCTTCGTGATTCGTCGCTGTAAATCTCAATGTCGTCTCCCACTGCATTAGCAGGGAAGAAACCGACGACAGCGTTGGCCGTGAGCCATTTTTCCCGGATGATCCGGTCGAGCATCTCATTGGCATCGCTAAACAACTTCCGTGCTTCCTCTCCCTGAACAGGGTCCTGAAGGATACCGGGAAATTTTCCTTTCAACTGCCATACCACAAAGAAGAATACCCAGGAGATATATTCGCGTATTTCTTCGAGAGGATAATCGTTCAGGGCTCTTATACCAGTGAAGGAAGGCCGGATGATCTCCGTTTTTTGCCAGTCAATTATCACCTTGTTCTTCCTTGCCTCTTCGAGGCTGATATAATCAACTTTGGCTTTGGCATCCGAATATGTTTCCCTGAGTTTACGGTATTCTTCTTTTAGTTCCTTTGCATAGCGTTCCCTGTTGTTAATATTCATCAGGTTTGATAAAACGCCGACACTTTTGGATGCATCTTTCACATGAATCACAGGGTGACTGTATGAAGGTTCGATCCTGACTGCCGTATGGATTTTCGATGTGGTTGCACCTCCGATCAGAAGTGGCAGGTCAAATTTTTGTCTCTCCATTTCGGTGGCAACACTGACCATCTCTTCGAGTGAAGGAGTAATCAGTCCGCTGAGGCCAATTATGTCAACCTTTTCCTCCCTGGCAACCCGGAGGATCTTTTCCGTCGGGACCATGACGCCAAGGTCAATGATCTCATAGTTGTTGCATCCCAGAACCACACCCACGATGTTTTTCCCGATATCGTGGACATCCCCTTTTACGGTAGCCAGGAGGATTTTACCAGCCGAGGAGCTTGTACCGGCTACTGATTTCTCCTTCTCTATCCATGGCAGCAGAACAGCCACAGCTTTTTTCATGACCCTGGCGCTCTTGACCACCTGCGGAAGGAACATCTTTCCTTCTCCAAAAAGGTCTCCGACGATGTTCATTCCGTCCATCAGCGGCCCTTCGATGACCTTGAGGGCAAGCTTGTACTTATCATGAGCCTCAAGGGCGTCGGCCTCAATGTAGTCGGGGATTCCTTTTACCAGGGCATGACTGATCCTTTCTTCAACGCTTCCCTTCCTCCATTCATCCTGTGTTTTTTGTTGTTCCGGTGTCACTGTCCTGACATTTTCGGCATATTGAATCAGCCGCTCTGTGGCATCCGGCCGGCGGTCCAGGATGACGTCCTCGATGAGTTCGAGCAGGTCGGGAGGGATCTCATCATAAACCTGAAGCATGGCCGGGTTCACGATTCCCATGTCGAGACCGGCTTTTATGGCATAATAAAGAAATACCGAATGCATGGCCTCCCTGATGACATCATTCCCCCTGAAAGCGAAAGACAGGTTACTTATCCCGCCGCTTACCCTCGCATAAGGCAGGTTCTTCTTAATCCATTCGACGGTATGGAGGAAATCGACGGCATAATGGTTATGTTCTTCGATCCCGGTAGCAATGGCCAGGATATTTGGGTCGAAGATAATATCTTCGGGCGGAAAGCCAACGCTTTGGGTAAGGATGCGGTAGGCGCGCTCGCAAACTTCGATCCTCCGCTCGAAGGTGGACGCCTGTCCCTGCTCATCAAAGGCCATTACTATAGCAGCAGCACCATAGTCCTTCACCTTTTGTGCGTGATCGATAAATATCTTTTCACCTTCCTTCAGGCTGATGGAATTAACGATGGCTTTTCCCTGCAGACACTTTAATCCGGCTTCAATGACCGACCATTTCGATGAATCGACCATTACCGGCAGTTTTGCAACGTCGGGTTCGGCCATCAACAGGTTAAGGAAGGTAACCATTTCCTTTTGGGCATCGAGCATGGCATCGTCCATACAAACATCAAGGATCTGGGCTCCCCCGTCAGCCATGTCGCGGGCTACGGTTAGCGCCTCTTCATATTTCTTGTCACGGATGAGCCTGGCAAATTTCTTCGACCCGGAAACATTCGTCCTTTCGCCGATATTGATAAAGTTACTTCCTTCAAAAATGGTGAGCGGTTCAAGTCCGGAAAGGCTGAGTCTGTGTTCATTCGGCCGCGGTTTCCTGATCTGCGCATGCCCGGCATACCTTGCAAATTCGCGGATATGTGCCGGTGTAGTACCACAACAGCCTCCAACGATATTGACATAACCCGAATCGAGAAAATCCCTGATCTGGCGACCCATCTCCTCAGGACTCTCATCGTATTCCCCAAACTGGTTTGGCAGACCTGCATTGGGATAGGCACTCACATAATTCGGCACTTTGGAGGCCATTTCCGCGAGGTATGGTCTCATCTCCTTTGCCCCGAGGGAACAGTTCAGTCCGATGGAGAACAGTTCAATATGGGAAACGGAATGGATGAATGCCTCGAGAGTCTGGCCTGACAATGTACGTCCGCTGGCATCTGTAATCGTTCCCGATATCATAACGGGAATTTTTATGTTCTTCTCCCTCATCGCCTTTTCCACAGCAAAGATGGCAGCTTTGGCGTTGAGTGTATCAAATATTGTCTCGATCAGAAGTATATCTGCTTCTCCGTCGATCAGGCCACGGATCTGTTCATAATAGGCATCCGAGAGCTCGTCGAAATCAACGGCCCTGAACCCGGGATCGCTGACATCCGATGACATGGATGCGGTTTTATTTGTAGGGCCCAGCGATCCGGCTACAAATCTCGGCTTGGAGGGATCCTTTGCAGTGAATTCATCAGCGGCTTCACGGGCCAGGCGGGCTGAAGCCAGGTTGAGTTCATAAACCCTGTCCTCCAGGTGATAATCGGACTGGGATATCCTGTTGGCATTGAAGGTGTTTGTCTCGATGATATCAGAGCCCGCTTCCAGAAACTGCCTGTGGATGTCCTTTATGATATCGGGTCTGGTCAGGGAAAGTAAATCATTATCACCCTGAAGATCAAAAGGGAAATCACGGAACATTGTGCCTCTGAAATCAGACTCTTTAAGCTTGTAAGACTGAATCATCGTGCCCATGGCGCCGTCCAGCACCAGAACACGTTCGGCAATTGATTTATATAGAAGATCCTTCCTGTCCATCCGGTTATGAAAATCATGCGGAAAATTCCCGGAGATACCTTCGGAAAGATTCCGCTTATCAGACAGCTCAAAATTAGCACTAAAAGCGGACTATTCCAACGGTATCGGAATTTCTGATCTTACAGCATTTGTTTCACAGCTTCCCGGTTACGTTCGTTCGAAATAATTTTGGCTTCGGGAGTGTATAAAAAGGTAAGGAGATCTTCGTAAGTCTCTGTGATGGCCCCCCTCACTATTTTCATGGTTGAGTTCATCATCCGGTTTTCTTCAGTGAATCCTTCGGAAAGGATGCCGACAGCTGCAGGGAGCCACCGCTGGGGAAACATTTCTCCATACCGGCCATTGGTCCGGTACTCAAGGAGTTCGGTCTCAATAAGTTTCAATGCCGTGTCAACACCCTCTGCAGTGGAAGGATCAATATGACTGTCTTTTAAAACATGTCTGATCGCTTCTTTATTGGGATATAGCAGAGCGACCGTGTAGGGCATCTGATTATTGTAAAGCATAACCTGGTCGATCACTTTGGATTGCTCTGTAAAAGCTTCTTCAATACCTTCAGGACTGTATTTCTCACCATCGTCGGAGATTAGCAGACTTTTAAACCGGCCCAGGACGTAAAGGAAATTATCTTTGTCGAGATAACCCATATCGCCGGTGTACAACCATCCGTCTTTCAAAGATTCCTTTGTTGCCTTCTCATTGCGCCAGTAACCAAGCATGACGTTTTCCCCCTTTACAACAATTTCACCTTTCTCACCTGTCGCCATGACATTACCGTCCTCATCACAGATATTCACTTCAAGGTTGCTTACCAGAAAACCGGAGGATCCCATTTTATGCTTGTGAGCTGCATTGGAGCTGATTACCGGCGCTGCTTCGGAAAGGCCGTATCCCTGGTACATGGGAATGCCGATGGCAAAAAAGAAACGTTGTAATTCAATATCGAGTAAAGCTCCACCGCCAACAAAAAAATCCAGGTTCCCGCCGAAAGCCTGCCTGACTTTCCTGAAAAGCACCGAATCCAAAAGCTTCAGGTAGGGTTTGAGGATAACGCGCCATCCTTTCCCTCTATCCCAGCCGATGCCATTGTATATATAGGCTGTCTTCAGAGCATGGTTAAATAATTTTTCGGTGAAGGCACCTTTTTCCCTGACACCCTTTTCAATATTTTTTCTGAAATTTTTTGCCAGCGACGGAACACTGAGCAGGAAATGAGGTTTCACTTCACTGATATTCAATGGTATATTTTTCAGCGTTTCCATGGCTGTACTTCCAACCTGTACCGATGCCATACTGGCACCGGAGGCTATAACGGCATAGATGCCGGCCGTATGGGCAAAGGAATGATCCCATGGCAGGATCAGCAATGAACAATAATATTCGGGGATCTCCATCAAGGTCAGGGCCTGCTCCACGTTTGCCGTGTAATTGCGGTGACTGAGGATAATCCCTTTCGGATCTGCAGTGGTGCCGGAAGTGTAGCATATATTAGCCGCATCATCCTCTCCAACCGATTTCCAGGTGTCTTCAAACTCGCGGGAATGATCTCTGAGATATGCATCTCCCAGGCTAAAAACGTTCTCATAATAGATCTCATTTTTATCATAACCGTCTTTCGGATCAAGGTAAATGAATTTCTCAACAGAGGAAAGCTCCTGCCTGATTCCCTCCAGCTTTCTGGATTGTGAACCGGAGATGATCACATATCGTGATTCCGAATGGTTTATTCTGAATTTAAGGTCTGTACTGTCCTGAAGTTTGACAGACAGGGGAACATTGATACCTCCGGCATACAAAATACCCAGTTCACTTATGACCCAGGCATTACGGCCTTCAGAGATTAATGAAACCCGATCCCCCTTCTTCATCCCCAATGCTAAGAGCCCGGCTGCAAACCGGCGGACTTTTTCCCTGATTTCAGCATAGGTGGATGGGATGTACTCTCCACCCGTTTTTTCGAGCATCATGGTGTTTGAAGCATACTTCTCAGCGTAATGTTCAAAAAAGCTGTTGATCGTTTTCATAATAGTTTTTTAGGTTTATCTGATGTCGTATATGAACAATTCTTGGGTATCAGAAGTTAATAAGAGTTTGTGGTGAATCCGGAAAACCAGTTTCCGAAACCCATATAAGGCAACGGTTGCTCACTGGTGAATGGACTCATGCCTGCTTTTTAAGTTTTAGTGTTTCAACAAATTTTAAATTTTTTTTTGATTCATAGCCAGTATTCTGGAGAATAATATCTACCTGAAAAGATAACATGCAATTAAACAGCACTTTGATAAAATATACAAACCTCTGATTTACCCTGTTCATTATGTTTGTGACCTGTATTAATCACTAAATCATTTGTTTTTTTTATTTTTGGACTTTCCATAAACAAGAGGGGATATGACAGATTTCAAAAAGGCACTCAGTGAATCAAAGACCTTGCGATGGATGGTAATGGTACTGATCAGCATCGCCATGTTTGCAAATTATTATTTCTATGATGCATTATCGCCGTTAAAAAGTACGCTTCAGGCTCACCTGGGCTGGAGTTCTTCCGATTATGGATTTTTTATGGCGGCTTACTCCATCCCAAACGTGTTTTTCCTTATGGCCGTGATCGGAGGGGTCATACTCGATAAACTGGGGATCAGGATTACAGGCTTTGCATTTATTGTCTTCATGGTGCTTGGTTCAGCGCTCACCGCTTATGGGGCCACCGATTTTTACCTTTCAGGAGGACCCGGATATCACCTGATGAATTCATTTTTGCCCGGTTTTTCTCCGTCACTGAAAATGATGTCGCTGGGTTTTCTGCTCTTCGGGCTCGGCGCGGAGACAAGCGCGGTCGTCTTCACCAAGGCTATTGTAAAATGGTTTAAAGGAAAGGAGCTGGCACTTGCCCTGGGGCTCAATCTTTCTTTTGGAAGGCTGGGTACCTATGCTGCCCTGAGATTTTCCTACGATTTTGTGCAAAGCACCAGTAAATGGTACTTTTCAATATGGTTCGGCACTATAATCCTGCTTATCGGCCTCTTGTCCTTTCTCATCTATATGGTTTATGATGTGAGATTAGACCGGCAGATCCATTATGAACTGGAGCTGGATGAAACGGAAAAATTCCGGATTGCCGATCTTGGGAGGCTGATCACCAACAAATCCTTTCTTTACATCACTCTGCTTTGTGTGACCTTTTACAGCGCTGTTTTTCCATTCATTAAATATGCCCCCGACCTTATGTCAAATAAATTCGGGATGGATCCTGAGGCGGCAGGAAAAATTACATCGTATATCCCTCTGGGAACCATATTTTTCACACCATTGTTTGGGGCTTTCACCGATCTCAGGGGAAAAAGTGCATCCCTGATGATTTACGGATCTATCATGCTGGTGCTGGTTCACCTGATCTTTGGACTGACAACCATTACTCCTTATGTGCCGTTGTTTTTGCTAGGAGTGGCTTTTTCCCTGATACCTGCTGCTATGTGGCCTTCAGTAGCTAAAATTGTTCCGGAATCCCGGCTTGGAAGCGCTTATGGTCTGATGTTTTCAGTGCAGAATCTTGGCTTATGGGGCTTCACATTGCTGATCGGCTTGGTACTCGATTTTTCCAATCCCGGCATTACACCTGAAACCATTAAGGCCGGTACAGCCGTCTACAACTATACCAATCCCATTCTGATGCTTGCAGTCCTTGGAGTCGCCGGAGTGGTGTTTGCCCTGCTTTTAAAAAAGGAGGACAAGGTTTCTGGCTACGGACTGGAATTACCCAATAAAGTAAAGTGACGTCGTACCCAGTTATAATCATGGGGAGGTGATGACCTGAGGATGATCAGATAATTCCGGGAAATGCAGGAGACTACTGATTTTTAAGTCTCACATCAAGTACGCCCCCTTTCAGGATCCAGCAGTCATTGTCACAAATATCTGAGACGAGGCTTGTGCTGATTTTATCTCCGTCAACCGCAATTATTCTTTTTGTTCCGTCTTTGTAGGTAGCCTCAATGGAATAATACTGGTTTACCGCCGAGTAAAGCCTGTATTCTTTGGAATAGACGGTATCTACCCAGTCCAGCTGATTTTCTTCAACCTTTCCGCGGTATATTTTTATAGGTACATATGGATTAGCAGTGTTGATGGTAAGGTATACCAAGAGATCGGCACTGTCGGGTTCAGGAGAGTAACACTCGCTGCAGTTCACACCCAGACCGCCTGTGTTTTCACATGAAAAAGCAATCAAAAAAGAAACAACGGTAATTGCGACATATATAACGGTTCTTCTCATAAATTCAATATTAGTTAGTCAACCATCCGATTTGTTTTACCATGGTCTTTTTCTTCTTCACGGGGATCATAAAATCAGCATTTAAACTTATTCTGCCGGGGTTGATGTAATTTGTATTCAGGTTCAGATACTGGTAGTTCAGGCTTACAGTAACCCATGTATTCGAGAAATACCAGCCGGCTCTGGGAACGGTGATAAACGCCGGGTCGGGTCGGGTATTGCTCCCCCGGTAATTCCCGAAGGTATAGAGCTCATTTATTCCCAGCACAGGTCCGGATTGCACATTTTCATTCAATCTAAAGAGCATGAAGTTTTTTTCAAGCTCCGCGAAGAAGAAGTAACGGCGTTCCCTGTATTGATGATAAAGTGTTCCGCTGTTCTCCACGAGGACTTTCACTGCTGCCGGCCTTATTGCAAATCCGCCCTTCAGGGCAAAATGATATTTGGAGTCTGCGAATCCCAGGTGCATGGCGGTGGTAAAGTCTCCTTTATTGAAGCTAAACCCGGCTCCGGCAACAAATCGGTTAAAATCCGGAAAGAAATTCTGGCGTGCGCCTTCTGAAGAGAGGAGCTCAAGCATGTCTTCATCTTTGCTTTCCCTGGCCAGTTCATAAATGTTTTTACTCCCGCTGATACGATGATTTACGTTTGCCCCCATTTGAATGAGTTTTTCTGTCAGGCTGTAATCTCTGGCTTGCAAGGCGAATGCAAGGGCTGTCATACCCGCTTTGTTTACCATTGAGATGTCGGCGCCCTGATCGATCAGGAACTGCGTTATTTCCGAATTCTCTTTTTGGATGGAAATCATTAAAGGAGTAAAGCCATTAATATCTGTCGCATTGATATTTGCACCGTTCCTTACTAAAATCTGAACAGTTTCAAGACAGTTGTTAAAAGCTGCGGAGATAAGAGGTGTGTTTCCGGAGTAATCCGCCAGGTCGGGTTTACCGTGGAAATAAATTAACATATCGAGAATTTTATACTCATTATAGGCTGCAGCATAGTTGAGGGCCGTGATACCTTTTTGATCCTGCAGGTTGGGATCGGCCCCATGAGAGGCGAGATACTCAGCTATATCAAAGCGATCCTGGAGTACTGCGCTCATCAGGGCTGTTATCCCGCTGACAGGCTGCATGTTGGGATTGGCATCATGATCGAGAAGAAGTTTTACCATTTCAAGATCGGCGTTATCTGAAGCATACATCAGCGGTGTGACTCCCTCGCGGGTTGTGGCATTAACATTGGCCCCGCGTGCTATCAATGCCACAACATTTTTTTCGTGGTCACGGCTTGCAGAGATCACCAGATTAAAGTCAATATCTAACGACATAAAATAGGAAGTGTCATCATAAGCGGGCTCCACCTGTGAGTAAACGGGATAAGAAATAACAAGCAAACAGGACAATAAAAAATAAAGACTGATTTTCATAACGGGGGCTTTCTGACGTAAATTTATAACTTTCATCTTAAAGAGAAAGACTGAGACGATTTAATTTTTTGTTTATCCGGTTTCCGGGCTCTTTTATCCGTTTTTTTTCCCGGCTGACGTTCCCCGGGAATGACAGGGATGTATTCATCATTGCCCATCCAGATTTCATTTACGGTAAATATCTTAAAATGATCTCAAAAAGCGTATAAGGTTTTCAGAAACTTTTTTGTGAACAGGTATTTTACTTTAGGATTTAAATGCTGTACCTTTGGTAATTGACCTTATCTCATGAAAACGGCATTCAAATAAGTGTTGCGACGATTTTTGGAGTGGGGGTGAAAAATACGTCTTTTTTAACCAGGTTGTCGTTTAATTAGTTCCACTTTGGGTCTCCTGAAAATGGATCAGGAATAAGTTATTTTGTCTGATACATGCCTGTATACATGAAAAATTTTTTTACTCTTTTTTTTCTTGCCGGAAATTTTCTGATCCTTTCGGCCCAGACGGGAAGTGACGATTACTGGCTGAGCCACGGATTTTCAAGTGGCCAGACAGTTTACACAAACCAGGGTTCGTTTTATGATGATGGTGGTGACAGCCTTTACCATGCCGGGCAAAACTGGTCTGTCCGTTTCTGTTCCGAAAACGGGAACCCTATAACGGTGGATTTTGACCATTTCCGGACGATCTATGATGGAGGGGATTATCATAATTACGATTACATGAACATAAATTATAACGGAATCGGCGCCGGCTATGTGGCATATAGCAATAATACACCCCAGTTCAGTTTTACCTCCCCTGACGGATGCATTACGTTCGGCTTTCATTCAAATTCCCTTTCGGTGCTTGATTCAGGCTGGGTGGCTGCCATCAGCGCGAACCCACCTCCTGTAAATAATGACCAGTGTTCAGCAGTTGAACTCTCGGTAGGCAATGTTTGCAGCCCTTCCTATTTCTCCAATAAGGGAGCATGGGATACAAGGGAGTTGGGAAGCCCTCCTTGTCACGAATTTTTTGGTGGAGATGTATGGTTTAAGGCTGCCATCCCGGCTTCCGGCCAACTGAAGGTTGCAACGTTTGAAGGATCATTGAAAAATGCAGTCATGGTTCTTTATTCAGGAACATGTACCTCTCTTAATCTGTTGGCTTGTGTTTACAACAGTGCAATGCCTGTAAAAACCATTTCGGGGACGCCTGGTAATGTTGTTTTTATCAGGATTTATGGGGATCAGGCTAAAAGCGGAACCTTCGGAATCTGCGCAACCGATCCGTTGGCTCCCATCACAGGATATTCAGGCCCGGGAGGTGTGGGTGACAGTCTTTCCAACGAGATGTGGCTCAGGGCAGACCGGGGCCCGGTAAAGGATGACGGTTTGCCGGCCATCGACGGTGACAAGGTGAGAATATGGAAGGACCAGAGTGGAAATCATCATGATCCCGCTCAACCCTCGGGATCCGGTCAGGCCGTTCTTGCCGGCAGTTCCTTAGGGACAATGCCCTCACTGCGATTCGACGGCGCGAACACAAACTATATTCATGAGATGGGTGCTCTCTCAGCACCTTTGACCATTTTTGCCGTCAGCAGGTTCAACGATGTTACAGCAGACCAAAGTGTCTTCACACTCGGTGATGCAGGTATTGATTACTCTGCCAGCCTGAGCCGCGATACCGATAAGCGTTACTACAGCCTGACAGGAGCAAAAAAATATGGCCCGGTCATCAACGCTGACTCAAATCTTATTTTTGAGGTGAATCACCACATCACGCCTGCCTTTCACCAGCTTTTGCTTAATGGTTCAGTACAGCCGGTCGAAGATTTTGACAACCCGCTTGCCACGGATGGTTCATTGCATATTGGATCTTCCGGAACAATGAGCGGGTATTTTAACGGAGATCTGGCCGAACTGATCATGTACACTAAAAATGTAAACAAAGCCCAGGAAATCATCATCAATAACTATCTGGCTGCTAAATACGGCATCAATATCGGTGCTGTTGACAGGTACAGTTATGAGACGGGGTTTAAATATGATGTTTCAGGGATTGGACGGGTCGATGCCCAGAACATCCATTCCAAAGCCCAGTCGGACAGTATTCTGACCATTGGTGGTGCCGGGGATCTTGATGACGGTGAATTCCTTCTTTTCGGACATGACGGTGGAGATATTTCAGCCTGGACCGATACAGGAACTCCCGGATCTGACCCTAATGTAAAAAGGATCATGCGTGAATGGAGAGTGGATCAGTCGGGTGGAAACGGTGTCGGAACCGTTACTCTCGGATTAACCACGGGAAAGCTGCCTCCGCTGCCCGCAGGTTTCCTGGATTATAATCTTCTTGTGGACCAGGATGGCGATTTCTCAACCGGGGCTGCGGCGTATGGCCTTATAAAATCAGGTAATGAATACCTTGCTAATGATATTGATGTTCCCGACGGTTCATATATTACCATCATTGCCTTCAAACCTTTAGTTCAGTTCGATACTTCAGGTTTTTCGGGTCCGGAAACGCTTCAACATCCTGAATTCTTTGTTTCACTGAATTATGCCATTTCCGATCCGCTGGAGGTTAATTATTTTGTTACCGGAGGAACGGCCACCGGCAACGGCGTAGACTATTCACTCAACCCCGGAATAATAAGTTTTAATCCTGGACAGAAGACCGGAAAAATAATTCCGCTGATTGTAAACGACACCATTGTAGAAATACCGGATGAATATTTCAGTGTTGTGTTAAGAGACCCTTCCGCCGGTGTTGACCTTGGAACCGACAGTACGTTTACCTATACCATCAACGATGATGATCTTGACCTGACCATTTCCGCAACCGATACCCTGACCGGCTCATGTCGTGCTTCCTCTTCCTGGCTTTATGTCAGCGCCCGGGGTCAGGGACCCTTCACTTATGCATGGTTGCCGGCCGACAGCATCTCTGATCCGGCAAACGATACCACGGAAGTGTACCCGTCAGTTTCAACATTGTACACTGTAACGGTAACCGACCGAAACGGGTATTCAAAGCAAAAATCCGTGATGATCCATGTTGCGGCTCTGCCGGCTAAAATTGGTATTACTCCTTCCGGAACCCTTTCCTTGTGTGAGGGCGACAGCCTGACCCTGACAGCCGACAGCGCATATTCCTACGTATGGTCTTCGGGTGAAAACAGTCGCTCCTTTTGGGTAAAGAAGGCAGGCGAATATTCCGTAGTTTCCGTCGATTCCCTGGGGTGTTCTTCTCCCGTTTCCAATCCCGTGACGGTTCAGATCCTTTCAGTGCCTGTCCCGGTTATCAGTGCTCTGACCGATACCCTGGTGTGTGAAGGCGATACTGTCAGGATGGAAAGCTCTCCCGCGAATGCTTATTTCTGGTCTACCGGTGACCAAACACAGCAGATAACCCTGGTCAGTTCAGCCCAGGTGTCTTTGCATGTTGAAGGTGCCAATGGTTGTATAAGTCCGGAAAGTGGGATCGTGGAGATTACAGTATATCCCGTTCCGCCTCCGCCGGTAATTTCCCCTTCCGGCGAGGTACGGATTTTTAGCGGTGACAGTACCTTGCTGAGTTCATCCATAGCCGATGGGTATCTTTGGTCAACCGGAGCTGAGACGAAAGATATTTACGTCAGCGAAGAAGGAAGCTATACGGTGAGAGCTGTTTCAGGCCAGGGATGCGTAAGTCCGGCTTCCGACAGCGTTATCGTCATCGTTACCCAACGACTTCCGAAAGCTTTGGTGACGGTGAACGGGCCGACTTCGTTTTGTGAGGGACAGTCGGTTGAACTAACTGCTCAACAGGCTTTTTCTTATTTATGGTCCAACGGCGATACTACGCAAACCATTCGTGTAGCAGAAACCGGAAGCTACAGCCTGATCATTACAAATGAAGAGGGAGTTCAGAGCCTGGAGTCTGATCCGGTGATGGTCGAGGTATTCCCGAATCCGGAACCTTCCCTGCAAAAAACTGACGTCAGTTGTTTCGGCGGTTCGGATGCTTCAGCAACGGTTTCAGCAGCCGGCGGGCTGGCACCATATACCTTCTCCTGGTCAAATGGTGCTACATCGTCATCCGTTTCGGGGCTGGCTCAGGGTGGCTACTCCGTTACCGTCACCGATACCCGCGGATGCTCTTCTTCCGACACCCTGTCGATCGGTCAGCCCGGAAGCATGGTTATTACAGGTGAGGTTCTTCCGGCCTACTGCTCTGAAGCATCCGACGGCTCTGTTTCTGTTCAGGTTACCGGCGGAGTATCCCCATACAGCTATCTGTGGAATGAAGGGGATTATTCCGGTGAGAGCCTGACCAACCTTCATCCGGGAACATACAGCGTGGAGGTTACGGATACTCATAACTGTTCGGTCACGAAGGAATTTATCCTGGATTCTGCCAATCCTTTGTGCTTCCGGATACCAGAAATCATCACACCCAACGGGGACGGCCTCAACGATACCTGGCAGATCGACAGACTGGACCTTTATCCTGATGTCGTGGTGCAGGTTTATGACCGGTGGGGAAAGCAGGTGTTTTATTCAAGAGGATATGACCAACCATGGGACGGGACCTTTCATGGTGAAGAACTTCCCATGGAATCGTATCACTATATTATCGATTTGCATAACGGTACAAAGCCGGTGATTGGAAATATTACAATTGTCAGGTAGACATGAAAACATTCGGAAAAATATCTTTCATCATGGTGTTCCTTGGCGGAATGGCCGTTCTGGCCGATGGACAGCAGACCCCGGTATTCAGCCAGTATATGGTCAATAAATTTCTTGTCAATCCCGCATTGGCGGGAGGTAACGGGATAAGTACGATCAATATGATTGCCCGTGAACAATACGTGGGACTGGAAAATGCACCCCGGACATTCAGCCTGTCAGCCCAAACCAGATTAATGGATGATTCCCATATATTAAGAGCTCTGAGGATCAGGAAAAATGCGAATCAGGCTTCAAGGATTGCCAATATCGGACTTGGGGCGAATATCTATTCCGACAGGAATGGTATTGTAACCAAGACAGGTATCCAGCTGACCTATGCATATCATATTAATTTCAATAATAAGGTTCAATTATCCATGGGCCTTTCAGGATCGGCTTTTCAATATAAACTGGATGATTCACAGGCCTTCGCTCATGATGCGGGAGATCCTGTGCTATTGGGAAACAAAAAACAATTCTGGGTTCCCGATGCCACCGCCGGAGTCTATATCACCAACAGTAAATGGTTCGGGGGGATAACTCTGACCGATCTGTTCGGATCAGGTCTCAAACTCGGCAAGGATCCGATCAAGGACAATTTCAGTACGGCAAGGAATTTTAATATGATGGCAGGTTATCGCTATAATCTGGATGATAATTTTGGACTGGAACACTCCATATTCATGAGGGCTACAAAGTATGATTTTCTGACCGATATCAATACAAGGCTATACTACCTCGACGAATACTGGCTTGGGTTGTCCTACCGCACCAACAACACACTGATCACCATGGTAGGGGTCAGCGTGGATAAGTTTTATTTCGGATATGCCTTTGATGCCTCACTTGGTTCTATCCGAAATTACAGTGACGGCTCACATGAACTGATGATAGGCCTGAGATTCGGGAACAACAGCGTCAGACGGTTCCGATGGATTAAAAAGGATGAGTCGGATTTCGATATGTGATCTCAGATACCCATTTCAAGCTGGTTCCTGACAAGATTATAATAATGTCCTTTGAGGCTTGTCAGTTCCTCATGTGTCCCTTTTTCAACAATTTTTCCTTCATCAAGAACAACGATCTGATCGGCATTCATAACCGTACTTAACCTGTGGGCGACGATAATAACCGTTTTTCCGGCATAAAATTCTTCCAGGTTTTGCATGATCTTTCTTTCATTATTGGCATCCAGAGAACTGGTTCCTTCATCGACGAAGAGAAAGTCAGGATCTTTGTACACAGCCCTTGCAATCAGTACCCGCTGTTTTTCACCCCCGCTGAGTGTATGGCCCTCCTGGCCGATCCGGGTATAATATCCCAGAGGCAGGCGTTCGATAAACTCATTAATATTGGCTAACTGTGCGGCTTTTACCAATCGTTCAGGATCCAGTTCTTCAGCTCCGAGGGAGATATTCCTGGCAATGGTGTCGGAAAAAATGTAACCGTTTTGCAGCACTACTCCGCACCGTCTCCTCCACTGGGAATGGCTGATTGTTCTGATGCTCTGATCCCCGACCCGTATCTCTCCGTCAGACGGGCTGTAGTACCCCAGGAGAAGTTTCACCAGTGTTGTTTTTCCACTTCCGCTTACCCCAACAACTGCTGTGACTTTATTTTCAGGAATTTCCAGGTCTAAATTTTTCAGTACATAATTCGAATAGGGTCCTTCATAACGGAACGAAAGGTTTTTAATCCGGATGCTTTTACCAACAGAAGGGAGATTAAGATTCATAGTCTCCTCTTCTTCGTCCTTATTTTCATGGATTTCACCCAGTCTTTCAAGACTGATCCTGGCATCCTGCGCATTCCGCATGAACCAGACCATTCTCTCAACAGGTCCGTTCAGCTGGCCCAGGATATACGATACGGCAAGCATCATACCCAGGGTCATCTCTCCCCTGACAACCGCCGTGGCCGCCAGGAAGATGATCATGATATTTTTAATCTCATTCAGGAATATGGCTCCCGCCTGCTGATACTGGTCAAGTGACAGGTTCCGGATATTCACCCTGAAGAGTGAAGCCTGGATTTCTTCCCATTCCCAGCGTTTTTGTTTATCTGCATTGTTTAATTTTATTTCCTCGATGCCATTGATGATCTGAATCAGCTTGCTTTGGTTCTCCGACTGCAGACTGAAATACCGGAAATTCAATTCCCGGCGCTTTTTCATGAAAAGGTATACCCAGATAAAATAAAGGAATGAACCCACCAGGAAGATGAGCAGGATCTTAAGGCTATATATTCCGAGGACAATGCCGAAGATGATAATACTGACGAATGAAAACAGGATATCGAGGGAAGAATTTGTAAGGAAATTTTCGATTCGGCGGTGATCGGAGATTCGCTGAAGCAAATCCCCTACCAGTTTGGTGTCGAAAAAATTCAAGGGCAATTTCATCAGTTTAGTGAGGAAATCGGATATCAATGACACATTAACCCGGGTACTCAGATGCAACAGGATCCAACCGCGGATAAACTCTACTGACTGCCGGCTGATGATTACGACCAGTTCGGCGAGAAGGATCAGGTAAATGAATGCAATATCCTGGTTGTTAATACCATAGTCGACAAGAGCCTGGGTCAGAAATGGGAATATCAGTTGAAGGACACTGGCCAGGATGACTCCGATGATAAGCTGCAGAACAAATTTTTTATACGGTCTGAGGTATCTGGTCAGGAAACGAAAATGAGATCTGTTGATTTTTTCTCCCTCGACGGCATAAAAGTCAGGAGTCGGTTCCAGTAAAAGGGCCAGTCCTTTATGTTCTCCTTCTTTCCGGTCGCTTATCCAGCCTTTGACAAACTCGGACATGGAATATTTTATGAGTCCGAAAGCGGGATCAGCAACATAAACTTTATTTTTTTTGATTTTATAGACGACGATGAAATGATTTTGTTTCCAGTGAGCAATCAGTGGAAGCGGTGCTTCTTTCTCCAGTTGACTCAAAGTGAGAGAAACGCCAATACTGCGTAGTCCGATGGATTCAGCCGCATCACTTATTCCCAGAAGTGACACTCCCTGACGCGAGATAAAACTTTTCTCCCTGAGGGACTGGAGCGAATAGGTTTTGCCATAGTATTTGGCGATCATCCTCAAACAGGTGGGACCGCAATCCATGGCATCCAGTTGCTTGTAAAAGGGGAACGAAACCATATTCAAAGGTATGGATGATCGGCTAATTTAAAAATAATTCGAAAATTATAAATTACTTTTCAGAGATGTCTTCAAGTATTGAGCAAGAAAGTTCAGAATAATCGCCGTGGCTCTGACATAATGAATGAAAAACGGATGCAGCTTCTTCCGGTTTTCCAGTTTTTAACAGGGTAAGCCCATAATACCATTTTGCGATACTGGTATATTCAGGGTTGTCATGCCGGATAACCTCCTGGAGTGGAATAAGAGCCAGATTGAAATCCTGCTGTTTCATTTTTGCCACTGAATATTTAATGAGCGAAATATCATGCCCGGAATTGTTTCTGAAAAGTTCGTGATCCATTTCCGGTTCAGTGGTTGAGATGCCCGGCTCAAATTCTGAACCATTGTTTTCGGCAGTATCATTTTTGGTGGCCGGTTCCAGGTTTGCAAGCCGGGAATCCTGGTCAGGTTGAAAGTTGGTAAGATAGAGCTGCCGGTACAATTTATCCATATTTTTTTCATGGAACATTTTACTCAGGCCTGCAGCGACAATGGCGACTATCAATATAGTAGCCGCCAGGTTCAGGAGTATAAACAAAGTTGAAGAATGAGCTGAATTACCGGTATTTTTTGCATCTCTGATAAGTTTCTCAAGTTTTTTATTCTCCTCGCGATCATCCTCAAAATGATAGTAAAAACGGTAAAGATCATCATCGATTTCCATGTCCTGAGTATGATCGAGGAGGATTCCACCATCTTGGGGTTGAAGAGGTTCTGTCGGGTAACGGAATTTTTCTGAGAGGAGCGAGGCGAGTTGCCCACGTTTCATAACTAGTGCTTCTAGTTCCGGATCTTCCTGCATTTTCTCTTCAAATTCCCTTTTTTCCTCGTCACTGAGCAACCCTTCAATATAATGTTCTATTTTCTCTTGTATATTCATCTATTAAAACTTTGAAGTCCGGATCATTCAAGATACGTTTTACCAGGCTTTGTTTGCACCTGTATTTTCGGTCCATCGTATGATGCGAATTTTTATACCCCATTATTTTCGTTATATCTTTAATGTTTGCCCGGTTGAAGTGCAATCTAAGAATCTTACGGCAATCTTTACTCAGATTATTAATGTGTTTGTCCAAGATAGCAAAAATTGCCACCTCTTCAGGGTTTTCCTGTTCAGGTTCACAAACCATATTCTCCATACTTGAGTACCTGATATTTTTCATATCTGCCGACTTAAGTTCCTGTATCCATATTTTCCGGCTTACAGCATAAACGTAAGTACTGAATTTGCAGCAAAGGGTTAGTTCCCCGGATTTGATTTTTCTGCAGGTAGCCAGTAAAGCCTCCTGAAAAATGTCCTGCGCGTTTTCCTTCCTTCCCCCAAGCGTTATCACCATTCGCTCTATCATAGGAAAAAATTTGTTATAGATATAGATGTAAACCTTTCGATTATCGTTAATAATCCCTTTGATAATCTCTTTATCTGTGTAGGTTCTCATCTGAGGCGCTGAATAACGAAATAATTTCAAATTCAAATTATTTAAAAAATGGTTATATTCCTAATTATCAGCACATATTTTCGGATTCCTTCGATTTTTTTATCAACCATGGCCGGGAATAGGAAAAGACGAATCCTAAATTGTTAATAAGTTGTTAATAAACTAATTTTAAGGGGATGAAAGAAGAATTTACCGGCATAATCAGGCACCTTGCGTATGCTGCCGGGATGGCAGGTTGGTCTATTCTGATAAATACCATATCTGTCATGCTCATTTATTTCTATTTACCGCCAGAAAATTCGGGCTTGCCGGTTCTGATTCCGAATGCCGGTATTTTAGGAGTCTTTACGGTTTTTTCGCTTATCCTTGCCTCTGGCAGGTTAATCGACGCAATTACTGATCCGCTTATAGCCTGGTTTAGCGACAGGACGGTCTCGAGATGGGGGAGAAGGATCCCCTTCATGTTTGTTTCGGTGGTCCCTTCAGTGATATTTTGCATATTGTTGTTCTACCCGGCTTACCAGACAGAGAGTAAGATGAATTACCGGTGGCTTTTCATCATACAAAGCCTCTTCTACATTTTTCTTACCATGTATATAGTGCCGTTCAATGCTCTGATGCCCGAGTTGGCGAAGAGCAAGGAAAGTATGCTCAGGTTGTCGACCCTGTTATCGTTTATGTTTGTGGCAGGAATCATTATTGCCTCCCAGATTCCTCAGATTGCAATCCTTCTGGATAAAAAATTTACGTACATTGATCCGCAGAGGAGTTACCAGTATGCAATCATCATCGTCGTTCTTATCGGGCTGATCTGTATGCTTCTGCCGTTAATTGCGGTGAATGAAATGAAGTACTGCAACCCGCTGCCTTCCCGTATCAATATATTAAAATCGCTGAATAAAAGCTTCACGAACCGGCAATTCGTAATTTTTCTGGTGTCTGACGCCTCTTTTTTCATCACAATTGCACTTATTTCAAGCGGTCTTTTGTACTATGTCAGGGTGTTGCTGGGTCTGCCTGAAAAACTGGGTTCCCTGGTCATGGCTCTGATGATCCTCCTGTCACTATTGTTTTACCCGTTGGTTATTCACCTGACCTCGCAATATGGTAAGAAAAAGCTGATTGTTTTGTCCTTTCTCATTTTCGCTTTCCTGTTTTTTTTAATCTCCATCATGGGGAAAACGGAGATGTCCCCGAAATTTCAACTTTTTCTGGTTGGAGCGGGTGCCTCATTCCCGGTGGCTGTCCTTGGCATTCTTCCTTATGCCCTCGTTGCGGAAATGGCTCACGAAGATGCTGAAAGAACTGGTGAAAAAACAGAGGGGATGTATTTTGCTATCCGGACATTTGCCGATAAACTAGGTCAGACTCTTGGCGTTATGGGATTTGCCATCTGTACTCTTTTTGGAAGGGATCCCGGGCATGACCTCGGGATCAGAATAAGTGCATGGGCCGGAATGTCAGTATGTATTCTGGCAGCCATAATATTTTCAAGGTTTAGGGAATAAAAAAAGGCAGATATACTAGTCTGCCTTTGAGGTAGTTTTAGTTAATACGAGAAAAAAGGAGAATCGATCAATCTGAGTAAATATAGAAGTAATTTAAATAAAATGCAATTTTGAGGAAGAAAAAATGGTTACCCCTTTATTTTACGCCGGTGGTGGTATGTTGACTTCACAGGTTCTTTATCATTCAATAAATCAATAAATTATTAATACAGGATTTGCCGCCATGGATTCCGATGACCGTGCCTTGCAAAAGGTTGGGTTCTGTTATTGAGCAGTTCTTTGTCCGGTCAACCATTCAGATTGTGTTATATTCAGGAAAGATGAACATAAACACGACAATGACAAACGGATTGAGAGTCACGGAAATCCGGTTGACGGCAAACATGTTTGTCGCGGTTCTTGCAGTCCTCTTTAGCCGGTAATGAATCCAATTTCCAGTTTGCCTTCTTCCAGATAAATGTAACTGTTTTCCCTGCATGACCATTCTACCGGGGCGCCAAGGTCTCTGAGACTGTTGATGTACATATAAACGCTGCGTTCGGAAATAGCCATTTTTTCCGCCAGTTCTACAGGATTTCCTGTTGTTCTGGTCCTGATAAGGTAATCCATTCTTTGAAGCCGGTTAAGAAAATGTGAAATTGCCATAACGTCTTTTTCCCTTAATAGAATAAAGGGTCAAATCTCAGCTATCCGGCCGGAGAAAAAATCAGGAAAAATGAAATATTATAAAACAGGATTTAACGGGGTTATCAGACTAATGGATGTGCCCTTGCCCGGTTGTGAATCAATTTCCAGATCAGCGTTGAGATATCCGGCACATTTACGGATCAGTGAAAGGCCAAGACCGGTACCCTTTTCATGCTGGGTTCCCGTGGTGGAATAGTGGACATTCCTTTTTAGGAAATCGTCGATTATGGATTTGTCAAATCCTACACCGGTATCCCGGACTGAAATAATGATTTTTCCATCCATTCTTTCTGCATCGAAGGTAATGACCCCTAACCGGTCGGTGAACTTCAGGGAATTTGAAAGGAGGTTTCGGAAAATAGTATCATAAATATTTACGTCACCATTGATCTCCAGGTCAGGCGGGATATTGTTGACCAGCTGAATTTCCTTCTCGGCAGCGATGATCCTGTAGAGGGAAATATTATCAAGAATTCGTTTTTGAAGATTGAACTTCACCGGTTGTATTTTAAGTTCCGACGTTTGGGACCTTACCCAGTACAGAATATTATTGATGAGCAGACTTATCCGTTCTGTAGAATCAAACACTTCCTGCAGGAACCGTTTCTTATCTTCATCCCGCAGTTGATCGAACCGGTTTATGAGCAGCTCGACGAAACCACGCATAGCGCTGACAGGGTTCTTCAGATCGTGAGAAATAATAGTCAGAAATTGATCCTTGCCATCATTTATCCGTTTCAAATCGGCCTGTGATTTTATCAGATCATTATTATTCTGAATGAGAAGCTGTTTTTGTTTCTCGATTTCCTCATTCTGAGCAGACAAAATGGCATTCTTTTTTCTGCTGGATCTCAGACCTGAAAAGATCAGGATTACAATGACAATTAAGGAGAATGTGCCGGTAAGGTAAAGATTACGGTTGTTGATCTTTTCTCTTTTCAGATCGGAAATCTGGCGTATTCTCTGATCTTCGCGGTTGCGGGCTTCGAGTTTTGCGATGCTTTTGCCGCTTTCCTGTTTAAAAATGCTGTCTTTCAAGGCAAGACGCGTTTCCAGAGTTTTATATGCCGCGGGGAAATCGGAAAGCTGTGAATAGTAATCCGTTTTTAACTCATGAGCCAGATCCAGCAATTGTAGTGAACCGATCTGCCTGGCCATGAGCAATCCGGAATCGAGAAAGGTCTCTGCTTTCTTTGGGGAAGAGTCTTTCAGCAGAATTTGGCCAAGCTTAAGGTAACATTCAGCGATCCCAAGCTTATCTCCGGCATCAATAGCCCTGGTGAGTGACTTTTGGAAATATTCCCTGGACTCCCGGAGCGAATCATTCTGCAGATATGTATCCCCTATATTGAATAATGCGACGCCCTGGTAAAATTTAGAACCCAGACTGGTCGACAGGTCGAGACTCCGGTTGAAGTAAACCAGGGCGCTGTCGTAGTTTTTTTGTAAAAGAAGCAAATCACCAATATTGTTGGACGTTATGGCTGCTACCAGTTTAAAATTATTTTTTTCAGCCATGTCCAGTGCCCTTGTGTAGTAATCCCGGGCTTTTCCATAATCACTTACCGACTGGTAGACATTTCCTATATTGTTGAACGATGAAGCAATGTCTCTATAAAACTGGTTCTCTTCGCCAATCTTCAGAGACTGGAAATAGTTTTCAAGGGCTTTTTCAAATAAGCCCATTCCCCAGTAAACGTTACCCTTATTCCTGATAATGGAATTCTGAAGTTTCACTGAATCAGTCAGACTGGCAATCTCGCCCGCATGAATAAGCTCGGTGAGCGCCGTTTCATATTCAGACTTAATATTGTAGTTGATTCCTTCCCTGAGATGAAACGTTGCCATATAAAAATTATCTTTTGCATTTTCAGCAACTTTGAGCCCCTGCGAGTAATAGAGAATGGCAGAATCGGGATTTTCCCTGGTATAGTAATAGTTACCCAGTACTTCATAACAGCGCAGTTGTTTTTCCGGGCCCAATTCATCCAGCTTTGATTTCAAAACAGAAATTAGTGATCCTGATTTGGAACTGTCCATTTCCACGCTGGTAATCAGGCTGTCAATATTGCCGGTATTAAGGTTGTCTTTTTCCAGAAGGAAGGAATAAACCGGGGTAGCCCAGGTCCCGATTATCGGAAAGACTATCAGAAATGCCGGTATGTACAGATATTTTCGCAAAAGAATACGTTTATCTCAAAAGTAACGAATATCCTTAAATAAGAAAGCATATGCATATTTTGTTTTGACGGAGACCAATAATAAAATCCAAACAGGTTATGTCATGTGCTGTCAATGCACCAGAGACATAACCTGTTTACGGACTAATAAGATCATTGGGTGCTTTATGGATGAGATCAGATCGATTCTGTCTCAACAATTTTGGCAAGGATGTCGGCATATTGAATCAGAAGGTACTTTCTTCCTTCAAATTCTACTTCACTGCCCGAGTATTCTTTATATAAAACCTGGTCACCAACAGATACTTCCGGATTTTCAATGTGGCTTATTCCAGCTATTCTTGCAATTTTCTGCTTTTCTCTTGCCGTATCGGGAATGATGATACCCCCTGCAGTTCTTTGTTCACTTTTATCATCTGCCAGCTCGAGCAGGACATTCTGGTTAATAGGCTGTAATTCTTTCATTGTTTAATTATTTTTAGTAATGATACATTATAAGATTATCCCTGAATTTCCAAAAGTTCGTTGATTCGTTTTTTATCGAAGCCAACAATCATCGTACCATTGATATCCGTCTGGGGAACTCCCTGCTGTCCGCTTCGTCTTACCATCTCTTCTGCTGCTCTCTGATCTCTTGAAACATCAACATCACTGAATCTGACCTTATTTTGCTTCAGGTATGTTTTAAGTGTATTACACCAGGTACACGTGGGTGTAGAGTATACCGTGACTCTTTTCTGGGTTTTGCCGTCTTTCTTCATCTCACTGTGGTATACGGCATCTTCAAGCATTGCCCTGAAATAGGCAGATTCGTGACATCCTTTGATCACATTTCCCGGAATCAGCTTTTCAAATTCTATCATGGTAGGAGCCGATGTGACATTATAGTGCGTGTGTATATCCCTCACCTCCGAGACGTCTGCTGTCAGTAACTGAATGTCATTTATTCCGGTCGAGGCTTCGGTAAAATGCACAAGTGCACACTCACTTTGTTCCGATCCCTTTTTATACAGAAGCAGGAAGGTTCTGTCCTGACCCTCAAGTAATTTCATAAGCTCGACGAAGGATTTTACGCTTTTAATCATGGGTTGAAGTTTAAAATATTATCCAAATATATACATTATTAGATGTATTATCAGAAAATATGCCAGTATTGAATAGGATCATTATGGCAGAGTCTGATGGAAAAATTGTCAGGTCAGCCTTCCCGCGATGACGCGGAGAAGTAATGTAGATAGGCGTACTTTATTTATATTCAGGTAAGGGATTCCTTCAGAAAATTTTATCTTTGCCCTGCAACTGACTAAAATAATATCATGAAAAAGCATTACACAGTATCACTGATCCTCTTACTGGGATTTACGCTGGCATCCTACGGCCAGGAAAACAAAGAAATAAAACTCATTGTCCGCGGCGACGATATTGGTTCATTCCATGCTGCCAATATCGGTTGCATAAAGTCTTACACCGATGGGATTGAAAGGACGGTTGAGGTGATGGTTCCCTGTCCCTGGTTTCCGGAAGCTGCGGAGATGCTAAATGAGAATCCCGGCCTTGATGTCGGTGTTCACCTTCTGGTGACCAGCGAATGGTCCGCCATGAAGTGGAGACCCATTACCGGAGAATCCAGCATTACCGACAAGAACGGTTATTTTTATCCGATGGTGTGGCCCGGCAAGGATTATCCGCCCGACATGACCTTCCGTGAAACGGGATACAGGTTATGGGATGTGGAGAGAGAACTTCGTGCCCAGATAGAAATCGCTATGAAGAACATAAAAAATATTTCCCATGTATCAACTCACATGGGTTTTACCAGTGCCGATCCGGCTCTGGAAGCACTCGTGAATCGCCTGGCAAAAGAATACAATATTGATATCAGTCCGGCAGACTATGGTGTAAAACAGATGCCGATGGTAAAACCTAAATCACAAAGTTTTGAAGACAAGGCTGCAGCTTTCGCGGAAAGCATCATGAATCTGACACCCGGGACTTACCTTACCGTGGAGCATCCTGCCCTGGATACCGACGAAATGGCAACCATCGGTCTGAACGGGACCTCCAATGTTGGTCAGCAAAGACAGATTGTGACCGATGTTTTCACCAGTGATGTGGTGAAGGAAGCGATTGCAAAAAAAGGGGTCAAACTGATCAGTTACGCCGATCTGGTAAAGAAGAAGTAGTCTGAATAATAATTGGATAAGCCGTAATATCCGGCAGGAAATCAGCCCGGCAGAGGCTGGTATTTCTGCCGGTTTTTTTATCAGAACGGAAGGTTTGACAGGTCGGCATTCCCTCCTGAGAGGATGATACCTGTTCGTTTTCCTTTAAAACCGTCCTTATCTCTTATGATGGCTGCCAGGGCAACAGCTCCGGAAGGCTCGACAACGATCTTCATCCTTTCCCAGATCAGCCTCATAGCAGAAATGATCTCTTCTTCTTCGACCCTGATAATGGCTTTAACAAAGTTCCTGATGATGGGGAAATTGAGGTCTCCGAGAGAGGTCCTCAGACCATCGGCAATGGTTACCGGATTTACCGAAGGCTGAATTACGCCGGTTAGGAGGGACCGGAAGGCATCATCCGCACCAAATGGCTCACCTGCGTATGTTTCGCATCCCGGCATAAAATGTTGAACGGCAAGGGCTGTTCCTGCAAGCAGGCCGCCACCTCCGACAGGGGCAATCACAGCATCGAGCGGGCTGCAGTCGCTGATCAGTTCCATTGCTGCAGTGCTGTTACCAACAATCACGTCCATGTTGTTTGACGGGTGGATAAACACCGCTCCTGTTTTTGCTACTACTTCGTCCAGTGTTTTTTCCCTGGCCTGGAGTGTGGGTTCGCATTCCACGATTTCGGCACCATAGCCTTTCACGGCATCTTTTTTTACCTGTGGAGCGGTTGAGGGCATCACGATCCATGCTTTAAGACCCATATTTTTTGCTGAAAGAGAAAGTGCCTGGGCAAAATTCCCGGATGAATGGGTTGCTACACCTCTTTGCTTTTCACCAGCCGAAAGCTGCATAATTGCATTAATGGCTCCCCTCATCTTGAATGCACCCATTTTTTGAAAATTCTCACATTTGAAAAACAACTTTACCCCGGTTATCCTGTCAAGAGTCTCAGAAGTCAAAACAGGTGTGTGATGGATAAACGGAGAAATTTTCTGACGACAGCTTATAAGGTCCTTGGCGCTTGGGAATGACATATTAGCTATTAGGTTTAGGTGTGCCGGTAAACAGATTCACAGACCCAAAGATACAAAACCCAGCGTAAATTTGAGAAGGACCGCTCGTTTCCTTTTGCCTCAGAAAACAAACCTGAACGACAGCGCCAGTTCGTCCCCCCAGAAACCGGCATAGCCGATCAGGTTGAGTCCGGGTTTCCAGTCTATGGCGGCGTTAAAAGGGATTTGGGAAAAAACATATTCCAACCCGATGATCCCGTCGATGCCGATGACGGTATGTGAATGTGTATCACTAAACCATGGATTGACATCCCCGTTCCATACACCAAGGTGTGCACCGCCGCCATAATAAAAATACAGATCCTCCACATGGAAGGCTTCGGCATGACGTTCATAGAGGCCTGTAATATCAAAGCCTCCCCACCTTACGGTAAAAAGGCCCTCTGCGGCATCGGTGGTCGAAAGAAAATGTTTGTAGGTAATACCCTGTGAAAGTCCAAGCCTTGCACCCAGGGCATTTATATAATCCTGTGATTTTGCATTGGCACAGAAAAGAAGTGACAGCAGCACAAAGGCTGGTATTCGCCCTTTCATATCCATCATAATTTTTGTTCAGGTTGTAAAAATATTAAACCTGATGAGAATTTTGAAGTCAGAAGCCCCATTTTTCAGCCTGTTATTGTGCGGTTTGTTTCTGAAATATTCCGGCCCATTCCCTTTTAGGCCTTTCCCGGGTCCAGTCTTTCTGATGGAAGACAAAGCTTACAATGAGTGGTAGTACGGTCGTAGCCTCTGCATAAACCATCTGTTCATATACGGTATCGACTTTACCCCAGGAAGAGGCCTCCTTAAGTGTGGAGCTTGAGCAGGCGCCATCGCGTACATCGGCTACTGTGATCTGAACGGCATATTTATGCATAGGGGCAGGTACACCAAGAATTTCTGAACAGACAACCGTATCCTGGGCAAAATTTTTAGGAACGCCTCCTCCAATCATGAACAGCCCTGTGGTCTGGGCCTTCATCTTTATCATGGTAAGTTCAAGAAAGTCTTTCACCGAATCAATTGTCACATGTTTACCTGGATTCTCCCACTGGTGTTTTACCAGTCCGAAACCGGCACTGCTGTCACTGAAAGCCGGGCAGAAAACAGGGACTTCATGCTCATATGCCAACTGTACGAGAGATTCTTTCTTTTTCGAGTGAAGGACCAGGTACTTTCCCATCTCGGTTATGAATTCCCTCGAGGAGTAGGGCCTTGGATCCAGGGAGTCAGCTATTGCCTTAATGGCACTGTCACAGGACTGCAATTCCTCTTCATCGATAAAAGTATCGTAAATACGATCTACGTAGTTGTCCCTGAGTAAAGTATCGTTAATGAAAGGTGTTCCCCGGTAGTGCTTAAAGCCCAGGGCTTCAAAAAAGTCCATATCAACAACGGAAGCCCCTGTAGCCACCACAGCGTCGATCATGTTGTTTTTAATCATATCGGCATACACCTGCATGCATCCTCCTGCACTTGTACTGCCTGCAAGGGTGAGGATGACAGTACAATCCTTGTCGTTCAGCATCCGAAGGTAAATATCTGCTGCCTGGGCCGTGTCCCGTGAAGAAAATGACATTCCCCTCATGGCATTAATAATGGCTGTTGAATCAAACGATTTGATATCGATATGTTTGATGGTTTCTTTTAAGAAATCTTTCTTTTCCATAGTGATTATTTTTTATCAGAATATTTATAGCTCAACAGCTGGTAAACAAGTTTTGTTGCCAGAAAGTCCGAAGCTTTAATGTTTTCCACCGGACACAATTCCACTACATCGAAGCCAACGATAACGGACCTGCTATTGACTTTTTTCAGGAAATCAAGTACCGAATAATAATCAGGTCCGCCGGGTTCAGGCGTGCCTGTTGACAAAATGTAGGCGGGATCGAAGGCGTCGAGATCAATCGTGATATAGACATTTTTAGTCAGAAGCTGCAGTGCTTTTTCCTCCCATTTGTCATCCTGCCTCATTTCCCTGGCAAAGATAACCCGGTTATAATCCATGTTCTCTTTTTCTTCAACGCTCATGCTACGGATACCAACCTGGACAATGGGGGCCAGTTCGCGCGCTCTGGCCATCACGCAGGCATGGTTAAAGGCAGAACCTTCATACGTATCCCTGAGGTCGGCATGTGCATCGATCTGAAGGATGGTCAGATCTTCGAAGAATTCAGCCGTGGCCTGGAAAGCACCAATACTCACAGAATGCTCCCCACCGATAACGACTGGTAACTTTTGATCCCGGTAGACTTCAAGGACCTTCTCTCTTACCAAAGGAGCAAGGAACTCAGGAGGTTTTTCTGTGGTGATCTCTCCGGTAGTGTGAATGCCCCTAAGGTAAACCTCTGAATCGGTTTCTATATCATACAGCTCCATATTTGCTGAAGCTTCAAGAAGTGCAGCGGGTCCCCTGTCTGCACCCTTGCCCCATGTACTGGTGCCGTCGTAGGGTACAGGAATAATGATGATGTCTGAAGAATGATATTGTGTATATTCTTCAGACAGTCCTCCGTAATTCTGCATCATTTATGATCAGTTTGTCGGATAATCCAGAACGGGATAAATGTAGCTTGTAAAACACAGGGCAACCAGGGCAGTGCCATAATTTTTTTCCGGCCGGTGTGATTGAGTGATCAGACGGATCTCGCTGAGTGAATAATTCTCCTCGAAACCATTGATATACAACTCATTAAGGCTCTCCCTTAGTTTAAACCTGATATCTTCTTCAGAATAGTTCCCGTTGTGTTCACAAACAAGGCCTCCATACTTCTCATTGGTATAGCGGTCATATAACCATCCGTAGATGATCCCCGCACTAAGAAGTTCACCCTTTGTTCCGTTAGCCACAGCCATAATAGATTCCACTACAGCACCATGTGTAACCAGTACCGGTTTGGGTATTTCGTTTGCTATTCCTGGGAGAATTGAAGAGTATGTCATTATATTAGCCATTTCTATACCAGCCGACTTGAGAGCTAAATGGTAGGAGCCGGCATGTACGGTGATGTCACTTTCTCCATAACCTGTTGTAACGAAGTAATCTTTGGGAATCCTGTTACCAATAACCAGGTTCTTTTGAAAGCCGCCAGCCTGGGCTAATTCAGGCCTCAGCAATGTGTTGAATTGCTTATTTTTCATTTACTTAATTAAGTGAATACGTTAACCATAAAGTTTTATTTTTTAACGGCGGTCAAAAATACACTTTTTTCCAATCATACAACATAGCTGCAACTATTTTTTGAATAAAAATAAAAAAAAATAATTGTCTCTCTGGAGGACCTAAACACGCTATACAACTGATTGCTCATTAGGGTTACGAGCAAGAGCGGGGATCTCAAGTGTGAAAGTTGAACCTTTTCCCGGTCAGGATGAAACGCTTATATCCCCGTGAAGCATGGGAGTAAATTTTTTGCAGAGGGTCAGACCCGGACCGCTACCCTCAAATTTTCGGGTGAAACCTTCGCTTCCCTGCCTGAATTCTTCAACGATGTGAGCCTGACCGGAAAAGGGGAGGATTGATGATTTTTTCGGGAATGTTTTTTACCACATACCTGCTGATGTCCCAGGATTATTATTGATTTGGTCAACGGGTTCATGGTACCCTGGCTCAGGTTCACTAAAATCCTTGAATCCATGAGACTGCTCCTATTTCTCTCTGGTAAGCGTGACCTGGAGTTTCGAGGTCATGGTCATCGGAATCTCCAGGGGCTCTTCTGTGTCAGGCAAATTCGTGAGGATTAGCCTGCCTTTGATATCCTGTGATACATTACTCTCCGTTATCAGGCCGGTTAAAGGATCTATCAAGACTTCAGAGATTTGTTGGCCGGTCATACTGATTTTACCAGGACTGCCGGAAATTACAATGCTGTCGTTTGCCGGCGTTTCAATTAAACTGTTTATCCTGATAAGGATACTGTTCCGGTGTACTTCTTTCAGAGTTGCCTCATTATGGAGGTGAAGGGCAATATTGGAGGATGTGGCTGTATAATTGTAATTCCACGTCTGGCCAGGCTTTACCGGTTCTACCGGGTAAATGACAGATCCTTGTTCCATGTTTTGAACGAATGATGTTTTACCAAACGATTCCTCCAATGATAACCTGTATTGTTCTTTCGTTGAGTCATCCACTCCGCTCAGCGTATCGACACCATTAATAATCATGTCAAGGCCCGTTACATCCAGGATCCTGCCTCTTTCATCCATGGTGGCGGTAAAAGGTTTACCTACCAATACTTTCATCATTGAATTCTGTGGGGAGGGGGGACCTTCGGTATCAACCTCGACAGCAAACATAGCGGATTTGGTGATGATCTTTAATTGTTTATACTGGTACTCAATGGTATAAATTCCCTTACTGAAATCTTCAACCCTGGCCTCCAGCAGGATCGTCATATCCATCAGAATTTCCTGATCGATCCCCATCACTTTCTGGACCAGGCTGGTATGGATGGTTGTTGCAGTACGGTAGGCCATTCCAGGGCTAAGCCGGTACATCAGACTTGTTTCCTGGGCCGGAGCCTTTATGACAAACGAAGCAAAAAGCACCAGCAGTGCAATGTGAGTTCTCATCTGGAAAAGTCTTTTACCGTTATTCCGTTTTAATACCGACTGTTTAACCATCCCTGTGGGAGGTCCTATCAGGAAGGGCTGCGGAGCGGTTATCTTATTTCATGGCGATGATCTGCTTTCTGTCGGGACCTACTGACACGAACGTCACCGGAACCTCCAGCTCCTTCTCAAGGAAGGCAATATATTCCTTCAATTCCACCGGGAACTCACTCTTTGACCTTATTTCAGTGAGACTGGTATTCCAGCCCTTCATGGTCTTATATACTGGTTCTGTATCGTCGGTGAGCAAATATGGGAATTCATCAAATTGTTTTCCTCCTTTTTGATAAGCGATAGCCACGTTGATGGTATCGAAGGTGTCGAGCACGTCAGCTTTGGTCATCACGAGCTGGGTGACTCCATTCAGCATAATACTGTATTTAAGGGCTACGAGATCAATCCATCCGCATCGTCTTGGCCTGCCGGTAGTGGAACCGAACTCATGACCTTCCTCACGAAGTTTTTCACCCGTAATATCGAACAGTTCAGTAGGAAAAGGACCGCTGCCAACGCGTGTGCAGTAAGCTTTGAAGATACCAAGAACTTCCCCGATGGTGGAAGGTGCGACACCCAGTCCGATACATGCTCCGGCACAGATGGTATTTGAGGAGGTAACATAAGGATAAGAACCGAAGTCGATATCCAGCAGTGTCCCCTGAGCTCCTTCAGCCAGAACCCGCTTGCCTTCTTTCAGGTAATGGTTGATAAGGATTTCACTGTCGACGAAAGTGAACCGTTTCAGTGTTTCGATGCTTTTAAACCATTCTTTTTCATCTTCCGTGAAGTCGTAGTCGTAGTCGTACATCGACAAAAGACTGCGGTGTTTTTCGAGAAGGGCATCATATCTGGCTTTCAGGTCAAGCTCGATATCTCCGACCCGCAGCCCGTTCCGGCCGGTTTTATCCATATAGGTCGGCCCGATACCTTTCAGTGTGGATCCGATTTTTGTTTTGCCTTTTGCTTTTTCCGAAGCTGCATCAAGAGCACGGTGCGACGGCAGGATTAGATGAGCCTTTCTGGATATAAGCAGATTTTTGGTGGGATCAACACCAAGCTTTTCAAGTGCATCTATTTCCCGGCTGAAAATCACGGGATCCAGAACCACACCGTTCCCGATAAGGTTCACCGTATTCTTCCTGAAAATTCCTGAAGGGATATTGTGGAGGACATGCTTGATATGATTGAATTCAAGAGTGTGCCCTGCATTAGGTCCGCCCTGGAACCGCGTAATCACATCGTATCCTGGAGAAAGAACATCGACAATTTTTCCTTTGCCTTCGTCTCCCCATTGTAATCCTAAAATAACATCAATTTTCATCTTTTACAGTATTATTGCTTCTGAGTTGCTGCCTGAGCGGGTATCGGCCGGCCAGGCAATGAAACGGCCCGGACGTTTAGAACACACAAAACGCAAGGTCATGATAATTTGCCGTTAATTATCTGTGCCCCTGCGTCTTTAGTATTAAAGTGGGTAACCTGTTTCAACGATAAAGATAAAAAAAATCCCTCAGGCAGAAGGATAATTCATGAACAAAGATGAAAAAAATTTTGTCAGAATGCTTCTTTCTCCTCTTTGCTTCTTCCATATATGTAAAGGGAGTGATGGGAAGGGTTGAAATTATTGAGTTCACAGGCTGTCCTGATAATCTCATCTATGCGGGGATCACAGAATTCAATGACCTTTCCGGTATTAAGATCGATCAGATGATCATGCTGCATGCAGCGGTATGCTTTTTCGAACTGGGCTATATTCTTCCCAAACTGGTGTTTTACAACCAGGTTGCAGTCAAGCAGCAATTCTATGGTATTATACAGGGTTGCCCTGCTCACCCTGTAGTTTTTATTTTTCATGAATATATACAGCGATTCAATATCGAAGTGGCCGTCACGTGAATAGATCTCATCCAGAATAGCATATCTTTCAGGTGTTTTTCTGTGGCCTTTTTTCTCGAGATATTCCGTGAATATCTTTTTTACAGTTTCCTTGGTTTCTTCACTGACCATAACTTAGTCTAATTAAAAATAGCTTGTCAAAATAACTAAAAATTTATGAAAAAGGGAATACGGTTTATATTTATTTTAAATAAGAAAACATAAAAAAAACAGAAATAGTATGTGAAAAGCTATGATTCTGTAGTTTAGCTATGATAATCATCCGGATTTCATAGGTTGTCGCAGTGCTGTTCCGGCTTAGTTTTCTTTGATATCGGTAGCATCGACCCTGTGGACACTTTCTATACCTTTAATTTTGATCAGGTTCATAATGAGGTTATTCAGGTCGCTTGTGTTATGAACATAAAGATCAATGGTGCCTTCGAAAACGCCGTCGTGACCATGCAGGTTGATGGTACGTATATTGACGCTCAGCTCTTTGGAGATAACCGTGGTAATGTTGTTATATACGCCGAATTTATCGTATCCGTCGAGATGGATCCTTGCCAGGTAGGAGAGGATTTTATGGGTGGTCCATTTAACAGGAATCACACGGTCGCCTTCACTCGACATCAGCTTGATGGCATTTTCACATCTCGACTGGTGTATGATCACGTTTTCTTCTTCGTCGCGGTAGCCGATGACCTCGTCGCCCGGGATCGGGTTACAGCATTTGGCCAGGGTATAGTTCCGTTCTTCCTCGTTGATTTGTTCCCTGGCAACGAAGGTCTTTTTATCGACGGTAGGTTCTTCCTCTTCCCTGGAGCGTGTATTTTTTCCCACCGATACTTCCCAGTAACGGATCCACTTGCTCTTGGTATTTTTCCTGAGAATTTTCTTCATCTCCTCAAGAGATACTATGCCGGAACCGATTTTACTGTAGAGCTCATCTTTGGTATTGGATTCGTATGCCGGGAGTAATTTCTTGAAAACCCTGGAGCTGGGTTGAAGTTTGAGTTCTTTAAGGTTTTCCTCCAGCATTTTCTTCCCTTTCTCGATTCTGTTTTTTGTTTCGGCTTTAAGTGCGGTTTTTATCGCTGTTTTTGCTTTTGCCGTAATGGCATAATCGAGTCGTTCCCGTTTGACTTTTTGGTTTCCTGAGGTGATGATCTCAACCTGGTCGCCACTATGCAGCTGGTAGTTCAGAGGTACAAGATGATGGTTCAGCTTGGCGCCTATAGCTTTATTGCCGATCTCGGTATGGATCTCGTAGGCAAAATCGAGAGCGGTCGAACCCTGGGGCAGGGTTTTAATATGTCCCTGTGGGGTGAAGATGAAAATTTCAGAGGCGAACAGGTTCAGTTTGAAGTCATCCATAAATTCCAGGGCATCGGAATCGGGACTTTCCAGCAATTCACGTATCCTTTTGATCCACTTGTCGAGTTCCGAATCAGAGGATCCGTTTTCCTTATATTTCCAGTGGGCAGCAAATCCGCGTTCAGCGATCTCATCCATTCTTCTTGACCGGATCTGTACTTCGATCCATTTACCGTAAGGCCCCATCACTGTAGCATGCAAGGCCTCATAGCCGTTGGCTTTCGAGGTTGAAACCCAGTCGCGAAGCCGGTCGGGACGGGGAGGGTATATGTCGGTGATAAGTGAATAAATATTCCAGCACTGGGTTTTTTCGGGGATCCCGGAGACAGGATCGAAGACAATACGGATGGCAAGCAGGTCGAAGATTTCGTCAAAAGTCACATTCTTCTGCTGCATCTTGTTCCAGATCGAATAAATGGATTTGGGCCGCCCGCTAATATCGAAGGTAATATGGTTCTTTTCGAGCTTATCGATGATGGGCAGAGAGAATTTATTGATAAGGTGGATCCGGCGTTCCTCGTCATCTTTAAGTTTCGCACTGATCTCATTGTATATTTTCGGGTACCTGTATTTCAGACTGAGGTCTTCCAGTTCTGTTTTTATAGCATACAGTCCCAGGCGGTGAGCCAGTGGTGCAAAAAGGTAAATGGTTTCTCCCGAAATCTTGATCTGTTTGTGTCTGGGCAGGGAGTCCAGCGTACGCATATTGTGAAGTCTGTCGGCGAGCTTGATAAGGATTACCCTGACATCCTCCGAAAGAGTTAGAAGCATTTTACGGAAATTCTCCGCCTGGAGGGAGGAGTTGGTGTCAAAAACTCCTGATATTTTGGTGAGGCCGTCGATGATGGTGGAGATCTTCTTTCCAAATTGCGCTTCAATATCATCGAGCGTATATTCAGTATCCTCCACCACATCGTGCAGGAGAGCTGCTACAACGGATTTGACCCCCAGGCCTATCTCACGGTTAACGATTTTGGCTACAGATATAGGGTGGACAATATAAGGCTCACCGGATTTTCTTCTCATACTCCGGTGTGCATCTGAGGCGAAATTGAAGGCTTTGATGATCAGCTTCCTGTCTTCTTCTGTATTACAGTGTATACAATTATTAAGGAGATCATCAAACTGCCTCTGAATATCCGTTTGTTCTTTTGTCTCTATAACTGCCATCCTTCAGTGTTATTGATAAGGATATGAACCAGCAACAAAGTTAGTATTTTTCTCTGATAAATATTTTCAGATTATCAAGGATAAAAAACGGTAACATGACCGGTCCTGTCAGTCCTGGTACCGTTAAAGGATTTGTATTGAATATGATATACATAAACACCCTCCGGGGCCATATTGTTGCCGTTAACGGTCCCGTCCCAGCCTTTCTCAGGATCTTCGGTGGAAAACACGGGAATTCCGTTGCGATTGTAAATGATCATGAGGAAGTTGTTGGGTGTGAAATCAAAAACCGGAACAAAATAGTCATTCCTTCCGTCGGCATTGGGGGTAAAAGCATCGGGTATTTGAAGGATATGAGTGTTTACCCTGATTTTAATCTGATTGGACATTGAAGTGACTCCCCCGGAGTTTTCCACAGCCATTATGTAATAAGCCAGCTCGCCAGACAGGTGATGTCCGGCTATACCGGTGAGATGATCAATATAGGCGGCAGTTCCCGGCGGCGTTGTACCAAGCTCGGCGAAACTTCCGTCGTTTTCTCTTCTGTATATACGGTATTCTTCAACTCCATCCTTCCAAATTTCGTATTTGTTCCAGGTAAGGCGTACGCCATTTCCCAGTGTATCACCCACAAGGAGGATATTGACGGCATAGTCTGACATGCCAATCACCTTACCACAACCATTGAGTGAGCCGATTTTATAATAGTAGCGGTCTGAAGAAGTGATTATATCATCATTAAATATATAGGATGACAATGTCAGATCGTTCACTGTCTGAACAGACTGGAAGTCAGACACCGGATTACTGGACCTCAACAGGCTGAAGTCGTTCACCTCACCGTTAGGCGTGTAGGAAAACGAGATATCCACCCTGTTTTCAACAGGTACCGATACATAGTCGATATACAGGTTATCGGGTGAAGGAGACATGTAAGTGTATTTTGTGGCTATGTTGGACATCGATTCCAGCCCGTCGTTCTTAACGGCCTGTATCAGATATCTGTAGCTGGTGTTTTCAAGGGTTCCGGGATCATCATAAGAACTGTCGTTGGCATTCACTCCGGTCAGGATGGCGAAAGGTGCATTATTGATGCTGCGAAGGATCCTGTAGCCCGATACATTGTTCCCCCAGCCCTGATACTTGTTCCAGGTCACCGTTATAACCGCCTGGCATGAATCGTATTGAAGGCTGGTGTATACGGTACTGTGAAGCCCGGGCTTCCGGATACTTTCATTCCCCGAGCTGTCAACCGCCGTAACACTGTACAGGATGCTGTGACTACCCGCCCCGCTGTTCACGTGGGTATATTCGGAAGTACCGACCGAAACGGAATCGAATTTCACACCTTCGAAACCGTTGATGGTCTTTATTTCATAATAGAGATAGTATTGTTCCACATCAGGGGAGGGACTTTCTGTCCAGTAAATTTGGGTGTTGTTTGTGGCGGTATCAACAGTTACATAGGTAATATAAGGTCTTTCCGGTGGCGTTTTGTCCTGGCCAAAAAGACCGCTTCCCACCATCAGAAGACTGAGCATAATAACATATTGGTTCATTCCGCTGTCCATAAAACATAATTTACCTGACATAAAACGTTCAATATACAGTCTGCTATTGTTTTCAGAACACTAAAAATAGCTTGATTCTTTCTGAATTGCAAAAAGTAATATGCACCAGAGACCTGAAATAGTCAGGAATAAGGTCACGGGTAGCCCACAGGCCTTACCGGAATCCCTGCCAGGGAGGAATCAAAATGAATACAAAGGTAACCAAAGTAACAGGAAAATATTGCAGGGGAGTAAAGGGCAATAGATACAGGTGTTCTTAAAATAGTATTATTTTCTTTGTGCAGGGGACTTCGGTTTGTCAGGTATTTTATCCTGCGTGTAATGCATTTGCCGCTTGTCGGTTCCGATTGACGGAAGTTGACTGTCGGTTGTGTCAGAATCCCGGAATGTAATTTTGATAATAATTGAGAGACTGATTATTGCCAGTCATCAGGTTGAAACGGTGAAGCAATAAAGGAACAATCGGCACATTTTTGCAGGTTTACCAGGACGAGTAAGTCAGGGTCGATTTCCCCCACGATAAAATAATCATAAAAATGATGGAGAACATAGTATTCCAATCTTTTTACAACCTGTACATCACAGTCTGAGAAACCTGATTCCATCCTGCTGATATGGAGTGTATCCCTGGGTATTACCTTAAGCATTGACCGGGTAGAAGAGGCACAAAACAAACCCAGTACTTGCCGGTTTTCGTCAGTCAGATCATTTATATTGCCTTGTAATGCACCGGGAATCGGGTCGAAGAATCCGCCTGAGCCTGAATTCAAACTAACTGTATTCTGCAGGTACAGGTAATTTTCCCTGGTAAGCGAAATAACTTTTATCCTGGTGTTATACCTGACCGATAATTTGCTTGTCTGAGCAGTGGGGATAAAATACAGAGGTGCATCTGCAATACTGTTCGCCGAGAGGTTTTCCGTTGTTGAAAGGCTGATGACATTAGAATTGGTTCTTTCCCAGCAAGGTTTAAAGCCATGTAAGTTAAGGACAGATACGATTTCCCATGTCTCTGTCCATCTCCACTCATAGTAGCTTGGGTCCTCCTGACCGGCGTGTGCCGCAGCATGAATTAAAAGCCCTTCATCTCCGGAATAGGGATGAGTAAGGGAATTGTAATATTCTGTATAAAAAACGGAGTCAATAACCGGCGCCACCAGGAACTTTTCGTATGATGATTCATAAAGTTCACCTGTATTATCAACAATCCTGAGCTTGTAAAAGCGTCCGGTAACAGGTGCAAGTGTTGAATCGGAAACGTAGGTACCGCTGTCTTTTTCTGAAAGGGTAAAAATGTTGTTATCTTCATCGAGGATTTGCACCACTGCCCCGGTGAGGGGATTTGTTTTATACTGGTTATAATTAAAAGAGGAGGAAAGCTTAATGGTTGCTGCAGGATTCTCGTCAGTCAGCAGGCCGTCAACAACGAGTGTACTTTTACTGTCTTTGATGTTTGGGGTGAAAGTTTCAACACATGAATCCAGGATGAACAGTAAAAAAACCGGGAGGAGAATTGCTTTGAGGTAATCCCGTAAAAACATAGATAAAGGTATAGAGGAAATGCCTAAACTTATTCAAATATAATAAAAATGAATGTATGAAAAAGGGCGTTTTGGTTCTGTCCCTGAAAATCACCTTCGCAGGTGTAGTTTATCTGAACAAAGAAAATGCAAGACTGTTATTGGCTTAAGTTTACTAAACCGGAAATATCTGCTGGGAAACCGGGTGTATTTATATTTAATTCGTATTATATTTGAAAAAAAAGAAGGATTTCAGGCGTTCAGTGCATGTGGTTGCTTCTTCTGCCGCAGAAAATCAGCCTGGCAGTTTTACACCTGAAGTTATAATGTTATTTTTGCAATGAAATGAAATTGATCCGGATTCCTGAGAGAATAAAGCAACTTCGGTTACGGCACATACCCAAAAGGCAGTTGATTCTTATCCTTAGCGCAATTATCGGGCTTGCTGCAGGAGCCGGCGCCGTCATCATCAAAAATCTCGTTCATGTGCTCCAGCAATTTCTGACGCATGGTTTTGCCGGTAATTTTCAGCGATATCTGTATTTTATCATCCCCATTGCCGGTCTGTTCATCACCATGGTTTTCATCAAGTATATCAACAAGAGGCCGGTACGGCACGGGATCCCGAGCGTACTGTTTTCCATTTCCAGGTCCAGAGGGTATATACACCGTCATAACTTGTATTCATCGATTATCAGCAGTGCCCTTACCGTCGGATTCGGCGGATCGGTGGGTCTTGAAGGTCCGACAGTTGCTACAGGCGGCGCCATTGGATCGTTTGCAGGCAGGTTGACAAACCTGTCCTATAAGGAGATCATACTCCTGATCGGTTGCGGCTCAGCCGGTGCCATGTCGGCCATTTTTAAGGCACCCATCACCGGAATCGTCTTTGCCCTTGAAGTGATCATGCTCGACATGTCAATATTCAGTATGGTGCCGTTGCTTATTTCCTCGGCCACAGCCGCTCTTACATCCTATTTTTTCCTGGGGCAGAATTTTCTTTATCCTTTCCAGATCAAAGAACCTTTCCAGCTTGGTGACTTTTACCTGTACATCATCCTCGGCATTTTATGCGGCTTTATTTCGGTATACTTCATCCGGGTATTTATTTTCATTTCCGACCGTTTCGACAAAATCGACTCATGGATGAAACGGCTGCTCTTTGGGGGAGGGATGCTGGGTGTTATCCTCTTTTTCCTCCCTTCACTTTACGGTGAAGGGTATGAAGTGATCAACCGGAGCCTGCACGGGGATTATAGTTTTCTGTTCAACGGCACATTCTACCATTCTCTGGGAGGCAGTACCATCTTCATCCTCTTGTTCCTCTTCCTGATGATCGTTTTTAAAAGCATCGCAACAACCCTGACCTTTGCCGCCGGGGGAGTGGGAGGAGTGTTCGCACCTTCACTTTTCACTGGGGTTAATACCGGACTTTTTCTGGGTGTCCTGCTGAACCAGTTCGGATTTCATGTTTCCCTTAGCAACTTTGCCCTGGTCGGCATGGCCGGACTTATCTCCGGTGTTATTCACGCCCCGCTGACAGCCATCTTTCTGATCGCCGAAGTGACAGGCGGCAATGAACTCTTTATGCCACTGATGATCGCATCAACCATCTCTTATGCCACCACACGGATCTTTGAGAAGAACTCCGTGTATACCGTTCAGCTGGCCAGGAGAGGCGACCTGATGACCCACCACAAGGACAAAAATATCCTTTTGATGATGAATGTGTCAGATCTGATCGAGACAAATTTCAGCATGATACATCCGGAAGATAAGCTTGGCGATCTCGTGAAAACGATTAAAAACAGTCACAGGAATATCTTTCCCGTTGTGAACAGCGATGGTACTTTCGAAGGGATCGTAAAGATGGACGATATTCGTCAGATTATGTTCGACACCAGCCTCTACGATAAAACGCTGGTGAGAGATCTTATGTTTATGCCACAAAATATCATCGAGTTTGACGAACCAATGGAAAGCGTCGCCAGAAAATTCCAGGAAAGCGGACGGTACAACATTGCCGTGATGAAAGACGGGAAATATATGGGCTTCGTTTCCCGCGCCAAAGTTTTTTCGTCCTACCGTGAAATGCTGAAGCTGTTCTCGGATGAGTAGGAGAGTGCTGAGAGTAAAATTCAGGTGAATGAGGCATTATGTAAGCATATCGGGATCGCACATTCGTCGTCTAAATATTATTATGGACTACCCCGATCATTATAATAGGCTGAACCTGAAATTTCCACATACTTTCGAACCACCCTATTGTAACCGCCCCGGCAAAACACGGTGTAAACATAACCGATAAGTCATGAAGATAAAACTACTACCCTTTTTATGTCTGTTATGCTTCCCCACGCTGTTAAAAGCCCAGGCGGATTTCAGACCCGGATACATAATTACCACTTCACTCGATACTGTCTTTGGCGGGATTGATTCCCGGAATGCTGTGTTTATGGGGCAGGTATGCAGAATGAAAACGGATAAAGGTGAAATAAAGCTATTTTATCCTTCTGATATTTTCGGTTACCGGATCACAGACGGCACATATTATGTTTCAAGAGAAATAAACAGCCGGAAAATCTTTTTGGAAGTTCTGGTAAAAGGCAAAGTTGGCATATACTTCTCCAGTGATGAAAACGGAGACCACTATTATATTGATAAGGATGATATGCCTCTGAGAGAGTTGCCGTTTACCAGGGGAGCAACCTACAAGGACGGGAAACAGGTATACATTGAAAGTAAGTCTCACATCGCCATACTGAATTTTTATATGCAGGATGCCCCTCAGCTTAGGAGTGAGATATATAACCTTGGTCAGCCTGATCGCCATAATTTAATTAAGTTAGCTGAAGACTATCAAAATATCGTGAACAAGGATGAAAGCCCGGTATTTTACGAAAAGAGGCTTCCACTCGTAAAACTGTCGGTTGAGCCTTTCTGGGGTTATATTAAGTACAGGAATCACGAGAACGCAGTGAGCGAGATGGGAGGGAACATATATATTCGAGCCTCAGGCACAAATGACAGGCTTTATTTCAAATCAGGTCTGAATTATCATAGATTATCTCAGGAAGACGTCCCTTACAGAGTGTTTAAAATTCCGGTTCAGTTACAATATATATATCCGGCATACAGGTTCAAGCCAAAAGCCGGTTTAGGGTTTAATTTAATTCTTATAAGAGGAATAGATCATGCTTACAATAATATGGCTCATACACTTTCTTTTAATGCCGGATTTATTTATGAGATCAGTAATATCATAAGTTTCAGTACAAATTTTAGTTCTGATTTCACTCCCCTGCTTACACCTCAATCTGATTTTTTTATTACAAAAGGCTATAAATTAGGAGTAATCTCATCTTCTCTTGATGTGGGATTGTATATTGCATTATAGCCTTGTGCCCGAAAATAAAAGTGCTTTGGTGAGTTGCTCACTTCGGTATTCACTATTCATCTGCCCATTAAATTACGGATGAACATGAATACTACGATTGCTGATTTCACTTCCACGCCGGGGCCTTATTCAAAACCGCCTGTAAAGAATCACGAATAGCCGTCTGTTGCCGATCCATACTCCCGGCAGGAAGAGGATGCTCTTCGAGGACGTCTTCGGACAGGTCAAAGAATTTGCCATCCTGGTAAAGTTTATAACGGATATTCCTGGCAAACCGGTTGCGGAATTTGTTCACCTTCGGGCTCCACCTGGGATCATAATTTACAAAAGCGGTTTGCCGGTTGAATGTGCCGGAGTCATTGAGAAGACTGTAGAAACTCTTTCCATCCACTTCCACCGTTTTTCCGGCAATTTCGGCAAGGGTAGGGTAAAAGTCACTGAATTCAACCAGGCCGCTATATATTCGGGTCCTGGTTATTTTTGCAGGCCAGTGGATAACCAGGGGTACCTGTGTGCCTGCATCAATTGTGTTTCCTTTACCTCCACGTATTGTGTCGCCTCTGGTGCGGGAAACAATAGATGTATTCGTTCCGTTGTCCCCGGTGAAGATCAGGATGGTGTTGTTGTCGAGGCCTGTTTGGACCAGTTTGTCATGAATTTTCCCAACGATCTTATCAGTATAGGCTACCATATCCCTGAAATAAGCAGTATCTTTTTTATACCGGCCAGCCCTGTCACTCCATGTTTTTGACTCCGGCGTAGGTACAAATGGATCGTGAACCAGGACCATCGGGTAATAAATAAAAAAAGGTTTATCCTTGTTCCTGTCAATAAAGTCGAGGATATATTTACTGAAAACATCCGGGCCATAGCTGTCTTTATTCCGGGGTAAAAAGGAGCCGTTTTGCTGGATCATGGGTTCGGCGTATCGCTCACCTTCCTTTTTATTTTTTGTGAGCTGCCAAAGACAATACTCGTCGAAACCAAAATGGAGGGGACGATTTACATCATTCCAATCGGTAATCTTTTCCTTATAACTAATACCGTTGAGTTGCCATTTCCCGGCTATGCAGGTTACATAACCGGCATCGTGCATGATGTTGCCGAATGTGGTCTGACCGGGATTCAGGTAATCGAAATATTCGTAGTTCCGGTAATTGTAAAGTCCGGTCATGATCTTCACCCGCGAAGGCGTGCACAACGGTTGCGAAATGCAATGCGTAAATCGGATGCCGTGGGCGGCAAGACTGTCGATCTGCGGAGTGGAATAGGAAAGACTGCCATTGCTGCTAAGACATTCATATCCCATATCGTCGGCCATGATCAGGATGATGTTGGGTTTATCCGGATCGTGTGGTTTTGGTCCGGAACAGGAATTCATTCCTGCCAGGGCAACAGGAATGATCAAAAACGAAGGCAGGAAGGATCTTAATCCTGGTTCACTTTTACCGGATGGAAAGCTGGTCTGATCTTTCATCATTTTAGATTGAACTATTTTTAAAACCTGGCTTCACGACGCCTTAAGGATGATCGTCTTATAATGGATGCTTGGGTACTTATACAAAAATAAATGATTTTTTGAAAACCAGGTGTATAACCCACTCATCATCTGTCTTACCCAAACTTCGTTTAATGCCGTTCAGAATATTTGAAAATGCGGGATAGGAAT
Source organism: uncultured Bacteroidales bacterium (assembly GCA_963732905.1). Classification (GTDB taxonomy): domain Bacteria; phylum Bacteroidota; class Bacteroidia; order Bacteroidales; genus DASQZK01. Next base: position 534,114 of record CAVTBM010000001.1, read on the forward strand.
TTCAGACTGCCCTCAGCTCAGTCTCATTCTCTTTTACATCTCTCTTTACTTTACCGGAAAATGGCGGAATATTGAAGAAATGCCTGTCGTAGCCAAAGAGAAAAATTCACGGGACTTTGAAACGAAAAAAATTTATTATAAAAGTTTGTTATATATCGGAAAATTATATATATTTACTTCATGATATCAAATGAACTGCTCAAAGGAACTCTTAAAACGATCGTTTTAAACCTGTTATCTAATCATGACAGGATGTACGGTTATGAAATCACCAGGGAAGTGGAAAAGATTTCCCAGGGAAAAATACAGTTGACCTGGGGTGCCCTGTATCCGACCTTGCATAAAATGGAAGCCGACGGATTGATCCTTTCTGAAGAGTATAAGATCGGTAAACGTGTCAGAAAGTACTACCATCTTACTCCGGAAGGGAAAAAGACATCGCAGGATAAATTGGAAGAGTTTGTTGATTTCGTAAGGATCATGAGAGGGCTTCTAAAACCTTCGCCAGGACTGAACCTGAATTATGAATGAACTAACCCGGAAAGAAATCGACCGGATTTCAGACGACATAGACCGGCAGGGACTGACCTATACCAGGCTGAAAAATGAGATCCTGGATCATATCTGTTGTCAGGTCGAAGCCGGGATGGAGACAGGTCTTTCGTTTAATGATGCCTATACAAAAGTCAGGGAGGAAATGGGGAAACATCGCATCAGGCAGATCCAGGATGAAACCCTCACCTTAATCAGTAAAAAATACCGAAGAATGAAAAGATTGATGTATGTATTTGGTGTTGCAGCACCGGTTCTGCTTCTTTCTGCTGCTACCTTTAAAATCATGCACTGGCAGGGCAGTGGTCTGTTGATCAGTCTTGCCCTTCTTCTTACCGGTGCTATATTTCTGCCGCTTTTGGTCATGGTCAGGATCAGGGATACCCGGCGACAGGACGAGGCCGTGCCCACAGGACTTTACATCACCGGACTGATTTCGGGCACTTTAACGATTATAGGAGCTATGTTCAAGATCCAGCATTGGGCAGGAGCCAGCATCCTCCTCACGCTGGGAATGGTGTTGCTGGGATTTGTTTTTATGCCCGTACTGGCTTCCGTAAAAATTAGAAAGGCCCGTAAAGATGGCCAGGCCGTCAATAAACTATTTTTGATCGGCGGAGTAATAGCCGGTATTCTCATCATTACCGGAACTTTATTCAAGATTATGCACTGGCAGGGTGCAGGTATTATCATCATGGTTTCATGGTCAATTGTCGCTGTCATTCTTCTGCCTCTCCTTGTCCTTACCCGGTTAAAGCAGAAAGAGAACAAAATCGATAATTTCACTGCAACCCTGCTGATATCCATTGCCATTGCCATTGTGGTAATGCTGTGGATGAGAAGTGTACCTCGTGCGGTGATTGCAGGATTTACGATAACAGAGTCCAATATGAATGAAAATGCCAGATACTTTAATCACCGGGTTGAGATCTTGCGGCATTCCATGGAACTTTCCGAAACAGATCATGATATAAACCCTGTAAATTCATTCTTTAACGAATCAGAAAAATTATCGGACTATATTAATTCGTTATTGTCTGAAATGCTTCCGCAGTTATCAGGTCAAAAGGTTGCCACTCCCGATTCATCCGTTCAGAGTGATCTCTACAATGCACGCTTCATGGAGAACCGGGATGTGGCTTACAAAACGATTGTAGTTATTCATGGAGACGAACTGTACCACCTCCTCATGAATTTCAGGGATTCTGCAATGCGACTTACCAATGACCCCGACCTCAGATCGTATATCGAGTTCCAGTTTAAGCTGGCAACACCTCTTGGAGACAGCAAAGAATCATGGGCAAAATATTATTTTACCGGGCCCTTTCTCCAGTCCGCTGCGGTACTCAGGATGTACCAGTCCACAGTCAGGATCATCGAATGTGAACTGTTAAGAGAACTTGCTGCGAAAAAAGACAGAAAAATATAAGAATTGCCATACAATGAGCTGAAACGGAACGGTTCTTTCTAAAACAAATAACGTCTTTTAAAGACCACACCAAATTACTTTGCTTTTATATCATAAAGGCAGGCTCCGGTCTGAAGATCCCGGTAAGTCATCCCTGAAGCAGTTTCTGCATACCTTTTATGCAAATAGTGTCGTTCCAGAATCTTTTTGAAGATTTAACCCTATTATCATATCGTTTAATTTTGACAATAGCGTAAATTTATGCTTCAAAAACCATGAATAAAAACGAGCCTTCCTTTGAAACAAAAAGAAAAGGTTCCGCATTCTGGTCTGTCCAACAGGAACGTCAGTCATGTCAGCCAGGAAAATGGATCAGTCTCCAGCTTCCGCAAATTATTAAATATTAATATCATGAAATTCCATTCAGTCATTTTCCGTAAATTTCAAAAACTCCACATTCATACAGGGTTTATTTCCGGGATACTTCTGCTTATCACGGCCGGAGTGAATGCACAATACAGGCCTCCGCTGTTTTTCCGGGAAGACTGGAAAGAGATCCCCGCTGCCACACCCGTTACACAGGAACATGTGGCAAACCCTGATTTGATCCTGGCACTCTACGGACCTGGAAGCGACAGCATTAAAAAAAGCCATCATGAACAACCCTCTGACGATCCTTATTATATATGGTCGGGATTATGCCTTGCAAATTGGGCGGTGACCCTGATAGACAAACAGAATTACGCTGACCTGAGCCGGTATGCTAAAATCCGCTGGAGATCAAAACAGAGCGGATTCAGGCAGATGCACATCATTCTGAAACTGGCTGACGGCACCTGGCTCGTGAGTGATGAATCGGACGGTTCATCGAAAGACTGGCGGATCCGTGAATTCAATATCATGGATATCCATTGGTACATCCTGTCTGTTAAAGATGTATATGAAGGCAAACCGGTGATTAACCCTGACCTCACCCGTGTCGACGAGATCGGGGTTACCGATCTTATGCCCGGTGGACAGAGTGATGCCTGCTCACGCCTCGACTGGATCGAAGTGTACGGCTTTCCTGTTCATCGGGAGTGATAAGGAAAATGCGGAACCTGGAAGGGTAACCCGGAGGAACTGCTAATGGCAGAAGATCGCAGAATCACAAATATCGACCTGAGTTAACTCCCAAGACAAGAATTAATTTATCATATAGAAAATTTTAAGTTGTTTTATGTTCGGGAAAATTAAGGAGACACTTAAATCAATTGGTCCGGGTTTTATTATTGCTTCAGTGGTACTGGGCCCCGGCAGCATTACCGTAGCTTCCCGGATTGGCTCCGGGTATGGATACAAGTTTTTATGGGTCATCCTGATTTCTGCAATCTTCATGGTGACGTATACCTCCATGGGAACCCGGTTTGGTGTTTCCAGTGACCGTTCAATACTCCGGGCCATTGCCGGCAGATACGGCCGGTGGTTCGCCGTTTTAATAGGGATTTCGGCTTTTATTTCAGCATCAAGCTTTCAGTTTGGCAACAATCTTGGCATTGCCATTGGTATGGAAGGCATCACGGGCATCAGTGAACATGTATGGCCTTTGATTTTCACCCCTGTGGGTATCGTGCTTATATTCGTCGCAAAAAATCTATATAAACTGATAGAGAAGCTGATGATGATCCTGGTGATGACCATGATCATTGCCTTCTTTATTAATCTGATCCTGACCAAACCGGATATCGGAGATTTTGCAAAAGGATTTATACCTCATGCATTCTCCATGAAACAACTGGATGTGATGGTCGCACTGGTAGCCACATCGTTTTCCCTTCAGGCAGCCATATACCAGCCTTACCTCGCACAGGACAAAGGGTGGAAACTCTCTAATCTCCGGAAAAGCCTGAATGATACCTATATGGGAATTTTTCTGCTGGCCCTGATTACAGGCATGATTATAACGACATCAGCTGCTGCCCTGAAGCCCATGGGTATAGTGGTAAACTCGGCTGCAGACATGGCTCTTCAGCTTGAAGCCTTATTCGGAAGTTTTGCAAAGATCATTTTCAGTTTCGGCCTCTGTGCTGCAGCTTTTTCATCCTTGATGGTCAATGCCGTGATGGGAGGGGGGCTGTTATCCGATGGTTTGGGACTTGGACGTTCAATGAATGAAAAAATGCCAAAGGTATTTACGGTGATCATTCTCCTGTTAGGCATGGTCATCGCCGTATTTTTCAAGGGAGACGTCATTTATGCCTTAATTATGGCCCAGGCTTCTTCAATACTGGCTGTTCCGCTGATTGCCCTGGGTTTGTTCCTGGTCCTTAACAACAAACAGATGATGGGGAACCTTAAGAACAATTTTTTGCAGAACATCATTGCCATTGCCGGCTTCGTGGTCATTTGCATCATGGTTTACTTTATGTACCGCAAGCTGATCGGGTTTATTGGCTCCGTTTAAAACAGATTATTTAACACAGGAGGATTTCACCATGTTAAAATACCCTGAAAAGATCTCAGATGAAGAACAGCTGGAAGAATTATTATCCAGGCCGTCTTCTGAAGCCATAAAATTATTTAGCGAGACAGATGGAGACATCCTTTTTCTCGGCATTGCGGGAAAAATCGGACCTGCTTTGGCCCGGATGGCTAAAAGGGCTTGTCATGAGGCGGGAGTTAAGAAGCGTATTGTTGGTGTCTCCCAGTTCAGAGACGATGAACTTCGTAAACAAATTGAGAAAACAGGTATCGAGACCATACAGGGCAGCCTCCTGGATCCTGAATTTACCAGTTCGCTGCCTGAAATAAAGAATGTATTTTTTCTTGCTGGTACGAAATTCGGTTCTGAAGAGAATCCGGCTTTAACCTGGGCCGTCAACACATATATGCCAGCCATGGTTGCTGAGCATTTCAAAGACTCACGGATCGTTGCTTTTTCAACGGGTTGTGTTTATCCACTTGTAACGGTTGAGTCCGGTGGTTCAAAAGAATCAGATATGCCGGAACCGGTTGGAGAATATGCCCAATCTTGCCTGGGCAGGGAAAGAATGTTTGAATTTGGAAGTCTTCAGCATAATACAAAAGTCACACTTATCAGGCTGAATTACTCGGTTGAATTACGTTACGGTGTCATCGTAGATATTGCTGTAAAGGTTATGAACGACGAACCGGTTGACCTTCGGATGGGTTATTTCAATGTGATATGGCAGGGCGATATGAACGATATGGTCTTACGTTCGCTCGAATTGTGCAACAGTCCGGCAAAAATTCTTAATATCACCGGGCAGGAAATTATTCCTGTGCGTGATGTTGCTATGGCATTTGGGAAATATTTCGGTGTAACACCGAAATTTATTTATGAAGAGGCTGAGACCGCCCTTCTCAGTAATCCCGGTGAAGCTGTTAATTTGTTCGGACATCCCGGGGTACCTGTGGTGAAAGTGATAGAATGGACGGCTGAATGGATGAAAAGTGGTGGAAAACTATCGGGGAAGCCAACTCATTTTGAAGTCAGGGATGGAAAATATTAAAACCGGATATGCTATGAAACGCTCTGAATTACCCCTCGGCATTGTCGATGCGTTGCACCGGGGAACCGTGATACCGGCTCTTCCCCTGGCGCTGAATGCAGAACGGAAGCTTGATGCAAGACGTCAGCGGGCATTAATGCGGTATTACCTTGATGCAGGAGCTGGAGGAGTAGCCGTGGCTGTGCACACAACCCAGTTTGAAATTCGTCTGCCCGAGGTGGGTTTGTTCGAACCGGTGCTGCAGATTGCTTCTGAGGAATTTGACAAGTATCAGAAGGATACCGGCAAACTACCGGTACGGATCGCCGGTGTCATCGGTAAAACAAAACAGGCCGTGTCTGAAGCCCGTCTTGCAATGGAAAAAGGCTATCATGCGGTTTTATTAAGCCTGGCTGCATTATCCGGTGCCGGTAATGCTTCATTGCTTGAACATTGCAGACGTGTGGCTGAAGTCATGCCTGTCGTAGGTTTCTATCTCCAACCGGCTGTTGGAGGAAGGACGCTGGATGTTGACTTCTGGCGTGAATTTGCCCGGATCGAAAATGTGATAGCCATAAAGATGGCCCCTTTTAACCGTTATCAGACGCTCGACGTGGTTCGTGGAGTCATTGAGTCAGGGCGTTCCGAAGAGATCGATCTGTACACCGGGAATGATGATAATATTTTGGTGGACCTGTTGTCGGAATTTCAGTTTTCCTTCAAAGGGAAGATCATAAGGAAACGCGTCGCAGGTGGATTACTCGGACACTGGGCAGTATGGACAAAAACCGCGGTGACATTACTCGAGCGAATACGGGACGGCGAGTTTGACAATGATGTCAGGAAGACTCTTTCCCTGGCTCATCAGATCACTGACAGCAATGCAGCCTTTTTTGACGCCGCAAATGATTTTAAGGGCTGTATTGTGGGGCTTCATGAAGTACTCCGCCGTCAGGGCCTGCTGGAGGGAATTTGGACACTGAACGACAATGAAGTGCTGAGCCCACAACAGAGAAAAGAAATTGACCGGGTATATGAAGTCTATCCGGATCTGAACGACGATGCTTTCGTCAGGGGTCATCTGGACAAATGGCTTGGAACCACTGGCTGATCGCCTGCAGCTTAATGAAGCATATTCATCCGTGATTTCTAAGATGTTAAGCCGGGATGACTTTTTTCCGTTTTTGTCAGATGATCTTTTTGTTCACCGGGTCCCATTCGGTCCTGCGCTTTTCGCGGTACGATATGTTGGCCATCTGACAGGTAACTCCTTCTTCCCATCCGCGGTCAATGTTTGCAGCCGTTGTGCCTCCGTTCCTGATGACGTCGATCCATTCCCTGATATGAAGATGCGTTACATCAATATTGGTACCGTTGATGTTCGTCGTGGTCAGTCCCCGCGAAGCATAATATTGTTCGGTTGGTGTACTTACTGCATCGATGCTTCCTGAATTTGGACTGATGGAGATCATGGGGCCGTTGGTTTCGATCATGCCACTCCTGATCTGTTCCTTATATTTGGTAGAGTCCCGGTCAGCGATGATTTTCATCGAGTCGCCAAGTTCCATCGAAGCGTCATGACCCATGAAAACACGCCCCCTGTTCCTGCTGTTGGCCAGGTCAGCACTGTATATGAGGGTCATCAGCTTGTCGGGATATTCAAATACACAATGAAGCACATCGGGAATCTCCCGGTTATCCCTCCAGTAATAAATACCGCCAGAAGCTACCACTGAAGAGGGAATACCGATATTCAGCAGTTGATTTATCGCGTCATATTCGTGGGTGAACAACTGGCCGATCATGCCCATATCATAGTCGAACCATTTGGTCCAGTTATAATAGCGGTCAATCGTGAAAGGATGGTAAGGTCTGGAGCCAAGCCATTGCATCCAGTCTATGCTTTCAGGGGATCCCGGTTTTGGATTCCCCTTTGCATCGAGATGCCGGATCCAGGCTCCGTCGGCGGTATTCCTGTTGGTAGTGGTCTCAACCAGGGTGACAGGGCCAAGGATACCTCTGTTCACAATCTCTTTCGCCTGCTGGAATACGACATTTTTTGTGATCTGGTGTCCGAGCTGAAAAACGACGCCACTCTCCTTCACTGCCGCAACCACGTCGTACAATTCATCCATGGTGCGTGTGATGCTTTTCTCACAATACACATGCTTTCCGGCTTTGGCTGCCGCGATGGTTATTTCTGCATGGTGATGGTCGGGCGTGGCAATCATAACGGCATCGATCTCCGGATCATTCAGCAAATCCTGGTAATGCAGATAGCGTTTTACCGGAAGTTTGACGGCTTTTCCTCCTCCGGGTCTTAGTCTGCTCCGGGCTGTCTCAAGTCCACGTTCCGCATGAAGATCGAATACGTCGCATATTCCGGTAACGGCTAGGTTTAAATCCGCCTGCTGCATCCAGTCATCCAGTCTGCCCGATTTCCTGCGTGACTCTATTACCGACGGATGAAGGAATCCAAGTCCGCTGGCCAGATCCTGGGCACGGTTGCCAAAACCGATCATGCCTATCTTAATCAGATCACCTTTCGATGGTCGGGTCAGTGCTGCCAGATCGGGTGACTTGATGTCGTCCAGGCCCAGTTCCCCGATAACCCGGGTCTTCCTGTGTGAATCATAATCTTTTTTCCTCCAGGCTTCAATACCCAGAATACCTAGGACGGGCACTCCCACCAGGGCTTTTAAAAGTGTCCTGCGTTTTACCCCGTGGTTGTTTTCCTGTTCCTGTGATTCTTCAGGTTTTTGTAAGTTGTCGTTTTCTGTTGCCATACTTTTTAGTTCTGACTATTTTTCCGATGTCCGAAGCGTGAAATATACATATCCAGTCCCAAAATCCTGCTGGTTGGGAAGACGGCCAGTACACATAATGCAACGGCCTCAATGAGTGTTTTATTGACAATAAGGTAACTGCCTTCCGAAGGTAATGAGTACGTCATTCCGATAAAGGGAGGGTTATTCAGATAGTAAACCATTACAAGGACAGCAGCGCAAATCGCGGCCCACCGGCTGAATAATCCGAGTATTAAGCCGGCCCCGATCGCTATCAGCCCCCAGGTGTTCAGAAAATCAACCACATTCAATACACCCTGGTTTGAGATGATCCAGTGCGCAAAACCGGAAAGGATCCACTTTGATTCGCTTAAAAAGCCCAGTGAAGACCAATCCGGCGTGAAAAGTTTGGCAAGACCCTCATATAGCAGGTGCCAGCCGATGATAAGGCGTAGTATGAGCAGGAAAGCTAACTGTGAGGTTGAAAATGCTTTATCATCTTTCATGGGTTTAATAGTTTGACAGGGTAAGACAAGAAAAGCATAATTAATAAAATGGAACGCCATGAAAAGTAGTAAAAATAATGATGAATTGAAAATCTGAGTGGAGCGTGAATTTTATTGGGGCTATATTCACCCGCGCCTGTAACGGAAATCCTCCCTGGTGAGGATCAGATGACCGTGATATTCATAATTTTTACGGATTTCATCAGGTTATTCCCGGATGAATAATAAAATAATTAGTAATTTCACTTTCCGAATATAGCAGGCAATGTCGTTTAGATAAGCTCCCTTCGACTTCGCTCAGGGACCACCTTCGGCTGCGCTCAGGGACCACCTTCGGCTGCGCTCAGGGAACTTATCTAGACTAAATTAATATAGCAGGTATAATATGAATTTCTATTCCCATATCTGGAAATCTTTTCTCCGTAACGAAAGGTGGCGAAGAAATCTTTTAACACGGATCCTTTTCGGCCTGTTAATTCTATATCTTATTGCCGTTTTCCTCATGGTCGGACTTCACCTCGATGAAATTCTGAATAAGGTTGGCGGGGATCCGGTCTATCAGTTTAATTCTGTCCTGGTCTGGTACCTGGTATTTGATTTCTTTATGCGAAGCCTGCTGCAGCCCCTTCCTTCCCTCGAAATCATACCCTACCTGAGATTACCTCTCCGGCGGAGACGGATCATCAGGTTTTTGCTTGTGCGGAGCCTGCTCAATGTCTTTAATCTCATCCCCTTGTTCGTTGTAATCCCTTTTTCATTCCAAATACTATATTCACTTTATGGTACCGGAAGTGCTTTTATGTACCTGGGGGGATTCCTGCTGTTACTTATTCTGAATAACTATCTCGCTGTCTTCACCGGTTTTCTTTCACGTAAATGGGAGATCTTCCTGTTCATACCGGTGATCCTGTTGTCGGTTACTCTCCTGCTCAATCGTACTGGAGTAAGTATAAATGAATTGTCTGCCGGTTTCGGAAAGCAGATCATCGACGGGAATCCTGTGTTGTTCCTGGTACTGGCGGTAGCTGTGACCCTGATTCTTTCAGCCACATATCGTTTGCTCAGAAAGAACTTCTATACCGATACTGCCGGGCCTGGAAAACGGATGCGGGGGACCTTCAATTCTTTTGGTCTGAACCGGTTTTTAAACCTTGGCGAGACAGGGAGCTACCTTTCTCTGGAGATCAGTCTTTTAACCCGGAACAAACGACCGAGGCAGGGGCTGATCATGGTGCCTTTTTTTTTGATTTATTTTGGGATATTTATCTCCAAAGATGCGAATTTCAGGAATCCGTTCATTCTATTGATATTCATGACCATGTTGATCGGTATCGGTGCCTCGATGTACGGCCAGTTCATGTTCAGTTGGGAGAGTTCATATTTCGACGCGATCATGGCAAGGAAAAACAACTTTCTGAAATATGTAAAGGCTAAATACTATATTTTATGCGGCCTTTCAGTGATAGTTTTTATACCGGTGTCTGTCTATTTCTTTTTTACCCGGCTGGTTGACCTTTTTTTATTGACTTCTTTTCTGATGTTCATTATGGGGGTGAATAGTTTTATTATCATGTATTTCGGAACCTTTAATGACGGCCGCCTGGATCTTGCCAAAGGCCGGTTTTTCAATTACCAGGGAATAAACGGAAGCCAGTTTATCCTGACTTTCGTGTTTACGTTGCTGCCCGTCGCTATCTATAAGTTATTCCAGTACCTTATAAATGACGTGGCCGGTGAACTGGCCGTTGCCATTCCTGGTATTCTCTTTATCATTTTCCATAACTGGTGGATAAAACAAATTGTGGTTGAACAATTTCAAAAACGAAAATACCGAAACCTGGAAGGGTACCGCAAACTTACATTTTAAAAATTCCATATCATGATTTTCATTGACAACCTTGAAAAATACTATAACCACCACCTTGTATTAAAAATACACGAACTGAAGATCCTACCCGGAGATATTTTTGGTCTGGTAGGGAATAACGGTGCCGGGAAAACGACCCTGCTCCGGCTTATGCTCGACCTTATCAGGGCGAACCAGGGCATGGTCTATTCAGGCGATTACAGTGTCAGCAGTTCCGAAGGCTGGAAGGATTATACTTCATCCTATCTCGATGAAGGATTCCTCATCGATTTCCTGACGCCGGAGGAGTATTTTTATTTTATCGGGGATACATATGGCTTGTCAAAGACAGATACCGACGCCAGGTTAACGGAGTATAAGCCATTTTTTAAAGACGAAATACTGGGTCAGCGGAAAAAGTTTATCCGTGATTTTTCGAAAGGTAACAAACAGAAGATCGGAATCGCATCATCTCTGATCACCAATCCGCAGGTGCTGATTCTCGACGAGCCTTTTAATCACCTCGATCCGACATCACAAATTGTGCTGAAACGCCTGCTTCAGGAATACAACAAACGTACCAACGCAACCATGGTCATCAGCAGTCATGACCTGAACCACATCACCGAAATATGCAACAGGGTCGTCCTGATAGAAAAGGGGTATATCATCCGGGACTTGCTAAATGACGGGAATGCATTGGCTGAGCTTGAGAATTATTTTTCGGTTTAGTTTTTTATGCGGCCATGCAGGATGCCTGTGAGAACATATCCCGGGACCTATTCGTTGCTTTATACAATTTTCGGAAAACAGATGATCGTTGAGTAAAATACATTCGGTATTAAATCTGAAATCGATCCGGAAACTTATTTTGCCGTAATTTATTTCACTAAATGCTTGCAATGGAGTGCGCTTCATTTATAAATTTATACTTTGTTAAATAGTAGTTTAGTGGCTCATCGGATCGATCTGACACCGTATTTTTAAATTCTGCCGACATGGACCTGTATGGACAACAAAGCAAAAGCATTCCACAGAAGATCATCGTTCACGTTTTAGAGATAGCACTGTTGTGGCTGGCCTGGTGGATTCTCTTCGGAAAGGGAGGGGCATGGTGTGAACAGCACCTGCATATTCACAACGCAACCGGCGGTTATGAGAGGCGGATGATTATTTTCTTCTTTACCATTATTATCTTCTTCCGGCTCGCTTATATGATGATCTTCCTGTTGAAGCGTAAAATGCCCTGGGAAGAAAGCATCAGTGTTCCGTTTGCCTTCGCCCTGTATTATATCGGCTTTCCATTGTTTGTCCTTCCGGAATCGGTACCTATAGACGTATTGGACTATTTTGCCGTGGCATTGTTTATTTTCGGATGTATTTTGAATAGTGCCGGAGAGATACTGCGGGCAAGATGGAAAAAGGATCCGCATAATAAAGGCAGGCTATATACCGGTGGCCTGTTTAAATATGCACGGCATATCAATTATTTTGGTGATATATTATGGGTATCTGCGTTTGCCCTGTTAACCCGCAACTGGTATTCGGTAAGCATCCCTGTCTTCCTGTTCTGTTTCTTCGCATTTTATAACGCACCAAAACTGGATGAATACCTGGAAACTAACTATGGTAGGGACTTTGAAATGTATGCCCGAAAGACGAAGATGCTCATCCCGTTTGTCTTCTAAAATGCAGCATTAACGTTCTTTTTTGGGTAAACTGCCATTAATTCATGAGGTCTGTCGCTAATGAATATCAGGTCTCAGGTTTTATTTTATTCAACTTATAATAATTTTAATTTCATAAGCATAATGGAACCACACATGATTGATTTTTGCAAGGTTCCGTTTATATAGTCATCCACCATGTAGGTTTTCTCTCGCCTCATCTTTGAAAAATAGATATTCAAAATGTTGGGAATTCTTTTATTTTTATTAATTTAAGTGTTTATTATAAAATGGTGAACCACATAGCATTTCTGAATCAGGAAGGGGTTGATAAACTTTTTGAAAATGCTCTTGAAAACATCGTTATCCTTGATGCACAAGGTGTCATTATTAGTTTCAATCAATCACGAGGTTTAGGTTACAACAATACCGCAGACCTTATAGGAAAGAATATATTTTCTCTTATTGATCCCCTTTATCATAAAACCTTGATTTCTGTATTAAGCTCAAAACGGAAAGCCGTGCAAAATAATTATGTTTATGAAGTGGCATTTAAGCAGGCGGGAGGAAGAAGGATCTGGTATGAACTGAGAGCGGTTCCTTTCGTGGGTGAGGGAGGAAAAAAGAATTTTTTGCTCTTTGCACGGAATATTTCGAAAAGAGTACGCCTTGAAAACCGCCTGAAAAAGATAAATCTTCACCTGGAGGAAACCATTCAGCAGAAGACGATGGCACTTCAGGAAGCTGTATTTGATCTTGAGAGCTTTAGCTTCTCAGTTTCACACGATCTTAAGGCTCCACTGAGAGCTATAAAAGGTTATAGCATGATTTTAGCTGAAGAGATACCAGATGATACGGATGATGAAATTCTGGATGCTGTGCAGAGCCTTAAGAGAAATGTTGATAAAATGGAAAAATTAATTGGGGATATATTGAATTTTTCAAGGATAGGCCGGACTACGACTATTGTGAAGCCGGTAGACTTTAAAAAAATATTTGCGGATAAATATAAGGAACTATTGAGCATAGAACCTCCCAGAACGATCGACTTTCAGATTGCTGAAAAAATACCCCACATACTTTTTGACGCCCCGATGGCACAACTTCTTGCTCAGAATTTGCTTTCCAATGCAATAAAATATACTTCTAAGAAGGAATTTGCCAAAATCAGGGTCGGTTTTCAAGATCACGGAAAAACCGTTGATATCTTTGTGAGAGACAACGGTGCTGGCTTTGATGAAAAATTTAAGGATAAACTCTTCGCTGTATTTCAAAGGTTGCACAGTGAAAAAGAATTTCCCGGTACAGGTGTTGGCCTGGCCATCGTAAAACGGATTATGAAAAAGAATGGTGGTGAGATACGAGGTGAAGGAAGAGTAAATGAAGGAGCAACATTTTATATTTCACTTCCCAAAAAATCAGTGTATTATGAAAAAAGTTGAAGATGTTGAAATTTTATTTGTTGAAGATAGTATTGATGATGCAAAATTAGCAATACGGGAACTAATGAAAAGCAATATTGCAAACACAATCCTGCATGTTGATGACGGCCAGGCTGCTCTTGACTATATTTTTTGTCAGGGTGAGTATTCTTACAGAAAAATTGAAAATACTCCGAGGTTGATTTTGCTGGACCTGCATCTTCCAAAAAAAGATGGATTCGAAGTATTGGAAGCTATCCGGAATGATGAAAGAGTATCAAAAATCCCTATCGTGCTTTTGACTTCCTCTCAAGAAGAAGAAGATATTTCCAAGGGGTACAACATGGGGGTAAACAGCTATATTATCAAACCTATGGATTTTGAAAAATTTGCCAAATCTGTCATTGAGATTGGATACTACTGGTTAGTACTTAACGCAGTCAAATAAACTTAAATGGCAATGAATGTCAATATTCTTTTGATTGAGGATAGTGCAGAGGATTTAAAAATTGTTGATTTTCATCTTAGAAAGCTGCCTTTTCCTTACCATCGTATATGGGCTACCAATAAAGCTGAATTTATAGCATCCCTTGGCAGTTCTCCAGATATCATCGTTTCAGATTTCAGTCTGCCCGATACTGATGGTTTTGAGATACTTGAACTTGTAAAGAAAGACAAACCTGAAATTCCGGTCATTATAGTGTCCGGCACAATTGGAGAGGTGAAGGCGGTGAATTTAATGGTAAACGGGGCGAAGGATTATATTCTGAAAGACAGGCTAAAAAGACTCGTCCCTGCTATCGAGAGGGAATTGAAAGAAGCCGAGTTAAGGAAAGAAAAATCCAGGACGGAAAATGCTCTGTATGCTGCAAGAGAGAAAGCCGAAGAAAGTGACAGGTTGAAAACTGCATTTCTTGCCAATATCAGTCATGAGATCCGGACTCCACTGAACGGGATCATGGGATTTTCAGGATTACTGTCGCCAAATCTCCTTCCCGAGGTACAGAAAGAATATATCGAAATTATTATCCAGTCAGGTGATCAGCTTTTAAAGATTATGAATGATGTCCTCGACATGTCAAGAATTGAAACGCAGGACCTTATTCTCGAAAAATCCAGATTTGACCTGGGACAATTCATATCTGATATTTATATTGAATATTCCACACGCTATCGTCTGAAAAAACCTAAAATCCGGTTTGTCAATTCTACAGAGGGTGATTTGGCTGATATAAAGATTGTTACTGATAAAGATAAGCTCAAACAAATACTATCCAATATTCTGGAGAATGCATTTAAATTTACCTCCAGGGGAGAAATTACCATGGCATGTAATCTGAAGGAAAACGAAATTGGATTTTGTGTAAAGGATACAGGCATAGGAATTCCGCAGGATGCTCATGAGATCATTTTTGAGCATTTCAGACAGGCTGATTCGGGGATAAGCCAACTATACGGGGGTACAGGACTTGGCCTGGCTATTTGCAAGACACTGGTTGAACTCATGGGGGGTAAAATTTATGTGAAGAGTCAGCCCCGTCATGGCTCGGAGTTTACCTTTACCATACCAGTTGAATCTCTGACTTTCACTGAAAAGAAGGAAAGTGTAAGTGAGGACGTTGAAAACTGTGATTTTAAAGGAGCCAAAATATTGATTGCCGAGGATGATGAGATTAATTTTTTCCTTCTTGAGGAATATCTTAGTGGTGCAAACTGTCAACTCTTTCATGCTTCCGATGGATCTGAGGTTGGTAAACTTCTTAGCCTGAATAAGGGTATTGAGCTCATCCTTATGGATATCAAGATGCCATATGTTAACGGAATTGAGGCTTTAAAGCAGTTGCGGGAAAAGAAAATCAATACGCCGGTTATTGCACAAACTGCATACAGATTTGATTATAATAAAGATCAGCTCTTGTCAATGGGTTTTAATGACTTCATCTCCAAACCGATAGACAGGAAGGACCTTTTGAAAATCATGTGTAAATTCCTGGAGAAACCTGAAATGATTAGAACGTGAATGATGACGGCTCACAGCCTGAGGTAGTTCTGGTTGATTAATCCTTACAGAGGGAAATACCATTGTGTGTAAATCAGTTGCATGTACAAATTCCTGAATTTCAACCCTGAAATCATGAACCAAAGGATCCCCGGGATATCCGGAAAAGTTTTCCGGAACCTTTGATTTATCACTTCATGGGTAGAATACATAGATCCGGTTGGATTTCTCCCTCATGATAATGGATTATTCCGGGGGCACGGTGTTCAAATCAGACCTCCTGGGGTGGAAATACCGGCGGGGATACCGACCCTCCCGAAACATCCGGTAAAAACTTTTTATTCAGTGGTCGTGGTAACCAATAGTTCGGTCCACGACCCGTACAATTCGACACCATTCATAATTTTATCGGCCTACCGGAGGTTTCGCCCGATAGCGTATAAATAATCCTGAATCGGGGTGGCCTTATTGAGCACGGATGTTTATGGTGTTGGCGGATCCGTGATTGAAAATGCAGGGGCCAGGACTACACCGGAAAGGGATAAATCCATGATGGCCAGCGGTAACGGTCATACAAGCGTTAAAGCATCTGCTTCTGAGTATATTTACTTCCGGTACAGAAAACGGTTACGGAAAAATATCATTATTCAGAGTACCCTGCGAAGTATTGAATATACTGTCTAACCGGATCAAATGTGAACTTAAACCAGAAAACAAAAATGAAAAAAATTACATTTCTTCTAATCTTATGCTGCTGTGTTGCCCGGCCTGTTTCTTCCCAGGTTGATTCGATTCCGGAAGCCGGATACTCCGATATAATGGGAAAAAACCTAAAGGTGATTCAGGAATTTAAACCTGATACCACCAAGGCCCCAGACGATAAAATCACGAGAAAAATCACAGAACTTCGAAATCTCAGAGGCGGATTCAATATCAATGAAGTAATCAGGACGCAGATGGAAAACGCCAAAAAAAACAATGAACTATCTGAAGAAGATTTCAATCGCCTTTCAGACTTCTATTTGAACGGTAAAGGAAAACAATGGCTCGACAATGCCGTGATATGGATATACCGGCAGCATTTTAGCTATCGGGACCTTAAAACGCTTGTAAAATTTTACAAGACTCCTGCCGGGCATAAGTGGGCATCGGATTTCCCGGCCATCATGCTGCAGACGGTTCTGGCAGCCCAGAAGGTCAGCGCATTGTGCAGTTCGCCGGAGAAGTAATTTTCAGATCATTCCCGGATGCCTGTTTTCCCAACCTCGTCAAAGAGGGCTTTAAAACAGATTACTTCCGATTTATCAGACTTCTTAGGCATTTTACGTCCGTAAAATTCATCCAGGAAATCGTCGGCCGGGTTCCAGACGGTCTGGATCACCCCCTGGAAATTGTCTTTCATCGGGGGGGATGACTGATTTCTGAACATGATCATGTTCCGGGCCTGGTTTATTCCGACATCCGGTTTCTGATAAGGGCAGGAGGCTACCCTGAAGCCTTTCATGGCAAACATAACCGGCGTGAGGTCAGCCCTCTCATAATGCCAGTCACAGATGAAAACATCTTTGGGGATCATATCGATGGCGCGCCAGGTATTGTTCATGCTGGCCTCCCACATGCCTATGCCGGTCGTTTTGCCGTCGATCAGCCGGTCACCCCAGATCCACAGCTCCCTGCCTTTCATGGCAAGATGATCATGGATGCGCCTGACTTCCCCGGCAAACAGTTCGGACTTATCACTGCCCGAGCAGCGAGGACAATTATCATTGCCGATATAAAACACCTCGTCCATTCCGGCATGAAAAGCATCGGATTCACACACATCGCAAAGTTCGTCCACGATATCGAAAATGACCTTGTGCACTTCAGGATGCAGAGGACAATAGCTCTTACAGTACAAACCGTCAGCATTTGGCCATTCATATTTTTCAGGGAATTTGACCTCCGGCGTTTCATCGAATTCAGGATAAGCTTTTAACAGCATACCCGGGCGGCTGGCCCACGACTGGTGTCCCAGAAGATTGATATGAGGAATCAGGCGGATCCCGTTTTCACGGCAGGCCTTTAAAATTTTTTTAAGATCTTTTTTCGAGAGGGCATCCCTGCCCTGCAACTCGGGGTGAGATTTGTACTCGTACTGGTAATCCACTCTAAGGATCAAAGTGTTTACATGCATGGAGGTGAGCGCTTCACCGATGAACCTTACAAATTCATCTGTTCGTTCAGGTGACGGGGCTCCAATACATAATCCTCTGACAGGCATAATTTCATTCAAAGGTTCAGATGAGCCGGAAGGCTTATCAAAAGAGGATATAAGGATCAGGATAAAACTTAATACCAAAAGGAGATTGATCTTTTTCATGGTTGGTGGTATAAGTCAGTAGATTTGAGAGGAATTAAGATACTGTTTTTTGAGGTGAAAGACAAAATATCCATCAGAAATATTGTGACCCTCATTAGATCAGACGGCCAGTTATTCCAGGTTTAATTGTGACATCAAGAGCTCGCAAGCCGGCCAGCGCCATAGCCGCTTTAAAGTTAAAAAGCCCGGAGCGATGTCACCGTGTCAGATATCGTACCTTTCTGTATCCATACCATTCAAATAAAGTGAAGAATATGTTGGATGGTTCCTCCCTTCACGGAAGTGATTCCGGAACCTGGTAAAAATGATACCGACCTGAATATCTTCCCATATATTTTCTATCCTGAGCAGGACCCTTTTTACAGAAGATGTCACACTTATTTATACCTGTTTTGAACATAATTCAAATCTCAGTGGTTATCTTTTCATATTTTAAAATATGCATATCTCCTGATATTCAATATAATCTCTTTAAATATCATTACCCTTTTAACCAAGTCTCTCAACATGAAAAAACCCGGCGTTCTTGCTTCAGCATTCATAGGACTGATTCTGACAGTTCCCCTGACCGCTATTTTTTATTTATTTTGGAAAATTGCACGCCTGCCATTCGTTGTTTTTGATCTTTTCGACTGGTTTTCACAGCACCTGCCCGGTCCCATTATTACAAGCGGCATCGAGACCATGGTAAGCATTATCCGTACATTCAGTCTCGGGCCAACTGCAGATGTGGCCAAAGCGGGAGAGCAAACGATGGCTGTCGTCATCTTTCTGGCAGGGGGGTTCGTTGTTGCCCTGATCATCAGATTTGTCATTTCCTGGCTGGGACAACCACCTAAATGGCCTGCTACGTTCATAGGCGGTCTGGCAGGGTTACCGGTGATTATGATAAGCCTGGCTCCTGGCAGACAACTTCCGGCAGGAACGGCCTGGTCGGGACTCTGGATATTATTCATGTTTCTGGCCTGGGGACATACACTGGGTTGGGTGCTCAAACGACTGGCCGAATTGCAGGTAACTGAGGGAAGTACTGAAATTCCCGGGCGGCGCCACTTTTTATACAGGCTGGGCGGAATCACGGCTGCTGTAGCCGTTTTTGGTACGGGCATCGGAGCTGTTATTCGTAAGCAGGAAGAAGAGGACAGCGTACGATGGTCATCAACCCATCCGCTTCCCAATGCTGGCTCAGCTGTAATACCCGCACCAGGTACACGGCCCGAATTTACAAGCCTTGAGAACCATTACCGGATCGATATCGACACCATGCCACCGCATATACATCCCGACAAATGGAAACTGAATATCGGGGGACTGGTGGAAAAGGATTTGAACTGGACAATGGCAGAAATTAAAAGTCATACACCCATGCATCAGTTTGTGACACTTGAGTGTATCTCAAACTATATTGCCGGCGACCTGATCAGTACCACCCGCTGGACAGGCGTAAGCATGCAGGATATGCTTCCTCTCTTTAAGATAAAACCGGAGGCAGCATATCTGAAGATCACTGCTGCCGATGGATTCACGGAATTTGTATCCATTGGCGATATTTACAGCGATAGACGTATTATGCTTTGTTATGCCTGGGATGGTGTGCCTTTATTTCAGAAACATGGGTACCCCTTGCGCATTTATCTTCCCGACCACTATGGTATGAAACAGCCCAAATGGATTGAAAGTATCGAGGTGACCGCTCAATCTGGTGACGGATATTGGGTGAAAAGGGGTTGGGATCGTGAAGCCAGGGTAAAAGCCACTTCGGTTATAGATACCGTAGCCGACAGCCATATTTATCAGGATGAACAGGGGCAGCAACGAATACCCGTCGGTGGTATCGCATATGCCGGAGCCCGTGGTATCTCAAAAGTTGAACTGAAAATGGACAACGGCCCATGGATACAGGCTGAATTGAGAACTCCTCTGTCTGAAACGACCTGGGTGTTATGGCGGCATGATGCTCTTTATCAGAAGGGACGGCATGAATTTACGGTCCGTTGTTATGAGGCTGACGGTACTCCTCAGATCGAAAGGGGTGCAAAACCTCATCCTTCGGGTGCCACCGGCCTGCATACCCTGGTCAGGTCAAT
Source organism: uncultured Bacteroidales bacterium (assembly GCA_963732905.1). Lineage (GTDB taxonomy): Bacteria > Bacteroidota > Bacteroidia > Bacteroidales > DASQZK01. The sequence continues at coordinate 554,239 of CAVTBM010000001.1, forward strand.
ATAACTATGGTGCGGACGGATTTTCCGGCATTCGGATTTTGAAGAAAAGAACAGTGCTGGAAGCACAGAAAGTTCATTTTTGCACAATTCCTGAACACGGAATCAGAGATATGTGGCCCGGGAACAAAACGGAGGACAGGCAGGCTGGAGTTCTCCCTGCAGACTTTTCATTTGAGTATGATTTCATGTCAGGGTAAATCCTGCTGTCAACTTTGCGGAAAACATCCAGTCCTAAGGAAGGAATACGGTGAATGCTGCAGTAACCATTTTTGTTAATCCAGCCTGGTTTAATTACGCTGTTCCCCGGAAAACCGCTTTCCGACAGCTCAGTCAATGTATTTTTGAAGTTGGTAATCTTTACGGCTTAATTCATGAAAATTATTTCACCCGGTAACCAAACTTGATTATTTTTGCAACTCATGAAAAACAGGCATATTATCCGAAAACTCTATCGCTGGAAGGAGACACATATCTCTATTCGGAGGTTTGTGACTATTATGAGTTTCATCATCGGTATTCTGGGAGGGTTGGCGGCAGTTTTACTTAAAAATACGGTTCATCATATCCAACTATTACTCACAGATGAATTGAATGTTGACAGGGTAAATTTCTTTTATTTCGCTCTGCCATTTATAGGACTTTTTCTGACTGTTCTTTATGTTAAATTTTTCGTCAAAGACAGCATATCCCACGGGGTAAGCAAAATCCTCGCTTCTATTTCCAGAAATAACAGTGTGCTTGCCTCTCATAACACCTATTCGTCCATGATCGGCGGTGCGCTTACAGTGGGATTCGGCGGATCGGTCGGTCTTGAGGCCCCTATAGTCTTAACGGGTTCAGCCATTGGTTCAAGGCTCGCGAAGTTTCTTAAAATGAATTATAAAACCACCACACTTATGCTGGGTTGTGGTGCAGCCGCCGCTATTGCAGGTATCTTCAAGGCTCCGATTGCCGCTCTTATCTTTGCTCTGGAAGTCCTTATGCTGGACCTGACCATGTGGTCTATTGTGCCACTCATGATCTCTGCCGTTACCGGAGCTACAGTCTCCTATTTTTTGCTGGGGAAAGGAGTGATGTTTTCCTTTTCGATAGTGGATCCTTTCGTCATGAAAAACATTCCCTTTTATATTCTTCTGGGCATCATATCCGGCTTGTTTTCGGTGTACGTTACAAGGGGGGTCAAACAGATCGAATTTTACAGTTCAAAAATTGCCAACCCTTATCAGAAACTTGTCATCGGAGGAATCCTTCTTGGAATCATGATATTCCTGTTTCCGCCGCTTTATGGTGAAGGCTACACCGCTCTGCAGGCACTGATGACAGGCCATGCAACGGATCTGACCAACGGGAGCATTTTCTTCGGTATCAGGAATAACTACTGGCTGCTGATTATTTTCCTGATGCTGGTTCTCTTTTTTAAAGTGGTGGCTATGTCGGTGACCACAGGCACGGGAGGGGTAGGGGGAATATTTGCTCCTGCACTGTTTATGGGAGGTCTCACAGGTTATATCCTGTCACGGGTTATTAACTGGTTTAGTTTCATTGATGTCTCAGAAAGGAATTTTACACTCGTAGGCATGGCCGGAGTGATGGCCGGTGTAATGCATGCCCCGTTGACGGCCATGTTTCTCATTGCTGAAGTGACCGGAGGATATGCACTTTTCATTCCTCTGATTATCACCTCAGCCATCTCGTATATGACGGTTATCTATTTCGAGCCCCATTCCATTTACACCGACAGGCTCGCAAGAAGGGGCGAACTGATTACTCATCACAAGGATAGAGCTGTGCTGACGCTTCTGTCGGTAAACAGTGTCATAGAAAAAGATCTTAAACCCATTCATCCGGATGCCACTCTGGGTGATCTCGTGAAAATCATCTCAAAATCTAAACGCAATATTTTTCCGGTGGTCGATGATGAGCAGATACTTCAGGGGATCATCCTCCTCGATAATGTCAGGCATATCATCTTTAACCATGAAATGTACGAGTTTACCAGGGCCTCCGAACTGATGATCGAACCCCCTGCTACAGTTCAGCCCAATGAACGCATGAGTCGGGTTATGGAAAAATTCGAGGAGACAGGTGCATGGAATCTGCCTGTTACCGACGACGGGAAATACATCGGTTTTGTATCCAAAGCCCGCATATTCAATATGTACCGTAAACTGCTTGTTCAGTTTTCGGAAGAATAACCTCCTCAGGCGAATAGTGCAACTCAACTGTCTGTGGCTGATAATGCTCTTTATAATAACTGGGGCGGGTTTGGTTGGTGGGTGAGGGCCCCCGAATACCACAGATTCTCTGGACTCTCTTTCTATTCACTAATCCCTCCTCCCTCCTCCGACCCAAATAATTCCATCCCCATCGTTTCATAAATCCGGTACAATGCACTAAATTTGGAGTTCTAAATCCTTAATGTATGAAAAGAGACACCCGAATTTTCGATCTGATTAAACAGGAACAGGAAAGACAACGCAGAGGCATTGAGTTGATTGCTTCCGAGAACTTTGTAAGTGAGCAGGTTCTGGAGGCAATGGGTTCATGCATGACCAACAAGTATGCTGAAGGTTACCCCGGAAGGCGTTACTACGGAGGTTGTGAAGTCGTTGATGAAAGCGAGCAGCTTGCCATCGACAGGCTTAAGGAACTCTTTGGCGCTGAATATGTCAATGTTCAGCCTCATTCAGGTGCGCAGGCCAATATGGCGGTTTTCCTTTCCGTACTTAACCCGGGTGATACTTTTCTGGGTCTGGACCTTTCACACGGAGGACACCTCTCACACGGATCCCCGGTAAACAGTTCGGGCATTCTGTACAATGCTGTTTCATACGGTCTTGATGAATCGACAGGACGGGTCGACTACGACAAAATGGAAGAGATCGCCCTGAAGGAAAAGCCTAAGATGATCATTGGCGGTGCTTCCGCATATTCGAGAGACTGGGATTATGAGAGGATGAGACAAATCGCCGACAAGGTAGGCGCGATTTTCATGGTGGATATGGCACATCCTGCAGGACTGATAGCAGCCGGCCTCCTTAAAAACCCGCTCGAATATGCCCATATCGTTACTTCGACAACTCATAAAACCCTACGCGGACCCCGCGGAGGGATCATTCTTATCGGCAGGGATTTTGAAAATCCTTTTGGTATCACAACCAAAAAGGGAGAAGTCAGAATGATGTCATCCCTCATCGACTCTGCTGTATTTCCTGGCATACAGGGCGGACCTCTCGAGCATGTCATTGCCGCTAAGGCTGTCTCATTCGGGGAAGCCCTACTGCCTGAATTCAAGGCCTATCAGTCACAGGTGAAAACTAATTCGGCCGCTATGGCCCGGGCTTTTATGGACAAAGGCTATAAAGTGGTTTCCGATGGCACTGATAATCACTCCATGCTTATCGACCTGAGAACAAAAGCTCCGGACGTTACCGGCAAACAGGTCGAAAATACTCTTGTGAAAGCCGATATAACGGTCAATAAAAATATGGTCCCGTTTGACAGCCGTTCACCGTTCCAGACATCCGGTATAAGGGTAGGTACTCCGGCCATTACGACCAGGGGTGTGAAAGATGTTACGATACCGGTTATCGTCGATCTTATTGATGAGGTGATCATGAATATCGAGGATGAAGCCACCCTAGGCCGGGTCAGAGGAAAAGTGAACAAGATGATGCTTGAATATCCCATGTTTGCCTACTAAGATGAAAAAAAAACCTCTTATTTTTATTGTGGATGATGACCCCATGGTTCTTCAACTGATAAAGAAAACGTTAAAAGGGGAACCGGTGAAAGTTGTCACCTTCAGCTACGGAGAGGAATGCCTTGAAAATCTCCATCTAAATCCCGATATCATCATTCTTGACTATATTTTTATAAAAAGAAGGTCTCATGTGATGAACGGACTGGAAGTTCTCACCAGGGTCAGGGAAAAAAAAGGGGAACTTCCCGTGATCATCCTTTCAGGGCAGGAAAGTGGAAGTACTGTCCTTGAACTGATGAAATTCGGTATCGAGGATTACATCGTCAAGGACAAAGATTTTACGGTTAAACTCCTGATTGCCGTTCAGGAGATCATCGATAAATATTAAGCCGTTCATGGAATGGTATGTTTATCCTGCTATCGTACTGGCGGGTTTTTTTTCAGGGTTTATCAATACCGTTGCCGGCAGCGGATCGCTGATCACTCTTCCTCTCCTGATGGCCCTCGGCCTGCCGGCCAATGTGGCTAACGGAACAAACCGCATAGGTATACTCCTTCAGAATGTTGTTGGTACAGCCAGTTATCATAAGCAGAAGGTTCTCGATTTCAGAGGGTCCATGAAGCTGGTGATTCCTGCAGTGGCCGGCTCTGTCATTGGCGCCAGGATTGCTGTGGATATCAACGAGAAGGTCATGGGGCACACAATCGGTGTACTGCTGCTTTTCATGTTTTTCATTGTTCTGTGGAGGCCCTCTAAATGGCTGAAAGACAGGCAGGGGAAAACACCCGTACCCTACTGGGTTCAGGCAGGAATCTTCTTTCTTATCGGTGTATACGGGGGGTTTATCCAGGCTGGTGTGGGATTCTTCCTGCTGGCAGGACTTGTTCTCGGAGCCGGGTATGATCTGGTTAGGGCAAATGCAGTCAAGGTTTTTATCGTGCTTCTGTATACTCCGGTAGCACTGGCTTTTTTCATTTACAACCACCAGGTAAATTTCACCTTTGGCTTCATTTTAGCTGCCGGGAGTATGCTTGGAGCATGGGTGGGGGCAAAGGTGGCTGTACAATGGGGCGCAAAATTCGTACGTTACGTGCTTCTTGCCACGGTACTGATCGCTTCTATAAAACTGCTCGGCTTGTTCTAATGCTGGAAAGGAGGACAGATTATTTGGGTTCAATGGTATATTTGATCCATCCCCTCTGACGGTAAGAATTGGCATCAACGGTAAATCTGGTAATTCTGGCGGCATCCAGCACTGCTTCCTCAATGCAGGGGTCCTGGTAGGTTTCCTTCAGTATGGTGGGATTGCCAACCACATTGCCTTCCTTATCAACATCAATCTGAACGGTTACTTCAATACGGCTGGTTACCACACAATTTTTGATATTCGGGAACACGTCATTTCCCCTTGTGCGACGGTTACCCAATCCGTATGATATTCCATTGCCCAGGCCTCCGCCTTGTCCGTAGTTAGGAGCGTCAGCCGAGCCATTCAGATTGCCCTGGTTACCGTTTCCCTGGGTTATACCTTCGGAACCTTCCTGTGTGCCCACACCCTTATTTCCGAAGGCATTCTGACCCATTTTCTGAAGCTTTTCCGCTTCAGCTTTTTTCCGCTGGTCCTCTTCCTTTTGTTTTCGTATTGCCTCCTGCCTCTGCTTTTCCTGTTCCAGCTTCTCCTTCTCCTCAGCCTGTTTTTTCAGTTCTTCGGCCGTCGGTTTATTTACTTTAACAGGTGATTCTTCATAATCCTGGGCCTGTTTATCGGATACCGGAGTTGTTTTAGCCGGCTTAACTTCTTTCTGAGGGGCTACATCTGGGACTGCATCTTCCTGTTTCTGGGGAACGGTTTCGGTTTTTCCACCCTGTTGCTCGTCGCCTGCAGGTTCGATATGACCCAGCCCTGTTGCTTCAGTTCCGAAATTCACGAGGATCCCTTCTTCTTCCGGTGGCGGGTCGGGATAACTGAAGCCAAAGAAAATAAGAAGCAGGGCAACGAGTACGTGTACTACAGTGGTTCCGATGACGCCGTTTTTGTGAAGGTTCATCTTATAAGGGTCTTGTGCCAAGGATTACCTTGTACTTGTTTCTTTTCGCAATTTCAAGGAAATCAAACACCTCATTCATATTCAGATTTTCATCGGCATTCAGCCTGACCGTCGGCTGTTCCTGTTTGTTTTCCTGCTTAGTCGCCAGCTTTTCCCTGAGAGTGGATTTTACGGTAGCTTCAAGATCTGACGATGGCACAGATTCGCCATCGACAAAGAACTGTCCTTCCTTTGAAATGGAAACATTGATATCCGGGTTCGCGATGGTCTGGTTGTTACTCCGTGGAAGCTCTACATTCATGGCTCCTGGCGTAATCAGCGTGGAGGCGATCATAAAAAAGATCAGCAGGAGGAATACAATGTCCGTCATTCCCGACATGGAGAAATTCATATTCACCTTATTACGTGAGCTGATAGCCATACTTATTTTTCTTTCAGAATAACCTTATAATTGTGTTTGGCGGCTACATTCATGATCTCAACGGATTTTTTCACGCTGGCCTGCCGGTCAGCGATAATGGTTACCGCGGGATCAGTCTGCCCCTGCAACTTTGTCAGGAGAAGATTATCGAGGTTTTCAAGTGCCACGGTTTTACCATCCAGCCTGATCTGACCGCCTGCATTTATTTGAATTACCGGAATTTTAGCGGTAGTTGTGACGGTCTGACCTCTTTGAGGAAAGAGAAGTTTGAGGGCATTCGGCGCAATCAGTGTGGAGGTAAGCATGAAAAAGATGAGCAAAAGAAAGACAATGTCGGTCATTCCCGACATGCTGAAATTAACGTTCACCTTATTTTTTGACCGTAGACTCATCGTTTTATTTTACCGGTTCATTCAACAGGTCCATAAATTCAGTTGTACTGGCTTCAAGATTATTCACGACCTTTTCGACCTTGGCCACCAGGATGTTGTAAGCGAAGTAGGCTATAATACCGACGATCAGACCTGCTACCGTCGTAATAAGTGCCGTATAGATCCCCGTAGACAACTGTGATACATTGATATTATTCCCGGAAGTGGACATTTCCATAAAGGCCTCGACCATTCCGATTACCGTCCCGAGGAATCCGATCATTGGGGCACCACCTGAAACGGTAGCCAGCGTGGGCAGCCCTTTTTCGAGTTTATATACCTCGAGGCGGCCTACATTTTCGATAGCGGCGTTCACATCATTGAGAGGACGGCCGATGCGGCTTATCCCTTTCTCAATCATCCTGGCTACCGGGTTACTGGTCGACTGACAAAGCGAATTAGCGGCATCAATTTTACCATCCATAATATAATCCCGGATACGGTTCATAAAGTTCATGTCCACATGCTGTGCTTTCTTGATGGCGAAATATCGTTCAAAGAAAATATAAACCGCAATGATGGACAGGATGATTATCGGGATCATAACCCAGCCACCCTTTAAGGCCAGTGACAGGAATGTTTGGTCTTTTGTTCCTGTTGAGGTCATCCCGGTTGTTTCTGTGGTAACCACTTGTAAAATTGTCAGTACGTCCATGTTTCTTGATTATTTTAAGCGAAGATATAAAAAAAACGAGATATACCCTTTTGTAGTATATCCCGTTTAATAAATTCTTACGAACATGACAGGCTGTCTATGCGATGTGAACCAGGAATTTAATCTCCAGATAGTAAACCAATGCTCCGGCAAGATAACCAAGGATAGCCAGCAGGGAGATCTTTCTCATATACCAGATGAAATCTATCTTTTCCAGTCCCATGGCAGCAACTCCGGCGGCTGAACCGATGATCAGGATACTTCCGCCGGTACCGGCAGTATAGGCAAGGAATTCCCAGAATACACCGTTCTGGACAAAATTATGAGCCCAGGCAACCGCGTTGGGATCTACAAGTGCAAGAGCTTCGAGGGTGCTTTTCGTTTCAATCGGGTACATACCCATGGCGCCGGCAACAAGAGGCACATTGTCAATCACAGATGAGAGAGCACCAATAGCAATATCTATCAGGTATACGTTGTCGAGGTGTTTGTCGAGGAAACTGGCAAGGATGTTCAAATGCCCGGCAGATTCCAGTGCAGCCACTGCACTCAGGATCCCAAGGAAGAAAAACACGGTAGGTATTTCCACCCTCCTGAGGATAGCAGACACCTTGAGCTTTGCTTTGATATGATGTGCCTTGTTCCGGTGCATGATCTCAGTCACCAGCCATATTATCGAGAGCGAAAGCAACATACCCATATATGGAGGCAGATCGGTCAGGGTTTTAAACACAGGAACGAATAACAGACCGGCTAAACCCAGGGTGAGCATAAGCTTTCTTTCGAAAGAGGTAGTGAGCTCCTTATCATCTTTATTGAGCTCAGGCCTTTCAACATGACCTTTCTGTGTAAAGCTGAGCCACACCAGGGGAATGACCATGGTGAAGAGGCTGGGGGTGAATACCCGTGAAATGATAGCCCCCGTAGTTACCTGCCCTCCGATCCAGAGCATGATGGTGGTTACATCGCCGATAGGCGACCAGGCACCTCCGGCATTGGCAGCCAAAACAACCATACTGGCAAAGAACCAGCGGGTTTTCTTGTCAGAAACCAGCTTCCGGAGCAGGGCCACCATAACGATGGTCGTGGTCAGGTTATCAAGCATGGCTGAAAGGAAAAAGGTGAGGAAGCTGAGGATCCACAATAATTTGACCTTGTTTGCAGTCCTGATTTTATCCGTAATTACTTTAAAACCGTCATGCTGATCGGTGATCTCCACGATCGTCATGGCGCCAAGGAGAAAGAACAGGATCTCAGAAATGTCTCCGAGATGCCGGACGATTTCCCGGTCAACGATAAATTCCCTCATCTGTTCCATCCAGTGATGGTGCTCAGCTGCAGGCAGGTTTGGTAATCCGGATATAAAATCTTTGGCGGCTGAACTGTCAAGGTGTTCAGTACCCATTACAAAATCACGGAAAGCAGGACTGAATCCCTGTGTGAGGATGTCGAAAGCTCCCAGGATATATGCCAGCCAGCAGAGTGTGCCAATGGCAAGAGCAGAAACAGCTTTATCAACTTTAAGGGGATGTTCCAGGGCGATAGCGACGTACCCGAGAACGAAAATGACGATCATCGCAACAAACATAGAGTAGAAGTTTTGAAGTGAGTAACAAAGACCGCAAATATAGGAATGTTATCTGATTTTGCCCTGAAAAATATCAGGAAATGGACGGAATTTGTCAGTGTTTAGTCTTGTCCTGATCCAGACTTTCAACCGTATCATTCACCTCCTGTTTTTGTTTCTTTTGCTTTGAAGAGGAGAAAAGGTTCACTATGGCATCTTTATATCTTCGGAGAAGTTCACCGAAGGTGTTAAAATCTTCGCGGAAGAAAATACCGACACCCTGCGTATAGGGGGAGGTCTGGAACAGTAAGTTGTCGTTTGCCCTGTTAAAGGCTTTCATGTGAAATTTTCCGTTTTCAGTCATCTTAAAATCAATGTCAAAATCACCCACTATATTATTGGTGTTGGTTGTGGAGGTGGCTTGAGTGGTCTGGTTTCCGCCAACATCCACATTACCGTTTATGGTAACCCTGTCATTCAGGATCTGGGTGCTGAGTGCCAATTCAACTTCCTGGCTGCTTACTTCCGAACCGGGGCGGTAATTCACACCAATATCGAGGTCCTTACTGATTTGAGATAGCCAGTGATTGAGCTGGTTGGACAACATTTCAGAGGTGGTGGCCATGCCCGCACTGGCAAACGCTGTAGTGGCCCCTCCTGTTCCTGAAAACGTGCCATACGTTTGCTGGTTGGAATAAAAACTGTTCAGTACAAGGAGAGACAGAAACTGCTTCATCAGTTCTTCCTCTGTTGATGTACTGTTTTTAACGATCCTCTGGGTTTCCTGGTCGGCCGTGGGCAGGGAAATATCCGGATTAATCGTGGGATTCATTAATTTTCCGCTCAGCTGAATGACACATTCCACCGGGATACGCTTTCCCGACGAGCCTTCAAACATAGTAGGATCAAGAGGTGTCACGGATGTCCTTAAAGCATACACCGCTTTCACGTCGATGTTGGCATCCTCCGGGTTTCCGGTCCAGGAGATCTTGCCCCCGGGCTCAACTTCGAATTTTTTGTTGATCACGTTCTGCAAGGTGAACAAATAGTCTCCGCTCTCAATGGAGATGTCACCAAAGATCTCGAATTTACCCAGCGTATTGATGTTTATTTTGAGGTTCCCGTTTCCCCGTCCCCGCAGGATGTCACCAACCTTGGGATCGAAGATAAGCTGGACTTCCGCATCATTTGTGACATCCAGGTTGAAATTGAGTGATAATCCCCGCAGTTTTACATCATACCTGTTTTGTTCTCCTGTTTTGTTCTGATCCTTCTCGCCGGTATTGATGAATTTAATGAAATCGTTTTCATTCACTTCTTCTGTACCATTCAACGGGATAAAGAATACGCTGTTCTTCTCCGAACGGGCATTGATATCCATCTTCAGGTTATCGGGCGGACCGGTGATTTTAATGAAGCCGCTGGCAAAGATCTTCCCGTAAAAAAGTTGGTTGTCTTTCTCAGTGGTATTCAGAAAATTGAAATTACTGGTCTGAAGGCTGATGTTCAGATTAAGATCCCTGAAGTACCTGGTGTCCACAGATCCCTGCGCTACAGTCTTATTGCCGTTCTCATCGTAGACTTCGGTATTTTTCAGGATGACACTGTTATGAATAATATCGACATCGTTAGTGAAATAGTACCTGGTTTGCAGATAATTTACCACAAACGATGTTTTGAACAGGCTGATCTTTCCGTTCAGGTCGGGTTGCTGCGTTGTACCTTTCAGCGTGAGGTCCCCGGAACCCATCCCCTTGAGATCGGAAATCAGGAAATCGGTATAGGGTGAGAAGGTATTCAGACGGACCTTGTCCAGTTTTATTGTAAAATCAAGGATTTTGGATTCAGGATAAAAATCGCCCTCGGTTCGAAAGACTTCCGCTGTTCCCTTTTTAGCGTCAGCCAGCATATGTATCCTTTTGTCCTCATTATCCCACAAGGCTTTGATTTCACCATCGCCAAAATCCTCCCCATTGATAAATAATCTGCTGAGGTCGAGATCGGCGAGGAACAGGGGATTTTTAAATGGATTTTTAAGGCTTGCTTTTCCGGTCATCTTCCCGTTAAATTCAAGCCGGGCTTTTTTAGTGAAAATATTTAAAGTTGACAGATCCAGGTCGTTAAACAGAAATCTGAGTGTCTCATTTGGGTCGTTCGAAATCCCGCCATATACGAGAAACATCTGGTTCTGATTACTGATTGTGAAGGAATCGACCTTTATGGAACTTGAGTCGATGACGATTAAACTTTTGGAAATATTCCAGGTAGTATCGTTAAAGATGATATTGGAGGGTTGCATGTGAATATTGAACCTGGGATTGCTGCTGATCTTGTTTTCCGCCAGGTTGGCCATCAGGTTGATCCGTCCCTGATATTTAGGCTTTTCAAAGCTGTTCCAGTCAAGATTGAGTGTTATTGTATCATTGAATACCGCAGCGTTAAAAGTCAGATTATCCAGAGCCAGATTATTGTTCAGCAGGAGTGTGCTGCTGCGTGTAATGATCTCGGTCTTATTGTGAGTACTTGAAGTGATGATCTGAAGGTCCTTCCATTGGTTTCCGTAAAAGCTAAAGAGAGGGGAGTTAGCGATGAGGTCGGTTTCCAGATTTGCAGGATTGTACCTTCCGGCAAGATAGGAGCTGTCGGCAATGTCAAAATCAGGTAAAAAGAAATTAACAACGGAACTGATATTTTTAAGATTAAGGTTGAACCTGAAATTATTGGTGTCGGCTGTGTCGGGAACCCAAAGGTTCTCTTTGGCAAGACTGGGCAGGTAATGATAGACCAGGTTTTTAAAGGAATTTCCCAGAGTGCTGAACTGATAATGTCCACTCAGTTCTCCGTCCATAATATCGGAATTTACCCTAATCAGGTTGGTGTCTGCAGTATTAACTGACACAAGACTAAGGTCATAGATCTGGATCTGCTTGCCGGTTTTCTGGAAATAGGAATTCACGAGTTTGATCTCACCGTCGATATCATCTATATTGCTTCCTGAAAAATTCGTTTTCAAAAGAAAAGAAGCAAAATAATCAGGGTCCGATTTTTCAAGATTCAGGTAATAGGGTTTGACACTCGATACGTTGGCTGTAAAATCGAAATTGGGTCTTGCAGACGAAAAGTCCACTTTGCCAAGGAACTCCATTTTCAGGTTCGGATCATTGATATTTACCGATCCGTTAAAAGTCTTGTTGTTGAGAAGTCCCGAAAGTTTTATTTTTTTATAGGTATAATGATTTACGCCCATACTGTCGATAGTACCGCTGATATTTGCAAACAATGTATCCACGGAAGTATAACCATCAACATTCATTGCCATGCTTATTTTACCGATGAGTTGATCGTTGCTCGTCAGCTTTCCCACGTTGAAAGACCGGCTTTTAACTCTGCCCTTGAAGGTTATTCCACTGATATTATCAGGCTTAATAAGCAGGTCGGACGAGAGTTGTCCCAGCATTGTATTAAACTTGCCATAAGCCACAAAATCATCAATATATCCGGTGAATTTACCCGTATAGGTGATCGTGCCAAGCTGATCGAAATGGCCCGGCACTTTCACACTTCTGTTTCCGGGCAGTTTCAGCATTCTGATATCATGAATGTTTGTGGTCAGCTGCCTGATATTGAAATGCATAAAAGTCTGACGAAAGTCCGGGAGACCGATCATGTTAAAACTGCCCTCAAGGCTGGTATGGTCGTTGTAGGAAAGCAGGATGTTATCGCCGGTCATGTCGCTGATCCGGCCTGTAACCAGTCCGGAGACACGCAGGGTTTCATTATAATCCATGAACGTGGGCGCAAAATACCCGATATCGATGAAGTTTACCGTCGACGATCGAAGGTTAAAGCGTGTTTTGACCTTGTTCACAAAATCGGAGAAATCGCCATAATTGGTAAAGTTAAACTCTACCTGGGTAGCACTTATATTTGAAAGGGGCGTCTCAAGGTAAGCATTTTTAAAAGTCATGTGTCTTTTACTCAGACTCATCCTGGTGCTCATGTTGTTCAGGCGGAATCCTGAGCGTTCAAGGAATGACAGGTTTTTGACATCAAAGGAAACAGTATCCCCTTCGATATTGAGACTTGCAAGCCTGATCTGCAGGTCGCCCAGATCCATATCCTGGAAATTGATGCCCCTGACCGGTTCCTCGCCTCCAACCCTGGTGTAACGAAAATGAGAATCGTTTAACTCAATACGGTCAAACGATATTTTCCATCCGCTTTTATTTTCACCCCCGTTACTGGTCATACTATCAATAATAAATTTGAGGTTAATGACACCTGTTGTGTCTGTGATGAGATGGATGTAAGAATTATCCAGGGCTAGCCTGCTGATCGAAATCGCTTGTTTACTCCGGCTAAGATGCGAAATCCGGGCTTTTACCTTATCTGCATAGAGAAGAGTGTCGCCGTTGAGGTCCTGCACGTACAGTTTTCTGATTTGAATCCGGTTGAAAAAGGTGACAGAAACCTTCTCCACGCGAATTTCGGTATGCAGTTTTTTGGAAATTTCTTCCGCTACATAGCGGGTAAGTCTGGTCTGGACTTTTTTATTCTGAAGAAAAAGAAGCCCTGTAGCCGGTATGGAGAACAATACCAGTAACGAAATCAGTATTATTTTTAAAAATTTTTTAATGGCTGGATCATTTTATTCTGAGAACGCAAAAAAACGAAAAAAAGTTTAAACAATAACTTACTCACACAACAATACAAGCGACATTTCTGTTTCTAAAAACAAAAACAAAATCAGATCCTGAATTCTGATGCAATTTAGGTATTAAAATTACATAAGACACTGATAAACAAAAACAAAAAGTCTGGTAATAAAGAAATTGGCTGTCTGACCTTAGGGACTGTAGGGCAACTTCGTTAAATCTGATTATTTTTGTACAAGAATTGCACCAAACTATGATAACGATACTGGGAATTGAATCCTCCTGTGATGATACGGCAGCGGCCATAATACGCGACGGTCGTTTGTTGTCCAGCATGGTAGCCAACCAGGAGATTCACAGGAAGTACGGGGGAGTTGTACCGGAGCTGGCCTCAAGGGCTCATCAGCAAAATATTATACCCGTGGTAGATGTAGCCATGAGGCAGGCAGGAATTGACAAGGGAGACATTGATGCGGTGGCGTTCACCCGGGGTCCAGGGCTTCTCGGTTCTCTTCTGGTTGGGACGTCCTTTGCCAAAGGCTTTGCCTTGTCAAGGAAAATCCCGCTGATCGAGATAAACCATCTCCAGGCACATATCCTTGTACATTTTATTCGAAATGAAGAGGGCGACGACCGCTTCCCTGCTTTTCCTTTTCTCTGTTTACTGGTTTCAGGAGGACACACGCAACTGGTACTGGTCAGAGATTATCTTTCGATGGAGATCATTGGAAAGAGCATTGATGATGCTGCCGGTGAGGCTTTTGATAAGAGTGCCAAACTGATGAACCTGACCTATCCTGGTGGACCCCTCATCGACAAACTGGCAAAGGAAGGTGATCCTCAACGATTTCATTTCAACAAGCCCAGGATCAGCGACCTTGATTACAGTTTCAGCGGACTCAAAACATCTTTTTTGTACTTTCTCCGGGATGAACTTCTCCGGGATGAGGCCTTCATCGAGAAGAACAAGGCAGATCTGGCCGCCTCCCTGCAAAGGACGATCATTGAAATCCTGATGGAAAAACTTCTGAAGGCTTCAAAGATGACCGGCATAAAGGAAATCGCCCTGGCTGGCGGCGTATCTGCAAATTCCGGTCTGAGGGATGCATTGAATACTGAAGGCGGAAAACGGAAATGGAATGTCTATATACCCAAATTCAGTTTTACAACCGATAACGCTGCCATGATCGCTATAAACGGGTATTTCAAGTATCAGAAGGGGGAATTTACCGACCAGAAGGCTGTGCCCAGGGCCAGAATGGATTTTTAGAACTCGTGCTGCAGCTTCTCGAGGCCATCATTAAATGCGTTATCAAACATCTCCCCGAGCTTGTGATTAACGTTCCTGCAGCCTGAAACAACCTGCTGCGCCCACTCCAGGTAACTGAGCTTGCGTTCAGTACTCCAGTCGAGCGGGTAATTTACAATATCCCTGATGTTGCATATTTTATCAGCGATCTTAATTTTTTTTGCACCTTCAGAGAGGGAAGGAGCACCTTTAACCTGCAATTCCTTCCGGATGGCGTAAGGAAGTTCTTTATCATCGGTGACCTCTACAACGAGATCGGCAATCTCTCTGTTAAACTCCCTGGTTATTTCTTCGTACGAAGCATCGGTATCTTCAATAACATCATGAAGGATGGCAGCAATGAGGATATTCTCTTCAGTCTCGTCGCATTCACACAGAGTAAGTGCTACTTTTAACGGATGGTTAATATATGGAACCTGATTAAATCCTTTTCTCCTCTGATATTTATGTTTTTCTGCTGCGTAAACAGAGGCTTTAATGACCAGACTGGGATTCATGTTTTTTTTTGCGCAAATTTAAAATAATGATCGTTACTCTGAAACAAAAAACTTATTTATTCATCATTTGAATTCTCACTTTCAACAATTTATCTTTATAATTATTTTGTAAGAACTAAAAATGTGTTTATTTTAGAACTAAATAATTTTGAGGTTGCTCGAGAACTTACAAATATCAGGAACAAGAAGAACACCAACAGTCCTGTTGGACTCTGAAGGCATAATTAAAATCGAGGGCCGGTCAATTCCTGAAGATGCCAGTTTGTTTTTTATCGATATTGTTGAATGGATCGATAAATATCTGAGTTTTCCCAAGGAAAAAACGATTGTTGATATCAACCTGGAATATCTTAACAGCGGAACGTCAAAATATGTTCTTCAGATTTTGAGACGACTTAAGGAACTGCCTGCAAATAATCATCAGCTTACCATAAACTGGTACTATGAGGAAGGAGATGACGATATCCTTGAAAGAGGTGAATATTATGCATCCATCCTCGATCTGAAAATAAATTACTTTGAGATAGAGTAATGATTATTTCCTTATTGAGTCATAAAATTCCAGAACATCAATCCAGTTCTGTTCATTTTTCATGCTCAGGTGATGAGAGCGTATGAAGGTGTTTATTTCAGAGTTATTCCCGAGGACACTTTGAGCTGAGTTTTTATTAAGTCTTACCTTTACCGGTTCTTCCGTTCCGGCTGGCATGACGTAATAGTTTTCCTCATCTTTAAATTCATCATAAGGCCGGTTTGCGTTGATCGCCTTCTGATAATCGGCTTTCACAAACTGTTTAATATGCTTGATCATAAATGAGGATTTTTTATCATAGAGGATTTCATAATAACTCCCCAAAGGATTCTGAGGCGTACGTACCAGCTTGAATTTCCTGAGACTGCCGTCCTTGTTAAACAGGATGAAATAATCCATCATGCTCTTATCCAGCATCATAACGCCATCCTTGTCGTTTTTATACAACAATTCGTCATTATAAGCATCAAGCTTAAGATTGATATTATTGTAATACTTGCCGGAAATTAGGTAAACGCCTCCCTGCTCCCAATCTGTATTCAGGTATGGAGTCCCTCGTACTCCTTCATAACGGTCAACAAAGTTAAGGTAATAGGATCCACCAGAAGCGAGACCGGTTAGATCATCTTCGATAGCTGCTCTGGTGGGCGTTGGTTTGCCTGCTTCCTTATCCGCCTGTGCGAAAAGCTGACCTGCAAATAAGGATAAAACTAAAATAAGACTGCCTGTGATCTTCATTTTGATAAATTTTTCTGGTATCAAGGTATTCTGATTTCAATACAATGTTGAATTGAAACTCTTTATTTTGCAAAATACAAAAATTATTTTTACAACTGTTCCCGAAGAGGAATTTTCACCTTAAAAAAACAGAATATCACGGTTATTTTTCTGTCCGGATCTGATTTCTGAAGGGTTCGTATGGCAATTCCGGATTCCGGATCCCGGAGATGAAGTCTTGCCCCGTTCCGGCAGGATGACACAGGATTTTCCGAAGACGGCAAATAACTATACATGGTCTGAAATACCAAACCCGGATTTATGACGTTTTCTGAATATGACGGTTGCAAAGCTTTCGAAACCTCCTCAAAGTTAGGTTACCGTTGAGACCTGTAGCTCTGAACCAATCATTTCTCTGCTACAGGTTTTCCCTTTGTTCACCTTTCAGTTTCAATTCTGAAAAAGTCAAAATCTGTATATCCCGGACTTTCCTGGAGATTGGGGTCGAGACAGAAGAGTCCGATCCGGGCACCCACCCATCGCCCGGGTGTTGACTGAAATGCTTTACCCAGAGGGTGAAAAACTTTTCCGTTTTCGCTGTACGAGAAATGACAGACGGCGTCTTCGGTTACCGAAACTTTCAGGTATATATCATTGGAGGAGGCAGCCGCACCGTCCGCTTCGACAGGTATGTCGCCACATTGATCATGGCCTCCCTCAA
Organism: uncultured Bacteroidales bacterium; assembly: GCA_963732905.1. Lineage (GTDB taxonomy): Bacteria > Bacteroidota > Bacteroidia > Bacteroidales > DASQZK01. The sequence continues at coordinate 571,496 of CAVTBM010000001.1, forward strand.
ACCAGGATATCCGGGTACCATCTTTTGTATTGTTCAGACAGATATATGCAAAGCGTTCACCCATAACAATGAGCCCGGCTTTGTCTCCCTCAAGCCCGGGAAAAAAGCTCAGTCGGGTTACAGCCGAAAATTCGGGCGCAGGAAATTTTTGTAACAGGAGATTCGGGGCATACCAGGGATTTCCGTAATTGGTGATATTGCTTATGGCATGTAACCGGATCATCCCTTTTTCGGGGAGACATTCAAACCAGCTGTCTGAAAAATTTGCTGCCCATTGCCATTGAAGACCCGGGCAGCCGCTGTCGAATTCATCGGTGGTCTGAGGAACAGAAATGACGGACGAATCACCTGCAACGGGTTTCTGAAAACTCATCACAGGTGAGCCGTTGTACCCGCTGTCAGGAACACTTCCCATCACCGGCCATCCGTCGCGCCATGTCACCGGTTCAAGCCAGGTAATACGGCCATATGGCCCCCGGTCCTGAAAATGAATGAACCACCAGGTTCCCTCCGGGGTATCCACAATACCACCCTGGTGAGGTCCGTTTACAGGTGTCTCTCCCTGGCTGAGAACGACTTTGGTCTCATACGGACCGTAGATATCCCGGGACCTTAAGACCGTCTGCCATCCGTGTTCAACGCCCCCGGCAGGAGCAAGAATATAGTAATAGCCGTCTTTCATGAGAAATTTAGGCCCTTCAAGAGTCGGAAAGTGGACCGGATCATTGAAAATTACAGTGCCATTATCAAGCAGCGTTTTGCCGTCAATACTCATCCGGTGAAGAATCAGCGGCGTGCCGCATAACTTGCTGTGCACCAGGTAGGCATTCCCGTCCTCATCCCAGAGAGGGCAGGGATCTTCCCATAATTCTGTACTGACTACAAGGGTTAGTGGTTCCCACGGTCCCGCGGGATTTTCTGCCGTACTCATATACAATCCTTCGCCGGGTGTGCAGAAATAGACGAAAAATTTCCCGTCATGATATCGTATTGAAGGTGCCCAGCAGCCTTCACCGTGGGCAGGCTTATTGTATTTTTCTCCGGGCAGCCGGTCGTAAACATGACCGATGATCGTCCAGTTCACCAGGTCTCTGGAATGGAGAACAGGAATGCCCGGCATGCAGCTGAAGCTGGATGAAACCAGGTAAAAATCATCTCCGGCTCTGACAACATCCGGATCAGAATAATCGGCAAAGATGACCGGATTCCTGTACGTTCCGTCCCCGTTATCGGGAATCCACTGTGCACGGGTACCGGGATACCAGGCCAGCGTCAGCAGGAAAAGAAAACAGATGTGTTTCATATGCTGAATGAATTTATGTTTCCATCCCTATGATCCGGATGGAAACAATGCCGGGTTCCGGTTATTGGCACCGTACCCTTCGGAGTATAAATTAGTGAAAAATCAGATTGGTTCGTTTTTTTGGCTGAGTATTTTACCAGGAAATCAAATGACCCTGCCTTTACCATGTTTGGAAAAGCGGGACATTTCATGGGATTTCATTCTTCCCCCTATCCCGGGATCTCCCCCTCAACTCTTAATACTCCCGGCCACAAATCACTTTAAAGTATCTTACACTTTTCCCTGTTTCGAATCTGATGATATACATTCCGGCTGGCATTCCTGCTGCATTCCACAGGAAGCGATGCTCTCCTGCTTCTGTTTCTCCTTCGGCAATCACAGCGGTCTTCCTTCCGTTCAGGTCAAAGACGACCAGGCTGATGTGCTGGCGTGAATCAAGATGTAGTGAGATGTTCAGCATTTCATTGAAGGGATTCGGATAGCAATTTATCTGTCCTCCTGCAGGACCCGCCAGCCTTTCAGCATGATCTCCTTCATCCGGGAAATTTTCCCTGCCCGGCGTACCCAGTAACTGTTCCGATGGTGCCCAGTTTTCCGCCAGGGAATTGTCGAGTTCCGGACTTAAAAGGGACAGAGTATAACCCGTACCGTTTGGTTCTTCCGGCCATGGGGAAGTGATATCGAAACCGACGGAATCTTCAAGGATCTCATTCTTCGTAAACAAACGAACCCACTCACCCGAACTGCTTAAGCCGAAACCAAGTTCGCCCTGTTTGTTTATAACCCCGGAGTAGACAGATGAAAATGCGGCAGTATCGCGGCATAATACCAGGTAGCCGTCAGGAGGAAGTATTGTGTTCGGCATAATGATAAACTGATGATCATCATTGTCATCTCTCAGGATCCATCCGGAAATATCCGTATTTTCGCCCGAAGAATTGTAAAGTTCAACCCAGTCCTCACTGTTGGTTTCGGGAGCCGACTTATAATTAATTTCATTTATGACAACAGGGTTTTCGCTCGCCCCGGGAATTTTTTCAAACCTGGCAATCAGGGTCTGATCAGACTGCATTCTGAGATCCAGATCGGGGAGAGTACTCTGGTAAGTTCCGAACCATTCTTTGAACCTGTAGCCCGGGTTTGGCTCAGCCGTGAGATGAACAGGTTCGTTACTAAAATAAACACCTTTCCATGGAAAGTCCTCAGGTTTGAGGGTATTCAGCCGGATGATACCGCCTTCCGGGCCGTCAATGGACAAAGTCAGCTGACACGTATAACCCAAACTGAACATCTGGCTCATATAAGTTCGCAGGATATCGGGCCGTTTGTTCGCAAAGTCGAGAATGAAATAATTGATGGTAGAGTTCCATTGAACAGGAGTGCTTCCCCATTTCTGTGCATGATAAACCATCTCACCCGAAATATTGTTTTTCAGCCGGCTGATTTCTTTCCTGACATTCTCAGAACTGAATGTTGTGTTTAAAAGGTCTGAGAAAGAGATGAGGAATTGCTTTTTGAATTGCTGATTTCCCATCAGGGAACGGAACAGGAAAGTTGACCAGGGTGGATTTGGCCAATCGGGGCCGTCGGGCGCCAATGCAGAAGTAAAGGTATTGTCATAGACCTTGTTCACATCCCAAATCCCGAATCCGAAATCCGTGTCAAACTGGATCCATCTCCATTTACCGCCTTCTTCCTCCGGTTTCCAGAATTTTATATTGTTCCCGGGCCAGTCTCCGTTGAAGATGAAGATCTCGGTGCTGACATATTTCATATAATTATCGATATCCATTTTTGAGCATACATAATTGTAATTGGCATCCGAGTTCAGGGGATGACTTTGAATAAAACTGATCAGATCGGAATAATCCTGATTTGAACCATTGATGATCCACCCGTTTCCTTCCAGAAGATTTATTTTATCCGGATCACAGTCATGGTTTGAAGCGATAAAGTGCTCACTGATCTTCTCCCGGATATTCTGAATGCCCCAATACTGGCCGTTCAGGAATACCACAGCCTGGCGTCCTGCCTGCACATCCTGGCCAAGGCTTCCGGCAAGGCTGGCAGCCAGAAGGTCTCTCATCATCGATCCGGAACCGCTGTTTTCGCCAAACCAGTCATTACCCGCGTTTCTCAGGATAAAGGATTCAAATTTGTCAATCGGCTTGTCTGGGAAGATTTGGTAACGGATATCTTTGTCGCCATAAACTTTTCTGGCATATATCGCCAGTGATTTTTGCGGGTTTGCCCTGGAATAATTACCGTAGATCCGTATCCCGGCATCAATGCTGAAAGCCTGCGATCCGTCAGGTTCAAACATTTCAATATGAGCGGGTCGTTCCCAGTCCTGCCAGAAGTTGGCACCGAAATAGGGGGCTTCTTCTGCGGCGTTCTTTCCTTTGACATAAATGCCGTAATCGTCGTCCCACAGGTTACCTGGGTCGGAGGTGACCGATACGACAGGCAATGTTGGTTTTCGCCCGGTGATGAAGGTGCTTGTCACGATTTTACCCGGGAGTGATCCGGCCCTTAGGACCCTGGCCCTGATCACGGCCGGTTGAGCCAGATCTATCGGCGTAATGTAAACCAGTGAGGATGTATCCGGTTCGGAACCGTCCATGGAATAATAAATGGTGTCGTTGGTATCGCCGGTGGAAATGGTTAACTGCAGAGGGGCGGTATAAAAACCACCGGGCAATGAAAAAACAGGGACATGGTTTTCTTCTGAAATATAACCTGTTGTCTGGTTTGAACCGCCGGGTGTGGGTTCGGTAAAAATACGCCAGGGACCGGTCCCGTCAGGCTGGCGCCCGAAGCTGTAATCGGGAGCTGCCGGGGTGATGATGACAGAGTCCGACAGGTTTCCTGCTGGATCAAACAGGTAAATGGTATCACCGTCAGCATCGATTTTAAATCCGGTATGAATAGTCGTTACCGGAAGGCCGAGCTCCGGAGGGGCAGGGGAGACGGGAGCTGATGATAATTCTACAGAGAAGTATGGGATCGCAGTCATATCAGATGACGATATCGACTGGTTATAAATCTGGATCGCCAGGATGTTCTCCCCGTTTCTGAGCAAGGCACCTGCACCTGCAATCATGAACGATTCGGGCAGGCCTCCGCTGTACATCACAGCCTCGTGCAACCCTGATGAAGGCGAATTGTATGGCGGGGGCACTCCCGGAGCACCCATGTTTGCCCGGGCAATCTCGGTACCGTTCAGGTAGGCAACAAATGCGTCATCATAATCAATCTGAAGGAGGGCATCCCCCGCAAGAGACTTGTCAGGGATATCAAACCTCGTTCTCATATACAGGGAAAGAGACGGACTGATGACCGTTGAGTCATCATCATCACCATACCCGATACCGGAAGGCCCCGATGACCAGGAAGAGTCGTCAAAGCCGGGCTCCCTCCAGGATGAAGGAGGTTCGGATGAAGGAATGATATAATTCCAGGAGTCGCCACGGCGAATCAATGTATGCCAGAAATAGGCCGTATCCGTACCACTTTCACCCGAAGCAAAGACAAGCATGTATTCACATGAAGACATCCTGAAAGAAGGAAATGTCCACTTCCGTGGCTTACTTCTGGTATCAGTTACGCTATACCCCTCCAGGTTGAGGTCACCGGAAGAAGCATTGAAAAATTCAATCCAGTCGGGATAATCTCCGGTCCCATCCTGAATATTGTGATTGTTTGATGCCAGCACCTCGTTGATCACCAGGGCCTGGGCATGAACCACATTACCAGGTAGGAGAAACAGGGCAGACGTCAGCAGTATTTTTAGTAGTTTTGGTAGTATTTTCATTTAATGGTAAAATACACTGGTCTTCCTCGGGACTAGTCATCGTCCAAAACATCTAAATAAGGATGTTCATCAACATTCATCATCCGCTTTTTATCATAAAAATAGACAATAATTCTGGCCGTATCGCGCATAAAATTGATAGACTCAATATCAACCCGGTGAATATTGATTCCTGTACGCTCCTTCAGATCCTCGATCAGATCCGCCCGTCTTTCCTCCTTTATCAGCTCAATCTTTTCATACGTGATGGTTTTTGAAGACTCATGGGAAAGAAGAAACGCATATTCAAGTACCCACAACAGGACTATGATTGAAATATTGCTGAACAGGAGCTCAGCCCAGGGTATAAACTGATCTGACAACGAATTGAGGACCGATGTACCAATGACAACAAAAAGATAGGTCATCTCCTTGATCGGAACAGGATTGGTTCTGTAACGGAGAATCCCGAAAAGGGCAAACAGACCGAATGCAAAACCAAGTTTCAGTTCAACTCCCGAAAGTAGCAGACATAGCAGGAAAACCACTGTATTGATCAGAAGGTAGGTGAACAGGTAATCTTTACGCCTGGTCCTGCGGTAATAAATATAGCGGACAATAATTAAGGCTACCAACAGATTGAACAGAAATCTGAGGATCAGGGAAAGAAAACTTTCAATCCTGATAAATTGAGTCCCCAGAAAGAATTCTGCGACGATAAGATTCAATAAATTCATCCTGTTTCTGATTTAATTGATATAATTGTTCTTTAAACTGGTTTCGTCTGATGTCTTTGTTCATCAGTGCGGTTCCGGCGCAATACTTGCTGAAACTTATTTCTCTGACCCTTAACTCCCGTAAAAGTCTGAAAAAAGGCGATTTCAGATTTCTTTCTGCCGATTTAATCTCAGCCATGGCAAGTGCCGGAAGTCCTGCTTTTTGTTTGCCGTGGGTAAAACGGATATCTGAATCGAGGGTGATCCTTTCCTGAAGCGGGAAATTAACCAGGGTGAACCGGTGAAAAAATGTTCTGATCCTTGGTTCCAGCATACCGGCCAGATATGGAGAATTCTCCCGGAGAAAGTCCTCCGTGTCCTTACCCTTAAGGGTTTTATGATTTGTCTGTAACCTGTTTTTGATGACTTCCCCCCGGTTGTTCTTATATTTTATCTCCAGGAAGGTTAACCCTGTATCTGCATACTCCCTGAGCCTTATCTTAAATCGGGTTCCCATACCGTTATGGTGGGAAAGGTACATCCTGTTCCCCGGTGAGTCGAAGTAAAGCGTATCGTATTTCATGAGCCTGCGTCCTTCCACTTCCAATACACTGTAATTCGAACCAAGCTGCTCAAGGATCAGGGGAACCAGGTCTGCACTGAAAGCGAATTTGCGGTCGTAACGGCTCATCAAATGGCAATCATCCAGTTCCTCCAGACCGACAGGATCGAAGTGGCTCAGGATCCGTACAACCTCCGAACGTATCTGTTCATTTATTTTTATTATATCAGGCATAATAGTTACTCATACGTGAAAAACGCTAATTCAGTTCCAGTATATACAGAATGGATAATATGTAGTTGGTATCCGGTCTGACTACATTAGCCTCCCGTTCGTGGTAAAATGAAATTCCGAACTTGTTTTTCGAATTAAGTTTGTAACTGAAACCTGATCCTATCCTATTTTTGGTGATCATGTTCATGTCATTCATATTTACCTTCGAGAAAATTTCATAACTTAAATAGGGTCTTAAAGGCATTTTACGGATATTGTAATCCACCTTCACCCTTGTCCTGTCGTAACTTGCCGGCATACACCCTTTTTCTGAGCTTCTTACAGCCTCATAATCAGCCTGGAATTTATTCCGCAGACTGAAGGAAAAACGTCCGGCCCCTGTTTCTCCCTCTACGAAGGCCATAAAACGGTGGCCCAGCAGATATCCACCGTCTTCATCTGCTTTGTTTTCAAAACGATAGGACACGCCTGCCGAAAGCCATTTTTTCGAATAATCAAGGCCTGCTTCCATGAATGTAATATCTCTTCTTCCCGCATTTTCATGCCAGCGGTCCGATAATTCAATAACCATGCTGAGCCTCTTGTTCAGATGTGCTTCAAGATCCATGGAAGCCCAAAAGTTAAAATCTTCTTCCTGGGCTTTCAGGGTACTCACCCAACCGGATATCAGGATGATCAAAAAAGTAATTCTCATTCTGCGCAGGATCATTCAGTCTTCAGTTAAATATTTTAATATCCTCAACCTGGACAACCTGGTTCTTTCCGGAGATCCTGACGGTCTTCACTACAGGAACTTCTCCTGATGGATCCGTTTGTGTTGAGTCTCTGGAAAATGCATAAACGGTATAGGTGCCCTCCCTGAGATAATCGAAGCGGTACCAACCGCCCAGCCCCGTTTCAAAACGGTCGTTATAAATACTGTCCTTACCGTAGAGGATGAAAACATCCACCCCCGGTGCGTAATATTCACCCTTGTTTACCGTCCATTCACTGTTATAATTAATGGCATATACCCTGCCGGTGATGGTTGACGTTCCTCCTTCACCCTCCTCCTTGTTACATGCCTGAAATAAAAAACTGATCGTAAGGAGTGATGCAATCAGAAGGTACCCTGAAAGACCTTTCATATTAACAAATGGTTAATTTAATCTTTAGCAAATATAAAATAAGAAATAAGAACGCCATCAATACGGAGAATATCTTTGATGATTGAAGGGCATTTGGAAATATCAGCCTTATGTTGGATATCAGTGCCAGTCTGCCGGATTCCTGGTTTACTGAGTAATTATCTGTCCCGGGAATTGATATGAACCGGGATCAGACTATAAAAAACCGGTCGTAACTGTTCCGGATCACCTCTTGTAACTGCTTTTCTGCAGGATTTCGGGAAGCCTCGGAGACAGGCTGTCAACAGATGTTTCCGGGAGAATCTGATTTAAAGAGTCCTGCTTTTAATCCACTCCCGGGCGTTGACAAACGCTTCAATCCAGGGAGTGACCTCATCCTTCCTTCCGGCAGGATAATGTGCACACTGATAAGGGAGGAATGTTCTTTCAAGATGTGGCATCATGGCCAGGTGCCGGCCATCCTCTGAACAAATGGCCGCAGCAGAGAAATCCGAACCGTTTGGATTGCCAGGATATTGATCATAAGTGTACTTTACAGGGATATGATAGGCTGTTTCCCCGCCCGGAAGGGTGAGACGGCCTTCACCATGCGCAACCCAGATACCAAGCCGGTAACCGGTGAGGCTTTTAAGCATGACCGAATTATTAGGAAGGATATCCACATTCAGAAAGGCAGATTCAAATTTATGGGAGGCATTGAAGTGCATTTGGGGAGGTGACGTGTGGCCCGGATACACCAGTCCGAGTTCGACCATCAGCTGGCATCCGTTACAAACGCCAAGGCTTAGCGTGTCCTCTCTCTTGTAAAACCGGTCCAGGGCATTACGTGCTTTTTCATTATATCTGAAGGCACCTGCCCAGCCCTTGGCTGATCCGAGAACATCGGAATTGGAAAATCCGCCAACGAAAACGATCATGTTTACATCACTCAGGTCCTCACGACCGGCAATCAGGTCTGTCATATGGATATCTTTGACGTCCATGCCAGCAAGGTGAAGTGCATAAGCCATTTCCCTGTCACCGTTAACGCCCTTTTCCCTGATGATGGCCGCTTTAACCCCCGATCTTTCCTTCCTGCCATGAATAATCCCGTAATCAGCCATTTTACCGCTGAAGGTTCCGAAATTATAACTCAAAGGCTGGCTTTTAAAATTCATAAAACGTTCGAGAGCGAGTTCTTCGCCGCTTTGACGCCTGTCGAGAAGGTATGAACTCACATACCATTTTTCCCTGTAATAATCGATGTCGAGGCTGTAGGTGTCGTGCAGGGTTTTTACATGCAGGACGCGGTTTTTGGATGGCCTGCCGATAATATCATAATCGATTTCTGTTTCGTCAAGAATTCTGAGATTTTCAATTTTTTCAGTCTGGATAACAATACCCGGATTTTCGGATAAGAGTACTCTGAAGGTGTCCCGGTCACCAAGGGTCGTCAGGTCAATATCGAGACCTCCTCCGACATTCGCGAAACACATTTCAAGCAGGGTGGTGATAAGCCCGCCGGCGGAGATATCGTGTCCGGCCATGATTTTACCTTCCCCGATCAGATCCTGGACTGCGTTGAATGCCCTGGCAAAATATTCCGGGTCTCTAACCGTGGGTGCTTGGTCACCAATGGCATTGACCACCTGGGCAAAGCTGCTCCCTCCCAATTTTTTATTGTCGTGTGACAAGTCAATGTATACCAGGATGGAATTCAGGTCGTTCCTGATAACGGGGTCCACGATCTTCTTCACGTCGGAAACTTCGGCTGCTGCCGAGATAATCACTGTGCCGGGAGCATAGACAGTGCTGTCCTTGTATTTTTGCGTCATTGAAAGGGAGTCCTTTCCGGTAGGAATATTTATACCCAGTGCTATGGCGAAATCACTTGCAGCTTTGACCGCATCATACAGGCGTGCATCTTCGCCCGGGTTTTTAGATGGCCACATCCAGTTTGCCGAAAGAGATACACTTTTAAGCCGTTGGGTTAGAGGTGCCCAGATGATATTGGTGAGTGCCTCGGCAATGGACAGCACCGATCCGGCTGCAGGATCGATGAGACCGGCAACAGGAGCGTGACCGAGAGATGTCGCGTACCCTTTCCCTCCCCTGAAGTCGAGAGCTACGGCTCCAAGATCGTTCAGGGGAAGCTGAACCTCACCTGCACATTGCTGCCTTGCAATCTTACCTGTAACGGAACGGTCTACCTTATTGGTAAGCCAGTCTTTACAGGCAACAGCCTCAAGCTGAAGAAGATTGACAAGGTATTTCTCGAAGGTATTCGCGTTAAAGTCTGGTTTTTCAAAGGCTGACGTCTGACGTCTGTCATTCATGATCGTCCGTGGCGGGTTGCCGAACATATCGGTAAGTTTGAGATCAATGGGTTTCTCTCCGCTCCTTGGGTTTTCAAAAGTAAAACGATGGTCACCGGTCACTTCTCCTATGAGATAAAAGGGAGCCCTTTCACGGGATGCTATCTTTTTAAGTCTTTCAATGTCAGCGTTATGCATGATCAGCCCCATCCGCTCCTGCGATTCGTTTCCAATGATCTCTTTGGCCGATAGTGTGGGATCGCCGATGGGGAGCCTGGTAAGATCAATTTTCCCGCCGGTGGCTTCAACCAGTTCCGAAAGGCAGTTCAGATGTCCCCCGGCGCCATGGTCATGGATGGTCACCACCGGATTTTCGACAGTTTCTGACAGGGCCCTGATGGCATTGAAAACACGCTTCTGCATCTCAGGATTGGCCCGCTGTACAGCGTTAAGTTCAATGGAATGTCCGTATTCACCGGTAGCTACCGATGAAACAGCTCCCCCGCCCATGCCGATCCGGTAATTGTCACCTCCAAGAAGGATGACCTGATCCCCCTTTTCAGGAATATTTTTATTGCTGTCCTTCTTCTTCCCGTAACCAATACCTCCGGCAAGCATGATCACTTTGTCGTAGCCGAATACCTGCAGGTTCTCCTTATGCTCGAATGTGAGAAGACTCCCGCAGATGAGAGGCTGGCCGAATTTATTTCCGAAATCACTGGCGCCATTGGAGGCTTTGATCAGGATCTCCTCCGGTGTCTGGTAGAGCCATTTGCGGGGTTCAATTCCTGTTTCCCAGTCCCTGCCACTTTCAGGCCTGGGATAGGATGTCATGTATACGGCTGTCCCTGCCATGGGAATGGCTCCTCTCCCGCCGGCAATCCTGTCGCGGATTTCTCCCCCTGTTCCTGTGGATGCACCGTTGAAGGGTTCAACTGTCGTGGGAAAGTTGTGGGTTTCGGCTTTGAGGGAAAGTACGGTTTCAATATCCCTGACTTCAAACACGCCGGCTTCATCCTGCCTGTCGGGGGCAAATTGTTCTATGACGGGTCCACGGACGAAAGAGCAATTATCCTTATAAGCCGAGATAATGTCATTCGGATTTTCCTGGGCAGTCTTTTTAATCAATTGGAAGAGGGATGACTTCTTTTCTTCGCCATCAATAATAAAGATGCCATTAAATATTTTGTGCCGGCAATGCTCCGAATTTACCTGCGAAAAACCGAAAACCTCACTGTCGGTAAGCTTCCTCCCCAGCTGCTTGCTAAGGTCGTCGAGGTACTGGATCTCTTCCGGATTAAGGGCCAGACCCTCCTGCTCATTGTACGCGGTAATATTGTCAATTTTTCTTATCGGCTCGGGCTTCTGGATGGTACTGAAAATCGTCTGGTCAAGATCCCGGTACAGGACCTGCAGCATGGGATCGTATTTGGCTCTTTCATTCTCAACCTTAAAATACTCCTCGATCCTGCTGATATTTTCAATGCCCATATTTTGAGTGATCTCCACCGCGTTCGTACTCCAGGGAGTTATCATTTCTTTGCGGGGACCGGTAAAAAAACCCTCGATTATTTCCAGGGGCAGCAACTCTGCACCCCCGAAAAGCCAGGATAGTTTTTCCTGATCGTCTTTCCGGAAGTCTTCTTCCGATTTTACTGCGATGAAATGATTGCCGGAAACCTTAAAAAATAGTATCATTGACGGAAATTTAATATGGATCGGGGAAATACAAGTTCATTGCAAATATAGTCATTAGCCTTGAATATGAATGGGCCAGCCATGAAATTACCCAACAATGCAATAGTAGAATTGTTAGTACTGAAGTTTACGAATTTTTTATTTTTTTCAGATGAGTCAGTTCTGGGATTCAAGATATAGTGTGAACCAATATGTTTACGGCACAAAGCCTAACGAGTATTTCAAGGATTTTCTCCGACAGGAGAAACCGGGCCGCATTCTGCTGGCCGGTGAAGGGGAGGGACGGAATGCCGTTTATGCGGCTTCCCTAGGCTGGGAAGTGCATGCATTCGATTTCAGCATGGCAGCAAAAAAGAAAGCACTTGAGCTGGCTCTTCTCCACGGTGTCAGCATCCGGTACCAGGTATGTTCATGGCAGGATTACTCTTCAGAGAAGGAACACTTTGATCTTGCCGGGCTTTTCTTTTTTCATCTTTCAGGCTCCGACCGCCGTTTATTTCACAGGCGTATAATAAGCTGGCTGAAACCGGGAGGAAAAATTGTGGGCGAACTGTTCTCTGTGAATCAAAATGGACTTGGCTCCGGCGGCCCGCAGAACCCCGATTTTTTGTATTCTACAGATATCCTTCGAAATGATTTCCGGCACATGAAGTTGGATTTCCTCAAAGAATCAGTGGTTGAGCTTAACGAAGGAATCTATCACCAGGGCAAGGCAAAGGTGATCCGCCTTCTGGCCGAAAAGCAGATGTAAATAAGGGTATCCCGGGCTGCTTCACAGGGATTTGACCCGCCAGTAGAAGTTTTTAATCCAAAACAGGAATTATTTTTGTCTGAATAGTCGAAATTTATTTACTTTTGCGGCACCTAAACCTGCCTCATTAGCTCAGTGGTAGAGCAGCTGATTCGTAATCAGCAGGTCGGGGGTTCAAATCCCCTGTGAGGCTCATTGAAAAGACTGTCTTATAAAGCATCATGAGACCGGTCGAATAATCAGAGGGTAAATCGTTTCCTTCATGTCCCTGATTGGGGCAAAGAGAGCGGTTTACCCTCTGATCCTATTAGGTTTTTTATCAACAGACCTTTTGTACCAGTCATTATTTAACCCGGGTTATGTTCGATGGAACGTAACCGTCTTCATATTGATTGAAGAGAAAAGATGTCTGCTTTCCAGGTGGAAGTCCTTACCCCTTTTTCCCTGCCCCGATCATTCCTGAGTGAATCAGGCACCGGCTACCTTATAAATGTTCTCCCCTCTGCGTCATGCCACAAAACCATTATGATTCATCCGCAGTCAGCTTCACATGCCTGAAGATCAGGGGTATGAACAGGAACATCAGGGCAGTAACAACCATAAGACTCGTGCCTACCGAAAATTTGTCTGCAAAGAAGCCCAGCAGAATGGCTATGCCACCGGCAATGATAGAAGATATCTGTGATTCGACAGAAAGCGATGAAGCCAGGAGGTTATGTTCCATATTTTCGGAAATATACGCTATGCCGATGGGTTTTCTGATATTTTCCACCATGAAGATGACTAAAAATGGCAGTACCGCCAGCAGTTCCACTTTCAGGTTAAAAAAGAATCCGGCAACGATGCCTGCTATAAAACCCGTAACAAGTGTAAACAGCATCGCCCTTTCGTAGTTTCTGATCCGGTCAAAAAGCCGGCCTGCATTTCCCGACGAAAAGGCATTCAGTAAATAGATGAAAAAATAGATAACCCCGATGAAAATGGCAGTCCGCTGCTTGTCTCCCAGGGAAACGAATACGGGTATCATCAGGGCCCCGGATTTGATGATGGGTTGAAGATAATCGCGGGAGGCTTTGTAATATCCCGTGAAAGAAGAAAGACTCAGTATCTTGCGGAACATGCTCCACCGGGTGAAAAAGGTTTTAAAATCAAGGAAAGTCAAACGGAATTGCTTCATCATCATTTTCCTGCTTAACCCGGATGATTCACCGTCGAGGGCTGCGGGGTAACTCAGGATCAGAATAAAATCGGCCAGGTAAGGTATGGTTGACAGAAGGAATATGGTGCTGTACTTTCCGGTCCAGAAAACGATTAGCGCAGCCACTACAGAAGATACAGCCGAACCGGTCTGGGAGGCACTGCGTGTCAGGCCGTAATAGCGGACCTTCTGCTTTTCCCATCCCTGAAGCCTTAGATATTCAAAGATCATGGCTTTATGTACACCGCTGCGGAAGGCTTCTCCAAGAGCGAAAAGCAACATGGCTACCACAAACCAGGCATAGTCAGTGGTAAAATAAAAAACCGTAAATGAAGTTAAATAAAACAGGAAGGATCCGGCAAGCGTCCGGCGTCTTCCCCAGGCATCGGCAACCAGTCCGCTTGGAATTTCAAAGAGGTTGATCGTGATCTCCCTGATGGCATATAATGTCCCGATCTGCAGGTAACTAATCCCCTTCTCAAGAAAAAAAAGCATCAGGAAGGGCTCAAAAAACCTGAGATTTTTTAGAAATCCGTATGCCTGAAATTTTCTGTACTGGAGGTTTTTACTGAATCCGCCCACCCTTGCCTGAGACATGTTTTATTTGACTAAGGTTTTAAGAAAATCCCTGATATTCATGTAATTATCCACGAAATATTTAGCCTTGGTGGATTTTTCACCCACTTTGATCGTGATCGCGTCCTCCGGAAGCGATTCAAACGTATATTCATCAGTCCAGTCGTCCCCAATGGCCATGATAAAATCGAAGTGCTGGTTTCCGATTCGTGCAATTGCTGCACGACCCTTGTTAATGCCCGAATTTTTTATCTCTATAACCTTGTCACCATCCATGATCTCCAGGTTAAGATTGGTGACCAGGCTCTGGAGTTCATCTTTCAGCTCATAGGCACGCTGAACACCCAGGTCGGGATCCGAGTCGCGGTAGTGCCATACCAGGGAATAATTCTTTTTTTCAATAAAACTTCTTGGTGTGCGGTCAACATAAAAGTCGAGAATTGGCTTAACGATCTCGATCCAGTTTTTATCAATAGCTTCCTGCATGTACCATTCGCCATCGACTTTACGGTGCCAGACACCATGTTCGGCGATAAAACCGAGTCTCCATTCAGTACCGAACCACTTTGAGAGGGTCTCCTTGTCACGGCCACTGGTAATGATCACCTGGTTTTTCTGATCCTTCAGAATGTCGTTCATGATTTTATAGAGTTCTTCATCGGGCCCGGCATCCATGGGGTCTTTGAAAAAACCCTGCAGAGTACCGTCATAATCCAGGAAAATGAGCCTCTTTTTTGTTGTCTTATAACGGTCGATAATCGCTCCTGAGATGCGCTTGTTGAGTTTACGGGTCAGGTTGTACTCCTGTATTTTTTTAACGCCGTTCAGCGTTTCCAAAAAATCGGATGCCCACTTTTCTTCCGTATAGGTTGAAAGCCGCTTCTGCAAGGCCCTGTTTCTTTCCATCTGTTCCTCCTCCGGCATGGAGAGGGCTTCGTAAATTGCATTGGCTATCTCAGACCGGTTGTTCGGATTGACGATCACGGCTTCGCCCATCTCTTTTGACGCTCCGGCCATCTCCGAAAGGATCAGTACTCCTTTCCTGTCGGGTTTGCTGGCAATATATTCTTTGCAGACCAGGTTCATTCCGTCCCTCAGCGGTGTTACAAGAGCAATGTCGGAGGAGAGGTATACCTGGACAAGCTGATCGAATGAGAGCTCCTTGAAAAAGTAAAATACGGGTGTCCAGTTGATCCTGCCGAATTCGCTGTTCAGCTTGCCAACCAGCCTGTCAATTTCACCTTTAATCTGCCGGTTTTCCGGATCGTTTTCCCGCAGGGTGGTGACATACATCAGGAGAGAAACATGGCCCTGGTATTCTTTATGGTTTTGCAGGAACTCTCTGTAAGCCTTAAGCCGGTGAATGAGACCTTTGGTATAATCAAGCCTCTCCAGCAGAAGGATGATCTTATTTTCAGGTCTTAACCGGATATGCTGTTCAATTTCACGTTTGAATTTCTTAAGCTTTTCCGGGATTTTATCCTTGAGCTCAACGGCCCTGGAGTGGAATTTTTCATAATCGATGCCCATCGGAAAATTATCCACTTTCAATACCCGGTTCTTATATCTGACCTGGTTAAAATAGGTCTCCAGCCCCATCAGTCGTCTGAGAGAGCTGATAAAATGCCTTTCATAGTCGTAGGTATGAAAGCCGATCAGGTCGGCTCCGAGCAGACCCTCCAGGATTTCATTTCTCCTTGGCAGCAATCTGAAAACTTCGTACGATGGGAAAGGGATATGTTGGAAGTAGCCGATGGAAAGATCGGGGAATTGTTCCCTGAGCATCCTGGGAAGTAATGACAGATGATAATCATGGATCCACACCTTGTCATCTTCCCGGATAATTTTTGCCAGCACACCTGCATATTTCTGATTCACCCTCACGAATTGCCTCCACTCACTTTCCCGGTAAATGGATTTTTCATTGTAGTAGTGGAATAAGGGCCAGAGTGTACCGTTAGCAAATCCTTCAAGATATTGTTCCCGTTCCTTCTTTTGGAGAGTTACCGGAAAACAGTTTCTTTCTTTCAAATCTTCATTGACCTGGTCCCTCTGGTCAACCGGAATGTCCCGCCTGTCTAATCCGGTCCATCCTACCCATAAAGATTCATTTTTTTTGTAAAACTTTTCCAGACCACTGGTGAAGCCTCCAATACGGGGTACCAGTGCGTATACCCCTTTGTTTGTTTGCTGGATTCGTAAGGGCAGAAGATTTGAAACAAAAATTAGTCGGCTCATGGTAAGTATATCTTGAACATTTGATAAAATAACACATATGTTCAACAATTCAAAACCCCGAAACGTTTTATTTTATTGGATCGTTTTGTTTTGATGGATCATTCAGGTTAATCAAAGGTGTCGGTTCGGATAGTGATGAACCGGAATTATTTCCCTCAGGGGGGTAGTTTCTCCGGATTATGAACAGGCTGAATTTATTTTGTATCTTTAAAGGAAAAATGACCGGATTTCAGTAATCTGATCAAAAAAGATTTTTCATTCATGGAAAAACATCTCTTCGATGCTGTCATATTTGACCTTGATGGTGTTATCACAAAAACTGCCCTTGTACATTCATCGGCCTGGACCCGGATGTTCAACGACTATTTGAAATACAGGGAAAAAACCTATCACGAAACCTTCGCCGAATTTACCCATGAAAAGGACTATCTGCCTTACGTCGACGGCAAACCCAGGTACAAGGGCGTTGCTGATTTTTTAAAGTCCCGTACAATTGACATTCCTTTTGGTGATCCCGGTGATGCTCCTGATAAAGAAACTGTATGCGGACTGGGAAACAGGAAAAATAACTATTTCACAGATATTCTCGAAAATGATGGTGTTGAAGTATATGAGACCAGCGTCAGCTTTATCCGGAGACTGAAAGCGGAAGGGGTCAGGGTAGGCGTGGCATCTTCGAGCAAAAACTGTAAAATGGTTCTTGAAACGGCGGGTCTGATGGATCTTTTTGAAACCAGGGTGGACGGCATCATTTCGGTTGAACTTGGTCTGAAAGGAAAGCCTGAGCCGGATATATTCACGACGGCCTGTGACAATATGGGTGTCGCCTATGACCGTTCCGTTGTAGTTGAAGATGCCGTCAGTGGTGTTCAGGCAGGGGCTGCCGGTGGTTTTGGATTAACCCTGGGCGTCGCCCGGGAAGGGAATACGGATGAATTGCGAAAAAACGGTGCCGACCTGGTTGTGGAGGATATCGGCGATCTGGGTGGCCCGGAAAGGATTGACCATTGGTTTGCAGAGGATCTTCCAAGGCTGAAATGGTCGGTTTTATATACCTCACACGATAAGGAGAAGGAAAAGTCAAGGGAAACCCTTCTTACTACGGGAAATGGATTTTTTGCCACTCGCGGTGCCATGGAAGAATCAAAGCTCTCTGAATTCAATTATCCAGGAAGCTATATGGCCGGTTTATATAACCGGAGAAAATCCAAGGTGGGGAACCGCTGGATTGAGAATGAGGACATGGTAAACTTTATGAACTGGCTACCGGTGAACTTCAGGTTGGCAGGAAGAGAATGGTTTGATCCGGATACAAACAAATTTAACCTCATTGAACGACGGCTGGATCTGAAAACAGGGATACTTTACCGTTCACTTGTAGTCATGCATAATGACGGGAAGGAAACACGTGTTGAATCACGCCGTTTTGTTAGCATGGATGATCCCCACATGGCCGGGATCGAATATTCGGTAACCCCACTGAACTACTCAGGGAACATGGAATTGATGTCGGCCATCGACGGTGATCTGATCAATGCTGGTGTTGAGCGTTACAGCGACCTGGATCAGCATCATCTCGATCTCCTCGACAGGGGAACGATGAACGGCTTTGATTATGTCATTGTCAAAACAAACCAGTCGGATATAACTGTATCCGCCGGTCAGAAAACCGATGTCTCACTGGATGGAAACCCCGTTCCCAGGTCCTCTTTCGAAGTCGGAAAAGGGAAAGTATTTTCCATTTTTGAATCTTCGGTGCAGCAAAATGAAAGTTTCATTCTAAGAAAAAGGGTTTGCATCCATAATTCCAGGGATTTCGAAATCAATAATCCGCTGGGAGCTGTTGCAGATCAGTTGGCATCGACCGGCGATTTTGAAGAGCTGGCTGCGGCAAGCGGAGAAGCCTGGCGTAAAATATGGGAACAGACCGACGTTGAGATCAGTGGAGACAGGTATTCCCAGATGCTTGTCCGGCTTCATATTTACCACCTTGTTACCACCGCTTCACCCCATCACAGATACCTTGATGCCGGTATTCCTGCCCGGGGTCTTCACGGCGAGGCCTATCGTGGACATATTTTCTGGGATCAGCTATATGTGCTCCCTTTCTTTTCCTCCCATTTTCCAGAGACGGCACGGTCGGTGCTTATGTACCGCTACCGGAGGCTCGGCAAGGCTAAAGAATACGCCATTGAAAATGGGTATGAGGGCGCCATGTTTCCCTGGCAAAGCGGAAGCGACGGAAGGGAAGAAACGCAGGTAGTCCATCTAAACCCTGTTTCAGGGGAGTGGGGTCCCGATTTCAGTTCACTTCAACGGCATATATCCTCTGCTGTGGCTTACAATATATGGCAATACTTCACAATTACAGGCGACCAGGACTTCATGAACCAGTATGGCGCCGAGATGTTCTTTGAGATATGCCGGTTCTGGGCATCGATAGCTAAAAAGAATGATAAAACCGGACGCTACTCTATCGGGAAAGTCATGGGCCCTGATGAATTTCATGAGAAATATCCCGGATCCAAAGAAGGCGGTATTAAAGACAATGCCTATATAAACCTCATGACTGCCTGGCTGATGAAAACTGCCTTTGAGTTTATGGATCAGCTCGATGTAATAGAGAGAAAACGTATCGTTGAAAAGATCAGCCTGCAAAAAGAGGAACTGGTGAGGTGGCAGGAAATATCACATCATATGAATCTGCTTTTTAACGGGGATGGGATCATCGAACAATTTGACGGATATTTCGACCTGAAAGAACTCGATTGGGATGAATACCGTAAGAAATATGACGACCTTCAGAGGATGGACAGGATACTGAAAGCTGAAGGGAATTCCCCCGATGATTATAAAGTTGCAAAACAGGCAGATACCCTGATGATCTTTTACAATCTCGACCAGGAAGAGGCAATACATCTGATCAGGGATAATGGATATAAAGCGGAGGCAGACAGCCTGAAAAAGAATTTTGATTATTACTTCCGGAGAACTTCGCATGGGTCGACACTCAGCGGGGTTGTCCACTCATACCTTGCGAAGCTTGTCGGACGGCAACAAATATGCAGGGAACTCTATATGAAAGCCCTTGAGAGTGATTACGTTGATATTCAGGGCGGAACAACCGGTGAAGGTATACACGTAGGTGTAATGGGAGGAACCGTATTGAATATGCTGAGCATTTTTGCAGGTCTGAACTGGCACGGTGAAGCTTTGCGTCTTAATCCCGGCCTTCCTTATGGCTGGAAAAAGCTGGGCTTTAACTTTGATTTCAGAGGGGATCACTATCACTTTGACATATCCGGGGAAGAGGTTAAAATTTATTTTCAATCTGATGCCGGATCTCCGGGAAGGATTTTTGTGAAAGGGATTAAATACGAACTGGAGAGCAGACGTACTTTTATGGTAAAACTTTAAAAAGTTTGGTAAAATACTGTTATTATTAAGAATTGCTTTTATTTTTGAGTTCAATTTAATTCCACAAATATGCTTGGAGACATTCTTATAATTGGTGAAATGCATAAAATAGCTGCTGAGGCTATTACAAAAAGGGTTATTCAGGAAAGAGATAAATTACATAAGGGATATAAATTCATTGTGGCTATCTCCGGCGAGTCTGGTGCCGGGAAGTCTGAAGTTTCCCACTCCCTGGCCAAGCGTTTAAAGGAAGAACATATAAGGGTAAAGATCTTACATGCAGATGATTACTATAAGATTCCGCCGCTACTGAGGACGGAATGGCGCCGTGTTCAGGGTCTTGATACCGTGGGTATCCATGAATATGACTGGAATCTCTTTCAGCGGAATATTCAGGATTTTAAGGAGGACAGGGAATCCATGATGCCCTGCATCGACATTATCCCGGAACAGGTTGATAAACTGATCACCGATTTTAAAAAAATTGATCTTTTGGTTATTGACGGTCTTTACGCACTGAAAGCTGACGGAATTGATTTGCGTGTTTTCATTGATCTCGATTACCATGAGACTAAAATGAACCAGATCCAGCGTGAAAAAGAAAAGATGGATGATTTCAGAACCGCTGTCCTGGAAAAGGAACATCAGAACGTCAGATCATTGAAACCCCTGGCCGATCTTATCATCGATAAAAATTATCAGGTGGTTGATGCCAGAACGGGAGAATTTATTTAAATCAATTACCTCAGCTGCAGCTGTTCCGGTCCATTTTACGAATAATATGCGAAAAAATGCGATTAACCAGCCTTCGTATATCGTTTCTGGCCCTCCTGCTATGCCTCACCCCACGGTTTGTTCCGCTTTATGCCCAGTTTAACGGGAAATCCTTTGTCATTAATTTCAGCAAGAAGGCCTATAACGGGGGGAATCAGAACTGGTCGGTCGACATCGATTCAACTGGTATGACGTATATCGGGAACAACCAGGGGCTTCTCAGGTTTGACGGGTCAAACTGGGACCTGTTTCATATGCCAGACAATATGGTTGTCCGTTCTGTAGCTGTTGCTCCGGATAACCGCATCTATGTCGGTGGTTTTGAAGAATTCGGTTTCTTCTCGCTGAACAGCGGGGGATTTCTCGATTATACCTCGCTGAGTACTTCAACTGTAAAGGAAAATTTTCATAACGACGAAATATGGAGGATCGTCATCCACCAGGGAAAAGTTTATTTCCAGTCTTTTTCACATATTTATGTTTATGACGGGAAGTCGGTGAATGTTCTGGATCCGGGCGGAACTATCGTGCTCCTTTTGGAAGCCAGGGAGAGGTTATTTGTTCACCGGGTGGGCGAAGGGCTTTTCGAAATCAGGAGTGACAGTCTTCATTTTATTCAGGGGAGTTCATTTCTTGCAAATGATGAGGTGAAAATGATTTTGCCTTACAAAACGCATGATTTCCTGGTGGGAGCCTCCTCGGGAGGACTTTATGTCATGGATGAGAAGGGATTTCATCCACTGGATAAACCGGTGAACCGGATGATCAAGGATGCTGAGGTGAACAATGGCATTGTCGTTGGCAATTTCCTGGTTATTGGTACCATCGTCAATGGTATATATATCCTGAATTCCGACGGAAGCCTCAGGGAGCATCTGAATACAGATAATTTTTTACAAAACAATACCGTACTGGCCCTGAAAACAGGAAACGCGGGGTCTTTCTGGGCCGGACTCGACCGTGGCCTGGATTATGTCAGTCTGAATAATCCATTGTCGTTTTACATGGATCCGTCAAGGAGCCGTCGCACTGTTTTTACTGCTGCACTTACGGGTGATACCCTTTGGGTTGGTACTAACCAGGGTGTCTTCCGGTATGAACATAATCCATCGATGGGGTATCTAAACCCGGTCTTTGTCGAAGGCACCCAGGGGCAGGTCTGGGATTTAAGCGTGATCGACGGCGAGCTGTTCTGTGGGCATACTAACGGCACCTTCCTCATCAGGAGTGGGAAACCTGAGAGGATCTCCGATGTGAACGGGGGATATGAGATCAGGAAAATAGAAGCAAACGGCCATGATATCCTTCTTCAAAGCAGCTATAGCGTATTTTCCGTATATACCCGGTCTGAAAACGGCTGGAAATTTTCCCGTGTCATTCCGGGATTCTATGAACCCGTGCCGCATTTTGAGCCCGATCACTACGGATATATCTGGGCTTCTCATGCAAGCAAAGGATTGTACCGGCTCAGGTTTGATCCCGGATATACCAGGGTGGAAGCCGTAAGGTATTTCGGTCAGCGGGACGGATTTCCCACCGAAAGGAATATCCAGGTCGCCAAGGTGGATAACCGGGTCATTTTTTGTACCAGGAAGAGGATCTATACTTATAACGATCTGTCCGATTCCATCGTGCCTTATACCTCACTCAATCAGCAACTGGGCGAATATTCTGCATCCGGGAATATCATTAGCGTGGCGAATGATAAGTACTGGTGCATTGCAGGGAACAAAGCTGCATTCTTCAGGATATCCAACGGCCGTGCGGTTAAGCTTTTCTCCTATGATCTTTCCAGGCAGGGTGCCTATTTTGGAACAGGGCATTCGGATGTTTCCATTTTAAAGAATAACCTTTACCTGCTTTGTCTGGATAATGGATTTGCCCTGTATTCCGAAAGTGACTCGGTATTTACATATCCGCAGGCAAGGCCCTTAATCAGAATGGTCAGGGCATTTGACAGGAAAAAGCGGACCTGGCTGGCCGAGGTAAATCCCGGTAAGGCTGTCATGGAATTACCCTACGCATACAGAAACCTGGATATATCCTTTTCAGCCGACCAGATTTTTGCCTCACCTGCCTTCAGCTATCGTCTCGGCACTATTGATAACCAATGGTCAGAATGGTCGGAAAAATCTCAGGTCACTTTTACACGACTGCCTTCCGGTGAATACCGGTTTATGCTCAGAACCCTGAAACTGGATGGCAGTATCAGCCCGACGGTCGCTCTGGGGATAAAAATCCGAAGGCCCTGGTATGCCTCCATAGCCGCTCTGCTGATCTACGGAGCCTTCCTGTTCGCCATTATAATAATTCTCAGGGTTTTGTTTGTCAGGCGTTTAAAGGCACATGCTGCCAGGATGCAGACTCTGGAAAAGGAAAAACGACAGAGGGTAAAATTGATGGCTGATCAGGAAATGATCAGACTGAAAAATGAAAAATTACAATCCGAAGTCTCTCATAAAAATATTCAGCTGGCCAATTACACCATGACAATCCTAAAGAAGAATGAGTTGCTGATAAAGCTGAAGGATGAAATCACTGGTCAGAAAAAAGATCTCGGGGGTAGGTATCCGAATTATCATTACGACCGACTGATCAGCATGATCGATTCAAACCTTTCTTCTGAAGACGACTGGAAGATATTTGAGATGCATTTCGACCAGGCACATGAAAATTTTTTCATGAGACTTAAAAGCAATTATCCTGAGCTTACTCCAAGTGACATGAAACTTTGCGCCTATTTACGGCTTAATCTCTCTTCCAAGGAGATTGCACCCCTGCTGAACATCTCCGTAAGAGGCGTTGAGATCCGCCGTTACCGCCTCCGAAAGCGTTTATTTCTCAATACCGAAGATAATCTCATTGAATTCCTGATGAATTTCTAACTTTTCCACGAACATCGTATATTTATTTTATACAATTTCAGTTTCCGAACTCTCCATTATCAGACACATACCCGAATTATTCTTTGAATTGATGAGGGATTGATGTAGTCAGTTTTATGCTGTTTAAAAGCATGAAGTAATTAAGTGAAGGTAAAGATTTTCAGTAAGATACAAAGAGTAATTAACTTGCCTCTGTATTCCTGAATTGTGAAATCCTTTATCGCACATGATAAACCGACATTACAGATCCGTAAAATTTAGCTTTTTTCTGATCCTGATGGTTGTTATCGCATTACCGGCTATCTTTTCCTGTGCAGGCGATCACAAGAGCACGAATGCTGTCAACGACACCACTGCATTTCTTTCCGATCTGAAACAGCGGACCTTTAATTATTTCTGGGAGCAGGTAGACAAACCCACCTGGGGCATCCCCGACAGGTATCCTACAAAGCACTTCACCAGTATTGCCGCCACGGGCTTTGGACTGACAGCCTGCCTTGTGGGCATAGAGAACGGATATATTACAAGAGGCGAAGGGGCAGAACGGGTCCTGAAGACATTACGGTGGTTCTGGAATTCAAAACAGGGTCCGGAAGAACACGGGATAACCGGATACCATGGATTTTATTATCATTTTCTTACCTATGGTGAAGGTGTACGGTACCGGAATACTGAACTTTCTACCATCGACACCGGACTTCTCATGGCCGGAATCCTTTCCTGTCAGTCGTATTTTGACGGGGATGATCCGGAAGAGACCGGGATAAGGTCACTGGCTGACTCCTTGTATCTCAGGGTCCGGTGGGACTGGGCACTTAACGGTGGCGATGCCCTGTCCATGGGTTATCATCCTGAGAGCGGATTCCTGAAATCGACATGGGTTGGCTACAACGAAGGGATGATCCTGGTCCTTATGGCCATGGGATCGCCGACACATCCTATTGGCGACAGCGCCTGGACTGCCTGGTGCAAGCCTTATGACTGGGCCGGGTTTTACAGGCACGACATGGTCAATTTCAGTCCGTTGTTCGGACACCAGTATTCCCAGATGTACATCGACTTCAGGGGCATTCAGGATGATTATATGAGAGGAAAAGGGATTGATTATTTTGAAAACTCACGCAGGGCAACCCTTAGCATCAGGGCCTATTGCAGCGATAACCCCGGGGGGTTTAATGCCTATTCCGAAAATATATGGGGGCTGACAGCCTGCGATGGTCCCGCGCAAACTTCTCAGATGACGGGGAAGGGATTAAAACAGTTCTGGACGTACAGGGCACGGGGAGCAAGTGTCATTGATACAATTGACGATGGTACCATTGCACCCACAGCTGCTGGCGGTTCGTTGCCCTTTGCCCCCGACCAGTGTATCAGTGCACTCATCACCATGAAGCAACAGTTCGGGGATTCCCTTTACAGGAAATACGGGTTCAAAGATGCCTTTAATATGACCTATAAAAATCCGACAGGCAGTCTGGGCTGGTTTGATACCGACTATATCGGCATCGATCAGGGCCCGATTCTGATCCAGTTGGAAAATTATCAGACCGGACTGATCTGGGACATGATGAAAAAGAATAAATACATCGTGAATGGCTTGAGAAGGGCTGGTTTCAGGGGGGGATGGCTTAATTGACTCATGCACAGTTTATATAACATTGAAAAAAAACGAACAATGAACGCCTGATATTCCTTATACTCATGCTGATAAAACGCTATAAACTGTTAATCTATGAATTCACACAAAAACCGCGGACCTAAGAAGCTTTTTTCTTTTTTCCTGCTGTTATTGCTTTCAGCACCGGTCATTTTTGCCCAGCAAAGGCAGATCACGGGTAATGTGATCGGAGCTGAGGATCAAAGTCCCCTTCCCGGAGTGAACGTATTTATTAAGGGTACAACCCGGGGAGTTATTACCGGTCTCGACGGGAATTATTCTATTCCCGTAAATCCCGGGGATGACACGCTGGTATTCTCTTACATCGGTTACCGGCAGCAGGATATCCCCATCGACGATAAAACCGTGATCAATGTGCAGCTCAAGGTGGAAGCCGAGGCAATTAATGAGGTGGTGGTTATCGGTTACGGTACCGTTAAGAAAAGTGACCTTTCCGGTGCGGTTAGTACGGTTAAATCTTCCGACATCACAAAGGTCACCTCTCTGGATCCGGTTCAGTCCCTTTCGGGCAAAGTTGCCGGGATCCATGTGGCCAACACGTCAGGTGCTCCGGGAGCGACGCCTGTTGTTAGGATCCGCGGCGTCGGCACCTTCAATAATTCATCCCCCATTTATGTGGTCGACGGTGTCATCCTCGACGATATTTCCTTTCTGAACAGCGAGGACATTGCTTCTGTAGAGGTCCTTAAAGATGCATCTGCCACCGCCATTTACGGGTCGAGAGGTGCAAACGGCGTAATTATTATCACCACAAAATCCGGTACTGTCGGTAATGGTAAACCGCAGTTCAGCTTTGATGCAGAGTACACCATTCAGCAGGTAGCAAAGAAAATCGATATGCTGAACGGACGCCAGTTTGCCGTCATTTCCAACGAGATCAAACCGGGATCCTATAATAACGTGGACCTGGTTCCCAACACCAACTGGCAGGATCTTATTTTCCATACGGCTCCCATGCAGAGTTACCAGTTTTCAGTGTCAGGCGCCACAAAAGTGAATCACTACTACGTGGGCATCGGGTACTATGGAATGAACGGTATCATTGACAAGTCGTCCTACCAGAGGCTTTCACTGAGATTGAACAACAGGTATGATCTGTCAAAAAACCTGAGATTTGGGAACAATATTTCCATCGTTCCTTTTCAGAGGCAGGATGCACCAAACGTCACCTACGCTGCCTACCGGGCGCAGCCGGTGCTCAAGCCGTATTACGATGACGGCAGCTATGCAGTAGTATACAATGTCGGGAATCCTTTGGCAGCACTCAATTACTCACATGATTTCAACAAAGGCTTCAGGGGCGTCGGGAATATATATGGTGAGGCCACAATTTTCAAAACGTTTACCCTCAAGTCGAGTTTTGGTCTTGATGCGGATTTTGAAACACCCTTGAATTTCCTTCCGGCATACACGGTTTATAATCCAGACGGTACGGCAAGCCAGCAGCAAAATGTTCAGAGTAATCTTACTAAACAAAGGAACCAGAGTTTGAACTGGCTTTGGGAAAATACCGTAACCTATCAGAACAGCTTCGGAAAGAGTTCCCTGAATGCTGTTGCCGGGTATACCATGCAAAAGTATACCTCTGAAAATTTAAGCATTACCGGTTCAAATCTCATCAGGGACCAGAGCCAGTTCTGGTATATCCAACCAAGCAATATATATGACCTGTCCAATAATGTAAATAACATTCAAAAATTCTCGGACGGGGTAGATGACGGTTCGTTCTACACCATGTTATCCTATCTCTTCAGGGCTAATTACACCTTTGACCGGAGGTATATACTTACGGTAACTTTCCGTAGGGACGGATCTTCAAAATTTGCATCCGGGAACAGGTACGGCAATTTTCCTTCGGCGGCCATCGCCTGGAATATCTCCAATGAATCCTTCATGAAGGATGTCAAACTTATCAACAATCTTAAACTAAGGGCGAGTTACGGTTTGATCGGCAATGAAAAAATCAATTATACGGCCAGGTTTGACCAGGTGGATCAGAGCCTGCTCGCCGTGTTCGGGGTAAATGAAGCAGCAGCCTCAGCGGCCACATTCGGACTAAGCGGCAACCCCAATCTGAAGTGGGAGACAACAAAACAGTTTGATGCGGGGCTCGAGATCGGCCTCCTTGGGAATCGTCTGACCGGTGAGTTCGATTATTATCACCGGCTAACCGATGATATTCTCCTTGCCCTTACCATTCCTGGCATCCAGGGAAACGGGAATGACCAGAAGAAATTTTTCAATGCCGCATCTGTTCTGAACAGAGGGTTTGAATACAACGTGGCCTGGCACAGTCAGATAGGGAACATTAGCTACAGCATAGGGGCTCTGGGTTCAACCATTCATAATGAGGACCTGGCCATCGGGGGATCAAGCGGTTCCGATTCCGTCCTGTTCGGTGGCGGCCTCGCCGACGGGACGAAAGTAACGCAGAGCCGTGTGGGATTGCCTATCGGCGCCTTTTACGGGTACAGGACCAATGGCATTTTCCAGACTCAGCAGGAACTTGATGCTTATCCTCATATGGCGAATGCCGGCGTTGGAGATCTTCGGTTTGTGGACGTGAACAAAGACGGTATCCTCAATGACAAAGACCGTACCTATATCGGATCACCCATCCCGACCTTCATTTTTGGGCTTAACTTCTCCGCCGGCTATAAAGGATTTGATCTTTCTCTCGATTTTCTGGGGCAAACCGGCAATAAGATATTCAATGCCAAAGAGATGGTCAGGCCCAACCCGTATAATTTCGAATCACACGTTTTTAACAGGTGGACAGGACCCAATACGAGCAATACGGAACCAAGGCCTTCGTTCGGGGGTTATAATTACCAGCCCTCTGACAGGTTTATCCAGGATGGCTCGTACTTCAGGTTCAGAACTTTTATCCTGGGCTACACTCTTCCGGATAAACTCCTTAAGAAGTTATCTGTTGACAGATTAAGAGTTTATCTTAAAGGTACCGACCTTTATACTCTTACCCAATTTACCGGATATTCCCCCGATATCGCCAGCAGTGACGTGATCAGCAACCAGATAGATCAGGGCACATATCCGACTACCCGGCAGTATTCCATTGGTTTAAATATATCCTTTTAGATATGAAAACAATCATATATACCATCATCACATTGATCCTGATGACGTTCATGTTTTCCGGGTGTAAGGATTTTCTGAATACTGACCTGCAGAGTACACTCACCCAGGAAACCTTCCCTACAACTTCATCAGACGCACTCCTGGCAACGAATGCGACCTATTCAACGCTCAGAGACTGGTTCTATAATTCAGGAGGGTACCCCATCCTCGATATTATGTCGGACGATGCCATCAAAGGCAGCAATCCCAACGACCAGCTTCCTACAGTAGGTCCTTATGACAATTTTACCATCACCACCGCTCAGGACGGTCTCGACCGTTGGTGGAGTACATTATACCAGGGTATTAAAAGAGCCAACGTGGTCATCAATCTTGTTCCCGGAATTGAAATGGATACCACTATCAGGAGCAGGTACATTGGTGAAGCACGGTTTATCCGCGGCCTCCTGTACTTTGACCTGGTGAGGGCATTCGGGGATGTTCCCCTTATCACCACGGAAAACCCTCCCCTAAAGGTGGCAAAATCCCCGGTAGCAGATATTTACAACCAGGTTGAAAGCGACCTTTTATTTGCTATTTCGGTTTTGCCCGAGAAAAGTGAGTACCTGGCCGCTGATAACGGACGTGCCTCCAAAGGTGCCGCAAAGTCTCTGCTGGCGAAGGTTTACCTTTTCAATCACGATTATGTGAATGCCGAAAAATATGCCCTTGAAGTCATCAATTCTGATGAATACTCGCTTGAACCTGTATTTGCCGATGCCTGTGGGATCAATGGTGAACACGGAATAGAATCGGTATTTGAGGTCGGGGCATTACCCGTCGATGGCGGCGACGGCCCCGGTGACCAGTATGCCAACACGCAGGGCGTAAGGGGTTCGCCAAACCGGGGATGGGGCTTTAACCGGCCTACGCAAGACCTGCGTAATTCTTTTGAACAGGGCGATCCCCGGCTGAAAGGAACGATCATCGACCTGGGAGATACTCTCGACGGGGTCCTGATTCTGGGCGACGGAACAACTCCTGATTCGACCTTCGACGATAATGGCAACCTTATTGCCCTGCAGTGTTATAACCGGAAGGTTTGGGTACCCGGAACGTCTACTATCGAAGAATGGGGCCACAACCGCCGGCTGATCAGATATGCCGATGTCCTCCTCATGGCTGCAGAAGCCCTGAACGAGGATAACAAGCCTGATCAGGCACTGGTATACCTGAACCAGGTCAGGAAACGGGCACGTCAGGGAAATGATGCTATTCTTCCCGACATCACAGAGACCAATAAGGACAGTCTCCGCGACCTTATTATAGAAGAACGGCGTCATGAGCTGGCCATGGAAGGTCACCGCTTCTGGGATCTGGTACGTACAGGAAAAGCCCAGGAGGTCCTTGGCCCCCTTGGCTATACTTCGAAATATGAAACTCTTCCGATTCCACAAAATGAAATCGATATTTCACAGGGATCATTAGTTCAAAACCCGAATTGGCAATAAATCAATTATTAAATCTTTAATCTGCTTAACTATGAAAAAACAGCATCTTTTATTGAGTATTAGTCTTGCAATGGCCGTACTTCTTGTTCTACCGACCGGTTGTAAGAAAGATTCCAGCCCTTCAGCGCCGAAAATCTCCACGCTGGTGGCCGGGGACATTGATCTTAACGGTGCCACATCACCGAGCAATGTACCCACAACTCCTACCATTACCGCGACGTTTACCGAGAATATTGATCCTGCATCGGTTAACAATAATTCGGTGACCATGACCCAGGATTATGATAATACGAATATCCCTCTGGATGTTCAGGTAAACGGTAAGGAACTGACCATTACTCCTCAGAGTGAACTGGGTATGGGAGCCCTTTATAAACTTAATTTTACCGCCGATATCCAGTCAACCGGAGGCCTGGCTCTGACAGCTTTCGAAAGGACGTTTACCACGGAAGGACTGTTTGCACCGGCAGGTGCCGTTGCCTACTGGAATTTTGAAAACAATGCCAACGACCAGGTCGGCACTTACAATCCGATTACCGGCGGTATTACAGATATTACGTATGGCGCCTCCCATAACAGCGCTTCAGGCATGGCCGCACAATTTAACGGGACCACCAGCCTGATTGAGATTGCTAATGGCGACCAGCTGATGAACACCAATGATTTCAGCCTTAGCTTATGGGTAAAACAGGACTCCACCGCAAAAAGAGACCAGTTTGTATTGGGTCTGTCCGCCTGGCAGGGATTCCAGGTCGAAATCAATAACAACGGTAACGGCGGACTCGGTGAATGCAAGCTGGCAGCCCAGTATAGTCTTGTTGATGGCAGTTCCGCTTCACAGGACCTTTGGTTTAACGGTGGAAACACGGGAACAACCAAAGATAACGGCGGATGGAAGGGTTGGACTTACTGTCGTGACCTGACCTCTGATAACGGTACCGGTGTGAACGGCCTCCTGGCAGAAAAATGGGCACATCTTGTATTTACCTATAACAGCGCTACAAAAGTCGGAACCATCTATATTGATGGTCAGATGATGAAGCAGCAGGATTTCAATCTCTATGGCTCAGACAATGCATTATATAATGCTACAGGCCTTAAATTCGCAGGAAATGCCGGTAATAATGCCCTTGCTTTCGGCTTTATCCAGGACAAAACAGATCCGACTATCACGGATTCCTGGGCTGCTTACTCCGATCCGAATAACGGTCATTTCCAGGGAATGCTCGACGATGTCAGCATCTATCACAAAGTGCTTACCGAAAATGAAATTTCACTGATGTATAATTCTGGTAAGCCCTGATAAATAGAATTAAACTGAAAACGGGGAGGGCCCTGACCGTGGCCCTCCCTTTTTCTTCTTAATGAAACTTCCATGCCACGATGATAAATTTAAATGGAGTTGGCATAACTGGACAGTAGAATTATGCTTAAAGCAATAAAACTGGTGCATGGGAGCATTGTGAGGCCAATTCCTTAAATAATCTATCTGCCCGTGAAAATGAACCTTAACCGTATAAAGTTTTTTGCCGCACCTGTTATTTGCTTTTTCCTTGTAATCCAGTTCTCCTGTTCCAAAAAGGAAAACCCGGCACCGGCCGTCCATGGGACACTTCAGTTAACAAGAACGCGGGTAGGGGATATGTATCTGAATTTTGGCGAAGTGACATCCGGTGTGCCTGTAGACAGAAACTTTGTGGTTGAATTCAGTGGTTCACTCGATACAATGGATATCCGCAATAACATTATTCTCAGGGATGCCGATTCGGCAATTGTCAGCACCCGTATTTCTTACCTCGACAATAACAGCTCGGTCGTTCTGGATCCGGTTACAAACCTTGATTACGGATCTGCCTTTATCCTGAGCATCTCTCCGGACATCAGAGGAGTCAATGGAGAGACCTTTCCCGGGTATACCTATAACTTCAATACCATGACCGGTGAGCTGACCATACAGTCGGCGACCATAAATGGTTCAGATTTCAATACTTCTTCACCGGTTGTAAATGTCAGTGCTGCCGGTGCCGACATTGAGCTTGTATTTTCCCGGCCCCTGGACCCTGCCGGTTATTCTTCCTTTATTGATCTCTCTGGCACAACGGATTATTCCGTTTCCCTTTCGCAGGATTCACTGAAAGTCTCGGTTTCTACCTCCGGCAGGCTGGAAACCTTTAAAAAATATTACTTCACCATTTCTTCAAACCTGACCGGGGCAAAAGGCTTTGCCTTCGGGGGTTTTTCAAATGCATTCTATGCTGCCGTTGATTCGGTCTATAAGTTCCCGGTCATTTCCGATGATGAGCTGCTCACCAGGATCCAGGAACAAACCTTTGCATATTTCTGGGATTATGCCCACCCTGTGTGCGGACTTGCCAGGGAAAGACTCGGAAGTGGGGACGTGGTTACCATCGGTGGGTCAGGTTTCGGGATCATGTCACTGATCGTAGGAGTGGAGAGGGGCTTCATTACCAGGGATCAGGCCCTCACACGCATGGGAACCATACTGTCATTCCTCGAAACCTGTGACCGGTTTCACGGCGCATGGCCCCACTGGCTGAACGGGTCCACAGGCAAAATCATTCCTTTCAGTCCGGACGATAACGGGGGCGACCTCGTGGAGACGTCATTCATGATTCAGGGCCTATTGACCTTCAGGCAATACCTTGAACCAGATGTGCCGGCCGAGAAAAGTTTGATCGACCGGATAAACGCCCTCTATGATGGTGTCGAATATGACTTCTATTCCCGGGGTGAAAATGCACTCTACTGGCATTGGTCACCAACCAATGGATGGGCCATAAACCTCAAGCTACAGGGATATAACGAAACGATGATCTGTTATGTCCTGGGTATCGGATCTCCTACACATCCCATTCCTGCTGCCTCATATTACCAGGGTTATATGAACAGCGGATCTGTTTTAAACGGGAATAAATACTATGGTTATGTCCTGCCGGAGGGACCGTCTTACGGAGGGCCGCTCTTTTTCACGCAGTACTCATTTCTGGGGCTGAATCCGCAAAACCTGAAGGGACCCTATGTTGATTACTGGGAACAAAATGTTAATCACAGCCTCATAAACTGGGCGTACTGTGCTGATGATCCAAAGAACTTTGCGGGCTATTCCTCAACCTGCTGGGGCCTCACGGCCAGCGATGGTAATACGGGTTATTCTGCACATTCACCAACGAATGACCTGGGTGTCATCACACCAACGGCAGCTATCTCATCGATACCTTATACACCCCAACAATCCATGGATGCAATCCATACCTTTTATTATTTTCTGGGAGATAAACTATGGGGTACCTATGGGTTTTATGATGCCTTCAATCCTACCGCCAGCTGGTATGCCGACTCATTCCTGGCCATCGATGAAGGCCCCATTATTGTCATGATCGAAAATTACAGAACAGGACTCCTGTGGAACCTTTTTATGTCGAATCCGGAAATTACCTCGGCGCTCACTTCCATGGGGTTTACATATTGATCTTTGGGAAATCCAGGTTGAAAAAGTACATCATTACTCATTAAGATACGGATAAGTGCGGTTGAGCAGAGTGTTCAATTTGGGTTTACACGCAGTTCAGTCCTCCGGGGCCGGACTGCGTGTTTATTTTTTCTGTCAGAGTCTCATACCAACCATCAGTACATCATCGACCTGGAAATAGTCGCCTTTCCATTCCGTGAAAGCCTTTTCAAACAGTCCTAACTGCTCGGTCATCGGCAGGTGGGAAATTTCAAGAATCACATCTTTCAGTCTTTTGGACAGAAATTTTTTCCCCATATCCCCGCCAAACTGGTCGATGATCCCGTCAGTAAAAAGGTACAGACAGTCCCCCTTTCTTACTTTGAGTTCTGTCATAGTAAAGGGATCCATTTTCTGGTAGAAAGCCACAGGCATTTTGTCGGCTTTGATGAATTGAAGATCACCCTCACGCATGAAGTACATAGCATTGTTTGCACCACCAAAAAGTATCCGTGACGCTTCCGGATCATAAGTGAGCACAGACATGTCCATGCCGTCCATCGTTTCAAATTCATTATCCCCACGGTTTAGGGAACTGGCAATCTTATCCCTAAGCAGGTTCAGAATGTCGTGAGGATGGTATATTTTTTCCTTGTTCACGATTTCATTCAGAAATGCAATGCCATACATGCTCATGAAAGCGCCAGGTACGCCATGTCCGGTGCAGTCGGCCACAATGATGATGATTTTGTCATCTACCTCACCAAACCAGAAGAAATCGCCGCTCACAATGTCCCTTGGCTTATAGAGGATAAAGTAATCGTGCGTAATATTTTCAAGGATTTTTCTGGAAGGGAAGGAGGCATTCTGAATCCTTTTCGCGTATTCGATGCTGTCCTTGATTTCTTTGTTCCTGATCTCAAGAAGCTCCCTATGTTGTTCCACAATGGTATTTTTCTCCTGCAGGGCAGCATTGGCATGTTTCAGTTCCTTCGTCCGTTCACTCACTTTTTTTTCCAGTTCGGAGGTCTGGTTATCCTTGAGCCTCAGATTTACCTCCAGTTGTTTGATATATCTCTGCTGAAACCTCAGTTTCTGCCTGTCAAGAATTTTGATCTCCTCAGCCAGACCAAATGTAAAAATGAATCCCTGTATCACGGACCCGACAACCACAGGGTATTTGTTGTCAAGAAAAATATTGATGGCCAGTGAGATCACCACGAGCAGGTTGGCGATGAGGAAAAATTTGGCTTTCTGTTCCTTTTTCAGAAGAATAACCGATTCGATGAGTCCGAGAAGAGCCGCCGCCACGAAGAAAAAAAGTGAAGAGAAGGCAAGGAAATTATTATATAGGCTTTTCACATATACCGTGAGGTAGTAGTAAGGAATGGAAATGATCAGGAAAAACATGATCACTGTAGTAATGGTATTCCAGCCAGGAAGGTGCTTTTCAAGCTGAAGATATTTTTTACTCACCAGGAGAAACAGGATCAGGGTCAGGAAATAAGACGGCAGACTGATTGGGACATCGAACCGGGTATGCATGATGAATTCATCATAGAATCCCAGGAAAGAAAAGGAGAAAAGTACGAGCGACAGCAGGTAGAAGAAAAGACTGATAAAGGAAGATCGCTTGAGGATCAGACCCAGGATCAGGTTGAGAATGGCGCTGAACAGCAGAAGGCCAATGAGAAGGGCATCGATGAAACGGTCGGGCAATTCTTTCTGAAGGAAGTGATTATAATTGAACAACCTGAACTCCAGGTCACGTATTTTGGGGAAGACATGTTCGCTGTTAGTGAGAAGATCAACGTATATGTTGCGCACTTCCCCGGGCTGGATCTGTATCCTTCCATAAAGCCTGAGCCCCCTGATGTTTAACCGCTCACACTTTATGATCCGCCCGACATCATTATAAATGTAAACGTTTGCTGAATCTGGAATAGTCCTTGAAACGCTGATATCTACCGTATTATCTGAAATATTCCTGACTATCAGTCTGCAGAAGCCCCGGAATCCGGCCCCGGTACCAGACAAATGAATGTCACCGGTATCTGAACTGAACTGCAGGTTACGAAGGTCACTGAGCTGAAAGGTGCCGGGCTTTTCCTGAAGAAAGCCGATTTGTTCTGGTTGTACCCGGGTTTCGGAAAATCCATTTCGAATGAAGACTGTGTCCTGTGACTGGACAGGAGATAAAAAAACAACCAGAGTGGTGATTATCAAATAAGCACGTTGAAAAACCTGCATCAGGATTCTTTTTCGTAATGGGCTTAAGTTGTAAAGGATTTTTTTCCAATTCAAATATACGGAGTTTCGTGAATATTTAACCCCGGCTCAGATATTTTTATGAACGACCGGTGCCCTGGTTGCTAAAACTGGTTGCCGGAACGGAATGTACAGGCTGACGCCGGAATGGGGAAGCTTCCTGAGCGGACAGTAAACCAGATCAATGTCTTAAATGGATATTCGTCAGATCATGAAACCAGAGTAATGATACCCATATTGAATTATCTCTTCAAAACCAATATTTAACCTGCCAATTCACCTCTCTATCTAATTTTTCGGGTTTTGCTTTACCGGTGAAAAATAGAGTAGTATATTGCATCAAATACATCTATAACGGAATGATAATGAACAAGATCATAGGACCTGTGTCAATATTGCTTCTGGTTGGTTCAGCTTCCTGCAGTCTGTTTGATAAACTTATTCCGGATGTAGATACGGAATATACGAAATCCTTCACGGTCCGGTTATCAGATAACAACGGTGTGACCGATGCAGAGTTTGTGGATGTGAAAAGTTCATCCGATTACAATGATTTCAAGGATCATATCGATGGTTTCGATGTTAAAAAGATCACCTTTTCCATTTCAGACTACAATGCACCCTCAGACCTTTATTTTGCTGGATTCATTACTGCCTGGAATATTGACAGCACGGAAAGTATCCGGATTGGAAACATATCACGTTTTAAACTATCGGATATCGCCGGTAAAGGAGAGCAGGACAATGTGGATGAAATTTTGCCGGGACTGAAGAAAGTAACCGCCTGGCTGGATTCTCCGGGAAGTTTCTATATGAATGCCGGTTTCAGTCTTACCGACGCATCGGGCAATCCTTACTCAGAAAAGCTGGACGGCTATAGTTTCACCCTGAAGCTTATTTACTACGTTACCGTGAAAACGGGTTCAAAATAATTTCTTTGTGCTTGAAAACCCTGAGGTAAACCTGTCCAAGGCTGTTGGACAGGTTTTTTTTTCCTTCCGCCGGTGTTATAATTTCAGACAGGAGGAAACCAGTCTTTTTTCAGAACAGCGTAAATACAGCTGTCTTTCACAATATTATTTTTAACTACATAATCCCGGAATACTGCTTCGCATCTGAAACCTGCTTTTTCGAGTGCCCTGCGCGAAGCGGTATTATCGGCGAAGGGTTCGGCATAGACCCTGACGATATCCAAATTTAGAAAAATGTAGTTCGTGATCAGGATGATGGCTTCAGTCATGATGTTCCTGTTCCAGTATGGCTGACCGAGCCAGTAGCCAATTTCTGCATTCTTCCTGTAAATGTCTGATTTTAATTCAAATCCGATACTTCCGGCAAACAAGCCGCCGGTTTCAATGGCGAAAAATCTTGGGGGGTTATCGTTCTGTTCGACAAAATCCAGCCACAACCTGGCATCACGGGTGGTATACGGGTATGGAAACAGATCTCTGAGGTTATCAAAAATTTGTTTATTGTTAGCCAGTTTTACCAGTTCGGGCAGGTCTGTTTTTTTCCATGACCTCAGGATGAAATTCTCGGCTTCCAGGTTCATAGCTAATAAGGCAGATCTAAGTATGTTTTTATTACCCAGATTAAGGCAAGGAGGACTATTAAGATGGCGGGATACAACCAGAGTTCAAATTTACGTCTGCGCCTCCTTTCGGTACTTTCCTTATCCGTTCTTTCCAGCAGGGCCATGGCAATCCCCAGGGCAATGCCCACTCCGGGTCCCAGGATAATTCCAAGAGTGAAATTACTGGTATAGATCCCCAGCAGGAATCCTAATAAGGTTCCAGCCAGCAAACCGGTAATAAGTCCGACGGGAAATGCTTCCTCCTGATGCTCTCGCTTACGCCGGCTTTTCCTGGCAGGTCGGTTTGGAACCGAAAACCAGATCAAAACGGCACCCAGGATACAAATTATTCCGATGAAGGCATACCACCTGTACATAGACAGATTTTAGGTAAATTTATGGATATCAGCCGAAAATACCTAATGATGGTATGAGAGGATATAGTAGCACGTTGTGATCATATAATTTCTTATCCATGGAACTGAAGCAATAAGCCGCCATTGTTTTCTGGGTTTCATCCTGAATTTTATCTCATAGTTCGGATTAATGAACCAGAAAACTTCCTTCCTGATATCATACTGCTCTTTCCGGATGATCCGTCTGAATTTTTCAATGGTTATCCGCGTATCCCTGATCTCAAGGAGTCCTTCAATGCCACTATCCGTTTCGCCGAAGAGCTTCAAGATACCCGGGTACATTCTTCCGGGAAGCAGATGCAGGTAAGGGAACCTGCTCAGGAGCCGGCTGTGACACATCTGCTGGTGTCCGCCAAAAGGGTTTTGCCATGGCGGAAAACCAAGGAAAAACACCCCGTCGGATTTCAGAAACCGTTTGACATAATGCAAAAACCGCTCATGGCCGTGAATATGTTCAAGGACATCACGCATGATAATGATATCAAAGGTGTTGTCGAACCGGTCCCCGACCTCGTATATATCTTCACAAACCAGGGTCAGGTTTTTCCTGTTTGGATATTGAGCATAAATCTTTTTTGCGTTTTCAATCTTGATGTCCAGGATATCAACGCCCGTGGCCATGCACCCCAAATCGAGGAAGGGCCGCAGATTTCCTCCTTCACCACAACCGATTTCAAGCACTGTCATGCCCGGCTCAAGTTTTTTAACCCCTTCAATAAATGGGATGACATAATGCTTCGAAGTGTATGTCTGTTCCTCAAAATACTTGTCACTATGTAGATGTCGATCCTGCATTCTCTTTGATTTTGATATCCAAAGGTAGGAAATCCGGTTAAAAATTCAGCATACTCCTGCAACCGGAATTATTTTAAGGTTTGAATAGACTGTTCTCAGCCCCGAAAAAAGAGGGGGATGACAAGGATGCCCGGATCAGGGTAAGAACCATACTGAAATTTTGTAAAAAGGCCGGATCTTTTTATATTTTTGAAGTATAACTCCTCAAAAATTTTTAACATGAGAATTCAGGCCATTCAACACGTACCTTTTGAAACTCCGGGTCATATCATCACGATATGTGAGAGAGCCGGTCATCAGATGAACATTGCCAGGGTTTACCTGGACGAGCCGGTACCTGATCCTTCATTTTATGATCTGCTTCTCATAATGGGGGGACCGATGAGTATCCACGATGAAGATCAATATCCGTGGCTCGTTCAGGAAAAGCAAAGGGTGAGAGAAACCATAGGGCGGGATAAACCCGTCATCGGCTTTTGCCTGGGCGCCCAGATCATTGCCGATGTTCTGGGGGCACAGGTTTTCAAAGCTGCATACCCGGAAATAGGATGGTTTCCGGTAATAAAAACGGCACCCGCGTCTATGCTTGGCTTCCTTCCCGATATCATTACGGTA
Organism: uncultured Bacteroidales bacterium; assembly: GCA_963732905.1. GTDB lineage: Bacteria > Bacteroidota > Bacteroidia > Bacteroidales > DASQZK01. The sequence continues at coordinate 610,465 of CAVTBM010000001.1, forward strand.
TTTCACTGGCACGGAGAGACCTTTCACCTTCCTGAAGGAGCTACCCGTATATACAGTTCAGATGCTACGCCTAACCAGTCGTTTATTTTTGGCCGGAATGTCCTTGCCTTACAATTTCATCCGGAAATAACCTCTGACGGGGTGCAGAGCCTCACCCGGCATTGCAATGATGAGCTGACCGGCGGTCCCTACATCATGAAGGAAGGGGATATTCTCCATGGTCATTCCCTTTACCACGCGGGAGGTTATAAAATGACCGAATCCATCATCAGATATTTTCTGCCTGCCTGAAATGTGATTTAATTGCATTCCCGGATTTCTCCTTTGCTCCAAATTCCTTAGATTTATGCAAAACATATAAAATATCTTTGGCGAAGGCAAACGGACATATTACACCTTTCATCAGCACCGATGATTTTGAGAAAATATTTCGCGAATATTTCACTCCCCTGGTATATTTTGCGGTGAAATATGTGAAAGATACTGACACCGCCAAAGAAATCGTACATCATGTTTTTTACAGGATCTGGGAAAACAAGAGTGAGATTCACCTGGATAAGCCAATAAGGTCTTACCTGTTTACAGCCGTTCATAACAGGTGCCTGAACTATGTGAGAGACCATGCCCGTTTTCACCCTGAAGAAGTCTCAGATAATCTCCTGGCCGTTATGGTGGAGAGTACGGCACAAGAAAATCTGGAGGCGATTGAACTGGAAGCTGCTTTCTCTTCAGCCCTTAGCGAACTACCCGATAAGTGTGCACTTATCTTCCGGATGAACCGTATCAACGGGCTTAAGTACAGGGAGATTGCCGTTAAACTGAATATTTCGGTGAAAACCGTTGAAGCACAAATGACGAAAGCCTTAAAACTTCTCAGGGAAAAACTTGTTGATTATTTGGATGTGATTTTATTATGGTTAATCATAAAATTTTTTTAATTTTCTGTTAGGGTAATTTTGTGTTGATGTGTGATACAATGAGAAGTCGATAATTTATAAAATGACTGAAAAAGAAAAAAATAGTATTCCGGTCGATTTGATCACCCGCTATCTTTCAGGCGAGGCCAATACCGATGACATTATTGATCTCGAGCGCTGGAAAGCTGCCTCAGAGGAGAACCTTCGTACATTTGATCAGTACAGAAGCATCTGGGAGACCACCGGGCGACTGACCATCTTCACCGATATCGACATCGATATCGACCATGAATGGGAGACTTTTCTCAACTCCACTACGGAGGATACCCAGCCCGACGAAAACAAGGCTTCCTTGAAGTTCATGCCTTTGCTTCTGCGGGTGGCAGCAGTGATGGTGATAGGTCTCTTGTTAAGCTACAGTGTTGTATTTCTGTACCATACCTTTAGCTATGAAAAGATAAGTGCAATAACAGGAAAAGTTAGTGTTGATTTACCCGATGGAACCATTGTGTCACTGAACAGGGGTGCAGTTCTTGAGTTTCCAAGAAAATTCGATGCTGTTAAACGGAATGTACGGCTCGACGGAGAAGCCTTTTTTAATGTAAAAAGAGATATTACCCGGCCATTCACCGTTCAGTCCGGAAATTTTATTCTACAGGTCCTCGGTACATCATTTAACCTGCAAGCCTACAAAAAGAAAAATACGATTGAAGTAGTAGTGGCCACGGGTGAAGTCGAAGTTTACCCGAAGAATAAGGAAGAACAGCGGCAGATTATTTCTCCGGGCCAGAAAGGCCTCTTTTCCAGGAAAAGCAGAGAGATATATAAAACATCCAACACCGATCCCAATTTCAATGCCTGGAATACAGGTATTATCCATTTCAGGGAAGCCTCTGTGGAAGAGGTTGCCGCCGTGATTAAAAAAGTCTATGACAAAGATGTTGTTGTCAACATCAACAACTCAAAAAATTGCCGGATTACGGTTACTTTCGATAATGCCTCGCTGGAATATCTTCTTAAGACCATCGGGGAGACTCTTAATCTGAAGGTACAGGATAAGGACGGCGTATTGTACTTAACCGGACCGGGTTGCTGATCGGCTATGGTCTGCCGCACCCAAATATCGGGTTTAACATTACTGTTTTTTTTCCTGTTATGGTTCTCACCCGCCAGGGCCCAGGGGGATAAGCGGATCACACTGCACGCCAAAAACATGAGGCTGGCTGAGGTCCTCGATTCCATCAGTACACTAACCGGCTACCAATTTTCCTATAATCCTGAAAAAATCGACATCGACACCCCAGTCACGGTTACCCTTACTGATCAGTCTCCTGAAAACGCTCTCCTTTTCCTTCACAGTCTTGGCATATCCTATTCTATCTTCGGCGATCATATTATTCTGAAACCAACAGAATATCAGGAGGAGACGGCAGAAATTAAGAAACAGGAAAAATTTGTAGTCAGTGGACATATTTCAGGTTCCACTGAAGAGGAGTTTTTGATCGGGGCAACTATTGCTGATGCCGGAACCGGAGCAGGAACCACAACCAACGGTTATGGATTTTATTCCATCCGGCTTGATGAAGGCATTCACCGGCTTGTATTTTCATTTGTCGGCTTCAGAACCGATACCATGGATATCAGACTTGTGAAGGACATCATTCATAATGTTCAACTTGAAAAACGGACTGAGAATATCGGGGAAGTGGTGGTGATTTCAGATGAAGCAACAAGGGCACTGAAGGGTTCAGGTGAGGGCAGACAAGAGATCAGCCTGGCTTCGGTAAAGAGTATGCCGGGTTTTCTCGGAGAGCCGGATATCATCAAGTCGTTGCAGGCCATACCAGGGATAAATTTTTACAGTGACGGATCCACGCTCTTTCATGTGAGGGGAGGGGAGAGCGACCAGAACCTGATCATCGTGGATGAGGCCCCGGTATATAATCCGGCTCACATGCTGGGCATCTTCTCTGCTTTCACACCCGATGCTCTGAATACTATCTCGGTTTATAAAGGGGATATGCCTGCTTCTTACGGCGGCAGACTATCCTCTGTAGTGGATATCAAGCTGAAGGAAGGAAACCGTGAGAAGATCACTTTCAGCGGAAATACAGGACCGGTAGCAACGACGCTGAACCTGGAAGGCCCGATGTTCAGGAAGAAAAGTTCTTTCTTTGTCTCTGCCCGCCGGTCACACCTGAAGTGGCTGCTGTCCGGTGCGAATCCGGATATAGAACAGATCTATTTCTCTGACCTGATGCTGAAATATAATTTCAGGCTTAATGAGAAAAACCGGCTTTTTCTTTCCGGTTATGCAGGAACAGACAATTTCAGGAACAGGGTGGCCTTACTTCGTTCCAACGGACTCGGTTGGACAAATTTCGCTTCCAACCTTCGCTGGAACCATATCTTCGGGGACCGGCTTTTCATGAATAACAGTTTCATCCTTAGCAATTACGACTACAATCTTTATACCTGGTACGAGGGGAATTACCGGTGGAACTCGGGAATCTCACTCGTTGCCCTGAAGCCTGACTTTACATACTATATCAATCCCGGCAGCACATTCCGCTTTGGAGCTTTTTTCGGCACTCATTATTATTCTCCGGGACGTTATTACCAGGGAAAAGATCCGAACGCCGGGCTGCCGGGCATGTCCGACCGTCAGGCTTCAGAAACAGTCGTGTACCTCGATGAGGACCAAAAACCTGTGCCCTGGCTGGAAATACGCTATGGCTTCAGGCTAACGCACTGGGCAAACGTTGGTCCCGCTACCGAGATTACTTTTAACAGCGCTCACCTGCCAGCCGATACAACAGTTTACGACAAGGGCGAAATATACTATCGTTTCCTGTTTCTCGATCCGAGGATGAGCATAAAATTCCTGCTTAATCCCAATTTGGCGGCAAGGGTCTCCTTCTCCAGAACGTCCCAGTTCGAATACCGTATTTCCAATTCCATAAGTCCTTTTACCACCCTGGATATCTGGCTTCCGTCCGGGCCCAATGTCAGACCCCTTGTTTCCGATCAGGTGACGGGGGGAATAACATGGAGAAGTTCCCGTGCACCTGTTTACCTCGATGCTGATGTCTATTTCAGGGAGATATTTAATTATATAAGTTATACCGATCATGCCTATCTGCTCTTCAACCCTTTCACAGAGGGGCAACTGAGGTATGGTTCCGGTAAAACTTTTGGTTTCGAGCTGTTGTTGAAAAAAACGGATGGCCGATTCAACGGTTGGATTTCATATAGTTTTACCCACACAAGACTACAGATTCACGGTGAAAATTATGATCTTCCTTTCCCGGCAAATTATGAAAGGCCACATTGCCTCTCACTATACCTGAATTACCATGTTAAACCCCGGTGGTCACTCTCGGCTGACTGGGAATTCTCTTCAGGCAATCCTTTTACCTCACCAACCGCATACTATATCTATAACGGATACCAGGTGCCATGGTACAATGAAAGGAACAATGACAGGTTGCCTGTCTATCACAGGCTGGATGTTGCCACTGAAATAAGGCTGAATAAAGCAACGGCAAAAAATGAACACGTATTGAATATATCCTTTTTTAATCTCTACGGACGTAAAAATCCGTTTATTATAAATTTTAACAAAGTCGTAGATGAAAACGGAAATCTTGTGGTTCCCCTTGACCATAGTGATCAACGTGAACTTCAGCCTTCCATGATGTACGTTTTCGGGGTCATTCCGTCAATAAGTTATCATTTCAGATTCTGATGAAAAGACTCTTGATATTCACATTGATATTGATGATGTTTCCAGCCTGCGAGAAGCCGGTTGACTGGGATATGACCAGATACGCACCACCGGGTCTGGTTGTGGAAGGGATGGTGACCAATCACCCGGGAATGAACTACGTAAAGCTGTCACTTCCCGTTGCGAATTCCGGTTCACTGCCGGAGCCCGTAAGCCATGCACTGGTGGCTGTTTCCGACGGACAGGATACTCTTCTCTTGATCGAAAATGACACCATACCAGGGGTGTATTTGCCGCCAGCTACTTTCGTGGCAGTCATTAACAGGCAGTATCAGTTATTTGTCAGGACCGCCGATACGGTCTGCACCGCCGTGGCATCAATGGTACCGGTAACGCCACTCGGTGATTTCAGCTTTCGGCAGGATCCGGCTATAACCGGACAGTACCTGATCGATGCCACCGATTCTCCCGAACCTTCCATGGTCAGGTATATTGTGGAATGGCCGGTTGATTCGCTGCCCGGACAAAAGGAAACGGTAGTATTCTATCATTACACCCTTTCCACCATCGATGTAAACCAGGTCTTTAAACCAGGAGCAGAAAAACTCAGTTTCCCGGCAGATGCCAGCATTATCAGGGAAAAATATTCACTTTCACCCGGCTATGAAAGTTTTATCCGTAGCCTCCTCTCCGAGACAGAATGGAAAGGCGGATGGTTCGACGTTCTGCCCGGTAACCTGACTACCAATCTCACTGGTGGAGCTGTCGGTTATTTCTCTGCCTGCTCGGTGTTGACTGATACCGTCCGGTTCGTGCAGGCTGCGAAGTAGTCTTTCACATATATGAACGCACGGATCTTTTCCCCGTTCCAATATTGCCCGGATAGGATTATCACCGGTTTTCCGTGAAATGTATGACCTTTTCAATGCCGGTCAATCCCTGAGCGAAGTCGAAGGTGGTCCCTGAGCGCAGTCGAAGGGAGCTTATCTAAACGACATTGATACATCAATTTTAAATTTCCCTCAGATCTCAGGATACAACATTTCCATGTTTTCTGTCCTTCAAAGTTTCGATCATTAAAGGAAAGCTGAAGATTGAATGATCTTTATGCCGTTCACTTCAGCCCTTCCCGATCATCTTGTTAAAAAAATTGCTTTCAGGAAATTTTATCATAATACACAGTAAAACAGTTGAATATACGAATTCCAGACAGGCTTGACACTTCGGGCTTTTTATATTTTTTCATTCCTGTATAAGGGTAAAAAACAATTCGTGTGTGATGCTTTTGAAACCGGTTATTAAGAATTCAAAGTCAAATCTTAAACATTAAATTTTGAAACCATGAAAAAGCACATAATCATTTTATCTGTCACAGCCTTTGTTCTTGGGCTTATTTTAAGCAGTTGTGAAAAAGAACCTCTGATAAACACGGGGCAGACTTCGATCCTTCCGGAGAAATTCAGTATAGCGCTTCCGGGGGCTCTGAGCAATGATATGAACGGTAAGAAAGCAGCCCTTGTCGTTGATACTTTGAATGGCAACGTGATCTATATAAATCTTGCCACCTTTATGGCTGTCGGAGCCGGCGGCGGGATTATCGTGGAAGACATCATTAAAGGATTGTGGCGGTATGGGATTAACAAACCTATGATCCTCAGTTACAAGAGTGATGAAGACAACCGGACGAAAAATGTAGTAGTAAGCGAAAATCCTTATTTCGACGGGGAAAACTGGGAATTTGAGCTTTCAGTGACAGATGCGGAATCGGAAATCGCCGCTGACGGGGGCTATGCCATGCAGATCTTCTGGAACCGGTCACCAAGAAAAGGCATTGCCATCCTTAAACCCTTTAATATTAATCGTGACGGTGATCCTGGCATTGGGCAGGCTATGTTTCGCATCGATTACAGCGAAGCGGGTGAAAACGGGTATGATGCCCGGATGCTGGTGCAGATAACCGGCTTGCCTGTACCCAGCCCGCTGCTCAATCCTTTTGCAATAAATACTTTAAAAATGTTCGTTGGCAGGAAAGGTGATATCGTAGATGTGTACGGAAATTCAAACCATCCAAATGCTATTTTCTTTAACGGCAACACCGGATTCGACTGGGCATTCGTAGCCTCAGGTAAATACAGTCAGAATATTGGAGTAGCTGAAGTAGGCCTTCCTCCCTGTAATCTCGACGAAACATCCAGGGATGTTCTTCTGGACAATTATTCTATAAAAAATGTTTTCAGTACCCAGATTTTCAGCCTGTGGCCAAATATCGATTCCACCGATGTTGCTGCCTATCTCCACAATACCGAGGCTCCGGGGTTCTTTTCCCAACATGGTTTTGTACAGGGCGGCACTTCCCCCGGCAGCGAATATGACGACATTGAAGTACGGTTACCCATGCTGATACCGTTTAATCCGGCAGATATTTCCGGGCTGGATCTCGGATTCAAGATAGATTAGATACCCTGTTGTTCATAGGTCATATATAACGAGGTCATTACTAAAAGGGAAAACGCCCGGCATCATTCTGATAAATTCGAAATGACGACAAGTTGTCTGACCCGGCATCCGGGTCAGACTTCTATCAGCCCTTCCAGGTAAAAAGTCGTTCTTCCTGCAATCTCGATACGTTCACCTTTATCTGTACAATACAGGTCACCGCCCCGCAATGAAATCTGCCTGGCTTTCAGCTGTTTCTTCTTCAGCCGTTTGGACCAGTAAGGTGTCAGCGTGGTATGGGCCGAACCGGTTACCGGATCTTCGTTGACGCCGGCAGCGGGAGCAAAAAAGCGTGAGACGAAGTCATACCCGGATGCAGGAGATGTCACGATCACGCCCCTGCGGCTGATAAGAGCCAGGTTTCTGAAATCCGGCTTTATGGCTGCGACCTTATCTTCAGAATCATAGACCAGCATGTAATCCTCACGGCCTTCAAAGGCTTCATCAGGTCTTTCGCCGATAGCTTCGATAAGTTCGCCTGGCGGGTCAACAGGAACGGGCTTGTCAGCAGGGAAATTCATGACATACAGGTCGCCATCCTTCCTGACGGTAAGCATCCCCGATTTCGATTCAAAAAGGACCGTGTCGGGTTTATAACCCAATTTCTCAAAGATGACCGATGCTGCAGCCAGTGTGGCATGACCGCACAGGTTCACTTCTGTCAGGGGGGTGAACCACCGGATAGAAAATGAATCTTTCGTTTTTATAAAAAAGGCCGTTTCGGAGAGATTGTTCTCTGCGGCAATATTTTGCATTAACGTATCCGTAAGCCATTCATCGAGCGGACAGACGGCAGCAGGATTTCCTTCGAAGCGTTTGTCGGAAAATGCATCAAGTTTAAAGACCGGTATTTTCATAATGGATGATTATTCGTGAATAAGTTCAGCTTGTATCTTTAAAACTCCAAAACCTTGTCAGAGTTCATAAAGTAAGTATATAATCGTAGTGCAAGGTAGTGATATTCCAGGCCATTCCCGGAAGATATTTTTTCGGCAGGGTTGTGAGTATTCAACATACTCATGTTTTGCACGAACCCTTTCATTTTTCATGCCTTTTGACCGACTGGTAAAGCTCTTCAAACCCGCCTTCCCTGGCATAGCCGGCAGCCAATTTTCCATTATCATCCTTCAGGTTGAAATTGGCATTATATTTTTTAAGAAGACCCAGGATGTCGGCCATGCCGTGAAGGGCTGCAGCATGAACAGGCCTGATGCCCTTCTGCTGTGGCAGATCAGGATCGGCACCGTGTGCCAGGAGAAGTGCTGTGATCTCAGCATAATTTCCGGCCACCGCTGAATGAAGGGGCGCAACATGAAAATCGTTATTCGAAGACTTATTGACGTCTGCCTGCATTTCCAGTAGTAATTCAACAATGTCTTTCTTTCCGAAAAAGCAAGCTAATCCAAGTGGGGTGAAGCCGTCGGGAGCATACCGGTCTTTAATTCCGGGATCATTTAAAAGCTGACGTTGCGTCTCTGTCTTGTCTCCGTAAACGACCGCTTCATAAAGGGTCATGTTAGTCATCTGTGAGGCAATGTAGTTCACAGCCTCATCGAACCTATGGTAGGCAGCAATCATGAGGGGCGACAGGGATTGTTCATTAACCCGGTAAAGGATTTGAGGATCCTGCTTCAGGTATTGCTGTAACCCTTTCAGGTCTCGTTTTTGAATAAATGCAGTCAGGGTTTCCATACTCCTGCCTCCTTTTGGCTGATGAAAGATACAAAAAAACAGCTTCTTTATGAAGCGGCTGAAGTAGTCAGAATATAAAAAGAGCTGCCCCTTTTGAGAGAGCAGCTCCTGGTTGGTCCAGTTGGCCGGTAAAACCGGGAAACTGTTTTTGAACTAACCTCTAACCAGTACTATTTTGACATTTTTTCCATGGATTGATAATTTTCAAATATGATCCTTAGGTGTTTGGCAGCAAGCGGGAGAGGCATCATTGGTTTTTCAGTACCGTCAAGCACTGCCAGAAAATGCCGCATGAGTTCATATCCGTCGCTGACGTGCTCCTCCATGGGTACTTCCTCTTCGCTTTTTACCGGATGATTGTCTTTGTCGAGTTCAAAAATCTCGATTACAGGTGATTCCCAGGTCAGGAAGGAGAATTTCATTCCTCCCTGTGTGCCGTAGATCCTGGTTTCGTCGGGCACTTCCATATTTGCATGAGAACCCCTTTCCCAGTAGTACTTCAGTCCGGTTTGAAAGGACATCATGCTGGCTGCATGTTCTTCCACGTCGAAGATATGATCCCCAGAGTCGAAATGATCCAGTCCTCTGGCACTGAAGGCCTTTAGGTCATTCAGTTCCGGCTCATCGCCCAGTATCCCGAGATGGAATGACAGATCATATACCCCCCAGTCCAGAACAGGTCCTCCGCCTGCCATGGCACGGTTTAGAAACCATTTTGCATTGGGATGGTATTCAATGCCGGCTCTGCCCTGGCGATTAACGGCATTATGATGGATAAAATAAATCTTACCAAGCCTGCCGGAATCAATGATATTCTTCACAAAACGAAACTTCGGCTGTAGCCTGGAATGCCGGCACGAAGCCTCCAGCACTTTAATATCCGGGAACCTGGAGGAGATGTTCAGCATTTGATCTATCTGTGATTCATCAATGGCTGCCGGCTTTTCAAGAAGGATATGTTTCCCGTATTCGATGCAGTCGAGGAAAATGCCATGGTGTGAGAAGGGGGGTGTGCAGATCATAACCGCGTCTACCTCCGGATCTCTCAGTATGATCTTGTAATCCGTAGTCACTGAAGGAATGTTATATGCTTCCCGGACTTGTTTCAGCTGATCAAAATCTTCTTCCCTGGCACAGGCCCATTTAACCCTGGCGTTTTTGAACAGGGCCAGGTTTTTCAAATGTTCACGGGCGATCATTCCTGAACCGATCATTCCCAGAGTATGCATTTTTGCCATAAATTCGTTTTATAAGGTCCAATCGAAAATAACGCCGATGAAGGTATCTTTCTGGTTTCTCAGTCCATCGTAAACCTCCCAGGCATTTTCGGGCTTAACGCGATGGGTATAGAAAGGTTCAATATTCAGTTTTTCGTCCCTGATCAGTTCCATAATATATAGGGCCTGAATTTACACCACCGTATGGACGTGCGGTCGGCAATACTTCCCATGACTGGATCGTTGATCCCGTCGAAGATCCTGACGATGATGAACATGGTTCCGACAGCCGCCGCAGAGATGCCAAAGGTACCGGTGTAAAATATGGGGAGAAAAAACATCAGAGTCTGCCAGATCATATTCGAGGCAACATCTCCGAGTGCATACCCGGCTTTTTCTCCGAAAGACAGATTACTCATTAAAATGAAATTTCAGACTATATTACGAAAGTGCCGTGAATTGCGGGTGTAAATCATTTGGTCATATTCAGGTCATTTCAGGTCATTATTCTGACAGAAGTTTCATATTTTTACCATTAAGTCATTTGGACGTTATGAAAGAAGAACTTTTCACTGTTTTGGCCATCGATAAAATTTCCAGAAAAACCGGTTGGGGACCGGTCGATACCTGGACAAATTACAATTATTCGATGCTGGATGACGACATAAAAAAAGTTACCGGGAAAAGGATAAGCGAATCGACCCTGAAAAGGATGTTCGGCAAAAAGAAAACGCCGGGTGACTTTTATCATCCGCATACCTATACTAAAAATATTCTGGCTGAATACCTGGGTTATTCCAGCTGGGATGAGTTCCGGAAGGAGAACCGCCTCGATCTCGAGCAGTACGATGAAGAAACAGAATACGATCTTCATGGTCACGGCCATCACAAACAGAGGATATGGCTAACTGTGGCGACGATCCTTTTCGGCATATTCTTCCTGTTCGTGTTTTTCAGAAAACAGATCTTTCCACACCTCTTCAGCAACCCGTTGAAAAAATTCGTTTGTGAAAATCCTGTTGGGAAGGCACCCTATACAGCGCTTTTTGATTATGACCTTAGGCCTGCCAGAGACAGTGTGATCGTGAACTTCGGGAACAATGAAGTCTATTTTCTTTCCCCTGAAAGGAAACTGATCACCGAATTTTACCGTTTCGGGGATTATGCAAACGTTATGGTCACGATGCATAAAAGGCTTCTTGCCCAAACGCATATTCATGTACTCACCGACGGCTGGCAGGGGGGGATCTCCCCAAACGACTCTTTGACGGCCTTCGTCCCGTTTAGTGATCAGAGCATCATACATAATATCGGGCGTTTATTCGTAGAACCGTCAGACCTGGAAAAGACGGGACATCATGCCAACGGCGACTATTATGTTGAATACCGTTATTTCGATGAATTCGCGGCTGATATCGATCATATCACCCTCGAGACTATCGTCCGGAACAATACCGCCGAAGGTGGGAAGTTGTGTAATGATATTGAAATTGTCCTGAAAGGGGAGTATCACGATTTTATCATCAGGTTTCTGGAACCGGGATGTTTCAGGTATGCGCGGTTTTTCGTAGGTGAAAAACATTTTTACGGACGGTTTGATAATCTCTCAGAACTTGCCCGTGATGTGTCCGTTTGGAGCGATATTAAAATTGATATTTCGGGCATGGAGGCGAAGATCTATTTTCAGGGGAAACTTCTACACAGCGAACCTTACACTGAGCGGATGGGAAACCTGAAAGGGATCATCTACCGGTTTTACGGAGACGGATCGGTCGATTATCTGAATCTGAAGTCGGGTAGGGATGTTATATTAAAGGACGATTTTGGCAAAAGGCTCAGCACCGAAAATCCAACCTGAATTCAGTTCTTCCGGGCTTTGAATCAAATTCAATTTCCCCCAGGTGCATATTCATCCCCTGCCTGCTGTAGCTGAGGCCAACGTCGGAACCCGGTGGATACCCTCAGGTATGAGTGATCACTGTTTGTCGAATACCATGATGAACCCGCCGTATTTTGGCATATCCATCGTTATTTCACTGCCACCGTCATAGGTGAGTGTGTCTGTATTGAATGATCGCGGAGTATCCCCGTCTTTATAAAGCTGAACGCTGTAGTTCCCTTCACCGAGGAAGCCGGGTGTGAATTTTACACTTCGTCCTTCCTGTTCACCGGTAATTCCGGCAACATACCACGTATCTCCCTTCTGACGGGCGAGAACGGCAAATTTACCCGGGTAACCGTCGATAAACCGTGTATCGTCCCAGGTTACCGGGACAGATTTCAGAAAGTCGATCACTGCCAGGGGCTGGGCTTCATAGCTTTCGTACCTGTCGGCGAAATGCTGAATGCCGCTTTCAAAAATGACGGAGAGGGCCAGTTCATGGGCATCGGTGGTGAGATGAGCTGTTTCCGGAGTATAGTCAGAAAAGGTCACAGGGGTGTAATCCATCGGGCCGAGAACATTCCGTGTGAACGGATAGATTGTATTCAGCTTAAGGGCCTGCCGGGGAAATTGCCTTGAGCCGTAAAGCTCGGCTCCCCGAACTCCTTCCATGGTGACATAGTTAGGATAAGTGCGTGTCCAGCCCCGGGGGATAGTGCATCCGTGGGTGTCAAGCAGAAGATGATATTTTGCGGCGTCAAGGGCAATGTCCTGGTAAAGCTTCATGATCGCAGGTTTTTCACCCTGGAAAAAATCGACTTTAATACCTTTGATACCCATCTTGCTGATGCGCTGCATCTCACGGTCACGGATCTGCGGGTCGAACATCAGATCACGGGGACCTGCATCCATGACCTTCGTATGAGGTCCGCCACTGTTATACCAGATGGTGAGGCCGACACCCTTGCTTTTGGCATACCCGGCCAGTTCTTCGAGTGTCCCTCCTTCCATTTTATCCCAGTCTGCATCAACGAGGGAGTACTTCCAGCCCATCCTGGCGGAGAAATCGACGAAGGCTTTCAGTTTCTTATAATTTCGTCCGCTGGTATGATCCGACCACCAGCTCCACGAAGATTTCCCGGGTTTGATCCAGTCCGTATCACTGATCACAGAAGGACGGGCCAGGCTGTTGACCATGTTGGATTCAACGATGGGGGCGAGGGTTTCACCAACCAGGATGAACCGCCACGGGGTTTGAAAGGGGAGACTGACTTCAGGGTCCACGTTTCCATACCCGTAATTTTCCCAGTCACCCGGGAAACGCAGGTGGTATTTCCCTCCGTCACAATCGGCGGCGAGATGAGTTCCACAGTAATCATACAGTCCGGCTTCAGAAACCAGCATCCATAAGCCAGAGGTATTGAACAATGCCGGGAAGCCCCAGCCTGTAGTCATGGGCGGAGGCGTGCCTATGGCCATATTATCCTTATAACCATATTCATATGCAGGAGACCAGGTGCCCAGCGTATCGTAGGGCTGAATCCATGCTTTTCCCTCAGGATTGACATAAAACCCCGTATTTTCCCCGGTGATCGTCACTTTCTTTTCCTTACTTCCTGCCTCTGTGGGGAAGGCATAGCTGAAAGCCACGCCGTCATTATAAGCCCGGAGAATAAGGTCCATATCCTTTCCCTCTGTATTTTTGAATGACAACGTAAGCTCATTATAATCCGCTTTGTTTTTCAACCGCTTACCTACAAGCATCGTATATTCTTCCGTTTTGGTTTCAGGACCCTTCATCCCGGTGAACCTGAGATTGTGTACAAATCCCGCATCACTGCGGGTGATACCAAGTGGGGAAGGTTCAATAGCCGTTTTGGAATCATCTGCAGACAGGTATTTCACACTATAGGCCAGTGCTGCTGAATCTCTTCCGGCATTTTCGGAAACGATCATTTTCAGATTTCCGGAAGGGGAGGTCAGTGACCACTCCCGGGGTTGCTTTGTGCATGACACTGCAACGAGTAATACCGTAAGAAGGAGGAACAGATTATGTCTCATGTTGGTAAGGATTGGTTATTTCTCCTCAAAAATAGAAAAAAATCATTACGCCTGCCTGCTGTCTTTGCTTACAATCAAAACAATTCATAGCTTTAAGGAATGATATTTTTTAACATTCTTGATCTTCTCAATCCAACGGCTATGAAAAAACGATTGATTCTCATCCCGGCCATGGCATTAATAGTACTGTCTATGCTGTTTACCGGCTGCCGGAATGCTGACCGCCTTGAACGGTCCAACCTGAATTTTGATGGCGGATGGAAATTCAGCCTTGCTGCAACCGATGCAGCTTCAGATCCTTCATTTGATGATTCCGGCTGGCGTGTACTGGACCTGCCTCACGACTGGAGTATTGAGGGTTCTTTTAGTCCCGACAATCCTTCCGGCGTTGGAGGGGGAGCTCTCCCCGGAGGTATCGGGTGGTACCGCAAATCGTTCAGCCTGAAAGATGAGTACAGGTCAAAACGGGCATTTATTGAATTTGACGGGGTATATATGAACAGCGAAGTATGGTTGAACGGTCATAAACTGGGGGTTAGACCATACGGCTATATTTCATTCAGGTATGAGATGAGCCCTTACCTCCATTTCGGAGATTCGGTAAACGTGGTCGCAGTAAAAGTCGATAACTCCATGCAGCCCAATTCCCGATGGTATTCGGGATCGGGGATTTACCGTGATGTCAGACTTCTTTTCACTGATCCTATCAGCGTTGATGAATGGGGAACGTTTGTCCGTTCCAATGAGGTCCGTAAAAAACTGGCCAGTCTGACTATTGATACACGCATTATGAATGCTTCTCCCGACAGTGAGAAGATACAGCTTAAGACACTGATCTATGATGAAAGGGGCCGGAAAGTTTCGGAAACGGCAACGGATGGTGTAGTACAAAAAGATTCCGTAATCCTGTTCACCCAGAACCTGGATGTACCGAATCCCGTTCTCTGGTCTGTTGAAACCCCCAATCTTTACACTCTGGTTTCTGAAGTAAGCTATCATGGCCGTAAACGGGATAATTACAAAACACGCTTCGGTATCCGCTCTTTTAATTTTGACCCTGAAAAAGGATTTTTTCTCAATGGTAAGCATGTCAAGATCCGGGGAGTTTGTGATCATCACGACCTGGGTCCCTTAGGTGCTGCCGTGAACAGACGGGCGCTTCAACGGCAGCTTGAACTTCTGAAAGCTATGGGATGTAACAGTATCCGGACCTCGCACAATCCTCCTGCCCCTGAATTACTGGACCTCTGCGATGAGATGGGTTTTATCGTTATGGATGAAGCATTTGATATGTGGGCGGAAGCCAAAACAAAATACGACTACCATCTGTACTGGGATGAATGGCATGCAAGGGATCTCTCAGACTTTATCAGGCGCGACAGGAATCATCCTTCGGTTATCATCTGGAGTATCGGAAATGAGATCCTTGAACAATGGGACAGTACCGGGACAAAAATTGCAACTGAACTTTCACAGATCGTAAAAAACCTGGATCCGACACGGCCGGTAACCTCGGCGTTCAATTATCCTGAACCGGAAAATTATATTATCCGTTCAGGTGACATGGACCTGATCGGTTACAATTACCACCAGCAACAGTATGCTGAGTTCCCCCTTGTCTTCCCGGGAGCAAAGTTCATTGCCAGTGAAACCACCTCTGCCCTGGCAACCAGAGGTCATTACGACATGCCATCGGACAGTATCCGGCGCTGGCCGGTCAGATGGGATATACCTTTTATTTCAGGCAATCCCGGCAATACCTGTTCCTCCTATGATAACTGCAGTGCGCCATGGGGATCCACTCATGAGGAGACTCTGAAGGTCATTGAGAAGTATGATTTCCTTTCCGGAATGTATGTCTGGACCGGTTTCGATTATCTCGGGGAACCGACACCTTACGGATGGCCTTCAAGAAGTTCATATTTTGGTATTCTGGATCTGTGCGGATTTCCGAAAGATGCCTATTACCTCTACAAGGGGGAATGGACAGGGGAACCTGTGCTTCATCTCTTTCCGCACTGGAACTGGCAGGAAGGTCAAGTCATAGATGTGTGGGCTTATACCAATTGCGACAGCGCCTCCCTGTTCCTGAACGGTAAAGCATTGGGGACGAGGAGCAGGGAGAATGATGCCATGCACCTGATGTGGAGAGAGATATGGTCACCTGGTGAGCTGGTTTGTGTGGGTTTCAAAGATGGAAAGCAGATCCTTACCGACACCGTGAGAACAGCGGGTGAGGCTGCAAAAATCGTCCTAGTTCCTGACCGGAATGTCATTAAGGCAGGAGGAGAGGATCTTTCGTTTGTTGAAGTCAGGGTGGTGGATAAAGACGGGAATATGGTACCTGATGCCGGTAACCTCGTAAAATTTGATATTAGCGGGCCCGGGAGTATGGCTGCGGTTGGCAATGGCGATCAGACCAGTCATGAATCTTTCAGGGCGATGGAGCGACATGCCTTTAACGGCTTATGCCTTGCAGTGATCCGTTCAGGGAAAAATACGGGGAATATTGAGGTAAAAGCCTCCTCCGAAGGCATTGACGGTAGCACAACGCAGATCCGGGTAAGGAGATAACTCTTTTCTCAACATGTTTCCTTACTACTGACCGACCTTAAAAAAGGGCATCGTGATCTTTTTGCCCTATGGTTTCCCCTGCATAAAAAAGAGGCTGTCTAAAAAACCTTTTTAGACAGCCTCCTCCTCTTCATAAGCTGGCTTGTTAAGATTCCTTGAAGGAATAGTTTCGTTGTTTACTTTTTATCATATACCAGTGTCGAATGTCTTTCGCCTCTTTGCGAACTTACATTCAGGTCTATGTTGAGTGTTTTACCATCGGCACCCATTGTCCATACCTCCACACTTTTTGATTCAAAACTCTGTCCGTTTCTGTCAAATTTAGAGTTAGTCGTGATGGTCAGTGTTTTGCCGTCTGTCGACCAGGTAAGAACTGATTTTGAAGTCCGGTTTCCCATTGAATTGTCACATTCTTTGCCATCGAGAGTGTACTTGCCGGTCATGGTACGTTCCTCCCCGTCCCGGTTGGTCGTCGTTCTGTCAATAGTGAGATTATTTCCCTCCTGTGTGATTTTAAGGGATTTAGCAATGCCAAATCCGCCACCACCAATATCACTTTTCGAATCATTCATGGTCCACTGACCCGAAAAATTAACTTTGCCCGGAGCCGTTGAAGCTTTTAGAGGAACAGACAAACTAAACACAACCAGTAAAAACCCCAGCTTCTGCAAGCCACGATTGAAATTGCTGAATATTGTTCTCATAATGATAAGAGTTTGAAGTTATACGAAGGTTTAGACAACTGGTAAGTTACATATATTCCTCAGAAAGAGCAATTTTTGTTAAGTTCAGATATATTGTCAGTCACCATCACACCGGGAAGATGGCTGGCATGGTGCGATTCTATACATGACATGGTGCAGGAGGATAGCAGTACCACCGGATGGTCCCGGGGAAGTGCCTGAAAAATGCATCAAAAAACAGGTTCCGTCAAACAGAAACATGCTCAACCATTATTTTCAGCAGCTGACGAAGTAAACTGAAGAGCAAACGGGTCTGGATAATTGCAAGGTTTTTTTACTGTTTCACCGACTCCCTTTGTTTGAGACTATCCAGGAAATTGTTAACCGTCACTGCAACTCTGTTGGCCCTGAAGTTGATATTTGCCATGCCTTTATCGTAATCAATGCGGTTTACATTTTCACTCAGGATGCCCACTTTCCTGTCGCGTTCATTTTTACCGAACAGAGATTTATCGACCAGTGTTGAATCGACGGCTCCGAGGTTACTGGCTTCTGCATAGTCGGCATGACCTCCGGATCCGGGGAAATCAATACCGTCGGGCCGTTTCAGATCAGCGAGACCGGCGTAAAACACTTTCATTGGCTTATTCTTGTACTGATCCTCAATGGCCTTAAGGATCCTGACGTATTCCGTAGCACCATGTCCGCTGACGATTACGCAGGCCTTGAAACCTTCCCGTTCCACTGCTGCCATCATATCCTCAACTACCAACTGTATCACGCGGTTGCTTACATACAGCGAACCGGGATTATGTTCTTTGGTGGCCCATTCCATACCCCAGAAACTGGTCAGGCCGGTGGAGGTCCAGTCTTTGTATTCGGTTTCGGAACCAAGATAAATGGTGGGGATGATCACCCCGCCTGTCTGTTTCCAGGCTTTTTCGGCAATAGTTGTTCCAATCGTGGGATCGGTCCCAAAGGTCATGGCATCCCCGTGCCATTCAAGCGGACTGATCACAAAATAAGCCACCGGTACGGTTTCGAGGGCCTGCTTCAGGTCAGCGGGTTTCATCTGTTCCCATCGCCAGCAGGGCGGATCGGAAGGCTTTGAAGCCTGGGCTTTAACCGGGTTTAGCGTCATGACAGACATACCTGTGACCAGGATCAGGAATAAAAGATGTGTTTTCATGTTTTGATATTTTAGCGGTAATTGGTAATTTGAAACGACTTGGGAAGGCAAATTACATTTTTTTTTGCAGATAATCCAAAACGGGTTCACGTTAAGGTTTGTGGTATTGAGGAGATTTTTGGTCCGGAACCTAGAGGATCTGGCTTCATCTCTGTCTTCCCCGGACCCTGTATGAAGCCAGACCCGAACTCAACAGTCTTACAGGTGGAAATTCTCCCATGTTCCTGTAAATAATAATTCCCCTGGCTTAACGGGGATAACGTTATTTCATTCCCTCATCCGTCGTAAGCTTTCCGTCCATTTCAGAAGTTCGTCAAGCATGATGTCTGCCGATTTCATGAATCCCTCTTCAGCATGAAACACACCTTCCTTATTTATGAATTTTGAGATAAAGGGGATATGCACCGCTTCCGTGACCGGCAACATTTTGAGTGTTGTCACGACTTGTTTCAGTTGTTGTACGGACCTCGTACCCCCGGCAATACCACCATAACTAACGAAGGCCACCGGTTTGTAGGTCCATTCATGAAAAAGAAAATCGAGGGCGTTCTTCAGGGTTGCAGGGTAACCGTAATTGTATTCCGCTGTGACAAAAATAAAGGCGTCAGCAGAATCAATGAGCCTGCTCCAGTTTTTGGTATGTTCTTTTGTATACTCATGGAACCTTGGAAGGTTCGGCTCATCTAGAAAGGGCAGGTTGATGACTGCAAGATCCACCAGTTCGGTTTTGAACTCCTTTCGTCTGGTCGCAATCTCATACATCCATGTAGCTACAGCCGGTCCTTTTCTTCCGGGCCGGGTGCTGGCCAGTATGATTTTCAAATCGTAAGTCATTAAAAATGATTTTATAAACATGATAAAACAATGGTTTTGGACAAAAGTTTAACGACGATTGCATCCCGCCTAATAAGCATCTCCTGCCAGTGAAATAATCCTGAAATGCCGATGGAACGAGAATTGGGTATAATCAGTCATCCAGGCATCATCCCAGGGCTTAGGGATAAGGGGCTATTCAGCTGATTCTTTGACGAATGAGTCTTTTTTCGGGAAGGACGTTGTTCAATACCCGGATTGAAACGTATCAACAGTTTACTCTGGTCCTTCCTTTATTCCCAATAAGATTTTTGTGTACTTTAGAAAAAAATTCCACGTTCAAGACGGACTTTGTATGCTATGTTCCTGATTTAAAGAACTGCATCCCGTTAACCAGGAGGTTAAGGAAAATATCATGAAGGATCAGAAAATAAATTATACCCTGCATCATATAATCTCTGCAGACGGATCACGGATCGGTTACCGGAAAACAGGTGACGGGCCTGGACTCATCATTTTGCACGGAGGCATGATGACTTCGAAGTATTACGAAGGGATTGCCCGTTCGCTGGCTAAGATGTTTACTGTTTATATTCCTGACCGCAGAGGGAGGGGAATGAGTCAAACCGGGTCAGCAGGTTACGGGATTCAGAAAGAGAAGGAGGATCTGCAAGCAATGATGGTAGAATCAGGAGCGGAAATGATTTTCGGACACAGTGCGGGTGCTGTCATTGCGCTGGAAGCCTCCTTTATTTTGCCGGTTAAAAAAATGGCTTTATATGAGCCCCCGGTATTGATTAACGGGAAGCTTACAGTACCGATGGACTGGCTGGATAATTTCAGCCTTCAGCGAGAAAAAGGACAAAAGTATGGGGCTCTAGCCACATTTATTAAAGGCATACAAATGGGTCCTTTGAGTTCCAGGCCGGAATGGCAAATCCGTTTTCTGTTGTGGACGGCATTGTGGGGTCAGACTAAAAGGGATTCCTTTGAATGCATGGGAATGGTCGAAAAGGAATTCGGGATGGCGACCGGTCTTGATCCTGACATCACCCGTTACAGCAACAACAAGACCCGGACACTTATTATTCAGGGCAGCGGTTCTCCCTCCTATTTTGATGCACCTCTCGACATGCTTGCAGCGAAACTCCCCCTTGGTTCAAAAATACAGCTTGAGGGGTATGATCACAGCACACCCAATTTTGGAGATGTTACATTGCTGAACAAAAGGCTGATGGATTTTTTTGCCGATGAATGATGATCGGTAAAACCGGGTGGAAAATGCCTCTTAGGAAGACCTGATTTGCTTCATTCATATTTTTACTCATTCTAAATTTTGGGTTATTTCGGTTATCTGCGGCGTTTTTTACGAATGGAGAATAACCAGATCATTTTTTTGCTACCTTAGTCCTCCGACCTTTAATTTTTTAACCAATTTAAATAATATGAAAAAATCATTTACCATTTTAATGGTTGTATTTTTGTTGTTCTTTTCAGGCAGAGTATTTTCCCAGGGAGCCTGGAGCGATGATTTCAGCGCTGCAGATCTTGGGTCAGCCTGGTATCAGTCAGCACAATACGGCCTTTCGCAGAGTGCCGGAGAACTGAAGATTTCAGTTAATAAAACGATTATGTGGGCAGGCTTCGGCGCTAATATTCCAGTGCAGGATTTTACAACCGATCCGGTCCTGAACATAAAAGTCAAATCGGATCAGCCATTTCAGTTTACAGCTTACCTGCTGTCGGATGCCGGCAATGTGCTGATTACACAGCCTGTGATGGCATCCTCCGAATATACTACCGTATCTTTTGATTTTACCGGTATGGATGTGAACAGCAATGTTCTGAATGCGGTAAAGGGGATTTTGTTCGCCTTTAACGGAGCAGCTCTTTCCTGGAACGGTACGGTATATTTTGATGAGGTATCCTTAGGAACCGGTGCCGTAAAATATTCTAATTTCGGTGCTTTGCCTAATATGTCTTTTTACCAGGGAACTACCGGGCATAAAGTATTTGTCAGAGGGATATCCAATGCAACCGCCCTGCAGCTCACCGGAGCAGATGCTATCCTGGACAATGTTACCATTGATCCCGTTTCGACATCGGGAACATCCTGGATCCATTTTGATTGCA
The DNA here is from genome assembly GCA_963732905.1 of uncultured Bacteroidales bacterium. Lineage (GTDB taxonomy): Bacteria > Bacteroidota > Bacteroidia > Bacteroidales > DASQZK01. Next base: position 631,849 of record CAVTBM010000001.1, read on the forward strand.
AGCCAGGTGTGGATGCCGCTGCTACTGTAACCCTCACCGCTGTGGCTGAAGCAGGTTACACCGACAACAGCGAGAATTTCAGTATCGATGTAGAAGGGAACAGACCCCCGACACTTGATGATATGACAAATATCCAGGGATCGGCCGGTATACTCAAAGAAGTTCAGCTTTCAGGTATCACCGACGGAAACGGTTCTGTCGAACAACCTTTGGTCATTACCGCTTCCAGCAGTAATACTACGGTACTTGAAAATCCGGTTACGGTCAGTTATGATCAGGGCAGCCGTTATGCCAGCCTCTCCTTTACTCCGGCAACGGCGGGTACCACCACGATTACCATCACGGTCGACGACCAGTCTGCTTCGAACAATACCATCTCCAAAAGCTTTGACGTGGAAGTCCTCGAGGGATGGAATAATCCTCCCACCGTCGATTTTATTCCCAATGGAGAAGTGCTGAACACGGCAGGTGAACAGACCATGACGCTTAAAGGAATCAGTGACGGGGATGACGGTTCACAGCAATTAGTGATTACTGCCACAAGCTCTGATCCTTCCGTTATTCCTGATCCTGTTTTAACATATTCCGGAGGGAAAACGGCAAACCTGAGTTATACTCCGGTTTCAGGCCAGTCAGGTGTGGTTACTTTTACTGTTTCCATAACAGATAACGGTGGCGTTGCCGGAAATAACGGCGATCAGACTACTACCAGAACTTTTAAAGTCGAAACTTACGATCCGCCCCTCAAAGGTTATGTTATTCCTTTTGACGGAACTACTCCGGATGCCTTCAGTTCCGTTCAGGAAGGCATGAGGGATTACTGGTATGTAGAAAGCATGGGTGTGAGCCAGACTGTTTCGTATGCTGATGACGGAGGTGACAAGGTATTCCAGGTTGACTGCAACGGGAAAAGTACCTGGACTGGTGCCTGGTATTATACACCGGATATGGACCTCACCGATTTCCCGTTACTCTCCATGTGGGTAAAATCGGATCAGGATATCAGGTTCCATCTTTATTTTTATGACGACAGCCTTCGCAACAATGAGGACCATCATATTGAATACGCCATCCCTGCCAATACATGGACCAAGGTGGATTTTGATTTCAGCGATCCGCAGGGAATGTATAACAGTAAAGGCTTGCTTGTAAATGCAAAGCGTATTAAGAAGATCCTCTTTAATTACCATCCGAGTTTTGGCTGGCCGTTTACCAACTGGACCGGTACTGTCCAGTTCAAGGATATCCGTATCGGTGATCAGTCGGGCATTACCCCGACCTATTATTGCACGGTTGATCCTGTTGGTCAGCACACGTTCTATCTCGGAAATGATCTGAAGACCATCAACCTTACCGGGATTACCCGTGGAAAGGATAACCAGGCACAGGTCAGCGTCAGTTCCACGGAAGGCAATCTTCCGGGTCTGAGCGCTTCCGCAGTGAATAACGGGACGTCGGTGATCTCATTTACCCCGTCCATCAGTGGGATTGATACCATTGTCGTTACCATAAGTGGTGCAGATATAGACGGTAAGACCCCCGTTTCGAAACAAATTAAAATCCCTGTGGCTATCGTCGATAAGACAGCGTCGGTTCCTTCCGAACTGACCACGGATCCTGCCGACACACATCAGACGTATATGGGTCTGGGTGCCACCGATCCCGGTTCAAACTACATCGATCTGTTTACCGGCGATTATGGTGCTACCGCGGTCAGAATCGGCATCTTCGACAATCAGGTCGAACTTGTAAACGATAATGCTGATCCTTTCGTCCTCGATATGTCCAAACTCAATTACAAAGCCTTCGACTGGAATTATTTCAGGGAACTGAAAGCCAGAGGTGTTGAGACCTTTATTTTAACCCTGTGGTCACCCCCGGCATGGATGAAGGAAAACCTGAGTCTTAACTATCAGCAGGGTGCAGCTCCAGCCTGGGAAAACACAACCAATAAGGTGATGGTTGATATGTATGATGAATATGCCGAGGATGTTCTGGCCGTCGTAAAGATGTTCAAACAGGAAGCAGACATTGACATTACCGCAGTTGGGGTACAGAATGAGCCGGCTTTTTGTGAGCCTTATGCATCGGCTGTTTTAAGTCCGGATAAGTTCGCCCAGGTGATCGCAAAGGTCGGTCAGCGGTTCGAACAGGAAGGTATAACCACCAAACTTTATGGTGCCGAGCAGGTCGGAGGAACAATGAGTGAAGGCCCTGTTTACAGCAATGGGTCGTACCTTGCCGCCTTTGACAATAACCCGGATGCCCAGAAATACAATGATATTTTTGCGTTGCACGGATATGCCAGCGACGGGATCCAGCCGGGACAACAACCCGGGTCGGCCGGATGGGCTGCTGACTTTGAAGCCATCAATGCAAATGGCAAAACGCGCGAACTCTGGATGACAGAGACCGAACCATCGTCAGCTGACTGGATGGCTGATTTCAACAACGCAGCTAATATCCTTACAGCTTTTGAGTCGGGAAATGTATCTCTCTGGACCGAATGGGCATGGGATGGCCATTGCATCGACAAAGGCAAGCCCACCCAGAAATTCTGGTCACAGAGCATGTTTTCCTATATTAAGCCGGGAGCTGTTCGCATCACCAGCCAGTCAGGAAGCAATGACATACTTTCCACTGCCTGGGTCAACGACGCCCAACATGGAGGAAAAACCGTCATCGTGCTGATGAATAAAGGTCTGGCACCATCAACCGTGACCATAAGTCAGCAGGACATGGCCCAGAAATATACGGTATACCGTTGTTCGGAAAATGTAGCCCGCTTCAAGGACAACTCCTATCAGAAGGGCGATAAACTTCTTCTGGCCCCACAGTCGATCGTAACCCTTGTATCCGGTGTAGAAGGCGAACCAACTATTGACGCCGTCGCCGATCAGATCGTTTTCATCGATGACGGGGAAAAAGTGATTGACCTTAACGGAATCACCGATGGCTACGATACAAATCAGTATCCGATTGCTGTGGATTACAGCTTTTCTGACAATACCATCCTCGGTGGTGTTACCCTTGACTACACTTCTCCGGGTCAGACAGGTACCTTCACTTTCCAACCTGCAAAGGCAGGAACAACCGAAGTTACGCTGAATGTTACATCCAATAACATTACATCATCCATCACATTCAACGTCGTGGTAAAAGATTATAATTTGCCTACGATCAATCCGGTTACAGGGGACTTCAGTTATGAAGAAAATTCGGGCACTCAGTCGATTCCACTGTCGGGTATTTCAGACGGTGGTGACGGCGGACAGGCACTTACCGTTTCGGCCGAAGTCACTTCTTCCAATCCGGCAGACGTGGTGAATGACCTGGCAGTTGATTATACCTCTCCTTCGGGCAGCGGTCAGATCTCATTCACTCCCGGCAATCCAGGAACAGCTGAAATTACAGTAACTGTTACGGATAACGGACCGGAAGGGAAAAACACGGTCACCACCACGTTTAATGTGGAAGTCACCAAACTCTATAACAATCCGACCATTGATCCTGTGACAGGTGATCGTAGTTACGTGGAAGGCGCAGGAACACAGAGTATTTCCCTTGGCGGAATCACAGACGGGGGTGACGGCGGACAAAACATGACGGTTTCGGCAGCAGTAACTTCTTCCGACCCGGCAGATGTCGTTGGCAACCTGAATGTGACTTATACTTCACCCTCCGAAACGGCTGAACTGACGTTCACACCTGATAATCCGGGAACGGCAGAGATAACCGTTACGGTTACGGATGATGGCCCTGCAGGTAAAAACACCACAACCACTGCCTTTACGGTGGAGGTTACGAAAAATACCGATGGGATCGGAAACGGGTCAGCTGCAAATATCAAACTCTATCCAAATCCGGTGACCAACAAAGTGTTTGTCGAAATTCCGGCAAACACCTTCATCCGGTATTCGGTCATTGCCGTCGACGGCACAGTCATTAGCCAGCAAAAGATTAGCGGTGAGAAAATTGAAGTGGATGTAGCTTCACTTCCAAAAGGCTTCTATCTGCTTATCCTTGAAGGCCGCGACAAACCGGTGATTCTTAACTTCATTAAATAATCAGAACAATGAAGCTGTACCGGTTAATTCTGCCTCCTGCCCGGAAGTCCTCTTTCGATGAGACGGAAAGGTAATCGATGACAGAATTGGCGAAAAATAAAGAGGGTCCCGGAAGGGGCCCTCTTTTTTCTTAAGTCAGATTTGGCAATGAATGGTATTCTGTTTACTGAATCTTCGTCCCGGCAATCTTTCGGCTTTTTCAATCCAAAAGTAAAACGAAATTGATATATTTAATCCTTCATTCAACCAACTACCAACCACTATGAAAAAACTTGCCGTTCTGATGTTGCTGTTTATTAGTATGACCCTCTCAGCCCAGCAGATAACAGAACTAAATGCCGGTGGCATAAAATATCCCTTCCATGATATTTACAAACATTCGGGCTTCTGGATCACCAACCCGGATATCGATATTAAACAGTATTCTGTTGTACTGTTCAGAAAAAACTTTAAACTGGATTCCAAACCGGCCAACTGCATAGTCCACATATCTGCCGATAATCTTTACCGTCTGTATATCAATGGAAAATTTGTTTGTATGGGCCCGGCACGTGACGATTACTTCCACTGGAACTATGAGACCATCGATGTAGCCTCTCTTCTTCATGCGGGTGAAAATGTTATTGCCGTGCAGGTGAATAATTTTGGTCATGATAAGGCGAATGCTCAGTTCTCCTGGAAAACCGGCTTTATCCTATCTGCCCAGGATCCGGCAAATGAAATAGTGAACTCTGATGACAAAACATGGAAAACCACTGTAAACAAGGCCTACAGGGAACGTCCTGTGGAATGGATGAACGGTGTTGATATCGTACAAGGGTGGTATTGCATCAATCCCAACGATTCTATCATTGGGGCCGATTATCCCTGGGGCTGGGAAAAACCACATTATGACGATTCTCAGTGGAAAACACCGGAATGGCTTGGTTCCCCGAATATCAGGTATACCGGGGAATCCGGTCCGCTGCTTATGCAACCCCGAAGTATCCGGTTGCTGGATCAGCAGATCGAACGGTTTGCCTCCATAGCACGCACGGATAATAGGATGCTCAAAACCATGCCTTTCAATGGAACAGATTCCCTGGTCATCCCCGAGAATTCAAAGGTTACCATTCTCATTGACCATAAAAAGGAAACCATGGGATTTCCCCGGATGATCATCTCGGGAGGGAATGGAAGCACCGTCAAAGTGCAGTATGCCGAAGCCCTGTATGATAAGAACGAGCTGAAAGGGAATCGTAATGACCTTGCCGGTAAAAGGATGATCGGAGTCTATGATATTTTCCTACCGGGAGGTCAAAGTCATAGTGCCTACGAGGCATTGTGGTACAGGGCATTCCGGTTTATCCGGCTTGAGATTACTACAGGTAACCAGCCGCTTGTCATAAATGACTTTTATAACCTCTGCACCCACTATCCCTTTGAAGAGAGGGCCTCCTTTACATGTGATGATCCGGACTACACGAAAATATGGGATGCCGGCTGGCGTACCGACCTGATCTGTTCGCAGGACCTTTATATGAGCGATGCCTATTATGAGACTATGCAGTATGTTGGTGACACGCGTGTCCATGGCATCGTAACGGCAGCCATCACGGGTGATTATTCCCTTTACAGGCAGGCCATCAGGCAGTTTGACCAGTCACGGATTCCCGACGGGCTTACTTTGGCATCCTATCCCAACGACTGGTACTGGATCATTCCTTACTACTCCCTGATGTGGGTGGATATGGTGAAAGATTACACCATGCTCTCGGGAGACAGTATCCTTGCGGCAGAAATGTTGCCGGGCGTACGGGATGTCCTCGCATGGTTCAACCGGCATATCAGTGAAAACGGATTACTCGGTAACCTTGAATGGGCCAATCCGAACGGGGCAGCTGTAAACTCATCCTTATTTTCGCTGTATTATGCCTATTCATTGGGGAACACGGCACTGGTATGTGATTACCTGGGGTTGAAGGATGAAGCCGCGAAATACAGGGAACAATCCCGGAACATCGCCTCAAGCGTTTACAACCTTTCCTGGGACAAAACGAAGAATATGCTGGCAGAGACACCCGAAAAAACAAGGTTTACCATCTGGGACAATATCATGGGGATACTGACCGGTGTGGTTCCCGAAGATGAACAACCCGCTCTGCTGAAACGAATCCTAGCCCTTCCGGAAATGTCTCAGTTCGGATATTTTACCAGTTTTTACCTGTTCGAGGCTATTAAAAAACTCGGCATGGGCAATGACCTCTTTGACCGGGAACTGGATCCCTGGAGAGAACAGGTCAACCAGGAGGGACTTACCACCTTCAAGGAAATAAACAGCGACAGGGCACGGTCCGATTGTCATCCGTGGTCGACGAGCCCGTTGTATTATATGCTGAATATCGCTGCCGGCATCGAAACAGTTCAGCCGGGGTTTACCGATATCAGGATCGCTCCGGCACCGGGAAACCTTAGATTTATCAACGCCTCCATGCCGGTTCCTTCAGGTATCATATCTATAGATTTACAATTTGATGGTAAAGGAGGGGTGAAGGGTACCGTTTCTGTCCCTGAAAATACCCACGGCGTTTTCGTTTGGAGAGAGAAGGAGTTGAAGCTTAAAAGCGGGGTCACGGATATTAAACTCTAAAAGGGTAACGGTTGCCTGTCCTGTTCTTGATGGTGAAACTGTGAACAGATATGGATTTTACGTTTTGTGTCGTAAAAAGAGCTTCCATTTGTTAACCCTTTTTCAATCATATTGTTATATATACAAGATGACAGATTCTGACTTATATTGTCACCCTCTGTATTAATGTACTCAATACAATTTGCCTTTTTCTGAACGATCAGGCAAAGCTGTTCCGGGGTCTTTCCGGTCGTAGTCTACCCTCTTCACCTTAGTTTTTCCCTTTGCACACCTTTTTTTGTCGGATGACTATGTTCATGGCCGGCTGAAACGGCCTTTTTCCCCGTCGAACAGGCAAATCTTGTTCCGGGGGGTGAACCATCGGCTGCTGAAAATACACAAACACTAATTCAGGTACCAACTTTCAATCTTATGAAAATGAAACATCTCTTAAAAATGACGGCAGGAACCCTTGTTATCTTTCTTGCCATTATGGCCTGCAAGAAAGATGACAAAAAAGCGCCTAAAAACTATTTTAAGATTGGTGACAAAACTTACACTGTCGCTAACGCATCCTTGCAAAACTGGGGTTTGGATACTGATACGACCGATTCCTGGGTATATGATGGGTATAACGTTAATATGTCCTTGTTTTCCAGCGGACTGACCCTTGAAACGACAAGCAACGGACACCTGAATCTTCTTGGAAGAGGACAGATCCTGTTTTTTGAACTTTACTCTACCAGTGGCACCAAGCTTGACAACGGGGTTTATACCTTCGATACATCGGACGGTCCATACCAGGTCGGAACTTTTGATTATTCTGATTACTCCCTGTCCTGGGATGCTGCAAGTTCCAACAATGTCTGGACCTATGTTTCTTCCGGAAAAATTACGATAAACAGTAATGGACCCGACTATGAACTGACCATAGATTGTATAGATAAACACGGGGCTAAGGTGACAGGTCGCTATCCCAGGACTTTTCATTACTTCAATTACGAAACCATCTTAAAATCGACAGCCCCTAAGGCGGGGAAAATATTCAGAGGACCCGGAAGACATGATTAAACCGAAATAAGAACATGGTTTAACCATGCCTGAACAGTTCCGTAGACCTCAGCGTCCGGGTTTGCTTCCGGTTAATAAATAATGACCTTCTTTACTGAACTCGTGTTTCCGTCAGATAACCTGACAAGATAGATGCCTGCAGGCAGTGAACCGGTATCAATGGTCAACGGGCTCGTTTTCATCCTGGTGGTGTAAACCGTTCTTCCGCTCAGGTCAGCGACGGATACATTATATTCGGAAGGGTCGTCCGGTTTTGTTATGGTAACGTAATTTTCTGCAGGATTAGGATATATTGAAAAAGAAGGCCCGGACTTAACCGGGACCGTGCCGGTATTCATGAATCCATTGGTGCTGAGGAGTTCCACATAACCACAAATTAAGCTGTTTAAATAGACTTTATAGTATGTACATACCAATTTAGTATCAGAAAGGGCAGTTATTTTTGGAAGATCCGTAGAAATGGGATTATCATTAACGATAACATCGGTAGTGGGCCTTACTGAATCTCCTTCAGCGACACTTTTTGATAGTACATATTTTATATCATAAATACTATCGAAATTCTTACTATAACTTATCATCAGGTTTGTATCCAGGGAAAACACAGAAAAATTGTTGATATCGTACTCAAGATAAGAATCGTTCGAAAATGTCATTTGATTGTCTTGATCCACTGTGCCTGATTTCATTGCACCTATTGTCCCGAACCTGTCGTCTGTTAATTTAGTGTAGGAAAGTATAAAATTGTTTTCATCCAAAACAATGGTTTGCAAATTTTTGGGATGTTCGGAGGAATATTCTGCTGGTTCACTATAAGTAATATTATTCTGACTATCAACTTCACCAATCTGGCAAACACCATGACTATTTTTGTCCAGGAAATTTAACATGAATTTATCCGAAGAAAGCGTATCGATATTCATATATTGGGTAAATCCCTCCGGTTGGTGAGTTACACAGAAGGTGTCCATGGCGATATTAAGATCATTATCCACGGTACCAAGAGCGCAATTATCATAGGAGCTGTTACCATCGTGATAAAAGATAATAATTCGATCATCAGACATCACCGTTTGGGCGTATTCTTCAAATTCCATTGAAGAACCCCAATAACCCATGTGTCTTGCCTTGAGAATTAACGTATTACCTTTGCTTATGGCATTGCCCGTGGTGTAATGAAAAGCCTGACAAATAAGATCGTAATCGTCGAGATAAGAAAGCAGAAACCGGGAACCGGAGAGAGGAGATATTTGAATATCACTGATTGTTCCTGATCGTGTAAAACTGATCGCAGGGGAAAATTTGATAATGGTGTCGTTGCTTATGTCACCAAAGATAAAATAGCCGCCCTGAGTAGGGGATGTCCCCCCATAGGCGATTATAAATTTGTCAGGAGATAGTGTTTCAATAGTCAAAGGCTGCACTCTATCTACGGAATATGAAAATATTTGTGGACTGGTGGAATTAATACTGTCCTGCCCGTATCCTGGAAGTAAGGAGAAAACAAAAAGTGTTAGGATTAAAAGACGTCTCATTGATTGTATTTTTAAAGTTTAGTTTATTAATTGTTAACAGCTGCAGCTTTGATTATACTACGCTCACTAATTCCGCCGGGGTTGAATGACTGCACGGTGAAATAATAATCCTGGCCGGCGTTCAGGTTATTGATCGTAACGGTGGTATCACCGTATACCATGTAGTTTTCGTAAAGTTTATGTTCTTCCGGACCGTAGCTGACATTATACCCTTCAGCTCCTTTTGCGGGATTCCAGGAGAGCCGGACGCTTCTCGGGTCAGCGGGATTTCTGCGGGCAACAAATGATTCAACTTCACCCGGTAGGGCTTCACTTCCATTACCAAAGGCCCTGAACCCCGACAGGGCGAAGTTTCCTCCCGGCAGACTTATATTCCTGATCCGTATATACCTGCATGAAATTTTTGATTTCAGGCATGAGTAAGCTTGTGAGTTATCTGTCTGATTCTCCGAATTATCAACGATCACCTCCCAGTTGAGGCTATCCCTTGAAGCATCCACCAGGTAACGGTAGGCCTGCCCAGGTTGTCTGCCGAAGAGACTGGTGTTGTAATCAGCAAAGTTGATCTGGACTGCGTAAACATCATATGCCTTTCCAAGATCCATGACCGCCCATTCCGTGTCATTTCCACTTTGCGAAGCCCAGAAGGTACGGATATTTTCGTCGGTCATGCTTTCTGGAGGATGACTGCTCACCGAAGAGGACACAGTAACGTTTTTTTGATAGGAGAGGAGCATCCATCCGGGAAACAAATCCCGGTAGTCTTCCACCTGTTTATTGGGAATAATCAGGGGATAATCACCAAACCGGGTAACAGAATACAGAATACCGTCATTGTCAAAGAAGGCAGGGTAGAGCCCCAGCCTTCGTTCGAAAATATGCCTGACTGAAATGGTGGATGTCGCAATATGCCAGTAATTTCCATACCGGTCCATGAAGGTGCTGCCATGCCCGGCACCTGCGGCAAATCCCTCCGGTTTATATGAGAATGGGTTGTACGCTGCAGGTTTGAAAGGCCCCAAAGGATTGGAGGAGGTATAAACAGCGTCAGCATAACTCTTGAATTCAGTACCCGGACCGGCATACTGAAGGTAGTAGGTTCCGTCATGTTTATTCATCCAGGCTCCTTCTATCCACGGTGAATTTTTGTAGTTTGTATTGTAGTCGCCCGGCACTTCCCAGCCATGATCGGACGGGTTGCCATATATCAAAGGAATGGACTCTCCAACAAGTTTGAAGTGGTCTTTATAATCCAGTTCGATCCCGTAAATTGGATTTACATTGGAGCATCCCCAGTAAAGATAAAGGCGCTGGTCGTCATCCAGGAACAATGCAGGATCCCATACGGTAACGGCAAGACTGTCGCAGGCAATATCCCAGTGGCCTGATTTTGGATCTGTGGATTTATAAATGGTGCTCTTCTTTGTGGAGGATGCCAGGAAATACAGGGTATCCCCGATGGAAACCACGGTTGGAGCATATTCTTCTGTCGGGATTTCATTGGTCCCTATAAAGGTCCATGATGCAAGATCATCTGAACACCAATATCCCCCTGACTTAGATGCAAAAAGGTAGTACACGTCCCGGAACAAAATAGCCGTCGGATCAGCCGCCTCTCTACGGGAGGGTTTATCGGGCTGGTAACGGTAACTGATGTCCACAGGGTTACAGATCGTTTTTAAATCAGAGTTATTTTCAGGTCGTATGAGGTTGCATCCGGAAAATAGGGTAGCACATAATAAAGGCAGAAGGACATTCTTCATTTTATTTGTTTTATTATTATGGACGGGAGACATTATCAGCGGCTTGTATGAAAAGGGAAAGCCAATATTAAAGATAGGAATAATTTGAAGAAGTCATAACTGTCCGGGAAATTTCTTTTATTGTGACAAATACCATTTGAAGAAACGAAGGTCAGAATAAGCCGGATTCCGGATTCACCGGTCCGCAATTTCCGGGCTTTCATGATCATGTTGAAACCTGAGAACCCTGTTTTTTGTTTATTTATCACAGGTATTAGCGAAGGTTTTTTCCGTTATTTTTATTAAACCATACCAATGAAGAAAGCAGACTGGGATCCCGGATTATATCTTAAGTTCGGACGGGAACGTATTCAACCATCCATTGATCTGGTCTCACGTATCGATTATGACCGGCCGTCAAAGATCATTGATATAGGCTGCGGGCCGGGCAACAGCACCCGGGTTCTCTTTTCCAGGTGGCCTGGGGCAAAGATCACCGGGGCTGATAATTCACCGGCGATGATCGAAAAGGCCAGGATGGATTATCCTGACCAGACATGGATTTTGTTCGATGCCGGTAATGATGAAATGGATGAACGGTTCGACATTGTATTTTCCAATGCTGCCATACAGTGGATTCCCGACCATGAAAACCTGCTGGGCCGTTTTAGCTCTTTCCTGGAGACAGATGGTGTACTGGCCATACAGGTTCCCCTGTTCTGGGACATGCCCCTTGGCAAATCCCTTCTGAAGATTGCAGATAACCCACGATGGAGAACTGCTACCGCAAAAGTAAAGGACTCATTTACGATTCATGATCCTCATACGTATTTTGACTTGCTGAGCCGTCATTTCAGGACTACTGATATGTGGATGACCGATTACATACATGTTATGGATTCTCATCGGTCTATCCTTGAAATGATCAGGAGTACCGGTCTGAAGCCATACAATGAGCGGCTTTCAGATACATCCCTGAGAGAGGACTTTGAGGCTGAAGTTTTGAAAAGTATCACAGAAGAATATCCGCCTCAGTTGAACGGGAAGGTACTTTTCCCCTTCAGGAGGCTCTTTTTCGTCTGCAGGTCTCCGGTCTGAATACTGCACGGCAAAACGCCGAGCATTACACTATCTGTCTTTTAGCGGAAACGGATCATTGTAGTGTCGGGGGTATATTCTATCACAACCCCTTTTTTCCAGTTGATAAATCGCGTCAACGGTTTATAACCACAGAGGTTTGATAAGTGTCCTTTGCCGTCACGATCTTCACAATATAATACCCGTTCCGGCACAACTCCAGGTTCACCCTTCCGTTACCCTCCAGTTCATCGGCAAGGACAGCCTTACCATTGAGGTTATAAAGGAATACCCTGGCTTTTCCTGCTTTTTCGGGTAAATTAATAAACAGTTCATCAGAAGCCGGATTTGGGAAAACACGGAACTTGATGTCATCCTTCAAATTTCCCGTTCCGTTGGTTTCGTTGATGTATATGGTAAATTCTACACGGAGGGAATCCACCCCACCCAGGTCGGTCCCGCCATCGTCTTTTATCAGGAAAGAAACCTTTGTACTGCCAAGGATCCGGGGGTAAAATACAAATAAAGCCGAATCGTTGGAAGGTGTATAGGTGAATCTTGGCGACCTGAGAACATCCGGATTACTTATAGTCATTTCGATAGAGATATTCTGGCTCCCGTCATTGCCGTCATTGATACCGGTAAGGTAGATCTCATGTTTGACATAATTCACATTTAAGCCTGTCGTGGTATCCGGGATGGGATTGCATTCCGGGGCGGCATTAAGGAAAGGCAGGACTCTGATGGTGAAGGGTGCCGAAACGGCATTATTCAGGGGATCAGGGTTATTTTTGTCGACCACGTTCAGGAAGAGACGCGTATCTCCAAACACGTTGTTGATGGTACGAACGGTCAGATTAAAAGAGTCAGGTGTAATATACTCGGGCTGATCAAAGTCTATCAGGGATTCCGGGTAACCGACAGCAGTCAGCTTGTAATTTACCGAATCCAGCGGGCCATCCATGAATTTATTGAGAGGAATGAGGTGAGTGCCTGAGTTCAGTAAAAAAGCGGTATCGAGATGATCCAGTTTCAGTAATGAGACATATGCCGAATCAATTTTCAGGGCATAATCAGCGCTGTCTGCATTTCCAAAGTCATCAGATACTTTTATGTTAAAGTCAAAATTCCCCGGGGTTGTGGGATATCCCTTCAGAACACCTTCATCGTCGAGTGACAATCCTCCGGGTAATGAGCCGGAGTTCACTTTCCAGGTAATATCTCCCTGCCCACCTGTAGTTGACAGTTGTTCATTGTATTCCATGTGAGGGTATCCGCGGTGAAGAAAATCTGTGGTAAGCTTGAGGGGCATCTGCCCGGATGTGCCGGCCTTCTTCACCATAACAAAATACCCTGATTCAACACCATTGTTAGATGCTTCCGGGCCCTTAAGGGTGATACTGCCTTTCGGATAATCTTTGGCGTAAATGTTATAGTAGCGGTACTGTGCAACGATTTGTCCCGGCTGTTTCACGAAGTTCTGTTCAAGCCACTGAGGAATCGTTGATGTACTCAGGTTGTCAAGGACTTCATAGGCTACATAAACAGTAGCATCTTCGTCAATGTCAAAGGAGAGGTAACTCTCATAGGTACTTGAAGCAGTAGCGAATGGGATGGGAATGTAGGTAAGCCCGCCATAGAGGCTTACATCACTGAAGTTGATTTCTGTCCCGTTCTTATAGCTTGGCAGTTCACCGCTGAAGAGTTTTGAAACCGGAAGATAGGATGGGTTGACATTGGTAACGATGACCTCATCACTGCGTTTCGGTTGGATCAACAGGTCGTAGGCCTGGTATGTGAAGTCATTTTCATTGTCGAGCACATCGATCTGTACATTATATTCACCCGAAACCACCGGTATACCTTTCAACAATCCGTCGGAGGAGAGTTCAATTCCTTCGGGTAGCGGATCATGGTCGGGATTAACAGAGAATGTGAAATCCGCATTTCCGGACACATGGATTTTTTGCCTGTAAAGTGCTCCCTGTGTTCCTTCCGGAAGCCGCGTGGTTGTGATCTGAGGCTGATTGTCGACTCTCAGAATAACGGTTGCCGTACTTTTTTTGCCAAGGTTGTCATAAGCCACTGCTTTCAGAACGTTATCACCAGGTGCCAGATTAACGGGAGTATTGTATGGAGAGGCAGTGAGGGTGGCAACAAGGTTCTCATTGACGAGGATTTCCACCTTGCTGACAGATCCGTCATTGTCACTTGCAACGACCTCCAGGGCGGCAGGCTGACCGGCCGGAACATACTGTCCCCATAGCAGGTTTGCAAAATAGACATTGGGGTAACTGTTCCCGTCATTCACATGGTCAAGGGCCCATCCCACCAGGTCCTGCGAGCTGGCAGCATCCCATTGTACACCGTGAGGTACGCCGGGAAATATGGTAAGCCTCGGGTTCACCCCTGTTACCCAGTTGTCACTTCCTCTGGGATCTCCGTTCAGAAGCCTGATGGCAGCTACCTGGTCACTCAATCCTGCCCCATAACTGTCCAGTTCTCCTACATTAGCCCAGAACGGTATATCTTTTGCCCGGTCCATCGACCCGCTAAAACTCATACCCATCGGTATGGCTGCTGCGAACAGATCGGGATAATTATTGATAAAATCATACGTTCCCCTGCCTCCCATGGAAAAGCCGGTAATATAGATTCTTGTCGAATCCCCGTGCTGATTCTGAATGAGATCATGAATGACGTTCACCAGGTCGGTAAAATGCTGTGTCCAGCCTGATGAGGTTGCCGGGGCAATGATATAAGTGGGTACTTTCTGGGTATTTTTACCGAAATTATGCCACATCCTTACCGGTGGATCCACACAATTACGAAGCCTTGCAAGGTTGTCTTCACCGCAGCATCCGTGAAGGAAGATTGCAACCGGGTAAACCCCCGAAGTGTCCAAATTTTCGGGAGTATAAAGGTAATATTGCGTATTGCCTTCGATGTTAAATCCCCATTCAGGGAACCCCTTATAGTCGATCTGTGACCAGACCTCTGTGATCCCGGCTGTAACCAATATTACGGAAAGGAGGAGTAGTTTTGTTTTCATAGTGTGTTGGATTTGCAAATAGAGATTAGCGATTAACGATTAGCGATTAGGGATTAAAAAATAGTGATTAGTGATTAGAGAATGATAAGTGCTGGTTAAAATTAATTCATTAATTAAAACAAACATAGGAAAAAACAATCTTTGATGTAATCTTTCTGTAAACCAGTAAACCGGACTATTTGTGAAGGCTTTAATTTTAGGTCCTTCCGTTATATATGATGAAATTCGGGTTTTGTCGGAGTGTTAAAATCCTGAAATGGAATAAGACAATTCATTTTTTTTAATATATTCGTATTAGCTTGAAAGAAATCCTGAAAATATAATGATGAATTTCCGGCGGCCGGGGTTGAATTCCGTCCGTGTTGCCTGATTGAATAAACTCTGAAATCCCCTAATGATCTGAGAAGACACATGAAAAAATCACTAAACCTAAGCATCACATGCTTCTGCGTATTTTTCTTTTGTCTGGCGCCTCATGTGAGGGCAGGAGTACCTGATGCCGAACTGGTTTACCGGGAGACCAGGATACAAGTGAACAATGGAAAACTGATTAAGGATGAATCGTTCCAAATAAAAATAAACAACCGGGATGGCGAGAAATATACAAAAGTGCAGATACCTTATAGCAGCTTGATTAAGGTGTCAGATATCAAAGCGTTTATCAGTGATAAAGATGGGCGGGTTGTCAGAAAACTACAAAAAAAAGATATCAGCGATCGCAATATTCTCACGGAAGGCGCATTCCACGAAGATTATTTCATACGGGAATTTTCCCTTAAACATACGGTATATCCATATACACTGACGTATTCATACGAAGTCAGAGAGGACCAATTCCTGTACCTGGATGTCTGGAACCCTGTTATGGACCCGGATATTCCCACACATAAAGCCTTGTTGTCTGTTGAAGTCCCGGCAGATTACCAGATTTACTTTTCTGACCATGACATTGATGGTTTCAGCGCCGATACAGCCGGAATCGTACATAAGTACTCCTGGGAAGCATCCTATACACATCAGGTCAAAGAAGAATTATTTTGTCCTTCGCTCGAAGAGTTTATGCCTGTTGTAAAAGTTATTCCCGCTAAATTCAGGTATGATATTGAAGGTACATCGGATTCATGGGCGGAATTTGGGAAGTTCGATTACCTGCTGACCGAGGGCCTTTCTTCCCTTCCGGAAAAAGAGACTTCTAAAATAAACTCCCTGATCAAGGGGATCGATGATGAGAAGCAAAAGATCCGGGTATTATATCACTATTTGCAGGATGAGACACGTTACATAAATATCTCATTGGAAACAGGGGGCTTAAAACCTCATCCGGCATCGTATGTAGCTGAGAACAAGTATGGAGATTGCAAGGCATTGACAAATTACTTCAGGGCCGTGTTGAATTATGTTGGGATTCCTTCCTATTATACCTCTGTCTGGGGTGGTAACCCTATTGAAAAGATTGATCCTGATATGCCCTCCCAGCAATTCAACCACGTGATTTTGTTTGTCCCGTTATCTGACGATACGCTATGGCTGGATTGTACCAGTAACGGGCCCTTTAACTACCTTGGCACGTTTACGCAGAACCGGTTTGCCCTGATCCATGCTAAGGACAGCAGTCATCTCCTGAGAACACCGGCTTTACAGGACGGAGACGTACTGGAAACAAGGACGGTCCGTTGCCGGTATGACGGTGAATCCGGAAGCAAAGCTACGTTTAACAACACTTACCGCGGTGGAAATTTCGAAATGCTTAATTACTTTGCACAATCCTATGACGAATCGGATAAGGACAGGGTAATCCGGAAATATTTTCTGCAAAAGGGTTTTGATACTGATGTTTACAAACTAACCTCCGCCTGCAGGGATTCCCTTTACATCAGCTTGTCTTACACTGGGAAATCCCATAACTCTTATACACATTATGGGAATGAGATCATGATACAAGTTCTTCCTCTGAGCATTCCAAAAATGGAGAAACCCGGAGAAAGGAAACTGCCACTGCAGATCGATTATCCTGTTTATGAAGCCGATACACTCTCATATGAGATTCCTTCCGGATACAGAGTTTCAAATGACCTCCCGGACCGGACCATTGAAAACAAGTTCGGACGATACCAGCTCCGGTTTATGCCCGGTAACGATCGGGTCGTGATAGTTAAAAGTATTCTGATCCATGCCGGTTGCTGGTCTAAAGATGAATATCCGGATTTTTATGATTTCATATTTCAAGCTATCAATTCTGAGATTGGTCTAAATATTCTAACCGAAAAACATGATTAAATTATGAAATACCTGACTACTCTTTTTGTGCTGTTCTTCGCCTTTTCATGGAGTCTGAAGGCACAGGAATTTTCCCGTGAATATGGAAAAATAGGCAAAGATGACATTATGATGGATCATTATGCCCCTGATGATTCAGCTACGGCTGTGGTTTTGTTTGACCTCGGAAAATCCCATTTTGCCAGAACTGAAAATTCATTTGATGTGGTTTTTGAACGGACCACCAGGATCAAAGTTCTTTCCGATGCCGGGATCAAATGGGCGGATGTTCAGATCCCTTATTACCAGGAAGGCGGCATCTACGAAAAGGTATATGACATGGAAGGGTCGACCTATAATTTCGAGGATGGCAGACTTAATCTCACTCCTTTGGATCTGACGAATGTTTATGATGAAAAACTGAATGAACGCTGGAACGTGAAAAAATTTGCCATGCCGAATGTCAAAAAGGGATCGGTCATCGAATTCAGGTATAAGATTTATTCCCAGTATATGTTCAATTTACGTGACTGGGAATTTCAGTGGGAGATCCCTGTTCTGTACAGCGAGTACGAAGTGAAGATGATCCCTTTTTACGAGTATACCTGGCTGTTGCAGGGTACTGATAAATTCAGCTACCAGGACTCATATGAGGATAGAGCATTACTACGTCAGTTCGGACCGATAACTTTCCACGATATGGTAAGTAAATATGTCATGGAAAAGGTGCCGGCCTTCCGGGATGAAGAATTCATATCGTCTAAAGAAGACTATCTCATTAAGATTGATTTCCAGCTCTCTAAAATTATTCATATGAACGGGTCGGAGGAGGATGTTATTACCACATGGCCCGCACTGGTCGATGAAATGATAAAATCAAGCTATTTTGGGAAGTATCTCAAAAAAAGTGAGAAGCTCGCAGCCAAACAGGATATCATAACCAGCCTGGCAGGTAAGTCGGAACAGGTAAGGTTCGATGAAATCATGAACTATGTAAAGTCAAATTTCAACTGGAACAATAAAAATACGGCTGATGCCATAAAGTCACCCGACGATTTTCTGAAGGATAAATTTGGCAACTGTTCAGAGCTCAATTTATTTCTGGCAGGAAGTTTGAGAGCTGCCGGGATTGAAGCTTATCCTGTATTGATCAGCACAAGGAGCCATGGAAAGATTAAATATGATTATCCTTATTTAAGCTTTTTTAATTACGTGCTTGTCGAAGCCATCGTGAACGGCAAACCCGTGCTTGTAGACGGAACAAATCCATTGATCGCCAACAGCAGGATACCTGTTAACTGTATTAATGACAGGGGATTAGTTGTTAAAAAGGGAAATCCGCAATGGGTTGAACTGGAATGCCATATACCGTCGGAAAGGAATACTTACCTGGAAATCAATGTTTCAAACCTCGAGTTGAACGCTACTATCATGAAAACGGCATCAGAATATGAGGCGCTTAATATAAGGTCAAATTGTGGTGAGAATGTGGATGATATAAAGGAACAAGTCATCGACAAAACCTATAATCTGATTGATTCGACTATCAGCATTAAAAATGTGGATGATATAAGCAAACCTTATACGCTTAGTTACAGGATTTCCAATGCGTACCAGATCTTCGAGAAAAAATTTACGTGGCTCCTTTTTTAAATGAGACGCTGAAGACGAATCCGTTACGCCAAAAGTACAGGACTTATCCGATCGATATGATTTATCCGGTAAAGCGTACCTTTAGTTCTACCATCAAGGTGCCAGAAGGTTATACGGCCGATTTTTTACCTGAAGCAACTTCCTACAAAAATGACTTTATTGAATTCAACTATAGGGTAAAGAATGACGGGAATACTGTAATAGTGTCCTTTGATTACTATTTCAAGGAATCTGTATATTCATCCCGTGATTATGACAAGATCAAGTTTTATTTAAATGAGATCGTGAAGAAAGGAAATGAAAAAGTTGTATTGAAGAAGATTTAATTTGGACATTCAACAGAATGCTGTTATTCAGTTTTCTCCGTCCGGTAGACGAAAAATCAGGATGGCACCGGCAGATTCAGAATCAGGGATGTAGGTTTGTCTGACCTGCAGTTTTGAATTGAAAATGGTACACTCCGGATTTAACGGAAAGCATCACCCTGTTATTTTCTGAAGAAATCACGCTGATATTCCCGCTTCTCTTTATTTTCCCGCCGCTTTCGAGAATATTTCGGGGATGATCTATCGGGATGCAAACCGTAGCCATTGTATTGCCGGGAATGGAAATATCCAGAGATACAAGCCCGTTTTTCCGTTCCCATGAACAGGTAACCGGACCTCTGACCGACTCGTACCGGGCTTTTGCCCATTTCAACCGCCGTTTATGGCTGGTGAAATTTGTATCTTATCGAAGCCCTGAGCATCAGGGGCAGGGGCGATGCCACCCAGTGCCTTGAAGAACCATTCGCTTACAGACCCGAACATCGGATGGTTCTGTGACCCTCCTCCCCGCCAGCTTTCCAGCAGGGTTGTGGCACCGTGTTCAATCATATAGCCGTATGAAGGGAAAGTCGTCTGGTTATTGATCATCTCTGCCAGTGAATCGTTACCGGTAGTGTGGAGAACGTTGAACATGAATTTTGTCCCGAAGATACCGGTGGACAGGTGATGATCCCGTTTTTCAACAATATCACTGATCAGATATTGCAATACCCTGTCCTTGTAGTCAGGGGGAACAAGGTTAAAATAGAGGGCGAAACTCTGATCAGCTTGTGTGCCTTTACCCACGGCACCCGTCTCCTTATTGATGAATGAATCGACGAAAGTCATCTTAATCGTATTTGCCAGGTCTGCATACTTTTTCTGGTCCTGCTTGCGGTTAAGCAATCCGGAAAATTCCGACAATTTATCCGCACAATAAAAGTAAAATGCGGTACCTGTAACCGGGAGATCCTTTGGAGCTATAGTGCCATGATCACCAATACCGATGCTGATAATATTATGGTTTGCATGTTCGCTGATAAAATCTGTAAGTTTCCTGAACGCATCGTACTGTTCTTCTACCAGGCTGATATCCCCATAATATTGAAGAAGTTTATCGAGCAGGAAGGGGTGGGCGATCATCCAGCCTATCGGCCCGGTATTATCAGTGAGACCCATATCGTATATCCCGTTATCGGGTGCACATTCGGGCATTCCACCGGAAGGTTTCTGCTCATCCTGGAAATTCATTACCATGTTGGAATAGAAAGAGGGCATGGCATAATTATCGATATAGGCTTCGCAAGCAGTAACGATATCCCCGCCATAACCGAACTTTTCCCTTCCCGGGCAATCGGACTCAATGCTGAACACATTGCTGAGCAGGGTCCATTGGGTATTTTGCTGGATCTGGTTGAAGAGGCTGTCTGAACATTCAAAAGATCCGTTGGGTGTGAGGTCGGAATTCATCCTCAGTCCGGTCAGCGTGTTCAATCCGGGGGTACCCGGGAACCCGGTGAGTTCGACATACCTGAACCCGTGAAAGGTAAAGCGGCTGTTGTATTCTTCTTCACCCCGACCTTTCAGGATATAAATATCCCGCTGGTCAGCATTTTCAGGGGCACCTGGTCTTTGCTGAATGTATGATCCCTTCATAATATGGCATGCCATGGTGGAACGGTCATTCAGGGTACTGTCTTTAAAGAGCAGTTCTCCGTATCTGAGCTGTACCCTGGTCCCAGAGCTGCCCTGTACCTTCAGTCTGGCGCAGCCGGCAAAGTTCTGTCCCATATCGAAGATATAAACACCCGGACTGACCTGCCAGAAAGCAACAGGTTTCACTTCTCTTGTCACGCGCACCGGTTCCTGCAGCTGGGCTACCAGCCTGCCTCCCGGTGATTCAGTCAGTTTAGCCTGCCTCCACGACTTATCGTTAAAACCGGGACTGTCCCAATCGTCCTGTTCGAGACGGGCATCATATTTTTCCCCCAGGTAGACATTATTTCTCAGGATGGGACTGTTACCGGTTTTCCACGAAGCATCCGACACAATAAGCTGCTGAGAGCCGTCGGTGAACTCAACTTTCAACTGGGCAATCAGCTTCGGCTGACCAATGGTCAGGATCTTTCTCAGGTTGATCCGGTTGAACAGGTAGAGGGGCAAAGGGTTATACCAGCCGTTACCGAGCAGGATGCCGATGGTATTGTCTCCTGTGGAAACCAGGTCCGTGACGTCATAGGTATTGTACTGGATCCGTTTGCTGTAATCTGTCCAACCGGGATTCAGGACATCCTTTCCTGTTTTTTTGCCGTTCACGTAAGCTTCAAAATATCCAAGTCCGGCAATATACAGCCTGGCTGTTTTAACGTTTTTTTCAAGGCTGAAATCTTTTCTGAACAGGGGAGCAGGGATGTCTTTGTACATATCCGCTTCGTTCTCAGGTGCCTTGATACCATTAAAAATCCATTGTGCTTTCCAGTCGCCGGCGGAGAACAATCCGGTTTCAAACCAGGCAACATCACTGTATTCCGAAGGAGTGCCATGCTGATCCCAGAACTTCACTTTCCAGTAGTACCGGGTTGAAGGCTGCAGGGGTTTTCCTTCATAAGGCACCTGTATATTGCTGTTTGATACTATCTTACCTGAATTCCATATAACTGAATCCTGTTCCGTCAGACGATCTTCACCGGCAGCAACCAGAATCTGGTATGCAGTCTGCATGGTTCCCTTAACCTTGTTACTGATCTCCCAGGAAAACCGAGGTGTTTTTGTTCCAATACCCAGGGGTTGTTCCTTATAGTTGCATTTCAGGACAGATGGAGAGGAGGATGGTGTATGGTTACAGCCTGTGAGGCACATCACGGTCGTCAGAAGGCTGAAAACGCATGCTTTTAAGGTTACGGATGTTTTCATGAAAAAGAATTTAAATGCAAGGATTTCTATGGAAAAATTGAGGCAACTGTCTGATTTTATGTCTGCCACGTAAATTTAGAATAAAAACATCAAAAGGAAGAAAATTTCACTGAATATTGCGGTGATTCGCGGTGCACAAGGAGATGGCAGGCCGGTCATCCGGTTATCAAACCCCTGCCCGGAAAGATGGAGAAGCCGGAGGACCCCTGATTCAGTCTGCCTAAATCCCTATTTTAACAGAAAGTCCGGAATTTATTATCTGACTATCTTTTTTTACTTAAAACGATCGTCACTATAAACGTTTGGTAGATTGAATACCAGACATTTGCACCACGTCCTTAATGTTTCAGAAACACATGGTGAAGTCAGAAGACGGGGAAAAGCCTTCAACCATTTTTGAATCGTCCGATATTTTTGTATTTTTCACCTACCTAAAAGAACAGAATTTCTGCCTATGGGCTTCCCTGGAAATTTTATTTCCATTGCTAATAAATACCGGGTTTTATTTTGAATTGATTGACAATAGTGAGAAATTGAGTCCGGGATGAGATTTCTTATTCCTGTCAAAGAATACTTCACATTTCTTAGAAAATGAAGCAAATCCAGTTGTGGAACAAAGTTGTCTCAGGCGACCGAATGGCCTTAGGAATAATTTTCAGGACGTACTACGATGATTTGTTTATTTATGGATTAAAATTCAGCAAAGATAAGGATCTGGTCAGGGATGCTTTACAGGAACTCTTTCTGAAAATATGGAAACACAAGCAGAACCTTAATGGGATTACCGAAATCCAGCCTTATATTTTCAAGATGTTCAGGAACCAGGTGATTGATGCTATCAGATCCGACGGTAAGTATATTTTTAACGGGGAGGACCACTTCCATGATGAACTCTGTGAGTTTTCCGCTGAAGACTTCATTATCAGCCGCCAGGTCAATCAGGAAACCCGGGATAAACTGGCTCTTGCATTGAAACAGCTTTCCCCGAAGCAACGGGAAGTGATATATCTCCGTTATTATCACGGGATGGATATTGCTGCCATTGCCGGGGTAATGCAGATCAATCTGCAGTCTGTCAGAAATAATATCTACCGGGCTATGACCACCATGCGTCAATCCTTCTGAGGATCTGAAATCGGTCTCGTCCAGGTATTGATAGCCCACATCAAATCTGTAATTTACCTTTACGAACTGCACGCCGGCAACCTTATTATGGCTGTCCTGCTATGATGGCCGGCAGATAAACCGGCCATCCTGTCAAAGAAAGTCTTCACCTCTTATTTTTTTTCGATAAGAATCAAAGCCGGGGTTAATTCCTTTTCGGTCAATGTATTAATATTTGAAGGTTCCGGAAAAAATTTGGCGGTCCTATAAAAACAGGTCCGGGCCATTTCCTCATATTTTATGATCTGTAAAAAAAGATTAGTTTTCAATGAGTATAAACCGGCACTTTCATAGTGTAATTTTAAAACAATGTATCTAACGATTATTTAGGAAGGAGATGAAATTCGAAGAACTTATCTTAGATGATGGCTTTATTTCTTTTGTAGAGGGGAATAATGATCAGAGCGGGGAAAAGTGGGAAAAGCTCGCAGAAGAAGATCCTGAATTCAGACAGGAAATGGAGTTGGCACGGGAAATTATTTCTGCATTAAAAAATTTGCATCGATCTAAAGTGCCCTTTGACAAGCAGGCCGAAAATGATTATTTACTAAGGGAGATTGATCTCCGGGAAAAGCATTCGGGGCACAGGTTGAGAAGGCAGATTTCTGTAATTAAAGTCGTTGCCATAGCAGCATCATTACTATTAATAATGAGTTTATCTGTGTTATCTTATTATTATTTCAGCATCCGCCAGCATAAAGTTGACGGTCATGCTTTCCATCAGGTGATCGCTCCCAAAGGAGAAAAAGCCGAAGTGATCCTTTCAGACGGGTCAAAGGTATGGCTGAATTCTGAGAGTAAGCTAAGGTATCCTGAAGGGTTTACCAAAGGAAAGCGTAAGGTCTATCTGGATGGTGAGGCCTATTTTGATGTCGAGAAGGTGAAAAATTCAACTTTCACGGTAAATGTCAATGATGCCAATATCACGGTTCTTGGCACCGAATTCAATATCAAGAATTACCAGGAGGATGATGACCTGGAAGTCACCGTAGTCAAGGGTTCTGTTCTCGTTGCGGATAATAAGGATAAAATGAGTTACAAACCATTGATACTTAAGCCTTTTGAAAAAGTATCCATCTCTAAATCCAATCATAACATACATCTTGAATCAACCAAAAACTTAAGCGAGCCTGACGTAAAACCTGATACGGAAAATCAGGCAGAGAGGAAAATCACCATCAAACATGTGGATCCCCAGGCTGATGTTTCCTGGAAAGATCAGAAACTCATTTTTGATAATGAGACGTTATCGGAAATGGCTGTTATGATGGGCCGATGGTATAATATTCCGGTGCATGTTGAAGATTCTTTACTCGGAACTCAACGATATACCGGCAAATTTGTTAATAATGAAAATATCTATCAGGTTTTGAGTGCCATTGAATTAACTACACCAGTGGATTACGACGTCAGGAATAATGAAATATTCATTAAACAAAAGCCTAAGACGAAACCCTGAATTTGACTAACCGACATGAACTATTTATTAACTAAAACTACCTTGCCTATGTAGAATACCTTCCAGAAAATTCAACTTTCAATTTTTGTGTAAAAAAAGCCGGGAAAGTGAGATTTCCCCGGCATTATCAAGTTTTTGTTAATGCAAGAAGTGGAATTGTATTGCATTAACTAAATGTAAAACCTAACACTATAAAAATATGAAAAGAAATTTATTCAAGGGTAAAATATACCCGAAATTTAACAAACTACTACTGATGATAAAGCTAACTACCTTATTATCTGTGCTAACGGCTCTTCAGGTAGCAGGTTCCGTTTATTCCCAGGATACCAGGATCAGTGTAAACCTGCACAATGGGAAATTTGCAGATGTTATCGCAGCTATCGAAAAAGAGAGTGAATATAAAGTCTTCTACAAAAATGATCAGATTGATCTGAACTGGCCGGTAGACATTAAGGCCAAAGACCAGCCGGTGTCTGAAGTCCTCAAGACGGCCCTGGCTGGGAAAGGCATTGATTATACCTTGCTAAACCGCATCATTGTTCTGACTCCTGAAACCGAAAATCTGAATCAGCAGCAGGCTGTCGTGAAAGGAACAGTTATGGACGCGACTGGAAATGAACCATTGCCAGGTGTGAATATCCTTGAAAAGGGAACCACAATCGGTACCATCACCGATATTCACGGGAATTACACCCTTTCGGTGTCTTCTCTCCAGGCAACATTAGTATTTTCATACATTGGTTATCTTGAACAGGAAATTCCAATAAACGGGCGGACACAGGTCGACATTACTCTTTCGGAGAATGTTCAGAGCCTGGACGAAATTGTGGTGATCGGTTATGGTACCAGGCGTAAAAAGGACCTGACCAGTTCCATTTCGAGTGTCCAGTCTGATATTATCGATAAGTTGCCGTCTGCATCAGGGCAATTTGCCCTTCAGGGAAATACTGCCGGAGTGCGTATTGTCCCGGTAAGTGGAGACCCCAATGCCGCTCCTCAGATTTATGTCAGGGGTATCGGTACTTTCCAGGGAACTTCTCAGCCCCTTTACGTTATAGACGGACAGATTATTACCACACCCCATGATGCAAACGAGGATGTTATCTCTGGTGCAAACCTGGATACCCCCCCGAACCTCTGGACCCTGATCAATCCTACCGATATCGAATCCATTTCGGTTCTGAAGGATGCCTCAGCTGCTGCTATTTATGGTAGCCGGGGAGCTAACGGTGTAATCCTGATCACCACAAAACGTGGTAAATCAGGCGCTCCGGTGGTTGAATTCAGTTCCAACTGGGGATATCAGAACATACCGCAGTTCGATATGCTGAATACCCAACAATATAAGGACATTGCCTATGAGATGTATGCCAACAACCTCAATCCTGATGTTACCATCGAGGATGAGTTATATGGCCGGGGCCGTGACATAAACACCCGTCTGATATCCTTTTCACCGCAGTTTGATGCTGACAGCAGTGGCGGATACTATATCTCTTCAAACGACACCTATAACTGGCAGGATCTCCTTACAAGAAAGAACGCACTCGATCAGAACTACAACTTTAAGGTTTCCGGTGCCAACGAAAGGGTAAACTACTATCTGTCGGTCGGATATAAAAACCAGGAAAGCAATTTTATCGGGAATGACCTTGAACGGTATTCTGTTTCAGTCAATGTCGATAACAATGTTGCAAAGTGGCTGACAGCCGGACTCAACTATAAGTTCGCTCTTGAAAATGTAGGGAATAACAATCTAACCGACATGGTTGGCCTGGCAACGGTATCACCATGGCAGCCTATTTTTGACCAAAACGATCCTACCGGTTACGCCCGGGTGATGGAAACGACCCGTGACAACTGGATGACCAGGGAAATCTATGGACAGGGTAGTCAATCGAACTGGCTTGCACTGGCTAATCTCAACAGGCATGATTTCCAGTTGCAAAGGCATATGGGGCATGGCTATCTCGAGCTGAAGCCTCTCAAGGGTCTCTCCATCAGGGGAAGTCTGAACCTCGACTATTCGGCACAGGAAAGACGTGAACTGTCTATTTATCAGTATAACGATTTTTCATATATGGGTTCTGATCCTACCACCGAATCTCCTACCAATGCAGATGCACTCGGCGGATTCGGAAGCAGGAACAACTATATATTCAACTACCAGGCCGACCTTACCGTTAACTATGATAAGCAGTTTGGAAATCACAGGCTGACTCTTACAGGGGTTATCCAGGATCAGTATCATACCAGGAATCTTAAGGACCTGAGTACTCCAAACCTGTTGAGCGTAAATGACAAGAACAAGATCGGATGGGGGAATGACCAGTCCAATAACAATTCATTCTACGGTCCGGCTGTTGAGAAATACTGGTATGGCTATGTAGGCCGGGTGAGCTACAATTATAATTCCAAATACTATGCTGACTTCTCATACAGGCGTGATGGCAGTTCAGGATTTGCCAAGGATTACAGGTGGGGTAATTTTTATTCCGTAACGGCTGCCTGGCGTATCAGCAGTGAAGAATTCATGAAAAATATCGCCTTCATCAACGACCTTAAGTTGAGAGGTGGGTATGGTGAAGCAGGGAACGATGAACTGGTCGCAGGTGCATATGCTTACCTCTCCAGGGTAGGTGGTTCAGGATCGTACCGTTGGGGTTCCGGGAACGGAGACCCGCTGGGAATATGGTACGGCGCTTCACCTGTAACCGGTCTGCCTAATCCGTCTCTCGCATGGGAAGTTGTAGGAACAACGGATATTGGTTTCGACGGTGTGTTCTTCAATAATAAGATCAATCTTACTATGGAGTATTACAACAAAAAAACCAAAGGTATCCAGCAGGTTGTTGACTTACCTCTATCAGTAGGACTGGATAATCCATTTCTCAATATCGGCGATGTGAAGAACACCGGGGTTGATATCCAGGCAGGATACAACGAGGTGACCGGAAGTTTCCATTATGGAATTTCTGGTAACATCAGCTTTAGTAAGAATGAGGTAACCAATCTTTACAAGCACCAACCGACCTCGACGGATCAATTTTCACGTGTTGAGGAAGGTCGCTCACTTGGTATTATCTGGGGTTACAAACTTGGCGGAATGTTTACGTCTCAGGATCAAATCAATAGTTACTATGCAAGTACGCCTGATAATAACGTTTCCAATACAAGTTATGTAGCGCCCGGTGACCTTTACTTCCTGGATATCGGGGGAGGACCTAACCCGCCGGATCAACCTTTCTACACGACAACACCTGACGGCAAGATTGACAGCTACGACCAGACCGTAATAGGGAATTACATTCCGACCGTTACCTATGGCTTAAACCTGAATGCTTCATGGAAGGGTCTGGATCTCTATGCTGGCTTCTATGGTGAAGGAAACGTAGATAAGTTCAATGATGTCAAACAGACTCTGATATCGATGAGCAGTGCTGGTAACAACTATAGTGTAGATGCTTTGAACAGGTATACCTCAACGAATACCAATACTGATATTCCAAGAGCTGTTGTTGGCGACCCTGCCGGCAATAACCGCTATTCCTCCAGATTTGTTGAGAGTGCAGCCTTTTTCAGGTTGAATAACTGGCAACTTGGCTATTCACTGCCGAAGAAAATTCTTGGATATACCAACGGCGTCGTAAATTCACTGAGGGTATATGTTGGCGGGCAGAATAATCTCTATTACTTTAAATGGTCAGGTTTAGACCCTGTAAACGACAGAAAGCCTCTGCCACGTACCTTTAATTTTGGATTTGATGTTAAATTCTAAAACGGTCAACCATGAAAACATATATAAAAGCTCTAATATTGCTATTATCAGTAATTGCTGTAAGTTGCAATAAAGACAGGTTGGATACTCCACCAACCGGCAATACTGAAAGTGCCTTTTTCGAGACAACTTTGCAGTTCAGGCAAAACCTTGTCATTGTATATGCAAAATTGTATGATTTCTATTTTTATAATGCCAGTGGTGGTTGCCCCTCAAGTCTTTGGCTGCTACCCGGTGACGACCTCACTGAAACCCAGGGAGCAAGGCTCTCAGAAGAATTGTTCGATGCAAGCCTTAACCCTAACAATCCTCGTGTAACCTATTATTTTACACATCTTTATCAATTGATTGCAAGGGCAAACGTGTTGATCGAAAAAACGGAGACAGTGGATTTTACTGGCTATGAAAACAAGGATGAGATCCCAATGATGGAGGGTGAGGCACTCTTCCTCCGGGCATATGCTTACTTCAATTTGTTTACCACCTATGGCAGTGTGCCACTCATAATTCAGAGAATTCAAAGTCAGGCTGAATCCAATACGCCTAAAAGCCCCCGAATGGATATTATCCAGCAGGTTATTGACGATGCAACACAAGCAATCGGCCTTTTGCCCGATTCATGGCCATCCCAATTCCGTGGACGCGTTACGAAGAACTCTGCCAGGGGATTGTTAATGGAAGCCCTTGTATACAAAGGGGATTTTGATAATAATAACAGTGCGGACTTTACACAAGCTCTGGCTGTGTTCCCCGACATTACAGCAACGCTTATCCCTTCATACATTAATAATTTTAATGCGTATGCTGAAAACAACGATGAATCGTTGTTTGAAATCCAGGCTTCTACGGCAACGGCCATCGATAATATCTTCCTGTATAATGATGGCCCATGGAGAGGGGTTGAATGCCTGAGTATTTTCAGGGGCCCACAGCAGGAAGATGGAACTTTTACCGCCAATCTTGGTCCGACGAAGTACATCATTACCCAAAAACTTCTGGATGGTTTCGGAACAGATCCGAGAATTTCTGTTTTCCTCCAGGCTGATGACGGTTTCAATGGGAAACTTTTCCAGAAATATACCGTTTCAGGCCTTGACAGTCTGGTTGTTCCCGCTACATTCCATGATCAGGGAGGAACGATCGACAATCTGACTGTACCCTTTCAGAACTCAGCCAATAATGAAAGGGTGATCCGGTATGCCGGCATTAAACTTCTGGCCGCAGAAGCATATCTTAAAACGGGTAATACTGCTGGCGCCATTCAGCAGATCAATGACGTACGAAAACGTGCAAGAGACTGGGCCCTGGCCGCCGGAATAGGTGACGGCACCGAACCTGCCGACAGGTCTGTTTCGGAAACCAATGCAACCACCATTATGCAGTGGATCATGGATGAACGTTTCGTTGAACTGGCAGGCGAAGGTCACAGGTGGGATGATCTGAGGAGATGGCATGCTGCAGGAGATATTAATCTTACAGGCTGGGATGGAACTGCCCAATATTTCAGTACGGCACTGAATTCTCCCTCTCAGTTTAATGTAAGTAAGAATCTCCTGTTCCCGCTGCCCCAGACTGAAATTGACAGGAACGCTGCCATAACAGAAAACAATCCGGGTTACTAGATGCTGATTTAGGTTTATATGTAGTAGAGTTAGTTTTAGTTAGATGTGATGCAATTTCAGCACAGGCATTCAGGGCATGTCTGTGCTGATTTTTTTGTCTGCAGCTCATTCCTTCATCCTCTTTGGGGTCATTTCAAGCCTTTTTACTAAGTTTGCAGGTCCCTTTCTTTATGAAAGAGGGCTGCGTTTTTCTAAACAGAAAGAATTATGAACCGACCTTACCTGAAGTCCTTCCTGGCTGCCGGAGCCGTTGGTCTGCTTCCCCTGCAAATCATACACGCGCAAGTATCCCACCGCCCGGCAAATCCGAATATCATTTTCATCCTCACCGATGATATGGGATACGCGGATCCGGGATGTTATGGACAGCAAACGATTAAAACACCGAATATCGACAGGCTGGCTGCCGAGGGGATCAGGTTCACCCAGTTTTATGCCGGCAGCCCGGTATGTGCGCCTTCAAGAGCCTCCCTGATGACGGGACGCGACGCAGGTCACTGCCGTGTACGTGGTAATTATGAAACAGGGCCTTACGGATTTGGAGGAGAACTTGAACTCCGCCCGCAGGACAGAACCATCGCTGAAGTTCTTAAAACAGCCGGTTACCAGACTGCCATGATCGGGAAATGGGGCCTTGGCATGAACGGAACCACAGGTGAACCGGATAAAAAAGGTTTTGATACCTATTACGGTTATCTTAACCAGGCACATGCACACTGGCAGTTTCCCGACTACCTTTTCAGAGATGGTAAAAAAGAAGTGATAAAGGAAAATGCAAATGGCAAACGTGAAAAATATTCCAATGATATTTTCACTTCCGAAGCCCTCTCGTATATGAACAAGTCAAAAGATAAACCGTTTTTTCTTTACCTGGCTTACGTTACACCCCATGCCGAAATGATCGTTCCTGATGATTCGGTATGGCATTATTACAAAGGCAGGTTTAAAGAGACGCCCTTTGTTCAAGGGACCCAGGGAAGCAATGGAAAGGATACCCTGGGAGTTTATCATTCACAGCCCTACCCTGAAGCAGCTTTTGCCTCCATGATCACTCATATCGACAATGATGTGGGCAGGATCATGGCCGCACTGAAGGCCATGGGTCTGGACAGGAATACGGTTGTTATGTTCAGCAGCGACAACGGACCTCATAAGGAAGGCGGCAATAATCCCTATTATTTCAACAGCAATGGGGAATACCGGGGTATTAAGCGCGATGTTTATGAGGGCGGTATCAGAGTGCCTTTCATCGTCAGGTGGCCTGGATTCATAAGGGAAGGGCAGGAGACGAGTCAGATTGGTGCTTTCTGGGATGTTCTCCCTACTATAGCGGATATGACGGGAGCTGATATGAACGGTATTACTTCGGAAGGCTTTTCCCTGATGCCCACGCTGACAGGAGATACGGCTGAGCAGAAACAGCATGTATACTACTACTGGGAATTCCACGAGAACAAGTACTCCGACCAGGCCGTGCGTTTGGGTGAATGGAAAGCTGTACGACATGATCCTGACCGTCCGATGGAACTCTACAACCTGAAAACAGATCCGGTTGAAAATTATAATGTTTCCTTTGATCACCCTGAAATTGTAAAGAATATGGAGGTGATCATGGATACGGCACGAACGGATAACCCGTATTTCCCGTTGAAAAAATCGGGGGGACGGTAATAAATGGTTAAACCCCCGCCGGTTCCCCGGTTTCAACCGGATTGTCAGGGTCGTTGCTCCATTCGAACCAGCCGCCGTCGAATACGGAAACGTCGGGCCAGCCCATGAGCCAGGCATTGAAAAATGCTTCGCTGCCCCGCCAACCGGTACCACAATAAAAGGCGAGGCGTTTGCCTGAAGAAATGCCGGCTTCCTGCCACATGGCTTCAATCTCTCCGTACTCCCGGGTGGTATGATCGAGGTTACGGTAATTTTCCATGTGGTAGGCATCCATACCGCAATTTCCGAAGATGGCTCCCGGAATACGTCCCTTTTTCTCGATATAGTTATAGCCGCTGACTTCCCCGATAAATTCGGGCCAGCTTCTCACACAAACCAGGTCACCGGTAGCGGAAGCCAGCAGTTTTTTAGCCTCAGGCAGGTCAACAGCAAATTCGGGGTGGACGGGGATTTTTGCTCCGAACTCGCTTACCGGAATTTTCGGAACATCCTCCGTGCTGATCTCATAACCGGCATCTTTCCAGGACTGAAACCCTCCGTTCAGAATGCGGATATCTTTTACCCCTGCGTACATCATGATGAAAGCACATCGCATAGCCCCAAGCTGCCCGGCAGCACTCCCCGGGAACGGATCGTTGTTGTCGGGGTACATAAAGCTGCCATAAAGGACTACGGTAGTGTCGGAAGTAATCCCATGTTTTTCGAGGGCAAGCTTAATCTCTTCCGGACTACGCCGGTTCCAAGTCTCGGGAGCTTCAAGGGCAAGTGTGTCGATATCGATGGCTCCGGGAATATGCCCCTGAAGATAGGCGTCGCGGTTACGGTAATGTGCATGGCAGATCACAAACCGGTCGTTTTCAAAAGAAGACGGATGTTCTCCGGAAATCAGTTTGTGCACCCATTCCGGATGTACCAGGGCTTCATAATTTTTCAGATGATCCATGGGCAGATCATCACTTGCGGCCCACTCATCCGTGAAATTCAGGTAAATCCTTATGTTGCCGTAACCGGCACGTTGAAACATCCCTGCCACATCAACAGATTCTATTCCGGAATACCCGTAAAGAACCAATGCATTTTCCGGCCTTATGTTTTTCGACCGAACGATTTCGATCCAGTCGATATATCTGGTCCATTTGAACGGCAGACTTTTAGCGCCGATGATATGTCCTCCACGTTTTTCGCCATCTAGTTTCCATCCATTGTAGGCTTCAACAGGACGCAGGTCGATGACAATTCCTTCCCTGTCCCTGATGAACGATAATAGCCGGGGTGTTGAAATGATCTGAGGATTATAATTCATATGGAAATTTCAAATAGTTTACAGATAAAACAGGTGTGACACACCATTGTTTTTTATGTCCCTTACTTTTTCCCGAAAAGCCGGATATGGGACAATATTTCGGAGAAGAGGAATTCTGGATTTTTTAGACCTGTATGGAGTTCAGAACGGGTTTACAGTATCATTCCACGTTTCAGATCAGGTACTTAACTACGTGATGAGAGCCAATAAAAAACCGCAGTCCGGAAAGAGGGCTGCGGTTCATAAAGGATTTTAGAGTATTTTATTCCAAACCTCTCTTTTTAAGAAGGGGTTCCTCACTGGGTTTTTTACCCCTGAAAGCCACATAAAGAGCCATTGGGTCTTCCGTACTGCCTTTTTCAAGAATATTTTTCCTGAAAGCAGCAGCAGTAGCAGGATCAAAAATGTTACCGGTTTCCTTGAATGCCTGGAAGGCATCTGCATCAAGAACTTCAGCCCAGATATAGCTGTAGTATCCTGAAGAATAACCACCTGCGAAAATATGGCTGAAATAGGGACTGCGGTACCTGGAGATGATTTCCGGGATCAGACCGACTTCATTCAATGAGCTGTCTTCAAAGGCATTCACATCTTTAATGTCGGCCTTTGCCAGGGTAAGAGTATGATAATCCATATCCAGTAGAGAAGCTGCGAGGTATTCCACGGTGGTAAATCCCTGGTTGAAATGGCTGCTGTTCTGGATTTTTTGGAT
Source organism: uncultured Bacteroidales bacterium (assembly GCA_963732905.1). Classification (GTDB taxonomy): domain Bacteria; phylum Bacteroidota; class Bacteroidia; order Bacteroidales; genus DASQZK01. Next base: position 665,840 of record CAVTBM010000001.1, read on the forward strand.
CAGTTCGTCGGGTATGACCTCACCGGTCTGATAATGTTTGGCAAAAGATCTGAGGACTTCGGGTTCAAGAGCCCAGTTTTCCATGATCTGTGAAGGCAGTTCAACAAAATCACGCGTTACACTTGTGCCGGCCTGGCTTTTATAGGTGCACTGGGAAAGGAGACCGTGAAGGGCGTGACCGAATTCATGGAACAGGGTCTGAACTTCATCCACGGTGAGGAGTGCAGGTTTATCGCCGGTTGGTTTGGTAAAGTTGAAATTGGTGGTAACCACCGGTCGGATGTCCTTGCCGTTTTCAACATGCTGGCCGCGGTATTCGCTCATCCAGGCACCGGCTCTTTTGCTGTCGCGGGGAAAGAAATCCATGTATAATACCCCAATATGACTTCCGTCGGCATCCTTCACTTCATAACCCTGAACATCGGGATGATAAACCGGGATATCGGTCCTGGGTTCGAAGGTTAAACCATAAAGTTTGTGAGCTACGTCGAAAGCGCCCTTCCGTACATTATCCAGAACAAAATACTGGCTGAGAGTGCTTTCATCGATATCGTATTTTTCCTTCCTGACTTTTTCAGAATAATACCACCAGTCCCAGGGTTTTAGTTTGAAATGGCCGCCCTGCCTGTCGATCATTTTCTGCATATCGGCTGCTTCCTGTTTGGCTACCTTAATGGCCGGTGTCCAGAGACGCATGAGCAGGTCGTTCACGTTTGCCGGAGTTTTTGCCATATTTTCTTCAAGAACATAATCGGCGTGGGACTTGTATCCAAGAAGGCTGGCTCTTTCAGCCCTGAGCTTCACGATTTGTTTTATGACATCCTTATTGTCATACTGATCGTTATTATTTCCCAGGTTGGCATAAGCCATGAAGAGTTTTTCCCTCAGACTGCGGTTATCGGCGTAGGTTAGGAATGGGAGCAGGCTTGGTTTCTGAACCGTGAACACCCATTTCCCCTCAAGGCTGTCTTCTTTGGCGCTTTCAGCAGCGGCGCTTATCACATCCCCGGGTAATCCAGCAAGGTCGGATTTATTGTCGATCACCAGTTTAAAAGCATTGGTCTGACGCAGAACATCCTCTCCGAATTTCAGGGTCAATAAGGAAAGCTCACTATTGATCTTACTGAGTTTTTCTTTATCCTCCTGATTTAGGTTGGCACCACCTCTGACAAACTCTTTGTACGTATCATCCAGGAGTTTAGCCTGTGAGCCAGTCAGGTCCAAATTATCTTTATGATCATAAACGGTTTTGATTTTCTGAAAGAGCTTGTCGTTTAATCTGATCGCATCGGAATGTGCAGAGAGTTCCGGAGCAAGCTCTTTGGCTATATTCTGAAGTTCAGGGCTGGTAAGGGAACTGTTCAGGTTATAAAAAACACCCCCGACCTGGTCAATCATATCCCCGCTGTTATCCAATGCCACGATTGTATTTTCAAATGTGGGGGTATCTGTATTATTAACGATAGCGTCAATTTCCTCGTTGTGTTCTTTCATGGCTTCCTGCATGGCAGGGATGAACTGATCGTTCCTGATTTGTTCGAAGGGGGGTACACCGAACGGTGTTTTAAATTCACTTAACAGGGGATTTTTCATATTGTCAGCTTTTTCCTTGTTTTGACAGGAACTGGCTAAAAGAGCCAGAACAAAGAGTAGAATAAATGGTTTTTTCACGGTTTATAATTTTGAGGTTAAAATCGGTTGAAGGCGCCAATTTAATAAAAACCCCTGTAAGTCCTGTGAATATTGAGAGTATAATTATGCATGTAAAACCTGTTTTTGAATATGTTCCTCATAAGTTGATTCTTTCATTTTAAGTTTGGGATTGCTTTTTCTGCCGCCAATGGAATCCGGATTCTGATAATCCGGCTTGCCCTTTTTCCATTGGGAGTATTACATGCACCGCTCACAGGATACGGTACCGTGGAAGAGTCTGTGTCGGGCGCTTTTTTTTGAATTTTAATGGTCACATAATACATCGTCCGTTTCGATTTGTTATTTTTGAAATATGTTAAATGTTGCATGAATCCTGTTTTCGAATGTTCTCAGATCATATTTAATCGATATAATACATCATCACCATGAAATCCCGTATGTTGACTTTGATTTTCGTGCTTTCTGTAAGTTTTTTTTCCTGTAACAGAAACACGCATGAGATGCAGGAGGATCTGGTACAATATGTAAATCCTCTTATTGGCACACCCTTTAAAGGTGACGCTGGCACATTCCCTGCTGTGAATCCTCCGTTTGCCATGACGAATTTCATGCCGGTCACAGATGAGAATGCGATCGGTATGACCCCCTACCACTATGAGCGTAGCTCAAATATAGGATTCATCGCCAGCCATCAACCGGCTGTCTGGATGGGCGATTACGGCTTTATCACAATATGGCCTTCGGTAGGAAAGGTAAGGATCAGTCCGGAAGACAGGAAGCTTTCATTCAATCATCGTGATGAGATATCGGAACCGGATGTATACCAGGTTAAGATGTTTCCTAAGGACAGCAGTTATTCTGTTACGGCAAAACTTTCGGCCACATCGCACTGCGGCCTGTTTGAGTTTAATGTTTCCAGGGATGACACGATGAATATTGTTGTTGAAGCTTCAAGAGTCAAGGGCTTCAGTTACGTTAGCCGCAAGATCTTCCAGGAGCCTTATAATCATGAGGTTGACAGTCTCAGATCTAAATTTCACGGCTTTGTGAAAGTTGACCCTGAGCACCACGAGATATATGGTTATAACCCGGAACGGCATGGGGTCATCCTGGGTCCTGATCTCCCTGGTTTCAAGGGATATTTTGTGATCAGGTTTGAAAAGTCTTTTGATGGTTACGGAGTATGGCAGGACAGTGCTATCACCGGAAACGCAGAGGAGATGACAGGCCACTGGGTAGGAGCCTTCGCCGGGTTCAAGGTCTCAGGGTTTGAAAAAATCCGTGCAAAAATAGGTACATCCTTTATCAGCGTTGAACAGGCCAGACAAAATCTGGAGAAGGAGATTCCCGGATGGGATATGGACCAGGTGATAAGTTCTACCCATGAAGCCTGGCAAAGAGCACTGGCACATATCGTTATAGAAGGTACCCAGGATCAGAAGTCAGTCTTTTATACAGCAATGTACCACGCCATGCTTTATCCGCGTGAATTTTCTGAGTACGGGAGGTATTACAGCGCCTTTGACGATTCGGTTCATAATGGTGTCTCGTATAATGATTATTCCTTGTGGGATACGTTCAGGGCCGAGCATCCACTGTTGCTTTTCATTGCTCCCGACCGCGTACCGGATATGATCACTTCACTTTTACAGATGTATAAGGAAGGGGGATGGATGCCTAAATGGCCGAATCCGACCTATACTAACATCATGATAGGAACACATGCCGATGCAGTAATTGCCGATGCAATGGTAAAAGGTGTTAAAGGCTTTGACCGCGAGCTGGCCTGGCAGGCCGTAAGAAAAGATGCGTTCACGCCGCCTCCTGGAGATACCGGCAATGTAAATTATGTACCCAGTCCATGGACGGAAGTGATTCCTTCCTGGCTTCCGAAGAGGGCAGGAAATCCCTGGTTTGACCGGGATCCCTGGCATGGTTACGAGGGCAGGGGAGGGCTGACCTGGTATAAAGCCAAAGGCTATGTGCCGTGCGATATGACCAATGAAAGCGTTTCCCGCACACTTGAATTTGCCTACGACGATTACTGTGCTGCCCGGGTAGCCAGGGCCGTGAATAAAACTGCAGATTACGATACCCTGATGAACCGGAGCCGGAACTTTATAAACCTGTACCGAGACTCCACTGGATTTATGGAACCCAAACTTTCGGATGGTTCCTGGCTGGGACATTCCGCAAAACCGGACGTCAGAATTGCCCCCGAATATTTACAGGCATTCACGGAAGGCAGCCCGTGGACTTATCTTTTTTGCGCCATGCAGGATGTGCCGGGGCTCATCGGTATCATGGGCGGGCCTGAAAAATTTGTTTCAAAACTGGACGAGAATTTCAATGGAGGCCATTATGTTCATCAGAACGAGCCGGGACATCACTACCCATATCTTTACGATTATGCCGGGTATCCGTGGAAGACCCAGGAACGGGTAAGACAGTACACCCTTTCACAGTATAAAAATGCTCCTGACGGTCTCGATGGTAATGACGATTGCGGCCAGATGTCTGCCTGGTATATTTTTTCAGCCATGGGATTCTATCCGGTCTGCCCGGGGAGTGATCAGTATGCCATTGGAAGTCCGTTGTTTTCCGAAACACGGATAGCCCTGCCCAATGGGAAAACATTTACCATCCGGGTTCAGAATGCTTCCGACGATAATAAATATATTCAGGAGATGCGTCTCAACGGGAAACCATGGAAAAGGTATTTTATAAGCCATGACGACATAATGAAAGGTGGAACCATGATTTTCGTCATGGGGAATGAGCCGGTAAAGAAATGAAGATGAAAATCTGTTCATACATAATCTTTTAGATTGTGATAAGGCTATATGATCCAGGCAGGTTTCGATACTTGCTTAAAAGATCCGCTGTATTGCTTATGGGAACCTTTTTTCTTCTCGTTTACCCGGCCATCAATGGTTTTCCCCTGCTTTATTCCGACACAGCGACCTATATCGTCTCAGGATTCGGTTTGGATATGCCATTCGACAGGCCAATGACCTATGGATTGTTCCTTGTAGCCTCAAGCCTGGGAGGGCTCACTTTTTTGTTAACCGTCTTCTTCCAGTCACTGATCCTGTCCTGGCTGCTTCTCAGGATAATAGAACGCTTTGCCGGTAAACAAAAAGGCTGGGTTATGGCCCTTGTTTATTTTATCCTGGCTGTGCCTGCCGGACTTTCCTGGTATTCGGGACAACTGATGCCCGATTTTTTTACACCGGTTTCTGTACTGAGCGCTTTGCTGATATTGCATCCTTCAACCCGGAAGTCTGAACTTACCTTCCTGCTTTTTCTTTTTATCCTGGCCTCCTCTGTGCATCTGTCGCATTTCAGTTTTAACCTGGTTATGCTTGTATTCCTGTACATCATGTCACGGTTGCGATTTGTCAAACTGAGCAGGTTAATGAACCCCTTGAGGATTTGGTTACTTGTTGCGGGCAGTGCCTTAAGTTTTCTTACAATGATGGTGCCCATGTCCAAATCCTCTCACATCTTTCTTATGGGAGCCATGGTGGAAAACGGAATACTCAAAACTTTCCTGGACGACAATTGCCCGGAGCACCATTACGCACTTTGTGAATACAGGGATTCGCTTCCCGACAAAGCCTGGCAATTTATCTGGATGGAGAAAAAAAGCCCTCTGTATAAGGTTGGAGGCTGGAACGGAACAAAAAGGGAATTTAATGAAATTATTCTAAAAACCCTCACCACACCAAAATACATAAAGATGCACATCGAGTGTTCACTGAAGAATACGCCTGTGCAGCTTGCCACTTTCAAGATGGGCGACGGAAACGGTCCTTTTGGTAAAGGAACCATGGTTTACAGGCGTATTGAGGATAATTCATGGTTTGATATTATCGCGGAACGGAGGGCGTTGCAGCAAAAAAGTGATTTGTACTTTCTGCCTTTCATGAACCGGGTATTAGCATGGCTGGTCATCCTTTCATTGGCAGGCATAATACTTTTAATCTCCGTTTACCGCAAAAGACTGACTGTACAAAGCTTTTACTTCACCGTCGTTATCTCTGGCGCTGTGATCATCAATGCATGGATAGCTGCCACTTTTGGCGGCATTACCGATCGCCTGGAAGGAAAAATGATCTGGCTGGTGGTATTTGCTCTTTTAATCCTGATCCTTCAGCCACCGTTACAGTCATTCACCCGGATGAAAAATCCCGGATAGCAGTTATCCGGGACATTTACTTTCCGCCCAGCTCAATGATCTTCAGGATCACTTTTACTGCTTTTTCCATCGATTGCACAGGAATATACTCGTACCGGCCGTGAAAATTATGACCTCCGGTAAAGATATTGGGGCAGGGGAGCCCCATGTAGGAAAGTCGTGCCCCGTCGGTTCCTCCCCTGATGGGCTTGATGACCGGTTTTACACCGGATTCAAGCATGGCCCGTTTTGCCAGGTCAATAATATGCATGACCGGTTCGATCTTCTCCTTCATATTATAATACTGGTCAGTCAGTTCCACCGTAACGGTATCGTGTTGGTACTTCGTATTGATCTGCCGGGCAATGTCCGCAACTTTTTCCTTCCTGGCTTCAAACCTGCTTTTATCGTGGTCACGGATGATGTACCTGAAACGGGTTTGCTCAACACTTCCGGTAAAATCTGTTAAATGAAAGAAACCTTCATAACCTTCAGTAGCTTCCGGCCGGTCTTCTTCGGGGAGCATGCTGTTGAACTCGGCAGCTACATGGATGGAGTTTATCATCTTGTTTTTAGCCGTCCCGGGATGTACGTTCCTGCCTTTAATATGGATGGTAGCCAGGGCAGCGTTGAAATTTTCATATTCCAGTTCGCCAATCTCACCTCCGTCCACTGTATAGGCAAAGTCGGCATCAAAGGCTTTTACATCGAAATGATCGGCACCCCTCCCGATCTCTTCATCGGGAGTAAAGCCGATACTGATGGCTCCGTGTTTGATCTCCGGGTGTTCCAAAAGGTATTCGACAGCAGACATGATCTCCGTAATACCGGCTTTGTCGTCGGCGCCAAGAAGAGTGGTGCCATCGGTGGTGATCAGGCTTTGCCCGGCATAGTTCTTCAGCTCCGGAAAATCAGCAGGGGAGAGGAATATTCTTTTTTCCCTGTTCAGCAGGATCTCCCCGCAATCATAGTTGTGAATGATCTTTGGGCTGACATTCGTGCCTGACATGTCCGGACTGGTATCCATATGAGCGATAAATCCGATGACAGGCAGGGTCTTTTCCGTATTGGCAGGGATCGATGCCAATACATACCCTCGACCGTCCAGGGAGACTTTCCGGAGCCCCATATTTTTAAGTTCTTCTACAAGTACATGGGCAAGATTGAGCTGTTTTTCGGTGCTGGGGGAGGAAGCAGAAGATTCGTCCGACTGGGTATCCACCTTAACATAGCTGAAAAATCTATCAGTTATCGGCTTCATGGAAACAGAATTTTAAGCTTAAATAGTTCATTCAGATTACATAAATACTTAACCCAAAACAGCGAAAAATGTTTCTATCTGCAAGCCTGCCGGCAATCACAGCTTTTCACCTTTTGTCTCACTCAAACACTTTGGCTTTACCACTTTTGCCATACCAGTTCATATCCACAATAACTGATTGGTGTTCACCTGCTACGTGTTTCACTCCACCCCAGTACATGTATTTGTCATCCTTTTTCATCACCGGGCTGGTGTCGAGAAGACTTGCCGGACCGGTGCCCTGGTTTGCGAATTCAAGATTTAAATCTCTGAACCATGCCCCGGCTCTTTGTTCATAACCGTCGTTGACAGTCCAGACGCCGAGATTAATAATGAACCTGTCGATGTTTTCCAGGTTCATGCGTTTCATTTCCGTAGTATCCCTGAAATCTTTGAAGGGATTCAGCTTTAAATGGTGCCACTTACCGGGTTCGGAGGTGATTTCCATCCTCGATGCAGGAACGTTTTTAAGCTGACTGTAATTATTTTCCATATTATAAAAATAGTAACCCACGGAATAGGAGATATTCATCCGTTTGGTGTCTTTTTCATAACCTTCAAGCCAGATAAAAGAACCGTTCAGCTTATCGGGGAGATAATTTTTTTCATCGATCATGAAATCAAGATCCAGAACAGGTTCTTCACCGTGTACACATTTTACAACCTGTGCCAGCCTGTTCAGTGTTTGAGGCAGCCGGTCCTGTCCCGGCGTATTAAAGCCTCTCATGCGGGAGAGAAGATACAGGGCCGGTTTTTCGGATGTACCTGCATGGTTCCTGATTTCCCTGATGTTGGAGGGATTTTCATCTTCAATATAAAAATATCGTTTCATCCAGTAGTTCAGTCCGTCACTGAAATCGCCGTTCATCAGTTTCTCATTTACCGGTAATTCCCATCGGTATCTCAACCACAGCGGGTATTCATCAGGGTTAAATTCAGGCAGGTGATCGGCATAGGTATAAACTTCATTGGTGACGTTTTTGAAGCTTACTTTTCCATTTTTCCCATTGATGTCTATAATTGCAATACCTTCCGTTGGTCCGCCGTAAAGGTCTTCCTCTCCAAATGCTCTCGGCCGGTAACCGGCGGCGGGAAGGTTGATGAATTTGATTCCTTTGTATTCTACGGCAGTTTTTATCGATGCACGCAAAGGAATATGAACGTGTCCGCTGAGCACGTATTTTACATTCCCATACTTCGCAAGTGTTTCCATTACCGTTCTTTTCACGTAAGGCGCTTCCGCATATTCGGTCAGCGGATCTATTCCAATGGGGTGAATGGGAACATGCTGGAAGACCATGGTGGGCCTGTCTTTATGCTGTTCCAGGTCCTTTCTGAGCCAGTGAAAATAGTGCGGATGCCTTTCCCAGAAGCCGTTTCTCAAAGGATCGGGCCAGACAATAAAATGCCACTGACCAAGATTAAATGAATACAGAAGCTTGTCCATCCCGTTGATCCTCATCTGCGCTTCAAAATAGTTTCTTAAGGCTTCATGATTATACCCAGGTCCGAATTTTGACGCGTATTTCGTTTCATGATTTCCAATTTCGTAGAGAATGGGGGTTTTCAGATTCTTAAAGAAATGCTCCATCATTTGGAAATCGGCTTCTTTGCCTTGTCCGTCTACAATATCTCCGTCCATCATGGTAAACAAGGCTTCCGGCTTCAGTTCATTGACTAAGCGTATACTTTCTTCACTCCAGGCATTGTGAATTTTCATCCTGGTATTTAAATCTTCGCCGGTCTCCGGATCACCACCCTGAGGATCAGCCATTACGGCAAACCGGAACGTGTCCCCCGGATCTTTTATGCCAACGGTAGCGGGATCAAGCAGGCCAATTTCTTTGTCGAGCAGGTAATTGACAGAGATCGACACCTGATCATCCCGGAATTCAATTTCCTGCTTGTCAATTAATTCTGAAAGGGATAGTGAATACTTACCTTTTTTATCATCCAGGATAAGGGTGGTGGAAGGGGAGAAATCGGTCAGCCATACCACGAAGATGTCAGGGCTGGAAACACCGGCCACACCGGAGTAATGCAGGTTCTTTTCATCCACGTCATCATCCTCTTCGAGAAAATAGCCTTCAAGTGCTGATATTTTGGCGTGTTTTACCTTAAACCGGGTATCGTATGCAGTCCTTTCTTCACGATCTGTATTTCTGAATTCCACGCGCAGCATAATTTCTCCGTCGGCGGTTACAAGGTCCCCAAGGTTACTGACCGGCCGAAGGACCGGAATTTCCGGACCCTGTCCGGAGAAGTCTGACGACCCGATCACTTTTGGTGCGATCAGAAGTCCGGATGCGCCAAGGGTTGCTCTTTGTAAAAATTTACGACGTTCCATAATGTCAAAATTTTAATTAATCTTTCAGATATACATGTGGTCCATCCCGATCCGGGTGATGCTGTGTACGGCAGGAGTGTCTGCTTTTAACGGCCGGATACGAAAAGCATTGAACCGCTTTTGATTGTGGAGACAAAGTAAAGGAACGATTTTTCATAGATCAATCCAGGTTGGATACAGGATCTTTATACACAAAATGCGGTCGGATGAACAGGTAAATTTTATGATGAATACCGGATTTACCATAAATAACCGTTTTGAGGGAAATCATATTTGCGGTTTCCGTCCTGTTCACTCCGGTTCACTCCATCCCCAGATGTTTTTTGATCCAGACATATTTCATGACGTGCCATTTAGGGTTTATGCCGTGTCCCGACCAGGGAAATATCACATATTCCTTTGGCACTTTAAGCTGATTGTAAGCCGCAAAGTTAATATGCGGCGGGCAGGTGACATCCATCAGTCCGGCGCCCATGTATACGGGAGCTTTAATCCAGGGAGCCAGATTTTTGATGTCGATGTAACTCAGGGTATGATAGATTTCATCCCAGCTGATTTCCGGATGGGCATCTTTATAGGCGAAAAATTCATTGGCTGGCCAGACTGCCACTTTGAAATAATCCCTGAAGTCGGAAAGGAACGGCACATGGGGTACACAAAGTGCAATGCGTTTGTTGTCGAGGGCTGCCGTGGCAAAGCTGAGAGCACCACCCTGGCTGCCTCCCTCCACCACGACACGGGTTGTATCCACTTCCGGACGGCTGAACAGGAAGTCGACTGCCCGCAGGCAATCCATATATGCGCCACGGTAGATATAACATTCCGCATCGTTGAGATGATCCTGGAGATATCCGGGAAATCCGGGATTGACATCATCGCGGCTGTTCCCATGACCACGGATATTCAGTGCAAAGACGGCCATGTCGTTTCCCGGGTAAGCCCAGTCAAGTGTCTGGTTGGAACTGTAGCCCTGGACATGAAGAATGGCCGGATAAACTCCTTCCTTCCTGGGTTTCCCGTACCAACCCCTGATCAATACGTTTCCAAGTGATCTCATCTCAACGAGATATACCGCCCGTTCCGGGGTGCTCATGCTGTCCTCGTAAATCATTTTGAACTGCGGTTCCACAGCTGCCAGTTCTTTCTTTGCCCTTCTCCAGTAATCGTCGAAGTCAGCCGGGCGGTCGAGCGGTGAAACGATTTCTTCGGGATCCTTCCCGAAACGGAAGGTGTATTTTGTATTTTCAACATCGCTTTTAAAGAGTACATTCACTTCGTAAAATCCGGGTGCCAGGTCTTCCAGAATGAGATTATCAGTGAAGGATTTCTTTTTTTTCAGGGTAAGATTTATCGTTTTGGTCATGATGGAATCATGAAAATCGTTTGTGACCCTGTATTCCACTGTCCCTTCAAGTTTGCCGGGGTAATCATTGGCATAAACCACCGGTATCACCACGGATTTCACATGGGTAAAGATATGGTCCTCCACCGGCATCCGGGTTTCGATATGGAAAAGGTCAGTGAGACCTTTCACTCTCAGACTTACCTTTCCGCCGTAAATGCCTCCATTGCCCTTTTCATCGTAAACCTTAACCGCAATAAGGTTTTTACCGCCCCAGTTTACTTCTTTGGCCGGGATTTCAACCCTGGCCGGCTCACTGTATGCGGTTTTATATGAAGGAGGAAATTGCCCGTTGGCCAACACTTTTTTTCCGTTCCAGAAAATAACGCCCGCATCATCCAACATGCCGATGTCGAGCAAAAGGCCACCATTTTTTTCGCCTTCTTTTTTCAGACTGGCCGGGATAACAACCGTCTTCCTGTACCAGGCAAAGCCGTCGTAGGTATTGTAGCCCTGGAATTCCCATACGGTTCCTGCTTCAATGGGAGACCAGTTGCTGTCGTTGTATGAAAGTCCGGACCATTCCGGGGAGTCCCCGGTTTTAAATTTCCAGTTCGTATCCAGAAGGTTCTGGGAAAATAATGACAAGGGATAAATTACTGCCAGAAGAAGGATTAGTTTTTTCATAACATGGATTTTTTTCGGTTACTAAAATAACGCAATCATGCTGATAAAAAAAGGTGATGGACTGATTTTACTGATTAAATTGCACATATATTTGCTGACGATTTGAAGTTCTTAAATGTTTTTTAGCTAAGGGGTATGAAATGATGAACAGGCAGGCTGTAATTCTGTCCAACCGGATGGAATATGGTGACAGGTATCGCCGGATCAGGTTTGTCGGGAAAGAGGAAGCGGAGAAATTCACAACGTTGCGTTCAAATCTTCTGAATGTTGCAGGTGAAGGAATATCCACCTGTGCGGGCAATTCCAAGATCCATACCGGTCAGCTCTCCCCGGGTTGCCGGTTGTGCGTGGAAGGGAAGTGGTCGTGTTTGTTTATCAATAACCTTTGTAACGCTCATTGCTTTTATTGTCCTTCCTCGCAGGAAGATCTTTCACTTCCTTCAACCAACAATCTTGTCTTCAAAAAGCCGGATGATTATGTTGCCTACGTCTCTGAATTCGGTTTCAGGGGTGTGAGTTTCAGTGGAGGAGAACCTCTGCTGTCTTTCAACCGGACCATTGAATATCTCAGGGCTGTTCGGAAGCACTCAGGAAGCGACATCCATATCTGGCTCTATACAAACGGTTCCCTGCTTACGCCTGAAAAAGTAAAAGTCCTTGCCGCTGAAGGCCTGGACGAGATCAGATTCGACCTGTCCGCATATGGATACAGCTTCGAAAAACTCAGACTTGCTGCCGGTAAAATCCCTGTGGTTACCGTCGAGATTCCTGCCGTCCCCGAAGATATCAACCTGCTAAAACAAAAGACAAGGGAGATGGCGGAGGAAGGGGTGGATTATCTGAATCTGCACCAGCTGAGGTTAACCGGTTACAATTTCGAAAAGCTGACAAAAAGATCCTATACATTCCTGCATGGAGCGAAAGTTTCCGTCCTTGAATCGGAACTCGCCGCACTTGAACTTATGCAGCATGTCATTCAAGAGGGCATTCAGCTGCCGGTAAACTACTGCTCCTTTGTATACAAAAACCGTTACCAGGCACTGGCCGGAAGGAAGAGGTACATTCCATATATGACTGAGCCCTGGGAACAGGCCGTCGACAGCGGATATCTTCGATCCCTTTCCATGCCGGGAGGCCTTCCGGATGTAGCAGCATCACCCGGATTCCGGAACAGGATCAGTGATGCCGGTGATAAACATTATATTTCTGATCCGTCACTCCTTGAAGAGCTGAACCCGGAGCATAGCGTTACCCTTTCTTACTCAAAGGTTACGCTGCAGGCATCCCTGAGCTATTATTATCCTTACAGGGAAATGAGGCTGACATCGGGGATGAAGATCTACCTTGAGAAAGTTCCTGTCTTCAGTCAGAACTTTGCAAATCAAAAGAGATTTTCAGATTTCCTCCTGGGAAAAGGTTCCGGAAAATCAATACCCGGCTTGACAGCCGGCGAGTTTGAAAAGATTCCTTTTGGTCTGGCTCCCTATTTTTAGGACGGAAGTGCCGGTTTGCCGTCAACAAACAGTGTGGGTTTACCCAGAAATTGCTTTACTTCGGCAGTTTTTGGACTCTGCGGATAAATACATTCAGAGAGCAGCACCAGGAGGAATACGATCGTTAATTTCATCTTCATGGCATTCACCGTTCAGACAGTAATTAATAGATTTAAAAAACTTAATAGTATTGCTCGTTTATACAACAGGTTCTGATTCTTACCGGCTCGCGGCAAGTCACAGAGTGATGATTTTATCCTGTAGTCCTTCAGCGCTGAAATGAAGTTTGATCCGGCCCGGTTTACCCGTTTTTTTCACGATAAAAAGGCATTTGCCATATCTGACTTCCCTCTCAGGAATCGAATAGAGGGTGTGGTCGGCCATATCCCCATTGTCAGCTCCCAAAAAGCTGACGGGGCCTTCTGTCTGGAGATTTACCCTGACCTTGTTGGTAGGGCAGGCAATCCCGCGAGCGTCGGTCACAGTTATATCACACATGATGATTCTTTGTCTTCCGTCAGGTGATACCGGTTCCTGTGTAACCACTTTCAGCCGGGCGGGACTGCTTGCAGTCTGAAGGCTGTCTTCAGCAACCACTTTATTGTTTATATATGCCCGGGCGGTAAGCGTCCCTGCGAAGAAGCGTACCGGCAGGATGATGACGCCACCCGGATAGTCTGCCTTCTTTTTTTTCCCGTGTGAATGGCCGTTGAGAAGGATCTCTGTCTCAGGAGTATTGGTGAACACGACCACCTGGAGGGAGTCCTGACTTCCGCCATTAAAATTCCAGTCTGATGCCAGTGGAGGCCCGTACCAGATTTTCTGCCAGCTTGTGAAATTATTCATTGAATCGGCGAGAGAGGCGTCAAGGACCGTCAGCTTGACAAACGGTTTGTCGGCGTAAAGGCTTTTAGTGAAATAGCCATATGGTTTGATCTCCCCGCATGTGTTGATGAACCCCGTTCTGATCCCTTTGTCGGGCCAGCCACGTGACTCGCCCAGGTAATCGATGCCGGCCCATATAAACTGTCCGGCATCGGCAGGGGAGAGCATAAACCACGTATTCTTCGAGAAATCAAGGTTATGGTAATCGTCCACACGACCTTCCTGGTAGACTTTGGTTTCTGATCCCAGGAAGACCTTCCCCGGATAGGTTTGTTTTAATGTTTTGAACTGTTCAACACGGTAGTTATAAGCCACTACATTCAGGTGATCGATGTACCGGGAAGGGAATTCGCCACCTGGGTGAAGAGCGCAGGTTATTTCGCGTGTGGTATCGAACATGCTTACCTGGTCCTTTAAAAGTTGAAGGATCTCCACTCCGCGGTCGGGATTATCAAGCTGTTCGGTGGTTTCGTTTCCGACACTCCACAGCACCACAGAAGGATGATTGCGGTCCCTTTTTACAAAATCGCCCAAATCTTTCCGGAACGTCTGCATAAATGGAGCTCTGTTTCCGTGATATCCTCCCCATTCCGTTTCCCATTTGTCATACATTTCATCGATTACCACAAAACCCATTTCGTCACACATTTGGAGAACATCCGGGGCGTACGGATTGTGACTGAGACGGATTGCGTTCACTCCACAATCCTTTAAGGTCCTGAGCCTTGATTTCATGACTTCCGGATAATAGGCAGAACCCAGGCAGCCAAGGTCGTGATGCAGACATACCCCTTTCATCATAAGTTTCTTACCGTTCAGTACAAATCCGCTGTCTGGCAAAAATTCCGCATTCCTTACCCCAAACCGGGTGATATAGGTATCCAGGATGGTATTGTCCGGAGTGAGAATATCGGTCACCGCCTCGTAGAGGGCCGGATGTTCAGGGCTCCACAAATCCGGCTGGTAGATGGTGAAGACCTGATCGATGTCCGATTTTACGCCTGTCTCAAGTACGCCCGAGTTGACAACCATCACTTTCTGACCTCCGGGATTATAAATATGACTGATGATCTTGACGCTCTGCTTCTGACCCGTATGGTTCTGAATTGATGAAGTCATGATCATTTCGACTTTCCCGGTTGAAAATGAAAGGTTTCTGATATAGGTACCCCATGGACCGATGTGTACCGGATTTACGGCCAGCAGACTTACATCCCTGTAAATACCCGAACCACTGTACCAGCGGTCAACGGGCATCCCGGAATTATCCACCCTGACTGCCAGCACGTTTTTCCCGCCCGTGGTTACCAGGGAGGTGATGTCATAATAGCTGCTTTCATAGCCATAAGATCTCTGACCAGCCTTTTTCCCGTTCACCCAGATCTCTCCGTTCTCATAGATGCCATCAATAAGAAGGTAAATGGTCTTGCCTGCATAGTCACGGGGAATATCCAAAACTTTCCGGTACCAGCCTATACCACCTTTAAAATATCCACCGGCTGTTCCGGAAGGATTATCTTCCTTCACAACACTTTCGATGGAAAAATCATGCGGAAGATCGAGCACCCTCCAGCCCGAATCGTCAAAGCTGGCTACTTCCGCTCCTTCAGCATCCCCGGGATGGAATTTCCAGTTCTGATCCAGATCTTTCTCCTGGCGGAAATCATGGTGATTAAGGCAGGATGTAAACAGTAAGGGCAAAAAAAGTAAGAGGTGAAATGGCTTAAATTTCATTTTTTCAGATTGTTTTAAACTGACATAATAGCTCAAATAAGGCATGGTGAATGTTTTCACACACAATGGTATAACAAAATACCGTCAGGATGTGTCTGCCAAATGCATGGTTGATCCCGGCCTGAGGAATCCCATTCAGCAGAATGACATTTTTAGTTTCCCGGCTCTCATATACCCTGAAAAGAAAAACTGGGAGGTGCAGAAAAAAAAGGAATTTGTTTTTCATCAAAGCATTCAAAAAATGAGCTGTATAAAACAAGCCGGTTTTAATCAGTGTCCGATAAAGTCGGTGATGGTTTTTATCAGTTCTGGCATCACAGGTAAATCCGGGTTACTGTAGGTCTTTATATTTTCAATTCTGTCTTCAGGAGCTTTCTTGAGAATATGATTCATGCCGTCGATAAATACCAGCTCAGCCTTCGGATCTCCGGCTTTCAGGTTCTGTGCTTCCTGTTTTGATACCTGGATATCTGTTGTTCCCTGAATGATAAGAACTTTGGTTTTTAGTTTTGATATTTCTGCGACCGGATCATATTTGAGCCATGACCTGATGAAGGGTTGTACCGATGGACGGAAAACGCTTAGAAGATAAGGATTGATATGCTTTACCTCAAAACCGGCTTTAAGGCTGTCAACAATAATGGCTGTCTCCTGTCCGAGAGACGGCGACTGTGCCGAGATCTGGCTTACCAGGATGGATCCGATAGGTTCGCCGGCTCCCGCCAGTGAAATAAAGCCGTCTACCTTAACCTTTTCCGCCACCAGCATGCCAATCAATGATCCCTGGCTGTGACCCAGGATGTAAAATTTACCGAATCGCCCGTCCTTTTTAAGGTATTCCATGCATTTTTGGGCGTCACTGACGAAATCATCAAAGACCAGTTCCTGTTCAGTGAATTTATTCTGGTTTTCAGGAATCACCCTTTTATCAAAGCGGAGGGAAGCTATACCGTTGTGCCCGAGGTCCTCTGCCAGGAATTTTAAGGAGTTATTGGTCATCATCGGATTATTTCCATTCATATCTGTTGGTCCAGACCCTGCAATGATAAGTACAACTGGCGGTTTTTTAACACCGGCGGGCATAACCAGGTTGGCTTTAAGCCTGATACTGTCATTCATAATGACGACATCCTGCGAGGAAATGGATGTTGAATCCTGAGAAAAAAGATTTTCAGCAGGGAGGAAAATATACGTGAAAAGCAGGCTGAATAAACTCAGACGTAACCCTTTTTTCATGGTATATGGATTTTTAGATTATATGGCAAGATACATGAAAAAAACTGAAGTCTGAAGCACCTTTCAGCAAAAAATCGTCTTGCAGTTCTGACATATATCATCAGGAATCCAAACGTTAGCCCACTGGCTGCTGGTAAAGTTTTATCGTTTATAGAGAAGAGTCGACGGACTTTCCCCGTAAGGGGTGCTTCAGTGGAAGACGGTGCTCTCTGTAATTTGCTGTAAATTATAAAAAATGATTACCGGGATGGGAAATGGCAGACTAAAATTTTACTTTTGAGCGTTCTTACCGATAGTATTGGTTTCCGCTGCCGGTGCAATTTTCCCGAATGATTTTCAGCGGAATCCGCAAACCGGGGAGAAGTGAGAATTGTGGCTTTTAAAATTAATTGCGAACATGACAGAAAATACAAATTCAAATCCCGGCAATCGGAATCCCGGACCGGTCGGACTTTTCCGTGACAGGAATATAACATCTGATCCTTCAGATCCCATACTTTATTCGCGATTTTCTATCCGTTTTTTTGCAATATTTTGTTCCACTTTTCTGGGTGGGATTCTAATGGCCATCAATTTACACCGGCTAAACCGGAAAATGGAGCTTTTCCTCGTCTTGCTGTTCTCTTTCCTCTTTACATTAGGCGGAGCTTTGCTTTTTACGAATTACGGACCGAAATTTGCCAATATTCTCATCATATTCAACCTGGTGGGTTCGCTGATCCTCGAAGAACTCTACTGGAACCGGGTTATCGGCAGGCATTTTAAATACAGGCGGCGACAAATTTGGCCTGTTGTTCTGGCTGTATTTCTGTTTGCCATTCCGGTGCTCCTGACGGCAATGTGATCTGGGAATTTTAATGTTTATTCAGGGGCTTCTTCAATGCTTTTCGCCCGTTCACCAATTTTCACCCCTTCAAAAATTAACATTTATTCCGTTTCATCCTGCAGCAGAAGGTTGAGATACCGGCTCAAAAAAACTTCTGTAGAGCATCTTAAAGATGGCAGACCTTTAAACTATGATGGATGTCATTTATTCGGAGAGTCAGGAATGATCCCGGTAGCGGCGAGTAAATAAAGAAACCGCAAGATGCATAAGCAGGGGTATAATCGGTTACTTATAAGGGCCTAAGGCCCCAATGCATCTTGCGGTTTCGAATTGCATTAATCAGTAAGTTTAGTAATAACGCTATGCTTGCGGATTTGTTTTCGGTATCGGCAATATTATCTGTCCGGACCGAATGGACAAGGAAGGCTGACAATGTACAGTTGAATCTCTGCTTTCATCTCTGCCAGCTTTACTGTGGGTGTATCCATAAAATTGATCCATAGTTATTAATGAGACAATAAGTCCGGATTGAGGGGTGATTTTTTGATGCCGGGTCCGTCCATATCTACCTTCAGATCCTCACCGAATCTAGCTTCAAAATAATCGATCCTGATACTGTGCTTACCTTTACGGAGGCCAATCTGGCCGCTGGCAGTAACGTCTCCGTGAACACCGTCGTTATCCACAACCCTTTGCCCGTCGATATAAAGCCGGCTTCCGTCATCAGAGGTGGTATAGAATCCGTAAATACCATCCGCAGGTGCGTTGAAAAAGCCGCTAAATTGCAAGGCAAAATTGTCTTTTCCGGTAAGATCCCCGGGGATGGTAAGAGTGCTGGTTGTTCGCTGATCCCAGGCTAATCCGGCTGGCAGGTCATCCAGTGTAGATATCTCCGGGGTCATCGCTGTTTTTAACAGCAAGCCTGGCTGGTTTCCAGTCGAATCCACAGGACTGAGGAGGGAGATCTTTTCGATGAGGGCCGTTCTTACCGGGCTGCTCTTTCCGGAAGGCAGGATGTTCCTTGCTTTAACGGTGGTGGTTTGATTTATCACGATAGCATCCCGGTAAAGGGCTGAATTCTGGTCGGGATCTGAACCGTCGAGAGTATAACGGATATCAGTTCCGGGGATGTTGGAATGCATTTTCACGGTATACTGATCCAGATAAAATTTGTCGGATTTAAATCCCTTAGGTGAATCGATATAGTAGGTTACTGATTCTGCGTCGAGGAATTTGAAATACCGTGGAAGACCTGAAAGAAATGTGTTGTAATCCATTTTAACCGAATCGGACCAGGCTGTTTCTGCTATTGCAGCAAGTCTGGGAAGAAGATGTATTTCCACCTGCTCAGGTGTTTGAATATTTTCTGTCCAGATGCTGCCACTGATGCCCATCAGACGTTTTGCCTGCTCCGGACTTAGAGAATCGGGCACCGGGTTGAAATCAAAAACATCCTTCAGAGTCAAGACTCTTGAAGGTAAGTCGTTAAGGTTATCCTGCGAAGTACTGAGATAGTAATATTTGCTGGTAGCCACAACGGTGTTGAATCCTTCACGGATGGCTTCACCCGCACTCGATGTGTTTCGCCAGGCCATGATTGCTGCCGAAGTGGGCAGGTTACCTTCCATAATTTCATCCCAGCCTATGGTGTAGCGACCGTGTGCCCTGATGAAGGAATCGATACGACTTATGAACCATGCCTGCAACTGATTGGTATTTGTTAATCCGGCTTTTTTCATTACTGCCAGGTCGCGGGGATCCTTCTCCCATGGTGTTTTTTTAGCCTCATCACCGCCGATGTGAATGTATTTTGAAGGGAAGAGATCCATCACCTCAGAGAGCACATCCTCCAGAAAAATAAAGGTGGAGTCATTGCCGGCGCAATAGGGGTCTGTAAATTCGAAGGGTGTGGCTTCAGGTTTATGATAGGGTTTACCCGAACAACTGAACTGCGGGTAAGCCGTCAGGGCTGCAAGGGAATGGCCTGGCATTTCAATTTCAGGAACAACGGTGACAAACCGTTCTGCAGCATATTTAACGATTTCCCTGATATCGTCTTTCGTGTAATACCCTCCGTAAAGTTTCTTCGTCGTATCCCCGGTGATGGTGACGTCATATCCCCAGGGTCTGTCGGTATGGTCGACTCTCCAGGCTGCCGTGGTAGTGAGTTTGGGATACTTGTCGATCTGAATGCGCCATCCCTGGTCATCGGTAAGATGCCAGTGGAAGACATTCATTTTATGCATGGCCAGTATATCGATGTATTTCTCGATGAAAGCTTTCGGAAAGAAATGTCTTGAAACATCGAGGTGCATTCCCCGCCAGGTAAAGGTGGGTTGATCTTTTACGTTTACTCCGTAGAAGTAACTGGATGATCCTTTATGTCCGATGAGCTGCAAAAGGGTATTGATACCGTAAAAGATCCCGGCTTCGGAGTTAGCTTCAATGGAAACATTCTTCTTTCCGACATGGAGGAGATAACCTTCCTTCCCAAGGTCATTCTTTCCATCGGAACGGGAAAAAACTATCGTCCTGTTGTGTACTTCTCCCGATCCTGAATTTATATCCGTACCTGTGTGCACTTTAATTTTCTCCGTCAGGTAAGTTACAAGAAAGCTATCATTGGTGAATTCACCGGGTATTACGGTAACGTCACTCTGAATCACAAAACTCCCGTTTCCCTTTTCAATGGAATGGGGCTGGGGGTAAATCACAGGGATCTCATTTTTTGAACAACTGCTCAATATGAGGCCTGCAAGAATGGTCAGAAATAGTATTCGCTTATTCATTATAATGAGATTTTATTTGTTCCGTTATTCAGTTTTTGGTGGGTTCCTTTCCAGATGAATTCAGTATCGATCCCTTCGGGAATGATAATTTCCCCTTTGACCTTATTGTTTCTGAACTGAAGATCCAGGATAATTTTTCCTCTTGGATGAGGGTATTCAGCTTTAATAAACTGAAGATTCCCGGGCGAGGGCGAAATCGTGACCTTGTCAAAACCCGGAACAGCCGGGTATATTCCACAAAGTACACGGAAGTCTGCGTACACGGGTGAGGAAGACCACGGATGGCATTCCGACCGGGGTTGCTGGTCAACTTGTTTTTCGGGGGTAGTGGTCAGACCTGCACGAACAACGTCTACCCAGGGTTGAAGCACCTTGTCGAAATATTCTCCGGCACCGGCATGGGCGAGGGCATTAAAGAAGTTGTACCGGTAGTATAATCCGGCCTGGCTAAGGCTTGTATCGGCCAGGACTCTTCCGATGAAGGCTTTCTGTTCTTCCGGCGGCACTGCATCGGTGAGGACGGCCAAAATGTTGGGCCTTTCATCATAGAATGTCTTTTCGGGATCCTCAGCGTAGATCCCTTTGGTTTTATCATAGAAAAGGGTGTTGACGATTTTCTTTAGTTCTTCAGCCCTTGTGCGGAATTCTTCTGCCCGGTCTTTCCTGCCGAACCAGTCGAAGATGTCAGCTGCATTCTGCAAGCTGTAGACCCATTGCAGGGTGATCACTGCTGAATTTCCATTCTGTGAAACCGGTGAGGTGCCTCCGCCGGATTCCTTGTACCAGTCGACAAAGTAGGGCCACTCCGTTTTGCCAGGTATGCCGTTTTCATTCAGATGCAATTCAAAATAAGCGAATACAGCTTCAATATCAGGCAGGAACTGCCGGATATATTCCTTCTCCCCACGGTACATCATATAATCATGGATGATATCAATCCAGGCCAGTGAGTAGGTGGGGTGTACAAATGTAGCTTTCAGGGGATAGCAGCTGGTGAGGTTGCCATCGGGAAGCCTTGAATAATGGAATTGTTCAATGGCATTTCTCATGTGCCTTTTATCCCCCGTCATGGAAATCCAGGAGAGAGCATGAGGGCGGGAATCCCCCACATATTGCATGGTCTCATAGTAGGCATCACTCATGAAATTATCCTGCGTGCAAATTTTCAGAGTACGCCAGCAGACATCGGAAATACTGTCATAGACGGGCTTATTCGTTTCAAAAGAGGCTGTTTTCCCGATAGGTGTTGTGACATAATCGTTAAAATAATCGTTCAGAGTGAGTGGATCGCCCATTGTTTTAATATCCAGTTGGATGAAGCGGAAAGCCTTACGGGACAAAGGTTTGTACATCCTTGCCGAACCGCCGTCCGGAAGGACAACATCCTTAATGCCAATCATGTTTTTACCTTCTGTCACGTTACGGTTGCCTTTCATCTTATCCTTGTCAAAAAGGTTTTCTGCGTAGCTTATGGTTATGCTGGCACCTTTACCTCCTGAAAAATACAGTTCAGGATAGCCGATGGTCAGGAATGTCTGGTCGATCATTATTTTGGTGTCCGTATTGGCCGGTACGATAACAGGTTGGGTCCCCTTCAGAAAACCATCCGGGACATTCAGACCCCCCTTACGGATGATGCTTGTGAATCGCTCCGTTTGGTGGGTTTGGAGAGGAGTGTTCCTCGGTTGCAGTATCCATATGAATGAACCGCCGGATGTCACTGCCGAATAAAGCCACACGGGTTTTTGCCAGTCCGTGTCGTCAAAATGTAATGTATTCCAGCCCCAGGGATATAGTTCAGCCCTGAG
Source organism: uncultured Bacteroidales bacterium (assembly GCA_963732905.1). Taxonomy (GTDB): domain Bacteria; phylum Bacteroidota; class Bacteroidia; order Bacteroidales; genus DASQZK01. Next base: position 688,120 of record CAVTBM010000001.1, read on the forward strand.
GGTGTCTCCTGAATTGGCCGCATAGAAGCCTCCTTTAATGTCCACACCATACATCCAGTTTACCGGCCGGGGTGAAAAAGCGTGGTTAACGCTGGTTTTCCACCCGTTGTCGTTGGTGTTCAGGACCTGCTCAGCCGGCGTATCACCCTGGAGCAGAAATCCGGTTCTTTTTGAAATGATACCAAACGCCCTGTTAACTCCCCAGTTCACGACTTCGGCAGCCACCACGTTATTGCCCTTCAAAAGATAGGGTGCCAGGTCAATGGTTTCATACCGCCAGTGCCGGAAATCGGATTCCTGGGGGCCGAAGATGACATATTCACCGTTGACATACAGCCGGTAATGATTATCGGCAGTGACATGAACGATAAAACTTTTCGGTACGGAGTTCAGTTCAAACGACTTTCTGAACAGGATGATGTTGTAATCGGTCTGCGATATTTCAGGATGTGTGATCCACGCGGCATTCCACCGGTTTGGTTTGGATCCTTCCTGTGCCGGGAGCATAGCACTGTACAGAAATAGCATCTGCAGCACTAGTAACCATGTTTTCTTCATGAGGTAAATGGTAAGTATAAGAAATGTCAGAAAATTACTAAGTATTTGTTAAAAACGGAAGAGTTGTTTAGATAATAACTTTTATTTGCCAAGGGAATCCTCCGCCGCCAGGTTCATGTTCAATGTACGAAGGTAACTGATGTGCTCAGCGTAATCTGCATTGGTCCTTTCCAGGATATATCGTTTCTTCTCCGCTGATATCGTGTCAGTAAAGGTGATAAGCTTTGAAAAATCCGTTTTATGTTCCACCAGTTTGCTGAGGATTTTCCTGTTGGGCCGCGGATCGGTGACAAAGCTGTATTCGATTACCGGCTTGTCGTCGGTATCAGGCTTTGCCGTTGAAGCCCAGGAACTGAGTTCAGGCCCTGTCATAAAAAATCCGGCAATAACACTTTCCGGTTCATTCAGGTCCACATCCAAAAGTTCATAATAAATATTCCTCCGGTAAAACAGAGTTTGAATTTGTTCATAGTTCACATCAAGTCGGGTTTTTGATCCGACAATCAGTGTATGTGCGCGGTTTGCATACCACAGTAAGGCGTTGGGGAAGACATCGGTAAACGATCTGATCAGGCTTTTAAATTCCTCTTCACTCATCCAGTTTGTAGGGATCCATTGGCAGATGGTTCCGCTATCGGTCAACCTGTTGCTGCAAAGTCTGTAAAAATCTGAGGAATACAAATTCGGTCCCAGCCTGGGATGGACAGCATTCGTAGTGATCAGGTCATACTTTTTCAGGGACCTTTGCAGGACTGACCGACCGTCCTCCACATATAATCTCAGGTAGCTGCTGCCTAATACGCCATGGTTCAGGTAGCCGAATTGCGCGGAGGAAAGCTGGAGAACTTCAGGCGATAATTCCGCGAGGTCGGTGTGGATGTTCAGTTCGGTAAGACAACGGGTGGTGATACCAAGTCCAAAACCGATGACCGCTGCATTTTGGGCATTGGGATTGAAGAACCAGGGGAGATAAGCCAGCATCTTATGAACCCTTTGATCTTCACCATTGGTGAAAGCTGTTTTAGCCCCGTTTATGGAAAGGGCGAGATATTTTGAGGGCAGTTTCGAAACCACAACCGTTGCGGTCATTCCTTCCTTCATGGAAATGATCTGTTCTTCAGGGTAAAAACCGGTCTTATATTCATAATAACTTTTCCGTGGAAAAAGGATCATGGCGACTCCAAACAAAAACACCCCGCTTACCAGCAGGAGGCGGCGCAAAGACATAGCGATATTTCTGTTGATCATGAGAAGTACGATGGCTGAAAGTACATTCAGCAGCACGCAGATCATGAAGCTCTGGTATATATCTAGAAAGCGAAGCATGTAAAATCCCGCCACAGCCGGACCGGCAACACTGCCGATCGTATCGGTGAAGCTCAGGAGCCCCATGCGGGAGCCCAGATTACCAGGGTTGTCTGTGATGATCTTTCCTGCCAGGGGGTAGCTGATCCCCATCAGCAAGGCTGGAAGAGCGGTGGCGATAAAGAAGAGAATATATTCTCTTCCCGACACATGAAACCAGGTATCGTTGGATATGCGGGCGTTAAAAAGAAGGGGTGAAAATACGGAGAAGAGAATAAAGGAAGTGAGCGCTGCCAGACCTGCAGCGTACTCTACAATCGAAAATTTCAGTAGCAGATTATTCCAGGTGTCAATTCGTTTTCTGGTTAAAAAAGCCCCGGCAGATAATCCAAAAAGGAAACCCAGGATGACCACCGTATAGACATAGGACGATTTATCATAAGAAAATTCTAGAATGGTCCTCGTCCACAGGATCTCATAAACCAGCATTGTAAATCCTTCGATAGCCGTAACGATCAGCACGATGCTTAAAATTTTCCGGCTGATTCCACGGTCCGCACCCACCGGCCCCTTCACCAGCCCTTCAGCACTGGTTTTCGACCGGGTAAGGAAAGGAGCAAAGGACAGGATGAGAAGGGCATTGAACGTATTCACGGATGCTGCGATAAGATTGGTTTGATGGGAGCCAAGCAGACGTATCAGAAAAAATCCTGCCACCAGGCCTCCGGCAAAGGCGCCTGTATTGTTTAGTGAGTACAGAGACCCAATTTTGTTTCCCAGTCGGGCAAAGTTGTCGGTGTACAATTTCACCATCACAGGAAGGGTTCCCCCCATTAACGTTGACGGCAGGATCAGGAGAATCACCGACAATATAAAACGGGAAAGGTTGGAATGATAAGACAGCCATGCACCGGATTGGTTAATTTCGACATACAGGCCGGTGATCAGGTGAAACAAGGGCTTAAACAGAAAGGCAAAGCAGGCTAATCCCGCCTGAATGATAAAGAGTAGCCATATGGGCCGCGATGTACGGTCTGCCTGTCGTCCAAAAAAGAGTGCGCCCGCTGAAAGTCCGGCCATGAATACCGTCAGGACAGTACTGGTGGATAACAGGTGCGTTCCGAAAAGCAGGGAAAATTCCCTGATCCAGACGATCTGGTATACCAGGGCAGAAAATCCTGATAGGAAAATGATGAGAGGTAAAAAAGATAAAAAAGAAATTTTCTTCGGTTTATCCATATCAATACACTGGTTTTGTCGAATAACAGTAGCCCTTTTTATATATTTTACCACCCCGGAACAGACCACCTGTACACCTTTAAAACTCATGAGGAGGATGAAAGGAAGGTGTTACATCCCGGGAACAACTCAGTTCAGCACATCTTAGATTTTACCATCCAGGGTTTTGGTGCAAGTGACCACCGGAAAGGTTGATTTCGGATTGTGGTAAGGGCAGTACTTCATTTTTACCGACCTGGAAATTCGGTAAGTAATCGGTAATATTTACCCATGGCTGCGGAAGCAGGCTCCATCTGATGAGGTCAAAGTAACGGTGCCATTCGAAACCGAATTCAACATTTCGTTCATGCATGATGGCTTCGGGGGTTACTTCCGTTACAGGCATAAGTCCTGCCCTGTTCCTTACAGCATTGATGCAGTCGAGGCCAAGCTGTGTGCTGCCGTTTATATGGTAATCGGCTTCTGCCAGCATGAGAAGGACATCCGGATACCTCATGATTTTGAGATTCGTCGGTCCGTTATTGGTATTGTAAGCCGGATCAAAATATTTATGCCAGCCGTACCCCTGGGAAATACTGATATTGGTGTTTTTACTGTTTAGCCAGGGAGTAGGAGGAAGACCGGTTTCAGGCAGATAGTGGATGGTGTCACCTGCCTCATAGATGGTGGCATAGCGTCTTGGGTCATATTCTATACCTGCAGGATGACTGGCCGGAGCTTTTTCGAAGTCATTGACAAAATCGGTTGTCGGGATAAGGTTCTTATATCCGTCGGGGCCGAAATACAGATCCGTAAGAGAGCCGTCTGCCTGCCAGCCTCCTTCCCATACTTCCCATCCGCCATATGCAAACTGGATCTCAAAAATGGATTCCTTGTTATTTTCGCTGTCATACGTATTTCCCGACGGTGTGGTGAGATCGATGGCCGAGAAGTTGCACTGATAGGCATAAATGTAATCTTTAGGTGTATCTCCCTGCGGCATCATCAGTCCGTAGATGCCCTGGTTATCGGCAAGATCCTTGACCTGCTGAAGGTAATCCTTTGCCTCAGGCCACATCTGGTAAAAGAGGTATGCTTTTCCCAGAAGAGCCATAGCCGCACCTTTTGTCGCCCGGCCAACATCCGCATCATCATATTTTAACGGCAGGATATCAATGGCTTGTTTAAGATCAGATTCAATAATATTCAGAAAATCCTCCCTTGTGCTGTTCGTAAATTTAACATTCAGGTCTTTCAGCACATAATCGATCACGGGTGCGGTACCGTAAATCGTTGCAATGTTAAAGTTATACAAGGCTCTCAGAAATCTGACCTCACCAAGTAAACGGGCTTTCAGGTCCTCATCCATGACGATTCCGGGGATTTTTTCCAGTGCCACGTTACAACGAGCAATTCCTTTATACATATAACTATAGATCTGGATGACAAAGTCGCTGCTTGCATTGAACGACATTGAATTCATGGCGGCCTGCTCGTGCAGCGCATTGTCGCTGAAGGTTGTAAAAGCGAAAAAGAAGTTGATATTATATCCACCCGGGTGTTTGAGGGGATCGTAACAAGCTGTTGTGGTCTCAATAGCCTGCTCCTGTGTTTTATAATACTGGGCTTCACTGAGGTTGTTCTTTGGGGTGATATCAAGAAAGCTGTCGCAGGAAGGAAGAAATCCCAACAGAAGGAGCAATGTTAAAGTATATTTGAAATAGGGTTTCATGTTTTCGGAATTTACAAAATTAAAAGTCGAGTTGAAGTCCAATCATAAAGGTTCTGGGAACAGGGTAATACCCAAGATCAATACCCTGGTTCAAAGGATCTGTATCGCCGATTTCAGGGTCGTATCCGCGGTATTTGGTGAAGGTATACAGGTTATTTGCATTGACAAATATACGCAGACGGTCAACTCCAATCCGGTTCATTACTGAAGAGGGCAGGGTATATCCGATCTGAAGGGTTTTAATCCTCAGGAATGATGCATCCTCCAGGAACCACGTTGAAATATTGGAGTTGAAATTTTCATCTACGGGATACGCCCTGGTCATAGTATTTGATCGGTTTTCGGGTGTCCAGTAATCGAGAACATCCACCAGTTTGTTTTCATCCTTGCCGTACCTGTCGGTTGCAACGCCTATATTGGCCATAAGATCATTATATACATTAATATTCTGAAGACCCTGGAAAAAGATGGTCACGTCGAAATTTTTATAGAAGAGGTCAATATTTAGTCCGTAGCCAAAATCAGGCAGGGGTTTACCTATAATGGTGAGGTCCAGTGCGTTGATTACACCGTCATTATTAAGGTCTTTGAATTTAATATCTCCGGGTGAAGTACCGGGTTGTTGCTTTGCTGAAAGCAGTGTGTAATGGCCATTACTATCTGTAATTAAATTGCCGTTTTCATCCTGCGCAAAATCTTCCACCTGGAGGATCCCTTCAGCAACATATCCGTAAAAACTTCCGATACAATGGCCCGGTTCAGTAATGGTATAAGTCGTAACAATTTCCGGTTTACCGGTTTCCTTCGGAAGGCCAAGGTCTATCACTTCATTTTTATAGGTTGACAGGTTTGCGCTGATGGAATACTGGAAGTCGCCCTCCTGTTTTCTCCAGGATGCGGTAAATTCGAATCCTCTGTTTTGAATTTCTGCCAGGTTTGTCCAGGCACCAACGGAGGCTGCGCCACCGTAAACCCTGTATTTACCGAATGCAGCGGAGATAGGTTTATTAACCAGCATATCATTCTGTTTCTTGATGTAGTATTCGGCGGTGAACTGCAGACGGTTACTAAAGGCATTCAGGTCTAAGCCGAAATTGGTCATCGCAGCGGCTTCCCACTTAATATAGGGGTTTTCCTGGTAGGAGGTGGAAGCTCCGCCAAGCCACAAATCCTGGTTGACCCCAAAGTTATAACGGCTGTTTCTCAACGGGTCCATTTGTGCAAAGTACTGGTAGTCGTCAAGGTTCTCGTTCCCGGTTTTTCCCCACCCGAAACGCAGCTTAAGCATGTTGATTTGTTCGACATTGGTCAGAAAATCCTCGTTAATTTTCCATCCGGCAGAGAAGGACGGAAACATTCCATACCTTCCGCCGAGAGGTCCGAAACGGGTCGATCCGTCTCTGCGGATACTGGCTGTAAAGAGATATTTATTTTTGTAATCATAATTAATTCTTCCCAGGTAGGACTGCAATCTGTGCTGGTAGTCGCCCCCGCTCACGTTGAATGCCTCTTCTGCCTGGTTTAGGACAGGCAGGCTTTCATTGGTGATGTTTCTTCCGATAGGGCTGTTAAATTGCCATGACATATTCGTGCGTTCAAAGGCCGTCATGACAGTGAGGTTATGATTGCCAAAGGAACGTGTGTAGGCTAGAATGTTACTAGTGACCAGGTCCTGGTTATATTGATTGTTTTCATACAGCTTATTGATATCATTGTCTCTCAGTCTCAGATTTCCCAGGGAATAAACGGGTGTCCACTGTCGGGTAAGTCTCGTCCTGAGGTTTGCGCCAAAACGGAATGTATAGGTAAGTCCCTTGATAATCTGCACCTCAGCATACAATGAGGCAAAGACCCTTGTTTCATTATAGGAATTTTTATTCATCATTTGTTCAGCGACAGGATTCGTCCTTTCATTTGCACCTGTCAGAGTGTCTACCGGCCCACCATAACCGCCTATTGCCGTTGAATCATAAATATGCATCAGTGGCGAATCAACAAGATCAACCTGCCAGGGATTGCCATTGGTGTAATGTGCTGCACTATCCACTTTTAGTTTGGTAAGGGCAATGGATTCTCCAATTTTCACGCGCTTTCCGATTTTAAAATCGGAATTTCCGCGTAATGTATATCTCGTCATTCCTGTATTGATCAGGATTCCCTGCTCATCGGCGTAATTTCCCGAAATAAAGTAGTTACTGTTTTCGCTTCCGCCGGAAACACTCATATTATAATTCTGTAATTTGCCTACCCGGGAGATGGCATCCGGCCAGTTGGTATCCGTATTCAGATTATTATTAGAGGCCCTTGCCGAATCAGTATAAACACTGGTATAAACATCCGGACCATCATAATTGGCATAAGCTGCCTTCATGAGGCGGAGGTATTGTTCTGCATTCATAATATCATACGTGTGAGGGACATACGCAAGCCCGCTGTTTGCTCCGAAGTTGAAGCTGGTCTTTCCCGAGGTGCCCTTTTTGGTGGTAATCAGGATAACACCGTTAGCCCCCCTGGCACCGTATATTGCAGTTGCGGAGGCATCTTTTAAGACCTGGGTCGATTCAATATCGTTTGGGTTAAGGGTTGTCAGAATTTCAGAACCAACAGGAATGCCATCAACCACATATAATGGCTCGCTGCTAAGTGTTATGGAACCAATACCCCTTACTTTTACAGTGGCTTCCGCACCAGGCTGACCTGAAACAGCCATAACATTGACACCTGCCGCCCTTCCTTCCAGGGCTTTTGAGAGAGTGGGGTAACTGGATTTGGTCATTTCCTGTACGTTCACAACAGCAACAGAACCGGTAAGATCACTTTTCTTTTGAGTGCCGTAACCCACAACCACGACCTCATCAAGTTTTGTCAGGTCCAGGTCGAGTGAAACATCGACTGTGGATCGTCCATTCACAGGGACTTCTATGGTTTTATACCCGACAAATGAGACACTTAGCGTGACATCTCCTGATGATGTGGTAATTTCATAATTTCCATCGATGTTGGAAATGGTACCCGTGGTTGTGCCTTCAACGGCAATGGTTGCTCCGGGTACCGGGCTCCCGGTACTTCCATCTGTAATCTTTCCGCTGACCTTATAAGCCTGCGGAAATACACTCAGAAAGAATAGGAATGAAAAGATGAAGGATAGAAAAATCCTACGAAGGATGTTTTTCTTCATTGGTTGGAAGTTTATAGTTTTAGTCGGATAACTCACAATTAAACTGAACTAAATTATAAAAAAAAAACCATATTGTCCAGGTATGGTAAGAATTATATCAGCTGCTTTTCAATTGCTCCGGCAGCCTTTCAAGGTCACCTCCTGATTAAAAAGGTACCTGGCCGGAATTTATTTTTTCCTGCTATTTCGCGAAAAAATAGTTTGTTTAAGTAGTTGGCTTCCTGTAATATCCATACGCCAGGCTTCTTGAAATAGCCTGATGGTACTCCCGTTGGTCGTGAGATCGCTTCGCTACGTTTATGTCCTTTTACACGACCTCCACCTAAATTTATTATTGTGGAATGGAAGATTCATTATTTAAGGAATCACCTTCCGGAAATCAAGTCGCAGAACTCTGTGACAGAAATATTGTTTAAACAATATGCCGAACATCATCTGATTGGCAGAACAGGTCTTTTTTCCCATTACCGGAAAAACGAAGTTACTGATTCAACCGGATGTTTTAGGTCTTGAACTTAAAATTAATGTGTTATGAAGAAAATAGGAATTATGGGGACGGGTCCGGTAGGAAAGGTCCTTGCAGGAGGATTTCAAAAGAAAGGCTATGAAGTCATGATCGGGTCACGGGATCCTGAGAAACTCGGGGCATGGAAGTCTGACTCCGGTCTGAATGTTAAAACAGGTACATTCAGCGATGCTGCAAAATTCGGTGAAATACTTGTTCTTGCAGTAAAGGGATCTGCTGCCGAAGAGGTTCTGAAGCTTGCAGGAAAGGATAACCTGGCCCACAAGACAGTTATTGATACATGTAATCCGATTGCAGATCTCCCGCCGGAAGACGGGATCATCAGGTTTTTCACCGACCTGAATGAATCCCTTATGGAACGGCTTCAGAAACGCTTTCCGGATGTTCATTTTGTTAAAGCCTTCAGCTCGGTCGGGAATGGAAATATGGTCGATCCTGATTTTGGCCATGAAAAGCCTACCATGTTTATTGCCGGCGATGACGGAAAGGCAAAAATGGAGGTTGCCGGCGTACTGAAGGCGTTCGGTTGGGAATCCGAAGATATGGGTACGGCTAAAGCCGCGAGGGCAATCGAACCGCTGTGTATCCTGTATTGTATTCCAGGAATCAGGGAAAACAGTTGGAATCACGCATTCAGGCTACTGAAAAGCTGAGCGTTTAACAAAAAAAAATCCGCCTGATCTTTTAAGGCGGAGTAATATTTCATTTGGTGAAGTTCAGTAATACCGATCCGCTTCTCCTGAATTGGGGATGCTTACGGTTGCGGAAATGTGAGGTTCATTTCAGTTGCGTCCTGAAGTTCTGTTCTTTTCCTGGTGCCGGAGGCTTTCAGTAATTATACCCGTCATCATAAAACCCGCCATCGTTTCCAAAATCGTCGAAGTCGTCATCATCCGCACTATCACCCATGATACCGAGGTTCTTAAGATCTTCGTCGTTGAAATTATCCATTTCTTCGACGTCGTTCTCCTCTTCCTCATAAATATCATACTTCTCTTCAATCTTCTCTACGGCTTCCTCTGAAAAAATAAATTCGGGATTTATATCCTCCAGAGCATCAATAATCGATGGGTTAAAACAGAAACTCGGATTCTCAAGGATGCACTCTTCAACGTATTCCGGGTCCTTTAGAAAAACATCTTTTAATGTTTTTCCGCTATACTCACCAAAGTCCAGCTTACTGTTCAAACTGTATAATTTCATGACAATGTGTTAATTATGATATTGTTTTTGTTAGTGTTATTAATGAACTATTTCCATGACAAATATATTTTTTTTCGTTTTCACAAAAACTTTTTTTAATTAAATTATCGAAAAAAATTGTAATTCATTAGTAAATGACATATTATCAAATAGTTAAATCAAAAAAATGATTGCCAAATCCCTATATTAATTTTCAAACATCTAAAAGATAGCCAGTTCCGGGATACCCGGTTTCCTTTGTTCTGAGAAAGGCCAGGATTAAGCATTTTTTGCTTTTAACGGATCAGTGAAGAGATAGTTTTACCAATCTGCAATTTTAACATAACCGGACACCTGGCAACAGGTTCACGGAAGACAAAACCTTTTCCCTGAACAATTATTGTGATGCCTTTAATATAATAGTGAGAATTGTCTGTGAGCCATGTGCCGGAGAGATAAGATTCATTTAGGCGGCACTGAAATGTAAAAATCTTGTTGATGCATAAATACCGGAAAGACTGCATTTCATGAGAAAATAGTTTATTTAAGTTATTGGTCTCATGGAAGTTTCATTTGGAAGCCGGTGTGGTTATGCTCTCATCCACAAGGTTATAGGTCGAATTGTAGATCTTATTCATGATCTGCACATCCCTGACTTGCAGGTCCCTGACCTGGCCATATGAAAACCTTTCGCCCCTTACAGTATCCACAGTGATGCTGTCGAGAAAGATGTGTTCTGCCGGACGGTCAAACCATCCGAAAACACGGATCCCGTTTCCGGCATTGACAGCATGGACATCTTCAATATAAATATTCCTGATGAGCGGAGGCCACTCACTGGTCGTGTCATTGTCGTAATTTGGAATAATGCTCACGACATCTGCTTTGAGATAGTTGAACCTGAGATTCTTAACATAAATATCCCGGATGGTACCCCCCCGTTTACGGCTGCTTTTCAGGTATATGCCCTGGTAAACTTCCTGGGGAGCAATGCAGTTAAATACATAGATATCGTGGGCGCCGCCCGACATTTCACTTCCCACGCAAATAGCATGATGTCCTTTAAAAACACAGTTCCTGACGATCACATTGCTTGACGGCCCGCCCAGTTTCCCTTCACTGATGAACGGACTTTGAACCGTTTCAAGATCTGTTCCGGCTATACTCAGTCCTTCGCGCCCTTCCCTGTCACGGCCTGCCTTGATCACCACATTGTCATCATGATTGTAAAAGATCACGTTTTCGATGAGGACATTGGTTGAACTTTCAACATCGACACCGTCATTGTTGACATTATTGTCATCATAAAGCAGGTTCCGGAAGACTATGTTTTCAGAGAAGACCGGGTGCACGACCCAGAAGGGTGAATTATCCAGTTTGACTCCTTCGACCCTGACATTCCGGCAAAGGAAAAACTGCATCAGTGGAGGTCGAAGGAAATCCTCGCCCAAATGGTCGAAATGACGTTCGTTCAGAGGTATGCCCTGATTATTCACGTCCCTGGCTTTCTCATACGAGACGGTAAGGCCAGCGGCTTTTCTCCGGTCTTCCCCGCTCATCGACCATTCTACCCATTTTTCACCGTCACCGTCAATTACCGGCATGGCTCCGCTTCCGGGCCTGGCAGTGAGTATAATGTCATGCACATGAAATGCCCTGATGAGGGGGGAGTATGAATAGAGAGTGGTACCCTCGTACCGCACTATCACGCCTTTCCCTTCGTGCAAATAATGTTCAGGATGAAAAACGAATTGCAATCGCACATCGGTGTCGAACATCAGCTGAATATGACTTCTCAATTCGACGGGACCATCTATCCGGTAAACTTCGGTTGTTTTCATCCAGTAATCCGGTCCCTTACTATGGGGAAACAGCAGGGTTCCGCCACCTGCAGCGGCGAGACTGTCGATAGCTCTCTGAATATCCTGCCTGAAATCGTAGGTCCCGGTTGCATCTGCACTGTGTCCGGAAAATTTCACAAGGTCAATCACCCGGTCGGGAATGACGGGCTCCTGAATAGCAGAAATTATGCTGTCGGTGCGGGTTTTAAGCCATGCATCGCTGATAAGGGCCTTATGTTGATTCCCCGGGTTGCAGGATGTCAGAAGAATAACAGCAGATAGGGGTATCAGGTGTTTTCGGAAGTTCATTTGAGCAGGGTGTGAGTTAGAGATGTGTTTATTAAATAATTGACGGAAAATTAGGAAAAATCGCTTGTCTTTCAAATTCTCCCGGATTTGTTCTGCAAAAACGGTTGCAGATGTAAAGCAGATCAGTCGGAATGGAAGGATTTTCGTTGATTATTATTTCTGTGTTATAATGAATCTTTTGTTTCGATTGCTGTTAGAATCCGGTTTATTCTGACTTGATGCAACAAACCATTCCTTAGAATATATGCATCAGGAATCCATCTGTCGGGATTCTTCTCATTTAACATCTATTCATTGTTTCTATTTTAGACTTATGACCGGACATAGGAACTACGGGCTTCGTAATAAGAGGACTAAGTTCAGGAAGATCTTCTGATGGTAATCTATTCTTTACCGGGATGAAAAGTTGTATGGCCGGTCATTCAGTAGCGGGCATACCAATGGGCTTCGTTATTCTTAAGACTTTTTAGTATGAACCGGGATCCCCCCCCCGCCGTCCATCCGTCCGTCCTTAATGGGATTCACCCCAAAAATCTCAGCTTCCCGTTTCAGACTTTTTATGAAAAGTTATTCACACCAGGAAATTTGAATGAACCTTTTTTCCCGGTTGTTCATAACCCTGAAAAAGCCGGTAAACCAATACTTTTTTAGATTTTTTTAGACAACAGTCGCCTTTCAGGGAATAATGGTTTTAGGATGAGTTTCGGAGGGTCTACCCGGTTGTGCAGGGTAGTTTTCTCCGTCCTTAAGTTCCGGACCTCCCGGCTTTTTGATGTGAAGATCATACAGGTCTGTTCTCCTGTCTTTCAGCGTCCTCACCGAGCCGTAATTATGAAGCTCCTTCAGAAGGTCGAGATTGACGTCAACGATCAGGGTCATTTCGGTATTCGGGGTAGCTTCACTTTTGACTCCGTTCGTCGGGAAGGGGAAGTCAGAAGGGGTAAAGACCGCCGACTGTGCGTACTGGATATCCATATTGCTCACCCTTGGCAGGTTTCCCACACAGCCGGCAATGGAGACGTAACATTCATTCTCTATAGCCCTGGCCTGGGCACAGCGGCGTACCCTCATGTACCCGTTCTGAGTATCGGTAAGGAAAGGTACGAAGAGCATTTGCATCCCCTGGTCTGCAAGCAACCTGGAGAGTTCCGGAAATTCAACGTCGTAACAGATCATGATACCTATCTTTCCACAGTCGGTGTCAAACACCTTTATCTTGTCACCACCCACCATTCCCCAGGAGCTGAGTTCTGAAGGTGTGATATGGACTTTTTCATAGGTTTCCCAGGTCCCGTTCCGTCGGCACAGGTAACCGATATTCTTCAATTTGTCGCCGTCCATGTATGGCATGCTGCCGGTGATGATATTGATGTTGTATGAGATGGCCAGTTCGGAGAACCTTTTTCTCGAGGGTTCGGTGTATTCAGCCAGGTTCCGTATGGCATCGGCTTCCGGAAAATCATTGAACCTGGCCATCAGGGGGGCGTTGAAAAATTCGGGGAACAGGACGAAATCGCTCTGGTATCCGCTTATGGCATCAATAAAAAATTCCACCTGTTCGAACATCTTGTCCATATCCTCAAATGAACGCATCTGCCATTGCACCAGCCCGATCCGGACAACCGATTTTGTCTGGTTGATCTGGTTTGGCTTGTCCTGGAAATACAGGTTGTTCCATTCAATGAGTGTTGCGTATTCAAGAGATTCCTTGTCTCCCGGCATGTATCCTTTGAGGATCTTCCGGACATGAAAATCGTTGGATAGCTGAAATGTGAGAATAGGGTCATAGATCTCCCGGTGTCTTACCCTCTCGATATATTCCATTGGCGGCATTTTACCTCCATAGGCGGCGTATCCGGGTATCCTGCCGCCAGCGACAATACTCCTGAGGTTCAGTTGCTCACACAGTTCCTTTCGTGCATCATACATCCTCCGGCCAAGTCTCAACTCACGATAATCGGGATGCACAAAAACTTCGATACCATAAAGTACGTCACCTTCAGAATCATGTGTACTGAAGGTGTAATTGCCGGTGATTTGAATATAGGTATGATTGTCGCCGAATTTGGCATAATTAACAATGATTGAAAGTGCGGTTCCTACAACTTTACCATTCACCAGGATGCAGATCTGTCCCTCAGGGAATATTTCAAGAAGTTTGGCAATATGGGACTCTCTCCAGTAAGCGCCCTCCCAGTTGGCATAGGCCTCAATCATGGAATCTTTTAGTTCTAAATAATCATTTATCTGAAGATTTCTGAGTTCGATTTTCTGTTCAGCGTTTTCGGTCATAAAAATGAATTAATTACGTATTTTCTCAGTTGAGTACGTTGATATAACAAATCTATCCCGCTTTTGATCAGTGATTTTCTGTAGGGGAGCTCTCAATTTTGTTGCCCGTAACGAAGCCTTCTGGCGATAAGAAAGATTGTTGAAAGAATAAGTACCATACCAGCTGAAAACAGGATCCAGTTAAAGGACCGTGGAATATAGGTCATTGCCAGCTCATACAGGGCTTTATCATTTGGCAGGTTGAAAATTTCCCGGATACTGAAATGGGACAGGATAAATGAGGAGTAATCCCATACGAAGGCCACAATAAGTACCAGTGAGCCTGTAACTAATCCGGCCCATTCACGGAACTTCAGATCCACCCTGATCCCTTTGGAGGAGAATGAAAGGACGACGGCAGCCAGCACGATCATAGAGAGTGATACGATGACCGGCGTAATCACGGGCCCGACCCAGGTTGCAGGGATGAGAAACAGGATGTCCCAGGTCATGAAGGATTCCGGCCAGCCGATAAGGAGTTTCAGAAAGATGTAATAGAAGATATCCCAGATGGCAAAAGCATAAATGAACCAGGCAAAGCGTTCAGCTGCATACCGTCCTGCCAGGATCCCGGCGGAAAGAAGCATGATGAGTGTGGCTGCCTCGCGCAGGATTTCCGTGACAGCCAGTCCGGGTTCAATAGGGGCAAGGGGAAAGGAAAACCCTGCCGGATACATGAGCTTCCTGAGATATATCACCACGGCGGCTTCAAAAAAACCCATGGCGACGGCAAATATGCTGACCCAGATAAGTTTTTGTTTCATGATGGGGTAAAAAAGTAAACTTTGATCTAAATCTATGAAAAATCCATGAAAAACAGGAACAGATGAACGGGGTTATTGATAAATTGCTGGTTCTGAAATCTCCATGGGCAGATCAGACCTGACCTGAAATTTCCTTTTCCATTCAGGTGAGATCATCATGGATCATCCTTGTTTGCGGCACAACATTAAATGCCGGTTTTTGTTACTATCAATGTTTAACAGAGTATTTCCATGGAAAATGAACTGATAACCATCTCCGCCGTAAAGAAAAGT
Organism: uncultured Bacteroidales bacterium; assembly: GCA_963732905.1. GTDB lineage: Bacteria > Bacteroidota > Bacteroidia > Bacteroidales > DASQZK01. The sequence goes on from CAVTBM010000001.1 coordinate 703,337, forward strand.
TTTGGGAATGTTCATGCCGTTAAAAGCGTTGACTTTGCCCTCCGGAAAGGTGAATTTGTTGCCTTGCTTGGGCCAAACGGGGCAGGGAAGACCACTCTCGTTGAGATGATTGAAGGGATCAGGCATCCCGATGCCGGGGAGATCCTCATTAAAGGGAAGAGGCTCAGGGATAATAAGGATGAGTTGTATAATATCCTCGGGATCTCTTTCCAGGAAACCAGGTTTTTTGAAAAGATCACGGTTGAGGAAACTCTGAATATGTTTGCCAGCTTCTACGGCATGGCGGAAGAGAAGGTTGTTAAGGTGATGGATGTTGTCGGTCTTTTCGAAAAAGCGAAGGCCTTTACCAAGAATCTTTCCGGTGGTCAGCGCCAGCGCCTGGCTCTTGGAATAGCTATCCTCAACGAACCGGAGATATTGATCCTTGATGAGCCGACAACCGGCCTCGACCCCACTGCGAGGCATGAGATCTGGGGTATCCTGATGAACCTGAAACAGAAACATCACGCTTCACTTATCCTCACTACGCATTATATGGAGGAAGCTGCATACCTGTGCGACAGGATCGTGATTATGGACAATGGTGAAATTATCGCCGAGGGTACGCTGGACGATTTGCTTGCCCGGGAGAATATTCACAATGTCGCCGAATTTTCTATTTCAGAAGAAATTCCGGAAACCTTAAAAAACCGGCAAAACGGCATTGAGATCAAGTGGGATGAAAGCACCCGGAAAGGCTCCTGCGAACTGACCAATGTCACCCGTGACCTGCCATATCTTTTTGATCTCCTCGGTCAAAACAAGCTGACCATCATCGACTTCAATTTCAAAAAACCAACGCTCGACGATCTCTTCCTGCGTAAAACAGGCCGCAGGCTTTCAAACTGAAAACCTTCCTAAAGCATCCTTACCATGTTTAAAAAAGAACTCTGGCAACTCATTGTAATCCATATAAAAGAACTTATCCGCGAACCGGGCGTGATTTTCTGGGGTATAGGCTTTCCTATATTGATGGCCTGGGGTCTTGGTATCGCCTTCAACAATAAGCCCAATGTCAGAAAGGATGTGGCCTTCATGCATCCGGAAGCACATTCAAAGCTGATGAATTTCCTGGACCAGAATGCTACGGCAGGATGGACGGCTGATTCATTGAGAACCTACAATGTGACGGTGAATGACAAAGTTTTTGGAAAGACCACATTCCGGTTCATTCCTGTCAGTCAAGATCTTGCGATACAGGGGATCAAACGCGGGAAATTTCAGCTCATCCTTGAAAGCCGGGGTGACAGCCTCATATACCACCTCGATCCTGCAAATCCTGATGCACGAACCCTTCAGCTCCAGCTTAGCAGCCTGATAGATGAAGATAACAACCATCGCTCCATCAGCCATGCAGACATTGTCACGATGAAACTACAGGGAACAAGGTATGTGGATTTCCTGGTACCCGGACTTCTCTCGATGACGGTGATGATGGCCTGTATGTGGGGTATCAGCTATACTATTATCGAACGCAGGAAGGGCAACATACTGCGAAGAATGGTTGCCACTCCCATGCATAAAGCGAATCTGCTGGTAGCCCATATGACAGCACGTCTTTCCATGACCTTCGTTGAAGCAACACTCTTACTCTTGTTTGCCGACCTCTATTTTGACATCAGGGTTCAGGGCAGCCTGATTGCCCTTTTCATGATATTCATAGCGGGGAATATCGCGTTTACGGGCATCGCCATCCTGTTTTCTTCCAGGACGTCCAAGACCGAAATCGGCAATGCCATCATCAATTTCGTGACCATGCCTATGATGATCCTCTCCGGTGTCTTCTTCAGTTACCAGAATTTCCCCGAATGGACCATCCCGTTCATTCGCAAGCTGCCGCTGACCATGGTGGCCGACAGTTTTCGAAGTATCATCAACGAAGGTGCAGGGATTACCCAGGTAATGGGGAATACGCTTGTCCTGTGCGGTATCGGTGTTGTGACCCTGTTCGCCGGGATGAAGATCTTCAAATGGTACTGAGCCTACCAGGCCAGGTGTCTTTTCCTGTATAAATAAAAGCCGATGCATCACCGCGATAAACGTTAAAACTCAGATGGTTGACGGCGGTAAGGCCGTTAAAATGTTTGGTGAGGTCGTGGACCTGAATGACCGGTTCGGGCATGATACATGGTAGTTTGGGTAGATAAATTTACGAAATTAGTTCATGCGGGAAGCGTTTTGGGTTTTGGATTTGAGACTTTGCTGTGAAATACACGGATTGCCATGAAAGCATGGAAAAATGCAACAAACTTCCTGCAATCTGTGCATTCGTAATATGCGTGAAGAGTCAAACTCAAGAGGGTTTTTCAGACCGCATGAAGCCCTGAGTATTAGATTCCGTGGTATAAAGGAAAAAGCATGGCGCTCAGATCCACCGTTTAAACCGGATCAGCAGCCCTCCAATAAGGGACAGCAGGATGGAGATCGCCAGGATACCGATAAACGAGTACTTGTTATTCTCTAAACTGTTTGGAATGTTCATGCCGAAGAAACTGGACACCAGGGTTGGGATCATCAGGATAACGGTAACGGTGGTGAGCTGCTTCATCACTATGTTCAGATTGTTGGAGATGATGGAGGCGAAGGCATCCATCATCCCGCTTTGAATGTCGCTGTAGATATTGGCCATTTCAATAGCCTGCCGGTTTTCGATGATCACATCTTCCAGCAGCTCTTCAGAATAGCTGCCGGGCTTGATGTATTTTGAATTCCTCAGCCTGGCCAGCAATAGTTCGTTGGCGCGCAGAGAGGTGGTGAAGTATACCAGGCATTTCTCCATATTCAGCAGTTTATGGAGTTCCTCGTTCCGGGTGGAACGCTCCAGGTCTTTTTCAATGCGGTTGGTCTGAATGTTGATGGTCTTCAGAAATTTATGGTATGAATTGGTGGTGTGCAGGAAAATTGACAGCAGGAAGTCAATTCTTGTGTCGGTTAAAATATTTTTAATGCGGTTATTTTCCAGGTTTTGAATAACCTCCGTTTCACGGATGCAGATCGAAAGCACGAAATTTTCTCCGATGATGAAGCCCAGGGGAATAGTGGTGTATGGAACGCCGTTATGCGGATTGTAGACCGGCACACGGATGATGATCAGCAACAGGTTGCCTTCGATTTCCATCCTGGATCTTTCATCCACATCAAGGACGTCGGAAAGGAATTCTTCCGGAATATCAAATTTGCTTCTAAGGATCTCGATTTCTTCGGTGGTGGGAGCAACAACGTTGATGTAGCTGTTATCCTGAAAACTGTCAAGTTTTGACAATTCTTTCCCGAACTTCCAGAAAGTAATCATAGCCGTACCTCTCTTTTGGGTCCCGCTGAGGCAAACTAGTGATTACCCTGGCAGGACAGGTTAACAATCAATTCTCGTTTCCGCGTGATAATCGTCCATTACATTGTGTATTTAAGACGTGCAAATTTAGGCATTTTAACTTAATACTCCGCCCTGATGCTGGTATTTTTTCCCTCAGGGTAGATGAGAAATTTTATATAAGCCATTTTTATTGAAAAACGTAGTGTTCTCCAAGTCGAAAATAACAGTGGGTCTTAATCTGCGAACTCTTTTTGGGAAGGGGAATCATTCGCAGCAAATTGTACAGGATACGATGGTTCCTTATACGCGTTAACCATCGCCCAATCCCGTGATTATCCTGCACCTTTTGATCCGCTCTGTACGTTCCATGGAGTAATTCCCGGTGGCTTTGTCGATATATTGTAACAGCAATAGTGCCTTTTCGTATCGATCCTTCGCCGTTGACTCCTCACCGGACAGATTCAGAAACTCGGCTTCTTCAAAAAGAAGGGTGGCAATCATCTCGGTTTTATCCAGTGAATATGAATCGCTGCCGGTTATCTGGTTAAAGAGATCCTGCGTGGAATGATCAACGAGCTCATAGTAGAAATCGGGAAGTTCATTCAGGGAGGTCCTGATCAGGACCAGGGCTTCCTTGTAATTGCCTTTCACCCTGAACCCAAGCAAGGCGGCGAGTACGATTCCCAGCTGTTCGAAGTAACGCATCATGTAGTCTTTGCGTGGCATTGAACATTTATTTTTTGGTTTGTCGAACGGTCGAAAATCAAAACTACAAATTTTTATTTGATGAAGGTGAAATATGTCCGGTTTCAGGTGTGTCAGAAGTTGGGAGTTATTAACAGTCAGGCAAAACAGGTTTTGGAGAATTTCACGATGTTAAAAACTTTTGATAAAAAGTGCTGAATGAGGACGCTGATTTTTTCGGGGTGAATCCCATTAAGGGCGGACGGCTGGTCGGTGGGGGAGGGTGCCCAACTTAACTAAAGACGTCTTAAATGCAACGAAGCCCATTGCTGTGTCCGTAAATTAGGGTTTGATGGCGGTATTGAAATTTTCCCCGGTCCTCCTTCCCGTCTGTGATTTCCGGTGTTGTGACAAACCTGGAGCATTACTTCTTTATGTTTTTGTCCTGCATTTGATATTCGATAATCATTATTCAATTTCCGTGGTTTTTCATTGAAGTATGTGCTTTCTTGTCATTGTTCCCCGATGTCATCTCCTCACTGACCTTCCACAACCGTTTCGCTGCCTGTTCATCATAGGATATATCGATTGATCTGATCTCTTTCTTATCGGAGAAATATTTCCCGCTGATACCTTCCACTTCAGGGGATGTTGCCAGCCAGATCACGGTCTCCGACCCCTTCTCCACATTCCTCATGAAGGGTTTGAAAAGGGCGAAAAGCAGCCTCCAGATTCCCTGGAAATCCCTTCCAAAACGGCTCTTCACTACACCCGGATGTACCGCGTTGACAGTCACATGTGAATCATCAAGGCGTCTGGCAAGCTCATAGGTGAACATGATGTTGGCAAGTTTAGACTGACCGTAAGCTTTGAATGCGGAATATCCCTCTTTCAGGTTCAGGTCTTCAAAATGGAGCTTTGCGCCTCGCTGTGCCTCGGAAGCTACATTGATGATCCGTGCGGCCGGAGCGGCTTTCAAACTTTTAAGAAGGCTGTGTGTCAAAACAAAATATCCAAGGTGATTCAGGGCAAAAGTCATTTCTATTCCCTCTTCACTTTCATAACGCCTTGGGAAAATTAATCCTGCACAATTGATCAGGATATCAATCACCGGATATTTTTCACTGATCTTCTTGCCGATGGCCCGGGTTTCTTTTATCACCGAAAGGTCGGCGATGAAAAGATCTATATTGTTATTGCCGGTTTCTTTTTTGATTTCTTCAACAACCGTTTGAGCCCGCTCCTTATTTCTGGCAATAAGAACCAGTCTGGCCCCACGTGCTGCCAGATCCCTGGCGGTAAAATTTCCTATCCCGGATGTGATTCCAGAGATCACAATGGTTTTGTCTTTCATGATAATTGTGGTTTAACGATTTCAAAACAATTGCCGGTAGCAATAGTTTAATCCCGAAAATCAAGTTTCAAAATACTTATTCTTCCTGAAAGTGAAAGTTCCGGGAGATGAAGAGCTAAAACACTCTCATAACAGCTTTCCTGGATTTCAGCATGCTGTTTCACTTTTTTTGGTTATTTTTGAAATCTACATGAAGAGAATATTCCTTTTTTACAAACCTGATTACCTGATCATTTAATGAAAAAATATATCCTGCAAAGGCTGACCCTGTTGTTGCTGGGCGGCATGCTGGTACTGCCAGCCCTTCATTCCCAGACTTATCCCATGCCCGAACTGCCCGATACCAGTGGCTTTGGCCGGATGATCCAGCGTACGATGAAGTTACTGGCTACCAGTACTTCCGAAAAGAAAAATACGGTAAAAATCCTGGTTTACGGTCAGTCTATCAGTGAACAGGACTGGTGGCTCGAGGTCCGACGGTATCTCCAGGCAAAATTTCCTAAGGCTGACCTGGTCATGGAAAACCGCTCTATAGGCGGATTCTCTTCACAGTTTCTGAAGAAAACAGTTCGCATGGACGTCGATGCCTTTTGTCCCGACCTGGTGATCTTTCATGTGTATGGAAGCCATATCGATTACGAGACCATCATCAACAACATCAGGTCCAATACCACGGCGGAAATTGCCATGTGGACCGATCATTATACGGGACCTGATTCCTGGAGCGACCAGATGTCCTACACCACGCTTCCGGGATTTGCAGAAAAATACGGATGTGAACTCATCAGGATCCGCGAGGAATGGATTAAATATCTGGACGCAAATAACCTTCAACCTTCCCAATTGACGGTTGACGGCACACATCTGAATGATAACGGGATTTTCCTGCTGGCCGAACTCATTAAACCCTATCTGCATTACAAGCCGGCTTTTACGGCCGACACATTCAACATGGTGAAATATTTTGAGGTGGGCACCGATGTCTCGTTTAACGGAGATACGCTGACACTTCCCTTTGACGGGAACCGTGTTGAACTGGTGGCTCAGAATTCCGGCTTTAACAACCAGGGGTGGGCGACAATCTTTGTCGACGATCATAAACCTACCGACTTCCAGGGGACCTGGTTTTATACCCGGCCATACGACAATATGCACGTCTGGCCCTGGAATCTGGGAGCCTGGGTCGAAACAGAACATCTGAAACCTCCGGTAAAAGAAACCTGGACACTTGAATACACTTCGGCAACCGTACCCTATTTGCATAACGGTTTCACTGTCACCGGATCTGTCACCGGACCGGATGGCTCAGGCAATACCGACACTGATTTTGTAAGTGATTCCAAACGTGTTCTTTTTAGGGGGGGTGAGGCCGATCTGGGCGACTGGCACATTAAACGGTCTTATGATGTGACAGGCACTCAAATTTTTGCAGGTCAAAAGGTTAAATGGGACGTCTATTCCACCGGGGTGGATGAATGGCATCCCACCACACAGCCCGATCCCAGCCTTGAAAATGCTTTTACAATCATCCAGGGGATCGACAATAATCATCATGTTCTGAAAATCGTTAAGTCCGGCAATGGCACCTTACCATTATTGGGCATCCGGATTTACCGCCCCATGTGGGACCGGAAGGACAACAATAATCTAAGCGCTGACCTGCACCAGATCACTTTCGAAGTGGAAGGCGGATCCAAAGATATCAATATCACATCAAACTCGGTCTGGGATGTAAAACCAGGGGCCGGATGGGTGATTTCGGATGTGAATACCACTTCGGGAAATTCACAGCTCACGGTTTCTGCCGGAGATAACCATGAAGGGTATGACCGTGAAGCCTACCTGGTAATCAATGGAGTAAATGGTGTAACTGACAGCGTGAAAATAAGTCAGCCGGGAGGGTTAGGAGATGGTATTTCGGATCAGAAGGTTCAAATTCTTCAGATTTACCCTAACCCCGCTTCAGATTATATCACCATCAAAACACAGGGAAGCGGTATTGAAAACGTCATCATTACGGATGACACGGGCCGTATGGTCAAACAGCTTTCCGGTAAAAATCCCGCAACTCTTAACATAAGTATAAGCGATTTATCTGCAGGTATTTATTTTGTCAGGATGAAAACCGGCAATCAGACCGGAACCGGAAAATTTGTGATCACGGGTATGCTGAGGTGAAATGAATCACGTAAATCAGATTCTCCGGTTTTTTGCCCGCTGAGGAGATCTTTGCATCTTCGGTTCACCTCCATTCCCTGTTTCTGCAACTGTCTGCTTTTCTCCCGAAAAAAACCCGGTGAAATGAATTCTTTATTCCCCGTTTCCTTAATTCTTCTGATCTTCCCACCGGTATGGAAAAGCGTCGGATTTCGTATGGGCTTCGTCAAAGACAGCTTTCATTTTCTTAACGATATCAGGATGCTTGCCGGCTACATTGGATTGTTCCTTTAAATCCTTCTCGAGATCGTATAGTTCAATCGGGGCGTCAGGGTTGTCCTGAACATGCAGCCTTACACCTTTCCATTTCCCCATCCTGACGGCCTGCTTACCGCCCTGTTCATGAAATTCCCAGTACAGATATTTGTGTTCTTTCTGCCGGCCTTTATTCAACAGGGAGGGAAGGAAGGATATGCCGTCGGTTTTAACTTTCTCACCGGTATGCAGCAAATCCCGCATGGTAGCCATTACATCACCGAAATAGGAGATATGGTCTGACACACTTCCTGCCTTAACTTTACCTGGCCATGAAACAAGGAACGGAACCCGGATTCCGCCTTCATACAAATCGCGTTTGATCCCGCGCAGCGGACCGTAACTGTCGAAGTAATCGGGATCGGCACCGCCTTCGGCGTGCGGACCGTTATCGCTGGAGAACATCACAATGGTATTTTTATCCAGACCGTATTTTCTGAGCGTGTCCATGATTTGCCCGACATACATATCGAGCCTGGTGATCATGGCTGCATAGGCTGCATGACTTTCAGCCTGGGAAGCATAGGAGGTGGAATGATAGTAAGGGGTGAAATAATCGTTGCCTGTATAGCTTTTCTCAGGGAGGAACTTCCCTTCGAAAGCTTTGAAAATGGAGTCATCAGGGACTATAAGTTCTGCGTGGGGGATGGTATAAGGCAGATACAGAAAAAACGAGGTATCCCGGTTTTGGGCAATGAATTCAAGGGCCTTCCTGTTGATGACATCTGCACTGTAATCCTTCAGTTTGCCATGTGTGTTATCCAGACTGTCGATTTTACCGTCATCCCAGAGAAAGGGGGGATAGTAGCGGTGTGCCAGCGACTGGGAATAATATCCATAGAAATGGTCAAAACCCTGAGATTGGGGATCACCTGCATTGAAGACAGAGCCCAGACCCCATTTACCGAAGGCCCCGGTCACATAACCCGCATCATGAAAAAGTTCAGCGAGTGTATAGACGGAATCGGGGAGGGGATACTGTCCGATAGGCTTAACACTCATGTTTCCTCTGACCGGTGTATGGCCTGTATTTGACCCCGTCATAAGAACGGACCGTGAAGGTGCGCAAACCGTGCATCCTGCATAATGCTGTGTAAACTTCATGCCTGAAGCGGCCAGGCTGTCAATATTCGGGGTTTTAAATTTTGTCTGACCATAACAACTTAAGTCTCCGTATCCGAGGTCATCTGCCAGGATATAGATTACGTTCGGGTTTTCCTTTCCTGCGGTGAATCTTCCCGTTAATCCGGTACATGATGCACAGGCAAGGGTTATTAATCCAAGAGTGATAAGTTTTTCTCCTGTTTTCATTTTTTATACGTTTTATAAGGTTGTCTGTGGTTCTTTCTCCTGAATGACCTTCACTTTCAGGTATTCATCCGGCATCTTCCTCCCCTCGCTCACCCCTTAATCCCCTTAAAGGGGAAACCCAGCCCGCCATAGCATTTACTAAGTCCGTCTACTGTAACCAAATTCATAATTCATTTTCACCACAGATTACACAGATTATCACAGATTAAGGATCCGGTTTTTTCATAGAGGTGAAGCATCACGTCGCAACGTTTTTATTTTTTTTCTCCCTAAATCCCTAAATCCCTAAATCCCTAACTTTTACCTTTCGCCTTTTCTTCCCACTATTCTTTTCCCCGGCATCTTCCTCCCCTCGCTCACCCCTTAATCCCTTTAAAGGGGAAACCCAGCCCGCCATAGCATTTACTAAGTCCGTCTACTGTAACCAAATTCATAATTCATTTTCACCACAGATTACACAGATTATCACAGATTAAGGATCCGGTTTTTTCATAGAGGTGAAGCATCACGTCGCAACGTTTTTATTTTTTTCTCCCTAAATCCCTAAATCCCTAACTTTTACCTTTCGCCTTTTCTTCCCACTATTCTTTTCCCCGGCATCTTCCTCCCCTCGCTCACCCCTTAATCCCCTTAAAGGGGAAACCCAGCCCGCCATAGCATTTACTAAGTCCGTCTACTGTAACCAAATTCATAATTCATTTTCACCACAGATTACACAGATTATCACAGATTAAGTATCCTGTTTTTTCATAGACGTAAAGCATCAATTGCAACGTTTTAATTTTTTTCTCCCTAACTCCCTAAATTCCTAACTTCCTAACTTCCTAACTCCCTAAATTCCTAACTCCCTAACTTTTACCTTTCGCCTTTCGCCTTTAATCCCCCTCATTCCCCCGAAAACCTTCGGATCTCAAGATCATCAAAAAATACCGTATCCGGCGAGGGATTGTATAAATAGATTTTGACGAGATTGTCCTGTAATGATCCGGGAATGAAGAGGTTTTTTTCCATTTTTCGCCAGCCGTCAGATCCTTTGTCTACAAATTTATATTCGCTGTTGTAAAATGGTTCGGCAGCCGTTTTGCCTGAAATAACAATCGTGCCGTCATCTTCATTCCTGGCATTTTTCCATACACTGATCACGAACTGATCACCCTGTTTAACGCTGTCGATTTCTACAGTCATGCCATAGGGATGGTCTTGTTCCAGGGCGATGGAGTATTTCCCGGTGTGTGCCATATGATCGGTTCTGTACTCACCGTAATCAAAACAGGTGCTGTCGGGAGGATTGATAAATTGTCTTCCATCCGGGGTAAGATGTTCGGCGCCACAGAATAAATGAGTAACCATTTTTCTTTCGGGAAGGGTGAAATTTGCTGAGGTATCTTTCAGATCGAAGATGAGCACCTTTCCATACCTGCCTTTAAGATGAACAGCAAATTCGTCGAGGTAGGGCATGAGGAAAAGATTTTCAAGGCCGTTCACTATAAGATAATGCGCGCCATGAGAAATTGACGTCCTGATTCCGGCCCTGTCACGGTTATAGTAAACCCTGTCGCCCTTGCCAAACCTCGTGTCGATATACTGGGTCCAGCCTTTGACATTCATCAGGTAAAGGCTGACATGATTACTTGCGGGTACAAAGATGACGGTGTCCTTATAACTTATGCCGATCTGCCTGAGATAGGGAGTGACGGAATAGAGATCCCTCATGTTCAGATAGTTCTCATTAGCCTTCCCTGTATACCTTTCCGCAACGGTTTTTTGAGCATACCAGATGTTAAACAGTAGAAAAACCGCAAAGAGTGACTTTACAATCACAGACCTGAAATACCGTGGATAATTCGTTTTGATGATGTCGAAGGTGGTCAGAACTAAAAAAACAGGAAGAATATAAAGATTGATGGTATAGTAGTCATGGTCCCTGAAAAACCAGAAAAACATCATCACAAAAACAAGGATTCCGGCCAGGAGAAACAGGTTGGTCAGGATAAAAAACCTGGAGCTTTTGCGGATATGCAACAATATGAAGATGATGGTACCACCAAAAAAGAGTAATGCTATTGGATGAAAATAATCGGTGAGCCATATATGCCTGATATTGTATACGACTTTGTGAAGTTCTTCCATGCTGAAAGTCCAGAACGGAAAAGCCTTTTGGACAAAATACGTACTGTCGTTAACACGGTTGTACCAGTTAGAAAAAACGATCCAGCTGCCGACAAGCAGCGCCAGAATCGAGGCTGACAGGATGAATTTCCCGGGAGATTTGAAAATTTTTTCTGCGTTTTTGAATTTCAAGCCAAAAATCCATTCCATGATAAATATACCGCCAATAGCCACCAGGCTTAGCAAAGCTGTGATTTTCAGCCACCCGGCCAGGAGGAAAAACAGCATAAAGATCCATAGATACCGGTCTTTCCCCTCATCCCTGTATCTGAAAAAATAATACCATCCGATGAATACAAATGCCAGTGCAGGTGCGTTGGGAAGATAGTTGTTCCCGTAGTACATGATGACCGGCGAAGTAAAAATCAATAATGGCAGCGCCGTTGCCCAAAAGACGTCCTTAAATAAATAAAAGGCCGATTTGTACAGGAAAAACAATCCAGTAAGAAAGATCAGTGTGAAAACCAGGCGGAAGATAAAATCGTGGTAGCCGAAAATATGATAGAGCACAGCGATAAAATAATACATGTAGGTATTCTCTCCCGGGGCAGTTTTACCGCTGGTACCGCCATTTGTGGTGAGATTGTTCACTTCCGGCTGAAAGAAATGCATGCCGTCCTGGTAATAATTCAGGGCGAAGGAGGCATCATCGGCCTGACGCCAGGCATGGATGGATTGAGGGCGTTCATCTAACATACGGGGATAGCCGTAATAACAGGAAACCGCCAGGACAATGCTTACAAAAAGTACTGTCGAATATTTACGTAACATGTGCAGGTCTTGAATTTTGTCTAAAAGTAATACAAATTTCAGGGAAGCTGCTCATCAATTTAATTTCCACCAGGAAAACACGAAAGGTATCTTTATGGGGGCAGAATTCTTTTCACCACAGATTACACAGATTACACAGATTAGCACAGATTAGTACAGATTAGGAATTACAAACAACTAAACAACTAAACAACTAAACATTTAAACACTAACCATCCTCAACCTTCCACCTTCCACCTTCCACCTAAACAACTCAACATTCCAACCTCACTCCGCTCCTTTACTTCTCTCTTTTTTTCTCGTGATCCATTTTCAACTTCATCAGCCGGATATCATCGTCCATTGCCTTTGCAAATTCATCAACCAAACCTCTTTTCTTATCCGCCTGATTATAATCTTTGGATTTTGCAAAATCATAATTTTTAAATGCACTCAGGATGCTTTTCTGCCGGCGGAGAATTTCCTTATGGCCGGTGAGAGCCATGAAATCCCCCTTCATATCCCTCTGACGTAATTTTCTTGCCTTTCTTTCCGAACGGCTGTCAACCGGGGGATGATCGACCCTTGGATTATCGCCTATATCTTCCTCTTCAACTGAATTTCCCATTTCAGATAGCCGGAAGTCCTTTTTATACTGTTTTCTGGATTTCCTGCCCTGGGCGATCTCCCGTTTCATGTCGCTTACAATGTCCGATTTGGTTTTCTGTAAACTTTCGTAGTCGTGTTTTTCGAAAGCATCGTTAAAATGACCTGCTTTCGTCCTGAACGCTTCAAGTTCACGGGTATCTCTTCTGAGCCTCGCCTCGTCTTCGTTTGGGACGGGACGATTATGTACTTTGAATGTCTCCTGTGCAGACAGGTGGCTTAGTGCTACGAAACAGAACAATGGAATGAACAGATATCTTGTTTTCATCAGCTTTTGTTTTTTGGACAGGAACCTTTTTTTCCGGTGGCTCCTGTATTCATTTTATCAGGTTTATACTTCTGAAGATAAGTACAAACCTAGGTGCTGAATAGTTTAATATCTATCCGATTTTTGAGGAGATATACGGTATCCGTATTTGTGAAGGTCAATCATTTGACCGGCTGCCCGGGGTCTGGAAAATCAGCCGTAGCTTTGTCAAGGACGAGAACCCAGTCGTTTCCCCGTTTTGTTTCCCCGGGAGGGTCAAACTCCATGACTTTGCCGTCAGTATTCGATACTCCGATCATTGTTGCTTCACCGTTTTTAGGATTATACCACCAGGCCCTGATCTTTTTCATCTCCAGACCCAATTGGGAAGATTCAATATAAACGGGTTTGCCGGTGGGGATATATACCATGGCATATCCTTTTCCCGAACAGGCAACCAGCCGGCCGGTCGGATCATAAGGATTTTCAGCAAGAATATCCAGGTTTGGCTTCCTGCTCCGGAATGGTCTGGAAAGGATGAGATTTTTGAGATTTTTCATTTCAAAGGCACCGGGTTCATCCATCGCATCCTTCCACTCTATGGTGTTAAGTTTTGTCAGGGGCAGGCTTGGATTTTTCTTTTTGTACATCTGCCATATAAGTCCGCAACCGTAGGTATGTCCGCAGGTACCTGAGAATACTGACCAGTAGGCTACCTGTCGCACGTCAAAATCATCAAACCAGCCATATGCGGCATTTTCTGCGTCGTAGTTAACGGGCGACAATTCATATGCAGGTTCACTGTTAAGCGTTGGTTTATGATCTGGTCTGATCCAGTCGCAATACGCCATATCGTACGCCCTCTCATTGTCATGTTTTTCATGATAGGACCCCCATGTGTACATATCGATCCAGGGATCTTTGCTGAACCAGTTGGCTGCCGAGGCATAGCAGTGATAAGTCATGAAGGTTTTGGTATAATCGGCCTTACCGTCAAATTTGTTAATACCGTTTACCCCGTCAGTGATGCCTTCAGCCATGGCACGCCAGATCTCTATCCCATCCACACTCTCATTTGGCAGCCGGTCACCGCCAAGGATCCATACAATATCATCGTTAAGATCCCGGAAACGGTTACCTACGAAGTGTCCGTATGCATAACCCTGGCCGGGTGATTTAATCGTCCGGTCCCGGAAACGGGGGGTTACATATTCACCCCAGCAGGGAAGAATGCCCATGATCAGTCCATCCTCCTTAGCTTTCCGAATGATATACTCAACATGGTCCCAGTAGTCGTATTCTTCAGGATTATCGGGATTATTCCCGGGAGTGGTGTCAGGTTTCATAATATTTTTACCTATGAGCGGCCAGTCACCGTAATCATTTGGCGTTTCGAAAGCCTCCTGTTCATAAAGGATGGCAGCCTGTATCATATTAAAACCCTTGTCGGCCCTGTTCTTAAGGTATAAATCGGCCTCATCGCGGTTGAGGCGGTGAAATAATTCCCAGCCCGTATCGCCAAGCCAGAAAAAATCCTTTCCGTCTTTGGTTTTCAGATATCTTTCATTCTTCGTTACCCTGAGCGGTTGTGAATAGGCTACAACGGATGTGATGACAAACAGGACTGAGAACAACACTGACTTTTTCATAACTGGTTGAGGTTTTAAAAATGATGGCACCTGCGTCAGGCGCAGCAAATTTATCATTTTGCCTCGGTTTTGCATTTTTATAGGACACAAAAATTTCAGGATCCCTGTCCTGCGAATACCCCTGTCAAACCTGATCTCTTTAAACCTCCTGCTTTCCACTCAGGATAAGGGTTCATCGGCAGCCTGTCTGAAATGACGGATAAAGAGTACGAACAGAATGACGGCAACCAGTGCAAGAACGCCAAAACCATACATAAGGGTTGTATCGGTATTAAAGCCCAGCTTCTGCATGGTTATTACCATTGAGGCGATAGCCAGTGCCATGAGGAAGGCAAAGATCAGTAAGGCCGGAGCGAGAAGGAAGCCCGCATTTTCCCGGCGAAGTAGTGTAATGCCTGCAAATATGCAGGCAGGCAGAGCTAATGCAAGATCCAGGACATGAACCGGATTCACCATCAGTCCGGCTTCCACAATACTTGTCGGTACAGTATGGTTAAGTATTGCGGGGATAATTTCCCTAAGCCATACAAAATAGAAAACTACGGCAATAAAGAATAAATAGATTGCGGTTATACCCACCGGTGTCCCACGATCGAACTTTTCAGGCAGGGAAAGGCTGCCGGCCCTGACCATAATGAAAATAATGGCATAAACCGAAAGACCCATGCTGGCACTATAGAGCAGGAAGAAAGAATTGAAATGCATGCCAAAGCTGTAAATGATAAAGGTATATGCCGAATAGATCAGCGAGCCCAGCAATACAAATACCGCCCTGCCTGAACCTGAAAATACCAGGATGGATGAGATCAGCAGGACAGGGGCAAGGATGAAAAGGTCAACCACATCCTGGCCTATGCCCTGGGCTGCATAGATTTCATTTTCCGACTGGTAGGGGGCACCGGAGAAAATACCGGCAGCAGATACAATGGCTACAAGGACCACAAGAGGAAAGATCAGAAAATAGAGGTTTCTGTTTCGGGTGAGAGTTTTCATAACTGGATAGTATTGATTAAGATTTAATTGTCTTTATTTTCCTGACTTTCCGGTAAATTGCATCAGGACGTCTCTGTTCCCAGCAGTGAAAGCCATGAATATCAGAAGCGGAATCAACGGCATGGCAAAGCGGGAAGCACCAAGCGGGCCGGTAGCAAAGGCAAGATACAGAAGGAGCAGGTAGAGAAAAACTTTCAGCCTCCAGTCCACTTGCCTGTTGAATGCAAATAAAACCAGACCTGCCAGTTTTACAAGGTTCACTAAAAAAATGAATATTAGTAAAAGACTCAGTCCCCCCGTTCCGCCGGAAAACAGGAACCGCAAAGCCCCGCTGATCCCTCCGGTATTCAGGTAATAAAGAAAACCATTCTTTCCGGTTTCTGAAGAATGAATAAAATTCACCAGGTCGAACCTTCCCGGATCAAGAAAAAAACGAAGCATCCCTTTAATATGAAACCAGCCATATTCAAAAGGCTGTTCCATGATAACCTTTCTTGCACTCCCTGAAAGGAAGTCCATTCGTTTACTATAATTATTAATGGTACCTGATTTTTTATAGAAATTATCTATGACTTCATCAGCTGTCGCTTTACCATCCTGGTTCATCAGGAAATAATAAATATTATAATTGATGAGGTTGGTGGTCTGGATGCTTGAGAAACTGAATTTCCCGGTTTTTTCCAGGTTCCTGAAGCAATAGACAAAAACCAGTAAAATGGGTATCAGAGACATGAGTAAAGGCCGCATTGTTTTCTTCCTGAGAGAGATCCATGAGAAATAAAGAAGGTTGGGAAATACAAAAAGATACATAACAGGTTTGGTAAAGGCAGCGAAAAAAATTAAGAGGTTATAGATGAGGAGTAAATTCAGCCGGCCTCGTTTCAGGTACAACACGAAATACCGGATTGCCAGAACCAGGATAAACTGGAAAAGGATTTCCGACATGATCAGTTGTGCATATATAAACTGGGCTGGAGAAAAGATAAAAGCCAGGATGACCCAATGGTCCGTTTTCCTGAGATAGCCCCATTCCATTGCAGTTTTCCTCATCAACAGTATACTCAGGACTGACAGGATGTTTTGCAGAAGTATGATGAACAGATCAGAAGCGAAGAAAAGGTGAGAAAAACCGATAAACATGGGATACAATGGTGGTCGCCTGGTATATTGGGAAGGATTGATATTTTCATCCAGTGAAGCGCAGTAAAAAATACCCCGGTTGGTTATATTTGAAGCTTCGGTAAGGTATTCAGCCGAATCTCTGAGGTACAGATTGTGGTTTTTAAGCTGTACCAGGAGGAAAAAGGTTTGAATGATGATGACTGAAAACAAAAAGAAGTGTCTTTTCATCTGTGGATTCTGTTTTTTTGGTTCAGATCCTGTTTGGAATGACTTCACCGTAGAAATTTACCGGTATTATTTTCTCATTCCAAACTCATGACTAAAATACAGAATTTGCCGGTTCCGGCAATTTGAAATAACCGTAAAACAAGTTTTTATAATAAGGCTGTTTTAGTAATCCGGAATGGTTGCATTCCGGTTAACAGATACAAAATCGGGTTATTCATCGTGGAATATGACAGGCTCAGTCTCTTACCGTTTGCAGCCTTCTGAAATAACCAGCCGATGTGACTGCTATAGTCATGACTGCACCGCCCACGCCGACGTTTATCGCCAGAAAGGTGAGGATGTCAATTTGAAGGATATACCCCACACCTCCCAGCATACAGCTTATTCCGTTTACCAGGAAAGCGACACGAAGGATTTTGTCCGACCCGTTGTGTCCGAATACCGGGAAAATAAAAAACGATGAGAGTCCCAGAAACAACGTCCATCCGGTCATGTCGATCGATGTCAGGACCGATAACGGATTAGCTTGTACAAAATATTCAAGACCCGTGGTCTGACCGTGCAGTAGATTAAGTCTGACCGCACTGAGCTGAACAAAGTAATTCATACCCGACAATACGGCGAATGCCTGGGCAAATAACAGGCTAAGCCTGATCAGTCCTTTTTTCTTTTCAGGGGTAAAATCATAAAAACTGTGAATAAGGATCACATATACAGGTCCGAAAATAAGCATGAAAAACCTGGCCGTATTTTGCAGCGTCTGGCTGCCGGAATGGAAATATTGTACATAATCCTGAAGGTTTGTCCAGGTGAACAATGGGGGTTTGAGCGCAATGAGAACAAAGCAGATGATCCACATTACAAAAGTCAGCAATGTCAGTAAAGCCGACCAGTATCCGGTTTTAGCAGAAATATTATTCATGTTGATGAAATTGAGATGTTAATAAATTGTGATGTTTGCTTTTGATGTCAGGATAGATATAAGCGAACATCCGGTTCATCTCTGTTGTCTTCCGGGGAGTACTGAAATATATTGATTTGGAGGGATTCCCTGATGGGGTATAAGGTCTTCATGACAAAAAGGCGAGTAGATATGACATTTTTAAAATGAAGCAAAGCATTTCGCTGATTCAGTGACTTATTAAACCAGAACGGCGTTTTCTCAAGGGCCGGAATTTTATAACGAAAACAGGATTTAGTGTTTGATTTTGCCGGTGTAAAGACCGTTTCTGTCCTGACTTTTTCCACGAACCTGTTGCTAAAAGGAAAATATGCAACAGCCGGAAAAGCAAGCATGACGCAGAATATATAACGAAATATTTTCGTGGTAATGCGCAAAGTCCGGCTTACATCGACATTCAGGCTCTCAGAAGGTTTAGTCCTGTTTCTCATTATTACCCTTTTAAAGGCGGGAAGAAGCACGCGGAAGCAAATCAAAAATCCTGCCATAACCATGATTTCACAACCGCTCCTTACAAAATGTTGCAATAACCCCGGGCTCTTGTTTTACGATCATTTTAACCAGATTCAAAAATCCCCGGTCTTTCCTTCTCACCTATTTTCACAGACACTCCACTTTTCAACTATTCGTTTACCAAACTTCATTTGTGCATTCGTGGCTGACACATCTCATACGTGCATTCGTGGCTCCCACAACCCATTCGTGCATTCGTGGCTTCCACAATTCATTCGTGCATTCGTGGCACCCACAATTCATTCGTGCATTCGTGGCTTCCACAACCCATTCGTGCATTCGTGGCACCCACAATTCATTCGTGCATTCGTGGCTTCCACAACCCATTCGTGCATTCGTGGCTTCCACAATCCATTCGTGCTTATGGCTCCCACAATTCATTCGTGCATTCGTGGCTTCCACAATTCATTCGTGCATTCGTGGCTTCCACAACCCATTCGTGCATTCGTGGCTGCCACAATCTCATTCGTGCATTCGTGGCACCCACAATTCATTAGTGCATTCGTGGCTTCCACAATTCATTCGTGCATTCGTGGCACCCACAATTCATTCGTGCATTCGTGGCTCCCACAATTCATTCGTGCACTTCGTGGCTTCCACATCCATTCGTGCATTCGTGGCTCCCACAATCATTAGTGCATTCGTGGCTTCCACAATTCATTCGTGCATTCGTGGCTTCCACAATTCATTCGTGCATTCGTGGCTTCCACAACCCATTCGTGCATTCGTGGCTTCCACAACTCATTCGTGCATTCGTGGCTTCCACAATTCATTCGTGCATTCGTGGCACCCATAATTCATTCGTGCATTCGTGGCTCACACACCCTATTCGTGTATCAGGCTCAGCTTAATTTTGTTTTTAGTGGAGTTAATTTCCTCACGTTATTTATTATACGTACTTTTGCAGCTCATTTTTACACATATATATGTTAACATTTAATGCATTGGGTTTGTCGCCCAATCTGCTGAAGGCCATTGAAGATCTTGAATTCACAATACCTACACCAGTACAGGAACAGATTATTCCTGTTGTTTTGGAAACAAAAAGCGACATCATCGGTCTTGCTCAGACCGGAACAGGTAAAACAGCCGCATTCGGCTTACCATTAATTGAGCAGATAAATATTCAGAATAAGTCGGTACAGGTTTTAATCCTGTCACCCACGCGTGAATTATGTATCCAGATCTCCCGGGACCTGCAGACATACACAAAATATACGGCAGGTTTGGTGGTCGTCCCGGTTTACGGGGGAGCAAGCATTGACGGTCAGATTTCATCACTCAGGAGGGGAGCTCATATTATTGTGGCCACTCCCGGCAGGATGCTTGATCTGATCAACAGGAAGGTGGCCAATATTTCGGGCATCAAAACCGTAGTCCTCGATGAGGCCGACGAAATGCTGAACATGGGTTTCCGCGAGGAACTGGACAGCATTCTTGAAAAAACCCCGGCAACAAAACGAACACTCTTATTCTCTGCCACCATGTCGTCCGACGTGGCGCGTATTGCCGGTAACTATCTCAGCAACCCGGTAAAAATAACCATCGGGAAACAAAATGCAGGTGCTGAAAATATCCGCCATATCTGGTACCAGGTGCATGCCGGTGACCGCTATCTGGCCTTAAAACGTATTGCGGATATCAATCCGGATATCTATGGAATCGTGTTTTGCCGTACCAGGATGGAAACAAAGGAAGTGGCCGATAAGCTGATCAAGGACGGCTACAATGCCGATGCCCTTCACGGAGACCTGTCCCAGTCTCAGCGCGACCATGTCATGAAAAGGTTCAGGGAACGGTCCCTTCAGATGCTTGTGGCTACCGACGTTGCTGCCAGGGGGATTGACGTGGACGACATTTCGCATGTGATTAACTATAATCTCCCCGAAGATAATGAGATTTATACCCACCGCAGTGGACGTACCGGCAGGGCCAATAAGTCTGGAACCGCGATCTCTATTGTCAATTACAGGGAGAAAAACCGCATACCCCAGATCGAAAAAATGATCAACAAGACCTGCGAAAAGATGCCGTTGCCCACCGGCGAGGAGATCTGCAGGAAACAGCTTTTTAGCCTCATAGGAAAAATGGAAAATGTGGAAGTGGACGAAAAACAAATAGCCCCTTTCATGGAGACTGTAAATAAAAAACTGGAATGGCTCAGTAAGGAACAGGTTATCAAACATTTTGTATCATTGGAATTCAACCGTTTCCTTGCTTATTACAAAAATGCTCCCGACCTGAACGCAAAGGTCAACGACAAGCAGGAGATTCAGGGACGGAGGAATGAGGGCGGCCGTCGTGAAAAAAGCCGTGAAAAAAGCCGTGAAAACAGAAGTTCCGCAGGGTACAGCCGGTTTTTCATTAATGTGGGAAAGAAAGATGGCGTTGAGCCAAGAAATATTATCGGGATGATCAACGATAATACACGTGACAGGGATATCAACATCGGTGCTATCGACATAAAAGACAGTTTCTCATTTTTTGAAGTAGGGGAGAAATATATCGGTACCATCATGAGTTCCTTCAGTAACAGCAAATACAGGGGGAGGAGTGTCCGTGTTGAAATGGTCGGTGAAAACCCGCAGAAGGAAAATAAGAAAAGATCTAATAAACGACGGTGACCCTTCCACCGGAAATTTAGGTGCAGGACGAACCATCTGTAAAAATGGCATCATTGAGTCATTTAGTCAGATGTGGTCGTCCTATTTTTTCGGGCCTACACTGAAATTGAACGTGCCGTAGCATGATTTGCCCTTTGCGTCTAATCCTTCAACAACCACTTCGTAATCTGTATCCTCATCACCGGTAAAGAAGGAAAGATTAACCTTTCCGTCGGGTCCGGTACTGACACCGGTTGTCCAAAGCAGTACATTCCGGAAATCGGGTTTATCAAAACTGTCCCGGCCATCTGAATAATCCGGTGAAGCAAACTCAAAAAGGTGATCTGCAAAATGTGTTTTTTTCCTGGTATAGGAGCCTGAGAAATCAACATCAGAGAAATCATTGTTCTTTGTACGGATCACAATGATGCCGTCGAATACTTCTGCGCCAAGGAAATATTGTTTCTGTACCACACTGATCTCACGGATCAGAACCGGAGGGATCTTCATCACTACCGAAGGATCGAAAAGCGGAACGCCGTCAACCATATACAGTGGATGATCCCCAATGGTGCGGTTGGTGTATTTATCAATAACCTTGAGATAGGCTTCCTTGTTTTTATGCAGGACCATTACCGGAGGAACAATTTCAAAAAACACTTCTTCAAGCAGAGGAAGTTCCACAAAGTCTTTCATCTGTATGGAGAAATCAGGCTTACCAAAAAAATCATATCTTCCGATGCAACTGTTTATGATCTGGAAATCCTTTATATGGTAAAGCCGTCTTATCTGCCAGGCGTAGAACAGACTGTTGAGTGTCCGGGAAAATGTTGTATCAATATCATCGGGGTAATGACTGAGACGGGCATTGCCGGGAAAATAATTATCATCGATGGTGAAATAGGCATCCTGGAGGGTGTCGTTCGATTTAACAACAATATCACGATCCCCCTGAAGATCATGAACAGGGAAGCTGAAACGTCCTTTGCTATCTGTAATACGCGGATATAATATAGTGCTGTCGCCCACAACCGACAGATATACCATTGTCCCGGTAAGAGGTTCTCCATTCTTTACCAGCTTCCCGTTAACGGTAATCCCTGATTGATCCGGTTTGTAATCCATCTCCGGGAGAATGTCCTTTTCGGTGAACATCTCTTTGCCGTAGATGGCGAGAAAAGCGGAAGCCTCATATGGGTTGTCGAGATCCCAGTCTGCGGCCAGGGCTTTAAATTTCTCAGGTATTACCAGAAAACCGGGCAGGGAATATTGATTAAAAAGGGATCCCGCCTTTTTGCGCACACACACGGTAAGAATGGCATTTACAGGGTTTCCGGAAGCATCTCCTGTCTGAATGGCGAGCATCGCTTTTTCCCTGTTGCCGTAAGTTTTTTTATCTGTAACCGCATTCACTTTGATTTGTCCGCCAGGCCTGACGTAGACATAATTTTCAGCAATATTTCTCCCGTTTTCATCGGTAAGTTTAAACCTGCTGAAGCCGGATTCCAGCGTTGAGGTCTGAATCCTCATGGGTGAGATGAATGGTTTCCGGGGACCTGTACCGCGAAGATCCCTGACGTTCGTGATCTCAAGATAAAGCGGGGACGATTTTACAATAGAATCACTGGATTCAAGACTTACCTGAACTTGATCAAAGGACGATTCAACTTTTAGCAGTGATCCGCGACTGCGGTTAATTTCTACGGGTGCCCAGCGGTCAAAACCGGGAATGCTAAGAAAATATTTAGATGTTCCGGGCAGAAAGTCAAACCATGCAAGGTCATTCCTGACAAAATGGATAGTCGAGAGGGTATCGTAATACTGGTCGACAACCCATCCTTTCCGGTTGAAAGGGGCGAGCGGGTGCCTGAATTCAATATAGACCCGGTTATACAGGTTCTGATATACCGAGTCACCTTCGGGATACAGGCTGATTTCACCAATATCACCTTTGTTATCATCATCCTTTGCCGGGTAGTTGAACTGTCCTCCCTGTACCGGATTTAAAAGCAGCAGTTTCTTATAAAAGAAGGATTCAGCACCAAAATTTTTCATGTAATTAGTATAGGCTCTCAACACGTAAAATCCGGAAGAAATAAAGGAAGGCACGGTAAGGTTGCCGTTTCCCTTGCCGTCTTTTAGAAAAACCATGGTTTGGGCAACGGGTTCATTGAGGGTATTGAGGAGTTCGAGGTAAACGACTTTGGATCTGGTACTCATATCGTTCCGACCATCGAGGCATATGGGGCTGAACCAGATATCCTCCCCGGCGAAATATATATTGCGGTCAGTGGTGACATAAACGGATTCAAAGTTTTCACCGGCTGGTTGCTGACCGTAAAGGACGAAAAAGGAGGTGGTAAAGGCCAGTAGAAGAAAAGTTATGGATTGACGTTTTTTCATGGTTCTGATAGACGGATAATTAGAATCGGAAGTTATATGAAATGGTCAGGATAGGCTCGGCAAATATAGACATCTTATACCCCTGGGTAACATTCTCCTTACTTATAAAATAGACGGAATAAATATTGTTCCGACCGGTAATATTATACACCGAGAGACTCCAGAAACTGTGAGCAAACTGGTCGACCCTCAGATTCCCGTCGAGGTTCAGGGACATATCCCATCTGAAATAGTCGTCAACCCGGTATTCGTTCCGCATTGAATAGTTAAGGAAGGTCCCGTTCCGGAACCGGTAACGGGCAACCGGATAGGTTATAGGCCGCCCGGTAGAATAGACCACATCGGTCGAGATACTGAACCTCCTTGAGAACCTGTAATTACCAACAATAGCCAATGAATGCGGCTTGTCGTAGATTGCCGGGAACCATTGGTTGTTATTGATTTTCTCTTCAGTAAAAGAACCACCCGATTTCTCGAAAATCCGGGAGTAGGTATAACTCAGCCATCCATTCAGTTTCCCCATGCTCTTTCTAAGCATTACTTCAATGCCATAAGCCTTGCCTCTCGTATCGATGATCTCGGTTTCAACGTGTTCGTTCATCAGCAGTGTTGCCGCAACCTTATAATCTTTCAGTCCCTGCAGTTTTTTGTAGTACATCTCCACTGAAGTCTCATATATCCCCCCTTTGAAATTACGGTAAAGGCCGAGAGAAACCTGGTCTGCGATCTGTGGTGTGATATTATTGTCGCTGAGTTTCCATGTATCAGTGGGCGATACACTGAACGTGTTAGACATGATATGAATATACTGTTTCATTCTCGAATAGCCTAGTTTTACGGATAGCTGATTCGAGAGCAGGTACCGTGCTGAAACACGGGGTTCCAGTCCGGAATAACTTTTTATGGATTTGAAACCGGAGTAGGTAAGGGTATCCTGCAGGGTAGAAAGGTCATACGGCAAGCCTTTCCTGTACCGGAAGACGGTACGGGGCCCGAGGTAATTATACAGGCTGAACCGTAATCCTCCGTTAACAGTAAGCCGGTTGTTCACCTTGTATTCGTCACTGACATATACCGAGTTCAACAGAGCATGTTCGCTTTCAATGGTCTTTTTCTGAATGATGGACTCACTGCCCAGAGCACTAAGGCTGCCGGGCATCAGGTCATAATAAACATTACTGATCCCGAAGGTAAGCATGTGGTTGTTTGTCCAGAAATAGGTGAAATCGGATCTCTGCTCATAATAATTGATATAGTAATTCATATCGTATGCTCCTGACGGATTAGCCTTATCTCCCAGAGTAAACTTGTAATTACTGTATATCAGGTTGTTGGACATGTGAAGTTGCGGATTGAACCGGTGTTTCCATTCCAGGTTCATGATGCGGTTTCCATAATAATAGGTCGTATCCCTGTTGTTCTTGAAAAAATAGTCGTCACTGTAATAACTCGAAAAACTGACGCTGTTGTCTTTATTCAGGTCATAGTCGAGCTTAACATTAAAATCGTTGAATGAGGCCTCACTCTTTTGAATGGAGGGATTATTGATACGTTTCAGGATCCAGTTGGAATAGGTCGTTCTGCCGGATACAAGAAAAGAGAGTTTTTCCTTAATGATGGGGCCCTCAAGTTCAAAGTTACCCGTCAACGGACTTATCCCACCGCTTCCTGTGAATGTTGTTTTATTCCCGTCCTTAACGGTCAGGTCCAGCACCGAGGACAGACGTCCGCCCATTTTAGCCGGCACCACGCTTTTATATAATTCAAAATCACGGATAATATCGGCATTGAACGCTGAGAAAAAGCCCATCAGGTGAGCAGGGTTGAACACCGGGGCCTTATCGATCAGAATCAGGTTCTGGTCGGCATTCCCGCCCCTGACATTGAAACCGGTTGTGCCTTCACCAACTGACTGAACACCGGGAAGGAGCAGGGAGACTTTCAGAACATCGGTTTCGCCGATTTTAGGAATCCTCGACATCACCTTCGTATCTATTCTGTTCAGCCCCATTGAAGTGCTTTCAATGTTATGGTATTTTTGTGCGGTAACTTCCACGGCTTTAAGTTCCGTGATTTTTTCATCCATCAGGATGTTCAGCTCACCGTCGGAGTATAGGTTTACCGTAAGATTGACATCTTTCTTGCCTATGCACCGGACAATTACCCGGTGTGATCCTTTCGTAAGTTTGATAAAATAATTTCCGGAAGCATTTGAAACTGTTCCGGTACCTGTATCCTCGGCATAGACTGTCGCTCCGATAACCGGCTCACGGGTGTTGCGGTCCATGATCTGCCCGGACAGAATAGCCTGAGCGACCCGCCTGGAATTCGATTTTGATCCGATATCCACTACCATGTTGTTTTCCCGGGAACCTGCTTCATTGGCCTTTTCTTTTTCCGGTGCAGTCTGGTTTGCCTGTTGAGCGACTGTCATCGGTTTATTTTCAAAATAATGGGACGGGAATTTTGAAGACAGTAATCCTCCGTTGCTCAGGATGATATCTCCGTTTTCCATGACATTGAAAAATAGTGATTTACCATTTAATGTTGCTTTCAGGACATCAGAAAGACCAGGCTTTCCGGCGGGGATCTGAACGGTCAGACCGTTAACCCATTCCGGGAGAAAGTAGATATGAATACCCTGATGCACGCTGAGGCTGTCAGCAAAATCACTGAAGGGAATACCCGCCAGATCCTCCGGAATACTGGTATTTGTCACCTGCGCAGACAGAGTTGCAGATAAAAGTAGTGAGAACGAAAAAAAGATGATTCGTTTCATAAGGTTAGTCTGTCAGTTGGTCAATATATTTGATCAAATCTTTAAGGCGGTTATCATCGGAGCGATCAATATAGATCTGTTTCTCTCTTATATATTTCCGGATAGCCTGTTTCTGATCCGGGAATAATTTTAGCAGCGATGAATTTCGCCGGAGTTTGTAAAGGTTGTTATCCCTGATAAGAAACAGGGTTCTTACCAGATCAAATTTGCCGCCACCCATCTTATCCTCATCCGACATCAGTTTTTGCCATTTGGCGACTAATTTTAATCTGCCATCGAAAATCAGCTCATAATACCCGGTGTACGTATGGCTACAATCGGCGGTGAGGTTATCCAGGTTAATAAAGGTGTAGGCATTCAGGGTGAAGGACATCACCTCCTGAGAATTCAGAACCACAGGAAAAGTCCCGTCCTTTCTGTACAAAGGCATGATCAGGGCATCCTGGTAAATATCATATTTCACGAGGACATTCCGGAAACTTTCATATTTAGTACTTACCGTACTTTTCACCCAGTTCTGATCACCAAAATAGGGATAACCGTTCTGAACCGACTGGTACTGATAAAGCCAGCCACTGACCAGGGCATCCAGTGAATCCGGGGCAGAAGAGGGATACCTTACCTGATTTTCAATCCTGGCGGCATGTTCAGTATACCCCGACGCATGTACCGGAAGCAAAGTAAGCACTGACATGAACATAGATAGAATAGACATTTTGCAATATGTTATATTAGAGTTCTCAGGTCGGAAACGTGAGCACTCATTCATGCTCCTTATAATTGACTAATTCAATTTCACCGTTTAGTTTTCCTTCCGCCATGGTACTTCCGGATGTTGGCGCATCAATCCAGAAAGCGGGTTTTGTTTTTGTGCCCACAACCGAACAATCATAACATTTTGGAAGATTTACCAGAAACGCAAGTGTATCATTCAGGAAAGAATCGTAATAGTTGAAAAGAAACCACCAACTGTGAATAAGTTCCGGGGTATTACGGTAAATCGAGTCAAGCACCTCCATAGACTGGCAATCGCCAAATCCTGTAACGATATATCCAAGCCTCTTCACATCACTTCTGTCAATAAAGATCCGTTTGGTTTTTACCTCGGAAGCTTCGAAAATACCCAGCACAGGGTAATCCGGATTCCCTGCCTTCCTGATGTTACCGACGAGTTCACCCGGAATGGGATCGAAAAAACCGCCCGAGCCTTCATTGATCTTCCTGATTTTGTCGAGGTAAATATAGTTATCCCTGGTGAGGGCTGATTGCTTAATCTCGACACTATATCTTACTGCCAGCTTATTCTGGCTGGATGCCACAAAGAAAAGGTTCTCCTTTTTTACTTCATTTCTCACGAGATTCTCAGTGGTCCCGATGTGGATACCGTTGGAACGTTGATTCTGCCAGCAGCTCTTCTGTTCCTCCGGATAAGGATAGGGTGGCCTGATCTCCCACGTTTCATTCCATTCCCATTTATAATACCGGGAATACGAACTGCCTGCATCATCACTGTTGATATATACATTGACACCGTTCTGACTTGAGCCCTGAGCGTGCGGGTCGTTAATGTCAATCGAGTAATAAACACTGTCGACGGGCACAGCCTTCAGCATCTCCTGGTAGTCGGATTCAAATTCCATCCCGTCACTGGTGACGATATGAAGCATGTACTTATTTCCAGTAATGGGAATCAGATCGGGACCAGACTGATAATTCCCGTCTGATACTTCGTCCAGCGGAAAATCGGTTCCGGTTTCATCTGAAATGATCACAACCGCATTGGTTTCAGGAGGGCTCACATTTGAATTATAGGGAAAACTACGGCTTAATTTTACCGTTGCGGCCGGACTTTCATTGGTGAGAAAAGCATCTACGACCAGCAAATTGTCATATTTTCTGATGTCAGGATTAAAAGGCTCAATACAAGCCTGAAGGCTGATCAGAACGATCAGCGCTTTCGTCAAAGCTCTCATCTGAGAAAGGTGGTCTGTTAATTGGTTATAAAACATGTAAAATTATTAAAATATTTTATAAACCAATCACTGTTAGCAGATAATTGCATTGGGGACAGGTACGCGTATTCACAATATCAGTTTCTCCGAAGGATCTTCAAAGCCAATTTCTACAGAATTTCTACAGAATTCACAAGATAAATTTGCATAGGCTAATCACATGCCAAAATGGGTTCTGAAATGACATGCTGAAAGCCTGTTTTACCGTGAAATTAAAACAATCGGAAGAATTAGACTATTTTGAAAAATTTACCCGTCCTGCGTATTAAAAAAGAAAATAATGAAAGACAAGGATAATCAGGCAGAACCTGACTTTAGTTTCATTCCTGAAGAAATCAGGCCGCTGGTCAGAGGACTTATTTCGGAAGAAGGGATGAGCCGTATGAAGGCCAGAAACCTTTTGGTTAAGCAAGGATCAGCGAATTTACAATATTTCGGGATGCTGCTTCATACAGATAATCGTTTGCTACGCTGGGAGACAGCCAAAGTGATAGAGGAAATTGCTGATGAAACATCCGTTCCGCTTTTTCTGAACCTCCTTGAGGACAGTGATGATGATATACGGTGGATCGCCGCCGAAGGTCTGATCAGAATTGGGAAAAAGTCCATTCGACCGCTTCTCGGAAAGCTGATTCTCAAAGGAGATTCCTTTTTTATGAAAGTCGGTGCGCATCATATACTGAAATCCCTTAGCCACGGGAAAGAACGTGAACAACTCATGCCACTGCTGAGAGCCCTGCAGAATTATGGTGAGTTTGATAACCTGGTGGTAGTTGAAGCTTCACGGATATTGCAAAATATTGATGAGATCTGGAATCCCGGTGAAGCACAAAAAGAAGATGGAGTAAGACCTGGTTAACAGCAGGAAGGTCAATTATCCCCGATGATATTCCGTGATTTTTTCTTAACTTTTGACTCTCAAAACCGGTTTGAAGCTTTGAAGGCCAACAATTTCTATGGTTATAATGTTACTCTTGCATTTCAGGTTCTATAATGTCATACAACGGCTTAAAATTACTGCGTAAGGGAGCTTTCCCCATCCGTTCCTGTGAAAGGGACATTTTCCCTGCAGATTGCAATAAAATCTTTTCAAAAAACAAATGATATGAAAAATGTAATTGTACCGGTCGATTTTTCACCGTTATCCCTTAAAGGAATTGATTATGCCCTTGTCCTTGCCGGGAAGTATAAGGCGGAGATTCAGCTCGTTCATGTTCTGCAGGAAAGTAATGTGGAATACAAGAGTGAGTTTGAAAAGGAGAAGCTTGATGTTCAGCATAAATTTGAAGAGATCCTTGAGAAATATGCACGAAAGGCCTCGGGGATAAAAATCTCAACCATTATAAAGCAGGGGAAAATTCACCAGGAAGTGGTAGAACAGGCCGATGCATTCGATGATTCGGTTGTTGTTATTTCAACGCACGGCGGCTCTGGTTTTGAGGAATTGTTCATCGGAAGTAATGCCTTTAAAATGGTTTCATCCACTACGAGACCGGTATTTACACTCCGGGGAGAAAAGGTTCCGGGGCGTATCCGGAAAATTGTTCTGCCCATCGACGTGACCAATGAAACCCGTGAGAAAGTGCCTTTTACAGCGAAACTGGCGTCGCTGTTTGGTGCTGAGATCCACGTTGTAACCGTTACCTCGGCAGAGGTGGAAGATATCACTAAAAAGATTGAACAGTATGCAATCTCAGTGGATAACTACCTGAAAAACCTGAAAGTTAAATGCGTCCGGGATTCGCTTTTCGGAAGTAACCTGACGGATATCACCATTGACTATGCGACTTCAGTGAATGCAGACCTGATAGCGATCATGTCGGAACAGGAAAAAAGCATCAGTAATCTCCTCCTCGGGAACTACGCCCACCAGATGGTCAATAAGTCGGTTATACCGGTACTGGTCATCTCCAACAGACATATCGGGATTGTCACAGAGAGCTTCAAAACCGAGGGTATGTATTACGAATAGGGGATAATGATGACGAAATCGACGACCAGGGTACTGATCCTTCTGTTCGCGGGAGTGTTGATGGGAGCTCTGGATATTGCCGTAATCGGGCCGGCCATCCCCTCTATTCAGGAAAGTCTGGGCATTTCCGACAGAGCCATTCCCTGGATATTCAATATTTACGTGCTGATGAGCCTCATTTCGGCTCCGCTGATGGGAAAGCTTTCCGATATTTACGGGAGACGCATGGTGTATACCATTGATATTATCATTTTTGCAGCCGGTTCGGTGATTGTCATGACATCCCCCGGCTTTTCAATGATACTGGCCGGCAGAGCCGTTCAGGGTTTTGGTGCCGGCGGTATCTTCCCGGTGGCTGCCGCTGTGATCGGTGATACGATACCCCGTGAAAAGCAGGGTTCAGCACTGGGACTGATCGGAGCGGTTTTCGGTCTTGCCTTCATCATCGGACCGGCGATTGGCGGAGCACTTCTTCTCCTGAGCTGGAGATGGATATTTGGAGTAAATATTCCCTTCGCAGCCGTCCTTGTCTTCTACTCACTCCGCATATTGCCGGCAGATAAAAAGCCGGGTGCCGTAGAGTTCGACTGGACGGGGATGATCCTGCTGATCGTGTCATTATCCTCTTTCGCTTTGGGGATCAACCGCATCGACGCTTCCCACTTCCTGCAAAGTGTGGGCTCAACGCGGGTCTGGCCCCTCATTTGCCTGTCGGTGCTTATCCTCCCGTTTTTTTACCGGGTCCAGAAAAGATCCACTCATCCTACCATCCATCTCGGTCTCCTGAGGTCAAAGCAACTGCTTTTTACCTATTTCATTGCCTTTGGTGCCGGGCTTGGCGAACTGGCTACCATCTATTTCCCCTCCCTTGCCAAAGCTGCTTTCGGCGTTACGGAGTCCACCGCAAGCTTCATGTTGATACCTCTCGTGTTCACTCTGTTTATTGCCGCACCCCTGGCAGGCAGGATCATCGATAAAGCCGGCTCCAGGCTGGTCATCACGACCGGTATTCTGACACTGATGGCCGGGTTGTTCCTCCTTTCCCTTCTTCCGGTCACTCATACAGTCTTTTATGGATCAGGAATGCTGATAGGTATCGGACTGGCATTCCTTCTCGGCGCACCTCTGAGGTACATTATGAATAATGAAACAGGGCAGGGTGAGCGGGCTGCAGGGCAAAGCCTGCTGACCATTTTTACCAGCACAGGCCAGCTTTTCAGTGCAGCACTGGTAGGTGCACTCATTGCCAGTAAAGGTGGAGGAATCCCCGGCTTCGATTTTGCTTTTCTGGTACTGGCCTTCGTTATGGCTATCCTTTTGATACCGGCATACGGACTGAAAAGCAGAGAAGCAGAAAAAGTAACTGCAGATTTAAAACTGAAAGATGAGTGAAGCATTCCCCGGCTTTCCGGAACGGATCATACCAGATCCCTTCTTGCCTTTGAAACTGAAAAGTACTAATTTTGGCTTTCTCAACCGGAACTTACCCTTAAAAGGCAAACGTGATGAAGATTCTGGTCATTGAAGATGAAATTACTCTGAATATCAGCATCGTCTCTTTCCTGAAACGAAAAGGTTTTATTTGTGAATCAGCCGTTAATTATGATGAGGCCAAAATGAAAATCCACCTTTATGAATATGACTGCATCCTTGTTGATATCGAACTGCCTGGTGGAAGCGGCCTTAATATAGTAAGAGAACTTATGGAAATTCATGATGGTGCCGGAATCCTTATTATTTCTGCGCTCATGACACTGAATGATAAAATTACGGGTCTGAACATCGGGGCCGATGATTACCTCACCAAACCCTTTCACCTCGATGAATTACTTGCAAGAGTGAATTCCATTCTCCGGAGAAAAAAATTCCAGGGTGCTCCCGACTTGATCTACCGGGAGATAAGGGTTATACCGGCAACAATGGATGTGTTTGTGAATGCCAATCCCGTAAATCTTACACATACCGAATATGATCTGCTCATTTTCCTGATCACAAATCCCGACCGTGTGCTCAGGAAAGAGATGATCGCTGAACATATCTGGGGAGATGATATCGACCAGGCTGATACGTTCGATTTTCTGTATAACCACATTAAGAACCTAAGGAAAAAATTACTGAGGGCCGGAGCAGCAAAATATATTCAAACCCTGTACGGTGTGGGTTATCAGTTTTCGGATAAAAGGAATACCGGCTGATTTATAAGTTTCCTTGAAGGATTGATAAATAAAAACATACCCATGTTCACATCTTTGAATGACCTGTTGTACAAGATTGGCTTTTTCCTGGCTGCACTTATCTTTATATCCATCGGGGTTATCAATTACCTTAGCAGCAGTAAGGTGAATGAAATGGATAGACAGATCAGAAGAACCCATACCGTCCTCATTACACTTGACGGTGTGCAGGAAAAATTCAAAAATGCAATCATAAGCCATCGGGATTTTCTGCTTACCGGTGACAAGCAGGATCTCCAGGATTTTAGAAAAGGTCCGGCGCAGGTCCGACTGAGACTCGAAGAACTGAAAGACCTGGTCAGGAAGGACAGCCTTCTTTATGTCAGGACAGCTGAGCTGAAAGCCAATATCGATGACAAATTCAAAGCACTTGAAACGAGTGCGGTCATGAAACTTAATGGCATCTCTACGGATTCCGTGAACCATTATCTGGATGAGAATGCCAGGAGGAACCTGACTAATATCAGAATTGTAGCCAATGAAATGCTGGAGATCGAAAACGCCAGACTCCAGTCTCTGACAGTCATTGCTGAAAAGAGCATTCAGATATCCAGAGCTTATATCGTTGCCGGGAACATGATCGCCTTTGTCATCCTTTTCCTCAGTTTCAGCCTGCTCATTGGGCAGATCAGAACCCGGCGCATGGCTGAAAAATCACTTCTGGATCAGATGGAGCGCCTTGAAGTGGTGACTCATAATATGGGCGCAGGTTTGTCCATTATTACCCCTGAGTTCAGGATCGTATGGATGAATAAAGTGATGAAAACGCTCTTTGGCGACCTGGAAGAAAAGACTTTTGATACCGTTTTCCCCGTCGGAGAGAACCAGGAGATGATTATTTTTCCCGAATCCATGGAAGCTGGAAGTAATATTCAGGAAGAGCGCAAACTTATCAATAAGGAGGGGATGGGTAACTGGTACCAGCTGATATATACACCGCTTGAAAATACCCGACAACGTCATTCATTGTTCCTTCAACTCGTTGTTCCTGTCGATGAGCGGAAGGCCCTGGAAAATTCACTCATGGAAGCCAAGGAGAAAGCAGAAGAATCAAGCCGTGCGAAAAGTGAGTTCCTTGCCAATATGAGCCATGAAATCAGAACGCCCATGAATGCCATCCTCGGTTTCACCGAAATCCTGAGAGACAGGATGTCCGCCAATCAGGGGCTGAACGAATACCTGAGAGGCATCGAGGTGAACGGAAAAACACTCATGAGGATCATTGATGATATCCTCGATCTCTCCAAAATTGAAGCAGGGAAATTGCAGATCAGGAAGGAGATGGTCAACCCGCAACTTCTCCTCGAAGAGATAAGGACCATGTTTGAAGACCGGGCAAGGCAGAAGGGTATTGCCCTGAAGATAGTACAGGATGAGCATTTGCCCCCCGGTCTCGAACTGGATGAGACCAGGATTAGACAAGTCCTTTTTAACCTGGTAGGTAATGCACTGAAGTTCACCCACTCCGGTTTTGTGGAGCTGTCCTTTAAATCCATGATGAGAAAGGATGTTCCAGGGCTGGCGGATCTCCTTATCCAGGTGAAAGATACCGGTCTCGGCATTCCCAGGGAACAGCAGGAACTTATTTTTCAGCCATTTCAGCAACAGTCAGGCCAGGATACCCGTCTGTACGGAGGTACTGGACTTGGACTGACCATCACACGAAGGCTGCTTGAAATGATGGGGGGTACAATATCCCTGGAAAGTACGGTGAACGAGGGCTCAAATTTCATCATTATGCTTCCCGGGACGAAAACCGGAAAACCGGCGGATAAACATACGGAATTGACCGGGACAGACTATCAGCATATCCGGTTCAGGGACGCCAAGATCCTCCTGGTTGAAGATAAAGAATCCAACCGGAAGGTCGTCAGGGATTTTTTGAGCGGCATGAATGTCCATCTTCTCGAAGCGGAAAACGGAAAAGAAGCCGTCGATGCAGCCATCAGGACGCATCCCCAACTGATATTCATGGATCTGCAGATGCCTGTTATGGATGGCTTTCAAGCCGTACTCGAGATAAGAAAGCATGAAGATCTGAAACATGTCCCGGTTGTTGCCCTCACTGCTTCAGCTATGAAAGACAGCCAGGGCAACATAAGGGATCATTTTGACGATATCCTCATAAAACCGGTTACAAAAAAAAGTCTCATCAGTAAAATTTCCAGCTTTCTTTCTTATGATGTTGCAGGAACATTGGTGCCTGCCGGGGAAGTACGTGCCAAAAAAGACCTGGCGCTGGAAGTGAATGAGCTACTCAATGAACATAAGGTCTATCCTGAAAAACTGAAGAAAATTTTCATAGTTGAATTCAGGCCCGTATATGAAAATATCCAGAGAAAACTCTCCATGAACAGGATTAAAGCTTTTGCCAGGGGACTCAAAGACGCTGGAAGTGAATACAGGATAAACGTCCTTGAACAATATGGCAATGAACTGCTTCTGCTGGCCATAAGCTTCCGTACTGAGAAGATTGTCAGCTTGTTGATGTTGTACCCTGCGCTGGACGAAATGATTACAGGTGAAAAACTGAATAGCAATGAGTAAAAAAAACACGACTCAGAACGGGCATCAGGATGAAATACTGATCGTCGACGATAATCCGGAAAACCTTCAGGTCCTCGGCAATATCCTCGCGGAGAAGAATCTGGATGTGAGTTTTGCAAACAGCGGTATACAAGCTATACAGGCTGCAGGTTTCGAACCGCCCGATCTCATTCTTCTGGATGTATCCATGCCGGGAATGGACGGTTATGAAGTGTGCCGTAAATTAAAGCAATCGGAAAAAACCAGGGATATCCCCGTGATCTTTCTTACCGCTAAAACAGGTTCGGAGAATGTCATACGGGGGTTTGAAGCAGGCGCAGTCGATTATGTGACTAAACCGTTCAATAGTTTTGAGCTCCTCTCCAGGGTTATGACACACCTTGCGCTGAAACACTCCCGGGATCTCATAAACCAGCAAAAGAAGCGTCTCGAAGAGGTCAATGCTACCAAAAACCGTTTTTTTTCCATCCTGGCGCATGATCTTAAAAGTCCCTTCAGCACATTGATTACAGTAACGGATTATTATAAAAAGAGCGGTGACCATCTCAGTGAAGCAGAGATCCGTAAGTTTCTGGACCATATTTACGAGGTTTCCATAAATACCTATAATTTGCTTGAGAACCTCCTGGACTGGTCCCGTTCTCAGGCTGGCATACTCGAAGTCAATACGGTTGACTTCGATATGCAGTCGGTTGTCCGGAAGAATTCGTACTTTATTTCAACCCGCGCAAAAGAAAAAAATATCAACCTGAGATATGAATGTGCAGAAGGCCTTATCGCCAGGGCTGATCCTGATATGATCAGTACGGTTATACGAAACCTTCTCAGCAATGCAGTGAAATTTACCCCGGGAGGGGGAGAGATCAGTCTTACATGTACCAGGGAAAATGAGCTCCTTACAGTGAGCGTTGAGGATAATGGTACAGGAATGAGCCGAAGTGAACTGGATAAGCTTTTTAAACCTGGTGAACACCTAAGTAAAGTCGGAACCGGGCATGAGAAAGGTACAGGCCTCGGCCTTATTCTCTGCCATGAATTTGTGGAAAAAAATCATGGCTCCCTGAAAGTGGAGAGCAGGAAAGGAAAGGGTAGCCGTTTTGTTTTCAGTATTCCGGCAGGTTAATCGACGGGCTCTGATAAAATGAAACAATCTGTTAATGGCGAATGTTCTTATTCCTTAACCTGTATTAAGCATGAACGAAAAGGAGTTAAAATCATTTGAAGAATATCATTCAAGTATAGACACTGTAAATGTCAAGAATCCCTGGAGACGGTTTCTGGCCTTCCTGGGGCCTGCCTACCTGGTAAGTGTGGGCTATATGGATCCCGGGAACTGGGCCACCGACATTGCCGGCGGGAGTAAATTCGGATATGCCCTGATCTGGGTGATCATTCTGTCGAATATTACGGCTATCCTGCTGCAGAGCCATAGTGCCAGACTTGGGTTGGTTACAGGTAAGGACCTGGCGCAATTCAGCAGGACATACTACCGGCCCAAACTGAATTTTGTTTTCTGGATCTTTGCTGAAATTGCCATTGCAGCCACTGACCTGGCCGAAGTTCTGGGAATGGCTATTGGTCTGAATCTGTTATTCGGACTTAACATGCTGATCGGTGTCAGCCTTTCCATGTTTGACACCCTCATCATCATGTTCCTGATCAAAAAAGGCATGCGAATGCTGGAGGCCATCATTATCGGTCTTATCAGCATCATCGGCATATCCTTTTTGATCGAGCTGTTTTTTTCCCGACCCTCCATCCCGGGTATCCTGAGCGGAATAATACCTTCACTGCCCGGCCCCGGAGCATTATACATCGCTATCGGCATCATCGGGGCTACCGTGATGCCTCATAACCTTTACCTTCATTCCTCACTCGTTCAGACCCGGAAATTTCATAATGATAAGGCCGGCATTGGGAAAGCGATCCGTTATAACTTTTTTGACACCACAATAGCCCTGAACCTGGCACTTTTTGTGAATGCAGCCATTCTGATCCTGGCGGCATCCACCTTTTTCAAGTCAGGTCACAATGAAGTGGAAGACATTACCCAGGCACACAGGATGCTGGAACCTCTTCTCGGTTCCGTGCTGGCACCCCTGCTCTTCGCAATTGCCCTTATTGCCTCAGGTCAGAGTTCCACACTGACAGGCACCCTTACCGGACAAATTATTATGGAAGGGTATCTTAACCTGAGAATCCAACCATGGCTCAGACGGCTCATCACCAGGTCACTGGCTGCTATCCCGGCTTTCATTACCATCCTTGTCGCCGGTGATTCCATGGCCGGCCCTCTGCTGATCCTGAGCCAGGTAATCCTTAGTCTTCAGCTGGGCTTTGCCATTGTACCCCTCACACACTGGGTCTCTTCCAAAAAGATAATGGGTGATTTTAAAATCAAACTGTTTACGATCCTAGTGACATGGCTGGCGGTAATGCTCATCGTGGTCCTGAATGTAAAACTGGTTTATGATACGCTCCAAAGTCTCATTCTGGAAGGGAAGCATCCCTGGCTGGTTTTCGGGATCATCATTCCGGCTGTGGCAGCCGCATTTATTCTCCTCGTATATATTATTGTCGAGCCTCATATTGCTATTAAAATTCCAACTATGTTCCAGCCAACCCATGAACCACCGCCAGAAATTGAACTTACCGGAACAACGGGTTTTAAGAAGATTGCTATTTCGATAGATTTTTCTGAATCGGATAACAGGGCGCTGAGCTTTGCCGTGAACCAGGGAGGGAAATCAGCCGAATATTTCCTGATCCATGTCGTTGAATCAGCCGGTGCCCGAATGATGAAGTCCGAGATATTTGACAGCGAAACGGAAGAAGACCGTGCTTTTCTTGAGCGGTACTCAAATCAGTTGAAGATCGCAGGCTATACCAATACGCCGGTTCTCGATTACGGCCTGGCCAGGAGCGTTTTGCCTCAGGTTGTTAACCGGCTTGGTGCCGACCTGCTGGTCATGTCTTCGCACCGTAAAGGATTCCTGCACCACCTGATCAAAGGGACGACAATTTCACAGGTTCAGAAAAGAATCAGTATTCCGCTCATCATCCTGAAGTAGCAAGGGCGGTGAGTCCATTTGCAGATCGCTGGAAAGGGTTACGGGATTTGTCTTTTCTTCAGACAAGCCGCGGGACAATTTTCTGACGGAAGCCCATTTCTGTCTGATTCATTTTCTTTAAAAATAATCTTCCGGTCTGAACGATGAATAAATGTCTGACCGACAGGTCCATGACTCCTGGCAGGATTTTTCCCTTTAATTTAATTGTTACCGAAGTTGATTGTCTGCAGAGATATGGCTTAAACATTTTCCTTTCACTGCTGTTAATTTTCTTTCGAATACCGCTTAACCAGTGAGGTTGATGATTTATCCGAAATTTCTCCGATGTTCCAACGAATGCTTTTCACAGCACTAAAATCGAAATGATGGGCTCTGTGTTCGATACTGTTAAAAGTTTCTTCTCTGCCATGTCCCAGTCTTCATCTTCTGAGGCAAGTAACATTAACCACCTTTTCCTGCAGTTTCTTATCCTTTCCGCCATCATTATTTTCATTGTGGCGGGCATGGTCGTTGTTGGCGGCTACCTTTACAGAAGAAAGGCCCGGCCTGAACAGCCCATTCAAATTCACGGCAACACGAAACTGGAACTCATCTGGACTTTCATCCCGTTACTTGCAGTGTCCTTTTTCTTTGTTCTCACAGTCCGGTCAATGAAGCAGATCAACCGTCCTGTAAAAGGTGAAGAAGATCCCGATGTTGAGATCATTGCACATCAATGGTGGTGGGAAATAAGGTATCCCAAAGAGGATGTGATCACAGCCAATGAGTTGCATATACCTGTAGGAAAAAAATTAAGGATGCGCATCGAATCTGCCGATGTCATTCACAGCTGGTGGGTGCCTGCACTTGGCCGGAAGACGGATGCTGTGCCGGGAAGAACGAATTATTCCTGGATCGAAGCAGATACCACAGGCATTTTCCATGGTGCCTGCAGTGAATTTTGCGGCGCGGAACATGCCTGGATGCTGATCACGGTGGTATCTGAGACTCCGTCTGATTATAATGCATGGATCAGTTCCCTGAAGGTCGTGCCTCCTGTTCCGGAAGACACTCCTGCTCGTAACGGTGCCCTCTTGTTCAACAGTAAAACCTGCGCAAGCTGCCATAACATTGCAGGCACTCCCGCACATTCCAGGATAGGGCCCGACCTTACCCATGTCGGTTCCCGGCTTACCCTGCTCAGCGGCATGTTGCCAAATACTCCTGAAAATATGAAAAAATGGCTTGCCGACCCGCAAAAAGTGAAGAGGGGGGCCCATATGCCCGATTATATGCTTAATGAAAAGGAAATAAATGACCTTGAAACATACCTGGAGGGATTAAAATGAAGCTGTCTGTCCGTATTCCCGAATCTGAGGAACCCCTGCCAAGCCTGAGGACGACGAACGGTTTTCTTCAATGGATTTCTACCGTTGACCATAAGCAGATCGGTATAATGTACCTTTCCTCTTCTCTGTTCTTTTTCCTGGTCGGTTTTACCGAGGCAATGCTTATGCGCATCCAGCTTGCCCGGCCGGAGAACACTTTTCTGTCCCCCGAGGCCTATAACCAGATCTTTTCCATGCATGGCACCACTATGATATTTATGGTGCTTACTCCTATGCTGCTCGGATTTGCCACCTACCTGCTTCCTCTGATGATCGGGGCAAACGAAATGGCTTTCCCGAGGCTTAATGCCTTTAGTTTCTGGATGTTTCTTTTGGGTGGTGTAGTTCTTTATTTCAGCTTTTTTGCCGGGGGCGCCCCGAATGTGGGCTGGTTTAGCTATGCTCCCCTCAGTGAGACCAACTACAGTCCGTCACCAGGTGTCGACTACTGGGTGATCAGTTTATTGCTGATGGGGATAGGAACCGTGGGAGCGGCACTTAATTTTGTGGTCACAACGATCACCATGCGGGCTAAAGGACTTTCTTACAACCGCCTGCCGCTGTTCGTCTGGATGGTATTTGTAAATTCCTTCCTGATCCTGACAGCCTTTCCCGTGCTGAACGCAGGTCTGGTCATGATCCTCACCGACCGTATGATGAATGCGCACTTTTTCACCACCGCAACAGGCGGCAATGCCGTGATGTGGCAGCACCTGTTCTGGACCTTCGGCCATCCCGAAGTTTATATTCTTGCGCTGCCTGCCTTCGGGATCGTATCCGAAGTGATACCCGTTTTTTCGGGTAAACCAATTTTCGGGTACAGCTTTGTTGCCGCATCCACCGTTGCCATCGCGCTGCTTTCATTCGGCGTGTGGGCACATCACATGTTCGCCGTCGGACTTGGAACAGAATTTAATGCTTTTTTTGCGGCTACAAGCATGCTCATTGCCATTCCCACCGGCATTAAAATATTTAACTGGGCAGCTACCATGTGGGGTGGTTCCGTCCGGTTTACCACGGCCATGCTCTTTGCCCTCGCCCTCCTGGTGGATTTTACCATCGGAGGACTCAGCGGCGTGGGCTTTTCCCTTGTACCGGTTGACTGGCGTCTGACGGATACCTACTTCGTGGTAGCCCATATTCATTACGTTTTTATCGGCGCCGCACTTACCGGCGGATTTGCCGGAGCCTACTACTGGTTCCCGAAAATAACCGGCAGGATGCTCTCTGAAAAAATCGGGAAGTGGCATTTCTGGATCTTCTTTATAGGTTTTAACGGCACATTTTTCGTGTTCCATTTCCTCGGATTGCTTGGAATGCCACGCCGCGTCTTTACCTATCCCGATCTTCCCTACCTGGGCAGTCTCAACATGTTCTCCACGGTGATGGGCTTCGTTTTCGGAGCATCCTTCTTTATATTTATTTATAATGTACTCAGAAGCCGCCGGAAAGGGGAGAAGGCGGGTGATAATCCCTGGGGAGCATGGAGTCTCGAATGGCTGACCACGTCACCTCCGCCACTG
Source organism: uncultured Bacteroidales bacterium (assembly GCA_963732905.1). GTDB lineage: Bacteria > Bacteroidota > Bacteroidia > Bacteroidales > DASQZK01. The sequence continues at coordinate 744,319 of CAVTBM010000001.1, forward strand.
AAAAATTTCGACGCAGTTCCACTCGTCCGCAGCCGCCGACCAATCTGGGATCTGGAACATCCGGAGGATCCCGACTGGAAAGTTCAACCTTCAAAGAGGAGGGAAGGAAATGAAAAGTAGACTCATGATGCTGTTCTTTGTGGCTTCGGAAGCCTTTTTCTTCCTGGCACTCATCATCTCGTATGTCGTGTACAGCCGGCAGGGAGGAGTGTTGTCCTCCACGGCTCAATACCTGGATATAAGGAAAACTGGACTTTTCAGCATACTGCTCTTTTCAAGCAGTGGTACTATTTTCATCGCTGAAACACAAATGAAAAAAGGGAACCGTAAAGCAGTAAGCCGCTGGCTGATAGCAACCATACTACTCGGACTGATTTTTCTGATCGGTCAGGGCATCGAATACTTCCATCTCTATAATGAGGATGTCACCATCAGCAGGGATGTCTTCGGGTCGGCTTTCTTCACCCTCACAGGCTTTCATGGTCTTCATGTGCTGATCGGGCTGATAGTCCTCTCAGCGATGACCTATATGGTAATCTCGGAAAAATTCACTGCACTGGAAGCCACCGGACTCGATGCGGTATCTGTTTACTGGCATTTCGTCGATGCTGTCTGGGTGGTCGTTTTTAGTGTGGTATACTTAGGCTCTTTATTATGATAACAACAACTATGCTGATGGCTAACTGGGTTTTTAATGTCCCGGCTCTCGTTATTGCTGTTTTGCTGGTTCTGTTCCAGCTGTTAACCAGTGGTTTCAGGTATACTGCAAAAAGCAGGATCTTCTATGCAGGCGTAATCTTATTTCTGCTGATGGCTTTGTCGCCGTTGGAATGGCTTGGCAGATCCTATCTCTTCAGCGCACACATGATGCAGCATATTTTTTATCTCCTGATCATACCGCCGATGTTGCTTGCCGGCACAGATGCCGGATTCCTTACCCGTACCCTGGACCGTGGCAGGGGTAAGGCTGCAGGAAAAATACTGTTTTATCCAATGGTAAGCTGGATTCTGGGAATCGGGTCGATGTGGATATGGCATATCCCTGTCGTCTTTGAAGCCATGAAACATTCACAGGCCCTCATGATTTTGCAGGTGGTTTCACTGATTCTCACCGGCTATATTTTTATATGGCCCGTTTATTCCCCGGTGAATTTCATGAGACTGGGACCGCTTGAAAGCACACTATACCTGTTTTCTGCCTGTGTGGGATGTACAGTGCTCGGCATACTTATCACCTTTGCCCCGGCCGGTATGTTTACCGCTTTTTTCGGAGGCGGCAATCCGGTAGTGAGGGAAGCAATCGTTCAGAACTGGGGATTCACCAAAGCTGCCGATCAGCAGATGGCCGGACTCATCATGTGGGTGCCGGCATGCATTGTATACGTTACGAATATTATGATCACGCTTGGGAGATGGTATACGAAAGATGCCATCACAGGTAAGGAAGAGATACTTATAAACGCTGACAAATGAACATACCATCATGGATATCAATGAACTTACAAGGCACAGGGATGAGTACCCACTGTCGCCGGCCGATCCGGAAGTGATACCGGCTCCGACGTTCTGGCCCGTATTTCTCGCCTTCGGGGTGCTGATGCTTTTTTGGGGACTCATCACATCCTTTATCATGATTGCGGCCGGCATCATAGTGGCAGGTATCTCAGTGTCAGGATGGATAAGCGATCTGAATAACAGCTGACTTTAAATGGTTACTATGAAACGGCGTACTTTTTTAATCAAACTTCTACTTGGAGTAAGCGGCTTCACAGCTTTTCTTGTCTCCATACCCATTTTCGGAGCGCTTCTCGAACCCCTGCTGAGAAAGAAAGTCATAGCATGGAGGGAGGTCGGGTCGATAGATGATTTCACGGTGGGAAAGACCGTGCTCATCAAATACCAGGATGCTTCTATTCTTCCCTGGACAGGTTCGACATCGAAGACGGCAGCCTGGCTCCGGCGAAAGGAGGAAGATCAGTTCGAGGCATTTTCCGTCAACTGCACTCACCTGGGATGTCCTGTGCGCTGGATAGCGGATGCAGAACTCTTTCTTTGTCCATGCCATGGTGGTGTCTATGGTAAGGACGGCTCCGTAAAGGCAGGCCCGCCACCCCACCCACTCAGAAAATACCCGGTACGGATCAAAAAGGGAAAGGTCGAAGTACAGACGAGCCCCATTCCAATAACGAACCTCTAAGATAATCCGGCATGAAAATCTTACGAAAATTTTGGCAATGGTTCGATGACAGGTCAGGCATCACTGCTGCACTGAATCCGCTGTTAAATCACCCGGTTCCGCCCAATGCCAAATGGATGTACGTCTTCGGTAGTGCCACATTGTTTATGTTTATCATCCAGGTGATTACCGGTGTCGGTCTGGCACTGATCTATCAGCCGACATCCGAAACTGCCTACCAGTCGTTAAACTATATCACCAACCAGGCTCCTTTGGGCCGTATTCTCAGGGGTATACATTTTTATGCCGCTTCAGCCATGATTTTCCTCGTCGGACTACACATGATCAGGGTGTACCTCACCGCTTCTTTCAAATATCCGCGTGAGATGAGCTGGATATCGGGCCTGGTGCTTCTGGCCCTGACACTCGCCATGGGTTTTACAGGTCAGTTACTGCGATGGGACAGTAATGGCGTATGGTCGGCGATTGTGGGAGCTGAACAGGCCGGAAGGATACCGGTAATCGGCACAACCATCGCCCGGCTTTTCCTTGGCGGCGACACGCTTGGCGGCGCTACCCTGAGCCGCTTCTTCGCTTTCCATGTCTTCCTGGTACCGGGACTTATCTTTGCCATGATAGGACTCCACCTTTACCTGGTCTTCAAAAACGGCATTTCCGAGCCGCCGGTACCGGGCAAGCTGGTCCGGCGCGAGACCTACAGGAAAGAATATGATGACCTGCTGAAACAGAAAGGTGTGCCCTTCTGGCCCGATGCCGCATGGCGTGATGCGGCTTTTGCCATCGTCGTAGTCTTTATCGTACTCGCTTTTGCCGTGATATCTGGTCCTCCTAAAATAGGCGATCCGCCCGATCCTTCCAATATCCAGACTAATCCCAGACCCGACTGGTATTTTCTATGGGTGTTTGCCCTGTTTGCCCTTATGCCGCCGCAGATCGAATCATTCGTGATCGCTTTTGCCCCGGTCGTGGCCGGCGTCTTTCTTCTCCTGGTGCCCGTCATTTTCAACCAGGGCGAACGAAGCCCGCTCAGGAGGCCCTGGTCCATTGCCGTCGTTGTGGCTATCATCACCATGGTCGGCGTTTTCTGGTATGAAGGAACAAAATCGCCATGGTCGCCGGCATTCAGCGCCAAACCGCTTACAGAAGCGGAGACCGGCATGTTGAGCCATGACGCCGGCCACGGTGCTGAATTGTTCTATTCCAAAGCCTGTCTCTATTGTCATATGATCGACGGGAAAGGAGGTAAAAGGGGACCCGACCTTTCCAATGTTGCCGACCGGCTTACCTCTGAGGAAATGACCATACGCATCGTGAACGGAGGAGGGAACATGCCTCCGTTCGGTCCAATGCTGACAGATAAGGAACTCAGGGACCTGGTCAGTTTCCTTGAAACACAAAAAAAGAGAGGAGACAGTGGAGACAAAAGTCCGTGAATCTTTATGCTATCCTGAAACCTGCCATTACAGAAATGGTATTCTGCCCGGTCACTTACACATGGTTGCAATCGATGGTTTTTCCAGACTATTGCGAACATTTATCTAAAAGATTTGCTATCTGTTCATGTTTCCCTCTTTCTTTACTTCTATGAAAAGACTTCTTACAATTGTTTCTTCCACCAGGACCATGGCCCTGCTGCTTCTCATTTTCGGAGTCAGCATTGGAACTGCAACATTCATTGAGCGCGATTATGGTCCGGATGCAGCCCGCAGCGTAATATATAATGCCCTATGGTTCAATATTCTGTTGGCCGCCGGTATGATAAACATCATTGCAGTCACCCTGAAAAAAAGGATGTACCAGCGCTCAAAACTGACGATACTTTTGTTTCATCTGGCCTTTGTAATCATCATTCTGGGAGCAGGTATTACCCGGTTTTTCGGAACGGAAGGTGCCATGGAAATTCGTGAAGGGGAGACTTCCGGCACTTTCCTGACGTCATCAACTTATATTCTTATCAGACTGGATGCGGAAGGCGATTCCATGGTGTATGCCAAACCGGTATTGTTTTCGGATATTGCCAGGAACCGTTTCAGAAAAAGCTTCACTCTGAAGAACCACCATGTCAGCACAAAACTGTTACGGTTCTTTGGGAAAGCAGGGATGTCGCTGCAGCAGGATAAAGAAGGGACGCCGCATGCCATATTTGTAACTGCAGGGCAAAACGGGATGGAAAGCAGGGTTGTCAGGCCCGGCGGGACTTTTCTTCTCGATACGTTTCAGGTAAAATTCATGGAGCAGCCTGAGAAGTTGCTTCAACGGAATCAGATCAGCCTGTTTATGAACACAGATGGTTCATTATCCTTTATTTCACCAGTTCCCGTGATCCGCACGGCCATGACCTCCGGGACCAGCGACACACTCTCTGCCGGTGAAGTACATCCTTTTCAGCCTTTGACGCCACATTACTTTAAGGGTGAGCCTTTGGTGTTAAGGCAATTTATGGAACATGGCAGGGTCACCACCACACTCGTTGAGGATCAACAGTCACAGCTTCCCTCAGCCCTGGTCATGAATGTCAACGTGGATGGCAAAGAACAAACCATGACTGTATCCGGGATGAAAGGGGTAGAAGGAACACCTGAAATAGCCAGGATTAACGGGACCAGTGTTTCGGTCAGCTATGGGGCGGTACAAAGAAAATTACCCTTCGAAGTGCATTTGAATGATTTTATTCTGAAAAGGTATCCCGGTTCCGGAAGCCCGTCGTGGTTTGAAAGTAATGTCCGGCTCATCGACCGGGCCGCGGCGCTGGATCAACAACAAAGAATTTTCATGAATAATATCCTGAATTATAAGGGATACCGCCTGTACCAGGCCTCTTATGACACGGATGAACACGGCACGGTACTGGCCGTCAATCATGATGGATGGGGCACAAGAGTTACCTATCTTGGTTATCTGTGTATGGCTGTTGGGTTTTTTATGAGCCTTGTGAACCGTAACAGTCGTTTTGCATGGTTGTGGAGGTCGGCAGCAGGAGGGAACAATTTGGCCAGGATCGTTTTTGCAGGCCTGGTATTCGGTTCGCTTGCGTCAGCTTCCTACTCTCAGGACTCCCTGCCCTCTGCGGATTCCCATTCTGCAGATTATGACAGTTCCGCTGTTTCGCGGTATGCTCCGCCTGTGGTCAGCAGGGCGTTGGCCGTCGAATTCGATACCGTGCTCGTGCAGGATAACGGCGGCCGCATCGAGCCCATGAGTACCCTGGCTTCTGAAATTCTCAGAAAAGTCGTGCGAAAAGAGACCTATAAAGGCCAGACACCAGCTCAGATCGTTCTGGGTATGCTGGCTTTTCCGCGGTACTGGCTGAATGAACCTGTGATCCTGGTGAATCATCCCGAAATACAAAGGCAGTTGGGTATATCCGGCAGATATGCTTCATTTGCCGATTTTTTCAGGGGCGACCAGTATGTATTGAAAACGGAGGTGGAAGATGCCTACCGGAAAAAGCCGGCATACCGTACGAAATATGATAATGAGCTGATCCGGACCGATGAAAGGCTGAATATCTGTAACCTGATCTATACGGAAACGTCTTTTAATATATTTCCGGTTCCGGGTGATTCAACCAATACATGGTATTCCCCGGTAACTGCAAGAGGTATGTTTGCTGCCAGTGATTCCATTTTTGCACTGCATGTCCTGGATTATCTTGCTCTTGAAACGCAGAAATCAGCCTCGGACGGTGACTGGGAACTACCGGTACAGCTGGTACGCTCAATCAAAAAATTTCAGAAAAATTACGGAGGAGACATACTGCCATCAGAGAGCCACATCAGGGCTGAGATCTTTTATAACCGTTCCAATCTTTTTGTGCATGTGATGAATGTGTACATGCTGGTAGGGTTTGTCCTGCTGATCATACAGTTTTTTCATCTTTTCTTCCCGTTTTTCAATCTGAGAATATTCAACATTCCTGCTTTTATAATCATTCTCATTGCTTTTCTTCTGCATACCTCAGGCTTAGGCTTGCGGTGGTACATCTCGGGACATGCCCCCTGGAGCAACGGATATGAGGCTCTTACTTTTATTGCCTGGGCCACCGTCCTGGCAGGTCTAATCTTTTCCCGGAAATCCGGCATAACGTTAAGTGCTACGGCTATCCTGGCTTCGCTGATCCTGATGGTAGCACACATGAGCTGGATGGATCCGCAGATCACAAACCTGGTTCCTGTATTAAAGTCATACTGGCTGGTGATCCATGTGGCGGTAATCACTGCCAGTTACGGTTTCCTGGGCCTGGGTGCTCTCCTCGCAGCAGTAAACCTGTTTGTAATGATTTTCCAGACAGAAAAGAACACCAGCCGTATTGTCCCAAATATAGAACAGATCACCCGTATCATCGAGATGACTCTCACAGTGGGACTCTATATGCTTGCGACAGGTACTTTTCTCGGAGGCGTATGGGCCAATGAGTCGTGGGGCAGATATTGGGGATGGGACCCAAAAGAAACCTGGGCATTGACCACGGTCATTGTGTATGCTGTCATTTTGCATCTCAGGATGGTTCCCGGACTAAAAGACAAGGTGCTTTTCAATATTCTGGCCCTGGCCGGTTTCAGTTCCGTTGTCATGACCTATTTCGGTGTCAATTATTATCTCTCCGGTCTCCACTCCTATGCCAAAGGGGATCCGATGCCCGTGCCTCCCGTGGTATATTATTCCCTGGTACTGATGATTTCGCTCAGCCTGTTCGCTGCCCTGAACCAGGCACGGTTGAAAAAACCGCACCAGAAAACCGGCTGACAGGCTGTGCCTGGATTATACCTTTTAGCAGGGAAAGGAAGACTTACAATATATACTGACTGATGAAAACGAGCCACCCCATTAAAGAATATGTAAGGATAGTCCTTAGGCTAAGCAAGGTAAGAATTACAATAGCCGTTGGTCTTACAACCATGACCGGTTATGTTCTTGGCAAGGGAACATTCGATTGGGGTTTTGCTGCAGTTACGGCAGGTATCTTTCTTCTGGCCTGCGGTTCCTCTGTCATCAATCAGGTGCAGGAATACCGGACAGATTCCCTTATGGAGAGAACAAGCCGGAGGCCGCTGCCTTCCGGTAAGATTAGCCGTCTTCATGCCCTGATGATTGCTCTGATTGAAATTACGGGAGGTATCCTTGTCTTATATTTTTATGTGAATACGGAAGCACTGTTTCTGGGTTTACTGGCTCTGGTCTGGTATAACCTGATCTATACGCCGATGAAAAAGGTGACGGCTCACGCGGTCATTCCCGGTTCATTCATTGGTGCCATACCACCCCTTGCCGGGTGGGTGGCTTCAGGTGCTTCCCTGTTTGATGCCGGAGCATGGTCAGTAGCTCTGTTCTTTTTTGTATGGCAGGTGCCTCATTTTTACCTCCTGGCCCTCAAATTTGGTCCTCAGTATCAGCGTGCCGGATTCCCGACGCTGACCGCCAGGTATTCGGATAAATACCTGAGGATCCTCATTTTGTTCTGGGTAATATTCACCACCCTGACTGCATTGTCGCTATACTGGTTTGAAACCATTAATTCACTGATCGGTATAATCCTTCTTTGTGTGTCATCCGTCTGGGTGATCATTGTATTTTTGATCCCGGCAGTAAAAGCATCGGCAGCCTATAACCCTATCCACTATTTTATGCGGTTCAATTACTATGTTCTGTTCGTCATCGTGGTGCTGAACTTTGACCACTTCTTTATCCGGCATCTGATCTGAAATCATGTTCCTGGAGTACCATGCTGCCTAACTCTGCTGCAGGATCCTGCATCGACTCATTACAGGGCAGGCCCTTTATTCTTCATGCAAAAACCCCGAGGAAACGGTTCTAACCATCCATTTAACTACGCAGGAAGGGTCATATCCATTCAGGATGGTCTACACGCAGCTCCGGGCCGGCATCGCCGGTATTGATGGTACCCACGGGTTCGAAAAGCAGTACCAGTGTCTCTTTTGAAGCCAGCGGCCGGTGTTCAGTGCCCTTTGGCACGATGATCAGGCTTCCTGCTCTGAGCTCTTCAGTATGATCCCGGAATTCCATTTTAAGATGGCCTTCCAGAACCAGGAAGAGTTCATCCTCTTCCTGATGGCTGTGCCACGTGAAGGGCCCCAGCATTTTCACAAGCTTGACCTGCTGCCCGTTTAATTCACCAATGATCCGGGGTGACCAGTATTCATTGATCAGTGCAAACTTCTCAGCCAGGTTGATTTTACCGGTATGTTTCATTTTGGGGAAAATTTTGTTTTCAAAAAACATCACTACAAATATCTGAAAAACAATCCTCTTCGGCTGAGGAATGGCTTATTATCATGACATGTTTGGGAAATAAATGAAATTTTAAGTGCTATTATTTAGAACTAATTTTTAAAGGTTGATGTTTACCCAATTTTGAAGGCATGTTAACAGGGATGATACTTGGAATGAATAAGTAATCATGGTATAACCTGCAATTTCTACTGAACTTAAAACCAACAGATGACCCGTTTATTTGACGCTGTCAGAAACTTCTTCTTAACTATGTTCCCGGCTTCATCTTCCGAAGCTACCAATATCAACAACCTGTTCCTGAATTACCTCATCCTTGCCGGCATTATAATCCTCATTGTCACTCTTATGGTCGTTCTGGGAGGATTCCTTTACAGGAAAAAAGTCCGTCCAGGTGAACCTCGCCAGGTTTTTGGCAACACCCGGCTGGAGTTGGTATGGACGATTATTCCTTTTATTGCCGTCACCTTCTTCTTCATCCTGACGGTAAAATCCATGCAAAAGATCAACCGGCCTTACACAGAGGAACAGGATCCCGATATTGTTATCACGGCTCATCAGTGGTGGTGGGATATGCGATATCCGAAGGAAGGGGTGATCACAGCCAATGAATTGCATATACCTGCAGGGAAAAGGTTACGGATGCGGATCGAATCCGCCGATGTTATTCACAGTTGGTGGGTGCCGGCCCTGGGAAGGAAGACAGATGCGATCCCCGGCAGGCTGAACTATTCCTGGATTGAATCGGATACTACCGGAGTATTTCATGGAGCGTGCAGTGAATTTTGCGGCACCGAGCATGCCTGGATGCTGATCAGGGTAATTGCTCAGACACCGGATGATTACAGCATGTGGATAAAAGCGCAGCAGGAAGTGCCACCTGTTCCGCCGGAAGGTCCGGGCAGGGACGGAGCTTTATGGTTCCAGAAAATGACCTGCGCCAATTGCCATGCTATTGAGGGTACTCCGGCAAATGCACATATAGGGCCCGACCTGAGTCACGTGGCTTCACGAACAACACTCCTGAGCGGAATGATGTTGAATACTCCTGATAATATGAAAAAATGGCTTACAGACCCGCAAAAGGTCAAAAAGGGTGCACGCATGCCCGATTTCATGCTTACCGGAAAAGAACTGAATGATCTTGAAATTTACCTGGAGGGTCTAAAATGAAGCTAGCTATACATATTCCCGAATCAAATGACCCTTTACCAAGTCTGCGGACCACCAACGGGTTCCTGCAATGGATAGCTTCTGTCGATCATAAGCAGATTGGGATCATGTACCTGTGGACAGCAATCTTCTTTTTCCTCGTTGGCTTTACGGAAGCGGTGCTTATGCGGATACAGCTGGCCAGGCCGGAGAATACCTTTTTGTCTCCCGAGGTCTATAACCAGATTTTTTCCATGCACGGCACTACCATGATATTTATGGTTCTGACCCCCATGCTTATTGGGTTTTCTACCTATTTTCTTCCCCTGATGATCGGTGCAAATGAAATGGCTTTCCCCCGGCTCAATGCATTCAGTTTTTGGGTGTTTCTGCTTGGAGGCATTATATTGTACTTCAGTTTCATGGCCGGAGGAGCCCCGAAGGTCGGATGGTTCAGTTATGCTCCTCTGACGGAGAATAATTACAGCATATCGCCGGGAGTCAATTACTGGGCGATAAGTATACTGTTGATGGGAATCGGGAGCATCGGCGCAGCACTGAACTTTGTGGTTACCACCCTTACTATGAGGGCAAAAGGTATGTCATTAAACAAACTACCCCTTTTCGTTTGGATGGTTTTTGTAAATGCGTTTCTGATCCTTGCTGCATTTCCGGTGCTGAATGCAGGTGTCGTTATGCTTCTGATTGACCGGATGCTGAATGCTCATTTTTTCACTACCGGCACCGGAGGCAGTGCGTTGATGTGGCAGCACCTGTTCTGGACCTTCGGTCATCCTGAAGTTTATATCCTGGCTTTGCCGGCGTTCGGGATTGTCTCCGAAGTAATACCTGTATTCTCACGCAAGCCTATTTTCGGCTATGGTTTTGTTGCTGCTTCGACAGTGGCCATTGCCCTCCTCTCTTTTGGGGTGTGGGCTCATCATATGTTTGCCGTCGGACTTGGAGTCCCGTTCAACGCTTTTTTTGCAGCCTCCAGTATGCTTATTGCTATTCCGACAGGCATTAAAATCTTTAACTGGGCGGCTACCATGTGGGGAGGATCTGTCAGGTTCACCACTTCCATGCTGTTCGCCCTGGCCCTTCTCATCGATTTCACTATCGGGGGTCTTAGTGGCGTGGGCTTTGCCATTGTTCCGGTTGACTGGAGACTGACAGACACCTATTTTGTGGTGGCTCATATCCATTATGTTTTTATCGGGGCTTCTCTTACCGGAGGTTTTGCCGGCGTGTATTACTGGTTCCCGAAAATCACCGGACGAATGCTCTCCGAAAAAATCGGGAAATGGCATTTCTGGCTTTTCTTCATCGGCTTTAACGGTACCTTCTTTGTCTTTCATTTCCTGGGTCTTCTTGGAATGCCCAGACGGGTATTTACCTATCCCGATCTGCCTTACCTTGGAAAGATAAATTTGTTCTCAACGCTGATGCTTACCGTTTTCGCAACTTCATTCTTCCTTTTCCTGCTTAATATTTTCAGAAGCCTCCGCAAAGGTGAAAAAGCAGGCGATAACCCCTGGGGTGCATGGAACCTCGAATGGCTCACCAGTTCACCGCCGCCTTTGAAAAATTTTGAGGCTGTCCCCCTTGTCCGGAGCCGCAGGCCGATATGGGACCTTGAACATCCTGAGAACCCGGACTGGAAGACAAAAGAATCAAAACGGGAGGAACAGATATGAAAAGTAAACTCATGATGAAACTCTTCGTTGGTTCAGAGGCTTTCTTCTTTATTGCTCTCATCATCTCCTATGTGGTATACAGCCGGCCGGGAGGAACTCTTTCCTCGACAGCCCGTTACCTCGACATTACAAAAACAGGTATTTTCAGCATTTTTCTTTTTTTTAGCAGCGGCACAATGATCATGGCTGAGTCGCGCATGAGAAAAGGAAAAAGAAATGCCGTACGGTGGTGGTTGCTCTCTACGGTTATCCTCGGTCTGATCTTTTTGATAGGGCAGGGGACAGAATATTATCATCTCTACAGTGAAAATGTTACGGTTAGCAGAGACGTTTTTGGTTCCGCATTCTTTACGCTCACAGGCTTCCACGGCCTTCATGTGTTGATAGGCCTCATTGTCCTCGTGTCCATTACCTATATGATCTTTTCAGGAAAATTTGCGACTCTTGAATCTTCCGCCCTCGACTCTGCCTCCATATACTGGCATTTCGTCGATGGAGTATGGGTAGTCGTTTTTAGTGTAGTCTATTTAGGATCAATATTATGACATCAATTGAATTTTTTCTGACAAACTGGGTTTTGAATGTTCCGGCTCTGATCATAGCGGGTTTACTCGTTTTGTTTCAACTGATCACCAGCCGTTTCAGACTTACTGCCAACAGCTATCTGTTTTATACCGGAGTATTGCTCTTTCTATTCATGACGGTATCTCCACTCCAGGTGTTGGGGAAATCCTACCTTTTCAGTGTCCACATGATTCAGCATATCTTCTTTCTTCTGATCATTCCGCCCTTTTTAGTGGCAGGAACGGACCCTGAATTTCTCAAACGGGTTTTTACCCGTCCCTCATTCGCGACTTTCGGTAAGGTCCTTTTATACCCGCTTGTAACCTGGGTCATCGGTATCGGCTCGATGTGGTTCTGGCATATCCCTGTCGTTTTTGAAGCCATGAAACATTTCCAGTTTCTGATGATCTTCCAGGTGGTCACTCTCCTTGTATTCGGGTACATTTTTATCTGGCCGGTTTTTGCACCGACAGGCTTCATGAAACTGAATCCCCTGGAAAGCGCGCTCTACCTTTTTTCAGCCTGCGTCGGCTGTACCGTGCTGGGGATCCTGATCACCTTCGCTCCTGCCGGAATTTATACTGCCGGTTTCACCGGGGGCAACCAGGAGATTGCCGGACTGATCTCACAGGGCTGGGGTATTACCAGATCTGTCGATCAAGAGGTTGCCGGACTTATCATGTGGGTGCCCGCGTGTATTGTCTATGTGACAAATATCATGATCAGCCTCGGGAGATGGTATATGAAAAGTGCCGGCACTGAAATTGAAAAATCCTGAAAAACGAATACCGAACTATAAAACCTGCCTATATGGATATCAACGAACTAACAAAACATCAGGATGAGTATCCGTTGACGCCCGCCGATCCTGAGGAAATACCACAGCCTACATTCTGGCCGGTTTTTCTGGCTTTTGGAGTACTATTGCTTTTTTGGGGGCTCATTTCATCCTTCATCATGTCGGCCATAGGTGCCCTGGTTGTCGCAGTGTCTGTATCAGGTTGGGTGAGTGATCTTAACAACAGTTGAAATTTTATGATAATGATGAACCGACGTTCTTTTTTAATCCGGCTCTTATTAGGGATAAGTGGCCTTGCTGCTTTCCTGGTAGCTTTACCCGTTGTTGGAGCTTTGCTTGAACCTCTCCTGAGAAAAAAAGTGATTGCCTGGCGGGTTGTGGGAAAAACAGATGATTTCATCATCGGGAATACGGTGCTTGTAAAATACGCGGATGCTTCCATCCTTCCATGGACCGGCGCCACCTCAAAAACCGCCGCATGGCTTCGTAGAGTCGAAGAAGATGAGTTTGAGGCTTTTTCGGTGAATTGCACGCATCTTGGATGTCCGGTAAGATGGGTGGCCGATGCTGAACTCTTTCTCTGTCCTTGCCATGGCGGGGTTTACGGAAAAGACGGTTCAAAAAAAGCAGGTCCGCCGCCTTTTGGATTGAGAAAATACCCGGTAAGGATCAACGGTGCAAATGTGGAAGTTAAAACCAGTCCTATCCCCATCACGAACCTCTAGGATTTTAATTATATGAAAGCCGCATGATGGATGACAACACAACCGATATGCCTGAGGTGGAGAGCTCAGCGGGGCTAAACGTAAACTTATAATACTCGATCATGTGTGGTTCTCCCGCATGAGCGGGTCAGGCTATTCTTCCTCTGAAATCAAAATTAGTATAGAATGAAAGGATTAAAGAATTTCTGGAAATGGTTCGATGACCGGGCAGGCATAACGGCTGCATTTGATCCTTTGTTTAACCACCCGGTACCTTCCGGTGCCAAATGGATGTATGTTTTTGGCAGTGGCACGCTGTTCATGTTTATTGTCCAGGTCATAACCGGTGTCGGTCTGGCCATGATCTACCAGCCCACATCCGAAACTGCCTATCAGTCCCTGAAATATATTACCGATGAGGCGCCTCTGGGCAGCATTCTGAGGGGTATTCATTTTTTTGCAGCCTCAGCCATGATTTTCCTTGTGGGCCTTCATATGATCCGTGTGTATCTTACAGCCTCCTTTAAATTCCCGCGGGAAATGAGCTGGATTTCCGGACTGTTTCTTTTGCTGCTTACGCTGGGAATGGGATTTACCGGACAGCTGCTTCGCTGGGACAGCAACGGTGTGTGGTCAGCCATAGTAGGCGCCGAGCAGGCCGGACGTATACCTGTTATCGGCACAACCATGGCCCGCCTGTTTTTAGGCGGTGACACACTGGGCGGAGCAACCCTCAGCCGGTTTTTTGCTTTTCACGTCTTCCTGGTTCCTGCATTGATTTTTGCCCTGCTCGGATTTCACCTGTACCTGGTTATCAAAAACGGGATATCCGAACCCCCGGTAGCAGGTAAGCAGGTGAAGAGAGAAAAATACCGTGAAGAATATGAAGCCCTCTTAAAAAAGGACGGGGTACCTTTCTGGCCCAATGCAGCCTGGCGCGATGCCCTGTTTGCAGTTATTGTGATTTTTATCGTCTTCGCACTGGCTGTATTTTCCGGACCTCCGGAAATAGGAGCCCCGCCCGATCCATCCAATATTCAGTCCACACCCCGACCCGACTGGTATTTTCTCTGGGTATTCGCCCTGTTTGCCCTTATGCCTCCGCAGATCGAATCCTTTGTCATGGCATTTGCCCCGGTATTTATCGGCATTTTTCTCCTGATGGTACCCATAATTTTCAACCAGGGTGAACGAAGCCCGCTGAGAAGGCCCTGGTCCATCGCTGTTGTTGTGGTCATCATCACGATGGTCGGGGTTTTCTGGTATGAAGGGACAAAATCACCGTGGTCTCCGAATTTCGGTGCTAAAGCATTAACGCAGGCAGATGTGGGCACTGTAAACCCGGAGGCAACCCGGGGTGCCGAACTGTTCTATTCCAAGGCCTGCCTGTATTGTCATAAAATCGACGGAAAAGGTGGCGCCAGGGGTCCCGACCTCACCTATGTCGCCGACAGGCTTCAACCTGATGAGATGACCCTCCGGATCGTGAACGGTGGCGGGAACATGCCGCCTTTCGGCCCCATGCTGTCTTCACAGGAACTAAAGGATCTTGTCAATTTTCTCGGGACCAGGAAAAGAGTAAGATAAGTGGCGGTCAGGTCATCCAGTTGCGGGTACGCTGAACAGCATCCTGCCATTTTGACGACAGTTGTCCGGCTTTTTCTGCCGTCATCGAAGGCATAAACGTTTTTTCAGCTTGAAGTTGCGCCCGACATTCGTCCAGGCTTTTCCAGAATCCGGTGGACAGACCTGCCAGGAAGGCCGCACCCCGTGCTGTACTCTCAATGCTGTCGGGCCTCACAACAGGGATGCCCAGTATATCCGACTGAAACTGCATCAGGAGATCATTGACGGCAGCCCCGCCATCAACCCTGAGTTCGGTTACTTTCATACCCGTATCCTCTTCCATCGCCCGCAATACATCCATGACCTGGAAAGCAATGCCTTCGAGAGCGGCCCGGGCCAGATGTCCGGCGCTGGTGCCCCTGTCGAGACCGGCAATAATCCCTCTGGCATAAGGGTCCCAGTGCGGTGCCCCCAGACCCGTGAAGGCCGGAACAAAATATGTCCCGCCATTATCTTCAACACTGCGGGCAAGGTCTTCTATATCAGCCGATGAACGGATGATATTCAGGTTGTCGCGAAGCCACTGAACAACTGCCCCTGCATTGAAAATGCTCCCTTCCAGGGCATAGACCGTTTCGGGTCCTGTCTGACATGCCAGGGTGGTGATCAGCTTTTTCTTTGATGTAAAAGGTCTGGAACCCGTATTCTTGAGGATGAAACAACCCGTTCCGTACGTACTCTTCACCATCCCTTCAGAAATACATAACTGGCCGAAGAGAGCAGCCTGCTGATCACCGGCTGTGCCTCCTATGATGATCTTTTCCCCAAATACAGAGGCCAGAAGGGGACTTTGATCACCTCCGGAAGCATGTACCTCCGGCAACATGCTTTCCGGTATCCCGAAAAGGGCAAGTAATTCTTCATCCCATTGCATGCTGTGAATATTAAACAACATGGTGCGACTGGCATTCGTGACGTCAGTAACGTGCCGCCGGCCCTGGGTAAGCTTCCATACCAGCCATGAATCAACCGTTCCGAACGCCAGACTGCCACGGGAAGCCTTTTCACCGGCATCCTGCACATGATCAAGGATCCATTTTACCTTCGTAGCACTGAAATAGGCATCGATGATCAGACCGGTCTTGCTCCTGATCATATCCTCATACCCTTCGTTCTTTAACAAATCACAGTTTGCCGCCGTCCTGCGATCCTGCCATACTATGGCATTGTAAACCGGCTGTCCGGTTTCCCTGTCCCATACAATCACCGACTCTCGCTGGTTGGTTATCCCGACACCAGCCAGGGCCTTCCCGTAAACTCCGGCTTTCGACATGGCCTCTGCAACAACTGCCATCTGCGATGACCAGATCTCTTCAGGATCATGTTCTACCCAGCCGGGATGAGGAAATATCTGCCTGAACTCTTTCTGGGCCATCGACCTGATCTTACCATCCCGGTCGAACAGCAGGGCACGTGAACTTGTCGTGCCCTGATCCATAGCAAGAATAAACTGCTCCATTTTTTAACGATCAATCATATATGTCCAAACGCGTGCATGCATAACCTTAGTAAATGAAAGGAATCAGCCTCCTGGTCCTTAATTTATAATCGGCATATTCAACGAAATGAAGGGTGAGAAAAGCTTCTTCCGCCACAATTCGCCGGTGAATGGCATAAACATTTAAAGCGGCAAAGATCCAGGCGTATCCGGCTTTCAGCATGATCACCGGGATGTAAACATAAAAAATGTTCATGGTAAGGGTGATTAAGAACACCAGGCAAAATTCAGTTTTTTTCGCAATTTTACAAGTTATACTCTTCTTTTCTTTTATCAGGTAGCATCCCCGGTTTTTTTCGGGGATACCCTCCCGCATATCCCCGACACTCATAAACCGGAATTGGAACAGAATTTGGTTTTGTTTCTGCAAATCCCTGCATACCAAACCTTAAAAGTAAAATGATATGGCGGTTCTAAATAGTATTAATCCTTATAATCAGAAACTTCTGGAAGAATTTCAGGAATTAAACGATCAACAGTTAAATGCTAAACTTAAGCTGTCGGAGGTAACGTTTCATGAATACAGAAAATCCTCTTTTCAAGAACGCAGCAATAGAATGGCAGGGGCAGCTGAGATCTTACGGAAGGAGGTCCGTTCATTCGCTGAAGACATTACCCGTGAGATGGGCAAACCCATTAAGGAATCTTTGGCTGAAGTTGAAAAGTGTGCCTGGGTATGTGATTTTTATGCTGAGAATGCGGAAAAATTTCTACAAACTGAGATCATCGCAACAGATGCTGAGGAAAGTTACGTCCGGTATTTTCCCTTAGGGCCGGTTCTGGCTGTCATGCCCTGGAACTTTCCTTTCTGGCAGGTTTTCCGTTTTGCCGCACCAAACCTTATGGCCGGAAACACGGCATTGCTGAAGCATGCATCCAACGTTCAGCGCTGCGCTATTTCTATCGAAGATATTTTCAGACGTGCGGGCTTTGAGGAGGGCGTTTTCCAGTCACTCACCATTGGGGCAGATAAGGTGAAACAAGTCATTGCGCATAAAGCAGTCAAGGCAGTAACGCTTACAGGAAGCGAAAAGGCAGGTTCCGACGTGGCTTCCCTGGCTGGCAAATATATGAAGAAATCAGTTCTCGAACTGGGCGGTAACAATGCCTTTGTCGTTTTGTCTGACGCTGATCTTGAACTTGCCCTGGAGACAGCATTGAAAGCACGTTTGCAAAATGGAGGACAAAGTTGTATAGCTGCAAAACGCTTCATCCTTGAACGTAGTATTGCCGGCAGGTTTATCCCATTGCTTACTGAGAGGATCAGAGGCTGGAAATCCGGGAATCCGATGAGCACGGATACGGACATGGGCCCTTTATCATCGGTGGAGCAGGCAGAACAGGTGTATGATCAGGTCATTCATTCCATTGGTGCAGGAGCCATTCTTCTCACGGGCGGAGGCAGGGATGAGGCCTTCTTTGAACCAACCATTTTGCTTGATGTGATGCCGGGAATGCCGGTATTTGACCAGGAGGTGTTCGGGCCGGTCTTCTCAGTGATACTGGCTGAAGATGCACATGAGGCTTTGGGCATTTCAAACAATTCCGTCTTTGGCCTTGGCATCAATGTTTTTACAAGATCACAGGAAAAGGCAAATTATTTTATTGAAAATGCCGAGGAAGGTGCTGTCTTCATCAACGACATGGTGAAATCCGATCCCCGGCTGCCCTTCGGCGGGGTGAAAAATTCAGGATATGGCCGTGAACTTTCGGTTCATGGTATCCGCGAATTCGTGAATGCCAAAACCATATATATCAGGGGACTGGAAGGAGATGCCACTCGTTGATCACAGGCAGCGGACAGGCAGCCTTTGAAGCAGTGCTGCCCCATTTTGTCTGCAATCTTTTGAAGATTGAACAGCATCATTTGTTCCGCTTTATCTATAGTGTAAGTTTATCTCCAAAGTCCTATAATCAATCCCATTACAACAAAACTTACAGTGACATATCCACCGTGAATCAGCATATAATTTGTTGATTTCCGCTCAAACTGCCCAATAGTAAAGATGGACATAGCCACCCAGCCAAACCCTGCCAGAAAGCCTGCAATTGCCCCCCAACCTGCAGTCGTACCGGCATCATTTAAGAAAATCCCTAAATTAAATGCCATAAAAATTGAAAAAAGAAAGGTGAGACCGAAAATCTTAGTCATATTTCCTTTTTTCAGGTTATCTTCCGAGAAGTTATTTTCCTTCATCCAAACTTTCCCAAACAATACTGGTGAATACCAAAGTCCACCTATAAGAAAATTCGATAAGGCAGCTACAATAACTGCAATCCAATTTAATGTTGAAAGATCCATATTTATCTGTCTTATATGTTTATTGCAAAGTTACTTTTCGTAAAGCGCAAAGTATTGTAAAAAATTAACCAGACTGATCAAGTGGGAAAAAATTCGGAATCGATTCATTGTACCTGTTTTGAATGTACTTGCTGGGATTGAATCCGCAAAATTCCTGGAATTCTTTAATGAAATGTGATTGGTCCGCATATCCCGTTTCGTATACAATGTCTGACCATACAATTTCCTCCTTTTGATTGATGAATGCTAACAGGGTGTTGAATCGAAAAATCCTGTGCAGAACTTTTGGAGTCAGACCACAGTATTTTTTTATCTGATCTATCAGGTATTTGTTTGTCTTTGGAAAATCCTTCAGCAACTCATTATGTTTAGAATAAGGTTGGTTTTGCAGTTTTGCTATAACATTCAGTATTTCCTGGGGAGGTGTTTTATTCTCATCAAATATCTCTAAAAGCCATTGTTCAACCATCTCGAATTTGTCATGGATATTTTGCTGATGAATTATGTTGCTACGAAGATTTATTATACTTTCTCCAAAATAAGTGTCGGCTTGTCTGACCGTGTTATTAAGTTTGCTTATTGGGATTTTTAAAAACGGAAATGCGCCAGAAGGTTTGAATTGAACGACAAGCATTTCAGAATGTTGATGTGCAGATATATTGAGATATTTCTGTTGCATACCTGAAACCCAGGCTTGTCTGAAGTATCCTGTAGGATTTAATTCATTGTCAAAAGTTTTTCTTTCAATTCCATCTAACTCAATAAGAACAAAAATGTTTCCAGTAGGTACAACCCTTTCAATGTTATGTTCAGGAACAAAGTCTTTGTAATAAAATATACTTTCTATGTACTGATCTAACGGATATTTTAATTCATGTATTTCAAATGTCATTTTGTACTCATTTTACCATTTTGACTAACTTTTTTAAAACGTTCATATAATTAGATCATTAAAACATTCTTTTACAATAAAATTTCCCACGATTATTGAAAAAATTTAGCTTAAGAAATCAGTGTCTTCGAATCGGGAGCAATTGCCTGCAACGTTGCATTATAGTCATACCATTTCCTTCCGGGATTTTCACTATGAAACCGGCAATAGGCCGGATACCTTATCGACGCCCGAGATCTCAGCGTGCTTTCGGGAGAAGATACCATACAAAATCCTGCGACGGCTTTTTTCAGGATGTGAAAAACTCATTCATCCAACCATGGGCTGCGTCTGAACCCGAATCAATGACGACACGTCCGGAGCAGCACCTATTCCTCCTGTATTTAAACCAGTTCGGATCGAAGAATGGCAGCCATTTTTGCATCACCTGCCGGAAATTTTTCAACGCTGGTCATCAACACTTCACCCCCGTTAAGTATGGTATGAATGAGGGCGAAGTTGACCAGTTCCTCGTGGTGCCGGGCATTCTCAGGGTTGGTGTCGACGAGGTACCGTTCCTTGTCAAAAGTGCCCCATACTTCAGCGTCTTCCCTGACAAACAGGGTGTCCACATTTTTAAAATAGGCGGATGAAATGATTTCACTGAGATATGCCGTGGTTTTCCTGGTTCCGGCAAGCCTCTGATACCGATCAATACTCTTCTGCCGAAGGCTGTTCGCTTCTTTTTCAGCGATTTTACATGCTTTGCTATGGAGTTTCTTCGGTGAAATACTTTCAGGATCGGTGTCAATAAATTCAGGGGTAATACCCGGATAGGCACTGGCCTCCATATATAATGGGACAAGATGCCCCGGACCTGCAATTACCATGGGTATATCCCTCTCCCTGAGTATTTTAAGTATGATTTTATCAGCTTTGTGAAAAAACCGGAGAAGGTCTTTTTTATCCTGATCTTTCAATGGAGTGTGGCCCTGGAAATGAATGGTTTCCTTACTGTTTCCGCTGTGAGGCAGAATATTTTTTACAGGAACATCAAATTTAAATATTCTTTGGACTGAAGCCGGTACTTCATCACTGATATCGATAACTTCAATGTCGTACCTGGAACAGTGAAAAAGCTTAATGCCGTTTTTACCCAGGGTGAGAAGAAAAAATTTTCCGTCTTTGTCAATCATGGACAGAAGCGGCTTAAGATAGAATTTCTGCCCGGCATAGGTAATGATATCCGGCTCCTGAGGCAGTGTATATTTTTCAAAAAAATCATCGGAAGCAAATATAGCCAGTCCCTTTCGCTGATGTCTCCAGAACGCAGAATCATCAATAAGATCCCTGACGGGTTGAGTAATCCTTTCGATGTCAATTTTATCCTTACCCTTCATCGCCAGCTGGTTGGAAATGGTTTTCAATGCACTCTTCAGTGCAATGGAATCCAGCTTTTCATTGACCTCCTGGCCGTGAGAATGGGTAGGAATACATACAGAGATCAGATTGTCGTCCTCTTTTCTGGCTAATTCCAAAAATTGTTCTCTTCTGATTATTTCCATCTTGTGTGGGTTTTTAGTGATATATAAATATCGCAGCCGGCACCTTCACGAAAAGGCAGGACATGACAATGCCGGATTACTGAAAAAAATAATGGACAGATTTTCGTTTGATCATAAGAAGCAGTATTTTCATTCCCGTCCGGGAAAGGGAGAAGAATTCCCTCGTATGGCACCCGGGTACATCACCTGTATAACATCTGTTGCTCAAATTTGTTAACCGGAATTCCTTCTCCAAAGCAGGAGAGTGTAGCAGGGTAAAGAGCCGGAAAACCAGCAGGCACGAACAACAGACAAAATCGTAAAGTATTCTTTTTAGTATTGTAATTGCTTTTCCTCAAACGATTTACAACTCATACAATGTATAAATAAATAGTTGTAAATACAAATTGAGGGGGGGTGTTTTTTATAAATGTTTCTTCTTTCCCGGGGATCGTTTACAGATGGTAATTGTATACGCGACGAATGAATTTTTATTCAGTACACAACGGTAAAAACTGAAGCCGGGCAGCCCAGTCTTCCAGGTAATTCTTACGCCATTTGCAAACCGTAAAGGCTCCGGCTTTTCCCTCAACCTGCAGGGCCGGATCGGGATTGTCGGTCCAGTAATGGATACCATGCCCGGTTTTTATGAAGGAACCACCCCAGCTTTCCCCTTCAGGATTCCCTGGATCGCCATTGAGAAGGTAAAGGATCGATGGGGTGTCGCCCATTTTGATGTCTTGTTTTTTAGAGTAAAAAAATTCACCAAGAGATCCGCGTCCTTTCACCTTTACCTGAACAAATGAATTATTACCCCACTCTCCGGTCTGGTCACCGCCCATATACATACCGCGGAAGGTAGTATTGTTTTCTATCCACCACAGTTCAGGATGCTGATTGTATAAATAATCTCTGGCTTTTTGGTCTTCTTTTGTATTCCAGGAGCCTATGGAGTAGATCCTGATTTTTTTTGCGACCGAAGGATCGGAATACACAGCCTGAGCAACATCCGTAATTGCTCCCCAAACAAGGATGTATAAGGGTCCCGTATCTCTTTTTTTTGCCATTCTGATGATCTGTTCAGCTCCCTCACTTATGGTTGATCCCGGCGTTTCTTCCTTCTGCGGCTGAACAGCTCCCTGAAAGCATACCTTTCTCAGCCGGCCGGGTACCGGATAATCCCGGGAAAATTTTACCAGATCCTGGTAATCCTTTTCATAAGCATCTATTACTTCGAGGATGTTGGATTTACGTCCTTTGCCGGGAGGAGAGCTGATCAGACCTTCAATGTCAAATCGATCGGCATAGAGCAGGAGATGGACCATGGACTGATAATCGTCAGGGTCATCACCACCAATATCCGAGGAAACGATGATCCTTAGTTTTGAATCGGGTACACGCCTGCCGGAATGGCGGCATCCGGAAAGGAACAGAATCAGAAGAAGACCGGTGAAGATCCGTAATCTGAAGCGCGGCCTGTTCAGCATGGAGGTTCTCATTGCGTGAAGTGTGAGATTAATCCTGAAATTGGTTTACGAAAATAACACTTTTATCTCCATTATGCCAGGAAGAGAGGAAATAAACGGGTGAGGACTCAGCAATCCCGGTTATTGCGGAATATTTTTCAGAAGTACAAGCGATCTGCCCTGGATATCATATACGTCGAGAAGTTCATTTTCACCCTCAGGTTGTTTCTCCAGGCTGGTATCGATCAGGAGTTCCCATTCATTGGATACATCAAGGTTTGGAAGAGTAAAGGCAATGGGTTCCCAGTAACTGTTGACGATGAGAAGAAGAATATCATCCTTGATCACTTTACCGATTTCATCCACCTCAGTCATCAGCTCACCGTTAAGGAGCATTCCCAGGCAGCGTATGAAACTGGTGTTCAGTTCTTCTTCGGTCATATCATTCCCGTCTGTGTTAAGCCAGCGGATATCCCTGACTTCCTTTCCGAAAATTTTACGACCCTTGAAGTACCTCCGTTTATGAGTTACCGGTTGTGATTTTCTGATCTCAATGATATTACGGGTAAACTCGTACAGACTTTTTTGCCGGGCATTCCAGTTCCAGTCAAACCAGGTAAGCTCATTATCCTGGCAATAGGCGTTGTTGTTTCCGTTTTGCGTCCGCCCGTACTCATCACCGTGGCTGAGCATTGGAACACCCTGGCTGAACATGAGGGTTGCCAGGAAACTTCTCTTTCGCTGTTCACGAAGCTTCACGATCTTCTTGTCATCGGTGGGGCCTTCGGCTCCGCTATTCCAGCTGATATTATAGTTTTCACCGTCTTTGTTGCCTTCATGATTATCCTCATTGTGTTTTTCATTGAAGCTGACAAGATCGTGAAGTGTGAATCCGTCATGACAAGTCACAAAATTGATGCTGGCGGAGGGGAGCTTCCCGTTATCCTTATACAGGTCGCTGCTTCCGCTCAGACGGAATGCCAGTTCCATGACCTGGCTTTCGTCGCCACGCCAGAATTTACGTACGCTGTCGCGATATTTGCCGTTCCATTCAGCCCACAATACGGGAAAGTTCCCGACCTGGTAACCTCCCCTCCCAAGATCCCAGGGTTCAGCAATAAGTTTTAGCTGCGAAATGACCGGATCCTGGTGGATCGTATCCAGAAAAGTCGACAACTTACCCACATCATACAGCCCACGGGCCAGCGTTGAAGCAAGGTCAAAGCGAAAGCCGTCTACCTGCATATCAAGAGCCCAGTACCTCAGACTATCCATGACAAGCTGCAGAGTCCTTGAACTTAAAAGATTGAGCGTATTCCCTGTTCCTGTATAATCAACGTAGTTTCTTAGATTCTTCTGATCCAGCCGGTAGTAGTTCTCATTGTCAATGCCTCTGAAGCACAGCGTAGGACCCAGAGAATCCCCCTCACCTGTGTGATTATATACGACATCCAGAATAACCTCGATGCCTTCTTTGTGGAACGTCTTGACCATCTCCTTGAATTCATTGACCTGACCGCCACACTGACCATTGGCGCAATACTGTGCGTGTGGCGCGAAGTACCCGATTGAGTTGTATCCCCAGTAGTTAACCAGGTTATGGTCCAGTAAAAACTTGTTGTGGACAAAATGGTGCACCGGCATGAGTTCAACAGCCGTAATGCCGAGGTCTTTCAGGTAATCAATGACAGGAGGGGAAGAAAGTGCCTTGAAGGTCCCCCGTTCATTTTCAGGTATACCGGGATGACGGGCCGTAAATCCTTTAACATGCAGTTCATAGATGATGGAATTATGCATCAGGGTTTCCGGACGACCTACTCCTTCCCAGTCAAATGTATTATCAATCACGATGCACTTGTTCACCTCGTCGGAACTGTCCCTGGTGTCTTTCCTGACATCCGGCTTCTTTGCTTTCGGATCCTGGATATAGCCAAACATCTTGTCGGTGATATTTGTCGGGCCGCAAATCGCTTTGGCATAGGGATCCAGAAGAAGCTTATGCGAGTTGAAACGCTGACCCTCTGAAGGCCTGTATTTTCCAAATACACGGAAACCATAGGCCTGTCCGGGTCGAATCCCCGGCAGATAGATGTGCCACACATAGTCGGTATTTTCCGTTACCTGTATCTGTGTGTATTCTTTCGGGTCTGAAGGACTGTGAAACAAACAAAGTTTAACGCCCATGGCATTTTCACTGAAGATGGCAAAATTAACCCCGTTACCATCAAAATTAGCTCCAAGCGGATAGGGCTTTCCCGGCCAGACCGGTCCCGGATACTTCTGCATTATCGGCATATACTTTTTTTAATAAGATGATCAACAATCGACACTTCCGTCTTTATCCGGAAATGATATTCATGAAAACGCTGTATAGAAACGTTTCATCTGCATCAACAAATTTACAACGATTTGAACGATTCCGAAGCACACATGTTTAAACTAACAGACATTTACAGGCAATGTCCTGAAGATTAACAAGACCGGTGAACAATTGTTTTTCTCACGAACTCCCCTTGTTTCATTCTGAACGTGCATAATGAGTTCCATCATTGACCTGATCAAAGGATAATTTTGTCTGTGTCTGCATATTTCTCTGAATTGTTGTGTTATTATGAGTATTCGAAAGCCAGTCGGTGCAAATTATATTTCAGATCGTTGTGAATTCAGTCTTTGGGCCCCATTTTCGCAGCAAGTCTGGCTGGAATTGCCAGGGGAAGATCATGCCCGGTTCAGATTGAACCCGGGTGAGTATGGATACTGGGATCTGACTTTACAGGATCTGCCGCCAGGAACAAAATATCTCTTTAACCCCGATAATTCTGGTGCCCGTCCCGACCCGGCTTCCAGGTCTCAGCCCGAAGGGGTTCATGGTCCTTCGGAGGTTCTCAGCCTTCATGATTATTCCTGGGATGATGGACAGTGGAAGAATATCCCGCTCCCGGACTATATCATCTATGAACTGCACACCGGTACGTTTACTCCAGGCGGAGATTTTGAAGGCATCATCTCGAAACTCGGTTACCTTGCCGAGTCTGGGCATCACAGCCATAGAACTGATGCCTGTGGCAACTTTCACAGGAAAAAGGAACTGGGGTTACGACGGTGTTTATCCCTTTGCCGTTCAACATTCCTACGGCGGACCCCACGGACTGATGAAACTTGTGGATGCATGCCATGAGAGAGGGCTGGCGCTGATCCTGGATGTGGTGTATAACCACCTTGGTCCGGAAGGGAATTACTTAGCTTCCTTTGGCCCGTATTTTACATCGAAGTACCACACGCCCTGGGGCAAAGCCGTAAATTTTGACGACCGTTACAGCGACGGTTTCCGGAATTATGTCGTTCAGAATGCGCTGATGTGGTTCAGGGATTTCCATATTGATGCCCTCCGGCTCGATGCCGTTCATGCGATTTTTGACATCAGCGCAAAACATATTATGCAGGAACTGGCCGAAGAAACGGCCCGTATCAACCTTGAAACCGGAAGAGATCATTACCTGATTGCCGAATCGGACCTGAATAATACACGGTATATCACTCCGATAGTCAAAGGCGGGTATGGCCTGGATGCCCAGTGGAGCGATGATTTTCATCACTCCCTTCATGCTTTGGTGACGGGGGAGAAAGATGGCTATTATGCGGATTTCGGGGATATCGCAAAACTTGAAAAAGCATTCTCTTCTGCATTTGTCTTCGATGGAAAATATTCAGGTTACAGAAAAAGGACATTCGGTAGTGAAACCGGAGAGAACCCGGCCTCCCGGTTTGTGGTCTTTGCCCAGAATCATGATCAGACAGGCAACAGGAAAAACGGGGAGAGATTGAGTAGCCTGGTGGATTTCGAAACACTAAAACTGGTCGCGGGAACCGTCCTGACCAGTCCTTTTCTGCCCCTATTATTCATGGGGGAGGAATATGGGGAAACAAGACCGTTTCTCTATTTTGTAAGCCATTTGGATCCCGGACTCAATACACAGGTCAGGGAAGGCAGGCAAAAAGAATTGGCTGCATTTTATGAAAACAGCATCAGCGAGATCGATGACCCCTCCGATGAGGAAACCTTCCTGAAATCAAAGTTAAGCTGGAACCAGGAAGCGGATGAACATGCACAGATTCTCGAAAGGTATTACCGTACCTTAATCTCATTGAGGAAAAACCATCCCGTGTTTTCCATACCAGATAAGAATAACCTGGAGACTTCCTGCAGGGGGAAGGTGCTTGAAGTACATCGCTGGCAGAACAAATCAACGGTATGGTGTTTTTATAATTACGGAACTGAACCGGAATACATCACACTTCCGGCTTCCGGGGAAAATACCTTCCGGAAGCTGATCGATTCGTCGGGGCAGGAATGGCTCGGGCCAGGGAACAATAGCCCGGATATCCCCGGAAAACATGAACGGATCAGGGTAAATGAAAATTCTATGATAATCTATACAACGTCTTAATTATGAATGGGAAACAAAGGGTCATTATTGAAAATGTCAGGCCACGGATCAATTGTGGCAAATTCCCTGTAAAAAGAGTCGTCAACGAAAAGGTACAGGTTACGGCCGATATTTATTGTGACGGGCATGATGAACTGAGTGCTGAACTTCTTTACCGGAGGGAAAGCCAGAAAGACTGGGCGGCTTTGCCTATGGAACATGAGGGGAACGATCTCTGGACAGGATCCTTCGTCATCGACAGCATGGAAGATTATGTGTATACCGTCAGGGCCTGGATAGGACGGTTTATGTCGTGGTACCGCGACATTCTGAAACGCATTGAAGCCGATACCGATTATGAGGCCGATCTGCTTGTCGGTGCCGGGCTCATCGGGGAAGTCCTGCAAAGTGAGAAGGCCATGGTCATCGACGACAGGAAATTTCTGTCGGGCGTCATGGAGGTCTTCAGATCCAATGTACTGTCGAAGGTTGGAAAGACAGAAAGTATTCTCAGTGGAGAGCTGTTTGCAGTTATGCAAAATTACCCGGTGAGGAAGTCTGTCACGATGTACGACCTGGAGCTAAAGGTTTTGGTGGACAGGCCAAAAGCCGGATTTAGCGCATGGTATGAGATGTTCCCGCGCTCGGCTAAGTCGGGCAGCCTCGAATATGCTTCCTTTAAAGATGTCATTGAACGACTGCCGTATGTAGCTGATCTTGGATTTGATGTGCTTTACCTTCCGCCGGTTCATCCTATCGGGAAAACCAAACGCAAAGGACCTAACAACAGTGTCAAGGCCGGCCCGGATGACCCGGGATCTCCCTGGGCAATCGGCAGCAGTGAAGGCGGACATAAAGCACTTCATCCGAAGTTGGGCAATTTCGATGATTTTAAGCGACTCATGGAAAAAGCCGCAGAACTTCACATCGAGCTGGCCCTCGACATTGCTTTTCAATGTTCACCGGATCATCCGTATGTGAAAGAACATCCGCAATGGTTCAGGAAGAGACCCGACGGTTCCGTCCAGTATGCTGAAAATCCACCTAAAAAATACGAAGATATCTTTCCCCTGGATTTTGAATCCGACGACTGGGAAGCATTGTGGGATGAGCTGAAAAGTATTTTCCTGTTCTGGATCGAAAAAGGTGTCCGGATCTTCAGGGTCGACAATCCGCATACCAAGTCTTTCCATTTCTGGGGCTGGGTGATCGGTGAAGTGAGAAAAAAGGATCCTCAGGTCATATTCCTCGCAGAAGCCTTTACCCGCCCAAAAGTCATGTGTCAGCTCGCCAAACAGGGCTTCAC
Source organism: uncultured Bacteroidales bacterium (assembly GCA_963732905.1). Lineage (GTDB taxonomy): Bacteria > Bacteroidota > Bacteroidia > Bacteroidales > DASQZK01. The sequence goes on from CAVTBM010000001.1 coordinate 772,721, forward strand.
CCAGTCTTATACTTATTTCACCTGGCGCAATACTAAGGAGGAACTGACGAAGTACATGAAAATTCTTGTCGGCACGGATTTCTCTGAATTTTTGAGACCAAACCTGTGGCCGAATACTCCGGATATCCTTCCCGAATACCTCCAGGCCGGCGGGAAACCTGCTTTCATCATCAGGCTCGCACTGGCCGCAACATTAAGCTCAAATTACGGGATTTACGGACCGGCATTTGAACTGATGGAAAACAGGCCCATGGAAGCTGGCTCCGAAGAATATCTCAATTCGGAAAAATATGAGGTGAAAGACTGGAATACGGATGACAGGAAAAGCCTTAAAAATATTATCAAAAAGGTCAACGAAATCAGAAACACGAATCCTGCCCTTCAATCCAATAGTTCTCTTACTTTTCATGAAATCAACAATGACCAGATCCTCTGTTACAGCAAGCATACCGACGACTATTCCAGCATCGTGCTCGTTGTGGTAAACCTGGATCCCCACCACACTCAGACGGGATGGGTATTTTTCCCGGTCGATAAGTATGATATGGAAGACCATGGACCTTATCAGGTGCAGGATATGCTCGGCGGAGCCTTTTATCTCTGGAACGGATCTTTCAATTACGTTGAACTCAATCCCGGCATCATGCCGGTGCATATTTTCAAAGTCAGGAAAAAAGTCAGAACCGAAAAGGACTTTGATTATTTCATGTAACTCTAAATGTCAGCCATTGTGAAAAAAAAGTCCGATACTCTGTGGTATAAAGATGCAATCATCTATCAGCTCCACGTCCAGTCTTACTTCGACAGTAACGACGATGGCATTGGTGACTTTAACGGTCTTGTTAAGAAGCTTGACTATCTGAAGTCACTTGGTGTCAATGCATTATGGATACTTCCGTTTTATCCGTCCCCAATGAAGGATGGCGGATATGATATTTCCGATTATTCAGGGATTCATTCTTCATACGGGACCCTTGCCGATTTCAGGAAGTTCATCCGCGAAGCTCACAACCGTGATCTGAAAGTTATAACTGAACTGGTACTCAATCATACCTCCAACCAGCACAAATGGTTTCAGAAGGCAAGGGAAGCCAGCCCTCGCAGCAGCACCCGGAATTTTTATGTCTGGAACGACTCTCCCGATAAGTACAATGAAGCACGTATCATCTTCCAGGATTTTGAATCCAGCAACTGGTCATGGGATCCGGTTGCCAAGGCATATTACTGGCATCGCTTCTATTCACACCAGCCTGATCTGAATTTTGAAAACCCTGCCGTGCATAAAGCGGTATTTAAAATACTCGATTTCTGGTTTGATATCGGTGTCGATGGTTTACGTCTCGATGCTGTGCCATACCTATATGAACAGGAAGGTACCAATTGTGAGAATTTGCCCGAAACGCACAAATTCCTGAAGATGCTCCGTGCCTATATCGATGAAAAATGGGATAACAGGATGCTTCTTGCCGAAGCGAACCAGTGGCCCGAGGACTCGTCAGCCTATTTTGGTAATGGAGATGAATGTCACATGGCATTTAACTTTCCTCTCATGCCCCGGCTCTATATGAGTATGAAAATGGAGGATTATTTCCCGATTATCGATATTATGGATCAAATGCCGGAGATTCCCGGTAATTGCCAGTGGGCCATCTTTCTCAGGAACCATGATGAGCTGACCCTCGAAATGGTTACCGATGAGGAACGGGATTACATGTATAAAAGCTTCACGAGCGATCCCCGTCAGCGGATCAACCTGGGCATCAGGCGCAGGCTTGCTCCTTTGCTCGGAAACGACATCCGTAAAATCGAGATCATGAATATGCTCCTTTTTTCATTGCCGGGCACTCCCATCATTTATTACGGGGATGAGATCGGCATGGGAGACAATCATTACCTGGGTGACCGCGATGGTGTAAGGACACCCATGCAATGGTCGCCGAATAAAAATGCAGGTTTCTCTAACAGTGACCCGCAGCGTCTTTTCCTGCCTGTGATCATAAACTATGAATATCATTATGAAGGTCTGAATGTCGACAACCAGGAAAGAAACCAGTCATCCCTGCTTTGGTGGATGAGAAGGGTGATTGCCAAACGGAAGCAATACAAAGCTTTCAGCCGGGGCAGCATCCGGTTCCTGAATACGGGCAACCCGCGGGTGCTGTCTTTCATCCGGGAGTATGAAAACGAAAAGATCCTTGTGCTGATCAACCTATCGCGTTATTCCCAGATTGCACATATCGAGCTCAGCGGTTACGCCGGATATGTCCCGGTCGAAGTCTTCAGCCAGAATGAATTCCCGGAGATTGAGACTGCTGATTACTATTTCCCTCTTCAGTTTAAAGACTATTTCTGGTTTGAACTTAAAAAAACCGATGAACAGAAAAAACTCGAAATTGATGGTTTGAATTTTACGGTATCCCTGAAGAAGAATGACTGGAACAGGCTTACCCCCGAAACCATGAAAAAGATAGAGGACATTTTGCTGAATTATATAAGCAAAAGCCGCTGGTTCAGAGGGAAGGCCAGGAAGATCAAGGGGATTGAAATTACTGACACACTTCCGGTCAGCGACAATGAATATGTCACCCATATCCTTATGGTGGATATTGGCTATTTCCAGAGTAAGCCTGAAACGTACCTGTTCCCTGTGTCTGTAGCTGTCGGTGACCAGGCTTCACATATAAAGGATGCTAATCCACATGCCGTACTTACCAATGTGGATTTTGAAACTACGGGCGGGGTCCTTTATGACGGTGTGTATAACCCGGTCCTCCAGGAAAAACTCTTCGAGCTGATCGTAAATGGAGGTAAACTGAAGGGGAAATCCGGTACCATCATCGGGAAGCCCGGGAAGCATTTAAGCCGGCTGGTGAAAAAGGCGGAGTTACCTCTTCCGTCTCACGTCGTAAGCGCCGACCAGTCCAATACTTCCATCCTCTATGATAACAGGCTATTCTATAAGATATACAGAAGCCCTGAAGAGGGTAAGAACCCGGAGATAGAAATCCTGAAATTCCTGACGGAAAAGACGCGGTTTAAAAATCTGCCTTCTTTCGCAGGTTCCCTCGAATATAGCAGGCCAAACAATGAGATGATCTCCCTGGCAACACTGGCTGCTTTTATCCCAAACCAGGGAAATGCCTGGGAACTTACACAGTCCTTTATAAGTGAATTCTTCAACAGGATCAGTTCATCCAAACATCGTATCTCTTCGCCGCCGGATTATATGCCTGCCCTGCTCGACGATTACAAGGAACCTGACAGGAAACGGCTGGATGAACTGATCGATCATTTCTACCTTGAAATGGTAGCACTTCTTGGTAAAAGGACTGCGGAGATGCATTTGTCCATCGCGTCGGTAAAAGATGATCCCGACTTTGTTCCGGAGCCTTTCTCCCTGCTGTACCAGAAATCCATGTACCAGACGTTTCGAACCCTGGTAAAACGAACCTTCACCGATCTGCGGGCTAACCGGCGAAAGATACCGGAAAACAGCCTGGACCTTCTCGACAGTGTTCTGGATAATGAATCGGGCATTCTGGAAAAGCTGAAGAACATCCTGGCCACGGAGAAAATCAGCTCCATGAAAACCCGGATCCATGGTGACTACCATCTTGGTCAGGTTCTTTTTACCGGGAAAGATTTTATCATCATTGATTTTGAAGGCGAGCCGATCCGGTCACTGAGTGCCAGGAAGCTGAAATACTGTCCCTTCCGGGATGTGGCGGGAATGCTCAGATCGTTCCATTACGCGGCCTATATGGGACTTCAAAACCAGGAGAACCTCTATCCGGGAAGTTCTCAGATGTTCGAACCCTGGGTCGAGCACTGGTATAAGAACGTCAGTTACCAGTTCCTTCAGTCGTACCTGGAGACAGCAGCAGGTGCTACGTTCATCCCCCGGCAGCAGGAACATATCGAAGTGCTGATCAGGCTGTTCGTCATTGAAAAGGCGATCTATGAAACCGATTACGAAATGAATAACAGGCCTGACTGGATCAGAATACCGCTGAACGGGCTGGCAAAGATCGTTGAGGATTTAATGGTCGGACGGGAATAAGATGAGTAGAAAATGCCTGACACAGGTTACCCTGAGTGAAAGATCAGGTATCAAACTTTTAACACAAAGGTTATGACAGAACAGAAGAAGAGCGGAACAGAAAAAAAGAATATGAGGGCCAGCCAGCCGGCCGCCCATAGCAGAAAGGATGAAAAAAGCAGGGCAGAAGGGGAAAAGGTGAAAGCACCGGCCAAAACGACCCGGGTTACTCCTGAAAAGCCTGCGGAGCCGGAACTGTCGCATCTTCAGCCTCCGCAGAAAGTCTTGTACGACACACTGTTTATTTCAGATTATGATATCTACCTGTTCAGGGAAGGCAATCATTATAGCCTTTACGAAAAAATGGGAGCCCACGAAATCAGCCACAAGGGGGTAAAAGGGACGCATTTCGCCGTTTGGGCACCCAACGCGGCAGCAGTTTCCGTGATTGGTAATTTTAATTACTGGACCGTCGATGAACATCCGCTGAAGGTCAGAGAAGATGCCTCCGGAATCTGGGAGGGTTTTATTCCCGGAGTTTACAGGGGTGAAGTATACAAATATCATATACTGTCGGCCGTGGCAGGCTACAAGGTTGAAAAAGCTGATCCTTACGCCCGGATGGCCGAACATCCGCCGAAAACAGGATCTGTGGTGTGGGTGGATGATTATGAATGGAAAGACAGCGAATGGATGCAGCAGCGGTGTGCGAGGAACGCGCTCGATGCTCCCATGTCGGTTTATGAATTGCATCTTGAGTCATGGCGGAGAATTACGGAAGAGGGAAACCGTTCCCTGACCTATCGCGAAATGGCTCACTATCTCACCGATTACCTCAAAGAGATGGGCTATACTCATGTTGAACTGTTGCCCGTAATGGAATATCCTTTCTCCGGCTCGTGGGGATACCAGGGCCTCGGTTTTTTTGCCCCAACCAGCCGTTTTGGAGATCCCGACGATTTCAGGTATCTGGTTGACTGCCTGCACCAGAATGACATCGGGGTGATCCTCGACTGGGTACCTTCGCATTTTCCGGGCGACCTGCATGGGCTACATTTTTTCGACGGTACTTATCTCTTCGAACACCAGGATCCCCGGCAGGGTTATCATCCCGACTGGAGCAGCTATATCTTTAATTACGGAAGGAATGAGATCAAGGAATTCCTGATCAGCAGTGCCCATTTCTGGCTTGAACAATTCCATGCAGACGGCCTGAGGGTCGATGCGGTAGCCTCCATGCTCTATCTCGATTATTCAAGAAAAGAAGGTGAATGGATACCGAATAAATACGGGGGAAGGGAAAACCTTGATGCCATTGCCTTCCTGCGCGATCTGAATGAATCGGTCTATTCAAAGTTTCCTGATGTCCAGACCATCGCTGAGGAATCCACCTCATGGCCCATGGTTACCAGGCCATCCTATACAGGAGGTCTCGGCTTCGGACTGAAGTGGAACATGGGATGGATGCATGATACACTCGATTATTTTTCAAAAGATCCACTCTTCAGAAGTTATCATCATAACAAGATAACCTTTTCCATCTGGTATGCTTTCAGCGAGAATTTTATGCTCCCGTTATCCCATGATGAGGTGGTTCATGGTAAGGGGTCGCTGATGGATAAAATACCGGGAGATATCTGGCAGAAATTTGCCAATATGAGACTTCTTTTCGGGTATATGTTCAGCCATCCTGGTAAAAAGCTGATGTTCATGGGGACAGAGATTGGCCAGTGGAGGGAATGGAACCACGATAGCAGTGTAGAATGGCATCTGCTTGAACAGGATTCACATAAAGGACTTCAGCGATGGGTGCGGGACCTGAACACTACCTACCGGGCATACCCTGCCTTATTCCGGAATGACTTTGAAACCAACGGGTTTAAATGGATAGATGCAAATGATTCCAAAAACAGTATTCTCAGTTTTGTCAGATATGATAAAAAAACGTCGAAACCGGTCATCGTAATTTGTAATTTTACACCGGTACCGCATTTGAATTATCGTATCGGAGTGCCTGAGGAAGGATTCTGGAAAGAAATACTGAACAGTGATGCTGAAATATACGGCGGCAGCGGCTATGGAAATTTCGGAGGTTGTGATGCAGTACCCGTACCTTATCATCAGGAGGATTTTTCCCTGAACGTAACCCTGCCTCCTTTGGGCGTGGTCATGTTTGCGAAGGAAGGGCATCAGTATGAACGGAAAGAAAGTGTTTAATCCTGTATCTGCTTGCAGGATCCAATTTTCGAAGGATTTTACCTTTGATGATCTCAGAAAAGTGATCCCGTATCTGGAAAAGCTCGGAATACGGACGGTCTATGCTTCACCTGTTTTCAAAGCGGTTGCCGGAAGTGAACACGGATACGATGTTACGGACGCCGGGCAGATCAACCCTGAGCTGGGTTCCATCGATGAACTCAGGGCACTGAAAAGGGAGTTGGACAATCGATCCATGGGCTGGCTCCAGGATATCGTACCGAATCACCAGGCCTTCGATCCCCAGAATGTATGGATAGCCGATATATTCAGGTACGGGGAACGTTCCGGATATTACCGCTATTTTGATATCGACTGGGATCACTGGGACCCGGACCTGAAAAACAGAGTCCTGTTGCCGTTCTTTGGTGATGGGTTGACAGATCTGGTGGAGAAGGGAGAGCTTAAGGCCGGTTTTACCGGCGAGGGCTTTGTGCTGGAGTATTTTGATAAGGCCTATCCGCTGAGCATCCAATCCTGGTATACTGTTTTAAATGCCGCAGGGACTTCCGGGCTGGATAAGGCGGTCAAAACCATCGGTGATCAGAATTCTCATGACCTCGTCAGGATATTCAGCAAACTGTATCATGATGACCGCGAAATTCAGTCACTGGTAGAAAATTCAATCCGCATTCTCAATGAGGATAAAGAAAAACTCAGGGATCTCATTGCAGAACAATTTTACCTGCCGGCTTTCTGGAAGGAGAGTGAACGACGGATTAATTACCGCCGGTTTTTTACGATCAACGGACTGATCAGCCTCAGGATGGAAGATCCGGAGGTCTTTGACAGCTACCATGAGCTTACGTCTCAGCTCGTGAAAGAAGGGATCTTCGACGGTCTCCGGATAGATCATATCGACGGCTTGCTGAGTCCGGGACAATACCTGAAAAGGCTCAGAAATCTTACCGGTAGTGAGACTTACATTGTGGTGGAGAAAATCCTTGAAAGAGATGAGAAGCTGAAACCGGGCTGGCCGGTGCAGGGAAATACCGGCTATGATTTCGGCAGCATGGTGAACAATCTGCTCATCAATGAAAATAACGGCAAAGTCTTCGATGATATTTACTTAACCTGGGATGACAAACATCCTGCATACAATAAGCTGATATATGATAAGAAGCATTTTATCATCTTCAGCCGGATGAACGGTGACCTGCAAAACCTGCTTCATCAGTTCCTGAAAATACCCGGTTTGACACTCCCCCTTCCCGACAATAGCAGGCTGGCTGAAGCTATAGCTGAATTTCTGATTCAGTGTCCGGTGTACAAAATGTATCCCGGTTTTGGACCTTTTAACCAGGACATGAAGGATTTCATACACTCTGTTTTTAAGAAAGCTTCAGCTCATAAGCCAGGTTTGCAGGCCGAATTTGATCTTCTTCAGGACATTTTTTTATATGAGGGTCAGGATGAGAACTGCCGGTACGCAGGCAGGGATTTTTTTCTCCGGTGTATGCAATTTACCGGCCCGCTGATGGCGAAGGGACTTGAGGATACGGCTTTTTACAGTTATGCCTTTTTTATTGCCCGAAATGAAGTCGGAGATTCACCGGATTATTTCGGCATACGAACCAAAGCCTTTCATGATCAGATGAGGGAACGTCTCAGGGAATTTCCTTTGACCCTGAATGCAACATCTACCCATGATTCAAAAAGGGGAGGAGACAGCAGGGCCAGGCTGGCCGTCATCAGCGATATTCCCGGAATATGGAAACAGTATGTTTTCAAATGGAAAATGTTCGGCGAACAAATCCGTGAAGGAAAATCCGGAATACCCACGCTCAATGATGAATATTTCATCTATCAGACCCTTGTGGGTTCTTATCCGCCTGCCCTTGAACATGATCAGGGATACCTGGACCGGTTGACCGCTGCAATTCTTAAATCTATCAGGGAGGCTAAGGATAATACATCATGGACCAGTCCCGATGAGGATTATGAAAGCAGGACGCTTGAATTTACCGGTAAGCTATTGGAACATGACGGTTTTATGAACAGCTTCCGCTCATTTTTAAAAATCATCATTGATCCCGGAATGATTGCCTCCCTTTCACAGGTTCTGCTAAGGAATACCAGCCCCGGAGTGCCTGATCTTTACCGGGGATGCGAGACATGGAATTTCAGTTTTGTTGATCCTGATAACCGTCTGCCGGTGGATTTTATAAACCTGTCGGAAAGCCTGGATGAGATCATTGGGCTGTTTACCCGGGATAAGCGCACGGTTTACGAAACGTTATGGAAAGAGCGTGTGAACGGTAAGATCAAATTGTGGCTGACCTGGCTTACATTGCAGGAACGAAAGGCCGACCCTGATTTTTTCAGGACTGCGGCTTACATTCCCCTTGAAGTGAAGGGCACGTATAAAGACCGGGTGATGGCATTTATGCGGTACCGTTTACGGCAGTGGTATTTTGTGGCTGTACCGTTGCGTTTCACCGATCTGCTGGCAGAAAGTGAAGGCGGTTTTGGAGAGATCGATTGGGGATCCACCCGTGCAGAATTGCCGGTTCTGCATCCTTCGGAATGGGAAAATCTCGTGAACGGCGAAATCGTCGAGCCGGGTAAATCAATACACTTCCGGGATTTATTCAGGGATTCCTCCGTAGGTTTTCTGAAAGCCCGGATACAGGAGACATCCCGGAAAGCAGGCATCCTGCTCCATATTACTTCACTGCCGGGGAAATACGGAACCGGAGATCTGGGAAATCCGGCGTTTGACTTTGCCGGTTTTCTTCAACGGAACGGACAGTCCTACTGGCAGATACTGCCACTGAACTATGTGGGGAAAGAAACGGCCTATTCACCCTACAGCTGCCTCTCGGCTTTTGCCGGGAATATCCTTCTGATCAATCCTGAACTCCTGAAGGATGCCGGTCTGGTTTTTTCAGACGATATCGGGGTTGGCTTTGAAGATGATGCAGATGAAGCCCGGTTTGAAGAAGCGGAAGCTTACCGGGTTAAACTTCTTAAAAAAGCATGGAGGGTATTCAACGATTCTGAGATGCCGGTCCTGTCCAGGGCATTTGAAGAATTTTGCACAAAAGAATCGTTCTGGCTTGAGGATTTTGCCATGTTTATCCTGTTCAGGGAACTGTTTGAAAAGAAGACCTGGAATGAATGGCCGGAGGATATCCGCGACAGACTTCCTGAATCCCTGGCGGTATACAGGGAAAAATACCGGGATCAGCTGGATGAGATAAAATTTGCCCAGTTTTTATTTTTCGATCAATGGTTCGGGATAAAAAGGTATGCAAACGATATTGGGGTTAAAATCATTGGCGATCTGCCCTTTTATGTCGGCTTTGACAGTGCCGATGTATGGGCAAACCCCCATTTATTCAGGCTCGGACCGGATAAATCGATGGAAAAAATCGCCGGTGTTCCGCCTGATTATTTCAATGATGAAGGCCAGCTGTGGAACATGCCTGTTTACCGCTGGGACCTGATGAAACAGTATGGCTATAAGTGGTGGAAACAACGGCTGGGGAAAAACCTGGAACTTTATGATGTTGTAAGAATCGATCATTTCAGGGCTTTTGCCGACTACTGGCAGGTACCGGCAGGAGAACCAACTGCCGTTAACGGAGAATGGGTTGCCGGTCCGGGCCGGGATTTCTTTAACAGTATACGGCAGGAATTTCCTGCCATGCCCTTCATTGCCGAAGACCTCGGAGATGTAAACCAGGACGTATATGATCTTCGGGACCAGTTTGATTTTCCCGGAATGGTGGTTCTGCAGTTTGCCTTCGGGGGCGACATAGCCGCTTCGGTCCATGCACCGCATAACCACAGGAAGAACAGTATTGTCTACACCGGCACACACGATAATAATACCCTGAAAGGATGGTACCGGCACGAATTAAAACAGAAATCCAGGCGACGGCTCCGGCGTTATGCCGGCCGGCGCATCAATGGCCGTAACTGTAACACCGAACTGATCCGCATGGCCTTTATGTCCCCGGCTCTTACAGCCATCATTCCCATGCAGGATTACCTGGGTCTCGACCAACACGCCAGGATGAACCGGCCATCTACCCAAACCGGCAACTGGACGTGGCGGATGGGGGAGGAGGATGTCCTGCCTTCGGTGGAGAAGATGATTCAGGAATATACCCTGGAATATGGACGGCTTGGATAAGAGTGATGATTTAACCTATATGGTTTTTCCGAAATCGAAGAGATGTTGCCACTGCTGTGGATAATATTGTGCATGAGGCTCTCCGATAGGCGCTAGCCGTCTATCGGCAGTCTGCTCGATTGTCTGTGGTTTTATCCTTAGAGTTTGATTGAAAGCTGCAGTTGTCCACCTAATCCAAGCTCAACAATCTTCTGAAGTGTCGAGAGTCGAACTTCCTTCACGTTGTTTTCAATTTTGGATATATAAGATTTTGTAGTACCTACTTTTTCAGCTAATTCCTGCTGTGTCAAACCTTTCTCAATACGAGCCTCATGAATTAGCGCGCCAATCTTGAAATTTTCATAACCAGTTTCAAGTTCTTCACGCATTGCAGTTCCTCGCTCTCCGTAATGTTTATCTTTAAATTGATCGAGTGTTAATGTGTTATCCTTTTTCATTTTCATATTCTCCTTTAATCTTTAATGCCATCTCAATTTCCTGTTTTGGTGTCTTTTGCGATTTCTTTTGAAATCCATTTGCAATGATTACCAATTGTCCATGATCAAAAAAGCAAAATATCCTGTATATATCACTACCCTTCTGAACCCTTATTTCATAAAGTCCCTCAGAATTCTTTATATGCTTCAGATAAAGTTCGGGCACTCTTGGCAGATTCTCAATCAATTCGAAGGTCCACATGATTTTGTCCTTCACCTGTTGTGTCTGCTTAACAAAGAACTTTTCGAAGTAATCTTTGTAAAAAATGATTGTTCTAAATTTCTTTTTACCATTCACAATGCAAAGATAATAAATGTTGCCCTTTAGTACAACTTTATTTTAGTGAATATAAATCGTTGAATTGTTCTGAAAATCACATACAACGTTTTTCGGTATGCGCTGTGCGGGTTTTAGAGCGATTACCGATCAAACCACTGCTATGTTTATTAAATGTATTCATGTTCAATTTACTTTCGATGAACGGGTACAGAAGATCAAAGCGATCCACCGTGGCTGGATCAATAATTTCCGCCTGACCAACATTCAGGAAAAACTGAAAGAGCTGGACGGCTGGCTCAGGAATCGCTTACGGTACTGTATCTGGCACCATTGGAACCGAAGGTCATGAACGCCATTGAAAATTAACCCGATGTGAATAACAAGAGGGAACGGAAACGGAAAAACCTGATTCGACCTGGTGTTAATCCCCGTGACGCTTTCAGGTGGAGCAGAAGCAGGCTGGGAGGCTGGGCCATTGCACAAAGTCCTATCCTGAATACTACGATCACCGTGAATCTACTTTGCAAACGAGGATACGAACCCATGTTTTCATGGTATCAAAAGATCGTTCCTCATAAATTTACCCTAACGCTCTTTAGCTTACGCTGAGCTCGTCCTTCGTCCTCGGTTCCCATTGTTTAGTGAACCGCCAGGTACATGGCCTCCCGGTTACTCCGCCGGGACCTGGTGGTGGGAGAGGCTCTCCGATAGGCGCTAGCCGTCTATCGGCAGTCTACTCGACTGGCAACTGGCAGTTATTCAATCGATTTAATAAACTGCTGAGCTGTCATTACGGGCAATTGGGAGCATTGAAAGTCTTTCAGATTTCGGCTTATAATGACATCAATGCTACTAGTCGTTGCTGAATAATATTGCAAAGCGTCTTCAAAATCTTTAAAATCATTATCATTAAGAGAAAGACTTAAGATCTTATCATTAAGATCAATAATCGATACAATTAATTTCAGTTTTCTAAGAAGTTGCTTCGCTTCATTTGAGTTCTTTTGTTTCGATAGGATGTAATTTAAATTAGCAAAAGATAATGCGGACACAAATAGCCTAATTGTCATTTTATCTGCTAAAGAGAAGAGTTTTGCGGCTTCTATATAAAAGGGTTCACGCTTTGCAAAAAGATCAAGAATTATGTTGGTATCGATAAGGACTTTTTTCATTTATATTTTTCTAAAAGAAAATCAGAATATTCATTTCGATAGTCGAAGTCATTATCAAGATGTATGACACCACTTAAGCTGTTGACAAGAGGAGTAATTTCAATATCATCAGTGCTTTCAGATGTTATGGATTCTAAGTAAGCCTCAATCATCTTTGAAAGGCTGGTTTTATTAACTTTTGAATATCTTTTAGCTCTTTCGATGACTTTCTTTTTAAGCCGCAACGTTAATTTTGTGTCCATTTTAAGATGTATTACGTACAAATATATGAAATATGTACGTCAAATGCAATTGGTTAGGTCTGATCTGGTGGAAGTTATTTTTTTATCAAAATCATTTTAATATCCGGTTCACTTCCGTCTACCTTTACTATAAGTTCAGTGCTCGAAATTGAAATGATCTCCAAAATTTGAGTTTCATTAGTTTCGGCATCCTTGAGTTCAATATATTTATTTTCCACTACTTTCCACGGACCGGATTGGTCATACTCATATTCTTTATCTGTTGTTGTTTGTATACCATTTTCCCTTAAGATTATTTCATCCTGAAATGCAGGATCAAAATCAGGTTTCTTCACTCCATCAATTGTAATTTCCTTAATAATCCATGATCCAATTAATTTAAACTTTAGTGAATCAGTTTCAATTTGTGCGAAAATTGACACCTGAGAAAATAATAGTAAGAAAAAAATAATTCGCTTCATGTTATTAGTTGTATTTGGGTATGCTTTAATTGCTAACAACGGTTGGTATATGGTTTTGCAGCGGAGTTTGAAAGACAAATTTTTATTTCACACTATTCTTTATTTAATTCAAATTTCGTCTTTTCTTTAACATAACCCGCCATAGACTATATGCATGTTGGTGGCAGTAGGTTTCTACTCAACTTTCTTTTTTTCAGGGTGTTCGTCTTTCAACCATTCTTTAATTCTTTCAAATGTTTCCTGACTGCTTACAAGGCTTAAATGGTTCACGCTATCTAAAATTTCTGTCGTAACAAACCGTTTTGCAGGTTCAAATGCAGGTTGAAATTGTTCCGGATAAAAACTTTCATCTTGTTCTCCTACTAAAACTAAACATGGAATACGTATATTTTTTATATCCTTTTTATAATTCTCAGGAGTAAAATTGATTGTCATACGATACGAGTATGAAGGAACTTGCAGCTTGTCATTATAAGCTTCAGGCAAATTGAAAAACAAAACAGGCAGCCCATTCAGCTTACGTATCCCGAGTTTGTTTAACATTGATAATCCCACAATTCTTTTGATAGCCACAGTTACCCAGCCGCCACTATTAGGTCTAACGGTTGGTGCTTTATATCCTAAATATGGTGCAAGCATAATGGCTTTGTCAACTTTTGTATTTTTGGGATTACCAATAAATCTCAAAACAAAACCACCACCAGATGAATGCCCTGCTAAAATAATTTGTTTCGCACCGAGACTTTGCTTACTGTACATGATCAAATCCTCGATGTCATTTTCAAGCTGTCCGATATAATCAATATCTCCTCTTTTTCCACTGTTTTCTCCATGACCTCTCATATCAGGCGTCAGCACGGTAGCAATATTTGATTTTGATATTGAATTGGCTAAACTCGCCAAATATCTGCTTTCAGAACCAGAACCATGTATCAGGATCAATACATCTTTACTCTCGCTCTTATAAATTCTACAAAAGAGCTCAAAGCCATCCCGTGTTTTAATCCAATGTTTCTCACCAGGCACCGAGCTGTTTGCAGTTTTCTCTATCGAACTGTAATCATAGTTTTTAATTTCTTTTTTCCCTGGTATCGGCCAGAAAATAAGAACAAAGCAAATTAATGCGTAGATAACGCAAGTTGTTAACAGAGATATTGTAATTCTTTTTCTGATTTTAAGCCAGGTCGTCTTTTGCATTTTCGTTCTTTTTGTTCGTTAGGACTTTCTGCTAATGCCACCAACGTTTGACAATATGGCCTGAAAGGGATTGCGAAGAACGTCACTATCAAGATACAATGAAATTGATGCGGGTGATAAGCTTCGCATACCACTAAAACCCTTTTTGGCTATATTTTGCGTGTTGGGCGCTGCACATTTTCAGAATCAATTTTGCCGTTTTTATATCTGCGTTATACTTTACCTGTTCCTCCTGATATCCAAACATGTAATTTTTCTTTAAGCTCCAACAGTGGCGGTTCTGACATCCCCGGCCCGCTTGTAGTTGGCCATAATTACTCCGCTAGGGGTGACCGAACTCTCTGTTAATGTAAATGCTGCGGCGATCGTTCCATTGGCGAACAGCTTTTGTCCCTGGCCAAGCGTCAACGGATAGGTTACAAGCCTGAGCTCGTCCACGAGGTCATTCTTCAGTAGCAGTTGTATGAGCTTGCCGCTTCCCCAAACATGAAGGTCGGCGCCATTTGAATTTTTAAGTTTTTTGATGCCATTTGCGCTTTTGAGGAATACGGTATTATTCCAGTCTGACTTTTCCAGTGTGTTACTCAGGACGTATTTGGTTCCGTTATTTATGCCCGGCCAAAAGACTGCATGTTCAGGCCAATAGCTTGCAAAAATCGCAAATGTTTTTCTGCCCAAAAGGTATTCTGCGGGTTGCATATTTTTTTGGAAGAACTCGCTCTCGTTGTCATCCGTAAACGGCGCAGTCCAACCACCATAGTTGAAACCGCTTGATGGATCTTCCTCTGGCCCGCCCGGAGCTTGCATGACTCCATCTAATGAAATCATTGATATTACAATAATTTTTCTCATCTCTTTCTCCTTAATTAGTCTATTCGTTTATACGCAATTATATTTTTGTCTTTATTACTTTTGTGATCCTTGCTTACGGTCACAAAGTCGCCATTTTCTACAGTAACATTTTTGACATCAAATGTTTTCATTGTTTTGGTAAAAAATTTTTGGTATGCCAACCATACGGTTGAGCCTGACTCCCCTGTACTTGACGATGGTACAACAACTTTCCCTCACAGGATCGCTTTGTGGGCTATATTTTCCGGGCAGCTTCGCACAAATCAGTTTGTTCCCTTAGGTCATGAGCTTCACTTTGTTCAGGTTCCCGATATGCACGTGCCCGTAGGCTACTTGTGATGGAACACAAGGTTTAATCATCCACCCGTAGGTGGGTGTTAAACAGTTATATTAAGCGACTTCTTGTCGCACTACGGTGGTGTGAGAGGTGCACTGGCGGACATTAGTCCGTCAGCCGCCTACTCGATTGTAGGCCGTTTTTATTCATTATCAATCAGTTGTCTAATATAATCCTGTTTATTAATTTTTAAAATCTCATCTATCATTAAGTCATCGGGATTTTGAGCTTTTAATTTTCTCAATTCGTCCATTCCTTCACTTTCTTTTCCTAAAAGTATAAATGAAACAGCACGATTAAGCCAATTTGCATACAAATCTTTTTTCTTTTCGGGATTTTTTATTCTATCCTCATATAGCTCGATACTCTTTTTATAGTGTTTTATCGCAGTCATAGAGTCTCCTTGTCTATCATAAAGCATACCTGCAATTATTTTTATGCGCCATTAGCGAGCGTAGTTATCTTGCAATGAGTATTAATGACGAAAACATTTCTGGCCATATCTTGGCAAACTGATTGTGTATCCTCTTACCTAGAAATTTTCTCCCCACCATTTGATAATATTTTTCAGTTTTTTCGTATCCACAATAGTTTATAAGCATTTTTGACAATGATTTATATGTGAAATAATGCAGGTGTCCTTCATCAAAAAGAGTTACAGGTTCATTATTATACGTCAAATTCCCTTCTTTTTTAGAGGCTGTTGAAGGGAAGCGTCCGGTTAGCAATTTAAATCGGGAGCCATACTCTGCTATATTCGGTGTATCAATATAGACAAAACCGTTAGGTTTTAATACACTTTTTATTTTCTTCATTGTTCCTATAGGGTCAATAAGATGTTCAATAAGAGCAATCATAATTACAGCATCAACTTTTTCAATATTATTAAAATCGAATTCTTCCACATCAATCCTCTTAATGACCATTCGCTTATCATTAATAGAGTATTTTATTCCTTCTAATCTATTTACACTGAAATCAGATATAATATATTTATCAATATTTTCTACCTGTTTCAAAATACTATCGGCTACATTTCCACTTCCGGCTCCTAATTCAAGAATAGTACCTCTTTTGGTAAAATTATCTACAAAATATTTAATACATGCTTCAAACCTGTTTATTGGGTACTTTTTGTAAGAAATAAACTCTAAATGTTTATTATTTTTTTCGTGAGAGTATTTATCGTCATAATGCTCTATTAAATTTTTTTTTTCCATACTTCAAAATTTAATCTGTTAAATAATTTTAATTTATCTCCAAATTCAATTACATCTATGCTCGCTAACGTGTCTGGCTAAATACCGGCGGGCAACAGCGCACCACCCTTCAGCCTTCAAATTACATTTATATTATGCACAACACTTCGAAACTTCCTTCAGACCGCTGGAATTCAACCTTTGTGTGTGCCCAGCATGAGCAGTAGCACACACCTGTCGAAAGCTCAATAAATAATTGAAAATAACAATTTTCTTTGATTAACGAGCAAAGTCAGGTGTTGTTTTTTTTCCAGAGGGTGCAATGCCTGTGCCGCCTTGGCGGTATCCCTTACGGACGGGAGTAATCCCGATAACCATCGGAAAACCGTTAGCAATTGGCAAGGCAGCCCGGAGCGATCCGGGGGCTGAACCGGAGCTCACGACCGCAGTGAGTAACGAAGCCAGACTGCAACGGCGAAGCCCTCACACATTCCTTTGAGAAATTAACAATCATGAGTAAAATCCGGTACTGACAGCTTGTCCCGCACTTTAGTCGGGAAACAGGAACGGCATAAGAGGCATATAAGCCTGGGATAAGCAAGCACATCATTGTAACGTCCTAAAAGTTAACGTGAGCTTGTATGTAGATGTCGCAGTGATCGGAGGAAGGAAGCGACCGAAGTGAGTTCACAGCCTGCCCTGTTTTGACGGGGAACACCATATAAATTAACAAACAGTGAATAACCAGCTTAAAAGCCAGGCTAAAAGAGGCAACCCGGAAAACCACCCAGATGTCTTTCGATGAACGGGAACAGAAGATCAAAGCAATCCACCTGGGCTGGATCAATAATTTCCGTCTGGCTAACATTCACGAAAAACTAAAAGAGTTTGACGGCTGGCATCGGAATCGCTTACGATACTGCATTTGGAAAGAGGGAACGGAAACGACATATAATCTTTTCAACAATATCTTTTCCATCACTCAAATTTAGGAAATTAGATAATTATTGATGATTATTTATTCTTAAGCAGACAAAAATGGGATTAAGCAGGTTGAAATGGGCTTCAATTTTCATGTATTTTTATAATGCTGATTATTTTTACTTTCAA
>CAVTBM010000002.1:0-23988 GCA_963732905.1 uncultured Bacteroidales bacterium
GTGAGTCCCCTGGGCACATTCACGCCACTGGCGTAAGTGAAAAGATATACATCGTCAATCATCGTCCATTCATCACGTGCAGCACCGTATTCAGCTCCTGATCCTCCAAAGAAACTGTACATCTTCATCTTATCAATATGTATCGTCGATACATTCCTGAAGCGCATTCCGGTAACGGATACCACAAGTTTCCCATCAATGAAGCCTTCCATAATGCCGTTAGCGTTGCCTCCCGAACCATCACTTTTGATGGTATTCATAACCATACGAATGGTAATATTGTACCAGCGTTCCGGATTCGTCTGAAATTTAAATGTTCCCCACCGGCGGCAATCACCGTAAATTCCAGCCATATCCTGGTAATAGGTGTAAAAATATAGGGCGCCGTTATCGTCCTGGCCATTATAATCATGACCCCACATCAGCCCATTGGAAAATCCGTCGGACCAACTTGGCTGTTCACCTGCACCATAAGTATCCGGACCTCCCCTCAAACCGGGTAGCTTGCCACCCAGAACCCAATCAAAACCAGGCTTGAACTTGATATTATAGGACATATAAACCTCATCAGACATGGCACTGTTCACCGGTTCAAATTGCCCGCCTCCATTGCTGGGGCTGACACTTCCCTTCGGGTAGTTCCATTGCATGGCTTTGTTTGTTCCGTCTGTTGTGACAATATAAGTTTTGTCAAGACCATTGGCATAGGCCGGATTGTTAAAGTCCTGCCGCCATTCATCAACATTATATAATCCCGGTGTATCGTTTTGGAAATCCTGCTTGAAGATGATATTAAATACATTATCCTGAGCCTTTATCGTAGCTGGGGCAAGGAAAACAATTAGTAAAACTGCTATCCGTCTCATTCACTCCTTTTTTTAAAAGATTTTCGGTCTGTCTCAGGAATTTGTGTAATTTTTGATTAATACCCCTTTTTAATCGTCGTAGTCCACTAATCAATAGATCAACGTCATCATTTGGTTTGTTTACGCAAATAAACGAAATTTTGTTGCTATTCATTTCATCCTTAGTTAAATTGATTTCTATTTATACTGATTTTAAATTAAATGCGGCAACAATATGCTCAAACAGAAAATGATCTGCTTATATTATATTGATTATCATATATATACAAATCTATTCGCGAGGGAAAAATATTAGCAACATACCTAATGCATGTAGTATAGAAAAGAAAAGAGAGGAACATTATGGATGCTAAAAAGAGGAAGGAATGATTTTGACCAACGGTCAAAAATTAAGTTCGAAAGTAAACGCCATAATCTTTCAGACATATCGGGCAGGGGGAGTGAATACCTGGGGTGGCTGAATGAAGAAAAAATGACGGAATTTTAAAATTATATAGAATTTGTCTCAGGGTTTTCTGGAGAACAACCGGGCTAAAAAATTAAACAGGTACAGTCTTTCGAGCCACATTTTCACGATGTGTTCCAACTTGGGATTGAACGGATAAACCAGCGTTTCCTTCCATAAATGTTTTGCCATACGAACGTCGACCCGTTTGGATCTTAACTGTCTGTAATAGACAGGGGCAGAGTGCAGTTCGGAGAGTAGTCTCCTGGAATTAAAAGGAAGAAATTCATCCTGGGAAATATCTTTATTTGCTTGATAATTTACTCCCCAGCCTGATAAGCGGTATTCAAGATAGAACAGATTCGGGAGTCCGACATTATATTTCTTACTTATCGGCTTTATTTCTTTCAGCCAGTCATCGAACACCTTCACAAAAAAAGGATAAGTATCATAACCAAATATTTTTGCCAGTCCTCTGCCATCAATCTCCTGGTTAATATAATATTTCCATGCAGATCCCATCGTCTCCCCTCCCAAACCTGAAGTATTGAAATAATTCTCGAAATGGAGGTAAAAATTAAAAATTATGGGAATTCTTTCAGGAAAGGGTGCTATGCAATTCTCATTGTATATCCTGATGAAATCGGGATCGATGACTTCAGGCGGTTTAAGGACATGAAATTCAAGTCCGAGGTGGGGCAAAAGTTTTTCCGGAATGCTGATATCATATGGCTTCTTAATAATCTCAGGGTACCAGTTGACATAATAAAAGCATCTGTCGCGGATATCTTTTGAAGCGGCAAGCAGCACTCTTGACTCGTAGCCTGCGGTTACCGGAATCATCAGTTTATACCTGTTGGCCGCACTTTGCAAATAACCTTTTAACAGTGAGGAACCGTTTTTTACTACCTCTTTAATTTTCTTCCTTACAATGGTTTCATCAGGCCAGTAACGTTTAACATGCCCTTCCTGAACGTTAAGGTAATGATTGGGCTGAAGGTGTTGGATCCCGTCATATATAGTATGACTCATCAGGACGACATATTGTTCCTTCTTAAATTTTATGGAATTGAAAACCTGAAGTCTTTCCGGATCTTCAGTTTCCTTCAGATGAAGAAGTCCTGCCAGTATATGGGGTTGACTTCCGCACCAGATTTTATTTTCAGCCTCGGCCCAGTAAACTTTTAAATGCGAAAACAGGTCGTGAAAGATCTTCAATTCATCCGGGGAACTGTAAATAATGATGTATCGTCCGGCATAGATTTTACTTTTCTCCAACAGCTCTTCAAACGAATACCTGACCAGTTCCCTGGCGATATCTTCATTTGAAAACTCGGGTTTGAACGGATCAAATAAGTTCCCAAGAATGTACAAAGCTCTATCACCAGAGAAGGCCTTGGTAAATAAAAGATCGGAATGGTAACTTAAATGATATTCCTTCCTGATTCTTTCAACCCTAAAATTCCCCTGAACATTCACACTGACAGGTGTTAACAGAAACTGCCGCCTTAATTTTAGTCGTTCAATGTCCTTTTTTTCCATGTTTCAATATTTACCCTTGATTTTCCGGTCTGTCAACAGTATGTTTTTACAGAAGCCGGTAGATTGCAATTACGATCCTGCAACTAAAACAAAACTCTGGGGTACAGGATCATTAAATCCTAACTTATTCCTTTGTTTCCGGGGTGGTAACATCAACCGGTTCTGAACTTTCGCTTTTATTGCTGCGCGCATCAAATGCAGCAATGGTTATCTTATAATCCGTACCAGGGATCAAGCCTTTGATAACATAGGATGTGCCGAATGCAGTACCCCTTACCTGACTGTTGACGAAAATCACATATCCGGCAACTTTTTCATTATCGGTGGATGGATTCCAGGAGACGCTGACCTCACGTGAGGTGATCTTGTTAATCCGGAGCCCCTGTGGCACAGTCGGAGCCTTACTGTCAGTAATCTCGGTTTTGATCTTGATTGCTTCAGACCTGCCGCTTTCATTCATCATTGCATCATATGCACTAACGGCAATCTCATAATCCGTATCGGGCAGAAGACGTTTGACACTGACATTGGCAGATGCGGAGTTTGAATATTCCGCCCCGTTCACAAAAACATGATAGCCGGCGACCCTTACATTATCGGACGAAGGATGCCATGAAAGATCTATCTCATTTTCATACTGGCCTGTCACGGCTAATCCGGCAGGGACGGAAGGAGCTTCATGATCCGGTTCTGAAGGTGGAATATTTATGGAAGGTGATTTTGGACTTTCCTTTCCGGAAGCTTCCAGTGCAGAAACAGAAACCCGGTAAGAGGAAGAAGTATCCGGTCTCTCCGCCTTAAAACCGGGCTGACGGGTAGTCCCGACCTCAGAATTATCAATATTTACACGATTGCCGGTTACATTCGGCTTGTCTGAAATCGGTCTCCTTTGGATCTTTAAACTGTCTGAAGTATTATTCTGGGCCTGTACCCTGGAAGGAAATGTCAGAGGAATCTTTTGAACAGCAGAACTTTTACTTGTTTTGTTTAAATTGGGAAGCTGGAGAACACTGCCGGGCAGTCCGGGCTGATTACCTTTTGGAACTTTCACACCACTGGCATACGTGAACAGGTATACATCATCGAGAAGGACCCATTCATCCCGGCGGGCAGCATATTCGGGTCCGGAGCCACCAAAGAAACTATAAATCTTCATCTTGTCGATGTGTATTGATGATACATTCCGGAAACGCATCCCGGTTTTTGAAACTACCAGCCTGCCATCAATAAAACCCTCCATAATACCGTCATCATTCCCTCCGCTGCCGTCAGTCTTTACCGTATTCATTACCATACGTATGGTTACGTTGTACCATCTTTCCGGATCGGTCTGAAAAGTAAAACTACCCCATCTGAAAGAATCACCATACTTTCCGGTCTGATCCTGAAAATAAGTATAAAAATACAGCCCGCCCTGATCCTGCATCCCTCCATAACCATGACCCCACATCAGTCCGTTGGAAAAACCTTCATCCCACCCAGGCTTGTGACCGGCACCATACTTATCGGGACCTCCTCTCAAACCGGGCAGTTTTCCCCCCTGGGCCCAGTTAAAACCGGGCTTGAACTTAATATTGTATGACATGTAAATTTCATCTGTACCAGGATGAATCACGTATTCAAACTGTCCGCCCCCCTGCGATGGTCCCACACTCCCTTTAGGATAAACCCACTTCATGGCCTTATTACCCCCGTCTGTCGTAACAATATAAGTATGCTCCAGATTGTTGGCGTATGCCGGACTTCCCCAGTCCTTTTTCCATTCATTGGGATCGTATACGCCTGTGCTCGTCTTTTCAAAATCCTGATGGAAAATGATGTTGAAAACACGATCCTGTGCATGAACGGTACCCGCAAAGAGACTAAGGAAAATAAATCCAGTGAATCTCATTTTCATGAATATTTACTAAAGTAAAAAAACAAAATATTTCCTCTTAATCAGAATTTAACTGGCAAACTAATTGACAGAATAAAGAAAATTTGATCAATTACCGTTTTCACATGACTTATTTACCTGCCATCAGTTCAAATGAAATGTTTTGAGCTACAAAAATTTTCCGGTTACTCTTCGGTGCTCTTCCACATTGAACAATTTCGCCCCGATATCGATTATACAGGAACACTATTCTTTCATTGAACAACTATATACCATGATCAACTGAATTTAAATCCATGTCTGAAAGACGAATTACTAATTCGAATCATGATGCAGGAATTACTTTTAAGGTCATTTATGTCAACCTGAGGTCTCTTTCATATCTCAAAATTGAATAAATTGTCCGTCCAAAACATACTTTTAATCTTTTATACATCAAAAAGGATCTGGTATCCTACGATGAAACAGCTAACCGGTTGATTTGTAAATATATGAAAAAAATACTGCTTGTCTCCTTTCACGTACACCATTATAGAATCAGGATATATAATTACTTCTTCGAGGAGTTTAAAAAGTTGGGAATCGATTTCGCCGTTCTTGCCAACAGCATACAGGATGTCAGCTTAAAGCCAAAATTTAACGTTTATATCGAAAAACCTTCATATCTGAAATACATAAGGTTTATCGGCGAGTATCAGCCCGATTATGTGATCACCTACCTCAACCTTTCTGATACCCGGATTTACCCGGTGATGTATTACTGCAGGATAAAAAAGATTCCCTTGATTTACTGGGGACACGGGATAAATCTGTTAACCCCTGACAATGTGATCAAGAATATCATATATAATCATCTTCACCGGCTTGCGGATGCCATCATTCTTTATTCTGAGGGGGAGCTCAGGTACATTAAGAAAAAAAATCACCCCAAAGTATTTATTGCCAATAACACCCTCGATTTTTCAGGTATTAAACCGAGGGATAAAAAGAAGGACCTGGATTATATCAGAACCAAATACCACATCAGGGAGGAGCATTTAGTTTTGTTCGTTGGCCGGGTCACAGAACTGAAGAAACTGGATGTCTTATTGAATCTTTTCAGGGACAAGAACATCGCCCTGGTGATTGTAGGCCCGGGAATAAAACCTCATCATCTTGACATTATCCGCGAAGTGCCTAATTATTACTACCTGGGCGAGATATATGAGGATAAAGAAATTCAGGCTGTTTTTAATGCCTCGAAATTTTTCTGCATACCGGGTAATATTGGCCTGGGATTAAACCAGGCGTTTTTCTGGGGCATACCTGTCATCACTCTTGAAGGTTTGAATACCCCTGAAATCATTTACCTGAAAGATCACGTCAATGGCTATATTGTAAGACAGCCGGAGGAGATCGAGGAAAAGATTCTCACAACCCTTAAGGATGAAAAACTTTATGCTGATTTTTCAGTAAAAGCAAAAGAGACTACCGATACCATTGCTCATATAAGTAAAATGTTTCAGGGATTTTATGACACAATAAAATTTATTGATAATACTAAAGTCAATAAGCCGGGTAGCGCAGATTGACTTTTTGGTGTGATCTGTCGCAGCCCGGAAGTCTGTGATGATTAGAAAACCGTTTCTTTTTCTCAGTAATACACGAAATGAACCTGCAGATGACAAAAATTATTTCCGTAGTGGGCGCTCGTCCGAATTTCATGAAAATTGCCCCTTTTATTCGGGCTGTAGAAGAATATAATACCATGCATAAATCAGCCATTCAGCATATCCTGGTGCACACCGGCCAGCACTATGATGTCAGAATGTCTGAAGCTTTTTTCAAGGCCCTGAACATCCCTGATCCGGATATAAATCTCGAAATCGGATCCGGATCCCATGCCCAGCAGGTGGGGCAGACCATGATTGAATTTGAGAAAGTCCTCAGGAAAGAAAAGCCCGACTGGGTGGTCGTGGTGGGCGACGTCAATGCTACACTGGCCTGTTCGGTCACGGCGAAGAAGGAACATGTCAGGTGCTGCCATATCGAAGCCGGATTACGCTCAGGAGATATGAAAATGCCCGAAGAGATCAATCGCCTTGTCACAGACAGGCTTTCGGACCTGCTGTTTACTCCCGACCGGATATCCGGAGAAAACCTTAAAAAAGAAGGCGTCCCCGATGAAAAAATCCGTTTTGTAGGAAATATCATGATCGATACCCTTGAAGCAAACCGGGAAAAGGCTTCCCGCCTAAGTCCTGTGGATATCATCTCCGGCAATACACTCTCTCCCGGTGGCATAGACCGGGCTGTGTTGTCAGATCTCCTGGCCAGGTATCCGTTTGGTGTTGTAACCCTGCACCGGCCATCCAATGTGGATTCAAGGGATACGCTCGGACATCTGGTGAATTTCCTGTCGGACGAAGTCTGCCGGGACATGGTCCTGTTCTGGCCCATGCATCCCAGGACTCGCAAAAATGCAGAGGATTTCGGACTCTGGCAGAAACTCACAAATACCCCGAACATGTACCTTCTTGAACCTGTTAATTATCATGATATGCTCAGGCTGAACATGGATGCCCGGATCATGCTGACCGACAGTGGCGGACTGCAGGAAGAATGTACCGTACTCGGCACACCATGCCTTACCCTCCGATGGAATACGGAACGCCCGGTTACCCTTCGGGAACATGGGGGTGCCAGCGTCCTCGTGGGGAATGATATTGATCTTATCCGAAAAGAATACAGGTATACCCTCTCCGTGAAAAGACATCCCGAACGCCCGGAATTATGGGACGGATTAACGGCAGGTCGCATTGTTGAACAACTTATGGAATCGCATTGACCATGAATACTTCAGTAAATAAAAAAATCGATTTCCTTGGCATACCTGTTGATGCCCTGACTATGGAAGAAACAACCGCACAGATTGACCTTGCTATTCAAAACCGACAGAGAATCAATCATGTGGTGATTAATGCCGGTAAGGTTGTTGCCATGCAAAAAGACTCTGACCTCCACCGGAGTGTCGTAACCTGTGATCTGATCAATGCCGATGGTCAAAGTATCGTTTGGGCTTCCAGGTTCCTGGGAAATGCTCTTCCCGAAAGAGTGGCCGGTATTGACCTGATGCAAAATCTCGTAGAACTTGCATCCTTGAAAAAATATAAATGCTTCTTTTTTGGTGCCAGGGAAAACGTCGTGAAAAAAGTGGTTGAAATATACAGCCAACAATACGGCAAAGAAGTTATTGCCGGCTACCGGAACGGCTATTTTACCAGGGAGGAGGAACCTGAAATCGCACGTCAGATCTCTGAGAGCGGCGCTCAACTGCTATTTGTGGCCATGCCTTCCCCTCACAAGGAAAATTTCATGTATACTTACAGGGACGTATTATCAGGGGTAAACTTCAACATGGGCGTCGGAGGATCTTTTGACGTGATTGCCGGATTTACCAAACGCGCCCCGGTGTGGATGCAGAAAACCGGGATGGAATGGTTTTATCGTTTTATCCAGGAACCCCGGAGAATGTGGAAAAGATATCTCGTCGGAAACTCCCGTTTCCTGTATCTGGTTTTCCGCGAAAAATTCAGGCCCGGTCCTGCGGCTTCATAAACTTCTTCGGCGTATGGATATTCAGGTTGCCGTCCGACTTTTACGGAACATTCGCCTGCGCCTTTTTTCATTTTTTATTTCATCCAGGACCTCCTCAAAAATCAGGTTCCCTTTGAATCCCCCGGACGCGACCTCTGAATAAGTGATCCCGGGAGTATCGTTGGCCTCGATGATCATGGGACCATCGGGAAGTATCGCCACATCCCAGCCCAGAATCTTCAACTGAGGTATCAAAGCAGCCGCCTTGCAAACAAGATCGGTTGCCTCTTTGAAATACGGGATCGGATAACCCTCAAACCGGGTACCCGTCTGCGGATTGGTAAAATAATTTTTTGCTCCGCCATGACTGAAATCAGTATGAGCCCTGGACTTTAATGTTCCTCTATCCATATCTATCCCTACATAGGCGCCGCCGCTGCTAACATTGTCCACATGAGCCCGGTTCATCCCCATACGAACGAAAGCGGAATAAACCCTGCTCACACCGGCCCGGTTCGTATAACTGTCAATCCTTATGGTATTTACACAGTTCGGGTTAAGATGATTTATGCTCTCATGCTGCAAAATAAATTCCTGAAACAGGTATTCCGACTTCAGAACCTCTGTAAAAATATGCCGTATTTTCGTGTTGCCGGAATCCAGGTCTCCCTCCCCGACACGGAAAATCGATTTCCCCCCGCTCGAACCGCTTCTTTTCTTAATAATCAGGGCTCCTGAAGGTCCTGTATCCTGAAGAAGTGTCTTTAAATACGCCCTGAAGTCTTCACAAGAATTGATCTGGATCATTTTATTATTTCTGAAAAACAATGTGTTACAGTTATAGGCCAGGCTAATGGCCACGGGCATGCGGTGATAACTGAAGAACCGTTCAAACAGATATTTATCTTCGACAATGGGAATGTATACGGGATCATTCATTGCCCAGCATTTATATAAAATTCTCTCAGGGACAACATAGTTTCCGTGAGGATCACAATCCTTCCGGTATAAAAACTTTGTGAAATACTGGTTTGCAGTATCGGGCTTCGTGAGGAGATACCCGGCAAATTCCAAACTCATGAGTGGAAGACTTTTCCTGGAAGGGTCTTTCATCACCACTCTATAAAAGTTTCTGGACTGACTTTTTAGCTGGTAGAGTTTCATTGCATTATTTCCTTCGTTATGTTGCCTGAACACACAAACATGAAAAAATGTCAAACCTTCTTAAGTTGTCCCCACAAATTAATACATTCCATTGGAAATAAAAGGATTCCGGCGATGAAATGCAGGATTCCTGAATAAAAAGCCTGACTAAACTCTATATGGCCCGGCAAAAGCGTATCCGGCTGATCATTCTGTGAAAACGGAAGAAAACCATAATGGGTCAGAACCTTGAAGAGGTCTTTTCTTCACAGATTAAACCCTTCGGGCGCCTAAATTTTTCCAGGTCTCACATCATAGGAATATGTTATCCTTCAAAGATTAAAGTGACTCATAAACCTGCTCAATGCAAAGAACATCCAGGCTTGTGACCAGCGCATGTATGGAATCCTGATGGTAAAATATTTTTTCTTCTGGTAATAAAAGTGCCCGTCATCCGCCTGCATGTTCCGGATGGTCCAGTTCAGTACCTTTACAGCCAGTTCTTTATACTCATCCAGCTTGCCAAGCCTGTCGAGAGTTATAATGAATTGTGCCGGGGAATGGGTATCCACCGGGTAAATGTTATGGTTATAATATTTCGCAATACCTTCATTCGTGAAAAAGTTTTGAATATAATAATCAAATCCTCTTTGAAGATTTTCCCTGAATGACATGTCACCGCTGTATTTCTGGTATTCGGAAATACATTCGAGGTTGTAGCCGGTATGAAAGTTATCAATCCACTGGTGGTAAGGAAGGGTGCCATAAGTCCATGAACCATCTGCTTTCTGATGTTTACAGCAGAATGAGACTGATTTCCTGGCGGCTTCGATATAGCTCTGTTCAGGAGAAAAATGAAAAGCCTGGGATAACATCCTCGATCCCAGAAGTGAGGCATTGAAAACCTGCGTCCGGTCTTCCGGGGAATAGGAGAATGCAAAATCCCCGTCGGGATCATAGGTGCGGTTCAGATCGTTCATGATAAATTCTGCAGCGTTGAGTGCCGTTTCTTTAAAGGTCTCCTCCCCGGTTATTTCGTATGCATCGAGCAGGGCATAGCCGGCAAAAGTTGTGGCAACGACGGTTGGCGTAAACCTGGGCTGAAAAAAGGCTTTTGCCTGCCAGTCGAAATTATATCCCCAGCAGGCTCCCGAATAGCCTTCCGATTTTAAAGAAATGAGCTTCCTGCCAAGATCTCTGATCTTCACGGAATTTTCCGCGCCCGGATTCTTTTCATAAAGATGACAGTACCCGTTTAAAAACAAGGCGATGCCTTTAGGGTTCCATTCCCGGGGAACCATGGCCGGTTTTCTAAGGTTCAGCGGATTTTGCTTGAAGAGCTGTATCCACATCAACCGCGCCAACCGGCTGTTGTGCAGAAAAGGCAGGGATTGAAAAAGCCGGCTGTTGAGCCCGTCATAAGGGTCCCAGCCCCGGTAATCTTCCCCGTCACAATAGGCTTTCAGTTTATGAAAACTTTCAGGTATATCAGCCCGCATATTCAGCCTGTTTTTTAATGTCCATGGGTAATCCTGTTGCCAGGGAATCGGAGATGCGGAAAGTAGTCCTGGTTGTAATGCAAAGTGATTCAAACGAAACCGGCATCTGTCCCCCCTGTTTTAAGGCATCGAAGAAAGCCGCGATTTCCTCCCGGTGTCCCTTCCCCTGGTTTTTATACTGTTTTACTTTGTTATCCTTATATAGTTTACCCGATTTGAAATCGTCGATCATAAAAACCGAATTCCCTCCGAAGATCTCCAGGTATTCCTTTGGCAACGACTTATCCCCGTTGGCAACATATACCAGGTTGCCCAATGAACCATCCCTGAATTTCACTACGACAGAGATGTTATCGTCATCCTTGATGGTATCACTTCCGGCACTGATGCACTCTGCAAATACCCTCACCGGGTCTGAACCGGTGAAATATTGCATCAGGTCAATAAAATGGCACATCTCACCGATAATCCTGCCTGCACCGGCTTTCGTCTGGGTCCAGTGATCCCTCGGTATATAGCCGGCGTTGATCCTGAAATTCATAACCAGAGGTTCCCCGATATTTTCAAACGTTTTTTTTGCGATGCCGGCAATGGCTGAAAACCGCCTGTTAAACCCTACCATGATACCTGTTTCGCTGTTTTGATGGTGAAGATTTATCAGCCCGTCGAGTTCGGCATCATTGATGGCCAGAGGTTTTTCCACAAAAACATGTTTTCCGCTCTTAATGGCTTCGGCCACAAATCCCCCATGAGTGTCATGCTGTGTAGCAATGAAAACCGTATTTACCGATTCGTTTCCGAAAATATCGGATGGTTCGGTTGAGCTTTTAGAGAATCCGAATTTTTTAGCCACATTACTGGCACTGATCCCCGTCCGGGTTACCACCGTATCAAGTGAACCATGGTCCCTGACGCCTGGAATCAGGTAGGACTGTGCAAAACTGCCTGCCCCTATAAATCCGACGTTAAATTCTTTAACAGGATTAACGTTTACCGTGACCGGTGCGTTGGAAATGTCCTCCGGAACCGAATATTTCAGCAGGATTCCAACATGCTTTTCTTTGACCTTGCCAAGAATGATATCATAAGCTTTCACGGCATCGACGATATCGAACACGTGGGTTATTAGCGGCCTTAGATTTATATTGCCACCGGCAATCTGCTGAAGAAACGCTTCCATGTTCCTCTGTTCTGTCCATCTCACATAACCGTATGGGTAGTCATTTCCATACTCCTCATAACCCGGATCGTATCTGCCCGGACCGTAGGAACACGACATCCTCAGTTCGAGTTCTTTGCGGTAATAATCCGGATCCCGCGGCAAATCCATCTTCACGGCGCCCACAACCACCACTCTGCCCTTTTTACGAAGGATCTGTCCCGACAATTCCACCGGATCATTTGTAGGAGCACCGGCGGTAATGATCACCTTGTCAAATCCGAAACCTCCGGTAAAATGATCGATGGCAGCCAGCAGGTTTTCATTGTTCCTGCCCATGGCCATGATATGCTGGCTGGTTGTCGTAAATTCAACCATGGAAGCAGAAATGTCGATACCGAAAACCCTGCAGCCATTAGCCTTCAGCAGTTGACAGGTAATCTGGCCGAGAAGACCCAGCCCTATCACACAAATATTTTCACCAAGCTGCGGGTCTGCCTGTCGGACACCCTGAAGAGCGATAGACCCGAGGGTTGTAAAACTGGCCTCATCAAAACTTACCTCATCAGGTATTTTGGCAACCAGGTTCTGGGGAACAGCAATCACCTCGGCATGACTGGCATAATCCTGCCCTCCACAGGCCACACGGTCGCCGGGCTTAAAACGCCGGTCGGTATCCATGGATGCCAGAACCACCCCGGATGTACTGTAACCCAAAGCTTTCAATGAGTCAAGCTTCGTCCTGACCTTATCCAGGGTCGCTTTCAAACCTTCCTTTTTATAGTTCTGAATGACCTGTTTCACAAGGTCAGGTCTTTTCCTGGCTTTTCCAAGCAAAGAAGCCTGTCCTGTGCTTACAGTAGATTTCTCGGTGCCGGCACTGATCAGTGAAAAATGATTGGCCACCAGAACATAACCCTCCGAAAGAGCCGGTAAAGGAACTTCATCAACAAAAAGATCGCCGCTTTTAAAATTTTGTATGAGTTGCTTCATAGTAAAATGATATTAATTCATAATGTTTTTTTGATTCAGTTCCTCCAATACCTTTCTGAAACCCGGATTAGCTCTGTATCCCCCATATATCATATCGTTGAGGGTTATGTCGTACCCACAGTTCCCCTCCATCAGAACAGGCCCGTTCCGTGTTATTGCCACATCCCATCCGATAAGCCTTAACGAAGGAACAAGCCTGGAAACATTCAATACGAGAGTCTGAAGCTCCCCGAAAAAGGGAATCTTAAACCCTTCGAACTGAGTGCCGGTAACCGGGTGATGGGTAAATACCGCGCCTCCTGTCACTGTAATGAAGGAGTACCCGTATTTGGAAAGGGTTCCTGAAGCAGAATCAATGCCAACATAACATCCTCCGGATGTGGCATTATCAACATGAGAATTGCTAATGCTCATCCTCAGCAATGCCGAAAGGATTTCACTGTTTCCGTCTTTGTCCACGAAAGTGTCAATCCTGACCGAGTTGATGCAGGATGGATTGATCCTGTCCAGCTCGGGATGCTGTATAATCGTCTCCTGGAAGAGATACGCCGAACTGACAATGTCGGAATACATGCTTTTCAGACGGTCGGCTGCCAGGGGAAAATCTTCACGCCTCAGACGGTAGGTGTTCCGACCGCCATAAGAGTCATACATCTTCTTGATGAAAACAGAGCCACTGTCTGAATGCTGAAAAACGAGATCCTTCAGAAGTGAACTGAAATCCGGGAGATTGCCAATGCTCTGACCCCGGCCCCCGGTTACAAAGAAATGATTGTGATTGTAAGAAAGAATCTTCGGCAATTGTTCGGTAAACCTCCGGTAATACAGGTCAAAATACAATTTATCAGAAAGGACGACCGCAGCCCCAAGGTCATTGATGCGCCCTGCAACACCATAGAGAAACTTATTGGGCAGATAATTTTTTATTTCTTTTTTTTCTTTCATAAAAAGCCGGCGGGTGAAATAATAGGAGGGTAATGCTCTGTTCAGGAAGGTCAGGTATATTAATTCTGAAATCATTCTCAAAACAGATTTCCTCGTTCTTTCGCCTAGAACCAGTCGGATAAATTGCACCCTGTTTTTAAAGACAGCTACTGTTGCCATAAGCTCTATGTATTAAGAATCCAGTTTGGAGATGAAAAAAATATTTTTCCCGCGCGGGGTCTTGGAAACTGAAGATACATAACGAATGGAAAGTTTTATATTTCCCTTCACCGAACGGCTAAGGGTGTCCATGACGGATTTCTCATCCCTTGAGGTAAAAGCCGGGCTTTTTACCACAGCCAGTTCAACCTCCCCAACTTTATTCTGAATGACCTGCAATTCCCTGATCTTATCGAAGGCTTCAAGATGCTGCCCAAAAATAAATGCGGTAAGCGATACCCTGGTACCATCCGTAAGCTGAATGACATCCTGTCCCCGTCCTGAAATTTTCTGAAGACTGATCCCCCGGAACCCGCAGCTGCACTCATTGTTTCCGGAAAGGATTCCCATATCACCGGTATCATACCGGATAAACGGCATCACATGGTTATCTAAGCCGGTGGCTACGATACGGCCTTCCGCCCCGGCCGAGGTCACCTGATTGTCATTATCATCCAGAAGTTCAAGATAACCGTAGGCAGGATAAAAATGATATTCACCGGAATATGGACAGTTACCACCATGCACGAGCCTTTCACTGTGACCATACCAGTTTATGGCCGGTGCCCCGAAGAAATCTTCAAACGCCTTCCTGTCATCGGTTGAAAGAAATTCAGATCCCAGAAATAACGCCCTGGGCTTAAATTCAATCCCCAGCCGGTATGGTTCAAGCAATGACGTAATCACTTTCAGTGAGGACGGATAAGCATGTATAAACCGGGGCGAAAACCTGTTGATCGCGTCAAGGACAGGCAAAATATTTGTTTCGTTGACCGTAAAGCATGAAACATTCAAAATGTTGTCAAGCGTCCGGTATTCATGCGTTTTATTCCCCTGGAGGGGAACACCCCTGACCATCAGCATGGGATCTCCGGGTTTATAACCAGACATTCCCCAGTACCAGTTGAAATGAGCCTTCTCTTTAGGTCTGGAAACATCTTTTTCAATATAAAACTCCAGGGGGGTGCCACTGCTCCCTCCCGTATTTGCTTTCAGGCGTTTATTCTTCAACTGTGGATTTAAAAATTCTTCGTAATGATCCAGAATGGTCTTTTTGGTGATGACCGGAAAATGCCGGATATCTTCCCGTGTATTCAATTTCTGTAACTGCTTGTAAAAAGGGATGGATTCAACGGCTGCATTCACCTGTTGAACCAGAAGTTTTCCCTGCTCTTCATTAATTTGAGCAGCTGTAGTTAAGTGACTGAAAAATTCCAGCCTGGAATAATACTTAAAATAAAACCGGCCATATTTCAGACGCGCCGGAATGATTTGGTAAATCCGACCGATGGACTGTCTTACCGGCAGAGGAAGCTTATTAAAAAAGGACAGAAAACGGTAAAGAAAGTCTTCCATACGTTCAGGATGAAAAGAGTTTTTTAAGCTTCTTTGGATTTAACATTACCATATAATTATATACAGTGGTCAAAGGCTTTTCCCTGAACCTCTGTACAAATGATTTAAACTCCCGTCTCAATAAAACAGCCCTTAACTGTTTCCTGTAGAGCTTGCGGTTATAGATGTTCCCGTCCAGAAAATCCACATATTCTTTAATCTTGACATCTTCAAGCATTTCGGGTATATTCCTCAACGGGTTATAACGGTAATACCGGGCATTGAAAGCATTTATTTTATTTTTCCCAAAATCAACATTCAGACATAATGAGATATTCCGGTTGGGATTATGCTTACTGTAACCCAGTTCCTCACCGGGGATATAGATGAAACTCCCGAGACTGTATGCAATGATACCGTCCCTGTATGATTCGATGCCCTGCGAAATATGCGGATGGTGCCCGATAACCGCAGAAGCGCCTGAATCCAGAAACAGCTTGGCATTCACAGTGTCGCTGTGATCGGGTATTTCGACCAGTTCCGTACCCCAGTGAGGAAACACGACAACATGATCAAATGTTTCCTTCAGTTTTTGAATTTCCTCAACAATTTTTATGGGATCATAACTGTCGGGGCCGAAACCATGCTTTTCCCTGCTCCATCTGCCGGCTTTGACACAACCGATCAGTGCCAGCCTTATGCCGTCCTTTTCGAAGACTCCGACCGAGTAGCCTTCTCCATGAGAATACCCGAAAACGGTAATCCCCTTATCTTCCAGAATCCCCAAAGTATCCTGAACACCTTCCGGACCATAGTCGAGGCAATGATTATTGGCAAGGCTCAAGCCACTGTACATTTCAATCTTCAGGTTCTTCAGATATGCTGAACTGCAACTGTACCTCTTCTGAACATCATAAAAAAAGGGCACAGGGTTTTTAGCTACGATAAATTCAAAATTGCCGATATTCAGATCTGCATCCGGCAGGCGAACCTCCTTAAAAGGATCAATCCCCAAATCTTCGAATTTTTTAAATACCCCTATATCTCCCAGAAAATTAACCTTCATGATTTCTTTCACTCAATTTTAATTAGCTTT
Source organism: uncultured Bacteroidales bacterium (assembly GCA_963732905.1). GTDB lineage: Bacteria > Bacteroidota > Bacteroidia > Bacteroidales > DASQZK01. The sequence goes on from CAVTBM010000002.1 coordinate 16,674, forward strand.
TTGAATTTACCGCCTGGTGTATATTCCACATTATCCACCTTCCTGAAGATGACCTCCAGTCCAAACCTGCTCTTGAAATACTCTTCAATATTCTTTTTACCTATAGACACATCGTGATCAACCGGAATATACCTTAGCTCAATCCAGGGTTGCCTGTCATGATAAATCAACTGGTAAACAGAAACATTGGTGGAATATCTGGACACGTTAAAGACAGTGACGGGTATACACCGGCCGTCGGGCAGGTTTACCTCTTCCACAGCCCGGCCGTCAACACATTCAATGATTCTTGTCTTCCGTCCGCAAGGACATTCCATGTCAGACAATTTCACCCGGTCACCGATTTTATAACGTATGAGGGGCTGATCATAAGAGTATAAATTGGTTACCAGTAAATCCCCGATCCCCGTCTCATTTTGATTGATCACCTCACAGATCACGGATTCTTCATCGATGTGTAAATTCCCTTCAGGACAGGTTACCCCGATATTGGCTTCAGATGCCCAATACTGATTCACAATTCGTGTTCCGGGAAAAACGGAGGCAAATTTCTGTTTGAAATCCGGGTATTGGTTTTCAGCGTGTGTCACCAGGATGATAGGCTGATGCAGGGTAATCCCCTTCTTTTCAGCATACTGAATGAAATTAAAGATGGCTGAGGGGTAACCGTATAATACTTCCGGCTTAAACCGGTTATATTTTCGGATAATCCCGTCGATTGATCTATTCGAGATACGGAATGAATGGATGAATCTTTTATTACGCAAATAGTAATAAATTCTGAACTTGAGGTTGGCCGGAATGCCCCCGATTTTAAATTCCCGGGCTTCCCGGGCCACATTGTTCCAGATCAGCATTTTCTGATGGGCTAAGCGCTTGGCCATCAACATCTCCCAGGAAACAATAAAGGTAACTGGGGTGCCGGTAGAACCCGAAGTGTGATTGATAAAATAGGGTTTCCTTATCCGGGTCTTCATCTTCTCCGAGTTCCTGAAAAATTCATCCCTGGTGATCACCGGATATTCTTCCAGCGGTTTGCCTGCAAAAGATTTGTAATATTCGGAAAGGGAGGCTATCTGGGATAACCGTATGAACTTCTCAGCCTGATTGGATTGAATCCGGTCCTGTGGCCACCTCTCCATTTCAATGATTTTCTTTAATTCAGCATCCATCTTACAACCTGTCAGCCAGTCCGTTACCCTGTTGAGAATCCTATGTAAGTGATATTGTCTCATTGAAGAAAAGCTTAAGCATTAAATAAATGAAACACATGTCCAACTCTTCATATACACTATACGGGTAACGCATGCCCCCGAACTCTCCCGAACCTTGTTAACGCTGTTCCGGAGAATTATGGCCTGCCGTAGGAAATCCTGTTTTTATAAAGGCTTACAATTTTTTTCAGCAATGAATTTTTCAGTAATTTTTCGGCTCTGATCAGTTTTTCTTTATTTGTTATTTTCTCAGGTAACTCCACATTTGGGTACGTATTTCTGAAAAAATTGAGGTTGGTAATCCTGCTGGCTTCCAAAGCAAGCATGGAAAGAAAATTATTGTAACTGCTTTTTTTAATCAATCTTAGGCGGTAAGAATAGATGTTGTTAATCATGGCATCAATAAGATGATTGGTGGATTGTGCAGGTGAAATCCGGTAAAATGCCATGAGCTGATTAACCATTAACATCCGTTCGGTGGTACTGTAACGGTACCAAAAATCAAAATCAGCAATGGGATGCAATTCGCTTTTGAAACCACCCAGCTTCAGTGCCGTTTCGGTCTTTAGAACCACGCCGGGAAAAGGAGTCAGTTGGGCAAAGTAAAAAAAAGCTTCCTTTACCAGGTGAATATCATCGGTCAAATCAACGTTCTTGTCCAGTTCATCCCAAACTGTTTCACTTACCATGCTTCTGAAGACAATCCCTCCGGCACGATCGCCGTATTTATCAAGGATCTTTGCTGAGAACTCGGCAAACTGGCAGTGCAGGATGTCGTCGTCATGAAGTATCGAAACCCATGGCGTTTCAGCATACCGGAAACAATTGTTGAAATTTTCATCCTGAGGAACGGTCTCCTTCGTACGCACATACTTGGCGTAAGGATAATGATAACTGTCCAGAATGTCTTTGAAATCGTTATGCGGTGAATTATTATCGATCAGAAGAACGTTGCATTTCACCGTTTGGTTGATGGCACTATCGAGAGCCTGCCTGATGTAATCCGTTCTATTATAGACCGGAAGTGCTATTGTCAGTCGTCCTGTCATCATGTGGTTTTTTTATATGGGTTTAAAAATACGATTCTTTTCCCAACTTTCCCTGATATAAATACTGCCATTGACGAACGCTTTAAGTCCTTATATAAAATTTTTATTTAGCGTTACCAAAGAACGATTACATTTGCCAATAAACAATTTACATGAAGCCTATGTTTTTACTATCTGACTTCATTATCTGAGAAAATCCTCTTTTTTTCGAAAATCTGCCTGAAACCTGAACAATGATTAATGCTATAAAAAAAATATTCGACAGTCCAACACTGATGTCCTGGTCCTCTGTTTTTGTAAGGTTTGGAAGTGCAATTTTTGTTTTACCACTCATATTAAAGGTATATTCTCCGGTTGAGCAATCCTTCTGGTTCTTCACCAACACACTTGCCGGCTTTGCCATGCTGGCCGATTCCGGTTTCGGGGCCACCCTTGTAAGGGCTGTCTCCTATTTTCGGGCAGGAGCCTCTAAGATCCCAAAAACCAGGAAAGAATATGATGAAAAACTGGAGATCGTGAAGGATGAACCAAACCTGGAAAAGCTGAAGGACCTTCTGACTACATCATTCCGGATCTACGGCCTCCTCACCGGATTTTTAATTCTGATCTTATCAACGGTTGGAATATTGATGGTTTGGAATATTATGACCCTGGCACATCACAGGCTTGATTTGTGGCTGGCTTACGCTATGATTATCCCGTATTGCTCTATAATGATCAGTGCCGTTAAATGGAGTTCCTTTATGCGGGGACTGGGCTTTATCAGCCTTGAGGCAAGATTTGGTGTGATTCAGGGAAGCATTCAGATCATCGCCTTTGTGATCCTGCTTTCCTTCGGACTAAAACCTGTATATCTTATCTCCTATATGATGCTCCAGGTATTTGTCCGGTATTTCTACCTGAGATGGTTCGTAATACGCTGGTTCAGAAAAAATGGCGTGATCATTGCAAAAAGGCGTCATTTTGATAAAGAAATCTTTCAGTCCCTCTGGGGCGCAACATGGCGACTCGGAGGAATATCCTGGGGTGCCTATGCGATTAGTTCAGGAACATCACTCGTGGTTGCTCAACTGAAGGACCCTGCCATGATGGCCAGTTTTCTTTTCACCATGAGAATTATAGGTTTCGTCTCTAATCTTGCCCGGGCACCTTTCTATACGAATGTTCCGAAAATTTACTCGCTGGCAGCAAAAAAAGACTTTAAAACCTTAAAACTTAAATCATCTGAATACATTTCGCTCGGACTGCTGGTCATGCTCAGCGGATTCGGCGTTGTTTTATTATTCGGCAATATGGGACTTTCCTTAATCGGGATATCAACACGGTTCGTACCATTAAGTATCCTTCTCATCATCATTGTTACGGAAATACTCGATGTTCACTCTTCCTATCACGCCAGTATCTATACATCAACAAACCATATCCCGTTCCTCTGGCCTGCACTGATTTCCGGAGGACTGATCATCGCTCTTGGTTTCTATGTCCTGCCAATATATGGTATAATCGGTTTGGTCCTGACAAAATTCTTCATCCAGTTGTCCTTTAATAACTGGTATTCAGTTAGCCTGTCGATGAAATTGCTGGATTGGAATTTTTTTCGATACCTTATTAATCTGCCTTTTATCGGACTTAAAGGCATTATTACCAAATTACATTTTCTAAGCCACTGATATAGAATTCCGATAGGGAAAAGTTAACGGATCCGCAGAAAAAACATTCATACCTGGATTAAAATAAAAAATGTGTGTTTTTAAATATCAAGCCAACTGTCATGATCACGATAAAACCTTGTAGCGGATTGGCTAACCGGATGAGAGCGCTGGATTCCGCAGTCGCTGTTTTTCCGCCCGGAAAGGAAAAACTGAAGCTGGTTTGGGAAAGAAATGCATTGCTGAATTGCCGATTTTCCGATCTTTTTCTCGTTCCCGGGTTTGTGGAGGTTGTGGAGAAACGAAAACCCTTCCTCAGTAAATTTGAACGGTCCAGAAACCGCTTCTTCGCTCATCCACTCCTGAAATTCCACTCGGGCTTGTTTTCTTCCTATGATAAAATTCTTTTTGAAGAAGATCTTAGCCGTTTGCGTCAAGAAAATTACGATTTCACCCAACTCTGCAACTACCGGTCGGTATACATCGAAACCCGTCACCGGTTTCATTCAGCAGCAGAGAGCTACTGGTACCTGAAACCGGTACAGGAAATATTGAGCAAAGTCACAGAGATCACAAACCACCTCGGATCCGATACCATCGGTATTCACATCCGCAGAACAGATAATATAAAATCCATCCAGGCCAGTCCTCTCGAAGCTTTCATTAAAATGATGACCGAATGCCTGTCTAAAAACCAGGATACGTCCTTTTTTTTAGCGACTGATAGTTTTGAGGTCGAGAAAAAACTAAGAATCAGCTTTCCCGGCAGAATTTTTTCCAATGAAAACAGGTGCCTTGACAGAAATTCAACGCAAGGCATCAAAGACGCCCTGATCGATATGCTTTGTCTTTCAGGAACAAAACGGATCATAGGCAGCTATTGGAGTTCTTTTACGGAAGTGGCGGCTGAACTGACCGGGATAGATGTTCACGTGGTAAATACCATGACATGATTTTCATCCGTACAGCACGGGTTCAATCCAATGACGGCTATCGAATACCAGGGCTTCTAACCCGTTTCAAGGGCAACAGACGGGTCTGTTTTATAATAATCAATGAGATAAAAGAATATAGCGAGCGTTACAATATTCGATCCATCCGCAAATGCGCTTCCTCCCGTGAACAAAGTAAGCAGCATGACATAAAAGTTATACTTGATAAACATGAACTTGTCCGGTAATTTTGTCCTGAAAATCCTGACAAAAATGATGATAACCCCTAAAACATACAACGCCCCAAACCTCACATAATCACCTATCAATCCCAGATCCGACATAAAAAAACCATAAACATCCATGTAACTCCCCACCTGTCGGGCGTATGCCGAATTCCCCCCCGTCATGCCGTTTCCGGTAAAGTAGGCCATTGTATTGGGGAAAAATTCAAAAAGAAAAAATTTCAATGCCCTGAAACGAATATCTCCCTGCGGATCAGCACTCTGCTTGTTGGTTACATCCAACATGGAATTAAAGATATTCTGAAACATGAAATAGAAGGGAATCAGTGAAAACATCAGCAAGGGAATAATCAGGGCTTTTATTTTCACCACCTTGCTCTGAAAAAGAAAAAGAATCGTAATCAGTCCGACTGAGGCAATGAGCTGCCGCGTACCAAGCAGTATGTAAACGATCAGGGAAATGATCAGATAAACAAGGTAAATGATCTTGTAATTCTTAAAAAAATAGTAAAGACATAAAAAATATCCGATGACCAGATAATTTGATCCCGGCATAAAGATCCTCAAAGTCCCGCGGTCATAAAACATGCGGGCAGTCAGTATTTGTCTCGGGAATAATGCATATTGAACAATGTAAAAAAACATGTAACAAAATCCCAGGACAATCGCCGCCTTGATGATGTACTCCGGTTCAATCCTGAGTTTACTTATCAGGAAATAAAAAAGGTAAAAAAACATAAACCTCTCACCCCATAACGTCAGTCCAAAGGATTGTTCATGGAATCCCATGGCTCCAAACATACTGATGAAAACCGAAAGTAAAATGAGTAAGACCGGCCCATTGTAATTTTCGGGTATCCCGGGAGTTCTGTCGTAGAGATAGAAAATAATCAGGAAAAACAGGACTAAGGCTATACCGATAAATTCAAAACTCTTTTCAATCGAACTTGGAAAAACAGCCAGTTGGAAAAAGTCAAGAGAGGATAAAATGATGATGATAAATACAAATTTTCTGAACATTTTCGTATCAGATTTTGGAACGGTATTAATCACATTCCATTGCGTTTATATAGCTAACCCGCCACGAGAAATAACAATACATTGAGTTGCCATCAGAATATATTATAGCTCATTGAGCATCGAATGAAAGATTTTCAAACCGGCAGATAAAGAGTACTTATCCCTGAAAATTTCAAAGGCTCTGTCGGTTGTATCCAGTTTGTGGTCCAAAACTTCCATAATCATACTTCTGAACTTCTCCGGCTTGTCTGCAATGAGGATGCTACCCTCATGCTCAATGCCTTCGGCACCCCTGGACGTGCTTATAACCTGGGTTTTCAGAGCCATCGCTTCAATACATTTTAGCCGGGTGCCACTCCCATCCAGAAGAGGAACAATGGCTACCTTAGCCTTTCGGATCACGTCCTTTAAATCATCCAGCTTCCCAAGAACCTCAACATTAGTCAAAGTACCGGTCCGGCTTAATTGTTCAAAGAGTTCATTTGAACCCATCCCGGCAAGAACAAGCCGGGTTCGCCCGGAAAGCTCATCTGTCCAGATATGCTTTAAAAACCATCGAATGCCGACTTCATTCTGAAACGCAAAAAAATTGGCCGTCATTACAATATAATCCTCCTTGGGAATATCAGGATTCAGATACATGTCTTCATCAAGAAAATTCTGGAGGGTCACAATATTTGATTCCGGTATGTATTTCCGATAATGACGGGCATCACCCGATGAAACAGCAATAATCCTGTCTGCCCGGGGAAGATATCTTCTTTCATGTAAATAATAAAATACATAAGCTAATTTTATTCTGACAAATTCTTTGATATTATTTGCCGGCTTTTGCTTTAATATTCTGGACTGTACATTGTGAGTGCCATAAATCACTTTAAGCCCTTTTTTTATTAAAGGACTGATATACTGGCCGTAATATTTATAATCGATGAAGGCAAGCCGGATATCATGTGCTTCGATAAGACGGTCTGCCAGCCCCATTAGTTTTTCATCACACGTGTTCGTCGGAAATATTTTTAAGGTCGGGGACAGACTTTTAAAGTCAAAATAATGAAAGGTTATATTCGGAAACATCTTCCGTATCTCTTCATTCACCCCGTTAAGGCCGGTTATAGCATAAACCTTCTTAAAGGATTGACTCAGAATTTTAAGGATCCCGTAAGAACGGATACGCTCTCCTCCAAAAACCGGGTAAAATGAAAT
>CAVTBM010000003.1:0-8433 GCA_963732905.1 uncultured Bacteroidales bacterium
CACGGTTTTATGGAGTGACCAACTACACTAAATATTTCATACATCCACTCAGCAATTTCCAGGTACCACCTCACTCATATCTTCCCTGACTTAGGGTTCGCAGGTCCGACTTATATTTTTTCATTAACCGTGGTATCGGGCCGTGTACCGGCTTCCTCTCCGGGAACGAACTCACGGTTCGTGTGTCCCGGATACTTTTGGATGTTCTGCTCATGGTTAGTTTTGTTTTAGCTGATAATTGGTTCAGATAAGTACATACTCGTCATGAAAAAGACCGAAAAGAGATTTTCATAGGGTTTACCGTAATCATAACAGACGGAGCAGACGCCATGAGAGACATTTGCTCTATCTTTTGAGAGGTTATTACCCATCTTAAGAGAGGTAGTGACCACCATAAGAGGGTTGGTTACCCTCATTATACAGGTTGAAGCAATCATAAGACGGGTTTCACCCTTTCTAAACAGGGATATCTACCATCATAAGACGGGTTTCACCCTTTCTAAACAGGGATATCTACCATCATAAGACGGTTTTCAGCTATCATAACAGACATTTCTGTCCATCATAAGAGAAGAATATACCATCTTAAGAGGGGTTTGTACTGGTCTCAACACACAATTATTGCCTGATACCTGTGTTAAGAGAGTAACCTTTTGTGTTAAGAGGGTATCTTTTTGTGTTAAAACCGGTGAATAAAAGAAAAAGCGGGTCACGTTCCGTCCTGGTGAAGGAAAACCCCGGGTTCATTTTATGAATTCAGTATAGTATTGTCAACGGATCCATTTAATTGGATCTTTCATCTACTTTCCGGGAATGATAGAAGATATTAATGATTGTAACTATTCAGGTACCAATTTATCAATAGCATGAAAGGCGGACAAAACATTCTGGCTGTTTTTAATGCAGGTGTCCGTAATGAATCTGATCATGGCATAGATTTCCTCACCGCGTTGGGACCTAAATTGTCCGGAGACTTTTTGTTTGACTTTAATATTCCGGATTGCTCTCTGATCCCGATGGGACCTTTTTGGACTATCCGTTGATTGATAAATAGCCATTTCGCGTCAACGATCAACATTTTGTTCACAAAATTGCATAATCACAATGAATAAAGCCTCACATAGGAGACCGCGAGCGATAGAACGATGGTCTCTATTCTCTTTTCAAAAATGGTTGCACACCCTGCGGGGCACCATTCCATGACCCTGCTTTGGTAGAGTTTTCCTGCCGGTTGGATTTCTTATTATGAGTAAAAAAGTGAATATTTGTTTCACGGAATGTTTCTCCGCAGGATGAAAAATGCCTTGTTCTTTTACCCCCTTTGTACAACTAAAAGTCACAGGTATTTTCCGTTTGAAACATTTATCCGGTCCTCCTGTTGTTCCTAATAACAAAATGCTAAGAATGAAATTATTTCATCCGGAAGTCTTTCAGGGGAACCTGAAAAGGAACAACTACTTCGAAGGCTGGTATCTGAAACACGTATCGCAGGACTTCCGGCATGTCCTTTCTTTTATACCGGGTATATCACTGGCTAAAAATGACCACCATGCGTTTATTCAGGTACTCGACGGCGTTTCGGGACAATCATGGTATACAAGGTATGAATTATCCCGTTTTGAATGGAATCGGAAACGGTTCAGTATCAGGATTGGGGACTCCTTTTTCTCTAAAGAATGCTCAGAAATGAATATTTCGGACGGGAATCTTCGGCTCAGCGGCAAAATAGAGTACAGCAACATAGTGAATTACCCGTCTGCCTTATTTTCGCCCGGGATCATGGGTTGGTATTCGTTCGTCCCGTTCATGGAATGCAAACACGGCGTGGTATCGGTGGGACATGATCTCAGTGGTAACCTGTATATGAATGATGAGAACATTAATTTTGCCGGCGGAAGAGGGTATATTGAAAAGGATTGGGGCAGTTCATTTCCGGCTGCCTGGATCTGGCTTCACTCAAATTCCTTTAAAAATAAAGATACATCGGTCATGCTCTCCGTTGCGAAGATACCATGGCTGGGCAGCTATTTCATGGGATTTCTCTGTTTTTTATATCTCAGTGGAAGATTTTTCCTGTTTTCCACATACAACAGTTCAAAGATCATCCGGACCAGCCGGGAAGCGAATGCTATCGATATTCAAATAAATGGCAGGGAACAGGACATCTTCTTCCATATACTCCTGAACCGGTCGGGAAACCTGCGGGCGCCTCAACGGGGTGAGATGAAAAGACTGATTAAAGAGAGTGTTGATTCGGTGGTGAATGTGGATCTGAAGGATAAGTCGGGGAAGACTCTTTTTAAGGGTGAAGGACTGCGAACCGGACTTGAAGTGACTGAAAATATTTTTGAGATACTGGGAAAGAATACTACATCGCCCCGGACGTAACTGCCGTACGGCCGGAATGCCTTCTCACGTTGCCGATGCTGATCTGCCGGAAAATTTCGGTAAAATGCAGATCTTTCCGGGGAGGCATCTAAACATTTGATCATTAATTATGTTAGATAGAAACAGAAAATTTTCGGTGGCCGGGTTTCAGTACTGTTCCCTCTGAATCCGTTTCAGGACGGTTCATTGATGGGCGGGATTGGAAGTGTGAGTGTGAAACTGATCAGATCTCAAGCCAGTCATTCCCTGAAATTGATATTTTTCTGAAAATGCTTCTGGAAACAGAGTGTATCAATTTCAGCCAGCAGACCAGATTTTTCACAGACACCAGTATTTATGCTTTTTATCTTGTCATCACCCTTCTCAGCCCGACCATCCGCATCTTTTCCTGAGATGCCCTCCTGTTATTCATACCGTCTGCCTCGTCCATGGATGTGTTTCCTGTGTGTCATTCTTCTTTCTATGGTTTCCGTTTCCGGTTATCCGCAAACCGAAACCCGGACACCACATCAGTCCGAAAGATACAGGTTCAGGCCGATAACAGTGGATGATGGTCTTTCTCAGAATTTGATTTCATGCATTTGCCAGGATCATATCGGATTCATCTGGATTGGGACCAAAGATGGATTGAATCTCTACGACGGTTATCATTTTACCGTGTTTAAGTATGAGCCCTCCGATACGTTTTCTTTAACCGACAACTATATAACAGCGATTTATGAAGATCCCCTGCATCGTCTCTGGATTGGTACTTTTAATGGAGGCTTGTTTTATTTCGACCGGCAATCCAAACGGTTTACTAATTTCTCAAATGATCCCGGAAACACTAACAGTCTTTCAAATAATCATATAAAAGCCATAGCCGGCGACCTTTTGGGGAATGTCTGGATCGGAACGAACGGCGGCGGGGTGAACAGGCTGTCTTGCCGTGACGGAAATCGTTTGCCTGATAAAGATAACGTCATTATTGTGCGATACGATAGTTCTGAAAAAGGTTTTCCTGAAGATTATGCCAGAATAAGCACACTTTTTTTTGACCAGTATCAGCAACTCTGGGTAGGAACCCAACAAAATATTTTTCGGTACGGAGGTGCCGGTCAGCCCGACGAATTTCAAAAGATTGGGATTGAGCTCACTTCTGGGGCTTCTTTAGAAGCAGATACAACATCAGGAGATTTAAATACCGGGGCGCAGGTTATATTCGCTGACAGCAAGGGGGGTATATGGATGGGAAATCATCGGGGCCTGTTCGCTTTTAACCAGGCAAAAAAGGTTTTTAAGTCATACAAAGACTTTCCCCCGATGAATATTATGACAGCCACCAGCTTTGTGAACGGGGACAAGGAACAGATTTGGGTCGGAAGCGAGGGGAATATCTTTGTTATAAATACTGCTACAGGCAATTATTCGCATCTGTCTAATGAAAAAGATCAAAAACTTGGATTACAGGGTGGCTGGTTTTCATGTTTATTTGCCGATAGGGGTGGCACCATGTGGGTCGGCAGTAACGGACACGGAATATCCCTGTTTAGCCCGGGATCGGTAAAATTTGTTTATCCGGATGACATCCTGGCCGGCAGTCATTCATTTTTGTCCACAGTCCGAAATATCAGTATACGGACATTTTTTGAACGGCCCGGGGACCCGAATACATTATGGATCGGGGCAAACGAGGGTCTGTTCAGAACGGACCGTAAACGAGGGCTGATCACTCTGGTGCCTTTTAAAGATTTACCGGGAGGACAGATCGGTTCTGTATTTTATATTACTGAAGATGAAAAGGAAAATTTGTGGATAGCATCTGGCATCGGACTGGTAAGGTATAATCCTGATGACGGAACTTACAAATGTTTTAAAACGGGATTAACGGAAAGTGAAAAAAGCTGGGAACCGAGGGTGAGTTATGTTCATTGCAGTAAAGGACATATATGGATTCTGACGCCGAACACCATTGCCGAATTGGATCAGAAAAAGGGGCAGTTTCAGCATTTCCGGTATAATAGTTCTCCCCTTGATGGTTTTAGCGAAGCGGTTTTCCCATCCATGTGGCAGGATGCAGACGGAAATTTCTGGATAGCTGCAAAAAACGGGTTGCATTATTTTAATGTTCAAACACAAAAATTAACAGGTGCAGGGCCAGGTACCGGCAATCCGGGTAACGTGCTTAACAACGAAATAAGAGCTATGATACCAGACCCTTCAGAGCCGGGAAAAATTCTTTGGCTGGGCACTGCCATGAGCGGTTTGTGCAGATTTGACACCCAAACCGGTGATCTCAGGCAATTTACAGAGAAAGAGGGTCTTGCCAATAACATCGTTAACGGCCTGTTATCTGATGGGAAAAAGAATTTATGGATAAGCACCAACAGGGGATTGTCCAGGTTTGACATTGAATTGGAAAGGTTTACCAACTACAATATGGCTGATGGGCTACAAAGCAATGAATTCAACCGTGGGGCATACTATAAAAGCGCGGGTGGCGAAATATTCTTTGGCGGGATCAAAGGCTATAACTGTTTTTTCCCATCCGCTATTGTACCTGAAGAATTTATGGCGCCAGTCGTTTTCACCGGTTTGCAGTTATATGATGATAACCATCTTGCTGTCAATGAAAAAATGTTTGATATTCAGGAATCACATCATTTGAAATTATCTTACAATCAGAACCATTTTACCATTGATTTTGCCTCCCTGGATTTCGCTTCTCCCTTAAGTAATGCTTTTGCCTTCAGTATGAGCCGTGCCGGCGACCATTGGGTAACTACCGGGAAAGAAAGGAGCGTGACATTGGCTGAACTGACCCCGGGGAAATACATACTCAAGGTACATGGTACCAACAGTGATGGCGTATGGAGCAACAAGGAAGCTACACTGGCTTTGACCATCGGGCGGCCATGGTGGCTGAGTTTCTGGGCCTATTCGGTGTACCTGTTAATCCTTTCCGGGATATTGTACGGCCTCCGGAAATATGAGCTTTCACGTATGCTTTTGAAAAATCAGATGAAGATTGCCGTTATCGAAACCAATAAACTTAAAGAACTGGACCAGCTTAAATCAAGGTTTTTCGCCAACATTTCACATGAATTCCGCACTCCACTTACCCTTATTAACGGCCCACTCGAACGATTGATCGAAGAAAATACGGATGTGGAAAACCATAAAACGTTTAAAATGATGTATTCCAATGCATCCCGGCTGCTTCAGCTGATCAATCAGTTGCTCGATCTGTCAAGAATTGAAAGCGGTGAATATGTCCTCAGGGCTCAAAGAGGAGATATTGTTGCCTTCATTGGCGGGCTGGCCATGTCCTTTGGCTCATTAGCCGATCAGAAAAAAATCATGTTAAATATGGAAGTGAGTCCGGAGCTGGAAAATCCGGAATTCAAAGATCATTTCTGTTTCGACCGGGATATTCTCGAGAAAATATGTAATAACCTTATCTACAATGCTTTTAAATATACTCCTGACAATGGCCGGATAACGGTCTCATTAAGTAAGGTTAACAACTACCCGCAGGAAGATTTCCTGGAGCTGATAGTAGAAGATACCGGTGTTGGTATTCCTGAAGACAAACTGCTTTTCATCTTTAACCGCTTTTACCAGGCAGACAAGTCCGGATTTAATAACCATGAGGGGACCGGAATTGGTCTTGCCTACGTAAATGAGCTTGTGAAAGTGCATAAAGGTGAAATAAGTGTCAGCAGTGTAGCCGGTTCAGGAACCACGTTCAGAGTTCGGTTCTCTGCCGGGGAAAGTCTGCTGTCAGCTGACCTGATCACAGATGAAATGAATTTTCACGAAGCGCAAATTCAACCCGTGAAGCATAAGATGGATGCTGACCGTGTTTTTCAGAGCAGGGCAACGTACAGTAAAGATTTGGAAAAACCCTGTGTTTTGATCGTTGAAGATCATGTTCAGGTCAGAAATTATATTGTCGACTGCATTCAGAAAGAATACCGGGTAATGCAAGCTCCGGGTGCACTTGAAGGATTTTCCATGGCAGAAGAATTTATCCCGGATTTAATTATAAGTGATGTTATGATGCCCGGGATGGATGGTTATAAATTTTGTGAAAAAATCAAGACCAGTGTGGTTACCAGTCATATCCCCGTCATTCTGCTTACGGCCAGAGGCGATATTGGTGACAGACTCACCGGACTGAAGACGGGTGCAGATGATTATCTCACCAAACCTTTTAATATCAATGAGCTGCTTGCCAGGATCCGAAACCTGATTGAGAACAGACGTGTCCTGCGGCAGAAATTCAGTAGCAACAGTATCATTAAACCGGGCGAAATCTCGGTAACTCCTTATGATGTCTCTTTCATGGAGATGTTGCTTGCTGTGGTGGAAAAGAATATAGGGGATATACGCTTTTCCGTGGAAGCTCTGGCAAAGGAGGCCGGGATGAGCCAGTCACAGCTCCACCGGAAATTAAAAGCCATTATCAACATGCCGGCCAACCATTTCATCCGTTCCGTGCGGATGCAACATGCTATGGAATTGCTGCAAAACGGGGCAGGAAACATATCGGAGATTGCTTATATGGTAGGATATGATGAACCCGGATATTTTTCCAAATCATTCCTGAAATTTTTCGGTAAACTTCCTTCAGAAGTAAACCGGAAATAATCCGGCAATGGCCCGGCTCTCCGGTTACCGCCTGCACCCTGAGTATCCAGTCCTGATAAAAGAGTACGGAAATTTGAGTTATATACTCTTTATTATGGCAATGGCTTTATTCTTCTTCCCTTTTTTTTCTCTTGTAAGACAGGAATTTCCCATTTTATGACAGAAAAGTTCTACCCCTGCAGGGATCCGTTATCGTAGATTTGTCGATGTGTTTGCTTATTCGTTTAAACTAAATTATTAAGAACATGAAAAAAGCTGTATTATTTTCCGCCCTACTATTATTCACTCTCACCCAGGTTTGGTCTCAGGATGTTGAGATACCACAAATCGGTTCCCAGGCTCCTTCCTTCATCGCAATGTCGACTAATGGAAAAATCGATTTTCCGAAGGATTTCGGTAAAAGCTGGAAAATTCTATTTTCTCATCCCAAAGATTTTACACCGGTCTGTTCGTCCGAGATTCTCGAACTGGCTCGTGACCAGAAGGATTTTGATGCCTTAAATGCCAAACTGATTGTTCTGTCCACTGATCTACTGGACCAGCATGAAAGTTGGAAAACGGCTTTGGAAGGGGTAAAAACCAATGATAACGATGCTGTTAAGATTGAATTTCCTATCATTAGCGACAACGATTTTGCGGTCTCAAGACTTTACGGAATGATTCATAATGAAGAAAGTTCAAGTAAAAATATCAGGGGCGTGTTCTTTATCGATCCTGATAATAAAGTCAGAGCTATTATGTTTTATCCAAATGAAGTTGGCAGAAACATTGAAGAGCTGAAAAGAACGCTGACCGCTCTGGAAGTAACGTCTGACAATAAAAATGTTGTGACACCCGCTGACTGGAAGCCTGGTGACGATGTACTGGTTCCTTTTATTTCCCAGGAAGAACGTGAAAATATCGACAAACCGGGTTCGGCTTACCGGCAGCTCACATGGTTTATGGTTTATAAGGCATTTCCCTGATTCTATAGCGAAACTATAAAATAAATGCAGAAGGCGTCATCAAGTTATTTCAAGGACTTTTATGACGCCTTCTTTTATCTTCAGTATAATCAGGCAGGACAGATCCCAAATTCGGGCTCAGATCTTTGAAAAATTACATTCTTTGCCCCGTTTTTTCAATGAAAGAAAATCAGTGCAGAACATATATGAAAAGCTGGCAGTTTGTTCCCTGATCCAGCCATTGAATATTCGGAATAAAACATTTGCGGGCCTTCAAATCGCTCGTGAACTGATCTAATTTACATAGATTATTTTGTTATTTAAAAACCTGTACAAAAGCCCGAACTGAAAAGAAAAATTGCTCAGCTTGTCAGGAGCCGGCTTTGTTAATTTTTGATGCCCCATATCATATCCTGCTTTCATCTGAATACCGTAGTTGTTTTCCATAAATAATCCAAAACCGATCCCG
>CAVTBM010000004.1:0-796697 GCA_963732905.1 uncultured Bacteroidales bacterium
TCATCGAAATAATCGACACCCACCCTGGCTCCTTTTTGTTCAAACAGAACGCCCGTTTGCAGAAAAGCATTTTTTGAAAAGTGGTAATTGTAGGTTGTGCCCATGGAATAAGTGATCGCCGGTTTAAAATCTTTCAGATACGGGTTCCCGAAAAAGAAAGACAGGGCCGGACCAAATTGGATTGAAATATCACTTTTTGTAAATTGTCCCTTTGCGCTAAAGCAAAGCACAAAAGCAAGAAGGAAAGTAGTTATCATTTTCATATTGGCAGAACATCTTTAAAGGTATCCGGCATTCCGGCATCAACTTTTAATTTACCACGAAAAGCAGGCATGGTCTGCCTTCCAAAAAATAAAATATTATCTGCTTCGGTATTCATCGAGTGAGATAATGTGAATGTCTTTTTCTTCAAATTCATATAACAGAATATCCAGGGCTTCGACTGTGGAATTGCTTAAATGAAACAGAATAACCGGTATCCGGGATTTCGAAAATAAGTTATGATGAAAATAATCAATGACTTCCTGTGTACTGACACTATTGTCCCACTCTTCGGCGCTTAAATCCCACATAACCACTTCATAACCATTACTTAGCAGGGTGAGCTTCTGCTTTGATGTTAATTCACTGAATGGCGGTCTGAAATAGTGTTTATTGCCGGGTTGCAGGCTGTCGATCAGAAGTTGTGTCCGCAGGATCTCCGGTTTATAAATCCGGGCCAAACTGGAATTACCAACGTTTATATGGGTGTATGTGTGATTGCCCATAGATTGCTCTTTTGCAATGCGGTATGCCAGATCGGGGTATTCCCTTAACGATTATCCTATGCAGAAAAAGGTCGCTCTGGCATGATGCTTTTTTAAAATATCGAGTATTTTCCCCGTATTTTCAGGAAAATTCGGAGCATCGTCAAACGTTAATACAACCTCTTTAACCGGGAAGTTTTCATCTTTGGAACAACTTATCAGCACCAAAAAAACGAACAGAAAATATTGCCAATATTTAGATTGGTTCATGTAACCGATATTTTAACTTTTAAACCTATATCCCGTATCCACTTGAACTGGTTATTAAGCATTGGAGTCAGCCTTTCGCCAGCCGTTTCCGTTGCCTCAGCCCGACAGTGTGTGTTACAATCGTACACCCTGATCACTTGTAACAGAAGCCAGTTTACAGATCCAATAACCCATTTTACATAACTCCCTAACTTTTTCTCTGCTCTCTACTTTCTAATCTCTATCTTTCCTCTACTCTTTATTATCTACTCTCTACTCTCTACTCTCTACTCTCTAATCTCTAATCTCTAATCTCTAATATCTACTTTAATCTCTAATCTCTAATCTCTACTCTCTAACTCCCCCCTAACCCCTTACCATTGAGAATCTGCACCACACATTTTTCTACCCTGGACTCCCGAGTTTTGGACTGTTTGGGTTGAGAAAAATAATAAATGTAAGCTTTTTGACGTCCAGGCGTAAGAGCATCGAAAGCGGTTTTCAGGGCAGGCATTTCATCCAGTTTCTTTTGAAATTCTTCAGGAAATACAAGATCCGTATTCTTTTTAAAATTTACTTTCAAACCGGCCTTTTCCACTTCAATGGCTTCATAAATATAGGTTTTCAGGACAGGTTCCATCCCAACGATTTCCTGTACATTGGTGAACCGGACCTGGCGGGCCGCCTGCACATTCTCCGTTTGTTGGATGAGAATACCGTTGGCATCATTTAACAAGACGCCTTTGACAAACAGAATCGCACAGTATTCTTTAAATCCATGGATTAAAACTATGTTGCTTTTCTGAAACGTGTAACAGGGTACACCCCATTTCAATTCTTCAGTCAGCCCGCAGTCAAGAATGATCATTCTCAGTTTCTCAAATTCCTGATGCCACTTTTCTGTTCTGTTTAAAAATTGATCAACCTTTGGATTCATTTAATTCATTTATTGATAAATATACAAAACCCACTTTTCACATTCAATGATCCTGGAGAACGTATCGATAAATATGTATCGATCCGCTGTAACGATTTTTCTATTTTATAACTGGTGAAAAAGGTTTAAGCACAAACCTGCCGTAGGCAACAAAGGCGCTTATGGCAGCCACGACTAGCCAATACATTACATGATTGTAATCCGGGTTAATGGAAAAAATATCCACTCCGCAAAAGAGCAGCATCTCTGCAACTATGAAGGTTGCTGCAACCGGTGCCAGGATTCCAAGGCGCCTGATAATTGCCGGAAGGATCAGTCCCAGGCTGCAAAGCAGCTCAATAACGGCCATCGCCAGCCAGACAACATGAGGGATTGCATTCAGGGATGGCACGGTCTGTGCCGGATTGGAAAACTTCCATACCGCACCCACGATGGTATGCAGGGCGAGTAGGATTTGAAGAACCCATAATAGAACATTCATGACTTACCTCCTTATGATGTTTAATTTAACGAACATTCTGTCTTTATTTCTTTCATTTTCCCCCACTGATCCGGATAATTCATTAACCTCTAAACCCGAACCATCCTGATCTTTTATTTTAATTTGCCAACGATTGTTTCCAACCGGTCGTGTGCCATATTTATGCCCCGGGCAAAGGGCATCTGCAGCAACTGGTCCCTGTCAGCGACGGATCTGAATACGATATGCATATTGAGTTTGCTGGTGTCGTCTGTAAGTCCCTCAAAATCAAGGAATTCAAGTTGAACGGGAAAAGGCGCATTCTCCATTTCAAATGTGCGTGTGATTTTCCGGTTGGGACTAAACTCATGGATTACCCCGTTGGCCTGAAATACCACGTTCCCCTGGGGGTCAGTTGTTTGAAACTGGTAACCGCCATGGTTTTTATTTTCAAGTTTCAGCACTTTCGTTCCCATCCATTGCTCAACAATACCGGGCTCTGTATACGCCTTAAAAAGTAATTCCACAGGCAAATCAAATTCCCGGGTTATCAGCAATTCCTGTTTGCCGGCTTCGGCATTGATTTTTGTCTTCTGTTCCATCTTATTCTGATTTTTTTTCCTGATGATTATCGTGATTGTATTGCTTCATGATGGTTTCCAATTTATTAAACCTGTCTTCCCACAGTTTGCGGAAGGGTTCAATAAATTCTGCTATTTCTTTTATCTTTTGCGGATTCAGGTGATAGTAAATTTCTCTTCCGTTTTGCTCCTTCTCAAGCAATTCGCACTCGGTGAGTATTTGCAGGTGCTTTGATACCGTCGGTCTTGCGGTGTCAAAGTTTGAGGCTATTGCCCCTGCTGTCATGGTTTGCGTGGCTGCCAACAGAAGTATGGCCCTCCTCGTCGGGTCTGCAATGGCTTGAAATACGTCTCGTCTTAAATTCATTATGTAGCTATTTGACTACAAATATAAGTGTAGTTATTTAACTACGCAAGTTTTTTGTGATTTTTTTTCGGGTTTTTTGCGTTTCTCCGGCCGCTGTCAATCGCCCGGTGTGAATCTTCCTCAGATCCACCAGGTGCCTGCATGACTCCATCTAAAGAAATAAATGATAAACGATTATTTTTCTCATGTGCATGAAGTCAGTGATTATAGTGTTGACTCCGCAATTTTATGTTTGTTAATCAGTTCGGTTTGCAGTTTCCCGTCTATTTTTTTCTGCTTATTTCTTTCAGTTACTTCCAGGCTAGTAGGTTGCTCAAGCATGACGCATAGCGGTGTGTGTGTGAGTAGTGGTAATCTGAGCACTATCAAATTACGCATAATTTGTTGCGGGGAGAAGTAAATACAATACAAAGCGCGCCATTACTTACACACGACATTTGAACTGGCGATATTGTATATCATCCTTTGTTTTAGGCAAATTTAAAAACACAGTGAATTTATAGAAGTACTTTTTTAATCAAGTTAAAAGTTTAATGATTAAAAGTAGGTAACACTAAAAAGGCCTGCCAGGGAACAAATTATTATTTCTATTATACTTATTTTTAAAAACTGGAACAGGTACAGTAAGAAAGGAATATTGAGGATGAGAATCAGAAACAGAATGGCTCCGCCAACAATCCATTTAACAGCTTTGTTAGGAGTAACGAGAATTTTAAAGATATTAGAGGTACATGAACGATTTGAAAAAATTACAGCGATGTTTGAGATTATCAAGGTAATAAAGGTAAATGTACTGACAGCTTTTTCGGTGTGTAACATTTTATTACCAATAAAATAAACGAGAAGACAAATAATTAAGATTCTCAGACCTTGCACACAACTTAATACTATTTTTTTTGCACTAAAAAAGGGTTCGTCAATTTTTTTTGGCGGTCGCGACATGACATTCATTTCTTCCTTTTCGGCTTCAAAAATGACTGAACAAGCCGGGTCGATTATCAGTTCAAGAAATACAATATGCACAGGCCAAAGAATTAAAGGCATATCGGCAAATAAAACTGGTATCAAAGATAATCCTGCAATTGGGACATGAATGGCAAAGATATACCCTAAGGCTTTCTGTAGATTATCAAAAATTTTACGGCCCATCTTTACGGCTCCAACAATAGAGGCAAAATTATCATCCATCAACACTAGCGAGGAGGACTCCCTTGCCACATCAGTTCCTTTTTCTCCCATAGCGATTCCGATGTTTGCCGTTTTCAGCGCCGGAGCATCATTTACTCCATCGCCTGTCATAGCCACTATTTCATTGTTTTTCTTTAATGCATTGACAATTTTTAGTTTTTGTTCCGGAATAACTCTGGCAAAGACATTCACATCGTTTATCCTGTTGCAAAGTTCCTCTTCAATCATTTCCTGCAATTCATTACCTGCAATACATAATTCGGGTGTTCCAACCGAATCTCTTATGCGATATTCATGGCTGTCAGCGAATAATCTCCTGTAATCATTATTACCCTGATACCGGCTTTGTAGCATTCTGCAACTGCATCAGGTATGTTTTCCCTGATAGGGTCTGACAGCCCGATTAATCCTATAAACTCAAAATTGAAATCATGCTGTGTTTTTGGCAGACTACAGGTCTCTATTATTGCTTTAGCAACACTTAGCACCCTTAATCCAGCTGAAGCCATTTCAGTAACAGCCTTTTCATATTTGCCTTTCATGTTAATATCAAGATGGCAAAGGTCAAATATTGCTTCAGGTGCCCCTTTGGCCGCAATTATTTTGCCTTTTGAACCAGTACGATTATACACTATCGACATCGCGAACATTTCGTTTGTAAAAGAGAATTACTTTTCCATTAACCAATCGGCGTGAATATGCTCTGAATTTTGAAGGAACTTTTCTCCCACATTGACAATGGCTTTCTCCATAGGGTCAAAAGGATTAACCTGACTTGATAAAATTCAGTACTCGATTATCTCATGAAATGGTTCTGGAAATTCTGTATTAGCAGAATCACTATAAAAAGGCTTAACGTTGTGGAATCAATGATGTAGCAGCCGTTCCATTCTGTGCCAGGGTTCAGTTTTATCCGTACACATTACATTGCCGATCAAGTGTTTCAATGACATATGGCTTTCGGGTCAATACACTATTTTTAGACATACGCCATTCACCTAGTGCAAGAAATACCTTAATGAACTACGACGAATATGCTTCCAGAAAGTACTGCGTTTGACAATGTAATGTCTGCAAAAATCCGTTCAGCAAATCACCTCTGGTTAAAGTATAAACAACAACAACCAGTACACAAAGCGCAATTCCAATAATTGCCAAACGCCTTACCAGAATGCCCATCTCCCTTTTTAACTTTGTAGGCTCTTCCTTTACCGATTCCAATGCTTTCCAATCTTCCCAATTTCGGTGTTTAGTACTGTTGCTACAATTTTTACAACGCCATTTCCCTGAACAATCATTGAACCTGAATAAACGTAAGGAATATCATCGCCACCAGGACTAAAATCCAAATCACCTTCCTTTCCTTCCTTTTCCTGACAGGAACAGATTCTCCGGTTAGCAGCGATTCATCAGCGATAAGGTTAATGCACGACAAAACGAGTGCATCGGCGGGAACTCTGTCGCCCTCTTGCAATACTACAATATCATCTGTTACTACTTCTTTGCCGGGTATCCTTTTTTCAATTTCATTTCTGATAACTAATGCTCTTGGGCTGGCAAGGTCTTTCAATGCATCCAGGGCTTTTTCTGTTTTTTTCTCCTGGTAAAATTCTATACTCATAATTACAAAAACAAAACCCAAAAGCATTAAACCTTCTCGTACATTTCCAAGCAAAAGATATAGTGTGCCGCAAGCAACCAATAAAAGGAACATCGGTTCTTTTACCACGCCAAATATTATGTGCCATATGCCTTTTGGCTTCGAAGACGGAAGTTCGTTAAAGCCTTCTTTTTCAAGCTTCTGTTTGACTTTCTCTTCTGACAAACCGCTAAATTCTTCTGCCTTAAATATTTTTTCCAAAGTATTCGTTATTAGTTTGATGTTGTGTTCAAGGATATATAATTAATCCAGTTGAAAGTATGATAAGAAAAAAATAAATCTATAATCGTAAGTCCGTCATCACGCAATTAATAATTAACACACCAAACTGAATAATCATCCAGTAGTTGATAATTCCTGGTTTTAATATCTATAGCCTTTAAATCCGCAAGAGGTATTTGAAAATTCTTTTTGTCGGATTTACGAGTTACATTTGCTATTAATCCGAAATGCCCATTATATTCATTATCAATTGAATTCAAAACGTAAATATCAGTATAAGATGGCCTGGTCTTCTTTAATATCTCATATTCCCTTTTACTTCCCGGGCCAAAAATATAAAACTCTTCCCAGTTAAAATCTTCAATGCCAGTTAATTAAATTGGAAAATCAAGATTGATATCAAGAAATCCTTTATAAATTAAGAGGGTTTCTGAATTTTTTGAAAAATCCTTAATCCCTTTTGGAAAGACCTTTTCAATCCTTCTTTCTTGTTTTTTAATATCCTTATCCATGCTGCGATGTATATTAATATACCACATAGTCTAGTTACCCCTGGGGAAATTTTTGTTACCCATATTGCTGGCAAACTGCCCACTCATGAGGGCCTCGCTGTTCACCCCAAGGTTCTCACAAACTGTCCCATACTGTAAGTCAGGAGAAACCCAGATACTTATCGGGGTGACAGTTTATATCCTTCGGTAATGAGCTCCGCTACGCTACGGTTCCCCTCATACGTCTCTTCTAATCTATACTGCAAAATAAGCTCTTTCTCTTTCAATTTTGCAAAATGCAGAAAAAATTAGCCAATCCCTTCGCTCCTTCTACCTTTCGATAGCTATCATCACTAATACGAATTAGTCCACAACCGCAGTTTCATACGAATATCGCATGTCTGCCTCCTGAAACCATTTTGCAGGGCAACAGCGACTTCTCTTGTTTCATATAAATGCACGAATTACATTTCCCTCAAAGCAGAACATGCGCTGCTGGTTCTTTTTGTGCTATTAGTTTTCTTTTTCAAACTCCTCTATTTCCCTGTAGAATTCAATGGCCTTTTCAACGTACTTTCCTCCCGAACCTGCTATTAAATTTCTAAACCATTTTTTATTTAAGCTTTCGGGTTTATGGATTTTATACAACCAAATGGAAAAGTAAATAAAGCTACCTGTTAGCAATATTTGAAAGATAATGTAGGATAATCCTACGTCTTGTGGAAACCATGCGTCGCTCAAAAAAAATGTTGTGAAAAAGGGGAATTGCAAACACATAATTTTGGAGTGGTCAATTATGGAAAGTTGAAGTTTTGATAATTGTTTCTGAATTTCCATCACGCTACCATCGTAATTTAGATTTTTTGTCCAAACAAGATGTTTAATATAGTCCGCAAACCCTTTTATGTTTATCAAAGCAATTGCCAAAACGGAAACAATAAAATAATTATTTGCGGAAGAATAATTAGAAATAGCATAAAACAAGGCATATCCCAATATGAGAAGATAAAATATAAAAGCTACTATTCCTGCTGTGGTTAATCGAACTAAGCCTTTTAAAGAGGATTCAGCCTTTCGTCCAATGGTCTCTTTTAACAATATCTTGTTAATCGTCAATGTCTTTTCTATTTTGGCATTTTGTTCTTTCCAAATATTGATAAATTCTATATTTTTCATTTTTTTTCATCTTTAAGTTGAGCAAATTCTGCCCTTAATCTGCTTTTAATCCTGCCGATTTTTGTTGCGACATTAGTTTCTGTAATCCCGATGATTTCTGAAATTTCATTATAGTTTTTTTCTTCGAGATATAGCAAAATTAATGCTTTGTCTAAATCATTCAATTTTGAAATTATCTGGTTCAATATGTCCAGGTTGATTCTTTTTTCATCGGATATTTCCGTTTCGGTAAACTCAAAAACAGCTGTTGTAAGCGAATTTGAAATTCGTTTTCTGCTGTTCTCTTTTCTATAGAACGAAATAGCCACGTTCAAAGAAATTCGGTAAATCCAGGTTGAGTACTTGAATTTTCCGTTGTAGATGTCAAATGATTTCCACAATTGCAGGATTATTTCCTGAATGAGGTCTTTTCTGTCTTCAATATTCTGGCAATATGAGTTCGCCACTTTATAAAGAATACCTTTATTACTCTCAATAACAAAAAGAAAATTGGCTGTTCTATCTCTGTCCATCTTTTGGTTTGGGTGATTGAGAACCTAATTGTAACACCTGGGTTGTACAATCTGTTTCTTGTGGTGCATTTGGCTTCACATTATAAATGTTACTAGTTACTGGAATACCGCAACCTGCTGAGAGAATTGTAATTGTCATACCAGCTTTAGTGTTTAATCGGTTGTTATTGTACTCCATTTTGCTTAGCTGTGATTAAGAAATAATCGTCTTTTCTTAATTATTCGTACAATGGTTCCAAAAATCACACTTTTTTGAAGAAAATTTTATCAGTCAGGAATTCGGGTTAAACTTTTAAGGAAGTTCAGGGAAAAGGATTGGTATTATGCCAGAAGTTTTTTTCTGCTTGCACCACCTACTGAATATAAATTTAACCATTTTTCGGATTTGTAGAACAGATCCGGAACAATAAAACTCTTGAACCCTGATCATAACCCGGTAAATACAAACGGTGTCGGATCAATGGCTTTCGAAGGCACAGCCATTCTGTTGTTAAAACAGGGAACTTATCCCATGACCGGATCGGTTTACCCCTTCTGCCCTTCGGCTTCACGTAAACAATATGAGTCCTGCAGAATTCAAAAATTGAAATATCTGGTAAAAATTGCCTAATTTAATCCTGTTGTAAAGAGGGCAGATAAACCGTCCGACCGGAATGTTCCATTAACCTAAACGAACCTCCGCCATGAGAATTTCGGTAAAACTGATGATTGCCATTCTGTTTTGTGTAAGTAATGTATTACAGGCACAGGATGTAATACATACCTGGGATAAGCAGCAACTTACTTTTTCAGCTGAGAATACTTACAGGAATGCCTATACGGAAGTTACAGTATGGGTTGACCTCACCGGACCCGGTTTCAGTAAACGGATTTACGGATTCTGGGATGGCGGTCAGATCTTCCGTGTACGCCTTGTTGCAACCCGGCCCGGGACATGGACATGGAAGAGTGGCTCGGATCCGGAAGATCCGGGATTATCCGGAAAGTCCGGTTCTTTTACAGCGGCAGACTGGACAGAAGCGGAAAAAAAAGAAAACCCCTTACGGCGGGGTTTTATCCGTGCAACCCCAAACCAACATGCTCTTGAATATACCGACGGAACGCCATTTTTTGCTATCGGCGACACCTGGTACGCCCTCGGGACAAACCGTTTCCGCTGGTACGACGATGATAAGGAACGTCCCATAGGCCCGACTGCCGGGTTCAAGGATTATGTCCGTTACCGGAAATCTCAGGGGTATAACTGGGTTAATGTGATCGCAGCCTTTCCAAACTGGATGACCGACGATAAACCCTGGCATCTGACCATGGATGATTCTGCAAAAACAACCATCCGCTCTGCCTGGCTCGAATTCGGTACGGGAAGTGCAAAAAATATGGATAATGAAGGCGGACGCCCGTTTTTCTTTCCCGGAAAAGTACCCGGATTCGAAGAGCAGTTCCCCGACATGGACCGGATCAACCCTGAATATTTCAAATATCTCGACCGTAAGATCGATTACCTCAACGCCAACGGTTTCATCCCGTTTATTGAGGCTTCACGTCGTGATGCCAGTATGGCCTGGTATAAATACTACCCCTGGCCCGAATCCTACGTACGCTACATGCAATATATCTTCTCACGCTATCAGGCCAACAACACGGTTCTGAGTCCGGTTCACCTGGATATCATAGCTCAGAGTGTAAGCCCCGATGACTATATCGAGGCCATAAAAGCCAGGGAGAAAAAATATGGTCCTTTACCTTTCGGCACGCTGCTCTCGGCCAACGCCAACCCGTCTACCCTTGAAAACTGGGGAGACGACTCGTGGGTCACCTTACACCAGATCGGGAATATGCGTGAACATAATAATTACTGGTATCTGACCGAGATCTTCAACCAGGAAAATCCCAGGCCCGCCCTTAATGGCGAGCCATATTACGCGGGGTACAAAGATGCACGATCCGTCAATTACGCCCATGGAGCTGTCGGTGGTACGGACCTGGACAATGCTTATGTACGCTCAGCCATGTACGGCAGTTTTCTTTCGGGCGGACTGGCCGGGCATGTGTATGGCGCTGAAGGGATCTGGGGGGCAGATATCGAACCTGCTGCTCCAACTCATATGTGGGAGGCTTTCCAATGGAAGTCAGGTGCGGAGATGCAATACCTGAGAACCTTTGCCTTTTCCATCGGGCAACGGTACCAGGAGCTTGTGCCAATAGCCGATCTTGTATCACCAGATAAGACGCATGATATCCTCAGTTACGAAGGCTGGGCCTACTGCGCACGCACGGCCGATAAAAAGATATTTCTGGTCTACTTCGAAAGGGGTTGTCCGAGATCACAAATCCGTGGTGCAATGCTTAATGGTATGTACAGTGCCCAATGGTTTAATCCGCGAAACGGGACATGGATGGATGCCGGTACCGGCAAACTTATGTCTGACAAAATAGGCATTATCCGCTTACCCGGTTACCCTACCGGCGAAGACTGGGGCCTTCGTCTGACCTATGAAGGTCCTTCAAGGTAATCACACACTTAATTAAAATCTAAATCAGCCCTCCTTCCACGACACAGGTTGTAGGTTCTGCGTGTTAAAAGAGCTATCATACCTTTATAAAAATCCTCTTTTTATACATGAAATACAGTAATCCCCAAACCAGGGCCAGATACCCTAAGAGAGGGACAATTTCCAATGCGTCTCCAAAGATGGCCGTAGACCACCCTAAAATACTTCTGACCAGAGATTCAACATTAATGAAACGGACGAACAAATAGACAAAGATGGAATTCATCCCGATCACCCTGAAATAGAATGACCATTTTTCGCGCTTAAGCACATCGATGACCAGATAAAAAAGAGCCATCAGCATAAAACTGATTCCCCCGGCAAACAAATTGTAAGAGCTGGTCCAGCATTTTTTAATGATCGGGTAAAACGGGTGGATGAGCAGTGACAGGACAAGCAAAGCAGCCCCGATACCCGCCAATAAGTATACTTTTCTCCAGGCTGTCCGTTCCTTATCACGTAAAAAGTGGCCTGCCACTGTCCCCATCAGTGTAATAGCGATAGCGGAAACGATACATAATAATCCCAGGGCATCATAGATCCCTTTGCCGTCCGTCATCCGTCCGTCCGCTCCGTAGGCGAGCCTGCCCGGCAATAGCAACCTGTCTATGTATCCGTTCATTGAACCTTCAGGTGTAAGGACTCCTGCCCCATAGCCAGGAACAGGTATGAAAAGCTGGGCACATGCCACAGCAACCAGGATACCCGTAAGCCAATATATTCTGCTTCTAAAGGAAGTGGTATAAATAAATATCAGTACCGCGAAAAAATATGCCAGTCCAATCTGTCCCAGTACACTGGCAAACCTGATATTTGTCAAATCACCTGTCAGACCCCCGTTATAAATGATCCCCAGAACCACAAGAACGACCATCCGTTTAAAAGCCTTCGCCACCAATCTCCTTTTCGGAACTTTCTTTTCGATCCTTGAGCCGATTGCAAATGGTACAGCAACACCTGCAATAAACATAAACAGCGGGAAGATCAGATCATAAAACCGGATTCCCCCCCAATCGGGGTGATCCATCTGTTTCGAAAGCCATTCCAGTCCGGTAACCTGTCCGATATAAGCAAAAAGTACTGAACCTCCGGTGATCCAGAACATATCAAAGCCGCGCAATGCATCGAGGGAATGCAGGCGCTCTTTCTTTTCCGCATTATTGATAATTGAGTCCATACAGATTTTTACTGAAAAATTAAATCAAATTTATGATTTGATTATATGAATTACATTATTTTTCCTTCATTTGCTTTATAATCCATAATTTTAGATAATTATTCTCAAATTACTGGACCAAACCAGCGCATACCAACCACCATGAAAAAACTATACCTCATCTTGCTTCTCACTGGCTTGCTTGCCAATGTAGTCAAAAGCCAGGACGTCAGTTACAATAAAAATTACCGGATCTACTCTTACCGTTTTGAATACAACGGGATGACGCGGGGCTTCAACTTATGGATCCCGTCTGATGATACTACCGTGGTCGTCCGTGGTCTGTTCATAAACGGCAACCCGGGAACGAGCGATAATACCGGATGGGTACTGAACCCACAAATGCAGGAATATGCAAAACAGTTTCATTTCGGACTGTGTGCCACACTGAATGTTTCCGGCTCCAGCACCTACAGTTTCTATGGCGCAAAACTCCTCGATGCACTTGAAAAATGGGCCGATATGGGCATTCACCCCGAACTGAGGAATGTTCCCTGGTGCGTTACCGGGAACTCGAGTGCCGGCGCGTTCACCTACGGATTAGCCATGTTTGCACCGGAAAGAACCATCTGTTTTGGTGCCAATGTACCAGCCACCCTTAATCCCCGTGAGCCTTCGGATGAGGGCCTGAAGGTCCCCGGGATCTTTATCTGTGGGGAAGTTGACCAGACCGTCGGGAACCTGGAACACGGTACTATCGGCGACAGGATGACCCTCAACAGGCCGAAAGGAGCCCTCTGGTCTAAAATTGAAGTGCAGGGTATGGGCCATGAACACCGGAGAACGATGCACATCTTTTACCCTTTCTTTGAAAAATGCATTGCACTGCGATTGCCTGTTGATTCCAATCCGAGAATTGGACCGGTTACTCTGAATCCCGTCAGTGAGGATAGCGGATGGATTGCACTTGATACTACCTGGACTTCCGGCTTCACGGAGATCTATCCAATAGATTCGGTCGAATCACCCCGCGACCCCAACACCAGCTGGTGCCTGGATAAGGATATGGCCTTTCTCGACCGGGCTTACACTTCACGCAACGAGAAGTTCCAGATCAATACTCCCGATACCGTTTCCTGGGATATTGCACCGGTTCAGAATACGGACATGATCACCTACGATCTTGAGAACGATACATTGATCAGGATCCTCGGCAGGACATACACGGAAATTAACTGGGAAAAAATTGAATTTTATTTAATGTCGGAGAAACTTGGGGAGGTACGTGGTGGTGGGGATGAATTTGAATTTGATTACAGGATAAAACATCTCCTCAATAAGGTTTGCGATCCCTTCACGGCAATTGCTTATGATGCGGAAGGGAATGTCATCTCTCCTGCACAGATGTTCTCTGTCCTGGTTTTCGGAGGAAATTTCTACTCTGATGACAGCATCCCGCCGGCCGTTCCCGACGCCCCCGGGCTGGCAAAAGAAACAGGATACCGGTGGATAAAAGTCAACTGGAACGTACCGCAGGACAATGAAGGAATTTGGGGATATCATGTTTATTTTGACGGAACCAGACAGAATGAGGAGCCGGTTACCGATACATTCTTCATTGTTAACGATCTGCAGGTCGGTTCACCCTATACCTTTTCAGTGAAAGCAAGGGATAACGGGGGTAATTTTTCATCGATGTCACAGGAATCCGTTCTTTCAACCGCAAAACCGGAAGGCTTTGTTTATCTGTCTGATCTGGATTTCGCCTCTTCGGTCAACGGTGCCGGACCGGTAGAAAAAGATATGACCAACGGGGGTGATAATGCAAATGACGGGGTACCGATTGTGGCCAGTCACATCTATTTTCCGAAAGGACTGGGCGTCTCATCCGTATCGGAAATTACCTGGAACCTGAATGGAAATTATGATTACTTTGCTTCCGATCTTGGCCTGATCTCCGGGAACTATGCTATTTTCTCAGTCATTGCCGATGGCGATACGATCCTGACAAGCCCTCGTGTTCTTAAAACTGCGGGCAGAAGGGCTGTTTTCCTCAACATCAGAAAGGCGGATGAATTAAAACTGGTTACGACAGGCTATGCCAGCGATGCGGTATGGGCAGGCGCCGCCGTAATGAATTTGAATTTTATGGATAACATGGTACCTGCAGCTCCAACAAAACTGGTGGCAGGTTCGATAGGTGAAACATCGTTCAACCTTACCTGGAATATTCCCGATGATGATACGTACATTAAGTGCTTTCTGATCTCGTTAAATGACGGCATTCCCGATACAGCCTATATCAATGACATCACCCTGCAGGACCTGAACAGGGGTACGGAATATGCCGTAAAGGTTGCAGCGATTGACCTGGGCGGACACATATCCGATTATAGTGATTTGATTAATGTGACCACTCTGGGAAATTTAGGTACGGGCCAAAATTCAGTTCCTGTTCTGAAGGTATATCCTGTCCCGGCAAATGATGTTTTCTACCTGGAAGGGTTAACAGTCAGAAGGCTGGCTATCATAAACCTGTCGGGTCAGATCGTAAAACATTTTGAAACGGATGCAATAAATCAAGTTAACGTCTCTGACCTTAAAGACGGCATATATATCCTTCGGATTGTCACGGATACTGACAGGGTGCTGTATGAAAAACTCGTGATTGAACGCTAGAAGATCATCAACCGGATCACCTCCCGACCGGTTACGAAAAAAAAATAAAAATTCCGGGAAAACCCACGCTGATTTTTTTCCACTTTTCACATTAACCTGTAGAGACGCGCTGATAGCGCGTCTCTACAGAAATTATTTATTAATAAAAATTAATCAGCCATGAAAAAGCGTTTTCCTTTCCTGGTCATTCTGATGACCATTATCCTGATCTCGTGCCGGAAACAAGAATCTTCATCCCGGGTGATATCCGGAAGACTGACCATTAACATTGGATTATCGATCAACATCGATGAGGTGAACAGCGGGTTGAAATCGACCGCGCAGACCGAAGATTTTACAGTCAGAATAAACCGTGATGACGGCTCGGAAGTTCTGACATTTGAAACAGCATCTGCCATGCCCGACACCATCGAACTCGGGCCGGGTAGCTACTACGTGGAAGCATTTTCCGACAACAACCTCCCGGCAGCTTTTGAAAATCCATATTATTACGGAGCTTCGGATGTGTTCACCATCAGCAGCAACACGCAGCAATCGGTTCAGGTGATGTGCAAACTGGCCAACACCATCGTGAGCGTGGTCTATTCCGATACGCTTAAGAGCAGCTTTACCAACTATTCGACAACGATATCCTCTTTACTGGATTCGCTGGTGTTCACAAAAGATGAAACCCGCCGTGGATACTTTCAGACCCTGCCGCTCGGCATACGTGTTGACCTCACCTGGCAGAATCCCGACGGTTCCGAAAGCACCAAATCTCTATCGGGCAGTATTCCAAACCCACTGGCAAACCACCACTACGAGATCCGGGTGAATGCTGCCATTGATAACGGTGCGGGCACTTTTCATATCCTCCTGGATGATTCAGAGATTCCCGTCGAAATCGTCAATATTGGAGAAGATCCCGCCCCGGTGGAAGAAGGTGCAGTCGGCTATGGTGAACTGCTGATTACCGAGATTATGTTCGATCCGTCATCACTATCGGATACGGACGGCGAATGGATCGAGGTCTATAATAATTCGGATCACCCGGTTAACCTGCAAAACCTCGTTCTGAAACGGGACGGCACCAACAGTCATACCATCGCTGATGACATCGAACTGGCGCCGGGTGAATATTTCGTCCTGGCAAGAAAAGATACCGCCGCAGATATTCCCAACATTTACATTTACGGCTCTGCCATTACTTTGCCGAATTCCGGGGCGGTACTTTCCCTCTATAATGCAGATTCGGGTCCGCTGATCTTTTCAGTCGATTATGGTGAGGCAGGTTTCCCTTCCGGTTCAGGAACATCCATTAGCCTGAATCCGGACATGTTGAATGCCGTTGAAGCAGTTTCCGGAACTTCATGGTGTACTTCATCTTCCTTCTACAATACCGGGGATCTCGGAACACCGGGAGGAATGAATGATAGTTGTCTTTAAGAAAGGAATAACAGAGTGCCTTAAAAGTCTGTATGGAATTCACAGATTCGCATTTGTAAGCGTGGTGAAATCATCTTCCTCCAATAAAAGTCAGATTGAACACCGGGACTTATAAGGCACTCTTTTTTATCCTGTAAATGAAAAGAAGTATAATGTCAACGCGGAATAAAGTAAAACAATATGGCGATGGCAAGTCCGAAAACGATGCTCCAGGTCAACATCCTGATGGATTTATTCCGGTCCCTCCGTAAATTCTCTTTTTCCTGAATAGTATTGACCTTTCCGATTTTTCCAAAATTAAAAATGCCTTTCATCCCAAAGCCGGCGCAAAACTTCAACTGCCACTGTAACATGCCGATGCCGAAAGCAGCTGCAGGTAAAAAGACTACCAGCCGCCAGATCCTGTTCATTTCCAGAACTGGGAAAAGTATTAATATAGCAACCATGATAACGCCAGAATATAAGGCTCCGTTGCGGCGTTTTCTGATTTCATCCGGCCCGATATTGCACACTCCGGGTATGTATTTACCCACATTTACTGATGATACCTGAATTTTTAGTCCCATTTTAACCCCCTTAATGATAATTTTCTTGACGTTAAAATCTTCCATAATCTACTGTTGGTCAGAACCTGTTCAGCTGATATCACGGGAAATAATAAAGCCCATGTCAACTGATGATTCCGGCGTCGCTCTGTAGCAGGCCGCCGGGAAGGTCATCTTTCCCGGCCGGGTAAGCAGCTTACAGGAAAATTCCCGGAACGTGACATTTTCAAAAATCCTGCCATATCAAAATCACGCCTGGAAATAATTCCGGAAGTTCTGGCTAAAGAGCGGCGAATCCTTTAAGATCATCAAATGAAAATCGGGTCGTCAAAATGAGACGCCTGACAGGGTATTATCAGGTAACACCCGAACCAAATACACAAAGATGGGTTAGCTGTGCACTGAGAGATTGGAACGTCAGTCACCGTTAAAAAATCAAACGGAAATATTTCCCCGGACCGGGCTTCACCCCTCGAGGATATAGCCATAGCCCTTAATCATTCTTCCGTCCACCATACGATTCTCACTGCCGAAGTTCGCGATCATTTTATACTTATCGCCATACACAACTTCCTCCACCTGCATATCATCGGTCAGGAACCGGTGGGACGTCATTTCCTCCAGGGCAATTTTGGCGTGCCATTCATCCACATGATAGGTATTTTTGAACTGTTCGTCGGTGTAATGCCAGTTTCCCCAGCCGGTGGTATGATCCGTCACATAAGGTTTTCCCTCGCCAAATTCATTCGGTATCCAGAAGCGCAGGAAATTACCGTAGAACATGTCCTCCATCCAGCTCGGATAAGGACTTCCCTGTTGAAAGACATCATAACGGCTGGCAAAGACGGCATCGTGGAATACCAGTTGCCACAGGGGAATGGTTTCACCCTGGACACGAGCCTGTCGGTGTTCAATCCAATCGATCACGGGCACGAAATAGTCCCCGAAACTCTCGCTGCCAATCAGGAGTTTTTGATCTCTGAAAACTTTCAGAAGTTCGTATTTATTCTCAAGGTCATCGAGGCGCGTCTGCTCATTGCCAGGTTCATACGACTGGTACAAGGCATTGCAGATGGTGGTGTCGATGAAATACCCTGTTGGCTTCACCATTTTGACTTGTTCCCAGTTGCGTTTGGCATACTTTACGCTGTCGCGCGAATTGGTCATGTAACACTGATGTCCGTCCGCCCACAGCCCTCCGGCCATGAGTGTTCCGTCGTCCCTTACGATGACGCCTTTGGGGAATGATGCGGCGGTGGGGTAAAAATCCTGGTAATTATCGTGAAGGGCCGTGATGTATTTTTCGCTTAAGGCCATAATCTCCCCGAGTTCATCAACCGTCCCAAGTCGTGGTTCGGGAGGCCAGATATCGGGATGGGCACTGTCCATACCACCGTGCATCCACCCGCGAAGCAGGACCATCCCTTTTTTAAAGCCCATATTTTCTTCGGCAAGTTTAACTTTCTTCATCACATCCTTAAAGGTAAAATTCAGATGTGCTTTCTGCATGTAAGTAAACTGTTTATCGCCGATCCAGTAATTATCCTGCGTCTCTTTATACCCCTTGCCATACAGGTTCATAAACTGCAGGGCCCGTCCGCCGATAAGCCTCGCTGCCTCAGGATTCTCCTGAATTTTCTCCTTCAGGGATTTGAAGAAGCCGTTATCCTTCGCAAACTGCCGGAAGCGCTTTGCGATGCCAACATAATTAGCGCCGGTGAAACTGTAATTCACCACATAATGACCTTTCCATTTTCCCATAGCTCTCACCCAGGCAGGGGCCACCTGGCCGTTGAACAACATGGGCCCTCCGTCGACGGTCTTGTTGTCGTAGGCACAGATCCAGCCGTTGTCACCGTTCATTCCTGCGGTAAACCGCATTGGCAGGGAACTGAAAAACTGGAGGTATTGCCGTTGAAAAATATCGGCCGGATTATTTTCCCCTTTCAGGTTGTTCCGGATAAGTTTTCCCCCGTCGATGGGCATCACCAGTGTTTCGCTTTCAAAGGCCGGCGGAAATACAAGGCTGGGAAGGGAATCGTCGACTTCCAGCAGTTGAAATTTCAGCCATTCACCGTTGAGACTGTAATTGCAAAGAAAAGTCCCGTAATACACGTTGACCCTGCCATACAAGGTATACCGCAGATTTTCACCTTCCTTTTTACCGGTGAACCTGCCCGGGAACTGTTCTCCCATTGCCCTGTCACGACGGCTCCACAGTTTGCCTTCATCGATCACCGTCTCATCCTGGACGGCCGCCGAAAAGGTCTTCCAGGATTGGCTGTTCATTTTGTCCAGGGCTTCAATAACACCATTGGAGAAGATCTGCACCTTCATGAAATCATTTTCAAGAATCTGCAAAACGTCGACATGATCCGGGGGTTTGACATATTGCAATGATTTCTGCACATTTCCGTTCTGATCACAGGATTCTGTTATGGTAACCATCCCGGCACCGACAGCAGCCGTCCCGAGCATTGCCGAGGACTTAAGGAAATTTCTTCGTTTCATGTTAAGATGGTATAAATTCAATTCTATCTTAAAATCTCATCCTGAGATCCTTTTCACGGTCCGCTGTCCTGTCACCCGTCCAAACCATTAGCGGTCCTCCCGGTCTCCTGACTTGTCATCTCCACATCTTTTTCTCCTGTCAGACCCTGATTTCATCCTGTTCACCGACGTGAAAAAAACTGTTAAACGGACCTGTTTTATAAGTAAACCCGTACTGAGTTCCTTCCCTTGCAGCCCGGAAATTAACGAATGTTTTTATTCACCGACCATATTCTTTCAATTTCTTCAAGTGATTTTCCTTTGGTTTCCGGAAGCCATTTCACGGAAAATACCAGTTGAATTAAGGCCATCAGTGCTATGATGAAAAATGTTCCCGTGCGGAAGCCGATTAACATGGCAGGGAATACCCAGACCATGAGGGCGTTGAACAGCCATTGCACCACAACAGGGAATATCATGGCAGTACCACGCATCCGGTTGGGATAAATCTCTGAAACCAGTGTCCAGTAAGCGGGACCGATGCATGCGGCAAAAAATGCCAGGTATACGATGCAGGTTATGAGGACGAAAATACCTTCGAAATGACCCATAAAACTAATAAACGAGAGGATTAACAAGGCTAAGGTCATTCCGCATGAACCAATGATGTACAAAGTTCGCCGGCCAATCCTGTCGATGAAATAAATAGAGACAATGGTAAATATGACATTGGTGATTCCCAGTCCAAAAGTGCTGAACAGGGCGGCATCAATTTTAAATCCCGCCGTGATAAATATTTTCGGTGCATAGTCGACGATGGCATTGATCCCGGTAATCTGCACAAACACCGAAAGGAAAAGTCCGACAAGCATCATTTGTCTGTTTTCGGGTTTAAAGAGATCAGCGATGCTGCCCTTCTTTTCTTTGAAGCTTTCTTTGATCTCAGCCATTTCAGCAAGGGCCATAGCCTCACCGCCAATCTTTTTTAATATTCTGAAAGCCTCTGATTCGGAACCCATCCGGTACAAATACCTTGGAGTTTCGGGAACGAAAAACAGGAGCAGAAAAAACAATGAAGAGGGGATTACGCCGGTGAAGAACATATACCGCCAGTTGTCGTCGCCCATATTTCTCAACATGTAATTGATCAGGTATGAAATGAGAATGCCGATAACAATAGAAAACTGATAGAATGAAACCAGCATCCCGCGGTTACGGGCAGGAGAAACTTCGGCGATATACATGGGCGAAAGCATCGATACCGCACCTACCGATAGGCCTCCCAGGAACCGTGCAAGAACAAATACAGTGAAACTTTCTGACAGGCCTGTAAGTACTGATGTCACTACAAAGATCAGGGCCACGTATAATAATATCTTTTTCCTGCCGAATATATCCGTGACTCTTCCGGCGAATGCAGCCCCGAACATGCACCCGAAGAGAAGAGCTGCAAATGAAAACCCTAGTCCGAAATGACTGTTCTCCAGGTGAAAATATTTTTCAATAAACGGCCCTGCTCCCGTGATGATCGCAATATCAAATCCAAAGAGGAGACCGCCCAGTGATGCCACAGCAGTTAATAATGCCAGGTAAGCCTTGTTGATTTCACTTTTCATAAGTTCATGATTAATTGAGGGTATAGCATGCTTCAGATCATTTTTAAATCATTGTATGAATTTGTAAAATAAAATGCTGAGAACTATAATTTACTTTTTAGACGGCATTACCGGATGCCGGGCTTAAATTTACATAACGGCCTTAAAAAGTATTCCGATTCAGATCTCCTGATTTTCCTGATCCCCCGGCATCCTTTAATATGCTGCACCGGGCTCCGGCCGCAGCCTTGCCTGTCCATGTCGGGGATTTAAGAAAATTTGCGCGTCTCATTAAGTGCTCTCTGGATTCAATCGTTCTTGTTTTGCGATCCGGAATACCTGATCATTGAGATAATGTGCGGTTCCGGATAATTTCAAATCCGGATTTTCCGAGTGCCTTGCGGATGTTTCCCGACCAAAGATAGGCTTCAGGTATCTGATCTGCAAACCGTATATCGACTGAAGGCAAGAGTGCAGGAAGCTCGTACACATCGGTAACACGAAGGCAGTTCAGCATTTCGGTTGCGATCCCTCTTCCGTCAGGACGGCTGGTTACATCCTGGCTTTCCGGCGGGTTTTTCAGCAAAAGCATGCTGCAATTCCCGTCAAGCAGAGCAGCGTAAAGAGCAACCACTCCCATCCCGTCACGGGCGGCAATGCCAATACGGGTGCTATCAATTCCTTCCTGGGTACGGCAAAATTCAAGGCACCGCAGAAGATCATATACCTGCATGGATGCAATAGTACGACCCGTCCATGCTGAAGCCCGCCTGACATGCCACTGAAGATCGGCCGGCCATCCGGCCTCACCTACTCCCCTGACTTCAAGGAACGCCGTGTTCCATCCTTCGGAGATATAGCCATTGATAAATGATTCCGATTCATCTTTTTCTTCCTCAGGATTTCTCAGTACAATCAGTAAAGGCTTGTGCTGATCAGGGCGGTAATTCCAGCGGATGTCCAGCTTAAGCCGCCAGCCTTCTTCCGGGACGAAACTGAATATTTTACTGCCGTACTCGGCCCTGTTCAGCGTATTGAATTCCAGCCGGGGCGAGAGAGGCGTTTTTTCAACAGGGAATGCCCCGAACGTTTTTTCCTTCAGGAAGGACAGGACAGAATCCTTAAAAGCAACCAGTTCCTTTTCGTTGGTTATTTCAGGAGCCCCGGGAAGCTTTATAAACGAATCCTGGATGGTCGTGGTACGGTCACCGGCAGGAGGACCGTCGGTATAGACTTTCAGTTCCTGTTCGGAGAGCTCTGCTCCTGGTGAATGGTCAACATCACCAACCTCCTCCGGAGTAACATCTTTACCCATCAGCTCTTTAAGGAAGAATGCAGAGATTGTCTCCCGGGAAACGGGCTGATATCCATGACCGCCATGGTATTCGACAAACCGGCTATTTGCGGTCTGGTCGTAGAGGCTGTATATCTTATTCAGATCGCTGTGCAGACGCCGTACCGATTCTATCTGGTTATAACCGTCCTCTTCAGACTGGGCGATCAGGAACGGCCGCGGGGCGATCAGGGCACCGATATCCTGGAAATCCCAACCGTAGGTGTTGACGGGCGTCATACAGTCGCAGTGCCAGTCGATGGTCCGTGTAGAGATCTGGGCTTCCAGAGTGCTGGCACCACAGGATGCTGCCACGGCTTTCACACGGGGATCGACGGCAGGGATGAACCAGCTCTGCGCACCACCTCCTGAATTTCCGGTTACACCTATTTTCTCTTTATCAACCTCAGGCCGTTCACATAAAAGGTCGATACCGCGTATACCGTTCCAGACTTCCACGCCGGCGGGTGTATAGCCACGGCTGTACCAGTTGAACCAGCCATGGTCATAACAACCGTGGTGTACACCGCGCACTTCTCCAAGCTGGATCGTCTCGATAATGAGGCACACGAAGCCAAGCCTGGCAAATTTCTGTGGGTGTTCCTGGTAGTAGGCTTTCTGGCTTTCGGCATGTCCGCATAAATACAGGATGGCCGGTCGCGGCCCTGGGATGCTGTCGGGAATATACAGGTTTGCCGGGACAAAAAGTCCGGGCAGGGATTCGTAATACAGTTTTTCAATCCGGTACCCCTCCCTTTGGATAATCCCGGTTACCGTGACATTCAGATCCGGCCGCTTCCCTTCCAGCGGAACATCTTCCAGGCTCAGCATTTCAACCAGCTCGCGGTATTTTGCCGGCCTTGAAGTTTTCCATTCATCAAGGGTTTTGAAGCCTGCCAGACTTCCATCTGTAATTTTTGTTGCTTCCCTGATGAGGTATTGGCGGATATTATTTGATTGTTCATCCGGTTTCTTTACTTCGGATTTGTCCCGGATACATGAACCGGAAAGTGTCAGAATGAATATGGCTGACAAGAGAAGCCAGCACGGTTTCAAACTGACCTGTTTTGTAAAAGATGTGCTCTTCGGATACATGCTCTGATATTTTAAAGGAATGAAAGTTCTGGTTTTCCGGACGGTGTGTGCCAATATTCATCAGACTACTTCCCTGTCGGGGAAACTTCAGAACATCAGGTACATCTTCTCTTTGTTCTTCCACCCTGCCTGGTTTTCATATTCCACGAAATAAATCTTCAGGTCGGCCTGGTTCTCATAATCGACAAAATAGATCTTCTTCTCTGCCTGGTTTTCATATTTGGTGAAAAACCACCGGCCGTTGTTCTTCCCGGCCTGGTTTTCATATTGCTCCTTAAATACACAAAGGTCGGCCTGGTTTTCATACTGAACGACATATACTTTCACGTCGGCCTGGTTCCCGTATTTCTCGCTGAAAACTTTCTGGGCTGAAACGGTAATGACTGCACAAATCAGTGAAAATACCAGGGCAATCCGGAAGATTATGGTGTAATATTTTTTCATCATCACTAAAGTATAA
Organism: uncultured Bacteroidales bacterium; assembly: GCA_963732905.1. Lineage (GTDB taxonomy): Bacteria > Bacteroidota > Bacteroidia > Bacteroidales > DASQZK01. Next base: position 23,920 of record CAVTBM010000004.1, read on the forward strand.
AAAAGTACGAATATATTTAAGAGTAGGAACAGTTACTTCAGTCTTCCGGTCGTTATTCTTCATCCATGCGAATCGCCTGATAACCTGAATACCAGAATTCAATTTTTCAAAAGCCTCCTTTTTCAAAGACCGTGAAATCTAATTCAAATCTCCCATAATCCTTTTAGCAATCCATGGTTGCACACCCTTCGGGGCGCCCGGAATCCCTCCATATCAATTATTCTATCGCTCTGCGACCCTGATGGGGTCTTTTTGGACGGCCCGTTGAATATTAATCAGTCATTTTGCACCTTCGGTCAACATTTCGAGAACATCAAAACAATATCCGAACGTGCACAGCCTTCCACAGGAGGCAAAGAATTTCGCCCATTTTTTATCAGTATTGTTATAGAGTGAAATAATGCGTTGAATTGCAAGGGTTTTCTACAGGTCTTTTAAAATTTTCCGGGGCAGATGTAAGAAATACCTCCTGTCATGGTACTAACCCGTTAAATTGATTCATCCGTGAAACAGAAAGAACAGCTACGTATTTTTGAACAATGGCTTGGCAGGTACAAGGGATTGATATTTAAGACCGTTCGTACTTATGCCTTCAATGCAACTGACCGGGACGATCTCTTCCAGGAGATCAGCATCCAGGTGTGGAACTCAATCCCCTCATTCAGGCAGATGTCTTCAGTGTCGACCTGGATCTATCGAATCTCCCTGAATACCGCCATCAAATGGGCAAGAAAGGAACAGCAGTATCACCAAAACCGCAATGATTCAATGAAAATCGAGAGAATCCTTCAGGAAAACAGGATGCCAACGGATGAGCGGCTGGAATGGCTCTATGATGAAATCTCAAAACTTGATGAGATAGACCGTTCGGTCACTTTGTTGCTTCTTGATGCATTCACCTACCGGGAGATGGCTGAAATGCTCGGCATCACCGAGTCGAATGTCGGTGTCAGGATCAACCGGATCAAAAAACGCCTTATCGCCAAATCAAAAAAAACCAAAACCCATGGAATTTGAAGAACTCCAACAGATATGGGACTCACAGAACAATGAGCCCCTCTATGCATTCAGCGTAAAAGCATTACATAACAGGATCCTCAGCAAAAAGAGAAGCGCTGTTCATATCGCCAATTTCAGCGAAATAATGCTGATCCTGGTAAACCTGGGCGCTGCAATCCTGGTAGCCTCTCTGAAATTTCAGAAGCCGGAAGGTAAACTGTTCATGTACCTCATGTCGGGCTGGATGTTTATGACCGCGCTTTACATTATCGTAAGCAGGATCCGGAGAATCAGGGCAGACCAAAGGTTTGACCGGTCGCTTGCCGGAGACCTTCGGCATGCCATTTCCACAGCTTCTTACCAGGTACGTCTCTCCCGGCTCATGCGATGGAATATTCTTCCCCTCGGCATCCTTATTTTCGCGGGGATTATCGGCAGCGGAAAATCCGTCTGGCTGGCGGTGGTCGTAGTGTTGTTTCTCGCGATTGCCTTTTTTGCCGGCGGTTGGGAAAATGGTATTTATGAATCCAGGAAGCGAGAGCTTGAAGAACTGCAACGGAAGTTGGGGTAAATGCAGGAAAAAAGAATAAATCAAATCCATTTATATATGGCAACCATCACAGATGCATTCATGAAGGAAAAGCTTACCACCGTAAGAAACTACACGGTGGTCATCCTAAAAAAAGGTCCGCATTACGATCATCCGGATTTGCAGCAGGTGACATGGGAACACGGGCGACGGAATTTCGCCCTTCGGGAGGACGGATGGTTATCCATCGTCTGCCCTGTCTCTGATGGGACCGACATGGCCGGTATAGGGATCTTCAACGCAGACCCGGAAAAAACCAGGCAGCTTATGGACGGTGATCCGGGTGTAAGAGCCGGTATTTTCGTTTATGAGTTGCATCAGGGCAGGAGTTTCCCGGGAGACAGTCTTCCGTGAAGACAAATACCTATTGCAGATACGGACGACCTGTTTTCGGTGATGTGACGTGAAAGATTGTCATCGTTGGGAATCCGGCTTGAACATAGACTGCAGCCTTATGCAGATCAATCTGAGAAATCCGTGGTGAAATCCATCAAAGAGATGCAACACAGAGTGGCCTTTAGATTTCCATGGATAATGAATTCCTCTTTTAAATGATTCCTGAAAGGCATTCAGGATAACTCTGTGTTTAATCTGTTTTCAAAATAAAAGACAGAAGGTATATTTAGATTCCCTGAATTGCAGTTTCCAGACGCCGGAGGTGATGAAATCTGTTTCCCGATAATCACCAGGTGGAACTTTACGCACTTGGTAGGGTGGACGGGTTGATCCTATACAAAAAAGGACTGAAATAGTATTGCAGTGAGAAAGAAAAATGATGATTTCAGCTGTCATTCATCAAAACGATGGTCATCATTTTGGGTGAGTTGATAACTTTTCGTCAAAAAGGGGAAAAGGGGACGCTGAGATATGGGGAGCTGAAACCATTAAGGGGCGGAGTGTTGGAAGGCGGGGGTGGGATGCCCTATCTAAATAAAGACTCCTTAAAATCTCGAAAACCCTTACTATGCCCGATCTTTAAATCATCCCGGCAGGAAGGAGACAGGAGCAAAAAAAGGTCCGGATGGAAAGATGCTCTACGAGAAAGAAAAGTTTTTTTGTACCCGATGATCGAAATCTGTGCTGATTGTAATTGGCACCTCCGGAATCTGTGGTGAAACCTTTTTAAAATACTCCACCGAATTTCTGTGAGAAATCGAAGGGACCCTTCCATTTGTAAGAAAACTTTTTTCCGTGGATACTCTTCAGACACCTCAGTATTAAAAGCTCTCTATCAACCATTTTCCCGGATGCAGTTCAAGATAGATATACTCATTATCCTCACCGGTAATTGTTGCCTGTTCAACAACCCTGTTCTTTCGTCCCAGGTTATTCCTGATGATCCGGCCATTTACTTTCAGCACACTATGATAAAACTTTTTAGGAAGTCCTACCCTGACCATAGTTCCGGGTGGCGAATAAAGTTCGGTTAGGAACTGCCAGTCTTCGGAATCAATTTTAAGGCTAATTTCGCCCCTGACGGTTTCTACACGACACGAAACACGATGCAATCCCTGCAGTTTGGGAATGATCTCATACCGGCTGAATCCCGTTTCAACGGGTTTAATTCCGGCAACGTACTGCGGAAGCAGGTGCAGCGGTGACCCCGACCATCCGTGATTGTAGGATGATGTGCTCTTTGCCGGGCTTAAGTAATCCCACTGTTCCCACAACGTTGTATAGGGCGAGCGTACCATACTGCCGTAGCGGGCTTTCATTCTCTGAAGTGCCGATCCGGTCTGGTTCATGGAAAACAGTGCGTCAAGAACAAAACGCTCTGTATAGGGACTTGCAAATTCATTTCTTGTCAGGATCGCAGTGATCTTTTCATATTTAGAACTGTCGGCGATCCCCGACAATACTGCAAGAGCGTTGCCCCGGTCGTCGGCCGGACCGGTATAACCGGCTGACCGGTATTCCTCTCCGTTCCAGTAATACTGGTTAACAGCCCTCTTTAACTGTTCATATTTATGGCTTAAGGAGACTTCCTCTTTCTGAAGTCCCAGCACGTGAGCCAGCAAAATATCACCTTTCAGGGCATCGGCATACCAGACATTGTCGAGCAGACGTGCATCGATATTCGTTCCCCAGTCGACCCAGTACCAGTCTCCCTTCCGCTGATGCACCAAACCATCGGACTCAAGGTTCCAGAGTGCATGATATTTTTCCATGGCCGGAAAAACTGCTCTGATGGTAGCGGTATCGCCCGAATATAAAAAGTACTGGTAAATGCCATGATATCCCGTAAAGGCTAACATCTGCAAAGGCAGTTCTTCACTGAACCAACCGCCATAAGGCATGTAGATGGTCGAATCGGACCTCTGCCAGTTGAACACATTCAAAATGGATTTTCTATCCAGTGCATACACGGCGGTGTCAAAGGCAAAAAACGACTGGTTCATCATGTTGCAAGCATCGGCGCCGTATTGTGACCGTTCCCTGTCGGGGCAATCCATATAATAATCCCGCATACACACGTAGAGCGTTCGCCGGGCTTTTTCCCAGAGGGTATTCAGAAAGGGATCATCACAGTTAAAATCAGCTGCAAATGTGGTGTTATAACCCGTTTCACGGTACCCCAATCGGATGATATCAACATCAGGCGGGATCACGTAACAGATCTTGTGTCCCGAAATCCATTGCGGCACTTCAAATTCATCCGTACCCCCGCTGCAGATATATTCTGTCATCAGGCCGTTATGGTGGCGCCGGTTACCCGGTGAGTATGTATCGGAGAAAATACGGATGGTATCATAGTCTCCTGATCTGATCCTGAAGTACGGCATAACCTGCGCATCATAAGGAAGGCAGGCCACCAGCGTATCACCCTGCCGGTACGTTTTCATGTACGGTTTAAGTCCGTAGTCCTTAACCATCGGGAGAGGCCGGCGAACCAGCCGGTGCCAGGGTGCTGCCGGCGGAGGTCCGGCTTCCGTGGCATGGTCCCATTCTGAATCATCGAAAGGAAGGCCGGTCCATCCGATATCCAGTGAAGCGTTGAAACCAATATCCTGCGGAGCATACCTGTAATTTGACCAGGTATCGGCCAGGGAATAAAAGGCCGGATGACGCTTCACCTTCCAGGTCGCATCGGATACGATGTGAGGGCTGTCGAAGTATAAACCTGCCTTACCACTGCTGTGGTGGTTAAGTCCGTCACGCCCGTAATAATTCACCAGGATGGCGATCGCATTCCTGCCCTTTTTCAGGAAGGGCCCGATATTCATCTCGTCATAGTACGTGTCACGCGGATTAACATCGCGGGTCAGCTCCCCGTCCCTGACGATTAGTGAATCATTGATCCAAAGCATGTATTTTGAGTCGACGGCAATCCGGGCGGTTTCATTGAAAATGCTATCCGGGATATCAACAATTTTACGGAAACAAATCCATTGGCCGGTTTTTCCGGCATCACCGGCGACGGTGATCCATTCAGCGGGAAGATGAGACTGGCATGAAGACAGTAACACCAGAACCAAGAGGCTAAGACTTTGTCCCAGATATCTCACCGATTTGTGTATAGGTTCTCCTGTCATGGTTAATCGTTGATTGAAAAGGTTGATGAAGACGTGAAGGAGTTCTTATGGTCTGTGCTATTCCGTTTCATTATCCATTTATACACAAAGTTAGAAGAATAATTTTAGAAAAAAATGGAGCAGAGATCACGGGAAGGAAGAAGAAAATTTAAATTTTCATTACAAATTTGCTCCTCAAGAGAATAGCTGAAGGAGCCATCGTACATCGTTTCGGTTTATGCAGCAACCCTGCCCATATCATTCTATTCATAACCTTTTGAAATTCCTTCGTTGCTGTTTACGGTGTGAAGCCGGTTATGTCAATCATTTTACACATTTCTTCCCCTTTTCTGTAATTCTCCAGGCGGTCGTAAGAGAAAATACGTTGAACAGTCGACTGCCGGTGAAATTAAAATACCCGGACATACCCGTATTTTACTGACTGATCTCAATCCGGTTGATCTCATAGGGTGCCAGGGATATGATCAACGGATCATTTTCAAGTTCTTTCAGAGAACCTGACCGCAGCACCTCGGCATTGTTCACAGCCCGTTCGGGATCAAGCCTGATAAGCCTGAAAGTACCGTCTTTCATGGATGGGAGGCTGACAGTGGCCCGGTATGTTTTCCCCTGCCCCCCGGCAGGAAAATTCCAGACAAGAATATTCGTCCAATGGCCATTTTTGGTGGCAAGCGTTTTCAGCTCATCATTTGTCCCGCTAACCTTCAGTTGTTGTCCGTCAAGAAGACTGAGCCAATGGAATACGAAATAGGATGGCCTTACCCTGCCCTGATTATCATAAATCCCGGAATATTGGGGCATGACATTCCACCAGTGAGCCATAAACGCGGTCCCTTTTTCGGAAAAGAAGGGCCTGAATTCACCGGGATCGACGAAAAAATCACGGATATGATAGTACGCGCTCCGGCCCAGTCCCTCATCACTGAATACACCGGTCGCTTCAAGAATAAATGCTGGCTGGAACCCTGGATTAAGGTTGGGATTGAAGAGATCCATGTTCCATTCCGTTATCATTGTTTCAGTATTTTTCAGCAGCGGGTATTTCGCGAGTTTTGACTTAATGGTCCTGATGCTCTGCCGAAAAAAATCCGGGTTATTGGTATATCCATGCCAGGAGAAAAAATCGAGGGGTGAGTTGCCCCTTCCGCAATATGCGATCAGGGAGTCACCGATTGGGCTCATGTACCAGGCAAGAGCCGGACCACCGACCTTAGCTTTCGGGTCGGCTTTCAGGATAGCCCGGGCTGTGTGAGTATAATACACCTGGTAATCTTCAGGTTTGAACAGGTAAGGACAGCCCCCGTCTTCCCCGATATCCACCTCATTCCCGATTTCCCAGTATTCAACCCCGTAATTCTTCTCCTTACAGTGACGAACCAGTTGATAAACCAGTTCGTCCCATTCCCCGTAGTTTGCAGGCTGGCATATGAACTGATCAACTTTCGGAAATAGTACAGCCGGCTTGAAACAGATGTCAGGAATGGGCTGTGCGCCTGTCGCCACAATAGCGGAAAACATGCGGTCAAGCTTTTCCCAGCTATACTGCCCTTTTGCCGGATAAATATTGTAATACTCCTGAAGAAAGAACCGGATCGTCTTTGGGTGAAGTTGCTCCAGTTGAGGTAAATGGCCGTCAATCATGGGTTCTGAGGAAAGCCCACCCTGTCCGAGGGAATAATTTGTCAGGTCGGTTTTCCCCGGAAGGGGGGAGCCGTCAATGATCAGTTGAAGCGGTGGAGCCTGGGCAAATATTACCCCGAAAAAGAAAAGACCGACATAAACCATGGAAAAAAACCTGGAATTCATGCGATAAAATGTTAATTATTACTGTTCCGCGGATCAAATCCCGGATTTCTGCCTGAAAGACATTATAAAGATAACTGATTCCAAAAGACTTTTATACCTTTATTCCTCATTGAATTTGACACTCATTAAAATGATGATCCGTAATGATTAAGCACTCCATCAGAAATGGGCACCTGATGTTTCCGATCATGCTCCTTTTTTCGCTCAATGTCTCGTCGCAGTTTACCCCCGGAGATCAGAAGGTAGGTCCCCAGCCCGACGGCAGCATTCTCGTCCCCTCCAACCAGTTGCTGCGACCGGCAGGCAACCAGGTGTTCATGCCGGGCCGGCCGGTTGACCTTTCCCTTACCCGGAAGAGACATATGTTAATTATTAAAAATTCCAATGATCTTGAGTTCATAAACGTTCGTAACAAAAAAATCATTCAGTCCCTGCCCTATCCAACCGGAGCTGCATCTTTCACGGGGCTGTGTCTATCCTCCGACGGTAAAAGGATATTTGTCTCCACTGCCGAAAACCGTGTGCTTACAGCTGTAAAAGGAAAAAATCATGAATATCACTGGTCGGGCTCTTATACCTTGCCGGAACCTGAGATAGGGGGATACCCGGTTCCGGGGGGATTAATCCTGAACCAAAATGAAGATAAACTGTATGTGACCCTGAGCCGGAATAACAGCCTCGCCGCCATCACGCTTGCCGACTCCTCTGTAACCGAAATACCGGCAGGTATAGCCCCGTACGACGTGATACTCTTCTCAATGGAAAAAGCTTATGTCAGTAATTGGGGCGGCCGGCGGCCGCGGCCGGGGGAAACCGTCTACAACACTTCAGGCAGTGAGGTCCTGGTCGATCCTGAAACCGGCATTGCCAACAATGGCAGTGTTTCCGTAATTGATCTGAAAGAAAATAAAGAAATCAAAAACATTGAAACGGGCCTTCACCCGTCCGGAATGGTATTAAGTCCGGATAAAAACCGGTTGTACGTAGCCTGTGCCAACAGTGATGTCATTTCGGTTATCGACACAAAAACAGATTCCGTAATCGAAACGGTTTCCGTGCATTTTAAAGACGGAATGCCCTTTGGAAGCGGGCCGAATGCGGTTGTGGTTTCTCCGGACGGGAAGAAGCTTTACACAGCCAACGGCACGGATAATGCCATCTGTGAGATTAATACGACTTCACCCTGTAAAGTCGAAGGATATATCCCCACCGGCTGGTATCCGGGATCGGTTATTACGGATAAACATGGAAAATTCCTTTATGTGGCCAACGTAAAGGGCATTGGTTCTCGGAACAAAGGAAAGGATCAGAAAGGCTACAATTCCCGTCAATACCTTGGAAGTGTTTCAGTAGTCAGGATACCGGATCAGGATCAGTTAAAAGATATGACTGAAGTGGTACTGCAGAACAATAACCTGTCGGCAAATTCACCGGTGGCGGAAAATGCTCCCAGGGTAGTGCCCGTCCCATATCTGCCCGGTCAGACATCACCCATCAAACATGTGATCTACATCATTAAGGAAAATCGAACCTACGACCAGGTTTTCGGCGATATGACACAGGGTAATGGCGATACCAGCCTGGTGATGTTCGGCAGGAATGTGACACCGAATCACCATCTTCTGGCAGAGACCTTTGGCCTGATGGACAACTTCAACTGCAGCGGTGTGTTAAGCGCCGACGGGCATCAGTGGACGGACGAAGCATATGTGACCGATTATATCGAAAAATTCTTCGGCGATTTTACCCGAAGCTACCCGTATGATGGTAATGATGCCCTGGCCTATGCCGGCTCCGGTTTCATCTGGGATAATGTCCTTCGTCATGGTCAGACCTTTCGAAATTACGGTGAATTTGTCACGGCAGTCATCAACCCGCCTGATGCACAATTCACCGATATCTATGATGATTTCTTGACCGGCCTGCATACCATTTCGATCAGGTCGAAGGTAAATCTTGAACAGCTCGGTCCTTATACCTGTCCCACCTATGTCAGTTTTCCCACCAAAGTTCCCGACGTGTACCGTGCCGCCGAATTTATCAAAGAACTGCATGCGTATGAAGAGAATGACGAGCTTCCCAATTTTATCATTATCGCCCTGCCCGCCGATCATACTTCGGGAACAAGACCAGGAAGGCCGACACCTGAGGCTGCAGTCGCCGACAATGACCTGGCACTGGGAAGGATTGTCGAAGCAGTTTCAGGAAGTAAGTTCTGGCCGGAGACCTGCATTTTTGTCACAGAGGATGATCCACAGGACGGACTCGATCACGTAGACGGTCACCGTACCGTCGGGCTGGTAATCAGTCCATGGTCTGCCCGTGGTAGTGTAATCTCCACGTATTATTCACAGATCAATATGGTCAGGACCATCGAGAACATTCTTGGTCTGCCGCCGATGAACCAGCTCGACCTATCGTCCGAACCCATGTTCGACTGTTTTCAGGAAACTCCGGATTTTACGCCATACCGGGTTCAGCAAAACAATATCCCGCTGGAAGAGATCAATCCCCCGCTTTCTGCCCTGAAGGGTGATGCCCTCTATTGGGCGCAAAAATCCATGGAACAGGACCTGGACGAAGTTGACCGCATCGATGAAGATGTGTTCAACCGGATTATCTGGCATGCGGTAAGGGGGTATTCTGTTCCCTATCCTGTGGTTCATCAAGAATAAAGAACAGGGGTGGATATATCCTTACCAATCTTAAGAGACATCCCTGTTACCGGCTCTGAATTTTTCGATTTCTTCCAGTGGTTTTCCACTGGTTTCGGGAAGCCATTTTAAGGTCGAAAATATCTGTGACCCTTCCGTCAAATGCAGCCCCGAACATGCACCCGAAGAGATGGGCGGCATATGAAAACCCGGGGCCGAAATGACTGCTCACCAGATGAAAATATCGTTCAATTAATGGACCCGCTCTGGTGATGATTGCGATACGAATCCAAACAGCAATTTGCCAGGCGATGCCACAGCGGTGAGTAAAACCAGACAGGCCCGGTTGATTTCATTTTTCATAGGTTCGTGGTTTTATCAGGCTGAAACAAAAACAGTAAACTTCTTAGGAATCATCGGATAATTCTCGCAAAAATTGAATGTCACTGAACCGTCAGCTGAATTGTCTCAAAAGCTTTTCTCAGCGTACCCAGTTTATCGGAAGAATCGTAATTATAGATCCCTACATACCATTTCCCCTCTTCGGGGAGATCATGCATATAAGCCTTGAGAAACAGGGTATCTCCATGTACTACATTTACCAATGTATGACCGTCAGTTGAATAAGTATAAAAGAAATTGCTGACTGCCGTATCCTTGTCCAAATACAGGTTCACACCCACACCCTGGCACAATCCCGGGGCACTGGTGAAATACCCTTCCGCAACGGTGTATCCCTGTACTCCTCTTGTCAGCGTAAGATGCACATCCAGGAAATCAAAATCATGAACAAGGTCCAGTACCGTACGTTCAATCACGGCAGTCCTGCCAAGCCCTATAAAATAAAAATCCCTGATCTGGCGTGTACCGTACCCTTCATGTGAGAAAGTAAGATCGTAGTAGCCTTCCTTCACATTGTCAAACCTGAAAATTCCGGATTTATGCACCACGGTTTCCCTCCGGGTTTGCCCATTTTCGAGCAGGACAGACACACCTTCCGGTGAAACTGAAGGACTGAGTTCAACCTTACCGGTAATGGAGCCCTCCAAAACCTGGTCTTTTCTGCAGCCGGTCATAAAAACAACCAGTATTGCCAACAATGTTATCTTTATCATAGACATAATTTTTTACTCGCTATAAAATTCAGAAGGGATCTCAAATTTAATTTCAGCCGTTGTTCTCCCGGTAATGGCATATACCTCAGTATACTTGTCCCAGTCAAAATAATCACAGGATGACACACCTGCATAGCCTTTTATATAAATGAAACGACTATTCTCTATCACTTCCGGTTTCAAATCGATGTAATCTTCGAAGTCCGGAGAATTGGTCAGATTTAAACCCGAAAAGTAGGTTTGAAGAAAATTTCCACTGGATACACCGTGCCTGTCACTGATAAACCAACGGATTCCTTCGAAGGTGGATAACTGGTCCGCTTCCCTGTGGCAACTTCCCCAAATCCGGATAGTAAGGTTCCCGGCAGATGCGACAGAATCAAGTGTGATTGTCACATGATCAGGCCTTGGGAAACTTCGAAAGCTGGCCAGGTATTCTGGAGCAGGCCCGCCATGAAAACTAAATCCGAATTTTTTGTATGTGAAATACCCTTTCTTTTCCAGGGTAATATTATAAATCCCCGTTTCCAGGTTGCTCATTTTGAAATATAAGTTGGAATCGGAGACGGTGGAGAATTTTTTATCACCCCTGTCAAACGTCAACTTTGTCCCTGCGGGTTCAGCAGTTCCGACGACATCACCGCGCAACAACGAATAGTCATCTCTGCAGGAATTAAAAGCAAACGGCAGAATGGTCATACAGAGAAGACATAACCCCAATGAAAGATCTTTTTTCATGATGTGGTATTATTGATAGGTAAATTCTATTACTTCCGAAGGTTTTCCAAGCAGGTTCGATAACGACTGGGTCTGACCCGTTTCGCTGTCAAAGTTCCAGTCATAAAAGGGCACATTGTAAGTGCTTATCCCATAGGCCACAAAATATCTTCGCATTCCACTTCCTCCAACGATCCTAAAAAAATTTGAAATATCAAATTCAGTATCCGAAGGTTGATTCACATCAAAAAACATCCAGCGCATACATTTTTTATAGGAGACATCACTATTGTCACCATAACATACAACTATGATTGGCCCAAAGTACACGTCTTTTTCAGGCAGGTTGGGGAATTTATGTATGATCGTCCCCCGGCCATGAACATAACTGCCTTCCTGCTCAATCCGGAAATTTTTTATTTCGATGCTTGAAGGCTGATACAGGTCAAACTTATTAATATACGTTGTATCCGTGCCGGAGAAAATGTCCAAAGAATACAATTTACGTGTACCATACCCAGCTTTAGCCGCCACGAGATCATAAGATCCGGCCGGCACATTTTCAATTATAAAATATCCCTGATCATCTGTGATGGCTGTCAACTCTGTACTATCCAGTTTAACAGATACCCCGGCAGCATCATAATTCTCAATCCCGAATTCATCATGTGTGACGATTCTTCCGGAAAGCACCCCGGCCCCTTCGAAGGACACCACTTTGGTGCACTGACAGAATAGCGTTAACAGGCCTGCCATGAGCAGAAGGAATATCCTTCTTTTAAGTATTTCGTTTTTCATAGTAAGTGTTTGATTTTTATTGTATTGTATGTTCCATGATGGAGAATGCTTTTTAAACTTCGTCATTGGATCATCACTGGCAGTGCCTCAGCAAAAAAAACGTCATGTCATGTTTCTCCTTTGGGAATGTCGGGAATAAAACCCTCCAGATACAATGTGACGGTAACCTCGGCAGTAAAAATTTTAGTTTTCTAAATCATTTTTTTCACTTGTCATCCGCTGTTCAATAGTGAGCAGGATCTCTACCGGCTTAAATCCTTCAGCGCTGAGGATAACTTTTGCATTCCCGCATTGATTTCCGGATTGTACAATAGCGGTCAATCTGCCCTCGTAAACACTGTGGGTACTGCCCTTGAACCTTTCGTGGCAGGTCTGGTCCCCGTTGTCGAGACCAATCAGGGCTGCAGGTCCTGTGACGGTAACAGATACCGGACTTGCTGCCCCGGGAACGAGGACGCCGTTACGGTCAACGACTGAAATCTCCAGCAATGCAACATCATCCCCATCAGCCCTGAGCTTTGTTTTCGAGGTTTTCACCGCCAGCGCTGCTGCATGGCCGGCGGTTTTCAATTCATAGCTGGCAACTTTTTTATGATTGTTGTAGCCTGTGACCATGAGTTCTCCGGGTTCAAAAGGAACTTCCCACACCGAGAAGTACAAGTTCTTTTCCGTAGTCTTTTTACCCAGCGACTTCCCATTTAGGACCAGCTCCGTTACATCGCAATTGGTATAGCATTTTACAATCCGGGTGCTGCCCTTCTCCCAGTTCCAATGTGAAACCGTTTTGGGCAGATCCCACCAGGTTCTTTTGAAATCAGGAAAGGTATCCACAGTTAAATAAACGGTTGGGTCACTGCTCCAGAGGCATTTTCGGTAGTAGAATTCATCCCTGGGAGTACCGGATGTTGTAATCAGGCTCCGGTTCCATCCGCGTTGCGGCCAGGATGCTTCTCCCAGGTAATCGATGCCAACCCACAGAAACTGGCCCAGGACAAATTTGCTGTCCCTCACGGCTGTCCAGTCATTCAGATAGTTCGTCGTTTCTGTTCCTAACAGTGGTTTACCCGGGAGCCGGGTATGCCAGTTCTCATACATTTTGTCACCATTCTTGGAGACGATATAATTAAAGCCTCCCACATCAGGCAGTTCAATGAAACCCGGGTCCATTTCCAGCGGGATATTCCCTTCCGTGGCTTCCGTCACCGGGCGGCCTGGATCTTCTTCATGACAGATGCCTATCATCCGTTTCAGATAGTAGGTGCCATCCGGGTAATATTGTTCCGGAATCTCGTTACCCACACTCCACATCACTACCGATGGGTGATTTTTATCCCGCCGTATAAAATTTCGCAGGTCCGTTTCAAACCACTGCGAAAAATATTTATGATATCCATATTCGATTTTCCCGGTTGGGGATTCGCCCTGGCCCAGCTCCCAACTCCTTGTCCATTCATCAAAAGCTTCGTTTAACACAAGAAAGCCCAGGCTGTCGCACAAATCGTAGAATACCGGGTCAGCAGGGTTATGGCTTGTCCTTATGGCATTGCAACCCGCCTCCCTCAGCAACAGCAGCCGTTGTCTCCACAATTCAACCGGAACGGCTGCGCCAACTGCCCCACCGTCATGGTGCAAACAAACGCCTTTCATCTTATAGGGTCGTCCATTGATGGTCATGCCGTTGTCAGCTGAATATTCAATGTACCGGATACCAAGAGGATTATAGAGATCATCGGTCAATTTACCATTCACATATATCATAGAATGTACCCTGTACATGAATGGTGTTTCAGGCGTCCAAAGTTCAGGGTTATCGATATTTATATTCTGTCCGATCGTTATTTCAGAGAAATTTTCCATCTTGCTTATGCTGCTAGCTTTCCCGACAACCTCGCCATTTTTGTCAAGTATCTGCGTCACGAGAGTCACCTCTTTGGCAACCATATTTCTCCTGGTTGTGTCCCAGTCCCACCAGCAATAGACCGTTTCCGGGTACTTGTTGGCAATGATTTTCGTGCTGATATCAATGCCGGCCCGATTTTCTGAGAGTTGCTCACTGGTAAGTGTGACACCCCATTGACCGACGTGAACCTGGCCTGTCAGGATGAGCCATACATTCCTGTAAATCCCCGAACCTGAATACCAACGTGATGAGGGTTGTAATGAATTATCAACCTTTACCGCCACAAGATTTTGAATGGTGTCTGAGAACTTTACAAATTCCGTGATATCGTAGACAAAGGTTGAATAACCGTATGGATACCGCCCCAGAAGATGGCCATTGACCCATACTTCTGAATTCATGTAAACACCATCGAACTGAATAAATACTTTCTCATTCCGGTCGGATTCAGGCAGGGTGAATTTCTTCCTGTACCAACCGATGCCTGTTGGCAAATATCCCTGTCCAAGGGCATCCTTATCAAATTCACCCCCGATACTCCAGTCATGTGGCAATTTTACATCCCTCCAATCCCCGTCATTGTACAACTGACTCTCGAAGCCATGCTGATCATCCAGTTTAAACTTCCACCCGTCATTGAACCGGATCGTTCGCCTGCCATCAGGCTGTGCCTGGAGAAGACAGAACAGAAACAGGTTTGTGAAAAGAAGTGTTATTATTTTTCTCATCGCAGCTTAGCTTTAGAGTTTAAAAAATCATAAATAACGGGGATCATGCTTACCCCCTGTGGCCTACCCGGTTAATCATCCAGCTTCATCAACTCAATCTTCCTGAAATCGATAGGTTGTCCTTCAGCCTGCAGAGCAATGTATCCATTATCGATGATCGTCCCCACCGGTACCGGATAGTTGTCGGGCAGCAAAAAGCCTCCAATCTGAGGCTTTGAACAGGTCAAAACGGTATCGCCATCAATGACATGGTTTATAGATTTTGCGCCATCAACTATAACTTCAATGGTCACCCATTCGTCATTCATATAGTATTTTGAGGTAGAAGGGATAATATGCTCTTCGGTCTTCTCGCCTCTCCAATATATGGTTGTACCCGGCGTACAGAGATTTGCAGTACGCTGCTTCACCGAATCGGTGCTTCCCAGAAGCTGGACTTCCAACGATACCGGGTAGTACTGGTCTATGCCCATACTCCACGGCGACTGGGAATGGATCATCACCCCACTGTTTCTGTAGCAGTAGTATGGGGCATCGGGCAGCATTTCACCCACAAACCGGTACTCGAACCTGAGTATATATCTTGAAAAGGGTTGTTTGTAAAACAGATGCCCATAGCGGTTGTCGAGTTTATCGTACTGATCATAGGAAACTTTAAGCAAACCATCCTCAACCCGGAAAGTATTCAGGGTATTAACACCGGCAGAGTCGCCTGCAATTTTCGGGATCCATCCGTCCAGGTTTTTCCCGTTAAACAAACTGACCCACCGGCCACTCGTGAATGAATCATCTCCCGTTGTGTCGGAAGGTTTTTCCTTAATCCTGCCAGTATTGCAAGCTGCCAGTAACATGAGAGGAATAATCAATGTTTTAAATTTCATAGTTCTTGATTTTTATTCGTATACTGAGACACATCTGAATCCAATCGTGGATGCCCGGTCCATCCCTGGATACATTAGAAAATATTTGCAATGGGAATTGTAAGGCTGTGGACCTCCTGTCACTTTACCGTAAAATGCTCCGGGAAAATACCACCAGGAACCTGACATCGACCAGCGGCTGCAGCCGCCCCGAAGATTCACGAAACGATTGAAACCGTCATTACGCTCACTCTCATTCCATTCCCAGACCTCATTTATTTTGAAGGCTACCCCATACCGCTCTGCCGCAGTCTGCCATTCCCACTCCGTTGGCAGTCGTTTGCCCGCCCATGACGCATATTCTCTTGCATCCTCAAGGCTGACGTATACCACAGCTTCGTTTTTCAAACTATCCGGACAGGTCCTGCCTCCCCAGTGTTTCAGAAAATTCTCAGGAAACGCAGGTGTATAATTTGTTGCCTTCAGAAATATCTCAAATTCTGCATTTGTCACTACCGACGTACCGATGGCATAGGGGGCCAATTGCTGTATATGATTATGTATGATTTCCAAATTCCTGCCCTCCTTTGAAAAAACCAGGTCATGGTTGTTTTTTGCATCGGTATCAGGATAGCACCTTCCTTCACGATTTAAATGAGAAAACCGGTACGAATACCTTCCACCCGACACCTTCAGCATGCTATAAGAAGTATTTACATCGGATTGAACAACTGCTGGCGGGTCTGACGGATACTTTAAAGAAAGCTCCATCATATGTGGATCATGTGCAGAGTCAGGCACTTCAGCATAGTCCTCATTTTGCTGCATCGTCAATAATTTTGCCGGCATTTCTGATCCCTCAGCTAGCTGAAGAAGACAACCAAATCCGCTGACCGGCAAAAAAACCGAATTCTTTCCATCTTCAGTAAACACTTTTAGTTCTGAGCCATGCCACAAGTCGAAATAGCGGTGATCAGCATCCACTTGTACCCTGACATTAATGACCCTGCCTTCAGATTCATCGACGGCGTTCCATAACTTCATGCCGTTCATTTCCCAGGACGATACCAGGATGCCTGTATTTCCGGTGGGTATAAATGGTTTCATGTTATCGGTCAGGTAGAGGTCTCCATATACTTTCCAGATCATGTTCATCTTACGAAGACTGTGCCGGTCAGAAGCATTCCACAGATTCATGTCGCCGAACAAATTTTCCCAGACCTGGATGCCCTGACCATTGATCCATGCATGTGCAAGTTCACGTCTCCGATTGGTATTTTCCCTGACAATGAAATGCTGCATATGTCCCGGGAAAATCCATTTAAAAAGGGAAAGGTCTGTATAATGATAGGGATGGATGTCCTGACCCCATGAACTGGTTACAGCATTATATCCGATAAGATCCTTGAATTCAGGGACCAGTTCTGTCTCAAAAGCAACGGTATTCCCTGTTTTTTCCACTTCTTCACGGATGGATGCTTCATCCGAAAAAATGGAAACGACTCCTGCTGCTGAGGACCAGGTATCAAGGTATATACCGTCAAACCCGCATTCGTCAGTCAACTGTGCCAGTTCTTTCGCGTCACTTTCCCCGCTGCGCCCCGTATTTTGATCCCAGGGATTATAGGTCAGAAAGACTTTGACCTTGTTCGTATGAAAATCGTCGACGACCTGCTTCAAACCTTCAAGACCCCCGGGCATACTTCTGTAAAAATCGAACTGGTTCCTTTTGTCAATACCTAAATTTGGATAGGCCTGCCAGAGAATCACAGACTGGAACCCTCCAAATTCACGCTGCATTTTCTCGCAATATTCCGACACCGCGTATTTCCCTTTTACCGGATCCCAGAAATCCTGGTCCCAGATAAAGACGAATCCCATAACAAAATTTCTGTTCGTCCACGATAATGCCACCGGTATATTCATGGTATTGTCTTTCTCCTGCCGGCGGATTACATTTTCAACCTGAGTAAGCAGTTCTTTCCTTTCCGGTGAAAATGGAAGGCTAAGCCTGATATCTTTGGCATAAATTTTCCCTTCCTTACCGGGCTCTCCTTCAAAGCGCAAGAACGGGCTGACTGAAAAACTGTCGGAATTAAAGGGAGGAACCCGGAACTTTAAGTCACAAGAAAACCAGTCCTGACCCTTGTTTAATTCAAGACTATCGGTATTCCTTATTATCCCACGGTCGATATAACCGTTCTCTTCGCCTTTCTTTTTAAGAATATATTCTACAAAAACCTTTACCTGAACCGCCGTATCCTTATACATGCAATGAATGTTGAGCGTCTCCCCCGGGGAAATTTTCAGGCTGTATCCGATCTTATTGAAATGAAGCCGGGGACTTCCGGTGGACGGAAACGAAATGCAAATTCCGGGCGGATTTTTCCCGATCTCCCTTCTGACGGTTTTTCTATACGTCAGGATGTTATTGTACCATTCATCCCATTCATCCTCCAGGGGGCTGGCAATGAAGGAGTTGTTACATTCTATATTATCATTAAACAGCCAGGTCACTTCGGGGCCATATGAGCCGATCGTCCATTGGGAAAACGGAAATGTGACCTGTTCATCGTTTGAATCACAACCGGATAACAACAGGATAAAAATCAATCCCGGAAAGAAGTACTGCCATTTTAAGGTAATTCCGTGCATGTTGTCTCTATTTGAATAAATCTCTAATGAACGCAGCCTGTTTTATACAGATATTTCCCTGTTGTTTTTCTCAGAAACCCTGTACTCATACATTACCTTTTAAATAATTTGTATGACACTCATGTGGATAAAGCCTTTATAAATTATCACTAATCTTCTTAAGTATCAGAATAACAGCATCATTTTCATGCATTTCAACAGTCCTGGCGAATTCCTCACCATCCCGGATCTTTATCATTTCCCGGACGAACGGTGTACCATCGTTCCTATTCTTTATGGCTTCAACCTCATTTTTGCTGAGTTGTGAAGGAGCTCCCAGGTCGAGGTAGGTTTCATAAGGATCGTTGGAACGATATCCTGTTCGAGTAATTTCCAGGAGGTAGGAACCTGCAGGAATATCATTGAGCACCAGCCTTACCTTCCCTTTTGGTTTTGAAGGCAGATCGCGCTTATAATAGATCTGGTCAATTACGGAGTCGCCTGAAAGGGTTATGGTAAAATCCCAAAACAAAGCCTGTATATCGCCGGCCTTGTTTTTACAGATCCATGAAGCCGGGTCGTTGTTTACAAGTTCAGTTTCACCCATTTGATTCATAAACCAGTACGCGAAATAGGCCGGCTTTTTTATGCCCTGGTAGTTCAGCAGTCCGAAGCCGCCGTGAAAAGGTTCATAACGGGGACCGTTCTCTTCGAATATATCGGTGAACACCCAATAACTCATTGACGTCGCCATTCCTTCAGTACCTTTGATCTTATCCAGGATAAAAGCAGCTTCGTGGTAAGAATCGTGGATTGGATCGGTTGGCGTGTATGAAGAACTCCATTCGGTATAATGTAATTCAAGGCCGGGCATAACGGATTCAGCGATCCTTCTGGATGATCCGGTGACGTCGGTAATGATGGCATCCCGGTTGGGGCTAAGGATGGTTCCGGATTCACCGGTGGCGTCAAAAAAGCCCTGGTTAACAGCGTAGGCGTGAGTTGAAATAAAATCAAGGGGTATATTGCCTGAAGCACAGTGCCCGATGAGTTCACTGACCCATCCATTTCCCGCCGATGCAGGTCCTCCGACCCGGTAATCATTGCAGACGCTTTTGACGGCTCTGGCGGTATAATCGTACAGTTTAAAATATTCATTGATGTCTGACGACCAAAAAGCAGGATGGTTAGGTTCGTTCCATACTTCGAAATACCAGCTTTTCACTTCATCCTTACCATAACGTTCTGTGAAATGTGCCACCAGCGCGTAAATCAGTCCGTACCATTTCTCGTATGACCGGGGAGGGGTCACATTGGCTTTCCACCAAAAAACTGTTTTGTCCCCGGTTGCCAGGGCTTCGGGCATAAACGACAGCTCAACGAACGGTTTGATATGGATTGATAGCAGGAAATCGTACAAAACATCGATATATTGCCAGTTGTAAATCGCCTCCCCTTTTTTATTTTCGAAATAAACCCCCATGTCATCGCTGAGCAGCCCGTGCATCCGGATATACCTGAACCCGAGCTCCTTATTCACCATTCGTAACTGTTCCTGCCAGTCGGCACGAAGGCCCTCATTACTGCGGCCGGCGCCAACACACTCATTAAACATGTGTTGAAAACTCCCTTTCACACTGGTATAGTCCGCCTCAATTAACCTGACCGCCGGAGCCGGTTTCTCCGCTGGAACACTTTGAGCCCAGGAAAAAAATGGAATCAGCAGTAATATTGAAAGCAAACTGATTCTAATTATTTTCATCTTTTCGTTATTAAAAAATGCATCATATTTTGTCCGTCAATACGAAAACAGGTTTTTCACTGACATCAATTTTTACTGAAGGATCCGTAACTTCCAGCTTCTTCCGAAAGCCCTCTTCCTGTCCGTCGGCAAGGGAAACCAGAGAGGCACTGCCCGGTTCTACGGAAAATGCAAGGCTATATCCTTTTACTTCAGACCCGTCGCTGGTCGGGCACCACAGAACATAAGCACCTTTTCCCGTTTCCAAGTTCTTATACCGGTAAATCCAGATGTCATCATTCTGAGAAGGATATTCATCCAGGAAGACCATTCCGGAAAGACAGGATTTCATGGTTGAAGTGTAATACCACGAAGGTTTAAAACTACCGTCACGCCTGGTGAATCCTGAATTTGAGAAAGTACCCTTGCTCTTAAGATCATTTGCCAGGAACATCATCATCCGGTCTACTCCGGCTGCTGATCCGGCCAGGTACCCGCGAATCAGCCAGATTCCCTGCAATTCATCAAGGCTTATTTTACCTGGATAATTTTTATGTCCGGTGGCTGATATAAACGAATTTTCATCGGTGTCCCAACCAAACTCACTGATCCAGACTTCCTTTCCCGGCAGGTTTTCATCTCTCCATTCCACCAGTTTTTGCATCCGTTCTTTAAAATGATCCGCTTCCGGGCTAACACCGTGGGCTTGTTTCGTTGAATGCTGCATACCTTCGGTATTGTTGTAATGATGAAAATTGAGCACATCGGCAGGGAATGACCCGTTGCGGTAATGGTCAGCCCACAGTTTCATCGATTGTACAAAACCAGGTTCGATGGAAGCGAGACCTCCGAGGACGAGTTTCATCTGCGGGTCGGCATTTTTGACGCCATATCCGGGGCCCATTTTCCCCTGGTCGCCATCGTAACACGCGCTGCAGAAAGCAGCAAATTCGTAGGGTGTGAAATGACCTTCAGGCTCACCCCAGTAACGGTCACCTTCATTCCAGTTCTCCAGGTAATCCAGCCAGCCCAGACCACTTTTTTTGGGTGACGATTCCGTTGTCCTTAATAAACTGTCGGCAACCTTGCGATGACCATACCGGGCCGCAAACTGAAATAAGTATTCAGACATCAGCCCGTAGGAACCGGCATCAGACGGATCTTTCCCGAAACATGGCTTATCCATGTTTTTCATGGGTGCCACATAACCAACCATACAAGGCACAACTTCAATTCCACGGTCATACAGTTTTTTGTAATAATCATCGGTGCTGCCCACATTTTTGACCGGTTCCCATGAAATGGGAGTCTCTTCATCCGATACTCCATTCCATCCCCAGTTATGGTATTCTCGTACGTTCCCAACGGCATCATGCACTTTGTCAGGCGTCGATATATACGAGTTCATCCCGATAAACTGATCGACCGTGATCCCGGAAGGTGAGTGTTCCCTAACGACTTCCGGCTGTTCTTTTTCAAGGGGGTATCCTTCGAGGATGATCTCATTTATTGCAAGTTCGCAGTTATATGGTCCCAATCCCTGCCACATATACTGTTTAGTTGATATTTTCTGAAGCTGTATATAGCGCGTTTCAGCATCCCACAGGATTTCCTTCCATCCGTCAGAATTCGTCAGTTCATACTGAACCGTATCCTTCCAATTAAAAGGCTTTCCCGAGGAAATTTTCAATACGCCGCCGCTGATCTCATTATGACTACCGTTATACTTGCCAATCTTTCCGTCATAAAGGCGGATACTGCTGATCCTGTACTTTCTTCCAAGGTCTATGACGATGTCTGCAGGCCAGAAACTGGTGATACCCGGCGTAGCCCAGTAAGTCCGTGGCACGGAATCCGCGTTTTGCTCATCAAACCATTCCATGGCGTCGCCAAAGCCTGTTTCATTGATGATATCTTTTTCAGATATCACGATATTTCCGGACTTGTGAAAGGTACAGGATGATAAAGTCAGAACGGCTGCAATATAAAGGACAGAATTTCGAATTCTCATAGTAAGTGCTTTTTATTGGTATCTAAATTCATGGCTTTCATCTGGTTATTTCTGACACAAGCGACATACAGCCCGCCAGCACTCATTCCGGCTTCTTCAGTTCCGGAAATTTCACACCGTAATACCCGGTAACTGCTGAAAGCAAAAAATAATAGTTGTCGGCCAGGTAATTGTACCCACAGGGTTCTCCCCCTTTGGTTCGCCAGTCAACGCTCCGCAAATATCCCGGGAACAGTCCCGAGTGAGTATACTCCCGTTCAAAAGTGGCCATCATCTTAAATAGGATTTCATCGGCTTTGTCACGCATTCCGGTATTATAAAGTGCCTGTATGAAATGATAGGCTGTCTGACCGCAAAGCCCGCCATTCTCATAGCGCCCCCAGCGTGACATTTCATCCCATCCGGCTTTGTCCTCATCCTTAACCGGCAGCGTCGGACCGGGAACACCGTACACAAAATCATACCCGTCTTTTTCCAGCTGGTTCAATAATTTTTGCAGGATACTTTTTGCGAGTTCTTTATCCACCAGTCCATAATTTATAGCCATACCGTTGATGAAGGTAAACATGTAGTCGTGCATTCTGCCATCCTCACTGATCCATCCACAGTAAACCCCGGTTTCCGGATTGAAAAATGTCTTGTGGAATACCTGACGGAAACGACTGGTAAAAGCAGTGATAGTTTTTACATCATCATCCAGTTTCAGCATTGTGAATATCCCGTCCATATTCATCAGTGCACGATAAGCCAGCACATTCACATAGGCATCCTTATGACCAAAAGCAAAATCATCCCACCAGTTCAGGCTTGAACGATTGCTGACAAATTTATTTCCATCGAACGGTTCTTCCAGGATGCCATCTCCATCCGTATCCGTTGAAATGATCCATTTCACAGCTTTCCGGATGTTCTCCAGATTCCTGTAAACCAGGGACCAGTCATTGGTAGTCAGAAGATAATCGTAGAGTGAAATCAGGGATACCTCCGTGGATTCCCAGCCATAATCAGAGATTCTTCCTGTTTCCGGGTTTACCCGTTCTGAAAATGTTCTTTCCAGCGCCCTTCCCAATGCATCGGATACGGACTCATTTCCAGGGAGTGGGGGAGTGAAAACGTTCATGTCGGCTTTGAACATCATAGACAGGTGGGCAACCCCGCTCAGCAGGAGGTTGTCGCCCATACACTGCTGCGCGGGATTTACCGGGAAAGCATTCTGCCAGCAACGCTTCAGCCCGTCGAACTTATGGTCGCTGAAATCACATCCTGCAATTTTCGGATAGTTCTCATCCATTATTGTAAAAGTAATCTTAGCGGCTGAAACGGGCTGTTTTGAATGAAACGAAAGGATTACCGAACCAAGGGTTATTGCCCGGTAACCGCTGTGGGGGCTCCGGTTAAACGGGCCAAGGGCGAGACCTGTATTGTTATAGTCGGGCACAAAATGTTCCTGCATATAAATACCGGTATCTGCAGCTTCTACCCGTACCATCCCATAATCGGGGAAGTGAAGGATTAAAGGTAATTTCCAGGAGAACTTTCTGATTTCAGGTGAATAAAAAGAAACCTTCCTGTCATATTGATCTGACGGGCTTTCGCTGCTGCGATCTGCCCAGATGGTCACCGGGGAAATATCGGGTGCGGTGGAGATTCTGAAAAACTCCCCCTTCATCTTTTCATCCCTGCTGCTGACCTGCACAGTGAAACTCTTCTCACCGGTAGCTTCTATTTCGCAGGAACATGTCGTTCCGTTCTTAAAAGGAATGGACGAATAGTCGACTTTATTCCCGCTTAATACAGCCCCGGATTTTATTCCAAAGGAATTTTCATCTCCGCTGACAACGGTTCCGCCCAGCCCGGGCCGAAGGAGTGAACGGTCCAACAGCCTGCGGCTTCGTCCTCCCGATTCAATGCTCAGATAGGATAACATCGGGAAATCCTTTGCATAGGCCATGGCCATATAGGGTGAGCTAAAAGTTATAAACCGACCGGAAGTATCGGTTTGTAATGCGGTATCAGCAGCCGTAACCTGTCCCGAACCGGTGGACATAATGATGGTTAATGTCCCAAGGGTCAGTAGCACGTGTTTTAAAATTCCGGATATCGAATCTGCAGCTGAGCTTTTGAGTTTGAGAAAATATGTTCTTTTCATAAGGTTGAGCTGTTTATTTAAAGTATCGTAATTCCGGTACTCTGTCTTCTGAGGACCTGATCGGATCAAATATTCTGTTGAAAAATGACGAAACCTTATTCTACATTTATTTCTTTGATATTTCTTGTATCGCCCGGAACTTCAGATATGGAAACATCTTTCCCGTCTTTCAAAATGATCAGCGGCATACCGGATCCGGGAGGCAACGTCAATGAAGAGCCGCTCAATCGAAAGCCATCGAATTCTTCACCATAAACGGCATTGCTGTAATAATCAGGTAAGCCCTCACTCCAGCTAAGTGAAAATTCATTTATGCTGACATTCTTTGTCCCATGGAAAAAAAATGCGGGAATATCGTGGGCAAAGACGCTGAGACTCCGGTCAAAGGATGGTCTCAAGTCAAAATTTCCGCCTGAAAACTCAACATATTTACCTTTTTTGATCTTCATGACGATGCCGTCAAAATAAATATCGCTGATTGCACCCGGGCTGAAACTGTAGAGCAATATGCCGGCCTCGCTGTTGATTATCATGTCTGAAAAACGAATGTTACGAATCACGGCATTCCGGTTATCAGAGCCTGACATCTCGTACGAGGTGTCAAGCGGCATCTGTGAAATGTGGACAGGTTCAGCTTTCCCCCACCATCCGGTATGCAGACGGGTATTTATTATTATATCCGAAAAAAGGATGTTTTCTATGGTTTCGCCTTCCCTCGCATTGATGAGGATACCGCGGTTGCTGTTGAGCACCAGGTTTTGAAATACACAATTCCGGATGCTGCTTTTTGCCCAGCCCAGCCGGATTGCCGCCGACCGGGACTCAATGGTACAGTTGGCAACCGTAATGTCGGAAGCCTCCCCCTCGCAGAAACCATCGGAACATGGGCTGATGGCAATTCCATCATCCCCTGCGATAATCGTACAGCCGGAAATATGAATATGCCGGGACTGGCTGATGTCCAGACCGTCGGCATTGGGCACCAACAAGCTGTTCAATACTGTGACATTATGAATATTCACATACTTGCAACAGCCCAGGTGAATGTTCCAATTGGGAGCATTTTCAACGGTAAATCCATCAAGAATCAAATTTTCACACTCCACAAACGCCATCAGCATTCCGGGTCGTTTTTTCTCAGCAAGCGGTCCGTCGGGAAATCGTACTTTAAATTCCTTTCCCTGCCTGACCCTGTCGTAATCAACAAACCATTCAGGACCCAGCGAGTCGGGGTCGAAAAATGCCATACCGTTCCCGTCGATAATACCGTTCCCTGTAATGGATATATTGCTGGCATGAATAGCCCGGATAAACGAAGTGCTCCGGTTCTCGGTTTTCATTCCCATATCATCATAATCTTTCAGGTCAGGGCTTGCAAGAAGCCTGCATCCCGATTCCAGCTTCAGGTCAACATTGTCGGGTATCTCAAATGAACCCGACAGGAATGTTCCCGGGGGAAATAAAACAGTACCGCCACCCCTCTCATGGCACGTTGCTATGGCCTTACCGATGGATTCGGTATTAAGCGTCAGTCCGTCTCCTTTTGCACCGAAGTCACAGATATTGTAAACCGTCTGTGCAGAAAGCATTCCACAGGTCATAAAAGCTGTTATGAGTAAACTGAAAATTTTCATTCCATATCCTCCTGTCAGGGAATCAGAACTTTTACCGTGTTTTCCTGAAGGCAATCGTTGATTCTTATTTTATTGCCATTGACCGGCAATCCGTTTAATTCGATCTGAACCTTACTCACTCCGGTACGCTGGATGTCGATCCTGAAACTTTTCCCCCTGAAACTCCGGTCAACCCTCACCTCGTTCCATTCGCGGGGCAATTTCGGGTGGAGCAGCAGATGATCAAAGCCGGGATCGACGCCGATCATCTCCCTCGTCAGTACATTGTAAAACCAGGATACTGAGCCCGTGATCCAGGTAAATTCCATCTGCAGCCTGTTATTCTTATGATCGGGACCGAAACTGCCGTTGGCGTATACATAGGGCGGCATGTTTTCCTTGGGATCATTCTGCTTACCCGAGAAATAGCCCGGCGTAATGCGTTTGAAAGCCTGGTACGCCTCATCAGGCCTCCCGGCCCGAAGAAGTCCGAGAATCATCCAGACATTCACATGGGAGTAAACTGTCCCGTTTTCACAAATGCCAGGCTCCATGCAACTTATCCTGCCGATATACGGATCCGGCTGTGTGAACGTGGGAGCCAGTAATAAATACCCGATATCGGTCTTCAGCATTTTATTGGAAGAATCAATCAATTCCTGCGTACGGCTTTCATCGGCAATGCCTGAAATCATGGCCCAGCTCTGGGTATTCAGAAAAATCTTACCCTCCCGGTTTTCCCGGGAACCCACAGCCCGGCCATTGTCGTCAAAACAGCGGACATACCACTCACCGTCCCATGCCGATTCATTTACAGCCATTTTAATATTTTCGTAACGGGTCCGGTACGTCTTGGAACGGGCATCATTCAGATACAAAAACATTTCGATCATCTGCAGCAATGCTTCGGCATACGCCATACTCAGCCATACACTTTCGCCACGACCCTCTTTCCCGACAGCAGTAAGGGAATCGTTCCAGTCCCCGAACTTTATGAGGATAAGTTGGTGAGCGCCTTTATTTTTTTCAAGAAAATTGAGGGCCCGCTCTATATGTTCCAGCACACTGGCCGATCCTTCATCATAAAAATTGATATCATCCGAAAGAAAGCCGAAATCACCAGTTTCCTTCAGGTAGGAAATCAGCGTAAAAACCAGCCAGAGTGCGCTGTCGGAATAGGGTTTGGTATCTTCAGGGTTCCAGCCCCGGAGAGCCATGCCGTTCACATACTGATGCTTCAGGGCTTCCTTCAGAATTTCTTTTGTCCTTGCCGGATTAAATGTAGAGACTCCAAAACCATGCTGAACAATGTCACGGTACCCCATCCATCCCCAACGGCACCACTGTGCACCATAGGATGTCTGATGTTTCATCCAGATATTCAGCATCCGGTTCAGATGCTGATCAGGAGTTGTAAACCGGTTATTGGCAATGAAACTTTCATGATATGTCCTGAGTTTTTCAAACTCAGCATCCATACTGGTAAGAAATATTGTCTTCAGAGGTGCAATGTCATCTTCCCGGTCACAGATACCCAAAACCATGTTGACCGTTTCCTTCCGTCCCGGCTCCAGTTTCAGGTCAATCTGCAGGACGCCGATGGTGGCATCGCTCGAACCGACAGACCCTCTGCATTTTCCCTCAACAACGACCTGCGGTTCATTGATGCCATTATACAAACCGATGAACGCATCCCTGCTGCCGTCGAATCCGGAAATTGGTTTATCGGCGGCCATGAAAGCCGTCTGGTGATCATGAGGGCTGATATGCGGATGCTTGTTCGCAACTAGGGCATTGTTTGCCGCACTGAAATAGCTGGTACGAAAAAACATGTCGCCATAACTGTTGAAACCCCATTTGTATGAGAACTGAAACTGGTTGTATATGAAGATGCTGAGATCACGTTTTTGAGAAGACCTGTTTTCAAAGTCCAGGGTCCAGAGTTCAACAGGACTTTTTCCTTTCGGAACAAAAATACGGAAACCGGATGCTATTTTTTCTGTCTCGGATCTGATGATTGAATATCCCAGTCCGTGTGTACATTTGTACGAATCGAAGGCCCGTTTTACGGGCTCCCAGTTTACGTTCCAGAAGACGCCTGTTTTATTATCCCGTACAAAAATCAGCCGGCTCATCAGATGATCACGCCCGAAAACATCGAAATCACAGATTCGTCCAATCCCTGTAAAAAGTTGAACAGCCTCTTTTTCGTCAAGCTGGTAATCCAAAAAACCAACCCCAGTTTGGTGAACGGATGAAAAAAGTACATCATTCCACAGGAAGTTATCAAAAGCACGCGGTGTTTTCGGATCTGTTATTGTAAACTCCGTCCCTTCCGCATTAAAATATCCATACTTACTTTGGTTCTTTTCCATGAATCTCTTTTTTTGATATCGGCTCAGTGTAAAATATTCGTTCTGTTTTTTGAATTCCAATTTTTCGTGATTACCTGTCTTTCTAGCTTCCTTTGACAACCTTCCGATTTTATTCAAAGATCTGTGACCTGATCTTATGCTTCAGTTAATTTGATGGTTTTATAGCTGTTCACCTTTTTAATTAGTTTTTTGGCTACCGGAATTGAAATAGCCTGGATTAAGGCAATGACAATCAGAACATAACGCAGAGCAAATTCCGGTGAAGCATATTTTGCTGCCAACAGAAAAAGGATGCAACCCACGAAACGGCCTGCAAACAATCCCGCCTCATGATTGAAAATGTAGGCAAACTTGTTCCGTTTTTCAATTTCAGCAATGTGGTCTATCACTCCGAGTTGAATAGGAAAATAAGCAGCATCGAGAAGAGGACGCGAAAGCGAATTGCATATCTGATAGATAACGACACCTACTGCACTGAAGAATATGGTGTTTATCATTCCTCCGACCAGGAAAACGAGCAAGCCGAAGGAAAACACATATATGCGGTGTTCAGGTTTTGAAAAGCGCCCTATAAGGTACAAAACCAAAGCTGTTATTAAAGAACCGATAGCAACTAACCCTCCTAATGAACCTTCCTTCCCGACAAAGCTTAGGATCAGTAAAATCGGGAAGAAGAATATGGCAGCCTGGGCGATCCCTTTAAAAGCGCCAAGGGTAAGCATCCAGTACCAGTCCTTTTCAAATTTAAAATAAATAAAACGTTCATTTTTGGGATTTACAAAATCGCCCCGATGAACCATGACGGACGAAAAAACAGTCAGGCCAAAAACTACTGCGGTAAGTGTAATATAAGCAGCTTTTGCCGGATACCAGCCGAACTTTTCTCCAGCGATGATGAAATACCCCGCAATGGCAGGCATGACGATAAAGGTAAGAGTATAGAAAAAAGTCTCCATACTAAAATAGTAGTTCCGGTTGCTGTCATTGGTTGAAGAAAGAGACAGAAAATCACGGTTCGACCAGAAAAATCCATAAGAGAAGCCCATGACCAGGCCTGAAATGGAAATCCCGATGATATCCACCGAGGGCAAAAGCATCATGATGCTCATGGCTACGCCGCTAAGCAGCATTCCTACCGAATACATGTGAGCAATTTTTATCTTCCGTAACAGGAAGCCATTGACTAAAAATGAAACCGGAATTCCAAAATAAGCCATCAGCTGGTACACGACTACATACGATGTATTGTCGGATTGGCGCAAAATGTATGCGCCCACAAACAGTTCAATGATGGGCAGGACCAGGGCATAAATCAGGTTAGTCATCAGCAGAATACGCATGTTTCGCGGATATGACTTGTAATGCCCGTATTCTCGTTTTAGTATTTTCAGCATGATCTTCGGCTATGATTTCTGGTTATTATTTATTGGTGTTTTCCTGAACGTATGCCATGGCTTCGGAGAAAGTTGCCACCCAGATTTCATCACTGTGGTCCTTCAGAAATTTCAGAAGTGCCCGGTGTTTATCCGCTCCCATGCTCAGGTAATCCCCTCCTATTCCATGAAAAATGTAAATCCCGAGGCCCTGACTTTGCAGGACTTCCTGTGCAAAACCTGTGAGCACATCTGAAGCCGAGCCTGCAGGGGCTGAAAAAGACGGAACCTTGAAAAAATCCACCTGACGAAAATCAGTTATGACCGGATTGCGTCCCCCGGTCCTGGCATACCTGACCAGGCCGGATTCGCGCAGAGGTCCTGAATAATCGACACCACCCACAACTGTTTCTGAACAGGGATACGCGTAACTCGCAGGCTGTTTTCCGGTAATGGCAAAAAGCAGCTTATTCATCACTTCAATCTCCCGAAGTATTGAGGGAACATCATAATTTTCCGAACTGAAACGGGGAGACTTTGCTTCGGACCCATTCCCCTTACAAGGGTGGAAAAGAGAATGGTTGCCCAATTCATGCCCTTCCCCGCTGACGGCTCTCCAGGCAGCAAACCGCTCTTCAGGGACATGACTGTAAAGAAAGAATGTCCCTTTAAAACCAAAAGAATCCAGCTGGGGAATGGCAATATTTAATTGTGAATCCAAACCATCGTCGTAAGTCAGCACGATAGCCGCCTTTTTACCGCCGGGCCATTGCAGATTCTGAGCTGAGAGGGGTAAAATAAAAACTCCCGTAAGTAAAGTAATAATGCAGGCGGCTTTTTTTAGTCCGTACCTTTTTTTGGTAAATGTAAACCTCAACATATGTTTCCTTTCTTTTAAAACCTGCCAGCAAGTGTGTTCATATTAATCATGCATTGCCGGTTCTTTGTTGATATTGATCATTGTTTTCCCGGGTACCAGTTTCAAACTGGTACCCTTCCAGGTAAATATACCTTTAGTCTCCGGTGGAAGCATAACATACCCGGTAATCCCAGATGATCCCGTGCGCTGAAGTTCCAGCTCAATCATCCCGTTTGGATGGGGCATCCGGGCATTTATATATTTCAGGTTTCCGGGTGCCGGCCTGACCGATACTTCCTTAAAACCAGGTTTTAAGGGTCTTATGCCACAAACCGTTGCCAAAAAATCATAATCAGGGCTGGCGCTCCATGCATGACAATCAGACCGCTCATAAAAATCTCCTTCCTCGAACGTGGTCAGCCCCTGGTCTAACATTCGCTTCCAGTCACCAAGCTGGTCCAGGTATTTATCTGCCAGACCGGCTTTGTACATGGCCTGAAATAGGTAAAACCTGAATGAAATGGTTGTCTGTATCAGGGAGGTATCCGTAAGAACTTTTTGAACCAGGCTTTTCTGTCCGGAATCGGGAATGGCATCTGTAAGGACAGCCCAGATATTGGTATGTTGGGAGAAAATTTCAGAACCCGGAGTAGCCCGGAATAATCCCTTTACCGGATCGAAACAAAGCTCACGGACCGATTTCTTTATTTTTACGGCTAGGTTTTTATACCTCTGCGATTCATAGTCTTCTCCGAAATACCTGAACAATTCGGCTGCCCTGTCCAATGCGTATGCAAACTGTAATGAGATAAGCGCTGAGTTGCCGCTGTCTGCACCTGCCGGCATACCGCAAAGAAAATCCCTGGTCCAGTCGGTGAAGTTGAACCAGTCCAGCGGGCCAAGCATTCCATTGGCATCCATCCTCCTTTCAAACCACGCTAAAACAGCCTGGATTCCGGGTAAAAACTGGCGAATAAAAACGGAATCACTGCGGAACATGTAATAATCATGAACCATATCGACCCAGTACAACGAGAATGGCGGAATAACCTGCAACACATTGGTCGGTCCCCTGCCCATTGTAAGTCCTTCAGGCATCCTGGACTGATCGGCCTGCTTCAGCAAATTTCTCATCAGTCGGTCGTCACCTGAGACATACAGGGAAATCAGCGTCTGGATATGTGCATCGCCCAGATATTGCAGCTGTTCCCAATACGGACAGTCCATATAGGTTTCTCCGGCGCATAACCGCGCTGTACGCCAGCCAACTGTCCAGATATCATCCAGAACAGGATCATCCGTTTTAAAGGATGCATTTTCCGTGAAGGGATAAGCTGTAAAAACAGAGTAGTAATCCCTGATCTCCAGCGGCTCGTTAGCCGTTGTTATTTCCAGTTGAACGTACCGGAACGTGCGAAGCCACAGAGGTATAAATTTCCGGTCCGAGCCCCCGTCGGGAAGAAAAATATCATAATACCCCTCAATTTTTTTCCCTTCAATGATATTCCTGTTGCCTTTCTTTCCGTCATCCCCGTACAGAGCCTCTGAATAGATTGCCCTGACAGTGCTGCTCCTGCCACCTGAAACCATGAGTTCGGGATAGCCGATGGTCAGAACACCGTTGTCGAGTAAAATTTTAACACTTGAATGAGGCGGAATCACAAGTCCCTTCCCTCCACTCAGAAACTGCGGGTCAACAGTGCAGCCTTCACTGCGGGCGATTTTTTCAAACCGTACTGTGTGTTTCTCCATCATCGGGATCTCCCGGGGGACGAGATGCCAGAAAACACCATGGAGATATCCTCTCCCTACACCACCTTCTATCACCTTAGGGTTCAGCCACCTGCTATCATCAAAATGAAGTTTCTGCCAGCCCCAGGGATATTGCCGGGCATCGATCGAATCGCACGGTCCGGCCACATAAAAGTACCTGACCATCTTTTTTGTTACAGGGATTGCCTTATAGGCATTATTGCGGGTGACCACCCAGGGCGCTGTCCCTGTGTTTAATTTCGATCCCAGGGAACCTTTTCCCTGCATGATGAAGGCCGTCCGGCTTGAAAACTGGGCAGTGGGCCTGAACTCGCCCAGATTAAAAACTTCGGCGGCGATGATATTTTCACCTTTCTTCAGGTATGGCGCAATGTCTATAGTTTCATAATTCCAGTACTGGAGACTGCTTTTTGCAGGACCCTCAGCCACCTCCTTTTCGTTCACGAACAACCTGTACCGGCTGTCGGCAGAAACATAAATGACCGAAGAGCCGGGGACATCTTCCAGTCGGAATGTATTCCTGAAGACGAATACAGCATAGTCAAATACTGAAGCCGTCGGATGGGTAATCCATGCTGCCTCCCAGGTATGACGCTGATGATCCCAGTCAGTATTGATCTTTATGTCTTTCTCCTGTGACCAGCCCGTACAAGAACAGGCAGCCAGCAGAAAAACGGATATGAGCCGGTAATTCAGATTCATTGTTGCCTTATGTTAAGGAGCTTCAGAATTTCAAACTCTTCCATTAAACCATAATCCAGCTGCTGATATTCTTCTCCGGGAGGATAACCGGTAATGTTGTCCCACTGGTGTGCCGAAGCCAGTCCAACAGGCAAATCCCCGTGAAACGGGCCAAACAGGTTCTTATTACTTCCGATTACCCTGACTGTTAATGTGTTCATACCTGTGTTCAACTGGTCGCGAATATCCAGTACATATGGTGGTCTGAAAATGATCCCTTCTTTCCGGCCGTTGAGCATTACCTCGGCGACAGTCCCGTTCCACCTTTTCAGCCTTATACGGTACATACCCGGTTCACTCACCCGTATATCCTTAGAATAATCGACAGCCCCGGCATAAAAAGGCCGGCCCTGGTCTTTCCAGCTTCCTGCCTTGAGTTCCAAAGGAGGGGTTATGTCCCATCCTTTTTCTGCACTCTCCAGGGAGAAATCTCCGAGGATATAGACAGGCTCTATCTCTGCCATCACATTCATGGGGTTGACAATAACCTCAATCCTGTTCATTCCTCTTTTTAAACATTTGCCGGCGGGATACACAAGAAATGCGCGGTCGGTCCACCAGCGACCGGGGATTGGCGCAAGCTGTTCCCCGTTTACTTCGACAAGCGGTGCAGGATTGTCCCCTTCCACAACCGCTTCGAAAGAAGAAAAATCCACGTTCTCACCGATGAAAAATGAATAGATGGCAGTAAAACCTGTTCCTTCTGGGAACGTGTCCCGTTTTAGGGTTTCGGAACGGAACTGAACCATCGTATTCCACGGGTTCCCGGCTTCGAAGCCATGAGCCTTAAAAACGCGTTTGGCTGCATCCAAAACATGCAGGTCATGGTATACAGAATTCTTCAGTTTGAGATCGCAGAAATCCATGGCCAGCACGTTTTTTTGTACCGCTTTAATCTTCATCCCGGAAACATCCGGGGGTTGAGAAAAAACTTGTGAAGCACCGGGCCCGTCAATCCTTTTCCCCGGTTTGTTCAGAACATAGAGCAGGAGGCTTTCAGAAGGATACAGGTTGATTTTAAGTAAAAGCCTGCCCGATTTAGAAGAAACGATCGGATAATCAGCCATCTTACCCGTAAAGGGATCTAATCTCACCACCCTACTGCCCTGCAGCTCAAATGAACCGGTCGCGTTATCATATTTGTCTGAATTCACGGCAAAAAACAGCTGCCCGTCGGCTAAAATCCGTCGCTGATGGTACAGCTTACCCAATGTGTCGGGCTGTTCAATACCTTTCCATTCCCCGGAAAATAGCTGATCCCGGACTTCAACGCGATCCAGATCTGTCGCATTCATCCATCCGGGTATGGATTTCAATTCTTCAAAAACGCTCTTTTCATACTGCCCTTCTATGTATTCAGGAGCTCCTAAATTCAGAACCTTCCCGCCATTTCCAAGGAATGACCGGAGCAGTGATACGGTACTTCCGTCCAGCGTTTCACAGCCGGGAGGAATGACCACTAAGGCATAAGCCCGCTCTCCCACCCTGAACTTGCCGTCAGATTCGCTGCCATTGCTCCTGATGATATTTTCGGACCCAAGATCATATTCAACCTGAAGCGTCTCAAGCTGATGAACAAAGGCATGAAAGTCTTTACCGATCCCGATGATCCGGTCTGTCACCTTTCCCCTGGCAGCATACATCCACGCAGTGGTGGTTGGCTCCAGTACAAGTACATGGTTTACCTGCTGACCTGCTGATAATGCATATGATAATCGCCTGAAATAGTCGTTAAGATATTTATAGTCGTCCCACCAGGGTTCCTGATAGCTGTATGTGGGCGGGTAGTCATATTTCCTGGCTCCCTTAATGCTCATATCGACCAGATGCTGACACATAAAATTTACTCCGAGCACATATTCCCAATCGCCCAGACGTTTCATATCATTGAAGGTGAAATCCCAGCCAGCCCCACCATAGGTTTCGCTTAACGACCGTTTCTTCCCCATCTGATTCGCAACACTGCTCAATTCCTTAACCGACCGGATATTCCCGAACTGGGCTGATGGCCAGTGGTTAGGATGAAATTCATTGTACCTGGTTTCTGAAAAATCATTGTATAGCATATCAATAGCAGGGATCTGCGGCCAGACGTACATGGCCATGTTATCAGGACACTGGTCGGGATCCGGCCATTCGTGTTCCCAGTAATGCCCTGTCCACGACATACCATGACGTTCACAATATTCAGACATCGGCTGGCTCCAGTTTTCGGTAAAAAGCTGAAGTAACGTTTCGTAATAATTATACCTGACCATTTTCCAGTTTCCCGTTTCCCCGATCAGTGAAGGTAAATTTGTTTTCAGATCATAGCCCCAACGTTTCTGAAATTCATCAAAAAGATTTGGACTCCAGCGGATAGATTGAAAATCAGGAGCATAAATTCCGGTCTCATCACTAAATACCCCTTTAATCTCCGTTCCCATCTTATCAGCAAAATATTTTTCGTAGCCCTGGCGGAATGTGATGTCAATAAATTTTTCCGTGACTCCGGGCCTGAGAAGATCCACGTATGAAAAGCCTCCGAACCAGTGAGATCTTTTATAGAATGTTTTTTTGAAGAGGTAAAACTTCCCCTTAAAATTTTTGAGTTTATCGGCTGATCCGGTGATATCTTCCCAGGCATCTCCTTGTTGTTGCAGCACCAGCACGTATTCAGTCAGATCTGAAGGTAACCGGTCGGTACATGATCCCTTCAGCCCCTGACCTTCATTGTACGATGAAGGCATTTGTTCGGGGACATAACCTCCGGCAAACCCGCTTGGATAGGAATTCTCATCGTAGATCCAGACGCCCATTCCCAGTTCCCTGCAGCGACTGACCGTATAGCCAAACAGGTCAAACCAGTCAGCTGACAGGTATTCATTGACCATGCCCGGCCTCGGGTGTACAAAGACACCCCCGAAACCTTTGTCCTTCAATTCTTTAAGCTGATAATTTAAATCCTCTTTTGTAACCAGGTTGTTCCAGACGAATAACGGAGCAGGCGCATACGAAGCCGGCGGGTTATTAAAGATCTCAAGGAAATGGTCAAAATCCGGGGGCCCGTTCTCTGCCTTTGGGCCACTAATGGAATTACCGCATGAAGAGATCACCAGCTGAATCATGAATACCACCGGAAAAAATGCACTGCGGAATAATGCCTTTTCAGAATGTCGGGTACTATACCGGCTGCCGGGAATGTCTCTTCCATTAAAGGTTAAAAGCTTCCTCATCACAACCGAAACCTTAATATTATCTTTTTTGTATTGCATATCTAAATTGATCTGTGTCAGTTTTTCAAATGAATGATAAATCCGGCGGTTTGGTTGAGATCGTTATCATCCACACGCAGGGTCAGTATCCCGTCTTTCCATTCCCGTTTTTGAAGTGGAAGAGACCCGTGAATATTTACCTTTTCAATTTTATCGGGCATTGAGGAAAGCCTGATGCTGATAAATCCCGTATCAAAAGGAACAACGGCAAGCTGTCTTGTCTCTCCGATTCCTTCATCGTCCTGAGAAATGAGAGCCCACCGCCCATCCCATTCAAATGAATCCAGCTCTTTTACTGACTTATCCGGTTTGCCGCGAAGAATGAGAGCGGTCATCTTATACTTGCCAGGCGTACCTTCCGCACGTCCCCAGCAATTCAGCTGCGGAGGCAAGATCATATTCCCTGTACGGGAGTTGAGCCACACCGGCTGCCAGTCAATGGTTTTCCGGTACCATTTGTTGACGGCCAGCCGTCGGTTCAGGTATCTTTCAGGCACCGGGCTGCCGTCATCCAGGTGTGTCCCCAGAACAGCTCCGGGCGAGCCAAGAATAAAAGTGTTCAAAATAATTTCGTCATCGGTATACCAGTCGTACGAGGATGACCCGCTGATTGCCACATGCCTGTCTGACAGTAAGGCAGCCCAGATGCTCCACTGGCTGTGCCCTTCTTTAGTGGCGTACCACATATCACCCTGATCATCCAGTGACACCAGGTCTGCTGGTGAAAGAAAAAGAGGGTGGATCCCGTAATACATAATCGTGACATCAGGATCCACACTTCTTGCAGCCCCTGCGATTAGTTTCAACAGGGCCAAAGAATACCTTTCGCCCCTCAACCCGGGATCCCGCGGAACACCCAGATTCGGATTGGGCATGCCATATCCGAAATCCAGTTTGATCAGTTGAGGGTGCATTGTCATCATGGTTCGGATGGTACGTTCTTTCAGGAAGTCACGTGCATGCTGCGAACTGATATCGATACAGAAATAACCCGGTTCAAAAGGATTAAAATTCCAGCTTGCAATGCAGGGGTTCCCACGACTGTCACAGATAAGATCTGATTTTGTCAGTCCGCAGGCAGCCGTATCGCCGATCCAGCCAACACACTCCCAGAGACCATGCATCATCTTGTTCCGGAGTATGTAGTCCCAGTCATCATAAATATCAGGAAACTTCACCGTATCAGCCTTCCCCAGTCCCTGTGAAGCTTCCCACGGATCATCGATCACAAAAATTTCCGCACCAATTTTTTTTGCAAAATCGACCATCGGCCGGATGGGAAAATCTTTATTTCTCCAGTTTCCCCAGGTATTCCAGATAGCTTTCTGGTGCAAGGAAGAAACCGGTTCCTTTTGGGGAAAAGAATTGAAATACTGCTTGTAGGCCTCCCATGCCGTTTCACCGAAAACAATACGAAGGGGATTTGACCAGTCCCTTACCTGTGATCCTTCACCCCAGAGATCTTCACGATATAAAAAATCCAGGCAGCCCAGTGAAGAACGCATCTTCAAGGTCATTGGGGCATCGGGGACAGATCCGGCACCAATGACCATCCAGCCATTGTCATCACCCATGGCAAGTGAAAGGACCGGCCGTGGAAAAGCAGCCCCATAAGGAATACCCATCGATGGGCCAAAACTGCCAAGTGCGATATTGGTCTGCCCAAAATCCCACATGCGGAAAAAACTCTGGACAGTCCCCTCTTTGGCTCCCGGGATGCAATAGCCGAAAGCGCTCCAATCGGATGAAAACGGAGGATTCTGATCATCCATCAGGCTTTGACGACCTGACGGGACTGCCGAGGTACCAATATAAAGATCAAGGATCTTTGGAATTTCTCTGGTCCATTTGACCTCGAAATCTGGTATTGAGATACCCCAGCTTTCCTCTTTTATCACCAGGCTGCCATTTCCAAGATTACCAAACCGGAGCTCCAGACGTGTCAGGTTGCCTTCTGTTTTCTCACCCGTCACGACCGCTTTGATATAAACTTCCCGATTATCCGTATCCTGAAGCCTGAAAGCAGGTAAAAGACTGCCTTTCCAAATCGTATCGTGGGTGCTTATCTTAAATACGAGCGCTTTGTCGTCAGCAATATTCCATTCGAACCGGTAATTTCCGTTTGTGCAGGTCCATGGCTTCAACTGTCTGCTCACACCTGAGACGTTAGTGAAAGAGGTGAAAAGGAAGATGAAGATGGTCACTCTTTTCAATCGTATTTTCATTCGGTATGAGGGTTTATCATGTTTAATTTTCCGGTTTCGGGCTGATACAGATTTTCACTTTCCCCCATGTTACTTCACGGTGCATGGGCATAAAAGTCTTGGTCTCGTAATGTGCCAGGAATTCAATTTCATGACCTGCCGGACAATCGTCCGAAATTTTTACTACCGAGCTTAAAGTATATCCGTCGGGCCATTCGGCAGGGAGAAGTTCTGTAATCTGTCTTTCTTCTTTATCAATTACGTATGGATCATCATCATATAGCTGAAGCCGGTGTCCGTTTTCATACAGCATGATCCGTTCGCCCGCTGAGGCCATTCCGTCTGCGTTCCCGACACCGTAAACCGAATCAACAACTGTTTTGTAGAAATCACCCTGGGTATGGGTTACAGCGATCATCCGGCCGTCATCAACCTCAACGTCTGTAAATTCAGGAACATCGTAAAAAACAGGCAACACCAGAGCATTGCTGAAATGAAGTGTATCATATTGCATCTCCGCATTCACCCTCAGCCAGGCAGGCGATCCGTCTGACGGGGGAAGCTTGTTGCAGAATATTTTAAACGGCTCTGTAAGGGTGACATGATCATTTCCGGATAGTCTTACCTCCAGCACATTTGGAGAGATATGTACAGAACTGTCCGGACATGAAAGTGAAAGCAGGAGCTTTTCAGGTCGTTGTGGTAACGTCCCGCGGCTGACGATCCTGACAGACAATTCTTCTTTCTGATTCACTTTTAAATATTTTCTGTTTTGGCTGAGATGATAACCATAAGCTGAAAAACCAGCCAGTTCATCTTCATTGTAGATGCCGGTTTGGCAGTCCCCGCCATCCATCTGCAAATGCAGTCGTCCAACACTGTCGCTCTGAATTTCATATTTGCTGATCTTCTCATCTTTCACGCTGAGCATAAGCACTTCATACAACGACATGGGTTTATAAACAGCAGCCGTGGTTATGCTTGTGGGGTAATTCCCGACGGGAGGACCATCCGGAAGCCATTTCCGTGTATTAAAGCCGAAGCCATGAGCATTCACATCTGTGAGGCATAGATAACCCGGCTCATCTTTGCTGCTACTCACTGAATAGCCCCAGAGACCGAATTCAGGATACAGATCATAATGGGACCATTGTTTCTGCAGGGGACGAGGATGTATGAACCGGTTGGCAATAAACTTCATGGCCGATTCGAACACTTTCGTCTCACCGGGTTCATCAATTTTATGTCCGCCTTCCAGTTTGTGGTACTCGTAGTTTTTCAGACCACTCCAAATGGCCCCGTTATTCACCTCATCGTTCAGCCCGGTCATAGGGCATTGTGTCCGGTTGTGAAAAAGAAGGTCAACATCACGAAGATTATCAAAGGCATATTTATTCAGAAACAATGTATTGTTCCCGGGATAACCGACAAAGGCTTCAGGGCTTCCCACCATATTGACAGCAGCCGAAACCTTATCGGGGTATTTTCCGGCAAGAAAGAATGACATGAACCCTCCCATACTAAAGCCGATGATCCCCCTGTGATTGCGATCGGGATATGTACGGTACGCCGAATCGATATGGGCAATCAATTCAGGAAAATAGTCTTTCATCTGCACATTGAACTTCACATCTTTCGGGTCCCCGATATTGTATGGGCGGGGCTCTGATTCTTCAATATTTCCATCCCACATCACAAGGATTACGTGATATTTATTGACCAGGGCACCCAGCTTCTCGTATTCAAGCTTCGCATTATCATCTTTGAAATATCTTCCGCCCCAGCCATGAAAAAAATAGATCACCGGATATCTGCCGGAAGTTTGCTGATATTCGTCGGGGAGATATATCCTGTAAATTTTTTCTTTCCCGAAAACCTTACTGTAATGGGAAAGATCCTGGTAAGGCAGAGTTTTCTTACTGCATCCAGCCATCATCACTCCTAAGATCAGCGTTATACAGATCCCTAACATGAGTTTCAAAAGTCTATTTAGGTCCCTCCCGTTTCTTATCCTTCTGTTCATTGCTCCCGGTTTTTATATTTTATTTACAATCCTTCTCAGGGGCAGCCTTTTATTGGCTGTTTCCGTCGAAACATAATAGATCCCCTGAGGCAGTCCTTCAAAATCAATGATGATATCACGGCCCTTCCGCGCTATGCGCTTTGAATCTAGCTGTACCCCTGAACCATTATAAATGATGACTGAGATGTGCTTATCGTTCACAGTAAAAATATATTCTCCGTTGTCACCCGCTTCTCCGGGAACCATGTCTGTTTCAGGTTCCTGTTCGAAAGGAAAAGCCCGGACAGATCCCGCCGGTCCGTCAAAACGAAACGCCCCGATGTCAAAGGCCATATCAACAGGCCTGTTTTTGAAATCATAATCAAAATCCAGCCAGGGAACCGAAAGTCCGCTGCCGGTTAGGGCAGAATGGGCCGTCAAATGAAAATTACCCGAGTCAGGATTGACGAATCCCGCATCTGCAATATTTTTGTATACTTTATTGTTCCCGGCATACCACCGGCTGTCGACATAGCCAAGAATGCCCTTTGTCGTATCCCTGATCACGACAACATTGTTATACATTTTATTGGTCCAGGTATGGCTCGAAATGATCGTGATCCCCAATGCTGCGGGATGAATGATCGTGTTGTTCATGATCTGGTAGCTGCGACCCTTTACGGCTTCCTTATCATTATGAAAAATGGCGGAATTCCCTGCATTAATGATCAGGTTATTGTAAAGCCTGTTCCCACCGCCACCAAAAAAGGATATGGCATCACCTGTTCCGGTATTGATATAGTTGCAGAAGAAATCACCCGTAGTACCTGCACCGATCTGTACCCCGTTATTCTGCCACAACGCGTTTTCCGCCCCGTAATTCCGGATTGAATTGCAAAAGATTTTCACGTCACGGGTGGAAGAACCGACCTGGATGGCTTCAGCACCGGTATGGTGCAGATCGTTGTTATAAATACGGAGGCCATGTATCTCGTGTGCGTAGAGTATTGAATCCTGCCCGCAGCGAAAAGGCCTGATGGGAAACCAGGAAAATCCGACATAAAAACCTTCCGAAACTGTGTCGTAGATCAGGTTATCATGAAAAGAAAGATTTTTCATAATGAAAAACCGTAAATCTTTTCTCCTGCAGTCAGGATCTGTTTTTGCCATGATACCTGCAAACCCGGCATTGTGAATCTCAAGGTGGTCGGCCTCACAGTTTGAACTGAATTCACTTATGGCAAGTCCCTGGCTTTTTGAGGATGCGATCTCAATTCCGTACTTATCGTTACTGCCTGTGCCGGTAATCCTGAAGTGTATTGAATTGGAGAAGAAAATTGCATATCTTTTTTCCGTATTTATCACCACTTTGCCCCCTCGGTTGATGATGATGACCGGTTTTTCATCCGTACCCGTTATGTTTGAAAAGTGAAGTTCGGACCTGTTTCCCGCTGCCACAAAAATGGTGTCTCCGGGATTTACTCCCATGGCAGTTCCATCCACCGTCTGCTGAACAGGGCTTACTTCAATATTCCTTATCTGTGCAGCGGCTTCAATATAAAAAAGGTCCACAGAAGAAAGGATTAATATACTGGCAAATATTTTCAAGTTCATCATAATGACTTATTATTGAAGTATCACTTCCGATTTAACCGGAAATCCGGTACTACATAAGAATAAACATCGTAGTCTAATTCACTCCAGGCATTCTGTCCGGGAAACTGATCATCAGGAGACAGTCGCTGATGGTCCGGAACAAATACGATTCTGATCTTCAAAACAGATTTACCTCTGGTCAGATGCGAAGGGATCAGGAACTCATCATCTCTGAAGCGGCGGTTGGATGTTTCCACTGTAAAGGATCGTTTATCTGTTTCTCCCGGGGGATTTGAATACAGGCAGGTATTGGAACCAGCCAGGTACCAGATTCCCGCTTTTTTCCAATGGTTTTCTTCTCCAATACCGGAATCATCAACATATACTTCAGCAGTCTGATTCGGGAAACTGTAGTCGAGCGTCCGCCTTAACATGGCTCCGCAATTATCAGGACGTATTTTAACAGTGAATTCGGAACTCCCCCTGGTAAAACGCCCGTCCTTTTTCGATTCAGGGTAAATCACTTTTCCACCCGGGATTTGATTCCCGCTTAACTTCACTTCTGCAGAATCCGGAGTTTGGCCGGGAAAGGTATCAATACCCCATTCATATCTGGAAGAGATGGTCTGAACTGAAGAGGCTCCGGGAGATTTGTACTCGTGCGCCATTTCACTGGCCAGATTACCAATGTCGACAGAATCCGTTTTTATGAGTGAAGGAGCCGGTAACCCGTACCAGTAAGTAACGGCTTCGTAATGTTCAACAGATAAATTTTCGCCGCCGTGTTCAAACCGTATCAGGGCCCTGCGGCCGAAGGGCATCAGATCGGCCAGAAGAAAGCGGTATCCCGATTC
Organism: uncultured Bacteroidales bacterium; assembly: GCA_963732905.1. Lineage (GTDB taxonomy): Bacteria > Bacteroidota > Bacteroidia > Bacteroidales > DASQZK01. The sequence goes on from CAVTBM010000004.1 coordinate 66,798, forward strand.
GATTAAATCCCTTTCATTTTTTGCCTGATTTTTCCCGGGGCACCCGCACGGATGTCCGGCAAAAGGCAGGGTCATATTTTCGCCCCCCCAGTAATCACCACCACCACCCCATTCTTCAGTCCCGGTGCCATATGCCTGCGGTGTCCGGGCGTCATCGAAGAAAAACCGGGGGTCACCCTCCAGGGTACCCAAAAACCCATCGTGCGAAAAAACAAAGCTTGTCCCTGCAAAAGATCCTGACCATTCCTTTTTCCCTTCTGCTCCTTCCGTATCGAGAAAAACCATATCCTTTCCAGGTTCAGGGACCGGAATATCCGTGTACGTTGCATGAAAATAACTGCTCCGGTTTACGGGATATGATAAAGGTTCAAACCTGATCTCATATTCAATGTCTGCCTCTTCCGGATTTATTCCAGTCAGTTCAAACCTGGCAGATCTAAAGAAGGGCATGGGGTAATAGCACGACAATTCAATCTTCTGATCAGTATAATCATACCTGATATTGACCGGGAATGCTTTGACCAGGTATTCCCGGTTATCACGGTTGTACAGTGTCCCCGCCCCAAAGAAAAGACATAACGGGGCATCGACAGAAGGTTCAGCAGCATCATCCCACGTAATTTTTATATGCATTCGTTCCAGTTCTCTGGTCTTTTCCATAGGAATGGTCAGTTTAAACGCCCTGACCACTGAAACCGGAGTATCAATTACTGCCAGAAGAACCGTCTCCTTATTAAGTGAGAGACGTCCTTTTTTGGTCTGGATATTTTTCGGGGCAATATCGGTTCCTGAACGGTTGATAAGATCCAGAACATCCTGATCAGGCTTTTGATTTATTTTCCATGACCTTACCGGCTGTGAGAGCATATCTTCATTGGCAAAAAGATGGTAGATCCAGTACCCTGTTCCATAATGTGTGAGTGAATATGCGATTTGCAGCCTTTCTTCGAAAGGGATCGGTTCACAGATCAGGTCAGCACCTTTGGTTACCGTCCAGGTCCAGTTTAACGGTTCGGGAAAGGCGTCAGAAGGAATAAACTCTGTATGTTTAAAAATTTTTAAAGCATGAACAGGATCACTGGTCGCGGTTTCCTGAACGATATGATCCATGCTGTCCACAACAAAATGCCAGGGGCTTCCGTGCCAATGGTTGGCCCTGAAGAAATACAGAACTCCTTTCCCTTTTACATCGAGGGTAACATTCTTATCTTCTTCATTCGCAAAGAGGAAATGACTGGCATCAGCCGATTCATTCCCACCCGACCGGTCGTAGGTACTTCTCATGTAGGAGCGAACCCCTATTCTCTGGAGTGGCCAATGGTCCCAGTTGCGATAAGCATCCATCCCTACAGGAATGAGCAGCTCATGAACCGTCTTATCCTGCCCGGGTGGTTGTGCCCATCCTGGACATGGAATTAAGATCACCGCTAAAAGACCTGTTTTGAGAAACTTTTTCATTGTTGTGAGCCTAATACACTGATTTTTCTATCTCAATAACAGCCACCGAAGCTCCCGGCAGATGCAGCACTTCACCAAGCTTTGCCTCAGAGTTTTCAAGGATAAAATCCACCGCCAGGTAACTGCCTCCGTTCAAAATATACATTTTTGCCTTATCATTATACCCGGATCCTGACAATTCGATCCGGAAAGCCTGATTTTCTTCCGTTCTGTTTAGTATAAGCAGGTTAATACTGCCCTCATTTTTTTTAGTACATACATAAGCCAGTTTACCGACGGCAATTGTGCCTGTAATTCCAAGACCTGCGGTAAGGTTATCGTTGATCACCTGGGAGGTAACCAGGCTGTCGGCGGTAAAAAAAGAATTATGATAACTCCGGCAAAAAACTACAGAATCCCCGAGATGTTCTGCCAGAAAACTTTGCATCGAATAAACAGGTGTGGGACACATTGTATCCTGTTGGTAAAACATCATGTTTTGGAAACCATGGGAAGAAAAACAAAAAGAAACAGCCATCACCAGTTGATTATTTAACGCAGTAATAATATTATCCGCAGCGTACATAGCTTCCAGAACATCAGGCTTACGGGCAGAGTGATATCTTCCGGAGTTAAACTCTGAATTAGCAAGGGAAACAGAATGTGATAAATGATACTTTTTTTCAGCTTTCCGGAGTGTAGGATTGATTTTTTTCTCAATCTTATTCTGCAGCCAGGCATTCTGAGCCATAATTTGTTTCGCTCCGGATCCAAACGACGGATAATCATGAAAAATAATAAAGTCAATATCATCTTTCATGATCTGAACCAGTGTATCGATGTCATGCATACAATCATCCGATTCATCATTTGACCAGTTATCATTGATGAAGGATCCATTGATGCTGGCTACCAGACCTATTTTTATAGGAATATCACTGTTCTGCCGCATGGCTGTGGCAAATTCTTTCGCCCTGCTGGCATAGGCAGAAGCTGACATGCAGTAGGGGTTGTGCCCTCGCTGATCTCTCCAGGAAACCTCATTCCCGATTTCAAAATACCTGACGTTCCATGGTGGTTCACCCCGTGCATTTCTTAACAGATCATTTTTATTATTCAGATAACTCACCAGCGTACCGGCTTCTCCCGGAGTCCCCGTTCCGTAATTTATTACCATGGTAACATCTGCATTCATCAGCTCTGCTTCCTGCAGGCCATACCTGATATCATCGTAGGGATAGGATGCCTTATTCCACCATTCCATAAAATGATATCCCTTCATATAGTCATGAGGAAAATCCAGCCGCCCATCTGTTGGTCCGTGTCCGAGACGGTAGAGTTTTCTGCCGGATGAAAATTCAGGCCGGATTTGCCTGTATTTTATCAGTTCGGCTTCGATATTTTCCGATTTATCCACCTTGTGGTCTGGGGATGTGCGGGTTGCATCCAGACTTTTCGAAATATGATTTCTGTTCACGCCGATAACATAGCTTGTTGTCGCGAATAAAACAGAATCAGCATTGATTTTCAGGGTGCAAATAGGATTCTTATTGTTCGTCTCACATGAAAAAGTGAGCAGTAAAATCACAATAACCATTTTAAATCCTGTTCTTTTCATCCTATGTAGCTCTTCAGTATGATCATTTTACGTTATCTGTATGCCAGAATTTTACTGACCTGTTTCTGCTACCATAGTCATCGCAAACTTTGAGGGGTAGCTGGTACCATCGGCCAGGCTTGGATTCAACTTTATTTCGCAAAGAGGTACTGGGGAAAAATATCTTGTATTGTCAACAATATTCAAGGGTCTGTTGTCCTTTTCATCCTTACGTGCGGTCATTTCTTCAACTTTTTCAGTTCGGATGAGATCAACCCAACGGGAATATCCACCGGCCAGGTCTCATCCTCTCTCCGCAATGACGGAGTCCCAGATCGTTGCCAGAGATAATCCGGGAGTCAGATCCTGTTCTTCTTTAAATGAGAAGGAAAACTTGAAGAGCGTAATTTCAAAGTAAGCTGGTCCCCTGAGGGGACCAACTTACTTTGCTTTCTAATTAAAAGCTAACCACTATATTAACGATTCTCAGGGGTACACTGTCCCGTTGGCAAGATTGGGATTCAGCAATACCTCGTTGTAAGGCAAAGGTGCATGGTATCTGGATTTATCAGGAGGATTGAGAGGTGCCATATCGACAGGATCCTTCAGGGCATTCATCTCTTCAACTTTTTCAGTCCTGATCAGATCAAACCAGCGCGAATATTCACCGGCCAGTTCCCAGCCTCTTTCAGCAACGATCGAATCTCTGAAAGCCATCTTCGATAACCCGGAGGTAAGGTCAGGTAATCCTGCCCGGGTTCTCACCCTGTTTACGGCATCATAAGCTTCAGCACTGGGATTACCGTCTGCCATGGCCTGAGATTCAGCATAATTCAGCAGTACTTCCGCAAAACGGATATAGCAAATATCGCGTCCTGTCATGTATTGATGTTCAAAACTTGGAAGGTAATCCAGCGCACCATCCCTGAATTTTGCCATATAGGGATGCTTTGTTGCGCTGTTTTCAAAGGGGATGATCGGATCAGCCGGCTCATTCTGGAATACGGTGTGAAATGTTGCGTCTTTCCTTGGACCTGCCGGAAAACGGTTATAAAATCCAACTTCAAAGAATACATCATCCCAGCCGTTTTCTTCAGCCGGCATTGTTGCGTAACCAACAATTGAGGTCAATTGCGGGTTCCCCGGTATCCCTGTGAATTCATATTCCCAGATGAATTCCTGGTTATTATCAGAGGTCATGAGCCAAAGGTCTGAAAAATTATCCAGCAGGATATAGGGTCCATTCTCAATAACGTCCTTTGAAGCAGCCGCAGCAAGCGAGTACTTCGATTCATCCTTAAGAGGCCAGCCTGCCATAGTCAGATATACCTGTGCAAGCACACTTTCAGCTGCCCAGGAAGTGGGCCTTCCGGGTGCTCCGGGCCACTCCCCAGGTAAGTTATCCACTGCAAACTTCAGGTCTTCGATAATAAAATCATAAATATCCTTGACCGGCGATAATTGGATTTTCAGATCCGTCTTAGTGGATGTGACCAGCGGCAGGTCTCCATAGATCCTTGTCATCCAGAAGTAAGCGAAGGCCCGCAGAAAGCGTACCTGTGCAACAGACTGAACAATGAAGCTCTCTGAGCCTACAACTTTTTCATAATTTTCCATTACGAAATTAGCGGCATAAATGATGGCATAGGGATTTCTCCATCCGGCACCCAGCAATGCGGGGTTCAGGGATGTACCGGCAAAACGGTCAAACTCCCGGAAATCCTGTTTATTTAATCCCGGATGGGTGGTGATGTCATCGGCACCCATTAACGGAACCCACATACGGGTTGAGCCAAAGCCTCCCCAGGGGTCCTGGATAAGTGGGCGGTATACAGCAGTAACGGCAGCTGAAAGATCAGATTCGGTATTAAAGAAATTTTCAGCGACCAGTGATCCCTTAGGATCCTCCTTTAGATCCTGACATGCTGAAGTAACTAATACCAGCGCAATGCCAAGTAGTATAAAATATTTTATTGTATGTCGTTTCATAGTATTGATTTTTAATTGATTTAACACCAGTTATTGCTTAAAAGCCTACTTTCAGTCCAAAGGTGAAAATCCGGGTTGCCGGGTAAGTACCATTATCAATACCCTGGGCAACGTCGGACCATATTGGAGTGGAAGTCAACTGAGGATCAAGTCCTGAATACTTCGTAATTACGAAGAGGTTCTGAGCGCTCACATAAATCCTGGCCTCCTTGAGGACATTATGAAGAATGCTCTGGGGGAATGAATAACCCAGGGTCACATTGCTTAACCTGATGAAGCTGCCATCTTCAATGAACTGAGAGGATTGTGCATAGGTAGTATTCGACGAACTAAATCCCGGAACATCCGTGTTCTCGTGTGAAGGTGTCCAGCGATTAAGAATTTCAACGGATGTGGGGTTCTTAATATCAGCACCCATACTGATCATCAGCCACCTGGTCTGGTTCCATACCTGGTTACCATGTACGCCGTTGATGTTTATGGTCAGATCAAAGTTCTTATACCCAAAGTCCGTATTCCACCCCCAGATAAAGTCGGGCTGAGCGGAGCCGATGTTGACCATATCTTCACCACCATAACTTTTATTTCCGTCGATGTCGAGATATTTGGAGTCACCGGGAACTTTACCATATTCAGCAGCCTCAGCAGCTTCATTGCTTTTCCAAAGACCCAAAGACACCAGTCCGCGGAATTGTCCCAGGGGTTCACCAACTTTCAGTATGAAAGGAGGTGCAGCATAGCTTGCTCCTGAATATCCACCATCGGTGAAAATTTCCTTGTTTTCGCCAAGATCAAGGATTTTATTCCTGTTGATCGAAAAGTTAACATTTGAACTCAGTCTGAAGTCACTCCTATTCATTATGACACCTGACAAGAGGAACTCAAAGCCCTTGTTTTCAAGCGAACCAACATTCTGAGTCAGTGATCCGCCTCCGTTGTAAAAAGGAATCGAAACATCCATCAGCAGATCGGTTGTTTTCTTGTGGTAATAGTCAATGGTACCGGATATACGGCCTTCCAACACACCAAAGTCTAACCCAATGTCAGTCTGAGCAGTTGTCTCCCATTTAAGATTTGGGTTGGCAGAAATACCAGGGCCGATACCTATACTCTGGCTTGTTGTACCATTGAAGGAATAAAACTTTCCAAGGGCAAGTAAGCTCAAGGTCTTATAGGGATTGATTGCCTGACTTCCGACCAATCCGTAGCTTGCACGAAGTTTAAGGTCACTAAAGATATTCATTGATTGAATGAAAGATTCATTCGATAATCTCCAGGCAAATGCACCTGATGGGAAATATCCGTATTTATTATCCCCATAAAATTTGGAAGAACCGTCAGCCCTGAATGTTCCCGTCAACAGGTATTTATCGTTGAAGGCATAGTTCAGTCTTCCCAGGAAGGATTGCAGTGCCCAGTTCTGGTAGCCAGAATTTACCTGTCGTGTTGATCCGAGCGAAAGGTTGTCGTAGCCGAGAGCTATTGTCGGGAAGCCCGTTGCCCATGCTCCGTTAGTCCTGGCCGTGCTTACCTGCTGCTCATAAACCGCAGTCACATCGATCCTGTGTTTTTCAGCAAAAAGCCTTGTATAGTTAATGCTGTTGGTATTCTGCAGGATCCATCCATTCCCGTTATCATGACCAGCTTCAGTATTGGAAATCGGTGTTCCGGGAGCAGCGGTTTTTAAATAAGGGTTATCGTAAAAATATCCGTTTGCTCCTCCCGAAACCGATAATGTTATATATTTTGTAACATGATAGTAAAGCCTCAGATTTGAAAGTGTCGAGAACTTATTACTGTCATAAATTGTCTCCTTGGCTTCAAACACCGGGTTTCCTGCAATTGGCCCATAAGGTGGAGAAATCGTATAGTTATTGGTTGTTTCATCCCACACCGGAATGTTCGGGGGAAAGATCAGCGCTGTTCCAGCCGGGTTATTACGTCCATTCTGGTTATAATTATTCCGTGCCTGTTCATAGGTGGAATACATGGTAAATGCCAGATTAAACTTATCACTTAATTTGGAGTTGATGTTTGATCGAAGTCCGTATCTCTTGTAGTTTGAATTAATCATGATCCCCTCCTGGTCTGCAACGGTTCCGGACAGATAGTATTGCGTTTTTTCAGTACCGCCTTTAAAGGATAATTGATAATTCTGGGTTCCGCCGGTCCTGAAAACCTCCTTCTGCCAATCGGTTCCTCCGCTGGCTCTTACTGCAGCTATTTCACTGTCAGTAAATTGGGGATCAACACCAAGTGCTGCATTCCTTTCATTCACAATTTGCATATACTGGGCGCCGTTGAGCAGATCATACGTTTTGCTTATGTTATCAAGGCTGTAGAAAGCATCGAAATGGATACTTGCATCCCCTATCTTACCGGTTTTTGTGGTGATGAGAACAACACCATTGGCTCCCCTTGATCCGTAAATGGCTGTGGAAGAGGCATCTTTCAAGACGCTGATGGTTTCGATGTCATTTGGATTCAGGGATGCAATGTCAGCACCCACTAATCCGTCGATCACATAAAGAGGATCATTGTTCCCGTTGATTGAGTTAGCACCCCTGATCCTGATCTTTATTCCGGAACCTGGTGCACCGTTTGGCTTCAGGATCTCGACGCCTGACGCTCTGCCTTTTAATACATCCTCCATCCTGATAACCGGTTGATTTTCAAAGTCGGATGAACTCACCGATGAGACAGATCCTGTCAGATCTCCTTTTTTGACCGTACCGTACCCGATCACAACAATCTCTTGTAAGCCGATCGCTTCCCCTTGTAATACAACATCTATCATGTCGCGGCCTTCCGTTGAAATTTCCTGGGATGTCATTCCGATAAAAGAGAAAACCAACGTGGAATTCTCGGGCACATTGTTGAGGATATACTTCCCGGATGCGTCTGTAATAGTACCAATCGTAGTACCTTTAACAGTAACATTGACCCCAGGAAGCGGTTCTTTATTTTCATCCGTCACTAAACCGGAAACAGGCTTCTGCTGTAATTGCGTCCTCATTCCGGAAAGATTCTCGTCTGTGGTAAGAATGATCTGACGGTTGAAAACTACATATTTTACATTGGTTCCTTTAAATATCTCTTCAAGTAATCTATTGATCTTCTCGTTCTTAGCGTTCAGAGTAACTTTTTTATTAACATCGATCAGTTTTGAATTGTACAGAAAGAAAAATTCACTGTTTTGTTCGATGTCGGAGAGGGCTTCTTTGATGGATACATCTTTGAGATTCAAAGAAAGTATTTTGCTCTGGGAATAACTGGTGTTCCCAAAAATCTGAAATACATTGAGTAGTAGCAGTAGTAGTGTATTCCTCATGATCCTGAATGTTTTTGTGCAGACCAATTGTTTTACAAAATCTGCAACAATTGTGGATTTTTTCATAGATTTGAAATGTTTTAGTTAATTAATCTGATTCGTACCATGTAATTGGATAAAAACTAAAATGCCTGAGGAAAGCGTGACAGCGCTTTCCTCTTTTAATTTGGGTTTACATCAAAAGGCTTGAAATTTAAATTAGACATAAGGTTAATTTTCTATTTGGATTTTGGATTGTAATAGAGCTCAACCGTTCTTTTTTCAAAAGTTCCGTCCTTCTCCTGCTTTCTTTCAATATTCTTATAATTTATAGGAGCTGAAATCTTAAGCATCTTGAGAACTTCATCCAGTGATTCGTCCTGAAAGGTTGCAACATAAGTGTACGTTTTCAACCGTTCGTCTTTGATAATGATATTTACATTGTACCATTGACTGATCCGTTTTACAACTTCGGAGAAAGGGTCATCCCGGAAAATAAGTTTTCCTTCAGTCCAGCATACGTATTTGTTAACATCCACATCCTTTATGTAACTTGCAGATTCATCGCGTGAGTAGTTTAAAAGCTGTGAGGGTTTTAATGTGGCAATCAACGATAACTTACTGGATTTCTTCTGATAAATTTCAAGCTTCCCGTGCACCAGGGTTACCCTGACCCCAGCATTCTGACCCCAGGAGTTTACATTGAATGCCGTTCCTTTTGCAACAATATCCAGATTCTTGCTTGTGACAATAAACGGTCTGTCAGGGTTGGTCACGACATTAAAAAAAGCCTCTCCCCGAAGTGAAACAGTTCTTGATTTTCGCTTAAAACTTTGAGGATACCTGAGATATGAGTCTCCGTTCAGCCAGCCTTTGGAACCATCCGGAAGAGTAAACATTGTCCTGGAACCCGGAGGTGCATAAATCTCATTATACGTGATCTCTGATTCCCTGGATATCCGGCCGCTGTACTGTATTGTAAACAAGATGATTATCGGAATGAATAATATCGCAGCGATTTTCGAAAACACGGTGAAGATCCTACGGACAGAGTTGGATTTTTGCTTACTCCCGAACTCATTCACTTTAATTTCCCGGAAGATTCTTCCAAGAATCACTGATTCATCATAATTCGAGGTGTCACAATTGTCTTCCATTTCATCCCAGTATTGAAGTGACCTGGCTCTTAGTTCCTGTTCTGTTCTCAGATTATTAAACCATCCCTTAATTTTCTTTTCATCATCCGTAGTCCATTTGTCCTCCAGATACCGCTTTATTATCTTATAATCTATTTCCATATTGCCCTGATTGATATTATCAGAAATTAACCAGGAAACTGAAACCCTGTTTCCTGGTTAATGTCCCTCAACTAATTATCTACAACCTAACTACCTATAAAAAAGCATCTTGTTTAAAAACCTGCATTGGACTTCAGTACAGAAACTTTAGCCTTATACTTACTGCCCGAATGTCTTTTCTGCCTGCCTGAGAATGATCAGACCACATATATATAAATCCCGTTCAGACGCGGAACACCCAGTCAAAATCATTTTATTTACAAAAAATTTCTGAAAATTTTATTAACTACTTAGAAATGAAGGAATTATTGCGGGGTAGACTAGTTCAAAATAAGCCACAATAATAAGGAGGAAAGAAGTCCGGCTTCTCTCATTGATTTCCTTAAGAAACATCTTGCGCTGTTCAGGTGATTTTCAACGGTTTTTTTGGAAATATGGATAAGATTGGCAATCTCGGAATTTGTCAGTCCCTTGTCCTGGCGAAGCTGGAATACTTTTTTTTGTTGTGGTGGCAATTGATCAATCAGACTTTTTGCCTTATCCAGCAAATCATTGTATTCAATTTCAGATATTTCATCATAATTTTCAAAAATGGAAGATTCATGAGCCTTCAGATATTTTTTCTCCCTGGAAAGTTTTCTGAATTTCTTACGGATTGCATTGAATGTTATGGTGAAAAGATAAGCTTTTACATTACTGTCGGCATGCATTTTCCCTGCATTTTGCCAAAGGCTAAGGAAAACCTCCTGCACAATTCCCTGGGCATCTTCCTTGTTTTTAAGGTATCTGTAAGAAAAGGTGTATACCTTTTTGTTGTACTTCTTAAAGATTTCTTCAAAGGCAATAGCATCCCCTTCTGCAATATTTTTTATGAGCTTATTCTCAAGTATATTGTTAGTCACAGTTTGAGGAATTAACTAAATTATCCAAATATAAGGAAAAATATCTGCGATCCAAATCTTGATCTCATTTGCCTGACTTTCATTTAATTCTGCTAAAGAGTAACCCCATGAACAATTAATGATCATTGAAAGGAAAATTGCATCCCTGGATAGAAGGACAAGATGGGCCTGTACAAAAAACGACTGAAATATTTTTGCAGCGAGAAAAAAAAATGAAGATTTCAGCTGTCATTCATCAAAACGAAGGTCATCATTTCGGGTGAGTTGATAACTTTTGGTCAAAAAGTGGGAATGGGGACGCTGAGATCAGGGGGGTGAAAGTCATTAAGGGCGGCGGGTTTGGAAGGCGGGGGTGGGATCCCTTTTCAAGAAAAGATTCCGTAGAATGACGAAGCCCCTTGCTGTGCCCTGACGTAATACGGTACCTTGGGAAGAAAGGGGAGGGTAAGAAGAGAGTTAGGGAGTTAGGGAGTTAGGGGGAAGAAAGGCAAAAGGCAAAAGTGAGGGATTGAGTGAGAATATCGAATGATACGGAGACAGAAGAAGGACTTAGTAAATGCTACGGTGGGCTGGGTTTCCCCTTTAAGGGGATCAAGGGGTGAGCGCGGGAAAGAAGATGTCGGAAAAAAGAATAAAAGGAAATAGAGGAAAGAAAGGCCAAAGGTGAGAGGTGAAAGGCGGATAAATGTTGGCCTTTTTTCGTAGAGACGCGCAATTATGCACGTCTCCTGGAAAATACGGAATTAATCATTCGTGCGAAAAGCAAAAGGCAAAAGTGAGGGATTGAGTGAGAATATCGAATGATACGGAGACAGAAGAAGGACTTAGTAAATGCTACGGTGGGCTGGGTTTCCCCTTTAAGGGGATCAAGGGGTGAGCGCGGGAAAGAAGATGTCGGAAAAAAGAATAAAAGGAAATAGAGGAAAGAAAGGCCAAAGGTGAGAGGTGAAAGGCGGATAAATGTTGGCCTTTTTTCGTAGAGACGCGCAATTATGCACGTCTCCTGGAAAATACGGAATTAATCATTCGTGCGAAAAGCAAAAGGCAAAAGTGAGGGATTGAGTGAGAATATCGAATGATACGGAGACAGAAGAAGGACTTAGTAAATGCTACGGTGGGCTGGGTTTCCCCTTTAGGGGACCAAGGGGTGAGCGTGGGAAAGAAGATGTCGGGAAAAAGAAAAAAGAAAATAGAGGAAAGATAGGCCAAAGGTGAGAGGTGAAAGGCGGATAAATGTTGGCCTTTTTTCGTAGAGACGCGCAATTATGCACGTCTCCTGGAAAATACGGAATTAATCATTCGTGCGAAAAGCAAAAGGCAAAAGTGAGGGATTGAGTGAGAATATCGAATGATACGGAGACAGAAGAAGGACTTAGTAAATGCTACGGTGGGCTGGGTTTCCCCCTTTAGGGGACCAAGGGGTGAGCGTGGGAAAGAAGATGTCGGGAAAAAGAAAAAAGAAAATAGAGGAAAGATAGGCCTAAGGCGAGAGGTGAAAGGCGGATAAATGTTGGCCTTTTTTCGTAGAGACGTGCAATTATGCACGTCTCCTGGAAAATACGGAATTAATCATTCGTGCGAAAAGCGAAAGTCGAGTGAATTAGAAAATGGGAATTGAGAAATGGAAAATGGGAATTGGGAATTGGGAATTGGAGGGTGGAGAGTTTGAAAAAATTCCTAATTTGCGGGATTGAGATTTGACATTTTGAAAATAGGGTACGATCGAAGATATCCCTCCCATGATTTCCCTTGTCCCCCTGACTTTCAGCCTGTGATTTGAATTCAGGAAATTTCCGCCTAAATTTGTATATACCGGTTAAATCATGCGATCCCTGAATCCTACCGGGACGGTGCCGGTCAGTGTTCACATATAATTAATGAGCCTATGCCCGACTTAACGATGATTTCAAAAATTCCCGCGTGGCTTACCATTCTGTATTTCACGGGCATCTTTAACCTGCAGGCACAATCTGTTGCAAAACCTGCCTGGACCCACTTTTACATCGACGCCATCCTTCCCGGCTCCTCCTGGGGTACCGGCGGACCTGCACTGGCTGACTATGATCACGACGGCGACCTCGATGCCGTGGTATCACGACGGGTAACCAAAGAAGCCTGGTGGTATGAACGGCGAAACGATTCGGTGTGGATCCCCCATGTAATGGGATATTCTGAAAATCTGGCCGGCACACTGGGAACAACCTCCATCGACATGGACCACGACGGCTGGATGGACGTCGTTTTCGAAAAAGTGTGGTTCAGAAATCCGGGCAACCTGGTCAAAGATCCGGATAACCGATGGCAGCCACATGCTTTCCGGGGTGGCGGTCATGATATCCTGAGGTACGACATGAACGGGGACAGCCTCGATGACCTGGTGATCTACGACGGGAAAAAACTTACCTGGTACAATACTGCCACCGACAGCCTGGTGGAAACCATCGTGAGTGAAGGCAATGATGATCACGGCGGTACCGCACCAAAAGGTGTTGGGGACCTGGATGGCGACGGGGATCCAGACCTGGTCATCTCCGGTTTCTGGTTTGAAAATCCGGGCAGTGACACCACTGCCTGGACCCGGCATGAATGGCCGTATCATCCTGTTCCCAACGCTTCCTATGGCCGCAGCATCAGGGCATGGATAACCGATATCAATCACGACGGCAAAAATGACATCGTTTACAGTAACTGTGATACGGGTGGTTCGCACGTCTTCTGGGTGGAAAATAAAGAAAACGGTAAAAAATGGATATCACATGAACTTCCCGACCCTCCAACCAGTGAGGGCGATGTTCCAGGCACCGGATCCTTTCATTCGCTGGGTGTGGCGGATTTCAACCTGGACGGTTATCCCGACATTTTTGCCGGGGAGCAGGAAGACCCCGACACGTATATGGAAGGTGCCGGAAAAGTCGCCATGAAGCCTCGTGGATTAAAAGAACGGGGAGTCATCTGGTATAACAGTGGCGGAAAAAATCCCAAATTTGAAGTTTTCCTGATCCATGTTGATAATCCGGGATGGCATGATGCTCAGCTGGGAGATGTAGATGGTGACGGCGATACCGATATTGTATCCAAGGTATGGAATGCAGACCGGGGACAACCTTATCACCTGGACTACTGGAGGAATGACCTTAGTAAATCACCGCACTAATCTCTGTCTTTGTAATTTTTTTCAGTATTCATTTAATTTGTATGATAGGTGACTTAAAAGTAACTTATAAAGTAATTTTACTTACAAATTAAAGTATGAGTAGATTTTGATTATACGATCTAAATTATGACCTCTGAATACCAAAATGCAATTTTAAAACACGGATAACGCAGATAGAACGGATTATCACGGATCCTGATCTGCATAAATCCGTCTGATTCGTCCCGGCATCCATCGTTGGGATCCGTGTTCCCTGTTTCAAAAAAAAGGAGACCAGTTCAACCAGAAATATGAAAACCACCACAAAATTATTAATCCCTGTCCTCATAATCTTTAAGTGTTTCGGATTAAACGGGCAACCCTATTTTGACACTCACGTTGCGAACAAGTTTGTGAAGGAAAATACGTACATCGGAAGCAGGCAGGACACCTCAACGCCTCCGCGCTTCGATGAGGTTAGGGATAAGCTGCCTGTGCCGCTCTGGCCTGCCCGTCCTGATGTCATTAAACTGTACTGGCGAACCTGGGAATTAGCTTTTGGCAACCTGCGAACGGTGACCAAAGAGAACGGCTTTATCAACCCTTACGTCGATCCGGCATTCAACGGTAACATTTTTACGGAGGATTGCGGTTTTATGATGCTGTATGGCCGTTATGGGTTCAGGGCTTTCGATTTTCAAAAGTCACTGGACAATTTTTACGCACTTCAGCACAAGGATGGGTTTATTTGTCGTGAAATTCACGGGTCGAACGGTAAAGATGCCTTTGAACGTTTCGATCCGTCCAGTGCAGGTATCAATATTTTTCCCTGGGCCGAATGGGAATACTTTTGCAACACGAATGATCTGGAACGCCTTAAAAGGGTTTTCCCGGTACTTATTGCCAACTATCAATGGTACAGCAATTACAGAACATGGCCTGACGGGAGTTACTTCTCGAGCGGCTGGGGCTGCGGGATGGATAATCAACCCAGGTTGCCAAAAGGATTTAACCCGGCATTCAGTCACGGGCATATGTCGTGGATCGATGCCACCCTGCAACAGGTGGCAGCCGGTAAGATAATCCTTAGGATGGCCCGGGTACTCGACCGTCAGTCAGATGTAACGGATATTGCCCGCGAGGTAACCACCCTTACTGCTTATGTGAATTCAAAAATGTGGAACAGCGATCTGGATTTCTATGTGGACCGGTTCCGTGACGGAAGCCTGTCAAACGTCAAGTCTATTGGTGCTTATTGGGCATTACTCTCAGAGGTCATTGACCCTGACCGCAAAAATGTTTTCCTGGCTCACTTGTCAGATCCCTCCGAATTTAACCGTCCTCACAGGATACCAACCCTTTCCGCAGATAACCCCTCATACGACTCAACCGGGGGTTACTGGCGCGGAGCCGTATGGGCCATGACCAACTATATGGTATTACGGGGTCTGACAAAGGCCGGTGAAGACTCGCTTGCCTTCGAGATCGCCATGAACGACCTGGACAATGTCACCGGTATTTTCAATAAAACAGGCATTATCTGGGAGAATTATTCCCCCGAATTCCCGACGGGAAGTGGGAGAGAGAATTTTGTCGGGGAAGGTGGGTTAACGGGAACAGCCATTCTGCTGGAATACATTTTTGGTATCCGGGCTGACGTCCCAGGCAATACCATTGTCTGGGATATTCGATTACCTGATGAATTTGGGGTGTCCCATTATCCCTTCGGACAAAATGGTGTTGTGGACCTACTCTGCAAAAAAAGAAATGATGTTACTGATGAGCCAGAAATCAGGATAAGATCAAATGTTCCTTTCAGATTGAAAATAGTCTGGGAAGGTGGAAGCAAAACAACAGACATTAAAGCTGGCACCGGTCAGCAACATCTCTGAACCTGTTTATAAATATTACTAATTTTTCACTCCTTCTTCAATCTGTGATAATCTGTGTAATCTGTGGTAAAAAAAAAGGTTCACCCTCAGATTTTATCCTTATCTATTCCCCACTTCTGAAACAGCCATTCGGCAAGGCGCAGATCATAATCGCCGTACATCTTAACCGGCCATTTCTGTTTGTACATCTTTATGACGGCCTGTTTAACTTCAGGGGTCGCCTCATTGGTATAGTCGATGGCATTCAGCGCATGCACCCGGGCAAATTCGTTGGGGTCCTGCAAAACCTTCATCATGGCATCCAGTCCCTCTTTCTTTTCACCCATATAATACAAGGCTTCGGCAGCTACGACCACAACATCGGGTGAAGGATCCTTCAGCGCTTTTTTGAGTTCACCTACTGCCGGCCGGGCATCCTCTTTCAGAATGAGCAGTCCGGTTGCCCCCCAGTAACGTATGGCGGGATCCTCATTACCCAGGTAGCTTACCATTTTGTCAAGGTTCTCCTTTTGACCCATGGTAGCAAGGTTGGCTGCATCCATAACGCCGGCAAGAGGTACCTTACCCGACCGCATATAATCGTAAAACGGAGTATCACCTGCACGGTTGACAAGCATGGCCTCGGGGATAAAGCCGGTGTCATAAATTTTAGCCGACCAGTCTTCCTGGGCATTTCTCATTCTCACCAAAACATCATGAAATGCTGTATCACCGGCCAGGTTATGAACTTCCCACGGATCCTTTTCCGTATCGTACAATTCCTCAACAGGCTTGGTGTGCCAGAATACCGACTGTATTGAGTCGCATTTACCTTCGAGATATGCCTGTTCCCATGAGCGCATCGACGGGGCCAGCCACAGGTAATTGATATGCTGTCCGTAAATACGGTAAGGCATATAATTATGAATATAACGGTATTCATGATCCCGCACGGCACGGCACATATCGTAGCGTTCGTCCATCCTTCCGCGGAACATATAAACATACTGAGGATCTTCTGTTTTTTGCGAACCGAGAAAAGCATGACCCTGCATCCATTCCGGAACCGGTATATGACAAATACTCAAAAGTGTAGGGGCCAGATCGACAAAACTGATCAGCCGGTCGACTTTTGAACCCGGTTTCTTTTCAGGAAAGAGGTGTTTGTACTTTTCAGGGATCCTTACAATGAACGGCACGCGTGTCCCGGTTTCATATACAAAACGCTTACTCCTCCCCAGCACTCCGCCGTGGTCACCATAGTAAAAAACGATGGTATTATCAGTAAGTCCGGCATCGTCAAGTTCCTTGAGTTTCTGACCTATCCACTGATCCATGTCTTCAACCTTATCGTAGTACTGTGCCCAGTCGTGGCGCATTTCAGGCGTGTCGGGATGATATGGTGGCAGTGTGACTTTAGCAGGATCATGGCGTAATTCAGCCGTGGGTATTGACTTGTGGATACTGCTTTCGTGGCTGATCCCGCAATTGTACACGGCGAAGAACGGCTGACCTGGTTTACGGTTCATATATTCGGCCTTATTACTACTCTCATCCCAGACGTCTTTGGTCTGATCCATATCGATGTTGTAATCTTCCTTGGCATTATTGGTGCAATAGTATCCTGCTTCCCTGAGGTATTGAGGGAAAAAGCGGACAATATCCGACTTTTTGTATTTGCTTCGCATATGCTGGTTGCCATTGGAACAGGCATACACTCCGGTGATGATGGTATTGCGGGCAGGAGCACATACCGGGGCGTTGGCATAGGCATGTGTGTAAAGGAAGCCCTGAGAAGCCAACCGGTCCATATTGGGCGTTGTAGCAAAGGTATCACCGTAACAACCGGCAAACGGACTGTTATCTTCACTTACCAGCCATAAAATATTAGGAAGATCTTTGGATGCTTCCTGTTTACATGATGAGATGCCCGCCAGGGAAAGCAGGGCAAGTCCTAACACTTTATGTGAATTTTTCATATCGACATGTTTGGTCTTTAATATATCGGCAATCATTTAAACCTTCCGTCAGAGCGGATTTCTCCAAGCCTGGAAATGTTTTCCGCAGTCCAGCCCTCCCTTTCGACGGTGTGGATATCGAAATCAGGAACATAAGGTTTGATATCCAGTAAAGGAGTTCCGTCCAGCATATCTGCATTTTCAATCTCCAGAATGTTCCCTTCGACCTTTAACAGCCTGACAACTGAAATACCAATAGGATTAGGCCTTTTAGGAGCACGGGTGGAAAAAACCCCTCGTTTGACCGTATCCAGAAACGGAGTTACCAACAGATTGTAACCTTTCGACTTGTGAAATCTGTAAATCAGAAAAATATGGGAGAAGCCGTCAAGATCCTGCAGTCCTTCTGTGTATTTCTTTTTTAACACAACCGTTCCTTTCACACCTGCCGCACCCCGGGACTGAATGGGCATACCCTCTGTTGAGATGAAGGGAGTATGAATGGTACCAATGGATCTGAAGAATCTCATTTCATGAACACTGTTATTTTTCTTAAATCAGCATGGTCTCAAAAGGGTCTGGTCATACTAAATATCAGGGACCGAAAAAGTAGTCCAAGTTATAAATTATCTAACGTGTTTTGAAATATTATTAGCTCAGTGTTTATTTGGGAGAGAAATAGAGCAGGAGTTGCATCAGAAGAGATTCAATTGGCCTTCAGAAATCTGTCGGTAAATTCCTGGCCGTCGCTGCTGATTTTAATAATATAAAAATCGGGTTTCAGTGCAGAAACATCGACTGAAAGGTCAGAATTACGGATTATTGTTTGCATAGCAGGAACGCCGGAAATGGTGTATATCGTTACAAATAGTCCTGAATGAACCTGGAAAGATCCCGGGTTCAGGTAAAGGATATCACGGCAGGGATCAGGGAAAAGTGCAAGGGTGGGCTGTGTCGGGGTCTTAACTGCGTCGGTGCTGTCGGTGCTGTATACGTTAATATGAAAGTCGAGTGAATTTTCCTCTCCGCAGTCGTTGGTATAGTTAACGGTGGCGGTGCAGGAACTGTCAGGTCTCACCGACTGGGTCCTGGCACTTCCTGAGAGACCGCAGCCGCTCCATTCCCAGGTGCCGCCTGTGGCAGGTTGAGGGCTCAGGATTACCTCCAGTCCGGCACCAACATACACTTCGGTCTTTAACTCCCAAATACCACCGAATACCTGGACGATCGGTGAAATAACCGGCACCGGACAGGGGCTTATGGTGTAAGTACTGGTACCTGTTTCCCCGCAATTATTTGTAAATCGTACAACAGCCTTGCACGGTTCAGACGGAATAATACTTTGTATTCTGGAGGTCCCGGACGTCCCGCATCCGCTCCAGTTCCATGTACCGGTATCCGATGCTTCCGGCGCCAGGACTATGACTGAGCCGAATTTAACATTGATGAGGGTCGTCTGCTTCCAGTCCCCACCGTCGATCCGGGCGTGTGGAGTAACTTTGTATGGTTCACAATTACCTGCAATGTTAAAGGTCTGGGTGGTGACAGCACCGCATGTGTTGGTAAAAATGGCTGACGAAATACAGGAATTGCCGGTGCCGGTGGTCTGTTCTTCCGCCGACCCGGAAAGTCCGCATCCGCTCCATGCCCAGGAGCCATCCATATCAGCTGTAGGTTTAAATGTTACAGAAGTCCCCGAATCGACAAAGATGGTATTGCCTTGCTGCAATTCGCCATCGTCAACGCGCAACTGCGCTGTTACTGTGGCCGGAGTACAGGAATGATCCCAACCGTAAACAGCCATGATATCAGGCATTTCGTCAAGTGTGATCACCAGGTCGTGGTTGAAGACATAATTCAGATAATCCTGATCATTGCCGGTAAGCCAGGTGGTATGCCATATCATCCACCACGACCACATCACCCCCTGTTTAAGGCACTGGTCGGGATTCGGAGGCACACCACATTCATGATAGGCAACCGGTAATGTTTCACTGCCAGTAATATTTCTTACGGTGTTGTACATGCCTGCATGAACATCCTGACCTCCGTCATACGTGTCGGCTCCTGCTATATCCACATATTCGTCGCCCGGATACCATGCTGCCTCGGGCGAACCGGTGTAACATAAAACCCAGATCAGGTTGTTCAGCCCGCGGTCGTTAACAAAGTATTCATACATGGTGCGCCATAGTCGTTTGAACTGCTCAGGTCCCTTTTTACCCCACCAGAACCAGTTGCCATTCAACTCATGAAAAGGCCTCCAGAGAACCGGTACATGGGCATCCCTCAAGACCTGAAGGTGATCAGCCTTAAGCTTAAGCTCACGCCAAAAGTCTGTGTATTCTGCAGTGCCTGCCTGGAAACATTTGTCGATATCGATTTCAACCTTGCTGTTTTCGTACCCTTCTCCTACGCCCGGTGCTCCCCAGTGCCACATGATGGTGGGAATCCCGCCCCGGTTCCACCAGTTGATCTCATTCTGAATCTCCGCAGTGTTGGAACTCTCTGTGATCAGGTCAGCGCCCCTAACAGCAGGTAACTTTCCCGTGACCTGCTGGAGGTAGTTAAGTTCATCCACTCCCCAGGGTGCCCACATCTGGCCCGACAGAATCTTCTTACCCGACATGTCGCAGAGGTAACGAAACAATGCTACCGCTTCGGGTGAGGGATCGGGATTGGATAAAGTGTCGGGTGGGGTCTGGGCATCAGTACCAACAGTAGTCCTGACAATTTTCAGCTCTCCTGGAGGTGCACCTGCTGTATTCCTTGCTGTCAGATGCGCAGGTTCCATGCTTAGACACAATAACAGTAAGAATAAAACAGGTCTGGTCATAGCAGTTGAGATTGTTTTAGTCAGAGTACTAACAGTGAGAAAGATATAAAAAACCCCGGACTTTTCAGGAAGGATGCAGACAATTATCATCCGATGTGTCACCTGGCAGACTTCCTCGTTATCTACCCCGAAACATGGTTGTCCGGACGAAATGTCCCATCAATAAAATAGAAACCCGGTCATCTGCAAAACAGGTTCCAGTCATTAGACAGAGTCCTCCAAATTTTTCGGGAAAAGTCAGGCGCGGATCCTTCGGAGTTTGAAAAAGAACAGGCTGAAAGAGGAACCTGCCCCAGATATTTTAAAAACACCGGCCTATAACCGATCTGTCCGCAATGCGCCGACACAGGAATCCGGAAAGACAAAAGTCGAAAACAAGGATCATTTCAGGTTTTTAAACAAATTCGCGCTCTGCAGGTTATTCCTTAAATTTCCCGGTCTGAGTGGAAGAATATCAGTCAGCAAAATATCATTTAATAAACTGAAACAGGCATGATAATCCTTGCACAGAACACTTCCTTCCTCCAAAACTGGTGGGGCTGGCTCATCGGAGTAGGCGTACTCCTTGTACTTATCTTACTCGCCGTTTGGATTACATCAGGCAATAAACGATTTCAGAAAAATTACAATTCTACCATGAAGATCATTTTCGGCCGGAGATGGAAGGGCCAGATCAATGAAGAGGAATTTAAAAAGCGTATGGAAAAAATGCAACCCGGGAAAGATAACTCCGCTGAAAATAAATAAACCTTTTCCTACTGTTGATTTTGACTTCTTCCCTGACAATATGCTATTAAACATAACCATTTGAAGATCAATATTTAATGACACTTCAGCCGGATTATCATGCCATTGGTGAATGTCGTATGAAATCACTAATTTTGACTTCGTTCAAAACAACCCGACGAACATGACAAAACCTGAGGGGCCGGAGATGAGATTACCGCGCTGGATGAAGGCTGAGATGCCCCGTGTGG
The DNA here is from genome assembly GCA_963732905.1 of uncultured Bacteroidales bacterium. GTDB lineage: Bacteria > Bacteroidota > Bacteroidia > Bacteroidales > DASQZK01. Next base: position 88,106 of record CAVTBM010000004.1, read on the forward strand.
TCAATTATCCTAAAATCAAAAAATTACTTTCGGAAGAGAAACTTCATACCGTTTGTGTGAGTGCCAACTGCCCCAATAAGGGAGAATGCTGGAACAGGGGTACCGCCACGTTCATGATTCAGGGAGATAAGTGCACCCGAAACTGCCGGTTTTGCCAGGTTGATACCAGGGTACCCGATCCTCTCGACTGGGATGAACCGGAACGACTTGCCCGTGCCATCCGGTCGCTGAGCCTGAAACACGCCGTGATCACTTCGGTAGCTCGTGATGATGTACCCGACGGCGGAGCCTCCCACTGGGCCGAAACCATCAGGGCCGTTAAAAAAATGAATCCGGGAATAACCATGGAAGTGCTGATCCCGGATTTCCGTCTCAATTTTTCAGCGCTCGATCAAGTCATCGGAGCCGGTCCGGAGGTGATCTCCCATAACCTCGAAACTGTAAGACGACTGACGCCTGAGGTGCGCAGTGTAGCAAAATACGACAGCAGCCTCGCGGTCCTAAAATACTTAGCCGGCGCAGGCATCAGAACAAAAACGGGGATTATGGCCGGACTGGGTGAGACATTTGACGAAGTACTGGAATGTATGGATGACGCCCTGAGGGCCGGCGCTTCTATTTTCACCATTGGGCAGTACCTTCAGCCTGGTCCCCGTTATCTTGCGGTTACGGAATATGTGAGGCCGGAAATTTTTGAATCTTACCGGAGAGAAGGACTGGCTAAGGGCTTTGACTTTGTGGAAAGTGGTCCGTTGGTAAGGTCTTCTTATCATGCTGAGCGCCATTGCATAATCAACGATCCGTTATAAGGGACGAACCAAAATGAACATTCCTGAAATAGAAAACCTCGGCCTGGTAGAGTATAAAAAAGCTTGGGAATACCAGGAAACCCTTTTTGAAAAAGAGGTGAATACCAAGATCCATGGCGATCCTCAGCCCGGCTACATCCTTGTTTGTGAACATCCGCACGTCTATACTCTGGGTAAACACGGCGAACAGGCCAACCTTCTCATTACGGATGAATTTCTCAAATCGATAAACGCGTCTTTCTTCAGGATCGACCGGGGTGGTGATATCACCTATCACGGACCGGGTCAGATCGTTTGTTACCCCATTATAGACCTGGATTTATTCGGCCTGGGTATCCGCAGCTATATCGAAAAACTCGAAGCCTCCGTTATCAGTACACTGAAATCCTTTGATATGGGGGCCTACCGGCTTCCGGGCATCACCGGGGTCTGGATGAAAGACCGCAAAACCGGTCAGGATAAAAAGATCTGCGCCATCGGTGTCAGGGCCAGCCGCGGTATCACCATGCACGGCCTGGCATTAAATGTAAACACCGACCTGAGCTATTTTAAGTGGATCAACCCGTGCGGATACTCCGACAAAGGTGTAACCTCTATGCAGGAACAGACCGGGACGGAATTGCCGATGAAAGAGGTCAGTGAAATCCTGCTCAGTGATATCCTCAGAGAGCTTAATTTTTAGATTAAGAAACATTCAGAAAATGCCGTGAAATTCCATCCTGCGGCCATATCATAGGACATTATACCGTTTTGAGCCGGCAACCCAAAAGACCTGTCCTGTTTTGCAGGCATCTTTTCAGGAACCTTATCGCTACATGATAATTTGAAATCTGTCTTAATAATTAAAAAAACGATTAGCCCTCTTTCTTTCCTCTTTAATATGCGTTAACTTGGTGATCCCGAACCGGCTGTGATGCAGAAAGAACAAGGATTCCTTCTTAAACCGGCAAGGATAATTTCTGATTCTAAAACCTGTTCAGTAATGAAAAACCTGTATCAGAAATTGGCTGAGATCTCACCGGAACCTGGTTCAATGTGTCTTGCTACACTTCTATCCAAAACCGGTTCGGCACCTCAGGTTCCCGGTAGTTCTGCCCTGATTACGGCAACAGGTTTACTTGAGGGTACGCTTGGCGGAGGCATTCTGGAGGAAGCTTCGCTTGAAGCCGCAAAAGATGCACTGAAAACCGGAAGGTCCGCATACTTCAATGTTGACCTGAATGATGACATTACTGCAACACAAGGTGCCATTTGCGGAGGGAAGGCAGGGATCCTAATCGATGCCTCTCCCATGAATGATCTCTCAGAATTCAGGAAAATGTCAGCCTCCCTCCGGAACAGGGTTTCCGGAATTTTAATCACGCATTTTGAATCCTTACCAGATGAGGGTGTAAAAATCAGCCGTCGCTGGCAGGCTGCAAATGATACCACTTCACTTGCAGAACCATTTAAACAGCTTGACCAGCGAAAGAAAACAGCATGCCTTCAGGAACATGAGGCTGCCTTCATCGCCATATCTGAACAAGCCGGTCCCTCTTCCCTGCCCTCCGGTTTTTTTATCGAACCGGTTTTTCCACTGCCTCGTCTGATTATTGCAGGAGCCGGGCATATTGGCAAAGCCCTTACCCACCTGGCCTCATTGCTCGATTTCGACATCGTGGTCATCGATGACCGGCCCGGGATGGGAAGTCATCAGAATCTGCCTGAAGCCGGAGAAGTTATCATCGGTGATTTTGGTCATACCATAGAGCATCTGCCCATTGACGGTGATACGTACATTGTCATCGTCACGCACGGACATGCTGCGGATGCTGATGCCCTGAGAGCATGTATCAATAAGCCGGCAGCCTATATCGGTATGATCGGCAGCCGGCGAAAAACAGGGCTGATGCGGAAAAAATTTCTGGACGAAAGCTGGGCTACGGAACGACAGTGGGATCGTATTCATGCCCCCATTGGTCTGGATATCGGTTCCAAAACTGTCCCGGAAATCGCCGTAAGTATTGCAGCCGAGCTCATCTGGGAAAGACACCGGAACAAGAACACGGCCGGGAAAAGACAAATCTGGGGCCTCGTCCTTGCTGCAGGTGAATCCAAACGGATGGGTACCCCAAAAATGTTGCTGTCCTACGGCGAAAGCACCATCATCGAAACAGTGATTGACAGGATCGGGCAATCGTCTTTGCAACACATCATGGTGGTTGTTGGAGCCGGGAAGGATGCTGTCTTAAACAAAATGAAGGGACGTGAGCTCAGCACCTGCGTCAACCCGGAATACCACGAAGGAATGTATTCATCCGTCATGTGCGGTTTCAAAGCCATTCCGAAGGAAGCCGGTGCGATCATCGTGTTTTTGGGTGATCAGCCTATGGTTCGGCCGGAGCTCATTGACAGGATCATCGATGCCTGGCAGGAAAGCGGCAAGGGCATTATCATCCCTGTTCATCAGAAAAAACGCGGTCATCCCGTCCTGATCGACGCCAGGTACCGGGATGAAGTCCTTCACCTGGATCCGGAAAATGGGCTCCGTTCACTGATGAGCCGGCATGCCGAAGATATTTTTGAGCTGGACACGAACTTCCCGTCCATTCTGAGAGACATCGATACTGCATCAGATTATCAGCGGGAATTGGCACAGGATAAAGAATAATTTTTGTTTTTCATCAGGCTGCGGTCTGATGTGAAAACCAATATACAACGTAACAACAAAACTTCATTTAAATCACTGGCTATGACAAAAGAAAATATAAGCTTTACGCTGAATGGCAAGCCGGTTCAGTTGACCATTGATCCCCAGAGCACACTGCTATGGGTATTACGCACCGACCTGGGCGTTATGGGGACTAAATTTGGATGTGGTCTGGGTTTTTGCGGTGCCTGTACCATTTTGCTCGACGGTGAGCCGGTACGGTCCTGCATGCTCTCAATCGCCGATGCCAAAGGGAAAAAGATCATTACCATCGAGGGATTGTCGGTAAATGGTGAATTACATCCCCTTCAGCAGGCCTTCATGGATCATGATGCATTGCAGTGTGGCTACTGCACTCCTGGCATGATCCTCACTGCCGTTGGTCTCCTGGAGAAAAATCCCCAGCCTTCCGAAAAGGAAATCATTGAAGGTATGGAAGAAAACCTCTGCCGGTGCGGGGCTCATAAACGGATCGTAGAAGCCATTCAGTCCGCCGCAAAGGTCATGAAGAGCAAAGATCACGTTCTGAATGAAAAATGACTCTCTGTTGTTCAAAGGCAGAAGCTCTGTTTTGGCCTGATAAACTCCGGACTTTTGCCGTTCATTCAAATTTATTAACCGGTACCGGGATAACCGGACACAACATCAAATCCAATGAAAAAAGGGAAAATCAACGGATCCGGCACAACGGATGAGCAATACAGGTATAATCTCAGAAGACGGGATTTCCTGAAAATTCTTGGCGGAGGCATTGTCGTTACTTTCCTGGCAACCGAGCCTTTTGATTTGCTGGCACAGGATCAGCGCCACCGTTTACCTTCCGATTTCAATGCATTTCTCCGGGTGGATGAAAACGGTAAGGTAAGCTGTTTCACAGGTAAAATTGAAATGGGGCAGGGTATTATCACCTCCCTGGCCCAGATGCTGGCTGATGAGCTTGACGTCCGTTTTGATGACGTGAGCATGGTCATGGGCGATACCGATCTGTGTCCCTGGGATATGGGAACCTTCGGATCCATGTCCACCCGCTTTTTCGGTCCACCGCTCCGCGCAGCTGCCGCCGAAGCCAGGACTGTACTGCTGAATCTTGGATCGGAATACCTCAATATTCCGGCAAAGCAATTAAAAATCAGCGAGGGGACCATCTATGACCCGGGTAACAAAGATCATAAGGTGACCTATGCTGAGCTTACCAGGGGTAAAAAGATCGAGCGGCATCTCACCGAAAAACCTGAGCTTAAAAACCCGTCGGATTTTCTTATCATGGGTAAGCCGGAACTCAGGAGGGATGCTTATGAGAAAGTTACCGGCGAAGCCAGGTTTACTGGTGACATCCGGATACCCGGAATGAAATATGCAAAAATACTCCGTCCTCCCTCTCATGGAGCCACCCTTAAAAATGCTGATACCTCTGCAGCTGAAAAAATTGAAGGTGTGCAGATCATCCGGGATGGTGACCTCATCGCTGCCCTTCACGATTTTCCCGATATGGCTGAAATAGCTGTCGCAAAAATGAAAGCAGAATATACCTTTGACGAAATGCCTGTTGATGATAAGACAATTTTCGATCATCTTCTGAAGGTAGCCGGCGAAGGGGAAACAGTATCACAGAATGGCGATCTTGAAGAAGGGAAGAAGCAATCGGATCACCTTATTGAAAAAGAATACCTGAACAGTTATGTCGCCCATGCTCCTATGGAACCACATACTGCAGTTGCTCATATCGAAGGGGACAAGATAACGGTCTGGGCCTCTACGCAGACACCTTTCAGGGCCCAGGAAGAGATAGCCCGCCTGCTGAACTTCCCGTTGGAAAAGGTCAGGATCATTACTCCCTTTGTCGGAGGAGGATTTGGGGGTAAATCGCATAATCTCCAGGCAGAGGAAGCTGCGCGGCTGGCTAAGCTCAGCAGTAAGCCGGTGATTGTGGTCTGGGACCGCAAAGAAGAATTTTTTAATGATACCTTCAGACCGGCAGCCGTCGTTAAAATATCTTCAGGGGTGAATAAGGAAGGAAAAATAATGCTGTGGGACTATGCCCAGTATTTTGCCGGCTCACGTGGCTCGGATACCATATATGATGTGCCGAATCAGAAAACCAGTTCCTACATGTCGGGCACAGGTAAAGTACATCCTTTCGGTACCGGGGCATGGCGTGCACCTGGGAATAATACGAATACCTTTGCCCGCGAATCCCAGATCGATATTATGGCGGCAGCTGCCGGGATGGATCCTCTTGATTTCAGGCTCAAAAACCTGAAGGATGAAAAAATGATCACCCTGCTGAAAACTGTGGCTGATAAATTCGGATGGACTCCCGGTAAAGCGCCGTCGGGAAGAGGCTGGGGCATTGCCTGTGGTACCGATGCCGGCTCTTATGTAGCCCATATGGCAGAGGTGAAGGTGGATGAAAAGACCGGACATATACAAGTTGTCAGGGTAGCCTGCGCACAGGATATGGGCCTTGCCATAAACCCCGAAGGTGCAACTATACAGATGGAGGGATGTATTACCATGGGCCTTGGCTATACCCTCACTGAAGAACTCAAATTTACCGGAGGTGAAATCCACAATCATAATTTTGACAGTTATACATTACCCCATTTTTCATGGCTGCCAGAAATAGAGACGGTCATCCTCCACCGCCCCGATGCTGCTCCCCAGGGAGGTGGAGAACCTGCTATCATTGCCATGGGCGGTCTCATTGCCAATGCGGTTTTCGATGCCACCGGGGCTAGATTGTACCAGCTTCCGATGACTCAGGAAAGGGTATTGAAAGCACTTGCACAAACAAACAGATGAGAATAATTTGTTTTGGGATGGTGTTGCAGGGAGAGCTCTGTGCACGATCCCAAAACAATTCCTTTCTTCACCGGTTAGGCTTTTTAGGAACAAAAAAAGTATGAAGCTATGAAAGCAATGGTCCTGAATGCCATCAGTGATGTGAGGAAAAATAACAGCCCTCTCGATTATAAAGACCTGCCGGAACCTGTCCCCGGTGAAAGAGATATCCTGATAAAGGTCTCTGTGTGTGGCGTCTGCCATACCGAACTGGATGAGATCGAAGGCCGGACGGCACCCCCTCATTTACCCGTTATTCCAGGTCACCAGGTTGTCGGAAGGGTTGCCGGAATGGGAAAGAAAGCCGGCAAATTCAAAACCGGTGACCGGGTAGGAGTAGCCTGGATTTTCTCCTCCTGCGGAGACTGTGAGTACTGCAGATCCGGGAATGAAAACCTGTGTGCTTCATTCAAAGCTACAGGGAGAGATGCCGATGGAGGCTATGCGGAATACATGACCGTCCACGAAGATTTCGCCTACCCCATCCCGGATGTCTTTACAGATTCCCAGGCGGCCCCCCTTCTCTGTGCCGGTGCCGTGGGCTTCCGGGCGCTGCGACTCTCCAAACCGGAGGATGGCCAAAATATTGGGCTTACCGGATTCGGCGCTTCCGGACACCTGGTCATCAGCATGATCAGACACCGTTATCCCCGTTCACAAATATATGTCTTCGCAAGAAGTGAAGACGAACGAAAGTTTGCTGCCGAACTGGGTGCCGTCTGGACCGGCGAAACAACCGGCAAAGTTCCTGAATTATTACATTCGATCATCGACACCACACCGGTCTGGAAACCGGTTGTGGAAGCCCTGAAAAACCTCAGGCCGGGAGGTAGACTGGTCATCAACGCCATCCGGAAGGAAGATCTTGACAAGGATTACCTGATGAACCTGAATTATCACGAATATTTGTGGATGGAAAAAGAGATCAAAAGCGTGGCCAATGTCGCACGTAACGATGTCACTGAATGCCTCGGGCTTTCAGCAGAAGTCCCCATTCTGCCGGAAATCAGGGAGTTCCCGCTCAAAGAGGCCAACAGGGCCCTGACTGAGCTGAAGCAAAGTAAAATAAAAGGAGCCAAAGTACTGGTGATTTCATAACGGGAAGTCAGTCCATACCTCCTCACAATAAATCCAGACGGATAGGTTCATCTTTCCTTGTTTTTCCTACCTGTAAAACAGCAGATCGTCAACAGGTTTCTCCGGCATAGCCGGAGACGAGACGAAGACTTTTAAGGCCTGATCATACCAGTTATCAAAAAACCTGATCTCAATGGTATGATAACCTGCTTTAAGTCCGGCCTGCCCCGTGACTGATCTGGTACCGTGGATGCCATCATCGTCGACAACCTTGTCACCATCGATATATACGGCAGAGCCATCATCGGAATACGAACGAAAAGTATAAACCTGGTCTTCAGGAATTTTAATGAAACCTTTGAAAACAATTCCGAAATAATCCTGATCGGTCGCGAGACTGATGTCTATGCCCTTGACGGTCCCTGAATCCGACGGCTTCAGTTTGGAGAAATCAGGTAATTTCTGCCAGTCGCCACGATAATATAAATACCTGATTCCAGGCTCAAGTTTTTCGGTTTTATAAGCCGATTTGAGACTTGCCGGTCTGAATTCTCTGACAGTGGTTTTTCCTCTTCTGCTCCCGCTGAAGGCTACGGCTTTAATGGTAGTCCTCTTGTCTATCGTTATGGGACCTGTATAGTTCAGGGATTGCATGTCCGGTTCAGAATTATCGAGTGTATATCTTACATTCTTAAGGAAAGGATGAACAAACTTTACCGTGATATCCTTATAAAACAGGTCTCCCTGTGGTTCAATCTCAACCGCTTTGATGGGAAAGATCAGATCCTTATTCAGAATTTTAACAGCCATATATTTGCGGCCCGGAAGCGGTATAGTGAACTTACCTGAATAATAGCCTTCCAGGGTATCGGAGGTCATATTCCAGGTATTGACCACTTCCACCTGGTATGCCCGTCTTTCCGGAAGGTCGAACGTCCATGCTTCCGGTGCTTCTTCATTAAAATAATAGATATATTGTTCACCATATTTACCGGCAGAATACCGGTCGAAAGGCTGAAATCCGCATTCGGGGCCGGCATCCAGATATTTTTTGTAAAAGGCGATCCGATCCGGGCTTTGTCCTTTTAATATCCCTCCCTTCGACCACCAGAGGATATCGTTGGGATCTTTATAGGTTTCACTATGTCCGGCATAAGTTCCCGTTATCAGGCTTTTCCAGAACATTGCCGTCATCTGCTGTGGAGTGAGGTTCCCCCAGCCTTGCTCGACATTTCCTTCATAACGGCATTCGTCAAAGATCAGAGGTTTCTTATACCGTTCGCGCCAGACCGTCGCGCTGTCAAACGCCGTACTCTGGATACTGACATGAGTTATCCATGGTTTGGTATGATCATAGAACACCGCCCCATTATGAATGGACCTCAGGTGATGGTAAGGATCATCGCGATAAAGGATTTCAAAAATACGGTCCCAGTCATCCATTGATTTGGATTGCATAAAATCGAATTCATTGGCTGCAGACCACCATACATTGTGAAATGCTGACAACCGGGCAATGACGTACCTGAGGTAAAACTCATCCGTGGAATCAGGCATAGAAGCATAACCCCAACGGTCGTAAGGATGAAACAGTATCAGGTCAGCTTCGATCCCAAGATCACCGAGCTGCCTCACTCTTTTCTCCAGGTGGCGGAAAAATGCCGGGTTAAAACGGGAATAATCATTCATTCCGCTCGAATCTCGAATAAAAGGATAATAAACCGGCTCATTTTCATTATAAAGATAACTCTTCGGAAAAATGCACATCCTTACTTTGTTGAATGGAGCTTTGGCAAGTGTTTCCAATGTTTTCCGCTCCAGGGAATCGCCCTGATGGATCCATGCATAACACGTTGTCCCGATCTCACGGTACGGGGTGCTGTCGGCATAATGGAAAAGGTAAGTGTCGTAAACCGAAACCGGCCCGTGATTCTCATTTCCGGGTTCGGAACAGAGAAAAGATCCGGATTTACCGTTCAACCTGTCAATGTTGCTTTTGGTTGTATATGTCCAGGTCCCTGTCTCACCCGGCATAAAACGCAGGATATAATTCCCGTCGCCATCGTAAAAACCGGTTACCCGGAATTTTTTCTCCTTGTGGGAAAATTCAGCGGTAAGGATCACATCCTTAAACGGATTACCTGAATCGGGACCTTTCAGCGAGACCTCGAATAAATCCCACTTTGCAACGGTTTTAGTGCTTTTCTGACATGACGAAAGAGAAAGAGCTGAAATAAGCAGTAAAAAAAACAGGTGCCTCATGATTGGATGAATCTTTGGTTTGGATAACGGTGTAAATATACGATTCCATTTTTATGTTCCGTTTTTGAAATTCCTGATGGATAGAGAACAGTATTTTGCCAGTCCGATACAATGCCGTATTTTCATTGCCGGTAAAGAAATCCCGGACTCTCTGAGGATTTTTTGGATATTTTCCCGAAAAAACTTTCTGCAAAGCAACCATCACACACATATTTTCATCTTGACAATAACCATTTTACCCTTTAGCTTTGTAAATAACTCTTAAAGGAGGAAATACCATGAAAAGAATAATACTCCTGGTTGTCCCAGTTCTTATGATAGGAATGAGTGGTTGCCAGAAAACCATAGATAAGCCCGCCGGAAAAGGCCATCTCGAAATTGTAATGAATATGGGTAACACCGGATTGAAATCCGCATTGACTGACAGCCTTCTTTCCTCCTCCTACCAGTTGTTACTTTCCGTTGCCGATCAGAACGGGGTACCTGTATTGGAGGACAAGATGATATCCTTATTTCTTTTCGGCGGTGGATTTGTGAGTGAAAAAATTGAAATCGCTTCCGGAAACCTGCAATTAACAAAGTTCATGGTCATCGATCCGTCCGGGATTGTCATATATGCGGCACCACTGGAAGGTTCAGCAAGGGCATACCTGGTCAGTGACCCCCTTCCCATCAGTTTCAGGGTCTCCCCGGGTGAACTGACAACACTGAGCCCCGAAGTTTTAAATATTAACGGCGCATCACCCACCGATTTCGGTTATACCACCTTCGGCATGCAGATCGTCAACCCGCTGCCGGTCTATGCTCTCGTGATGCTTAACAACCCCCTGATCATGGCACCTACCCAGATCACCGACGCATACGTCAAAGTCACTTCTGCAGACGGTTGGCAGCACCGGTTCTATCTGGAGAGAAAAGTAAATAAAATCGAAATAAAAGGAGGCTCGGAACAATATACTTTTGAGGTTCTGAAAGACGGTTATTCACCTGTCAAATTTCAGTTCAAAGAAGAAGAACTGAAAATGACCACACAGGAAAATCCACTGGTCCTTACCATTGATGAAGGCCCGCTTAGTATGATTTCAATCCAGCCCGGCCCCGACAAGGGTAAAGATGCCATGATCTCCGACCTTGATCCGGATACCAACTTCGGGTCGTGGCCGTATTTTGAAGCCACCTACCTGAGCGAATCTACACTGGCAGTAATGCGCACAAACCGGAGCCTGATCTGGTTTGATCTGAACCAGGTTCCAAAAAGCGCCATCATCGATAAAGTAACCCTGACTCTCGCTTTTGAGACACCTCTCTGGGACTCCCTTTCAAATGTTGAAACCTTTGCCTGGTATGGAGCCGTTTTCCAGAAAATTACCCAGCCATGGGATGAGAATTCTGTCACCTGGAACAACCAGCCTCCCACAACTGAATCCGGACAGGTCTTTGTCAGCCCACAACCTCAAATGAGCTCCAACAGAAGAACCTATGATGTCACGTCAATTATTCTGCCAAGGGATGCTTCTGCCCTTCCCGTATATGGAATGATGTTCCGTCTTTTCCCGTCACCGCAGTTTGCCGGCTTCCGTTTTGCTTCCAGCGATTATTCCATTCCGGAGATGAGACCCGAACTAAGAGTTTATTATTCATTGAATTACCCGTTGGATTGAAACCCGGACAAATGATCCCTGGTACCGGCCCGTCATTATTTAATTTTTCCGGAATCAATCATGCCCTCAGACATCTCCACTCAGAGAGTTATCATGCACTGCAAAGTATTTGGATGCCCTCAGCCAATCCTTCATGCGAAATCAAAAATCCGGAAGCCCGACTGTTCCGTGTTGTAAACATTTTAACCCGGCGGCATACCTGACCATGCTTCCCTGATCAAAATCTGTTTCCTTATTTAAATTGAATCTCTTTATCTAAATATGTCGTTAAATAGATATTTAATTTTGGGAAAAATGAAATTATTTCTGTTTTTTTGTATTGTTAATTAAATAACACCTCGAGCCCGGATTTCTAAGGTAAATATACTATGATATCCGGGACGCGGGTTCGGATGGAAACAACCGGGCCTCCCGAAGGAACGAAGGTTCCCGAATTGGAAAGAGGTAGAAAGCATTTTGTTGCACGGAGGAACAAATCGCACTTTGTTTCTCTGATCCAAACGGGTGGCCGGTCCAAAAATATACCTATGGACTGGATTTTTTTTGTTACGCTTTTCGTAGTGGCCTTCCTTTACAGTTCCGTTGGACACGGTGGCGGAAGCGGATACCTTGCTATCATGGCATTATGGGCATTTTCTCCCGTGGTGATGAAAACTTCCGCCCTGACCCTCAATCTTTTTGTTTCGAGCGTCGCTTTTTATAATTTTTACCGTGCGGGGTATTTCAGATGGAAAATCCTTTTACCGTTTATCCTTACTTCAGTTCCCCTGGCGTGGATGGGCGCTGCCATTCATGTACAGCCGAGAGTTTACAAGATCATCCTTGGGATATTCCTGTTTATTGCCACGCTGAGGATGATCATACAGACCAACACACCCGAAGGTGAAACCCGTCCCCTTCCCTTTTACATCGGATTATTTACAGGAGCTTTTCTGGGCTTCTTTTCTGGAATGATCGGCATTGGCGGTGGGATCATTCTCAGTCCGCTTCTAATCCTCATGCGCTGGTCTACGGTCAAGGAAGCCGCCGCTGTTTCTGCCGCTTTTATATTCCTTAACTCAGCCAGCGGACTGACTTCAACCATCTTTTCAACTACCGGGGCCAGATGGGCAGAACATATTGCCGTAATGATCTTTATCACCATTCTTGGAGGACTTCTGGGAAGCTATTCGGGAAGTTTCAGGATATCAGGTCCAAAACTGAAGTATATGCTGGCAGGTGTCCTATTTATCGCAAGTTTTAAATTATTTTTATACTGATGAAGACCTTAAGAAACTGGATTATCATCGCCGGAAACGGAAGGAACACCGGGAAGACGACACTTGCCTGCCAGATTATCAGTGCAAATAAGGGTTATGGGGTTACGGGCATTAAGATCTCCCCGCATCATCATAGTCTCAGAGGAACAGAAGAAATTATTTTTCAGGGAACTGATTTTTGCATCATCAGGGAAAAGGCCCTCTCCGGAAAAGACAGTTCCAGAATGCTTCAGGCAGGTGCTTCTGAAGTATTCTATGTTCAGTGCCCCGACGATTCACTGCAGGAAATGTTCTTTCATCTTGAAAAACTTACAGTAGGCCGGCCGGTTGTTTGCGAATCGGGCGGATTGAGAAAACTGGTATGTCCCGGGGCTTTTATTATGGTCCTGTCCGGGCAGAATACAGGTAAAGCCGGCATCGACGGGAAAATCCTTCAGGCAGATATTCTCACGGATCTGGACAGCATCGGGAACCAGAATCCGGATCTGGAATTTCATTTCCGGAATAATGAATGGAAACACGCTTTGACCTATGATACGATTTGAAGAAGCCAGGGAAATGATCGAACATCTCAGGTATGAACCTGTGGTGGAGACTGTGGACCTTCAGGATGCATTATACAGGGTATTGGCCGGGGACGTTCGCGCGGATATGGACATGCCGCCTTTCGACAAATCGGCCATGGACGGATTTGCCTGCCGCCGGGAAGATCTGGGCCAACCGCTGAAAGTCGTTGAAACGATTGCAGCAGGACAGGATTCAGGGGTTGTCATCCGCCAGGGCGAATGCGTCAGGATCATGACCGGTGCCAGGGTACCTGAAGGCGCAGACTGCGTGATCATGTTCGAGGATACCGATACGGCCGGCGACGGACAGACCGTTTTCACGGCAAAAAAGACCTCATCCAATATTTGTTACCACGGTGAAGATGTCCGTTCAGGTGACCTTTTAGTAAAAAAAGGTACCCTTCTGGAGCCCAGGCATATGGCGTCACTGGCCGGTATGGGTTATACACATCCCAAAGTTTTCCGAAGACCCCAAACAGGAATTTTTGTCACGGGAGACGAACTGGTCGAAGCAGGTGTCAGACCTTCAGGAACAAAAATAAGAAACAGCAATGGTCCGCAGCTGGAGGCCCAGTGCAGATCGATATACATACCGGTGAAGAATTATGGCATCATCGGTGACTCAAAAACAGCGCTCCGCGAAGTCCTGGATCGCTCTGTTAAAGAAAATAACGTTACCCTTATTTCAGGAGGCGTTTCCATGGGTGACTTTGATTTTATGCCTGAAATTATTAAGGAGGCTGGCTTTGATATTCATTTTCACGGCATAAAAGCCAAACCGGGCAAACGAACCCTTTTCGCAGGCAGGGATAACCACTTTGTGTTCGGGCTGCCGGGGAATCCGGTATCGGCAATGGTGCAGTTTGAGATGCTGGTAAAACCTCTTCTTCTTTTAATGCAGGGAGCCGGATCTCTGCCGGTGATGGAAAAATTCCGGATCAACAGTGATTACCCGGTTAAAAATACTGAACGAACGTCTTTTATACCGGTCGTCATTCATGCGAATGGCACAGTTGACCCCGTGGAATACCACGGTTCGGCCCATATTTTTGCCTATAATACTGCCAACGGATTTATGGAGATACCTTTAGGGGTTGGCATGATCAGGGAAGGAGAAACAGTGCATGTTAGACGCTTATAACAGAAATATCAACTATCTCAGGATCTCGGTAACAGACCGCTGCAATCTAAGATGCAGGTACTGTATGCCGGAAGAAGGGATCCCCCTGCTTAAACATGAGGAGATCCTGAGCTTCGAAGAAATTCTTGAGTTTGTAAAAACAGCGGTCAGCCACGGTGTTGATAAAGTGAGGATAACAGGAGGAGAACCCCTGGTACGGAAAGGTACTACAGAATTTATCGGAAGACTCTCTGACATCGGGGGCATAAAGGATCTGGCCATGACGACCAACGGGCTTCTCCTGGAGAAATATGCGAAAGACCTGAAACAGGCGGGATTGCACCGTGTCAATATCAGCCTGGATACTATGGACCCTGTTAAATACAGGGAGATCACCCGTCTGGGTGACCTTGAGAGTGTCCTTAACGGAATTGAAGCCGCTGACAAGGCAGGGTTTTTCCCGGTTAAATTAAACTGCGTGGTCAAAACCTCAAGGATGGAAAAGGATGCGGTTGATGTAGCTGCTTTTGCCGAAACACACGGGTATGAGGTCCGCTTCATCAGGGAAATGGATCTTGCCAAAGGTAAATTCTACCAGGTGGATGGCGGTGAAGGCGGCAAATGCATCAGTTGTAACCGTATCAGGCTGACGGCTACAGGGGATGTAAGGCCCTGCCTGTTCAACCCGGCAGCCTATAACATCCGCCGGATGGGTAATGAAGAAGCCTTCCTGGCAGCTGTCAGAAATAAACCTGCCTGTGGCACCATAAATACATCAGGCTATTTTTCTGTTATTGGTGGTTAACGATTCGAAAATTACAAATACACCGTATATGAAAGAGCTCTCACATACCGATAAGAAAGGCCGTGCATCCATGGTTGACACCGGACAAAAGCCTGTCCAGCGCAGAAAAGCCATAGCTGAAGGTATCATCCGCCTGCAGGAAGAAACCCTTAAACTGATCAGGGAAAACGAGATCAAAAAGGGAGACGTCCTCAGCATCTCTGAATTTGCCGGGATACAAGGCGGAAAGCGTACATCCGGACTGATCCCCCTATGCCATCCCCTGTTGATCAACAAAATGGACGTCAGGGCTGAGTTGATAGCAGGCGGGGTAAAAATCACCTCCGAAGTACGGTGTAACGGCCAGACCGGCGTTGAGATGGAAGCCCTGACGGCTGTAAGTATTGCCCTGCTTACCGTTTATGACATGTGCAAAGCGGTCGACAAAACGATGACCATCGGAGAGATCAGGCTGGTGTCGAAAATAAAGGAAGACCTGTAAACGGAAAAAGATGGCAAAAAAGGAACATACAACTACTGTGCACATTAAAAGTGTCAACATATCAACCGAAAAAGGCACGGTTAAAAATCCCGTTGAAACAATTACCCTGGATCACCAGGGTGTGAAATCGGATGCTCATGCCGGCAACTGGCACCGGCAGGTCAGCCTCCTGGGTGTCGAAAGTATCCGCAAATTTGAGCAGGAGGCAAACAGAACGATCAGGTTCGGGGAGTTTGCCGAGAATATCACCACGGAAGGTGCTCTCCTTTACAAGATGCACCCGCTGGACCAGCTAAGAAACGATCAGATAAAGCTTGAAGTCACGCAGATTGGCAAGAAATGTCACGGCGATAACTGCAGCATTTTCAGAGAAGTTGGGGATTGTGTCATGCCAAAGGAAGGCATTTTTGCACGTGTATTAACCGGGGGCAAAATGGCTCCAGGTGACAGCCTGGAATACCATCCCCACATTTATAAAGCCGGCATCATTACCCTGAGTGACCGGGCCTCAGCTGGAGAATATACCGATGTCAGCGGCAGGATCATTGAAAAAAAACTCTCGGGATTTTTCCGGGAGAAAGAAACATGGCATTCAGTCATGAACGAACGGTCATCCCTGATGACCCTGATTTGCTCCGTCAGACTCTGGATGCCATGAAGGATGATGAGTACGATTTCATTTTTACTACCGGCGGAACAGGCATCGGTCCCCGGGATATTACCCCGGATGTGATCCGCCCCCTGCTTGACAGGGAAATTCCCGGCATTATGGACCATATCCGGATAAAATACGGAACGGCATTGCCACAGGCCCTTCTCAGCCGTTCGGTTGCCGGCGTTATCGCCAAAACCCAGGTATATGCTCTCCCGGGAAGCCCAAAAGCGGTTGAAGAATACCTCGCCGAAATTCTTAAAATTCTTATCCATGCAACCCTGATGGTTCATGGCCTTGGCCATTGAGATGAGGAAACAGTTGTGCCTCACCACCACTCCGGCGGGCAGACATCACTCCTGAACACACGTTCAGGGCCATGAAAGAAACCTTCGCTTCATCTGTGGCAAACAGGTCTTTGTAAACCATGCTGTGGTGGTCCTTCATCCCAAAATACTCCTGTCGTCCCTTCGAGAACACCGTATTATGGACGAAAACCCTAAATGAAAGATTTGGCATATTGAAATCAAAAACTCACCTTTGCATGTCCAGGGTGAAATAAAAACAGGATTGTTGATAAAAGACATCCCTGTTTTATAAACATTTATCCTGGTCGTACGTAAACTTTTTATGTGTTTTGAGAAGACAGATGGGAGAGACAGGACCCTTCTGAGGACAGTTAAATACCCCAAAAATGAAGACCCCTTTTCTGAAATCACTTCAGGTGATTTTCTTTTTGCTCTATACTGTACTGACATTTGGACAGATCCCGGCAGGATACTACGATCCGGCGCAGGGGCTTACCGGAGACAATCTGAAAGCAGCACTTCACAACATCATTAAAGGCCATAAGGAATATCCATATACCTCAACCGGAACGGATGTCTGGGATATTCTTAAACTATCCGATCAGGATCCCGGCAATCCGGCAAATGTGATCCTGTTTTATACCGGCTGGTCGGTTAATGCCGCCCAGGAATACAATAATGGCAAAGGATGGAACCGTGAACATGTCTGGGCAAAATCAAGGGGCGATTTCGGAACAACGGAAGGTCCGGGAACCGATTGTCATCATCTCCGGCCGGTGGACATTATCGTGAACGATGCGCGTAATAACCGTTGGTTCGACAACTGCACCATTCCCTTCGAAAAGGGGACAACATTCACAGGCTGTTTTTACAGCACCACAGAATGGACATGGGAACCCAGGGATGCCGTCAAAGGTGATGTCGCCCGCATCCTGTTTTACATGGCCACCCGCTATGAAGGCGATAACGGCGAACCCGATCTAGAGGTGATTGATTATTTTCCCGATGATGATAATACCAAACTGCCCGTTCAGGCTAAACTGAGTACCCTGCTGGAATGGAACACTGAAGATCCGGTCGACAGTTTCGAACGTCACCGCAATGAAGTGGTGTACAGCTTCCAGCATAACCGCAATCCTTATATCGATCATCCTGAATATGTTAATCTCGTTTTCGGGAAAATGACTCCCAACCAGGTTCCCAATATTACCGATATTTCCATTTCTCCTGAAAATCCGTTATCCAGTGAGCCAGTTTATATCTCTGCCTCGGTAGTCGATCCAGACGGTTCACTCACCAATGTAAGCCTGGACTGGGGACCTTCTGAAATCGATCTTTCCAACGAGGCCGGCATGATCTATAACGGCAGCCGGTATGTTACCTCGATTACGGCTGAGGATGGCGAAACGGAAATTTTTTACAGGATTTCTGCCACCGATAATTCAGGCGACTCGGAGAACTCTACTATTTTACATTTTGATGTAGGAAGCAGCAGCTCGTCTTCCACAACCCCAACCGGAAGTCTCAGGGTCTACCCGAATCCGGCAAGCGACAAAATCTTCATTTCCGGGCAGAGTGAATACTCAATAAGCATCTATAGCCTGTCTGGACAAGTGATGAAAACCGAAACCGGGAAGACTGTCATTGACCTGCGTACCCTTCCGGCAGGATTTTATCTCATAAAAGTGAAGGATCTTCATAGCGGAGAGGTCATCAGCAAACCTCTGATCATCTCGAGGTAAAGTGAGAGTGGTCGTACTATCAGGGTGACCCGGGAAAATAAAATGCACCGGGGATAATCCCGACCCTTGCGGTATCTTCAGGTGATCCGTCTGCAGAAAAACGGTAAACCACACCCTGCTGAACATTGTCGACGGCATCGCCAACGTAAACTTCAGAGGTTACCGGATCGATGCCGAGACTGTAAAACAACTGGTGGGTATCAGCATGAACGAAAGGCTCCACAGGTAAGGACGCAGCATCAACCGGCATTCTCCAGACATCACCATTGATAAAGTAGAGCGTATCCCGGGTGGAATTAGTTTGCAACTCCGACGGCCAGTAATCACTGTCCAGTATGAAAATTCTTTCAATCGTGCGGGTAACCGGATCGATACGAACCAGCCCGGGCTGTTCATCACCGTAGGCACTGTTCTCATAACCCCCGTCACAGATTACCCACAACTTATCATTCTTATCCAGGATCATAGAAGAAGGCTGTTTCAGCACTTCGATGGAATCTACTACCTCATCCTGTTCAGGGTCAATCACCAGAATTTTATTATCATAGCTGTAACAGTTGGTGAAAATGTATTTATCCCATCTTATAAACTGTTCCGTCGGGTGCTGGTAAAATTCACCCGAATGATTGTCTGTATTAATCATTCCGGTTATGGTATTGTTTTCAGGATCGACGATGCTGATGGCTTTGGCATACAGATCGCTTACATAGGCTTTCTCTTCCGAAAGAAAATACATATATCTCGGAGATGTAAGACCGGTGATCCTTGAGGTGAATTCAAAGGCATTCAGGGCAGGATATTTGCCCATATTCATGATCATGACCTTTCCCGAATTATTGACAACCACATAAAGCAGACCATCATGAAAGCTGCAGGAATAAGCGACATCACCCAGTGGGAAACCCGTTTTGATTGTAAAATACATCATTCTGCACTTTACGGGATGAAGCATCATAATAACTGATGGAAGAATTCCCGTACATAAAATTGCCTTCGTTAAGAATGATGACGGGGTGACCCTGCTGAACAGACGTGATACTGATATCCGGTTTATGACGTTCAACCCAGGTCTCATCATGCATACATGAAGTCATGGTTAAGGCGATGGACATGATCAGGAGATGTGCACAAATGCGCCCGGATGTTATTCTCTTCAACAGTGTCTTCATTTTCCCCGGAGATCCCTCATTTTAAGAAAGTCAAACGTTTTTTTATTTCAGGTTAAGGCATCCGTTCACCATAGAAACCTTACAGAGAACTGATAGTTACGTCCCGGCATCTGTCTTTGCAGAACTGACCGGTACGTTTCGTTAAAAAGATTATAAACCGACAGTCCGAAGCCGAGATGATACAAGCTGACAGAAATGTTCTTCTCAAAACGGATCTGGTTCATGAAGTATGGATATAGATAATCACGGCCTGAAGTCCTTGTGTTCGATACCGTGGTAAATCGCTCACTGTAGAAATTCCAGGAATAAACCGCCGACCACCCGTGCCATACCGAAGACAGGTTCAGGTTTGCAGAATGCCGGGGAATATAAGGTAATTGTTTGCCCCTCGAACCGTCGGCCCAGTTTTGCGTATTCCCGAAATTCAACGATTGGGTAAAAGCGTAATTTCCGTGGATCATCCATGAGAATTCACCGGTACTCCCCGAATAATCCGCATTTACCTCCACCCCGTCTGTCTGTACTTTCTCAATGTTAAACGGCTCCCAGTTCCCTTTGAACGACGGCAGCCAGATGATCCAGTCGTGAACGCCGGAATGGTAAACCGAGAGACTCATGCTCAGTCCCTGTTTACCCTGAATCCGTTTCCAGACGAGCCCCAGTTCCTGCGAAATACTGTGTTCAGGGCGTAAATGCGGATTCCCTCCTGGTTGAAAATAAAGGTCGTTCAATGTCGGAAAACGGTGGTTCGACGATAAGGATGATGTAAGGTAAAGCCGGTCGGATGGAAGAAAATGATATTCTCCACCCAGAGAAAAAGAGAAGGGCTCTGCAACCGTTCCCAGGAATTGTGAACACAAGGTCGAGCGAAGCCTGAATTTGCGGTTAATTGCCCGGAACCAGGAGAGGTTGAGAGTGGTTTCCCCCCTGTTTTTCTGATAGTGGTTCCCGGTAACCTGCTCTGCCGTCTGAACGGCTGCAAACAGGTATCTTAAATCGGCCTTAAGCTCATCCCTCCCGGATAAGGAATAACGGTATGTTGCCCGGTTATCGACACTTAATATCCGGCTACCGGACAGGATCTGTGGAACCGGAGCGCTTCCGTTCACCAGGTTTTCGACACGATAGGACATCACATTGTAATTGATACCGTTAAAGAGTGTGAACTTCCCCTTCTCACCGTACTTTTTGTATTGAATTGTCGACCGGAAAAACCTGTCATTCTGCCGGTTTGTGGCCGTTCCCTGCTCCAGATCACCTCCCGTAGAAAGATAGTCAGCCGATTCGTCGGTGCTAAGCATCGGAATACTTCGTTCCGATTGCTGCAACCAGAAATTCATATTCACTACCTCACGATCATTCTTCCTGAAGGAAAGTTGTTGCAACAATCCCTTATTTGTATAATCTGCATTTTTATTGACGGAAACGGGGAAATACTTTTTCCCGGTCTCAAGGTTTACGGAATCGGGAGTATCATAATTCCTGAACCTGAAATTATTGTCGGAGTGATCATAAAACAGGCGTGTG
Source organism: uncultured Bacteroidales bacterium (assembly GCA_963732905.1). Lineage (GTDB taxonomy): Bacteria > Bacteroidota > Bacteroidia > Bacteroidales > DASQZK01. The sequence continues at coordinate 109,074 of CAVTBM010000004.1, forward strand.
ACCGAATGGATCTTTTTACCGCCGATATCCAGCCGCCCATATTCATCATAAGTTCCATAGGAACCCAGCCCCTGCATCAGTGTGCCGGAAAAACCCTTTCCGCTATTGATTTTAGTGTTCAGATCAAGGACGCCGCCAAGGGCCCCCGGCATTTCCGTCAGGGAGCTGTTACCATGAAGAATGCTGACCTCATCCAGGAAAAAAACCGGAATCTGTGAAAAATCGACCATCCCCAGCATTGGTGAATTTAACTCCAGACCATTCCAGTTCACGATGGTATGCGAAGGGGATGTTCCGCGGAAGGAAACCGTGGCTAAGGCACCCCTTCCCAGCGATTTTATGAACAGCGATGAATTTTCAGCGATCAGCTCCGACAAAGACCGGCTTATCTGCCTGCTGAGGAGGGCAGAGTCAAGTTCTGTAACCGTCAGCGCCGTTTGCTCTACCGGCCGGCTGGAAAAAACACTGATCTCTCCGAGCTTCAGGGTATCACTTAAATACTGTGCATTTAAAAGCGCGGGGAATGCGACGAAGAAGTGTATCATCATGCATCGTGAGAGGGTATGTTTCCACCGCTTTGTCATGGTTTTACAAGTATTCTGTTTTCAGAACCGGACCTGTACCTGATACCCAGGATATATACACCGGGCTGAAAACCTGAAGTATTTATATTCAAATCTGCCCTGCCTGTTAAACGTTCCAGAAATAAGACCCTTCCCGTAAGATCGGTGACCAAAACCGTACATGCTTCATTCTTACTGAGGGAGACCGAAATGTAATCCCTGAACGGAACAGGATATACCTTTGCAGTTTGTGGCTTGCTTACCTGCTGCAGTCCTGTGACGTTTCCGGCGTCAATCCGTATTACCTCGGCAGGATATCCTTCCACGCTGATATTATAAATCCCTTCGTGGTCAAAGTGAATGGTCATGTCATGATCGTCAGGACCCGCAAGTTCCGCTACCGTTCCGAGAGGCTGACCATTCGAATAGACAAAGGCACTGCCTGGCAGATCTTCCTGCAGGTCTTGCAGTTCTCCAGCGTTGTTGACCGAATAATGGCTTAATGAGTACGTCAGCGTGACGCTGTCACCGGGATCTGTCTCCTGACGATCGGCACAAAGGCTCAGGTCTTCCCAATCCTGAAGAATATCCTCAACATAGTACACCGAAACCACATCACCGCTTTTCACGTGTATATGATCAAAATCGTTCAGGTAAGCCGTGCCGTTAACACTTGCAGTCCAGCATTTTCTAAAGGGTCCGGAATCCATATTTCCTCCCCATCCATAGGTATAGGACCAGTCCTTTCCAACCTGCCACAGATAAAGCCGGTTGCCTGAATATTCATCCTTCCTGAACCGGAATACCTGCCCGCCGCTGGTATATCCATGAGATTGAAACACAGTTGTGATGACATCGGCAAGACTTATGAAGTCGGTCACGGGGACGAGATCAAGGTTTGGATTGTTCGACACATAGGGATTAATATCGAGTTTCTGTATCCGGCAGGTAGTCCTGGAAATTAGGCTTTCCTCATCAAGTTTCACTGATACGGAGATGTCCTCCGGCGGAGAATTATCTATAACGGTAATATCAAGGGTTTTTGACAAATTCTCCATTCCGGGAATCATGACCGTCAGAGTTGTCTTTCCGGCAGCCCTGGCAGTGAGGTCAGCCTGTCCCGGGTGAATTCCAGAGACTTTTGCTATGCCCGTGTCGGCAACCGTGACGAGGGGCGTGATATCATCGATGCGGTTTCCATCCTGATCAAAGAAGGAGTAGGTTACAACGCCCCTTTCACCCGCGAAAAGAAAACCAAAATTCCTCCCGGCACTGAGGGATGTAATCTGAACCACCCGTATCTTTTTCACGGCAGTAACCTGTTCATCTCCACTCAGTTTTGCAGAAAGGTCAAATTCACCGCCCTTATGGCAAACAAGGGTATTTTCATTTTCAATGGAAGCTATGGAAGGATCGGAACAGGACAGTATAAATTCCCCGTTTACAGGTCTGCCATTCTCAAAAATGAGCGGTTCAACGGCATACTCTGCGTTGACCGGCAGGACTTCGGGTATCTTTTCAAGAGAGATCAGCCGTGTTTCGCCCATCAGGCCGGGATCAGGTGCAACATCCATCACACCGGTGATATCAGTAGAGATCTCCCCAAGGGGCCCGGCCTCAGCATTCACTGCAGTCTGCACCATAATAAAGTCGATACCGTCGAGGGTGGTGTAATGCCCGCCGGCATCAACAGCCCACGAGATATCAATGGCGTCTCCTCCTGTCCCTTCAAGGATACCGGGAGTGTAAGGATTATCCGGACCTGGTCCGTCCGGAGTAATGTTTACGGCATGGTTGTCGGCATAACCGAAAAGGGAGCTGCCGGTTTTCAGAATGCCATGATCGGAGCTGACAGACATGTATATCCGGCTCCCGTAAAAAGACATGCTGTCCTGGTTGACATCAGGGAAATTGTCACTGGCGGGATACAGAGGCTGATTATGAAATTCATTCCTGCTGACATACCCGCTGTCATTGAGATTGTCGGTCCAGAGGATATCCCCGCTATCCTGTGAAGCCGTATTGAAATAGGTGATACGGTAATGAGGCATGAGGGTCCCCGTATAATGACGGCTTCCGGCAATTTCGTACCAGGTGTCATCAGGCAGTCCGTTCCCGTTTTCATCTTTCATCACCCTGACGATGCCCGGTTCGGATGAGCCCTGGAAGGCATTCCCAAAGATGGTAAAATCAATACCGTATGGGTTGTGAGGGTCATTTTCAATGGTGTGATCAAAACCGAAAATGATATATCCGCCATAAGCACCGAGACTGACAGGGGTTGAAATTCCACCGGTTAGCAGGTTTGCAGCCCCCGGCGTACCAGTAAGCGGATCATTGATATGCTGACCCGGAGCCGGCCTGTACTCCGGAATATGAGAAATATAAGGGCTCTGACCCTTAGAGGGAAGGACAAGGTATATAAATATCATTGTCAATAACACGGATCGCTTTTCCAGATTCATGTAAATTACCGGTTTAAGGGGAATTAACCCCGCAATCCGCTTTCGATCAAGTAAAAAATGAATTCGTTTTAAGGAATCATCTTCCGCTTTTTCACCGAAAGCAAGAAAAAAAGTCATGATTCTGGCAGTTCTTCTGGCTTGTCCCTCTTTCTGAGCCTTCCCATACACCCATTGTGCACAGTGGCAAAGATTTCAGAAAGCATCGTTAAAGGACTCACAGCTGCGGGAACAGCTCCGGATTCTATCCCAGGGGAATATCACCGGATTCTCTTTTAATTCAAAGCAAGAAATTGCTCTTGAAACCAAAATCTGATCAAATGTATGAAAAATTCCAACGGTTTGCCTCGTTCTTGTTTTGATTTTTATTTCATAACTTGCCACGACTGACGGTCCAGCCTCTTGAAACACTCATTTATGTTATGTTACAGGCGACCCGTATATTGATATGATCACTGAGTAAGTTCTGTTAATATGAATCATCTTTTCAAACAACTTTCTGCCATCCCGCTTACCTTGATCTTTCTTGTTTCGGCAACGTCCGGAATATTTGCCCAGGCCGGTACGATTCACTGGGAGAACGGATCAGAATCTCGTATTGACAGTTTCAGTGAAGTGAGTATCAGGCTAGTATATCACTGGTGGAACAGGCCCTCGGCAAAATCGGAACAGCGCGAATACTTCAGGAGCTTCCCGGTGCCGGATATGAAGGAAATCGTATTTATGAAGCAAAAAGGAAGAGGATCTGCAGGATTTTATTATAAAGTGAAAATCAGTGGCTATGATGAAAAAGGGAACCTTGTGGAAGAAACCATCCCCACATGGGACTGGATCGAAATGAAGATTCTTGCAGGAGAATCACCCGGAAAATCCAGAATAACTTTCTTCCATAATAAAAGAAAAGTCAGCATCGACCGGATCGACTTTGATGAATAAAATTGTTTCCAGCCTTGTCCATCTGCTAAAAAAAGGCGCCTCTGCCCTTCCTGTTGCATTTATCAATCCTTTACATACAAAGCGATTCATCATTTTTTCTTAACTTGAACCGGAAATCACTTAGATTACATATAAGCCAAAACAAAAACCACGTACATGAAAAAATTGATCCATTCAGCAACCCTAAGCCTGGCACTGGTTGTACTTCTCATTCTTTCATCCTGTTCCGGCGGGGACAAGGCCATCTTTCGCATCATGCCTGAGACCACCGCCGGTGTAGTTACCTTCAATCCGAAAAACCTTGCAGATAAAGGAAAAATCAGTGAACTGGATTTTGTCAGGAATGCCGGTGAAGATAAAAAGATCCTGGATAAAATCATCAATGATCCCGGATCGACAGGCATTAAAATGAATGCCTACAGCGCCTTTTTCCTGTTCGAAAAAAACCCGACCTATGGCTGTCTGGTAGTCCCGCTGAATAATAAAACCAAGTTCAAGTCGTTTCTGGATGATATCCGGAAGGAGGCAAATATTCAGTTTAATGAAAGTAAACTGGGTAATTATGAATCCGTTAAACTTAACAATGTCGTGGTCGCGTGGAACAATTCCCTGGCCTTCATTCTCTCATCCTTCAGTGGCTGGGCCGGGAATGACATCGATACGGTGGCCCTCAGACTGACTGAAATGAAACGTTCGGAAAGTCTCCTGACCGATAAAGATTTCAACAGATTTCTCGCACAGCAGAAAGATATCAATGCATGGGTCACCTCAACCAACCTTATGAATATGACGCGGGCAGGCGATCTGGGTAAAACTCTCGATCTTTTTGGCGGACTTAAAAATAATTACGGACATATTTTTATGGACTTTCAGAAGGGCGTGATGACCCTGACTTCCAATCTGAGGCTGAATGCTACCATGAAAGAAACAGTGGATAAATACAATTTCCTTGACAAAAACGCTCAGAAGGATTTACTCAGGTATCTGCCCTCCAGGAATGTTTTCCTTATCGGAAACACATATATTGATCCGGAAAAAATAATTGACCTGCTGGATTTTATTAAAAGCGGGGCTGGCGGACAAATCAGTGATATGGAAAAGAAACTCGGGATGGGAGAGGATGAACTAAGACATGCCCTGCAGGGTGAACTTGCTTTCTCCATAAACGGAGTACATGAAAGCCCTGCGACAAAGGAGAGTGATATTTACGGTGACTCTTCCTTTACAAAAAATACCCCTGTTTTTGTAGGAGCCCTGAAATTGAAAAATGAAAAGGTCTGGACAGCCTTGACAAAAAAGCTTAAGGAAGAAACCGGATTAACGGAAAAGGATGGCTATTACATTGTCCTGGGAAAAATGCTGCCCCTTTTCCTTGCAGAAAAAGACAAAAACATTATCATCACCAACTCTGAAGATTATATCAAAGAGATTGCCCTGAAAGGACAAATGGAACAGAATGTCCTCTCTGCAAATTTTGCCGGTATTCTCACGAAAGATCCTGTTTGCTTTTATGTAAATCTTGACCAGGACAGTTATAGCCAGGAAATGCAGGACTATATCGGAGAAAAAATGGGTGATGAGGCAAATATGGGATTTGAATCTTTTGGGAAATCGCTTAAATCCCTGGCTGTCACAGCCAATCTCGAGGAATGGGAATTCAGACTGGAGTTGAAAAACGACACCGATAACAGCTTACATACACTTTTGAAAAGCTATTAAGGCGTTCACCAACTGATCATTCAAATATGAATATACTTCTCGATCGGCTGATTCCGCTTCCCATTGCTGAGATACCTCACAAAGATTCAGGGATCTGGGAAGTGGAATCCGTCATTATCGAAACTGGAAAGAAATACCTCCTCACTGCAGCCTCGGGCAAGGGTAAGACAACTCTTTTGTCTATCCTGTATGGCATAAGGAAGGATTTTGACGGGGATGTTCTGATCGACGGTGAGAACATCCGGAATATAAATGATCGTCAGTGGGCCAGGTTTCGCAAACATCAATTTTCCTATATTTTCCAGGGGCTGGAACTCTTTGATGATCTTACTGCGATGGATAATATCCTTCTTAAAAACCGGCAAACGGGTTATTATCCGGAGAACACCATCATGAGTATGGCTGCCCTGCTGGAGGTAGATCAGTTTCTCAGCCACAAGGTCAACATACTTTCCTATGGTCAGAAGCAGCGCATTGCTATCATCCGGGCTCTTTGCCAGCCATTTAAATTTCTCTTTGCCGATGAGATCCTCGCTCACCTGGATATCGAACTGAGCAAAAAAACGTTCGATCTCGTTGCGTCTGAATGCCGGAAAAGAGATGCAGGTCTTCTGTTCACAGCTCTGGACATCCCTCCGGAACTCGGTTTTGATGTACACTACAGGATCTGAATGCCATGATACGAAAAATAATCCATCATAACTATAGTAAACTTCAGATCCTTGGGGCCGGCCTTGGCAGCCTTATCGGGCTTATATTACTGCTTGGCGTTGGTCAGTTTTATGTTGACATGGATCATGTCATGAAGAAAAACCGTGATCTTATTGATCCCGAGTATATTGTTATCAATAAGAAAATCTCCTTTCTGGAAACCTTCAACCTTTCAAAAGCCACCTTTTCTGCAGCTGAAATCAAAGAGATAAGGCAGCAGCCTTTCGCCGACAAGGTGGTGGGGTTCATCAGTAACGAGTTCGCGTTAAGTGCATTTACCCAGAGCACCCGTTTTCCCGATTTCTATACCGACCTGTTCTTTGAAGCTATTCCCGATGAATACCTCGATGTGAAAAATTCCGGCTGGCATTGGGAAACCGGTCAACGAACGATACCGATCATCCTTCCCCAGGACTATCTGAACCTGTATAATTTTGGCTTTGCGCCAAGCCAGGGTCTCCCCCAGATCTCACCCAAAACCATCAGCCTTGTTAATTTCAAGGTGAAGATCAGCGGAAATGGTAAATCGGATGAATATAACGGTCATATCATAGGCTTCTCAAACAGGATCAACTCCATCCTTGTCCCTTATTCATTTCTCACCTGGGCAAACAAAGAGTATGGCAATGGCTCGAAACCCGAAATTTCCCGACTGGTAATTGTTACCAAGGATCCAACGGATCCAGGCATCATTTCCTTCCTCGATAAAAAAGGGTACGAAACGATCCGTGAAAAACTCAAGAGCAGCCGCCTGAATATCATTCTGAAATTCATCATTAGTTTTCTCGGGACACTCGGGTTTTTCATCATTCTTCTTGCTTTCATGGTCTTCATCCTGAGTTTTCAACTGCTCATCGCAAGGTCGGAGGAGCAAATCAGGAAACTCAAATGGCTTGGATTCAATGACAGGGAAATCAGCCGGCCTTTTCTTACCGACCTGGGAATTATCATGGTTTCCCTGACTGTTCTGACGGCCGTTCTTCTGTTTTTTCTGAAGAACGGCTTCAGTCATTTCATCGCCGCATGGGGAATGGATCCGACTACCGGAGTCAATCCATTTATTGCAGGCGGTGGTCTTCTTCTCATCCTGCTGATGTTCTTACTGAACGCCTGGGCAATAATCAGGCAGGCGAAGAAAATCCGGTGAGCCCACCGGATATTATACTCCTGCCCGGGATCCGTGCAGCCAGAACGTCCCTAAGGATTTACTCCATTTCCCTTATCCTGACATCAACACCCTTAACATCCTTCATTAGTTTGAGCAACTGACCGGTATCGGTTTTGCCGTAATGATATGGATAAAGAATTGCCGGCTTGAATGCCTTTGCCGCATCAGCCACCATTTCCGGGGTCATCGTATAGGGAAGATTCATCGGCAGGAAGGCAATATCAATGTTTTTGAGTGCCTTAATTTCGGGTATGTTTTCAGTATCCCCGGCAACAAGAACCCGCTTACCGCCAATATCCAGTACATAGCCGTTACCGACACCTTTCGGGTGATAAAAATTGCCGTCGGGTGCTTTGTGAACCAGGTTATAAGCCGGAATAGCCTCAATCTTCAAACCATCATAAGCATAATGATCCCCGTTGGCCATAACCTGTATATCCAACCCTGACCGGTCCTCAAGTTTATCAAAACAGGTTTGGGTCATTACGACTTTGGTGTTACTTTTAAGAAGATTATGAATGGCCTTCGGATCGAAATGGTCCTGGTGTTCATGGGTAATCAGGATCAGGTCGGCTTTGGGCATTTTAGAATAGTCAGCTTTCTGCATGACAGGATCTACATCGATTATTTTACCGTCCCATTCAAACATAAGGGAAGCGTGTCCGATAAAAGTAATAGCAAGGTCACCGGATGAGGTCTTGAATTTGTCTACTGCAAATTCTTTTTGAGCATAAGTTAAACTACTCAGAGTCATGACTAAAGAAAAGATTACGTATTTCATTTGACTGTTATTTAAGTTACCTGAATTGAACACCTTCGTGCCTGGCCAAACACCAAAAGACGATAAAATCAGGGAAATCCGCCGGCAAATCCGGTTAACCCGGTATACCTCCGGCGATGGTTATTACTTGTTGTCTCAGACTTAAACAAAAATGAAAAACAAAGTGTTTTTATCCCCCGCCATTTTATAAAGCAGGCCGTGCTGATTTTACTGCCTGATAACAAGCCGGTATCATGCATGAGTGTGATAAGACAGGCAGGTATAAATAATACAAAATAGTTTTAATATTTAAAAATTATACTTATTTTTGCAACCCATTTTTCTATGAACAGGAAAAAGAAACGAACATAAAGTTAATATACTCATGGCAAATCATCAGTCATCAAAAAAACGAATCAGGCAGAATGAAACCAGGCGTCTCAGTAACCGTTATTATGCCAGGTCAACCCGTAATGCAGTAAAAAAACTTCGGAGTTTAACTGAAAAAGCCGAAGCGGAGACATTACTCCCACAGGTTACCGCCATGCTTGACAAACTTGCTAAAAAGAAAGTCATTCATGGTAACAAGGCTTCCAACCTGAAGTCAAGTCTCAAACAACACGTTTCCGGTCTGGAGGGCTGAATATAAATTATTTTGCCATAACGCTTTACAGCTGTTTTCAAATAGAAGACAGCTTTTTTTGTTTCCGGTACGCTGATATTTCATGCCTTTTCCCATAAAGGGGAAAAAGCTCATGAATTATAAAAATCTATCCATTAAAAACTGGGCTGTTGAAGACCGGCCGAGAGAGAAGCTTTTAAAGAACGGAATTGGCAGTCTGAGTGATGCTGAGATCCTGGCCATACTCATAGGATCAGGAACCAAAAATTTATCCGCACTGGAATTGTCGAGGACCGTGCTTTTTAGTGTAGACAATAACCTGCAGGCACTGGGCAAACTGGAATTGGGAAATCTGACCAGAATCAGGGGTATCGGGCAGGCGAAAGCCATAACCATATTGGCGGCACTTGAGTTGGGAAGACGCCGTGCATATGCTCCAGGACTTGAAAAAACAAAGATCTCAACGAGTAAAGAGGCTTTCAGAATTTTTCAGCCACTGTTGGGCGACCTTCCCCATGAAGAATTCTGGATCCTTCTCTTAAACCGCTCAAACCGGGTCATTGATAAAATCTGCATAAGTAAGGGCGGTGTTACCGGAACAGTTATCGACACACGCCTGATCCTGAAGCAAGCTCTTGACCGGCTGACATCCGGCATTATCCTTTGCCACAACCATCCTTCAGGGAATCTTGAGCCAAGTGACGCCGATAAAAAAATCACGGAAAAAATCAAAAAAGCCGCGCTGTACATGGATATTAACCTGATCGACCATATAATTATCGGAGAAAATAACTACTTCAGCTTCGCCGATTCGGGAATAATATAACCGGTTCAGCCTGATAGGCTTGGTGCTGCCTGGTCGAGATCTCTTATTGGTTCTGTTTAAAAAAAGATTACTTATTTTTACTTTCAGCCTTTCAGTCAATAAATTCTGATCTGTTGAAAGCAATTATTGTTATCCTCTTTAGTATAGTGAAATTTGGGATGACATTTCCCATGGCCATATTAATATTCCACTTCGGCTTCTTCAAAACCATCCTCCTTACGAATATCGGAGGAATAGCAGGTATCTTTATTTTTGGTTTTCTTTCAAAACAAATAATCCAGTTATGGAATTCAAAATTCTCTGCCATTTTTCAACGGTTATCATGGAGATCCCGAAGGAAATCGGAACGACCCCGAAAGCCAGTCTTTACACGACGTAACCGCCACATCGTTTATATAAAAAAAAGATACGGCCTGCCGGGAATAGCTCTGGCCACACCTATCTTATTATCCATTCCTGTAGGAGTTTTCCTTGCATTCAGATATTTCAGCAAAAAAAATCATAAATTCCTTTATTTGTTTCTAGGAAACTTCATCTGGTCGCTGGCTTATGCTACATTCTACGGATTTTGTTACGACATGTACCTGCATGTGATAAAAGGTCTATAACTGTTTTACGATGGAATCATCATCGCAACGTTCATATAGTTCAGAGATTGTTCTTTTGAGCACCGGGTGGATAAAATAAGGCGCTATCTCACACAGCGGCGCCAGGGTAAATCGCCTGAGATGAAGCCGGGGATGAGGGATTATGAGTCTGTGTGTCTCTATGACCCGGTTCCCGTAAAACAGGATATCGATATCCAGGGTGCGGTCCTGATAGCCTGTCTCATCCCGCAGTCGGCCGGTTGAAATTTCAATGCGCTGAATCATATCTAAAAGATCATCGGGCGCAACTGAAGAATTGATAAGTAAAACCTGGTTCAGAAAGGCATGAGAGCTCTCAAAACCCCAGGCATCAGATTCGTAAATATGAGATGCAAAAACAATAGGCCCTGCCATGGTGTTTAGTTGATCACGGGCATATTTAAGAAAGCCATTCCGGTTTCCCGAATTACTGCCGGTTAAAATATAGACAACATCACTGGCCATGGTTGTAAAACTAATTTTTTATCCTCAATATCACGATAATCTTCGTACTTTTATTCATTGCCTAAATTCTAAAACCTGACAAATATGAAAGGATTTTTCAAGTTTACCTTCGCCTCAATTCTCGGCGTCCTGATTGGCCTCATAATTTTTAGCGTCATCACTTTTAGTATCATTTTTGGCATCATTAGCGCTTCCTCAAGTGAAAAGCCGCTGAAACTGAAACCCAACACTATTCTGGTAGCCAGACTGGATCAACCTATTGTGGATAGGAACCCCGAGTCAACCTTTGGTAATTTTGACATGGGAAGTTTTGCGCCCGATTCGCGAATGGGGCTTGATATGATCGTTGACAACCTCGGGAAAGCAAAAAATGACCCCGACATCAAGGGTGTACTTCTCGATCTTTCCATTGTACCTGCAGGCATTGCCACTATCGAGGAAATACGTAATGCCATCCTTGATTTCAGGACCTCAGGAAAGTTCGTGATCTGTTATGCAGACATATTTACCCACAGCTCCTACTACCTTGCAACTGCAGCGGATACCATTTATATGTCCCCCGAGGGGAATATAGAATTCATCGGACTGGCATCCCGTAACTATTTCATCAAAAAAGGCCTCGATAAATTGGGTATTAATGCACAGGTCGTTCGTGTCGGTAAATATAAAAGTTTTGCCGAACCCTTTATGTATACAAGCCTCAGCGAAGATAACAAAGAACAGATTAAGGCTTATGTCGGATCTATCTGGAGCACTATGCTCGATAATATAGCTTCGTCAAGGAAAATTCCGGTTGATAAACTGAATACTTTGGCCGATGAAATGAGTGTGACCGATGCACCTTCAGCCCTGGAAAATCACTTCATCGACGGAATTAAATACCGGGATGAGCTGATCAGTGAACTTAAGCAACTTACAGGCATTTCACCTGATAAGGATCTGAGAACTGTCAGCATTTCAAAATATTCCAAAGTCCCGGAAATTTCCGATTCCAAAGGACAGGACAAAGGTAAAATTGCTGTGGTCTATGCTTCCGGTGATATTGTCATTGGTAAAGGCAGCAGCAACAATATCGGTGATGAGAACTTCACTAGTGCTATCAGAGAGGCCAGACGTGATTCAACGATCAAGGCTATCGTTCTAAGGGTGAATTCAGGAGGAGGAAGTGCACTGGCTTCCGATCTTATATGGAGGGAGGTAAAACTGGCAGCGGAAACCAAACCGGTTATCGCTTCCATGGGCGATGTGGCTGCATCAGGAGGATACTATATCCTGGCTGCAGTGAATAAGATCTATGCCGATCCGAATACGATTACGGGATCCATTGGCGTCATTGGAATACTGCCCGATATGCAGAAATTCATGAACGATAAGCTTGGTATTACCTATGACGTGGTTAAGACCAATACGAATTCAGACTTCGGAACTATTTTCCGTCCGCTGAATCCTTCCGAATTGAAAGTTCTTGAAAATGAGATCGGAAAATCTTACAAAACGTTCATCACCCATGTGGCCGAAGGCAGGAAAATGTCTGTTGATGCCGTTGATCAGATCGGACGCGGCCATGTTTTCAGTGCTGTTGACGCAAAGAAAATCGGGCTGGTTGACGAAATCGGAGGATTAAAAGAAGCCATTGCTGCTTCAGCCGAAGCTGCAGGGTTAAAAAAATATAGTATCGTCAAGTATCCTAAATTGGAAGCCCCCCTCCAGAAACTGTTCAATGAGTTGTCAGGGGACGTCCAGTCCAGGATCCTCAAAGAAAAACTGGGCGAAAATTATTTCTATTACCAGCAACTGGAATTGATACGGAATATGAAAGGTATCCAGGCAAGGATTCCTTACACCACAACAGTGGAATGATGACGGGCAGAAGGGCTTCTTAAAAGCTAAAGGTCTTTTTATTAAGTAAACAGCTAATCCGGCTGAAAAAGGGCGAAATATTTTTTTGTCCCCGCAACAGTCAGATTAGCTGTTTACATACAGTATCTTCCAGATTACATCCTGTATATTCAAGAATTGCATTGAAAAACCATAGTGGCGCTTTGCAGCTTGGCACCCCCTGGTTCCCTAAACCCTTACACCCTCCTTCACGACTGTCACAACCTCAACATCCATGTTCGTCAATATTAACGCCTTACAGGAAAACTTTTTTACTATATTTGACCGCCATTATCGACAGAAAAACTGTGAAGAAGAGACTACCTGAATACCTGCTTTTACCATTTGCAGTCCTTTACGGAATTGCGGTGTTCGTCCGTAATAAACTGTTTGACTGGCAGATATTAAGATCTCATGAGTTTGATCTGCCCGTCATCTCTGTAGGCAATATAACAGCCGGCGGAACCGGTAAGACGCCCCATACCGAGTATCTCACCCAACTGCTGAAGGACGATTACCGTGTGGCTGTTCTTAGCCGGGGATATAAACGAATAACCAAAGGCTTTGTGCTTGCAGGTCCCGAATCCACCCCCGGCGATATCGGCGACGAAGCCTGTCAGATAAAAAGCAAATTTCCGGATATCCTGGTGGCTGTGGATGAAAAAAGAGTCAGAGGTATACGCAAGCTCCTTGAAATGAATGCGGAGGTCATCCTCCTTGACGATGCCTTTCAACACCGGTATGTAAAACCCGGATTGTCTGTCCTGCTGATTGACTTTGACAGACCGGTGACCAAAGATTATCTCCTCCCCTTCGGTCGTCTGCGTGAACCGGTATCTTCTGCCAGCCGGGCTAATATCATTCTCATCACCAAATCTCCCGACGACCTCAAGGCTATCGACATGAGAGTGAGGGTGAAGGATTTTAAGTTGAATCCTTTCCAGCACCTTTATTATACGGGAGTGAAGGGGGAAGAACCCGAACCGGTCTTTAGCACGGGAGTAAAATCTGAATTCCTTTGGGATCAGACCGAGGTGCTGATGGTTTGTGGTATTGCCAGAGCTGGAAATGTTCTGAAAATCATTGGAAAACCAGCCTCCGATGTCCGCCAGATCTGTTTCCCCGACCATCATCCTTACATGAAAAAAGATATTGAGAAGATCATCAGCACTTTCCGGGATATGCCGGGAATTAACAAAGTCATTCTGACCACGGAAAAGGATGCTGTAAAATTAAGGATGTTTCAAACTGAACTTTCGGAAGTCTCCGGCGCTTTATTCTATATCCCCATAAAAGTACATTTTCTGAATAACGATACAGAAAACTTCAATTCACAAATAACCAGCTATGTTAGAAGTAATAAACGAAACAGTATCCTTCATCAGGGAAAAAACCAGATGCCAGCCTGAAGTGGCCATCATACTCGGTACCGGACTGGGAGGCCTGGCCGATGATATTGAAGTTGAAAGCTATCTCCGCTATGGAGATATCCCCAATTTCCCGGTCAGTACAGCTCCTGGACATCAGGGCCGGCTCATCTTCGGTAAGCTGGGTGGTAAAAATATCATGGCCATGCAGGGACGGTTTCATTACTACGAAGGCTACACCATGCAGGAACTCACTTTTCCCATCCGAGTGATGAAATACCTTGGAATCCGTTACCTTTTCATTTCAAACGCCAGCGGGGGACTGAACCCTGAATTCGAGATCGGGGATATGATGATCCAGAACGATCACATAAACCTTCTTCCTAATCCTCTCATCGGCAAACATATAGATGAATTCGGCGACCGGTTTCCCGATATGAGTGAAAGTTACGATCCTGAGCTGATACGCCGGGCGGAAGAAATCGCAGCAAAGAACAACATTAAGATCCGCAAGGGTTGCTATGTCGGTGTAACAGGGCCCACCCTCGAAACGCCAAAGGAATATCAGTATTTCAGGATCATCGGCGGCGATGCTGTCGGCATGTCCACCGTCCCGGAGGTCATCGTTGCCCACCAGATGGGCATTCCCTGCTTTGCCATCTCCATCATCACCGACCTCGGCGTACCTGGGAGGATTGTGGAGGTCTCTGTGGAAGATGTGCAGAAAGCAGCAGCTAACGCGGCTCCGAAAATGAACCTCATCATGGAAAAACTGATTGAAACCCTTTGATCATCCCATCAGTAAGGTGAAAGATACAAAAGAGACAGAAAACGGCAGTGAATTTCAGAGGGGAAACATTATTATCATCGCACTGTCTCATTTTCTCCATGATGTCTATACCTCCTTCCTCGCCCCTGCACTCCCGCTGCTCATTGAGCGACTGCAGATGTCGTACGGGTTGGCCGGACTTCTCTCTGTGATACAGAGAATTCCTTCCCTCCTCAACCCTTTCGTCGGTATCATGGCCGAAAAAATGCGGATGAGATATCTGATCATCATTTCACCTGCCCTGACGGGTGTGGCGATGAGCCTGATCGGAGTTGCCCCGGGGTACATATTCCTCGCAATCCTGATGCTCGTTTCCGGAATCAGCTCGACATTTTTCCATATTCCAACTCCGGTGATGATCCGCAAATTATCGGGAAAGACGATAGGCAAGGGGATGAGCTATTTCATGCTCGGAGGAGAGCTGGCACGAACAGTCGGCCCCATGGTTTTGTTCGGCATCATCAGCCTGTGGGGCATTGAGGGTACATGGAAAATGATGCCCTTTGGCCTGATCGCCTCCACGCTTCTGTTCTACCGCCTCAGGAATACGGAAATCTCATCCCGCGTTGGACAGAAAGACTGGAAACCGGATTATTTCAAAGAGTTTGTAAAATATCTGCCTGTCTTTGGCGTAACAGCCGGGATTACTCTCTTCCTCGGCGCCATGAAGTCTTCGTTAACCCTGTATCTGCCTACCTTCCTCAAACAACAGGGGGAAACTCTTTTCTTCGCCGATGCTTCGCTTTCCGTCCTCCAGCTTGCAGGGGCGGCAGGAACGTTTATTTCAGGAACCGTCTCCGACAAACTGGGGAGAACAAATACTCTCCTCATCATTTCTCTTGTTTCCCCACTGCTTATGTTTCTGTTCCTTTACACAACCGGAATATGGCAGATGATCATTCTGGCCATCACCGGTCTGTTTATTTTCGCGCCAACCTCCGTACTCCTTGCCCTGGTCCAGGAGCAGAAAAGCGAAAACCTGGCCTTCCTGAACGGGACCTTCATGTTGCTTAACTTTTTCATCAGTGCTTCCATGGTCACCTTCGCAGGTATTCTGGCCGACCATATCGGTTTTCATAATACATTCTACCTGTCCGGATTATTTTCCATTGGTGCCGTTGGTGTAGTTCTCCTGGCACGTAAAAAACTCGGCTGATCAATACCTGCGCTTGGCCAGAACTACGGTCTGCTTATAGCTCCTTTTCCTGCCCGAAAGGTGATAAACTTCAAAATATCCAAGATAGATCCCTATAACGCAGAGTCGCCCGCCATCATCCCGCCCGTCCCATGTGAACATCCCGTCAGGTCCCAGGAGTTCATTAACACCCAGCGTCCTGACAATCCTGCCCGAAGCATCAAAGATCAGCAAAGTACCGACGTATCCCTCCCGATCGAGATGGAAACGAAAAACGGCAACGTCATCTATGCCATCGTTGTCGGGGCTGAATATATCCCTGTCTGCAGAAAAGGAGGATGATGCCGGCAAAATACCAAGATATTGAGAGTTGCGGTAACCCGGTGTGGCAAATCCTGAAAGCGAAGAGGCAGAATGCCATGGTGCCGACAGACCGGTTTCGGAATCCAACGTCATCCGTTCAAGAGAGATCCCATGATCGTCGGTCAATAAAGCATACTGATCATCAGGACCGTAGTGCATCTCATCGATCACGGTGCCGGAACGGTTTGTCAGTTTTACGGTCCCGCCATTGTTCCCGAGTGCGCGCATTCCCGGGAAGCCTGAACAGCGTCCTTTTATCGGGCACTTCATAAAAATGTGATAAAGATTCAGGATCAGGGGAAAGAACAATGTAGCAGCCCGGATAAAACAAAAGGTCAGCGTCTGAAAGAAATACACCCTCATTGCCGTCAGCTGAATCATCTCCTTTAACAATCAATGAAAGATCCCCCAGAGAAAGGATTTTGTCCGACCGGTTGTACAATTCCACAAATTCAGCACATCCGGGAAAAGGTGAATAGAGAACTTCCGTGATGATAATATCCGTTAAATCCGTTCTGACAGGGATGCCAAGCAAAAACGTGTCCCCTGGAAAAGAAGAATTCCCGGAGCAATCATAAAATTCACTCCCGAAGCGGACAGGTAAGGGGCCGTTATCGGTTTCCGGGGGTAAAACCACGCTTAGCGTATCATGAAACAGTCCGGATAAAACGGAAGTAAGACCCGAATCATTTAAGGAAAGCGAAGTCAGTATCCTGGTCGTCGCGTCAGCCGGGAAGTAAACAGGTTCACTGAAGACCAGCCTGAAATAACCTGAACTATCACAGATCACGCTCTCAATAAAGGGGTCATCGTTATCGGTGGTCTCACCAGCCACCGAATTAGGCAGTCCGGGAGTACCACCCTCCAAAGCTTCGGAAGCTTTCCAGTTGGAAGTACTTCCGCACAGATAATCATTGTCGACCCGTTCCAGCGACCACCCTCCCTGCGACTTGAAAGCATAGTCGTACCAGGTATCCGAGTATTTCAGTGCATCAATAATTTCACCCTGCCTGTTTCTGAGAACAACGAGCTGTCCCGCATTTGTCAGAACAGATGAAGAAGTAAAGGCCGGACTGCACAGACCGGACGGATACAGCCAGCCGGCACTTTCATCGCAGATCAGGTGATACCCGCCACCACCAATGACTTTCCCGCCAAGGACAAATTTCCGGTTACCGGCAGTAATGGTCCAGTCCTGTAGGTTAACATCATGTGAACTGCGGTTAAAGATCTCCAGGTATTCGCTCTCCGGCAGGTAAACAGGCGGAGAGGGATCAGCCATGACCTCCGTGAAGATCAAATCATACCTTACAGGCAGAAAAAAAGTAAATGAATCCGAAAAAGTAGTAACATTCCCCTTTCGGTCAACGATATCCTTCATAGTAAAAGGATACGTCCGGTCATTTACGAATCCTTCAGCAAAATGAGCAATGATACGATTCTCCCTGAATTCCAGTGTGTCATGTGATCAGATTGCCGGAAATCAACATCCGGAAATCAGGTCCCGGAAAGACCAATTCATTAAACCGGAATTCCAGGTCGTTGCGGCTCTGAAAATATACCGAATCATACTCCGGAGGAATCGTGTCGCGGGTAAAAGTTCCGCTGATCTTAAGGTCATCGAAAGTCAGAAGCCTGTCTTTTGAAGACGTATAAGCATACATCAGGCCGAAATATTCCGAAACCGGCAGTATCTCCCCGTTCATATCCACCTGTCCGATGACCGAGAATTCTGTGTCTGCCCTGCAGGTTTCAATGACCAGAGGGGTATCCGGATAATAGCTTATTCTGAATTTCCACGGATCGACACCAGCCATCTCCCCCCAGTTAAACGTCGTTTTACAAAGTATTTCGACGTGTTTTCCATCCTGGAGATAAAGATTCAGAAGATCATCCGAACCATTGTAATTGACACCAAAGATAAGTGCCCGGTTTTCCGAATCATCCGTCATAAATTCCGCAGACTTCTCTGATAACAGAAAGACTGCCCAGTTGTTGGATGAAGAGGGATTGTAGGGATACTGGATTATAAACTCCCACGTAATAGACTTTGACAGGTCCGTCACATCATGATGGAAGGATATCCTGTCGCAGGAAGAAGCATCGTTATCGTAACTGTGCTTCAGAGAATACGCCCCGTTAAGCGGACTTTCAGAATTCACATCCCATCTGTCTGCCGGAAACTGACCGGCAGAAGCGGGAAGGCCGTTTTCAAAGTCAATGAATACCTGTCCCCAAAGAAAAAACGGCCACAATGAAAAAAGCAGTAACAGTTTTTTCACATTACAAATTTATTTACGAATTTTGGGGATTCTTATTCTGAAAGGTTAATCGGGGGTGGTTGTATAAAACTATAAAAAATTTCCGGACTTTCAGTAATAGTTCTTAAAAAATATCGGGATTTGTTTTCCGTTATGATTATGGCCAGCCTGCAGGGCAGCCGCGTTGAAATGCAGAAAAAAAAGGAATGCAGGCGGGTTGAAGGACCAGTGATATTCTTTATAAGCAGACATTTAAATTTTAAAAATCAATACCATGAAAGTTGCTGTCGTTGGTGCAACCGGTTTAGTAGGCACTGTAATGCTTAAAGTACTCGAAGAAAGAAATTTTCCCGTTACTGAACTTTATCCTGTAGCCTCTGAGAAATCGGTGGGTAAGGAAATCATGTTCAGAGGAAAGAAGTACAAAGTCATGAGTGCTTCCGATGCCGTGAGCAAGAAACCGGATCTGGCCATCTTTTCGGCCGGTGGCAGCACTTCCCTGGAGTGGGCTCCGAAATTTGCCGAAGCCGGGACAACTGTCGTCGACAATTCCTCGGCGTGGCGCATGGACCCCGGAAAGAAACTGGTGGTCCCTGAGATCAATGCCCATGTCCTCACCAAAAACGATAAGATCATCGCCAATCCCAACTGTTCAACCATACAGATGGTGGTGGCCCTTGCCCCGCTGCACAGGAAATACAAAGCCAGGCGCATTGTGGTCTCAACATATCAGTCTGTAACAGGAACCGGTGTCAAAGCGCTAAAGCAGCTCGAAAATGAGAGAGCCGGCATTAGCGGTGACATGGCGTATCCGCATGTTATCGACAAAAACTGTCTTCCCCAGTGTGATGTGTTTACCGACAACGGGTATACCAAAGAAGAAATGAAGCTGGTCAACGAGACCAAAAAGATCATGGAAGACGACAGCATCCGGGTTACAGCCACAGCTGTCAGGGTTCCGGTGTCGGGTGGGCATTCCGAAGCCGTCAATATCGAATTTGAAAAGGATTTTGATCTGGATGAAGTCAGACAACTCCTTGCTTCAAGTGAAGGCATCATCGTTCAGGACGATCCGGCAAAAGCCCTGTACCCTATGCCGAGGTATTCTGAAGGCCGCGATGAAGTTTTTGTAGGAAGGATACGCAGGGACGATACCCAGCCGAATACCCTGAATTTGTGGGTGGTATCCGATAACCTGCGGAAGGGTGCCGCAACAAATGCAATTCAGATCGGTGAATATTTGATGGCCAAAGGATTGATCTGAAAATGAAACATGACACGTTTCATTTTTCTTTCCATCCCTGCCTAATACAGGAAATCATTATAAGGATACCGCTGAATGTGGATATCCCTTACCGCATCGTATAAACGCTCCCTGAATTCATCGAGATTCTCCCTGTTCCTGGCTGATATAAACAGGGAAGGGACGTCATTACGGGCCATCCAGCTTCTCTTGAGTTCGTCGAGCGTCAGATTTTCTTTGGTCCTGGGACTTAGATCATCCTCATCTTTCCTGATAAACCTGTATGCATCAATCTTGTTAAAGACCATGACCATGGGTTTGTCGGCTACGCCAATATCGCGCAGCGTCTGATTTACAACCCTGACCTGTTCTTCAAAGTTTGAGTGAGAGATGTCGACAATATGCAGCAGCAGATCTGATTCCCGGACTTCATCGAGGGTGGATTTAAACGATTCGACAAGATCGTGCGGCAGTTTCCTGATGAACCCAACCGTGTCAGCAAGAAGAAACGGAAGATTCTCTACAACGACCTTTCTTACGGTGGTATCCAGGGTGGCGAACAATTTGTTTTCAGCGAAAACGTCTGATTTGGAGATCAGGTTCATGAGTGTTGACTTCCCGACATTGGTATATCCCACGAGCGACACCCTGACCATCTGGCCGCGGTTTTTACGCTGGGTGACCATCTGTTTGTCTATCTTCTTCAGCTCAACCTTAAGCCTGGAGATCTTATCACGAATGATCCGGCGGTCTGTCTCTATTTCAGACTCCCCCGGGCCTCTTAATCCGATACCCCCCTTCTGCCGTTCCAGGTGTGTCCACATCCTGGTCAGCCGGGGCAACAGATACTGGTATTGCGCGAGTTCGACCTGTGTTTTGGCATGAGCTGTTTTTGCCCGGTGAGCAAAGATGTCGAGGATAAGATTTGTACGGTCGAGGATCCTTACGTTTAATTCACGTTCCAGATTTCTGAGCTGTGTGGGAGTAAGCTCATCATCAAAAATAACAAGATCGACTTCCCGGGATTCTACAAATGTTCTGACTTCCTCCAGCTTTCCTTTCCCAATAAATGTGGCAGGATTGGGAGTATCCAGCTTTTGTGTGTACGTTTTCAGGGGTATGGCTCCGGCTGTCTCGGTAAGAAAAGACAACTCATTGAGATATTCACTTACTTCAGCTTCATCCTGATCCTGGTTAATCACTCCAATTAATACCGCTGTCTCCTGAACAGGCGTTGTCTCAATTAATTTCCCCATAAAATCTGTTTTTTGCAAAGATACTATATAAGTGGGCAGGAAGAGAAAAGAAAAATCATCAATTCATCTACCGGAATTAGATTTGTATGGTACGATGGCATAAAAAAGGGACGTCGGGTAATCCTCGTCAGCATTGAGTTCAGGTTCGATGCATTGAAGGAAACTCCGGTTTGCAGGATTGAGAAAGGCATTGCTCCCGGGGCGATGGCCCCTGCATTCCGGAAGAATAATGACCAGTGGAATACCGGATAACGTTTTGAATTCCTGAAATATTGCACCTCTGCCCATTGCTTTTAAACATCCGGGAAACTGGCAATTAGGACCGAAGTTTGATTCTGAAAGATCAAGGTTAGCGCGCTCCTTTTAACTTTAAATTCATTAGCCATGAAAAAGAAAAAATCGGAGAAAGCAAATCTCGAAAAAAACCGTCTCATCTATTTTGAGGCCGGACTGATCCTTGCCCTTTCACTCTCTCTAGTTGCCTTTGAATGGTCCAAAACACCATCAAAAAACCAGTCAGCTTACGGTCACCGGTATAGCCCCGAAGATTTCACTCAGATTGAACGTACCATTAGAAAAGAGATTCAGGAAATTAAACGACCGAAAATTATCCAGGTTATAAACCCTGTAGATGATAAAAACATCATCATCGACCAGCCCGGAATTCTTCAATCCTGAAATTAACCCAAATGAGGGCTACCTTGTGGGACATCCCGGCAAACGAACCTGAAAAATTTCAAGAGCCCATTGATGTCTATGCTGTTAAGGAAAAGCCTCTTTTCAATGGCGGGGATCCAATGGTTGAATTCAGAAAATATATTGTGGAGAATTTACGTTATCCGACAGAGGCCAGTGAAAACGGGATAGAAGGACGTGTCACAATAGAATTCACCATTGACGAAAAGGGCCGGATGACGAACGTTCGGGTAATCATGGGTGTCCATCCATCGCTTGACGAAGAAGCACTCCGTGTTATTGGATCATCTCCAGCCTGGACCCCGGGGAAGCAAAATGGAATGCCGGTGAAAGTCAGATATTATTTCCCGGTAAACTATAGGCTGGCAAGATAATATTCTCTTTAAAAACAGCCGGTTTGGTGTGATTTTTGTGATTTAATTACGGTTATTTTTAAAATGATGGAATTCACGCGTAAAGATTGCGCAATGTTTTCAATCAAATACTTTTGAAAATGAATTTTTAATTTGTTAATTTTAGAGCCGCAAAATCTAAGGACATATTATGGAACTGAAAAAATCAAAAAAAGCAGATCTTGAAAAGAACAGGGGAGTATTCCTTGAGATAGGTTTACTTCTTGTCCTTTCACTCGTTCTCATTGCTTTTGAATGGACAACACAGCCTTCAAATAAAGAGGAGAACAAGCTGGTTGCTGAAACGACTTATGAGGTTGAAGAAATGCAGGTGACAAGGCGTGAAGAACAGCCGAAACCCGAACCTCAACAGAAAGTGACCGAAATTCTGAACATCGTGAAAGACAACGTCAACATTGATGCTGACATGAATTTTGACGTTGAAGCAAATGCTAACACAGAATTTCAGTTTACCGGTTTTGCTGATGATATGGATGAACAATTCAAGGACGAGGAAACTTTCTATATCGTTGAAGACATGCCAAAATTTAACGGTGGAGATCCTGCTGTCGAGTTCCGTAAATACATCGCACAAAACCTGCATTATCCGGAAATTGCAGCTGAAAACGGTATCAGTGGAAGGGTAATCGTCCAGTTTGCCGTCAATTCAAAGGGTAAAGTAGTTGACGCTGTTGTGGTAGCAGGTGTAGACCCCGCTCTTGATAAAGAAGCCATCAGGGTCGTAATGTCATCACCTGTCTGGACGCCAGGCCGTCAGAGGGGAAAAGCCGTTAAGGTACTGTTTACCTTCCCGATCAATTTCGTTCTGCAATAATTTGAGCTTATGAAATAAAAAAAGCTGTCTCTGGAAGGCAGCTTTTTTTTTATCAAAAAAATCCCATCTACCCGAAGCATGGCATTTTTATTGACTTGCCTGTCATGTTGCTCCTTCAATTAATTACGGTTCAATACTTCCAAACTGCAACATTTTAAACAGCTGTTCGTAAATATGTGGGATTTAACATAATTTGTTTTTCTATATTAGTAAAATCAACTCAATACCAGTCCTATGAAAAAATATGTACTCTTTGGATTTATCGCTCTATTCCTGTCCTCCTGCGGTTCTGTCAACAAAAAATTACAGCGTGGAGACTACGACGGCGTTATCAATAAAAGTGTAAAACGCCTCATCAAAGACCCTACCGACGAGGAAGATATCAAAACCCTCGACAAGTCTTACAAGCTTGCCAATGAGAGAGACCTTGAAAGAATCAAGTTTCTGAAAACAGAAGATAATCCCAATAATTACGATGAGATATTCCAACGGTATGAAACGTTGAAAGCCAGGCAGGCATTGGTTCGTAAAGTTCTGCCCTTAAACCTGAACGGCAGGTCCATCAATTATGATTATGTGGATTATGATGCCGATCTGGTTGCTGCTAAAAAGAAAGCTGCAGCATTTTACTATGCCAACGGCCAGAAACTCATGAATAACGGGGACAAGGCATCCTACCGCGAAGCATATTACGAACTCGTGAGAGCCCAGCAATACTCAGGCGACAGTTATCCCAACCTGAATCAAATGATCCTTGATGCACACTATAAAGGATTGAGCAGAGTGATCGTCGAAGTGCAGAGCAGCGACCGGATTATGATCGCCCCGGAGTTCAGGGACGAGTTGCTTACATTCAATACACAGGGGCTCAACAGTGAATGGGTGGAATACCATTTCAGGCACCTCAATGATGATATCCAGTATGATTATGCTGTCGTCATCAACCTGCTCGACATTATTGTGACTCCCGAGGACACCAAGGAAACGGATAAAGTATACAAAAAAGAGGTCGAAAACGGCTTTGATTATGCTCTTGACGCCAAGGGAAATGTAATGAGAGACACTGCCGGAAATGATATTAAAATTCCAAGATATAAAACACTGCAATGCACCCTTATTGAAACCCATCAGCATAAATCGGTCAATATCCGCGGCCAGGTTGAAATAACTCAGCTCCAGCCCGAAGCCAGGCTTCTCGTCAAGGAACCCATTGGTGCCGAGAATGTCTTTGATCACACATCGGCCAGAGCGGTTGGTGACCAGGAAGCCCTGGATGCAGATGCCCTCCAAAAAATCAAAAACGAGGCTGTCCCCTTCCCTACTGACGCTGCAATGATCCTGAATACGGCTGAAACGCTGAAACCGGCCATCCGGAATGCGCTCTACAAAAACAAACAGTATATTCTATAGTAAAAATTATCACGCCAGGAACAGGGTACGTCTGAAGATGTACCCTGTTTTTTTGTTTTTCCCATCCGCAGCAAAAAATAGCTTTGGGATTTTTAAAAATTAATCTATTTTTGCATTCGTATTGGGGCATTAGCTCAGTTGGCTAGAGCGTTTGACTGGCAGTCAAGAGGTCATCGGTTCGATTCCGATATGCTCCACACAGATAATCAGGAGGTTGTAAACGTTGAGTTTACAGCCTTTTTTTGTTTATATACACGTTTATACAGATAAACCTTGAGATAATGGGAGGGGCTCATTGTTATTTTCTAAATTTGCATTTAATAATATCAAACAAATTGAAAAATATTTTAATCAT
The DNA here is from genome assembly GCA_963732905.1 of uncultured Bacteroidales bacterium. Taxonomy (GTDB): domain Bacteria; phylum Bacteroidota; class Bacteroidia; order Bacteroidales; genus DASQZK01. The sequence goes on from CAVTBM010000004.1 coordinate 133,952, forward strand.
AGATGACGAAGAAAAACTAAGAACCTTACTATCTAAGATTATCAGTCTGGAAGGTTTTGATGTGCTACAGGCAGCAGATTGTAAAACGGCATTTAAAAAGTTGGAACAACACAATATCGACGTGGTAATTTGTGATGTGAAGCTTCCTGATGGCAACGGTGTTGAACTTTCCAAAAACATCAAAGATAAATATCCATTTTCTGAAATTATTTTGCTGACTGCCTACGGAAATATTCCCGATGGTGTTCAAGCCATTAAAAACGGGGCTTTTGACTATATAACAAAAGGCGACGACAATAATAAAATAATCCCTTTGCTATACCGCGCAATTGAAAAAGTTGACCTGTCAAGACGGGTACAGCATCTGGAAGAACAATTAGGTGAACGATACTCTTTTGATCATATCATTGGAAAATCGAAAGCCATAAAGGGGGCCATTGGACTGGCAAAAAAAGTAGCCGAAACAGACACAACAGTTTTACTAACAGGTGAAACAGGAACAGGGAAAGAAGTATTTGCCCAATCCATTCATCGGGCAAGTACCCGAAGAAATAAAAGTTTTGTCGCTATCAATTGCTCGGCATTTAGCAGAGACCTTCTGGAAAGTGAGATGTTCGGCCATAAGGCAGGTGCTTTTACCGGGGCCATAAAAGACCATAAAGGGCTTTTCCTTGAAGCCAACAACGGAACGATCTTTCTTGACGAGATAGGAGAAATGGCGTTGGATTTGCAGTCCAAGCTTCTCAGGGTAATTGAGACCGGAGAACTTTTGATTGTGGGCGAAACAAAACCTGTTAAAGTAAATGTCCGGATTATAGCCGCTACCAACCGTGATTTGCAAAAAGAAATTGAAGCAGGACATTTCAGGGAAGATTTATTTTACCGTTTATCCGTATTTCATATTATGTTGCCTGCACTAAGGGAAAGAGTGCCTGATATAGAATTGTTGGTGGTACAATTTGTACAACAATTTACTGCTAAAACGGGTAAAAAAATTAAATCTCTTTCACCTGACTTTTTAGAGGCGCTTAAATTGCACCAATGGCCCGGGAATACCCGGGAATTAAAAAATGTAATTGAGCGGAGTTTGATCCTGTCAACTTCTGATGAACTGACCATAGAAACGTTACCTCATGAACTTAGGGAAAATCAGCCCCAGGTAAAAAAGGGCAATAAACAATTTTCAGCTTTTGAACTGGCCAGTGCTGAAAAACTTCATATTCAGAAAGTTCTGAACTATACCAACGGAAATAAGACCGAAACCTCCAGGTTGCTCAATATAGCCCTGACAACGCTTTACAGAAAAATTGATGAATACGGGTTATAGATAGTCGGGATATGCTTTGGCTACAGGTTTATTTTTCTGAACGGACTCCTTTTTTTAAGTAAACCTGGAAGCCCAAATCACTATCCCTTATTTCATGATTTTTACATTCTGCAGGAGAGATAAAGGTTCGGATTGCCTCGGCTATATATGCTTTATGTCCTTATAATTCCATGTTTTTTACTCCCAAAAGACCATTAATCTGTAAATTCCGGCAAATACAACTTATAGTTGTTGAACAACAACTATAAGTAGCGTATTTACAACTATATAGTTTTGAATTTTTTTGATTCCGGAATGGGAGCCGGATATCTTTGCAGTGTCGACAAAATAAAAAAAGAGATCGTAACAACAAAATAAAAAGACGATGTTAAATACGAAGATTATTGGAAATAGAATTGCCGAAGCACGAAAAAGAATAAATATTTCTCAAGCCGAGGTAGCTCAGCGTTTATTTATCAGTGCACAGGCGGTTGGAAAATGGGAGCGTGGAGAATCAATGCCGGACATCATTACTTTTAACCGTCTTGCGGAAATTCTGGGCGTTGACCTTAACTATTTTTCAGAAAGCTTTCACTCTGCGGGCGATGAAACACCTATTAAGGATGGTAACGGCGATGTTAAGCAAACCATTCGGGAGGACGTCAACCAGTCCAATTCGCCGGAACGGCAGGGGACAACCAACTTCAGCGGGAGCAATTTGCCGGAGAGCGATTTCGCGGGTGTTACAGCGCAGAAAGGTAAATTTGAAGGAAGCGCGCTTCGCGGCTCCGACTTTTCGGGTGCGGACCTGACCGGCAGCTCGTTTAAGGCCAGCGATATGCGCGAAGCTAATTTTGACAGTGCAAATCTGACAGACTGCAACTTTTATGCTCTTGACCTTTCAGGAGCGAGCTTTCATCAATCCATCCTTGTGCGCACCAATTTCAGCGCATCGGGACTGGTCGGGGCCAAATTCGTCGATGTCAAACTGACCAACGTCAAACTGACCGTGACAGACCTTAGAAAAACCGTTTTTGAAAACTGTACTTTCGACGGTGTGGACTTCGACAAATCCGACCTGCGGGGCATGTGCCTGGACGGGCAGACCTTTATCGGAGTCAGGTTTGACAATTCGGCGCTGAAGGAAGTTACGTTCCGGGGGGCAACACTCAAGAATGTAACTTTCCGTGCGACGCATGCCCTGACAAATAAATATTACCGTGCCCTCAAAACCATCTGCTTTGACGGAGCCATGATGGATAAGCTAAGCTACAACGCACTCAAGGGCGTGGGGGTCAATTTATCAAAGGTTACAGTAATTTAAATTTGAGGAGGAATGAATATGCAAAATAATGCAATCCAGGTTAAAGAACTGAAAAAGTCCTACAAGCAGCTTAGTGTTCTGAAAGGTGTGGATTTCGAGGTGGAAAAGGGCAGTATATTCGCCCTGCTCGGCACCAACGGTGCAGGCAAGACAACCATTGTCAAAATCCTCACCACGCTGCTGAAAAAAGACGGTGGAAACGCTACAGTAAACGGCTTCGACGTTGCGTCAAAACCCGGCAATGTGCGGCATTCGATCAGTCTGACCGGGCAGTTTGCCGCCGTGGATGAAATCTTGACCGGGCGGGAAAATATGATTATGATTGCCAGGCTGCGGCACCTTGACCATCCGCGTCAGGTCGCGGACGATTTGCTTAAACGCTTCGGCTTGACCGATGCCGCCGACCGCAGGGTGGCTACTTATTCGGGAGGTATGCGCCGCAGGCTCGACATCGCCATGAGCCTTGCGGGAAAACCGCAGATCATATTCCTCGACGAGCCGACAGCGGGACTTGACCCTGAGGGGCGTATAGAGGTTTGGAAGATTGTCAAAGAGCTTGCTGACATCGGTACGACGGTATTCCTGACCACCCAGTATTTGGAGGAAGCTGAACAACTCGCCGATAGAATTGCCATTCTTCATGAGGGCAGGATTATCGTGAGCGGCACGCTGGGGGAATTGAAAAAACTGTTCCCGCCTGCCAAAGTGGAATATATTGAAAAACAACCGACACTGGAGGAGATATTTCTTGCAATCGTCGGCAAAAAGGAGGAAAAGTAAATGGAAACGATAAAGAATTATTTTTTCAGGGATATGGGTGTTATGCTTGGACGTTCCATGCGCCATATTCTTCGCAGCATGGACACCATCATCACTGTTACCATCACGCCCATTGCGATGATGCTGCTGTTCGTATATGTATTCGGAGGTGCAATCCAGACCGGCACGGACAACTATGTGAACTACCTGTTACCAGGCATTTTGCTGATAGCTATTGCAAGCGGTATATCTTATACGGCTTACCGCCTGTTTATTGATATGCAACGGGGCATATTAGAGCGATTCCACAGCATGCCAATTGCGCGCTCCACAGTATTGTGGGGCCATGTACTGACCTCGCTGGTATCCAACGCTATTTCAGTGGTCGTTATCATTCTTGTAGCGTTGATAATGGGTTTTCGCTCGCCAGCGGGTGCACTGTCATGGCTGGCTGTGGCCGGTATACTTGCCCTCTTCACACTAGCCCTGACCTGGATTGCGATGATTGCCGGACTGTCTGCAAAATCAATAGACGGGGCAAGCGCCTTTGCCTATCCCATCATCTTCCTGCCGTTTATCAGCTCGGCGTTTGTACCTACCGAGACCATGCCGGGGCCTGTTCGCGCCTTTGCCGAAAATCAGCCGGTAACTTCGATAGTACAGACCATCCGCGCGTTGCTTTCAAATCAGCCTGTAGGCAATGAAATATGGGTCGCTCTTGCATGGTGCGTCGGTATTATGATAGTGGCATATATCTTTGCAATGAAGGTATATAAGAAGCGGGTATGAAAAAATACACGCTTAAAGAACGTGCCCACTGCTGAACAGTTTGCTGTCAATCATTTTGAAATTCCTTTATCTGTCCGGCAATGGCAATGGCACTGAAAACTGCAACCTTTCCTCATCCCGGGCTTTTTTCCCTTTCATAATGCTAAGCCAGACCCTTTCAAAACGAAAGGGTTTTTTATTCGCGGAAACCTGAGTCAACTTAAATAACACTCATTTTTAGGCAGTTACAAATTTTTCCACTTAAATGGAACAGAAATTGGCATGCCTTTACTTAAATTAAAAATGAAAAATTATGACAGCGTTCATTCTCATTGCAGCAGGAGTTTTGGTCTTCGTGCTATTTTTTAAATCAATTGATTTTTTTGAAAATATATAAGTTCATGGAAACAAAAATTCAAAAAACTTTAAAACAGTGGTATCCGAATGCTTTTGCAGATGAAAAGAAAAACGGTTCTGATTCCGATTATGAAATTCTTCAGCAATTTGCCAGGTACACCCTAAAACTCATTCAAAATAATAATGAGAATGAAAAAGAACCTTTTAAAATCATGAACATGCTCTACCAAAACGGCAGCTTACGCGATAAAAATGCTATTGAAAACGAATTCTTTAGTATTATCACAAAGGAGGAAAGCCCGGGAACCTTAAAATGTCATCTGGAGCTTATGCCAGATAATCTTAAGCCCGTTTACTTAAAAACAATTTTAGAAAATTAAAAGCTATGACAGTACTTTTCATTATTGCAATCGCAGTATTCTGTTATTTAATCTATGCATTGCTTAAACCGGAAAAAATCTGACAGGAATAATGATGAAAAAGAAAAAGTTAAGTCTCAAAGAATTGTTATTTCTTACATTTTTCTCTTTGTGGGTATTATCCATCTTATACCTTCTTTTCTGGAAACTTAAAATCCTATTTAAATAGACAAAAAAATGAATACAGAAATACTTGGTGTCATCTTTATGTACGTCCTGGTTCTTGCCCTGGCCATACCACTTGGCAGATATATTGGAAAGGTGTTTACTTATCAGAATACCTGGCCCGACAAAATTTTCAACCCAATCGATAGCCTGTTCTATAAACTAGGCGGTATAAATCCCCAAAATGAAATGAATTGGAAACAGCACCTGGTGGCGTTGTTAACTATTAACCTGGTTTGGTTTCTTCTTTCCATGTTCACATTAATGAACATGAGCTGGTTGCCTCTCAATCCTGACGGAAATCCGTCAATGAGTGCTGATCTTGCATTTAATACCTCTGTGAGTTTCGTTACCAATACCAACCTTCAGCATTATTCGGGCGAAACCAGCCTTTCATACCTGGGGCAATTGATTCTGATGCTTTGGCAGTTTATCAGTGCCGGAACCGGTATTGCCATTTGCGCGGTGGTATTTGTGGCCATGAAAGAAAGAACCACCGAAAAATTAGGCAATTTTTACAGCTTTTTCGTAAGAAGTTGCAGCCGTATATTGTTACCCCTTTCAATTATTGGCGCCACCATCCTGGTTTTTAATGGTTCCCCGATGACGTTTAAAGGCAAGGATACCGTAACCACGCTCGAAGGCGCAACCCAGGAAATCAGCCGTGGTCCAGCAGCCGCTTTTGTAATGATCAAACAATTGGGTACAAATGGAGGGGGATTTTATGGTGCGAATTCGACCGACCCGATGGAGAATCCCAATTATCTTACCAATATTGTTGAAACCGCTAGCATCTTTTTGATACCCATTGCGATGATTTTTGCTTTTGGGTTTGTAACCCGCAGGAAAAAACTGGCCTGGATAATTTACGGGGTAATGACTGCAGGTTTTCTCTTCCTGGTAATTCCTTCAATCATGAGCGAGATGCACGGAAACCCGGCAATTTCGCAAATGGGAATTCAGCAAAACATGGGCAGCATGGAGGGCAAAGAAGTTCGCTTTGGTCCGGCGGCATCGGCGTATTGGGCGGTCAACACAACCTGTACCAGCAATGGTTCGGTAAATGCCATGCACGATAGTATGACCCCGTTGACAGGAATGGCAGCCTTGCTGGGCATGATGGTCAACAGTTTCTATGGCGGTGTAGGTGTGGGATTTTTAAATTTTTACATCTTTATTATTCTCGCAGTTTTCATTTCCGGGCTCATGGTAGGCCGAACGCCTGAATTTCTGGGCAAAAAAATCGAGGCCAGGGAGGTGAAAATTGCCGTGATTATTCTCCTGCTGCACCCATTGTTAATCCTTTCGGGTACGGCGCTGGCCAGCCATCTGTATGTTGGCAACCCCCGCGAGTATGCCGGTTGGCTCAACAATCCGGGGTATCATGGTTTCAGTGAAATGCTCTATGAGTTCAGCTCGGCTTCGGCAAACAATGGAAGCGGGTTTGAAGGACTGGGCGACAATACCATGTTCTGGAATGTATCTACCGGATTAGTCATGTTGATTGCGAGATATCTGCCTATTATTGGCCCTGTGGCCATTGCAGGCATCCTGGCAGGTAAAAAATACATTCCCGAAAGTGCAGGAACCTTAAAACCCGATACGGGCACATTTGGGCTGATGATATTTGCTGTTATATTCATTTTGGTTGCCCTGTCATTTTTCCCTGCACTTGCACTGGGACAGCTTGCCGAATTTTTTACACTGATGTGAAAGGTAAAATGTAAGATGTAGGATGTAAGATGTGAAATGTAAGATGTAGGATGTAAGATGTGAAATGTAAGATGTTAACTCAGCTATGCTTTTACACAAAATATTTTACAGGCTCTAACCTTTTACATTTTACATCTAACATTTCACTTATAACTTCTCACTCTTTTTCAATCTTTTTAATTAACCCATATATTAATTTACCAATGACATCTAATTTCTCAATCAGCAATTCAGATTCAACTTTTGAAATAAAGTGTAGTTCGGAGCTTAGTAGTATAAGTGTATCTAATTCGGTCATTGAACCGAGTGAAATGTTCAAAAAGTGGATAAACTCTCTTGGACCTTTTCTTGCTGCACCTTCAGCAATATTTACTGGAATGGATACGGCAGCGCGTCTCATCTGCGATATTAAACCAAATCGTTCTTCAGATGGAAAGGAATTCGTAACTGAATATATCTCTTTTACAAATTCAAAGCTTTTTATCCATGCATTTAACTTTTTATGTGGTTTCATATTTTCACTTTTCTCAAAAGTATTGAAAGCACCTAACATTTCATCCCAAACATTTCACATTTCACATTCAACATCTCACACTTAACATCTATAATAATGAAAACACAAAATACATCCTTGTTTCAAAAAGAACTGGTTCAGGAAGCCTTCTGGCAGTCCTTTGTAAAACTCGACCCACGAAAAATGTTCCATAACCCGGTAATGTTTACCGTTGAAATCGGAACCATTGTAATGCTGGGAGTAACCCTGTTCACGTTAACCGGTGACACATCCCAGGGAAGCTTCGGATACAACTTAACCGTTTTCTTTCTCCTGCTTATAACTTTGTTGTTTGCAAATTTTGCCGAAGCGATAGCCGAAGCAAGGGGGAAAGCCCAGGCTAACAGTCTGCGCAAAACAAGGGAAGAAACCCCTGCAAAGCTGGAAAACGGTGAAACAATTTCATCTTCAGAGCTTAAGAAAGGTGATGTTTTTATTTGTGAAACGGGAGATATCATTCCAACCGATGGTGAAATCATTGAGGGTTTGGCTACTATTGACGAGAGTGCCATCACCGGCGAAAGCGCCCCTGTAATTCGTGAAGCCGGCGGTGACAAAAGCTCGGTAACGGGCGGGACAAAAGTACTTTCAGACAGAATTAAAGTTGAAGTTACTGCCCAGCCGGGAGAAAGTTTTTTGGATAAAATGATTTCCCTTGTCGAAGGGGCTTCCAGGCAGAAAACACCGAATGAAATTGCACTGACCATTTTACTGGCTGGGTTTACACTGGTTTTTATCATTGTCACGGTTACTTTAAAACCTTTTGCCGACTATGCCAACACAGCCATAACCATCTCAGCATTCATCGCGTTGTTTGTTTGTCTTATCCCCACAACCATTGGTGCCTTGTTATCGGCAATTGGCATTGCAGGCATGGACAGGGCGCTACGGGCAAAAGTGATTACAAAATCAGGTAAAGCTGTTGAAACCGCAGGAGATATTGATGTGTTGCTTCTTGATAAAACCGGGACCATAACCATTGGTAACCGGAAAGCCACACAGTTTCATACCGTTATTGGCACGGATAAGCAACATTTGATCCAACTGGCAACACTCAGTTCAATGGCTGATGAGACCCCCGAAGGCAAATCGATTGTTGAACTGGCAGGAGTTAATCTTAGCCTGCTTAAATTGGAAAACCCAAGGTTTATCAAATTCACAGCACAAACCCGTTGTTCAGGGCTGGATTATGGGAGTACCAGTATCCGAAAAGGCGCTTACGATGCCATAAAAAGTATGGTTGAAAGTGCTGGCCATGAACTGCCGGAAGAGGTCAATGAAATTGTAACGAAAATAGCTTCCGATGGGGGTACCCCGCTTGTTGTTATCGAAAACAATGAAGCACGGGGAGTAATTGAGTTACAAGACATCATAAAAACCGGCATTCACGAACGTTTCGAGCGACTGAGGAAAATGGGGGTGAAGACGGTGATGGTAACCGGCGACAACCCCCTTACGGCAAAATATATTGCCGAAAAAGCCGGTGTGGATGATTTTATTGCCGAAGCCAGGCCTGAAGATAAAATGGAATATATCAGGAAGGAGCAGTCTAAAGGAAGGTTGGTTGCCATGATGGGAGACGGCACAAATGATGCCCCGGCACTGGCACAGGCCGATGTGGGGGTCGCCATGAACAGCGGTACGCAGGCTGCTAAGGAAGCAGGCAATATGGTTGACCTTGACAATGACCCTACTAAACTCATTGAGATTGTGGAAATCGGAAAACAATTGCTCATGACGCGGGGTGCATTAACAACATTCAGTATTGCCAACGATGTGGCTAAATATTTTGCCATTATACCGGCCTTGTTTATCTCAGCAATCCCCGCACTGCAGGGTTTGAATATAATGCACCTGGACAGCCCGGCAAGTGCAATCCTCTCGGCAGTTATTTTCAATGCTATTATTATTCCGCTACTTATTCCACTGGCATTAAAAGGGATTGACTACAAACCCATTGGTGCAAGCGCACTGCTTCGCAGGAACTTATTTATTTATGGCCTGGGCGGAATTATTGTTCCCTTTTTGGGGATAAAACTGATTGATATGCTCGTTTCAACACTCATTTGAAATTTATAAAAATGAAACAAGCATGATAAAAGTAATTAGGAACATACGATAATGAATATTTTTCATAAAGAGGTTCCATCTGACAAGTTAAATACAAATGATAAACAGATGAAAAAGAATATTGTACCCGCAATAAGGCTTACCCTGGTAAGCATGGTTTTCTTCATGGGCATTTACACGCTGATTATACTTGGGATTGCCCAGCTGGTACCCAACAAGGGAAAAGGATTGACAATCACACAGGATGGTAAAACCTACCATGTAAATATAGGACAATCCTTTACCCAGGATAACTATTTTTGGTCAAGACCCTCTGCGGTCGATTACAACGCAGCAGGTTCAGGGGGTAGCAATAAAGGTCCGTCTAATCCCGAATACCTTGCCGAAGTACAGGCACGCATTGATACTTTCATGGTTCACAATCCGGGAATTGAAAAAGCTGAAATTCCGGCCGACCTGGTAACCGCAAGCGGCAGTGGGTTAGACCCGCATATTTCGGTACAGGCAGCCAGGGTCCAGGTTAAAAGGATTGCTAAAATCCGAGGGCTTTCAGAAAATACCCTGCTTCAGCTCATTCAAAAAAATACCGAAAAACCCCTGTTAGGATTATTCGGTACGGAAAGGATAAATGTATTAAAGTTAAATCTCGATTTAAATGACATCTCAAATAACTAAGCGATGAATAAAGCATATTATACACTGTTGATCCTCTCAATAGGATTCACGGGAATTCTTATCCCTTTTCAGGATATAAAGGCACAGGAAAAGGATAAATCCTCTCCCTTTTCCGTTAACATCGATTTTTATTCGAGCTATGTCTGGCGTGGTACTTTATATTCAGGGCCTTCGGTTCAGCCTTCTTTATCATGGCAGTATCAAGGATTTACAATTGGAGGCTGGGCTTCTCAGGATTTTGCAGGAACGTATAACGAAGCCGATCTCTACGCAGCTTACAGGTTTAATTTTGGATTGAGTTTAGGCATAACCGATTATTATTATCCCGGGCTCAGATATTTTGATTTTTCAGATACTACGGGTTCTCATGCCTATGAGATTAATCTTGGCTATACAACCGGAAAATTATCATTGGCAGCCAATTATGTGCTTAACAAAGCCGGGGGTGCTGGTTCGGCAGGGGGTGACACCTATATTGAATTGAAATACGATTTCAAATATATCGGTTTATTTGCGGGTGTTGGAAATGGATGGTTAACCATTGAGGATCCGGGAAGGAATGATGAATTTGGGATAGTAAATATTGGTGCAAGGCTTTCAAGGGAAATAAAAATCAATGATAAATTTTCAATCCCGATAACCAGTTCAGTTATCTGGAATCCACAAGCCGAACAATTCTTTATCGTTGCCGGATTTTCCCTTTAAAGAACATTTTAAGAGGCCTCGCAGCCGCTTCATTGTCGGGTAAATTTATTTTACCTTTGCTTAAAACCCTTTTGATGATAGAAAAAGAACAAAATGTTCAGCATTTTCTCGACCTGATAAAAAAGTCAAGGCGCGGTAAGTTTAAAATCTACATAGGGATGAGCGCCGGTGTAGGTAAAACCTACCGTATGTTGCAGGAAGCGCATATTTTACTTAGGAACGGGATTGATGTGAAGCTGGGGTATATTGAAACCCATGGGCGTGAAGATGTTGAAAAAAAGCTGATTGGGTTACCGGTAATCCCGCGAAGGAAAATTTTTTACAAAAGCAAAGAACTCGAAGAAATGGATTTGCAGGCCATCCTAAACTTAAGACCAGAGGTTGTAATTATTGATGAACTGGCCCACACAAACATTCCCGGAAGCAAAAACGAAAAACGCTGGCAGGACATTCTTGATATTATTGATGCCGGAATAAATGTGATTAGCGCCATAAACATACAGCATATTGAAGGGTTGAATGAGGAAGTTAAGATAATAACAGGTATAGAAACAAGGGAACGTATCCCTGACAAAGTATTGAGCCAGGCCGATGAAGTAGTGAATCTTGACTTCCCCGCCGATGAGCTCATTACCCGGCTTAAGGAAGGCAAAATTTATTCAAAGGACAAGATAGAAACTGCTTTGAAGCATTATTTTAAAGCAGAGAACTTGTTGCAGTTAAGGCAGTTGGCGCTCAAAGAAGTTGCCTCTCAGGTTGACCGGAAAGTAGAAAGAGAAATCCTAAAAAGTATACCACAGCACCATGAAAGGTTTCTGGCATGTATTTCCACGAATGAAAAAACAGCCAAAAACGTCATTCGTAAAACAGCCCGTCTGGCTAATTTTTACAATTGCAAATGGTACGTGTTGTATGTTCAAACGCTCAAAGAAAGTCCGGTCAAAATTGCCCTTGACAAGCAGAGGCATCTGATAAACAACTTTAAACTGGCTACTGAAATGGGTGCCGAAATTATCAAGGTAAGCAGTAATAAAGTGGCCAAATCCATTATCGAGCAAGCTGTTGAACGCGAGATCTCTACTGTTTGCATTGGCAGGCCACACTTTAGCTTACTGAATTTAATCCTTTCTACAAATATTTTTAATGACTTGTTGAAAAAACTCACGTCAAATAAAATTGACATTGTAATACTCTCATAGATGAAAATCAAATCAAAACTGATATTAGGGCTGGGGGCTTTATTTACTCTGATTATATTCCTTAGCATCCTTGGAATTTTAAAAATCAAATCGCTGGCTTCAGCAACCGAAAATATACTGGTTGACAATTACAGAACGCTTGAATATGCAAGGGACATGTTAAAAGCGCTGGACAAGATACAGGAAGGCGAAAAAGCAATTGAAATTTTTAAAGACAACCTCATTAAGCAACAAAACAACATTACTGAAATTGGAGAAGCTGAGCTGACGGATAGCCTTGCAGCACATTTCAGGAAATTAAAGGAAAATCCTGCCCATTCCCTTGCTCCCCTTGAGATAAGAAACGATTTGAATCGTATAATGCATCTGAATATGTCAGCTATCCAGGAGAAAAGTACCTTGGCGAAAGAAACTGCAAAAGACTCTGTTTTCTGGATAGGATTCACGGGGGCGCTTTGTATTATCATCGCTTTTATTTTGTTTCTTAGTTTGCCCGGTAATATTGCCAATCCTATCAGCGAACTAACAGAAAGTATCCGCCAGATAGCAGCCAAAAACTATTCTCAGCGGGTTCATTTCGAAGGACACAATGAGTTTGGAGAACTGGCAAAGTCATTCAATACCATGGCTGCAGAACTGGAAGAATACAATAACAGCAATGTCGCCAGATTAATGATGGCCATAAAAAGAATGGAAGCTCTGATAGAAAAAATGAATGAACCGGTCATAGGCCTGGATGAAAGTAAATTAATCATTTTTGCTAATGACGAAGCCCGGAAAATAACAGGATTAGGTAAAGGTGAACTTGTTGGCAGAAATGCAGAAGAACTTGCTGTTACCAACGATTTGATTCGGGAACTGCTACAGGAGCTTTTCGGGGCTAATCCAAAAAACAGTAATGAACCCTTAAAAATATTTGCCGACGGGAAAGAAAGTTATTTTGAAAAGGAAATTTTAAACATTACTTTGGAACCGCAGGGCAATCAGGATAAGAAACTGATCAGCCATGTCATTCTGCTGAGAAATGTAACTTCCTATAAGGAACTCGATTTTGCCAAAACCAATTTTATTGCAACAGTCTCCCACGAATTTAAAACACCGATATCATCCATGAAAATGAGCCTCCAACTATTGGAGAATAAGCAGATCGGTCCTTTGAACGATGAACAGAAAAATTTAATAACCAGCATTAAAGATGACACCGACCGTCTTAAAAATATTGCAGGTGAATTGTTAAACATGACACAGGTTGAAAGCGGTAATATTCAATTAAACATAATGCCTGCCAATCCGAAAGATATTTTGGCCTACGCAATCAAGGCCAATAAAGTGCAGGCTGAACGAAGGAAAGTGTCATTCGAAATCGAATGTCCCTCTAAGCTGCCTAAAGTGCTTGCCGACAGTGAAAAAACTGCATGGGTTCTGACCAACCTTATTTCAAACGCTGTACGTTATTCATATGAAAATTCCAAAGTCTATTTGACGGTTGAGAACGTTGATAAGTTCATTAAATTTTCTGTAAAAGATACCGGACAGGGTATTGCACCGGAATATAAGAACAAAATATTTGACCGTTATTTTCGCGCTCCCGGTTCAAGGAAGGAGGGGACAGGGCTTGGTCTTGCCATTAGCAAAGAATTTATCGAAGCCCAGGGTGGGCAAATTACTGTTGAGAGTGATTTCGGGGCAGGCAGTATTTTTATGGTAACATTAAACTGTATTTAGCTTAGACATCAGTGAGCGCAAAACTAAGGTCCACTTATTGGAGACATACCCTAAAAAACTGAACGGCAAGTTAAGCTACAACAAAAGTAGTAAATTGCCATGATGACAAATCAAAGAAAGTATTATCATCGGGAGTTCATCAAAAATCGGTTGAGCTTTCCTATACACGGAGCAATGCAAGAGAGATAGCCGAAGAATTGTGTGTTCGACCGAAGTTAGTATACCGATGGAGAAGAGAACATGAAAACTAACAGGTTAATAGTTTTCCCGGGAAAGCAAATCCCAAAATGACGGATTTGGAAAAGAGAATTCCCGATCGCAAAAGAGATGCAGGATGCTAAGATAGAAAGGCACATTTTAAAAAAGGTGGTCAGCATCTTCTCCAGGCACAATGGAAAATCTGGTTGGGTGATCACTTATGAATTGGTAGATTTTCCATTGAGATGATGTGTAAAGTAACTGACGTTTCGCACTCCATAACTCCATCCTCCCCCTGAACCACCTCATCCCCCGACCCCCTCTCCTGAAATGCGAGGGGGTGTTCACTTCGATTGAATCTGTTCGGAATCGATATTTTCACTTGTAACAAGGCTGATCGTTATATGGGCTATTCTTTTCATTTTATCCCGCCTTTTTTAGACTATCGACAGTTAACTGTCAGCTCCAAAACCTCATAACCTCATAACTCTCCCCGAAACTACCTGCGAAACGTAAGTAATTTATGATTCGGCAATTTTTTTATCATTATTTGATCAATGAAGAAATGGCTAAAGGTTTAGGTAGTAACATTTTTTCATTTTGACGACAAAAACCGTTCAATATCCTTCACATGAGCGAAAATGACCATTACCTCATCCCTGCCCAATAGGGTATCAGCTTTAGCTATTCCCTTCACTTCGAGAGTGGAAAATTTCATCCCTAATAAATTTCTTTTCTGGCTTTTATGGATCATGGCCAACACTGTAATATCGAATCCGGAACGGATATCGGTATCACTTAAGGACTTACCGACATATCTTTCCGGAACTTCTGTTTTGACAATACTGTACTCACTGGAGAGTTCAAAGGAATCGATCAATCCTTCCGTGGTCAGATTTTTGGCCAGTTTTTCTGCCGAATCTTGTTCGGGATGAGCGATTTCCTCAATTCCCATGGCTTTAAGCACCGTTTCCTGGGTATCAGATACCGCTCTGCCAATGATTCTTTTAGCGTTTAACTGTTTCATGATAGCCGTGGCCATAATTGAATTGCCTTCATGCTCTCCAATACTAACAATAACAGCATCTGCATTTTTCACGGGCAATTCTTTGGCCGAATGAATGTCTGTGCAGTTTGCACAAATTGTGTGTGTAATATCGTTCTTGAACATTTCTACTTTTGCCATATTACTGTCCACACCTATTACTTCATGACCAAGTTGAGTAAGTCTCACTGCTAATGCAGCACCAAAATTCCCGAGGCCTATGACTAAATAATTCATATGAGTGTCATTTAATTGATTAAAATACCTTCAACAGGATATTGATATAATTTGCCAGTTGATTTTCTGACAATTGATGATAAAAAAGTCAAAGCACCTACCCTTCCAATAAACATGGTCGCGGTGAGGATGTATTTTCCTGCAACCGACAAATCATGGGTAATTCCCGTGCTTAAACCAACCGTACCGAATGCGGAAAATACCTCAAAAATCAGGTCGGAATCTTTTTCCCCGGGTTCTGTAATGAATAACAGAAATATGATCAGACCAATGCTGAACATGGATAAAAACATAAAAGCAAACGACCGCATGATTGATGTGTCGAGAATTTCTCTCCTGCTAAGTTCAACCTTACCTTTTCCACGCACCAGACTGATAACGTTAAGTACCGCCAGGGCAAAGGTGCTGGTTTTAATACCGCCGCCCGTTGATGCCGGTGATGCGCCAATCCACATGAGTAAAATAATGAACATTAATGTCGGAATATGCAGCGCAGATATATCAACGGTATTGAATCCGGCGGTACGTGGTGTAGCGGCACTGAAAAAAGCGGTGACCAGCTTCCCGATGCCTTTATGCTCTGCCAGGGTATTATGATTCTCCATGGCATAAAACATCAGTGTGCCAACGATGAGAAGAATCAGTGTCGTGTAGATGACCAGTTTTGTGTTCAACGTAAACAGATGTACCTGATGGATGATTTCCCTGCGCTTGTTCAGCCGCAAAAAGCGATTAATAAACACCTGCTTCATCCAGGTATATAGGTTAATGATCACCGGAAAACCAATGCCACCAATAATGAAAAGTGATGCAATGGTAAGCTGAAGGAGATAATTAAAACGAAAACCAATATCGTAAAAGCTATTGGTAAGGGTTGAGAAACCAGCGTTACAGAAAGCAGAAATGGAATGAAAAGCTGAAAAAAACAAGGCATCATCCTGTTTAACTGCCTTCAATGATGTGACATTAATGTAAATGAGAACAAACCCAATCAATTCCGCAAAAAAGGTAAAAAAAACGATCTTTTTTAATGTTCCGAGAACTTCTGCTATTTTATTTTCGTTGGTCAGGTTGCCTAACAGGAGAAGATTTTGATAGGAAGAACCTCCCATGAAGATATAAGCGAAGAAACTTGTAAAGGTCATTATGCCAATCCCTCCCGCCTGAATAAGAACCATAATGATGGTTTGTCCAAATACAGTGAAATATGTACCTGTATCGACCACAACCAGGCCTGTGACACATACCGCACTTGTTGAAGTAAACAAGGCGTCGATAAAACGAATACCCGAGTGTGTAGCACGGGGCAACATAAGCAAAAATGACCCGGCGCCAATGAGCAAAGCGAAACTCAGAATAAATATGGCTGCAGGATTTGCCTGTTTATATCGCCAGTTGATTTGTATGCCGGAAATCTCACGAATAAAGCTAATTGAAAAGACGATAAACAGCCACATTTTGTAAGTTGAAGCACCATTGGAAAGTTGGTTGAATGGGAGAAAGACCAGGATGAAAATATAGAATATCCATAATATCAGTTCAAAGATCCAGATCCTTCTTTTTTGAATGCTTTTAAAATCGACGAGATATTTTACAGGGATAAAAAGTACGACTCCCAAAAGGTAAATGAAATAGGAATCATTCAAAATTTCCAGTGTTTTCGCTTCCTGGCTGTACCCGATATCAAACAACATGGTGATTATAGCTAACAGGCTGAACAGAAGTGCCCCGTATTTTAAATAGACTTTCTTCATTGCTATCCAGGATAAATTATCACTTCAACTCTGTCAGATTTACAAAGTGTTCATAATAAGAAGGAAAAGATGTTTGCTTCTCCGGGATCTGCACATCCTTTTTTCACTGGTAAAACCTTCAAAAACAGAGGCGATTTTTTCAAAAAATTCATTCTTCAGAGCACCATTGATATCCGGATGACACAAACAGACAAGATCTTACTGAAGGAGATTCCCGCTCCCTAAGCGCATCAATTTTCGCTTTCACCTTAGCGGCTCCGACAAATTTTCCACTTGTCCGTTGCATAACCCTTCGGCTAAAAATACTAACTAAATTCCAACTTAACTAAAAATATGCCCTGTCAAAAGAGAGATTTGGTAACAGAGATCCGGGAAGAAGAAATTCCGCAAGCTTTTTTTTAAAAAATCATTCTCTATTTCCAACTGGCCAATTTTGGCATACAGCTTCTCCGGATCTACGCCCTCTCTCTCATCGGTCTTACCTTCAAATACAGAGGCCGATTTTTCTAAAAACTCCTTCTTCCACTTACTGATAATGTTTGGATGTACTTCATACCGCTTGGATAATTCCGCAAGAGATTCCCGCTCCTTGAGCGCTTCTATTGCTACTTTTGCCTTAAAGGCACTGGTAAATTTTCTTCTTGATCGTTTCATGATTCACTGGTTAAAATTAGTAACTAAATTTCAACTTAACCAGTGGTCCTGTTTTTGGGGAGTATTATAGTACTGAAAGGTTGAATAGGCGATAACCTGATCTTTTCAGTAAGATTTTTATGGTTGGTTACTTTCTTTGCAGGCTTCGACATGAGCGAACATCTCGGCCTGGCTATGTCTTATTTTTTTTCTCATGCGCCAAATCTACGCACTTACAATCAGGTTTGGAAGACGGGGTTGGTAGAGGGGATACGGAAAAAGGCAGGAAATTTCGGACTTTATCGCAAAAGTTTTTGAAGGCCTTTGCGAAAACTCCGTCCTTGAACATCGCCTGACACAAAAGGGAAAAACTATGCAGAACGGTTACAGAGAACGGTTTAACGGAACTTACTGGGAGGATGTGTTTTAGAGGGTGGGAATTTTTCAACTTTTTTGATTTTGTATTAGTGTAGGCTTGAGGGTTTGAAATGAAAGTTCCTTTGCATAATCAGTAAAGCAATTGTTAATGCCAATTTACATCCCGAATCGGTAACCAATTCCTGACTCAGTTATAAATAATTTTGGTCTATTTGGATTATCTTCGAGTTTCTTGCGTAATTGTGCAATGAAAACCCTCAAATATTGGGTTTGGTGACCATATTGCGATCCCCATACCTCTTTCAGTATATATTGGTGTGTCAGTACTCTGCCTTCATTCCGTACAAAGAGAGAAAGCATTGAAAATTCGGTAGCCGTTAGTTTTACAATTTCATTATTCTTCGTAACAATATGTTTGTTCAGATCAATGATAAGATTGTCAAATTTGTGGCAGGGATCATCCGTGGTGCTATTATCCTGCCGGATTGCCACCCGGATCCTGGCAAGCAGTTCGCCGGTTCTGAAAGGCTTTGTAAGGTAATCATTGGCGCCATTATCAAGAGCTGCAATGATATCCTCTTCTGTATTTCTCACCGAAAGCACCAATATAGGTTTGCTGTACCAACCCCTCAGCCCTTTGATAATTTCCTGTCCGTCTATATCAGGTAATCCCAGATCGAGTATAATAAGGGAAGGATGATGAGTTGCTGCCAATACCAGACCTTCATTGCCATTCGATGCATCAATAACTTTGAAATTATTCGCAGTAAGTGTTATATCCAGCAACTTTCGTATCGACCTTTCATCATCTACCACCAATATCGTATCGTTATTTTCCATGAAAAAAATATTGATTATTCAGATAGTATCAGGAATCTCTACAGGAATTTCCACAGTAATACTGGCACCACCTTCAGGTCGGTTTGTTGCTTTAACCGAACCATTGTGCGCTTCAACGAATCCTTTAACGATTGACAATCCCAATCCTAAGCCCCCGGTCCTCTTGGAGTTAATTCTGTAAAATTTGTCAAAAACTTTAGTTAACGCTTCTTTGGGAAATCCAGGTCCCTGATCTTTTATGGTAATAATTAATTTTCCTTTAGTTATTTTGACATTCAGTATTATAGTCGAATTGACAGGGGCATATTCACAGCAATTATATAGAAGATTAAATAATACCTGATGCATCAAACCAAAATCAATTTTTACCGGATCCAAAGAATCAGGTACGGAGATTTCCAGATTGAAATTTTTTAATTCTTCCGCCAGATCCTCACGTACTTTATTTATCAAATCATTGATATCATACCAATCCAGGCGTAATGAAACCCTCCCATTCTCAATCCTTGAAATATTAAGCAAATTCTCTATCAGACGGTTGAGTCTAAGGGATGAATAAAATATCTCTTTACTCAAGTCCATCTGCATGGATCTATCGCCTGTTGATGTCAATAAGGAATCAGAGGCTGCCATTATAGTTGCAACAGGTATTCTGAACTCATGTGAAACTGAATTAAATAGTGTTTTATATAATCGGTCAGATTCATCCAGAAACCTCGCTTTTTTTGCCAGTTCGCTTAAAAATTCTCTTTCCAGCGCATTGATGATCTGAGATAAAAATGTTTCCCAAAGGACCCTCATTATTTCAGACATTGGTTTTTCCAGAGATATAACGACAACACCGGTATTTACTTTTGAACCTTTTAGTGGAAAAAATGTGAAAAAGCTTGAAGAATTTTTATCCACAAACTTGCCTGCAACTCTTGAACTTTTAAAAACAAATTCCGTCATCCGGTAATCTTCTTCGAAAAAATTTAAACCCATATCTGAATCAGGTTTTGCTAAAAGCTCATTTTCTCCATTCTGCAAAAAAAAATGAGCTTCCAGTAAAAAATATTTCTTTATCTCTAACCGTGCGACATTAAGTACTTCATCGAGTCCCCTGGCTTTGGAAAGTTTAGTTGTCAATTGGAACAATGCATTTGTATGTTCCTCTCTTTCTCTGGTTTTCTGTTCCTGATTACGGACCCTTGTTGTTAAAACCCCGTTCAGTAAGGCAATGAAAAAGAACATACAAAACATTAAAACATCTTCAAGCTTATCGATCTTAAATGTATAATGTGGAGGAATAAAAAAATAATTCCATACCAATGCGCTTAATGTGGATGCTACAAGTACAGAACCGACTTCCATAAAAGTGGCAAGAATTGATACAATGAAAAGCAAGATGAAGGACACAACATGATAGAGCTGGGCATTGGCAAAGGGTATACAAAATACAACAGTAATGGCAATGATCAGGACAGCCATTATGTATTGATTAGGTGAACTAAAAAGAAATTTACGAATACCCGCTCCCATTTTCATTATATCTGATTTAGGAGTAAAATTAGCACATTCAAATGATCCTGGGTTCAGTTCCCCAGAAAATTGATCGTATCAAAACCAGGACCGGAATAATTTCAAGTCTTCCCGACCACATTTGAAAAATATACACGACTTCAAGTACCGGTGACATATGAGGATTGGTTATACCAGCCGATAAGCCAACCGTACTCTGAGCAGAGGAAGATTCGAATAATGCTTCCGCAAAGCTATAGTCCTCATGTGTATACAGAGCTGTAATAATGGCTCCTGCTAATGTGAAAAGAAAAAACAGGATCGCAAGTGCAGCAGCTTTTGTAAATTCCTTATTTAGCTCCTGAGGCAGCATTGATTTTCCGTTAAACCTGATAAATTTTATTGTATTTTTTGAAAAAAATACGGAGTTAACCTGCCACTGTAATCCTTTCTTTAAGGTCAGTGCACGGATCATTTTAATTCCACCAACAGTGGCTCCTGACGCACCGCCAATAAACATTGCCCCGGCTACAACAAATACAATAGAAAGCCAGTCCCAACGCGCTATATCAGAGGTTTGCCAACCAGTAGTCGACATGGCACTGACAAATTGAAAAATACCTGTACGAAATGGAGTGGAGATATTATCTGCATCTAACAGTAAAAGTGAAAGCAGGACACTACCCAGGAGAAATGCAAAAAGCAGTGCTCGGGTCTGAATATCCTCCCATATTTCGCTTAATTTCTTATCAAAAAGGACTCTGTAATAAAATGTTATGGAAAATGAACCCAAAATCATCGGTAAAAGGTAAAGCATTTCCATGGCAGCAGAGTGGTATCCCGAAATACTATCATCAAGAGTACTGAATCCCCCTGTTGATTGACCTGCCATTGCATGATTAATTGAATCGAATACATTCTTGCAAAGAGGGTAATCAGGAAGGATCAGGTATGTGCCAATGATCAGATAAATAACCGAGAATAGCGTCACAAAAAGATACGTTTTCCAAATGGCTCTTGCCGTATCAATGATCCTTGGTTGAAATTTTTTAACGCTCGAGTCGGTACTGAATAATTCCAACGATTGTTGACCTGATGAATCCCGGAATACGGCAAGGACCATAATGATAAACCCTGCACCTCCAAACCATTGTGCTAATGAACGGTAAAACAAAACTCCATTTCCGACCGATGGTTCATGAACGGCCATTGTTAACCCGGTAGTAGTGAAAGCACTCATGCTCTCAAAAAAACAATGCAGATAATTTTTAAAATAAATGAGACTTGAAAAAGAATAGTCCGCACCAGGAGGTATAAAGCTATTCATGATCTTTTCCGGTGTAATATGGGCTATAATGAAAAACGGGAATCCTCCCATTAAAGTAATGGCTAGCCAGCCCATAGCTGCAATGATAAGAGCGTTATTATATCTTACATCCTCCGAATCTTTAAAATAGTAATACAAAAATATACCTATTCCGAAAGAAAAAAGGGCCGCAAGAAAAAACCCAAGGGCCGAATAGACCTCCGAATATATGAGGGAAACTAACGAGGGTATAAATATGATAATACCCTCTAATATTAACAGACTTCCTACTTGTTTAAATATTGTTTTTAACGTTGATCCTGAAACCATTTTTAGTTTGCAATTATAATTTCATCAGATTTCTTTCTTTTATATGCTGAAGGTGTCAGTAGAATAATAATCGGATAAATCTCCAGCCGTCCGGTTACCATAAGAATACTCATAATAATTTTCACATTATCAGAATAATCAGTTAGGTTGGTTTTCAATCCGAAATTCGACAGAGAGGAAATTGAGAGCATGAATGATTTCGAAAAGGCTATGTTATTATCTGTTAACAGAAAAACCCCTAAAAACATCATAAATATCAACAGGGCCAAATAAGTGATGAGAGAACTACTTTGCTTATATCTCTTATACCGGCCTGGACCGGATGATGATTGCATCAAAGAAAAATTTACGTTTCGAAATTCTTCTCTAATAAACTTGAATAATTGTATGATTCGAAATATTTTAATGCCACCGCTTGTTGTTCCGGAGCAACCTCCTATAAAAACTAATACGAAAAACAACATCAAAATATACCGGGGCAAATGAAAGATGTGGGCTGTAAAATATCCGGATGTTGTAATAGATGAGATCAGTTCAAAATACTCATCTCCTTGTTGGTTAAAAGCATCCCCAGGTAAATTAATAACTAAAAGTATAAGCGAAAATATGAGTATAATTCCAAAGAAAAGAAGTACCTCATGATAAAAGTGATGGCTTGACTTGAATCGTTTGAATATCAAGTGTAAGTAAAAAAAGTAACTTACACCTGATAAAATCATAAAAAGACCCATGATTAACTTTATCTGCAAAGTAAAGTTTGGATAATCGACAGGACTGAAACTACTGAGAGAAACTGTCCCAAAAGCATAGCATAAACTTTGATAAAATCTAATCCCTTCTGCATTTAATAATACTGCCTCTATGATAGTTAATAAACCATAAATGAGTATAATGGCTAATATAGCCTTATTCAGTTCCCTATTCGACAATTTCTTGACAAACCTTCCCGTAGGTGAATTTTGAAAATTGCCAATATTTATTCGCGGAAAAACACTGTAAAAAAGAAATATAGTTACGATGCCACCGATCCATTGGGTTAGACTACGCCATATTATCAAAGATACCGGCAGATCCTCAACATTGTCTATCGTAGTGAATCCCGTGGTTGTAAATCCGGAGACACTTTCGAAAATAATGTCAATACCCGATGAAAATTTATGGCTAAATACGTAAGGCAGGGTACCTGCAAAAATTAGGATGACCCATATGATAAAAATATCAAAAATAATTTTAGATGACGTAATCCTTTCCTTGTTACGGTTAGCAGAAAACAAACACAATATGCCTGCAGTAAGCAAAATTCCTTCAGTTAGAAGAAATGGAATCACCGGTTCTGAATAATATATGGCAAATGGAATGCAGAGTAATGTAAAAAAAAATTCAAGTAAGAGAATGACCCCACATTTTAACAACACACTGCCAGCAATTAACTTATGCATAGATTCAATCATTTTCAATAGTCAACATGTCATAGACATTAAAAATCTCTGTTATCCCACCAGTATGTTATTATCAATATGAGGCTTCTAATCATAACGAAAAGAAAAACGACAATCAGAATTGCTATTTTTACCATATCTATAAATGAAAGCCCCACTGTTGATCTGTATTTGATTTTACAAAGTTCTGGAGATTTTTATAAATAATCTGTAAAGATTTCAATGCTGGACATAAATTATTTATAAAGATATTTATTATGAAAGTGTCATTATTAAAATCTAAGACAGTCACTTATTGGCGTCCACATCCGACTAAAGTATTTTATATAGAAAAAGAGTAAGCCGGAAATTATACTGCTTGATTACCAGTCTACCCTGGTTGCCAATTTCGATGAGGGCAAAGCTTGGAAAGCAAAATATCAGGGCAAAAAGCCTTATCCAGATCATTCTTATCAGGGTATATCGTTGAATTTCCGGGGAAATTCAGTTTTAATTTTTCTTAAATGAACGATCTTTACCCGCTTTATGAGATTTTAATCTACCCATTGCAGAGGAGAGGATACCTATATTTATCAAAAAAATCCATCTCATGTTTCAGGTATCCGGACTGTATCCCCATTGATCATGTCTGAGAGCAGGCAGAATCAGGTATTGATAAACGTTCCGCCCGCTCCAGAATGTGGTTTATCAGCTCTGCAACCCGAAACATGACCCTGAAAAGTGTTTAATAAAACTCTAACCCATGAAGAATGCATTGTTCATATTCTCGTTGATGGCAGCACTTCTGTCGGTAACTGCCTGTCATACCCCGGCACCAACCACTCCTGCTACTTCAGACACAGGGAAATTCAAACCCGATGAAAACTCATTTAAGCAATATCAATATCCGGAATGGTTTCGTGATGCCAAGCTGGGATTCTGGTCCCATTGGGGACCCCAGGCTGTTCCCAGGCAGGGTGACTGGTACGCACGTAAGATGTACCAGGAAGGAAGTGATGATTACAAATATCAGGTTGAACATTACGGTCATCCCTCAAAATTTGGGTATAAAGACATTATTCCTCTGTGGAAGGCCCAAAGATGGGACCCGGATAAATTGATGGCCCTGTATAAAAAAGCCGGGGCAAAATACTTTGTCTCCATGGGCAGTCATCACGACGACTTTTTCCTCTGGGATTCCAGGATACATCCCTGGAATGCCGTTAACTACGGCCCTCACAAAGATGTGGTGGGATTATGGCAGAAAGCAGCCAAAAAGGAAGGGTTACGGTTTGGGGTGTCAGAACACCTGGGGGCCAGTTTTACCTGGTTTCAGACCAGCCACTTAGCAGACACCACCGGACCGATGAAAGGCGTACCCTACGATGGGAATGACCCCATGTATCAGGACCTGTATCATGCCAAAGCCATGCCGGATGACCAGGGCTGGCTGAGCAATAACCAGGAATGGCAGCGGGAATGGTTGTTCAGTATCAAGGAGTTAATCGACAAATATCATCCTGATTTGCTCTATTCAGACAGCCAGTTTCCTTATGAAGAATACGGCCGGAATATGCTTGCCTATTATTACAACACAGATATGACAAAGAACGGGGGAAAACTGGAAGCTGTCTATACGTGTAAACAGGCCTCGGAAGGTATGTGGGTCGACGACCTGGAGAGAGGCGTGATGGATACCATCAGCAAATTCCCATGGCAAACAGACACCTCCATCGGGGACTGGTATTACCGCACCGGCCAGAAATATAAGAGCGCCAACCTCGTGATCCAGATGCTGGTTGATATTGTCAGTAAAAATGGCAACCTGCTGATCAATATCGTGCAAACACCTGAAGGAGACCTTGAGCCGGATGTGCTGAAAATTGTAGATGGGATCGGCCAGTGGATGGCATTGAATGGTGAAGGTATTTACGGTACCCGGCCCTGGAAGGTATACGGAGAGCATCCGGTAGAAGAACAGCTTGTGAAAAGCGAAAAGTTCAATGAGGAAAAAATTGAGTATAGTGCCGGAGATATACGTTTCACAACAAAAGGGGATACCCTGTATGCATTTTGTCTGGATACACCGGCAGAAGATGTACATATTCACTCACTGGGAAAAAATTCAAAATATAACGATCAATCGATAAAATCCATTCATTTGCTGGGAAGCGATGAAAGCGTTAAATGGGAACAGGGGGAAGATGAACTGGTTATTGATAAGCCGGCTAAAATGCCTGAAGGTCAGGTCCGGGTACTCGGATTCATAATTGAGTTTGGGGATTGACAGGTCCGCCAGGCAGTTCTGAATAGGCAGGTAAGACATCAGTGACGGACAACAGAACATGTCTTACCGGTAAACCCTACCCTGGAAGATTCAGCACGAGAAACGAAAATTGTTTTTATATCTCTTCTTTTTCCGTTCCGTTTCTTCACCTGACAATTATTGAAAGGGCCATGTATACAAATGTTTACATGTCGAAAAGAATGATGTAAAAAATTAAGCCATTATTAATCTTTAAAATTAAATTATTAACTGAAGCATTAGAGATGAGCGATATTATAGATGTAGTGCTTGTTACTGCTTTTTTCATCCTGATGATTGGGATGAGCATTTATTATTACCGAAAATACAAGACTGAGACCCAGACGGATGAGTTCCTGACCGGAGGCCGGCACATGAACTGGTTTCAAACCGCAATGGCCCTTATAGGTACCATGTTTGACCCGGGGATCATGGGGAATTCAGCTCTCGCCTTCGTTTGGGGTTTCTATATTGTCCAATGGAATGCCGTTCATATATGGTTTACAGCAGCGTTTGCCGGTATGTTTTTTATTGCGATTTACTGGCGGTCGAAAATAACCACAACAACCGAATATCTTGAAAAACGATTCAACTATGCTTCCCGTGCAGTCTTTTCCGTCATCATGTCGCTCATGCTTATAAGCTGGTTAGCTTATGGTGTTTACATGGGTGGAATATTGTTGCATAATTTTGTAGGATGGAATTTGTTTCTGGGTTCTCTATTGATGATAACGGTATGTGCATTTATGGTTATACTGGGAGGCGTGAGAACCATGCTGACCATGAGTGTTTTTCAGTCTGCACTATTAATTTTTGCCATACTCGGTGTAGGTATTGCAGGATTTGTTCTTGTAGGCGGCTTTCCTGGAATCAGAGAAATAACTGCATTAGGAAAAGCCGGAACACCACTGAAGAGTCTTGTACCCCCCATGCATTTCAGCCCTTTCTCAAAAGATCTGTATCCTTTTCCGGCTATACCTACATTCTGTATAATTGCCGGACTTTCCTGGATTGTTTGTAACTTCTCAATGGCACAGAGATTCCTGGCGGCCAAAGATGAATCTCATGCACAGAAAGCGCTGTTGGTTGCCGGAATAGCAAATTCACTGATCTATTTCCTGGCCTATGCTGTTGGTATTGCGATGAGGAAGTTATTTCCCGCCACAAATCCGGATGATGCGTTTATGCAATTACTTCTCAAATTTCCTACGGGGATAAAGGGATTGTTGCTCATTGGATTAATAGCGGCCCTCTTTTCATCTAAATCAGGATTGTTATCGGCAACCGGAAGTTTACTTGCCCAGGATATTTATGCCCGTATTATTAATAAAAATGCTTCTGAAAAGCAGATCGTGAAAGTTACCAGGATCATCGAATTCGTAATCTGTATCATTGTTTTATGCCTCTTACCGCTATTTATTCATTCTACTGAGCATAGAATTCCAGCTTACGAAATTATCCTTACGTTTATGGGGGATGTTATGGGCGTGATTGTCGCGATATTCGTCCTCGGGATTTTTTCAAAACGAACCACTGCATGGGCTTCCTTTTACGGAGTGGTGATCGCCTCAATCGTTGGAGCTGTTTTGCACTATGCTCCACTTGGCACCCCGTATGAACTGAATTTCTCCTTTATTGGCAGCCTTGAATTTGCCCTTGCAATTATTATCAGTGTTATCGGAAGTCGTTTTGAAAAACCAAAATCAGCTTCTGAACTCAGGAACCTTACTATCTGGACGCTGGATGATGTACCGGGCCCCTGGGTCGGGGTTAAATCATGGCCTGGTTTATGGAAGTGGGCCGTCATCCTCCCCATAGTATGGGTCGTGATAACGATAACATGGCAGTTGTATATGAAAGTCTGACGACTGATTCATATAACAAAAAAACATTTAAAGATGAATATAAACCCTTTATAAACGAAAAAGACAAAACCTGCACCACCATGGACTTAATCTGTCGGGTTTTAAATATTCGGAAATGACAAACTAAAAAATAAATGCATCAATGAATATGATGAAGGACGCTACAAGAATAATGAAAAGACATCCGGCAAATCCTCTTTTAAAGGTTGAGGATTATCCGGGCATTGCGCAGCTTTATAATCCGTCACCCGTTCTGTACAATGATGAAACCATCTTACTGATTTCAGTTATAGAACATGCTGCACCTCATGGCAGAGGCAGGGATTTTGGTCAGACACGGGTGGCCCGAAGTAAAGATGGCGTACATTTTACCCTCTCCGATAAGAATTTTATTGATATGGGCACCTCCTCTTATCCGTATAATATTGTTAATCACCATTTTATTGACAACAGGGTAACAAAAATTGACGACACCTATTATATTATATCTCCGGTAATGTGCATGGAGGGGTTTGATTCTCCGGTAGGAGTTCTTGGCAGGACAAAAGATTTTGAGAATTATGAAAGAATGGAAATTATTACCCAGCCAAAAAACAGGGGTGCATCGTTATTTCCGGAAAAAATCAATGGCAAGTATTACAAACTCGACAGACCCGGCGGAGGTGACGGCAGCCCGGGAGAAATCTGGTTAAGCTCCTCTCCCGATCTGGTGCACTGGGGTTGTTTCCGGCCGGTGATGACTGGCGGTTACCGTTACTGGAACCTGAATAAAATGGGTCCGACACCTCCAATTAAAACGGATAAAGGGTGGCTCGTAATCATTCATGGTGTATTCACCCCTGCCGGCGGAACCTACTATTATATAGGTGCCGTACTGCTGGATCTGGCAGAACCCTGGAAAGTTATTGGCAAAACAAACAGCTATCTCATGATGCCAACAGAAGATTACGAGCGATTCGGGAATTGTAATTTTACCATTTTCCCCTGTGGTGCAATTCCGAAATACGAGAAAGATGAACTTTGGCTGTATTATGGTGCGACCGACGACAAGATCTGCCTGGCCACAGGTTGTATGAGTGACATTGTGGAGGCCTGCATCAGGGGGATTTAAGGGCGTTTTTTACCACGTTTTCAGGCCGTTAGGTTACCGGGTATGGATTTTTCCCATTTCATCAAATGGCTTTGCTCCGGAAGGAAAGATCAATCCTGTGAAATGTATAAACATTATAACCGCAAGAAAATGAGAAAAAATCTGCTTATCATGTGCATCGTCATCCTTTCCGGATGCAAACCGGTTCACAACGAAATCTCAATCAGGCATGATCAGGTTTACTATTCATGCGGCAGTCATCATCTGAACGGGATTATACCTTATATTAACAACAGCAGACTGGAATTTAAGGCTATTGTTCCCGGCACCGACAAAATCACTGTGAAATATGTATACAGGAAAGAAAATGCTGAAATAGCATTAGAGATTTCAACCCAAAACCATGATTCAATTTGTTTTGGCCAAATTTCTGCCGTTATCCCGGGGAAATTAAAATGGTCGGAGAATGACACCCTGAAGGTGCTGATCACGGATAGTGATTCTATTGAAAATGGAATGATCAGCCGGGTCTACGGTCCCGTTTATTGCTGGTGCAAACCAGAAAAGTTCACGGATTTTAAATCCATTGAACCCGGAAACGGAATCCAGGTAGCCTATTGGAAGTTCACCCACAAAGATTACTGTGTTTTGTTACCGATGGGCGGGAATGGTTTTGCCTTTTCACTTGGAAAATCTGAGCCTGGATTTGGAGCTGTAGGCCTTACCCGGTGTAATGAAGATTTAACCGGAAAAATTCCGGTGTTATCCTGGGCTATCGGACCCGATATATACAAACTGCTTCCTTCCCTGTACAGTATGTCTTTCGAAAAAATGGGGATATCGGGAAATCTGAGGATAAACAAGAAGCTGGATGATATGTACAACTATCTTGGCTGGGCCTCATGGAATGCGTTTCAACACGATGTGAATGAAAGCAATATAATGGATGCCGCTAAAAGTCTGAAAAATGAAGACATCCCGGTAAGGTGGTTTTTGATTGATGACGGATGGCTTGACACCGAAAACAACAAATTAAGGAGTTTTTATCCCGATAAAACAAAATTCCCCGGTCGGTTTTAACCAACTGACCACAACACTTAAGAAGGATTTCGACATTGAAGACATTGGTGTATGGCACACGCTGAATGGTTACTGGGAAGGAATAAAGCCCGGATCCCGGCTTCAAACACTATTTCCGGATATCCTAAAATATCGGGACAGGATCGTCTGGCTTAGCGACACCGTCACAACGTTTCAATTTGTAAATCCGTTTTCAGAGGATGGTCCTAAATTCTACGACAACTGGTATCAAATACTACAGTCTCAGGGGATCTCTTTCATCAAAGTCGATAACCAGCTTGTCGTACAGAAGATTTCCGGAGGCAATTTCCCGATCTGGCAAACGGGCGAAAAGATGTATAATAATTTATATTCGGCAGCCGGAAAATATTTTGGAGGTAGTGTGATTAACTGCATGGAAATGGTAAATGCCGCTTATTATCATTACACAAATTCCAGCCTGGCAAGGGCGTCTGAGGATTATCAATCCTGCCGGAAACAAATACTCACTGGAATTCAATGGCAATGCTGCAGCCCATATACTTGCCTGTTTTCATAATTCATTCTGGTTTTCGAATATGGTATGGCCTGATTTTGATATGTTTCAGTCCGGTCATCCGGATGCATTCTTTTATGCCCTGGCAAAAATAATGAGCGGGGGCCCGGTATATATCACTGATGAACCGGGAAAACATAATGCCGCATTGCTCAGGTCTTTAACTTTCTCCGACGGAAAAATTATAAAGGCCGGGGAACCGGGAATGCCGGTTGAAGGGTCTTTGTTTCAGTTGTTTGACTCTGACAAACCCTTCCAGGTTTTTTCCAGGTACAATGGATCCGGACTGCTGGCGGCATGGAATGTAAGTCCGGCAGATTCTGTCTTCGGAACCTTCACCCCTTCATCGGTCCGGGATTTAACCGGGAATACATTTGTAATTTTTGATTTCAGGAACAAAATGGTTTCTGAAAAGCTGAGGGATGATACCGTACAGGTTTCGCTGAAGAAAATGGGGTGTGATCTTTTTTCAATAATCCCCCTGACCCAGGGTAAAGCACTCATCGGCAATATCAGCAAAATGATCCCGATGGCCGCCATGGAAAGGATAAAGATCGACAGGAATAGAATTACAGCCCGGTCTATTGAAAAAGGACCGGTTTGGATTTATTCAAAAGTGCCGCCAAAAAAAGTCCTGGTTGATCAGCAGGAAACTGCAAATTATGTATACAACCATGACCTCCTTAAACTGGATTTGAGCAATGATGGCTGTGATATACTGGTAGAATTCTGATTACCCGGTTTCCGCTCTTCAATTTACATCCATACCCGGGACAAAAATTGCTCCCTTGGAAAAACCTGATTCCGGCTTACTTATTTTCACCTCCCCGGTATGTATCGATAATCAGGACCCCGTTTGCACCTCTCATACCATAGCGGGCAGCGTCTGCACCTTTGACTACCCGGATAGATTTAACATCGGCCGGTGAGATGTCATCAATCTGTTCGGCAGGTATCCCGTCTACGATGAACAGCGGGGTATTGTCCCCACCGAAGGTACCGGTCCCCTGAATCGTTATCTCAGAACCCCTTACCATGACACCCGGCACCTCACTTCTGATCAGTTCATATATATTGGTATAGGAAGAATATTTTCTTTTCAGGTCCTGATCCTTTGAATTTGATGCACCGGAATTATAGCTTTTTCCTCCGTTCAGGGTAATATGAATGTTTCCTTTACCTTTAATCCTTGCTTTTCCATTTCCTGAACTGTCCGATTTTGCCTCGATTTTTCGGGCTTCCTTGTTTACAAGTACTTTAAAATCTCCCAGGCTATCTGTAACTACCGGTGATTTTACCCCGTCAACAAAAATTGCTGCGCCTTCGACCGGTTGCTTACCGGCATCGGTAACCACCCCCGTGATCATAATTTTTTGTCCGGGTTGCTGACTAAAAAGGTAAAATGACCAGCTTGTCAGGAAGATCATGAAAAATAATTTTGCTCTCATTGGCTTAAATTTGAAATGCTGAGTGATTTTGAGCAGGTTTACCAGGTCCTTTCGATTCAACCCCTCAGCTTTTTATCCTGCTTCAACATCTTTTTGACAATTCCGGTGATCCAAATATTCAAAAGTTGATTAAAAGAACCGGAATTATTGCCACATTTCCAATGTTCCGCCTGAATTGGAAAGGCAGAATCATGTCTCCGGCAAAAATTTTAACAAGTTACCGGTTCAGTACTAAAAAGTATCATTTTTTATCCTCTGAAATTACCGTGCTGAATATCGATTCTGACCTTATCGTACGGAAGATGGAATACCAATTTGCAGAAAAAGTGCAATCATTGACACAAATTTGATCGATCAGGGTATTTTAAGACAGATTTTAGGATAAAAAAAAATAATTATTCAGGAAAAATCATTGAAAAAAGAAAATATTGCCGGGAATTTTTAAAAATAGTCAGGGAATCACGTTTAAATGTCAGAATTGGGTCATCATTCTTCTTATCCTTGTAAATATCTGTTTATTTGATCGTTATCCCGGTACTTTTAGATCAGGTTATCTCAGGGTAATTTTTTTTGGGCAATAATTACACCCTAAAAGAGAAAATGTTCCACCTTGTTTTGCCATGATGAACATTACATTTACAAAGTCGAGAAGTGAAAAAATCGTTTTTGCTTTTTCCCATCCGGACTTTACTCATTTCAGGATGAAACAGAAGCGATTTCCGGTAAAGAGGGAAGCCTGATGAAACTGAGACAAAACAAGGAATGGATGTAATGAAATAATCTTAAGGTATGAAATGAAATATTTTTTTAATTAAATAGCCCTAAACATTTCAAATAACCTCAAAACTAATCCATATGACTAAAACTCTTGAAAAACAAGCACATTTTGATGGTCTCCATTGGAATAAAATGTTGCTATTTAGGAAATTGAGTGTTTTACTGATCACCAGTTTATTGCTGTTTAGCACTAAAGGAAATGTTTTCTCACAAAATGCTCAACCGTATGTCGTTACCGGAACCATTACGGAAGCCTCAACAGGTAATCCTCTTCCCGGTGTTAACGTGGTTGTGAAAGGCACCACTGTCGGTACTATTTCCGATGTGGCGGGATATTACACAATCAAGATTCCGGGGGGAGCAGCAACTCTGGTATACTCATTTGTTGGGTACAACACTCAGGAGATACAGGTCACCGGTCCAACGACGCAGAATATCTCCTTTGAAGCTGAAGCCCAGCAGCTGAATGAAGTGGTGGTAGTTGGGTATGGAACCCAGAAGAAAGCTACGGTGACCGGTGCGATTGTGTCGGTCACCCAGGATCAACTGCTTCAGGCACCGACTGCCGATATCAGTAATGCACTGACAGGGCGCATGTCAGGTATCCTGACACAGCAGACAAGCGGTTTGCCAGGTTCCTCCGCGGCGACTATCCGCATCCGTGGTATTGGTACATTCACAGGTTCTGCTGATCCTCTCATTCTGGTCGATGGTATCGAAGTAGACAATTACAACAACATCGATCCTCACGAAATTGAAAGCATCTCGGTCCTCAAAGATGCCTCTGCAACTGCCGTATACGGGGTAAGAGGTGCCAACGGGGCTATTATTATTACTACAAAAAGAGGGACGGTCGGAAAACCGCAGATCAGCTTTTCCGCTCAGTATGCGACCCAGAGGTTCACCAATATCCTCCAGGGCATGAACGCGTATGATTACGCCACCAGTTATAACCTGGCCAAAAGATACGACAGTTACATTACGGGAGGGTATTCACCAGCATATTCCGATGAAGCGATCCAACATTACAAGAACCATGACGATCCGATCTTCTACCCGGATGTAGACTGGTACAAGTACATGTTCGACAAGAATTCAGGTCAGATGCAGTATAACGTGAATATCAACGGGGGTACCGATAAAGTGAAGTACTTCGTCTCCGCAGGATATTTCGATCAGGATGGTTTGATCAATCATACTGATCTCATCAAGGACTATAATGCGGAACCGACCTATAAAAGGTATAATATCCGTTCCAATTTTGACTTTACTGTGACAAAGCGGTTCACGATCAATCTGAACCTCGCCAGCCAGATTGAGAACAGAACAGGTGTTCCTTCAGATGTTTATCCCAGGATCTTTGAAGCCTGCTGGGCAGGTAACCCGGTTGACCATCCGAGGCCCGAAGATGTAGGCGGACGGTTCGTGAACCTTGACGGGGCACTTACCACACTGAATCCCATTGACTTCATGTTTATTAACGGATACAACAAGAACTACCAGAATTACCTGAACAGTTCCATGCGGTTCAACTACGACTTTGGTTTTATCACCAAAGGATTGACCTCGCATGCCACTGTTTCATATAACAATTATAACCAGCAGGATATCACATACAGCGATCAATTTGTACAGTACAGGGCTGTCAGGCTGGCTGATAATTCTATAGTGTATGTTCCCCAAAACGACCCCTCACCTTTTGGTTTTGATCAGACCTTTGGAAAGAACAGAAAGGTTTATGTGGAAGCCGGTTTGAATTATGACCGGAGTTTTGGAGATCATAATGTCACCGGTTTGATCCTCTACAACCAGAGCAAGCTTCACGATCCGAACCTGGCTTATCTTGTTCCTCACGGTTACCAGGGACTTGTCGGAAGGGTAACCTATAATTACAAGAATAAATACCTTGCCGAATTCAATATGGGATATAACGGAACGGAAAACTTCGCTATTGGTAAACGCTTCGGATTCTTCCCGGCATACTCGCTGGGTTGGGTTCCCACTGAAGAATCGTTCTTCCCGAAAAACAACATCATCACCTATCTGAAAATCAGGGGGTCCTATGGTGTTGTCGGGAATGACAGGATTGGTGGTGACCGCTTCCTTTACAGACCGACTGCTTATACTTACACCAATGATTTCTACCATTTTGGTGAAATTGGATCCAACTATACAGGATACCCGGGATCACTGGAAGGTCCCCTCGGTAATCCGGCCCTGACCTGGGAACGGTCCAAGAAGAGCAATATCGGTGGTGAAATGTTTGTCTTGAAAGGTCTCATCAAGCTGACCGGAGATTACTTCGTTGAAAACAGGGACAATATCCTTGCCCGCAAGCAGAGCGTTCCGAATATCGTGGCGGCCACACTTCCTGCCTATAACCTGGGTAAGATGAAGAACAGCGGGTATGAACTCGAAATCCAGTTTAACAATAAGATCGGTCAGTTTAACTACTGGATAAAAGGGAACTTTACACAGACCAATAACGTCATCGAGTACCAGGATGAAGTAACCCCGACATATCCCTACCAGTACAGGACAGGTCAGCGCTACGGCCAGTATTTCGGTTTTGTCACCGATGGATACTTCAACTCCTGGGCAGAGGTGAACGATGCCAACCGTCCGGTCTATTCCTTCCAGAATAACAAGATTCAGCCGGGTGATCTTAAGATCATCGATGTGAACGGGGATGGTGTCATTGACTATGATGACCAGGTTCCCATCGGGTACTCCAATTTCCCCGGAAGATTGTTTGGTTTCTCATTTGGCGGTGATTTCAAAGGATTTGACTTTTCGGTCCTTTTCCAGGGTGCAAGTGATGTATCCGTACTGTATTCAAGAAGTTATGTTGAACCCTTCCTGGAATCCAGGGAAGGTCCCGCATATATGCTGGAATCCTGGAGCCAGGAACGCTATGATGCCGGACTTCCCATCAATTTCCCGCGTTTCAACCAGGGATATTCCACTGCTGGTGCCGATAACCAAAGCAGTGACCAATGGATCGTTGATGGCAGCTACCTGCGTCTGAAGACTGCAGAAATAGGCTACACCTTGCCAAAACGCCTGGTCAGCAAAGTCGGGATGGATTATCTTCGCGTGTACGTCAACGGCTATAACCTGGCAACGTGGAGCGGCCTTCACAAAGGTTTGGATCCGGAATCTGCCGTTGCCTCATCCACAAACGATGATCCGTACCCTGTGACCAGAACGATCAATTTCGGGTTTAACGTCAAATTCTAACAAAGCAGAAATATGAAAAATCTAATTATATTATTTATCCTAAGCATTGCGGCGTCTGTTTTCATGCCATCCTGTGAGAAGATGATGGGTGACTACCTTGACAAGGCGCCGGGTGTCGATGTTACCGAAGATACGATCTTCTCATCCCAAACCCAGCTGGAAACTGCCATCGCCGGCATGTACAGGTATGGGCTGAATTCGACTTTCCCGGTAATATTAGATCCGGATGGTAATTGGACCAACGATTATATGCCCTCATCCGCCGCGACGGATGAAGCAGAATCTGCAAATACCTGGACCAACCTCCAAACGGTCAATAACGGTGACGTTACTCCAGACAACATCATTGGTTCTGTAGATTACCGTTTCAACGTACGTTTTGAGGCCATCCGGAAAGCCAATATCATTCTGGAACGTGCCGATGATGTTCCTGATGTTGACCAGTCCTATGTCAGTCAGGTGAAAGGGGAAGCCCGTTTCATCCGTGCCATGAACTACTTTGAGATGATGAAACGCTACGGCGGGATGCCCATTATCTGGAAAAAGTTCGAACTTACAGACAATTTCAATGTCCCCAGAAGTCCCATTAAAGATGTGGTTGATTTCATCGTGGGACAGTGCGATACGTGCGCCATGCTCCTTCCCGATTCCTATTCTTCAAGTATGCGCGGACGTGCAACCAGGGGCGCAGCCCTGGCACTGAAAGCCAGGACCCTGCTTTTTGCAGCCAGTCCATTGTTCAACACCGGTTCACCTTACATGGACATGGCGGATCCGGCCGATAACAATCTGATCTGCATGGGAAGCGTTGATGCTTCTCTGTGGCAGAAAGCCGCCGATGCCGCAAAAGACGTCATTGACTGGGCTCCCTCGGGAGGTATCGCCCTGATCACCAATCAGGGAGTGGATAAGAACTATCGCTACATCTTTGAACACAGTGATAATTCCGAGATTATTCTGGCGAATAAGAGCTGGGGATCATTAGGTATCTGGGATTATCCATGGACTTTCTTGTATCCGATGAGCTGGTATTCCTACACCTGGTGGATGGGCTACAGCATGACTGTCAATTTCATGAAGTATTATGAAAAACAGGATGGAACACCCCAGACCTGGGATCCCGTCGGTGGTACGGATCTGATTCCCAAGTACAACGAACTGGACCGCAGGTTCCTGCAGTCTGTCTGTCCCGTAGGAGGATACTGGAACTCCGATATTCCGCTGAACAACTCACAGGTAGGGGGTGCGGCTTACTCCGGATGTGTCAATGCCTGGATCACCAAACGCCTGTCGCCTACCGTGTCTGGTTCTTCACCCTATGGTATTCCGAACGATATCCTGTTCAGGCTGGGTGAATTTTACCTCGACTATGCAGAAGCGCTGAACGAGGCCCAGGGTCCTGTTCAGGATGCATATGATGCTGTAAATACGATACGTGAACGTTCGGGACAACCTGATCTTCCTGCCGGACTGACCCAGGAACAGTTCAGGGCCAGGATCAGAAATGAACGTGGTGTTGAATTATTTGATGAGGATCAACATCTCTGGGATATAAAACGCTGGATGATCGCCGAACAGGATGGCGTAATGCAGGGTAGTATGTATGGCTTCAAAACCTATCCTAATCCTGATCCACCAAATTACAGGTATGAAACTTATGTCTTCGAAACCCGTTCCTGGAACAGGAGAGAGTATCTATGGCCAATCACGCGGTCAGAAGTTCTCAAAGGTTATCTCAAACAAAACCCGGGTTACTAAAAGCTCATAAAATAGTCTAACTAAAAAAATGTATCCTATGACATTCAAATATAACCGAAGCATATTCATGATTCTTGGGATCAGCCTATGCTTAAGTTCCTTCTCCAAAGCGCAGACACCTCCCCAGGATTCTGTCGTCAATGCACAGAATCAAACGGTTCATGTGGCTTATGGAACCCAACCTGCCTGGATGGTGACCGGTGCGGTCTCCACTGTCCAGGGAAGTGATCTTGAGGACATTTACTCCCCCGATTTCCGCAGCAGGCTGTATGGAAAACTTCCCGGCCTGACTGTTATACCCAATGGTACCGAAGAACCGGGAAACCAAAGCACCTCTTTATACTCCCGCGGTGTCAATACCTTTGGGGTCGGTGTCCCCGGGATTTTGATCCTGGTCGATGGAATTGAATCCAATATCAACGACCTTGTCCCCCAGGAAATTGAATCGGTAACACTTTTGAAAGATGCAGCCTCGACTGCCATGTATGGCAGCAAAGCTGCCAACGGCGTCCTGCTGGTCACCACTAAAAGAGGCTTTGAAGGACCCCTGAAAGTCGAATTCAGCACCCAACAGGGAATACAGTATCCGTTCAGAGAGTCAAACTACCTGGGTTCATATGATTATGCCCGTCTATACAATGAAGCATTACAAAACGACGGAAAACCTGCGAAATATACCCAGTCGGACCTGAGTGCCTTCCAGTCGGGTGATGATCCTTACTTTCATCCCAATGTCAACTGGAATGACGAACTGCTTCGGAAAGCCTCGGGGTTTTCAAATTATGACCTGAACTTCAGGGGCGGTTCGAACACGGTGCGCTACTTTGTTCTGCTTAACTATCTGAATAACGAGAATTTATACCGCAGAACAGGTGATGAATCCGATTTCAGTATCAACGGAAAATACCAGAGGATCAACTTCCGGTCGAACGTTGACATTAATGTGACCAACAACCTGACGGCAAATTTCACCGTTGGAGGTACAGTGGTTGACAAAGCCAATCCTTATGCTATCACAACGAACGACATTTTCAACCAGATGTCACTTATTCCGCCTGATGCATTTCCTGTATACGGACCCAATGGTGTCTTTGCCCGAAATTCACTATATTCCAATCCGCTTGCCAATATCCTTAACTCAGGTTTTTATACATCGGACGGCAGAACCCTGCAGACCATCATGGGACTTACACAGAATCTTGATAAAGTAGTCAAAGGTTTGAGCATCACTGCCAGAACCGCGTTTAACAGTTGGTTCCTGAGTCAGTCCAACAAAACAAGGACCTATATCTCCGACGCCTTTTCGAAAGATCCGGTGACCGGTGATATTAACTACAACCAGTACGGGATCAATACCTCACTGGTTGGGAATGAAGGTGAATCGGACCAGTGGAGGCGTTTTGCCTTCCAGACCATGCTGAATTATAACCGGACTTTCGGAACTAATACACTGGAAGGAATCCTTTTATGGAATGCCGATGATTATACCATAAGCGGGAATACCTTCCCTGCCAAGCACAACAATCTGAGTGGCCGGTTATCTTATGCATATAACCAGAAATATGTGGGTGAGGTCAGTTTTGCCTATATGGGTTCAAGCGGCTTCCCCTCAGGTAAACAGTATGGATTCTTCCCGGCAGCATCCGTGGGATGGGTGATCTCTAACGAAGATTTCCTCAAGGGAAACGATGTGATCAACTACCTGAAGATCAAAGGATCTTATGGTCTCGTTGGTAACGACAGTATTGGTGGTCCGTCCTTTATGTTTGACCAGACCTATCCTTATGCGTCCGGATATTACTTTGGGAGCAACAACTCCTCCTTTAACTCCATTGTTCAGGGTATCCTTGCCAACCCCAACGTGACCTGGGAAAAGGAAAAGTCTTATAATATCGGGATCGAAGCCACGATCATGAAGAACATCGGTTTTACCTTCGACTTCTTTAACCGCGACAGGTACGATATTCTCGTTCAGCCACTGGTCAGCGACCCCGATTTCAAAGGCTATACCAAACCTTACCTGAACCAGGGTAAAGCCAATGACAAAGGTTTCGAGGCCACCCTCAGCATACAGAACGATGCCTCAAGCGATTTCAGGTATTTTGTCGATGCCAGTGTCTCCTACTACAAAAACAAAGTGGTTTATAATGCAGAAGCCATTCAGGCTTACGACTATCTCCGGAGGACCGGACAGCCGATCAACCAGCCATTCGGACTTGAAGCCATAGGATTATTCAAAGATCAGGCAGATATCGATGCAAGCGCCACCCAGGCCTGGACCGTCGTTCAGCCCGGCGATGTAAAGTACAAAAACCAGAACGATGACAACTTCATCGATGAAAACGATGTGGTTCCCATTGGAAAAACAAACCTGCCGACCTTCATCGGTGCCATCCATATAGGACTCCGGTATAAGGCATTTGACCTGGATGCATTCTTCCAGGGTGAATCAGGTCGTTCAGTCTACTTTAACGGTTACTATTTCGAGGCATTCCAGAACAACGGAAAAGCTGGTCCGATCGCACTCGACAGGTGGACGCCCGAAACTGCTGAATCGGCAACCTATCCAAGACTTTCAAGCATGGATAACGATAATAATTACCGTTATTCCTCATTCTGGCAACGTGACGGCAGTTATCTCAAACTGCGTAGTCTCCAGCTTGGATATACGCTCCCCAACAGTTTGACAGAGAAAGTTTTGTTAAGTAACGTTAGAGTATACCTTAACGGAACGAACCTTTTCTCATTGGATCATATGGACGGTTACAGAGATCCCGAATTCCCGTCATCTCTTTATCCCGCCTTCAAATCCTATAGTATAGGGGTTAAAGTTCAATTCAAATAATCGGACTTAATTAAAACTTTATAGAATGAAAAAGAAACTATATATAATTGGATTAATAACAATCTTTGTCCTGGGTGCGTGTGAAAAACTCGACAGGGAAATTGTTACATCCTTGAATTCAGAGCAGGTGAATACTATTTACCCCTATTCACAGGACAGGGCAACTGCCTTATACACCTTTTTGCCTTATGGATTCAACAATATCGACGGAGCCATGATGGCATCAGTAAGCGATGAAGCTGAATTTACTCTGGAAACCTCAGCAGTACAGTGGTTCAATGCAGGCAGCTGGAATGCCCTGAGCAATCCCGACAATGTCTGGGCACATTATTTCAGTGCCATCAGAACCGCAAACCTGTTCCTTGAGAATACTGACAGTATCGATCTCGATGCCTTCCGGCTCGACCCGACACCCTCACAGCAGTTGATTTATCAAAACAGGCTTGCTCAAATCGCCCTGTGGAAAAATGAAGCCCGCTTCTTAAGGGCTTTCTATTACTTCCAGCTGGTAAAACGCTACGGCGGAGTTCCGCTGATAACGGAAACTCTTCCTTTAGATGAGAATGTTCAGAATATTCCCAGGAACACCCTGAAGGAATGTGTCGATTTCATCACCTCAGAATGCGATGCCGTGGCTCCCGCTGACACATCAATAAAGGACGGTCTGCCGGTATTCTATGGGGATGCTGACCTGGGCCATGCCACCAGAGGCGCTGCATTCGCACTGAAAGCAAAGGTCCTGCTTTTCGCAGCTTCCGATCTGTGGAACGATCCCAGCTGGGCACCAGGATATGCCCATCCCGAGTTGATCTCACTGCCTTCGGGCGACAGGATGGCTCGCTGGAAAGCTGCCGCTGATGCAGCCCTTGAGGTCATCAACCTTGGGCAGTATTCACTGGCCAGTGACTACAGGAACCTGTTTTTGGGGAACGACGGTTTCCAGAATCCCGAACATATCCTCGTCACCAGAAGCGGCCCATCTAACGATTTTGAAATAACTAACTATTCAGTGGGTTATGATATGGGTCACAGCGGAAACACACCTTCCGGAAACCTGGTGGATGCCTATGAGGTCAAGGTGGATGACAACACGGCTGTTCCCTTCAGCTGGTCGGATCCCGATATGGCTGCCAATCCTTATGCCACCTCAGGAGCTACGGCACGCGACCCGCGTCTGTTCGCAAACGTGATCGTCAATAATTCAACCTACAAAGATCGAACAGTTGAACTGTGGACCGGCGGACTTGACGGCGCTGGCAAAGCCCTCGCTTCGAGAACAGGCTATTACCTTAAAAAGTATTTGGATGAAAACCTGAACCTGCTCCTGGGGAACACCAGTGTTCACACCTGGGACCTTATCCGTCTTGCCGATGTTTACCTGTGGTACGCTGAAGCACTTAACGAATATAGTCCGGGAAATACCGACATTGCAACTTATGTGAATCTGATTCGCCAGAGACCCGGTGTTGATATGCCACCAGTATCTTCAGGGTTGTCACAGGATCAGATGCGACAGGTAATACGGCACGAACGTGAGGTTGAACTCGCCTTTGAGGGCCACCGTATCTGGGACTTGCGCAGATGGATGACTGCAACTGATGTACTTAACGCACCACTGAAGGGTGTCCAGATCACAGAGAATGCAGTAAATGATTTTTCCTATACTGTCATTAATGTTGAAAACAGGGTATTCACACCAAAAATGTATTTTTATCCCATTCCGGAATCGGAATTGCTTAAAATGCCGGATTGGGTACAAAATCCGCTTTGGTAATACTAACTTTATTAAAATATGAATATTATGAAAAATAGGATCATAAATAGTATTAAGCTGCTGATGGTATTTCTCGGATTCACTGTTCTGGTAAGTTCATGTGAATACCAGGACATTGCAGACGCAGATTACCCTGCACCAACACTGTATATGCCGGCTGCCGTCAATGGTATTTTTACCATTGACGATGTGCCCCAGAGAATGGAATTTATTCCTACACCAGGTGAGGCATACCGGTTTACAGTCGATATGACCAATAATAAATTTACAGTGCCATTGGGCGTTTATCGTTCCGGCATCGATCGCAAAGGTTTGGTTACGGCTGACATTGCTGTGAATACGGATACCATAAATGAGCTCCTGAACCAGTCCGTAATTCCGGGTATCACAGGGATCCTGCCTGCGGCAAATTTTTCCCTCCCCTCATCAGTGGATGTACCCAGCGGTCAGGAAGTGGCTGATTTTAGCCTGGATATTGACCTGAATTACCTCCATGGCTTTGCCGATACTGTATTTGCCATTGGTGTTGGTATAAGCTCATCGGATATCGAGGTTAATCCAAAGTATAAAACCACCATCGTGCTTATTTATACCAAAATCCTCAATCCTGTGGCTGACTTCTCACCAAATAATGATGCCACCGATAGCCTCAAGATTAACTTTGCCAACAATTCCAGTTACGGCGTAAAATATTTATGGGATTTTGGTGATGGGGCAACCGACACATTGAAGTCTCCCGTTCACGCTTACACCTCAGCAGGGACTTACACCGCTAAACTGACTACCATCGGAGTCCTTGGAACGGTAAATCAATCAGAAATCTCCAAAGATGTTGAAGTAGGTAATTAAAATGTTGAATGAATAAACAAGCCTTGAATTATGTCGTACATTTTTCAGCATCATATAAGAAAAATAATTTTGGGTTTT
Source organism: uncultured Bacteroidales bacterium (assembly GCA_963732905.1). Taxonomy (GTDB): domain Bacteria; phylum Bacteroidota; class Bacteroidia; order Bacteroidales; genus DASQZK01. Next base: position 176,973 of record CAVTBM010000004.1, read on the forward strand.
ATAATAATCAGAGGTTTAACCGATGTCAGGTTCGTTTTACTTATCAACAACATCCCAGGAATTAAAAGACAGGTAAATCTTATGTTAAGTAGGTTAGTAGTAAATAGTTAATTAGTCTGTTAGTTAGTTAGTTTGTTAGTTAGTTAGAAAGGTTTGTTGATTTGTTTAACGAAAAAAGCTGTTGCCAGTTTGAGCTGGCAACAGCTTTTCATTTGTATGGAATCGAACCGGGAAACATCCGGGGAATAAGCTCATAGCACAAAATCAAGCATTGAGCGAATTCTTTGTGCGATTAGAAAAATCATTTAAAATGCCAAAAAGTCTGTCAAAATCAGTAAGTAATATTTACGCCAGGTAAAAGGTATTTGCCCGCATGAAAAGGATTATAGATGATGCGATAGAATGAATGCTGAAAGAATATGTGGATTCCGCTTTGACGCAGCAAGGGTTATGCCACCGGCCTCAGGTATGCACCGGGAAAAGGTTCAGGGGATATACTAAAAGTCGAGTGACTATTTTTCCATCTTGCAATTTGCAATTTAGATGACATATTCTTCGAAAGCCTGAAACGGCCGAAGGGCAATTACTGTTTAAAAATAATTTATCACCGTTGAACCTGTATTAACAAACCCCCACTCCTGCCTGTTGTTATGTCTTTTGACGTCCGGAATACTCATAGCATCCGATATCCGGTTTTTTCCCTTTTGGCCTTTTCACACCGTCGATATCGAAGGGCGAAAAGGTGCCGCCTCCTGAATTTATGGCCGGGCTTCCTGGCTTCAGGTGAAAGTCGCCGGCAGCTTCATCCCTAAATAATGGATTTACCGCACACTGATTCCCGTTCGCGCCCTGAACATGAATTGAAATGCCGGAAGAACTCACGGAAATACTGTCGGGATGGCTGATATCAAAGGTGATGTTATTATTGAACGAAATATCAGATGAAGGGTTTCTCCGCAAGGATGCAACAAAAATAGCACGGTTATGCTCGAAAATACCGGATCCTGATTTCGTTACACAAAGGTTATTCGACGATAAAATATGGGTAGAAGCCGAAATATTTAATTCGCCCCTCCAGCTTGAATCATCTTTACGGGTATTGTTGCAATATACCGTATTGTTGCGAACCGTTACATTGGGACTCAGAAAAATCTGGATCCCCCTTCCGCCGTTAAGATAGCAGAGATTGTTTTCAACCAGTGTCAGGGCATGATAACTGTTCTTTCTGGCATCTCCGCTGTGATATTGCTGGGTATCCATCAAGTCGTCAATGATGATTCCATTCCCGTCGGTCTGTGCCGTAGCCGGACCATTATCGTTCAGGCAGCAAATGTTATTCCTGACGATATTATGATAACCGGGAAGGGTATCTGCCATATAAGCTCCATAAACAGAAATGCCACTTCCGCAACTTGGCATTAACCACGAATTTTTCTTACAGGTGTTGCCTTCAATGGTTATATAATCATTATCGATCGTTTGAACACCCCCCTGTCCGCAATCGTGACAATAATTATTCAGTATTTTTATATGATGGTATATAGCTCCCCGTTCAGTGGAAACACCACAGCCATAGGTTGAAGGAGCTGTGCAATCAAAGCCGTCAATAACAATGTAGCTGGCGGCTACCTTAAACGTGCTGGCTGTATTACTGCTTAATCTGGCACCCCATTTATGGACGGACCGGTATGTAATCCAACCCCCGGGGTTGCCCGAACGTGTGATCAGGACATTGGTGTCGGTATAATTACCGTCAGCCACCAGAATAACATCACCGGGTAACGACATATCCTGGGCTTTTTGAATGGTCCGGAATGCTTCAGACAGGGTTAATCCATTGTTGGCATCAGATCCGTCAAGGCTCACAAAGTATTCTGTTGCATAAATGCCGGGCAGGCAAAAAAACAGGATCGATAGTCCGAAAAGTTTTTTCATCATGACAATGTTCAATTTGCTCAAAGTTATTTTCCTGCTATTCCGCTGATCTTAAAAACATATGCCAGCTCATAATTATCCGGTGACAGCTGGGGAAGAACGATGACCATATTCCCGCTTTGTCTCTTAACGGATACCGGCTTGTCCATCCCAAGCAGGGTGACATCAGTGTTTTTCAAATTGCCAAGTCCTTTCAACACAATATTCTCCTCCGGCCATTCTGTGCAAAGCACATAAAGATCATTATTCTTCCTGGTAAAAAAGACCGTCTTGTTGGTTTCCGGATTGATGGAGAGATCAGCTTTACGGGTAATAAATCGCCGGGTATCGTAAATAGCTTCCCCGTTTACACTAAGCCATTTTCCCATATCAAGAAGACGTTGCTGCATGATGACCGGAATGGTTCCGTCAGCGGTCGGTCCAATATCAAGAAGCAGGTTCCCTCCTGCCGACACGGTTGAAATAAGGATTTTGATGAGCTGCTTTGAGCTGGAATAACTGTCAAGGTTTTCGGCCCTGTTATATCCGAAGGACGTGCCTATACCACGGCATTCTTCCCATGGATGTGCCATTGAACCTCCATCAGCTTCCTTTTCATCGACCAGTCCGTATTCTGTGGTATAGAAGCCTCCATGCTTACCCCTCGTTTCACTCCCCCACCGGTCATTGACCACCACATTTTCCTTTACAGGAGATTCGTTGTAGAGCCATGCCAGAAATTGTGCACTTTTCCACTGCTGACTTGTTTTTTCCCATTCACCATCTGTCCAGAGAATATCCGGTTTATAACTGGTAACCAGATCCTTCATCTGCGGTAACATGTGCTCATCAACATAATTGGTAAATTCTTTCTTGTATAACGGATTGTACCATTCATAAAGTGAATAGTAAAATCCCATATGCAGCCCCTCTTTTTTTACGGCAGCAGACAAGTCCCCACAGAGATCGCGATGTGGTCCCACATCAACACTGTTCCAGTTCCAACTCTGGGCACTGGGCCACAAAGTAAATCCTTCATGGTGTTTCGAGGTCAGCACCACATATTTAGCACCCGATTCTTTAAACAGTTCCGCCCATTGCACAGGATTAAACAATTGAGCCTTAAATTCCGGGGCAAAATCCTGATATTGGAAGTCAGGCCCATAGTTCTTCAGGTGAAACTGTTGAAAATATTTCTGTACCGGACTTTTCTCAGTAAGCCTGTTCCAGTACCATTCTGCATACTTATTATAAACTGAGATACTGTCGCCCGTGGGGGCCCATGAGGGAACCGAATATACACCCCAGTGAATGAAAATACCGAATTTAGCATTTTGCCACCATTGAGGAACCGGTCGGTTATCGATTGATGCCCATGCAGGTTGATAATTCTGACTGAAAGCACTGCAGGACACCAACAGAAGTGCTAATATTATATTCTTTTTCATAAAGATAAATTTGAGATATTAACGAAATTTTGATGCTCTTGTGATTAGTTAAATCACTGAATTATTGCCTCTTTTTTATCAGCTATACAAGTATAATTCTTTTCTCAGCATTGAGCAATATTCTTCCTCGTCAGAATGAATTTTGGACAATTGTTACCCCCATTATGAGAAAATAATCCACTGACTGCTTCGGACAATTTTCCTACATTGTTTAAAATATGTCAGGTCGAAATCTGATGTTTCCATGCATTGCATAATTTGGTCATGGACTTCATGCCCCGACAGGAGATTCTTTCAATGAATACGAGAATTATTCAATACGAGAATATGAGAAATATTATTCTTTTCTGTATGCCGTTTGTTAACCAGGTTTAACAATGTACCATGAAATCTCACACAATGAATATAAGACGCTTTTCATTTTTCATCCTTGCTCTTTTTATAAGCCATTCAACATTTTGTCAGCCAACCTGGGGTACCCAGGAAAGATACATCACGAAAAATAAAAAACAGGTTTATTTAAGTGGTGTGAATTATATCATTTCCGACCATTGGTTAATCAATCTGCCAAACCTGTCAAAAGAAGATATGGACAGTGACATGGCAGCGCTGGCAAACGCAGGCGTTAATCACATCAGGTTTTTTCCTTTGTGGTCTGTTGTTCAGCCTGAAATCGGCAGGCTGGATGAAAACGTATTAAAAAAGCTGGATATGCTCACTGAAAGTGCCGGGAAATATAACATTTCGATGCAACTTGCACCTCTAACCGGGTGGATGTCCGGTGCTGTGTTCCTGCCAGGGTGGGCAAATGGAGATATTTTCAGGGATCCGAAGATCATTGAAGGAGAGATATTTTTGTGCAAGACCATCGCCAGACGCTATGCGGGCAATCCGACCATTTTAGGTTATGACTTCGGAAATGAACTAAATGTGCTTGCTTCAAAAATAGAGGAAACTACAGGCAGGGCATATACCCGGGATGAGATCGCAACCTGGATGAAGAAGATTTATTCTGCTTTGAAGCAAGCCGATAGCGATAAACTGGTTACCAATGGCATTGGAACGGGATATGACAATCTTTTTGATATCAGAATTATAAGCCCGAATGTTGACTATATGGCTCCCCACTCATACGCGTATTTTATGGGGACAAGCAAACTGGATCCCTGGTATGGTCAGAGGACAACCTACAGCACCAATTTTATTGTTTCCTGGTGTGAGATGATGGGAAAACCATCGCTAGTGCAGGAAATCGGTTGCTCTGAATCCTGGTTGCCCGATTCCAAAATCGGCGATTATCTCCGTCTCAATTATATGAGTGCCTGGGCTGACGGAGCAGCAGGATTTTTATGGTGGAGTTCACATAATATTGATACGACCACTCACCTCAAAGCCGGCGATATGGTCCTGTCCATGTCGGGGCCTTCTTTTCAAAACGGAAGGTTTAGCTCCCTGGAATATAAAATGGGTCTTCTGAATACGGATAATACTCCGAAAGCCTGCACAAGTTCATTCACGGAGAGCGTTAAAACAGTCAGTGATCTGGGTTTATCATGGATTGATGAAGTACCCGTTTGCTATATCATCGTTCCGGATAATCAAAGTTTTGATGAGCTGCTCCATAAATATATTACGGCATACGCATTCGCTAAGCAAGCCCATTTTGACGTTAAAATTTGCTACCAGGGATTACCCGTACCCCATGATGCCTCGGCAGTTATTATTCCGGGGTTAAAACTGAACACGGAAGCCATCGCATCGATCATGAAATATCTTATTGAAGGCGGTGTAGTATATCAGTCGTATGAAAACGATTTTGGAAATTTCATTACCACAGGAAAGGATACCCTTATTCACGATCCTGCCCTGCTCGTTACACACCCGGTGGGCAATATGGAGTATTACCAGAAGTTAAACGCCTCTGCATCCATAAGATTCAGGAAAGCTGCCTGTACTTGGCCCGCTAAATCTCACATCATCATTCAGCCTGATGTAACTGGAAAGAATAAGGCCGGAGATGGTGTCTTCTTTTCACAGCCGGTTGGTAAAGGGACATATTATTACTTTTCGGGAGATGTTGAGACCTCATTCTCAGAGATCTATAACCCATGGGAAAGTACCAACTTTGAGCTTTTGTACACTTCCATTAAACCCGAAAGGGATTTCGAAATTGACAACAAGTACGTCGAGTATTATAATAAAACCGACGGAAAAAACCGGATGGTGCTCCTTCTTAATCACTCGGAAAAGTACCAGAATGTCACGATCCGTTCCAAAGATTCCCATGACCTGATCAATTTTGAAACCAAAAAGGACCTCGGCTCGGGAAAAGAGGTAACTTTACTGATGAGACCGGCCGAAGTGCTGGTAATTCATATTTTATAGAACTGTATGATCACCTGAAGTGAGTAAATCAGGAATCAAATGAGTGAGAAACATCAAAACGGAACGTCTGGAAATATGTATTGTGAAGGTCGCTTCAACTGTATGACATTTTGGATCCTTATCAAACAGACACTGATTTAAACTATAGCTTAGTCCCGACAAATGTAAATTTTTGGAAATGATGAGAATAACATTGGTGATATTGCTGATCGCCTTCTTCGGTGACCACGCTTATGCCCAGAAACAAAAAGTATGGATTGATGCCGATACCGGAAATGAAACCGATGATGTTTTTGCCATCGTCCGTCTTCTGGCAGAACCTTCCATTGAGCTTACCGGAGTAAGTTCAGCTCATTTCAATAATCCCGATCTGCTGGTGTTCGAAAAGTGGAACCAGTACCCGACTAAAAACATCAACACCGTTGAAATCAGCCAAATGCTCAATGAAGAAATTCTCGGTGTGATGCACAAAATGTCTGTTCCGCATCCGATAGGGGCCGACCGCCAGATTGGAAGGGCATGGGGAGGTTCGGAACCCCGTGATTCCCCAGCTGCGGAGCAACTCATCAAAACAGTTAAGAACCTCAGGCAAAATGAAAAACTGGATGTGATCTGCACAGGAGCTTTGACAAATTTAGCCTCTGCCATTCAAATGGATACTTCTATCATCCCCCGTATAAGATGTTACATTTTAGGAGCAAGGTACAATATCATAAAAGGAGCCTGGGATAAGAATGAGTTCAATATCCGTAATGATCTGAATGCCTTTGACTACATCCTTGATACGCCGAAACTGAATATAACCGTCATGCCTGTGAATACGGCATTGCCGTTTCAGATGCAGAGAGATTCTCTTTATGCCGGAATAAACCAGGATTCACCTCCTCAGAATCTTCTGAAAAAACGATGGGAAGAGACAAATCCCGGCGACACAATCCGTGTGTTGTGGGACCTGGCACTGGTTGAAGCTTACCTGCAACCCGACCTGGTCAATACCGTTGACGTTCAGGCTCCTCCCGAAAATAAGGACCGGCTGATCAGGATCTATTCAAAAATAAATACGGGCGAACTGTTACAGGATTTCTGGCAGGTTATTAAAGCGCTTTGAAACTGTTAAATACATCGAACCCGTTTTATGACATAACCAAATACCTACTCCAATGAAAATAACCATTTATCTTGGAAGTATCTTCATGATTTTTTCTTACAGTCTGCTGAATGCCCAGGCTGTGAATAAATCAGAAATTGAAAAGGAATACCTTACCAAAGCCAGGGAGAACATTGAAAAATTCAGAAAGAGTGATGCTTCGATCGTTCTTCTGGATAATAGCGGCAAACCGCTTAAAAATATTCAGGTTGAATTGAACCAGGTCTCCCAGGATTTCCTGTTTGGAAATCTGGCCTTCGATCTTGTCAGGTCCGGGAAAGAAGGGCTTTACAAGGAAGAGGAATTTAAAGAAAGATTTAAAGCGCTTTTTAACTATGCCATATTACCCTTTTACTGGCCCTCCTATGAAAGTACGCCGGGCAAGCCTCATTGGGAGATTGCCCAGGACGTCGCTGACTGGTGCAGGGAAAACGGTATAACCTGTAAAGGACACCCCCTGGCCTGGACCGGACCGTCGGGTACACCGCGCTGGCTTCTGAAACTGCCTCCGGAAACGGCAACCGACATGTTAAAGGCAAGGATCACGGAGAACGTGACCGGTTTCAAGGGTGAGATCAATATATGGGATGTGGTGAACGAAGCGGTAAATACAGTCACCTGGGACCAGGCTTTACAGGATAAAACTAATTCCGATGCTTTTCGCTATAACCTGACGGACTATTCGTTGGATGAGACCGCATCATGGGTCGAAAAATGTTTCAAATGGGCCAATGAGGCTAATCCCGACGGGACGTACATCTTAAATGAATTTTCTATTTTCTCCAGACCTGAAATCCGTGAAAGGTTTTTTGACCTTGTCAAAGAATTGCAAAAGAGGAATACGCCAGTAAAAGGCATTGGCATCCAGGCACATGAACCCCGTGAGATGTGGTTCTCACCTGAAGAAATTGACAAGACCCTCGACATGTATTCGGAATTAAATCTTCCTATACATATCACAGAATATATACCACAATCATCGGGTAAAGACATCACCGGCTGGCGGGACGGGAAATGGACAGAAGAGACTCAGGCGGAATCGGCAGTCCAGTTTTATACGCTGGCCTTCGGGCATCCGTCGGTGGTGTCCATCAACTGGTGGGGTTTAAGTGACAGGGACATCTGGCTGAAAGGTGGCGGACTGCTCGATGAGGAGTATAATCCCAAACCGGTTTACACCCAACTGAAAAAACTTATCAGGGAAGACTGGATGACGAAACATGTTCAGCTTAAAACGGATACACAGGGCCGGATAAATTTCAGAGGATTTCAAGGCAATTATAATGTGCTGGTGACCCTTCCCGATGGCAGCCGGAAAACCCTGACCATTCATGTTCGTGCCAATGAAGCGAATGCCTGGGATTTCACTTTATAGGATGAAAGCATGAATTGCTTAGAAGGCCAACGTTGAGACGGCCAATTTGGACGTCTCCTTTTAAGCCTCTAATCCCTGTCTCAAAATCTGCCACGGAAAAATGAAACAAAACATCTTTCTTATTGTCGGTATTTTAATGAATCTCACATCACTGAAAGCACAGGTGGTTGATACGATCATTAAAGAATTGCCTTCTTATATTTCCGTTCTTACCATATAGGGGAAGCAGCGCAGGCAGGGGCATCCTGATTTTTGATACAGGCCAATATCAGAAAAATAAATAACCGCCGGTGAACTTCAAAGTTGTATACTCTATCTGGTAAGGCACCACAGATTTGTTAAATGAACGACCCGTACCCGGATAATGAGAAAATAATCTACTTATCTGAGACCATTATTCCCTAATTTGCAAATCAAGGAATTTACACGGAGAAAGCGGGATGCTTACCGGTAAAGTCCTTCCGTCGGGGAAACAGTTATTCACTTTTTCACTAAGCGCCATGAACAAAATATCTACCCTCATATTCATTGCTCTTTTATGCAGCCCGGTAATAACATACGCTCAAAACAAATGGACCGTTAGCCGGAATTATATCCTGCTGAATGATACGGCCCTTTTTCTGAACGGGGTAAATTATGTTCCGCCACTTCACTGGATGATGATGCTTGAAGACTGGGATGAAAGTCAGGCAGAAAAAGATATTGCCGGAATGAAAAGCATCGGGGTAAAATGTGTGCGTTTTTTTCCATTGTGGAATATCGTACAACCCGCGCCTGATAAGTTGAATGAAAAAGTTATGCAGCGAATCGACCGGGTCCTGGAATTAGGTGCGAAGTATGGAATGTTTTTCCAGATTACACCGATTACGGGATGGATGTCAGGAGGAACATTTCTTCCGGACTGGGCACTGGGTAACGTTTTTACAGATCCGGAAATTATTGAAGGTGAAAAATTCCTGGTACGGGAATTTGCAAAGCGGTATAAAGACAACCCTGCCCTGGAGGGATTTGATTTTGGGAACGAGATCAATGTCCTGGTAGACCAGATGAAGCTGGAAGTTACCCCGGATGATATCGACAAATGGATGCATACTATCTACTCTGCTTTCAAAGAGGGTGCTCCGGATGCCATTATTACCAACGGCATAGGTACCGGCTTTGATCCGTTTTTTAATATTGAAGCCATTAGCCGTTCCTGCGATTATATGTCGGTTCATTCCTATCCTTTCTTTCACGGGACGTCCCGTCTTGATCCGGGCATCGGACAACGAACGCTGTACAGCGGGAACTTTATCTCTGAATGGGCTGCCATGGTTCATAAGCCTGTACTTTTGCAGGAAAATGGCTCGGCCAGGCCCGGTACTAACGCTGCACGTGGATTGCGTGTCTATTATATCAGCAGTTGGGCAGAAGGTGATGCCGGATATTTCTGGTGGGGTTCCCATATGGTTGACCGTGCATATAAGATTAATACTCCGGGTTTAAGACCTGAATATTCGCTCAATAATATGAAATCCGGTGAGCTCGGAGCAGATAAAAGAATGGGACTTCTATCGACGGAAAATCTTCCTGAAGAAACCGGCAAGGCATACCAGGAATGCACCGGCTGGATTGATCAACTGGGTGAGGGATGGCAGGACCTGTTACCGGTTTGTTATATTATCGTTCCCTACACAACGGAATTTCACAATACGATGCTCCGGTATATCACCCCTTTTGTGCTGGCGAAACAGGCCCATTTTGACGTAAAGATATTATGGGAAAACCAGGAAGTACCATCTGATGCCGCTGCAGTTGTGATCGCAGGCTTCCGCCTTTCCCCGGAAGGGAAAAGGCGGATCGGGCGATATCTAAAGAAAGGCGGAAAAGTCTACCAGTCATGGTATAATGACCTGGCTGAAAACATAAAGTTTTCAGATCGTCCTGAAATCTATATGGATTCATCGGTTTTAACCCTGTCTGAAGCCGCAAAAGAAACACGTGGAAAGCTTTCCGTCAGGATGATAAAAGATTCCATACGCAGCATTTCATTCAACAACCCGAAAGTAGTTTCTCTTAATCAACCCCTGATCCTGAATGACGATAAAGACGGGTATAAAAATGTCTTCGTAAAAACCAGGGTTGGAAAAGGAACCTATTATTACCTGGGTGCGAATGTCGAAGAGTCGCTGGGTAAGCAGCGAAATCCCTGGGCTGCTGAGGACTCCTGGCTATTTTATGAGGCATTTCGTCCAAACACCGAATTTCAGGTCGATAACAAATACGTTGAATTCTTCCATAAGAAGCGTGGTTCGGAAGAGATCCTGGTTTTCATCAATCATGAAAATTCACCTCAAACCGTACCTGTGCATTCGGTTAAGCCTGTGAAACTTGAAGATGCCCTGGACAGCCAGGATTATGGAACCAATTCTGATTTCACTTTTCAGCTGGAACCTGCCGGGGTATTGTTTTTAAAAGTAACCGGGAACTAAAGCATACCTGGGACATGAGATGATGTATTCCGTTATCCTTGTCCTGTAAAAAGATGAGGAGAAAAGATGCAGGTCCGCAATGAACATGGAAATAGCAAGGATTCCTGGAAGATAGACATAATCGGGTGGCGGCTTCCTGATCTGTCAAAATAGAATTAAAAAGAAATAACATTCCCAAATTGAAGATTTCCGGAACAGGATTATCGTTAAATGTTATCTAATCTGACCCGTCATGGAAAGAAGAAATTTTCTGAAAAACCTTGGATTTACCGCAGCTGCAGTATATGTATCACCCAAAATTAGTGGGAACCAGGATAATCCGGTATTTTCTGATATTAAAACCGGTCCATCCGGAAAACAAGCTACGGTAACCGTTAAAGATAACATTGTAAACATTGAAACCTATACATTATCAGCGACGGTTGATAAAGGCGTGTTAATATCATTAAAAAGTAAAATTAACGGGGAAGAATTCATTTCAAATCCGGATGTCTTAAACAGTCATGCATTGCAACTTTTATATGTTAAGGATGACATCATCGATATTAATGAGAAGAAGTACGGAAGCATTGAAACGCATCAGATCTCAGACCGGAAGGCCGAAGTGATCTTCCACAGCTGGGACGGTGACGGGGTCCTGTTTATTTCTGCGGATCCTGAGACAGGAGACCTTCTTATGGAGCCTTCTGCTTATTCCTCCCGTCCGGGAGTGTTGGCCTGCCGCTGGATTGTTTCAGGACTGAGGCCGGATCTTGACATGGTAGCTCCTTTATTCCAGGGCGTTAAGCTGAAAATGGATGATCCGCTCATTAAAAATAATCGGTGGATGTGGCCCTCCAGATGGGAAGCAGGTCTGGTAATTTTCCAGTCAGGAGAAGGGGGCTTCTGGATTCATACCCAAGACAACAACTACCGTTACAAAGCACTGCAAACCGGCATAGGGTCCGACCCTTTTACCATCGGACTCGAAAGTGAAGCCTACGGTCCTGTGGACAACAACCTGAGTGCAGGAGGCCTCTGCTGGAGGATCAATACCTACAAGGGAAACTGGCAGGAGCCAGTTGAAACATACCGGCAATGGTATTGGCAGGCTTATCATATGGACGCCGAAGAACAGAACCGGCAACCCTGGATACATGATGTCAGCCTGGCTTTATCATGGTGTCCCGGAGAACCGGAAATTCTCGATGCCCTGGCAAAAAGAGTCTCACCCAAAAAAATTCTGTTGCATTTTCCCAACTGGCGAACTGACAATTATGATGAAAATTATCCGACATATAATGCCAGCGAGAGCGGTAAAGCTTTCATAAAAAAATGTCAGAATATGGGATTCCGTATCATGCCTCATTTCAACACCATTGATATGGATCCAAACAATCCGGTATATACCCAGGTCAGGGATTTTGTTTACCGGGACGTTCAGACAAAACAAATTCAGGGCTGGAGCTGGGTAAATCATACCCCGATAGGCGTTCCGGAATCAAATCTGATCCGTTTAAACAACAGTGATAAAAAAGTTATGGTAAAAATACATCCGGGACTTGCCAGGTGGAGATCAATTCTGGGGGAGAATATCCGTAAACCTGCCCTGGATCTGGGTCTTGAGACCGCTTTTGTTGATGTAGCCTTTAACACCTGGAACCTTAACAATTGCCTGGTTGAGGCTATGACGCCTACCGAGGGGATGAACCGCCTGATCGAACATATAGCCGGACTTGGAAACGGTCTTGTGGTTGGAGGAGAAGGGCTGAATGAAATAATCGCCCGGAAATTGTCATTCGGACAGGCTCATACATTCAATTTCATGACTTCTATGGACGGGTTGGAACGTCTCGGAGGATGCAACCTGAATGAAGTTCTTCTGGGAAGAGTGTGTCGTGCGTTCGGATATAATGGCCTCTCAGGACAAACGAAGGAATCAGAAACCCGGATGCAAATCTTCCTGGAACACGGAATGATTCCTACCATCACAATCCGGTCTGCAGAGGAAATAACCAATCCGAATCCGGGGGTAAAAAGAATGATTGATATTGCTGCCGGTTAGAACGTAGCAGGGTTGTTGCATGATTCGGCCCCCCTTTTTGAGAAAATGTTCTACTTTGCCCGAATAAATATGGAATAACTTTATCACGGTTCATCGTTGAAAATTTTCTGTCTTATGAACATAAAGCATTCTTACTATACTTACCAGAATGGCCTGGTTGTTTAATACATGTAGGAAAACCATTAACCCGGTTCAATGATCTGTCAAGTCAGATGGCTGGAAAGTTTAAAATAAGTACACAATGAAAACGATAACATTAACTACAATTTTTCTGATCATTGTTTCATTCACCGGATATTCGAAAATCTGGAGACTTTCAGACGAAAACCTTGATGTTCAGTTTGATGATCAGGCACTCAGCCTCACTGTCAGAGACAACCGCTGCAATAAAACCTGGGTTCAGGACTCGTTTAAGGATGAATATTCAATTGCGAAAATCTCGCAAAAAGGTAATTCACTGACTTTTGATCTCAAGGGAAATTTTCCCTTAACTGTAAACATCACCTTATCTGACGTTTCGGATCTGATTTTCAGTCTTACGGCAGCTGAAAAAACGGTGATGGATGATCTGATGTTTCCCCCCGCCTTTAAAACGCCTGATGTTAACCATTACGTGCTCATGACTGATGGGGAAGGTATGTTGCTTCCTGTTGATAACCGGGACTATCCGCTCGGTATAAACAATATTTATTCCATGGCAGGAGGATTGTGCATGCCGTGGCTGGGCATAACGGATAAAAAGTTTGAAACAGGATATATAGCAATACTTGACACTCCCAATGATGCTGCTTTCCGGAGTTTCCACGATGGTGATCTGATAACGTTTGAACCTGTATGGCATTCTACGCTCGGAAAATTCGGATATTCCCGGAAGGTGATCTATCATTTTTTCGATAAGGGCGGATATGTCGCACAATGCAAGAAGTATCGCGACTATGCCTGGAAAAAAAATGATGTGATAACCTTAAAGGAAAACCAGGAAAAATTTCCGGCCATGGAGAAGATGATCGGGGCTGTGCGCATGTATGTCTGGGATCAGGCAAGGCAGGTGAGTTTTGCTAAAGAAATGAAAAAATCAGGGATCAATAAGGCATTTATTCTCTGGGATCCCAATCATACACCATATCCAGTGGTGGGCTATGATGACAGTTTGAAGGAGCTGGGTTATGCCTCGGGTGTTCAGGACCTCTGGCGGGATATTCATCCGGAAGACACGATTACATTACCCGACAGTCTGGATCCAACCTTTCTGCGCAGACCGCATTTCCCCGGGCTGTACCCGGAAATTACGGTTAAGAAAAAAGACGGGACTGTCGATAAGACATCCTTCGGTTCTCATGTATGCCCGAAAGCCATACTACCCTTAATCCCCTCACTGAGAGCCGACAAAGAGTACAGTTTGTACCCCCACGAAGGCTGGTTTGTGGATGTATATCTCTCGAAGGATCTGTTTGAATGTTATGACAAGAATCATCCGCTCACCCGCACCCAGTACAAACAAGCTGTTGCCGACATCTACAAGCTGTTTTCCGACCGTTATCATGCGTATACCGGTGGTGAGTGGGGCGCTGACTGGGCTGTATCAAAAGTCGTTTTCGCCGACGGAATGATGACACTGCACAGTACCTGGTTTGGGTCGGATGCATACAAGAGAGGTACAATTTATTATGTGGGCGATTGGGGGGATGCACGTCCTTCGATCATGATCAGCACCTGTACGGCAACCGACGAATACCTGAAATACTCCATAAACGAATATACCAGGGTTCCTTTGTATGAACTGGTCTATCACGATGCCATTGTAACTTCATGGCGATGGGAAGATTCAAATCATAAAATGCCGGAATTATGGTGGAAGAAAGACCTCTTTAATGTTCTTTACGGCACTCCCCCACTCTGGAGCATAGACCGGGAATTATGGAGAAAGTATAAGTTGACCTTTATTGAAAGTTACAAAAACGTTCTTCCCTGGATCCAGAAAGTCGGATATGACGAACTGGTTTCACATAAGTTCATCACAAACGATCATAAGGTTCAGGAGAGTGATTTCTCCGGTGGCAAAAAAGTGATCGTAAATTTCGGCGATACGGATTATATGTTTAACGGGAAAATGATAAAAGCGAAAGGATATATAACGATTCCCGAATAACTACGTTCGACCCATGAAAAAATTGATTCTGATCTATATCCTTATAATATTTATCTCCTCTGGCTTTCTACGCTTATATGCTCAGCCCGCAAATTGTGATACAGTTTATGATTTCCAGAATCCGGATTTGCCTCTTGAAGTCCGGATGAATGATCTGATGGATCACTTAACCATCGATGAAAAGATCTCTCAGCTGAATGCCATTTGTGATGCCATTCCCCGCCTGGGCATCCCGGCCTACACCTGGTGGAACGAAGCATTACACGGAACGGCCAGCAGGGTCGGCACGGTTTTTCCCCAGGTCATCGGTCTTGCCGCAACTTTCGATAAAGACCTGATCTTCCAGATCGGAACGGCCATTTCGGATGAAGCACGTGCACAATTCCAGGCGACTCCTGAATCAAACCGGAAGCTGTGGCACAGCGGCCTGACCTTCTGGTCGCCGAACATCAATATTTTCAGGGATCCCCGTTGGGGAAGAGGGCAGGAAACCTGGGGGGAAGATCCCCTTTTAACGGGTGAAATGGCCTCGATGTTTGTCAGGGGAATGCAGGGCAATGATCCGAAATACCTCAAGACCGTTTCCTGCGCCAAGCATTTTGCCGTACATAGCGGACCGGAAAGTGTCAGACATACCATTGACATCAGGGTCAGCAAAAAAGATATGGCGGAAACCTATCTGCCGGCATTCAAATCGCTGGTCGATGCAGGAGTTGGTGGTGTCATGTGCGCGTATAACAGCGTCAATGGCGAACCATGCTGCGGGAATAATGAACTTCTCAGCCAGATCCTCAGGAAAGACTGGGGTTTTAAAGGGTATGTTGTCTCCGACTGCGGGGCAATAGGCGACATCTACAGAAACCATCATTACGAAGATACACCTGACAAAGCTGCGGCCTGGGCGCTTAAGGGAGGTGTCAATCTGAATTGCGGCGATATGTACGTAAGATACCTGAAACCCGCCCTTAAAGATGGCCTCATCACCGAAAACGATATCGATACAGCACTGCGTCCGCTGCTGGAGATCCGGTTCAGACTTGGTTTGTTTGACCCGCCCGGACGTAACCCCTATGAGAAGATCTCTCCGGAGGTGATCAATTCGGAAGCTCACCGTCAGCTGGCCAGAAAAGCCGCCCGGGAGGGGGTTGTCATGCTTAAGAATAACGGCGTCTTGCCTGTGGATGACCGGTATAATTCTTTTTATGTCATCGGACCAACGGCTGCCGACATGCAATCGCTGTTATCGAACTACAATGGGAATAATCCCCGCATGTCGACCATTGTGGAAGGCATCGCTTCCAAGATTAAACCGGGTCAGCTGATGGAATACAAGATGGGGACGATGCTGACCAGAAAGAATGTCAACCCGATCGACTGGTTTTCCGGATCTCCCAAAAACTACGATATTTGTTTTGCCGTTTTCGGAATCAACACACTGCTTGAAGGCGAGGAGGGAGAATCCTACGCATCACCAGACAAGGGAGACCGTCAGAGCATCAGCCTGCCGCCCCATCAGCTCGAATACCTGAAAAAGATCAGGAAAGACAATCCCAAGCCCCTGGTCGTGATCCTTACCGGCGGAAGCCCCATCAGTGTTCCGGAACTTGATTCCATTGCCGATGCTATCCTGTTTGTATGGTACCCCGGTGAGGAAGGCGGAAACGCTGTTGCCGATATTTTGTGGGGAGAGGTTTCCCCCTCGGGTAAACTGCCCGTTACCTTTCCCAGATCGGTTGACCAGTTGCCCCCTTTTGATGATTATTCGATGAACAACAGGACCTATCGTTACATGAAGGAAGAACCTCTGTATCCTTTTGGCTTTGGATTAAGCTATACCAAATTCTCTTACAGTGACCTGAAGATCAGCAAACCGGTCATCCAAAAAGGGGACTCGGTGAAGGTTTCCGTAAATGTCAGGAACGAGGGAGATGTCGAATGCAACGAAGTGGTCCAGTTCTATATTAAAGATGTTGATGCCGATGTCAGGGTGCCTGTAAATTCGTTAATCGGCTTTGACCGGGTATCCCTGAAGCCAGGAGAATCCAAAATCATAAATTTTACCGTACAGCCACCGATGATGGAATTGGTAGATGAGGCGGGAAACCGGAAAATTGAAAAGGGCGTGTTTGAAATTTTCGCGGGCGGTGTTTCACCGGGAAAACGAGGGCAAGAGCTTGGAGCACCGCCGGTTTTAAAAGGAGAATTCCGGGTGAGATGATGTGCGGAATGAGCCATACTATGAACAAAGTACAAAACCCATAAGCATGCCTGAGGGATTAAACATAAACACAGTGAAAGTGAAAAGACTTTTAAGAAGGATCCTTCCTGTTCTGGCCGGAATATGCCTGCTGGGGATCTCAAAGGCACAGAGCCTCTCTGATCCAGGGGTACGGGAGATTTCCCTGGGAGGAAATGAATGGAAATTATGGCTCGATCCCAAAGCCCCGTATTGGAATGATGAGTTGTTTCTTCCCCCGGTAAACCTGAAGGAATTACCTTCCAACAGTCCTACCGGCGGCTGGGAAAATCTGGACAAAGGAATATCCATCCATCTGCCGGCAACGGTGGAGGAATATTTCTGGGGACAAAATGGAAATCCTTACGGCGTCTCCGGTGATTATCTGGGTGTATCCTGGTTCAGCACCAGTATCAAAGTGCCCGATTCCCTGAAAAAGAAAAAGATCCGGCTTTATGTGGAAAGGGCAAGAGTCCGGGCCGAGATCTATATCAACGGGCATCTTGCCGGTTACAATCTGGTCGATGGCACCTCATTCTATACCGACATGACTCCATTCCTGAAATACGATGCGCCGAACAGCATCGCTATACGCATCACAGATCCCAATGGAGGATTTACCTGGTGCGACTGGCCTCTTTATAAATGGGGGAAGTACAAGACCATCCCAAGTCATGGTTTCTCAGGAATTACCGGAGATGTACGGGTCGTCATCACTGATCCGGTCTATGTTGATGATATTTTCGTGAAGAACAACCCGGATCCCCGTAAAATAGGACTGGAAATTACGATCAACAATAGCTCCGGTGGCGTTTCAAACGGAAAGATAACCTGCTCAGTGTATGATGTAAAAGATCATTCGCTGGTCGCTGCCAAAAGCTTCCCGGCAGAACTGAAGGATGGTGAGAACATCATTCGGGATGGGCTGACCGTCAAAAAAGCAAGCTTATGGTCGGTTGAATCGCCAAACCTTTACTATCTGAATGTGAAATGGGAGGGTGACGATGCGACGGTCGATGAAAAAAAGGTGCGTTTTGGTTTCCGGTGGTTCGAAGTCCGGGATGTTAACGGAGACAAGCAGTTTTATCTGAACGGAAAAAGGATCGTTCTTCGTTCCAGCATCTCCTGGGGATTCTGGCCGGTGAATGGCATCTTCCCGACTGATGAACTCGCTAAAAAACAGATAGATATTGCAAAATCGCTTGGTCTGAATATGTTAAACTTTCACCGGGCCATCGGTCAGGAGAAAATTCTGGATCTGGCCGATGAGAAGGGATTACTGTATTATGCCGAACCGGGCGGGTACAACGACGGTAACTTTGACGAATTTTCCCATTTGTGGAAGTACACCAAGATCACACGGATGGTCAGGCAATTCAGGAATCATCCGTCACTGATCATTTATAACATGCTGAACGAGTCCAGTATTGATCCGACGCCGGAAGCGCATGCCGACATGAAAGCCTGCCATCTCATTGATGAAACACGCATCATTACCTATACTTCACAATACTACGGTCCTGATTTTTACAACGGTAAATGTCCGCTGACCCCCTGCCCCTCCAAACTCTACATGTTACCATATGACCAGGAGCAGCTGGAATTCGGATGGTACGATGAACACCACGCAGCCGGACCGGGTGTTTACTATGATGCCCTGTACAACAACCCAACCGATTACTGCCGTTATACCAACCATAAGCCGGAAATAATTTTTTATGGTGAGGAAGGGGCGATTGGTACCCCCGGCCGCTTACAACTGATCAAAGACCAGATCGCGTCGCAGGACCTCAGAGGATGGGACAGCGACGACTACCTGAAGCAATATAAGGCTTTCAACGACTTTCTGGATGAGAAAGGTTTTCGGAAAGCTTTTCCCAATGTGGACAGTCTTACCCGTAGTCTGGCCAATGTGGCATATTACTATCAGGGAAGAATTATTGAAAATGTCCGCATCAATAATACCATTGACGGATATGTCGTCAATGGCTGGGAAGAAGAAAAACTTGAAAATCATTCGGGAATCGTCGATTGCTATCGAAACCCCAAGGGAGACATTCCTCTGATTGCCTGTTACAACCAGCCTTTGTATGTTGCTGTAAAGATCAGAAACAAGGTCATTGAAACCGGTAAGGAGAGCCTGGTAGATTTTTATATCGTCAATGAGGAAGATCTGCACGGGAATTATAATCTTGAAATCACCGCATCTGACAGTTCGGGTGTCCTGATGACAAAAACTTTTCCCGTCAGCGTGAGTGGAGGGAGCGTATATGGCGAATTGCTGGAGAAAGGTGTACCGGTCATTCCTTCCACTGAAGGGTATTGCACGGTAAGGGCACAGCTGAAAAAGGGCAACCGGGTGGTTGCAACCGGTATTGATAAAATCTTTTCAGTAAGGCTCGCGATAGCAGGCAGTCTCAAACTCAACGCCATGGTTTTCGACAGTTCCGGCATCATCAACCGCTTCCTTAAAACCCGGAATTTTAATGAATTGCCGGTGTATGAAGGAGGAAAGCCGGATGCAGACCTACTGATCTGCGGAACCGGCAGGCCACTGAATTCTTATAATGTTCGTCAGGAGTTACTTGAATGGGTCGCAGAAGGTCATACCCTTGTTATCGTAGCAGATGCCGATAAATGGGCAAATTATCTGGGAGATAAGGAGATCATTGATTACCGGGGAAAAAAGCAGCTTCAGACGGTTTGGTACGGCGGGAATTTCTTTGTGAAAGATAATAATTATTTTTCCGGACTTCCTGTAAATACCGCATTCAACTGGGAATACCAATGCTTCGCAAATTACGATAGGAACAGGTACGGATTACGGATCAAGAACGATATAACCCTGGTGGGGGCCTATGCGGATCATCGGCATGAATTGTTTTCCGCGGTCAGCTATATCCGGCTGGGAAAAGGACATATCCTGCTATCCACCCTGGATATGCTGCCTAATCTGGAGAGCGACCTCCCTTCGTCTGTTGTCGCGAAGCGGCTTTTTATCAACTATATTAATGATAATGGTCTGAGGAGCGATAACGAAGTGAACGAATTCAGAAAAGAATAGGAACCAGAGTTTGAAAACAGGATGACGTTGGTCAGGATGAATAAACGGATGAACCAGATATCAGTAAGGAAAACGATCGCCATTTTATTATGGCTGAACCTGACCGGGGCCCGGGCCCTTGCTCAGCCGGATCCGTTTATTCGTTGCGATGAGGATTTTGCGGATCGTCGATGATATGAATCACTAAAAAACCATTCATGAAGAAATGTGTAATTATTTTAAGTTTTCTCACTTCCGTTCAGCTTTCCTTCGGGACAAATTACTATGTTTCCAAATCGGGTAACGATTCGAACAGCGGAACCAGTCCTGAGAATTCCTGGGCCTCACTCCAGAAATCGGCCGACGTTATGAAAGCCGGGGATACCTGTTTTGTCGGAGACGGAACGTACACTGAGGAAGTCAAGGTCAACCACAGCGGGAACAGCTCATCCGCCATCGTTTTCAAATCACTGAATAAATGGGGTGCAAAAGTGACGAACAGCTGGTACAATTGTTTTACCATCAAGGCCAGCTACATCACCATTGACGGGTTCGAGCTTGTTGCGCCTGCTATCTACGGTTCAGGTGTTGGTGTCATGCCAAAGGATGATGGATCTTTTATTCATCACATAACGGTGAGAAATAATAAATGCCATGACTCAGGACAGGCAGGCATTGCGGTGCAGGATTGTGACTACATCACCATCGAATACAATGTATGTTACAAAAATGCCTGGCTGATGCCGTATTGTGGAAGCGGAATTTCAATTTATGGCCGCTCTTCCTACGATACCAAAGACGGGTTTCACTACATCGTAAGGGGCAATATCTGTTACTTAAATGACAATGGACCTGAAACAGCCCTGACAGATGGCAACGGTATCATCATTGATGATCTCCGGAATACACAATCCGGAAATCACCATGGTCTGGCACAGGATCTTACCTATACCACACAGGCCGTTCTAATCGAAAATAACCTTTGTTACAACAATGGCGGCAAGGGCATACACATGTGCTGGTCGAACAATATTACCGTCAGGAACAATACCGTTTATGGTAACTGCACCCGGTCTGACCAGGCCAACAGCGACTGGAACGGCGATCTGAGTATTTATTTTGCATCAAATGTGACCGCCGTTAATAATCTTTGTGTTTCAACGGTTCCCAATTCAGATGCACATGCAATATTTGCAGGTGCCACAAGCGGAATTGGCGTCAGCTCAAATGTAAATTTTTACAACAATATCACTTATTCCACATTCAATCCATCCTTACCTGCAGCGAGCAGCAACGGGATGACCATTTCAGTAGAGGGAGTTAATAACAACCAAACGGCAACAAACCCGATGCTGGTTGATCCGGCCAATGTAAGTTCGCCGGATTTTCATTTGCAGGCTGCCAGTCCCGCTGTCGATGCCGGCACCACAGACTACGGTTACTATTTTGCGGATCTGGATTACAATACCCGGATTGTCGGGATTATTGATATTGGTGCTTACGAGTATGGCGGAACACCGGTCACCTCAGTGAAAAACTATCTGAACGTAAAGCCGGTTGCCGTCAGACTGTATGATGATGTTCTAACCATTCGTCAATTACCTGACGAACCATGTGATGTTTTTTTATACAGTCTTGATGGTAAACTTATCACACATAAAAAAATGTCAAATTCAGGCGAAATAAATGTAAGTCATCTTTCTGTTGACATTTATATCCTGAAGGTGACGGGAAAATCCATCGGATATTCTGGGAAATACCTGTTATGAATCGTTTAGGTAAATTTTTAACCGTTAACACTAAAAATAATCCGATTGAAAAGACTCAATCTTTAATGAAACTGAAAAATGAAAATCAATATCCTCATACTGTTAAACAAAAGCCGTTGGTTTGCCGGACAAATAACCTGTCTGTCGAACTCATCATTAAAATGTTTACAGGAAGGATTTATATCGTGAGATAAAAACAACATTTATAAATCAAAAAATCAGCCATTATGGAACAAAAAAAATGGACCCGCCGTCAGGTCATTGGCTCACTGGCCATAATCCCATTTGCCGCAAAAAGCGCTGTATTATCCACGCCGCCTATTATACGGGTGAGTGATGAACCAGTCAAATGCAAACTTCTGAATGCAAAGGGCGAACCTTTTGACCCGAAGAACATGGACCGGTTTTATATTTGTGATCTTCTTTCCCGTCCATTCGTAATTAATCCTGTTTTCTCCCCAGGAGAAATTGATTTCAATCCTGTCAATATACCCTTCCGGATAAGCCTGCCGGTATTGGTTCCGGGATTTGGCGAGGTATTTCTTTATGCTGATAACCGGGGAAAAGGGTATACGGCCGAATCGTTACAAAATTCAGGCACCCTGTTCCTGAATTATGAATTTGCTGCCGACCGGCTGGCGACGATTCACCGGCTGATGCAGGAATGTAAGAGTGCAGGGATCACGCTTTCGTCTGATACCCTGAAACGGATAACCGATGCGGAAAACTTCTTCTCAAAATGTGAGGAAGCGAACACCACAAATAAAAGGAACAAAAATGACAAAGAGGTGGCCAAATGGGCTTTTGAATCCCTCCGTGAATCGTTGTATGGCGGTGAGATGGTCGTCCTTGACCGGGCACGCCAGAAAATTGAGAAGACGGGTGGCCGCCCCGGTTTTTTGTTTGGATGTAATGCTTTTGGGTTCAGGGATGCCGATTCTCAATACGCCAAATATTTCGAATCCCTTTTCAACTATGGAACGGTTCCCTTCTACATGAGCAGTACCCAGCGGCAGGAAGGCCAGTTCAATTATTCAAGGGTCGAACCGGTCATTGAAGCCCTGCAAAAAACTCAGATCGTTCCGAAGGGACATCCACTAATCTTCCTGACACCG
The DNA here is from genome assembly GCA_963732905.1 of uncultured Bacteroidales bacterium. Lineage (GTDB taxonomy): Bacteria > Bacteroidota > Bacteroidia > Bacteroidales > DASQZK01. Next base: position 200,069 of record CAVTBM010000004.1, read on the forward strand.
ACCACACCTGAATGGGTCTGGAACAAACCCTTCAGCGAGGTGAAACAGATCTGTCTGGATTACATCAATCATACGATACTAAAATTCCGAGGGCGGATTCATGTCTGGGATGTAATCAATGAAGCTCATGTGCAACCCGATGTTCAGTATGGCGAAGGCTTTATTCCCAACTACACAAAAGATGATGCCGTTGAACTCTCGTGTGCTGCATCTGAAATGGCGCATAAAGCTGACCCTACCTGTTTCAGGGTTGTGAACTGCACCGGCACCTGGTCTGATTATTATATGGGACGGAAACATGCACCATGGCAGCAGACAGCGTACGATTATCTCCAGATGCTGGAAGATGCGGGTTGCGATTACGACGCCATAGGATTGCAGTATTATCATTCGGGTCGCGACATTCTTGAATTTGAACGGGATATCGACAGGTTTGCCAAATTCAACAAACGTATCCACGTTACCGAACTTCAGATCCCGTCATCGTCGGCGGACGTGCCCAACGGAGACTGGTGGGGTGGTGGTATAGGCGGAGCACGTCTTCCCTGGCATGGAACCGAATTCACCGAGGCCATCCAGGCCGAATGGGTCGAAGATGTGTACACTATGCTGTATTCCAAATCGTATCTCGATGCTATTACCTGGTGGGATATGAAAGATCCGGCATTTGTGCCGCATGGTGGATTCTTTAACGCCGACATGACTCCCAAGGAAAGCTATTCCCGCTTGAAATCCCTTCTCGACAAGTGGAAAAGCATGTAATTCAACAGAATCTCCTCCGGAAAAAATCCGGATCATATTGAATCTGATTTTAAACTTATAAAATCCGTTACGCATTGAAAAAAATAACCATAATCGTCATATGCATCCTGGGAACGTTCTTCCTGATGAACTCTTCCCGGGTGCTTGGCGGAAATTACTTTGTAAATAGTGTCTCCGGAAATGATTCAAATCCGGGAACCAGTATGGACACACCCTGGAAAACCCTTGAGCCGGTGAATGCAAAAACCTTTCAGCCAGGCGATATTGTAAATTTTGCCTGTGGCTCAACATGGGATTCTGCACTGAACATCGCGTCGGCCGGCAGTCCGGACAAACCCATCATTTTCAGATCGTATGGCTCCGGCAGCAAACCTGAGTTCAACAATCCTTTTCCTGAAAAATTTTCGATACTGATTACCGGACAATGGATTATCGTTGACGGATTCGTGGCGCATGGAGCGCTCCGGGCAGGTATTGAAATTGGTAAAGGTTCTGACCATAATATTGTCAGGAACTGTGAGGTATATAACGCCGGTATGGGCATATCCTGCAGGGGCCGCTATAATCTTATCACCCGCAATTATGTACACGATTTGTATATGATAAGAAATACGCCCCTTTCAGTGAATCCCGATGACGACTATGGTGCAGTGGCATTCTGGTTGTGGGCTCCAAATAATGAGGTTTCGTACAACCGGGCTCTTAACTGTGAACAACCCAGCTATGACTATTCACTCGATGGAGGCTTCTGCGAAATATATGATGACGGCGACAGCAGCTACATTCATCATAACTGGGCTGCACGGTGCAACGGATTTATCGAAAGCAGCGGTTCGTCAAACCATGTGACGATTGCCTATAATGTCTCCCTGGAGTGCAGCGATATTTTTATTTTCATGCACATGCGGATCAGGAATTCTGTTTCAAATGTCAGGAACTGGATGGTCGATAACAATACGGTTATCAGGAGATATGGCAGGGAGCGGACATCGCTGATTAATTTTGACAATAATCAGACCGCACCGCCAGAGGGAACCTTTTTCCTGAGAAATAATATTTTTGTATTGGGCGGAGCCGGCGAAACCATACATGATGTGACACCAATAGGTGATTTTGTTCACGAGAACAACCTATACTACATCCTTGACCGGGCCGAGATAGGTTTTAAACCCGGACCGGGGGAAATCGTCGCGAATCCAATGTTTGAGAACCTTTCAGCCGATAATTTTCATCTTGACGAAGGAAGTCCGGCAAAGGCAGCCGGCCGGAATCTTGGTTATTTTCAGAATTTTGAAGGGAAACACCTGACCAAAGGGCTTAATCCTGATATTGGAGCTTATTAAGAATGTCACAAATGAATCAAACAGGAAAAGCTATTACGGTGATCATAATGATTTTCGTATGCGTTTTATAAATAACCATATACTATGAAAAAAGTACTTATAGCATTGGTCCTCCTGGTCACTTATTCTTTCACAGGATATTCAAAGATCTGGACCATTTCAAATTCCGGACTGACAGTACAATTTGACGACCAGGCACTTAAGATCTCGGTTAAGGACAATCGCTGCAACAGGACATGGGAACAGGTGCCTTTTAAGGAAACCTATTCACTAAAGAAAATAAAGCAAAATGGAAACAGCCTGGAAATAGCTTTTAAGGCACCGATGAAAATGACGGTAAATCTTTCCCTGACTCCCGGGTCAGATCTTGTATTCACCCTGACATCAGATCCGGAAGGTGCCATGACTGAACTTTCCTTCCCGCCTGCCTTCAAATCGCCTGACAGTAATGATTATCTTCTTATGACCGACAGCGAAGGCTACCTGGTTCAGGCTGACGATCCGGATTTCGGTGCCGGCCGGAATAATTTATACACCATGGCCGGCGGATTAACTATGAGCTGGCTGGGTTTCACAGACCACGATTTTAAAACCGGTTACATGGTTATCCTCGACACGCCCGATGATGCCGCATTTGACGTCGTGAGACAGGATAATTTGTTAACCTTTGAACCGGTATGGCTTTCCACTCTGGGAACGTTCGGATATGACCGCAAAGCAATCTATCACTTTTTCGATGAAGGAGGCTATGTGGCGCAATGTAAAAAATACCGTGATTATATCTGGAAAAGAAACCAGGTTGTCACCCTCAGGGAAAACCAGAAGAAATTTCCGGCCATCGGGAAGATGATCGGTGCTGTTCATATATATGTATGGGATGAAGCCAGGAAAGTAAGTTTTGCCAAAGAGATGAAAAAATCAGGCATTGACAAGGCATTCATCCTTTGGGACCCTAACCACACACCTTATCCAGAACCGGATTATGACAGCCGGCTGAAGGAGCTCGGATATGCTTCCGGTGTATATGAGTTGTTCAGAGATATCCATCCTTCGGATTCCATAGTGAGGCCCCCGTCTGACAAGCCTGACCAGGCTTTTCTCAGCAGACCGCATTATCCGGGAATGTATCCGGCCATAACCCTTAAGAAAAAAGATGGCTCAATTGACCAAAGCTCATTCGGATCACATGTCTGTCCCGCGGCAGTGTATCCGCTTATCCCCGGATTGCGGGTAGATAAAGAATTGAGCATCTATCCCCATGAATCCTATTTCATTGATGTTTATTTGTCCAATATGCTCTATGAATGTTATGATAAGGATCACCCTCTCACACGCACTCAGTACAGGGAAGCCGTTACGAAAATCTACAAACTGTTTACCGACAAGTATAAGATGTTTTGCGGAGGGGAGTGGGGTGCCGATTATGTTGGATCGGAAAGCGTTTATTCACATGGCCTCATGACTCTGCACAGAACCTGGTTTGGCTCGGATGCTTACAAAAGAGGAACGATATATTACATCGGCAGCTGGAGTAATGAACGCCCTTCCATCATGATCAGCACCAGTACGGCAACCGACGACTATCTGAAATATTCAATCAATGAATACATAAGAGTTCCGCTTTATGAACTGGTTTATCATGATGCAAATGTGACCACGTGGAGATGGGAAGACGGAAATGACAAATTGCCTGAAATCTGGTGGAAAAAAGATCTCTTCAATATCCTTTACGGCACGGCCCCGTTGTGGAGTATAGACCAGGAACTCTGGAGAAAGTATAAACGCACCTTTGTTGAAAGTTACAGGAATATTTGTCCATGGCTGGAAAAAATCGGATACGATGAGATGGTTTCTCACCGGTTTGTAACCCCAGACCGTAAAGTACAGGAATCTGTTTTTTCCTCCGGGAAAAAAGTAATTGTAAATTTTGGCGACAACGATTTTGTCTATGAAGGCAATGCCATTAAAGGCAAGAGCTTTATAACACTTTAATCCAAAATGTACCGAATTGGTTTTTACGTTTCAATATTAAAAAATAGCCAGCTATGAAAAACCGTAAAGTCTATTTGCCGGGTATCCTTTTTCTCATGCTTGTTTTAAACATTTGTCGGTCCTTTGCCGCTGAATATTATGTAAACAGTATTACCGGGAATGATTCGAATCCGGGTACAAGTATTAACCAGCCATGGAAAACATTCGGCCCGGTTAATTCCGGTAATTTCAAGCCGGGTGACATCATCCAGTTTGCATGCGGTTCGGAATGGAACGAGGCACTGAATATTTCAGGCAATGGTACTGCGGATAATCCGATTATTTACAAATCGTACGGCCAGGGAGATAAACCTTTGATCAGTACGCCCAGTCCGGTTAAACACGATTTTGATTATTACAAAACACTGCCTCAGTATCAGGAGATGAGCATGCCTGCGGTGAATATTACCGGTACATACAATATCTTCGACGGATTTTTGGTCAGGGATGCACCCTTTGCCGCAATAGAGCTTGTCAAAGGTGCCGACCACAATGTGATCAGGAATTGCGAGATAACCAATTCGGGTATGGGGGTATCCTCCCATAGCATGTATAACCTGTTCACCCGGAATTATGTGCATGATCTGTTTATGATCAGGGATACGCCGGCTGAGGTCAACAAAGATGATGATTACGGAGCTGTGGCCTTCTGGATGTGGACCGACAATAATGAGATCTCCTATAACAGGGCTGTCAATTGCGAACAACACAGTTACGATTATATCCTGGACGGCGGATTTGTTGAACTTTTAAATGCAGGTAGCAATACCTACATTCATCATAACTGGGTGGAGCGGTGTAACGGTTTTGTCGAAGCCGGCAGCTCCGAAAATGTAACCATAGCATACAACGTTTCCCTGGAAAGCAGCGACATTTTTATTTTTCTTCACATCTATGTCAGAAAGAATGGTACAGCAAACATCAGGAACTGGAAAGTCGATAACAACACGGTGATCAGGAGGTATGGAAGAGTGAGACCTTCTTTGATAAATTTCGGAAATGAATTTACACCTCCGCCGGAAGGAACCCTGTACCTCCGTAATAATATTTTTGTACTTGGAGGCGGCCCGGATGTTGTTCATAATATCGCCCCGACGGGTGATTTTGTGCATGAAAACAATATTTACCAGATCCTTCCCAGGGCAGAGGTTGGCTATAAACTTGGACCAAATGAAGTAGTTGCTGATCCGGGATTCGTAAACGAGGCCGGAAAAGATTTTTCCCTCACCGATAAAAGCCCTGCAAAAGGAGCAGGCTTAAATCTTGGATACACTGAGAATTTTTCCGGGCAAAAACTGCCGTCAGGAGAAAAACCTGACATCGGGGCTTATTAACAGACATTTTTCATTCCCTGGAAAGGTAAAGCATCTGAAGATCATTAAGTTGTTATAATGAAATGAGCCGGGACTTCCGTCGACCGGCTCAAAACAGGCCGGACACCAAAACCATAAACTGTAACATGGTTTGCTGCGTCCGGCCGCCCCTTCCATATTTACACCATCAGGGTTGATCCATGAGGATCAACCTTTTCAGGCTCTTAGGATTACAGGACAACCATGTGCACCCTATCTTTAATCATTCTATTTAAATTATTTTTAATCCATGGCAGTTAAATGTTCTTTTTTATATTGATTATTTTTTCTTTACATTGCAATATCTAACTAAAGCCTGGGATGTGTGAACGAATTTCTTTCAGGGGATATGGAGTAGTGTTGTTTTTACAACTCCTTTCATCAGGATTGTTAGCACAAAATCCGGTTCTTGATCCTGTTTTGCTATCCGATCCCAAAGATTTTGGAGGCCGGGTAAACGCCATTTACCAGGACAAGCCCGGATTCATCTGGATTGGTAAGGAGACCGGACTCTTTCGCTTTGACGGATATCAGTTAAAATCTTACAAGTATGACCCTGCTGACTCAAAGAGTATCGGAAGCAATAATATACTTTCCATTCAGGGTGATACCTCAGGATATTTATGGATCGGAACAAAGGGAGGCGGATTAAATCGATTTGATCCCAAAAGCGGTAATTTTATCAGGTTCTTACACAGCGATTCCGATTCTACCTCAATCAGCTTTAATGAAATATACTCTATATTTCCGGTTGACAGTGGTAGATTTTTGATTGGTACGGACGGCGGAGGATTCGATTACTTCGATCCGGCTACCGGCAAATTTGAAAGATTTCTCCAAAACAGTTCCAATTCAGAAGAATTTCACAGCAACAAGATTCTTTGTTTCAAAAAATCCACCGGGAGAAAATATTGGTTCGGAACCTGGGAGGGAGGATTACACCTGTTCGATCTGGACAAGAAACAGGTGATTCATTTTGGAAAGGGAACACGGTTCGACAACTGTAATATTTTTGCCATCGCTGAAGTCAGGCCCGGAATATTATGGCTGGGAACCTGGGGCGACGGGTTGATTTCCTATAATATCAATGACGATCAATTTACGAAAATGCCCCTTCCTGAATTCGTAAAGAATTGCCGGAGTATCCAGGTTGGGAAAAATGGTATTATCTGGATAGGTACCAACAAAGGCTTTCTGAAATTTACTACAGCCGATTCAAAATTTCAGCTTATTGAAAATACCCATTCTTCTCTTGAAGACATCTCCACTGCTTTCATCGATAAAACCAATACTGTCTGGGCCGGAAGTGAATATGGATCGATAGGTATGATTAATCTGCACCGTAAAAAGTTCTTTGTCCTGCCTTATTCTGTCGCGTTTTACGACCAGCCGGTGATGAGTGTTCTGACTTCCGGCAAAAAGGATGAAATATACTTCTCCAGTCTGAACAACCTTGTTTTATACAATACGCAAACCAGCCATTATAAAGTTTTTAAGACCCCTTTTTCTGATCTGGTTTCGATGCTGGAGCTCCCCGGTATGAATTCCATACTCTGTGCTTCATCAGATGGTTTGTCCACCTTCGACATGAAAAATGAAAAATTTACCAAAATCCATGTCGATTTTAAAAATGACTCCAAACTGGCAAATGTCCAGATCCTGATGATCTCCAAAAAAGATTCACTTCATTATTGGGTAGGCGTTAACGGTGGTGCATACCAGATCTTTTATGATTCAAACACAAGGACCTGGAAATCGGATATTTCTTACTATGCCGGAATAAACACGGATCTTTCTCCCAGCCACTATCAAACGGGATTCGCTACTGATTCCAAGGGAAATCTGTGGATCGGCTGCTGGGGAGGAGGAGTGGATCTCCTGAAAAGAGGGTCTCCCCGATTTGTTTATATGCAGAACAACGAGAATAACGAAAGAAGTATCTCTGACAATTTTGTGGAGTGCCTTGAGAGGGATTCAAAAGACAACATTTGGATCGGAACACATGCCGGGTTAAATATGGTAAATAATAGAGATACTGTGTTTAAACGGTTTACCGTTTCTGATGGTCTTGAGAATGACTGGATTGCTGCTATTTGTTTCGACTTAGGGAATCGTCTGTGGATAAGCACTAAAGGTGGCATTTCATCAATTTCTGAGGATGGAACGATTTTGAAAAATTATGATGACAGTGACGGACTCCCGGCAAATGCTTTCTCTCCAAGGTCCGCTGCTAAAGATCGTGCAGGGAATCTCTATTTTGGATCGACACGCGGGTTAGTCTGGTTTAATCCCGACAGTTTAAGGGATATTCAATATGTTCCCGATCTCGTTGTTACCGACCTTAAAATCAATAGCCAGCCTGTCCAGGTAACAGAATCAGGTCCAATTCACCAGAATATTGAATTCACAAAAGAAGTACACCTTTCCCACACCCAGAAATCCTTTACTCTTCAACTTGCTGCCCTGAGTTATTTCAACCCGAAGAAGAACCGTGTTAAGTATATTTTAGAAGGCTACGATACGAAATGGAAGTTAGCGGGTCCCGACAGAATAGCCCATTACGAGGATGTCCCTCCCGGTGAATATACCTTTTCATTTATCGGTTCCAACAGCGATGGGAAATGGAACAATAAAGGCAAAAGCATTAATATCTTCATCTCCAAATCCTTCTGGGAAACCGGGTATGCCATGGCTATCTATCTTGTCGTAATCCTGTGTATCCTCATGTCTATCCAATTCTATTTCAGACCCTTCTTCAAGAAAATTTCCCTCTTTGAGGCCTCTGTGGCTATACGGGACGGTAAACCCAATATTGACTATATCCAGCCTTCAAAAGTCGAACTGGAATCAGCCGAAATGAAGTTCCTGCACAAGGCCATGAGCGTTGTTGAGGATAATATTGAAAATCCGGATTTAAGCGTGGATATCATGTGCGACAAAATGAATGTGAGCCGGTCGCAGTTGTACAGAAAACTGAGTGCATATGCTGGATTGTCCATCACCGAGTTTATCAAGGAGGTCAGGCTTAAAAGAGCCGCTCAGCTTTTATTGCAGAATCCGGAAAGTATTTGTGAAATTGCCTATTTGATAGGTTTTAACGATCCCAAATATTTTTCCAAATGCTTCAAGAAAAAATATGGGGTTTCGCCTTCACATTTTCATGAGGAGGACGAGAATCAATCGAAACAACCCGGATTCTTACCATTAAAGCAGGATGTTGTTTAGAATGCCTGATATACAGATCTGTTAGGGTCAAGCGGCTGAAACCTCCAGGTCCATAGATTAATTAAATTCCGTATCTTTGTCATATGAGCAAAAGAGAGCTAATATTAAACTAGATCATAAAAGTCGTTGATAAGAACGCCCCTGATTCTGAGGTTTATTTGTATGGTTCTCAAGCAAGAGGAAATTCAAAAAAACTGTCTGACCGGGATCTTTTAATCTTACTCAATTCTCCTAAACTATCTTTTGACCTTGAAACCCAATTCATGGATGAGTTTTACGATCTGGAATTGGAAACAGGTGAGATCATTTCTCCTCTTATTTATTCCAAGAGTGATTGGAACAATAATTACTCCATCACTCCCCTATTTGAAAATATTAAAAATGAAGGGGTTAAATTGAAATGAGTGGGTCCAAAGAAGATCTGATTAAGTATAGAATTGCCAGAGCAAAAGTCAGCTCTCAAAAAATGATTTCGAAGAATAATAATAGCGAATTCATTCCTTAAGTTGAGTTTTATTCCGGCCATTTTATGAGCCGGGTTCCTTGCTACCTTTTCATAATAAAATGCTGAGCGGCAAAGCTAACCCCTCATGTATATTACCTCAGGATGCAGTTGGCCGAAGGCTTACTTTGATATTATAGAAAAAATCTGGAGGCAATGATGATAATGACAATTCCAATTATTGTGATGTATGGATATGGACTTGCAAAATTAAACGTCATTCCCATATTTGAAGAAAGCTTTGGAACTGTTAATCCTGGGTCTTTTCGATTATAATAGAATGGACCCTTCCAGTTTCCCGGATCTTTTCTCATGGCTTCGAGAATCTGCTCGTCAAGTTTTGTTTTCATTTTCCATTTAAATCGTTCACTAAATTAAAATGTTGTTCAATCGAAACATTTGAACTCCATTTATTTTTTAGAAAATCCTTTAACTTTTTGAATCAAATGGCTCCTTGGGTAATGCGCTTAAATTCTTAATATATCGTTCATTGTTATAAGGCTTGCCAGATTTAAGGACATCAAATATCTCAACCATTATACATTGTCCAATCATTTGTCGGGTTTGAAAATCATCATATCCCTGTTTTTGCAATCTATCATATGTTGTTTTAGTCTCTGGTGGATTGTTATCCCTGAGTTGATTTTTTAATATCGCAAAAATCTGCTTTCTTAGAATTTCATTTGTATCCATAGTTGCAGGATTTGTTTAGTATTCGACACACTGGTCAGCCGGTATGATTAATACCGGAGAAACGGAGCAAGGATTTTTTGGTTTATGATATGAGTCATTTAGACCTTCAATTTAATTATTTGCGTTAAACTTAGGTATAAATTATACCGCTTGTGTTGTGTAAATTTTCACAAGTATATGTTTTTCCCTCCATAATTTATATTCACAATTGTTTTTTCTTTTGATTCTTTTAAAAATTTGTCAGCCGCATTTTTGCTTCATGTTTTAAAAAAAGATTTTTGGAGTATTAAAAAATAGGGACTAGCTTTTTTTCAAACTCTTGCTGATTAATCAAACGTAATAGAAGATGACGCACTGTGTAGCCCTTTATTTTGGCTGGATTATTTGGGTTCTTAGTTTCAGTTACCACAAATTCATCAAGCGTTATTTTTCTTACCCAACCAGTTTCTAAGTCCAGGTAAATATCTCCTTTGTATTCAGAACCGCCTTCAGTTTCAATGTATTTATCTTCAGAAGATTTAATAGCCATTTTCAGAGTGCTTTCGCCGGAATCATATCCAATTATCGCGCAGGTAACTCCATCGACGATGCTGACTCCCTTAAATTCAAGCGTGACTTTACCGTTGCGAAAAACCGAGCCGGGCTTAACATTCGTGCCAAGATTAACAGGCGCCTCGCTAAAAGCCGCCGGATGCACAATCTTATCGCCGATGGATTTCAATGCGTCTATTCCCCGGCCAAACATCGGTCTTGAAAATAAATCATTCAGTGCATGAAAATCAATAAAATTATTGTACGTGGCATAACAAATATCCGGAGGAATTATATTTCCGTTACTGTCGGTTATACCTTCGAATTTATCATGCGGAATTCCGAATACCGGCCCTTCCCCACCTACCCCGGACATGGGATTAAACTCATAACTCCAGGATTTAAGTGCTGGAATCGTCATGATATTTTCAGAATTGAATTGCAAACCGAATTCTTTATTAGTGCATTGGTCAAATTTTTTTCCTGACAATTCCGCAGGAATGCAGCGGAGTTTAAACAAATAGGTTTCAGTGCCTGTGCGCTTTCCGTCAAAACCCATGTGAATGAACAGAGTTTGCATGTGATAATACCGGGTTTCTGGTTTTCGATTCATTGAAAAATCAAACTGCCCGTTAAGGTCCTGAGCAAGTTTTTGCATCCTACTAATTTCGTCTTTATTCATTGTTATTCACTTTATAATTTTAAAGATTAGAAATTAATTGAGTTTATTTGCATCAATGTTATAAAAGATAATTGTTCCAAAGTTCTTTCTTTACGCTAAGCAACGTTAGTGAGCTGATGGGCAATTAAATTAACCGTCATATTAGCGCCAAACGATTACCCACTAATTTTCGATTCAATAATATTAATCAACTTCTGAGTAGGATGTATTTATCAAATTTAAATTTTTATTATAATATTTAAAATATTTCAAGGTGGTTTAGCCATTCAAAACAATTTTCAACCTCTGTAAAGCCACTTGAAGGAATTGAATTTGATGTTAAACAGTCAAATGATACAGCATCTTACTGAGATTCAATACAGATAATATTATCCTTTATTAATAAATCCCAATGTCCAATCCTTTTTTGTTCAAATAGTTAAGATCAGAAAGGCCGGCCAGTTTTCTTTCTGGAAAGATGATATGAGAAAGAGAATATAGACAAGTGATTTTGTCTGGCACAAGAACAATTTGTGCAGTATGAAAACGGACGAATCCACAACACAAAATGCAGAATGATACGATTCCTTAGAAAAAGGTACCCCGATTCCCCGGGTGACTTTTTCAGGTAATTTATGAGGGCCCCAGCATTCAGGTGAAAGCTTTCAGGATACTTATAATCTCAGTCAAGATCACTTTTTAAGCTATCAGGATCACATTTTAGGCCATCAAGATCACTATTTAAGCCATCAAGATCACTTTTTAGGCCATCAAGATCACTTTTTAACCCCTCAAGATCAAAATTCTTCCGTTCAAGATCAGATCCTGACCCGGAGAATATTGATCTTGACGCATAAATTATGCATCCTGAAGCCGTTTTTATCTATTCTCAAGGGGGTCACTTATGATCTGGCTCAGGTTTTTCAGGTCTTGACAGGAATTTAAATTCATAGTGTATGCAGGGAATATGATTTAATACATTATCCCGGGTAAGAAGAAAGGTTTCTTTGAAATGAACCAGTTCATATACAAGCTCACGTTAACTTTTAGGGCCTCACAATGATGTGCTTGCTTATCCCAGGCTTATGTGTCTCATATGCCATTCCTGTTTCCCGATAATATTTCGGGATTACTCTCACCTATAAGGGAGTTGAACCCTCTTGAAAAAAACAACATCCCCCTTTGCTCATAAATCAAAGAAAATTGCTATTTTCAATAATAAATTGAGCCATCGGCAGCTAGTGATAGACGAATAGATCACTGAACAAATAATTAACAAATAAAAAATTTGATATGAAAATTAAAAGATTTTTGATGATGGGATTTTTATGGCTAATCCCCGTATTAACATTTTCACAAACTGACAGCTTATTAAAATTACCTGCTAAAAGGGATTTCATGATTGAAAAAAACTCCTATACAATACAAGGTTTAGTGCATGCGGGTTTGGTTTCACCGAGCTTCACCCTGCGGTCGTCGGTTAGCTTCGCTGAGCACCCAAAGATCGGTGTAATCCCGCACAACACCATACCATCAAACGTCAGCGGCAAGAAGAGTAAAAAACATAAATAGAACAATATGGACATTAAAACATACATTTCAAATCAACCTATTGAAAGACAAGACATATTAACAAATATCCATAAAACAATCATTGAGAATGATAAAGGTGTAAAAGCTGAAGTGGAATCAATGATGGGAAAAGTAATGATTGTATATAGAGGGAAAGGTTATATGAAATACGGCCTTTCAAGTGTTAAAAACTATATGTCATTACACGCCATGCCAATTTATGGATCAACCGCATTACACACAAAATATAAAACGCTTTTACAAAAGACGAATTTTCAGAAAGGATGCATCAACTTCAGAAAAGAGGGCGATATCCCTTTAGAAGTTGTCAAAAAATTAATAATTGATTGTTCAACGATTGATCTTTTGAAAATGAAGGAGGAGTATATGAAATCTCAAAAAGCAAAGAAAAAATAAATTATATGCTGTTTCTATTTTTGTGACAAATAGTTAATTTTTTTATCTAAAATATAAAACAAGGCTGCCAGACTCTATTCGGGTGGGTAAAGGGGAATTTATAAGCAGAATGTCTGAACTGTGATTTTGAATAATTGATGTGATACACATGATGAATAATGAGCAATATTAATATGAACTTACAGGTAAAATGATTGACTGCGTCATATCAACCCTGACAGGGTTCAAAACCCTGTCAGGGATAGATACTCGAAAACAAGAAATTCAGGTAACACAATCATGGTAATCAAAAAAATCACATAAATCACAGTTCAGACAATTGATATGATCTGACTACAACGTTGGCACCTACACGAGAAAATTTGTAAATGATGCATCTGGGGTGTATATTTGCATCAAAACAAAATAGTATGGCAAGACAAAGTATATCGTTCACGAAACCAAATGATGAATGGTTGAAAGCACAAGTGAAAAGCGAAGAATACACCAGCAAAAGTGAAGTAATCAATGATTTGATTCGACAAGCCAGAAAGCAGCAGGTTCAGGTTGATTTTATCAGAGCTAAATTAGATAAATCTGAAAATAGTGGATTTACTGACGATACTAAAGAACAAATCTTAATACAATCAAAGTCTATACTTAATGGCTAAACATAGATTAAGTAATGAAGCCAGGGAAGACTTGATACGAATTCATCAATACGGCATTGAAAAATTTGGAGTGACTCAAGCTGATAAATACTTCGATTCTTTCTTTGTGTATTTTGATATTATTGCCCAAAGGCCCTTTTCATTTGAATCTGTAGATTATATAAAAACCGGATACAGACGTTGTGTTTGCGGGTCAGATAGTATATTTTACAGAATAAACAACGGAGTGGTTGAAATAATGGCAATAATTGGAAGACAGGATTTGAATAGTATCCTATAATTATTCTGAATGTATTTCCCGTATTAAAGCGGGACAGGCTCTGTTAGGGCTTCGTCGTTGCAGTCTGGATTCTTCATTCCCTGCGGTCGTGAACTGAGCTTCACTCCGATTCATTAGACACCTCACGGCACCAGCTTGCCTCTTGCTAAAGGTTTCACGATAATTATTCACGATAATTTTCGGGGTTACTCTCACCCATAAGAGACTTGCACCTTCTGGAAAAAAACAACAGCGCCCCTGTTCTTTAATCAAAGAAAATTGCTATTTTCAATACTTTATTGAGTTTTCAACAGGAGTGTGGCATTGATTCCTTCGGGGAAACTAACGAACTATGAAAAACATAACCATTTTCATCACAATACTTTTTTCTTTTGGATTGTATGCTCAAACTGATAAGTTGATCGCCGATTCAAAAGATTTTATATCAGAGAGCGTAAATATTTTTGAGTCAAATCCAACTCATTTGAATGAATCAGTGAGTATTGACAGTTGTTTTCATATTGCTTTATTGAATTATCCTAATTGCAAATTGGATACATGTTATTTTACTAGTCTCTTACTTGAAAACGCAGAGACAAGTTATGAAGATACTCAAGATTCATATAGACATGAAATTAGACGCTGCATGATATATTCATTATTCGCAATGTCTGTGCAATCAGATAAGTCTGAATTATTTCTTGAATTGGCTGAAAAATCATTGCTTAGTTCAAACGGTCAGATTGATTTTAGAAACAATGAGGCCTTTGCAGGTATTTTAATATTACAATTATTACTCAAGGATACCAACGAAACCTTGATGTCATATGAGATTGATTCAATAAGGGAAAAATATAAAAAGCTAGATACTTTGATATCAAAAGAAATTTTTAGCAAAGGATTACAAATCATTGAAGCATTTGGGCAAAAAATAAATAACAACGCCGTACCGTCGGGTAGGTAAGGGGAAATTTATAGGCAGAATGTCTGAACTGTGATTTTGAATGATTGATGTGATACACATGATGAATAATGAATGAGCAATATTAATATTTGAACTAACAGGTAAAATGATTGACTGCGTCATATCAACCCTGACAGGGTTTTGAACCCTGTCAGGGATAGTTACTCGAAAACAAGAAATTCAGGAAACACAATCATGGCAATCAAAAAAATCACATAAATCACAGTTCAGACAATTTATATAATGATTGGCTGTACAATGGAGGCATATAAGACATTGGGCAATGGTTTTCAGGAGTTATTTATCAACGTGCCCGGGCTTATGAAATGCAATTGCACTCACATCATATTGATTAAAATATTTATTTCCGCTACATTTAAACGCTTTAACCCATTGTATCCGTTTTCATACTATCCGGACAGTTTCCGGGTGCTGAACGACGGTACTCAACGATCTTTAATGCAAACTCACTGCCATGAAAAAATTACTCATTACAACCGTTTTACTTCTCATTTTCGGGCTTTCTTATTCACAGGTAAAAGTCTATGAAGGGCAGGAAGTGATCCCGACCTACCAGAAAGGTCCTGATGTGGTAAGCCCCCTGTTTTATACGGGCCGCGGAGTACAGGGAGCCGCCGGACATATGTATCCTTATCCCGCCCAGACCAGTCTGAGCGATACACTTACCATGGTAACCTATGATATGGTTTACCTCGAAAATGAATACCTCAAAGTAACCATCCTGCCGGCTTTCGGCGGAAAAATCTTCTCTGCAATCGACAAGACCAACGGGCATGAGCTTTTTCACCGTAACAGCGTGATAAAACCCGATCTCATCGGGACGCTCGGCGCCTGGATCTCCGGCGGAGTGGAATGGTGTTTTCCCAACCATCACCGCACCACCACACTGATGCCTGCCGATTATACCATCGAGCGCCATGAAGACGGCAGCGCCACGGTATGGGTGGGTGAAACGGAAAGAAGCAGGCAACTGAGAGGAATCATCGGGATAACCCTGTTCCCCGGTCGTTCCTATATCCAGGCAGAATATCACCTGACCAACACCAATGTGACCACTGAGAACTTCCTTTTCTGGGCCAATGTGGCGGTCACGGCTGATAAGAATTTCCGGACCTTCTGGCCGCCCAGCCAGGAGATCGGCGTGTTCCACAGTAATACCAGTTTTACCGAATGGCCAATATCTCATGAGGTATATCATGGCATCGATTATACGAAAGGTGTCGATCTGACCTGGTGGAAAAATCATCCCGATCCGGTGTCTTTTTTCTTCTGGCAGGGGAACGAAGGCTTTATCGGCGGATACGACTATTCGCAAAATGCAGGTACCGTCCATGTCGGTGATAAATATATCAACAGAACTTCCAAATTATGGCAGTTCGGGCCGGGCCTCCAGGGACAGAATGCCAGGCGGAAACTGACCGATGACGGTAAGGCATATGTCGAACTGATGACGGGAACCTATTCAAACAACCAGCCCGATTACAGCTGGTTTGCACCAAACGCGGTCAAAGAGGCCAAAAATTACTGGTACCCGGTGAGGGACCTTGAGATCGTAAAAAACGCAAATACCGATGCCTCAGTAACCCTGCAGATGAAAGACGCCAAAACGGTCTTTTATGGTTTTAACACAACCGCCAAATATGATAATGCCAGGGCTCTGTTGAAATACGACGGTAAAATCCTGTCATCACAAACCATCTCCATCGATCCAGCTCATCCGTTTACTTCCACATTCAAAAGCAAAGACGAGCTTGATGAATACAAGCTCTATGCAGCGTTGCTCGACAAAAACGGGAATGAACTGATATCTTATGTTCCTTATAAGCCTCAGCACCCCGCATTGCCCGAGGTACAAGCACCGCCGAAGTTACCAAAGGAAATAGAATCTGTTGAGGATCTTTACCTCACGGGAAGATACGTGGAACAGTTTTCCCGGCCTGGCGTCAATGCCGACGAATATTACCTGGAAGCACTCCGGAAATCGCCCGACGACTACAGGGTCAATATGGCCATGGGAATCCGCAGGGTGAACCAGTGGAGATTTGAAGAGGCGCAATCTTACCTGCAGAGAGCAGCCGACAAGCTGAAAGCAAAATATGTCCAGCCCAAAGAAGGCGATCTGTACTATTACTCTGCCCTTGCCGAGCAGGGATTGGGAAATGATGAAGAAGCATACCGTGACTTTTACCAGGCAACCTGGTACTATGCCTGGTACTCTCCCTCCTATTATCAGCTGGCACTCATGGAAAGCTCGAAGGGAAACTATTCAAAGGCCCTTGAATTTGTTGAAAATGCCTATTCCACGAATACAAGAGACGGCCGTATCAATGTTCTGTATGCTGCCCTGCTCAGAAAACAGGGACAAAAGGATGAGGCTCTTGACCTGATCAACCGTTTTATAAAATTTGATCCCCTTAATTTTGCTGCCCGTTATGAGAAGGAGCTGTTACTCGGCCAGGCTTCCCTGAAAAACTGGCAAAAGAACATGCAGGATATTGATAACGATTACCTCGAGGTAGCCGTGAGTTACCTGAATGCCGGCATGACCGGTGAAGGTATTAAACTCTTGTCTGAAATCGAAAAACCGAAAAATCCGCTTGTTTTCTATTACCTGTCATGGTTTTATGACAAGGACGGGCAACCCGGCAAAGCCTTAACAATGCTGAAAAATGCATCGGCCCTGTCTCTCGACTATTGTTTCCCGTACAGGCAGGAGACCCTGGCGGTCCTGAAACACGCCATTGCAAAGGATCCGGGGAATGCCAGCGCCTATTACCTCGCCGGCAACCTGCTTTTCGACAGGCGTCCTGAAGAAGCCATGGAAGACTGGAACAAAGCGGCAGGCATTAACGATCATTTCCCCATGGTGTGGAGAAACCTTGCTTTTGGCGAGTTTCACTTTGAACACAATACCGGTAAAGCCATCACTTACATAGAAAAGGCGATAAGCCAGGAAAGCAGTCAGCCCATCTGGTATGCAGAACTTGCCGATTATTATGACCAGTCTGACAAGGATTTCAGAGATTGCCTCAGCCTGATGGAGAAGCATATCGATGTGGTAAAACAGGATATAAGCGCACCCAAGGAACTTGTCAGGCTTTATAACCTGAACGGGGAATACGATAAAGCCATCGATCTCCTGAAGACCCATCATTTCAGAACCTGGGAAGGCGGGCGCGATATCTATTATCATTACGTGGATGCCCATACTCTTAAAGCTATGGAACTTATGGAAGAGAAAAAATATCAGGATGCCCTTGATGAACTGAATACCGCCATGCTCTATCCGGAAAACCTCGAAGTTGGCAAACCTCTCAACGATGACAGAAACGCCATGATTTATTATTTCATGGGCAAAGCCAGGGAAAAAATGAAGGATAAGAACCAGGCCCGCGCTGATTTCGAAAAGAGCGTAAACGCCATAAATGCGAGGAACTGGGATGACCTGCTCTTTTACCAGGCTAAATCCCTTGAAGCACTCGGTAATCAGGAAAAAGCCAAAGAATTATATAATCAGCTCCTCAGCAAGGGAACGGAACTTTTAACGAAGGGCGTTGCAGGTTCGGGTGTCGGAGTAGAAGCCTCCCTGGAAGGCAACAGGACAATCTCCGAAGCATATTACCTTCAGGCCCTGGGAAGCGAAGGCCTTGGCAGGCATAATGAAGCTTCAGAGCTTTTGAAACAGGCCTTGAGTGCTTACAGGAATAATCTCTGGGCTAAACAAATGATAGATCATCCTGACGAATTCTAACGTATATGAAGAGACATTTCGTTTTCATGGTATTCCCCGGATTTCCCAAAAAACAATAGACGCTCCGGAAAATTTTTTAACAAAGGAATGCATTGCATTGTTTTAAAAATTGATTTTGGGGAAGTAATTCAAAATACCGATTAGCATGAAAGCGATAATATTAAAAAATACAGGAGGCCCGGAAAATTTGATGTTGGCAGATGTGCCGGTACCGGAAATTCAGTACAATGAAGTTCTGGTAAAAGTTAAATCCATCGGGATCAATCCTGTTGATGCCAGCCTCAGGCAGAACAGCGGGAGGCTGCATAGTATGCTGCAGCCTCTTGACGGACAGACCTATATTCTGGGCTGGGATATTTCAGGGATCATCGAAAAGATAGGAAGTGATGTAAAATCATTCAAAATCGGGGATGAGGTCTTCGGCATGATCAATTTTACCGGGAACGGGAAGGCGTATGCTGAATATGTCGCTGCACCGGCCGCTCATCTTGCCATAAAACCCGCTAACATATCATTTGAAGAAGCAGCAGCAGCCACCCTCGCTGCATTAACGGCCTGGCAGGCCCTGGTGACCCACGGAAAAATCAGAGGCGGGGAGAAAGTTCTTATTCATGGCGCTTCGGGTGGCGTAGGCCACTATGCAGTTCAGATTGCCAAATATTTCGGGGCATATATTATTGGTTCCGCTTCAGGACCTAACCGTAATTTTGTTAAAGAACTTGGTGCGGATGAATTTATCGATTACACATCTGAAACATTTGAAGAGAAGGTAAAGGATGCAGACCTGGTCATCGATTCCCTTGGCGGAGAACATCTTTGCCGGTCCCTTAAAGCCACTAAATCAGGTGGAAGGTTAATCTGTCTTAAAGGGATGATCGATGAAAAAGTTGAAGAAGTGGCACGAAAGAGGGATATATTTTTGTACCACCAAATGGTAAGATCAAACGGTGATGATATGAAACAGATCGCCCGGCTCCTGGAAGAGGAGCAAATCCATTCGCATCTGTCTGCAATATTCCATTTTGACCAGCTTCCTGAAGCACACCGTCAGATCGAAACAAGAAAAACAGTTGGCAAAATTGTGGTGGTCATTTGAAGGCAGTAGCCCGGAAGTTCAATTCATCCAACGTTTCACTTATCTGAAATGCAGGCCTCTTTCAAGGTAATCTCTAAAAGGCAATGACAGGAATCGTCTTTACCCTGACGGTGAAAGCTTTCTTCTTACCGGAAGCAACGAGATAAATCCTTTTAAATGATTTTACTGACGCTTTGACCAGTTCGGGGTAATCGTGATAAACGATATCATTGAAACCAATGTTATAGTTCTCCCCGTCAAACCTGCCGGCTACAGGTTGGTCCATCCACTGGAAATAGTGAATGCCGATAAGTTCAGGCCGGGAAAAACCATCTTCGATGTAGCAGCGGTATGCTTTCCCCCTGTCATTTGTCGAGGCCACTGCACGCAAACCGGTTGAAGGCAGCCCCCTGTCGATGGCACCAAAATGAAATTCCCCGATCATGACCGGTTTGCCCGTTTTCTCATAGATATCCTTTGTGGGAGAAGGACCCGGAGCGGTGTAACTGTTTATGGAAAAGACGTCGAAATCCTGCCCGGCCCGGTAAAGCAGATCGGAGCTGATAAAGGCGTACCGCATGCCCAGGTTGAGGTGATTCGGGTCGACTTTTCTGACTTCCCGGCATACAATTCCTACATACTTATCGACCAGTTGTCCGGTAAAATTCTTGAAATCTTCCCGGCTTTGCATCGAAGGATATTCCTTAAATGTTTCTTCATTCAGATCGGAAAACGCACCCAGATGCAGCTTCCATGCTGTATTGAAAGATGAGAGGTCATCCCCGTACTTTTCAGTCAGCCACTTTACAAATGCACGTTTTGAAAACGACATGTCTTTTACGGCAAACATCTCAAAGGCAATGTCATTATCACCGAAAGCCCACTGGGGTTCATTTCTCAGGAAATACCCTATCAGATAGGGATCATCCCTGTATTCCCTGAGCTGCGTTGCAAATTTTTCGGCATTGACCTTATATTGAGGGGAAAAGACATCGGGAAAATCACGGAAAAGAGAAACTTCCGTGGTGGGAAATCCTGCCAGTGGCAGAACGTAGGGTAAATGGCACTGCCTTGAAAATTCCCCGTCGGACCAGTTTCCTACTGTGTTAAAGCCATAAGAAACCAGCTTGTTCCGCGTTATTTTCATCCATTCCTGCTTCCATTCCTGCCCGAACATCCTGATCATATTGACCTGGAAAAAATCGATCATTTTAAGACCCCGGGAATCGGAATATAC
The DNA here is from genome assembly GCA_963732905.1 of uncultured Bacteroidales bacterium. Classification (GTDB taxonomy): domain Bacteria; phylum Bacteroidota; class Bacteroidia; order Bacteroidales; genus DASQZK01. The sequence goes on from CAVTBM010000004.1 coordinate 221,115, forward strand.
GGATGCGTAGCCTGAATCTCTTGAAGGGATCCATCCGTACAGGTCTTCATTACCTTGCAGAACGCTGCTGACAGAAGGCCTGACACAGTCCATCCCGTTGCTCAGAAAAGCAAAGCCGTCGGGATCAACAAACCACCAGCGGTTACCGTCGAAATGAGTATGGAAGAAACCCGTTGAATCAAAACGTAGATTTTTCCAACCGCCAAAACGGGACAGATCATCCTCAAAATTCATTTCACCGGCGGCCAGTTGGGACAGGGCATCTTTTCCACCCGCAAACTCAGACTCGTTATGCGTTTTACCAGGCCAGTCACGGTTGTTCCACTGCCCGTACCGATCCACAACAGCAGTGCCGGGTTCGTCCTGGATGACAGGAATCTCATTGCTCAGAAAGATGGTGTCGATATTGAATTCAGGTTCAAAATCCGGTGAACGGAATGGTCCGGGGAGAATTTTGATGGCGGCAATGTCGTCCGGATTGATCCGGTGGCCGAAGACCACGCCTTTCAGCTGGCGTGGAGTCCTGGGAAGGAATATCTCCTGCCCGTTCAGGTATTCAAAGGGAAATACCACGTAAGTGGATAAATCCGGTAAAACACCTATTTTAGAGGTCATGCGCGGATCTGAGGCAATGCCATTGGTAGCCGGATCCTTTGCAAAGAACTCCAGAGAAAGGAACCCACTATATGGATTGTGATGTTGGACCCTTATAATAAGGTATTTATTTGAGATTATCTTTTGAAGAACAACGGGATCGCTGATCACAATACCACCCGTTGACGAAGTGGCCTTAAGAAGATAGGATCCGTCACCGGCCGGATGAAATTCCACCTCTCCCGAAATTGAAACATGGTTCAGATCAGCCGGAAAACCCTGGGCAAGGAGGCTTCCTGAAATAAACAGAACCTGCACGAGGCAGACAAGTGCGCGGTAAAAGTGTTGAATTTTCATATTACAGACCAGTTAGGGTGCCTATAAAAGAATGCACCGGAAATGTTGTCTTTAATTTTTATGCGGTACCAGGAGGACAGCATCCGCCGGAACCGGGTATACGGGATCGTTGGCCAGGATACGGATAAAATCTCCTGACTTAAAGGCAAAGGTGCCCAGGGGAGCCCAGTCGAATATGTGAGCATTCGGATCCACACTCAGGGTATCTGTATTTCCGGCGGACAGGATCTCAACCCCAACCTTATTGCTATACCGGTCAAAGTCTCTGTTCTGGTAAGGAAAGCGGGGGACATAGAAATAAGCATCATAAAGTTCCGGCGTACTTTCAAACACAGGGCTAAAGGTTACGCTCCCCGGTTTTGAGGAAGGGATATGTAAAAGATGGTCGGCTTTATTCTGCCCCATCCAGGTGTCGCGGACTTCCCATGGACCTACAATGGCAACCTCTGCCGAATCGGAGTTATCGACTACGATGTCGGGTGGAGTACCATTCTGAAGGGGATCGGTTGTCAACCTGTGGACCAGGGCTTCAACATCGATCTTTTGTACCGGTTCATCCGCTTTTAAAGCCATCGCCGAGGCCAGCCCCGACACCTGTCCAAGTACCATGAAAACCGGTTCCATCCGTATCGATCCAAAAGCGATATGGGAAGCGGAAAGGCAAACAGGAACCAGGAGATTTTCGCATTGAGCCCTTTGGGGCGTAAGCGACCTGTAGGAAATCTCATATGGAGGAAAACCACCGATCTGCACATCGCCTTCATTTTTAACCATACCATTGACAACCACCCGCTGGCAATTATGGGAATCCATCGTATATGCGGCCAGTGCAATGCCATCGTCTACGGTGCTGTCGCCAACGCAGTTGTGCTGGGTCATCACATATTCCCCTTTCATCCGGCGGGCTTCCCGGATATACATCTGGTGAGGGAAATTATTGTGATCGGTGAATTCATCGGCCGACCAGCCCCAGGAAAGCATCTGGTTGCGCAATTCCGCAGGTAAGGCTTCATCATGCCCCAAAAAGTAAAGCAGTCCCTTCGTATAGTCTTCCACATCCAGGGCAATCTTTTTTCTCACGGCATAGGTACCTTCAGGGTATGCATAATTCATCCCGATCCCGTCGGTTGACATCGGGCCCTTATTGTTGATATCCGTTTTCCCGTTCGGCATAGGTGACATGATGAGATACTGCTGACCGAGAATTTGGTTTTCACCCGCTCTTTCCCGCTTCAGGATCACCCGTTTCAGGAGTTCGTATTTTGCCGGATCATAATTTTCAGGCTTAGTTACCGGAATCATGTTGCTCGTATCCTGGGTGAGGCAAAGCCGGTAATTGTAGGCCTGTACCAGTGTATCGCCGGAACCCGCGGGGGCAACCCCAACGGCTTGTATTCCCCAGCAAAGGCCGCTGGCTGTATCTCCCGGAATGATATAGGGATCTATGCTGTCGGGAAACTGGTGTTCGCTTCTTAACTGAACGCCGTTATAGGTTTCTCCATAGGTATCGTTGGATTCCCTCCCCACGATATATGAAACGCCTGCTTTTGCCATCAGGTCACCTTCATAGGAACAGTCAATAAAATAGGAAGCCGCGATGGTCCTGTTGGTGGCAGGCTCAGGAGCCGATGAATTTTCCAGTTCCACCGCTTTGATCCTGTTCTTTCGCATCGTTACCCCGGCCAACCGGAAATCAAAGAGGACATCGACGCCGGCCTTACTGATATATTCCCTGAAAACATCTTCAGCTGCGTGGGGCTCGAATTTCCATGCTTCAAGTTTTCCGTAATGATGACCCAAACGCCGGTAAAAATTCCTGGCGATTCCGGTAACCGCATATTTGTTTCCTATATCTGTTTGGCCCAGACCCCCGCTTGTAAGTCCTCCCAGGTGCATCCCGGGTTCAATGAGCAACACCGTCTTACCTTCAAGCCTGGCGGAATAAGCTGCAATGACACCCGCCGACGTTCCACCGTATACGATGATATCATACTTATTTTCAGGGCTCTTCTGACAGGAATAAAGAAGAATACTGAACAGGGTCAGGATCATAAAGATTTTTTTCATGAAGCAATGGTTTTTCAGATGATACAATAGCAGCTCATTCCGGAATTATTCACCAGCGGCGGGCATCCCCGTCTTTGAATAGTTAACGCCCAGTTTGGTAAACACGTTAACCTGCCGGTTTACCCTGCGGTTGAAATCTCCCATATTCTTGTCAGCAGGCTGTGTCCATGCAATCTCCGACATAGCAAGCATTCGCGGAAAAATCATGTATTCCACCTGATGAAAATCCGGTATATATTCTGTCCACAGATTTGCCTGTACACCAAGGATAAACTTTGATTCGTCCTCCGTCAGAGCCGGCGGAACAGGATTATAGGAGTAAACCGTATCGACAGGAAGGTATCCTCCTATGGCCAGAGGTTCATCTTTGATGGGTTTTGCCTGGTAATAGTCGAAATAGCAGTAATTCGTCGGAGTCATAATAACATCATGTTTCATCTGTGCGGCTGCGATACCCCCTTTTTCACCCCTCCATGACATGACCGTCGCATTGGGTGCAAGGCCACCTTCAAGGATTTCGTCCCATCCTATGATCTTTCTCCCTTTCGAATTTATGAACTTTTCAATCCGGTGGATAAAATAACTCTGCATTTCGTTTTCATCCTTCAGTCCCAGCTTGTGCATGAGAGCCTGAACCTCCGGGCTGTTCTTCCATTGGACTTTAATGGCCTCATCACCACCGATATGGATGTAATCTGAAGGGAAAAGGGCCATGACTTCAGTGAGGACATCCTCGAGAAAGCCGAATGTTTTTTCAGAAGGCATAAAGATGTAGGGTGAAATGCCCCATTCCGTCTTCACGTTGATCTGCTTTCCGGTAACCCCGAGATACGGATAAGCCGCAATGGCAGCCTGGGCATGACCTGGCATTTCGATTTCCGGCAACACCGTGATGAAACGGTCGGCAGCATATTTAACGATATCCCTGACTTCATCCTGGGTATAGAAACCGCCGTATCTCTTACCATCGTATTTCAAGGGCTTGTGTGAAAAGTTTCCGACCAGGGTGCTGTCGCGCCAGGCTCCTATGCTGGTCAGTTTGGGATATTTTTTAATCTCAATACGCCAGCCCTGGTCCTCAGTGAGATGCCAGTGAAAATGGTTGAACTTATACAGGGCCAGGTAATCGATATATTTTTTAACCGCATCAGCCGGCATGAAGTGACGGCCAACATCGAGATGCATGCCCCGCCATTTAAACCGCGGTGTGTCCTCGATTTTCATCACAGGAATCTGTACGCTCCCGGTAACGGAATCTGCCGACAAGGCGATTTGCTCCAGGGTCATAAGTCCGTAAAATATCCCTGCCGGAGAGCTTGCATTTATCGTTATACTCCGCCGTCCGCAATCCAGAACATAGCTCTCATCCCCTGGGACTTCGGGGGAAAGGAGGTTCAGCAGGATGGCATCGTTCTCAGAAGCTGTGGAGTTTTCATCCGGGATAACATTCAGAGACTGTTTTTTCTGCAAATCGGCAACAAAGATGGCAGCAGCCTTTTTCACCCTCTCGTCGGAATTAACGACGATCAGCTTTGTCCCGTCTTTCAGGGAGAAATACCCGTGACCGGGTGTAACAGATGAAGGCAGAGGCACAACAGACAGTTGATCTGAATTTGTTTTACTGCAGGAAATGGTAAAAACCATTATCAACATGATTAAATACAGGTTTCTCATTTTTTGCGAAGGTAAGGTTATTGTGGGGCATTAATTTCAGAATAATTTCGCAGAAAAGAAAAATAAACCTGAATAATAACGTCAGACAAAATGATGCAGGCTCTCAATGGGGCTTTTTTAAAAGTGCCCGGTGGGAAAATGCAACTCACAATTTGGGGGGAAAAACAGGCAATAATCACTTTAAAGCCTGGCCATTGAGGAAGATCATCCTATGTGTATAAACATAAATTGGATTGAAGATGCTGGGATAGAATTTAACGCATTGTCAAAATACCTTTTCTTTCCAGCTGACTGTTTCTGCAGTCTATTTTAACTTTCAGGACAGCCATGAAACCATTTTCTGTTTTTCAAACTGTCAGGGTCGTAAAGAAACGTCTTCAATATATATCAGCAGGCAGTAATACTTTCATTTCCTACTGCCTGCTGTTTATGGTTACTGCCCGTTTTCTGCTGCCGGCTGCTCTTCATGTGAATGATACTTCCGGTGATATCTTTTTTGCCAGTCGTAATCATGTCCGCAATGGCGGTGCGACCTCGGGGAAACACCTGACAGCAGGATCTTTGAGAGGAGAAACAAGCCTGCAGTCTGCCAGAAGGAGATAACAGGTCCGTGGAACAGTTCAGGAATAAGCGAGTTCCATAATGTCATGGTAAGCCAGACGGCTAAAACAACCAGTCCGACACCCAGAAATCCAAATCCGATATACTTTAGTTTTCTCATTTCCTTAAATTTTAATTATGTATACAATTCTTTTAGTTTTTCCCGGAGATAAAGTACGGCGTACCTTTTCCTGGAGATCAGGGTATTTACGACTTCGCCTGTCATTTCAGCAATTTCTTTGAAGCTTTTATCTTCAAATTCATGGAGAATAAACACTTCCCTCTGGCTGTCCGGCATCTCACCGAGTGCTTCATTGATACTTTCCCAGATAAGATCGCGCATCATCTCATCTTCCGGTGTGCCGTCAAGGGAGGGAAGAATATCCTGTAACATGAGAGGCATTTCCTCATCCATACCGGCACTGTCGAGGTAGCTGAAGCTTGATGGTTTTTTCTTTCTGTACAGGTCCGTGATCCTGTTCAGAGCAACCCTGTAGAGCCATGCGGTGATATTTCTCACCGAACGGATATCATTAAACCCAATGGTTAGCTGGTAGAAAACATCCTGCAGTATGTCTTCCGCATCGAAAGAAACGGGTACACGTTTACGTATAAATCCAAGGAGCCTTTCATGTTCCTTGTTAAATGTGTCACCAATATCTTTCCGTTCAGCCGCCGTCATTTCAATATCTGTTATATTTCCGGAGACGAATTACCGTGAATAATATTTTAAAGTTACGACGAATTTTTAAGGACAAACATATTCACGGCCTGTTCTCCCGGATCGTCCGTTCAGTTTTCCGGCTATAAAATGTATCTTTGACAGCGATCAACCTATCCTTGTTTATGTCATTAAAATGTATCGTTAATCACATCGGTTTTCATTGCCTGGCCAGGAAAAGGGTTATTATCCCGGGCAGTGGTTTTACACATTTTGAAGTGCAGGACATGCAGCAAGTCGTCCAGGAAGATTTCAGTGAGAGGGAGAACTGGAAAACCGTATACCATGGACCGTTAAAGGTCTCAGAGTCCGATTTCGGAACTTTTCTCACCGGCGATTTTTCTGATCTTACCCGCCCTGGTATCTACCGGGTAGTGATAGATGATGCGCTGCACTGGTCGTACCAGTTTACCATTTCCGATCAGGCCTTCAGCAACCTGCCTTTTCTTTTCCTTGACTTCATACACAACTGGCGATCGGGCGATCACGGCCTGCACTGGCGCGGTCCCTCAAACCTGGATGATGCTGTACGGTCCGACAACGGCAAACAGACAGACGTCAGCGGAGGCTGGTATGATGCGGGTGATCTGCGTAAATGGATGGTGCATACAAATCTGCCACTCAGCGGTTTCCTGGATATATATCAACAGACTGACCTTCGGAGGAATGCCTTTGCAGACGAAAAGGTTTCGGACAATGATTTCATAACCGAAACGGCCTGGGCTCTTACGTTCATGCTGAAAATGCAGGATCGGGCGACGGGTATGTTTTTCGAGGATGTGGCAGGGGGCGGAGCTGCCAGGGAGACCGGAGAACGAAAATGGTGGTATGAAAATCATGCCGGCTGTGTAGCCGACAACAGTGAAAACCACTTTACCGACAATATCCCGGCTTCGGGAGATGAACGCACCGTAAGGGTTTCCTACAATCCCATTGTCCAGTACACCACCATTTACCTTTTACTTAAGGCAGCCAGGATTGCCGGGGACAAGCTGCCGGAACTCTGCCTCCGTTGCAGGGAGGCGGCCCTCAGGGCCTGGAAATTCATGGTTCATAAACAACAGGAAGACGATCCGTTTCATACCTGGACCTCTGTGGTTGCCTGGAAACTCATGGCATCGGCAGAATTATATACAGCAGGCGAAATTTCCCATGCAGTACTGCTGGAGATCACCCGTGAGTTGCTGGACCTTCAGTCGGAAGAACATGGCTTCTGGTTCATGGATACAAAGAAGGAAGATCCTTACCGAGGCATTCTACATTCGGCTCAGCCATTGATTGCACTCGGAATCGTTGCCGGCTGCCTTCAGGAAGCGAAGGACAGGGAGCCTGTGGTGAAGGCTCTCCGCCTGTGTATTGATAAATATGTCATACCCGCAACCGGGAAGTCCCCTTTCGGCTTCATGCCTTACGGTTGCTATTTTAAACCTGCCACGGATGAGGTTTATCATCGCTTTAGCGGCGAAGTATATTACCGGTTTTTTATGCCCGACAATTCCGCACAGAAGCTGAATCACGGCCTCAACGGACACTGGATGAGCTGGGCTCACGGTCTGGCTGTTGCCGGCCGGATTCTCAATGACCCGCTTGTGACCAGTCTGGCCTGGGATCAGATTTACTGGACTTTGGGCAACAACCCGGTGATGGCAACGATGGTCACCGGCTTAGGATATAACAATCCTATGCCCCACAGTCGTTTTCTGGGAGCTTTTCCAGGCGGATTTATGGCGGGATTCATTGGCGACAGCTCCGACAAAGCCGTTCTGGACCTTGAAGGACGTGCACAATGGAATACGACGGAGTACTGGAATACGCCCCTGGCCAACTGCCTCATGGCCCTCCCGGAGCTATGGACCGGTGAGGGTGAATACTCAGAGGAGATGGGGAACGGCAGACTGAAATGATCTGCAGAAACCGTCTTTGTGAACCATTTTTTATGATAAAATACAGGAGCCGGCTTTGTCGGTCAAACCTGAAATAAATTTTGTATTTTAGCTACGCTTCATCAATCCTGAAACACCATCTATCGTCATGAAAATCTCTCCTTTACCTTTTGTCATTGCCGTGCTTTCCGTGTTACTGTTTACCGGTTGCACAAAAACTGACGGGCCTCTTTACCGCCAGGCGTCGGCTCCTGTGGAACAGCGGGTTAACGACCTGCTTGCCCGCATGACTCTTTCCGAGAAAGTGCATCAGCTTATCCAGTACAGCAGTCAGGATCTTTGGGATAAATCCGACTCCTTAATTACCTTAAATGCTCAGGAAAAGCTGGGTGAGGGTATTGGGATGCTTGAACCTCCCGAATTATCGTTACCTCCTGCCAGAGTAGCCCGCCGGCTTAATGCAGCGCAGAAATACCTGGTTGAAAAAACCAGGCTTGGAATTCCTGCTCTCGTTTATGGAGAAGCACTTCACGGCTATGTTGGCTCGGATGCCACCAGCTTTCCCAATCCACTGTCTCTTGGTTGCACATGGGATACTGCCCTGGTAAGGCAGATCTACACGGTAGCTGCACTTGAAATGAAAAGCCGGGGTGTGAACCAGGCTTTATCCCCTGTTCTGGGTTTAGGAAGAGAACCCCGTTGGGGAAGAACGGAAGAGACCTTTGGTGAGGATCCTTATCACGTGTCGAGGATCGGTCTTGCGGCCATTCAGGGTCTACAGGGAAACGGGCCGGACGGGATCATACCGGAAAACCATGTTGTGGCAACGGCCAAACATTTTGCGGTTCACAGTCAGCCGGAGGGTGGCCGTAATACAGCCCCCGGTAATTACTCCGAAAGAGTTATCCGCGATAATTTCCTGGTCCCTTTTGAGACAGCCGTGAAAGAAGGCCAGGTCCGTTGTCTTATGGCATCCTACAATGAGATTGACGGAATACCCTCACATGCGAACAAAGCCTTGCTTACCGGCATTCTCGTTGATGAATGGAAACACACCGGATATGTCATCAGTGACCTTGGCGGAATTGAAGATTTGTACAGGTACCATAGAGTAGCGAGAGACTCTGCTGAAGCCGGGCGTCTCGCAATTGAAGCCGGGGTGGATATGGATCTGAACCATAACGGACAGTGTTTCACGAGCCTGACCGATCAGGTGAAAAAAGGGATGGTGGATGAGAAAGTAATTGATGATGCTGTTAAACGAATTCTAAGGGTTAAGTTCGAATCAGGACTTTTCGAACATCCTTATGCCGATCCTTTAAAGGCAGAGCAAAATGCACGAAACCCTGCACACAGCGCCCTTGCAATGAAAGCGGGAGAAGAATCGGTGGTTTTACTTAAAAATGCGGATCATCTGCTGCCTTTAGACCCAACGAAAATCCGTAGCCTGGCTGTGATCGGACCGGATGCTGGCGATATTCATCTTGGAGGGTACAGTATGGAACCCCGCTTCGGCGTCAGTATTCTGGAAGGGTTAAAAGATTATGCCGGAAGCCGGTTTAATGTAAAATTCGCAGAAGGATGCCGCATCATGCAGGGCACGGCCTCCTTCTGGGATGACGGGAATCCGGTTCCAAATCCTTATTCAGATGATGAAAAACTGATGAATGAAGCCGTAAAGGTTGCCGCTTCGTCCGACGTTGTTCTGATGGTTCTCGGCGGAAATGAATCGACCTGCCGGGAAGCCTGGTCTGAATCCCATCTGGGCGACAGGGAAAGTCTTGACCTGCCGGGAAGGCAGAACGAACTGTTTGAGAAAGTACTCGGGACCGGAAAACCGGTCGCCGTTCTTATCCTCGGTGGGCGGCCACTTGCCGTCAATGAAATAGCTCAAAAGGCGAATGCCCTTTTCGAAGGATTTTATATGGGACAGGAATCAGGAAAAGCCTTTGCCAGGATCTTATTCGGCGAGGTGAACCCTTCCGGAAAACTGGCTATAACCATCCCCCGGTCCGTCGGGCAGCTGCCCATGTATTACAACAGAAAACCAAGCCGTATGCGCGGTTATCTCTGGCAGGAACAGGGACCCCTCTACCCTTTTGGTTTCGGACTTAGCTACACTACCTTTACCTATACCGGTCTTTCTCTTTCCGATACCATTATGAATCCTTCGGGAAATATCACCGCGAAGATCACCGTGTCCAATACGGGAATGGTTAAAGGTGATGAGATCATCCAGATGTATATCAGGGATGAATTCAGCTCAGTAACCCGGCCGGTCCTGGAGCTTAAAGATTTTGCCAGGATTACCCTGGATCCGGGCGAATCGAAAGAGGTTTCTTTTAACCTTAGTCCGGAAAAGCTCTGGTTTTATAATATCGACATGAAGAGAGTGGTTGAACCAGGGAAATTCAGGGTCTTCATAGGTCCTGATTCACAGCATCTTCAGGAAACCGAATTTACCGTCGTCGAATGACGATATTCTCAGACCCTTAAAAGTACTTTAAGATGATTGCCCGGGTCTGAATCGAGCATTTCAAAACCTTCCCGGGCCTTCTCAAGAGGAAGGATATCTGTGATCATGATTTCCGGCCTGAGGAGTCCTTTGCTGAGAGCATCGATGGCTTTCGAAAATTCTCCGTGACTAACCCTGGAGGCAATGATGCGGGCTTCTTTCCATATCAGTTCTTTCATCAGAATCTGGGCAGGTTCGTCGGCTAAACCCAACACGCATACCTTTCCTGCGCCGCGGATAGCCTGAATGCATGATCTGACCGGGTTAAATCCTTTCAGGGGAACGGCATGGCCTACTGCTTCGAAGGCAATGTCGACGCCCCTTCCGCCAGTATATTCCCTGATCATCTCAACCGGATCCTGTTCCTGAGCGTTGATCAGAATCACATCGGGATACCCCGGGGATATCATGTTGAGCCGGTTTTGCAGAATGTCGACGATGAACACCTTTCCATGAGTGATGGTTTTCACTGCCTGCAGTATGGATTGGCCTACTTTGCCGGCTCCCCAGATAGCCACATCATCCTCCGTACCCACTTCTGCCCTGGCGGAGGCATGGAAGCCGATGGAAAGGATCTCAATTAGAGCTGCATGTTCATCCGGTACATGATCGGGAACACGGTAGATCATACCGGGATCAGCCATCACATATTCTGCAAATCCGCCATCCATATCTATACCAATCAGCTTCAGCGAGGTACAGGCAGGATAGTGGCCGGCACGGCATGCTGCACATTGACCGCACCAGAGAATGGGGTCGACGGTAACTTTTTCGCCAGGGGTGAAGCCGATGACATTCTTTCCTGTATCAGCGATCACACCGGCAAATTCATGACCGGGAATAAGTGGCAGCTGCGTTCGCGGATGAAATTGACCTCTGAAGATATGCTGGTCCGTTCCGCAAATGCTCGCGAAATTGACTTTAACCAGAACCTGACTGTCATTGATTTTAGGTACCGGGACTTCTTCCAGCCCTATTTGTCCGTAAACTTTGATCTGTGCCGCTCTCATATTTTTTCGTAAATGGTCCGGATTCTACCGGAAAGAAAAAGGATAAACCCTATTCCTCCGGTGAATAAAAATTATAGTATTCCTTCCCGTATTTTTTCTCCAGGTATTCGTATTCCGAATTATCAGAGTTGGTTTTCATCACGAGAGGTGGTGGCAGTTTTCCCATTGCATGGTACATTGAATCCATTTCAGCAAGCATTTGTTTCAACCTTTCGGGGTAACGGGCTGCAAGGTTATTTTTTTCACCGGGATCTTCTTTCAGGTTTATCAGTAAAACCGGATGGGGTCTGACAGGTTTGCGCCAGCTTACCGGTTTGGTACCCTCAAAAGCTTTTTTAACCTTCCAGTCGCCATGACGATAGCATTGCAGGTACTCATTATCGAAATAGAGGTATTTATCACCTTTTCGTTTTGCTTTGCCGGTAAGAACGGGGAGAATATTTTCTCCGTCGTAGGCCCGGCGGGAGGGAAGTCCGCCACCAGAGATTGCCGTCAGCGTTGGAAACCAGTCGACCATAAGAGCCATATCATCGTATACGCTGCCGGGTTTTATCTTCCCAGGCCACATTGCCATTGTCGGCACTCTCATTCCGCCTTCGAAGGTATATTGCTTGCCTTCCCTGAGCTTACCAGCGGAACCTCCCAGGTCACGCATCACAAGCCAGGGTCCGTTATCACTTGAAAAGATTAGTAATGTATTGTCTTTCAGGCCGTCCTTTTCCAGTTCAGCCATCACCTGGCCAACACTCCAGTCGAGCTCCTGAATCACATCCCCGTAAAGTCCTCTTTCAGAGGTGCCAATAAACTTTTCCGAAGCATAAATAGGAACATGTGGCATATTGTGAGCCAGATACAGGAAGAAGGGCTTGTCTTTATGCCGGTCGATAAAGTTTAAAGCCTTTTGCGTATAGGTACGTGTAATATAATGCTGGTCGGGGTAAAAATCGACGACATCATTCCCATCCATATAGACTACGCTTTCCATATCATTGCTGTATGGGATCCCGAAATATTCATCAAAGCCCCGCTGCAGCGGCAGGTATTTCTCACGGTGCCCGAGGTGCCACTTACCCACAATGCCGGTTGCATAGCCCTGTTTTTTCAGGATGTTTGCAATGGTTATCTCATCCGTGGGAAGACCGGTATAGCTGTCGGGGAAAAAGACTCCGTCGATACCGGTACGCTGGGGCATGCGTCCGGTAAGTAAACCGGCCCGTGAAGGACTGCAGATTGGAGAAGCCGAATAAAATTCCGTGAATCTGATACCCTGGCTGGCAATGGAATCGATGTTGGGTGTTTTGATATCGGTGGCACCGAAACAGCCTATATCGCCATATCCAAGATCATCGGCATAGATGATCACAATATTTGGCTTCTTCATCTCCTCTCCGCCGGTGTCTTTACGATTTCCTGTGCTGCATGAAAAGCCTGCGATGAGAGCTGATCCCAGCCCGAGACCTAATGCTTTCTTGTAGTTCATAGTATACATTTCCGATCTTTGAATGAACAGGACCATTGTTGATAGTCCGCTTTTGTCGTGAAAATAAAATCTTATCTGATCAATTTTTCTATTTTAATAAACGATCAATCAGCGCCTGGTTTGGTTTTCCGGCCGCATCCACAATGCCGAAACCACCGCGGTAATCCCAGTTTGCCCAGGCAATCCCATCCTCATCCAGTACCTTGATGAAATCGCCGTACCAACGGAGCCGGATATCTTCTGGGACCGTATTCAGACATCCAAATTCACCACAATATAAGGGAAGATGATGTTCCCTGGCATACATGAGAGGTTTGTTTACCTCTACACGCATAGAGTCGATGTTGTAATTCCGGCCCCAGTATTCCACTTCCTTCCTTAAATCTTCCGGAAGGTTTTCAATATTTTTTTCAGGAACCACCTTCCCCGGGTAGGTCACCGGTCCGGTGTACTCACCCACTTTTGTCCAGGAGGCATGATAGTGGGTCAGCACCATAGGATGATAGAAGTGAAAGCTAAGGATAAGGTCCGGGTCGTCTGGTATCCTGAGATCGTTGAACGTACCTACCGATTGCCACATATTGGAACCGATCACAATTTTGCGGTGGGGTTCGGTTTCCCTGAGTGCATTTATGGTGCTATCAATGAGATTATTCCAGTCATCCGGATTGTCGGCCACTGCTTCATTCATCAGTTCGTAGGCCACCAGGCTGTCGGGGTACTGGATCAGCTCCATCGACAGGTCTCTCCAGAGTTGTATAAATTTTGCCTGTTCTTCAGGATGAGTCCATAACGGTCTCTCATCGCTGTTGAAATAGTGTGATCTGATAATATGCAGATCGACAATCACACGAAGGCCTTGAGCGGAACACCATGAAACGGCATCATGCAGGAGGGCAAAAGCATCCTGGTACTTTTCGCCATTCTCATCCCACATCTGGACTTCATCGATAGGAAGCCTGATATGGTCATAGCCTATCCCTGCAATGAATTTTACATCATTTTCCGTGAAGAAGGCTTTTCTTTCCTCTCCCCGCCGGTCACTTTGAGAAAGCCAGTGACTGATGTTCAAACCCCGGTGAATGGTAAAATCACCGGAAGGGGTTTTATCCATCCTGCAGGAATAGCAGACCGAAAAAACAAGTATTAGCAACAGCAGACGTTTTTTCATAATAGGTTAATTTATTCCAGGGGTCAGGGCCACCGTGGATGTTTGACTACATGAATTCCGCTTCAGAAAAAGTAAGCAGCCCCCGGTATTTCACTGACAGCCTCGCTGCCCGCAAAATCAGGACCTGTTCTCAAAGCTAATATAATAGATTAATCTGAGGATGAACAGGTCATTCGTTTCAAAAATGTTTTTTATTGTACATTAAAACCTCATTCTTATTTACAGAGTCTGAGAAACAAGTGTATGTCAGCTTTCCGGTAAGGGAATATAAAATCTACGGATACCTTCAGCGTAGACATCAACAGGCCGGAATGGGTCTACACCGTCAAGGCAACCGACAACAGTGCTCCTGAAAAATAGTGCTGCTACAGTAGCTCTTGAAAATACCCAACGGTTTTTGTGTGCGGTACCTAAAGCGTAAAGGATGTTGAAGGTTATAAGGATCCCACGGTCAGCTCTGGCGAACAGTGGCGGCTACTTCCTCATACAAAAAGGCCGCTTTCCCGGACAGGAAGGCAGCCTTTTTTATGATCAGACAAATACTGTCAGGGGTCAGAGCGACCAGCCTTCGCGGTAAGTATGTTTGATGTATTCTTCAGCAGCCTGTTTGGCATTCATGCTCTTATGCTGGGTATCGAAAATGGGATGACCGTCCACCACGCTGAACTTGTCGGATGTGACCACGCGGATCTCATCGTTGTCCCCGATATTGGTAAACCTCATATTTTCGCCGTCCCACTCCAGTTCACGTTTGAGGTCCTGAAGTCTTACGGCAACGACGCCCATCACCACCATCTCATTCAGAGGCCCGGAATAGTTAAAGTTGGAGCTGGGTTCCGTACCATTTGCAAATACATTTTCATATCCTTCCTTGCAGGCTCTTACCCAGTCCATTTCATGGCTGGTCTCAACCCTTCTCAGGGTTTTTGGCGGCTGTTTGAAATGATCCATTTCGGAATAAGGCAGCAGGATAGGATCTTTGGCATAGCAGCCACACATCAGGGTACCCTTTGATCCGTAGAACAGGCATCCGCCGTTCGGATCGCGACCCAGAATATCACCGGCCGGCAACCCTGCAGGCCTATCAGGCAGGATACCACCGTCATGCCATTTTACAGAAACTTCCGGCATAGCCACTTTGGGGAGGTTGTCCCTTTCGGGGAATTTATAAGTTACCACCTGGGCAACGGGAGGGCTTACGGTATTGATTTTTGTTGAAGATCCCTGAACGGTTGAAGGATACTGAAGTTTGAGCGACTTGAATACCGGATCAAGAATATGGCAGGCCATGTCGCCAAGGGCGCCGGTACCAAATTCCCACCAGCCCCGCCAGTTCCATGGGGTATAGATCGGATTGTAAGGAATAAATTCAGCACTGCCGATGAAAAGATCCCATGCCAGTGTTTTTGGCACTTTCACGTTCTCTGTCGGTCTTTCCAGTCCCTGGGGCCATATTGGACGGTTGGTCCATGCATCTACATGTTGTATCTCGCCAATGGCACCATCCCAGATCCATTCGCAGATCTGCCTGATCCCTTCACCAGAGTTTCCCTGGTTACCCATCTGTGTAACCACCTTGTACTGGTTGGCCAGGTTGGTCAGGTACCTGGATTCGTATACGGCATGGGTCAGAGGTTTCTGAACGTATACATGTTTGCCGGCTTTAATAGCCATTGAAGCAGCGAGGGCATGCGTATGGTCCGGTGTTGCAATCAGTACGGCATCGAAACTATCGACCATTTCATCAAACATCTTACGGTAATCGTAATACTTTTTGGCATTGGGAAATTCCTTGAATGTGCTGTCGGCGTAATGCCAGTCAACATCAGCCAGAGCAACGATATTTTCACTTTTCATGGCTTCGAGGTTTCTTTTACCCATACCACCGATCCCGATGCCTGCAATGTTCAGCTTGTCACTTGGAGCTACGCGTCCTTTGGCGCTTATCACGCCGCTGGGAAGAATAGTCAGACCGGCAGCCGCTGTAGCGGCTGTAGCTACGAAATGCCGCCTGGACATCCCGTCCTTTTTTTGATCATCATTACTATTTTCCATCATAAAACATTTGTTAGTTGTACCATATTTCTTCATTAACAGCCTGAATATACTAAATGACTGCCTGAATTCATAAAGAAATCCCTGAAAGAAAATCCAAACCTTTCCGCAAAAAAGGGATATTAAGGCAAAACGGCAAAATCAGTCTGTTTATTTTCTGCATTTTAAATGGCTGACAAACACGTCCGCTCAGTCCTCCATTTTTTCACAGAAATGCTTCACTGTCGTATTGTGGAATGCAAATCATTCAAAAAATGAAACGATTTATATGAAAAATACTGTATCCAAACGTTATCCTTATTACGTGCCTGCATTTCAAAGGCATAAAAATATTCAGTCTGATGAATAAATTCGTTCTTCGGGTTTTCAACTTTGTGTAATTTTGAATCCGACAAATGCTTTAAGCTATTGAATAAGTATATCAGCAATATTATTAAGCAGGGAGAACATCAGCAGCTCGATTTCAAATTTGAGATCAGTGATGCCAGGAAGATTGCCAAAACGCTGGTCGCTTTTTCAAATACTGACGGGGGAAAATTGCTGATTGGTGTGAAGGACAACGGGAATATTGCCGGAGTAAGGTCGGAAGAAGAATATTACATGCTCGAATCGGCTTCCTCGATGTATTGCCGCCCTGAAGTGCCCTTCACCACAACACGATGGCAGATTGACGGCAAAACGGTTCTTGAGGTAGACATTCCTCCCGGCGTGGAAAAGCCGTATTTCTCCATGACGCCGGAGGGGAAATGGATGGCATATGTCAGGGTGGATGATCAGAATATCCTGGCAAACAGTATCCAGGTCAGGGTGTGGCAGAACGAGCGTAAAGAGAAAGGCGTCTACCTTCACTATACCGAAGCGGAAGAAACGCTCCTTGCCTATCTGCGTGAAAACCAGAAAATCACCCTGAACCGCTTTTGCAGGATTGCCCGTATCGGACGACGTATGGCCTCAAGGATCCTGGCAAAAATGGCAACCATCCATGTGATCAGGATCGTGTTCACCGAGAAACAAACGTACTATGAACTAAAAATTAACGAATCGGGAGAAAAAGCAGTTAGAAAATGACTCACCGTCCAGGCTATAATTCCGTCATTTCAGTCTGTAATCCGGGTCAGCACGGAGTAAGATGCCAGCTTTCCTTTTTTGTCATAATTCTCCGACCTGACAACCCCCACACCGGTTGCGATCCATTCCACTGCTTTCGAAGTGATATGGATCAGTTTGGTTTTAGAATCAACATCATAGCTGATCCTGAAACAGTTAAAAGTGCCGGCCGGGGTGGTCATCTTTTCAACGCCCTCCACCTTCCTGTTCAAAATGGTCACGAACATATCCATGATCTGAAGGTTATTGCTTCTGACAATGATCTCTGCCTTTGCATCAGGCAGGGATTCTCCTGCACTAAGAGAAGAAGGGATGGTCAGGTTATCACCCTTCATCTCCACATCCATCGATTGGTAAGCCTGCAGCAAGCCTGAAAGATAATCTGTCATGTCAATTTTGAAAATGCCGTTTTCGCATTTCACCTCAACGTCATGTGCACCGGTAGACACATCCTTATCGTCATAAACTGTTGTCCGTACTTTGAGATCCATTTGATTCACGGAGGCATTTTTCGATAAGACTTCCTGTACCATCTTTCCGGTGTATTTATCTTTGCTGGTGTAGGATTTCATTTCCCTCACAGAGCCGACTTTCTGAGGAAAATACATTTTACAATCCTGGGCCTGTAACCATTCTGTTCCCAGAAGGAATAAGACCGAAAGGATGACGAAGGATTTTCCGGCTTTCATAAGATTTCATTTTAAATTTAATAACCAAAAAAAGTGATAGCCCCACGAATACAGAATCTTTTGAATGCCTTGTTCCGGCTTCCCAAATTTGTATCGGTGGCATAATAAAACATGACGTCAGGAAATGATGCGGATGCTCTCTCCCAGATTTTCCTTCCCCTTCGGTTTAAAATCTTTGGATGGTTTACCAAGCGCAATGAAACTAAGTACCATTGAGGGCTTCCTGATTTCAAGCACGGTTTCAATCTCGTCTCTGGCAACCATAGGCCCGCTGAGCCAGCAACCACCATACCCCATGTCTACAGCTGCCAGAAGAAGATTCTCAATACATGCTCCTGCACTCTGAATATCGGGGTAGTTCCTGATCCGGTTAATCTCATCATGTCCCAATACCACCCCTTTTTCCCACACTGATTCATACTTTTCCAGAACTACAACCACCAGTACCGGAGCCTCACGGAAAAATGTTGAATACCATTCTACCTGGTTGGTTACATTCGCCGAGAGCTGCGAATTTTTCACCGGATAAGACTGAATTTTTTCTGAGATAATGTCCGCCAGGGTATTCATGACCTTTTTGCTTGTAATCACCACAAAACTCCATGGCTGATAATTGTTGACACTGGGAGCCAGGCCGGCAAGCCTGATGATTTCCCGGATATCCTCAACCGGCACAGGATCGGGCCGAAAACTTCGGATACTTGTTCGCTTCTCAATGACTTCTTTGAATTCCATAATATTTTTTCCGTTAAAGTAAGACTTAAAAAAACACCTGTCAATCCTTCATCCCAGAAACAAATTTAATTCTTATGTGTAATATATTTTTAAGTAATTTGGTGGACTGTTTAGGTAAAATGTAAATCCGGATCACTTTGATGGAAGTTACTGATGAAGAAATAAAACTCTTTCTTGACAGCATCAGGTCAAAATCTAATTATGATTTCAGCAATTATTCAATGAATTCGCTGAAAAGAAGGGTTAGGAAACTGCTTAATGATAACCACCTCGAAATCATGGGCCTGGTAGACCGGATTTCAGATGACTGGTCATTCATGGAAAAAGTGGTTAAAAGTATTACTGTTTCTACCACCGAATTTTTCAGGGATCCCTCGATATGGCTGAGTCTCCAGGAAAACATTTTTCCTCTTTTCCGTTCACGGAAGAAGATCACGGTCTGGATACCCGGATGTTCAACCGGTCAGGAGGTGTATTCTTTTATCATAATGCTCCATGAGAACGGCCTTGAAAACAAAACCGATATCTATGCTACGGATATAAACACGGATGTACTGGAAGCAGCCAGAAAAGGGATTTATAAATTCAGGTTCAACAAGGATTACCTGAAGAATTTCGATCTGGTGGTGAATCACGACAAATCTCAGAAGAATATAGTTCCCTATTCCCGGTACCTGGATGTGGATGAAAAAAATGATACCATTACGATGAAACCCTTTCTCACAGGCAAGCCTTCTTTCAGTAAGTCCGACCTGGTGACAGATAAAAACCCCTTCAATATTAAATTCGACCTCGTTATCTGCCGGAATGTAATCATCTACTTTAACTATGAGCTGCAAAACAGAGTACTGAACCTGTTCCATCGCCATCTCAGTAATACCGGATGGCTCATACTGGGTATCCACGAAAGCATCATCGGACCCTGTTCATCCCATTTTGAGAAAAAATTTAATCTGTATGAAAAAAGATGACCGACATAGAAAACAGGTAAACTGAGATACCAATTGAAAGTTTGATAACGGGGATTGATAAACCGGAGAACATGTATTATGCCAGGAGTCAGTATTGTTGATACACGGAATATCATCAGGGCCATTCGTAAAAAGATTGGTTACGACTTCAGTAACTATGCCCTGACCCAGTTCAGATACAGGATTGATGATGTGATCAGCCGGCATTATATCCAGAATCCCGCTATTCTTATTAACCGTCTGCTGGTGGATACCGAATTCTTTGATGAATTTCTTTTCGAGATTTCAGTGCCCCAAACGGAAATTTACCGTGATCCGGAAATGTGGATCGTGCTGCGGGAGAAGGTTTTTCCGGAACTAACCGGCGTGCGGGATTCCTTTAGTGTCTGGTTTCCCGACAGTACAGATGGTAATGATCTGACCTCATTATTTTTCCTGATTGAAGAATCAGGCATGGCAAAGAAAACAAAACTCTTCGCCTCCAGCCTTTCGGTTAAGATGATCGCGGGTATTAAAACAGCGAAACAAAATTACGATATACACCAGCCCGAGCTGATCAGGGAAAATTTCATGAAGGTGAATCCCGGCAGTCCGGCCGAAAAATTCGATGAACTGTACAATGCAGGCTCAGCTTACCGCAAAACAATTTATAAAAGCGTCATCTTTTTTCAGCAAGACCTGAATTTTGATCCGTTACCTGCAGGGATAAGCCTGATCATCTTCAGGAACAAATTACTAAATTTTACCCCTGAGTTCCAGAATTTCATCTTCGGTAAACTTACCGATGCATTGCTCCCCGGGGGGTTTATCGTGACGGGATATAAGGAAAATGTTGAAAATTACCTGGCAAAGCATGCCATTATGGAGGTCTTTGACCAGGATGAGAATATTTACAGAAAACGGTTTACGCAGTAAATACCTGATGTGGAGAAACTCATTATCATAGGAGGCTCGGCCGGAAGCTATAAAATCGTCAACAGGTTGCTATCTGTTCTGCCTGATGATTTCCCACATCCGCTTATCATCTGTATGCACAGGCTGAGAAATGTGCGGACAGGTTTTGTCGAAGCCCTGGCTCAGAACTCAAAACTGCATATCACGGAAGCACGGGATAAGGACATCATCAGGAAAGGCCGGGTGTATGTCGCCCCTGCCAATTATCACATGCTAATCGAGTTTGGCTACCGCCTGGCACTCTCGGTCATCCCGCCGGTAAATCACAGCCGCCCATCTATCGATATCACCATGGAGACCTCAGCGGAGGTTTTCGGGGAAAGGGCCGTCGGGGTTATTTTATCCGGGGCCAACATGGACGGAAGCCGCGGGATGGCGAAAATCAATGAGAGGAAAGGCATCACGGTAGTACAGGATCCTGATGACAGTGAGATCCGGGCCATGCCGGCTGCCTGCCTGCAGGCTTTTACGCCTGATCATGTTTTGAACGCGGAGAAAATCATTACTTTTATTCAGAATTTAAAGGGATGAAACAGTATAATGAGTTTTTCAACTATGATTTTGACCAGTGAAAGAAAGGATTTAATCAGCCCGATGTTGTCCTCAAGAATGGAAATGGATGCTGATTTAAAGAACATTTTATCATTTTTTCCGCAACTGAAAACCTGAAACATTGAATACTTTTTCCAGCAAAAACAGTCATCTGCTCAATTTTGTGTACCAGTTCTACTCCGGGATGAACTCGCATGAAATAATTTTAGCTTACGAGGGTGATATATCGCACCAGCTCATGAGATCTTTTGCAGGGGTGGCAGAGGAAAAGATGAATTCCAACGAGGAACCTTCACTGGTTCGTCAGAGGATGTACCACGTGATGGTCGAATGCCTCCGGAATATCTCACATCATGCTTTCAGGGATGAAGATGCTGGAAAACCGGCCGGGCACAATATTCTCCTGGTAACTCAGGATAACGGTCGGTACCATGTCATAGCCGGCAATCCGGTTCAACAGAGTAAAACGGCCGGATTAAAAATTTTTTTAGACAGGGTAAACCTGAGTCAGGAGGACGATCTTGATGAAATGTACAAAAATCAACTCCTTAAAGGAAACCTTTCAGAACAAGAGGAAGCCTGTCCCGGATTTATCGACATCCGCCGGAAAACAGGCCACAAGCTGGAGTATCACTTTCTGCCTGTCGATGATCAGTTTTCCTTTTTTATCCTGGATGCTGTAATACCAGGAAAAACTACTTAAAAGCAATTTAAACAAAGGTTGACCTTGCCAAAGGTACGGATAGTTTGAGATCAGCAGAAAATCCCTCCCCGAAGATGGTTCCGCTTTTTATGAGCCAGTGCCTGAACGGCCAGAGAATTCTTCGCTTGAACCAATTGAAGTGACCATTCTTAATCTCCGTCTTACCTATTTTTATAACCTCTTAGGCTAAAATTCCTTCCTGATATCCCGGGGATGCCTGAGGAGATGAGCCTTTCGAAAAGGAAGTGGTCATTTACCGGTACTATAAGTAGTAAGATAAAGATATTATGTAGTTGGAGAGTGGAAAAAGAAGTGTGAGTTGGAGTTGGAGTGAGGGGAGAAAGAAGTGTGAGTTTGAGTGGGAGTGAGTGGAGAGATCCCGGCTATTAGCGGGGTTCTCAGGAAAAAAAGTCCTTCAGGTACGCTGATATTTCGTCCGGATTCACATTAATGGTAAACCGGGGAGCATGGGGGAACGTGGTTCAGTAAATCCCGTTCAGGGCAGCTTTTAGCGATCTGAGTCGGGGGATTCAGTTGTTCTGCTGTAAAACATAGTGGTAGTACGCTGATTTTTCGGTGGGGCGGGCCATTAAGGGTGGCGGGTGGGGGGTGGGAAACCCCGATATATATAAGAGATCTTTAGTAGTATATAGCGCTGGTGTTCCCGGGGAGAAATCCCTGCAATGCAAATCCGGCAATTCAATGAAAAAAAGATACCCGGCTGCATAATCACACGTCAACCTCTTGTCCGTTTCAGGTTAACCACCAGGCACTGGCAATCATGATCGCGGTACTCAGAAAAAAAAAGTCCTTACGGTACGCTGATATTTCGTCCGGATTCACATTAAGGATAAACCGGGGGGCATGGGGGAACCCGGTTCAGTAAATCCAGCTCAGGGCAGCTTTTAACGAGCTGAGACAGGGGATTCAGTTGTTCTGCCGTAAAACATAGTGGTGGTACGCTGATTTTTCGGTGGGGCGGGCCATTAAGGGTGGCGGGTGGGGGGTGGGAAACCCCGTTATATATAAGAGATCTTTAGTAGTATATAGCGCTGGTGTTCCCGGGGAGAAATCCCTGCAATGCAAATCCGGCAATTCAATGAAAAAAGATTCCCGGCAACATAATCACACGTCAACCTCTTGTCCGTTTCAGGTTAACCACCGGGTTCTGGCAATCATGATCGCGGGTACTCAGAAAAAAAAGTCCTTCCGGTACGCTGATATTTCATCCGGATTCACATTAAGGATAAACCGGGGGGCATGGGGGAACCCGGTTCAGTAAATCCAGCTCAGGGCAGCTTTTAACGATCTGAGACGGGGGATTCAGTTGTTCTGCCGTAAAACATAGTGGTGGTACGCTGATTTTTCGGTAGGGCGGGCCATTAAGGGTGGCGGGTGGGGGGTGGGAAACCCCGTTATATATAAGAGATCTTTAGTAGTATATACCACAGGTGATCCCGGGATCGAATTCAGCGAAATGGCACAGGTCCTCTTTACCCACCTTGTTTACAATTAAAAGGGTGTGTGAGGAACAGGAAGCCGAAGAAATATAACAGGATAAATGATTTGTCCTTTTATTGCAGAGACGTGCTGTGGTTGTCTCCCGTGAACATGCATTTTCCCAATGTGCTTCAGGAGAGGAATGGTTTAATTAGAGGATAATTTGAAATTTGAAGCTTTTTATTAAATTTGATAAGCCTAAGCCAGAATGATAAGAACCCTGCCATACCTGTTTGCCGTTTTACTGCTGATATCGTCGTGCAAAAACAGAACGAACCATCCGGATATGCCCGGTTACGAGCCGGACCCCGTTAGCCTCAGTATTTCGGACCAGGCCATGAACGATATTATTGAGAACATCTCCTCACCAGTTGAAATGGCATCACTGATCAAACAGCTGGGGATCCCATTTTCCAGCCGTTACCTGGTGGACATCGATCAAATCGATAATTTCAGAACCAGTTTCAAGATGGCCTATACGCTTGGCATCCTCGGTGCCGACCTGGAGTATCTGAATGTTTACAACAAAACCGGTACTGCCGTAAGCTATCTTGCGGCCATTAAAAGGTTATCGGATGAACTGAAGATAAGCAAGTTCTTCGATTTCAAAACTATTAAACGTCTGGCCATAAGTAATTCGAATGTTGACTCCCTGATGTATCTCTCCGTCTACAGTTTCAACCAGATGGATAAACACCTCAGGGAGACCGACCGGAGCAATCTCAGTGCAATCATGGTTTCCGGCGTCTGGATTGAAGGCATGTACCTTGCCACCCAGGTGGCCAATGAAAAACCTGATAAAAAACTTGCCGAATTCATCGGCGGACAGAAACTTATTCTCAACGACCTTCTGCTGATTCTTAAGAATTACGAACAGGACGAAGAGTTCAAAGATCTTATAAGCGATTTTGAGACCATCAAAAAAGATTTTGAACAGGTAAAAATTACCAGCGTGATGGGCGAACCCAAGGCTGTTGAAAAAGACGGGATGCTGACCATTGTCCAGCAGGAAACAAGTGTGATCAAAATTTCACCTGAAACCCTGAAAAAAATCGGACTAGCCACTGAAAAAATACGCAACAGCCATTTAATGATGTAGTTCACATGAAATACATATCCCCGCATATCATGTTTTTCCTGGTATTAATTTTCTTTTTTACCGTTCCTGCTATTTCACAGGATATCCAGAATGATATACACAACTGCGTACTTAGTGCAGGAAGCGATGCCACCTATCTGAAGGATTTTGTGGTGAAGCTTGAAGCGGCAAAACCTAATCAACCCCCGCCGGTATTCTGTGAGTCTCTGGCCCTCAGGAAAAATGTTACCTACCGGTTCTCAGTCTGCAACAGGAATGGTTCACAAGGCGAAGCGGTACTCCGGGTTTACGACAATGCAAACCTGATCCTCACCACCTGGTATCCACAAACCGGTAAGGAATACCACACCATCAATTTCGAATGCCGGAAATCAGGCATCTATGCCATTATCATCAGTTTCAAAGAAGGGAAAGCCGGTGAAGCTGTGGGAATACTTTCGTATGTGGAGAGTAAATAGGGGGAGAGTTAGGGAGTTAGGGAATTTTCACCACAGATTACACAGATTAGCACAGATTAGAAGAAAAAGATTAGGAAAGATTAGGAAAGATTAGGAATTACGAACAACTCAACAACTCAACAACTCAACCCCTCAACATTTCAGGAAGGTGAATTTGTTTAATCGTTACAGAAGGATCTCATATTATTTTGATAAAATCTGTGTTAATCTGTGCAATCTGTGGTGAAAATCTTCCTTAATCTCATATCCACCCGAAAATACCGTTCAGCATGTTGCCCAGGAAGATCAGCAAAACCAAAGTAAACAGAATAGTGTTCCCCAGTGTTTTGCGGCTGTTAACGAAATAATTGGAAAGAATATACGACACGGGAACGGCGAAGACATATACGATCCCCGGGTCCAGGCGTGTGAGAACAAAAAAAAGCAGGGACGTTACAAAAAGCCAGAAGAATATCATGTAATAATTCCGGATATAGATCTTCCTGAACTGGTAGATCCTCAGCATATAGATGCTTGCGATGAAGATCAGCATGAATACGAATGCAGACCACAAGCAGGTAATTTAACTTCCCCTCAAAACTCCCGTAATAGAGCACCAGGTTTTCTTTGAGAGTGACTAAAATGTCCATCGGATGCCCACCCGCAACATAGCTTCCGGCAATAATGAAGACATAAGGCAGAATGGCGCCGAGTACGGGATAGAGCCACTCCCGCCAGTAGAAAGGCCGGATGATGACGGCGACGATCCAGATAAACGGAAGAAAGTAGATCAGCCTTGCATAGAAAAGGCTGGCAATTCCCAATACAAGCCCGGCTTCAAAAAACCGGTAGGTATTGGGTTCTTTTTTGTAGGTGCTGAATAAAAGATCAAGCATAATGATGAAAAAGAAGCTGCCGAAAATCGCTTCGGAGAAATTGAGGAGGGGCATATAAAAAGCCGTGATCAGCAGAAAGAAAAAGGCCGGCAGAAGGGTTCGTTCCTGGATGAGAATAAACCTTGCATTCAGCCGTACGATCAGGACCGCCTGGAAAAGCAGGAACAGAAAAGCGAAGATTTTGGAAAGGAATACCTGTCCCTCAAAGCCATGTGCCAGGAAACCGTAGAGGGGCATAGGCCTCACCGGGTAATAAAAGGCGCTGGTCTTTAACGACATGAAAGACGGTATCCACAGTAATGCCCCAAGGATGATGATCATTACGGCACTGGTAATCCTGTTTCCCGAGAACAGCCTTTGTAACATAGGTTAGATGTTAAACAATGGTCTTTATTAATTTCATTGATCCACAGGCATTTTGGCGGATTACCTGTTTCATTTTCTGATTCTTAAGCTCAGGGGCAGAAACATGCAGCACACGGGAAATCGTATTGCCAGGGTCATTTCTTCTCCTCCCGGCTCTCCCCTCCCGGGTTTCTTTTGTTAACTCTCTTCCTGTCCCAAATCAAAACCAATATCCTTACGGAAATATTTCCCTTCGAATGCGATCTTTTCCGCATTGGCGTATGAAGACGAAAGTGCTTCATTCATAGTGCTGCCGTAGGATGTGACCGCCAGCACACGTCCTCCGGCCGTAACCACATCGCCCTCTTTTTGTGAAGTGCCGGCATGGAACACGATACTATCCTTCACCTTCTCCATTCCACTGATGACTTTTCCCTTTTCATAACTCCCGGGATATCCTCCGGAAACCAGCATTACCGTGCAGGCGGTGCGGGGATCTGCATCAAGTGATTTCCCTTCAAGGCCATTGTTGCCAGCAGCGATAAGCAGTTCAAGAAAGTCGGAACTTATCCTGGGCATAACGACTTCGGTCTCCGGGTCACCCAATCTGACGTTATATTCAATAACGTAAGGGTCGCCATTAACGTTTATCAGTCCGAGAAAAATAAACCCGCTGTATACGATATGTTCTTTTAGCAGTCCTTCGATGGTTGGCCTGATGATACGGTCTTCCACCTTTTTCATGAACTCAGGTCCGGCAAAAGGTACAGGAGATACGGCACCCATTCCACCGGTATTCAGACCGGTGTCACCCTCTCCTATGCGCTTATAATCCTTGGCTTCCGGGAGAACCACCCATGATTTCCCGTCGGTCAGGACGAAGACCGACAGTTCGATGCCGCTGAGATATTCTTCGATCACCACGGTTTCGCTGGCCTGGCCGAACTTTCCATTCAGCATTTCGCCCAGTTCGCGACAGGCTGTATCAAAATCGTCCAGGATCAGCACACCTTTGCCGGCGGCCAGTCCGTCGGCTTTGAGTACATAGGGCGGATTAACGCTTTCAAGATACTGTTCCGCTTCGCTGATCTGCCCTGACCCAAAGCTCTGGTAGCGGGCGGTGGGGATGCCGTACCGCGTCATGAAAGCCTTGGCGAAGTCTTTGCTGCCTTCAAGAAGGGCTCCTCTTTTTGTGGGACCGATGAAAGGAATCTGCTGCAGCAAAGGATCAGCGAGGAAAAAGTCGTGTATGCCTTCCACCAGAGGTGCTTCCGGGCCAACGACAACCAGCCCGATGTTGTGTTTCAGCACGGCGTTTTTAATCTCTTCAAAATCACTGACAGACACCGGCAGGTTCGTGGCTATCCCTGCTGTCCCTGCATTTCCGGGGGCGATATAAAGCGTTGAAAGCAACGGACTTTGGGCGATTTTCCATGCCAGCGCATGTTCACGTCCACCCGATCCGATGATGAGTACGTTCATGAGTGGTGGTTTTGGGGGCGAAGGTAAGAAATTTTTGGGGAATGGAGATTGGGGAGTTAGAAGTCAGAGGTCAGAGGTCAGAGGTTAGGAAAGACAGAGATAAAAACTCTGCTTTAATCTGTGGTTATCTATCCTAATCTGCGTAATCTGTGTAATCTGTGTAATCTGTGGTTATCTATCCTAATCTGCGTAATCTGTGTAATCCGTGGTTATCTACTCTAATCTGTGTAAATCTGTGTAATCTGTGGTGAAAAAAAGACGCTTACTCATCCATCTTAAGTACCGGAATCAAATTATGCGAATCACCAATTTTCAAAAAGATCATTCCTTTTTCAAAGCCCGATATATCCATTTGTTCCGTAAGTCTGCCGTTTACAACCCGTACATCCTTACTAATCAAAACCCTTCCCGAAACATCAATCAGGGACAAGCGTCAGGTTCCGGTCACGGATACCGGCCATCTCGATATACAGTTCCCCATGCGTCGGGTTGGGGTACACCCTGAGAGTGCCTCCATCGAATTTTGCAATCGTATTCGGACCGCTGATCGTGATGGAATCCGTTTCGACCGGACCGCAGTTGTTAGCATCATCCAGGGCCACTAAATATTTCCCGACCGGGAGTCCGGTGTATGTTCCGTTATCCTGTGGATTGTCGCCATTCAGGGTAAAGGTATAAGGCGTTGTTCCACCCGCAGCATCCACGATCACCTCTCCGTCTTCGGCCTGGTAAGCGCTTACATCAACAGAATCAACAGACGTGATCTCCAGCTGATCCGGCTGGGTAATGGTGATGATATCGGTGCTGTCGACGCAGCCTACGGAATCCATCATCATGATTTTGTAATCGCCGGCAGCGAGGTTGTGGAAGGCGCCGCTGTCCTGGTAGGTGGTGCCGTTGTTGATGGAGTAGAGGAGATTTTGGGAGAAGCCGCCCGTGCCTTCAATATTAATAATGGCATCTGTTCCTCCAAAGCA
This sequence comes from uncultured Bacteroidales bacterium, assembly GCA_963732905.1. Lineage (GTDB taxonomy): Bacteria > Bacteroidota > Bacteroidia > Bacteroidales > DASQZK01. The sequence continues at coordinate 249,689 of CAVTBM010000004.1, forward strand.
ATTAGGTTCCTGCAAATTGGAATTTGATAAAGTTATGGGTAAACAGCCGTATTTAGCTAAAAAATATGATTTAAATCCTGGAGTCTGCTTTGTGTATATGCTATCTCCGATACTTAAAGTGTTTGATAAACTTACCCCTCCAACAATAACTTGGCTGATTGAATTTGTGGTAACAAACTTACCAATATCCTGGTAGTTGCCTTCACCATTAATAACTTTTGATTTTAAATATTCTCCATTTAAGGAAAGCCTTGAAATAAATGCAGCAGGATCAAGTGTGCCATTAGAATAAAGTGTATCATTACTGAAAACAATATAATCCGAAAATTGCCCTGTTATATAAGATATTTGATTGGCAATGCAAATATCCATGCCGAAGTCATTGGCCACTCCACCAAATGATTGGCCCCAAATAAGACTTCCTTGAGGATTGTATTTTATTAGAAATATATCTGTACCACCATAAAAAATATATTGTTTCGTAGAAATCTGATTACTAATTGAATCAATGGAAAAATCCAAACTATTATGGTAACCAATAGCATAAACATTATTTTCATCGTCGAGAGTTAATCCATTAAATGTCTCGCTACCTGACCCCTTCATTAATCTCACCCATTGACCGATTCCGTTAAAATTGGTTTTATATATAAATGCATCAGAAGAATTATTTATACTTACAAGAGTGTCAACATCAAGAAACAAACTGTCTTTAAATACCCCAGCGAAATAATATCCATCATCTGATCCTTTAACCTTATATATACGATTTCCGCTGCTCTTTCCTAATAAGTTCTTGGACCAAATGTATTCACCATCATTATTAAACTTAGCTATAAAATCTGTATTATATCCATTTCCAGACAATAAACCACCATCAAAAAAAGCTTTATTTGAATAATAGCCCCCAATCATTATACTTCCGGATTTGTCAATATCCATACATAAACTAACTTGTAAAGAATTATCATCGGAAAAAATAATGTTTTTGGCGAATTGAAGCTGACCTTCAACATCATACTTTGCCATAAACGTATCAAAATTACCAGTACTTACCAATGTGTCAGATTCATAAAAGAAAAGTGAATCCTGAAAAGTCCCAAGGAGAAAAATTTCATCTGATTTTGAAATAACTATTTCTTGTGGAGCATTTGTTCCTTTTCCAGCAATATGTTGATACCATATAAGTTCTCCATCTGTAGATGTTTTAACAAGTAATATATCACTTGTTCCAGATGCTTGCAGTTCATCCCCAAAAATATTTAAAGATCCCCCAAAACTAATTGCAGTATAGATATTATCTTTTGAATCAGTAATAATTCCTCTTATGTCAACATCTTTATTACCATCCAAATAACTAGACCAGATGAATTCTTGAGAAAAAATATTAAAAGAAAAGAGAATAAAAAGAAAAAGAAAGTAGCACTTTTTCATAAAACAATATTTAAATTAGCTTTGAGCAGAATTGAAGTCAGTTTCTGAAGGTGCAATTTCAGCCCCACCATAAGTTTTATTAAAACTTAATATTTTCATCTCAGGTTTGATCCAAATCTTTCGTACATTTTTTCCTTTCATAGTAATGCTATTTATAGCTCTCCAACACAACAATAATTAATTTTTATATCTGTGTTATTTAACCATGCATGTGCGATGAGATGCCCCTTATCACACTTAACACCAAAAATAATTAGGGCATTAAACAAATTTAAAAAACATTTCTTTTTCACCAAACTCCTGATCAAACAACTCCTCCTCAAAGGCAATCTGTCAATAACACTATCCACCCTCCGAGCAATTCTCCGAATTTCATGTTCTGATAACTCACTTTGCCTTGCTCCATCAGCCTTCTTCTCATTCTGAATATATCGCATCAACTGCTTATTCGACAATACCACCAACAGCACATTATACTTCACCGTCAACCACACCACCCGGTTCACAAAGCCAAAATTCCGGAAATATTTTACGATATACTTCATCCCTTCACAATCAATAATTCTTTTTCATACAACGTTTCGAGATATTCCATGGTGTCGACCCTGCAAAGATGCTCTTCTACCTCAAACTCTTCCATCAGGCTGGCAATGAGCTGTGAAAAGGTCTGTTCATTCTCCAGAAGTTCCCATATTCTTGTACCCACCGAATCGAGACCGTAATATTCACCCTGTTTCAGACTGAGCATCACCACTTCGTTGTCAATGTACGTAAACTGTTGCTCTGTGTCTCGCTGCAAACGGGTCTGACCGTTTATCTCAATCTTTTTTTTCTTCTTAAGCATACCTGAAAATCAAACGGGAATATCACGAATCAGGAAATGGTAAGTCGTCCTTTTCTCCGAAAGTCATTCCAATGATCAAATCCCCGGATAATCACTTGAAACAATGCATCCGGACTTATTACTTCCTGATACAATTTTTTCCCAAAAACAAATTTAAGCATTTAAATTAAGAGTCAAGAGATTAGATGCTATATTTATTAACATGGGGAGTGGGGAGTAGAGAGTAGAGATTGGAGATTGGAAAAACAGGGATAACAACCTACTCAAGGTACCCATACCTTCTCATCACCTCGCCATGCTCTGATACAATTCTTTCTACGTCTTTAGGATCCAAATGGTTACGCCAGCCACCGGCAGCTCCTTCACGAAAAAAGGACGTCATCTTTATCGGTTTCTCGTTAAATCCCTCCGCTTCCTCCATCAGCCTCACGTTCCGGAAATCGGCATTGTGAATGGCCTGGCGAATTTTTTGATCTGAAAACTCAAGTTCGAGAAAATCCAGAGCTTTCTTAAAGGAGTTGTACGTGTCGGCTTTCATGTCTTCGTACCTTAAAACCAGTACAGGCAGCCCCGATTCATCCACCCAGCTTTTCACATGCCCCGACCAGGTCATCAAATGCTGTCTCAATTGATTATACAATCGTTTTGGTTTTCCGCAAAAGGCATTATCCGGATCATTCATCTCATCTACTGCTTTTTCAAAAGATGAAGATGAATGGAAGGCAAAGGAAACGGCCACGTCCAGCGGGTTCCGGATAAAATAAATAACGGCCTTTGTCACATCTGCAGGGAACATGGGCTCTCCGGAAGGGGTGAGCCGCCAGGCATCGTGTACTTTCTGGAATATTAATTCTCCGGAGTTTGCAGCAGCTTCCCGGTATACCCCGGGCCGGAGATCATCTATCTCATCCTGGCTGAGATCAGAAGAGGATACTCCTGCATACTCATCGAAAAGTGTCCGCCCGCTGGCAATGGGTGTGGCATGGAGCTTATTGATGCTCACAGGCTCGTCGCTTTCCGAGAAAAGATTGGAAAGGAAGATCCGGAACCAGGTGTTGCCTGATTTGGGGTAGGAAGCGAGCCATATGATGGGTTTGGGGTTCATGGGGAGGTTCACCACAGATTACACAGATTTGCACAGATTAGGATAGATTAAGATAGATTAATATAGATAACCACAGATCCCGATAACGATACAGGACAGATTACATTTATTAATTCGCACAGATTGTTCTAAATACATAATAGTACCTACCTACTCTCCACTCCCACTCCCCTCCTCCAAAACAAAATCCGCCAACTCCTCCAGCAACAGCGGGCTACTCGGACGTTTGACCTGAACCACATCGACGGCATTTGCCAGTCTGCTGCTCATGGCGAAATGGATGGCCGACTGCCCGAGAGCGTCCACATACTGGAAGCGATAGGTATTATTTTTGATCTGGTTGAATTTCTCTATGCCCTTTACTTCAGACCTTTCAAAACCTTCCGAGTTTTTGCTGGTCAGCACGATAATTTTTGAAACCGGAACGGAATTGCCTGCAAAGGCATCCTTTACATCCTGCCTGTATTTCAATAGTTGCGGTCTCACTTTGGGATGTTTCGCCGGATCCTCGCCCAGTTTTTTCATCACATCATACCATAGCTTAAGGTGCGGAATACCCGGGTAGACCACAGGTTCATTATCCTGAAAGCCGATCACAGATACATCGTCGGCCAGCAGCGGATATCCGCGCCGGACCAATACCGCTGCCAGGCTGGATTTACCGGTACCGGAAATGCCGGCAATAATCCAGGCCTTTCCGTCTTTCACGATTGTGCTGCCATGAAAAGCCAGCAATCCGCGCTGATGAATAAGTGCTCCGAAAGCCGAGCCAAGCAGGAACAGCCGGATCTCCTCATCGGTGGCATTATTAAGCCGTCTCCACGGTGATCTTCCGGCCATCTTCGACCAGGTATTTCCCAACCGTATCCAACCGGAACAGAAAGGCTCCCGGTTTTGCCTGGTAAAGCACACCCCGACCTTTGTAATCGGGCAGTTCATCCGGAACCATACCGAAATCAACGGTAACATCCGGTTCCCCAGACGCCGCCGTAAACAGTTCGGGAATTTCAAAACCCGAGACAACATGAAGTCCAAAAACGCGATATGTGAAGGTTTGATCCAGGGCTTTTCTTGCAAAGATAATAAATTGAAGTGAAGGGAGAGGGGAAGAAGAGAAGAAGGGAATCAAAAAAAAATAATGAAGAACCAGAACGCAGGAGGGTGTTCCAGCGATCTCTGAGGTGAATCGCTGAGCGAAGCCGAAGGGAGATTTACTTAATGACGAAAATAGAAACCTGTAACCGGTCCCTGAGCGAAGCCGAAGGGTAGTTAAAATTTAAAACTCAAGTTTATTAGAACAGGCCTTTTGAGACGGTCTCCCGAAAAAAAAAACATTAAATTTCCCTACCTTAGCCGTACAAAAAAGACATTTATGGGAGCCGTTTGCGGTGTGATCGGTAAAAGGAATATGGTTCCGGGTGAAAGACTCGTCAAACCTATGCTGAATGCCATGCGTGAATGGCAACCTGATAGTACGTCATTTGTGGCATTTGAGAATACAGCTTTCGGTTTACATTTCATGTTCACGCATTCAGAGACGGCTCGTATTGCCGGCCTGAAGGAAACGGACCGTTACATTTTTGTTCATGATGCTGACCGTGATTTTCTTTCCGGCCTGTTTCAGGAAGTGACCTCAAACCAGGATATAAATACCCGGATTGATCATTTTTTGTCGGATCCTTCGGGATCCAACGGTGACTTTGCCGTAGCAGCCTGGGATAAATATAAAAAAAAGCTTGTCCTCGTTCGAGATCATCTCGGTAAACGGCCCCTGTTTTATACCGAAACCCAGGCTTATTTTGCCTTTGCCACGGAAATGAAAGCCCTTTTCACCCTTCCCGGCTTCGTGCCGGTCATGGATGAACAATGGATTGCCGACAGCATCTCCACGGTCAAATCCGAAAAAGACCGGTCACCTTACAAGAATATTAAGCGACTGTTACCTGGCAACCTTATGATTATCGATCGCCGGGAAACCAGGCTCAGATCCTATTGGGATCTCGTTTTCCAGCCGGAGACAGAACGTTTAAAAAAGGATGAAGCGCTTTACCTTTTTCATGAAAAAATGGTCAGGTCTGTCAACCGCAAAATTGAAGGGGCGGTGTCAGTTGGTTCCGAACTGAGCGGCGGGCTGGACTCGTCCGGCATAACTGCTCTGGCCTGGGCGTTTCTCAAAGATAAAAATATCCCTTTCTTCGCGTTGTCCCATGCTTTTTCAGACTCATCCCTGGGCAAATACTTTCCCTACAAAGACGAACGGGAATTCAGCCAGGCTCTGATCCGGCATACCGGCATCCCGAATCATCTTTTCTGCCCGGCCGATGAAAGGGGTATCATTGAAACACTCAAAAAAACCATACACATTCAGTCGGGACCAACGCAACAAGGATATAATATTTTTGCGGATGCTCTTTATGATCGCGCTGAGGAAAATGGCGTCCGGATATTGCTTTCGGGATTTGGGGGTGATGAGGGTGTCACCTCACAGGGTGCAGGAATTTATGAAGAACTGATCAAAAAAATGCAATGGTCAGAGCTGAAGAATGAGCTGCTCTCCAGGGCGGAGCTGAAACATAAAAGCCGGCAGAAAGCCTTGCTGAGATACTATCTTACGCGATACACTCCAATGGCAATGCGAATGATCAGAAAGCTAATCAGTGATCAGGACTGGCGGATACCTAAGTTTAAAGGACTTGCCTTCGATGAGACATTCGGCCGGACAATGCATATCAGGGAGAGATATTATGAGAGAGTGGGTTTCCCCGACGATCCTGACGTCCGGGCCAGGCAGTACAAGCGTATCATGCACCAGCACGTATCCGAGCGATTCGAATATTCCTACCTGGCGGCCAGGAACCGCCGGATGGAATATGCCTATCCATTCTGGGATCCGGAACTCGTGGCGTTTTATTTTTCACTTCCTGCCGGACTGAAAGTCAGGGATGGTCAGCGACGTTATCTCTATCGTGAGGCTATGAGAGGAATTCTTCCTGAAAAAATCAGGCTTAGAGATGATAAAACGGGAGCAACGGTTCCTACTGTACAGATGAGGTTTATGAACGACTACGAGAACATCCGGAAACTGATTCTGCATTCAAAAGAAGTTAATAAAACCCATTACCTCGATTACGATAAGATGCTGGCCTGGCAGGAAAGAATAAAGAACCGCGGGTTCAAGGATAAAATTCCTGCCAATCCGGGGGCGTTCTTTAATTCGTTGCAGATATTGCTGTTGCAGGAGATGGGGAGGAGTGGGGAGTTATGAAGTTATGGAGTTATGAAGTTATGAAGTTATGGAGTTATGGAGTTATGGAGTTATGGAGTTATGGAGTTATGGAGTTATGGAGTTATGGAGTTATGGAGTTAGGGAGTTAGGGAGTTAGGGAGTATAGTTCTGAGATGATTACAGTGATTCAGAACTTCATAACCTCCATAACTTCATAACCTCATAACTCTCTTCATAACTTCATAACTCTCTTCATAAAAGTTAGTTACGGCGTCTAGAGAGGGGATTAGGAAAATGATTACTATGAAAACTCTGAACAAGGACATCCGATTTCTTATTGATCCCGGGAATTCGGATGAAGTCCCGGAATGGGAGGTCTTTGAGAAACTGGTGTATCATCACCGGTATTATCATACTCTTGAGCTTGTATTGAAGCAGCATTCAGATGACATCCCGGCAGAGATCAGGCAGCGCCTGAAGACCAGCTATCAGATACAGCTTCAGAAACAACTTCTCCTGGCCAATGAACTGCAGATTCTCGGAGGGCACCTCAACAAGGAGAATCTTCACTACCTGTCACCCAAGGGAACGGCATTGGCTATCCAACTATACGGAGATATCGGGTTGAGGCTGACGCGTGATATTGACCTGCTGATACATGAAGAAGATATCGACAGGATTAAACCCATTTTGAAGTCTGCCGGATACCATATAATCCCGGCAGAAGAAACAAAACCTGAGAGGTATTTTCGCCGGATCAAAAAGAATTATACCTTCATTAACAGGGATAAAAACATTGTCCTTGAACTGCACTGGAGCTTGTTTTCCAACCGGTTGTTCTATCCGCATGAAGAACAGCTTACCAGGGATCCGGAAAATATTAAAGCCGGGAATATCCTTATTCCTACCATGAACAGGGAAAATCATTTCATCTACCTCATCCTGCATGGCATCTTGCATCAATATTTCCGGCTGTTCTGGTTAAGAGATATTCATGAAGCAGTGAACCACTGGGACCTCGACTGGGATAAAATGAACCTGCGATCCAAAAAAGACGGTATTCAGAGTATTCTTCATGCCAGCCTGCTCCTTTCTTCCCAAATTTTCGGTACTTACCTGCCCGTTACAGCTGCACTTCACGATAAAAAAGCCCGTCAGATTGCCGATCATGTTCTTCCTGTCATCAACCGCTCATCTCTTCCGGAATGGCAGGACCGTCTTGCCAGGGTTCGCTATTTCATGAGCCTCAGAAATGAACCGGGATATAAAATTGAGTGTGTGGCAGGAGTGGTAAAGAGGTATTTTGTCAGGGTATGAAGATATTGGGGAGTGGAGAGTGGAGATTGGAGGGAGAGTGAGAGGGAGAGGAAGAGTGGGAGAAGAAGTTTGAGTTTGAGTGTGAGTGAGTGGAGAAAGCCTTAAGACTGAACTACCCTACCCTGTCCTCATCCCCGACACACCCTTCAGCCACATCCGGTCGGCGACGTACTTTTTCATAGGGATGGAGACCATCTCATAGCCCTGCTTTGTGAGGTATTCGAGAACCCTCGGCAGGGCGTAGTAGAGGTTCTTTCTGGCCTTGGCCGAATCGTGAAAGACGACGATGGATCCTGAACGGACATTGCCGGTGACGTTCATCACGATCTGTTCCCCCGGGACTTTCCGGTTATAATCGATGCTAAGCACGTCCCACATAATGATCCGGTACGATCCGACCACCTGGTTGACCTGCGATGGCCAGATACGGCCATATGGCGGCCGGAACAGGTCGGAATCGATAAGCTGCCTGGCCAGTTCGATATCTTCAAAATACTGCCGGTTGGTACACCTGAAACCCTTAAGGTGGCTGTAGGTGTGATTGCCCACCGAATGTCCTTCCTCCACCACCTGCCTGAAAACTTCTGGAAAATGATCCACGTTCCGCCCCAGGCAGAAGAACGTGGCTTTCGCATTGTACTGTCTCAGCTGCTCCAGGACCCAGGGTGTCACATCCGGTGTGGGCCCGTCGTCGAACGTCAGAAAGACCTTCCGCAACTGGCCGTAAAACCCCCAGGTCATGCGGGGCATGAGGCCGGTGATGAAATATGGAGGTCTTACGATCAGCATATGTTTTCTTTTATCTTACTGGCTGTTCATGATGCCGGGAAAATCGGCGTTATGAGCTTGCAGCATCTTCATTAAGTCGTCAGTCACATCTTTCTGGTTATATGAATTGGCCAGTGAGTACATCGACAGAAGGTTCCTGGTGGCAAACCTGTAATCATTCTCACTCGGCGGGAACTCATTCGGTTTGGCTCTCATCAGGCCTTCATAATAATAGAGCTCCTGGTCGACCATACCCGAATATTCACGGACAATGGCGTTGGCCTTTTCAGGTTGGCCCAGGTTATAATACAGCTGGATGATCGGCATCATCGCTGCATTATATGGAATGCGGCTATTGGGCATGATTTTCATGCAACGGTCCAGCACCTCTATAGCGCTGTCCTTTTTCTGCTCGCTGAGAAGTGCATTGGCAAGGGTGGCAAAGGTGTACCGGAAATTGGTCAGCATCCTCAGATTGTTTTCATCGAGGTAGACCTTAGGATCATCAATGTTGCCCCATTTGAACACATTCATAACCTTGTCATACATCACATCGGCGTTTACGCTGCCGCTAAACAGATCGTCATTATTGCCGGTAACGGGAAGGAGCCTGTAGGCGAGACCTTCGCGGTGCAGGTATTTATCAAGGTTAAGATAGTTATCTCGTGAGGCGGTGATGGCATAGTAAACCGGACGCTGCCAGTCCCCTTTATTCACCTCGTCGATCAGATCCATCATCATCAGGAGGTTTTTGGGAACACCGCGCCTGCTGCCGAGATCGAACCGCATCTCGTCGGTCATTTTCAACCGTTGCTCAGCAGTGACCACACCGTCTTTTACCAGGGCTGCGGTATCTACTTTGACCACGAACTTCGTCCCGGGGAAAAAATACCTTCCGTCTTTGAACCTCGGATCGTTGCTGGTGACAAACTTCATTGCATCGTCGATTGGCATCGCTGAATCATCGATACGGCGAAGCAGCGACTGGGTATCCGTGATAAGGCTGTTAAGGTCATCTTCATTGAAGCCCAGTTCTTTTTTCCTCTGATTGATCTTACCCAGTGCGTTAGCAAAGATCTCGACCTTGATTGCATCCGGACCTTTCTTCAGTTCCTCGTAATCTTTTGGAGACAGCTTAGGTAGTTTGGATTTTTCCACGAGCTTCATAAAACGGTCGTAAAGCGTCGTATACTCACCTTTGAAATAGGTTTTGTTAGCCTCAAACTTACTGTCGAGCAGGGTTAACGTATTTTTCCCGAGAATGACATAATCGCGGCTGCCATTCCGGTACTGATCTTTATTGAGAGAGAATTTAACCGGATCGGAATCGTACATCCGGTGTGTCAATTGTTCGATATACCAGTCGGCGGTGAAGTAGCTCAGGTTGATCACCCTTACATCGGTACGCACGCCTTCCACCTCCTGGATATACCAGAGAGGGAAAGTGTCGTTATCCCCGTTGGTGAAGATGACGGCATCTTTTTTACAACTGTTCAGGTAGTCGTAAGCAAAATCGCGGGATGTAAAGCGGCCGGAACGGTCATGATCGTTCCAGTTTTCCCTGGCCATAAGTCCGGGGACAAAGATCAGGCTCAGCACTATAACCGAACCCACCACTGACATTGATTTATAATTCTTCGATAAATACCGTATCAGTCCGAGAACACCCAGACCCACCCATATTGAGAAGGCATAGAAAGAGCCGGCGTAGGCATAATCACGCTCCCTCGGCTGTAAAGGATACTGGTTAAGGTACACCACAATAGCCAGCCCTGTAAGCACGAACAGCAGGGTGACGACCCAGAAATCCTGGTTATGAAATTTGTAATGAAAGAAAAGACCTATCAGTCCAAGTAAAAGAGGCAGCATGAAATACACGTTGTGTGCCCGGTTATTTTTCAGGTAATCCGGCGCCAGGTTTTGCGGTCCAAGGCGGGCATCGTCGATAAAAGGGATGCCGCTGATCCAGTTGCCATTGGTGAGTTCACCCTGTCCCTGGATATCGTTTTGTCTTCCGGCAAAATTCCACATAAAATACCGGAGATACATGTAGCCGATCTGAAAACTGAATAAAAACTTGAGGTTTGCAGCAAACGACGGTTTGGCAATGGGTTTGGTCCGGTCGTACCGGAACTGCCCGTTCTGGTCCCTCAACGGGTTACCGTTCTGATCCCTCATTGGTTCGTAAAGAGCCGACTCCTTCATCCCGGTCCAGTAAAGATACTGGTCTATATGGGCATCCTGTTCACTCCACATCCTCGGGAAAAATCCTCTGAAATCGGGACTGTATTTATAGTCGGGTGTGGTAACTGTGACATATTTTCCGTTTTCACGGTAATATTTCGGGTGACCTTCAATCTGTTGTATGGCCGGTGCATTGAAATAATTTCCGTAAAAGAGGGGTGTCTGGCCGTACTGGTCACGGTTCAGGTAGCTCAGCAGGTTAAAAGCAGTATCGGGATTACTCTCGTCAAGGGGTGTATTGGCATTCGACCTGATCAGGATCACACCGTAAGAGGCATAGCCGAGAGCAAGAACAGTGACCACCAAAACAACCGTATTCCAGAGAACGAGTCGTCTTTTATGGGTATAATAAACAAAAAAGCCAAGAATGATGAACAAAAGGAAGACGTATGTAATGAGTCCGGATTGATACGGAAGTCCGAAACCATTCACAAAAAGAAGTTCAAGTCCTGCACCCATGGCCACGAAGCCGGGGATGACGAAGTACATCATTGCACCGAGAAGGCCGAGAGAGATCAGCAGGGAAGCCACGATTCCCCAGGGTGTCGGCTTGTATTTTCTGAAATAGACGACGAAAACGATGGCCGGGATAGCCAGGAGGTTCAGAAGGTGAACACCCAGAGATAAACCCATCAGGTAGGCGATCAGGATGATCCACTTGTTTGAGCGGGGTTCATCGGCAACATTCTCCCACTTGAGAATGGCCCAGAATACAAAAGCGGTAAACAGAGAAGATGTTCCGTATACTTCAGCTTCAACTGCCGAAAACCAGAAAGTGTCGGAAAAGGTGTAGGCGAGAGCTCCAACGGCACCGGCACCCATGACGGCAATAATCCTGGGCAGAGTATAGTCTTCTTCATGGACCAGGATGATCTTACGTGCGAGGTGCGTGATGGTCCAGAAGAGGAACAGGATGGCAAAACCCGAAGCCAGGGCCGACATGCTGTTCATGGCTACCGAGACCTTCGTTACGTTGTGGGTGAAAAGCATGAAAAACCGCCCCAGCAGCATGAAGAACGGAGCTCCGGGAGGATGCCCCACCTCAAGTTTAAAGGAGGAAGTAATAAATTCACCGCAATCCCAGAAACTGGCTGTGGGCTCAATGGTCATCAGGTATACACCGGCGGCAATGATAAAAATTACCCAACCTGTAATGAGATTGAAAGAACGGAAAGATTTCATCTGTGTTTAATTAGTTTTAATTTGGTTTCCGCAAAGGCGGCTTTATTTATCAGACCAGGCATGTCAGGTTATCAATATATTAAATAGTCTTTTTTTTAACCACCGGGATATCCCGCCATTCAAATCAAATCAAAGATAATCTTTCCCGGAAACGGGACAAAGTTATAACTTACATTCAAATATTTTAGTCTGTCAGCACTATTAAAATAGCTAAATATCATAAATTTACTGATTTTGAAACAAATTCAAGGGTCATATTGAAAATGGCAGGATCGTCTTATCCCGGTCTCTTCCAAAGAATTAAAATTCGATTCTAAACTAAATAGCTGATGAAGAATGGTTCAATACCGGTCCGGTTCCTGATTTTGTTTTTAGGGATCATACTGGATATCCCTGTCATTAATGCACAGATATTCAGGGATTATTACAGACAGGAGGTGAAAATCAACAGGGAGGCCGGCGTATTATCCCTTTCGGTGAATGCATCTACTTTTTTTAACAACAACGAATTTTTCAATACCAATGTTGAAGGGTACACCCTTACCGGTGCTTTCCTGCAACCTTTGATCAATTACAGTGTAACGGACAAGCTGAGTTTCGGAACTGGTATTCACCTGATGAAATATAATGGACGTGCGGATTTTGCACAGGTTTTGCCACTTTTCAGGATCGATTATATGGTATCTGATAAATTCCGGGTGACCATGGGAAGTTTCAACGGCGGGGAAATATTCCGGTTGCCGGAACCACTTTACAAATTTGAAAATCATTTTACCGACCTTGTCAATAACGGTATCCGGCTCGAGTACCGTAACTCCCGCATCCATTCTCTCACCTGGCTGAACTGGGAACATTTCATTTTGCCAGGGGATACCATCCAGGAACAGTTTACCTTCGGGAGCTCGAATTCCTTTCTTCTGGTAAACCACAACCGGAACATGATCCGGATCCCGGTAGCAATAGTGATACACCACCAGGGAGGGCAGATCAACATCACCGAATCACATGTGATCAGCAAACTGAATATTGGCACAGGGATTTACCTCAGCCGCTCTTTTGCCGATGATAAACACGGTGAAGTGTTTTTTAACCCGATGTTCTTCTATGACGGTGATGATGAGGATACCCCAAAGGGAGTAGCCTGGTATCCGCAGATCGGATTGAACTATAACCCCTTCTGCCTGACTGCCGGCTATTTTTTGGGAAACCGGTTCCAGAGCATCCATGGAGAGCCGTTGTTTTTCAGTCCCGTTCGTACACCTGCAGAACCCAACCTCACAGAGACCCGAAGCCTGATCACCTTCAAGGCCGGGATCGGGAGACGGATCACCGGTTCTTCGTCCATATTATTGCGGTTTGAAGGGTACTATGATACGACTGTAGGTGAGCTGCAGTATACCTACGGACTGCACATTGTGTTGAATGAGGACTTTGTGTTGTGGAAGAGGGGGGAGAGAGTAGAGAATAGAGAGTAGAGAGTAGGTTGGTACCATTATGGATTTAGCTTAATCTGTACAAATTAATCTGTACTAATCTGTGCAAATCTGTGTAATCTGTGGTGAAAAAAAAAGGTAAACCACTGCCGGCCAGGATTTCCATAAACTTCATTGAACATCCCCTGGTAATGGTCCCCTCTACCTCCTCAACCCAACAGAAACCGCCACGGTTTGTCCTTCCATTCGCCTGCATAATCAACGCCGATCCGGGGGGTTGAAACGATATGTCCGGGGGTAAGTCCTTCAGTGAGCCAGATGCGGGATGAAGAAATCAGTGATTCGCCGTAGAAGCTACCGTCGAGACCCAGGTGTTTGGTAAGGCGGCCGGGACCGGAAAAACCTTCCACTCCCCTGATAAGGACAGCCTGTGGAACATTTTCGGAACCTGCGACGATATTCAGCATCCAGTACATTCCATAAATAAAATACATATAAAGATATCCTCCTTCAAGGTACATTACCTCCGTACGACGGGTCCTGCCCTTCCTGGCATGACTGGCAAGGTCTTCCTCGCCCCGGTAAGCCTCAGTCTCGGTGATCATCCATTCCCCCACCCTGCCTTCCTGAATCATGACAAGCTTTTTACCGAGGAGAGCGGGGGCGACATCCAGAACGTCGCGGATGAAAAATTCCCTGTCCAGCCTGCTTCCGGTCATCAGTACGCCTTTTTATCAGGATTTTCCCCCCAGTGTATAAAAACCTTCAGCCCTTCCGCACGCATCGACTGTTGCATGGTGATTGCGCGCCGGGCCGGTTCTCTTTGCAATTCATGGTAGATATGTGAATCATCGAATCCGGCATCCCTGGCATCTTCGTGAGTACAGGCATAATATACCTTATCGATGTGGGCCCAGTATATCGCCCCGAAACACATCGGGCAAGGTTCACATGACGTGTAAAGCACGCAACCCGACAGGTCCCACGTGCCAAGTTTGCGGGCTGCTTCCCTGATGGCCAGGACCTCGGCATGAGCCGTCGGATCATTACTTAGAGTGACCCTGTTACCAGAAGAAGCGATAACTTCTCCTTCGCGGATGATGACCGCTCCGAAGGGACCCCCGCCTTCATCAACATTCTGTAAAGCAATATCAATAGCCTGCCGTAAATATTGATCCGTCATTCTTGAATTTTTAGCTAATTTAAGTTATTGTCACAACACATTGCTGAAAGTATGAAATGTCAAACTCAATTCGAAGGGAGAGGGCTGTTAGAAGTAAAACATTTCTGTTTACCAGCTTTACCGTTTCATGTTAGTGCCATCCGTCATTTCGGGTTCAACTAAGAATCCAAAATTAATACTTGTATGCTAAAATGAGTTATTCTTCGTGTTAAATATAGCATGACCGGGCTTATGGATTAAGGGATAATCTGAGCCAGGGATTCAATCTTTCTGCTGTAAAACATAACGGTGGTACGCTGATTTTTCGGTGGGGCGGGCCATTAAGGGTGGCGGGTGGGGGGTGGGAAACCCCGTTATATATAAGAGATCTTTAGTAGTATATAGCGCTGGTGTTCCCGGGGAGAAATCCCTGCAATGCAAATCCGGCAATTCAATGAAAAAAGATTCCCTACATCATAATCACACGTCCGTCAGTTGTCCGGTTCAGGTTAACCACCGGGCACTTGCCATCATGATCGGGGTTCTCAGGAAAAAAAGTCCATCCGGTACGCTGATATTTCATCCGGATTCACATTAAGGGTAAACCGGGGGGCATGGGGGAACCCGGTTCAGTTAATCATCCAGTTGAGGGCACCCTTAAGCGATCTGAGCCGGGAATTCAGTTTTTCTGCTGTAAAACATACTGGTAGTACGCTGATTTTTCGGTGGGGCGGGCCATTAAGGGTGGCGGGTGGGGGGTGGGAAACCCCGTTATATATAAGAGATCTTTAGTAGTATATAGCGCTGGTGTTCCCGGGGAGAAATCCCTGCAATGCAAATCCCGCAATTCAATGAAAAAAAGATACCCGGCTGCATAATCACACGTCAACCTCTTGTCCGTTTCAGGTTAACCACCAGGCACTGGCAATCATGATCGGGGTTCTCAGGAAAAAAAGTCCTTCCGGTACGCTGATATTTCATCCGGATTCACATTAATGGTAAACCGGGGGGCATTGGGGGGGGGTGGTTCAGTTTATCATCCCGTTCAGGACAGCTTTTAACGATCTGAGACGAGGGATTCAGTTGTTCTGCTGTAAAACATAGTGGTGGTACGCTGATTTTTCGGTGGGGCGGGCCATTAAGGGTGGCGGGTGGGGGGTGGGAAACCCCGTTATACTTAAGAGATCTTTAGTACTATATATGGTATTTGGTTTTTTCTCAAACAGTACGGGATTACGACCCTCCTTACAGCAAGTTCCTGTTCTCAAATAATTTCTATGAGTTGCCGAAAGGTGGGAATCCCCGATTTATCTAAGACTTCTTTTGATCGATAAACAGAGTTTTATTTTACCCTATTTTGAAAATCCAAATAATCACTGTTCATGAGCTGCCGGCAGATCATCCTTATCTTCTCCCACAGCTTAACAATAACGGACTGTCCTTGACAAATGGGAGGTCAGATCAGGTATGCCGCAGTACATCCGGACCCTTTTCCCCTGAGCCTTTCCTGATCAGCTCTTCTCCTCCTCCGACACGTATTCCCGGTCGTCATTCATCCCTGCTCCCCTACTGTCTTCCCCATGCCGACGCCCGAACAACAACAGGGCATAGAAAAACATAAAAAATGAAACTCCGGTTTGCGTTTCAAGAGTATCCTCATTCAGCATGGAGAGTAATCCGATCATGAAGAATATTATGAAAAGATAATCATGCCATTTCCGTTCATAAAAGACCGGGGCAAAAAATGCCCCCATGGCAATGACAAAACCAACGATACCGAAGGTGACAAAAAAGGTAACATACTGGTTGTGCGCCCTCCTGCGGTACATTGCCTTTAGTTTGGAATCATGCGAAACATAATACTGGTCGAAGGACTTCTGAACGTCACCTGTACCCACACCAATGATGAAATGATGCCTGATTATACTCCCTGCGGCCTTAAGGTAGGCCAGTCGCTGTGCAATAGAATGTCCGCCGGGATTATCCCCTCTGAAGTATCCGTCAATCTCCCATATGATCTGGTAAACCCTGGGGTAAAGGCTGTAGTTGTCGAGATAAATATAATTCGCAACCCCGTCTTCAATGGCATGCACATCTGTTTCACTCAGCGCGTTCACCCCTTCGCAGTCTTTGCGCAACCCTTTGGATGTCAGATATCTTATAAGCGTAAACCTCAGTTCCTGCCCCATCTTGTCGTGTCCGCTATAATGTACACTACTCCTTTGGTTCCAGCATACTTTTAGCTCCTTTTCACAAACGTACAACCAGACGTAATGACCGTTTTCCATAGTCTGACTGAGCGTATCGTTGAAATAGACATTCCCGTTTACTGTGGTTTTATCCAGCTGGCTGAACCGGATCTTGTCTGCTGAATAAAACCGGCTGATACTTGAGCTAATCCAGGCGGCGACAAGCAAAGGAATGATCAGAACAAAAACACGCATCATAAACCGGGGAACGGTATCCTTCATTTTACCGGCAAAGTACCAACCTTGCACAAGTGCGATCAGCAGGAAGATGACGATCCCCGTAAACGACTTAAGCACCAGCATAAAAAAGATTAGCCACAATACTGACAAAAATGCCAGGATCCTCAGGGTTCCGGTGAGTCTGATTTTCCTGTCGGGGGAGAACAGATAATATAAAAGAATGAAAACCGCAAAGCAGACCATCAGGGATAGACGGATATGAGATACAAAAATGGAAATCTCACGGATATCGTAATACGGGATGGGTATCACATGAAGAAAAACAAGGAAGGAAATGAATCCTGAGATCATGGTTGCCAGGCAGAAGGCCAGAAGAATGGACCTGAGACGCACTTTTTCCAGCCCTTCGGACGTCCCAATGATAAGCGGAAGAAGGAGTACCGGAAGTTTTATCCGCAGGTCGTGAAAAGCATAGGCATAATCTGTGGAATAAAGAAGCCCGAGAAGATGCATCGCAAATAGCGCCGTGATAAACCAAAGTGCCGGCCGATCATTCCACTTTCGAAACTTCTCCTTATATTTGCGCTCAATAAACCAGTTCAACAAAAGAAGGATCTCGGCAATGCTGGTGCCAAAGATGGAAAGAGGCAGGCTTACGGCCAGCAGGATCAGGGCGAAGAAGAATAGGTTCTTATATGTGATGAGTTGCTGCATCGGAAGCTCGTTTCTGAAGTCCCCTGACAAATTTGCTTTTTTTGTACTGATATCCTCCTAAAAAAGGGAAAAAAATTGAAGTATTTTTAAATACCCTGATAAATTCCTTCCTTCTGTTGATGCGGGATTTATTTATTCCCTAAAAATATTGTTGATATATTGTTGGTTTAATAAAAATAATTGTACTTTTGCAATCCACATTTTTAGGGAGAACAAACCGAATTTCAGGGATTAAAATTAAAATAAAGTGGACACATTAAGCTACAAAACCGTATCGGCAAATAAAGCTACCGTGAACAAGGAATGGTTGGTCGTTGATGCCAGAAACGAAGTTCTGGGCAGACTTGCTTCAAAAGTTGCTTATTTACTAAGGGGTAAACATAAAACGAACTTTACACCTCATGTTGATTGTGGGGATAACGTTATTGTCATCAATGCGGAAAAAGTAAGACTAACCGGTCAGAAAAAAACCGCAAAGCTGTATATCAGGCATACCGGATACCCCGGAGGACAGCGGGTTACCACACCCCAGGAATTGCTGGTAAAAAAGCCCGAAGCTGTCGTTGAGAAAGCAGTAAAAGGCATGCTTCCCGGCAACCGTCTTGGAAGTGCAATTTTCAAAAACCTATATGTTTATGCTGGTGAAGAACACAAGCATGAAGCTCAGAAACCAAAAACAATTAATTTAAACGACGTTAAGAAATAATCATGGAAGTTATTAATACGGTTGGCAGAAGGAAAGCGGCTATCGCAAGAATTTACCTCAGCGAAGGCAAAGGTCAGATCGTAGTCAATGATCGGGATTACAAGGAATATTTTTCCGGCGAACATCTGCATTATATTGTTGAACAGCCTCTTAACCTCCTTAATGTGAGGGAAAAGTATGACCTTAAAGTCATTCTTTCCGGCGGAGGTATTAAAGGACAGGCTGAAGCATTGCGTCTTGCTGTTACCAGAGCGCTGATAAAAATCAACCCCGAAGATAAATCTGCATTGAAAGCCGAAGGTTTTGTCACCAGGGATCCGCGGGAAGTTGAACGTAAAAAACCCGGTCAGCCTAAGGCAAGGAAGAAATTCCAGTTCAGCAAGCGTTAGTCTCCGAAATAAATGTTTAGTATCTAAATTGAGAGGACTTCCGGCTTTATCCATACCGAGAACGGAACTACCTCTCAATTGCTATTAAAGAATGTAAACAAATAATTCATAATTATGCCCAACAAACTCACTTTTGAAAATTTACTGGATGCAGGTGTACATTTCGGTCACCTGAAAAGAAAATGGAACCCGGCAATGGCTCCTTATATCTTCATGGAGAAAAACGGGATTCACATCATTGATCTGCATAAGACAATGGCCAAGCTCGATGAAGCTTCCAACGCCATGAAACAGATAGCTAAGTCAGGACGCAAGATCCTTTTTGTCGCCACAAAAAAACAGGCCAAAGATATCGTCTCCGAAAGAATCAAGGCGATCAACATGCCTTACGTTACTGAAAGATGGCCAGGGGGTATGCTTACAAATTTCCCCACCATCCGTAAAGCAGTAAAAAAGATGACCTCTATCGATAAAATGGCTACCGACGGTACTTTCGATACGCTGTCTAAAAGAGAGAAACTGCAGGTACAGCGCCAGAGGGCCAAACTCGAGAAGATGCTCGGTAGTATCGCCGACCTGACCCGGCTGCCCGCTGCTATGTTCATCGTCGATGTGACCAAAGAATATATCGCCGTAAGGGAGGCCAACAGACTTAACATTCCGGTTTTCGCCATGGTCGATACCAATTCTAACCCGAATGAAATCGATTTTCCGATACCTGCCAATGATGACGCCTCCAAATCTATTGCACTGATCATCGATTATGTAGCCTCCTCAATCGAAGAGGGACTCTCCGAAAGAAAGATGGAAAAGGAAAAAGAAGCCTCAGCTAAAGATAAAAAGGAGAAAGAGGAAAAGGCAGGTAAAAAAGCCGCTGAACTCGCTGATGAAGATGAGGATGCCGGAGATGATGATATCCTTGATAGGAAAAGGACGATCTCCATCGATGATGACGAGGAAACAGTGGGTTTACGTGCGAAAGGAAAAGCCAAGAAAGCCCCGGTCAAAAAACTGGTGGTCAAACGGAGGGATGACTAATCCCTTTCCCCCTCTGCTGCAAAAAGCAGATATTATCAATTCGAATATTAATTTATAAAAATATAGCACTATGGCTGATATTAAAGCTGCAGATGTAAGTAAACTCAGGAAAGTCACAGGCGCCGGCATGATGGATTGTAAAAAGGCCCTTCAGGAAGCCGACGGCGATTTTGATAAAGCTATTGAAGTCATTCGGAAGAAAGGTCAGGCTGTGGCCAATAAACGTGCCGACCGTGACGCTACGGAAGGTGTTGTACTGTCAAAAGTCGACGGCAAAAAAGGTGCTCTCGTCGTGCTGAGCTGTGAAACTGATTTCGTTGCCAAAAACCAGGATTTCGTCAATTTTACTTCCCGAATTCTCGATATAGCACTCGAAAATATGCCTGCTGATCTTGAGACCCTCAAATCACTTAAGCTGGATGATAAAACCATCGAAGCGAAAGTTGTAGAACAGGTTGGCATCATCGGTGAAAAAATTGAGCTGAGTTTTTATGATAAAATCGAAGCAGGTGCTGTGGTTTCCTACATCCATCCCGGAAACAGGCTTGCCACACTGGTAGGATTTAACAAAGCTCCCGAAATACAAATCGGAAAAGACATTGCAATGCAGGTTGCAGCCATGGCTCCCGTAGCTGTCGATAAAAACGATGTTCCCGCCGATGTTGTTGAAAAGGAAAAAGAGATTGGACGCGAACAGGCCAGAAACGAAGGCAAACCTGAAAATATGCTCGACAGAATCGCTGAAGGAAAACTGAATAAGTTCTTCAAGGATTCTACCCTTCTTAACCAGGATTTTACCAAAGACAGCAAAAAAACTGTTGCTCAGTACCTTAAAGAAGCAGATCCGGGACTCGTCGTAACTGGATTTGTCAGATATACTGTGGCCCAGTAAAAAGATTTAACCCCATTGAATAAAGCCGTTTTCAACAGGAAGACGGCTTTTTTTATTCGGTCATACGAACCTGTGCAATCCGGAATTCCTGATCCGAAAAAAATTCCGGTGAATCCGCTTATCCTGCGTTCGAATTCAGGGATGATTTCCACAAATTATGGCAGTGACATTTCCAGGCATGAATAGCGGTTAACGGCTTTCGCCCGTGCCCCCAAGGAATAAATCTCTTCATACCGCCCGTTCAGCATACAAATTTTTACTAATTTCGGAAACAAATTATTATGCACTATGAAATACAAACGCATCCTTCTCAAACTCTCCGGAGAAGCATTGATGGGTACCAAAAACCATGGCATCGATCCCGGAAGACTGAACGATTATGCTGTCGAGATCAGTGAAGCGGTAAAAAAGGGCGTCCGTCTGGGTGTGGTGATCGGGGGCGGTAACATTTTTCGTGGCCTTGCAGGTGTAGGTGACGGCTTTGACCGTGTGAGAGGCGACTATATGGGTATGCTGGCAACTGTGATCAACGGACTGGCACTTCAAACCGCCGTTGAGAGACAAGGTGTCGGGGTCCGGGTTTTCTCCGCTATCAGAATGGATCCTGTGGTTGAATTTTACAGCAGGGAAAAAGTAAAGAAGGCCCTCGACCAAAACGAAATTGTCATCTTCACTGCCGGAACGGGCAATCCGTTTTTTACCACCGATACGGCCTCAGCCCTCCGAGCAGTGGAAATGGAAGCCGATGTGATGCTCAAGGGAACCCGGGTTGACGGAGTTTTTAACGCTGACCCTGAAAAAGATCCATCAGCAACCATGTACCCTGAACTGACGTTTGACGAAGCCCTGCAGAAAAAACTGAATGTCATGGATATGACCGCTTTTGCAATGTGCCGTGATAACAAACTTCCTGTGGTAGTTTTCAATATGAACAAAAAAGGCAACCTGATCCGCTTTATTTCAGGCGAAAAAATTGGCACTTTAGTCAAAATTTAAATATTTTTGAAACGCTCACAGAACATTTAACCTAACCACTCCTGTTATGGATGAAGAAGTTCAATTACTTTTAGACATCACAAAGGAAAAGATGGATCATGCCATCTTGCACCTAGAAACGGAACTGAGCCGGATTCGCGCCGGAAAAGCTAATCCGCATATCCTCGACGGTATCCGGATTGATTATTATGGGAACCTCACTCCTCTTAGCCAGGTTTCCAACATCAGCACTCCGGATGCCAGGACCATCGCCATACAACCCTGGGAAAAATCGATGATCGACATAATCGAAAAAGCCATCATGGCTGCAAACATTGGACTGACACCGGCCAACAACGGTGAGGTTATCAGGATCAATGTTCCTGCACTTACTGAAGAAAGAAGGATAGGTCTGGTCAAACAGGTTAAGCATGAAGGTGAAAATGCCAAGGTAAGTGTACGCAATGCCCGCCGTGATGCCAACGAAGAAATTAAAACGCTGCAGAAGGATGGCTTGGCTGAAGATGTGGCAAAAAAAGCCGAAGCAGAAGTTCAGAAGATGACCGGTGAATACAGCGAAAGAGCCGACAAGGAAGTTGAACTGAAGGAAAAAGATATCTTAACAATTTAATTGCAGGAGGGTCATTCATTCGTCCCGGACATGTTTCAGAGCCCAGGATCTGAAAATAAGGACTTCACACCCCGATTCCCTCCTGGCCCAAACGCTTCAGCAAACCCGAAAGGGATAATTTCCCGTTATCTGTTTCTTATTGGAGTGAAATTGATATGGAGGACATGCAAAAGTAAAGAACGCCTTTATAGAATTCCAGGATAACTTCCGGTTTCCCCACTACTAATTCGTTTCCAGTATTTTAAAAAGTTCGTCCAGTTTAGGTGTCAGGATGATCTCTGTACGCCTGTTTTTTGCACGGGCCTCCGGCGTGTTGGCCGGGTCAACGGGCAGGAATTCACTGCGGCCGGCAGCCGTCAGCCTCCTGGGATCAATTTTGCTGTCGCCAAGCAGGATCTTTACAACCGAAGTGGCCCGCAAAACGCTGAGATCCCAGTTATCCTTGATCACCGGACCGCTGCGGTAAGGCACATCGTCGGTATGGCCTTCGATCATAATATTGACATTCGGATTATCTTCAAGTACCCCGGCCAGCTTCTGCAACGCCTGCCGGCCTCTTGAATCTACTTCATAACTTCCGGATTTAAACAGGAGCTTTTCTTCCAGTGAAACATAA
The DNA here is from genome assembly GCA_963732905.1 of uncultured Bacteroidales bacterium. Lineage (GTDB taxonomy): Bacteria > Bacteroidota > Bacteroidia > Bacteroidales > DASQZK01. The sequence continues at coordinate 272,794 of CAVTBM010000004.1, forward strand.
ACTTTCCCGTTTTTAAGATTAACCGATAAGCCCTGTCCTTCATAGCCCATAAGAGCATTTGATACGCTCTCCCTGAGGGCATTGACGGCCGAGTCCTTGCGGTTCAGAATTTGTTGTAATTCTGCCAGCTTTGCATTCCGGGCTTCAAGTTCGGCACTCATCCGGGTGAGATCTTCCCGCTTTTCATTCACACTTGACTCGAGTTCCTGAAGCCGGTCTTCCTTCTTCTGCAGATCTTCCTGGGTTGTCTGCAACTGGTTAAGCAGCCGGCGGGTTTCACGGGCATTACCCTGGAGAAGTGCTTCATGGGTAGCCTCAAGGTCACTCAGTTTCCGTGTAAGACGATCTACCTCAGTATGCAGTTTCTCAATTTCATCGTGCCGTGCAACACTGTCGGCTACCAAGACTTCCTTATCCTTGTCAGCTTTGTCCATATTGGATTTCATCTCAGTATTCTCAACCGTCAGTTTTTCATTCTCGGACATGAGCCTGTCTCTCTCCCCTTCCAGTTTATTGCCCTTATCATTCACTTCCTTAAACTGTTTCGTAGGAACGCAGGCAACAATGCTGCATGCGATTAAAATGAGTACTAAATATCGTTTCATCCCTTGTAAAATTTGCTTTTTCGTGCCAGATATGTTGTCTCCCGGCTGATCTGCCGGAAGTCACTGATATTACAACGGAAAAATATGAAATAAATGCGATGCATTGAAGGAAAAATATCACCAATAGCCCTATAGATATCAACATCCGTTTATTTAAACAGAAAACAAATTCTCTGCATTCAGATTTTTCTATTGTAGTTTTCTTACCCCTGTCTGAGTGATTGATCAATTTTTCATATCTTTGCCTTGATTATCAGGGGAAAAATTTTAATGGACCAGGAAAATCAATATACTTTTCTTTCACAGATCAATTCACCTTCTGATCTGAAAAAGCTTTCCACCGATGACCTTGTTATCCTGAGCAGTGAATTGCGCCAATTCATTATTGACGTTGTCTCATCTAATCCTGGTCACTTCGGCGCCAGCCTTGGTGTGGTTGAGCTGACCGTTGCCCTTCATTACGTTTTCAACACGCCTTACGATCAACTCATCTGGGACGTCGGTCACCAGGCTTACGGGCACAAGATTCTGACCGGACGAAAAGATATTTTTCATACCAACCGCAAATTCAAGGGTATAAGCGGCTTTCCAAAACCTTCCGAGAGTGTGTATGATGCCTTCGGTGTGGGTCATTCCTCCACTTCTATTTCCGCAGCCCTCGGGATCGCCGTAGCCTCTAAACTGAAGGGTGAATCCGACCGGCAGGTTGTGGCAATAATTGGCGACGGTTCCCTGACAGGTGGTCTGGCGTACGAAGGACTCAACAATGCCGGCATCGAAAATACCAACCTCCTGGTCATCCTGAACGATAACAACATGTCCATCGATCCGAATGTCGGGGCCATGAAGGAATACCTTCTCGATATCACTACTTCCCAGACCTATAACCGGGTAAAGGAAGATGTCTGGAATTTCCTCGGGAGAATGAGCAAAGTCATGCCCGAGGCCAGGAAATATGCTCAGAAGGTCGAAAATGCCGTCAAATCATTGCTCCTAAAACAGAGTAATCTTTTCGAATCCCTCAATTTCAGGTATTTCGGTCCTGTTGACGGACATGACGTGATTCATCTTACGAAAGTACTGGAAGATCTGAAGCATATCAAAGGGCCTAAAATTCTGCATGTCATCACAACCAAAGGAAAAGGTTTCAGACAAGCCGAATTGCATCAGACAGCGTTTCATTCACCCGGGTTATTCGATAAAAATACCGGGGAATTTCTTAAGGTAACCTCAGACAAACCGCTGGCTCCGCGTTTTCAGGATGTCTTCGGAGAAACGCTCCTGGAACTGGCAGAAAAAAATGAAAAGATACTTGGCATCACGCCAGCCATGCCTACTGGCAGCGGAATAAAAATCATGATGGAAAAACTTCCCGAAAGAACTTTTGACGTTGGCATTGCCGAACAGCATGCCGTCACCTTCTCCGCCGGGTTGGCTATCCAGGGAATGCTTCCTTATTGTGCGATTTATTCAACCTTTATGCAAAGGGCATTCGACCAGGTCATCCATGATGTCGCCCTGCAGAAACTGAATGTCGTATTTTGCCTCGACCGGGCGGGGCTTGTTGGTGATGACGGAGCCACTCATCATGGCGTATTTGACATTGCATTCATGCGGTCGGTACCTAATATGACCGTGTCGGCCCCGATGGATGAGATCGAATTACGAAACCTGCTTTATACAGCCCAGCTGAGACCTTCCGGACCTTTTTCAATCCGGTATCCCAGGGGCAGAGGTGTTATGCCCGAATGGAAACAGCCTTTCCGGGAAATCCCAGTAGGAAAAGGACGACTTATCTGCGACGGCACCGATCTTGCCGTGCTTTCCCTTGGTACTGCCGGGAACCTCGTGACAGAAGCCAACAAGTTGCTGATGAAAGAAAATATCAGTATCGCCCACTATGATATGCGTTTTGTGAAACCTCTCGATGAAGAGATGCTTCATGAAGTATTCCGTAAATTTAAATCAGTCATTACCATTGAAGACGGTGTGATCCAGGGAGGTTTTGGTAGTGCTGTTCTGGAATTCGCCGCCGACAAAGGTTACAAGTCATCCATCAAACGCCTTGGAGTACCTGACCGGTTTACCGATCAGGGAACACAAAAGGAACTCTACCACGAATGCGGCTTCGATCCGGAAGGCATCGTTAAGGAAGTCAAACTGCTGATCGAAAAACGCATTCTTACCCGGGCGGTTTAATATCCGACTACCCTATTCTGTAAATTGTACCTTACGGCAGAAACACTCCACTCCATCAGCCGTGTCTCTGCGTGCAATCCGTCATAATTTAAACTGAATGCCCTGTGCCAGAGGAAGGCTCGTGCCGTAATTGATCGTATTGGTTTGCCGTCGCATGTATATTTTCCAGGCATCAGATCCGGATTCCCGCCCGCCACCAGTATCCTTCTCCCCACCAAAGGCACCGCCGATCTCAGCTCCCGAAGTTCCTATGTTGACGTTGGCAATACCGCAATCGGAACCTGCCTGTGACAGGAAAAGTTCCGCTTCCCTCAGGTTTAATGTAAAAATAGAAGAGGACAGACCCTGAGGAACGTCATTCTGAAGAGCAATGGCTTCCCCAATTTCCCTGTATCGGATCAGGTAAAGTATGGGGGCGAAGGTTTCCCTCTGTACAACTTTAAAATGATTTTCAACCTCAGCCAGAACCGGAACCACATAGTTACCGGAAGCGTATTCTTCCCCCTGAAGCACCTCACCGCCGAAAAGGATCTTCCCTCCATCCTTTTTGATCTCTGCAAGAGCCGATGTAAAAAGCCCGACAGCCAGATTATCAATAACAGGTCCCACCAGACTGTTTTCATCCAGTGGGTTACCTATTTTCTGTCTGACTTGCTGGTAGGCATGTACCATCCTGTTTTTTACATCCTCATAAACCGATTCATGAATGATCAGCCTCCTGGTGGATGTGCACCGCTGTCCGGCAGTTCCCACTGCACCAAAAACGATGGCCGGGATAGCCAGATCCAGATCGGCATGCTGCGACACAATGATTGCATTATTCCCTCCCAGTTCCTGGATCACTCTTCCGAGCCTCTGTCCGGCCAGCCGGCCCACCCTCTTCCCTACCGACGAAGAGCCTGTAACCGAGATCAGGGGAATGCGTTTATCTTCAACAAAATGATCGCCAAGAACAGATGACCCTGCAACAACCAAATTGAACACACCTTCGGGGACATGATTTTCTTTGAGTACCTTTTCAATGATCTTCTGGATGGCTACGGCCGTCAATGGTGTTTTTGAACTCGGCTTCCATACCACCACGTCACCGGCCACAGTGGCGATCATGGCGTTCCATGCCCACACCGCCACGGGAAAGTTAAACGAAGTGATCAGTCCTACAATGCCCAACGGATGGTACTGATCATACATCCGGTGGTCCGTCCTCTCCGATGGCATAGTAAAGCCATAAAGCTGCCGTGACTGCCCCACAGCAAAATCACAGATATCGATCATCTCCTGAACTTCACCTTTCCCCTCCTGGTATATCTTCCCGTTTTCAAGCGAAACCAGGTAACCAAGGTCTTCCTTGTATTCCCGGAGTTCCAGCCCAATCTTCCTGACCACTTCACCCCTGACAGGCGCAGGAACCTTCCTCCAGATCAGAAATGCCTCTCCGGCCTTTTTCATTACCGTTTCATATTCTTCAACCGTTGCATTCATGACTTTGGCGATTTCTTTCCCGTCGATAGGTGAAACGGAAGATGTGATCTTTCCGGTTCCCGAAATCCATGATGTTCCCGTGGAGACTCCTGAGTTTATCTCTTTGATTCCAAGCCGCTTAAGAACCTCCGCCGTCTTTTGTTCAAATCTGCTGTCCATAGTATGAAAATTATGTTTCCTGTATCAGTTAACAAAGTTACAAAACAAGAGTTCTTAGTTCATGATGTATAACATAGGATGTTTCATATCATAGGGTGGAGAGAGAAGTGCCTGAGAACAGAGGAGACCGGAAAACGATGTGCACCTTGTACCCCTGCCCGGACTTTCGTGGATGGACATGGGAAAATAACGGGGAAAAAGAACCTCCTGTAAAAATTCAAATGAATGCACCTGTTTTTAGCACGGGTTAGGGTGAGAGACGCTGATGGGGAACGGCGATCGAGCAAACGAAAATGTCAGACCGACTGCCGGGCGTAAAGGATCCCGGTAACCCCTCCCACTGAGATGAGCCGAAATCATTGACAGGAAAAAGAGGTTTTAAAATTATGACTCATGCTCGGCGGGACTTGCGGATATTTTAGTTTTATATTATCTTCGCAGGCATTCCTGCCCGGATGGCGGAACCGACGAAGGAGCTCCCGCCATCCCGCCGGTATACGCTGGGGGCTGGATGTACTTTTATGTTCTTTGTACCGTTTTGTAGATTCCTGCCCGGATGGCGGAACCGACGAAGGAGCTCCCGCCATCCCGCCGGTATACGCTGGGGGCTGGATGTACTTTTATGTTATTTATACCGTTTTGTTAATTCCTGCCCGGATGGCGGAACCGACGAAGGAGCTCCCGCCATCCCGCCGGTATACGCTGGGGGCTGGATGTACTTTTATGTTCTTTGTACCGTTTTGTAGATTCCTGCCCGGATGGCGGAATTGGTAGACGCGCTGGTCTCAAACACCAGTGGTAGCAATACCGTGCCGGTTCGATCCCGGCTCCGGGTACAAAATCAGAGTGAGAGTGAAGAGCGAAAGCGATGAATGACCACTCTGATTTTTCTTCGCTCTCACTCTCACACTCGCTCTTTTCAAAAAGAAAACTTTGTTTGATTTCGAAAAACCTGAGGTTTACAAAAAGGCAAAAACCTTTAATGCTGAGGTTCGTCAATTCCTTAAAAATTCTAAGCCTGATCCCACTACAAATGACCAATTCAGAAGAGCCGCATTTAGAATAGTTCTGAATTTAGCAGAAGGACCTGTAAAGTTGTAGCTACGCAGATTGAAACACGGCGACGAGCTTACGATCCCGACCTAATGTCGGAAGAGTAATCGGTTCGATATTTTTCATCGTCAAAATGGATTTTTTCGGGGAACACTAGTCCTTCAAACAGCCTATTGGCACTACCAGTACACCGTCAGATAGCTTGTATGCAACCTGACCTCCTGTTAGCACCATAAGAAAAGAAGGCTGTTTCATCTTTTCTGTATCAATTTTTTGTTGAAGTTTAAGTAAGTTGGAAGCCGCTTCTTCAATTTGCTTTATTCCGTGTTTTGGCAGTATTATATTCCGTGTTTTGGCGATATTCCACTTCGACCTAAATTGAATCAACTTGAAATGGATTTGGATTGATGTCTGCACGCCAGATCAAACCCAAATCCCTCAGAAAAGGTTCGGGAAAAAGTACGGCTGGGGGTACCAAAAAGCCTGTGGCAAAATTTTCACTACAGGCTTTATTATTTTCATTCAGCCGTTATTCAAATGCGTAAATAACCCCTCTTCTTCTGAGACAGAGTAATTAAACGTTAATTTAGATCCCTGTTGGGGTTTAAATTTCAAAACTCACTGTATTTTTAAGGAAAAATAGGAGCCATGAAAATTCCGATGTTCCTTTTGCTGTCGTTCATCTTCACCGGCATGATTGCAGCAGATGACCCCATCAGCCTCGATTTTCAGCGAGATATCCTTACTCTGAACGGTCAATGGACGTTTCTTCCCGGGCATCCTGAAGAAGAAGAGATCCTGAAGTCGGCCGGCACCATATCCGTGGGCTGGCGCGAAGGAGAAATTCCGGGAAACGTTTTCTCCACGGAAGAAATCAAAGACATAAGTCAGTTAAAATGTGCATGGTTCAGACGGGAATTTATTGTCGACGGAAAATTCAGGAACAGGGAAGCCGTCTTGAAATGGAACGGCATCCGTTTCGGCGCTTCAGTATGGATCAACGGAATATTGCTTATCCGTTATGCCCCGATAGGTCCGAATACAGTTCTTATACCATCGTCACTGGTTCATCCGGGAAGGAACGAAATTCTGATCAAAGCCAACGGTTGGGGCGGCATCCCGAAAGCGGGCAAACCCAAATCCTCCGATGCTGAAGTGGCGTCCTTCCCTCTGGTTCCCGTCGGAGCAAGCACACAGGGCTGGGGTAGTAAGGTACCCGCCATCTATGATGATATATGGCTTGAATTTTATGATAAGGCCTACATGAAATGGATTTATGCCATGCCGGATATTGACCACACTTCCGTCACTTTCCGCCTGTGGCTCGATGCCCTTGACTCATTACCCCACGATCTAACCCTGAATGTGGAAGTATCCGACAGTGCCCGTTCTGTCATAGGCAAAGGGGTGTATGACCTGGATGACTCGAAAAATCACCAGGACGTAAAGCTTAGCCTCTCCAAACTAGAACTATGGAGCCCTGATCATCCTTCAATGAATTCAGTAACTCTCACGCTCCGGCAAAATGGCCGCTGGTGTGATTCAGTCTCTTTCAGTTACGGGATGAAGTGCTTTGAAGTGAAAAACGGGGATTATTATCTGAATCATACACGTATCCGTCTGCACGGTTCAAACCTGGTTGGCGAATGGTACTGGGGCAGGGATAATGTTTTTAACAGGAATACCAAAAAATACATCGTCGATGAAGCCCGGAATATGAACCTGAATTGTTTCCGTACGCATTCCATTCCTCCGGTAACAAACTGGCTGGACACCGCCGACACCTATGGCACCATGATTCTTGCTGAAATGCCAATCCTGTATAATTATGCCAACCCCTCGTTTACCGCTGAAAACCGGGAGACCTTTCACAGGAATGCGCTCACCGATGTCACCGGCTGGATTACAAAACTATGGAACCATCCTTCGGTGATCCTGTGGGTCATGACCAATGAATCGAACACCGACAATGAATGGGAACAGACAACACTAAGGGATTATTTCAGAACACTGGATCCGGAAAGGCCGGTTCTTCGTTCCGGAGAAGAGACGAAAGAATCATATGATATTCACCTGTGCAACAATTTCAATGATCTTCCGGAAGGGGCTCTGATGGAGGATATTATGAAAAAGGAAAAGCTCGCGGGACCAGAACAGACATTTTCGAATACCGAATACATGAACCTCTTCAGTCCATGGAAAGCCATTACCCAAAAATACCTCGGCAGCCCTGATGATCAATATGACCGGCTAAACCAGGCGGAAATTGCCATGGAACATACCGAATTCATGAGGCAGCATGATCTGGATCTGATATTGCCATACATGTACGCAGGCTGGACGGGACTGAGAGGGCAGCATTGGAGGACCGATTATCCCACACCAATGGCCGCTGCACTTCACAGTTGCATGTCTCCTGTCCTTGCCAGTGCCGGATTGTGGAACCGTAATTTCACCTCTGGAGAAGTCATTACCTTTCCCCTGCATCTGATCAACGACCTTGCAAAGGATGTCAGTGCCGGAATTTCAGTTTACATCACTGAGAAAGATCCGGAATTTGTGCCTGATCCGGATGTACTGAATGAAAGCCATCCGGACACCGTTTTCAGGGTTAACCTGAAAGCCCTTTCACATAAGGTAACCAATATGAAAATTGCATTGCCCTCAAAACCCGGAACCTATTTCCTTTCGGTCGTTTTAACCCGAGAAGGTGACAGGCCGGTTACATCGCAGCGTGTGGTGCGCACTCTTTTGCCCGGCAAACCGGATAACAGTAAAAAAATCCTGCTCCTGGGAGGGGATGAGGCTGCGGAAACCTGGTTGAAAGAGCATCATTATACATTTACCAAAGCGGTTACCGGTCTCCGTAAAGCCGGTATCATCCTCATCTGGGATGACAGCCTGATCAGCAGGGATGTCCGTTCAAAAACCGGTGATATCCTGTCGGCGGTGCAGGATGGCGCCAGGCTTGTTATCATGGAGCAGGAGAAATGGGACTGGGATGAACTGGCCGATTTCAGGATTCATGATCCTTATGGTAAATCCAGGGTCTTTATCTTCGATGAAGCCAAAGACGATCCTCTGTTCAGAAATACAGGGCCCGAATACTTTTTGCGATGGAACGGGATGCCCTTCAGTGTGGCCGAACGGGAAATAAAAGGCCCGTTTATTGACCATGCGGAGAAATTAATCTGGGCCGAAAGACCTGAGATCATTTATGCGGCGAAACAACATTCAGGTAAAGGCGAAATACTGATAAGCGGGTTACTGATAAAGACTCATATTCAGAAACTAAGCATGGATTATGATCCGGTAGCAGAGCAGTTACTCTTCAACTTTCTCGGAAATTGATGCAGGCTGGCGAACACTGCGACTGTACCGGAATTTAACGTTAAATATTGTAAGTCTGTAATCACGAAGAAGTATTAACTTTTCCCGGTATTTATGCACTTGATCCTTTTCTGTCTGAATACTCCAAACCAGCGGGCAGGCGCCGAAATTGCGGACCATACTCTTCAGAATTACGATGTGGCCCGGATCAATGAGGTAAAATGTGTGAGATGGTTCGCTGCTATACTGGAATAGCAATAATTTACAGGGTTACCGGAAATACTACTCCTGTTCTCATCCCGCATTTTAAGGTCGGGAAAGGTCTCGATGGAAGACATAATGCCAACTGGCCGAAAAAGCCGAATTCATTGATAAAACGAGAATATATTTTATCTTTGTTAACTTTTAACCAGGAGTGTTTTCCCATATTCAAATGAATCAGTCTGAAGAAAAGCAAAAGGAATTCGATTTAAGGTATCTGCAAATGGCCAGGATCTGGGCACAGAACTCCTATTGTAAACGCCGGAAGGTGGGTGCGCTCATTGTCAAAGATCGTATGATCATTTCTGATGGCTATAACGGTACACCTGCCGGTTTTGAAAATGTTTGTGAAGACGAGAACTTCCGGACGAAACCTTATGTTCTTCATGCGGAAGCCAATGCTATCACAAAAGTTGCAAAATCAAACAATTCAAGTGAAGGCGCGACGTTATATATTACAACTTCACCCTGTATGGAGTGTTCTAAACTCATCATTCAATCGGGCATTAAACGAGTTGTTTATTCAGAACTTTACACCAACGAGGAAGGGCTCAGGCTCCTCGAACGTGCAGAAATTGAACTTTTACATTTACAAACAGACTAAGGAAAACATAAAATGAGAAACCGGAAATATATTTTGCCCCTCCTGTTTTCTATCGTTCTTATCGCCGGAATCTTTGTCGGGAACTGGTACGGGACCCATATGCTCCAATCCGGAGACCCTGTTCATTCCTTCATGTATAAGAATAAGAGTAACGGCAAGGAAGGAAATGACATGACCTTTTCCCTTCTGCCCAGAACAAACAAGATCAACGCCATTCTTTCCTACATACAGAAAGAATACGTGGATACCGTCGATATTGATAAAATGACAGAGACTGCGATCCCTGCCATCGTTGATCAGCTCGACCCGCATTCCATGTATATTCCTGCCAGAGAACTTGAAAAATTTAACGAACCCCTTGTTGGTAATTTCAGCGGGATCGGCATTCAGTTTAATATGAATGATGATACGGTTGCAGTGATCAATACCATTCCCAACGGACCTTCTGAGATAGTCGGAATCCTTGCCGGTGACAGGATCATTAAAGTGGATGATACCCTCGTTGCAGGTGTGAAAATGCCAACCGATTCTGTGGTCAGCAAGCTTCGCGGACCAAAAGGTTCGACGGTCAGGGTCTCCATACTGCGCAAAAAAGAAAAAAATCTCCTCGATTTTGAAATCACCCGTGACGATATCCCTTTGCATTCCGTTGATGTGGCTTACATGATGGATAAAGATATTGGTTACCTGAAGATCAGCACCTTTTCACAAAATACAGTCCAGGAGTTTCTGGACGCGATAGATTCTCTTCACAAGAAGGGCATGAAAAAGCTGATACTTGACCTGCGCGGTAACGGTGGCGGCGTTATGGATGCAGCAACCAACATTGCCGATCAGTTTCTGCCGGCCGATAAACTCATTGTTTACACCCAGGGTAAGGACAGGCCCCGACAGGATATCTTTTCCACAGCTAAGGGTGTGAGCAAGGATGATAAGCTCATTATTCTCATGGACGAATATTCGGCCTCTGCCAGTGAAATCCTGGCCGGTGCCATCCAGGACAACGATCGCGGCGAGATCGTGGGTCGCCGTTCGTTTGGGAAAGGCCTTGTTCAGGAGCAGGTTGAATTCCGTGACGGATCTGCACTAAGACTCACCATCGCCAGATATTATACACCTACTGGAAGATGTATTCAGAAACCGTATACTTCTGACCGCCAGGAATACTATGATGACATTCATGAACGCTTCCTGAAAGGGGAACTGGAGAGTGCCGACAGTATAAAATTTTCCGATTCGCTGAAATTTGTTACGCCTGGTGGTAAAATCGTTTATGGCGGCGGGGGTATCATGCCCGATATCTTCGTCCCTCTCGACACAACCGGCATCAGTCCGTATTTCAATAAAGTCCGTAACCTCGGCCTGATCTATCGCTTTGCCTTTGACTATACCGATGCTCACCGAAGCAGACTTGAAAAACTGACCACAGCAGGCGAAATCAATAAGTACCTCGACAAAACAAACTATTTCAATGAATTCGTGAAGTTCGCCGAAAGCAAAGGCATTAAACCGAACTGGCCGGAAATTAAAACATCGAAGGAAGTGATCGCCATCCAGCTCAAGGCTTACATTGCAAGGAACATCATCGATAACCAGGGCTTTTACCCGATCATCAGACAAATAGACAATACGCTTCTCATGGCGGAGAGTATTTTCCGGAAAGAGTCGTGATTCCCCGGGATTATCTCCTCCAGGAACCCGGACGAACTCCAATCCGTGTGGGATTTATATTTTCCCTCCTGTCGTCGTTAAACCATTCATGATCCGGCACATCAAACAGGAAAATTAAATCTTACCAGGATGAAAAAAACAGTAATGATAATTTGGATAAGCCTTCTTTCAGGGCTTATCCTTTTAGGTCAAACCCCGGAAGGAAAGAGGAAAGGATATTGCGGAAACTCAAAGGGTGTGACCCGGATGGAGAATAAGATCCCTGATCTTACTGAAGATCAGAAAGAAAAAATCAATGATCTCAGAATTGACATGTTCAAGGAAATACAGCCGGTCAGAAACCAGTTAGGTGAACTCAGGGCTGCATTTCATACCCTCATGACGAGTGACAATCCTGACACGAAAGCCATTGAAAAAAACATCGACGCCCGCACAAACCTGCAGGCTGAACTTATGAAAAGCCATGCACGGTACCGGATTGCCGTATCCAACTTGCTGACCGATGATCAGCGGGTTATTTTTAACAGCCCCAGACCTGGAAGAGGACCAATGATGAGGGGAAAACAGATGAACAGGCATTCCTCTGAACCTGCAGCCTGAATGTGATAATCGTTCATTTTCGGTAAACGGAAATCCGGTCTGTCAATGCTTTTGAATGTGCGAAATAAAATCATGAAGTACAGCAGCGGCCTTAGCGGGTTCTTCAATAAAACCCATATGGCCGCTGTTTTCCAGTGGTACCAGTTTTACATCTGAGCCCATAACCTGCAGTTCTTCCAATTTGGAGAACGGAATATAATTATCTTTTTTCCCTCCTATAATCAGAAGAGGTATTTGATTCTCCTTCAGTAACCGGCACCTGTCCGGCCGTTCCATCATCCCGTTGAGAAGGGCAATGATACCATTACCGGGCGTCAGGGCCGCAATATGCATTGCCCGTTCGATGTCAGCGCTCAGCCTTTTGTGGTTATCATTGGCAAACGATTTGGGTATATTGATATTCACGATGAGTTGCTTTTTACCTTGTTTCACCAGCTCTATTTCACGGCCGCGGGAGACTTTCTTTTCCTCACTATCGGCAAAACAGGTCGAGTGAAACAAAGTATATGAATACAGCATTTCCGGGTGAGCTTCCCTAAAAGCCAGGGTAACATAGCCGCCCATAGAATGTCCGGCCAGATGAAATTTTGAAATGCCCAGGTGACGGGCAACAACTACGATGGCTTCTGCAAGGTCATCCATGCGATGCACGGTGTCATAAAGATCCGATTGCCCGTGACCTGGCAGGTCAGGGGCAATAATGCGGTAATTTTCAGTCAGCCGTTCAGCAAATCCATCCCATATCTCTTTGGATTCGAGGTAGCCATGAATGAGGAATACAGCCGGATTTTTATCGTCGCCAAAGTGATTATAAAAGATATTTCCTTTCCTGAATTTTACAATTCCTTCCATAATCTAAGCCATCATTTTTTCAATTTCACGCCTGTCAATGGGGACATCAGCCAGCAGATCCTCATTTCCGTCTTCGGTGATGAGGATATCGTTTTCAATCCGGATGCCCAGGGCTTCCTCAATAAGGTAAATCCCCGGCTCACAACTGAAAACCATTCCGGGCGAAAATTTTATGGTCCTGTCAAACACATCGTGGACATCGAGCCCAATCGAATGGGATGTGCCATGCATATAATAACGAAACCATAAAGGATGTGCACCATGATGCTCCTTGACCTCTTTCTCCGAATATAAACCCAACTTAATATGAGCTTGTTCCATCTGATGACACACTTTATCATGAAAATCAGCCATGAGGACGCCGGGCTTCATCAAACCGCGGGCATAATAAAAAACTTCCAGCAGGGCATCGTATACCTGGGCCTGTCTTTTGGTAAAATGACCATTAACCGGTATGGTTCTTGACAGGTCGGCAGCGTAATTGTTGTATTCTGATCCGATATCCATCAGAACCATTTCACCATCACGGCAGATGGACTTGTTATCTGTATAGTGAAGAAAGCATGCATTGGTACCGGATGCAATAATAGGATCATAAGCATGCCCCATAGCTCCCTGCCTGATAAATTCATGAGTGATTTCCGCTTCCACCTGAAATTCATATACCCCAGGCTTCATGAACTGCAAGGTCCGGATGAAGGCATCCCTGGTAATTGAGCAGGATTTTCTTAACTGATCGATTTCATCCGGTTCCTTCCTCATCCTCAGCCGCTGAATAAGCGGGGCAAGCCTGTGATAGGAATGAAGGGGAAAGACATTTCTGATTTTCTTTGAAAGACGAATATCCCTGGTTTCATATTCAAACCTGAGTTTGGCAACTTCGGGAAGATTGAGGTAAACATCATTTGATCTTGAGATGATCTCATAGATGATCTTCTCATACTCATCCAGATAATGAATGTCATCAATGCCTGAAATCTCCTGCGTTTCTTCCCGTGTCAGCTTATGACCATTCCAGGTTTCCAGTTCTGGCGTAGGCCTCAGAATAAGCAATACTTCGCGGTGTTTCGGTTCCGGATGGGACGGATTCATGATCAGGATAGATTTTTCCTGGTTTATTCCTGTGAGATAGAAAAAATCTGAACTCTGTCGGTACCTGAAGAACTGGTCACCATTTCTTGGCATCTCGTCATTAGCAAAAATGACCGCTGTAGAATCTGGGAGGAGTAGCTCTTTTAATTTAAAACGATTCTTAATAAATAAATCCTTGGGTATATTTAATGCTTCCATTCCGGAGTATTCTTTTAGACCTCTTTTAAACTGTAAAACACAAAGAGGAAACGGATTCTTTAACCAGATATTTACTATTTTTAGGCCAAGTTATGATTTGCACTTTAATAAACCTATTTCAAATTAATTCTTATGAGCAGTTTTTTCACCTCTTCGATCGGAAAAAAGGTTTTGATGGCGGCTTTGGGACTGTTTTTAATAGTGTTCCTGCTGGTTCATCTGGGGATTAACGCCCTTCTGATCTTTTCTGCAGACAAAGAATTTAACATTGCAGCACATTTCATGGGCACCAATATTATCATTAAAATATTTGAGGTGGTTTTATTTGCTGCATTGCTTCTTCATGCGATTTATGGCGTGATCCTTCAGATTCAGAACTGGATAGCAAGGCCGGTCAGGTACAAGATTGACAATTATTCCCAGACTTCCTTTTTTTCGAAGTTTATGATTCATACGGCTGTCATCATCTTAGTGTTTCTGATAATCCACCTGTCCGATTTTTATTTCAAGGCTAAGGTTTTCGGTAATGTTGCCACGGTTACGTATGACGGTAAACCCTATCATGATCTCGCATCACTGGTGCTGACGAAGTTCAAAATACCCGGCTATATCATTTTTAATATTGCCTGTTTTCTTATGCTGGGCTTTCATCTGCTTCACGGGTTTCAGTCGTCCTTTCAGACTCTTGGGTTAAATGGCAAATCTTTTACTCCTGTCATAAAAGCGATTGGCACTATTTACACCATCGTGATTGTCGCCGGTTTCATTACGATTCCGATTGTTATATATTTTGTCCGATAACTTAAAATATAAGGATTCCAGATATGGTCAAACTTAATTCAAAAGTTCCTGCAGGCCCGTTAGCCGAAAAGTGGACCAATTTCAAAGCTACCCAGAAGCTTGTCAATCCGAATAATAAGAAGAAGCTTGACATCATTGTTGTCGGAACAGGACTGGCCGGGGCTTCCGCTGCAGCTTCCCTCGGGGAGATGGGCTTTAATGTGAAAAGTTTCTGCTACCAGGACAGTCCGCGGCGTGCTCACAGTATTGCGGCACAGGGAGGTATCAATGCAGCCAAAAATTATCAGAACGACGGTGACAGTATATACCGCCTCTTTTACGACACCATCAAGGGAGGCGATTATCGTTCGAGGGAGTCCAATGTATACAGACTCGCAGAGGTCAGCAATAACATTATCGATCAGTGTGTGGCACAGGGCGTTCCTTTTGCCAGGGATTATGGCGGGTATCTTGTAAACCGGTCTTTTGGAGGAGCACAGGTATCACGAACCTTTTACGCCCGGGGCCAGACAGGCCAGCAGTTGCTGCTAGGGGCTTACGGTGCACTTATGCGGCAGGTGAAAAAAGGGACGGTAAAAATATTTCCCAGAACGGAGATGCACGACCTGGTGATTATCGACGGGAAAGCCAGGGGCATTGTAACCCGGGAATTGATCACGGGTAGGATCGAACGACATTTTGCTCATGCAGTGGTCATCGCCTCAGGCGGATACGGCAATACTTACTACCTTTCAACAATGGCTATGGGAGCTAATGTAAGTGCTGCATGGCAGAGTTATAAAAGAGGAGCCTTTTTTGGCAACCCCAGCTATTTACAGATACACCCGACCTGTATCCCGGTTCACGGGGATTACCAGTCTAAGCTTACCCTGATGAGTGAAAGCCTTCGAAATGACGGCCGGATCTGGGTACCAGTCAAAAAAGAGGATGCAGAGAAGATTCGTAAAGGTGAGTTAAAAGCAAACGACATACCTGAGGAGAAAAGGGATTATTACCTCGAAAGGAGGTATCCGGCTTTCGGTAATCTCGTTCCACGTGATGTTGCCTCAAGGGCAGCCAAGGAAAGATGCGATGCCGGTTATGGTGTCGGCACAGGTCTGGCAGTCTTCCTCGATTTCAAAGATGCGATCGCAGAGCAGGGCAAAGATGCCATCGAAGCCAAGTACGGAAACCTGTTCCAGATGTACGAAAAAATCGTTGATGAAAATCCTTACATCACACCAATGATGATCTACCCCGCTATCCACTATGCCATGGGGGGGTTGTGGGTTGACTATGAACTGATGACCACGGTTCCCGGACTGTTTGCAATAGGGGAGGCCAATTTCTCCGATCATGGCGCCAACCGGCTGGGAGCGTCCGCCCTGATGCAGGGACTGGCTGACGGGTATTTCGTCCTTCCTTATACCATCCAGAACTACCTTGCCGACGACATCTCAACCAAACCGATGCCCACCGATCTCCCCGAATTTGAAGAAGCTGAAAATAAGGTAAGGAACAAACTTGAAACGCTGCTGAACGTGAAAGGCAAACATACCGTCGACACTTTCCATAAACAGCTGGGTAAAATCATGTGGGATCATGTTGGCATGGCCAGGAATAAAAATGATCTGAAGGAAGGCATAAAAATGATCCGTGAACTCAGGGAAGAATTCTGGAAAGATGTTAAGGTTCCCGGAAGTATGGATGAACTCAACCCTGAACTCGAGAAAGCCGGCAGGGTAGCTGATTTCCTGGAAATCGGCGAACTGATTGCCGTGGATGCCCTGCACAGGGAAGAATCCTGTGGCGGACATTTCAGAGAGGAATATCAGACCGGTGACGGTGAAGCCCTGCGAAATGATAAGGACTTTGCTTACGTTGCTGCATGGGAATACAAGGGCGAAGGTAACAAAACAGAAATGCACAGGGAAGATCTTAAATTTGAGAATATCGAAGTCAAACAGCGAAACTACAAGTAGTACAACATTGAAAACTGATATACCATGGATCTGAAACTCAAAATATGGCGGCAAAAAGATTCCCGGTCTAAGGGTAAGTTCGTCACCTATAATATCAAACAAATTTCTCCGGACAGTTCCTTTCTCGAGATGCTGGATGTCCTGAATGAAGAACTCATCACCAAAGATCAGGATCCTGTAGCGTTTGATCATGATTGCCGGGAAGGGATTTGCGGGTGCTGCAGTCTGTATATTAACGGCCGGCCTCACGGACCCGATGAAAAGGTTACCGTCTGCCAGCTCCACATGCGTAAATTCAGTGACGGGGATACCATTGTTGTAGAACCCTGGAGAGCCAGACCATTCCCTGTCATCAAGGATCTGATTGTGAACCGAAGAGCCTTCGACGAGATCATCATGGAAGGCGGATATATCTCCATTAATACGGGAAATGCTCCCGACGCCAACAGTATTCCCATCGATAAAGTGTCGGCAGATTTGTCTTTTGATGCTGCAACATGTATTGGCTGCGGAGCCTGTGTGGCCGCCTGTAAGAATGCTTCCGCCATGCTGTTCGTTTCAGCCAAAATCTCTCAGTATGCCCTTCTCCCGCAGGGAAGGGTTGAAGCCGGAGAACGGGTGTCTGCCATGATCGCTAAAATGGATGAACTGGGCTTCGGAAATTGCACCAACACAGGGGCCTGCGAAGCTGAATGCCCGAAAGGTATCAGTATTTCAAATATTGCCCGACTGAACAGGGAATATTTTAAGATGAAACTATAAAGACGCCACCCGTAATTAAATAAAAGGATACTATTGGAAAAAATTTAGAGGGTGTCTCACAAGGCAGGGTAAGAAGGTACATCCTTTCAAAGGATAAACACCTTCATATTTTTACAATTGGTATCCAATTCTATAATTCTACATTTTCATAAATTCCCCGATCTCCTTCACGGTTTTCGGAATTGGTTTGCCGAGGACCCGCTGCCCGCCCGAAGTCACCAAAACATCATCTTCGATACGAATACCACCAAAATTCCGGAATTTTTCCACTTCATCGTACTGGATAAATTCAGCGAATTTCTTCTCTGACTTCCACATATCGATCAGCGCCGGAATAAAATAAATCCCAGGTTCTATCGTGATCACAAAACCTTCCTTCAATGGTTTCCCAAGGCGAAGGTAGGCAGTGCCAAACTGCGTGCTGCGTTTTATATCGGCATCATATCCTACATTTTCTTCACCCAGGCCCTCCAGGTCGTGGACGTCCAGACCCAGCATGTGTCCTATCCCATGAGGAAAAAATAAAGCATGGGCTCCGAGATGAACAGCCTCCTCCATATTACCTTTCATTAAGCCAAGATCTTTCATCCCATTGGCAATAACCCTAGCAGCAAGAGTATGCACATCAAAATTTGTCCTGCCCGGCTGGACTGCCTTGATTGCATCCATATTTGCTTTGAGGACAATTTCATAAACCGCTTTCTGTTGTGGGCTGAATCTCCCTCCTACAGGAACAGTTCTGGTAATATCGGAAGCATAGTGAAGAGGTGACTCACATCCTGCGTCTGTCACGACGAGCCTTCCTTCCTTTAGCCGGTTTCCGTGATAATGATTATGCAACGTCTGACCATCCATACTGAGAATAACCGGAAAAGATACCGAACCGCCATGAGCCAGGGCAATACCTTCAATCGTCCCGGCAATTTCACGTTCCCAGGTTCCAGGTAACGCCATTTTCATGACCGTAGTGTGCATCTCGTAGGCCGTGCCAATGGCTTGTTCAAGCTGACCGATTTCGTGTTCATCCTTTACTTCCCGAAGGGCAATAACGGCTTTTACCAGCTCCATGGATATATATTCAGTTACCCGCTCATGAGTGGTTCCGAAAAGTTTAGCCAGAAAAACAGTCTGATCACCCCTGTAGGGCGGAAGAATATGTATTTGCCTGCCCCGTTCCACCGCTGTGCGGATGTCATTCTTCAGGCTGGATATCCTCCTGGTTTCCACTACACCGGCTCCGGCAGCAAGATCCTTCACCGAAGGCTGATCACCCATCCAGATAATATCGTCAATTTCAACGTCATTGCCATAAATGACGTCTTTCCCGCTGTCGGCATCACAAACACCGGCAAAACCCGGATGATCGATGCCGAAAAAATAAAGAAATGAACTGTCCTGCCGGTAATGATAAGTATTGGATGCATAGTTCATCGCACTCTCATCATTCCCCGGAAATAACAGTAGTCCTGAACCTAATTTCTTACGCAGGGCTTCTCTGCGTTTCTGGTAAACCGATTTGTCGAACATCATTTTTATTATTTTTTGTGGCCATTTCTCCTCCTGCACCGTATAATACCATATGCCGAAGAAATTAAAAAACGACCTAATTTATAATGAATCCTGGATATCTCAAAAAAATCAATGCTCACGCCTGTTGCCAAACATATTGGGCTATTCAGGCCCTGAGACGAAACCACTCCGGATGGTCCGTTTCAGTTTTCATCACATAACTTGCGAATGGTCTTGTTTTTAATTTTAAATTTTTTATATTCGCATTTGATGATCAGGTTATTAACATTTATTTAACATTTTTATCAACATGCCCTACAGACGCCTCCCCAACACCGACAGTGCCAGATTTAAAGCCCTGAAGACCGCACTCAGGAAAGGCAGAGAACTCCCACCGTTCAAACTGGCCTTCAGTCAGGGAACCTATCAGAGAATCCAGTCCATTATTCCGTCGTATGAAACCTTGCTTTCCGAATCGAAAAATACGTATGGACTGCAACTTGAAAAGAACAAAGTGTTTCATAAACAGTTGAAAAAGGTCAAAGTTTACTGTTCCCATTTTATACAGGTGGTAAACATGGCCATTGCCAGGGGAGAATTGCCGGCAGCTACAAGGACGTATTTCTGTTTGGACGAAGACGTAAAAAAAATGCCATCGCTGAACACAGACGAAGATGTTTTAGAATGGGGGAAGAAACTGATCGACGGTGAACAGCAAAGAAAGATGAAGGGTCTGAATCCGATAACAAATCCAACCATTGCAATTGTTCAGGTGCATTATGATAATTTCCTGGAAGCTTATCATCATCAGAACAATCTGAAAAAAAGGACAAATCTGGCCCAGGAAAACCTCTGCCGGAAACGGGAAGAAGCTGATCAGCTTATCCAGCAGCTGTGGAATGAAGTTGAAAATACTTTCAGAGATCTGCCTGAAGACCTGAAAAGACAGAAGGCTTCGGAATACGGAGTGGCGTATGTTTACCGCAGAAATGAAATGGGCAGTAGTATTGACCTGCTTAAAGCGACAAGCCTTAATTTTGGCTGAATATCCGTTTTTCTTTCATCATACGTCTCACAACAAGTAGTAGTATCAGGATCACCACTATGCTCAGAAATGCATATACAGGATGGTCAACCGGCGTTCCCAGTTGATCCATTGTGTCGTCGGTCACACCCCGGTAGTAAAAATAATAAAATAATACCGCAGTTGCATTGTTGATGAAATGAGCGAATATGGTTACCCAGAGTGAGCCGGTCCAGAAAAACAGATAGCCGAAAATTATGCCCAGATAAAAACGTGGCAGGAGCGACAGAAACTGGAAATGAAAGAAGCCGAATAACAAGGCTGTCAGGAAAATCCCGATGTGAACATTCTTCACCCACTTGATAAAAATACCCTGTAAAACTCCGCGGAACAGGAGTTCTTCACCTATTGCCGGCACTACAGCAATAACAAAAAGATTGACCATTAACGGGCCCGTTCCCTTCACTTCGAGAAACTTTTCCATCAAGCCGTTGATACTGGATTCCTTTTTCACAATATAATCCTGCAGCCATTGCATACCTCCGGAGAACGACAACCGCCCGTTAATAAAAGACAGGTAATTATTAAGCGGCAGTGATAAAAGAACAAGTAACCCGGTGAGGAGAAATATGGTAACTTCGGGAGATCTGGTCAGACCCAGCGATTTTGCCGGATCATTACTGATGAAATAAGCCATGACCACGGACGAGACGGCGAACATTCCGAGCGACATAACGGTCTGCAGAAATTTAAGAAACGCTATTTCACCCGGGGTTTCCGGAGAAGTGATTACTGTAGTGATCTCCTTAATTGAGATCCCGTAGATGGCAATCCCACTGATAATGGCAATAATTTGAAAAATAAGCCATGAAGCCACAAAGACTAACATGACAAAAAGGAATTGCATCCCCGGCGAATAATCTTTTAAAAAGCCTTTCATCATTATTGCTAAACCTGATTTAACGGCATTTGTTTTACTACAAATTCTTAAGCCATGAAGAATTCCGTGAAATATCTCAGATGACAAAACACCATAAGTATTTTTTCCCGGAAACTAACCTGTTGACAAATTATCCTGACATGCCGGTTAATTTTATATTTTTGCATGTCCGTTAAAAACCCCGATGTGAAGATACGGAATATTGAGTTTGGAGAAAAGCCCGTTTTTCTGGCCCCTATGGAAGATATCACAGATCCTTCCTTCAGATATATCTGCAAGGAATTCGGGGCAAATATGGTCTATACGGAATTTATCTCTTCCGACGGACTTATCAGGGATGGTAAAAAAAGTGTTAAGAAACTGGATATATTCGACTATGAAAGACCTGTCGGCATCCAGCTGTACGGACATATTACCGAATCTATGGTTGAAGCCACAAAGCGGGCTGAAGAAGCCGGTCCCGATCTCATCGATATTAATTACGGTTGCCCGGTACGCAAGATTGCCCAGCGCGGTGCAGGGGCCGGAATGCTTAACAATATCCCCCTGATGATGGAAATGACTCAGGCCATCATCGGAGCTACCCGCCTGCCGGTGACGGTCAAAACACGGTTAGGCTGGGATGAAGAACATAAAAACATTCACGAAATAGCCTTGCAGCTTCAGGATCTTGGAATTGAAGCCTTGACTGTTCACGGCCGGACGAGAGCTCAGATGTACAAGGGAAAAGCAGACTGGACACTGCTCGGTGAACTGAAAAACGATCCTCGGATCAAAATTCCTATCATAGGTAACGGCGATGTCACGAGCCCTGAAATTGCCGGTGAGATGTTCCGCAAATACAACGTCGATGCAATCATGATAGGAAGAGCAGCCATAGGTAAACCATGGCTGTTCCGGGATATTCATCACTATATGCAGACCGGGGAGATCCTTCCTGAACCACTACTGGAAGAAAAAGCAGACATCGCTGCGAAACACTTTAAGAAGTCATTGGAATGGAAGGCTGAACCTGTCGGGATTTATGAAATGAGACGCCATTTTTCGAATTACTTTAAAGGGTTGCCGCATTTCAAAGAGCTCCGCCTTAAGTTGCTTACATCCAAAGATGTAAACGAAATTTTTAACCTTATTGAAATCATTAAGGAAAAATATAAGGGCCACAGATATGACCCTGAGACAGAGAAAACAACATAAAAAGTTTCTAATCAAATGGCCTTAAAAGCAGTTTGGCCCTCACTGGGCCTGTTCATCATTCTGAACACGCTGAACGCTCAGAGTTACAGAAACAAATCAAGCCTTAGGCTGGAAGACATCATGAAGGGAGAAGAATGGACGGGCACCTGGCCCGAAGATGTCCGATGGTCCATTGACGGCACAAAAGTCTATTTCACCTGGAATCCTGAAAACGATCTGCTATCCTCCACATATTCCTGGTCACCGGTTGACAGGAAGATTAACAAACTTCAACCGGAAGAACTGAAAAATATAATCCCGGCAAAGCAGAGCGATATTACCAAAGACAGGAAAAGGATTGTTTGGGTAAAAAACGGGAATCTTTACACACGGGCCTTTTCGGGAGGTGAACCAACCCTCCTGGTTGATTTACCCGACAATATTACTTCGCCTCACTTTATGCTGAATCAGCAGGATATCAGCTTCATTTGCAATAACAACATTTACCTGTTTTCATTTCAGAATGAAAGCCTGCGCGTTCTCACGGATTTCAGAACCGGAAAGGAAAAAGCTGAAAAAGAGGCCTATTCCAATGAACAGGAGAAATGGTTGCATAATGAGCAGATGGAACTTTTTGATATCCTTAAACAGAGGGAGGAAAAACAGGAGGCCCGCAAGCAGCACCTTGAGGAACTGCGGATCAGGGAACCGGAAAAAATATATACCGGTACTGCCTCAGTGTTCAGCGAATCACTTAGTCCTGATGAGCATTATGTGGTCTTCGTGGAATACACGAGGTCAACAGAAGGGAAAGAAGCTATTATGCCAGAATATGTTACGGAATCAGGATTCACGGAAACCAAAAAAATCCGTAGAAAAGTAGGGTATCCTTATGGTTCAACCCAAATGGGCATTTATAATCTACAGGATGATTCCGTTTGCTATGCAGACATCACAACCCTGCCAGGCATCCACGATTTCCCGGTTTTCGGTGAGAAACAGACCTGGGAGACCAGGCCGGATCAAACCAGGACCGTATATCTGAGCAATGCCGTTTGGTCTGACAACGGAAAGCTGGCAGTGATCAATATTAAATCAGCCGATAACAAGGACCGTTGGATCGCCCTCCTGGATCTTTCCAGCGGCAAACTGACTTCTCTGGACCGGCAACACGATGAGGCCTGGATCGAAGGCCCGGGCCTTGGGGAATTTACTCAGCCGGGAACTCTGGGATGGTTGCCGGATAATAAAACCCTCTATTTCCAGTCGGAAGAGACCGGGTACTCACACCTTTATCTTCTTGATACCGGAACCGGAAAAAAGACACAACTCACCAGCGGTAAATACGAGATCTACAACCCCTTCCTTTCCCGGGACAAAAAAACCTTTTATTTTACATCCAACGAAGAAGATCCGGGTGTTCGCCAATTTTACAGTATGCCTGCAGGCGGGGGCCCTCAAAAAAGGCTCTCATCTATGATCGGAAATAATGAGGTCAGCCTGTCACCCGATGAAAAACACATGATCATCAGATACTCTTATGCCAATAAACCCTGGGAATTATATTATAAGGTAAAGGGTTCTGATAAGCCGGCCCAAAAAATTACCGATTCATCCTCAGATGCCTTTAAAGCTTACACCTGGAGGGTACCGGATTTTATTCATTTCACTGCATCGGACGGGGTAAGCGTACCGGCACGGCTTTATCTTCCTGAACAGAAAGTCAGGAACGGTGCGGCCGTGATTTTTGTACATGGTGCCGGCTATCTTCAGAATGCCCACAAATGGTGGAGCGAATATTTCCGGGAATATATGTTTCATAATTTCCTGGTTGACAATGGGTATACTGTCCTTGACATTGACTACAGGGGAAGTGCCGGTTACGGCCGTGACTGGCGTACTGCTATCTACAGGTACATGGGGGGAAAGGATCTGAGTGATAATGTAGACGGAGCATCTTACCTGGTAAAAGAACAGGGTATCGAAAAGGACAGGGTCGGGATCTACGGCGGATCATACGGGGGCTTCATAACTCTCATGGCCCAGTTTACCAGTCCGGGCACCTTTAAATCAGGCGCTGCCCTCAGGTCGGTAACCGACTGGGCGCATTACAACGAGGGCTATACTTCAGACATCCTGAACACACCCTTCACCGATTCTATCGCCTATTACCGTAGTTCTCCCATTAATTTTGCCGCCGGATTGCAGGGGAACCTGCTGATGTGCCATGGCATGATCGATGATAATGTGATCTTCCAGGATATTATAAGACTAACCCAGCGGCTGATCGAGCTTAAGAAAGATAACTGGGAACTGGCAGTTTTTCCGCTCGAGTCACATGCATTCCTGGAATGGACAAGCTGGCTGGATGAATATAAGCGTGTTTACAAGCTTTTTGATGAAACGATCGGTGAAGGGAGAACGAAAGCCGGAGACTGGAAACAGGAAGCGGTGAAATAACCCCGTTACCCAGACATCCGGCACCGGAGAATGTCGCAGGTTTCTTGTTCACCAATGCAGCCAACCTTTACCTTGTTCTGAAACTTCAAAGGAGTGTCCGGAGAAACGCTGGTGCAGGATGCAATGCACTTTAAACAGAAGGCAGGATAGGAGACCCGGTCAGCCTGCCTGGTCTATTTTGATCTGTGTGCCCGGATGATCCAGCATATAATGCAAGCCTTTGCTTTCTTTCCTCGCCTGTGCCATCTTAATGATCAGATATCCTACATTAATAATATTCCTGAGTTCACAAAGTTCCTTGGAAAGCTTTGACCTCCGGTAGAGATCCTCCGTCTCGCGGAAAATGATCTCCAGCCTGTCAGCGGCACGGGTCAGACGCAATTCTGAGCGGACGATCCCGACATAATTGGTCATGATCTGCTGAACTTCCTTCAGATTCTGGGTGATAAGGATCATTTCTTCGGTATGTGTGGTGCCTTCATCGTTCCATTCCGGTATCTTACCGGGAATATGATAGTTCTTTATGTTTTCCAGGGAATGAGCTGCGGCCTTATCGGCATATACGATAGCTTCCAGAAGTGAATTTGAAGCCAGCCGGTTAGCACCATGAAGGCCGGTAGCCGATGTCTCACCTACCGCATACAGCCGGTTTATCCAGCTTCTGCCGTTCAAATCCACAACCACACCTCCGCACAGATAATGAGCTGCCGGGACAACAGGGATCATATCGCTGGTTATGTCAATGCCAATGCTTTTGCATTTCTCATAAATATGCGGGAAATGACTTTTAAGTCCTTCTACGTCGAGATGCGTGCAATCCAGATAGACATATTCATGACCGGTGATCTTCATCTCGTTGTCAATAGCCCGGGCTACAATATCACGAGGAGCCAGACTTCCCCTTTCATCATACTTCTGCATGAATTCTTTCCCGTCCTGGGTTTTTAAAACGCCGCCAAATCCTCTCATAGCCTCTGTGATTAAAAAGGAAGGCCTTTCACCTGGATTGAAAAGTGAAGTAGGATGGAACTGAAGAAACTCCAAATTGTCGATGATACCCTTCGCCCGGTATACCATGGCAATGCCATCTCCTGTAGCCACCGCCGGATTAGTGGTCGTCTGGTAAAGGTTCCCTGCGCCTCCGGTGGCAAGAAGTGTCACCCTTGAAAGGATTTTCCTTATTGCATGGGTTTGCAGATCCAGCACATAAGCACCGTAACATTCAATATCGTGATAATATCGCTTTACCAGTCTTCCAAGATGATGCTGGGTGATCAGGTCAACAGCGAAATGACTTTCAAGGATCTCAATGTTTTTATGCGCACGAACCCTTTCCGATAAGGCTCTTTGAATTTCCTCTCCGGTATGATCCTTGTAATGAAGAATCCGGTGCTCAGAATGTCCTCCCTCCCTTGCCAGATCGTATTTACCACTTGACTCACGGTCGAAATGCGTTCCCCAGTTAATCAGCTGGTTGATCTGCTCAGGAGCCTCGCTGACAACCATTCTGACTACCTCCTCATTGCATAAACCTGCTCCGGCAATAAGGGTATCCCTGACATGCTTTTCATAATTATCAGGTTCATAGGTAACAGCAGCAATACCCCCTTGTGCATACCTGGTATTCGTCTCCTCCAGCGTGGCCTTGGTGATTAAACAAACCGACCCGTGATCGGCGACCTTCAGAGCATAGCTCAATCCTGCAAGGCCTGTGCCTATAACCAGAAAATCAACTTTCTTTTCCATGCTTATATCTGTGCTTTTTTAGACACTACAACACGGGCACACTATGATCTTGCAGTCCGGAGGCTATGGCATGCAGTACCTTCCCCAATGTACCATGTGTCCCCGGCGTCTTAGTAAACCCGGCATCAAAGATAATAAATCACTTCTATTTCGTGTACTGTTGGGAAGCTTCATCACAATACCTTTGTTAAAATGAATTGTGAACCGGGTTCTGCGCCTGAAGCATTTCCTGGTCATCCATATATGAAAACCAAAGTATTTAAGTTATTTTTGTCAATTCATTTTGAAACCATTAAGCAAATTATTCTATGGCGCAGGAAGATCATTTTAAAAAACTCGTGGCACATTGCAAAGAATATGGATTTGTATTTCCTTCAAGTGAAATCTACGACGGGTTGGCAGCTGTTTATGATTACGGACAGTATGGCGTTGAGCTGAAAAACAATATTAAAAAATACTGGTGGGATTCAATGGTCCTCCTGAATGAGAATGTGGTAGGCCTCGATTCGGCCATTTTCATGCATCCCAAAGTCTGGAAAGCTTCCGGCCATGTCGATGCCTTCAACGATCCCCTCATCGACAACAAAGACTCAAAGAAACGATACCGCGCCGACGTTCTTGTGGAAGAATACCTTTCCAAAATTGAGGAAAAGATTGATAAAGAAATAGAAAAAGCAAAAAAAAGATTTGGCGACAGCTTTGACGAAAAAGTCTTCCGGGAAACCAATGAGCGTGTATTGCAGAATCAGGCTAAATATGATGAAGTAAAGGCTCGTTTTGTAAAAGCTCTTAATGCTACTGATCTGGCAGAGCTGAAACAAATTATCCTTGACTGTGAAATTGTCGATCCGGTGTCGGGAACCCGGAACTGGACCGATGTCCGGCAGTTCAATCTCATGTTTTCAACCGAAATTGGATCAACCTCTGACGGATCATTGAAAATTTATCTCCGTCCGGAGACAGCTCAGGGAATTTTTGTAAATTACCTCAATGTTCAAAAAACTGGAAGGATGAAGCTGCCCTTCGGGATTGCCCAGATCGGGAAGGCTTTCCGGAATGAAATTATAGCACGGCAGTTCATCTTCCGAATGCGTGAGTTTGAACAGATGGAAATGCAGTTCTTTGTCAAACCCGGAGAGGAGATGGGCTGGTTTGAGCACTGGAAGAATGTCAGAATGAAATGGCACCAGGCTCTTGGCTTCGGGGAGGAAAACTACCGGTTCCATGATCATGATAAGCTTGCACATTACGCCAATGCAGCTACAGATGTGGAATTTAAATTCCCCTTCGGATTCAAGGAGGTGGAAGGTATTCATTCCCGCACGGATTTTGATTTGAGTCAGCATCAGGAATATTCAGGTAAAAAGTTGCAGTACTTCGATCCTGACCTTGGGGAGTCCTATATTCCTTATGTTATTGAAACCTCCATCGGTGTCGACCGGATGTTCCTCCAGATCGTTTCTGCAGCTTTTACCGAAGAGGAGCTGACCAAAGAAGACGGGTCAAAAGATCTGCGGGCGCTGATGAAAATTCCTCCGGTCCTGGCACCAGTGAAACTGGCTGTTATGCCCCTGGTTAAGAAGGACGGGCTGCCTGAAAAAGCCAGGCAAATTATGAACAGGATGAAATTCGACTTTAACTGCCAGTACGATGAGAAAGATTCCATTGGCAAGCGTTACCGGAGACAGGATGCCATTGGTACCCCATATTGTATAACAGTTGATCATCAGACAAAGGAAGATAATACCGTCACCATCCGCTACCGTGACAGCATGGAACAGGACAGGATCAACATTGAAGAGGTTCATGACATTATTTCTGAAAAGGTAAGCTTCAGAAGACTCTTTGAAAATCTTTCATAAATCTTCAACTTTTAAAACCACAGCCATGAAAAAGGTGCTCAGATCCGTTTTTCCCGACATTCTGGCAATTCTGCTATTCATCGTTATTGCTTATACATACTTCAGTCCGGTCATCCAGGGCAAAGTCCTGCAGCAAAGCGACATGCGGCAGGTCAACGGGATGAAACACGAACTCGACGTGTACCATGAGCAGACCGGGAAAGATGCCCTCTGGACAAATTCCATGTTTGGCGGTATGCCTGCTTTCCAGATCCGGAGCGGAAAATCCTTTGATATTTACCATCAGCTGCTGCATATCTTCAGGCTTTATCTTCCCTATTATACCGTGGGCATCCTGTTCACCTATCTTCTGGGATTTTATTTCCTTCTGCGTGTTTTAAAAATGAACCCTCTTCTGGCATTCCTGGGATCTGTTGCCTTTGCCTTTACTTCGTACAATATCATCATTATTCTTGCCGGACACATTACCAAAGCTTATGCCATAGGCTATATTGCGCCTGTGGTGGCCGGAATAATACTGACTTACAGAGGTAATTTCGTTGCAGGCGGATTGATTACCATGGTGGCCATTGGCCTTGAAATTGCCACAAATCACTTTCAGATAACCTATTACCTTCTCCTGATGATGGCTTTGTATGTCCTGATCCAACTTTTTGAAGCCATAAGAGAAAAAACTTTCAAAAAATTCCTGGTTGCATCCGCGGTGGTTGCCGGAGCGATGCTATTCGGACTTCTTCCCAATGCTACCTCCCTGTGGACGACATATCAGTATGGCAAATACAGTACACGCGGACCTTCAGAACTTACCGAGAATAGCGGCGACCAGACCTCGGGTCTGGACAAAAGCTATATTTTAAATGATTATAGTTATGGGATCGGAGAAACCATGACATTGCTTATACCCGACTTTATGGGAGGACCGTCAGCCGGCTCACTTCCCAAAAATTCAAAGGTGGCCGGATTGCTCCGGCAGAACGGCTATCCTGAAGCACAGATTGAGAGCCTCTCACAAAGAATGCCAACCTACTACGGTCATCAGCGTTTCACTGCTGGCCCGGTCTATTTGGGCGCCATCACCATTTTCCTTTTCATCTTCGCATTGTTCTTCCTTGAGGGTCCGGTTAAATGGTGGCTGATTTCGGCGACCATCTTTTCGATAATGCTTGCATGGGGTAAAAATTTCTTCGCCCTTTCCGATCTGTTTATCGATTACCTTCCAGGATACAACAAGTTCAGGACCGTGTCCATGATCCTGGTCATTGCATCTTTTGCCATTCCTTTCGGGGCATTGCTGGGACTCAGAAAAATTCTCACAGAAAAAATGGAAAACGCCAGACTCCTGACTGCACTTAAGTATAGTTATTTTATCGTGGGTGGACTAACCCTGTTTTTTGCTGTTATAGGTTATAACATGCTGGACTTTTCTTCCCCTGCAGATAAAAATCTTCCACAGGCTCTTGTTCCTGCCCTTATGAATGACCGGGCCACACTTCTCCGAATGGATGCCTTCAGGGCCTTCGTGTTCATCTCGCTGGCAGCCGGACTTGTATTCCTTTATTTCAAGAAACTTCTGAAGAGTGACTATTTGTTACCTGGTTTGATCATCCTCGTACTGGCCGATCTCTGGACTGTGGATAAACGCTACGTCAATAATGATTATTTTGTGACCAGGAGGGTTGAAGAATCTCAAACTATGCCCACCCAGGCCGACAAACAAATTATGCAGGACACTACTTATTACCGGGTACTGAATCTTACGGTTGACCCTTTTAATGATGCCACGACCTCCTATTTCCATAAGTCCATCGGTGGTTACCACGGTGCAAAACTCAAAAGGTATCAGCAGCTGATAGAAAGGTATATCGGAAACCAGAATATGGACGTTCTCGATATGCTGAATACAAAGTACATCATTACAGTGAGCGATGATAAAAAGAGCCGGCGTGTTATCAAAAATACCGCTGCCATGGGAAATGCCTGGTTTGTCGACAGCCTGAGATGGGTCCCCACGCCGGATGACGAAATTGCAACTCTCGGCAAAATTAATCCAGCAACTACGGCAGTTATCAACGATAAATTTCAATCGGTACTAGGGAATGTAACCATTTCCTCACCCGATTCTGCAGATTCCATAAAGCTTACTAAATATGCACCCGACCAGCTCACCTATCATTCCAGTGCCTCAGGTACAAGATTCGTCGTATTCTCGGAAATTTATTACCCCAAAGGCTGGAAAGCAACTATTGACGGAAAAGAAGCGCCTATAACCCAGGTGGATTTTGTGCTTAGGGGTATGATTATTCCTGCAGGTGAACACACAATACATTTCGTTTACCATCCGAACTCCTTTTATGAAGGAAGGAAAATTTCGGCAGGATTTTCCTACCTGGTAATTCTGTTAGTTCTTGGGGGAGCATTTTATGAATGGCGAAAAACGAGAAAAGACAGAGTAAGTGAATAGATATCAGGGGGTCAGAATCGCTTATTTTTGATCACATAATACACAAACCTGACCGCGATAGGGAAATGCATGAAAAATACCCTGAAGAAGCCATAGTGCTTCACCATGATTCTGAACCGTTCTGAAAGTGCCCGGCGGATGTTTTTCTTGTTGAGTCCGCCATCCAGAAACCGGGAGAGAATGAGATGTGTATTGATTACCGAATCCGCATTTTTAAGTGCCTGCAGCATCCATGAATAATCGGCAGCGATCCTGAATTCTGTCTCGTACATTGGGGCTTTACTTTTACGGACAAGAAATGACTGATGACAAACAACCATTCCATTGATCAGACTTTTCCAGGAAAGCTTCTCCGGTGCCTTAAGCCTGCGCATCCCGATCTCTTTACCCCTTTCATCAATGATCATGGTTTCTCCATAATAGATATCACTCTCCCTACTCTCTTTTTCAAAAATCCCGGTCAGGATCGTCTCGTCAAAAATTTCATCACCGGCATTTATAAACCACACGTAATCCCCCGTTGCCATGCTTAAGCCTTTATTCATTGCATCGTACAGACCTTCATCGGGTTCACTCACCCACCTTGTAATGACATCTTGGTTATTCATTAAAATATCCACCGTACCATCCGTTGATCCACCGTCCACAACGATGGTCTCGATGTTGGTATATGTCTGCCTTTTTATACTGTCCAGCGTTCGCCGGAGCATCTCGCCGGCGTTATAAACCACGGTTATGACAGATATTACAGGATTACGATTCATGATTCAGTATGGACTCGTAAAGTGAACGGTATTTTTGGGCAACTATTTCGTAAGAATAATCCTGAAGGACTTTTTCACGACAGTTCCTTCCAAGGCTTTTCCTGTCAGTGAATGTATACATCCATTCTATACCCCTCGATAAATCGACCGGGTCGCCCAGAGCAGCAAGATAACCTGTTTTCCGGTGAGTTATCATCTCAGGGATTCCGCCTGTCTTAAACGCCACCACCGGTAAACCACATGACATGGATTCCATGATGGTATTCGGCAGGTTTTCCTGAAGGGAGGGGTTAACAAAAACATTACAAGCCTGATAAAGAGCAACCACTTTAGTTTCATCCTCCAGATACCGTACAGGAATAATCGGGATACCGGCAGCCATTTGTTCATCTGTTTTTCCGAAAGTAACAAGTGCAGCTGAATCATTAAATCCGGGGATGCGTTTACTCAACAAGTTTATGGCTTCGATTAATTGATGAAAGCCCTTTTTGGGATCTTTCAGGTTGGCTGCACCACACAGTATCAGAAATCTGTCACGGGGCAGACCAAGTTCTTCCCTGGCTTTTTCCTGATCTCCCGGATTAAACAGCCCGGTATCGATTGGATTTGGTATGGATTCTATCCTGAACCCCTTCAGGAGAGTACTCTTTGCTGCCCGTAAAGCCATCCAGTCGCTACAGCCGATAAAAGTTATGTTTGCCCTATTATATAACTTCTTTTTTTTCAACAGCAAGCGGTAAGACAGATCGCCATCATGCGGGTGTCTCAGAAATGGACAATAACCACATTCAAGCATGAATCTTTGACAGTCACCGGTAAGATGGCACCCCCCGGTAAATGCCCAGGAGTCATGTAATGTCCAGACCAGGGGCTTACCAGTAGCGATGATTTTCCGTAAATCTTTCAGCGAAAGAAAGCCCTGGTTTATCCAATGCAGGTGTAAAATATCAGCATTCCTGACTATATTCAATCTACTGATATTTTCTCCCGTGTTGGCGATTGAAAAACTAAATCGTACTTCTTTTGATCTTTCAAAGGGTAAAAAATAAATCCTTTCAGCAACAAAGCGGAAAAAATTAATCCATTTCCTGAAAAATCCGTGATCCCTGCTTTCCAGTCCTGACTCCGAGGTAACGCTGTCACGTACGAGCATCCCGGAACTGACCCCTGCTGCCTGAAGAGCCTTGAAAAGCCTGAACGCCGCTATTGCAGCACCGCCAATCCTGTCTGTCGTATTTAGAATCGTAACTTTCATTATCTTTTCAATATGAATGCTTCACAGCCGTTTAGGTATTTAATATAATGAGATACACCCATTCACAAAGATAATAAATCAGGGAGGAGGTATACCCATATCGGTATCCTATTCATCCGCAAGCTGTCAGAAAAGGTTACTCTGCCGACCAACCATCCTGGCGTTCGCAATAGACAATATAATAGCGTGGTACGAAAATCCTGAGAATCGGCCTGAACCCGATGACCTTTACCGGGGCTGTCCAACGATAGGAGTCAATGATTTTCCATCCTGTCTTTTCAAGAAGGAAGTTGAACTGTTTACGTTCAAATTCGTGAAAATGCCGGTCCCGTTCATCCTTTTCATTCCAGTAGGATACAGCAAAAAACTGATGCAAAGGAACTGAAGTGACCAGGCGTTTGGCTTTTATTTGCCTTAGAATGTTGAAGGGTGCAAGCAGGTGTTCAAATATTTCAAACGAAGTAACCACTTCTGCATCGGATTGTCTGACAGAAGAATAATTCAGATCCAGATCTTCACCACCGGTGTTTTCCACGATGTATCCATGTTCCGAAAGATACTCAGATAACATATTTGGCACTCCCAGATCTAGCACTTTCGTACCGGCAGGGACGTGTTTCTTCATAAATTCCAGAGTCTTGCCAAATCTCCGTCGTAAAAAATAGTTGAGTTCCATAATTGAATCCTTACATTGAAATTGTAATTAACGTCAATAATCCATTTCCTAATCCTGAATAATTTGCTGTCATTTTTCCATCATCGCCTCTTAAGGAAATCTCCTCTTATCAGCTGAGTGTATACCTCAGTGATATCCTCTGATATTTTGAAGGCCAGTACAGGTATGATAAAGGCAATACCCGTAATTGTACTTCTGATAATAATATCGATGATAAAATTATCGGATACCGGTATGATATGTCCGACAATATAAGAAAAACCTCCAATACCCACTAAAATAAAAATACGGTAATCGAAGGGTTGCATATTGAATTTGACTATCAGAAAGAAGTACCGGATAAGATTGGTCACAACCGTCGTGATAAGAGTGGCCATTGCAGCACCGGCCATTCCGGCAGCCTTAATGAGGAAAAGGTTGGAAATGACCAGAGTGATCAATGAAATAAAAATAATCAAGGCGTTAAGACGATAATGCACGGAAGTTTGAAGGATCACATTATTGATGCCTGTCGACATTTCCACAACATTAGTCAGCCCGATAAAGAAGATTACCCACTTGCCCGCCTCATACTCAGGTGGAAGAATATGAAATATGTTTTCAATATTCACCCATAAACCGATAAAAAGCAACACGCTGATAACCGCCTGATTTATTGAGCTTTTACTATATATAAGCCTGATATTATCCAGATCATTTTCTTTCCAGGAATCTGCAAGAACAGTTGTAGCAATCTTGATAAGAGGACGCGAAGGAATCAGGATCAGTGAGCCGAAATAAAAGGTCGTGGCATAAATCCCGGTATTTGCAATACCCAGGAATTTGTTTACCATGATACTGTCGATCTGCAATATGGCTATACCGCCAAATCCCAGAATTACCCCGTAAAAGCACAGGCTCAGGATTTCTTTATTGATCTGCTTTGTAAATACCAGTCCTGGTCTGGACAGCTTAAACTGACCTCTTCGAATGATAATCATTAATAAAATGACCGTGGGGAGGCTGAATGAAACAATATACAAAATGACAAATCCTTTCAGGCTGACGATGCCTGCGAAATAAATGATTAGCACAGCCAGGATAAGGATTCTTTGAATGAGTTCCCTGAGTATCGTGCCGATCACGGCATCGTAGATAACTTTCAAATAGGAATCAAAAAGGTTCAGGAAAATAGTAAAAAAGATAAGTGGAACGAGGTAATTAAAATATTCAACGAAGAGCCTTGAATTTTCAATATTATTGCCTACGATTAGAGGCTTGAACAATTGAAGGACGACCCAGGTGATGAAAAAACCTACTAAGGAAACCGACATTGCTACGGTAAGAAATCCCTGGTGTCCGCTCTCCCGGTCCCTGAAATATGGAAAGAGCCGGTTCATGACATTGATAAAGCCGAGAGATCCCAACTGTGCAAATATGATGGAGAAGGAAACCAGCAGCTTAAGAAGGCCAATTTCACCTGGGGACAGTATTCGTGGGAAAAGGACAGCTGCAGTAACAAATCCGATAGCAACTCCAATATAAGAATATACCGTACCCTTAATAGCCTGCTTCTTTATGATTCCCATACAAAAAATGTTAATACCTGTTCAGCCACCTGAACCTTCGATCGTTTGACCCGAATTTCACCGACAAAAGTACTTCATGAGAACCAAAACTGTACTTCCGTATGGATGAAAGTGCAAAATCAACGGCATACCCGATATATAACTTATCTGCTTTCACTCCAAACATGGTCGAAACTGCACCGCTGGTCCGATAGGATATTCCGGCCCAGTAGTCTGTTTTGTAAAACACTTTCACGGTCAGATCTGCCTGTGGGACAAATTGTCTTGATGTATTAACCAGTATTGTGGGTTCAAAATCAAAACCTGAACGCACATTGACGAACCTGTATCCTCCCAGGAAATAATAATGTCTGTACATTTTCAGGTTGCCAAGATCTCCGCTGCCCAGTTTAACAACCGACTGAAAGAGCTGATTTGCTGAAAATCCGGCAAACCAGGTACCGCTCGTCCAGAAAACACCAAAATTTGCATCCGGGATATAAGCAACACGATGATAACCCGATCCAACAAGCGGGTCTGCAGGATTGAAAAAACTGAGTGTGTCTCCAATCTTGAACTGAAAAAACTGACCAGCCAGTCCAAAGGAAAGCTGGCTCTTATACATGTAAATGTGGTACGCATAACTCAGGTTGAGGCCGGTTCTGGAAATAGCTCCGCTTACATCATTGAAAACATAACCACCAAGCCCTACCCTTCCCTTTGTTTTGGCTTTGAGCCGGTTCATCCCCGACCGGCGGCTTACAACATGATGAGGTTGCTGAAACAATCTGGTCTGCCCGCTCAATGAATAAGTCAGCGGTGCACCTGGAAAACCAACCCAATCCTTTCTGGCCGTAAGGTTGAGAGAAGTAAAACCATCATACCCCGTCATGGCCGGGTTAAGAAGAAAGCTATTGTTGATATACTGCGTATACAAAGGTAATTGTTGCGCAATGCCAGAAAAGGCAAAACCCAGTGAAAACAAAACGGTTATAATATGTCTCTTTCTTATTTTCAAAATGTCACACGTTACTTGTAAACCTAATTTTTTTTATGCCTCGTATCATACGCGTCTATTTAATGATAGTTACATTACCTGTAATCGGTTCCCGTCCTCCACCGAGATCGATGATATAAAAATACGAATCGATAGGCAGATCACGTCCCCTGAAAGTGCCATCCCAGGGGTTATCATATCCCCTGTCAGAATGGAAGATCTCTTCACCCCAACGGCTGAATATTTCAATAACGACTTCGGGATACAGCTGAATATTTCTAATTTCCCATGTATCATTGTACCCATCACCATTTGGTGTAAATGCTGTCGGAATAATAAGACAGGAATTATTCAGGCTCTTTAGCACAAGACTGTCACTGATAATACACTGATTGATATCCGTAACATAAACGACATAGGTTCCCTCTCCAAGATCTTCAAGGTAACTCCCCCTGCTGTCATCTGACCAGACAAAGGAATATGGTGGTGTTCCTCCATTAGCATTGAGCCTGATTCCGCCGTTTGGCTTATCCGGACAGTCGGGTTCGGTAATATCTGTCATGATGAACATGGAATCAGGTTGATCAACTTTAGTTATCGTATCCAGTGTACAATTGTTCAAATCCTTTATTTCTACATGATAGTATCCTTCACCCACACTGTCGGCGGTCTGACCTTGTTTTCCCGTTTCCTGCCAGTTAATGGAATAATCAGGCGTCCCTCCCTTGGGCAACAACGTAATTTCTCCATCTTTAAAGCCGTAACAGGAAGGATCTTTAGAATAGATTTCTGTAGTAACAGGCTGAGGTTGCGTGATTTCAATGCTGTCATATACCAAACAATCATTCTCATCCATCACGGAAAGCACATAATTTCCGGCAGGTACATTGTACAAGTCATGCGAAGTAATCCCTCCCGGGAACCAGCTATATCTGAAGGCCCCGACACCTCCTGTAACATTCGTAAGAATATCGGCATCAGACCTTCCGAAACAGGAGATCATTCTTCCGTTGAATTTCTGCGGAGCGTCAAGGCTCACAATGATCTCAGGCGGTTCCGTAATATCGGTGGAATCAGATTTCTTGCAATTGTTCTGATCAGTTACCATTACATAATACCTTCCCACATACAATGAATCGATATCTTCGCTGATTTCCCCGTTATTCCAAAGAAAACTATACGGAGAGATGCCACCCGTTACCGACAGGTCCGCTGACCCGGTATTCAACCCAAAACAATGAATGGTTGCAGGGGATATGCTGGTTTCAACCGCTTCTGGCTGGTTAAGCAGGAAGTCATGCGCAAAAAGACAATTGTTGTTGTCAGTAATCTGCACTGAATAATTACCAGCAGTTATCTCCGTCTGATCCTGATCACCGGCTATAATTCCCTGACCACTGCCCGTCCAGTTAAAAAGATAAGGACCAACACCACCAGAGGGATTCAGAGTAATGGTGCCATCATTTCCATTGAAACAGGCAATATTGAAAGAATGATAATCGCTCACAACAGGATTGACTGCCAGTGTATCTGGTTCTCGAAGAACAAAAGTCCAATCTTTAAAACAGGATATATTATCTGTTGCTATCAGCTGATAGGTTCCCGCTGTCAGTGCTGACTGATCGAGATCTGAAGGTACATCAATGTGTCCGTCCATCGTTGTCCAGTTATAACTGAACCCGCCATAACCACCTGAAATGGATAAATTATAACTTCCGTTATTTAATGATTTACATGATACATTATACCCGTTATAGTTGGAGGAATCCTCTACCGCCAGCTGAATTTCAGGAGGTGATAATAAAGAATAAGCTGCCTGAGCTGCACAATTAAAGGTATCTGTGACCACAACAAAATACGTTCCTGTGTCAAGGCCGCTGATATCCTTTGTTGTTTCAGCAAAAGAGGCATCCCCGGCTTTTGTCCATGAATATGACTTTCCCTGCCTGTAGCTGTGACTACCGCTTATATCGAGATTAATTATGCCATCGGAAAGGCCGAAGCAACTGATATCGAAACCTGCAGCATGAGCCGTTCCCGTGCGGGTAATTTGCAGAGAATCGGGCTCCTTAAGCGGGATTACAAGAGTCGAGTAACATCCGATCGAATCTGTAACACTTAACCTGTAATTATCAGCCGGGATATTGGCCAGGTTTTCCGTACTGTCAACAATATTCCCCGCCCCGTCTCTCCATATGTAATGATAATATATTGGCTCTCCGGTTCCAAAAACATTGCTGTGTATCCATCCATCTGCAAATCCCGTACATGAAACATTGAAATCACCAAAATGGCTGGTCTCAGGAGTAATGGTTACTTCAGGTGGGTTATCAATATAATAAAAGGTATCGTAACGGCAGGCATTAGTATCTATCAATGTAAGAAAATATCCCCCGGAACGTAAATTGGATATGCTGTCCTGCTGATGACTGATAAATCCCTCCGGCCCCCGCCAGGTAAAATCAAATCCGGGAACACCTCCAGTTACAGTCACATATAAGGCTCCATCATAATAATTACTTCCATCACATTTAACATTTCTGGTAGTATGAGTTGTGAGAATCGTATCCGGCTGTGTTAATTGAACAGAATCCATATAGCTGCATCCAATAGCATCCGTTATGTTGAAGCTGTACCAACCAGACTTCAAATTGTTAATGGTTGGTGAATTTCCACCGGCAGGAGCACCTTCGCTATACCACTCGTAATGATACGGCCTGGGATAATATCCTCCTGAAGGTGACAGCAAAATACTGCCGTTTGCTTCACTATAGCATTTGATGTTATGCCCGCCGATAAACTCTGGAGTATCAGCCGTATCTGATAGCGTAGGAACAACCTTAATGATCCTTGATTCCGTCACTCCATTACTGCACATTAATCCCCTGACAGAGTCGTCAATTTTTGGCGTAAAATGATAAATAATCGATTGTATTACCGTTGAACTGTTATCAAGCGTATCTGCAAATCCGAGTAGTAGGTCTGTATAACCAGCTCCGTCGGGAGTTACTCCGCTTATGTCAGTAGCTGAATAACCGGTGGTAAGACCATAAACTACAGAACTCGTGGGCAAAAGCATTTGTGAATTGTAGAACCGGAATGAGATGACTGACTTGTTGCAGATTACGGTATCTGAAACATATACAGAATCGAAAATGGGGGTAGGATTGAGATAAATCTTTATAGTGGTATCAATGCCTCGTTCGCAATGCGGATCATGCCCGTTTGTATTTCTGAAAACAGGTTTAATATGGTACGTAACGATTTGCAGATTTTTAGTATTATTAACCAGTAAATCGGAAATGATAGCATCGAGTGGGTACAATCCGTCAGGAGTAACTCCTGAAACAGATCCGGTAAATTCTGAATCCAGGTAATAATATCTCTGGCCAATAATCTTTGGATTCCCTTCACTAAACTGAATGTCAATAACTGAGGTATCACAAACGACGGAATCCGGATTAAGAACCGCAACAATCCTGGGGGTTGGGTTGAGATAAATTACAATGGTTGTATCTATGCCATTATCACAGTGTTTCCCGACTGAGTTCCCTGGATTCCAGATCTTTGGTCGGAAAGTATAACGGATCTCCTGAAGGGAATCTGTCAGGTTAACAAGCTGATCAAAAATAGTTACCGGATTCTCAAGAGTAAAGTCACCGGGAACGAAGGTGCTGTTTACCGTTCCCGGAGTATAGTCAACAACTACTTCATATACTTTATCTCCGTATACATTCCCGTTAATGTTCCTGATATCAAATCTCACAGTAGATGAATCACAGTAAATGGTATCCTCAGCAATTGCCTCCAGGTGTGGTGTTGGATTCAACCATATTCTTACTTTATAGGGCTGACCATTCATACAGTAATTCAGCCCGGTCTTCGGATCTTTAATTTTTGGCGTGAAAGTATACTCTATCCATTGAAGCCGGTCAGAAGTATTTATCAGGGCCTGGGAGAATGCAGCCGCCGTTGTATCGGTTGCTCCTGATTCTCCGTCTATAAGATTTTCATCCGAAGCGGTATAAGTTATATCGTAAACCCATTGTCCGGTCACCGATCCATTACCGGAAACAACTGTAAAATCGATGGTATCAATATTACACAAAACAGTGTCTGGAGAGTAATTAACCTGGATCAATGGTTGAGGGTTGATGTACACCGTGATGGTCGTATCCACCCCTCCGCCACACTCGCTGTCGCCGTCACCTGGATCGATATGCGGTGTGAAGTGATAGGTTACCGTCTGGACCAGTCAGTGTGGTATTTACCAGGTTGTCCGTCAGGTTCAGAGCAGTCTGGTTGGTGCCGTCGCTCAAAGTTCCCGTGACACCCGCCGGGTAGGTGACATCCAGGTCGTAGCGCCACTCACCTGTCTGGTTCGTCGGGTTGGTGATTGTAATATCTGCCGTGCCATCATAGCAGAGCGTATCATCTACGGCTACTTCGATCCTCGGCCTTGGGTTAATATAAACTGTAATGGTGGTATCCGCGCCTCCGCCACACTCACCATCTCCATCACCCGGATCGATATGCGGAGTGAAGTGATAGGTTACCGTCTGGACCAGTAATGTAGTATTTACCAGGTTGTCCGTAAGGTTCAGAGCGGTCTGGCTGGTGCCGTCACTCAAAGTTCCCGTGACACCCGCCGGGTAGGTGACATCCAGGTCGTAGCGCCACTCACCTGTCTGGTTCGTCGGGTTGGTGATCGTAATATCGGCCGTGCCATCATAGCAGAGCGTATCGTCCACAGCTACTTCGATCCTCGGTCGTGGATTAATATAAACAGTGATGGTCGTATCCACCCCTCCGCCACACTCGCCCTGGCCGTCACCCGGATCGATGTGCGGAGTGAAGTGATAGGTTACTGTCTGGACCAGTAATGTAGTATTTACCAGGTTGTCCGTAAGGTTCAGGGCGGTTTGGTTGGTGCCGTCACTTAAAGTTCCCGTAACACCTGCAGGGTAGGTGACATCCAGGTCGTAGCGCCACTCACCCGTCTGGTTCGTTGGGTTGGTGATTGTAATATCAGCGGTGCCATCATAGCAGAGCGTATCGTCTACAGCTACCTCGATTCTCGGTCGTGGGTTAATATAAACAGTGATGGTCGTATCTACGCCTCCGCCACATTCGCCCTGGCCGTCACCCGGATCGATGTGCGGTGTGAAGTGATAGGTCACCGTCTGGACGGTCAGTGTGGTATTTACAAGGTTATCTGTCAGGTTCAGGTCGGTTTGATTGGTGCCGTCGCTCAAAGTTCCCGTGACACCCGCCGGGTAGGTGACATCCAGGTCGTAGCGCCACTCGCCCGTCTGGTTCGTCGGGTTGGTGATCGTAATATCTGCCGTGCCATCATAGCAGAGCGTATCGTCTACAGCTACCTCGATCCTCGGCCTTGGGTTAATATAAACAGTGATGGTCGTATCTACGCCTCCGCCACACTCGCCATCTCCGTCACCCGGATCGATGTGCGGAGTGAAGTGATAGGTCACCGTCTGGACCAGTAATGTAGTATTTACCAGGTTGTCCGTCAGGTTCAGGTCGGTTTGGTTGGTGCCGTCACTTAAAATTCCCGTGACACCTGCCGGGTAGGTTACATCCAGGTCGTAGCGCCACTGACCCGTCTGGTTCGTCGGATTTACCAGGGTGAAGCTGGTTGACCCGTCGTAACACAGGGTGTCATCGGCCGTGACTTCGATCCTCGGTCGTGGGTTAATATAAACAGTGATGGTCGTATCCACCCCTCCGCCACACTCGCCCTGGCCATCACCCGGATCAATGTGCGGTGTGAAGTGATAGGTCACCGTCTGGACCAGTAATGTAGTATTTACCAGGTTGTCCGTCAGGTTCAGTGCAGTCTGGCTGGTGCCGTCGCTCAAAGTTCCCGTGACACCTGCCGGGTAGGTGACATCCAGATCGTAGCGCCACTCACCTGTCTGGTTCGTTGGGTTGGTGATCGTAATATCTGCCGTGCCATCATAGCAGAGCGTATCGTCTACGGATACTTCGATCCTCGGTCGTGGGTTGATATAAACTGTAATGGTGGTATCCGCGCCTCCGCCACACTCGCCCTCGCCGTCACCCGGATCGATATGCGGAGTGAAGTGATAGGTTACCGTCTGGACCAGTAATGTAGTATTTACCAGGTTGTCCGTCAGGTTCAGGTCGGTCTGGTTGGTGCCGTCACTTAAAGTTCCCGTGACACCTGCCGGGTAGGTTACATCCAGGTCGTAGCGCCACTCACCCGTCTGGTTCGTCGGATTTACCAGGGTGAAGCTGGTTGACCCGTCGTAACACAGGGTGTCATCGGCCGTGACTTCGATCCTGGGTCGTGGATTGATATACACAGTGATGGTCGT
This sequence comes from uncultured Bacteroidales bacterium, assembly GCA_963732905.1. Lineage (GTDB taxonomy): Bacteria > Bacteroidota > Bacteroidia > Bacteroidales > DASQZK01. The sequence continues at coordinate 315,200 of CAVTBM010000004.1, forward strand.
ATCCACACCTCCGCCACACTCGCCCTGGCCATCGCCCGGATCAATATGCGGAGTGAAGTGATAGGTCACCGTCTGTACCAGTAATGTAGTATTTACCAGGTTGTCCGTCAGGTTCAGGTGCGGTCTGGTTGGTGCCGTCACTTAAAGTTCCAGTGACACCTGCCGGGTAGGTTACATCCAGATCGTAGCGCCACTCACCTGTCTGGTTCGTCGGGTTGGTGATCGTAATATCTGCCGTGCCATCATAGCAGAGCGTATCGTCTACGGATACTTCGATCCTCGGCCTTGGATTAATATAAACTGTAATGGTGGTATCCACACCTCCGCCACACTCGCCCTGGCCATCACCCGGATCAATGTGCGGTGTGAAGTGATAGGTTACTGTCTGGACCAGTAATGTAGTATTTACCAGGTTGTCCGTCAGGTTCAGGTCGGTCTGGTTGGTGCCGTCACTCAAAGTTCCCGTGACACCTGCCGGATAAGTTACATCCAGGTCGTAGCGCCACTCGCCTGTCTGGTTGGTCGGGTTGGTGATCGTAATATCAGCGGTGCCATCATAGCAGAGCGTATCGTCTACAGCTACTTCGATCCTCGGTCGTGGGTTAATATAAACTGTAATGGTGGTATCCGCGCCTCCGCCACACTCGCCCTGGCCGTCACCCGGATCGATATGCGGAGTGAAGTGATAGGTTACTGTCTGGACCAGTAATGTAGTATTTACCAGGTTGTCCGTCAGGTTCAGGTCGGTTTGGTTGGTGCCGTCACTTAAAGTTCCCGTGACACCCGCCGGGTAGGTTACATCCAGGTCGTAGCGCCACTCACCCGTCTGGTTCGTCGGATTTACCAGGGTGAAGCTGGTTGACCCGTCGTAACACAGGGTGTCATCGGCCGTGACTTCGATCCTCGGTCGTGGGTTGATATACACCGTGATGGTGGTATCTACGCCTCCGCCACACTCGCTGTCGCCATCGCCCGGATCAATATGCGGAGTGAAGTGATAGGTTACTGTCTGGACCAGTAATGTAGTATTCACCAGGTTGTCCGTCAGGTTCAGAGCGCTCTGGTTGGTGCCGTCACTTAAAGTTCCCGTGACACCCGCCGGGTAGGTTACATCCAGGTCGTAGCGCCACTCACCTGTCTGGTTGGTCGGGTTGGTGATCGTAATATCAGCGGTGCCATCATAGCAGAGCGTATCGTCTACGGCTACCTCGATCCTCGGTCGTGGGTTAATATAAACAGTGATGGTGGTATCCACCCCTCCGCCACACTCGCCATCTCCGTCACCCGGATCGATGTGCGGTGTGAAGTGATAGGTTACTGTCTGGACCAGTAATGTAGTATTTACAAGGTTATCCGTCAGGTTCAGGTCGGTTTGGTTGGTGCCGTCACTTAAAGTTCCCGTAACACCTGCAGGGTAGGTTACATCCAGGTCGTAGCGCCACTGACCCGTCTGGTTGGTTGGATTTACCAGGGTGAAGCTGGTTGACCCGTCGTAACACAGGGTGTCATCGGCCGTGACTTCGATCCTCGGTCGTGGGTTGATGTACACCGTGATGGTCGTATCCAAACCTCCGCCACACTCGCTGTCGCCATCGCCCGGATCAATATGCGGAGTGAAGTGATAGGTTACTGTCTGGACCAGTAATGTAGTATTCACCAGGTTGTCCGTCAGGTTCAGAGCGCTCTGGTTGGTGCCGTCACTTAAAGTTCCCGTGACACCCGCCGGGTAGGTTACATCCAGGTCGTAGCGCCACTCACCCGTCTGGTTCGTCGGATTTACCAGGGTGAAGCTGGTTGACCCGTCGTAACACAGGGTGTCATCGGCCGTGACTTCGATCCTCGGTCGCGGGTTGATATACACCGTGATGGTGGTATCTACGCCTCCGCCACACTCGCCCTGGCCGTCACCAGGATCGATATGCGGAGTGAAGTGATAGGTCACCGTCTGGACCAGTAATGTAGTATTTACAAGGTTGTCCGTAAGGTTCAGAGCGCTCTGGTCGGTGCCGTCGCTCAAAGTTCCCGTGACACCCGCCGGGTAGGTAACATCCAGGTCGTAGCGCCACTCGCCCGTCTGGTTCGTCGGGTTGGTGATCGTAATATCTGCCGTGCCATCATAGCAGAGCGTATCGTCTACAGCTACCTCGATCCTCGGCCTTGGGTTAATATAAACAGTGATGGTCGTATCTACGCCTCCACCACACTCGCCATCTCCGTCACCCGGATCGATGTGCGGAGTGAAGTGATAGGTCACCGTCTGGACCAGTAATGTAGTATTCACCAGGTTATCTGTCAGGTTCAAGTCGGTTTGGTTGGTGCCGTCACTTAAAATTCCCGTGACACCTGCCGGGTAGGTGACATCCAGGTCGTAGCGCCACTGACCCGTCTGGTTGGTTGGATTTACCAGGGTGAAGCTGGTTGACCCGTCGTAACACAGGGTGTCATCGGCCGTGACTTCGATCCTCGGCCTTGGGTTAATATAAACAGTGATGGTCGTATCTACCCCTCCGCCACACTCGCCCTGGCCGTCACCCGGATCAATATGCGGAGTGAAGTGATAGGTTACTGTCTGGACCAGTAATGTAGTATTTACCAGGTTGTCCGTCAGGTTCAGTGCAGTCTGGCTGGTGCCGTCGCTCAAAGTTCCCGTGACACCTGCCGGGTAGGTGACATCCAGATCGTAGCGCCACTCACCTGTCTGGTTCGTTGGGTTGGTGATCGTAATATCTGCCGTGCCATCATAGCAGAGCGTATCATCTACGGCTACCTCGATCCTCGGCCTTGGGTTAATATAAACTGTAATGGTGGTATCCGAGCCTCCGCCACACTCGCCCTGGCCGTCACCCGGATCGATGTGCGGAGTGAAGTGATAGGTTACTGTCTGGACCAGTAATGTAGTATTTACCAGGTTGTCCGTCAGGTTCAGGGCGGTCTGGTTGGTGCCGTCACTTAAAGTTCCCGTGACACCTGCCGGGTAGGTTACATCCAGATCGTAGCGCCACTCACCCGTCTGGTTCGTTGGATTTACCAGGGTGAAGCTGGTTGACCCGTCGTAACACAGGGTGTCATCGGCTGTGACTTCGATCCTGGGTCGTGGATTAATATAAACAGTGATGGTGGTATCCACCCCTCCGCCACACTCGCTGTCGCCATCACCCGGATCAATGTGCGGTGTGAAGTGATAGGTCACCGTCTGGACCAGTAATGTAGTATTCACCAGGTTGTCCGTCAGGTTCAGGTCGGTTTGGTTGGTGCCGTCACTTAAAGTTCCCGTGACACCCACCGGGTAGGTGACATCCAGGTCGTAGCGCCACTCACCTGTCTGGTTTGTCGGGTTGGTGATCGTAATATCGGCCGTGCCATCATAGCAGAGCGTATCGTCTACGGATACTTCGATCCTCGGCCTTGGGTTAATATAAACAGTGAGGGTCGTATCTACGCCTCCGCCACACTCACCGTCGTCATCGCCCGGATCAATGTGCGGTGTGAAGTGATAGGTCACCGTCTGTACCAGTAATGTAGTATTTACAAGGTTATCTGTCAGGTTCAGGTCGGTTTGATTGGTGCCGTCACTTAAAGTTCCCGTGACACCCGCCGGGTAGGTAACATCCAGGTCGTAGCGCCACTCGCCTGTCTGGTTCGTCGGGTTGGTGATCGTAATATCTGCCGTGCCATCATAGCAGAGCGTATCATCTACGGCTACTTCGATCCTCGGCCTTGGGTTAATATAAACAGTGATGGTCGTATCCACCCCTCCGCCACACTCACCATCTCCATCACCCGGATCGATGTGCGGTGTGAAGTGATAGGTTACCGTCTGGACCAGCAATGTAGTATTTACAAGGTTGTCCGTCAGGTTCAGGTCGGTTTGGTTGGTGCCGTCACTTAAAGTTCCCGTAACACCTGCAGGGTAGGTTACATCCAGGTCGTAGCGCCACTCACCCGTCTGGTTCGTCGGATTTACCAGGGTGAAGCTGGTTGACCCGTCGTAACACAGGGTGTCATCGGCTGTGACTTCGATCCTCGGTCGTGGATTAATATAAACAGTGATGGTCGTATCCACCCCTCCGCCACACTCGCCCTGGCCGTCACCCGGATCGATATGCGGTGTGAAGTGATAGGTTACTGTCTGGACCAGTAATGTAGTATTTACCAGGTTGTCCGTCAGGTTCAGGTCGGTCTGGTTGGTGCCGTCACTTAAAGTTCCCGTGACACCCACCGGGTAGGTGACATCCAGGTCATAGCGCCACTGACCTGTCTGGTTGGTCGGGTTGGTGATCGTAATATCGGCCGTGCCATCATAGCAGAGCGTATCGTCTACGGCTACTTCGATTCTGGGTCGTGGGTTAATATAAACAGTGATGGTCGTATCCGCACCTCCGCCACACTCACCATCTCCATCACCCGGATCGATGTGCGGTGTGAAGTGATAGGTCACCGTCTGGACCAGTAATGTAGTATTTACAAGGTTGTCCGTAAGGTTCAGGTCGGTTTGGTTGGTGCCGTCACTTAAAGTTCCCGTGACACCCGCCGGGTAGGTGACATCCAGGTCGTAGCGCCACTCACCTGTCTGGTTCGTCGGATTTACCAGGGTGAAGCTGGTTGACCCGTCGTAACACAGGGTGTCATCGGCCGTGACTTCGATCCTCGGTCGTGGGTTAATATAAACAGTGATGGTCGTATCCACCCCTCCGCCACACTCACCATCTCCATCACCCGGATCAATGTGCGGTGTGAAGTGATAGGTCACCGTCTGTACCAGTAATGTAGTATTTACCAGGTTGTCCGTCAGGTTCAGTGCAGTCTGGCTGGTGCCGTCGCTCAAAGTTCCCGTGACACCTGCCGGGTAGGTGACATCCAGGTCGTAGCGCCACTCACCTGTCTGGTTCGTTGGATTTACCAGGGTGAGGCTGGTTGACCCGTCGTAACACAGGGTGTCATCGGCCGTGACTTCGATCCTCGGTCGTGGGTTAATATAAACAGTGATGGTCGTATCTACGCCTCCGCCACATTCGCCCTGGCCGTCACCCGGATCGATGTGCGGAGTGAAGTGATAGGTTACCGTCTGAACGGTCAGAGTGGTATTTACAAGGTTATCTGTCAGGTTCAGGTCGGTCTGGTTGGTGCCGTCACTTAAAGTTCCCGTAACACCTGCCGGGTAGGTGACATCCAGGTCGTAGCGCCACTCACCCGTCTGGTTCGTCGGGTTGGTGATCGTAATATCTGCCGTGCCATCATAGCAGAGCGTATCGTCTACAGCTACCTCGATCCTCGGCCTTGGGTTAATATAAACAGTGATGGTCGTATCTACGCCTCCGCCACACTCGCCATCTCCATCACCCGGATCGATATGCGGTGTGAAGTGATAGGTTACTGTCTGGACCAGTAATGTAGTATTTACCAGGTTGTCCGTCAGGTTCAGGTCGGTTTGGTTGGTGCCGTCACTTAAAATTCCCGTGACACCTGCCGGGTAGGTTACATCCAGGTCGTAGCGCCACTCACCCGTCTGGTTGGTTGGATTTACCAGGGTGAAGCTGGTTGATCCGTCGTAACACAGGGTGTCATCGGCCGTGACTTCGATCCTGGGTCGTGGATTAATATAAACTGTGATGGTGGTATCCAAACCTCCGCCACACTCGCTGTCGCCATCACCCGGATCAATGTGCGGTGTGAAGTGATAGGTCACCGTCTGAACGGTCAGAGTGGTATTTACCAGGTTGTCCGTCAGGTTCAGAGCAGTTTGGTTGGTACCGTCGCTCAAAGTTCCAGTGACACCCGCCGGGTAGGTGACATCCAGGTCGTAGCGCCACTCACCTGTCTGGTTCGTTGGGTTGGTGATCGTAATATCTGCCGTGCCATCATAGCAGAGCGTATCGTCTACGGCTACCTCGATCCTGGGTCGTGGGTTAATATAAACTGTAATGGTGGTATCCGCACCTCCGCCACACTCGCCCTGGCCGTCACCCGGATCGATGTGCGGTGTGAAGTGATAGGTCACCGTCTGGACCAGTAATGTAGTATTTACAAGGTTGTCCGTAAGGTTCAGGGCGGTTTGGTTGGTGCCGTCACTTAAAATTCCCGTGACACCTGCCGGGTAGGTGACATCCAGGTCGTAGCGCCACTCACCCGTCTGGTTCGTCGGATTTACCAGGGTGAAGCTGGTTGACCCGTCGTAACACAGGGTGTCATCGGCCGTGACTTCGATCCTCGGCCTTGGGTTAATATAAACAGTGATGGTCGTATCCACCCCTCCGCCACACTCGCCCTGGCCATCGCCCGGATCAATATGCGGAGTGAAGTGATAGGTCACCGTCTGGACCAGTAATGTAGTATTTACCAGGTTGTCCGTCAGGTTCAGGGCGGTTTGGTTGGTGCCGTCGCTCAAAGTTCCCGTGACACCCGCCGGGTAGGTAACATCCAGATCGTAGCGCCACTCGCCTGTCTGGTTCGTCGGGTTGGTGATCGTAATATCTGCCGTGCCATCATAGCAGAGCGTATCGTCTACGGCTACTTCGATCCTCGGTCGTGGGTTAATATAAACAGTGATGGTGGTATCCACCCCTCCGCCACACTCGCCCTGGCCGTCACCCGGATCGATGTGCGGAGTGAAGTGATAGGTTACTGTCTGGACCAGCAATGTAGCATTTGCAAGGTTGTCCGTCAGGTTCAGGTCGGTCTGGTTGGTGCCGTCACTTAAAGTTCCCGTAACACCCACCGGGTAGGTTACATCCAGGTCATAGCGCCACTGACCCGTCTGGTTCGTCGGATTTACCAGGGTGAAGCTGCGTTGACCCGTCGTAACACAGGGTGTCATCGGCCGTGACTTCGATCCTCGGTCGTGGATTGATGTACACCGTGATGGTGGTATCCACACCTCCGCCACACTCGCCCTGGCCATCGCCCGGATCAATATGCGGAGTGAAGTGATAGGTCACCGTCTGGACCAGTAATGTAGTATTTACCAGGTTGTCCGTCAGGTTCAGTGCGGTCTGGTTGGTGCCGTCACTTAAAGTTCCAGTGACACCTGCCGGATAGGTTACATCCAGATCGTAGCGCCACTCACCTGTCTGGTTCGTCGGGTTGGTGATCGTAATATCAGCGGTGCCATCATAGCAGAGCGTATCGTCTACAGCTACCTCGATTCTCGGTCGTGGGTTAATATAAACTGTAATGGTGGTATCCACACCTCCGCCACACTCGCCCTGGCCATCGCCCGGATCAATGTGCGGTGTGAAGTGATAGGTTACTGTCTGAACGGTCAGAGTGGTATTTACAAGGTTATCTGTCAGGTTCAGGTCGGTTTGATTGGTGCCGTCACTTAAAGTTCCCGTGACACCCGCCGGGTAGGTAACATCCAGGTCGTAGCGCCACTCGCCCGTCTGGTTGGTCGGGTTGGTGATTGTAATATCTGCCGTGCCATCATAGCAGAGCGTATCGTCTACGGCTACCTCGATCCTCGGCCTTGGGTTAATATAAACAGTGATGGTCGTATCCACCCCTCCACCACACTCGCTGTCGCCATCGCCCGGATCAATATGCGGAGTGAAGTGATAGGTCACCGTCTGGACCAGTAATGTAGTATTTACAAGGTTGTCCGTAAGGTTCAGGGCGGTTTGGTTGGTGCCGTCGCTCAAAGTTCCCGTGACACCCGCCGGGTAGGTGACATCCAGGTCGTAGCGCCACTCACCTGTCTGGTTCGTCGGATTTACCAGGGTGAAGCTGGTTGACCCGTCGTAACACAGGGTGTCATCGGCCGTGACTTCGATCCTGGGTCGTGGATTAATATAAACAGTGATGGTCGTATCTACGCCTCCGCCACATTCGCCCTGGCCGTCACCCGGATCGATGTGCGGAGTGAAGTGATAGGTTACCGTCTGAACGGTCAGAGTGGTATTTACAAGGTTATCTGTCAGGTTCAGGTCGGTCTGGTTGGTGCCGTCACTCAAAGTTCCCGTGACACCCACCGGGTAGGTGACATCCAGGTCGTAGCGCCACTCACCTGTCTGGTTGGTCGGGTTGGTGATCGTAATATCTGCCGTGCCATCATAGCAGAGCGTATCGTCTACGGCTACTTCGATCCTCGGTCGTGGGTTAATATAAACAGTGATGGTGGTATCCACCCCTCCGCCACACTCGCCCTGGCCGTCACCCGGATCGATGTGCGGAGTGAAGTGATAGGTTACTGTCTGGACCAGCAATGTAGCATTTGCAAGGTTGTCCGTCAGGTTCAGGTCGGTCTGGCTGGTGCCATCACTTAAAGTTCCCGTGACACCCGCCGGGTAGGTAACATCCAGGTCGTAGCGCCACTCACCTGTCTGGTTCGTCGGGTTGGTGATCGTAATATCTGCCGTGCCATCATAGCAGAGTGTATCGTCTACGGCTACTTCGATCCTCGGTCGTGGATTAATATAAACAGTGATGGTCGTATCCGCGCCTCCGCCACACTCGCCCTGGCCATCACCCGGATCGATGTGCGGTGTGAAGTGATAGGTCACCGTCTGGACCAGTAATGTAGTATTTACCAGGTTGTCCGTAAGGTTCAGGTCGGTCTGGTTGGTGCCGTCGCTCAAAGTTCCCGTGACACCTGCCGGATAGGTTACATCCAGGTCGTAGCGCCACTCGCCTGTCTGGTTCGTCGGATTTACCAGGGTGAAGCTGGTTGACCCGTCGTAACACAGGGTGTCATCGGCCGTGACTTCGATCCTGGGTCGTGGATTAATATAAACAGTGATGGTCGTATCCACCCCTCCGCCACATTCGCCCTGGCCGTCACCCGGATCGATGTGCGGAGTGAAGTGATAGGTTACTGTCTGGACCAGTAATGTAGTATTTACAAGGTTGTCCGTCAGGTTCAGAGCGCTCTGGTCGGTGCCGTCGCTCAAAGTTCCCGTGACACCCGCCGGGTAGGTGACATCCAGGTCGTAGCGCCACTCACCCGTCTGGTTCGTCGGGTTGGTGATCGTAATATCTGCCGTGCCATCATAGCAGAGCGTATCGTCTACAGCTACTTCGATCCTGGGTCGTGGATTGACGTACACCGTGATGGTCGTATCCATCCCTCCGCCACACTCGCCCTGGCCGTCACCCGGATCGATGTGCGGTGTGAAGTGATAGGTCACCGTCTGTACCAGCAATGTAGCATTTGCAAGGTTGTCTGTCAGGTTCAGGTCGGTCTGGTTGGTGCCGTCACTTAAAGTTCCCGTGACACCCGCCGGGTAGGTGACATCCAGATCGTAGCGCCACTCACCCGTCTGGTTCGTTGGATTTACCAGGGTGAAGCTGGTTGACCCGTCGTAACACAGGGTGTCATCGGCCGTGACTTCGATCCTCGGTCGTGGATTAATATAAACAGTGATGGTCGTATCCACCCCTCCGCCACACTCGCTGTCGCCATCGCCCGGATCAATATGCGGAGTGAAGTGATAGGTTACCGTCTGAACGGTCAGAGTGGTATTTACAAGGTTATCTGTCAGGTTCAGGTCGGTTTGATTGGTGCCGTCACTTAAAGTTCCCGTGACACCCGCCGGGTAGGTAACATCCAGGTCGTAGCGCCACTCGCCCGTCTGGTTCGTCGGGTTGGTGATCGTAATATCTGCCGTGCCATCATAGCAGAGCGTATCGTCTACGGATACTTCGATCCTGGGTCGTGGATTGATCTCAATATTAAGAACTTCAGCAATACCATTTCTGCATTCATCGTTACCATTTCCGAGACGGATAAAAGGAGTAAATGAATAGGTTAAAGTTTTAACACTATCGCCAGTATTCATTAGATGGTCGGTAAGAACTGCCGGGCCTGTTAAATTCAGTGAAGAAAGACCCCCCGTCCAATCACCTGAAACACCATCAGGGTATGAAACGCTGACATCATAAAACCAACCCTCTGAAACCATCCCATTCAGCCGGTTAATATCAAAAGAGACTGAATCATTACTGCATAACCTGGAATCAGATGAAACTGACAAAACGGGAGTAGGATTTATCCAAATCGTCGACGTATCATTAATACCGGTACATCTTTCTGATCCGTTATTGTCCAGGGTGTAAGGTGTAACAATGAGAATCACTTTATGTACTTCAGAGCCTGTATTTTGAATATTATCTTCAATCATAAAACCTTCCGGCAAATCTGACTGGTCAGGGCTATTCAGGGTAATATTTATGGAATCGCCAAAATCCGGAATGTACTGGTATCTGAACTTCAGTGGTTGATCCGGCACAGTACTACTTGTAATCTCAATTGCAGTTACTTCATTATTACAGTATAATGCTGAATCCGGGATCAGCTGCACTTTTGGGACCGGTTCAATGTAAATAATCTGATCTTTGACCGTTATGTTATTACAACTGTCCTTTACTGACCATTTTCGGGTAATGTATCCAAAATGATCACAGTCTGAAAGATTAGCCAAATCATCAGAATAACTTATGTCTGGCAGGGATGTACAATTATCGGATACGGAGCTAATGTTTCCAGTAATGGAAGGATCTGTGTCAAAGCTGCAATCCAGACTTCGGCAAATGGTATCATCAGGTGGTGTAGTAAATACTGGTGGTGTAGTATCTTTTATCCGGATAATCTGGGTGTCGACAGTCTGATTATTACATCCGTCTTTTATTTTGAAAATCCTTGATACTTCAACCGGACAGGTTCCTGATTTTGAGTCATGGTATGAAATATTTGCAATGCTGCAATTATCTGATGCTGAAGCACCCGTCAGAGATAAAAATACAGGAAGAGTAATTGCTGTTTCGGATTCGCTGTAAAGAAGACCGGTAATCTCAGAAATGTCACAACCCTGGATGTCATAATCCGATGGCGCAATAACGACCGGAGCTGTAGTATCATTTACCCTGATCGTTTGAATGACGGATGTCGTATTACCACAGTCATCCGACAATCTGAAAGTGCGTCTGACCTCAACCGGACATGTTCCCGACCTTGTATCCTGATAAGTGACACTTGCGATATGACAATTTTCTGTAACGCCGGCTCCCGGTAACGCCAGAAATTCCGGGAGTGTTATGACGGTTTCAGTTTCAGAATAGGGGAAGTCAGTAATGGCAGAAATATTGCATCCTTCAAGATTATAATCTGAAGGAGGCGTAACGGTTGGAGCGATGGTGTCATCAACATGGATAATCTGACTTTTTGTTGTGAGGTTTCCATTATCATCCGTTATCCTGAATATTCGTGTAACGGTAAGCGGACAATTGCCGCTTTGGCTGTCCTGGTAGGTAATGGTAGCGATACCGCAATTATCTGATGCCGAGGCACCTGTAAGTGAGAGAAATGCAGCCAGTGAAACGGGCGTTTCTGCTTCATTATAGGCCAGATCTGAGATAGCAGTAACATCACATCCTTCAAGTGAATAATCGGAAGGTGGATTTACCAGAGGTTTAATGGTATCCCTCACTGTAACGGTTACCTGTCTGTGAACAGAATTACCATTTATATCGGACACGGTTACAAGAACTGTATTATCTCCAATATCTCCACAATCAAAGTTGTTTGGATTTGATGTGATGGAAAAAGAGCAATTGTCAGCAGTCGAACCATTATCAAAATCACTTCCATTGACGGCAGCCACACCGGATGGATTAAGGTAAACATTAAGGCTGCTAATGAGATCAGGAATCGGGGATATGGTATCAAGCACAGTAATGCCTGCAGAACAGAATGCTATATTACCTGATTCATCCTTAACCATAACAGTGATGGGATTCAGACCGACTTCACCGCAGCTGAAGTTTGTCTTGCCGAGTGTAATGGATTTTATATCGCCACAGTTGTCTGTAATACCATCATCAATGAAGGTGCTGTCAATTAATGCCTTACCACTACCATCAAGATAAACTGTTGTATCCTTGCAATTAGCGTCAGGAGGAGTCGCATCCTCGATTTGTATAGGAAGAACATCAGAAGAAGCCTGACATCCGCTGGAATCAATACTTTCAGAGACTTCTAAATTACCTGAGGGACCCGAAAGCCAAAACACTTTTATCCAGTTTGTCCCGAAATCCTCAACTTTGAACCCCCCTGATACTGACCAGTCATAGCTATGATAAAGGGAATCAGGATCAGAAACATTATAGATAACATCCTCGGAAAAAGGACAGACAACAACATCACCAAGGATCTGAGGTTTTCCGGGAACAGGATTTACGGTGATATAGTCAGGCTTAATCAGGGTGTTCTCTGTCCCTGTATTCCAAATTTTCAGCGTAACCGTATCTTTTCCTGCACTCTGATACGCAACGGTTACATCATTCTTATTCATAAGGATCGTATCCTCAGGTACAGCGCCAGGGCCAAAGATCCAGTAACATGAATCAATAGGGGCTTCAGTGTTATTATGGAACGTCACGGTTTCGCCTTCACAGACCACCGTATTATCAGAATTAAATTTGACTTGCTGTGCTTTGATTTCTGACCAGGGATAAAAGCAGGCTATCAGGCACAATATGCCTAAAAGCCTTGTAAAACCTACAAGACCAGTTTTTCTATTTCCCTGAGGTAAGATCATAAAAATAAATTGCCCTGAACCAAAAAACAGGTCATCTGCATGACCTATTTTATACCGGAAACGTTGCTTCACCCTATCTCCGATAAAAACCGTAACTAAAATATAGAATTATTTACTTTTATACGATTATTTTCCTGGTAGGTTTTGAAGAATAGTCGGATAATGATTTAAATAAACAATTCTTTCAATATACTGATAGATTTTAAGGTATCAAGGTTATAATGATGAAATGAATAAAATCGTATTATTTCTCCGAGTAAATCATTACGCTGCTGATGAGAAAATTTGATTTGAGAACCTTCCTCATAATTCATTTCCAGTAGTTTTGAAAGAGTCGCAGCACTCTGTGAATCAACGAAATGAAAATGATAAGGAATCACATGATCAAATGTACCTTCGCGGATATCAAAAATAAGGTTTTCACCAACTTTATCCTTTAAGGGAAGAATGCCAAGAAATTTAGTCAGTTTAATTAAAAAAAGAAGATGAAAATTAGCCGAACCTTCGGAGTGCAAATCAAAATATGCAATGGAATATTGTAAAAAATCGAAAAGAGACGGGTCTGGTTCCTCCTGTCGGACTGTTTTATACAGGACTTCAGCCATAAACATGGCCTGGCCACTTTTTTTTACATCATAAGGGAAATGAGTGAAATTTTCAGCAAGGGAAAATTCCTTAACCAATTTTAGGTCCTGCTTCTCATTATTATAGAACTCCACATAGAGAAGAAAAAGTGGCTGAATAAGATTTGCCTTCAGCTTTGATTTTCGACCCCTGACCCCCTTCATGATAAAGGATTTCCGCCCGAAATTCTCTGTATACATTTCGGTAATAATACTGGATTCACCAAATTTAAGGTGATGAAGTACGATACCCTTTGTTTTCTCCAGCATGAATTAATGAATGAACAGTAACTTGGTAACATGAGTTTGGGTCCCGTCTTCGTTGGTACAAAACACAAGGTAAATGCCTGTGTTAACCCTGTTACCCCTCAGGTTCCTGCCGTCCCAAACGGCGCTGCCGCCTTGTGACATGTTTTCCCAAACCAGATTACCGTTAAGATCGGTTATTTTGATGTAGGTGTTTTCAATCAGTCCTTTAATTACAATATCCCCGTGATATTCAGGTCGGACAGGATTTGGATACACATAAACATCATTGAAGGTCTCAGCCGGTCCGGTAGCATCTCCAACAAAAGAAATGATCCCGTTGAAGGTACCGAAGAATACCTCGCCTGATTTGTCATCTATGGCAATATCGGTAATTGAATTTGAAAGTAGAGGGCTATTGTCGGTATTAAAAGAATGGATCTGTTTGTAGCCGTCTTCAGAAACCAGAAAAACACCTCCGTTTTTCGTTCCAAGCCATTTTCTATCTGCACCATCTACCTTTATTGAGGTAACCGTCTCCGTACCCAGTAAGAGGTCACCGTCATTCGTCCCATCGTTACGTGGAACGATGATTTGGCTGGCATAGAAGAGATCACTGGAAAAAACCCGTGAAGGGCTGTAATAAACCAGCACACCCTGATTGGTACCGAGCCAGATATTTCCCTGTCTGTCTTCCGTGATGGATTCGATATCGTTTGTAATGATTCGATTGTTCACATCTACTACTGAAAGTTTTCGGAACTGGTCATCATCCGTATTATCAATCGTTCCGTTAAAATCGTAAACAAATATTCCATTCCCGCCAGGTAAAAGCATCCAGATATTATCATCGCGGGTAACAATGATTTTTCCAATGTTCGGAGCTCCGATGGCAGATCCAATAGCGAAACTTTTCCAATCACCGTTACTCTTAAGGACGGAAAGAGGGCTGGCAACTCCTGAATTCGGAACCCACAGATTATGTTCGTTATCAAAGGCAAGGCCACCAATCCGTATGAACTTATCATTCGGGATGATCGTTTGAAGCGAACTGTTATTTTCGTTGAAGGACTGAAAGAATTTATCATCTTTAAATTCAAGGAGTCCATACCCCCAGGTGGCTACGTAATAATGAGATATATTATCCCTGTCAATGGCAATTGCAACAGGGTCGCGATAATCACCTGAAATCCAATTACTCCATAGCCGGTCATTGAACCGGTAAATATATGCCGGACGGTATTGGTTCCCCATGGCAGAGGTGTAACCTCCGTCCACTCCAATTAGTTTTCCATTAACATCATCGAGAGCCACAACATTAAGATCAAATGGTCCATTTGGATAAATCGCAAATAATTCCTCACCCACACGGCTGCGAATCAGGCCCTTACCCTTGTCTGCAATCCACAATGCATTATCGGTAGTCATCACAGCGTACTGCGGATGACCGGTTTCGACTTCCCTCAGGATATTTCCTGATTCATCAATCACCTGTACGGAATTCCCGGAACTGACAATAAGATTATTTCCTGAGGATGACAAATGAGTCACAACCGAGGATTCATAATTCTGAAAAAGTTGCCAGGTATACCCGTCATATACATAGAGCAGTTCCTGGCTGGCGTTATCACTTTCGAGATTAACGAAGATTTTGTTCCCTGCGACAGTGCAGGAAGTGAAGCGATACCCGCTTCCGGGAATTTCATTGATTTTATGCCAATTGTTGAAATCGATCAGATTTGGATTACTAAGACTGGCAGTGAATAAACCCTGATCTGTTGCCGCATATAAATTATCCCCCAGGTGAGTTATGGAATTTATCTTTATCTGCAAACCCTGGTCCCCGATCAGATAGGTTTCTCTTATTTCTCTTTTGATAAGATCGAGTTTTACAATACCAAAACCGCAAGCCAGATATGCGTTGTTACCAATGAAATGAATATCATTGATTTCTTTATCTCCAAGCAGTTGCTTCCGGTTAATATCAGGCAGATTGTAAATCTGGTTATCTACAATAAGATCCACATTTGCATCAGCGTATGCAATAATTAGTGTACCTGTTTCTTGAGAATATCCCAGAGAAGAAATTTCAAAATCAGAAAGCCCATTCTCCTTTGTGAACTTTTCTACACTATTGTCGCGTAAATCATAGTAAAACAAGCCCCCGGTGGTGGAGCAAAATATCCGATGGTCGGTAATGGCAAGGCTAAAGGCATTATTATAAGGGAGATAACTGGTCCATGTTCCAAGCGGGGCCTGTGAACTGACTTTTAGTAAGAGCATAAGACCCGTAAGGGTTAGAGAAATTTTAGTCACAGTCTGCGATTTTATTACTTAATTACGGAAAATTCCGGAGGTTAGTATGCAATTTTAGAATTTTTGTGAGATTGATTCTGTAAATCCCCGGATCCGTTTATACAAACCTTACAACAGTAAGTATTTGTGAACCCTGTTATTGCCTCAAATCCTGGGTTTTCAAAAATTCAACCAGCCTACCCATGGCTCTTGCGCGATGACTGATCCTGTTCTTTTCCGAAAGATCCATTTCGGCAAAAGTTTCAGTATAGCCGACGGGTTCAAAAACCGGGTCGTAGCCAAAGCCGGAATTCCCCCGTGGTTGTTTAAGAATCGTACCCTCAACGACACCCTCAAAAGTAAATTCCCTGCCGTTAATGATGAGGGAAATCACGGTTCTAAACCTTGCAGACCGGTCTGTTTCATCATTCATATTAAGCAGAAGTTTATGAATATTACCTTCCACAACATCCATATCGGGAAAAACAGGATATCCGGTTCTTGAATACCTGGCTGAATATACCCCGGGTTCCCCTTTCAAGGATGAAACTTCCAGTCCGGTATCATCAGCAAAACAATTCATCTTCGTTTTATTGAAAATGAACCAAGCTTTCTGGGAGGCATTTTTTTCAAGACTGGGATGATCTTCAGGTATTTCTGTCCTGATTCCTATATCGGAAAGTCCAAGTATCCTGTAATTTTCATTAACCAGATCACGTATTTCCTTCAGTTTGTGGAGGTTGTTTGTTGCAAAAACAAGTTCCATAACCCGCATTACTTTATATGAATAAACCGCAAAGATCATCATTTTCCCTATTGAATCCTCAAAATTTTTTCAACTTTGAGATTTTCAATATAAATGGAAATGATCTTTGCGGCTCAGGCAATATAGAAAATTAGCCTTCCGTCTTTTCAGCCTCCGGTGGCGCTAAATCCTGCTGAAATTTTTGCGGGTTTTGGATTCAAACACATCACAGGAATCCCTTCAGGATTTGCAATGATGTATTGTTCCTTTGCGGCGATGAGATAATCAAAGAAACCGATATCCCTGGTCACAAGGGCAAGTATCATATCAACACCAGCTACTTTGGCATATTCGACCGTTTCTTTTTCAAAAGATTTTTTGCCGGCTGCAGTATGAATTTCATAAAAAATATCATTGTTTTTCAGAAAGGTCTCGGTGTAATGTAAATTTGAGGCAATCTTCCGTTTAAACCCACGGTCCGACGCCTTACGTTTAAAAAGAATGAAAGATGAATCAAAGTGCTTATACAAATAATAAATCCAGTTGACTTTCTCTTTTGTTGCACTTCTAAAATCAATGGGAAAAAGAATTTTATTAATGTGATCCGTCTGAGGCTTATCCTGAACCACCACAAACGGCACTTTCGAACTGGCAACAACTTTCAGTGCCCAGCTTCCTGTTATTTTCTGGAATCCCTTTCTGCCATGGGTTCCCATAACAACCATTTCGGCTTTATACTCATGAGCCACTTCCCTGATGGTATCAAATATATTACCAGACTTAATCAGAGGAACAGTGGTAATGCCAGAAGCAATCGTAAGTTCTTTGGTCTTGGCCTGGAGTTTCCCCAAAGAAGGTTCAATATCCTGCTCATGTTCAACAATGTGTAATAAGATGATCTCTCGTGAAATCATCCTTGAAATATTTACGGCATGTGCGTATGCATTTTCCGCTACAGCAGTAAAATCCCAGGGTACGATGACGGGTTTATTTACATTTTCCATTTAGCCAGGGATTTATGGGTTATTGTTAATATTATTATAATTTAGTTAAATTTGGCTCCAAGGTAACTACAATATCTGGTTGACCGATCAAGTTATGAATTTTATGAATGTTTTATCCAAACTGAAAGGTATTTTTTTCACCGTCGCGTTTGTCATGAACTCAGGCTCTTCATTCTCCATGGATAATAACATTCACAATGAACGTACTTTAATCCACAGGTTCACTCTTCCTGACTTTTTCAAATTTCATTCAATAAACGATATCTCCTTTGATGATAAGGGGGTTCTTTACATTTCCAGTGATTACAGACTTTATACTTTTAACGGATCATTCTGGAATTATGTTTCAACTCAAGGGAAAACCTATTTAACCACAACCAGTGATAACCAGGTTTATTATATAGACGGAAATGACTTCGGAATCCTGTCAACAGATTCCTCACTGTCTTACCGTACTTACAGCCAGAAAGCACTGATCCCCTCTGAAGTTAGCAAAGATAATGATTTCAGACAGTTAAGAAGCAGGAATGAAGATGTCTATTTGAATATTGACGGAACCATATATGTACTAAAGGATGAGAGTCTGCTCAAGCTTAACCGTTTCGGCGAGGGATCCAGACTGGTCGGAAATGGAGATAAGTTGCTGATCATCTCTCCTGAAGGCGTCGGATATCCCATTGACAATACAAATGTACCAGACTTCCGGCCCGGCCTTCCTTCCAATGCCCTTTACCGGGGTACACCGGATGGATATCTCGTTTACGAGCCCCGGACCAAGGCCTTTTTCACCCTTTCAGACAATCTGGATCTTAAGGGCTCATGGAAAACGGAAGTGCCTGGCACAGTACGGGACTTTATCTGTGACAATAAGGGTCATACCTTTATCCTGACCGATGATCAATCCTTATATATTACCGGTGCTAACGGTAATGTCCTTTCCGTAAACCACGAAACACCCTTTAGCCGAAATTCAAACATTTCCAGGTTCATTTATTCGCCATACGGACAGGTATGGCTTATTCAGGATCATAGTATCTTTCAAATCGATTATCCGTCTTCCTATTTCGATACTGGTTTTAATACGGTTCAGGGAAGCGTGGAAGACTTTGTGGTTTTCAAGGATACGCTCTATGTGGCAACCAACAGAGGACTTTTTTCCTGCGGAAAACAATACCGTTGCCTGACCCATGAACCGGTAATCCGCCTGTTCCCGGTCAGGGATGAACTTCTCGCGCTTTCGGAAAAAAAACTTTATAAAATCCGGGACGGCAAATGCTCCCCGATTCCTGTTTTACCTTTCAGGGATGCGGCAGTTGAGCCAAATTCAGAAAATCTGGTGCTGGCTTCCGATAGCGGATTCAGAGTTATCAGAAAGAAGGATGATTATGCCGGATTTAAATATTTCAATACCGGTAAGAACGCCTCTCTTTTCTTACCAGCCGGAGATAATCTTTATTATATAAAAGACCACATCCTGTTTATCCTGAATACAAATACCGGGTTAGAGTCAAGGATCGACATCCCTGGCGAACGCCGGAAGCATACCATCTCGGAATTATTCTGGTGGAATCAAAAGGTCCATATCCTTTCGGAAAATACAATTATGGGGCTTAATGAAAAAACCGGCCGTTTTACCGCGGATGTCAGAGAGAATATTTCAGGTGGAGCTATCCAAAATATTTTGGTTATAAATGACCATAAAATTGTGATTGTCGAAAAAAATGACCTGAACGATGCGGAGCTGATACTTTTTGATGCCCGTAAAAATAAAGCCAGCCTTATCCCGGTTCCTTTCCGGTTATCTGCCTATTCCATCAGGTTAAAAGTTGCGAATGACAGTATGATTGTATGTTATGACAGTGACAGGATATATATGATTCATATCAGACCTCAGACGGTCTCTAAAAAATACAGCGCGATAATTACCTCCATCATTGCAGGAGATGATACTATCCTTTCCGGAACATCTTACGACTTAGCCCGGGCTCTGATAAGAGAAAAACTGAACCATATCCCTTTCAAAAACAACAGTCTCGATCTGGTTTTCAGTACCACGGATTTTATGCCCGGATTAAAGAAGTTCCAGTATCAAATCAATACTACCGACACCACATGGTCGGCATGGCTGCTTGGCAATATTCTTAAGCTTGGAGATCTGAAAGAAGGGGAGTACGTACTCAGAACCAGGTTCATGAACAGCCAGGGTGTAGTTTCAGAACCAGTCCAACTGCGATTCACCATCAGACCGCCTGTATACCGCACCTGGTATGCTTATTTTGCATATATTCTTTCAACAATAATTCTGCTATTCATAGGATATAAAACCTACCGGTTCAAACTTCACAGGCTGTATACTGAAAATGAAAACCTTGACAGGGAAAAGCTGACTGAAACTAAATTCCCTTCAGATATAAAACCTTATGAATTTATATCTACCATTGACCCGGAAAATAAGCCTAAAAAAACGAAATGGGACAAGTATGAGATGGCCACCGTCCTGTTTTCAGACATTCAGGGGTTCACCCGGATTGCAGAACAGATGAATCCGGAACTATTAATCGACGAACTGGATAAGTTTTTCTTTCATTTTGATTCTGTTGTCGAAAGGTACAACATTGAAAAGATCAAGACTATTGGTGATGCCTACATGGCGGCTGGAGGAATCCCTAAAAAGAATAGTACCAATCCGATCGAGGTTGTACTTGCTGCTCTTGAAATGCAGCAATTCATGAAACAGCTGAAAAGAACTAATGTCGATATCTGGGATCTGAGGATAGGGATACATTCCGGCCCGGTCATCGCCGGCACAATAGGCCAGAAGAAACGCTCTTATGATATCTGGGGAGATACGGTTAATACGGCCAGCAGGATGGAATCTTCAGGAGAAGGCGGGAAGGTAAACATATCAGCAACAACTTATAACCTCATCAAGGATTATTTCATCTGCGAATACAGGGGTAAACTGCCGGTGAAATACAAGGGGAATATTGCTATGTATTTCGTCAAAGGATTAAGACCTGAATTATCCATTAATCTGGCAGGAATCCCCAACCGCAAATTTTTCCTGAAACTTCAGCTGCTCAGACTAACCGATCTGGAAGAATACACATACGACAGGCTTGATGTTGAACTGTCTTCCACGATCTACTTTCATAACGCAAATTATGCAAGGCAGACATACAGTTATGCCGGATTGTTGTGCAAGGCTGAAGATCTGGACCTGGAGGAAACACTGATGATCAGAACAGCCTGTCTTTTGCTTCCCCTTGGATATATCATCTCACATGAGAATCCTGAAAAGGAAGCAGCAGCAATTGCCCGGGATATCTTACCCGAATATCTTTATTCCGAAAAGCAGGCTAACCTGATATCGAATCTTATCCTTTCAACCAAACGCCCACCAGCCCCGCGAAATCTGCTTGAAGAAATCATGGCTGATACCAGTATGGAATATCTGGGTCGTGTAGACTATATTAAACTATATAAACTGCTCTTCCTGGAATATAATGAATTTCATGAGCGACTTGAAATCAGGGATTGGAAAGATATTCAGATCAACGTTCTTAAAGAACATGAATATTTTACTGCAGGGGCCAAACGTTTAAGAGAAGTAAGCGGCGAGGAACAGATCAGAAAGATTAATGAAGATAATTGGTAGAAACCATTTTAAAACATCTCATCTAAACTTGTTGCAGTGAAGGCTTTTCAGTATTTTTGACGATTACTTAATTAATCTGTTTTTCTACCATGGAATTAGACTGGAAAAACCTGGGATTTGGTTTCAAACCTACCGATTATAATGTCAGATGCTTTTACCGGAACGGAGAGTGGGGAGAGCTGGAGATTTCGTCCTCCCAGTATCTGAATATACACATTTCAGCCACCTGTCTGCATTATGGACAGGAAGCCTTTGAAGGCTTGAAAGCCTATAAGGGGAAAGATGGAAAAATAAGACTTTTCAGATGGCCGGAGAATGCCAAAAGAATGAAATCCTCCGCAAAGGGTATTAAATTAGCTGTTGTTCCGGATGACATTTTTCACCGGGCTGTCGTTAAGGCAATTCAGCTGAACCGGGAGTTTGTGCCTCCATACGGTGAAGGAGCTTCTTTGTATGTTCGCCCCCTTTTAATCGGGACCGGGGCTGAAATTGGAGTCAAACCGGCAAAAGAATATATGTTCATGGTTTTCGTCATGCCAGTCGGACCGTATTTCAAAGAAGGGTTCAAACCGGTTAATCTGATGATCTGCAGAGAATTTGACCGGGCTGCCCCCAGGGGAACAGGTCATATTAAAGTTGGTGGAAACTATGCAGCGAGCCTTACCTCTTTGGAGAAGGCACATTCGGAAGGCTTCAGTACTGCTCTGTATCTCGACGCACACGAAAAGAAATATATTGACGAAGCCGGCCCTGCCAATTTCTTCGGCATTAAAGGAAATACCTATGTAACGCCTGAATCCCGGTCTATCCTTCCTTCTATTACCAATAAGAGCCTGCAGGATATAGCCATGGATATGGGAATGACCATCGAAAAAAGACCCATTCCTGTTGAAGAACTGGCTGAATTCGATGAGGCCGGTGCTTGTGGAACCGCTGCGGTGATCAGCCCGATTGGCAAAATCGCAGATCCTGATATGAACAAAATTTATCAGATAAGCAAAGATGGAAAACCCGGACCTGTTTGTACAAAACTTTACCAAAGGCTGACAGAAATTCAATGCGGTGATGCCCCCGATAAATTCGGCTGGCTTGAAATCATTGATTAACCACGTGTAAATACTACATTTATCCGGGCATTATCCTTTTACTCAGGCACCTGAATCTTTGGAGACCCTTAATTTCTAACCTGCTTAATATGCAGGATCAGACCGGCTATGGTGTTCATTCCCGGCTGCCTGAACCAGGATATTTTCCCTTTTCAGGCTACCTTCAGATCTCCATCCATTTCTGACGTTATGGCACCACCTGATTTTTTATTTTAATTTAGAATCAAATATTTATAAATTTGCCCCTCAATTGTATATTGATACATGGCTGTAAAAGAAAAACAGATCTCACAAAGACAACTCAGGAGTTCATCCCTGACTACAGTAATCAGTATCTCACTGGTTCTTTTCCTGTTGGGCATTGTTGGTTTCCTTTTACTTAATGCCGCAAGCATCCGGAATTATGTAAAGGAGAACATCGGTTTTAATATCGAACTGAAGGACCATCTGCGCGAAGCAGATATGCAACAGTTGAAAAAAATCCTGGATGCAAAGAAATATGTCAGGAGTACCGATTATGTTTCAAAAGAAGAGGCCGCCGTTGAAACTCAGAAAGCCCTTGGAGAAGATTTCATTGAGTTCCTTGGCTATAATCCTCTCCCGGCCGTCATTAAAGTCAGATTGAAAGCGCCATGGGCAAATCCCGACAGTATTCTTTATATTGAACAGGAATTGAAATCATACCCTCAGATTAATGATGTGTATTACCGTAAAACCTTATTGCATGAAATAAATGCTAATGTAAAAAAGATCAGCCTTGTCATCACTTCTTTCTCCCTGCTACTGCTGCTGATTGCACTAACACTTATCAACAATACCATCAGACTCAGCATCTATTCTAAAAGATTTATTATTCATACAATGAAACTGGTCGGTGCAACCAGAGGGTTTATAAGAAAGCCATTTCTCTGGACAGGGGTATATCATGGCTTTATTGCCTCACTGATTGCTATTGCACTTCTCATGGGGCTGATATTTCTGGCACAGAAACAGGTAAAAGATATCTTGTTCATTCTTGATCCCGACATTATTGGGCTCTTATTCCTGGCTGTCGTCCTGGCCGGAATACTTATCAGCATAGTTTCAACGTTTTTTGCAGTAAACAAATATTTAAATCTTAAAAGGGACGAGCTGTATTATTAATCATTCTGAATAGACCTGCGTTTCCATTTACGGTCAAAGCCGCCATTAAAAGCGGTGTCGAAACAATTTAATAACTTGTGCGTTTGAAAAAAAGATTATAGATCATATAAAAATATTAAACCAATGAGTAAAAAGATCGCAGAGAACAAGCCAGGATTCGCCCTACAAAAGGAAAATTATATTCTTCTGATCATAGGATTCCTGATCATCATTGTCGGTTTCATTTTCATGATCGGCGGTGGCTCAAAAGATCCTGATGTGTTTAATCAAAAAGAACTTTTCAGTTTCAGACGAATTACCCTCGCTCCCATGATCGTCCTCTTCGGATTCATCTTCGAGATTTGGGCTATCATGAAGAAGCCGAAAGATACCACCATAGAATAATTCAGCCATGAATTGGATAGAAGCAATTATCCTTGGCATTGTCCAGGGATTAACTGAGTTTCTGCCTGTGAGCAGCAGCGGACATTTGGAAATTGGCCAGGTGTTACTCGGCACCGATATTAACCAGAGTCTGACCTTTACGGTTGTGGTTCATGGGGCGACGGTATTGAGTACTATCGTGGTTTTTTTCTCTGAAATCATCAAATTATTAAAAGATGGGTTGACCTTGCGTGACAAAGAATCCACCCATTATATTCTTAAAATCCTCATCTCCATGATCCCGGTTCTGATTATCGGGCTTCTTTTCAAAGATCAGGTAGAACAGTTATTCCTGGGCAACCTGAAGTTTGTGGGAAGCATGTTGATCCTTACTGCTGTTTTTCTTGCACTTGCTTCACTGAAAAGAAAAGAAGGGCACAAAAGTATTCCATATCTGGACGCCCTGATCATAGGCATTGCTCAAGCCATAGCTGTGATACCAGGAATATCCCGTTCTGGTGCTACCATCTCTACAGGTATATTGCTTGGAAATAAACGTGAAGATGTGGCCAGGTTCTCCTTTCTTATGGTTCTGCTCCCTATTATTGGCGCCAACCTGCTGGATATTTTACAAATGGAGAATTCGGGCGGAAGTACCATCAGTGCCATGGTTTTGATTGCCGGATTCCTGGCCGCTTTCATATCCGGACTAATTGCCTGCCGTTGGATGATAAATATTGTCAAGAGGGGTAAACTTGTCTATTTTGCTGTGTATTGTGTAATATTGGGCACTATCGCTATTATATTTGCATAATATTCATGGAGGATAACAATACGACCCATTATCCTGAAGAGGGAGAGATTATCTTAATTGATAAGGAATTGTACTGGACCTCCTTTGATGTGGTCAGTAAAATAAAAAATGTTCTTTGCAGTAAGTATGGATTGAAAAAATTGAAGGTAGGTCATGCAGGTACTCTTGATCCCCTGGCCACCGGGCTGGTTATTGTTTGCACCGGAAAACAAACAAAAAACATCCAGTTCTTCCAGGATGAGGTGAAGGAATATGTTGCAACCATTAAGCTTGGAGGAACAACTCCATCCTTTGATCTTGAAACCAAAATCGATAGAACATTTCCTTATGAACATATTACAACCGGTTCTGTTTTATCAATGCTGGAATCATTTACAGGACTTCAGGACCAGGTCCCACCTTCATTTTCGGCCAAAAATCTCAACGGTAAAAGGGCTTACGAATATGCCAGAAAAGGACAGGAAATCACTCTGAAACCAAAACAGATAGAATTCTTTACGCTCGAACTTGTGCATTTTGAGTTACCCCTTATCACGGTGAGGATAATCTGCAGCAAAGGAACCTATATCAGGGCTTTTGCCCGGGATCTTGGAACTGCCCTGAACAGTGGCGCTCATCTTACAGACCTCAGACGAACCAGGATTGGACCTTATCATGTGGGTAAAGCCTTTTCCGTTAACCAGTTTATAAAAAAAACAGAATTAATTAATTCAGGTAAAAATTGATCATAGGCTCAGGAACCAAATACAATACAAAAACCGTTATATAAAATGAAATTATCACAGTATAAGTTTAACCTTCCCGTTGAATTAATAGCCAGTTACCCCGCCGAAAACCGGGATGAGTCAAGACTTATGGTTCTGCACAGAGATTCAGGTGAAGTTGAACACCGTATCTTTAAGGATATCATCGAATATTTCAATAACAGCGATGTCATGGTCTTTAATAATACCAAAGTTTTCCCCGCACGGCTTTATGGAAACAAGGAAAAAACAGGCGCCGAGATTGAAGTATTCCTTCTTCGGGAACTGAACCGTGAACAGCGCCTTTGGGATGTTCTTGTAGATCCGGCCAGGAAAATAAGGATCGGTAATAAGCTCTATTTCGGTGAAAATGATCTTCTCGTTGCTGAAGTTATTGATAATACCACCTCCAGGGGAAGAACTCTCAGATTTTTGTACGACGGGGATTATGAAGAATTTAAAAAAACCCTTTACAGTCTGGGTGAAACACCATTACCAAAATTCATAAAACGAGATGTTGAACCGGAAGACAAAGAAAGATATCAAACTATCTTTGCCCGCCATGAAGGCGCTGTTGCTGCTCCTACTGCCGGTATGCATTTCAGCCGCGAACTTATGAAACGCCTCGAAATTAAAGGCATTAATTTTTCCTTTATTACACTTCATGTCGGTCTGGGAAATTTTAGAACTGTCGATGTTGAAGACCTTACCAAACATAAAATGGATTCGGAAAGAATCCTGATTACCGATGAAGCAGTTGAAATGGTCAATTCCGCTAAGGATAGCCGGGCTCAAATCTGTGCGGTGGGAACAACCGTTCTTCGTACTCTCGAAAGTTCGGTATCCACTGATGGCTATCTTAAAATATATGACGGATGGACCAATAAATTTATCTTCCCCCCATATGAATTCAGCGTTCCTACAAGCATGGTCTCTAATTTCCACTTGCCATTGTCAACACTTCTTATGATGGTTTCTGCATTTGCAGGCTATGATTTCCTGATGAAAGCATACAAAATAGCGATCAAAGAAAAATACCGGTTCGGAACCTATGGCGATGCCATGTTAATTCTATAAATGTACCCGGGATGCCAATTATTAATTCTATCGTCAGCTGGCTGAATGTTAAACGTATTTATAATGTAGACCTTTTTCGTAAATACCCTTTTAACGTTCAGAATGAGGTTTTTACCCGCCTGGTGAGTTTTGCAAAAAATACAGAATGGGGTAGAAAATTTGGATTTCATGATGACATGTCGATCAGAGAATTTCAGACATCGGTTCCTCTTCAAAGTTATGAAGATATAAAACCTTATGTCGACAGACTTCGCGATGGAGAACAAAATGTTTTGTGGCCGACTGAAATCAAATGGTTTGCCAAATCCTCCGGGACAACTAACGATAAAAGCAAGTTTGTTCCGGTCAGTAATGAATCTCTTGAAGATTGCCATTTCAGGGGCGGGAAAGACGTCCTGGCACTCTATACCTATAATTTCCCTGAAACGAACGTTCTTAAAGGAAAAGTTCTGACACTTGGGGGAAGTCATCAGATCAATAATTTCAGCAATCAGTCTTATTACGGTGACCTGTCGGCAATATTAATTGAGAATCTGCCTTTCTGGTCAACCTTTATCAGAACACCCTCTTCCAAAATTGCCTTACTCCCCGAGTGGGAGGAAAAACTTGAAAAACTGGCCCAGCACACCGTTAATGAAAACGTTACCAATATCGCCGGCGTTCCCTCGTGGGTGCTTGTACTCATCAAATATATTCTGGAGTATACAGGCAAGTCTAACATCCTTGAAGTCTGGCCGAATCTTGAACTGTTTACACATGGCGGTGTAAGTTTTGCCCCTTACCGTGAACAGTTCAAAACCATCATCCCTTCTCCCGACATGCATTACCTTGAAACCTATAATGCATCCGAAGGCTTTTTCGGAATTCAGGACGATCCCGGACGTGATGATATGCTCCTTATGCTCGATTATGGAATATTCTATGAATTTATTCCGCTGGAAAATATCAATGATCCGGAGCCTCCTGTTTTTACTGTTAAAGATGTGGTACCCGGAAAAAATTATGCCATGGTCATTTCTACAAATTCAGGCTTGTGGCGATACATCATCGGTGACACGATATACTTTACTTCACTCTACCCCCATAAGTTTAAAATTTCCGGACGTACCCGGCATTTTATAAATGCTTTTGGAGAGGAAGTCATCATCGACAATGCTGAAAAAGCCCTTATGATCGCCTGTGAAAAAACCGGCGCACTTATCAGTGAATTTACCGCTGCCCCGGTTTTTATGGACACTCATACAAAAGGTTCACACGAATGGCTGATCGAATTCGAAAAGGACCCGGATAATCTGGAGAAATTCATTGTTGAACTCGATGCTGCCCTGCAGTCCATTAATTCCGATTACGAAGCTAAAAGATATAAAAGCTTTGCCCTTGAACTCCCTAAAGTGAAAATGATGCCCAGGGGAACATTCTACAAATGGTTCCAGCAGAGAGGGAAACTGGGAGGCCAGAATAAAATGCCCCGGTTGTCCAATGACAGGAAATATGTCGATGAGCTTCTCGCCATTTTCAACGAAACCAAATAATGATCATCTACAGGTTTATGATCTGTCTTATCGCCAGTATCTGCACTGTGCCTCTTTTTTCACAGTACGAGAAAACGATTGAAATTGAAACACAGACTTCTTTTTTTACGACCGATTACCTTGGAAATCTGTATTATACCGATCATGATAGCCTGGTGAAACTGGTTCCCCCCTACCATCACCTTTACAGCTTCCGGTTCAGACAAAATCAAATGCCCGACTATATAGATGTGTCAAATCCTTCCCAGTTGATTTGTCTTTTCCGGAACGACCAGCATGTCATCCTTCTCGATTCAACACTAAAATACTTGATAAGGCCATTCTATCTGGATGAAATTGGAATGTATGACATTTATGCCATCGTATCCTCAACAGATCAGGGCTTGTGGTTTTACAATATAAACAACAACAGCCTCGTGAAATTCAATAAGAATTTTATTCCTGTGGTCAGATCTGTCAATCTTGATCCATATTTTAACAGCCCCCACCTCCCTTCTTTTTTTACTGAATATCATAATGATCTTTATATCGACGTACCCAGCACCGGTATCCTTGTAATCGACAAGAACGGTACTTATAAAACCGCATTTAACCTGCCCGGGGTACCTGACTTCCAGGTTTTGGACAGCACGATCTATTTTTACAGGGATAACATGATCAATGGAATAAATATGTCTGACCTGAAAACGGTGACAATAACACTTCCTCCATCACAGCATGTTATAAATGCCCATGTCCATCCTGGATATCTGATTCTTCAAACACCCGGCAAAATTATTGTCTACCGGAAGAATATGCCCGATGAATAACTTCGTTCCAAAGGACTATGGCACCCGGGAACAGCGAACTTAAAAGACCCTTACGGACAGATCTTTTTCATTCCTTTTAACGACACAGAAGATTTGCTCCCACGTCAGTGTTGATCAATTCTGCGCCTACCCCTATTTAATTAGAAATATATTACCATATTAAAATGGCTTGAATTATCTTTAAGAGTTAAAAAATATCTCTATTTTATGACAGTGAAACAGAACACCAAAGGCATGCATATCGCTGTAGCCGGTAATATAGGCTCAGGA
This sequence comes from uncultured Bacteroidales bacterium, assembly GCA_963732905.1. Lineage (GTDB taxonomy): Bacteria > Bacteroidota > Bacteroidia > Bacteroidales > DASQZK01. The sequence continues at coordinate 344,155 of CAVTBM010000004.1, forward strand.
AAAACCACTCTTGCCGGTCTTCTTGCAAAACATTTCGCCTGGGAAGCCCAGTATGAAGACGTGGATGACAATCCTTACCTGAATGACTTTTATGAAGACATGCAACGTTGGTCGTTTAATCTTCAGATCTATTTCCTGAACAGCCGCTTCAGCCAGATTGTGAAAATCAGACAGTCGAACAAGACCGTGATCCAGGATAGAACTATCTATGAAGATGCCTATATTTTTGCTCCTAACCTTCATTCTATGGGACTTATGGGAACAAGGGACTTTGAAAATTATTTTGCCCTGTTTAACCTGATGTCTTCCCTGATTGAACCGCCCGATCTCCTGATATATCTTCGTGCTTCAATTCCTACACTGGTTAACCAGATTAACAAACGGGGACGGAAATACGAAAATAATATTCGCCTCGACTACCTTAAAAAACTCAATGAACGCTATGAGGCCTGGATAGAGTCCTATAACCTCGGAAGACTTCTTATCATTAATGCTGACAATTACAATTTCCCGGATAACCCGGAAGACCTGAGCAAAGTAATTGATAAAATCGATGCCGAACTTCATGGCCTCTTTTAAAAAACAGAGATCATATCCCTTATTTTCTGAAGGCCGTGTCCTGTGCAATTACGATGAAAAAACAGGACAGCTGCACTTAAAAATAATTTCTAAATATATTGGTTTATTACCTAAAAGCTATTAGTTTTGCGGAGCATTTCCGGAAAATTCATCTTCCATCCGGTGATGTAAAATACCTTCCTCAGTAGCTCAGCTGGTTAGAGCGGCGGACTGTTAATCCGTAGGTCGTAGGTTCGAGTCCTACCTGGGGAGCCCAAAGCCGGTTAAAAGCCGGCTTTTTTATTGAAAAAGAAATCCTTAGATTTAAACCTTTTAAGTACGGCAGCACTGGAAGACCCGCGGCCATCAATGACAAATTTCAACATTTATGAACACCTGTTTACTATGAAAATACTTGGAATGGGCAATGCCCTCGTTGATATCATGACACAACTGACTGATGACAATATACTTGAAAAATTCAAATTGCCAAAGGGCAGTATGACCCTCGTGGACCGGGAACTTTCAAATTTTATTCATGTGGAAACTACCGGATTGCAAAAAACCAGGTCTTCAGGAGGATCGGCCGCCAATACTATTCACGGTCTGGCCCACCTGGGCCTCGATGTTTCCTTCATCGGCAAAGTAGGCCAGGATGATATGGGCCATTTCTTTAAGAGAGATATGGAAGTAAACGGAGTAAAGCCTCTATTGTACAATTCCATCACCGATACCGGACGAGCCGTCGCCCTGGTCAGTCCCGATTCTGAAAGAACCTTCGCTACCTATCTCGGAGCATCCATAGAGCTTTCAGAAACCGATATCACTTCCGACATCTTCACCGATCAAGATGTTTTTTATGTTGAAGGCTATCTGATAAACAATCCGTCGCTGATCCATAAAGCTCTGAGAATCGCCGGTAAAAACGGAATGAAAACTTGTATTGACCTGGCCAGCTTTAATATTGTTGAGCAGTTCAAAGATGACTTGTTGAAGGAAATAAAAGACAACGTGGATATCATTTTTGCAAATGAAGAGGAGGCAAGAGCATTTACCGGTTTCGGCCCCGATGAAGCCATGAATATACTCGTCGACCTTTGCGAAATTGCCGTGATTAAGACCGGGCCGGAGGGATCTGTCATCGGAAAAGGAAAAGAAAGGATTAAAGTACCGGCCCGCAAGGTAATAAGTGTGGACACTACCGGTGCCGGAGATTTGTACGCGTCCGGTTTCCTGTATGGCCTTTCGGCAAACCTCCCGCTTGGATTATGCGGGGAAATAGGTACCTTACTGGCATCCAGTGTAATTGAAGTCATCGGAGCCAAGATGAGAGAGTCTGCCTGGGAAAATATCCGTAGAGAAATTAATTACCTAATTGGCCGATAATTTATCATTTTGTCTCTGACATTGTCTATCAACTGAAAATATTTTCAATCCTGCTATCTGCCAGATCACGTTCCCAGGTTTTTATGGATCTTTCCGGGAGGATCTTCTGTTTCCTCTGGTTTTTTACTCTCACCCCTGATATTTAATCTTTTTTAACCCTACTGCTTGAACGATTCACCCTTAATTCTGTTCTAAGTGAGAGACTTAGAATACCATCAATTTAGAATCTTTCTAATTTAACGTATACTAGTATCCGTATATTTGGATATTTATCTGTTTAACTGATGGTTAATACTGTGTTTAATTGTGTCACCTCATTTTTTTATTTATGGGTAAGTCCAGATAAAGTGTTAATTTTTTTTCTGTTTTTAAAAAAACAGTATAATTTTGTCCTACCTTTTCTATAGGATATGTAGTTTGTTAAATTTATACATTATGAGAAGAATTTTATTATTTGCACTTATCGCTGCAATTGCCGGAACGACGAATCTTTTGGCACAGCAAACTTACCACCTGGCGGAGGCAAACAGTTCGGTTACTGTTACAGGGACTTCTACTCTGCACGACTGGGAGATGACGGCTAAAAGTGTAACCGTAAATATGACGGTGGAAAAAAACGGATCAGCAATCAACAAAATCAGCAATGTCTATTTCGCAGTCAAGTCAGATAATATTGTCGGTGAAAGTTCAATCATGAATGGTAAGGCTTATGATGCCCTCAAAGCAGAAAAATACCCGATGATCACCTTCCAAATGAAATCTGTCAACAGTTTGGTTTCCAATGGTGGAATACTGACAGGTTCCCTTACAGGAGATGTCACAATAGCAGGCAAAAGCAGGAACATCAGCTTGCCGTTCGAAGGTACAGTGGCCGGAAACATGATCAAAGTTACGGGATCCAAAAGTCTTAAAATGAGTGATTTTAACATTACACCTCCGACAGCCATGCTAGGCACATTAAAAACCGGAGATGAGATAAAAATCAATTTCAAACTTGAATTTACAGATTAACAATGTATTGTATTAATGTATTAAACTTCATTAAAACCAAATTAAAAGTACAGTTATGAGAAAATTAAACATTCTGGCGATTGGACTGATAATCTCTCTATCAGCATTCGGTCAGACCTTTGAGACACCACAGATCGATGATAACGGTTTTGATCATGTGCAGGCTAAAGTAGGTGCCGATTTTGCGATGCAGTACCAGATGCTCGAAAACCATGCAGATTCTGCCCTGGTACCCCTGGGAAAAGGTTTGAACCTTCCAACCGCGAATTTCACGATAAGTACTGATCTGGCAAGAGGCGTCAGGGTTCACCTTACCACTTATCTCTCCTCAAGACACCATAACGAAGCTTGGGTTAAAGGTGGTTATCTTATACTTGATCAACTTCCGTTTATCCATTCTGACGCCATTGAAAAGGCGATGAATTATCTGACCCTGAAAGTCGGTGTTATGGAAATGAACTATGGTGATGAGCATTTCAGACGTTCTGACAATGGGTCGGTGATCAACAATCCTTTCGTCGGGAATTATATCATGGATGGTTTCACAACGGCTCCTGCACTCGAACTTACCTTCAGACATCCCTCAGGAATTATAGCCATGGGCGGATTGTCAACCGCCGATCTTAAGCCTGCTCTCGTGGGTTACAGCACCAACTCAGGATATACTACATATAACTTTGCCAAGGAACTGGGGGTGTATGGTAAATTCGGAATCGATAAACAAATTAACAATGACCTGAGAATCCGTGCCACAGTGTCAGCCTTCCACAATAAACAGAGTCATTCCATCACGCTTTACAATGGTGACCGGACAGGTTCCCGGTTTTTCCTGGTTATGAAACCTGTGACCAACACTGCTGCCGATGTCGACCCTTCCGTCAACCATACTACCGGTCGTTGGGGACCAGGAACTGCAGTAAAAGATAATTCCGTCATGCTGAACCTCTTCACCCGTTACTACGGACTTGAATTTTTCGGAACGATTGAACAGGCCAAGGGTGCAAGTTCAAAAGAACCAGATTTTAAATACAACCAGTATGCTGCCGAAGCACTTTACCACTTTGGAAAAGACAGTCAGTTTTATGGCGGTGCACGGTATGATTATGTTAAGAACAATGCTGACATTGAGATGAGCGTTAACCGTTATGAAATTGCGGCAGGCTGGGATATGACCAAAAATATCGTAACAAAAGTCGAATATGTAAATCAGACCTATACCAACTTCAATACTCTTTACGGTACCGACGCCGGCTTTAAAGGCGTAATGATAGAAGCAGGCATTTCATTCTAATTCGTGGTTAGTTGTTTTGTCCGGGAACCGGTCTTGTACCGGTCCCGGATTTTTTTCCAAAACAGAAACAAAATGACAGGTATTCAATTTTGAGATAAAAATGGGATCAATAAAATGAAAATGGTTAGTGTGATACTATCCCTGTTTATTACTGCCGGATTATTCGGGCAGAAGGCATCCGTAGTATCATACTCACCTGAAAATTGCACGAGTTTTATCGATATAAATGGCAAAACGAACCTGTCAAATTTCCAACTGAGCCAGGTTCTTGATCATCAGCTGTATTTATCCGTTGAAGATACCCATTGGTCCAGAACCATCGATTCATCTTCTATGACGGAGATTCATATACCCATCAAACAATTCTCCACAGGTAACCCTTTCCTCTATCACGATTTTCTCGAATTGCTCAAGGCCAGGGAACATCCCGAAATCATAATTCAAATTCGCAGAGAACAGCTTGAAAGTGTCGCCTACGGCACTAACTCCATTGATCCTCAAATCAGCATCACCCTTGCCGGGATCACGCACACCTACAAAATCGAATGCGAGGTAAACAGTTGCAGCAGCCATGATCTTTTTCTCAGAGGCGAGAAACAGATCAAACTAACTGATTTTAACATCGAACCGCCGGTAAAATCCCTGGGGCTGATCCGGGTAAAAAACGAAGTAATAATTAACTTTGGGTTCAATTTGGAGCTTATGAACGAACCATCATATGTAAAAAAGTGAAATTCAGTACTAAAATACGATACGGGCTCCGTGCTATGATGGAAATCGCCTCCGACGGATTAGGAAATGGGGTATTGCAAAAAGATATTGCCGAAAAACAAGGTATCTCATTGAAATACCTCGATCATATCATCGCGGAACTTAAATCTTCCGAGCTGATCAGCAATGTGAAGGGTAAAAAAAGTGGTTATGTACTTACCAGGAAAGCTTCCGAAATCACTCTATACGATATTCATAATGCGTTTGAGCCTGGGATTTGCATCATTGACTGCCTGTCTGAGCATATTCACTGCGACCGGTCAAAAGGCTGTTCTGCCCGTGGATTCTGGGGAGATCTCAATCAGCAGATCATCGACTATTTTAAATCCGTTTCCCTGGATGATCTCGTCAAAAAAGAAATCGAACTGATCAACCGCTGACATTCTTTTCCATCCCTCGCAATCAAACAACTTTCCATTCTGAACAGGCAGGCTTTGCTTTTTTCCGGTTACCTATTCAACCCAAATATTCATAATACCCCTCTTTATTTATCAAAATATCGTCCGGTCTTATTCGACCCTGCCCAGCCCATCCTGGTTCATGATCCAGGTTTTTCCTGCAAAATGATAGGGTGAATAGTGTTCACGATTGTAACTGTGCTTTAGAAAATCTGCTGTGTTCTTATCCAGGTGAACGGCTTTCTTTTCCGGAACGAAAATGGTCAGTGTCAGATGCTGCGAACGCCATTTTTCATCTGAATCATTTTTAAAGTACGGATCAAGATTCAGAAGAGAATCTTTCACCGTATAACTGTAGGTGATATTTTCTGCCAGACTCTCTGCAGTTTCCTCATCCGGTCCCCGTGAACCTTTTACAACCCGAAGACTGAAATGATCATCACGGCTTTTCTCAATGTCAACATTTACCTCTCCGTAAAGTGTATGGTCATTAACGATATACCATTTATTCCCGATATCAAGATGGTTATCAGATCTGAGCCTGCTTAACATCTCCTGGTTCATGGAAACGTAAAGGGTATCCGTTTTCAGGGAATCAAAGGTATAGTTCGAACTGGTCTCTTCCGTCTTGGAAAAATTACCGGCCTCAATGGCTATCAGGGAAATTACTGTAATCAGAGCTAAAATCCATAATCCAAACGCACTGGCACCAAGTGTTTTGTCCTTGGCTTTAAACCTGAACAGAGCTTTGAATAAACCATAAATAACCGCCAGTATCGGAATGAGAATGACCAGGGCTCCCGCAATGATAATAACACTTGCACTTGTCGGGTTAACAAATGGAACCAGCAGATTATTAAAATCATAATTAAAGGAATGGAAAATGCCGAACGGAACGAGGCTGGCTCCAAAAAAGGCGAGGCCTATGGCACTTGCAATGATGCTGATTCCGGCAATGACAAACACCATCGCAATAATGATCGCAATGACCTTTAGAAAAACCACAAAGATCACCCCGATAATGTGGAAAAACTCACTAAAAAAATCTTCAGCCTTGCGCCCGGCATCAGATTTCCTGGCTTTTTTGAAATTTTCCTTTACATCCTCATATTCCTCCCTGATCTTTTTCTCCAGGTTGGAAACGTTAACTTTCTCCCCTCTCATCTCCAGCTTCTGAGCTGCCGTTTCAGCTTTCGGAATAGCTATCCATAGAACAAGGTATATAATCACCGGAAATCCCCAGCCTACAAGTATCAGAACAACAAAAAGGATTCTCAGAACAACGGGATCCAGATTGAAATAGGCACTTAGACCCGCTGCAACACCACCAATGACGGCATTGTCAGGGTCACGGTACAACCTCCTGTATTGCTTTGACCCGGTACCTTCCGATTTGGTATATTCTCCTTCCTCCTCTGCAAAATCTTCCGGCTTGCCCATAATGTTGATCACCTCATCCACATCGGCGACAGTGATAACCTGTGAATCGTCACGTAACTTTTCACTGAAAAGTTCTGCAATCCGGTTTTCAATATCAGCAATGATCTCCTTGCTTTCTTCGATATTGGAAAAGTGGCTGCTTATCCGGTCAAGATAAACTTTAAGCTTCTCATAGGCGTCTTCGTCTATGTGAAAAATTTGTCCGCTTAAATTAACTTTTAATGCTTTTTTCATCGTATTAAAACTTTAAATTTATTTTTCCTTTCTAATAGAGTCAATAGATTCAACCAGTTCTTTCCAGGATTTATCCAGTTCCTTTAGGTATTTTCTGCCTACCTCGGTTATGGTAAAATATTTTCTCGGAGGTCCCTGGGTCGATTCTTCCCAACGGTAACTAAGCAATCCGGCATTTTTCTGCCGGGTAAGAAGTGGATATAAAGTACCTTCAACAACAATGAGCTTACTTTCCTTCAGCAAATTGATGATGTCCGTAGTATAAGCATCCTCCCGCGAGATAATCAGAAGAATACAATACTCCAGAATACCTTTCCTCATCTGAGCCTTTGAATTCTCGACATTCATTGTTTCCTATTTTAATTGTTCTTTAAATTCCATTGATCCAGTTCCGTCATCCAGAGTTCGAATGTGAGTGGGTCATCCTGAAAGCTTTCAGGAACCATTTTTCCGGGAGATTCCCCGAAACGGTCGTTCTCTGTCTTCGGACAGTCTTTGGACTGTGTAAAAACCTCAATCTCCACAGGCCGGCTGGATACTGCATAATTATTTCCAGGTATACAGATCCTGGCCGCGGAAACTAACAAAAGACAGAAGATAACCATGGCAACAAATGTAAATGTGGTTTTCATTTTCTTAATACTATTCATTACATACATGATTTCTATACAAAGATATGTCATTTTTTTATTACCATGCAATACATAGTACTAATTTTTTTTAATTTATTTTTTATATGCCTGTTTTTTAAGTATTTACAATATAGGTTTTGAGAGATATTTTTTCGTGCAGAGGGACGAAAACGTGAAATACAGTAAACTGGTGACATACGAAAGCTCTTCACATAGCACAAAACGTGCACTGACCATGAAAAACAAAACCGGTTTGTAAAATAAAGGAGCTATATGCTGAAACGCACATGAAGGCCTACCAGCCAATATCGACCAGGTATCCGCCATGCTTCCTGATATTCAATACCATCCCATTCTCAAACAGAAGGTACTGACCTCTGATACCGGTAAGGATTTCATGAACGAAAGGCGTTTTATCAAAATTTATGGCTTTGATTTTATCCGGATAAGATAAAACGGGATAATCGATGGACACAATCTCATTATCACCACACCCGTATCTCTGAAAGTCCTGATGAAGGACTGATAACGCCCTGGATTTTTCCACCAGCAGGTCGCTATTATATTCTACTTTATTCGTCAGCATCTTCCGCCAGTTGGTTTTGTCCGGGAAGAATTTTTTCAGGGTAACCTCTATCATTCCGGCTGTATGCCGGTCCGGAGTTTTTGCTATCCTGACAGCCCTTCCTGCTCCCTGGTCGATCCATCGTGTCGGAACCTGGGTATTCCGCGTAACCCCAACCTTAATTCCTCCCGATTCAGCGAGGTATACATAGTGGTCTATCAGACAGTGTCCTGCTGCATAGTCCATATCCCTGGCCACTCCCAAATGGGCTTTACACAACTCTGGCCTCAAAACACATTCCTCTGTTTCAGGTGCCGAAATAAAACAGGGATAACAATAGCCCTGTGCAAACGATGTTTTCGTAAGTCTCCCGCATTTTATACAATGGATCCGATGACTGTATTCAATGCTTACAGATTTGCCAATGAGTTCATTCATAAATATGGTTTCATCTCCAAGATTAAGATAGTACTGCACTCTATCTTTCAACTCAGTATGCATTTTTCGCAGGTTTCCCGTTAGAGTCATGATTTTGAATTTGAGAACAAGAAATAAATTATGTCTTATGATCAACAATATACGTTGCGTTTTGCTTATATCAATGAAAACTTAAATCCGGCGAACTTGTTTGACCGCTGATTTTTTTATTAATTTCACCTTTTAAAAAATTTTGTTATGTCGGGAAAACCTCTCTTTCTTAACAAAAATCTTCAGATCATCTTTTTCATCACACTGCTCGCCGTAATGGGCGTCGCCAGCATCACTCCTGCTTTCCCGGTCATTGCACAACATTTCCATATTGAATATAAAAAAATCGGCTATCTTATTGCTGTTTTCACCCTTCCCGGAATAGTCCTGACTCCTGTCCTGGGTGTACTGGCTGACCGTTTCGGACGTAAAACCATCCTGGTACCGGCATTGTTCCTTTTCGCCCTGGCCGGCTTTGCCTGCAACTTTGCAAATGACTACAACACTCTGCTTCTCTTCCGGTTTATACAGGGTATTGGCGGAGCTTCGCTCGGATCATTGAATGTAACGCTGATTGGTGATCTTTTTTCAAAAGAAGAACGCCCTGCGGCCATGGGATATAATGCCAGTGTACTGAGTATTGGTACGGCCGCTTATCCGGCACTGGGTGGGAGCCTGGCCATGCTCGGATGGAACTATCCCTTCTACTTTCCTCTGCTGGCCATACCAGCAGGTTTCCTTGTCATTTTTGCACTTCATAATGAAGAGCCTAAACAGGATCAGTCCTTATGGGTCTACCTCGGCAGCACACTTGAAAGTGTCATCAGAAGAGAAGTGATTGCACTCTTTGTTCTGAATGTCCTCACCTTTATTATTCTGTACGGCTCTTACCTGACATACTTCCCTTTCATTATGGGGCACCGGTTTCAATCCACTTCCATGATAATCGGTATCATTATGTCTTCCTCATCCGTTACCACGGCAATCACTTCTGCCCAGATGGGATGGTTGTCGCGGAATTTCAGACCATCGGTCCAGTTAAAAGCCGCCTACACTTTTTATTTTATATCCCTGATTTTAATCCCTTTTATCAATAACCCGTGGCTTATGATTCTGCCGGCAGCCTTTTTCGGAGCGGCACAGGGTATAAATATTCCGAATATCCAGACCCTGCTGGTAAGCCTTGCCCCGATGAAATACCGGGCAGCCTTCATGTCGCTGAACGGAATGGTACTCAGGATCGGTCAAACCATCGGACCTCTGATCGTGGGTATATTTTTCTCGCTCGGAGGCATTCGATATGCCTTTTGGGGAGGAGCTGTGATTTCCGGTATCATGTTCATCATTGTGATTTTCACCCTGGGAAAAACTGAAGCCCGCAGTATGAATAACGGTAATGGCCGATAATGAGCTAATATTAAACTTCGTATGTTCACTTCACCGGAAAATATTCATCATTCCTGAACCTTTCGAACCATTTCAGGATCCGGGGAGTTACGTCCATGAGAAGCTTTGGCTCTGCCGGAACATGACCCGATCTTGGATATAAAATCATCTCTGTAGGAATCCCCATCCTCTTCAGCGCCTCATAAATTTCTTCCCCCTGCGTAACAGGGACCCTTCGATCGTTTTGCCCATGAAGAACCTGCAAGGGTGTGTGAATTTCCTTAAGGTGAAAAATCGCCGAATGCTTCATATAACCGTCATAATCATTCCATAATTCATTTCCCATATTGGCAACGAGATAATCGGGTATATCGGTTGTATTCACCATGCTCACCAGGTCGGGAAGACCAGCACCCATGCTCGCCGCCCGGAACCTGCCGGTTCGGGTAATGATAAAGGACGTGAGATACCCTCCGTAACTCCAGCCGGCCACATATAAGCGGTTCTTATCTGCCAGACCCATCTCAACGACAGTATCCACACCTGTCATCAGATCATCATAATCGTCAAAACCCCATTTCCCGGCGTTGGCATATCTGAATTCTTTTCCATAGCCGCTGCTCCCTCTGGGATTCGGCCGGAGAACAGCATACCCCTCTCTGGCCATATCCTGAATAAGATATAGCGTCGGTATCCCGGTGAAATATTGGGTAAAAGCGGAAGAAGGCCCTCCGTGAATATTTAGAATTAAAGGATACTTTTCCCCTTTTTCGTATCCTGCCGGATAAGTCAGAAGTCCTTCAATCACGGTTCCGTCTTTGGATGTCCAGTGAATGAGTTCCGTGGGAGCAACCGGAGGAAATGCCACATCCTTATTTATAGAAGATACCTGCCGGGGATGATAATGGATAAGTTCGGAGTAAAAGACTTCCTCCGGCTTCCCTGTTTCCTGATATGTGCACGATATGGCCCATGCATTTTTTGCTACGCTGAACATTCCAAAAGTTCCGTTGCTTCCCTCTGGTGTCAGTGTGGGATTTATCCCGGGAAGGGGACGATTATTCAGTGTCACAACCGCCATCTCCTCTCCTTTAACCCTCACGGCCAGTAAATGAATCGAAGTGCCCATTAGCTCGGAAGCAAATAATGACTTTCCATCGGGCGACCAACTGATCAGAGATGCATTCCTGTCGGGAGTGAGGGTTAACCTGACCGGTTTCCCCCCGTGGACAGGTATGGTATAGAGATCCTTTAAACCCAAAGGCTCCGGGCGACCACCCTGAGAGCAAAATGCAATTTCTTTTCCGTTTGGTGAAAATAACGGATGATTATCAACACCAGGCCAGTCTACCATTTTTTGTATTTTCCCTGAGTCGGATGACACAACAGATATGTCTGAATGCATGATTCCCGTATTCAAGTCCGGGTCGGGCTGATAGGAAAATACAATAAGCTTTCCATCCGGTGACCAGTCAAAATCATTTACTGTCAGGTTACCGCTGGTGATTTGTTTCACCACGGAATCCGGATGCACCCCGGCTACCGATCCTGTGACATAGATATGCCTGTTCCTGAAGTTCCGATCAACAATCACAATATCCGTCTTTTCTTCTTTTTGCTTCTTTTCTACCGAAGATTCAGGATCAGTCATGAGATAGGCAATCTTCGATCCGTCAGGTGACCATTGGAAATAATTCACAGATGAGGGAGCATGCGTGAGCTGTTCCGCTTCACCTCCATTTATCCACATTACATAAATCTGGTCCGTTCCGGAACGAGAGGAGAGAAAGGCCAGCCTGTCTCCGTCGGGAGAAAACCTAGGCGACCAGCTTAATTTATTTCCGAAAGTGTACTGCCGGTCGAAACTGCTGTCAACAGCTGCCACATGAATCTGATCCTGAAATTCAGATTTGTCCCCCCTCATTAAGGCTTCTCTCACTACATATGCAATATAACGGGCACGCGGTGAAATTTGAGTCTCCGTCACCCTTTTCAGAGAAAAACTGAATTCCGGAGTCCATCCGTTCTCAACCGCAGGCTGAGATCTGGCAGAACAGAAGGCTGTCAGCAAAAAAACCGCCATAGCATAAGAAAGGATCTTTTTCATTGTAGAATAATTTTGATTTTAGAGGTAAATAGCTTGTCCCGTTCGCGCGGGAGAACCACACCTGATTGATTATTTAAATGGTAGGTTTAGCTCCACTGAGCTCTCCGTTTCTGCCGGATCGTTTGTGATGTCATCTATCATTTGGGTTTCATTTCCAAATGAATTCGTCTTTACGTAGATGTAAAAATACGCCTTTTTTGGTTGGCTATACACTACTTTTTCGAACTATAAGAATATCGAATTGTTTCAAGAAAGAGTGTCGGTAAGGATCATACAAGACACTCATTCTACCCATGCATTGGTAAGACCTTCCGGAAACTGGCAAACGGGAAATATCTCTGGATAATTTTCGGTGGTTATAATATTTTTTTTAAAGAAACTGCAGAAAAAGCCCTGCATCAGTCAAAGAAACTCAGGTAATTATGGAAACTTTACAGGTAGGTACAACATTTAATAAGGACATCAGGATAGGACTCTCATCCACGCCCAGATATATTCCTTCAAAATATTTTTATGATGAAACAGGAAGCCGGATATTCCAGAAGATTATGCGAATGCCGGAATATTACCTTACAGATTGTGAATATGAAATTTTCAGTGATTACCAGGCTGAAATTTCCAGCTTGATCGGTCCACGCCAGGGCCGCTTTGATCTGATCGAACTTGGCGCCGGCGATGGCATGAAAACCAGTCTGCTTATCTCCCGACTCCTTCAGGACAGTGCCCGTTTCAAATACATACCAGTGGATATCTCCGTTGATGCATTACTTGGTCTGGTTCATAAACTCAGGCTGGATTTTCCGGGACTGGTCATTTCCGAGGTTGCAGGTGACTATTTTGATGTTCTGAAAAATCTGAATTTATGTTCTGAATGTAAAAAAGTCAGCCTCTTTCTCGGTTCTACTATCGGAAATTTTACCCGGGAAGAAACCATTGACTTTTTCAGACACCTGTCATCCGTCCTCAATTCCGGTGACATGATCCTGACCGGTTTTGATCTTGTTAAAGACCCCGGGATTATCATAAGTGCTTACGATGATCCTCACGGTTATACCCGGGATTTTAACCTTAATTTGCTAAAACGTATGAATGAAGAGCTTGATGCAAACTTCAGTCCCACCCAATTTTTCCATTTCCCCTGCTATGATCCCTCCGATCATACTGCCAGATCATACCTGGTAAGCAATTGCGATCAGGATATCTTCGTCGGTGCCATCGACCAATCCTTCCATTTCAGGAAATGGGAAAGTATTCTTACCGAAATCAGTCATAAATTCACCCCTGAAGAAATTCAGCACCTTGCCCATATTACCGGATTTAAAAGCCTTCGCAACTTCACCGATAAAAAAGGCTGGTTTGTGAATGCACTGTGGGAAAAAGTATAACCTGAATGACTTGATAAAAGAAAAGTGAAAGAGGATATAATAAAGTTATGAAAGCAATATGGAATCATCGTATCATTGCTGAGAGCAACGAAACTATTGTAATTGAAGGAAATCACTATTTCCCGCCCGAAGCAGTTCATATGGAATTTCTGAAACCAAGTGACACACATACCAGCTGTGCATGGAAGGGTATTGCATACTACTATGACCTGGTTGTCAATGGTGAAACCAATAAGGACGCCGCCTGGTATTACCCCGAACCGTCTCCCGAAGCAGCTGAAATCAAAGATTATCTGGCTTTCTGGAAGGGCGTTGAAACAAAAAATTAACCATCGACCCTGAAAATCTGTTTATTACAATACATAACTTATCAATACTCTGTCATGGATATTCAGAATCTTTCAGAAAAGTGGATGCCACTAAAAGAGATGCAACTTAAGGGGTTGCGGGAAGTATTAAATATGCAGCATTTCGCTGCCCAGCTTATTGCTGTGATAGGTGAGCATCTTATCCCGGAACGTAAAGACAGTAGCCATACAGCCATGGAATTCTCCGTCTCACGGAAAATGCTCATAGGTGAGAAAATTCCTGCAGATAAACCTATCAGGGTAGGTCTGAACATCATAGACCTTTCTCTAAATATCCTGTCTTCCCGCCTGGAGGTACTGCAGACGGGAGCTCTTAACGGACACACCACAACGGAAGGTTTTAACTTTTTTAAAAAACACCTCGGAAGTTATGGTGTCGACATTTCCGGTCTCGATCTGACCCTGGATTATCAGCTATCCACCGGACCGGTAAAAAAGGAACAAAGCTTTGAGGTCGGGTATCCGGATGCCGCCGAAGAAACAGTAAAATATCGGGCAAATGCCAAATTTCTTCTTCAATTCTTCAACAGGGTTTTCAAACATACTTCCGAAATCCATATATGGCCTCTGGACTTTTGTACCTCATCTGTTATTTACAGCGGCTTCGATGATAAAAACCATCCACATCATGTCGTCAGCTTTGGATTTTCCCCGCAGAATGATACCATCAATGAACCTCATTATTACGTGGGGCACAACGCCGATCATGACATAATTTACCCGGATCCTATGCCCGTGTTAAAGGGTGGAGGACACTGGAACAGAGGAGAATGGAAAGGAGCTTACCTGAGTGTCTCGGATATCTGGGCTCACAGCAACGCGGCAACCCAGTTTAATATGACCAGCGAATTTTTTGCTTCTGCTATTGAAGCATCCCTGAGGATGATGAACGTATAACAAAGTCCCCGGCCGTTGCTTCCTCATAATTTAACCAAAACCGTTTCCTCTCCAACTACAGTGGTCTTCCTGACTAATGCAATAAACCAGGCCGGGATAACCGGACTTCATTGGCCGGCATTCGCTACATCCCGGCACAGGAATTCGGGATATCTTCCGGAATTTCTTCCGCGTCCTGTCCTTATATGCCGTCTTTTCTCCTGAAACTATCGAAGAATCACAATTCCCTTTGGATGCATACAATATGCCCCGGTTCATACCTTTATTAGAAAAATATTATACGATTTTTGCTTTTTTATATCTTTTTCGTATATTTGTACCAAATATGTATTATAAAATGGAATCTGTAAGTAAAAAATATCTGGCTATTCTGGAGAAAGGCAGGGAACTGTTCTGGAAATTCGGGTTAAAAAGAGTTACTGTTGAAGAGATCTGTTCCGGAGCGGGTGTAAGTAAGATGACGTTCTATAAGCATTTTCGCAATAAGGACCAACTTGCTCTGGCTATTATCCGTTCCATGATCGAACAGAAAACGGTAGAATTTACCGAACTGATGGAAAGTGAAATCAGCTTTAGGAAAAAAGTGGAGGCTACCATAAAAATGAAGATGGATGCAGGAGGGGATAGCAGCAAGGAATTATTGGCTGATCTGTACCATGGTGATTATCCTGAATTGCTGGCATACATGGAAGACAAAACAAAGGAAAGTCTGGATCTTATGGCTAGTTATTACCGCAAGGCACAGGCAAAAGGTGAAATCAGGAAAGGACTGAAGATTGAATTCCTTATGTATATCATCGATCAGATGACCGTCATGGTAGCGGATGAAAAACTGGCCAGCCTGTATGAATCTGGGGGTGATCTTATTTACGAAATAATAAATTTCTTCTTTTACGGGGTACTCCCCAGAGTGGAAGAATAGAGGACATGAAAGCCGTTATAACAATTATCGGTCTTCTTTTGCTTTCTCCGGCCTTGGCTCTCCTGGCCCAGGAGGAATCCATGACGCCACGGTTCAGCGGGCAGGCAATATCCTGGACCAACCTGAACTTCAGCAAGCCGGTCAAAAATCAATGGGGCATCCGTTATATTCCCTCCTTGTCAGGTGGTTTACCTTTAAATAAAAAATGGCGCATCGATGCCGAAGCATCAGCGAATGCCTACGCAAGCACCACCATTGTTAATGGCGATTGGGAAGGCAGCGCAAGGCTGAAGCCTTACCGCCTATGGTTCAGACTTAGTACCGACCAGTTTGAATTGCGAACAGGACTTCAGAAAATAAATTTTGGCTCTGCTACCATGCTTCGCCCCCTGATGTGGTTCGACCGCATTGACCCACGGGATCCACTTCAACTAACCGATGGTGTTTATGCTGCACTTGCAAGGTATTATTTTCTTAACAACGCCAACATCTGGCTGTGGTTTCTGTATGGAAACCATGACCCAAAGGGCTGGGAACTGCTTTCCACGGCAAAAAAACGACCAGAATACGGGGGCCGCATTCAATATCCATTGTCAACCGGAGAACTTGGATTGAGTTATCATCACCGGCAGGTTGGTCCCGATTCCCTCTATATTCCGGGAATGAACGGAAACCACCCGGTTATCAATGAAGACCGGCTCGGTCTTGACGGAAAATGGGATGTCGGCCCTGGCATCTGGTTCGAGGAGGTACTTAAACACCGAGGGGTTGAAAAAATCCTGCCGCAATGGGAGAATTATCTGACGCTTGGAATTGATTATACCTTCGGACTGGGTAACGGACTTACCACTACCCTCGAACAATTTTTCCTGAACACATCCAAAACAGAATTAAGCCGTTCACAGGATGCAAGTTTCACCGCTTTAAATATGACCTATCCATTGGGATTGACCGACATGTTTTCGACTATTCTTTACTATAATTGGGATGATGGTTCATTTTACCGCTTTCTCAGCTGGCAGCGCACCTACGACAAATGGAGCTTCTATCTGATGGGATACTGGAATCCCGATATCATCGCCATCTACCGCACCCCTGAAGGGAATAACCTGTTTTCCGGTAAGGGGTTTCAACTAATGATCGTATTTAACCATTGATAAAATCCAACTGAAATGGAAACAAATGACCTGATAGTGGTAAAAAACCTCACAAAGAAATTCCCGATGGGAGGAGGCTGGTTCACGGCACTCCAGGAAGTGAATCTGACCTTCGGAAAAGGCGAATTTGCCGGGATTGTCGGACCAAGTGGCTCAGGAAAAACCACCCTGCTTAACATCATCGGTTCGCTGGATAACCCCACCAGCGGTGAAGCTCTGGTTATGGGCAGGTCTATTGGTAAAATCGGTGCTAAGGAAGCGGCAAGGCTCCGGAAAAAGGAATTGGGATTCATCTTTCAGTCCTATAATCTTCTGCCTGTATATTCGGTATATGAAAATGTTGAGTTCCCCCTGTTATTGCTTGACATGAATGCTTCACAACGGAAAAAAGCCGTTGAGGAAGCCCTGAACTGGTTAGGTCTGGAATCGAAGACAAAATCAAAACCAGCCCAGCTCTCAGGTGGCGAATGCCAGCGGGTGGCTATCGCCAGGGCTATGGTGAAACGTCCGGGAATAGTCCTGGCCGATGAACCCACCGCAAACCTGGACGCCGAAAATTCCCATCATATCCTGAAAACGATGGTCAGTCTGAATGAAGAGCTGAATACAACCTTCATTTTTGCCACGCATGATGAAAAGGTCATTCAATACCTTCGCAGAAAGATCAGCCTGGCCGACGGTAAAGTTGCCGGTGATGTATCCACTCAAAAATAAGAAAGGGACAGTACCATGCTCGCATTAAAACTGGCATACAGAAACCTTATCGGCGCAGGTCTGCGAACCTGGCTGAATGTGATCGTCCTGTCATTCTCTTTCGTAGTTATCATCTTTTTCAAAGGTTTACTTGACGGATGGGACAGGCAGGCTAAAACCGATTCCGTTGCCTGGGAATTTGGCGGAGGTCAGTACTGGCAGAAAAATTACGACCCTTATGATCCTTTCACCTTAACCGATAGCCATGAAAAACCCGGTACCGTTGGAGAAGATCTCATTAAACAAGGGAAGGCCACACCGATCCTGATTACCCAGGGCTCCATTTATCCTGAGGACAGGATACAAAGTGCATTGCTGAAAGGCATTGATACACAGCAGCAGATCCTTGAGATCCCCTCTTCAAAACTCGATACAGTCATCAGTGAAATTCCGGCCATTATCGGAACCAATATGGCAAAAAACAATCATCTTAAACCGGGTGATGTGATGATGGTACGCTGGAGAAATACCAACGGAACATTTGATGCCAACCAGGTCAGGATCGTCGGTGTATTTTCAACCAATGTTCCCTCTGTCGATGGAGGACAATTATGGATCCCCCTCGATCAACTTAGAAAAATGATGCTTCAGCCGGATGAAGCAACAATTCTTGTGACAAAACAAGGCTTTACACCTGTTGATCTGGGCTCCGACTGGGTCTTCAAAAATAACAAATACCTTCTCAGGGATATTGACCAGATCATAAAAGCCAAATCAGCCAGTAGTTCCATATTATACTTCATCCTTCTGTTACTGGCCATGCTCGCCATTTTCGATACGCAGGTTTTATCCATTTTCCGCAGGCAGAAAGAAATAGGAACCTATATTGCCATGGGGATGACGCGGCGGCAGGTGGTGGGTCTCTTTACTGTGGAAGGCTCCATGTACGCCATCCTGGCTATCCTCGTCGGCTCTGTGTATGGGGTACCGTTATTTATAAGCCAGGCAATGAGAGGATTCGCCATTCCCGGCAGCTCCAGCGATTTCGGTATTGCGATGGCTCAAAAGTTATATCCGGTTTACAGCCTTGGACTGGTGATCACCACTATCCTGATCGTAACCCTCACTACCACGCTGGTGAGCTATCTGCCTGCAAGAAAAATTGCAAAAATGAATCCAACAGAAGCCATAAAAGGAAAACTACAATGATACGCTTTATAATAAAAGGTCTCTTCAGAGACAGGAACAGAAGTTTTCTGCCATTCCTGGTCGTTGCTTTAGGAGTGATGCTGACCATACTGTTTCATGCCTGGTTTACAGGAGTCGTGAGTGAAAGCCTCGATTTTAATGCCAGGTTCTCAACCGGCCATGTCAAGATTATGAGCAGGTCTTATGAGGAAAATGAAAGTCAGCTGCCCAATGATCTCGCTCTGACAGGAACAAAAGAATTGCTGACCAGGCTTCACCAGGCATACCCTGATATGTCCTGGGCACCAAGGATCAGATTCGGAGGACTCATCGATGTTCCCGACAGTGCCGGCGTAACCCGGACACAAGGTCCAGCCATGGGACTTGGTATTGATCTTCTTTCCGACAGTACCAGGGAAATTACACGAATGAAACTCAAATCATCTCTTGTCCGTGGCAAACTGCCTTCCCAACATGGTGAAGTTTTGCTGAGTGAACAGTTTTCCAGAAACCTGGACGTAAATCCGGGAGATGAAATTACACTTATCTCTTCAACCATGTACGGGAGCATGTCTATTTATAATTTCAGGGTTTCGGGAACCATCAATTTCGGAACCAGCGCCCTTGACCGCGGGACAGTCATCGCTGATATTTCCGATGTCAGAGACGCTCTTAACATGCAGGATGCCACCGGTGAACTGCTGGGATTCTTTAAAAGTGGCTTCTACAATGATGAACAGGCGAAAGCTTTAAAAATAAGTTTTAACAAAGAGTTCTCCGATCCTGAGGATGTCTTTTCCCCTGTAATGGAAACATTGAGGGATCAGGATAACATGGATATGCTCCTCAACTACATGGGGAAGATCTCATTTATCGTCGTTTTTATTTTTGTACTGGCCATGTCCATCGTTTTGTGGAACGCAGGTCTGCTCTCAGGCATAAGAAGGTACGGAGAAGTTGGCCTTCGCCTTGCCATGGGTGAAGAAAAAGGTCATATTTACCGTTCCCTGATCCTTGAATCTGTGTTTATCGGTATTGCAGGCACTGTTGCCGGCACTCTGGCAGGTCTGGCTCTTGCATGGTTACTTCAGACTCATGGATTAAATCTCGGCTCAGCCATGCAAAATGCTGCCATGATGATGCCATCAACATTCCGGGCCAGGATAACCCCGACAGACTGGTATCTTGGTTTTATCCCGGGTCTTTTCTCAACAGTGCTGGGAAGGATGCTTTCAGGAGTCGGTATCTATAAACGGCAGACGGCTACCCTTTTCCGGGAACTCGATCTTTAATGCGCTCAGCATTCAGGTTCCCGGTTTATTTATATTGTTCAAAATGTTGTGTAAGATGAAAAAAACAGCTCTTATTTCATTATTGTCCGTCACGGTATCCATGGCTTTTAGTCAGTATCCGGACGGTAAGGCTATCCTGGAAAAAATGGACAAAAACATGTCTTCCAAAAACAGAATCTTTACTTCCAAAATGATTGTTCACGGACGACGCGGCGACCGGACTATTGAATCAAAGACCTGGTCGGAAGGGGAAGATCATTCATTCACCGAATACTTAAGTCCTCCACGCGAGGAAGGAACCAAAATGCTGAAGCTTGGAGATCAGCTCTGGATATACTCCCCTTCTACAGACCGTACTATACAAATCGCCGGGCACATGCTCCGTCAATCGGTCATGGGTTCGGATATGTCGTATGAAGATATGATGGAAGATCCGATCCTGACCCATCATTATACACCAGTGGTTACGGGCGAAGAAAAAGTGGACGGAACAGATACCTGGATCCTGGAACTTACAGCTATCGATGATGCAGTAGCCTATTACAAACGAAAAATCTGGGTGGATAAAAAGCGGTTCATCCCTTTGAAAGAGGAGCTCTATGCCCGCAGCGGACAGCTATTAAAAAGGACGACTCTTTCTGACGTTAAAAATTTCGATGGCAGATGGTTCCCTACAAAAGTTGTATTCAAAGATATGCTGAATACGGGTGACGGAACGGAATTCATAATGGAAGACATCCGGTTTGATCAGGAAATCCCCGATTATATCTTTTCCAAAGCAAGTCTGAGGAAGTAACAGGGATACATACCGAACATCGTATCCCATCTGGCATCCGGCAAATTAAAAGCCGCACAAAGGAACATCCGGAGTAATATCCCTTTGTGCGGCCATAACAAAACGTAGTGTTACTTTGCCAGGCTGTCGGTAAAACGGCAGCCCGTCAATATTTTTATGAAGGTCAGCCTGTTATGAATACCATGGGCGCGTCCGGTTAAGCTTACCGTTTAGTACGTCCAGCGCAGTATTTACATTCTCCACAACCTGAAAATCAAACATGCCGACGCATATAAAATCGGCTCCATTTTCAAAGGCATACCTGAAACCGTCGTCCGGCTTAATGGCTCCGGCAGCAAGCACCTTAAATCCTACAAGAGGAACATCGATGGAATGAAATACCTCTACGGTCTGCTCAGGGAACATGTCGAAAAGGTTGTCGTGGAATTTATTATGATCCAGGTAACGCATGCGGTCTACACTGAATTCTTCCCTGAACTCACGCGGATGAGCCGACCAATACCGGTCATGATGCATGGTCTTGAAATAGTAATCGGGTTTCATTCCGGCTTTCTCACATGCCATTGGCACCTGGATGGAATGAGCCCCCACACCGGCCAGCACTCCCTGGCTTCGCAAAAATTCCAGTGCTTCCTGCATAAGGTCCATCCGCTGACTCTGGACGAGAGTATCGCCGTTGGCGCCCTGAATATATGTGGTAGTGGCGCCATAATCCCTGGCCTGCTTAAACTGGACCAGCCGGTCAGACCCTTCAAGGTCCACACTCGCCTGGCAGATCGACATCATATTACTGCCCGTGGCTTGTTTATATTTGTTGAACAGCGGATAAAAATTAGTTACCATATTGGTGGTGTTGATCCCGGCCTGCTCGCAGAGAGAAAACGTTTCAAAGATTTTTTTCTCGGTATTATAATGCCTGAACAAGGTCCCGACGTACTCGAGATCCCGTGAATGTGACCATCCTCCGATGAGGTTACACCCAAGGATCAGACGGCTCATTTCAAGGTCGCCAATCTTACCTGTCGGTAAAACTCCTTTCAGGTCTTTCAAATCGAATTTCTTAAGAGCAACTGTAGCTCCCGATAAGACATCCGGTTCGGAATTAGCTTCCCTGGCGGCAGCAGCATAAATTACTCCTCCGAAAAAGGGCAATGTGGCTAAACCTTTTAGTAGTTCACGCCGCTTAAAGGAAGCATTACCTTCCGTATCAACGGAGCTTTCAGGAGTATCAACAACCCTGCTTTTCCGTTTGAACATACGAAATACATTCTGAATACTGTAATCCATGGCCGGCATGTAAATAACCATCACCAGGGCCAGGGCTTCAATAATATTCCGGTTCACTACCCAGTAATGACCCTCCGTAACACCGGCCATCAGTGAGTGCCCGAAAGGCGGATACGCGAAATAGTATAACATGAGCAGAAGAATCCCCGAAAGTGCCGAAAGACGAATGAAAATTCCCAGGAACAGGCCGGCCCCGATTAATATTAATCCCCAGACATTTAGAAAATCTACCACGGAAATGGCAGTGGGACTGGATGCCAGGGAATGGAAGAATGCCGAAAGAAAACCGAAAGATCCCCTGAGATATGCTTCCGAAGACCACCCTGGAGTTACCAGCTTGGAAATACCTTCATATAAAAAATGCCATCCGATAAATACCCTGAGCAATAAAAGCGTAAAAGAGCTGAGACGTTTCATTTGGTAACTGGTTTTGACAATAATTCAACCTATAAATTTAACAGGTTTGTTATTCCGTTGTCTATCTTTCCCTTAAAACTAAACTAATTTAAAAGGATTATAAACAAGAATCAGCCACCTCAGCCTTCCGGAAAGAGGTATAATTGATAAAAGAAAAAGGGAGAAAAGACAGTCTGTGAGAAATCGTTATACAGCCCTTAACGGTTATTCACCCTCAGAAGGTAATTGAACAATTCAGCAGCCCTGTTCTTATTGATATTGAGTATTCGGCTGTATTCGTAAGTCTCGTTTACCAGACCCGATTTATTGTACTCTTTCCTGCCAATGATCTCGTTCAGGATCTGTTCTGCCTGTTTGTATTCCAGCCAGCTCTGCTGCGACTGCTGAAGGTATTTCTGATCAACCTCGATCATCTTTTGCATGAGCAGATCAAAATATTTTCCGGCCATCTCATTATAGGCAGAAATCGCGTCAGACCATACAAAGCTGGCGTCATACCTTTCAGTGGCATTTTTGAGTCGGGCTTCCAGTGTTTTTTGAATCGTAAACGTGTCAACCCTGAAGGAAACCCATAAGGCTCTGTCTATATCCTGTCCGGTCTTCTCCTTCTCAATCCTTGCCCTGAAGATTTCAGCCGCTTTTAATACGTCCGGATCAACCTGATTATCACTCTGCGCGAAAATATATTCTTGCATCACAATTCCTGAAAGTGCAAGTACCATCAAAAATCCATAAAGCCTGTTCATCTTGTATCCTTTTATTCATTCCTGTTCCGGCAGACAAAGATAATGAAAAATATCAGGAAGAATTTAATACAGAAGCCATCGCCATGCGGAATGGAAATCCGTAAAAGTTCACTTCCGGTAATTTTACCGGTTTGGAAATGAGGTCGGTCCTTCTGCTGCGGTCAGCAATAAAAAGCACATCCCTTTCTATATATAATTTTCATTTTCTAAAAGGTGTGACCCTTCTTTTTTCAAAAGTTCTTGCATTATTCAATAAATTACTTTTACTTTGTATTTCAAAGTACTTTTACAATAATATTACTGAAATATGGACACACCCTCAGCAAGCCTTGAAGAACTGCGTGAAATCAGGAGGCTCATGGAAAAATCCAGCCGGTTTCTGTCCCTCAGCGGATTATCGGGCATCTCCGCCGGACTGTTCGCCCTTATCGGGGCAGGGATCGCATACTGGTACCTTGACCGGGGAAATCTGCAATATGATGAAAACTTCAGAATCCTGGACAACACAAGGGATGTTCACTTCATTCGATTCCTGATCATTGACGCATCATGTGTGCTGATTCTCGCTCTCCTCTCAGGATATTACTTTTCAAAACGCCGTGCTGCAAAAATGGGAATTAAATTCTGGAACGCAGCAGCCAGGCAACTGCTGATTAACCTTTTCATTCCACTGATTGCAGGCGGACTGGTTCTTCTGATCTTTCTGCTCAGATCCCAGGTCAACTACCTTGCACCGTTCACCATGATCTTTTATGGTCTCGGTTTGGTGAATGCAGGCAAATACTCCTATTCCGATATTTATTACCTTGGAATCGCCGAAGTCCTCCTCGGTGTCGCAACACTCCTGTTTCTTAATCACGGACTCTTATTTTGGGCTGTGGGTTTCGGGGTATTCCATATCATTTACGGACTTGTCCTTTATTTCAAATATGAGTACGAAAAATAAAACTGATTGACCCGGTATTGATGAAAGTCTCCCTGGATAAACTGAATAAAACATTTGAAAGCCGGATAAGGCTGGGAATCATGTCAATTCTCATGGTGAACGAACGTGCCGACTTCAATTCGCTCAAGGATACCCTTGAAATCACAGACGGCAATCTTGCCAGCCATTTGAAAGCCCTCGAAAAAGCAGGGATGATCGATGTAATGAAAGAATTTGTGGGCAGAAAGCCAAAGACGAGTTACAAGGCTACCTCCACCGGCCGGCAGGAATTTGAAAAACACCTGGATGCTCTCGAATATCTGATTCATCATTCAAAATAGTTTTTTTTTCATTTTTAACTTTGCTTTTCAAAGTACTTTTAAATTAACAACTATGGAAAATTCACATTTTATCAAACGGATTACGCATACCCTGACCTTCAAATTCATCCTGGTCGGGTTCATAAGTTTATTACTGCTTATACCAACTTCCTGGGTTAAGAGCCTGATACTCGAGCGGGAACAAAGAAGCAGTGAGGTATTTTCGGAGATAAGCTCCCTATGGGGCTTCAGCCAGGAAATTACCGGTCCTTGGCTGACAATACCCTATAAGATCATCCATGAAAACAGTACAGGAACAGAAACCGAAATCCACAATATGCACTTTCTGCCCCGGGATTTAACCATTGATGCCCAACTCGTTCCCCAATCGCGCCACCGGGGTATTTTCAGGGTCGTAGTTTACACTTCAACAGTGGATATCAAAGGAGAATTCAGCCGGCCTGATTTTCAGAAAGCGGGAATTGATCCCGGGAATGTAATCTGGGATAAGGCTACCCTGACCATGGGCATAACAGACATGAGAGGAATTCGTAATCAAGTCAGGTTGAACGTGAATGGTTCATTTCCGGAAATCATTCCAGGTGTCGAAAATACAGATTTATGTACCAGTGGATTACATTGTCCCATCGATCCCGGTCTGGTAAAAAGTGACCGGATTGAATTCAGCTCAACACTGAATCTGAACGGCACCAAATCGTTTCACGTTTACCCCCTGGGCAAAACGACAACGGTTAATATAAGTTCTTCGTGGCCAGATCCCGGCTTCACCGGGGCTTTTCTGCCTGAAGAGAGCAAAATAGACCAGGACGGCTTCAGGGCCCGTTGGCTTATCACACACCTGAACCGGAATTACCCCCAATCGTGGACCGATGAACGTTACGACATCACCAAATCCGGGTTTGGTGTCGATCTCGTAAATCCGGTTGACCATTATCAGCAGTCATTCAGATCGGTAAAATATGCGATGATGTTCATCGGCCTTACCTTTTTGCTTTTCATGCTTGTGGAAATTCTGACCAGGAAAAGACTTCATCCGGTACAATATGTTTTAACTGGTTTCGGCCTGGTCATTTTTTACAGTCTCCTGGTGAGTCTTTCTGAGCATACCGGTTTCACAATAGCCTACCTGATTTCTTCCATAGCAGTGATAACGCTTCTTTCCTATTATGTAAAAGTATCCCTGGGGAAGTTGAAATATGCCGTGATCACGGCCTTAGTGCTGGCCGCACTATACCTTTTCCTGTTTATCGTATTGCGTTTGCAGGATTATGCCCTTCTGATGGGAAGCATCGGGCTGTTTGCAGTCCTCAGCCTTTTCATGATCCTGACGAGAAAAATTAACTGGTATCGTGAAGAAGCAGAAGATCAGGAGGAATTCGTTCCATCCGGAAATAAATAAACTCTGTAAAAAAAGAGAAAGACGATCCCTGAATTCTGTGCTTGAAAGGCTGCGTCCAACACAAATTTTGATTTTTGCCTTCCGGAATTTAAGACCGTCTTTCTCCCTTTGTCTTTGAATGCCATCCCGGGATAATATGGATTTTTCCCGGAATCCTTTTTCTAATTATTCATTTCAAATACCTTACCTTCGATCTTGCTTTTATTATCTACATCCTTAACGTTAATGGTCACCTGCTGCGGTCCAACCGTTGTAAGCCGTTTAAACGGATATTTCACTCCGTTTACATCCCGGTAATCAGACAGGTCACTTTCCTGTGTCATCTGACCTGTGGTGGAGACCTCGCGTACCAGCAATCCGGAATCGACAGAAAAGTAATTTGACGACACATTACCGCCCGGACTCGTTATGTTGATCTTATAGGCATCCTGACCGTTAACATCTTCGATACCGTCAAGCTCAAGTTTGTACCCCTTTTCATTATATTGCAATTCGGGATTCATCAGCGCCTGCTCTTTCATCCTGGTCAGAGTATCGCCGCCTACTTCAGAACTACCCATCATAGACTTCATGTATCCGTGTTCACCGTCAAAAATTTGTTTAACAAGTGTATTTCCATTCATACTCATTTCCATCATGAATTTATCCGGTGCCTGATGATAGATCACCATGCTCAGGTCCATTCCCTGAATACCGGCTGTTGCATGTACGGTCAAATTCTTCACCTTTTTCAGCTTCTTCGCTCCGCCAACTGCTTCAATGTACCTGTTCACTATACTCTGGGCCGTAACCCCTGCCGGGATCGACTTATTTTCCTTTACCGGTTGTCCGAAATAATCATAAAAATTGACTTTCCCGTCAGCGGCGAATTTGGTCAGTGAGGGAGCGACCTCATCTTTGTTACCGACCACAACAATGTAGGAATGCCCGGGAAGAATATACTTCTCCGACATCTGTCGCACCTCCTCAGGGGTAACAGCGGCAATCTTTTCAAGATAGGTCGCATAATAATCGGCAGGCAGGTTATAAAGCTGGGTGTTCAGGGCAAAGGAGGCTATGGTCTGGGGTCTTTCAAGCGAACGGGCAAAGCTTCCCGACAGTACATTTTTCACAAGCTGAAGGTGATCATTATCGACGTTTTCATCACGCATCCGCTTCATTTCATAAAGGATCTGCGTTACCGAGCTGTCGGTGACAGAGTTACGCACCGAAGCCGAGGCATCGAAATCTCCCATAAGCTTATCGGTTGAAATAGAGGACCTGGCACCATAGGTATATGCATGTGTCTCACGCAGGTTCTGCATCAGCCGGCCGGAAAAAACGCCGCCGCCCAAAATGGCGTTAGTGACACTGGCAGGTATGGCATCCGGGCTTCCTGGTTTCAGCTTAACGGGATACGTAATGGAGATCACCGACTGAACGGCTCCGGTTTTGTCTATAAAGGCAACTTCGTCATTCGCAGGTGGCGGCGGGAAGTTATATTGATGAGCAGGGACATCCCCTTTCTGCCAGCTTCCGAAATACTCGTTGGCCAGCTCTTTGGCCCGGTCTTCTGTAATATCCCCAACAACGACAAGATACGCCACGTTGGGCTTGAAATATGTCTTGTAATAGTTCACAAGGTCGTTGCGGGTGATGTTGTTTACAGTTGTCTCCGTAGTCTGTTCACCGTAGGGATTATCTTCACCGAAATTAAGAACTTCCGCCACGTTGGAGGCAATGGTTTCGGGATCATCCTTGATCGATTTCAGTGCGGTCAGTGTTTGTTTCCGGCTTTTTTCAAGCTCCTGTTCTGGAAATGTCGGGTAAAGCAGCACATCCGACATCAATGTAAGGAGTGTATCTTCGTGCTGGGTGAGAGAGGCGGCATAGATACCTGTCGAATATGTACTCAAGGTACCGCCGATAAAGTCAATGCTTTCATCGATCTGGTCCTTGTCGCGTGATTGTGTTCCGGAACGGAGCAGATCCCCGGCCATGGAAACATAGCCCGTTTTGTCACCTTCATGAATGGGATCGATATCCAGGGTAAGCTGAAAGGAGACCCTTGGCAATTTGTGATTTTCAACAACGATGACTTTAAGACCGTTATCCAGGGAAAACATACTGTAGTTTCCAAGATTGATTTTTGGTGCAGGACCTGGTTTGGGTGGTTGGCTCCTGTCAACCTGCTGAGCCGTTAACGTTCCTGTGAACAGCAGGAGCAGGAATATATTGAAGATTGTTCTTTTCATGAGTTTGAATTGTTTTTTGTACATGATGATTATTATTTTTCCTTGGATTTAGGCAGGTAAAACAACACTACCCTGTTCCCAACCCTGAAATACTCCCTGGCCACCCGCTGGAGATCTTCCCTGGTTACGGCCAAATATTTGTCGATCTCGGTATTGATCAGTCCGGTATTATGAAAAAAGGTGTAATCGGTAGCCAGGTTCGAAGCCCTGCTGGCAATGGTGGCATTGCTGTTTACAAAATTGTTGTCTATCTGGTTCCTTAGTTTTTCAAATTCCCGCTCTGAGATCAGGCTGTCTTTTACACTCTGAAGTTCAGTATCGATAGCCTGCTCCAGTTTATCCGGATCAACACCAATATTGGGAACGGCAACAATAATGGAAAGGCCGGGACCTTCAAAAGGAAGAGGTATGGCAGCCACCTGGAGAGCTAGTTGTTGTTCGTCAACCAGTGACTTGTAAAGTCGTGAACTTTGCCCGTAAGCCAGAAGCTGGTTCAGCATGTCCACTGCATAATAATCGGGGGTGCCCATGGCAGGAATATGATAGCCTTCGAAAATGGCCGGCAGTTGTACATTATCATAAACCGTATCGACAATTTCATTGTGTTTGACAGGCTCGTCTGTATTGGGCCTTACTATCGGGTACTGTCCGTGTGGTATGCCTGCAAAATAGGTGTTTATCAGGGTTTTTGTGCTGTCAATATTGATGTCACCTGCAATAGTCAATACAGCATTGTTCGGGACGTAGTAGGTTTTGTAGAATTTCATGAATTCTCCATATCCCGCAGCATCAAGATCTTCAACCGACCCGATGGTGGGCCAGCGGTAAGGAGATTTTGTGTAGGCATGACTTAACATTTCCTGAAGAAACGTTCCGTAAGGGGAGTTGTCAATCCGTTGTTTTTTCTCTTCTTTCACAACCGCACGTTGTGTTTCAATGCCAATGGAATCAACCTTGAGATGCAGCATTCGCTCCGACTCAAGCCACAGACCCAGCCCAATTTCGTTGGAAGGAAGAACCTCATAAAAGTAGGTCCGGTCGTTAGAAGTATTGGCATTTAAAGTTCCGCCTGCATTTTCAACATATTTACTGTATCCCTCCCTGGGTATATATTCCGACCCTTCGAACATGAGATGCTCAAAAAAATGGGCGAACCCGGTTCTGTCTGGTTTCTCGTTTTTGGATCCGACATGGTACATTACCGTTACAGCAACAATAGGAGTGCTGTGGTCAGGACTCAAAATGACATGTAACCCGTTGGGCAGGTCATATTCCTCAAAATTGATCTTTTCGGCCTGCCCCCAGGAATATGAAGCCCAGGCGAAGGCCAGGATCAGGATGAAAACTAGTCGTTTAAAATTCATAATCTTATGATATTTGTTAATGGATTTCAATGTTGTTTCAGGTGAGTTTGATTTTGATGAAACACGGTTTTCAGGAAAAATGTTTTACAATTTCTTCAGGGATACCGAAATTACGCTTTTTTTATGAAACAGAATACCATTTTATCTTCTGTTGTTTGGCATCCACAGCCGCGAAGCCCGGTCCGTTCATCTCTTTCAGCAAGCAGGTATGATACCTTCTGAAAAAAGTATACTTCTTTTACACTGTTAAACAGCTCTCCGTCTGAGCCATTCCATCCCATTCATTTTTCAGCTGTAATCTCCGAACCGAATTAAAATCAATCTTCATCTTTACCTG
Source organism: uncultured Bacteroidales bacterium (assembly GCA_963732905.1). Lineage (GTDB taxonomy): Bacteria > Bacteroidota > Bacteroidia > Bacteroidales > DASQZK01. Next base: position 374,150 of record CAVTBM010000004.1, read on the forward strand.
AAATATCCCTATATTTAACAGGAATTCGAAAACGTGACTCATGTCAATAAGAATACTGGCAACGTCCGATCTGCACCTCGGCAAAAAATCTGCCGGAGTTCCACAGTCTGCTCCTGAAAGTTCTTCCCGGCACACCTGGGAAAAAATCGTTGATTGGAGCCTCGGGCATGAAATCGACATTCTGCTGCTGGCAGGTGACATTGTTGACCGGGAAAACCGGTTTTTTGAAGCTATCGGCCCGTTATTCTCAGGGCTTGAACGCCTCGGAAAAGAAGGTATCACCGTTATGATTACAGCCGGAAACCATGACTACGATGTGCTGCCTTCCATGATCAGGGGAAAAGACTTAAAAAACATTCATATACTTGGTGAAGGCGGAAAATGGGAGGTGAAAACCATTTCCCGGAAAGGTCAAAGTATTCAGTTCATCGGATGGTCGTTTCCAAATCAGCATGTTCAGGAAAGCCCGTTATTCAACTTTACCGGCGAAGGTCTGGATCCAAATCTGACAACTATTGGCATTTTCCACGGAGATGCCGACAGCCGGGACAGCCGGTACGGGCCCTTCGATCTCGTTACTCTTCTGAACAAACCGATTGACGCCTGGATTGTAGGTCATATTCATAAACCTCAGCGACTGAGAAGCGATGATCCGGAAATCTGGTATCCGGGTTCACCCCAGGCTCTCAGTTCAAAAGAATCCGGCGAACACGGTCCTCTCCTTTTAACCGTCCATGATACACACAGGATTGAGATCGAACAGATCCCCTTATCTCCTGTCCGTTACGAAACCATCGGGGTTGATATTACGGGGGCGAAGGATGAAATTGCGGTGAGCGATAAAGTCACTTCGGAACTCGTCAGACAGGCTGAAAACATAATAACTGAACTCGAAAAAGTCAGATTTCTCGTCTTCGACATCCATCTTCAAGGCAGCCATAATGCGTTGAACGCTCTGACCGCCTGGACCGCAAACATAGGCGAACACCAGTATGAGATGGAGACCGGCACAATCCTTCTTCCACGGAAAGTGGTCAACGATGCAGAACCAGTCATCGACAACCTTGAAGAAATGGCTTCCAGACATACCCCGGCAGGAATTATTGCCGAAACCATCCTTGCCATCCGGGCAGGAAAAACGACCAGATTTCTTGAAGACCTCCGGAAACAATGGAAGAAAGAACGGGACAGACTGTTAACCTCCGGAACTTATCAACCCCTGATGAATGCCCGGAGTGTCGTATCTGTTACCGAAGATGACGTTGATGTCTGTATTTTAAGAGAATGCAACCGCCTGCTAAGTGAATTTGTAAAACAGGTGGCTAATGAATAACAACATGTCAACAAAGATCCCTTTCATATTTCATAACCTGAAAATATATAAGATCCCCGGCTTTCCGAAGGGTCTGGAGGGATATAGTGAACTGGCACCGGGAATCAACATTATTGCAGGTCCGAATGCATCAGGAAAAAGCTCCACAGCAAGGCTCATTCAAAAACTTGTCTGGCGGAACAAAACGGAGGGAATACATGCCGAAGGCTCGGCTACCGTAGGAAAAGAACTTTGGACCATCAGTATTGACTCAGGTTACAACAGCACCCGGCACAACGGGAATGAGGAAGAACTGGCAGGAATCCCCTCTTCCGAAGAACAAAACAGGTACATGCTGGCTCTTCACGAACTGGTGTCGGAGAACGAAGATGAACTGGCCAGGAAAATTATCGCTGAATCCATCGGAGGCTACGATCCCGGTATGGCGGCAAAAAATCTCAACTATGCCTCCCAGGTCAGGAATAAGGGTGTGGGTGAATTCCGGAATTACGAAGAGTCCAACAGGAAATTCAGGGAAATTCAGGAAGAACATAATAAACTAAAACAACAGGAAAATCATCTCGGATCCCTGTATGAGGAAAAAGAAAAAGCTTCCATGGCCTCCCGCCTTCGAGAACTGTATGATTTGGTTATCCAATATCTGAAGAGTAAGACCGACCTCGAAAATAAAACCTTTATCTATAATGCTTTCCCGAAATCGCTTGAAAAAGCAAGCGGACAGGAATATATTGAAATCAAGGATCTCGGAAGGGAGATTGAAGCTTTACAAATAGATATAGAAAAGGCGGAAAACACGATTGCCGGAAATAATATTGCACTGTCAGGACTTAAGTTACCCGCTGATGGTATTGCGGATGAGGTACTGTATGAACTCGACGGCAGGATCAATACTCTTTCCGGACTCGAAGGGGAGATCAGGAAAAACCATGAAGCAAACGAAACTTCCCTGACACTTGAAAAAGAAGCCCTCGACAGCATCGATAAAGATCACCCTCCATCCGGCTGGCAGGGAATTAACCTGAAAGACATCTCGGGTCTGGACCGGTTTATAGAGAAAGCTCAAAAACTGATCATCCAAAAACAGCAGTATGAATCTGCTGTCCGGGAACTGGAACAGGATTACGGTGATGATCAATCGATCCACTCCGGCCGGCTGAACGACGGAATCAGTGCCCTCTCCAACTGGCTGCAGGAAGAACACAGCTCAGCTGGTTTCCCTGCCTGGACGGTATATGCAATGGCCGCTATCGCCGCATTAACCGGAATCTCGGTCTTCTATGCCGGTTGGTATGGATTATCATGCCTGTTACTGATTGGAATTGTGTGGTGGTTTGCCCGTGCAGGAAACAGGATCACGGGCATCAGGGAAAAAGATTACAGAAAAACAGGCCTAGATGAACCGGAAAGCTGGACCGTGGAAAAAGTAGCGGCAAAGCTCGATATATTGACCGGAGATCTCGCCCTGGCGAAAACGAGGGAGAAAAATACTGTCAGGGCGGGCGACCTGAAAAAACAACTTGAAAAACTGGAGACCCAATTGGATGAGATTGCCAGAACCCGCAATGAATGGCTTGAAAAACTGAAAGCCGTTCCTGAACTGCCAGGCGACGACCTGGACACGTATATGGGGCTTTACTGGTTCCTTGACAGGGTTAAAACCTGGATGGTACACCACGAAAAAACAAATACTTTAACGACAGCGGGAGACATCCTGGCAGAAAGCTACCGGTCTGAGCTGGAAAAGATAAACCTGTTGTTCAGGCAATACAGTCTTCCTTCCGCTGCAGACGCGGCCTCGGCAAAGGCATTGTTCAGAAAATCAGAGAGTGACGAAAATAAGCGCAAAGACCTTGTAAAGGAAACAGAAAGCCTAAACCGTGAAATCAGGGCAAAAGAAAAACAAATTGACGCGAATGAATCCAAATTGAAGCAAATATATGAGAAGCTGGAAGTAGAAACCGGGCATGCAGAGACCATTCGCCACCTGACAGATCAGCTTAAGGATTATAAAATTGCAGGTACGGAATATAGTTTTGCGGAAAGGGTTTATGTTGAAATGAAGCATAAGATGGAAAGCCATCCTCTCTATCCCGGCCATGAAAAGGAAATAGAAAATATTGGAACAGTTCAGGCAGCGGAATATTTCAGGCAGTACAGCCAGGATGCTTCACAGCTGGCTGTACTGCAGGAAGAAATCACTCAGATCGAAACCAGGATCAGCGACCATAAAAAAGGTCACAACCTCGAAGATGCTATCCGGGAGAAGGAAGCGGCTGCCGAAAACCTGGAAAGGTTATTTGAAGAGAACCTTTCGTCAGTTACCGGCAATCTGATCATCGACCGTCTTAAAAAAGAAACCTCGGAGAAAAACACCTCCGCGGTCTTCAAAAGAGCCGGCCAGCTCCTGAAGAAGATCACTCGCGGAAGGTATGACCTTCTTTTGCCGGAAAACGGAGAACCCGCCTTCGGAGCTTTCGATAACACTCATCAGAGAGGTCAGTCTCTGAATGAGTTATCCACAGGCACGAGGATCCAGCTGCTGTTGGCCGTTCGCCTGGCATACATCGAAACCCGCGAGTCGGTCATGAAACTCCCCATCCTTGCCGATGAGCTTCTGGCCAACAGCGATGATGTCAGAGCTTCGGCCATCATGGATGCCCTCACGGAGATCAGCAGGGAAGGCCGCCAGATCTTTTACTTCACTGCCCAGGATGATGAGGTGGCACGCTGGCAGAGCCATCTGTCAGGTAGCGGTGACGATCAGTTCAAAATAATAAAACTAACGGGGAGCAGCCCCGACGACCCGGCTCCTGCCGGCATCCCGACCGTCCCGGCTTTCATACATGAAGTGCCGCAACCCGGAAACGCCGGACACAGTGAGTACGGGCGGATGCTCGGCGTTCATCCTTTCAATATCCTTACCGGGAACCCGTCAGAGTTGCATCCCTGGTATTTTATGGATGACAATGAACGAATATACCAGCTTCTGACCTCAGGAATCCGTTCCTTCGGCCAGCTTGAAAGTTTGGTTCTGAGCGGTGAAGAGATCAATGCTGTACCCGAGGAGTCCTGGAAGAAGATCCGTGAAAAGGTAGCAGTTCTTACCCGTTACCTCGAACTTTATCATACCGGCCGGTCAAAAACCATTGACCGGGAAATACTCGGGAATTCGGGTGCCGTCAATCCCGGTTTTATCGATAAAGTATCGGCGTTGCTTCAATCCCTGTCGGGTGACCCGGTGAAACTGGTTGAAGCACTAAGAAACAGTCAGGTAAAAGGCTTCCGGCATGACAAAACTGAAAATCTTGAAGAATATCTTGTAAAGGAAGGATTTATCGACCAGCGGCCGAAACTTAGCTCGGAAGAAACAACACTCCTGATGAACGCCTTCCTGTCCCGCCAGGAAATTGATCCCGGTATGGCAGAATCATTTTTGAAACGTATAGTGAATGCAGGTGTTGAAAATCCTGAGGAGAATGAACGTTCACAGAAATCATCTCCCGGGAATCACAGCTAACGAATACCTCTGGTGCAGAATCTACCGGCTGCAGTCTTATATTTACAGGATGTATGCCTCCGGGAAGAAAATCCGGGGTCATGATCACGTAAACAGATACTTTTTGTATATTCGTGTACGCTGGCCCCGTAAAAATGATCGTTTAATGTCTCTTTTACAAAGTGCCTTAAAGGAAATAACAACAGGTAACATGTCCTATTCCAGAATTTAATCCAATCCCAATGGATAAAGAAGCTTTTAAACATCAGCTAGAGAAGTATGATTTCAACTTCAGGGACTTCAATAATGTGGTGACAATAAAACTTGGTTACGCACAGGTGGTCGACGTAGACTTTAACCTTTTTGAGAAAATTCTTATCTCCGACCGCTTGTTGAAGTGGAACTTTCTCTCAGGTATCATCGGGATGAAACTAAAACATGCTGTATTCTCTGATTTTCTTGCCTTACTGATTCTTGGGGTCCTGTTTATGTACGAAGGCCGGCATGCTTACCAGTACTTTCTGACCATCATTTTTACCCTGGCCGTCGCGTGGGTGCTTTTATGGACCATATATTACAACATGAAGGCTGAAAGTTTTAAAAGTACACTGATGATCTGGCTGGAAGATCAATAAATAATGGTAGCCGGATGGTCAGACTGGAAGATCATTCTGATAGTATGCATACGGCTGCTTTACTTTTAATTTCCGGCATTCCATCTTCACTTCCTGTTCATCCACTGCATCCTTTGTCCGGTATAAAGGATATTCATGTGATGTAAGGCAAAGTCAGGATTAAAAATTCATAATACTTCACCCTCACGTCCGTTCTTAATCTGATGTCAAACCTGTATTTAAACTCCCTGAAAAAACAACTCCAATGAAAACCGGCGATTACATGAGCAGAATCATCGAAAAAGCGCTCAAAACCCATAAAATTACCGGCGCTGCTATTGCCCTGGTAAACGGAGATGAAAAAATGATCCGCCATTTCGGTTATGCAGATAAGGCGGATAAAATTCCGGTCAGACCGGAAACCCTTTTCAGGATCGGTTCCATAACCAAGGTCTTTACCGCATCCGCCGTGATGCAACTTCATGAACAAAAGAAACTGGATATCGACCGGCCTGTCATCGATTATATACCGGAATTTACTGTGCTCTCGTATGAGCCTGCGTTAAAACCCATTACTATCCGTGACATTCTGTGTCATCACTCCGGCTTACCCTGTGATAACCTTAAAAATTATTTTACTACCGATCCTGAAGCATTTCATTCGGTAACCAATTACCTGAACAAAGCCTGGATGGTCAGTCCTCCCGGCCGCATGTTCTACTATTCCAACCTCGGGTATGAACTGCTGGGCGTGTTGATCAGCAGGGTCACGGGAACACCTTACCACCGGTATATGGAAGAAGCCGTTTTAAAGCCGCTGGGTATGGCTGCTTCAGGGATCGTGCTTTCGGATGCCATGAGAGCCCGGCTTTCAAAACCCTACCAGAAAGATAAGGAGCAGGTCGAAGAGGATATGAAAGGGCTGCCGGAAGGCGGGATCTGTTCGACAGCCGAAGATATGGCAGGGTTTATTTCTGCAATGCTTGCCGGGGGAAAGGCCCTGTATTCTGATAAATCAACCCTTGCTTCCATGTTCGAAATTCAATATCCCAGCCTTCCACTGGATATGTCTTTTAAAAACGGCCTTGGCTGGTTTGTCGGGAGACCGAAAATAGATTCTGCCGGGAAGTCGGTCTGGCATGATGGCGGCACGCCCCATTTCTTCAGCCTGGTGGTACTGATCCCCGGCAAAAATATCGGAATTTGCCTTCTGACCAACTCCACCGGAGGTTCAATTATGAACCACATCCTGGCTGACGAGCTTCTACAGTCTGTAATGAAAGAAAAATATCAAATCGACATCCCGGCTCAGGAAAGACAAAAGTCTGAACCGGTTATCCCTGAAAACGCCGGAGACTGCAGTGGCCGCTTTTTTACGGCTTCAGGTATAGCCACGGTCAGAAGGTCTGCCAAACATTCAACCATCCGGCTTCCGTCAGGAAGGTTCAGGCTGAAACCCTTCGCTCCCGACTGGTTCAATTTAAGACTCATGCTTTTCGGTCTGATCCCGCTGAAGCTGAAGGCTCTCTCTTCTCTCCGTATAGGCCTTCCGGAAATAAACGAAGAAAAGGTGCTGGTCATGGAACAGATCGGTTTTCGTTCGCCCGCGGGAAAGATATTCCGGTCATTGAATACTAGTGAGGCCTGGGAAAGCCGGGTTGGACACTATATCTGCACCGGGGAGAAAAATCCCCGGCTGAAAGCATTCGATCTCCTGAAAACCCGGGAAGGTTTATGTATATCACTGAAAACAGCCAAGATGGGTAAGCTGAAACTTTACCTGGATGTACAGAACGATGAGCAGGCAATAACCGTCGGCTTTGGAAGGTATACCGGAGAGACAATCATTGTGGAAGAGGAAGGAATCAATGTATTCGGACTGATTTTCCGTAAATGATATACGTCTATTTCCTGGCTTCAGGTTATACTATGCTTGCCTCCCGCAGGGAAATTAATGTGAAACCACCCCGGTTGGAAAAGCCTCTTTTATCTTTTGAGAACATTCCCTTTTATGGTTTGTTTGTCTCCTGAAACAAGTTCATCCTGAACTGCAACAATATAAACCATATTTGCAATCCATATGAATAAAGGACGTCTTGAAGCTTTCAGCGACGGCGTGTTTGCCATCCTTATCACGATCATGGTTCTGGGAATAAAAGTTCCGGAAGGCAACAGCCTGACTGACCTGAAACCTTTAATCCCTGTAATTGGCAGTTATATTCTGAGCTTCGTTTTTCTTGCCATATACTGGAACAACCACCATCATATGCTGCATACCGTGAAACAGGTCAAGGGGGATATTTTATGGGCTAATATTCATCTTCTTTTCTGGCTCTCACTGGTTCCGTTTGCTACAGCCTGGATGGGGGAGAATCATTTTTCACCGGCTCCGTTACTGATCTATGGCCTGATTCTTTTCATGGCTGCCATCGCTTACTTCATCCTCCAGAACCGGATACTGAAACATCACGGCCATGATTCGCTCCTGGCCAGGGCGTTGGGCAAAAACCTGAAAGGAAAAATTTCACCCGTTCTCTACCTGATCGCAATCGGGTTCTGCTTTATCAGCCCACTGGTGTCCGGAAGCATATATGTGCTGGTTGCACTTATATGGCTCATTCCGGATAAAAGAATTGAGATCATCCTTAAAAACGAAGGCTGATCCCGCCACTCATTCCCTTTTCTTACTATTTATACAGCTTGTTTCTACGGAATATAAATTTTTATTATATTCGTTGTATAGAGCCTTTTGATAGAGGAAATCAAAAATCGCTTTTACAAGGGATACCAGACCTGAATGCCTGACGATTTTTCGGATTCGAGGAAAAATCTTTATGCATGATGCCGGAATAAACGCTGTTGATAGAACTAAATGCCGGCTTACCCGGCCTTATGTCTTTTGTTGTAATTTCTTATCTGTAACCAGTATGAAAACAATACTCACCTCCATCCTGCTCGTTTCCATATTCGTGTCGAACACTTATTGCAGCGCAAGATCTGACACCTTAAAAAATAACATTTTACTCTCCGACAGTCTGCGGCAGTCAAACGACGGGAATTATATTCACAACCTGATGCAAAAACTTCCGGTTGATGATAAAGACAGCATCCGGTATGTTGCACACCGGATTCTTACTGAGATCAGAAAACACAACGTGGGAAAACCGCCGGAACAGAACGAGGGATATCAGGGGATTGAAATCATCTCCTTCCTGAATTTCCTGGAGGACGAACAACTCACAAAGGAAAAGAAAGAGATCCTTTGCTCTTTCTTTTACCAGCTTATCAATGGTAAACCCATCGGTATTGAACCAGATGTCGATGTGAAGCTGAAAAAAAATAAAAATGATGAATTCTATCTACGTCTAAAACTCTATTGTGTGGTTGCGAGACAGGAAGGAAAACAGGCTTATAAATTCATTGACAGAATTTTAGCCGTTGATCCTGCTAATCTCGCCGCCAACGCTCTCAAAGGATATATGCTGTACTACGAAGGTAAATGGACGGAAAGCAAAATATACTTCAACAAGACGCTACAAATCATGCCTGAGTATGTTCCTGCCTACACCATGAGGGGAAACTGCAATCAAAAACTGGATTTAACGGAAGATGTCATACGCGATTTTACGAAAAGCCTTGAATTGTACCCTGACAATTCCAATCTGCTTAATGAACTGGGGACCCTCTACCTGGACGACCAACCTGAGAAGGCTATTGCCGCTTTCAAAAAAGCCATTGAATTGAATCCTAACTTTTTATGGCCTTACAATAATATCGGGCTGACTTATGCAAAAAAAGGGAATAACGACAGTGCCATGTATTTCTATAACCAGGCGATCATGCTGAATTCCCAATATACGACATCACTTGATAACAGGGCAGATCTGTTTGTTGAAATGGATCAATACCAGGAAGGTATTGACGATTATACCAAATGCATCGAACTGGCTCCTCAAAATCCAAATTATTACAAAGCCAGGGGCGACGCTTATTTTCTGAATAAGGATAAGGTGGATGCACTGTCCGATTTTCAAAAAGCATTTGAACTGGACAATAAATACGCTTATGCTGCAAAACGGATCGGCGATTGCTACTCTGACCTGTCGGAGTATCCCAGAGCCGTAGTCTGGTTCAACAAGGCCCTGAAAATAAATCCGGCTTATGGTTCCGCCCTCAACAACCTCGGAGATGCTTATTATTATCAGGGAAAAATTCCGGAAGCCCTGAAGAACTACAACAAATGTATTGAATTATATCCGTCTGATGCCTATTACTATGCCTCCAGGGGAGATGCTTTTCTCCTATCGGGGAAAAAAGAATCGGCAAAAGCCGACTTCAGCAAAGCCACTGAATTAAACCCGAAGTATACGTATGCCTGGGCCAGGCTTGGGGATTGCTTTACCTCGGATAAGGAATATAAACTTGCCATACCGAAGTATGACAGTGCTATCGAAATAGAACCCGACTATTCCTGGGCTTATCTGAAAAAAGGAATATGTCATATCGAGATGGAAAACTTTGATTCGGCCATCACAGACTTCACTAAAACCCTTGAAATCGATTCTACCCTTGATTTGGCATTGGGCAACCTTGGTTGGGCCTACTATTGCATCGATGATTTTGAAAACTGTATCTATTTTTCACGGAAAACGATCGCACTCAACGATGATGCCTTCTATGCAAAGTTCAACCTTGCTCTTGCCATCTTGCGAACCGGGAAGCCGGATGAAGCTTATCAGCTTTATGAAAAATTCAGAAAAGAAAGCCTGCTGAAAAAAACAGACCTCAGCGGAGCTGTGAAAGACCTCAAAGATCTGATCAGTAAAGGAATCTTTGTGAAGGAATCCCATTATATCATTGAAAATATCCTCAAAACAAACTGAAGAATTTCAGCCTGTCCGTTCCCGGCCGGGTAATCCTTCCGGGATAAAACAACCCTCTGCAGGATAACGGGGTCCTTTCTTCGGTCAATACCATATCTTTTATGGAAGACCCCCGTATAAAACCATGAATTGCAGCATCAAAAACCTGAACGATGAGAACCAGGTATAGTTATCTCGCTAATATCCTTTTCACATTCGTGATCCTTTTATCGGTTATCTCGTGTAAAAAAGCCTCTGAACTGAGGCGCGACCCGGAAATTGAGCCCCTGAAAGAAGGCTTCCGGGTTTCTGCAGCCGTCGGATATTGCGCTTCACTGGCAAATACCCTTTTCAGGGGTGAGCCGTTGCCTGCCAACGTAATCTACCGGTCAGTCAACAACAGTGAATATACAGGCTCAGGATTGATGTACGTAACTATTAACGAGCAGTGGCCGCTGCCCTTTAACCGGACTGTCGGGCAAATCATCATCGCCTGTTTATGGAATGCCGGAATGAATGGCCAGGATTATGACGGAGTGATCACAGCCGTTTTTACCGATATAGACATTCTGAACGATAAATACAACTTCGTAGGAATCCGGACTGTACCTGTAATGCAGGATGAAAACGGAAACATTCTAACCCTGTTCGCCGAACAGGATATCATCATCGGGAAAGGCTCCGATACTCTCCTGAATTTAAGCCTCTCCAATCCGGCATTCCATTCTGAAATTTCACGCCTCGATGAAACTCCACCGTTGGATGTCTTTGCCGCGGTAAAACAAAACGTATGGTTTATTAATGTGAATCAGAACCAGACCTTCAACAACGTGTACGACGATGAATACACTATTAACGGCGGCGGACAGTTGGCCCTGGCATCCGGAACGGATGGCGGTATCATTTATCATGCCATGATTGGGGTAAAATTCAATCCCTCCGGCTGCGACCTTAATCCCCTTGAAGGTGTGGGTTTTATCCAGGATATCAGGGCCGGCAGCAGCATCGACCTCGGAAACATCTTCCTTAGCTTTCACGATAATTGTGACGGTAAAGCACGTGTTGAATTCTCAAGCGGAAAGTATCTTACAGCTATCCATCGTAATGTAAACCTCAACTTTTACTAGCTACAGAACCGTACCTGATCCAAAAACAGAAGTTAAATTCATTGACTCTGATCCTGTTATCGGTTATATTTGAGGGAGAAACACCTGAAGTTTCGAAAGCGGGTTTTCTTTTTACCGGAACAGGCATGCCGGCGATTCCCCCGTTCGTATGCTTGTCCTTAAACCGGGAACCTATTTTGAGTTTCAGAAAAAATGGCAGGTCATGTTATCCTATTGTGGACTGGTATGCAACAGTTGCCCCATTCTCCTGGCAACCCTGGAAAAGGACGTATCTAAAAAAAGATCAATGAAGGAGTCCATTGCCAGGGTATGCTTTGAGGTGTACGATACCAGGCTTCAGCCAGAAGAAATTGGTGATTGCGATGGTTGTATGGCCATTGACGGTCGTATCTTTCCCGGCTGCCCGGATTGCAAAGTACGTAACTGTGCAAGCAGCAAAAACATTGAAAACTGTGCCTTCTGTGATGACTATTCTTGCCTGGAGCTGGAGAAACTATTTCAGCACAATCCGGAAGCCAGGTATCGTCTCAATGAGATCCATTCCTTGCTCGGAAATTAAATCGTTCCGAGACAAAATTATGTCCCCATGTCAATTGAGGTATGGTTTAATCAATGCCAGAGTTCCCGGTTCCCGAGGCATTTTCCAAAGCATCTTTCCTAATAAATATTCCTTTCAGGAAGAAGGCTGCATTTATTACATTTCGTTTATGAATCAGATGAATTCCTTTTCACCCACAACCTCTGATTCATTAATACAAAATGAGATCAGGACTTCGGTATTTCCCTTTATCATACTCCACACCGGGCAGATCTTCCCGGACAGCTCAAGCACTTTTTCCATATCACCCGGAGTTACATCGGGAGATTCAATACAGATCGAAAGCTGAATAATCCGGAATCCTGTTGGGTGTTCTTCTTTCCTGGTACCCTGGCTGTCGATCCTGAAGGAAAGGATGGTTTTCTGCATCCGTCTCAGCGTGGCTGCAACGCTTGTACCAACGCAGGTAGACAGGCTTATCAGGAGCAGTTCCAGTGAAGTATACCCTTCGCCATCACCAACGGGGGGGATATAATCAATGGTGAGGGGTTCATTATCGCGGACAATGCCGCGAAACTTGACTTTCGTGTTGATCAGTTCAACCGAAGCATTGAGAAGTGATGTTGTCATAGAAAGTTTGGTTATATTGCAAAAATAAATATACAAATTGTTTCAATTATCAAGCCTGAAAAATTCAAATGAAAATCAAAGGTAAAACTCATTTACGGGTTACGGAATTCAAAACCGGACATCATAAAGAATACAAACTATCCTGTCGCAGATTGGATAATAGGGCAATCTTACTCAGGCAGGCTTTTAATTCTGCTGTAAGAATGCTTAACCCTTGATATTCCCGGACCAAACAAACATCTTTTCCCTGAATCTGTTATTAACATTAAGTTTCCAATAGTTAAATCTTTACCGAAAAATTTACTGCTTTATGAGTACATTTCTCAATAAGGAAGTCTGGCAGGATTTTATGACCAAGGCTACCTCCTGGCTGGTTACACAAGTTCCGGCAATCATCATCCTGATCATCATCCTGATCATTGCCCTGAGAATCACAAGAATGCTGATAAACAGGACAAGAAAGGTCATCATTAAAAGGTCACAGGATGAGGAGGCCTCAGGTAATCTTGAAACCGAAAAACGGGTCAATACCTTAATGAGTATTGTTCATGGCGTCCTGAAAATCGTCCTGTGGGCGACCTTCTTCATGATTTTCCTGAAAAAGATCGGCATGGATATCGCTCCCTTTATCGCGAGTGCCGGTATTATCGGTCTGGCAGTTGGTTTTGGTGCCCAGGAACTCGTCCGTGATTTCATTTCCGGTTTCTTCATGCTGCTTGAAAACCAGATCAGGACTGGCGACGTAGCGATCATCAACGGCACAGGCGGTCTCGTCGAAAAAATCCAGATGCGGACCATCAGCCTCCGTGATCTCTCCGGTACGGTGCATGTGTTCCAGAACGGGAAAATCAACACCCTGTCCAATATGACCAAGGAATGGTCGGCCATGGTGTTCGACGTAGGCGTAGCTTACAAGGAAGATATAGATACCGTGATGAAGGTGATCAAAGAGGTGGGTGAAGAACTTCGAAATGACCCGGATTTTAAACCTAAAATTCTGGAACCCATAGAAGTCTTTGGTCTTGACCAGTTCGGAGACAGCGCCGTAGTGATCAAAGCCAGGCTGAAAACCAAGCCGGGCGACCAATGGACAGCGGGACGTGAATACCGGAAACGTCTGAAAAAAGCGTTCGACGACAGCCATATCGAAATACCGTTCCCGCACATTTCCCTCTATTGGGGAGAGGCCATCCGACCGCTTAAGATTGAAAAACCTCAGGCTGTTAAATAATACCGGTAAAGGCGCGGCAAACCGGATATCAGGAGTTTTAGATTTGTCTGCAGGAAGCCCGGCCATTTAGACAAGGTTTTCATTTTCAGTGCCTAAGGATTTTGACCAGTGTGCAATAAGTGGTGTTAAACGTTTTGATGTTTTCAAAACCTTCTTCTACCTTTACATGTATAAATAGGACACGTTTCTCATCAGACAAAGGTTGACCGGAGATACGGCAATGCATGAGATTCTTTAATATGTTATATCAAAAAATCAAAATATGAAAAAGCTTTATCTTATTCTGACCATCGCTGTAATGATCTTTTTGTTTACACCGGGATTATATGCAGTGATCCAAAAACAAACAACCGGAGTCCCGCTCGATGGTGGAATTCTGGCCCTTCTTGCCGGAGGAGCAGTGGCTTACTTTGCTGCAAGGAAAAAAAAGAAAAACAGCCTCTGATCTTTCTGAGAAAATTTTTTATGCTCTGAAAGCCCGGCTACTGCTCAACAGTATGTCCGGGCTTAAATTTTTTAACGGATGAGTAAATGAAAATGATGAAATCCTGGACCTCCGGAATTATCCTTGCAATTCTTCTTCTATTCTGACTGGCGTAAACCCTTCTCAGATTATCCTTCTTCAGGGAAGACCCTGTTATCCCTCTTATCCTGTACACGTTATCAGCTTACCAGTCGCTCTCCGAAAAAGTAGTCAGCCTTTTCCTTTCCCTGGCCGGATCGTCGTTCAGAGCGATCAACCCTCTTGTCATTGAAAATAATCAGGCGGAAAAACTCAGTACCGGTTCTCAGAGCGGTTCTCCATAATTACCCAGGCTGGCTTTAAGTTCACTGATCATCTCGTTTCTCAGGTCATCAGGTTTCACAATTCTCGCTTCACTTCCCAGGGCACGGATCATCGATTTGAATTCCCAGGTTGGATGCACATGAAAGGTGAAAATAATGTACTCCGCTGTCTCTTCATGGATGAGCTGGCTTTCATGAAGTGGCTGGGAGATCATATACTGTGCTTGTGGTTTTTTTACTTCCAGATAAATCTCCCGCGGATCGCCGGAAGGAACGATTACCCCCACCGAATGTTTAAAATATGTCCTCGCATTGAATTGCGCCGGTATGTATTTGTGGTTGGTAGACTCAACCTCCCATATCCTGTCCAGTGCATACGTCCTAAGTGATTTCCGCTGCTCATTGAGCCCTGTCAGATACCAGCGGTAACGATATTCCTTCAGCAGATAGGGATGAACATAGGTAAAATAAGGCTTGTCTTCTTCATATGGTTTGTAGAACAACTTCAGGACTTTTTTGTGACTGATGGCCTCGATAACAGGTTCAAGGAACTTGCTGCCTGTGAAGGAGGGTGCCTTTTCAAATTCAATGAATTCCCAAATATTTTTAGAGGTGTCGAGATGGTTGATACGGGCAGCATCAACGAGTTTCTGAATGATTCCGCCAAGTTCGACGAGGAGTCCCCGTGAGGTGAGCTTTTCAAGAAGTCCGGCAGCCGAAGCCAGCTTTTCCAGTTCGTCGGAGTTCAGCGGGATCTTTTCAATGGAAAAATCAGGATCACTATACCGGTATTTACCCGTCAGCTCGTCTTGTACCACAGGGGCAAAATACCCGGTATCCGGATCGCTTCGCATAGCCATCAGATCAGATTCGATGGTTCCTGTATCCACCGGCTTTCCGTCAAGGGCCTTACTGCATGCGTCAGATAATTCCCGGAGATCAGCCTGCCGGTTCCCGGCCAGACAATGGTTAATAACACGATAACGGATCTGTGATTCCCTGCTTGCGGACATATAATTTAATTTAAATGGATGAAAGATCTACAAAGATAGGCAATCAACCTGAAAAGGATTCATCTTATAAATCCGTCATATTATGCCGCATTGCACGTAGAAGCTATACCTCCGTTCACCCCCGGAAACAATACAGATCAAGGAGTACCTCCAGGGAAATGTATTTCTTTGCCGTTAATTTTATACACAAATCTTCAGAAATTGACCCTTATCATTTAACCTTTATGGCATTGAAATTGTTGAACGCTGTATATCATTGATCGGGAATGCGAACTTAAGGTTATGTTTTGAAATGAAATGTTTAGTCAGAAGAATATAAATAACATACTGGATAACCGTCACATCAGAGGTCAGATTCTGGATTTCACCCATGTATATATTGTCGCTATCAGGATGCAGTTCTTCAACCACTTTCCTCCTGAGAGCACCCTGGAAATGCTGTCTCTTGTGCCTGTGACCTTCAATAACAATATAGGTATTTTTTCGTCGTCCTCGAAGAAGGAAGTTACCGGATATTCAACCTTCCTGAACCGGCGTTTCGGTCTTGAACCAAAAATTGACAACGTATGTGTCGATTGTACAAACCTGATGTTCAATGACATTTTCAGTGCCTGCCTGCTCGACACCGTTCCATGGCTGGCCCTGCTCACTAACGGGAAAACAAATTACGCGTCCTTCATTCCGCCCGAAAAATATAGCCAGATCGATTTCGTCTTTAATCAGTATCAGCTGATCCATCCTGATTCTAAAATTAAAATCCAGACCGAGGGCGAAAGAAGCGGTTTGATTTCACTCATCTAAAACACCCTGAAATCTGTTGGAAGTCCCGTAAGGTAAAAGGGATATATGATCTTACGATTCCTTAAATACAGGCGGATGTTACGGGATGGTGAAGCTCTGGCAGAGGGAATAACTCTTTCGCTCTGTGTATCATGAGATATGTATGGACATGAATGAATAATCTGACTGAGTATTCAGCTTCCAGCCGTCGGGGGGTAAACTACATCTGTCTGTAAATTATTCTGACTGACCGGAAATTGGCACCTCCTGAACCAGCAAAACATATCCCAATATTTCCATTCATACGGTTAATATTGTAATTTTAAGGTTTAAACTCCTCTGCCGTGCTCATGAAAGAGATCATAAATGGATACCAGGAAGCCAGAGAGCCGCTGAAACGCTTTTTGATGGCAAGGAAAATTGACGTTTCCCCAAAGGGCATTATTCCGGAAAAACATCATAAGGAGGTTGTTTCCTTTGCGGAAGCACAGGAAAACCGGATCGGAAAGGCATTAGTCGGAACGGCCCCTGAATATGAATCACCAGACGGACAGATCAGTATATACAGGGATGATGCCGTCTCCTTCCTGGAGAAGCTCCCTGCGGAAAGTGTCGACCTGATCGTCACCGACCCTGCCTATTCCGGGATGAACAACAGGCTCCAACTTGGTAAGGGGAGAATAGTCGGCAGGTATGCAGAAAAAGGTACACAAAACGGCAGATGGTTCGGCGAATTCGAAGATTCGGCTGAGAACTACAGCGCTCTTTTATGCCAGTGCAGGCGGGTATTGAAGCGCTCTACCGGTCATATTTACATCATGTTCGATTCTTTCACATTACTCAGCCTCGGAGGGATGGTCAGGGATTTTCTCGATGTGAAAAACCTGATCACCTGGGACAAGGTGGGTATCGGCATGGGACACTATTTCAGGCGGAGACACGAATATATCCTCTTTGCAACCAATGGTAACAACCGGAAGATCAGGAACCGGACTATCCCTGATGTTTGGAGGTTCAGACGTATCTATAAGGCAGCGTACCCTACCCAAAAACCGGTGGAAGTGTTCCAGTCTATGATCTTTGCCAGCGCGGAAAAAGACTTCACCGTATGCGATCCGTTCCTGGGCAGCGCGTCCTCAGCCATTGCCGCCATTAAAAACAAGTGCAAATTCATCGGCTGCGATATTTCTGCAAAGTCTATGGAGATCTCGAGGGAACGGATTAAACAGTATTTAGCTTCGGGCGAAGACATCCTTCAACCTAAGCCTGCCAGGGTGGAGAAAAAGGTATTCTGGGAGTAAGCTTAAAACCTGAATTTTACTGTCCTCATTTTTTCTAATGACAAGAGTACTCTCTGTGCTGAAATAAAAAATCCCGGTACGGAACCTCTTGCATAACGGCCTGGGATTTAGTTAACTTTGACTAATAAAACTCCGGATTATGAAAAAAAAATTGCGCAGACAGGTTCCTTTCCTTCCGCTGATCCTGACGATATGCATTTATGTCGTTTACTATCCACGGATCGCGTGTAAACCCGACCATGTCAGTTTCTGGTTCATTCTTGTATTAGGGATGTCCATAGGTGTTGCCCTGGTCAGGCTTTTCCGGTGGCAGAATCTGAGAAGGCAGGAAGAGAAAGAAAAAAAGGAATAGAAAATTATACTTTTTACCGTTGAAGGTCTTATAAATACCGGAATACGGGTTAAGGCTGTTATGAGACTATTTTCGAAAATGAGTCTCCGCTGCTATGGTTGAATCCGGCATGAATCCTGTGAACCCAGGCAGGGATAATGCCAGGTATCTCAGATATCCGGCATGTTTGTCTGATAAAAATGGCTTTTACAGCCGGATGATCATGCATAACGTCCGGATATAAATCGGGTTAAACCAGCAGTTGATCCAGCCAAAGATGATTCGTAAGATCATGAAAAAACAAAAGTATTCTGATGCCCTGAATTTTGCCACCGGGTGTGTTTCTGCCCTGGTCATGACGGGATTATTATGTGGTTGCAACAAAAGCGACGATCCCGGAAATTTTAAACCTGCAGGGATCATTGCAGGAAATACAGACTCCGCAGTGGTTTTTCAAATAGCAGATACGGTCGGGACGTTATACGGCAATGCAGAGTATGTCCTTGATGTCAATAATGATAATGTAAATGACCTGATCTTTAAAACACATGTCAGCTGGTATTTTGGAGGGATGATGGGCTTTTACTCAAGTGCAGTTCAGGCGGTTAACAATACGGAAATTTTAACAGACACTATAAAAGGCCAGGTTATCAGGTATGATTATAAAGAACTTTCAGGCAGCACCTTTGTTACAGATACCATAAGGTATCTAAATAGGGAGATCATACCTAAACCAGTCGCGAGGAACTCAGCCATTGACAATACGGGTGACTGGAACACAGATTCGACGCTGTTTTTCTGTTACTCAAAAGCCGACCTCCTGAATTCTGACCCGCTCGAAACCCGAACCATTGTGATGAAAGGCTGGGAGAATGCTGAAAACGGATTTCTTGGTTTTAGAATCATACTTTCCGGTGATACTTTGTATGGATGGATACGCCTTGAAATCAAAAACATGGATCAGGTTATCCTGATGACCGGGGCATACAGAGGTAACATATGATGAATATTACAACCCTGACGGTTCTAAAAGAGATAGAGAATGAATTGGAAAAATTGAAAGGACAATCAAAATACTATAATTAATACTTGGAGAGAGTCATATTTTAAAAGGAGTTTGCCCGGGATGATTAAGAAAACACTTCGATTCCGGTATTGAGTTTGAAAAATTACCTGGGGAAAATCCAACAAATTGCAATGAAATGCATTGCAGCAAATCAAACTGGAAAAATGAAATTGTCCGAATAGCGGGTAGGGTTTTGATTATTGTGGTACCTTGGTGGTTCATCATTCTTTGCCTGGAGAAGTTAAATTTCAAATAAGAAAATATCACGATACGGGATATTGGACTGGCAATGGTCATAGTTGTATTTGCAACATCGTACATTGGGAAAGAGATAATGAATATAAAAACACAAAAATTTGAATAAAACCTGTCAGTCATTATTTTCCCCTGATATTGTTCTTCTTGTTTTTTGTATGAACAGTTTTTTTAAAATTAGTATTCATATTCAGGCCTATGATTCCGGGGAGAATTATAATACAACGTGTAATTTAACCTCATCAGTCAATTAACCGGGAAGTGTATTTTTCATTTTTTATCTAAACAAAAAAATCGATGAAAAAAAGCAAAAAGATAGTAATCCTCATTGTCGCTGTTTTAATGGCTTTCTACTTATTAAACCTGTTTTTAAAATACTATGGCGACTGGCTCTGGTTCAACAACATGCACTATGGCTCAGTATTTAATACCATGATTATTGCCAAGGCCGTTTCTTTTATCTTTTTCTTCCTGGCTTTTGTCCTGTTTTTTAGCCTCCACATTCGCATTGCGCGCAAGAGAGGAGCTTCAGCCAGGGGGACTCAGTTTTTTCCGGACGACGATCCGCGTCAAAATATTTTAGAGATTTACAAGGGAAAGGCCGTTTTTTGGTTGTGGGCTATTCTGACTTTGTTTCTTGGCATTACTTCCAGCTTGTATGCCGTTGATCACTGGAATAATTTTTTGCAGTTTATGCATGCATCTTCGTTTGGTTTTCAGGAGCCTGTTTTTGGCAAAGATCCGGGATTCTATATATTTAAACTACCTGTCTACCAATTTATTACCAACTGGTATCTTTTCATGGTGGTACTGACATTCCTCGCAGTAGTAGTTTCTTATTACCTTGATAACGCCATTTACACAAACGGACAAAACTTCCAGATTTCCAGGCAGGTGAAAAGGCATTTGATTAGTCTGGCCGGGTTCTTTGTTCTCGGTATCTCGGCACTCTATTTCCTGAAACTTTATAATATTTTATATTCCTCACATGGAGCTGCTTACGGCCCCTCCTACATGGACATACATGCTCAAATCCCGGCATATTGGGTGCTTTCTTTCCTGAGCATTGCTATCACTTTGCTTCTATTTCTATTTCCTGTCTTCAGGAAAAATAAAATTATTCTCTATGCCGCCGGAGGGTGGCTATTGGTATTGATTGGTTTTGTTTGGATTTACCCCGGCTTAATTGAACAATACATTGTGAAGCCCAATGAACTGCAAAAGGAAACACCTTATATTCTGAATAATATAAAATTAACGAGGGAAGCTTATGGCTTAAATAAAATTAAGGCCGAACCTTTTCCGGTTGACGAAACTATAACCTATAAGGATATTCAGGCAAATCGTCATACCATAGAGAACATCCGGTTATGGGACCGCAGACCTTTGATTCAAACCTATAAGCAGTTACAGGAAATTCGCCTGTACTATGATTTCAACAGCGTCCAGGTTGATCGTTATCATTTCGATAAATATACAGAAGTCGCTCTGGCCGCCAGAGAGTTACCTGTTTCGCAAATTCCGGATCGCGCACAAACATGGGTAAACACACATTTGATCTATACCCATGGTTATGGTGTGGTTATGAACCCGGTAAATGAGATATTGCCTAACGGTATGCCCAATTTAGTTGTTCAGGACATCCCCCCGACAACCACGGTACCCCTTAACTTAAAACAAATGGGTATTTATTATGGTGAAGAGTCCGATCAGTTTGTTTTGGTTAACACAACGGCCAAAGAGTTTGATTACCCGAAGGGCGACGATAATGTTTATACAAGTTATACCGGAAACGGAGGGGTTCGTATTTCCAATTTGTTTACACGAATTGTTTATGCGTGGAAATTCTCCGATATAAAGATTCTTCTTACCGGCTATATCACCGACCAGAGCCGTATCATGTTCTATCGAAATATCACAAGTCGCGACAAAATTATTGCCCCTTTTCTTTCCTACGACAGCATGCCCTATCTGGTAGTTGGCCAGGACGGACAACTTTACTGGATACACGATGCTTATACCACAAGCAATATGTTTCCTTACTCGGAGCCTGTTTCACAAATACCTGGCGGAAGAAGTATTAATTACATTAATAACTCGGTCAAGGTGGTTATAAATGCCTATAGCGGCGATGTTTCCTATTACGTGATTAATCCCAAAGATCCGATTATTCAAACTTTTCAAAAGATATATCCGAAACTTTTCAAGCCCTTTAGTGACATGCCTGAGTTTTTAAAATCTCATATTCGATATCCTACCGATCTGTTCAATATACAAACTCAAATGTATAATGTATATCACATGACCGATCCAAAGGTATTCTATAACCAGGAAGACTATTGGGCAGTACCCAATGAAAGCTACAATAATTCTCAGCAGCAGATGTTTCCTTATTACATTATCATGCGTTTGCCCGGGACACAAAATGAAGAGTATATCCTGATGCTGCCTCTCACACCTTCCAAAAAGGATAATATGATTGCATGGATGTGTGCCCGGTGTGACCCACCGAATTACGGCGATCTGATTGTTTATTCACTTCCTAAGGATAAGCTGATATACGGACCGATGCAGGTTGAAGCAAGGATTAATCAGCAGCCGGATATCTCTTCTGAACTTACCCTTTGGGGACAGCAGGGATCACAGGTTTTCAAAGGAAACCAGCTTATCATCCCGATTAAAAATGCCTTCCTTTATGTAGAGCCGGTCTATCTGCAATCAGAACAGGGCAAAATTCCGGAATTAAAAAGAGTCATTGTTGCTTATAACGATCAAATTGAGATGAGAAGCACGCTGGAAGAGTGTCTTCAGGCCATTTTCAACAGTTCCGGGTTGCAGGATACATTGTCCCTGCCGCAAACAAAGGGTATGGAAAATATGGTAACAACTTATTTGCCATCGAAAGCCCGTGAGGCTCTTGACCACTATAATAAAGCTGTGGAGTATTTAAAACAGGATAACTGGACCGGTTATGGAAAAGAACTGCAACAGATGAAAGCAATTTTATCCGAGATGAGCACCGACAGCGTGACAAGCCGCGGAACAAATCATCAACCAAAAAAGTGATATTGGCTTAAATATAAGAAGTCATTCAATGCAGATGTTAAAACCCTTTCGAAAAACCTGGATGAAATGAATAAATGAAAGGTTGCTTTGTAGGTATATCTGCCTTTTGGATATCTTTTTCTGGAAAAACCACCAAAGGAAAGCCTGCCGGTTCCGTTTTTTCGAACAGGTAAACCAAAAACTGCTATAGCTGACATTAATATTTATGAAAAGCACTGATCGGTTACCTGACAAAGAATGAGCAAAGAATGATATTGAATTTTATCGTCTCCCTTCAAAGTCCTCTAAAAAACAAACCCCTTCTATATTCTTGAAATAGAAGGGGTTTTAAAATTTCTAAGTTGTCCCGCCAGGGCTCGAACCTGGACTCTTCTGAACCAAAATCAGACGTGTTGCCAATTACACCACGGGACAAGATATAAAATGTAAACCGTGATTCCGGATTTGTTTTGGACGATAAAACCTCCGCCCTTTAAGGTTGATTGCGCAAAGATAGAAAAAATTCATAAATGCAGAACCTCATGTAAACAAGGAGATAAAAATATTTCGAAGGACTGTAACCGTCTTTGCCGCAGGAACATTTTTCCACAATTGTGGAAAATTTGTCAGGCAGGATCCCTCCTTTTCCATGCCCTATTGATCCTTCCCGAAGGGCATGTCTGAGGTCTTTTCCGGATTCTAAAAATTCAATACGATTCCGTTTTTCAAACTTAAATCCTGCTTCTTAAGGCTGCCCGGGGGGCGTGAATCATATCGCCACACGAAGCCGGTTTCAAAGGTCAGATGCTTGCGGATGCTGAACTGTACCGACAGGTCATTATAGATCCTGAAATCGGTGAACGATTTTACAAGTGGCTGGTAATACATCACATCCACCACTCTTACCGTTTTATGCACATACCGGAAGGAAAGAAAATCTGTCATCCGGAAATAATTTTGCGCCGTGGTATAGGGTTGGTCCTGTGCCGTGCTTTTAAGCAACTCATTTTCATACATCCCTCCGATTCCCGCATCGAGCCTGATCCTGGCGCTATCCTTCCTTAACAGGGCAATTCGCAGACCGGCTCCGGCCAGTTCACGCCTCTTCACCAGGAGAATATCATTTTTCTGGAGCTGGTAAAAGGTGAAGCTCTGAAGATGCCCGGTAAATACATGGTTGTAGCGCACCTGCCCATAAATGTCACTCGTGATCGTTTCTCCCGAACTGTTCAGATAGTTGAACCCTCCTACGAAACGGAAGATATGGCTTTGAATTTTATAGGTGGAGAAAAATTCAAAATCTGTTTTGTTCAGGTCAGAGTTCCCCCTTGCACCTTCATATCCAAACGTCCCGCCCAGACTGAAGGCCTTTTTCAGATTTTGTTCGTACTTTTCAGTGTTCAGGATTCCCTGTCCGGATAAGGGAAAGACAGCGGCAAAGGCCATAAAGAGGATCAGGGTAAGAGCTGCTCTAAGATAGCTTCTGAACATGATGGATTCATTTTAGATGTTTCTGTTTATATCAATGATTTGCAGGAAGGAAAGTTCACCCGGAAGTAAAAAATGCCCTTCCGGGGATGCAAAAATACGGATCTGAAAGGATTTTCGTCAGTCCGGGCTTCGGTTTATCCTTTTATGGCAGTGGTTCAACGATGAAAATAACAGACCTGTCCCACCCGGCCCAATATTGCAACGCCGACCTCCGAACGAGCTTCCAGTAACCGTCGTCCATCAGACCGTATCTGACAATGCCCTGCTGAATGTCCGCTTCGACTTTTTCGAGGTATTCCTTTTTAAGTGTGATCCTGACGGATCGTCCATGGCAGGTAAATACCGCAGAGGGTGAGGCGACGGTATCGCCTGCAAGATGTATGGTTCCCGTTCCTATTGTAGCACCGGTACTGGCCTGCAAACCGTCATTCAGACAGCTGTACGGGGGAAGGCTGCCGGCGTAACTCACCACTTCCAGTTCATCACTGCCAACCCCGAAATATTCCCTCGCCCTGAGACCCATTTTTGCCCCGACAATTGAAAATACTCCCAGGTGACCATGGATCTCATCGGTTATCACACATGCCTTCCATTCTTCCATTCCGAAACGGCTTATCGTTGAATCCATGATCTCACGCACATCATACCTGTAATTACTGTGATCTGCTGGAAACCTACTGAAAACAATGTTATTCCCTGCATAGTAATTCCCGTTCTGCATATCTTCAATAACCGCGGCGACCTGCCGGTATGAGTAATCCCGGCAAAAGCGGATGGCCGTGCGTCTTTCCATAGGCTGGGTATCAAAAAGTTCAGGATTGGTCAGGTATACCACGGCCAGTTCCGGACCGGTTTTCCCTGTCAACGATTGCTTATCTTTACTGAAGGCTTCAGTTATCACACCAAAAGCCCGTTTAAGTGTGATATTTTCCATTGAAGCCATCCCGGTTATAAACTCACCCTTGTTTCCTTTATCCGTCAGGATATCGATCCTTAAACGGTCATTGAGCCCGCCTGACAAACCGGTTTCCTTCAGATCAGGTCCGGAAGCATCGGAACGATACCAGATGACCTTCTCAAACTTTGCCTCATATTCATTGAAAACCTTCAGATAATCTGCTCCTGTATTCCTGGTCCCAAAAAGCAAAAAAACAGGCTTGCCGGCTTTTTCTGCAACGGGCAAAAGGCTTTGAAGTACCCGGGCAGTTTCTTTTCCATCAGGAGAAGACGTTCTGACCGGAAACACCGCTATTCCCGCTTTTTGAAAAATCTCTTTCAGTGTATCAACCAGGGCAACATGGTCAGGGTTTTTTAAAGTATGAAACAGAACTCCGGTAACGGTTATTTCAGGCCGGTCGAGAAGAAGACTCAATGCCCTGAAATCCTGAGGGCTGTCATTCATTTCCAGGATTACTTTGTGATACCGGTTAACCGGTCGTGGCTGGGCAGTGGTCTTTTCCGTGGCAAATAGCCCCACCGCGGTTAAAAACCCCGAAATTAAAACGATCTTTCTTTTAACTGACATCATTGAATCTTGTTTGAAAACGCTGAACTAAAGATATAAAAAACCCCCACTACTAAGTCCTGCTCAGGAAAGTACCTGGTAAAGAACCGTCTGTGCAGCGGTGTTTCTCCGCCGAATGATCTACTGTGAAGGGGAAAACGAAAATGCAGGATAACCCCGTAATAATGGTGATCTCTAAACAGATCCTGACCGCTCCAGTCAGGATAAGGAGGCAGTGAATCCGGAAAGTTGTCCGTTTAAACGGGATAAGGATTCGTTCCGCTTTCTGAATGAACATACGATACCTTCCCGTTAGGCCTGGCATTTTATCAAATACAGGATACGAATACCCCAAATGAACATGCCAGATCCTTCAATTCGCTACATCAGGACGACACCCCTGCCTGGGTAAACATACAAAACTCCGGCATTGACGAAAGCTTTCACACCTGCAGATAACCCGGCTCCCCTGTTTGAGGGCCCGGGAGCGTGCACGATAATGCATAAGTAGTCTGATAATGAGGAATTTCTTCCCCAGTTTTCGATGCCTGCTCCCGGCTGAAGCAGGCTGCCGGAACATCCCGTTACTGAAACCAGCATCCCGTCTCTTAGACAGGGCATTAACATTCTTTAAATCTTTGGGGCATATATTATGAACAGGGGGATAATGAAGATTAAACAAAGAGAATTCATGAATCTGACAGGACTCATTTATTTTTTAGCTCTGGCACTGATCATTTCAGGGATTTTTTCCTTTGGCTTCAAGCGCCGGGGACCTTGGGGAAATTACTGGTTCTTTTTCATTATAATCTTTCTTGCGATTTGGATGACCGACATCCGGGTGCGTCCTGCCGGTTCTGAATCAGGAGATTTGTTCTGGTTCCCTCCGTTGGCAACAGGTATTTTACTCGCTCTCATACTCGCTGCAGCATCACCGTCACCGAAAGGAAAAATGAGAGAAGAGAAAGGGAAGACCGCACCACAGGTATCCCGGGAAAACGGGTACATTCCGGTTGGGTTCTTCTTTTGGTCATTTCTCGTCATCCTGGTAGCGGGGGTATTTATTGGATTGTTCACGAATGTTTAATTTAAAAATTATGTGCCATGAAAAACCATCATAGCAATTTGCTGAATACCGTTTCAATACTCTCCCTTTTCATGATTTTAATGCCCTTAAATGCCTTTTCACAGGAATTCAAGGGCCAACCCTTTCATAATATGGAAGAACTGGAAGACCAGAATCAGGGTCTTTACAACCAGATCTACAGCATAATTAAACACTATCCGGAATTTTCATACCAATATGAATTTGTCAATGGAAAAGTGTCGAACGTAGATGTTCAGGGGGTTTCTGACCCGATAGATCAAAAACGGCTTGAACTCCTCATCTTTGACTGGAAGAAGAATGCAGAGAAAATTCTCAATGTTCCGAGTTCGGACCGGGGTTTACTACTCCGTAGAAGATCCGGCCGAACCGACCATGGGATATGTTGATTTTCACCATCAGATACTACAACATATTACCTACCCTGCTGACGCTAAATCAGCCGGCGTCGGCGGACTGATATTTCTGAAGTTCATCGTGGACAGGGACGGTAATATCAGGTACCTCACCGCCTCAGAGGATATCAAATCGCCCTATGTTAATCTGGTAAACGAACTGAAAGAGGAGGCCTTAAGTGCCTTCAAAGCCACCAGTGTCAAATGGAAGCCGGCAACGGTTGACGGAGTTGCAGTTGCCTCTTATGTGGTAGAACCTATCGACTTTAATTTTGAACAGAATCCCGACATTCCCGGTCTTATTGAGTAAAGGATAAACCGGCATAGAACAGCTAATGTCTTTAAAAAAAACCGTGGCCTGTTTAAAGGTCACGGTTTTTATTTTTTCACTTCAAAATTATCCCTTTTTCGGAGCTTGTTTGACTTCATGTTTGGCTTCAGGAGGACTGAAGCGTTTCAGCCTGGACTGAATTTTTTTCAAATTTTTCTTGTACTTCTTTTCATCCATTTTTTCAGTGTTTTAGTTTTGAGCTGTTGTTACCCATTAATGAAATTCAGAGTTTCTTAGGAATCCGATAAACGGAAACAGGACATCCAGGCGAGAGGTGAACAGAAGTCCGTTTCCTCATTCTTACTGACGATTACCGGTTTATGGTAAACCGCCCGGAGAGAGGCTGTGTCCCTGAATTAAGATTTTGACAATCATGATATCAGCTTTTCCAGCTAAAGAAACCTATCTGAAAGGTACTGCAAATTATAACACAACCGGAGGGTGAAGGGTTCAATCAGGAAGTGTTAAATTATCCGGGAAAAAAACAGATGCCCGGGTTTAGGGCACTGCGACTTAAACATTTTCTTCATAAACCTGAAAATATCCCCTGGGATGCAAACATGCCGGACAGATCTCCGGAGGTTCTTCTCCCTCAAAAATATACCCGCATTTAAGACATTCCCACCTGACTTTTCCCTTCTTTTTAAATACTGTTCCATTTTCTATGTTGGTCAGAAGTTTTCTGAAGCGGTCTTCATGCACCTTTTCCACTGAAGCAATGAGCCTGAATACTGCCGCAACTTCATTGAACCCCTCACTCTTTGCCACTTCAGCAAATTCCGGGTATAATCCGGTCCACTCATCCTTCTCGCCACCTGCAGCCCGGGCCAGGTTTTCACGTGTCGATTCGAGCATGGGTGCAGCATAAGTTGCTTTGATCTCAACCTCCCCGCCTTCAAGGTATCTGTAAAAACGCTTGGCATGTGCCTGTTCCTGCAGCGCCGTTTTGGTAAAAATATTACCGATCTGGACGTAGCCTTCTTTGGTGGCAATTTTGGCAAAATATTCATACCGCGCTGCCGCCTGTGATTCACCTGCAAAGGCTTTCATTAGGTTCTTCTCGGTCTGACTTCCTTTGATTGACTTCTTCATCGTATATATTCTTTTAGTATAACTTCAGGAATTGCTTTCTTACAGGAGAATTCTCCTCATAGAAACATGGTGGCAGAATTGCACCCGTCATTTTTTGTGATCCCGGCCAGATCATCATCGTAAGGAACAGGCTAACCGCCGGGATTTCCGACAAACACACATTAACTTTCACTCTCGCTCATTCAGCCCTGATGGTAAATTATAGGAAAACGTGTCAGTCCATAATCAAGAAATCCGCTTTTGGCGTCCCGCAAACCGGACATATCCAGTCATCGGGCAGATCTTCAAATGCGGTTCCCGGTCCGATGCCCGATTCCGGATCTCCTTTGGCCGGGTCATAAATATATCCGCAATTCGGGCAAATATATTTAGTACTGTTAAATTTTACCTCTCTTTTACCCAGTGTCTTAGGATCGATATAGGTCGGAGCATTCTTTGGGGCAAGGCCCTTTCTCACTTCCCTGTACCACGTGTAAGTCAGCGGTTCGGACGTTTCATCGAGAAGATCCCCACCAGTTACTTCTGCTATGTATACCATATGCGTGCCGGCATCGACCGATTGTTTTACCCTGCACTCGAACCAGGCTGATACATCCTCCTTCAGATAAGGTACTCCTGCTGCCGTGGTGCCGAATTCAAAAGCTTCAAACTTGTTTTTCACTTTTCCGCTGCTAAATCCAAAGGTGCCGACGATCTTTGGATTTGAGTCTTTATTAAGGACTGAAATGGTGAAAATCCCGCTGTCCCTGATAAATTCATTGGTATAATTATCCTTGTTGCAGGCCATGGCAAACTGCGGTGGATCAGCGGTTACCTGAAAAACCGAATTGGAGATGTATCCGTTGACATTACTGCCTCTTTTTGAACATACGACAAAAAGACCATAAGTCATTTTAAAGAAAGCTTCCGGTGGAACAATCATAGTTGGTAGTCCTTTACAGATTTCATAATATAACACTTATTTGGTGAAAAAGTGCAATGGGGGCGGGAATAAACGGGGGTGACCTTATATGAAAGTAAGATTGTACGTCTTATTATGTTACTATGTAGCGACGTAAAATTTTACGCCTGCATAATAACACAATAAAACATACAATCTTACGCCCCGGTATAAAAATCGTACAATCCGGATATCCGGCTTATCAACGGATCACTTTCAAGATCCCTGTTTCACCGTTTTTCATAAAAATCTGAACGAAGTAAACTCCTTGATCCATATCTTTCATATTGATTATGCAATTGTAGGAATTAACCTTCTGCACCTTCATTTCTCTGCCAAGATTGTTAAAAATCCTGACATTTGCGATCATCCTGTCTGAACGAAGGTTCAGGTTATCCGCTACCGGGTTGGGGAATACTGACATCGATGCACTGATATTCCCTTCAATACCATCCGTGGAAACACTGAATTCAACCGTGTAAACTTCCTGTGTAACGCCGTCTTCAGCGGTTACAGTGATGGTAGATGTTCGGTCGGCAACGTTAGATGAAGTCACATCAGCAGCATCCTCCACGGAAACCGAAGCATTTGCATCGGCAGCGGTGGCAGTTATGGAAGGCGTTGTCGTGGTACCGTTGTTGAGTGTACAGGTATAAGCATTTACATCACTGCTGAAAGCAGGTGAAAGAGCTAAACTTTCGTTACCGGGGAAAGTGATACCGGAAAGGCTGGCATCACCCGACGGCACGTAAAATTCAACAGAGTAAACCTGTTGGGCAACCCCGTCACTGGCCGTTACCGTAATGTAAGTAGTGCGGTCGACAGCATCGGAGGAGGTAACGTCCAGGGCATCTTCCACGACTACCGTGGCATTGGGATCTGTGGTGACAGCACTGACGGTGGGCGTATTACGGGTGCCGGAGGCCAGTGTGCAGGTGTAAGCCGTCACATCGCTGCTGAAGTCGGGAGAAAGCGTTAGACTTTCATCATTCGGGAAAGTAATTCCGGAAAGGCTGGCGTCATCGCTAAGCGGGTTGTAAACACCGGTGAGGGCAATATCATCCAGAATGAACTGGCCGTCGCCGGTCTGCCAGATTTTAATACTCAGTGTCTGAGTTCTTGGGAGGATATCATCATATTTGATCAGGTTAAAATATCCCAGATTGATGTTGTTTTCGTTAACTCCCGGATAAGGTGTCGAACCGCTGACAGTATGTATCGGAAACCAGGCATTTCCATCGGTAGAATAGGCTAATCCCACCATGGTATTTGGCATGCCTCCCCAGTAGGTAAATCCGAACTCCAGGTTTACATCTGCATAATCTTCTGTATTGACCATAAACTTTAGCGTATCCTGATGGCCTTTTTTATCAGTGATCCACCAGTTTCCGTCATTTGAATTTCCGGGGTATGAATTCGTGATCGCATTACCATAATTTTGATAATGGGCCGTATCGGCGCTGAACGTCATTTTACCACCGTTACTGTAATTAGCATAGGTATTGGCCGGGCCGGCAAAATAGCCTTTGGGACCAAATGTTTCCCTGGCAACATCAACCCTTTCCTGTCCGGAGGTCGGCGTTTTAACTTCAAGCTTCAGGTCGTCGAAATGGTAATCTGCAGCAGCATTCGACTTAATGCGGAATGAAAGATGATCGACACCGTTCAAATTAACGCCGCTTACCGGAACGGTAACCAGTGACCATAAATCCGCGCCGGCAACGGAGGGATCAGGCCAGCCGGTCGCCCCGGAAAGGTCAATATTGTGCCAGGTAGCATTTACAGGATCGGCAACTACATCGTCGATACTATATTGCATAGAAAAAAGCCAGGCCCCTGTCCAGGAATTGTTGGCTCCGCCTGAGAAAGCCACACCAAATTGAATTTGCGTAAGTTCTGAAAAATTAGTAACATTCATATTTGCCCAGGTAAGCACTGTATTAGCATTTGACCAGTTATTGGTCAGCGAGAAAAAGTTTTCACCCGATGCACCATCGTACATTCCGGCAGAGGTAGCGTTAGCCCCTCCGTAATTGTTTATCGAAACCGTGTCGGTATCGAGATAAACCGCAACAGGGTCGAGGTCATACGATGTCGCCGGAAGGTGAATCCCTGCGGTCGAAGCCGGGCCAAAGTCCTCATTCAACAATGTGATCTGAGCTGATAGCAGGCACATGATGAAAAGTCCTGCGATAGTAAGTAGATGTTTTTTCATGATAAATTTTTTTTTTGTATACCCAATTAATTAATCACAATCATCCCGTTTCGGGTTTCATTGCCTGTATAGATCCGGTAAAGATAAACTCCGGCTGTCCGGCCCTTTGTATCCCAGTATAGTTCCTCAAACGTGCCGGCCTGAACCGTTGTCTCTATGGAACGTACGAGCTTGCCGTAAACATCGTAGATGTTGATGGTCACGTTTGAAGAAACATTCAGGTTCAGACGGAAATGGAAGCCGTCGCTCGACGGATTGGGATAAACCATGGAAGAGTTGATCACACTCCGGTTTGTGTTGATTCCGTCATTCCCACCGGTACCGATCACAAAATGGATGGTATCGGAAATAATCCTGCCCAGGTCGGTTTCCGCAATGGCATACACCACATACGGCCCGTCTTGTCCGCCCTGGAACGACACTCCGTAGGTACCGTCTCCCGGGGAGGCTGTTTCATCTTCAAGGATTGTCGAATTATTAATATAGAACGACACTTTGGAGATCTGACCGGCACATGAACTGCCTAAGGCTTTGATCACTATATTATCCCCGCTGTTAAAGATGGTGTTGTCGGCAGGTTTGACCATGGCAAGGCAATCGGAAGTGATGGTAAGGGTTTTGGAATCTTTTGCAGTGAGACCCCTGTCGTCAACTGCCACGGCCCTGATCACGGCGGGACCGGTTTCTTCCGGGGTCCATTCCATGCTGAAAGGCGCTTCGGTATCTTCACCGATTAGATCATTATACAGATAGAACTGCACCTTCACATTCTGGCCGGAGGCATTGGCGTTTAATGTCATGTGAGTACCTACACGGTAAAGTCCCGTAGTTTTTAAGCCGGTAAGCACAACCGAGGGTGCATTATCGGCCGCTGAAATACTGACAGTGATTTCGGCAGATTTTGTCCTGGCACCAAGGTTATCGCTTGCAATCGCATAAAGCGTAGCATCGCCGCTTTCCGGGGCTTTCCAGTCAAAGGAGGTTTGATCCCTGCTCAGTGAGGTGATAAAACGATGGTTCTGATAGAGATCCACTTTATAGATCCAGCCGTCGGGATCCGAAGCGCTGACATTGATGGTGATGTCCTCACCCTGTGAGTAACTCCCTGAGGCAGTGGAAATGGAAACCACCGGTTCCTGGTTGGGTGCGTCATTGCCATTGACAGCAGTCAGGAAGCCATAGGCCGCGGCAGCCGGGGCAACCGTCTGATGGGTTGTGAACTCATTGGTCGGCGGGCAGCCATAATTATCAAAGTAGAGTTCGTGCACCGGCCAAACCAGATTCCCTGTGTTATCATTATAAGCCGGATAGATCCTTCCGTCCAGGAGGGCGAAGTCGGCATCGTGGCTGTTGTTATAATAGCAGTAATCACCGGCATGGGGATGCGGCGGACCAGGGGCAAACCAGTCACATCTCGGCCGTGGTCCGTAAGGGGGAATACCGGGGATATATCCGGGCTCACTGGGGTTAAACTCCGAGTCAAGGTGCATGATCTGCTCCGGCCGGATATGACCCAGTTCGGTCAGCCATACCATATTCATCTGGTTTCCTCCCAGGAAGTAATCGCTTGTGGTATAGCAGGCATCGAGAAATTTCTGAGCTTCGGCATTTCCTGTTTTCTGCGCTACTACATCAGCCACAATGGCCGGTTCAACCCACGGCGTCGTTGCCTGTCCGTTCCACACCGGCTGCGACCAATTACCCCCCATTCTCATGGAGCGACCGTTATCAATGGCGTTGGTCACACTCTCTTCAGCATTCTTAATGGTGGCTGAAACGAGGTCGTCATATAGGGTCTGATCAAACGTGCCACTGTAAAGCGGCAGATCCTTATCAATGGTTACATAAGCCCAGACAGCCCACTGGCTCTCACCAAGGTTGGTTGAAGAGGCTGTGATATTCCTGGCAGTCAGATCGGCCTTCAACTGATCGATATAGGCCTGTTCTCCGGTGTTTTTATATAACCAGGCAGCAGCGGCAGCACGGTTCTCGATAAAGGCGCTTTTGGATTCATCCCCTGCCATTGTATTATTCGCAGCCCAGTTATAGGCACTGACGGCTGCATTCAGATAATCAGCAATGATAGCACTGTAATCCTGTCCCGTCTTTGTCGAGGCAATCTTCAGATCATACGCGTATTGAGCGGCAATACTGGCAAAAGCATAAGAATCGCGCGGATCTTCACCATGAACGATCCATGTACAACAGTCCTCCCAGGAAGGCATGCCGTCAACCCGGCATTTGTCGGCAAACACAAAGTCCGGATAATTTGCTTCATTAATGCCCTGTGCATCGTTCGTGGTGGAAATATCCGGGTCGATTCTGGAACCGAAAATGCCGCCGGTAGGACCAACATTGTGTTTAAAATAGTCGACAAGCCAGACGGCTTCATCCAGAATATCAGGAATATTGGTGCCGGTATATCCGTTAAAGGCCACCTGGGCTTCGGGAATATTCAACTCCCCGTCCTTGAAATGATCAGGCGCCATCTCGTAAGCCAGCATCAGAGTCCTTGGAATCCTGAAGTGTGAGAAATAACCGTCCCAGTCTCCGGCATCGTGATACCAGCCGCGCATTCCGGATAGATCAACAGACCAGTCAAAGCTGTCAAAAATATTCTTTTGCTGATTAGAACCGCTTTCGTCACTAAGGTCCATGGTACTAACGCTGGTATAAACAAAACTGGCTTTATCCATGGCCGGATGAGCCCAGCGACCGGCATATTCTTCAGGTTCTGCAATCAATCCTCTCTCAAGATACAGCCCTTTCATGGTAGCATAAAAAGCTTCCTGGTAGGCATCGGCATCAATCCTGAACGGGAAAGAGCAACCCATTCCCTCAACAGAAACAATATATTCTCCCGGATCCGAGAAAGCAGAAAAATCACATTCGTAAACATCGGAAACAACATAGTTGCTGTACGGAGTTTCATTCGACCGGTTATTATCAGCCTGGTTATATTCGTGCTGCAGCTGAACCGTACCGTTAAAAACCGACATCCCTGGCACACCGGCAGCATCAAGCCTGAAAATATCGAAACGTCGTCCCACCAGAGCATCATCAATGAAAGGACCCAGTGTTCCCATCCATTGGGAGATGTAGGCGAATTTCTTCTGAGCGGACGGAACATAACCCGTCTCGTTGACATGGATGGCATCCGAACGTATCGTTTTTTCGTCAAAAATAAAGGTATATTCCTCCATGTTGTCGGCAAGGTCGCCAAACTGTACCGTATAACTTTTCCCGCTTACCAGGGGCTGAGGCAGTTCCAGGTAGATATAATGATACGATGCATAATCATTTTTACACGCTGCACCTGCCCAGGGCTCTTCGTTCCAGTGCCCGCATTTCTCCGAGAAATCATGCCCTTTGCTCTTCCGACCGATATCAGAAGGATTTAACGGGCTTGCATAATTTTCATCATCGGAGCTCGAGATGGAATAGGATTTAATGTTGTCAGCCAGCTCTGTATTGAGCGGCCAGAGAAAGGAGACATCCGCATCACTGCCCTGGTGATAGCCATGTTTCTGAATATAGCCATCATCAAACTGGAGCATGATGATCTTATCTGTAATGGTAGCAACCCTGATCAGATCTGCAGCCTTAGCACCCAAAATGGTCAGGACTAAAGCACTCATCATCAACAATTTTTTCATGTTAACTGATTTAAAAGGTGGTAATATTTCTTCATTTGAAATTACATTTATCGAAAAGGCTCGTTCATATCCCTTTGAAAACCCCGGATATTCCGGTTTCCGGAGTCTGTCCGAAGGCTCCGGCTATCACGGGCCAGATGTTTCAGATGATGGGTTTGATTCCCGGAAAGGATGATGCAAACAGGACATCCCAAAATTAGTCCTCTGTTATGACTGCTCATGGCAGCATACACCATTCCCGGTCAGCCCGGAAAAAGTTTTCCTGTCACTGGAACTATAACTCTGTATGGTCAGTGAATCTGAACCTATCTTCCTGCGGAACTAATGTAAGGCTAAATGAAGTAAACCCGGGAAATGAAAGTAAAATAACATCATAATCATAATTTTTTGTCGGTAAATAAAAAATTCTCATAGTGGTACATAAACTTACATAAAATTATGTTAAATTATCCTGAATGGATATTTTTTTTAATTCTTCTGAAGTAACCAAACGATAAAACTTTTACTGATTTTTGGGAGGGAGGTTGAGAGGACAGGTGAAAGAATCCTTTGCACCTGCAAATTACAGGCAGAGTACCGGCTGGTATACCTCTGATACCAGGCCGTCATTTGAGAAAGCCTGCAGGATATTCGTGTTGTTTCACTGAGGTAAAACTGTGAAATATAAACGTTCCGGAATACCGGAAACTCTTTTGCCGGAAGAAATTGATTTCAGGATTTGAAAGCCACTCTCTTCTTTTCAACTTTACCGGGAACATTAACCAGATCTTTTTTAAAGATCCTGAACCTTTTATAAACCTGGCCCTGCATTTTTTCCATTTCGGCTCTTACCTTCACGTTGGTTTCCAGTTCCAGATGGCTGTCGATGCACTCGAACCCGGCTTTCTTTGCTGCCTGGAGCATGCTTACACCCATGATGGTATCGAGGCCGCTGTTCCGGTAATCAGGTCTGATCGCCCCCAGTAAAAGATTTAACTGATGAGTACGTTTCTGCGAACGGAGAATGTGAATAAACCCAAACGGGTAAACCTTACCTTCACTCTTAATGATTCCCTGGCTTATATCGGGCATGGCAAGAACAAAGGCAACCACCTCTCCCAAATTGTTTTCAACCACCTTCAGGAACCGGGGATCGAGGATCATCAGGTACCGTTTGGCAAATTCATCCATCTCATTTTCTTCCATCGCAGAAAATCCGTAGATATCCCGGAAAGTCTCATTTACGAGATGGAAGACCGGCCTGACATATTTCTTCAGGTGGTGACGTGAAGTAAACTGTACAAGCTTTATTTCCGGATGGTTTCTCAAAGCTCTTTCACTGATCCGTGTATAGAATTCCGGGATGATTTCAGGCACTTTAATGGAGTATACAACGAGATCCACCTTTTTATCATATCCGGCACGTCCCATAAAATCAACCAGGTAAGGAAAATTGCAGTTCGAAGCAATGACCACGGGCTGTTGAAAGCCTTCGATCAAAAAACCCTGTGGATCTTTATCTGAAAATGCCAGAGGACCTACAACCCTCTTCATGCCATTATTAAAAGCCCACTTTTCAACGGCCTGTAACAGGAAATCGGCCACATCATACTCCTCATACGTCTCCAGGAAACAAAACCGCCCGTCCTTCTCGTTATGAACTTTGTTGTATTTATGATTGATCACCCCCATGATCCTTCCGACAGGTTTACCTCCCCGGTAAGCCATATAAAGTATGGTGCTGGAATGATCGAAGGCCTTGTTCTTCTGGGGATTAAAAAAGGTCCATTCATCCATATAAACAGGAGGGACCCAGTTATCGTGATTACGGTGAATCTTAGCGGGGAGATAAATAAACTGCTTCAGTTCCCTACCACTTCTAACCTCCTTTAATTCTAAATCCATCTTACAGATATAAAAGTTAAAACAGCAAGTTAAAGAAACCTGATGCCATCAAATTTAATATTAATTTAATATGAAAATCTCTAAACAGGTGAATTTTTAAAAATATTTAACGCAAATTCACCCTGAAAAGCCCGGTCAGATTGGGAAAGAGTATACTCTTCATGGTTGATAAATCAGGTTACACCTCTTCGCTGAAATTTCGGCTCCATTTTTACCTCAGGATTAGCCACGGTGTATTGATAAATCAGGGAGGAGAGTTGCCAGAGCAGGGGCGTGACGAGTATTCCGGCGATAACATCGATAACATAATGTGCCCTCAGGTATACCGTCGAAAATAGCAGAATTATGGCTACCGGTATGACATATGGAAGGAGTTTTTTAGCATACCTGTAACAGCCCCATAAAAGCATAAGGCAAATACTGACATGTGAACTTGGAAATGCTGCGGTTTGCCCTTCCCCATTATTCTGTATAATCCTGATCAGGGAACCGAAAATGAATCCTCTCGGAATTTTACCGGGGTAATCCTTGAAATAAAACTGGGGGCCGGCCACCGGTACGAGGATAAAGAACAGGTAATAAATCACGAAAGAGGTGATAATGATAAAGGCAAACCTTTCACCGATCAGGTGATCAATTGTGAAATACAGGTAAAGGGGAATGCCAATACTCAGGCAGTAATAGGAGAAATATCCGAAGTACATCAGTTCGGCAAAACCATCATTATGGATATAATCCGCAAATTTCAGGGAGGGCTGCATTCCAAAAATCAGGAATTCGATCCTGCTGAAAACCGGATCGAGGTTCCCTTTGAACAGAAGGTTATTCAGATAGTCCGTTTCATAATAAAAAAATGCAAGAAACAGGAAAGGAAGAAAGATCCGTATTGCCCGTATCCAGGCTGAATGACAGTACAACTCCTCAAGCCAGGGAAGCAACAGAATTATTGCAATAAGCAGTCCCCTGAGGGCCAGGTGAGGAAATACTCCGGACAGCCGGCCGCTGAATACGGCAATCAGAACAAATGTGAGAATAAGGTATGCAACAACCACCTTTTCGACAGGCAACGGTCCTTTTGTCCGGAATGACCATTTCATCAAAAATATATTAGGTTTTGACATTATGGGTGTCAACCACAAAAATAGAAGTTTCTTTTCAAAGCCTGAGACGAAACCCGGGAAAATATGATTACCCTTTTTAGACGGACCGTGGTGTAAAGCGAAAATAAAGGATACCTGGTTACCTGCCAGCGGCTTCCCCGGTTTTTATCTTCCGTATACAGGGTCAATCCATTTTTCAACACTTCCGTACTTACTTTCAGAAGCCCACCGAATACCACGCTGCATGATGGTCATGGCTTCCGGAACATCAAAGTCGGATGCCACATGCCCGAGTGAGCTGTAAAAGACACAGCCTTTGCCGTAATATTTCTTCCATGTAACCGGCATAACCGCCCCGGCGATCCAGGGTGCATGCTCACCACTGAAGGTAGTGGTGGCAAGGACCTTAACATTTGGATCGACATGCATATAGTATTGTTCCGAATGCATCCGGAAATCACTAAGACCTTTTGTCACAGCATCCTGATGGTTGACAACATTCACTTCGTAATCGATGACACCTCCGGGATGTGCAACCCACTGACCCCCGCACATAAACTGAAACTCTGTGCTTTCCCTGAACGCATCACCGATGCCACCGTGCCATCCTGCCAAACCCGCTCCGTTCTTCACCGCACTCAGCAGCCCTTCTTCCTGTTCCTTACTTATCTTTCCCATGGTCCAGATCTGAACGATCAGATCTGTCTTTTCCATCAGGTCCTTGTTGGTATAACAATCCAGCGTATCAAAAACTGAAACCTCCGCCCCTTCACTTTGCATCCATGGCACAAAAAGATCACGGCATTGCCGGGGCTCATGACCTTCCCACCCTCCCCATACAAAAAGGACATTTTTATTTTTCAGCAAGGGTTCAGAACGGTCCCCCAGAAGCCCCGGGATAGTTGTTGGTAAGACAACCATGCCGGTAGCTCCGGCAGCTGAATTCAGAATAAATTTACGTCTTTTCATATTAGCTGGTTTAATACAGACAGAATGGATTTCAATATAGTTATTTCTTTGATCCCTTTTCTCTTCCATGTAAGACCCCTTTGCATCACAGTACAAAAACCTAATCAAAAACGATGGTCTTGCTTCCGTGAACAAGGATCCTGTGTCCGGCATGATAGCGAACCGCCCTGGCGAGTACAAGTCTCTCCAGGTCCCGGCCTTTCCTGATCAGATCATTTATCGTATCCTTATGAGTGATTCGTTCAATATCCTGCTCGATAATCGGACCCTGATCAAGCTCCTCGGTCACATAATGGCTGGTGGCTCCAATGATCTTAACCCCCCTTTCGAAAGCCTGTCGGTATGGGTTTCTGCCCACAAAGGCCGGCAAAAATGAATGATGTATGTTGATGATATTATTCGGATACTCATCAACGATCCTGGAGGACAGGATCTGCATGTAACGGGCCAGGATAATAAAATCGATGCCGTTTTCCCTTAACAACTGAAGTTCTTTCTCTTCCTGTTCCGCCTTATTTTCTGGGGTGATAGACAACACGTGAAAAGGAATTCCATAACGATCCCCAACCGGCTTCAGATCGTCGGAATTGGAAATGATCACCGGAATCTCCAGCGAAAATTCACCCATACTGTTACGCCACAGGATATCCCTGATGCAATGATCGTATTTCGAAACAAAGATTGCAGCCCTGGGCTTTATACCGGCGAAATGCAGCTGACTGAAGGCATCCAGATCGGACACCAGGGCGTCTACAGCCTGTCCTATTTCTTCCTGCGGGATGGTGAAACCGGTCATGTCCCAGGAAACCCTCAGGAAAAAAATATTACCGTTTGTATCCACATGCTCATTCAGATTGATTATGTTCCCCCCGTGTTCAGAAATGAATGTGGAAATCCTCGAGACCAATCCTTTGCGATCATGACAGGAAAGGAGCAAAATAGCCGTCAAATTTTTATCACTCATCATCAGTCTGCTTTGAAGATTATATTCAGTAATCAGCCATGGAAAAAGATCCGGTTTTCAAAATTCAGCATAATATTTTCCTTTTCAAAGAAAGCCGCATAAATCTTGAAGATAAGTGACGGTTAATAAAGAAAATGGAAAATCCGGCATGGCAGAGAATCTGGCAGTGCGGCCTGGCAGGAGACAAAAACCGGCATATTTGGAATGTCATAATTTATTAATGATCATCTAACGGACAGTTAACACGTTACTATTACTTTAGTCCCGTCGATCAACGACAGGACACGTTACGAAAACCCGGTCCTGAACCAGTTAATTGGAGGTTGAATTAAAAATATACCGTCTGAATGAAAAAAAAACCAAATAATCCGGATTCATTTCTGAATACGAACGAAATGGTAAGTGATTACCTGTTCTCGAGACAAATGATCATCGAAAACAGGCCCATGGATTTCGAACGAAACCCGGCCACAGATTTTCAGGTACGAAGAAGACCGGTCGCCTGATCCTGTTCACTTCTCCGCTGCTGCCGGCGGATTGTTTGAAACCTCCTGAATGCCCGGGATCAACGACAACCTTCCGGTCAAAGAATGATGAGCTTACTGTTTATTTTTTGTATCTTCGTCAAGGCACCGTAATTATTTTCATATAAATACATCAAAAAGTTAAAACCGGAGGCCATAAAGTCAAACTGAGATTTGATTAATAGCCTCCCGTTTTTTACTTTTAAAGGAAACTTACGGAAATATGCGAAAACCTGGCAAAATTACCGTTAAACACTATCTTAATAAAAGGGCCAAGCCTAAACTACTCAACGGGAAAAAGTACTTCCCTTTGTATATTCAGATCATCGTTGACGGACATAAAGCTCAGATCAGAAGCAAGATTCAGGAATACATTTACCCGTATAGGGGATACATTGAAAGTTACCCTGCCGGTAAAGATGTAGCTTCTCTGATCTGCAAGATGCATTTTACCGAAGATCTGTTTTCAGAATTGCAGGAAAAAAAAGTCTTCCCATTTGCCAATATTCTTAATGATGAAATTCACCTGGTAACATTCATTATTGACTCCGGAGAACCCTTCATAAATAAGGATTTCACTCTTCTCCGTTTCAGTCAAATTTTCTGTCAGTATCTCCGGGATATATATGAGGTTCTCGAAGAAGAAGTAAAAAAGACATACCTCAGCGAGCTGAATACAATTTTCGATGAAACTTCAAACTGTGAAGACAACAGGAAACTTTTTAAACTAACGAACTACTTTATTCATTTCATGAACTGGAGTAATAATTTTTGTGATTTTTATGAGATGACATATGAAATGTTACCCAGCGAGATTAAATATGTTGAAAACCATCTCAGTGACGATCTGAAAGTTCAGATCAAAGCCATGATGGCATTTCATGCGCGTGAAAACTATCTCAGACGCTACATGGGTAAAACTGAAAAAGGGCTTTTTCCCGCTGTTCACATTATCGATTGGCAGGAAAAAGGGCGGGAATTTATCTCCAGGGAGTTTATAACGATTTTCGGAAAACAGAAAGCCCTAGAATACATTGAAACCCTGGATGTCATCATGAGCCGTAATATGGAGCCGGCAATGATCATCTAAT
Organism: uncultured Bacteroidales bacterium; assembly: GCA_963732905.1. GTDB lineage: Bacteria > Bacteroidota > Bacteroidia > Bacteroidales > DASQZK01. The sequence continues at coordinate 415,819 of CAVTBM010000004.1, forward strand.
CACTACGGAACTACTGTTTGATATTTCCTCATTTCCCTGGCCAGCATCCGTGGATCGGATACATGTTCAGCAAGCATTTTCCAGAACGCCGGAGAATGATTACGGTGAACTGTATGAACCAGTTCATGAAGGATGACGTAATCAGCAAGATGGACGGGTAATCGCATTAAATGAAGGTTCAGATTGATATTGTTCCTGGAAGAGCAGCTTCCCCACCGTGATTTAAGATTTTTAACCATCACGCGGTTAATCCTGAAACCGTGTTCCTCACTCAGCTCTCTTACCCTTGGAATGAGGTATAATTTAGCCTCTGCCCTCAAGGTTTCGGTTATGGCCACCCTGATGAACTCCTGTATCGCCTCATCCCTGATATCGCACACCGGGGGTAACAGAACCAGCGTATGGTCTTTGTGCACCCTGAATTCCGGAACCTCAACCCCGTCGCGTTCAACGCGGATACAATGAAATTTTGTGAACATGATCTCCCCTTCACTGTATATGATTTGAGGTGGTGAAGAGATAATGATCCTTTCACGTGTTTCCTTTACCCAACCTATCTTTTCATCCAGGAAACGCTCCGCCTCACGGTAACTTAACAGGTAAGGAACGGTCATACTGACCCTGCCGTTCCTGTCGATCCTGATGCTTAAGCGCTTTACGTTCCTACGCTTCCGTATCAATATCTCACCAATATCACGAAAAAATATTTTTCTTTCTGAACTCATTTTTATGATTACTTCCTCTTAATGCCTTATATTTATGGCTGTTAAAAAACTAACAGAAATCTTTGCCTTGTTAGAAAAAATATTCTTCAGTTTTCAAAATTACTGTTTTGACTGTTTACCTTCGTAAATTCAATGATTTTTTTGACTTTTAATATCAACCAGAAATCGTATGATACAAAAAACAATGTTTTTTATCCTATTCCTGCAGGCTTTTCTATTCAATGACGGACTGTATGCACAGGAATCCTGGGATCTCGAAAAATGCATTACCTATGCTCTCGAACATAATATTCGCATCAGACAACAGGAAATCACCACTAAGTATAATGACAATCAATTATACCAGTCAAAAGCGGACCTTTATCCCGACCTGAATGCCAACGGTTCTTATGGGGCTTCCTTCGGCCGGGCCCTCGACCAGACAACCTACCAGTTTACCCAGAACCAGACCATCCAGTCTGTCAACCTGGGAATCAGTTCGTCGGTGACCCTCTTCAGCGGCTTCCAGAAATTGAATACGATCCGGCAAAATGAGTTTAATCTTCAGGCAAGTTTGCAGGATCTTGAAAAGCTGAAAAACGACATTTCTCTGAATATTGCAGCAGCCTATCTTCAGATCCTGCTGAATGAAGAACTTCTGAAGGTAGCCAGGGATCAGCTTGAAGTAACCAGTCAGCAGGTAGAACGGACAAAAGCACTCGTCGATGCCGGAAGTGTGGCCCGGGGAAACCTCCTGGAAATCCAGTCGCAGGAAGCCGGCGATGAGGTAAATGTCGTTACCGCCGATAATAACGTCAACATCTCTTATCTGACGCTGACCCAGTTGCTCGAACTCGATTCGGCAGAGAACTTCACGATCGTAATACCGGAAATCCCTACAATCGATGAGACCTCCATTCTGTTTTCCGTCGAAGATATTTTCCGACAGGCACTGTCCAATATGCCGGAAATCAAAAGCTCACAATACCAGCTTCAAAGTTCCGAAAAGGGACTGGATATCGCACGAGGAACAAGAAGTCCGAGAGTAGGTCTTTCAGCTTCTTACGGAACCGGCTTCTCAGATATTCGCAAACTGGTTACGGGAACACAACTCGACACTGCTCTGATCGGTCATACCGTTGGCGGTGAGAATGTATACTCAACCTACCTCGCCACAACCACAGGCCCTTATCCCTTCAGCAAACAGCTTAAGGACAATGCCAGCACAAGTGTGTTTCTCAATGTTTCAGTTCCGATTTTCAGTAATTTCAGGATCAGTAATAACATCAGCAACGCCAGACTCATGGTTGAAAATTCAAGGCTTGGACTTGAAAACCAGAAAAAAATATTGTACAAGGATATTCAGCAGTCCTACGCGGATGCAGTTGCTGCCCTGAAAAAATTCAAATCCTCGGAAAAAGCCGTCGCATCCATGCAGGAATCTTTTAAATACACTAAAGAAAAATACGAAGTAGGCCTGGTAAATGCCGTCGATTTTAATGTTGCCCAAAGCCAGTATGTCACGGCTCAGTCAAACCTCGCCCAGTCTAAATACGATTATATATTTAAAACCAATATTCTCAATTTCTATATGGGAAAGCCGATTGAAATCAAATTTGAGAAATGAGATTAGCTCCGGCCAATTGCAAAATCAGATAGTTGCATCATCAGTGAACAACCTACATTCAGAAAATAAATTATAAATATGAAATCAAAAAAAATATTCAAATATATCATCATCCTGGTGATTCTGGTGGCCGTGGTCCTCGTAGTTGGTAAGAAGAAAGGCTGGCTGGGCAAAGAATACAGTATCAAGGTTTCTGTTGAAAAAGGGCAGGCCCGCGATATTACCGAGATTATCACTGCCAATGGTAAGATACAGCCGGAGACAGAGGTTAAGATCACCCCCGATGTTTCAGGAGAGATCGTGGAACTGGATGTTAAGGAAGGTGACCCCGTGAAAAAAGGAGAATTTCTTCTGAAGATCAAACCCGACAATTACATCTCTGTCCGTAACCGGGCCGAAGCTACTCTGAATTCTATGAGGGCACAGCAGACCCAGGCTGAAGCCCAGCTCGACCAGTCGAAACTGGAATACGACAGAAAAAAGAAGCTGTGGCAGCAAAAAGCCATCTCAGAATCGGAATATGAGCAGGCCGAGACAGCCTTTCATTCGGCTCAGGCCCAGCAAAAATCCGCTGAATACTCCGTTGCCAGTTCGGCAGCTTCCCTCAGGTCGGCTGAAGAAGACCTCAGAAAAACTTCCATCTATTCTCCGATGAGCGGAACAGTTTCCATGCTTAATGTTGAACTAGGGGAACGCGTCGTCGGAACTTCATTGATGAGTGGTACCGAAATCCTCAGAATAGCCGACCTCAACAGGATGGAAGTTGAAGTTGAAGTGAACGAGAATGATATCGTCCATGTCCAGCTTGGCGATACGGCCCTGATTGAAGTGGATGCCTACCTGGGCCGGAAATTTAAAGGACTGGTGACCGAACTGCCCGTTTCGGCAAATACCACCGGCCTGGCCACCGACCAGGTGACCAATTTTAATGTCAAGATCCTGCTTCTCCAGGATTCGTACAAAGACCTTATCTCTCCACAAAATCCCACACCGTTTCGTCCGGGTATGTCGGCCACTGCAGATATCCAGACTTCAAGAAAATATGGAGTCTATTCCGTTCCCATTCAGTCCGTTACAACCAGACCTGATACGATTACTACTCAGAGAGACACGACTTACAGACCAGAAAATTCTGAGGCGAATAACAAAAAGAAAGAACTTGTCGTTGTATTTATAGCCAAAAACGATACCGCAAAAATGAAAGTCGTTGAAACAGGAATACAGGATGAGTCTTATATAGAGATAAAATCAGGCCTTGAAAAGGACGACCTTGTTGTGGTTGCCCCGTATTCTGCGATTTCATCCAAGCTGAAAAACAACACCCTGATCGAAGTTGTTGACAAGAATGAATTATTCAAAGCGGAATCGAAGTAACAAAGCTGGAGAATTAGAATGAGTTTGATACTGAATCTGGATACAGCCACTTCTGTCTGTTCTGTTGCCCTGGCCCGGGATGAGGAAATTCTTGCACAAAGGATGAACAATGAAGGCAAAAACCATGCGGCACTATTGACAACGTTCATTGACCAGGTACTTAAAGAGACGGGGACAGAACCAGGATCACTCGATGCCGTGGCCGTCAGCAAAGGGCCCGGATCCTATACCGGACTGCGTATCGGGGTGTCTACTGCCAAAGGGATGGCTTACGCCCTTTCTGTTCCTCTCCTTTCGGCAGGTACCCTGGAGATCATGGCCAATGGCTACCTTTCCGTTCATCCCGGGATTACCATGGAGGAAAAAACCCTCCTCTGCCCGATGATCGATGCCCGGAGGATGGAAGTGTATTCTGCCTTTTTTGATACCAGACTCAATCCGGTACGCGAAGTCCTTGCAGATATCGTTGATGAAAAAAGTTACCGTGAACTTCTAAATAATCACCGGATCCTGTTCTTCGGCGACGGTGCGGAAAAATGCCGCAAAATGCTACGACATGATCATGCCCTGATCGACAGTAGTTACAATCTGTCTGCCTCCCACATGGTGAAATTGACCCTGGAAAAATTCAGACATGGGAGGTTTGAGAATGTTGCCTATTTCGAACCGTTTTATCTGAAGGATTTTGTTGCAATCGTACCTAAAAACAAGATCTTCTGACCGGGACGGCTAATTGAGATTTCCTGAAAATATGCTTATGAGAAAATCAATAATCCTGTTTTTTACGCTTCTCTTCCCAGCCATTCTTCATGCCCAGAGCGGCGGGAATAATTTCATTCCGGGGGAAAAGCTGCGGTTCGTGATTTACTACGGACCGTTTGACGGTGGGTATGTCGACTCAGAGCTGAAAGAAGTCCTGCTCGATGGAAAACCCGTATATCACAGTATGATGCTGGCAAAATCAGCCGGTCTCGCCGATAAACTCTATAAGGTGAGGGATGAATACCAATCCTTCTTTGATCCGTATACCCTCCTTCCATATAAGTCGGTACGCGATATCCATGAAGGGAAATACAGGAAATACAACCTGGTATCTTACGACCAGCCCAACCTAAAAGTGACCAATATCGATAACAAAACATTTGAAGTTCCACCCGATATCCGGGATATGGTGTCGGTATTTTACTACATCAGGAACCAGGATTTTGACACCATGAAAAACGGGGATATCATTCATATCAACACTTTTTTTGATAATGAAATTTTCCCTTTCGATATGCGTTACCGTGGTGTGGAAACCCTTAAGACCCGTATGGGCGAATACAGGTGTATCAAACTGGTGCCATATGTGGAACCTGGACGTATCTTCAATGACGAGGATGATATGACCATCTGGCTGTCAGATGACCATAACCGGGTCCCCATCAGGGTCAGCTTTGACCTTAAAGTCGGATCTATTAAATGTGACCTTATCGAATACTCGGGATTGAAATATTGACCGGGAGTATTTACCACCCCGGATTCTGTACCAATTTACCATGCATTTTGCTAATTTCTCCTGTCGGAATGGGGAAGAATTCATCCCTGCCGATGTGGAAGTATTCGATATAATCACTGGGGTTCGGCCATTCACCGCCGAGTCTTCCCCAACGAACGAGATCCCAGTATCTTTGCCCTTCAAAGCCCAGCTCACTGGCCCGCTCGTGAACGATAGCTGCCGGAGTGACCACAGTAAGTGGATTAAGACCGACCCTTTCCCTTACCTGATTGATCGCGTCGAGGGCGATTGCTGAGCTCCCGTTGATATGATATTCTGCTTCTGCAAGTATCAGGAGGTCTTCAGAATACCTGAATAATCTCCAGTCGTTTGGAGAATTGTAAGGGGCCGCTGTTCCTTCATGCAGCGGGTACAGGTATTTCTTTATACCGTAACCGGTTTTGATATTGGTCAGGAGGTGTAATTTCGGGTCAAATGGTACGTAATTCGGGCTACTTTTATCATTGGTGATGGTATCACCCGGAACATAAATGGTGCCGTATTTCCTGGGGTCGTACTTTATACCCGATGTATGATATGGCGTTTTCTCAAATTCATTGGCATAGCTGACCGAGCAGGAGGTGTTTCTCCAGCCGTTAATCCCGTTATAGGCATTATATACGCTTCCATCGCACATCCATCCGGGAAGGTTCGCATTCCTTACGAAATCGCCGGCGGCGTACTGAATAGAAAAAATGGATTCATCATTATTTTCAGATTTGTATGTTCTGCCTTTGTAGGTCAGGTCAACTGACGATGAGTTGCTGAGGAAAGCGTTGATATAATCGGTGGAGTCGGGACCCTGAGCCTGCATAAGACTGTAAATTCCAAGATCGACGACCTTCTGTGCATATTCCTTTGCCTTTTCCCAATCTTCATGGTAAAGGTAAGTTTTAGCCATCAGGAAAAGGGCTGCACCTTTGGTCGCCCTTCCTACGTTTGCATTGTCCCAGGTTTCCGGGAGAACCTCGATAGCGCCGGAAATATGATTGCCGGCGTCGTCATCATATCCGATCAGGTCCTTTTCGATCTGGGCAAGGAATTCATCCCAGCTTGAATTACCGAATTCTTCCTGCATGTCGGAAATGACTTTCGTAATCAGGGGCGGTTGGTTGAATTTCGTATGAAGGATGAAATTATAAAGGGAACGCAGGAATCTGGCCTGGGCAATAAGGTTTGCCCTGATCTCGTCAGTCATTGCCGGATCTTTGATTTGCGAAATCTTATCAATAGCCAGGTTACATTTGGTAACGCCTCGGTATGAATAACCCCAGATGAATTTGATGTCTCCATCACTTGGGGTATAGATCAACTGTCTGAAACGGGGACTTTCAAATACTCCGAAATCACTGATGGCATTGGAAACAAAGGGCATTCTTAAACCATAGAGCCCGTTTCCCTTCAGCGCATCATAGCAGGCGATCACGGCCTGGTTGGCCTGATCAAGGTTGACATAATAGCTATACTGTGTGATCGCATTCGGGTTTTGCACGTCGAGGACACTATTTGAACAACTTGCGAAAAATAGCGAAACGATCAGGGTCAGAAAAAATATTTTGCTTGTTTTCATATTCTTTGAATTTTTTTCTCCAGTGAGGAGAATTTCGCTTGTGATATTGTCGTAACTACATTCTTGTTCATTTCTGTTAGAAATCCAGTTGAATACCAAACAGGAAGCTTCTGGGTGCAGGGTAAAATCCTGCATCAATTCCCATATTCAGCACATCTGTATTACCAATTTCAGGATCGTATCCCCTGTACTTCGTAAATACATGCAGATTCTGGCCATTGACATAGATCCTGGCATGAGAGATATTAAGCCTGTTTGTAATCTGTTCAGGCAGGTTAAAACCCAACTGAACCGACTGGATCCTTAAAAATGAAGCATTTTCAACAAACCAGGTAGAATGTCTTGAATTCTGATTCGGATCGCTGGTAGCCAGGCGTGTCTCTGAGTTGGTAGGGTTCGTTTCAGACCAGTAACCGGATGCGATACTGCTAAGTTTATTAAAGTCTTTCGAATTCCTGTCGGTAGCAAGTCCTATGTATGAATAATGATCGTTATAAACATCAAGGTTTTGCATGCCATTGAGGAAAAGGTTGATATCAAATCCGTTATACCCGAGATTGATATTGATCCCATAGGTGAAATCGGGGATCGGCTTGCCGATGATGGTCTGGTCGAGTGCATTAATCACACCATCGTTGTTAAGATCCCGGAATTTGATATCACCGGGTTGTACATCGGTCTGTTCAGCATGGTTATCGATCTCATCCTGGCTCTGAAATATCCCGTCAGCCACATAACCGTAAAAGCTTCCGATGGCATGTCCTTCTTCGGTAATTGTATAAGAAGTATAGATCGGGGTCGAATTGGGCAGGTGTTTCACAATATTCTTGATGGTTGTGAGATTGACACCAAAGCTGTAATTGAATTTCCCGATATTGTTCCGGGTCATTAAACCAAATTCGAATCCCCTGTTCTGTACATCTCCCAGGTTATACCAGGGGTTGGAAGCGGGATCGTCCCAGTCTTTGCCATACAGCATTGGCAATTCAATGGTGGTAAGCATTTTATCCTGATTCTTGATATAATAGTCAGCATTTATTTCCAACCGGTTGTTGAATGCGCTGAAGTCGAAACCAAAATTGGTCATTTTACTCTGTTCCCACTGTATCTTGGGGTTACCGGTACTTCTGAGGTCGGTAGCACCAAGATATACGGTTTCATCGGTACCAAACAAATACCTTGAAGCATCGGGCCGAAGCAGATAAGTGTCATAGGCATAATCACCTATATTCTGGTTACCGGTTATTCCCCAGCCAATTCTTAGTTTCAGAAGATTGATCTGTTTAACATCCCTGAAAAAATCTTCATTCAGCTTCCATCCCACAGAAAATGAAGGAAAGTTTCCGTATCGTTGTCCCTCGGGTCCGAACCTGGAGGATCCGTCGCGGCGGATACTTGCGGTCAAAAGATATTTTCCTTTATAATCATATATCAGACGGCCAAGATAAGAGTCCAGGATGGTTTCATATACATAGGAATCGAGACTCGAAGCAGTTTCTGCCTGGGACAGTGTATGATGATTCGGATCCCTGAAATTCTGACCTATGGCTGTAAACGAATTGCCATTGTTGTATTGCCGGCTCTGACCTGCCAGGAGAGAAAAATTGTGATTTCCAAAAGAATGGGTGTAGGTAAGCAGATTTTCTATCAGCCACTGCTTATTATCATTGGAATATTCTCTGTCTTCGGAAACGGAGTTTGAGCGGTTACCAATGTCTCCCAGCACATATAATGGGATCCAGACCGAATTGCGGGTATTCCCGTACGTTAGTCCGAGGTTTAGCTTATATTTGAGCCCTTTCACAATCTGAAGTTCAGCATACATGTCAGTAATGGCCTGCATATTTTGATTATCCTGGTTGCGGAGCATTTGTTCTGCAACAGGGTTAGTCGTCTCATTACGGCCGTTGATGGAGTCGGTAGGACCAGCGTAACCCCCTATATTTTTTGGCTCGTACACCGGCATGAGAGGTGAAGAGTAGGTGGCGGCCACCCACTTGTTTCCCTGTCCGCCCTGGCTGCCATGGCCCCTGGTACGTGATATGAGAAATGATTCCCCGATAGTCAGCCTGTCCTTCCACAAGCTGAAATCTGAATTAGCCCGTAAATTCAACCTTTCGAAATTGGTATTGATCATGACGCCATCTTCGGAGTAATAATTTCCCGAAACACTGAAATTGCCATGCTCATTTCCTCCCGAAATACCAAGATAATAATTCTGTCCGTGACCTGTTCTTAATAGCTGATCCTGCCAGTTGGTATCGGTGTTTCCATAGGCCTGTCGCAATGAATCATTGGCAATGATCGCCGGTTCGTTGTCAGGATCTGTAAGAACATAAGCCTCGTGGGTCAGTGCAACATATTCATCAGCATTCATAACGTCATAGCGACGGGATTTGGGGAAATCGGAAAACTTAGCATATGTTGAGAACTGAGTTTTAAGCCCACCGTTCTTTTTACCCCTTTTGGTCGTAATTATCACTACGCCGTTCGCACCGCGGGCACCGTAGATGGCAGTGGAAGAAGCGTCCTTCAGGATCTGCATCGACTCAATATCTTCCGGACTTATCCCGTTCATTCCGCTGGCGGGAACGCCGTCAATGATGTATAGAGGTTCGGATGACCTGTTAATAGACCCGATGCCCCGGATTTTAACCGACATTTCAGCACCGGGATCACCTGATAACTGAGTGACCAGGACACCAGGAGCCTGGCCCTGGAGTGCCCTCAGAATGGAAGGAAATTCCGATTTTTTCATATCCTCGACCGATACCATTGAAATCGCACCGGTAAGGTCTTTTGCACGTTGAGTGCCATACCCGATAACGACTACTTCGTCAAGACTCCTGGCATCAGTATTAAGTGCCACATTAATCTGGGTATTTCCGCCAACAGGAATTTCCTGTGTCAAATACCCGACAAATGAAAAGACAAGGTTTACATCGGTACCTGAAACCGTAAGTTTATAGAGGCCGTTTACATCGGAAATGGTACCGTTTGTCGTTCCCTTCTCAACGATGTTGGCACCCGGAACGGGCTCTCCTGTGTTGGCGTCGGTGACATTACCGGTTATAGTAATTGCCTGCATCAAGGGTTTGGTCAGTGGTTTTGCATCTAAACTGTATCCAAAGGATAAAATAATTGATGCCGTAAAGAGCAGTTTTATTACTATGCCCGGGTACCTGAACCGCTGTGTGTATTTTAGTAATTTAATTTTAAACATTTCTCATTTGTTTTAGATAAGTCGGTAAATATGAAATTATGGAGGGTTAATATGCTCTTACAATAATGGCACTGAAGAACAAAGTTGCATAAAGTCACTACCTGTGAGAATTAAACAGTGCCTCAAATCCCCCCCACAGATCATCCCTTTCATTCGGCACAATTATAATTCTCCAATTGACATCTGAAAGCAGGTCCCGGGTTTCGTTGAAATTATATGCTTCCCAGGGGACTTCCCCCGGAGAAAAAGGTATTGCCGGGTTGTAGTCATCCATCCATTTTCCAGTTGCGAGTTTTTCAAGAAGTTTCAGATGAGGTTTATAATCGAGGAATAAACCTCTATATATGGTTTTATGATCATTGCTCGTTATCTTCAACAGGCTGTTCACGGGCATTTTAAAGTGAGCTTTCCCGTTAAAAACCTGTTCAGTTTTTATTGAAGTCCCGTTCAATAAAACATCAACAGTGACTTTCTCCACCGGTTTCCCGTTGGAGGATACGAGTGAAAGATTTACATCGGATTCAAGTGGTTTTGGGTCCTGAGTACCTTCGGGCCAGAAATAGAACGCACTGGTAATGGCAACGTCGTGCGGTCCGTTCTCCGAAGCAGGAAGGCTGTCGTACAGCATTTTTTGTGATGTTTTTAAAATATCGAGGTACTCCGGATCGCTCCAGGCTCTCCGGCCATATACCTTGATAACATACCAGGCCGGCTCTGTCTCATTAATACTTACCGATTCTTTGAATGTCCTTGGCTTCTTATCACGGATATCCCAGAGTTTAAAGATTTGCCCGTTCCGGTAGACGACTACGTAAGATAAAAAGTCTTTTCTATCACCGGAGGCCCAGGCCTGGATATGAAGTTCATGCGGAGAACCTTCCGGCCTGATTATCTGCCCGATCCTGTACTTTTGATCGACATCTGCCTTAATAATGGGACCGGAAGTAACAAAGGTTTCGCCACGACGGACTGCATCTGTCACGTGAGCAATGTCGAAAGTATCCCCGACGTAATAATACGTCCGCATGGAGCCGTAATAAAACCGGTCATTATTCCCCAGCCCGCCATCCAGTTCAGCCATGGCCGGCATTCTGTAACCCTGGTTCAACACATTAAACCAAAGGTTCTGATACATATAATGATCATGATTATACCCCATCACCACCTCGCCGTCCCATATTTTACCGGATAATAAGCCAAATGAGAGGTAAGCCGCTACATTCGTAGTATATTTGGTTATCTTTCCTCGGGGCTGCCACCACCATGAAGTCGGGTGGGGGATGATAGCTACGGCATCATCAGCTTTCCTTATCCGTTGAATGACTTCAGGACAGGGGATATAGGGAAATCCCAGATCATCGAAATTCCATTCGTCCCGGGTAGGTGACTGGTAATATTTATTTTCATAGTTTTCATCCATGGTTTTCCAAAAATATCCCCTGGTACTTTTTTGTCCCAACCACCATGTATGGCCCGTTCTGTATTTAGGCATTTCCGAACCGTAATGAAGGATAAACCGGTTATCGGTGAATTTGGCATAACCTTCCCGCCAGGTCGAATCGGTGTAACCGCCCCACCCTTGTGCCGCACACAGAAAATCCACACCCTGACCAAGACAGATCCGGCGTACCATCATAAGCATTGAATCATCCTGTACCTTTTCGGTATACAAATGGCAATGTCCTCCTCCGTTCACCCAACCGAGGTCTTTAAGACTAACCCACGGCTGCATGAATATATTCATGTCAAACCCATGCCCTGGGGCTATATTTAATGTGGTATCCTGTGAAAGGTAATCGAATCCGTGGTATACTTCAATACGGTATGTTCCGGGTTCGAGTTTTTGCTCGAATGTTCCGTCTTCATTGGTAAAAAATCCAGGTTCAAAGCGATAATACGAACGAACGACATTGCTGTCCCTGTCTGTTATCACTATCCTGGCAGATAAAACCCCGTCCGTTTCAGCATCATGAACACTTCCTGTTATACCCGGAAAGGTTGTTTCCTTAATTGAGGTTATCTCTTGATACTTATTAGGTCGACCTGGAGTACTGCACGAGATTAATCCGCACAATATCAATACAATAAATAAATAAAGTTTCAAATGAGTAAGTATGTTAGTGGTGCTATAATATTTATAAATAATGATGATTTAACAACTATTTTATGAAATGTCTTTGATAATACTTTGAAGTTATACTAAAACATCCAACGTGGTAAGAATAAGTAAATTTAAATCGTGATTGAATGGATGTTCTCCAGCCAGTGTCCTGCTGGCGGATTTGCACAATATACTTATTCTCAAAATAGAAACCAACATAAATCAGTCGGCCATCAAATTATTTCTCAGTATCTTTGGTTTGCATAAGTAAGAGCTTTTAGTTATAAGGTATCCCTGTTTCATAACCTCCATAACTTCATCAATTTCCTCTTTTCCAAACCAATAAGCTCCTGGTCCTGGCATTATTACCTCCAATTTTAGAACATTTAAATACGTTTCTCTTCTTACCGAAAATTTATAAATAGAAACAGGTTTAAATCAATAAAACCTGTTTCTATTCATAAAGTGTCTCCTGCCGCAACTGGTTTTGAATTCAGATAATATCGCATTGACAATATTCTCTGATCCAAAGATTTAGTAAAACCTAAAACTACTAACTATGAAAAAGCCTCAAATAACTAAATGGTATCTTTAGATTTATTTCACCGGAACTTCCCGCAGGTGTTTGTTATTGTCCGTATGTGCAAGTTAAGTTTATCTGTATCCGGATTTCAATGTCTGAAAATGCAAATGTTGTATCAAATCAGGCAAACCTGAAAAAATGGTATCTTTTGTTATGACTTTAGCCAAAATCTTAATATATTTACCGCTGGACTCTGCCCGCAACAAGTTCATAATAAATAACTTGACCTGCTACTGTTAAAAAATGTAGCATAGCTTTCCCGGGTAAAAAACCGGACTTACTTCGGATGTACGGGCCTGTCTCCGATTAATATACCGGTTTCGTTATTATAGTCTGGCAAAAAAGTGGTCCTGTTTTTTTCAAATGCTATATTTCCCGGGACCAACCCTCTTTTAATTTATGATGATATGTTTCTTTGTGAATCCTCTTTAAACAATTTCCCAAAAGTCGTTTATTCAAAAAATACGAAAACATGGAAATACAGACTGAAGAATTAACTATCGAGGTCGACGAGATCAAGAAGATGATGGACCTTCTATCGAATCTTTTTTCGATAAGGACATCCTTTATTTACGCTATCGATCATGATCAATATACCAGTGAAATAGCAGGGAATAACGGCGATTACCAGAATTATTGCCAAATCATTCAAAAAGAACTCAAACACAAATGCATTGCCTGCGACCGGGATAAATTCAGCGAGGCAAATGCAAAGAAAAAGCCGATCCTTTACAGGTGCTACAACGGTCTTTATGAGATGTTCCTCCCTTTGTTCATCGAAGATTTCCTGGTAGGCTATCTGCACTTCGGCCAGGTCAGGTCCGAGCATAATTTCAAAACCATCATTGAGGAATGTTCACTTAATGAGCACACCAAAGTCCGGATGCTTGAAAAGAGTTACAATTCAATGAAGATTATCGGGAAGGAACAACTGATGCTGATCTCGGAATTATTCCAGAAATTTGCCGACCTTATTCTGAAAAATAAACTGGTTGAGTTGAAACGGGCTGAGCCCGAATATTACCTGAAGCGGTACGTGGAAGAGAATCTGGACAAATCGATCGATGTCAAATCGGCCGCTGAATTCATTGGCCGAAGTCCGTCGTTTGTGACCCATAAGTTCAAAGAAATTTACGGGATGAGCTTTCATGAATACGTCAATTACTCCCGGATAGAACATTCGAAGGAACTGCTAAAGAAAAACTCAATTTCAGAGATCTACCAGAATTGCGGTTTCAACAACCGTTATCATTTCAGCAAGGTATTTAAGAAAATAGAAGGAAAAACGCCGCACGAATACCAGCTGGCAGAAAAAAAATGAGCATTCAGTAATACCTTTTAAACAGTTTCAGTTCTGAATTGATCTGCTTTACTTCCACAAGCTGTAAAATTTTCCCGGTAGTTTCATTACCAGTTAATTTAATCCGTGAAGGTCTGGTAAATCTGAATGTCTGATTAACCCAGTGGCCAGATAAATCAGGCCACTACAGGGAACCCATCCCATAGATAATCGGAAAAAGAGAGAAGGCAATGCCATTGTATCTGCCTGAAAAAATTCATTGAATATATTGAACACCCATGACACATTCACTAAAGCTACGGTGCCTGAAGGAAAACCTGAAACTCTGAAAACCTGAAGCCCTGAAACCTTATTTCAGCTTCGTTTCAATACTTGTCGATGAATGAGCAGCTTTCCCGAAAGATCGGGACAAGCTAGGACTCCCTGCGAACATATAATTTTTTATTCCGAGTGCGACCGGCCGAATGCTGTTCTCGATTAGATTAGTGTCGATCTCCCATTTCCCGTTTTCGGTATGCCTGACCAGCCTTTTCCATAGCGTTAATGTATAGGTTAATGCTTTTCCAATGGCACTCTTGGGAAGTATCTCCGGTAACTGATCTTTTATCCAGGATTCCATTTCCTGCAGTATCACTACAGCCTTTTCCTGACGTTAACTTTTTCTTTCCTGGTATGTTAGTCCTTCTTCACGGGCCTGGCGCTCTATGGCATAGAGATGCTGTATTTTTTCCAAAGCATACCCTGCCCTGTCAGGATCATTGTCCCTGGCCTGTTCAAATTTCCGCCTGGAATGTGCCATGCACGATAATAAGGTTATTCCTTCCTTGTTTCCAAATTTATTATGCGCAGCATACCCATCACTTTATAACGCGCCCTTGTATGACTGTAAAAATTCTTCCGGACCCGCTCGTTCCCGACTTCTCCTGTAATCAAAACATACCCTTTTATGCTCCGGTGAGTAATAGACCCAGTGGTAACCTTTATGTGTGGCTCCCGGCTTATCTTTGGTCAGTACCGGGATAGGCGTTTCATCGGCCATCAGATAATCACTCTCAAGGACTTTCTTTACTAAGGTCTCATACAGCGGTTCGGGCAAACGGCAGGATGCCGTAAACCAACCACTGATAGTCTATTCGGCGATGGTAATATCCTGACGCTTGAACTGCCCGGCCTGACGGTAAAATGGCAGATGATCCACGAACTTGCTGATCAGTAGATGGCTCAGCAGTCCCGGTCCGGCATTGCCTTTAGGTATGGGAAGGCTGGGCAGTTCAGCCACTACAATTTTTTCTTCTGCCGGCAGTACATACTTGGGACGGATATACCGTTCCACATAAAATTTACCCGGCACATACTCCAGAACTTCTGTGACTAGTTCTCCGATCTTTTTTGCCTGGGTAATATCTTCAGTAGGTTCTATGACATGGTCTTCACGATGCAGGTGTGACGGCAATTCAAGACGTTTGGCCGATCCTTTGTTCCCTTCCGGCTTCTTGCGGTTATAAGTGATCTCTTCTGTTTGTGGCTCAGCCGCCAGAGGAGCTTCCATACCCAAATCCAGGCTTAACTGTCCCGGATCACTGGCAACATAGCGTTCACTTTTACTGCCAAAGATCATCCTTTTAAGCTGGGAAAGTTCCTGTTTCAGGTACATATTTTCTGCCAGTAACTCTTGGTATTGTGCCAGAGAAACAACCTGATTTCCGGATGATATTTCCTGCCCGTTTTGCATATAGCAAAAATCGCAAAAACATCTCTGTAACCCTAATATTTTCAAGGGTTTTTATTAAGAAGCAATGAGCTGATTGTTGATAAAATACAGCCTTCTTTGTTTGGATTTTTCAATCATTATTCCCTCGATCATCAGCATCAGTGATGACCAGGTTATATGACATGTTTTCTCTCCAGGTTTCACTTTTGGAGGCTCGAAAGCACCTCGTTCAAGACGCTTGTAATACAATACAAATCCGCCCAGTACCCAGTGCAGCAATTTAATCTTGTCACGCTGGCGGTTTATAAAGACGAACACTTCACCGGTCACCGGTCTGCGGTTAAGCTCATGATGAACCAGGCCGCACAGACCGTCAAAGCCTTTGCGCATATCTGTCGGCCCGGCATAAAAGGAATACCGGTAGGTTGAGGTCAGGGTAAACATCCCAATTTTCGTGCTTACAGGTTGACCAGTTGTTTTAAAAGCTTAAGATCAAGTGCCGGAAGTTTCAGGATCACTCCGTTAGGATAACGGATCTCAACAACCCTGGCTCCGGAAGAGGATATTTCGAGAGGGATAAATCCTGAATGTTCTTCCTGGTCCTGATTACTATATCGCTTTTACCAATAATGAAACGGGGCCAGCTAAATTTCATGTTCCTGACAAAAATCTAATTGGGTTTGGTTGCTCTCCTGCCATTGTTCGATCAGAGCGAACATCTCCTGGCGGTGTTGACCTCTTTGCTGATTTTCCATCATAAAATGCTTTGCAGCAAAACTAACTTGTAGAAGGTATTATTTCAAGATGCAGTTGGCCGAAGGCTTATGTTATACGCCTGTTAAATCCTCACCTCACCCGCTTGCACCGCACAATCTTCCCATTCTTCCCTCCTCTTCTTTTTTATCTTGCAAACCAAAAATAAATTTGCTTATTTTACGCTCTCTTTTTAAAAAGCTAAGTTTCTCAAAAAAAACAAATTATGGCAACGACCGCTGATTTCAGAAATGGATTATGCATTGAATATAATAACGATCTATACACGATTGTCCAGTTTCAGCATGTCAAACCAGGCAAGGGTGGTGCTTTCGTAAGAACAAAACTGAAAAGCCTGACCACAGGCAAAGTCATAGAAAACACTTTCAACGCCGGTGTTAAGGTGAATACTGCCAGGGTGGAAAGAAGGCCCTATCAGTTTCTTTACTCCGATGACCTTGGGTTTCATTTTATGCATTTGGAAACCTATGAACAGTTCTCTATTGAAAAGTCTATAGTTGAAAACTCAGACCTGTATAAGGAAGGACAGGAAGTGGAAATCGTTTACCACGCCGATACGGAAACTCCCCTTTCTGTTGAGCTTCCACCGTTCGTGGTACTGGAGGTTACCTATTCAGAACCCGGTGTTAAAGGCGACACTTCATCCAGCACAGCCCTGAAGCCATGCACTCTCGAGACCGGAGCTGAAATTATGGTCCCCATTTTCGTGAATACCGGTGACAAAATTAGGGTGGACACGCGCGACAGATCCTACTCCGAAAGAGTGAAGTAATAGGTCAGGCATACTGAAACCTTCTAAGAGAAATTTCCTTATATTTACCCTGGATAAGGAAATTTTTTTATGCCTGAAAAATCATCTTCGAGAAATCGCCGCTTACAAGTGACCACCTTCAAGCTTAATTCATTGCTTGAAATCACCCTCGCAATTAATGAAAATTTGCCCGTTCCAGACCTTCTCCTCCGGTATGAAAATATCCTCAAAAAAGAATTACAGATCGGGAAAATCATCATCTTTAAGCTGAATGAGACCTGGGAATGCATCCTGAATTCGGGATTTTCAGAAGAAGTCACCGAAATTTCCGGCATCGAAGAAAAATTACTTTATATCCGGGAAATATCTCCCTCAAGCGTCCTTACGGAGAAGATTCATGATGAAGTCGATATTGTCATCCCCGTTTTTCATAAAGACCAGCCTATCGCCTATGTGCTTATCGGTGACATCGATGAGGAATGCGAAGGCATGAGTCCGATCATCAAGCATCTTCGTTTCATTCAGACTATCTCCAATATCCTCATCGTTGCCATCGAGAACATCAGGCTGTATAAGGAAAATCTAAGGCAGGTAGCCATCAAAAGGGAGCTTGAACTCGCCTCGAAAATGCAGAACATGCTCATCCCCGAGAACGATAAACTTCCAAGTAACCGGCATGTACACTTTAAAGCGTTTTATCATCCCCATTACGAAGTGGGCGGTGATTATTACGATGTGATCCGGCTGTCTGATAACCAGGTCGGTTTCTGTATCGCTGATGTTTCGGGAAAAGGAATTTCCGCAGCCATCCTTATGTCAAACTTTCAGGCGAATCTGAGGGCATTGTTTACCGGAAGAATGGAACTCAAGGATATCGTAGTGGAACTGAACGAACGTGTGTTGCAAAGCGCCAAAGGTGAAAAATTCATTACCCTTTTCCTGGCCAAATACCATTATACGACGAGGACCCTGGAATATATCAATGCCGGCCACAACCCGCCTTTTTTGTACGATAATTCACAAAATAAACTATTTCAGCTGAAAAGCGGATGTGTGGGAATGGGAATGCTCGACAAATTGCCTTTCATACACAGGGAAATACTCACAGTTGAAGGACCGGCCAAAGTTCTCTGCTATACCGATGGTTTGGTAGAACTTATCGAAGGTGACGGGGTTGAGTTTGGAACCAGCTTTATTGAAAAGGAGATCTCCAACAACGAAAGCATTGATGAAAACATCTCTGAAATCATCAAACTTCAAAAAATTGAAGAAGAAAATTCTTCCATTTTTGATGATATTTCCATACTTGGCCTGGGTATTTCTGGTGTATGAAAGGGCTATCCCCTGAATCCGGTGACTTCAGATGAAGGCCCCTTTTCCTCTTCCATCGCCCCCCGGTGGTAAAGATCCATGGCTACCAGCATTGCCGCAAAGCCCCAGAACAGCGCCGAAGACTTATCCGTATCCAGAAAATTATTGAGAAAGCCATGGACGCAATATGTGATAAAACCTATGAGCACTCCCAGGGCATACCGCCTGATATATGCATCCCGTGCAGTATAATATACCCTGATGCCCGTTAGAATAATGCTTATGATAATGATGATGAAACTAAGCATTCCAAACAGACCGGATTCAGCTAAAGGACCCAGATATTCACTGTGAGCCGTTCCCCGGTTACCAAAATCCGTGCTGATCTCTGTTTTTTCATAGGACCGCTGAAAGCGTGCATATTTAAACTGGTAGGTCCCCGGACCGAAGCCAAATACCGGCCTTTCTTCCCACATCCTCAGAGCACAACTCCACCGGTTTATGCGTTCAAGATTTGACTGATCCGTGGAAACATTGGACATGGATTCAACATGTTCACTCAGTTTCCCCGAACTCTGCTGACGGTTCCTTTCAGCCCTCAGCATTATCTGTGTCTGGAACATTAAAAATATCGCAATCATTGCTCCCGTCGCAAGTATAATAAACATGAACCGGATCCTGAGTCTGATGAGGAGCCAGATAAAAAGCCCCACGGCAAGACTGAGCCAGGCAGCGCGTGTATAGGAAAACACCGTCGCAAAAACATAAAAAAGAACAAGCAAAATCATGAGGAATCTGGCATTTACAGATTCCCTCTTCATATTCGAAAGCAGCGCCAGCATGACGGGGAGTAACATGGCAAGCGTGGCACCATAAGAAGTGTGATCTTTATAGAATGGCTGCATCATGCGGTGAGCCATCATCTGATTGTCCAGTCCGTAAGTGGAATGCCTTATCAACGTGTACACAACGACAAAAGAAAAACTGATAATGTAAAGCCAGGAATACCGGCTCAGGTATTTCCTTTCCTGGAAAATGATGGCGGCAAGAAGGTAAAAACTGGTTACAAACCACATTTTTGCAAGGAGATATTTAGCCGAAACCACAATATCAGAACTGGTAAGGGTGGTCACAAACATCCAGGCCAGGCTGAAATAGATCGCAAGTGTAACCGGATGCCTAAGAATCTTCAGGTCAGCATACTCACCGCGTAAATACTTGATGAAAAACAACAGCATGGCCCCGGCCAGGAGGGGTTCGGACGGCAAAGAAAGATCCACAGGCAAATCTTTCACCAGGAAACTCAGAGGGATCGAAAGCGGAACGAAAAAGACAATCATCAGTACAAGCTTATCCAGTGAGGTAAAAGCCAGTAAGATAAAAAACAAGGCAAAGGGGAGCAGCGGGAGAAAATAGATCTCCTTATAAATAAGAAAACCATTCAGGGCTACAAACAGCAAAGAAATTGCCCATACATTAATCAGACTCCTGTATTTTGCCAGTATTTCGGTCATTCTTCGTCTCTCCGTTCAAGCCTTTCCCTGATGCTGTCTCTGATAATGAGTAAAATAAGGGTTAGCAGGAAAGCAGATACCGTGGAAATGATCACAATGATGGATTTCCTCGGATATGACTTTTTCTCAGCCTTAAAAGCAGAATCCACAATAAATTTGTAAGGAAGGTTCTGCTCCACTTCAACCCTGGCTTCCCGGTAACGCTGGCGCAGATCAGCCAGACGCTCCGTCTCAAAGTTAAGTTTGTTGACCAGTGAAAGATAAGTACCTCCGTATCTGGATAAGACCTTCATCTGATCCTTAATCCGCTGTGCCCCGTCCATCTTGCCATCCTTTAATGCATTGGCATAGGCTTCATTAAACCGTTCAGCCTGGGTTTCATAATTGTTGATGCCCAGTTTACCCAGTGCCTGCAGCGAATCCTGGATGCCGTCCACATTTTTTACAGCATTCCTGTACTCATCTTCTACCAGGATGAAAGCCTCCTCGGCTCTTTCCTTGGTCATTTTGTTGAAGACGGTATCAACCAGGGCGGAGATGTCGTTGGCAATGTCTGCCGCCATTTGAGGATCTCTGTCCATGACTTCGATCATCACCGACATATACTGGGTCATCCTGAAAGAAATATTTGAATTGTATTCGTTATACAACTTGGTGTAAGGATACCTCGATGATGGATCGATATCGTAATGCTTCATCAGATCGTACTTCTGAATGATCCTGTCCTTCACCGGCTCTGAATTTAAAACCTGCAGTAGCTGCTCCGCCTGTTCTTCTTCTCCAAAACCATACACCGTTTGTCTTCCGGCATAATTGGGAGAAAGCAGTGATTTCGAAACCGGGGCATTTGTGGTCGGAAACATCACCACCGTGGACTTGTATTTGGGTATAATCTGAAATGACATGATGATTGACACTACAGCAGCAATGATGCTGACGGAGATCAGAATCCACTTTTTCTCCCACATATAGATCAGAAGATCTACTGAACTGAAGTTATAACGCTGAATTTTTTTTCTGTCCATTTTAATGATCGTATTTATTGGGTTTCTTTAATTCTGATGAGGAAATAGTTCTTCTTTCCTTTTTGCACAAGGAGATATTTACCGTTGATAAGATCCTTTCCGGTCACAATGTAAGCAGGATCGGTGATTTTCTTCCGGTTCAGGCTTAATCCCCCGCCATTGATGAGACGCCTTAATTCCCCCTTTGAAGGAAAAACAGACGTGTCTTCAGCAAGAAGCGTGAGAATATCGGTATTAACGTCGGCAGACGGCAATTCAAACCGGGGAACCCCTTCGAAAACGGAGAGAAAAACATCCTCCCGGATACTTCCGAGAGCCTCTGTGGTGGCTTCCCCGAATAGAATGGAACTGGCCTTTACTGCCATTTCATACTCCTCCAACGTATGTACCATAATGGTCACTTCTTTCGCCAGCGTTTTCTGGAGAAGACGTAAATGCGGGTTTTCATGGTGCTCTGCAATCAGTGAATCAATCTCTTTTTGGGTGAGCATCGTGAAAATACGGATATATTTAGCTGCATCTTCATCAGACACGTTAAGCCAGAACTGGTAAAATTTGTAAGGTGACGTTCTTTCAGGATCAAGCCATACATTGCCCTCCTCAGTTTTGCCAAACTTTCCTCCATCCGATTTGGTGATAAGCGGACAGGTAAGCGCAAAGGCCTCCCCGCCTTCAATCCGCCGGATCAGCTCAGTGCCGGTGGTTATGTTCCCCCACTGATCAGAGCCTCCCATCTGTAATTTGCATCCCATCGTACGGTACAGATGAAGAAAATCATATCCCTGGACCAACTGGTAGGTAAATTCGGTGAACGACATCCCAGAACTTGAATCCGCATCCAGTCGCTTCTTAACCGAATCCTTCGACATCATGTAATTCACCGTAATATGCTTCCCGATATCACGAATGAAATCCAGGAAAGAAAAGGACTTCATCCAGTCATAGTTGTTGACCATCTCTGCCCTGTTGGCTTTCTTCGATTCGAAATCGAGAAAACGGGATAACTGTTTCTTAAGACATTCCTGGTTATGACGAAGAGTGGATTCATCCAGAAGATTTCTTTCCTGCGATTTTCCCGATGGGTCCCCGATCATCCCTGTAGCACCACCTACAAGGGCAACAGGTTTATGCCCTGAAACCTGGAAGTGCTTCAGCATCATAATGCTGACAAGGTGCCCGATGTGCAGCGAATCTGCAGTGGGATCTATGCCGACATAGGCCACCATCATGCCTTCTTCAAGTTGTTCTTCGGTACCGGGCGTGATATCGTGAATCATCCCCCGCCATTTCAGTTCATCCACAAAATTCATGATCAGAAAATTTTCCCAAAGATAATAATATCAGTATGCCTGTAGATATTTAAGATATAAAAACTTGGTTCACGCAGGTTTATTGCCTTCAAGTATGGGATAACCCCCGGGTTTTCCTGACCTGTATGGCGAAGACCAGTAATCACGGGCAGACGAAAGAAAAAAGCAGGCATCCGTTTGTCCCTTGGAGCCCAAATTAACCGGCATAATCAGGGGCATATGCCAGGCCTGCTCGGTCACACTGTCCTCCTCCTGCAAATTCTCCAGCTTTTTTTTGATCTCATCAAATTTCAGGTAAGGAAAAATTGTCGGGGCAAAACGGGATATGGGTTCATACAATAAAGACTCTTGCTGGGTTTCTTCCGGCAGGAAATGACTGAAGCTGTTCAGGTAATTCAAAAGACAGAGCACAACACTCAGAATGAAAGCCATTTTAACCAGGTTAAAGATCACACCTGCAAGACGGTTGACAATACCGAGCGCGACCGCCTTTACCAGACGGTCGATGGCCCATGCCACCAGGTGGACGATAACCACAATAATCACGAAGGTGATGGTAAAGGAAAGAAAAGCCAGGTATTTGTCGCTGGTATGAAACCAGGCTCTGACATATCCTTCGGTGACAAATGAAAAATGAATAGACCCGTAAATACCGAGTATCAGGGCCAGCAATGAAGCCACGGAAAAGATAAGCCCTTTTGTAAAACCTTTATAAACAGCCCAAATAAGGGGTATAGCCAGAAGAATGTCAAGGTAATTCATGGAAGAAATTTCGTTCAGGTCCTAAATGTAAAAAAAATCCCGTCCGGTTTTGTTACGGTTCACCTTTTGGTTGTGAACCGCGACTCAATAAAATAAAGGCCGGAACAACAGATTACCGGCCACGCCTGTGCTGTTTAGGATTGATGTAATACAACACACCGAGGTTAATAACAAACTGACTATAGGTGCCGGCAACATATTTGGTGGTCAGCACGGCATCGTAATAATTATTGATGATCATCTCAAGACCTGCACCAATATTGGCCCCAAGGCCCAGGTTCGAAGTGTTGTCGAGAACTTGACTTCCAACATCCACAAGCATATCATACCTCGAAATAAGTCCTGTGGCGTTCAGACCGGCCATCAGCACAATTTTTATTTCATCTTGCTGGAAGACCTGGTACTGTAAGTCCACATCCCCATGAAACATATAATTCCGGATTTCCTCGGTAAACGTTGTTCTTTTATACCGGTTGAATATGGTAACTGAAGGAATGAGATACATCTTAGGCAGTACCCGGAAATAGGGTTTGACCCAGAGACCAGGGTTCCCGGTGCGATAATGATTATAATCAATCCCCGACGAAAACGCCAGACCGCCACCTATCCGATCCAACTGGGCGGAAACGATTATGGGTATAAAAAAAAACAGGAAGAACAGCCAGAGTCTTTTCATCTTTGACCTTTTTAATGTTAGTTCAAGAGCTACGCGGAGCGTCAGCGCTTTTGGCCCGACACGCCAGGGATGGATGATCTCATCCGCCTGTCGCCATCAGCCTCAGCAGGCTGCAGCAATCCTGACAACCATACAAATGTAATAAACTACCGTTATGTGAAACCTCCCCTTCCGAATTTTTTATTCGACTGCTGACAACAAAACGGGAACAGCGGAGAGATGTAAATTCCCCAAATCCCATCCCCGGCAGGATGACAATGTTATTAAGAATAATTTTAAAATAGCCCCCCGGGAACAACATTATGAGTATTTTCTTGATCATTTATGACGCTAAATATGAAATTTCATGCAATGTTCTTTAAAAAATATTAAATTTGTCCTCTTGAAAGTAAAGCCTCTTTAAACCTATTTAGATGTCTCAAAATATTGGTGTAGTTATCCAGGTTATCGGTCCTGTTGTGGACGTAAGTTTCGAAAAATCAGGTGCCGAGCTCCCAAATATTCATGATGCTCTAACCATCGATCGTCAGGATGGAAGCAAACTCGTTATTGAATGCCAGCAACATATTGGAGAACACACCGTCAGGACCATTGCCATGGACTCAACAGACGGTCTGCAGCGGGGAATGAAAGTGGTCTCCACCGAATCCCCAATAAAGATGCCCGTTGGCGAAAAAGTACGGGGCAGGCTTCTTAATGTGATTGGCGAATCGATTGACGGTATAGGTCCTGTCGATATAAAAGAGGGCTATCCTGTTCATTCGGAACCGCCTAAACTCGAACAATTATCTACCGAAAACGAAGTGCTGTATACCGGGATTAAAGTTATAGACCTTCTCGAACCCTATGTCAAAGGTGGTAAGATCGGGTTGTTTGGCGGCGCCGGTGTTGGTAAGACCGTTATTATCATGGAACTCATCAATAATATTGCAAAGCAGTACTCGGGTCTTTCTGTTTTCGCCGGTGTGGGTGAACGTACCAGGGAAGGCAATGATCTTCTGCGGGAGATGATTGAATCGGGTGTTATCAGGTATGGTGACGAATTTATGAAAAGCATGGAAGAAGGCGGCTGGGATCTGAGTAAAGTAGATCATGAAAAGCTGAAAGATTCACAGGCTACTCTGGTCTTCGGTCAGATGAACGAACCCCCCGGAGCCCGTGCAACGGTGGCCCTGTCGGGTCTCACTGTTGCCGAAGCATTCCGTGATGGCGATGAGAAAAGCGGCGGCAGGGACATCCTGTTCTTTGTGGATAACATTTTCCGTTTTACACAAGCCGGATCCGAAGTATCAGCTCTTCTCGGCCGTATGCCGTCAGCCGTGGGATATCAGCCTACGCTGGCCACCGAAATGGGACAAATGCAGGAACGTATAACTTCTACACGTCGCGGATCCATTACTTCGGTCCAGGCGATCTATGTACCCGCCGACGACCTGACCGACCCGGCACCTGCAACGACGTTTGCCCACCTCGATGCCACTACGGTACTCAGCCGTAAGATCTCCTCTCTCGGGATTTACCCTGCTGTTGATCCGCTGGATTCAACTTCCAGGATCCTCACACCGGAAATCGTCGGAAAAGAACACTACGAAACCGCTCAAAAAATTAAGGAACTCCTTCAAAGATATAACGAACTCCAGGATATTATCGCCATCCTGGGTATGGATGAATTATCCGAGGAAGACAAACTCGTCGTTCAACGGGCCAGAAGGGTTCAGAGATTTCTCTCCCAGCCTTTCCACGTTGCGGAACAGTTCACAGGAATCCCCGGTACACTGGTCTCGATTGAAGATACCATCAAAGGCTTCAATATGATCATGGACGGAGAGGTAGACAAGTACCCCGAAGCAGCTTTTAACCTTGTGGGCTCGATCGATGAAGCTATCGAAAAAGGCGAAAAACTGCTTGCTGAATCAAAATAAGACAACGGCCCTTTTTATATAGATCCCGGAAAGACCCGGTTCGCTGGTGAAACAACCAGCGTCAGGACACCCGGAATCATCATTCTGTAATGACGGAAATATGCATCTTGAAATCATAACACCGGAAAAAAAACTGTTCGTGGGTGAAGTTAAGCTGGTTCAGGTACCCGGATCAAAAGGTTCCTTTGAACTCCTGAATAACCACGCTCCGATTATCTCAACCCTGGAGAACGGTCAGGTGAAAATTGTTGATAAGGAAAATAAAACCACATTTTTTGACATCGAAGGCGGCGTCATTGAAGCAAAAGCTAACAATATCATCGTTCTTGCAGAGATATCCTGATTTTCTTACCGGCAAAATCATTCGTACCGTCTGTTTTGCCGTATTGCTCCTTTTTACAACAGCATTTCACTCAGGAGCACAGATCATCAGGAAATCTAAGGTCACTTTTTTGTCTTCCGACAGCCTGACCATTACTGCCGACCAGTATTTTTCAAAAAAAACAAATCCCTGGATACTCCTGTTTCATACCGAAAATGCCAGCAGAGGTGAATTCGACACTATCGCCGGCAGGTTTGGCAGGATGCAGTATAACTGCCTGGCCGTTGATCTGCGATCAGGAAGCACTTATAACTATGTGGATAATGAGACCGCTAAAAAAGCACTTGAGCTCGGTTATAGCACCTCTCTCATCCAGGCTTCCAGAGATGTGGATGCGGCCATCGAATATGCATTTAACCTTAGCGGGCAGCCGGTAGTCCTGCTGGGCAGTTCTTCATCAGCATCCCTCTGCCTTCTGGAAGGCATCGGAAATCCAAAAATCAAAGCCATCATGGCCCTCAGCCCGGGCGAATTTTTTAAACCTACAATTGAGATCAGTCAGCTGGCCTCCCGCATTTCCAAGCCGGTTTTTGTAACCTGCTCAAGCGATGAAATAGCATATATGAACAAGATGTTTTCACAGACAGATAAACAATTTCTCGACCTTTTTACACCAACCCGGAACGTGACTGTACGTGGGACAGAACTTCTCAGCAGCCGGAATCCGGAAAGAGATCAGTATTGGCTGGCAATCCTGATCTTTATAAAATCCTTATAATGAAATTCCCTTGGTAAGATTTCTCATCATACGTTTCAGCTCTATCGGAGATATCGTCCTGACCACCCCCGTGGTCCGTTGTCTGAAGGAACAGGTTGAAGGCGCTGAAATTCACTATCTGACAAAAAGCAGGTTTGCCGGCCTCCTGGAAAACAACCCGTATATCGACAAACTCTGGCTGTATGACCATAACCTGAACGAACTGATTCCTAAGATCCGGAAATCACATATCGACTATATCATCGACCTTCACCATAACCTTAGAACGCAACGGATAAAAAACCGGCTTCGAATCCTTGCCTTTTCATTTAATAAACTCAACTATGCTAAATGGCTTATGGTCAATTTTAAAATAAACCACCTGCCAGTAATGCATATTGTAGACCGTTACCTCCAAACCGTCTCGACTTTCGAAGTAAAAAATGACGGGAAAGGCCTGGATTATTTCCCGGGAAAGACATCATCAAAAATCCCCGGAATATCCCGTGGGCAGTTACCTGTTGAATTTATCGCCCTGGTAATCGGGGCACAGCATTTTACCAAAAAAGCGCCGCCCGAAAAACTGGCTGAACTGATCAACAACCTGAAACGGCCGGTCGTTATCCTTGGCGGACCTGAAGATACAACGCAGGCAAAAGAGATCGCTGCCCTCAGCCAAAAAAATGATATCGTGAACCTAGCAGGAAAAATCAGTCTAGACGACTCAGCCTACGTGGTAAGTCAGGCCAAGATAGTGATTACGCACGACACCGGACTTATGCACATCGCCGCCGCATACGGAAAGAAGATCCTTTCCATCTGGGGAAATACGATCCCTGAATTCGGTATGTACCCATACCAGGCTCATCCTGAATCCAGGATTTTTGAAGTCAAAGATCTTCCCTGCCGCCCCTGCTCCAAAATCGGCTTTCAGCAATGCCCGAAGAAACATTTCCGTTGTATGATGCACCAGGATATGGTGGCCATGGCGGAATACGCAAATAGTTTGCTCACCGGGGAAGGTTGAGGGAGAAAATGGTAAGAAGTTGGAAAGTTAGAAAGGGAAGAGGGGAAGAGGGGGAATAAGGCATGATCCCGGTAATCAATCCCCGAACCGCAGAGCGGTAGCCCATGCATAGCCACGGTTTTGCCCGTGGTGGGTATGACCGGTGAACGACGCAGGTACAAAGAGGAAAAAGAATAATCCCCGGAATCAGTCCCCCGAACCGCGGAGCGGTAGCCCATGCATAGCCACGGTTTTGCCCGTGGTGGGTATGACCGGTGAACGACGCAGGGACGACAAGGAAAAAAGAATAATCCCGGTAATCATCGCGAGGAAAATTACCCTCACTGGTCAGAAGGTCGAAAGGGTCCAATACAAAAAAGGACTGAAATATTCTTGCAGTGGGATAAAAAAAATGATGATTTCAGCTGGCATTCATCAAAATGGATGTCATCATTTCGGGTGAGTTGATAACTTTTCGTCAAAAAGTTGAAATGGGGACGCTGAGATCCTGGGGGTGAAAGTCATTAAGGGCGGCGGGTTTGGAAGGCGGGGGTGGGATCCCTTTTCAAGAAAAGACTCCGTAGAATGACGAAGCCCCTTGCTGTGGGCTGACGTAATCAGCTACTTTCGGAAGAAAGGGGGGGGTAAAAAGAGAGAAAGGGAGTTAAGAAGAAAAGTAAATGCTTCTTAAGAATAACGAAGCCCCTTGCTGTGCCCGGTTGGGAGACGAAGATTAGATCAGGGAAAGAGGTGATAGACTGGTCATCGGTCGAAGGTTTTTTCGTCGATACATGCCCTGAGGCAGGTTTATGTGAAGAAGAGAAGAGGGAAAGACATAAACGGTAAAATCTCAAGGCGGTGTGGATTTTCCCTTCAGGATTTAGGGGCGTGCGTGACGTAGATAGGAAGGAGGAAAGAAAAGGGATACATCATCTATAACATTAATCATTCCTGTGAGGTTTATGCCCCCGCAATAATGGACACTCATCCCGGAAACACTGCAGGAATTGAATGGTAATAGCTTCCAGTATAGGTAATCCCCAGCGTCCGGTCACAAAATTCCTGCTATAATATAATTTCCATACTTCCATATTCGTATTAAATTTGCAATTAAGAATCACCCCCGAAAGTGAAAAACACAGAACAGATTTATAGCGGTCTGGGAACAAAACCTTTTTCCTTGAAACGCTTTTATGAAGAGCATAAAATCGGAATCCTTGGAACCCTGATTTTTCATGTGTTTTTCCTCCTGATCTTTCTGATCGTGAAAATCCATGATTACAGTGCGTCAGTGCCATTGGACGTGTACATTGACTTTTCTCAACAGGAACAAAAAACACCCGATGAGATCGCCGCCGAAGAAAAGAAACTGGAGGAGGAACAATACTACCAAAAACTTCTCAACCGCCAGCTAAATGAAAGTAACAGGGCTGTCAATGTTTCCAGGGATCTTGATAAAAAGATCAGTACAAAGGATTATGTGCAGGAAGTTGAAAAAGAACTTGACGCATCCAGGAATAAAGATTATCTGAAGGAACAGGAGAAAATCAAAAATATCATGAACCAGGGGGATATCGTTCCTGTCAATACCTCTGAAAAAGAAAAAGAGGAAAAAGCTAAACAATATCACGGTCCGACAAATATTACCTACCGCTTCACCGAACCCCCTTTGGACAGGGCAACAGTTGATCTGCCCGTTCCGGTCTATAAGTGTATGGGAGATGGGATCGTCGAGGTTCACGTAACTGTTGACCAGATGGGGAACGTCACCAGTGCCAAATCAGTCGTGGTTAGTGCATCCATGGATCCCGATTGTCTTTCGGAAGTGGCGGAAAAATATGCGAAAAGAACGGTATTCACCGGTGATCTCTCAGCTCCGGCAAGCCAGCCGGCAATCATTACCTACCAGTTCGTGGCCCAGTGATCAGAAAAATCCCAGGTTGACATTAAAGAGAGCTTCCACTGTAAATCGCTTTTCATTTTGCAGATAGTTGAACCTTATGCCTGATTCAAGAGGGAAGAGCAGCCTTAAAACATGGTAATCGAGGTATAATTCAACGCCGTAACTACGGTATGTGGCATCTATTTTTCGGGTTTCTCCGTTCGTGTCAGTAGTATAAATCGAACTCCCCTGCATAAGATCGGCGAACAAGTCGGCTCGTATTCTCTTCAGGTAAAACACTGCAAGGTCAAGATCAGGATAAGCAAGGGGAAAAACGTAATCGAAGGCAAGCCGGTTCATATTCACCGTGGTAAGCCCTGCATATCCGCGGGGAAACTGGACGGAATTGGAGAAAAGATAGCGGCGCGGATGTTGCCTCTGAAATTCAGCGGTGACTTTTAGCCCATCGTGCTTCAGAAAGCCCGGCAGATAAATATTGGTCCGGTAAACCTCCATGTTTCCCAACTGCTCATTTTCAAGCGGTGTGCCTTCAATAAGTCCGTCGAAAACAAGGCCCAGACGGGGTTGAATATCTCTTGGCGACATGCGTAGGTAACCGTAGAAATAAATCCGGGGCTGAGCGTATAAAATTCCTGGCTTATAAACATGTTCAGCTGAATGATAGAAATATTCCCCGCTGTAACTCAGTTGTAACGAAGGTTGAGCTCCGCTGAAGAGCTTCCCGGTATTGAATGTTAGCGGCACGTACGATTTAAGACTGTAGGTAAGATAGCTATTGACTTTTAAGGGCAGCTTCGGCGCTTCCTTAATTGCATTCACTGTTGGAAGCCCGCCATAAGTCATCGAAAAATCCAGGACAGGAAACCAGCCCTTGTAAATGAAATTCGTATGCAGAAAACTCTGACCATTCCTGTACTCATAACCAAGACTGGTGACAGCCGTACTCAGAATATTCTGGGATAAAAGTGTAATACCCGGACTGACCGTAGGGTTGTCAATGTTAGGATCGGTATAATCGAACCAGAAGGGCGACCAGCTGTGAAAATGAAATAAATGACCGGCCCTGCTGTAATCCTTTGATTCAAAGATTGAGTCTGTCCGGGGCGGGATAAATGCGCCCTGCTTTTGAGCTGCCTGATCATGATAACTGAAAAACGGCTGCTCCTTTACCGGTGCCAGGGGGTTGAACGTCTCAAAATGAGAGGGATCAATCTCCTTAACCGCAATATTATACCCTTTATTCGTATAATCCGACCAGGCCATCCGCCGATGATCCGAATCCACCGAAGGTTCAAACGCCCCGAAACGGGCATCGGTCGCTTTGCGCAGTTCGCCGCTGCTCAGGTCAAGCGCATAAATATCATCCACACCCATGTATGTCCCGTTGAAAAAGATATAATGCCCGGCAGACACCGGATCGGAAATGTTAACGAAGGACGCCGGAAGCAGATCCTTCCAGGTACCTCCCTCCAGGTTATATTCAACCATTGTCTTACCATTACGGTCCACACCAATAGCTACCACACTGCCGGTATGGCTTATCCAGGCCGGGTCCTGAAGCTGAATGTTGCGGGGTGACGGTATACGGGTAAAAATACTTCCGTCCAGAGAGGAAATGAATACCAGCCTGAAATCATTTTCCATGGTGGTTTCTACCGCAACGATCGTATCGCCCGTAGTAGAAAACGATGGGGCGGAAAACCGTGACTTCCGGCTCAGAGTGCGGACTTTACCCGTTTCATAATCATACTGCCGTAATACAGAATAGCCCCGGTTATCCCACCTCAGACCCGGAACGTATTCATCCCAAACAATACGATTATGACTTACCGAAATATTGCCGGAGTTCAACCGCCCGGGTGTAAACAACTTCTTTTCCCTCCCGGTTGAATCCAGGCGGACAAAGGTCTGGATATTGTCTAGTCCCGATTTAACGGCAATAACTGATAAATCGGGAAGCAGTTGCGGTTCATTCCATGATGTGTACGTCCTTGTTCCCCGCGCATTGAAAGATGCAGGTATACGAATGCTTCGGTATAAAGCAGTTGAATCCCAGTGGCTTTTAAGAAACCCCATCGTATTCCTGTAAAGGCCTGTCTTGCCTTTCCCCGTTTTATGATGAAGATAGAAGAACAAAGGGTCAAACAGGTAGGGATTACGACCAACATAATTAAGCGCACCGGTCCAGAAATCGTTTCCGTAATTATACCGTCCATAAGTAATCATCTGGTAGCCATACCGGTAATAGTCTGGTACAAAATCACGGTAGGATCCAAGATAAGACTTTGAAAAAGTATAAGGCCTTTTATCGGTAAGTAACTGGGCTTTGATACCCATTTCAAAAGACGGGAGCCTTCCCCGGCCACTTTGTGAAAGACTGGTTTCGGCATAAACCGCGTCACCTTCGAGGAACCAGAACGGGACCATTCCCACAGCAGGCCCTATCCCCTGCTGGCCCAGGAGAATGGTCAGAACTTTAGTGATGCCCTGATCTAACTTATCCACCTGAACCACATGCCTGAATTCATGCAGGGCTAACTGCTCACTCCAGTCCTGACTGTATCCTTTTACATCGGGATACATGAACATCTCCACCCGTCGCGGTGCCCATACTACAAAGCCGTTTGAAATGGCCGCGGAAGTGTGCAGCACCACCGGGATTTTGCCGGGATAATGATCCAGCTGGGCACTGTTCTCATCATAATACGAATCAAGTAATATAAGCATCCTGGACGCCTCCTTATCGAAGCCTGCAGGGAATATCACCTTAAAATGTACACTGCTGACCGATTTCCACTTAATGGATGCCGGATCCTGTCCATATTCATAAAACTGTGCCCCGGCAAAAAGGGAGTGAAGGATGACTAACAGCAGAAGCAGAAATTTTCTCATGCATTGTTGCTTAATGTATTCCTGACTACACCAAGGATAGCGAATTTGTTCATCCTCATCTATCTGAATCTGACTTTGTAGCCTTCCTGAACAAGCAGCTCACCCACACGGCTCTTAAAATCCCCCTGTATAATAATTTCACTATTTTTAACACTTCCTCCTGTACCGCATTTTTTCTTCAGTACTTTTCCCAGTTCCTCCAGGTCCTCGTCCTTTCCAATAAAACCCGCGATGAGAGTGACAACCTTCCCTTTCCTCTTTTTTTTATCAAGCTGGATATTAAGGGTCTGAGAGGAAGGCGCCGGGGTGGATCCTTCCTCCTTCTTACCGTCATCATATTGAAAATCCGGATCTGTGGAATACACCATGCCCAGCCTCTTTTTCCAGTCATTCGAATCATTCATGCCTGATAATTTCTTCAAAGTTACCTTCTTTCGGAATACCGTCAAAAAAATGTTGGGGGCACCACGGCTTAAACCCTATTCGCTCTTTCCTAAAAAAACACTAAATTCGTCTCCGAATCAAACCTGTTTTCGATGAAACCATCAGGTGCCGACATGTGCTCTACTGCTCAAAACCCTCTTAACCAAAGTGATATCAGACCATTCAATCCGAGACTGGAACGTGGAGGTTTCATCATTCCACAAAAATTAAACCCATAAAAATGAAAACATACAACCGCTGGAATCTGATCCTGGGCTGGTTCATCTTTCTTATTGCCGCCATTACCTATCTGCTCACGCTGGAACCCACTGTCAGTTGGTGGGATTGCGGCGAATTCATAGCCAGTTCCTATAAACTTCAGGTGGGACACCCCCCGGGAGCCCCGCTATTCCAGATGATGGGAAGGATTTTTTCCCTTCTGGCCTCAGACCCGCAACATGTGGCCAAAATGATCAATGCCATGTCGGGCCTTGCCAGTGCATTCACCATACTTTTCCTTTTCTGGACCATTACCCACCTGGTTAAAAAACTGGTGATCACGGGTGAAAAGACCTATACACCAGAAAATATGTTCATCGTGTTGGGAAGTGCTGCTGTTGGCGCACTGGCCTATACGTTTTCCGACAGTTTCTGGTTTTCAGCAGTGGAAGGAGAAGTGTACGGGACATCATCCCTTTTCACAGCAATCGTGTTCTGGTCGATTCTGAAATGGGAAAACGTTTCACATGAAAAACACGCCGACCGGTGGCTTATCCTTATCGCTTATCTCATGGGCCTTTCTATCGGCGTCCATCTGCTTAACCTTCTGGCCATCCCCGCCATGGTCCTTGTCTATTATTTCAACCGCTTCAAGGTTACCCGGGCCGGATTTTTCAAAGCCCTGCTTGTTTCAGTGGTCATCCTTGCCATAATCATGTACGGCATCATCAACGGCCTGGTGTTTTTTGCTTCCAAATTTGAACTGGCATTCGTGAACGGCCTGGGCCTGCCGTATAACAGCGGAGTGATCTTCTATGGCCTGCTGGTTTCCGGATTATTGGTCTGGGGGATATGGTACACAAACAAAAAGGGAATAGCAACCTGGAATAACATCCTCACCGGTATTACGGTTATCATCATCGGGTATTCGTCGTATGCCATGATCGTGATCAGGTCGGCCGCCAATCCGCCCATGGATGAAAACGATCCGGCCAATGTGTTCGCCCTTTTTTCCTATCTCAACAGGGAACAATACGGAGAACGGCCTTTGATCATGGGCCATTACTTTTCCGATGAGATCAGAAGGGATGCATCGGGATATCCTGTGCTTAAAGAAGGGAAACCGACCTGGGTCAAAGACACCCTGAAAGGGGACTACCGTATCGCCGATCGAAATTATGATCTCGTTTATGCGGAAAGTGCAAAACTCTTTCCGAGAATGTACAGCCGGGATGCTGATCATATAAAGGCCTATCGGGAATGGGGAGCACTGGGGCAAAAGGAAAAGCCAAATTTCCTCAACAACATAATCTTCTTTTTCAATTACCAGCTTGGTAACATGTACTTGCGGTATTTCATGTGGAATTTTGCGGGAAGGCAGAACGATATTCAGTACGATGGCAGCAATGTCCATGGTAACTGGATCAGCGGGATCCGCTTTCTTGACCAGTTCAGACTGGGTAATGAGGACCTTTTACCCGATGTATACCTGCACAGTAAATCCCGGAATAAATATTATCTCCTGCCCTTTATCCTGGGGTTGCTCGGGTTACTTTACCAGGTTTCGAAGGACCTTCGGAATTTTTCGGTAATCCTTATGTTGTTTTTCTTCACCGGCATTGCCATCGTCATCTATCTGAACCAGACGCCGCTGCAGCCGCGGGAAAGGGATTACGCATATGCCGGTTCCTTTTATGCATTTGCAATATGGATCGGCATAGGTGTGGCTTCGATTTACGATTCTCTGAAAAAAATCAGGAGAAAGCCCCTCGTGGCTGCCCTCATCGTGCTGATCACTCTACTGGCTGTCCCGGGTGTGATGGCTAAAGAAAACTGGAATGATCACGACCGTTCAGGCCGGTACACGGCCAGGGATATCGCCAGAAATTACCTGGCCTCCTGTGCTCCCAATGCCATTCTCTTTACAAATGGTGATAATGACACCTTCCCTCTATGGTACGCCCAGGAAGTCGAAGGTTTCAGAACCGATGTAAGGGTCGTCAACCTTATGCTTTTCAATATGGAATGGAACATCAGGGAGATGAGGATGAAAAACTATAAATCGGAACCTCTCCCCTTTTCCCTGCCTGAAAAATTCTATGCCGAAGGGGTAAATAATTCTTTTTACATATTAAAAGACCCAAGGAAGATCCGGATGAAAACACTGATGGAAGGTATCAGGACCGGTAACTCCCAGTTCAAGCAACGCACGGTGCGCGGGGATGAAGTAACCGTTGTCCCGGTTAATAACTTCGTCCTGCCGGTTGACACTGCGACTATTCTTTCTAACCACACCGTGAAAGAAACCAACATGAACCAGGTGGTTTCTCCTTTGGAATGGACCATCCCGCAAGGACAGTACCTCAAGGGAAACCTGGCACAGCTCGACATCCTGGCCACTTTCGACTGGAACAGGCCTATCTATTTCGTGACGGGCGGTAACCAGGGTGCTCTCAGCCTGGAAGATTATTTTCAACTCGATGGTATTGCCTTCAGGGTCGTTCCTATACAAACACCGGGGCGCGATTTCTTTAATTATGGCCGCATTGACACAACAATACTCTATGATAACCTGATGAATAAGTTTACCTGGGGGAGAATGAACCAGCCGGGTGTTAATATAGATTATTATAATCAGAGAACCTTCTCTGTGATTCGGTTCAGGAAAAATTACGTCCGTCTGGCCGAAGAGTTTATTAAAAGCGGAAATAACAAAAAAGCCGAGGAAGTTCTCGACCGCTGTATGACACTGGCGCCTAACTCAACATTACCCTATGACTACTATGTTTCGGGTATTTCCTACCCGGGAAAAGACAAGAAAGTCATTCATCAGACGGGGATCATTGAAGCCTATTACGAATGCGGAGCCACCGAAAAAGCCAGCAAAATTCTTCTCGACTATGCTGCAATTCTGCATCAGAACCTTGCATATTATAATTCACTTAGCCAGAGATTCAAAAACCGCTTCGTTGACGAATACTACCGGAGCCAGGGTATTTATGAGGAACTGGTTAGTCTGGCCAAAGAATATCAGCCGGATATTGCCGGTCAGCTGTAATTAAGATTTTCGATACATCAGAGTCCTGGAAAAATCTTCCAGGATTCTTTTTTTCTCCGGCAGGATGTCCAGATCTGCCAGAACTGCGGATGCCATTGTGAAAAAACGTCCACTCGTTTCTGTGATCTTCTCCCTGACACCTAAGCGGTCAAAAATCTCACGTACTTCGGATATCTTCTTCCCGGGGGGAATGTCGGTTTCAGAATACAGCCCCATCAGGCGGGTTCTGTCATTGTTACCCGCTCCTTTGAGGGCAGAGATCACCAGGTAGGTCTTCTTGTTCGTCACAATGTCATTCCCGACCTTCTTACCGAAAGTGGTGGTGTCACCATAAGTATCGAGAAAATCATCCTGAAGCTGAAAAGCTATGCCAAGATTCCGGCCGTATTGATAAAGCTGTTCAGCCTGGCTGTCGGAAGCACCCCCGCATATGGCCCCTATCTGAAGACTGGCGGCGATGAGAACCGAAGTCTTGAGCTCAATCATCCGGATATACTCTTCTTCCGTAACATCATTCCGGTATTCAAAATCCATGTCCATCATTTGACCTTCGCAAACTTCAACGGCTGTGCGGTTAAAGATCTTCAAAACCTTGCCGAGAATATTTTCCCTGCAGGAAGAAATAAAATGATAGGCGAGGATGGACATCGCATCACCGGAAAGAATAGCTACATCCTGACTCCATTTCATATGAACTGTAGGATTTCCCCGACGTATCGGGGCCTGGTCCATAAGGTCGTCGTGCAGAAGGGTGAAATTGTGAAATAATTCAATCCCAAGGGCCGGCTTAACAGCCGGTAAAACATCGTCGGTGAACATATTGGCAGCCAGCACAGCCAGCACCGGCCGCAGCCGTTTACCACCGTTTGAAAGAATATACCTGACAGGTTCGTATAAACTGGCTGGTGAAATCGGAAATCGGATCTTACCGATCTCTTCAGATACCAGCTTTTGTACCTCCCCCGAATGAAGCATGAGCATTGTTTTTTGTGCCCTAATGTACCGTTATTTATTGAGATGTACAAGGAGCAGGACCCGGACAGGTTGCTTGTTCATCTATCCTGTAGAAGATCTGCGAAAAGTTGATGACCAGACATCCCGGCATACGAAAACGTATATTTTTCAGTTTATTTAGTCTGATGAATCAGTTATTAATTTATGCCTTATCTTTGTCGGGAATTATCCGGGCCAGAACCTGGATCTGATCTCCGGTTTTATGATGATGCGTCCCGGATGTTTATTCAGTATAAACCGGCAGTATTCATTCCCGTGTTTTTTAAGGTCCAGAAATAAACCATTGACTTATGAAAAACAAGAGTATCTTTCTGTCACTGCTTACCATCCTTACTCTGTCATCCGTAAACGTCTTCTCCCAATATAAGATTTCCGTTCATATTCCGGCTTTTCCAAAGGACACTCTCATCTTCGGTTATTATATGGACGAAACCATACGGATTACCGATACCTTGTATACCGATGGCGCCGGCAATGCCACTATCCAGGGGAAAATGGCCTTACCGGAAGGTATGTACACCATTTATCTGCCGTCAAAGTCCAGAGTCGATTTACTCATTGGGAAGGACCAGGATTTCAGTATAAATACCGATACGGCAGATATGGTTGACCAGACGAAATTCAAAGGTTCAGAAGAAAATACCTTGTTTTACGAATATCTGGCCTTTCTGGGAAAAAAGAGAGGTGAGACAAGGCCGTACACCGAAATCCTGAAGAATCCATCATCACCAAAGGATTCCGTTGACGCACGGGAAGCTCTTGATAAAATAAATAAAGAGGTTAAGGATTATGTCGATAAATTAATTAATGACCATTCAGGCACCTTCCTGTCTGTATTCCTGAAATCCATGAAGGATGTTGAGGTACCGGAGCCTCCAAGGGATAAAAACGGTGTCATAACCGACAGCTCCTTCCAGGTCAGGTATTACAAGCACCATTATTTCGATAATTTCAACCTGTCTGATGTTCGTTTGCTGAGAACACCGCTGTATAACCAGAAACTTAAGACCTACCTGGATCGCTGGGTTTACCCCGAACCTGACTCGGTATACAGTGAGGTCGATACCCTTATTGCCAAATCTCGTTCTGATACCTTGCTGTTTAAGTATATGCTTACCACCCTCTTCAACTATTATGCAAAAAGCAAGTATATTGGTATGGATGCCGTATACGCCTATATCGCCGAAAAATATTACATCCCAGAAGCAACATGGTCGGATACAGCTTTTATTTCAAAGCTGAAAGAAAGGGTGAAAAAGATCGATCCGCTGGTTATCGGCAAAACAGCCCCGGATATACGTCTTGTTCGCGTGTCTGATGACCATTTCAGGGAAGCTGCCGGAGACACCGCCATTAAACGTAATCCTTACGTGGGCGATTTCTTTAATCTTTCGGCCGTTAAATCAAAATTTCTGATCGTTTATTTCTGGGAAGCCGACTGTGGTCACTGTCAGAAAGCGATACCGGTACTTTACCAGGTTTACAACAAATTCAAAGATAAAGGATTGCAGGTGGTTGCGATAAGTATGCTGGGTGGTGTGGAAGGTAAAGTGAAATGGGTAGACTTTGTGAATGCAAACCATCTCTATGGCTGGATCAATGCCTGGAATCCATACGATTATTCATACCGGGATGCTTTCGACGTGAACAGCTCCAATATCATTTACCTTCTGGATAAAGATATGAACATCATTGCGAAACGTATCGGTCCGGAGCAGGCTGAAAAAATCATCGAAGAAAAACTAAACGAAGAAGATAACGGGAAATAACATAGCATTATGAAGCAATACAAGAAGATAAGACTTGAACTCGAAGACGGTACCAGCGTTGAAGGCCGTTCCTTTGGCGCCGAAAAATCCATTGCCGGTGAGGTGGTTTTTAATACGGCTATGACCGGTTATCCGGAGAGCCTTACCGACCCCTCCTATAAAGGACAGATCCTCGTGCTTACATATCCCCTTGTAGGTAACTACGGAGTGCCAGTCCAGGAAAAAGAAAATAACCTTCTCAGTTTCTTCGAATCCGATCAGCTACATATCTCAGGCCTGATCATTTCAGATTATTCGGAAGAATATTCGCACTGGAATGCAGAAAAGAGCCTTGGTGACTGGCTGAAACAGCATAACATTCCCGGGCTGTTTAATGTCGACACCCGCAAACTTACCAAAATTCTGAGGGAAAAAGGATCCATGCTCGGCAGGATTATCGTGGACAACAATGAGGTTGAAATGTATGACCCCAATGAGGATAACCTGGTTGCCCAGGTCAGTATCGGGGAAAAAACGGTTTACGGAAACGGAAAATACAAAATCCTTCTTGTCGATTGCGGTGTAAAATATAACATCATCAGGCACCTCCTGGAAAGAGACACAACGGTTATCCGGGTACCATGGGATTATGATTATCAGCATGAGGACTTCGACGGCTTGTTCATTTCAAACGGTCCGGGAGATCCAAAAAAATGCGATGTCACAATACGGAATCTTGCCGCTTCATTTTGCGAAGATCGCCCTGTTTTTGGCATTTGCCTTGGCAACCAGCTTATGGCCCTGGCCGCTGGCGCCGATACCTACAAACTGAAATACGGTCACAGGAGCCATAACCAGCCTGTCATCCGGGTGGGAAAGGACCGTGCTTATATTACTTCCCAGAATCATGGCTTTGCCATTAACAACAATACCCTGCCGAAAAACTGGGAACCGCTGTTTATCAATCTGAATGATAACACCAACGAAGGCATGCTCCATAAAACCAAACCCTTCTTTTCCACCCAGTTCCACCCCGAAGCCTCCGGCGGGCCAACCGATACGGCATTTCTGTTCGACAGGTTCCTAAACCAGATCCGGGAATATAAGGGAGAAACCGTGGAAGAAGAAATCTCACTCTAAAATTGTTAAAATAAATCCGAATTGCTTATTTTACAATATTTTATTTACATTTGGCTGTGAGGAAGGCCAGTTTTGAAGATGGCTCGCTAAAAGTTCATGACAGACAGATGAAAATAAGGTATATCATACTTGCTTCACTGCTAACCTTTTTGTGCTCCTTTTCAGGAGCACAATCTGTCTCAAGAATGGTGACATCCGTTTCAGGAACCTCCGTTGCTGAAAACGGGTATTCCCTTTCATCTACTGTTGGGGAAGCCGTTATTACAACAATATTCGGAAACAGGCACTTTCTTACCCAGGGCTTTCAACAGCCTGTGCTCATCAATACCGACCCTTCCTTTACCGACGATTCCTTTGATGCAGTGGATGTCTTCCCCAATCCGGTAGCTTCATTGCTAACTGTATCCTTCAGGATCAGGGAATTAACCACATATTTTGTTAACGTTTATGATGCTTCAGGCCGGCTTCTGATTGCCAGAAAATATGAAAACATGACATCTCAGGATAAATACCTTGATTTTTCTAATTTCACCAAGGGACTGTACTTTATTCACGTCTATTCCTCTATTCGGAAAATGGACCGGGTATTTAAAATAGAAAAGCTTTAAGCAATGAGACGGATTTTTACCATAGCGATGTTTTGTATCCTTGCTGCGGGCTTGCAAGCCCAGCAGATGCCTATTGGCATTAATTACCAGGCTGTTGCAAGAGATAATCTCGGTAATGAGCTGAAAAACAGAAACCTCAACGTAAGAATATCAATCATTGCCGGTGACCCTACCGGTATCGTCGAATATGCCGAAACCCACTCGGTGAATACCGACCCCTTTGGCTTGTTTAACCTGGTGATCGGTCAAGGTTCCTTTTATGAAGGTGAAAAAACCGATTTTAACACCATAAACTGGGCCTCTTCATCCCACTTCCTGAAAGTTGAAGTCGATTTTGGACAAGGGTACATCAGTATGGGGACAATGCAGTTCCTCGCCGTGCCTTATGCCCTCTATGCAGCTACGGCCGGAAATACTGCCGGTGAAAAAGATCTCGACAAAGATCCTGAAAATGAACTCCAGGTACTGTCCCTGGAAGGCCAGATCCTTCGTATTTCCAAAGGAAATGCCATCACCCTCAGCGATGTTGTAAACGATGCCGATGCCGACCCGCTAAATGAAATCCAGGACCTGAAGATCGACCAGACAAATAAGCTGAAAATTACCAATAACCCCAATGCATCGGTGATCGATCTCAATCCCTTTCTCGATAATACCGACAAGCAGACGTTGACCGTCACAAAAAATTCAATCGGGATCACCGGAGGTAACAGTATTCCGGTAGATGTGGATTCAACCAATGAACTCCAAACCCTTTCTTCACCCCAGGTCGGAAAACTCGCCATCAGTAAGGGCAATACAATCAATATTGCGGATGCCGATGCCGATCCGACGAATGAAATACAGAACCTGTCCCTGAGTGGTTACGATCTCAGCATCACCGGGGGCAGCACTGTGAATATACGACCGGATATCATTGCCTTCAGAGGGCTGAAGTCCTATGGGACCTCTTACATCAATGTCGGTGATTCGGCATGGCTCATTTTCGACGAACCAAAACTTAACCTCGGGGGAGGTTTCAATAACCTGAACGGCAAATTCACTGTTCCTCCTGGCGGAGATGGCTTGTACTCTTTCAGGATTTCCTATGAATTTAGTCCGAATCAATCGCTGAGTATCTTCAAAAACGGAGATTTTGTGGAGAATGTCTTCCAGGGTTTCAGTACAGGCATTTCAGGGGTAAAATCCTATGAGTTATTGATCTACCTCAGTGCCGGTGATGTCATCCAGGTTTCCGTTAAAGTTACAAGCAATCCGCCTTCCTTATCCGCTCCGGCTGTGTTTTCCGGCTACCGGGCACATTAAGCCCGGGAATTTAGGGCCTAACCTGTTCAGTACACAGGACTGTTCCCCTTATAAGCCTTTCGGACTATGGAAAATTAACGGAATTCTCCTGAATTACTTTTTAAGCCCGGGAAAGGAAAATTTTTTGTTATGATACAGCTCTGTTGGGTCCCGGTTATCCTTATACGCGTCTTACACTTTTTTTTATACCTTTATCTGAAAATACCGGGGGATCATCTTCAGATAACTTGTATTT
Source organism: uncultured Bacteroidales bacterium (assembly GCA_963732905.1). Taxonomy (GTDB): domain Bacteria; phylum Bacteroidota; class Bacteroidia; order Bacteroidales; genus DASQZK01. Next base: position 458,224 of record CAVTBM010000004.1, read on the forward strand.
TTGTGATGCATGGTGGTTCATATCGGGATTAACCGGTGAGTCAATATTTTACTCCTGACATGGTTTGTAATTAAGTCCAGGTTTTTATCGGTTATATTTTCTTATGTCCCGTAACTTTTTAAGGAATATTCCGTTCTCAATACATAAATAATTAACCCGATTACGATGGCAGGTTTAAAATTTATCCTCGGTATGCTTCCCTCAACCTCAAAGGTTGAAGATGCTGATATCCAACTCAGGAAAGACTACGGGGATTTCAACGCCTTTGGAAAATCTGAAGTCCTAAAACGATACCTCGAACTTGACCAGGAGATGAATTCATCCGACTTTGCCAGCCGGAAGAAACAAATCATGTCACAGAAATTCAGCCAGACAGAGGAATATAAAAAACTGGTTGAATTCAGGAAAATGGACAAGTCTGGGCCGATCCGAAATTATTTTAAGGTGAAGGATTCTCGCCAGCTGACCGATTACGATTCATTCCGTAAATCCGAAACACTCCGTCATTTTGAAGAACTTGAAAGTTTCGTAAAATCCGATGCCATCAGCCTGGCTAAGGGGAAACTGTCACCTAAGGAATATAAAAAATCAGAAGAAGCGTCTAAAGAAAAAGAGTTCTCAAAACTTAAAAAGAGTGGCCCGGTTAAAAAATATTTCAAATTTCTGAATTCCCAGGCCTTCAAAGAATATAAGCGTATTGAAGGCTCGGATGATCTTAAAAAATACCAGGACCTTAAAGTACTTGTCAATTCGGAAAAGTTCAAAGAAGTCAAAGACTTTATGTCCCTTTCAGGCACAAAAAAGTACGAACAATCCAAAGAGTATAAAGACGAACAGGAATACCGGCAGCTGAAAAAATCTGAACAGATCACCTGGTATTTTAAAATTAAAAAGAAGTACCCCTTCAAAGAAATCGAAAAGTGGACCCTCACTTTCGAAGAGAATTTCAATTCGGGTAATCTGGATCAGAGAACATGGCTTACCCGGTATTTTTACGGAGATAAGATCCTGAATAAAAATTATGTCATGGGGGATGATAAGCACTCCTTTACCGACGGCAAAAATATTGAATTTTATGATAAAAAACTTCGTATCCTGACCAAACGGGAACAGTCAAAAGGTCTCGTTTGGCATCCCCTTCAGGGATTTTATGAAAAAGAGTTCAACTTTACCTCCGGGATAATTAGTACAGGTAAAAGTTTTAGACAGAAGTTCGGACTTATTAAAGCCAAAGTTAAAATCGGCCAGTCAGGTGTTACACAATCCTTCTCGCTTCTGGCCGACCAGATGATTCCGCATATCGATATTTTCAAGTATGAAAAAAACAAACTGTTTGCCGCTAATTTCTGGAAGAACGGGAGCAAAGAAGGTATCTCCAAATCCATCAGCAAAACAGGAGGCCAACGGTATACTCACGATTATTTTATCTACAGCCTCGAATGGCATCCCGGAAAACTGATCTGGAGAATCAACGATGTGATCTTTAAAGAACAAAATACCGGCGTTCCCGACCAGGATATGTATCTCATGTTTAATGCCAGCCTGAAGGAACAGGCCAGCGAAGCCGGATTGCCATCCGCCCTCGAAATTGACTGGGTAAGGGTATATAAACTGAAAAGTGAAGCATAATCGGGATTTTTAAACGTCTTCTCCGCTCATTCCCTCCTGAAGATGGCGATTATGTACTTCCGGAGTGCCTTTAAAGCAATATTCTTCCTATCTTGCATTATCGTCTGAAAAGGTTTGAAGGTGTCGTGCATATCACCTTCCGGTAAGCTTGTCTATGACCCGTGGTAATTACTCTGCCTGTCTTGCAGCCCGGAAACCCCGGAGGACAAACAATTTTCGCCGTCATAAAACATATCACCATGAACAGAATGAAGATGATCGCAGGATTATTAATAATCTCAGTATTTCATTTATCAGCCCAGGACAGAATAACCGGAAAAACCTTTGCGACACGATCCGAAGTCATTGCCCCCCATGGCATGGTGTGTTCAAGCCAGCCACTGGCTACACAGGTTGGCCTCGATATTCTTAAGAAAGGGGGGAATGCCATCGATGCAGCCATTGCCGTCGACGCCATGCTTGGCCTTACCGAACCTACAGGCTCAGGAATGGGAGGCGACCTGTTCGCCATCGTCTGGGACGCTAAAACCCAAAAGCTCTACGGACTCAATGCCAGCGGGAGGTCACCCAAATCCCTCACCCTCGATTATTTTCTGAAAAACGGATATACAAGCATCCCTCCCTACGGGCCCCTGCCTGTCTCTGTTCCCGGTTGTGTCGACGGCTGGTTCGAATTGCACGACCGCTTCGGATCCCTGCCGATGACCGATATCCTCTCTCCAACAATCTCATACGCCCGCGAAGGATTTCCCGTTTCAGAACTCATCGCATATTATATGAATCTGAGCGCAAAGGTCCTGAATAAGTATCCGGGCTTCAGTGAAACTTATATGCCGGGTGGGAAAACACCGGCAAAAGGAGAAATTTTTAAAAATCCTGATCTCGCTAATACCCTCGAAAAAATAGCCAGGAACGGACGTGATGAATTTTATAAAGGCGACATCGCCAAAACCATTGCCAGGTACATGAAAGATCAGGGAGGATTCCTGTCACTTGAGGACCTTGCCTCCCATCATTCTGAATGGGTAGACCCTGTCTCGACCAATTACAGGGGTTATGATGTCTGGGAACTTCCACCCAATGGCCAGGGTATCGCCACCTTACAGATCCTGAATATTCTTGAACTCTACAACATTAAAAGTATGGGGTTCGGCAGCCCTGAATATATCCATCTCTTCACCGAAGCCAAAAAGCTGGCTTATGAAGACAGGGCAAAATTTTATGCCGACCCGGATTTCGCCGAGGTCCCGGTAAACTGGCTCATCTCAAAGGAATATGCCAAAGAGAGGAATTCACTTATCAGCATGGACAGGGCTGCATTGAGTTACCCTGCCGGCAAACTTGAAAAGGGCGAAACGGTTTATATGACCGTCGCAGATCAGTATGGCAATATGGTTTCGCTTATCCAGAGCAATTACCGGGGTATGGGCAGCGGAATGACTCCATACGGACTGGGGTTCGTGCTTCAGGACCGTGGTGAACTGTTCGGCCTTGAAAAAGGTCAGAATAACGTCTATGAGCCAGGTAAACGACCTTTTCATACTATCATCCCTTCATTCATCACCAAAGATGGTAAGCCCTGGATCAGCTTCGGCGTTATGGGAGGCGCAATGCAGCCCCAGGGACAGGTCCAGATCGTTGTTAACCTGATCGACTTCGGCATGAACCTCCAGGAAGCCGGCGATGCTCCAAGGATACAGCATACCGGCTCTTCACAACCCACCGGTGAAAAAATGACGGATGGCGGATGGCTGAACCTCGAATCCGGATTTAGCTATGAAACAATCCGGGCACTGATGAAAATGGGACATCATGTGAAATTTGACCTGGGTAGTTATGGCGGCTACCAGGCCATTATGTGGGATGAAAAAAACAAAGTCTGGTACGGAGCATCCGAATCAAGAAAGGATGGACAGGCGGCTGGTTATTGAGATATCACTTTCTTCTTCCGGAAATCTAAAAACTGCTGGATGAAAATCCTTATTCTGAACGGAAACCCGGATCTAAACAGAAGTGCTTTTGAGAAACATCTTAATGCACTCTCTTCTTCTTTAACAAAAGACCGGAATGAGGTGACCCTTACAGATCTTCGTGATCTCAATATTGTTCCTTGTACTGGCTGCTGGGACTGCTGGTTAAAAACACCGGGGAAATGCCGGATCAGCGATGACCTGGATAGTGTCCGCGAAACCTTTATCCGCTCTGATATGGTAATCATAGCCTCGCCACTAATCTGCGGATTCTTGTCTGCTCTGACAAAAAAGGCAATCGATAAAATGATCCCCCTTCTTCATCCTAACATAAAAATCGTCAAAGGCGAATTCCGGCATCAGAAAAGATATAAAAAATATCCACTTTTCGGCCTTATTCATGACAGTCAATACAGGGATAGGCTGGACGAACAGATAACAACGGAAATCGTGAGCAGGATGGCCCTGAATTTCAGGTCTGAACTGGCTTTCAGCTTTCCGTTAAGTACACCTGTAAATGAAGTAATTGATGAGATTGACAGTTATTAACGGTTCCCCGAGGGGTAAAAGCAGTAATACCAAAATACTGCTCGACCATTTTCTGGAGGGTTTTCTCAAGAACCCTGAAAATACCTGTGAAGTATTTTACCTGAACAAGTTGCGAAAAGAACCCGAACTGCAGAAAAACTTTCTGAATGCCAGCGCCATAATTGTCGCCTTTCCGCTTTATGTCGATGCCATGCCTGGAACAGTTAAAGAATACTTCGAATTACTTGAACGTTATAAAGGTGTAAATCCCGGACTTAAACTGGGGTTCATTGTACAATCGGGATTTAGAGAATCTTACCATTCGTTTTTCATCGCCAGGTACCTGAAAAAATATGCTAAAGACATGGAAACCGTTTACCTTGGAACCATTATCCGGGGAGGTGTTGAAGGAATTCAGATGAAACCGGCCTGGATGAACCGCCGCCTGTTTAAAAGATTTCATACATTAGGTGAATATTTTGGGGAAAAAAGGCAATTCGATCAGATCCTGATCAAAAAACTGGCCAGGCCTGTCAGACTTAAAGTATTAGGAATCCTGTTATTCAGAATATTGAAATTGACCGGTTTGGCTGATTTTTACTGGAACTCCAGATTAAAAGCAAATCATGTATATGATAAAAGATTCAAACAAGTGCATGAAACGGACTAATTTCATCTCAAATATGAAAAAACCAATACTGCCAACCCTCCTTCTCATATTTATCTTCAGTGGATATACGAATGCTCAGAACGGCTTTAACGACCAAACCAGGGCCTTGTATATCATGGATATCTCCAAATACATCGAATGGCCTTCTGATATAATGCTTCCTGCTGAAGAATTTTCAATCGGAGTTCTCAGCAGCCGGGATGATCTCTACTGGGACCTCGAAAATATGGCAAAAACACGTAAGTTTATCCAGGGCAAACCGATCAGAATATACCTTTTCAGAGATCCGGATAAAATCGAATGGACAAACGTTTTATATGTGAACCGCAATGAAGGCTATAAATTACCTGACCTTATTAAACTCCTTAAAGGAAAACATACCCTCCTGGTAAGTGAAGGGTATGAATTCAGGGAATCCATGCTGAATTTCATCGTTGTGGATGGTAAACCACAGTTTGAAGTGAATGAAAAACTTTTGAATGAAGAAAACCTTAAGGTTGATCAGATGTTCCTTGCCCTTGCCGTGAAGACACGTGAAGACTGGGAAGCCCTGTTTAATGTAACGGATGAAAAACTCCAGGAAGAGAAAGAAGTTACCCGCCAGCAGAAAATCCTGATCGATAAACAGGAATCACAGATTGCCGAACAAAGAAAACGAATTGCCGAACAGGAGGCCAAACTCGACAGTCTGGACCGGGAGATCAGAAAAAAACAGAGTGATATCATGGAGAAACAGTTGGTCCTGACCAATCAGGTTTCCAAAATCGGGAAACAAAAAAATATGATTGACCTCCAGATGGCTGATATGGCCCGCCAAAGAGATACCCTTTCCCGGCAACAAAATGACATCACCCAAAAGAATCAACAAATTACCACAAAAGAAGCACTTATCAAGGCACGGGATTCAAGAATTGTATTTCAATCGGCTGAACTCAAGAAACAAAAACTGATCATCTCTTTCATTTCTGTTTTGCTGATTCTTTTTGCTGGTCTTATATATTTAATCTATATATACTATCGTAATAAAAAGAAAGCCAATCTTATACTGGAGGAAAAGAACCGTCAGATTACAGCCCAGAAAGATGAGATCAGGCAACAGCGGGATATTGCAGAGATGCAGCGTGATCAGATTACGTACCAGAAAAAACATATCACGGATAGCATTGAATATGCCAAACGTATCCAGCGGGCTATTCTGCCCTCCCTGGAACTTTTCAGCGACCGTATCGACCATTTCGTCCTGTATAAGCCACGGGATATCGTTAGTGGAGACTTTTACTGGGTGGACGCGTTCGATCATACCCAGATCATCATCACCGCCGACTGCACGGGTCATGGTGTACCGGGAGCCTTTATGAGTATGCTTGGCATAAGCCTGCTCAATGAAATTGTACATAACAAGGGAATTCATAAACCCGGACAGATCCTCGATGAGCTTCGTGAAAAGGTGATCCTTTCACTAAAACAGGAAGTCGGTCATGGTGACATTAAAGACGGGATGGACATGACGGTCTGTACTGTCGATTACGAGAAAGGAACCCTAGAATTCGCGGGTGCAAACAATCCGCTTATATATCGTTAGAAATGGAGAACTGATTCATTTCAAAGGCGACAAAATGCCGGTAGCCATTCATGATACGATGAATCCCTTTGTAACGCAGGAATTTAAGCTAGAAAAAGGCGACACTTTTTATACCTTCTCGGATGGCTATGTCGACCAGTTCGGAGGGCCGAACCAGAAAAAATTCCTCAGCAAGAACTTCCGTACCATAATTAAGCAAATCCAGGATAAAAACATGTATGAACAGGGCATGAAACTGGACGAAATTTTCGAAGAATGGCGTAAGGAGGTTGAACAGGTGGACGATGTAACCGTTATCGGAGTGAGATATTGATATTTTTAGCTTTAATCACTTGATGATTTGATATTTACAGCTGCTCAGAATTACAGCATGCAACCGGTTGTTTGAGTATCCCGGGTTCGTCTTTCTGTTTATACGGCCGGATAACAATGGGTTTATGTGAATGGAGTTCCCACAGGATCATCTCTCACATTCCTTCTTCAGGAAAATAAAGGCTTTCATTCACATTCATATACAGAGCGCCGGTTCCCCACTATCACCGGATCCGCATCTTCTTTGTCCTTAAGGTCATCCCCGCAATAAGAGGTGCCGGTTGTCTCGCTGACTTTTATCCCATCTTCGTAAACCACAAGCTTGCAGGTCTTACAATCATCCAGAAGCTCGCAGGATGGACCTGTAACTGCCAGTAACAGAAATAACACAGCCAGGCGTATGATTTTTTTCATGAGGGAGTTTTTTGGGTTACATCGTTCAAATATAAAAATATTTAAGATTGAAGAGTGAATTGATTATCAACGCTCTCCCTTCATCTTGTTCAAAACTCCGGGGAACGGTGAGACCGGGAATCTGTTAAAGCGGGTATTTTGAGAGACAACCCGGCGAGAGAAAAAATCATGCATCCCAAACCTGCCACCGTCTATAAGCCCTGCAGGATGATCGCCTGAAAATCATCACCTCCGCGCACATTGGGCTATGTCTCAGCTGATTTTAGTATAATACAAACATTGTGTAAAACAGGTAAGCCTGAGTGGTGTTAAAAAATTCTTCCTCAAATAAACTCCAGTGCCCATGATTCTTTGAAGCCTTATGATTACATTGCAGGCTTTTGAATGTTGAGATAAAATTATTATGGCAAAACGGTTTTTTGCATTGGGTTTGAGTGAGCACCGGCTGTGGGGACTGATCCTGACACCTCTGATTCTGACAAAAAAAGAGGCTGAAAGTTTCTTCTCTCCGTCTTATATTGTATTTCCGGATGAGGCGGATGAGGGATTCATGGAACTCAGTCATACGGAAAAGGAAGTGGTAAGGACCATTGATGAATACAGCGACCAGAAACTTTTCCGTCTCTTCTCCAAAGATAAAAGCGTGAAAGAGTTCCAGGAAAAAGTGAATGAACGGAAGATCACTGAATTTATCCGTCCTTTCATTGAAAAGAGAATAATCCGTGTCCTCGAAATGGTAAAGGGTACACGGACTAAAATCTTCCTCAGAGAGAAAACGCGATCTAACATTTTTGATGAAGACTTCCTGAAGATCCTCACCCTCCAGGCTGAACCGGTTTTTAACTTTCAACGTGGTACAGAAGGCTCAAAATACTCTCTCGACCTGTTTTATGACGGTAAAAGATTAAAAATCAAAGATCAGTATTGTGATACCCTGACAAATAAACCCGCTATCATAAGGGTCAACAATTTCATATATTTTGTCAGGGATATTGAAGCAAGTAAAATACGCCCCTTTTTCAATAAAGACTTTATTGATATCCCTCAAAAATCGGAATCAGCGTATTTTAAAACTTTTGCCCTGAACATTATCAAAGACTATGAAGTCAATGCTGAAGGGTTCAGCATTCATAAAATCCAACCCGAGAAAAAGGCACTGATCGCCCTGGAACACGGCTTACATAATAATGCGGTAATCACTCTCCGTTTTATCTATGGAAACCGTAAAATACTTGCCAACAGCAGCCAGAAGGCGTTTGTCGATTTCCACCGCGATAAAGACAGCTTCCATTATGACAAATACAGCCGGGACTCCTCCTGGGAGGATGGTTTTCATGATCTGTTGAACGATCTGGGTCTCATGAGCTATGATCAGGTGAATTATGAAATAAAAGGCAACAGGTCCCTCGATTTAGATACTCAACTATTTAATCTCGTTGAATGGATAAATACCAGTGCAGCTGAACTTGAGGTCCAGGGGCTTGAATTTTCAAACAGTATTGGTGACCGCGATTTTTATACCGGTGGTTATGAGATGATCCTCGGAAGCGAACTTATCAACGACTGGTTTGATATTCATGCCATCGTGAAAGCAGGCGAATTCGAGATTCCCTTCTATGATTTCCGGTTAAATATTCTAAATGGTAAAAGGACATTCCGGCTTCCTGACGGGAAAATTTTCATCATACCGAATGAATGGTTCGGCCGTTTCAGGGAAATGTTTGAGTTTGGCAAGGTGGAAAAAAAGAAGATCAGAATTCATAAACAACATTTCTTCATCCTTGAAAAAGCGGAGAAAGGCATTCGCGGCCAGGATCTGAAGAACCTTGAGATCCTGAATTCAAAAGAGAAATTAACCGACACAAAAATTCCGGCTTCCCTTACAGCCAGCTTAAGACCTTATCAGTTTGAAGGTTATTCCTGGCTCTACTATCTTCAGCAGAATAATCTGGGTGGTTGTCTGGCCGATGACATGGGCCTGGGGAAAACCATCCAGGCCATTACACTTCTCCTTAAAAATAAGGAGGAATCCGGTGCAACACAACGGAAAGAACAGGGCTTGCAGCAAATGGATCTCTTTTCCACCACAGAACCCGAACCAGCCCTGACGACACTTATCATTGTTCCTGCATCACTCGTCCATAACTGGAAAAATGAACTGATAAGATTTGGCCCATCACTGAAAATCATGGTATATCTTGGAAATCAGAGAAGCCGTAATCTTAACTCATTCAGTAATTTTGATGTGATTATATCCAGTTATCATACAATCAGACAAGACATCGAAATATTGTCCGGTTTCCGATTTCACTATGTAATCCTGGATGAGAGCCAGGTGATCAAAAATCCTTCATCCAAAGTATATAAGGCAATGACCATGCTTAACAGTGATCGTCGCCTGGCGCTGACAGGAACACCTGTTGAAAATTCGTTAACCGACCTTTGGGCCCAGATGAACTTTGTTAATGAGGGTCTTCTCGGGAACCTCCATTTCTTCAGACGGGAATTTGTAATGCCGATAGAAAAAAAGAATGACAGCACTTGTGAGGAAAGATTGAAAAAGCTCATCAATCCTTTTATTCTCAGAAGAACCAAGGCAGAAGTCGCTCGCGATCTGCCCGAGATTACCGACCAGGTGGTTTATTGCAACATGTCGGATGCCCAGCGGAAATTTTATGAAGAAGAAAAATCGATGATCAGACGATCTATCTTTGAAAGTATTGACATGCAGGGTCCCGACAAATCAGCCATGATAATACTTCAGGGACTAACCCGTCTGAGACAGGCGGCAAATCATCCGGCACTTGTGGACGAGGATTATCGCGAAGATTCCGGGAAATTCTCAGAAATTCTCAGAAATATTGATAACATCATCGCTGAAAACCATAAAGTACTGATCTTCTCTTCTTTTGTGAAACACCTGGACCTTATAATGAAGGAACTTGATGACAGGGAAATACGGTATACTGTTCTGACTGGTGCATCTACGAACCGGGAATATATAGTAAAAGCATTTCAGGATGATCCGGAATGTAAAGTGTTTCTGATATCGCTTAAAGCCGGAGGTGTTGGACTAAACCTTACCGCGGCCGACTATGTTTTCATTCTCGATCCCTGGTGGAACCCTGCATCGGAAGAGCAAGCAGTGAACCGGGCTCACAGGATCGGCCAGGATAAAAATGTTTTTGTGTTCCGGTTTATTTCTGAAAACAGCATCGAAGAAAAAATACAGAGACTCCAGGAAAAAAAGTCCAAACTTGCCGAAGCATTTATTACATCAAATAACCCATTAAAGAATATTGACCGCGAGCAGCTTGAAAAATTGTTTGAGTAGCGCATCCTCAACCGTCTCCATGATGAATGGCCGCCTCTTTCCCTGGCTGCTGACAGTTAAACCTTAAAATGAATTTGTCTTGATCCTTGAAAACTTTCTTACCAGTTACCATCTGAATGGTTTTGAATGGTCGATGGTCATATTGTGCGGGATGCTCACGGGAATGTCGAAAACGGGGCTTTCCGGCGCGGGACTCTTTATTGTGCCGGTATTTGCAAATATTTTCGGGGGTAAACCTTCGGTTGGACTGGTACTGCCTATGCTCATCATCGCCGATATCTTTGCAGTAATCTATTACCACAGGCATGCCAGCTGGAAATATGTGCTAAAGCTTCTGCCCTGGGCATTTATCGGCATCCTGATTGCATTGTTCGTCGGAAAGATGATTGACGATGCCCAGTTCAGAAAACTTATCGCTGTTATAGTTATTGCAGGAATAGCATTGATGGTGTTCCAGGACCTCCGTCGAAAGAAAACCAGTATTCCGGATCATCCCTGGTTTGCATCACTTCTGGGAACGGGGGGAGGGTTTGCCACCATGATAGGTAATGCCGCCGGTCCCATTATGTCACTATACCTGTTGTCCATGCGTCTTCCCAAAAACATTTATATCGGTACCGGTGCATGGTTTTTCTTCATTGTCAACCTTTCCAAAGCTCCTCTGCACATTTTCGTTTGGAAAACCATTACCTGGCAAAGTCTGTCATTCGACATCCTTATGATTATTCCCATTATCGCAGGTGCTGTCGGGGGATTTTATCTCGTGAAACTCATACCGGAAAGGGCTTACAGAATTTTTATCATCGTTTCGACCCTGGCTTCTTCGGTTGCACTTTTCTGAGGATCTGAAGCATTTCCTCCATGCCTGAAAATTCAGGTAAACCCTGACTATTTAGAATTAAAAACAGGAGTCAGGAAAACAATAGGAGGCCAGCCGCAAGCTTACCCTCCCTCTGCAGATGGAAAAAGCTCTAACAAACCAGAATCACCTGTCAAACAAAGAATCATTTTAAATTATCACACGATATTTGAACTCTACCCGGGATTCTCTTTCTTTAATGATTAATTCCTCTCTATGCTCAACATATTTAGCTGGTTTAAGCGAAAGGTGGTCCTGCTCTTTTCAGTCGGATTCCTTTTTGCCATCCTTCTTCTTTTTTCCGGGAATAAAGCCATTGAGGCCACCGGCACTGACGATTTCTGTCAGTCCTGTCATAACGTTCACCCACAGGCTTCTGTGAGCTGGAAACGTTCAACCCATTATGATAATAAACGGGGTATTGTGGTTCACTGTGTTGAATGTCATCTCCCGCCTTCAGGACTTCCAAAGCTGACCCATAAAGTCAGTACCGGTCTCAGGGACATCTATGGCACCCTTTTTTCTGATCCGGAATCCATCAACTGGGAGGAAAAGTCCCGACCTGAATATGCCGTCCACCATACTTTTGAGTCCTCATGTATCCGTTGTCATAAAAATCTTTATCCGTTGGGTCTCAATGAGATGGGACAGGAGGCGCATCTTTATTACGAAAACAATCGCCAGAAGCTGAACTGCCTGAACTGCCATATCGGTGTGGGGCATTACTCAGAAAACACCATCCATGCACGGAATGTGGCTTTCGGAAAGGGCGGACCGACAACCGATACGATTTATACTGAATCTGCCACGGTGCAAACCTTCGAAAATTTCACCGAGCATCTCCCCGGGACAGGCATCAGCTTTGAGATGATCGCTGTGCCCGCTGGTACCTTCATGATGGGAAGCCCCGAAAGCGAACGTATGCGGGATGCCGATGAAGGACCGGGGCATGAGGTGCAGGTGGGACCGTTTTTTATGTCTGAACTGGAGGTGACCTGGGACGAATACCTGGCCTTCTTTAGTGAGACCGGCGGTGAAGGGCGAATGAGCGAAAAAGAACAGGCGGAGAAATCCGTCGACGGTATTTCCGGTCCCACGCCGCCCTGGGGCGCCCCCGACCAGGGATGGGGCAAAGGACAACGGCCGGCCATCACCATGAGTTTTTACGCTGCTACAGTATATTGCCAATGGCTCAGCCTGAAAACAAATAAATCATACCGCTTGCCTACAGAGGCAGAATGGGAGTATGCGGCGAGGGCTGGAATGCCCGATCCGTATTTTTTCCCAGGTGATGCAAAGAAGTACACTTCTGAAGGTTTTGGCCGCAAAATTTTTGGCCCCGACACCACCGTGATCAGCCGCTACGCCGTTTACAAGGAAAACAGCCACGGAAAGACGCAACTACCTGAATTCGTGCTACCTAATCCCTTCGGACTGAAAAATATGCCAGGCAATGTGGCTGAGTTCTGCAGCGATGTCTACCGCCCGGATTACCAATCAAAGGATGTCGGCAGTGCCACCGTGGAAGAACATGTCGTCAGGGGAGGATCGTTCAAAAGTGATGCAAAGGATTTACGATGTGCCGCACGTGATTTCACGCATACAGCAGAATGGCTGAAGACTGATCCACAAATGCCTAAAAGCAAATGGTGGTATTCCGACCAGGTCCATGTCGGATTCAGGGTGGTGTGTGACCCGGACCAGGCCATTTTGGCCCCTATGAAAGAAATTAACTTCTAACCAAATATCTATCAGCATGAAAAAAGAAACCAAATCTCTAAGCCGGAGGCAGTTTTTTGGCAATGCCGCGGCTATCGGCGCATTCGGTGCTTTGGGCATGGGATATGTCCTCAATTCCTGCACAGGGAAAAAAGAATCGGTGCCCCCAGGCATGCCTCCTCTCCTTGACGAGGCCCCGGAGGGTAAACCCCTCAAGGCGGGACTCATCGGTTGCGGCGGTCGCGGTACCGGAGCCGCGCTGAACTTCCTCTCCGCTGGTACGGGACTGACCATCGGCGCAATGGCTGATTTGTTCGAAGACCGCATAGCCGGATGCCGCGATGAACTCAAGAAAAAGGCCGGTGCAGAAGTACCCGATGACAAAGTGTTCCTGGGATTTGATGCATACAAAAAAGTACTCGATGCCGATGTCGACCTCGTCATCCTGGCTACTCCTCCCTATTTCCGCCCCGAGATGTTCAACGCTGCCGTCGATGCCCGCAAACACGTGTTTATGGAAAAACCCGTCGCTGTCGACCCTGTCGGCGCACGCTCCATCATGGCCGCAGCAAAAAAAGCCGAAACTGCCGGCCTTTGCGTAGTAACCGGCACCCAGAGACGGCACCAGCGCGATTACCTTGAAGTTTATAAACGCATCTTTAACGGAGCCATCGGGGAAATCACCTCGGCCGAATGCTACTGGAACCAGGGCAAACTTTGGCACCGTGAATGGAACCCGGCATGGTCCGAGATGGAATTCATGATCCGGGACTGGGTGAACTGGTGCTGGCTTTCCGGGGACCACATCGTGGAACAGCATGTCCATAACATTGATGTCATCAACTGGTTCACCGGCAAATTCCCGGTGAAAGCTGTCGGCTTCGGATCAAGACAACGTCGTATCACCGGTGACCAATACGATAACTTCAGTGTTGACTTCGAATACGAAAACGGGATGCATGTACACAGCATGTGCCGCCAGATCAACGACTGCGCCAACAATGTCTCGGAACGTGTCCAAGGTACCAAAGGCTTTTCCAACTGCCAGAACACCATCTACAATCCCGATGGAAGCGTTCAATGGTCCTATGAATATCCAAAGGATGAAAACGGCCAGCCGACCAATAAGGTGGCAATCAGCCCTTACGTCCAGGAGCATATCCACCTGGTGACCGCCATCCGTACCAATACGCCGGTGAACCAGGCTGAGACTACAGCAAAATCAACCCTATCGGGCATTATGGGCCGTATTTCCGCCTATACCGGTAAGGAAGTGACATGGGATGAAATGATGGCATCCGATCTCCGCCTTGGCCCGAAGAAAATTGAACTCGGGAAAGTAGAGATGGAGTTTAAAGTCCCCGTCCCGGGTACTTCTCCCGTGAATGCATAATATTCCGATAACAGAGTTTGAGAATCAGTATATTTTTATGGAAGCGCATCATAAAACGCGCTTCCATAAAATTTTAACACTGAAAATTTTCACATACAACTCAGACAAACTGGTCTGATTTCCGGTAAGCATCAATCACAGCCTGTTCGCCCTCTTTGCCTTTTTTCGAATTGCCGTGCTCCATGCCAAGGATCAGATCCTTGCTTTTGCCGTGGATATGGCCGAAAACGTTCAGATAATTGATCTCGCCGGTGGTGGGTTCATTCCGGCCCGGATTGTCACCGATCTGGAAATAGCCAATCTCATCCCATGACCGGTCAATATTGGGGATCAGGTTTCCTTCCTGACGTTGCATGTGGTAAATATCATAGAGCATCTTACATGAAGGGCTGTTAACCGCACGGCAAACATCATATGCCTGCGAGGACTTCTTCAGGAAAAGGCCCGGGTGATCCATATAATTCAAGGCTTCCAGCACCATCACCAGCCCGTGGGGTTCAAGGATTTCCGAAGCCCTGCGAAGGGCTTCCACGATGTTGGCCGTCTGATAATCGTGCTCCTGCCGCAGGTCAACAAAACCTGGCACAACCGTCATCCAGGTGGCATTCACCCGCTTTGCCACCTCCACCGACTCCCGGATCTCTCTCAGGAACTCATCAACGCTTTCTTTTTTGCCTGTGGTCAGGCTGGGCTCGGTCCAATGAATGGTATGGGCCACAAAGACACCCATCTTCATGTCCAGTTTTGCCATCGTCAACCCGATTCTCTCCTGGTCCTGCACACTGCGACCCTTCATCCCGTTGTCTTCCATAGCCCGGAAACCGGCATCGTACATAAATTTCAGCTGATCGTTCAAATCCTCTCCAGCCGAAGCTTTGAACATCCCGAAATGTGGTGCATAAAGCAGGTTGAACGTCCCGCCTTCTGAAGGCGCAGCGGAAGCAGCAAAAGACTTGGCCGGACTGATAAAAGCCGCTGTGCCGGCAGCCAGGGCAGTATTCTTCAGAAATACTCTTCTTTCCATAATGGGTAGTTTAAAGGTTTGATCTGATGAAAGGTCTTGTGAAGGAAAATCACCACCTGGCACCGTTTCCGAATTTAGAGAATTAATCCTGAATTTGCAATTCCGGAAATCCAAAAACGCTGAATATACATCGAATTCAAGGCGGTGGGGAAACAAACCGACAATCGTAAAACTGTATGGCAAAATCCCTGGAATCATCCTGGCATTGTCAGAGCAATAGTAACCGGCCCGCTTCTGCAGCCTGTTTTCAAGAAAATCAAAACGTTTTTAAACGATCAGATTCTAATTTTCAGATCGTGAACTCTGTTACTAAGTTGTTCATATTCTTTTTTACCTAAAGATTTATTTTTGACATTCTTTTCTATATTTGCAGAAGGAGGATGCTTATGAATACGAGGGAAGAAAACTATTTCCAGGATTTTTGCCGGGATACAGAAGGGATAGAGAATGATCCTGTGAAGTTAGGATCACTGCTTCAGAATGTTAAAGCAATCATAGCACATAACACGATCAGACTCGGCCGGATTCTTGAACCCGTGCTGATTTTTGTTCGCATGGTTAAAAGTTATGTCAATGGCACCTACAGGGACATCGCGCCGGGGCGGATATTGCTTATCGTTGCTGCGCTGGCTTATCTTGTATCTCCATTCGATGCCATTTTTGATTTTCTACCGGGAGGCTATGTAGATGACATCGCTGTTCTTACATGGCTTTTTACCTCTTTAAAAACTGAGATCGACGCCTACCTTGAGTGGGAAAAAGTCGCCGTGGTTGTAGAGGTTGAATAGAAGACCAGGTAAATCGGATTCGATTTTTATGTCAATTACAAGTCGGGCGATGGATGAACCGGGGGCACGTCTTGATTAATTTCTGATGCCTTCCTGGGATTGTTATCATTATGGCCGACCGGTCAAACCTATCCATCGACAAATACAAACTTTTCCCTGTTCATTTCCAGAAGGAAGCGTGAAGGCAGATGGAAAAAGGCATCATATGAAGACATGTAGCGGGGAAAGGTGATATAAAGTTCTTCCTTCGCACGGCTGCAGGCAACATAGAAAAGCCTGCGTTCTTCTTCCATATCTTCAATATTTACGGCCCTGTTGGAAGGGAACATGCCATCGAGCGCGTGGGGAATGAAGACGGCATACCACTCCAGTCCTTTTGCTGAATGTACTGTTGAAAGAGTGATTTTCCCCTTTTCCTCTCCTTCGTCAATAAGTGGTGTACTCTGGTCGGCAACATGCCTGGAGGGCGGGTCGAGGGCAAAATCCGACAAAAAGCGGTCGAGATCTTTATATTTCCTGGAAAGATCCAATAAAACGTCGATATCCATCATCCTGTTCAGGTAATCGCCCTCACGGGCTTTGAGAAGGGGGGAATAATATTCACGTATAATTTCAATTTTTTGTGTCAGAGAATATTCTGGCTGACTGGCTTTGGCAAGCACTTTACCCAGGGGGAGTAGTTCATCGTAAAACTTCCTTTGGCTAAAACTTTCGAAGGAAAACGCATTTTCAGAATTCCTCAGAGCGTCGATCACTCCTGAAGCAGTAATCTTTCCAACTCCGCCGATATATTTAAGAACACGGTGCCAGGCTACAGCATCAGACGGATTATAGGTAAGGCGGAGATAAGAAATGATATCTTTGATATGCATACGCTCGTTAAACTTAAACCCGCCAACCACTACATAAGGGATTTTACGTTTGTTAAGCTCAAGCTGAATATACCGGTTATGCCAGTCGGCACGGTTTAAAACAGCCAGCTCACTTAACGGGATTCCTTGTTCAATCAATTCCATCATCCGGTCCACAATGAATACCGCTTCATCTTCCTCGCTATATACCCGCCTGACAACCGGAAAAACCCGCCTTTCATTCCGGGTGAACAGGCGCTTCTTGTATCCAATGCGGGCATGGCTAATCACCTCATTGGTGAAATCAAGGATCTTCTGGTTGCTGCGATAATTCTCCTCTATCCTGATCACTTCGCATTCCGGATAGGTCTCCGGGAATCGAAGTATATTTTCATAGTTGGCCCCCCTGAAAGCATAGATACTTTGTGCATCGTCCCCTACAACCATCACACGTCGGTGTCCTGCAGCAACTAAATCCACAATCTCTTTCTGAATCACATTGGTATCCTGGAACTCATCAACCATGATGTAGGCATACCGGCGCTGCAGGATCTGGCGGAATGAAAGGTTATCGCGCAGGGCATCACGAAAGACTTCCATAAGGTCATCAAAGTCGAGAATCCTGCTCATCTTTTTGTACTTTGAATACCCTGAAAAAATCAATTCGAGATCACTTATGTAATCATTAAGTCCGCTGTAGTACTTCTTTATGACCTGTGAAATCGTTTCGCCCCTGTTCCGGGAAAAGGATATGATATCATATATGCGTCCCTTCTTGGGAAATTTCCGGTCTTTGGAACTGAATTTCAGTTCCGTCCGAATCAGGTCGACTACGTCTTCAGAATCAGCTGAATCGATGATGGTAAAATTTGGCGGCAGACCTATCATATTGGCATATTTGCGCAGGATAAAAGAAGCAAATGAGTGGAATGTGCCCCCGGTTACTTTTCCTGCCGAAGCATCATGAAGGAGAATCTCCACACGGTTGAGCATCTCACGCGCGGCCTTTCGGGTAAAGGTAAGGAGAAGAATGGATTGTGCATCAACACCATTTTCTATCAGCCAGGATACGCGGTGGACAATGACGCGTGTTTTACCACTTCCGGCTCCGGCGATCACCAGAACGGGCTTGTCGGTTGTCATGACTGCAGCAAGCTGGGCCGTGTTTAGAGTTGTAGAGTAAGGAACATGATATTTTGAGAAATCCGTCCGGCTCAGATCAATGATAACAGGCTTCCGTTTTTCAATGGCTGTAGTGATCTTTTGTAATTGAAGGATCTTTTCTTCAACACTCGGCGGCACCGTTATTTCCGATAGTTCCCCCGGCCTGGGCACCGGAAATTGTCCGTAATCCTCTCCCTCATCGTGCACTACAGGTGTCCGGGTCACATCCCCGATTTTACTCAGGAAGGCATTCAAAAGGTCTTCTTCAGGTGAAGAGCCGGCGTCCAGGTGTCCCTGATTCATTTCTGAATTTTCCTTTTCAAGGTCAATCTTCCGCTTCCCTTCTTTTTTCCTGAATAATCCCATGGCCTGTCTTTGATTAAAATCTGATCATCGCGAATACTGGAAATATAGAAAATACATGGGAGAATTACCACTAATCGCATAAAGGATTTTCAGCTCAGCCACGAATACACGAATGGTTTGGATTGAAAGCCACGAATGTACGAATGGTAAATCAGGGATAGCCACGAATGCACGAATAGTTTGGACTGAAAGCCACGAATGAACGAATAGTTTGGCTTGAATGCCACGAATCTACGAAGGGATATCGGGGAAAGCCACGAATGCACGAATGGAATTCGCAAGGAAATGTTATTCAGGCTTTCGTGGGAGTCAGTGAAATTTATTATTTGAGCCTGTGAAAATTTTGAACCATTAAAAAAAGCCATTGAAAAGAGCCATTCGTAGATTCGTGGCTCTCCTTGATCTGACATTCACGATTCGTGGCTTTCACTGATATTCCATTCGTGCACTCGTGTATTCGCGGCTTTCACTGGTACAGTATTCGTGCATTCGTGGCATTCCTTGATTTACCATTCGTGCATTCGTGGCTTTCACTGATATCCCCTATTCGTGCATTCGTGGCATTCCTTGATTTACCATTCGTGCATTCGTGGCTTTCACTGATATCCCCTATTCGTGCATTCGTGGCATTCCTTGATTTACCATTCGTGCATTCGTGGCTTTCACTGATATCCCCTATTCGTGCATTAGTGGCATTCCTTGATTTACCATTCGTGCATTCGTGGCTTTCACTGATATAATATTTCATGCGTTTGTGGCATTCAAACCAAACGATTCGTGCATCCCCTCAACTCCCATTGGTGTCATCGCTTCCCGAAGGTTTTTAGTGCTCATGTGTCGATATTTTGGTCTTTTTCCTATTAAGGGTAAAAAGAGTAATCTAAAACAATTCAACCATGACTGATTTAATCCTTAAAAAAGAATGCTACAATGTCGTTGGACTATGCATGGAAGTGCACAGTAACCTTGGTCCTGGCTTCCTGGAAGTCGTTTATAAGGACGCTCTTGAACACGAATTTATGCTCAACGGGACATCTTTCGAAAGGGAACGAATGTATGATGTGAAATACAAAGACATAATACTACCGCACCATTTTTTTGCCGATTTTGTGGTTTATGAAAGGATAATCCTTGAAATAAAAGCAGTAAAGGCAATCCATGAAGAAGTCATTGCCAAAGCAATTAATTATCTCGCTGTTTCTGGTCTCAGACTGGCAATCATCGTAAATTTTGGAGAAGGAAAGCTTAACTACCAACGTATCGTACGATAAAAATAAAAAGTAGTGTCGCCATCATATACGCAGACAAATGTACGCTGTCTTTCATATCTATTCGCTCATGGTTTTCACAGGAACACTCTTACTTCATTTATGGCATTCCCTGAATTATCATTCGTGCATTCGTGGCTTATTCAGAATTCCATTCCTGAATTAGTGGCCTTCCCTGATATTCCATTAGTGCATTCATTCCTTTTCATTCGAATTCCTTTCGTGCATTCGCGGCAGGAGATGACCTTCAATTTCTATTAGTAGCATGAAAGATATTTCCTCCTTAAGAATTGGCTGTGAACCATCCCTTCATTTTTTTATCATCACCACTCTTCCATCTTTGAAAAGAACCAAAAAAGCTGCTATATTTGTAGCCCGGTTTTTAGCCGGGATGTAATGGCCTCATAGTTCAAGGGATAGAACGGAAGTTTCCTAAACTTCAGATTCAGGTTCGAGTCCTGGTGAGGCTACAAAATGTTTATCCCTTTAAACCAGTTCAAATCTTGAGCTGGTTTTTTGTTTTCATAATTTTAACCGCTCAGTATTTCCAGATCCTTCCAATTGCCTGATTCATGGCGAATTTATCTGAATATCAACCTCGAATCCGGCATTCCAGTTCATCTCCATCACAATGTATATTCCCTTTGAAGGAATGAAACCAAAAATATTATATCTTTATAATGCTTCAAATCAATAAAATAATGCCTTATGTTTATCAAGCAGTTTTTTATCGCCCTGCCGGTCTTCTTTGCCATTGATATGCTATGGCTGGTATTTATTGCTAAAAAGTTTTATCAGGATCAGATCGGATTCTTAATGAAGCCAGACATCAACTGGCCCGCCGCAATAATTTTCTACCTGTTATTCATTGCCGGGCTTGTTCTGTTCGTTATTTCTTCGGCAGTTGAAAAACATTCGTGGACACATGCTCTTTTATTTGGTGGATTATTCGGACTGATAACCTACGCCACCTATGATTTAACAAATCTCGCAACCCTTAAAGACTGGCCTTTCACAGTAACTATGGTTGATTTGATCTGGGGTACAGTACTGGCAGCTTCAGTTTCTGTGATCACTTATTTTATTGTAGAAAAATTATAGATGGTATATATCGTCTGGCGTTTTTGGAATCTTTCAAATTGTGAGGTAAAAACTCAGCAAGATCCTTGTTGTAGTCATTATTATATTTCAGATGTCCCACACCCGGAAGTAATCAGAATAAAGAGAAATATACCCGGAAAACTAAACGGGCTTACCTAGTTCCGCTTACATCACCAATGGGAATCAATAATAAATTAAATGCAAGAGCTGTCAGGGCAAATGTTCCTGGAATTATTTCTGCTTTCTTCATTGTCGCTTGTTTCGTAGAGGTAGTTATATTTTTTATATCATTATAACCAATATTTTACCATTTGGCACTTCCATTGCCCATAATGTTTAGCAATCTGAACAGCTATTTGATGCGTTGAATAGTCTTTGCCATTTGTAAAATCGGCTATCTCCTGATATCTTGGAATTGCGCATCTTTCCCCTTTTAAGTTATGCTCTAAGATTACTTCAATATAAGGGTCAGATGGTTCGTCCTACGAACAATGAGCTAACCTCGTCCACTCTGTAGGATTTATTACAGGTGTGTCACCTAATTGAATAATTCAATTAACATCTAAAAGAGCATGTCCTAATTCTTGAACAGCATGTAGCAAAAGTTCAGGTTCTACTTCAGTTCTCATTGGACCTTCCATTAACCTTGCTCCGGCCACGATTGATAATACGCAAGCCATCCTTCTGAAAGTGCTGCATTTAGCATTTTAATAAGTTCATTTACATCAACAGATGAAATTAATTCCTTGTTTTCCCATAGTGTTTTATTTCAATTGTTTTTTACTAAAATCAAACCAAATCAAAACGGTCAAGGTTCATTACTTTGTTCCATGCTTCCACAAAATCGGTTACAAATTTATCCTGAGCATCTGAACTTCCGTAAACCTCGGCAAGGGCTCTTAGCTCCGAGTTTGAACCAAAGATAAGGTCGGCACGGCTTGCAGTCCATTTTACTTCGCCTGTTTTGCGGTCGCGACCAGTAAATGTTTCTTTGTCTTCAGAATCAGGCACCCAAACCGTAGCCATGTCGAGAAGATTTACAAAGAAATCGGTGGTAAGAACTTCAATACGTTTAGTGAAAACACCATGCTTAGAATTGTCAAAATTTGTGTTCAATACACGCATTCCGCCAATAAGAACAGTCATTTCAGGAGCTGTTAATGTGAGTAATTGTGCTTTATCAATCAACAACTCTTCGGTTGATACTTTATATTTTGTTTTCAAATAATTTCGGAATCCATCGGCAACAGGTTCCAATACTTTGAAGGATTCCAAATCGGTTTGCTCCTGTGAAGCATCCATGCGCCCCGGAGCGAAAGGAACTGTTACAACAGAACCTGCATCTTTAGCTGCTTTTTCAACACCTGCACAGCCTGCCAAAACAACAAGGTCGGCAAGTGATACTTTTTTGCCTTTATTTTGTAAGTTGTTAAATTCCTTTTGAATGGCTTTCAACTTATCTAAAACCTTTGCCAACTGAGCAGGGTTGTTAACAGCCCAGTCTTTTTGAGGAGCAAGACGAATGCGTCCACCATTGGCGCCTCCACGCTTATCTGAACCTCGGAAAGTTGAAGCCGAAGCCCATGCTGTTGAAACCAATTGAGAAACAGAAAGCCCTGATTTTAATATTTTGACTTTTAGTTCGGCAATATCTTTCTCGTCAATCAACGGATGGTTAACGGCTGGAATTGGGTCTTGCCAAATAAGTTCTTCTTTTGGTACTTCTGAGCCTAAATAACGTGAACATGGACCCATATCGCGATGTGTCAGTTTAAACCATGCACGGGCAAAAGCATCTGCAAATTCAAGAGGATGTTCATAAAAGCGTCTCGAAATTTTTTCATAAACCGGGTCGAAGCGTAAAGAAAGATCGGTTGTAAGCATGGTTGGTGCCTGTTTTTTAGATGCATCGTGGGCATCCGGTATTACATTACCGGCGTTTTTTGCAACCCACTGATTTGCTCCAGCAGGGCTTTTTGTGAGTTCCCATTCGTATTTAAAAAGATTTTCGAAGAAGTAATAACTCCATTTGGCTGGCGTTTGCGTCCAAGTTACTTCCAAACCACTGGAGATAGTATCGCTACCTTTACCTGAACCAAACTTGCTTTTCCATCCCAGACCTTGTTCTTCAATGTCCGCAGCTTCGGGAACAGGCCCAACAAGTGCGGCATCTCCGGCTCCGTGACTTTTGCCAAACGTATGCCCGCCAGCAATAAGTGCTACAGTTTCTTCATCGTTCATAGCCATACGGGCAAATGTGTCGCGAATATCTTTAGCAGCCGCAACAGGGTCGGGATTTCCGCCCGGTCCTTCAGGATTTACATAGATTAGCCCCATTTGAATGGCAGCGAGTGGATTATCTACTTCGGTTTTATCCAGGTTACGTTCATCATTGTCTAACCATTTGGTTTCTGAGCCCCAATACACATCTTCTTCAGGTTCCCATACATCTTCACGTCCACCTGCAAATCCAAAGGTTTTAAAACCCATTGATTCTAAGGCTACATTTCCTGTAAGTATCATGAGGTCCGCCCATGATATTTTTTTCCCATATTTTTGTTTGATTGGCCACAGTAATCTGCGAGCTTTATCGAGGTTTACATTATCAGGCCAACTGTTAAGAGGTGCAAAACGTTGTTGTCCGCCCCCGGCACCGCCTCGGCCATCACCTATGCGGTATGTGCCTGCACTGTGCCATGCCATTCGGATGAAAAACGGCCCGTAATGTCCAAAATCTGCCGGCCACCAATCTTGTGAGTCAGTCATCAACTTGTGAAGGTCTTTTTTGATGGCTTGCAAATCGAGACTTTTAAATTCTTTTGCATAATCAAACTCTTTGCCCATGGGGTTAGATTTTGAGGAGTGCTGACGAAGAATGTTCAGCTTTAACTGATTTGGCCACCAATCACGGTTTTTTGTCCCGCTACTGCCAACAATATGTTTACCGGTTGCTCCTGTTACCGGACATTTACTTATATTTTCTGAATCATGTTCCATAATACTTAATTTTAAGTTAATTTTTAATTCTTGTCAAATGTTCCTTTTATCTGAAGTACAATATCTTCAATTTTAAATCCAGATATTTTCTTTCTTTTAAAATATTCTTCAATCACCGTATCTAATTCATCATCAATGTAATCTTCAATTCTATCACTTTCGGAACAATAGAGATGATGATGTTTTTCCATAATCGCATCATATCTCATAATATCCCTATCCGTTTTCACTTTTTTAATGATTTCATTTTCTACCATTATATCGAGAACTTTATAAACTGTAGCAGTCGCAATATTGGGATGGTTTTTTCTTATAAAGTCAATTATATTCTCAGCCGTGGGGTGATTATTAAGTTTAATAATAGCTTCCAATATAGCAACTCTTTGAGGTGTGATTTTCAGTCCCTTTTCAACCAGTTTATTTGTAATTTCTGAAATTTTCATCGCTTTTATTTATCCAAAAATAACTATTCTCTTTTAATATTTATTCCATTTTATGATTTTTTTGTATATTTTTATCTCTTGGTGAGGATCATGGATGAAACGAAAGTTGCGGCAACTACGGACCTTACAGGTTTCGAAAACCTGTCAGGTTTGGAGCAAAGTCTACAACTTTTTGGATATGCCTTTCTCTCTTTTTAATTTTTTACGGCAGGCGGGACCTTGTCATGAAAACAATCCGTCATTAAGTATACATCATCGGGGTTGCAGATCGGCAGGACTGCATAAAACAAATTAAAATACTTCCTGATTCCTGAAATATGGGATGGGAGAAGCTTCATTTGCAATAATTTTCATTATTATTGGTGATGAAAAAACAGGATTCTTGTGGGAACGATCTGTGAATCAACTCCGGTTAAACATCACTGAGGGTAATACCGTCAGAGAAAGAAGAGACAAACCGGAATCCTCTTATTCATTTTTTTGTGAGAGTCGATTTTGTAAAATTAGTATGAAAACCTAAACGAATTTCTTTTGAAAAAGCTGTCCACCCGGATCAAAAAACATTATCTGCCGCTCCTCATTCTCTCCTTCATCACCACCGTGATCTTCCATTATACCTGGAGCAACCTGCAAACGATACCATTTATTACCCGCACCACAGGATACATTGGATTATTTCTTATCGGTTTTACATTGATCATTGGCCCGGTAAACCTGATATTGAAACAACGAAACCCAATTTCCTCCTATTTCAGACGGGATGTAGGGATCTTCGGGGGAAGTATGGCTGTCATTCATTCTGTTGTCGGTCTTTTTGTTCATCTCAAAGGACAGATGTTGAAGTACTTTTTAGATAAAACGGCTGAGGGTTATGGCCTTAAATTTGATGATTTTCGCCTGGCAAACTATACCGGGTTAATTGCCGCCCTGCTAATTATCGGCCTGCTTATTACTTCAAATGACCTTGCCGTCAGAAAACTAACCCTTGGAAAATGGAAAAACTTTCAGCGGATGGCCTATATCGTATTCCTCCTGATCATAACTCATGCTGTTTTTTATAAGCTGGTATCTCAAACCATAAATGAAGTCTTCTATCTCTACCTCCCGTTCATCATTTTGATCCTGGCATTTCAGATGGCCGGAATAACTATAAGGATAAAACATAACCGGTGATCTGAAATTCAAATCTCAAGGTCCTGGGTTTGTTGTGAATAATCTGCTAAATTTATTGCCTGGAATCATTTATTAAAGTGGAATTAATCTATCCTGTGCATGCTGAAAAAAACTTTCGCCGGCATTCTTTTATCTATCCTGTTCTTTTTCCTGCCGGCCTGTAAACACCTCAATTCAGGAACTATAACCTTCCCTTATTCCCAGTGGACCGTGGGCACGAGTGGCGAAACCACCTGGTATTATACCTGCAGTCCGACATGCAATAATTCGTTCATTGCAGTGCCTGAAAAGGCCAACCGCCTTAAATGGTATTATTCCCTGCTGGTGTTTCGTGATACGGTCCGCTCAAATATCGCGAAAGTTACACCGGATATCAGGTGTACCTTTAATAGGAAGACTCCTGCCTTTATTCATTTTGATGAGATCGGCTATGATCTTGATCTTAAACCGGGTGAAGTCATTCACATAGATGGAAAGACGAAGAATCCAAGAGCAGCATTCAAAGTGTATTTCGATTTTTATCTCAAAACCAAAGGTGAGGAAAAAAGTTATGTCATCCGGCGGCAGATCAATGCTTCAGATAGTCTTGAGATCCCTTCCGGTAATAACTGGGCAGAATTCGGAAAAACCATAAAAGTACCATCCTTTCCCGGCGACAGTTTTGCCGTTACCCCTATCCTTCGCCTGATATCTGAACAGCCCCTTCCCGAAAAAAAGGTGTTTGTAAGAGATGTCCTTCTCAGTGTGCCGGAATCTGAACACAGACTGGAATTATCCCGGAGAATTGAAGCCTATATTAAACAACAGGGAGAGCATAACGCTTTGCGCATTCCTGATCCTTTATCCTGGACGAATCAAAACTTCGTAATGGGCTTTGCCTTTATCTGGGATACAGATTTCTGGGATCCGGTGAATGGAAAATATACCGTGGATGCATTTTGCCGGAAACGGGAAAAAGCTTTCGGCGGACTTCAATCGGTGGTGATCTGGCACAGTTATCCCAACCTTGGTATTGACGAAAAAAACCAGTTTGACTTCTTCCGGGCAATGCCGGGTGGCCTTGACGGATTAAAAAATGTTGTGTCTGATTTTCACCATAACCATGTCAGGGTTTTCCTTACTTATAATCCCTGGGATCTTGATACCCGTCGGCCGGAACATAATGATTTTAAAGAGCTGGCTTCCGTTCTGTCCTATTGCAATGCCGACGGCATTTATCTCGACACCTGGAAATCTTCCAAAGGGGTCATCTCGGTATTTGACACCGAAAACTCGATTCGTGATGAAGTAAGTAAACTTGGTAAGTCGGTTGCCTTCACCACCGAGATCCTGCCGCAGTTTAAAGATCTGATAGGCAAAGATGCCCTGACCAGTTCCTGGGGACAGGAAATTCATCCTTTCCACTACACCGACCTCTCCATGATCAAATGGATCATGCCATCGCATAAACAGTATTTCATAAGCCGCATGGCGAAAGACCGCAAGCAGATGATGGCCCATGCATGGATCAATGGCCAGGGAATACAGATCTGGGAGGATATCTTTGGTACGATGAATCCCTGGAATGCGAAGGACAGAAAAGCATTGAGAAAAATGAATGCCATATGGCAGGCTTACGGTGATCTTTACCTTACAGATAACTGGCAACCATTCATTTCTGTCGTCAACCCGAATGTAGTGGCAAGTTCATGGATTTCAGACGGTCTGACAATCTATAATTTTGTGGATACAACCCTGAATGAAAGCCGGGTCATCCTTGAAGTTCCGGATAATGACCATATTAAATATTTCGATATATGGAACGGAATTGGTTTGACACCTGTTCGTGATCACGACAAATATTATATTAATCTGACAATTAAGGATTTTTCATGTGTTATTGCAACTAAAGATGAATCTGAAAAACTGACTGCTTTACTGGATAAGCAGAGAAAGGAAACAGTTGCACCACTGCCCGCCGTGGATGAGCATGTAATGGAACTATCGCTGAAAGATCCGGTAATGTTTCATTACGGAATTCATAAAAATGAAAGCTTCCATCCTGCATTACTGCATGTCAAAGGCGGCCCCGACACTTTTATATGCCAACATATCTGGCGGGAAGGGGAATGTTACCCCAACGAAAATGCAGCAAACAACCATAAACTGGTAACCAGGTTTGAAAACGGGGCTCTGCGTATCATTCACACGGATTATGAAAACCTGGAAGATTTCAGTATCATGCCCCGCATTGTGACCAACGGTGAATTCGAACAATTCCTCAAAGCAACCGGCTATAAACCCCGGTTTCCGGAAAATTTCCTGAATCACTGGCATGGCAGCACCTGTCCACCGGACATAAAAAACGATCCGGTAGTTTACGTTAGCCTCGAAGATGCCAGGGCCTTTGCCCAATGGGCCTGCATGCAGCTTCCCACCGAATGGGAATGGCAGGCCGCGGCAGAACAGTACAGGGATAAGTTCATCTTTAACGAAGTCTTCGAATGGAATGAGAGCGAGCGCTATGACGGTCATAATCGTTTTGTCACACTCAGGGGTGGATGCAGCCGTTGGACGTTACCCAGCTCCTGGTGGTACTTCCCGGGTGCTCCTGGCGGGACCATCAATGGAGGAGCTCAGAAGGATGATTCGCACGTAAAATATTTCCTGATGTATCCCGGACTGGACCGTGCCTCCACACTGGGATTCAGGGTCATGAAAAACCACAAATAAAAAGTAACCAAATACCGCCATCATGGAAAACCGCAGAGATTTTTTAAAGAAAGTCGGAGCACTGGGTAGCGTAGCTGCCCTGTCATCACTGCCTGCAAAAGCCTTCTTTAACCAAAGCTTTCCTGAGAATGAAAACATCCTGCAGGGCAAACTCATTCACCTGAATGTGCCGCAGTTTCTGGATTATATTGAACCGCTTCATGACATGAACATCAGTTCCTCCTCTCCCGGAACCATCCGTGTCATCGATGGCAACGGCAATGAATATTTTAACGGAAGCATCGACAATAAGGCTTCCTTCAAAGTGGCAGGAGCTCTTGGTACACAATTGATTCTGCTTCTTGATAAAAAGAACCATATCCTCGATATGGCCGCTTTTCTGGTGGATACCAAAACAGGCATACAGGATAAAGATGAAGAATTCAGTAAGATGATGAAAATGCTGGAATACTCCTGCCGTCAGCACGGACCCGGCTATTATCGCGTTGATGGAAAAACGGTGAAAACCTATGCCGGCTGGTTCCAGGATCACACACATGTATTCAAAGCTATGAAGTATTTCGACCGGGAAGTGAAATCAGGCTTTGACCTGTGGGCTGAGGGGCAACGGGAAGACGGCATGATGGCTGATAACTTCAAACAGTCCTGGGGTTCGTTTAAAAGCTGGCTTTCGCGTTTCGGTGAGCAATTCGTCTGGACCAAAGGGGAGAAAGATGTCAGTTCATCTTTTTATATCCGTATCCCGGTTGAGAATATGAGTGAATTCACCTTCCTTGAGGGTATCTATTACGCGTGGAAAGCTACCGGGGATGATGCATGGATGACCGGAAAACTGGACAACTGCATTAAAGCTGTCAAATATGCTACATCCGATGATTACAGGTGGTCTGAGAAATATCAACTTCTTAAACGTGGGTATACCATCGACATCTGGGATTTTCAACCCGCACAGGATGTTAAGGTCTGGGGCGGGGACATCATGATGGCTAAACCAGGCGTTACAGAATACAGTATTATGTATGGAGATAATGTAGGCATGTCAGTCGGCTGCAAGTACCTTGCTGAAATGCTTGAATATGCCGGCCGGACTGAAGAAGCCAAAAAATATAAACAGCTCGGTGAAGATCTCCTGGAACGGTTAAACAAAATCGCGTGGAACGGTGAATTCTATACCCATCACGTTCCCGAAGACCCATCGTACGTAAGGGATTTCGGTAATACACCGGTCGACATACAGGTCACGATTTCCAATGCCTATGCCATCAACCGGAGAATAGGGCATGAAAAAGCCAAAGCAATCATCGAAACCTATCAGCGGATACGCAAAGAAATGCCGAAGTCTTCACCCGGAGAATGGTATATGTGCTATCCGCCTTTTGAAAAAGGATGGCATAATCCAAAATGGGAATACATGAACGGAGGTGTATCCTCCATCGTCGGCGGTGAAGTGGCTCACGGAGCCTTTGAAAACGGATTCGAGGCTTACGGCGTGGACTGCCTCCGGCGTTTGAACGATATGGCACAGCTCAGTGATAATTTCATGAAATGTATCTATCGTGGCGAGATACCCACGCCTCCCGTTCGACATTTCGAACCGTTAAGTTTGAAAGACATAGCCAATGCAGACACTCACGGCACTGGCTCATCAGGGGTACCCGGATTTACAGGAGAAGGCGTAAATGATCTGTCCCGTTTCCCGACCGGACAGCAGGTATTCCAGGATGTCCCGTTTGAACTTATCGATCCTGTGGACAACGGCAGAAAAGCCTGTCTTATCATTTCTCAGGATGAAGGATACCTGAAAAAAACTTCACTGCCTGTTAACAAGGTCGCCTCATCTTTTTATATTGTTCATGCCTGCGGCGGAGGTCGTCATATTGGAAAGATCGTACTTAACTATGCCGATGGTTCGCATCATGTGACGTACATCGACAATAAGGTGAATATTGCCGGGTGGTGGTATCCGGAAGGAAATGTCGGTGGAGATATTAAGCTGGCTGCCAGTGTATCCAATGAAAAAAGCCTGAGCGTGGGCGCGTATGTTTTTGGCTTTAACAACCCACAGCGGGATAAGACCATATCCAGTATCGATTTTATTGGCGCAGAAGCTCCGGGAAAATGGATCATCCTGGCTCTTACTTCCAGTGACTATCCTGTCTATTATACACCAAGCCCCGTATCTTATGGAGCACCCGATAACTGGGGGGCAGCTGCCATAATTTATGCGCTCGTTGAAGGACTCGCCGGAATGAAAGACACCGGAATTGCCTATAACCAGGCTACACTTGCTCCAAGGTGGGAAGCCGCCGGTGTGGAAGAGGTATCCGCAACCGCCAAATACGAGGCCTCAAAAGGATATCTGACTTATCATTATAAAAAATTACCGGAAAAAGGCTACATGGTGTCTTTTACGGGTAACAGCGATACTATTCTTTTTAAATTACTATTGCCTGACAACGCCACGATCAGCAAGGTAATCCTGAACGGACAGACTTCGAAATTCACGATTGAAAAAATAGAGTCTTCCCTGTACCTTGTAGTTCAGACGCAGGGCGTGAAGGCACATGAAGTAGAGGTTCGGGTTAGTTAGCATAACCATTAGCCGGCATTCAGGATGCCTACATCTTTTTAAAACGGCTTTCAGCCTGACCAGGCTTTCCTTCTCATTAAAAAAGATCAAGGGGTCAGAAACATGTTCATACCACGTTCACTCCTGTTTCTCAGATGTGAAGAAAGCCGTCGAATCAGATCCGGTTCCGGGGCTGAATGACTTCATAATGTTGCCTGCTAAACTATTCATGCTAAAAAGATGTTTACCACCGGGGATTATAAGATGACATTTTATCCCTGGATCTTCTGATAAACCCTCTATCATGAGAAGGATTTATCCCGGGTATGGAAGCGATTCATATTCATTCATCATAAATGCAGGTTACATGAAACGTCTGATCAATTTTAGGAAAACATTGGCACTGCTGCTGGTCATGGCTTCGGCTTTTACACTCAACGCCCAGGAAGTGTCAAAAGCACTTGGGAATTTCAGGTCAATGGAAAAGATCAATGGGGCTGTTATTATAAATGCTGAAGGCGGATACCTGAAAATCACGCCATGGAATGAAAACATAGTGAGGGTGCAAATTTCCACAGACAGAACATTTGATGATTTTTCTTACGCCGTTATTTCAAA
This sequence comes from uncultured Bacteroidales bacterium, assembly GCA_963732905.1. Classification (GTDB taxonomy): domain Bacteria; phylum Bacteroidota; class Bacteroidia; order Bacteroidales; genus DASQZK01. The sequence goes on from CAVTBM010000004.1 coordinate 489,708, forward strand.
ACCGGAGGAGCTGAAGTATACCTTAAATGAAAAACCGGACAGGATTGAGCTTGACATGGGAAATGTGAAAGTAGTCATCCATAAAAACCCGGTTAGTCTGCAATTTCAAAATCGTGAGGGCAAAGTCCTGGATGAAGATGTCTCAGACAACAGTGCCGGATCTTTTGGAAGCGAATGGTTTGTGCATAAAAAAACCTTTCCCGGTGAGCGGTTCATTGGTCTGGGAGAAAAGACCGGCCCCCTGGATAAAGCCGGCCGTTCATATACCAACTGGAACAGCGACGTTCCCGGTTATTCGGCTGACCAGGATCCTTTATACCAGACACTTCCGTTCTACATGGGAATCCATGACTCACTGGTTTACGGCATTTTTCTCGATAATACGTACCGGAGTGATTTCTGTTTTGGTCACACCTCGCAGAATCCAACCTTTTTTGGCACCTACGGGGGTGATATGGATTATTATTTTATAAACGGGAAAACGGTAGACGATCTTGTAAAAGGGTATGCTTCACTTACCGGGACAATCAAACTCCCTCCTCTATGGAGCCTTGGCCTTCACCAAAGCCGGTGGGGTTATTATCCCGAATCGGAGGTCATGGAAATTGCCCGTACATATCGTGAAAAAGCCATCCCTGCCGATGTGATCACCCTGGACATCGATTATATGGACCATTACAAATTATTCACGTGGAACAAAACCTATTTCCCGGATCCACCCGCAATGATCTCGAAACTGAAAAACATGGGCTTCCATACCACCGTCATTCTGGATCCGGGAATAAAAATTGAAAAAGGATATTCCGTCTATGAAGACGGATTCCAAAAAGATGTCTTCATAAAGAATGCCGACGGAAAAACTTATTTCAGGGGAGAGGTATGGCCGGGCATGTGCTATTTCCCTGATTTCACCAACCCGCTTACCCGCCTGTGGTGGGGAGATCATCTGAAAACTCTGGCTGATGACGGCGTGCGGGGCTTCTGGAACGACATGAATGAGCCGGCATTATGGACAAAAATGTTCGACCCTTACAGCCTCAACAATTATGACGGTCATCCTTCTACACAATTAAGGGCTCACAATGTATATGGTATGGAAATGGCCAGGTCCGGCTATGAAGGTGCGGTGAAAGCCACGGGCGAAAGGCCTTTTATCCTGACCCGCGCAGGATTCTCAGGTGTCCAGCGTTACGCGGCTGTCTGGACCGGGGATAACAATTCCTCCGATGAACACATGATGCTTGGCGTACGTTTGCTGAATAACCTTGGCCTGGCCGGGGTATCGTTCTGCGGAATGGACATTGGTGGTTTTACCGGTCAACCCGACCAGTCACGGAAACTTTATGCCCGTTTCTTCTCCATCGGCGCCTTTATGCCTTTCGACCGGGTTCATGCTGCCCGCGATACCCGCGCACAGGAACCATGGGCTTTCGGAGAAGGGGTAGAAGCTGTAGCCAAAAAATATTCGGAAACACGATATCAATTGCTGCCGTACATTTATTCTGCCTTTTATGAGTCCTCAACTTCCGGAACCCCTGTCCAGCGTTCACTGGCTCTAAACTATGGCTTTGATCCAAAAATTTACGACCCGGATTATGAAAACCAGTATTTCTTTGGACCTTCCATCCTGGTGGCCCCGGTGGTATCATCACAGAATTTTGCTAAAGTGTATTTCCCCGATGACGGCTATTATGATTTTTATAATGACCACTTCTATCCCAAACAAGGAGAATATATCGTCGAAGCTACCAATAACAACTCCGGATCCAAATTGCCGGTTTTCGTGAAAGCCGGCAGTATTATTCCAATGCATAAGATCATTCAGTCCACCAACGATGATCCGGGTGATACACTCTTTATCCATCTGTATAAAGGTGATCGTCAATCGGATTATACGTATTATGAGGATGACGGCATCAGCTTTAGTTACCTTGACGGGGATTACTATAAAAGGCTGATAACTTATGACGGTCAGGCGAATAAGCTGGTCTTTGCCCCAGCCAGAGGAACTTACACCTCACATTACAAATATTTTAAGCTGATTTTCCATGGTTTTGCCGTTCCTCCCACTTCTATTGGTATTGATTATAAATCAAAGAAGGGGCAACCGGAAATAAACAACCTAGACCTCATACTAGCCAATGACCCCGGCCAGATGACTGTAAACTGGAAATAGATCCCGAGAAAGGATCCAGACTGACATATCTCTTCAACTGCCCAACATTCTGTGCTTTTTCCGGAAGTCAAGGATGTTAAAAGTCACAGAAATTACCAAAGCCGTGACAAAGCAACCCAGGGTGAGCCCGTCTACCAATGAAGGTTTGAACCTGATACCGGTAAGCCTTTCAGCAAGGTAGGTGATATAGGAATTGGGTAAGCCGGTCTTGCCAAGAATTTCAAGGATCCTGAAGTGCCAGTCGGTGAGCGGACAATAGCCTATTCCGTAAAAAATGCCCAGGATAAACCATGACCCGCCTGTGAGCAGAAGAGTGATGAGGTTCAGAAGCCTGGCTTTTCGCCATATCCAACCAAACAGATTGAAAAAGATAAGGAATGTGTGTAAAAACACAAAAAAAATATCCAGGGTATGATATATGATCATTTTAGGAATTCTATTTAACCAATGTACTGTTTCTGGCTGAAAAGAAATCACATTCTTACAGTTAATCAGCTTACCGAAATAAGAAAATACACGTTTCTGCCAAAATTTCATCAAGTTTTTTGTTCGAAATGACATTGACGAGTATCTTGAACCGTGGTTTTTTTTACATTTGATCACAAATACAAAATATCCATAAGCAAATGGGAATATTAAAGAACAGATACGCGGAATACCAGGCCCCTCAAAAAGCTATGGAAGCGGGTATTTACCCGTACTTCAGAATGATCGAATCCGATCAGGACACTGAAGTTACTATTGATGGTAAGAAAGTCCTTATGTTCGGATCGAACAGTTACCTTGGACTTACCAATCACCCTGAAGTTAAAGCTGCGGCGATAAGGGCCATTGAAAAGTATGGAACAGGATGTGCAGGCTCCCGGTTCCTGAACGGAACGCTGGACATCCATATCGAACTGGAAGACCGGCTTGCAAAACTCACCGGTAAAGACGGTGCACTTTGCTTTAGCACAGGTTTCCAGGTAAATCTTGGTGTAGTTTCTGTTCTGGCAGGCAGGAATGATTATATCTTCCTCGATGAACTGGACCATGCCTCCATCATCGAAGGCAGCAGGCTGTCGTTCTCCAAGGTATTCAAGTTTCCACACAACGATATGGACTCCCTGGAGTATAAGCTGAAACTTTGTGAACAGGATAAGATCAAGCTCATCGTTGTGGATGGTATTTTCTCCATGGAAGGTGATATTGTGAGACTTCCCGACCTGTGCGCTCTGGCAGAAAAATACAATGCCTCCATCATGGTTGATGATGCCCACTCAATTGGCGTTCTTGGAGAGAATGGCTCCGGCACAGCCTCGCATTTCGGTTTAACGGACAAAGTGGACCTTATCATGGGAACCTTTTCAAAATCACTTGCTTCCCTTGGAGGTTTCATTGCATCAGACAAAGAAGTGATCAACTTCATCAAGCATAACTCACGATCCCTGATTTTCAGTGCCAGCATGACTCCGGCCTCAACGGCAAGTGTCCTCGCTGCAATTGATATTATGGAAAGAGAACCTGAAAGAATCAATCATCTTTGGAAACTTACCCATTTTGCCCTCAACGCTTTTAAACAGGCGGGGTTCGATACAGGTAAATCCGAAACTCCAATCATTCCCCTCTTCATCAGGGATGATATCAAAGCACTTCGGCTAACCCAAATGCTACTCGCAGAAGGAGTCTTTGTCAATCCGGTCGTGACTCCTGCCGTCCCAAAAGAAGATTCCCTGATCCGTTTTTCTTTGATGGCTACCCATAATATGGAGCAGGTTGACTTTGCTGTGAAAAAGATCACTAAGGCGGCTAAAAAACTGGGGATATTAACTTCTGAACCAGTGACAGAATAAAATAATCTGCTCCCTCAGCAATGTATTATATGATAAAACCTCCATGTAATTGCCTGCGCAAACGCGCATGAACAAAATATCGGATAGCCTGTCCCGCTGAAGCGGGACAGGCTATCCGATTAATGAAAATAAATTTTGTACGGATGAAAAAAGTAATTCTGATAACCGGCATCTCTTCCGGTTTTGGTAAAGAAACTGCCGGACTCCTTGCACACAGAGGACATACCGTTTATGGCACAGTACGACAGGAAACCGAAACAGATACCCTTATACATGTTCTGCACCTGGATCTGACTGATGAAGAGTCTATCAGATCAGCTGTCGCTAAAGTCCTGGAAAAAGAAGGCCGTATAGATATTCTTATAAACAATGCCGGCATGCACCTCGGCGGGCCGGTGGAAAGAACCCCCTCTGAAGATTTCAGGAGACAGATAAATACAAACTTCACCGGTGTGGTTCATGTGATTCAGAATGTTCTTCCATCCATGAGGGAACAGGGACAGGGAACCATCATCAACATAAGTTCTATTGGCGGTTTAATGGGCCTGCCTTTCCAGGCTTTTTACTCAGCTGCCAAGTTCGCTATCGAAGGTCTGAGTGAAGCCCTCAGGATGGAGCTGAAAGCTTATAATATAAAAGTGGTTGTGATTAATCCCGGCGACTTTCATACCAGCAATACCAGTAACCGGAAAAATATCGTCGGAAGTGAAGGAGAAGATCCTTATTTTGAGCAATTCCTTACAACCCGGTCAATCTTTGAAAAAGATGAGAGAGCCGGCTGGGATCCTGCTATTCTTGCACGCAAAATCTCCCGGATTGTGGAATGTTCAAATCCAAAAGACCGCTATATAGTGGGATCATTCGATCAGAAGCTGGCCGTTATCCTGAAGAATATTCTACCGGGCCGATGGTTCAGTAAAATTCTCAAATCACATTACGGGATAAGATAAAGTATCAGGAACACTCTCGTGCTTCCATTCACATGTCCCGCAGAAGAAGGTCCGGCCTCACTGAAACTTTACCACTGCCAAAAAAAAGCCGGCTACTTAAAGTAACCGGCCGGAGTGTTAAAAAAAGCATGGATGATTTGAAGTAATGGTTTTTCTTTCCGGAAATGCTTCACTACAATTCTCTAACCCATATATTCCTGTAACTTATCGGTTCGCTCTTGTCGCCATGAGCCTGGAGTAAGATCGGCGCAGCCCCATGTTTGATATATACCGGTTTGCCGATGTATTCGGTGGTGCCTATCAATTCATAATTATTCTGAACCAGTACACCATTAAAAAATACCGTAACACGGGCAGGAGATTTCAGTGTTCCGTCATCGTTGAAACGGGGTGCTGTCCATACCACATCGTACGTTTGCCATTCACCCGGCTTACGGCATGCATTGACAAGGGGTATAGATTGTTTATATATACTACCCGCCTGTCCGTTCACATATGTTTTATTGTTGTAATTATCAAGTACCTGAAGCTCGTAACCATCCGATCCCTTAGGTTTGGAAAGAAAGATGCCACTGTTTCCTCTTGCCTGGCCTGAACCAGTTATATCCTCAGGAATACGGTATTCGATATGAAGCTGGTAATCCAGGAAAGATTGTTTGGTTTCAATATCCCCAACCGATTTATCTACTGTCATGATATTATCATGCACTTTCCACTGGGCAGGCGAAATGCCGTTTTTGAGATTTTCCCAATTGTCGAGATTTTTGCCGTCAAAAAGAATAATCGCATCTGATGGTGCGTCACCACAATGTTCCCCCGGAGTTACGACGGGAGGTACAGGTGAATAAAATTCGGTATCTTCAGGTTTTGCCTGCGAAAACACCAGGGCTGAAATGCAAACTGCAAAAGCAGTCATCATCATTTTTTTATTCATGATAATCGAATATTTATAGTGTAAGAAACTGTGTTTTCAATTAAACCGTTAAAGATACAAACAGATGTGAATATATGGTGGACTAAACGGCATAATTAAACCCGGCGACACGGATCATTGATCTCCCAGCGGGCTTTTACTTCGTTTATAAAACTCGTCCTGTAACTTTTTAATGTCATCTTTTGTTTTCATATCCCGGATAAGTGCAGCCAACTGGTTGGCTTCACTTTCGAACATCAGTTCCCCGGCTTCCGGCTTTGCTCCTACACCTGTACCGCCATAGTGATTGGGAAACTTTGCATACCACCATATCCCGGTATACTGGTGCGGAATATCCGAAAGCCTGTCCTGATCGGCACCCGACTGCGAACCGGCCAGTTCATCATGGACGAGGTCGGGACGAATATCCATCATCATACTTGTTTCTCCGACGCCGGCATGCATATCCTGGCTCCGGTCAATAAGCTTATCGATCTTTTTATCGGCTTCGGGATCCGGACCGGGCTGAAAAATAACCAGTGTATAGTCTTTCGGACTGTGCAGCTGGTCCATGCTGAAAAAATGCAGGAAATCATTATTCCCACCGTGTCCGTTCACTATAATGATCTTTTTAAAACCATTGCGGGAAAGCTCATCCAGCGTTTCCTGCAAAAGGTTCCAAATTACCTCATGACTGTAGGCAATGGTCCCGGGCTGATGCCTGGCCTCATTGATCTGTCCGAAATAATACGCCGGAAAAACAACGGCATATTCTTTGGCCGCCCCCCTGAGAGCCACTTCACGCGCTTCAAAAAGGTCCGTTCCCAATGGCATGTGAGGACCATGTTTCTCCATGATGCCAAACGGGATTAAAACGACCCCCGCTGCACTGTCAACGGCTGCAGGAAAATGAGTGGCAGTCAGTTCTTCATATTTTACAGGTAGGTTGTGCATCTTTTGCTGAGCTTTAAGATTTAAGGTCCCGGTTGTCAGAACAACCAAAAACGTAATGATTAGTTTTTTCATGATGTAAGTTTTAGTAGCAGTTTATGAGGGTTGTTAAGAGAGGTCAATTTATAAAAATTTTGTGAAAGGTAGAGACGCAATGCATTGCGTCTCTACTTTGCATTGCGTCTCTACCTTTCACATATCCTTTCAAAAGGCGCATCCCGATGACATAAAAAGGAGCCCGCTGTTATTCATCATCCTTCAGCGTAAGACCTTGCAGGGTACCTGCAGTTTTAACCAGTCTCACGAATTCCCCACGGTAACCTTCATTGTCCTCACCCCTGCCACTCAAAGCAAGCCTGACAACCTGATCCATGCTGGCATTGGCTTTGTATTCGGAATTACGTAAGATCATCCCGAACTCAGCAACAGACGCAGAAAACTTAAAATTATCCGATACCTCTTTCCCTTTCCTTACTACACCTTTTACCGGCTCCTCCATAAGGATGCTTGTATTGCCATCGGGCTTCTTGTACCTGAGTTTGATCGTCAGCAATTCAGCTGACATATCCGGGCCGGCCCATGAACGGTTCTCCTGGTACTTCAGCGGATCGATTTTCCCGGTGTACTCCTCTGCACCGGCAGGGATAAGCTCATATAATGCCGTTACCGTATGTCCTGCTCCGATCTCACCAGCGTCCTTCTTATCATCATTGAAATCTTCATCGTTCAGCAATCTGTTTTCATAACCTACTAATCTGTAAGATTTAACACGCTTCGGATTAAACTCTAACTGGAACTTCACATCTTTGGCAATGGTAAATAATGTTCCGGCGAATTCACTAACCAGTACTTTCCGGGCTTCCTGGATATTATCGATATAGGCGTAATTCCCGTTACCTTTATCGGCAATGGTCTCCATTTTATCGTCCTTGTAATTGCCCATTCCGAAACCCAGGACCGTCATATAAATGCCCCGTCCTCTTTCCTTCTCAACCAGACGCTCCATTTCTGCATTGCTGGAAACGCCGACATTAAAGTCACCATCGGTAGCGAGGATGATGCGGTTGTTCCCTCCTTCAACGAAATTCTGACCGGCAATTTTATAAGCCAGCATTAAACCCTGTCCCCCGGCAGTCGAACCGCCCGCCTGAAGATTTTCGATAGCTTCGTTGATTTTCTCCTTCAGGCTTCCGGGGGTTGACTCCAGGACTGTTCCGGCGGCACCGGCATAGACCACGATTGCCACCCGGTCGGCAGCCCGTAGCTGGTTAACAAGGAGCCGGAATGCTGATTTGAGCAAAGGAAGCTTGTTCGGTGAATTCATCGAACCCGACACATCGATCAGGAAGACGAGGTTTGAAGGCGGCAATTCGCTTTTGTCCATACTTTTTCCTTTTAGTCCAATGTGAAGCAATTGATGGTCCGGGTTCCAGGGACACTCTGAAAGCTCGGTATAGACCGAAAAAGGGTGTTTGCCTTCAGGCTCCGGATAATTGTAAGAGAAATAATTGATCATCTCTTCAATCCTTACTGCATCCACCGGCGGGAGTTGCCCTTGATTTATGAACCGTCGTACATTGGAGTAAGACGCTTTGTCGACATCGACGGAGAAAGTGGACAAAGGCTGTTTCAGTACATCCTTATACCCGTTTTCATGGATGGTGGAATAACCTTCGGTATTGAATTCCTGCTGATACGCCGGAGCCTGGTTTGGATAATTACGACTCCTGACAGCTGCCCCGTTGCTTTTTCGTTTATCTACAGCTGCCGAACCAGTTAGGTCGTGTTTTGCAACACTTCCATAACCTACAACAACCACTTCATTTAGACTGGTGGTTGACGGAGACATCACAACATCGATGATCAGCCGCCCTGAGATTTTCACTTCCCTTGTATCATATCCTATATAGGAGAACACAAGTACTTTATCAGTGTCATTAAGATTGATGCTGTACTCTCCCTTAACATTTGTAACCGTCCCTAGTGATGTGTTTTTAACCCCTACATTGACCCCTGGAAGCGGACTGCCTGATTCATCGGTAACTTTACCGGTAACGGTATACGTCTGTCCTGCCGACATAAGGATGATGGACAGGAACAAAACAGCGATAGTTGACATAATTGTTTTCATGATATCTGGATTTATTGGTTTGATTTCACCAGTAGGATGCAGATGATCGTGAAATTCCATAAATTGTTCCTGAAAAATGCACGATGATGTTTTCTTATGCAATGCAGAAGGACACGTCATCACCCTATTGCAGATCGTATTTATCACATTCGCCAATTTGATTATCTCCCGATTTAATCCTAATTTTCAACCATTAGTCCCCGTTTTACAGGCACAAAATATTTTAATGTGAACCCGAAGACCCGCCGACATATTCAATCCTTATCCGATACTGAACTGGTCGCGATGTATAAGGAGACAAAGGAACGGCAGGTAATCGGCGAGTTGTTTTCCCGGTACAGTCACCTGGTATATGGCGTTTGCCTTAAATACTTTCACGACCGGGAGGAGTCAAAGGATGCGGTAATGCAGATCTTTGAAACACTGCCTGAAAAGTTGCTCCGTCATGACGTCAGGGATTTCAGACCATGGTTGTACGTGATCACTAAGAACCATTGCCTGATGAACCTGAGATCTGAAAAAACAAAGGGCGAAAAACAAAAAATTTTCGCCATTGAGCAGACCTTCATTATGGAAAATGAACGCGATCTGCATCCTGTGGACGAAGAGACATTACAAACCGATGACGACCTGAAAGACTGTATTGAAAGACTGGGATCAGAACAGAAGTCCTGCATTCTGATGTTTTATTATAACAATAAATGTTACCGTGAAATCGCAGCAAACCTGAAGATGGATGAGAAGAAGGTGAAAAGCCACCTGCAGAACGGAAAACGGAATTTAAAAAACTGCCTGGAGCAGAAAGAACATGTCCGACAAAAAGAAACATAGGAAAACCGATTCGAAGGCCTTCCGGAATTACCTCGGTAACCGGATGTCCGATGAAGAGCGCAATGCTTTTGAAAGGGAGCTTCAGAAAGATCCTTTTGCAGGAGAAGCACTCGAAGGACTTTCGTCGCTGGGTGAGGTAGACTTGCAAAAGGACCTGAAGGAGCTTCAAACGAGTTTGCAGGGAACCGGGGAAGGTCGTAATCATCGCATCGTGCTTTACCGCATTGCAGCTGCTGTTGCAGGTCTGATCCTGGTTACATCTGTTTACCTGGCCTTTAACCAGAAAATCAGGGACCTTAAGTCAGGACGTATGGCTCGGGTCGAAGAAACCCGGCAGCAACAGTCCAGGGCAGAAAAGGAGCAAAGCATAACAAAGACACCGGAGGATAAGAGTACAGCCAATAGTTCATCAGATACCGGTACCCGGGAAAATACCCTGTCAGGCCAGCCCGGGGCTGCAAATCAATCAACCGGGACTTCCTCAGGCCCGGAGAAGGAAATGTTTATTAAAGATAATGTCGGGAAATCTGCTGAAGTAATCCAGGAGAAGACTCCGGTTGAAGCACCCTCCGTATCAGCCCGGCAACCTGACCTGCCTGTTGAGATCCTCAGCCAGGAAAATGAAAAATCTGTTGCCGCGCCACAACAGCAAAATCAAATATCCGGACAAAAGCGGGCTGTACCTGCAACTAGAAAAGTCACGAACAAAAAGTTGCCGGCTTACAGCATAGTTATGGGAAACGTAATCTCCGCCGATGACTCTTCACCCCTTCCGGGAGCCGTGATACGGTTAAAAGGAACAAACCAGGGAACGGTAACTAACGAAGCCGGAAATTTTGAACTAAAGATCCCGGGCGATACGAGCGCTACCCTGATAGCCGGTTTCATCGGGATGGACAGTCGTGAGGTTAGAGTGCTCCCGGGAACAGATGTCAGAATCAGGCTGGAGCCTTCATTGACGCAACTGGATGAAGTAGTGGTCATTGGTTACGGTACTGTAAAGAAAAAAGATCTCACAGGCTCGGTAACCATGGCAGAGACGGATAATGACAACGCAGACTATGCAGAGCCGGAACCAATTGACGGTTACAGTAACTTTCGGACATATATTAAAGATAACCTTACATTTCCGCCGGGTCATACCGATCTGAACAGAGCGGTAGTTGTACTGAGATTCTCGGTAGGGTCCGATAAGCGGCCAACTGACATCGAAGTTTTAAAAAGTCCGGGACAGGATTTCTCGGACGAAGCTATCCATTTGCTGAAAAACGGACCCGACTGGCAACCGGCAAAAATAAACGGTATGATGATAGATGTGCAGACACGCCTCAGAATTGTGTTTGAAAGGGAGGACGACAAGGAGCAAAAATGATTGTGGTGACGCACCATAAGGTGCGTAATTCTAATGCCTTTCTATATTCAATATTCAAATTTTTATTGGAATTTTTTCAATATACCCCCAGCGATAACCGACACTTTTTCATTCTTCCCTCCACCATTCGCCTCACCAATCCCTAATCCCTAATCAATATCGTTTAGATAAACTCCCTTCGGCTGCGCTCAGGGACCGACGTATCTTTTTTCTGACAAAATTATTTCGACTACGCTCAATAATTTTCTAAAACGCAAACCCTGAGCGAAGTCGAAGGGTTTACTCATTTTTGCGTTGAATCTAACGGTCCCTGAGCGCAGCCGAAGGGAGCTTATCTAAGCGACATTGAATCCCAAATCCCCAATTACTAATCACTAATCCCCATTTCACCTTTCACCTTTCGCCTTTCACCTTTCACCTTTCGCCTTTCACCTTTCGCCTTCTCTTCCTCTCACTCCCTGATCTGCCCGTCGCCATATATCACATACTTCGTCGAAGTCAGCTCTTTCAGCCCCATCGGTCCACGGGCATGCAGCTTCTGCGTACTGATGCCGATCTCGGCGCCGAAACCGAATTCGAAACCGTCGGTGAAGCGGGTGGAGGCATTGACATATACGGCTGCAGCATCAACCTCATTCAGGAATTTCTGTGCATTGGTGTAGTTCTCTGTGACGATAGCTTCCGAGTGACCCGATCCGTACTTGTTGATATGCTGAATGGCTTCCTCAACGGAGGTCACCACTTTGGCCGACATAATGTAGTCGAGATATTCCGTTGACCAGTCTTCTTCAGTTGCCGGTTTGGCATCAGGAAGCAGTGCACAAACCTGTTCGTCACCACGGATCTCCACATTCTTTTTGCTTAGCTCAGCATTGATCGCAGGCAGAAAGTCAGCGAGGACTTTTTCATGGATCAACAGACTTTCGGCGGCGTTACATACGCCGGGACGATGTGTTTTCGAATTGTAGGTGATCTGCACAGACTTGGTTTTATCAGCCCATTCATCGATGTACACATGGCAGTTTCCGACGCCGGTTTCAATAACGGGAACGGTTGAATTCATAACCACAGACTGGATCAGCCCGGCGCCACCGCGAGGGATAAGCAAGTCGAGATAATCGTTGAGCTTCATCATGGCCACGGCGCTGTCACGGGTCGTGTTTTGCACGAGCTGCACGGCATCCTCCGGAAGTCCGGCTTCTTTGAGCGAAGACCGTAGGATCTCCACCAGGGCGTTATTGGAACTGAAGGCTTCCTTCCCACCCCTGAGAATCGTCACATTACCTGTTTTAATGCAGAGCCCGAACACATCCACAGTCACATTCGGCCTGGCTTCGTAGATCATACCAATCACACCGATGGGGACCCTTTTCTTACCTATCATCAATCCATTGGGCCGTTTCCACATCGACTCCATCTCACCTATCGGATCTTCAAGTGCAGCTAATTGTTCCAGCCCTTCCGCCATGCCACTGATGCGTTCTTCTGTCAATCTCAGCCTGTCGATGATGGCTCCCTTCAACCCGTTCTTCTCAGCATTCGCCAAATCTGTTTCATTCGCCTTCAGAATATCCGATGAATGTGCCACCAGATTTTTGGCTGCTACCCGCAAGGCATTATCTTTTAAAGCCGACGACGCATTCGACAGGATATAGGAGACTATCTTCGCATTCTTCCCTTTTTGAACAAGTTCTTCCATGATATATACTTTCTTTTATGAGCGGTCAAAAAAGTTTCTGCCCTTACAATTTCATTCCTCCTCCTTGCAACACGCCATCGATTCCTTCGATACAAACAACGTCCCTACATCCTTCCCGGCAAGAAGCTCATGAATAATATAAGGATCATTGCCATTGGTAAGCACCACATCCACCTCATGCTCGATACAGTGCTTTGCAGCAAGAAGTTTCGAAGTCATCCCTCCCGTACCAAAAGTTGAAGTGTTTTCAAAGATACAGGCTTCCAGCTCATCGGTCAGTTCGGTCACTTTTGAGATCAGTTTTGCAGAATGATTCTCTTTTGGATTACTTGTAAACATACCATCTATATCACTGAGTATAATCAGGAGATCAGCTTTTACCAGTGTGGCAACGGTTGCCGAGAGACTGTCGTTATCACCGAATTCAATCTCATCAGTGGAGACCGTGTCATTTTCATTAATGACCGGGATAATGCCCATATTCAGTAACTCATTGATGGTATTTCTGGCATTCCGCCGCCGGATAGTGTTTTCAATGCCGTCTTTTGTTAGTAGGACCTGGGCAACCGTCATATTATATTCCTCGAAGAATTTATCATAGATCTTGATCAGTTCAGCCTGGCCGATGGCTGCAAGGGCCTGTTTCTTAATCTTATCCACAGGTTTTTTATCCAGTCCCATTTTCCCTGCTCCGGTGGCGATAGCACCGGAAGACACCAGGATAACCTGCCGACCCTCATTATGTAAGTCAGCAATCACACGCACCAGTTTTTCGATCCGCATCAGGTTCAGTTTACCATTAGGATGGGTCAATGAGCTTGAACCTATCTTCAGAACTATCTTTTGCTTGTTTATAAGTCGCTTGCGATGTGTCATGACAAATATTTCTTTAGACTTTGAATAAATCTTTCCTGGAAAGATGTGTACTTTTTGGTTTGAAATTCAGAAATGACCCGGTCCAGCTTCCGGATGATCCGGTCATTAGACAGATTACCAATACTGCCAGTGTGCGTTGTTTTTACCCGTGAACCGGGCCTGAACCTGCCTTTATCAATTTCTGCAGCCACCTGGACGTAGGCATCCCTGAAAGGAACCCCTGCCAACACCTTTTCATTGATAGCATCCACACTTCCAATATACTGGTAGATATCATTCTTCATGATGTCTTTCTTCACCTCCAGGCCCTGAACAACGAATGCCATCATTTCCAGACATTCTTTCATTTCTGCAATGGCAGGAAAACAAATTTCCTTCAAAAGCTGAAAATCACGGTGATAACCGGAAGGCAGATTACCGATCACCGACATTACTTCAAATTCCCTGGACCGGATCCGGTTGCAACGGCCACGGATTAGCTCGAGGACATCAGGGTTCTTCTTATGTGGCATAATACTGGATCCTGTGGTCATATCATCACTGAGCTTCACAAAGTCAAAATTCTGGCTCATATACATTACGAGGTCCATCGCCATTTTAGAGAGGGAAGAAGCCAGGGCGGAAAATGCCGTCATCAGAAATTTCTCCGTTTTACCTCTCGCCAGCTGGGCATTGACCGAATTGATGTGCAGATCTCCAAATTCCAGGAGCTGGCATGTGAAGTCACGGTCAACCGGAAAAGAAGATCCAAAACCTGCAGCCGAGCCCAGAGGACTCTGATTAATGTAATTAAAAACCCCGCTGACCAGCATAAGATCTTCGGTCAACGCTTCGGCATAGGCCCCAAACCACAGTCCGAAAGATGATGGCATGGCAACCTGGAAATGAGTATACCCCGGAATCAGAACATCCCGGGTTTCTTCACTCTTTTTAAGAAGAACTTCCACCAGGATTTGCGTCAGGCCAACGATGTCTGACAGCACATCACGATAGTATAATTTCAAATCCGTGAGAACCTGGTCGTTACGGGAACGAGCTGTATGAACCCGTTTTCCGGCATCACCAAGTTCATCAGTCAGCATTTTTTCAATCTGTGAATGAACATCTTCGATGCCTTCCTCAATGATGAATGTTCCTTCATGAATACTCTGATATACATTCAGAAGGGTATTCAGAATGTCACGCTCATCTTTTTCCGAAATCAAATCAGCTTTATGAAGCATCTGAACATGAGCCATGGAGCCGATCACATCGGCAGCCGCGATCTGAAGATCAAGTTCACGATCCTTCCCGGAAGTAAACTCCATCATATTATTATCGGTCTTCTGACCTTTTTCCCACAGCTTCATCTTAACTAAAATCGTTTAATAATGTATAATACAACTCAATGGCGCTTATAATCTGATCCTTTTCAATATATTCATCGGCCTGATGCGAGAGTTCGGTGTTTCCCGGTCCCAGTTTCACCGAGGGTGCCGGGATCAATGCCTGGTCAGACATGGTTTTTGAACCGAAAGTTTTAATCCCAAGACTACCGGCTTTTTTTACAAGAGGGTGGTTAATATCGATAAACGATGATTTTAGTCGTAATGAACGCGGTTTTACTTCGGACTCAAGTTCATTTTGAAGCAGTTGAGCTATTTCTTCATTGGTGAAATTCTCATTGGTTCTCACATCCACCACGAATTTGCAAAGGTCGGGTATCACATTATGCTGGTAACCCCCTTCGATCTGGGTCACCTCGAACTGGATATCTCCCAGGAATTCAGACGGGCGGCCCGGGTCAAGCTTCCCGAGGCGTTCGATATCCCGTATAGCTTTAAGTATGGCATTTTCACCTTTTCTGTGGGCCACATGACCGGCTACACCTCTGGCAAAACAGTCGAAGACCACCAACCCGCGCTCACATACAGCCATCTCCAGGTTTGTCGGTTCACCAACAATAGCCAGGTCGATCTTTCCGATATCTTCAATAACCGACGTGATCCCCCGCTCGCCTGAGCTTTCTTCTTCAGCCGACAGCAGGAGGATCAGGTTAAATTTTCTGTCCTTTTCATCCAATAATCTTAAAAACGCAAAGATCAAGGCAACAACCGAACCACCGGCATCACTGCACCCAAGTCCGTAAATCTCTTCATCGGTCTCTTCCGGTAAATAGGGATCTTTCGTCCAGCCTGCAACCGGTTTGACCGTATCAAGATGCGAATTGAGTAAAATTGTGGGAAACGAAGGATGGATGATTGATTCGCACCACAGGTTATTATGTTTTCGATTGATTGACAGTCCCCGTCCGCTGAGCCATTCCTGAAGAAAATTGCTCAAAAGTGCTTCTTCCCCGCTTAACGAGGGAATCGCCACGATTTGCTTAAGCAACGAAAAAACAGCGCTATGTTCAGTATCTATCATTTAACCTTTGTAATCTCACTGTAAGAAGTAATGATACCTTTAATCAATGCAGAACTCAGTCCATTGTGTTCCATTTCGTTCAACCCGGCTATAGTGCAACCCATTGGTGTGGTAACTTTGTCTATCTCAGTCTCCGGGTGGTTTCCCGATTCAAGCAGGAGCCGTGTTGCTCCTTTTGCTGTCTGGGCAGCAATAAGCTGGGCTTCGTTAGCATGAAAGCCGACCTGGATACCTCCCTGGGATGCGGCACGGATATACCGCATGAAAAAGGCAACGCCGCATGCTGCAAGAATTGTTGCAGCCGGTTGAAGCATCTCTGTGATTTGTAAAACTTCACCACAAAGTGAAAAATAGTTTTTCACTTCCTCAAGCGCCTCCATATCATTTTCATTTCCAGAAAGACAGGTCATCGATTCACCAACGGCAATGGCAGTGTTTGGCATGACCCTGATCACCGGCGCCTTTTTACCAGACATTTTTTCAATTTCATCGATAGTAAACGCTGTAACCACGGAAACCAGGATTTTATGATTGTCCAGTACAGGTGCAATTTCCTGAACCACCAATTCCAGCTGCCTCGGAAGAACCGCCAGTATAATAATATCCGAATTCTTCACCGCCGTAACATTATCCGAGGAAACCTTAACGCCAATGTCGCTAAAAGCCGACAGCAGTGCGATTTTATGCCTCGTAATACTGAAATTTCCGGCGGGTATTTTCCCGGAGGCCAGGAAGCCTTTTAGTATGGCCGTTCCAATATTTCCGCCACCAATAATGGCAATTTTTTTCTTGTAGCTCATGGTTGTATTCAGATCAAATTAAATGATATAAAATGCCGGTCATCATTCAAATAAGGTGTCTTTTTCTTCCTGGTTTATTGCAAAGAATATTTTGGCAGGATTCGACATGATCTTAGTAAAACCTTTGACATCATCGCCATCCCATGACAAGTTTTCTTCACCGTATTTGGCAAATTTCGCATTCATGAGATCGTGCGGACTTTCAATCCCCGAGATCATATAGCCATAAGGCCGGAGCCGTATGTATACTATTCCGCTTACATATCTTTGTGAATGCTCCAGAAATGATTCAATATCACGCATGACCGGGTCTAAAAACTGGGCTTCATGCACAAAAAGACCATACCAGTTACCCAGTTGTTCTTTCCAGTATTGTTGCCATTTAGATAGAACATGCTTTTCCAGGCTGTAATGGGAATCGATGATCAGACGTGCAGCGGCAGCCTGAAATCCAATGCGTCCCTTGATACCGAGAATGGTTTCTCCTACGTGCATATCACGGCCAATCGCCCAGGGTGCAGCCAGCTTTTCAAGAGCCCTGATCAAATCCACCTTATTTTGATACGCCTTGCCGTTAAGCCTTGTAACCTCTCCCTTCTCAAATATGAGGCTGACCTGTTCACTGCCTCCCTTTTCCACCTGACCGGGCCAGGCTTGTTCCGGCAGCTCCCCGTTCGAAGTCAGCGTCTCCATGCCACCCACACTCGTTCCCCATAAACCTTTGTTTATCGAATAATTTTTCTTTTCAGCAATATAATCGAATCCATGATCCCCCAGAAACTTTATTTCAGCATCGCGGCTGATGGAAAGATCCCTGATCGGAGCAATGACACTAACCTCCGGAGCAATAATCTGAAATACCGATTCAAACCTGACCTGATCGTTTCCGGCACCCGTCGATCCGTGAGCTATATTCATTATTCCGGATTCCCTTGCATATTCAAGCACTTTCAAAGCCTGGAAGGTCCGCTCCGAGCTTACCGAAACCGGGTAATTGCGGTTTCTCAAAACATTGCCGTAAATAAGGTACCGGATACAACGATTATAATACTCCTCCTTTGCATCGATCACAGTATGTTTTACAGAGCCATACTGCAGGGCTTTCTTTTCTATAGCCTGAAGTTCCGCATCGTCAAAGCCTCCGGTATTGACAATCACGGTATGTACCTCGAAATTTTTTTCTTTTCCGAGATATACAGTACAAAAGGAAGTATCCAGGCCGCCACTGAAGGCAAGAACAATTTTCTCTTTCATTATCTGAATTTCATGTTACAATAAATAAACTAACCTGCCTGTAAGTGCAGGTCAGGTCAGCTCTTTTGATCTCAACGAATCTTCTGCAATCAGGTAAGAATGGTGATTTTATGAGCTTTAAGCTTCTCTGAGTCTGCCTCCTTATCCTGCTTGGCAGGATCCATGAGCATTCCAGTGCAAAGGCAATGACTCCTGCGGGTCCTGACAAGAATGTCGTAATATGGACAGGACTCGCAACCCTTCCAGAACTCAACATCATCGGTAAGCTCGGAAAACGTGACTGGACGGTATCCGAGATCGCTGTTTATTTTCATAACGGCAAGACTTGTCGTCAGACCAAACAGCTTGGCCCCGGGAAACAGTTTCATAGACAGATTCATCGCTTTCTCCTTGATAGCTTTGGCTAAGCCGTGACCACGAAATTTATTGGAGACAACCAGTCCGGAGTTTGCAACGAATTTGTTATGTCCCCAGGATTCAATATAACAGAACCCAGCCCATTTCCCTTCTTCGGAGACAGCGATGATGGCTTTTCCCTGCATTATCTTTCCGTTTATATATTCGGGTGTTCTGATCGCAATACCCGTACCTTTATGCTGCGATGCTTCAAAAATGGCATCCACAATGTCCTGCACAAATACCAGGTCAGTTACCCCGGCACTTTTAACAATGAATTTATCCATTTCAGTAATTGTTATACTCCCGGCATTACTGCCGACAATTGTTCTAAAATCAACTCCTTCCTGGCGCCATCCCGGGGAATGATCAGAATTGTGTCATCTCCGGCAATCGTGCCTGCTATTTCTATAATATTCATAGAATCTATGGCTGATGCAATACTGCTTGCGTAACCCGGCAGAGTTTTAAGTAAAGCCATGCCCTGTGCAAATTCAATCGATATAATACCCTCCTGCAAAAAATTTGTCCACGGTACTAACGGCTGAGCCGTTCCATCATTATCCGGCAGAAAATAAATGTAACCCTTCTCCGTGTCATGGATCTTGGATACACGCAAATACCTGAGATCCCTTGATAAAGTGGCCTGGGTCATCGCAAAACCGTTGTCCTTCAAATGGTTCAGCAACTCGTCCTGGCTGGCAACTTTCTCATCCCGGATAAGCTTTCTGATAACAAGTAATCTTTCACTTCGGTTCTTCATGTATATTTATACATTTATTTTGTAAATTTATACATTTTATATGATACAAAACAAGGTTTTAGGAAAAAAATTGTACTTTTGGAGAGATTTTTAACATTACGGGTGAAAGGCAGACTGCCGGAACTTGAAAGGAACTTGCACGATAACCTTAATTCGCCAGAATGGTCGACGTTTTGGTAAGAACAAAAGTACACTTTGACTGTCATATATCTGCACAGACTAAAGGCTTTAACAAAATAATAACTGAATATCATTATTTTTGCATCACGTTACAGACCATTGCTAAAAAGCTATACTTTTCATGGACAAATCAATAAAGAAAATCATACTTCTCGGCTCGGGAGCACTTAAAATCGGAGAAGCAGGAGAATTCGATTATTCCGGATCACAAGCCCTCAAGGCCATGCGTGAGGAAGGCGTAGAGACAGTTCTGATCAATCCGAACATTGCAACGGTTCAGACGAGTGAAGGCGTTGCCGATAAAATTTATTTTCTTCCTGTGACGCCATATTTTGTGGAAAAAGTAATTGCCCGTGAAAAACCAGATGGCATCCTTCTATCTTTCGGTGGTCAGACAGCGCTCAACTGCGGTATAGAGCTCTTCAGAAATGGCATCTTTGAAAAGTATAATCTAAGAGTACTGGGAACGCCGGTTCAGGCGATCATTGATACCGAAGACCGTGAATATTTTGTGAAGAAACTTGGTGAAAAAGAAATCAGTACTCCTCGCTCTTTCGCTGTTACCAATGTAGAGAATGCACTAAAAGCAGCTGAAGAACTTGGATTTCCCATCATTATCAGGGTTGCCTTTACACTTGGGGGCCAGGGAAGTGGATTTTGCTCTGATATGGATGAATTACGACAGATGGCAGGAAAAGCCTTCTCATACTCCTCACAGATCCTGATTGAAGAATCCCTGAAGGGCTGGAAGGAAATTGAATATGAAGTGGTGCGTGACCAGTATGACAACTGCATCACTGTTTGTAATATGGAAAACTTCGATCCTCTTGGGATTCATACCGGTGAGAGCATTGTTGTAGCACCTTCACAGACTCTCAACAACAGTGAATATCATAAACTGCGCAAGATCTCGATTGATCTGATCCGTCATATTGGTATTGTGGGCGAATGCAACGTTCAATTCGCCCTTGATCCCGGGTCGGAAGATTACCGGGTCATTGAAGTCAACGCCCGTTTATCGAGATCGAGTGCCCTGGCATCCAAGGCAACCGGATATCCCCTGGCCTTTGTGGCAGCCAAGCTGGCTCTGGGTTACGGCCTTCATGAACTGAAAAATTCCATTACCCGCACTACTCCCGCCTTTTTCGAACCTTCTCTCGATTATATTGTATGTAAAATTCCCCGCTGGGATCTGAATAAATTTATAGGTGTGTCGAAGCAGATCGACAGCAGCATGAAATCAGTTGGTGAAGTTATGGCCATCGGGAGAACCTTTGAGGAAGTCATTCAAAAAGGCCTCCGGATGATCGGTCAGGGTATGCATGGTTTTATCGGGAACCATGAACCCGGAGAGGAAAAAGATCTTGACAGGGAACTGAACGAGCCTACCGATATGAGAATTTTTGTGATTGAAGAGGCATTTGAGAAGGGATATTCTGTCGATAAGATTCACGAACTTACTAAAATTGATAACTGGTTTCTTTTCAAGCTTAAACGAATCTTTGATCTTAAAAATGAACTTTCGAAATTTAATACCATCGAATCCGTTCCTGCCGATCTTTTGAAAGACGTTAAGGTAGCAGGATTTTCAGACTTTCAGATTGGACGAGTTGTTTATGAGGATAAGGACCTCGAGGAAAACTTGCTGAAAATCAGGGATTACCGTAAGTCCAAAGGCGTCGTTCCTGTGGTCAAACAAATAGATACCCTGGCTGCCGAATATCCGGCACAAACGAATTATCTGTATCTGACCTATAGTGGTGATGAACATGATATACTCTTTGAGAATGACCAAAAATCGGTTATCGTGCTTGGTTCAGGAGCCTACAGGATCGGCAGTTCGGTCGAATTCGACTGGTGCAGCGTCAATGCCCTGAATACGGTTAATGATGAAGGTTACCGGTCAGTCATGATCAACTATAACCCCGAAACGGTGAGTACGGATTACGATGTTTGTGACCGTCTCTATTTCGATGAGTTGTCCTTCGAAAGGGTTATGGATATCATTGACCTTGAGGCACCCAAAGGGGTCATTGTTTCGATGGGAGGCCAGATCCCGAATAATCTGGCCATGCGACTTCACAGACAGAATGTTCCCATACTCGGGACCTCCCCGGTTTCAATCGATAATGCTGAAAACCGGCATAAATTTTCCATGCTGCTCGATAAACTTGGCATCGATCAGCCGAGATGGAAGGAGCTGACAAGTATTGAAGAAATCAGTGATTTTGTTGATGATGTCGGTTTCCCTGTCCTGATAAGGCCTTCATATGTATTGTCGGGAGCCGCAATGAATGTTGTCTCCAACAAAGAAGAGATGGTTCATTTCCTGAAGCTCGCCGCCCGGGTATCTAAGCAATACCCCGTGGTAGTTTCAGAATTTATCGAACAGGCAAAAGAAATTGAGATCGACGCGGTGTCAAAAGATGGAGAACTCTTTACATATGCCATCTCAGAACATGTTGAATTTGCAGGAGTACATTCAGGTGATGCGACCATGGTATTCCCGCCTCAGAAGATTTACTTTGAAACGGTAAGACGGATTAAACGTATTGCCCGTGACCTGGCAAAGTCCCTGGAGATTTCCGGCCCTTTCAATATGCAGTTCCTGGCAAAAGACAACGATATCAAGGTGATTGAGTGTAACCTGAGAGCTTCCCGTAGCATGCCTTTCGTATCCAAGATTTTAAAAACCAACCTTATTGAAATTGCAACCAAAATCATGCTGCAAGTTCCGGTTGAAAAACCACACGAATCAAGTTTCGATCTGGATTATATAGGAATTAAAGCCCCACAGTTCTCTTTTTCCAGACTGAAAAAAGCAGATCCGGTAATAGGTGTGGATATGGCCTCAACCGGGGAGGTCGGCTGTATTGGCGAAAATTTTTACGACGCAGTTTTGAAATCGATGCTTTCTGTCGGATACAACATTCCAAAGAAAAATATCCTTCTCTCCACCGGACCAATGCGTTCCAAGGTGGAGCTTGTCAACAGCTGCAAATTACTTGCTGAGAAAGGCTACAATTTGTTTGCAACTTTTGGAACGCACCATTTCCTTAAGCTTAACGGTATTGATTCTACACCTCTGCACTGGCCCGATGAGGATAAAACACCAAACACGCTTGATTACCTTAAGGGCGGGATGATTGACCTGGTAATTAATATTCCGAAAGATTTATCAAAAGTCGAGCTTTCAAACGACTATATGATCCGCAGAAGTGCTGTCGATTTCAACATCCCGCTCATAACAAATGCCAGGCTTGCCAGCGCCTTTATCATTGCCTTCTGCAAAATGGATATTGCCCAGTTATCCGTCAAGAGTTGGGATGAATATTAATAGATTCCGTAAGTCCGGCTACCGTAAAATAAGGCAAAGCGGAAATTGCTACTCGCGTTGTATCCGGGTGAACAATCTTTTGTTGAGGTAATTAACAGGTAACGGGTATTAAGATGATTCGTATCCGGCTAATATTAACATCAGGCTCCTTCCAATGCGTTGGCCCCGCTGACGATCTCCAGGATCTCATTGGTAATACTTGCCTGTCGTGCTTTATTGTAATCCAGCCTTAAGTCCTTGATAATCTCGGTTGCATTGTCTGTAGCCTTATGCATAGAGGTCATCCTTGCGCCCTGTTCGGAAGCGTACGAATCCAGGATAGCTTTAAAAAGTTGCAGTTTCAGACTTTTTGGAATAAGTTCCTGGATGATATATTCTTTTGAGGGTTCGAATATATAATAGGTATGCGTCTGAAGTATTTTGCCCTTGCTTTTCATGGGATCAACTGGTTCCTCTGTAACCGGAAGAAATTGCTCTTCGGTAAGGTCCTGAACAGCAGCATTCCTGAACTGGTTATAGATCAGTTCAATACAATCATACTTTCCTTCCTCGAACATCTTCATCAATTCAGTTGCCATTTCCGATGCAGCTTCGTAAGTCAGGTTATCAAAAATATCATTATCAGAACGAACGATTTTATATTTTCGCTTTTTAAGATATTCATTTCCTTTTTTACCAATAGTATAGAAGTCTACATTACCATTTGCCAGTAGCCTTCCATATTTTTCATGAGCGACCATTATGGCACTTTTTTGAACATTGGTGTTAAACGCACCACAAAGTCCCCTGTTTGATGATATTACGACAAGCAGCACTTTGTTTACATTCCTTTTAGCCATAAAAACATTATCCTCTTCATTCTGAAGAGCATCGCTGATTGCGGAAAGTATATCCTGTAACTTTTCAGCATAAGGTCTTAACTGAAGGATTGCATCCTGGGCTTTTCTCAGTTTGGCAGCTGAGACCATCTTCATAGCACTGGTAATCTGCCTGGTTGAGGATATAGAGCTGATCCGTGTCCGTATCTCCTTTAAATTTGCCATTTATAAAAATGCCTTATTTGGTTATTCTGTAATTTGCAGTGAGCTCCTTGGCTACTTTTGTCATGGTATCCGTCATATCATCCGTAAGCTCACCCTTGGCCAGCCGGTCCAATACATCTTTATGTTTGACTTCCATATATTCCAGAAATTCTTCTTCAAAATTCTTTACTTTTTCAACCGGAATATCACTCAGAAGTCCTTTGGTACCGCAATAGATGATTGCCACCTGCTTCTCCACAGCCATAGGTTGATGCAGACCCTGTTTCAGAATTTCAACGTTCTTTATACCTTTATCAAGCACTGCCAGGGTAGCGACATCGAGATCTGAACCGAATTTAGAGAATGCTTCCAGTTCACGGAACTGTGCCTGGTCAATTTTCAGTGTACCGGCAATTTTACGCATAGATTTCACCTGGGCATTTCCACCAACTCTGGAAACGGATATCCCAACGTTAATAGCCGGCCTGACGCCGGAATTAAAGAGGTTTGTTTCCAGAAAGATCTGACCATCGGTAATGGAGATCACATTGGTCGGAATATACGCGGAAACGTCACCCGCCTGGGTTTCGATAATAGGGAGTGCAGTTAGTGATCCTCCGCCTTTAACCATCGGTTTAAGAATATCCGGCAGATCATTCATTTTTGAAGCAATCTCATCCGATTCGATAATTTTTGCAGCTCGTTCAAGTAATCTTGAATGGAGATAGAAGACATCACCGGGATAAGCTTCCCGTCCTGGTGGACGTCTCAGCAGAAGCGATACTTCACGGTAGGATACGGCCTGCTTGGAAAGATCATCATAGATGATCAGTGCATGCCGGCCTGTATCACGGAAAAATTCACCAATAGTAGCCCCGGCGAATGGAGCATAGAACTGCAAAGCGGCAGGCTCGGCAGCCGTTGCAGCAACAATGACTGTATATGGCATGGCTCCGGTTTCTTCCAGAACTTTCGCCACATTTACTACCGTTGATCCTTTTTGACCTACAGCAACATATATGCAGTATACCGGATTGCCTTTGTCATAAAATTCTTTCTGGTTAATAATGGTATCAATGGCGACGGATGTTTTACCTGTCTGACGGTCGCCGATAATCAGTTCGCGCTGACCGCGGCCAATAGGTATCATGGAGTCAATGGCTTTAATGCCGGTTTGTATCGGTTCTTTTACCGGCTGACGGTAAATTACTCCCGGCGCCTTACGTTCGAGAGGTAATTCGTACGTTTTTCCCTGAACCGGACCCCTTCCATCGAGAGGTTCCCCCAGGGTATTTATTATACGCCCAAGAAGACCTTCTCCGACATTAATTGAGGCAATTCTTTTAGTTCGCTTCACGGTATCACCTTCACTGATAAGTTCGGTAGAACCAAGAAGTACAGCGCCTACATTATCTTCTTCAAGGTTCAAAACGATACCCATAACACCGCTGTCAAACTCGATCAGTTCATTTGACTGTACTTTGGAAAGTCCGTAAATGCGTGCGATACCGTCACCTACCTGTAACACCGTACCTACCTCTTCCAGTTCCACTTCTGTTTTAAATCCCTGAAGCTGTTTCTTTAAAACTTCAGATACCTCTGCAGGTTTAATTTGAGCCATTGTCTGTTATTATTTTTCTATTGATGTTTGCAGTAATTTTTTTCTCATTTTTGCCAGACTGCTTACGATGCTGGCATTGTACTGTTCATCTTCCACTTTAAGAATAAAGCCCCCGATTATATCTGGTCTAATAAGCTCTTCGAGCTCTATGCCTGATTTGAAGGTTTTTTCAAGGATCCCGATAAACTGTTTCCGGGTAGATTTATTAATTTCAGAGGCCAGAATGATCTCAGCCCTTTTCACACCTTTCATCTCCCTGTAAGTTTTTGAGAAATTACGGATAATTGCTTCAAGAAAAACTTCTCTCTTATTCTCAAGGACCAGGTTTAAAAAATCATAAGTGAGGCTGGTAACTTCAGGCTTAAAAACCTTTGTAACCAGTTCCTTTTTCTGAGAGGTCTTGATAACAGGACTTCCCAGAATTTCACTAAATCCGGGAGTTTTGAGACTGCTATCAAGCAGTTTCATATCCTTCATCACCTCCTCGGTCAGCTTTTTTTCCAGGGCCGTCTGAAACAGAGCCTTTGCATATCTCACTGAGATTTTGCTATCATTCATAGAAACTTTCTATTTTCTTAATTCATTTTAATATCATTCAGAAGTCTGTCTATCAGTTCTTCTCTTTCCTTGTCATCACTGAGTTTTAATCTGAGTATCTTTTCTGCTATATCGATTGATAACCCGGCAACCTGATTTTTTATTTCACTTATAGCCATCGCCTTTTCATTACGGATATTTGTCCTTGCGGCTTCAATCATCTTTTTAGCTTCTTCTTCCGCCTTTTCCTTGGCTTCGGCAATGATGCTATCTTTTACTTCCCGTGCTTCCTTCATTAATTTGTCACGCTCAGTCCTGGCTTCAGCAAGAATTTTTTCATTATCTGCTTTAAGTTTATGCATTTCTTCCTTCGCTTTTTCAGCTGATTTCAAGGCAGATTTAATACTTTCCTCCCTGGTTTTAACGGCATTCAGGATTGGTTTCCAGGCAAAAGACCTCAGGACAATAAGGAGTAGCGAAAAGATAATAACTGTCCAGAAAATTACGCCAATTCCCGGTGTTATAAGATTCATGGTATATGACTATTTTTTGGTTTCAAAAATTAACCCGGTACTGCAACCAACCGTTGCAGTCCGGGTACTGACTCATTTAACAATCAAGGCGATAACCACAGCGAAAAGAGCGACGCCTTCGATAAGAGCAGCAGAGATGATCATGTTAGTCTGAATCATAGATACGGCTTCAGGCTGACGTGCAATTGCGTCCATAGCCTGACCACCGATCCTGCCTATTCCGATTCCTGCGCCGATTGCGGCAAGACCTGCGCCGATTGCGGCGAATGTTGCTCCACTCATAATGATTTGATTTTAAATTAAATAACTGTTATTATTGATGCTGGTGTTCACGTGTTGCGAGCCCGATAAACAATGCAGAAAGCAAAGTAAATACATATGCCTGCAGTACGGCCACCAAAATTTCAATACAATCCATAAATATGACAAATGCTACTGATGCCGGTGCAATCGCTAGAGATTTGAAGATAAATATCAGGGAAACAAGGCCCAGAACCACGGTATGACCTGCAGAAATATTTGCAAAGAGACGAACCATCAGTGCAAAAGGCTTCGAAAATAACCCGATAAGCTCCACCGGTATCATGATGGGAGCCAGCCACCAGGGAACACCGGGTTGGGCAATAAGATGCTTCCAATAGGTTTTTGTGCCGCTTAGCTGGGTAATCACAAATGTGAAAGCTGCCAGGACAAAGGTAACGGCAATATTTCCCGTCACATTAGCACCGAAGGGAATGATCCCGGGAACCAATCCCAGAAGGTTGCTTAGCAAAATGAAGAAAAATACCGTCAAAAGATAAGGCATATGCCTTTCGTATTTTTCAGTACCGATATTGGGAATGGCGACTTCATCCCTGATAAAAACGATCATGGGTTCAATAAAACCATTCATCCCTTTTGGTACCACCACTTTCTTCCTCCGGTATACTTTTCCCATTCTGACAAAAATGAGAACCAGCAGAATCGCTGCAAAAAGAATCCCCACCACAGTCCTTGTGACGGAAAAATCCAAAGGTCTTACAAGGTCCCCAGCAGTAGTTCTTTCCAGGATCTTTCCTGCATCCGGTCCATCTTCCGGGATGAGAAATCCATTGTATTCGTGACCTTCTTCCAGTCTTGAAGACATAAAAATCCGGAGACCTTTGTCTTTGCTGTATACGATGACCGGCAGGGGTACACTCACTGTTTCACCATCAGATTTGGTCCAGAGATGCCACTCATGGGAATCACGGATGTGACCCATAATGAATGGCCCCGGATCAAAATGATCTTCCGGCTTAGCCTCAGTGGCTGCAGACACTTCAGGTTCCTGCTGTTCTGATGCAAAAACCGGGAATGTGATGAAAAAAAGTACGATGAAAACCAAACCTCTTATAAAAAAATTTCCCCTAGCCATCAGAAATTATACTTTTTTAGATTTCAGAACATGAACAAAATTAAGTATAAGAAAAATTGTAAAAGCCAAATATATTACAAAAAACGTCAACATAAACGGCATGGTAAGTTTTTTAAAACAAAGGACTGAAACACCAGCCAATAGTGCATAGAGAAAGAATTTTAACCCTACTGCCAGTAATGTGCGCTGAACTCTGGTTGCTTCGCTTTTCGTAAAGCCTGAATAGAAAACTGCCGAAACAATGAACGATATAATTAACCCGCCTGTAAGCAGAACGGCTGTTTGTTTAAATTCGACACCCAATGTGAAATAGCGATCCATCACATATCCCGAGATGGCAAAAATGATATACATCAACAAAAGGTACCCGGTATGTTTGCTCAATGCATGCATTATTAAAATTTGATAAAATCTCTGAGAGCGGAATAGAGTGCAATGAAGACACCTAAAATAGAAAAAATGACAATGAACAAGGGATTCCCGTGATTATATTTTTCATCCAGCTTAAGCCCGCCCCACACCGCGATCAAAATAATCGCAATCATTTCAAAAGCAATTCCGGTATACCTGAAATATCTACCGGGTCCGGAATTTTTACTTTTCTTTTGATTCTTTTGGTTCGGGGATTGTTCCGACATGTGCCATATTTGTTGCTGTCATATCACATTTTCCAGAGAAAACCGCACCCGGCTCAATAGCTAGTTTATTCGTGGTTATTTCACCAACAAGTTTTGATTTTGATCTTAAGGTCAGAAGATCAGAAATAAATACTTTTCCTTCAATAGAGCCTTCCACCTCAAAGTACTTACAATATACTTCTCCATTTATCTTACCACTCTCACCAACGATAACCTTTCCTTTTGTATTCAGATTACCTGTAAGAGATCCGTCAACCCGAATATCACCATTGGACGTTATATTTCCCTCAATGATTGTTCCGGCACCGATAAGATTAATAGTATTGCTTTCCATTTCAATATTTTTTGCCATAATTAGCTATTGTTAAAGGAACAAAAATGATAAAGGACAAATATATGAAATATTTTCTTGCCCTTGACCCGAAACAGTAAATCGTATTTGAAGTCAAAATCCCGGGACCTGAAGTAATCCCATTGTGTGTGTAATCCCTGATTTGTCAGATAGGGCCAGCCCTTCATTTTTGTTGATTGCCATCATAAGCCCATTTCAGATAAACCGATCCCCAAGTGAATCCGCCACCGAAAGCCGTGAGTATAATATTGTCTCCTTTCCTTAACTTCGACTCCCATTCCCAGAGGCACAATGGAATGGTAGCTGCTGTGGTATTGCCGTATTTTTCGATGTTAATCATGACTTTTTCCTTTTCCAGGCCCATCCGGCGTGCTGTCGCTTCAATAATTCTCATATTTGCCTGGTGAGGTACCAGCCATGCAATATCTTTTGCAGTAAGGTTGTGCCGCTTCATCATTTGGACAGAAACATCGGCCATTTTTGAAACAGCGACTTTAAAAACAGCCTGGCCTTCCTGATAAATGTAGTGAAATTTCTTATCCACCGTCTCATGAGAGGGTGGCATAAGCGATCCGCCAGCCTTCATGTGAAGGTGTTTTGCACCGGAACCGTCAACACCAAGAATATGATCGACAATACCAACGTCCTCGTTTTCAACAGGTTCCACCAGAATGGCGGCTGCCGCATCTCCAAAAAGAGGACACGTGGTCCGGTCGGTATAATCCGTGATGGTGGACATCATGTCTGCACCAACAAGAATAATTTTCTTGTACTGACCAGACAGAATAAAATTATTTACTGTTTCAAGTCCAAACAGAAAACCGGAACAAGCAGCGCCAAGATCAAAGCTCCAGGCATTCTTTATCCCTGCTTTATCGGAAATCAGGTTGGCAGTAGCCGGAAAATGCATATCACCGGAAATTGTGGCACACACGAGAAGGTCAATGTCATCGGGGTTGGTTCCCGTCTTTTTTAACAACCCCTTAACCGCTTCTGCACCCATGTCGGAAGTGGCTTTGCCCTTTTCTTTCATGATCCGTCTTTCTTTTATCCCAATCCTCTGCATGATCCATTCATCAGAGGTATCTACCATTGTACTCAGCTCATCGTTAGTCAATCTGTATTCAGGCAACCAACCTTGTATACCGGTTATCGCGGCTCTTAATTTTGTCATTATTCAATCGCTACTTTTATATTACTAATTAGGTCATTTCTCAGAACATCCCAGGTATGAAGAATCATATTCTTTATTGCCATATCATTTGACACCCCATGACCAACCACAACCGGCTTATTAACACCCAGAATCGGAGTCCCTCCAAAATTTTCAAAATTAAAAAACTCGAAAAAATCGTCGTCGATTTTACGACTCTTTAATAGTTTATAAAACCCCTCGGCTTCCTTCAGGATGATGTTTCCGATGAACCCATCACAAATTAGCGCATCTGCCCTTGGATCTATGAAAAATTCATTGGCTTCAACATTACCAATGAAATTATAATCCTTGGAATCCTTCATCAACTGATAAGCCGACTTGGCAACCAGATTACCCTTTTCCTCTTCTGAACCGATGTTCACCAGGGCAATCCGCGGATCCTCCACTTTATTAACACTAGCGGCATAAGCCTTTCCAAGTATGCCATACTGACACAGCACATCAGGTTTACTGTCGGGATTGATACCAACATCCAAAAGAAGTGTTGACTGACCGCTTATGTTCGGTAGATTGGCAGCAATAGCCGGACGTATGATTCCCGGAATGGAATTAATGATCTGAGTCGCACCTATCATCATGGCTCCAGTATTTCCGGCACTGCAAAGAGCATCAATTTCACCTGACCGCAAAGATTTAAATGCCCTGACAATACTTGAGTCCTGCTTTGTAATGAATGTCTTGTAAGGATGATCACACATGAAAATGACCTCTGTTGTGTGAACAATGGATATCTTACTAACGTCGAATCCATTATCCCCGGCTATACGGATAATGGATTCCTTGTCTCCAAACAGTACAATTTCAGTCTCTTCAGGTATATTCTGACGGGCCAGGAAACTTCCCAATACGGCAGCTTCAGGTGCGAAATCACCGCCCATGATGTCTATACCAATACGCATGTTTTGCTCAATTAACCCCGGAAATTAAGCTCCGGCTTCCTTTTCAATTACAAGTTTACCTTTGTAGTAGAGGTTTCCATCTACATAATAAGCCCTGTGCCTTTTATGCACAGTACCGGTGGTGGGGCAGGTAGACAATGTGGGCGCTTCAGCCTTATAATGCGTCCTTCTTTTATCTCTCCTGGTTGTGGAGATTTTTCTCTTCGGATGTGCCATTCTTATTCGTTTTTTATTTCATTAAATTTTTCAGTGCATCCCATCTGGGATCAGTATCATTTTTCCGGCTACTCAAATGTTCATTTATTCTGTCGATCATCTCCCTGTTACAACCCGGGTTGCCACTGGAATCAACAGGATGTGTCTTTCTCACCGGAAGGGCCAGGGCAGAAAATTCATAAATGTACTGAGAAATATTCAGCCTGCTTTCTTCCCTGGGTATAACGATCACCTTATCTGAAACTTCCTGAGTATCCTCACCAAAATGAACGAAAAGTTCTTCTTTGATGCTGACTGGAAAAATAAGCTCGTCAAGGCATCTGTCACAAATCGTTCTTAATATTCCCTGAATCGAAAAGTCCAGCTTCAGAAACTGAACCTTTTTATCCAGGACGAGCATGATCTTTAAATCACCTCCGGTTATGTCAGGATTGTCAAAATTCTCAAAAAACCGTGCGCCAGCCTCAAAATCATATACATGCTTCCCCTCCCTTAATCCATAGATGGGAATTTCATAAATGTCCATCCAACTCACAACGCCAAATTTTAGTCGTGCAAAAGTATGTATTAATATTTGAATAAAAAAAAGATTTTTAGCCTAAACCATTAGAAATAAATACAAAGTGGCTAGAAGAATGATAATTAGCCCGAAGGAATATTACCCTTACATTTAGCTCCCTCGCCTGCATGAATTAATGAAACCGAAAGATGATTATACCGCTTTGGCCTCAAGCTATAAGCTGGCTCTGCTGACAGCCGGAATGATAGTTCTCCGGGACTTAAGCTGATAGTTTGACCCGTTAATGAAAGGAAAGCAAGGATTCATCATCTACCTTGAATCTCGTAACCGTCTCAGACAGCTGCCAAACATCTACAACTCATGATCAATCGTTTCCATCAATGCATCGATGAAAAAATCGTTTTTGGGAATGAATTTAGTGGCACCACTCTGAATAAACTTTTCAGCCAATCCGTCATCCTCAAAACTGGTCAGAATAACAACCGGCACAGTGGAATTTACTTTCCTGATTTCCCTGAGTGTCTGAAGACCATTCATCGGATCTCCTCCCTCCCCCTTAAATACATGATCAAGCACAACCAGATCGGGACTCATTTCAAGATTGCGAATACATTCCTCACCCGAATAAAACGTCATGACTTCACAATCCTGCCTAATATTTAATGTATACTCAAGTAAGTTTAATATCATTCTGTCGTCATCGACAAAAAAAATCAGTTTTGTCATGAGATGTTGGCTGGTTAAGTAGAAAGTTCGTTCAATATATTAAATAATTAGTCTGCTTCAAAAAATGATGCCGGATTTCAGCATCATAATTGTTCAAAAAACCCGTTTTAAATACTGATTAACAGCAACTTATAAAGATTTTTTAAAATTAGACAAAATATTTTTATCTCCCAAATATTAGAGATTGAATATACGACCCTGAAAAAGAATTGAGGTCGATAAATCGCAAGGATAAATACCGGGAAGTTGATCTTCAAGATTTTTTTTTTGTAAATATTGCAACAAAAAGCATTGGCATACAGACCAATAATGGAAGAATGCAATTTCAGCCTTGTAACAAAATCAATGATTATTCGTCCTATTTAAAACCTAAACAAATTACAATGATCGAGACTGCAAACCTTTCCAAGGTGTTTCAAACGCAAGATATTGAAACGACTGCATTACAAAACATCAACTTCTACGTGAATGCAGGAGAATTTGTTGCCATCATGGGTCCCTCCGGTTGTGGAAAATCAACTCTCTTAAATCTTCTGGGTTTACTGGATAATCCTTCTTCCGGTTCCATCCTTTTCCGTGGACATGACATTTCGAGGTTTGGTGAACGTGAGCGCACAAAAGTACGTAAAGGAAATATCGGGTTCATTTTCCAGAGTTTTAACCTGATTGATGACCTTACCGTCTACCAGAATGTTGAACTTCCCCTGGTTTATCTCGGCTACCCTAAGGGCGAGCGGAAAAAGAAAGTAACAAAAGCCCTGGAAAGTATGAACATGGTCCACAGGATCCACCACTATCCACAGCAACTATCGGGAGGACAACAGCAGAGGGTAGCCATCGCCAGAGCAGTTGTCAGTAAACCCGCCCTGATCCTTGCCGATGAGCCCACCGGAAACCTGGATTCAGATAACGGAAAAGAGGTCATGTCTTTGCTCAGAGATTTAAACAGGGAAGGAACGACGATCGTTATGGTAACCCATTCTCCTGACGACGCAGAAAATGCCGGCCGTGTAATCCAATTGTTCGATGGACATATTGTTACTGAAAATATTCGAAAAGCTGTATAAACGATAAGAAGATGTCTCTACTAAAAAACTACATTACCACATTGTTCAGATCATTTACCCGTGATCTTTTCTATTCTCTCATCAACCTGTTCGGCCTTGCAATCGGCCTTACTGTGGCCTTCCTGATATTTATATATATTGAGGATGAATTATCGTATGACCGTTACGTGCCTGGCCATGAACATATTTACCGGCTGGAATCTCATTTTGTAATAAAGGGTAAGCCCGACGAATTTGCCATTACGGCAGTTCCCCTCGGGCCTGCTCTCAAGGATGAATATCCCGAGATCACAGAGTTTTCGAGGATGACGCAAGCGGGGAAAATCATATTTGAAAAAAATGAAGAAAAATTCCAGGAAGATTCTGTTTGGTATGCAGACAGTACCCTGTTTTCATTAATGTCGGTGAAGCTATTATTCGGCAATCCGCAATCCGCACTTTCTGAACCTAATACAATGGCGGTATCGGCCACCCTCGCAAAAAAATATTTTGGCAGGTTGAATGTTGTCGGTGAAAGCCTGAAAACCAACGATAATATTATATACCGGATTACAGCCGTATTTCCCGATCTGCCATGGAATTCACATGTCCGCTATAATGCCCTTCTCTCAACAGCCACCCTGGCTAAAAGAATCGGGGACGCGGCTTTTAATGACCGGAGTTCCGGCGCCTTCTGGTATGTAGAAGTGATGACCTTTGTCAGGCTTGACCCAAATACAAACATCGAGTCTGTACTAAATAAAACGCCCGAATTCTATGACAAATATATGAAGGAACTGGGTGACAAGATCCAGGCATCTTTCACTCTGAAAGCAACCCGTCTCTCAAGAGTACATTATCATTCTGGAAACCTCCAGTGGGATCTGCCTACAGGGAACATCTCGTATCTCTATTTACTTGGCATTGTCGGAATTCTGATCCTTATCATTGCGGCCATCAACTATATGAACCTGTCCACCGCCAGATCCGCACGTCGGGCCAGGGAAGTCGGCATGCGAAAGGTATCCGGTGCCAGCCGGAATCTTCTTGTCCGGCAGTTTCTGGGAGAATCGGTCCTTCTATCTATTGCAGCTATGCTGATCTCGGTTGTGCTCATCATTCTGGTTCTGCCATTTTTTAATGACCTCGCCGGTAAAAATTTCACCCCCGGCATTCTACTTCGACCGTTAATCGCAGGCTCTATCCTTGCCTTAACTATTTTCGTCGGTCTTTTTTCGGGTTTTTATCCGGCATTTTACCTCTCTTCATTTAAGCCGGTAAAAATTCTCAAGGGGATGCCTCAAGGGGTCTTATCAGGTGCCGGGTTAAGAAGATCCCTGGTGGTTTTCCAGTTTTTTATCTCATCCGGCCTAATCATAGCCAGTCTTGTTGTAAACGGACAGCTTAGGTTCATGCAGACGAAGGATCCGGGATTTGACAAGGACAACCTCATTATCCTGAATCTTAATGATTCTACTGTCAGAAAAAATCTCGAGGGATTCAAACAGGAACTCGAAAAGAACCCCGATATCATTGCCAGCTCAGCATCCAATGGCATTCCCGGTAACGGCCTGAGCAAACTGGTGATGCGTATGGAAGGTGAAAACGGAGAACTCGAAGAGCATGCTATTAACCTTATAGTTGCCGATTACGATTACCTGCCTGCGCTGGGAGTGAAACTGGACACTGGAAGATTTTATCAGCGGTCCATGAGTTCAGATGTTGAGAAAGCCTTTGTCATAAACGAAGCAGCCGTAAGAGAATTGAACTGGCAGAAAGATCCTCTTGGCAAACGGTTTCAGTATGGGATCAATCTCGACGGTACCGCACGGCAGGACGGGGAAATTGTCGGGGTTATAAAAGATTTTAACTATGCTTCTCTTCATAATCCGGTCGACCCGCTGGTGATTATCCTGTCATCGGATCCGGTAAACCTTTATAATCTGGCCATCAGGATCAGGCCCGGATCGGGTAAATCGGCTTTGGAATGGATCCGGAAAGTACGACAGGAATTCAATCCGTATTATCCGTTCGATTATTATTTTCTCAGTGACAAGCTGAATGAACAATATGAGGCAGAAGCTAAAATGAGCAGGATATTCATGATATTTACCCTTCTTATCCTCTTTGTATCAGCGCTTGGACTCCTGGGATTGTCAGCGTTTATCACCCAGCAAAAAACCAAAGAAATCGGAATACGGAAGGTGGTAGGATCCATGCCCGAACAAATTGTATTCCGGTTCCTCGGAGAGTTTATGCGATGGGTGCTCATTGCCAATGTTTTAGCTATCCCGGTGGCGTGGTATCTGATGAATAAATGGCTTGAGAACTTTCATTACAGAATACAAATCACCCTTTTGTTTTTTGCAATTTCAATCGCTGTATCCCTTATGGTAGCTATTCTTACCGTTTCCTGGCAGAGTTGGAAAGCTTCAAAACTCAAGCCTGCCATTTCATTAAAATACGAATAAAGTCCGTTCCGTCAATTCCTGTATTTTTTATCTGAAATGTCCTGAAATCTCACGATTTCAGGACATTTTTCAAACAACTCCTTCAAAAAAATCGTATGTTTATATCTTGATTCAGCCATCATAACTCACTGAATGTGAAACGGAGGTGAAGGATCAAAATGATAAAAAGGAACAGGATAATATGGCTTATTTTTTTGAAGAACTGACAGGTGATTATTTTATCAGGGATTATGAATTAAGACCGGGATCGGAATTTAACGATGATTTTCTCCATAAGGGAAAAAACCTTTACGAAGTCGTCAGGATAATTGAACAAGTACCTCTCTTTCTAAAGGATCATCTCGAACGCTTATGCAAGTCATCGGAAATGGCGGGGTATAAGATTTCTCCTGATCTGGTGAAAATATCGCGAAGCTTCAGGATGCTGATGGATGCGGAAGGATCGGAAGAAGGAAATATTAAAATCGTCTTTCACTTCGGGCAAAAGATGGGGAATACGTTTTTTACAGCCTATTTTATCCCCCATCATTATCCGACTCCGAAAAATTACCGGAAAGGTGTGAATACATCGACCCTTATAGAGGAAAGACCCCAGCCTGAAATTAAAAACTGGAGGCCTGGTTTCAGGCGGCGTATCAAGAACCTGATGGCCCTTCGGAATGTTTATGAAGTAATCCTGATCAATGAAAAAGGATATGTTACAGAAGGCAGTCAGTCAAATATTTTTATGATCAAAGGTAAAACGGTTATGACGGCACCCGGGGAGGAAGTGCTTCGCGGCATCACAAGAGCTTATGTTCTGGATATCTGCAGGAAAGAAAACATCCAACTGCTTGAACAACATTTCAGTCTTGAAGAATTGGCAGAAGCTGATGCTGTTTTTCTCACCGGGACATCTCCTAAGATTTTACCGGTAGCCAGAGTTGATCAGATAAAGTTTCACGCGGGAAACTCTCTCGTCCACAGAATAGCTGGATATTATGATGATTTGATTGACGAATATATTAAACTACATCCATATGAAGCATGACATAGTAATCGTTGGCGCAGGCATCGTTGGCCTGGCTACAGCTCTGAAGATCAAAGAAAAAAACCCGGGTCTCAAAATTGCTATTCTGGAAAAAGAGGATCAAATAGCTCTTCATCAAACCGGGAATAATAGCGGAGTAATCCATTCGGGTATCTATTATAAGCCCGGTAGCCTGAAAGCCCGTAATTGTCTGCACGGCTATGAGCTTCTTCTCGGTTTTTGTGAACAACAGGAAATTGAATACGAGCTATGCGGAAAAATTATTGTGGCAACAAGTGAACAGGAGCTGGGCCCTCTCGAAAATCTGTATAAACGGGGAATCGAAAATGGTCTGAAAAAAATTAAGAAACTTGGTCCTGAAGAACTTAAGATCTATGAACCACATGTAACCGGTATTTCCGGACTGCATGTCCCATATACCGGGATTGTTGATTATCTTAAGGTAGCAGGAAAAATGAAAGAACTTTTTGAGGATAAGTGGGGGGGATCGGTCTTTCTGAATGATAAGGTCACAAACATCAGCGAAAATGGAGATAGGATGCTGGTTAAAACTGCTAAAGACGAATATTCGGCACAGCTGGTAATTAATACAGCAGGTCTGTTCTCCGACAAAATCGCCAGGCTTACAACGCCAGATTTGAATGTACGGATCATCCCTTTCAGAGGAGAATATTACAAACTCAGCCCTGAAAAAGAGTACCTCGTTAACAATCTGATCTATCCTGTCCCGGATCCAAATTTTCCGTTTCTGGGAGTCCATTTCACCAGGATGATGCGAGGCGGAGTTGAAGCGGGTCCCAATGCTGTCTTTGCTTTCATGCGTGAAGGTTATCATAAATCGGATATCTCGATTGGAGACCTTTATGATTCGCTTTCATGGAAAGGATTCCGTAAAATTATGCTGAAATATACCCGTATGGGACTTGGGGAATATCACCGTTCCTTCAGTAAACCTGCTTTCACCAAGGCACTGCAAAGGCTCGTTCCGGAAATCATCAAAGAAGACCTTGTTCCGGGTGGTGCAGGAGTCCGTGCACAAGCCTGTGATAAAAACGGGAACCTGATTGATGATTTTCTTTTCAGTGAAAATGAGAAAGTGATCAATGTTCTTAATGCACCCTCTCCGGCTGCTACAGCTTCATTATCCATCGGAGAATCGATTGCTGAAAAAGCCCTGGCAAGGTTTGCGAAAAATTAACGGAACACAACAATGGGTATGAAAGCCCCGAATTATAAAGTACAACCTATGAGGAAACTAATACTTACCCTAAGCCTGTCAGCTATCATTCTTTTCCCTGTCTACACCCAAAATAAAGTGTATACTCAGAACAACGGAGAAATCATATTTTCCTTTGCTGATGTGGAATTCTTAGGCCAAAGCGTTCCGACAAATATGAGATTTACAGCGTTTTTGCACTTTGGACAGAATATTCATTATGATTTTACAGATAATTTCGGGATGTTCAGTGGATACGGAGTTAGAAACATTGGGATCATTACCGATTCCGACGGCATCAAAACCAAAAGAAGGACCTATGCGTTGGGAATCCCTCTGGCATTGAAATTCGGTTCTTTCTCCAACCATTTTTATATTTATGGCGGAGGTTCTTATGAACTTTTCTTCCATTATAAGCAGAAACAATTTGTGAACGGAAGGAAAACAAAATACAGCGAATGGTTCAGCAACCGAACGCCGTTATTCGCCCCTTCTGCTTTTGCCGGCATTCAGTTTCCCGGTGGAATCAACCTGAAATTCAAATATTATCTGACGGATTTTCTCAACAAGGATTTCAACGGCGTTGATTTTCATGTACCGGTACATTATTCAGACTTCAACCAAACAAAATTGTTTTACGTTTCAATCACCTTTGACTTAAAAAAGGAATATCTGAGGAAACTGACCAATCCTGATGAAAAATCAGTTCGTTACGCTCTGTTTACGAATGAAAATTAAATTTTTTATTATTTTTGTCTCGCCGGGGCAATTAACTCAGTGGTTTAGAGTGCTACCTTGACAGGGTAGAGGTCGCTGGTTCGAATCCAGCATTGCCCACTTACCGGATATTAACCCTTTTACTTTAGTGAAAGGGTTTTTTTTAGATATTACAGCTATGCAAGACGGACGATGAAAACCTCCGTTGAACCGGTTAAGCAGGTCAGGATCTTAATTTCGGCTGTTTACTTACGAAATGAAGCCGGGCTGTCTTAAGGAAGAATAACTTTTAAAGCACTGGGGTCCAGGCGGTAATGAAGTGATCCGTCTGAAAATTCCGGATCTCCGTCAATATGAATGATCTTTCTCCCATAGGGTTTGACGATTCTGATCTCGCAGGCTTTTTCATGATATACATACCTGCTTTTATGAATCGTACCCAAAAAAGACCGGAATGCTAAAATCAGACCTTTCCATTTAGGAAATTTCCTGACAACAACCAGGTCAAGAAATCCATCTTCAGTTGAGGCATGTGGAGCGACGTAAAAATGATAGCCAAACTGTGAAATATTGGCAATATTGATAAAAAATGCTTCAAAGTTCCGTATTTCCCCGTTGACCTCGATCTCATAACTCTCCGGTTTATAATCTCTGAAAACCCTGAAGAAGCTCAGTGCATAGGATAGAAATCCCCTTTTATCAAAATGGCTGAAAAAATAACCCGTTTCGGCATCAAAACCCAGTCCGGAAGTACAGAAAAAGGCTTTATCATTGACGTAACCCACATCAATGGTGCCGGTCTTTCCTCTTCTCAGCGTTTTCAGAGCCCGCTGTGCAGTGAGAGGAAATCCGAAATGTCTGGCAAAACCATTCCCCGAGCCAAACGGTATAATACCCAGAACAGAACCTGAACCGATCAGTGCCCTGGCCACTTCATTGATAGTCCCGTCACCCCCCACCGCTACAATCACATCCGTCCCATTTTGCACTTCCTCCCGGGCAAATTCAAATGCATGAGAGGGATACTTTGTAAAACAGCTTTTTACCTCATATCCGCTCTCGCCGAATATTTTTTTTAATTTCTTTTCAAACTTATCTTTCCTTCGTCCCCCGGCAACCGGATTTATGATGAAGGTAATCCTCTTTTCAGACATGATGTGGCATTATTTTGACAAGAAATCTGCCGATAAAACCTGTAAAAAAGCTTTTCCGTCGACAGTGGCAGAGTCCGGATGATTTCCCGACTTTTCAATATTCCGGTTATAATCATTATCCCAGATCACGAAACTGGTGTCGGTTTTAAAGCCGAATCCATTATTGAAGGCATAAAAAGCAAAGGCAGGGCCATTCGGATTTAGCAAATCCTTGGAATAGGTGTACTCATCATGAGACAATCCGAATTGTGACAGCAGGGTCGCGGGAATATCTGTCTGACTGCCAGTTTTATTTATTATACTGTCTCTCAGCAGGGCGCCCCCGGTCCAGATCATCGGAATGCGGAACTTTCTTTCAACATCGTTCGGAGTGTTTTCCGGACTCCTTGATCCATGGTCGGCAACAATTATGATAAGAGTATTATTCCACCAGGTTGAATGCCTGGCACTATCAAGAAAATTCCCGAGGCATTGATCGGTGTAATAAAAGGAATTGCGGCACAAATTATCCCTGGTATCGGTTCCAAACACCGGTTTCATGGGTACATCAAAAGGTTCGTGACTACTCAGGGTAAAACAGGCATAGAAAAAATTCCCCTGGGTTTTCCCGATGTCCTTTTGAATCCGGTCGAAGAGGTACTCGTCGGGTACACCCCATTTTTGCGTCGCCAGAGAGTCAGGAAAATCATCCGAAGTAACCAGTCTTTTAATAAAAGGATTTGAAAAATATGCCCTGAAATTGGCAAAATCCAGATCCCCGCCATAATAAAAGGCTGTATGATAACCCATTTTTGAAAAATCCCTGAACAACAAAGGCAGACTCTCAGATTTCTCCGGATAAACCATTATGGATGTAGTCGGCTGTGCAGGAAATCCGCTAAAAATACTGATCATCCCCTTGTCAGAGCGATCACCGCTGGCGTAAAAGTTTTTAAACACCAGGGAACCTCCCCGGCATAATGCATTCATTGTTGGCGTAACCCCCTTCTCTCCACCTAGTTCTGAAATGATCTTGTCGGAAAAGCTTTCAAGGATGATGAGCATGATATTGGCATTTTTCTTTACAATGCCTGTGTCCTGATAAGGTGGCGCATTCATCAGGGAGGAAAAGATCTTTTCAGCAGACCCTTTATCCATAAAATGATGATCCTGCTGAAGATTCTTTTTTTCTGTTATGGAATAGATTGTGTTCCACAGAACATTGATTGCACTGTGGTTGGCAAACCGTTCAGGGCTGAAATAAACCGACCCGACATTCATTGGCGCAATACTGAAACCACCCCTGGCCGGTATAATAAGCAGACCCAGAATCAAAAGAAATGATGGGGCAACTATCCACCATTTCCCCTGATGATCCAGGGCGCCGGGACGAACAACTTTTTGGTATAACCGGTAGAAAAGAAAATACAAAACCGAGAGTAAAAGCAAGAAGAGCATGATTTCCAGGAAACCTACCGATGCAATGGCTTCAGTGGGCGTCTTTATATAAAGGAGTGGCGTGATATCGAGTTTAAACCCCCAGTAAGAGTATAGATCCATATCAACTACACCCAGGGTAAGAACAATGAAAAGAATGACTGCCGTATAAATATTCAAAAATACCCTGAGAAATTTAGTCCCCGTAAGAATCCCTGTAATGATAAGAACAGAAGGAATAAAAAGAAGGTAAGCACCTGCGGAAAGATCCATTTTCAGACCATTCCAAATGACAAGGAACCAGGTAGAAACCCTAAGGTTCAAAGATTCTTTGTAATTATAACCAAGAAAAAGAATTTTCTGGCTGATAAAAATTAAAATCCAGAAAACATAATATTTGATAAGAAACAACAGTCTTGCCCGCATCGTGTTAAAAAAACATGGCCAAATTTAAGAATTATTTAAGGAATGAAGACTTACTTTAACATATTGTTGTGACATCTGGTATTTCTGTCTGAAAGCTCTGCCGGATTGAAGTATTTTCAAACCAGATCCGGATACACGCAATATCAGTCAGATTCTTTAAGCCAAAAGAATTACTTTTGTTAAAATTATATAAGCAATATGAGGGAAAAAGAAAAAGTCATCCAATATCTTAAAAACCTGGGGATTCTTTTTGAACTGTACGAACATCCACCCCTCCCGACGATTGACGAAGCTATTAAATACTGGAAAAATATCAATGCAACCCATTGTAAAAACCTGTTTTTCAGAAATCATAAAGGAAACCGCCATTACCTCGTTATCCTCGAACATTCCCGGCAACTCGATATTCATGATCTTGAAAAAAGATTGAAACAGGGAAAGCTCAGCTTTGCCTCGGAGAAGCGTATGAACCAGTTTCTTGGGATCAAACCGGGATCAGTTTCCATCTTTGGATTGATAAATGATGGTGAAAATCATGTCCACGTATTCCTCGACGAAAAGTTAAAGGAAGCTGAAAAGATTAGTTTTCATCCAAATGATAATTCGGCTACGCTGGTCATTTCATTCCGTGATTTCGAAAAATATCTGAATGCAACCGGCAACAATTATGAGTATCTGGCTCTTTATGATTGACCTTTTCCTGCTCTTACTCTTTTCACTTCTTCTGCCTTCACCATGGAAGCAGAATTTCCAAAACTGTTCCGGATATAGGTGAGAACATCCGCAATCTGCTGATCGGAGAGAAAGTTATGTGGTGGCATGGCCTGGTAATAAACTTCTCCTTTAACTTCTGTCTTACCCT
The DNA here is from genome assembly GCA_963732905.1 of uncultured Bacteroidales bacterium. Lineage (GTDB taxonomy): Bacteria > Bacteroidota > Bacteroidia > Bacteroidales > DASQZK01. Next base: position 532,589 of record CAVTBM010000004.1, read on the forward strand.
GTAACCCGTTAAGAACGACCCCGATCAGATTCGTCTTTTCTCCCAGCACCAGTTTGGTTTGATCCAAGGGAGGATACATGCCCGGATTTCCTGACCCATCGGCTTGGTGACAGGCCAGACAGTATGTTTTGTAAACTGTATTTCCACTATCCATTACTTTCTCAGGAACCGTGTTTTGCTCTCGTTCAGCGGGCGGGGATAATGAGTAGGTTTTAAGGTATTGAGCAGTATTCTGATCTGAACCCGCAGTTTTATCTTTTTTTCCGTTACAGGATAATGAAATCACTGTGACAATGAACATCACTACCATGAAGGGAAGGAAACCGGTTTTTTTTATTTTCATCTGATACCAGTATTTTTTCAAAAATAATATTTAAAAGAGTCCGAAAATAATTTTAACAGCTAGTCCTGTTTTTTGAGATTATATACAATCTTCCAAATTTTTCCTTTATTTGAATCCACAACATAAAGGGAACCGTCCGGACCCTGTGCAAGTCCGCAGGGGCGGTATTTTGCATCTCCGGGACTCATTATGGAATCTGTTTCGGCAAATCCGTTGGCAAAAACTTCCCACTTACCTGAAGGATAATCACCTTCAAACGGCACAAAAACTACGTAAAAACCTTCCTGGGGCAAGGGGCTTCGATTCCATGATCCGTGAAAAGCAATAAAGGCGCCGTTTTTATATTTCTGAGGAAACTGATCGCCGGTGTAAAAGAGGAGATCATTGGGGGCCAGATGGCCAGGGAACGCCATAACCGGATCTGTTTTCCCTTCACATCTTCCAACCTCCTTTCCATCACCTCCGTATTCTGGTGCCAGGACTTTCTTTTGCTGAAACTCGTCATAATAGCAATATGGCCATCCGCAATCTGAACCATCAGCAAGGAGAAAAAATTCCTCTGCCGGTAACTCGGCTCCCTGTTTTGCCGAATACAAGTCGGGGAAAAACTGGTACAACTGATCCCGTCCCTGCTGAACTATATAAAGGTGATCCCTTTCGTCGTTCCATCTGATCGCTACAGCATTACGAATGCCGGTAGCATAGCGGTAACCGTCGGTTTGTTGATCCTGTGAAAGCTTATCATCGGCAAACCTCCAGATACCGGCATGCCATTGAAGAAGAGGGCAAGGGTCCATACCTGGAGAGCCTTTGGTCCTGGTTTGCTCCATACAGGCGTTTGACGGAGCACCAACAGTAACATACAAATTCCCGGCATTATCAAAGGTGAAGGGCTTCGTGGCATGCTGATATTGTACCGGAAATCCGGTTGCGATAAGTTCACGGGTTGTATCCGGAATCAGTTCGCCCGGTTTCAATTTGTATCTCATGACTTCCAGGTCGGAGCCAAAATAGAGATAACCCTTATGAATCCCGATTCCTGTACCCGGATAACCACCAAAATAAACGATAGAATCGGCGCTCACATCATTGTTGGTATCGCGCAGGGCAACAATTCCGCCATTATTCTTCAGGTTGCTGAGTGAAATATAAATATCACCGTTATCGTTGACCGCGATATGCCTTCCATGACCAATATTGTCGGCCACAACATAAGCAGTAAATCCTCCGGGAAGGGTAAGGGAAGAGTCTATATACCTGGCGGCGTTGTCCTTAAGAGATGAACCGGAATCGTAACATCCTGAAAGCAGGAATGCCGGCAGAAAAATGAAGATACTAAGAATTTTATTCATAGGAGTAGGGAATTTATTATGTTTCTTAAATTTCGAACTTCATTGCCGGTATCAGAAAAACAAAACTCGTCATTAATCATCTTGAATATCCGAATCTCACGCTTCGTGGAGGTCTAAATCCCGGGGATAATATATCCGGATACTACAAAGGTCATGATCTGAAAAACCAATAGATTATCTGAATAAGTAACGGTACATCCTTCTAAACTGTTCATTTTATGAATGAATTTACATAAAAAGAGCCGCCTCCTGAGGAAGCAGCTCAATAATCCGAAAACTTAAAAATGTTGGTTAGTATTGAGGACGTTCGACATAATGTGTATGAAGTAATTCATGAGACCTGTGTCCGTTTGGCTCTCCAAGAAATTCTTTGTAAACCTGTATGACTTCAGGATTCTCATGTGATTTCCTCAGCGGCATTCCCATGTCTTCATCGTATATGGCCTTTGCCCGCTTTTCCCTTATTTTGGCATTCGTAGGGATAGGCTGTCCACCACCACCAAGACATCCACCCGGGCAGGCCATGATCTCGATAAAATGATAATTCGCTTTTTTATCTCTAACGGCTTTCATCACATTTCTGGCATTAACCAATCCATGAGCTACGGCACACTTAAGCTCTACACCTTCAAGGAAACTCCATTCAGGTATACAGCCTTCCATTTTTATGGAAGCCTCCTTAACTCCGTCCATCCCCCGCACCGGCATAATGTTTATATCTTTGAAAGGAACTTCCCTGCCGGTTACCAATTCATAAGCCGTACGAAGTGCTGCTTCCATAACGCCCCCGGTTGCGCCGAAAATCACTGCCGCACCAGTGGATTCCCCCATGATACTGTCGTAGTTCATATCATCAAGTCTGCCAAAATTAATCCCTGCCTGCCGGATCATCCTTGCCAGTTCACGGGTGGTCAGAACATAGTCCACATCTTTATATCCGCTTGATCTCATTTCCGGGCGGTCGGCTTCAAATTTCTTGGCCGTGCAAGGCATAATAGAAACACTTACAATGGTCTGAGGATCGATTTTTCTTTTCTGAGCATAATAGGTTTTAGCCAGAGCTCCAAACATCTGTTGGGGGGATTTGCAAGTTGATATATTTTTCAGATAATCCGGGAAAATATGCTCGATAAACTTGATCCATCCGGGAGAACAGGACGTAGTTAGCGGGAGAGCCACCGTATCATCCTTGTCCACAAGAACCCTCTTCAACCTGGTCAGTAATTCGGTACCCTCCTCCATGATGGTAAGGTCAGCTGTAAAGTCAGTATCTAGCACACTATCAAATCCCAGGCGCTTCAGGGCAGCAACCATCTTCCCGGTTACCCTCTGGCCGGCAGGAAGACCCAAGGCTTCCCCGAGTCCCACTCTAACTGCGGGTGCTGTTTGAACAACTACATGTTTATCCGGATCAAGAATGGCGTCCCATACCTCATCAACATTATTTCTTTCAACTAACGCACCCGTAGGACAACGATTAATACACTGACCGCAATTTGTGCAGACAACCTCATGCATGGTCTTATTGAAAAAAGTGCTTATCCTTTGTTCTGCTCCTTTGTTGGCAACCGTAAGAGCATGTACGCCCTGTAGCTCTGCGCAAGTCCTGACACAACGCTGGCACCGGATACACTTACTGTCATCCTTCATGATGGAAGGCGAAGTAATGTCGATCATCCGTTCATGACCATTTACCAGGTCAATGAACAAGTGGTCTCCGACGCTGTATTCATTGGCCAGGGCCTGTAGCTCACAAGTACCATTTTTATAGCATTTTGTGCAATCTGCATTATGCTCCGATAATAGAAGTTCAATGATGTGTTTTCTGGCTGACCTGACTTTCAGGCTGTTGGTGTTTATCTCAATACCTTCACTTACGGGTACTGCACACGCTGCCACAAGCGCTTTTCCTCCCACTTGTTCAACCACACAAACCCGGCAGTTTCCTGCAATACAAAGGTCCTGATGATAACACAAAGTCGGTATCCTGAAATTCAGTTTTTTTGCCGCATCGAGTATAGTTGTTCCTTCTTCCACCGATACCGGTAATCCGTTTACTTTAAGATTTATCATGATAGTTAACGCTTTTTTGAATTAATAAATAATCTCTTCCCTGAAATTCCTGACAATGGACTTGAATGCATTTCCGACCGATTGACCGAGACCACACTTGGAAGCCATCTTCATGGTGCCTGCAAGCTTGATGAGTTCGTCGAGATACTTCGAATTTTTTTCACCTTTCTTTACCGCTTCAATACCCTTCAGCAACTGTTGGCAACCTACCCGACAGGGAGTACACTGTCCGCAGGATTCTTCAGAAAAGAAATCAAGATAATTATGCAATACATTATACATCGAGCGGGAACTGTTAAACAATTTCATTGACCCGCCCGTTGGAACACCTTCAAATCCAATAATAGTCTCTTTGAATTTTTTCCTCGGCACGCAGAATCCGGATGCCCCGCCAACCTGAACTGCCTTGGTATCCCCATCCCCGAATTCTTCAACGAACCGGTCCACGGTCATTCCAAGTTCAAGTTCATAAATACCCGGTTTAGGAGTATCCCCGGAAATTGAAAATACTTTTGATCCCCTTGAATCAGAGGTTCCCATGTCTTTAAAATGCTGGGATCCGTGTGCAAGGATCATCACTGTATATACCAGTGATTCAACATTATTGATCGCAGTGGGCTTTCCAAATAATCCGGAAGCAGTCGGGTAGGGCGGTTTATTTCTGGGTTCGCCCCTCTTCCCTTCAATGGATTCAAACAGGGCACTTTCCTCTCCGCATATATAAGCCCCACTGCCCAGTCTGAGGTAGATCGTTAAATCATGCCCAAGCTCTTTCAGCAGACTGTGAAAAAGATCAAGCTCCTCGCTCAGTTTCGGGACAAGAAATTTATACTCTCCCCTTAAATAAATATAACCCGTTTTGGCCCCTGTTACTTTGCTGGCAATTGCCATCCCTGCAAAAACTTTTCTGGGAACCTCATCAAGAATCTGACGGTCTTTAAACGTCCCGGGTTCACCCTCATCGGCATTACATACGATATATTTTACAGGATCTTTTTCTTCTGCAGTAAATTTCCATTTCAGTCCGGTCGGGAAGCCTGCTCCGCCACGGCCCCGTAAACCTGAATCAAGAATCTCTTTCAGAATCTGTTCCGGCTTCATTTTAAAAGCTTTGGTCAGGATTTCTTTAGTGCTGCATTTCTCGAATATGAGGTCGACTCGTTTTAATGTTGCTGTTTTCATACCTAAACTGGATTTTTAGCTTTGACCGGCAGGATCAATCTCTTTTCTTAAAAAAGAAGAAGTCCCTGGTTCAGCATTCATTAACAATGACTGCTGCCGGTTTTTTCATTGTCATTTTTACTTTTTTAAATACTCCTGCAATATCTCGGTAACCTTAACCGGTGTAAGCTCTGTGTAAGGTGTATCATTTATCAGGATGGCAGGGGCCTTGTGACACCAGCCAATACAATTCGTTTCGAGAAGACTGAATTTCTTATCTGACGTCATTTCCCCAACTTTGATCTTCAGGATGTCCTGAATAGCCTGCATAACTTCAATCTTTCCCTTCATGGTACAACTAATGGTCTTGCAAACCCTGATGACGTAACGTCCCCGTTCTTCCGTATCCAGGAAAGAATAAAATGAGGCAGTGCCGTAAACCTCTGCTGCAGCAATATCCAGTTCCCGGGCAACTTCCACAAGAGATGACTCATCCAGATAACGGTATTCTTCTACAAGATCCTGCAGGATCGGAATCAGGCTCTCCCGTTTTCTTCCGTGTTTATCTGCAAGCTCTCTGACAAGATTTTCCTTAGCCGACATAATAAATTGAGTTTTTCGTGATTAATAGTACGTTTCATATTATTGTTATTGCAATAACAATACCAGAGGTCAAAGATATCCGTTATTTGTGATTTCAATAACAATGCTTAAGTTTTTTTAGTCCGTGCTGGTAAATTCATAATTGATCTAAATTAATAAAAGGCTTATTTACTTGTATTTCTATTATTTAGATTTATGTTTTCATCAATAAATCTAAATAACTAAATAAGAAAAGAGCGTGATTGCCTGCCTTCTCAGAAACGCTTCCAGGTATACTGTATCAGCCCGATCAAAGGAAAGCATTGTATGAATTGATTAAAAAATGGAATTGCCGTATTTTTGTACACCAAATTTACGCCATGATCCTATCCCATATCGTCGCTGTCTCCAGGAATTTCATCATAGGCAGGAACAACCACCTGCCATGGAACATGCCGGATGATGCCCGGTACTTTCTTGATGTTACCCTGGGTCATGCCGTAATTATGGGCCGGAAAAATTATGAGGCCAATAAAAAAGCTCTTCCCGGAAGAACAAATATTGTCATCAGCAGACATCACGATTTTTACCCGGCTGATGCATTCATTGTTCATACTATCGGGGAAGCCATAAAAATGGCCGAAGAATTTGGAGAAGAGGAAGCTTTCATCGTGGGCGGCGGAGAAATTTACAGGCAAACCCTGAGCATGGTCAATCGTATTTATATCACGGTTATTGAAACCGAATGTGAAGGTGACACGTCTTACCCGGTGATCGATTTTAATGATTACCGGATAATCTCAAAGAAATTTAACCCGGCCGACAAAAAAAATCCGTTTGACTGGACGTATTATATTCTGACATAGCAGCTGACGAGCCATAAGTCCAACCTGCCTATCTGGTAGATCCAGAGCGGCATTTTTTTTGAACTTCATAATCGTAAATTTTTGATTTTTGGCGTCGGTTCCCGTTTTCTATCATTGAAATAAATTTCAAAATCCCCCACCATCTGCCGACTGTTTTTCATTGAAAAAAAATATTACTTGTATAAATTATTGATTATCTGACTATTTATGATTTAATCTCAAATATTTTCCAAACTAACTAACTGTTTAGTTGTATAACTAATTTTTTAGTTGTATATTTGCTAAACATTTTAATCATACGAAACAGGACCATGAAAGAACTCACCAAAGCCGAAGAACAGATCATGCAGATCCTCTGGAAAATGGAGAAAGGTTTTGTAAAAGATATCATTTCTGAGATGGATGAGCCAAAACCTGCATACAATACGGTGTCGACCATCGTACGGATCCTGGAAACCAAGGGCGTCGTATCTCACGAAGAATTCGGGAAATCTCACCGTTATTATCCCCTGGTAACCAAGAAGGAATACACTAAATTTAAAATGAATGATGTTGTGGAAAACTATTTTGGAAATTCCGCCAGACAGGTTGTTTCCTTTTTCACCACAAATCATAAGATAAATCTGAAAGAGGCCGATGAGATAATTCAAATACTTGAAAATCTTAAACACAATCAAAAATGAATGCCTTTCTGATCTATACAATAAAAACCATCCTGGCTCTTGGCCTGTTTGCTTTGGTTTACCGTCTTGTCTTTTTGAAGGATGTGAACTTCCTGATGAGAAGAATTTACCTTCTTGTCACTCTAGCCCTTTCCCTCATTTTACCGTTTGTCAACCTGAGTAATACAGGAATCGGATATTCATTTCCTTCGGTTGTCCTGAATGAGGTTTCGGTTTACAGCAAAGGGATCAATACGATCAGGGAAGCCTCGGAAGTCCCGTTCTCTTACCTGATCACCTGGTTATATTTTATCGTGGCCGGTATACTGTTTCTGAGAATATTATATCAAATCATCATTGTACTTTTCAAAGCCAGACAGTATACTTCACAACCCGGAAATGGTTTCAGCCTGTACCGGTTAAAGGATTCAAATGTTAGTTTTTCATTTTTCAGGAGAGTCTTCATCGGCCATATGGAATCTAAGGAAGACCTTGAGAAAATTCTTGCCCACGAAAGGATACATGCTTCTCAGTTACATACTCTCGATGTCATCATTACCGAACTTTTAAACTGTGTCCTCTGGTTTAATCCCCTGATCTGGTGGTACAGAAAGGAACTGAGAAACGTCCATGAATACCTTGCCGACCAGGGAGCCCTCGAATGTGGCTTCAACCGGAAGGCCTACCAGATCACACTTCTGGAACATCTCATAGGAAGCGCTTCTCTCTCTATAACCAATCATTTCAATTATTCACTGATCAAAAACCGAATTACCATGATGAACAAAGAAAAAAATGTCAAAAAAAATACCTGGAAAGTTTTGCTCCTTCTGCCTGTTAGTCTGTTCCTTGTTCTGACTTTCTCCTGCACAGAAAAAAAAGATGCAACAGAAAGCCTTGCCTCATCGGATGAGAAGGAATTCTATATCGTGGAAGATATGCCAAAATTCAACGGTGGGGATCCCGCTGTCGAATTTAGAAAATACATTGCGGAAAATCTTAAATACCCACAAAATGCCATTGAAAATAATGTCACCGGAAAAGTTATCATTCAATTCGCTGTTAATTCAAAGGGAAAGGTTGTTGACGCTAAAGTAGTCAGGAGCGCAGACCCTGCATTGGATAAGGAAGCCCTGAGAGTAATAACTTCAAGCCCTGACTGGGAACCGGGAAAACAAAAGGGAGAGTCTGTTAAAGTATTATTTACTTTCCCCATCAGCTTTGCCCTTGACAGCGCAAGTAAATAAGTTTTAGACAAAACATCCTTAATGCCAGAGGCTGTCTCAATAATCAGAAACATATAAAGTATCTTGTCACCATTCAGTAAAAACATTGGATTCTGATCTTTGGGACAGCCTGTTTATGATTTTATAAAAAAAGATTTTAAGACCCATCCGGATTATCGTTTAAAAATCCAACGCTCCTTTACATCCTTCCGGATCTTTATTAATTAAATCCTTTCCTTTCTTATCCTTCATTAACAGCTTCTTTTTATCTTTGCAGGAAATCTATCGAAATGGGTGAATCAGCATCAGGACTTATCCAGATCATGTTGGCCCCCGGGCTGATGATCTCCGCCTGCGGTCTTCTTCTGCTGGGCATGAACAATAAATACTCACTTGTGGTTAACCGCATCCGCTTGCTCAATGAGGAACGCCGCACCTTTAGATACGAAAAAGATAACGAGAAGAAACTGAAAAAAAGACATAAAAGCATCGGTCTTCAGATCGAGAAACTGCACGAAAGGATCGTCCTCGTGCGGAATGCCGTTTTTTCCTATTCCATAGCTGTAGCTTTTTTCATCGTGGCTTCGCTCATGATCGGCATCAACAGGATCAGTAATCCGGCTTACCTGAACTGGCTGGTAATCGTCATTTTCCTCATCGGAATGATTTTTGTCTTCGTCGGCATTATCTATGCTGCCATTGAAGTCTGGAGAGGTTACCTGATTGTGAAAATTGAAATCGAAGATAACAGTTGAAGCTTTTGCGAAGCGTCCATTCATTGTATTCGAACCTGGGTATTCGCGTAAATTATGTTAAATAGTTGTCAATCAATATAATAAAGGAACAAGCTATCTCTTTTACTTCAGGAAAGCTAAGAATGGATCTGCTGCCCGGGAATAACCCAACGGGTACCTGAAACTTATCCGGTAAACTTTCCGGGCCAGATATATTGTGTCTGGAATGCCTGAAACATCTGATGCAGATGAAAATTCTCAAGCTTGTAAATCCTGGTTGGCTGATGAACAAAGGTACCTTCCGGGAAGTTTAGTATAATTAAGATTACTCTCTGATATTCAAATATTCAGAAAAAGTATGGATGTCTTTATAAAAGAATCTGTTACACGTGTTATCATTTCCTAATTCTTGTGTTTCTTTGCAGACATGATGATGAAAATTCCCGTTAATATTCCGTTTAATCCGAAGCGGTCACCCGTATTCTACGGCTGGGTCATTCTTCTGGCCGGTATTGTCGGCGTCATTATTAGCATTCCGGGTCAAACAATGGGGGTATCCGTTTTCACTGATCATCTCATCCGTGACCTTTCCATGAGCCGGGTAATGCTGAGCTCGGCCTACCTGCTAGGAACGGCAGCCAGCGGATTTATCATAACACACGCCGGAAAACTATATGACCGGGTGGGGGCCAGGATTATTGCTGTCTTTGCCGGATTTTTCCTTGGAATAATGCTGGTATACCTGACAAAGGTCGACGTAATTGCGGCTTTAATGATCCGGATTTTCCCGCATTTCAGAATAAGTAAAGTAATATTTGTTCTGTTGGCTTTCGGGTTCTTCGGTATTCGGTTTTTTGGCCAGGGGGTTTTAACGATGACCTCAAGGAATATGGTTATGAAATGGTTTGACCAGCGCCGGGGTTTTGCTAATTCTTTTCTTGGTGTTGTTACAGCATTTGGATTCTCATACTCTCCAAGGATCATCCAGAAAATGATCGATTTTTCGGGGTGGCGCGGTGCATGGATCTATCTGGCGTTGATCTGCGGGGTGATTTTCGTTATTTTTGCTTTTATTTTTTTTCGTGATAATCCGGAAGATGCCGGGCTGGTGCCGGACGGTAAAAAAATCATCTCGGTAAAAAAATCTTTTAAATCGACACCAGATAAGGATTATACTCTTGGTGAAGCCGTCAGGACATTCTCTTTCTGGATTTTCAACCTGACGCTGACCATGAATGCCCTGTACCTGACCGCCTTTACATTTCAGATCGAATCCATTTTTGCTCATTATGGCTTTGACAACGCGAAAGCAATTTCCATCTTCCTGCCAACAGCTTTTGTATCCGTCCCTTTCACCTTTATCAGTAGTTGGATAAGCGATTTCACCCGGTTAAAATATCTCCTGACACTTAACACCTTCGGTCTTTTATTATCCATGGCGGGGATGATGTACCTCGGCACTTCATTCGGTATTCCCATGATTATTGCAGGTAATGGTATTTCCAACGGTATGTTCGGCATTCTCATGGCCATCACCTGGCCAAGGTTTTTCGGAGTGAAACACCTGGGTCAAATATCGGGATTCGCCATGAGCTGGACTGTCATTGGCAGCGCCCTCGGACCGTTCATCTTCAGTGTCTCCAACAATATAACAAACAGTTATAATCCGTCTGTAGTAATCCTGGGTATGATTACCTTCATCTTGCTTATCCTCTCCTTCAGAGCCAACAATGTAAACGATGCAAAACCAGATCAGGCCTGATGTCGTAAATTTTTTCAGAGCATCCCAGGATACCCTGGAAATTGATATCAAATTTTATTAGTTTTACCAAAAAGAACCCTGAATCATGAAGACCTATCATAAGCACTACCGCATTAAAGCCACTCCTGAGGAAGTTTACAATGCGCTGGTAAAACCTTTCGCCATTGCCTTGTGGACCGGGGCCAAGGTGCGGATGGAAGAAAAAGCCGGAACAGAATTTTCATTATTTGACGGGGACATAAACGGCATAAACCTTGAATTCGTGCCAAATGAAAAGATTGTTCAGGAATGGGAATTTGGCGATCAGGAAGAAAAATCCCTTGTAACCATTATACTCCGTGAAGATAAAATTTATACCGATATTGATCTGACCCACATCAACATTCCGGATGACGCATTTGATGATATGAAACATGGCTGGGATCATTACTATTTCGGAGGCCTGGAAGAATTCTTTCATCATTAGACTGACACTGGAGTTCTTCATCCTGCTCCCGTCAAAATGCCTTCAAAAATTAATCCCGGAAAAAAAAGACAGAATTTTGCACTGCGATTTTGCCCGATCCACATTATTTAACTATCACATCAACACTGACAAATTCCTTTCCAAGTTCCCGGCTTCTTTTCATGGGAGAAGAACCTCCGGCAGTAAGGGTATATTTTCCAGGCAGCAGGATGGCATTCCCGGCTTCATCCACCACAGGGAAATCATCCGAAGTCAATTCAAGTTCAACCTCCTTTCCCTGGCCGGCATTCAGGCTTATCCTCCGGAAGCCTTTAAGCGCAAAATTTGGGGCATCCTGTGCAGCAGGCGGATAGGTCAGGTACAATTGGACAACCTCACTTCCATCTGTTTTACCCGTATTTTTTACATTGACAGTTACCAGAACCCAGTCGCCATTAGTGATCACCGGATCACCAACCATAACCGAATCATACCCAAAGCTCGTGTAACTCAGCCCAAAACCGAATGGAAAAGCCGGATCGTCGTCCATATAACGGTATGTTCTTCCTTTCATAGAATAATCATCGTAAGGCGGTAATTGTGCAAAGGATATAGGGAAGGTGACAGGAAGACGACCAGACGGATTATAATCTCCAAACAGGATGTCGGCAAGGGCATTGCCACCTTGTTCTCCAGGGTACCAGGCATGATGAAATCATAAATACTAAAATGATCGGCGTTATTAATTTTTTCATGGGTTGATTGTTTTCATCTGAAATATTTTGAGGCTATCTCAAAAATACGAAAATTTGTTCGAATTAATTTGCTCGCCCTGTTGAAGTCCTTACCATTTGAAAAAATCCGGTAAAAGAAAAATCAGATCTTTAATAATGCCGGTGATATAGCCTAAATATATCCTTTAAAATACCTTACTTAAAATTTATCATTAAATTTGAACGTTTAGATCAGCGAAACGGGCTGCTTTAATATACAAATAGCCGGCAGCATAAATATTATTTATCTGTATGCATCCGGCGAAATTAAAAGGATCGTTTTGAAAACTCCCTAAGGAGAGCGGGTGATACAACCAAACTCATACAAGAATGCACTCAATAGTAATTAACTGAAATATAAGGAATCATGAAAAATCTTTTTTCGTTGAAACTATTTGTAGTTCTGTTTTCGGCCTTTCTTTTAATGTCATGCAAAGGAAACCATGTACAGTCAGACATTCAAATTTCTGTCCCCATGCTTCAGGATTTCCATGCGGATGGAAATCTTTCCGAATGGGAAGGGATCAAGGCAACCCGCCTTTATGCCAATGCCCTGGGACAATATCCGGATCCAAAAGATCTCGGGGCATGGATTAAAACCGCCTGGAACAGTGAGGGCATGATTGTCGCTCTGGATATTGAAGATGATGAATTTGTGACAGATACTACCTCTCCATGGACAGCGGATGCCGTTGAAGTCTTCCTTTCGCCGTACCGGGGATCTAACGATATCATTCAACTTAGTTTTGCCCCTGTAACGGGAAAAGACGGAAAACCTTTCGTCAATATAAATGATTTCCGGGAAACACCGGCACTTCATAAGATTCAACCTGTAATCGCTGCCGCTTTCACCAGGAAGGAAAACCACACCCTTTGGGAAATTCAGGTTAATCCTCTGTGCGTTGGAATTAACCCGGAAATTCACAATTCCATTGCGGTGCAGGTCTATGTGGATGATGCCGATGAAGCGGGTAGTAAAACGAAAAATCAGATCATCTGGTACAATCTCGGAAACAGCTATCTGAACTCATTGGCCATGTTTAAGGTGAACTTTACGGAGGATGAAAGTACCGTATTGAAAGGGACCTCCGACCTTTACATCACCGACGGTCAGAAAGCAAGCCTTAAAATTTTCGGGGCTGTTAAAGGAGATAAGATTCAGATCGACAGGAATGGCAAAAAATTCTTTGAAGGAAATGCTTTAAGTGAAGATTCCTGGGAACCGGATACCTTGAGCTTTACAAAAAACGACCTCGACTTCGGACATGATAGTCTCCTGGTTTTCATTAACAATGAACCGGTTGGATTTCATAACCTTTTCATTTCTCCCAGAATTTATGTCAAAACGGAGCGGAAACCCTTCGATGCTGAGATCCGCGGCTTTGAAATGAAAGACCGAATTTCCTTCCCCCCGGCTAATGCCACCCTTTTCATCGGGAGTTCAAGCATCAGGAAATGGTCTTCACTAAAGGAGGATTTCCCCGAACTCAAAATTATTCATCGGGGTTTTGGAGGATCTACCTCCAAGGAAGCTCTGATGTACATGGATAAAATCGTCTTACCATATAAACCGGCAACTATAGTGTATTATGAAGGAGATAATGATATCCCCCGGGGTTATCCGGCAGAGATGATTAAAAATAATGTCAGAAGTTTTGTCGATCGCGTTTTAAAACAACGTCCAGACACAAAGATTTTCATCCTCTCTCCAAAACCGGCAATAAACAGGATGAATTACTGGCCAAAATATGTGGAAGCACAGGATCAGCTGAAGTCCCTTGCCGCAGAATATCCCAATGTAACCTACATAGATGTTTCAACGCCAATGTTTGATCAAAAAGGAAACCTGAAAAAAGAAATCTTTGTCAGTGACGGCATTCACATGAATTCTGACGGTTACCGAATCTGGACACGGGTCATCCGGCACGCAATGGGATTGCAGGAGTGACGCGAGGCTAAAAGATTTCTATCTATGACAAGATCCCTTTTCCGGCTTCCTGACATCAAAGGATACGGGCGCCTGAGATGATTTATCGTATTTGGTTATTTTATTTATATTTACCCGCGAGGATAATTTAATATGAATTGAAAAAGGGGATCGTCATAAAGTCTACCGGCAGCTGGTTTACTGTCAAGAGTGAGGATGACACAATCGTCAACTGTAAAATAAAGGGGACATACCGGATAAAAGGCATCAGGGCAACAAATCCTGTAGCGGTTGGTGACCGCGTTGAATATAAGTTACAAAAATCTGAGAAGACAGGAGTAATCGCTCATATCGAGGAAAGAAAAAATTACATCATCCGACGGTCTCCCAACCTGTCCCGGGAATATCAACTCATCGCCGTTAATGTCGATCAGGCCTGGTTGATGGTAACGATGACCTCTCCCCGTACATTTCCTGAATTTATTGATCGTTTCCTCGTGACAGCGGAAGCATACAGTATCCCGGTGAATATCCTGTTTAACAAAATCGATCTGTACGATGAAACAATCCTTTCAGAGTTGCACCTGCTTAGAAAAATCTATGAAGACATTGGATATCCCTGTTATGAGATTTCGGCAAAGAAAAAGATCAATATTGCTCCGATCCAGGAAAAAATGACCGGAAAACTTAATGTAATTTCAGGAAATTCAGGAGTAGGAAAATCAACCCTGATTAATCTTCTTGACCCCTCACTGAAGCTCAGGACGGAAGAAATCTCCCGCTCACATAAATCAGGACGGCATACTACAACTTTTTCAGAGATGCATGAATTTTCTTTCGGGGGATATATCATTGACACTCCTGGCATAAAAGGATTTGGGTTGATAGATTTCGGTAAAGATGAACTTTTTCATTACTTTCCGGAAATTTTCCGGATTTCATCCAGATGCCGGTTTCATAACTGTACACACACGCATGAACCGGGATGTGCTGTGATCAGTGCCGTTCAGCAAGGAGAAATCAGTGAATCCAGATATATCAGTTATATTAACATGCTTGAAGATAAAGGAGGAAAATACCGTTAAGAACAGGAACATTTAATAATCATTTCCGTATTCATCTTCAAAACCAGTATAAATCACATTCCAAGATCCCTGAATTATTGTCCGTCAGCCCGATGAAACGAATCTATATCATTGTAATCATTGTTTTAGCCATTGTCATTGGGCTTAACGCGTATTTTTTCGATCAGATCAAAACATCTCAGCAGGACTTCCAGAGAAATATTCTCCTTCGCCAGACTCAACTCTGCGGAAACCATGTAGAAAGGACCGTTTCAAATTATGAGAGTGACCTGAACCGGATCATCTTTAAGTATATCGGGGACATGCATAATATCTTCAAAGACAAACAGGTGATTTACCAGGTGAACAGGGATCTTGAAAGTTTTTATGCGAAGTACCGTGAACTCATCACTAACATTTCCGTTTACGACAATAATAACCGGTACCTGGGAATTTATATAAATGATTATGATGATTTTGTGATCGATACTTTTTCCCGACAGAAGAATAATGAACTTGAACCACGTGAAATTATCAGGGAAAAGAACGGATATTACCTGAGCTATTTCCCCTTTTTTGATGATAATAAACTGGTTGGAAACGTCGTCGTTGAAATAAATTTCAAAAAATACCTTGCTTATATCTTCAGCCTGTACCGTGTTGAAGATATTCAATGGCAATGGCTCATAAACACTAAGGGGAATATTGTCTTTTCCAATAACAGCGACAGTGTGAAAATTTCGGGCCTTGATGTTCTTGCCGACAGCCTTAAGACAGAAAGGGAAGGCTTGATATATCAAAGTCTGTATAAGGACGGTGAAGATTGTGAGATTATTTCCGCATACTATCCTCTCAGCATCATTAAACATGATTTGGGTATCGTGTTCACAATGAATTCCAGAGAATTACTGAGTATTTTCGTAGGTCATAATCTTATTCTTGGCATCGGAAGTTTTCTAATTATCGTTGGCCTGGTCGTGTTTCTGCTGATAATCATCCGGGATAGCCGCAAGAAGGAAGGTTCGTTAAAACAGCAGCTCATTGAAATTAAAATGATCACCGAAAAGTTTCCGGTCGGCATTATGATCCTGAATAAAAAGGACATCATTCTGAACATTAACCGTACCGCGCAGAAAATGTTGTTCCTCGACCGGGAGGAGGACCTGATCGGAAAACAGTTCGAAGACCAGTTCCTTATCTCCAATAATTATCTTCTTAAAGATGTAATTTGTTCCCCTTTCGATTCCAATCATTTTATCCATTATCATAAAGATGGAAATGAAGTGGTTATCTACCGCCGCGATGTCGTTACCCACATTGCCGGTGAAAAGCTGACTATTTCAGCCCTTATCGACGTTTCCCCGATGGAAAAAGCCCGCAAACAGGAGGCCGCTGCTAACCAGGCTAAATCAGATTTTCTGGCCAGAATGAGCCACGAAATCCGGACTCCGATGAACGGAATTATTGGCATGACAGACAGCCTGGTCAGAGCAGATCTTACTGAAGATCAGAAAGAATATGTCATGGTAATCCGGAAATCTTCGGAATTGCTGATGAACATTATTAATGACATCCTGGATTTCTCTAAAATCGAAGCCGGGAAAATGATGCTTGAGGAAATTCCTTTCAGTCTCAGTGAAGAAATCAACATTGCCATCAGACTGTTTAAGCCACTCGCTGTCAAAAAAGACCTTGAAATACAATCTTCCATCAAAGCCGGAATACCCGATCATCTTATTGGCGATCCGTTCAGACTAAGACAGGTTATTTCCAATCTGCTGAGCAATGCCATTAAGTTTACGGATGAAGGCAGGATATTGATCAGCGTTGAAATGATGGAAAAATACAATTCGGCTCTCAGCCTGCTTTTCTACGTGGAAGATACAGGCATCGGCTTAAAAAAAGAAGATATTAATAAAATTTTTGGCACCTTCCAGCAGGGACAGGAATCCACATCCAGGAAATATGGTGGAACAGGGCTTGGTACTGCCATATCCAAACAACTGGTTGAAATGATGAACGGGGAGATTTGGGTCGAAAGTCCCTCCGCCATCGCCGACGACCCGAAATACCCCGGAACCCGTTTTTGCTTTACGATCGAAGTGCATTCCGATGAAAAAATCAGGAAAAAATATGACTTCTCTTCCCTCCGCCACTACCAGCAGATCACAGCACTGGTTGTCACGAAAAAGAAAGATAAAACCGACAAGATACATCATGTACTCGACAGCTTCGGAATTAACTATAACCTGCGAACATACGATGATAATACCATCGACAGCGTGCTTTATCATATTGATCAAAAAAGGGACCTGTATCAGATGATCATCATCAAGGATAAACCCCGCCAGGATGGTTTTGGATTTGCCACGCAGCTTAAAGAAAGCGGACTTGTTTATGACTTCCCTGTTATTATGATCTCATCCAACGACCAGCATGGGAATTATCTGAGATCGAGGAACCTGGAAATCGATTACTATGTCATCCAGCCCTATGACAATAACGAAATTTTTAATGTAATCAAAGACATCTTCCCGGACATAGAAGAAGAGAAAAACATCACGCCTCATATCAATAAAATCCGGACCAACCTGAATATCCTCGTGGCTGATGACAACATCATCAATCAACGTGTGATTCAAACTATTTTCAAACATCTGGGTTATGAAATCGATATTGCCCAGGATGGGAAGGCCGTAATCGAAAGTATGAAGCGAAAGAATTACGATCTCATTCTCATGGACCTTCTGATGCCCGTCATGGACGGAATAGCAGCAACCATAGATATCAGAAAGTCGGGTAATAAAGTTATCATCATTGCTATGACGGGAAGTGATGACCGGGAAAAGAAAGTTGAAGCCTATTCGGCAGGCATGAATGATTTCGTGATCAAACCAGTCAAAGCAGAAACCATTAAACACTTTCTGATCAAATGGTTCTCTGAAACCATATAGCAACCCGTGTTATCCCCTGATGATTTACCGGCTATGTTTTATCCTGCAAAGTTTATAACTTTGCTTTGTCTGATTTTTGCATTAGTTTATCTATATAAAACTGGTCCAGAATGAAATCACATGAAATTGATTACAAGATTATTGGTGATGACATACAACTCGTCGAAATCGAGCTCGATCCGGGGGAAACGGTTATTGCTGAAGCTGGTTCAATGGTTTACATGGAATCGGGAATTGAATTTGAAGTAAAAATGGGCGATGGTTCGTCTCCCAACCAGGGAATTATGAATAAAATATTCTCTGCCGGTGCAAGACTTCTGACCGGTGAATCTCTTTTCCTTACCCATTTCACCAACCGTGGAATGGGCAAGCGTAGGGTTGCCTTTGCAGCACCTTATCCGGGAACGGTCATTCCGATAGATCTGGCAGAAGCCGGAGGCCGCATGATTGTTCAGAAAGACGGATTCCTTTGCGCCGCATTAGGTACCCGTCTCTCGGTTACCTTTAACCGACGTCTTGGATCCGGTCTGGTTGGAGGTGAAGGGTTTATCCTGCAGTCACTCGAAGGCGATGGAAAAGTATTCGTACACGCTGGAGGAACCGTAATAGAAAAGTACCTTAACCAGGATACTCTCAGGATTGATACCGGCTGTGTGGTAGCCTATGAACCGAATCTCAGTTTTGATATTGAAACCACAGGAAGCCTGCGTTCAATGGTTTTTGGCGGCGAAGGGATCTTTCTTGCGACAATCAGCGGTACAGGTAGAGTATGGTTGCAATCCATGCCGATACGCAAGCTGATCCAGGCTTTATCTCCTTACGGAAAAAACAAGGGAAAGGAAGATAATTCCATCCTTGGCAACTTTCTGGAAAGATAAATCCCCCCACAAGCAAACCCGGATAAGATCCGGTTCATTAAGAAACGGACATGCCGGGAAGGAATCAGTGATAAATTATACAGCTTTGCCAGAATAACATCCGGGAACTAAATGAAAGAACCTGTTTCTATTGAAACGTTCCTCGAACGTGCGGAACATATTCCGGTAATTGATGTCAGATCACCAGCCGAATTTTTACACGGCCACATTCCCGGGGCTCTTAATATTCCTCTCTTTTCTGATGAGGAACGGAAAATTGTGGGAACCCTGTATAAACAAAAAGGGCAAAAAGAAGCTATCATCAAAGGATTCGAATTCGTCGGTCTAAAAACTGAAGGATTGAAGCAAAAAGCCATTGAATCTTCCCGGCAGAACCAATTACTTGTCCATTGCTGGCGGGGAGGTATGCGGAGCGGTGCCATGGCCTGGCTCTTCGAACGCGCTGGTTTGCAATGCGATGTTCTCTCCGGCGGTTATAAATCTTTCAGAAAATACTTACGTTCCTTCATGAGCCGGCCTGCCAGGTTACTGATCCTGGGGGGCATGACCGGAACCGGCAAAACCGGGATTCTGAGAGAAATAGCAGCACTGGATTATCAAACGATTGACCTGGAAAAACTGGCACATCACAAAGGCTCGGCTTTCGGAGCTTTGGGAGAATCAAATCAACCTACCAATGAACAGTTTGATAATGATCTGCTGATGGAACTTATGATTTATAACCGACAATTACCGGTGTGGATTGAAGATGAAAGCCGGAACATCGGTAAAAATATTATCCCAAATGAATTTTTCCTTCAGATGCGTCAAAGCCCGGTTATCTTTCTTGATATGGACCGTAATCTCAGAATCGATCGCCTGGTCAAAGAATACGGCCAGTATCCAGCAGAGGAACTGACGAATTGTATCCTTCGCCTTTCCAGGAGAATAGGCGGACAAAATGCAAAACGCGCTGTTAAATGCATTGAAGAAAATAACTACCATGAAGTAGCCGATATTACATTGCAGTATTACGATAAAACTTATAATTACGGCCTTAACAGCCGTACCACCTCAATTCTCCATCATATTAAAACAAACTCTGCAGGGGAAAAAGAGAATGCCAGATTAATCATCGACTATTGCCGTTACGCTGGCCTTATTTGAGCAGAATGAACATTCAGACAATATCAAAGGTTTATAAAACATCAGCAATACGATGAACCTGACCATTTATCCTTTTGCGCTGCCATAATGAGGAAATCCGTCTTTCATGAAATTCAAAAGCCTGCATATTGTTAACCCATGCCGGAATAACCGGGCAAATGATCCCCCTGAAATCATTGATCTGTCATAAAAAGATATCATAATAAAAATCACCCAGTTATACCAACATTATGGAAACAAATACCATTATACAGACCATTGGGGGCATTGCCAAAGTGGAATCCCTTTTTACACTGACCAGCCACGTTATGGCCAATACCTTTGTGCTTGATATGGAAGAGCCATACCCGGGATATCATGGAACAAATCTTCCGACAAATTCCAAACCTATTTCAATCTTTTTTATTACCAAGGACAAATATTCGACTGAACATCTTCTCAGAATCAATCAGAATATTAAAAAATATTTTGAATATAAATTTGATGCCGTCCCCGGAGTTATCTGTATTCAGAACGAAGACCTGCCCTGCATCAGGATCAGGGAAATCGACAGCTATGAGCTTATTGAGGAACTTCAGAATTGTTTCTTTTCAGAAGGAATCAAATTTATGAAGAAGCGCACAGTTAAGGCCAAGGGTGTGATTCAACTGAAAAAACTCTTTAATATCGAATGTATTGAAGAAGGTATTTACAAGGATATGGATGATCTTTCCATGTTCTATGTAACATTACTCCGGCAGGTCAACTGGCAGATGTTTGTGCAGATCACTCAGCGCGTCAGGAATAATGTCGACAAACAACTGGCTAATTTTGATGCCGCACTGGGAGCTATCTATACCAAAAATATTCTTGATGTGGCAAGGATCTATTCCCGAGAAACCAGTCTGGAGAAACTAAGAGTCATCCGGGAAAAGTACATCTCCATCATGGAGAAGCTGGAATAATGGTCTCACTGAAGTGTTATCTCAGATGGGGACACTAACCGGTAAAGTTTGTCTGAACGTCTCACAACCTCACTGATCGGGATAGAACACCGGTCACCTTTAACGGCTTTTTCCACTACTTTCAGGTTGACCCTGATTTCGTTCACCGTCGTTTTAATGACTCCTGTCGTAGGACCGGTGATCAGCACTTCATCCCCCGTATTCAATTCGCCGGCCTCGATAAGAAATTCTGCAACCTTTATCCTGTCGTAATAATTAGATCCTTTGCCGGTATATATCTTCCTTTTCGTTGCCCGCGATCCATACACATCATTCCACTCACCAAGCCGCTGTCCAAGATAATAACCATCCCAGAACCCGCGGTTAAATACTGTGGCAAGCCTGCTTCGCCAATCGTTGATCCGGGACGTGGTAAATTCGTTTTGAACGATGGCATTCACAGCTTCATTATAACATTCTGTGACGGTTTTCACATATTCTGCCGGGCGAGCACGGCCTTCGATTTTCAGGACCCTGACACCGGCATCCAGGATTTTATTTAAAAAATGAATCGTAGAAAGATCCTTCGGTGACATGATGTACTCATTATCGATCTCCAGCTCATTTCCTCTCTCTTTATCGGTGACAATATAAGACCGCCTGCATACCTGAAAACAGTCTCCACGGTTCGCTGAATGATTGTGCTCATGAAGGCTGAGATAACATTTTCCTGAAACAGCCATGCATAATGCCCCGTGCACAAACATTTCCAGCTTCATATTATGTCCGGAAGGCCCTTTAATATCCTCCAGTTCTATTCCTCTTGAGATCTCTGCAACCTGAATCAGATCAAGTTCCCGTGCCAAAACAGCCACGTCCGCATAATCAGCATAAAACTTAAGTGATTCCAAATTGCTGATATTGAGCTGTGTGGACAAATGTATTTCTACTCCGCATCTTCGTGCATAACTCAAAACAGCCTGATCTGAAGCAATAATGGCATCAACGTTGTTTTCTTTCGCCAGGTCAACCATTTCCTTCACCATTCCCAACTCATGATTATAAACAACTGTATTGATCGTCATGTAAGATTTCAGGTTGTGATTTTGTGTTATGGAAATGATTTCAGGTAAATCCCTGCGGGTAAAATTACACGCTGATCTGGACCTCATATTTAATTGATCAATGCCGAAATATACTGAATCGGCCCCTCCCTGTATGGCTGCTCTGAGGGATTCAAAAGAACCGGCAGGAGCCATGATCTCAATATCTGATCGTTTATAATCCATGAGGCAAAATTAAAGAAATTCTTTTCCGCTTCCAAAGCGCTTAAGGAAACAGGTAACCCAAAGTTAACCTGGTCGGAAGTCTGCCGAGCTTCCTATTTCTTAAGAATAATTCTGAATGTCGTTCCTGAATTTAATTCAGAATTCTGAACGAATATTTTCCCGTTGTGATAATATTCAACAATCCTCCTGGTAAGAGACAATCCCAGTCCCCAGCCTCTTTGTTTCGTAGTATATCCTGGTTTAAATATCGTTTTAAACTTAGACTTAGGTATCCCTTTCCCTGTGTCGGAAATGTCAATATGAATAAACCGGGGATATTCCTTTACTGATAGCAGAATATGCCCGGCACCACTCATGGCATCAATTGCATTTTTACAAACATTTTCAATTACCCATTCAAAAAGCGATTCATTTAACGGAACCAAAACTTCATGATCAGGCATATCCAACTTGAATTTAATTTTCCCCGGGCTTCGGGTCCTGAGATATGTCATGGAATTTTCCAATACCTTTTCAATATTTGTTTTGGTAAGTGAAGGCCGTGAGCCAATCTTTGAAAATCGTTCGGTGATTTTTTCCAGCCGTTTTACATCTTTCTCAAGTTCGGTAACCGTTTCCCGGGTGAAGGAACCACCCTTCAGAAGTTCAACCCATGCAAAAAGTGAAGATGTCGGTGTTCCCAATTGATGTGCCGTTTCCTTGGACAGTCCAACCCAAACCTTGTTTTGCTCAGCCTTACGCGAAGAACTGAAAGCAAAATAGGAAACGAGGATAAATAACACGATGACTCCAAGCTGAATAAATGGAAAATAAAAGAGCCTTGTCAACAAAATGGAATCGCGATAATAAATGAAGTTTTTATCCCCGTTCATCAGATTAATGACAATACTGTCATGTTCCTCTTTCATCTTCTGAACCACAGTTCCAAGGTAACCCGGTCGTGTGGCTTTAAGAGAATCAATATTTCTGTAAGTAATGATGTCTCCTGCACTGTCTGTGAGAATTACCGGTACTGTAGTGTTTTTCTCAATGACTGACAGGGGAAATCCCAGGTCAGATTTGTCCGGTTCAGCACGATCGAGGACACGCATCGCATCCGCCCACAGTTGAATTTTGTCCCTCTCCTGTGCGGAAAGGGCTTTAACGAGCTTATTCGTATATACCAGTGAACCAACACCGATCAGGATGGCTCCGGCGAACAGAAAAAATTTCCAGCGTTGCTTTTGTTCGTAAATATTCAAGATGCAAAATTTTTTTAAATGAACATTGAAGGATGCAGGCTTCCTTATGGAACAGCCTAAAGTTAAGGTTTTAAATAACTGTGCGGAATGTAGCTCCTGCTTTTTCTAATGATCACCTTCATCCCATTCAATTTTAAATTTCTTTTTTTCGTTTGGTTTGACTTTACCCGGATTATTCAACCTTCCAATACTATCAGCAGGACTATCCATATCCCAGTCGAGTATAAATTTCTGATTTTCGTCCTTAGGTCTGATTACATTCGCAGATGAATCATTTTTAAACCAGCCGAATTCTTCGCTCAGAATATTACGAAGCCTGCTCTTCTCCTCCTTCAGATCCAGCTTAAGATTTACAATCGCCTCTTTTTTGTCATACTTGATTTTGAAGTCGTCAGGTGTTCCGGTAACGGAGAGATAAAGATTCGTTCTCCTGGTGTCGGGTTCAATAACTCCGAATTCCTGGTTTTCACTTTTTGCCTTACGTGCTTTGCCAGCAAGAATCTCCGATAGGTTTACCTTCAGTTTATAGTCGAAATGATTATCAAAATTATGTATTCCTGAGGCTGTTATGTTAAAAGCAGAACTTTGAATATTCATTTGTGGTATGATCACCTGCTGATCCTTGATGATGATATGGTTCTCCAATTTTGAAAAACTAATATGCCGAAGTTCATCCAGTTCGATAAAATTTGACAATTTTTCAATGGGTTCAAAATTGATAAGTTCTCCGGAATGGATAATTATGCTGGCATCAGCCTCAGTATCTTTGCTGCTCATATTCAGCATACTGTCAAAAGATGTGGCAAAACCAATGTTCCCGGAAAGATATCCTTTCAGGTTACCTGACACTATAAAATCCTGTGTGAAATTATTCAGGCTGCTAAACATGGTGTTGATATTCAAATGCTCAACGTCAGTCTGGGTGCGAAGGACTAAATTTTTATCTCTGTCCTGGATCACGGCTGCACTCCCGGAAACCGTGCCATCCATTGTATTTATGTGAACGGATGTCAGAGACAGCATGGTGGGTTTATACTGCAGGAAAGCGTCTGAAGAAAGCGCATAGAATTTCCCTGCTGTAAGGGTGTCAACTTTGACAGAAAGGTGGGCATGGACCCTGGCGGGGAATGCAAATATTCCGGTTTCCTGATTACCTGGTTGAATAAACGGGGTCAGATCTATTCTGTTTGCATCAACATCCCCGCTAATCCCCATTACACCTGATTTGTCAAAGAGATAACTAAATACATGAACCATCTGAAGTTTCATTTCCAGATTACTTTGTCCGGAGGTAAGATCCAGAACCGGATACCATGTATCACCGGAAAATTGAATATTTCCGTTAATATGAGAAAAGGGGTACATGCGATTCAGGGTAAAACCAAAATCCTCCATGCCAAGTGTGCCGTTCAGTCCGGATGACAGAATTCGTTCCGGATTTTCAAGCGCCCACGTTTTTAGCTTCGTCACAAGGACAAAATCCGGGTAGAGTGTCCCGGTAAAATCCGTGACCGAGCCTGAAGATAAAAATCCGTTTACAGCAGTTGCCCCAACCACCCCCTTCATCGTAATTCTGATAGCAGGTTGTTTCAGGTTCTCCACAGTGAAACGACCTTTTAAGGAAGTCCCGTTATCCTCAATAGTATATTGCTCAACATCAATCAGGGTTGTGAGAGGATTTCTCAACCGGCCGTTGTAAAATTTCCCTTTCAGATTAATATTATGAAATAATCTGTCCCGGTATTTTGCTTTACTGATATTCAGCAGGTATACTGCTCTAATGAAGGGCATATCTACTCTCGAAAAAGTCCCGTTTACCCTGAAAGCTATATCTCCACGGCCATAAACATCAACAGGGATCATGTCTCTTTGTGGCCGTGGAAGAGCTGACTGCAGCGAGTGCAGATCAAAATTTCGGCCCTCCAGTTCAAGGTTCATCTCGGAAACCTCCCCAAGGGTAAATTTCCCATCTATGTCCATTTTCAGGTTGTTAATGCTGACATTCCCTTTCTCAATGGTTGCAAGGCTGTCACTTACACTGAAAATGACCCTGGTTGTCATGTTAAAATGATCTGCATACTTAACACCTTCCCTGACAAAATCAACTTCTTTGAAGGACGCCTGCGTACCGACCGAAAAATTTCTGTCGGAAAATTTACCCTTTAAAATAATTTCATCAATAAAAGCATGTGATTGAATCTTTTTTGCAAGATTAATAAAACGTACGTCAAAGTCGTTCAGCTTAAAAGCCTCAAGTTCCAAGCCTTTCTTGCCCGGTCCGGTTGACTTTTTTTGCTTAAATAACCTGAAATTGGTTTTCCCCTGAAGGTCTACGAGTAAGTTCAGCTTTCCATTGACAGAATAAATCCTTCTGATTCGGTAGTTCCCAAAGATGATATCAATAATGTTAAACTGAAGGTAAATTTTTCTGGCATAGAATAAGGTATCCGTTTCGATTTGCTCAAAATCCTGCAAATTCAAATCATGACCAGACATAGCTGTGACATTGGTGAAAACAACACTAACATAGGGGAAGCGGGAGAAGAATGAAACATCGGCATGATCAACAGTAATTTTTGTTTCCAGTTGCTGATTGATTTGCGAGATGGCATAATCCTTTATCTCGTCTCCATAGCGTTGTGAAATATAAATCCCAGCAACTGAGAACAGGACAACTGCAATCAGTAACAGGATGAAAAGTCTGGTCAGGATCCGGCGCGCTCTTTTCAACAACATCATTTTAGATTAAAACTAAAAACCTGATCAATTATTTTTCAACAAGTAAAAAATCCATGTCATCCCCGGGATTTAGTTCTTCCGGAGGTTTCCCATATTTAAATAATCTTGCGGTTTTAGATCCCCACAAAAGCAGATGCTCATGCTCTACCCTTAAAATACAGCCCTCCCTCAGACCGACAACTGAAATTCCCCGATTAATTTCGATGAATTCCTCTATTCTGGCTTCCCTGGTCTCTCCGGCATGACCTATGGGATTTGTATCTGTGAAATGCGGGTTGATCTGAAAAGGGATGAGATTAAATGCATGAAAATTCAGGGGTTGCACCACCGGCATGTCATTGGTTGTGCGAATTGTCGGACAGGCCATATTTGATCCTGCACTCCATCCAATATAAGGAATGCCGTTAAGAACTTTCCGTCTTACTGTTTCTATAAGACCTGCTTCCTGTGTCATCTTAAGCAACTGCCAGGTATTTCCGCCCCCAACAACAATAGCTTCAGCATCTTCGATCTCCTCAATAGGGTCTATTGAATGATGCAAAGATACCAGGTCGTGCCCTATCTCCTCAAATCTTTCTCTGACGCGACTTGTATATTCGTCAAAATCAATCATGATCCCGGCAAAAGGAATAAACAGACACTTCATTCTTCTTTTTCCAAGAAAATCCTTTATAACAGGCAATGGGTATTGCAGGTAGGGTTCTCCCGCGTTTGTAGAGTTACTGATTAGCAATAGCCTCATTTCTCTGCGTTTTAAATTATAACAACAAAGGTAATACAACTCTCGTAAGGCTATGGGGAAATTTATTCACAACAATAGTGGGAGGAAAGTTTAATATGTATCCGCCAGGGCAGAAATTTCAGCCCTTTCCGGATTTTTTGCAAACTGAACCGAATTCACTGAATGATTCAGCATATTATAAATCAGTAATCTGCCTGAAAGAACCTCACCGATCCCTGTAATAATTTTGATCGCCTCAACAGCCTGGAAAGAACCTATAATTCCCGGAAGAATTCCAAAAAGGCCCTGGTGAGATGGATCGGGAACATTTTCATGATCCACTATTTCAGGATAAAGACATCGCAGCGTGGGGCCTTGCAGATAATTAAATGTGGATACCTGTCCTTCATATTTATATACAGATCCGAAAATCCATGGTTTCTTTAAAATGACACAGGCATCGTTCATAAGGTAACGTGCAGAAAAATTATCGGTAGCATCAATTACCAGATCAAATCTGCCGATAAAATTGAGGGCATTTTCCCTTTTAAGACGGATATTGATCATTTCATGTTTGACAAACGGGTTTAATACTTCCAGCCGTTCCCGCGCTATGATTGTTTTCAGTTTTCCTAAATCATGACCGCCGTAAAGAATCTGGCGGTGTAAATTATCTTCATTGACAATATCATCATCCATAATTCCGAGATTGCCGACACCGGCCGCCGTCAGGTATTGTAACACCGGAGCCCCCAGACCGCCTGCACCAACGACAAGTACCCGTGCTTCCTTAAGTCTTTCCTGGCCTTCTTCTCCAATTTCCGGAAGCATGATATGTCTCTGATAACGATTTTTTTCGGGATCTGTCAGCATAGTCCTTGATTAATAGAGGTTTTTACATCAACGCAAATATAAAGAATGAAGATCAATTTGTATACCGGCTGGTGAATGTTTATATCTATTAACCAAAACTTTGAAGCAATGTTCGCCGGAAAAATAGTACCGGTAAACAAAAACAGCCCGCAAACAATGCCTATAACGGGACTTCTCAACGTGTTGCATTGATTTTTCTAAAAGATCCTTCAAAAACAGGAAGTAAAATCAGAGGCCCATCTCCGACAGCATTGCTGTTTCAGGAAGATGGGCCTCAATATTTGCCAGACATATAATACCCTTAACTCAGAACTTCATGGTACTCTGTCAGATTATTTGTCGCAAATCAGAAATTTATCAGTGTGAGTCCAATGGCAAAGGGATAAAGCTCCGGTCCTTTACCTGCTTCAAACAAGGGTGTAAGGTAATAATTTGCATAAACATTGAGCCCGCGGTAGCCAATCCTGAATGCCACCCCGTATCTCAGCGGGGAAATGTTAAAGTCATCCCGGGTTTTGTCTTTCTGCTTATTTCCGTTTTCACGGTATACCACCTTGGTGTTTGACCCAAGTTTCAATCCGCCTATAACTCCTCCGGAAATATGTATTCTTTTCTTCCCTGCCGGAATCTGTCCTTCGAGAAGCAGTGGAGCGGTAAGGTATGTGGTTTGAAGTTTAGACTTTATAATGCTTACCGTGGAGGGCAGGAACACACCCGTAATTTCTCCATTCGGATTTTTCCCAATCGTATTCCCCTGGTCAAAATTATAGTTGCTCAATTCCAAACCAAGCCCAGTGACGAGTCCCAGCTTATTGGTTCCAAGACCAAGTCCGTATTCCAAAAAGTTTATGTTGTAGTTCCAGGACCGGCTGGTATTCAGATCCATAAAGGCATCCTCGCCGCTTCGGCTCATCGAAAAGTCACTGTTCACAAAATTATTTAATCCCATCTGAAATCCGGCCCAGTGCGGTTTGAATTTTTTATGCCCCTCGTGGTCCTTTTCATTATCTCCCTGTTCCTTATTCTCTTCCTCCAACTCATTCATATTAATTTTGGTGCCATTTTCACCTTCTATAATGGTAATACCTTTACTACCGAGCTTAATCCGCGTCGTATCGTCGTTTTCCTCAACTGTAACGGCATTATTTTTCCCTATCTGAACCACGGTTTTGCCTTCATCTTCAATCACCTTAACGTTTCCGGTCCGGGTAGTATCTGGTTGTCCCCATACTGACAGAGCCATAACCAGCGCTAAAAATGTAATCATTAACTTTTTCATTGTGAGGTTCTTTTTATGTTAAACTTCAATTTCGTTTTACAACTATCTATCTCTACGACGGCTGATATGTTGAAAAAGTTACAGGAAGAAAATCAATATCATTCGATCATTCTTTATTAGAAAATAATGAGCCAGTAAATCTCTCACCCCAAAGACGGAATGTCCGGGCCTTCGACTGAGAAAAATATTTTCTGATAAAGAAAAAACCTTGACTACCTCATCTTCAGGAACAGAATGGATGACCATCGATGGCAGTATTGAAACCCGGCATTCTGCTTGAGGTTTTTCCGGGGGCTGTAAATGGTGAACTTCAATCCGGATTTTAAACGGAAATCCCGCTGATGGGTTTATTCATCCTGATTAACAGGAGCGTTGATCTTGAGCAATTTGGAATTAAATTTCAGAGCACGTGTTTCACCCTCTTGATCTGTCTTCCGCTCCAGTTTCATATTTGACCCGGTCAGATCATTTACTTTATCGATTCCGGCAGTAACGACATTCCAGATCGTTATTTCTTTTGGAGCTTCTTTACCAAATACAAGGCTGCTGAATTTCCGCATGGCAAATTGTTCCAGCGTAATGTAATCTTCCCGTCTGACATCATGACTATTCAGATTGTCATGAGTGTCAAATTGCGGTGGGTTGAGTTTTTCCTGTCGGGGATACCTTTTAACAACGGAATAATGATTGATTCTTTCGGGATCAATTTTTACCATGCTGAGGATCTTCTGTTCATCCACCACCCCGCCCTTCATTTCAACCGGCCCGGCTGAAGCGATAGGCATTTCAACCTTAAATGAAATACCTTTTGATAATGATTTTCCGGATACCGGGGGTAATACCTTTTTTTCTTCCGGTTTTTTTTCTGAACCTGCAGGCATTGCCTTTACAGGAGGTTTTGCGGTATTAACCTCCGTGCTGTCAATGGTGATCTTTTCTAAAGGGTTAACAGCCACGATCCCGTGCCGGGAAATGATCTTGTTTTGAACAAAGCCAAAATAGACGCCCGCAAGCAAGGCTATTCCTGCTGCAAAAGCCAGGGATGTCCTGATTTCCCTGCTGTGTACCACATAAAAACTTTTATAAAGTTTTTGTTTTAACGGGAATATTATGGATTGGTCCGGAACCAGATGAGCGATTCTGAATTTTTCGCGGTCTTTTATCTTTGCGGGATTTTGTTTCAAATACTGTTCAAGTCCCATCACCTGTTCGTTGGTAAGGTCCTCTTCCTGATCAGCTATACAGAAAAATTCAAAATTTTCATCCGTCACCGGAAGTGTCAGATCTATCTGTTTCAGATTATCCTTAGGGTGATATGTAGTTTCATCGGGAACAAGAACAACAGCTTCAAGCCCGGCAAGCTCCTCCCGGAGATCCGGATTTAAAAGAAGAAAATATTCCATCTCAGCTATCTCTTCCGGGGTCAGTACCCCGTCAAGATAGTTGATAAAGAATTCTTCATAATTGTTCAAGTTAATTTTCATCCTGCTACGTTTTATATCACCCTTTCGGGACTCCCGATAAATTGCTTCAGAAAAACCCTTGCCCGGTATATATAAACCTTTACCTGAGATTCATTCAGCCCTGTTATACCGGCAATTTCCTGGTAGGAATACCCTTCATAATCCCTGAGCATTACAACTGATCGCTGAACATCCGGCAACTTTGAAATGGCATGATGAAGAATTTCATTCAACCCGGTATATTGTTCATTATGAGAAAACTCAGACTGGGGAACTTCTTCTAACCCCGTCTGACGACTATCCTTCCTGATGACATCAATCATGGTATGATAGGCTGTGGAAAACAGATAGGATTTAACCTTTTCTCCATTGACATCTCCGACTTTTCTCCAGAGCTTCTCAAATGTATCCTGAACAATGTCCCTGGCTCTTTCTTCATCCTTTAAATTTTTAAGAATGAACCGGTAAACACCGTCCGAATATAGTTCCACTGCCTGGTTATACTCTTTTACAGTCATGAAGAATGTTCCGTTTTCCAAAAGTATGACGATCTCACCGGACAAAAGTTACAACGAAAAAGAATAAAAGTAAAGGTGTTAAAAAATATCCCGTTAAATTATAAAGGGGACCCCTTCCCGGGTCTGTTATAGCAAATCAAACAGATTTACATTTTACCCGTCTTTGATGGAATTAAATAATATATTCCCTAAATTTATTGAAACTCGGGATTTTGGCGCGAATGGATGTCGGAATTATCCGGGAGAAGAAAGAATAAAATACACTTTAACTATTGAGTTATGATCAGAACATTGACCTCAGTGATTTTAATTCTGTCCCTTTCAGCAGCATGCAAGGGACCCCGTCAGGAAAGATCGGAAATCAGTCTTAATGGAACATGGGATATCGCCAGCACAGAATCTTCAGCGAATATTCCAACAGATTTTCATTCGGCGGTCCGCGTACCAGGCCTGGTAGATATGGCTGTGCCGGCAGTAAATGTCCATGATTCCCTGTTTGAACATTCGGTCTTCTGGTACCGTAGATTTTTCAAAGCCGACCCTTCAAATCATGAAGTTGTCCGGCTTAAAATAAATAAATCGATGTATCATACCAGGGTTTACATCAATGGCCGGTTTATTGGGGAAAATGTTTACTGCTATACTCCCTCTGTCTTTGATATTAAACCTTTTCTAAAGGAAGACACGGAGAAAAATGAACTCCTCATCTCTGTTGGAAGCCGCAATCAGCTGCCAGATACGGTTGTCAACGGTCACGATTTTGAAAAGACTATCTATCAGCCCGGAATTTATGACGATGTTAAGCTGATTCAGAGCAATTTCCCGTATATAGAAAATGTCCAGATCATCCCCAATACAGAGGCCAAACAAATTCAGGTAACCGGTATCCTTCTCATCGGAAAACAGACCGGAAAGATCCGTTTAAGCTGGAAGATTTATGAACTCAGCACAGACAGTTTGGTCTCTGAAGGGCAGACCATGGCTGATTCACCCGATCATAACGAAACCGCAGCGATAAATTTTACAGCAACTGTACCTGATGGGCAATTGTGGTCACCGGAACATCCGTTTCTTTACAAACTCGCATTAACTGCCGGAACAGATACAAAGACCGTGAGGTTTGGACTTCGCACCTTTAAATTCAGCAGTGAGAAAGGTGTGGCTTTGCTGAATGGCAAACCCTATTTTATGCGTGGTACAAATGTTTGTATTTTCAGGTTCTTTGAGGACCCTGCCAGAGGACGTCTTCCCTGGGATGAAAAATGGGTTAATGACCTGCATCAAAAGTTCAGAGATATGAACTGGAACAGCATTCGTTATTGTATTGGTTTTCCTCCAGAGCGCTGGTACGATACAGCAGATAGCCTGGGCTTACTCATTCAGGATGAATTCCCCATTTGGACCGGAGGACCGGGTGGGTTTGAAAAATGGCAGAAAAAAATTACAGCAGATCAGCTTTCTCATGAATATGCTGCATGGATGAAGGAACGATGGAACCATCCCTGTGTTGTTATCTGGGATGCCCAGAATGAATCAGTTAATGATGTCACCGGTGAAGCCATAGCTAAAGTGAGAACACTTGATGACTCGGGCAGACCATGGGATAATGGTTGGGCTGAACCTGTCGATGAAGGGGATGCCCTCGAATCCCATCCTTACCTGTTTTCAAAATATAATTATTCATCTGATAAGCCAGGCAGGAATGGCATTCTGTCCGATTTGCTTTCTATCCAAAGGATTCCGGACAACGGGCCGAATGAACATTCTCCTGACCCTTCAGGGAAAAATTACAAAAATGCCGTAATTATTAATGAATATGGCTGGTTATGGCTAAACCGTGACGGGACACCAACAACCCTGACAGAAAATATATACCGGAATATCTTTCCGCAGGCCACAACAGCGGACGAACGATTTAATGTTTACGCCCGAAATATTGCAGCCCTGACAGAATACTGGCGTGCAGGCCGAAAAAGTGCTGCAGTAATGCATTTCTGCGGCCTGGGATATTCACGGCCTAATGCACCAAAAGGACAGACAAGTGATAATTTTATTAACATTCAAAATCTTGAATTTGAGCCTCATTTCGTTGAATATGTGAAGCAGGCATTCAATCCTGTTGGAATAATGATAAGAGTCTGGGATAACCATTTTTCTGCGGGAAGAGAAGTGAGGATTCCGGTAAATCTAATTAACGACCGATATGAAAACTGGGAAGGAATGATCACCCTGTCATTGAGGAAAGATAACGAAGTTGTTTTACAGTCTGAAGTTCCTGCAGGTGTTAAAGGTTTAGAAGGAAAACAATTTGATATGACATTAAGAATGCCACAAGCGGCCGGCTGGTATATTCTGACTGCCGAGATAACCGATAAGGGGAAGAAAATCAGGAGTGTGCGGGATTTCCTTATAAAGTAGCCGGTAATTATTTCAGCCCTGGGCGAAAACTGAAACTTCCATGTAGTTGTTTTCTTTAAGTTGAAAAGGAATCAAATCTAATTATGATCAAACTTACTTTATAATTCAACCAGCTCATTATGAAAAAACTGATTCTTATCCTTATCATTACAACAGCCATTATTCCGGCGTGTAAAAATTCCTCGCAAAAATTTGAACCTAACACCAATAATCCGTTGATGGTAGGCTCCTGGACAATCACTAATGTGGATAATCCGGGGGATCTGTTGAGCACACAAACGCTTTTCTTTTCCCTTATAGAAGAAGAGTATGTTAACGGTAATCTATTTGTATTTTCTCCCGGAGCAAAATTTACAGTATTATCTGTGAAAGGAGATACGCTTGATGTAGGTCAGTACGGCATTTCTGACAACAATAAAAATCTTGATTTATACTCTCCCCGGGATAAAAAATTGATCAGGTACAAAATTCTCACACCCGATACCGGCACTATACAACTTGAACCACTAACTCCAGGGGTCACTACGAGCCTGACCATACAAAAAGGGAATTAGCATTTTATGTATGAAACGGGGGATTTATCAAATCTTTTTTAAAAGTTTATCCATGCCATCATAAGCAGGGTGTTATTATCACCGGCATTTCGGCCCAAGCCATCATAATTTTTTGTTGTCCCGTTAAATTTGGTAAATAACGTATATTGAAACGCAAACTTTGTATTGTACCAGGGCAGAAAATAGATCTGGCCAATAATTCCATCACTTGCAGGATCCCCGCTGTTGCTGGCATATATACCCGAACCGCCGTAAATTCCGGGCACTTTATCGCCAGTGGTCATAAACCAGCCGAGGTTTAATCCATAACTATTCCTTACATGCAAATTACCATCCATTCTGAACGTATTCAACCGTTGACCAGGCTGATTTACGATTCCCTGGTCCGCACTTGCGTCCATTTGTCTTCTCTCCAGAATATAGGTCGAATGTAAAATCAATTCAGCATTAGGAAAAGCTTGTTCATATTGAATATCAAAACCAAAGTCAGAATATCGGTCTGTTAATCCGGAAGTTCCGTTTGGGTAAATCCCGGCAGACATACCATAAGTACCGGCCTCAATATAACGGCCGGGCCATTGATGCTGTAATGCCACCCTCCAGTAGGGGGCAACACCTTTTACAATCATCTCTGACGTCGAGTCTGGAGGGTAAGTAACTCCCTGCTGAGCCGAACGATAAAGGCTGCATTCCAGATATAACGTTTCATTCCACAGGACATATCCTCCAAGACCGGCAACCTGTTGAGCCAGATTTCCATCGATGAGTGCAGAGGCAACCGGTGTTGGCGCATAATCAGAAGAAGAATATGGAAATCCCCAGGCAGGAGTAGTATTCCAAAGGTCCTGCACTGTAGGATTATTGTTTAAAGTAAACCCATAATTCATTTCTTTGGAGGCAAATGTTGTTTGATTGGCATACCGGATATCGGTATTGTCCATCCCAATTAGTCCACTCTGTGAATCATAGGTTAACTGCATAAACAATCCCAGATGCGGGGTAATACTACCGGCATAAAACAGACTGAATTGTTCGGGCAATTCAATCGTGTTATTTTGAGTTCCGGGAATGGCTTTGTTAAGACTTGTAAAGGATGATTGAATCATCGCTGAAACAGGGGAAATAGAAAGAAGACGGAGTTTTTCTTTTCCCTCCGGACTCTTATCCTGATAGGTTTTTATGGCAGTCAGGGTATACCCGTTTTGTTTGAACTGTCTGCCAAAAGCAGTCAATTCGGGAAAGGCATAATGACAGGCGCTGCAAGACATCCCTGTCTGTCTTGCAAAACCCGGAACGGCTATGGCCGCCTGTTCAGAAAAAACATTCAGAATAAAAATACAGAGAGTTATTGTGAAAAGTGAGAGACCTGAAAAAGCTTCAGATTCAAGAAAAACCCGATTTCTGAGTTTGTGAAAATCTGTCCTGTTTTTCATCTGTAGGATTTTTTAAGGAAGATTAATGTGATGATACAAATGAGGTTATCCCCTTTTTTGAATTTATCATATAGGCAATCCCCCATTCAATATGCAGAGGTTTTGTATAAGACATTTTTCCACTTTTTATCCGTCAGGGTTCAGGCTGGTCTTTCCGGGATTGATCCTGTAAATAGCGAATAATATTTTTCAGGTCTTGTTCCTGGATAAGAGGCAACTGACTTTCCTGTGCATGATTTTGCATTCTTTTGACAACTGCCGCCCACTGATCCGGGGTATGCTGCCGCGGGTCAGGAAGGGCATGACATCGGCTGCATTCCCTAATAAAAGCTTTTGCTGAATCACTTTCAGCATCTGAAAGACTATCTTCGGAAATAGATTTAAGTGCATTGGACTTTAAGTATTTCAGCATGATTTTTTGCTCATCAGGTGAAGGTAATTTTGCTCCCATCATACCCATTGGCTTATTACGCCTTCTTCCCATCATTCCCATACTATTTCCGCGTTGGTTAGATTTTTCCATCAGCAATATCATTCTTCTGAAAACCGGAACCCAGTCTGAAGCACTATGTGCGGCCGGAGATGGTATTGCATGGCATTGACTGCAGTACTTAGAAATGAGTTCAGCCTCTCTGGATTGCCGGGCTGGCAGGTCACTATCAGAAATCACACCGGGCATTTGTAATGACTCGGACGTCCAGCCGGGATCTTTTGCAGAAGGATTGGAACAAGCGGTAATGAAAACAAAAATTAAAATCAAAGTTAGCCGGCCGAAAGTAAATCTGTACTTTTTCATTGTTTTGATGAAAGCACTGATAAATAAAAATACACATTTCTTATTTTGCAAACTTTCAAACCATTTCCATATTAATTATAAATTATTTTTTATACTATATCATTTATTTTTAACAAACTACGAAGGAGATAGTTTGTCTGTTTCTAAATATAAATATTCACCTATTCCTTCCCGGAAAGAATTTAACGCATTCTGATACCCGGACGAGAAAAAATGAAATGATGTTAAAACTGATCTTAAAAAACAAACGATTTAAGGTTACGTGTTGTTATAAATTAAGCATCTGAAAAGATGATAACTATATCATGAATTTATAATCATTAAAGCTTTATGTTACTCAATTAAAAATTATAAACCGTGAAAACTTTACTATTAATCATATTATCCTTTGCAACTACAGGTATATATGCGCAGAAAAAATTACCCTACGCAAACATTCCCTTAAAAACGGCGGAGGACTACGCTAATGCTGAGGAATCAGCACTTCAGGCAGCGAATGAAATCCTTTCAATACCGTTAGACAAAGACAGCCACTCAAAAAGTGATGCCATGCATTTTCTTGCTGACTGGATGCAGGGAACACCGGATTTTCTTTTTCCCCTGAATGAACCTATTGGGAAAATTTCAAATGACAAACCGGAACTATTGATTATTTATATGGCCAGCATGACAAGATATGTGCTTAGTAATGATAGCAAGACACCTCCGGGAGAGAAGGATATCGCCTATCATGGCTTTCTTATTTTTTCAGATTATTGTGATAACCCGAAAAACCATGTCACAATCAGTGGAGAATTAAAGAATCTGATGGATGCCAAAAAGCAAGGCAATCTTCAGGATTATCTTGATGAATTCGCCGGACAACCTGAAGGTAAGGAAGTCTGATTACCTGTAAAACCCCGTTTTTATTATAGATACCGGTTGGTGATATTTTAGCCCACAAACATTTTTTTTAAAATTCTTGACTTTATAATGATTATGTTTTATCTTTGACCGTTCGTTCAGTCAATAATAAATTTGTTTCGTCACAAGCTTAATATTTAAAATTAAATTTTTCGTCGCAGATGTCACCCAGAACAGAAGAGCAGTTTGAAGAAATCCGGGAAGTACGCAGGTCGGCAATAAAGAAAGCTGCCCTTGAACTTTTCGCTTTTGAAGGATACTATGTGACATCCATCCGGATGATTTCTAAAAAAGCCGGGATATCAAAAGGATTGATGTACAATTATTACAACAGCAAAGAAGAGCTTTTGCGGGAAATTTTCAGGGACGGCATCGAAAAAATCTTTGCCATCATGACCCCGAAAAGCACCGGAGTAATGACAAAAGATGAATTTCGTTATATGATTGAGGAAACTTTAAGGATGATTTCTGATAACCATATATTTTGGAGTTTATATTTTTCCATCATTCCACAACCCAGTGTAATGAAAATTGTTGGGGAAGAAATCAGCAACATTTATAAGGAGACGTACGGAATACTGACAGGATATTTTACAAAAGCCGGATACCGGGATCCGGAGACTGAAGCCATAATTTTTGGCTCCATGCTCGATGGCATTTCATTTAATTATCTCATGAATCCCGATTTTTACCCTCTCGATGCGGTTAGAAACAAACTAATTGAAATGTATTGCTAAACTGTATAATTATGAAATTAAAATTTTTAATACCGTCTATCTTAATCTTTACTACAATTCCGACGGCAGTAATCTTTGCACAGGATCTTACAGCAAAACAGATCGTTAAAAAGGCACACGACCTGACGCAGGGTGAGTCGAATTATTCGGAAGTGAAAATGACGATCCACCGGCCCAAATGGGACCGGACCCTCTCCTTTAAATCCTGGATGAAAGGCTCGGATTATGCTTTGATCTTCGTCACCTCCCCTGCCCAGGAAGCAGGCCAGGTTTTTCTTAAAAGGGGGAATGAAATGTGGAATTGGTTACCCTCAATTGACCGGATGATAAAGATCCCGCCCTCAATGATGATGCAGTCCTGGATGGGATCAGATCTTACCAATGACGATCTGGTGAAGGAATCCTCTATCGTCGATGATTATGATCATAAAATTTTAAGTCAGGAAAATGTTGATGGTTACGACTGCTATAAAATTGAAATGATTCCTCATGAAGATGCCCCGGTTGTATGGGGGAAAATTTATACCTGGATATCAAAGGATCACTATTTCACTCTAAAAAATGAATACTATGACGAATCCGGAAAGCTGATCAACGTGGAGACGCTTTCCGAAATAAAAGATGTTGGGGACCGCACCATTCCGACAAAGTTTACTATGGTACCGGTGGAAAAGAAGGATCATGAAACTGATATGGTTTTTGAGAATATCAAGTTTAATGTGAACATCGATGATTCATTCTTCTCCATTCAGAATATGAAGCATGTAAGGTAAATATTCATCTTAAATCATCGGGAATGAAGAATTACATAATGGCCTGGAGAAATCTGTGGAGAAACCGCCGAAGGACTTTGATAACTGTTGCATCCATTTTTTTCGGGGTATTGTTTGCCACTTTGATGAGTTCAATGCAGGAAGGCTCATACAGCAATATGATCAATAATGTGGTTAAGTTTTACAGTGGATATATCCAGATTCATGACAAAAATTACTGGGAGAATAAAACGCTGTATAATTCTTTTGTAGCTACTGACACTCTGTACAGTAAAATAAAATCAGTCCAGGAAATCACTTTTGTAACCCCGCGACTCGAAACATTCGCTCTGGTATCTGTCGGAGATTTGACTCAACCGGCTATGATTGTCGGAGTCGATCCCGAAAATGAAAACAGGGTCACTAATCTTTCAAAATGGATAAGTGAGGGCCGCTTTCTCCACGAAAAAGATAATGGTATCCTTCTGGCTGAAGGTTTGGCTAAGAATTTAAATGTCGGAGTTAATGATACCCTCGCTTTGTTAAGTCAGGGGTATTACGGAAATACCGTAGCAGATAAATTTGTAATAAGAGGTTTATTGCATTTTCCTTCACCGGAATTGAATAAGCAATTTGCTTACCTTGAAATAAACCGGGCACAGGAGTTTTTTTCAGCCCAGGGCCTTATTACATCTCTGGTGCTCATGGTTCATGACTATTCTGAGGTAAAACCGGCGATACATCATCTGAAGCGGACTCTCAACACCAACCGTTATTCTGTTATGAGTTGGGATGAAATGCAACCCGAGCTGGTCCAGATGATCAACGGAGACCGGGCAGGAGGAATTGTAATGAAAGCAATCCTGTATATGGTCATTGCATTTGGTATCCTGGGGACCATTATGATGATGATGGTCGAAAGACGAAAAGAACTGGGCATCATGATTGCTGTTGGAATGCAAAGATTCAACCTGGGCAGAGTCCTTTTATTTGAAACACTATATATGGGAATAATTGGCGTGCTAAGCGGACTTATTGCCAGTATTCCCATTATTATTTATATGCTTCACAACCCGATTCCGATTACGGGAGATGCTGCAAAAGCGATGACAGATATGGGTATTCAGCCTGTATTTATGTTTTCGGTTGCCGTGAAAGTATTTATGAACCAGGTTATCACTGTTTTAGCACTGACCATATTGATTGCTCTTTATCCATATTTCAGTGTGGGAACAATGAAGGCCATTAAAGCAATAAGGGATTAAAACTTTTAATACATAAATTATGATCTGGTCAATAGCATGGAGAAATATCTGGAGAAACAAACTTCGCAGTGGTGTAATAATAACGGCTATCGCCCTGGGAATTTTTGCAGGAGTCTTTTCAATGGCTTTTATGAGGGGAATGGCTGACCAACGGCTTGAATCAGCTATAAAGACGCAGATTTCAGATATTCAGGTCCACACACCGGCTTTCGTGAAAGTAAATGACATCAAAAATTACTTTACCGGCACCGACTCCCTGCTCCACTCTGTTGATACAATGCCTGGCGTTGTAGCGAGCAGTCGCAGAATCATTGTCAATGCCATGATCAATTCAGCTGAAAAAGGCAGTGGAGTAAAATTATATGGCGTCGAGCCCCGGGTGGAATCAAATGTCACCAATTTATATCAGAAAGTGATTTCAGGGAATTACCTCGACAGTTTGAAAACAGGCAGACCGATTCTGGTAGGGCAGAAACTTGCTGAGAAACTTAGTGTTAAAACCGGATCAAAGCTGGTTATCGGAATGCTTGATGCTCATGGCTATCCAATATATTATCAGTTCAGGATCGGAGGAATTTTCAAAACAGTCAGCACCCCGTTTGATGAATCAAATGCTTTTGTAAGGTATTCAGATTTGAGAGAAATTGCAGGGCTTCCGCCAAACAGTGCACATGAAATCGCAGTCTTTCTTAATGATCCGGATCTCTCAGGTAACGTTGCCGGCAAAATTAAAATATTACGACCGAAACTTGTTGTCCAGGAATGGTTCCAGGTCATGCCCGAACTTAGTTATCTTACTGAAACGATGGATTATTACATGTACATCTTTATAGTCATCATTTTACTTGCCCTTGGTTTTGGCATTGTAAACACCATGCTTATGGTAGTACTTGAACGGGTTAAAGAATTGGGCATGCTAATGGCCGTTGGGATGAACAGGCGAAGAGTTTTTTCCATGATCATGCTTGAAACTGTGTTCTTGTCTGTCACAGGAGGCATCATTGGTATTATTATCGGAACTTCAGCTTCGATATATTTTCACTCACAGGGACTGAATCTTTCAGGCCTTTACGGAGAAGGGTTTTCGGCCCTGGGCTATGATTCTGTGATCTATACCGTAGTGTTGCCGCAAATGATCGTAATGACTGCCATTCTTGTCATCTTAACGGGTATCCTTTCTTCGTTTTACCCGGCACTAAAAGCACTGAAGCTTAATCCGGCAGATGCTATCAGGTCAGATGCCTGACGGAATATTGAATAATAATTGCTGATAAACCTTATAACAGAAAGATTATGAGTATTATAGAAATTAAAAATCTTTACAAGGTATATGATGAATCTGCTGTAGCAGTTCATGCCGTGAATGGTATCAACCTTCAATTTGAGGAAGGAGAATTTACCGCCATTGTAGGTCCCTCGGGTTCGGGAAAAACAACCCTCCTTAACATAATTGGAGGCCTCGACAACCCAACCAAAGGTGATGTGCTCATTGACGGGGTAAATCTGGGCAGATTATCGTCAAAGAAACGTATCGATTTCAGGATGAATAACATAGGTTTTGTCTTTCAGGCTTATAATCTCATCCCGGTACTTACTGCAAAAGAGAACGTTGAATTTATCATGCATTTACAGGGCCGTGATAAACATGAACGGGATCAAAGGGCATTGGAATTATTGCATGCAGTAGGTCTGGGAGACCGGATGGACAGCAGGCCCGGAAAATTATCAGGTGGTCAGCAACAACGGGTTGCCGTAGCCCGGGCACTGGCTTCAAAACCTAAGTTCATTCTTGCCGATGAGCCGACAGCGAATCTTGACTCTAAATCCACGGAAAATTTGCTCGATATCATGGAAAAATTAAATCATGAGGAGAAAATTACTTTTATTTTCTCAACCCATGATCAGCGCGTAGTTAAAAAGGCTCACAGGATCATAACCGTTGAGGATGGAAAGGTTATTTCAGATGAAGTCCAGAACAACTCTGTAAAGACGAAACCCTCCTTAAAAAAATAATGCTATTCATGCATGAAGGATTAAACTAAGCAGCATGAAACCGACGAAGAGTATTGTATTATTTTTTGTTCTGACGGTCTCTTTATGTGATCTATTAAAGGCGCAGGATTCTTCACTTTCAAAATTCAATGTAAATGGATATGTGTCAAATTTGCAATCGGTTATGTTTTCCAAAATTGACGGTGAATGGATCAATGACAATCTTTTTCATAACCGCTTAAATCTGTTCTGGTTTCCAAATCCAAAAATCACTGCAAGTGTTCAGTTCCGTAACAGGTTCATGTACGGACAAACGATTGAAATGAATCCTGATTATGCCAAAAGCATCGATAACGAAGACTATTTCTTTGATCTTTCGATGAATATTTTTCGTGAAAAATCTTTTTTCCTGAATACGACCATAGACCGTGCATATTTTCAGTACACTTCAGGGAGCTTTGTAGTTACTGCCGGTCGTCAGAGAATTAATTGGGGACAGAGTTATGTATGGAATCCGAATGACATATTCAATGTTCAGAATTATTTTGACTTTGATTACATTGAAAAACCAGGAAGTGATGCCCTGAGGTTTCAGTATTATACAGGCTATGCGGCCGACGCTGAATTCGCAGCTAAACTGGATGGGAAAAAAAAGCTCACAGCAGCCGCTTACTATCGCTTCAATAAATGGAATTACGATTTTCAATTACTGGGAGGTATCTTTGCCGATAGCGATTATGTCGCCGGATTTGGCTGGTCCGGATCGGTTAATGGCGCCGGATTCAGAGGAGAAACCAGTTATTTCAGGCCAAAAGAGAACTTCACAGATACAACAGGACTTTTTTACCTCGATGTCTCCGGGGATTATACATTCAAAAATTCACTTTATGTTCAGATCGAGGGACTATATGCCAGGCTGACTGGCACCTTCAGCATAAATGACTTTCTTCTTTACTATCAGCATTCTCTTTCCGTAAAGCAACTTGCCTTCACAAAGTGGAATATTTTTGCAAATGTGTCGTACCCGGTTACGCCACTGTTAACAGCCTCAATTGCCGGGATGTACTTCCCGGAACTTAAGGGCTTCTATGCAGGCCCCACAATTGACTACTCCCTGAAGAACAATATGCAATTCTCCTTCATCATGCAG
Organism: uncultured Bacteroidales bacterium; assembly: GCA_963732905.1. Classification (GTDB taxonomy): domain Bacteria; phylum Bacteroidota; class Bacteroidia; order Bacteroidales; genus DASQZK01. Next base: position 575,583 of record CAVTBM010000004.1, read on the forward strand.
GTTTTCAGTAGTGAATTCAAAGACCAGGTTCTGAATACCATTCAAAGAAATAATTATATTTTTGGGTTTGTGAGGTATAAACTCAGCTTCTGAATAATAAAATGCAGATTACGATGCGTTTTACACATTGGATACCACCTTCAGAATTAAAATAATTCCAAAGATCATTCAAAAATGCAATTCATTATCTAAACATAATTTTTCCCGACCCGTACAATGAAGAATTATTTAAAACAAGTCTTATGTTTGAACATGTGGTTGAAATTATGAACTGGAAAGAGAAGACAATCCTGATTGTCGAGGATGAAGAGATTAATTATTTGTATATTGAAACATTGCTGCGGAAGACAGGTGCAAAAGTAATTCATGCATGGAATGGCCAGCAGGCTATCGATATCGTCAAAGAGAATCCGGCACTTGATCTTGTTCTTATGGATATAAAAATGCCGATCATGGATGGCTACCTGGCAACACAACATATAAAACATTACCGCCCTGAACTTCCGATAGTTGCACAAACTGCATATACATTAAGCGATGACAAAATCAAGTGCCTCGATGCCGGATGTGATGACTATCTGTCTAAACCCATCAGGAAAAATGCCCTTTATGAAATCATTGCCAATCAATTCAGTAAATCTGCTAACGTTTAGATAATCTACCAGTGCAAGTATTTCATTTTTTTAAGAAGAAGCTTCTGACCTAATCTTTCAGGCAGTGTAACTTTCATCATTGTTAGCTTTATTACTTAAAAATCATCTTCATTGAGCATAATGAAAAACCTTCAGCCAGGTGCTTCCCCGATCTTACACCAAACTTCACGAGCCTGAATAAAGGAACCGGTACTTGTACCGTTTATCAGAAAAAAAGGTAACATCAGAATGAACCAGGAATAATTACACCTGAGAGCAAAAATAGGTTGATTCTATATCTAAGCTTTGACCGCTAACCATCAACACCTTTTAAAAATCTGTTCAGGAATGTTTCGGCGGATTTTTGATGGATAGGAAATTTGCGAGTATAAATAAATTTGGTCATTAAATTCACCGCGGAGGTGATATTTTTTCTAATTTTGTCAACCCCGAAGAAAGAAACATTATGAGGGCCGTAATTCAAAGAGTATCAAAAGCTTCAGTAGATGCCGAAAGTGGACATCATGATGAAATAGGACCAGGTCTTCTCGTTCTTTTAGGCATCGAATCTTCGGACGATATTGCAGATGTAGCCTGGATATGTGGTAAAATCAGCAGGCTCAGAGTATTTAATGATGTTTCTAAAGTTATGAACCTTTCTGTGATTGACATCGGCGGAGAAATCCTTGTTGTATCACAGTTTACTTTGCATGCCAGTACAAAAAAGGGGAATCGCCCATCCTATATCAGAGCTGCAGAACCATCCTTTGCCATACCACTGTATAATGAATTTTTACGTACACTTGAAGCAGAAACAGGTAAAATTCCAAAACACGGGGTTTTTGGAGACCACATGGATGTATCTCTGATCAATGACGGACCGGTAACCATCATCATTGACACAAAAAATAAGGAATGATGACAATCCAGGAAGCACAGGAAAAAGTTGACAAATGGATCAAAACCTATGGGGTCAGGTATTTTAATGAACTGACAAATATGGCCATTCTGACTGAAGAAGTTGGAGAGGTGGCGAGAATTATGGCCAGGACATATGGAGAACAATCTTCCGGAAATTCAGATGAATCTATGAATCTGAGTGATGAATTGGCCGACGTATTGTTCGTTTTACTTTGTATCGCCAATCAAACAGGCACGGATCTTGACAAGGCACTTGAACAAAATCTTGAGAAAAAAACAACCCGTGACTCAAGGCGGCATTTGGAGAATGATAAATTAAGATAATTTGTAGAAGCAAAAATAACCTAAGATTATATCCAATGATAAACCTCAATGAAAAATACGATCTAAAAGTAAATCAAACTGAGATCAAAGAAAAAACCGAAAAAATTGTTTCCCGCAGTTCGCAGATCAAGGACCGGGAGATCATGAAACATATTTTCAGCCTGATCGATCTTACAACGCTTGATGTAACCGATACTGACGAAAAAGTCATGAATTATGTAAACAAGGTAAATCAATTATCTTCAAAATTTCCGGATCTTCCCAATGTAGCAGCAATATGTGTTTACCCATGTTTTGTACCACTGTTGAAGGAAAATCTGAAAGTTAAAAATGTGAAAATAGCTTCCGTTGCTGCATCATTCCCGTCTTCTCAGACCTTTACAGAAATCAAGTTAAGAGAGGTCGAACGCGTACTTGAGGAAGGAGCTGATGAAGTTGACATCGTGATGCCTGTTGGGAAATTCCTAGAAGGCAGATTAGACTTTGTTTTTGATGAGATTCATAAGATCAAGCTTCTCACCGGAAAATCACATCTGAAAGTCATCCTGGAGACAGGTGCTCTCAAAGATCCTCAAATAATCAGGCACGCATCCCTGTTGTGTCTCGAAGCTGGTGCTGATTTTATTAAATCCTCCACCGGCAAGACAGAACCCGGGGCGACTCCAGAGGCTGTTTATGTTATGTGTGAAGCCATTAAAGATTTTAACCGGGCTACCGGGAAAACGCCGGGGATAAAACCAGCCGGAGGCATTTCCGATGCATCAACAGCAATAAGCTATTATCTTATTGTAAACCAGTCTCTCGGCAATGAATGGTTAAGACCTCAGAGATTCCGTATCGGAGCAAGCCGTCTGGCAAATAATCTTCTGGGTGAAAAATATTTCTGATAAAGTAATTCACTGCTTTATTTTGCTAATTTTGCTGTCTCATTTCCAATCATTATGAAGACAGGGGAACAGCTTCTTCATATTGAATATGACAGCACATCGGTGTCCGGTGACCCTTCTATGGTAACCGGCCAAAACCGGGTGTTCCGGTCTGGATCTGAATTAAAGGACTCCTTAAGCAATCATTACCCGCTAAGTCAGAATATTCAACGGCAACTTACTCCCGATTGGATACTTTTTATTCTTATTGCAGTACTACTTGTTCTTGCCTGGATAAGATTAACCTACAACAAATATATTGGTTCCCTTTTTGAAGCATCCGTTAATTACCAGCGTGCCGCTCAGGTTTTTGGAGATCCGGGTATTGTACAAAAACGAATATTCCTGATTTTTAATTTCATTTATTTCATCACGGGGGGACTTTACATTTTCTTTCTTATGAATAATTTCGCCTGGCATCCTTTTCAGTTAAAGGATCTGTGGCTTTTCCTGGCTGATGCCTGCTTTCTGGCCGGACTGATGTTTTTCAGAACTATAGTCCTAAAATTGACCGGACATATTTTTAATCGTTATAAATTGTATAACGAATATATTTTTCAGAGTTTCCTTTTCAACAAAATTACCGGGATTGTGCTCATACCCTTTATTTTAGGAATCGCCTACACGCGTGGGTTTCCTAAGGAAATAATTATATATGTCAGTCTTTTTGCTGTAGCCGGCATTTTTATATTGCGATTTGCAAGACTACTTGTGTTTATAATTAAAAATGTGGTTTTATTATCTTATTTGATTTTGTACCTTTGTAGCCTTGAAATATTACCTATGTTGGTAATAGCTAAGTTAATACTTTCTTTGGCGTAGGTTAAATAAACCATTTAAGTAGAAGAGTCTATGACTAAAATTAAGAAAATTTTGGTTTCTCAACCAAAGCCTGAGTCTGACAAGTCCCCTTATTTCGAACTAGCTGAGAAAAACAATCTTAGAATTGATTTCAGGCCTTTTATTCAGGTCGAAGGCATTTCGGTTAAGGAGTTCAGAAAAGCTAGAATTGATCTACTCACTCACTCTGCGGTGATTTTCACCAGCAAGCACGCCATTGACAACTTTTTTCGGGTTTCCGAAGAAATGCGTGTTACCGTGCCTGATTCAATGAAATATTTCTGCATATCAGAATCGACAGCTTTCTATCTGCAGAAATATATCGTGTATCGCAAACGAAAAATCTTCTACAGCTGCACCGGAGCTTTTCCGGATCTATTAGAGCAGATTCTAAAGCACAAAGATGAAAAGTTTCTTTTACCAGTTTCTGACGCTCACAAAGAGGAGATCCCGAATTATCTGAGCAAGCACAAGATCAAGTACACCCGGGCAATTCTTTACCGGACAGTTTCAAGTGATTTATCGGATCTTGCAGATGTCAATTATGACATCCTTGTATTTTACAGCCCTTCGGGGATTAAGTCATTGTTGAAGAATTTTCCGGATTTCAAGCAGAACGACACTAAAATTGCATCCTTCGGCACGAAAACAGCCCAAGCCGTTACGGATGCCGGTCTCAGGCTTGATATTCAGGCTCCTTTGCCTGAAGCTCCGTCAATGACGATGGCTCTTGAACGTTTTATTAAAGAGTATAATAAAAACGGTAAAAAGTAAATTCATTCATCCTTAATTATTCCCCGGATGTGTTACTTTTACAGATAACCATCCGGGGTTTTTTTATGCCCGATAAAACATTCCATAAGACAGAACGGCTCAAGAGCAGAAAAAGGATTTCTGAGCTGTTCAATACCGGACTCACCGGATATTCTAATCCTGTTAAAGTTTTATGGAAGTATAATGAGGAAGAAAGGTCTGTCACGCTAAAAGCGGGATTTGCTGTACCGAAGAAAAGCTTCAAACATGCAACCGATCGTAATCGTCTCAAACGCCGGATGAGAGAAGCTTACCGGTTACATTGTTATGACCTGAAAAGAGTATGCACGGGGAAAAATATCCAGCTTGATATTATGTTTATTTTTATCTCCTCAGGAAATGAATCATACAGTGTGATAGAAGGCGCCATCAGAAAATTATTAACTAAAATAGGAAAGGAAGTGAATAACTGAACTGCACGGATTTGGAGAAATTGGTTAAATTTGAGTTGGTACTAACTCTATCCTCCAAATTATGACTAGAAAATTTCTGAGAATTATCCTCCCAATCATCTCATTTTCATTATTACTATTACAATGCGGGAAAAGTAATCAAAGCCATTCCGTTAAGGATGTTCCGGCCTATAATGCCAGTATTTCTGCTTTTACTTCTGGTTTTATCTCGAATGAATCTTTCATTAAAGTGCGTTTATCTGAGGATTTTGACGGTGCAATCGTAACCAATAAACCCGCTGAACAAAGACTTTTTCGCTTTGTCCCCTCAATCGAGGGAAAAGCGTATTGGATTGATAACAGAACGGTCGAATTCAGACCTAATAAAAAGCTGCCTTCCGGGAAAACCTATAAGGCAGCTTTTCTGCTTGATGAACTCTTTCCCTCCAAAAAGAAAAATTCTCGTTTTGAATTTACTTTCAGCACTTTACCTTTAAATATAGATGTAAATTTCGTCGGACTCAAACCATACAACAATTCCGACCTCTCCAAAAACTGCATTACGGGTACCCTAAGGGCTACAGACAAGATTAATGCCCGGGAGATCGAAGACCTTATCATCGCCACCCAGAACAACAGGACGCTTCCCGTCAGCTGGGATCACAATGCGGATGGACTGACACACACCTTTTCGGTTGATAGTGTCTGGCGAACAGATAAAAATGAGACGGTCAGTATTGCCTGGGATGGGAATCCTGCGGGAATTGATATAAAAGGTTCGCGGGAATACGAAGTACCCTCACTGGGCACTTTTATTCTGATGGATCATCAGATTGTTCAACAACCTGAACAATATGTCCTGGTACGATTTTCCGATCCTGTGCTGAGTACACAGTCTCTGAAAGGCATGATTTCTCTTTCCAATAATGCAGATTTAAAATTCACCGTAACCGATAACGAGATCCGGATTTATCCTGTTGTTCGCCAGTATGGCCATCTTGATCTCACCATTTCAGCAGGAATCAGGAATGTTCTGGGGTACCGTTACCCGACAGCCCAGACACTTTCTTTGAACTTTGAGGACCTTAAACCCGCTGTCAGGTTGATTGGCGAGGGAGTCATCATCCCAGAGTCTCAGGGCCTTCTCTTCCCTTTCGAGGCGGTAAATCTAAAAGCCGTTGATGTCAGGATCATTAAAATTTTTGAGAACAATATCGCTCAGTTTCTCCAGGTAAACCGGCTCTCCGGCAATGAGGAACTAAAGCGTGCCGGGCGGTTGATTCTAAAAAAGACGATCAACCTTATCCCGGAACATCCTGTAAACTTCGGGGAATGGAATGCCTTTTCCCTGGATCTGAGCAAACTTATCAAGACAGATCCGGGTGCAATTTACCGCGTTGAACTGAGTTTCCGTAAAAAACACTCCCTGTTTCCATGTCCCGACATTAGCCAGGATGCGGATGATCTTACTGAAAATGATGATTCGTTTGAAACCATAGATGACAGGGATCTTGCTTATTATGATGCCTCGAACGATTATTACGATTACGATTACGAATATGCGGATTACAAGTGGAATGAACGGAATGATCCCTGCACTGATTCCTACTATAACTATTATGAAAGAAAGGTTGCCAGAAATGTTCTGGCTTCAAACTTTGGGATCATTGCAAAACAAGGTGATGATAAATCCCTCTTGTTTGCCGTCACCGATCTGCGCACAACGGAACCCCTTGGCGGGGTAAAACTTGAAATATATAATTTTCAGAACCAGTTACTTGGATCATTAACCACAGATAATCAGGGTATTGCCACAATTAATCCGGGAAGTCAGCCCTATCTCCTCATAGCCGGTAAAGATGATCAACGGGGTTATCTGAGACTAGATCAAAGTTCTGCCTTATCCCTCAGCCAGTTTGATGTTGCAGGGGCCAACACACAGGAAGGCGTTAAAGGATATCTCTATGGAGAACGGGGTGTCTGGAGACCCGGAGACACAATATTCCTATCGTTTATTATGGAAGATAAATTGAATGCCATTCCAGACGATCATCCTGTAATCTTCGAATTGTCGGATCCAGGCGGCAAATTGCGTAAGAAAATCACCCGCACGAACGGGCTAAACGGCTTTTATGTTTTCGCGGCAGGTACTTCCCCTGATGATCCGACAGGATTATGGCAGGCAACAGTTAGTATAGGTGGGTTAAAGTTCTTCAAAACGATAAGAATAGAGACAGTAAAACCTAACCGGTTAAAAATTAACCTCGATTTTGGAGAGAAGACTCTCTTCTCAAATCACCCTGTTAAAGGAACATTGAACGTGAAATGGCTGCACGGAGCAATCGCCGGGAACATGAATGCCCGTATTGATGTGAATTATACCAATAGAAGCACGGATTTTACAGGGTATGACGGTTATACCTTCCGGGATATTTCAAAGTCATTCAGCCCCGTCGAAAAAGTCATCTTCGAAGGAAAAACCAATGATATGGGCGAGGCCGTTTTCACGCCTGACCTGGATCTTCAGGATCAGCCGCAGGGGATGCTTAATGCTGTTTTTACCACAAGAGTATTCGAACAGGGCGGGGATTTCAGTATTGACCGATTTTCGATACCCTTTTCTCCTTACCCGGTATATATCGGATTAAAGGCTCCTGAGGGTGATCGTTTTGGAATGCTTCTTACAGATACACTTCAGGCCTTCAACCTCGTTTCATTGAACGAAGACGGCAGTCCTGTCAGTCGTAAAAAACTGAATGTAAGAGTATACAAACTCAACTGGCAATGGTGGTGGCGTTCCTCTGATGAAAACCTGGCTTCTTATTCCGGTAACTCTGCCCACGAAGCCGTATATGAATCTAATGTCAGCACAGGATCGGATGGCAAAGGGCAGTTCAGCATGAAAATCAATTATCCTGATTGGGGCAGGTTCCTTATTATGGTCAGGGATCCCCTTGGCGGACATTCAGTGAGCAGGATTGTCTATTTCGACTGGCCCGGATATGCAGGCCGGTCGTCCAGGAATGACCCGCAGGCAGCCAGCATACTTCCATTCAGTTCAGATAAAACAAAGTATACCGTCGGAGAAACAGCAAAAATATCGATCCCCACAAGTTCATCCGGTCGGATTTTCCTGAGTATTGAAAACGGAACAACCGTGATTGATCATTACTGGCTCGGGTCTACCGGAGACGAAACCACGTTTAATTTTACGATTACAAAAAATATGGCGCCGAATGTGTATGTGAATGTCTCTCTGATACAGCCACATGCACAGACCAAAAACGATCTCCCGATAAGAATGTATGGTGTGATCCCCATCATGGTTGAGAACCCGGAGACTCACCTATATCCTCAGATCCTTATGGATGAGGTATTACGCCCTGAGACTGAAACTTCAATCCGTATAAGCGAAAAGTCAGGTCAGGAGATGACCTACACCCTTGCAATGGTTGATGAGGGCTTGCTTGATCTTACCCGGTTTGTCACGCCGGATCCCTGGCATACATTTTATGCCCGTGAAGCACTCGGTGTAAAAACTTTTGATCTTTACAACTATGTTCTGGGAGCATATGGTGGACGGATGGACGGTGTTTTCAGTATTGGCGGAGGTGAAGATAAAGAAGCAGTCAACCCGCAAAAAAAAGCTAACCGCTTCCCTCCTGTTGTCCGGTTTCTTGGCCCTTTCCAACTAAAAGCCGGCGCAGAAAACATTCACAAAATCAGTATCCCGAATTATATCGGTTCAGTAAGGACAATGGTCGTTGCAGCCAATGACGGTGCCTATGGCAATGCAGAAAAAGCAGTACCGGTTAGAAAACCACTTATGGTACTATCTACCCTTCCCAGGGTCCTTGCCCCGGGAGAGCAGGTAAGTTTGCCGGTCACGGTATTTGTATTGGAAGAAAATATAAAGGATGTTGACATCAGCATTGAAGCAAGCGAAATATTCGATATCCCTGAAACGGCAAGAAGAGTGAGGTTTGAAAGAACAGGGGATCAAATTTTTGATTTCCCGGTTCAGGTAAAAAATCAAACCGGTGTTGGTAAGATTCGGGTGAAAGTCAAATCTGGAAAAGAAACGGCCTATACTGAAACAGAACTTGAAATCAGATCACCTAATCCTGAGATTACAAATTTTGTTTATGGTGTTGCTGATCCCGGTCAAAGTTGGAATAAATCCTGCACTCTGCCGGGAATGGCGGGCACGAACAAGGGCATCCTTGAAGTTTCATCCATACCCCCTATTGATTTCGGACGGAGGCTGAAATATCTTCTCCAATACCCTCACGGGTGCATTGAGCAGGTCACTTCTGCAGCCTTTCCCCAGCTGTTTCTTGAAAATGTGATCGATCTAAAGGGGTGGAATAAACAGGTAACTACCACGAATATTAAAGCAGCGATTGATAAACTCGGGAAATTTATTTTGCCTTCCGGTGGTTTTGGATACTGGCCTTCTTCAGGAACTGAAAGTGAATGGGGTTCCTGTTATGCCGGCCACTTTCTCCTTGAAGCAAAAGATCACGGTTTTGATGTGCCGGAAGCCTGGCTTTCCAAATGGGCTAAATATCAGAGAAAAACAGCCCGCAACTGGAGACTTTCGGGCAATCTGGATAACTGGCAAAATAAACAGTTTGAACTTATCCAGGCTTACCGCCTGTATACATTGGCCCTTGCCGGGGAACCAGAGCTGGGATCCATGAACAGACTTCGTGAAATACCTGATCTGGATCATCTGGCCAAATGGCGACTTGCTGCAGCATATGCTTTGGCCGGACAACATGAAATGGCCGCGGATATGGTCCGCTCAGCTTCCACACAGGTCGATCAGGTATACCAGACAGAATATACTTTCGGATCGGGATTACGCGATAAGGCAATGATACTTGAGACCATGAATCTCCTTGGCTATCGTGACGAAGCGGTTCCCATTATTCAGTATATTTCGGAAAAACTAAGTGGCGACGATTGGTTTAATACACAGTCCACCGCCTATGCATTGCTCGCAATTTCTGAATTCCTGGGTAAGGATAAAACCAGTAATGCACTGGACTATGACTTTAACTTTCAAAACGAAAAATCAGAGCATGTAGCCACAAATCATCCGGTGTCGGAAATACAAAAAGACTTTGAAAATTTGGAAAGCAGTTCAGTTAAAGTTACCAACAAAGGAAAAGGCACCCTGTTTATCAGGTTCATTATGACAGGAACACCACTTGCAGGAAAAGAGCAGGCGTTTGCAAATAATCTAATCATGGACATTGAATATAAGAATATGGACGGTTCTGCCCTGAATGTAGACCGGCTTGAGCAGGGGAAGGACTTCCTGGCCATTGTGACAATAACTAATCCAGGCACCCTGGGCAATTATCACAACCTGGCATTAACGCAGATATTTCCGTCCGGATGGGAAATTCAAAATACCCGAATGTTCAGTACCTCGATCGGCGATTTTGATTCTCCGGATTATATGGATATCAGGGATGACAGGGTTTATAGTTACTTCGATCTCCGTTTACGGAAAAGCCGGCATTTTGCACTTAAACTCACGGCTGCGTATAAAGGAAAGTTTTATCTGCCCGGCATTTCCTGCGAGGCCATGTACAGAAATGACATTTCGGCGCTGGTACCTGGAAAATGGGTAGAAATATTTTCACCAGGTCAGTAGCTGAACATGAAGTGTTTCCTTTTTAACGGTAGGCTGGACAGTATTTTGAACGCCCACGCGGCCTGTACCCGGGTCTGTTATTGTTTTTGCAGCCAAAAAGAATATTAATCCCAAATCGAAAATTGAGCGTGCGGGCACTATAGGGCCAAAACAAGCCGGTGTTTTTATCCTTGACATAGGAAACAGGGATTTTATCTGTCACAAAATAAAATTGGATGTTTTTTTGTCCGGCTACCACACTGAAGCCGATATCATCGTATGCTCTGTCCATAAGTGAATAGCTAAGTGAAAAGGTAAGCGCATCCAAAGGTTTTAGAATGGATGTTAGTGTTAATCCGGGTGATAATCGTCCGCTCAACCATTCGGCCTCAAAAATTCCGGCCACTTGAACCAACCCATTCAGCCTGTACTCAGCGGAGGCAAATAAGCGGGCCGGAATAAAAGCAAAATAAGGTGCATTAGAGTTAGACAGCCGGAAATTGTCTGTTACACTATCCTTGAAAGCCTGAAGCAAATCCGTTTGGGAGCCGTTACGCAAATAATTGTTGAGATCAAATCCACTGAAAACAAATGTCTCATTCTGGTTCAGGATATTAATATTTTTTCTCCATCTGATCAGGCCGAGGTCGAGGATGCTGGCAGATAATGTGAGTTGACTGTCGTATTCGTAAATTACTCCTGCATCAATTGCACCACCGTAGTTTCCGGAAAAAAAATAGGGCATAATATCACCAAATTGTGTTACCGGTGAGTCGACTCTATTTACAAAACCGTTCCGATTATACGTTAACGTCAGTGGAAGCGAGGATCTGAGCAAAATATTAGAACGGCCCATTATTTCAATGGGGGAAGCTGTTGTGGTAAGACTGATTCTCGGACTTTTGGTTTGAATGTGTGCAGCACCGAAGAGAACTTTGATCCTTCCCCCCAAATAAAAACCATTAAAGACTTTTTTTGATGCCCCAAATGCAAATTCGGTATAATCAATAAAATGGATGCCCAGGCCATTAAGATTTATCTGGCGTGGAGTATTTGTTGTCAGATCCCAGTTACCGTCTCTCGCGTCAATCAGATCTCGGGGAAATGACGCCAGGAATGAAGACCGGTTTGATGCGTTAACCGAAAAGTACCAGTTGCCTGAACGGAATCCAAAACCAAATAAGCTAAGGCCTGTGCCAACCCTGATCTGATTTCTTTTCCCCAGCACTTTTGAGAGACGATCCGGATTTATTACAAGAGAATCTCCAACGGATCTGTTTGGTGCGGTAGCTATCTGATTCCACGAAAAACCATTGTTTCTGTAAAAAAATTGAATTTCGGAAATTGCCGGTAACAGGATAAAATGATCACACTTAATTTGCAGGGCGGGATTAAGGTTTATGGTTTGAGGAACATTGAAAAGATTGTATTGTGTTTTATCCTGACCCACTGCCAAAAAGAGGGGCCGGAGCAGAAACAAGAAACAAATAAACACCCTCAATCTGATCCTTCCGGGAATCAAAATCAAGTCTCCAATCTGATGAGTGGAATTAGTTACTGCCTGTACCGGTATCAATGGTAAAAATTACTCCCATTTTTAATAAAAGCGCCTGATTATCGAATATATTGACAATTGTGTTCGGGTTGATCGTGTTAAATTTTCCCGTGGCAATGATGTACTTTGTTCGTTTAAGTTTGGGTATAATATCAGGAGATACTTCTGAATAAACAGATCCGGTTTTTTCAGGAGGTATTTCCTGCCAAAATTCGGTAGGATCTGCTCCGCTGATGACTACAGGCATGTTAAATAACGTATCTGTGATATTGAGGTTTTCATCGGTAAGAAAAAGCTGAACATCTATGTCGGCAGGAAAGGAGTTTTCAAAGTATACATTGAAAACGACCTTTGTAACATCCTCTTTCATAGGGATATTAAAATCTGACGGATTGAATGCCATAGTATCTGACAATCCTATATAACCGGCATAACCGGAAAATGGCAATTCAAGATCCACTCTGATATCAAGTTTGCTGCTTGCACTGATGAAGTTCCCGGATGGCTGATAATTCCCGGAAATCTTAAGAACAGGTTGATAAATAATCGTTCTGGCAACGTTGGAAATTATACTGACAATGTTGGAATTCGTCTTATCAAAGATTGTAACATCATGCTCAGGAATTAAAGACTCAGGCGATGCAGAATATTTAAGAAACAAATAATCAGGTACCCTGGGGAAGGTCGTGCCGGAAACCTCCTGAATTCCAAGATCCCGGGTAAAGATGTTGAAAGTACGGAAACCCAATCCGACGGGTAATCCATAAGAATTATCAGAAGTAATCAGGAGCTGTGGATTAGAAAAAGTATATTCCCCGCCGGGCAACTCATTGTCGTAGGTTATATTAAAGGAGCGAAGAGGAAGATCGAATGTTCTTCCGCTGGAGAACCCGAATAGTAAGCCCCAATGCTCTACCGTGAAGAGCAAATCAAATTTCGCAAGTACGTCTCCAGGTTCAACAATTTTGCTTTGTGCCGGTATTGAGAGGGAAAGATGGCAAGGTACCATATTTCCTGTATCACCTTCTTTTAATATCCTGATCAAACTGCCATCAAGGGATTGCGTGAGACCATTCCCGGTATTATCCAGCTGAATGAAAACCGGCTGGCTGTTTATTCTGGTCTCCGGAAAATTAAGTTTTAAACTCTGACCCTGAAAAGGCAAATCGGGATTTATTGCCATGATTTCCCCTTTTAATACGGTCACGCTGTCTATTTGCGTTTCAGCCCCGTCATTATTTATGGTAAGCGGTAACATAAGGTCCAGTTCCTCCGAAAATCCCCCCGAAGAAAGGTCGATGGGATTGCCGGTTTTGTTTACCAGCTCAATGGCATACCGGATTGGATCGATCCGAAAAAGTGACCCGGCTTCCGGTGAGGTAACAGAATCGGAATAAAACAATGTGACTATTTTATCGGCATTGGGTCGAACAACAGCACCTGGATCCCTCACAAAACTTCTGATATTCAGATTTAAAAATCCAATTGGAGCTGCTAAGTCAGCTTTGAATTCAGGAGAATCATTAATTTTGGCTGTATCTATCCTTTCTTTTACGCATGCCAGTAAAAATAAGAGGATTGCAGATATTATAAAAAGTACTGCTTTATGTAGAGAGTGACCAGTCATAGCCCGGATATTCATTAGAATAATAAAACTGCAGGAAAGGGTTGTCTTCGTTGATCACGGAAATGGAAACAGATCAATAAGGTCGTGAAATAAAAACGTTAAAATAGCTGATCTAGTTCACCCAGATATGAAAATAAATCAGATGCTTCAATTAACACGCCCATGACCGGACCAGAACGAAACGCAAATTGTAAAATGGGATCTGCATCCGGATTGATTGATAAGGCAGTATTCCATTGAAAATAGAGGAAGTCCGTTTGGATTAGAAACAGATCATTATATTTGCAGCAGGTCGCACAAATATGAAAATCTACAGGAAGTTAAAGGATTACAGACCAGGGAAAGTGATCCTTTTACTGGTCCCGATCGCTTTTGGATTTTGGTTTTGTCTCCCGGAACCACTATTTCAAGATTCGTTTTCAACCGTCATCTATGACCGGACAGGAGAGTTGGTCGGGGCTCATATTGCTTCAGACGAACAATGGCGTTTCCCAGAACCTGACAGTATTCCCTATAAATTCGGAGAGTGTATACGATTATTCGAAGATGAATATTTTTACCATCATCCGGGTTTCAATCCCCTATCTCTGGCCAGGGCTGCGATTCAGAATATAAGATCGGGAAAAATTGTAAGCGGTGGAAGCACGATCAGTATGCAGGTGATCCGCCTTTCGAGGAAAGGAAAAGCAAGGACTATTTATGAAAAGCTCCTTGAAACGGTGCTCTCCCTGCGCCTGGAATTGAGATACAGCAAAAAGGATATTCTCAGGTTATATTCCACTAATGCCCCGTTCGGGGGTAATATTGTCGGGCTTGATGCTGCCGCATGGCGATATTTCGGCCGGGATCCGTCGTCACTTTCCTGGGCTGAAACAGCAACCCTGGCTGTATTGCCTAATGCACCAGCCCTTATCTACCCAGGGAGAAACAGGGAACGACTTCTCAACAAGCGTAATTTTCTGTTGAAAAAGCTTTATTCCAGGCACCTCATTGACAGGGTAACCTATGAGCTTTCGCTAACAGAGCCCCTTCCCGATCGTTCGCATGAACTTCCCAACCATGCTTACCATCTTGCTGAAAGACTTTTTTTTGAGCATACAGAACAGCGTATTACGACGGCGCTTGATGCAACCCTGCAGGAAAAGGTGAACTCTATTATTGAGCGGCAGAGCGATAAGTTATACAGTAACCGTATTCATAATGCAGCATGTCTGGTAATAAATGTAGAAACTGGAGAGGTACTGGCATATGCAGGAAATATCAGGAACACTTCACACCCTGAATATGGCGGTGATGTGGATGTGGTGATGTCTCCAAGAAGTTCGGGAAGTATTTTAAAACCCTTTTTATATGCTGAAATGCTATACCGGGGGGAAATCCTTCCCAATACGCTGATCCCGGATATTCCGACAAATTATGGCGGTTATAGTCCAAAAAACTACAACCGTGAGTATGACGGAGCTGTACCGGCTTCAACGGCACTTTTCCGCTCATTAAATGTCCCTGCTGTCAGAATGTTATACCGGTATGGAAATGAGCGTTTTCACCACGACCTCAGGGAACTTGGTTTTACAACCATTCGCTTTTCTCCGGATCACTATGGCCTCAGCCTGATTCTTGGAGGAGCAGAAGTTAATCTTTGGGAACTGGCCGGAGTATATTCAAGTCTGGCAAGAGTTCTGAATCACTTTAATACATATGGCGGCCAGTATTTTGAAGAGGATTGGCATGCTCCGGTTCTCCAAAAGCCGGATCAGGGCCATGACCGGCTTATCAAAGGAAAGGGCTATGACCAGGGCCGTCTTGGTGCCGGACCAATCTGGCTCACATTCCAGGCATTGAGGGAAGTGCACCGGCCCGATTCGGAAAGTGGCTGGGAATTTTTCAACGGCTCCAGAAAGGTTGCGTGGAAAACGGGAACCAGCTTTGGTTTTCGGGATGGCTGGGCCGTTGGCATTACTCCAAAGTATGTTGTTTCCGTATGGACAGGAAACGCAGATGGAGAAGGACGGCCCGGGCTTACCGGCCTTAATACTGCAGCCCCTGTTCTGTTTGAAATTTTTCACCTTCTCCCGGAAACGGGCTGGTTTGACATCCCGTACGATGATCTGGTGAGAACGGATATTTGCAGCCAGAGTGGTTACCGGCCGGGAAGGTTTTGTGAAGACATTGACACGGCATGGATTCCTGTTTCCGGGTTACATACACCTCCCTGCCCGTTTCACCAGGTTGTACATCTGAGTGGGAACAGGAAGTTCCGGGTTACCGCATCCTGCTGCGATCCCGATGATATGATTCACCAGTCCTGGTTTATCCTCCCCCCATCAGAGGAATGGTATTATCACAAGAGTCATCCTGAATACCAAACGGTTCCACCTCTGATGGAAGGTTGCCGTAAGGACGAAGATATTCCACAAATTGAAATCGTATACCCGGATCCGGGAGCTACGATATACATTCCAAAGGAGCTAGATGGCACCCGGGGTAAGGTCATCTTCGAAGCAGCCCACCGTCATCCGGGGAAAACCATTTTTTGGAGTATTGATGACCAGTTTGTTGGAAGGACGGTGGATTTTCATCAGGTTGCCGTATGTCCTTTAGCCGGATCGCACATACTCACCCTTGTTGATGAAGATGGAAATCAGGTCACAGAATCATTTCGAATTCTGGAAAAAGAAAAGCAGTGAGAGATTTTCAACCCGGACGCATATTTTTGCCACAAAAAAAACGTTTATCTTCAAACCATAAGAAGTCTTGACTCGTCAAGATTAAAATCATCTGATAACCTAATTGACACCGGGTTGTTAAATAAACTTAAAATTCCTTATGGGCATAGAGATTATCGTTATTTTTGAAGATTATTCAATTTATAGATTATGAAAAAATTTGCCAGGAAAAGCCGATATATTGCCGGAGGGTTGATATTGGTAATACTCTCCTTTGGATTTATTAAGGTTAGCGACCGTGATTTTGAATTGGTCAAGAGTCTTGATATTTTTTATTCGCTATTCAGAGAAGTTAATTTGTTTTATGTGGATCAGACGGATCCCGAAAAACTTATGAAGACTGGGATTGATGCAATGCTGAGTTCGCTTGATCCTTACACTACTTTTATCCCGGAATCGGAAAAAGAAGATTTTAATTTTATGACTACGGGAAACTATGGCGGAATAGGTGCAATTATAAGGCAGAGTGATGGTTATGCCATGGTCGCTGATCCTTATGAAGGCTCTCCGGCAGCCAAAGCAGGTCTACGCGGCGGCGACCTCATTCTCTCCGTCGATGGCATCAGCACGAAGGGAAGAGACCTTTCGGAAATTAGTGAAAAGCTGAAAGGTACTCCTGAAACCATGGTAGTTCTTGAAGTAAGAAAACCGGGTGAAAAGGAAAGCAAAAAAGTTAAAGTTATGAGGGAGCAGATTCATGTGAATACCGTCCCCTATTACGGCAAGCTTGACAACCACACCGGATATATCCGTCTTTCCAATTTTACACTTGGGGCGGCTCAGGAAGTTCATGATGCTTTTATCAACCTCAAGGAAAAACAGGGCATTGACCGTCTCATTCTCGATCTCAGGGGAAATCCCGGAGGCTTGTTGATAGAAGCAGTCAGGATTTGCAACCTGTTTGTGGATAAAGGACAATTAATTGTGAGCACTAAGGGAAAGGTAAAACAGTGGGATGAAGATTACTATACAACTTCAGAGCCTGTCGATACAAAAATTCCAATAATAGTGCTGGTAAACCGTGGGTCTGCCTCAGCCTCAGAAATTGTAACCGGAGCACTTCAGGACCTGGACCGGGCTGTCATTGTCGGTGAACGTACCTTTGGGAAGGGTCTGGTTCAGACAACCAGGAAGCTTAAATATGACACACAGCTGAAAGTTACAACGGCAAAATATTATATTCCCAGTGGTCGTTGCATACAGGCACTGGATTATTCCCATCGAAATCCGGATGGAAGTGTTGGCCACATTCCAGATTCTTTGATCTCGCAATTCAACACTAAAAATGGAAGAATCGTTTATGACGGAGGAGGAATAAAACCGGATGTAACGGATTCGATGGAAGCATTAAGTCAGATCGCATTAAATCTTTATATTCAAAACGTTATTTTTGATTTTGCTACGGATTATATGATTCTTCACAAAGAAGCCCCTGCCGAAACTGATTTTCATTTGTCGGATTCGGAATATAAAAAATTCGAGGATTTTGTCCAGAGCAAGGATTTCAGTTACAAAACCAACAGTGAAGATGAGTTGAACAAGCTGATCCGTATTGCCAGGCAGGAAAAATACTATTCGATGGCAAAAGATCAGTTTGATGCCTTATCCAGGGAACTTCATCACGATAATCTAAAGGATCTTGAGACATTCAAAAATGAAATTTCAGAATTACTTGGAGAAGAAATCATGGGCCGTTATTATTACCAGGCGGGAAGGATAAAGGCTTCACTTCCAACGGATGAGCAGCTGAATAAGGCTATTGAGGTTATAAATGATCCTCAGGAATATACGACCATTCTTCAGCCATCCAGGAAACTTACAGAATTGAACCTTCCAGTAGTGTCAACCCCCGGAGTAGGCGCTGAAAACCAATAAATGGTCATCTTCCTTTAACAGGTAATCTTCGGACTGAAGTTTACCATTAACAGAAAATTTCAGGAGATACCGGCTCAAAGCCGGTATTTTTTTTCTGAGCTCCAGTTCAAGTTCGAAAACGCTTCTGATGCCGTCATTTTCTATGGTTATGTTCTCAGTCCCTGATTTTTCAGCGGGTATACCGGTAAGTTTAACGATAAAGGGCATATCATCAATATGTTTCAGGTTAAAAATGAGCATTAATGTGCTTCAAGCCAGTTATTTCCCTGGCCCATATCAACAGTAAGCGGAACGCTGAGATTTACTGCATGTTCCATTCCTTCCCTAACCAGTTCCTTAAGATGTTCAAGTTCCGGTTTAAAAACATCAAAGATCAATTCATCATGGACTTGAAGGATCATCTTTGATTTCATTTCTTTCGATGCCATTTTTTTATGAATATTTATCATGGCAATTTTGATAATGTCGGCGGCGGATCCCTGTAAGGGGGCATTAATGGCATTTCGTTCCGCCATCCCGCGAACAACGGAATTCCTTGAATTTATATCAGGCAGATATCTTTGTCGCCCCATAATAGTGTGCACACAACCTTCCTCTCTCGCGCTTTTAATACTATTATCCATGTAAGCCCTCACACCAGGAAATGATTTAAAATAACCGTCGATCAGGTCTCTGGCTTCCTTTCCTGGGATGTTAAGGCGCTGTGCTAATCCAAAAGCTGAAATACCATAAATAATCCCAAAATTGGCTGTTTTTGCACCGGATCTCATCTCCCGCGTCACTTCTTCTTTGCTTACTCCATGAATCCGGGCGGCGGTTGCGGTATGAATGTCTTCTCCATGAAGAAAAGCCTCGATCATATTCTTATCCTGGCTCATATGGGCCATAAGCCTCAGTTCGATTTGAGAGTAGTCTGCAGATAATAAAAGATAATTTTCATCCCGCGGAATAAACGCCTTTCGTATTTCTCTCCCTCTTTCTTCCCGGATTGGAATGTTCTGTAAATTCGGATTATTTGAACTCAGTCTTCCTGTAGCTGCGACTGTTTGATTAAAGGATGTATGCAGTCGACCTGTGGATTCATTAACCAATTTAGGCAGGGCTTCCACATAGGTTGACAGAAGCTTACGTAATGACCGGTAATTAAGCACTTCCGGAATAATAGCATGTCGATCAGCCAGTCTGGCCAATACATCTTCACCCGTTGAGTACTGCTTTGTTTTGGTACGTTTTGCATCTGAATCAATCTTAAGGCGATCAAAGAGGATTTCTCCTAACTGTTTCGGAGAAGAAATATTGAATGAAGTTCCTGCCATTTCATAAATTCGTCCTTCAGAAATGATAATTTCATTTTGCAGTTGAATTGCAAAAACAGCCAGTGCTTCCTTATCCAGTTTTACCCCGTTATGCTCCATATCTGCCAACACAAGGACGAGCGGCATTTCAAGATCAGCAGCCAGTTTTTCAAGATTTTTAGTTCTCAGTTCTTCTCTAAGAATATGATAGAGCTGCAGTGTAAGGTCGGCATCCTCACAGGCATAATCCTTTAATTTAGACGGATCGACATGACGCATAGTAATTTGCTGATGTCCTTTGATCCCGATAAGCTCTTCAATTTTAACCGGAGAATAATTGAGATATACTTCTGACAATAGATTCAGGTTATGGCGCTGGTCTGGCTGCAGAAGATAATGTGCCACCATAGTATCAAAGACTGGTCCGCAGGTACGGATTCCATAATTGTATAATATCCTTACATCGTATTTGAGGTTTTGGCCGATTTTAAAAATTCCGGGATCTTCCAGTATTTCTTTAAGTGGAAGAAGAAGGTTCATCGTTTCCTCTTTATTATCGGGCACAAGGATGAAGTACCCTTCATGTGCCCGTGTGGAAATGGAAACACCGACGAGAGATGCCGTCATCACATCGAGTCCTGTTGTCTCTGTATCAAAACAGATTTCACCATTTTTAGCAACTTTACGGCAAAGGTCACGGATATCATTTGGTTCAGTTAAAAGATGATACGACTTTTTAATGGTGTAAATCGTATCATAAGAAGTCCCGGAAACCGGTGATTCCTCCGCAAGTCCGGAAAATAAATCACCCTGAATTTCTCCGGAGGTAACATCAGCATTTTGTGTTATAATCCTGTTTATTAAACTCCTAAATTCAAGTTCTTCAAATATTGATTTAAGTACATTAAGATCAGGACCGGATCTTTCCAATGATTCAAGATTCAAACTAAAAGGAACGTCCTCAATGATCGTAGCGAGTTGTTTGGATAATGTCGCCTGTTCACGAAATGACACCAGGTTTTCCTTAAGTTTACCCTTCAGATCATCCAGGTGATCAAGGAGTTTCTCAAGAGTCCCATATTCCGCAATAAGCTTTTTGGCTGTCTTCTCACCTATTCCGGGTACCCCGGGGATATTATCAGAAGAGTCTCCCCACAGCGAAAGGATATCAATTACCTGGGAAGGGTTTTCAATTTCGAATTTCTCCTTTACCTCATTCAGCCCCCATATTTCAACTTCATTTCCGGATCTCTTCGGTTTGTACATCACGATGTTTTCAGAAACAAGCTGAGCATAATCTTTATCCGGAGTCATCATAAACACCTTGAAGCCCTCCTTTTCAGCTTTTTTGGCGATCGTTCCGATCACATCATCGGCTTCATAATTATCAATCTCAATAGACTTAATATTATATGCTTTCAGAATTTTCTTTATCCACGGGACTGCGATTTTAATATCTTCGGGAGTAGCTTCGCGGTTTGCCTTATATTCGGGATACATTTCGTGCCGGAAGGTGGAAGAAGGGGGATCAAAAACCACGGCTATATGATCTGGATTTTCTTTACGCAGAATTTCATCGAGGGTATTGACAAAACCAAATATAGTGGAAGTATTCAGGCCTTTTGAATTTTTGATGGGGTTCGCCAAAAAGGCATAATATGCCCTGAAAATAAGGGCATAAGCATCGAGGAGAAATATTTTATTTTTGCCGGTCATCATAAAGAATGTAAAGTATCAGGGATTATCATCTGCATACCATTCCGCATATGAAGTTCCTGTTTCCCTAAGTTTTAATGAATAAAGATTCAGATTATCCGGAAGTTGCCTTTTAATTTTATCGGCCATATAAATAAGCAAATTTTCGCATGTTGGCTGAAAGTCTGTGATAATCAACCTGTTAAACATTTGACTTGCATTTATGGATTGGGTATCAGCTTTTGCAGAAATCAGGAGACAATGATCGAAATCATTAACAATGGCAGTTTTAACCCATTTTTTTAAGTCACCAAAATCGACGACCATTCCATTTTTTGGATCGTTTACACCGGAAATGGGCTGGCCAATGACGGTAACGAATAATTTATAGGAATGGCCATGGATATTACTGCAGGCTCCGTCATAATTCCAGAGTGCGTGAGCCATTTCGAATGAGAATTCCTTAGTTACCCTGATCACCGGCATACTGAAAAGATTAGGTTTGTAAAGTTAAGATAAAAACAATGCAAGGTAAGTAAGTGTTTTTGACAAACGGGTTTTTCTCTTTTTGAATGAACCGGATGATAAGAGGAAAATAAAAAAGATCCCCCGGGGATCTTTTCAACACGAACAAACTTTATTCTTTACTACAGTGTAAAGTGTCAATTGCAGGCACATTTGCTTATGCAATCGACAATACTACTCAGGTTATCATTTTTAAGACAATAATAGGTGTTTTTCCCTTCGCGTTGTGAAGTCAGAACACCTTTATCTTTTAGAATGCCAAGATGATGAGAGGTTGTGGACTGTTCAATTTTCAACAATTCATGTATTTCTGTAACGGTTAGTCTTTTCCCTTCATCAAGAAAATTGATAATAGCAATTCTCATAGGATGGGCAATAGCCTTTAGCATATTCGCTGCTTTTTCGAGCTGATCGGGGGTTAAATCACTGAATTTCATTATTTGAAACTATTTTAATCACTTAATGGTATCGCTTACAACTTAATATAACAAATACAAATATATAAATATATTACCCGCAAAACATGATTTCAATCAGCTTTTTTAAATATTGCTAATATTTTAACAATTTTATATCCTCAGGTAAATGCCAGTGTTTATGTAGGATTCAACAGTCATGATATAGAAACAGACCGTTACTTCTAAGATGTTTCTAAATTACCTTCTGGTATAGTGATAGTTTTATAACAGTAGTGGTTGAAAAATCTAACGATATATTAAAAGGAATATTAACTTTGCGTCAAAGGTATTTTAATGAGTGAATTAAAACTAATCCGGGAACCGATACAGAAGGAACTTGAAGAATTTGAGGAGCATTTTAAGGCCGTCATGAAAAGTTCGGTCCCTCTTCTGGATGTTATTACCAATTATATTCTGAGGCGAAAAGGAAAGCAATTAAGGCCCACATTTGTATTTCTGACCTCCTCCATGCTTGGCGGTATTAATACATCAAGTTACACCGCGGCTTCCATGATTGAATTACTTCATACAGCTTCCCTGGTGCATGATGATGTCGTTGATGAATCATATGAACGACGTGGCTTTTTTTCACTCAATGCTTTATGGAGATCAAAAATTGCGGTACTTTTTGGGGACTATCTTCTGTCAAAAGGTTTACTTCTCTCAGTTGAGCGGCAAGAATATGAACTTCTGAAGATCGTTTCTGAGGCGGTAAGGGAGATGAGTGAAGGAGAGCTCCTACAGTTAAGAAAATCCAGAAAGCTTAACATTACTATGGAGGAGTACTATGAGGTGATCCGGAAGAAGACCGCTGCACTTATAGCGGCATGTACTGCAAGCGGGGCGACGGCTGTAAGCAAAGACGCTGATATTATTGCAAGGATGAAGGCTTTTGGAGAAAATGCAGGTGTAGCCTTTCAGATTAAGGATGACCTCTTTGATTACGACAGAAACGGGAAGATTGGTAAACCTACCGGCAACGATATCAAAGAAAAGAAAATGACATTACCTCTGATCTACGCATTGCAACAATGTCCCGCATCAGAAAAGAGCAGAATTATCCATATCATCAGGCGTCAGAATAAAAATTCAAAAAAATTAGACGAGGTTCTGAATTTTGTAGCCAATTATCACGGCCTGGAATATGCCGAAGGCAAAATGAATTCCTACAAGGACAAGGCTCTTGAAATTCTTTTCACCTTTCCTCAAAATCCTGCAAGAGATTCGCTGGCCCGTTTGGTTAATTATACTGTCGAGCGAAAAAAATAGCTTTGGCCTATTCCCTTTAAAAATAAAAATCCCGTCTGAAGTTGAGAATTTAGTTTCTGTAACTTCAGGTGAACCTGAAGTTGCTCTTTTAACTGACGCAGCCGGATTGTTCTGAAAAATGTACAAAAACAATTTTTTGGGTTCGAAGAATATTTTTCCGCTGAAATTATTTTCTCCGGGTTTTCGTATACAGAAAATTTGTGATGTTATATACGGAAGATCCCGAATATTTCATTCTCTGGAGGTCAAAGAGAGTAAATATACCATTTAAAGTGCTGTCAATCTGTGTGTTAACTGGGTTTGGGTAATCAATTCATTTTAAATGTTCCAGGAGAATTTTTGTCTTAGAAGTACCAATCAGATCTTCAATTATATTCTTAGGTGTATTTTTTACATTTTGTAAGGATCCAAAAGTAGAAACCAATTTTTGAATTGTTATTTCACCGATGCCCTTTATATTTTCCAATTCCGAATTAATCATTGCATTAGAGCGTTTCTGCCTGTGAAAGGTAATTCCGAACCGATGAGCTTCATTTCTGATCTGCTGAATTACCTTCAGGGACTCTGAATTTTTATCAATATAAAGTGGCACAGGATCATCGGGGAAATATATTTCTTCAAGTCTTTTAGCAATACCTATAACCGCAATCTTTCCTCTCAGGTTTAAGGCTTCCAGGCTAAGGACTGCTGCATGTAATTGTCCTTTACCTCCATCGATAACAATAAGTTGAGGCAATGGTAGCCCTTCCTTGATCATTCTATCATATCTCCTGAACACGATTTCTGACATTGAAGCGTAGTCATCAGGACCTTCAACGGTTTTTATGTTAAAATGACGGTATTCCTTTTTATCGGGCCGGCCATTTTTAAACACAACGCATGCTGCCACAGGGTTTGATCCCTGGATATTACTATTATCAAAACATTCTATATGTACCGGAAGGGAGGACAATCTCAGATCATTTTTAAGAGCAGTCAGAATACGTTCGGTAGAACGAAGCGGGGCTGCCGAAGCTTTTTGTCTTTTTCTGTCCAACATAAAATACTTGGCATTTCTTCGGGATAGTTCTAATAGTTTTAACTTATCGCCCTTAACCGGAACAATAACTTTAATATTATCAGGTAAACTCTTTATTTTAAATGGTACGATGATCTCAACAGAATTGCTAAATAATCTTTGCCGAAGCTCTGTCAGCGTATATTCGAGGATTTCCTCCTTTGGCTCATCAAGTTTTTTACGTATTTCCACGGTATATGCCTGAATAATTGCCCCATTAATTACCTTCAAAAAGTTTACATAAGCCAGGCTGTCATCATCCACATAAGAAAACACATCAACGTTGTGAACAGAGGGATTAACGATAGTAGATTTCATTTGGAATTTTTCTAGCGCCAGAATTTTTTGCCGGATATTTTCAGCTTCTTCATACTGATATTCTCTGGCAAAATTATTCATGAGTTTATTCAGGTAAACTATTACATTTTTCAGATTTCCTTTAAGGATCTCATGAATTTGTGAGATCGTATCATTATAATCCTGTTCAGTTTGGAGATCTTCACAGGGCCCTTTACAATTCCCTATATGATATTCAAGACAAACCCTGAACTTCTGAGCTAAAATATTTTCTTCTGTAAGATTCAGGTTACAGGTGCGAAGTTTATACAGCTCTTTAATAAGCCCCAAAAGTGTTCTTAACGTATTTGCAGATGTGTAGGGCCCGTAATACACAGAGCCATCTTTAATGATCTTCCGGGTAGAGAAAATTCTTGGAAAACGTTCGTTTTTAACACAAATCCAGGGGAAAGTTTTATCATCCTTAAGGTTTATGTTATATCTTGGCTGGTACTTCTTAATTAAGTTGTTTTCTAAAAGGAGGGCATCGGATTCGGAGTTTACCACGATATGATGAATATCGTTTGTTTTCTTTACCAGGACCCGTATTTTATTGTTTTCGTGATATTGCTTATTAAAGTAGGATGACACCCGTTTTTTTAGGGATTTTGCTTTACCGATATACAGTATTTTCCCCTTTTCATCAAGAAATTGATAAACACCCGGTTTTTCCGGAAGATTTCGGACCTTCTCAATAATATAGGATTTTACGTCGTCACTCATTCCGCTTTCTCAAATAAAGAGGTAAACTGGAACTGTTCAACATCAAAAAGACCTTTATTCCCAATTTTAAGTTTCGGTATTACGAGGAGGGCCATGAATGACAATGTCATAAAAGGGGAATTCAGTGTTGTCCCGGCATCTTTTACGAGCTTGTCTAATGTCTCATACGCCCTTGCTGTTTCCGGCACCGAATGATTCGAAAGAATTCCCCCTATAGGTAAGGGTAGCCCGGAGATATTCTTTCCGTTGTGGAAAGCAATACCGCCCTTATTAGTATTTATCCAATCAATAATTTCGATTAAAACGCGGTCACTTGTACCAACGGCAATAATATTATGACTATCGTGAGCAATTGTAGAGGCCATTGCCCCATATTTAAGTCCAAAATTGTGAATATATCCTACAGCCGGCTTTTCCGGGTGGTACCGGTTGAGCACTAAAATTTTTAGTATATCCTGGCTTGTGTCGGTCAAAACCAAGCCATTTTCTACGACAGGATTCATAAGCCGGCAATGGGTAATAAGTTCACCATCTACAGCATCAATAACTTTTAATTTACCCGATTCAGCCCGAATATTCAGGTCATCCGGTCGTACATGATTGACAAAATATCTATTGGGGGTTTGGCTATCCGGAACACTAAACAGTATTTTACCATGATCATAGACAACGTTTCCGTCAATTATGGTCGTCATGACTTCAAATGCATTTAAATCTCTCACCCGTATGATATCAGCAGGGTCACCCTCTTTAAGCAGGCCGACGTTTAAATTGTAGTGTAAGACCGGGTTTTTACTGACGGCTCTAATCAGATTAAAAATGTTGAGTCCTTTTGCGATGCCTCTTGAAAGCAATCTGTTCAGATGACCTTTTAACAGATCGTTCGGATGCAGATCATCTGAGCAAAGCATCACTTTGTCCGGGAATTCGTCGATCAGCCGGTAAAGGTTATCAAAATTCCTTGCAGCACTGCCTTCCCGGATTTGAATAATCATCCCCTTTTGTATCTTCTCCAATGCTTCAGCATAATCAGAACATTCATGATCTGTCTGGATTCCTGCCTGAATATATTTTTCCAGTGAAGCCCCTCTCAATCCCGGAGCATGCCCATCTACTTTTTTATGGTACTTCTTTGCCGAATTGATTTTCTCAATTACCTCCGGATCATCATGAATTACTCCGGGAAAATTCATCATTTCTGAAAGAAAAAATATGTCATCCCGACTCAATAGACGATCAACCTGGCTAGATGTAAGAATTGAACCTGATGTTTCAAAACCTGTAGCCGGAACACAGCTTGGGGCTCCAAAAAAAAATTTCAAGGGAACTGATTTACCGCTTTCAACCATAAATTCTACTCCAGGTATGCCCATAACATTTGCGATCTCATGTGGATCTGAAACTGTCGCAACTGTTCCAAACTTTACTGCGGTCCAGGCAAATTGTGCGGGCGTAACCATGGAACTTTCAATATGAATATGGGAATCTACTAAGCCTGGTAATAAATAACCCGAGACAGGCATTCCGGTTTCTTCAATCGCAACAATGACTCCTTCCCTGATACGTACAATCGCAGGGTAAATCTTTTCTTTAAAAATGTCAACAACATTTCCGGTTATTTCAAATTGCTGTTTCATGTTCTTATTAAAACATGTTCCACGTGGAACACTTTTCTATCTGCCCATATATAATAAAAGTACACTGACGTCAGCAGGCGATACGCCACTTATTCGTGAGGCTTCTCCAATAGTCTCCGGTTTCTGTCTTGACAACTTTTGCCTGGCTTCCGTTGATATAGATTTCAAAATATTATAATCAATTCCTGGTTTAATGGCTATCCCCTCAAGTCTACCAATTTTGTTTGCCATAACCCTTTCCCTTTCAATGTATCCTTCATACTTCAAAAACACCTCCACCGATTCAAGTATCTCAGCTTTCCTGTTATCAAGATCTTCAAGCATCTCATCCATTTCAGGCAAAAAAGGAAGTAAATCACTAATTGCGATCTGTGGTCTCTTTATTAATTCCGAAACTTTTATCTTTTGTTTAAGTGGACTGGTAGCTTTCTCCTGAAGTAATTTGTTTAAATCGTCGGAAAGAAGACTTTTATTCTTCAGGTATTTTTTGATTTTATCCTTCGCCTGCAATTTCGTGTTTAACAAGTCCAATCTCTTCTTATCAGCTAATCCAACATCAAAACTCAACCGGGTAAGTCTTTCATCAGCATCATCCTGTCTTAACAATAAACGGTATTCTGCCCGTGAAGTAAACATTCGATATGGCTCATCTACTCCTTTAGTTATCAGATCATCGATTAGTACTCCAATATAGGCCTGATCCCTACCCAGCACAAATTCACCCTTACCCTGGATTTTCAGGGCAGCATTGATTCCTGCAATTATTCCCTGTGCTCCGGCTTCTTCATACCCGGTAGTGCCGTTTATCTGGCCCGCAAAATATAGGTTTTCGATTCTTTTTGTTTCGAGTGAATGTTTCAGTTGTGTTGGAGGGTAATAGTCATATTCAATGGCATAACCTGGCCGAAAGATTCTAACTTTTTCAAGGCCTTTAATTTTTCTTAGTGCATTGAACTGGACTTCCAAAGGTAAAGAACTTGAAAAACCATTAATGTAATATTCAACGGTTGAAAGTCCTTCGGGCTCAAGAAACAGTTGATGCTGATCTTTATCCGAGAAAGTTCTGATTTTATCTTCAACACTTGGGCAATATCTGGGTCCTATTCCCGATATCGAACCGTTAAACAACGGCGATTCATTAAATCCCTTTTTCAGTTCCTCATGCGAGTCTATATTTGTATATGTGATGTAACAACTTTTATGTAAAGAATAATCGACTGCATAATTTAAAAATGAAAACTTCCTTCCTTCAAAATCTCCTTTTTGCTCAATTAATTTGCTAAAATCAATTGATCGCCCATCAACTCTCGCGGGAGTGCCTGTTTTCATCCTCCCTACCTCGAAGCCAGCCGAAGAAAGTTGTGAGCTAAGTCCTTCAGAAGCTTCCTCCGAGGCCCGTCCTCCTTTAATTTGAGTAGAACCTATATGCATCAGTCCATTCTCAAAGGTTCCGTTTGTCAAAATAACAGATTGGGCATAAAATTTAACGCCCATTTTAGTTAC
Organism: uncultured Bacteroidales bacterium; assembly: GCA_963732905.1. Lineage (GTDB taxonomy): Bacteria > Bacteroidota > Bacteroidia > Bacteroidales > DASQZK01. The sequence continues at coordinate 604,359 of CAVTBM010000004.1, forward strand.
TACTCCCTTCAAAGAATTATTTTCGAGAATGAGTGATACAACCATGTCCTGCCAAAAATAAAGATTACTCGTAGATTCAAGCATTTCTCTCCATTTCGCACTAAATCTCATCCTGTCGCACTGAGCCCTCGGACTCCACATTGCAGGACCTTTAGATTTATTCAACATTCTATATTGTATCATAGAAGCATCTGTAACGATACCACTGTATCCTCCCAGAGCATCAATTTCCCTGATGATCTGACCTTTTGCAATACCTCCCATCGCAGGATTACAACTCATCTGTGCAATTTTTGTCATGTCCATCGTAATCAGTAGAACACTGCAACCCATATTGGCTGCAGCAGCTCCTGCTTCACTTCCTGCATGACCAGCACCTACCACAATAACATCATACTTTTGCAACATATATCAGAATTTGATGCAAAGTTAATTATTTAATTTCAATATAAATAAGTGATCAGACGATAATAAGATCGTCAACAAGGGAAAGAGCACGGCCTTCAGCATCTCTCATCTTTGCCAATTCCGGCTTGGTTTTATCTTTATATCCCATGAGATGCAAAATTCCATGAATCATAACTCGTTTCAATTCATCATTAAAACCTTCTCCATATGTAATGGCATTCTCTTTAACTCTTTCAATACTTATATAGATATCTCCACTTATCACTTTCTTTTCAGAATAATCGAAAGTTATAATATCTGTAAAGTAATCATGGTTAAGAAAATCTGAATTAATCTTTAACATCTGCCGTTCACTGGTAAAAATAAAATTCAATGATCCAATATTAAACTCATATGAACCGGCAACGTTTTTAATCCAATTTTTTAGGAGAAGTTTATTTCGGAGGTGAAAAGAAATTTCATCTGTATGAAAGTATATTGGCACTAAAATTTTGTATTAAACTTCAATCTGACCATGGATCCATTAAATAAAAATTCCAAACCATCAGACAATTTTTGCATAAGAAAAACGCCCCTTCCATTAATCTTTTCAATATTTTCAGGAGCTGTTGGATCCGGGACATGCAGATAATCAAAACCTTTACCCTGATCCCTAATAACTACCAGCAGAATATCCTGTTCATTTTCAATATAGATTTCAACCATTAAATTTTCCTGTAATGAATTTCCATGAACAATGGCATTGTTAGCAGCTTCAAGTGTAGCAATCATAATATTACCATATATTTCATCGCTCAAAGATAACTCAGTAGAGACTTCATCAACAAACTTCTCTACTAATCGTAAATTCTCAATCTTCGATGCTATTTTCATTACTTTCTTCATGGGAATGAATTGAATCATTAACAGCTTTGTATACTACCATTGGCCTAAAAGGTTTCCTTTTTCTAGTAATTTGTTAATGACTTAACCAAAGAGCCGGGTCAAGAACATTTCTTTCTTTCCAAATTTCAAAATGAAGTTTTGTTACATTATCAGAATCCGTGTATACAATCCCGATCGTTTGTTTCACCCTAACTTCATCACCTGCTTTAACATTAACATCTACTATATTTTGATAAACAGTCCAGAAATTCCCATGTTTGATAATTATGGTATAATTACTTCCTAAAATTGCAATCACCTTAGTTACAGTACCTCTAAAAACAGCTCTGACCTCAGAATTTTTGGTTGTTGCAATATCAATCCCATTACTCATAATTTTAATTCCTTTCAATACCGGATGAGCCTGTTCTCCAAATTTACCAACAATTATACCTTTCGGTGTTGGCCAGGGAAGACGACCAATATTCTGACCAAATTCATCAGAAATAAGCCTTTCCTCAGGTGACATTCTGTCTATACTATTTGAATTACGGGCTTTCCTGGCTTCTTCTTCCAATATTTTACGAATTTCAAGCTCTATCTTCTTTTGAACTTCTTCCCTTTTCCGGATTTCATTCATAAGTGAACTTTCCCTTTTCATCAAATCACTAACGACTTTCTTATGCTCCTTTTTGTCATTATCTAATCTTGATTGTTCATCTTTAATTTGGCCAATTGTTTTTTGTTGCTCTACTTTCTTATCGTTTAGAATATTTTTTGTCTCAATCAAAGAATCATTCAAAGAATTTATCTGTTCAATCGTTTCTTTTCTATATTGATTAATAAACTTTAAATATTTCAATCGTTGATAACTTTGATTCATGTCTTCAGCTGACAAGATGTACATAAGAGGTAACTCACTATCTAAATTTCTGTAACTTCTCCTTACCAATTCAGCATATTCACTTTTCAATCTTTCAACTCTTTTCTCATTACTCACAATATTCTGACTAATTCTACCTATCTCGTTGATTGTCAGCTTATTCTCCTCAATAAGATTTTCTATAATTGAGGTTCTGTAAACAATACCTTTCTGTATTAAATTTAATTGATTTAATGTCGACTGCTTATTTGCCTTAGTCTGCTCTAACAATTGTCTCGAATACTCCAACTTTCCAATATTTTCATTTTTTTGTTTTTCCAGGTCCAATTTATTCTGACTAAAAACAGTAAAAGAAAATACACAGAAAATTGTCAAACATCCAGCTATTTTAAAAAAGCCTCTCAAGCTTAGTATAGTTATTTCCGATTTTAAAATCCGTTTTAGTATAATACTTATCTTTAATATCCTTCAGCCTTACAACGATTTCCTTCTGATCATGTCCTGTAAACAAATTAACAAAAATCATTCTTGGCTCATTATTCTCTCTGGTAATTGAAATTTCCGCCAATACATCATGAATATAATCCGATATAAGTACTTTATCTAACTTTACTGTATTACTGTCGTAATCAAAATGCACTTTTTGACCTTCACTAAAAATCTCCTCATAACTTATCTTCTTATTACCTACGTCAAATTTCTTTATGAATTCTTTCTTCCTTTCTCCATTGTAATAAAAACCCGTGTATATGAACCTTTGTACTAAATCAAAATCAAAATTGAAAGGCATAAAATTTCGTAAATCATTAAGATTACCAAAATAGTACTCTTTTTTTAACCGGTTAATGAACTTAATAGAATCCGACGTAATTTCAGCTCTTGCTATTTCAAACCCCAAATATTTAACGGCTAAAAATATGCGTCTTGATTTTTCAACAAATATGGTAACTTTGGCATTTCCAAGATCTTCTCCTTTCAATTCAAAATCAGCATTTTCAATAAGCAGCCATTTTGGAAAATTATTTTCTTTTAATCTCTCACCAATAACTTTCTGATAATCATTAGGGGCTTCAAGGCTTCCTTCAACTTTAGTAAATGTTTTACATCCCGGAAGAAAAATAATTATTGCCATTAAGCCAATTACAACTTTTTTAATCATTCTTGAGCTCCTTAATCCTATCAGTGAGTTCAGAATTCTCAAAGCCATTTTGCTTTGCCTTTTCATACCAGGACAAAGATTCACTCTTCTCCCCCAGCATATATAAAACCTCCGCATAATGGAAATAAATTTCAGAATTTACCCCTGAATATTTCAATGCTTTTTCAAGATAGAACTTAGCTTGTTTAAATTCTCCAGACTTATATAAAACCCAACCATATGTATCTAAATAGGTACTGTTGTCAGGGTTCTTCTTAATTGTCTCCTCACTTAACTCTTGAGCCCTCTTTAAATCATAATCTTTTAAAGCCAAGTAATAACTATAATTATTCTTTACCATATCGTTATCTGGTTGAATTCCAATAAGGTCTTCGAAATAAGCAAAAGCTGTTTTAAAATCACCGGTCCTATAAGAAGACTCACCAAGAAAAGTAAGAAACTGCGTTCTAATACTCATTTCCAAATCTTCATTGTATCCGGATTTTAAAACTTCAAAGGCCTTATCAAAGACTCCTTTTTGGTACCAGGCAATTCCAATAAACAATTTAATTTCGGGTTTATTTGGAAAAATTTTTAATGCTTCATTTCCTAACCTTATAATATCGTCATAATTTTTTAATCGAGTAGCATTATAAAGCGCCTGTTGCCATAATAAATAATTATCACTTTTAAGCTGTAAAAGTTTCTGTATGAACTTATATGCCAGAGCGACATTATTCGATTTATTATAATAATCGTATGCAACTGTATTTACGTCATAATTATCGGGATACTTTTCACTTAAAATCTGAACAAGGTTATTAAGTTCGGTACTATCCTTACTAACAATACTATCATTCTTTAAAAAATACAGGAGAGTACTTATTTTCTTTTCAATCGCAATCTGATCAAGAGAAAAAGCCCTTCCCAAAAAATAATATCCATTTTTACTTAATCCATTTTTATTATAAAAATCGGCAAGATTCGTAATTGCATAAACATTAGTAGAATCAAGACTATAAGCAATCTTATAATACTTAACCGCTTCGTCCTCTTTACCAATTTCGTCCAAATATTCGGCCAATAAAATATTATATTCCGGGGCTTCCGGAAGGTTATTTCTTAACTTAAGAAGTTCATTTTTGCCCTCATCATATTTTCCCCATGCTTTATAAATTCCGACTTTCTTTAACGAAATCATTTCGGACAGCCCGTTTTCTTCTTCAATCGTATCTAAAATTTTTAAGGCCTTTTTAAATTTCTTAAGATTCTCGTAACTCTCAGCAATATTGAACAATACCCTGGTATCTTTGCCTTTCTTAAGGTATTTTTTACAAATCTTGATAGCAACTTTATCCTTTTTATTTTCCATCAATATTTGATCATACGCAATTATATACCAATAATTATCAGGTTCAAGTTGATAGGCTTTAGAAAGAAAACTTTCTGCAAGATCTGACTTCTTAAGTGCGGTATAAATAGTACCCAACTCATAGTATGCAACAGATGATTCCGGTTTTGCCTCAATACATTTCTTGTACAAAATAATGGCATCATCGAGATTCCCAATTACTTTCAATCTAGCCGCTTCAGTGAGTGCATACTGATAATTATAATCTGTACCGTTCTGACCATACAAAGTCGAAGTAAAAGCAACTAAAAATAATATTATAACTTTTTTCATCTTTAATCTTTTCCAGTATGTCCAAATCCTCCTTCACCCCTATCAGACTCTGTAAGCAAATTTACATCTTGCCACGAAATTTGTTCATGCTTATTTATAACCATCTGACAAATTCGTTCCCCGTCATTGACAATAAATTCTTCACTTGAAATATTAACAAGGATAACCTTAATTTCTCCACGGTAATCGCTATCAATAGTTCCAGGAGAATTAAGAACGGTAACCCCATGCTTTACCGCAAGTCCGCTTCTTGGTCTGATTTGAGCTTCAAATCCAGCAGGCAATTCAATATACAAGCCTGTTGGAACCAGGACTCTTTCCAACGGTTTTAATAGTAAGCTCTCTTCTAAATCAGCACGAAGGTCCAAACCAGCAGAAAAAGCAGTACTGTACTCCGGAAGATCGTGTTTAGACTTATTAATGACTTTAACAATCATTTAACTGTTTTTGAAATTAAAATACAATATCTTAAAAATTCAAGTTTAGAATTCTACTTTGACAAATTATTCTTTTCAACGATTTTTAAACTTTATTACTACATCCTTTAAGGGAGCAATCCGAAAAATTAACCTGTTTCCTTCAGGCATTTAGTGTAAAACCAGATTGATTATTCTAATCTGTCAAGCTTAAATAAATTATTTACATAACTGTAAATCAAGTTTTTACAATTGTTTCCTCTCTCCTACGCAAAAATCCCTTTTCCCGTAAAATAAAGACTGTGATTATCGATATCAAAGATATAGTCTTAAGTACATACTCGATAATTCTAGATTCAAAGGTAACAACTTTAAAGAAGAAGTAGACTCCTAAACAAACGGCGAACACTATGCCAATATTTTTGATATCATAATTAATCCGGTAATATTTTTGACCAATTAGATAACTTAACAGGACCATTACGAAATAGCTCACGAAATGACCCCAGGCAGAGGCCATATATCCATACACCGGTATAAAAAAGTAATTAATCAAAAAGGTTAAGAGAGCTCCAATTATAACAATATAAGCCCCAATCCTGGTAAGATTAGTAAGTTTATACCATATTGAAAGATTGAAAAATATTCCCATTAGCAAATTGCCAATCATTACAATCGGAACAATATCAAGACCTGTTCTAAACTGACTACCTATGAAGTACTTGAAAATATTGATATAAAGAACCACAAACAAAAAAATAACCAAACAGGTAAAAACAAAATATTTCATTATATCGGCGTACATCTTTTTAGCGTCTACTTCATTTTTTTTTGAAAAAAAGAAAGGTTCTGCGGCATACCTGAACATCTGTATAAACAGTGTCATCAAAACAGCCAGTTTAATATTTGCTCCGTAAATACCCAATTGCTCAAGTGGATGCAGATTCTCAGGAATCAAATGCCGTATCATAATCCTGTCAAGTGTTTCATTAACGATTCCGGCAAGCCCTGCGATCAGTAACGGTAAAGAATACTTAAGAATCGTTTTCCAGAGGCTCCTGTAAAACTTTCCTCCGCGGTAGAAAATCTCTTTTGATAACAGTACGGTTTTTACGCCTGTGGCAACAAGATTACAAATAAGAACGTAGCCAATCCCTATTTCAGGCTTATAAACCATTGCGGCGAAATGATTATCAAGATAGTGGTTCCGTGCCCACAACAGGAAAAAGCCATTTGCCAGAACGTTAACGCTTACTTCCACTATCCGGATAATAGCATACCTTCTGGGGTGGTTATCGAGTCGGATTTTAGCAAAGGGTATGGCTGAGAGAGCATCGAGTCCAACGATGAGCGTTAGAAAAACAATATAATTGACATGAGTTGAATATCCAATAAAATCAGCAATCTGCCTAGCGCTTATCACCATTACCACAATGAAAATCAGGGAACTGACCACAATGCTGATCAACGAAGTTTTGTAAACATCATCTTTATTTTTTTTTGAATCAGCAAATCTGAACAGGCCAGTTTCTAATCCATAGGTAAGAATAACCATCAAAAATACCACATAGGCATACAATTCGGTAATCATACCGTATTCTGCCTTAGTAAAAATTCTGGTATAAAACGGAGTAAGCAGCAGATAATTTAAAACCCTGGGCAGTACGATTCCCATCCCGTATACTGCAGTTTGTCCTGCAAGTTGCTTAACATGATTCAATTTGCTTCGAGTTTATTTACACAATCCGAAATATTTGAAGCTTCGAAATTAAAACTATTTTTTATTAATATTTCAGGTATTACCTTCTGACCTTCAAGATAAATAACATTAGCCTTTCCAAGTAAAATTTTTGGAATGATCCTGGGCACCCGCCAAAGAATAATCGAGTTAAATTTATTCTTCAAAATTTCGAATGTCGTTTTGTAATCCGTAATTTCTCCACTTGTCAAATTAACAATTCCTTCAATTTTATTATCTATCAAAAACCTGATAGCCTTAACAAGATCATGAATATAAATAAAAGACAGACTTTGGTTTCCCTTTCCAAAATAACCCCCCAGGTTAAATTTTGTAAGGGTACGCATGACCCTGTACGCTCCCGACTCCCGTCCCATCACAATACCAAAACGCATTATTGTGACTTTTATATTCAAATCTAAGGCTTTAAAAGCCTCAGATTCCCATTCTTTTACAATATCTGCCAAAAAATTAGATGCATACAGATTTTCATTCTCAGTTACCAACGTTTCATTCTTATAAATCCCGATTGTGGAAGCGTTTAAAAAATGTCGTGGCGGTTTTTCACACCAGAGCATAGCTTCAATGATTTTTCGCGTCAGATTAACTCTGCTTTCTCTTATTTCTTTCTTTGCATTTCTGGTCCATATTGTAAAAATTGATCTCCCAGCAACGTTCACCAATACATCAGCGCCGTTTATGATTGCAGCAATATCTTTCGCGTTTTTTGAAATTAACTCCTTACCATGCAGCGTCTTTACTTCCCTATCGTGCAAAATATTAACAAGGTGATTACCAATAAATCCGGATGCACCTATGATAATTATTTTCTCCATCAGCTGATTTTACTTCATCAAACGATGTAAATATTCCTTTGTTCGAATTATAATCGAATTATTTTCAGCCCATTATTTAAAATATAATTAATATTTTTGCTTCCTAATTCTGATAATTATGTCACGCATTTTTTCAATGATAGCTGTTATAATGGTAAGTATCACTCTTAGTGCTCAAACAACCAGAGGAACCCGGGTTCTGATTAAAACAAGTTACGGTAACATGGTTATTTTACTTTACAATGATACCCCAAAACATCGTGATAATTTTATTAAGCTTGTTAAAGACGGGTATTATGATGGTTTGCTCTTTCATCGTGTAATAAAAGATTTTATGATTCAGGGAGGTGATCCAAATTCGCGAAATGCTTCAAAAGGAGAAATGCTTGGTCTTGGTGGACCCGGATATACTATTCCTGCAGAAATCAGAAGCAACCACTTTCATAAAAAGGGTGCACTTGCAGCAGCGAGAAAAGGGGATGCCATAAATCCTGAAAAGGCTTCTTCGGGGTCGCAATTTTATATAGTTGAGGGAGAAGTAATGACCGAACAGAATTTACAGGACTATGTTTCCAGTGGAAAGCACGCTCCATTCACACCTGAGGAATCTAAGACATATACGACTATTGGAGGAACACCTCATCTGGATGGAGAGTATACTGTTTTTGGTGAAGTTATTGAGGGCCTATCCGTACTGGACAAAATAGCATCCCTTCCGGTTGACGCCTACAACCGTCCTATTGAAGATATCAGTTATACCATGGAAATTATCAAATAAAAACAGTTCAATACAAAAATCTATGCTTGAAAAGATAAATGCTTTACGCAAGGAAGCTGAGGATTTTACCGCAACCTCGTTACAAGCTGTTGAAGATTTCAGGATCAGGCATCTCAGTAAAAAGGGAACCTTATCCCATTTATTTGATGAGTTTAAGACTGTTCCCAACGCTGAAAAGAAAAGTATTGGACAGGAGTTAAACCGTCTTAAACAACTATTTCAAAGCAAGATTGATAGTTCTCGTGATCAGTTTTCAGATGAATCTTCCGTTTCAGATCAGAAAGATCTTACGCTTCAGGGGGAACCACTTGTTCTGGGTTCCAGACATCCGATCTCCATCGTCAGGGAAGAAATCATAGATATTTTCGGACGAATTGGTTTTACAGTCTCTGAAGGTCCGGAAATAGAGGACGACTGGCATGTCTTTTCTGCCTTGAATTTTCCACCGGAACATCCAGCCAGGGACATGCAGGACACCTTTTTTATCGAAAAAGATCCCGACATTTTATTGCGAACCCATACATCTTCAATACAGGTCAGGGTTATGGAGAAAAGGAAACCGCCTATCCGGGAAATAAGTCCTGGACGGGTATTCAGAAATGAAGCTATATCAGCCAGGGCTCACTGTATTTTTCATCAGATTGAGGGAATGTATATCGACGAAAATGTGTCTTTTGCCGATTTAAAGCAGACTCTTTTATATTTTGCAAAGGAAATGTTTGGTGAGGATACCAGGATACGCCTGAGGCCTTCTTTCTTCCCATTTACCGAACCATCTGCTGAAATGGATGTGTCGTGTAATCTTTGCGGAGGAAAAGGCTGTAATGTCTGCAAATATACAGGCTGGCTGGAAGTTCTTGGCTGTGGGATGATGGATCCTAACGTATTGGATTTTAACCACATTGATAGTAAAAAATATACCGGTTTTGCCTTTGGTATGGGAATTGAACGAATTGCAATGCTTACATTTCAGATAAGAGATCTTCGTTTATATTTCGAGAATGATGTTCGTTTTCTCAGGCAATTTTCCGGAACAATTCTTTAGTCATTTACCGAAACTATCATTTCTTACCATAAGAAAAACTTCCTTTCAGAATTTTTCATTACACAATTAATGTCGTTCAGATAAGCTCCCTTCGGCTGCACTCAGGGACCGTTAGATTCAACGCAAAAATGAGTACACATCACACCTTCGACTTCGCTCAGGGACCACCTTCGACTTCGCTCAGGGACCACTTTCGACTTCGCTCAGGGTTTGCGTTTTAGAAAATTATTGAGCGGAGTCGAAATAATTTTGTCAGAAAAAAAAATTCGTCGGTCCCTGAGCGCAGCCGAAGGGAGCTTATCTAAACAACATTGATTACACAATTCTGATTTCGATTTCAATATCCATGGATTCTTTGTAATTGGCCATAACTCCGCAGTATTTCTCTCTGGAAAGTTCCACCGCTTTTTGTAGTTTATCGATGACTAAACCTTCTCCGCTGAATTCGTAAATAATTTTCATTCGTTCAAAATGTTTAGGGTGTTCTTCAGTAAGATCACCCTCTACTTTGATATTCAGGGCATCGAAATTAATTCTCATTTTCCCAAGAATTGAGACCACATCCATTCCCGTGCACCCTCCAAGGGCAACCATCATAAGAGGTTTAGGTCTTGGTCCGAAATTCTTTCCGCCATGCTCCGGTGCAGAATCAACATAAACTTTATGGCCATTTACATCGGCTTCAAAGGTCATATCACTCAACCACGTCATTGAAATAGATTCTTTCATACAGCTACAGGTATATTTTTGTCCAAATTTAGCTATTAAATATATTTTCCGCTAATTTTGCCCAAGGGTAAGTCAAAAATAAGAATGAAAAATATCAAGTCCCTTCAATGTCAGAATGAATGTTTAGTCAGGTCCCACACCCTTTTCCGTCATTTAAGTGATGAAGAATTAGCAAAAATTCAGCTTGAAAAATCTGCTGAATTTCATCGCAGGGGTAGTATTTTATACCAGGAAGGTAACCGCATAACCGGATTTTATTGTGTTGAAAGAGGCATAATTAAGATTTTCAAAACAGGTATTGACGGGAAGGAGCAAATCATACGCTTTGCCAGAAAAGGAGATATTATTGGTTTCAGGTCCGTGTTAAGCCGGGAACTTGCCTGCACAACCGCAGAAGTGATTGAAGATGCAGTAACCTGCTATATTCCCGGTGACATTTTAATATATCTTGTAAAGAACAACGGAAATTTTTCCATTGAGCTGATGCAGCTTACCTGTAAGGAGCTTGGTGAAGCGAACGAATATATAACTGACATAGCACAAAAGACTGTTCGTGAAAGACTGGCAGAAATTTTAATTCACCTGACTGAAGATTTTGGCCTTGATGAAAATACTGTTCTTCAGATCACCCTTACCAGGGAAGAACTCGCAAATATCGTTGGCACCGCTACAGAATCGGTAATCCGTTTGTTATCAGAATTCAAACATGATAAACTAATAGAATTAAGTGGCAGGAAGATAAAGATTTTAAATATCCCGGGGTTAAGAAAAGTGGGTAATTTATATAATTACCGGTAACCAACTCTTTATGCACTTCAGAAGAGGGAATCCTGCCTATCAACATATTTTCCCAGATGTTTGTATGCATTCACTGTTGCCTCACGTCCCCGAGGTGTGCGATTAATATAGCCTTCTTTAATAAGAAAAGGTTCGTAAACCTCTTCGATGGTACCGGCATCTTCACCTACAGCAGTCGCAATAGTATTTAAACCGACAGGTCCTCCTTTAAATTTGTCAATGATGGTTAACAATATTTTATTATCCATCTCATCCAGTCCGGATTTATCAATATTCAAGGCTTCCAGAGCATATTTAGTTATACCGAGGTCAATTTTTCCGTCGCCTTTTACCTGAGCAAAATCCCTAACCCTTCTCAATAAAGCGTTTGCTATACGAGGGGTGCCCCTGCTTCGTGAAGCAATTTCATCTGCTGCATTTTTATTCAATACAACTTTCAGAATACCTGCTGATCTTACGATAATTTTTTTCAGGGTTTCATGGTCGTAATATTCAAGAAGTGATTTAATACTGAATCTAGCTCTCAACGGGCTTGTGAGTAATCCGGATCTGGTTGTAGCACCTATGAGAGTAAACGGATTCAGCTTTATTTGCACCGATCGTGCGCTTGGGCCTCTATCAATAAGAATATCAATTGTATAATCCTCCATAGCAGAATACAGATATTCTTCCACTACAGGAGAAAGCCTGTGTATTTCATCAATAAACAAGACATCCCCTTTTTCCAATCCTGTAAGTAAGCCAGCCAGATCCCCTGGTTTGTCAAGAACGGGGCCGGAGGTTACTTTAATGTTGACATTCATTTCATTGGCAATTATATTTGCCAGAGTTGTTTTACCAAGTCCCGGAGGGCCATGTAAAAGAACGTGGTCCAAAGCTTCATCTCTTTGCCGCGCTGCCAGAACAAATATTTTCAGATTTTCAACGATCTTTTTCTGACCACTAAAATCAGTAAACACAAGAGGCCTGAGTTTTATTTCAAGCTCTTTGTCGGTTTCCGAAAACCCATCGTTTCTTATTTCAAATTCTTCACTCATCAGATCGAAATCTACTTAATTACTCCCACGGATCCTTTTGGTAGATTAATTTTTTGTCCGTTTATACGAGATTCTACATCACTCTTATAAGTTATGGTCATAATAAGATTGCCCATCTCATCATATTTTTTCCAGTTTTTTTCCCTTAACCCCATTTCATAATATCTTTCTTCCTTGAGATTACCATCCGGAAAATAAAATTTTTGTTTTCCATCAGCCTGTCCCTGAGTAAAAGCGCCTTCAAATTCCAGGGTTCCGTCACCATAATAATAATGCCACAAACCGGTTCTTAAACCTGTCTGATAGTTACCGACTTCTTTATGATCGTTTACAAAATGGATCCACTCTCCTTCTTTTTCACCATTTATATAATCTCCTTTAGAAACAACATTACCGGTACTGTCATACTCTGTCATTTCTCCATCTTCACGGCCATTAAAATAACTTTCTTCCCTCAGTAACTTTCCATCGGAATAATACCAGCGCCAGGTACCATCAGGAAGCCCCCGGAGATATGAACCTTCCTGTTCTTTCTTACCGTCTTTATAATAAAAGTTCCATTTTCCACTTCTTCTGTTATTGAGATACTGACCAACAGCCCTGACTTCCCCGGTTAAATAAAAATCTTTCCAGTCACCTTCCCTGCTTCCTGTTTCATCGACAATACCTTCAGAAACAACATCCCCTTTCTGGTCATAAATCTTTGAATTGACAACCTTTCCAGCGGCATCATAAAAACGGTGAACACCCACCGGTATACTGTCTCTGTAACTTCCGGAAAATATAAGATTTCCTTTATCATCGAATTTTTTCTTCTCCGTAAGTTCATTGTTTAAAATTTCGTCTTTATTGTCTTCAACGATTTTACCCTTGTCATATTTAAGAATAACTACCAGCGTACCGCTTTGATTATATTCCTTATACAAACCGTCAAGCTGATTATCTAAATAATTCATTTCCTTATGAATTCTCCCGTCAGGAAAGTAGGTCTTCCAGGAATCCTGTTTCAAGCCTTTGGAATCGGTTCTGTTAATTCTTTCCCTGTTGATCATGTAATTATTATGATAATCCAAAAGTGTAATGATATTTCCTTCTTCGTCATACTCTTTTGCCGGTCCCTCTTTTTTACCATCCTGATAGGTTACTACATCCTTTACCTTTCCATCTTCATAATAATAATAGGACAGTCCCTCCTTATTATCATTAACATAGAGTTCTTTACTGACAACAACGGGAGTAACGGAATTGGTGTAACCATATGCGTAACTATATCCGTTTTTCTTTCCATACTTATAGTCAATACGCTGAATGACTTCCCCGGACTGGTTGTAGAAAGTCCATGTACTATCGAGCTCATGGTTGATTCTAAGTCCTTCTGACTTGATAATGCCTGTAGTGTAATAGGTTTTCCAAAATCCATCTGGTTTTCCTTCTCTCATATTGCCCTCACTGGAAATCTGACCGTTCGGATAATAGAATTTTGTAAATCCATTTTCGACCTCCTGACCAAAGGCTTGAGTAATTGACATAATCAAACATACGAATATCAGAATCCTCTTCATATTATGTCCTTTTTTTCTGAAATTTTCAGATTTGGATGGTAGACATTACAATCCCAGCCTTTCAGATATCTCCAACATTCTTCGAATCGGTTTTTCGGCTCTAAGTCTAATCTCTTCCTCCAAATTTACTTCAGGAATTTCATATTTCAATGTATTATACAACTTCTTCATTGTAATCATCTTCATAAACCTACAATCGTTGCATGCACAGGTTGAGTCTTTTGGCGGAGCCGGAATGAACATTTTACCGGGACTTTCTTTGATCATCTGATGAATAATACCAGGTTCAGTAGCAACGATAAATTTACGGGCTGGACTTTTCTTTGTGAACATCAAAAGAGAAGACGTTGATCCTATATGATCGGCTACAATTCTCAAAGGTCTTTCACACTCAGGGTGTACAATGATCTTTGCATCAGGATTTTCATTCTTTAATTCCAATATCTTTTCAAGTGAAAACTCTTCATGAACATGACATGCACCATCCCATATCACCATATTTTCCCTACCGGAAATGGATTTAATATAATTACCCAGGTTCCTGTCAGGAGCAAAAATGATATTTTCATCGGGTGGAAGGCTGTTCACTATTTGCAAAGCATTGGAAGAAGTACATACTATATCGGTAAGAGCTTTTACTTCAGCAGTAGTATTCACATAAGATATAACGGTATAACCGGGATATTTATTTCTGAAGGCTTCGAACTCATCAGCAGGAGCTGAATCAGCCAGCGAACATCCGGCATTCAGATCAGGAATTAGTACTTTTTTACCGGGTGAAAGAATTTTAGCTGTCTCAGCCATAAAATGTACACCAGCAAAGAGAATAATATCAGCATTCGTTTTTGCAGCCTGTTGGGATAAAGCCAGACTATCACCAACAAAATCAGCAATATCCTGTATTTCAGGTTCCTGATAATAATGAGCCAATATCACCGCATTTTTTTCTTTCCTCATGATCCTGATTTCTTCAGCCATATCAATTGCACTGTCAACCTCAGCATTCACGAAGCCGTTTTTGATAAGATCAGAGTTTTCAACACTATTCATTTCTTATTATCTTATATTATTAAATTTAAAATTAATTATGATGATGTTAATAGTCCGTTGATAATGTTACTAATTTTATAAGTGTATTATTGCAAAAATGAATTTTTAAAATTTAAAAACACAAAATTAACAGTTATTAACATTCCTTCATCCTGAATATCATCAATTTTCAAAATTATTAACAAGCTGTTAGCACACACTGATATTCAAAAATTTTTTGTGTTTGGTTTCTGTTTTTATGTTTAAACGGTGTTCAATTTTTTAAGAGAGATTATGAAAAGTAAATTTTGAAAAGACAGATGAATTTCATATTAAACAAATGAAAACAAGGGTCAAGTGTTTTTCATCATTTCTTATTGCAAAAGAACTAACAATTGATGAACAAATTTAGTGTTAAGAATTAAATACTTTCAGGTATTAAAATATTTAATTAATTTTAAGCCACTTAGACAATGAATCGATTAATGAGTAGTGATAGAATTGTGATAGCTTCGGATCATGCAGGTTATATGCTTAAGCAGGAACTAATAGGTTACCTGGTGGGTAAAGGTATAGATGTTACCGATCTTGGAACAGATTCCCCATTATCTGTCGATTATCCTGATTTTGGTCATCCTTTGGCTGAAGCTGTTGAGAGTGGAGAGTACAAGTATGGTATTTCAATTTGCGGCAGTGGTAACGGGATAAGTATGACGGTTAACAAGCATCGTGGTATTCGGGGTGCTTTGTGCTGGAATGAAGAGATCGCAAGGCTGGCGAGATATCATAATGATGCTAATATTTGTTCACTACCGGCAAGGTTTATCGATAAAGAGATGGCATTCAGAATAGCGGATATTTTTTTAGAAACAAAATTTGAAGGTGGCCGGCATGTTCAGAGAATTCATAAAATTTCTAATAAATCATAAATAATGTTATCAAGTACATGTAAATATGCCCTCAGGGCTGTCTTGTATCTGGCAGTATATGCCAGAGAAGGACAAAAAATCGGGATTAAGCAGATTTCAAAGGATCTTGAAATACCCACTCCTTTTCTAGGAAAAATTTTGCAGACTTTAGCAAAACACAGATTATTAACATCCACGAAAGGACCTAACGGAGGCTTTGGTTTGGGAATTCCTCCAGAAGAGATACGGTTGATGGATGTCGTTGAAATTATTGATGGTTTGGATAATTTCAATCGTTGTGTTATCGGCATGAAATATTGTTCAGAGCAGGAGAATCAGTGTGCACTTCATTCACACTATGCTCATTTAAGGAATGAAATTAAAGACATTTTTAACTCTGAGACGGTCGCTCAACTTGCTGGAGAAGTGCTTGCCGGGAAACATAAAATCAATATCTGATTTTCCGCCAGAGAAAAAACAGACCCAGGCCAGCCAGCGATCCACCAACATCAAACAGGAAATCGAAAATGTCTGCCGACCGATAGGGAATAAATATCTGAATAATCTCAATTAGCCCGCCATACAGAATGCTTATAGCCAGAGGCATGCCAATGCCTGGAAATACCGACAGAAAAGGTTTATTAAATTCGAGGAGGAGTATCAAACACAGAACTGTATACATACAGAAATGGACAACTTTGTCGGCATTTGGTATGATCAGGATAGAGTGTGGTGCAATTTCATCTGTTGAAATGACACTCAGAGAAAAAATGATCATGGAAATTATTATGGATTTATAATGTCTGAGTATACTTCCAAATTTTATCATATTCCATTGTCGGGTTAAATTTCACTAATTTACACTTTGTTTAGGTATACTGATCACTAAAAACAGATGAATATAACCCCACATGGTTGATGATAACATAACCGATCCGCCCGAGGCGGAGAGCTCAGCAGAGCGAAAAGTTACCTTAGATTAATCGATCATGTGTGGTTCTCCCGCACGAGCGGGACCAGCTATTCTGCTTCTAAAATCAAAATTATTATAGAATGAAAGAGTAAATAACGGTTTATGAACTCATTTCATTGCTTAAAGGGGAAGAAATAAGAACATGGGTTGATCCCGGGGAAGTCGTACGCATATTTTCGACAGGGTTGTCAGAAACAATTCCTATACCCAAAATTACGAAAAAAAATACCTGGTCCTTTCTCCTGATCCCGGGGCGGTATCCATTGCAATAATTGGGTATATTTACAACGTTTAAAAGGAAAAAACATTTGGCCGGATTTTATATACATATTCCATTTTGCCGCCAGGCATGCCGGTATTGTGACTTTTACTTTACTGTTTCACTAAAGAACAAGGCGGCTGTTGTGGAAGCCATAGTAAAGGAGATACAGGAACGTGCCGGGGAATATCGCAGCCAGGTTTTTGATACCCTGTATTTTGGAGGAGGAACGCCATCGATACTGAATATTGAGGAGCTCGATATAATCCTGGATTCTGTTTATAAAAATTATCATTTTGCCGACCAGGTCGAATTTACTTTGGAAGCCAATCCGGATGATTTGAATACGACCTATTTAAAAACTCTTAGATCCCGAAATGTCAACAGGCTTAGCATAGGCATTCAATCGTTCCGGCAAGAAGATCTTATACTGATGCGACGCAGTCACGATGCCCATCAGGCCGGTGAAGCCATAACCAATGCGCAGAAATCAGGATTTGAAAATATCAGTATTGATCTTATTTATGGGATTCCCGGCATGAGCTCTTCGGATTTTTCTCAAAACCTCAAGAGGGCATTTACTTATAACGTTCCACATATTTCTGCATATCATCTGACCTTTGAACCCGGAACCGTTTTTGATCACTGGAGGAAAAAAGGGAAGCTGTTACCGGTGAACGAGGAAGAAAGTCTGCTTCAATTTTCATTACTCCGGGAGATGACCCGGAACCACAATTATTTACATTACGAAATATCCAATTTTGCAAGGGACAATTTTTTCTCAAGACATAACCTTAGTTACTGGAAGCAGGTGCAATATATCGGAATTGGCCCGTCGGCTCATTCATATAATGGAAAACAGAGAAGATGGAATATTTCGAACAGCGGCAAGTATGTGGAAGAAATTCGGAATAATACCGGAAAATATTTTGATTATGAGGACCTTACCACTAATGATCTGTTCAATGAATATGTTCTTACTTCACTGCGAACGATGTGGGGCATGGATCTGGATGAAGTAAGGGCAAGATTTGGTGTTAATTATGTTAAATACATTTCGGATGTCGTCAAAAAATTCAGAAATGGGGGAATGATAGAAATCCGGGGCTCAAAAATTAATTTGTCAGAAAAGGGAATTTTTGCCTCTGATTTTGTGATGAGTGAATTTTTTAAAATTGATGATCCTTGACGGGTTAAAATCTGAATATTTCGAAAAATCAAATTAACTCTTTTATCTAAGAAATTTTATCCGGAAGACAGAGAAGCAGTTTTCAGGGCTTCTTCGATAAGGTCTTTCAGTTTTTCTCTCAGGGTGTCGAATGAAAAATATGTTTTTCCGATCTGGAAATTATGTTCGGCGATTTCTTCGGCAAGTTTTTTATTAAGGATTATTTCTTTCATCTCCTTCACTTTTTGTGAAGTCAGTTCGTTATTTTCGAGCATCACGGTTTTAAAGCCTTTGGAACCGATATCGGGCCAGTAGACGGGTTTATAGTTATTTACGAATACAGGTCGTCTGGCGGCCACGGCTTCGATGAAGGCATTTCCGAATCCTTCATAAGAGCTGAAATAAGTACAGGCAGAGGCCTGAGCGTATGCATCGGAGAGAGAGAACCGGTCTTCGCCGTTATTTCCTCTCAGACCTTTATTATGAAATAAGTGTGATGCAAATCTAACCTGGTCTCCGAGTTTGAAGTCATGAATAAGGTCGATGAGTTTATCATAGTACATATTTCCTTCCTCATCATCAGGGCTGCCGGTAATGACAAGTTTAATGTTTTTATCTTTGAGTAGATGCAGAAGCCGGATTGCTGTATCGATCCCTTTGCGGTTAACGATACGGGTAATCTGAAAAAGAAGGATATCTTTTTCACAATCAAAGCCCAGATACCGATGGAGACAATGGTTTTTTTCAGTGCTCAGGCCAAATGGTCTGTTGAAATCCATGACATTTGGGACTATTATGGCATTGCGGCTGAAACGGGCCTTAATAGAACTTTTCGCATGGGAATTGATTACGGCATGCACGTTATTTGGCAACCTCATTGGAAAGACATCTTCAACGAAGCGATTAATTTGTTCATGAGGCGAGAAATATCTTTCCCCTCTTTCCCAGGAGAAATCGTGATCATGTGTAATGGTTGGCAGACCTGTTTTTTTGACAACATTGCGGATGGCGATACCCATTTCCAGGTGGGCAGGCAGTGCAGAGGCGTTTTCCGAAATCAGAAGTTCAAGCTTGTTCCCATTCACCCATTCCGTGATTTTTTTATAGATCACCTTGGAATACAAGTTAATATGTTGAATCAGCTCCTTGGGATCGGTATCGGGGAGGAAGAATGCTTTTTTCTGGCTCCAGAAACTTTCGGGGGAATGAAAAGACATTTCCGGCACAAGAGTTTCATTTTCCGGATTTATTGAATGTCCCTGGTATTGTCCGGAGATGATAAAGACCTGATGTCCCATTTGCCGCAGGACTTCGATCCATTTTTCGGTTTCAAGGGCAACACCGTCAATTCCTCCGATCCTTCCTATGATAATCCCAATTCTCATTCAATATCAGGCATTTGATTTTTCTTCAATTTTATGAAAAGGTAAAGATCTCATAAACAGAACAAAAAGAAAATAAGAAACAATGGGCTGCAAAAGAAGTATAGTGAGTGCCCAGTAACATCAGGACCGGGAAAGCACAAATATGTTATTTACCCTTGCGCTTACTTCAGGCTGAATTCGGTTTCACCGATCTGTTTTCCTTCTGCATAAAGCTCAGCTTTATAATTTCCGGAAATCAGATCCCCGTTATTGTTCCAAAAGATAGAAACCGGCAAATCCTGGTTTTCATACTGAATCTCACGGCTTGCCGAATAGGGAATTTCCATGTCATTGATTTTAATTATGCCTGCGTCAGTTGCGCCCAGAACGACATTGTCGGGTCGGATAATGCGAAGATAGATCACTTTGGGTCCCGGTTCGGCGACTGTATTTTTTCTGATGACAAAATCGACGCGTATTTTTTCGATCTTATCAGACTTATCTTTTTCCTTACTTCGCTTATTCAGGGGAACAATTTCTATATTTGCCGCGATGAGGGTTGTCGCTGCATCTTTAATAGATGTTAACTGTTCCTTTTCCTGCTTCAGCTGTATATTCTGGTTTTGTGTTTCTACCGTTTTATTTCTAAGCTGTTTATTCTCGGCGACAAGGATTTGATTGCGTGTGTTAAGTGAATCGATTTGCACGATATAGCTGCGTAATACCTCCCGGATGGTTCCAAGTTCTTTTTCGTATTTTCGTATTTTTTCAGCATCGTTAACCCTCAGGGACAGCAGTTTTTTTATTTTATCCTGCTGTGCAACGAGCATGGTATTGATCGAATCGTTATTTGTCATCAGGGAGTCATATTTGACAATAATATTATTGAGCTCATATTCAAGAGAATCCTTTTTTTCCTCAACAATATTTGAATATTCCTGGAGTTGTGAAATCATTTCATTGCTCTTCCTCTTTTGGGTGAAGAAAATGACAGATACAATAACGAGGGCCACTGACAGAATTATCAGAATAATCAGGAGTGATCTTGCTGTCCGGTTATTTTTATCCATAACTTATTAATTTTAACCACAAATATAGTATACTTCTTAACGGCCTTCAATATTTATCCGATATTTTCTGATACGCACCATATACTATGAGGACTCGCAATCATTTCGTTATCTAAAAGGCAAATTACTTATTTAAATCTGCCGGGGAAATGAAGTTATCAAACGTTATCGGATTAACCTAAAAGCCCAAAAGCACAGTTCCGGGGTTTTCCTTATTGAGTATTGTCTTCCACCGAGAGCAATTCGAGACCTTCTGCGGCCGAGCTTCCGCTTGGTGTGTTCAGAAGGGCTTTATAGAACAGGACTTTAGCTTCCCGGAGTTTATTCAGTTTGAATTTAGTCCATGCAAGCATCGTAAGTGCTTCATAATCGAAGGGGTAGAGGTTTACGACCTTCTGGAAATATTTTTCGGCGGTTTCATAATCTTCCCTCCCGTAGGATATGAGGCCAATACGATGAAGTACGATAGAGTTATTGGGTGTTATTTCAAGGATTTTATCATACTGCTTCAATACCAGGGTATAGTTTCCAATGGCCGCAGCCGGAAGGACATACCCGAATCTTGGTTCAACAGCATAGGGCATAAGATCTACGGCCTTTCCGTAATAGGCTAATGATTCTGTAAACCGGCCTGTCAGGTAACACAGGTAACCGAGTCTGAGATTTATTTCATAGCCGTCAGACATATAGACTTCTTTCAGATTTTCAATGGCTTTGGTAAAGTCTCCCGACGCTTCATTGATATAACTTTGCTGGAAGGCAGAGACCTGCTTTTCAAAGCTCTGACTGATCCCGGCAAGGGAAAAAAGAGTAAGCAGAAAAGTAATAACGGCAATTTTTTTAGTTATAAGTTCCATTTTATACCTCCTATTAATGATAGACCACTAAAGTTTAGTTTGTTAATATTTGTATCCATACCCTGAATATCGGTTAGCGTACTATAATAATTTAACAGGGCGCCACGCAGAGAGAACGTCATAGTTCCTGCAGGGATGATTAATGACAGGGCATATTTTGATGTGATGGTTTCGTTTCCGTTATAAATGATGAAGCCTTCGCTGGTAGCCATATTTTTTATTTCACCGGCCAGGATATCAGCTTCCAGCCATATTTTCGGGCTCAGCCTGAAACCCAGCAGGCCGTCATACGCGAAACGCATATCCCTGGTCATCAGGGTCGGGTCTTCCCATACCGCATAAGCAGTTCCAATGACATATAAATTCAGATTTCCCAGTGGATAAAAAGCGATTTTATAATCGGTCTCAACCTGTTTGTGATTGCTCAATTCTGAATAAGTAAAGCCAAGTCCGTTATCCAGCAGCCAGAAATGTTTAAAAACGGAAAGGCGTCCAAGGTAATAATTTGCATTCCACCCGGGAAGGATGAGCTGACTGGCGGCTCTGCGCTCATGGTATGACAAGGGGGGAGAGTTGAATCTGATGTAGTGGAATGCAGGGGTAATAATAAATCCTCCGCCCGGATTAATACTAAGGCCCGCATAATATTGATATTGACGGATACTATGTTCATCACTTTCAAAATTATTCAGGATGCTCTGAGTGTAATAATAATCGTATTTTATCAACAGAGTACCACCATGGTACAGGATCAGTCTTTTTCCAATCTGGTGTTTTAAGAGGAAGCTACTGTTAAAATAACGACGGGTTATGGTTTGGGATCCTTCGATACCAGCCAGATTATTCTGGTCGAAGAGGGATTTAAAATTTGACTCAAAATTAAAATGTAAGGCCGCATCCACGGATACGTCCTGAACAGACTTTTTCTTAAGCTTTACTTTACTTTCAAGATAATGTTCGTTGTTTTTATAGAAGAGCATAGCGTCCATCTCCCTTCCTGAGAAGGCCATTGAATAATATAGATATTCTCTGGCTACAGGATCCAGATTGTTTAATGAAACGGCGTTCCTGAACTGTGGAATAGCTTTCATATACTTGCCGCGTTCAAACATAGCAATTCCGGTGCGCATTCTCAGGTAGTAGTAATCCAGACCCTCTTTCAATGCTTTTTTTGATGTATTTTCAAGGTTTTTCCAATCCTTATCAAGGTATTGTTTGTACGTCAGGGAATCGAAATACATAAAGGTGTTCTGCTCCTGTGCCGTCAGCACCGGGGTCATGAAAAGGATCATAAGAACCTGCCCTATTTTAAGAAATTTGTGCTGTGATCTCATTTTTCCCCGTTCTGATTAAAAGATTAATTCCTTCATTGGTTATTTTGATATCAAAAGCATTTTTTTTCGTAGTCCGCCAGAATATTTTTTTTATCAATTCTGAATGCAAATATATTTCGGAGGGTTGAAGGGGATTATCCACTTGTTTACTGATCATTTTGTATTCTGTTTTAAGAAAGATAATGAAAGGGGCGAACAGATCCTGCAGGGTAAGTACAGGAAAAGAAAATGTGAGATTTTGAGGAAGTTCGTCTCTATACTCAAGATCCTGGTAATAAGACAGGAGAACGCGGTAAAGTCCCAGATAAAAACGATATAGAAGGGATTTCTTGCTACCGGTGAAATGGGTAAAGTTTAGCATAACACCGTCATTTACAAACCAGGCCAGGGAGTTGGAATCTTGTTCGTATATATAGGATGTATTATAGATTGTTGTAAAAACTTCCCACCGGGTTGTTCCTTCCTTTCCGTCAAGCGTATATTTAACGTTGAGGATACGACCGGGGACCAGGCTGAAACTATTTTTAAGAAGCCTTGTCGATTCAACATTTGTGATGATCATGTCTTTAGCCGGCCGGTCGAAAGATTTGAGAACCGGCTTATCGTTATTTATCTCGAGATAGTAACCCAAAGGATAATCGATCGTTTTTGATCCGATATAAGGCGAGGCCTGAAACTGCATGTGTAAATGGGGATAGGCCGACCGGCCCGAGTTACCGGCTTCACCAATTTTCTGTCCGACCTTTACTTTATCTCCTTCTTTGACGCAGATGGATTCTGACCGGAGATGATTCAGACTGGTATAAAGGTATTCGGCATGCTTAATGATGATTGTATTTCCCCAGTTTTTATGCAGGTTGATCATCCCGATGTCATTATCCTCCACGTCATCGATAATCTCCACAACGGTTCCTGAAGCCGGGGCAAGAACCGATTTTCCATAACAATAATAATCGGTCGGGAAATCCCCGTTATTTTTGAATGGATTTCCGGCATCACCGAGGATGACAAAATCCCAGGCATGACGCCAATCATCCTTATGCGTATATTCTCCGTCATGGGCCTGCAATACGGTCCATTTACCGTGAAACGGAAGGCTGAAAGGGATTAAGTTACGGTGCCGGGCATTATTTATCTGGTTAAGATAAGCGTACAGGTTTTTCTCCGGGCTGTTTTGCTGATAATAAACTTCATTAAGGTCATGAGACGGAAACAGCCGGAATTTCAAGGTATAGATGAACATAAGGACAACGATGTTGAAGGGAAGGGCATAAATTGACAACTGATAGACTAAAAAGACTCTGGAGAGGCTCAGTGTCAGTAGAATGACGATAGGGATGAGGATCAGCAGCCACAGGAAGGTTTTTTTTGAAGGGATCAGGAAGAAGCCGCCGATAGCAACAGCAGTCAGGATATAATTAAAGCCGATATAGGTATAACTCAGTTCTGCGATGTTTCCGCCTAAAATCCGGTAAAAGAGAAAAGCAATACTGAAGCCGTATACGGAAAGGAGAAATGCAATTCGCGAATATATCAGGAGTCCGATAGCAATCAGAATACCGGCAACGGTGCTGAACTGAAAAAATATGGCACCGATAGCCTTGAAGTATGTTTCCACCGGGAAGGCAAGGTGGATGTTATTCAGTCTTTCATAGAGGTTCACCAGGGTAGATCCGCCAACACCATAGAGCCAGTTCAGTGTATAGATACCTTTTTGACTGATACCGATAGCTTCGAAGTATCTGGAAGCAATCAGGATGGTCCAGATGCCAAAAAGAAAGGGAACGGACAGGTAAGGAAGGCCGTATTTTTGCAAAATACCCCGGAACAGTGTCACGAACATCAGGGTTAATATCGAGGCCGACACTACAATGAGATACAACTCGACAGATGGAACGAAGAAGTATCCGATACCGAGGCCAACGAGAAGGCTGTTAAATCCAAACAGGCCCTTTTCAATTTCATTCCGGTTAAATCCCAGCTTCCAGGCAGTAAGGTTAGAGATGAAAACGGAAACGAGTCCGATAACACCGGTATTTGGGTCGATAAAACTGACCAGTAGCAGGATAATGGCAAAAATCCGGTGATCCGAGAAGAAGACCTGAGAGTAGCTGTTGATGATGCCACGCAGAAAGGGCTTGAAAGGGATTTTTGAAAGCCTCATCGTTTTTTATTTAAGGTGATCAGGAATTTTTTCCAGTGTCACGATGGTTTCCAGCGTTTCTTTTTCCCGCACCAGGTGGGTTATACCATGGATATCAATCAATACGATATTCGGGCGCAGGGTAATAAACTGCATCCACTGGGTCATGTTGTAGGCTCCTATCCTGCTGATCACGAAATGGTCTCCTCTTTTCATAACGGGGGAGGCTATCGCTTCACGAATTACATCAATATTCATACACAGCGGGCCATAGATGGTAGATTCTTCGCTATGTGATGACACGGGTTGTGCCGGATGGAACTCATGTTGATACCAGAAGGATGTGAAGAGGAGGTTAACACCTACATCCACGATGGTGGCCCTTCTTCCGTCAGCAAGTCGCTTATTGGCCAGGACTGTTCCTGCGATACTACCGGCATCATCAATAAGGGCGCGGCCGGTTTCGAGGATTAAAAGGGGCAGGTTTTCTTTTCGGATAGCAGAGGACATGATGCCGGAAGTTATAGCTCCGGCATAGTCATCAAATTCAGGAACGGTATCATAGCCGGGAAGATAAGCACCTTTAAGGGTGTTTTTGGATGCAAATCCACCTCCCATATCGAGGTAGGATATGACATGACCGTACTTATTAAATATATTAGCAGCCAGGTCGGCAAGTTTTGTTGCCGCGATTTTATAAGCGTTTACAGAAAGCATATATGTTCCGATATGGGTATGTAAACCTTCCAGGATGAGGTTTTCATTCATCATGATACGGTTCAGGGCATCCCAGGCATCACCGTTTTCATAATTGAATCCGAAGCGGTCCCACATCGGGTAAATGCCGGTATCCATATTCACACGGATGGCCACCCTGGCTTTTTTTCCTGCCTTTTCCGCAATATTTGTCAATAAATACATTTCATCGAAATGATCGATGTGTATCATGGACCTCTTGTTCACGGCTTTTTCAAGATCCTGCTCCGATTTATCAGGTCCGTTAAATATGATATGTTCACCGGAGATTCCGTTACGGAGAGCTTTGTCGTATTCAAAGCCGGAAACCACTTCGGCCCACGATCCTTCCTGGTGAAATATTCTGCAAACCGCATCCAGATAATTAGTTTTGTAGGACCAGGACAGCTGAACTTTCGGGTACTGTTTTTTGAAGGCGCTCAAGGCTGACCGGTATCGTTCCCGGATGGTTTTTTCGGACAGAATGAAAACAGGGGAGCCGAACTCTGAGATTATTTTGAGTACCGGTACTCCATCAATATCGGAGATGATGTCGAAACCCTGTTTCATACCGAATTTGCCAGGCATGCCGGCGTTCACTTTTTTAATTACGGGCCGTTCAAAAGGTAATTTTTCCATAGGATCTGTATATTTTGTTCATTAAGAGCCGGGGTTTGAAGAAGAGCTCCATCCCGTCTCATGAGTTTCAGGTTATATTTCGCCGTTGGTTGAAAGGGCTTCGAATTTTTTCATATCACAGATCATGTCGTAAGAATATCTCACAAACATGACTCCTTTTTTATATTCGGTAAAAGGAGTGACATCCATTCCAAGAGCCAGACAAACCAGAGCTTCAGGGAGATTCTGTCCGGCACCAACGGCGAGATACACCCATGCCGGAATCCGGGGATTGATTTCAATAATATAATATTTGTTTTGGTTGGTTTTAATCAGTTCGAGTTCCATTCCCCCTTTCCACTTGGTTTCACCGATTATTTTATGGGTCAGTTCGAGCATACGGGGGTCGTCGAGGGTGATACCGCCCCAGGCCTTCCCTTTATCTGTGATATATTGTTTCCGCATGGGAACAGCTCCAATGGTATTTCCTTTGCCGTCGCCCAGAGCCACCACATTTACTTCCGTACCTTTGATAAATTCCTGCACGATCACGGGCAGTCCCCATTTTGCGCTGATCCGGTTAAAATGGCTGATCATCTGTTCGACATTATACGCTACATAAGCGTCGTAGAATTTCCCCTTCACCATCAGCGGGTATTCAAAATTACGATCCTTGTCGAGCTTCAGAAGATCTGCGTGCGAGGTGACGTCGACACTACCGGGAACATCAACCCCATATTTTTTTCCGAAAGCCGGCAGGTTGGATTTGCTTCTTTCCTCATACTGTTCAATGCCGGGCAAAAATGTATGAATACCCAGGGCTTTCATTTTATCCTCCGATTTCATGAAGGTATACAATTCGGCATCGAAATTGGGGATCAGGACATCCAGTTTTTCCCTGTCCTGGATATATGTGATACGCTGCATATAAATTTCAATTCCTTCTGAGGGATAAGGCAGGAGATAGGTTTTATCCAAAAGTCCTTCCATATAGATCCCCGGCTCCAGGTTTTCATACGCAAGGCCGACTATCCGGGCATCAAAAATGGATGAATCCTTTATTCCCCTTATTACAGGAACGCCGGGACCGGGATTGTCCGTATTATTGAGGCCTGTAACACCGACATTAATTTTTTTCTTCTTCATTTTGGATCAACTGAAATTGTTTCAGGGAAGAAACGAAATCATAATAAAACCGTTCGAAACTGTTTTTATCGACGTCATAATTGTTCAGAATAATTTCACGGATCTCATCAAAGGATTTATTCTCCTTCATATATCTGAAAATTTCAAGCCCGGTGGGATTAAAGGTGAATGACTCTCCGGTAGCCGGGTCGAATAAGAATCCGGAATCACTGATGGCAATATTTTTTTTGATTAACATGGTACAATTGTTTACAGAGACTTATATGCTTACAAATATCCGATCTGTTTGTAAAATAATTCTCATATAATTTTGTAAATAGTTTACAAAATTCTGTATTAAAGACCGACAAAGGAGGAGAAACGGGGTATCAATAAAGGGATTCCAGTGAATTCCGGATGGAACGGTCGGATTTTTTGTAATCGGAAGGTGTTAACCCGGTGATCTGTCTGAACTGGGCCGAAAGATGCTGCACGCTGCTGTAATCCATCATCCAGGCTATCTCGCTGAATGAATACTCTCCCGAGTCGATAAGTTCTTTTATTTTTTCAATTTTATGAAGAATGATGAATCGTTCGAGGGTAACCGGTTCATGCTGTGAGAAGGTTTTAGAGAGTTGCTGGTAGCTCATACCCAGTTTTTCCACCAGGTAGTCTGATTTACGGATGATAGAACTAACGTTGTTCAGCTGATGGATCAGTTCTATAACCGTCAGTTTTATCTGTTCAACGAGCTGTATGTTTTTATCATGAATAATTTCGAAGCCAAGGTTATTTATCAGGGATACGATGTCTTTTTCATGGCAAACCTCCTCATTAAAAACAATCGTTACCTCGCCGAGTTTTATTTCCGTTACTGAGGCTCCGGCCTTTTCAAGACGTTCCCTGAGAAGAAGGATACAACAGGAACAGACCATATTTCGCAGGAAATATGTTTTTTGGACACTCATCATTCATAGATAAGGATTACTGATTTATAAAAATATTGAATTTCCGGGTGGCTACTACCATGTAAAATGATATTATTAAACTTATTTTCGGGTAAAAAGGCTGTGAAAACGGAAAGCGGGGTTAATTATTCGCGGAGATCATGAGATCTCTTCCAGGCTTACCAGGTTGTTTAGAATAGCATAGACCGTTAATCCGGAAATAGTTTTTATCCCCAGTTTCGTAGTGATATTTTTCCTGTGGGTAATGACGGTATGGGCGGAGAGGTAAAGTTTTTCGGCTATCTCTTTATTTGTTAGTCCCTTAGCCACATATTTCAGAATCGTTTTTTCACGTTCACTCAATTCGCTGCTCAGAGAAGACTTGTTTCGCTGGAGCACGGTTGGTTCAACGAGGTTTTTAAATTTTTGGATAATCACATCTCTTTCATCGTTAACATCAATGATTTCCCTGACGGTTGCAATCATCCCTTTATGTTTTGGCCCTGTCGTTGTAATGGCAACACCTTTTTTCAGGAGATCTGCTTTGATGGTAAAGTTTCTGAAATTTTGACTGAGAGGGATCAGGTTCGGATTAAAAACGATAAAGTCGGGGTTAAACCTGAGGATTTCCGAATTTATACCGTCGAGTTTCCCGAGTTCTTTAATGACACTTGCGTGGTCGATCCGGTTTATGATCGAAACGATCCCTTTGCGAACCAGGTACGCTTTTTCTGCAACGATGAAGGTTATACGATCCATTTCAGTTTTTGGCATAGTTGGACAAAAGGATGTTTTCCATATTAGCTACCTTCGGGATCAGGACTTTATCTTCCAGGGATGCATGGGCATTCAGATCCTTCTCAAGGCGGAAAAGCTCGATCAGGATCCTGTTGCAGAGAGCTTTATCGGCACATGGAGGCATATATTTAATGATGATATTTTTAAGATCGAAGAGTTTTTCTTCAACATTATCATGTTCTCCGGCAAAATCCTTCATGGAATACTGTTTGATTTTTTCATATAGTTCCCCGGGAAGGTGGTTTCCTGTGTATGCAGTTTCAATTTCAAGAATATAAGGCTGGACTTTCTTTTCTTCACGCATGATATGATTTTCCAGTTCGGTGCGATATTCCACGAAAAAATTTTTCACCAGTAATGCTTTTTCTTTTTCTGCGGGTATAGACGAAGCCATATTTCTGATCATTTCCTCCAGTTCGGGAATTTTTTCATCCAGGTAATACCGGTGGGTTTTTTTCAGGTAATCGATCAGAAGACAAACGGGGAATGAGTCCAGTTCTTTTTGTGGGATGTAGTCTTCATCGATGAATGAATTGGTGATTTCAAGGAAGAAATCAAGGTTTACATTATTTTCAAGGCATACTTTTTCAACTGTTCTATCACCAAAGCCCAGATTAATACCAAACCGGGTGATAACGGGTAAAAGTGTATAGTCGAGATGGATGACATCTGCCATCTTCATATCGCGTGTGATATTCATGGTCATCTATGTTTAATTAATCCGGATAAAGTTAGAAAGATTTCGTCTGAAAGAAAAAAAACAGGAAAGGGTTATCATTGACCTGTCAGAGGGGGTGAAATTTCAGTAAATAAGTAGGAGAGAATTCTTTTTGATCAGCGCCGATGGTTTTGATTCTTTTCAATTTCTTTCACATCCATTTCGGTCAGTCCGAATTTTTCATCCTCACGGGTATTTCCAATAGGTTCGACATGCACGACGATATCATATACATTAGGAAGGGTAGTCCTGATTTGTTCCTCAACTTTCTGAGCGATATTATGGGCGTCGGTAACGGACATCATCGGGTCGACTTCTATATCCATGGAGATCATGTGGAAATTTCCTATTTTTCTGACTCTCACACGGTGAGGATTTTGAGCTCCCTCTACGGTTCTGACGGCGTTAAACAGTTCGCAGTACAGTACAGGGTCGTTCATTCCGTCCATAAGTTCCATATTCGTTTTAAAAAAGATCTGCACGGCGACCTTCATGATCCAAATGCTCACGGCCAGGGCTGTTATTCTGTCGAGTATGGGCAACTTAAAGATAAAGGTAAAGATCAGACCGACAAGGACAGAACAGGAGATCAGGACATCGTTCTGCATGTTTTTCCCATTTGCGCTGAGCATGGCGCTGTTAACACGTTTCCCGGATTTTTGCAGGTAGACGGAGAGGGCAAGTTTAGAGAAGATAGAGAACATGGTAACATAAATGGCGAGTTGGCCGGGCATCACGTACACTTCATCGCTGGTGATCCTTTCAATGGTTGAGATAGCCAGTTGAGATCCGGCGAAGAAAATGATGAAGGAGAGGGCTTTGGTAGCGATGGTATCTGCTTTCTCGTAGCCGTAGGGATATTTGATGTTGGGAGGTTTTGACAGCAGTCTGGCGGTAATGAGGGTAATAAAGGAGGTCGCGATGTCGCTGGCTGAATCAATGCCGTCAGCCACAACGGCCATACTTCCGGAGATAAGGCCCAGAATGATTTTCACTGCTGCCAGGAGTGCATTCCCAACAATGCTGATCCAGGAAGCCCGGATGATGATTTTTTCTCTTATCTCCATTTTTCAGGAGGGATTATAAAAAACTGCACAGGCAGGAGGTCTTAAATTCTCCGGTTTCCGAACAAAGGAGAAGGACTCTTGTGATTATTTTTTAGCTTTCCCCTGGTTGGCGACGGCTTCCATGGCTTTTTTAACGGCATCTTCGTCGCCCAGATAATAATGTTTAATGGGTTTCATGTCATCACCAAGTTCATAGACCAGCGGTACGCCTGTCGGGATGTTGAGTTTAATGATTTCCTCGTCGCTGATATTATCGAGATACTTGACAAGTGCTCTCAGGCTGTTACCGTGAGCGGCGATGATCACCCGTTTTCCCGATTTGATGGCAGGGGCAATCGTTTCATGCCAGAAAGGCAGAAAGCGATCGACAGTATCTTTAAGGCATTCTGTTTGCGGTATGTCTTTTTCATCCATGTCTTTATACCGGGGGTCATTTCCCGGATAACGTTTGTCTGTTTTTTCGAGTGGTGGTGGAGGGATATCATAGCTTCTTCTCCAGATGAGTACTTTTTCTTCTCCGTGTTTTTCAGCTGTTTCGGCTTTATTCAGGCCCTGGAGTGCCCCGTAATGTCTCTCATTCAGGCGCCACGACTTTACGACGGGGATCCAGAGAAGATCCATTTCGTCGAGGGCGATCCACAATGTCCGGAGAGCTCTTTTAAGCACGGAAGTAAACGCAATATCAAATTCAAATCCGTTATCTTTTAGCAGATTACCTGCATTTTTAGCTTCCACCCTGCCTTTTTCGGTAAGGTCCACATCAGTCCATCCTGTGAAACGGTTATCGAGGTTCCACTGACTTTCACCATGACGTAAGAGAACAACTTTGTACATACTATATAAATTTTAAAGTTTTTGTGTGAAGGTGAATCCGGGAGTATTCATCTTCTGTTTTCCAAATTAAATCCGGGCTTCAAAGTTAGGGATTATTTATGAAGATCCCATTTCACCAGAAAGCTTAAAACAGAAACGAAAGTAAGGATTTGTCTGCCGGCTGATCAAAGAAGGGGTTCACTATTTTACAGGGGATCAGTTGTCATGAAAGATAAACCTGTATTATTATCCGGGTTAATTTTCTGCTCCTGAGTATTTATAGCCCAGGCCGTTAACGGTTTCCTCGACAGCTGACAGGTCAACGAATTCGCCTTCAATGGTTACCGATCCTGTTGAGAGATCAGCATAGACAGATTCGACGCCTTCTATCTTACGAATGTTGTTTTCGACGGTCATTTTACAATGATTACAGGTCATACCCTCCACATTTACTTTTTTGATAGTCATCCTATTCATTTTTAAAGGTTCATTATTTAGTTCCTGTTTTTTAAACAGGCGGGGAAAATATTTTCTTATCAGACCGTTTATCATCAGTACCGACAGCAGAACAGCGGATCCAGTCTGAAGCCAGTAGGGAAGGAATTCATGTGCGCCGGTAGCCGGATTCATTTCATGAACAGCCCTGGTAAACCATTCGCGGGGTAAAAATTCATTCACAGCGATACCAAAGAAGAGGGCTCCGGCGATAATAGAAAAGAGGTAATAGAAAAGGGTTTTTTTACCCATGACATTGCCAATGACTGAGATGGTAGCCGCATTGGTAGCTGGTCCGGCCATCAGAAACACAATGGCGGCACCTGGTGATAAGCCTTTAAGCATGAGGGCTGCGGCAATAGGTACTGATCCGGTTGCACACACATACAAGGGTACGGAGGCTGCCAGAATAACGATCATGCTGAGGTAGTCGTTTGACAGGTAGCGCAGGAAGAAGTCGTCTGGAATAATGACGGCGATCAGGGCTGCGATGAGTAAACCGATCGACAACCACTTTACGATATCTTCCAGAAATTCAATGTAGGCATATCGGAGCATAGCGATTATACCTGTCTTTTTATTTTCAGGCAGGGCGGGTATCTCCGGTGGTTTTGGTGACAGGTTTTCCGACCGGTTTTCCGACCGGTTTGTGAGAAAACCGCCAAGAAAGCCGGTTACAAGAGCGATTATTGGTCTGATAATGGCCATAGGCAAGCCAAGAAGAGACCAGGTAACCATAACCGAATCCACACCGGTTTGTGGTGTCGAAATCAGAAATGATACAGCAGAACCTTTAGAAGCCCCGGTTTTATAAAATGAAACGCCGGTTGGAATAACGCCACAACTGCATAGAGGAAGAGGGATGCCCAACAAGGCAGCATTAATGACGGAGCCCGAATTATTTTTCCCAAGGTATTTAGCGACTTTGTGACCGGGAAACCAGGCGTAAAGCATTCCTGCGAACAGGAAGCCCAGAAGAAGATAGGGAGCCATCTCCAGCATTAATAGTACCAGTGCCCGTACAAATTCCATGAAATAATCCATCATGACAGGTTTTAACTACGTTATCGGGAATTTTACGGACCACGCAAAATTCATTTTACCAGTAAACTTTGTAGAAATTGCAAACGGAAGGTTGTTTGTCTGATCAACGGTCACCCTTTATCGCCCCTTCCGGTCATCCCCGTTACACATTGTTTTCCGCTAATAAAAACTAAAATTTGTGCAAAATGTTTTACACCGCATGTGTTTTTGACACGAATTCAGAACGAAAAAGCCAGGACGTGTCCGGTTTATTTTGCGGGTTGTATGGTTTGTGTGTGTTTGCCGTGTTTTCTCAACCATATCAGCAATCCGATACCAAAAAGCACAAAGGGGATGCTAAGTAACTGGCCCATGTCGAGATGAATTTTATTTATCAGCTGGTTTTCGAAATCGGACTGAACAAACTTTAAGTATTCGATGAAGAAACGGGCGGTAAAGACAGAGATAAGGAACCAGGCAAAGATTACGCCGTCATTAAGTTTGGGACCGTATTTTCTGATAGCCCAGAAAAGAATTATAAAGATTAGAAGATAGCTCAGTCCTTCATAGATTTGAGTGGGATGGCAGGGCAGATGTTGTCCGAGGAGTTTACCGGTGTTGGGATCATAGAAATTCACCCGGCTTTGGTCGCGGATAAATTCAAAACCCCAGGGGAGTTTGGTAGGCCGACCGTAAATCTCAGAGTTCATAAGGTTTCCGGTACGGATAAAGAAACCGGCAAGAGCTGTGACAACGGTCACCCGGTCCATGATCCACAGGAAGGGAAGTTTATATTTCCTGACAAAAAGCCACAGGGCGAAAAGGATACCGATGGCACCCCCGTGACTTGCCAGGCCACCTTTCCAGATCTCGATGATTTCAAGCGGATGTTGGATATAATAATGGGCATCGTAGAATATACAATGGCCCAGTCGCGCTCCGATGACAGTTCCTAGGGCCACATAAATGGTCAGTTTATCGAGCAGCTCGATTGAGAGGCCCTGTTTAATAAAAAAGCGGGTAAAAATTATATAGCCGAAGAGGAATCCACTGGCAAAGAGAAGGCCGTACCAGCGGATTCCGAAATTATCTCCGAATTTTACGAGCCAGGGGTTGACATTCCAGACAATACTTTGCAATAACATAATAGGTGTGTTTGATATATTTTAAATCGAACGTTAAACTTACAAAAATATTCTTATCCCTGATTTAAGAATTGTTGAATTTCGTTGCCGGGTATCATGGTCAGCGAGAACATCAACGGTAAAAGCTATTGTATACAGCGCCCTGCAAAATAATTTCAGGCTGTTTTCTGCGTTAATCATTTAACTTTGTAGTTTTGCTGATAAAGATAAAAAGCTTGAAAAGGTCATATTTATATTTTCTTCTGCCGGCAATTCTTCTCTCCCTGTCTGATTGTGCCAAAATGGGCAGTCTGTCAGGTGGGCCTAAAGACACAAAACCGCCCGTCGTACTAAGATCTGAACCTCCGAATTATTCGATCCATTTTAAGGGGCAGAAAATTGAAATAACTTTCGATGAATTCATCACCCTGGATAATGTAAATCAGCAACTTGTCGTTTCTCCTCCTCTCAAAGAACGGGTTGATGTGATATTAAAGAACAAGACCCTCCTTATTGATCTGAACAATGAATTGCAGGACAGCACGACCTATACCCTGAATTTCGGGGAGTCGATCAAAGATAACAACGAAGGGAATATTCTGTCTAATTATGAATATGTTTTTTCAACCGGCAATTATCTTGATTCACTTTCAATTTACGGTCGTCTGGTTGATGCGTTCGACCTTCAGCCATCAAAGGATCCGGTAAGCATTTTACTTTATAACGATCTGAGCGATTCAGCCTTTCTGAAGGAAAGTCCGCTTTATGTCGCGAAGACGGACAAAGAAGGTTACTTCGCCCTGAACAATCTGAAATCAGCTACCTTTCATATTTTTGCACTGAAAGATCTGAACTCAAATTATCGTTTCGATCTTCCGAACGAAGAGATTGCTTTTCTGGATTCAGCACTTGATATTACGCCTGAATATTTCACCCGGCTGCATCCCGACACGCTTGTTGTGGACTCATTGAATATGGAAGCCGACAGTCTGATGCAGAGCAGAATTGATTCCTTTAAACTGTCATCAGCCAGGAAATATGAAGGTAAGATTTTGATCCATTTATTCCTTTTTGAAGAGAATAATGAAAAGCAATATCTCACCGACTTTAGCCGAAAAGACAGAAGGGTGCTTAATTTTTCCTTTAACAATCCGGTTACAGACAGTTTCAGGATCATTTCACTTGACCCTTCACATGAAAACTGGTATCTTCCGGAAAAGAATGCCCTTAACGACAGCTTCACATTCTGGGTTACCGAACCGTCGGTAATTGATATGGATACAATCAGGCTGGCCACGATTTTTACCGGAACAGATTCTCTGGGAAGGAAAGTATCCATGACGGATACCCTCAAATTTACCTACCGTGAGCCGGTCAAAAGCCGGAAAAAGACAAAGGAAGAGCCTGATTCAATTCTAATTTTAAGGACCATTAGTAATAAGGCGACGCAGGAGCTTAATCTGCCTGTTGTCATCAGGACTGATGTCCCGATTGCGAACACGGACACCTCCCGGATAGAACTCTTCAGTAAAGAAGATTCGGTATTCACGAAGGAAAATTACAAGCTTCAAAGGGACAGTATGGATATACGGTTGGTGCGTTTGTATAATCCATGGAAGGAGAAGACGACTTACAGGCTTTTGGTTTTTCCCGGAGCCATCACGGGTATTTACGGGCTCACGAATGATACGACCGATGTCAGTTTTATCACCCGGGATGATGGATATTACGGGGTTTTGCATGTAGGTGTCCGGGGTGTGGATTGTCCGGTAATTGTCCAGTTAATGGATCAGAAAGAAAACATTTTGGAAGAGAAATTCATTTCAAAGGATGAAAAGGTTGACTTCAATTATCTAAAGCCTGCGCAATACAAAATAAAGTTTGTTCATGATTATAATGGGAACCGGAAATGGGACACCGGGAAGTACCTCAGAGGCGTCCAGCCTGAAAAGGTCGAATATTACGATGGGGAAATCAATATCAGGTCTAACTGGGAGCTTGAAATAAATGAAGTCCTGGAAAGGGATTAGTTTTTTTTATGCATTTCGTTCCACATCAGTGCTGCAGCTCCGAGCACGGCGATATTTTTATGCTGGAGAGCCGAAGGCTCCAGTCTGACTTTATTCTGGAATATTGGCAGAAGGAATTCCTCCATATATTTTTTTACCGGGTCAAACAGCAGATGACCGGCGTTGGCTAATCCTCCAAACAGGAAAATCGCTTCAGGGCTGGTATGAGCAACTGCGTCGGCCAGTTTCAGTCCCAGGATTTTTCCTGTAAAATCAAAAGCTTTAAGGGCGATGATATCGTTTTGGTCTGCCAGCTGGCTGATCATAATAGCGTCGAGGTTGGTGAAACTGATATTTCTCAGTGGGCTGTCATGAATTTCCGATCCCAGAAGTTCAAAGACCGTACGTTTGATTCCGGGAGCTGAGACGTAGGTTTCAAGGCAGCCCTGGCGGCCGCAGGCGCAATGTCTGCCGTTCAGGAAGACAGTAGTATGTCCAAGTTCTCCGGCAAATCCATCGTGTCCGTATACCATTTCCCCGTTGACAACCAGGCCGCTGCCCAGTCCGGTCCCAAGGGTTATCATGATAAAATCCTTCATCCCGCGAGCATTCCCATAGAGCAATTCTCCCATGGCGGCGGCATTGGCATCATTTGTAACGGTAACCGGGACCCGGAATTCCTGTTCAAACAATTTTGCCAGGTTAATGATTCCTTTCCAGCGAAGGTTGGGTGCAAACTCGATCGTTCCATTATAAAAATTCCCATTTGGTGCACCTACGCCTATTCCGGTGATATTAAAACCGTCATTCTTAGCTTTGTCATGAACGGCTTTTTTCAGGTCTTTTATGTACAGGTTAATATCCTCATGGAGGTCTGTCTGAACGGAGTCTTCGTTAAAGACGTTTCCATCTTCCGTGACCATACCAAATTTGGTAAATGTTCCGCCAATATCGATACCTAAAACTACATCTTTCTTCATTTCATCATACATTTAATCGGAAAACCATGGAGAGCTAAAATACCCGGTCAACACAATATATCAATATTTTCAAATTTATTACCTGCCGGCTGCCGCGCAGGATACAACCGCAACGGCCGGTCTTCATATTTACTTTGTTTCAAAAGGGGCATACCTACCAGATTTTTTTCGGGATATGTCCTTTCCATCCATAGTAGGCCAGGAATGTATATGCCAGCACAGGGATAAAGAAGGAATAGTGGATACCTCCGATGGTGTCGGCTATACTGCCCTGGATCAGGGGTAATATGGCTCCGCCTAGAATTCCCATGATAAGGATGGACGAAGCCTGACTGGTATATTTCCCAAGATCTTTGATTGCAAGGGTAAAAATATTGGACCACATGATAGAATTGAAGAGGCCGATACCAATAATGAACCAAAGCGAGAATTTACCTGTAAGAGCCATTGCAGAGATAAGCAAAAGAATATTCACCAGAGCAAAGATAAGGAGTGTTCTTGCCGGCATGGATTTACCCAGCCGGAAAGCCAGGAAGTTCAATATCAGGAATCCGATGAACGGCAGAACATTTGTGATCGGGAAGCCATCGGAGCTTTCGAGGTAGACGATAAAATAGATCAGAAAAAATCCAACTATACTGGTAAGGGCCATTCCTTTAAGTTTCCGGCTTTCAGAAGCTTTGTTGGAAAGTGAAATGGCTCCCAGGAAGCGGCCGATCATGGCACCGCCCCAATAGAAAGCCAGGAAGGATTTTGCGGTCATCTCCGGAAAATTTAAGAGTTCCCTGGCGTAGTTAATAAATAAGCTTCCTATACTGACTTCTGCCCCGACGTACATAAAAATGGCCACGAAACCGAGGACCAGATTTCTGTAACGAAGGGCACCTGCATTGATTTCGATATCATGATCACCGGTGAGTCGTGGTAATTTTGTAAAGCCGATGAGAACAGCGAGCAGGAGGAAAATTCCGGAAAAAAAGAAATACGGAACCTGCACACTGAAAGCTGTCAGCGGTTCTTTGATGTCGCTCATGACCACATTTCCCATGGTATCGAGGAGAGGTTTCCCGTAATGGGCAAAGAAATGAAAGACGAAATATCCGCCGATGATCGGGGCAATTGTTGTTCCGAAAGAATTAAACCCCTGTGATAAGTTAAGTCTGGATGAAGCTCCCTCCGGTGGTCCTAATATGGCAATGTAAGGGTTGGCAGCAATTTGCAGCAAGGTGAATCCAAGAGCCAGCACGAACAATGCGGCCAGAAAGAGTCCGTAAATTTTCAGACTTGCTGCCGGGTAAAACATAATACATCCCAGGGCGGAAAGAAGGAGGCCGATGATAATACTCCGTTTATATCCTATTTTATATATCGGATCTCCAAGAGTAGTTGAGATGATGAAATAGATCAATGATCCTATGAAGTAGGCGCCGAAAAAAGTGAACTGAACCAGCATCGCCTGAGCATAGTTCAGATCAAAGACTTTTTTAAGAAACGGGATCAGAATATCGTTCATACACGTTATGAAACCCCACATGAAAAACAAGGCAGTCATAACAATGAAGGCAGTTCTGTAACCTTTGTTATCTGATGTCTCAGCGACTGGGGTTGAAGTAATAACTGTATTGCCAGCGGCCATATATTCTTAATATTTGGTTTTGAAGCGTAAAAATAAGCTTTTCTCAGGATTTTGATGTTTCAGAACCTGAATTATTCATGAATAAAAGTATATTCCGGAATTATTATTTGTCCGAACAAGGGTCAGTGACGGACAATTTGAGAGCATGGCAACGGGATGAAACCATGTTTTCCCATGCCTGCCGCGAATTTTGCAACTGAAATTTCCATGGTATATTAAAAGTCTGATATTTATTTTATAATTTAGCCCTTAATCCATATACCATTCCCGTATGAAAAATTTTATTATTCCGGTGGATTTCTCAGCCGATTCCCTTAAGGGGATTGAAATGGCCCTTTTGTTTTCCCGGAAACAAAGCATCAACATTCAAATGGTATATGTTCAGAAAACGAGTGAAGATTTTCGTCCGGGGACGCTTGAAGAAGAACATCGTTATGCCGGGAAGGAATTTGAAAAGATCATAAAGAATTATTCCCCGCTCTGTGAGAACGGATCAAAGCTCCGGTACATTATTAAGAAGGGAAGGATATATGAAGAGATCGTAAAACAGGCCGAATCGTACAAAGAGAGTGTGATATGTGCTTCGACCCATGGTGCGTCAGGATTTGAAGAATTTTTCATTGGCAGTAATGCGTTTAAAATTATTTCAGCAACATCCAACCCGGTCATTACGATTCGAAAAAAGGTGCCGGCAGGCATAAAAAAAATCGTTGTTCCCCTGAAGATGCATGTGGATACCAGGCAAAAAGTACCTGTTGCGGCAGAGATAGCAGAGATTTTCGGCGCAGAAGTTCATCTTGTAAGCGTCACCACTTCGCACAACAAAAAGCTAAACAGCCGGTTAAATGCTTATTTGCAGCAGAGTACTGAGTATTTGAAGAAGAGAAGGATTCCCGTTGTACCGAAGAAATTGCATGGGGAAAACCTGGTTACTCTTGCCACGAATTATAGTAATGCCATAGATGCTGACCTGGTGATGATAATGATGCACAAGGCAAGCAATCTCAATATACTTATGGGCACTTACGGGCAGCAGATGCTATACCGTTCCGACATTCCTGTACTCAGTATCACGCCCAGGGAAAAGCACGTACCGGCAGGATTCACCACGCAGGGCATTTATTGATGCTTTCGGGTCATTCAAAGAAAAAATCTACCCAGGACCAGAGATTATGTGCAGAAGGCCCGTTCATACGGCTGCCGGGAACGATTTGGCTATGGCTCCCTGTTCCCCTTCACGATTATTTCCTTATAAAATTCCCGGTAAAGGAAGTATTGTTGAATACTTATCGGAATAAGGCGGGAAGCGATAAACAGCATATAGTTCAATTTTCCGGGTATGATCAGGAACTTTCGTTTTAACATCCCATCAACTGCGATCCTTGCCACTTCGTCAGAGTCAAGGGTTACCAGCCGGCCCTTATTCCCATGGGCCTCTATTCTTGCATGGGTCCCCTGATTTGTTCTCACCCCGTTTGGGCATACTACGGAAACAGAAATATTGGTGTTATTCAGTTCGGTACGGATAGCCCTGCTGAAATTCATGACAAAGGCTTTGGATGCAGCATAAATGCTTTTAAAGGGTATGGAGAAAAAGGCAGAAAGGCTTGAGATATTCAATATGCCGGCGGACGGTAATTTTTTCATTTCTGGGATAAAATAGCGGCAAAGGATAACAAGTGCCCGGATATTAACCAGCAAACGGTCGTCAATATATTTTTCATCCACATTATCAATGGCCATAGTACCTGCGATACCTGCATTGTTGACCAGGTATTGAACGGAGTAGTTTTCACTCCTTGTCCAGTCAAATACGCTTTTTGGTCCGCTGGTCATAGCCAGATCTGTCTCAAACCAACCGGTCTTAATATGATAAAGGGACTGAAGTTCAACTGCTATTTTTTCAAGGCCCTGCCCTGGCAAAGATACCAGAAGCACATTATGTTTCCTTTTTGCCAGTTCGAAGGAAATGGCTTTACCAATTCCCGAACTGGCACCGGTAACCAGAGTAAATTTTTCTGAGTTAATCATCTAGTCTCCCTGTGTTTAAGCCATTCAACAGTTTCTTCAAGTCCATCCGACAATTTCCGTGGATCATATCCAAGTGTTTTTTCCGCTTTTTCGGAAGACACCCGGAAGTCTGCATTAAATTTCTTTACCAGGGCCGGTGTAATAAGCGGACGTCTGTGGGTCAGCACGGCAATAAAGAGCAAAAGATAAGCAACGGGCAACATAATAAAAAGGGGTAATTTAAACAACCGGTATTTTTTGCCGGAGACTTTTGACAGGGTATCAAAAAACAGGGTATACGAGGCATTTTCCCCTCCAAGAATATAGTGTTCTCCGGTTTTTCCTTTAGTCATTGCCTGGATATGACCGGTTACGACATCATCCACAAAAACATAGTTGCCGACGGATTTTCCGTTTCCGGGAATAAAATGCCATTTTCCGCGACAATACCGGTCTATCATGCGGGTAACTCCGTTACTCTCGGAGAGAAGTCCGGGGCCATAAACCCGGGTCGGGTTAACAATGATAATATTCAGCCCTGTCCCGGAAAGGACGCCGATTATTTTTTCAAGGATAAATTTAGAGTTTTCATAATCTGTAAAGAATGATTCCTGATAGGTTTGTTCATTTATTTCGTGTTTACCGGAAGCGCCTAAGATACCGGCGGTGGATGTTACCACTATTTTTTCAACCCCGGCCTGAAGGGAAGACCGTATCACATTCATAGTTCCTTCTATATTCAGCCTGTAGATCATTCCCGGATTTTTTTCCCATACGCTGGCAAAAGCTGCTGCGTGGTAAACGGCCTGGCATCCCGAAATAGCTTTATCGAGGCTGTCTTTGTCGAGAATGTCACCCTTGAATAACCGTATATTCGGGTGACTGATG
Source organism: uncultured Bacteroidales bacterium (assembly GCA_963732905.1). Classification (GTDB taxonomy): domain Bacteria; phylum Bacteroidota; class Bacteroidia; order Bacteroidales; genus DASQZK01. The sequence goes on from CAVTBM010000004.1 coordinate 646,366, forward strand.
ACCTTCGTTTTATCAGGAGAGCGATACAGGGCATGTACGACGTTCCCGTCTTCAGCCAGTTTCAAACACAGCCGGCTTCCGATGAATCCTGTAGCGCCACTCACGAAGACGTTCATGATATTTTTTTAATTGAGATGGCCGGATGATGATATAATGAAAACCACTCGTTGGTAAGAGCCAGAAGAATGTGGACAAAGAAAGCCACCCAGAATGACCCAGTAATCACTACAAGGTAGCAAAAAATTAAACCCATGGGTATAGCGCCCAGGGCTTCTTTTGCTCCCTTGGGGATATGTACGAGAGAGTAAATGCCGGCATTAAGAAGAGCTGAAGGCCAGAAACCCAGGATGTCCAGTGATGAAAACAGGAGAATACCCCGGAACAACAGTTCATAGGCAAACAAATACAGGATCCAGCTAAGAGCACTGAGTACCACAAGCGAAAAGGGCCAGGAACTGATCCTTATCTGCGGGTACATCTTAAGATTTGAAGGATGCTTTGCATTCAGATAATTCATTGGGACAATGATAACCGCAAAAATGAGAGTCAGCAAAAAAGTGTGGTGCGGGATATAATTGGTCAGTCCTATTTTATTCATGGGCCTGGCGGAAAAGATCAGAAACAGAAAAGCGGGAAGAACACCGAAAATAAAGGCACCGGATAATCTCTGAAAGATTATTTTCAGAGAGTTATCAGCGGGATGGCCCTGAACATCCAGCCGGTGGCCGGCTCTAACTTTTTGATTCAGAAAAAAATAAAACACAAAACCTAATGTGGAAAAAAAGACCCCTAAACAGAAATCAAAATAATCTTTACTGAAGGTACTATTCATCTCATATTTGTTTAGATCCTAAAAATAGGTAATTTTTTAATCCCGGCCGTTACTTTTTCAATCGCTAAGGAGATGGTTTTGCATGAATAATAAAATACAAACTATAAATGGTCGACCATCCGGGTCGACCGTTTTTTCATAAATTGTTTCCTGGCCCGTTAAACTCTTTGCCTATCAGGGTAATCCAGTAAATTAAAAAAAAGTTTGACCATGGCATTTTTAGGTGTATTTTTGTTTTACACTGACAAAAACGATCATGCTAAAAGAAAACTTTGTTGAGTTCCTTGAAAAGAGCATAAAGTCGAATTGGGATAAGAGTGCTCTCGCCGATTACAAGGGGACGTCGTACACGTACTCGGAGGTTGCCCTCAGGATTGCCCGGCTTCATACCGGTCTGGAGCTGGCGGGTATTACCAAGGGCGACAAAATAGCCCTTATAGGGAAAAATTCAGCAAACTGGGCAATAACCTACCTGGCGGTAGTCACATACGGCGCAGTGATCGTTCCCATTTTACCTGATTTCATCATTGAGGATATTCATCATATCATCAATCATTCTGATTCGAGGATCCTGTTTGCCGGAGATACTTTCCGCGATATTCTGGATGTAAAAAAGATGCCGGAGATTAAGGCTGCCTTCAGCCTTACGGATTTTAACCCTTTTTATACGGCGGATGGCTCCGGGTTAGATACGATTACCGGGGATATCAAAAAGCGTTTTGACAAGCAATATAAGGATGGATTTAATCCTGGAGTATTCAACGTGGCAAAGGTTGAAAACGGGGAGCTGGCCGAGATCAGTTATACAAGCGGAACCACAGGCTTTTCAAAGGGGGTGATGTTAACTCATAACAGTCTGATAGCCAACATCAGGTATGCTCATGAAAACATGCCGCTTGAACCAGGCGACAGTATTGTGTCCTTCCTTCCCCTGGCGCATTCTTACGGATGTGCATTCGAATTCCTTTTTCCTTTTACACTCGGTTGTCATATAACCTTTTTGGGGAAGACACCGACGCCCCAGGTCATCATTCAGGCTTTCGGCGAGATACACCCGAGGCTCATCCTTTCTGTCCCGCTGGTTATTGAGAAAATATACAAGAAACAGATGATTCCTGTCATCACCAGGCCGGCAATGAAAATTCTCCTGCACATTCCGGGAATCCGGAATTTACTTTATAAAAAGATACGGGCCAGGCTGGTTGAAGTTTTTGGCGGGAACTTTCATGAAGTGGTCATTGGGGGAGCCGCTTTTAATACGGAGGCGGAGGATTTTTTCAGAAAGATAGGGTTTCCTTTTTCCATTGGTTACGGAATGACAGAATGCGGCCCTCTGATCAGTTATGACGGATTTAGGACTACCCGGCTGCGATCTGCCGGAAAAATGGTAGATACCCTTGAAGTTAAAATCGATTCGAACGATCAGTACAAGGAAGTCGGTGAAATTTTAGTACGAGGGGAAAATGTGATGGTGGGATATTATAAAAATGAAGAAGCAACAAAGGCCGTTCTTGATGAAGACGGCTGGTTACATACCGGGGATCTGGGTGTGACAGACAAGGAAAACTATATCTATATCCGGGGTCGGAGCAAGGATATGCTTCTAGGACCTTCCGGACAGAATATTTATCCGGAAGAGATTGAAGCCAGGATCAGCAATATGCCCTTCGTACAGGAATCGGTCATTATACAGGAAAATAACCGCCTCATTGCCCTGGTTTGCCCGGACAAGGAACTCATGGAATCTGAGAAGGTTGATGAACAGGCCCTTGTGGAAATCATGAAAGAGAACCGGAAGGTTTTAAATCAGATGGTTCCTGGTTATATGGGAGTATCAGAATTCCGCCTGCACCATGAAGAATTTGCCAAAACACCCAAGAGGAGCATAAAGCGTTTTTTGTACACATCCCGGGAAAGCAAAGTCAAATAATATCTTCAATGGCCCGGTTCAGAAAATCGTTAAGAGGTTTTACCTTATTAAAAATGGACATAAGCGAATCAAGGTAGTCGCTGCCCGTCACGACCCGGTCGGGAATTTCTTTAAAGACAGTATAACTTTTATACCTGATGAGGTCAACATCCGGATCATTTTTATCATAGCCCTGAGGTGCCGTTTTCAATTTTTCTCCCGTGAATTCACCAAAAGCAGATTTAAATTCCGGATTTTGGATGAGGTTTCTGAATATAGCCGGATCGTACATGATCTCTTCCCTGATTGCTTTTAATGCAGGAGCAGGGGGTATGTACATCCCGCCGGCGGCGAAGCATTCCCCCGGATGAATATGGACATAATATCCGGGATTAAATGTACGGCGGCCACCACTTGCGATGTAGGCACCGATGTTGGTTTTATAAGGTGTCTTATCAGGAGAAAAGCGGATATCACGGTTGATCCTGAAAACACAGTCTTTGGGTTCCGGTATACCGATGGCCGGATCCAATTCGTTCAACCGGTGAATTAGAATTGAAATGAAATCTAAAAATTGTTTTCTTATGGTCTTGTATCGTTCACGGTTATCGTCAAACCATTCCCTGGTATTGTTTGCCGACAATTCCTTAAGAAAAGGAAGGGTATCAGGATGGATCATATCTATCAAAATTATTTATTTGAATATTAAACACAAAAGAGCCAGAGAAGTTGAATCCCGGAAATTAAGCACCAGTGATTTTGCATTTTTCCCGGAACTGTCATTTTCTTCAGATATGTAAAAATATTTTAAATTTGGGCCATGCACAAATCTATTATCATTGTAGCTGGGGGGTCAGGGCGACGAATGGGGACGGCTGTTCCGAAACAATTCCTCAATCTTGCCGGCATTCCTGTCCTGATGAGAACCATGCATATTTTTTATCAGTTTGATCCGGCCATTGAAATGATCGTTGTTCTTCCTGAGCAGCAGTTGCAGACCTGGAAGGAGCTTTGTGTCAAACACGATTTTAACATCGGACACAAGCAGATTACCGGGGGAGAGACACGGTTTCATTCGGTAAAGAACGGACTTTCCCTGATAGAAGAGGATTCTCTTACGGGAATACATGATGGTGTACGTCCGCTGGTTTCCTTTGAGACCATACAGAGGTGTTATGAAGTGGCGGAGGTTCATGGCAATGCGGTCCCTGCCGTCGGGCTGCTGGAATCAGCAAGGGAGGTCTCTGCCGGCAAAAGCCGTATTATCGACAGGGAGAAAATACGTCTGATACAGACGCCCCAGGTTTTCCAGTATCAGCAGCTTTTAAGGGCATATCAGCAGCCCTACCGGGAAATATTTACAGACGATGCCTCAGTAGTAGAAGCTTTGGGGTATAAAATCAATCTCGTTGAAGGAAACGCTGAGAATATAAAAATCACCACCCGGTTTGATCTGAATGTTGCGGAGATGATTTTACGAAAACATGATATATAGTCGGATAAGACGGGGAAGAGGGTTTATGGCTGTTGTTCTTCTTCGCGGAAATTAGCAATTTCCCCTCCCATGTTTGTTTTTATGTAGGTACTCACAGGCTCGCCTTTATAGCCGATATAACCTTTGAAATTGGATGTGGCATCAATGATGCGGTGTGCAACTACCTTGGCTTTTCCGCCCAAAGAAGCTTTAACATAAGTGTCGCGGGCTTCCAGTTCATAGCCCGAGTAGGTGGCACCGGTATTTACACTGATCGTTTGCTTTTCCACATTCCCTGAAAACACGAGAATGGCACCCTGTATTACGGAGGCATTCAACGATGTAAGGTCAAGCTTAAGTTCCATCTTTCCGCCGGAACGGGCTTCAAAATCTACATTATCGCCGGTGATCACTTCAGGTCCGGTAATCAGGCCATGTGACTGAACGGTCAATGATTCAAGTTTTTTATAATACACCAGTACCCTGATGGTAGCATCTTTTGGTGTATTCGTTTTCAGCCGGATGGTCAACTCGTTGCCATCCATTTCAGTAACGACATTTTCCGGTAATGTTCCTGCGGCCTCAATAAGTATCCGTGATGTGTCGGATTTATATAATTCAACCCTCAGGTTGCCGATGACCGACAAGGCAGTAAAACTTCCCGTGTTGCGTTCAGCAGTTTCCTGAGCGGAAAGTGAAAAGTCTAAGAGCAGCAGACTGAAGAATAAGAAAGATCTTATCATTGTCATTATGATGTGTATTAGTAATTGTAAAATTACAAAAATTCGAGAAATAAACAGCTTTATCGATAAAAATGTAACGATTGTCAGGGGAATTGATCTGTTTGTCAAAACTCCAATAAGTATTTTCCGGGAGCGTATTTCGTGTTATGTGGGTATTGTGGATTAAAACAGAATCTTAAATTTACCGTTTTAATAGGATATGATTCGGAAATGGCCTTTGATATTATGCCTGTTAACGGTGATAACCGGAGTACAAAGAGTCTCCGGACAGGAACCGTCTGTCCGTTTTCTGATTGTCAAAAGCATTGATGTCGAGGGTAACCGGATTACAAAACGTCCGGTTATCCTGAGAGAACTTCCCTTTGGACTGGGAGACACCATTCCAGCCGGAGAACTTTCTACGGCAGTATCAAGAGGTGAGGACAATCTGATGAACACCTCACTATTCAATTTTGCTACCATAACCTGCGACACTTCAGGAAAGGAGGTAAATGTTCATATCGTTGTCACTGAGCGATGGTATATCTGGCCCGTGCCTATTTTTGAGCATGCTGAAAGAAATTTTCCCTCCTGGTTGCGGGATCCTGAATTTTCAAAACTGAATTACGGCCTTCAGCTGAACTGGAATAATTTCATGGGAAGGAGGGAGCTTATTTCGCTTAAAGTCAGGCTCGGATATAAGGAGCAGTATGAATTGGCCTGGTCCATTCCGAATATCGGCAAAAAACAGCAGCACGGAATAGTCTTCAGTGTGAATAAATTCAGGCAGCACAAGATCATTTTCAAAACAGCTGACAACAAGCCAGAATATCTTACAGACACCGATCACTATACCTTTGAAACGCTTTCCCCGGGCATCGCATATACCTGGAGGCCTGGCCTTTATCTATCACACAGTCTATTTTTGAGCTATTCTGACATCACCTTTCGAAACGATATTTATCATGATGCTTTTCTCGGGTTACCCCCGGGGAAAGATTTGCAATGGTTCAGCCTGTCCTACTGGCTGGATCTCGATTACCGCGATTACAAGATTTACCCTCTTAAGGGATATTTACTTTCGTTGAGATTACAACAGCAAGGTCTGGGGCTGGTCCGGAATTTCCAATACAATAAAACCTATCTGACCCTTATCGGCGCCTCGCATCAGAAAATAGGTCCCCATCTTTATCTGGGTGACATTGCGAAGGTCAGGCTGACGAAGGATCAGAATTTACCTTATATTTTCAGGCAGGGTATAGGATATGACACATCTTTGAGAGGCTTTGAGTATTACGTTATCGACGGTAATTCTTATTTCATAGCCGTGAACGAGCTGAAATATGCGCTTATCCCGGAGATAACACATCAGCTGAAGTGGATCCCGATGGAGCAGTTCAGCAAGATCCATTTTGCCCTGTATACCAATTTATTTTTCGATTTTGCGCGGGTCAGCGGCTCGATGTACGAAACAGAGAATAACACTCTGGAGAATAATTTTCTTTACAGCACCGGAATAGGCTTTGATCTGGTAACGTATTATGACCAGGTTTACCGTCTCGAGTTTACCATGAACAGCCTTGGAGAACCGGGCATTTACCTGCATCTTGAAACGCCGTTCAGAAGGTGGTAGTTGAGGGTCTGCAAAAAAAAATCAAAAAAAGTGTCGATTTTCAGGAGGTTTTCCTATTAAGGGACAGATCCTGTGTATTGAAACCATGTTTTAGCCGATGAATCTTTTTCAATGCGTCCTGAACTTTTTCTATCCGCTTCAGTGTGAAGTATGCGGCCGGTTGCTGACCGACGGAGAGAAAATATTGTGTACGGGTTGTCTGCTGGAACTGCCCAGGACGAATTTTCATCTCGATCCGTCAAATCCCGTAGCCGCGCTATTCTGGGGGAGGGTATACATCACATTTGCGGCATCCTATTATTATTTTAATAAGGGCAGTCGTTTTCAAACCCTTATTCACAAGTTGAAATATGAAGGCCGGGCTGATATCGGGAGGGAACTGGGTCGTTGTTATGGTGATGAATTAAAGCATTCCGTTTTTAATGCAATTGATATGGTTATGGCGGTTCCGCTTCATCCCGTAAAGGAAAGGCGAAGAGGCTATAACCAGAGTGAGGTCATAGCGGCCGGGGTATGTGAGAGGCTTTGCAAGCCTTTGATAACGGGGAATCTTATCAGGCAGGTTTATACTGAAACGCAGACCAGAAAATCACGTTTCGAAAGGTTCATGAATATGGAAGGGAAGTTTATGGTAAGGGACTGCGCACAAATCCAGGGGAAGCATATTCTGCTTGTTGATGATGTTATTACAACGGGATCGACTCTTGAGGCCTGCGCGCAGGTTCTTTTAAATGCGGGCTGTGCTGCGGTAAGTGTGCTGAGCCTTGGGGTGGCCTGATCATTCTCCCCAGTGGAAGCGGTCTTTTTCCATACCGGCATGGGCAAGGATCCGGTCGATAACCGTCATGAGCAGTTCTTCGATGGTTGCCGGTTTGCTATAGAACGAAGGGATGGCGGGGATGATCGTTGCTCCTGCTTTGGAGAGGAACTTCAGGTTTTTCAGATGAACAAGGCTGAAAGGCGTTTCCCTGGGTACCAGGATAAGGCGTCTTTTTTCCTTAAGCATCACATCGGCGGCCCTCAGGATAAGGTCTTCGGACGTTCCGGAAGCGATCCGTCCCGCGGTACCCATCGAACATGGGCAAATGATCATCGTGTCGAAGCCTGAGGAGCCTGAAGCCAGGGGAGAAAAGAAATCCATTTTCTCATAATGGGTGAACGATGGGGGGAGGATCATTTTTTCTCCAAGTTCATGTTCCCAGACTTTTTCGGCATTCACGGAACACACGACAGCCACTTCGCTGGTCTGGTCCTGCAATTTTTCAATCTCCCGCATCAGGAGTTTGGCGTAAAGAGCTCCGCTTGCGCCGGTAACGGCAAGGATAATTTTCTGTTTCATTCAAACTGGTAATACAGGGTGAAACTGAACATATTGCTGTACTGACCACGGTTCAGCCGGTATATTTGTCCACTGGGGTGATCCCTGATGGGGAGGACTGAGTAGCCATACCTCAGGCCGGTAATGATATGGTCACCAAACTGATAATTAATACCGGCTTTAGCATCAAGACCAAAACGATGAAAAGTATTGTCTTCCGGGAAAGCACCGTTCTGATCTTCTTCCCGGTAAAACAGGAAAACATCGGGAGCAAGGCCTGCATCAAAAATGATATTCTCCCTGAAATGGTATTGGTACATGAGCGGGAGTTCCACGTAATGGATGGACAGGTTATAGAGGGACGGATTTTGAACCGGGCCTTCATGATAAGCTCCTTTCTGGATGTAGCGTAATTCCATTTTCCAGTTGGATTTACGGGATAACTCCCTGTAGATATATGCCCCGGCAGTTATTCCCAGTTTATCATATCCCGCATAGGTATCGCCGTCTACCTGGCTGGCCGTGATACCGGCGAAAAAGCCACCACCAAAGGGCTGAGCCATTGAAACGGAAGACATAAGGACGAAGGTAGTAATCACTCCACAGAGTTTTTTCATAACGTGACTGATATTTATTGGATCGGCATAAAAGTATGAAACTATCCTGTAATTTTTCAATATGGATGAACGGCCGGTTTTTGACGGTTACGAGTCTGTAAAATTTTTCAGGTATAGTCCCGTATCAGCATATCGTTAACTTTCTTCATTCCGGAAACCGCTTTTTCCCGGATTATGGTGATTTTTCTGTTTACCGTTTTTTGAAGATCATTAGGATCCAGGAGTAAAACCGGTGTATCGAAAGGAACAAAGTCGATCAGGCTGGCAGCCGGATAAACCATCAAGGATGTTCCGACGATGAGAAAGATATCTGCTTCCTTCACCAGTTCAATGGCTTCGGGCATTGTGGTCACCGATTCACCAAACCATACCACATGAGGCCGGAGTTGCGAGCCCAGCTCGCAAAGGTCGCCGTCCTTTAGTTCCCAGCCTTCAATATCATAAATCAGTCCGGGATTTGCAGTACTACGTGCTTTTCTGAGTTCTCCATGCAGATGAAGGATCTGGCTGCTGCCGGCTCTTTCGTGCAGATCGTCCACATTTTGGGTAATGATCCGTACGTCGAAGACCTTTTCAAGACCGGCCAGGATTTTATGGCCATCATTCGGTTCAGCGTGGAGAAGCAGTCTACGGCGTTCATTATAAAACCGGAGAACCAGTGTCCGGTCTGTTTCCCAGGCTACCGGGCTTGCAACCTGGGTCACATCATAAAGTTCCCACAATCCTCCCATATCCCTGAAAGTCGTTAATCCACTTTCTGCACTCATACCGGCACCGGTCAGGACAACGAGGTTCTTCATCATATGAACGATTAAATCAGATATTCAGGTAAAACATACTGCCCTGGATGCTGCCGGCTTTTTAAAGATGCCGGTGGTCATCAAGCCCTGTTCTTCCAAAACAGGGGGCGGTAAATTTCATACAAAGGTACGAAATGCCGGACTGGTATTTATTAAAGAACAAAAATCCCTCTGTTTTGTGTTAGGGTGAATATTTTGGTTAATTTAGTAAGCCTAAGATGGTGAGTATAACCACAAGATAGTCAACACATAAAGATTCCATGATTGATCAGCAGACCATAAACAGAATTTTTGATACAGCGGATATTGTTGAGGTGATATCGGAGTTTGTCCAGTTGAAGAAATCCGGAACCAACTTCAAGGGGCTGAGTCCCTTCAGCAATGAAAAGACACCTTCGTTTATGGTTTCACCTTCGAAAGGGATTTACAAGGATTTCAGCTCGGGGAAAGGGGGAAATGTTGTTGGTTTTCTCATGGAGCATGAGCGGTTATCTTATCCTGAAGCCCTGAAATATCTTGCTAAAAAGTACAATATTGAGATTGAAGAGAAGGAGAAAACCTCCGAGGATATCCGGTTGGAGAACGAAAGGGAAAGCCTGATTATCGTGACGGCCTTTGCACAAAAATATTTCAGGGAAACGATTGAAAATACGGAGGAGGGGCGGGCTATAGGTCTGAAGTATTTCATGGAAAGGGGTGTTAGAGAAGATATCATGGAGAAATTCCAGCTTGGTTATTGTCCGGCCGGGAGGGATGCATTCACGAAGGAAGCGGAGAAGAACGGGTATAAAAGTGAATATCTGATAAAGACGGGGTTGACAATAGATCATAATGGCCGGCATTTTGATCGTTTCAGCAGCAGGGTCATATTTCCGATTCATAGTATTTCGGGAACGATTGTAGGATTTGGAGGGAGGATACTCCGACAGGATAAAGAGACAGCAAAATATCTCAACTCCCCCGAATCGGAAATTTATCATAAAAGCCGGGTTTTATACGGTCTTTACTTTGCAAAGAAATCCATTGTCCATCATGACCGGTGCTATCTGGTTGAAGGCTATACCGATGTGTTAGCGATGCACCAGGCAGGTATTGAGAATGTGGTTGCTTCGTCGGGGACGGCACTAACAGTGGAACAGATCAGGCTCGTCAAGCGGTTTACGTCCAACATCACCATCATTTACGATGGGGATGAAGCCGGCATCAAAGCGTCTTTCCGTGGTATTGATCTTATTCTGGAGGAGGGGATGAATGTAAGAGTTCTTCTTCTTCCTGAAGGAGAGGATCCGGATTCGTTTTCAAAATCCAGGAATGCCACAGATTTCAAAACATTCATCGCGGAAAATGAAAGAGATTTTATCACGTTCAAAACCGGGATTTTACTAAAGGACACAGAACATGATCCTGTGGGGAAGGCTAATCTGATCACGAACATTGTAAGGTCGATTTCTGTGATCCCTGAGGCCATTCACCGATCTGTTTATATCAGAGAGTGCAGCACGATTCTTAACGTTGGCGAGAAAGTACTTTATGCTGAGGTTGAGAAAATTAAAAGCAGGGAACTGGAGAAAAAGTGGCGTGCGCGAATGGCCCCTGAAAAGGCTCCTATGGATATCCCGTCGCAACCTTTAGTTCCCTATTTTGTTGAGGAAGTTTATTCGGAGAACGAGGAAAGGGAGATCATTGATTTTATGCTCAGGTTCGGAAGGGAAACGTTGCGGCTTAAGGAAGATGACCATTCAGAGATAACGGTTGCAGAGTACATTATACGGGAAATTCAGAATGAAAATCTGGAATTCAATAATCTGATTTACCGGAAAGTTTTTGAGATGGTATGGCATCTGATCGAGAACGGTCACGAATTGCAGGACAATTATTTTGCATTTCATGAAGATCCCAAAATACAGGAACTAGCGATTGACATCTATACTTCTAAATATGAAATAAGCAAGGTATGGCTTCGAAAGGAGAGTGCCATTGAGCTGCCCGGTGACAATCTTGGTCAGGAAGTTCCCAAAGCGCTGCTGGCATACAAAAAAAGGATCATTTCCAATGCCGGGTATGATATAGTCAGGCAGATCAGGAAGGCGGAAAAGGATAAGGATCAGGAGAAGCTCACGGAACTGATGAATCAGAAAAAAAAGCTCAAGAGCATAGAAATGTTGATATCCAAAGCACTTGGACGGGTGGTCAACTCCATCAGCATTGCTTAGAATCATTTCAAATAGCGTAATTTAATTTCATAAGACTTTGAATTACAACAAAGAATAAAGCCCTGGTCAATCTATGACATGAGCTTTCTTGACTAAGATACAGGAAAAACGTAATTTTAGCAGAAGGGGTATTCGGGGGGTTGATTATCGTAAAAAGTTGGATATGCAGCTATCTTAATAATAATGAGGTGTTTATCCCGTAAGCCAAGGATACAGACTTCAAATCCTTTAAGGGTTCAGCTATAACCAAAAAACGAGCAAGGGATGAAAATCGACATTTCAAAATATTTAAAAGACAGGTATGAAGAATCTGTTTTACGGCAGTCATTTCCGGGACCTGTAGTCACCATATCCAGGGAAGTGGGATGTCCCGCAAAACGGATCGCGGAGAAACTGACAGAAAGTTTGAATAACAGTCAGATCAGGTTTGCCAAACAGTTACCCTGGCGCTGGATAAGTAAGGAGATCCTTGAAGAGTCGGCGAAAGAGCTTGACATGGATCTGTCTGAAATACAATATGTTTTTGATTATAAGCAACATGGGGTTCTCGAGGATCTTCTTCTTTCGCATTCAAAGCGTTTTTACAAAACAGATCGTAAAATCAGGAATACGATTGCAAAGGTGATTAAGAATTTTGCAGATGAAGGAAATGCGGTCATTATTGGTCGTGGTGGGGTAGCTCTCACCAGGGAAATTCCAAAATCATTACACATTCACCTTGAGGCCCCGCTTGAATGGAGGGCGCTCCGGACCAGTGAGAAACACAATATGACGCTTGATGATGCCAGAAAATGCTGTTTAGATATTGACAAGCGCCGTCAACAGTTTCGGGATTATTTTGAAGGTAAGGGAAATGATTATACCCGGTTTGACATGAAATTCAACTGTATGACGGTAGATCCGGATGAAATAGTCGGGATTATCATTGCAAGTTTACAAGTCAGAAATATCATCTGACCGGTGATCCGTGCATATTAAATCTCATCCTTTAAAATATCTTATATAGGGGGTAAATCCTTTTCAGATGCCGAAGAAACATAGCTTGATATCATGCCTGATTATCCTTTCATTATTGTCGGGGTTATTTTCTTGCAGGAATGGGCAAAAGGCGGATCAAATTCATGAACTGGCAGTGAAAAGCTCCATTCCTGAAGACACTGATAATGTCCGGCTCATCTTTTACAACATGTATCTTCCTCCCCGGATGTCAAAGATTTTTGAAAGTGTAGGAGCCAATTATAATCCATCCATTTTGAATAAACCGGATGATTTTGCCCGGTATCAGGATCCCCATAAAATAGCGATCAATCTCGGGATTTACGGTGTAGATATGAGTTATGTAAGGATGTTTGATCAGACATTATTAATGGCAAAATATTTTTCCACGATTCAGCTTCTGACCAAGATGCTTGACATCCCCGATGAATACTTCGAAGATATGCTGAGGGGGATAGAGCATTATTCAAACAACAAAGATTCTCTGATTGGAATTGCGTCGGAGATTTATGAACGTACGGACCATTACCTGAAGAAAAATGATCACGATGCATACGCTGCCCTGATCGTCACCGGCGGATGGATTGAAACTCTGTATATTTCCACCAGGATTTTGGAAGCCGATCCTGATAATGTTGAAATTTCCGACCGTATCGCCGAACAAAAATATTCCCTGAACAGCCTGATATCTCTTCTCAGCAATTATCAGGAGGATATTTCTGTCGCAGGTGATCTGCTGTTACTGAAGCTACTTAAAAAAAGCTTTGACCGGTATGATATTTATTATGAGCAGGACAATTTTGTTCTGGATACTGTCAACAAGCTTATTTCGGCTTCCGGTTATAAAACAGGGATAACGCCAGAAATACTCGGTGAGATCTTCGTCATAGTAGGAGAGATCAGGAACCAGATGATCAACTGATGTGTCCAATGGTACAGAATCTTGTAAATAGAAAGAGACGGGATGATTTCCCGTCTCAGAATTAAACGTAATCAGATTGGTTTGGATACTTTATATCCAAAGCAGGCAATAATACGATTCCTTCCGGTTTGTATGACAGAGCCGGAAGCAGAAGAAGGCCCGTAAGGAAGTCCGGATCAGAATATGGAAAGGCCCGATTTTACCAGGACAACGTCCAGGATAAGACCGAGCAGAAAGAGCAGTCCGAATCGACGGTTATAAACAAAAGCGTGATTAACCAGGTAAAGCGGCCAGACATTTTTTGGCATGTCTTTAGGTTCAGATTCTGGTCTCGGTTTGGAATAGACACGGGCGGCCCACATAAATTTGGGCAGGGCCAGAAGAACCACCAGCATGGCAATGCTAAGTTTTCCGGTTACGACGAGGGCTGCGGTAAGGACGTACTGCGAGATCCAAAGGCCGATGTTAATATAACGGCCTGCTTTCTCGCCGATAATCACGGGCAGGGTCCTGATGCCTTTCACCAGGTCTTCCTTTCGTTTATCGATATGTTTCCCAAACAGTACCGAAGTGGGACCTATGGCGTATATCAAGCCAATCCAGACGGCATCCCAGCTCCACACCGATCCTGAGGTTACAAAATAAGTTCCGCCAATCATAAGCGGACCCCAAACGAGCAGGACCGTTGGTTCTCCGAGTCCGATATATTTCAGCGGCCAGGTATAAAAAAGTAGGAAGAAGAGCCCGGCAAGTGCAAAGTAAAGGGTTAGCACGCCGGTATTCATAACCAGGTAAATACCGAAGGCTATGGCAATGGCCAGCGTTACAAAGGTAAAGCGGTAAAAGGCATTTTTGGTCATCAGGTGATGTTCAAGAGGCTGCGGACCGTACTGTGCCCTGTAATAATTATCCTTATCAATCCCCTTGTTGTAGTCTACAAGATCATTCACAAGGTTATTCGAAGCGTGGGCAAAAATCAACCCGAATAGTGCAGCAAGAAAAAAGGCCCAGTTAAAATGACCGTCACGGAAAGCCAGAAGGCCCCCGACAGCTGCGGAAAGTGCTGTCATGATGAATACGGCCGAACGGGTGGCGATCAACCATTTAGAAATAATATCATAACTTTTCCATTCCTCCTCGGTGACCCGCGGAATGGTTCTTAAGGCTCTGAGCCAGATAGTAACACTATTCATAATGAATTTTTTAACAGTAACCAGAGGAAGAATAAAATGTTCACACCAGCTGGTTAGCAGAGGGGTGAACACGGAAGTGTTTACAACAACCGTAAAAGATTTCGGGCCAGGCCAACAGCAGACGGCAATATTTAACTAATTATATCACAGCGACATGCAAAGGCCGATCATTGACTTTCAATCTCAAAGCTCATTTTTACATCTAAATTATCCTGTGAGGCGACAGACAGGAATAAGGAAAGGATGGCTCCCGGATTTATTTTGAAGAGAAGCTTTTTATAGTGTCATTCCGGCCGGATAATTTATGGTATGTTCAGAAAAATAATTCCGCGTTTGAAGCTGTTTTATAACTTGCGGTATTATTGCGGGTGTTGAAAAGACGGATCGTTGAGGCTGCGCGGGAAAATTTTGAATTACCATGATAGCCAGGTTGAATTAAACTGCGATGATACAGAGCTGACACATGCGGCACAGAAGCCTGATGTTTTGGTAAAAGATTTTGAATGTAAAAAACCTTTCCTGATGAAATTGCAAAAAAGGATTCTGATGAATCTTATTCCAGGGTTGCTCCCTATTTTCGTATTTGTTCTGGCGGATGAGATATGGGGAACGGACACTGGTTTGCTCATTGCAGTAGTCTTTAGTATTATCAGTTTATTTTTCACCTGGTACCGGACAGGCCGGTTTGAAAAGTTCATATTACTTGATGTCTCACTTATTGTAGCCCTGGGAACGATTTCCATGTGGTTGAACAATGATATTTTTTTCAAATTAAAACCGGCTTTTGTAGAGATGATACTGGCGGCAATCATCGGGTTATCATCTTTTGGCAGGAAGAATATTGTCCTTGAAATGTCGAAGCGATATCTCCGTGACGTTCAGATTACAAAAACTGCGGAGTTTCGGATGGGTGCAACCCTGAAGGTTTTTTTCTGGTTAACCCTGGTTCATATCGGACTGGTTATCTGGTCGGCGTTTATGCTGCCGGAAAAAGCCTGGGCATTTATAAGTGGAGTACTGTATTACCTGATGATCGTTGGGTATTTTTTGATTGAAGCAGGGCGAAATTATCTGATCAACAGAAAATACAGGTATTCAGAGATATTACCTGTTGTAAATGAAGCTGGACAGGTGACCGGCCGAGCACCTCGGGAAATGTTTCACTTCAACAAAACCAATAAGATGCTTCACCCCGTGGTACATCTGCATCTTTTTAATAGTAAGGGTGAATTGTTTCTTCAGCACCGTCCGTCGTTTAAAAAGGTACAACCTGACAAATGGGACACCGCTGTTGGCGGACATATTGCTTACGGAGAAACCATTGCAGAAGCTCTTGCCAGGGAGACCTTTGAAGAGATTGGAATAACGGGCAACAGACCTATGTTTCTCGAACGTTACATCTGGGAAACAGATGTAGAAAGAGAACTGGTATACATGTTTCTTTTGATAACGGATGTATTGCCCGAGATCAATGCCCGGGAACTGAGCGGGGGAAAATTCTGGAATCCGGATGAAATCAGGGCTTCATCCGGGAGCGGGATTTTTACACCAAATTTTTTACATGAATTTGAATGGCTCGGCAGGAATGCAAGATTAGGATGAATTTCCGGTGGGATGGGCAACCGGGGCCTGCATGACTGTTTTAGTCAGGCATATTCCTATCCCTTCAACCCTCATCCCTTTCCTGAACGTCCGGTTTTGTCGGGAAACCGGGCTCAGGCCTTATCCATTATATTTCTATCTGCTGTTTGATGAATGGATTACCGGTTCAATTCGGTACAATAGGTTCACCATTCATTATAAACAGCTCAATTACAGCCATGTATTTATTATAATATACTGGTTTTCCATACAAGCACGGACTTTGACAAGAGGGCGAAAAATTGACTTAAAATGATCTTCCGCATCTCAAAGCCTTTATAAACAGGGCTGTCTATCGCTTCTTTCTGAAATTCATCCAAAACTAATCCACTTTTGAAGAAGATAATCCGTGATTTATCAAAAACGGCAGGATTTTCTAAAACAAAAACTCCTTAAAAACCTTATTATATACGAATTCACTAATACAAAAAAGCGCAAATAAATCTGAATTAAATTATTCTTTTATGGGCACTAGAGAGTTTTTTAACAGGATGAATGACTATAAGACACATAACCATAAAAAAATACGGTTAGTGCTTGATGGCGTTGAGTTCATTGCTGTATTGATTTCATTTGTAGTTTCGGTTAACCTGGTTAAGGAATTCCTTGTCCGCAATCTTAATCTTGATATATACGAGTATTCTGTCTTCGGTCTGTTTGTAGTAATATCCTGGTATGTCCTTTCCCGGGTTACGGCAATGGCTAAATTACCACGTACTCAGCGGTACCTTGATCTGGTATTTCAATTTATCAGAATGAACTTCATTGTAATGTTAGCTCTTTTATTTATAAAGGTCGCATTCCGGCTGACATCTGTTCCGGTTGTGCTGATTTTCGTCTATGTTTCAATCAGCCTGGTATCCACTCTGATCATCAGGATCATTGCATTTCATTCGCTGAAGGTTTATCGTGCAAACGGGTATAATCTTCATCACGTGATTCTGATAGCGGATTCCTTTTCCGATGCTGTTATTGACAAGCTGCTTCTGCAAAAGGAATGGGGTTTTAATATCAAAGGGATTATCACCGAATCAAAACTGATCACAGCCAAATATGGTGAAGGCATTAGCATTTATCCCGATATTTCGGTTTTAAAATCACTCGTGGATAATACCGTTGTGGATGAAGTGCTCTACAGTCGTAAGAAAATTGATGAAGACGAAATCAGAAAAATTGTCGGGATCTGTGATGAGATCGGGGTAATATTCCGGCTTCAGTCTTCCGTTTCACCGTTGGATCCATTCGAGATACAGTTAAAGACCATCAAGAAATCGAGCTACCTGACTCTGGTTGACATTCCGTCCAACAATATTTCAATCATCCTGAAGACCGTCGGCGACTTTTATTTTTCAATTACTTCGATGATCCTGCTATTACCGTTTTTTCTGCTCATTGCCCTGCTCATTAAGCTTGATTCCCGTGGGCCTGTATTTTTCCGTCAGGAGCGGGTTGGACTTAGGGGAAGAAAATTCAAGCTTTATAAGTTCAGGACCATGGTGACTAATGCAGAAGAATTGCTGGCCAGGTTAAAGGACAGGAATGAAATGGACGGTCCCACCTTTAAGATTAAGAATGATCCTAGGATTACCCGGATCGGAAAATTTTTAAGGAAGACAGGGCTGGATGAACTTCCGCAGTTATATAATGTGATCAGGGGAGAAATGTCATTGATAGGGCCTCGTCCGCCTCTTGAATCAGAAGTAAAGTCTTACGAGCGCTGGCAGCTCAGAAGGTTGTCGGTTAAACCTGGGCTTACCTGTACCTGGCAGATTATTCCAAACAGGAATGATGTAAAGTTTGAAAAATGGATGAAGATGGACCTGAACTATATTGATAATTGGTCGCTTACAAAAGATATACGTTTATTCTTTGAAACGATGGTTACATTTTTCACAGCGGGAGGCCGTTAACTTTATCTGCAGGCCATGCTAAAACCGCTGTTGTTCTTTGAGGACAGAGTTTGGGGGTATACTGTTCTGTCATTTCAGATGCTTCATTAGAAGACTGATTTTATTCTTTAATCAAATCATGCTATATTTTTTGTTGTTTCGGTGGCTGTAAAAACAATTTACAGTAATTTTTACGGTTCATATACTTGAACCTACCGGCCATAAGTTTTATCTTGTTCATGGACGTGATCAGCAAACCGGAACAGGGCCACAGGCTTTCTTCCGGCTACAAGAATCACCCGGTCAAGGATGGGCGTTTAATGATTTCCTCAGAGGTTCCGGTTGGTTTTTACGTCTTAATTGTATTACATTTGTTTATCACGTTTTTAATACATTCACCATGAGGAGTCTTCTTAACAAATGGTCATTGATTATCCTGACCGGAATTTTGTCAACATCATGTGTTCCGCTGAAAAGAGTATCCTATGTTCAGTCCAAGGATCACTTAACAGACAGTGAAGTAGAGAAATTGTATTTTGTAGGCACTCCGCAGGATAATCTTATCCGTCCGGGAGATGAATTATATATACGCATCACGAGCGCTGATGAAAGTCCAACCAGCCTTACCGGCTTAACGGCAGACCGGTATATTTCCGACCCTTCTCTTATGAGTTATATTGTAAACCCGGAAGGGGCGATTAAATTGCCCTACATTGGCAGGATCCAGGTAACAGACCTGACTCTCGGGCAGGCTTCAGACAGCATTGAAAATTCGCTTTCACAGTATCTTAACTACCCTTCGGTTTTTATAAAATTTGTAAATAATAAAATTACTGTCCTGGGTGAAGTTAACCGACCGGGCGTTTATTTGTTTAACTACAAGAATGTAAACATACTTCAGGCCGTTGGATACGCAAATGATATCGGGATTTTCGGAAACAGGAAGAGGGTACTTCTGATTCGTGAGGAGGGCATTGTTAAGACAAAGCATTACCTGGATATGACCAGTGATAAAATATTCGAATCCCCGTGGTATCTCCTGAAATCCAATGATATCGTATATGTTGAGCCTTTAAGAAGAAAGAAGTGGGATATGAATACGATTCCTTATAACCTGATTTTATCTATTATTTCAACGGGCATTGTGATTTTGACCTTTATCAATACAAAACCTTAGTCAATAAAGATGAAAGAAAATAACGATCCGGTAGCCAATGTAATGGCAGCCTTCTTCAGGGACATGCTAAACAACTGGTATATTATTGTCATAAGCCTGGTCATCTTTCTTGGCATATCCGTGGTGTATCTTAAACTATCTGCCAAGAATTACAAGGTGGGGGCTTCGGTACTCCTTAACATGGATCAGAAGCAGAATGGCGGAGGCCGAGCGGATGATGTTCTGCCCAGTTATACCATTGTGGAAAGGGAGAAAAACCTACAGAATGAGATGTTCATTTTCAGTTCCACCCCACTGATCCGGGAGGTTCTGGAGGAAATGAATATGCGTACCAATTATTATTTACAGGAAGACAAGATTCCGAAGGAATTGACTTTCAGTCTGAAGGATATTTACAAATCCTCACCTTTCCAGGTTATTCCCAGTGAAGAACACATCCAGCCGGTAAACGCACTGATCTACATTAAAATTCTGGATTCCGAACATTTTGCTATCTCTGCCGATTATCCGGAAACTATTCTCGTGAACTTCCAGAATAATGAATTCGTAAGTTATTCAAGTCCTTTCCGGCTTGGTGGAACATATCGTTTCGGAGAAAAAATTGAAAATGAATATTGTTCATTTAAGGTCCTTTTGAATTCGAATTTTGTGTCAGAACTGTACGAAGGGAAAGACCTGTTTTTTGAGTTCAATGATTATGATATGCTGACGGCGCAGTTTAAAGGCAACCTGTCTGTTGAGCCTTCCTCGCTTGAGTCAACCATGATTGAGCTGAATTTAAGGTGTCCTAATGTTGAGAAAGGGGTAGATTTTTTAAACAACCTGATAGACAAATATATCGACAAAAACCTTCAGGAGAAGAATTTTCTGGCCAACCAGACCATCGGCTATATTGATGACCAGTTGTCAAGCGTGACGGATTCACTTGGGGCCTCCGAACGACAGCTTCAGAATATGCGAAGCACGGCCAGTGTCATGAACATTGATGTTAAGGCCGGAAATATTTATCAACAGATTCAGGGTCTTGAAAATACCCGGGATGAGACGGAGCGACGGCTCAACTATCTTACCCAGATGGAAGATTACTTTAAGTCCAACAATGATTCTTCAGGCATTATGGCGCCGTCCTCGATGGGACTGAACGACCCGGTCCTGAATAATATGATACAGGAGTTGACCACCCTAAATGCAGAAAAGCAGAACATTATCAGCAATCATCAGTTAAGAAATCCAAGGCTTAAAACCCTGAATTCCAGCATCGACAATTATAAAGAAAGCATTACTGAAAATATAAAATTCAATGTATCCACTACCCGAAACGAATTAAATAGTCTCAATCAGAAAATTAACGGACTGAGAAGTGAGTTCTCCTCATTACCTATGACTCAGCGCCGGATTCTTGGGGTTGAGCGAAAATTCAACCTGAATGAAGCCCTGTATAATTCATTGCTGGAGAAGCGCATTCAGGCCCAGATCATCCGGACATCCAATTTATCCGATTGCGAGGTTATCGAACCTCCGAAATACCTTTCGATAGACTCGCCAAAAAAAATAATTGTATTGTTGGGAATGGGATTCCTCGGCTTAGCCTTTCCCGTCGGATTTATTTTTGGCAAGCGTATGCTCGGAAATAAATTTAACGATGTGGAGGAATTGAAGTCCTCTGTCAGTATACCTTTTATCGGGAGTATTCCGCATAAAGCCTCCACCATGTCGTTAAATAATGTTGTGTTCAGTTACCCCAAAACTGCTATTGCCGAATCGTTTCATACCGTCAGAAGTAACCTGATCTACTATCTACTTGGGAAGGACCACGGAATCATACTGGTCACCTCTTCCCTGCCGGAGGAGGGAAAATCATTCACGGCAATGAACCTGGCCACCAGTTTTGCCACCACGAACAACAAAACGGTTTTGCTTGAATTTGACCTGCGCAAGCCAAGTAAGGTCTATAATGAACTAGGCACCCGGGCACTGGTCGGAATCAGCTCTTACCTGATTAACCGGGCCAGCCTTGACGAGATCATTATAAAAACGGAAATCCCTAATCTTGATATTATTCAGGCAGGGCAGATCCCGCCAAACCCGGTTGAACTGCTTTCAAGCAAGAAAAATCAGCAACTTTTCTCAGAGCTTAGTGAAAGGTACGACTATATCATTGTCGACACTCCGCCATACGGACTGGTTTCTGATTCTCTGATTCTCATGAAATATGTTGACATTAAGATATATGTGACAAGGCTCGGGAAAATAAAGAAGGGCACGCTTTTATCAAACCTGGAAGATATCGCGTCGAAAGAGATTCATAATTTTTACATCCTCGCCAATGAGGATCCATCCCAGAATAACGGAGCCTATTCAAATTATGCTTATGCAGAGAAAAGCACAAAAAAACGCATATTGAATATTTTCAGCAAGAGTTATAGTTAAAGAAGGAAACATCTTCATCTTCAGATATTTTTATGATGAAGGACATTGCAGTTTTAATTCCTGTATATAATCATCTGGCATACACAAAGACCTGTGTTAAAACACTGCAGGAAGTGGTGAAGGAGTATGTCTTTACCGGAATCAGGCTGACGGTCATTGTGATTGATGACGGATCGACGGACGGCACAGGGGAATGGCTGGGTAAAAATTTTCCCGGGGTAATTGTTCTAAGGGGAGACGGGGATTTGTGGTGGAGCGGGGCTGTCAATCTCGGAGCCCGTTATGCCATTGAAATGCTGGATTCGGATTACCTTCTTTTATGGAATAATGACATCATTGCGGACCAAAGGTATTTTAAGGAACTGGACAAGCTGATTCCATCACTTCCGGGGAGTGTCATCGCAGGATCCAAAATTTTCAGGAAGGGAGAAGATCCGGTCATCTGGTCGTTTGGGGGAATTTTCAATCCCCGCACCGGCAGTAAGTATATGCTGGGTCTAAACGTTGTCGACACCGGAGAATATGAAAATCCCAGGAATGTTGACTGGCTGACCGGTATGGGGACACTCATTCCTGCCGGAGTGCCCGGGAAAATAGGATACTGGAATGATAAGGATTTTCCTCAGTACCATGGAGACAGTGATTTTACCTACCGGGCGAAACTCGCCGGATATGACATTGTGGTTTTTCCGCAGCTGAGGCTCTGGAATGACACCAGTAATACCGGTCTTTCCCATCAGGGAAGTTTAAAAGTGCTAATACGGTTGTTGACTGATATTAAGTCGAATTATAATTTGAAAAAGAATCTCCGGTTTTACCGGAAGTATGCCACCAGTGTGATGGCTTACGGTTCCCTGATTAGGTCGTATTACATGCTTTTTGGCGGCTTTTTCAAATGGAAATTTCTGTCGCTGATCGGGGTCAGAAAGAAAAAATAAATACAGACGATCATGTACTGGTCTTTAATTCTTTACAGAGATGCCCGGAAAAAGAGTCTATTTCTACCCGATAAGTTCCCGGAATACTTCAGGAGTAGGGAATCCGTATGCAGGGAATCTGATTGGGGTTTTAAGTAACCATTTCAGGGTTATAAACCGGAAGGATCCTTCAGGAAGCGGTATTTTTAATCTTGTGAAGTATCTGAATAAGACAGATATTCTCTTTCTGAACTGGATTGAGGAGTTGCCTGATAAAAAATACGGGTATATCCAGACGGTGTTTTTCATTCTTATGTTTCACTACCTGCGGAAGCGCAAGGTATCCGTTTGCTGGGTCCTTCATAACAAGTTCTCGCATTATAAAGGGAACCGGAGACTTAAAGCCGCCCTTTACAGGATGCTGGCAGCCAGAAGCACGCATATCATTACGCATTCCGGCGAGGGGCTGAGTTATATTAATACCTATGATCATAAACATTCGCACAATATCATTTTTCTGCACCATCCGGTTTCCCAGGCAACTAAGGGGGTCGAACCGGGGGAGCCCTTTGATATTCTGATATGGGGAACCCTGCTGGAATACAAAGGGGTAGACCGGTTTCTGGAATATCTTCATCTGAACGGGCTGGCAGATCGTTACCGCATAATGGTTGCCGGCAGGATCATGGAAGACGCTTACCGGGCGAAACTTTACCGGAATACCAGCCGGACAATAAGGATAGAAGATCGTTTTGTCGGAGATGAAGAACTCCAGCGCCTGATTACCTCCTCCAGGATGATACTGTTCACCTATAAGCAGGAAAGCGTACTCAGTTCAGGAGCACTTATGGATTCATTATCTGCCGGTGCCACCGTTGTCGGACCCGATACCGGGGCATTCCGGGATCTGGCCGGCGAAGGTTTGGTCATAACCTATTCATCATATGATGACCTTGTACAAAAAGCCGACATGGTTCTGGAAGATAAGCTGGGAGTGGATAAATTCAACCTCGATCATTTCCTGCAGGAGAACACGTGGTCAAGGTTCGGTGATAAAGTGGCAGATTTTCTGTATGCGGGAACAACCTAAAACCGGAACGAACAGCCGGGTCTCATTTTCAGGGATTAGTCACGCGATCCGGTCAGCTCAACAAAATATCCCCAATTTCAATCCAAATTATGAACTGATCTTTTCTGCATTTGTTTCTTATACAGAGAACCTTTTTAAGCCAGAAAATTGCGGATGACGAGAATCCGTTATTTTTCCAATACATGTTATATCCGTTAAAGCTAAAATTCAATACATAAACAATATGCTTGTTATGCCTGTTTGTCATTTCACCATAGCGCATACATTTGTCAATACCTCTTAGAAAAAGGTTCATGAAGAGGCCTCATTAAGATCTGTTACGGAAACATCAAACCGCAATTATATGTTTGCGGATAAATCTTGCACCTGATGCCAATTGATTCATAAAACGAAAGATTTCATTGGCAATACGTATTTGTAATTTCATGTAAAATCTTACATTATTTGTATCCATTTTTATATATGAAACGTAGATAATTATAATTTTAATTTCTCAATTCTCCAAATGTTAAATTTAAATGAATATGAAAAAAATTTACTATGTACAATTAATATTCATTCTGTTGTTCTTCTCATTCAGCAGGACTGGATTATGTGCAGAGCCTCCATACCTGGCTCCGATCCCCAATCAGACGGCACTTGTTGGACAGTTATTCACACTCGATATTGATGCCGTAAATGCCAATCCGGCAGAGACCTATGAACTCACTGTAGCTCGTCCCGGGATGATCATCGATCCGGTTACCGGAGTTATTTCATGGACACCGGCCGATATCGCCGATGGTGGTCTTGTTACCGTCAGGGCTTATAATACTGCAGGTGAATCCATACGCTCATTCACAATTTATTTATCGAATGCTATTCTTTGTCCCCCGACTCTGGCTTCCTACTGGAAGCTGGATTCCATAACCGGGGGTACGGTCTACTCAGATTATACGGGAGGGTTTGA
This sequence comes from uncultured Bacteroidales bacterium, assembly GCA_963732905.1. Taxonomy (GTDB): domain Bacteria; phylum Bacteroidota; class Bacteroidia; order Bacteroidales; genus DASQZK01. The sequence continues at coordinate 671,088 of CAVTBM010000004.1, forward strand.
TGCCAAAACCACTAAAGCCCTCGCAGACACTATCGGGGTTGTAGACGGAGCACAGTTATTCAAGCCCACTACCCGGCTGGACCAGTTTCTGCAAGTGAATGATTCAAGTCAGCATACCTGGGCACGGAGTGGAAGTTTTTCCTTTTCCTTCTGGTTTCTATATAAAGGAAACAACCTGGCCAATAACCAGGTTTTAATTGGGAAAGGGACGTCCCAGTTTAGGATACAGCATGATATTAGTCAGCCTGGATACTACGGGTGCTGGTGATGCCGCCACGCTTAAGTTTGAATTGAAGAATAAAAACGCTGCATCGGGAGATATAGCATTTCTGCAGTCTCCAACGGCTATTCAGAAAGATAACTGGTATTTCGTAACAGCAGAATATGAGGGAGCCGTTAATCCCAACCCTGTAACCATGCGGTTATATGTAAATGGTGTAAAGGCTGAGAAATCTATCTCAACTTTTGATGCATCCGGTTTTACGACCAACGGCAAACTCTCTATAGGTTACTGGAATACCTATCTTGCAACAAATACCTATCCTTTCAACGGTGCGATGGATGATATAGCTTTGTTTAATAAGGCACTTTCCGACACAGAAGTAGGTGATATGTATGCTGCCGCACAGGCCGGGATGCCGATCTGCCGTCCGGGAAACTATGCACCGCTGATCACTTCATCACCGGTTACCACGGCAACACAGGATGTTCCTTACACCTATACAGTGACGACTGAAGACTATGAGAACAGTCCCTTAACTCTTTCTGCAGAGGTTCTCCCTACATGGCTCAATTTTGACAGTGGAACGGGAGTAATCAGCGGTAAACCATCAAACGCCAATGTTGGTGATACGCTGGTAGATATTATGGTTACTGACGGGGATCTGGAAATTCACCAGATCTTTAATATTTCCGTCGCCAACGTAAATGACCCTCCTACAATCACCTCCATGCCACTGGATACGGTAATTCAACAAGGAGACACCTTTTCTTATACTCTTACAGCCAGCGATATAGACCTGGGTGACGTTGTGACGCTCAGTGCACCTGTATTACCTACCTGGCTCTCCTTCGACCCGGTAACCGGGGTACTTGAAGGTCTTGCCACAAACGACCAGGTACAATATTCAGCTGACTCTGTGTTCACAGTCCAACTGAAAGCCACCGATAATTCGGATGCTTCTGCTGTTCAGGAATTTACCATACGGGTGATCAACGTTAATGATCCGCCGGTGGTTGTGTCTCAGAGCATCCTACAAACTGACAGAAATGTATCGATTGACGTAAGCATCGCAGACCTGACGATTTCAGATCCGGACAATTACCCCTCTGATCTTGAAATGCTGCTCTTTGCCGGTGACCATTATACGCTCAGTGGCAATACCATTACACCGGATCTTAACTATTACGGAGTCCTTAATGTAAATACCAAAGTGACGGATAAGACAGATACGGTGGATTATACCCTCGCTATAACGGTTAATTTTGTAAATATTCCGCCAGAATTTACTTCCGTACCGGTTACATCAGCCACAGAAGGTTCACCCTATACCTATCTTGTCAGTGCCGGGGATATTGATATAAGCGATCCCAATCAAAATCAGACACTGACATTTTGGACGGAAACACTTCCCTCATGGTTGACTTTTAATACCGGTAACATGGTCCTTGTAGGAGTTCCTGCAAATGCTGATGTTGGGAATTCGGATGTAAAAATCGGTGTAACTGACGGTATTGATACCACATACCAGGAGTTTACCATTACGGTTGCCAATGTGAATAATCCGCCGACTATCACCGGTCAGAACACCGTAAATGGGGTGAAGAACAGTTACGTTGTGATTACAACTGATGATCTTGTGATTACTGATCCTGATAATGTCCCTGCCGATATGACGGTAATTGTTCTTAACGGGACTAATTATACGGTGAATGGCGATACGGTCTTTTTCGCGCAGGATTTTCTGGGAACCGTGATCGTGTCGGTGAAGGTCAATGACGGGCAGTACGACAGCAATGAGTTCCAGGTTTCGATCAATGTTCAGCCTGGTGTGGGAGTGCCCTCCTTAACCGGCCAATTCGTAAACAGGATCTATCCTAATCCTGCCAGCCAGTATGTTGTTTTCGATCTGAAGCCGAATACTGCACGATTCCTCGAAATCAGGGATCTTACCGGCAGGGTGGTTATTCATAAAATACTGGAAAGCGGCAAGAATGAATACAGGATTAATGTATCCGATTTTGCCAGGGGCCTTTATATCTACAGGATATATTCCGACACACAATACCAGACGGGTAAGCTGTTAGTCGAGTAGATTGTTGTATTAAAAAATGAAAAATCCCACGTTTGTTTTCGTGGGATTTTTCAATTCACTTTTTTCGGGTTGTTGAAGGATTGAATACAGCCATTTATCAAATTTAAGATGAATCAAGGCTTGATTTTATATTGTGTGGTTACATTTGGGACGGATCGATTCTGAATGTAAGGTGACTATTAAATTTTTGGACATGACAGGAATGGAGGGCTTTCGGAAATATCTCATTCGATTCGTATGGTTAATTCTGGTTACGCTACCTTTGAATACGGTTATTGCGCAGGATCCAATCAAAATAATGCCACTTGGGAATTCCATTACACGCGGATCGATGTGTGTCAACGGTAATATTTTTTCCTGTGTTCTCAATGCCGACTCAGTAGCAATAGGCTATCGTTATCGTCTCTTTACCCTTTTAAATGCGGCTGGTTATCATTTTGATTTCGTGGGTAAGAAAAATACCGGGTATGCCATTTTTAACGACTCCCAGAATTCCGGTTTTGACGGCATCCGGTCTTCCGATCTTGCAGATGTCATGCAGACCGGCACTTCGACTTTTACAGGACAGGTAACGCCTGGACCTTACCTAAATTATTATCCGGCAGATATCATCCTTTTGCATATTGGAACTAACGATATCCTGTCGCATAGTACTTCGGTCACAAATGTAAGCAGAATCCTTGATGCCATTGATACATATGAAAATGTTTCCGGTAAGCCCGTATTGGTGTTTTTAGCCCGGGTAATCAGTGAGAACGGATATCCGTGCAATACACATCCCGAGACGGTAACCTTTAATAATAATCTGGTTGCCATGGCACAATCAAGAATTAATAATGGTGATCACATTGTTCTAGTTGACATGGAGTGTAATGCAGGCCTCGACTATTTTAACGACCTCGTGGATCAGGTACATCCTGATCAGGTGGGATACACAAAAATGGCCAATCTATGGTTTCAGTCTATCAATAACTTCAACTCGGCACCATTAGTGAGCCAGATCCCGGAACAGGTCACCGACAGGGGGACTCCATTCAATAAGCTTATTCTGGACAATTATGTCACCGACTTAGAGAATACTCCGGATGAGATGTTCTGGTCCTATCTTCCTTCAACTCCGCAACATTTCATCATTACGATCAACAGTAACCGGGAGGTAACAGCCACACCGACGGATCCCGGCTGGAGCGGCAGTGAAACCATACAATTTACAGCCACTGACAGGGGAAAGGTACTTCCGGCATTGAAAAAGTCCGTTTCGACAAGCGTTGTTTTTACGGTAAACTGGATGCCTGAGATCACCGGCCAGGCAGACCTGTCCACTCCCGAGGAATCGCCGTTGACCCTGAGCCCTGACGATTTGCTTATTGTTGAGCCGGAGAAAGCGCCACCGGGACTTACGCTGACGGTCAATCCCGGGGAAAATTACACGGTAAACGGTACCACGATAACCCCGGCTAAGGATTTTAACGGTAATCTCTCTGTGCCGGTTCAGCTATCTGTTAATGGTAAGATATCAAATCTGTTTAGTCTGCAGGTTAATGTAACGCCTGTGAACGACCCGCCAACCCTGGTATCACAGAAAGCGATTGTAACAAACCGCAATGAAGCCGTTATTGTCAATATCTCGGATATCGTGTTCACCGATCCGGACAATGCGCCGGGCGACCACCATTTTAAGCTGCTACCCGGAGATCAGTACACTCTTGACGGGGACACCATTTTTCCTGCAAAGAATTTCTATGGGGATCTATCGGTGAATGCCTCTCTGAGTGATCTGACCGATACGATAACCTTTACCCTGGATGTTCAGGTCAAATACCAGAATATCACGCCCGAGTTCACTTCCGTCCCGCTGACTGAAGCCACAGAGAACGAACCCTATACATATGTTGTCACAGCCAGCGATGCTGATGTAACAGATCCACTTGTCAATCAAAGTCTGACATTTTGGGCGGATTCAATACCCGGATGGATGATTTTCAACTCCACCACCAATGATATCCTCGTGGGAGTGCCGAAGAATGAGGATGTGGGTTCGTACTTTATCCGACTGGCTGTCAGTGATGGAATCGATACGGTTTACCAGGCATTTACCCTCACCGTTATCAATGTGAATGATCCGCCTGTCATTACCGGACAGCAGGCGGATATATCAGGGATCAAAGATTCATTCAGGGTTGTAAGCACCAGTGATCTTGTTATTCAGGATCCCGACAATCAGCTCACAGACATGCAGCTCATCCTCCTTTCCGGAAGCGACTATACTTTTGACGGAGATACCGTCTTTTTCGCACCGGGATTTACCGGAACACTAAGTGTTAATCTGGAAGTAAATGACGGAACGGATAACAGCAATGTATTTGGGTTAACCATTACTGTTACTTTCGGAGCGGGATGGCCACCATTAAAACAAGACCTACTGGCGGCGGTTTATCCAAATCCGGCAAGTGATGAGGTGTGGTTTGTTCTGAAGAATGACCAACCTTGCCGGATCGAGATAGGGGATGTAACCGGGAAAGTTCTGATTGTTAAGAGTGAGGGTCGTTATGCCGGGAAACTAAAGGTCGATATATCCGGTCTGACCAGGGGTATTTACTTTTACCGGATTTATAATGACCGGTATTACCAGGCTGGGAAATTGATTATAAACCGTTGAAAATTAATAAGAAGGGTTTCTTAAATCCAGTAAGGATGCTTTATGGATCCGCTGATAGGTTAAAGTATAATGATTAAAACAAAGAGGATTGAAAGGGTAAAAATGGCCACTGCAAGTTTTCATGCGGGATGTTCAACAAGCCCGGTATACGGGCTAATACGGGGAATTGCCAAAAAGGAAAAGTACCTCTGGCATTCAATTAAGGAATGCCCGTGTTGATCATCTGACGAAGACAATTGATAAAATTTTTATTCAAATTATGGGATCCAGGCAAACATTCATGAACTTTTCGGGTTAATACTTTTTAGTCGTGGTATTTTTCAAAGAACCTGAATAACCAGTATAAATAACTTATTACCAGGCTTATGCTATTTAATTCACTCGAGTTTATCATCTTTTTCCCGATTGTGGTTGCGGCGTATTTTGCAATAAAGCCAAAATACAGATGGATACTGTTGCTTATAGCAAGCTATTATTTCTACATGGCCTGGAACTATAAGTATATTGTGCTTATCGCAATTTCCACAACGATAGACTACTTAGCCGGTATCAAAATATACACATCCAATAACAAGAAAACCCGGAAGGCATTGTTGCTCATCAGTCTTTTTGCCAATCTCGGGCTTTTATTTTTCTTTAAATATTTCAACTTTTTTGGGGATTCCATAAATTTTCTGTTCAACAAAGTCAATATTTTTTATAACGTTCCTGTTTACCATTATCTGTTACCTGTGGGTATCTCGTTCTATACATTCCAGACGATGAGTTACACCATTGATGTTTACAACGGGAAACAGACTCCTGAGCGTCATTTCGGGCGTTTTGCCCTGTTCGTGTCTTTTTTCCCCCAGTTGGTGGCCGGACCTATTGAACGGTCTGTAAACCTTCTGCCTCAGTTCAGAAAGGATTATGATTTTAACTATGAGCGTATTAAGAAAGGAATTCTGCTGATGGTTTGGGGATTTTTCAAGAAGGTGGTCATTGCCGACCGGCTGGCAGAGTATGTTAATCTGGTATACAATCATCCCCATGACTATGCAGGATTGCATAATATCATTGCAACATTCTTTTTCTCCTTTCAAATCTACTGTGATTTCTCCGGTTATTCTGATATCGCTATCGGCTCGGCTATGATCATGGGTTATACTCTTATGACCAATTTCAGGCGGCCATATTTATCTCTTAGTGTCAGGGAATTCTGGTCACGCTGGCATATCTCCCTATCCACATGGTTCCGTGATTACTTGTACATACCCCTTGGGGGTAATCGTGTAGTTAAATGGCGGTGGTATTACAACCTGTTTATTACGTTTCTTATCAGCGGCCTTTGGCACGGTGCCGAATGGACATTTGTAATATGGGGAGCTCTGCATGGTTTCTACCTCATTTTTGCTATCTGGACAAAGGATATACGGGAACGCTTTAACCGGTTTATCGGATTGCTGAAGCATCCGAAAATTTATAAGGCCTGGCAGATCCTTGTCACCTTTGTACTGGTATTTTTCGCCTGGATCTTTTTCAGAGCTAACAATATGAGTGATGCCCTGTTGTTTATTCGCAAGACCTTTGATTTTTCAGGTTCTGGTAAAATTAACCTATTCCATTTTGGCGTCGACTTTTATATTGCTTTTGCCAGCATAATACTATTATTACTTTTTGAATACCTGGAAGAATTCAAGGGTCTTACGGTTAGAATCAGAGCGGCAACGCCTAAAGCTATCAAGTGGACAGTTTTAACAGTGGTACTGCTGATCATTTTTGTTCTGGGCGAATGGGAAGGGGCAGACTTCCTTTATTTTCAGTTTTAGTCATAAATTCAGTCAGATATGAATGCCAAATTGTTGAAAATACTCATATATATTTCCGGGATAGTATGTCTGTATGCCTTCATCGCCATCCGCATACAGCCGCTATTTAATGCAATTCTTAAAGAGAAGGTCATTCCCGAATACTGGGAAAACACCAAATACGGAGAGCTTTATTATTTTAATTTCATACGCGAGTTCAGAGAAAAGGGATTACCTCATTACCGGATAAAATACCGGTTTACGAAAAAGTCACCATTGCTGGAGAAGGCGGATCTGCTTTTATTCGGAGACAGTTATTTTGATTTTTCAAGGATGGAGACATTGCCTGAAATTCTCAGTGATACTCTGAATGAAAAAGTGTACTATGCCCGGTATGACAGGCCTTTAATGTTCCTTGGAGAAAAAAAGTATGAAAATCACAAGGATAAGTATATGATATATGAGTCTGCCGAACGCTATATTCCCACGCGGTTTACCCGTACACAGCCAGAGTATGTACCTGATCTGAGAAGTCCCCTTCGGAAGGATATGGCTAAAATCAGGGATTTTATTTTTGTGCCGAACAAAGAATTGCTTTACAGCACACTGCTTTACCGAAGCTATTTCACCACAGGCATTTATTCGTTCATTGCCACCTTTAAATTTAACGTTTTCGGTTATATTACCAAGTTCACACCAAAATATTATTTAGGCGGCAAGACGCCCTGGCTGTTCTATTATGAGCAGGTGAACGAAGAGCCCGGCAGTTTCTATTATAAATACAGCCAGGATGAAATCGACACTTACTGTAACCACATTGCCGATCTCTCAAAGAAGTTGTATGACCGTTACAAGCTGAAAATGATTTTCATGGCGATTCCCTCAAAATACACCATTTATCATACACTTCTGAACAATGATAAATACAATGACTTTATTCCGCGACTTTACACAGGATTGAAGGAAAGGGGTATTCCTTACGTACCCCTTTACAGGGATTTTATGGAGGCCGACACTGTCCTTTACTATGGCACCGATACACACTGGAATAAGAAAGGCAGGGACATAGCCGTGGATGATGTGGTTAATATACTTGATTCTCTACACTATAAAAATAATGACTATGAAAGTAGTTCTCTTAGCTGGCGGATTTGGGACAAGGATAAGTGAGGAAAGCGGAATTCGTCCGAAACCAATGGTTGAGATTGGGGGATTTCCGATTCTTTGGCACATTATGAAAATTTATTCGCACTATGGTTTGAATGATTTTATTATCTGCTGTGGTTATAAGGGGTATATCATCAAGGAGTACTTTTCGAATTATTTCCTGTATAATTCAGATGTCACCTTCGACATGAAGACCAACAGCATGAAAGTACACAGGATGCATGCCGAACCGTGGAAGGTTACGCTTGTGGATACTGGAGAAATGACGATGACGGGTGGCCGGTTAAAGCGGATCAGGGAATATATCGGGAAAGAGACTTTTTGCCTGACTTACGGTGACGGGGTCAGCGATATAAACATTAACGCCCTGATTATCCATCATAAGAATGAGGGTTTGATGGCCACGTTGACTTCGGTCAGACAGCACGGGCGTTTCGGGGTATTCAATCTTCCTCCCGGCGACACCAGGATCCGGTATTTCAAGGAAAAGCCAAAGCTTGACGGGGATGATACGGCCTGGATTAATGGAGGTTTTTTTGTTCTTGAGCCGGAAGTTCTTGATTATATTGACGGGGATTCCACTGTTTTCGAGAAAGGCCCTCTGGAGAAACTGGCAGCTGACGGGCAGCTTAGTGCTTTCCGGCATCTTGGATTCTGGCAGCCAATGGATACACTGAGAGATAAAAATCTTCTCGATGGCTTATGGAATCAAAATAAGGCACCATGGAAGATCTGGGATGACTAACCTGGAGATTCTGCCTCAGATTAGAATTTTTTAAACATTAATAAACCTGAAATTATGAAAATTATTATCGCCGGTAACCTTGGGTATATTGGTCCCAGCGTTACTCAACAGCTCAGGAAGACGTTTCCCGGTGCAGAATTGATTGGTTTCGATATCGGGTATTTTGCACATTGTCTTACCAACTCCCCGTTTTTTCCTGAAGTTATGCTGGACAGCCAGGTATTCGGAGATATACGGAAGTTCCCGGAAAAGATACTCGATGGTGTTGACGCCATTGTGGACCTGGCTGCTATATCCAACGATCCGATGGGAAACAAGTATGAAGAGGTTACCATGGCTGTAAATTACAAGGCTGCGGTTGAGCTTGCCAGGCTGGGTAAGAAACACGGAGTTAAAAAGTTTGTGTACGCTTCAAGTTGCAGCATGTATGGGGCAGCAAGTGATTATCCCAAAAAGGAAGATGATACGCTGAACCCACTCACGGCTTATGCCCGTTCCAAAGTGGCTGCTGAGAAAGAACTTCAGCCCCTGGCCGGAGATGATTTTACCGTGACCTGCCTCAGGTTTGCTACGGCATGTGGATTTACCAACCGGCTGAGGCTGGATCTCGTGCTAAACGATTTTGTTGCGTCAGCGCTGGTCAATAAAGAGATTGTTATTCTCAGTGACGGTACACCCTGGAGACCTATGATCAACACCAGGGATATGGCACGGGCTTTTGAGTGGGGTATCCTCAGAAAGAAGGAAAATGGAGGTAGTTTCCTCGCAATCAACACCGGTTCAACCGAATGGAATGTTCAGATCAAACCCCTGGCTGAAGCTGTTGCCTTACAGATTCCCGGAGTTAAAGTGCTGGTCAACAAAGATGCCGCTCCTGATAAAAGGTCCTACAGGGTGAACTTTGACCTCTTTAAAGAAATGGCTCCAGATCATCAGCCTTTATGGGACCTTCAAAAGACCATTTTGGAACTTAAGCGGAATTTTATTGAGATGAGTTTCAGTGATTCAAACTTCAGGGAATCAACACTGGTACGTCTCAAGGTTCTGAATCGCCTGCAGGAAAAGAATCTAATTAACGAAAATCTTGAATGGATAAAATAATTCTGAATTCATTCTACCTACTAACCCTAAAATTATTGAGTGTATGCTATTCACTGAAACTAAACTTAGCGGGGCTTACCTCGTTGAAATCAAAAAGCTTGAAGACGAACGTGGCTTTTTCGGCCGTGCATGGTGTCAGCACGAGTTTGAAGAACACGGTCTCAAAGCGGTTATTCGACAAATAAACACTTCCTATTCCATTAAAAAAGGGACCATCAGAGGTATGCATTTTCAGGCCGATCCTTACCAGGAGGCAAAATTCATCCGTTGTACACGGGGAAGGATCTTTGATGTGATCATTGATCTACGGCCTGCGTCTCCGACATTCATGCAGTGGACAGGTCATGAATTAAGCGAAGACAATTACCAGATGATGTATGTTCCTGAGAACTTTGCGCATGGATTTGTCACTCTGCAGGATCATTGTGAAGTGTACTACCCTACTACCGAATTTTATACTCCGGGTTCAGAGAGAGGCATCAGGTACAACGACCCGGCGTTTAACATTATTTGGCCTGTTAAGGTGGAGATTGTCTCCGAAAAAGACAGAAATCATCCCCTGTTCGATGTGAATACCTTTGATCAGATTTCCGGCTGATCGGAAGAATCCGGGCCGGACGCAGGAAACATTACAAGGTCTTTTACTTAAATACGTTTATTCTATGAAACATACCCATTGTCCTAATTGCAAGCATGCTGACGTTGAAGATTTTTACACGGTAAAGAATGCACCCGTTCACAGCCTCGTTACCATCAAGGATTACAACGAAGCCATTTCCGTACCCCGGAAAGACATCACCCTGGCTTTCTGTAATCACTGTGGTTTCATCTTTAACAGTTCCTTCGACACTACTCTTGATTATTATACCAAAGGTTATGAAGACCAGCAGGGATTTTCCCCCACATTTGTGAAATTTATTACGGGAATAACTCAAAAATTCATTGACCGTTATGATATCAAGGGGAAAGATGTTATTGAGATAGGATGTGGTAAAGGGGATTTCATAAATCTGATCAGTGAACTGGGTCATAACCGGGGAACAGGAATCGACCCTGCGTATGTTCCCGGAAGGGGGAAGCAAAACCCCGATGTTCATTTCATCAGGGAATTTTATTCTGAAAAGCACGGGGACCTGAAGGCCGATGCCATTACCTGCCGGCATACCCTGGAGCATATTCATGCCACCCACGATTTTGTGGAAACCATCAGGAAATCGGTAAGAGATAATGAAAATGTCGTTGTATTTATTGAAGTGCCCTGTGTTGTGAGAATCCTGAAAATTCAGGCATTCTGGGATATTTTTTATGAGCACTGCACGTATCTCAGCCCAGGAGCATTAGCCCGGTTGTTCCGGATGAATCAGTTCGAAGTTCTGGATATGTATCTTGAATACGATGACCAGTATTTGTTCATTGAAGCCAGACCGGTGAAAGGCATTTCTGAAAAGATCCATCCCCTTGAAGAATCTGTGGCTGATCTGAAAAATCTGACAAAGGAATTTGTGAGGAAGATCAATATTCAGTTGAGTGAATGGAGAAACCGTTTAAACGGGTTTAAAAAGGAGGGGAAAAAAGTAGTGATATGGGGAGGGGGTTCCAAGTCTGTTGGCTTTCTTACCCAGTTTGATGATATCGGGCTGATTGATCATGTGGTGGATATCAATCCGCACATGCAGGGAAATTATATCCCGGGTATCGGGAAGCAATATGTTAGTCCTGAATTTCTCAGGGATTACAGGCCGGATGTCGTTATTCTCATGAATTCAGTATATACCGCTGAAGTGCGGAAGATGCTCAATGAAATGGGCCTCGATCCTGAAATTATGGGATTGTGAAAGAATTTCAGGCTGTTGGAAGCACATAGGTTTGCAGAAACGCAAAAAGAAAAACGGTTTTTCTGAAGAGACAGGATAGAACCTGACTCAGGAGAAAAGCCGTTTATCTTTTCTGCCAGGGGATGCTCCCCTGACAGAAAAGAGATTAGGATCAGGGTTAGTACCGGATCACTTTCTGAATTTGCACAAAGTTATTTTTACCGGTTATTCTAAGGAGGTAAATTCCCGAAGGCAGGGTTTCCGTATTGAATGTGCACACGGATTCCTCGTTTACCTCAATGCTTTTAAGAACCTTACCGGCAAGGTCAATCAGGTCAACCCGTTGAATGTTACCTGCATTTGTAATACTCAGGCTGTTGATAAATGGATTCGGGTAGGTAACAAATTGCAGCGGGGGAGTCATGTTTTTCTGTTTATCCATTGAGTTAGACATATTTCCGTTACCTGCAGCAGATTTGTGGACACCGGAAAGGGAACTTTCCATGAGAGTCAGGATTTCGGAAGGAGAGAGAATCCTGCTATAGACTCTTACATCGTCCTCTTGCCCTTTCATTCCAAATAGATTATTGGTCATTCGTCCCAACCACAGAGGTCCGCTGGTGTTAAACCGGTTATGTAGTCCTGAAGTTGCAGTAACATCAGCACCGTTATAAAACAGCTTCACCGCACCTGTGTTCCTGTTCACTGTAACTGCCACATGATTCCAGCTATCGTAAGTAAAGACGCCCAGATTACTTGTGGTATTTGCGGAAGTTATGCCATCGCCCGACTCAAAGTAAATCTTCCGGTCGTTTGAGCCATATGTATTAACCAGTACTTTGAAGCCGTTACGGGTTGATCCTGAAGGTCCGTTAGCCAGGAGAGTCTGGATGTTGAATTTTCCCGACGGAATATTAACCCACATGGCCAGGGTAAACTCATTCCCGGGATCCATGGAAGGTGAAGCGGCGAAATCATCCGTTCCGTCCAGGAGCATCGAAGAGCCGTCCACCAAATTGTTTGATGAATAGACTGGGCCATGAAGGGTGAGGTCATAACCGTGGCCGGTCTGATCCATCCCGCTATTGTCCAGAGGCCAGTAAGCTAACATGTCATCAGCAATTTTTGGATTTACGGCTGTTTTAACCGACAAAATACCAGACCAGGCTGAATATTCAGTTGAATTAAATGCCCTGACGCGATAGAAATAGGTCGTATTATCATTCAGACCGGTATCCTGGTAAGAAACCAGATTAACACCTGTCCCGGCAATACTGACATATCCCGAAAGAGAGTCCTGTGAACGCTTTATTTCGTAACCTTTTTCATTGTTGGCGTTATCTTTCCATGACAGGCCGAGAGAATTACTGGTTACGTTATCTGCCGACAGACCTGTTGGGGTACCAATACTGATGTCGTTCATGCTGGTCATGACTTCGGACGGTGACAGCACCCTGGCATAGATTTTTACATCGTCAAGCTGGCCTTTCATGTCGTAAAGAGAATTGGTCATGATACCCAGCCTGAGAGAACCACTGGTTTTAAAGCTCGAGTGTACAGCGGTTTCGGCAGTGACATCAGTTCCGTTGTAATATATTCTGACGGAGCCACTGTTGCGGTTCACCGTAATTGCAATGTGATTCCAGCGGTCAGGTTCAAAGATGCCGGCATCGCTTCTTGTGATGGCAGAGGTAGTACCGTCGCCCGACTCGAAAGAGATTTTTTTGTCGGAAGTATTGTACGTATTAACCAGCACCTTGAAACCGTTGCTGTTCGAACCAGACGAGCTGTTTGCAAGAATCGTTTGAATGTTTGATCTTCCTGAAGGGATGTTAATCCAGGCCGTCAGTGTAAATTCATTACCCGGATCAAGGCCCGGGGAGGCGGCATAGTCATCTGTTCCGTCAAGGATAATAGAACCGGAGCCTTTTTCATGATCGGTTGTAAAAGCACAGTCGTTAAATATGGTCAGATCGTTGCCATGCCCGGAAAGATCTCTTCCATCCTTATCGAGAGGCCAGTATGCGAAAAGGTCTTCATTCAATGACGATCTGGCTGATGTCTTGACAGAAATCATATTGGACCAGGCTGAATTGCCTGTCGAATTATATGACATAGCACGGTAATAATACGTTGTACTCTCATTAAGGTCTAAATCGCCGTAAGAGGTAGTATTTGCATTTAGCTCGGCAATCTGTTCGAATCCGGATGCGGGATTCATAGATCGCTCAATCCGGAATCCGTTCTCGTAATCATCATTATCGATCCACGCCAGGTTAAGGGAAGTGGTTGTGACACTGCCTGCTGCCAGATTTGTTGGAGCTTCAGGTAGTGGAGGCATTACTACTACACTGGCTGTATTACTGTAAGGGGATCCGGTGGTGTCAGATACCGCCTTTGCGCGGTAATAATATTTTGTATTAACATTCACCTGATTGTCGGTAAAGGAAGTCAGGTTTGAAGCCAGCGATTTGATTACAGCAAACCCGGAAGCTACCGAAAGACTTCTTTCCAGCAGAAATCCACTTTCGTTATCCGCATTATCTTTCCAGTTGATACTAACCGTACCGTTTGACGAGGTTGCCGTTAATCCGGTCGGTTCATTTACTGTTACCGGAACAGAGCCGGTCATGGCCGTCAGAATCTCACTGGCAGAAAGCACTTTAGAATAGACATCCACATGATCAATTTCCCCTTTCATTCCAAACATGTTGTTTGTCATCTGGCCCAGTCGCAAAAGGTCCTTATTATTGAAACTTTTATGCACCCCTGCTACTGATGTAACATCATTACCGTTGTAGAACAGTTTGACGGTGCCAGCCAGACGGTCAACCGTCACTGCAATATAATTCCAGCGGTCAAAATCGAATACATTATTATTACTGCATGTGATCGATGAAGCCGCACCATCTCCCGATTCGAAAATGATTTTCCGGTCACTGGTGGAATACGTATTAACGAGGAGTTTAAATCCATTGCTGGTTGAACCCGAGGCACCATTAGCAAGCAATGTCTGTATATTTGATCTGCCCGAAGGGATCTTTACCCACAATGTAATGGAGAATTTATCACCGAGATTAATTTGCGGACTTGAGGCATAATCATTCGTTCCGTCGAGAATGAGGGAATTACTTCCCTGTATGTTGTCGGCTGTAAATCCAGCTCCGTTATAAAAGGACAGATTATACTTGTGTCCTGTCTGGTCTGTTCCATTATTGTCGAGATACCAGCATGCTAAAAGATTGCTTTCCGATGTCGAATAATCACTGGAAGACGTATCGGTGGTGACGGATGTAATATTGGACCATACCGAGTTGCCGATCGAGTTGAAGGATCTCACACGGTAATAATATTTTGTGGACTGAGTCAGCCCGGCATCCTGAAAAGTCCGGCTGTTTGCCGGAAGGTTGGACAATAAACTGAAGTTTGTACCATCCGTTGACCTCTCAAGCCTGTAGCCGGATTCATCAGAAGCATTATCATTCCAACTGAGGGAAGCAGAAGATGAACTTTTTGAGACTACCGTAAGGCCCGACGGGGTTGCAGGAACTGTACCGACAGAGGCCATTTCGTCTTTCATAGTGGGGAGCTGAAGTATTCTTCCGGCGGGACTAGGGGTGTGTCCCCGGGGGACATTCACTCCATCGGCATAGGTAAACATGTAAACATCGTCAATCATGGACCATTCATCACGAAGAGCCGCATATTCGGCTCCCGATCCGCCAAAGAAGGTGTAGATTTTCATCTTATCGATATGGATGGTCGAAACATTCCTGAGGCGTAACCCCGTGACACTAACTAAAAGTTTCCCGTCAATAAAACCTTCCATAATACCGTCGGCATTTCCTCCGGTACCATCACTTTTAACCGTATTCATTACCATGCGGATGGTAATATTATACCAACGATCAGTCTGGAATTTAAAATTTCCCCACCGGCGGCAATCACCATAAATACTTGCCATATCCTGGTAATAAGTATAAAAATATAAGGCCCCAATATCGTCCTGGCCACCATAGCCGTGACCCCACATCAGACCATTGGAAAATCCGTCAGACCATCCCGGCCGTTCACCAGGGCCATAACTATTAGGTCCCCTCTTAATCCGGGAAGTTTACCCCCCTGGGCCCACTCAAAACCGGGCTTGAACTTAATATTGTATGACATGTAAATCTCATCCTGTGGGGTAACCGGAGCTTCCCACTGTCCGCCTCCCTGTGAGGGTCCGACAGAACCTTTTGGATAATTCCATTGCATTACCCGGCTGGCGTCAGCGGTATTGACAATAACGGTTTTGTCCATGCCATTTGCAAAGGCAGGATTGTTAAAGTCCCGCGCCCACTCAGCTTGATTATACAGGCCAGGAGTGTCGTTTTCGTAATTTTGATTAAAAATGATGTTGAATGTGCTGTTCTGTGCATTAAGCATTAAGCTTGTAGCCAGGATCAGAAATGTAAACATAGTACGTCTCATATCAAAAATCTTCCTTTTGACGAATCGTTAAAATAAATATAGTAAGTAAACTGATTAGGTTGACGAAATTGGAAATACTGATGATATGTACGCCTGAATATTTTTTTAGTTGTGTTGTGAAGACTTCATTTGATGAAATTTTATAAGTTTAGACTGGCTTTAAATTGCCCGGACGAATTTATTGATCGCAAGATGCAGTTAGTTAGTACCTTAAGAAAATTTAATTTTGGAGACGATATTGAAACCGAAGAAAGAATAAAAATAAAATGGATCAAAAATGATTTTAGGGGTCCCTCCGGAAAATGGTCTCTGAAATGCAATGAACCCCGGCGGTTAATTTGGAGAGGACTTACATCAGCATCCTGGACATTTATCGGGATTCTGTGAAAAAAGAAAAAGCTTCGACCAGGAAGTGATCAACCTGGTTGAAGCTTTTTTATTTAGAAATGAAAGGAGAGAAACGGGTCTGTCAATATTTAATGACTTTGATCATTTCAAGAGGTCCTTTGATCCGGGAGATTTTCAGGAGGTACATCCCGGGTTTTAAATCCTCAGTGCTGAGCGTTATGTATGTTTGTCCCTTTACGCTAAGGAAACGAACAACTTTACCTGAAAGGTCAATCAGTTCAATCCGGCTTAGCTCTGCTGATGTTGAAATGTTCAACTCGGAGGTAAACGGGTTCGGATAGATTTGGATCTGTTGAGAACCATTTGTCTCTGCGACGGATGTCCTGTCAGAGCCATCCGGCAGGTCATTCATGCTTGAAAGGGCGTCCCTCCCGGTGTTGAGGTCAGCAGAGCCTGGTTTTTGAATGGTGATGGATGGAGGGGTTAATAATGCCTGTATTTCCGGCTGGCTGAGTATCCGGTTGTAAATTCGCACGTCATCGAGTAATCCCTGCATGCCAAAATTGTTGTTGGTCATACGTCCGAGGCGGATCACATCATTATTTTTAAAGGCTGTGTGGGATGCAACATCGAGGTTTACGTCCGATCCGTTGTAGAAGATATGGACTTCTCCGGTGGCTCTGTTTACAGTGACGGCTACATGATCCCAGGTACCAAATCCGAATACATTGGCAGCGCTCCTGGTGATGCTCGTCACGGTACCGTCACCCGATTCGAAGGATATCTTCCTATCCATTGTACCGTATGTATTAACGAGTACTTTGAAGCCGTTGCTGCTGGATCCTGAGGGCCCGTTAGCGATAAGGGTCTGGATGTTTGAACGGGAAGGCATCTTGACCCACATGGCCAGGGTGAAGGTGTTACCCAGGTCGATGGCCGGAGATACGGCATAGTCGTCCACGCCGTCGAGTGAAAGGGACTGCGTGCCCTGCTGGCTGTCGCTGGAGTAGGTGGTACCGTTGACCAGAGACAGGTTGTAGGCGTTGCCGCTCATATCGGCGCCGCTGTTGTCCACCGGCCAGTATGCGATCAGCCCGTCGCCGGTTGAAGGAGCCGTGGCGGTGGTTACACCGAGGATGTTTGAGTACGCTGAGTTACCGATGGCATTGTGTGCCCTGACGCGGTAGAAGTACCTGGTGTCAGCCGTCAGGCTGTTATCGTTGTAGGAGGTCACGTTCAGCCCGGTAGTTCCGATCTGGGTATATCCGGAAAGGGAGTCGGCAGAACGTTCCACGTAAAAGCCTTCTTCGGTGGTGGCATTATCGGTCCAGTTAAGCTGCAAAGTATTCCAGGTAACGCTTCCGGCAGTAAGGTTGGAGGGTGCCGCAGGCGGGACTGTTACCACGATGATGGTGGCGGTATTGCTATAGGACGATTCGGTGTCACTGTTAAAGGCTTTGATACGGTAGTAGTACCTGACGCCTTCGGAGACGGTGTTATCGGTAAAGGTTACCTGGTTTGCCGCCAGGGTCTGGATCACGGAGAAGCCAGTTGTGGAGGAGAGGCTTCGTTCGAGATAGAAACCATTCTCGTTATCAGCATTGTCGGTCCAGGTGAGCTGCACATCACTGCCGGCCAGGGAGGCATTCAGTGAGGAGGGAGCGTTAATGGACGGAGGTACGGAACCGGACATGACAGCGGCAATCTCGGGCTGGGAGAGTACCTTATTATATATCCTCACGTCATCGAGCAGTCCCTGCATGCCGAAGTTGTTGTTGGTCATACGTCCCAGCCGGATCACATCGTTGTTTTTGAATCCGGTATGAGTTCCCATATCGACGGTGACATCGGTAGCGTTGTAGAAGATATGCACTTCACCGGTGGTACGGTTCACGGTTAGGGCCACATGTTCCCAGGCGCCGAAATCGAAGACGTTGGTACCGGATCTGGAGATACTGGCAACGGTGCCTGTACCGGACTCGAAGTTAATCCTGCGGTCGCTGGAGGCATATGTGTTGACCATAAGCTTGAAGCCATAAGAGGCGGCTCCGGAATTACCGTTAGCGATAAGGGTCTGGATGTTTGAACGGGAAGGCATCTTGACCCACATGGCCAGGGTGAAGGTGTTACCCAGGTCGATGGCCGGAGATACGGCATAGTCGTCCACGCCGTCGAGTGAAAGGGACTGCGTGCCCTGCTGGCTGTCGCTGGAGTAGGTGGTACCGTTGACCAGAGACAGGTTGTAGCGTTGCCGCTCATATCGGCACCGCTGTTGTCCACCGGCCAGTATGCGATCAGCCCGTCGCCGGTTGAAGGAGCCGTGGCGGTGGTTACACCGAGGATGTTTGAGTATGCTGAGTTACCGATGGCATTGTGTGCCCTGACGCGGTAGAAGTACCTGGTGTCAGCCGTCAGGCTGTTATCGTTGTAGGAGGTCACGTTCAGCCCGGTAGTTCCGATCTGGGTATATCCGGAAAGGGAGTCGGCAGAACGTTCCACGTAAAAGCCTTCTTCGGTGGTGGCATTATCGGTCCAGTTAAGCTGCAAAGTATTCCAGGTAACGCTTCCGGCAGTAAGGTTGGAGGGTGCCGCAGGCGGGACTGTTACCACGATGATGGTGGCGGTATTGCTGTAGGACGATTCGGTGTCACTGTTAAAGGCTTTGATACGGTAGTAGTACCTGACGCCTTCGGAGACGGTGTTATCGGTAAAGGTTACCTGGTTTGCCGCCAGGGTCTGGATCACGGAGAAGCCAGTTGTGGAGGAGAGGCTTCGTTCGAGATAGAAACCATTCTCGTTATCAGCATTGTCGGTCCAGGTGAGCTGCACATCACTGCCGGCCAGGGAGGCATTCAGTGAGGAGGGAGCGTTAATGGACGGAGGTACGGAACCGGACATGACAGCGGCAATCTCGGGCTGGGAGAGTACCTTATTATATATCCTCACGTCATCGAGCAGTCCCTGCATGCCGAAGCTGTTGTTGGTCATACGTCCCAGCCGGATCACATCGTTGTTTTTGAATCCGGTATGAGTTCCCATATCGACGGTGACATCGGTAGCGTTGTAGAAGATATGCACTTCACCGGTGGTACGGTTCACGGTTAGGGCCACATGTTCCCAGGCGCCGAAATCGAAGACGTTGGTACCGGATCTGGAGATACTGGCAACGGTGCCTGTACCGGACTCGAAGTTAATCCTGCGGTCGCTGGAGGCATATGTGTTGACCATAAGCTTGAAGCCATAAGAGGCGGCTCCGGAATTACCGTTAGCGATAAGGGTCTGGATGTTTGAACGGGAAGGCATCTTGACCCACATGGCCAGGGTGAAGGTGTTACCCAGGTCGATGGCCGGAGATACGGCATAGTCGTCCACGCCGTCGAGTGAAAGGGACTGCGTGCCCTGCTGGCTGTCGCTGGAGTAGGTGGTACCGTTGACCAGAGACAGGTTGTAGGCGTTGCCGCTCATATCGGCACCGCTGTTGTCCACCGGCCAGTATGCGATCAGCCCGTCGCCGGTTGAAGGAGCCGTGGCGGTGGTTACACCGAGGATGTTTGAGTATGCTGAGTTACCGATGGCATTGTGTGCCCTGACGCGGTAGAAGTACCTGGTGTCAGCCGTCAGGCTGTTATCGTTGTAGGAGGTCACGTTCAGCCCGGTAGTTCCGATCTGGGTATATCCGGAAAGGGAGTCGGCAGAACGTTCCACGTAAAAGCCTTCTTCGGTGGTGGCATTATCGGTCCAGTTAAGCTGCAAAGTATTCCAGGTAACGCTTCCGGCAGTAAGGTTGGAGGGTGCCGCAGGCGGGACTGTTACCACGATGATGGTGGCGGTATTGCTGTAGGACGATTCGGTGTCACTGTTAAAGGCTTTGATACGGTAGTAGTACCTGACGCCTTCGGAGACGGTGTTATCGGTAAAGGTTACCTGGTTTGCCGCCAGGGTCTGGATCACGGAGAAGCCTGTTGTGGAGGAGAGGCTTCGTTCGAGATAGAAGCCGTCCTCGTTATCAGCATTGTCGGTCCAGGTGAGCTGCACATCACTGCCGGCCAGGGAGGCATTCAGTGAGGAGGGAGCGTTAATGGACGGAGGTACGGAACCGGACATGACAGCGGCAATCTCGGGCTGGGAGAGTACCTTATTATATATCCTCACGTCATCGAGCAGTCCCTGCATGCCGAAGCTGTTGTTGGTCATACGTCCCAGCCGGATCACATCGTTGTTTTTGAATCCGGTATGAGTTCCCATATCGACGGTGACATCGGTAGCGTTGTAGAAGATATGCACTTCACCGGTGGTACGGTTCACGGTTAGGGCCACATGTTCCCAGGCGCCGAAATCGAAGACGTTGGTACCGGATCTGGAGATACTGGCAACGGTGCCTGTACCGGACTCGAAGTTAATCCTGCGGTCGCTGGAGGCATATGTGTTGACCATAAGCTTGAAGCCATAAGAGGCGGCTCCGGAATTACCGTTAGCGATAAGGGTCTGGATGTTTGAACGGGAAGGCATCTTGACCCACATGGCCAGGGTGAAGGTGTTACCCAGGTCGATGGCCGGAGATACGGCATAGTCGTCCACGCCGTCGAGTGAAAGGGACTGCGTGCCCTGCTGGCTGTCGCTGGAGTAGGTGGTACCGTTGACCAGAGACAGGTTGTAGGCGTTGCCGCTCATATCGGCACCGCTGTTGTCCACCGGCCAGTATGCGATCAGTCCGTCACCTGAAGGTGCTGCAGCAGTTGTAACGGAGATAATATTGGAGTACGACGAATTTCCAAGGATATTATATGCTTTCAGCCGGTAAAAATATTTAGTGGAAGGGGAGAGACCTGTATCGGTTGTATTGGTGCTGTTCGCCGCCAGTGTATCCAGCGTGGCATAGCCGGATAAGGAATCGGAAGATCTCTCGAGGATAAATCCCTGTTCACTGTAAGAGTTATCAGTAAAGGCAATAGAGATGGAATTATAGGTTTTGGCAGGGCTGTTCAGGCCGGATGGAGCCGGCGGGAAGTTTACACCGTTGAAAGGAAGTCTCGGTGCCAGGAATTCAAACCACTGCTGGGCCATTTTTGCATATCCCGTTTCAAAAGGATGGAGAAGGTCCTCCATGTCACCAGCGGGCTCAAGCCGGTAATCGATGCCGGCTCCGTTTTCCATATCCACCATAACGATATGGTCACCGGCCAGGATTCTTTGCTGAGCCATGTACTGTACACTGTCGTTAAATAATGTTGTCAAGCTGCTGTAAGTAGAGCGGTTGATTATGCGGGCAAGCAGTACGGTAATTGTGTCGTTGTTATCCTGTTCATAGCGGTCAATCTCGTTCAAAATATTTTCCACATCAGCCGGGCTTGAATCGAGACCATTTGTGCCGATATGGAGCAAGATGATATCAGCAGGATTTAGTGTCAACCAGTAATAAATACTGTCGGCAATCTGATCATCCCTCCAACCGGGATGACCTTCGTTGTCGGGATCAAATGCCGGGATAACATTATAACCGACAGATTGAGTGCCGACAAAATTGACATGAAATCCGGCTTCATTCAACTTCTGCCAAAGAGGCTGGCGATATCCGGGGATCATTCCGGCAGGCCGGAGTTCAACAGAGTACCTGCCATATGTGATAGAATTACCTAGAGGCATAATCCTGACCGTATCTGTGAGGCTGAAGGTCTGGGAGTAGGCTGATAAATCTGTCAGCATTGCAAAAAGAAAGAGGAAAGCAAGACTGAACCACCTTTGGGGAGAGTGAACATTCCGCATTTTTAATAGATTTAAAGATGGAAAATTAATCTCTAATAGGTTGATACATAAAAAGATCAAGATATATAAAATATTCGAAATAAGGATCTTTAAGTCTATAATTAATGCAAATTTTTTATGAAACAAAAGATTTCATGTATTAATGATGCCAGAAATTATGTAAATCCTGATTACCCAACTTTTTAAGTAAGTGTTTTCAGAAATTAACACATCGGGGCTGACGCCTGACGTTAAAAAGTTTATTATATTGCCCTGTCTTAAACGGGACATGAAGATAAAGCATTTATGAAAAAACCTGAGAGCATTTTATTTCTTACTGAAATAGCCTTTTATCCGATGTTTGGCGGAGAGAAAATGCGAACATATGGATTGCTTAAAATTCTCAGTCAAACTTTTAACCATGTTTATGCAATAACAGGACTTAAGAATACCGAAAAGGATGTGAAAAAAATATTTCCAAATGTAACTTTTTACACCTTTGATTATGAAATTTTTTACAATGTACGTGGAATAAGGAAATTTATCAATCCATTCAGGAGGAATAAAAGTCTTTGTCGGGCTATTGATAAAGTCATTGAAAAAAACAAAATTGATCTTGCATTTATTGATTATAAATATTATGGTCAGTATATCAAATACCTAAAAAAATATGATTTAAATGTAATTTATGGAACGCACAATGTTCAATCGCGAATTGCACGACAAAAACCACACTATTCATTTCGTGAGCTTCTGATTGACAGACTGTTGTTCATAATATATTATTTCCATGAGAAATTATATTTCAAACATGCTGATCGTCTGTTAGCGGTATCTGAAAAAGATGCCAAATATTACAAAAAGTATATAGAGAATTCTCGTGTAATTTCTCTGCCAAACTTCATCGATGAAGAGATTTACGTTAGTAATAGAGTACAGAAGGAAGATTACATAGTTATGACAGCCAATTTTATTGCCTTTCAAAATGATACAGGAATAAGGTGGTTTATTAAAGAGGTTTGGAATGAAAAGATGGCCAAACGTGTTAAATTGGTACTTGCTGGTATTGGATCTGAAGAAATCCTTGAAAAAATAAACAAAATTAGTCAAACACATAATATAGTTGCCCTTGGGAAGCAGGAAAGTTTAAAAGAGATTATTCAAAAGGCTCTATTAGCCATTGTGCCTCTTTTGGACGGGAGTGGTACAAGATTAAAATGCATAGAGGCCATGGCTCTCAAAACGCAGCTTGTGAGCACCAGCAGAGGTGCTGAAGGAATTGAACATGGAGGAAGCATATTAATTGCTGATGAACCAGGAGAGTTCAAACAAAAGATTTATGATGTATTGGATGGAAGGACAAATACCACTGTCAAAGCTTTTGAGGTATTTATGGAGAAGTATTCCTTCTCTGCTAATTTAAATATTTTTCATTCTATGCTTCCGCCCTTGTGATTTTTTATGATGATGAGGTGATCTTCAATGCATTCAATTTGCAGGTATGTATTATACAGAGATATTACAGAATATTCTAGTTATCATACTAAGATACTAATCGAATGAAATATTGAATGAAGTTATTTTTCGTTCAAAAATTATTGAATATAAGATTAAGATGGTTAGAAAAGGAGTTTTTTTACTCATAGTATTAACTTCTATTGACTTTTTCACAATAGCAGTATTTCCTGAGAAGATTCAAAAGAGTTTTGAATTTCTGGGAATAGCTTTGGTTCTCTTTTTTTTCATCATATTTTATTTATATGATCGAAGTTTTACTATTAAAGAAAATTTTAACACTCCGATACTAATCCTCCTCTTTGGGGTCCTATTAAGCATGTTTGGAGCAATGGGCTTTCATGAGCAATCATTCTCCCTTACCATATGGGGCGAGCGTTTCATCTTTTTTTACATATTTTACTTTCTTCTGAGCAAGCTAAAGCCAGATCCTGATTTTATCATAAAAGTTTCACTCATTTTGGGCTTTACTTATAGTATTATTTATTTGGCACAGTATATTATATATCCACATGCGATCGTATCTGCATATATGTTTATGGACAGAGGAACATTACGAATTTTCATGCCGGGATCAGGTTACCTGGTCTTGGGATATTTTATTTGTCTTTATTACTTTTTCAAAGAATATAAGGTGATATACTTGATTTACCTTTTATTGTCTCTTATCATATTTATTTTATTAGGTACAAGACAGGTAATCGCTTCCGTTGGATTAGTTACCATACTCTTTCTCGTTCAAAGTAAGGTTGTAAAAGGAAAGGCCATACTGATTCCTTTGATGGCGTTATCGATCATACCTTTTTATTTCATATTTCAGGATATCTTCAATTCAATGCTTGATGTCACAAGTCATCAGAGTACAAATATTGAAGGTAATATTCGGATGAGAGCTATTAAGTTTTTCCTTTTTGAATTTTTCCCAAATTCTATATCATACATTACTGGAAATGGGATGTATGGGGGTAATTCATATTTTGCAAGAAAAATACAAAGTTATGCTGATGTTTATGGTTTTTATTTAGCGGATATCGGTTTAATAGGGGATTATGTCAAGTTCGGGATGTTCTTTGTTGTGGGAGTTATCATCATCTTTGTTAAAGTATTCAGGACGAAATTGTCAGAGAAATTTATGTTTATAAAATATAATTTTTATGTTATCATCCTGACTCTGTTTACCGGAGGCAGCGCATTTGCTGAAGGATCCAATATTGTATTATTAAGTATTTTTCTCTATTTGGTCGACTATTATAAGTTTCGTCAAAATAGTGAAAGGATTGAAATTGAAGACAGATGATATGAATATCACAAGGAATTGAATATCCAGGGACAGCGCAACGGCATTTTTTCCAGATGAAGTCAAGGGAGGAACCGGTTTATTTCAACTAAAGGAAATGTTCTATAAGACATCTCTTAATTTCAAAAGATTCGATTTACCGCCAGGAATGTCTAATCGTATAATGAGTTTAGGTTCTCAGAAAATGTAACTTATATATAATTCCTTTGGCACCATAATATGGTAATTCAGCAATGTATTTTAAGAAATTCCATTTTAACAGTTTCATTGATAAGCTAACCGAATACCAATTATTAAATGCGAGCTGAATTAAGAATTTTGTCAGAACCAGACCCAAAATACCATAGACAGGCAGGATATAAAAACCAACCGCAATAATAAGTCCACCTGAAATCAAAGCCGGCCAAAGAAAGGGGATATGGTTTGTAGAGGTATAAATACTGGCGTGGTAAGAGGAATGGATATCCAAAATTTCCGTAACGCTAATGATTAAAAATATGGTGATGGGGACGAACCGTGTTTGAATGCCTATATGATCGAGTCCCCAGTTCCCTCCAAGTGCAATAGCAGAAAATCCGGCAACCATTACGAGAAGCCCCAGAAAGATATATTCTGAAGATTTAATTTTCAGATTTTTAAAATCTTTTTTTGCTGCGAGAGAGTATATTTTAGGAACGTTTGTATAAAAGGGTGCTCTTGCCAGGTTACTGATGAAGCTAACAATTCTCATTGTAAACAAAAAACTGGCCATCATTACCGGATCTTTTAATTGTGCAACGACCAGTGAAGTACCGGATGTTATCGCATAAGCACCCCAGGAGATGCCGCCAAGACGCCAGGTTGCACCCCATAGAGAATTAAATATCTCTTTATCAAAGTGGCGGATATTACCTATTACGACACCTTGTTTTTTAAACCAACGCAGAACATACCATCTCAAGTAAAAATAACGAACGAAAACCTGGAGCATCATATAAATAATGAGATAGACAGGTTTGAGCCTGAAAGAAAGCATCAAAATAAATGCAAGGATTTGAAGAACACCCTGAAATACTCCAAATCTTGCTTCAAGACTAATGAATCCCAAACCGCGCATAAATGAACTCCATTTCACAGAACTTATCATGATGGCACAATATGGAATGATCATTATATATGCAATCCACAGATCAAGCCGATGATGTCCCAACGACATGATGTTCCATACCATTAGAACCCCTACTGTAGAAAGCATGAGAATAAGAAAACTTGTCAGGTAATAATAAATCCTAAAGGAGGTCGTCATCAGTACTTTGAGCTTCTCAAGGTTGGGCTCATCTTTTTCAATTTCCATTTTTTCATCATACTCTTTGCGGGTTTTTGGAATTTTCGTGGCCCCAGCCTGGAAATAGGACACAGCCCTGACCAGGGTAGCGCCAAAACCTGAATCGGCCAGCATGGCAAATCCGGAAATTGTATTGATAAAAAACCAGAACGACTGTTCAACCGGTGAATAAACCTTTAAAAGCAATGGCAATACAAAAAGTGCACTTCCAAACCGAACAAACACGGATGCCCATGACATCAGGGTTGGGCTATCAAATATTTTCTTGATTAGATTAATCATGTTCCAGACTAAAGAAAGGGTTTGGTTGTTGAATGGTTTTTCTCACAGTATGCAGGTATGTAAAACACAACCCTGGTTCAAAATGTTTAAGTACAAATGTAACGGTTCTTTAATAACGCAGAATAAAAATTTTACATAAGATCATAAAGCATTCGTCAATGGGTGATTTCTTAAAAGGGAAAGTTAGAAAAAGAGTTGTACTTTTATCCCTGTTATAAAGAATATACTATGGTAGAACGATTAACTATTGCGCTTCCCGTTTATAAACGTACGGATTATATCAGGCAAGCCCTTGAAAGCGCCATCAACCAAACGGTTAAATGCAGCGTTTTATTGATTGACAATAATTCGCCTCATTATGAATTCAAGGAAATTCTGGACAGCTATAATTATCCTCATGCCAAATATGTCCGGACAGACGAAACCGTGCCTCAGGATGAGAATTTTAATAATTGTTTCAGGCATGCAGATACCCCCTGGGTAACCATCCTTCATGATGATGATATCCTTCACTGCCAGTTTTCGGAATTTACCGGGAAGATCCTGGATGCTTTTGGAGATAAGGCCGGTGGAATTGTGTATAAAAACTATGTCAGCGATCAGGTTTGGGAAGATCTGAACACGCATATCGAACTAACGGAGGATATTCGCTTTGTTAAGGAAGCATTCTTTTATTTTGCCCAGCTTACGCCATTCCCAGGTGTGGTTCTTAAAAATGACACAGCCCTGAAACTTAAGGGCTTTAAAAGTGAATTGCATCCCATTGCTGATTTCGATTTCTGGTATCGCTACAGTACTACTGAGAGGATGCTCATGGTAAACCAGATGATGGCATTTTACCGCATTTCTCCCACTCAGTCAACGAATCACCTTATCGACGCAATGATCAATAATATCTACTCATATCGTCTGCGATTGATTGAAAACGGGAATCATAACAATTTTCTTTCAAAACTGACCCTTGAAGCAAGCAGGATTAACAATATTGACTTCTTCAGAAAGACCTATCCTAATATTCAGTTGCCTGAGAAGATTACCAATGAGGATAAAATGATCAGGGCTGAAAAGCTCCTAAAGAACAGGGTAATACGGAAAATTGTAAGAGCATACCAGCGGTCTGTTTCTTTTGGTAAACCCTGACCGAAGCCGGATTAACAACCTTTTATACCTTTCTGCAGGCAGGTATTTCCGGGTTTCATCCTTACAAAATTTGTTATCAGTGATCGGATGGAACTCACAAGTAACTTTTACTGTTTCTGGTGTGTTTAGCTTTGATGAGCTTGTAAGCTTGGTTGCGGTTTCGAAACGTTTGGGTTTCATCAAATTCTGATATAACAAGTGCTTCAATTGGAAACAGACAGCCTTTATTTCTGTCTATTTCAGGACGAAAGCTACAAACCAGAATTTTGTGTCAGGCATTCAGCAACTAGTTGTGCCTCAGCTACCATTGTCACCGTCCTTTCTAATTTACAATTCGAAAGAGACGACATTCAAAAAATATTGATTATCGAGGAGTAAAAAAAGATAGCTCAATAATGACGATTATTATGTGGTTCCAATAAAGAAGGGCCTTCCGTCAGAAAACAATATTTCTCCCGGGATCCATTTTATTCCTTTATTGCTTCTGATTCATTAATATTTCTACGATCCGATCTGCAGTATGACCATCCCACAGCTCTGGTCGGTCTGGTTTTCTTTCTTGTTTCAGAGTATAGTGATATTCTTTTTTGATGAGGTCGATATTATTTCCAACAAGTACACTGGCTCCACCATGTTCTCTTAATGTAACCGGTCGTTCTGTGTTGCTGCGCAAGGTAAGACATGGAGTTCCCAGTACGGTGCATTCTTCCTGTAAACCGCCACTGTCAGTCAGCATAATCTTCGCTCCAATATTTAATTTGAGCATTTCGTGATAATTGATTGGTTCAAGCAGATACATATTTGGAGTGTTTACCAGCTTTTGCCACAATCCAAAATCTTCAGCATTTTTTCTGGTTCTCGGATGAATCGGCCAGAACAATAACATATCCTTACAAACTTCATCAGTCAGGAAATGAATTATTGACTCCAGTATTTCTTTTTTATCAGCATTTGACGGACGATGAATTGTAATGACTCCGTAAGGAAACTTCGAAAGCTGTCGTGCAAGCTCCGAAATGTTAGGTCTAAAGGGAGATATACTATTGGAAGATACGATATTGTTAATTTTTAGTTGTCTGGCTTTTTCAAGATTCTGTTCTAGTGTATCAATCATAATATTACCTACAAACTTGATTTTATTATCAGGAACTCCCTCTTTTCTGAGGTTTTCTCCTGAAAATCTATCCGGGGTAAAGAGCAGATCCGAAAGACGGTCGGTAACCAGACGATTAATTTCTTCGGGCATTTGTAAATCACCAGACCTCAACCCAGCTTCAATATGGCAACATTTGACATGTTCTTTTTTTGCCGTTACGGAGCACGCCAGAGTGGCATTAACATCTCCAACAACAACAACCCAGTCTGGTTTTTCTTTTCTAAGTACTTTTTCAAATTCAATCATTGTTTGTCCAACCTGTTCCGCATGAGAACCTGACCCTATTTCAAGGTTAATATCAGGATCAGGTATGTCCAAAGTCTTGAAAAATGCCTCTGACATCCTTACATCATAATGTTGACCTGTATGAACGAGAATATGATCAATTGAAGAATTATATTTGCTGTTATAGTTTTCAATAGCTTTTATAAAAGGAGCAATTTTCATAAAATTCGGGCGAGCACCAACCACGGAGATAATTTTTTTCATACGAAAATGTTTTAAAGTCAAAAACAATGTTTGTTGTAAGAAAAGTTTTTTTATTGAACTCAAAAAAGTGATGTAAGCGCATTTAAAAATAGATATTCAAACTTGGTTATTTATTCCTCAAAGATAATGACAAAAAACTTAGTCGCATTTTAATATACTGTAATTATACTAATCTCTGCTTTTGACTGTCCAAATTGCAAATAGCAGTGATATATTGACAATATATACCTCGTATGGCATTATTTACTTGAAATAGCACATTAGTCTAAAATATTAATTTACAAATCATTGCATGTTTAATTTAAATCAAATATTTAAGTGATTCAATTCTGCTGTCTTCCTGTTCTTTCTATTTATCAAAAAATTCCGTTCTTTTATATTAAATATATCATGTAAAAATGAAGGTATTGCTATTTTCCCTTTTCTGTTTCGTTTCTTTACAGGGTCACACACAGAATTCCATCTTCAACATCATTTTTAAGCAGGATTTTGAGAACGACACTCCGGGGTTATATAATTACAATGAGTGGAAGGTGGATTGGAACAATCCGAGTTATTCAAATGGTCTGGACAAGACCTACATTTTAAGAACCAGTGATGGCAATAAGGTCATGCAATGGACTTACCCCAAGGGTAGCGTGGGTCCCACCGAAGGAGGTGGTCAGTTCAATCCACCAAATAATGCCAATGCTGATGAAGTTTATATGTCTTACAATATTAAATTCAAGCCCGGTTTTGACTGGGTCTTAGGCGGGAAATTGCCCGGATTGATGGGTGATCCGGATAATTACACTGCAGGAATTAATAATCCGCTATGGACCGATGGGTTTCAGAATGGTTTGATGTGGGGACATGGTTATAATCGTCAGGACGACCTCGGGGCTATTTATTTCTATACCTATCATCAGGATATGCCAGGTTTGTTTGGTGAAAGTTTCCGTTGGGGAAACTTTAAATTTGAAACAGATCCTGAAAGATGGTATAATATAACTATCCGAATGGTTATGAACACCATTAAATCTGATGGCAGCGGTGGAAACTACGATGGAATAATGGAAGGATTTGTAGATGGGAAATTGGAAGTATCAATCACAGGTATGCGCTTCAGGAACGTTTCGACGGTTCATATAAACAAAATGAAAATTTATAGTTTTTTCGGAGGATCAGGACCCCAGTATGGTGCTGCACGAAATGAATGGGCGGAACTTGATGATGTTTACCTGTTTACTTATAGAAAAAATGTGGACGTACCAAGAGGTACTGTGCCGAGTACCAAAGGTAGAAAGCTGGAGCTTCCAAATTTGAAATATGCAACAGATATCATTGACGCATCTGCACCGGAAGTGCCGACTTTGATAACAGTTAAGGGAAAAACCGTAAACAGTATCCGGTTATCCTGGAATTCATCATCAGATAACAGGGCTGTCAGTGGATACCATATTTATCTGAACGATTCATTATTGAACTCGTCAAAGGATACTGAATATACAATAAGAGATCTTGATTCTGCTACGGTCTATACTATTTCAGTTTCGGCTTACGATGGTTCCGGGAATCAGAGTTCACAATCAAAGGAAATTAAAGTGAGTACTTTGGGCCGGGATAATGTTCCACCTTCGGTTCCAACCAATATGAAAGTTATTGACATAAATGATAATCAGATCATATTGACATGGTCCCCTTCAGTAGATAACACTGAGGTTTCAGGGTACCACATATATGTAAATGATGTTGAACTTGGGTCTACAAGCATTTCGAGATATACGGTTAAACGACTTAAACCAGGGACCAGCTATCATTTTTCTGTTTCCGCATTTGATGCTTCATCTAATGAGAGTTCAAAGTCCCCCTCCATTACATTTGAAACCCTTGGCCCCGATTTAATTGCACCTTCTGTTCCAACCGGACTAAGAGTTGTAGAAAAATCGGATACTTATATTACATTGACATGGAAAGCCTCTCAAGACAACATAAAAACCTTAGGGTATGTTATTTTTGTTAATGGTGATTATCGGGGAACAGTGGGAGATACACTTTATTCCATAAGAGGCTTGAGACCTGGGACTGATTATAATTTCTCTGTTGCAGCATATGATGCCGGCGGGAATAAAAGTGAGTTATCTGAATCAATTTCCGCAAGTACTAAAAATCCAAGTCATTAATGGACTATTTTTAACTCATATAAGATCATTGTATGTTCCTATTTTCGTGTAAGATACTTTTTTTTATTCTATAAATGTAAGCCGCCAGCAGTATTGAGAGATTGCAGATTTACCTTTTAAATTGTTATATACATTGACAGAATCCTTTGATCGATTAATGGATTTACCCGGAGTAGTAGGTAATAATTTGCAACATCTTAATTAAACATGGAAAAAGATGAAATATTCAGACTTAAACTAAGAAGGCAATTTTATCTTACACCTGAACCTTTCAGTCTGGACGGGGATTTTAAAACAGTTAAGGTTCATGAATCATATTATCTTAATTACCACAAAGATTTGCATTATTGCGAGGCAGGTAAGGACGGACGTAAATTGTTTATCCTTGGCAATTTGTTTGATCCTTTTCATCCAGACTATTCCAATCAGGACATTGCCAGGAATCTTGCAGACTATGCATTTAATGAATTGCTAAGAAAGTGTGATATCTATGCCGGACGATATGTTATCATTTATAGTGATCATGATAGCCTGAAACTTTTCCATGATTTCATGTCACATTTAAAAGTTTACTGGACGATACATGAAGAGATGGTTTACTGTGGAAGTCAACCACACATCCTTGCCAAACATCTTAATATCCGTAAGTCAACAGATCCTGAAAGGGTTGAATTCTTTAACTCAAATATGTTTACGGAATTCGAATATATGGATATCTTAAAATATACCCTCTTTGAAAGTATTGAACACCTTCAGCCAAACCATTATCTTGATTTAATCCGGAATCGTTCTGTCAGGTACTGGCCTCAGGAAGTAATATCCAGGGCTAAAACCAAAGATATCGTCAGACGTGGAACTACCTTACTTAAAGGATATTTGAAAGGAATTGCCAACAGGTATAAATTAATGATTCCTGTTACTGCTGGACATGAATCAAGATTATTGTTTGCTGCATCCAGGGAGATCAGTGATCAGTGTTATTATTATGTAAACAAAGTTTCATCATTTAACGATAAGAGTGCTGATCTTCAAATCCCCAAAAAAATGCTTTACAGCTTAGGGTTGAAATTTCATATACTGGAGTATCCGGCAATTGTAGATCCTGATTTTGAGAAGGTCTATAAAGAGAACTGCCAATCACCGACACAATCCCGACTTGCCTTAATATATAATGTATTTTATACCAGATTCCAAAATTATATTAATGTGCCTGGTAACGGAGCTGAAATTTTTGTGTCCGGGTGGAAAGTTCACTTCAGAAACGACATCACCGCTATACAGATCGTTCATCTTTTTCATTTTGATCCGAATCCATTTCTTATAAAGGTGCTGGATGAATGGTTAAAAGAAATAAGGCCTTTAAGCAAACAATTTAATATTGATGTGGCAAATTTTTTCTATTTGGAATTCCGAATGGCAAACTGGGGAACTAATTATCAGACAAATAAAGAGATTGCCCAGGATGAAGTTTACCCTTTTAATTCACGTATGATGATTATTGAATTACTTTCTGCAAGATCTTATTACAGGCAGGTAAAAACGAGACTAATTGAAGTTAAAATGATGAAGTATTTGTGGAAAGAGACGGTTTCATTTCCATTTAATCCTTCAGTAAAAAATTATCTGAAACAGTTTCTTGAGAAAGCTGGATTGTATGGAATAGCCAGCAGGAATTTTATTAAGAAGCCATAGTTATGTTCGTAAATTTGAAATTTAGGAACCAGTGGTTTTCCAGAGTTCAATGATTTTAAAATTAATGGTTTGCAAGAGTGATTATTTACTCTAGAGTACGTCGACCAAAACCCTGTAGGCATGCGAATCGGATTCCCTGAAATAACTAATTGCCGTTTGAAAGCTTATATGACAGGATTTCGTGGCTAACCACTGCGTGCTTAAAAGAAAATTTGAATGTGTGCCTGCCTACGATTAATTTTCTCTTTTAATATTGACCAGATAAACATTGAGTTCCCTATCAGATACCGCCGCCATAGGCGGCGGGGTTCTTTAATCAGTCTAAAAAACCATTCTAACCCCAATGAGATAATCCATTTGGGTGCCCGGTCGATCTTACCTGAATAGAAATCGAAAACAGCACCAATACAACAGATATGACCCACCTCCAATTCATTAAAATGTATGTATGCCCATTTTTCCTGCTTAGGTGCCGTCATTCCTATAAAGAGTACATCAGGTTTACTCTGGTTTATTAATGATATCATTTTTTTATTATCGGAAGTCGTAAATTCCGGTTTAAATGGAGGAGAATAGCCTGAGACCAGAACATTGGGAAAATCAGTTCTGATCTTCTCGGAAATTCGCTCTAATGTAGATTCACTACTTCCTAAAAAAAAGCATCTGCCACTCTGATTGTCAAGCCGGTTCATTTCATACATGAATAAATCAGCACCTGCTATTTTGGTTAAACGAATGCCTTTTAACAATTTTATAGCGAATACGATGCTAATGCCATCAGGTAATAAAACATCTGAATGTTCCAGAGCTTCCGCAAACTCTTTGTCTTTTTGTGCAACGTTATACGAATGCGCATTAATTGTATTTATAAGCAGTTTTTTTGCAGGTAGGGAATCCAGAGAATTGGCGAATACCGGAGATGTTAATAAAGAAAATTTCACAATTCAAAGTTTTAAGGTTAAGCAGGGAAGCACTTTTAAAACTATTAACAAAAATTGCAGACATTAAATTTATAATCAGATTTAAATACCTTTTAGTGTAATCCGATATATGGTACGAGCATCGATGAAAAATGTTTATTACTGAGTACGCTTATGTACAGCTACCTAATACATTTTTACGCAATAGACGAATTTCTGTTATTTTCCTGTAAAATTTCGAGAACAATTGTGAAATTCCTGTAGTATTCTTCCTTAGACTTAACCAGAGAAAGTTATGTTTTTAACAATACTTCAATTGTCTTTGAAAAAATATGAACCATATTATTCACATTGCTCTTGTTTTTTATGATTTCGCGGGATTTTTGTGAGAGCATAGTTACATTTATCTCACTATCATTTATCCGGCGTTCCATAGCAGAGACAAGACTGACAAAATCATTTTCATTAAACCGATAGCCGGAAACGCCATCAATTACCAGATCATCTTCGGTACCATCTGCTTTGCTGACAATACAGGGCTTTCCCCAAAACATTGCCTGATTAAGGGCTAACCCTCCTATTCCTGGCAGAACCAGACAGTCTGATGCTGCGATGTATGAATCTACTCCTTCAATGATTCTGCCAAGATAGATTATGCCCGGATCCTGATAGACTTGCAATTTTTCTTCGACCGTTTTCCTTTCAGGCCCATCGCCAATAATGATTAATTTAATATTAGAATATCTTTTATGTAATTCATTGAATGCATCAATAAGCACATCAACTCTTTTTTCAACAATCAATCCGCCAACGTAAATAAAAGTGATAGAAGAATCCAATTCATACTTTTGCCTTATTTTTTGTGATTCTTTGAGTATTTCCTTGGATTTTGCTTCCATGTCGTCAGTTTCTATACCATTGTAACAAGTACTAATAATTGAAGGATCAACGCCCATTAAATTTACATATTCACTTGCTTTCGTACTGTAAGTTAGATGATAGTCAGCCCGACTGAAAAATATTGATACCAACTTATTTTTGAGACTGAGCAGCCATCCCTTAGCTCTTCCTGGTTCCCAACCACATGTCCAGAGAATTAGTCTTTTATGGTTCTTTATTATCCACTTTGATACCAACCTGAGTGACACGTCTCCGCCAATTCCCTGCATAATAACCAAATCTGGATTTTCCTTTTTAAGACTTTTTACCATTCCACGATCAATGACAATATTTAGTGAGAACAGCTTCATAAGCATAATGGGAAAGCCTTTTTCTGCAAAGGGGATATCGCCATTATAGGAAGGTCGTCCATCTTCCTTCGTCTTGGTGCCATGGTAAACAATTAGATCAGCTTGATTACTGACGGCTTTTGCAAGTTTTTGATAAAAAGTAATCCTGTAGGGCTGCAGCATTGGAGTAATGAGAACGATCTTTCTTTTCACTTTTTGGTCTGACATATACGTATAATATAATGTGTATTTGAATTATTTTTCGTTTTTTGGAATTCGTCCAAAGATAGCATCATAGTGGGTTATTATGCCCAATGCAATTGTTTAATAGGTTGATACATAATATTATCTTCATAAACGGCTAATACCTGATATCAATTTTTGATGTGTGTTTTATAATGAATACTCTTTTAACGGCATTTCATTATCCGGGTTTGGTTCTTTCTTAAGAAAGTTGGGATAACCCGAAAAAATAAATAAGTATCTAGGTATTAATCAATTCAGAATTATTTTATTATAAAGGTTTTGATGAATCAAGGCTTTTCATCGTTCAACATTAGAAAAGTAAAATTGTTGATTTTTCTTTTTTTTGTGTCATTCCTTGTTTTATGCGCCTTTCAGGCAATTCTCAATTTATAATTAGTATAAATAGATGTTTTTTGATATGAGCATTAAATGATGAGTAACAAAATTTTGTTTATTTGCGTATTGGGAATGGATTTTTTCGTTGATCACATATTAGTTATTGTACACCAGTTAATTGTGGTTGTTTGTCAAAATATTTAGAGTTGTTTTTCCCATCATTTGAGTGAAAATCATTTAATACGTTGTGAATGAGGCTGATAGTGGTTATTTTAATTGCCCTTCTTGGCCAGATTACGGTTCTGGCACAAGACAATATATATAATATAATTTTCAAACAGGATTTCGAGAATGACACGCCCGGATTATATAATTACAATGAGTGGAAAGAGGATTGGAACAATCCGGACTATGCAAACGGTCTGGACAAGACCTACATCATAAAAACAAGTGATGGCAATAAGGTCATGCAGTGGACTTATCCAAAGGGCAGTTTTGGACCAACTGATGGAGGAGGTCAATTTAATTCGCCCAACAATGCCCAGGCAGACGAAGTTTACATGTCTTATAATATTAAATTCAAACCCGGATTTGACTGGAATATGGGCGAAAAATTCCAGGATTAATGGGTGATCCTGATAATTATACCGCAGGGATTAATAATCCACTATGGACCGATGGATTTCAAAATGGTTTGATGTGGGGTCATGGTTTTGGCGATCAGGATGACAAAGGAGGTATTTATTTCTACACCTATCATCAGGATATGCCCGGATTGTATGGTGAAAGTTTTCGCTGGGGGAACTTTAAATTTCAAACGGATCCGGAAAGGTGGTATAATGTCACAATCCGAATGGTCATGAATACCATTAAATCTGATGGCAGCGGTGGAAACTACGATGGCATAATGGAAGGATTTGTGGATGGGAAACTGGTTTTATCCAAAACCGGTATGCGATTCAGGAATGTTTCGACGGTCCATATTAACAAAATGAAAATTTACAGTTTCTTCGGAGGATCAGGTTCCGATTATGGTGCAACACGGGACGAATGGTCGCAACTTGATGACATATATTTGTTTACTTACTCCAGTGGCGTGAATGTTCCCAGAGGAAATACGCCCAGTCCTGCAGGCAGAGTGCTGCAACTTCCTAATTTAAAGACCGCTTCTAGTGCCAATATTACAGATACAACTTCACCCAGCGTTCCCGGAGGCCTGACTGTTACCGGGAAAACGGAAAACAATATCAGCCTGTCGTGGAATGCTTCTACTGACAATACAAAAGTAACCGGGTACCATATTTGGCTTGATGGAAAAAATGCAGGTTCTGCAAGCGGAACAGTTTATAAGATTTCAGGTTTAAATGCTGGAACAAGCTATTCCGTTGCTGTGTCAGCCTTTGATGCTGCTTCAAATGAGAGCGCAAAATCAAAGGCATTGAGTGTGACTACCACAGAAATCGATCAGCCGGATACGCTAGCTCCTTCAATTCCAACTGGTCTGACCATCACAGGCATAACAGATACAACAGCCAGTTTGTCGTGGTCTTTATCAACCGATAATATTGGTGTTTCAGGATATATTGTTTTCGTCGATGGTATTGTGAAAGGTACAGTTTCATCTACCTCCTATACAATTGGTGATCTGACTCCAAATACAAGTTATCTGCTTACTGTTTCTGCTTATGATTCTTCATCCAACAAATCAGCGGAATCTGAAGCGCTGAATGTAACCACTGAAAATGCTACTACCTCGGATCCGGATACCACGGCAGCAGAAACGGAACAAACTGAAATTAGTATTCTTGAAGTACATAATGACACGGAAAACAATGCAAAAACCGTCTCTGAGATTAGGTCTTATGGGAATAGTGAACTTCGTAACTTCGGAGTAATGATCAGTAAAAATGAGAATCCGGTTATCGGCGGCATCATGTACATTGCCGAAACAGGTATGTATTATGTGAAGAATGACAACCGTGTGGCCAGGAACCTTCAGGTATTGTATAACTTCTCTGAATGTCAAGGTAGCCAGGTAAAGGATATTTCCGGCAACGGAACTCCGGTAAATCTTGAAATCTCTAATCCTTACGGAATCAAATGGCTGTCTGGTCAGGGTCTTAAAGTTACAGATAATACTATTATATCTTCAGGAGACGAATCGGGTAAACTCGTTCAATCTCTTGCTGCCACAAATGAAATTTCGATGGAAGCATGGGTTAAACCTGCAGAGATAGCTCAGGCCGGTCCGGCCAGGATCGTAAGTCTTTCGACTGATAATTACAGCCGGGCAACCACACTCGGACAAACCGGGAATGCAGCAGGTTATGCTTACAATGTGAGGTTAAATACTACTTCCACCGATCAAAACGGCATGCCAGAATGTTCCTCAAACGAAGATTTTAAGATTGTTTCTCTTCAGCATATAGTATACACGAGGGACCGTTATGGTAATGAAAAGATTTATGTTAATGGTCTTGAACGATACTCAGGAAAACGTACAGGTGATTTTTCCTCATGGGGTGATGGATATAAATTGGTTCTGGCGAATGAACTCACCGGTAACAGGCCATGGAGAGGCACTTATTATCTGGTTGCAATTTATAACCGGGCTCTCAATGATAAAGAAGTTGTACAGAATTATAATGCCGGTTATGGCAAATTACTGTTTAATTCCGTTCTCGATAATCTTGAACCGGAAACCCATTACTACCTTTCAGCCTTTGCAGAAACAGATCAAGGAATGCACTATGGTGATGTTGTTGATTTACACACTTATATTTCAAGGCATTCAGATGCTGACAGCATACAATTGAATGTTTATCCCAACCCTTCTGATGGTATTTTCCATGTTTCATTCGAGTATAATAAGGTCGATCACGCTACTATTACTATTTCTGACCTCAATGGAAAAATAATACATTCATCCATTATCCCTGTCAATAAATTCGACATACTCCAGGAGAAGCAGTTTAATCTGGGTAACAACTTGAAAAATGGTGTCTACTTTGTGACGCTGAATATCGGTTCTTCCATTAGTTCAAGGAAACTGATCATACAACATTAACTTTTCTTATCATCAGTAATTCATTGCCGAATTGACCAGGAAAGATGCTGGATATAACTTTACTTCCTGATATTATATATCCCTCCCGGAAGTTTTGTGTATGATAGTTTCGTTATAGCAAGGCGTTAGCATCATCATCTCAATTGCACAGGGGATTTTCCCACAAACGTCGTCGATAGCAGATTGCATAAGGTGTTTTCATTGTTTTGCGGAAAACCTTACATCCGGAATATACCTTGTGAAAATAACAGGGAAAAACAGCTTTGAGAAAATTCAGAAGGTGATCTGTTACTGACCTGAATTCTGAAATCCCAAGGATCATATAAGACCTTGATTCCTTTGTTATTAAAAAGAGGGTGTCTCAAAACGATTTTTTAAGGTACTCTTTTTCAATATTTTTCTCATTCAACTGCTGGTCTTTATTCCTCTTTTTCTTCCAAATATCCCTGGCGTCTAAAGACCTTTGTGGCCTTACAACTTCGAATTTCGATATTCTCATTCATTTCCCGACAACTTCTTTGCCAAAACCTCTCCAATAACTTTATGCGCTGCGTTATTCCAATGGCCTCTTTTATTCGTAGCTAGCCAGTAATTCGGATCAATCCCCTTCTCTTTTAAGCCATTAAGAGCAAGATAGATTCTTATAGTTTGTATACCGGAGCTGTCAATTAACTGTTCTATCTGAGCTGAAGGATTGTCAATCAATACAAGATATATTTTATTATTCCGGGCTAAAGTATTTATGATCCGTTTGCTTAAGAGAGGGATCTCGTTGGCTACCTTCTCTCCGGCTGCTGATTCCTCGCTAACTAAGGTGGCATTCTTTTCGTATATATGTGTAAATAAATGGTTTAGTTTCCCAAAGATTATGGGACCAGATAATCCATCCTTATATATCTTGAAACAATTGTTTGCAATTTTAAGGAACACACAATTCTCTCTTAAAAATTTTGATTTATTATACTTTTTAAAAGCACTTCCTTTTATGAAGTCTTTTACAATAACAAGACTGTCGCCATGCATCTTAACTGTGGGTAGCAGATCATCGGAACTATGTTGATAAAAATCGTCATTATGCACAAATACCAGGATCTTGTCTGGTTGAAATTTTGAAGCAAAAGTCTTATAGTAGACATACATATCACTTAGTACAAATCCACCCCAGCCAAAATTCAGTACCTCTGTCTTAAGATCCTGTATCTGATTAAGTTGATGTTCTAAAACAGCCCTGAAAGAGTTTCTGTCAAAAACTTGAAAAGCAGCCACAAAAGAATCTCCAATTAAAGCCACTCTGAATGTGTTTTTCCTTTTCTCCGGTGGATAATCCGGGCCCAGGTACCCATAATGGTTAGCCTGCCCCAAGTAAAAACCCTCATTCAAATACAATAATGGAACATCGGGCAGTAGCCTTTTGACGTGAATTGAATCAACTTCAAAATTCGACAACGATTCGATTTCTGCAAACCTTTCGTAACGGTCTATGAAAAGTAATCCCACAGAAAATGATAGAATGAAAAGAATGCAGTTTCTAACGATATGTATGTTACTTTTCACGCCATCCTCCTTTCATTAAAATTGAAAATAAACAAAAGGCATTGGTTCTGCCTGGAACATATAAAATAATACAGTTATAAACATGATACTCAGAAATCCCCAACGAATGGCAGGATTCTTTATCATCAGGAAAAATGTATGTTTGCGGGTTAGGTATTGTGAAATGTCAAAAAATAATATCATTAATGAAAAGCTCAGCGTGATAACCTGAATCCTGTTGCCGAAAGCACTTGGTTCCCAGTGTATCATTTTTTGAATAAAATATCCGGCCTGACCAAACGTTTTTGCCCTGAAAAACAACCAGGTGAACAATACCAAAATGTTGGTCAGCATAACATTAAATATAAAACGAAAAAGGCTTTTCATATTCTTATAATGAAAGTGTTCTTCTATCTTCTTCCCTTTCAGTATCCATTTGTGAATAGCAAGATAAACCCCATGCAGACCTCCCCATATCACAAAATTCCAGCTCGCCCCATGCCACAGCCCTCCAAGTAACATGGTTAGCATGAGATTAATATAAGTGCGTCGTACACCCTTACGGTTCCCGCCTAAGGGAATATAAAGATAATCCCTAAGCCATGTTGATAGCGAAATATGCCACCTTCTCCAGAATTCCGTGATGTTCGCTGATAAATACGGCTGCTCAAAGTTCTTCATTAATTCAATGCCGAGAAGCTTGGCTGTTCCCCTTGCAATACTGCTGTAACCTGAAAAATCCGCATAGATCTGAATGGCAAAAAGAATTAGGGCCATTAACAACTCAGGAGATTTATAAAGCTCCGGCTGTGCAAATATCCTGTCAACAAGTCTTCCTGCCGAATCTCCAATCATCACTTTCTTAAACAATCCCATGATGATGAGCACTGCACCTTTTTCAAACTGGGCCTTCGTGGCCCCAAACTTTTCTGAAAGCTGGGGGAGCAAATGGGCAGCTCTTTCAATAGGTCCGGCTACCAACTGAGGAAAGAAGGAGACATATAGCGCAAAATCAATAAACGAATGAGTTGGCTTCAATTTTCCTCTGTAAATGTCAATGGAATAGGTCATGGTTTGAAAGGTATAAAAGGATATACCTACCGGCAGAATAATGTTCAGGTGAAGAAAATCCGCATGCCCTCCAAACATAGATATTAATGTACTAAAACTATCTGTAAAAAAATTGAAGTATTTGAAAAATCCAAGGATACCAAGATTTGCAAATATGCTTGTCATTAATAGCCTTTTTCTTGGTGCTTTACCTTCTGTAATAAACAATTTCCTCCCGACAAAGAAGTCCACCAGAGTTGAAATAAGAAGCAGGGAACAGAACCTCCAGTCCCAATAGCCATAAAAGAAATAACTTGCAAGAAGCAAGAATATATTTCGTGACTGCCTGGTTTTTAACGCATAAAATACCGGGACTACAACTCCAAGAAAAATTAAAAAGACAAATGAATTAAACAGCATATCTTAATTTTCTGAATTGGAAGGTTAAATGTAATAATTTCAATATTATATTGACCAGAAAATACAGCAAAATATGATTAAGGATTATTAGATACATGCCATAATGCATGGATAATACATGAAACATTATTTATACGTTTTTACCGGACATCGGTGAAAAGATTTCACAAATCTGGGTAAATCCGTAAGGTCAATGGGAGTTCTTCTTTTTAGGATAATGGTAATGTGGCGCCTATGCCGTAGAAAAACTAATTTGTAATGATTTGAGCAAGTTGAAGTATTTCAACAATTTAGCAATGTTAACCGTACTTCAACACAGGTTCGATCTCCAGAGCCTTCCCCATACGGAAATTGAAAATCTGCAATTCGAAATCTTCCCTCTCTTTTCTCAATTTTTTGACAAAATAATTTGTCTTCTTTCATTTCTCCTATCCGCTATCAAATAAAAGTTAATTCTTTGAAATTCTTGTTTTTACAAACGAAATCTCATTGCTCTTTTATTTATAGTGTATCTAAATACATCAATATTACCCTCTCTCAGCAAAAAGTAAACAACAAATTTTAAAATAGCACGTACATAACATCACAAACGCGCCATTCGTCAACCTAATCATTCATCTCGTCATGTTATTTGATGGATTAATCAAAAAGGAGACTTTCGGTTATGAGAAGAATTATGGTTGTTTTGACTCTTCTTGCTACAACGATAGTTGTTAATGCACAGAGCAATGTCTTCAACATTATCTTTAAACAAGATTTCGAAAACGACACCCCCGGTCTATACAATATTACTGAATGGAGAGAAGACTGGAACAATCCGGACTATGCAAACGGTCTGGACAAGACCTACATCATAAAAACAAGTGATGGCAATAAGGTCATGCAATGGAATTACCCCAAGGGCAGTGTTGGCCCCACCGAAGGAGGTGGTCAGTTCAACCCACCAAATAATGCCAATGCTGATGAAGTTTATATGTCTTACAATATTAAATTCAAGCCCGGTTTTGACTGGGTCTTAGGCGGGAAATTGCCCGGATTGATGGGTGATCCGGATAATTACACTGCTGGAATGAATAATCCGCTATGGACCGATGGATTTCAAAATGGAATGATGTGGGGTCATGGTTATGCTGGTCAGGACGACCTCGGGGCTATATATTTCTATACCTATCATCAGGACATGCCTGGACTTGTTTGGAGAATCACGTCGCTGGGGTAATTTTAAATTTCAGACCGATCCTGAAAGGTGGTATAATATAACTATTCGAATGGTTATGAATACCATTAAAACAGATGGCACGGGTGGGAATTATAATGGTATAATGGAAGGCTTTGTAGATGGGAAACTGGTGGTATCAGTCACAGGTATGCGCTTCAGGAACGTTTCGACGGTTCATATAAACAAGATGAAGATTTATAGTTTTTTCGGAGGATCAGGTTCCGACTATAGTGCAAAACGGGACGAATGGACGCAACTTGATGATATATATTTGTTTACATATGCCGATGGAGTGAATGTTCCCAGAGGAAATACGCCCAGCCCTGCAGGCAGGGTGCTTCAACTTCCAAATCTAAAGACCAGTTCAACTAATACCGGTAGTGACACACAGGCCCCTTCTGTTCCTGCCGGCCTGAAGCTTTCTGCTGTCACAGAAAGTACAGCCAGCATTTCCTGGAATGCTTCTACCGACAACACAGGTGTAAAGGGATACCGTATTTACGTAAATGGTAAGAGTATAGTAACAACTGCCGGTACCAGCTATAAAATCACAGGACTGAATGCCGGAACAACTTATTCCGTTGCAGTAACGGCATACGATGCTGCATCCAACGAAAGTGCGAAATCACAGGCATTGAGCATTACTACGGTCAGTGTTGTGACCCCCGACACGGAAGCACCTACTGTTCCTGCCGGCCTGGGGCTATCCTCTGTAACAGTCAGCACAGCCAGCATTTCCTGGAATGCTTCTACCGATAACACGGGTGTAAAGGGTTACCGTATTTATGTAAATGGTCAGAGTGCAGGAACAACCGCCGGTACAAGCTATAAGATCGCCGGACTGAATGCCGGAACAACTTATTCCGTTGCAGTAACGGCATACGATGCTGCATCCAACGAAAGTGCAAAATCAAAGGCACTGAGCATCACAACGGTCAGCACTGTGACTCCTGACACAGAAGCCCCTTCCGTTCCAACAGGTCTCGTTATTAGCGGTAAAACCGAAAATTCAGTCAGCTTGTCATGGTCTCCTTCAACAGATAATGTAAGTGTATCGGGATATATAATTTTTGTCGATGGCACAGTTAAAGGAACTTCTCCGGATACCGGTTTTACCATAAATGATCTGACGGCCAATACAAGTTATTCACTCAGCGTTTCAGCCTATGATGCTTCATCCAATAAAAGCGCCGAATCCGAAGCCATACCGGTCACAACAGAAAATACTGAAACGAA
This sequence comes from uncultured Bacteroidales bacterium, assembly GCA_963732905.1. Lineage (GTDB taxonomy): Bacteria > Bacteroidota > Bacteroidia > Bacteroidales > DASQZK01. Next base: position 715,552 of record CAVTBM010000004.1, read on the forward strand.
CGGAGACAATGATCCTCAGCCTGGAGATGGGTCTCCCAAAGTGAGTATCCTTGAAGTACATAATGATTCTGAAAACAGTGCAAAATCTGTTTCTGAAATAAGCGCTTTCGGCAATGCCGAACTACACAATTTCGGAATTATCATCAGCGAAAATGAAGATCCCTCTATAGGCGGAAATGTTTACAATGCCACTAAAGGAAATTATTTTGTTAAAAATGATAACCGGGTAAGCCGGAATTTACAGGTCCTGTACAATTTTTCTGAAGGGGGCGGGGCAGTTATCGGCGACATCTCCGGATCAGGGACACCGGTGGATCTTACGATCAATAACATTTCGAATGTGAAGTGGCTGCCGGGACAGGGTCTCAAAATTACCGGAAATGCCATAATTTCTTCCGGTCCACAATCAGCCGATCTTATCAACTCAATCTCTTCAACCGGAGAAATAACCCTTGAAACCTGGATTAAATCTTCCGATCCTGAACAGTCAGGTCCGGCCAGGATCATCACTCTTTCTGCCGATAATGATAACCGGGCAGCCACCATTGGTCAAACTGGTGATGCTTCCGGCTTTGATTATAACGTCAGGTTAAATACGACGGCAACAAGCCAAAATGGTTTGCCGGAATCTTCCACGAACGATAAGTATCAGGATCTTACCCTGCAACATGTTGTATTTACAAGAGACCATGCGGGGAATGAGAAGATTTATGTTAACGGGATCGAACGGTATTCAGGAAGTCGTACAGGGGATTTCTCGTCGTGGGGAGATAATTATCAGCTCGCACTGGCTAATGAACTCACCGGTAACCGGCCATGGAAAGGAACCTATTTCCTGGTGGCTGTCTATAACCGGGCACTGAATCATAATGAAGTTTCTCAGAACTTCAAGGCCGGATTTGGCAAATTACAGTTCAATTCTGTGCTTGATAACCTTGAACCTGATACACATTATTTCCTTGCCGCATTTGCCGAAACCGACCTGGGGATGCATTACGGTGAAATCGTGCCATTCGTTTTAAGTAAAAATCAGGCAATGGCAGAAGATTCCATCCAATTAAATGTATATCCAAATCCTTCAGATGGTCAGTTCAGGATTTCATTCAAGTATTCTAAAATTGAACACGCGACCATCCGAATCTCTGATATGAATGGAAAACTGATCTATTCAACCATCATTCCGGTCGATGACTCTGGGATGATACAGGAGAAGCAATTGAATCTGACCGATAAACTGAAGAACGGCATCTATTTCGTCACACTGATGCTTGGACCAGCTATTGACACAAAAAAACTGATCATTCAAAAATGATCCGGATTTTAATCCGTGACTGTTTCACCAACACTTCCCCGGGATCAGGTCCGAAGGTTCATCCCTTCAGGACACAGGTCCCGGGGAATCCTTTTCCGGGGATGTGAACCCCGGTCTTTCAACCTGCAACCGGATTCTTCTTTCCATCCAAATTCAAAATCTAAGGTAATCATATACCGTTATTCTGCGGATATCGCCGGCCGTTAACTTTCAACAAGTAAGAAATCTTTGTTTAATCTTGTTTATGGCTGAATTATGAGGCAAAAAGATCTTCTTTTTCGCCTGTTCGAAATTCTTTTTTATTAACCCTTCAAAATATTGGATGAATGATATACGAATGTGAGTAAACACGGGATAATGACCCGATCCCGTGTTTCTGGTACTTCCGGTGATTTTCTGATAAACTGTGCATTAGACGCTAATCCGGTAAACCATAAATCAGGCTATTTGTTAAATAGAGTATATCGTTATAACTTACCTGTTCCCACTTTTATAAAAAGTATATTCATTCAGGTAGTTCGCCAATAAAATTATTCCCGAACCCATGAAGACAAAGAACCTTTGCACTATTTTCCCGAGTATAAGAATCAGCAGGAAGGCGATTTTCCTGATGATCCTCCTGACCACATCCCTGTCAGTCAGCAATATGCAGGCCGCCGGGACGGGCTTTCCAACTCTGCTTCACTCCCGTTATGTTTCGGGTTTGGTTTCCTCTGAATCCCCAGAGAATCAGCAAGCTTATGGTAAGGCCCTGCTACTTACGCAATATACTCTGAACACCCTTACCACAGGTAACGGAACGGTTTCAGCCAATCCTAACCAACTGAGTTATGACAGCGCGACGAATGTTCAGCTCACTGCCACTCCCGATGCGGGATGGAGTTTCAGCGCATGGTCGGGAGATGCCTCCGGGAGTGTGAATCCCCTCTCCGTGACTATGGACGGTAACAAGAATATTACCGCAACGTTTATCCAGATAACACATCAGCTGACCGTTCAGACCGACGGAACCGCCGGCGCAGCGGTCAGCCCGTCAGGCACATTCGCAGTAAATGAAAGTGCAGCCACACCGATCTCGGTAACGACAGTACCATCCGGATACACTTTTGTGAGCTGGACAGTCTTCGTTGGAGGAAGCAATGCCGTGTTCGGCGATGCCAATTCGGCAAGCACGACGGTATCCTTAACGGGAGATGCGACCGTTCAGGCAAATTTTGCTCATATCACCCGCCAGTTAACCTTACAAACCGACGGGACTGCCGGTGCCGTAATTACACCTTCGAGTCCTGCCACGGTCAATGATGGTGCTTCCACACCGATCTCGGTCACGGTACCATCCGGGTATACGTTCACCGGCTGGACTGTTACCAGCGGGCCGTCATATGCAGCTATCGCGAATGCCTCACTGGCGAGTACCACGGTAACACTAACCGGAGGCAATTCGACCCTACAGGCAAATTTTGCTCATATCACCCGCCAGTTAACCTTACAAACCGACGGGACTGCCGGTGCCGTAATTACACCTTCGAGTCCTGCCACGGTCAATGATGGTGCTTCCACACCGATCTCGGTCACGGTACCATCCGGGTATACGTTCACCGGCTGGACTGTTACCAGCGGGCCGTCATATGCAGCTATCGCGAATGCCTCACTGGCGAGTACCACGGTAACACTAACCGGAGGCAATTCGACCCTACAGGCAAATTTTGCTCATATCACCCGCCAGTTAACCTTACAAACCGACGGGACTGCCGGTGCCGTAATTACACCTTCGAGTCCTGCCACGGTCAATGATGGTGCTTCCACACCGATCTCGGTCACGGTACCATCCGGGTATACGTTCACCGGCTGGACTGTTACCAGCGGGCCGTCATATGCAGCTATCGCGAATGCCTCACTGGCGAGTACCACGGTAACACTAACCGGAGGCAATTCGACCCTACAGGCAAATTTTGCTCATATCACCCGCCAGTTAACCTTACAAACCGACGGGACTGCCGGTGCCGTAATTACACCTTCGAGTCCTGCCACGGTCAATGATGGTGCTTCCACACCGATCTCAGTCACGGTACCATCCGGGTATACGTTCACCGGCTGGACTGTTACCAGCGGGCCGTCATATGCAGCTATCGCGAATGCCTCACTGGCGAGTACCACGGTAACACTAACCGGAGGCAATTCGACCCTACAGGCAAATTTTGCTCATATCACCCGCCAGTTAACCTTACAAACCGACGGGACTGCCGGTGCCGTAATTACACCTTCGAGTCCTGCCACGGTCAATGATGGTGCTTCCACACCGATCTCGGTCACGGTACCATCCGGGTATACGTTCACCGGCTGGACTGTTACCAGCGGGCCGTCATATGCAGCTATCGCGAATGCCTCACTGGCGAGTACCACGGTAACACTAACCGGAGGCAATTCGACCCTACAGGCAAATTTTGCTCATATCACCCGCCAGTTAACCTTACAAACCGACGGGACTGCCGGTGCCGTAATTACACCTTCGAGTCCTGCCACGGTCAATGATGGTGCTTCCACACCGATCTCGGTCACGGTACCATCCGGGTATACGTTCACCGGCTGGACTGTTACCAGCGGGCCGTCATATGCAGCTATCGCGAATGCCTCACTGGCGAGTACCACGGTAACACTAACCGGAGGCAATTCGACCCTACAGGCAAATTTTGCTCATATCACCCGCCAGTTAACCTTACAAACCGACGGGACTGCCGGTGCCGTAATTACACCTTCGAGTCCTGCCACGGTCAATGATGGTGCTTCCACACCGATCTCGGTCACGGTACCATCCGGGTATACGTTCACCGGCTGGACTGTTACCAGCGGGCCGTCATATGCAGCTATCGCGAATGCCTCACTGGCGAGTACCACGGTAACACTAACCGGAGGCAATTCGACCCTACAGGCAAATTTTGCTCATATCACCCGCCAGTTAACCTTACAAACCGACGGGACTGCCGGTGCCGTAATTACACCTTCGAGTCCTGCCACGGTCAATGATGGTGCTTCCACACCGATCTCGGTCACGGTACCATCCGGGTATACGTTTACTGGCTGGACTGTTACCGTCGGGCCGTCATATGCAGCTATCGCGAATGCCTCACTGGCGAGTACCACGGTAACACTAACCGGAGGCAATTCGACCCTACAGGCAAATTTTGCCATTCTCACCCGTCAGCTGTTTCTTCAAACCGATGGAACGCCTGGCGCAGTGGTCAGCCCGTCGGGAAATTCCACGGTCAATGAAGGCGCAGCCACGCCGATTTCGGTAACGACGATACCTTCAGGATACACTTTTACGAACTGGACGGTCACCGCAGGTTTAGGCAATGCTACCTTCGGCAATGCCAACTCGGCAAGTACGACCGTGACCCTGTCGGGGGGGAATGCCACGGTCCAGGCCAACTTTGCCCACATCCCCCGGCAGCTTACCGTAAAGACGGATGGGACTGCGGGAGCGGTGGTCAGCCCGTCGGGAACCTCCACGGTCAATGATGGTGCAGCCACGCCGATCTCGGTAACGACGGTACCTGCAGGATACGCTTTCCTGAACTGGACGGTCACTGCCGGAGGAACCAATGCCTCAATTGCCAACTCTTCGCTGATGAATACCACAGTAACGCTTTCTGGTGGCAATGGGACCGTTCAGGCAAATTTCATCCATATTACCCGACAGCTTACTGTGCAAACTGACGGGACTATTGGTGCCGTAGTGAACCCATCAGGCACGGTAGTGGTCAATGAAGGTGCCGCCACATCCATATCCGTTACCACCGTACCCACCGGTTACAGTTTTGTGAACTGGACGGTTAGCGCAGGAGGGACCAATGCCACCATTGCGGATGCCTCGTCCATAAGCACCACGGTGACGCTCTCCGGCGGTAATGCCACTGTGAGGGCCAACTTCGCACAGATAACCCGTCAGCTTACAGTACAAACAGATGGCACTGCAGGTGCAGTAGTTAGCCCTGCCGGCGACAACACTGTCGTTGAAGGTGCTGCCACACCTATCTCAGTGACTACCGTTCCCGCAGGGTACAAATTCGTGAACTGGACCGTTACTGTTGGAGGGGTTAATGCCACCATCGCGAATGCATCCTCGGCAAATACTACGGTGACGCTTTCAGGTGGAAACGCGACAGTTCAGGCCAATTTCGCCTTGATAACCCGGCAGTTAACCGTTCAGACGGATGGTACTTCGGGTGTAGTGATCAACCCTTCGGGCACACTGACTGTCACTCAGGGCGTCGCAACACCTATAACGGTGACCACTGTACCGGTAGGCTACAGTTTTGTTAACTGGACAGTAACCGCCGGAGGACCTAATGCCACAATTGCCAATGTTAATGCATCAAATACCACTGTAACCTTGTCCGGGGGTGACGCGACCGTTCAGGCCAACTTTATGAAATATCCGGTGATCACCAACGTTAGCATTCTGAATCAGCCCATGAAAATCGGGGATGTCGTAACCGCAAACATTTCCACAGCTGATGACGGAGGGATAACATATTCGCTGGTTTCGGGAACCATCGGGGGCTACACGCTGGGGAGCCTGATTCGTGTGACTTCAACCACCTATTCGGCCACTTTTACCATCATTGCAGGAGGAAACAGTTATACAGCCGGTCAGGCTATTCCTGTTGCCAATCTCGTTCTGACAGACGGGACACTCCAGAGTGCACCATTCGCTAAATCGATAACTCAGAATAATGACCCCATAGATGCGCAAGCTCCGGTCATCAATTTAGTCAGCGTCCTTTCAGGGAATAAAAAAGTGGGGGACCTGGTAGTATTGATTATCGCTGCCGATGGCACAGGGTATACCATTAACCCGGCTTCGGAGCTGAATGGTATTCCGGTTACCGAGTCCAACATGAGTTTTCAGGAAGCTGGCGGTGGCAGCTATACCTTGAGTTATACCGTTCAGGAAGGGGATAATGATGTTGCTGCCGGTACATTACAGGCATCCATCATCCTGAATGATCAGCTGGGAAATGCCAGCTCGCCGGTGACTACGGTGCAGAATAAAAATCAACTTACCATCGATGCACACTCTCCGGTAGTTCAGCAGATGCAGGTCCCTGCCGGCGATATCGGTCCGGGCGGAGTCGTCAATATTACCATCCATGCCGATGGTACCGGTTATACGGCAACAAATTTAACGACCATAAACGGGATCTCACTCAGCTCTTCACGGGTGACTTTCAGCGAACTGTCTGGCGGACTATATACTTTGTCTTATACGGTTGCCGAAGGGGACAATCCCGTTTCGAGGGGTGGACTGCAGGTCAGGGTTTACCTCAGGGATGCCGCAGGTAATATCGGGGGGCCCTGGTCAAATCTTGATCCTAATTCATTGCTGATTTATACAGCACGTCCAACGGCAACGATTTCCGGGACGCAATCGATCTGTAACGGAGACATCGCAACAATAACCGTTAGTTTAACCGGCAAATCTCCATGGAGCTTCAAGCTTTTCAATGGTTCAACGACGAAAGATTATACAGATATAAACACTCCGTCGCACCAGATTATTATCACGCCAACAACAACCACTACCTTTACTGTCACAGAAGTTACCGATGTCAATGGAGTCACGAATACCGGCAGTGGTTCTGCAAAAGTAACCGTTAACGCCAGGACAGACGTACAGATCATAAATCTCAACGCGGCATATAATATTCTTGACCCACCTGTTTTGCTGGAGGCCAGCATTTCGGGCGGGACGTTTTCCGGTCCCGGAGTAAACAGTTCCACCGGTTATTTTGATCCGGCTGTGGCAGATACCACAAATTCACCGCATACCATATATTATACCTATACAAATCCATCCGGATGCGTGAGTATGGATAGTGCCATGGTATTTGTACTTGGTGCCAGAGGGGATATCTTTATTCCCAAGACCGTTTACTGTGATTTCAATGATCCTTTCAACGTTACCGCTGTCAATGGTACAGGAACTACCGGTTCGTTCAAGTTGCAGGACTCGTCCGGTAATGAAGTATCGGGGCTGACCGATAACGGGAACAACACCGCACAGGTCAATCCGCAGGTACTGGCTGTTGGAAAATACACGGTGGTTTATGAATATGTTGATATCATTCCCCTGAGTCTTACCAAGGATTTCCTGGTTGAAACTGTAAGCCAGCCAACTATTTTAACACCAACCGCAAGTGTATACTGCCAGAATGTACCGGCTGTGGCACTGACCAGCAATATAAGTACGGCTGTTTTCCAGGGCCCGGGTGTTACCGGCAATGTGGGTGACGGATTCTTTTTCAATCCTTCCGGTGCAAATGTCGGAAGCAACGTTATCACCGCTACAAGTTCTTCAGCTCACGGCTGTTCAAAATCCGTTTCCGATACGATAAAAATCAATTTCGCTCCCAATGTTGATTTTTCCGTCGATAAAATGTGCATCAGCACTCAGGATACTATTTCCTTTGCCAATGCGACGGTCAGCAAGGACATGGTTTCCGGCTGGAGCTGGAATTTTGGTGATCCGACCAGCGGAGTAAAGAACACAAGTCTCATGGAGGAGCCGGAACATGTGTTTATGACAGGCGGAATTCATACCATTACACTCATCGGGGAAACCACCCAGGGTTGTGCCGACACCCTCAAAAAGGCTATACAGTTCCATACCAGGCCTGTTGGTTCCTTTGCCTGGGCCAGTGAATGTTTCAATGCTGGTGCGCCCACTCTATTCATCAGCCAGATGAAAAGTACGGAACCGATTACCAAATATGTGTGGACCTTCGTGAATTCCGGGGGTAATATCACCAAAAACAATAATGATTCTGTTTACTATACATTCAGTAAAATAGATAATTATACTGTCAGACTTTACACCGAAACGAGCGGAGGTTGCGGGGATACGGCAGAAAGGGTTATTCGTCTCAAACCGATTATCGATCTTCAGACTACCTTCCCATATGCCCAGAATTTCAACGGTGACAATGGTTCCTGGACGACGGATATGGCTGACACATCCGGGTACAACAGCTGGGATTACAGCGCGGTGGATTACAGTCATGCAGGTTCAAATCAAACCCCCGCATGGCATATCGTACCTCCTGGCAATCCGGTTTCCGAGCAGTCGTATATTGTCTCACCATGTTTCGATTTCAGCAGTGTCGAAAAACCAATGATAACCATGGATATCTATAAAAGCCTTGAAAGCGGAAATGAGGGTGTAGTGCTTCAGGCAAAATCCGACAGTAGTCTGAAATGGCGTAATGTTGGTATGCCCGGTGACGGAATTAACTGGTATGACTCGGATCAGATCGGATGGATGCCGGCAGGACAGGATACCGGCTGGACCGGTAACAGTTATACGGGAACCGGAAGCGGATGGATCAACGCCAGACATGATCTTGATTTTCTGTCAGGGAAGACAGGCGTACAGTTCCGTCTCTTCTACGGCTCTCCTCATACCACTTCCGGTGAAGAAGGATTTGCTTTTGACAATATGATGATCAGTTCCCGGACCCGGAATGTATTGCTGGAACATTTTACCAATGCATCCAGCAGTAAAAGCAAGACGGTTGACGCAGAGGTTAACCCATTGTATAACCGGTTCTTCGATGACGTGGTCAAGCTTGAGTATCACACCGAATTTCCCGGCGATGATCCTTTGAACCTCCTGAATCCCGCCATGCCGGCCACCAGGGTGCTGTTCTATGGTATTACCACCGTTCCCTTCTCGGTCCTGGACGGGGGGACGGACAATTCTTTACGCTTCGACTATATCTCTTCATCGCTTGAAGCAAAGGATATCAGACTTCAGTCGCTTGAAGATCCCGAATTCAATATTGATCTTGCGGTAACTTATGGCGACAACCAGCTTGATGCGGATGTGACCGTTACTGCTCAAAAAGATCTTCCCCAGGAAGAAAGAATCATTCAGGTTGTAATTTTTGAGAAACTGATCAATAACGTCAATACCATAAACGGGGAGACCAGTTTCCTGAATGTTACGAAAGATATGCTTCCCAATGCTGCGGGTACCGCTGTATTCGACAGCTGGACAAAGGGCCAGTCGTTGCAATATCAATATCACTGGAATTATCAGAACGTATTTAATCCCGATATGATCAGGGTTGCTGCCTTCATTCAGAGCGACGTTTCTCAGGAGGTTTATCAGGCAGTGACAAATGATACTTCAAAAATTACCACAGGGGTGAAAGAGATCAGGCTTGCCGGCCCCGGTATCAGTATATATCCTAATCCGGCTTCCGATATTCTAAATGTCAGGATCAGCCCGGAAAACCATGAGAAGTGTATCGTTGAAATCCTTGATCTTAGTGGAAGAATCGTGATCAGCGAACCCATGTACGAAAACGAGAGTGAAAAACAGCTGGGTTTGAATGCCCTGAACAAAGGTTTGTATTTTGTAAGGGTAAGAAACAGCAGGGGAACCACCTGGAGTGTCACCAAGCTCGTTGTTATGAAAAATTGAAAGTGAAGATACCGGGCCACAATGAGGACCTTTACCGGCTCGTTGTGGCCCTTTTACTGCCTAATGAAACCAGTTATTCAGATACTTTTTTCACCCGAACCAAAGCCACTGATCCTTGTTTATTGAAATGTCATCAACGGAAGGCAGAATGTCTGCAAACGCCAAACCAACCGGTCATATGTTACCTCCTTTCGGATATGCTGAGAAAAGCCGGATGGAACGGAAGTCATCCTTAATCCGGGAAGATTCTAAATGGAAGCTAAGAAAATTAAAAACCACATGAGAAGAAACAGGATCATTGCAGGCATGGTCATTTTTCTGGTTTTTATGTATTATCCCGCGTTGCTTTTTTTCTCACATTTCCTGGCTAAAACCGAACGGGTTAAAGCTAATACTCTGGTGATTGAGGGCTGGTTGCAAGGGTCGAGCCTGAAACAGGCTTGTGCTGAATTTAGGCGTAATCACTATGATTATATCATTACGACCGGTAATATGGTTCCGGATGAATATGAGCTGGATCAGAACGGGTACCTGATCTTTTACCCTAAATGTCCGGATTCCACCGATCGAAGGGTTAAAATCCATCATCTGGGCGTAAAAGCGTATAGCTCTCTTCCGGGCAGGGATGCCGCACATTTCAATTTTTGGGTGAATGATTCACTGATCATGGGCTTCAAAACAGAGAAACGGGTCAGAACCTATAAAATAGTCTGGAAAGGCGCATTATCAGAACTGGATTCTGTTCTTATCCAGTTTGACAATGACAAATCTTCGTACGGGGACAGGAATTTGTTTGTTACCGGGTTGTTTATCGACAATACGTCTTTCAGGCCGTATTCTCTGAAGGCTGATTATGACATATCACGACTTGACGGAATACGGAGAGAGGAAAGAAATTCTGATTCCTATGCCGGGCAGGCCCGTTCAGAATTGATCCGTCTTGGCATTGAACCGGACAAAATCATTTCCGTACCCGGCTATAAGACGAATCTCAACCGTACCTATCATAGTGTTGTTGCCTTACAGAACTGGCTTGATCATTCCGGTTATAAGATAAAGGGGATTAATGTTGTCAGTTACGGAATCCATTCCAGGAGGACATGGCTGACTTACAAAGAGGTACTGGGCCATCATCGCCGGATCGGGATCATTGCCCTTCCTGACGTGTATCACAAACTGCCTGAATGGTCCGCGGTATTTTTTGAGTCAAAACAAATCGCAGCCTATCTCTATTACAAATTCATCCTTTTACCCCTTCAATCCCTCACCCGCGGGGAACATCATGCCAGTTAACCTGAAAATTGCCGCCGGCCGGCTTTTTTATATCATCCCGGACTTCCAGGATGCATAAAACCTATGCCTGCAGGGCTATAAGATTCATCCCAAAATCCTTCATCTTTGTACGCTCATTGCCTGGAAACGGATGTTCATCAAATAATTTTCGTTCATATTTAATAATAGTGTACTTTCGGATCTCCTAATCCTATATATATGACATCTGCGGGTCTTCAGAATAAAATATCTTCAATATATTTGTCTAATCGCGTTGAAGGACGAAAAAGGCATCTGTTGATTTTTGAGCTGTTTATTGTCAGCTGTGTTTATTTATTCTCTTTATTTCTCTGGAAGAGTCTGTTCAGCATGAGGGCAGGATTCACCAGTGAATATCTCCTTTTAGGTTTATATAACATCATTTCCTGGGTATTGTTATACCGGCTCACTATTATTGCAAAACTTCCCAGGACACAGAGATACATTCAGATCTTTTTCAATTTTGCAAGGGTAGCTTTCCTGGAGTTGTTCGTTCTGTTTGCCTTAAAGTATCTCTTTGGTTATACTTCTGTGGATGCTTATTTCCTGTTCTTTTATGCCGGGATAAACTTTTTTGTCTTGTTTCATGTGAGAGTATTCACGTACAAGATATTCAAAACCTACCGGGCTAAGGGTTACGATTTGCACAAGGTCATTGTTATAGCCGATTCGCATACCGAGGATCTTATCGAGAAAATTCTGACCAACAAAGACTGGGGTTTTGAGATTGTGAAAATATTCTCAGACTCAAAGGTCATCGGGTACAAATTTGGGTCAGAAATTCCTGTCCTCCCCGAATCTGCCAATCTTAAAGAGGTTCTTGATCATGAAGTGATTGATGAGGTCATTCTCGCAAAGAGTAATATAAGTAAGAGTTATCTGAAGGAGATTACGAGCATATGTAATGAAGTTGGGGTGATTTTCAGGCTTCAATCAGACCTTTCTACATTAAAGACTTCAGGCATACAGCTTTACACGCTGAACAATGCAGAAATGCTTACCCTGATCGATACTCCGTCCAGTAATTTATCGTTGTTTTACAAAATGGCAACCGACCTGTACTTCTCATTTTTATTTTTAATCTTTTTTTCGCCGTTACTCCTCTTAATTAGCATTCTTATTAAGATTGATTCAAGGGGTCCTGTTATATTCAAACAGGAGAGGGTTGGTTTACGCGGACGCAGGTTTACGCTTTATAAGTTCAGGTCGATGTATACCGGTGCTGAAGGCAGTCTTTCGGAGCTAAAAGCCTTGAATGAAATGGATGGACCTGTCTTCAAAATAAAGAATGACCCACGGATCACCCGCATTGGTAAGATACTGAGAAAGACTGGTTTGGATGAATTGCCCCAGCTTTATAATGTTTTCAGGGGAGAAATGTCACTGATTGGTCCGCGTCCGCCGCTGGCTTCGGAGGTGGTCAATTACGAAAGGTGGCAGTTACGCCGGCTTTCAGTAAAGCCCGGTATCACCTGTACCTGGCAGGTCATTCCGAACAGGAATGAGGTTAAATTCGAACACTGGATGCAACTTGATCTTCAGTATATTGATAACTGGTCTCTTTGGAAGGACTTCAGCCTGCTGATCAAGACGATCCGGACTGTTTTATTCGCCTCAGGTCATTAATTAAACCCTTCTTCCTTTGACAACATAGACCGGCCCTGATTTCAGTACGGTCTTTTCCGGTTGTTCATACTGTATGAATGTTCCATTGCACTGTTATTGGAGGTGGTTTCATAGTTTATGTTTTCGGAACAGGGTATATTTCCGTGAACTTCGTATCTTTATGGAGCGTTATGAAGGACCGGAAGTTGTGTATGTATTATTTTTACCGGCGTAGCCCCGGCAAGGGATGATATACTCAGGGCGTTTCCGGGAAACAGAAAAAGAAATTCTAACTTTCCAATTATATGGCAAAAACCGCATTAATCACGGGCATTACAGGACAGGACGGAGCATACCTTGCAGAATTGTTGCTGGAGAAAGGGTATATTGTTCATGGGATCAAGCGAAGAAGTTCGCTGTTCAACACCCACAGGATTGATCATCTGTATCAGGATCCGCATGAAAAAGACAAACGGTTTTTTCTTCATTACGGGGATCTTACCGATTCCACCAATCTGATCCGGATTATTCAGGAAACCCAGCCCGACGAAATTTACAACCTGGGAGCGATGAGTCATGTCCAGGTTTCGTTTGAAACGCCTGAATATACAGCTAATGCAGATGGTATTGGTGCTTTGCGTTTACTTGAGGCAATCAGGCTTCTCGGTTTGGAGAAAAAAACCAGATTTTACCAGGCTTCGACAAGCGAACTTTACGGGCTGGTTCAGGAGGTCCCTCAGAGTGAAAAGACCCCGTTTTATCCACGGAGCCCGTATGCGGTGGCCAAGCTTTACGGTTACTGGATTACCGTAAATTACCGGGAAGCCTATAAGATTTATGCCTGTAATGGTATTCTTTTCAACCATGAATCGCCGATACGCGGAGAGACTTTTGTTACAAGGAAAATTACACGGGGCGTATCTCAGATCGTCCTGGGTCTCACGGAAAAGATCTTTTTGGGAAATCTTTCAGCCAAAAGGGACTGGGGACACGCCAAAGATTACGTCAGGGCGATGTATATGATTCTGCAGCAGGATATAGCCGATGATTATGTTGTTGCTACGGGCATCACCACTTCGGTGCGCGATTTTGTAGGGCTGGCTTTCCGGGAAGTAGGTATTGAAGTTGAATTCAGAGGAACAGGTGTTGGAGAAAAAGGTTATATCTCTGAGATAGGGATTCTTCCGGAAGGATGTGTTCTCGACCGGAAATCCATTGGCCAGTGTGTTGTTGAAATCGATCCGAATTATTTCCGCCCCACCGAAGTTGATCTTCTTATTGGCAATCCTGATAAGATCATGCAGAAACTCGGATGGAAGCCTGAATATGAACTGCAGGACCTTGTCAGTGAGATGATCAGCAGCGATCTGAAGCTTATGGCCAGGGATAAAGCATTGTCTGACATGGGCCATAAGGTTAACCAATCTTTTGAATGAACATTCTGTACACTTTTTTTTCTAATAATCATACATGATAAGGTGATGATTTCCAAATCAGCTAAGATTTACGTTGCAGGTCATCTGGGTCTGGTGGGCTCGGCCCTGGTGAGAAAACTCAAAGAAAAAGGTTATTCCAACCTGCTATTCAGGTCGTATGAGGAACTCGATCTGATGGACACTCCGGCCGTTGATGCATTTTTCTCCAAAGAAAAGCCGGATTATATTTTTCTTGCTGCCGCAAAGGTTGGGGGCATAATGGCCAATAATATTTACAGGGCCGATTTTATTTACAACAACATTCAGATACAGAATAATGTCATTTACCATGCATATAAATATGGTGTAAAGAAGCTGTTGTTTCTTGGAAGCTCCTGTATCTATCCGAAGGATGCACCCCAACCGCTTAAGGAGGAGTACCTGCTTACATCCGAGCTTGAATACACCAATGAACCTTACGCCATAGCAAAGATTGCCGGCATTAAAATGTGCGAATCTTTCAATCTTCAGTATAACACCAACTTTATCGCGGTGATGCCTACGAATCTCTTTGGTCCGAATGATAATTTCGACCTGGAGAAGTCGCATGTTCTTCCGGCGGTAATACGGAAGCTACATCTCGGCAAGTGTTTACTTGACGGTGACATGGACGGGATCAGGAAAGATTTTAACCGGTATCCGGTTGAAGGCATGGATGGATCAGCTAATGAAGCCCGTCTGACCGGGTTGATGAATAAATACGGAATTACGAAGGAAGGACAGGAAGTGACGGTAAGGTTCTGGGGCACCGGGACACCACGAAGAGAGTTCCTTCATTCTGACGACCTGGCGGATGCCTGCGTGTACATTTTTGAAAATCTTGATTTTACGGACCTGGTTCCTGATAAAAAGATGTTCGAACAGACCGTAAAAAATATCAAGAACACCCACATTAACATTGGTACGGGTCGTGATATTACGATCGGGGAACTGGTAGAGCTGGTACGACGTATCACAGGTTACAAAGGGCTCATTGACTGGGACCGTTTAAAGCCCGACGGTACCAGCCAGAAACTGATGGATGTAAGTAAGCTTCATTCTCTGGGGTGGAAGGAAAAGCTTAGTCTTGAAGAAGGCATCAGACAAGTATATCAGACTTATATATCATAAATACATTCAGGACGATATAGGTTTTTCTATTCTGAATAATTATCTTTCGGATCAGTTTCATCCAAAATGATTACCTGTATCTATTTTATTAACTAAATAAAAATGTTTAATATGAAAAATCCTGAAAAGGGAGGAATCTCAAGAAGACGTTTCCTGGCCACTTCAGCCACTGCTGCTGCCGGACTTACCATTCTTCCGAGTGGTATTATTAGCGCAAAAGGGAGAGTAGCTCCCAGCGATAAGTTAAATATTGCCGGCATTGGTGTTGGCGGTATGGGCCATTCAAACATTAATAATCTCAAATCCCAGAATATTGTAGCGCTTTGTGATGTGGATTGGGCATATGCTGCCAAAGCGTTTAAAGATTATCCCGATGCCAAGAAGTACAAGGATTTCCGCAAGATGTTTGACGAGATGGCTGACGGTATTGATGCTGTTGTTGTGGCCACTCCTGACCATACTCATGCCATTTCGGCTATGACGGCCATGTCGCTCGGCAAGCATGTCTATGTTCAGAAACCTCTGACGCATTCGGTTTACGAATCCAGGATGCTCAGGTTGAAAGCCCATGATTATAAAGTAGCAACCCAGATGGGGAACCAGGGAAATTCGGGCGAAGGCGTACGAATCCTGTGTGAATGGTTGTGGGATGGTGCCATCGGAAGTGTTGACCGGGTTCACTCCTGGACCAACCGGCCCATTTGGCCCCAGGGACTTGAGCGTCCGGAGAAGGGGATGTGGGTTCCCGAAACCCTCGACTGGGATCTTTTCATCGGACCTGCAAATATGCGTCCTTACCATGAAGTTTATACTCCCTGGAACTGGCGTGGCTGGTGGGATTTTGGTACAGGAGCTCTCGGCGATATGGCAAACCATATTCTCGATCCTGTATTTATGAGCCTCCGGCTTGAATACCCGGAAACGGTTCAGGCCTGTTCAAGCCTGTTTAATACGGAAAGTGCGCCACAGTCGGAAATAGTCGATTATTTCTTCCCCGAAAGGGAAAAATTCCACAAAGTAAAGATGCCTGCTGTTCATGTAACCTGGTATGACGGAGGTATGATGCCCGAAAGGATGCCGGAGCTGGCCGATGGCGAACTGATGGGTGACTGGAATGGCGGTGTGCTCATGGAAGGTACGAAAGGCAAGATCATGTGCGGTTGTTATGGTGCTAATCCGAGATTGTGGATAGGTGGAAAAGAAGTTACCAAGGAATATGTTGCTCCGAAAGTTCTTCGCCGCGTTGAGACCAGCCATGAAATGGATTGGGTGCGTGCCTGCAAGGAAAGTCCGGAAAACAGGGTCCTTACCAGTTCAAACTTCGATTACTCCGGTAAGCTGAACGAAATGGTGGTGATGGGTAATCTGGCTGTCAGGTTGCAGGACCTCAAGCGCCCGCTGAAGTGGGATGGTGAAGGCATGAAGATCACCAACATCGCCGACAACGATGAGGTAAACATCGTGAAATCCAATAAGTTTACCGTGATCAACGGCGATCCCAAGTTTGATACCAAACGTGAAACAATCAATGCCAAGGCTTTTGCCGCTGAGATGATCAAACATACGTATCGTGACGGCTGGAAACTGATGTAGTTGTTTCACCACAGGGATTTGTCCTCCCGCAACTACACAAGACTAACCCTTGAATGCCCGGGAGCCGGAACAACGGTTTCCGGGCTTTTTCATTTCTGAGAATGAACCTATGTCAACCAGCGGGAAGGGAGGAAGAATAGAAAGAAGAGCACAAAGAGGTGAGGGAAGGGCAGAAAAAAATAAGGGAGGAAGAGGACAGAAAAGAAGAAGAGAGGAAGAAGAGCATGAAGGGATGAGGAAAGGGCAGACGAAGGGGCTTCGTTATTCTAAGGAGTTCTTTTTTAGATTGGGATCCCACCCCCGCCATCCGAACCCGCCGCCCTTAATGACTTTCACCCCCCAGATCTCAGCGTCCCATTTTTAACTTTTTGACGAAAAGTTATCAACTACTACAAAATAATGAGGACTGTTTTGACGAATGACAGGAATTGCCGGGAATATTTTATACCGACTGCAAAAATATTTCAGTGAAATAACAGGTGTGCCTGCAAAACGGTTTTGGACTCTTCCTGACATAGCCGGTATTGGAAAAATCGCATCTAACCCGTGATGATCTTCAGCACTGATACACCTGAATGATTTTTATGACAGGCATACAAAGGCTCTGCTAGGTATTGGCTTTCTGAAAAAGATCTGCCTGGAAACAGCCTTAATCCCTGAACAAAACCTGGATCGAATACTGATTTTCCCTTGTAACTGCAGGATCCATCAGGTGATTTACCGGTGTAAGGATAATGTTCGTACCCCCTGTCACGAAGGTGCCATCTTTGGCCCGATTGATATGGCTGTCTGCCGGAAGGGAAACCTCTTCCGTTCCAGGATGACCCAATATGAGCGGACCGTGCCAGAAGCTGTGGTAGCCTTTTATACTGTTCAGATTTCGGGTCTGCGCTTCATAATCTTTAAGAGTAAATGCGAGACTGATTTTGTCACCTGTTTTCCATTGGCTTTTCAGCGACAGAAAACCGTTTTTGATTTCTGTAGGGATCGTATTCCCGTTCACGGTAACCGTTGGATTTACAATCCAGTCAGGAAAATACAGGCTGAGGGTAGCCGGTTCTTTCAGGGCTGCCTTTTCAATATTGAAATCTACGGTTGAACCATAAGGGTACCCGCTTTCCTGGTTCAGGATCAATTTTCCGGCAGGAAGGTCGAGGTCGGCGCGGCTGGTATGGAAATCGGGGATGATGATGGTATTTCCCTGAGTAAAGTAGCTGTATTCAATCGCTCTGGCCAGGCCTTCTCCCCCTCTCATGGTGCAGCACCAGTGGGCTTCGGTGACGGATACCGTCAGGAAAGGATCGGTTTTCTGACCGGAAAGAGGATCATGATTACCCAGGCAGCTGTTACAGCCGAAGCCGCCATTATACCGTTGTTCAAATCCCATCCCGTTGTAGTAAATTTTCTGAGCGTCGGCAAGGTATTCCGTTTTGCCGGTGTATTGCCAGAGCTGTACAGCCAGGATGTATGAGTCGATGACCGCACAAGCTTCTGTCCATCGCGGACGGCCGAACCAGTTGTAGTTTTCATAGTTCTCTGTCATAGCCTGTGCACGATATGTTTGGTAGCGGCTTTCAGCATCGCCGAGGATAGCCGTATCGCCGGTGATCGTATAATACCTGACGAGTGCACGCAGACCGGTCAGCGTGGCATGGGTCTGGGCCCTGATTCCGGTTAGGTCCACCTGCAGAAAGCGGGAAACCATCTCATCCGAGACGGCTTTTAATTCCGGGGTTTTCAGGATCTGATAAGCCTGAATGACCCCATCCATGAAAATGAAATCACAGCCGATATCGGAAGAAAGGATCCATTTCCCCAGGCTTTTCTGTGAGGTACCCATGTATCCGCCTGCGTCATGTCGTTGCGATGGATCGATGGGATAGAGTGCATGTTCGCCTTTGGTCGGGAGTACGAGATCGTTCACCATTTTGGTGATCATGCTGAGTACGGCAGAATCTTTGGTCGCCAGGTAGTATTCACACAGACCTCTCAGCACCCAGCCATGACCTGAGAGTTGCTGTTCGTTAATCATATCCCCATAGTCGTACCCGAAATATTCCTTATTGTTCATATGTTCCGGGAATTGCCTGATGATCTCATCCAGATAAGCTGCTTTTCTACCGGTGGCTTCCTGCAGGAGGGTCTGACCGAGGACAAGTCTTCCCGGCACATCTCCCGGCCAGTCGGTCTGATGGTATTGCGGGTTTGGAACCAGGTAAATACTGTCGGGCAGGTAACGGCCCCGTTCCAGCCTGAGAAAATTGGCCATGGCACGTTTTCCAAGGCGGCTGTCCGGGTCGATCCTGACTTTTCCGAAGGCAACCGGCTGAGGTGCCTGTTCGGGCATCGATAAACCATGGTGTTTACCGGCACAGGAGGTGAGCAGAAGAATGCTGATAAGGAGGATGATATTTTGTTTTTTCATGGATGTACATTTTATACGGAACAAAAAAGAAATTCTCAAAAATACATGATTTGCAATCAAATGTATACAATTGTCAAATAAAATCCGCGGTACATAAGCCATCAACCCGAATATTATTTCATTTTCCCATACCAATGTATTTCACAAGACATGATAAAAATGAAAATATTTTCTTAATTCAATATAATCTTTTACCTTTGTGAGCGTTTGATTACAATATGCAGAAACTAAGTACAGATATACGACAGGAACAGATAAAGCAGGCGGTGCTGGATATTATTTACACCGACGGGCTCAAGCATTTGTCGACCCGCAATCTGGCCCGTCGTATCGGGATGAGTGAGGGAGCTATTTTCAGACATTTTGCTTCGAAGCAGGATATTATACTGTCGATCATAAAAGATGTACAAAAGGAATTCATTGGCTCACTTCAGGTGATAGCCAATTCCGGGAAGGATCCGGAAACACGTTTACATGAATTTCTTTGTGCCACGGTAAATTACCTCACGAATAACAATGGGATTACGATGCTGATGTTTTCCGAGGCTTCGCATAATAACGATGCGGATTTAAAGAACAGTCTTCAACAGATATTCAACATGCAAAGGAATCTGGTCAGCAAGATCATCCTTGATGGCATTGCCATTGGCCGATGGGATGAAAGCATTTCGGTGGAAAATGTGGCCATGCTTTATATGGGCATACCACTGTCGCTAAACGTCGAACTGATCCTCGGCGGGGGTGAATTTCATGCCGGTAATTTTTGCAACCGGATGATGCCGTTGTTGATGAAAATGCTTGTCAAATAATTTTTTTGTTGATAAAGTAAGTAAGTGATTACTTAATTAATTAGAGAATGCTGTATACACTTGTTTTTTTGATCATCATGGTGGCCTCCTTCATCTTTGCCATGCTGGGTCTGGGTGGAGGGATGGTTTATGTACCGGTGCTGAACTGGGCCGGTTTCGATATGGTGACGGTGGCAATACCGTTGGGCTTACTGCTAAACGGTCTGAATACCCTGTTAGTCCTCATTCCTTTTGCCAGGAAAAAGCTTGTGGACTGGAAAGGCGGAGCCGTCATGGCAGTGACGGCGCTCATTGCCTCCCCGCTTGGTGCCATGACCAGTGACAAAGTTCCGGTGCAAACCCTTAAGCTGTTATTTGCCGCGATGGTGGTAGCGGCAGCACTTCGGACTTTCTGGTCGTCGAAACTACCGGAGCCGGACTCGATGATGTCCTTAAGAAAAAGGAGTATACTGGGATTTTTTGTTGGTGCTTTTGCCGGCTTCATCGGCGGGATGCTGGGTCTGGGCGGCGGATTCATTATTGCCCCTATCCTTATGATGATGGGTTATGAAACTAAAAAAGCCGCGGCCACAACGGCCTTCGTAGTAACATTTTCTTCTTTTTCGGGCTATCTCGGACATATGGCCGAGGGGCATATGAACTGGCCTCTAACCCTTATTGTGGTGGTGGCGGTGATCATCGGGTCGCAGCTGGGTGGAAGGTATATGACTCAAAGGGCTAAATCAAAACAGGTAAAAATAGCCTACGCAGTGGTTTTACTGGCCATTGCTGCCAAGATGGTTATCGGAGTAATTGTTTAAAAAATGGTGTTCAGAACCTATATAATAGTTATACTGCTGTTCTTTTTTGTCGGAGTAAATGCGCAGGATCCGATAAAGCAAAAGATGGAATGGAACGGGTATACCCAGCTCCGGTTTACCACTGATTATGGCGACATGAATACGTTTGCCATGAGGCGTTTGAAATTTTGGGTAAAATCGGGTCCGGATTTTAGTGAACACTGGGGATTCAAAGTTCAGGCGGTGCTTTCCGATTTGCAGAATGAAAAATTTTTTCTGCAGGATGTCAAAGCCATGTATCATTCGGGGAATTTCAGTATCAACCTGGGACAGTTTATTCCTGCTTACAGCCTGGAACAATTCCAGCCTGATGCGGTCATTCCCCTTACTGAAAGGGCCCCAGCGATCTGTGCCCTTATTCCCGACGGCACACTGGGATTAAGGGACATTGGCATGGAAGGGCATTTTCAGAATTCAACCGGGCTTATGGAGACCTGGCTGGGGGTTTTCAATGGCTATGGCATAAAAGAATACCAGGCTTCCAATAAAGGATATATGCTGACAAACAAGTCTGCTTTTCATCTTTTTGAAAAGCATCTTTCAGCCGGTTATTCTGTAATGTACCGTAAAGCCTACCAATTGGGAATTCCATTAGTAATACCGGAAGACACCAAATATTCCGGGCCGGATATCCGGTATAACCTGTTTGCCATGTTTCAGTTGCAAGGCTTTCTTGTGCAGGCAGAATATCTTAATGCAGCGTTAAGACATGAAACGGCTGACGGGTATTATGTCCTGGCTATGCTGAAACTGGGGAAAAGCCAGCTGGTGACATCCTTTGACCAGTACCATAACCCTGTGGTAAATACAGAAAATGTACAAACGGTTCATCTGGGTTACAATTACCTGATCAGGGAGGATAAGCTTAAGGTGATGCTGGATAATAGTTACCGGATTGGAGGAGATGACGGGCATGATTTTTTTTCGACAGTACTCCAGTGCCAGGTTTTTTTTAAGTGAACAGAAAGGAGTTTTGTTCAGACATTATAATAAGAAATACGACAAATGAAGAAATACCGGACAAGTGGTTTCCGGAGCCGGGCCCTCCAGGCAGGAGGTCTTCCTCCGGAAAAGACGGTTGCCGGTAAACCATGTTATACATATTCATATTTTAATACTTTAAGATTATGACAAATCCAAAAGACTGGCTTGAATTCGGCCAGAAGTTTCACGGACATAAATGTCCGGCTATGCCAATGGGTCTGCGCGCAGGTGCTGCAGCCATGAACGCTCTGGGTGTTGACCGGGCGAACGACGGACAACTCATCGCAATCGTAGATTTAGGTGTGGATCATTGTGCAACCTGTTTTGCCGACGGCCTGCAGGTCATCATGGGTACCACCTTTGGCAAGGGGAATATCAGTCGTACCCACAAGGGGAAGTGGTCGGTCACGGTTATTGACAAAAAAACCGGGAAGGCCGTACGGGTCGCCCCGACAGCGCAAGCCATGCTGGCGAATAAGCAAACCTCATTTTTTAAAGACTATCGTGAAAAAGGCGTTCCGGCAAGCCATGTCCCGGCCGAAGTGGTCGATCCTCTGGTAACGAACGTTATGAATGCCCCGGAAGATAAGCTTTTGGTCGTTTCTGAAGTTTTCGATTACAAGCTGGATTTGCACAAGACCAGCTTCAACAGCTTTGTTTGCGAAGAATGCGGAGAGATGACGGTGATGGAATACGGCAGGATCAAGGGAGACAAAAAAGTTTGTATGGAGTGTGCGGAACGGCTTGATTAGTTTGCTTTGCCTTAAGGGAGGGAGAGGATTTCAATTTAAACCGGCACTGGAGGGATCAGGTTCATTAAATTTTTGAATTTAAAAAGAACTTTCCTATTTTTAATTCAGTGAAATTTTTACCGCCGGAATATCCGGGGTTCAGCTAATTATTTTATGCCAATCTGGATGAAAAAACTACTCCTGTTCACTCTCCTTCCTTTTATTTATGTAAGTTCTTATGCTCAATGGTGGTCGGACCGGCAACAATTTGAGCACGACACGATCAATTTTAACAAGGACTATCCAAATCTGAAGATTGATTCCTCCACTGAGAATATCTGGCAGATTGCAAGACCGGGGAAGGCTTTTCTGGATTCCGCCTTTTCAAAAGACCGCGCGATCATAACCGACAGTACCGGTTTTTATCCGGTGAACAATCATTCCTGGTTCGATATTTTTATCGGAGCATTTAATTACGGAGATAACTATTCTGAGGGTTTTCCTTGGGACGTTTTCATTCAGTTCCGTCATAAATATGATACGGATGCAGGCAGGGATGGGGGTTATATTACCGTTTCCTTTGATAATGGAATGTCCTGGAATAATATCATTCAAAAAGATTTTTACCTGGGAGTGATTAATCCATCGGACGCCTACGAGGCAAGCGAAAATCTTTACTCAGAGGATGACTTGCTTTATAACGGGGAGGAAGGCTTTTCCGGCCGGTCCGACGGCTGGGTCACCACATGGTTTGCATGGTACGATCTTCCCGCTAAAAAGGATGCTCAGATCTTGCCCAGCGACACCATGATCCTGAGGTTCAATTTTGTCAGTGACGACATCGAGGGTCAGAAGGAAGGGTGGCTCATCGATGACATCCGGCTTTTCTCGGTTGACCTTGGAAGTGGAATTGAAATAGAATCCTGGAAGAAAGACATCCGCATCTACCCGAATCCTGTTAATGCCACTTCGGTCATCGATTTGAAAAAGACTTATGGTCTTGTCTCTTTAAAAATCAGTGACATCAGCGGGAAGATCATATCCACCCGGCAATATGAAAATGCGGACAGGGTCATGCTTGACACTAATGGACTGGCCAGGGGAATGTATCTGGTGACGGTTACCCTGGATAAATCGAAGGAAGTGACGATCAGGGTTTTTACAGAGTGAACCGTTCCGCCTCAGACAATCCTTATCTTTCCGAAGGTGAAGGGTTTGTCAGTTTGGCTTTCGTATATTCTTCGGCCAGGGAATCGCACTGATTCCGGAGAGAATCCAGAACGAGCCGGTACGCTTCTTCCAGGGCAAGGTTCCGGGTCTCGAGCGGATCAAACTTCAGATCGTACAATTCTTCCGGAGCCTGGATAAACCGGTACCGGAAATATTTCCACCGCTCTGTCCGAAGTCCCTCACTCGAAGGGATCTGGGGAATTTTCCACAGGTGTTCGATCAACGTTGAGGTCCGTTTTCCGGCATCGCTACCCTGATTTACATAGGGTATGAGGCTGATTCCTTCGTAGTTTGCGGGTACTTCAACACCGGCCAGCTGAAGGATTGTCTTCGGCACGTCGATGTTCAGAACCATATCCTCTACATCATGGTGGGTGCGGATACGGGGATCGAAGATGATCATCGGCACCCGTAATGAATTATCGTACATCAGCCATTTCCCGGCCAGCTGACGTTCGCCTTCGAAATACCCGTTATCTCCCATGAAAATGATAACCGTATTTTTTGCCAGGCTTTTTTCTTCCAGCGTTTTTCTCAGCATGCCGATCTCTTCGTCAACCTCTGTGATCATCCGGTAGTATCCTTTCATGCTGTGCTGGTATTTTACCGGCGTATCGTACCGCCATCCCCAGCGGACGCGGTTAAAGCCTTCCCGGACTTCTGTGGGCAGGGCGTCAAAATAGATTTGGTCACCGAGTAACGGTTTGGGGATTACGGTGGCTGAGTAGAGGCTATCCGATTTTGCCTGCCAGAAGTATTGTTCAGGTGCCGGATCATGCGCATGAGGTGCACTAAAGCTCAGTGACAGGCAGAACGGCTGGTCATGGGGAGCATTCCTGATAAATTCCCGGGCCTGGTAACCGGTATATTTTGTGAGGTGAACGGTATCTCCCTTAATGGTTTTATAGAAATACCCCCGGCGGTCATGGTATTTGCCATTACGGTCGTAGATTTCGGCAGTATCAAACAAGGTCTCTGCATGGTCGTATTCTACCCCGAATTTGCCGAAGAATCCTGTATAATAGCCGTGAGCTTTCAGGATCACCGGATAACTGATCTGCATATAGGGTTCTTTCAGGTTACCCTGCTGGAAGGTATAGCCATGGGTGCGTTCATAGAGTCCGGTAAGTATGGAGGCCCGGCTTGCCGCACAGATGGGGGTGGTCACAAAAGCATTTGTGAAGTACGTCCCTTCCTCAGCCAGTTTATCCATTTCGGGCGTCTGAATAATGTTGTTTCCGGCGTATCCAAGGGCATCCCAGCGCTGATCATCGGTCAAAATGAAGATGATGTTCGGCCGGGGTTGTTTATCCATCGTTTTACAAGCACCGGTAACCATTACCGAAGAGAAGGCAACGACGGAGAATAGACTGTAATTTTTCATCCGTAATTATTTTCAATGGTCGGATTACCTGTCCAGTTGCAGCGTGACAGACTATCCAATATTTTGTTCATTCTTGGTTGCACAGGCAGTTACATGGTGGTTTCATCAACAGTAAATGGCGATTATTCGTTCTAATAAAATATTTCAAAGAGATAACGATATTTCTGCCTGAAAATCCAGGCTTGTTTAATGATACGACACCGTCCCGTCGGCATTCAGCGGAGGATATTTCCACAACCTGACATATTCCAATCCCGGAAGGAATTTATCTCCTGTCGACACAAGCTTTGATGTCAGGAGATCATCAAACTGTTTTACCAGCTCCTTTTTATGTACATCGGTGACGAGATTGTTCATCTGGTAAGGATCGGCGAGGTCATCGAAAAACAGCCAGGGACCTTTCAGATCGCGGACGTAGGTGTAATGCAGTGAGCGTAATCCGCGATATTCCCTTCCCCCCACGGATCTTGACCACTGTCCGAACGGTTGTACGCAGGAGATGAGGGTTACGGTATCCCCTGGATTTTTGCCACCGTGGATATAATCACTGTAATCGGTCCCTTCCACGGTAGAAGGTATTTTGACCGAGCACAGTCCCAGAATTGTGGGCATCACATCCTCTATATTGATCATGGCTTTCCGGCTTCCGGGTTTTCCGCCCAGTTTCTCCGGCACATAAAAGATCATCGGTATCCGGATGGATTCATCGTACGGTTGTTGTTTTTTATAATAACTGTGGGAGCCCAGAAGGTCACCATGATCGGAAAGGAAAACGATAATTGTATTCTCTGCGATACCGGACTCTTCCAGTGTTTGCCGGATTTGGCCAACCATATCATCCAGTGCCGTGCAATGTGCATAGTATCCGGCTATATTCTCTTTTGCTGCTTCCGCTGCCGAATCGGGAACATTCGGTTGCAGGCGTATCATTTTGGGAGAATACATTGCACGGTACTTTTTTGGGGCTGTCTCATATGGTGCATGCGGGGGGCCCCATGATAAGAAGAACATAAATGGTTCAGGGTCGCTGGCGTGACGGCGGATATACAGGCAGGCATCTTTCGTCTGGGCGATTGCATCATAGCCTTCCCAGTAAAGCGTATCGGGAGTATCAGCGTAATAGATCGAGTGGTTGTAATCGTGGGTGCACTCATTGGCTTTCCAGTATTGAAAGCCTTGTCTGCGGTTGCCCGGAGGGATGAAGGCCGTGCGGCCGTGTCCGTCGAGGTGCCATTTTCCGGTGATGGCCGTCTGATAGTCAGCCCCGGCCATGACTTTAGCCAGGGTGACAGCATTGGTATCCAGTTGCACATCGTTCATGAAAACGCCGTTGGTGAGGGAGCGCTGACCGGTTATCAGTGAAGCCCTTGCCGGGCAGCAGACCGGCACACCGGAGACCGCATTCGTAAATACGATACTTTCAGAGGCCAGCTTATCGATGTTGGGCGTCTTTACCACGGTATCCCCGGTGTAACCGAAGGACATGGCCCGCCATTGATCGGCCATCACAATAAGCACATTCGGGGGTGTGGTCTTTTGCTTCTGATCTTTTAATGACTGGCAGGACAAGAGGGTTGTCAGTTCCAGGGATAGTAAGGCTGCTAGTTTTACCTCCATTTTTAAATTGTATATCCGGTTTCCGGCAATACATGGCTGTCTCTCAACCGACCAAATATTTTTTTTGTCTGTATTTCTCCGCAATAGTGTGCCGTTCATTTTCATCCAGCTCCTTCATATATATTTTCCATCCCGGACAGAAATTGATATGCCACCGCCAGAACCGTCCGGTGAAGGATTTTGGTTTTGTGTCATATTTCATGCGGAGGGGGCAGTTTCCGCATTTGATCTGGGTTTCCATGGGGTTGATGTTGAAGATCTTGATAAAACGAAATTACGACAATCGCGAATGATTAACAAGAATAAAAGCGAAGGCAGGAGGTACGGTAACATCAATCATTTAAATCTGCCGACGATTATCGTCCGGCGATGCCCTCCGGTAAATCGGGGCCGGCTGTTGTACCGCTACCCGCCGGCATCGTAAACCTGAAAGTACTCCCCTTATCAACTTCACTTTCAACCCATAACCGGCCACCATGCTTCTCAACAAATTCTTTGCAGAGTATCAGGCCCAGGCCGGTGCTGAGTTCCCCATCAGTACCCTTAGTACCGATTTTCTCACCTAAAATAAACAGCTTTTTAACTTTATCCTCAGAAATGCCAACACCTGTATCGCTAACTGAAATTTCTACCATTCCATTTTCATTTTTTTCAGATTTTACTGTAACAGTTCCGCCACTTTTTGTGAATTTTACAGAATTCGAAATAAGGTTTCTCATAATAGTTTCAGCCATTTTTTCGTCGGCATGAATCGTTTGACTATAAGAAATTCCATTGACCATACTAATTCCCTTTTGTGACAGCCTTTCTTTTAAAAGTCTGATATTTTGCAAAACAATTGCAGATAAGTTAAGCTCTTTTGGTTCAAAGCTTGTTGCACCTTTTTGTATCATTGCCCATTCAAGCAGATTTCCCAATAGCTGGTATAAATTGTCGGCAGATTCATTTAGCGCTTTGCTGAAGCCTGTCAGGTCCGACAATGTAAAATTTTCCTTTACATCTGCCATCATCTTAGTAAGACTTAACAAGCCCTGGAGTGGGCTTCTTAAATCGTGTGCTATAATGGAGAAGAATTTATCTTTTTCGGCATTGATTTTTGAAAGTTCGGCTGTTCTTTCATTAACTAATTCTTCCAGATTTTCATTTAATGAACTTAATTCTTCCCGGGAATGAATTAATTCTATGTTCTTGCTTAATGCAGCTTCATAGGTTGAAATCATCATAGCCATCATTTTAGCAGGATCAATCAAAATAGATCGTAATTCGCCGTCTATTGAAACTTTAATGTTACTTTTAGATTGATGATACAGGTTAATTTTGCTTTCATTAAGTGATTTTTCAAGGTGAGAGATGAGATAATTTTCGCTGTATGGTTTGTTTATAAAACTATCGGCACCACACTCAAGACACTCCAGAATATCCTCTGAGCGAAAAAGGGAGGTAAGCAGTATTACCGGAATGTTCTTCGTGTTCTCATTTCCTTTTATCTTTCTGCAAAGCTCATACCCATTCATTTCAGGCATAATTATATCACTGATCACAACATCAGGTTTTTTCTTAATAACCAAGGCCATGGCTTCCTCTCCATCCTTCGCAACAACGACTTCGTAATTGTGGTTTTCAAGGACAAACCTTAATTGCTCTGACTGAGTAGGACTGTCTTCGGCAACAAGAACTTTTAATTTGTCTTGTTTACCCATGTTTTTGCTAATCATAGATTTAGATATAAGAACTTAAGGGCTCGACGGCTCAATAGCCCAGATTTTAATGCCGATGCGCCACTGTACTTTTGTTCCGTAATTCAATACCTCATTCATACTATTTCACCAATTCAATTAAAAATTCCGGAATACTGTCAATTGACATCACGTGATCAGCAGCTCCAATCTTCAAAGCCTCGCCGGGCATTCCGAAAATGATGGAACTTGCCTCATCCTGTATAACAGTTATTGCACCATTATCTTTCATTGCTTTCAGTTCTACTGCACCATCCTTACCCATACCAGTAAGCAGTATCCCTATTGCACTCTTTCCCATGATCTTTGCAACAGACCGGAAGAGATGGTCGACCGATGGCCTGAGCCCGTTTTCAGGAGGTAATGTGTTCAGGATAATGATTGGTCCCTGTGTTATCTCCATATGAAATCCGTCAGGCGCAACATATGTGATCCCCGCTTCAACATGCTCACCATCAGATGCAACCTTTACAGGAATTTGGGAAGAAGTTGATAACCAATCTACAAAACCTTTGACAAAACCTGCAGAAATATGTTGAACAATAAGTATCGGTAACGGAAATTCTTTTGGTAATCCGGCCAGGATTTTCTGCAGTGCAGCAGGTCCTCCTGTTGAAGCTCCGACAGCAACAAGTTGAAGATCTCTTTTCATTCCGTTTGCCGGAGGATTGAATGACGTTGGTTTAGCAGGGACCTCCTGTTTTCTGTTGTAATGTCTTACAACTTTAACTTCCGACATAAGTTTTACAGTCTGAATCAATTTTCTCTGTAGATGTTCAAAATTGGGATGATTCATACCCGGAGGACGTAAAACCACTGCCAGAGCCCCGGCTTCAATTATTTCGAAACTGTGTGTGACGTCTGTATTCCCCATGCTTCCACTTACAATGACGATTGGTGTAGGGGTATTTTCCATGATTTTACGCGTTGCTTCAGATCCATCCATGTCAGGCAAATGGAAGTCCATCGTTATGATATCCGGTCGTTTTTCCCTGGTGAGTTTAATTGCTTCACGACCAGAGGAGGCAATTCCCACTATCCTGATATCCTTATCAGAAGTAAGAATATGCTCCATTAACTCCTGTGCTACCTTTGAGTCATCTACTATAAGGACTTTGAGCATGACTTTTTCTTGTTTTTTTGCCCCCCAAGAAGTGGGTCTAATTTGGCAATGTTGTTAAAAATTTGCTATATAATTAATTTCTGTTCAGCGTTTTATATCTATTTAATCATCAGTTTATAAATAGCATTTCTAAAAGAATAAGTATCAACCACTCTTCATGGGGGCACCAGCCTCTATATCAACTTCTTAATTATTTCTAACAGGTTTCCCTGGTCAAAACTGCTTTTAACGATGTATGCATCAGCACCAACTTCGATGCCATGCTCACGGTCCTCCCGTGATTCAAGTGCGGTAACAAGCACCACCGGAACTTCACTGAGTTTTTTATCATTCTTTATCTTTGTAGTAAGTTCAAACCCATTCATCTTAGGCATATCCACGTCTGATACAATAATATCAATATCCCCGGCGCGTGATTTTGTAAATGCATCCGCACCGTCGACTGCTGTAGTTACCTTGTAACCTGCCATTTCCAGTATATTTTTTATCAAAGTCCGTGAGGTTATAGAATCTTCCGCAACGAGAATATTTGGGATTTTAGCAGAATTAAGTTCATCTCCTGATATTTCGTTTTTCTTCCCTTTTATCTTTAAAGCAGATTTCATAAGGTCGGAAACATTAAGTACAGGAACGATCTTGCCTGAACCCAGAATGGTAGCACCTGAAATATTTCTTACTCGGTTTAGTAATTGCCCCAATCCTTTAACCAGTACCTGCTGTTCATCATCCACTTCATCTACCTTAAAGGCTATGCGATATTCTCCCGAAAAAATTATTACCACACGAATCTGACCTGTTTTCTGAAATCCCGGTTCCATTTTACTCTTCCCTGTATGCTTATGTTCAGGTAACCCCAACACTTCTCCCAGATCTACAACCGAAATGACCTGCTCTTCAATCAGTATTGTTTCATGGTTTTCAATGGTTTTGATCTCATCCTGTTTCACTTTCATCACCCGTTCTACATTCATTGTAGGAAGGATGTACATGAATTCTTTAACTTTAACAAGGATACCCCTGAAGGTGGTTAGAGTCATTGGCAGAAGGATATGAATGGTAGTCCCTGCCTTTGGTTCTGTTTCCACAGAAATTTTTCCATTTAGTTTATTGACTTTTTCCTGGACTATCGACAAACCCAAACCGTGTCCGGAAATGTCAGTAATAATTGGACTGGTAGAGATTCCGGACTGATATATAAGATCTATGACCTCCTTTGTTTCAAGCTTTTCCGAAGCTTCTTTTGATAAGACCCCTGATTTAATGGCTGCTTTCAGCACAAGATCCTTATCAATACCCTTACCATCGTCAGAAAGAGTTATCTCAACCATTCCACTTTCTTTTGCTGCAAAGGCAAGAGTAATGTTACCATGTGGAGACTTATTTTCAAGCAGGCGCTCCTGTGGTTTACCGATACCGTGATTTATACTGTTACGGATCATGTGGATCAGCGGATCTTTAAGCTCTTCAAGTATCCGCTTGTCGATTTCAAGTTCTGATCCGCTGACTATAAAATCTATCTCTTTGTTTTGTTCACGTGCAATCTCCCTGATCATCCCCGGAAATGACTCAACCAGTGATGATACCGGAAGCATAAGCACCTGTTTCATCGCCTCGAGGTGGTTGTTTACCAGCCGGTCAAGAATATGATGATCGTGTTCCATTAAGCGGGTAATCTCTGTAATTTTACTATCCACGTTATTCATTTGCATCTCGTTGGTCTCATACCATTCATTCCATGTTTCGACTGTGGCAACTGCCCTCCGGCTTCTCCATTTTTGTGTCTCAGTTTTCCATTCGTTCAACTCAGTGCGCAAAAACCTAAGTTCTTCAATCCTCTGATCGACAGCTATCTTCGATTGAAGCATCTCTTCGGCCTGAAGCAGTAACGGATCAAGTTTTGCTATCGGGATGCGAACCATACCAGATTGCATTTGTATACTTTTCCGGGGAGCTTCAAAAGTTGATTCAGACTTTGGAATCTGGTCAGACGAAACAAAGTGGGTTTGCCCGGAATAGGCTGCTGATGGTTCTTGTTTTGCCGGGGTAATTGCTTTTCCCAATGCCATTTCATTAAGACTGCTGATCAACTGCCGCTGAGACTGCCGTAAGGTACCGGTTAGTTCGGTTCCAGGGGTTTCAGTATATTTTGACAGCCACTCCATAGTTTTGTAAAAAATGTCGAACATTTCGGGCGACAGGCTTATTTCCTTACGCTTCAGAGCAGAGAATATGCTCTCCATGGGCTGACAAACAGTTTCAATTTCCTTCTGATCAACAGAGCGGGCCGCACCTTTCAGGCTATGTACCTCACGGAATAAGACTTCTATGATCTCCTCCTCTTTTTTCTTTGAAGTCGTCTTTTCACAATTGTTCAAGTTTTCAGAGATTGCACTAATATGTTCTTCCGCTTCAATCCGGAAAGTGGCCAGGATCCGTTTCTGAAATTCGAGATCTTTTTTATCCATGGTATTGTCTTTTTGCCTAGATGTCTTGCGGTTATACAGTCTCTCTGTTTTTGTAATTCGACTTTGTCTTTTCGTTGTGTGTTGGTCTTTACATTTTAAACTTATCAACCAGATCTTTAAGTTTTTGTCCCAGTTCGTGCAGGCCTTTCGCGGATTTTTCCGACTGAAGCATGCTTACTGCGGTTTCCGTTCCTGCCTGGTTTATATTTTGCATGGCCACTCCAATCTGATCCATTCCGACCACCTGTTGCTGGCTGGATGCAACGATTTGTGTCGCTGCCTGAACTGCTTCGTTGCTGCTCTCCGCAAGGGCACGGATTGCTTCTCCCGCCAATGCCGATTGCCTTACTCCTGTCTCAACTGCCTTGCTGCCCTGCTCGGTAGCCATTACTGCAGCGCTGGTAGCTTTCTGAACATCATTCAGGATTTTTCTAACCTCTGTTGTTGACTGCTTCGACTGGCCTGCAAGATTCTTTATTTCCTGGGCCACCACGGCAAAACCCTTTCCCTGCTCACCAGCTTTGGCTGCTTCAATAGCCGCATTTACTGCAAGCAGATTTGACTGATCTGCAATATCTGTAACAGAGGCGATAATTCCGCCGATGGATTGGCTTTGTTCGCTCAGCCGCACAATGGTTTGTGCTATTGAATCCATCTGCTCACGGATATGATTCATACCATTTACCGTCTCTTCTATTGCTTTTTGTCCGTTTTGAGATATCAGGACCACTTTCTGGGCACTGTCAGCAACATTTTTTGCTTTTTGAGAAGAGAGTTTTGCAGCCTGTTGCACCTCCTCCACAGTGGTTGTAGTTTCGCTGATGGCAGAGGCAGTTTCTGCTGTTCCTGAGGCCACCTGAGTAGTTGCAGCCAAAATCTCTGCTGAAGAGGATGCAATAACATTAACGGTTTCTTTTACTTCAATTAAGACATTTGACAGGTCAGCAGTGCGCTGTTCAAGCGAATCCTTATAGGTGAGCAGTTCATTCTCCAATTTGTTCTTTTCAGCAATATCTTTGCTGAATGACCGGATCATAACGGATAATTCATTTTTACCCTTCATATAATCTGAAATATCCATTGTCAAATCCCTTGTTGTAACCAACTTTGTTGCAATACCAATTGGTCTGGTGACTCCTCTGGTCAGTACCATCGCTATTATCAATGAAATTACTAAAGCCAGCAAACCCAGTGTCATTATTGCCAACCGGGAATCAGCTGCTGCCTTTTGTGCCTGCTGGTAACGCATCTGGCTCTTGGCAATATTAAACTGTACGAGAGCTTCCAGATTTTTTATCCAAAAAATTCTTTGACTTTTTGCCTGATCATTCAAAATATTCAGTGCTTCGCTATACCTGCCTTCCGCAACTAAAGCAATGATTCTATTGTTTTCGGCTCTTGACGAGTCCCTTGATAGGTCAGCGTTGTCCATCAATGTCTGAGCTTCCATATCATCAGCAGGAGTCATTAAGTGGAATGATTTATTACTTTCATCATAGACTTTTCTTCTTGCCACAATACTGTCCTTCATGGCATTGATTTTTCTCATATCTTTCCCGGAAATCATAATGTCCCTGATTGAGATGGAATTATCTCTGGCAATAGCACTCATTTTGGCTGCAAGTAAAATCCGGACATTGTTAACTTCAACAATGCGTGCCAGTTTTTCATGATTTGCTTTCATCTGGGCTAAACTAACCAGTATTATGGAAATCATAAGCGCAAGCACAATGACGAATCCCGTTAAAAATTGCATCCAGATTTTCATATTTTTAAACATGGTATGAATCTCCTTAAATTAATTTGTACTGTATTTTTATTTTTTCAATTTTAGTATTGTTCCATATCTTTTTATCCCCTTTAATATTTCTACCGGGGGAAGACCGGGATGGGGGTGTGTTACTTTACTTTTGTCTTTTACTTCCACCATATGCCATTTATCAATCTTCACTCTTTAAACTCTTCAACCAGATCTTTAAGTTTTAGTCCGAGTTCATGCAGGCTTTTCGCGGATTTTTCCGACTGCACCATGCTTACAGCTGTTTCTGTTCCAGCCTGGTTTATATTTTGCATTGCCACACCTATCTGATCCATTCCGACCACCTGTTGCTGGCTGGATGCAACTATTTGTGTCGCTGCCTGAACTGCTTCATTGCTGCTTTCGGTAAGAATACGGATGGACTCACCTGCCTGCACCGATTGTTTGACACCGGCATCAACTGCCTTGCTGCCCTGTTCAGTTGCCATTACCGCGGCGCTGGTTGCTTTTTGAACATCAAACAGGATATTTCTTACCTGTAGAGTTGACTGTTTTGACTGGCCTGCAAGGTTTTTGATCTCATGTGCCACAACGGCAAATCCTCTGCCATGTTCACCAGCTTTTGCAGCTTCGATAGCCGCATTTACCGCGAGTAAATTTGACTGGTCAGCAATTTCCGTTACGGATGCAATAATGCCCCCTATAGATTGACTCTGTTCACTCAGACGAATGACTGTCTGGCCGATTAAATCCATTTGCTCCCGGATGCTGTTCATGCCAGACAAGACCTCTTCCACGGCTTTCTGTCCGTTCTGCGATACCTGAGCCATCTGTTGCGCATTATTGGCTACATTTTTTGCTTTTTCTGCATTTAGTTTTACGGCCTGTTGCACCTCCTCCACTGTTGAGGTAGTTTCGCTGATGGCAGTAGCAGTTTCAGCCGTTCCAGAAGCTACCTGTGTTGTGGCAGCCAGTATCTGGGATGAGAAAGCAGCGAGGACGCTAACTGTGTCCTTTACCTCCTTAAGTACTTTTGTCAAATCGCTTGTACGTTTCTTGACCATGTCTTCCAGATGGTCGCGATATTTTTTTAATTCCTCTTCAGCCAGCTTGCGCTCAGTGACATCTATTGAAATGCCTATGACACCAATTACCTCGCCTGTTTCGTCCAGATATGGGATCTTGGATGTACTTACCCACCGGATACCATCCCTGGTCTCCCAGGATTCGTCAATACTTATCTTCGGCTGGCGACTATGAATAACCTGCAAATCATCTTCCCAATAAGCCTGTGCCTGTTCCTTGGGGTACAGTTCATTAAGGTTAATCCCTTCTAATTGCTTTTTAGACATATTGTGTGCTTCGCATATATATTTATTTACCCGTATATACCTGTTTTTTGTATCCTTGTAAAAAACCAAACCGGGAATACTGTCAATAATGATTTCCAGCTCGTTTGATAACAGCTGGAACTTTTCAGATTTCTTACGGGATTCTATTTCCGCCAGTTTTTGTTCGTTAATGTCCTGGAACATTCCTCCAATTTTTACAATCTCACCATTTTCCCTGTATGCTTCTCCGACAGCTCTAATCCATAACCTGTTTTTCTTTGCTGTAATGAGCTCAAGCTGTTCATCGAATGGTTGACCCTGCTTTATCGCATTGTCAATACATTTTGAGATGACCGGGATGGCTTCCGGAGCATAGAAATTTATTGCGGTTTCCAGGTTTGGAACAAAACCAGGCTCAACTTCGTGTATTTTATATGTTACCTCTGACCAGTATAAGCTGTCGGCTTTAAGATCAATCTCCCAACCACCCGCCCTTGCGAGTCTGCTTGTCTCATCAAGTAATTTCTTATTTCTTAGCAGCGCCTGTTCGGTTTCCTTGTTTTTGGTTCCTTTAAGATTGAAAATATTTTTCATCATGATATTGAAGTTTTTATTGATATAATATAACTCGCCCCGACTTGCAGGTCCCCGGCTCATCTGATTCCTGTTTGAAAAATTAGTGTCTTATATGACATGCTCTTTGACAATGATTTTTTTATCGTTTAATATATTTTCTGCTTCAAGCACAACAATATGCTCATTTGTAACCCCTTTCAGATACTTTTCCCCGATACCTGTAACAGTTGGTGGAACTACCTGGATATCTCCGGGTTTTATCGACTGAGTACCATGAACCTCATCGGCCAGAATACCAAATTCCATTTGCCCGTTGCTAAGGATTATCACCTTGTTCAGTTCACCTAATCCTTTTTCCGGCAGATTAAAAAGTTTCTTAAGATTTACAACCGGAAGTATCTGTCCCCGAACGCTGATGATCCCTAAAATATATGAGGGTACGCCGGGCAATTGGGTATAATCCCACAGCGGGCAGACCTCCCTCACAAATGCCGTCTCGATACCATATGTTTCTGTCACAAGAGTGAATGCAATAACATCTACCATTGCAGAAGTTACTTTTTTATCTTCAGGCTCCTGTGCCATAATTATGGCACGTTCTTTAAGTTTTGCACGTATTTCGTTTTTCATTTTGTACGTATAGTTTCCATATTGGCAAGTATGATTTCTCTGATGTATTTTACAGATAACCCCTCAGATTCAGGAAGAATGTCATCATTTGTGAACTTTTCCAATAAGTCAAGCACATTATTAAAATGGCGTTTTGCATTTTTTGAATTTCCCTGCTGGTTAAACAGGTTCGCAAGTGTAAAATGCCCCATTGTATAATCGGGATCGATATAGATTGCCTTTTTAAGAGAATCTATTGCCTCTGGAATTCTATTCATCTCCTGAAGTATTGATGCTCTGAGAAAATAGAAACCTGATGCGAGTTTTTCAGATGCTATTTCTTCATTGCAAAGAGTAAGAGCTTCAGAGAGATAACCCTGATTAGCCAGAAGGCGAATAGCGAATAGCCTGGTAGCAGATGATTCTGCAGGCGAAGGAAGAGGTTCTTCCTTCGCCGGGGCTATGTAAGAAGAAGGCTGATCAGGTGAAGGAGTGATGGGGAAACTCAGAGATTGGGAGACTGAATGAAGGAGTGGGATTGGGAAAACCGGTTGAATTGTTGAACTGTTTAAATGTTGCTCTTCCTTATCGGGCAAAGTTTCTGACTGGAAGACAGGTGCATCTCCGTTTTTACCCTTGTTGTATAAAACAGCACCGGGGAAATTAACAGTTGTATACCGGGGAAATACCTGTGAAGAGAGTTCACTGGATGAGACAACAAACCACCCGTCTTCAGTGAGTGAATTGAAAATGTTTTCAGAGATTTTATGAACCCATTCCGGTGTAAAATACATCAGAACATTCCTGCAAAATATGACATCAAACTTATGTCCGACCGTGGAGAAAATTTCATCACCGGCAATACTTTGACAGGAAAAAGTAACCATTTTCTTTATCTCAGGAATGATCTCATATTTTCGATCCTCCAGATCATGAAAATACTTGCTTCTAATCCATTCCGGAGTGTTGCGAAACGACCACGTTCTATATATACCCGATCTGGCTTTATCAATTGCCCTGGGATTAATATCTGAAGCCAGAATACTTATATTCCAATCTTTAATATCGGGAACTGTATTTTGAAGGGCTATTGCAAGGGAATATGGTTCTTCTCCTGTTGAACAACCAATGCTCCATATCCTTATACTCTTATCTCTTTTCTTTTTTAACTTGATTAATCCTGGTATAATAAAGTCTGTAAGCGCTGAAAAGACATGAGGTTCACGCCAAAAATATGTTTCTGAGATTGTAAGATGAGATGCCAGTATTTTTATTTGTTCCTGATCGAGGTTATGTGACAAGAACCAATGAATGAACCCATCCATTTCCCGGAACCCAAACTCATGTGCTGCCAATGAAAGGTTACGACCAAGCATCGCCCATCTTTCAATTGGAAAGTGCAATCCCATCCTGGATGCAATTACATCGCAGACCTGCGATAGTTCATTATCTGAAATGTTGTAATTCATTAATTCTTTGTTCTCATAGCCTGCTCCAATACTGTTTCTTCATCAAGACTTAAAAACTGTTCAAGATCGTAGATGAGGATCAGTTCATTGTCAACTTTGGCAACTCCTTTGATATATCCTGCAAATGGCAATGTTTTTCCGGAATCTGAAAATTGCCTGGGTGAAAGATCTTTAATGTCTGCAACCGTATCAACAAACATGGCAATCTTCCTTTTCCCTGTGTCAGCAATGATCATCCGGTCGTCGGGATCAGTTTCACGTTCAGACAGACCGAAACGTTTCCGGATATCAACAACCGGGATAATCTGCCCCTGGACATTAATAATCCCGGAAATTATTTCAGGGGATTTTGGTAAACGTCGTGTTTCCATTGCATGTATAACCCTCACTACTGCAGGCAACGGGAGGGCATAAGTCAATTCATCCAATGTAAAAATCAAAATCTCATTTATCATTGATTGATTTGGATCCATTGTTTCATTCTCCTTTCCTATTATTTGCGAGTGTAGTAATGAGATCGGTTATCTGCTTAATATCCAGGTTTTTATCAAAGAAATAATCAGCTCCTTCCATAGCACTCCTATCCCTGTACTGTTTGTAAGGATAGCTTGTGAGCATACAAATTCTAATCTTTGTCCCATTCTCCCTGATCTTTCTGAGAACTTCAATACCGTTCATTTCGGGCATTCTGATATCAAGAATTGCCAGGTCAGGTTTTTTTTCGTCAATAAGTTGCAGTATTTCAAGTCCGTTGTCAGCCTCACCTGCTATTTCGACATTATCAATACTTTTTAAAAGATTAACTATTCTTTCTCTGAACAGCAATGAATCATCTGCGATTACAATTTTCATATTGGATTTTTGTGTTTTCAAATGACATTCATTATTTTCCGTTTTTACTTGTTCCATTCTTTTAACCCTCCCCCCAAAACCCCCGGAGGGTAGTCATAAAATTCCTCTTGCTACATGCCGTCAACCTTGCATCTCAATTTGATATCAGGTATTTGCTGATCATATTTATCAGTTCCTCTTTTCTGAATGGTTTTGATAAGAAATCATTACAACCGGCTTCGAAACACATCTTCTTATCATTAATATCGGCAAATGCCGTTGTGGCAATTATCGGGAGACTATTTCTAAAAGATTTAATCTGGCGGGTAGCAGTAAGCCCGTCCATTAATGGCATTTTTATATCCATTAAAACCAGGGAGATAGCGTTTTCATTTTTGCATGCATCAACTGCTTTGAACCCATTTTCAGCAAGCAGGATATTTACTCCTGATGATTTCAGAATTAGTTTAATTAAGGTTGAATTGCTTTCTTCATCTTCAGCCAGCAAAATAGTTTCTTTGCTCCAATCCATTTCAGCGGATTTTTCGCGTTCGATATCCTTTTCATCTTCCGCAGGATTGTCAGCAAGAACAAGTGGGATGGTTAAAGTGAAGGTGCTTCCGTTTCCTAATGAAGAATCAACTTCAAGAGTACCTCCCAGCAATTCTGTAAATGATTTTGCAAGAGATAATCCAAGTCCGTTACCTCCGTAATTCCGGGTGCTGGATATTTCCACCTGCCGGAACCGTTCAAAAATGATTTTTTGAAAAGCAGGGTCAATTCCGATACCGGAATCTGCTATTTCTAAAATCAGATCATTATTCTTAACAGATATATTTATTTCAATACCACCTGTATCCGTAAACTTTATTGCATTTTCAATAATGTTATTCAATGCATTACGGAGTTTAGCGGGATCGATTGAAATATGAACAAGATTGGGGGGAAGGTTATTATTAAAGATTAGCGTAAGGTTTTTCCGATCGGCTAAAGGCTGAAAAAGCACATGTGTTTCACGAATCAGTTCCTGTAAATTAAAAATAACAGGATGTGCTTTATCGACTCCGGATTCAATTTTTGAAATATCAATAATATCTGTTACAGTTTGTAAAAGTTGATTTGAACATTTATCAATTGTATCAATAAATTCTTCTCTAACTTTTTCATCCAGTTCCGGATTTTTTAACAACGCTGAGAATCCAAGAATTCCATTAAGCGGAGTACGGATTTCATGCGACATGTTTGCCAGAAAAGCTGATTTCAGTTTATCGCTTTCCTCCGCTTTTTCTTTAGACTCAATCAGTTCCTTTTCTACAAGTTTACGAGCTGTAATATCTCTGATGATTCCTGTAAAAAACCGGTCTGTTGCAGTACTCCATTGTGCCAGAGATAATTCGATAGGAAATACTTCTCCGTTTTTTCGTTTCCCGTTCAATTCCACTGTCTTGCCCAGTACATGAGGTTCGCCGCCTCGCTGAAGCCTGTTAAATCCGGCGGAGTGTTTCTCAACAAAATAATCGGGCATTAAAATAGTTACCTGTTGTCCGATAATTTCCTTTTCATCGTAACCAAAAGTCTTTTTTGCACCCTTGTTCCATCCAACGATGATACCCACTTCATCAATTGTTATAATTGAATCGACGGCAGAATCGGATACAGATCTGAAACGTTGCTCGCTTTGCTGAGTTTGTTCCCTTGCCTGAACGAGCATGCTGATATCCTGCATAACTACACGAGCTGAGAAAATACCACCATTCCCATCTTTTACTGCAACAGCATTTAAAAGAACAGGGATTTTACCTCCCAGCGCGGACATAAGTTCAAGTTCGAAATTCTTGACTTCACCTGTTTTAACAAGTGTTTCCCAAAGCTTATTTAACTCTTCAAGGCTGTCGGGATGATATATTGAAAAAACGTTTTCTCCAATAATATCAGACCTCTTGTATCCGGTCAGATTTATTAAGGTATCATTACATTCAATAATGTTTTTAGATGAAGTTTCAACAGAATAGAACATCGAAGGAGAATTATTGTACAGATCCAGATACTTATTCATTGTCTCATTTAACGCGGCAGTTCTCATTTCGACTTTATCCTCAAGAGTGTAATTCAGTTGTTTCAATTCTTCCTGTGTCCTGAGCAATTGTCTGTTTTGCATTACTGCAGATTCATAGGTTGAAAGGAGCAGCGTAAGCATTTGCATCTGATTTGCTGAAATGAGACGTTTTTTACCGGCAAAGAATATTTCAACCATAATCCGGATATTCTCATTTTTCTGAATTTTAGGCTGGGAAATTGTCTGCAGGATCTGAGAGATCAGATAATCCTCCTGGTATGGTTTTGTAAAGAAGTTGTCAGCACCACACGTCAATCCGTTAAGCACATCCTCAGGATCGGTCAGAGTCGTCAAAAGGATAACCGGAATATCCATCAGTCTTTCGTCTGCTTTTATACTGGCACATAGCTCATAACCATTCATTTCAGGCATGATAATGTCGCTGATTACCAGATCTGGAATGAAATTTTCGATTATAGCCAAAGCTTGTTTACCGTTTTTAGCATGAGTGACATTGAAATCGTTCTCTCTAAGAAATCGTTTCAACAGTTCAGCCTGAGTGGCACTGTCTTCAACTATAAGGATCTCAGCTTTTTTCTTCTTACTAAATTCAGTGGTTTTCATGCGAAAGGCTTGATATTTGTATGCAAATACCAAAGTTATCCACTTGATGTCATAGAGGTTGTAGGGGATTACAATCAGAAGATGTAAAGGATCGTTGATTTTAACGTAGTGGAAGGACTACAAAGGACGTACTGGTTTGATAGATCTGTAACTTAGTATTCATTACGGATTATATTCGCCCCAATGGGGAATACATACAGGCTCATGAATGGGATAAATTCCCTTAGGTCAGATAAATAAAAGATATCCCTTACCTGCACGACAATAACATTACTCTATAAGGTTATTCTGATAAGCGTACAGTGCAAGTTCAGCATTGCTTTTCATCTCCATTTTCTCAAGCAACCGGGTACGATAAGTACTGATGGTATTTTCGCTCAGGAAAAGTTTTTTCCCTATTTCAATAATTGATGTGCCTTTTGCAAGCAGGCACATAACCTGAAATTCTCTTTCTGATAATCTGGAATGCGGGGCGATACCATCCTCTTTGTTTAAGCCGGAAACAAGTTTCCCGACTATATCTGACGATATGTATTTTTCACCGGCAGAAATCTTTTTAATTGCCAATGCAAGTTCTTCACGGGCACTGTCTTTTGACAGATATCCTGAGGCACCAAGCTTAAGTGCGCGAACTGCAAATTGTTTGGTTGGATAGAAGCTGAGAATCAGAATATTAACTTTCTTCTGACGGGCTTTCAAAGTCTCAAGAATATCTAACCCGCTGAGTCCGGGCATGGAAATATCAAGGATCACAAAATCATAATTTCCTGTTGTGATTTTTTCAAGCGCTTGATTTCCATCAGACGCTTGCTCGACAATCTCTGCCAGACCAAGTTTTTTCAGAATCTGCACTAATCCATCGCGAACCACTGAATGATCATCAGCTACTAAAATTTTCATTCATTGTATAATTATTTTATAGATAATCTGACTTTAACTTCAGTCCCCTTTTTGTCCGGATTAGTAATCTCTAAAACACCACCAAATTGCCTTATCCTTTCAAACATTCCCAATATACCCAAAGATTTGATGGAATGTATTTTATCGGGTGTGATCCCAATTCCGTCA
Source organism: uncultured Bacteroidales bacterium (assembly GCA_963732905.1). Classification (GTDB taxonomy): domain Bacteria; phylum Bacteroidota; class Bacteroidia; order Bacteroidales; genus DASQZK01. The sequence continues at coordinate 758,112 of CAVTBM010000004.1, forward strand.
TCTTTTATAACAAGCAATATGTCTTCCCCCAAAATGCATAGTTTTATCCAAACGTTTCCGGCATCTGCATGACGGATGACATTTGTAAGAGATTCCTGCAGGATTCTGTACAAAACAAGATTCTTATTAATATTATCTGTTTGTACTTCATCTAATGCCAGATGCAACCGCAGCCCGGTTCTTTCCATGAAATCCTCACAATACCATTCCAATGCTGCTGCCAGGCCGAGTTCGTCCAAAGCGGGAGGGCGTAATTCGGAAGAAATTCGTTGAACATTTTTTATGAGCTGTGATATCATTTCCATCATTCCTGCCAGCTTTTTATTTTCCTTAGAATCATATTCAGTCTGGTCAACTAAGGTACCTAAATCAAATTTTAATGATGTTAAGGATTGACCGAGCTGATCGTGAATAATTCTTGAAATATTCGCCTGTTCAGTTTCACGGATATTTTCAAGACGCTGATTCAGACTTATCATCAATTCATTCATCTGCTTTAGAGCAGCTTCGTTCTTTTTGAATTCAGTTATGTCTCTGTTTACACCCCGGTAACCTTTGAGATTTCCCTCATTATCAAGTACAGGAACACCATTGGTTATTAGATATATCCTTTCGCCATTTTTACCAATATTCCAGTTTTCCAAATCTTTAATAGGAGCCTTTTGCGCTGCCAGCTTTGATAATATCTCTCCAACTCGTTTTGCCTCATCAGGGGCCATAAAATCAAAAGGAGTTTTTCCTACGATATTTTCATACTCTGAACCAATAAGATCTGACCCTTTACGTGAGCTATACGTATAGATACTATTCTCATCCATCTCCCACACCCAATCGCCCATACTGAATATTATATCCCTCAGACGCGCTTCATTTTTCCTTAATGTTTTTTCTGCCATTTTGTGATCGGTGACATCCAGAATTGTACCCTCAATAATTCCTGTATCGCGATACAGCCTTAATGAAGTCATGCAATTCAATACTTTCCCTTCCCTGGTGAGCAACTCACATTCCAAATCTAAAACCTGTCCATCTGTTTTGAGCTGTTGTTCCATTTTCTCCCACTCGTGTTTTTTTACCCATATGTCCTTAAAGGGTTTGCCTTTTACCTCCTCCAATGTGTAGCCAAGCATCTTAAGGTACTTTTCATTAAATTCAAGGATCTCCGAACCATGGAGCCGTGTTCTGAACATGCCTACTTCAAAATTATTAAAGAGAAGGGCATGCCGTGTTTTTTTTGTTTCTTCGAGTATTCTCTCTCCTGATAATAAACCGAAAAAGAAAAAGGCCGCTAAAACAAACTGTCCGCTTATCCAGGTCACAGAAATAGCTATTTCATAATTTGAAGGCATTTCACCCCATAGCCTGGTGAAGGAGAATATAGAATGGAATAACTCTTCGATACCTATCAGGAAAAGCCCGACAGAAATAATCAGATATAGCCTGCTCCCTGAAGTAAAAAAGTACAACAAGACCATTGTTCCAGCTATTATTGACAGCAGGAATGATGCAAATTCAAACATGGCATGCACATCACTGCTGCTGATCCATCCATACTTATCAAACAAAGGATAAAACAATAATGGCAGGAGAAACAGGGCAGAAAAAGTCAGATATCTGATTCTCTTTTTCATAAACCTTTTAAAGGCTTAAAATTTATTTATCATACCACTTTTCGATAATAAAGAAATGTACTGGTTTCAAATGAAAAGTTACTGACAATGATTCTTTTACGTAAATATACAATAAATAGAAGAGAATACGATCAAAGGTAATGAGGTGTTATTTATGCAGGTCAAAGCAATACTTACAATTAAAAACGATATCATTAACATTTCAGGGATAGAAATTTATGAGATATTGGATTTTCTTTATGATAAACACATAATAATATCAGTAATAATGATAGGAAGTCCAGTAATTTAGATACACAATAGTTGAAATAAAAGCCGGAAATTTGTGGTGTCACTTTCAAAAAAAAAATTCAGAAAATGAAAACTGGGCCATTAGGAAAAAACGGGTTGGAAGTTTCGGCATCCGGGCATGGTTGTATAGGATTAAGTTTTGGGTATGACCCCGAGACCAATAAAAAAGATGCCATCAAATTAATACGTTCTGCTTTTGAATCCGGAGTTACTTTTTTGATACGGCGTTTTCACGTAATACTCATTCGTGAATCAGGCGATAACTGCGGGGAGAATGCCTAGTGATCTCTTTAAACTTCCTGTTGAAGTAGGAGATATTCCCAAAACCGGTATTAAAGCAAATACTCGAAACCGACTCCGTGGTTTCAATGAGCATTTTACAAGCCTGACTTACCCTCAATTCGTTCACGAATTCGGAGAAATTTGAGCCGGTGTGGCGCTTGAAGAAATTGCAAAATCCCGATTTCGACAGATTAAATTCATTTGCAATATTCTCAATTGAAAGGGAATTGTTGAAATTCTCGAGAATATAGGAATAGATATTATCGATCTTATTGAGTTTATTATTTGGAATGTTGATCGAATACGTTTTTAGGGACAGCGTTTGCTTATTGCGAATTTTATAGATGTGATGGATTAATTGTAAACTCGCCATCACCAAATCGACACCTTTGAGCTTCGCCAGTTTTTCAAGTTTCTTCTTGCAATACAGAATATCGGATTTGTCAGTAAAATGCAAGCCTTGCTTTGCACTTTGCAGAAAGCTGTTGAAGGGCTGACACCCATCTGAATAAAAGATGTCATTCGTAAGCAGGAGCTCCTTGAATTTGAGAACCAGGAGACAGGAGTCTTCCCGTGTATTTTCAAATTTCCATTTATGTGGCAGAGTCGGCGCCAGGAAAGCCATGTCGGTTCCTTCAAAATTACCAATATGATTCCCGACAAACCTTTTCCCCGACGCATTCAAAATAATTATTAATTCAAATTCGGGATGAATATGGTAAGGATAATCTAATGCAAAACTCTCACTCCTGACTACCGAGATAATTTCATCTGTCTTAAGTGGAACCTTTTCAATAAACAGCATTTAACAGATACTTTATATCAATATATTTAGCAATAATAGAAATATAGTATCAATAATTCAAATATAGTGTTAGTTTTTATTCACTTCCGGACCTACTATTGTAAGATTAGGTTTTCCTGGTGCCGTCCGCAGTTTTATTATGGATGGGTATGGCAATATAACTACTTGACGGGAAGGGTATGAGGGAAGCTGGTACTAACTAAAACCAACAATTATGAAATTAAGGATTATACTTTTAACGGCTGCACTTATTGCCGCCTCAGCAAATGTGCAATCACAATCAACGGGCTTGTCCCTTGATTTTTCACTGCCTCTGGATGGAGGATGGAAGAATGATACACAATACAGCCTTCATCTGGAAAATGGATCATTGAGAGCAGATGTCGATAAATTTGCAGCCTGGGCAGGGTTTAAGTATGTATTGCCCTCCACCCTGGATATTTCCGCAAATCCAATCGTTAGCCTTAAGCTCAAAGGCAGCTTGCCTTTCGTGTTTTATGTCTATCTCACCGATTCAGTGAACAATGTATTACGGTCTTCAAGAGTACATTATTCAGGAGATAAATTTGGAGAATATTTATTCGAATTTACCGATCCCGGAAGTGTGGATCTCACGAAAGTTAAAGAACTGATATTTGCAGTAAACGGAGATGCATTGTCATGGAGTGGCACCTTTTGGATGGATGATCTGAGGATAGGAGATCAGGCTGCTAAAATAGCCGGTCTGGCAAGTGTCAGGGACATGATTGTGGCTGCTAATTCAACATCCGTAACAGTAAAGCTTACAGATATAATAAATGCCGGTTCACTGGATTTATCCGGTGGAGACGCGCTAATTGAAAACGTGGCATTTTCCGCAATTTCAAATCAAATGGCAACACTGACATTTGATTGTAAACCCGATGCCACCGGATCAGATATTGTTACTATAACGACCAAAGGAGCGGACGGATACAATGATTATCCGGTGGATTTCAATTTAACGGTAGAAGGAAATAACCCTCCGGTAATGAATGCTGTCAATGATATTGACGCCCCTGTCGGACAAGACATTGAGGTAATGCTTGCTGGTATTTCCGATGCAAATTCTTCACTTGAACAAGCGATTAACATCTCAGTTACCAACAGCGACGGGCTTGTGATCTCTAATCCTGAAGTCAGCTATGATCAAAACAGTCCCTATGCTAAATTGACATTTACAACATTGCATGCCGGGACATCCACCATTGATGTTGAGCTACAGGATGACGGTGCTGTCAACAATTCTTCGACCTACTCTTTTGATGTTGTTGTTTACGATAATTTCAACAATCCGCCAAATTTTGATATCCAGGCGCTGAATGAGATGTTTCTAAGTAATGGGTCGATAGAAATCCCACTGAATAATGTGACGGATGGTGACGACAATTCACAAATTTTAAACTACTCGGCAAAAAGTTTAAATACAGCGGTAATTTCAAATCCCGTGCAGATTTCGTATATCGAAGGGAATCCTTCGAAGCCAAAAATAGTCTGCAATGCAATTGCTACAGGGGTTGCTAAAATTGAAGTGAGTGTTTCTGATGAGGCTGTGGGTTCGGGTAACGGGAACCAGACAAGCACTAAAACAATTACGGTGGATGTTATCGAAGCTCCCCTGACCGGATTAATCATAGACCCCGCAAATTTTGATGCAGATTATGCTGCCCAAAAATATAAGATTGAAAGTGAAGGCATTTCCCAAACCATTTCAAATGTAGTTTTTGACGGCTCAGAGTGTTTACACATCAACTGTATCAGCAAGGGAACATGGACCGGGTTCTGGTACAGGACCCCCGATCTGGATCTATCCAAAAATCCCTATATTAGTTACGAGGTCTACTCGGTGGATAATGCCATTCAGACACACGCCTATTTTTATGATAATTTTGGAGAGCGAAATGTTGATGGGGCCCATGCCGAGCGGAAAGATGTCCCTGCCAACCAATGGACGACCGTACTTTTGGATTACAGGCAGGCTGGAGAATTGCTGGGCAGTGGCGGTGAGCTGATCAATATTTCACGCCTGGATACGATCCTGTTCAATTATCATCCGAGTTTTGGCTGGCCCTTTACCGATTACGCGGGGGAGTTGTATATCAGAAACATAAGAATTGGTGATGCAGTGACGATTGCGCCGGTTCTGACTCCTTCGGCTACACTTGACGACATCCCCGATCAATCAGTGTTTGTCAATACCGGATCATACAGTCTTTCAATCGGAGGAATTTCTGCCGGCGAAAACAGCCTGTCGGAACCAGTGGCTACGCTAACATTTGACCAATCGCAAACCGTATTTTCGGGTATCACGTTGTCGTCTGTAAATAGTTCCGGTGAAGCTGAATTAAACTATACCACTTCAGAAAATAAAGGTTCTGTGACCGTAACCATTGAGATCTCTGCTTCCGGCTCTGAAAGTGTATCGAAGAGCTTTGTACTTGAAGCCGTTGATAACCAGGCAACCAACCTTGCAACCGTCGATATAGACCTTTCTGAGCGCAGCCAGCGCTTCTTCGGATTCGGAGCTTACCGCCCGGACAGAAACTATATTGATCAGTTTGTCAGCGATGCAGGTGGTACTATTGTTCGCTTACAAATGAATGGCGATGAAATAGAACCTTTGAATGATAATTCGAACCCCGATGCGCTTGACAAATCAAAACTCGATTATTCGCATTTAGATCTCGACTATATAAAATTTGTTCATGAAGCTGGTGTAGAGCACTTTTTTGTTACCGTATTTTCTGCGCCTTCATGGATGAAGCAAAATTTAAGTACCAACTTCCAACAACCTCAGGCTCCAGGCTGGGAATCAACCACCAATAAGGTTGATCCCATTTATTACGACGAATATGTTGAATTCATGGTGGCGATTGTGGAAATAATAAAGGAGGAAACAGGTGTTGAATTGGACGGTATTTGCCCACAGAATGAACCCGCTTTTTGTGAGCCCTATGTTTCAGGGATCCTGGATCCGGTTCATATGGCAGAAGTGTGTGGAATGCTGGGTGAAAAACTTGCACAAAAAGGCTTTGCTACCAGGGTGATTAATTCCGAACAGGTATTTAACCAGTCACACTATTCTGTAAATGAGTATATTGACCAGGTGCAACTCAATGCTACAGCCAATCAGTATACGCAAATCATCGGGATGCATTATCCCGATAACAATGCCGCAGCCTGGGCCGGTCAGTATGCAAATTGCCAGGAAGGAAGCTATCCGAAGGAATTGTGGGCTACTGAATGTTCTGCTGTAGGTAACGACTGGGCAAATGTAATGGGTAATATCAGTGAGATTATAACCGGGCTGAACAATGGGCTCAGCTCATGGGCTGTTGCTTCATGGAACCGCGGACCCTTATTCAGCAATGACTATAATCCGGTGGGAGACCAGCTTGGGGTCGTGTATGGTGGAACTCCAAGCAGGCACTTTTACGCACTCAAGAATTTGTACCAGTCCATCAGACCTGGAGCCTACCATGTAGCATCAACATCAGACAATAGCGCGATCAAAGCAACGGTCTTTATAAACGACAGTGATTCAAGCCTGGCGGTTATTTTGCAAAATACCGGTAATGCTGCTGTTAAATGCAGGTTAACTGGTGATTTAATCCCCCAAACGTATAAGGCTTACCGCACCAGCCGGGTTGAAAAATATGTTGAGACTGATCCGTTTTACGAAGGAATGATTCTGCTTCCAGCTTCCAGTATTACAACACTTATTGGCAAAACAGGAGCGAATAATTCACCAACAATGGATCCGCTGTCTGATATGGAATTACTATCCGGTGACGGCGAACAGGTAATTAATTTAACGGGGATTACGAATGGCGATGGTAACGACCAGGAATTGTCTTTGTCTGCAACTGTTTCTCCAGCCGGAATTATTACCGATCCTTTAATCACCTATTCTTCTCCGGATGCTACCGGCACTTTGACCTTTTCGACCCTGACGGATCAGGCAGGAACGGCAGTTATTACGATCACCGTAAAAGATAATGGAGGAACAGAGAATGGTGGGATCGATTCTCTTAAAATTTCATTTTCAGTTGTTGTATCTTTGGACGACGGGATCGAAGATTTGTCGTCACTAATAAAATACTATCCCAACCCGGTGAAAGATAAACTAATGATTCAGCTTCCCGGGTCATCTGACAATACTTCCGTTTATATATATAATTCGATGGGAATGATGATCGGGAATAATGAAATCAACTTTACGGGAAATTATATGAGTGTAGATATGTCGGAGCTATCGTCAGGTTTATATTTCGTAGAAATTAAATCAAGCAAACTTCATCAGATACTAAAAATTGTAAAAGAATAAATCAATTATAACCTTATTAATATGAAAATACTATTTATTGGAGGTACCGGAAATATTTCAGGTGCCTGCACACGCGAAGCCCTGCGACAGGGGATGGAGGTCTATCATTTAAACAGGGGTAGTTCGGGTAAAAAAGCTCCGGAAGGAGTTATCACCATCACTGCTGATATAAATGAATCAGGCGAAGTGGCAAAAAAACTGAAAGGCCTTAAATTTGATGCCGTAGCTAATTTTGTTGCTTTTAAGGCTGAGGATATTGAAAGGGACTATCTGCTGTTTAAAGATATTACTTCCCAGTATATTTTTATCAGTTCTGCCTCTGCCTACCAAAAGCCACTATCTCACCCTATTGTAACAGAGTCTACCCCACTGAAGAATCCTTTCTGGGACTATTCGAGGGATAAAATTGCCTGCGAGGATAAGCTCAACACCCTTTACCGGGAGAATGATTTTCCAATAACCATTGTTCGTCCGTCGCTGACCTACGACACTGTCATTCCGGTTGCCCTGGGCAGCTGGGACGATTATACCATCGTGAAACGCATGCTGGCGGGTAAACCTGTCGTGGTTCAGGGAGACGGAACTTCGCTCTGGACAATCACACATTCTGAGGACTTCGCCATAGGTTTTGTTGGCTTGCTTGGCCATCAGCAGGCCATTGGTCATGCTTTTCATATCACTTCAGACGAGATTCTTACATGGGATCAGATCTATGAAGCAGTTGGCGCTGCCGTTGGAGTTAAACCTAATATTGTTCACGTTTCTTCTGATTTTATAGCAGGAGTGGTGAAGGAAATAGGTCAGGACTGGCTGGTGGGTAATTTTCTGGGTGATAAATCCATCAGTGCCGTTTTCGACAATTCAAAGATTAAAACCTTCGTACCGGAATTTAAAGCTACCATTCCTTTCAAGAAAGGAATAAAACGGACCATTGAATGGTTCCAGGCTGATGAAAGCCGTATGAAAATCAATGAATTCTGGAATGAAACCATTGATGCTATTTTAGAGCGCTACAATAAAGTAGGAAAGTAATAAAACGCACTTTTTTTCGTGCACAATGAAGACTTACATGTTTCTGAATACAAAAAATAATCTACAACATTAAATAAAAAAAACAGATATGGAACCAGTATATCAAGCAGCATTAATAGGATGCGGCGATTATTTAAGATGGGAAATTGATACCCTGAACGCTTCAAAACACCTGAACGTTAAGTACACCTATGATACTGACAGCGCAAAGAGTGAAAAACGGGCAAAACAATTATCCGCCAAGCAGGTACAATCGGCCGACGATATTTTTAGTGATGAAGCTATAAAAGTTGTATTGGTGTTTACACCTCCTTTTGCCAGAGAGGAATACATCAGAAAGGCAGTGGAAAGCGGGAAGCATATTATCACTACAAAACCGCTCGCTCCAAATCTTGCGGCTGCAGAAAACCTTTACAAAATGGTTCAGAACAAGGTGAACTGTTCTGTTTTTTATGGACGTACAGGCGATTCTTCTGCTGACACACTTAAGCGAATCCTGGATTCAGGCGAAATTGGTCGACTGGCAATTTATAAGGAAGACTGGTTTCACCACTACCCCACATGGAACAAATGGGCAACCATGAAAGACAAAAATGGCGGCCCCTTTATGGATGCAATGGTCCATAACCTGAACAAATCGAGGTATCTAATCGGGTCGAAAGTAAAAAATGTGGTTTTCTCCTCTGAGAATTATGCACAGAAACTGGATTGCAACGATACGGAATTTATGCAGGTATACTTTGAGAACGGAAGCGTCGCCTACCTGTTTATCACCTGGGCTGCCGACCTGCCTGTTTACGATCCGACGGGAAATGACCGGGAACATATTGGCATACAGCATCTCATTACCAACCAGGGCTGGTACATCAGTTTCACAGAAATAAATGGTGTCAGCAGCATTAAAGCAGTTAAGGAAGATAAGGTTAAATCATGGCCGGTTGTCAAAAACGCGCTGACTCCCTACGACGATTTTGTCATGAACATTGAAAAAGGGATTGCCCAGCCTTTCGACATAAAAGATGCCATCATTGATATAGAAATATTAAATAAGGCCTATAAACTGGGATAGATGATGCAGGTAAGCCTGTAAATCGGAAGCACTGCCTTAGATGCAGTGTTTTTATTGAACTTAATTTAAAAGAAAAGCCATGTAATAATCACATGGCTTTCTTTGTGGGCCCAGCTGGGCTCGAACCAGCGACCCCCTGATTATGAGTCAGGTGCTCTAACCAGCTGAGCTATGGGCCCGAAATTTTTAAAAGCTGGAATTTGGGACTGCAATAATACGCAAATGTTAGAAAATATTCAATAAAAAAATGCAGGATTCTGGTTGGAAGAAGAATATTGAACCACATAAGGCACATAAGGGCACATAAGAAGAAGAGAGGAAGAACCACATAAGGCACATAAGGGCACATAGGAAGATGGGAGTTGAACCACATAAGGACACATGAGAGCACATAAGAAGAAGAGAGGAAGAACCACATGAGGCACATGAGGGCACATAAGAAGAGGGGAACCAGTTAGGGCACATAAGAAGAAGAGCGGGGAAGCACGTTAGGCACATAAGGGAAAATGAAAATTTTGGAGCCTGTGAAAAATTTTGTGTAAACTGGTAACTGCAGGTTATATTCGACATCTGTCTCCAAATTTAATAACAAATTGATTAATAATAATTCCCCATTTAGTGATTGGCATTGTCCACTTTAGCTGGATGTTGCTCAGGGCAAGGTAAACAGCCTTCAGGACTGCCTGGTCATCAGGGAAAACTGTTTTAACTTTGGTGTATTTACGGATTCCACTATTCACACTTTCGATCGCATTTGTGGTATATATGATTTTTCTGATTTCCAATGGAAAATCGAAGTAGGCCGTGAGTTCCTCCCAGTTTGTCTTCCAGGATTTAATGGCATAAGCATATTTTGCCCCCCATTTTTTATCAAATTCATCCAAAGCATCGTAAGCAATTTCTTTGTTAATAGCTCCATAAACGAGTTTAAGATCAGCCATAAACACTTTTCTTTCTTTCCATGCCACATAACGTGCACTATTGCGGATTTGGTGAACAATGCAAAGCTGGCAGATCGTTTGAGGAAAAACTGCGTTTACAGCCTGGCGTATTCCGGCAAGATTATCGGTGCAGGCAATCAGGATGTCTTCTACCCCACGGGCTTTGAGATCGGTAAGCACATTCAACCAGAACGATGCACTTTCGGTTTCGGATATCCACATTCCAAGAACTTCTTTTAGCCCGTCTTTCTTCAGCCCGATGATCAGATAAATCGTTTTCCCGATAACCCGGCCATTATGACGAACCTTTAATACAATGCCATCCATCCAGACCACAAAATAGACACTTTCCAAGGGCCTTTGCTGCCATTGCTTAATGTTCTCTAAAATGGAATTGGTGATATTCGATACCGTGCCTTCACTCAACTCAATGCCATAGATCTCCTGGATTGTTGCCTCAATATCACGGGTGCTCATACCCCGGGAATACAAGGTAATAATCGCCTGTTCAATGCGTGCCGACATGCGCTGGTGCTTTGGAACAATCACCGGATCAAAGCTTGAGTCACGATCCCTGGGAACCTCCAATGGAATATCTCCAATATCGGTTTTTAGCGTTTTACTGCTATACCCGTTGCGATTATTTCCACCCGTCTTTTCATTGGGTTTATGCTTCTGGTAGCCAAGATGTTCATCCAACTCTGCCTTTAACATGCCTTCAACCGCCTGTTTATATAGCACATGGAAGAAATCATCCAGCTCAGATTGTGATTTGATCTTGCGCAGTGCTTCCTGCGGGATCTCAAAATCATCTTTGTTCTTGTCTTTGTCTTTCATAATACTGCATCATTTTGTAAAATTAAACGATTTCAATTCGGTCTAAAAAATCTTTGAGCTTTTTATGGCTCCAGATTTTTTAAACCTTGACGCAGCTACTGACTTTACACAAAATTCTTTACACCACCAAATTTTGCATTCAGGTCATTAGAATTTATTATCTTATTGAAAATATCAGACAAAGCCCATGAAATTTTACTTTTCGAACGGGATTTCTTCAATCCTTAAAAAAAAATAAGATGATAATAACAAAATCCTACCTGAAAGATCTGATCTATAAAGTCAATGGAGCAGCTATAGAAGTACATAAAATAATGGGGCCGGGATTATTGGAAAGCATTTATCATCAATGCATGAAAAGAGAACTGTCATTAATGGGCATCGCGTTTCAATCGGAATTGTGTATCCCCTTAAATTACAAAGGTATAACAACCGAGGCTGATCTGCGTTGTGATTTTTTTATTGAGAATATTCTTCCCGTAGAACTTAAAGCTGTCAATTGTTTACTACCCGTTCATGAGGCCCAGATCCTAACCTATATGAAACTCCTGAATGTACCTAAGGGATTATTGATCAATTTTAATACAACTAATATTTTTAAGGAGGGGCAAAGGACATTTGTTAATGAATTGTACAGAGATCTGGAAGAATAACTCACTTAATAAGAGCACCTTATGTGCCCTCTTCTTCTCATGTGCCCTCATGTGCCTCATGTGGTTCTTCCTCTCTTCTCATGTGCCCTCATGTGCCTTATGTGGTTCTTCCTCTCTTCTTATGTGCCCTCATGTTCCTCATGTGGTTCTTCCTCTCTTCTTATGTGCCCTCATGTTCCTCATGTGGTTTTTCCTCTCTTCTTATGTGTCCTTATGTGCCTTATGTGGTTTTTCCTCTCTTCTTATGTGTCCTTATGTGCCTTATGTGGTTCAATTTTTTTTCTATTTACTCTCGATTATCCCATCTTTGCATTATCATTTTCACTAAGGACAGGAAATCCACATGAAATTACTTCAGGGCATAAATAACATCATCTTCGATTTTGGCGGGGTGATCATCGATATTGAATTCGAACGGGTTAAGGAAGCCTTTAAAAAACTGGGGATCGAAAATTTAGACGATCATTTCAGCCAGTTCAGGCAGACACGGGTCTTCGACCATTTCGACACCGGCAGGGTGAGTGAGGATGAGTTTTTCAGTGAGATCGGGAAGCATCTCGCGTCAAACGTAACCCGTGAGCAAGTTATAGGTGCCTGGAATTCCATGCTGGGGCGGTTCTCCGAGGAGCATTTCCATTTCCTCATGGATATGAAGGAACGCTACAATACTTACCTGCTCAGCAATACGAACGAAACCCATCTGCGGTTTTATTTCCGGAAACTTCACGAATGGTTCGGTATCAATAACATGGATGTTCTCTTTGAAAAGACCTATTATTCACACGTGATCCATATGAGGAAGCCTGACATAAGTGTTTTCGAGTATGTCTGCCGCGATGCAGGCCTGGCACCTGCAGAGACACTGTTTATCGACGATAACCTGCCGAACGTTGAGGGTGCCCGTAAAGCCGGGCTGAGGGCCTGGCATTTGCAGAAACCATACAGTATTCTGGATCTGGATACGATGGATTTGACTCAGGCAGGAGGATAGACAGGTTTGCCTCCCATGTGATCGGTAATCGGTGATCGGTAATCGGTGATTGGTGATCGGTGTTCCTCATGTGGTTCAACTCCCCTCTTCTTATGTGTCCTCATGTGCTCTCCTGTGGTTCAACTCCCCTCTTCTTATGTGCCCTCATGTGCTCTCCTGTGGTTCAACTCCCCCCCTCTTCTTATGTGTCCTCATGTGCCTCATGTGGTTCTTCCTCTCTTCTTCTTCTTATGTGTCCTCATGTGCCTTATGTGGTTCTTCCTCTCTTCTTCTTCTTATGTGTCCTCATGTGCCTTATGTGGTTCTTCCTCTCTTCTTCTTCTTATGTGTCCTCATGTGCCTCATGTGGTTCTTCATCTCTTCTTCTTCTTCTTATGTGCCCTTATGTGCCTTATGTGGTTCAACTCCCCCAGGATTTATTTGCAAGTCGTATCAGGAATAATGTATCTTTAAACCTTATTATAATACTATACCATGAAAAATATCCGGCTCACCGGCCTTACATTACTCGTAATCCTGTTATCAGCCTGTCACCCGGTACAGAAAAAGCTGAGTGTGATGTGCATCGGCAACAGCATTACGCAGGGAAAAGTCATCGGAGATTCCATATCCGAACTCAGTTACCGCTACTGGCTCTGGGAAAAACTGGATTCGGCAGGATATGATGTGGATTTCGTCGGAGGGAATCATATCTGGTTCAATGAAGACCGTAAAAATCCGGTTAAACTGCCGGTTTCGCCTTACACCGGACATGTGTTTGATCCCGACCATGAGTCCTATTACGGAATCAATACACGGCATTTCCTGAGTGGCGGATTCACACATGATAGTATCACCTATGCTTCTTTTAAAGAGAGGATCAGCCCCTTCAAACCCAATATTGCCCTGATACACCTCGGTTCCAACGATGTAGAAAAAGATTCGGCCGAATCGGTGCATAACCTTCGGGAGATCATTAATGTCCTGTATCGCAATGACTCCTCCACATCCATCATCATCGCCAAACTGAATACCCCTTGGAAAAGTTTTATTAACCAGGCTGTCGACGGCATTGTGGAACGGGCACAGGCTGACTACCCAGGGCTCAGGATCATCTCTGTCGATATGGCCTCGGGCTGGGTGAACAGACCGGATATTCCGGGCACCATGACACTTGACTGGGCTCATCCGAATGACAGGGGACAGAAGATCATGGCCACGAAATGGTTCAAAGCCATTGAGTCACTCGACGATTCCGTACCGCCACAGTTCGATGATCCGAAGATCTCGATCAGGAAAACTTCTGACTCCACGATGCTGGTGAGTTGGTCACCCGCCACCGACAATAAATGGGTCGAGGGCTATAATGTGTTTGTCAATGACGAAATGGTGAACTGGCGCTATTCAGAAGGTGAAAGCCACGACCGGCAGTGTATCTCTCTTGTTCCGGGGACACAATATGTTATCGAAGGAAAACTCCCGGAGGAAAATAGTGAGCTTCGAATTTCGGCATGTGATTACGGGAATAACTGTACGCTGAGTGATGAAGTGATGATCCGTTATTGATGGCACCTGCGGGCTCGGTCGGGGCAAGACTCAACCCAGACTGATGATTTTTATTAATTCTTCCACAGCCTTTTCCTCCGGAATATTTTTTTTCACGGCCTCATGACCTTTATATAAGGTCACTTTTCCACGGCCCGCGCCGACGTAGCCGTAATCGGCATCGGCCATCTCACCGGGGCCATTCACAATGCAGCCCATCACGGCGATCTTGACACCCTTCATCCCCACTGTGGCTGCCTTTATCCTGCGCAGTGTGTCCTGTATGTCGAACAGGGTTCGTCCGCAGGAAGGACAGGAGATGTACTCGGTGCCCGAAATCCTGGTCTTTGTAGCCTGCAGGATGCTGAAGGCTGTTTCCCTGGTGTCTGCAACTGCGATGGACGGGTTCTCTTCTTCGATCCAGATCCCGTCACCGAAACCGTTGGTAAGCAAAGCCCCGAACTCGCCGGCTGCCTTTACCATCAATGATAACAGGTCCGCAGAATGATATGTCCGGTGTAAAATTACCGGACGCCTGTCGTTGGCTTCTTTCATTTTACCGTAGCATTTCATTCCGGTACCGATGGCATCCTTATCAGGGAGGTTAAGGACCAGGACTTCAGTGTTTCCGGTTTCTGTCCTTTCCGGATCTGTTACTGCAAAGTCTGCCGCTTCCGTCTTCACAAAGCGCAGTCCTTCCTGAGTTTTTTTTGTCTTCCGGAATTCACCGGCAGAAGCCAGCACATGACAGCGAACCGCCGGAGCTGAACGATCAGGACATCCGCCGGGTTGTGTGATGAAGTTTATCCCTGCAGGCAGCTTTTCGTGAGCCGCGCCTTCTCCGATAAAAACGTAATCCGATGCCTTATCCGTCATTTCAAGGGTATTCACGGAATTGTCGATATATCCGCATTCCTTCAGTAATGCTGTAACCGGCATTGAAAGTGAACTTCCGGCGATGACCACCTGAACATTTCCGTTCCCGGTGTTCTCTACCTGTGTTGTTTCTCTCCGGAAGTAATGACAGGGATCCCATCCGGGCACCGGAGAGGGTACAGGTTTGGTTATGCAGGCGAAATATTCAACGATTTTTGCTGCTACCGGAATTTCATGTTCGGGGTCTTCCGTGAGCGATACCCTGATGGTGTCGCCGATTCCTTCAGCGAGCAGTGTCGAGATGCCTGCTGAAGATTTAATGATTCCATCCTCCTCAGCTCCGGCTTCGGTGACGCCGAGGTGAAGGGGATAAACGAGGTTTTCTTCCTTCATGCGTTTTACGAGCAGCCGGTTGGCATACACCATGATGCGACTGTCGGAGGCTTTTAAGGAGACGACCAGCTGGTGGAAGTTTTCGCCGGCAAAGATCCGGATAAATTCCATGGCCGATTCGACCATCCCTTCAGGGGTATCTCCGTACCAGCTTAGAATGCGGCGCGACAATGAACCGTGGTTGACCCCGATCCTGACTGCTGTGCCATATTCACGGCAGGTGCTGATCAGTGGAAGCAGGCGTTCCCTGATATCTGCAACCTGTCGTTGCTGTTCGGAAAGATCGAATTGCAGCGGGCCATGATAATTTTTTTCGACATAGTTGCCCGGGTTTATCCTAACCTTATCGGCTACTTTTGCAGCCTCAATGGCTACTTTGGGAAGAAAATGCACATCGGCGGCCAGAGGCTGATCATAGCCGCGCCTGCGAAGTTCGGTTCTGATCTCAGAGAGGCTTTCCACTTCACGCAGGCCCTGGGTGGTAAGCCTGACCATCTGTGCGCCGGCCTCAATGATCCTTATACACTGGGATACCGAAGCCTGAATATCATTGGTGTCGGTGCTTGTCATAGACTGTATCACCACCGGGTAACCACTGCCAATATAAATATTTCCGACCCTCACCGCCATGTCGCTTAATTTTTTATGGTCCAGTCGGTGCCGTCCTTCCTGTCCCTGATCTCTATCCCTAATTTCCCGAGATCCTCCCGTATGCGGTCGGAAGTGGGAAAATCCTTTTTTTGCTTGGCATCCTGCCGGAGTTCAAGGATAGCGTCGATGAGTTTAGCGGTGAGATCCGAAGCCTGTCCGGTTTCTTCCTGTCTGAGGCCAAGGATGTCAAAAGTAAAATGTCTGAAGAATGTCCTGAACGATTCGAGGTCTCTTTCCGAAATTTTATCATTACCGTCCATCAGGGTGTTGATGATACGGACACCTTCGAAGAGTTGTCCGATGGCCACCGGACTGTTCAGGTCGTCGAAAACCGCCTGGTAACAACCGTTGATGATGTCGGAAATATTCACGGTCGAAGTTTCCGACGGGCTGATTTTTTCGAGAGTGGACATAGCTTCGAACAATCTGTCAAGACCTTTGCCGGCAGCCTGCAGGGCTTCGTTGGAGAAGTCAAGTGTGCTGCGGTAGTGAGCCTGCAGCATAAAGAACCGTATCGTCATGGGGCTGTAGGCTTGTGCGAGCAGTTTATGTTTCCCGCTGAACACTTCGTCAAGGGTGATGAAGTTACCCAATGAACGGCCCATTTTCTGTCCGTTGATAGTGATCATGTTGTTATGCATCCAGTAATGCACCGATTCATGACCGGTGGCTGCAACCGTCTGGGCAATTTCACATTCGTGGTGCGGAAAGAGAAGGTCCATCCCGCCACCGTGAATATCGAATGTATCGCCCAGGTAGCGTGAAGACATGGCTGAACATTCGAGGTGCCATCCGGGAAATCCATAACCCCATTCGGAAGGCCAGCGCATAATGTGCCGTTCGTCGGCCTTCTTCCATATCGCGAAGTCGAGGGGATTCCGTTTTTCGTCCTGGCCTTCAAGCTCACGGGTGTTGGACAGAAGGTCTTCCGTTTTTCGTCCCGACAGTTTGCCGTAATGGTGTTGCCGGTCGTATTTCTCCACATCGAAATAGACCGAGCCGTTGACCTGGTAAGCAAAACCACGGTCGAGGATCTTTTTAACCATTGCCTGTTGTTCCATAATATGTCCGGAGGCCATGGGTTCGATGCTTGGCTGCAGAACATTCAGGCTCCGCATGTGATCGTGGTACTGGTTTATGTAAAATTGTACGACCTCCATTGGTTCGAGCTGTTCCAGGCGGGCTTTTTTAGCCACCTTGTCTTCGCCGGCGTCAGCATCGTTTTCCAGGTGGCCGACGTCGGTGATATTGCGCACATAGCGTACCTTGTAGCCCAGGTGTTTCAGGGTTCTGAACAGCAGATCGAAGGTAATGGCCGGGCGGGCATGTCCGAGGTGGGCATCACCGTAGACCGTGGGACCGCAGACATAAAGGCCGGCATGTGGCGGATTGATCGGGATAAACTCCTCTTTTTTGCGGGACAGGGTATTATAGATGAAAAATTTTTGCATGACGAAGGTTGGATTATGATGCAAAGATATGAAAAAAGAAATTCCGGTCCCTCAGGGACCAGCGAAACGGTGTTGCGCGCGAACCGTGGGGGTTGCCGCATCATCGATGAATCATGAACATATCGCCTTATCGATGAACAGGCAAGTGGAAATGGGGGTTAAGGGTGAATTGAAAAAAACGTCGTCAGACGCGGGGGGTCACGGACTATGTTAGCCCCGGTCATGACCGGGGGATTGATATTCCATGAATCTTGACAATCCGGCCGGGTTTAATCGGCCATTCACATTAAATTCGAGGTAATAGCCATCTTTTTACAACTTAGGATCAATATTTGTTGTTTAGAAAAAGATACCGGAATTTAAGTAGCACCGGTTAAAATGACAGGATTAAAATCCGGAACATTTTCGATAGTATGAAAATCGATGTTTTTTCATTAAGAATTGCAAATTCTCTCACATCCTTGCATATATTCTCCCCAGACTACTAACTTATAAGTTTAAATCATCACATGGCACAAAAAGGCAATAACAGACACAGGAAAAATTCCTGGAACAAAGAAAAACTCACATCAATCATTCTGGGTATTTTCACCAAATTCCCCTCAAAAAATTTCAATTACAAACAGATCTCCAAGATGCTTGACATCAAGGAGGAAAGGGAGCGCCAGCTGATTGTGCAGGTCCTGGCGGAACTGAAAAACGCTAACCATCTGGAAGAATTACAGACCGGGAAATACATGTTTAAATCCAGGGCCGGTTATGCCGTTGGTAAAGTCGATATGACCCAATACGGTTATGGTTTTCTTACGGCAGAGGAACTGGAGGAAGACGTGTTCATCCCTCGTAACCTGCTTCACACAGCCCTCGATGGTGATACCGTAAAGGTTTATGTCTACCCTTCGAGGAAACGCAGCAACCGTACTGAAGGAGAGGTCATTCAGATCATTGAACGGGCGAAGGACAGCTTTGTCGGCATTGTGGATATCTCAGCCCAGTACGCCTTCCTGATTACCGACGACAAGAAGATGCCTTACGACCTGTTCATTCCCCTGGAGAAGCTGAACGGCGCCAAGGACGGAGACAAAGCCATTGCTCGGATTACCGACTGGCCGGCCAAAGGTAAAAATCCATTTGCCGAGATCATCGAAGTGCTGGGAAGACCCGGAGATAACGAGGTAGAGATGCATTCCATTCTGGCGGAGTTCAACCTGCCCATCCATTTTCCTGAAGAAGTGAGTGCTGCAGCCGAAGACATACCCGATAAGATTACGGCAGAGGATTACAAAGAGCGCAGGGATTTCCGCGATACACACACCTTCACCATTGACCCGAAAGATGCCAAAGACTTTGATGACGCCCTTTCCATGCGCCGGCTGAAGAACGGGAACCTGGAAGTTGGCGTACATATTGCCGACGTTACCCATTACGTCAGACCAAAGAGCATCATCGATGAAGAAGGGTACGACAGGGCAACCTCCGTTTACCTTGTCGACCGTGTGGTCCCGATGTTGCCCGAGCGGCTTTCCAATTTTATCTGTTCGTTGCGGCCGGATGAGGAAAAGCTTTGTTTTTCTGCTGTTTTTGAGCTGAACAGCGAGGCTGAAGTACTGAAGGAATGGATTGGCCGTACCGTGATCAAATCGCAACGACGGTTCAGCTATGAAGAAGCCCAGGCGATCATTGAAGGTGAAGATGGCGACATGAAAGATGAAATTCTTACCCTCCACCGGCTGGCCCAGAAAATGCGGAACCGAAGGTTTGAAAAAGGTGCCATTGCCTTCGACAGGGTAGAGGTGAAATTTAACCTCGATGAGGCTGGTAAACCGCTGAGTGTCTATTTCAAGGAACAAAAAGAATCCAATCAGCTTATCGAAGAGTTCATGCTCCTGGCCAACCGGCGGGTAAGCGAATTTGTAAACCGGGATTGCAAGTTTATCCAGGATGCCGGGACGGAAAAGCTACAGGGGAAAGACAAGGCCAAAACCTTCGTTTACAGGATCCATGATCATCCGGATGCTGAAAAAATAGAATCGTTCTCGCGGTTCATCCATAAATTCGGCTATACACTCGATATGAGTTCTAACCGGAACATGTCCGTTTCCCTCAATAAACTCCTCGACGAGGTAGAAGGAAAAAAAGAGCAGAATGTGGTTGAGACGCTGGCACTCAGGGCTATGGCCAAGGCGCGGTACTCCACCAACAATATCGGGCATTACGGACTGGCGTTCAAATATTACACCCATTTTACATCCCCCATCAGGCGCTACCCCGATATGATGGTCCATCGCCTGATTGCGCATTACCTTGACGGCGGCGAATCGAAAAACAAAAAACGGTACGAAATGCGGTGCGTCCACACTTCCGATATGGAGAAACGCGCCATGGATGCCGAACGTGCTTCCACAAAATACAAGCAGGTTGAATTTATGAAAGACAAGGTCGGTGAGGAATACGAAGCCATCATATCCGGACTTACCAGTTTCGGGATCTTTGCAGAAATCATTGAGAACAAATGTGAAGGCATGATCTCCATCCAGAACCTCATGGACGATTTCTATGAGTTCGACGAAGACAATTATATGCTGGTAGGGAAACGCACCCGGCGTAAATTTCAGCTCGGCGATGAGATTAAGATCCAGGTGAAAAATGTAAACCTTCCACGCCGGCAACTTGACTTTGCTTTATCTGAAATTTGATATTCGAAAAACAATACTCCCTGGTTGTCCTGAAAGGTTGATTCTGCAAGTGTTTTGAGAACCTTGATTTTTATCTTCGACGGATTGGGTAAAAAATTCGAAAGAAATTTGGAAACGGAGGATTTGTCTTCTAATTTTGTGAGAGGCTCCATCAACAAATTTTCTTTTATCTCATGGTAGTACAGAAAGACGAGGTAAGATCCAGGATTATTAGTGTTGCAAGCAAAATATTTATCCGTTTCGGGTACCGGAAAACCACTATGGAAGAGATTGCCATGGCTACCAGGAAGGGGAAGAGTTCCATATACTATTATTTCAAAAGCAAGGAAGATATTTTCAGAGCGGTGGTTGAAAAGGAAGCTGAGGAGTTAAAAAGGGATCTGGCCGATGCTGTGGAGAAAGTGGAAGATCCGATCGACCAGCTCAAGACATACCTGTTGTTCAGAACGCATAAGTTAAAAACGCTAACAAATTTTTATACAGCCCTGAAAAGTGATTACCTGAGTCATCTTGAATTCATTGAGCGTATACGGAGTGAATACGACCAGGATGAGATCAACCTGGTGAAAAACATCCTTCAGTCGGGAATGGAAAGGAACGAGTTTGTGATCGATGATCCTGAACTGGCGGCCGTTGCCATTGCCACCGCCATGAAAGGATTGGAGATTCCGCTATTCATTAAAAAAGAACACGGCAATATTGAGGACCGGCTGGATAATCTGATCAATTTTTTGTTTTACGGACTGATTAAGCGGTAATCAGCTCAACGTTCCGGACACATTCTCATCTTTCATTTACACCTGGCGCCTTCGTGTACTCATTGCTCATCTACTCAGCAGTGTTTGATACTGTTTCTTCAGCAGGATGAGATACGGTTTGTCCGAAGAATTTCTTCTGGAAGAACAGGATGGAGAAGACGCCTACGGTAATGGAAGAATCAGCGAGATTGAACACCGGCCTGAAAAATTCAAAGCTATCACCGCCCCTGAAGGGTACCCATTCGGGCCAGGTCCCTTTGAGAACGGGGAAATACAGCATATCCACCACCTTACCATGAAGAAGACCTGCATAACCGCCGCCCTGGGGAAATAGCACGGCTTTGGCAAACTGTGTGCTCTCGGAGAATATCAAACCATAAAAGGCGCTGTCGATGATATTACCGATGGCGCCGGCGAGGATCAGCGATACGCAGATGATCAGCCCCTGGTGTGATTTGATTTTAATGAGATGGCGAAGATAAATGGCAATGGCGATCACGGCCAGGATCCTGAACATGCTAAGGATCACCTTCCCATAGTCGCCGGGAAAATCGAAGCCGAAAGCCATACCGTTATTTTCGATAAATTTGATGTCGAACCAGTGACCCATGACGTAGAAGTCCTGGTAAAGCAGCATGTGAGTTTTGACGATGATCTTGACGGTCTGGTCGATCAACAGGACCAGTATGACGATCAGTATGGATTTTTTCGTGATACTCATTTCGGAATTTACTTACAGGGCTTTCAGGCTAAACAATCAAGTCCTATTATTTTTCGGCATTCAGGATTACAAAAGTGCAAAAAATATTTCATTCCTTTCATTAAAAACAAAACGTGAAGTGCGTATCTCTTTAACACACTTCACGATATGTTTGTGATATCCTTATAGTCAGATACAACTCATGATCAATGGCCACTTTTTTCTTTGGCATCAATACTAAGTGTAGCATGGGGAACAGCTCTCAGTCTTTCCTTAGGAATGAGCTTTCCGGTTTCGCGACAGATCCCGTAGGTTTTGTTTTCAACCCTGACAAGTGCTGCCTGCAGATGCTGAATGAATTTGAGCTGTCGTTGTGCCAGTTTTCCTGCTTCTTCCTTGGAAAGTGTGGCTGCGCCTTCTTCAAGAACCTTAAAGGTCGGGGAAGTATCCTGAGTGTCATTATTATCCGACATGGTTATCGCACTTTTCAATAACTCATAGTCTTCCTTGGCCTTATCCAGTTTGTAAATGATGAGTTGTTTGAATTCAACCAACTCATCATCTGAATATCTTGTCTTTTCAGCCATATCTTTGTTGTTTTTATGTTTTCTAAAAGTAGCAAATTTTTAATAAATACATCTTATTTTTGAGACAACCTGATAATTTTAATCTTCGTCACAATATCTTCATCGATCTCAATTTCAGTGGAGTCGCTGTTTAGCGAATCCACAAGGCTTATATTTTTTGCCAGAGTCTGTGATCCTATGTAATCTTTATATTTTCTGATGGCTTCATTCACTGCATCATGTTTCTGGATCTCAACGGATATTTTATCGGTCACTTCAAAGCCACTGTCCTTCCTGAGGTTTTGGATGCGATTGATAAACTCCCTGGCTATCCCTTCATAACGTAATTCATCGGTAATTGTTATATCCAGTGCCACGGTAATTTTTCCTTCGTTGGCGACAAGCCAGCCGGGGATGTCTTCCGAGATGATCTCGACCTCACCGGGACTAAGTATGATGTTCTCTTCACCGGTTTTCACCGTGAACAGCCCTTCCTTCTCGAAGGCGGCGATATCTTCCTGTGTTGCCGAAGTCAGCGCAGCTGAAATGGATTTCATCATTTTACCGTATTTGGGTCCGAGGATCTTGAAGTCGGGTTTAACCCTCTTCACCAGGATACCGGAAGTATCGCCGAGGTATTCGACTTCCTTGACGTTCACTTCCGACAGGATAAGGTCTTTCACCGCTTCGAATTTTTCGAGGAAGCCTGTTTCGGTTACAGGGATCATCATTTTGTTCAGCGGCTGCCGCACTTTGATGTTCACCTTCCGGCGCAGGCTCAGGACCATCGACGATACAGCCTGGGCGATCTCCATCCTTTCTTCCAGGGCTTTATCGATCAGTTCTTCCCGGAATGCCGGAAATTTAGTAAGGTGGACGGATTCTTCCGGGTGGTGGCCGGACACATGGTTAAGGTCGCGGAACAGCCGGTCGGAATAGAACGGGGCGATGGGTGATGCCAGGACAGCGACGGTTTCCAGGCAGGTGAACAGTGTCTGGTATGCGGAGATTTTGTCATTGGTATAATCACCACCCCAGTATCGTTTACGGTTAAGGCGGACGTACCAGTTACTAAGATTTTCAGTCACGAAATCCTGGATCAGTCTGCCCGCCCGGGTGAGCTCATAGTTGTCGTAGTTTTCCCTTACGTCCTTCACCAGGGAGTTAAGGAGCGAGATGATCCAGCGGTCGATCTCCGGTCGCTGGCTTACCGGGATTTCTTTTTCAGAAAAGGTGAAGTTGTCAACGTTGGCATAGAGAGCGAAGAAGGAATAGGTATTATATAGCGTTCCGAAGAACTTCCGTTTCACTTCATCGAGGCCCGAGACGTCAAATTTGAGGTTGTCCCATGGCTGTGCATTAGTGATCATATACCATCGGAGGGGATCGGATCCGTGTTCTTCGATGGTTTTAAACGGATCGACAGCATTGCCGAGGCGTTTCGACATCTTATTGCCGTTCTTGTCGAGGACCAGTCCGTTGGAGATGATATTCCTGAAGGCCACTGAGTCGAAGAGCATGGCTGCGATGGCATGAAGCGTGAAGAACCATCCGCGGGTCTGGTCGACACCCTCGGCAACGAAGTCGGCCGGGAAATACTTGTCAAAATCGTCCTTGTGTTCAAAAGGATAATGAAATTGTGCATAAGGCATCGACCCCGAGTCAAACCATACGTCGATAAGGTCGGGCTCACGGAACATCTTTTTACCGTGGTGGGAAATCAGGATGATGTCGTCGACGAACGGACGGTGAAGGTCAAAGAGGGTATAATTAGTGGTGGTGAAGTCGTTTTCCCGGAAATCTTTCAGGGGATTTGACGTCATAAATCCGGCCCTGACGGACTTTTCGATTTCCTTTTTCAGTTCAGCCACCGAGCCGATGCATTTTTGTTCCTGTTTATCTTCAGAAACCCAGATAGGCAGGGGTGTTCCCCAGAAACGAGACCTGGACAGATTCCAGTCTACCAGGTTTTCAAGCCATTTACCGAAACGTCCGCTGCCGGTCGATTCCGGTTTCCAGTTGATGGTATTGTTCAGGGCGATCATTCTCTCTTTAAACTCCGTAGTGCGGATGAACCACGAATCGAGCGGATAGTAAAGGACGGGCTTATCGGTCCGCCAGCAGTGCGGGTAGCTGTGTACATATTTTTCGATCCTGAAGACCTGGTTGCTGTGTTTCAGGGCCACTGCGAGGTCGATATCCACCGTAGTCGCATCCTCAGGGATCGTATCGTCATATTCATTCTTGACATACCGACCGGCGAATTTACCGTATTCATCCGTGTTTACCCGTTCACGCACGAATTTTTTGTCGATGTCGGCGACAGGAATGAACCGGCCTTTTTTGTCTACCATAGGACTCAGGTTCCCTTCCCTGTCGATGAGGGTGAGGGGCGGGATGCCGTTTTCCTTTGCCACGCGGTAGTCGTCGGCGCCAAAGGTTGGAGCGATATGAACAATCCCGGTACCTTCTTCGGTAGTGACGAAATCGCCGGTGACCACCCTGAAGGCATTCTCACCCGGATCGACCCATTTAAACAGTTGCTCGTAACGGACGCCTTTCAGCTCAGATCCTTTGAACTCACCGAGGATACTGAACGGGATGTTCTTGTCGCCAGGCGTGTACTGGTCGACGGGAAGGACTTTATTTTTTTCCGGGAAGAACGATCCGGTCAGGTCTTTTGCCAGTACCACGGTTACCGGGGTCCCGCTGTAGGGGTTGAAGGTGTTCACCCTAACATAGGTGATGCCTGCTCCGACAGCCAGAGCTGTATTTGACGGCAGGGTCCAGGGCGTGGTTGTCCAGGCTATAAAGACCACCTCGTTTGATGTGCCGTTGAAGAGGAATGCCGATCGCTCATCCCTGATGACTCTGAACTGAGCCACGGCGGTGGTATCTTTCACATCGCGGTAACATCCCGGCTGGTTCAGCTCATGAGTGCTGAGTCCGGTGCCTGCAGCCGGGGAATAGGGCTGGATGGTATACCCTTTATACAGGAGCTTTTTCTCATACAGCTGTTTCAGCAGCCACCAGAGCGATTCAATATACCGGTTGTCGTAGGTAACGTAAGGATCTTCCATGTTGATCCAGTAACCCATTTTGTCGGTCAGTTCCTCCCATTCACGGGTGTACTTCATGACTTCCTTGCGGCAGGCTTCGTTATAGCCGGCAATAGATATTTTTTTCCCTATATCTTCCTTGGTGATGCCGAGCATGTGCTCAACACTGAGTTCCACCGGCAGACCATGGGTGTCCCATCCGGCCTTACGGTCGACAAGGTATCCGTCGAGAGTTTTGTACCGGCAGATGATATCCTTGATGGTGCGGGCCATCACATGGTGAATGCCCGGTTTGCCATTGGCAGACGGAGGACCTTCATAAAACACGAAAGCAGGACTGTCCTTCCGGATTGAAAGACTCTTCTTGAACGTCTCTTCCTCCCTCCACAAACGGAGAATTTCCGTGTTGATTTTTGATAGACTAAACTGTTTATATTCAGGAAATTTCTTCGTCATTTCAACAACTCCTTTTTAACCTGTAAAAATTTGTGGCACAAAGATAATAAATTTTGGGATTTGGTGGTAGGGGGGGGAGTTATGAGGTTATGAGGTTATGGGGTTATGAAGTTATTCATTATACGGAAATCTGTGGTTGGCTGTTTTTTTTCACCACAGATTACGCAGATTAACACAGATTGGGGAATAGAAGAAAGGATCACCACGGATTGGCGATGGTTCCTAACTCCTAACTTTACTAAGAGTTATGAGGTTATGAGGTTATGAGGTTATGAGGTTATGGGGTTATGGGGATGTTAATTCGAATCTCTAATCTCTAACTTTCCAACTTTAACACAGAGTTAGAGGTTAGAGAATAGAGATTGGAGGTTAGAGATTGGAGGTTAATTCGGGTACTCTTTCTAAGCCCTAACTTCTATGTTCAGAGAAGAGAAATATCGAATAACGAATGTCGAATATCGAATATCGCGTCCCATAAATTCATAACCAGGTTGCACACCCCACGGGGTGCCGGGGAACCTTCCCGTCAAATATTTTGGAAGTTAGTGAGTTGGAGATTATGAGGTTATGAAATTATGATAGTTACTGAAGCACTTTTTAATTTCTACTCTCTACTCCCTAATAATCCAGTGGTGAAAATATGTGTAATTCTGTGGCACTCTTCGAACTCCATGAACGCCAGAACTCCAGAACTCCCTACTTCCATAACTCCATAACCTCATAACCTCATAACTAGGCCTTCGACATCGTGAACACAAACGATGTCCCCTTATCGACTTTGCTTGTTACATTAATAGTCTGATTATGGGCTTCAATGATATGTTTAACGATAGACAGCCCGAGGCCGGTGCCGCCGAGATCTCTCGACCTGGACTTATCGGTGCGGTAAAACCGTTCGAAGATCCGCGGGATATCATTCTCGGAGATGCCGATGCCGTTGTCGGTGACATCGACGAGAATATTCTCACCCATATCCATGATGCTGACGATGGTCTTGCCGTTTTTCCTGCCATAATTGATGGAGTTGACCACCAGATTGTTAATCACCTCCTGCATACGCTTGCGGTCGGCGATCACTTTTATGGATTTATTATAGTTACCGCCGAAGGTCAGCTTTATACCATTGGCTTTAGCCTTGAATTCGAGGATGTCGAAGGCTTCTTCCACCACTTTCACGATATCGAAAGCCTCGAGCCGGAGCTTTAGTTCGCCTGATTCAAGACGGGAAATGGATTCGAGGTCCTCTACGATAGAGATCATCCGGTTGATACTTTTCTCCGTCCTTTCCAGGTACAGCCGGTTGATTGCCGGATCTTCAAGGCCCCCGTCGAGAAGGGTAAGGACGTACCCCTGGATATTGAAAATAGGAGTCTTCAGTTCATGGGATACATTCCCGACGAAATCCTTTCTGTACTGTTCAAGCTGTTTGAGTTTCCGGATCTCCCTGGATTTCATGTCTGCCCAGTCCTCGACTTCTCGGTTTACATGAGCGATAATGTCGCCCTGATCAATCTGTTTTTTCAGTTCTTTCTGCGACACGTTGAAATCGTGAATGGTCTTATATACCGGCTGGATCTTCTCGAAAATGAAGCCCGAAAGGGTAGTATAGATGATAATGAAGGTGACGGCAAAAAAAACGAGCAGGGCGGCCGCCACGGGAATCCACAGGCGCTCAACACTGAAATAATTCAGCAGCAGGATGGTTATCCCGAACAACACCGAGATCAGCAGGGCAATGTAGGCAGCCAGCTCTTTGGGCGATGAAGACTTCATGGTTTTAAACGATTGATTGCGAGGACTAAATTAATGAAATAACTTCGGGTTCGCCAATGCAATTTTATCATATGAAAACGGAATATTGTCCCCGGGAATCCCCATTGAACAGGGGCAGACGGACCGGATACCGGATAACCGGTTTACAGCCAGTAAAATATACCCTTGTATCAGGGGGCCTTTGCAGAAATAAATTCTTCGTGCCTTCAATGTATTTTTCTAATTTTGCAGGAACAAAAATTTTATAAGATGTTTTCAGGAATTATTGAAGAAGCGGCGAAAGTGGTTAAACTGGAGAAAGACCAGGAGAACCTGCACCTCACCCTCGAATGTTCATTTGTGAATGAGCTGAAGATTGATCAGAGCGTCTCCCATAACGGGGTCTGCCTTACGGTCGTGAAAAAGACGGGAAAGGATTACACGGTGACAGCCATCAAAGAGACGCTGGAGAAGACGAATCTCGGACAGCTCAAAGTTGGCGATAAAGTCAACCTGGAGCGCAGCACGCTGATGAACGGCCGACTCGACGGACACATCGTGCAGGGTCATGTGGACCAGACAGCCGTTTGCAAAGAGGTACGGGAAGCTGAGGGGAGCTGGTATTTCCGGTTCAGATATGAACCTCTGCACGACGACTATGTAACTGTGGAAAAAGGGTCAATATCGGTGAATGGCGTAAGTCTTACCGTGGTGAATTCGAAGGACCTGTCGTTTGAAGTGGCGATCATTCCCTTCACGTACGAGATGACAAATTTTCACCAGATCAGGCCCGGCACAGTAGTCAACCTCGAGTTTGACATCATAGGCAAGTATATCGCAAAGATCGTGAAGCAACAACTGGAGAACCGCTAATAACAAGCTTAATGGCTCTTCCTCCCAAACGTACCGTGACCTTCATCAATCAGCATCATGTGCTGACGCTGGCCACAGCGGCGGACAACATCCCCTGGTGTGCCAATTGTTTTTATGCCTATTCGGCTGAAGAAAACTATTTTGTCTTCACTTCCGACCGGGAAACGAGGCATATCCGTGATCTGGAGGCTGGTAACACCGTTGCTGCAAGCATCGTCCTGGAGACCAGGGTGGTAGGCAGGATCCGGGGCTTACAGATACAGGGCATTCTCCTGGAGCCATCTGGGGCGGTCGCAAAGGAAGCCAGGAAAAGGTACCTCAAACGTTTTCCTTACGCCGCGCTAATGGAAACGACGCTTTGGATCCTGCGGCCCAGGCTGATCAAGATGACGGATAACCGGCTGGGATTCGGGAAGAAGTTGATTTGGGAGGAGGGGGGAGAAGAGAGTTAAGGAGTTATGGAGTTATGGAGTTATGAAGTTATGAAGTTAGAAAGTTATGTGGTTTTACATTATACTAAAATCTGTGTAAATCTGCGTAATCTGTGGTGAAAAAAAGAAGCCCACCACAGATTACACAGATTTGCACAGATTGGGGAGAGATTGAGTTAAGTATTTAGCACCTCTCAACAAAGAACTCTTTAGGAAGAGGAATTTGTTTAAACGTACCTGGGGGTTATCATGAATTCTCCGTTCTAACGTCCTTTTTCACTTCTAGCTTCTTCCCTTCCCACCGCATTCACGGAGGAAGGCCTCACCAGACTCATCAATAACCTCTTTCATCTCCCTGAACTGATAACCCGTGAGATCCCGGATTTTTTGATTTGAAAAGCGGTTTTTGCTTAATCCGGCATTCACCATCTCGCGGGTGATTAACCTTTGCGCACCGAAAAAAGACCTGAAGGCATCCATCCGCCACGCTATACGGGCCAGGAAAGGGGAGGCTTCTGTCTTGCGGAGGCTTTATGCCCAGGGCGTCGGCGATCATCGTAAAGACATCCTTATAGGACAGGTTTTCCGATGAAAGGATGAAGCGTTCGGCCCGGATATCAGCATCCATCAGGTTTCGCATGCAGTTTACCACGTCGGTGACACCAACATAACCGGTGACACCATTCATATAATACCGAAGACCCTTATAGACTTCGCTGAACATTCTGGAAGAGCTTTTCTGCCAGAATCCCGGTCCCAGGATGACTGACGGGTTAACAATCACGGCATTCAATCCTTCCTCAATGCCCCGCCATACCTCCATCTCCGATTTGAATTTTGAAATGGAGTAGCCTGAATTCATCTTATCGGGAATCCATTTCATCTCCTCCGTCACCGGTTCGCCAAGTGGATTTTTACCGAGGGCTGAGATGGAACTGACATGGCATAGCTTCTCTACGCCGTTTTCAATACAGGCATCTACCACGTTTGCCGTACCTTCAAGATTACCTGTAATAAGCTTTGCCCGGTCGCGCGGATTGAAAGACACGATGGCAGCAGCATGGTAAACATGCCTCACCCCCTTCATAGCCTCATCGAGGGTCTCCGGAATCAGGATATCCCCTTCGACCCATTCGACCTTCTGAAAAAGCTCATCCCCATCTTCCCCGTACCTGGCAAAAACCCTTCGAACCTCTTCGATGTCTGACTCCGGCCGCCGTATGGCCCTGACGTGAATGCCGTCTCTGACCAGGGAATACAGAAGATGTGAGCCAAGAAGTCCAGTGCCGCCGGTAACAAGGTCCATAGGGGTTGTTTTGGTTGTAAAGCTATGAAAATAATTGAAAAAAAGGTGCAAAGGTATTTTCGAAGCACAATGCATGCAGCAGGTTGAACCACAGGCGCAAGCCGGGATGCACAAATCGAATGAATGAGTCCGGAAGATTAAGAATTGGGGTTACCGGTTGTCTGGCTGTTCAGCAGGCCGGAAAGGATCCTCTTCAATTCCTGAAGTTCACCGTTCAGGAGGCTGTTGTCTTTCAGGAGTCCATACTGTCTGGCCAGCTGAAGATAGGTTTCGAGCACGGAAACCGATGAGATCACCGAATAGATCCGGTCATCGGTGTTCATGCCATTCCCGGCTTCGGAAATGCCGTTTAGCCCGGCGGTCACATTCACTGCCGTACTACGGATTTTATCGCGGAGAAAGGCCGGGTCTCCCGGTCTGAATCGCTGGGTCAAACGGTATATGTCAGAAACAAAATACACAACCCGGTTCCAGTCGATATATTTTATACTGTCCATAGCTGAATGTTTTATGGTTTCACCCCTTAATGGGAAAAAGGGCCAAATCTCAGCTATGCTTTTTCACATATTTTTTCGGTAGCTATATAAATCAATGATAATCAAGGTAATAAATTTGCAATTTATTATCTGCTGACCCTGTTGGTATGTCAAAACAAGTCCCGGGTTCCTTGTCTCAGAAGCCGAAGTTAATTCCGGCCATGGGTGTCAGCGTCCTGCCCTTATAAAACAACGGGGTATACATTTCAGCGGGGACGCCGTCGGTGTGCAGGACGCGGTAGGCGCAGCCCAGACGGAGATAGCCGTCGTTGATGATCTCCCACGACAGGTTGAGGGCCAGTTCATGCGACTCCCACACCCAGGTAGTGAAAGACTGGACGCTGAGCCTGTCGGTGCCCATGGCGGTATAATCGGGACCCTTCTTCGCCTGCGTATATTCGAGTGCAATTTCGCCGTTCCTGAACGGCCGGCAGCCGACGGTGAGGTACAGTTCTTTGGCATTGTCGGTGAGATAATGACCGAGGTTGTAGCGGTTCGACTCGAAGGTGAGGGTAGGAACGTAATGACGGAACACCAGGGCATCGCTGATGGTATATTCGATGCCGGCGTAGGTGTTGGGAATAAGGTTGGTAAGGCGGATGCCTCCCTTGTAACTATAAAAGTTATGTTCGTCGGGGTTGAAGATGCGTTTCACTGCCAGTTCATCGAGGAACAGGCTTGAATAGACATGAATATGTGGGATGAGCCGGCAGGAGACATCGAAAAAGATCTGTGAGTTCATGTTGTCGATACCTGACTGGAGGCTGTGGTCCACGGCTTTATAGAACATCAGGGGGATGAGATAAGCGGCATGGACGTTGTCGTAGTCGTAGATGATGCTGTTCCCCAGGGAAATGTCGAGGCCGCGCACCGGGATAAACGTAACCAGGTTTGCTGCCAGGAATTTTGAATGGTACACCTGGCGGTAGGAAGTGCCATAGCTGTTGCTGATGATGAATGAGCGGCTACTGTCTGTCACTTCTGAATTGAGCCATCCGTGAATATACCTGAATTCGAGCCACCTGACGGGTTTCAGGTAGAGGAACAGGTGTGCAAACGAGGGTGTCCGGCCAGAAAAGATGTTGCTGCCGTGGTAGTTGGTACCCCATTGGAAATGGTCTTTCACCAGTCCGATGCTTCCCACCCCGAAATCGTAGGTTATTCCGCCCCGCGATTCCCAATAGTCGATATGGCCGTTGCTGTACTGTTTGAAATTGTCTCCGCCGGGCATCTGGTTCAGGTACTGCGGTTTGGTGAGCCACTGGCTGTCGTGGTTATCGCGGATGCTGGCATAGATCCCCAGGCGTCCGATGGTAGCCCAGCCCCCGGCCCCGTTCCACAAGTGGTAGGCCGTCCCGCTTTCGTTGTACCACAGATCACCACCTCCAATCGGGTTGATGGTCACGGAGAAGGTAGAATCGCGGTAATAAAACAGGTCGAGGCGGCGGTGGAAATCCTTGTTGGGGATCAGCTCCTTATTAAAATCTTTCAGAAAGAAGGCGAGTTCTTCCTGCTGGCGGGTATTGAGGGTGACAGGATCGACGGCGTTGAGGAGTTGTGATATTTCCATGCGGCTGAGCGGCAGGGTGGCCGTGTTCAGCTCAATCAGGTTTTCGTTTGCCAGCTCTTCAAGGAAGGCGTAGACGCCGTTGTCGGGATGCACGGGAATATACTGGGCATAGAGTGAAGAAAAAAGGGTCAGGAGCAGTATAGTGAAAAGTTTTCGCATATTTCCGGACTTTCAGTGCAGATTATGGGGTATAAACGGGGATATAGGTTTTAAGTTTGGGAATCCGGGAATAAAAATAGTGAAAATTAGGGGGACAAACGCTTCGATTGCCTCTAAATCGCTACGACTAACCCTAAATCCCGTTGACTACCCCAATCGCTTTGAACACCCATAAATCGCTTTAACCACCCCTAAATCCCCTGAGAGGGGACTTGAAGAGCGTGGAAACGGAACAAATGCTTTGATCACCCATAAATCCTTTAACCACCCCTAAATCCCCTGAGAGGGGACTTGAAGAGACGTGGAAACGGAACAAATGCTTTGATCACCCATAAATCCTTTCGAACACCCCTACATTCCTTTAACCACCCCTAAATCCCCTGGGAGGGGACTTGAAGAGCGTGGAAACGGAACAAATGCTTTGATCACCCATAAATCCTTTCAAACACCCCTACATTCCTTTAACCACCCCTAAATCCCCTGGGAGGGGACTTGAAGAGCGTGGAAACGGAACAAATGCTTTGATCACCTCTCCGACCCTGTAAATTATATCAAACCAAAGGTCGGGGTAAAAATAAAGGAACTACCAAAAGATGTATTCGGGCGAATCTTCAAGTCCCCTTTCAGGGGATTTAGGGGTGGTCAACGCTGAATACCCAGGAATTCTCTTCATACCCCGGCAATTTCTATCAAACCAAGCTCCGGGTAAAAAAACAGGAACTACCAAAAGATGTATTCGGGTGAGTCTTCAAGTCCCCTTCCAGGGGATTTAGGGGTGTTCAAGGGGAGGGGCTTGGAATACACTTTACCCGGTAAGTGCTTATGCCTGGACGGTTTTGCGGGTGGAACGGAGTAAAACGCTTCAACCACCCCTAAATCCCCTGAGAGGGGACTTGAAGAGCGTGGAGACGGAACAAATGCTTTGATTACCCCTAAATCCCGTGGGAGGGGACTTGAAGAACGTGGAGACGGAAGAGATCGTAATTCATTAAAAAATCCAGTATACACATAACAAAAGACCCTTCAAATAGCATTTGGCTGTTCAAAGAAATCAGGATCGTAAATGGGTTCTAATGGATTCAAGGACGTATTCAATTTGAGTAAAGACTTCGTAGTTTGTAAAGCGAAGGACAGTAAGACCAAATCTTTCAAGTTCATAAGTCCTGCCTTTGTCTTTTTCCGAAATTTCAGGGATGTTGTGAACACTGCCGTCAACTTCAATAACCAGTTTGCACTGATGACAGTAAAAATCAACTATAAAAATATCAATAGGATGCTGATTCCTGAATTTGAATCCATCGATTTGTCTCTTACGGAGTTTTGACCACAGGACTTTCTCTGCTTCTGTCATATTTTTACGCAGATCGCGGGCATTCATAATAATGTCTGGTTTAGCCCCATAGTACATGGTCATTTCCACCGTTCTTCCAAGGTAAGCCATACTGAAAGGTACAAAAATTCAACTGTGGATACAACAGATAATATTAAAGGATAATTAAAATAGCTCTTTTTTGATCAACCGACGACCCCTACATTCCAATAACCACCCCTAAATCCCCTGAGAGGGGACTTGAAGAGCGTGGAAACGGAATATCCGCTTTGATCACCCCTCCGACCTGGCAATTTCTCTCAAACCAATGCTCTGAGTAAAAAAACAGGAACTACCCAAGGATGTATTCGGGCGATTCTTCAAGTCCCCTCCCAGGGGATTTAGGGGTGTTCAACGCTGAATACTTTTAACACCGAACTAAAACGTTACCACCAAACAAGAAAAAATGATACCACCCCTCTGCGTTGTTTATTATTTCAGTATTTCAGAACTCTGCTTTTTTCCTTTTTCCGGTGGATTTTTTTATGTTCGATTTTCAAGTTAAAACAAGCAACTTTTTACTGTAAGGATTTCAAAACTCTATTAGCTATCTGTCAGATTGTAAGCGTTATAACTGCACTAAAAAAGGTGCTAACCATTGTCAGCACCTTTTCTTTGGAAAGAGATATCAGGTTTATTTTACTTTTCTTCTGACGTTTCCTGTTTTTTTACGGCATACTGTTTCTGTAATAATTCACTCTCGTACATCCGGTAGCTTGGTCCATTTATCCTTACAATGACCGAGTGATGGAAGATCCGGTCCAGTATGGCTGATGTGGTGATGGGATCTCCCAGGAACTCCGCCCAGTCTTGTTCCTCCACGTTAGTTGTGAAGATCAGAGATTTATTATCATTGTAGCGATGGTCGATCACTTTAAACAGCAGATGCGCTTCTTTGACCACCTGCAATTCCAGCCTGTCGTGGCCCATTTCATCGATCACCAGTAAATCCGGATTAGTGTACTTCCTCATCCTTTTCTCCAGGGTTTTTTCATACACCCCTGTATTCAGGTCAACGATCAGATCGCTGCAGGTGGTGTAATAGGTTTTATATCCCCTCTGACAGGCTATCAATGCCAGACTTCTGGCAATATGACTTTTCCCCACGCCATTCATTGTGCTTGTGAAAAGAATCGACTGGTTTCTCTGTATGAACTCAAGCGAGGCCAGGTCCATGATCAGGCGGCGGTCCAGACCGCTCTGGAAGTCAAAATCAAAATCTGCCAGCATTTTCATTGGTTGAGGCAGCCGGCTGTTATTGATCAGGTATTCAATGCGCCTTTGCTCCTTCGCCGAGGCTTCTACCTGGATGATGTTACTGATAAACTCATAGTATCCCGGAGAGTCTTCATTGGCCCGGTCAACCATCTGTTGGTACTCTTCGGCCAGGAGCTTCAGCCCGAGGTAGCGACAGTTCCCGGTGAACTGCTCTGCCTGTCGGCTGGCATGATTCTTATTTTTGCTATTCATTCCTATTGGGTTTAAAGGTTAACTTGACACTGTAACGAGGCTCTGAGTTGTTTTCCAGGAACTTTTCGATAGTGCCCGATTCAAAAACCCTGTATTGCCAGGCCCGGCGTACGGCTACCAGGATATCTTCAACCCGGTAGTTCACTTTCAGGGCCAAAAGGCTTCTAAGATGATGTCGCCATGATGTGGGTTTATGCCGCTTTATCTGATCGATATACCCGCTCATCTCCGGTGATAAGCTCTCAAGGCGGGAGATCACATCGGCTATAGGTAGATCAGATTTCTTAGAAGTCCTCTTATGCTCACCAACGTAACGTTCCTTATGGCCCTTTTCTGCCAGCGCATGACAGGCGATCTGCTCACCTGAGGGAGAGTATACGATCATCTCTTTATCGGTAATACGCACCATGCAGGACTCAAACATGTATTTTTCGGGTACCACATACTGGTAACCTTCCCAGTAAATGCACGACTCCTGATTCACTACTTTATGCGTTAGCAAGGAGGTGTCAAAATGATTTGCCGGCAGCGCCTGCAGGTAGGGTTGCTCCTGGATGTACATATCAATGGGCCTTTTCTTTGTGGTGCCATGGATGCGCAGATCGTTTACCCGCTCAAGCCATAATGCCAACTGTCTTTTCAGATCTTCCCGGTCTTTGAACTCACGGCCGTTGAGAAAATTCTGTTCCAGATACCAAAACGTCCGTTCCACCTTCAGGTTTTCCTGCGGATGGCGTGGGGTGATCGTTTTTGGAGTGAACCTGTACCAGGTGGCGAAGGTCAGGTACTTGCGGTTGAAGACCGGACTGCCCGGCTCCCAGCGCTCCACGCATGCCTTTTGATTATCACTCCTGACTTCACGTGGTACGCCGTCCATGTAGATAAAAGCGGCTATAAGCTCACGAAAAAGCGTCTGTTGCTTTTTATCATCCACCACGGCAATGTACTGCCGGCGTGAGTAACAAAGGATGTAGCTGAAAAAGGTTACCTGCTCGGTTTTGCCCGTTAAGGTAAAGGTGATATTGTAATCACTCCAGTCGTGGGCAGCCAGCTGACCCGGGTCCGTTTCCACCATCCTGACCGGTGCTTTTGGACCCACCCCACGGAGGCTTTTAAGATATTCACGAACGATGGTGATCCCTCCCTCATATCCCTTTTCCTTTAGCAGCTCATAGACCCGCTGTCCCTTGATTTTACTGTATTTGTCCAAAACGTCGGTAATAAATTCCTTATAGGGATCCAGCTTGCTGAGACGTTTCTTTTTCAGGGGTATTTCACCCTCGGGGGTGGTATCACGTTTGGCCGAGTTTGATACCAGCACACGGTGTATGCGATTACGCGAGATACACAACTCACGGGATATCCTTCGGATAGACCAGCCCTTCTGAAGGTGAAGGGTGACCACCACATTGTCTATGTTTTCATCTTTCATCTTGCTCTAGAGAGTTTATTTTCATGGATTTGTAAATCGTCAATGACTTTGGTCAGCTTTTCGGCATATCCCTGCACCTTTTCAAGCTGCGGTGTGATAATTTTCTTTTCGGTTTCCTTTAATGCAACCACCTGCCTCTTATCCAAGCACGAGAGCAAATGCTTGATCATTGAAAAGACATATCGGGTCGATTTGATCAGGTCATTGCCATATCGGCTCAGCCTGGGATCATCTATGTCTATATCATAGGACAGATCAGGTTCTCTGTCTGAAAGTGCAACCTCCGGGTGGGCCAGGATGTATCGCTGCTGATCCTGGTCTTCGGCCTCAAGGAAGGCATCCACCAAAGCGTTACTCTGCCGGCTGGAAAAGCCCCAGGAAGTGATCACCCGGGCTACTTCCATCTGGTTGCCGCGCGGCAACTTTATAAGTCGCGGGCCTGAGTGCCGTTTAATACCCCCATCCGGATCTCACTTACCAGTTGCTCATCCAGCCTGCTGATCAGCGACAGCCTGCGGCTTACCCAGGAACGGCTGTAACCTGTGAGCCTGGAAAGGCTTTGCTGACTTAGATCATGTCTTCTTAAAAGATCATCCAGGATCAGGGCCTCCTCCCAGACTTCCATCGACTCGGTGGGGACGATTATTACGCAAGACAAGAAGCTTGGCTTGTTTTAAATCAACATCCAGAACATGACACTCAAGCGTTTCCATCATCAGTTCTATGGCTGCATATACACGCTTAATGCCATCGATCACCTGGTATTTGCCTTCATTGAGGTGGGCTACGACCGGTTGCAGTTGACCATGCAAGTGCATGGAGTTTTGAATGCGACTGACACACCCCGGATTGATTATCCGCATCCCGGCAAGCGACAGATCAAATTTTTCTATGGGTATTTCTTCGATCTTAAGGTTCAACGGTATCGGGTTTTTTCTATGAGTAAATGTAGGAGGCTGAAAAACCCTTTGCAATCGAGGTCCCATTTTTACAATCAAGTCCCAGATTCGATCAAAATGGACTCTTTCTTTGATAATATCTGCATCCTGGCAATAAACGAGGTCCCATTTACAATCTTTTCATTTTGCATCTTAAAAATCGCGTATGTCTCACCATCATTGGGCGGTGTGAATAACGAGGTCCCATTTACAATCATTGCTGCAGGTTCTTTTTGACGATTTTTATTCCGTTCTTTCTGTAGCTCGCGATTGCGGTTAACATACCGTGGATGATTTTTCCTGTATTCTTGCTGGTATTGATGAGCCGGGCGATTTTCCCGCCATGCCTTTTGAGCCTCAAGATGCTTTTTGCGATACATCTTATCACTTTGATATCGCTCCTTTTTTCTGGCACTCCTTCGCGCCTGCTGACAGCTCATATCGGAACAATATTTTTGATTGGCTTTTAGACGGGGATTCTGTGGCAGCGTTTTACCACAATGCAAGCATGTAAAGGTTGGTGGCATGGTTACGGGCTTTCAAAATACCCATAAGATTACTGAATATCAGATATATCTAGACTGTTAGACGGTTCTTTCAAAAAATGACTGTTGATATCAAAAACGTAATAAAAACAGAATTTAAATTTTAAAACTGTCATTAAGGCATATATGAGACAATCGGAATTTGATCAAAGAGAAGGTGGTATCGTTTTTTACCGGTAGGTGGTAACGTTTTACTCC
>CAVTBM010000005.1:0-163469 GCA_963732905.1 uncultured Bacteroidales bacterium
GGGTCGCCGGTTCGAATCCAGCAGTTCCCACAACATTAACCCCATAAATTAACTCGTATGGGGTTATTTTGTTTTGACGGGCTTAGCTCAGTTGGTTTAGAGCATACCGACTTGCAGTCGGTAGGGTCGCCGGTTCGAATCCAGCAGTTCCCACAACATTAACCCCATAAATTAACTCGTATGGGGTTATTTTGTTTTGACGGGCTTAGCTCAGTTGGTTTAGAGCATACCGACTTGCAGTCGGTAGGGTCGCCGGTTCGAATCCAGCAGTTCCCACAACATTAACCCCATATAAAGAACCGTATGGGGTTTTAATGTTTTAAAGGGCTTAGCTCAGTTGGTTTAGAGCATACCGACTTGCAGTCGGTAGGGTCGCCGGTTCGAATCCAGCAGTTCCCACAACATTAACCCCATATAAAGAACCGTATGGGGTTTTAATGTTTTAAAGGGCTTAGCTCAGTTGGTTTAGAGCATACCGACTTGCAGTCGGTAGGGTCGCCGGTTCGAATCCAGCAGTTCCCACAACATTAACCCCATAAATTAACTCGTATGGGGTTATTTGTTTTGACGGGCTTAGCTCAGTTGGTTTAGAGCATACCGACTTGCAGTCGGTAGGGTCGCCGGTTCGAATCCAGCAGTTCCACACGAACCGTGAGTTGATTGCCCGTAATGGGGATCAAGCTTAACTCGTATGGGGTTCGAGTAAAATGATTTTGATAAATCGGGCTTAGCTCAGTTGGTTTAGAGCATCCCGACTTTCAGTCGGTAGGGTCGCCGGTTCGAATCCAGCAGTTCCCACAACATTAACCCCATAGATAGAATCGTATGGGGTTAATTGTTTTAAGATGTCAAGCTACTATACATATATTCTCTACTCAGAGAGGCTCAGCAAGTATTATATCGGATCTACAAGCGATTTAGCGGACCGGCTTAACAAGCATAATCGATCCATGAAGGGATTTACTTCAACAGGAAAGCCGTGGAAATTAGTTTATTTTGAGATGTATGATTGCAAAACAGATGCACTTAAAAGAGAAAAACAGCTTAAAAATTGGAAAAGCCCTACACGAATCCGTGAGCTGATTGCCCGTAATGGGGGATCAGAGCTTCCCAACTTAAAGTAGGGAGAGTCCCCGGAAGAAAATCGAGTAAAATGATTTTAGTATAAATCGGAGCTTAGCTCAGTTGGTTTAGAGCATACCGACTTGCAGTCGGTAGGGTCGCCGGTTCGAACCGATCCGCCTTATGCGGAGAGCTCATGAGCCTAAGTGAAACAGGCGAATAATCCAGCAGTTCCCACCTTCACCCGCCGTAAAATTTATTATGGCGGGTTTTTTATTCCCATACTCCTGCCAACGTTATTACCTCATCCGGGTGCAGCGGATCCTGTGATCAACGTGACAGAAACTTCCTGGAGCCGCCGGGTAATCAGGCTGTTCCTGGTTTAAATTTTAAAGAACGGCTTTTGTCGAATACTTAATGCAATATCCGTTGTGAAAACCGGGGACTTGAATTTCTTTTTTCCCGACGATTGTGAGAAGACACTCAAACTTTCAACTTCCCCTGTGGTTGTATTCACCCATAAAGCCGTATATTTTCCCGGTGGTAACGGGATTTCAAATTCAACGGAATCCTCCGATGTGTCGTTAAGGTCTGTTTTGTGAAGGTAAACGGCGTAGGTTACTCCCGGCTCAGACAGCGCTTCGGCGGAGAATGACGGAACGGAATCGCTATTAAATAAGGTTGTGTCCGGCTTCATCTGTATAAAGTCAAAGCCGTTAATATATTTCTGCAGGATACTTATCCATGACCGTAAAACGGCCCTTTCACCGTCGGGAGGACCTCCTGCCGGAGTGGCCGGGGAGAAAGACATATCCAGATTATTGAAGAGTC
This sequence comes from uncultured Bacteroidales bacterium, assembly GCA_963732905.1. Lineage (GTDB taxonomy): Bacteria > Bacteroidota > Bacteroidia > Bacteroidales > DASQZK01. The sequence goes on from CAVTBM010000005.1 coordinate 1,894, forward strand.
CGCCGCCGCCGAGGATAAAGTCCCATGCTTCCACCCTGAGAAAAAGGTTGGATTCCATGCCATCCGTCTCATTGTTCCCGATCACACTGTTTATATCGTAATTCAGAAGAACTGCAGTGGGATTGCTGTAATGAAAGTTGAAAACGGAAACTCCCGCGACGGGATCTGTCACCACACTGGCCCCGTTAGAGATATTCTGGGTCAGCAGATGAGTATAAGTGAATTCAGATTCAGTTTGTTGTATGACTTCCGCAATGTGAGACTGCCATTCATACGATCCAAGATCCTGTATATATGGTTCATTGCAGATTTCAAAAATGAGGTTGTCATAATCTTTCAGTTCGGTGACGATCTTTCGCACGTAGGCATCCTCTGCCTCCTGCAAATTACCGTCATCCATGGTGAGAACCTTTGTCCGGGGTACGTCGCCGATTCCATTGATGTTGTTGTCCCTGTAAAGGGGACTGTATTTCCAGAGCAGGTCGGGATCGTTGCTCGATCCCCCATAAGTGGCGTTATAATAGGAGGTGAAAAAAGAAAGCTCTACAATGATGCCCCTCTCCGCCGCCTTTGACATAAAGTCTTTCAAACGGACGAAGTAAGCCTCGTCCCACTTCGTCAGATCAAACTTGTTACCGCCGTTGATATAGCCCGGTTCATTGCTTCGTTGCCATGGACAAATGAATCTTCCGGGGGAAGGAGAAAGAGGCTGATCTGCATCGTATTTGTACCAGCCCGGAAACTCGACATACGCCCCTGCAAAGGTCCTGGTCAGGTTAAATCCCCTCGACTGCAGCTCGTCGAGGTAAGCTGTGTAATCGAAGTCCAGGTTTATCACCGAGCCATAATGTTCGCCCGATGTGATCAAAAGGGTTGGTTTATCACGGAAATTAAAATAATGCGGATTCTCTTCATTCAGGGATATGGGTTCAACCAGTGAATCCGGTGTTGCCTTCAGGGTTGATCCGGGCGTAACGGGCTCTGCCAGATCTGATTCTTTTGCACACGAAGCCATTATAACACATAAACACAAAATCATTTTTCCGGAATGTATAATCATAGGGACAAAATTTTAGCTGTTTAAAAATTGGGTTACAGTGCTCTGACAATCATTCATTGAAGCAATGTCCTGCTCCCGGATGCCCGGATGATTGGTTGCAATGACGGGATCCTTTGCATGCCCGTTAAAAGGATGAAACAGGGCTGCAATTGCATTCGAAGTGAATGAATGACAATAAATGATCAGTGATGTTAAAAAGGATAGTTGGCTCAGATGATCTGCACCAACCGGATCATTGGCGGACAGGCAGACAGGTATATTAAGTCAGTGTTTATAAAACTGCATTCTCCTATGGTTTATTGCGTCCCTAAATTTCCTTTTAAAAATAAATGAATCTCTACGTTGCCTTGTTTTTTATCACCCGTCTCTCCGAATTCTTGATTCATCATTATTTTTACCATTATTTTCATCATTATTTTCACCATTATTTTCACCATTATTTTCACCATTATTTTCACCATTATTTTCACCACAGATTACACAGATTATCACAGATTATCAATAAATAATTCAATTGCATATGACCTCCACTCTCCACCCCTTAACAAGTCATTTTCCCTCAATCCCTCACTTTTTCCTTTCGCCTTTCACCTTTCGCCTTTCTTCCACCATCCTCCACTCTCCACCCCTTAACAAGTCACATTTTCACTACCCTCCGCTCCCCCCGGCCCCTGAAAGGGGAGACCCCCGCGCACTATCTTATTAAGGACTTCACTGTAATCACGGGCGTAACCATGGCAACTATAAATAAATGCTTCCGGCAAGGAAGAAATGATTCTGCCGGCTATCAAGGAACTACTCATTTTCACTACCCTCCGCTCCCCCCGGCCCCTGAAAGGGGAGACCCCCGCGCACTATCTTATTAAGGACTTCACTGTAATCACTGACGTAACCATGGCAACTAAAATTAAATCCCTCCGGCATAGAAGAAATATTGCGACATGCTCCCTCACCCTCACTCACCCTCACTCACCCGTCCTACCTGTCTCTTCATAACTCCATAACTCCATAACTCCATAACTCCATAACTCCATAACTCCATAACTCCATAACTCCATAACTCCATAACTCCATAACTCCATAACTTCTAACATATCAAATGATCAAGAATCGGATAATTCGTCTCCATCTCAATGGTGAACTTCAGCATCCGCTTCATCAGACCGTCGGCAACATCACGGTACTCGGGATTGTAAGCCAGGTTATTGAGTTCGTCGGGATCGTTCTTCATATCGAAAAGCTCATGGTCACCCTCCAGCCGGTATACATATTTGTAGCGGTCGGTACGTACCATCTTTGAGCGGATCATGCTCTCGGGAAAGTCGACCACTACCTGCTGTTTTGGTGAGTGGATATTCGGATCTGGCCGCAGTGTGGCGTCTTTCTCGACTCCACCCTGGCTGAAGACGGCATCCTTGTGTTCGGTTGTTTTACCTTGGATGAGCGGCAACATCGATTTACCCTGCACCCATACCGGGATTTCGATGCCCATCAGTTCCATGATGGTGGGCACGATGTCGACAAATTCAACCAGGTTCTCGATCTTTTTGCCGGCAGGTATCAAACCGGGCAGTCTCATAATTAACGGAACCTTCGTGATCTCATCATAGAAAAAAGTATCCCATTTCTCGTAGCAGTTGCGTTCGCCGTTCGAATCGCCGTGATCGGCACTATAGATGATCAGGGTGTTATCTTTCAGTCCCAGACGATCCACCTCGTCGATGATCTCTTTCACACGAGTATCAGCGAATTCAACCGATGAGTAATATGCACGCCTGATGCGTTTGCGGTCGAGATCGGTCACGTGCTCCAGATCGAAGCTTTTCCGTTTGCATTGTTCCACCGACGGTACTTTGTCGAGTGGCTGTACTTTCGGGGCGGGGATCCGGTCGAGAGGTATCTTGTAAGCCGGCATCTGTGTATATTCGACGTATGGCGGGTGGGGTTTGCCAATGTCGACCAGCGCGAAGAACGGCTCATCCTTGTAAGTATTGAGGAATTCCTTCGTCCAGCTTACACACAGGGAGTCGGGAAGCTTGTTGTAATCGAGGCCTTCTTTGGTTTTGCCGATCAGATACATTTTTCTGAGGTCAGGATTATCGGTTTTGTCAAAGGCATCAGGCTGGTTTTTCCATTCCGGGCTGTCCCATTTCGAGGTCATATCGAACCAGACTTTATGCAGGTTCCAGTCTACCAGGTGGTTTTTCCCCAGCAGGCAGGTTTTGTAACCGTTATCCTTCATGAGTTTGACCATATTCGGTTCATCGGCCCTGAGGGTAAAATCGTTGTTCTTTTTCACACCCTCGGCCGGGGTATAGTATTTCCGGCCGGTGAGTGTACGGTGCCCCTCGGTGTGGGCATACCGGGCCGTCATCATGATCACCCGCGAGGGTACACTCTTGGGCATCTGAACGTACGCATGATTGAACAGGGTGCCTTCGCGGGCCATCTGCTCTGCCCCAGGCATGGTAGTGAGAGGATTGCCATATACACTCATGGCTTTGGTATTCATCTCATCGCAGGTGATCCAGATCACATTCAGTTTGCGCTTGATATCGACAATTTGCGGCGGGAATTCGGGACCCTGCTGTTCATCATGGAGTCCGGCTGCCAGCATAGGTGCCGAAGTGGCGGCCAGGCTGCCGGCAGCGATTTTTTTGAGAAAATCTCTTCTTGAATTGGACATAGTCGGTCAGGTTTAAATGATGCGGGGACAAAAGAATACCAAGATAACCTTCAAATGTAATAAACGCACATGATTAGAGGAATAGGTCGATGGTGGTTTTTTGTTTTTTATAATGATTCCGGATTGGGGAAGATTAAACACAGATTACACAGATTACACAGATTAATTTGGGAGGAGAAAGGAGAAAGGAGAAAGGAGAAAGGAGAAAGGAGAAAGGAGAAAGGCAAAAGTTAGGGATTGAGTGATTTAGGGATTAGGGATTGAGTGACTTGTCAGACGGGAGATCTGAATATTGAATGAACCAAATCGTTGAGACGTGATTCTTCACGTCTGCGAAAAAACCGGCCCCAATCTTCAATAATCTGTGCTAATCTGTGCAATCTGTGGTGAAAAAATTCTCGGGGATCGAAATTCCATTTCCTAAATTCTACCTTCATTTTCCCCCGGATTCATTATCTTTCACTTTTCTTATATGAAGTAACTCATTTAAAATTGCCGACATGAAAAAAAAGACTTTATTATTCAGCGCATTGATCCTCATGGCCCCTGTATTTTCAGGCCTGAAAGCCCAGTTGATGGCTCCTCCCCAGATAAGCCCTGACAATCGTGCAACATTCCACGTCTACGCCCCTTCAGCTAAGGAGGTGAAGCTTATCAACCTTAGCGATACGGCTGCCCTGGGAGAGAAAGAATATGAGATGGCCGAAGATACCAGCGGCAACTGGACGGTCACTACCAAACCCTGCCGTCCGGGATTGCATTATTATGAGGTAAGCGTAGATGGTTTCCATGCATCCGATCCTTCGGCACAATGCTATTTTGGCTGGGGAAAATGGACCAGTATGATCGAGATACCGGGTACGGAAGATTTCTATCTGCCGAAAGATGTTCCGCACGGTGAGGTGCATTACCACTGGTATCACTCAACGATCACTGGTACCTACAGGAAGTGCCTGGTGTATACTCCTCCGGGATATGAAAAGAACCAGTCTGTACGGTATCCGGTATTGTACCTCCAGCATGGAGCCGGTGAGAGTGAACTGGGGTGGACGATGCAGGGCAAAGTGAATTTTATCATCGACAACCTGCTGGCTGCCGGTAAGGTGAAGCCGATGATCATCGTCATGGACAACGGCTATGCGGCAAAAGCCGGTGCTGAAAATCCCGAACGCCCGTACGGGAGGAGCAATGCCTTTGAAAGTCTGGTCATCAATGAGCTTATCCCCATGACCGACAGCTGTTTCCGTACGCTTCCCGATGCCGACCACCGGGCCATCGCCGGCTTGTCGATGGGAGCCGGACAGGCGATGGCAATCGGCCTGGCTCACCCTGAAAAATTTCATTCGGTTGGAGCCTTCAGTGGCGGTGGGCGGAGCTTCGATCCGGAGACTTCCTATAACGGGGTTTTCAAAGATGCAAATGCCTTTAATAAAACCTACAAGGTGCTTTTTCTGGGCTGCGGATATCTCGACCCCGGATTCAAATCGGTGAAAGCCTTGCATGAAGCGCTCGACCATCAGGGCATTAAAAACGCATGGTATGAGGGCCCCGGTTCGCATGAGTGGCAGGTTTGGAGACACCACATCTATGCATTCTCCCAGCTGCTTTTTAAGTAACCCGTAAAAAAAACGCACAGTTTTGGCGTTTTTGTGGAATCATTTCCACATGAAAGGTGGGGAAATGAAATGCCTGGGTCCTCTTTAATCATTGATTTAACGGGGGATATGATTTTTTTGGCATTTATGGTCTTCAGGCATGGTATTTTCAAATAAACGAGCCCCGGATGCGGGAGAATAATTTTAATTAAATAATAAGGAGTATTCCAATGATGCATCATTATGGTCATTTCTGGGGAATGGGAGGGTCCTGGTTTATAGGCGCTGTAATAATTGTTGCTGTGGTATTGCTTATAGCCATAGGAATCCGCCGTAGAACAGGTCCTGAACGTTACGCGAAAGACAAAGCTCTTAAAGTTCTTCGTGAACGGTATGCTAAAGGTGAGATATCGAAGGAGGAATTTGAAGAGCGCCAAAGGACATTATCCTGATACGGGAAATGAAAAAAGGTTGTCTCTGAAGAAGATTAACCGGTGTAACAACCCACGCACGACCGGAGTGGACGTCTGAAAATCGTCCTCTGAAAAATTCCGGGCATGTTATCTGGACTACCAGTCAGGGGTACGGTTAATATATTGCTTCATGAGACAACCTTATCTTGTAAGTATTCATAATCTACAGTTTACAGTTCTGAACTCTGTACCAGTGAAACTCCATTTTTTACCAGGTCTTTTTCGGCCTGTTCAAAATTTTCCCTTTCGAGAGGCTGGGAAGCATCTTCCACCAGGTACGTTCTGAAACCTTCTTTTACGGCATCCTTTGCCGTGAAATACACACAGATTTCGCCGGCAAGTCCGCAAATAAAAACTTCAGTAATACCTTTTTCCCTGAGGTACCCGGCCAGTCCTGTCGTCTTCAGATGTCCGTTATCGTAAAAACCGCTGTAACTGTCAATATCCCTGTTCATGCCTTTTCTGAAGATAGCTTCAGCCGGTTTCAGGTCGAGATCTGCCGCAAACATAGCACCTCTTGTATCCTGTACACAGTGGGCCGGCCACAGGATCTGGTCAATACCGCCAATACGTATCCGGTCTCCCGGCTTGTGGCCGTGATGATTGTTTGCAAAACTGGCATGTAAAGGTGGATGCCAGTCCTGTGTGGCAACTACCATGTCGAACTTACCGGATATGCGGTTCACCACCTCAATGATCCTGTCTCCGTCCGGAACCGGAAGGGAGCCTCCGGGTAAAAAATCATTCTGGATATCAACAATGATCAGTGCTCTCATTTTTTCATCTGGTATTTGTCCAACAAGGACGTTTTCAGTTCTTTCAGCTTTCCGCTTATGCCTATCTTATAAACATGCGGGTTATCAAATCGTTTAAATTCATCGGGTAAAAGTGAAAGTCTTCCTTTAGAATATCCGGAAATCTCTTCGGGGGTTTTCCTGTCGCAGATCATTTTCCCTTTCTCCATCACCTTCTGAAGCAGGGCCTCCTTTTTCAGATGTTTGATATGCAGAGATTTGAGGGGTTCAAACGGATGATACATGACTTCCGGATCTTCCTCCCCGTCGAGGGTGACGACCTCCCCGCCATAAAATGAATCTTCGTTACTCAGGAGTCTGAAGACCTGTTTTCTTCCTGGAAGGGTAACCTTGCTGCTGTTTTCCGATATTTTCAGCCGGGCCTCTCCGCCGGAAAGGGACAGTTTATAGACCCCGTCGAGGGCAGCATCAGGTTCGCCGGTAACCAGGCTGGTACCCACACCGAATATATCAATCGGGGCTCCCTGGTCTTTAATACTCTTGATCAGGTACTCGTCGAGCTGGTTTGAGGCAACGATCTTAACATGAGGAAGTCCGGCTTCATCGAGAAGTTTCCGGGCTTTTTTGGAAAGGTAGGCCAGGTCGCCGCTGTCGAGCCGTATGGCAAGCAGCCTGTGCCCTTCTTTCTCCATTTCCCTGGCAAGGGTGATGGCGTTGGGTACACCTGAGCGGAGGGTATCGTAGGTGTCTACCAGGAGTATGGTACCTTCCGGATGTGCGGAAGCGTAATTACGGAATGCCGTAAGTTCATTTTCATGACTCTGTATATAGGAGTGGGCCATGGTGCCGGCCACTTTGATACCATAATGAATGGCGCCCAGGACATTGCTCGTGGAATTGAATCCTCCTATAACTGCTGCCCGGCTTGCCTGGAGGCTGCCGAATCCCTGCGCACGCCTGAACCCGAATTCACTCAGGACACTGTTGCCGGCCACCTGTCTCATGCGGGCTGCTTTGGTGGCAATCAGCGACTCGTAGTTGAGAATATTAAGAATAAGCGTTTCAGCAAGCTGCGTTTCAACAATGTCCCCTTCTACGCGGATGACCGGTCTGGTGGGGAAAATAACATCACCCTCCCGGGAAGCATACACATCACCCCTGAACCGGAAATTTTTCAGGTACTCCAGGTAATCATTATTTAACCCCTGCTCCCTGAGAAACCGGATGTCCTCGCTGCTGAACCGGAGGTCACTGAGAATGTCAAGAATATCCTGCAGCCCGGCAAAGACAACATAACCGCCATTAAAGGGCATTTTCCTGAAAAAATAATCAAAACAGGCCGGGGTCTTGTGATTACCGCACAGGAAGTAAGCCTGGCCCATCGTGATTTCATAATAATCAGAATAGCTTCCGGTAATACTGAAGGATTCCATGGGGGGACGCTTTCGTTTGATTCATGTAAGTTAACGTCGCTATCCCCCCGATTGTTTAGTTAACCTTATTCCGTTCTTACGGCATTTGCCGGGTTGATCCTCGATGCCTGAAATGCCTGGAACAATGTGGTGAGTATACCTATGAAAAACAGGAAGAATAATACAATGGCAAACCAGAACGGGTTGATGTTGATACGGTAGGCAAAATTCTGCAACCATTTGCTCATCAGGAACCAGGCCAGCGGAAATGAAATGAAAATGGAATAGAGTATCGGCCTGATGTTATCCTGGATGATCAGCATCATGATATTGAACATTGTGGCTCCGTTGGTTTTCCGGATGCCAATTTCCCTTGTCCGGGTGGTTACCGAATAGGAAACCAGCCCGAAAAGTCCGAGAGCAGCCACAATCATGGCCAGTACCGAAAAGAGTTCCATCAGACGGCGTGTATGATCCTCCGCTTTATACAGTTTTTTGAAATCATCATCGAAGAAATAGTATACCAGGGGATTGGCTTCGGTGAATTCACCCCATACCGACTTTATCTTTTTCACAGTCTGGAGATGATCACCTTCCTTCAGCCTGACTGAAATATACCCGTCAAAATAGTCGGTGGTGAGAAAAAAGATCAACGGCCTGATTTTACTGTGCAACGATTCGAAGTGGAAATCCTTCATCACACCCACGATCGGGTACCGGACTTCGCTGCTGTCCTGATTGTTAACATAGAGGTAATTGCCCACAGGTTCAGTCATGCCCATCTCTTTTGCAGCCATTTCGTTGATGACAATACTATTTTCATCCTTGAAATCCCGGCTGAAAAACCGCCCTTCCTTTGTTTTCAGACCCATGACATCGGCAAAATCGTAGTTGACATTTAATACTGCGGTAAGAAGTGTTTTTGGTGTTCCGTTTTGCAGATACTGGAAGCCGTTGGCACCGGCTCCACGGCATATCATACCCGCACTCAGGCATGTTTTTTCAACCTCGGGTAATTTTTCCAGTTCATCCATGAAGCTTTTTATCGATGTTTTGATTGGATCGGTTCGTTCAATAACCAGGATCTTTTCCTTGTCAAAGCCGAGCTGCTTAGATTGAACATAGTTCAGCTGCCGGCTGACCAGTATTACCGCCAGCAGGATCACTCCCGTGATGATAAACTGAAACGTCACCAGAGAATTTCTGAAAAAATAACCTTTCCTGTTTTTGTTAGGCAAAGCTCTGATTACCTCAATAGGCTTATAGGAGGATAATACTATGGCTGGATAGAGTCCCGAGAGGAAACCTACGAGGATGATGATTCCTGCTGAAGAAGCCCAGAACCAACTTTTATCGAGATAGACCCCCCTGAGATTGTAATTGGTGATGTGTTCAAACACCGGCATTGACATTTCGACGATCACCATGGATATGATAAAGGAAATGACTGTGAACAGGAAAGATTCACCGATGAACTGGAGGATCAGCTGGCGCCTGCTTGAACCAACGACTTTCCGGATACCCACTTCCCTGGCTCGCTTTACCGCCCGGGCTGTCGACAGGTTGATAAAGTTTATACAGGCCAGGAGCAGGATAAGCAGCGCCACGCTGATGAAAATGCGGACATATTCAATATTTCCGTTCTCCTCAAGTTCAAATTTTCCGTGCGATTTCAGGTGAATGTCACTCATCGGCGAAATGTCGAGGCCGACCCTGGCCCCTGAATTCAAGACCTGTTCTTCCGACATTCCCAGGAACTGGCGCAGCTGGGGGAGTGCATTCTTTACGTAGAAATCATTGATTTTACCTGATAAAACATCAACTGACGTTCCTTCACGCAGCTTTATGTAAGTATACATGTTCAGGTTGATCAGATAGGGGCTTTCGGCAATGGCACGGATGCTTCCCATCGAAGCCACAAAATCGAAATGGAAATGACTCTGGACAGGCATGTCCTCTATGACCCCGGTTACCCGGAACAGGGCGGTATCGTATGGTACCCCCGGATCTCCGAAATGATTTGTGATCTTTATGACTTTGCCGATGGCCTCATCATTACCAAAGTACTTGTGGGCAGTCGATTGGGTCATCACCACAGTATGGGGTTCGTTGAGGCAGGTGGACGGATTCCCTTCGATAAATTTCAGGGTAAAAAAATCAAAGAAGTTGCTGTCGGCAAAGGCAAATTTATCTTCGTACCAGGCATTCTCTCCGTATTTTACTGCCCTGTTCTCGGTGTTGAAAATTCTTACTGCACTGGTAATCTCCGGGTATTCCTCAAGTAACAATCCGGCCAGTACCGAAGGCGTAATGCCTTCATCCAGACTTTCGCCACCAAAAGTGCCATGAAAATTTATCCGGTACATATTTTCACTATCCTTGTTATACCGGTCAAATCCCAGTTCGAAAAACACGTAGATGAGGATCAGCATGGTGGCGGCCATGCCGATGGCCAGTCCTGCAATGTTAATCAGTGAATAGCCTTTCTGCCTTACAAAGAAGCGAATCGCTACTTTAAAGTAATTTCTGATCATTACCTGAAAATTTAGAGTAAGTTAATATTTGTATTTATTTTTTCTGTTTCCGTTACATGAAAATTAAAACCTGAATTTCCATCAGCTCGTTACCAAAGAACTTTTCGTTTTACAACAAATTAAATCGGAGTGAACACCCCCTCGCCTTCCAGGAGAGGGGCTTCTCTTCTACTGAAATAAGTCGTGGTGATGAACGTATTTTTCATCTGAATTTCCATCGGCCCGTTACCAAAGAACTTTTCGTTTTACAACAAAAATCGGAGTGAACACCCCTTCGCCTTTCATTAGTGGGGCTTCTCTTCTACTGAAATAAGTCGCGGTGATGAACATATTTTTCATCTGAATTTCCATCGGCCCGTTACCAAAGAACTTTTCGTTTTACAACAAATTCAATCGGAGTGAACACCCCCTCGCCTGAGGGGCCGGGCATGAGCTCCCTACTCCCTACTCCCTACTCCCTACTCCCTAACTCCCCCTTAAAATACAATCCTGTGATAAAAAACTCGTCGCCTCGTGTTTTTTTTCAGCCTTCTGCATTAACTTTGACTGTAAAGAACCCTGGGGAGAAAATCCAATACCTGTGCCAATTCCATTAATTACCTTTATATGAGTATGATACAGAAATATATTTTGTAAAATGAGGATGGGTATGTAACATTTCATTACATTGGGTGGACAGTTCAATTCTTTCTTAAACTACTGATATGCCGAAAACAGGCTCCATACTTATTATCGATGACAACAGGCAGATTCTGGAATCTCTGAAATTTCTGCTGGGCCTTTATTTCAGCAGGGTGGAAACCTTGACCAATCCGAATGTGCTACCCTCCAAACTCAGCCTTGAAAAATTTGATGTATATCTGCTGGACATGAATTTCAGGGCAGGCATAAATTCAGGGAACGAGGGTTTGTTCTGGCTGCAGGAGATCGTGAGGCTCGATCCTGCTGCAGTTGTGGTTATGATCACGGCTTTTGGAGATGTAGGGCTGGCGGTTAAGGCCATGAAGAGCGGGGCGGCTGATTTTGTTCTTAAGCCATGGGATAATGACCAGCTCGTGGAGGTGATGAAATCCTCTCTTAAACTCAGGATTTCAAAACGAAAAATGGGTGAGGATCAGCGAGGGGAACGGGTAGGTCAGGAAGAGGATAACCATCAGGCCGGGCAGGATTTTATTGCGGTGAGGAGCAGCTCGGAGAAAATGAAACAATTGTGGAATGCCATCTGCAAGGTGGCTCCTACTGAAGCCAATATTCTGATCCTTGGTGAGAACGGGACAGGAAAGGAAGTCATTGCAAGGGAAATACACAGCTTATCGGGAAGGAAAGACAAAGGCTTTCTTAATGTAGACCTGGGTGCCCTTCCCGAATCCCTGATGGAAAGTGAACTGTTTGGACATGTCAGGGGAGCCTTCACAGATGCCGGAGAGGATAAAGCCGGCAAGTTCGTTGCGGCTGACGGAGGAACCCTCTTCCTGGATGAAATCGGGAACCTTAACCTCACGGCACAGGCCAAACTGCTCTCGGCATTGCAGCGAAGAGAGGTCACCCCGCTGGGTTCTGCAAAACCTGTAAAAATCGATATCCGGCTTATCTCAGCGACAAACCAGCCCCTGACGGATATGATCGCCAATGGGGATTTCCGGGAAGACCTGTTTTACCGGTTGAATACTATAACCATCGAGCTGCCGCCATTACGGGAGAGACCCGAGGATATTGCAGGCCTCTCGGCATATTTTGTGAATGAATATGCCGCAAAATATCATAAGGAAATGCTTGCGCCTGCAGGCGAGACTTTGAAAAAACTCGGATCCTATCACTGGCCGGGAAATATCAGGGAACTCCGGCATGCCGTCGAAAAGGCAGTTATCCTGTGCGAAGGTAAAAGCCTCGGCCCCGGAGATTTCAACTTCACCTTTACCAACAAACCGGTAATATCCCCGCTTCAACCCCTGACGCTCGAAGAACTCGAAAGGAATGCGATTGCCGAAGCAGTAAGACGCAACCGCGGAAACCTGTCCGATACAGCCGACGAACTCGGGATTTCAAGGCCTACTCTTTACCGGAAAATGCAAAAATATGGTCTTTAGAAAATTTTATCTCCTGCTCCTGTCCAGAATCGTTGTCCTGGCTGTAAATGCCCTGCTGCTCGGATATTTTTTCTTCCGGCCGGAATTTATCTTTACCAGCATTTTTTTATTTGCCGTCTTCATCATACAGGTTGTTTCCCTTATCATATTCCTGAACCGGACAAACTCACAGCTTGCAACGTTTATCCATTATATTGAAAATGAGGATCCTCAGATCACCTTCAGGGAGCAGGGTTCGCTGATCAGGGATAAACAATTATATAAATACTTCAGTCACCTGTCCGAAATTATTACAGGATACCGCAGCAGAGAAAAACGGTGGCAATACCTTCTTGACTATTCTATCGGGAACCTGGAGGCCGGCGTCATGGTACTGGCAGCCGACGGACGCATTGAAGTGATTAATAAACCGGCAAAAAAACTGCTGGCTATCCGGAATGAGAACAATCTGGAAAGCATCCGGGATGCTGATCCGGGATTGCTTTTTGCCATCAGATCGATTATGCCCGGACAACGTAAAATATATAAATTCAGGCAAAAGGATGACTACAGGCAGCTGCTTCTCAGATCTGCAAATTTTCGCCTCTTGGACGAGCAGCTCAAACTTGTTTTGATGCAGGATATCCGCAACGAGCTTCAGGATAAAGAACTGGATAGCTGGCAGAACCTGATCAGAGTGATTACCCATGAGGTTAACAACACACTTTCGCCGGTAACTTCCCTCACAACTCTTTTACTGGATCAGCTCAGCCTTCAGTATAGTAAAGGCGGTTTTGAGGCCGGCGGGGAGGATTTATGCCGGAAAACCATTGAAGGGTTGCAAATCATCAATGAAAGGAATGCAGGCCTCCTCAGGTTTGTAAGTGAATTCAGGTCATCGGCCCTGCCCCCCCAGATTACGCCTAAACATTTTAAGGTGCAGGAGTTGTTTTCACGGATAGCAGGGCTTTTCGCCAAATCGTTATCAGACCTCAGTATCGGCTTCAGTTTCGTAACGGAACCTCATTCCCTGACCATGTTTGCTGATGAATCCCTCTTATCCCAGGTCCTTATCAACCTTGTCAAAAATGCTGTCGATAGTTTTGAAGGTACCGGAATATCCCCAAAAGAGATATCCTGCTCGGCCTGGATGGATGAGAATGACCGGGTTGTGATTGAAGTCTCCGATACCGGTCCGGGAATCCCTGGAAGTATTACCGACAAAATCTTTATTCCCTTTTTTACGACAAAAGAGAAGGGTAGTGGAATCGGTCTGAGTTTTTCCCGGCAGGTGATCCGGAAACACCATGGCAGCATCGAGGTGTTCTCAGAACCGGGGCAGGGGAGCCGTTTCGTCATCAAGATCTGAGAATTCAATGTCTCTGAATGGCAGTAGTACCGTCGTGAATTTCCAGGGGACGTGAACGCCGGCCGGATGTAAATAAGACGGTCTGTCAAATGGCGGCGGCATTTTCATGGTCTTCCAAAGCTTCTGCCACCACAAACGTACTGCCTCCGATAAATATCATATCTTCTTTTCCGGCAGCTTCTTTAGCCGCTTTTACCGCCCCCGTGACCGTTGGATAGGTCGTTCCGCTGAGGCCGGCTTCGGAGGCGAATTCATGAAGCTTTTGTTCGTCCAGCGCTCTTGGTATGTCTGCCCGGGTAAAATAGTATTCGGCGTTTCGGGGCAGAAGCCTGAGAATGCCCGTTGCATCTTTGTCCGACACCATACCCCAAACGATATGGAGTCTGCGGAATGGAATGCCGGAAATCTGGTTTAAAACCTCACGTATGCCGGATTCATTATGTGCAGTATCACATACGACAAGCGGATTGAAGCCGGTTTCTTCCCACCGCCCCCTTAGGCCGGTGATCTGTCTGACATTCCTGATGCCACTGTAAACTGCGTCTGCTGGGACCAGAAGCCCTGCGGAACGTAAAAGGTCAACACCCAGTAAGACGGCAGGAACATTTTTTCGCTGGTATGCGCCCGTGAGTCCCGATGTCAGTCCGTCGTATACCGGGTCATCGCCGGAATAGACATAAAACTGCTGCTGGCGCTCCTTAGTAATGGTACTATAATCGATGTGATAAAATTCGCCGGCATAAAATAACGGAGAACCGGTTTCGGCGGCTTTTCGCTCAAAAACCGGTGTGGTCTCCGTCTGCCTCTCACTGATGATCACAGGCTTTCCCGTCTTGATAATCCCGGCCTTCTCGGCTGCAATTTTCGCCAGGGTATCACCCAAAAACTGCGTGTGATCCAATCCGATGTTCGTAATGACGGAAAATAACGGATCAATGATATTTGTCGAGTCGAGCCGGCCACCCATACCCGTTTCGATTACGGCAATATCAACCTTCTCCCTGGCAAAATACCAAAAAGCCATCATGACCGTCATTTCAAAAAATGACGGCTGGATTTTTTCAACGACAGGATGGCTCTCCTCCACGAAGGAAACCACCTCCGTCTCCGGGATCATTTGTCCGTTTATCCTTATCCTTTCCCTGAAGTCTTTCAGATGAGGGGAGGTATACAAAGCCGTTTTGAAGCCTGCCTGTTGCAAAATCGCAGCAAGCATATGTGACACGGATCCTTTTCCGTTGGTACCAGCAATATGTACACTCTTAAACTGGCGGTGGGGATGACTGAAAAATTCGTCAAGGGCAATCGTATTATCGAGATTTGCCTTATATGCTGCTGCCCCGTTGCGTTGGTACATGGGCAGGCTGTTAAACAAAAAGTCAAGGGTTTCCCGGTAATTCATCTCAGTACGGATTAGCCCAACGGTTGAGAAAAATTTTACCTCTGTCGAATCGTTCAGGCGTGCTCTTCTCTTCGGCAGGATACCCGACAGATACCAGGGCAAACGGCTGAATATGGGGGGGAAGGGCGAATATTTCCCTTAGAGCATTCATCCGGTGCTCCCGCGGATAAACACCGATCCAGCATGACCCAAGTCCCAGGGATGTGGCGGCAAGAAGGAGGTTTTCAGTCGCTGCACCGCAATCGGCGATCCAGTAACCGCTGTCATACTGCAACTTTTCGTCACCACAGACCAGGATAGCATGACCGGCCGTCATGAGCATTTTAGAGTAGGGATGTACTTCCATGATCCGGGCCATGATGTCCCTGTCGTTAATCACAATGAAATGCCAGGGTTGCCGGTTAACGGCTGAAGGGGCATACATAGCGGCCCGGATGACAGATTCGATCTGTTCTCTCATCACCGGGCGGTCGGTATATTTCCGAATGCTTCTGCGTTTAAAAATGGTATCGGTCAAATTCACAATGTTCTGATTTTATGGTTTTTCCCGGGTCATCCCTGTCATGGCCCGTTCCCGGTCCGGTTACCGGAAGCTGGCACGATTCACCGGAATGCTGATTTCAGCCTTTTCAGGAGAAATCTGTCCTGCCGGTTTTGAAAATAAGGATTGATTTTCGTCAATATTTAGTTGAAAATTCAGTTATCAACAGGTTATCAACCGGCTGACGGATTTGAATTTTACTATATTTACCCGAAGCAAATTTAGTAAAATCAGAAAAGACTGCATGAAGAAAGCAAAGAAGATCTTTGTACTGGACACCAACGTACTCCTTCATGATTACAAATGTATCTATAACTTCCAGGAAAATGACATCATCATCCCCATTACGGTTCTTGAAGAACTTGACAAGTTTAAGAGGGGGAGTGACATCATTAATTTTCAGGCCAGGGAATTTACAAGGGAGCTGGATAAGATATCAGGTGATCAGTTGTTTAACGGAGGATTACCTCTTGGTAAGGGGATGGGCAAACTGTCCATTGAAACAGGGAAGCCTTTTTCCGAGAAACTGGCTAATTCCTTCCCGGAGAATACGCCCGATCACCGGATACTGGCCATAGCTGAATTTGTCAATTCCAAATTCAGTGAAAGACTGGTTGTTTTGGTTACCAAGGATATTAATCTCCGGATGAAGGCCAAGTCGCTGGGTATCATGTCCCAGGATTATGAAAACGACA
The DNA here is from genome assembly GCA_963732905.1 of uncultured Bacteroidales bacterium. GTDB lineage: Bacteria > Bacteroidota > Bacteroidia > Bacteroidales > DASQZK01. The sequence continues at coordinate 18,482 of CAVTBM010000005.1, forward strand.
AGGTCAAGAACATTGATGATATATACCGCGACATTCATGTGATTGAAAGTTCCGAGACGGAAACGATTTCCAGGCTGTATAAACAATTTGAAGGTGTTCCGGCAGCAGAATTCAAGATCACTGAGGAACCCCTGGCGCATCAGTATTTTATTTTCAGGAATAACAACGCCAGTGCACTGGGACATTACGATCCGTTCAACAAAGTGATCAATCGTGTTGAAAAGCTTAAGACTTACGGCATCGAACCGCGCAATGCTGAGCAGACCTTCGCCTTTGATGCCCTGCTCCGGCCTGAGGTGCAGCTGGTTGCCCTGACCGGGAAAGCGGGTACAGGGAAAACCCTGCTGGCCCTGGCTTCCGCCCTTCACCAACGAAAGATGTATACGCAGATCTTCCTGGCCAGGCCAATCGTCCCCCTTGCCAACAGGGATATGGGATTTCTCCCGGGTGATGTAAATGAAAAAATGGGGCCCTATATGCAGCCACTTTTTGATAACCTCTCTGTGATAAAGCAAAAATTCGCACCTACAAGTAAAGAATTTTTGAAAATCGAAGAGCTTCTCAATACGGAGAAACTGGTTATCACTCCGTTGGCCTATATCCGGGGACGCAGCCTTTCCCGGGTGTTTTTTATCGTAGATGAAGCCCAGAACCTGACTCCTCATGAGGTGAAAACCATCATCACCAGGGCAGGGGAAGGCACTAAAATGATCTTTACGGGTGATATTCAACAAATTGACTCACCCTACCTCGATACTAAATCAAACGGGCTTTCATATCTTGCCGACAGAATGAGAGGACAGGATATTTTTGCCCATGTGAACCTTGTAAAAGGTGAAAGAAGCTACCTGGCTGATCTGGCCAGTAACCTTCTTTAAAGATAATTTTTGTCCAGTCTTTTGCTGTTTATTTTTTGGGATCCGGTGTTTGTGTGTTTACACCGGGTCCCATTTTTTAGCCTCAGGGGTACAATGGCCGAAACCAGCCGTTGATCCCGTATTGAAGGATTTTTTGTATTTTGCAGAAAATGCTCTCACTGAACTTGCGGTGGATAAGTGTGTTTCTTACAACTGGGATATGTCGTTAACCGGCTTGGCCTCAATCCCTGCAGATATGAATTGAAAAGTAATTACTACCGTTATGAAAACATTATATATCGTCCGTCATGGGAAGTCTTCCTGGGATTATGACAATGTAAAAGATATTGACCGACCCCTGAAGGAAAAAGGTATTCGCGATGCTGCCGAAATGGCCGGACGCCTCAGGGATATGGGTAGAAAACCGGAACGAATCATCAGCAGTCCGGCTACCAGGGCCCTGCATACCGCAACCATATTTCAGAGAATATTACAGGTATCCGGGACGAACTTTAAACTGGATGAGGATATCTATGATGCAAGCAGAGACGACTTACTTGGAGTGATTTACGGGATTCCTGACAGTACAAATTCTGTCATGATCTTTGGCCACAATCCCGGCATGTCACACCTTGCCGGCATGCTGACAACCCTGAAACTGGATCATCTTCCCACCACCGGTCTCGTCATCATCGACTTTGAAACCGAAAAATGGACCATGATAAACAAACAACTTGTATCTTACCAATATTTCGATTATCCTAAAAAAGCCTAGAATTGTTATCTTTGTCCCATATGAAGCACAGAAAAATCATAAACCGCGAAATCAGCTGGTTGTCTTTCAATGAAAGGGTATTGCAGGAAGCCGCCGACAGCAACGTTCCCCTGGTCGAAAGACTTCGATTTCTCGGAATTTTTTCTAATAATCTGGATGAATTTTTTAAAGTCAGGGTAGCTACAATAAAAAGGATGATCGATGTGGAGGAGAAAACCGGACGGCCTAATAAAGACCGGCCGAAAGAAGTTCTCAACCAGATACAGCAGTTTGTGATCCTTCTGCAGCGAAAATTCGAAAAAATTTACGAAGAGGTAAAAATAGAACTTGAGAAAGAGAAGATCAATATCATCAATGAAAAGCAACTAAACCGCCAGAAAGCGGAATTTGTTAAGAACTATTTCGTTGAGAAAGTTTTGCCTGTTCTTACACCCATCATGCTTCACAATGTCAGGGATTTCCCCGATCTGAAGGATAAATCGATATACCTTGCCGTGAAAATGACCAGCAAGGACTCCAATGTGGAAATGGAATATGCCATCATCGAAATTCCTGAAGAAAGACTGGGCAGGTTTCTGCTGTTCCCTATCCGGAGCCGCAAATATGTCATCCTTCTCGATGATGTGATTCGTTTCGGGCTCAGTATTCTCTTCGAACAATTTCATTTCGACCATTTTGAGGCTTATACCATCAAGCTGACCAGGGATGCAGAACTCGATATAGATAACGACCTCTCGAAAAGTTTTCTCGAAAAGATTGACGAATCGGTAACCGACCGTAAAAAAGGTCAGCCTGTGAGGTTTGTATACGATGAGTCCATTCCCAAGGATCTGCTGAATTACCTGATCCGGAGACTGGAACTGGATGAAGACGACAACCTTATTCCCGGGGGAAGGTACCATAATTTCAAGGATTTCATGAAATTTCCCAACCTGGGGAAAGACAATCTGCAATATGAAAAACTTCCGCCCACCACTCATCCGGCCCTGAAACATAATGAAAATCTGTTTGATGTTGTATCTAAGAAAGATATTCTGCTTCACTTCCCATACCAGACTTTTAATCATTACATCAACTGGCTGAGGATGGCTTCGATGGATCCGCGGGTCGTTTCCGTCAGTACAACGCTTTACCGTGTGGCTCACGATTCTGCAGTGATAAACGCCCTGATCAATGCCGCACTGAACGGCAAACAGGTCAACGTCAATATTGAGCTGCAGGCCCGTTTTGATGAGAAGTCCAATATTTACTGGTCAAAGAGGCTTGAGGAAGTGGGCGCCAACGTGACTTTTGGTATTAAAAGCCTTAAAGTGCACAGCAAATTAACCCTGATCCGAAGGATGGAAAACGGGAGGCCCGTCGATTATGCCGCCGTTGGTACCGGGAATTTCCACGAAGGAACTGCTGCGGTCTATTCTGATATTTTCCTTCTGACGAAAGATAAAAGGATCACCACCGAAATATGGCGCATTTTTGACTTTTTCGAAAATACCTATAAAAACTATAAGTACCAGCACCTTATCGTCTCCCCGAATTTCCAGAGAGGCAAGCTTTACCTGCTCATCGACAACGAAATCAGAAATGCGCATGAAGGAAAGGAAGCTTATATCATTTTGAAGATCAACAACCTGGTTGACAGAAATATGATCACCAAGCTTTACCAGGCAAATAATGCAGGCGTTAAGATCAAACTGATCGTCAGGGGTATCTGCTCCCTTATCCCCGGTGTGCCAGGGCAAAGCGAGAATATCGAGGCGATCAGTATCGTCGACAAATACCTGGAACATTCGAGAATTTTTGTCTTTGCCAATGGAGGAGATGAATTGTATTATATCTCTTCGGCCGACTGGATGACCCGTAATATCGATAATCGTATCGAAGTCAGTGCCCCGGTGTTCGACAAGGACCTCCAGCAGGAACTCAGACAGATCATCGATATCCAGCTTAAGGATAATGTCAAGGCAAGGGTAATTGACGATAAACAAAGCAATCATTACAAAACCGACGGGGATAAACCTGTCCGTTCACAGATTGAGTTATATAAGTATTACAAGCAACTAAGCATGAAGAACTGGCCTTCCTGATCAAGCCGGTTTGGAAACAGACCATCCTGATCCCGGTAGCCGTTTTTATCCCGGACGGCAGGCATGATCACTGTTTTCCCGCTCCGGCAATGAGATATACCAGTCCTTTTTTATGACGGGGGGAGGAGACCCCGGGTATTACCCCCGGGAACCTTTGGCTGGGCCTGACAACCGTAGGGAAGTCGTCTGGTATACGGAATATTTTATATGCAAATTATTTATCAGCAGATATGGATTTAAACAAAATATGTTTTGCAGTGCAGGATCTTGTTAAGAGCACGGCAATATTTATTGAAGGCGAAAAAGCCAGACATGGTGACCTGGGTATTGAAGTTAAGGGACGTCATAATTATGTGACCAGCGTCGATAAAAATTCGGAAAGGATGCTTGTAAAGGGCTTGCTGGACATACTCCCCGGGTCCGGATTTATTACGGAAGAAGGTACGGCTTCTGATAAGAACGAGCGCTTCAAATGGATTATCGACCCGATTGACGGAACCACGAATTTTATTCACGGTCTCCCGCCTTATGCCATAAGCATTGCTCTCATGGATAGCGATGAGATTGTAATCGGGGTCATTTATGAGCTGGGGATGAAAGAGTGTTTTTATGCCTGGAAGGGCAGCCCGGCCTATCTGAATGGCAGGGAGATCAGGGTCTCCAAAGTTACGACCCTCAGTGATTCTCTCATTGCCACCGGCTTTCCCTATACCAATTTCAAATACCTGGAGCGCTTCATGGAAACGCTCATCTTTTTCATGGAAAACTCCGACGGCGTACGCAGACTGGGTTCAGCTGCAACCGACATCGCCTATACGGCCTGCGGACGCTTTGAAGGTTTTTACGAATACGGGCTGAACCCGTGGGATGTAGCGGCCGGCATCCTGATCCTGAAGCAGGCGGGAGGTAAGGTCTCTGATTTCAACGGCGGTTCCGATTATCTCTTCGGTGGAGAAATAGTGGCTTCCAATGAATCTGTCTTTGAAGAATTTCAGCGCACGATTGAAAAATTTATGAAAGGATGATGCGATGAAACTCCTGGCATTCCGCTTATTGTATGGATTCGTCCGGGCAATATCATGGCTGCCTCTGAATGTGTTGTATGTCTTATCAGGGCTGATTCGTTTCCTCTCCTGGAATGTCTTCCGGTACCGACGCAGTGTGGTTTTTGAGAACCTTCACAGGTCCTTTCCCGGGAAAGATGACGGGCAGATCCGGAAAATTGCATCGGACTTCTACCGGTATTTCTCCGAGCTGGTCATGGAAACTATCAAAGTGATGGATTTTAAGGAAGGGGAAATGGACGGCCGGATCAGCCTCCGGAATGCAGGCATCCTGGATCGCTATTTTGATCAGGGGATTTCGGTGGTTGCCGTGGCCGCTCATTATGGTAACTGGGAATGGCTGCAGTCCCTAACTCAAAACATCAGGTACAGGACGATAGCTGTCTATAAGCCACAGAATAATAAAGATATTGATACTGTTTTGAATCGTCAGAGGTCCAAATTCGGAGCTGAAATAGTTTCCATGCGGGATATCATCAGAGTTCTCCGCCAGTATGACCGTCAGAAAAAGCCCACCCTTTCCATGTACGTATCCGATCAGTCACCGGTCTGGGAGGAAATACAGTACTGGACGATGTTTATGAACCAATTGACGCCGGTTTATCTCGGGCCGGAAAAAATTGCCCGGGAGTTTGGTATGGCAGTCGTCTTTTTAAAGATGCATGTTATATCCCGGGGTTGTTATGAAGTTGAAGTTATCCCTATAACTGAGGATGCCAGCCTTGAACCGGAATATGCTATCACGGAGAAACACATACACCTGCTTCAGGAAACCATTCAGGAGAAACCCGAATACTGGTTATGGTCGCACCGCCGATGGAAACTAACCCGTAAGCGTGAAAATGAGGAAGCAATGGGACGGTTTAAATTCGAAGGTCAGTTCCTCAGGAAACACAGGAAGAGAGTTGCGGATGCTTAAGGCTGCAGTCGTCATATTGAACTGGAACGGTGAAAATTACCTAAGGAAGTTTCTTCCCGGGGTAATCCAAAATACGGAGTCACCGGGAATACAGGTTGTGGTGGCTGATAACGGATCCACCGACGGATCTGTCCGTTACCTTAAGCAGCATTTCCCTGACCTGAAGGTACTTGTATTTGATAAAAATTACGGATTTGCCGAAGGATACAATATGGCCTTTACTGAACTTCAGGCAGAATATTTTGTCCTCCTCAATTCCGACATCAATGTCACGAAAGGATGGATAAATCCTTTGATCAGTGTCATGGACAATGATAAGCTGGTGGCGACGGCCATGCCTAAGATCAGGGCTATTGATCCGGAGGGTTATTTTGAATACGCAGGCGCAGCAGGAGGTTTCATCGATACTACTGGTTATCCCTTCTGCAGGGGCCGGATTTTCGATACCCTGGAGATCGACTACGGGCAATATGATTCTCCGGTGGAAGTGTTCTGGACCACTGGTGCATGTATGATTGTCAGGGGGCCACTATATAAAATCGTTGGCGGACTGGATCCTTTCTTTTTTGCGCATTTTGAGGAGATCGACCTGTGCTGGCGGCTTAAAAACAGGGGATATAAACATTTGTGTGTGCCTTCTTCAACCGTTTATCACGTTGGTGGCGGAACGCTGCCGGCATCAAATCCCTTGAAGACATACCTGAATTTCAGGAACAGCCTGTTCATGCTTTATAAAAACCTCCCGGAGGAAAGAATGAACATCGTCATCTGCCGCAGGCTGCTGCTGGATGGCCTTTCGGTTTTTCGATTCCTGCTTGGCGGTAAATTCCGTGACATCTGGTCGATCCTTTCTGCGCATGCTTCCTTTTATCGTCATTTCCGTAATTACAGGACATTCCGGAGACAGGAACATCGTTTCATAACGAACGACCGTCACAATGAGATCTATGACGGAAGTATTGTCATCGATTATTTCATGAGAAAGAAATACACTTTTCTTGCCTTGAATTGGCATCCCGGCCGCAAGAGCAGCAAGAAGTCAGACCATTGAGAGCAGATTATCCAGGTTCTCGAATTTTTTCCTGTAATCTTCAATCGACCGCTCAATCAGTTCAAGAGCTTCCTTTGTGTCGTAAATATGGGTGATCTCACAATTACTGGGATTGCCTGGCAGGTCCTTGTACGTCAGAAAATAATGTTTCAGGCGTTCAACGACCATGGGGGGTACCTCAGAAATGTCATTATAGACTTCGTACATTGCGTCATTATTAAGGACCGCAATGATCTTGTCATCGGCCTGATTCTTATCGATCATGCGGAAGCCTCCGATCGGTCTGGCTCTGACAAGAATGTCGCCGTGGGTAATCTCTTTCTCCGTCAGGATACAGATATCGACGGGATCGCCGTCGCCGCTGATATCGAGGTTTCCGGTTTTTTCACGGCTCAGATCGGCTACTCGTTCGCCTGAGAAAGTCTGGGGTATAAAACCATATAATGCGGGAACGGTATTGGAATATTTCTGAGGGCGGTCTATTTTAAGGTATCCGCTTTTCTTGTCCACCTCATATTTCACCGTATCCCGGGGTACCATTTCGATGAAACAGGTGATCACTCCGGGCGCCTCGGGGCCGATATCCACCCCGTGCCAGGGATGAGATTTGTATCTCAGTCCCATCAGCTGCCCGATGGGATCCATTAATTTATTTGCCATTTAAAAAGATTATTTTTGCCAAAGTTACAAAACCTTCAATGAATCAGCGGGTTAAATCTGTATACTATAGAACATTCATTAATTTCTCAAGATGGATACCCCTGCTCCCCTTAAGAAGAACCAGATGATGATTAACCGGATTACGGTGTAAATGTTCAATAAGGTCTTCAACAACATAAAATGAAGGGTAGGGAAGATCTTTTGCCGCACGGGTAAATTCGGGGCCGACAAGGATAATGTCGGTGGCGGCTGCATCTTTTACCAGTTTGAGGATTTTGGCATGTTCCTCTGCCGAATACCGGCCCAGTTCCAGCATATCACCGAGGATCATCAGTTTTGCCGGGGCTTCCAGACTAAGAAAATTTTGGATGGAACCTGTCATGCTGGTAGGATTGGCATTGTAAGCATCGATGATGACGCGGTTTGACGCGGTCTCCGCAACCTGGGAACGGTTGTTGGAAGGGGTATAAGCTTCAATGGCCGAAATGATGTCATCCTGGTCTACCTTAAAATACCTGCCGGTACAGGCGGCGGCGAGGATATTTTCCATATTGTAGCTGCCTGTAAGTTTTGTAACAACATGGTAGGTCTCACTGCCTGTGAATGCGATGCCCATCCTGAGAAAGACTGACGGAGCGTCGATGTAGCCGTCACAAAGCGGATCTTTACCGTCGGTGTACCAGACTTTCTTAAGTTTCATTGCCGAGGCTGCATCAACGAGAAGGTCATTCATTCCGTTGATGAATATCGTGCCGCCTTTTTGTTCCAGGTAACGGTATAATTCGGTTTTTGTCTGAAGGATAGCTTCCGGTGAGCCGAAGCCTTCCAGGTGGGCGAAGCCGATGTTTGTGATCAGACCGAAGTCCGGATCAGCGATTTTGCAGAGATCATGAATCTCACCGGGATGATTAGCCCCCATTTCAACTATGGCGATCTCCTCATTTCTTAGCCGGAGAAGGGTAAGGGGTACGCCGATATGATTATTAAGGTTACCCTGTGTTGCCAGTACCCTGAATTTTTTCGAGAGCACGGCACTGATGAGTTCTTTGGTAGTGGTTTTACCATTGGTGCCGGTTATGGCAAGAACCGGGATGCCCAGTTTATGCCGGTGATAGGCGGCCAGTGACTGGAGGGTTTCCAGGACTCCGGGCACAAGGATATACCGGTCTCCCTGAGATGCAATGCGGGGATCATCGGTTACTGCAAAGGTACAGCCCCTGTCGATGGCGGCTGCAGCATATTCATTTCCGTTGAAGTTTTCACCCTTCAGGGCAAAGAACAGCATTCCGGCGGACGCCTGTCTTGAATCAGTACAGATCCCGTTGGATTGCAGGAAGATCCGGTAAAGTTGTTCCAGAGACATAACCAGGATTTCAGAATTTTATTACAGGGTTTACCCCGGCCCAAATTACATAAAAAACTGCCAGGACCGGATAGTGATGGGAGAAAATGCCCTGCAAATTTAGAGAAATTTGTGGTCGGCCCCATATAGAAAAGGCATTAAAAGCAGAGAAGCCCAATTTGGGCTTCTCTGCTTTTAATGCCTTTTCTCCAGGAAAAGATTTGAGAATGTCTTTGTTTAGAATCCTACAGGTGTTCCGACACGTGTCATTGCGCAGCGGAAGCCCAGGTCGTCACGTGATTCCGTTTCGAGGAGGAACCTGCGGGTACCGGGACTAAGGTAGTAGGCCCGGTCTTTCCATGAACCACCTTTGTAAACTCTTACATTGTCATTGATAAGAGAGGAGTGTTCATACTGGTTGTTCACGTACATATTGGCTGTACCTAATTTATAGGCTTCAGATGTTGTATCTTTTTCCTCGAAGTTCATGGATGATCTCAGATCGCCGTCACGGTAATTCCGGTAATCGGATTTCCTGTAGTTGAATCTTCCTTCTGCATCGGCTTCACTGATAGGTACACGTTTTACATTACCCATGCTGTCAATTTCAGGCATTCCGTCGGTGTTCAGGTATAATTTATCGAACTGGTTACCACGGTAAGGGTTAAAACCGGCCACATCTTCATAAGACAGAGGACGGTAAACATCGGCTACCCATTCGTTTACGTTACCTGCCATGCAATACAGGCCATAGTCATTCGGCCAGAAAGATTTTACGGGTGTGGTGATTGATCCGGCGTCGTTGAGTGAACCTGCTACTCCCATCATATCGCCGTTACCTCTCTGGAAATTGGCGCGCATCTGGCCCATGCTTTTAGGCTGGTCATTTCTGACGTTATGGCCGTTCCAGGGATAAATTCTCCTTTCCCAGACGAGTTCGTCAACGGTGTTACCTTTGAGGGCGAAGGCGGCAAATTCCCATTCAGCTTCGGTAGGGAGCCGGTATTTGGGAAGGAGCAGACCATCTTCCATTTTTACGTTCCTGGTATCTTTATTCGGATCGAGGCTGGGAATAGGCTCCCTGTATGTCGGCTGATAAAGGCCAAGCAGGAAGGCTTCGGTGGTAAAGTGGTTGGCACCTTTCTGGTCGGTACTCATTTCAATGATACCTTCGTCAATCAGTTTCTTTTCATTAACCCTGTCGGTACGCCATAAGCAGTAATCGTTGGCCTGAAGCCAGTTTACGCCGACTACCGGATACTGGTTAAAGGTGGGGTGACGGAAATAATATTCAACATAAGGTTCATTAAATGCCATGGGGTCTCTCCAAACCAGGGTATCGGGAAGAGCATTGGCCACAATTTTCTGTTGCGGGTCAATGTCGGAGCTGTATACTCTCTGAAGCCAGTATATATATTCCCTGTAGTCGACATTCCTGACTTCCGTTTCGTCCATATAAAAAGAGGAAACAGTCACCCTTCTGGGAACAGAATTCCAGTCGTACATGACGTCATCTTCTACTCTGCCCATGGTATAGGTACCGCCTTCGATAAGGACAAGACCAGGACCAGTTTCCTGTTCAATGGCGTTCTTTACTTCATAGCCGCCATTGGCAGGATCATTGTATTTCCATCCGGTGGTTGTAGATTCCTTACCCGTATTGGTTACATCTCCACTTCCGCCACAGGAAGCCATGAGTGCAGCTGTGATGATGTAGATGGGAACGAGGTTCAGCTTGATTTTCATAGTGTTAACAGGTTTTCTTTGACCGAATTATAATTTTGAATGTAATATTAATTCTCAAAAATAACTAAATTTTAGGACATTTTATTGCGCGGTGCTTTATTTTCTTTTTGCCGTCAGGTGTCACAATCAGTGATATTTCATGAGTACCCATCGGCGGTAGTTTTATAGTCGGACTGCTGATTTGATGGTCATAACTGTAACGTATTCTGAAGTTATTAGTTACATATCCGACAGAAAAAATGAGGGCACTGAAATGCAGCCCTACATTTTGTCGTAACCATACCCCTGCAAGGAACTGATTTTTAACGAGGCCCTCCATGCCGTAATTCAGCTGGGAAAAGCTCTGCTGTTGTATGTAAACCAGGTTGGGGGAGAGCTGCAGGACTTCTTTTCCAAGGTGTCTTTCGTAGACAGGGATCATACCTCCTGCAAAAACAGTAAGTTTTCTCGGTAGAAGGGCGTTGGGATCGGCGCTGACCGATTGTGCCGGTTTCAGGAGGTGTGCCATGGATACGCCGCCGTAAAATCCTCGGTAGAAGCCTGCCAAACCGACCGCAAAATCGGTGAAATCGGTCTTCAGATCTCCGTAACGTTCACTTTCATCGGTGAAATGAAAGGATGACGCCTTGAGTTGCCGCTGCACATACCCTGCTTCAAAACCGGCAGTGATCGTCAGTTCCCTGCTGACATACAGATGATAGGCATAAATTCCCGACATGGATAACTGGTTGATGGCCCCGTTGCCCTGGACATCATTCATGACCCGCACGCCGAATCCCCCGTGTAAGGGGCTCATGAACTGATCGTAGGACATGCTGTAGGTGACGTAGGCATTGTCAATGCCGGGCCATTGATTCCGGTAGTTGAGAAAAAAGCGCCGATCAGCATCACCCACGCCAGCCCACGCCGGATTTAAATATAGCCGGTTAGCAAAGAACTGGGAAAATGAGGGATCCTGGGAATGTGCACTCATAAACACAAGCAGGAACAAAACCATCAGGAAAAAAAATCTGGCTTCTTGAATCCCCTTCAAACATGGTATCTTTAAACGATTTGCGATGGCAATAAAAATTAGTTAAACTCCGTTTATCAAACGATATTTTAATTCTAATGTTTTACTTTGCATTCAATTTTCAAAATATATCCTTGTTCGTTTTCTAACCCCCGTTATTCATGAGGTACCTTTTTCTTCTACTGCTAATCTCCTCACTCCCGGTTAAAGGACAGACCTGGTATCTGAAACGTGACATTTCATGGAGTCAGCCTGTTTCACCGGATAAAACCATGCCTTTTAAAAGTATCGCTGCATTTGTAAACTCTGATTACGAAAATTATAATGCTTTGTTTCCCCGGTATTTTGAAATTATTCCCTGGCACCCTGAGAATCCTAAGGTCAAAGTTAGTTTTTTCAGGGCAGAGTACCAGCAGGTAATGCCTGATGCAGAAGGAATAGAGAAGTTTTCATCGTTAACCGATAGTATTACAATTGACTCCCATATTTCCATTTCCGAAGGGAGGCCTTTTTTGCAGTTAGCTCTTATCCCTTTCAGGAAGAATCCGGTAACAGGGATAACGGAAAGACTCACCTCTTTCGTATTGAAGATTGAATCCAAACCGTTATTGCAAGCTCCCGGGACCAGTACCGGGGTGTTAAAATCCCTTCAGGTTGAAAATTCGAAGCTCTCCACGGGGAACTGGTATAAAATTAAGGTGCCTGAAACCGGAATTTATAAACTGACCTACAGCCAGCTTTCTTCCATCGGACTGTCCAATCCGGCGAAAGTAAGGATTTTTGGCTGGGGAGGGACCTGTTTGCCCGATGATGCCACAAAAGGAGAACAGGATGATCTCATCCCCACCCAGGTTTACATGAATAAGGGGGATGACGGCGTCTTCAATGCCGGCGATTATATCCTTTTCTATGCCGCCGGTCCTGCGACCTGGACCTATGATGCGGCCGATTCTTTGTTTTCACAGGACGTGAACCCTTACAGCGATTACGGGTATTATTTTCTTACCTCCGATTTCGGATCTCCTGATACACCTGCCCCAGAAGTGGTCGCTTCCGGACAGGTGACAAGGACTACAGACAGTTACGATTTTACGGCTTACCATGAAAAAGACGAGATTAACCTGCTTAAACATTCCAATGACGGGCTGGGGTCGGGCAGAGAATGGTACGGGGAGGACTTTCAGAGCACTCCCCAGCGGACATTTTCATTTACCGTTCCGGGTGTCCTGAAAAATGAGCCTGTTAAGATCAAAACCAATGTTGTGGGACGTTCGAAAGATATCAGCAAATTTATCATCTCTGCCGGGAGTGACATTCTTGATACGGTTTTAATTCCTGCAGCCAATCTGAGTGATTATACTGCAACCTATGCTTACACCGGTGAACCCGTGTTGCAATTTCTTCCCCAGGGCGACAATATACAACTGAAGTACCGCTTTGTTGCAACCGATAATGAGTCGGAAGGCTATCTGGATTATATCAGTCTCACAGCCCGTGCCACCCTGGCCATGAACGGCAGCCTGCTTATGTTCCGGGACGCCCGCGGCGTCAGCGACAGTGCGGTTACCCGGTTTACGATAGGAAATGTGGACCAGAACACTATAATATGGGACGTGACCGACGTCCACGACATACGCAGTGTCACCGGAACTCTTGCCGGCAGCAGTCTGAACTTTACGGTTAATACACCTGTCATTAAAGAATTTGCAGCCTTTGACCCTGCCGGTACCTTCCCGGCACCACTGATCCAGGGCGATGACCTGGGAAGGGTTGATAACCAGAATATTCATGGGGCCGGACAACCCTCTTATATTGTTGTCGTACATCCCGATTTTCTCATGTATGCTAATAAACTGGCTGCATATCGTCATGAAAATGATCATCTTAGTGTTCTGGTGGTTACCCCTCAGCAGGTATACAATGAATTTTCCTCCGGCAGACCGGATATTACTGCTATACGTAATATGATGCGGTATTTTTATAAAAGTGCCGGAGGCGATCCGACGAAAATGCCGAAATACCTCCTGCTTTTCGGCGACGGTTCCTATATTTACAAAGGGCCGATCGACAAAACCGGGAACTATGTCCCCACTTATGAATCTGAAAACAGCCTTTCACCCACCTATTCCTATTGCACCGATGACTATTTTGTCTTGCTCGATGATGGCGAGAGCATCCAAAACGGCCTGCTCGATTTGGGTGTTGGCCGGCTGCCTGTCCATGATACCACCGATGCACGCATCCTTGTAGATAAGATCATGGGTTATGAGAGCCCCGAAAGGATGGGGAGCTGGAGAAACAACCTGTGTTTTATCGGCGATGATGAAGATTCAAACACGCATTTTAACCAGGCCAATTCACTCGCTACTTACGTGGAAAATAATTATCCTTATTTTAACATCAATAAAATTTTTCTCGATGCCTATAAACAGGTTTCAACCCCTGTTGGACAGCGGTATCCTGATGTAAACAAAGCCATTAACGACCAGGTGGAGAGAGGCGCACTTATTATCAATTATACCGGGCATGGCGGACCCGATGGTCTTGCGCATGAGCATGTCGTCGAAATGAATGACATTACTTCCTGGAAAAATAAGGATAAGCTGGCTCTTTTCATGACAGCTACCTGTGAATTCAGCCGTTTTGATGACCCCGATATTGTCTCAGCAGGGGAAGAAGTACTCCTCAATCCCGACGGCGGAGGCATAGCTCTTCTTACCACTTCGAGACTGGTTTATTCGGGTCCAAACAACATTTTGAATGAACATTTTTATGAGATTGTGTTCGAGAAAGATTCTACCGGTCAGAATTACAGACTTGGTGACGTGATGAAATACACGAAAAATGCCACAGGTACCGGGATCAACAAACGGAACTTTGTTCTTCTGGGAGATCCGGCCATGAAACTTACCTATCCTTTTTATCAGATCGCCACCGATTCTATAGATCACAAAGATGCCAGTGCTGTACCCGACACCTTATCGGCCCTCGACAAAGTGGCCGTCAGCGGGCATATCGAAGACCATAACGGACTTCCCCTGGACTGGTTCAATGGCGTGATCTATCCTGTGGTATACGATAAACCCACCACTCAGACCACCCTGGCCAACGACGGCGGACAAAAGAAAACCTTTACCATCAGGAACAGCATAATATATAAAGGTAAAGCTTCCGTAAAAAACGGATATTTCAATTTTGAGTTTTATGTCCCCAAGGATATCAGCTACGCTATCGGCAGCGGCAAACTAAGCTATTATGCCAAAGATTCTGTCATTGATGCAGCCGGTGCCTGTTTTAACTTCCAGGTAGGCGGTTCTTCCCCACAAGCCGACATTGATATCAGCGGCCCCGACATGCAGCTCTTTATGAATAATGAATATTTCAAAAACGGGGGAATCACAGATGCAAGTCCCACACTCCTCGTCAGATTGTTCGATGAACACGGGGTCAACACTGCCGGTAACGGTATCGGACACGATATCACAGGTATTCTCGACAGGAACACCCGTGAGGTCCTGCTTTTGAATGAATATTATCAGTCTGATCTGAACAGTTATCAGAGCGGGACCGTTGAGTACCCCTTATCCAAACTCAGTGCCGGCCGGCATACTATCTCGGTGAAGGTCTGGGATATATATAACAACTCCAGCGAAGATTCCCTGAACTTTGTGGTTGTCAGTTCGGAGGGCATGATCCTTGATAACCTCCTGAACTTTCCGAACCCGTTCTCCGAAAGTACCTCCATTTCATTTGAACATAATGACCAGGGGGCGGACCTGGATATTACCATCGATATTTTCAATATGGCAGGGAAGCTGATGAAGACCATCAAAACCAAGGAGTATGATTCCGGCTTCCGGTCCAAACCGATTGAGTGGAACGGATATGATGAAATGGGAAATAAAAGCCGCCAGGGCCTTTATATTTACCGTATCCATGTCAAAAGCTCCGACGGGAAGGAAGCTACAAGATCCGGGAAGCTTATCATTGTCAGATAATTGTTGTAACAATAATTTTTGAATTTTTCAGTTATATTTGTGGTTCTAAAACGCATAATAATGTTAGAGAAGAAAACAGAAATGATGAACTATTTGCTTAAAATTGCTTTAGCTCTGATGTGTCTAACGCCCTCACTTGTCTTTGGGCAGATAAAATACAGTCAGCTATCAGGGGGAGATATAAATACAATACAAACCGCGGTTCCGTTTTTGACCATAGCACCCGACTCCAGAGCAGGTGCTATGGGTGATGTCGGTGTGGCAACTACTCCTGATATCAATTCCCAGCACTGGAATGCGGCTAAATATGTGTTTATGGAAGGAAATGGCGGATTAGCCATTTCATATACCCCATGGTTGAGGAAACTGGTTCCTGACATCAATCTGGCCTATATTGCCGGTTATTACAAACTCGACGGCAAGCAGGCCATAAGTGGTTCACTGCGGTATTTCTCTCTTGGCAATATCGTATTTACCGACCGGTTCGGGAATCCCGACGGGAGACAGTTCAATCCGAACGAATTTGCCGTCGATGCCGCGTATTCAAGGCTTTTCAGCGATAAATTATCCGGTGCCCTTGCTTTTCGCTTCATCCGTTCCGATCTCACCGGCGGACAATACGTTGGTGACCTGGAATCTAAACCGGGTGTTTCCGTTGCTGCCGACCTTAGTTTCTACTATACCAATAAAATAGATCTCTCCGGCAAGGACGGCAACCTCTCTTTTGGAGCGAATATTTCAAATATAGGCACGAAGATATCCTATACCACTGACCAGGATAAAGCCTTTATTCCCATTAATCTCCGGCTGGGAAGTGCCCTGGCAGTTGACATTGACCAGTATAACAGCTTCACCTTTGCTCTCGACTTCAATAAGTTGCTTGTACCTACACCTCCCGTATTAGCCGATTCGGGTAATGCTATCCTGAAAGGAAAAGATCCCAATGTTTCCGTTCCCCTCGGTATGATCCAGTCTTTTTACGATGCACCAGGGATTGATAATTCCAAGGGCAGTGTCTTCCTCGAAGAACTGCATGAAATTACCTACAGCGCCGGCGTGGAATACTGGTACAGAAATCAGTTTGCCATCCGGGGCGGCTATTTCTATGAATACAAGACCAAAGGAAACCGGAAATATGTTACGGTTGGAGTCGGACTTAAACTCAATGTGTTTTCGCTTGACTTTGCCTACCTTATTCCTACTGCCGTCAATAATCCCCTGGCCAATACCCTCAGGTTTACCCTGGGATTCAATTTTGATAAATTCAGATAACGGATCATATGATGAACTTCAGGATCGGAATAGGATATGATGTTCATCAACTGGGGGATAATCTGCCACTGTTCCTTGGAGGCGTTAAGATAGAGCATCACAAAGGTCTCATCGGGCATTCAGATGCCGATGTATTGCTTCATGCCATATGTGATGCCCTGCTGGGAGCGCTTGCCCTTGGCGACATCGGGCAGCATTTCCCCGACACATCCGCAGAATTCAGGGGCATCGACAGTAAGATCCTGCTGGAGCGAACCTTTGCTCTGATCGCCGGAAAAGGATACCGCATCTCGAATCTCGATACCATTTTAATACTCCAGAAGCCGAAGGTTAAAGGCTATA
This sequence comes from uncultured Bacteroidales bacterium, assembly GCA_963732905.1. Classification (GTDB taxonomy): domain Bacteria; phylum Bacteroidota; class Bacteroidia; order Bacteroidales; genus DASQZK01. The sequence goes on from CAVTBM010000005.1 coordinate 35,604, forward strand.
TTCCGGCTATGCGCAATACCATCGCTGCCATCCTGAAAACAGACATGGAAAATGTTTCCGTAAAAGCTACCACTACCGAAAAACTTGGATTTGAAGGCAGGGAAGAGGGTGTGGCCGCTCAGGCAGTGGTCCTTCTTATAAAACAGGCTTAAGGGGAGGAGATCGTTACACCGCTGGTCATCATCTTTTGCAACCTGTTATCGGTAGCTTCGAGTTCGCGGTAAAAATATGCCGGTCCTGCCGGCTTCGTATCCTTTAAGAGACCGATACACCACTCAAGATACCTCAGGTTGAATTCGTCATTGATATCGTCATCGCGGATGATGGTGGATTTTTCCGAATCTCTGATGACCGCCAGCATACGCCTGATCAACTCTTCATCCCGAACACTACTTCCTTCCATAGATATCAGCAGGTTTAACATCTCACAATGAGGGTAAGTCAGACCACACTTCTCTGGCGGATACTTTGAAAAGAACTGGTTTACCATTTTTATAACATCCTGCCTGTCTGTGTTCTCTGCTAATGTCCTGATAAGGAAAGAAACATTATCGGTGAGCCATGTGAAAGTACGCTGCCTGGCAGGAAAATGACGTCCGGGCAGGTGTATATCGCCATGATTGAAAAAGTTCCGGATAAGACTGGTGTCGGTATACAGACCGTCCCTCGCGATAAATTTTGACTGGCCGGTTGTTTCAGCCGTTCCGGATAACCGGTAAAGCAACAACTGTTCCACAAGATTTTCAGGAGCAAAAAGACCTGAAACTGCAGGAATACAGCCCTTGCTGAAGTATACCGGATGATGCGGATAAACATCGCGGATGATAGACGGCAGGATAAATAAGCCCGGAAGGATCTGGTTCGGAACCTGCGTTCTGATCTCAATACTGTCCATCCGGAGGTCTGTCCCGGCATAAACATACCGGTAAACACCCCGGCTCACCGAAACAGCTTCCTGCTGGTTTTTTACCTGCTCTGCTGCCTGACCGGCCCAGTCAGCCATAGACATCACCGCTGCTGTCCGGTCACCCGGTGAAAGATAAATACTTTTTTCACTCAGTTTGTTGTAAAGGCCGGGCTGAATACCGGCTTTAACCGTCATATTTCCGGCCCTTCCTTCCACAACGGCCGCATAATATGCCGGATCATTCAGGAGGGAGATGTTCACAATCAGGATATCAGGTCTGATCTTCCTTACGTGTTGTGCATAAAGAAGAGGGTAAGTGTCATTATCCCCATTTGTGAACAGCACGGCGTTTGAATCGGGAATTTCCAGCATGGCGGCGGCAAAATCATTCCAAAAAGGACCGTAAAGACTGTCCTTACGGGTATAGGTATGAAGAAAGCGAACGGCCTTTCCCGACAATCCGGAAAAGGAGAGATCATACCATCTGGCCATGATCTCATTGTAATATTTCAGATCTGTCGATCCGACAGCGGTCTGAAAAAACGGGCTTCTTGTATACAAACTGCCGAAACAGCTGATGCTTTTTCCGGCATAGCGAATATACCTGCGCACAGTTTTTTTCGGTAATCCGGGAAGGCCAGCATCCGTGCCTGTGCTCCGGGAATGCCTGCGCATCAATTCTGATGCAGCCTGGCTGAGGGCCCTTCCTGTCCCGTAAAGTTCATCATCTGACAATTTTTCAGACGGGATTTTCTCAAAACAGGAAATTACATCGTGATCCCAGCCGTCATATCCGTAAAACGGGTAAACGGAAAAGTTGTAAAGATCAGCATTGGTCAGGTAGTTCTGAATTTCAGAAGTCAGCACAGACGTGTCGGGAACATATTCTGAGGGCAAGGCAAATCCGTTTTGCGGGTCCCATATCTGTATGGTGTCACTCTCATACAGTCCCTCTGAACCGAAACATTCGGGATACACAAACCAGCCGCCAGGTGATCTGGCAAACCTGAACTTGTAAAATCCTGTCTTTTCGAATTTCCGGGGATTAAGCTGACTGAAAAAATACAGGCATGCCTCACGGTAGGAGGGATAGCTCCCCGGAAGTGTTGAGCAACCGTTGTGGTCTGTTGCACCAGTTGTGATACACGACCATGAAATGAAGAAGATCAACAACGCTTTCATGGAAATAACTTTTGATCTATACGAACTGAAAGAGAGAATTATCGCCGGCTGATGCCTTCCCATGATTTATGCTTTCAAATCCCGTTTTCAGAGATAGTGGGGTCCTGGTTTAATTGCAAAATTAGTGCATTTATTAAAACAATTGCCCCCTGGATTATGTATCTTCGGGGAAGTGATGCCGTTCACACTAAATTATGTGCGGATGAAATATTTCAAAATACTGTTTCTCCTGATCTTTATCCAGGTCTGTAATGCTTCCGGCCAGACCTGGACCTTACATGCACTTATCGCGGGAATGCCGGATCAGAGGATCTACCTGTCTTCATTGAAGGGTGAAAAACAAACGTTGATGGACAGTGCAGCTGCCCTTGGCGGAGCGTTTACCTTCAATTTTGACGTACAGACCATCCCGGGAATCTATCGCATTTTTCTTGGGAGTAATCAAAATTCAGGAATTTACGGCCGGGAGGCAAAAAGTTTCGACTTTGTTTTTGACCGCGAGGATGTAGTGTTAAAAACCGCTTACAGTGATCCGGTAAAGGAGATGGACATTATTCAGTCGGATGAAAACAAACAATATTATAAATTTATCCATCTCCGGTCTTTATACATGGCACGTTTCAACGGCTTATATTCCCTGCTGAATCTTTACGATTCCACCAACAGCTTTTACTCAGACCTGGCCGCTGAGTTTGTCAGGATTCAGCAGGAACTCAACGACAGCCTGATCAGCCTTTCCCGTATCAGACCCGGAGGACTGGCTTCTTCGCTGATCAGCATGTTCCCTGAGCCGGTGTATCACCCGGGGGAGGGAGAATCCATTGCAGATTTTATGCGGGGACATTATTTCGACCTCGTTCATCTGAATGATCCTGCACTGATAAATTCACCCGTATATACTCAGAAAATTCTGACTTACCTGAGTTTTTTCAGGGAAGCTTCAGTCAATCAGGCCGACCAGGAAAAACTTTTCAGCACAGCCGTCGACAGCATCATGGATGCCGTAAGCGGGAATAAGCAGGTGGATGAGTTTGTTCTGAATTACCTGATCGATGGTTTTGAGCGGTCTAAAATGGAGAATGTTCTGGTGCATATTTCCGATTATGTTTCGGAAAATTGCGAAACGGACGATGATCAGCTTATGCAGAACCGTCTTGAGGCATACAAAAAAATGGCAATTGGCCAGAAAGTGGACGATATCGTGCTTTCTGATGCCGGCGACCGGCTACAGAAGCTCTCGGGTCTGAACAACAATTACGTGCTGCTGATATTCTGGGCTTCCTGGTGCCCTCACTGCCAGGACCTGATGCCACACCTGAAAGAATGGTATGAAAAAAATGCATCAGGAAGCGGACTCGGCGTTTATGCCGTCGCCATCGATACCAGCAGGGCCGACTGGGAAGAATACCTCATGATGAACAGCCTGCCATGGGTGAATGTCCGTGAACCGGGAGGATGGGACGGGAAGGTAGCCCGCAGGTTCAATATATATGCAACACCTACAATGTTCATCCTTGACAGGAACCGGAAAATACTGGCTAAACCGGTGACCTACCGTGATTTTAAAAAAGAAATGGAAAGAATCAGTCACTGAAATTCAGTGAATCGGCAGAAACGTTACGGGGGAGGTTGAGTTTTATATCTCCGTTAACAAACCTGGTTTTTTGACCCATTCCTGTAAAATCCCAGCTTAATTTCACCTTTTTTTAAACTCCCCCTGTCTAAGGAGTAATACTGGAAGGATTGTTTCAAGGATGATGCTGTTCATTTCATTTCATTCCTTGCTGTTTTGATCAAAATCGGATTTATTATGACTGTTTTAGAGCCGTTTTTCAGTAATTTTGATTATTTACCGTGATACAGATAAAAGATTAATTGACGTTTCATGAGAAAAAATCCGCTGACTGGTCAGTTACAGGTTGAGGTCGACACATCCTTCCTCTATGGCATTCTTTCATCCAGTGCGGAAAACAAGGATCTGGCATCCGTATACCGGCAGATGTCGGAGATTGAGAACGGACATGCAGAGAAGATCATGACCCGGCTGCGGGATTCGGGTTTGGATCCTGTAAGGCCCGGCCCTTCTCTGAGGGCACGCACACAGGTGAAGCTCGGCAAACTGTTTGGGTACAGCTTTATTCTCAACAACCTCCTTGCCCTGGAGAAGAACCTGGCAGAGAGTGCCCTCCAGGTAAAAAAGAAGCAGGGTCTGGACATTACAGGAAGCGAGATGAACCATTACCGGATCCTCGACAACCTGTACGAATCGTCTTCAGGGCTGAAAGGCGGTGTACTTGCACGTATTGAAGGGCGGCACCGTACCGTGGCCGGGAATTCCCTTCGTGCAGCTGTGCTGGGAGCCAATGACGGACTTGTTTCCAACCTTAGCCTGATCATGGGTGTCGCCGGCGCTACCAACGGAAGCAAAGAGGTAATTATCGCCGGCTTTGCAGGCCTGCTCGCCGGATCCATTTCCATGGCTCTTGGTGAATGGCTTTCCGTTCAGAGTTCAAGGGAACTGTATCAGCGTCAGATCAATACTGAAGCTGCCGAACTCGAGAATTCTCCTGATGAGGAGATGAAAGAACTTTCCCTGATCTACCAGTCTAAGGGGATAAAAAAGGAAGCAGCCGAGAAGATGGCGGTTAACGTCATGAAAAACAAAGACACGGCGCTGGACACCCTGGCCAGGGAAGAACTCGGGATAGATATGGAAGATGCTGGCGGATCGGCCTGGGAAGCTGCCATCAGCTCGTTTCTTCTTTTTGCGGTGGGGGCAGTTATACCACTCATCCCCTTTTTGTTCAGGACAGGTTATTATGCTGTTGTCGCAAGCCTGATTTGCAGTATCGTTGGCTTATTTGTCATCGGTGCTGCCATAACCCTCTTCACAGGCAAACCACTGCTTTTTTCAGGATTACGTCAGGTTATGTTTGGCATGCTGGCTGCAGCGGTAACTTTTGGTATCGGTAAAATCATCGGGCATAGTATCACAGGATAATAATCATCAGGTTATGAGCCGTCTGATCAAATATGGAAAACAGCCTTATACCATTGCCTTAATTCACGGAGGTCCTGGCGTAGCCGGTTATCTTTCACCAATGGCCGTAACACTTTCTTCTGTTTCAGGAAGCGTTGAGCCCTTCCTGCTGAACGACAGCATAGAAGGCCAGCTCAAAGAGCTCTTCTCCCAGCTTAACAACACTTGTAAGTTTCCGGTATCTCTGATCGGACATTCCTGGGGAGCATGGCTTTCGATGCTCTTTACTGCTCACTTTCCTCATCTGGTTGGCAAACTTGTATTGATCGGTTCCGGTGCTTTTGATGAAAAATACAAAACCAATATTCTAAGAACCAGGCTCGATCGTTTGAATATTGAAGAACAGTCTGAGGCTATTGCGCTGAGTACCCGGCTTACAGAGGAAGGACCTCACGCGCGGCCGGAAACACTGAAACGGTTCGGTGAGCTGATGTCAAAAGCAGACAGCTTTGATTCTGCGGTTGACGGCGGGCAAGTGGAGGAGTACCATCCGGAGGTATATTACAATGTCTGGCGTGAAGCTTCGGAAATGCGACAAAGAGGAGAATTACTGAAAACCGCCAGGCTTATCCGGTGCCCCGTCCTGGCCATTCATGGTATCTATGACCCTCATCCGCCGGGAGGCGTTGAATATCCTTTGAAAAAAGTACTGTCCGATTTTCAGTTCGTTCTTCTGGATCACTGCGGGCATTATCCGTGGAGGGAACGTCAGGCCAGAGATGAATTCTACAAGGTACTCAGAAGTTTTCTGTCAGAATAATCTGTACAAGGGTACAACGACGGCAGCCATCGGGATAAGTCTTAATTAACATGGAATTCGGCCATCGAAAACCAATGCTTCTCATCACTGAAAATACGATGTACCTGGAGATCCGTTAAATCTGCCAGATTCATGATATCGTTTTCATCATATTTCTTCGCCCTCGCAGCCAGGATGGATTCACCCCGGCACATCCCGAGTATCAGGCCTGCTTTCCTGAGATGGAGGTTTAAATCGGTTGAGGCTTTGAGATGCATCTCCATGCAGGAATTCAAGGGATTGTAAAAAGCATCATACTCAAATGACCCCGGATCGATCCATGCGCCGGTAACCCTGTTGACGACATTCAGAATGTTTTTGGCAAAGGTGGCCATCAGACCCTTCTTATCATGATAGGCTTGTTCAAGGATGTGAACCGGCTTTTTCAGGTCGAATCCGGCGAGGAAGATATCTCCCGGTTTCATCCTGGATCTTATCAGCCTCAAAAGGGCTTCTGCCCGGTCTCCGTCGCATTGGCAGGGCGAAATGCCAAAGTAGCAAAAGATGCGGGGAATATCCGTCCCGATGATATTCAGGTCGTTAAGATAATCTGTCAGAACAGGAGTGACACGGATGCCGGGGATAACTGTGTGGATGGCTTCTGAGGTGATGTTCAGTGCAGGTTTACTAAAATCTACCGGAATAAAATGGATATCCCGCCCTGGCTTTTTTCTTAAAGCTGAAATGAGATGACGGATGATTCTGTTTTCTCCCGGTCCTATCTGAATGACTTCCACTTCTGTTTCGTCAGGAAGGGAAGGAATGACCTGTTGTTTAATAATCTGAAGCTCTGTACTGGTCGGATACCAGTCACGGAGCAGGCCAATTTTCTGGAAGAGCCCCGTGCCTGTCGCATCAAAAAAGTATCTGCTGTCAAGTCGTTTCTGATCTTCCAGAAGAGACCATACCATATTGTTGATATGGACTTCTTCGGAAAATCCGGCAAAGGGTGCATCACTTCCGGTACGTTTTCTGGAAGTGATTGTATTTTGGGAACTGTTCATGGCATTGGATGTTTAGTTGCAGATTGAGATTTCTGATTATTTACTGAATGTCCGAAAGAGTGTATTGAGGTTTTCGGCAGAGGACGTACAAGTGAATATGTCATCTCTCAGATCATAACAGCACAATCTGCCTTTAATGGAGTTCCGGAAATTCCGTTCAGCCGGGTTTTGAGCCAGAGGATTTTCTGCCTGGCCTGCACCTGTAATCACGGCATCATATATCCTATTTTCCGATTTCATTTTTATGAGAATAAGCCTGTCATTATTTAGAATTAATATTTTAAGCTTTCATATTAAGACCTGAATATCCGGTATGTATTCGCGGCTTATTTTTTAGTAAACAACTTCACGGATATTTAAGTTTGACTTTAATAAATTATTGATTAACATTGTATTAAATTATGTCTTTTCAGTCTACTTTACTTTTGAAATGATATGAGGCAATATGATGAACGAATCCCGATTGAGATATTTTCGGGAAGCGCATGGGAAGCGGGAATTGTAAAAAGCCTTCTGGAGAATGCCGGTATACTGACATTCATGAAAGATGAGATCAGGGGTACTTATGCACCATGGCATATAGCCCCTGGCGGGATTGGTTCAGTGAAACTGGTAGTATCGGATATGGATAAGGATAAGGCTAATGAGGTAGTAACTGATTTTTACATGAAGCGCAAGTCCTGAGAGGGAAAACCCCTGGCGTGGAATGGCTGTTATCAAAACCCCTGGACAATCATTTGGTCTTCACTCCTTCTGGTTTCAGAAGATGTCTTTGGCAAAGGTTGGAAACCATCCAAAATGGGTTTATCTGTACCTCCATTACAGATGATCCGGTCCTCCGGATATCTGACATTTTCATTGATGGTGATGGTTAAATAGCAGAGAGAAGACCACCGTCAACATAAATGATCTGCCCGTTCACATAGCTGCTGGCATCTGAGGCCAGGAACAGGGCCGCGCCGGCAAGTTCCTCAGGATTTCCCCATCGTCCGGCCGGTGTCCGGCTTTTAATCCAATGGTCAAAATCCGGATCGTCGGCGAGTTTCTGAGTCATTTCGGTTAAGAAATAGCCCGGGCCAATTCCATTGATTTGTATGTTGTATCCGGCCCATTCCACAGCCATAGCTTTGGTGAGCATTTTAAGTCCGCCTTTGGAAGCGGAATATGCCCCGGTGCTTGTGCGACCGAGCTCACTCATCAGAGAACAGATGTTGATGATTTTGCCCGATTCCCTGGCGATCATCCGGCGCACTACTGCTCCCGACACAACGAAAGCTCCGGTAAGGTTGGTACGGAGAACTTCTTCCCACTCTTCCAAAGGACAGTTCTCCAGGGGGTACCTGCGCTGTATACCCGCATTATTAACGAGAACATCGATCGGGCCAATTTTTTTTTCAATCCTGTTTATCTCGTTCTCGACACCCTTTTGGTCGTAAACATCAAAGAGGCTGATATCAACGGGATACCCCAGGGCTTTCAGACTGGCAGCTGCCTGGTGGAGCGCGGTCTCCGTTCTGCCGTTCAGGATAACCCTTGCACCCACAGAAGAGAATGCACGGGCTAGGGTAAATCCAATACCTCGTGTTGAGCCGGTAATCAGGACGATTTTTTCCTCAATATTGAAAATTCTGTTATACTCCATCTTACTTCTCTTTTTAACCGTCTGTTCATAAAAAAGGTGATATCAGGGAGTCAGGACAATGGGGTCTGACAGCCCGGATTCGCGGCCCCAGTAATCTACCGCTTTTACACGGTATTCAGGCTGTTCCATATTCCCGGGCAGGATATGGAGGAACCCTTTATCCAACAGATATTGTGAATTGACCCGGGTATATGTTGTGTCCTGTGCCGCTTTAACCATCAGTTCGTAGGAGAGGATATCTGTATTGACCTCATCCTTCCATCTGATGAATATCATTCTCTCACCATTCAGCCCGGTATACTCACTGTATGACAGTCCGGTGGGTGCCACCGGCAAAGTTTCGGTTTTACGGGCAAGTACCAGGAAACTGACCGAAGGGGATGGCATATCGATATCCAGTTCAACAATATCCGTATTTACGGTGAGATCAGCCGGAGCTCCCATCAGCCCGGGTTCCTGAAGCGAGGCCATTTTCATGTACAGACCGGTGCCCGGAAGTTCGGGACTTCCGGCATCCTGCCAGGCAGCAAATGGATTTCCATGCGTGTCATCGATACGGTAATGGATGAGTTTATATTCTCCCTTCGCCATACCGCTAAGACTGATGGTTAGTCCTGTATTCTGGCCCTGGAAAACAGTTTCGTCCACATATTCCATGGTCTTTTCTGGAGGCTTATCGTAAGAGATCTCTATAGTAGGTGAATTGTAGATGGCGAGGATATAATTGCCCGAACTGTCCATGGTGGGAATGATGCCGTAGTTTTTGTCGAGGTTGTCCACACTGACGGGGAACAGGTTGTCACCCAGCAGGGATAGGAGGCTCATGACCGTGTAACCGGGTTTTTTAATCAGGTAGAACTGTTTTGAACCGGAGAGTTGATCATCATTATCCGTCATAAATCGGGCAAAATGTGTACGACGGTACCAGTCGCCCATGAAACCGTTATCATTGCTCAGAAGCCCGTAGTTCAGACGGTTTTTGCCGATGAGATACCTGTTGTGCAGATCGATTGAATGGACGATGAAAGAAGCATACCAGGGTCCGGGTCTCCACCAGTATTTTTCCGACCATCCGGCAATCGGATCCGCCTCATCATTGACCAGTGGCACGTTCATAAGGCTGGGATAGTGTTCCATGATGAAAGTATATACCTCCTGTTCCTGACGAATCATATATCTCACCCTGTTTTTAAGGTGATAGGAGATAAAGTCGATTCTGGTCCCATTTTCACCGGTGAAGAAATTTGTGCCAGACACGCAGTGTTCGAGCAATCCTTTGAAATATTCATTTCCCGGTGCTCCGGCTGTGCCGGGACCGCCAAAACGCAGGCTTTCGTCAGCCTCTTTCAGTCCTTCAGAACAGGCATCATAGTAGTTCAGGAAGCCGGGAAGTCCGAAAGGCCAGTAGTTCTTCAGGTTTGGCTCATTGGACGATTCAAAGTACCATGACCGCACTTCCGCAGCCCCGTACCGAGCTATAAAATGAAGGGCCATCGCCTTTACCAGGTTTTTAAAGTTTTTAACCTGCTCCGGATTTTCAAAATCGGTGAAATACCGTCCTTCCCGGCTCGTCTGACCCTGGAAAGCAGCATCAAAGATCTGAACGGAAGGTTCCCAGTTTACCGACGGGTAGCCCATGATCTCGAAAACCGGCCTGAGTTGATCATGAACAAGCAGGTCGATGGCAGTATCCAGCTTTCCCCAGTTGTATTCCGGCTTGTCCGTTCCGAGCCCCCGGGTACCGATGAGATTGAGCAGGTAATGAGGCCGGACGTATTTTATACCTGAGCCTGCGGTGGCGCTAAGATACCCGAGAGTGAGTTGCATATCGGGTCTGAACAGTGCGGCTGCCGGAGTGAAGCCGGTGCTTCGCCAGTAATGATCCTGGGGCACGGGCGTTTGGCTGAAGTTGACCTCAAGGTGAGCAGAAACCTGTGCTGCCAAAAAGGCTGGGAAAAGCAGGGCCGGGAACAAAATCAGTCGTTTCATGTCAGGACGTGTTTTATTTTTCGGAATAAAGAAAGAGATTTGAAACCTTAAATGCAATAACCCTTTCACTGCAGGGCTTTACTCAATTATACCCATCTTTTGCATCAGAAAAGAAGCATTCATATTTTGCGCAATGCCCTCTTTTAAACGATAATCAAACCTCAGTTCATTACCGTGGATGTAACTTTCAAAATGCAGGTTAACCACGGATCCCGGAAATTTTCCGGAAAGATTTCCCAAGTCAAGATCATGGGTAGCAATCAGGGCCAGACAATTTTTCTCCGTGAATTTTTTTATGAGTGACACCGATCCGCTGTACTTATCAGTGCTGTTGGTTCCTTTGAGAATCTCGTCCAGGAGAATAAGGATCTTGTCTCCATGTCCGAGCAACTCGACGATCTGCTTCAGTCGTTTGAGTTCGGCAAAGAAATATGACTCGCTTTCGGCAAGGGAATCGGTAGTTCTCATGCCGGTGATCACCCTCAGTGGTTCAAAACGAAAGGTTGTACTGCAAACCGGGGCACCGGCTCCGGCCAGGATCATGTTCACGCCCAGTGTTCGCAGGAAAGTACTTTTACCCGCCATATTTGCACCTGTAATTATAAAGATCTGTCCTCCGGATTCCTGGACGAAATCATTGACAACCCTGGTGCCTGAAGGAATCAGTGGATGCCCCAGTTCCCTTGCTTCAAGTCCGTTCTTTTGTATCTCCGGCCAGCAATATCCGGGATGATTGAAATGAAAGGTTGAAAAACTTATGGCTGAATCAACCTGGGCAGGGACCATAAAGAAACTGTCAAGCACGGTTTTATTAGACACCCTCCATCTTTCAAGACGTCGTATAATATGAAGGTCGAACATGAACAGCAGATTCAGGACAGAGCCTACAATGATGTTCAGGCGGGTGTCGAGATAATTCATCAGCTTGTCGAGCCGGCCGAATCTCGCCATCGATTGCCTGCTGTTCCCGGATAAGCTCTTTAATTCGGGCTGGCTGAAATCCGCACCGGCGATAATCTTGTTCAGTTCAAGATATTTAACAAGGATCTCATGCTTTTTCGAAATTTTTTCATGATAATGGTTTACCCTGGTGATAACCAGTCCGTTCACAGCGAAACTGAAAAGGATCATGATCAGAAGATAGTCGAACAGCACCGGGAAAATCCAGCCCAGGGATAAAATGAGAATAAAAAGAACCGGGATGAGATACATTAGAGATTTGAGCAGGACGGAAAGTCTGAAACGGTCGTTATTCAGCCAGTCCATGATCTGCTGTTTATCTTCCGGCTGGTCTTCCGCAAGCATGCCTTCTGACCTGAAATCCTGCATCAGGTCTGGCTTTCCGGCCAATTCCCTGTACATCTCCTGCCGGAGGAGGATTTGTTCTCTCTGAAAAGGAGAATTCAACAGGTCATGTGCCAGACGCTTTTTCCCTTCGAGCGTGCAGGTCCTGTTCAAAAACTGGAAGAGCGACCTCGGTCCAAAAATGTCCAGATCGTATGTGAATTCATGATGAATGTCAAGGAATTCAGCTCCGTCAGCGAAGGCGGAAAAATCGTCTTTCAGTGCTTCCAGTTCATTCGTATTAAGATCTGAAAGAGCCTGGGCTTTACTCCTGCGCAAGGTCAGATTCCTGTGGTAATTAACCAGTATAAAAAATGCAGAAAGTGACAGCCCTGACGAAATATACCACGCCGGAATTTCTGTTTTAACGCCCCTGACAAGAAGGAATACAAACAGGACCATAGTCACTAACCGCAGGAAGGAAACCCATCCTATCCATTTTCTGAGAGATTTAAGTTTTTCTTCAAAGTTGTTTTTTCTCTCCTGGTAGTATTGCTCAGCTGAAATCATGGTATAAAGCTACAAAAAAGATGTGTAAGTGGATTAAGAAGCTTAAGGGTAAGCGGCTATGAAGCTACGAATTGCGCGAGTGGGTAAAAAATTTGTGAAAAGGTAGCCGCTATATTCTGCTCCCCTGGTCATTACGCTGATTATCAGTGCTCCGGATGCAGGCAGGCTGGTAGACGCTATCATTGCGAGCATGGGAGAAAGCATGAAAGGGTAGAGTCCTGCCTTCAGGTTCCTAATGTATATATCTATCGTCCTTCTCGTTGCAGCCTTCGGACTCAGGGTAACTCCGGTGACGCCGGCCTGGATTCAAGAAGATCAGAGAGATGGCTGGCGGGCAGGATAAGATTTTCCTTTAACTGCTGATACCTGGATTTAATCGGTATAAAATGTGTTTCAACTCCAGCTTTCTTTTCAGCTGGGGGAAGGCTTACACCAGTGACAACCTCTATGGCTTTGGCAAGCATCGGATCGGAGAGATCGCCGAAAGGTTTGGCTGCACGCAGATCATCGGCAACATAATAGTCAGGAGCCAGGCCGTCAATAAAATCTGTATATCCGCTGGCGTTGGCATATTTTAATACCACCGGCATCATCCCCCAGTTATGCCTTGGCGGATTCTTTGTGTCGGGGATCACCCACATGCCCGTATATTTTCCCACAGTTGTGTCACCCACGGTAATAACCTGCATGTAAGGTTCAAGTCCCGTGATGGTCAGTTCACTTGCAGAGGCAGTACCCCTGCCTGTAATAAAACAAATACGGCTCAGGTTTAGGGTATGCCCTGTATCGATGAACCGGGTTACCAGTGATGGAGAGTCTGAACCCTCGGAACTGACCAGGTACTGGTTTACAGCCGTATTATACTGATTGGTGACCAGAATGTCCTTGTTGGTAATGTTCGCAGCAGGGGCAAGACAAGATGCCAGGTATTGTGCCACAGTGATCGCTCCCCCGGGATTATACCGAAGGTCAACGATGAGATCACTGATGCCCTGGCTCTTGAAATCATCCAGTACATTGCCGAGTTCAGTGAGGTATTTGTTCCCGGAACCCGCAGTGAATTCATTGAAAACCAGGTAACCGGTCTTTACTCCTCCGGTATCGATGACTGTATGGTAAAATACCGGGTCTGCCGCAATGACCTCTGAGCTTAGACTTACCGTCCGGCCATTTGGTTTCAGCGAGCCCGTGGAATAATCACCAAGGCCGGCAACATAATTGTTTTTACTGTATAAGTCATAATAGTTGTCAATGGTAAGGTCCTGTCCGTCAATACTCATGATGAAATCACCCCTGGTCAGACCTGCACTTTCAGCCGGTGATCCGGGATATACGAATTCAACAAAAATCGCCACATTATTTGTGTTCGCAATCTTACCGAACATCGGGGAATATCCCATGGACAGGGGTTCACCGTTGAGATCAGCCATCAAAGCCGTATAATCATCGGTAATATAGGACCATTTGTCCCTGGCAGTATAGAGCATTTTATAAAAGAAAGCCTTGGAATCAGTCTCGGTCAGGGGATCCAATCCTGAAGGGATAGACTGGTTCCAGAAATACACCGATTTCATTCCGTCGTAGATCCATTGGTTGATGATCTGCGTCTGAGTTTGACCGGATGAACTTTTGGTATTGTCTTTTTTACAGGATGAGGCCAGGAAAAGCAACATCATAAGCCCTGTAAAAAATGTCATCGTCCTTTTCATTATATAATAATTTTGTTTTTAGAGGTTGAACAGCTTGTCCCGCTCATGCGGGAGAACCACACATGATTGATTACTATAAGCTTACTTTAAGCTCCGCTGAGCTTGCAGGCTCGGTTATGTTGTCAGCAATCATGAGGGTTGCATTTGCCTGTTTCTGTTTAATTAATATATTCAAAGTTGATACCGCCCTCAAGGAGACAGGTTCCGACGAACCGTATATCCGCCCTTTTCTCAATACCGGAAAACCTTTGCCCATACCTGATATATTTTGCATATAACTAAAAAACAACAACGGATATTGCCGGAAATCTGATTTCAATGGCTGGCGGCTGCTTCACTTCTCTGCATTATTTATTTTTTTGTATATAATTCTGCATGAAAACCAACAATTCAAATGAAAGATAGTTAAACATTTTAAACTTTTTTCACATATGGAAGAACGGGGGAGGATATTTCATAAATGAAAGCCGACAAACTGTGGTATATTCAGGATGAGCCGAATCATAAACAACTTATTCCAACAGGGGGCAGAAGTGGTAATGGGAACCCGGGTTTCCGGATCACAGATATGCCTTGCTTCCCGGCGTCCGGGAACATTCCAAATTAGGGTAAAAGAAAAAAATGGTAAAGGAAATGCCTCTGTACATCCTATAGAATATGACCTTTAGAGATTTCAGGTTCAATCGGGGCCTCGTTTTGTTTACAAGTTATTTTAAAAATTTTAACGTTATTTGAAATAAAATACCTACTTTTAAATCGCCGGGTGGGATGCATACTCTCTTCATGTAAGTTTGGTTAGTTAGTTGTTACTTCATTAACTAAAGTTGGTAATTGGTTAAGTTAATTATTCCTTCTAACCTTCATCCCTCCGGCATTTTTTCTTTCCATCAGGATTCTCTTCATCCCCGGGTATTTCTGCTTTTTATATACTCAGCGAATTGCGACTGCTCCATTTTCATATGGTTCTCGTTTCTTCACCTTCCCACAACACCAGTAAAGCATTTCATTTGATATCAGGACGGATTACTATGCACTCCTTTTTTCTGCCATATTATCAGGAATGATTCCTTTTTTTGTAATAGGATTCAGGGTAAGCCATCATATCCGCTCAGGGATGGTCCTTCATGAAGATTTTTCAGAATGTGTCATCCGGACTTCCAGGGGAATGTATTCCAGGGCTTCCAGACTATTTCATGTTCCGGGTGGTAATGGGATAGGTTCAGCGTGTATCTGTACCACGAGGTTTTTCAGGTTCTTCTTCAGCTCTTTTTCAATCTCATCACAAAAGTTATGGACGTCCTGTAATTTTTCTTCGGAGGGTAGCTCGATATGAAACTCCACGAAACGCCGGTCTCCTGATTTCCGGCTTTTCAGCTCATGGTAATTTACCCCTAACCCGCTAAGGACCGTGTCGATGGTTTTCAGTTCCCCGGAGCTGAGGGAGGTGTCGAGGAGGGGTGAATAGGCTTTCTTCAGCAGTTCATAGGATTCCCTGAGGATTAAAAGGGCGACCCCGATGGCAATGACCGGATCGAAAGTATGCCAGCCGGTTATCATGATCAGCACCAATCCTGCACCTACGCCAGCTGAGGTATACACATCTGTTTTCAGGTGAAGGGCATCGGCTTCCAGGGCTATGGAGTCGGTCTCTTTGGAGACCTTATACAGTCTGGATGAAACGAGAAAATTCACCAGGGCAGATACAAACATGGTAGCGGCACCCAGACCGAGGGTCCCAACCTCATGAGGAGTTATCAGCTTTTTTACCGCTTCAATGATAATCCAGGCTGCGGCAATGAAGATCAGGATAGCCTCGATGACGCCGGAAACATTTTCATATTTGCCATGACCATAGGGATGTTCAAGGTCGGGTGGTCTGTCGGAAGCCCTGACTGAAAAATATGATATGACGGCAGCCACCAGGTCCATTCCGGAATGTATCGCTTCGGAAATGATACTGACAGAACCGGATATCAGGCCGGCTAACACTTTCAGAATGATCAGGAAAGTGTTTGAAAGGACTGAAAGGCGTGCTACCCTTGTTTTTTTATTCAGAGACATGTTCTGGTTCCTGAAATTAAAATTCTATTATATAATGTCTGGTCCAATCATTTAAAATTGTTTCAGCCGTCCGGGGCCGGTCAGAAAGTCAGCGTAAAGGTAGTTTCTTTTTCCGGTTCCGACTGTGCGGTAATTGTTCCGCCATGCAGCCTGAGGATTTGTCGTGACAGACTAAGGCCGATACCCGATCCGCTTGGTTTGGTCGTGAAGAAAGGGATGAAAATTTTATCCAGAACCTCTTTCAGGATTCCCACGCCGTTATCGGTAACCTGGATGGTCGGCCTTCCCCTCTTATTAAAGAAGGCCCTCAATACGACCTGACTATTTTCTCTGCCGTCGAGGGCGTGGATGGAATTTTTCAGGAGGTTGATCAGTACCTGTTCGATGAGCTGATCATCCATGGAAATCTCTAACCCCTTGGGCTCAACTTTCGACTTCACTTCGATTTTTGCTTCCTTCAGGTCTTTTTCAAGCAGACGTTCAATATTATCAAATAATTCAGAAACTTTTACGACCCTGAAACTGGGTTTGGGTATCCTTGTCAGATTCCTGTAAGTATTCACAAAGTGAAGAAGTCCTGTGCTTCGCTTGTTAATGGTCTGGAGGGCCTGGTGAATTTCGCCGATTATTTCCGCATCGAGTTCGTCGGTATTTTCTTCTTCCCTGATATAGGGTTTGAGAATGTTTTCGAGGGTTGCCGAGAGACTGGCAATGGGTGTAATGGAGTTCATGATCTCATGGGTCAGGACCCGGATAAGCTTCTGCCAGGCTTCGGTCTCCTGTTCCTCCAGTACATTCTGAATATTTTTGATGGTGGCCAGCGTGATGGTCTTCTCCTTGATCTTCAATTCCGTGGAATTAATGGCCAGTTGAAGGAGATCATCATCATCCTGTACTTTTATCAGTTTGTTCTCCCCAGGTTTTATATTCTGCAGGGTGCTCACCAGCTCGGGTGAAAAGACGGAGAGTTTCTGAATGTTTTTTATATTGCTGATCTGAAAGAGTTTTTTAGCGGCCTTGTTGATCATCTCCACCGTACCGTCGGGCTGATATGCCAGAATACTGATATCAATATTCTGAACGATGCTCTGAAGGTAATGAAAATGCTCCTCTTTTTCAGAGCGCACCTTTTGAAAGTCGGCTATGACAGCATTAAAGGCCTTGTTCAGTTCATTAAACGAAGATCCCATGCCTTCGATCTGGAAAGAGCGGGTAAACTCTGAAAACCGGATCGACTCAAGGAAACTGGCCAGGTCCCTGTTGGTTTTATCGACATACCGGAACATAGAATATACCTGGAGGATGGCCAGGACAAGGATCAGAATCGGGGTAAGAAAGGTCTCTGTATTGATGAAATAGAAGAAAAGAAATACAGTAATGGCCAGAAAGATGATCCTGATTAGAAGATTGATTCTGAAATTTCTATAAATCATGTTTTTCCATTCGACGGTAAAGTGATGTACGTGTAAGTCCGAGTTCCTGTGCTGCCTGGGTTATATTCCCCTGATATTGTTTCAGTACTTTCTGAATAACGGTCTTTTCAATTTCCTCGAGATCATAGGATCCGAATTCGAGCTCACCACCTTTACGGATTTGTGAGCTCAGGATAAAATCTTCAGGCGACAGCATATCTCCTTCAGCCATAATGACTGCTCTTTCGATGGCATGCTGAAGTTCTCTGACGTTTCCGGGCCAATGGTATTGCTGAAGTTTCTTCATGGCACCGGCCAGGATCCCACGGATATTTTTGCGGTATTTTTTCGAATAGATTCTGAGGAAATGATCGGCCAGGATCTGAATATCCCCTGATCTTTCTCTCAGGGGAGGCAGATGGATCTCTACCGTGTTAATCCTGTAAAGCAGGTCCTGTCTGAACTTTCCCTCAATGACATCCTGGTGAATGTCATTGTTGGTGGCACAAATAAGTCTTACATTGACGGGAAGGACTTTATTGGAGCCAACCCGGGTCACCTCCCGGCGCTCTATCACCGTCAGGAGCTTGGTCTGCATCTGTGACGACAGGTTACCGATTTCATCCAGGAACAGTGTCCCTCCGGAGGCAATCTCAAACCGGCCCTGTTTCATAATCTTGGCATCGGTGAAAGCGCCTTTTTCATGTCCGAAAAGCTCACTTTCAAAAAGTGTTTCTGCGATGGAGCCCAGATCCACATTGATAAATACCTCATCCTTGCGCAGGGAATTTCTGTAAAGGGCCCTGGCGACAAGCTCTTTTCCCGTGCCGTTCTCGCCAAGGATCAGTATATTGGCATCCGTGGCGGCTACTTTTTTGATGGTGGTGAATACCTGTCTCATTTCAGGCGATTGCCCGATGAAGTCGGTAAATGGCTGATCGAGCACCGCTGAAATCTCCCTTTGTTTTTGTCGCAGCTGATCAGCTTCCATTCTTGATTTACGCAGCTTGACTGAAGCGTTGATGGTTGCCAGGAGTTTTTCATTCTGCCAGGGCTTGAGCACAAAATCGGTTGCTCCGGATTTCATGGCTTTAACAGCTTTTTCGGCGTCGCCATAAGCCGTGATGAAGACCACCACGGCCTGCGGGTCAATATGGATTATTTTTTCAAGCCAGTCGAATCCTTCCTGGCCACTGATAGCATCTTTAGTAAAGTTCATGTCAAGCAAAATGACATCCCAGTTATCTTCGGCCATTTTCTCGGGAATATGTTCCGGATTGGCCAGGGTCTCGATCCGCTCAACCTCAGATCGCAGTAAAAGCTTGAGAGCGAACAGAATATCCTGGTTATCGTCGATGACAAGAATTTTGCCGGTTTTACTCATAATTGTCATAATTTATATTTGACCAGACGAATAACAAGCTGCAGAAACCGTCGGCAAATTTACAAAAAAAGATATCTTTAGGATCAGGCAGAGTACCAACCTTTCAAGCAATATTACGCCTTTTTTTGATCTGACTGAAATTTTTTTCACCGTTTTCAGGGCACGATCTGAATACACCAGGTCTTCCCTGACCCTACTTACGGGCTGATCTCTGCAGAGGGTAATCCCGCCCATGACCCGGGAATCTCAAATGGGGCTCTCAAACGATATGGCTGCAAGGGTACACTTTGTGCCCGCGAAATGTTCGGAATCGTACTCCGGATGTTTCGTTTTCGGACACTTTCCGCCAGTAGCTGGGTTTGGGATTAAGTGTTAAAATATTGTTAAACAATATCGTATGACCTTTGGCACAATTCGTGGTTATCTTCTTGGCAGTAAAATTTCAGGCAATGGATGGAATGGATAAAATTATCGAAAAAAAGAGAGGCATTACAAAAAAAACCGTCTGGATCGGGGTTGGCGTAATCGCCATCATGCTCCTCTTTTATAATCTGGTTTTTGGTGATAAAAGCTCAAAACTTAATGTGGATTCTGAGAAGATCACCATAGAACCTGTTATTCAGGATGTATTCCAGGATTATATCGCTGTTCAGGGAACGGTTGAGCCGATCAGGACGATATACCTTGATGCAGTTGAAGGAGGAAGGGTAGAGGAAATCCTGAGGGAAGAGGGCAGTATGCTGAAGAAAGGGGATGTCATCATCAAACTTTCCAACAACAACCTCATTTTCGATATATCCAATACTGAAGCCCAGGTGCTGCGAACCATTAACGAGCTGAGAAATGCGCGTAACTACATGCAACAGCAGATGCTGAGTTCAAATATTGAGATGCTTACCCTGCAGGCAAAGGTAACCCAGTTGAAAAGGGCCTACGAGAAAAACAAAATTCTTCATTCCAGCCAGCATATCTCCGATGAGGAATTTCAGAAATCGGATGAGGATTATAACACCACGGTCAAACTTCTGTCCCTGCAACGGGAGAACCATATCCAGGATTCAATATACAGGAGTGTGCAGGTGGCCACCCTTGAAGAATCGGTAAAAAATATGACAGAGAACTTAAAGCTGGCCAAGAACAGGCTGGACAACCTGAATATAAAAGCACCTGTTGCCGGCGAGCTGGCAACCCTGAATCCTGAAATAGGGGAGGTGATCAATTACGGCACAAGGGTAGGGACCATTAATGTCCTGGATTCTTATAAACTGAGAGTTGAAATTGATGAGCATTACGTGTCCAGGGTAGAGCGCGGACTTGTAGGGGAATGTGACTTTGCCGGGCAAAAATACGATGCAAAAATCACCAAGCTTTATCCCGAAGTTCAGAACGGACGGTTTGCAGTGGATATGGTCTTTACAGGTAATATCCCGCCACAGATCAAAATTGGCCAGACCTCCAGAATTAAACTTGAACTGGGTGAATCCCAGACGGCACTGCTTCTCACAAAAGGTGGTTTTTACCAGAGTACCGGCGGACAGTGGGTGTATGTCGTTGATCCTTCAGGGGAGTTTGCTGTTCACAGGCCGATCACCATAGGGCGGCAGAATCCGAGGTACTATGAAGTGCTCGAGGGACTTGCCGTGGGTGAAAATGTCATTGTGTCAAGCTATGAAAGTTTTGGGAACGTAGATAAACTTATACTTAAAAACAGAAAATAAAGAAATCTAATCAATTCCATTGCCTTATGATTAAAACTTCAGAATTAACCAAAGTCTTCCGTACCGATGAAGTGGAGACCACTGCTCTCAATAAAGTGAACATGGAAATCTCAAAAGGCGAATTCGTAGCTATTATGGGGCCTTCCGGATGCGGAAAGTCAACGCTGCTGAATATCATCGGATTACTGGATAACCCAACCGGTGGAAAATTGTACTTTCTTGACAAAGAAATTTCAAACTTTTCTGAGAGAAACCGGACCAATCTCCGCAAGTCAAACATCGGATTCGTTTTTCAGAGCTTTAACCTGATTGACGAACTGAATGTCTTTGAAAACGTGGAACTCCCCCTTCTTTATCAAAAAGTATCAGCATCAGAACGGAAGCGGAGGGTTGAAGAGGTCCTCGACAGGATGAAAATTTCTCACCGGAAAAAACATTTTCCACAGCAATTGTCTGGCGGACAGCAACAGAGAGTTGCCATTGCCAGGGCTGTTGTTTCCAAGCCACAGTTGATTCTTGCTGATGAGCCTACCGGTAACCTCGATTCGGCAAACGGTGAAGAAGTGATGAACCTCCTGTCGGAACTCAACCAGGAAGGTACCACAGTAGTTATGGTTACACACTCACCTACCGATGCCGATAAAGCGCACCGCATAATTCAGCTTTTCGACGGACATATCGTGACTGAGAATATCAAGCAGATCGTATAATTGTCGGGCCCGTGATTACTGATGTCTGACATTTCTTCATTTTAACTATAATATATATAGACATGAAAGATCTCAGCATTCCAATTCCCGGTTTCAAGGATTATGATAATGCCGAAATCATTCTGAAGATCGGCGGGAAAGAAACCAGTTTTAATTTCAGGGTTGTTTCCTTCCCCTGGGAAGATGAACATGACGCCGTCAACTATCCCGATGGCCTCACTCGCTCCCTTGCCAGGATTTACAGGTTGAAAGAATCGATTGAAAGCTACGACAAAGAATGGGAGCTTATCCAGATTTTTAATCCTTCGGAAGATGCAGGTTTCATTCAGGTATTATACAGAAAACGAAATAGAAAGTGATTATGAGAAGAGTATTTGGTCTGACAATCCTTGCCATGTGTCTTCATGGCCTGCTGCTGGCACAGAACAGTAGTGAAGATGTATGGTCTCTTGAAAGATGCATACAGTATGCCTATGACAATAACCTGGCTATAAAACGTTCGGAATTGTCGACCGACCTTGTGCGAAAAGATTATAACCAGGCAAAGTACAATCTTTTGCCTGGTGTCGGAGCTGCCGTTGAGCATCAGTTAAGCTCCGGACGGTCTTTGAACACCTCGCTGTACAAATGGGAGAATAATCCCAAACAGCAGGGTTCACTTGGAATCCAGGCTAACTTAACCTTGTTTAACGGCTTTAAGAATTATAATAATATCCAGGCCAGCAAATACCTTCTCCTGAGTACCCTGCAGGACCAGGAAAGTCTCAAGAATAATATTACCCTTAACCTTGTGGGCTATTATCTCCAGATCCTGCTGGATGAAGAGCTGATTGATGTTGCCAGGCAACAATATGATGTCACGCTTCTGCAGGTGGAAAAGAACCAGAAGCTGGTTGAAGTAGGTAATGTGGCCAAAGGTGATCTGCTCGAAATCCAGGCACAGGCTGCCAGTGAGAAGCTGAATCTTGTCGAGGCAGAAACCAGGCACAGGAACAGCATCCTCGATCTGGTCCAGCTGCTTGATCTTGATTCCGTCGGGAATTTTGCTGTGATTCAGCCCGATCTGGATGTGATGTCCGCCGGCCTTCCTTCTGAAGTGAATGATATATACCAGGCAGCGGTAAACATCATGCCGGAGATAAAAAGTGGTGAGTACATGGTGAAGTCGCAGGAAAAAATGGTGGCCTATAATCAGGCGGATCGAGTTCCGGAATTGTATCTTCGCGGTCTGTATTATTCACGATACTTATTAAATGATATCAATCCGCTTGATCCGGATTACGCTAATCCCACACTCGATTATCCAATTTCTACTCAGATCCGGAACAACCGCTATAAAGAGCTGAATATCGGGATCAGTATACCGATCTTCAACAGGTTCAATACACAGACCAACATCAGCAAATCAAAAATCCAGCTGAACGACCTCAACCTCGCTCTTGAACAGGATAAACAGGTACTCTATAAAAGTATCCAGCAGGCTCATGCCAATGCCCTGTCTGCCATGGAGAAGTATAATTCAGCGAAGGAAGCCGTCAGATTCAACGAAGAGGCGTTTAACTATACGACTCAGAAATTTGAAGTAGGACTGGTCAATTCAGTTGATTTTAATGTGGCCAAGAATAACCTGTCGAAGGCACAATCGGACCTTGCACAGGCTAAATACGAATATATCTTCAGGATGAAGATCCTGGATTTTTATCAGGGCAAACCGATTCATCTGTAGAGATTTAAAAAACAGGCTCGCTCAGACAGCTTTTTTCATATTTTACAGGTTCTTTTTTCAGGGTGTGACGCCTAAAGCTTTTATGGGGCTGTTCAAACCAAAGTTGCGGGTAATCATTTATTTTTAAATGATAACCTGTATCCTTTTTAAAAGGACTTTATAGGATAACTTCATAAAACCAGTAAAATTTGACGAGACAGACCTTCCTGAAACCTATTCGTTTTTTCTTCGTATTTCTGGGGTACACAAAATTCAGAAAGATGAAGAACGGCCTGATCATTCTGGCGTTTACGCTGTTATCCTGCCCTGTATTTTCACAAACCTTCAATACTGCTCAGATTTTGCGACCGGGACATTTTTCAGCCGGGATCAACCCCGTGTTGAACAATCATGAGCCGGGCTTATATCTTCATGGCGGATATGGCATAAATAAACTGGTTGATCTTGGGGTCAGATACGGGATACTGGAAGGACAGGATTATTTCGGAGCTGACCTGGAATGGGCCCTGTCACGATCCAAAAACTTTCAGTTATCACTCATTACCGGTGGACATGTTCTGAATGACTTTGGTTTTGACCTGGGGCTTAGTCTTTCAATACCGGTGACGGAATATGCCATTATTTTTACCGGGCTGGATATGGATTACTATCCGCAGCCGGGAATTCATCACTATACATGGCTTCCGATAGGCGTTGAAGTGAAATGGCGTCGGGAATCGTCCATCATTCTCGAGGAAGATATTCCCATGTCAGACTGGGCCTGGAATATTTTCGGAGGGGGAATAGCCTTTTATTTCTGATCAGGGTCTGCATTGATTTTTAGTTCCATGCACATGAAGGGATCTTTCTGGTACGAAAAGAAAATAGTCCCGACCTGCTCATAGCCTGTTTTCGAATACAGCTTCATGGCAGACGGATTCACTGTGATGGCATCCAGCCTGACCGACCGGAATCCTTTCTCTTTCGCCATTCCGGCAGCAAACTTCATCATTTTTTCGCCAATGTGCCGGTTTCTGAACGAAGGGTGAACAGCCAGGCGGTGAACGACGAGAAACGGCCCGTCATATTTCCATGAAAGTGGTTCGTATTCTGCCGGTTGATCCTGGTTAAGGCATACGACGCCAAGGACCACTTCGTCTTCCTTGTAGATATACATATCGCCCTCACGGATGTCGGCAAGTACGTCCCTGAATCCGGGATAGGCTGTGTTCCAGTTGAACAGACCCTGATCATTCATGGCATATACGGTCAACTGGTATATGAACATGATTTCGAGGAAATCTTTTTCTTCTGCTTTGATGATCATCAGGAAAGGTTTAATTCTTTGAATATACCAGTTCTCCTCCGATAAAAGTATAAAGGACTTTTGAATTCACCACATCCGGGGGCGGAGCCGTCATGATATCCCGGTCGAGCACTACAAAATCGGCAAATTTGCCGCTTTCGATACTGCCTTTCTCGTTTTCTTCAAAGGCAGCTTTAGCAGCCCAGATGGTCATGGCTTTCAATGCTTCCCTGCGGGTAAGAGCATCGCCGGGCTGAAATCCGCCTTCGGGATAACCCTGCCGGTCCTGCCGGGTGAAGGCGGCATAAAATCCATAGACAGGATTAATGCTTTCAACCGGAAAATCACTTCCGTCGGCCAGCCAGCCCAGCTGTTCAAGCAACCTTTTATACGCATAGGCATCCTTAACCCTGTCACCCAGTCTTTCCCGCACCCAGTACATATCGGAGGTGGCGTGTGTTGGCTGAACGGAAGGGACAATGGAGTACTTCCCGAAAAGTTCAAAATCACGGGGGGCGAGAACCTGTGCATGTTCGATACGCCAGCGCTTGTCGTTCTTTCCCCTGAGGATATCGCCGTAGATATGAAGGACCGTATCATTGGCCGCATCGCCGATGCAATGCACATTGACCTGGTATCCACAGGAGTCGGCCAGCCTGGCAAAATGCCGGATCACCGACGGATCGGTAACCCAGAAACCGCTGTTACCCGGGTCATCGCTGTAAGGCTTTAACAACCTGGCACCCCGGGATCCAAGAGCCCCGTCGGCAAACATTTTTATTGAAGCTACATGTAACCTGTCGGTCTTATAGATCCCTTTATACATGTATGCTTCCAGATTCTTCTCCTTAGCAAGGAGCATGGCATATATCCTGATTTTAAGGCTGTCCTGCCTGTCAAGATCGTCCATCATACCGATCACATCGGCATCGAGTCCGGCGACGTGAAGGGATGTCAGACCGACGGCAAAACAATTTCTCTGTGCATCGAGTAGTGCCTTATTCATTTGCTGATTGTCGGGTTTGGGTATTTTCCTCCGGATGAAACCGACGGCATTATCCACGAGTATTCCGGTAAGCCGGCCTTTCTTTTTTTCAAATTCACCCCCGCTGACTTTGGTGTTTGTAAAAATGCCAGCCAGTTTCAGGGCCGTTTCATTCACCAGGGCGGCATGACCATCCACCCGGAAAAGAACTACCGGCCTGTCAGGGAACATCCGGTCCAACTCATTGCGGTCGGGAAAAACTTTGTCGACCCAGTCGTTCTGATCCCAGCCATTTCCGATAATCCAGCCGGAAGGATTCTTCCTGGCCTGGTCTTCAACGCGCTGCAGTACTTCTTCAAAAGATGTGGTTCCGGTGAGTTCCGCTTCCTGCAGCCCCAGACCGTACTGGTCAAAATGACAGTGGGCATCGATAAATCCGGGGTAAACGAACTTCCCGTTGAGGTCTTTTTTGTCGGCTGAAGAATAATGGTTCGCTATGTATTCCGATGTTCCGGCATCGACGATCCTGCCTTTGTCAACGGCAAAAGCCTGGTATATACCAAAAGTGCTGTCAACACTGTAGACTACTGCATTTGTAATAATCAGATCCACATTTTTCACCCTGCTGCAGCTTAAAACGGTTAGTAAAGGGAATATTAAAACCCACACATGTTTATACATGACCGTATATTTTGCTGTAAAATTAAAAAATTAATCCGGTTGCGGATGTAAATACATCTTATCTCTACCTGGTATACTTTAACAGATCGGTCCCTTTATGGTTTTTCGAAATGCTTTGTTTGGTAGTCATTTACCAGTTGCAATGGACTTTAAGAATCCCCCTTCCTGCCTGCAAATTCCACGGGATCATAAGTATAGCGGTCACCTTTTTATTAGGTATATGTCTGGCGGCTTACAGATGGCAAGAACTATATTCGGGCTTATTTATTGAACTCGGGAGCCAGCATAATGATGTAAAGTGAAAGTCAACATAGGGAGTGCCGGGGTGGACTAGGTTAGCATGGAAGAATTTGATTCAGAACGGAGTAAATACCTTTACAAGCTTAGGAATCGCATGGCATCAGGGAGCTACTTTCCCCCGCCGGTAAAAGAGTAAATGCCATGTTAGTTTCGCTTGTCGCCGGTCTTTCTATTCCATCAAAATAACCTTTTTCGAAATCTCCCCATTTCCTGTCTTTATCTTAACCAGATAAATTCCTTTTCGCAGGGAAGAGATATCGAGATTAACGGGATCAGCGGATGTATAAATTTGCTTATCAATCACAAGTATGCCTTCCATATTGTAAATCATAAGCTCGCAACAAGGGGTTGCCGGGTTTAGGAACTCAATGTTAAGTACCTTGTCTGCGGGATTTGGATAGATCCTTACAAAGTCCTCCGCGATATTATGTTTATCCGAGGATGTTTGCAGGCAATAGAACCCTGTATCCAGGGGTTTCAGGGGAGACAGTTTTGATGCAGTGAAATAGAGCCAGCTGGTACCGTCGAGACTTTCCCAGGGAACGGCCCAAACTCCTGCTGCTCCCCCGATATTGTCGTTATAATGCGGGACAGAACCATCGGGATCAATATAAGGTATCAGGTTACGCATCAACATATTGCTGCCCGGACCGCCGGCATTGATGTATGAAAGTGTTCCTTCGAACCAGGTGGCAATGGGGCCGGTACCGTCAAATCCATACGGAGCTCCGGGTCCCCGGGTATATAGCAGTCTGCTTATGAATGACAAGGCCTCCAGGGGTTTTTGAGGATCATTGTTATAGAGAGAATACACAGCTGGTGTCCAGGTATTTGAAAACAGTACCACCCGGTCGGAGTAGGTGCCTTCGTTCCAATAATTAAATCCCGTGTTCCAGTGTGTATTGTCAATATAAGCTGTCAGCTTGTCCGCTGTCGTGGTATCTCCGGTTTCCCTCAACGCTGCAATGGCTGCCACAAATGCCTCGGTACTGGTTACTGCTATTCTGCCACCGGTAGCCTCGTTCACCGTAGATAATTTACCTTCTGAATCCACCAGGGAAATCAGGAGGTTCCGGGCTTTAATGACAGCCGCCGAAGCAGCCTGATCACAGGTCTTCTTCAGGTAAGCACTTAGTCCCATGAGTGGAAAAGGGAAATCACCCATCCAGATAGTACCATCCGCTTCGTAGGGGAAGATCACTTCTCCTGTCTGGCTGTTCCATGCCCTGGGCCATGTTCCGTCCGGATTCTGATGGGCCGCGAGAAAGGCTGCCAGTTTCTGTGCTGCGATCGCATAATCATTCATGGGAACATTGTTCTGCCAGGATCCCTCTATGGTCAGGGCTTTGAGAGCCAGCCCCTGTCCGTAAAGCCAGGATGAATTATCCTCTGCCCATGTGGTCAGCAGCCCGGTGGACGTCTGTCTCCCAAGGATGAATGCTATTGCTTTATTTTTAATGTTATCAAGGGTATCGGGAGAAATGGTCAGCGATTCATAATCCGTTGCCCTGACCCATGAATGTGTATCGTCCATCACAAAATTGCGGAACCAGATATCGCCGGTATCCGGTTCTATTGTTACATTATCAGGATAGGAACGTAATACGATGGAAAAAACGTTGATCGAATCCCATTTGAAACCGTCAGTGACATAAAAATTTTGTGAATTTCTCAGAAAGAACAGTTTATTCACCCAGCGGTCGATCCCGAGTAGCCCTTCTTCTCCTGTTCGCACGAACACTGCTTGTTTGGCACCGTTCTCAAACTTAAATTCAACGGTCATATTCCGGTGACATGAAGCCGCATCCAGGCAGGAACTTCCCTTGATATCCGAGGCAAACACGTCAAAATTATCGATCGATACGGGAGGAGAGAAAACATGATAGATCTGTACCCATCTTCCCTGTCCTCCTGCAATTTCCCAGTGCATATGGATGGCAGAATCCTCGGGAATGAGGGTAAGTAAATTTCCCGTCTGTGGGTTGATCACCCAGTTGTTTATGTCTGTAAATTGATCAGGGGGCAGGAGAGACTGTCCTGGCCATCCCAGGTATTGATAATTCGTTACCTGTCCGTTAGATCTGACTGAAAGCAATATTAGAAGGAGACAAGACAACAGAAAGACCCTCCCGTGTGAATGAAGTGCTTTCATGGTTGCAAGGTTTAG
Organism: uncultured Bacteroidales bacterium; assembly: GCA_963732905.1. Classification (GTDB taxonomy): domain Bacteria; phylum Bacteroidota; class Bacteroidia; order Bacteroidales; genus DASQZK01. The sequence goes on from CAVTBM010000005.1 coordinate 64,159, forward strand.
CCGGGTAATTTACGGAAAATGCGAATTGATTGCAAGTTCAGGTTTTTTATTGGTTCCGTATTAAAGCATGATCTCTTCATACTTTTAGACAGCAGATTCGCTCCGGAAATCAAAGTCTTTGGTGGATATACAGATGGCATTAACGTAGAATGTAAATATAAGATGGGCGCGCACTGTAAGGCATAAATAGTATAATAAAAAACAACGAAACGCCACTGTATATAAAAAATTGCTATTTCTGGCTAAACCAATGTTGGCACATGTTGTTAGCAATTGTATTGACTTTTCAAAAGATTGGAATATTGATAAGATTAAAAAACAAGAAAATAAAGTAGATCAACAATTTGAACAGAATTAAACAACCAGTGCCCAAACATAGTATAGTGCATGCGGGTTTAGCTTCGCTAAGCTCCCTTCTGTCGGTTCAGCGGTTTTAGACCACGAAAGCTTTCGGGGGTTGGCTCGTAAAAAAGGTCGGTGTTCCATCGACTATCTCAGGCGGAGATCAGTTAACCACAATTTTGGTCTGGAAGATTTTTTGTCCTTCGATGGTGATGAAATACATTCCTGGATTAAGATTATCTTTCCGGAGGATATACCGGTATACGCCTGCATAAGAGGTAAACCAAAGGTTTCCAAGCCTGTCCTTACCAATATCATAAATCCCTTTCGTTTTAAAGATGTCACCGGGGCCGTTGAAATCGGACACGTTCCCTTCAGGATCTATCTTGTAACCGCTCCCGTGTATGCCGGCAATGCCGATCCAGATATTCCCGATATCATCACTGACAATGCTTGCGACATACCAGTTTCCGTGGAGATTTATATCCTTCCAGGTCTCACCGTCATATTTGAGAGCATGACCGTCATTGACGCCAAACCACATGTTCCCGTTTATGTCGGCGATAATGGTTTCACAATCATAAATCCTGAATCCGTCAACTTCATTGATGGTAGTCCATTTTGCCCCGTCGAACATAGATATCCCCCCGTAATTCGTTCCAAACCAATAGTTACCATAAAAATCAATATACATGGCATTGACCCGGTTTCGGGCCAGGCCGCTGTTTATGGTATTAAATACGGTTACCGGGGTGCCGTCACTTTTCCTTCGCTTGAAGGCGCCCCCCGAAGTACAAACCCAGATGTAATCACCATCTTTAACCAGCGAGTTGATCTGGTTCATGTCGGTGTAGTTGATGATTTTGTACTGGGCTTTGGTTGGAACAAAGTAGAAAATAATAAAAACGGAAATCACGAGTAGCTTTTTCATCATCGGTATTTTTCTTTAGGTTCAAGAGGTTAGTTACGGTTTGTCGGCACATATATACAGGGGATCATTGTCTTTATGAAACCCATTATCAGTATTATCGGTTTTTATAATATTGTGGTATTGTTATAACAAACTCATTATCAGAGCCTAATTGTTGCGGTTTTACGGTCAGTCTGCTTTGTTGGTTGCGCAAAATCTTCAAATGAAACATACTTTTGGCATAGTGCAGGAGAATTATTAATATCAGATTTTGCAATTATCTGCATAAAAAAACGTTACAGAATAAACCTTGAAATCCCGTTCATAAGGTTATTTTTGCCATAAATATTTCAGTATGCGACTGATCCGTAACCTGCTTCTTTCCCTGTTTTTTATCATTGCAGTCATCTCCTGCGAAAAGGAAAAATTTATCACGACTCATAATTCGGGGATCAGTTTTTCACTGGATACCCTTTATTTTGATACGGTTTTCACGACTCTGGGTACAGTGACGAAAAGTTTCACCATACATAATCCTTACAAAGAATATATCACGATATCCCGAATCTATCTGGGTAAAGGGGAGTCATCGGTATATCGCATCAATGTTGACGGGTCGCCGGGAACAGACTTCAGGAATATTCAGATACCCCCGAAAGACAGCATTTATGTTTTCGTTGAGGCCACACTCGATCCGAATAATTCCGACGGCTTGTTACTTCAACAAGACTCAGTGGTCACCGAGACCAATGGTAAAATTCAGGACATCGATCTGATGGCCTGGGGGCAGGATGTGCATATTATAAGGGGAGAATACGTCGGTTCACAGACCTGGATGAATGACAAACCTTATTTGATTATCGATGGTGCAGCCGTTGACTCAGGCCAGATTCTTACCATTGAACCGGGAGTAAGAGTTTACTTTCATAAAGGTGCTGTCCTATATGTCTTTGGGACTCTCAGGGCCGAAGGTCAGACCGATCTGCCTATCACATTTGCAGGCGACAGACTTGAACAAATGTACCAGGACATTCCCGGACAATGGGGCGGGATCTGGCTTTATGCCGGCAGTCATGATAATGTGATGGATAATGTTGATTTGCGGTGTGGTAACTTTGGTGTGAGAGTCGATACCTTCATGAACAGCAATCCGACGCTTACGCTGTCCAACTCTTTTCTGGGCCATTTTTCATCAGTTGGTATTCTGGCCCGGGGATCAACCATCCTTGGGTGGAACAACGTGTTTGCAGACTGCGGTCAGAGTGCTATCGCATTATTATGGGGCGGCAGTTACGAATTTTACCAGTGTACCATCGCCAACCGGTGGCAGTACAACCCCACCCGCCAGGTTCCTTCTGTCGTACTGAATAATTACTATCCCTATAACGATACTGTGAGCGGCGTTGTCTATACAAAGTACGAAATCAGGGATCTTGATAAAGCTTATTTCGGAAACTGCATAATCTGGGGAAACATGTCGAGCGAACTATACGTGGACAGGTATTCTCCGGAGACGGTTCTCAACTATAAATTTGAGAACTGCCTGACCAAATTCCACCCCGACTCACTCAACCTGAGTGATACCTCTCATTTCACAAACCTGATCAATTACCCTGAAGAAGGACCCCGCTTCGTTTCGTGGGACGATTACGACTTTGAGCTGGATTCCGTTTCCCCGGCTATAAACGCCGGATTATTGTCCATTGGGGAGAGATTCCCCACCGACAAACTGGGGAACAGCCGCCTTGATGTCGGCAATCCGGATATTGGAGCTTTTGAGAGAGTCGATACTTCCGGCAGCAGGAGGTGACCGGTCCGGCCATCTGCCTTTTCCTGTTTTCTTCGAATTTTTACGGTGTTCAAAAAAAACCTTAATTATTAATGCGATTTTTTCCGGTTTTTCACATAAAGGGTAAATCACCAAAACCTCTTTATCGTGAAAGAATCGTTTCCTATGATCTTCCTCCTGGTATTCTTAGGCAGTTGTCATATCAACGGGCAAAATATATCTGCCGGCAACCCGGGTGAAGGTTTTACCGTATTTTCCTGGAACCTGGAAAATTGTTTTGATACTGTTAACGATTCGCTGACGCTGGATGATGAGTTTACACCCGAAGGTCTGAGGAACTGGGACCGATACCGGTACTATCTCAAGATCCGTTCCGTATGGAAAACTATCCTGTCGGCCGGTGGCGACAGGCCTCCCGGAATTATAGCCCTGGCTGAAATCGAAAATGAGAAGGTCCTCAGGGACCTGTTTGTCCGTTCACCCTTCGGGACATTTGGTTACCGCATTGTACACCGGGATTCTCCCGACCCGAGGGGCATTGATGTAGCACTCCTTTATGATCCGGCTTATTTTGAACTGGTGGATACGGCATTTATCCAGCCCTGCCTCCCGGGAAGTCACCCGACCAGGGACATTCTGTATGCGGTGCTCAGGCATGATCACGACACGCTTCACCTATTCGTGAATCACTGGCCGTCCAAATATGGTGGTACAGGATATACTGAACCCTTCAGAAAAGAAACGGCTGCAACATTAAGGCATCTGACTGACTCAGTTTTTCAGAATGTAGCAGATCCATACATCATTTGCACCGGTGACTTTAACGATACGCCGGAAAGTGTGAGTATCTCGCTGCTTACAGAATATCATTCAGGGCAGGATGATGCACCGGGCAGAAGCCTGGTGCGTCTCATTCCGCATGGCGCCTCAGTTAACGGGACCATCCGTTTCCAGGGGCAGTGGCAGGAGATTGATCATTTCTTTCTTTCGACTGCCTTTTTCAATGATCAGTGCTCATTATGTGCCGACAGTTTAGCGGAGGACATATATGCTCCCGGTTTTCTTCTTGAGCCCGATGAAAAGTACGGCGGGGTAAAGCCCTTCCGGACCTTTGACGGGATGCAATATAACGGTGGAGTGAGTGATCATTTGCCGGTGATGCTGTGGGTCCGTTTTGCCAGATAGTGAAATTTTAATCAGGGAAATGATCGATGAAGACCTCCTTCGTTGCTCTGACCTTTTCGTGCTTTCTGCGTGCACCTGTTCCCCGCAGACACAGGCATGCCTGAATCATGTTTTTCGGCGGGATGCAGCCTCGAAGGGCAGATCCGAATCAGGTTAAAATGGATGCTTCAGCCGGAGGAGGAATATTATGGGGAAGTCTTCCCCGCTAATCCGGTATCTTTTTTCTTTCGGGGGGGAATTTTAATGGCCTTAAGTCCGAGCTCTTCTCCTTTTTTGTACATATACTCCCGGGCTGCCACCTGTTCGTTGGGTATTTCACCTTCGAGGATCGCTTCTCTGATAGCATTCTTTATTATACCGATCATAGGACCCGGCTCAATTCTGAAAGCCTGACGTATATCATCGCCTGAAACAGGAGGCTGAAAGTTCCGGAGAGAATCTTTTTCTTCGATCTCCTTCATTTTTATCCTGACATTGGCAAAATTTTCCAGATGCCTCTGGACTTTTTCTTCATTTTTTGAGGTAATGTCCGCTTCACACAGAGTCATCAGGTCGTCGATATCACCTCCGGCTTCAAAGAGCAGTCTCCGGATGGCGGAGTCGGTCACCTGGTCCTGAACCAGTGCAATAGGGCGGAGGTGCAGCTGGACGAGTCTCTGCACATATTTCATTTTCTCATTCATGGGGAGCCTGAGTTTCCGGAAGATGACCGGAATCATTTTTGATCCAAGGTAATCATGGCCATGAAACGTCCACCCGCTTTCAGGATCGTATTTCTTCGTGGCCGGTTTGGCTATGTCATGAAGAATGGCCGCCCAGCGAAGCCAGAGGTCATCACTTTTTGAAGCCACATTGTCAAGCACCCTGATGGTATGGTAAAAGTTATCCTTGTGTTTTCTGCCTTTTTTGACTTCAACGCCTTTGAGCTCATGTAATTCAGGAAAAATAATTTCAAGAAGTCCGGAGGCATCCAGCATCACAAAACCGGAGGATGGTTTTGAAGTCCCTACTATTTTATTCAGTTCGTCGGTAATCCGCTCGGGTGAAACGATCCGTATTCTTTCGCAGTTCCTCCCGATGGCTTCAAAAGTGCTTTTACTGATCTTAAACCCGAGTCTTACAGCAAAACGGATAGCCCTCAACATTCGGAGAGGATCGTCTGAAAAAGTTACATCCGGATCCAGAGGCGTCCGGATCACCTTGTCTTTAAGATCAGCAAGGCCGTCGAAAGGATCGGTCAGCTCACCAAAATTGTCGCGGTTCAGTCCGATTGCCAGTGCATTGATTGTGAAATCCCGCCTTTTCTGATCCTCTTCCAGGCTTCCTTCCTCCACCACCGGCTTACGCGAGTCTCTCCGGTACGATTCCTTGCGGGCGCCGACAAATTCAATGTCAAGTCCCCGGTACCGCAGCATGGCCGTACCAAAATTCTTGAAATAACTTACCTTGACACGGCCCAGTTTCAAAGCTACTTTTTTTGCAAATTCGATTCCGCTTCCGACCACCACAATATCAATATCCTTGGAAGGATGTCTGAGAATGCAATCCCTGACAAACCCGCCTATAACATAAACCCTGACCCCCTCTTCTTCGGCAGTGTCGCTTATCAATTTGAAAATTTTATCATTAAGACATTTCTGCATATATAGATATGACAATTTTGACAAAAACAATGACAAAATTACAATTATTTGAATGATTCGTGAATTAGAAGGCAAAATATACTATATGGTACGAGAATTGAGTTCTTAAAACGTATCTTTAAAAATGAAAACATTTTGATAATTGTAAATTAAACATTCCAGTGATGATTGAACACTTAACTGCCGAGACATTCAAAGAAAAAGTTTTTAATTACGTTGAAAACAAAGAATGGAAGTTTGAAGGCGAAAAGCCTTGCCTTATAGATTTTTATGCCGATTGGTGTATGCCTTGCAAAATGGTGGCACCGGTCCTTGAGGAGCTGTCGGAGGAGTACAAAGGAAAACTAAATATTTATAAGGTCGATACAGAAAGCGAAAGGGAGCTGGCAGCCATCTTCGGCGTTCAGAGTATACCTTCACTTTTATTCGTACCTGCCGATGGTCAGCCCCAGATGGCAATGGGAGCCCTGCCCAAAGAGACATTTCAAAAGGCGATTAAGGATGTGCTGAATGTTGAATAATCTCTTGCTGAAATAATAATAAGCGAAGCTTTTTCCATAGAATAGGTATGCTGCTCAGGTGCGGTATGCCTTTTTTTCTTTTACAGCGTCAGATGCTATTGCCGGTGTGCATCGTCTTTCAACCAAAATTCCGGTTTATCTTTTTGCACATTCATTTCCCTTTTCTATCTTTGTCGATGTACTGTTGAACTTACTCTCTAAGGGGGTGCCTTAATATTTCGGGCTGAGATCATACCCTTAGGACCTGATCCGGGTAATGCCGGCGAAGGGAAATAATGAGAAAGCTAAAGTGAAACATTCCTCTTAATATTTTAATAGTATGTTACGAGCATGTATTATGCTTGTATGGTTCTTTGCATCCATGCAGGTATCCGCGCAATATATATTTTCAGGAAATGTAACGGATGAGAATGGGGGAGCTCTTACCGGGGCAAATGTGGTTTTCAAAGACCGGTTTCTTGGGGCCGTGACCGATGCCGGGGGTAATTTCAGTTTCAGAAAAGTTGATTCCGGCACCTACCAGCTTCGTATTTCATACGTCGGTTATATGAAAATTGATACCACAGTCGATCTGGATAAAAATCTGAATATTCATTTTATCCTTCACCCTTCACCGGTTATGGGGGAGGAAGTCATTGTCAGGGCCGTGAGGGCAGGGGAAAAAGATCCTGTTGCCTCGTCCATGGTGACGAAGGAGGAGATCAGAAAGCAGGATTTCGGGAGGGATATACCTTATCTTTTATCCTTCACGCCATCCGTGGTTACCACATCGGATGCGGGTGCCGGGGTAGGGTATACGGGTTTCCGCATCAGGGGTACAGATCTCAACCGCATCAACGTGACGATCGATGGCATTCCCCTGAACGACGCTGAGTCGCATGGCGTTTATTTCGTTGATCTGCCTGATTTTGCAGGGTCGGTAGAAAATGTGCAGGTGCAGCGGGGTGTGGGCACTTCCACCAATGGTGCAGCTGCTTTCGGAGCCAGCATGAATTTTGAGACTACCGCTCTCAACACCTCTGCCTATGGTGAAGTCAATTCGTATTACGGATCATATAATACGCTTAAAAACTCGGTCAGTGTGGGATCCGGTTTGTTGAATGACAAATTCAGTTTTGATCTCAGATTGTCAGATATCCGTTCTGACGGCTATATCGACCGGGCATCCTCCGGATTAAAATCTTTCTTTTTTTCTTCGGCATATTATTCACCCAAAAGCCTGCTGAAACTGGACATATTTTCAGGGAATGAGAAGACCTACCAGGCCTGGGACGGTGTTCCGGGTTATCTTCTGAAGACCGACCGGACTTATAACGGCATTGGGCAGTACACCGCGGATGACGGCAGCGTGAGGTATTATGACAATGAGACGGACAACTACCGGCAGGATCATTACCAGCTTCACTATTCCCGTGATCTGTCGAAGTACATTACGTTCAATGCCGGATTGCATTATACAAAAGGGGCCGGCTATTACGAAGAATACAAAGAAGATCAGGATCTTGCCGCATACCTGCTTAACCCGGTGATTGTTGGTAGCGACACCATTACCTCGACAGATCTGATACGCCGGAAATGGCTGGATAATGATTTCTACGGGATGATTTTCTCCTTTAATTATAAACACAACCGTCTCAGTCTGATCTTCGGAGGAGGCGGAAACAATTACATCGGCGGGCATTATGGTACCGTGATCTGGGCCCGTTTCGCCGGTAATTCGGAGATCAGGCACAAATGGTACAACAACACGGGGAAAAAGCAGGATTATAATCTTTATTCAAAACTGAATTTTGCCCTTTCCGACCGGATCAGCCTGTACGGTGACATGCAGGTAAGAGGCATTGGTTACGCCATAAAGGGTGATGATAATGAGCTTATCTCAATCACCCAGAACCACAACTATGTGTTCTGGAATCCAAAAGCAGGCATAAATTTCCAGCCCGATTCAAGGCAGAGGATTTACGTTTCATTTGCTGTGGCTAACCGTGAACCAAACAGGGATAATTTTGTGGATGCCGATCCGAACCATCCTGTTCCCAGTCCCGAAACGTTGTTCGACTACGAAGCGGGCTATAACATTAATGCTTCATGGCTCAGGGCTGGAGCTAACCTTTACTTCATGAATTACCGGAACCAGCTTGTCCTTACCGGGGAGATCAATGATGTGGGGTCGGCTGTCATGACCAATGTTGATCATAGTTACCGGGCAGGTATCGAGCTTATAACAGGATTGAGATTCGGAAGGAACTTCTCCTGGGACGCCAGCCTGACCCTCAGCAGGAACAAAATTCCGGATATGGTAGCCTATGTAGATAACTGGGATTACTGGAGCGATCCGGAAAATCAGCCGTATCAATACAGCCAGAATCTCGGCACGACTGATATCGCATTCTCCCCGTCATGGATCGGATCCAGCCTGATAAGTTATACCTTCCTGAGAAAGCTCGACGTACAGCTTCAGTCCCATTATGTGAGCAAGCAATACATAGACAATACAAATTCGGAACTCAGGAAACTTGACCCGTATTTTGTGAATGATCTGAGGTTTTCATGGTCATTCGATACGAAATGGACTAAAGACCTGAGCCTTAATTTTATGATTGCAAATCTTTTCAATACACAATATATTACGAATGCCTGGGTATACCGCTATGTGAGCGGAGGAGAGCAAGCAGTGCTCGATGGTTATTTCCCACAAGCCGGAACTCATGTCATGGGCGGAGTTAGAGTGCGTTTTTGACGGGAATATTGCCCCCGACAACCTTGTGCGGGCACCAAAATAATAGGAGTACGCAAATGCCTGTCCGAGGATTTTGCCGGATTTTTTCACGGATTAATTTCAAAATACTTATATTTCTGATAAAATCAACCGGCTATATAACCAAACCTGCTAACTCCTATGAAGTGGGGAATTGTTGTCCTCAGGATGATCACGGTCTTCCTGCTCTGTCTTGTATTTGGATACACAGAGAGGCTGATAACACTCAGCCACAGTGAATTCATTATATTAATGCCATCCCTGGCCGTCGGCATTCTGGCTGTATACTATTTAGGCAGAGAGGCCTCTATTCCCATATTTGCCGCTGCATTTTTGCTGGTCTTTGCAGGTGTCCCGTATTATAATTTCATAGGGACAGCACGGATCACAACTGCATTTATTGTTGCCGCCGGATCATCTGTTGCTGCTGTTTCGGGGGGATTTTACCTGCGGAAAACATACACAGGAAACGATAAAACACTTCTCACTGTTTCCAGCTTTTTCTCCTTCCTGCTATTTGTGGTCCTGGTACCCTCCCTGATCAATGCGCTTTTTTTGACCATCCCGGAGATTTTTACCGTTGCCGGGCCGACTTACCTGCTTAGCTTTTTAGTCTGGTGCCTGGCAGGGGCTGTCAGCGTACTACTCTTTATTCCATTCATAATTACATGGTCGACCCGGGGGGGATTTGAACTGACAAAGACCAGTATCCCGGAACTGTGCATTCTTCTCGTGATATTGATACCCTATATATTTCTTGTATCTTCCGAAAATTTCGGGAACCCCCTCGTGAATTTCATGCTGGGGTATTTTCTTGCCCCGCTGTACATCTGGCTTGCAATCCGGTTTGACAGTAAGATAACCACCCTCGTTGTTTCGGGTACGCTTATCTTGCTGATAATCCTCTCCATGATGCGAACCAACTATGAATTCAGCCGGATTCTTGAGTTACCAGGCCTTATACTGCAAGGATTTCTGACCATGCTCATCCCGGTCACCTATCTGACGCATGCTTTTTTTCGTGAGAGAACCGGATTGATACTGTTTCTCTCGAAGAGCGAATCGAATTTAAGTGCCATAATTGAAAATATGCCTGTTGCCATGGCGATTATCGACATAAAACAAGGCGGAGGCTATGTTAACAGTAAGTTTGCAAACCTTACAGGGTATAGAATCGGGGATTTCTCCGGTCCGGATGAATGGTTCGATAAAGTCTTTGTTGATCCGGAATACCGGATGAAGGCAAAGAAGAGATGGGAAGAATCGACTGCAAATTTGAATGAATCAGGAACCGTTGAAGAGGAATTCAGGATAACTGCCAAAGACGGACGAAAGAAAGATGTTCTTTTTATCATGACCCTTCTTGAGGACAAGCTTCTGATCGGATTATCGGATATTACTCAACAAAAGCAGATGACCGGAAGGATTGTTGAAAGTGAACGCCGGTTAGATACCCTGGTGCAGAATCTCCAGGGCATGATTTTTCAGTCACGAAATAACATAAAACGGACCATGCTGTTTGTCAGCGAAGGTTCCTTTGCGCTGACTGGTTACCTGCCATCGGAATTTACACAGGAACGGATTGATTTCAGCAGTCTTGTTGAGGAACGGTTCAGTGAATATATTTGGTCAACTATTCAGACAGCTGTTAAGCGCGGTGATCCTTATGAACTGCAGTACTGTTTGAGAACCAGGGATGGAGTATTAAAATGGGTGTCGGAGAAGGGGAAGGGGTATTATACCGATGAGGGGGTGTGTTCTGGCATCGAAGGCCTGATCATTGACATCACGGAAAGGATCAGTATCCTGGAATCACTCCGGATCAGCGAGCAGCGGTACAAATCTCTCTTTGAGAATATGCCGATTTCCTTATGGGAGGATGATTACTCCGACGCTGTAAAGTACCTTGAAGAACTTCCCCTGCCGCCGACGGCCGACCTGCAAAATTTTCTTCTGCAGGACAAATCACGGATAAAGGAAATGATACGGCGTATCCGGATCATCGATCTCAATCGCGCCTCGGTTCAACTGTATGGAGAGACCAGCAGGGAAAAACTCCTGAAATCTTCCGACAAGGTTTTCATTGAAGATGATTATGACAGTCTTGTTGACCTGTTCGTACGGCTCAGGGCCGGAGAGACATATATTGAAAATAATGCAAAGGAAATCAGGATCGGCGGTCAGCTCAAAACCCTGTCGATCAGCTGGTACGTTATGCCTGGTCATGAGACCGATCTTTCCAGGGTATTAGTCACCATCCTCGATGTGACAGAGCTCTCGAAGGCCAGGTTGGAAATCCTGGAACTCAATCAGCAACTTGAAGAGAAAGTGATCAGGAGAACGTTGGAACTGGACCGGACAAACAAAGAGCTGGAAGCTTTTTCTTATTCCGTTTCACATGATCTGAAAGCTCCGTTAAGAGCTATTAAAGGATTCTCGGCACTTTTAAAAGCCGAAATCGGCGAACACCTGGAGGAAAAACCTCTGAGGTATCTGAATCATGTTACTGAGAATGCCGACAATATGGTACGCCTGATTAACGACCTGTTACGTTTTTCAAGGCTTGGGCGTAAAAGCCTTCAGGTCACCGTCGTTGACACCTCAGTATTAGTCAGGTCGGTTTGGGAGGAATTAACCGGTTTGGAAACAGAAAACGGGTGTACGTTGAAAACTGGTAACCTGCCCGTTATCAGGGCCGATGGAGCATTGATAAGACAGATTTTTATCAACCTGATTTCCAATGCGGTCAAATTCAGCTCGAAGAAAGAATCACCGGTTATAAAAGTAAAGGGGGAAACTCAAGGAAATTACTGGATCTTCACTGTAGAAGATAACGGGATTGGTTTTGAACAGAAATTTGAAGAAAAGGTGTTCAAGGTCTTTCAGAGGTTGCATACCCCCGATGAATTTGAAGGCAGTGGTATCGGGCTTGCTCTCGTCCAGAGAATCGTCCACCGTCATGGAGGTAAAGTTTGGGCCGAAGGCTTTCCCGGCAGAGGCGCGAAGTTTCATTTTACCCTTCCTGTTGAGATTGATTCTGAATAACCATCTTATATCCGGGTGACGATATCTTGTATAGGGGTAAATTGGTAAATTAACTGCTGAAATATTTCTGAAGAAACGAATTGCACATGACAAAAAAGAACCTGAAGATCCTAATTCTGGAAGATAACCACTATGATGCTGAATTAAATATTACAGCCCTGAAGAAGGAGGACTGGATTATGGATACGAGGGTCGTCTGTGATGAAGAGGGATTTATCTCCGAACTTGACAATTTCTGTCCCGACATCATCCTTTCAGATTATAACCTGCCCCGTTTCAACGGTCTGGATGCCCTGCGAGTAGTAAAAAAGAAGAAGCTTCTCACCCCGTTTATCATTGTTACAGGTTCTCTTGATGAAGAAACAGCCGTGGATTGTATCAAACAAGGGGCGTGGGATTATGTTCTGAAAGAACATCTGGTCAGGCTCAATTCGGCTGTTAAATATGCCCTTCAGTACAAACAGGAGATTGAGCAAAGAAAGCAGGCTGAGACAAGGATACGCGAAAGCGAGGAACTTTCACGCAAACTGCTTGACAATATAGAGACCGGAGTTTTCCTTGCCGACCTCAATGCCGTTGTAATGCATTGCAACAGCAAGGCGGAAAAACTTACAGGACTGAAAATTGAAAAGATCCGGGGGAAAAAACTTCTCGATGCCTTTCATTTTATGGACGAGAACGGACAGCATGTCTCCGGCAGTAAACAAAATTGTTTTTCCCGGGTGACGGAAACCGGTGAGCCCGTAAAGGGTGTAATCCTCCTTTTGCAGAAGTGGGATGGAAAGGAAATCTGGTTTGACTCCTGTATCACTCCGGTCATGGATATTGACGGGAAATTCAGTCAGATTGTATTCTGTATCAACGATATCACTGAAAAGGTGAAGATGCAGATTCATCTCCGGGAGTCGCAGTCGAAATATGAGGCTGTATTCAATTCAGTCAACGACGGGATCTTTCTTCGTGATCTCAGTGATTTCAGTATTATCGATGTCAACGACAGGGTTGTTCAGATGTACGGCTATGAGAAAAACGAAATAAAAAAGCTTAAGATCAGTGATTTTAGTGATGACACGGGAGGATTTACCACGGAAGTAGCACGGGTGCATGCCAAACTGGCTGTCGATGGTAAACCGCAGGCCAGGGAATGGTTGGCCAGGCACAAATCAGGCCGGCTTTTCTGGGTTCATGTCACCCTTCAGAAGGTAAAACTTGGGCCGGTGCATTTCCTGATGGCCCTGGTCAAGGATATCGACAAACAAAAACGGGCAGAAATGTCGCTACATGAAAGTGTAGAACAGTACCGTGTTCTTTCACAGAACACCCCGGACGCTATTTTACGCTGCGATAAAAACCTCAGACATCTCTTTGTAAATGATTCCATACGGGAACTTTTTGGTGTTGAGCCAAATGCCTGTATGAACCGTTCCATGCGTGAAATGGACATCTTTAATGAAACTTTTATCAAAACCTGGGAGGAAAATATTTACCGGGTATTCTCCGAAAAAAGATCCTATGAAGTGGAGTCTATGACCGAAGTGAAGGGAAAACCAGCCTATATAGAATACCGTCTCTTCCCGGAATTTAATGATGAGGGTGACGTGACCACGGTTTTGGCCGTTGCCCGTGATATCACGGATAAAAAAATCGCTGCGCGGAAGTTAAAGGAATCGGAAGAAATGCTCCACCTTGTATTCGATAATATCCCCCAGGCTGTGTTCTGGAAAGACAGGAACTCTGTTTACCTGGGAGGCAATAAAACCTTTACAGCATCAGCAGGGCTTAAAAAACCCGAGGATGTATCCGGCAAAACAGACTATGATTTTCCCTGGCGGAAGGAGGAATCGGACTTCTTTGTAGAATGCGATAAACGGGTTATGGACACCGACACCCCCGAGTACCATATTATTGAGAAAAGGCAGCTCGCGGATGGAAATTTTTCATGGAATGATACAAACAAAATCCCCCTTCATGATGATGAGGGTAATGTGATCGGGATATTGGGAACGGCGGAGAATATCACGGAGATCAAGAAAAGCCAGGAAGCTCTGCAGATAAGTGAGGAGCGGCTTAAAATGGCTCTGGAAGCTTCAAATGACGGGCTGTGGGACTGGAACAGGGAAACGGGCGAGATTTACTTTTCACCCCGCTTTTTTACGATGCTCGGATACGAACCGAATGAATTAAGAAATGACACTGAAACATTTTTCAGCCTGATTCATCCCGATGATCTCAAAAGCGTCAATACGTACTTCGACGAATTACCAGGGAACAACGAAAGGTTATCCGAAGTGGAAATGCGGGTGAAAAGGAAGAACGGAACCTATGCATGGATCCTTTCCAGGGGAAAAGCTTTCAAAACGGATAAGAAGAGTTTGCCCATCCGTTTTGTCGGGACACATGTCGACATTTCCCTTCGCAAGAGACATGAGAACATACAGGAGGTACTGTTCGAAATTGCCAACTCGGTAACAACAACCCGGAATCTGGATGAGCTGTTTGAAACTATACAGAAGTCGTTGCAACGGGTAATCGATACAACCAATTGCTATGTGGCCCTGTACGATGAGCAAACAGATAAGATCACACTGCCTTTTCACAGAGATGAGAAGGATAATTTCAAAGAGTTTCCTGCTGGTAAAACTGTCACCGCTTATGTCATCCGGTCGGGCAAGTCGCAGCTTGTGAGCAGGCAGCGTATCGATGAGCTTGAAATCTCGGGCGAGATCGAACCCATTGGTACACCTTCCGTGTCGTGGCTGGGAGTACCCCTGAGAAACGGTGACAAAATCATTGGCGTTTTTGTTGTACAGAGCTATGATGAAAAGATCCGCTTTACCGAAGATGATGTTCAGCTTCTGGAATTTGTTTCCGACCAGATAGCCCTTGCCATTGAAAGAAGGATGGATCAGGATCACCTGAGACAGAATCAGGAACGGCTCAGAAGGATCATCGAATCATCACCCGACGGACTTGTCGTAATCGATGTAGAAGGTGGAATACTCGATCACAATACAAGCTTCCCCGATATGGTCAGGGTGAATCCGACAGAATTACACTCACGTAATTTCTTTGATTTCATTTCTCTCTCCGACGTAATCAGGGCTCAGAACAGTCTCCACGATACACTCATGAGCAGCTATCAAAAAAATATCGAATTCAGAATGAGAAGGGAGGACGGATCTGAGTTTTTTTCAGAAACCTCCCTCGGGGTTATACATGGGTCGGATGCTGGCAGTGAGACCTTCGTGATCGTGGTCAAGAATATTGATGAACGGAAAGAATACGAGTTTAACCTTAAAATTGCCAAGGAAAAGGCAGAAGAATCCGATCGCCTGAAAACAGCCTTCCTGTCCAATATGTCACATGAGATCAGGACACCGATGAACGCCATCATCGGATTTGCCGAACTTCTGTCGAATGACGGTATCACAGACATCGAACGAAACGATTTCATTCAGCAAATTAATAACGGGGCCGATTCTCTGATGCATCTTATCGATGATATTATCGATATCGCCAAGATTGAAGCCGGACAGATCAGGATGAACAAGTCGTTTTTTGACCTCGTTCCAATTTTGAAGGACCTGAAGATGGTTTTCTCAAAACAAATCATCAGGCAGGGTAAGGAAAAGTTACGCCTTGTGGAGGATAACTGCAACTTCAATCCCTCCGTGCAGTTGTTCACGGATGAGTTCAGGCTTCGCCAGATATTTTCTAACCTGCTGAATAATGCCATCAAGTTTACAGAGGAAGGTGAAATCCGGTTCGGGATCAGTAAAATATCCGAAGGCTTCATCTGGTTTTACGTCAGTGATTCCGGCATAGGGATAAGCAAGGAGAAGCAGGCCATTATATTTGAACGTTTCCGCCAGGGACATGAGATCAAGACCAGATTTTACGGAGGCACAGGTCTTGGCCTGGCCATCTCGAAACATCTTGTTGAACTCATGGGAGGTGAGATAGGACTCGTTTCAGACCTGGGTGAAGGCTCTGAATTCAATTTTTCCATACCTTTCAGGAATCAGGATGTTGAGGTACCTGAAGAACTGATTACCCTCGACCATTCACCAAAGAATTGGAAAGGGAAAACCATCCTGATTGCTGAAGATGATCGTTCAAATTTCTTCCTTCTGAATGAAATCCTGAAGAGGACAAATGCGAATATTCTCTGGGCCAAAGACGGCGATGAAGCCATTCAGCTCTTTACTACCGGACATATCGACCTGGTACTCATGGATGTGCAGATGCCGGTGAAGGACGGCTATGAAGCCACCCGGGTGATCAAGGGTATGAACAAAAATATTCCGGTAGTGGCGCAAACGGCCTATGCTATGGCGGGTGAAAGGGAAATGAGTTTGGATGCCGGATGTGATGATTATATTTCCAAGCCGGTCAGGATAAATGAATTGATGTTCGTCCTGAACAAATATTTATAGAGGTTATTTCCGGATGAAAAACAGGATTTTCATTTTACTTTTTGCACTGTGTGCCGCTTCATGTGCAAACCACAGTCACCAAATTGATGACCTGTCGCATGTCTTCCGATACAATGAATCAAAAGGGATCAGCAGCCTTGATCCTGCCTATGCCCGCAATCAGACGGTTATCTGGCCGGTAAGCCAGCTGTTTAACGGTCTCCTTCAGATGGACGACAGCCTGAAGATCAGACCGGCCCTGGCAAAGTCCTGGGAAGTATCCCCTGACGGGAAAGTATATACCTTTCAACTGCGTATGGACGTCCGGTTTCATGACGACCCGGTTTTCCCGGGAGGCAGGGGCAGGATGACCAGTGCAGAAGACGTGGAATTCAGCTTTTCCAGGATACTTGATCCCGCAGTAGCCTCACCGGGTCTATGGGTGTTCAGTAAGCTGCAAAAAGGTGACGCGGATCATCCCAAAGGATTCAAAGCTCTTAATGATTCTACCTTCCGGATCTGGCTTGACGGACCTTTTCCTCCCTTTGCCGGCATTCTCACCATGCCGTATTGTTTTGTTGTACCCCATGAAGCGGTGGAGCGTTACGGCAAAGATTTTTCGAGGCACCCGGTGGGAACCGGCCCTTTTATGTTCAGGATGTGGGTACAGGATGAAAAGCTGGTGCTGGTGAAGAACCCTCATTATTTCGAAAGAGACAGCTCCGGCAACCGTTTACCCTATCTCGATGCGGTGGCGGTTACTTTTATCAAGGACAAACAGTCGGAATTCCTGGAATTCCTCAGTGGCAACCTGGATTTTCTCAGTGGTGTTCATCCTACCTACAAAGACGAATTGCTGACACCCTCCGGGCATCTGAACCCGCATTATGAAGGCCGTTATAAGCTGATCACACAACCATACCTGAACACAGAGTACCTCGGATTTCTCGTTGATACCACCTTGAAGGAAGTTAAGAACAGTCCGCTGAAGATCAGCGGTGTACGTAAAGCTATCAATTTTGGTTTTGACAGGAGACGAATGCTAAGGTATCTGCGAAACAATATCGGTGAACCGGCCGTGAAGGGGATGGTCCCGTATGGTCTTCCGGATTTTGATCACAGCAGGATTACAGGCTTCGGCTATAACCCTGATTCAGCCAGGTACTATCTTGAAAAGGCAGGCTTTCCCAACGGCAAAGGCCTTGGCGAAATAAAGCTTACCACTACAGCCGACTATCTTGATCTTTGCGAGTATATCCAGTTTGAACTGGCCAGGCTGGGTATCAGGTTAAGCCTGGACGTGGCAACTGGCGCTTCATTCAGGAATAAGGTCGCTAATTCAAACCTCATGTTTTTCAGGGGTTCCTGGATTGCCGACTATCCAGATCCCGAAAATTACCTTTCCCTGTTTTACACCGGAAATTTCAGTCCGTCAGGACCGAACTACACCCATTTTTCCGACAAACGATACGACCGGATTTACAACGAAGCCATAAACTCTTCAGATCCTTCCCGGCGTTCACATCTGTATGAAGAGATGGATCAGATGATCATCGACCATGCCGTCATCGTTCCGCTTTACTACGATCAGGTTGTCCGTTTCGTTCCGGTAAATGTATCAGGGCTCGGATCAAATCCCATGAATATGCTCATTCTTAAGTATGTTAAAAAGAGATGATTACGTTTTTATTTCATTTTTTTTTAAAAAAAGTGGCTTTTTTGGTGTTATTTTTCAGGACTTAATGGTATAAAGGGTAGACTATGTGATCTTCATACATAAAACTACCACGATGTACAGGGATATATGGAAAAATTACCACAAGGCTGTCTGCTCGATTGAATTTTTTGGAACCAGTGGCAGCCGCACGTTTGGCCTGACGGGATTCAGAACAGGGAATAAAATAATAACGGATGACCTGCTTTATCATGTCAAGGGAGCAAAGGAAGTCAAAATCACCTTTTATAAGGAGGATGGGATGACTCCGGAGGCAGAACTCAGGATGGGATATAATGAACTCTTGTATATCCTGCCGGATCAGGAGGATTTCTGCGACCTGGGTTTTGCTATCCTGCCGGCTGATTTTCCTGAATTCAGAAACACCCATTCACTCAAGCTTTGCCGGAATTGTTCTCCTTCCCCCGGTCTCGAAGCTGTATCAATGGCATACCAGAACGAATACAATAATATGTCGATAAAATCTGCCATGGTCTCTTCCTATTATAAGAACAGCAAAGGATTGTCATTCATCCAGTACGACGGCACGGTAAAGCAGGGAGGCAGCGGCGGGCCACTTATGGAAGTGGTAAACGGGACAGTGCTCGGAATTATTTCGAACAAGGAAATGAGTCTGGTTAAAAATTACAGTTACCTGTCGGATATTGTGGACCAGAACCTCAGGGTACTAAAGGGTGAAGAAGGAAAATGGCAGATCAACGACATCGACCCGATACAGGTATTGATTGCCAACCAGAACCAGATAAAACATATTTCAAGGGAATTCTTCAGAAATTCAACGGTAAGGATCGGTTTTGCATTGGATATAGGGCATCTGATCGATTATCTTGAAGGATCTTTTGAATTTGATTTCGATCTGAATGTTGCTACGGAATAGGTGATCATTCCTCTGCCGGTTCATCCAGGTCTTCCTCCAGGATTTTTTGAACCGATTCTTCGGTAGCCTTAAGTTTCGATTTGCAGAATTTAATAAGGAATGTTACCCGTTTGACCTTGTCTGTCATTTCGTCAACATCAAGTTCCCCACTCTCCAGTTGCCGGAGTATGGATTCAATTTCGTCGACGGCTTCCGAGTACCGGATCTCTTTCTTAGCCATTTTTCGTGTCTTTTATAAGTTGTTTTACATCGCTTATTACGCGGCCTGAATTCAGAATGGTCGTGATCTCTTCACCGGTTGAAAGTCCTTTACTATCCGTGAGAGGTTTCCCGTTGTACAAGGTTATGGAAAAGCCACGTTTCAGGATATGACCAGGATCCAGGGACTGGTTTAGCCGTTCGAAGCGTTCCAGTTTTTCCTTCCGGATATGAAGGAAATTCCCGGATGACCTGACCATTTCCTTCATTCGGTAGCCAATTTCACTTTTTTGCCGTTCTATCAGGTTCCGGGAATAGAGGAAAGTAAGTCTTCCTTTCTGTTCCAGATGCATTCTGTTTTTTTCGAAATACCGGCGGATGGTCGTCGGACTGTGTCTGATGATTCCCTGCAGGTAACTTCTGTTTTCCGAGAGTTTACTGTTTAAAAGATAAGAAAGCTCCCTTGTTAATGCAACCAACTGATCCCTTGTGGTGCGGATTATTTCGTAGCTGATGTCGTGGACCTGCTGTTCGCAAGAGTCGAGGTATTCGAGGAATTCTGCGAGACGGTCGATCAGGAAGCCGGCTACCGCTGTCGGTGTTTTCAGTCTTTGATTCGCCACCAGATCGACGATGGTCTCATCCCGTTCATGGCCTATTCCTGTCAGGACCGGCAAAGGAAACTGGGTGATATGAAAGGCAAGGTCGTAATGATTGAAGCAATCCAGGTCGGCTTGTGCACCGCCACCCCTGATAACGACAACTACATCGAAGTCCTCTTCCCGATCATAGATTTTTTCCAGTGCGGAAATGATGGAAGCCACTGCTTTATCACCCTGCATGATAGCCGGGAAAACCATTGTATGGAATGAAAATCCGTACAGGTTGTTTTGGAGTGTGTTCATGAAATCGCCGTAGCCAGCCGCTGTTTCTGATGAGATGATGGCTATTCGCTGAGGGACGACAGGTAGTTCCAACTGCCTGTTCATGTCAATCACGCCTTCTGAAGTAAGCCTGTTGAGGATTTCAATTTTTTTTCTGGCCAGGTCACCGAGTGTATATGTTGGATCTATATCCTTAATATTCAGGCTTAAACCATAGACCTCATGATATACAAGACCGGCGTTAACAAGGACTTTAATCCCTGCAGAAAGCCGGTAACCGGTTGTGTTTTCAAAATAGGGCCTTAACATTCTGAAAGTGGAAGCCCAGATAGTTGCCCTCATACGGGCAATGATACGGTCACCGTTACTTTCTTTTTCAATAAGTTCGAGATAGCAGTGTCCCGTAGGATTAAAACTTATTTCGCTGATTTCAGCAGTTACCCATACATTCCCCGGGAAGGAGGTCTCAATGGATTCCTTTATCCGGAGGTTCAGGATGCTTAATGTCAGACTTTCGGGGTTCATTTCACTGCTTGATAAGTTTGATTACGTAGTCTTTTTTATCTGTTCTGGCTACGAGGAAATAAATCCCGGCAGCCAGGTTATCCAGGTTTTTGATGCGGATGTTTTCACCGGTGGACCAGGACCCGTAATCAGAATACACCAGTTGCCCTGTGGTTGAAAAAATATGTACTTGTTTGATCACTCCAACAGCATCAACAACATTGATCCCGGTGGTGTTTGAAAATGGATTCGGAAAGGCCACCAGGGGAGGCATTTCAGTGGTGGTATCGAGGGCGGCAATGCTCCATAGTGCAAGCATGAAATCGGGTATGCCGTAACCGTAGGCTGTATCGGGCATGGCAAAATGATTGGCAGACCGGCGGATTGCCATGAGGATATCCTTATTTGTCCTGGTTGGACAGGCTTCCCACAGGCAGGCGGCCATGCCGGCAATCTGCGGTGCTGCGAAAGAGGTGCCATCGCCTGTACCGGCGATTCCTGAGGGGGTCATGATGATGGTTTGAAAACCTACGGCATCAACATCGGGTTTGACTCGATGATCGGGAGTAGGACCCCTTGAACTGAAGTCGGCGATTTGTCCGTTAATATCCACGGCGCCGACAGTCATTACGTCGACACCGTCAGCAGGCGGGGTAATATATCCCCAGCTTTTATTGCCATCATTTCCGGCACTGACCACCACCAGTATGCCCTTTGAAAAGGCTTTTTCAGCTGCACTGGTGACCATGGCGGTTTTTCCGTCGAGCATACTGTAACGGTAGTTCATCATACTATCGGAGAATTGGCTGTATCCTAGCGAACTCGTGATGATATCGGCGCCTGCACTGTCGGCAAATTCAGCCGCCATAAGCCAGTTGGCCTCTTCGATCCGGTACTCGGAGTTCACATCCTCAGAGCGGAGCAGCCAGTATCCTGCTTCAGGAGCTGTACCAACCATCGTACCGGGAAGGTAGGCAGCCATGGTACTCAGAACTGCCATACCGTGGTTGCTCTCTTTGAAAATGTTGGAAGCCGGATTAACGAAATCTCTGTGGCCGAGCAACTTCCCTTCCTGCTCCAGGTGATCGAAAGCTGCCAGGCTGTCCACCTTGTAGAAACCGGCATCGATAACTGCAATCTGGATCGTATTACCGAGGTACCCCAGATCATGCAGCGTATTTCCGTTTAGAAGCATGATCTGTGGGTAGGATAATCCATAGTTTTCACTTTCCTGGAGTGGCGCATTGAAATCTCCAAACGGCAATGCCATGGCATTCTTTTCCCCTGATTGAAGAAAATAATCATTGTAAGGGTTGAAGGGTTTGATGAAGCTTACCTTAGCAGAAATTGTGTCAAGAAGAAGGGTATCTGTCGTCTGTACAATAGCAGCGTTAAACCAGCGGCTGGTGCCCAGGATTTTTAATCCCATATTCCTGAGGCTGTCGACATAGATCCCGGAAACAGGGAGGTCCTCATCGGTGATGGCGATATGCTGATTTTCCCTTCTGAGTATGGCACGCTCTGAAAGGAATTGTGTGGGATCGGAAAGTGACCATGTATTGTTCTCCTTATCCGTGAAGGGGATCCAGTATTTTCGCGGAGCAAGCCTTTGTGCCTGGACCGGAAGAATAAAAAGTCCGAAAAATAACAGGGAAAGGGAGAGTTTATGTGCCATCCGGTTGCGGGTTAGATAAAACAGGGTTAGTGTAAATCGAGGTTGGTTGAATCCGGAATTTCCCCGATCTTTTCCTCAATTTTCCTGGAGAATTCGTCCTGCCTCTTCTCATACTCTTTGTTTGGCAGCATTTTTCCGTTGACGTACTGTGCTTTAAAATCAGGTTTTCCATCCTCCTTAAAATACTGCCATGGGCCATTCATCACCCCATCTTTATAGTAGCCCTGAATGGAGGGTTTTCCTTCGGCACTGTATGTCTCAAACTCGCCATCCCGTTCCCCATTCTTATGAGACGACCGCATCCGGAGTTGTCCGTTCTCATAGTACTGTTCCCAAAGCCCGTCCTTGATACCATTTTTCCATTCCGTTTTCTCGGAAACCTGGCCATTGTCGTAAAAATTTTGTGACATGCCGTTTTTCTTACCCATCGTATAATTTTCCTGTATAGCCATGCGTCCGTTATAAAAAGAATAGAACAGCCAGGTACTGTCCTTTTTATTCCCGACATAATTTCCTTCAGCTGCTATTTTCCCGTTCTCATAGAAAAGTTCTGCGTGTGCTGTATTTCCATCACTGCTGAACTGGATCACTGCTTCCGGAATGCCCCCTTTGTAGTACTTTCTCATCAGTCCGACAGGCTTGTCATTTTCAAAACAGCCCTGGTAGCGGAGTTTGCCGTTGTCGTAATATTTCTTCCAGTACCCCGTTTTCTGTCCGGCGGCATTAAGCTGGTTGAAAACCGTATCCTGGCCATAGCTGCAGAAGGCATATCCCACGAGTACTATAATGAAGACGAGTTTTTTGAACATCATCTGATTCGTTTTTCCAAAAATAACGAATAATCATGAGAAATGTTATCCCGATCAGGAAAGAGTATGTGGGAAGAATTTCATGGGCAGATTGTTGTTTTTTGGGTGCTGGGAGATGTTGGGGAGATAGGGAGATAGGGAGTTAGGGATTACGGGATTACGGGATTACGGGATTACGGGAGTTAGGGATTAGAAAGTTAGAAAGTTAGAAAGTGAAGAAGTGAAAAGGTGAAGAAGAGAAGATGGAATGATCCATGAAATTGTGTCCCCCGAACCGCGGAGCGGTAACCCACGCATAGCCACGGTTTTGCCCGTGGTGGGGATGACCGGTGAACGACGCAGGGACGAAAAGAAAAAGCAATAATTCCCGGAATCCCTCCCCCGAACCGCGGAGCGGTAGCCCAAGCATAGCCACGGTTTTGCCCGTGGTGGTTATGACCGGTGAACGACGCAAGTAAGAAAAGGAAAAAGAATGATCCCGGTAATCAGTCCCCCGAACCGCGGAACGGTAGCCCAAGCATAGCCACGGTTTTGCCCGTGGTGGTTATGACCGGTGAATGACGCAGGGACGAAAAGGAAAAAGAATAATCCCCGGAATCAATCCCCCGAACCGCAGAGCGGTAGCCCAAGCATAGCCACGGTTTTGCCCGTGGTGGTTATGACCGGTGAATGACGCAGAGACGAAAAGGAAAAAGAATAATCCCCGGAATCAATCCCCCGAACCGCAGAGCGGTAGCCCAAGCATAGCCACGGTTTTGCCCGTGGTGGTTATGACCGGAGAAAGCCGCAAAGACGACAAGAAAAAAGAATAATCCCCGGAATCAATCCCCCGAACCGCAGAGCGGTAACCCAAACATAGCCACGGTTTTGCCCGTGGTGGGGATGACCGGAGAAAGCCGCAAAGACGACAAGGAAAAAATGATCCCGGCATCCCTCCCCCGAACCGCGGAGCGGTAGCCCAAGCATAGCCACGGTTTTGCCCGTGGTGGTTATGACCGGTGAACGACGCAAGTAAGAAAAGGAAAAAAGAATAATCCCCGGAATCACTCCCCCGAACCGCGGAGCGGTAACCCATGCATAGCCACGGTTTTGCCCGTGGTGGTTATGCCCGGTGAACGACGCAAAGACGAAAATGAAAAAGAATGATCCCGGTAATCAGTCCCCCCGAACCGCAGAGCGGTAACCCACGCATAGCCACGGTTCTGCCCGTGGTGGTTATGACCGATGACCGATGAACGATGCAAGGACGACAAGGAAAAAGAATAATCCCCGGAATCACTCCCCCGAACCGCGGAGCGGTAACCCACGCATAGCCACGGTTTTGCCCGTGGTGGTTATGACCGATGACCGATGACCGACGCAAGAACGACAAGGAAAAAGAATGATCCCGGTAATCAGTCCCCCGAACCGCAGAGCGGTAGCCCATGCATAGCCACGGTTTTGCCCGTGGTGGTTATGACCGGTGAACGACGCAGGGACGAAAAGGGAAAAAGAATAATCCCCGGAATCAGTTCCCCGAACCGCGGAGCGGTAGCCCACGCATAGCCACGGTTTTGCCCGTGGTGGTTATGACCGATGACCGATGACCGACGCAAGAACGACAAGGAAAAAGAATGATCCCCGGAATCAGTTCCCCGAACCGCGGAGCGGTAGCCCACGCATAGCCACGGTTTTGCCCGTGGTGGTTATGACCGATGACCGATGACCGACGCAAGGACGACAAGGAAAAAGAATAATCCCCGGAATCAGTCCCCCCGAACCGCAGAGCGGTAACCCATGCATAGCCACGGTTCTGCCCGTGGTGGTTATGACCGGTGAACGACGCAGGGACGAAAAGGGAAAAAGAATAATCCCTGGAATCATCACGTGGAAAATTTTATTCCTGTTCGGAATGCCGAAATGGTCTTATACAAAAAAGGACTGAAATATTTTTGCAGTGAGATAAAAAAATGATGATTTCAGGTTGTTTTCGTCAAAACGTATGTCATCATTTTGGGTGAGTTGATAACTTTTCGTCAAAAAGTGGAAATGGGGACGCTGAGATTGGGGGGGTGAAAGTCATAAAGGGCGGCGGGTTCGGATGGCGGGGGAGGGACCCCAGTCTAAGAAAGAACTCCTTAGAATAACGAAGCCCCTTATTATGCCCCGTCGTTTAATCCTCCATCTGCTTCCGTCGAAATTCAATATTCATTTTTCGATATTCTCCCTCAAACTCTCACTTTTGCCTTTCACCTTTCACCTTTCACCTTTCACCCCACTCTTTTTTTTAATCTTTTTCAGACACCTTCTTCCCCACGCTCACCCCTTAGTCCCCTAAAAGGGGAAACCCAGCCCATCGAAGCATATACTGGGACCTTCTCCCGTCTCCGAATTCAGGATTCATTTTCACCACAGATTACTCAGATTAACACAGATTATCAAAGATTGGGTATCTGATTTTTTCATAGACGTGCAGCATCACGTCTCAACGATTTGGTTCATCCTTCATTTTCACCACAGATAACACAGATAACACAGATTGGGTATTCGTTTTTTTCACAGACATGAAACATCACGTCGTCTACCTTCTGTATTCCAAATCAAAAAGGCTGTTCTCTCAGAGAACAGCCTTTTAGCCAAATGTGTATTATGCAGTAGGTATTATTTCACTTCTTCGAAGTCGACATCGGTTACTTCTTCATCGCCTTTCTTACCGTTGCCACTCTGGCTTCCGCCCTGTGACTGCTGTTGCTGGGAGCCGCCGTCGGCACCTGCCCCTTCGGCCTGTGCCTGCTGACCGGCTTTGTACATCTCTTCGGATGCGGCCTGCCAAACACTATTCAGTTCTGCAGTGGCTTTCTCAAGGGCATCGGGATCTGCATTTTTATGAGCTTCTTTCAGGGTTGCCAGCGCTTTTTCGATAGGTTCCTTTTTATCTGCCGGGATCTTATCACCGAATTCTTTCAATTGTTTTTCAGTCTGGAAAATCAGGCTGTCGGCAGCATTAAGTTTATCGATCTTTTCCTTGGCCTGTTGGTCGCTGGCTGCATTTTCCCTGGCCTCATTTTTCATCCTTTCGATCTCCTGATCGCTGAGGCCTGATGAAGCTTCGATACGGATGCTCTGTTCCTTGCCCGTTCCTTTATCTTTGGCAGAAACGTTGAGGATCCCGTTTGCGTCGATATCGAAGGTCACTTCGACCTGCGGCACGCCTCTCGGGGCCGGCGGGATTCCGTCGAGGTGAAACCTGCCAATGGTCTTATTATCCCTGGCCATAGGCCTTTCTCCCTGGAGTACATGGATTTCAACTGAGGGCTGGCTATCGGATGCTGTTGTAAATACCTCGGCTTTTTTACTGGGGATGGTGGTATTTGATTCGATCAGTCTGGTAAACACGCCTCCCATAGTTTCAATCCCGAGGGAGAGGGGGGTAACGTCGAGCAGCAGCACATCTTTGACTTCACCGGTTAACACACCGCCCTGGATAGCAGCACCTACAGCTACAACTTCATCGGGATTCACTCCTTTGGAAGGTGCTTTACCGAAGAATTTTTCCACTACCTGCTGGATAGCCGGGATCCTTGTCGAACCACCGACCAGGATAACTTCATCGATATCCTTTGAAGTCATTCCTGCATCCTTCAGGGCTTTCCTGCAGGGTTCCACGGTTGCCTGGATAAGGCTGTCTGCAAGGCTTTCAAATTTAGCACGTGTCAGCGTCTTTACCAGGTGCTTTGGAACACCGTCGACGGGCATGATATATGGCAGGTTGATTTCTGTGCTTGTAGCGCTGGAAAGCTCAATTTTTGCCTTTTCAGCAGCTTCCTTCAGACGCTGGAGAGCCATCGGGTCCTTGGAGAGATCAGCTCCTTCATCTTTCTTGAATTCGCTGGTGAGCCAGTCAATGATTGCATGGTCTATATCGTCACCGCCAAGATGAGTATCACCATTGGTAGATTTAACTTCAAAGACGCCCTCTCCGAGTTCGAGAATTGAAATATCGAAGGTGCCACCGCCAAGGTCGAACACGGCGATCTTCATGTCTTTCCCGCGTTTGTCGAGGCCATAGGCCAGGGACGCGGCAGTAGGCTCGTTAATGATCCTTTTTACTGTCAGTCCGGCAATTTCACCGGCTTCTTTGGTTGCCTGCCGCTGTGAATCACTGAAATACGCCGGAACGGTAATTACGGCATCTGTCACTTCCTGTCCCAGGTAATCTTCAGCAGTTTTCTTCATTTTCTGAAGGATCATCGCTGAAATTTCCTGCGGGGAGTATTTTCTGTCATCGATCTGCACTCTTGGGGTGTTGTTTTCTCCCTTGATTACTTTATAGGTAACCCTGTTAATCTCCTTTGTGACCTTGTCATATGTCTCTCCCATGAACCTTTTAATGGAGTATACGGTTTTGGTGGGATTCGTGATAGCCTGGCGCTTAGCCGGATCGCCGATTTTTCTTTCTCCGTTCTCAACAAAAGCTACCATGGACGGGGTTGTTCTTTTACCTTCACTGTTGGGAATCACAACAGGTTCATTCCCCTCCATAACAGCAACACAGGAGTTGGTTGTGCCTAAGTCTATTCCGATAATTTTACCCATAATCTATATCTTTTTATGATTCGTTATCCAAAATTTCACTAATAGCTTTCAATGATTGTGCCATTTGGATCAATACTGGAAATCCTGACATTATGGACCGCACTAAGGAAGTGAAAACAGGAATCCGCTCAGTTATAATGACAAAAAGTCATGCTGTCATTGAGCTGATGCGACCACAGGCAACACGTTCCATCTGCCTGATCCGGCATCCCGACCGGAGATCACAAAAAAATCAGGGTTTTTAGGTCCATTCCTGAATATTATCACGAACTTTGCAGACCTTGACCTTTAAAATTTTTGTGATGTCAATACATAAATCAGTAAAAAAAGTTACAACTCATGTGTTGAATGAGATGAAACTCAAGCATGAGAAGATTGCCATGCTGACGGCATACGATTATTCTATGGCCAGGATCCTTGACCAGGCAGGCATCGATGTCATACTGGTTGGTGATTCAGCCTCAAATGTCATGGCGGGACATGACACAACGTTGCCCATCACCCTTAATGAGATGATTTACCATGCTTCCAGTGTGGTTAGGGCGGTAAAGCGTGCCCTGGTGGTCGTTGACCTTCCTTTTGGAACATACCAGGGCAATTCCAAGGAAGCACTTGCTTCTTCGATCCGGATCATGAAAGAAACTGGAGCCAGCGCCGTGAAAATGGAAGGAGGCAAGGAGATAAAGGAATCGGTAGAAAGGATCCTTACCGCCGGAATTCCTGTCATGGGTCACCTGGGGCTTACCCCGCAGTCGATCCATAAATTCGGCACTTATGTTGTCAGGGCAAGGGAGAAGGAAGAGGCTGACAAGCTTCTTGATGATGCACGTGTTCTCGAGCAGGCGGGCTGTTTTGCCATTGTCCTTGAGAAAATCCCGGCTTCACTGGGCGGAGAAGTTACCGCCGCAATCAAGATTCCGACCATAGGTATCGGAGCAGGCCCGCTCGTAGACGGACAAGTACTTGTGGTTCACGATATGCTGGGCATTACACAGGAATTCTCTCCCCGTTTTCTGAGAAGATATCATAATCTTTACCAGGAAATGCTTGGCGCCGTCCAGTCATATATCGAAGATGTGAGGAATCAGGATTTCCCAAATGAGAAAGAACAATACTGAGAGGTGATGGTCTCTGTTCCCGAAATCATTTATGAAGATAATCATCTTATCGCGGTCAATAAGCGTATTTCTGATATAGTGCAGGGCGACCGGACGGGCGACGATTCGCTGGACAGGATCCTGAAAGCCTTTATCGGGGAGAGGGATTTAAAACCCGGCAACGTGTTTATAGGAGTACCGCACAGACTCGACAGGCCGGTAAGCGGGGTGGTGGTCTTTGCCAAAACCAGCAAGGCCCTTTCCAGGATGAATGCGCTGTTCCGCGACAAACAAACGGTGAAAAAATACTGGGCGGTGGTGAAAAATAAGCCTCCCCGGGAGGAAGAGACCCTGGTGCATTTTCTTAAAAAAAACGAGAAGCAGAATAAGAGTTATACCTGCGATCCCGACACACCCGGGGCAAAGGAAGCTTCACTTACCTACAGGCTGATCGGGGCATCCGACAATTATTTCCTCCTTGAAGTGGAACTGCATACAGGCAGGCACCACCAGATCAGGGCCCAGCTTGCAGCTGTCGGCTGTCCAATAAAAGGAGACCTGAAATACGGTTTCCCACGATCGAACAAAAACGGTGGAATAAGCTTACATGCCCGGGAGATGAGTTTTATTCATCCTGTCAAACAGGTGCCTCTGAGACTTATTGCGGAACCCCCGGCTGATGATATTTTCGGGATGTTCAATACCCATCTTTCATCCGATCTTTTCGAACGGAAAAGGCAATAACTGTTGAACGTCATCGACGAGACGGATCAGATCTTCGCCAAACATGATGATCCGGATCTTTCTGTCGTGGCGTCGCTGTGTTTCCAGGATGACCTGTCTGCAGGCCCCGCACGGTGTTACGGGAAGACGGATGAAATCATCTTTGTAAAAAGCCGTAATGGCGATGGTTTTTACCGGTACCTCCGGAAAGGCAGAACCGGCGTAGTAGAGGGCGGTTCTCTCGGCGCAGACACCTGAGGGATATGAGGCATTTTCCTGGTTGCTGCCGGTAATGATGTCTCCGTTCTCCAGAAGTACAGCCGCTCCCACACTGAAGCCCGAATAGGGCGCATAAGCCTTCTTTGCAGCAGATTTGGCTTTGTGGATCAGCCTGACTTCTGTAGCATCAAGACCATCGGTGGAGGTGGTCTCGAAATAATCAATTTCTATCGTCTTTTTCTTCATCGTCCAAATTCTAAGCTAAGTAACTACTATCCTGCCAATTTTCAAACAATTTGGGGATATTTCGAAAGGGCTGGAGAGAGCTACCGACCTCCGCCTGATCTCAAATAAATTCAATTTTTCAGGATTCACCACAGATTCACCACAGATTATCACAGATTATCAGAGATTATCACTAAATAATTCATTTGTACAATCCTACTCTCTACTCCCCACTCTCTACTCCCCACTCTCTACTCCCCACTCTCTACTCCCTACTCCCTACTCCCTACTCCCTACTCCCTACTCCCTACTCCCTACTCCCTACTCCCTCTCCCCACATACTTATTCCCCCAAAATCCCGTTGCTATAAGTAGTTGTTGATAACTCGCCGTGCCTGGAAGATATCAAAATGTTATTTTAGATGCGAAAAAAGAATGTTGTGATGAGATGGTACATTGTTGTCGCTGCGGGATTGCTTAATCTTTGTTTCGTCAATGTTGAGGCTCAGTCTGAAAGTCGCATGAGCAGTGAAAATTACATCGAATTGTATAGCGATCTGGCAATGAAGGAGATGCTCAGGACAGGGATTCCTGCAAGTATTACGCTCGCCCAGGGGATGCTGGAGTCAGATAACGGCAATTCAAGCCTGGCCAGGAAGGGTAATAATCATTTCGGGATAAAATGCCATAATGACTGGACCGGGAAGAAGATCCATCATGATGACGATGCCAGGCACGAATGCTTCAGAAAATATAAGACCGTATACGATTCATACATAGACCATTCCGACTTTCTCAGGAATACTCCTCGTTATGCTTTCCTGTTCGATCTGGATAAAAAGGATTACCAGGGATGGGCAAAAGGGCTGAAAAAAGCCGGGTACGCTACCAGCCGGACCTATGCCGATATGCTTATCCGTATTATCGAGGAAAATGATCTGCACCGCTTCGATCTTATGGCACTGGAAGAAGGAGGCCCTGTAGGGAATGATAAGAAAAACGAACGGATGGCCGGGAAAGGCCGTGTTCAGGTTTCGGGCCGGACTGTTCTCCAAAACAACCGAATCGACTATATTGTGGTCAAGGAAGGGGACAGTTATGAGAGTCTGAAGAGAGAGATGGACCTGGTGAGGAATGAACTCTTCCGTTACAACGACATTGACGCGGATGACCCGCTGAAAGAAGGCGAGATTCTTTACCTGCAGCCGAAAAGGAAAAGGGCAGCCAGGGGTGATGATTATCATAAAGTGAAGGAGGGTGAGACCATGTGGGACATTTCACAGGCTTATGGTGTCAGACTCGACAAACTTTACGAGAGAAACGGAATTTCCCCGGGAACGCAACCTGAGCCGGGAGATACGATACTTCTGCGTACAAAAAAAAGGGGAAGTCTTTTTCCACTGAAAGTCAGGGAGGAAGAGAAACGTGACGACAAGATCCGGATTGAGTTCGATGATCATTAATGACCGGCGGGGTGAGACACATTCAACCCTGGCTGCAGGATCCCG
This sequence comes from uncultured Bacteroidales bacterium, assembly GCA_963732905.1. Lineage (GTDB taxonomy): Bacteria > Bacteroidota > Bacteroidia > Bacteroidales > DASQZK01. The sequence continues at coordinate 95,795 of CAVTBM010000005.1, forward strand.
GCTCAAAATGATCAACAACCTCCCGCATCGGTTCACTAATTTTTAAAGGGTTCTTCAGACAAACCTGCATTTCTCAATTCCTTTGAAGCCCTTGAGGAAACTTCCGGTATCCATACGTTTTTTACCGGGCTGAAGAAGATTGGTGATATGGATAAAACCATCTTCCGCAGCGACGTGGAGATAGTCCTTACCATCCGTCCTGATCGTACCGGGCGTAAGAGAGTGTTTTTCCCGTGAATAGTGTGCGAAATAGATTTTCATGGGGGTACGGTCACCCACTTCATTGATGAGTGTTGCTTGTGCGGCAGGGTATGGGCTGAGTCCTCTGATGAGGTTAAAGATCTTTTCAACTCCGGCGGACCAGTCGATGTTCGTATCCTCTTTGAATATTTTCGGTGCCGGTTTCAGGATGAGGGAATTTTGGGCCGGTGTTTCCTGCGGAAGTGTTTTGACCCGGTCCGATTCAATGGCCCTGACGGTTCTGACCACCAACCGGGCACCTTCAACCATCATCCGGTCGTGAAGTTCACCAGCTGTTTCTTCAGGGCCGATATCCATTTTTTCCTGCAGTATGATTTTCCCTGTATCAATTTCCCTGTCGATAAAGAAGGTGGTGAGGCCGGTTACTTTTTCGCCGTTCATGATGGCACGGTTGATGGGTGCTGCACCGCGATATTGAGGGAGCAGTGAGGCATGCAGGTTAAAGGTACCCAGGGGCGGCAGGGCCCAGACTTCCTCCGGCAGCATCCGGAAGGCCACCACGATCTGCAGGTCGGCATGAAGGGAGCTTAGCTCCTTGAGAAATCCTGCATCTTTGAGTTTTTCCGGTTGGAGGATCCTCAGGCCTTTTTTTACGGCAAATTCTTTGACAGGTGGTGCCTGAAGTTTTTTTCCTCTGCCTGCAGGTTTGTCGGGGGCAGTGATCACAGCTGCAACCTCATAACCTTCGTGCAGGAGAGCTTCCAGAGGTGCAACTGCAAATTCGGGCGTACCCATGTAAATGATTCTCATTTTGCTCCGTGATTCATGCCGGCAGAGCCGGTGATCAATCTTCTCCTGTGTTTTTATCCTGGTCGTAACGGGCTATGTTCAGGTAGTGCCCCATCTTGTCCCTTTTGGTTTCCATGTAGAAGCGGTTGTACTTGTTCGGTTGGATAACCAGGGGAATATTCCCGACGATCTCAATCCCATAGCCTTCGAGGCCGGCACGTTTGACCGGATTATTGGTAATAAGTTGTATTTTACCAAGGCCCAGGGCATGCATCATGCTGGCCCCGACACCGTAGTCCCGTTCATCATCGTTAAAGCCCAGCCTGAGGTTGGCTTCAACAGTATCGTAACCTTCTTCCTGTAGTTTATAGGCCCTGATCTTATTGAAAAGTCCGATACCCCTCCCTTCCTGGTTCATATACAGGATGACGCCCTGCCCTTTCTTCTCGATCATTTTCATGGCGTTCTCAAGTTGCTGGCCACAGTCGCAGCGGTAAGAATGAAAGATGTCACCCGTTACACAGGATGAATGTACCCTGACCAGGACCGGATCGTTTTTGGTCCATTTTCCCTTGATGAGGGCCACGTGTTCCATGCCATTCGATTTCTGAATGAACGGGATAAGCCGGAAATGGCCGTGTTCCGTGGGAAGATCAACTTCAACCCCTTTGATGATGATACTCTCGGATCTTAGCCGGTACGAGATGAGGTCCTTTATGGTGATGATTTTAACGTCAAATTTTTTAGCAATGTCCATCAGCTGGGGAAGGCGGGCCATGGTACCATCTTCGTTCATGATCTCCACCAGAACACCACCCGGTTTCAGCCCTGCAAGTTTAGAGAGGTCTACGGCCGCTTCGGTATGCCCCGAACGCCTCAGGACGCCGTTCCGTTTTGCCTTCAGAGGAAAAATATGTCCGGGCCTGGCAAGGTCTTCCGGCCTGGTAGACGGATCTACAAGGGCGTTGATAGTCTTGGCCCTGTCAGATGCCGAGATTCCCGTAGTGCATCCTTTTCCTGTCAGGTCGACAGATACGGTGAAGGCCGTAAGATGCACACTTGTATTTTTCCCGACCATCATCTGAAGGTCCAGTTCATCACATCTTTCTTCCGTAACGGCGGCACAGATCAGTCCCCGTCCATGGGTGGCCATAAAGTTCACCGTTTCGGGAGTCACAAGCTCTGCAGCAGCAACAAAATCACCTTCATTCTCCCGGTTCTCATCATCCACCACGATCACAATTTTACCGTTCCGGATGTCTTCAACCGCTTGTTCTATTGTATTCAACTTAATCTTATCCACAATTTATCTCCTTGTAGGTTGCCAGATATTGGTCCTCAGACCAAATACATTTTTAAAAAAACCAATCAGTAATGCCAGGTTCATCGCATAAAAATGCGTAATAAACCGCAAAATTATAATATGTATATTAAATTTCCTCAGAATTATATCAAATATGGGGATGATCAGCACAAAAATCTGCAGTGCAAAAAGTACCAGGTAGAGGTAGGAATGCAGCGACAAAAGGCCACAGGTAACAAGTGCAGTGAGCAGGATGAAGGGACCCGTCCATCTGATCACCTTATGAGACCAGAAAGCGAAGGCGGTGGAGGACCATGGTGGCCAGAGGAGAGAGCAGAATCTGTTCAGGTTTTGAAAATTGCCGGCCGATATTCTGACTTTGCGGTGGAATTCCATCGACATCTCATTCGGTACTTCTTCCCCTGTCAGGGCCCTTAACTCCATGATGGCTTTCCGGTTTTTTTTGATCACATTCATGGTGATGAAGAAGTCATCCACGCTAAATTTATCCGGAATCTTCACCATGGCTTTTTTCCGGATGGCATAGACTGCACCATAAACACCCATGGTTTTTGCCCATATGAGACCTTCATAGTATTTCATCATGATCTCACGGCTCATAAATGCTTTTTCCTGAATGGAGATGCCATCCTTTCGCGTTTTCTCATTGATGATATTTCCGCCTACAATATCGATATCCTCATTTCTGAAATGTTTAATAAGTTCATAAATGGTATCGAGCTTGAAAAATACCTTGGCATCGGTAAGGATCAGGATTTCACCCGCGGCTTTTTCCGACAGGGCATTGATGACTGAAGGTTTTCCCTGTCTGTGCAGGAAAGGGTAGAACTTAAGTTGGTTATAATTGGCTGCGTAGATACTGCAGATCTTGTTGGTCCCGTCTGTTGAGGCATCCGATCCAATGAGAAGCTCGAAACGTTTAAAAGGGAAAGAAGTATAAAAAATACTTTTAATTTTCTCCACGATAACATCTTCCTCATTGTGGACCGACATGATAATGGAAACAAAGGGCAAATCTTCATCCAGCTGGTAAACCACATCATTGTCTTTTTTGCCTTTTGCCAGAAGTTTCAGGATCACCGGATAGAGAACATAAGAATGAAAAACCAGGAAAACTGCCAGCCAAAAGAGTATTAGGGAGATCATGCCGGTTTCTTTCTGTAAAAATCATCTAACCTCTTACAGGTTGCTAAGTTATTAAAATTTTCTATAACGAAAGTCCTTGAATTTCTTGCTAATTCGTCGTAGCCGGACTTATTGCTGCACAGTTCGGAGATCATGGCAGCCATCGTTTCCGCGCCGTCGGTGATCAGGATATTTTTCCTGTCGGAGACCGGGATGCCTTCCGCAGCGATGGAAGTGGCAACGATAGCCCGTTGCATCATCATACCTTCAAGAATTTTGATCCGGATACCGCTGCCGGTGAACAACGGGCTCACGAAGATAGCGTAGCGGTTCATGAACTGATAGGCATTTTCCACCTCCCCGTGAAAGACGACACCTTCTTTCATGCGGTCGAATTTGTTTACCAGCCATGCCGGGGCATTCCGTCCGGCAATATGGAGAACGATGGAAGGGACCTGTTTTCTGATGACAGGAAACACTTCGTCGACAAACCAGGATATGCCTTCCTGGTTTGGCATCCAGTCGAGGGCGCCGATATAAAAAAGGGTGGGGAATTCCGGTTCTTTCGGAGTAGGATACCTGTGAGAGTTCAGTCCTGTAGGGATCGTAATATTCCTGATTTCCTTCATCATCAGAAGTTGTTTGCGGTCACGGTCGGAGATAGCCACAAGGCAGTCGCACTTCCGGAGCACATCTGCTTCGAATTTTCGTATTCGTTCCGACAACAGGACAAAGTAAAAGCGGAGGAACGGATTACGTGTCCTCATCACTTTTCGTTGCCAGATCTCATGTTCCACGTTATGTGCCCGGAGCGTGAGAATGGCTCCGCCGGCATTATTCCGGATAGCCGGAATATAATATCCCATGTAAGGACCCTCAAGCTGAACCACATCGAAGAGTTCGTTTTTTAGAAGGCTGATAAGGTAACGGTTAAAGGCTGTCGAGTAAAAACGCCTGGCATTATAAGGCTGGCGGGAAAACAGGATGTTGAGGATCAGCTTCAGCGGGTTGATTCCTGTATCATGGTCGACCGAGAGGAAGCGTATTTTCTTTTTAAGCACCCCGGGAATATGCCCGACGTCAAACGCGTGTTTGGACGTGTTCATGCAGAGCATGACTACCTCGTTTCCTACATCGCAAAGCCCCTCAGCCAGGCTGAGTGTTGCAATGCTCCCCCCGTCTTTGGGAGGAAAGGGAACTTTGGATGACAGGATCAGTATCTTCATTGAGCGAAGCTTAGAATTTCCTTTTTTTGAAAATACGTTTAAAGAAGTTGAAGTACGTGTCGATGTTCATGATCACCGAGTCAGTAGATGCTTTGTAGGTCAGGAAAGCACTAAGAGGAATCAGGATGAAGGTTGACAGCCACATGCCTGAAAAAGCACTGATAACGCTTTCGCGTACAAATTTCTCGCCCGTAATAGAAATGATATAATACACCAGGAAGAACAGCACAGAGATGACCACCGGCATACCAAGTCCGCCTTTGCGGATGATGGCTCCAAGGGGAGCCCCGATGAAGAAAAAGATCAGACAGGCAAAAGAAAGAGTGAATTTTCGCTGTGTCTCAATTTCATACTTGCGGAGTCTTTTGACCATATTGTCACTATTGACGTAATTGTTATTGATGAAATTCATCGCGCCCCGTGCATACCCCAGCGCCTGTGCCACCACCCTTTGTTTCTCGTTGTTGTTCATGTGGTCATAAATGGAATCCATATTCATGTTGATGATCCGTTCCTTCTTTTCAGCTTTGAGGCTGTCGGCATTACCGGCAGTGTCGGAGACAACTGTTCTGAAACCGATCTTCCTGAGATAATTCTTGTTTTTGTAATAACTTGACTTTTCCAGTGTCGTCTGCAGCGAATGCTCGGTGAGATGGATATCGCCCTTCAGAGAATCTTCAACATAAGCCAGCTGTTTAAGGTTCATCATCTGGTATGAACTTTTGAACAGGTTTTCATCGGTACGTTTCAGTCCGAAATCAACCATTTCGATGATCATTTCCTGCTTTTCGAATTTATCCCTCCTCGACGGGTATGACTTGTCCCTGATTCTTCTTCGCTGCTTCTGCATTTCGGTATACGTCTCACCGTTATACAGGGTTAGCAGCAGATAGCGTTTGTCCTCGGTCATTTTCATATACCCTGAATCTGCAATGGTGACGATAATATTTCCTACATGATCGGTATGGTCATAGATCATGATATGTCTGAGAAGGCTTGTTTTCGGGTCCCGCTCCGCAATACGTATGCTGTATCCCTCAAGGGTATTGTCAAAAATGCCGGTTTTTATCTGCATTTCAGGGTTCTGTCGCTGGATGTCATACAGAAGGGATCTGAATTTGAGATTCGTATAAGGCAGGACATAGTTATTGAACATTAAGGCCCCGATGGAGATGATGGTGATAAGCACAATCAGAGGGTTCATAATACGCTGAAGGGATATACCGGCAGACTTCAGAGCAAGCAACTCGTTATTTTCACCCAGGTTCCCGAATGCCATGAGGGAAGCCAGCAGGACAGCCAGGGGCAGGGCCATGGGCACCAGGCTGGCTGAGGTATACAATAACAATTCTGAGATAACGGGGAACTTGAGTCCTTTACCAACAAGATCGTCGATGTACTTCCATAAAAATTGCATGAGAAGGACAAAAACGACTATGAAAAAGGTCAAAACAAAAGGTCCGAGAAAGGAGGATAATGTAAGTTTATAAAGCTTTTTCACATTTGCGCCTAAATATATTCACCACCTCAGTGTAACGCAAACAAAGGTAAGTTATTTTAATGACACCACTATAAGCCGATGGCATGTTTGAGTTCCGAGATCTGGGAGTCCCAGAGATCTACCGCATCATCTTTCTCATCCTCTTCGGCAAAATCGGTGATTAGCAGAGCCAAATCACCGGTCAGGTCATCCTGTTTGATCCTGAATTCAAAAAACGAGCTTTCCTGATCCTCGTCAAGCCAATGAAAACGGATATACTTCAGGTCTTTGATCTGGACGATTTCAGCCTGTTGTTCCGAACCTTCCCATATGAAAGTATAAATTTTGTCTTCCATGTTTACATCATTGGCGAACCATTCAGCCAGGCCATCAGGCGTACTCAGACGATCAAAGAGAACTTTCGGAGATGTGTTCAGGGTATATTCAAGCTCAAATTTTTGTTTATCCATTGTCAGCATATTATCACGGCTATTATCGCAAGATAAGAAAATTTGTCAAGAATAGAAAGATACTGTACTCTAAACAATAGCTTTTACATCTGTTTACATTCAAACGGAAGAGCAGGTACGGCCTGATGTCATGTAAAATGTTTCGCAACTAAACAATATATTCCTTCTTAATGTTATAAAATGGATTTCCACCATAATACCAAAGACATGAAAAACAGCCGCTTTCTTATCGTTCTACTCGTCCTCGTCATCGTATTTATTACCGGAAATTGTAAGAAAGATAATTCAACTCAACCCAAAGTAAACATGATCGACACGATCAGTTCCGATCTGCAAACGGATTCAGGCAGTGTCGGTTTGATCCTCAATACCCGTCCCATTGCAAAAAAAGGGTATCATCCCGACCATCTGCAGGTGAATATCCAGGGGGACTTATCGGGCTTCTCCCGTTCATTGGCCGTGGATCCGAAGACTTACGTCACAGTCCTGAAATATTATGTCGACAGCCTGACCGATACTGAAGTCAGTAGTTTTGAAAACGGCGTCGGACTGGATATCAAGGTGTATGATGCATCACAAAAACTCCTGGGAGAACTTTCGCTGGACAACCAGATTGTGGATGCGTCGGATTACAGCCTGGAGATTGACTCCGACCTGCCGGCGATCAATCCCCCGGCCAGGCTGAATGCTGATTTGCCTTTTATCGTTCAGTGTCAGAATGACGGGAAAGTGATCAGTATCCCACAGTATAATTCTGTATCTCCCGGGCACGTGCCGGTGGGTACAAGCGATTATACCCTTCAGAATAACCAGAACGAGCTGTATTATTTCAGACATGTGCAGGGTGAAGCCGACTCGGTGTATTGTATGACTTCATACAGGGGTTACCTGATGGACTTTGATATGTTTGGCGATTTTTATGAAAGTGCGGCAACATATGATGCCGGGAATGTACCGGATAAACTTAAAATGATAGTGTCTCCCGATTCGAGCGGCTGGGTAAGAATCAGGTTCAAAACAGGGGGTAACCTGTTATGGACGGAACCCGATTTCGGCCTGATCAACCTGGTCAGATCGGAATCCTCTTCCTCTCTCTTCCGTTTACTTAACGGCGATATCGTGTGGAGCATCACCGACATGGGAACGGATTTCGAGCAACCGGTTCTCCCGGCTGCCAAACTTGAATTTGCCTATAAGGCCACACTGCGCAACTGTTCCCCGGCTACCTTGTCGGAAACTGTCGGGCGCAGTGAAAGCCGTACACAGTCCTTCACCTCAGGAACCGAAGAAAGCCTGGAATTGTTTTCCAGCAGTGAGTATTCCGCGGAGGTGACCGCAGGTGTGGATGTAGATGCGACATTTTTCGGAGCCGGAGCCACCTACAGCCTGGAAGCCACCGCCGGGTATACCTACACCACCTCCACTACACAAACCACTTCCAATTACTGGGAAGCTACCAACAGCACTGAAGTTGTCATTTCAAGGGAAAGGACGATCGAGATCGGACCGGAAACAGCTATTGAAGTATATGATGCAGTTCAGACCCTGAACAATGTCAGGATGCCCTTCACTAAGAGATTCAGGCTCAAAGGTACCTATGGCAACGGCAATCCGCTCAGCGGTGATGAAATCAACTTCCAGTTGTTTTCCAATAGGTTTGGAGGGGTAGTCTCACAGGTAGGTTCCGACTTCGTTGATTTCACGCTAAAAGGAGTCACAACCATCGACCAGATGCTGGATGTGGAAACAAGGACAACGGAAATCAAGGGGGGATGCAGCGGGGGATGATCCTCTTTCGTAGAGAGATGCCATGAGGTATGTTTAAGGGAAAAAGGAAAGAAGGAATGATTGAATACTCTTTCGTGGAGACATGCCCTGGCATGTCTATGGGAATAATGTTAATGGAAATGATCAACCAATATATCCATTTTCCTTGCACTCCGAAGGTTCCCAACATTAAAAAAGGCATTCGGAACGTCGGGGCAGCGAGCAGAACATTATAAATAATATCAATAAATATCGGGAAAAAAAGGATGGCATACAGCCGGCTTCTCAGTCAATGGTATAAAAAAACAGCACATGGCATCCGTTCCATTTTCAGGAAAGGCAAGATCCACGATGTTCCTGTTAAAAAAATACTGATCAGGAGCTTTCTTTACCTTGCTGTTTCTGGTATCTCGGCCGTGCTCCTCCTTATCCTTCTGGTTTATGCCGGGGCTTTCGGAAAACTACCGGCCATGGATGAGCTTCAGTCCATACGTCATCCCCTGGCTTCTGAAGTGTTTTCGTCCGACAGTGTGCTCATGGGGCGGTATTACATCCAGAACCGCGTCGATCTGAAAGACGGTGAACTGACCCCTGCCATACGGGAAGCCCTTTTATCCACCGAGGATGCCCGCTTTTACCAGCATGGTGGCATTGACGTCCGAAGTCTTTTCCGGGTATTTTTTAAGACCATCCTTCTGAATCACAGCAGCTCGGGAGGTGGAAGTACCATCACCCAGCAGCTGGCAAAGAACCTCTTCCCGCGAAAGGATTACGGCATCCTCTCCCTTCCGGTGAACAAGCTGCAGGAGATGTTTATTGCCCTCAGGATTGAAAGGATATACAGTAAGGATGATATCCTGGCGCTTTATCTGAATACCGTCCCTTTTGGTGAGGATACTTACGGTATAAGGACAGCCGCAAAACTATATTTCAACAAGAATCCGCTTGATCTCGACATGGAAGAAACTGCCTTGCTTGTCGGCATGCTTAAAGCCACTTCCTATTACAATCCAAGAAAATATCCCGTAAGATCTAAACTGCGGCGTAATGTTGTTCTGAGCCAGATGGAACATTACGGCTATCTTACGGAAGAGCAGACTGATTCGCTCCAGTCTCTTCCCCTTGAGCTGGATTATTCATCCTTTCCTTACTACGCCGGTATTGCGCCGTATTTCAGAGAATTCCTCCGCCAGGATATGGAGGAATGGTGTAGTCGTCATGTTAAGGATGATGGAGAATCCTATAATCTCTATATGGATGGTCTGAAGATCTATACCACGATCGATTCGAGATTACAGCAGCATGCCGAAGATGCCGTGGCCGAACAGATGAAACGTCTGCAGTCTGTTTTTGATTCGGAATGGAAAAACCGCGATATATGGAGAGGTCTGCAGCAGGGCGGGGATCAGTACCTTAGGATAAAAGCAGGCGTGCAGGGCAAAGAAGATACGGTAAGGCAGGAAATGACAGTGTTCAGCTGGGAAGGGGATAAAGAAAAGCGATTTACCCGGATGGATTCTCTCCGGTATTTTATGCATTTTCTTCAGACCGGTTTCCTGGCCGAGGATGTCAAGACAGCTGCAATCAGGGCATGGGTGGGAGGTGTCGACTTCAAATATTTCAAGTATGACCATGTCATGTCGAAGCGTCAGCCGGGTTCGGCTTTCAAGCCATTGGTGTACCTGGCGGCATTGCAGAATGGTGTTAAGCCATGTGATTTTTACAGTAACGACAGTGTTGTTTACGCTGAGTATGATGACTGGAGTCCACAGAACGCTGACAACAAATACGGCGGAAGCTATTCGGTCAAAGGCGCACTGACCCATTCGGTAAACACCATTACCGCAGCACTTATCATGGAAACCGGTACTGATAAGGTTGTGGATCTGGCCCATGAATCTGGCATCAGATCAGACCTGCCTGATGTGCCTTCCATTGCCCTGGGTACCGCCAGCGTGTCGTTGTACGAGATGATCAACGTTTACCGTACGATTGCAGACGGGGGTGTTGCCCGCGACCCTGTTTATCTCACTGGTATATCCGATAATGAAGGCAACATTTTGTTCAGGGACAGTACGGACGCAGGCACAACGAGAGCGTTCAGCCAGGAGGACGCGGAGATCATGACCGCCATGCTTCAGAACGTCGTTAACCAGGGTACGGCCACTGCCCTCCGTTCCCGTTACGGGCTGACCATGGATATAGCCGGGAAAACCGGTACTTCACAGAACCATGCCGACGGCTGGTTCATCGGGTATACACCCGCACTGGTGGCCGGTGTCTGGGTAGGGGGCGAACTGCCTGACATCCGGTTCAGGAGCTTCAGAAACGGTCAGGGTGCTGCCACGGCACTTCCCATTTTTGCAACCTTCTTGAAAAATGTGTATGCCGATCACAATTTTCAGGAGATGAAAAATGACACGTTCACGATCAGTGACCATGTAACAAGGATGCTTGACTGTGACGACTATAGAGAGCAGGAAGCATTCCGTGAAAGAGTAATTGAAACACTGCGCAAATTCCGGTTATTCAGAAGACGGGATAGACGGCACAGGGGGGATAGGAATAACCGGTGATAGTATTCGGAGTAGGGGAGAACTGCAGGGAAGTGTATGTGAGTTATTTGGGGGTAATCGGTGTGACATCATTCCTACCTTCCACCTCACCCCCCCCCGGCCCCCTCTCCTGGAAGGCGAGGGGGTGTTCACTTCGATTAACTTTGTTGTAGAACGAGAAGTTTTTTAGTAATGCACTACCGAAAGTTCGAATGAAAGAAATGGTCATCACAACGACTTAGGTCATTAGAAGAGAAGCCCCTCTCCCTCAGGGGAGGGGTTGGGGAGGGGTGGACAAGGGGAAGATTGAGGTTATAAGGTTACGGATCCTCGGGACATCATTCCTACTTTCCACCTCACCCCCCCCGGCCCCCTCTCCTGAAAGGCGAGGGGGTGTTCACTTCGATTAACTTTGTTGCAAAACCCACGGTTTTCAGGTAACGAGGCACCTGCAATTTTCATTTAAAAACCACCGATACCTCGTGCTCGCTTCCGTCACTCCTGATGACGGCATACTGTGAACCATTGACATCGTCGACCGTAACGGGCAGGGGTTTCTTATCGACCATGGCAACCGCTTTTGAGGTGCCTTCGGGGAAGGGCAGGCGCAGGGTCATCTGATTGAAAGATCCGGAGGTTGTGACGGTCATTTTTTTGCTTCCGGCCTTATAGGCATAGGTATAGCTGACCTGGTTACCGTCACCTCCGTAACCTACTTTCACCGACATTTTATCTACACCGGCAAAGATCCAGCGGGGTGATATCTCAACCTGATGGAAGAGTACCGATTTATCAACCACGCCGGCAAGTCCTTCCACCAGGGCGCTGACAAAGGCAGCCTGTCCCCATACGTCGGGAATATCTTCCGATTGGGAGGTGCCGTCGGCGTTCACACATCCCGGCAATTGACGTTTGTTTTTATCCATGATCTCGTTGAGCAGGTTCAGCTGTTCCACGGCGAATTTCTCATAGCCGTTTTCAAAGGCGGCTTTGGTGAGCTCTCCGCCTACGAGGGGCAGCACGGCGCCATCCATATATTCACCCGCCTTATATTTGCCGAACTGGGGTTGGATGAACGGGTAGATACCGAACCACCCGGCAATGATAGAGTCGCGGGTTTCCTGCCTCACCTTCTGATAGGCCCGGATGATGGAACCGGCCATTTCCGTGGTTGGAGCACCGCGGTTAATATCGTAGGTGTTGGAGAGACTGAGGGCGGTATACGGATTGGATTTTATCTGCGGCGGCACCGGCTCTTCCGGTATGAAATGGGCATAGTACTTCCCGTTCCAGCAGGTCTTGTTCAGCCTGGTCCGGAACAGGTCACCCTGAAGTTTCCATTCTTTTGCGTCGACGGGATTGTCAAGGGCGCTATACATGGCTGAAAGTTGCTCACAGGCCTGGTACATCCCGCTGTTGTCGCCGTGCATGATCCCTTTGGGGGTATTTAAATCATTACCGATATGATAAATGAGCCTGGCGTTGTCCTTAAGGCTGTCGGGTTCTGAGGTATAATCCCAGGTGTCGATCGAATATGGTCGTTTGACCAGCTGATACTTTTGCGACCAGCGCAGGGGATCCGACATCTCATACTTCAGCCCCTTCACCAGGGTGGGGATCCATTTTGAAATGAAGGCCTTGTCTCCCGAGGTCTGCCAGTTGGTGTAAACGCCTTCGACAGCCAGGTACTCATTGTCGGCCTCGATAGGCATTCTGAAAAAGAAGAGCTGACCTTTGACATCGACGAAATAAAACTGGTTGTCAAAAACATTGGTAAAATAGAGCTGACCAACATTGTGATTCTTGTATGAATCCCAGTAGTCATAATACATTCCTTTAGGTGTCTGATGGTTCAGGAAGAACTCAAGATAGCTGGAGAGATCTGTTTCCCAATACTTGTAGGCCTTCATGGTATGAACATGATCACGCATCCAAGATACGAACATCAGGCGTTCCTTTCCATCAAGATTGACTGTCCGGAGCATGCGGCTGTTCATAAGGTCGTTGTGCAGGTCATCGAGGAGAGCGGTGTACATTCCGCCATCCTTGCTGAAGACAGTTTGTGACCGGGCAGTCCCTGCTAAAAAAGGGACAAACAGCAGTACAAGTAAAAATCGTTTCATGATAAATTTGTGTTAATTATTGCAAGAGCTGGTAATTATCGAAGGCTAAGGTAAGGATGTTTTTGCGAAAATTCCAGTTTTGGGAGGGGGGAGAGAAGTTATGAAGTGATGGAGTTATAGAGTTATGAAGTTGGGAGTCTGGGTGGAGACGCGGAAAGAAGCGAGAAAGTGAGAAAGTGAGTAAGTAAGAGCCGGTAGCTGACAGCCCGAAAAAGAAGTGATATGTATTTCCGACCTTTAACCTTAGTTGTGCAGTTGGGGATTCCTTATCGGGTTATTTATTACTCTATTTTTCCCGGAAATCACTGTTTATTCCATCCTCTTTTTTTACTTTTTACTTTTTAATTATAATCTCTAATCTCCAAACACTGGTGTCCGGTAAAATCGAAAATCGATAATTTTCTCCTGATCATTGTCTGATCATCAGAACTCCAGAATTAAATTTCAAAAGCGAGGCCCCTTTTTTCATAGATTAGGGAATTTCATATCGATTTCCCTTATTCTCTTTTCAAAATTGGTTGCGCACCCTACGGGGCGCCGGGGAACCTTTCCTGTCAAATATTCTATCGCTCTCTGACCCCGATGGGGCCTTTTTGGACTATCCGTTGATTGATAAATAGCCATTTCGCGCCAACGATCAACATTTTGATCACAAAATTTCGCAATCACGATGAACAAAGCCTCCCATAGGAGGCAGCGAGCGATAGAAAGATGCACGACATCAAACACGGCGCCCCGTAGGGTGTGCAACACCTATTCGGTTTACCGGACACCAATGATTTCCAACCAATTAAACGGAACAAAACTAAACATGCATAATAGTAAATCCGCATATGTTTCATGCATGGTCTTTCATCTATTCATACAATCTGTTTTTCTCTGAATTATTATCCGGAATCTTTCTAAGTTGATAGATGATTTTTTTTTTCTAAATTCAGTTGTAACTTATTTTATAAATGCAGATCTGGATTAGATATAATTAGTTTTGATATACCTTAAAGTATAACTAAAAATGATAAAAATCCGATATATGTTACATCAATTGAAAGTTGGCACTCACCACAAAGTTTTTGTAATGATATTTATGTCCGGGATGGCGGCCGGGTTTTAATAACTTCAGATATCACCCTGGCACCCGGGTGTACACTATATATCGGAGACAACGGTATGGTCACCATTCAGGGCGGACATCTGATCAATGGCAATACGGTTGTATTAAACGGCGGAAGTATTACAATAGCCAATAATGGCAGCATCGAACTTTCCGATGGTGATGCTTTCAATACCGAAACAGGCGCTATTGTGGATATAGACTATGGCTGAATCAATAAAAATTAACTACCATGGCACGTTGCATAAAATTATTCCGTAATATTTTTATTTTAGTGTTGCTACTTGCACTGAGTAAGACCCTGTTATCCCAGGAATATATTCCCATGAATTTTAAAAAGGGCGTTTGGGATGAGAGATATGACTCATTTATGGATAAAATTGAAGAAATTACAAAATTCTGTTGTGGTGATACAACTATTGGCAATCTGTTGTATTATAAATTGTATGAAGAAAAGCTGGTTTCGCCAATTAGAGGTGACCACTATTATACAACCAGCTCAATAATCGGATTTATCAGAAATTCCGCTGATAAAACAGTTCAATATATCCCCACGGGTGGGGATCAGCCAATAACGATATATGATTTTAATATTGATATCGGTGATACTATTAAAGGAGAATGGTATTCTATTGATGATATAAGAAGTTTTATCGTTGTTAAAGTTATAGATTCAGTGGAAATATCCGGCCGGTATCATAAAAGATACAGTGAATTTGGTACGGGTTATCCAGGGGACTGTTCTCCCCCTTATTTAATTGAAGGCATTGGATATTCAAATGGACTCTTAGGATATTCCATACCTTTCGTAGTCTGTGGTGAAACCATGTATTATTTAAGTGGCTATTCGGAATGTTCAGATCAGGATTCGATTTGTGATAACTGTAATTTGTTATCTCTTAAAGTGAGTAATGATTCATATCAAAAACTGAATATCTACCCAAATCCATTCCATGATCATCTGACTATCCGGTCAGACCGGACCGTGACGGCGATAACCGTTTATGATATATATGGTAAGGTGGTTTACGAAGAAAATTCGTTGTTCACGACAAATAAAATTGTGCAAACTGGAAATCTTCCGCCCGGCCTGTATTTTATCTTGGTGCAGTTTGCGGATCGTTCTTTTTATTCGGTGAAGGCTATGAAGATAAGGTAGGGGAAGTTATGGAAGTTATGGGGAAAGGGATAATCGGGATATCATTGCTTCGTTCCACCTCACCCCCCCGGCCCCCTCTCCTGAAAGGCAGAGGGGGTGTTCACTTCGATTAACTTTGTTGTGGTTCGAGCAGTTTTTTAGTAATGTGCTACCGAAAGTTCAATTGAAAGAAAACGGTCATCACAACGACTTAGTTCATTAGAACACAAGCCCCTCTCCTGAAAGGCAGAGGGGGTGTTCACTTCGATAAACTTTGTTGTAAAACGAGAGGTTTTTTAGTAATGCACAACCGAAAGTTCGAATGAAAGAAAACGGTCATCACAACGACTTAGTTCAATAGAAGAGGACTTTTGAGACAGCCTCCTGCATTAAGAAATGTATCCTCTGAATTCCATCGTCAGATCATCTCTCCATCCAGGCTTTAAACGCAGCAACACGGTCACGGCTGACGATGATCTCATCCTCCGTATTGTTCCAGCCTTCAAGGTCTACCTTTATCCGGCTGGCGCTGTAGCTCACCAGATCTTTTATGGAAGTGTAACTGATGATGACGTTACGGTTTACCCTGAAGAATCCTGAAGGATCGAGCAACCTTTCGAGCTTATCCAGTGAATAGTCCACCGGGTAACTTTTGCCGGTTTTCATGAAGAAGAAAGTACTACGGTCCATGATGTAAGCACAGCGGATATTGGAACTTTGAACCGGCCGGTAGTGTTCCCCGATCTTCACCAGGAAGCGTTCCCTCCCGGCAGGTGGAAGCATGACCAGCAGTTTTTTCAGTTTTTCGTCATAATCCCTCCCGGCAAATAAGGTCTCATATTTTTCGACGGCCCGTTGCACCGCTTCAACAGTCATGGGTTTGAGGATATAATCGATACTGTTGACACGGAAAGCTCTCAGGGCGTATTCATCATAGGCGGTGGTAAACACAACCGGCGATTTCAGTACGACACTCTCGAAGATCTCGAAACAAAGTCCGTCGTCGAGCTGAACATCCATGAACACCAGGTCGGGGTGCGGGTTTTCCGACAGCCAGTTCACGGAAGCTTCGACGGTCTCCAGGACGGCTTCAATAACGATATCGCGCCCTGTCTGCCGGAGAAGCCGTTTCAGTATAGCGGCTGCAGGCGCTTCATCCTCTATGATCAGTATTTTCATCATCGGCGTTTAGTAAGGGTAATCTGACTTCAAAATGTGTTTCCGTCTCTGAGATAAGCAGTTCTTTTTCCATCACCAGGCTGAGCCTGTGTTTCAGATTTTCAAGTCCGGTGCCGGTGGATATCCCGGGTCTGTTTTTTCTCTGAAGTGTGTTCCGGACAACCAGGTAACCGTCATCGGTAAACAGTTCGATTTTCAGAGGTGACAGTGCTGAGGCTACATTATGCTTGACGGCGTTTTCCACCAGCGACTGGACTGAAACCGGAATGGTCAGGTAATCTCCGGCATCCGGCACCTGCTTTTCCAGGATGATCTTCTCCCCGGATCGGACCTGCTGCAGCCGGAAGTACTTATCAACGAACTCCAATTCATCTTTCAGGGAGATGAGGTTGGTATTTTCATGCTCGATCACATACCGGTAGACCGAAGAGAGTTTCTGGATATAATCATCCGCTTTGGCAGCATCCTCGTGCACCAGTTCCGAAAGGGTGTTAAGGCTGTTGAACAGGAAGTGAGGGTTAATGCCTGCTTTCAGGTTGGCATATTGTGCACGAAGTGTCTCTTCACGCAGTGACAGTTCATTGAGTGCGGCCTTCCGCCAGAGCACATAAAAAAATGCCAGTGAGAAAAACATCATGCCGGATATCATGCGAATGCTGGCATAAGGCAGTTCCCTTGTAAAGAGCTGGTGAAAAAATCCGTGAAGACTAATGTCCCTGATGATGTACCATGCAAAGACCCCGAGTGCAACCACCACATTGGCAATGATATATGCCGCTACAACAAAGATGATCAGTGCCCGGGGTATTTGCCGGATCATCTTCCTCTGAGGCATCCCCGAAAAGTACTTTGGCAGGTACATGGCCAGGTAGCCAATCAGTATTGAAATGAGGAAGATTGTGGATATGACTAATGGCAGTTCAGGGACGAAGATGCTGCCGGTTTGTCTGAATTTCATTAGTCCTGCGGTAAGAATGCTGAATACCAGGATTCCGCCGTAGTATAACAGCCAGAACCTGGTTTTTTTGGTTAATGTTCCCATGTTGTTCAAATTTATGGATTTAAATGATACAGGAGTAAAGAAAGGGCAGGATAACGGGGAAAGGAAAAAAAAGTTGCAGAACGGGGAAATGAGAGTGCCGGAATGTTTTATTTCCCGTTTAATCGTGAATGAGGAAAGCATTTCGCCATCACCGGTGAACCGTCTTATACCTTTTCATGTCATTCTCAGCGCCTGGCAGGCCTAATCCCTGTTCAGTCTGAAATAGTTTCTTACCTGACTGGCAAACAGAAGTATTTCATGCATTTTGGGGAGGAGGAGCCCGATGCTCATGCCGGGTCTTTTCAGGAAAAACATCAGAACGATGCCTGCGGTTACCCCGTAGGAGATGCTGGCGACAATGCCTGCGCCGACGTAACCCCATATCGGGATCAGGATAAAACTCAGGGCAACGGTAACCACGAGGCCCGCTGAACTTCCGATGGCATTAAAATAGTGCCGGCCGGTGGCGGAAAAATAGTGACCTATGATCAGGACTATGCCAAAGAATAGCGTACCGGGTGACAACGCCCAGATAATATACTTTATGCCTCCGAACTCCGGACCAAAAACGGCAATATAGATGGAGGAAGGCAGTGATACCAGGATGAGCACGGCACCTGCGGATACGAATAAATTAATCCATAAGAGATTTTTGGTCAGTCGAATGGAATACGCATCATCCGTGGAATTCACGATGATTGAATTTTGTACCAGTGAAATGCTCCGGCTTATCAGCCAGATGGATTCGGCAATGGAGATCCCGTTGGAATAGATGCCTACTTCTTTTGTTCCGATGTAATAATTCAAAAGGTAATAGCCGAACCTGAAACTCAGAAGCTGGGTAAAAACGGCGATCTGGTTAAACATACCCAGCAATGCCATACTTTTTGCAGCTCTCCGCCAGGTTTCCCTGTTTTCCCGGGTAGTGGTTTTGTAATACCTGGTTGTATAAAGAAAACTGATGACGAGACTCAGGGAGTAACCTACATACAGGGATTGCACGTATGCGTCGATGGTTCTTTTTTTCAGTACGATGAAAAAGATGAATAACGCGACCAGTGTGGCGGAAATCTGTAAAAAGTTGACAAAATTATTCTCTTTAATGCGTTGATTGGCCAGGAGAATGGAGGTGTTTATATTGGTAACCGACAGCAGTAAAGTCAGAATGCAGGTATCGAGCACATACTGGGGCGGGACCAGATCGACCCCTTTCATCAATGCGTATATGCCGGCCATGCAGACAGCCAGCCATAGATAGGCCAGTTTGAGTAAAACGGAAACAGGGAAACGGGGTATATGATACACAAGCGAAGACGGGCCGATGACCCCGGTTACGATGATCACGATGGATATCGTTGCAATGATCAGTCCCTGTTCTCCTTTTCCGGCAGCCCCTAAATAATTGGATATTAAGATGGCGATGGCAAGTCCTGCAATGGAACCAAAAATCCGGGTACCTAATGTGTTTAATATTTTTCCGATCATGTTCCCGTGGTGGTATTTAGGACTTTGCCATAACATTCCGTGAATTTCCTGCCGACTGCTTCCATGCTGAAATGTTGAACAGCGTAGCGTTGAATATATGCCCTGTCAAATTCAGCATAATGATCCGTCATGTAGATCATCCCTCTTAATAAGTCATCTTCATCGCCCGTTTTCACCAGGCAGCCGGTGTTGTTATCAACATGTTCATAGATCCCCCCCGTGTTGCTGCTTAAAACAGGCAACCCGCAGGAGAAAGATTCAGCGATAACACAAGGCTGATTTTCATAATTGGAGAACATAAGGAACACATCCGCCTCCTGCATGAATGACGGGATGGTTTCATGGGGCTGTTTCCCGTGAAAAAATACGACCCGGTTCAGGAGCCCCAGTTTTTCCGCTTCCTCAATCTGCCGGTCCGTGCTGCTGCCGATAAAATCGATGCGGAAATTCTGCCTGACTTTATCCAGCCTGGAAGCAGCATGCAGTATGCCAAGGATATTTTTATGTTCCTCCTTCATGGAAGAAACATGTATAAACCGAAGAATGCCCGTGGCATGACTTTTCATGGTGAAACGGGAAATATCCACGGCATTGGGAACAACCTGGTACCGGCCTGAAAATCCGTGCCTTTTCAATGCTGTTTCCAGATCGCCTGAAACGGGCATGATCATTCCGGCTTTCCTGACAAGGAATCGTGACAGTCTTTTAAACGGGATGTGATCTGACAAATAAATGGTCCAGTGCTCGGAGAGTACAAACGGAATGTGAAAGAACCATTTTATAAGGCAGGCGATTATTGTCACCGGGAAAATGATGTTTGCATGTATTATATCCGGCCTCCCGGATTTTTTCAGGATAAACCTGAACCCATACAGGTAAGCCCGGAGGTAAAAGAAACTGTTGATGACTTTCGATAGGAGGGGAAGAGTATTTTTCTTAAAATAAATAAGCAATATGTAAGGGTTTGTCCCCTTTTCCTGTAATTCAAAGTGACGGGATTTTTTCGCCGGGTCTGCCTGCACATGTAAGACCGCAACCTCGTTGTGAATTGCTGAAGACTGTGCATGCCTTTCAACAAAATCGCCATTGGTGGGATATATTCTGTTCGGGAACCAGGATGAAATAAAAAGAACCTTGATCTTTTTGTCCATTTATGTACCGGGATTTAGCATTAAAACAGAACACAGTGAACCCATTTTCACATTAAAAACAGCCCGGTGATTGTATGAATAATTCTATAATATCCATTACGCAGAACACCCTGAAATCAAACGGGCTATGCGGCAAAGGTATGAATAGATTTCAGAATTTAAAAACGGCAATTCCCGCCTGGCATGCAGTTGCAGGGGAGGGCCGTAAGGGATAGCCCGGAAACCGGCACGAGCGTTTGCAGTGTCTGGAACGGATCAAACGTCACCTGCATAGGCTCAGCCGGCCATCCGGGATTTTCCGGCATTTGTTTTCATTACCCGATTTTAAATACTTTCTTTGAAGGTTGATAAAAAGTTAAGATAGTGAACCGGGAACTCATAAAAGTCATTGCCGACACGTTGCTTATCTTCCTCATCAACCTGCCTTTCGGGTATCTGCGGGGAAAGCAAAAGAAGTTATCATTCAAATGGTTTCTTTACATTCACCTGCCTGTGCCGTTGGTGGTACTGGTCAGGATCCTCAGTCATATCGGCTTTGCATTGTATACTTACCCTCTTTTCGTCGGTGCCTTTTTTATGGGGCAGACTGCTGGGGAAAAAACTGATCCCGGAGCAGGGAAAGAGATAAGGTAAATTCCCCTCACCGTTTACTGCGCTGCTTCATAGTGATTTTTCCTGAGAGTCCATTTCCACAGGCAGCGCTCCGGCCCGGTGAAACCCGGAATCCCGATCTGCCCATGAATATCAGCCTTTCAAAGCGCTTAGCCATGAATCCGTTCTCCATTCCTGAAAATATAGTTGGTTTAAAGTAATTAATTATGAACCGAGATTCGTTTTAACTGTTTTTTTATTTTCGGGATGAAATCAAAAAAGAAGCAAGGGTTAAACCGGTTAACCTTAACCGGGCTGATCATCACCCTGGGTATCGTTTACGGCGATATCGGAACCAGTCCTCTGTATGTTATCAAGGCCATTGTTTCGGGTTCGGGAAAGATTGATCATCTGTTAATTTACGGTGCCCTGTCCTGTATTTTCTGGACGCTTACCCTGCAGACGACGATTAAGTACATCACGATTACGCTTAGGGCCGACAACCATGGTGAAGGCGGGATCTTTGCCCTGTTCGCGCTGATGCGCAAAAAATCGACCTGGGCAGCCTTACTGACCATGATCGGGGGCAGCACGCTTTTGGCCGACGGTGTCATTACACCATCCATTACCGTGACCTCTTCAATCGAAGGACTGAACCTGGTGGATGCCAGTATTCCGGTTATTCCCACGGTTTTACTGATCCTTACCGTGTTGTTTTTCATTCAGCAGTTTGGGACCAACGCTATCGGCCGGGCTTTTGGTCCGGTGATGCTTACCTGGTTCCTTATGCTTGGGACTCTTGGATTACTTCAGACCATCCAGTATCCCGGCGTGGTCAAAGCCATCAATCCTGCATATGCTTACCGGTTCCTTATACATTATCCCAAAGCTATCGTTCTACTTGGAGCCGTGTTCTTGTGTACTACCGGTGCCGAGGCATTGTATTCTGATCTCGGACATGTCGGGATCAGGAATATCAGGGTGAGCTGGATGTTTGTCAAGACCACCCTGCTGCTGAATTATTTCGGACAGGCTGCCTGGATCCTGAACCATCCCGCACTGGCAAACTCGAAGAATCCATTTTATGCCATCATGCCCCATTGGTTTCTGATCCCGGGCATCCTCATTTCAACCTCTGCGGCCATCATTGCCAGCCAGGCCCTGATCAGCGGCTCTTACACCCTGATCAGTGAAGCCGTTTCGCTCAACTTCTGGCCCAGGCTCCGCATGTTGTATCCCACATATATAAAAGGACAGGTATACATTCCTTTTGTGAACTGGTTTCTGTGGATCGCCTGCTCTTTTGTGGTGGTGTTTTTCGGTTCGTCTTCCAACATGGAAGCGGCTTATGGTTTGTCCATCACCATCACAATGATCATGACTACCTTACTACTCTCTTACTACCTCTATCATAAAAAAACCCGAACAGTGCTTGTCGTCATGCTGCTGACGGTTTTCCTTTCCATTGAAGGCACTTTCCTGTATGCTAACCTGTTTAAGTTCGTCCATGGCGGCTGGTTCACCCTTGTCCTGGCTTCCGTATTTTTTGCGATCATGTACGGCTGGTATTTCGGCCGGAAAATTAAAAACCGCCATATCACCTTCGTCAACATAAACCAGTATTTCACGTTGTTTGAGGATCTTAGTAAAGACACCACGGTGCCGAAGTTTGCCACCAACCTGGTTTACCTGATGAAAGCTAACAAGATCAATACTATTGAATCGAAAATCATCTATTCTATCTTCCATAAACAACCCAAGCGGGCCGACACATATTGGTTGCTTCACGTGGATATCCTGAACGATCCGAATACCTTCGAGTACCAGGTCAGCCATCTGATCCCCGGAATCCTGATAAAGATCGATTTCAGGCTGGGTTTCAAGATCGAACCCAAGATCAATCTGTATTTCAGGGAGGCTATTGAGGATCTGATGCAAAAGAATGAGATCAGCCTGATCAGCAAGTACGATTCGTTAAGCAGGCACGAGATACCGGCAGACTTTGTGTTTGTTAATCTCGACCGGATCATGAATCCCGACTTTGATCTTCCTATGGGACAGAAGGTCATCATGACCCTGCACGAATTTTCCCGGTTCATCAGTATTAATGATGTGAAGGCTTTGGGGCTGGATACCAGCAACGTCATTGAAGAGAAGGTGCCGATCATTATTGAACGGCCGGTAAAGCACAGGATAATGCGGGTTTTTCCGGAGGAGAAAGACTAGGGGAGGGGTATTCAGTTGATGCTCCTCTTCATGGAATACAGAAATGTTCAATAAGGCAGAAGGCATTAAGACTCAATCTCCGCCTATACAAAAAAGCACTGAAATATTTTTGCAGTGAGAAAAAAAAATGATGATTTCAGCTGACATTCATCAAAAAGGATATCATCATTTTGGGTGAGTTGATAACTTTTCGTCAAAAAGGTAAAAACGGGACGCTGAGATATGAGGGGCGAAAGTCATAAAGGGCGGACGGTTTGGAAGGCGGGGGAGGGCCCCTTTTCAAGAAAAGACATCCTAAGTATAACGAAACCCCTTCTATGCCCTGACCTCAAATTGGTAAAGAGAGAATGGAGAAAGATAACAGGAATGAGGCGAGAAAAGGCAACTGACGAAGTAGAAAATGGTGGTTTGTTGACAAAGTAGCCGCTGAAGGGAACGCCCTTCCCCTCTCTATTGACCCATGGATCTTATGCCCGGCCCACCGGGACTGGTTTGGTGTAGGGTGGCAAACACGGATCAGACACATCTATAGGGCGAATATATAAATAGTGATGCATCGCCGGGTTAGCCACCTTCTTTTAAAGCAAACACCCCGAATAACTTTTGCCTTATACTATGCCGGTTATGTATTCCTTCATGTCACCGGTGAATTTAAAAAAAACTGTACGTCAGGCTGATTTCAAGATGAGTTCTAAAATATTTCTGAAGCGTGTATCCATAAGTAGTTCCGGTATTGCTGATAAATTGATAAAAATCCGAATTGTGATTTGGCGTTATTGTATAATAATCATCCGGATCCTGCCGGGCATAAGAAACGGAACCGTAAAGGTTTAACCTTAACTGTGGTGAAAAGTAATAGTTACCGTTGAACCCTGCCGTTCCCTTGAGGTAGGAGACAGGAGCATTGTAAATATCATTTCATCGGAAGAACTTTCAAAATATCCGGTATAGACGACTGAGTAGTAAAGATCTGCAGCGGTTCTTGTATTTGGATAATATCCTATCGTTTGTCCGAAACCGGCGTAATAATTTGGTGTTTCTCTGTTAATTGAGGGTTTGGAATCATAAGGACCCAGATATTTGAGTGTGCCGCCATAACCGAAGAACTTTATGGTATTTTGCCAATAGAGACTGATTGGCTTGTCGTGGATGAACTCTAAGCCACCATAAAGAACCAGGTCCTTTCTATCATAAGTAGTGCTATATTCTGTATTCTCAGATTTAAGATATTGGAAACCAGGGTATAATGCCAGTGAAAACCTGTTACCGCTGTTCCTTGCGGGAGTACCGCCGTAATCCCAGAAATCGGATAGTACTGTAAAATATCTCGAATCGTGTTCCTGTACCAGTTGGTGAGCAACCAGGAAGGAATCAACGGCCTCCAGTTCATGCATTCTTTGAAGCCGGGAGTCGAAATACCGCTCATTCTTCAGTATAGAGACCAGGTTGGCAAACTGCCGGATCTCCCCTGCACTTATGTCTTTACTGAGCCGGTCCTGTTTAGTCAACTCATCAATGATATAGAGTGCATGCCTGATATCCTGCACGGGTTCAATACGGCCTCTGCCGGCTTTAATGGGTAAGATCCCGGTGAATGATAGTGAATTGTTTTTTACTTTTAACGTGCCATTATCATCCGTATTTTCAGTTGCAGTATTTTGGCTGGCATAATTCAGGTAAATATTGGTACCGAAGAAATTTTTGGTATTGAAATAGTGGCGCCGCTCAGTATTCCAGTTTAAAGAAGAGTAAAGAGTGCTTACTTTCCTGTCTATCGAACTATTTGTCTCATAGTTACTGTAACTTCCGTTTAACCTCAGCATTCCATGGGAACTCTGTTGAATTTTATCAGAATTGAGAAATGAATTGTACTGAATGCTTGAAGATCCGTTGGAATTTAAATCATGTGTATTGAATTTTTCGCCGGATTGCTGATAAATGTTGTTTTGGGATCTTTTATCTCCGGAAAAACTAAAATTGAAATCCAGTTGTCTTCTTCTGATTTCCGGCAGTTTATAGCTTGAGATATCAATGGTATCCGATTGTGCAAAGAGATTTCCTGCCAGCAACAGCATGAAAATCATCAATAGGGGGCGTGTCATAGGTTGAGTTGTTTTAGTGGTGAAGGAGTTGTTTTTTAGTCCATTGAGAATAAAATGATAAACGGGATTTTTAGGTTTTTTAATTAGATGAACGCTTATATTAAAGTTAATCGAATTTTGATAAACCTCTTTATGCTGTATAACATTATATGTAGGTAGAATGAATATGCTGATTTTCGCACGTCGTGCGGAGTCTGAAACGTTATTGAAAGGATGTTGCGATAGTCGTGTTAACGATTTATAACCGTGTTCCTGTATGTGTTTTTCATATCCAGAATAACTTGTATTTCATAGTTCAGAATATAAAAAATCTGTGTTCATCCGTGGTGAACATCTTCCTGTTTTTTACCACAGATTACCCGGATTTGCACAGATTAAAATGGGAAATTTCTTGATTAATGATATTGCTGGAAACCAGTATAATTGAAAACCGGAAAAGGGTTATTTTTTACCAATTCCGGTTTTTCAATTTCATTGTCACGCTTAAATCAGTTTGAACTACTGATTAAAGGCATGCCAGGAATGCTTTTAACTTATCAGAACGCCGGACGAATCAATCATCGTCGTGTCCACCCTCATGTTTCTCTGCATCAGGAGCCGTAAAATCACCCAGTAACTTCCATTTTCCACCATCCTTCACATAAAACTCTACGTACTTCCCGTGTTCATTTCCCATTTTTTCTTTGTCTCCCATTTTCCTGGTAAACCACATGGCATAATAATAGTCGACGACTGCGGCGTTGTCTGTAACTACAATTCTGGCCGGCCGGATGGAATAGTAGTTCAGCGTCATCATGTCTTTCATGGCTTCGGATGACGACATCAGTTCCGGTTTACTTGTAGGCAGAGGCTGATCTGAATTCCAGCCCTGGTACTGGTCGTGAAGGCTTTGAGAGAGCGCCGTTAGATCCTTTTGTTTCCAATGGGCCCATGAGTCTGCCACAACCTGCCATACTTCTTTTTGAGCCTTGGTCCATTCCTGGGCATTAATTTTTGCCGGTAACATGAAAACCAGCACGAGACCAGCCATGAAGGCATTTTTGAAAACTTGTTTCATGATAATAGAATTTTGAGTTAATAAATGAAAATTATTGATACAACTTTTAAGGTTACCACTTCAACAAATATTTTGTAAGGATGTTTAAATGGTTGATAGTTTTTTAGTTATCCCGGGTTTGGTCAGGTTGATATTTTGTTTGGACTTTAGTTTATTCTAACCTGTGATATTGTTTTCTATATAAAAAACAGACGGGCCGGTAACCTTTTAAGTTCCGGCCCGGCCTATTTCTTTAATGTCGGTTCCAAAAAGTAAAGAAACCAGGTGGGTGTTGCAAAGTCGGATGTGCAGCTTAAAAATGTTTTGCAAACAACAAAACGAGATTCAGAGTCAACTTAGCAGTAAGACAGGTGACTGTTTCATGAGAATGCATAATGGGAGCATCGATTCTCAGAGTTTACGAAGGCAAGATCAAAATACCATTCAGGACATTGTTTGTTTGAAAGCGATTCCCGGGTAGTCTGAAAAGGCATCGCGGGATTCTTTCCTGGCATGAAACATACATGGGTTGCCGCCTTTTATTTACGAAGTCATGATGATCTCAACCAGGGGCTTTTTTTAGATTATATAAAATAGATTTAATCTGATTTTTATTCCTATTTCCGTTATACTAAGGTTTTATCAGGATCTTAACTATTTTGCCCGGGTTCGCAGCCCAATTTTTAATGGCTTCGGCCATTCCATCAAATGTTACGACATGGGAAATTAAATCGTCAACCGGTAATACTTTACGCCCAAGGTAATTGACTACCGCCCGGAAGTCTGCCGGTGAAGCATTTCTTGATCCCAGGATGTCCATTTCTTTTTGTACAAATAATTGGGTTGTGAACGTCACATCTTCCTTTGCATAACCTATACAGACAATCCTTCCGGTAAAGGCAATTTCTTTTACTGCCGTGGTATATGTCAATGGATGTCCAACCGCTTCAATCGCAACATCAGGTCCCCGGCCAGATGTAATTTGCGACAACCTGTCATGCAGGTTTTCCTTTATCGAGTTAATGGTATATTTTGCACCAATTTTTTTTGCCAGCTGCAGCTTTCCGTCATCGATATCAACCGCGATGACATTAGCCCCCCGAACAACTGAGCGGATAATTGCACCAATCCCGATCATACCGCATCCAAAAATGATCACGGTATCATTGTCAGTAACTCTGCCGCGATCTACCGCATGAAATCCGACGGTTAACGGTTCAACCAAAGCAAGTTCTTTGTCCGTAAGATTTTCGGCTGTAATTAATTTTTCCCAGGGGAGGGCTATATATTCACACATGGCGCCATCACGTTGTACTCCCAGGGTCTGGTTGTACTGACAGGCATAGGACCGGCCGTTCCGGCATGAAGGACAGTTCCCGCAGCTGGTGTAGGGAATTACCGTCACGGCCATCCCCTTTTTAAAATTTCCGGGAACGCCTGCGCCTGTCTCCACAACAGTACCTGCAATTTCATGACCCGGCACCCTGGGATAGGAAACGAGTGGATTGCCACCTTTGTAAGTCTTTAAGTCACTTCCACAGAGACCAACGTATGTTATTTTCAATAACACTTCTCCGGGGCCGGTTTGAGGTTTTTCCCTGTCAACTACCAGAACGGATCCAGGTTCATTAATAAGCACTGCTTTCATATCTCTGAAAATTATAGTTTTTTACCTCATCTGAAAAAGTCAGCCAAACTTAAGCGCATGAAACCGGAACCCAGGTCCGGGACCTGATGCACATCCCTGCCCCTGAAGTGTGTAAGTCGTCAGATCACCAATTAAATTTCAGCAATCGATCCTGTATACATTGCGGGCATTCATTCCCATGACCGATGCTTTTTCGGATGTGCTTAGCGACGAGATGAACTTTTTAACGATTTCTGTCCATCTCGTGTAGCTGACACCAGTCAGGCAAACCGGCCAGTCCGATCCGAACAATAACCGGTTCGGTTTAAACGCTTCAAGTACAACATCAAAATAGGGCAGAAGTTGTTCTTCTGACCAACTGGTAATGCCGGCTTCGGTTACCATACCTGAAATCTTGCAGGATACATTTTCACGCTTTGCCAGTTCTGTTATATTTTCTTTCCAGGGTGAGAGTTGCTTTTTTGCAATCAACGGTTTTGCAATGTGATCCAAAACGAACCATTGATTGGGATGACTGTCGACAAACGGAATGATTTGAGGCAGTTGACGTTCAAAGATGAGGATGTCATACGCCAGCTTGTAATTTTTTAATAAGGATATCCCCCGGCTAAATTCTGTTCCCATGATAAAATCCAGCGATTGCTCATCCTGAAGAACATGACGCAGGGCAACCAACTTAGGGTTTAAACTGTATTTTTCCAGGGATTGATGAAAATTACCGGAGGCAATTGGCAACCAGCCTATGACGCCGAGAATGAACGGATTTTCATCTGCGAGTGTTAGCAACCACTCCGTTTCTTCAGGAGTTTGTCTTGCCTGGACAGAAATAACCCCATCAATGCCGGCCTCATCGATTGTTTTTTTCAAATCATGAGGCAAAAAGTCTCTGCGGAGTAGCTTCATATCATCCTGGATCCAGTCATATTCATCAGGATTATATTGCCAGAAATGATGATGTGAATCAATGATCATTGCATTAGGTTTTTGCGTTCCCTGATCTGTTATATATGTAAAGAAGACAAGTTAAAAATCCGGTCAAGCACCAAATTCCACAAACTCAATCGCCCTGTTTCAAAACGTTCCGGAATATTCTTTGGTCCGGCCAGTAAACCTGTATATCTCATTTAAACGTATTGATAATCCGGATTAATCAGCTGGTGCTCTTTCATTTCAGACCAGAAATCCCCGGGAATTTGAACCTGCAGAGATTCTACATTTTTATACATTGTCGCAATCTTACTTGTATTAAGAGCCAGGGCTATAAAAGCCGGATGTGACAAAGAAAACCGGATACAGGCTTCAGCGGGATCAACCTTATATTTCCCGCAGATTTTATGAAATGTATCTCTCCAGGGGTATATAAATTTACCCTCCTCCGAATCCCGTTCAACGGTTCTGTAATCGAAAAATGGTCCGCCTGTAAGAAATCCCGATTGAAAAATGGCCGAATTGATGATGCCCACGTGATCGGTATGCAACTGGTTAATAAAGGTCATTAAGTCATGGGGGTGCTTCATGATTGTGAATGAATTGGCGAACATTACCCAGTCGAATTTCACATGCCCGTATAATTCACGGATCACCCTCCAGTCTTTTGATCCTATCCCTACAGCCTTTACTTCTCCTTTTTCCCTGAGTTCGAACAATGCCTTGTATGCACCAAGTATATCCCTGATGCGGTTCAATCTGTCCTGCTCATCATCTGCAGCCATTAAATATTCATCGGGATCATGGACAGAAACAATGTCGGCTTTATAATGACCTCCAAGCAAATCATTCCCTTGTTTCCAGCATTCGATGATACCTTCATAACTGATTTTTTGCACGGCGTCATGCTTCAGATTTTTCCAGATGCCAGGTTCAAAAGTAGGCTCATCTGTGGTCAGGGGTATCCTGTACCACCCCAGTTTATTGCTTATTCTTACCTCAGAAGCCTTAATCCCTAAATCAGTCAAAATACTACCTATCGATTCCAGAGCCAACCCGGCACCATATTTTCCTGCTGTATCTATCATGACCGGTTTTTCAACACAATCAAACCATGTTTTCACGAGGTCCTTTTTCTCATCGTAGCTCAGCTCCCGGTAAAGGTTTCCCAGATAGCTTGTTCCAAAAACGATCGGCGGGATGGAAATTCCGGTGTCTCCCAGGTTATTTTTAACTGTCAATTTCATTCGCGATCAATTGCATTGTCAGGATTGGATCATTACCATCCCAGTTTATAAATACGCTCCATGATTTGCCATTTGTCAGCGGCGGTTTCTTCCGGCGAACTGTTCTGGTAACGGGAAACAAGGGCTTCCCATTCGTTTTGCCGTGGTTTCCGGCTCAACTCATCCATGGCTTTATCGTGATCAAAATCAGGCACGGTTTCCATGATCATAAAAAGTTGAGTTCCTTTTATATAGATCTCCATATCCACGATTCCGACCTCTTTCATCCCATCCGTTATTTCAGGCCAGCCTGCCCCGGGAGCATGCAACTTTATATATTCCCTGATCAGCTGGTCATCTTTTTTCAGGGTGAGGGTTTTGCAATACCGTTTTGTAGCTGAAGTCTTCATGGTTCAATTTTTAATATTTTTCAAATATAGCCTTTCTGTTCTGTATCCATAAATAGCAATAACAACAAAGCTTATAAGGGGGAGAACAAATGAAAAATTCACCGCGGGGAAGCCATGAATCGTTCCAAGGTCAATAATTGCCCCCTGTAACGGAGGCATAAGTGCTCCACCAACGATTGCCATTACGAGTCCTGCCGCACCTATGGTGGCATCTTCGCCCAGTCCCTCAAGAGCCAGTCCGTAAATTGTGGGAAACATTAAAGACATAAAGGCAGAAGTGGCAATAAGACAATAAAGTCCACCCATGCCCTGAATCAGAATTGTGCCAAGAATGGTAGTAAAACCGCCGATGGCATATATCGTGAGAAGTTTTCTGGAATTAACATATTTCATCAGTGCCGTACTGATGAACCTGCCAGAAAGAAAAATTCCCATGGCCAGAATATTGTACCTCTGAGCTTCTGCTTTGGAGATACCGAGATTTCCGGCGTATTGGATAATAAAAGTCCAGCACATGATCTGTGCAGCCACATAAAATACCTGCGTAAATACCCCTTCACGATATTTCTTATTCGAAAACAGTCTTGAAAAGGTAGCTCTTAGAGGCAGGTTTTTTTCCCGGTGTGGTTCACGGGGCATCTTTACAAGTGCAATGACGACGAGCATGATGGTAACAACCAAACCAAGCGCTACATAAGGATTCCTGATAATGATCAGATCCTGCGCCCTGGCGATGGCTTTATCGGCTTCACTCATGGTGTTAAAAATGAGCTCACCATTTGCGGTTCTTTCATCTGAGATCAATGAGCTCAAAATAACATTTGAAGCAACGAACATACCTAAAAGGGACCCCACAGGATTAAACGCCTGTGCCAGGTTCAGCCTGCGGGTTGATGTAGTTTCATCCCCCATTTTTAATATATACGGATTAGCGGTAGTCTCCAGGAACGCCAGGCCAAACGTCAATATGTACAATGAAACCAGGAAAAATCCGAACACTTCATATTTGGCTGCGGGAAAAAATAGAAATGCACCAAAGGCATAAAGGGCCAGGCCAACTAATATACCTTTTTTGTAGCTGAATTTTCTGACAAATAAAGCAGCCGGCAGAGCCATCGTGGCGTACCCTCCATAAAAAGCAAATTGTATCAGCGCAGCTTTTGCATTGGAGATTTCCATAATCGTTTTAAATGCTGCGACCATGGGGTTGGTGATGTCGTTGGCGAATCCCCATAAAGCAAACAAGCTTGTAATCAGGATGAACGGGAAAAGCATTTTGCGTTCTACAACAGGAGCTCCTTTATTCATAAGAGTTAATGTTACATTTGTTGTTTGTGAATGATAATTCAATTCTGACAGTCTGACTATTTCAATGACTTCCCAACTTGTTTACCCCA
This sequence comes from uncultured Bacteroidales bacterium, assembly GCA_963732905.1. GTDB lineage: Bacteria > Bacteroidota > Bacteroidia > Bacteroidales > DASQZK01. The sequence goes on from CAVTBM010000005.1 coordinate 127,524, forward strand.
GCCCTATAGGAAGCTGAAAAGCCATAAGAACGGTGATGTTTGCTAATCCCCGGAAATACAACTTTCATCCCGATCATTCCACTCCTTGTTCAACTTTATAAAATCACGTAAATTCGCAAGGAATCCGTCCTAAAGATAATTCAGGAATGACAATATTTAAAATGCTATTTGAAAATTTTGTTTTAACAGATGTTGCTCCCAGGAAGAAAATCTTTGGCTTTGTTATCCTACAGTTGGTTTACCAGGGCATTTAGTGCAGCTTGCAGACAAATCATTTCCTTTGGCAGTGTAATACAAGGTTGAATCCTGCATTTCCCGGGACCATCCTGATAAAAATCAGAAGATTTTATGCCTGTAAAATCCATTATACCAGCCTAATTAGCTAATTTTATATGAAAAAGACCGGTTATTGCACAAATTATCGATAAATGACATGTTTGCCAACTTGAAGAATTTAAGAAAAAGATAACTTGAAATCTACATGATGGATTACATCTCAACCGGTCCGCCGGAGGCGGGGAGCTCAACGGAGCTAAACATCTCCTTTTATTCCATCATGTGTGATTTTCCCGTACTGGCCGGACAAGATATTATAACTTTAAAATCAAAATTATTAGAATGAATGTAGACGGAAATCATTACCGCACAATTTGGGTGAAAGAGGATGATGTAAGTGTAATTCAGATCATTGATCAGCGGTATTTGCCGCATGAATTTGTTATTGAAGAGTTGAAATCGGTGGATGATGTTGTTACAGCCATAAAAGACATGCATGTAAGGGGCGCAGGTTTAATAGGAGCGACAGCTGGTTATGGAATTTATCTTGCAGCGCTGGAAGCTCCGAAAGATGATTTGTTTGACAGGTTTGTAGCCGAAGCAGGGGGAAAATTAATAGCTACCAGACCAACAGCGGTAAACCTTTCATGGGCGGTTGAAAAGCAATTAAAGAGTATTAAAAGCGAAAAATCTATACCCGGGAAAATATCCATGGCTTTGAAAACAGCAATGGAAATTGCAGATATGGACGCCGAATATTGCAGAAGAATTGGTGAACATGGTGTTAAATTAATTGAAGAAATCAGCGGGAAAAAGGGAGGCAAAACCGTAAATATTCTTACACATTGCAATGCAGGCTGGCTGGCATTTGTTGATTATGGTTCAGCTACATCACCTGTTTATGCTGCCTTTGACAAAGGTATTGATGTTCACGTCTGGGTAGACGAAACCCGTCCGAGGAATCAGGGGGCAAGCCTGACGGCCTGGGAACTGGGGCATCACCATGTGCCACATACCATAATACCTGATAACGTAGGAGGACATTTGATGCAACACGAGCTTGTTGATATGGTTATTGTTGGTGCCGACAGGGTTACTTACACTGGCGATGTAGCTAATAAAACCGGGACCTATCTTAAGGCACTGGCTGCAAAAGATAATCATGTCCCATTTTACGTGGCTCTCCCATCTTCAACGATCGATTGGATCATGGAAGATGGTATAAAAGAAATTCCAATTGAAGAAAGAGGCTCTGATGAGGTAAAATATATCGAAGGACTTTGTGATGGTGAAATAAAAAAAGTCTTGTTAACCCCCGAAAACAGTAAGGCAGCAAACTACGGTTTTGATGTGACCCCGGCACGGCTAATAACAGGAATCATCACCGAAAGAGGAATATGCGAACCAAACAAAATAAGTATTCTTAACCTGTTTCCTGAAAAAAAACATTGAATGGATGAAGGCTATTTAAAATTCAACTGTACCTGGATTAAGGCAGGATCCGTATCTAAAAATAAGATCGTGGAAATTAATTCATGGAGAGATACCTTATATGGGCTGGGTTTGATTGGCGTCTACAATAATGGGATTGGGTTCGGTAATATCAGCATACGGTTTGACAGCCATTCGTTTTTAATCACAGGTTCTGCTACCGGCGCGATTGAGAAACTCAATGAGAATCACTATGTAATAGTAAATGAATATAATCTTTTGCAAAACAGCCTGACCTGCACCGGGCCAATTAAAGCATCTTCAGAGTCCTTATCCCATGCCGTAGTATATGAATGCTCACCAGAGACCAATGCAGTGATTCATATCCACAATCTTGATATGTGGGAGAAGTACATTTATAAAGTACCCTCAACAAAAGTAGATGCTTTGTATGGCACACCGGAAATGGCCGAAGAAATAAAAAGATTATTTTCAGCTACAGACCTTACGGTTCAAAAGTTTATTGTAATGGGCGGGCATAAGGAGGGCATTATCACTTTTGGAAAAACGTTGGATGAGGCAGGAAGAATACTGTTGGATAAACTATAGAAAATCATTGGCGTCCGGTAAACCGAATAGGTGTTGCACACCCTACGGGGCGACGTGTTTGACGTCGTCCGTCGTTATTGTGTTTAAGAATAATAACGGGTTGATTTACGGAAAAGTGGTGGAACTGCCAAAAGATAATTTTAAAGGCAGTTCAGTGATCCCGGGAATCAGAAAAGGAGCGATCAATAAATTGCTCTCAAGGCAGAATAACTAATGTCGGTATCTGAATGAAAGAGAAGCTCTTGACGGTGTACCCGGAATTACTGAATGCCTCCTTATTTTTTCAGCGTCCTAGTCTACGCCTGCGAGTTTAAGAATCTTGTTTGCATTGACACTGGTTACTGTGCTGTAGGCTGTGACCCAGTAGGATGACCCGTCGTAGGCCACGCCCGTGATAGAATATCCGGGCAGGGTATAACTTTTTTCCGTTCTAAACGGGTTAAAGCTGCATTTGTGCAATGCACCGTTTACTCCTATATAAAGGTAGCCGTTGCTATATGTCATTCCCCGGATTGAGGCACTGAGGGCTATTGAAGTTACTACAGTATTAGTGGTAATGTCGTACTTGTACAATTTTCTGTCCGTCTCAGAATAACACCATAAAAAATTCGCATCACGGGCAATAGCGTAAATCCAGCCACCAATTGGGGATGATTGGGAGATAATATCAGCTCCTGTTATAATGTTCACATTGCTTATGGTTGTACTCCCATCGTTACTTACCCATAGATTGGAACCGTCAAATGCGATTCCGTGCACGATTTTATCTACCGGGATACTGTCTTTCGCCCCGGTATTCGGACTTATTTTGTAAATATAGGGCGTAAAACCTCCATTCCCGGACCACAGATTGGTACCATCATATGTAATATCCACAGAACTTTTAATCGGAGAAGGAATGGAAAAGGTCGATTGCACAGTTTTGATCCATGCTGTGGTGTCGGGTGCATTGCTGGTTCTTACGAGTTTATAAATGTCAGTAAGACCTGATAGACTCAATGTGTCATGTGAGATACTATAATTATAAACTGATGTACCGAATTGTGTGGAAGTAAAGCTTAGCACTAATTGATTCTTTGTTACCAGTGCCACACCATCATTCCGGCTATGAAAATTGACTGGGGTTTCAGAGCTCAGTTGTGAAAAAGTACGGTTATCAAAAAAAAGCAAATATTTCTGGTCTGGCGCGCCCATCACAAATTGCCAGTCACCTGTGACTGCGGTAAAATAATCGGTTGAGACAGCAGGGCTGTTATCTTTTGAACATGAAATTAATGCTGTAATTGTCATGATCCCGGCAAGGATTGCAATCCATCTGAGTTTCATAGTAGGGTAGAAAGTGAAATTTGGTTTACTGCAATAAAAATATTCCGGATTTCGGTCCGGCATTTCAGAGTAATAAAGAGGTATATCTCACTGAGTTAGGATAACAAATTATTTTTATTTTGGTTGAAGGAAAGTGGGAAATATTTTCCTGAGTGGATGATAAAGTACAAGCCTGAAGCTACCCCGGCATGATTAAGGAAAGATCATTCACTTACCTGTCCATGCCCGGTTTAAAAATCCCTCAAAACTATTTCCTTTAAAGAAAATTGAGTTTGAGGGAATTTGAAAATTGATTAACGATTTGTTGATCACGATAGTTTTTCAATGCTGTTTCGTTTCAGCAACCTCCTGCCGCCGCATTTGTTTTCTTTCTCTGCCTGATTTGGACCGGCTTTTTTTCTGTTGTGCTAACCGCTGCGGCCCCTTTTCTGGGAGCAGCCATTTCAGCAAAATCACACCGCGGAAATCCTTTTAGAAAAGTCGTATCGGTTTTGGTGGCAGCCAGATCATTTTTGTGTTGAATGTAATACCCATATCCGCCCAGCAACACTTTAACATTGTTGAGCCCCACCTCTCTGAAAACCATCCAGGGTCCGTTGGCCTGCAACTGATCTTCGCCATACAACACCATTGTAATATTTTTCTTGTTGAGGTCTTCCAGCCTTTTTATGACTTCTTCCTGAATTAAATCGTTCGCGGAGATATTTTCAGCCCCCGGAATGTGTCCCTGCCCAAAGACAAAATTGTTACGTATATCAAAAAGAACTACGTTTTGCATCTCATTATTCAGAAGACTATTCAGCTGCCAGGGATAAAAAAGGGCATCCTTCTGATTCAAATCTTCAAGACTTTCATGCATGTCGAGTTTATATGTCAGTAATGGTTTCGACATGGTTAAGAAGCCAACCAGTAGTACAACTACAAAAACGGAAAGGGCAATTATTGTTTTCCATGGATTCAATTCGTGCACGTGCATAGCCTGATATATTTATTTTTAACAATAGATTGATTAGCAACCACCTGCAGCAACATTCGTTTTTTCTTTACGCCTGACCTGTACTTTGACTTTTGAGGCCTCCATATTTTCGGATGTTCCCCCGGTGAAATACAATTGTGCACCCTTGCGGAATGAATATGTTTCGAAGGCTGTGGCGGGCTCAGCTTCGCCGGGCTCCTTTGGATTGATGATGGTTTCCATCCACCGGTTAAGGCCACCTTCCATTACATAAGTGCTGTTGTAACCAAGACGTTTGGTTAAAACCCAGGCCTGGTCGGCTGCAATATCATCGTTCGAAATGAAAACTATTTTTGTACCAGGAATGCCAAAGTATAAAAGGTTATTTTTATTCAGGAGACTATCCAGAGGAATATTGATGGAGTTAGGAAGTGAAAAATTATTGAACGCATCTTCACCTCTCAAATCAATGAGTTCCAGGGAAGGATCGCTTTGAATGATCAGTTTAGCTACCTGGTCGGTGGTAACATACCTCGTTGGCTGGATAAGTTCTCTCAATAGTTGTTGGGGTTCAATTTGTTTCGGTTCATTGTTCTTTTTAAGAATCAGAGTGCCAAAAGCCAGAAGAAGCATTAAAATGGTAAGAAAAATATAATTTCTGTTCATCGGATTAGAATTTGTATTCAGTTATATTTTTTCTGACTCGTTTTTCAATAATCATGGTTCCCCAAAATGCAGCCAGAGCTACAAATGTGAAAGTCATTGCAAACCAATAGGCCGGAATTCCGGTAATTTCGGTTAATGTAATATTTCCCAGGTATCCGCTGTTATAAAAATCTGCGATATATGGATAGATCAATGTGAAACCGGCAATCCCCAAATACAGCCCCACTGTAAATACAAGTCCGTCCAATTTCCCGATGGCAATGGCTGTAAAACTTGTTCCCGGACAAAAGCCCCCCATAATAAATCCAACTCCCATGATTACGCCACCTGTAATCATTGGCGCAACATACGTCGGCAGAATGAATATTTTCGCCAGGTCGATCCATCCGAAATAGTCGAAATACAGCAAACCAACCATTGCAACAATGACTGCCGTAAAAAACACACGTAAAACCACGAAATTATAGCCATAAAATACACCGACAATATTTCTGGATGATGAAAACCCCGAAGATTCAAGAATAAATCCAAAAGCGACTCCAAGTAAAATGGCAATTACGAAATCCCAGTCGCCACTTATTATACCATTCGGAATTAAAGGTCCCATAACTATTTTCTTTTAATGATTAAGTTCGAATGTTACTTAAATTTCATGCTCAACTTTTAAAGGTCTTTCACTATCTGCCAGATGATCTAATTTCAGAACATGGCGTACATGAAATGACAGTAATTTAAATCCATAATTTTCTGAAAAAATAGGCCACGGCATAGCCGGTTCCAAATATGGCAAACATGACGATCACACCACCAAGAGCAAAGGTTGCCGATCCACTAAGGGCCGCACCGCTGGTACATCCCCTTCCGAACTGACTCCCAAATCCAAATAATCCACCACCTATAAGGGCAAAAATGAGTCTCCTTCTATTCGTGATCTTTGGGTTATGCTCAACATGGAATTTTTTTACTCTTCCAAAAATGATCCCTGAAAGCAGTCCGCCAAGGAAGATCCCAAAAGATTCAAATACCAGCCAGGTGTACAAGGGATTATGGTCGTCGCTGATAAACTGACTCGTGTACGCATTTTCTTTAGCCTTCATTGGTGTAATAGCCTCGGCGGTTGTTACAACTGTGCTTTTGATGGCTCCGCTGGCCCCAAGTCCGCGACCTGTGATAAAGACGGTAAGAAGTACCAGAAGGCCTAATAATACACCACCCAGATAGGGATTGATATATTTTGGTTCGCTAATCTTTGAATTATTCATATATTCAGCTTTTTAGGACGTTAATATAAATAACGGGTGATCTGTCCTGCTTCAACCATAACGAAACGGAACATCAATCCACCGAACAGGATCAGAGCAGAAGGGATCCATTTTGGAACATGATACCCCCACAATTCAAGGGCTTCCAGTACGGCTGGGAAAATCAAACCCAGAAAGACCACAAATACCCAGAAACTCACGGTAAACGAACCACCCAGAAACAATTTTGCAGCTTCAATAGCAGTTTCCGATCCGGCCAGAAATCCCATAAATAAGTGAACAATCAGGAAGAGTTCCACCACGATAAAAGCCAGGTCAATCCGACTCAATACTTTTCGTTCCCCGGCATCTTTACTAATCCAAATGGTGGTTGCCAGACCTGTGGAAAAACCGGAAACCAGGAACAACGGTCCGAGAATAGACGTATTCCAAAGGGGCCGGGCATTGAACGCCGACAATAAAATACCGGTGTAAATCCCGAGTATGATGGCGTAGATCATCATGACCCAGGCCAGTGAAAGCCGGTTTTTGATAATCCATGCTTCAAAACGGTTTAAAAACTTAAATTTCCAGTCCCACCCCGGTATTATTTCTTTCATGTAACTGCCGACCCATAGTATTGATAGGGGGGTTATGATCAATAAAGTCCATGCTCCCCAATCCATCGGAGATTCCAGGCGGATAGTGGTATAAAGTTGCCAGAAAAAGAGTTTATGTTTTAAATCCCAGAACAATGCGCCAAGTCCGAGAACAAGAACTAATGGCGCCAGGATCGGTGCCCATTTCACTGTTGCCTGCATCTTTTGTTCCTTTCCCCTGACTACAAAGAATCCGGCAAAGAACAGTATCCCTGCAGCAAGTCCACCAAGGAATAAGTACAAAGGGATCTGCCAGTGCCAGATACTCAGGTATGGGTCAATGTTGGGGATGTTGCGTCCGCTTACAAATAATTCTTCGTTCATCTTATACTATTTTAAGCATGTTAGGTAAGAAAATACAACTGTGGTTTTGTACCTGCTTCCGGAGCCAGTACTTTCCATTTGCGGTCTTTCAGAGCCATTGAAACATCACTGTTCGGATCATCCAAATCGCCAAAATAAAGACAGTGCGTCGGACAAACATCAACGCATGCCGGATTTTGACCTTTTACAACCCGGTGCATACAGAAGGTACATTTATCTACATATCCATCAGGGTGCGGATAACGGGCATCGTATGGACAGGATTCTATGCAGGCACCGCAGCCAATACATTTGTCGTGGGTAACTAAAACGGCTCCTCCTTCAACTATATGGCTGGCACCTGTAGGACAGCAACGTACACAGGGTGCATTTTCACAATGGTTGCATCGTTCCGACCTGAATTCCAGAGCCAGACTGGGATAGGTTCCGGCTACGCTCTCCACTACCCAGTCGCGGCAATACCCGTGCGGAACATTATTCTCTGTCTGGCACGCTACCACACAGTCGCTACATCCGACACATTTTTTTGTGTCAACTGCCATTGCAAATCTCATGCTTTAACCTCCTCTTTTTTTATTGCAGGATCTTCTTTCAAAAAAGTAACAAAGTTTCCTCTCATCCCGGCTCCCCCCATTACAGGGTCCACAGCAACATGAGTAATCATCTCTTCGTCACTTGCCCCATGGCCATAAGCCCGTGACAATTTTTTATCGGAATGACCGAAACCGTGAACCATATAAACTGAATCCCACCGGATCCTTTCTGTGACACGTACAGCAACAGGGAAAGAGGTAACGGCCCCATCCTGATTTTTCAACCATACTTTTTGACCTTTTACTAACCCCAATAAATGAGCTACTTTTGGATTCACCCATACACTGTTTTCACTCATCAGGTCCCATAGGTTATGATTGTTGGATGTGCGGCTAAAAGTATGCATGGGAGCACGTCCGTAAATTAGCCTGTAGTAATTTTGCGGAGGTTCGGGGTGTGGTGTGTAAACCGGAAAAGGATCAAAACCTGCATCGGCGAAATCAGTAGAATACAACTCAATTTTTCCGGTATTCGTATTAAATTTAAAATCTTCGTTATCACCTATATAGAGTGGACCACTTTTCCTTGGAAATGATTTTACGCCGATTTTTTTCATCTCTTCCAGGGAAGTGCCTAACTGTTTTAACTGCCAGTCGATCACCTCAGTAAAATCATTATAATTGTAATAGTCGTGAAGCCCCAGCCGCTCACCAATCTGTTTGGTAATCCACCATGCCGGCTTTGAACTGTATTTGGGTTCAGCGGCAGGCATACGAAGAGCAATATTCGGGATACGGTTTTGAGCTGCCCTCAGGAAATCATATCTTTCAAGATATGTTGCTTCCGGTAAAATCACATCGGCATACCCGGTTACTTCCATCGGCATGGTATCCATGACCGCAATAAATTCGACCGAATCAGTAGCTTCCTTAAACAGTTTTTTGTCGGGCATTGAAAGTGGCAGATTCGTTCCGCCAACCAGCCATGCCTTTATCTGGTGCTTGTAATTCAGTCGTGGAATGGATGCTTTTAACAATTCGGTTGTAATTCCCATTGTTGCCAAAGGAAATTTACCTTCGTTGAGATCCTTCCATGTCCATTTCGGCTCAGGATATTCCGGTTGCGGATATTCCGGGAGACTGACAGCTTCGGGCAGGTACAAACTGCCTCTTTTTCCCCAGGCACCCAACAAGGCAGTTAAAATAGCCATTGCCCTTTCCCTTTGGGTATCATCGCCATACCAAACGGTATGCCGTCCGGGATGAATAACAACTGCCGGAGCTGCTCCGGCCATGGCCCTGGCCGTTTTGCGAATGACATCCGGCTCGATGTTGGTAATGCCATATGCCCACTCGGGGGTCATATTTTTTACGTGTTTCCTGAGAAGATCAAAGCCAAACGTGTATTTCTCTACAAAGTCCTTCTTGTATAAATCATCATAAATCAATACATGAATCCAGGCCATGAGCAAAGCAATATCAGTCGAGGGTTTTATTGGCAACCAAAATGTGGAATGTCCGGCTGCTGTGGAAAAGCGGGGATCAACCGTAATAATTGTTGCTTTGTTGTCGATGGCTGCCGACATTTCCTGAACCTGCGAATTGTGCATGTTTTCACCAATGTGTGACCCAATTAAAACCAGACATTGTGTATCGCGAATATCTGTGTTTTCAGGCGAACCGATGAACGCACCAAATGTGGCATAATAAGCAGAAGAACGGGGACCACGACAGTTGGCATAAGCCGGTTCAGCATTGGTTTCAGAACCATAGGCACGTAAAAGATGCTCGAGATGTGCGCCGGGATTCCCGTGATTAAACAAGCCAAACGCTTCGGGCCCGTGCTTCTCTTTTACCTCTTTCATTTTGTTTGCCACCTTATCCAGAGCTTCTTCCCATGAAGCTTCCCTGAAATATTGAGAGCCATCTTTCCTGGTTTCCCTGATTAATGGCGTTTTCAGCCGGTCTTCATCATAATACATGCCTATTCCGCCGGTACCCCGGGGACACAACCGGCCATTGCTGTGAGGATCGTTCTCATTTCCTACTATTTTCCGGATACGGCCGCTTTTATCAACATAGGTCCATCCGGCACATTTCCAGAAACATACTTCGCAGTAGGTTGCAAATGGAGTCAGATCCTCATCGCTTACCGAATCGTTCGTTTTTGATTCGAACCACTTGAACATTCCTGCACCAAAGGCATTCAATCCCAATGCAGCTGATCCGGCACCAATAGTTGAAATTTTGATGAATTGACGTCTTGTTTTCATTCACGACTGGTTTTTTTTCGGTCTGCTAAAAAAATAACAATACAAATCTAAAAAAAAACCATTATGTAAAAACGTATATATATAGATGGGTTGCGGTATAGCGCGGATGATTACGAACAAATGCTCATTATCAGATATTTAGAATCATGTGTATTAGTTATTTATATAACATTGAGCAATCAAAATGTCATGTTATAAAAAAGGTTTCAATCCATAATTTAAAATATTTATAAATAAGATTTTACATTTTTTCAATTGTATATTTCAGATCTGATTACTTATTCAGCAGGTTGTTTAGCATCCTTTCATGTCGGGCTTGTTTTGCCGGGTTATCTTAAAAAATGTAAAAAAACTGGAAACCAGTAAGTTATGGAGTGGTCATCTGGTTTGTTTGTATTATTTCCAAATGATATTCTGTGCAGATCATGTGTTTATGAGTTTGATCAGAATTTTACATATGCTCAGTGAGACTTTGCTTTCCCTGCAGTCCCTTAGGGTCCTTTTGTGCCACATTTATCTGAATTTATAATTGTGGTATGGAAGTTTCATTTTATTACTTTTACCACAAAATTTAAGATAATGGAAAAAGTGGGCAGACGTTCTTTCATTCGTCTGGCAATGACAGGTATGGTTGCGTTGTTTGTTTTTATATGGGATAAGCTGGTCCTTGACCAATTGGAAATGAAGAAGCAGAAAACAAGTATTTTACCTTATAATAAAAATAAGGAAGTCTCTTTTACCGGCAATTACCTGATCATTAATAATAAGGAAAAAACCACTGTCTTTTCCGCACATTGTACCCATTTGGGTTGCACGATCAACAGGATGGAGATGGGCAGACTGGTTTGTCCATGTCATGGCTCGGAATACGATCTCGAGGGGAATGTGGTTAAGGGACCTGCCTGGAAAAGTCTTGAAAAGATTCCTTCTAAAATAACGTCAGATGGGGCTCACATCGAAATTAGCGGTTAACAGGACCGGGGACAGAGACAAGATGACTTTTGGGACAATAGCGTTGTCCATGTTCTGGATTGTTCTTGTATCCGGCGTTCTGCTTGCCGTGCCCTTCGATGTGAAAAAGCCTTATCTAAGCATAAGTGGTTTTATGGTGAGCAATCCGTGGGCGTCACTAATACGGAACCTGCATTTTTGGAGCGCCCAGTTTTTTCTGATTTTCAGCCTGATACATATTTACGATCATTTTCATAATAAGGAAAAGATCGGCATGATGAAAGGGATGGCCTGGCGGTTAACCGCAGGCGTTTTGATTATTTTTCTGGCTATGATCACGGGGTTTCTGTTAAAAGGTGACGCCGACAGCCTGCAGGCAAGACAGATTTTGGAGACACTGGCGCAACGCATTCCCCTGATCGGGAATTCGCTGGCGTATTCATTACTTGGCGATTCAGGCAGTTTCCAGCTTATTTATGTACACCACATTGCCACGTTTACGGTTTTTATTTCCATTATAATGGTGGAACACAGCCGGAAAATATGGCCGTCTGCCCGTGACTTCCTCCTTACTTTTTTTGCTTTAATCATCCTGAGCTGTTTTTTTAGTGCACCCCTGCACGATAGCCTCAATCCTACGGTTAAAGGTCCGTGGTATTTCGTGGGATTTCAGGAAATACTGCATTGGCTGAGTCACCCCGAATGGTCGTTGTTGCTGTTTCTGGCAGTATTAATCTTGATTTATATTGTCAATACAGGAAAAGGAAAAGCTGTTTTAGTGAGCAAAAGAAGCTTATTGGTTTTTGCAGGATTCTATTTGATATTGACCGTTATCGGGCTTTTTTTCAGGAGTGAAGGCTGGACCTGGTCAGCTCCGGGTTTTCAGGATTATCAATATACAGTCCTGCATAATTTCAAGTCACCGCGGGTTAATTTTTCGCCTGATTTTAGTATTCAGGATGCAGCCGGTTCTCCGGTTATCATGGGAAGGAAGGAAAGCTGTCTGGCCTGCCATAATGAAACGCACGGATTCACGGATTCCCATAAACCGGATGCTATTGGATGTTTTTCCTGTCATGGGGGAGATCCCTTCGCGACAACCAAATCACAGGCTCACCGGAATATGATCCTGATTCCCGGAAACCTGGCGACAGCCCGGCAAACCTGCGGAACCAGCCAGTGTCACCCTGATATTGCTGAACGCCTGCCCACAGGATTGATGTCTACCCTCAGCGGAATGATCAGTGTCGACCGGTTTGTGTTCAACGAACAAAGCAACCCCGACATCCTGACCGATGTTCATCACCTGGGAAACTCAGCAGCCGATGTGCACCTTAAAAATCTGTGCGTGCGATGCCATCTGGGGAATCCGAAAACAGAATTCGGTCCGGTAAATGAGATGAGCAGGGGAGGAGGATGCCTGGCCTGCCACCTGAATTACAGCACGGAAGCTGAAAAAGCTCTGACCCGGAACTCCGGTACTATTCTGAACGTGCATCCCTCGGTGAGTCTAAAGGTGTCGGATAACCATTGTCTTGGATGTCACAGCCGCTCAGGACGTATTTCAACCAATTACCAGGGATGGCATGAAACGACACTGGAGGCGGATCAGATGCCTGATAGCCTCAATTACAGACTGTTCGAGGGAAGTCGCGTATTTACCAGGGAACCGGAGGATGTTCACCACAAACTGGGACTGGAATGTATTGACTGCCATCATTCCTATGAGTTGATGGGCGATGGAAAACTCTATTCTCATGAGGAAGATCAGGAGGATGTTCAGTGCATTGACTGCCATTTTAAAGGTCAGCCATTGACTATTGCCGCCACTGATCTGGATAACGAGTCGGCGATCATCGCTGCATTGCGTTTCGGGAATATCACGGATAAACAATTCCTGAAAACCCATAAGCATGCACATGCTCTGATCAATACTTCTTTTGAGAATGATTCCGCGATATTCTTCACCAAAAACACTGCTAAAAAGATGGTTATGAAACCGCCGGCCACTGTTTGTTCCCGCGACGATGCACATGCCGGCCTGTCATGCTCCAGCTGTCACAGCTCATGGGCCCCAACCTGTATCGGATGCCACAATACCTATGATCCGGACATATCTGGTTACAATATGGTGCAGAATAAGGAAATGAAGGGCAGCTGGGTTGAATATATTGGAAGTTATCTGGCCAGAGAACCGGCGCTCGGGATCCGGACTACCGGAAATCAAAAAGAAGTCATCCCGGTAATTCCGGGTATGGTTCTGACTGTTGACAGGAAATCATTTACACATAAAAATGGAGATTCAGTGATTTTTCACCGCCTGTTTGCTCCGGTTGCTTCACACACAACAGCAGCCAAAGGACGAGACTGCAGGAGCTGCCATAACAACCCGGTAGCCCTGGGATTTGGGGAAGGTAAACTGACATATTCCATTGAAAACGGAATAGGGGCGTGGACCTTTGATCCCCTTTATGAAGACGATCCGCATGACGGACTGCCGGGCGACGCCTGGACCGGATTTCTTACGAACAGGTCCGGTGTTGTTTCTACCCGGACAGATGTGGTTCCGTTTGATGTCGGGATGCAGGAGAAGATCCTGACCGTCGGTGCCTGTCTGACCTGTCATGACGAAAACTCGAAAGTTATGCAACGTTCACTGACCGATTATCAGGGAACACTCGATCAACGAAGCTCCAGGTGTGTTTTGCCGGTTTGGTATCACCATTAAATCGTCTGAACTGTGATTTATGGGATAATAGAGACCGTTTCACCACGGATTACACAGATTAACTCAGATTTTAGTACAAGTTATGGGGTTATGGGGTTATGGAGTTATGGAGTTGTTGCACACCCTACGGGGCGCCGTGTTTGATACCGGCAATCGTTCTATCGCTCGCAGCCTCCTATGGGAGGCTTTGTTTAACGTGGTTATTTAATTTTGAGATCAAAATGTTGATCGCTGGCGCGAAATGGCTTTACAAGGTTCATCGGATTGGTTCAAAAGACCCCAGAGGGGTCAGAGAGCGATAGAATATTTGACAGGGAAGGTTCTCCGGCGCCCCGTAGGGTGTGCAAGTAAGGTTTCGTTAGGAGTTAGGGAGTTAGGGGTTAGGAAGAGTGCCCCCGAATTAACATCTTCATAACCTCTAACCTCTAACTCTCTTTGGAATTGCTGTTGCACACCCTACGGGGTGCCGTGTTTGATACCGGCAATCGTTCTATCGCTCGCAGCCTCCTATGGGAGGCTTTGTTTAACGTGGTTATTTAATTTTGAGATCAAAATGTTGATCGCTGGCGCGAAATGGCTTTACAAGGTTCATCGGATTGGTTCAAAAGACCCCAGAGGGGTCAGAGAGCGATAGAATATTTGACAGGGAAGGTTCTCCGGCGCCCCGTAGGGTGTGCAAGTAAGGTTTCGTTAGGAGTTAGGGAGTTAGGGGTTAGGAAGAGTGCCCCCGAATTAACATCTTCATAACCTCTAACCTCTAACTCTCTTTGGAATTGCTGTTGCACACCCTACGGGGTGCCGTGTTTGATACCGGCAATCGTTCTATCGCTCGCAGCCTCCTATGGGAGGCTTTGTTTAACGTGGTTATTTAATTTTGAGATCAAAATGTTGATCGCTGGCGCGAAATGGCTTTACAAGGTTCATCGGATTGGTTCAAAAGACCCCAGAGGGGTCAGAGAGCGATAGAATATTTGACAGGGAAGGTTCTCCGGCGCCCCGTAGGGTGTGCAAGTAAGGTTTCGTTAGGAGTTAGGGAGTTAGGGGTTAGGAAGAGTGCCCCCGAATTAACATCTTCATAACCTCTAACCTCTAACTCTCTTTGGAATTGCTGTTGCACACCCTACGGGGTGCCGTGTTTGATACCGGCAATCGTTCTATCGCTCGCAGCCTCCTATGGGAGGCTTTGTTTAACGTGGTTATTTAATTTTGAGATCAAAATGTTGATCGCTGGCGCGAAATGGCTTTACAAGGTTCATCGGATTGGTTCAAAAGACCCCAGAGGGGTCAGAGAGCGATAGAATATTTGACAGGGAAGGTTCCCCGGCGCCCCGTAGGGTGTGCAAGTAAGGTTTCGTTAGGAGTTAGGGAGTTAGGGGTTAGGAAGAGTGCCCCCGAATTAACATCTTCATAACCTCTAACCTCTAACTCTCTTTGGAATTGCTGTTGCACACCCTACGGGGTGCCGTGTTTGATACCGGCAATCGTTCTATCGCTCGCAGCCTCCTATGGGAGGCTTTGTTTAACGTGGTTATTTAATTTTGAGATCAAAATGTTGATCGCTGGCGCGAAATGGCTTTACAAGGTTCATCGGATTGGTTCAAAAGACCCCAGAGGGGTCAGAGAGCGATAGAATATTTGACAGGGAAGGTTCTCCGGCGCCCCGTAGGGTGTGCAAGTAAGGTTTCGTTAGGAGTTAGGGAGTTAGGGGTTAGGAAGAGTGCCCCCGAATTAACATCTTCATAACCTCTAACCTCTAACTCTCTTTGGAATTGCTGTTGCACACCCTACGGGGTGCCGTGTTTGATACCGGCAATCGTTCTATCGCTCGCAGCCTCCTATGGGAGGCTTTGTTTAACGTGGTTATTTAATTTTGAGATCAAAATGTTGATCGCTGGCGCGAAATGGCTTTACAAGGTTCATCGGATTGGTTCAAAAGACCCCAGAGGGGTCAGAGAGCGATAGAATATTTGACAGGGAAGGTTCTCCGGCGCCCCGTAGGGTGTGCAAGTAAGGTTTCGTTAGGAGTTAGGGAGTTAGGGGTTAGGAAGAGTGCCCCCGAATTAACATCTTCATAACCTCTAACCTCTAACTCTCTTTGGAATTGCTGTTGCACACCCTACGGGGTGCCGTGTTTGATACCGGCAATCGTTCTATCGCTCGCAGCCTCCTATGGGAGGCTTTGTTTAACGTGGTTATTTAATTTTGAGATCAAAATGTTGATCGCTGGCGCGAAATGGCTTTACAAGGTTCATCGGATTGGTTCAAAAGACCCCAGAGGGGTCAGAGAGCGATAGAATATTTGACAGGGAAGGTTCTCCGGCGCCCCGTAGGGTGTGCAAGTAAGGTTTCGTTAGGAGTTAGGGAGTTAGGGGTTAGGAAGAGTGCCCCCGAATTAACATCTTCATAACCTCTAACCTCTAACTCTCTTTGGAATTGCTGTTGCACACCCTACGGGGTGCCGTGTTTGATACCGGCAATCGTTCTATCGCTCGCAGCCTCCTATGGGAGGCTTTGTTTAACGTGGTTATTTAATTTTGAGATCAAAATGTTGATCGCTGGCGCGAAATGGCTTTACAAGGTTCATCGGATTGGTTCAAAAGACCCCAGAGGGGTCAGAGAGCGATAGAATATTTGACAGGGAAGGTTCTCCGGCGCCCCGTAGGGTGCGCAACTGGGGTTAAGGAAGTTATGGGTTCGTTCGTCCGTCATTTTTTTCACCACAGATAACACAGATTAAGAAAGATTTTAGTAAAAGTTAGGAAGTTAGGGGTTAAGAAGAGTGCCCCCGAATTAACATCTTCATAACCTCATAACTCTCTTTGGAAAATTTATGGAGGTCTTACAACTTCGATATTCGATATTCGATATTCGATATTCGATATTCAATATTCGATATTTCTTTATTGACATCTGACATCTGACATTATGAAATTCCATAATCTTTGAAAAGAGAGGTCTTGCTTTTGAAATTTAAATATGGTCTTCAGATTATCAGGCAATTATCAGGGGAAAATTATCGATTTTCGATTTTACCAGACACCAATAATTTTACCTGTTAGTTCAGAATATTTATATTGCTCACTCTTCATCATGTGTATCACGTCAATCGTCTGAACTGTGATTTATATGATTTTTTAGATTATCATGATTATGTTGACTGAATTTCTTGTTTTCGAGGCGGTGAAATTTCAATTTGGTATCACCGAAATTAATTAATAATCCAATCTCAAGGTTATAAGCTTCCAGATAATTAATTGCCTGGGCAAAATGTACCGGTTCAATTTGAATGAGTGCTTTCAGTTCAACGCTTATTTTCTCTTCAACAAGAAAATCTACCCTTCTTGTTCCGACCTGAATTTGTTTATAAAAGACTGGCATCTCGAATTCTCTTGAAAAAGAGAGACCCTGTAATTGCATTTCATAAGCCAGGGCCCGTTGATAAATAACCTCCTGAAAACCATTGCCCAATGCCTTATGTACCTTTATGGCACAACCAATAATTTTACCTGTTAGTTCAGAATATTTATATTGCTCACTCTTCATCATGTGTATCACATAAATCATTCAAAATCACAGTTCAGACATATATTCCCCTTTACTTCGATACGTGCATAGACCGGCGTGTGTAGATTTATACTGACTCATCGCTGTTCCGGTTGCTATCGGAATGCAGATCTCTCAGAGTTTTATTTATTGGCGCCCGTTAATTCCAGTTCATATTGTTTTTGTTGCCCTCCGGCATCATCAAATTCAATGTCATTTAGAAGATGGTGATATCTTTCATATCGAGTATCAGATTTTAATTTATCAACAACTTGAATCAATCTGCTTTGAATTGTCTCTGTGCTATGCATTAGACTTCTCCTATAGAATGATTTCGCCCTCTCATAATCGTTATATTTTTCCCACTCGTACCATTTTATTTCCGGTGCTGTAAACAACAAAATTTGTTCTGACAGAATTTCAAAAAGTACTTCAGTTTCTTTACTGTTTACATCATGCTTAAGAATCTGTCTGTAAATATCTTCTGGCAATGCATACGGCCAGTTTTTATCATTATGGCCATAATAAAAATACAAAAGATGTCTGTTCATGTTATGGATTACTATTTTTTCCAGTATCAAAGTGTCAAGCGGTACAATATCGTTGGTTTGAAATGCATGCTTTAACTTAAGGACTAAATCAGTTGTACTTTCCGCATATTTTTTCCTTAAAACCTGTTTAGCTGTATCACCGAAAAATATACCAAGTTTTTTCGCTTTATTAAACTCTGAATCTATAAAATCAAATTGTTGCCGGTTTTGGGCGTAATAACTTTGATTTAATATATCTCTGTCTGCACATGTAGTCTTATAAAGATAAAAAGTTGTCAATATATAAAACGCGATGGATAGTAAAACCCAATATTTTGTCTTAAAAATCATTCTTATCGTATTCCAATGTGCGAAAAATACATAAATCGGAATCAATACAAACATTAACCAGAAATCATGCAATAAGTCCAGTTGACCGTCATATCCAGGTAAGCCATAAACTATGATTGGAAGGATAGAACCAAATCTTGCGACTAACATCAGGGCAACGAATGTAATCAGCCAGGCATTGGAGATTGTGAACGTCTTTAGGTATTTTTTCTTTATGTATTTGTTTCTGCCTCTTAACCAATAAATTATTGTAAATCCAAATCCAAGGCTTGTAGCAAAAGATGCAAAGAACAGATCATATAATCTGAATTCCTTTTCTGTCAGAATGTATGGGTCTGCAAAAAAAGTTATCATTCTCAACGATTCTCTCGAATAATTGAAAAAATAACTAAACACGAAGGCAAACAGAATCCCAATAACATTTCCTGTCCAGAATTGTCTTTTGCCTAGTTTTTCAATTGATATTTCAGGTTTTAAGAATCCTTTCGTTAACATATGCAGGATGATTCATTTAAGGGGTGCCGACGAAATAGTGTGTTATTCATCGTTCTTATACAAATTTAGCAAAATAGTTGAAATTTTGAAGTTTCCGGAGGATTAAGTTAACCGGCAGGGACCTCATGTTCGCCGATTTGTTTGTCAATCTCTTCGCAACCAAGCTTCAGCGTTTCTCATGATCATTGTTTTTCGGAAAATTGCCGGCCTGTGTTTTAAAGGGATCAATGGCAGTGGTTTCTGCGTCAGAATCTCTTCGGTCATACCCGGGTCAATGAATCTGTGAACAAGTCATCTGTCTTTAATGTGAAAAGCACAAATCAATCCGCATTCCCCGGCTGCATTTTCCGGGTAATTTATGAGGGTGCCTGGATTCAGGTGAAAGCTTTCAGGATACTAATAATCTCAGTCAAAGATCACTATTTAAGCTATCCAGATCACTTTTTAGGCCTTCAAGATCACTATTTAAGCCTTCAAGATCACTTTTTAACCCCTTAAGATCAATATTCTTCCCATCAAGATCAGATCCTGACCCGGAGAATATTGATCTTGATGCATACATAATGCATCTTGAAGCCGTTTTTATCTATTCTCAAGGGTGTCTTTTGTGATCTGGCTCAGGTTTATCAGGTCTTGACGGGATTTTAAATTATGAGTAGGGATTGGGGAGTAGAGATTGGAGATTGGAGATTGGAGATTGGTGATTAGAGAGGAGAGTGGAGGGGTAAGAGATGAAACGCCGATTGGACGAATTTAGTCCTTAACCCAAACCTATAAAAAAACCAGGTTCCCACAGCCATTTGCGTGTGGAAACCCGGTTGTAATTTCCGCAGCAGTTACCCCGCGGATTATTAATTATTAGTCTATTTCACAAAATGCTTCACTGCATTACCTTTTTCTCCTTCAAGGATAAGCAGGTAATTCCCTTTTGCAAGATTTGCGGTTTGGATCTCAAATTTAGTACCAGTGAATTTCCCGTTCTGCAGAACCGAACCATTGGATGAGATCACTGTATAACGAACAAAGAGGTTTGCAGGAACTGTCACAGTAAGATGATCCGCAACAGGATTAGGATAAATCAGGATATCTTCTGCTTTTATTCCCGGTATTGCATCCGGGAAGTTAACGGTTACATCAAAACTCATTTCGGTAGAATTAAGACCTTCCGGACCGTCATCTGTAATGGTTACTGTTATTGTAGCCGTTCCTTTTGTCAAAGGAGTTAATTTTACAGTCTTCTGGCTCAGTGAGGTACTCAACGACCCTGTAACAGTTTCGTCAGAGGATTCAGCCGTAATACTGGTAATATTATCATCATCACCTCCGGCAGTAACACCTTTTAATAAAATAGTTGCCTCTGTTCCCGTAACAAGTGTCGTATCGTTCTGCTGACCGACAGTTGGCGGATGATGAGAGAAAACGGTGACAATGAACTCAGATGTAGTGGTGTTCTTACCTTCCGGGCCATTATCTGTAACGGTAATTTCAATGGTTGCCGTTCCTTCAAGCTCGGGAGTAAAGGAAAGAGAACCTGTAGTAGAAGGAGATGAATAAGTAACCGCAAGATTTCCAACCACACCATCAGGAACAGAAGATTTAACGGCAGCAGCAACCTCAAGGGTTTGTCCCCCGTCACCACCATCATTGATCCCAGTCAGATTAATGGTTTTGGTACCCGATCCCATTTCATAATCATGTGAGCCGGCAACGGCATCAATGTGAGGAACAAAATAATCATTCACCTGGATAGTGAACTTCGTGGTTGTGGACACTCCGTTAGCCGTTACCTGGATGGTCACCTCTGTAGAACCTGCTTTAGCCGGTGTATAGGTAAACGTACCACTGTTTGCAGGTGACAGGTAAGAAATGCTTACGCCGCTTATGATTGTATTATCGGAAAGTGAATAAGTCACTTCGATGGGATTCTCATTTACAAGGTTCCCGTCAGAAATACCCGTCAGGTTGACCACCTGCTGGCCTGCATCGATCATAACCTGAGAATCTGAAAGTCCGTCTACTACCGGAATGGAATAACTACCCGAAACCAGGGTCACGATAGACCTTGCACCGATGAGCAGTTTATCACCTTTGTTATAATCAGCATCTCTGAATGCATCCACATTCTCAGAGCACCTGTAAAGTTCATAGGTTCCCGGCAGGTTCGCCTGATCAATCGAAATAGTCAGCGGAGTGTTCCCTTTGTTTAGCAGAACCATCACAATATTGTTATTGTGATTGGCATCGTTTTTCCAGGTTGTGATCAGGATATCATTGTTCCCTGAAGCACTGGTAAGTCTTACGGCACCAGGTTTAATATGTTTGAACATACTCTGCGCCCAGTATTTCTGCGTAGGTTTGCCATGGTCGATACAAACGCCATCCCATGCCCATTCTGTCCATAAACCAACATTGCCCGACTCAAAAGCAGTAACAATGTTTCCTGCATTTATAAAATCATCGTTCCATCCATCACTGGGGGGAGAGGTTTCAGTCATCCATAGTTCCCGGGTTTTCCCATTCGCATTAACTGCTGCGAAAGTATTGGCCCAGTCAGCTGACCCTGGAGTTACCCCTGGAGCGACTCCATCGGCGCCGTAGCCGTGAACAGCAAAAATATCACTGTATTTTTTAGCATCCGGATTTGCATCAATGGCATCAAGGTAGGACTGGTTTGAATAAACTGGTCCGTCGCTCATTCTCGCACCAACCTGTTCTGCCATATAAAGTTTCGTTTTTATACCTTCATCCGCGAAGCGCTTGCCGACTTTTGCAATCATCTCGGCAAAATGCGTCTGGACTGAGAATAGCTGATGCATAAGGTTCACAGAATGCAGGTTCGTTCTGGAGTCCGATCGCAGTCAAATCCACATCAGCCTCCTGCTTGAACAGTTTTACTTCTGCAACAACATCCTCTGCATATTCATCATACATTTCAAGCATAACCTTATTGTCGCTGTATTCCCACAATGTCGCAGCTCCCTGCTGGTAATTTGTACTAAGGTTTTCCTTCATCCATGCCGGTGGCGACCAGTATGTTAGGAGGAAGGTTTCTACACCATTAGCTTTCAAACCCTTGATTTCATTCCAGTTATAAGCACCCTTATTCAATTTTGACATATCCAGGACATTCGGATCGTCATTGTCGTTCATTGGTTCAATCTGGTTATCATCTCCAACCATTATCCTGACTGCAGTAGCTCCAAACCCATAGGTTGTATAAAGGTCCAGTAATGAGATCCCCGGTGTCATACCTCCAAGACCCCGGTAGATCTGGTGTGTTTCAGATAAATTTACGGTTGCACTTCCTGCTGCAGCAGCATTTTTATCAACAACGGAAACTGGTATTTTAATCTCTTTTGAGACAGGGAGTTTGCCATTAATTGCAGCTCCCGAAACCGTTACCGTAAGTGTGTCGTTCCCCACAACTGAGGGGGTGTACGTGATTGTTGCCGCGCCATTGACGACACTGCTCACACTCAGACCCGTCACGACTCCTTTTCCTGCCACACTTGCGCTCACCACATTATCTTTAGTCCGGCTTAGACCTTTGAGATTGATCGTTCCAGGATTGGTATCCTTGAAACATGTTTGCGGACCAACCGGATCAATAGTGCAATAATAGGTAGGAGTAATACCCGACTGGTCGCCAATGCGGACATCCTTAAACATTACAGTACCATTCCAGGTGGTGAATGGCCATCCGAATGTGGGATGATAATTGAAGAGTACCTTCTGTATCCTCTTTGCATTTACCAGCTCTCCTTTCCCATTCAGCATGCCTCCCGGGGTACTGAAATCAAAGTCACATTTTGTCCAGGTATTCGCCGGGATATCAAACTCCAGTTCAGAATTCTCATTATTACGAATGGAATCGTCCCAGAAATACAGATGAAATTTGATAGCCTGGTCACATTTTACCCACATAGATAATAATGGAAAATCTGTCAGATCCATATCAGGTGTATAATACCATGACCCGCTCCATGTAGATTTTCCGTTACAAACGATTTTAAATACATCTTCGGCCCCGTCCGTATCATGCGTTACTACCTGAGTTGCACCTAATCCCTCAACATACCAGTAATCACGCAATCCTGGCTGAGCAGCATCAAAAGCATTTGGAGGATCATTTTCGAAGGGAATGACATAGCCATTCAGGGGAGGATCATATGTTTCAATATTAAATGTTTTTACGCTGGACTGGTTCCCGTTGTTACCGGCAATTCCTCCATCATCGGTGAGTGTTATGGTTATGGTGATAATACCTGTCTTAGCTGGCACCGGGGTGACTTTCAATGTACCCGTGGCCCCCGAGGTATATTCCACAACCGGATCAGGAATAATTGTCGGATCTGAACTGGTTGCCGTAATTGTGACTGCCTGGGTGCCATTATCTCCATCAGAGATCCCGGATAGTGTAATAGACTGTTCACCCGCATTGTTCAGAAACTGCAAATTGGGGATATTCTGAATTGTAGGTTTATTGTTCCAGCTGGCAAGCACTTCCACATCAAAGGTTGTCTGAAACAGGTTGTCTGTTGCCTGCTGATCATCAAGCGTAAGGGTAATTGTAGCTGTTCCCGCTCCAACAGGTGTGAATTCAATGGTAGCATAGCTGCTCCCTGCGTCGTATTTAACGGTGATATTGTTGTCAATTACCGCCAGGTTTCCACTTTCAGCAGTGATAGCTACATCCTGCTCAACAGAGCCGTTGCCGTCAGTTATGCCTGAAAGTGAAACTGTTGATTTATTCCCTACCGAAGCCTGCATATTTGCAACAGCATCAACGGTAGGTGGTTTGTTTCCTTCTACATCGAGTTTGAAAGTTGTGCCATAATTGGTATATCCGGCTGTTCCTGTAGCGTTAAGTGTTACTATAGCTGAAGAATTAACCCCTGCCTTGCAATCAAAATTCATCCAGGATGTACCCGTTGATGAGATCGTATCAAAACTTACATTTTCCACAAGTGCGTCAGCACCTGTTAAACTTAGGCTGGCGACATTCTTTATCCCCCGGATAAAAACCCTGTGACCGGTTGTTCCCTGGAAAAAGACCATATCACTTAATCCTCCGACATTGGCATACTTCACCGCTTCTGAGCCGAGGCTTACCTCGTCGAAATAAACATCACCACTCCATGTAAGTGCTCCGCCGTTAAATGCGAACAGGATTCCGTTTACGGCATTCAATACATTGCTGTTTACATCAAGTCCTGTAAAATCATAGCAAATGGTCTGGTAATCCGTAGTGGCCATCACCGGAATAGTAATCAACACATTTCCTAAATCAGAAAGCAGATAGGCTGTTAACTGAACCGGATTATCAGTCTTTATCTTCAGGTTAAGGACTGGTTGTGCACGAACATCACTTAAGGGGATATTCACACCAAAACCGGCCCACATGGCACTCTTGTGAGCACCTACCCTTAGCGCACCATCACTCTGAGTCAGGGAATAGTGCGTATTGGTATACCAACCACTACCAAGAGGGTCGGTATTAAAATCGTCTTTAAACCCGTCCTGTGCGAATAGGTTTACAGTTAGCAGGTACAGGCCTGCTATCAATAATAGTTTTTTCATAAGTAGAAAGTAATTAGTTATTTTGATTGGTTGATTGGTTGATTGGTTGATTGGTTGATTGGTTAAAAGTAAATAAGATCTCACATCCGTCTGAAATAAATTCCGGAAATAAAAATAAGGCTGGTTTGGTATGCCACCGAAGTGGTATTTTGGTTTTGCCAAACATAAACCCAACCAGGCAGGGGTGAAGATATCGATTTTTAACAAGTCCTCAGCCTGTTGCCTCACAATTTTTTTGAAAAACTGACAAATAAGTACAATTCTGATACGTCTGGTAAGGGAAACTATAACTGTGCCCACCAGGTCAGTATGATTTTCTGCCCTTTGGGTCAGGAAGGAAGTGTCAGAGATATCTGTAACATCCTGAAAAGTATAGCTGGTAATCTGAGCCATCCGGGTTTGAAACGAGCTCCGTCCAAGTCTTCGGTACATTAAATTCATCAGCAGCCCGGTTACAATATCTGTCTGCCTGAATATGTTCATTTGACAGATGGGAAAGTACATGATGTTACTGTGGATAGACTTTAACAGCTAGGCGCTTTACATTCATTGTATTCTTGAAACAAAATCACAGTGCAGTTAAATACCGGTCGCAACGGTTCTGCTGCCGGGAATATTAAATTATATGCCAACCGGTGGGTAAATATTATTGCCGGAATACTAATGACGCTTGTTTAAATAGCTACACTTATTGCTGCTGCAGCTGCACACCATTTAATCAAAAGGTAATTTATTTCAATTACCGGTTCCCGAATTCTTTCCTGAAAGCCACTGGTGTTTTATTATTGATATTCCTGAATATCTTGTTAAAATAGGAAAGATTTTTATAGCCGGAGGTATAACAAATTTCTGAAACAGGCTTATCCGTTTCTACCAGGAGCCCTGACGCATAACCTATCCTGAGTTCATTCATGAATTGCGAAAAATTTTTGCCGGTATGTTTTTTAAAAAAAATGCAAAGTCCCGATTTTGACATATGGAATTTTGCCGCCACATCTGCCAGGTCAATTCCCCGGGCAAAATTATCGAGGATATAATTGAAAATACTGTCTATCTTTTTTAAACTTATTTCGGATGTTTTAAGAGCATAACTCCTGTTTGAGAGCAATTCCGTCTCTTTTGAGCGGGATAAGATTTCGAGAATATTAAGAAACCGGACCAATGCCTTAATATTCTTATGTGTTCTGATATAGGCAAATCCTGATTCAACCTGCCGGATCTCTTTAGTGTTTTTAAACCGTATCCCTTTTGATGCTTTGGCCAGCAGAAGATGGAGGTTTTTTAATCCCGACTGCTTAAAAAACGGATCCTCAAGTATGGCGCCCCTGAATTGGAGAACCAGCACTTTACTTTTCTTATTGTGCTTTTCAAAACTCCATTTGTGAGGAAGGTTCGGCCCGATCAGTGACAGGTCGAAATCCGTGAACTCCGAAAAAGAATTCCCTACAAAACGCCTCCCGGAGGAGTGCAAAACAAGCATCAGCTCAAATTCAGGATGGGTATGAAAAGGGTAATCCTCATTTAGATCGACGGATTGTCTGACAATGAAAAAGTCATCTTCCTTTAATGGAACTTTTTCGAAAAACATCAATGCTATTTTTATTAAAAATAATATAATAAATTAAATATAGTATCATCAATGAAAATATAGTTAAAACAATTATTCTGATAATTGCATTACTTTGCTTGTGATGAGCAAATCAAACAATTATGGTAACCTCTATAAAAAATTCAGGAGTAAAGAATTCAGATGAACTGAAAAGGAAAGCGTTCGAAGTTGAGTTCGGTTTCACGGCTGCATATAAAAAATATTATCATTCTCATCCGGCTATCAGGGAAGCACATTGTCTCAGGGCCATGTTGCCGGCAGCTCTCTCACCGATAGAGGAAAATGATTTGTTTGCCGGCCGGTTCATCTCAACTCCCGCAGTGAACAGGTCTGTTAAGGGATGGAACGCTGAAACAATGAATATACCGGCACTTGGATTTCTCTCCCTTCCCCCGGGTCTGGGGCCGGGAGGGGGCTATTTTTGCAATGAATGGACCTTCAATAAAAAAATAAGTGACATACAGCCCGGCGAAAAGACTCTCTCGGAGCTGCAGGAAATAATGAAGTTCTGGAGCACGGAAACTATACCCTACAAAACGAGGGCAGCTTATCCGCCGGAGATGGCTGAGGCACTTCCATTTGATGACCTGGCCGGTCTGGAAGTCGCCAACCCGGCATATCCTCTTGTCAGGATGACAGGTCCTCATTTCGATTACGATAAATTAATGAAACTTGGTATTCCGGGTTTGAAATCGGAAATAAGCCTGTACAGAGAGGCTGCATACAATAACGGTAAAGATTTTGAACTGTACGACGGCATGCTGATGGCAATGGATCTGCTTGCTGATGTTTGCAGGTTCTACTCAAGCCAGGCCATTTGTTTATTGGAAAAAGCAACCGGAAAGAGAAAAAGGGAACTGGAGGAAATGTCGGATGTTTTATTGGCAATCTCCTCCCGGGCCCCGGGATCGTTGCATGAAGCCATGCAGCTTACCCTGCTTTACGGCGTTTTGGCAATTGCATTTAGCTGGGGGAGAATGGATGAATATCTTGGCGATTTTTATGTGCATGATACAGATACAGGAAAAATATCTGAAGACAAGGCCCTGCATCTTACACAGAACTTATGGCAAATCATAAGTGATAATGGTGCCCCTTACGATAACCGCATTATTATTGGCGGAAGAGGCAGGCGGAATGAGATAAATGCCAATCGTTTTGCCCATCTCGCCATAGAAGCATCCCGCACAGTTTTTGAGAACCTGCCGCAGCTGTCACTCAGGTTTTATAAGGGACAGGATCCGACCTTGTATGAACATGGCTTGTTGTCCATCTCAGAAGGCCGGACCTTCCCCATGCTCTATAACGATGATATAAATATTCCTGCTGTGCAGAAGGCAATGAATATTCCTTACGAAGAAGCTGAACAATACCTTCCATACGGTTGTGGTGAATACGCTATTTACAAAAAAAGCGTGCATACACCCAGCGGTGTTATAAATAATTCAAAAGTGCTGGAATGCGTATTAAGAAATGGCTTCGAACCGGTCACGAAAAGATTTGTCGGACCTCAGCTCGGACATCTCAGGGATTTCAAGACCTGGGATGATTTCTTCAACGCCTACAAAAAAACCATTGAATACTGGGTTGACCTCCTGGCCACACAGCAAAAATTGGAATATGATATAGTTGGTAAAGAGACTGCCCATTTATACTGGAGCATTCTTTACGAGGATTGTATCGAAAGAGGAAAAAACATTTTCGACGGAGGATTGCATCATTTAGGCGGTACCCTCGAATCATACGGCCAGATCAATGCTTCGGATAGTCTGCTGGCTGTCAAAAAACTGGTCTTTGAAGAAAAGTCGATCGATCCCGACCGGCTTATTGCAGCGCTGGATAACAATTTTATCGGGTATGAAAAGGAAAGGAAAATGGTCCAGAAAGTTTCAAAATATGGTAATGATGAAAGCGAAGCTGATAACATGGCCATTGAAGTACACAACCACTTATGCAATTATACCCGGAATCAGGCATCACGCGTAAAACTGGATTCCTACCTTATCGTAATCATCAATAACCTCATGAATACCGTTCTCGGGGCGCATACGCTTGCAACTCCCGACGGACGGAAATCGCTGGAGCCGTTTGCCAATGGCAATAATCCCTCTCATGGCAGCGATAAGAACGGGGTTACGGCATTCCTGAATTCAATTCTTAAGCTCGATCCGGCTATTCACGATGGAGCAGTTCAGAACATGAAGTTCTCAAAAGACCTGGCCTGTAACCGGCCAGACATTTTCAGGAACCTGCTTGAAACCTATTTTTCAATCGGAGGGACACAAGCCATGATCACTATTATTGGAAAAGATGAACTGGAAGCTGCACTGAGTGAGCCCGAAAAATACAAAAATCTGTTTGTCAGGGTGGGGGGGTTCAGCGCCCGTTTCATCGAGCTCGACAAAGCCGTTCAACTTGAGGTAATAAACAGGACCATCTATTGAAATGGATGCAATTACAGAAAAACTATCCATTAAAGAGAAGGTAGGATACGCACTTGGCGACACTGCTTCGTGCCTTTTCTGGTCGACGTTTACGTGTTACCTGATGTATTTTTATACCGATGTTTTCGGTTTGCCGGTAGCGATTGTCGGGACCATGCTTCTCTTAACAAGAATCATCGATATTTTTATTGACCCTCTTATTGGGGCCATGGCCGATCGTACTCACACGCGGTTTGGGAGCTTCAGGCCCTACCTGCTCTGGATGGCCGTCCCATTTGGATTAGCCGGTGTCCTCACATTCACAACCCCGGATTTTACATTGACAGGGAAAATAATATATGCCTATTTTACCTACTCAATAATGATGATCCTTTACTCGCTTGTGAATACTCCATACTCTGCCCTGCTCGGTGTCATAACCGGAAACTCAACCGAACGAACCAGCCTCTCCTCTTATCGCCTGGTATTTGCCTTTATCGGAACGCTGATTGTCCAGGGTGCAACCTTACCCCTTGTATCCTTTTATGGCATAGACAATAAATCCAAAGGTTTCTTTTATACCATGCTTACCTATGCGCTGCTTGCTATCATTATTTTGTTCTTTTCCTTTGCCTCCACAAAAGAAAGGATCCGTCCAGTAAAGAATATTTCATCGACCTTTAAACAGGACCTCCTTGATCTGATCCATAATAAACAGATCGTGATATTACTGGGCTACAGTATTTTTTCACTTATGAGCATGTCTCTCCGGGCCGCATCCATCATCTATTATTTCAAATATTTCATTGGAAATGAAAATATGTCCACCGCTTTCCTTCTTGCAGGGACAATTGCCAACGTAGCAGGGATAGTTGTCCTGGAGCGTTTATCCGCGCGCATTGATAAGAGAAAGACGATGATCCTGTTATCCATTGTTGCAACCATCAGTTCGGCAGTCCTGTTTTTTGCAGGACCGCATGACCTGGTATTTATATTTGGCAGCTACATTGTTTTCTCCCTGATCTGGGGACCCAACAGTGCACTTATTTACTCTTTCTTTGGAGATGCGGCCGACTATTCGGAGTGGAAGACTGAACGTCGTGCAACCGGGCTGATCTTCTCATCCTGTATTATGGCGAACAAACTTGGATGGGCCATTGGCGGAGGTCTTGCAGGATGGTTACTGGCTTATTTCGGATTTAAGGCCAACGTTGTCCAGACACTGCAGGTTACCGACGGGATTAAATTATTGATGAGTGTGATTCCGGCAGCATTTACAATGGTCGCCGCATTTTTAATGTTCTTTAGTAAGCTTGATGCAAAAACAGTAAACAGAGTTGCATATGAACTGGAAGTACGAAGGAAAAACAACTAAAGAAACCGTTGAATGAATATCCTGACAATCTTCGCCTTATTTAGTATTATGATCAGGAGCACAACCAGGACTTTGTATTTATTATCAACAATTTAAACCTGGAAGCAGCCAAAAAGGCTTTATAATATAATCGCTTAATACGCGATAAATGACATTTCGCGTTGGTGCTGTATTTGAGCGATATAACAATTTACAGACAGCCTGGCGGGCAGACAGGTTTGCGCTTTGAAATGCCCAACGTTTCATAAAGGCCGCCCTTGGCTTGCAAAAGCTCCCCTCAATATTAATAATCTTTTCATATAAATGGGTTGATCCGCAGCGATTTAATATTCTGAAATAAATCAAAATCAAAATCCAAAGGTTTCAAACGGGCAACGGATCGCAACCCGATGATGATATTCTGCCAGGAACACCAGATTCCTCCTGAAACGTTTGTTTGTGTGGCAGATGCCTTCGCAGATGTTAGCGATTGAAAGGGTCCTGCCCGGAGCAGTACATTAAAACTGTTGCATATACCTTCCGGTAGGGAGGAATATATTCAACTGCGCAGGAGTTTTGACAATATTATTTTACCCTAACCTCCGGCAACAGGTCAACAGAAACCCGGACCGCCAGGTAAGGCGAAGAAACCGGAGCCTGGTAGATCCATGGTTCACCCTACTTAGCATAAATGTATATCAAGGTTTATCAGTTCAGCAGGTAGCGTACAGCATCTCGTCTATACTGCGGTAAAAGCTGCCGGGATAAAAAAGAAGACGTCACTTCATACCCTTCGGCACACGTATGCCACACACAGCTTGGAAAAGGGGGTAGATTTAAGGGATATTCAAGATATGATGGGACATTCAAGCAGTAAGACGACCGAGATACCCACCTATATAGCTCACAAAGGCTTTGATCAAATAAAATGTCCGATGGATAACCCGGGTTTGTAAAATTATTGCTAGATTTATTTAACTAAACTAAAATTAAGGGGCTGATCACATATGCAAAATAAATGCAACTGTTACATATACTCCTAAAATTTGAGGAGTATATACAATGGGTGTGTTTAGCCACTCGTTAGCAACCATACAAAGAAATACGTACATGATTAGAAAAATTTTAATTTTCAGCATCCTTCTTATGAGTGTCATAAATATCTATACTCAGGATATTAAATTAAAAACTGCTGAATTAAACTCAATTTCCACATTAGGTATCATTTATTCTGAATATGACACTATTAATCAAGGTCTTTATGATCCATATTTCTCTGTTTTTAGAAATGAGTTTAAAAATAATTTAACAGCAGCAGGTATAAGAAAAATAGTATTTATAGATGATACAATTTCTTTTGAATCAATAACTAATTCGGAAATTAAAAAAATCTGTAACCAATATAACATTGATGCATTGTTAATTTCAAAGATTTATTTCCTCAGACTTTCGTTTATTTATAAATCTTTTTTAAATCTTGAAATGATTGAAGAACCATCCATGATTACAGGTAAACCTGATATTTCTATGGAATTGAGAATATTTAATAGTCATGGCGAATTAATCATTTGGACAGTCGATAAAGTACAAACCGGTAATTCTTCAATGGTTAGTCCTCAATGGACTATTAATAGAAGCTTAAAGAAAAATATTAAAAAAATTAAAAAGACGATGAGTACGGTTGCTAACAAACAGTAAACCCAATGCCTTGCTATTCCTTAGTTTCAGCGTTTTTTGTATAAATAAAATTAATTATATTCCGAACATGAAACGTAAAAATGTCGGCACTGGGCTTACTGTCAAACGTTAGGCATAATGCGAAACCATCTCGATAACTTAAACAGTATGATTAAAAAGACTTTAATTATATCACTTTTAATAATAAGTAACCAATATATTTTTGGACAAGCAAAATTGTATATAAATCAATATGAGTATGATGCAAATCCTGCTATTGGATTAATTGCAGGATTAAGCGGATTTGAAAATTATTCTATGGAATTAGGCTTAGCTTACAATCACTTTGAGACAAGACCTGATAATAAACTATTTACAAAACCATTCGTTGGGTTTTCATTGACAACTGACTATTTCCCTTCAAATAGTAAGATACGGACTGGAAACTTAAATTTGTGGTTTAATGGAGTATTAGTTTTGGGTGTAAGTAATAGTTATCTAACAAATGGTGAATTAAATAATTGGATGATAAAACCATATATTGGACTTGAATTATACGGACTTGTATTGACTTGGGGTTACGGATTTGATTTTAAAGAAAATGAATTGTCTGATTTTTCAAAACACATATTTAACTTACGATATTACTATCCTATTTTTAAATTAAAGAAATAAATTTATAATTGACAAAATTATAAAAATGACAAGATTAATGACTATAAAGCACTATGCCTAACATGCGGTCATAAAACATTTGGGGGAAAGTGGTTATTCAAGCATCCTGCCACGCAATCAACTTTCTACAACGCTGGATAAGAACGCAGCCCGCTCACCCAAACGTTTCATACCGCAGATCCGTTGGCGGTAATTAAAGTGCTACAAATCAGAGTAAATGGAATAATTATAAACATAAAAACAGATAAGAAATGAAGAATATATTTATTTTATTTTTAATATGCATTTGTAATTTTAGCTATAGTCAGAATGTTAAAAGCGATCCATTTGCTCAACTGGATTTTCTTTACTCAAAGATTCCTTCTGAGAAAATCCCAACAGGTATATTGTTTAATCAGGGATTTAGGTTAATAGAGAATATTGACAAGTATTCAAATTCACTGGAAGGCTCACAAAGTGATTTCATAAATTTCTATTTTGTCTATCAAATGATTCAAAAGTGTAATTTTTTAAACCCACAGAAAAACCTACTTCCGGATTTTGAGCAATTGGTTGATAGGAAGGATTATGAGGACGGTTTATATCACAATATCCCTATTTCATTAATTTATTATAAAGGGAATTACATCAACGAAGAGGAATTAATAAAACTTATTGAGAATCATAGTTACTCTCCTCAAATTAATGAAACATCGATATTTGCTTCATCGGTACTTGTTCCAAAAATAAACTCGGCTAATGTTACATTTAATATTGATCCAAGTCTGTTATTTACAAACAAAGAGAATGAAATTAAGTCTCTTGACATTGACTTTGGTAATGGTGACGGCTTTCATCAAATTTCTCTAAAAACCAGACAAATAAATATACGGTACAATTGTATTGGTCAAAAGAGTATTGTTGTCAAGTTGATAACAGGAACAGATACATTAATATCAAATACTGTTCTAACTGTTAAAGATTTGGGTTATTTGGCTCCAAAGCATACAGGAATAATTGAGTCTAAACAATCTAATTTAAAGTCAACAGGAATTGTACAAGGAGGAACTTATCGTTATGAATCGACCGGAGAGCTTGATAAACCAGTATTAATCGTTGAAGGTTTTGATATTCTGAATGACTATTCTTACAACGACTTATATGACAATTGGTATGACGCTGGCTTTGTTCAACCTCTCTTGGACAATGGATACGACCTCTACTTTTTAAATTTTTCAAATAATACACAATCAATGCATGATAATGCTACTGTTGTAAAAAGTATGATTGAAAAAATAAACAATGATAAAGTTGGGGATCATGATGGAGTTATTATTGGTGAAAGTATGGGAGGTGTAATTTGCCGCATGGCATTGAAAGAAATGGAAAACGATAACTTAAATCATGAAATGGGACTATTTATTTCGTATGATTCGCCTTATAAAGGTGCTAATATACCTTATGGCTTTCAAACAGTCCTTAGAGATGCGTTGGATATTAATTTAGTAGAGTTATATCAAGGATGGATTGATTTATTTACATTTTTAGGTGTCGGTTATACGCCGACACAAATTAGTAATGCGCTTAATTCTTCTGCTGCAAAGCAATTATTGGTACGACATATAAAGGGAAATACAGATTTTAATGATATACAAACGTATTTATCAAATCTCGGTTATCCAACACATACAAGAAATATTGCACTAATCAGTGGTAGCAACAAAGCTTATGATCTTCCATTCAATCCAGGTGATAAAATTTTTGAAGATGAGTGGGGTGCGTGTGCCTTAGCTAAATATAAAGTTACAATAAATACTACTAATGTCAATACAACTAATCAAGAGGTTTCAAGAATCAGAATATGGTGTGGCTTATGTATTTTATGGACGGATAAACAGGCGAGATATTCTTCGGACAATAAAGCATATGATAATTGTCCTGGTGGAAAATTCTGGACAATGGGGATGAGTACAACAGGTATTGATTATTTTAGCTTTGTGCCTACGGTAAGTTCTATTGACTTGGATCAGAGCATAATTGATGGCGCTGATGGATTACACTATTTTAATTCTTCCACTCATACTAAAGATGGAATTATTAATGCTAAACAAACGCAACTTGACGACATATATTCTAATAGTTCCAATACAGGACACATAAGTCTAGACGATTTGGGATATTGGGATGCATCTTGGAATTGGCGTAATATAACCCAAGACATACTGTTACAAGAAATAATGTATGATAATTACTATTTGCAAAACAGTACAATAAATACAAATAAATCTTTTACTGCAAATAGTAGCATAACTGTTGGAAATAATGTTAATCCATTTACTAATAAAAATATCGCGACCGGGGATGTTGTCTTTAAATCCAATACAAATGTAACATTATCAGCACCAAATATTACATTACAGCCAGGTACAACTATTGAAGCGGGCTGTAATTTCACAGCGTCCCCAAATTCTGGGTCTTTAAAGAGTAGTAGTTTAAAGTCAACAAATAGTTCACTCGTAAGCAATTTCTCTCCAAAAATCATTGGTCCAAAATATGCCGCCCAAAATGTAAAGTACTCTATTGATAAATTACCTGAAAATGCTGAATCTATCAATTGGGAATTATCATCTGACAATTATTTATATAATTACCAAGGGGACGTATTATTATTTCCAGATAATATTAATCCGGGGCAATATACTTTAAAAGTAAATGTTGTTAAAAGTGTGTCAGAAACATATAGCAGTACAAGGGTCTTATGGGTAAATAATAATAATCTATCAACAGATGAAAAAAATGAGAAAGCAAATGAATTCTCATCAGTTGATATTAATGTGTTCCCGAATCCAACAACAAGAGAAATAAATATTGAGATCAAAAACCCAACTTCACCAATATATGTTGAGGTAATAGACATAAATGGTAGAATAGTTTATAAAGGACAATATTCAGAATCAGGCAAGATTGATCTTTCTAATGAAAAGGGAATGTTGCTTCTTAAAATATCGTTTGAAAATAAAACCATTACCCGCAAAATATTATGCTTATAAATACAAATAGATAATGAAAAATATAGTTTTGTTTATCTTAATATTACCTTTTTGCCTTTACCAATGTGAAAGAAAAAAGGATGAAACTTATTATCTGTCAGAAAATGAAAAACAATTCTGTCCATATAAAAATGGCGACTCTATCAAAATGTTCTATGAAGGAGATTCCATTATTTTTTTTGCTACAGGAGATAGTACATACATAGTAAGCGACCATTCGGGATTATATGGTTTTTCTTATGAGGAGAGAAAAATTTCATTGTTTAATAATGAGAATCCCAAAAAAATATATATCAGAATAAATAAATTTCGTAACCCATTTTGTGTTTATCTCGACTTTTTATTGGAAGATCAATTAAAATTTGAACTGGAGCCTTATGATACACATAATCCCAATGGGGAAAGATATATCACATTTATAGGAGACACTATGCTTTATGGCCTCGCATACTCTGATGCTTATTTATTAAAAAGTGGAGGGACTTCAATTGGGGGTGTTGGATTGGATAGCTTATACTACAGTCCACAATATGGATTAATAAATTTAAAATCAAATGATAAAGATTTTAGATTCAAATATTAACTACCGCCAACAAAGTATAAACGTAATGCGGGCGCAGTGCTGGATATGAACAAATTAACAACTAATAAGCGGTGTGGCAAATTGATAGTGTAGTGCCTTGAAATCCCGCACTACGCTTATACTCA
>CAVTBM010000006.1:0-567988 GCA_963732905.1 uncultured Bacteroidales bacterium
GTTGATGCGTTTGGCAGCAGCATTTTTTTCAAGGTCGGGAAGATGCTTAAGGCTTCTTTCAGGAAAAGGAATACTGAAAAATATATTTCTGAAATGGCGGATCGCACCGGGGATATTTCCGTAGAGGTTAAATCCTTCACTGAACACCTCTTTAAGGCCACCACAGTTTTTATAAATATTTTGGAGTGATCTGAGAAAAAAAACACAATCGGTGCCATTGAAGGTCCGGTGCCGGAATGCCGAAAAATATTCCAGCTCCTGTTCTCCGGCGTGTAAGATAAACTGATAAGGACCGTCGGGCATACTGTCAACCAGCCAGGTTGCATTTTTAATGATCACCGGGCGTTGTCCCCAGGCAATGACAGCAGTGAGAAAAGCGGCAATTTCAATATCTCCGGCTGATTCAAAGGCATGTGGCACCTGGATGGGATCGGTCGGGATGAAGGATTTACGGTCAAAGTAATCGTAGTACTCATCAAGCCATTTCTTCAGTTCCTTCTCTTTCAAATCGATATCATTAAGGTTATCAACAGGAGACCTTTATTTTAACGGCTCCACCAACCGGGAAAAGCTCTGTGGACTGTATTTTCAATACAGGAATAATAAATTATCCATGTCGCCGGGTACAAGTCCTTTCATGATCAGCGTACAAAGATCATACTCTGCTTCTGCTGGCTTTCAGGTTTCTTCCTTTGCTCTGCTTCAGCCGGCAATCACCCCGTCACGGATGATCAGTTTCCGGTCTGCCATCTCTGCCAGTTCAGGGTCATGGGTAACGATGACAATGGTCTGACCCAGTTTTTCCCTCAAGCTGAAAAACATGGAATGCAACTCCTTTTTGTTTTGGCTGTCAAGGTTGCCGGAGGGTTCATCTGCAAGAATCACGGCCGGACTGTTGATCAGCGCCCTGGCAACAGCAACCCGCTGCTGTTCACCACCCGACAGTTCAGACGGTTTATGATCAAGCCGGTCGTCCAGGTTGAGCAGCCCCAGTAATTCCCTGGCTCTTGACTCGACTTTTGACCGTGGTGAACCGGAGATATAGCCGGGAATACATACGTTTTCGAAAGCGTTAAATTCCGGTAACAGATGGTGAAACTGGAAAACGAAACCAATATTCTGATTTCTGAACCTGGCCAGTTGCTTTTCATTTAAACTTTTGATATCAGCTCCATTAATGATCACTTTACCTTTGTCAAACGGAAGCAATGTACCGATAATCTGAAGCAGGGTGGTTTTCCCGGCGCCACTTGCGCCGACAATGGAGACGATCTCCCGTTTCTTTATTCTCAGATGGATGCCTTTCAGAACCTTAAGGTCCCCAAAATTTTTTTCTATGTTATCAATAATGATCATAATCTGTTACATTTCAGCCTTTGTGGATTACAAGGTAAATATATACCACATAGACGAATAATAAAATAAAACCGTCGACCCTGCTTAACCTTGGCTTTCTGAAAGGGATAAGCAATACGGCGAAAAGCACTGTGATAGCCATCATCCACAGTATATCGACATTTACCATGACCGTCGACAACCGTATTGGTTTAATTATAGCCGTTATACCAAGGACACTCAGAATATTAAATATATTCGAGCCAATGATATTCCCCACAGAAATATCAGGTTCCTTTTGAACCGCGGCCATAACCGATGTTACAAGTTCAGGAGTGCTGGTACCTATTGCCAGCATGGTTATGGAAATAACCCGTTCACTTACACCAAAATCACGGGCCAGGATCACGGCATTGTTCACCAGCAGACTTGAACCGGCAACCAGTCCGGCACAGGAAGCGATGACGAGAAACAGTGAAAACGGAATGCCCAGATCCGGTTTTGGCTGGATTTTACCGTTTGTTCTCATTTGTATTCGGGACATTCTCAGAGAAAATACTACGTATACAACGAGCAGGAGAAAGAGCACCAGACCTTCAGGCCGGCTTAATGTTTGATTGCGTACAATGAGATAAAACAGGATACTAACAGCCATCATGACGGGCCAGTCGACAAGTATCGAATTCCTGTTTACCTTAAGAGGCAGGATGATGGCGGTAATCGCCAGAACGAGTCCGATATTGGAAATATTTGAGCCCACAACATTCCCGACTGACATTTCGGGATAACCTTTCAGTGCCGCCTGAATACTGACCAGAAGTTCTGGTGCCGAGGTTCCGAAAGCTACCACGGTGACCCCTATGACCAGAGTGGAAATTTTGAATTGCTGTGCCAGTGATACGCTGCCCCTGACCAGGTACTTTCCGCTACCGATTAGTAAAGCAAAACCCAGTAAGGCATACAGGTATTCCATATATTATCTGGAGGATTTCCAGGAAAGAGAAGAGAAAAATCAATCGTTCTCGATATTTTTCTTCACATTTTTTACAATTTCCCTGGTGTCGCTTTCGATATCGCGTCTGATATCTTTAAAATCTTCCATCACATCAGCAGAACTATCCCTGATTTCACGCTTTATATCGTCAGTGGCCTTTTTAAATTCCTTCATGCCTTTGCCCAGACCCTTAGCAACTTCGGGGATTCGTTTTGAACCGAATAGTAACAGTACGATGATGAATACTATTACCATCTCCTGCCCGCTAATAAACAACAGACTTCCTGACATCTTGCAATAATTTTCAACAAAGATATACAGACTTTTTCAAAGTTGTCTCCCAACGTTTAAAAATTATCAGGATACCTTCCGTGGATTAACTTTATTTAAGCTTATAACTGAGCCTGAAAGAAAAAAAACCGCAGGATTTCAACATTGTGAAACCCTGCGGTTAAAAATCAGTTCATCATACTATTC
This sequence comes from uncultured Bacteroidales bacterium, assembly GCA_963732905.1. Lineage (GTDB taxonomy): Bacteria > Bacteroidota > Bacteroidia > Bacteroidales > DASQZK01. The sequence goes on from CAVTBM010000006.1 coordinate 2,807, forward strand.
AATGAAAATTCATTTTTTCTCTTTTTCTGCTTCGAGGTTCTTACCAAAGGTATCGTAAGCGATCGGCGTTGCAATGAACAATGAGGAATACGTACCGACAAATACGCCTATAAGAAGGGCGAAGGTAAAACCTCTGATCACCTCACCACCGAAAATAAAGATCGCCAGGATAACGACAAAAGTACTTAATGATGTACTGAAGGTACGACCCAGGGTACTGTTCAGTGCCAGGTTCATCGTCTCCGCATTGCCCTTTCGCCGGAATACCTTCCGGTATTCCCTGATACGGTCGAAGATTACCACCGTATCGTTTATGGAATACCCCACCACAGTAAGTATGGCCGCAATGAAGGCCTGATCTACCTCCATGGAGAACGGCAATATATCATGGAAAAGGGCAAAGGCTCCAAGTGTAATGGTCACGTCATGAACCAGGGCGAGGACAGCACCAAGACCATACTGCCAGTTCCGGAACCGAACGATGATATAGATGAACATCATAATCAGGGCGAAGAAGATCGCCTCGACTGCCTGGACCTTGATATCATCGGCAATGGTTGGACCTACCTTCTGGACTGACTTGATATAATCATCGGTAGTCATGAACTTAGTATAGGGTACCTCCTCCTTAAAGAATGGCTGAAGCCCGGCATAGAGCATTGACCTGATGGTGGAATCCGCCTCAGGACTGTCGCTCTGAATCATATATTTCGTAGTAATCCGGATGGTAGTCTTCTCTCCAAATGTGATCACACCCGGCATTTCTCCGAACTCCTTGCTGAGAGCTGACCGTACTTCAACGGGATTCACATCATGAGAGAACTGAATCACATAGTTACGTCCCCCCGTGAAGTCGACACCTGTATTCAATCCGCGGAAGATGAGACCCAATGCTCCGCTAAGGACTATTATACCGGAAATGACATAGAAAATTTTCCTCAGACCGATGAAATTGATATGGGCTTTTTTGAAGGCATTCTCCGTCAGTTTGGTTGAGAATCTCAGTGATGTTTTATCCTTAGACAGTTTTCTTTCGTAAATGAGCCTGGTGATAAAGATCGCGGAGAATAGTGATGTCAGGATACCGATGACCAGTGTGGTGGCAAAACCCTTGATGGGTCCGGTACCAAAAAGGTAAAGGATGATCCCGGTGAGGAGGGTCGTGACGTTGGCATCGATGATGGCGCTGTAGGCATGCTTATACCCATCGGAAATGGCCAGCTTGATGCCTTTCCCCGCCGATATTTCTTCACGTATTCGTTCATATATCAGCACGTTGGCATCAACAGACATACCAATGGTAAGCACAATACCTGCAATACCGGGGAGGGTAAGAACGGCCTGCAGTGAGGCAAGCACCCCGATAAGAAAGAACATATTGGCCACCAGGGCAATATCTGCGATTAAACCGGCACTGCGGCTATAATAGAAAAGCATATAAAGGAGGACGATAACGAAAGCAATCAGGAATGAGTTCAGACCTGCATTGATTGAAGCCTGTCCAAGAGACGGTCCAACGACTTCTTCTGATTCGATCCTGGCCCGTGCCGGCATTTTACCAGAGTTAAGAATGTTGGCAAGGTCGGTAGCTTCTGCCTGGGTAAAATTACCGCTGATGCTGGACGAACCTCCTTTGATTTCCGTTTTTACAACCGGTGCAGAGACAACGTAACCGTCGAGCACAATGGCAATACATTTTCCGACATTCTCCCTGGTAAGATTAGCCCATTTCTTGGCACCTTCAGAGTTCATCGACATGCTTACCTCAGCTTCACTTTTAAACTGCCCATAAGCCATATTTGCATTCGTGACATACTTACCACTGAGAGAAGGACGCCCGTCACGGGTGGTTTTGATGGCATAGAGTCTGATGAACGATTCATTTCCTTTCATCGGCTTATGATCCCAGTAAAATTTCAGATCGTTAGGGAATAAAGCTTTAATCTGGGGCCGGCTGAGGTATGAATCAACCATTGCCGTATCAGTGACATTGGAGACACCTACAACTGCACCCGCCACCGGTTGCATATTATTATCAACATAAGGCGTAAGAATAGAAAACAGAGGATTTTCCTTCTCGGCTTCCTGCTGTTCAAGACCGGTTTGCGTAGTATCGGTTCCCTGAAGCAGGCCAACCTGGCCGGTAGTGTCCTGATTCCCTAATATGGAAATTTCGGATGTGTCGGTTTTAGCCGGTGATGAACCCTGACTCTTGCCTTGAACAGAACTGTCTGTGGGCAGGATCTCTGTGCCGGTACTCATAATATCTTTCAGGAGACTGTTTGCCTGCTGGAGGTAAGGAAGGATCTCGGAGTTCTCATAAGTGGTCCAGAATTCAAGGTTTGCCGTTCCGGTCAGGAGCCGGGCAACCCTGTCGGGATCATCGACACCGGGAAGCTCAACCAGTATCCTGCCCTGATTTTCAAGACGCTGGATATTGGGCTGTACGACCCCAAAGCGGTCAATCCTGTTTCTGAGTACGTTAAAAGAATTGGCCACTGCCGATTCAGCCTGTTTCTTTAAAAATGCAATGACCTGCTCGTTGGTTGTATTCAGATCAATTTCTCCCCTTGTTTCGGGTGTCATGAAAAATTGTGCCAGCTTTCCACCGGGATTGACTTCCTGATAGGATTCAGCAAACATATCCACAAAATCTTCCTGACTGTTCAGCCTCTTCTTTTCAGCACGCTCCAGGGTCTGAATGAACATTGGATCGGTAAGGTAATGTGGTGCTGCAACCGATTTTATAACATCTTCGACTGAAATCTCGAGAACAACGTCCATTCCACCTTTGAGGTCAAGACCAAGGTTAATTTCCTTTTCTTTACATTCTTCATAGGTATACTTACGTAAACCGAGGAAATTATAAACAGTCTCATTGGATATGGAATCCAGGTAATGACGTTCCAAAGTTCTGTTACCCGCTGCGTATTCCTTAGCCTTATTCTCCGTTCTTACGGCAAAAAAAGTGAATAATAACTGGTAAACACAGACCAGGGCCAAAATGATAGCGAATAATCGGATGGCTCCTTTATTTTGCATGTCTATTAATTTAAATATTTGATTTGTTCCCTATTAACGTCCGAAATTGACGGGCAAATATAAAACATTTTTTTTATAATTCATACCTGCCGGGAATGTTCTAAGACGCAATATCGTGAACCTGATTTTATTCTTGAAAAGGTATGCTCTGACTTTGGTATAAATATATTGGTATTCAATCAAACGACTGATAAAATAAAAGGAAAATAATTCCGGTATATTCCGTACCGGAGTATTCTGATCCGATCTTCACCCTATCGGAATACGCTTAGTATGCAGCGCCAGAGATCTGTTTTCAAAATCGATCACAGCACCATGGTTTAACAAAAAGTCACTTCCCAGGAGGCCGTGAATGTTTTTCCCGGTTACCGGTTTATAAATGCCGTTGATACTCGTAAGGTCTATGAGGATGATCCTGAGGTTCTTAAGGGTGAACCCTGCCATGCTGAATGTTGCGGCGTTCGCAATTACCGATTCGATGTTGCTGGCAAGAAGGCCGGCTGTAAGGAGATCATCGGTTCTGTCTTCCAGAATTTCAACATCATTTTCGAAATAATTACGGTCGAAAACGGTACGACTGGCGCCTGTATCAATGATAAGGTGACAGGGTATGCCATTGATCTGCCCTTCAACCATAATATGATAGCTCAGAGTGTCGAGTTCAATGATCTCCAACGGCAAACGGCATATTTTATCCCGCATCAGTAAAATTTTCACAAGTTTAATAAAAAACAGTGAATATCAAATCAGCATAGCATACCAGTGTCTCTTTTTTGGCGAAGTGTCACATGGTCATTTTCAGTCCGCCTGTATGAATAATCCTGCACCGAACTTCATTTCCCGAAGCTTGTTATTGCTATTGTACCAAGGTCATTCCTCCCCTTAAAGGAATAGATATACATAATTAAATAATTTAATTATATTTGTTTCACGTGTTCAGGAAAACCTTAAACCTTTAAAACATGGAGAAAATAACAGTTATCGGTGCAGGAAATGTCGGTGCTACCTGCGCAAATGTCATTGCACATAAAGACCTGGCAAAGGAAGTTGTACTTGTCGATATCAAGGAGGGTGTTGCCGAGGGGAAGGCTTTGGATATCTGGCAGTCCTCTTCCATCAATAATTTCAACACCAGGGTCATTGGTTCGACGAACGATTACCTCAAGACCCGTGGTTCGGGAATCGTGGTAATCACCTCCGGGATTCCCAGGAAGCCTGGAATGTCGCGTGATGACCTGATCAAAACCAATGCCGGTATTGTAAAAGAGGTAACCGAAAAGGTGGTTAAGTATTCGCCTGAATCCATTATCATCGTTGTTTCCAATCCTTTGGATGTCATGACCTATGCTGCTTCACTGGCAGCCCACAAGCCATGTAACCGTGTATTTGGCATGGCAGGAACACTCGACACCGGCCGGTACAAAGCTTTTATTGCCGATGCCCTCAATGTTTCCCCGAAAGATATTCACGCTTTGCTGATGGGCGGTCATGGTGACACCATGGTTCCGCTGCCAAGGTTCACCTCGGTAAACGGCATCCCGGTAACCGACCTTCTGAGTGAAGATGTCATTGATAAGATTGTTGAACGCACGCGCAAAGGTGGTGGAGAACTGGTTAATCTGATGGGCACCTCTGCCTGGTATGCACCCGGCGCTGCTGCCGCACAGATGGTTGAAGCTATTGTCGACGACCAGAAACGCATCTTCCCGATTTGCACCTGCCTTCACGGAGAATACGGACTGGATAACATTTTCCTCGGAGTTCCGGTTAAACTGGGTAGTCAGGGTGTAGAAGAGATCATCGAAATCAAACTCAATGAGGCTGAGAAAAAATTGTTGATGGAATCAGCCAAATCGGTGAAGAGTGTGATGAAGATTTTGGATGATATGCATCTTTTCGATTGAAACCAACCGGAATTTTCTTAGAGGAGTATACATTCAATATGATCCGGGAAGACGGACCGTCAGTTTTCCCTGCCGGAAATTTATCAGATTTCCCGAAAGATATTATCTTTACAGGAATGCTGTTCCTTTACTGCAACTATGGGTACCTGAAGCCCGTAGACCTAAAACTTCAGTGAATGCAAAAGATTCAAAGATTGTTAATCATCCTGGTTACAACTATTCTTGTCTTTTCAGGTTGTAAACCAAAGAACAACCGTGTAAAAGATAATGTGGCCTATGAATATTACGATAACGGCAGGATAAAGACTGAGGCCGGCGTAAAAAACGATACCCTTCTGAACGGGATCTGCAAAAACTATACACCTGACGGTTATCTTGAAAGTGTTTACACCTATGTGGACGGGAAAAAGGAAGGGCCCGGCGTCACCTATTACAATAATGGCAAGCTCAGGACCAAGGTTAGTTTCAGGAACAATAAACTGAACGGCACGGCCAGAATGTACTACAAAAGCGGTGAATTATACCGGGTTACCAACTATCGGGAAGGTAAGGCTGAAGGCATGAGGACCAGCTATTACAAAAACGGTAAAGTCATGTCGGAAGTGCCTTATAAAGATGATTATCCCGGTCTGGGCATCCGGGAATTTACCCAGGATGGCAAACTGATACCTAATCTGCTTCCGAAGATCCTGATCTCTGCCGATAACAGGCTGGCTCTGGGAAATACCTACATTCTGAAAATTTCTCTCTCAAAAAATGAACCGTCAACCACTTTTTATATAGGCGATCTGGTAGATGACAAGTATATTCACAGCGGACTCTGGCCAAGAAAAGCGGAAAACGGAACCCTTGACTACCATCTTGAAGTACATAAAGGCGGCTTTTTAATGGAAACGCTCACCATATCGGCAACATTCCTGACCAGCCATAAAAGCTGGGCGGTAGTAAGCCGGAAATACAATCTTGCGATTGACAATAAATGATCAGAGTGAATTCAGGCGGTAGAGCAATTCATAGTTGTCCGGAGCTATTTTAAGTCCTTTCTCAAGGTATTCCTTTGCCCGGCTTTTATTATAGTGTTTGAAAAAATAGACGGCAGCGGCCGAATACGCATCTCCCACAAGCTTATAATTAATCTCCAGTCCGGGATTCTCTTTATAGATGGCTTCAAATTTTGTCAAATACTTCATTGCCGACTCCTGTTCATCGAAATCAAACAACTCTTCCACATAAGAAAGGTAGGCCACCATTTTAAGACTGATAAACAGGCCGTTTTTTTCTAAGGAAGGAAACCTGGCACTGATATCTTCAATGCGGCTCACCACCTCCTTATTTGAAGAATTCTGAAAGGTATAGGCAAAGGTGTTCACGAAAAGCGACTGCACTTCCAAATTCTCAGGATTCAACTGATAGGCTCTTTGAAACATTTTGAGTGCCTCTTTCAGTTTGTACTCACTGAGCAGGGACTTTCCCCTTAAAAGTGAATATTGAAATTCAATAGTTTCTCTTAATTCAGGTTGCTGAAGGTTACTCATAAGGAAGTTGAAAATACTGTCGTACAGCTGTTTATCCGATCTGTTGACCAGAACAAGATTACTCATGTAGTTAAACGAATTCGCCACTGTTTCGCTGCTCACCACCTTTTGCCTGATCAGCCGGGAAAGATAGACTATGAACCTTGCATCCAACATCTGTTTAAAATCACTTTCATAGATGGTTCCGTTGAGGATAAACTGGAAAACGGCCAGGACTTTTGAGGATGGATAGAGGAAATAGGCTTTTTTAATCTGTTCGAAAGCTTCTGCATATTGTTCCGATCCGTAATGGAAAAGTGCATCATTCATGTACTGAAGCCCGGTGATTTCCGCCAGACCGATATTTTTCTCGGGCAGGTAATACAGGTTAAACAGTTGATCCACGTTTGTCGTGTCGTATGTTTCACGGCTGACGCGTTTGGTATCCAGCAGATAATTCACAAACTTCAACTTCAGCTTTTCATCGAAATAATTCACCCCGGAGAAGGGATCGGTCGTTTCGATATTTATCTGGGACTGTCCGGGGTAGGCCACCGGATGCACGTGATTATAGGTTTCCCTGAATTCATAAGGAATCTTCAGAGAATCCAGCAAAAGCCCGTAGTAGGCTGTAGCTGTCAGACAATTAAACTCTCCCCGGTTGAATATGTCTGGAAATAATACTTTCTCCTTGTATCTCTTCAGGATATTGGCGTTTACGCTTTCGTACAGGAGTTCAATTTTCTTTTCAGGTTTCGCTTTCTGAAATTTCCTGACCCTCACCTGTTGCAGTTCCAGTTCGATCTCCCGTCTGGTAATTTCATACTTCGTGGTGTTAACGGAAGGATCGACAGCCATCAGCAGTCTGAGGTAATCCTGATTCCCCTTTTCAAAGTCCAGGAAAGCCAGTTCCTCAAAATAGGAATTATAACTCAGTTCATCAAAATGAACGATTGAAAGGCTGTCGTGCTGGCACCATGCAGGTTCAAGAGTGAAGAGGGCCAGCACAGTAATCATCGCTACCCTCATAACCATAACTTATTTAACCCAAAGGTAATTTATTGGAGCAAGTCGTCAAAATCTTCTTCAAGAGGTTTGCCATTGAGCCAGTCATACAGTGTGAGTGAGCGAATGGTATAAAAATAGGTCCAGTAGTTTCTAAGCGCAGCGATAAAACGGCGCGTGGCTTCATCTTTTTCGGTCTGGGCCACGTTAAGGTCAAGAACACTGATTCTGCCGATGAGAAAACGCTCTTTCGTAACAAAGTAACGGCTTGTGCCAACCGTATCGGCCTTGGCCGCAATTTTAAGCTGATCATCCTGCAGGTTGAACTGCATGACTTCAAGCAGGACTTCCTGCTGAAAGTCCATTTCTGCCTGATGGACGTTCGTTTTAGCGACTTCCTGCGCCGACTGTGCCATACGGAATTTTCCGCGTCCGAGTCCCCAGTCGACCAATGGGATCGTAAGACCCACCCTGACTCTTTCCTGATCCTGCGGATCAGCATATAGAGTAGACAGTTTGTCCGACCGCTGGCTCAGTCCAAAGCTGGCATTGATAGAGGCATTGAGGCCCTTTTGTGATTTTGTCCTGTCAACTTCCTGGTCGGCTTCCAAAAGCTGTTGCTGGCGGTCGAGTACATCAGGATTATTTGTCTGGGCCTGATCCAGGGCTTTCTGAAGGTTTATTTCAATTTCGGGAATATCGATGGAGACATCCAGATCGATATTGACTTCCTGACCCAGTCCTAGGAAGGAGTTCAGCTGAAATTTCTTAATAGCCAGGTCGATCTGTGCACTGTTCAGGTCCGTTCCTGCATTCAGGTAAGAGAGTTCCATCTGGAGAAGTTCATTCTCGGCAATGGTACCCAGCTGGTAACGTCCTTTTGCAATACGGTACAGGGTATCGGCATTCGAATAGTTTACTTTGGCGATATCCAGATTTTTCTGGGCCAGTGCGAGGTCGAAGAAATAGTTGACAGCCCGGAGAGATACCTGTTCGAGCGTTTGGATATACTGCCTCTGGGCGGCCTGGTATTTAAGAGGTTCTATTTGTCTCTCCCAGTGAAAATCATTATAACCGTTAATCGGTTGCTGCAATCCGATATTCACAGGGTACGAAAGGTATGATGTTCCTCCCTCACTCCCCAGGTTGTCGATCCTCTGAAGGTCCGAACTCATATAAATACTGCCGCCGGTAAACCCGATGTTCTGCCTGAGTTCCATGTCGGCGCTGGAGTTAATGAGTTTCCTTTCAACAAAAGCGTCACTACCGTTGTTCAGGGTTATTTTGTCGATGGAACGGTTCAGATCCGGCAGGGTGGTATTCAGTGTAAGGGTGGGCAGAAAACCGGCCTTGTAGGTCCTGAATTCCCAATAACTGCCTCTGAAACGGTGCTTGGCCATGATGGCCATCGGTGATTGCTCTCTGGCAATCAGGATCACGTCGTTTAGCGTGAAGGTCCTTTTATTGGCTTGCGAAAAGATTAGCTGCGATGGTAGCAGAAGGATAATGGCCAGGTTCACAAAAAACGTAGTTCGCTTATTCATATCTGAGTGATTCTATTGGATCTTTTTCTGAAGCCCGTTTAGCCGGTGAATAACCGAAAATTATGCCTACCGAAGCAGAAACAAAAAAGGCTATCATAACCGAGAATGGGGATATTATGGTAAGTATACCGGAAAAATCGTTGATAAGCCGGGAAGCGACTATGCCGATAATGACTCCCAGCAGACCGCCCGTAACACTGATCAGCACAGCTTCAGAAAGAAACTGAACCACGATATCCTGTTTTCTTGCCCCGATAGCCATCCTGGTGCCGATCTCCTTGATCCGTTCCATAACCGTGGCGAACATAATGTTCATAATGCCGATCCCTCCCACAAGAAGTGATATACTGGCAATGGCCCCAAGAACAAGGTTAAAAATATCCTTTGTCCTCTGTTCCTGTTTGAGCAACAGCTCTGGCACTGTAATCTCGAAATCCCTGACTTCCTGGTGACGCCTCAGGATCATGCGGCTGAGAAGTTTCGTTGAGGGATCAAGTTCCTTGGATTCATTCACCTGGACAATAATCTTATCAAGCTGATGATAATTATTGTCGCTATTTTGGGACGGGATACTGCTGATCGAAAAAATAAAACGTCCTGTACTGACAGTGCTGTTGCCGATCCGTGATGAGATCAGTGCCCGGTTCTGAAATCTCAGGAGCATCGTCTTCACTGGAACGTAGATATTATCGTTCATCACGTTAATACCCGTATTTTCAAACCCGGTCAACTTCACATCGTTACGCTGAATTACTCCGATAATCCTCAGCCATACCCTGTCAAACTTAATATATTTCCCAATAGGATTCTCCTTGCTGAAAAATGTTTGGGCGATATTTGCCCCGATTACACAAACTGTGATTCCATTCTCTTCCTGGTAGTCGTTAAAGAATATACCTTCCGAAAGCTGCAGGTTAAAAATATCGAAGTAAGCGTTCGAAACTCCTAAAAGCTTAGCTGATGCCCGTTTACCGTTTTGCACCACAAAAGAATTCAGGGTTATCTCTGGGCTGATCCTTTTCACAGTGGGGAGGATCTCTTTGATCGCTTTAACATCCTTAAGATTAAGCCCGGGAGAGAATTTTGCCTTTTGTTTGTTGGCACTGCCATTATCTGAATCTTCATCCTGGCCTTTTGGCTGCACAATCGGTGTGATGAGAATATTGTTCACTCCCACCATCTTGATCTGATCAAGAATCTCCTGTTGTGCCCCCTTGCCGATGGCCAGCATGCTGATAACAGCGGCTACACCGAAAATAATGCCCAGAGCGGTGAGGAAGCTCCTGAGTTTATTGGACAGAATAGATTCTATGGCTATTACGATATCATGAAAGTACCTGCTCATTACTGTCTGTTTCTGTTGGGTCTGCTATTCCTGGTTCCGTTTGATCCTGGATTCCCTGTGTTTTGTCCGTTATTTGAACGCTGGCCTTTCCTGTGAACGGGCTTTTCCTGCTGCTCCATTTTCTTCTTTTCCTCTTCAGCCTTCTTTTGCTTTATGACGTTTACCAGCTCTAGTTCCTCCCAGCGAAACAATTCCGGATTGTCAGGTACAGTGAGGTAAATTTCCTCATCGGCTTCCAGTCCTTGTTCCACAATGATCTCGTTCTCATTGGCATCGCCAAGTACAACCACCTTCCTCGCTCCCTTGGTGGTATAGACAAAGGAAAGAGAATCGTTGGCATGCACTGCCTCGAGGGGTAAGGAAAGAACATCCCCGAACTTCCTTGTAATGATCTGGTTACTAGTTGTCATCGATGGCCGGAGAATGGTATCATTTTCATTCAGCCTGATGCTTACCTCAAAAACCTTGGCGTCGGTGTTGGGTAACTGTTCTCCGATATTGGCAATATCGATGACCCGTCCGGTAAACTTCTTTTCAGGGAAAGCATCAACGCCAACCCGAACCAACTGACCAACATTCACCTTGCTGATATCAATCTCATTCACATACGTCTTTGAAACCAGTGTCGACAGGTCGGGAAGTGTGGCAACCGTAAGGTCCCAGGGACTGATTTCCGATCCGACGGTCCGTTTCTGACCGTTCCATTCTCTTTTGTAGATGACCATACCCGGAGCCGGAGCATAGATATCAAAATCTTTTAAAACATCCACCATCTCCTTTTGTGTCCGTTCCTGTTTTCCCAGGTTAATGTTGACCTCCGTCATATCGGCCTGTGCCTGTTTCACTTTAAGATCATAGTTTTTTCTGGCCTGTTCAAAAGCACGGGTGGCTTTGTCGAGATTGATCTGTGCCTGCCTGATGGTTGCCGGAGGTTCATACTGTGATTGTTCCAGGGCAATTTTCATCTCTTCCATGGAAAATTTAAGATTGATAAGATCATCCCGGAGCTGACGAAGCTGTATCGTGGTATCTAGCTTGGTTTTGGTATACTGGGATTCATCCTTCTCAAGTTCATCGGAGATGTCCTTGAGGGAGTTATCGGCTTCAGAACGATCGAGGGTTGCGACCCAATCTCCTGAATCAACCACAGTACCTTCGGGTATAAGCTCCTGTATCTTTATTCCCCTCAATCTCAGATTCCTGGATCTCAGATTTGAAGGGCCCTTGATCTCAACGGATTTCTCGGCCTGCAACTCACCGGTTACAGAAACAAGAATTTCAAAATCACCTTTTTTGACTTTACTGGTCAGCTTTACATCCCCTTCAGTCTTTGAAGCGGCTGAATAAATGATAATGCCCACCAGTGTAAGAACAAGAATAATAATTGGGATAAGTACTCTCTTTTTCATTATTTTATTTAATAAACAGTATGAACTAACTGACGTAAAAATAGGCCGGTTCGGGCTATGATTTTATTTAGTTATATATTATTTTATTTTTATCACACCCTCAGGCATGACCTGCTTAATTTTTTCAAAAGGGGCGGTTCCTGATCAGGATACTCTTATGGCATAACACATTCCAACTCCTTTGACGCCTGCTTCATTCTTTTCACAGACCCGTATATTGCTCTTAAACCCGAAAAAAGTAAGTGGATTGTTCACCCTTATTCCCTGATAACGATAATGCTTACTATATTATTGAGTTATGAGATAAAATCAAAGATTACCTTCATAACACGATTTGCCAGTTCATCTGCCCTCTCCCTGTCCGCATGCTCAGCGTAAATTCTGATTATGGGTTCCGTATTTGACTTCCTCAGATGTACCCAGCTGTCAGGGAAATCAATTTTCAGACCATCGCTCTCATTCATAAGCTGAGCTGAAAAATGACTTTTCACATTTGACAAGACTGCATCGACATTTATTCCCTCACGGAGAGAAATTTTATTTTTAGAGATTACATATTCAGGGTAGGTTCTTCTTAAATCTGAACATTTCAGCCCGGTGTTGGCAAGATGGGTAAGGAAAAGGGCGATGCCCACAAGTGCATCCCGTCCGTAGTGCAGGGCCGGAAATATAATTCCGCCGTTACCTTCACCCCCGATGACGCAATGGTTGGCTTTCATCGCTTCCACCACATTCACTTCGCCGACAGCGGATGCCGAGTAGGTATATCCCGATTTTTCTGTAATATCTCTCAGCGCTCTTGTCGATGAAAGGTTGGAAGCCGTATTCCCCGGTGTACGGCTGAGCACATAATCCGCAACGGCAACCAGGGTATACTCTTCACCAAACATGGTCCCGTCTTCGTTTACAATGGCCAGCCTGTCCACATCCGGATCAACGACAAAACCGACATCAGCCCCGGTCTCCTTCACCTTTTCTGAAATGGCTGTCAGGTTTTCCGGAAGAGGTTCGGGGTTATGTTGAAAAAGGCCATTGGCTTCCGTATACAGGCCCGTCACCTCTGTTACGCCCAGTTCTCTGAGAAGATCCGGGATTATCAGTCCTCCAACCGAGTTTACCCCGTCGATCACCACCCTGAATCCGGCAGCCCTTATCTTTTCCGTATCAACCAGCTTCAGATTCTTAACCATTTCTATATGCTTCCGGTTATAATAATCTGAATATGTGCATTTTCCAAGCTGATCGAATGAGGCAAAGTTAAAGTCCGACCGTTCAGCCAATCCGACGATTTCATTTCCGGCCGCAGCTGAGAGGAATTCGCCCTTGTGATTCAGTAATTTAAGAGCATTCCATTGGGCAGGATTATGGCTGGCCGTCAGTATTATCCCGCCATCAGCCTTCTCAAGGGGAACGGCAATCTCCACAGTTGGTGTGGCTGCCAGCCCAAGAATGACCACATGAAAACCCATTCCGTTCAATGTGGCAGCCACCAACTGTTCCAGTAAAGGTCCTGAAACCCTTGCATCCCTTCCGATAACGATACGGTGGTGCAGCTTCCTGCCCGTCCGCTGGATCCAGGTTGCATACGCCGCGGTAAATCCGACAATATCGGGAGGAGTAAGTGACTCCCCGGGCCTGCCCCCAATAGTGCCCCTGATTCCTGAAATAGATTTTATTAACGTCATTTGCTTATACTTAAAATAACTTTTACATTTTTAAGTTTGTTATTATACAAACCGATGACAAATCCTGACCCTCTGTACACCCAGGTTGACTGATAACCCTTTTTCCATGGCATGCCTGACAAATTCCGGTTATTTTGACAGCATTCGGAACCGCTGAATCCACCGTTGTCGGAAACAGACAGCAGACCTAATTTTTTCGTTATCAGACAAATATTCATCCCGGAATTAAAAATAACTTCGTTCTCACTTCGGTTTGCTGTTCAAAAATATTATTTTTGCAAGCTTTTTACTAATGAAAGAGCATTTATATCTATTATTACCTGATAAATGAAAACCAATAACAACAGTAACCAAACAAATGGTTACAAGCGCGGGGGAAAGAGACCTTATTCATCTGAAAACCGGGGTGAAGACCGTAAAGGTCCGGATTCCCGCAGTTCATACGGTTCTGACAACCGGGATGGAAAAACCCGTCAGTTCAAAAGCCAGTCCGGACCTTACAGGGGAAAAGACGGGCGCACCTCGGATAAGCCCGGTGGAGACAGTGCACGTTCAAATGACAGGAAACCAGGATACGGAACGAAACCATCCAATAACAACATCGGAAGAGCTGATGAAAGCCGTTTTAATGATCGGCCATATCCGGCCGGAAAACGAGTCAGAAGGGACGATAGCGTGTCCGGTGAACACCGGGGTAAACGACCGAGAATTACAAAATCACAGCAAAATAGTAACAGTTCTTCTGCTTTTAAAGATGACGGCACCACAAGGCTGAATAAATATATTGCCCATGCAGGGATCTGTTCAAGACGTGAAGCGGATGACCTGATAAAAGCCGGACTTGTCATGATAAACGACACGGTGGTCACAGAAATGGGCGTTAAAGTGAATCCTGGTGATGTGGTCAAATACAACGGAGAGAAACTCAGATCTGAAAAGAAAATCTATATCCTCCTTAATAAACCTAAAGATTACGTAACTACAAGTGATGATCCGGAAGGTCGCAAAACGGTACTTGACCTGGTGAAACACGCGTGTAACGAACGGGTTTACCCGGTTGGAAGGCTCGACAGGAACACGACAGGACTCCTTCTGCTGACCAACGACGGCGCTATAGCTACACGTCTGACCCATCCGAAATACAACGTAAAAAAAATATATCATATCTTCCTTGAAGGTGACTTCAAGGCTGAGGACCTTTCCAGGATGGAAGAAGGTCTAACCCTGGAAGACGGATTTATCAAGCCTGACTCACTGAGTTTTATTAAACCTGAAACCAGAAATGAGGTTGGGATGGAAATCCATTCGGGGAGAAACCGTATCGTAAGAAGAATGTTCGAACATATGGGATATAAAGTGATCCGTCTCGACAGGGTATTATTTGCCGGACTAACCAAGAAGAACCTGCCACGCGGAAAATTCAGGTTTCTTACGGAAAAGGAAGTCAACATGTTAAAGATGAATGCGTTTGAATGATGATGACTGACCATATCCATAAAGCAGGTTTTGTTAATATTATCGGAAATCCGAATGTTGGAAAATCCACCATCATGAACGCCATGACGGGTGAAAAACTGAGCATCATCACATCCAAGGCTCAGACCACACGGCATCGCATTCATGGTATTGTAAACGGTGATGATTTTCAGATCGTCTACAGCGATACGCCCGGCATCCTGTCGCCGAAATACAGGCTGCAGGAGAGTATGCTGAAGGCAGCACGTTCGGCACTCACGGATGCAGACATCATCCTTTATGTTACCGATGTTAAGGAGGAGCCTCTTATCATCCCGGGATTTTCGGATCACCTGCAGCAGACAGACATTCCCGTATTCCTGTTGCTGAACAAAATCGATCTGTGCGACCAGGCAAAGGTCGAAGCCCTGTATGAAGCATGGTCCGCCATTCTTCCCAAAGCCATCTTCCTTCCATTATCTGCAGTTGAAGGATTTAATCTCGATCGTTTATTAAATCTCATCCTGGAAAAATTACCTGAAAATCCGCCGTTTTATCCCAAGGATACCATTTCCGATAAATCGGAACGATTTTTTGCAGGAGAAATCATTCGTGAAAAAATATTATTGAATTACCGGCAGGAGATCCCGTATTCAGTGGAAATTGAGATTGAAGAATTCCACGACAGTCAGGCGCTCATCAGGCTCAGAGCGGTGATATATGTAGAACGGGAAACTCAGAAAGGGATCATCATAGGCAAGGGGGGAACTTTGCTGAAAAAAACCGCCACGGATGCACGACTGGACATGGAAAAATTTTTCGGTAAAAAAGTATTTCTGGAAGTATATGTAAAGGTCAGAAAAGACTGGCGAAATAATGACCGTATGCTTAAAAACTTCGGTTACAGGTAAAACCAAAAAACATGTCAAACATTGTTGCCATTGTCGGAAGACCGAATACCGGAAAATCCACCTTCTTCAACCGCATGACCGAAACCCGGTCGGCCATTGTTCATGAAACCAGCGGGGTGACGCGCGACCGTCATTACGGTAAAACCATATGGAACGGGGCGGAATTTTCTGTCATTGATACCGGCGGCTACGTGGCTAATTCAGAGGATGTTTTTGAGGAGGAGATAAACAAACAGGTTATGCTGGCCATCGGGGAGGCTGATGTCATTGTATTCCTTGTGGACGTGAACAGTGGTGTCACCGATCTCGATAATTCCATTGCCGCTTTACTGAGGAAATCAGGGAAAAAAGTGCTGGTTGCGGTCAATAAGGTTGACGGCGGTGAAAAAATGGCGTATATCCATGACTTTCATTCCCTTGGCTTTGGAGAACTGTTCCCGATATCAGCAGCTAACGGCAGCGGAACCGGTGATTTTCTCGACGCCATAACCAGCAGCCTGCCGGCAAAGGATGAAATAAAGGAAGAAGAGGATATCCCCAGGTTTGCCATAATCGGCCGGCCTAACGTTGGAAAATCATCCCTGATCAATGCCCTTATCGGGGAGGAGAGGAATATCGTAACACCGGTTGCAGGAACAACCCGTGATTCGGTGAATGCCAGGTATAAAAAGTTTAACCATGATTTTTATATCATCGACACCGCAGGCCTGAGAAAAAAAGGCAAAGTGTCTGAGAATGTAGAGTTCTATTCTGTCATGCGGTCTGTCCGCGCCATTGAAAATTCCGATGTCTGCCTCCTTCTTCTCGATGCTGAACGAGGTATTGAAAGCCAGGATGTGAATATCTTCAGGTTAGTGGAACGAAATCACAAGGGCATCGTAATCCTTGTGAATAAGTGGGATCTGATTGAGAAAGACAATCATTCAACCAAACTTTATGAGCAGGAGATAAAGAAAAAGCTCGAACCCTTCACCGATATACCAGTCATTTTCACGTCAGCCATTACCAAACAACGTATTCAGAAAGTCCTCGACACCGCGATGGAAGTGTACCAGAACCGTAAACTGAAAATACCCACATCCAAGCTTAACGAAGTGATGCAGGCCGCCATCGAAGCGTATCACCCTCCTGCCGTAAGAGGCAAATTCATAAAGATCAAGTATATTACACAGTTGAAAACCTATGCTCCGGTTTTTATTTTTTTCTGTAATCTTCCCCAACATATTAAGGATCCTTACAGACGCTATCTTGAAAATAAACTGAGAGAACATTTTCATTTTACAGGTGTTCCCATTCAGTTATATTTCAGAAAAAAATAATAAGCAGTTGTTCTTTCTGTCAGGAAAATTAGGTAATTTGTCATGCCATGAGAACTTTTTTTTATGTAACGGCATTCCTGTTTCTGCTGATGATGGCTTTCTCATCATGTGAGAAGCTGCAGAAATATCCCGATACCCCTACTGTGGAGTATAAAGCTTTTAACCTGTACAAGTCGCAGGATGTTCTTGGCAACAATATCCTCCTGGGCGAACTGGAAATCCAGTTCACCGACGGTGATGGCGATATCGGCATCGAACAGCCCGATTCTACTGCCACTGCCGACAGTCTCAAATACAACCTCTTTATGACCATGTGGACGCTGAAAAACAACGCCTGGGAAAAAGCACAGGACGAATCGAGTGTTCAGAATTTCCGGGTTCCCTATATTGAAAGAACCGGACAGAACAAAACTCTGAAAGGCCTGATTACGGTAAGCCTGGAATATAAAACCATCCAGTACGATACCATCCGTTACACGTTTTATCTTATCGACCGCCAGTTCCACAGGAGCAATGTAGATACCACGGAAACGATCATATTTACGGGGCTTGATCTGACGGGCGGAGGGATGTAGGGACACTAGAAGAAACAGTAAACACACCGGCTAATAGGGGTACGGGATGTATAATCGTTTCTTTTATCGCAGAGACTGACCCTGAGACATATCCGTTCGTGTGAACAGCGATTTGACCCTTGATGCGCCCCGCCCTCCGGGTTTGAAATTTAATATTTTGAAGATTGGAATTTATTTGTTTTTGGAAATTTCCCCATATCTCCGCTAAGGACTCTGAGGTCTTAAATCTTGATTCCCATAAACAGCACGTCATCAACCTGTTCAAGGTCTTCCTTCCAGAGCATGAAATTGCTCTTCACATAATTGTACTGTTCATCCATGGGCTTGTCGTGGATATCACGAAGGAGGTTTTTCAATCTGACCATCTTAAACTTCTTACCCAATGGTCCGCCGAACTGATCGGGGTAACCGTCGGAAAACATATAGATAAGGTCACCTTTCGAGAGTTGGAATCCTTCATCGCGGAATTCCTTTTCATCGGCCTCTTCTTCAAAATGCCCGCCAATGGAATTTCTTGAACCTCTGACATATACCTGCTGCTTATTAATATAAAGGATGATTGGCCGCATAGCTGAAGCTAAGCGGAGGTAGTTCGTTTTCAGGTCAATTTCCGCAACAATAATATCCATACCGTCATTTGACTTTTCAGCTTCCAGGTTTTGATTCAGTGCATTCTGAATTTCCTGGTCCAGAGTCTCGAGAATATGGGAAGGAGACCGGACATCGGGACGCGAGCAAATATCTTTAATCAGGGTTGTCCCGATCATGGACATGAAAGCGCCTGGGACGCCATGGCCTGTAGAGTCGGCACATACAATTACAAACTTATCGTCCCAAAGCCTGTCATACCAATAAAAGTCACCACTCACAATATCTCTGGGCTGGTAATAGACGAAACTGCCCGAGAATGTATCCTGAATACGTTTGATAGGTGGCAGGATACTTGCCTGTATTCTCTGGGCATAATTAATACTATCGGTGATATCCCTGTTTTTATTTTCAATCTCTTCTTTCTGCTCCATCACTTCCCGGGTCCGCTCATCGAGAGCTTTCTGCAGATAATCCTGTATCTGTTTTTGTTTTCTCTCTCTGAGTTTGATGATGATAAAGACGGTAATAATTACAATAAAAATAACGAGAAGGATAAACCACCATGCCTTCCAGATCGGAATCTTAATATGGATCTGCAGTTTCAGGGGTGTTTCGGTACAAACCCCATTTTCGTCACATGCTTTGAGCAGGAAGGTATAATCCCCATCTTCAACCCTGCTGTAATTCGCTACCGGCACCTTTGAAGGTTCAGACCAGTCGTCATACCCCTGAAGTTTGTATTGATAAACTACATTTTCGGGCGATTTAAAATCAATCCCTATAAAGTCAATTCTGATCTTGTATCGGTTATAGGGAAGGTAAACGGGTTTGGAGAAATCATAATCCTTATCCGAAATTTTCAGTGAGGTAATATTGAGTTGAGGTGCAATAGTGTCCCGATGATCTTTGAACGGATTATAGACGATCAATCCCTTGGAAGTCCCAAAAACCAGCTCATTTTCTGAGTTGTTAATAACAGCGCCGAAATTGCAGTCTGCCGATATACCTTCTTCAATGCTGAAAGCTCTAACATTACCCGTCTTCGTATTGATTTCACTCATGCCCAAACGGTGGCCCGACCATATATTTCCCCGGGCATCGGTGGCTATGCTGTAACAAAAATTAGAGCGTAATCCGTCAGCGGAAGAATAATAGTTAAGGCTGTCACGGGAAAACTGGAATATGCCGTCACCGTAAGTGCCTGCCCAGAGGTTGCCTGAACTGTCCTGTGTAATACTCACAAATTCGAGCTCAGCATTTGCTTCAATAGCCAGTTCTTGTCCCGTTGATAGATTAAAAAGACCGTTACTCCTGGTTGCAACCCAGACAGTATGGCTTTTGTCAATAAAAATATCCCTGATCTTATTGTGCGGAAGCCCTTCAGTTGTCCTGAACTGATGTCTTTCTCCGGTATTCCGGTTAAACCAGATGACACCATTATTGGTAGCCACCCAGATAGAATCACTACAGCCGGTGATGGCATTGATTGTATTTTCGAGCGAGTTTTTTGTCCTGTAAACAATCTTTGCCATTTTGCCATCTTTCTTAATGGTGTAGATTCCGCTTCTGGCCGTACCAATCCATACAGTTCCGTCGGAAGCCGGATAAATAGCGGTAAACCTGTCATCGGGCAACCCGTTTTTTGAATCGAGTATTCTGAAGTGTTTCGATGCCAGGTCGGTGATCATGATTTTATTTTCACCGCCTAACCAGTAAAGGCTGTCAACCTGAGCCAGTGACTGGATATTATCGACGAAACCATCAGCATCGAATTTATAAAATGAAAATGACTGATCTTTCAGGACAAACAATCCCTCACCACTGGTTCCAAACCACAAATCACCTTCCAGATCCAGGAAAATGCAGCTGACGAAATTACCCGGCAATCCCGACGTTTTATCAAAATGACGCAACCGTACAAAATGCCCGTTGCCGTCAGAGCTGACCATTTCATAGATCCCCTGGCCCATAGTACAAACCCATAAATTGCCGTTTACATCTTCAAAAACATCCTGGATATTGGAATTTTCCAATCCAAAGCCTTCAAGAGGTTTGGTAATCGTATAAGAGTGAATATCATTTGTCCCGGTCCGAAGTTTAAAGAGCCCCTGGTCCTCCGTACCTATCCAGTAATTCCCGGCAGAGGCATCCATTCCTATGGATTGTATTCTGGTATAAGGAATATCTTCAAACCTGCCGATAAGCTGCAGTCCGGAATAACCGGCAATAAAATGGTACATAAAAAGACCATCGAATGTTCCAAGCAAAAGATCATCGGAAGGGGTGATGCAAATGGAGGAAATGAGTTGTCCCTCAATACCGTCTTTTAGTACAGTCATTTCATCCTTGTTATGGATCAGAATGATCCCTTTGTTCTGAGTAGCCACGATGATACTGGAGTCGGATGTCTCCGCGATACCGTTTATCCTTCCGCGATTTGCCTGTGGGATATTGATAAGTCTGAATTTTGAATCTTCCAGGACAGCCAGTTCACCGTCGTCGTAACCGAACCATACCCTGCCCTGTTTGTCCCTGTAACTTTGAGTGACCGGTGTCTGAGGCAGGGTATCACCCTGAAAAGCCTGTGAAAAACTGAAGCCGTCAAACCGGCATATGCCTTCACCCGTGCCAAGCCAGAGATAGCCGTGCGGATCCTGAATGATGTTATAAATAAAATTATCACACAAGCCCTGTTCCACCCCGAAGTTCAGGAAACGAAAATTCTGGGAGAGAACATTCCCTCCCAGCAATATCATCATTAAAAATGTTATTGTCTTGGTCCTGAGGATTTTCAAACTGATATCGTTTTACCTTTTTCTATTTCACCTTTGTTGCATTGATTCCATATCCGTATTTGGGCACGCCACCAATCGGGCTGGTAAAGAATTCAATATTTTCGCCGTACTGGTTTTTCACATACACAACCACGTTATTGTTTTTTACAAGGGGAGGTGATTTTTTCTTTATGAATTGTATGTCCAGGGAGGTATTCTTTTCTTCTTCAAAAATTTTAAATTCACCTTCCGCCCATTTATCTTCACCCGAAACCGGACAGGTCTGGCCTTTTCTCGCAACGGATACAACGCGGATAAAACCATCGTTGTCCCAGTCAAAATCATACAATTTAACCGTCACCGTGCGGTTGTCAATATAAGGATAAATGTGGGATACTTCCTCAGGCACGTTATACATCCGGAATGAATATTCGAAGGAAAGGGCATTGCCTCCTTCAACAGGTATCCTTTCCTTGGAAGAGGTGCTCATAAAATAACGGTACAGATTTCCGTCGTCGCCCGAAACGCCTTCGCAGATAATCTTCAGCACGTTGCCATCATATTTTTCAACGTATTCCCCTTCCGATGGGTTGAAAGGGCCGAAAACGTACCAGTTCTGATCATAACGGCGATCTTCGCCAAAGGTTTTTGTTGCCAGCAGGGTCCCACTGCGATATTCACCCACCGGATCGGTTCCCTGTGCGTCGGGGTTGGACCAGCATCCCTTACCCCCATAAATGGAATAATTCACACGGGTATTCCATTTGCCGGCGATCTCATCCACTTCACCTCCGACATCGGGGTCATAGACCCAGATAAAAACAGGCTGGCTGTAATCTTTTGGCAGCAGGAAAAAGAAGGTCTGAGAGAAATCATCATCACCCCAGCTCGTCTCAGCCTCTTTGCCAAATGTCATCAGGTATGGAATATTCTCCTCAACGTTAGGCACAGGCTGTGCATTTAGTGCAATGAATCCACTAAAGAACCATGAAATGAATACTAAATAGACCTTCATATAAAAATTTGCGTTAACAAATTTCAGAACAAATAATTCGTGCTATTTTGAAAAATTCCTCTAAAATAAGTAAAATTTGATGAGCTATACAGCCTGCTGAACTTTATTTTGAAAGGATTTAACTTATTCCCCGACCACAATGGTCTTATACGAACAGAATCTCCTTGCAGTTTCAGGGTCATTGCTTTTCTCAATAACCAACAGTTTAACATTGTAGTTCCCTGGTATAGCGTAACGGTGTGTAACGGAATCGCCCATGCCCCAGGACCCGTCGCCAAAATCCCAGTAATATTTTCCAGGTGTGGCATCTCCAAAATAGGATTCCAGAGCATTCATCGCAAAATCGGTATTCGTTTTTATGGTGTCAGGACAGGTGATATAAGATTGAATGGTTTTTCTGACTTCAACTTCATACTCGGCCTGGTTAAACTGCACAATGCCGGTCAGTTTATCAATCACGTCAAGTTTAACCGTGTAATCCCCCGGACCGCTGTAACAATGCTTAGCCTCCTTTGCCCTCTGTGTTGTGCTATCGCCGAGGTGCCATTCATAGACGTAAAGCATTGTATCCAGGGTAACCGTATTTTCCTCCTTGAAGAGATAACAGAAATTATCATCAACCTGTTCTTTGCAGTTATCAAAGGCAGGCATTGTAGAAGTGAAGGAAAAAATACCCATGGTTCTAAGGGAATCGGAAGTTATGGTTCCAGGGGAATCGGAAGTAAAAAAGCCTGAATTAAAATCTTTATCGGCGTAATAGGTGAAATCATTCCATTTGGAGTTGTAGGGGGAAGGCAGTTTCACCGGTTGCATCCATTGATTGTTGTATATCTCACTGTAAAACAGGTCGTAATCCTTAGTGTTATCGTGGCTGTCGGAGGAAAAATACAGGCGACCGGAAGGATGGATATAGGGGTAGATTTCGTTTCCCGGGCTATTGATTGGGGAACCCAGATTTACCGGCCTGGTCCATTCGCCGTTTTTGAAATATGAGACATACAGGTCATACCCACCGATACCGCCCTTCCGGTCAGAAGCAAAGTAGAGCGTTGTCCCGCTGGAATCCAGTGAAGGATGGGTTGTGTGTGCATCATGATCATTGTATTCAAATTCTCTGATATTCGTCCAGCCGGCTTCCGTACTATCTGCAAAGAAGAGTCCGAAATTAGGATTCCCCTTAAGATCACTCCCGTAGGATTTAAGGGAATAATTCCGGGTAAAGACCGCAAGCTTCCCATTCCCGCTAAAAGATATGGGACCATCATTCTGATTCGTTTTCAGGGTTGCCGAAAAAAGTTGAGGTGATCCCCATTCATTCTTACCTTTTCGTGGAAGGATGTAGATGTTATACATCGGCATACCATCCTTAGTGTAATTCATTATAGAGCCCGATGTTTTATCGGAACAGTAAACCAATCCGGCACTGGTCATCACGGGTGCTGCCTGATTAAAGTATTTAGAAACCAGGAAATCGGAACGCTTAATGTAAGACTGACCCTGCAGGGCATTGGCCAGGCCGGTCAGAAAAAAAATGAATCCGTATATATAATAACATCTCCTCATATCAGAAATAGAAAGGGCTGTCAGCGTTAGACTTGAAATTAAGTTCATACCTGAGCATGATCTCATGCGTACCATTGGAGACCCTGCTCAGATCGGTAAAATAATAATCGTACGCATATCCTATCTTGAGCCAGCTGGTGACCTGGAATTCAAGGATTCCGGTAAAGGCACTTGCGCTTGGCCTGTACGTGGCACCCGTCCACAATTTATCCTGGAACAGGATAAAATTGAGTCCCGCCTGAACATCCAGGTTTGCAGTGCTGTAATCGATCAACGTGGATGGTTCCAGCTTGAAGTCCGGGGAAACGACAAACACGTAACCTCCGGTCAGGATGTAATGATAACTTCCGGTATTAAAATTAAAATTATTGCCTTCCCGCGGAAAATCAAGGAAGTAAGGAATCGAAAATCCCGTAAAAAATTTCTTCTGGTTGTAGATGTAAACCCCGGCTCCGAAATTTGGAGCATAGCCACTGCTGTTGATGAATGAAGGATCGGTTTGCCCCTTATCATACAGTTTGAAATCTCCGGAAAAATCTTCTGTGTAATGATAAAGGCCGGCTTTCAGTCCTAAAGACAGTCTCACATTATCGCCAAGCCATATCCGGTAGGCATAGTCGCCATAAATCCCGGTATTCTTCACTAATGGATTGTAGTTATTCTCGATGCTGAACCCCAGGGCTACGTGTTCCTTCAGTGGTGTATGGAATGCAAATTTCATTGACCTTGGATGGCCGGCAAAGCCTGTAAGATATTCCTTGTCAACGGCCGTAATACTTAAGGCTTCGCGACTCCCGGCATAGGCGGGATTAATCACCATCCCATTTGTCAGATACTGGCTGAGTCTGGGAATATCAAATTGTGCACCGGCATCCAGGGCAGCAAGGAAAAGAAAAAACAATATGAGCGTTCGTTTCATCATCTTATTTAACAACTACATAGTTTTTAGCCGGCGGATACGTTACACCCTTATATTTGATTATCAGCACATAGTAATACACACCGGCCGGAACAACATTGTCCCCGATTTTCCCTTTCCCGTCCCAGAGCTCGAGACCATTGTTTGGGAGTCCTCTCTTAAATCCCAGCCGGTCAATATCTTTATCGGTTATCTCTTTTACCAGTAGTCCGCTGGTAGAGAAAATCTGGAAGGTAAAGTTCACATCCTCGGTATCCAGGCCTTCGGCTACCAGGAAATCATTAATCCCGTCGGCATTCTGCGGTGAGATCCCGTCGTACACATTCACCTTTCGCCGGTTAATAGTAATATCATCTGATACAGGTATGCAATTACCATTGGATACGGTAAGCCGGAATACGCTTTGATTTTCCGGAATATCGTAAATAAGCGTTGAATCGGAAGCAATACCGGAGAATTTACCGTCTCCGTCCAGCACGGTCCAGGACATTTGTCCGGCAGCTGGCTCATTGTAGTGAACCGTATATTTATCGGCAATATATACGATCACTGAACTGTCGGTGAACTGCAGGGGTCCGGGTTGCTCAAAGAAGGCGATCTTCACAGAATCATACGACGGAGTATACCCTGAAATATTCTGACAGCCTGGTGAATAAGCATAGAATTTAAGATAAGCCTGCTGCATGTTAAAATTGGGGGCCACTCTCGCCCGGGTTTGTTCTGCATGGCTGTCGTCAATGGTGATGTCAGGGTTCGAAACCGTCCAGAAGTAATTGATGCCGATATCCGGGTTTCCGGTGAGTTGCAATTCATTGCCGCAAACTGCCGTACTGTCGTCGAGCAGGATACCTGGTTCGGCATCGGGGAATAATTCACTTTGAGCTGTAAACTGTGACAGGTTTACACTTCTGGCGTAGCAGCCTTTTGAATCCGAAAGCGAATCTATTCTGAAAACATAGGAAATGCGTTGTTGCGGAAAACTGTTTATCGGGATCTGACCGTTCTGGCCGAGATCAGCCACTTCAGTACTCCCGCCTCCGGTCCCGTCTGAATACCAGGCAGTATATACGGGTGCCCCGTTCCGGATGTCAATCGCGAGGGCAAAATTCTTCTCAAGGTGACAAATGGAATCCTTGTTTGCTGTGAGCATAGTCAGGCCCGGCCTTTCGAGTGTGTCGATACGAATGGTAGGTGCTGTATCGGAGCATACGGTCGCCGATTGAACGATGCGACGGTATTGCATCGGAGTATTTAGAAAGGTGGGCTGATAATCAGTCTCACTGTTTACTCCCTGGGCATCAACCCAGGATATGCCGTCCGGGCTTTCTTCCCAGGTATATGAATATGCACCGTTCCCGCCATTTACATTGCCGGAGGCATGTAAAACTGAAGGCTGAGTACCAACGCAGGTTTCGCGGGCGGAAGGGCCGGAAATCAGGTTGTTCCCTATGGCCGGTGGAACTGATATCTTAAGGGTAGCACTCGTATCCTTACAGGTAAAATAGGTTGAGGGACCGGAAAGCACAATACGGCGGTAAAGGGTGGTATCGTTCAGGGCCTGGCTGAAGGCATAATTTTTCTGATCACCGCCTGTGGCAATATCAGTAAACTGGCTGTCTCCCGAAGATTTTTTCTGCCATTTCCAGGAATAAGTACCGGGGCCTTCTCCGCCACCTGATGGTGTGCTGCCGGTAAGATCAGCGGGTTGTATGCCTTCGCACACGGTTTGCGGAGCAGATATTGTGTTTCCACTAATGGCCGGAAGTGTCGATATTTTTATGGAATCCGAGATATTCATGCATACATCTCCGGCACCAGAATAAACCGTACGGCGAACCCATGTTGAAGTGCCAAGGGAGCCGGGTTCGAACACCTGGTTGGATGCCTGTCCGGCTGCCGAAGTCCACACTGTCGATCCATCTGGTCTGCTCTGCCATACGTAGTTATAATCCGGGGAATTACCGCCCGAAGGAACATTCCCGGCAATGCTTAAACTCGGGAGACCTGCGCAGATAGTGGTATCGATGTCCAGAAGAACATTATCCGTAATATCCGGTAGAACGCTGATCAGCAATGCATTACTTGTACTAACACAGGCATCGTCTGATCCGGAAAAGACAGTTCTCCGGTAGCTGTACGATCCTTCACTGAGCGGGCCGATGGTGGAATAGTTCCTGGAAGTATTCCCGGCAGGGTTCCAGGTACCTGACTGGTTGACTTCCCAGAAATAGCGTTTATCCGCCGGATCCCCACCGGAGGGTACCGGACCGGTGAGTGCTGCGGGAGACTGGTTGTTGCAGAGAGTCTGAGGGGCTGAAATTGTATTTCCTGCAAGGTTAGACAGCACGGTAATAGTTACCTTGTTACTGGTATCGACACAAACACCCGATGTTACGATCCGTTTATACAGGGCTGTATCGGTAAGTAGGGGAACCGAATAAGAAGTCTGGTTGGCCGTGCCTGTTGCATCCGACCACAGGTTATCGGTTCCGCCCCGGATCCAGTGATAATCGTAGATCCCAAGTCCGCCCGACATTCCTGTGGGTGCGGACAAAACGCCGGGTGAAAGGTTATAACAAATAGTGTCGTCGCTTGCAATGATATTATTCACCAGATCCGGCTCCACTAAGATGGTGACATAAAAGCTGGTATCAGCCAGATCAGCGTTGGTCTGGTCCGTCACGATCCTGCGGTAGTACATAGTATCGGTGAGTACCGGTGGCTGGTAGGTGCGCTGGTTTATGGGATTGGGACCGGCGGCATTATTCCAGGTGACGGCATTCATGCTTTCCTGCCATTTATAAAAGAATGCTCCGCTGCCTCCCATCGGAACAAGAGCATTAAGGATATTCGGGCTTTCATTCTGACAGATCGTCTGATCATTGGGCATAGTATTGATGATAAAACCGCGGATGGGAATTATGAGATTTTCCTGAGAATTGCCGTCAGAACCTTTGCTGGCGTCGCGGAACTTATCCACGGTGCCCTCGACCTTACCGGAATTACCATGAAGGGTGTCGATGGTAACTGTTGCCGGCAGGTTTGCACCCTTGTACCATATCATTCCGCCGCCGCCGCCGCCGCCAGGACCCGTGCTGTCGGCTAATACCATTGTATTACCCCCGTTTCCGCCCCTGACCTGCACATTCAGATTCCCGACATAAGTTTCCACATTCAGCACAACGACACCTCCTGCACCTCCTCCGCCGGCGCCAGCCGATGCAACAGAAGACACACTTTCGCCATTGGCAGAAATAACATTCCCATTACCCACCAGGGTATCGGCAATAACAATAATAATCCCACCACCGTTTCCTCCGCTGGTGGCTGATCTGGAAGAGGCGGGGTCCTGGGTGCCTGTACCTCCGCCTCCGCCCAGGTAGATCCTGTTGAAGTAAACATTACCTGGATTGTTGCTGTAAAATGTTCCCAGTCCCGGACCAAATTCACCACCGAGTTTCCCGGGAACGGGACAGGAAGATGCTTCAGAGCCACCGTTTCCGCCCTGGCCTTTGTTTCCTCCACCGCCTCCACCGGAGAACTTCCCGTTGCCACCACCACCGCCTGATCCCAGATGACCTTTGCCTCGTGTATAGCCATAGCTTGCCTGTACAAGGCTCCCTCCTTTTTCTCCCGCCGTATCCTGGGCTGTCTCGGTATAATACCCGTTCAGGTATGCTGAATTACCGTCTGAACAGTCATCCGTATACTGACCTGCAGGCTGGCCACCCTTAAAACCTTTACCGCTGGCGTTCATTTCTGCGTTCAGATAAAGTGTTTTCCTGATAATGAGCGGAAAAATGCCTCCAGTTTTTGTCACCGGGTCCCAGGCAGGAAAATCGAAGCCTGGTTCAATGGCGGCGCGTTCGTAAGTAGGAATTTTAATCAACTGTCCGGCTTCACCGGGCATATAGGCTTTCATCTGAGGCAGGGTCGTGTTCAGTACGATCGTTGTATCATCGATAATCTCCCCTATTTTGAAAATGGCATATTTACCGGTATTGAACATACTCTCCACCTGACCCTTTCCTGAAGGCCAGGTGGGAGGATTTGCGGAAGCACCAATCGTCTGAAATACCAGGACGGTGTCATGAACGGCAAATGAAACTGCGGTGGTCACATAAATGGTATCAGGGTCGTTCGCATTATCACAACTGACCCTGTTAATACTGGTATATACAGCACGTGAACCATCGACGACCTGTTGTGAAAACAGGTCCGGGAAATGAAATATCAACAGGGTTACAATGGTTACAAGCTGGGTATATTGCCTAATTATACTCAATGCGGAAACTATTTAACATAAATACCGAACTAAAGTAGTTAATAAAATACGAAGATTGTTTCTAAAAGTTCAGAAAACATTAACAATTTACGAAATTTACAAAAGAAGTATTTATCTCCGTTTTATCCTGTTGTAAAAGCGCCGGATATTGGCAATGGTAATTGAATGTTTCCTGGCCCCCTTGATCCCGAGAAGATATGAAAAAGGCTGAAGTTTCGTGAAATGCTCACCGATTATGTTCACCATGGCGAGGAGGGGAACGATGACAAACATCCCCGGGATCCCCCAGACCATTCCTCCACCGATAATGCCGAGAATAATCACCATCGGATTTAACCGAAGGCTGTTCCCGACAATATTCGGTGTCAGGATATTATTTTCGATGAATTGCACGATAGCGTAAAAGACGATGACTCTTGCCGGCAGCATGAATGAATCACCGGTAAGCAGGGTAAACATGACAGGGAAGAAGCCTCCGATCAGGGTGCCGAAATAGGGAATAAAATTACAGATTGCAGAGATCACCCCAAAAACAATTGCATGATCGACGCCAACAATGAGGAGACCGGTTGAATTAATGACAGCAAGGATAAGTACGACGGTCGAAACACCTCCCATATAGCTGGGGACGACGCTTGCAAATTCCTTAAGCACCCAAATGGCACTCCTTTTATTTCCAGGAGGTACCAGCTTAAGGATGAAAATGGCCAGCTTGGTCCGGTAAAAAAGGAACAGAAACATAAATACAGGCAGGATGGCCAGTCTGAATAACGTTCCTGCCGTGTTTGTAAATGCTTTGTTAACCATCGTATTACCAACATCGAAGAGATGCCTGACCCTGAACCGGATAAAATCGACCAGGCGAAGGTTCCTTACCCCGAAATTTTTCTCAATCGCACTTTCAAGCCGGTCGATATTGGCGAGGGCTTTGATTTTATAGACAGGAAAATCGTCGATAAATCCGCCGACCTGTTTGTAAATGAAAAAAAGTCCGGCGCCCACAAAGAGTAAAAAAAGGAGGATACTCAGAAGGTTAGAAAGGATACGCGGTGCACCGAGTTTCTCAAAAAGACGGGCCGCCGGGTAAAGGAGATAACCAAATAGAACGCCCAGAACGATCGGGTACAGAAAATCTTTCGCCGCAATAACAGCATGAAAGAACAGGATCAGTGCCAAAAGAAGGAAGGTGATCCTTATAGTAAGGGGGTACTTGTTGACATACTGTTTCATCCCTGCTCATCATTTGCGAGTGGCAACTGGACATAAAACGTTGTGCCCTTTTTCATCTCAGTCTCATACCATATCTTCCCTCCTGCAGCCTCAACGATGCTCTTGACAATCGCCAATCCCATTCCCATACCACTTGTCTTCGTTGTAAAGTTAGGCTGAAAGAGCCGGTCTCTGATATTTTCCGGTATCCCCTTCCCTTGGTCGGATACACTGATGAGGGCATGACTGCCGGTTTTCCCGAGACTAATGTCTATCTGACCTTCCCTTCCTTCTGAAAAAGACTGCATGGCATTTTTTATAAGGTTGATCAGAACCCGGTTGAACTGTTCCCGATCGGCATTTATATAAACATGTTCAAATCCCCCAGTGTTCAGATTTATGGTGTATTTATCATATTCAGCAAAGAGCCTGATGGCATCTCTCAGGCGTTCCACAAGATCCAGTTTAACATTAGTGGCAGATGGCATTTTGGCAAAGTTGGAAAACTCCGTGGCTATTGAGGAGAGATTATCGATTTGTTCGATCAAAGTACGGGTAATTTTATCCGCCTGGTCACCTCGCTGGTCATCCCTTTCATTCCATATCCTTTGAAGATGTTGTATACCCAGCTTCATTGGTGTCAGCGGATTTTTAATCTCATGGGCGATTTGTTTGGCCATCTCACGCCAGGCCGATTCCCGCTCACTTCGGGCCAGCAGTTCAGCACTGTTCTTCAATTCATCCACCATGTGATTGTACTCTTCAACAAGACTACCGATCTCATCTTTTCCTTCGTAGGCAATCTTTTCATTCTTCTCATTCAGGCTTATCCGTGCGATGTTATCCTGCAAAAGCCTCAGTGGATGGGTGATCCTGTTTGACATGAAAACCGCGATCGTGAAACTCAGCAGCGACAGCAGCACGACGATGTTGATGATGGCAACAACCAGATTGGTGATCTCACGGGTCAGTTCATCCTGCCTGGTAAAGTAGGGCAGGTTCAGATAGGCCAGCACCTTATTCTCGCTGTTCACAAAGGGGACGTAAGCCGACAGGTACTTCAGACCGCCAATCTTCTCATCATGAATGTATTCCGAACGTTTTAATACCGCCATTTCTTTAAAAGCCTGGGCATCCATCATGTTTCCGGTAAGGCCCATTTTAAAGATTTCGGGCCGGGAAGTTGCCAGTAATTGTCCGTCCTGATCAAACATGTTTATATCGGTGTAAAATACGTTGGAATAATTCTGAAGCAACTCATTCAGACTAACATAGTCATCTCCCGACCAGTGATGAAGGTCCGTTTCAAATTCGAGCTTATGGATCAGTTCCACATATACCGACTGAATTTTTTCTTCCAGCAGTTCGGTTTGCCGGCTTTTATACTGCCTGATACTGAAATAAACGGTTCCGGCACCGATCAGGATTAACGAAAAGAACAATAGTGACGTCATTGCAGCCTGGATCTTGTTCTTGAAATTCCAGTGGATTTTTAAGGTTATCGGGCTGATATTGGTCATGAACAGCAGGATGATCAGGAGAATAAAGAAGAAACTGAATACATAAGAGAAAGAAATCAGGATATCAACCCAGAAAACGGCTGGTTTGCTGACAACGATGGTGTTGGTCGAGTCGATATTATAGACCAGGTTATCATATTTATCAAACCTGACCATTTCAAAGCCCTCCTTCCCGCTGGTATAGATATTACTCGACATGGAATAGGCAAAATTGCCTGAACTTGTGATCAGTTTTCCACGGTTATATTTTGCCCATGGATATTCATAGGTTGTATTTATGAAGTGATCCTCAAGCAATAATTCGGGATACCCCAGTCCTTCGGAGATCAATCTGGAGTCCAGTTCGATGAAAAGCGTGACCTCACGATTGCCGGGGCCTTCAAAAGTGATATCACCGAAATAGCTGATCCTGCCGTTCAGGTTATCAAGATAGAAGAAATCGGTATTCGGAACCTGTATACCGTCGCGAAGAACATATTCATAAAAAAAATTGTAGCAATGATAGTAGGTACCTTCGGGAGGAGAAACGTAAACACTGTCCTGAGGGCCGCAGGGTGTGATCTGCAGATCATATTTATCCCAGAAACCGCTGAAATATTTTCTCTGCACATAGGCGTAAAATTCTTCAATATTAAAATCCTGTTCAAAAAGCATCTTCTTTAATTCCTCATCCCCGCGAATCTTTTTGTCAAGTTCGGGAAAGAGAAGCTCTGCCACAGGATCATGTTCGGCAGACAAACTGACGGCTTCCATTTTCATCTCATCCCGGCTTTTCAAATTGCTGTAACGTGTGATTTCAAAAACGGAAAATGCCGATAAAAGTAGAACGTAAACCACGAATGTGGAAAAACGGTAGTGAACACGGTCGCTGAAACGGAAATAATACAATAAAAATACCATAAGCGCATAAAAAACCGTGCTTTCAGGACTCACCGTCAATTTCAGGGGAACAATCAGCGGAAGAACGATCAACAGGATCAACACTATCATAAATACGAGTGCTGCCCGGCGGTTCCTATTAATCTGAAGGACAGAAAAGACCTTGTCTGTCACCAGGGCAAAAGTCGTAAACTGAAGAGCCAGAATAAGCAGCCCTATAAATGTGTACACAGACAGGGTCAGAACTTTATAGGCTTCGAAAGATATAGTTGAATCGACGATGATGCTTTTAAAAACAAATATATTCAGGAGGTACAACAGCATTGCAAGAATTCCGGCAGCGGCAAAAAGCAAAACAGAAGCGGGGTTTAATTTTTTCACTGCCGGAAGCCTGAACTGATATTCCGTATAAAAATTGTAAATTATAAAAAAGGCGATGACAGTCAGGAAGAACAAATCACCCAGGGAAGGAAGGATGGCTGAGCGGGCAAAGAGATCGGGAGCAAATAGATCAAGATCGAAAACCGTTGCCGGCAGTCGGTATGAGGACAGTAAATAATACACTAAAAACAGGACAGGAGCCATAAGCACTACCAGCAGGTTGTGCAGGCGATGAGGGGCATTGCGGATAAATCGTCTCAGGAACATCAGAAAAACAAAAAAAGTGAGCAGGTAAAAAACCAGGCAGATCACCATTTGCGTCTCCCTTGAACGGTTAGCACTGTCAAGATCAATGCTGAAAATATAATTTCCTGATGCATCATATACCGGGTAACCCTGTCCCGTTATGGGATTCTTGAAGCGGGGAGCGGAATTCCTCAGCCTGACGGCCGGAGAAAAAGAAAAATCAGACTGATAACCGTTGTGCAAAAAGCGATTTTCGTACGGATATTCCGTTTTTATCAACACAAGACCTATCAGTTTCAGGCTGTCGTGCCCCGGAAGAAGCCGCTCTTTTTTAAGAAATATGGAATTACCAATCTGGTCGACGGCGTTCTCCGGAATTTGATCGGCCAGTTCAGGTACGGGAACGGAATTGTCACTCCAGAAAAAAAGACTATCCTTCCGGTATGCAAATACAGCCAGCCCTTCAGCCTTATAGAGGTTGTATATGTATTCAGGCACATGGGTAAAAAGCTCATCTTCACCGGGTGTCCTGTATTCCTTCCCGAGAATATCCAGGATGTCTCCTAAACGATCTTCCTTCCTGATGAGTGTTTTTTGAAATTCCTCAACGTCGGTTTTGGTGTAAAAACTTACAGCTGTTCTTCTCTCAAAATACATGGATATCATCAGAAGGACGACCATCAGAAGGAATAACCACCTCCCTGTTCCGAATGCTGACCGGATGGTTCTTTTCAGGATCATAAAAAATAATTAGCAGGACTAAAGTACAAATAAGTACGTAATTATTTCGTCATCAGGAATGATGATATGGTTCTCCCCGGATAATTGTAAACGCCCTGTACAACTGTTCAAGCAGGATCAGCCTGACCATCTGGTGTGAAAATGTCATCAGGGAAAGTGACAAATTCATTTCAGCCATATGATAAAGATCATCCGAAAATCCGTAAGCACCTCCGGTCACCATACAAATATCGCGCCCTTCATTCATCTTTTTCTGCATATACCCGGCAAATCCTTCGGAGGTAAACTTTTTACCCTTATCATCCAGCAGGATCAACGTGTTCCCCTTTGGAATCTGCCGGATAATCTGCTCCCCCTCCCTGTTCTTCTGCTCCTGTTCCGGCATGCTGCGTGTCTTTCGTATACCCGGTGTTTCTATGATAGTGAGAGGGATATAATGTCCCAGCCGGCCGATATATTCATTCATACCATCGACAAGCCAGGATTGTCCTGTTTTTCCGGTCATGATGAGCGTCAGTTTCATAAATCAGGCTTTATAAGATTTTTAGTATATTGCAGAAAATTAAGCGGCAAAACAATGCATCCCGCAAGTAAATTTTTATTCATTCCCCTGCTGTTCATCTGTCTGGTACCACAATACCAGACGGCCCGGGCACAGCACATTCCGTTATCTTCTGATATCACCAGGGGCTTTCGGACAGGAAACAGTCTTCTTCTCACACCCCATTTCGATGATCAGATAAAATTAAGCATTCTTGACAAAGAATATGATACGGGAAAAGAAGAGGCCACAAAAATCCTGGATACTTTTTTTACAGCTCATGTTCCGGAAAATTTTGAGATTAAATTTGAAAGTGAAAAAAAAGAATCCAAATTTGTCATCGCCATCATGAGTACCGCCAAGGGTAATTACAGGGTTAATCTGTACTTCAGAAAAAACGGGGACAAAGATGTCGTACAGCTTTTAAGAATAGAAAAAGAAAATGAAGCATCATTTTGATGATTTGCTTGACCAATCGATAGATATTTGGTTTGCAGAAGACATTGGTGACGGAGACTATACCACCCTTTCAACCATCCCCGAAGAAGCCAGGGGGAAAGCGCAGCTTCTTGTTAAAGACAGCGGCATCATTGCCGGCGTTTTCATTGCCTCTCGCATCTATGCAAAATTCGACCCCAGCCTTTCTCTGAGGGTGATCATCCCCGACGGCTCAGTCATACGTCCGGGTGATATCATTTATGAAGTCTCCGGAAGTGTGCGTTCCATCCTGCAGACCGAGCGGATCGTTCTGAATGCCATGCAGCGTCTAAGCGGCGTGGCCACACAGACCCGGGAATATGTCAGGCTGCTTGAGGGTTTTAAAACCCGGATCCTTGACACCCGTAAAACCACTCCGGGCATGAGATATGGTGAAAAAGAAGCGGTAAAGCTGGGAGGGGGATTTAACCACCGGGTGGGTCTCTTTGACATGATACTGATCAAAGATAATCATATCGATTTTGCAGGTGGAATTTCAAATGCCATCAGACAGGCAAAGGGTTATCTTAAAGAACATGGCAAAAATCTACAGATCGAAATCGAAGCACGTAGTCTGGACGATGTTGATGAGATCCTCCGCGTTGGAGGCGTGGATCGTATCCTTCTCGATAATTTCACCCCGGAATTGACACGGACAGCCGTAGGCATGATTGCCGGCAGACTTGAAACGGAATCCTCCGGAGGGATCACTAAAGAGACCATGCGGGAATATGCGGCTGCAGGTGTGGATTTCATATCTGTGGGTGCTCTCACCCATCAGATCAAAAGCCTGGACCTGAGCCTGAAAGCTGCGTTCTAGATTAGGAAGTTCTGTCTGCCCTTTTCGCTGCCGGAAAACCAAACAGCAGGAAGATGTTGTGAAAAAAAAATTATCAGCCATCAGAAAAGAATATCACAATACATCCCTGAGTGAAGAATCAATCACCCCAGATCCGTTCACTCAACTGGACCTGTGGCTCAATGAAGCCATTGCAGCAGGCCTCATCACACCCAATGCCATGATCCTGGCCACCCTTGGCAAAAAGGGCAGTCCCTCAGCAAGAGTTGTACTTCTTAAAGGACTCAGCCATGAAGGACTCATCTTTTATTCCAACTACCAATCCCGGAAAGCTTCGGAGCTGGAGGCCAGCCCTTTCGCTGCCGTCGTGTTTTTCTGGCCCCAGCTCGAACGGCAGGTCAGGGTTGAAGGCCGCGTAAGCTTCGTTTCACGGGAGGAATCCGACCGCTATTTTGCAGAAAGGCCCAGAGACAGCCAGATCGGAGCATGGGCTTCACCTCAGAGTAAGGTCATCGCAAACCGGGATGAACTCCAAAACCGGTATAAGGATTTTGAATATAAGTTTGAAGGAAAGGCTGTACCACGTCCACCCCACTGGGGAGGGTACAGACTTGTACCCGACTATTTTGAGTTCTGGCAGGGCGCCCCGGGAAGACTTCATGACCGGCTGGTATTCCGCAGTTCCGGACCGGGATGGACGTTGGAACGCCTTGCTCCCTGAACCCGCAAGGGTCACATGACATGAATATGCTCTATCACCAGTTTCCTTATCTCTTCTTTTTTTCCGTAAAGTTTTTCTGAAAGATCCCTGTCATTGTAAGATTCGAGTTTGTGTATCTGATAATCAATCATGCCTGAAGGAAAAATACCGTCCTTCTCGAAGTGGGATCTCAATGACTTCAAAGCATGAGCCGATTCATGACATGAAGCCGGCAAACGGTCATACTTCTCAGGCAGCCCGGATTCTTTATGAATATCAGGACTGGCATACAGAGCCTCAGCCAGCGAAAGACTGTCTTCCGACTCCAATCCGTGAAGGGAAGCGATGATAAGTCCGGCCATCAGACAGTAGATATCCGCTGAGCCGTCAGCTGCCCTGAATTCAATGGTTTGCTTGCCGGGTGATGCCAACGGCACCTTCTTTTCCAGCGGATTTGCATCAAAGATCATCGTGTTCCTGCCAAGCCATCCCAGGGGCACCCGCACCAGCACTCTTCGGTTCATGTCTCCCCAGCAAATACTGGTGGGAGCTTCCTGATTGGGAACCAACCGTAAGTATGAAGTGGGTATCGTATTTCCGAATGCAGTCAGAGCAGAGGATAATTTCAAAATTCCAGCTGTCATTTTTTTTGCCTGAGTACTTAAACCCTGATCCGACGACATCATGTTTTGCCCGTCCTTCTCCAGCATCATATGAATATGCAATCCACTGCCGGCTTTTCCGACAGAAATCTTGGGCGCAAAACTCAGCTCAAAGCCATATTTCATGGCCAGGTTTCTCAGGATCCATTTGGCCACAACAACCTGATCAACAGCATTCTCAGCCTCACACGGAAAAAACTCAATCTCATGCTGTTCAAAAGATTCGCCTTCCGTGGTAAAATTCCCAACTTCATTATGGCCATACTTGATCAGACCTCCGCAGGACGCAATCAAGGCCATCGCCTCTACCCTGAAGGCTTCCCATTTGGCAAAAGGAGCCGATAAATGGTAACCTCGCTGATCTTCGGATATAAAATGGGGATCTTTCGGACTGTTGATATAATATTCCAGCTCAGCGAGGGCCTTAAATGTCATGCCTGTGCTTTCCCTGAAAAGCTGATGAGCCTTTTTCAAAACATACTCGGGTGAATTTTCGAGCGGCACACCGTCACTGGTGTAAAATGAACATAAGATGTCAAGAGCCGGCACCTCTGAGAAAGGATTCAGGAAGGCTGTGCGGAAGCGCGGAATAACATATAAATCGCTCGAACAGGCATCAATAAATGAAAAAAGACTCGATCCGTCGACCCGTTCTCCGTAAGTCAGAACCTGTCGTAAATGATCCCCGCTGTTCACGATGAAATTTAAAGTTTTAAGCTTCCCATCCTCCGCAACATATCGAAAGTTAATCATCCTGATCTCATTAGCCTCAACATAATGGATGATATCATCACAGGTAAACTGTGAGGCTGGCTTTTTAAGAAATCTCACCAGCCTGTCCGGATTAATATTTGATTCGTATTCAGGCATGTTTTTCACATTTAATGGACTGCAAATTTAATTTTACTCTTCATCCCGGCGTATGATTTACAGCAGGAAGGTGCTATGTTCTTTAGCAAGAAGTAAACCGGAAAAAGTCGCCATATTAATAAAGTACAATCCTTCATTTTTATAAGTCATTATTTAACTTTACCGATTAATATTGAATTTTAAAAAGTCGATATAATGAAATCCAAATCCTTATTTATCCCGGCGCTGGCTTTACTCGTACTGACTGCAGTTTCATGCAATTCTCACCGGCAGAGTGAGAAGGACTACCAGCCCCGTTTCAACGGACAGTATGGCCAGGTCAGAATGTTTATCCTTGAAAACTGGTATAAATCAAAAGTCGATTCATCATCATGGCAGATGCCCGGAAGTATGCCGTTGCCGAAGCCGTTTTTTTCCATCGCTGCTCACAGGAGCATACAATTTTACTGGGACACTTATTTCACGGATGCCGGACTACTGGAGGTGGACAGTCTTCAGCAATATGCCCTGAACGCCACAGATAACTTGCTTTCTGAAGTCGACACCCTGGGCTTTGTCCCCAATGCCAGTGAACCCTGGGGACTGAACCGTTCCCAGACACCTTTCCTTTCCATGATGGTGAGAGATGTCTATGAGAAAACTCCGCAAAAAGATAAAATGTGGCTGAAAGAAGCCTATTATACCCTGAAAAAGGAATATTCCTTCTGGACGGATACCTCAGCCAGTGCCATTGAAAATCATACCACCGGGATACCGGGCCTGCAACGATTCTATCACCATGCCACGGAAAAGGAACTGCTAACTTTCTACGATCAGATGAAAGGCCGGTTCAGTTTTCCTGAAAACCTCAGCCGCCAGGAAAAACTCGAAATCGCATCAAACTGGCTTCCTGAAGCCGAAACCATGGATTTTACCCCACGGTATGATCACCACTGCCCGAATTTCGCATCCGTCGACCTGAATTCAAATCTGTACCTTTATGAAAAGAATTTCGCATGGATGGTGAAGGAAGCCGGACTGGATGCAGGTGCAGAACCCGACTGGGATAAACTGGCAGATCAGAGAAAGGAGAAAATCAACCGTTACCTTTGGAACCCGGATAAAGGACTTTATATGGACTACGATTTTGTAAACCATAAATTTGCCAGCCTGCCTTGCGTGGTGACTCTTTATCCCATGTGGGCCGGGATCGCTTCCAAAGGACAGGCAGAAAAAATCGTGAAAAATCTTCCGTTGTTCGAATATGATTACGGTATAACCATCTGTGCAAAGGCGGAACATGAGCATACCTACCAATGGGACTACCCTGCAGGATGGCCACCGATTTACTATCTTGCTGTTAAAGCACTCGACAATTATGGATATTTTAAGGATGCCAGGCGTGTTGCGGCAAAGTACCTGGATATTCTAACCAAAAACTTTCTGGATCCGGTCCCGTTGATTGCCTTTGAGCATAACAAACAGGACACCATACGACGCGAACCGGGAAAAATCTATGAGAAATACAATGTCACAGACGGGAACATTCTGGATAATGAATACGTCAGCCGCCCCTTCCTTGGATGGACAGCCGGAGTATTTATTTATCTGCAGGATTACATGAAGACAACGGATACAAAACAGCAGCCCGGAATTTAAAGTCTGACGGTTTCATGATCTTCACCTCTCTTCCCTGAATTTTTGGTAAATATCCCTATCTTTAATCCTGAAGAGAGACTAAATTATTACCCAATAAAATTATCTATGAAACCAGTTACCGTTTCAGCGGTCCTGCTGTTATTCATTTTTAATCTCAGCTTGTATCAGACCGTCCAGGCAAAGACCATTTTTGTTGCTCCATCAGGCAATGGTAATGGGGCAGATGAATTACATCCTTCGGGTTCATTAAACAATGCTGTTGCGGCGCTAAATCCCGGAGACACCCTCATCTTTCTGGACGGGGTATATCATCAGACCCTGAGTATCTCAAACAAATCAGGCACACAGGAAAAGCCCGTCGTACTTATGGCGAAGCATGCAGGGTCGGTATTGATCAATGCAGACACAGCGCGCACCAACGCGGTCTATATTGATCATGTTTCCTACATGAAAATTGACGGCATCGAGGGTGGAAACAGTTTGCATCATGCCTGGTGTGTACTCAGCTCCAGTTACCTGACCCTGACCAGGTGTGCAGGGTTCAATGCAGGTTATTTCCAGGCTATCGACGGACATGCCCTCGATACGTATGATGACAACTGTCATGTATTCAGCATCGCCTATTCAGATCATATCCTGGCTGAAGATATCTGGGGCTGGGGTACGGGGCGATATGTCTTTGCCTATTTCCAGTGCAGCAACTCAGTGATCCGCAGAGGGGTGTTCAGGGCTGATTTATATGACCGGGCACCTCATGCAGGAATGAACGTTTACGACTGTGTCGACTGCATTGCAGAGAACGTCATTGCCTTCGGAACGCGGTTTCACCTCCAGTCGGATTACTATGCCGATAATCCCTGGGGCCTTGTACAGGGAGGGATGGTATTTGACGATCATACGTTTCCTGCCGATGCGAACCGGATTCTCGGATGTTTCGACCTCGACAATGGCAACTGGCGAACTGAATTACCAAGATCCAACCCGGCTATCCATGTTATGTCACACTGGCACGGTTCATTTGAAGACATGGTGATCTGGAAGAATGCTCTCGACTACAGTTTTGTACTTTCAACCGACCAGGAAGTGAAGCTTCCTGAGAGGGCACTGATTGGTTCACCTTCAAAAATAAAACAGGAAACAGGGCCTTATGTCAACAACCGGTACGTGGATGGTATACTCACAACGCAACCGCTCTGGCCCTGGCCAAATGAAGAGCTGATCAAACGGGACCTGGGCATGGACAAAACCATAACCGAATATGTAAGGGATATGCTTAGTCCATATCTCAGCATTAACGACAATCAGGCGGACGGGGTGGTAACCTCGGTACAGATCGATTCTGCAAAAGTCAGCCTCAGCCCGGGAGATTCCCTGGTATTGCATTATTCCCTTCTCCCCTCGGATGCACTTTATCCGGAGGTGAAATGGACTTCAGAAAATGAAGAGGTCGTTACCGTCTCAGCAAAAGGCACGATCATCGCAAGATCACCTGGAGTAACAATCGTCAGGGTAAGGTCGACCGACAGCGGTTTGTCGGACGATTGTGAGGTGACCGTAGCCGATGCCGAAACCGGCGCAGGTACTGTAAGGATAGAACAGAGAATACGAATCTATCCTAACCCGGTGCATGGAATGCTGACTTTGGATATTCCGGAAGGTATGAAATCAAATATCACGATGGTGAACCCGGCTGGTAAAATTTTTCAATCCATAGCAACTTCCGGTGGTGTAATCACGATTTCAACTCTGGAATATCCTGCCGGGATCTATTTCTTAACCATCAACGGTGAAAACATTAATTACCACTATCCGGTGGTTGTAGAGTAATCCCTTCATTGCTTGTTTTCAACCCCTCCCCTGGTCTCTTCAGTTTATATACCTTAATTGAACCTCTTGCCAATACCAGTTTTTCCAAATGACTTCGGATGCCGGAATTCTGGTCAACAACACGGGAATCGCAATACAGATAACGAGCACCATGCACAATCATTGAATCCAGTTTTGCCGTACTGAGATTATCCTCATCAAATCCCCAGCCTTTTTTATGGACGTAATAAAAGAATATGAAATGTGATATGTCGTTACCGGTGATGCAAAGGGCGTTATCGGGAACCGCGTTTCGAAGATCATCCCTGTAAACGAGCAAATCTTTATTAATACCGGGATTATCAGGATTCCAACGGTCTTTCATTCTCAGGTATGCGGTTAGCGGAAGAATCAGAAACAGGAAAATGACGGAATACTTTACTGCTGGCTTTTTCAGTTCCCAGAGGCTGACGGCACCATAGGCTACAATAATAAACAGGAGAGGAT
Organism: uncultured Bacteroidales bacterium; assembly: GCA_963732905.1. Classification (GTDB taxonomy): domain Bacteria; phylum Bacteroidota; class Bacteroidia; order Bacteroidales; genus DASQZK01. The sequence goes on from CAVTBM010000006.1 coordinate 44,638, forward strand.
AAAAAGGGAAAAGGTAATAATCATGAATTTTAGCGATCATATTCAGTTCAAAAAGAAAATACATGATTGTCAGCATTCCCCACGTTGCGAGTACCCAGAACAGTTTCGTGTGGTAAATTCTATTTCTGAAGATGAAGTAAAACCCTGCAATAAAATATGGGACAGCACCATAATTGAGCAGAAGTTCAGGCAGCGTGGAAACCAGGTTATGCTGAAGATAATCCAGGAGGGTTGACCATGAAGCCTGATTATCAAGCATTCCGCCGACGATACCATTATAATCCCAGTGTGGTATTACGGAAATATACCATGCTGCCGGCAAAACCGCCGGAGTGAATACAATAAGTGCATCTGTCACATCCGTATTCCTGTATCCTTTCTGTATCACTTTCAGCAGGAAATACATAAAAGGCACCGAATAAAACAGTATGAAGGGAAGCTTAGATAATGTGCCCACACTAAGGAAAATACCACTTAACAACAACATAAGGTTCCGATGCTTTTTCACCCATATAAAGAAAAGGGCAAGTCCCCAGATCGAACAACACAGGGCAAAATTGTCGGGCAACGGATTAATGGTATAATAATAAAAGGCAGGTGAGAATGTAAAGGCCCATGCACCGAAGGCTGCCGGCAACTCCTTCCCGAAAATATTCTTTAGTAGAATATACAATCCAAGGACAGAAAACAACCCGGTGATAAACATAAAGATCCTGGTGATGATAAGATTATTCCCGAAAATTTTATACAGTCCAGAGATAAGCTACTGCATCAAAGGAAATTCCATCCTGAGTATTCCCCTTCCGTCACCGCGGTCATTTTTTGCAGGGTAAAAGATGTTAAAATTCTCCTCATAAAAATTGATAATGGTAGACTGTGTTTGTGTCTGTCGCCACACATGAACGCTCATCAGATCCTTCGGAAACTGCCTGTAATGCATTGCGAGACTCAGAAGACCTGCTAAGACAAGAACCAGTATTGAGGCGTGTTTTTTCATTTGCGGTAACCTCTTGTAAAAGTGACAGATAAATTCCGGTAATCTTAGTACTGCCGTTAAGCCGGAATTCGATCAGGATCAATGAAATAAAGCCCGGCATCAGCCGGATTAAACCTAAAGCAAAAATAATAAACTTTTTAACTTATGGACTTTGATTCCGGTTCCTGATGCCGGGCTTTTAAACACCTGCCATGGTGAGGGAGGGCGCTCTGTAAAACATTTATTTACGAGATTACGGGGTTTTGCCGACGGTATTGCCGGGTGAGAACAACAGTAACGATGCCTGCTAAAGTCATTACAAAATCCTGGTAAATGCCAAAGTTCAATGCAGCACTTACTCCCATCAATGCCCAAAGGGAAGGAATGATGAGCAGATAACGCCGGAATTTCTGAGAGGAAAGCAGAAAAAATCCAAAAGTCAAAATGGTTGTCGGGCAGGGCAACCCAAGAGAGATCACACCGGTAATATCATTACCGGCAAGCAGATCAATGACCGGGTAAAAGAACAAGCCATAAAGGACAAAGCCATATCCGGCATAGTCTTTTATTCGGTGACCAAAGCCAAAATCGAGCCTTCTTTTAACCAGCGATTCATATAACATGAGTACAGCCTGAATGAAAAACAGAAAGCAGAATCCCACGGCTGCTTTGTTGATCGTACTGAAAAACATCAAATGGTACACCAGACTATTCCAAAGCCAGAGAGCTGACAGAATGATGGTAATGATTTTTCCCTTTTTACGGTTGCCCGAATGCAGAAACGCAATGGCTGAAATACCTGCCACTAAGAAAATTATCTGGGCGGGGAACACCGCTGTGTTATATTTTTCAAACACTGCAAAAAATTGATCAATGGTAAACGGAGTTTTCATGACTTGAAATTTTTAATTAAACTAGTTTTTATTTGTTGTATCTATTTTTGATATATCAATTTTTATTTTAAAAAAAATCAATAATTTTCATTTATGGCCTCCAGGATCTTTTTCAGTTCCTGAACATCCTTTGACGATATATTCTTCAAACCCTTCGACACATTTTCACCGGCGATTTTCTTCAGTGGTTTTTCAAGTGACCTTCCCTTTTCAGTAAGAAAGATCCGTTGTGCCCTGCGGTCATTCTCATCCGCTTTTCGTTCAATCAGTCCCTTTTTCTGCATGCCATCAAGCATCCTGGTCATACTGGCATTGTCCTTACCTGACATCCGGGCCAGTTCGGTCTGTATCCATCCGTCTTTAGTCCACAGATAATTCAGGATGACCCAGTAATCTATGGTTATCTCTTTGTACTCCTTATTCAAGGCACGTTGTAGACTACTCCGCATCATTGAAGCCGTCCTGTTCAGATAATACCCTACCGATTCCTCAAATTTAAAAACCATTTTGTTTGATGTGTCATTATTTGATGTGTCAAATATATAACAAAATCAAAGACGAGTCAAATTTTTTTTATTATTTTTTATTAATAAGGGAAAGTTTGACCCGAAATCAGTACGTCGCGATACCTTTTCAAATATCAGGATGGAAGGAAAGCATCAGTGCCGGAGGGAGGTTTCGGGAAAACAGCCGGAGTGTCGAAATCCTGATTCCCACGCAGCTTGCACAAATATGAATTACAGAACTCATTATTCTTATATCTCTATAAATGACAGGGACATCCGGATCCGTTTTCCAACGCTGAAATATTTGCTTTTTGTTCCGGGTTCCTGGCTCTGTGCCCTTTTCCCTGGATTATTTAAAGTCCGGACAGAGTCTGGGGAATCGTGCTTCTAAGGAGTCTGTGTTTGAAATGGGCAACCCTCCCCCACCTTCCAACGCTCCGCCCCTTAATGACTTCCGCCTCCCAAATCTCAGCGTCCCTTTTCATCTTTTTGACGAAAAGTTATCAACATACCGGAATGCATGACTGTCATTTTGACGAATCAATTCGGTATACTGCATTTTTCCTTTCTACTGCAATACTATTTCAGTGAAATTTTGTATAAAGCCGCCGGTTAGAATTGTGAAAACCGGGAAGGATTCAGCGTTAAGCCGGCACGTTGTCAAATGACTTGATTTATACCCCTATTTTTGATTTACGGTGAAAAGCAACGGGATAACCAAATTTTAAGGATATGCCCGGGCGGCTGAGGCTGTCTCATAAGATCCGGAAATTTTTCCCCTTCTTCAACCTTCCTTCTCTTTTCTAACTTAACCGCCAGATTCATCAGATAAAAACCTTGTCACGATCCATTTTACACAGCCCATAGATAAGACTTCCCACCTTCTCTGTAATGGCTTTGAAATACATTTCTCCTTTTTCCCTGGTAGCCAGTGAGGGATCGCCTATTCCGGTATCATCTGTCACTGAGGTCCATTTTCGTTCAGCCCAGGCCCATTTCTCATTGAGTTCCCTGACACTGAACTTTTTGTTTTTACCGCTTCCTGCTTCTGTAAGCGGAAGAACAATATCCGGATTAATGTAAAGCATCAGACTGGTTTCGGCCTCATCGGCATGATCTCCTTCATTCTCAAAAAAGATATTTTTTTCAACGCTTTGGAACCAATTGCATGTCGACAGGAACAACTCCGGGAAGTTATGACCTGTTTCCCGAAGGATCTGTCTGAAGTCATTTCCTCCATGTCCGTTCAGGATGAGTAACCTGCTGATACCCTGTTCCGCCAGGTTCTCTGCCACATCATTTAGTATAGCAGCCTGTGTGGAAGGATTCAGATTTATGGTTAGCGGAATATCTGTCTGACCGGTATTTACGCCAAACGGAATGGCAGGCAGAACCATTGGTCTGGCACCTTTTTCCCATGCCTGTCTGGCAGATTCTTTTGCAATGGCCTCCACTTCGAAAATATCCGTGCCATAAGGAAGATGGAAATTATGCGCTTCGGTGGCTCCCCATGGGAGGACAACCAGTTCCACTTCTTGAGACTGAATGAGTTTCCAGTGATTCCTAGCTAGTAAATAGGGCTCTTTTATCATAACTTTCTCAAATTTAACAAGTTAAATAATCTCGCATAAATCCGCTATCCGGGAGATCTCTGAATTGTGAAACCCTGATCAGTGGCGAACACTAGCCCATCAGTGCGGCAATCTGTTTCTCCAGGGAAGCGATTTTATTTTCCGCATCCGTTTTTTTAATGTTCTCCCTTTCCACAACTTCGGCCGGAGCGCTGTTAACGAAACGCTCATTGGATAGTTTATTAAGAACCGCTTTCAGGAATCCCCTGGTATATTCCAGTTCCTTATTCATTCTCTCCAGTTCCATGCTGATGTTGATCCGGTCTTCCAGAGGAATATAATATTCGGTATTCTTGACAATGAATGAAGCCGCGTTGACCGGTTTTTGCCCGGTGGCGGAAATATCACTTAAGTTTGACAGCTTTTTCACCAGGAGATCAAACTTTCCGATGTATTCCCCGTCGCTCGCTATATAAAGGAGGGTAAGCCGGTCTTTCATCGGGAGGTTCTTTTCATTCCGGATATTGCGGACCGAGGTTATGATCTGTTTGGCCTGTTCAAACCGGGTGATCAGTTCAGTATCAATGTGGGCAGCTGACGGTAATGACGATATCATCAGGCTTTCTCCTTCCTGTCTTTCTCTGACGAGATGCCATATCTCCTCTGTGATGAAGGGCATGAACGGATGAAGCAGAGCCATCAGTTTTTCCAGGAATAAGTTGGCCTGGTCATAGGTCAGGTTGTCCACCGGTTTCCCGAATTCAGGTTTTATGGATTCCAGGTACCAGGAGGAGAATTCATCCCAGAACAGTTTATAGACCGTCATCAGTGCATCGGACAGCCGGAAGGCATCAAACTGTCCATCCAACGTGACGATAGCTTCGTTCAGCCTGGCATCAAACCATTTTGCGGCCATTTCTGAAGTCTCAGGCTGGGAAATGCCCGGGTCGACCTGCCATGATTTTACAAGCCGGAAAGCGTTCCAGATTTTATTGCCAAAATTCCGTCCCTGTTCGGTCAAACTCTCATCAAACAAAAGATCGTTTCCTGCCGGAGAGCAAAGTAGCATGCCAACCCTTACGCCATCGGCCGAATATTTTTGCATCAATTGGATCGGATCGGGTGAATTACCCAGAGATTTGGACATCTTCCGGCGCTTTTGGTCTCTCACGATACCGGTCAGGTATACATTCCTGAAGGGTTTGTCATCCCTGTATTCATATCCGGCAATGATCATGCGGGCAACCCAGAAAAACAGGATTTCCGGGGCAGTAACCAGATCGTTGGTCGGATAGTAATAGTTTATATCCTTGTTAGCCGGGTTATTGATGCCATCGAATACGGAGATCGGCCACAGCCACGATGAAAACCAGGTATCCAGCACGTCTTCATCCTGATGAAGATCATCCGCCGTCAGTCCGGTATTTCCTGTTTTTTCCCTGGCAAGTATAAGCGCTTCCCCAATGGTGGCAGCAACAACAAAATCGTTGGGAGCCGGATTACTGCCATAATAGAATGCAGGAATGCGATGCCCCCACCACAGCTGTCGTGAAATACACCAGTCTTTTACATTTTCCATCCAGTGCCTGTAGGTATTTTTGTACTTAGCCGGATGTATCTGTATGTCGTCGTTCATTACATGTTCAAGTGCCGGCTGAGCCAGTTCCTTCATCATGAGAAACCACTGGATGGAAAGTTTGGGTTCGATGACCGCGTCTGTCCTCTCCGAAAATCCGACTTTGTTCACATAATCTTCAACCTTCAGCAAATATCCCTTTTCCTCTAGAACATCTACGATTTTTTTTCTGACGACAAACCGGTCCTCACCTACAAACCATTGTGCCTTCTCATTCAGTGTCCCGTCATCATTGAAAATATCTATGCTCTCCAGATTGTGTTTTATACCGAGATTGTAATCATTCTCATCGTGAGCTGGGGTTATCTTCAGAGCGCCGGTACCGAATTCCATATCGACATACTCATCTTTTATAATGGGCACTTCCCGGTCGACAAGAGGGATGATTGCCTGTTTTCCGTGGAATTTAAAAAAGCGCTCATCGGCGGGATTGACGCAAACAGCGGTGTCGCCGAGAATCGTTTCGGGCCGGGTTGTGGCAATAACAATGAATTGCTCTTCGCCAACCACTGAGTATTTTATATAATATAGTTTAGAATTAACTTCCCGGTATACAACTTCCTCGTCTGATACAGCCGTTTTCGCCTGAGGATCCCAGTTAACCATTCTGACACCTCTGTATATCAACCCTTTATTATAGAGATCGATAAACACTTTGATCACACTCTCCGACATGTCTTCATCCATGGTGAATTTTGTCCGGCGCCAGTCGCAGGATGCCCCAAGTTTTTTAAGTTGTTCCAGAATAATTCCCCCGTGCTTATGAGTCCATTCCCAGGCATGTTCAAGAAAGGCCTCTCTGCTGAGTTCCCTTTTGCTGATCCCTTCATCCTGCAGCTTTGCAACCACCCTGGCTTCTGTAGCGATACTGGCATGATCTGTCCCGGGTACCCAAAGAGCATTTTTTCCCTGCATCCTGGCGCGACGGATCAGCACATCCTGGATTGTATTGTTCAGCATATGGCCCATATGTAACACCCCGGTAACATTTGGCGGCGGGATCACAATACAGTAAGGTTCACGGTCATCAGGGTCGGAATTGAACAGTCCTTTCTCCATCCAGTATTCATACCACTTCTCCTCCGTTTTTGAGGGATCATATTTTGAGGGAATATCCATAGATAAATAAATTTCAGTAAGTCAGAAACGTTAAAACATCTGCAAAATTAATAAAATTCATCACAATAATTCTTTCAATTCAGCGCTCTGACGGGAATAATTGCGGGTACAGGCCAATGTTCATCACTTCGCCGTTCAAATAGAATACATAAAATACCTTAACTTACCGGCAAAAAACAAAAAAGTATGTCGGACACTCCCGAAATTCTGATCGTCGGAGCCGGTTCTATCGGAGGTGTTGTTGCCGTTCTCCTTCAGGAAAGAGGCCATAATCCATACCTGCTTTCAAAATACAGAGATATCAAAGAGATCGCTTCAACAACCGGATTAAAGATCACCGGACATCGTGGCACTATTATCCAAAAGGTTAATGTATTGACATCCGGAGAGACCGGCAACCGGAAATTTGATGTGATAATTGTGGCGACCAAAGCCACCGATCTGAGAGATGCAGCTATGGAAATCCTGCCCTGCCTCAAAGCAGACAGCCTCGTCGTTTCCATGCAAAACGGTATCTGTACCGATGTCCTGGCTGAGATTGTCGGAAACAGGCGAACGATCGGATGTGTGGTCGGATGGGGTGCAACAATGAGAAAACACGGAGAGTATGATATGACATCCGGCGGTGAATTCATTATTGGTACTTTGGATGACATTCACAAGCAAAAGCTGGACGTCCTGAAGTCTATCCTTGATGATGTTGTTCCCACCAGGATTTCAGAACATATTTATGGTGAACTGTACTCCAAGCTGATCATTAATTCGTGCATCAATACGCTCGGCGTTATCTGTGGTCTCAGTCTCGGCCGAATGCTTGTCAGAAAGACCTGCCGTACTATTTTTACCGGGATTATTGATGAAGCCATGTATGTCGCCGGCGCGATGCAGCTAAACGTCCCCGCATATGGCGGAAAGCTGGACTTTTACAGGTTTACCGCCTCCAAAGGTTTTTTCGCGAATACAAGGCGACACCTGATCATCCTCATGATTGGTTTCCGGTACCGGCGGCTGAAATCATCCAGCCTTCAATCTCTTGAAAGGGGAAAACCAACAGAAATTGATTTTTTCAACGGCTTTATTACAAGAAAAGCAATGAAACTGAATGTCAATGTCCCGCTAAATGAGAAACTCACCCTGATGGTGAAAGAAATTGAACAAGGGAGCCGTAAAATTGGTTGTTTTAATTTTGAAGAGCCGTTTTTCAGAAATTTTAGCAGATAATTTGATGTCAGGGCTATTCTTCAGCATATTTGAAATCGCAAATAACCATTATTTTTGAACTCCTAAATTTTAAGCAACAATGAAAAGAATCATTCCACTATTAGCACTTACCCTCATGTTTGCCGTTGCCTGTAAGAACAGGGAGAAAAGCGGGACGGAAGACAATCCGAAAGCGAGTCTTTCTTTTGAATCAACGGTACATAATTTCGGAACGATCCCTTATGAAAGTGACGGCCGGTGTTATTTTGAGTTTACGAACACTTCGGATGTCCCGCTGGTGATTAACGATGTAAGGACTACCTGCGGATGTACCCGGCCTGAATGGCCTTCAGAGCCTGTTTCTCCAGGGGAAAAAGGTAAAATCGGCATAACGTATAATACTAAAATTCAAGGTAATTTTCAGAAAACCATAACCGTATACTCCAACACCACAGATTCACCGACAAGGCTGATGATCAAGGGAAAAGTTGAAACAGGACCTGAACAGGACAAAACAAAATAAAATGCCATCCATTTCCAGAAAAGGCAGGTTAATGCCTGCTTCACCGATAAGAAAACTGGTACCATTTGCTGAGGAAGCCGTTCGCAAAGGCCGGAAGGTCTATCATCTGAACATAGGTCAGCCCGACATCCCCACACCGGAAGGGGCACTCGAGGCTGTCAGGAACCTCAGAGCCAGTGTGATTGAATACAGCCATTCTGCAGGACATGAGAGTTACCGCAGAAAACTCTCCGGCTATTACAAGAGCATTGGCATAAACGTTGAATATGACGAGATCCTGGTTACCACCGGGGGATCGGAGGCTATTTTGTTTGCCCTGATGTCTACCATCAGTGAGGATGAGGAGATTATCATTCCTGAGCCTTATTATGCCAATTACAACGGATTTTCTCTCACTGCCGGTGTAAAAGTGGTGCCCGTAACTTCCGGTATCGAAACGAACTTTGCCCTTCCCCCCATTGAAGAATTTGAGAAACATATCGGTCCGAAAACGCGGGGAATACTCATCTGTAATCCGAACAACCCTACCGGTTACCTCTATTCAAAGGAAGAGATTGAAGCGCTTGGCAAACTGGTGAAGAAGCATGACCTTTTCCTGTTTGCCGATGAAGTTTACAGGGAGTTTTGTTATGATGGCAGGGAACATTTTTCCGTAATGAATCTTAAAGGGATCGATGAAAATATCATTCTTATCGACTCCCTTTCCAAACGTTACAGTGCCTGCGGAGTGCGGATCGGCGCACTGATCAGCAAGAACCGTGAAGTAATCAGTACAGCCCTGAAATTCGGCCAGGCCAGGTTAAGCCCGCCCTCCTTCGGCCAGGTCTTTGGTGAAGCCGCAATTGATACCCCAAAATCATACTTCGATGAAGTATACCACGAATACATCGGGCGCCGGAATTTCATGGTTAAAGCGCTGAATGAGATGGAAGGCGTGGTATGCCCCATGCCCGGAGGTGCTTTTTACACCATTGCCCAACTGCCTGTTGATGATACCGATAAATTTGCACAATGGTTGCTTAGTGATTTTGAATATCACAATCAGACGGTCATGCTTGCCCCAGCCTCCGGTTTTTACTCCAGGCCCGAGCTTGGAAAACACCAGGTCAGGATTGCTTATGTGCTGAAAAAGGAAGACCTTGAAAAAGCCATGATATGCCTGGATGAAGCTCTGCGGGCCTATCCCGGAAGGATTTAACCCGGGCTGTTGATGCAGGACCATCTTGCCGGGATGAAGGACGATTCCGGGATCTGATTCCATTTCTCAAATGCCGGAAATAATCTTCTAAAAAAAGGTTGCTTTAAGCCTGCTGAATCACTAATTTTCGTATTCCTTTCTTTCCTCATTAACGAATGAAATCATGAAAACACCGCAATTTTCAAATATCGAAAAATTCTTTTTCGAACGATCTGATGTTAAGATGATTACAACTAGGCTCCCTTACCTTCTGGTCAATAATTTTCCAGAACTGGGTCTCCTGACAGCCCTCCGTTTTATTGAATGGGTAGCCGGAAATCCGAAGGGTGTCGTCAGCCTCCCCACCGGAAAAACACCTGAATATTTCATCAAATGGACCAAATACCTGCTTGATAACTGGGAAAAGCAGGAGGTGAAGGATATTCTTTCCACCCATGGCGCGAAGAATCTCGTTAAGCCCGAGACAAAAAATCTCAGATTTGTCCAGATGGATGAATTTTATCCCATCGACCCCTCCCAGCATAATAGTTTCTGCAATTATGTCACGGAATTTTATATCAGGAATTTCAACCTTTCGAAAGACAATTGCCTTTTGATCAATTCTGCGGAAATACCCCTGCCGGAAGGGAAACCCTTCAGGGAGATTTTCCCCGGTCACAAGATTGATCTGACGCTTCGCAACAGGGAAGCCAATGGCGACAGGGAAATTATCCAGCAGAAAGCTATTTATATGGTCGACAACTGGTGCCGTGAATACGAGGAGAAGATCAGGGCAATGGGTGGGATCGGCTTCTTCCTGGGCGGGATTGGTCCCGACGGACATATCGCTTTCAACGTCCGCGGCAGTGACCATTACTCTACCACGCGACTCACCGCCACCAATTATGAAACCCAGGCCGCAGCGGCCTCAGACCTGGGTGGAATCGAAGTTTCCCGTAACCGGCTTGTGATTACCATAGGACTCGGAACCATAACCTGGAATCCCGATGCTGTTGCCATTATTTTTGCAGCCGGTGAAGCCAAGGCAAAAATGGTCAGGGATGTCCTGGAAAATGATCCCGATGTCTTGTATCCCGGAACGGCTCTTCATCAGCTGAAAAACGCCCGTTTTTACCTTACCAAAGGTGCTGCTTCAACACTGACCGACAGCATGGAAAGATATTACCAGGAGGGAGAATGGACCTTTGAAAAAACATTCAGAGCCATCACCGATCTGTGCAAACGGATCGAAAGATACGCCATGAAACTGAGCATGGAAGAACTGAAATCCGACTCTTATTGCCGCCTGATTCCCAATCTCAATGAAAACACTCCTGAGGAGGTCAGGTTGGAAACCATCAGGCGTATTGAACAGGGCATGGTAAAGGAAGAAAATGAAGTCTATCTCCATACCGGCCCTCATCACGATGATATCATGCTGGGTATACTTCCGCATGTCAGTCAGCAGCTGAGACAACCCAGCAATCAGTTTTACTTTTCCGTCCTTACTTCAGGCTTTACTTCAGTGACGAATGATCTTATTAAAGAAGTGCTCGAAAATATTCTGAACCTGATGGACAAGGATGAAATAAAGATGCTTCATTATCCTGATTTCTTCAGGGATGGTTACCGCTATAAATTTGACAAGGATGTCAATCATTTTCTCAACAAGGTGGCCGAACGTGATGAATACGGGAAGAGGCGCGGACTGGCCCACCGGATGGTCAGGAATATGGTGAGCCTTTACGAACTTAAATCCACAGAAGAGCTGACCACCAAAGTAAGGGAACTCATTAACATGATTTCAGGGTTTTACGACGGAGAAAAGAACCCGCCGGATATTCAAAAGCTGAAGGGAATGATCCGGGAATTTGAAGAAGAACTGGTTTGGGCACATTTTGGTGTGAAAGCCGGAAGCTGCCGGCACAACCGGCTGGGATTCTATAAAGGTGATATTTTTACCGAGGAACCGGAAATACACCGTGACGTGGATCCGGTTTATGAAATGCTTTCCGAAATTAAACCAACGGTGCTTAGCCTTGCCTTTGATCCCGAAGGCAGCGGACCCGATACCCATTACAAAGTGCTGCAGGCCATAGCCGAAGCTCTCCGCCGCTATGCCAGGGAAAATGATGTATCCGGACTGAGAATAAGGGGATACCGGAATGTGTGGTACCGTTTCCACCCTGCCGATGCAAACCTTTTTATACCTGTTTCGCTCAATGCTATGGCTACTCTGGAAAATTCATTCCGTAACTGTTATATCAGCCAGGTCAATGCCTCCTTTCCGTCGTATGAACTGGATGGTCCGTTCAGCCTGCTGACGGAAAAAATATGGGTTGAACAAATGAATGATATCCAGTTACTTTTGGGTAAGAATTTCTTTTACGAACACCCCCATCCGAAGGTAAGAGCCACACATGGTTTTGTTTTCATACGGGAGATGTCGGTGGATGAATTTCTCGGACATGCCCGTATGCTGGCAGAAAGTATGGAAGGGAAGTAGGAAGTAGGAAGTAGGGAGGAGAGAGGAGGAAGAGAGTGGGGATTAGAGAGTGGGGATTAGAGAGAGTCAATGTTGTTTAGATAGGCTCCCTGAGCGTAGCCGAAGGTGGTCTCATTATTGCGATGTATCTGACGGTCCCTGAGCGTAGCCGAAGGGTGTCTCATTTTTGCGGTGTATCTGACGGTCCCTGAGCGTAGCCGAAGGGTGTCTCATTTTTGCGGTGTATCTGACGGTCCCTGAGCGTAGCCGAAGGGTGTCTCATTTTTGCGATGTATCTGACAGTCCCTGAGCGTAGCCGAAGGGTGTCTCATTTTTGCGGTGTATCTGACGGTCCCTGAGCGCAGCCGAAGGGTGTCTCATTTTTGCGGTGTATCTGGTGGTCCCTGAGCGTAGCCGAAGGTGGTCCCTGAGCGTAGCCGAAGGGAGTAGGAAGACTTTGCAAAGTGCCGCAGGCTGGAACGGGAAAGTTATGGATAAAGCAGGTATTTCCCCCTTATTTTTTTGAACCTGTCCAATCCCGGTTTCCAGCTTTGCCTGATGGCTTCTTCTGAAAGTCCTTCCCGGATTTGCTGTCGTAACGTTTCAGTTCCGGAGAGTTTTTCAAAATACGTGTTAAAAAATCCGTCCTTATTCCCGGAGTTTTGATAGGCTTCTATGAGCCATGTGAGAATGAGACCGTTCCATTGTCGGGTTGGGGGAGTATACTGGCGGAGATCAACTCCACGGCATATCTTGTCTTCATACTTTGGATGCAGTGACATACCGGGGATGCTATGGGGCGTGAAGTTAAAATCTCCTTTCTTAAGATCCGGACTACCAAATACCTGGAAAGGAAACGGGGTCCCGCGGCCCACACTGATCCTGGTTCCCTCAAAAAAAGCCAGCGAAGGGTACAACCGAATGGATTGTATGTCGGGCAGGTTCGGCGACGGTGGCACAGGTGGTTCATAGTTGGTCAGGTGGTCATAATTTAAGCACCTGATTACTTTGAGGGAGCATTTCACGCCATTGGCCAGCCAGCCTTCGCCGTTAATCATAAGCGCATATTCACCGATGGTCATCCCGTAAACCACGGGGACAGGATCCAAACCCACAAAGGATGCGTTTTCTTTTTCAAGTACCGGACCGTCAATATAGTTGCCATTTGGATTGGGGCGGTCGAGAATGATCAGTGGTATAGTGTTTTCCGCACAGGCTTCCATCACATATTGTAAAGTCGAGATATAGGTATAAAACCGCACGCCTACATCCTGGATATCGAAGAGCACTATGTCAATATCAGCAAGGTCTGTAGCCAGAGGTTTAGTATGATTTCCGTAAAGTGAAACAACAGGTAATCCGGTCAGGGAATCGATACTGCTACCAATCGGCTGACCTGCCTCACTATTTCCCCTGAAGCCATGTTCGGGGGAAAATACCCTGACCAGATGTATCCTCAGGGCCAATAAACTGTCAGCGAGATGGGTATGCCCGATGAGACTGGTCTGATTTGCCACCAGTGCTATACGTTTTCCTGAAAGCAGTGGAATATATTCGCCGGTCCGTTCAGCACCAGGGATTACGACAGTTTTTCGGATGGCTTTTCCCGGTGAACATGAGAGGATGCCCGCCAGAATGCATAATACCAGTGTTTTGCCCATATGATCCTGATTTTCGGTTACGAAGATAAAACATAATTTCCGAAATGGACAGGATTCCGCAGTGAGACTGAGGACTGAGGCCCTGACATGAAGTACCGGAACCTGTGGACCGGGCTGAGGGCTGATTTACGCAATGAGGATCCGGAGAATGCCGGGATGCAAAAGGTACCTCTTAACCTTCCGGGTAGTTTCAAGCCTTAATGTTGTACCTTACCATTCCGGTGGCCATTTTTTCGTTCACAATTCCCTTCAAATCGGTAAAAAAAGGGGGTTGAACAAATAAAATAAGTCGGGCTTCTTTGAACGATCTGGATGAGAAGGGCCGGTAATACCCGGGTATTTACAAAGAAAGAGAATTTCGGTGTAAAACTCTTTGCATTCTGATCCCGGCTCATAGCTCTCCTCCTCTCTTTCTCAGGTCACAAAACATCCCCCAGATCGCAGGAATCAGGATGACTTTTGTACATTTGCATGTATTTGTTTACAGCTTTGTCAGACTGAAAAATTTGAATACCGAATTATTTATAGCGCGCCGTATCATCAGCGGCACCAAAAACCGGAAGCACTTCAGCAGTACGATCACAGGTATTGTGATCTTCGGTATTGCTCTGAGTATAGCGGTTATGATTGCTTCAGTGGCCATTGTCACCGGTTTCAAGAAGGAGATCCGTAATAAAGTGATCGGCTTCGGATCCGATATACAGGTCATAAACTATGACTCGAACCTCTCTTACCAGACCAAGCCGATACCCCTGAATGACACCATTGTAAAATTGTTCAGCTCGGTTCCCGGAGTGACCTCTGTTCAGCCATTTGCCATAAAGGCAGGTATTGTCAAGACCAAAACCGATATTCAGGGCCTTGTCCTGAAGGGCGTCGATAAACATTTCAACTGGACCTTCTTCGACAATTCCATGATTGAGGGCCACCATTTTGCAGTAACGGATTCAACGCTCAGCAACAGCATCGTGATATCCTCCTGGGTGGCAAGGAAACTGAAGGTAAAACCCGGCGATTCCTTCCAGATGTGGTTTGTTGACCAGCAGCCCAGGTTCAGGAAGTTTACCATTTCCGGGATATATGAAACCAGTTTGGCAGAATTTGATCAGACCTTCGCCATTGTCGATATAAAACATATCCAGAGGCTGAACGACTGGAGGAAAGATCAGGTAAGCGGACTTGAACTACAGATCCGTAGTTTCAATAACCTTGACAATGTTACCTGGGATGCCCGGGATATCGCTGCTTCATTTTTTTTTGATGATGGCGCGAGGCTTAAGGTCCAGAATATTGTGGAGAGGTATCCCCAGATCTTCGACTGGCTGAGGTTACAGGATCTGAACGTGATCATTATTATAGCACTCATGCTGATCGTGGCAGGATTTAACATGATATCAGGCCTATTGATCCTGATTCTGGACAGGACCTACATGATCGGGGTACTCAAGGCGCTTGGCAGTCGTAATATGTCTATCCGCCGGATCTTCATGTATCAGTCATCCTATCTGATCCTGAGAGGACTGCTCTGGGGGAACGTGATTGGCATCGGGCTCTGCATGCTCCAGAAGAAATATGAACTTATCAGTCTGAACCCTGAAAACTACTACCTCACCACCGTCCCGGTGAACCTGGATGTTCTTCATATCCTGTTTATCAATGCCGGGGCTATGCTGGTCATCATGCTTTTCCTGATCATCCCTTCCATGCTGGTATCCCGGATCTCTCCTGCCCGAACCATCAGGTTTAACTAAATGTTGAAACGAGTTGGGGTAGCCGGAGGGAATATAAGAAACTTTGTTTACCGGTTAAACGGATACAAGCTTAAATTTGAGGCTTAATTTTGGTCATTATGATATCAAAAGAACTGCAACGGATCACCGGTTTACTAGCCACCGAACTAACCAAACCACTTCCCGGGAAGGCTGCTCAGTTAAGGATGGCGCCTTTCCCCAGGCGACCGGCAGAATTTGCCGCACCGGTGAGGCAGGCTGCTGTTCTGATTCTTCTGTTTCCTTCCGGTGACAATATATTCATCTGCCTTATCCGGCGGGCTGAATATGAAGGTGTACACAGTGGCCAGATCAGTTTCCCGGGCGGAATGGCAGAAATTTCGGATTCAGGACTGGAAGATACGGCAAAACGTGAGACTTCTGAAGAAACCGGGGTTGATTCAGGAAAGATTACCATCCTTGGCAAGCTTACACCCCTACCGGTTCCGGTGAGCAGTTTTATGGTTCATCCCTTTGTCGGCTTTTTGGATGAACACCCGGAATTTGTCCCCGATCCGATCGAGGTCAGTTTCATTATTGAAGCACCTTTGAAGGTCCTGCTGGATCCCGGAGCGGTTAAAAAAGAAAAATGGAACCTCACGAATGAATCGGCGATGGTCCCATTTTATATTTCAGAAGGCCATAGGATCTGGGGGGCAACAGCCATGATCCTTTCGGAATTCCTCGAAATTATTTCACGAGCTGAGCCAGCTCATTCGAATCGTTGATATTGAGGTAGTGATTATACCTGTACATGATATCCCTGACATAACGGTAGGTCTCTGTTCCCCTGACGTATCCGTTTTTCACCACCGGGTCGGTGAAATATTTCGGATCAGACTTTTTTAGTAGAAAATATTCTACATTATCTTGCCATTTAGTGGGATCTTTACCATATTTCGCCGTCAGATTAATGGCGTCAATCACATGACCAATACCGATATTATAAGATGCCAGTACAAATTTCTCACGTTCCTTCGTATTGGGGACATATTTCGTCAGTTGCATATCGAGCCAGTGTATAAGACTCACACCAGCACGGATCTGGGCAGCAGGTGAAGAATTCGCATCAACACCGAATCTCTTGGCTGTTAGGGGCATGAGCTGCATGACGCCAAATGCGCCGGCCCACGACCTGGCTTGCGGATTAAACCTCGATTCCTGGTAAATCATGGATGCAAGCAAACGCCAGTCCCAACCGATTTTCTCCCCTTCCTTCTTCAGGATGTTGTCATATCGTGAGAGGCGACCGGTTTCAGGGTAATAATATTCACTTGCGACGATGGACGCTGAACGGCTGCTGTTAAAATACTTTTGATAGAGCAGTGCATACTGGCGCGTTTTCTTAAAACCCTCCAGCCAGTCATTGATATCATTCTTGAGTTCAACGGCACCTTTTCTCACTGCCCAGGCCTGGTTCTGGGGAAAACTAATGACAGTTCCTATATCCAGGTCGTCATAATAGGAACTATTCACCTTGGCAATATTCTCATCTGCCACGGTGTAATCAATTTCCTTCCTGGCTACCATCCTGATCAGTTGTTCAGCTTCAATGGGTACTTCGACGATGTTTACTTTTTCCCCCGTTTCTTCAGAAAGGTGGTGCAACCGTCCTGCATAGACTGAATTTTTCTGAACATAAACAGTCTTTCCTCCAAGCTGAAGGGGATTTCGTACAGGCTCTGCCGGTTGGAAAAATTCATTGTCGTCTGCATCCTTACGTTGCACAAGGACCTGCCTTGTCTGGCTGTTTGGCAGGGTGAAATCCACCAATTCCTTTCGATCGCCGGTAACCGTAAGATTTGAAGCGATCAGATCTATATCCCCGTTCTCCAGTTCTTCAAAATTCTTTTTAAGATCGTTATTGACTTTTACTTCAAGAGGTATCCCAAGGTAATCCGAAAGTTCCTGCAATAATTCATATTGAAATCCCATCGGTTGTCCACGGTAGATAAAATAATTGATGGAATTAAAATCGGTAACGACTCTAAGCTTGCCAATTTTCCGTATTTCAGAAAGGTCCCGCACACGGGTTTTACTCTGAAGAGATGTGATCTCCTGTTGATGACTACAGGAGAACATGAAGGGAACGACCAGTACGAACAATAAAACACCAATCTTCTTTACGTCTCTGATTATTCTCATATAATAAATATTAATAGTTACTTATCGTAACTATATAATGAGGCTAGTTAAACAATTACCGTACCAAAAAGTTTAATTGCTTTTAATCATAGAAAGTCCAAGCCAGGCCGAATTTAACAGAGCTGTTAAAGCTGGGATAACGGTATGCCATGAAATAGTTATAGCCTGCCAGTCCGGCAAGGGCATTTGTATACTGAAGGGTAAACCGGGTTCGTTTAATTCGCCAGTTCAGGAAAGCATTTAAATATGGATAATTACCGTCCATTCTGTGATTCTGGTTATAGAAAAGTCCGGTTGCCGGCATATAAGCATCTGTATAATATTGGAGGAAATAATAGAAATCAAACCCTATCTGGAATTTAAGAGCTCCCTTAAATACTTCATTTTCATAGTAAGTAGTATTTCCGTATGCCAAAAGTGGCAGATGTACGACATCGCTTGTCGGTTTCTGGACGAGAATTTTATGGATATGGTGGACCGGCCCCCAGTTGAACTGTTTTTGAAGATACAACGAAGGCACGAGCAGTTCGCTGGTGAACTGTTCAGGGAGGGCAAGCGAATCAAACCAGATATAGCCTGTGAAATAGTTGAGCACAAGATCGGCGTAAAAATTTTTGTTCCCTGAATATCTGAGTTTCAGTTCGATATTGTCGGTATTTTTAAAATTATTTGACCAGCTGAAGTGTGAAGAAGCATAATTTTGCAGGAAGAAGGATGGTTTCAGACTTGAGATATGACCGGACAATCCCAATTTCCGGGTTTTGTTACTAAAGAACCTGGCAAATTCACCATCGGCAGAAAGATCAGCCTGACGGTATCCGGTAAGATAAAAGAAGCCATTGGTTTTATAGGTCCAGTTGCCGAGAATCCCTCTGAATACGCCTCCTACCGAAATATCGTTATATTTTTTTACCTGAACATCCCCGATGATGGTATCCAATAACAAAGGATTAAAATCATAGCCGACTTTTACGGGGATTTCATAACTGAAGGATTTATATTCATGCTGGATATATACGCGAAGTTCCTGACTTTGTCCGGCAAATTTCATGCTCAGGTCGATACGGTTGCTAAGGTTTTGAGAGAAGGCTGAATCGTAGGCCGTATTGGTCAGATAATAGTTCTGGCTGTAAAAATGCAGGGTATCCTGTTGAGGGATATTGTCGGAATAGGTTTTAACATACCGGTCATACCTTAGTGTATGTTGTAGGACAAAGCGTCCGGCTTTTCGTGTACTAGCCGAATCCTTATCGGTGGAGGTCAGGTTAAGTTTTTGAGTAACAAAAAAGGAATTGTATTTTAATTTAGATTTGGCATTAGTGAGGTACACCCTGTAATTGAGTTCGTTAGCGGCATGCTGAAGAAAGTCATCGATACTCACAATGCCTCCGTTATCCTGGGTACGTATAGTATTCACATTAACTGAAGCAAAGATGCTGTAGGGATCTTTCTCATAGCTTCCGAACAGGTTAAAGTGGTTTGAGCTGACTTCCTGGTCGAGGTACATTCCTTTGGAGGCGATGACATTGTAGAGCAGTCCGATATTAGCGTACTGGTTAATATTCTGGGTATGCAATGCATTAAGCACCTGTTCGCTGTTATCCTTGTTCCCTGAGGAAAGATATTTCAGTTCTGTAAAAGGTTTATGTGTATTAAAGTGGGGTGTATTGTAGGGTTCATAAAAATATACGGAATAGGGTAAAGTAAAGAGGAAGGGCAGGGATTTGGGTCTTCTGAAAAACAGGTTGGATTCTGCTGCCTGGCCGGTATTTCCAAGGAAAGTACTTGAGAAGCTACTGTCGAACACTGGATTATACTGATGGAATGGCAGCATAAACGTATCCATTCTGGCAGGTTGGGGTAGTCTGGTTTCGCTGTTCAGTCGGACTTCACGGATCACGGCTGAGGTATCGACCTGTTGGGTTGGTGGTGTTACGGGTTTCTGAGCAGAGCCATTCAGATAAAAGAGTACAGAAACCAGGGTTATTATATAGAATCTGATGCGCATAGGCATTTTAATAAAAAAAAGCCCCGATCAGTGAAGTTCGGGGCTTTGAAAAGATTGGCGACGACCTACTCTCCCACAAACGCAGTACCATCGGCGTTAACGGGCTTAACTTCTCTGTTCGGAATGGGAAGAGGTGGAACCCCGTTGCTATAGTCACCTAAAGCTTTTCTTCTTTCACCTGAATGAAAGAAAATAAATTAGACATATTGGAAGGAAAGTGATTGATTCTTTAATCTGACATTGAAAAAAGTTCACGGGCAATTAGTACTGCTCGGCTTTGACATTACTGCCTTTACACCTACAGCCTATCAACGTCCTCGTCTTGGACGGCCCTTAAGGGAGATCTCATCTTGAGGGGAGCTTCGCGCTTAGATGCTTTCAGCGCTTATCTCTTCCCGACGTAGCTACCCTGCGGTGCAGCTGGCGCCACAACAGGTACACTAGAGGTCAGTCCGCTTCGGTCCTCTCGTACTAGAAGCAGGTCCTCTCAAATCTCCAACGCCCACAACAGATAGGGACCGAACTGTCTCACGACGTTCTGAACCCAGCTCGCGTGCCACTTTAATGGGCGAACAGCCCAACCCTTGGGACCTTCTCCAGCCCCAGGATGTGACGAGCCGACATCGAGGTGCCAAACCGCTCCGTCGATATGAGCTCTTGGGAGCGATCAGCCTGTTATCCCCGGAGTACCTTTTATCCTTTGAGCGATGGCCCTTCCATGCGGAACCACCGGATCACTATGCCCTACTTTCGTACCTGTTCGACTTGTCAGTCTCACAGTCAAGCACCCTTATGCCATTACACTCTACGCACGGTTACCATTCGTGCTGAGGGCACCTTTGGGAGCCTCCGTTACTCTTTTGGAGGCGACCACCCCAGTCAAACTACCCACCAAACACTGTCTGCCGACGGTTCTCGCCGGTGTTAGACTCCAAATAAGCGAAGGGTGGTATTTCAAGGTTGACTCCACGACTCCTGGCGAAGCCGCTTCAAAGTCTCCCACCTATCCTACACATCGCTTACCCAAAATCAATGTTAAGCTATAGTAAAGGTTCACGGGGTCTTTCCGTCCCGTTGCGGGTATCCGGCATCTTCACCGGAACTACAATTTCACCGAGCTCATGGTTGAGACAGTATCCAGATCGTTACACCATTCGTGCAGGTCGGAACTTACCCGACAAGGAATTTCGCTACCTTAGGACCGTTATAGTTACGGCCGCCGTTTACCGGGGCTTCGATTCAATGCTTCTTATCAACGAATTAATAATAACATCCCCTCTTAACCTTCCGGCACCGGGCAGGTGTCAGGCCCTATACGTCATCTTTCGATTTAGCAGAGCCTTGTGTTTTTGATAAACAGTCGCCTGGATCATTTCTCTGCGCCCCGACTTGCGTCGGGGGACCTTTCTCCCGAAGTTACAGGTCAATTTTGCCTAGTTCCTTAACCATGATTCACTCGAGCGCCTCAGGATTCTCTCCTTGACTACCTGTGTCGGTTTGCGGTACGGGTACCTTATACCTGAAGCTTAGAGGTTTTTCTAGGAAGTATGATTAGGACCACTATCCGCTTGCCCGAAGGCTCACGGTACTATCAGTTTCAGCACGGACTAGCTATTAACCTGTCCATATACCTACAACCTTTAACGTACTATTCCGTCAGTACGCGGGTCTTTCACAACTTCGTCACCCCATCGCAATATAAGGTAGTACTGGAATATTAACCAGTTATCCATCGACTACGCCTTTCGGCTTCGCCTTAGGACCCGACTAACCCTGATCCGATTAGCGTTGATCAGGAAACCTTAGTCTATCGGCGTCCAGGTTTCTCACCTGGATTATCGTTACTTATGCCTACATTTTCTTTTCCAGCCGCTCCAGTAAACCTCACGATTTACCTTCAGCGCTGACTGGAATGCTCCCCTACCACTGCTGACGTTAAGTCAGCAATCCATAGCTTCGGTAATATGCTTGATGCCCGATTATTATCCACGCACAACCGCTCGACTAGTGAGCTGTTACGCACTCTTTGAATGAATGGCTGCTTCCAAGCCAACATCCTAGCTGTCAGTGCAGTCGCACTTCGTTAGATCAACTTAGCATATATTTAGGGACCTTAGCTGATGGTCTGGGTTGTTTCCCTTTTGGCGCCGGACCTTAGCACCCAACGCCTCACTCCCGGGGATATGTCGTAGCATTCGGAGTTTGTCAAGGGTTGATAGGCGGTGAAGCCCTCTAGCCTTATCAGTAGCTCTACCTCTACGACACTCGCCCCGAGGCTGCACCTAAATGCATTTCGGGGAGTACGAGCTATTTCTCAGTTTGATTGGCCTTTCACCCCTACCCACAGCTCATCCAAACACTTTTCAACGTGTACTGGTTCGGTCCTCCAGTCCGTGTTACCGGACCTTCAACCTGGCCATGGGTAGATCACAAAGTTTCGCGTCTACCCCCACTAACTAAACGCCCTATTCAGACTCGCTTTCGCTTCGGCTACGTATCTTAAATACTTAACCTTGCTAGTGAGGAGTAACTCGTAGGCTCATTATGCAAAAGGCACGCCGTCATCCCGACATAAATGCCGAGACTCCGACCGTTTGTAAGCGTATGGTTTCAGGATCTATTTCACTCCTCTGTTCGAGGTGCTTTTCACCTTTCCCTCACGGTACTAGTTCACTATCGGTCTCTCAGTAGTATTTAGCCTTACCAGATGGTCCTGGCAGATTCACGCAAGATTTCTCGTGTCCCGCGCTACTCAGGATACCACTAGATTCTTATTTTCATACGTTTACGGGACTATCACCCTCTATGGTTCTACTTTCCAGTAGATTCTACTTCGAAAATAAGTCTCATGTCGTGGTCCTACAACCCCATGATTGCCTAAACAACCATGGTTTGGGCTATTCCCCGTTCGATCGCCACTACTAGGGGAATCACTATTGTTTTCTCTTCCTCCGGGTACTTAGATGTTTCAGTTCTCCGGGTTTGCTTCCTGACGATAAACGTCAGGATGTCATGTCTTCAACATGACGGGTTGCCCCATTCGGAAATCTACGGATTAATTGGTTATTTGCACCTACCCGTAGCTTATCGCAGCTTATCACGTCCTTCATCGCCTCTGAGAGCCAAGGCATCCCCCATACGCCCTTACTTACTTTTTTCAATATTATCAAATTAAAAAATCAATCTCTTCCAACATGTCAAAGAACTTATCGTCCCCTGCAGCCAAAGGCCCAGGCGGAACGTCCTTCCCAGTTTAACTGAGAAGGTATTTGAGATATTCCGGGAATCGAACCCGAATCCTATCCTGTCTCAGGATAATTAACCGTTATATCAATATTTCAAAAGAACGATATTATTTGTTTCTGTCCGCCTTCACGAAAGCTTCAACGGACGCTGTGGAGAATAAGGGAGTCGAACCCTTGACCTCCTGCGTGCAAAGCAGGCGCTCTAGCCAACTGAGCTAATCCCCCAGTTTTTTATTAGCTTCATCAAGAGTTGAACCTTTGACCTTCCCGACTGCTAAGTCGGGACACTCCAGCCAACTGAGCTAATCCCCCAGTTTTTTATTAGCTTCATCAAGAGTTGAACCTTTGACCTTCCCGACTGCTAAGTCGGGACACTCCAGCCAACTGAGCTAATCCCCCAGTTTTTTATTAGCTTTCATCAAGAGTTGAACCTTTGACCTTCCCGACTGCTAAGTCGGGACACTCTAGCCAACTGAGCTAATCCCCCAGTTTTTTATTAGCTTCATCAAGAGTTGAACCTTTGACCTTCCCGACTGCTAAGCCGGGACACTCCAGCCAACTGAGCTAATCCCCCAGTTTTTTATTAGCTTCATCAAGAGTTGAACCTTTGACCTTCCCGGCTGCTAAGTCGGGACGCTCCAGCCAACTGGCTTAATCCCCCAGCGGGTTTATTTATTAATATGTTGATTTTTAAATTTATTGATTTGTTTCCTTCCAATATCTTCCATTTACCAAATCATCAAATCCTCAAACCATTAAATCAACAAATAGTGTAGTCCCGCCCAGAGTTGAACTGGGGACCTCTACATTATCAGTGTAGCGCTCTAACCAACTGAGCTACGGGACTGAAAACTCGTTGTGCCCTGCTCAGTCCTTTCTTCAGTTTAGCTCAGTGTCCGTTATAACTATTCAACTTTAGAGCTTTGGGACTTACCAGAGCAAAGCTTCGGAATTACCTCACTTCGCAAATAAAATAGAAAAGGTAAAGGAGTAGAAGAGATTTTGGTAATGAATCTCTCTCTAGAAAGGAGGTGTTCCAGCCACACCTTCCGGTACGGCTACCTTGTTACGACTTAGCCCCAGTCACTTGTTTTACCCTAGGCCGATCCTTACGGTTACGGACTTCAGGTACCCCAAGCTTCCATGGCTTGACGGGCGGTGTGTACAAGGCCCGGGAACGTATTCACCGCGCCATGGCTGATGCGCGATTACTAGCGAATCCAGCTTCATGAAGTCGAGTTGCAGACTTCAATCCGAACTGAGATCGGTTTTAGAGATTAGCATCCTGTCACCAGGTAGCTGCCCTTTGTACCGACCATTGTAACACGTGTGTAGCCCTGGACATAAGGGCCGTGCTGACTTGACGTCATCCCCACCTTCCTCACGGTTTACACCGGCAGTTTCGTTAGAGTCCCCGGCATTACCCGCTGGCAACTAACGATAGGGGTTGCGCTCGTTATGGGACTTAACCCGACACCTCACGGCACGAGCTGACGACAGCCATGCAGCACCTTGCAGATCGCCCGAAGGAAGACCAGTTTCCCGGTCTGTCGCTCTGCATTTAAGCCCAGGTAAGGTTCCTCGCGTATCATCGAATTAAACCACATGTTCCTCCGCTTGTGCGGGCCCCCGTCAATTCCTTTGAGTTTCAATCTTGCGACCGTACTCCCCAGGTGGATCACTTAATGCTTTCGCTCAGCCGCTGACAGTATATCGCCAACAGCGAGTGATCATCGTTTACGGCGTGGACTACCAGGGTATCTAATCCTGTTTGCTCCCCACGCTTTCGTGCCTCAGCGTCAATTATAGTTTAGTGAGCTGCCTTCGCAATCGGTGTTCTGTGTAATATCTAAGCATTTCACCGCTACATTACACATTCCGCCCACCTCAACTACATTCAAGAATACCAGTATCAATGGCAGTTCTACAGTTAAGCTGCAGGATTTCACCACTGACTTAATATTCCGCCTACGCACCCTTTAAACCCAATAAATCCGGATAACGCTTGCATCCTCCGTATTACCGCGGCTGCTGGCACGGAGTTAGCCGATGCTTATTCTTACGGTACCGTCAAATCCCTACACGTAGGAATAGTTCTTCCCGTAAAAAAGCAGTTTACAACCCATAGGGCATTCATCCTGCACGCGGCATGGCTGGGTCAGACTTGCGTCCATTGCCCAATATTCCTCACTGCTGCCTCCCGTAGGAGTCTGGTCCGTGTCTCAGTACCAGTGTGGGGGATCATCCTCTCAGACCCCCTAGTCATCGTTGCCTTGGTGAGCCGTTACCTCACCAACAAGCTAATGACACGCATGCCCATCTCTAACCGCCGGAGCTTTAATTATAAAGAGATGTCTCTTCATAATGTTATGGGGTATTAATCCGAATTTCTCCGGGCTATGCCCCAGTTAGAGGTAGGTTGCAAACGCGTTACTCACCCGTGCGCCGGTCGTGTACTCCCGAAAGAGCCTTACCCCTCGACTTGCATGTGTTAGGCCTGCCGCTAGCGTTCATCCTGAGCCAGGATCAAACTCTTCATTGTAATTATGAAATTTTAAGTTCTGTCTCAAGATTCATTACGTCACTTCAAAAAAATCGATAGTGCCTCTTCTACCTTACTTTACCTTTTCAATACCTTCAAAGAACTTGTCTTTACTATATTTTTGGATTGCAAAGATAACTAATTTATCCCTATTACGCAATCTTTTTTTTCTGTTTAAGAACGTGCTTCTGGAAAAGCGGATGCAAAGATAACAACTTTAATTTCTAATCTCCAAATCTTTTACCTTAAAATCTTTCGATCGTCACTTTCACCCTTATTAAGAACTTCTTCCTGCCCCGAAAAGCGGCTGCAAATATATCATCTTTATTTTTAATTCTGCAAATCTTTTCTCACTTTTATTTTGCCGTCTGCTTTTCAGATTTTTTAAGAACTCTACCCCTACTGTTTGGGGCTGCAAATATAGGCTTCCGTTTTTGACTTACCAAAACTTTTACGAAGTTTTTTGTGCCGCTTTTTCAGCCGTTTTCAGAACGTTTTTCCCGTCTTTGGGGCTGCAAATATAGATGCCCTTTTTTGACTTACCAAAACATTTAACGGGTTTTTTTGAAAGAAAAAATCATAGCTTTGATAATCACCCTGTTGTAATTACAATTATGTCGCCGCGCGGAAGAAGATCAATTCAATAACTGAACATTTCATGTAATGGTCGCACCCTGGACCTACGAACCGGTATGGCAAAACATAATCCCTGAAATTGAACCGGCAACCCGCTTTTCCTGTGCCGGAAACACTCTGGCCAGGTACGGCAGCTGAGAAAAACCCATCCTTCGATAACCTGCGGCCAGAACTTTCACCCACCGCGCTATCATGTTATCAGAAAATGTTATCTTCGTAAGCTTAAAGAGTATTAATTTTTTAGCCGGGTCGTGAAGGAAAACCTTGTAATTATTCCAACCTATAACGAGAAGGAAAATATCGGGAAAATCATCCCGGTGGTGATGGACCTTCCCGTTGATTTTGATATCCTTATCATTGATGATAACTCACCCGATGCCACTGCCGATATTGTCACAGCCCTTCAGCCTGAATACCCCGAAAGACTTCATTTGCTGAAACGGAAAGGAAAGCTGGGACTGGGAACGGCTTATATCACCGGATTCAAATGGGCTCTGGAAAGGAATTACAGGTACATCTTTGAAATGGATGCCGATTTTTCTCATAACCCCAAAGATCTGGTACGCCTGCACAAGGCCTGTGCCCTGAATGGCGCCGACCTTGCCGTCGGATCACGTTACGTTTCAGGTGTCAATGTTGTCAACTGGCCCATGGGCCGGGTGCTGATTTCCTACTTTGCTTCCGTATACGTCAGAATAATTACCGGGATGAAAATCCATGATTCCACGGCAGGATTCATCTGTTATACGCGGGAAGTCCTGAAGACCATAGACCTTGAACGGATAAAATTCAGGGGGTATGCCTTCCAGATCGAGATGAAATTCACCGCCTGGAAATTTGGCTTCAATATTGTTGAAGTACCTATCATCTTCACCGACCGTCGCGAGGGAGCCTCGAAAATGAGCGGCGGAATTGTGAATGAAGCGATCTGGGGAGTGGTGAAATTGAAAATCAACAGCTTTTTCCGATCCTATAAAAGAAAAGACCATGGCCGGATACCTGATCAAAAACGCTACGATTATCAATGAGGGCCGCTCCTTCACAGGTCATGTCCTCACCAATGGGAAAATGATCGAAAAGGTAAGCGAAGAACCCATCCAATCACCACAGGGAACAGTGATTATAGATGCAACTGGTAAATGGCTGCTTCCGGGAGTGATTGACGACCAGGTCCATTTTCGTGAACCGGGATTGACTCACAAGGGAGATATCTCCACCGAATCGGCAGCTGCGATCGCTGGCGGGGTTACTTCGTATATGGAAATGCCAAATACCAAACCCCAGACCATTACCGTCGGAGAGCTGAAGAAAAAGTTTGATCTGGGCGCTGAGAAGTCACTGGCCAACTTTTCCTTTTACCTGGGCGCAACCAATGACAACCTGGAGGAGATCCGCAAGGTTGATCCCGCCACGACCTGCGGTATAAAGATTTTTATGGGATCCTCCACCGGTAATATGCTGGTTGACAATCTGTCCAGCCTTCAGGGTATTTTTGCCGAATCACCCGTACTTATTGCCACCCATTGCGAAGATGAAACTACCATACGGAACAATACGGAAGTTTACAGACAAAAATACGGCGATGACATCCCGGTGAAAATGCATCCGCTGATCCGGAATACCGAAGCGTGTTACAAATCCTCATCCCTGGCCGTCGATCTTGCCGGTAAATACAATTCCCGCCTGCACATCCTGCATATCTCCACGGCCCGTGAACTGTCCCTGTTCAGAAATGACATCCCGTCACGGGAGAAAAGGATCACTTCCGAAGTTTGTGTCCATCACCTTTGGTTTAATGATACCTTCTACGATTCAAAAGGCTCGCTCATCAAATGGAATCCGGCCGTCAAAACAGAAGCTGACCGGCATGCCCTCTTCGAAGGCCTTTTGTCGGGTAAACTGGATGTTGTTGCCACCGATCATGCCCCCCATACCCTGCAGGAGAAACAGAATCCTTACCTTTCGTCTCCTTCCGGAGGTCCCATGGTCCAGCACAGCCTTACAGCAATGCTGGAATTTGCCTGGAACGGGCATATAAGTCCCGAACAGGTGGTTCAGAAAATGTGTCATACACCTGCCGATATATACCAGGTAGACCGGAGGGGATATATCAGGGAAAAGTATTATGCCGACCTGGTACTTATTGATCCCGAAACCGAATGGGTGATTGACCGCCAGAGTCTCCTTTATAAATGCGGATGGTCTCCCCTGGAGGGTGAGAAAATGCATCGCCGGGTGAAAATGACCTTTGTCAACGGGGAAGCCGTATTCGTTGACGGGCTCTTCACCGGGGTAAAAAGTTCTATGCCCCTGCGATTTTTACGATGAAGGGAAACCTGTAAGTTGAAATTGTACCCAACCGGTCTCCCTCACAGACCTCTTTTAATGCATCCGGATAAACCTGCTGAAATACTTATGGTCTCTGAGCAAATCCCTCACAGGTAAGGTTGATTTTTTCTGTGGCGGATAAAGGTCTATCTCCGTAACCACATTCACATCTATATTTTTATAGGCATAGAAATCTATCCCCTTGCTCGAGTAGCTGTAGCCATAGTAATTGGTCTGATCATCAATAAATTCAGGTGTACCATAGGCAAACTGAACTGCGGACAGCTTGCTACCCACCGAGACATTTTTGGCGGTAAATCCAGGGTATGGCGGAAGCAGGATCAGTCCAACCAGAAGATCACTGTCAGCAATGACTGTGTCTTCAGAGAAAAAAACCCCGACGATCCCCAGGTCCTTGTAGTAAACCTGGTTCAAATAGACACTATATTTAGATACATATGAAGAATAGTAAGCCGTATCGGTGACCGGAAAGGTATCCTGCATAGTTTGCCAGGTATCGATTTCCATACTCAGTTCTGATATACCGACACCTTCATGAATGGTGTAAAGTGCGGGGGGAACCTGAACGTTGAGAAAACTGGAAACCGTATCCGACAGGTTTGAACCTATCGCCTTCAGAATGACCTGAAAGATCCCCGGAACTGCATAACTATGGGTCGGATTCTCATCCACTGAAATATTACCGTCACCAAAATCCCATTGATAATATGTGGCATTCTCAGACATGTTTGTGAAAGTAACCGTCTCGTTTACCGCCGGATTTGTTGTGTTTGCCTGGAATGCGGCAGTTGGCCTCACCGGCTGATCTTTCTTTTTGCATCCCGTTATTGCCAGAACCGCAGGCAATACCATCACTAAAAACCATTTACTTGTCTTCATTCAGTTTTTTATAAAGTTAAATAATCCAGGCATATCCTGCCTTTGGAGATAAAGCTGATGAAACAGGATCAGCGGCCTTCTGAAAAATTACTGTACTTAAGATCTTTGTTTTTGAATGGATTATATTCTCCAGTCAAAATTTCAACATTTCAAGTCACAGTTTATTATGAAATTACAAATTATATCCGGAATAAAAACATATTTTAAGAATTTATGTTGCTTAGACAGGAGCTTTTTAATATTTAAGGATCTTTCATACCGGGAAGGGATTTTAAACACTTTTTAAGTAGAAACATCTTAATTATTCTGATTATTTTTGACCCCCTAACCATTAACATTATCTGGCTTATGCTAACCGTTGAAAAGATTGGCGGAACATCCATGTCAAAGTTTGATGAGGTTCTGAAAAACATCATCATCGGTCACAGGAAACCGGAGGATTATTACAACCGTATCTTCGTGGTTTCAGCTTATAACAATGTAACCAACTGGCTCCTGGAGCACAAGAAAACCGGTGAGCCCGGCATATATTCAAAGTTTGAAACGAATAAGGACTATAATGCAGCCCTGGATGATTTGCTCGGAAAACTTATCGCACTGAACCGGAAGTTCGATCCCATCGGGCTGGACCCGTTTGAAGCTGATGAATTCATCACTCTGCGGATCAATGAGGCCAGGAACTATCTGAATAGTCTGGCAGATGTGCTGGGCACAGGGTATGTAAACCGGCAGAATATCCTCCTGGCAGCAAGAGAAATCCTCTCCTCAATAGGGGAAGCTCATTCCGCATTTAATTCTGTAAACATTCTGCTGAACAATGGTTTCAACTCACAATTTGTGGATCTGTGTGGATTCAACGATGCCGATTACCTGACCATTGACGAACGGATCAGAAATGCCTTCAAGGGTATCGATTTCACTAAGACCCTTCCGGTAGCTACCGGATATACTAAAGGAACAGAAGGCATCATGCGAGAATTTGACCGCGGCTATTCCGAAGTGACCTTCAGTAAAATTGCCGTGGAAGTCAGGGCTGATGAAGCCGTTATACACAAGGAATTTCATCTTTCCAGTGCGGACCCGAACATTGTCGGACTCGAAAAATCTGTCCCCGTAGGCTTTACAAATTTCAACGTTGCCGACCAGCTCGCCGATGTGGGGATGGAAGCCATTCATCCTAAAGCTTCAAAGCCACTTGAAATGGCCGGCATAAATATCCGGGTTAAAAACACCTTTGAACCCGATCATCCCGGCACGCTGATTTCTAAAGATTTTATTGATAAGGATCCCCGGATTGAGATCATCACCGGTTCCGACAAGGTTGTGGCCATCGAGGTACACGACCCCCTCATGGTAGGCAGTGTAGGTTTCGACCGGGGGATCATGGATGTGTTTGAAAAGTATAATGTCAGCTACATCCTTAAAGCAACCAATGCCAACTGCATTACCCAGGTTATATGGGAACATGATCTGAATGAATCTATGGTCGCCGAATTAAGATCAAAGTATCAGAAAGTGACGGTTGCCCCATGCTCACTGATCTGCGCCCTGGGAACCAATGTCACCAGGCCGGGAGTCATCGCAAAGGCTGCCACTGCCCTTGCTGAACGTTGTATCAACATCTCAGCTCTCTCCCAGTCGCTGATGCAGGTCAATATCCAGTTTGTCATTCCCCGGGAAAGTTACCGGGAGGCAGTGATTGCTCTGAATGATGCCCTTTGTTACCGGGGCCCGCGGAAAGCGGGTTGAAGGCAGGAGAAAGGAGGAAAGAGTGAAAGTGAACCAAATAGCGATGGTGACTTGAGAGCAGGAGGGACGGAAAACGTTAAACCTGGAATGAGCGATTGGTTTGATCTGATATGATTTCAACAGAATGATTCTTTCTTTTATCGTAGATACAAGCCGCGAGGAATGTCTCTTTTATTGCATTTTCAAGCCATGAGTCGTATATCCCGGCAAACATGCATTTGCTGGCCAGGAACATCCTGAAATCCAGGATTTCACCGTATCTTGATCTGCCGGATGCGGTGATTGTAATATTCCGAAACGTACAAAGTATTGTTCAGGGTATCGAAGACCACCCCTACCGGACCATAAAACCTTGCATTTCCAGGTGATCCGTCCTGATAGCCTGCTGTAGTGTTGCCTGCCAGGGTTGTGACGTCACCCTGGGGATCAATTTTCCGGATAAGATTGTTGAAACCGTCAGCCACGTAAATATTACCCTTTGCATCAACGGTGGTGGCGTAAGGTGTATTGAACATGGCGCTGTCACCCCGTCCATCGGCATAACCCTGTGTACTTCCGGCAAGAGTCGAAACCATACCACCGGGCGTCATCTCCCTGACGCGGAAATCACCCCAGTCTGCAATATAAATAGTGCCATCAGGTCCTGAGCATATTCCCACCGGGAGCGTAAATTCGCAGCTTTCCTTTGGCCCGTCGGCAGTGCCTACAGTGCCGGTACCGGCATAAGTCGTAACCTGGCCGCTCGTGGTAACCAGGCGAATAACATTATTCAGAAAATCGGAAACATACAGGTTCCCGGCGGGAGAGGATGTGATACCTGCCGGACCGTTAAACCTTGCTGCGTTCCCAAAACCATCGGCAAAGCCGGCAACAGAATCCCCGGCAATAGTAGTGACCATACCCTGCATGGTGACTTTGCGGATGGCATTATTACCCAGGTCGGCCACATAAAGGTTTCCATCGGTATTCACTACCAGGGCGGCGGGTTGTCTGAAACGTGCCTGCCCGCCTGAACCGTCCTGGAATCCGGCCACACCGTCACCGGCAAGGGTCGAGACGCTGCCGTCAGAGGTGATCTTCCGTATAGCATGATTCTCCTGGTCGGCAACATAAAGATTTCCTGATCCGTCAAGTGCCAGGGCCCGGGGGGTATTGAAGCGGGCTTCTTCAGCGCTGCCGTCCTGCAGGCCGATAAGTCCGCTGCCGGCAAAAGTGCTGACAGTGATCGTGGGCAGATAGGTGAATACCGGCCCCATGACGGTTTTATTTTTGACTGTAACCTTCACGTTGCCCGACATCAGCCCTTCCGGGATGATCACTTCAAGCGAAGCTGAGTCGGCCTTGTAAATCCCAATCTCCTTATCGCCTATGCTTACCTTATCATCGGGTATGGCAGGACTGAAATTTTCCCCGTATATATATAAGGTAGTCCCGGCCTTCCCCTGTTCCGGGTAAATGGACCCGATAACCGGCGCCTTGGGGTTCACATATACATCCTGCTTTTGACAGGCAGAAAATCCGATAGCGGCGGTCATCAGACCAATAAGTGTTCGCAAGATTGACCGTCCGGGAATAATATACCGTGTTCTGACTATCATGATCTTATATTTAAAACAATCCGTTTCCATTTCATTCATCTCCCCTGCACTGCACTGCACTTATTTACCGTTGTTCTCACTAATACCTTAAGCTGACAACATTGCCCTGCCCGGATTCCTTTCCGCTGTTCGTCACAATCGTCAGGTAATAAAAATATAAATGTCCTTTACTAACAGATTTATCCTCATATTTAAAAGTGTCACCCGGTACCTCAGCAATTCTTGAAGCTTTTTGCCCGGCCTCGTAACGGTAAATCCTGAATTTATCAGAATTTCCGGCAGATTCAGGAGGCCAGGAAAGAAAAATGGATGCCGCTCCTTTTGATATCCTGACATCATAAAAAGGCACAGGTACCTGCTGTCCTCCCGGGATAACGACATCAAGAGCTGTGCTGTAAGGACTTTCGCTTCCCGATTCATCAAGCGATGTCACGGTGTAGTCGTACTTCATCCCGCCACCGGCTGTACTGTCGGTAAAGGTATTATCATTGAAAAGCACCAGGTTCCGGTTGATCTTCGTGTAGGAACCCTCCCCTGCTCCCTTCCGGTAAACGTTGTACCCGGCCAGGTATTCATCCTGCGGGTTCATATCATCCCATACCAGGATCACCTTTCCGTCGAGATAACCTCCATGCAGGTCGGAGGGAGCCAACACCCTGGTCGAAATTGACGGACGCACTGCCACCACCTCCGAAGGGGAGCTTAGCCGGTATCCGTCATTTACCGCAACCACGGCATACCGGTAGGTGTGGTTACCCTGAAGGGTAGCTGAAGTGTCGGTGTATGACATCATTTCCCCATTGGTTTTAATCAGTCCTGAAAGTTGCTGCAAAGTGTCGTTCACTCCCTGGTCACGATAGATATAGTAACCCGCAACATCCGGATTTTCATGCTTCCAGTAAACTTTCACCCCTCCTTTGACCGGTTCGGCAGCAACATCGGCGGGAGGATCCGGCTGAGCCAGGTTCACGGAATGTCCCCCGACTTTCGCGCTGGGGAAACTCTTGTTCATGATGCCCTGGAACACCAGGTAATAATAGTAGTTCTCCATGGCATCCGTCACGTGATCGGTATAAACCGAATCGGATGCCGGTACTTCGGCGATTTTCTGATAGGCCGAATCGTACACCTCACTCCTGAAGATTCCGATGCTCCTGACCAGATCAGGATTGTCAAACTTCCAGTATAGCCTGACGGTATGATCTCCGTCGCCCTGGGAGACATTGAACTGTTTTAATACCGGAATATCGCTGTGCATAAAGTCTGATACCACCACGGGATCACACGCTTTCCCCGGATTGTCAAGCCTGTCGAGCGGCTCTGCATAATATTCATAAACGGTTCGGGGAGAAATATCGCGATCCGTCATTACGAGGAAAAGGGAATCTCCCCGGTTGTAAAAGCCCCTCTCAGGATTGATCTTTTCAAATTCACCGGCCATATTTTTTCGCCGGTAAACCCTGAACGAATATAAATAGGGATCTTGCTTCACCAGCCAGTCGATATACACTTTCTGCCTGTCTGCATTCACACTGTGATATTCAGGGACCGGCAGATTGACCACCGGAGGCAGAGTAACCGTGTTGGTCTTTTTTGTGTCGGCAATGCTCCCTCCCCTGTAGTAGGTTATGGTATAGGTATATTTGATCCCTGGTTTTGCTGTCTGGTCGAGGTAAGCCGTTCCTGCAGCCAGGAGCATTACAGGGTAGTTCACCGGCGGAAGGGTGTCGAGGAGTGTATTAGCCTGTATGAAATCCCACATCCGACCGATATCCTGATCGGTATAATGACCCAGGTCGATGAAAAGGGGTTCAACCTTTTGGATCCGGTTGGCAAGGTCATCCTGGTTCTTGGGTGTTTCAACCGTTGCGATCAGATTCTCCCCGCCTTTCTTATCCGTGGATCTGGCTACCTGGATGTAACCGTCTTTTGGTATACGGTTGGTAAGGAAAATGTATACCCCGTGCGGTGATCCGGCAGCGAGCGGGTATTGTGCCCAGGCTCCGCCGACAGTCAGCAGGAGGACAAACGCGATGATGGTTCTTCTCATGATTGTATTCATAGTTTCATCCTTTCATCTTTAAAAACCGGAAGATAATGAGCTTTGGCCACTACAGTTCCCGAAGCCGAACGACAGGTCGGTGTGTCCCTGCGAATCGAACATCATCGTTACTTTGATAGATTCTGAAAGGGTCTTTCCGATACATCCCTGACAACCTGCCACCAGTGTCGGGAAGCATTGTTCAATCCTGGCAGCCAGGCTGAAACTGCCACATCCCGTAAGTGTAAAGGTCCCGGTTCCCGTATTGTACGTACCCTGAGCTCCAAGTTCGGCCCGGGCATCGGCACTGAGGTTTGTACACGTGATTGAGCTGGCAATGAAATAAGCATGCGCAAACGCCATGGCCCCGATGCCTAGTTCGGCACCCGACTTGTCAAATCCCATCCAGAGCCGGGCATCCAAACCTGCATCAATACCCAACCGGGCACTCAGGATCCACAGGTCAATGCTTATGTCGGGGACATTGATCACCGGCAGACTTTTCTGACCTGTAATAAAAAATCCGGAAATATGATCCTTGAAAGCAGCGGGCAGATTTTTGTTATAGGCAAACTGCATGACTTTATTGGTGACATCGGGGGACATGTATCCATAATCCCCGATCATGATACCGGCCTGTATATCCCCCAGTCCGGGCGTTTCTATTTGACCGCCGGCCAGGAAATACCACCCGCTCTTATCCACCAGCATATTGGCCACACCTTTCATGGTGAGTCCTGAAAAACTCTTGTCGATCGTCAGGTCACCGATCATCCTTGCATTCTTATAGTCGAAGGTGATGTTCAGGCTTCCGAAACCGGTGTCGATATTTTTCACCTGGACATTCTGGTTGTCGGCCACAATATCACCGTAAATGGTAAAGGTCTTCTTCCGGTCACCCTCCATGCCCTTTGCTCCGTTCATGGTGCCGGTAAAGGTGAACAGTCCCCAGTCATTCTTCGATGCGTCGACTCTCATTTCACCCTTGATATCCGACAGGTTTGTGCTACCGTCGCTGCCTATGGGCAGAACCTGGTTGTATGGATCCACTTCAAGCCATACCGCTGTTTTGTCGCGGTGAAGTTTACCTTTCAGCTTAATACCTTCCTCATCCCTGATCTCACCGGGAGCCGAAAAGACGCCGTTGTCAAATACCTGATCACCGAATTTCTGGCTCGAATAGAACCTTACCTTGCCGGGTCCTTCAAAGTCCATGTTCAGGGGGTACAACTCAAATTTCATCCCGCTGCCCTCTTTTGAAAACCTGATGGTCCCGTTTTGCTTCTCAATACGCGGGATGCCAAGGTCCATGGCCCCGTCGAGAAGGAAGTACCCGTCGTAAGGATAGATGGCAATGGGTTTGACATGAAGGGTCTGGTAAAATTCCAGTTGCTGATCACCCTGCGTAAAAATGAGCGACTGTTCTCCGTTACTCAGAATAGAGAATGTACTAAACGACAATTGTGTGCCCTGTTTCAGTCCGGGCAGGCCGGCAAGGGTTACGGCAGGTTTTCCGGCCATGCCAACAACGGCAAGCCGCCAGTGCCCCTTCTGATCTTTACCGATAGAAGGGAAGTATCCAAAGGAAGTGTTCGTACTTTGAAGCGTTAATGGTGCCACTCCGCTGAGTGTCATCTGCTTGAGCTCTATCTGCCAGATCTTGAACGATGTGGGGGTGAGCTCGATATTTTTTACCGGAAGGTCTACGAGACCGGTCTTCAGAGTTCCCGATTCGATCTCAAAGCCCTTTGACTGTTGTGAAATCGACCAGTTCTGCGACTCAACCGTCCATTGTTCGAGTTTGAAGCTCAGCTTCTTTGAACCCTTGACCGGGGCGAACCCGGTATGGGTCAGCTTCAGATCGCCGATATCGATGGAAATTTTCGAAGGTGTCATGTTCTCAATATCCTTCGTCGTTAACTGAAGGGCAAGGGTTAGGGTGTCATTCTGAACGTACGACCCCACCTTTCGGGCCACGCCGTCAAATCCTTTCATGGTCACCTTCAGATCATTTCCGGACGATCCGGTAAGCACAAATTTCCGGGGTTTTGATGCATCGGGCGGTGCCCTGAAGACTGTAACACCGTTCCCTGTAGTACCCTGTTCCGCGAGCCACGCCCCGGAATTGTCGAAAGAGAAGAGTGAAGCATTGAAAGCAAATGAATTTTTCAACATGACCCGTCCCCGGATTATCCCAATACCTCCGCTTCCGGCTTCTACTT
The DNA here is from genome assembly GCA_963732905.1 of uncultured Bacteroidales bacterium. Classification (GTDB taxonomy): domain Bacteria; phylum Bacteroidota; class Bacteroidia; order Bacteroidales; genus DASQZK01. The sequence goes on from CAVTBM010000006.1 coordinate 81,568, forward strand.
TAATTAAGGAGCCGGATACCGGATTCTGAAGAGCAATGAATGCTCCGTTCAGAATAATGTCAAGGCTTTCCTTATCGAGGGTGAAAGAACTGCCTTCAGGTTTGAACATCTTGTTGCCCTGTGATTTTGACAGTTTCACGGCACTGAATTTAAGTTCGGGAACCGACCCTGTTTTGAAAGCAAAGTTTGCATTAGCCAGTTTGTCAGGCTGCAGAAGAGAGCCGGAGATCAATGCCGTATTTCCCTGTTTATCCACCGTGGAAATAACCACCGGGAATCCGAACAATTCTGTAGGAATACCGGGCTCAACGGTCAGATGAAGATCAACGGCAGAGGCAGCCGGCAGCTTGATATCACCTTTCCGGTCACCGACAATTGCACTTTCCGGATCATACTTATCGGCCTTAATAGCACAGGTGCTCATCTCTCCGGGTATCTTTCTTAGCTGATATTTCCCCTTGCTATCGGTATAGGCAAATATATCTTCATTCCCTTCAATGTAAACCCTCGCCGAGTCGGCAGGCTGGTTGTCATCGCCGATGGTCACGGTACCGTTCACCTTAAAACCCGGGAATAATTTGATGTCTTTCACAAAAACGACCTTTGTACCCGGAGTATTGGAAAAGCCCTGGTGCGCAACCGGGTAATCGGAATCATCCGGGGGCATAACGTCCAGCTTGAAGTCGGTTCCGGAGTTGACGAAATTCAGGGTAACATATCCCTGCTGATCGGTAACACCGCTTACATCATCAAGGATATCGGCGATTTTGACTTTCACACCTTTCAGAGGTGAAGGCGGAAGTTGCAGTTTACCAGGAGGTTGCGAATAACCGAGTACCCTGAATCTGACACGGTGCATAATCCTCCTGACCACAAACTTCTCGACCTTTCCCGGATTGGTATCGTTCATCTTCGCTATACGCATGGAGGTGTCGAGCGGAGCATAGGTCGACATATCATCAGGAATGATCGTGATTTTGGAATTGTTGGACGAAGGCGCATAGAAAACGAACAGCTGGGACTTTGGCGGAATCTGTCCCAGGCCCGTGGCTTTAGCCTTGTAAAGAGCCAGAGCGGTAATTAAGTTTCCTTCGCCGGTATTGACAGCCGGATAGCCTTCAATCTTGACACTTGATTTTACCGGATTCCCGTCCTCATCCACCACATAACCCATGGCAATGCCGTCGGGATACAGCGAGATATCAGCCTGTACCTGGTCGCCGTATTTCAATACGTTCAGGTCTCTCTGCCACAGTCCGAAACCCTGGGGCTTGGCAAGCAACCAACGTTTGGGACCAACGATTTTTCCTTTAAATGTGGAAGGATCACCGGCTTTAATCCCCGACAGGTCAATTTCCAGGGGCAGCTTCTCGAAACTGTACCTGCCGTTGGCATCGGTATACATAGTCTTTATCGAGAGGGTGCTGCTGATATGTTCGGACGCAGGCACCCGGTTGAGTGAATCATACTGGCTGAAAAGAAAAACCTTGACGCCTGATTTGGTGGTATCGGTCATGGTATTGCTGAAATTGACCAGATCCTGCATTCCGGTTACAATCGCCTGTCCGTATACCCTTGGCAGTTCCGGATACATGTCGACATCGACCTGAAAGGTCTGAACGCTGAATTCCGAGTTAAACGTGATCCCCAGACCGTACTCCTCGTACTGCGGACCCAGGTCTATCCCGCCCTGTCCGCCGGTACCGGAAGATACCAGTTCTTTATCGAGTGAATTAAACGGGAAGTTCTTTTTATCCTTCAGGTAGATTGGATTGTACCGCTTCTCGATATCCTTGTAATTGATATTGCCAGATGTCTTTGATGTTTTACAGTCGATATAGTACCGGTCACTGTTATTATCCGGATCATGCATCACCAGATTATAAAAGTGCGCCTGACCGTTCATGTCAGAATTGGTGGCTTCAATGAGCTTTTTCTGTCCGGCAATCGCGAGCATCCTGTTCTTGATGTTTCCCTCATTGTAGGGTACACCCGTCACAGTACCCTGCCGGAGTATTCTGGTATCCACATCATTCAGCGCTGTACCGCCCCCCACTTTCTGATCGTAGAACTGCGCGGTGGTGGATTTGACGTTCACGATCAGATCGTAACTTTTCACCCATGATACCAGTGTCCCGACATCCGCAGCTTCCCATGGTTTGACATAAATATCGACATCGGGGCTGCAATAGTATTTATTATCAACGACGAGTCTTATGGTCTTATAAATCTGACCGCTGGCTACATCGCCAAATTCACCGGAATGAGAAACCATGAGGCTGTTCGTTTTACCCATGGTGGTATCTGCGTTCACAAAGGCAAAGCTGAAGCTACCGTCGGCAGCAGTATAGGTCGTTTTCAGGACCATGCCGTCATCCGGGAACTTTGTTGTATAGACGTCATTGGATGTGAGAGCAAAATCTTTACGGTTGATCACTTTACCCGAAGCATCTCTACCATTAATAGAGCCTGTCCTCATCACATAATGTACGACGAGGCTTACCCTGACATTTCCCAGGGGTGTTGATCCGGACGGATCTATATACCCCAGGATAGACGCAAGCTGACCAGTTTGTGCCTGACCAGATGTGGTTACCACTCCAAAATTTGAACTGCTCTGTGAGAAGTTCTGTCCGCCGGTATTCTGCGTATTTTGCTGACCCGACTGGGATCCCTGTGACGATGTGCCGGATCCCGAATTTCCCGGAGATGGTTTAAATTTATAATTCAGCTGGCCGGTGACCATACAATAGGGAAGGATATTGGGGTCAGGGGTTATTTGTGTGATCTGCGGACCAGATGAAGAAGTCACCTGTCCGGTGACCAGGCTCTGACCCTGGCTGCCATATGCAAAGTAGCAGGGCTCGCTGCGTCCGCTGTTTTTGAACCGGAGTTTGCGGGCGTCGAAATCAAAAGGATTGGAAATATTCAGGGCTTCAGTACCCGCATCGACTTCAAAGGCATATTTTTTCCCGGGTTCAAGAATCGGCTGCGCCGGGCCATAGAGGAAGGACGTTCCCAGCACCGTAGTCTCAAAAAAGGCCGGTGTGGTTGCCGTGAGCAGGGCATCACCCGGGGGGACGTCCGGATTATCCATCTGAACGATCCTCAGCGTATACGGGGTTCCCGGAGGAGCGCCGGGTGAAGGGCTCCAGTTAAAAACGATGGGTTGTGCGGGTCCATTTCCGATCACCTTGCCGCACTGGGGAGAGATGATCACCGGAGGCTCGAGAAGACGGAGAGAGAAGGGAGCACTGCAACCGACAGGATCCGCGGCGGAGACCGGAACGCCGCTTTCATTGTACGCTCTGAAACAAAGCCGGTAAGTCCCCTCAGGCAATCCCCTGTCACTTACTTCCTGCGCTTGTATGCCACTGAATACCAGGTTGTCGGGACTGAATAATTCCCAGAGGTCCTGCGAAGTCAGCATAACCGGTATATTAGGTTCCAGTTCGATCATCTGGGCAGGAGTATAATCGGGAGATGTCCCGATGGAAATCCCATTGTTTCCTTTCAGGACCAGTCTAAGGCTTACCCTGGCCAATTGCGATGAGGAGAGAGTAACGATGGTTTTGTCGTAATACTGAAGGAAATCGCCGTCGAAGGGGGGCCGGACCACGGTATTGATATTGATACCGGATTGCTGTATGTTGAAATCAGCACAACCTGCCGGTGCTGCCGGAGAGATTGGCGTTACACCAGCAATGCCGTTAGGATTCCACAGGCGGAAACAGACCTGGTAATTTCCCGGTGGCAGACCATAATTATAAACCGAATTGGGATCGACATTTGAAAAGCTCAGATTCTGTTGCTGGAAAAGAATATCAAAATTTAAATCTGCACCGGGTATTATCAGAGGTACGCCGCTTTGAATATAAAACTGGTCAAGCTGATTGCCGTTGGTCTGGATCACGATGCCATTATCCCCCCGGATCATCATGGTCAGGTAGACGCCTTCCAGGCTGGCATTCGAAAGTGCCGTGACCCTGATTTTATCTTTCAGCTGATCGAAAGGGACATTATACGGGGGCCCCAGCATTACCGTGTTTACACTGGTTACCACTGCCCGCTGTGAACTTACTGCGGGGGTTATGATCACTGCCAGCAATACGAAGGCAATGATCCTTCCGGTCTGCTTAAAATGAGTATACATAACCAATGTCTCCTTTTCGTTCGGTGAAGGGTGTAAAGTTTGAGGTCTTAGACTTTGCGTTATTCACATAAAGCCTGACATAAAACCTGTGGTGTTTTGAGGGTTTGACTGTCCCGCTGAAGGATATCCTGTTGATGCCCGAGATCTGGTCATTTGCCCCGGTACTGTATGTCAGAGCATTTTTAAAGTAGTGATCGGCAAACATCAGGGAAAGTTTTCGTTTCAGTAACGTCTTTGTCAATGAAAATGACGGCCCGGAGATCTTGTTTTCAGAATTTTTCAGGCTGAAAACAGTGTAGTTATATCCCAGCCCCATGGTCAGGCCGGCGGTCAGGAAAGACAACATATAGTTGGCCATGAGAGTGGATGAAGTATAGGAATTAAAATCTGCCGTGTTCCCGTTCTTGTCTTTCAGCTTCTGAAAATTATAGCTGAGCATGACCATATGCGATAAGGACGTCCCTGTAAAATTAAGGTTCTGATTAATCGCTACATTCTGCGTTGTCTGCGAGATCTCATAAAGGGAATCAACCGGGGTGGCTCCTTTCGACTGGCCCATATCATAGTTTGAATAGGTCAGATTGGCATTGTACACCTGTGAGGGATTGGCTGAGAAGCTCAGGGATCCGATCGTGCGGTGGGTTGTTGAAGGCAGGTTGTTTTTCAGGTTGTCGCTTTGAAAGCCGATACTGCCGCTGAAATTATATTTCTGGTTGCCTGAATGCCATGCCGGTTCCAAGGTAAGGTTGCGGATATCATTCTGGAAGAAATAAGCTCCCATAGACCGGTAGCCGGGATCGATCTGTTTAAACCGGATGTTCATCGATACCTTTTTCCCTGAATAACCGAAAGATGATTCAAGGGCATTGCTTGTGTATGTCGTTGCATTCCCGGTATAAATACCGGAGAAGAGATTCATCAATGCATGATTTGTGCTGTCGGGGATGCCGGAATTCAGGTTGTTGGTATAAAGAGACTGGGACAACTGGAGATTGAAATTAAATAACGAACCCAGCTGCTGGTGCGTCAGAAACGACAGGATCACATTTTCTGCAGGCATAAGATTGGACTGAAAGGAATCGACGCCCAGTGAATTGCGTTCATCCCATCCTTTCAGGAAAAGAATGGCTGCATTGTTCTTTTCAGTGCCATAACCAACCTTCATGGTCAGGGCTTTCCGTTCAAAAGAAGGAGTGCTGACGTAGGATTGGTTCAGATCATACGTTTGAGAATTCGGATCGATGGCTTTCAGAAGCCGGCCGTAGAGGATCCCGAACTGGAATTTGCCCGGGGTGAGTTCTGCTCCGACGCCATAAATAGTGTGCCCCGCCATGCTGTAAGGCGACCAGTTGATATTCCGGTACCCCAGGTGAAGTTTCACCCATTTATAATAAGGACTTACCCCGAATTTATTGAAAGGCTGGCGAAAGTCCCTCTGTTCCTGACTTACGGTGAAAGAGAAAGGAAACTGGATGCCATAAAGAGATACCGTAGGGGAGCCTGTAAGCATCCATATGAATGGCTTTTGACTGGCCGGCCTTCCTGTGACATCATAAAACATCATTGATCCGCCAAGGGAACCGGAGATGGAAAAAGGTTTTTCCTGTTTAAGATTTGCTATGTTCTGCCCGTTGAGCGTTATTCCGGAAAAAAGTAAAATAACCGAAGAAATAACCGGTAAAATTAAGGTCCGGACAGACATAATCTGCTGAATTTAGTAACTCAAAACCTCGTTAATCGGGAACAGGGCCGGTACACACAAACATCCGGTCATCCCGAACGTAATTCTCCTTGCGGAGATAAAGAGATTAATAAAAGAAATCACTCTGACTGAATGATCCGATCAATTCTGCCATATCATGCAAAACACATTCTGCTGCACAGCAATGCCGGCAGAAATCTTATTCTCTTCAAATGCTTTTTTGTTGAAATGGCTATGAGAGTTGGTACATAAACACCGGCAAAACAATCATTCAAGATAGAAATTTTCTTTACCCGGGAATTTTTAATCAACGGTTGCATAGATTGTGGTATTGAGAACAAGAGGAAGAGAAAATCAATCTGTCAACCTTCAACTCTGTCTTAATCCCCTTATAGTTATTAATATATACCGTATAGCCATTACTTTTCAGACCGTTTCCAAACTACATTGGACATTTTAATTAACAACTGTCAAAAATCAATGTTCAATATACATCGTTTTCTGTAGATGGCAATATCGCAGGGGGGAAATCTTTTTCACTAATTGAAATACAATATTGTTTAGCCTGACTTCAATGTATTCACCAGTAAGCCTGATCAGTTAACTACCGGAATTCTACACTGAATTGACATGCCAACATGTTGAAGACCGGAATCCCGTGCTTCCTGTTAATTCACTTTGACAGTTTGGCTTATTCAATGATTTTTCAGCTTCTCCTTCAGAAATTCCTCAATTACCGGTTTAATATCCTGATCCAGCACCTGGAAATGGCTCTTTCCTTTATAGATGACCAGATTGCAATAGTCCCCGGCATCTTCCAGTTTTTTCTGAAAAGCGATGTGGTTATGGTAATCCAGGAATTCATCGTGTGTTCCCTGGAAGATCAGGAATGGCGGTGCTCCCGGTTTGACATTATTTGTAGGTGACAACTTCACCGGATCATCCGTCCCGCGAAGACAATAGTTAAACCAGGCATCGACCGTCGGATCGACACATCCCGACCAGACGATGACCGCTTCGGGCATCGTGCTCACGGAAGTATCCTCGCCAGGCTCATCATAACCTGATATAAGCGCTGTTGCTGCGGCCAGGTGGCCACCGGCTGAAACACCTCCGACAACCAGCCGGTGCGGGTCGATCCCTAGCTGACCGGCATTTTCCCGCACCCAGCGTATTGCAGATTTGACATCCATGAGACCATCAACCGGCGTGGCATTCTGCCTGGCCTTCAAACGGTATTCCACCGAAATCGATACAAAACCAAGCTGGTTGAACAGCTTTGCCAGTTGCATATTTTCACCGGGCTGACCGTCATACCAGCCACCTTCATGCACCAGCACGATGACGGGCATAGTATTCTGCCTTTGTTCAGGATACGTGACATAAGCATTGAGTGAATCACTTCCCACCACCTTATAAACCAGCTTCTCAGCCACACTGTAAATGTTTTCCTCCTTTTGCAAAGCCTGCTCCACGGCATGCAGGTATGCCGCATCGGTACACTCCTTCTTAAAATCAGCGTACATCCCACCGATATTATCTATGCCGAAGGTATTGATCTGCAGTAACATGATCTTGTACAACGCATATTGCCTGACTTCCCCTGTTAACTGGTGATTTGCAATGTAAAACTGGGTGTTGATGAAAAGATTGTCTTTATAATCCGGAGCCTGCCCGGCTTCAATCATATATTTCGCCGTCAGGTCAAGGTAGCGTTCAAGAAATTTGCAATACTCTTCATTTTTTAGCAGACTGTCAGCCTTAAGATCCGTTCCCTTTGCAAGAACATGATAATCGGGGTCGGTGGTAAAGCCTTCGTATGGAATGCGAAGACTGTGGTTCAGGTTATAGCCATAGACAATGCTGTGAAAAAAGTACTCATCAGAAACCTTGTCCCCCGACGAGGTACGGTTTTCAAGGGAATCAATATACTTCATGAATGACTTGTATGGCCTTGACCAGGCATGGCTGACCGACACGAGAGAATCGGCCTGTTGCAGGGTTAATAACGTCTTATCGGACTTCCCGCTCCGGTTGCATCCGGCAATAACCAGAGCAGAAATAACGGCAAAAAACAGGATTCTTTTCATGATGATGAAATTAATAAATTGTATTTAAGATAAGGCCGGTAATGAAACTACCTTTTTCCCGGTCGTTTTAAAAGGATCTGCTCTCCTGGCTGAAACCACGGGTACAGTAAATTTCCAGTACATAAAAATAACAAATATATGTCAGAGAGGTTAGAAGTTAGAGGTTAGAAAGTTAGAAAGTTAGAAAGTTAGGATGGGAAGATGAAGTCTCTTTCGTAGAGACACGACTTGATGCATGTCAATGGGAAGATGAGAAGAAGGAAAGATGCAAACTGGAGAATGTCAAGGCGGGTGGATTTCCCCCTCAGGGGATCAAGGGGTGAGCGTGGGGAAGAATTAGGGATTGAGGGAGTTAGCAAGAGAAGACGGAAGATCTGAATATTGAATGAAAAACCAAATCGTTGAGACGTGATGCTTCACGTCTATGTAAAAACCGGACCCGATCTATAATAATCTGTGATAATCTGTGAAATCTGTGGTGAAACTGAATGATGAATCATGAATTCGGAGACGGGAGTTCTGAATATTGAATGATAGGTTATGACTCATGATAATTGTGTATTTTTGGCCTGCGGAAATTTCCCTGCATTTTCCAGAAATATCTTCCGTCTAATAAAATACCTTACCATGAAAGATTACACAGAAGATGAACTGATCTCTGTATCAAAATTTAAAGTGACCTCGGCAGACACTGACATGGAAGCCCGTCTGAGGCTGGGAGCACTGGTGAATTTCCTGATTCAGTCAGCCATCAATTCGGCCGACAGCCTGGGTTTTGGCTTCGGCGGCATCCGGGAACAGCAGTTGTTCTGGGTCCTTAGCCGGATGACCGTTGAAATATACCGGCCTTTTACCTGGTATGAGCAGGTTGAAGTGGAAACCTGGCCAAAAAATATCGAAAGGATCATCTACCTGAGAGATTTTCTGGTGCGTGATCATAAACAGGAACTTATTGCCAGGGCCACATCAGGATGGCTGGCTGTTGACATGGACACAAAACGCCCAAAAAAAATTGATAATATCCACGCTGATATTTTCTCACGTCTTCACATGAAACAAGCCATCGAATCATCACCGGAAAAGCTGATGCCCGTGGAAGGAACGGATATTCTAGAGATTAAAGCGGGATATTTTGACCTCGACCTGAACAAACATGTTACTTCAACCCGCTATATCGACTGGATGATGGATACGTTAAGCCTGGATTTTCACAAAACCCGTTACCCTGTCCGCCTGTCGATGAATTACCTTAAAGAGACCATGCCTGGCGAAACGATCAGGATCGTACGCCAGCAGAATGATCAGGAATTTCACTTCGAAGGTACTAACCTGAGCAATCATACAGCGGCCTTTCGCGGAAGAATCGATTTCAGTCCTGAAAAGGCCGCCGGCACCGCCCGGCTTTCACACTGAAATCCGCATCCCTGCACATGTCCATACCTTTTTCTGAATGGCCGAAAACAAGGATAAATAATTTTGTATGACCGTCCTGGTAACTTATAATATTTCATTGAATATAATTGTATATTTACCACCAAAGTCAGAATGAATCAGGCTTTCAGGATTTTGACAAGTAATTCAACTTTCTGAGAGTAACAATTTGTATAACAATAATTTACTTGGGTAAACCATCTCATTATCTGAGCCATGTTTAGTGGATTGCAGCGATACAAGCGATCAGAACAGATCCTTTTTAGTCTTGTTCTGATGATTGCCTTACTGGGCCTTTTCGGTTGGATAACCGGCCGGATTGTCTTTGCACAGTTTTCAGTTTTTTATATTCCGATAGCTCCCTCAACGGCAGTTTCATTCATTATTCTTACTCTTACGCTTCTCTTTTTTTACCGGTTCAGGGCATCAAAGGCGACAAAGGTATTTAGCAAAATATTCGTGGTCCTCATACTTGGACTGGTTTCTTTGATCCTGTTAAAATGGATCATCGGATTCTCATGGGATGCCGAGGACATTTTTCTTAAGAACCCGGAAATGAAGGATAATTATGTGAACGGCCGGATGTCACCTGTTACTGCCAGTCTTTTTGTATTGGTATGCCTGGCATTGCTGATCTTTTTCGATATGAAGGGCAACTCCCGGAAAATTCTGTTCGGGATCATCGCCTTCATCATTTTTTTTGTCAGTTCGGTCCTCATCATCGGGTACTTATACAATGCCCCCATTCTCTACGGCGGAGCCACCATACCGGTAGCCCTTCCCACGGCGATATGCTTCTGGCTCTTAAGTATATCGCTGTTGATGGCGATAAAGTTTGAATTCTGGCCGTTCTCACTTTTAAAAGGCTCTTCGGTTCAGAGTAAACTGACCAAGACGTTTTTACCGGCGATCCTTTTGCTGATGATGATAAACAGTTATGTGAATTCAACCATTTTTTCCAGTCTCAAAAACCCTGCTCTTGCAGCGGCGATAGAGCTGATTTTTGCACTAACGGTTTTTGGCTTTATTGTCATTATTATATCCACAACACTCGGGAAGCGTTTGACCACTTCACAAAAGATACTTGAGAACAGTGAAAAGAGATTCCGGAACGCTGTTATGTATGCCCCATTCCCCATTATGATCCATGCCGAAGGAGAGGTGGTGATGATTTCCAAAGCATGGACAGACATTACGGGTTATACCCTGGAAGATATCCCGACCATTGCCGAATGGTCCAGGAAAGCTTATGGTGCAAGTGCCGCTGCCAGCATGGGGTATATTGAATCCTTATATAAGCTCGATGCTCCCAAATATGATGGTGAGTGGAAGATTCAGACAAGGGATGGAGAACAGCGGATCTGGGAATTCAGAACCAGTCCTGTAGGTCAGTTGCCGGATGGCCGGAATGCTTTGAGCAGCATGGCTGTTGATATTACCGAACGGAAAGAATTTGAAATTGATCTAAAGGATAAGACGGAAGAAATCGAGACCCAGAATGAAGAGTTGATGAGTATAAACCAGGAATTACTCATTGCCAAAGACCATGCTGAAGAGAGTGATCAGCTGAAATCCTCCTTCATCGCCAATATGAGCCACGAGATCCGTACACCGATGAACGGGATTATAGGATTTTCCGGCTTGCTGAACGAACCGGATCTGACGGAAGATAAACGTAAAAAATTTACATCGATTATTATTAAGAGCAGTGAGCAACTCCTCAGGGTCATTGACAACATCGTAGAAATTTCAAGGCTCGAAACCAGGCAGGTGAAAGCTATTGAACAAAAGGTCTGTCTGAATGACCTGCTTACCGAACTTCATATGATCTTTGAAATAAAGACCAGGGAATCGGGTATCCGGCTTTTACTCACCAAAGGACTGTCTGATGAGGAAAGTAATATTCTTTCTGATGAAACAAAACTGAATAAGATCCTGGGCAACCTTCTCGAAAACGCACTAAAATTTACCAGGAAGGGATATATCGAGATCGGCTACAGACTGGAAAGGCCGAACCTGGAAATTTATGTTAAAGATACCGGAATTGGTATTGCACCTGAGAAACAAACCGTCATCTTTGAACGCTTTTCCCAGGAGAATAAGGATTCTTCGGAAGCCTACAGTGGTCTCGGACTTGGATTATCGATAGCCAAAGAAAATTCCGAACTGATGGGTGGGCAGATCTCACTGTCTTCCGAAAAAAACAAAGGTTCAATATTCACTGTCACTATACCTTATAAGCCTGCCAGCGAAGAAGAAAATACCTGACACTTTCAATTCAGACTGATTTTTCAACCGCCCTGTCCCGCATTACCATTTGGGCTGTGTTTGTATTGTGTTGCTCCAGAATGATCTCCTTCTCCACGGTAACGCGTTTTATGGTTTCCTCATCGAAATAGCGGATGGTTACCAGTTCCAGTCCGTTTTCTGTTTCAACGCTGAAATGATCCTCAAGATCCATGATCACTTTCGGAATCCGGATCCTGTCGTTATTCACGCAAACCTTGAACGAGATGGCGGAATTCTGCATCAGGTTTATCTTCAAATGATAAGCCGCAAAAATTCCAAGAATGGTTTTGAGGTTTTCCTCTGCAATGAAGGAAAAATCTTCCGGGAAGATTTTGATGAGAACCTGATCCATTTTAAAGATGAAGGAAGGCACGAGTTTATCATCAACATCATTGCCAATGACCGTTCCTGGTTCATCCGGATGCAGGAATGATTTAACATACAGGCGGATATTTTTCTTCTTCAGCGGTTGAATGGTTTTCGGGTGAATGACACTTGCCCCGTAATAGGCCAGTTCGATAGCATCCCTGTAGGAAAGTCTGGGCAGGAGTACGGTATGGTCGAACCATTTGGGATCAGCATTCAGCACACCGGGGACATCCTTCCAGACGACGACCTCGGGAATGTCCAGGATATAGGCAAGGATAGCTGCCGTGTAGTCAGAACCCTCACGGCCCAAAGTCGTGGTTATGTTATTGACGGTAGCCCCCAGAAAACCCTGGGTGACAATCACACGGTCCTGGTCGAAGCGGAAATTGTTTTTCACCAGAACAGCAGAAAGTTCCCAGTCGACATGGCCTTCCCGGTAGGAATCATCTGTTATCAGCGATTTCCGTATATCTATCCACTGAGAGGAAATTCCGGAATCATTGAGAAATGCGGCTATGATAACCGTGGAAAGGATCTCACCGTAACTCACGACCTGATCATAATCAAAATCATAGTTCATGGTCGGCGACTCCTCAAACTTCGCCTGCATCATCAGGAAGATCTTTTTCACCTCTTCGTGAACCGGGTGATTTTCATCCGGGAATAGGTCGTGCATGATATAGTAATGGTATGCCCTGAGATTTTCAAAACTTTTTTCCAGCTCTTCCTGCTTACGGCTGATATATAGGTCGGTTAGCTGCTCAAGAGCATTGGTGGTTTTACCCATCGCCGATACCACAACAACCATATTTCCTTCGTAGCGCCTCAGGATATTTGCAAGGTTCCGGACTGCACCGGCATTGCTGACCGATGCTCCGCCGAATTTGAACACATACATAGGATTCAACGTTTTATAGGTTACAAATATAATTGAACCCTTAGCAATCGGGAAAATATTGTGTCTTTTCCGCAGCATTATTTTCTTCAATTGGATATAATCCGGATTTTGATCCCGGCTAATTCCTCAAATCATGGCAAAACAATACCAGCCTCAGATCCTGAACGAATTCATTCTTCAACAGCAGACAGCCTTCCCGTATGCCAAGGGAGATCTTACCCGGATACTTAATCATATAGGCGTTGCCTCCAAATATGTAAACCGGGTAGTAAACGCCGCCGGACTGGCGGATATCCTTGGTGAAGCCGGCAAAACCAATATTCAGGGCGAAGATGTAAAAAAACTGGATGTTTTCGCCAATGATCAGTTCATCAAGATCCTGACTTCGAGTGGTGAAGTCTGTGGGATCGCTTCGGAGGAGAACAGTGAACTCGTCTCCTATGATAATACGCTGACCAAAGATGGGAAATACATCCTTTGTCTTGATCCTCTTGATGGTTCCTCAAACATAGATGTGAACGTCTCCATCGGGACAATTTTTTCTGTTTACCGCAGGATTACCCCTGTCGGAACTTTGCCGGATGAACGGGACATACTGCAGCCGGGAACAAAGCAGGTTGCCGCCGGTTATGTCATCTACGGTTCGTCGACCATGCTGGTATATACAACCGGTCTGGGTGTTACCGGTTTCACCCTTGATCCTTCCATCGGTGAATTCTGTCTCTCACATTACCAGATCTGTACACCCACCGACGGCAAAATATATTCAGTCAATGAGGGTTATTACAACCAGTTTTCACCGGGAATCCGGAAATATCTTGACTATTGTAAAAGTGATGAAGATAAAGAAGCATATTCTGCAAGATATATTGGATCACTGGTAGCCGATTTTCACAGAAACCTGATGAAAGGAGGTATCTACATGTACCCCTCAACTGCCCGACACCCCGGTGGCAAACTGAGGCTCCTGTATGAATGCAATCCAATAGCCTTTCTTGCCGAGCAGGCTGCCGGATCGGCCACCGACGGTAAGGGACACCGTATCCTGGAAATACTGCCTGAGTCGATTCACCAGAGGGTTCCTTTTTTTACCGGCTCCAGACATATGGTGTCGAAAGTAGAGGAAATGATCCAAAAGGAAGGGTAAGGGTCAAACGTCTGCCTGCATGCACAAAGCAGCGGGATAACGAATGATGCATTTTGCACTAACGGGAAGCGATATCCTCAGATCCTGATCTCAAACGGATGGGTGAACCTGAAAACAGAGCCGTTGCCAGGACTGGACTCAACACTGATCTCCCCGCCAAGAAGCTCAACCAGCCCTTTCGTGATTGTCAGTCCGAGGCCCGTTCCCCCTGCACGGGCAGAACTCTCGGCCTGTGTGAAACGTATGAATATCTTTTCCAAATCCCCGGCGGAAATCCCTGAACCCGTATCCTGAACGTAAAATTCGATATGCGGGTTATCAGCCTGTTCGAAGATATTGTATCCCAGTTCAATAAATCCCTTGTCTGTAAATTTTATGGCGTTGTTAAGCAGATTGTCGAGTATTTGCTTGAGTCTGAAGCAATCGGTATATAACTCGGTAACCGCCTGTCCGACCGGGGGGCGGAACCTGATCACGAGGCCTTTTTTTTCCCGGAAGTTGCGATGCTGCAGGTGACTGGCAAGAATTTCCTCAAAGAAATCATTTATGTTGCACCAATCCTTCTCGATACGTAACTGGTTGGATTCAATCTTGGATATATCGATGATATCATTAATCAGCCGCATCAGTTGTTCACCCGAAGTACCTATCAGACTGGTAAATTTTTTTCTTTTCTCCGCAGTGAGGCCTTCCTGGACGAGTAACTCTGAGAAGCCGAGAATGCTGTTCATGGGTGTCCGTATCTCGTGACTCATATTAGCAAGAAATGCCGATTTAAGCCTGTCACTCTCTTGTGCCCGTTCTTTTTCGACTCCAAGCTTCAGGTTTGTCTCCTGTAATTCCCCGAGTGTACTCTGTAACTCCTCATTTAAGGCAGCATACTCTTCATTCTGAGATGCGATGGCCCGATTCTTATCCAGCAGCTGAATTTCATAGTTCTTTATCTGGGTAATATCTGCCAGTATCCCAACCATGCGTTCAGGCCGGCCTTCAGTTGTAAAACTGACGGTTTTTCCACTGCACATCACCCATATCCATCCTCTGCTGGTATGGGCAAATCGGAGTTCATCCCTGAATTCCACCAGACCTCCTTCGATATAGTTGTTCATGAGCTTCGTCACTCTATTGGCATCCTCCGGATGAATCATCTCACGAATTGAGCCCCGGAATTCAAGTAACTTTCCAGGGTCATTATATCCCAGCATCCGGGAAACTTCCTTAGACAGAGAAAGCTCAAAGGTTTGCAAATTGAGTTCATACAATCCGTATCCGGAGGCCTGGATGGCCAGTCGCAGCCTTTCCTCACTGTCACGAAGTGCAATTTGTGTTTCAAGAATTCCCGTGATATCGATCATCGAAATGACATTTACATCACCCGGTGAAACAAAATGAAATTCAACCGTCTTGACCGAACCATCATTACAGCGGATGTCCCTGACCAGTTTATCATGCTCTTGCCCTTCCTTAACAGCCGTACTGAGGATATTATCCAACTGTTTCTTCTTTTTTTTCCGGATTTTAGGATCCGGAAACATTTTTTTCCAAAGCATTCTAACCGTTTTCACGGTGTCAGCTGTATAACCGAAGGTCTGAGTGAATTTACGGTTGAAGGTTAATATGTTCAACCGTTTATCAATGATGATCATCGGAATAGGATTCTCCTGAATGATCATCCTGAAACGATCCTCGCTGGCTTTCTGCTCCCTCCTGGCGTTCTTCTGTTCGGTGATATCCTGGATTACACCAAAAACAAGGTTCCGTTTTTTATCATACTCGGCAATGGAATGAATATCAAGGATCTTCCCGTCAGACTTTCTCCTGATCTGAAATTCAATATCATAGGGTATCCCTTTCCCAACCAGCTTGTCCAGTGCTTCGTCCATATCTGAACGATATTCAGGGAGGGGTATATTCTGAACGGTTTTGAGTAGAAGCCTTTTGTCCTGTAAGCCATAGATAGCCAGAGCACCTTCCGAACCGATCATCTCCATGGTATTCAGGTCAAGTTCCCAATGACCAAGCCCTGCCACTTTTTCAGCACGGTTAAGCCGGTACCTGATATTCTGGTTTTCCGTTTCCTTCTCTGTCCTGGCGGAAATATCATAAGCAATCACCAAAAACCTATTTTCCCCCGAAGGATACCTGTAAGAAGATGCCCGGCACTCAAATGTCAGGTATGTCCCTATTTTATGCTTAAAACGCCATATATCAACTGAATTAACCGGAGATTTACTTATTAACTTTAGTCTTTTTCCGAAAAGATCCTGATCTTTAGGATGGATTAGTTCTGCCAGGTGACGCCCCGGAAGTTCGGAAAGAGAATAGCCCAGAGAATCAGCGGACCTTTCATCCAGGTAAGTAATTACCCCCTTTTCATTAGTTTCAATTGTCAGTTCCGAAATATTCTTCAGTAAGCCGCTAAACCTTTCCATCCTCTCCTCCAGATTCTCTGGCGGAACAGTACCCCCGGATTCCTCCATGCTTTTTAACAAAGCGTTGCATCTCGCAAGCTCTCCCTGCAATTCACTGATCCTGTTGAGCAACTCATTATCGTCGTGTTTTTTCCCCATTAAGTCACTGATAAAATGAACGTAAGAAGGAGTTCCCGAGTCAATTGTTATACAAGATAATCATTCCTGTTTTAATGAAGACCATCCTGATCAGAATATCTCCTGACATGGTTTTAAAAGTCCGGTAAAGTTTTCTTAACATAAGTTCGTTTTAGCAGACCATTTCATCTCCCGCCGGGACACCCTTTCAGCGCCGGAGGAACAGAGAGACTTCATACGAAACGGGGTTTGGGGGACAGAGGTAAACAGAAATTATTACTGATTGAACGTTTCGGGTTCTGTTCAGGGCCTTTTAAATTATCCCCGGGAACGGCCCCTTTGAAACAGCAGCAGCCCCTTTGTTGTTTTCCATAGTAAAAGAACGATTTAGCTCAATTTTGATTAGCTTTGCAGGCGAAGTTTTTAAGATGTCTTTGGATATTTATAAAGAGCGGAAAGAACCAGATGATATTGCCGGACTTTTAGAGGAGCCGGACGGGAAAGTTGTGCATCTGAAGGGACTTTCCGGATCTTCACGTTCCGCTTTCATCCATGCCTGCCTTTCAAAAGTCCGTGGAGCCCACCTCATTATTCTCAATGAAAAAGAGGAAGCAGCCTACTTTTATAATGATCTTACCACGCTTGGAGGAACCGATCATATCCTGTTCTTCCCTTCATCGTATACCCGTTCCATTCAGTACAAAAAAACGGATGAAGCGAACATCATCACCCGGACACAGGTATTAAAAAGGCTGAATGAGCGGCGGGTGGAAAGTTTTATTATAACCTACCCCGAAGCTTTGATGGAAAGAGTAATCAGTCGTAAGGGACTTGATGATAACACTTTCCTGATTAAGGAGGGAGAAAAGATCAACCGTGAATTTCTGAAGGAACTGCTCGAAACCTACAGGTTCGAGCTGGTGGATTTTGTAAATGAACCGGGACAGTACGCGCTCAGGGGAAGTATTATCGATATTTTCTCTTTCTCATCCACTCATCCGTGCCGTATCGATTTTTTCGGTGATGAGGTGGAGTCCATCCGGGCCTTCGATGCGGAGAGCCAGCTCTCGGTTGAAAAGATCAGGAAAATCAGCGTTGTACCCAATATCCAGTGGGAAAAGGAAAGGCTGGTAAAACGTGTATCCTTCTTCGAATATTTACCAAAAAACACCACGGTATGGGCCGATGATCTGGGCGTTATCCTTAGCCGAATCGATGATATATATGACCGCACCAGCATTGAGGATGAATCAGATGTCACATTGATGAAATCCGAAGTCATCGTAAACGCCCACGATCTGGTCCATGATATGGCAAGGCTTAACAAGGTTGAATTCGGGCATTATTTTTTAAAGAATGCCATTCAGGAGTTCACATTTAATACCTCGCCTCAACCGGTTTTCAACAAGAACTTCGAACTGCTCAGTGACGAAATCAGGCAGAAGACATCTGACGGCTATGAGGTAAGAGTGTTGTCTGACAATGAAAATCAGTTTGAACGCCTAAAGGATATTTTTCACGCCATAGACCCATCCATCAGTTTCGTACCGGTTCTGAAGACACTTCACGAGGGCTTCATCGATCACGATCTTAAATTATGCCTGTATACCGATCACCAGATATTCGAGCGGTACCACAAATTCAGGATCCATGACCGGTATAACCGAAAGGAATCCATTTCGATGAAGGATATTACCGACCTGAAGCCGGGCGATTATGTCGTTCATATCGATCACGGTATCGGAATCTTTGGCGGGCTGGAAACGATTGAGGTAAACGGGAAGAAACAGGAATCCATCCGGTTGATATACAAGGACAAAGATGTATTGTTTGTCAGCATCCATTCCCTGCACAGGATTTCCAAATATAAAGGCAAGGACAATGCCCCTCCGAAAATTTATAAGCTGGGGACCGGTGCCTGGCAGAAGCTTAAGGCGACAACTAAGAAAAAAGTCAAGGATATTGCCGTCGAGTTAATAAAGCTTTACGCAGGCAGGATGAACGAGGAAGGTTACCGCTTCAGTGCCGATACCTATCTGCAGCAGGAGCTAGAGGCCTCCTTCATTTACGAGGACACGCCTGACCAGGAAAAAGCCACCAGGGATGTAAAGGAAGGGATGGAATCGGCTCATCCCATGGACAGGCTGGTTTGCGGTGATGTGGGTTTTGGCAAGACGGAAGTGGCTATCAGGGCAGCCTTTAAGGCTGTAACCGATTCCAAGCAGGTAGCAGTCCTGGTCCCCACTACGATCCTGGCCCTTCAGCATTATAATACGTTCAGGGAACGACTTAACGGTTTTCCCTGCTCTGTTGAATATATCAGCCGGCTGAGGAGTCCTGCCAACCAGAAAGCCGTCCTTGGGAAAATGGCCCGCGGCGAAGTGGATATCGTCATCGGGACGCATAAGCTGGTGGGAAAGGATGTGAAATTCAAAGACCTTGGCCTTCTGATCATCGATGAGGAACAGAAATTCGGTGTGAGTGTAAAAGAAAAGCTGCGCCAGATGAAGCTCAATGTCGATACTCTTACTCTGACAGCCACACCCATTCCACGGACGCTGCAATTTTCACTTATGGGAGCCCGCGACCTTTCTATCATTAATACTCCTCCACCAAATCGTCACCCCATCATTACCGAACTCCACACTTTCAACGAGGATATCATCAAGGAAGCCATTGAATATGAGGTGAACCGGGGCGGACAGGTGTTTTTTATACATAACCGGGTTCAGAACATCACCGAGATAGAACTTTTGGTCAACCGGTTATGCAAGGGTGTCCGTACGGTGATCGCCCACGGGCAGATGGAAGGAAGCAAGCTGGAAAATATCATGCTCGACTTTATGCAGGGTTTTTACGATGTTCTGATCGCAACTTCAATAATAGAATCCGGTCTCGATATCTCCAACACGAACACCATTATTATCAACAACGCCCATCATTTCGGGTTAAGCGATCTGCATCAGCTGAGAGGCCGCGTGGGCCGGTCCAATAAAAAGGCTTTCTGTTACCTTCTTGCACCACCGGTTCAGCTACTTACACCGGAGGCAAGACGCAGACTCAGAGCAATTGAAGAGTACTCCGAACTGGGAAGCGGCATGAGCATTGCCATGCAGGACCTCGACATCAGGGGCGCCGGAAATCTGCTTGGTGCCGAACAGAGCGGATTCATTGCCGATATCGGCTTCGAAACATATCAGCGGATTCTGGCAGAAGCGATTTTCGAACTGAAGGAAAATGAGTTCAGGGATGTTTTCACCGTTCCCGGCGAAGAAGTTAAAGAGCGGGAATATATCGCCGACTGCCAGATCGACACCGACTTTTCAGTGCTTTTCCCGGAATCCTACATTTCAAATATCTCAGAAAGGATAAGGTTATACCGTGAACTTGATAATATCGCTGAAGAAGCCGATCTGCGGGATTTTGCCGACAAGCTCATAGATCGTTTCGGGCAGATTCCGGTGCAGACGCAGGAACTGATGAATACGGTAAGGTTAAGATGGAAAGCTGTGAAGCTCGGAATTGAGAAAATGATCATCAAGAACAGGAAGATGATCTGCCATTTTATTCCGGATCCCGATTCCTCTTACTATCAGTCTGCCACCTTCGGCAAGGTACTTCAATATGTCCAGAAGCAACCATCACGCATCCAGATGAAGGAAGAACATAACAAGCTCATCCTGATCATCAGTAATGTTGACTCTATCCTGAAGGCGATTTCCATTTTGGGCGATATGACCGGGGAGAACCAGGATTAAGACCCTAAATTACCGGAGCCTCCTGAATCTGGACTCTGACGGCTAACCCTATGATACATTAGCCTGCCAATAAAAATTTTCCTTCTTTTAGAAGAGCGCCCGATTCTTGATGAACGGCAATAGAATGTCCGTCGTTCAGTTCGAATTCTAAAAAGCCTGCCGCATAACGTTTCCCGATGGCATATAAAAGTTTGTTGATCCAACTGTAAACATCCAGGACAGATTAATAGAATTTTATCCTGTTATCCACGATTTTGGCATCTTCTTTCAGCGCATTATATCCTTCATAAGCCACACGGCTCTGGAGCGTGTATTTAAGTCTGAATTCGGCAGCCTGGATATCCGGCTTTTCCGGAACGGTTTTGTCTGTAACATCAATGACAAAAACTCCGTTCTCTCCTTCAACCGGGGCAGAAAGCTTGTTTTCAGGAATCACGAAAGCGCTGGCCACAACTTCAGGTTCGAGTCCGACGCCATTGACATAAGGGTTCACGAACCTTACTTTGGAAGCTTCCGAAACCTGGCTGTTCAGGTCGGCAGCCACATCATCAATGTTAGCAGCGCCTGCGATTTTTTCTTTCACCTGGCCAGCCAGTTTTTCCAGTTTTTTCTGTTTCATCAGGGTGATCTCAATTTCCGACTTGACATTCTCAAGGGGTGCATACCCTTTTTCTTTCACATCAGTGAGAGCGGCAATCACATATTTATCAGTCAGATCAAAGATGTTGCTGATGGAGTTTTGATCATGTTCGTAAGCCCACCGTATAATTTCACGGGAATTTTCGAGACCGGGGAGGGTTTCTGAATTTCTCTTGATATCCGTAGCAAATCTGGGTGAAATATTTTTCTGGGTGCACAGATCCCTGAATTTCTGAACACTTGAGGCTTCACTCCCAAACTGGCCTGCTTCGGTATAAATTTTCTGATAGGTTTCGTCGCTGGGGATCACCTCCCTTTCCACGATGGCCAGTTTTGCTTTCTTTACTTTCGGGCTCTGGGCTTCGATCTTCAGTACGTGGTATCCGAACTTGGTTTTCACGACCTCCACTTCACCCACTTTACCAGTGAATGCTGCATCGGCGAAAGGCTTAACCATTGTCTTCTCTGTGAACCATCCAAGATCACCGCCGATCTGACGGTTGGACTGGTCGGCAGAGAATTCTTTTGCCAGAGATGCAAAATCCTGTCCGTGATCGATAAGGTTCTTCAGACTGTCGGCAATAGCTTTTGCACGCTGATCATCTCTTTGAACGGAAAGGCTGATCAGGATATGTCTTGCCCTCACTGAATCGGGAAGATAAACAAACTCTATAAACCGGGCCAGTTTGTATGCACCGTTATCAAAATATGGTCCGGCGACAAACCCGGGTTTAGCATTAAAGATGGAATCACGGATGGATTGAGGAAGTTCATCATAGCCGAAATTATCGTCCTTAAAAGGAATGTCGGAATTACTGTTTACAAAATCAACAGGATTATCCGAGCGTTCAAAAGCCGGTTTGGCCTGGCTAATGAATTCCCTGGCGTTCTGATCATCCTTCTCGGAAGGGGTAACATTGAAAACCACATATTCCAGGCTTCTGGATTCATCCTGCTTATATTGATGCTGATGGTTTTCATAATACTCGCTGATTTCCGTATCACTTACCTTCACATCATTATCGGGAATGGTATTGAAAGGAAGGTAAACGAAACTGAAATTGACCGTTGACCCGGCTGCCTCTGCATATTCCTTATCATCTAGTGAATTTGGCGAAAATCCTTTCCTGACGAGAGTGAAGTATTTCTGGCCGAGTCGTTCATCAACGATCTGGTTTTCAATATAGATCCAGCGTTTCCGTTCGTTCTTGTACACATCGCTACTGATTGCATTGAAGTAATTCATCATCTGGTACCGGTTAAACTCTCCGGTTTCCGGATTGGTGAACATTCTCCGCACGACGGGGTTCGGCTCTTCCATGATCACACTCGATCCGCCTGTATTGATGGAATCACCAAGCAACATGGTTTTCAGTTCGTCAACACTTACGCTGATTCCCAGTTTCTGGATCCTGTTATCAAGAATGATGCTCCTTACAGTATTCTGCCATACTTCCTGTCTTACACCATCCATGGTTTGCTCATCGAGGGATTGAAGCTGGTAACTGGTACGGTAAAATTCAGCCAGTTGCTCAATTTTGGCATTATAATCCATATAATTTATAGACTTCCCGTCAATTTCTGCCACCTCGAGGCGTTTCTTGGAGAACACGGAAGGACCCGAATGAAGAAGGTCTCCCAGAATAAACGCCAGGAGCGCCATTCCAATGATAACTGACACAAGCACACCTGCCTTGTTCCTTATTTTCTGTAATGTTGCCATTTAACGAAACGTATTTAAATCTTAATTTTTTTTCAGGCTACGAATATAGTAATTTCAATTGTTAATCCTGCAAATTGAAACCATTAATTCTGCGATAACCAACCCTCTGTCTTAAAACGGGAAATGCTTTGTTTTTCAACAGGATCACAAGACAAGATTATCACCTCAGGATCGGATCGCTGCAGTTCGGAAGGTAAAAGGTGTTATGCAGATGTTATCCTCTATGTCTCCGTCAATCTTCTGAGATAAACAAGTTCGATACGGGTCTGGCTGACTTTCAGGATCCGGTACTGGTAAGGCATAATGACGACCCGCGTATTTAGCCTTGGGATATTTTCATAATGGTCAATAATAAACCCTGCCAGGGTATCATACTCATCCGAAACGGGTATATCCAGCTTATACTTTTCATTCAGGTAATCAATTTCGAGTCTCCCCGACAGGATCATTTCGTGATCACTGATCTGTCTTTCCACGAATTCTGAAATGTCGTGCTCATCTTCAATCTCACCAAAGATCTCCTCGATAATATCTTCAAGGGTAATAATGCCGGAAGTACCGCCATATTCATCCACCACCAGTGCAATGCTCTTTCTCTCCCGGATCAGTTTTCTGAAAAGTTTGTTAACCTGCATGGTTTCCGGAACTATGGACAGGTCGACAAGCCTGGAACGTATGGATGGTGGATGTTTAAAGAGTTCCTTTGAACTGATATATCCCACAATCCGGTCGATGGAATCTTCAAAAACCAGGATTTTGGAAAACCCGGTTTCAATGAACCTTTGTTTGATCTCGGAAACGGTGCTGCTAATTTCAATAGCCTCAACTTCGGTCCGTGGTACCATGCAATCGCGCACTTTAAGTCCCGAAAATTCAAGAGCGTTCTGGAAAATTTTCTTTTCAGGTTCATCTTCCAGGCTCTTTTCAAGTTCCGACTGGCTTTCGCTGATGAGGTGGTCAAGATCGACACGGCCGAAAACCGGGTTATGACGGCTGTTTTTCAGTCTGACTTTAACGCCCATAAAATACCGCATGACAAAATTGGTTATGCCAAGGGTTATGATAGTCACAGGATACAGAAAGATAAAGAATATAAGTACCGGGACAGAAAACAGGTTCAGGGTGATGTTGGGTCTGCTGCGGAATATCGTCTTAGGAAGAAATTCGGCAGTGAGCAGTATGACCATTGTACCTACAATAGTCTGAATGATCAGGATCAGGATCTCACTTTTAATTCCGATCCGCTGCTCCAGGAACGGTTCGAGTAAACGTGCAATAAAAAGGCCGTAAATGACCAGTGCAATATTATTCCCTACGAGCATCGTGGCGAGGTAATGCTGGGGACTTTTCAGAAAGATGGAGATGATCCTGGAAGAAAAGAGCCCGTGTTTACGGTCAAGTTCGATTTTCAGCCGGTTTGATGATACAAAAGCAATCTCCATTCCTGAAAAAAATGCAGAAAAAACAAGACATAATATGATAATCATTACCGGCGACATGTTCCTTTTTCTCACCCTGGCCGGAAGTAAATCCTTCCGTCACGGTATTTTATATCATGGTGAATTTTTGATTCTCTGATGTCTCCTGAAAGCATAGACCAGGATGGCAAGCAGAAATATAAGAAAAAATCGATAGCTTTCCCGGAAACCGTCTGAACAAGTTTGGTAAATTGCAGCTCCAAGGGATAAGACAGCCAGGATAAGCCAGAGTATTTCAAGGATTTTCCTGCTCATTGGGAGGTTCATCTTTAATATTTACAGTTCCGCGTGAACTTTTTAGTTTCCATTTTGAAAACCGCTGGTTGGATTCAAAACCATCCTGACCGTAAAATGTTCCATCCTGTGTTTCTATTCTGGAGAAGCTGTTGGAATAGATGGCCTTTTTATTTTCATCCCAGAATAGTTGTTCCGTATTGAGTTTTTCGCCATTTTTCAGATTGCTTGCCACAACATTTCCTCGGGCATCCCATAATTTGTCATTTGTATGGTAGATTGCATAATTTGCCCTGATCTCTGATTCAAGGTTCAGACTATCATCGTAAAACCTCACGTAAATACCTTCAGGAAATTCAATGTACGGATCTTCCACCTTTGAGAACTGCCTGATGTACTTTGCTTCAAGTTTCATCCTTACGAAGCCTGAATCGCTGTAAATGATCTCAACATTGTCTGCAGAAATATCAGGCATCACGGCAGAGTCCGTGATGGAATTGATCTTTTGAATATCATTTTCACATGAAACAATAAGCAAAGAAACTCCTGTAATAAACAGGAGTTTCAGTATAAAAGTCTTACTATTTGATCTTAATTTTTTCAAAGTCCTGATCAGCCCTTAGCTCTGGCCGTTGTTGATTTGTTTATCCAGCCTCCGACAGTATACGCATCACCTTCGGTAATGGAACGGAAGAAGAGTTCCTCTTTGGTAGGGAAATACTGGCTGTAGTCGTTAATCAGCTGATTGGCCTGTGTGGTAGCATTCGGATCAACTGATTTTGCTTTTTTGAACATATCAACAGCCACCCAGTACGCGGTTCTCCGCTCGAAATCATCACCAAGGGAATTGTTTCCTGAGACATAAGATTTGCCAAGGAGAATGTACGGATCGCCCCAGTCGGGTCTCAGCTCGATCGCCTGGGAAGCATACCGTGCTGCTTCCTGCGGTTTGTTCATGTTCAGGGTAATAGCCCCCAATTCATAATAGTAGTTGGCTTTGTCTTTGGGATCTGTTGCCTTATCGATGGCTTCGAGGTAATATTTGCTGGCCTTTTGAAAATCTTCTTTTTTGAAGAACAGACGGGCCAGGTTATAGGCAGCAGCAGCCGACGGTTCCATAGTATAAAGCTGTTCGGAAGCCTTAATATAAAGATCCTGGCCCTGGCAATCGGCTTCATTCATAAATCCCAAGATAAGAGTCAGGAATTTTTCATCATCCTTGTTGGCATCGTACTTCGGACCGAAGATGTTTGTAATGGCATCGCAGGTCAGGACCTTAGCGTCTTTTAAATTCTGATCAATGGCTTCCCTGGCAAGTTTAGTCCTCGAGTTTGGCGGCAGATTATCCAGAATACCCGTTACGGTAACGTAATCATTGATGACGGTTTCATTGTCGAGGTCCCCGTTCAGGAAGAGGGTAATTCCGGCAGACATAAAGGTAGTCAGTACGACAGGGTTGGATTTCAGTTTCTCGATACTGATAGATTCTTTCAGCAGATCATAACCCTGTTTAATATATTGCTCCCCTTCCTGGCGTTTAAACCTTAACAGATCGACACCTTTCCGGCCCAGCACATCACCACGGCTTTTGGGAAAATACTGCATCCTTTTATCGTAGATCATCATCATGGTGTCGGCATAAGCCGATTTAAGAGAAGGATCATCGGTTCTTTCCAGGAATGCTCTGTACATATTCACGCCATAAGCGTACAGACTTTCCCTTGATTCGGGGCATATATTATAGACCACCCTCCATGGGTTAATAGCGTCATCGTAATTTTTGTGTTTATAAAACTCATAATATAATGACATGTTTTTAAGGCAGGTTTCGTTGTTCTGCCAGTCACCGCTGTCTTTGGGCTCAGTAATATTCTCATCCTGAGGGAAAGCGGGCAGGGCAAAAAATGCAACCGCTATTGCAATGAGTAAAGTTTTCAATCCTTTTGTTTTCATGGCTCTTTCAGTATTGTTAATCAAATTTCCTTTTGAAAAACCAGAAATCGTGCAAAACCAGACTTAAGTTAACGATTCCATAATTTTCCTTTATAAGATTATTATTTAAAGTTCCTCGTTGACCAAGAACCACACCCAGGTTAAAAGTGGTCTTCGTGTTTTTAAACGGTAAACCAATACCAAAAGTTATGCCATAATCATTCAGCTGCTCACCGCGAATGCGAATATAGCTGTTTGTATAATAGCCACCAAGCCTGTAACGCACATGATTCAAATATCCCTGCAGATCGGCCTCATTGGGGATGAATTCCACTCCAAATTTCATGGAAGTCAGATTCGTGAGAGAATCTGTTTTCCCGAGAATCCGGCTGTGGCTCCATTGTTGCGTGTAATAATCGCCCGTGATGGTAAGTTTATTTAGAATTCCGAAGGCTATTCCGAATCCCAGGTTCTGAGGATAGATCACCGTGCCATTTTTCAAATCATTGATCATCCCCAGGCTGGGATTAATGTACTTTTTAATAGTGTCCGTTTCCTGTATAAACGTAAGCGAATCTCCAACACCGGGGAAATCAGTTACTACGGTGTAATCCTGTGAGGTTCTCAGGTTCGTCTGATTATTGAACACGACACCCAGCGTAATGAAATACTTATCGGCGAAAGATTGCTTGTATTGCGCCCCAAGGTCAAAGACGATACCTCTGATGTTATCCCTCAATCCGAACTGGGTTAAAGAAGCTGCATTTTCATTAATAAACCGGGCCTGCTGGTTGTTTTGAATGTAGCCGAACAAGGTGGACATGTTCGCTCCCAGGGAGAGCCGGTTAAACAGACAGACGGATGTCCCCATAAAAAATTTGGTCAGTCCGCCGTTTCCCTTATAGAAATATTCAACCGGACCAATCCCGGTGAGGTCCTTCTTTTCATAAATATTATACCCGACGGAACTGAAGGGGGTGATGCCAGCAGCTGCCTTCCACCATCTTGTCAAAGGGAAGCCGATTGCTATATGCTGGATATTGAAGTTATTCAGTTTTGTATGATATTGATCGGAAGAATAGTTCGTGCTTGAACCCGAAATCCCGAAATCAAAAACAAAGGAATTGGTATCAATGGCCGTATAGGCTGCCGGATTAATATAATTGATCTGGGCTTTAGTGCGCAGTGCTATCCCGGAAGTACCCATAGCCGAGTTTTGACCCAGTCCGGTCTTTGTCAGCTGACCGATACCAAATCGGGAATAGGGTGAATAGGTGTTAATTTGGGAGAAGGCACCACTGGAAAACAGGATTAACAGGGTACCTGTCAGGTATTTCAATTTATTTCGCATTATAATCCAATATACGGTTAAGTCCGGTGAGATTCAAATTAGAATCCACAAAGATGGAATAATTTAGTTTTTTATCAAAGTATTTCGCATCACCTCCGGTTAAAATTATCTGGAGATCATTATATTCGTGACCTATCCTGGCAATATATCCTTCAAGTTCAAAGATGATCCCGTTGAGGATACCTGCTCTTATGGCTTCTTCAGTTCTTCTGCCCATAAGTTGAAAATCTCCGTCCAGACTGACTAAGGGAAGACGGCTTGTAAACCTGTTCAGGGCTCGCGCCCTGATACCGGCTCCGGGCGAGATATTACCCCCCTTAAATTCTCCGTCCCCGGTGATAAGATCAATGGTAATGGCAGTCCCTGCATCAATTACGAGAACGTTTTTTCCGGGAAAGATAGTATGTGCACCTACAGCATCGGCGATACGGTCGTAACCCAGGGTCGCAGGTGTCTCATATAAGTTGCGGATGGGCAAAGGTGTGGCGTGGTCCAATTCCAGAAAAAAGTTAAAAATATTGCTGATATAATCCTGTATTTCCCTGGGATGACTGGCTACCGACGAAATAATAGCGCAATCCAGACCGGCATATATCTCCATGATCTCCCGGAGCATCTCAAGGGTCAGAAGGTCTTCCCTGCGGCATAATAGCATGTCCCCTTCCGAGAAAACCGCTATTTTTGTGGCGGTATTGCCAAAATCAATAACAAGGTTCATGAAACATTGGCTTAAGATTGTTCTCTATATTTATCGCCTTCATTTTCAGATACAAAAATATAAAATAAGTAGTTACCGACGAATAACCGGAGGACCTTTATGATAGGCATTTTATTGAGAAATGTCAGTAGATCACAAAAGTTCAGATCACTATTCAGCCTTTACCGGCAATTTCCCGGACAAAAAACAAAAAGGGCGAAAATGTATTCCGCCCCTTATGCTTAAGGATTGTTAGTTGTCCGACCCTTTCAGTTTCAAAACCAAAAGGATAAACAGTTCAGGAAAGAAGTTTCCGGACGATGCCGGAGATTGTCTTTCCGTCGGCTTTGCCAGCCAGATCTTTGGTTGCCTGTCCCATAATCATCCCCATGGCCTGCATGCCTGAAGCTCCTGTTTCATGGATCAGATTACGGATATAATTTTCAATATCTGCATCACTCATCGGTTTGGGCATATATGCCCCGATAAAAGAAGCTTCCAGAAGTTCCTTATCAGCCAGATCCTTTCTCCCCTGTTCCTGGTAAATATCAGCCAACTCCTTCCTTTGTTTCACCAGTTTCTGCATAATTTTCAACTCTTCATCTTCGGTGAGTACCGATCCTGCTCCTTTATCACTTCTGGCCAGAGTAAAGGCTGTTTTAACGGCCCTCAGGGTTTCCAGCAGGTCCTTCTGCCTGTCCTTCATGGCCTGTTTAAGGTCTTCACTGATTTTATCACTGTATGACATCATTTTGCAAATTTAGATTCAATCCACATTATCGTGCAGATAGGAATTGTCCTCGCGGAGTTTAGGTCCCCCTTTATCCTCGTCCTCTGTCAGTTTGAATTTTGACACATTAGACTCAGATGAGGGTTTCTCGGGTTTTATGGGAATGTTTTTTCTCATATAGGCAGGTTCATTTTCCAGTTGTTCAATCGTGTCATTTTCACTGGCAGGGTTATAGCCGGCCTGTTTCAGCCGTTCCTGCACCTCCTTGAGCCTTTTCACCCTTTCCTCCCGCTTTTTCGGGTCGTCTTTCGGTGGCGTCCGGCTCTTTTTGGCGTCTTCATAAAGGATGTACTGTTCAGGACTTTCATCCTTATCTGAAAATTCGATGATGCCCTGGTGAATGTTTCCTTTTAACGTGGATTTGTCCCTCACCTCAAATTCTCCGGATACCGTTTTTACCTCACTGCCTTTCTGATTATCACGTAAAGGGTACTTGTCATAATGCTTCTTGGCAGCGTAGAGTTCGGGTATGCTGTTGGTACCGAAACCTGTGGCAATGATGGTAACACTTATGGCATCACCAAGAGATTCGTCACTGCCGGTCCCCCAGATTACAAGGGCGCTTTTGTTTGCAGCCTGGTTTACAAAGTCGGTGATCTCACCTACCTCATCCATACTGATCTCTTCGGTGCCGGAGGTGATATTCAGGAGAATACTTTTAGCACCGGTAATGTCATTATTATTCAGAAGGGGTGAGGTAAGTGCTTCCCCGATGGCTTTGATGGCCCGGTCCTCACCACTGGCAGTGCCTGATCCCATGATGGCTACCCCGCTGCTGGTCATTACTGTCTGGACGTCGGCAAAATCCACGTTGATATAACCATGAACAGTAATGATTTCAGCAATACCCTTGGCAGCAGTGGCCAGAACGTCATCAGCCTTGGAAAAAGCATGGGAAATTTTCAGATTTCCGTAAATCTCCCTCAATTTCTCATTGTTAATAACAAGCAGGGAATCCACATATTTCTGCATCTCGTTGATGCCTTCAATAGCCTGGTTTATCCGTTGTTGTCCCTCGAACGCGAAAGGTATGGTCACTATGGCAACAGTGAGAATTCCGAGTTCGCTGGCAACTCTGGCAATGACGGGTGCCGCTCCTGTTCCGGTACCGCCTCCCATCCCGGCTGTAATAAAAACCATCTTGGTATTCCCTGAGAGAACCTCAGTGATCCTGTCAATATTCTCTAAGGCCGCCTCCCGGCCAATGTCGGGCTTGTTCCCGGCACCACGACCTTCGGTCAGAGATTCTCCAAGTTGTATTTTAACGGCCACCGGACTGTTCAGCAAAGCCTGGCCATCGGTATTGCACACCACGAAATTCACATCCTTGATGCCCTTATTGTACATGTGGTTTACCGCATTGCTTCCGCCTCCGCCAACGCCCACCACCTTGATGATGGATGACATCTCTGCCGGTAACTCAAAATTTATCAATTCTTCAGCCATGACTACAAAGTTTTAACAGTTAAATTTTAAGCCCTGTGGTTGTTTTACATGGTGGCATCATCTTCATCAAATATGTCGGTGATGACATTCTTTAATGACTCAAAGAGCTTACCACCCGAGAGAAATTTCTTATCTCTGCTTTTGATTTCGGCTACCGGAACCGCATCCGTTTCGTTTTCAGCGACTCCTGTACGTTCATTATGTTCGCTCAGGTA
The DNA here is from genome assembly GCA_963732905.1 of uncultured Bacteroidales bacterium. Taxonomy (GTDB): domain Bacteria; phylum Bacteroidota; class Bacteroidia; order Bacteroidales; genus DASQZK01. The sequence goes on from CAVTBM010000006.1 coordinate 112,459, forward strand.
TTCATACCCCTTCAGTAACAGGCCAATGCTGGTAGAATACATGGGCTGATTCACCTCTTCCCTGGATTCGGCAACGAGCCTTTCATTGGGGAATCCGACCCTGACATCCATGCCTGTTTTGAATTTTACAAGCTGAGGGAGATGTCGTAACATGGCGCCGCCACCGGTAAGGACAATACCGGCAGAGAGCTTATCCATAAATCCGGAGTTTTCGATCTCGTACATGACTGCGTCAATGATCTCTTCCATCCGGCTCTGGATAATATAGGCCAGACTTTTAAAGCTGATCTCCTTAGGTTCACGACCGCTGATACCTGGAATAGTCACCACCTTGTCTTCCTGGGCGAGATCTCCCAGGGCCGAACCAAACTGCACCTTAAGTGACTCTGCCTGACGCTGAAGAATGGAACAGCCTTCCTTGATATCCCTGGTCACCACATTGCCCCCAAAAGGTATAACAGCTGTATGCCTGATAATATCGTCATAGTAAACAGCCACATCGGTCGTACCACCACCGATATCCACAAGAGCCACGCCGGCTTCTTTCTCATCGCTGGTGAGAACTGCTTCGCTGGATGCCAGCGGCTCAAGGATCAGTTGCTTGACATTCAGCCCTACACGGTTAATGCATTTTTCAATATTCCTGGCTGAAGCTATCTGTCCGACAACTATATGAAAATTGGCTTCAAGCCTTTTACCCGACATCCCTACCGGATTCTTTACACCGGTCTCGCTGTCGACAATGAAATTCTGAGGAAGAACATGAATAATTTCTTCACCTACATCGACGGGAATTTTATACATGTCTTCAACAAGCTTACGGATATCATTCCTGGTAATCTCATCCTCGTAAGAATCCCTGTTAATATATCCGCGGTTCCTGAGGGATTTGATGTGCTGTCCGGCAATACCAACAAAAACATCACTGAACCGGATCCCGGCCATGGTCCGTGCATCCCTGACAGTTGATTCAATCGCATTAACGGTCTCCTCGATATTAAGGACGACCCCACGCTTAACGCCTTTGGATGCCGTCCTGCTCATACCGAGCACTTCCAGCCGCTGATTTTCATTGATACATCCTACGATCGTAACGATTTTCGTCGTACCTATATCAATTGCAGCAACAATTTGATCTTTTTTTGCCATAGTGTTTATCTTTTAGTGCAGATTACTTGATTTTTATATTTCAGATTTATTTTTTCATAGTTATTCCAGCCTTCATATTTTAATCCTTCATTGTACAGGATCTTCAGCTTTCTGAATTTCACGGCCAGATCACTGGCATCGCCAAGGATGATCTGGTGTGCTCCTACCCTGGGAATCAGCTCAAAATCCTGATCCCTGTCAAAATACACCTGGACGATCTGGGACTTCCAGAAAGTGTCATGGTCAATAAAATCTGCAAGCTTCAGCACTCCAAGCCATTCAGCGTATTTTTCCCGGTCCCCGAGACTGTCAAGATTAGATGCTTTTCTCAGATCCGTATCTTCGGTAAAATAGCCGTTGGCGATAAGAACATGCGGTGTAAAATCTCCCCTCGAAGGAAGAATGTACCCGTCCTCATCCAGATAATAACTGTTCTGTGAAAGGGTGATGATCCGCACGAGAGGCTTTCTCTGAGCTATATCGATCTGCATTACACCGTTAACACTGGAGTATATCTCTGCCTTCCTTATATAAGGCCTTTTCATCAATATCTTTTCCATCTCCCTGGTATTGATCTTATTGAGTGGATAACCCAGGATCCGGTTTCCGTCATTCATCAGGATTTTTTCTATATCCGCCTTTTTGTAAAAGCCGCTGCTGATGGTGTCAAAAAGATTGATTCTGAGTTCCCGGCATATCGTTTTTGAATCACGCGAAGCCGTAAAACCCAGGGCAATAAACATATATACCAATATGCCAGTGAGGATCAGTATGTTGACGATGTTCTTCATCTGTGTTTATTCTGCAACAATTCTTTCAATGGTTCAGTAAGCTGGTCGATGTCCCCCGCGCCCATCGTGAGAAGAACTTCAGGGTTCAGCTCATCAATAACCTGTAATAACCGGGCTTTGGAACAATGGATCTTCTCCCCCGGATTTTTCAGTTGCCCGAGAATCAGTTCGGGCCCGACACCTGCAATAGGTTCTTCCCTTGCCGGGTAAATATCGAGTACGATAACGTCGTCCAGAGCAGAAAGGCTTTCAGCAAAACCGGCGGCAAAATCGCGTGTTCTGCTGTACAGGTGAGGCTGAAATATTCCCGAAAGACGTTTACCGGGCAGTGCTTCACTTACTGAAGAGATAAAGGCTTTCAGTTCCTCCGGATGATGAGCATAATCATCAATGAATACACAGTCCGGCCTCTCGATCATCACATCAAACCTTCTCTTCACACCCGAATACCCTTCCAGTCCTTTCCTCAGCGCTTTCTCTCCGGCACCCGTGAGCAAGGCGATAGCACAGGCAGCAACTGCATTCTCAAGATTTACTTTTCCGTAAACACCCAGCGTCAGATCCCGGATGACTTCGCCGCGGGCAGAAAGGCTGAACCGGTAGCGGAAACCTTCCCGGATCACATCTATGGGATGGAAATCCGCTTCACCGGATAAACCGTAAGTGAAGGTCTTCAGATGTCCCGTATGCTCCGGGGAAAGACCCTGTTTCATGAGCAGCGTCCCGCCATCCCTTATCAGCGAAACAAAATTTCCATACGTTTCCAGCATCGCCTTCCTGTCACCGTATATATCCAGATGGTCAGCATCCATGGCAGTTAAAACAGCCATGTCGGGATATAATTTCAGAAAAGACCGGTCAAATTCATCGGCTTCGACAACCACCAGGTCCGATTCCGGGCTGAACAGGAAGTTTGAACCAAGATTTGTACTGATACCACCGAGAAAGGCACTGGTTTTTATACCGCCGGCAGTCAGAATATGAGTGATCATGCTGGAAATTGTGGTTTTACCATGGGTCCCGGCCACGGCAATAACTTTCATTCCCTTCACAACCATTCCCAGAGCTTCCGAACGTTTCAGAACGCTGAAATGATGCTCCCTGAAAAATGCCAGTTCCCTGTGGGTGGCAGGAACTGCCGGGGTAAATATCACCAGGGTGCCCTGGGATTTCCGGAAGGCAGGTGGCAAAAGGGAAATATCGTCGGTAAAATGTATGGACATCCCCTCCCCCGACAGCCGGTCGGTCAGAGTTGTGGATACACGGTCGTAGCCTGCCACCTCAATGCCTGTTGCATTGAAATAGCGGGCCAGGGCGCTCATCCCTATACCGCCGATACCTATAAAAAAGGCTCTCTCTATGCCATTCAACGTGTTCATAACCATTTCGTAATCTCTTCGGCTATTCGTGCAGCTGCATTTGGAACAGCCAGCTTCAATATATTTTCTGATAATTCTGCCATCATGTTTTTATCGGCCAGCAAGCGGTTGCATTCATCCACCAGCATGGATTCCGCCTGGTCATCGGGGACATGCAAAGCTGCTTTTTTATGGACAAGTGCCAATGCATTTTTTGTCTGGTGATCTTCCGCAACGTTGGGTGAGGGTACCAGGATAACAGGTTTCCCCGCCACGGCAAGCTCTGAAATGGTTCCTGCGCCGGCCCTGGAAATGATGACATCGGCCACAGCATAAGCCAGATCCATTTCCCTGATAAAAGGCCTGATCAGGATATTTTCAGCTCCTCCTGTCCCGATCATTTCTTTCACCTCATCAAAGTATATCTTCCCTGTTTGCCAGATGACCTGCACATCTTTGCCGAAATCACCCATGTTTTTTTCTAAGCTTCGGTTGATGGTCCTGGCTCCCAGGCTTCCGCCAATGACCAGAACCGTTTTTCTCCTGCCATCCAGTCCGAAAAATTTCAGTCCTTCTTCTCTTTTTCCCCGACAGCCAAGGATCCCGGGGCGTACCGGATTGCCGGTAAATACGATCTTTTCAGCAGGGAAATATCTCTCCATCCCGTCATAAGCCACAAATATCTGTTTTGCCTTTCTGGCCAGAAGCCTGTTCGTCACCCCGGCGTATGAATTTTGTTCCTGGATCATAACAGGTATATTCCTTTTCGCCGCTGCCCTGAGAATAGGCCCGCTGGCATATCCCCCGACACCAACCGCCAGATCGGGCCGGAATTCGGAGATGATCCGTGCAGATTTCAGAACACTGCGAAATAGCTTTGGAAAGAACATCACGTTCTTCCATAACTTTTTCCGGTGGAAGCCGGCGACCGGAAGACCGGTAATATCAAAGCCCGCTTCAGGGACCTTTTCCATCTCGATCCTGCCTTCTGCGCCAACAAACAGGATCACGGATTCAGGCATTACCTCCCTCAACGCACCGGCAATGGCAATAGCCGGGAAAACATGTCCCCCGGTACCTCCCCCGCCTATGATGATCCTGCTATTCTTCATGATCTTCCGTTTCAGTTTCCGCCATTTTTTTCCGGTCCTCCTCCACTCCCCAGCTGACACTCAGAACTACGCCCAGGGCAATGGAGGTAAATAACACCGAGGATCCGCCGCTGCTGATAAAGGGAAGCGGCTGACCAGTGACCGGTACAAGGTTGACCGCCACTGCCATATTGACCATTGCCTGGAATACAATGATCAGACACAGACCTATGGCCACAAGTGCGCCAAAGGTTCGGTTGCTTCTCCTAACAATAAGACCTGCCCTGAAAAGCAACCACAGATAAAGCGCCAGGACCGCAATACCACCTATCAATCCGTATTCCTCAATAACAATTGCGTAAATGAAGTCTGAATTGGCCTGGGGCAGCTTTTCCTTCTGAATGCTGTTTCCCGGTCCCCGGCCCAAAATACCACCGCTGACGATAGCCACCTTGGCACGGTTCACCTGGTAGTTGCTCACGCTCTCATCCTCACCGTTCCTGAAGTTTTCAATCCTGCTTTGCCAGGTGCCCGCTCTTCCTTTCACATCCAGCATTTTCATCCCCTGCATAAGGAGGAAGAACACCAGGGCTGCACCGGCGAACGTCAGTAACAGGAATTTCATAGGAATTCTTCCCACAAACATCAGAATCATGCTGGTAGCCAACAGGATTGCAGCCGTGGAGAAGTTAGAGGGTACGATCAGCATACATATAAGGATGACCGCGCCAAGCAGAGGCAGATATGTTTCCTTAAGATTATTCAGACGGTCCTGTTTCTGCGAAAGAATCCTGGCCACATACATGATGAGGGCAATCTTGGCAAAGTCGGAAGGCTGAATGGTAAAACCAGTGCCTGGAACATCCAGCCAACGGCGCGCTGCATTCACATCTTTGCCAGTAAATATGGTGACGATCAGCAGCGGTATGGCCATGAAAAAGAATAACTGAGACAGTTTGGAGAAATACCTGTAAGGAATATGGTGGGTTACAATAATGATGAACAGGCCGAGTAACAGGATGATCATCTGCTTTACCAGGTAATACATCGTACTCCCGCCCTGCCTGCTTATAGCCAGCGACTGCGATGAACTGTAGACCGCCACGAGGGAAATCACCGAAAGAAGGATGATCACCATCCAGACAACCCTGTCACCTTTTATATATTTAGCCCTGTTCATAATTCGTTATATGCCGGGTTACCTTACCCTGAAAAGGTTTATAACTCTCTCACCAACTCTTTAAACTGCCGGCCCCTGTCCTCATAATTTTCAAAAAGATCGAAACTCGCACAAGCCGGAGAAAGCAGTACGATATCTCCGTTTTCACCCAAATGATACGCTTTCCTGACGGCTTCTCTCATGGAGGTGGTCTCAATGATGGTGTCTACGGTACCTTCGAAAGTACTTTTAAGCTTGGCGTTATCTTTCCCAAGGCAGATGAGCACCTTAACGTGATCCTTTACAAGCACTTTCAGAGATTCATAGTCATTGCCTTTATCCGTGCCTCCGGCAATCCAGATCACAGGCGAATGCATACTTTCGAGGGCATACCACGTCGAATTGACATTGGTAGCCTTTGAATCGTTAATAAACTCGATACCGTGAACCTTAAGCACCGGCTCGAGGCGGTGCTCCACACTCTGAAAATCCATCAGCGCTTCACGGATCACCTCTTTTCTGATCTTCAAAACACTACCGGCAATCCCGGCAGCCATGCTGTTATAGGTATTGTGCCTTCCCCGGAGAGCAAGTTCATTCACCGACATTGAGAAATCGACATCCTCAAATTCGATCCTCATAAAATCTTCTTCATCCACCCAGGCTACATCTTCATCCTTCCGATGAAAGGCATAGGGCAACTGCCGGGCCTTGGAAACAATCCGCTCCAGCTCCTTGATGGTGATCTCGTCATCGGAACAGAAAACAAAATATTCATCCTCTGTCAGGTTCTGTGTAATCCTGAATTTTGAATCCACATAATTCTGAAGGTTATAGTCATACCGGTCAAGGTGATCGGGGGTGATGTTCAGCAGGATGGCGATATCTGCCTTGAACTCAAACATACCATCAAGCTGGAAACTGCTGATCTCCAAAACATAATAATCATATTCTTCCGTGGCAACCTGGAGAGCAAAGCTTCGGCCAATATTCCCTGCAATCCCGGCATTCATTCCTGCTTTCCGCATCATGTGATGGATCAGCGAAGTCGTGGTGGTTTTACCATTGCTTCCCGTAATACAAATCTTTTTGGCGTGAGTAAACCGGCCGGCAAATTCAATTTCTGAAATGATCTTAACTCCTTTCTTCCTGAGAAGCTGAATGATAGTGGAACTCTCCGGAATGCCAGGACTTTTGATGATCAAACCCGCATTCAGAATCAATTTTTCGGTATGACGGTTTTCTTCATACGGAATTTCGTAACTATCCAACATTTCCTTGTACCTGGGCTTGATCCTCCCGTGATCGGAGACAAATACATCAAACCCCTGATTCAGCGCCAGGATTGCAGAGCCGGTTCCGCTTTCTCCAGCGCCAAGGATCACTATTCTCTGTACATTTTCCATATTTAGCTTTTTTTCTTTTTATCGTTTACCTGATTTTAAGAGTCACAATGGTGATCACTGCCAGCAAAATACCTACAATCCAGAACCTTGTGACTATCTTCGCTTCAGGATAACCTTTCATCTGGTAATGGTGATGCAACGGGGCCATCCTGAATATTCTCCTCCCTTCGCCGTACTTCTTCTTTGTATATTTAAACCAGCTTACCTGTATCATCACCGAAAGACTTTCCACCAGAAAAATTCCGCAAAGGATAGGGATAAGCAGTTCTTTCCTGATGATGATGGCAAAAACGGCAATGATACCGCCAATGGAAAGACTGCCGGTGTCGCCCATAAAGACCTGGGCAGGGTACGAATTATACCAGAGGAAGCCAACGGTCGCACCGATGAAAGCACTGGCAAAAATCACCAGTTCACCAATATGGGGAATATACATGATCTTCAGGTAATCCGCGATAATGGTGTTACCCGAGACATACGCGAGGATCCCCAGTGTGGTCCCGATGATTGCCGCCAAACCTGTTGCCAGGCCATCGAGACCGTCCGTCATATTGGCACCGTTTGATACCGCTGTAACAATGAAAATCACGATGAGCACGAAAACGATCCAGGCATAATCCGGGGCCTTATCTTTCATGAACCAGACCAGCCATGCATAGTCAAATTCATTGTTTTTGAGGAAGGGGATAGTGGTCAGGGTCGACTTGGTATCCTCGACCATATAGTATTTACCATTCTCAACTACAACAGGAGCACTGGTTTCCACAGCCTTAAGGACTGATATACGGTGCCTTTCCCGGATGGTCACATCATGGCTGAAATAAAGAACCATCCCGACCATCAAACCCAGGCCTACCTGGCCCAGGACTTTGAACCTGCCGGCAAGGCCCTGCTTGTTTTTCTTGTAAACCTTGATATAATCGTCCAGAAACCCGATAAGCCCGAGCCAGAGTGTGGTAAGCAGCATAAGCTGAATATATACGTTGGTCAGATCGCCGAAGAGCAGGGTAGGGATCAGTATTGAAGCCAGGATGATCAGCCCGCCCATGGTGGGAGTGCCTGTTTTTTCCATCTGCCCGTGAAGGCCAAGATCCCTCACTGTCTCACCAATCTGCTTTCTCTGGAGAAAACCGATGATGCTTCTACCGAAAGCCATGGAGATGACCAGGGACGTTATCACAGTAATAGCTGACCGGAAGGAGATGTACTGGAACACCCCCGCCCCGGGAAAATCAAGTTTATCAAGATATCCAAACAGATAGTAAAGCATCGTCTATTCATTTAAATATTGACGTAATTTTTCCCTGTCATCAAAGTGATGTTTAACCCCTCTGATTTCCTGATAGGTCTCATGACCTTTCCCGGCGACCAGGATGATGTCGTTAGCGCCGGCAAAGGAACATGCCGCCCTGATGGCTTCATCCCTGTCGGTGATAATAAGAGTCCTCCGGGCAAGCTCCGCACTCAGTCCGGCCCTCATATCATTGATAATGTCCACAGGATCTTCATCCCTGGGATTATCCGAAGTAAGTATAAGCTTATCACTGAGTTCGGCCGCAATCCTTGCCATTTCAGGCCTCTTGGTCTTATCCCTGTTCCCTCCCGCACCCACAATGGTAATGATCATCTCATCCTTCTTCCGGATAGCCCTGACTGTATTCAGCACATTCTCCAGCGCGTCGGGTGTATGGGCATAATCCACTATGGCCGTAGGACCCACAGCACTCCTGATGATTTCGAACCTCCCGTCCACAGAGGTACATAAGCTAATCTGCCCGATCAGTTCCTGCTCTTCAAATCCGAGCAGAATCCCGGCGCCATATATTGCCAGGATATTATATGCGTTGAATACCCCCGGCAGCCTTGTCCAGAATTCCGTTTTGTTGACCTGCATCAGGTTTCCCTCCATGGTGCTTTCAAGGATCTTTCCATGGAAATCGGCCATACTCTTCATCGCATAGGTATGAGCTGATGCACGTGTATTCTGTATCATGACCTGCCCGTTCCGGTCATCCCTGTTAACCAGAGCAAAAGCCCCGGGACCCAGGCCGTCAAAGAAGGCTTTCTTGGCCTCGAGATATCCCCTGAAAGTCTTGTGATAATCGAGGTGGTCATGGGTAATATTGGTAAAGATGCCCCCACGGAACTGTAGCCCATCGATCCGTTTCTGATGGATCGCATGGGAGGATACCTCCATGAACACGAACTCACAGCCCGAATCGGCCATTTCACGGATCACCGATTGCAGCTGAACCGGATCAGGAGTGGTATGGGTTGCGGATCGCACCTTGCCGTCATACATGACGCTTATGGTGGAGATCAGCCCTGCCTTATATCCAAGTCCTTTCGCCACCTGGAATAAAAGGGATGCGATTGTTGTCTTTCCGTTCGTACCGGTCACTCCGATAAGCTTCAGCTCTGCTGAGGGATTTCCATAGAAATTTGCCGAAATGATAGCCAGTGCCCTGTGTGAATCCTCAACCCGGATATAACAGATCCCGTCAGACATTTTTCCGGGCAGACTTTCACATACAATAAACTCAGCGCCCTGTTCAACGACGACGGGAATGAATTGATGACCATCGACCCTCGTACCGCTCAGGGCCACAAAGAGGTCACCCCTGCCTGCTTCGCGCGAATCGAATACAACGCGCCCGGTCAGGGATTTTTTATCGCCCCTGATGTCAAGAACCTTGCATCCTTTTAATATGTCATCTATATTTCTCATCAACTGTCGCTCAAACTCATTTCAAGACTAATTGTCTGCCCGGGTATACTAACCGATCCGGGCGTTATTGACTGTCCCCGCACGGTTCCCCTTCCGTTCACCCTGACCTTCAGACCTGTTTTTTCAAGAAGGTAGACCGCATCCTCCAGCCCCATATCCTTAACATTAGGCACAAGGTTTCTTTGCACCTGCCGTGGTAAAATTTTAATCGCATCACCGTCGGATTGTGTTGAAACCCATGTGTTTCCTGCACTTTCATCCACAAACCTGATCCCCAGTAAGGAGAGCGTGTTTGTCAGCTCCCGGTACGATCCGCTTTTAGAATATGGTGCATCGGCCACCACCGGGCTTCCCGGACTGTTGACCGGGTCATGGATGTCGAGTTGGGTAGCATAAACCTTATTGGCAATTTCAAGAAAGACGGGACCCGCAACCAGGCTGCCATAGTAAATATCATTCGAGGGTGAATTGATGACCACTATACAACTGTACTTCGGGTCATCTGCAGGAAAATATCCGACAAAGGAAGCCTGGTAGGTGATTCTGGATTTTATCTTGTAACCTGTTTCCTTATCGGGAATCTGGGCCGTACCCGTTTTTCCTGCTATCTTAAAATTGGTTCTGCTCAGGCCGCGGGCCGTGCCCTCTTCCACCACACCGTTAAGCAGCTCATGCATTGCCTCCAGGGTTTTCCTGCTGCATATCGACGGATTCATCACCACCGGATCGATCCGGTCCACCCTGTCACCCCTGTACCTTATCTCGCTGACTAATCTGGGTTTTATCTCTTTTCCGTCATTGGCAATGGCATTATAGAAAGTCAGAATCTGAAGCGGTGTCAGTGTCAGTTCATATCCCATGGCAATCATCGGCAGGGAAACTCCCGACCAGTCGGAATGGGATGGCGACTTGATGAAAGGCTCCCCTTCGCCCATGATCTCAATTCCTGTCTTCCTGTTCAGGCCAAGGTCGTACAAGCCCTTTATGAACTGATCTTCCTTCCCTTTATAATGTTCATATATGACCCGGGTTATGCCCACATTGGAAGAGACTTCGAACGCCCTTTTTACCGTGATCTTTTCATGCTCATTCCTTTCACTGTCTTCCACCTTTACTCCATAATAATATGTTACCCCCTTATGGATATCTATTGAATCATCAATACTGATCAGACCGTCATCGAGGGCTACCATCAGACTGGCAGCCTTAAAAGTCGAACCCGGGACTGTACTTTCTCCGACGCCGTAATTGACCGATTCCCAGTAATTCCCGGCTTCATTTCTCTCGAGGTTGGCAATGGCTTTGATATCACCGGTCTTCACCTCCATGAGAATAGCCGTGCCATGTTCTGCATTATGCTTTTTCAGCTGCGTATACAAGGCCTTTTCGGCAACATCCTGTATGTTCAGATCAATGGTGGTGATCACATCCATCCCGTCTTCCGGGTCCACCTCATTTTTATCGAACAACGGGACATAAATATTTCCGGTGAGCCGCTTATAAAGCCTTAGTCCCTCCTTACCCCTGAGATCTTCATCATAAGCACCTTCAAGTCCGACAATATTCCCGCTCACACTTTCCGTGGTAGAGCCTATGGTTCGTGAAGCAAGATATCCATTGGGCTTCACCCTTTCACTCTTTTCTATAAAGCGTACCCCGCCTTTGAACCGGCCACGGTTAAAGATGGGGAAGTTTTTTGCTTTGAGCATCTGATCATAAGAAACATCCCTCCTGATAAGGAAGTACTGCAGCTTTGCCTGCCGCGCTTTGATCAGATCCCTTTTATATTCGATCCATGAACGGTCCCTGAATGTGGATGACAGGTCTTTCGACAATATGTCTACATTTGCCCAGAAGATATCGTCGGTCAGGCTGTCGACGGTGAGATCCATCCGAATATCGTAATATGGAACAGACACAGCCAGAAGTTTGCCGTCTGAACTGTAAATATCACCGCGGTTCGCCTCAATGGATACCTGCTTGATGGGGGCCGTATCAGAATTCACTGACCATTTGTCCCGTTCTCCGAATTGCAGCCATACAATCCTCCCGATAATCGTCAGGCCGGTCAGAGCCATCAGAAGATACACAACACCTACTCTCCACAATATGTCCTTTTTAACTGACAATGTGTTTATCTTTTTCTAACCACAATTTTTTTTGGCGGTTCCTGTGATTCCTTCAGATCGAGACCTTTTTTTTCAACTTCATCGGCAACCTCGGTCTGCCGACTCAATTTCATCAACTCCGACGACACAAATATGGCCCTGGACCTCAGCTCACCGGTTTCCGTCCTGAGGGAGGAAATCGTTCGCTTCAGCATATCGGCGTGGTACCGGTTACTGATGTACAGGAGACTCATAAAAACGAGATAGAAAATAAAGGGCATCTGGCGCAGGACAGACTTACGCGTAAGAAGAGTGCCGTCAACAAGGCCACGGAGTATTCCTCCTGCCTGAGATGACGGTCCCTTCTCCTTCTCAGGTTCCCGTTCATCAATAAATTCAATATGTTCTTCTTCCCTGGCCTTCATTTTTTTTCTGCAATTCTGAGTTTAGCACTTCTTGCCCTCGGGTTGTCCCTTATTTCATCCTCCCCGGGAACGATAACATTTTTATTCACCAATCTGAAAGGGAGGGACATGTTACCGTAAAAGTCTTTTTCCAACCTGCCATCGTGATTACCCGATTTTAAAAACGTCTTCACAATCCGGTCTTCCAAAGAATGATAGGTCAGAATGACAAGCCTGCCTTCCTTCTTCAATGCTTCCGGCGATTGTTCCAGCATATCCTTCAGAGCACCCATTTCATCATTCACTTCAATCCGCAGAGCCTGGAATATTTTAGCCAGTAATTTGTTCCTCTTGTATTCCGGTACCAGGCTCGAAATCGCCCCGGTGAAATCATCAGTGTCGGTAAAGGCTTTGCTCTCCCTGCGACGGATGATCACGCTGGTCAGCTTATGGTAACCCGTTACTTCGCCATAGTCCCGGAATATCCTGTCCAGAGCATGAGCATCATAGCTGTTGAGTACCGAAGCTGCCGTCAGCTCTGCACTGCGGTTCATTCTCATGTCAAGTCCGGTATCCTGCATAAAGGTGAAACCTCTTTCCCTCGTGTCCACCTGATGGGAAGAGATACCAAGATCGGCCAGGATACCGTCTACATGGTCGATATTGTAAAACCTGAGAAAATGCCTGAGAAACCGGAAGTTTGAATGAATGAATGTAAAACGGGGATCGACAGGGGTATTCTGTTCTGCTTCGATATCCTGATCGAAAGCGTACAGCTTTCCTTTTTTGCCAAGATTTTCAAGAATCCTGAGAGAATGTCCCCCACCACCAAAGGTCAGATCAATATAAATTCCCTCTGGTTTAATATTAAGTCCGTTTACACTTTCTTCTAACAGAACCGGTTTATGATAGGTCATCCCTCATTGGTTTGTTCAAAGGACCCACCAAGTATTTTTTCTGCCATACTGGCAAATTCATCATCAGCCTTGCTGATCTTTTCGTAGTTTTCTGCTGACCAGAACTCAATCTTTCCATACTGACCGGCCATCACAACCTCATTTTCTATCTCCGCAAACTCCATCAGGCGTTTCGGTAAAAGAATCCTGCTGTTCGCATCAGGGACTATCTCTGCCGTACCACTGAAGAACATCCTCAGAAACCGGCTGTGCTCCTTGTTGTAAGGATTGGTCTTTGCCCTGATCAACTGATTCTGTCTCTCCCATTCCTTCATCGGATAAAGGATCAGGCATTTGTCAAATACATCGCGCTTCAGGACAAAGCCTTCCTGGAAGCTCTCCTTCATCTGGCGTTTAAACGCCGTCGGAAGAGACACCCTGCCTTTTGCATCCACCCTGCCGTTATAGTCTCCGATAAATGTTATCATGAGTATATAGTTACTATAAGATGTAAAAATAAGACAAAATCTCCCACTTTTTACCACTTTATCCCATTTTTTTACACATTGTTAATAACTTTTCCAGCACCGGCAGGCAGGAGGACGCGGGTATTTGAAGGCAGAAAGCTATAAGATTCATTCCTTTTTCGTATTTTTGGTCACCCCAACAAGGATGAAGTACCATGGCAGATCTTGAAAAGAAACAGGTCATAAATACCATTGAAATCCGGCAGGTCTTCATGGATAAAAATGCACGGCTGGCGAGATTTCTGCCTGGTTTTGTATTCACTCTTATCGGTCGGCTGGTACATGTCAAATTCATCAATTCCATCCTGGAAATACATGGAAACAAGCAAGGTCTTGAATTTGCTGAAGCCCTGGTTAAAGAATTCAATATCACGATGGAGGTAAGAGGAATGGAAAATTTACCCGAACTCGGGCCGTTTCATTTTTGCTTCCAATCATCCTTTGGGTGGCTTTGACGGAATGATTTTATTGACCATATTGCAGAAGAAATATCACAACCTGAAGGTTTTTGTCAATGATATTCTGATGAACATCAAGATGATGGACGGAATTTTTGTCCCGATAAACAAACATGGCAAGCAATCTTATGATGCAGTTCAAAAAATAGAGGAGATTTTCAGTTCAAGTGACCAAGTTCTTACATTCCCGGCAGGACTGGTTTCCAGGAGGAAAAAAGGTGTCATAAGGGATCCTGAATGGAAAAAAAATTTTATCACCAAGGCCATGAAACATAAGCGTGATATTGTCCCCATCCATGTGAGCGGCAGGTGCACCAATTTCTTTTACTTTATGGCAAATCTCCGTAAGCTGCTCAGGATAAAATCCAATCTGGAAATGATGCTGTTACCTGATGAAACCTACAGGCACCGTGGTGAACATATTGTGATCACGATTGGTTATCCTGTAAAATGGCAAATATTTGACAGGTCATTCAGCCCGACTGAGTGGGCAGCCAAATTACAGGATTATGTTTACACACTCGCTGAAGGAAATACGGATCCTTTTACTCCTTAGTTAACATAAATTATTTTTGACCGTGCGGCTTACGTTATATAATGACTAAATTTGTCAGCTTAAATTGACTATTATGGAAAATATTATTCCACCGGTATCAAAGGATACGTTGCTCCGGGAACTGACCAGCGAGAAATTCATCAGGCGCACCAATAATGCTGGTAACCAGCTCTTTATTATCACCGAGGAGGACTCTCCGAATATTATGAGGGAGATTGGCCGTTTAAGGGAATTAACGTTTCGTGAAGCCGGAGGCGGTACAGGAAAAGCCGTCGATATTGATGACTACGACCGGGGTGAATCCGCGTACAAACAGCTTATTGTCTGGGATCCATCAGAGCAGGAGATCCTGGGGGGATACCGTTTCCATATTTGTGATGAATCCAATTGTTGCGATGGCGGAGAGATCAAACTGGCCACAGCCAAGCTTTTTCATTTTTCCAAAACATTCAGGGAAGATTTTTTGCCATTCACTATAGAGCTTGGCCGTTCTTTTGTACAGCCACAATACCAGACGACCAACAAAATAAGCAAGGCACTGTATGCCCTCGATAATCTGTGGGACGGGCTTGGCACGCTGGTTATCGATTACCCTGAAAAAAAGTATTTTTTCGGAAAGGTAACGATGTACAAGAACTACAATCAAAGGGCAAGAAACCTGATTCTGTATTTTCTTGAGAAGCATTTTCCCGACAACGATGGCCTCATTACTCCTATTGTTCCACTTGAGACCAACATAAACCGGTCAGAGATGGAAAAGATTTTCGTGAACGACAACTACATGGATGATTACAGGGTTCTCTCCCAGAATGTCAGGGCTTTCGGTGAGAATATTCCTCCTCTGATCAATGCTTACATGAATCTGTCTCCTTCGCTCAGGACTTTTGGAACGGTCAGCAATCCTTATTTCGGCAATGTGGAGGAAACGGCTATCATGATCAACATTAATGACCTCTACAAACAAAAGGTTGAACGGCACATCAACAGTTACACCCCGAATGAAAAGCTGGAAGAGGATCAGTAAGCTCTCCGGTTGATCCCTTCAATAAAATTGATGAATGAAGTAGAGGCGACCTTGTTACCTCCGGGTGTCGGATAATCGCCGGTGAAGTACCAGTCTCCGAGGTCATTGGGACAAGCCTTATGCAGGTTGTCAATGTTCTGGTAAACGATTTCGATATCTGCTTTAATTTCCGGTGACTTCAGAAGTTGTCCAATTTTTCCGGATATTTCCTTGTCGGTGAAGGGGCTGTAGATTTCCGTTACGTGATTGACAAATTCTTCTTTTGGAAGATCTTTTTGGTCACGGCATTTACGGTAGACTTCATTAATTATACTATCCTTCCCTTTTTCCTTGAGAAGGGCGATGGCTGCTTTAAAGGCGATAAAATCGCTCAGTCTCGCCATATCGATACCGTAACAATCGGGATAACGGATCTGGGGTGAGGATGAAACGACAACAATTTTTTTCGGTCCAAGCCGGTCGAGAATCCGCAGAATACTCTGTTTCAGGGTTGTCCCTCTCACGATCGAATCGTCGATGACAACCAGGTTGTCGATACCCCGGCGGATAGTCCCGTAAGTGATATCGTAGACATGCCCCACCAGGTCATTCCTCCCCTCGTCCTGGGAAATGAAGGTACGGAGTTTGAGATCCTTGATGGCCACTTTCTCTATCCGGGGTTTTTGGGCAATCATATCGAAGAGTTCTTCTTCCGTCATCTCATTCCTTTTCCTGTGCAGGAGTTCCTTCTTCTCCCTGATCATCACATTCTCCACTTCCTTAACCATGCCATAGAATGCCGATTCGGCAGTATTGGGAATAAAGGAAAAAACGGTATTCTCGATATCGTTACCTATAGCTTCAAGAACACCGGGAACAATGAGCTCGCCCAGTTTCTTCCTCTCGTTGTAGATATCCTTATCTGTTCCTCTCGAGAAATAGATCCTTTCGAACGAACACGACTTCCTTTCTTTTGGCTCGAGCACCTGTTCAACACTAAATTCCCCGTTTTTCCTTATGATGACAGCATGTCCCGGGGGAACTTCCTCAATTTTATCGTAGGTCACATTCAAAGCCGTTTGAATCACCGGACGCTCCGAAGTCACCACGGCTATCTCATCGTCGTGATAATAAAAAGCCGGGCGGATTCCCCATGGATCACGGTAAACGAAAGAATCCCCGTGACCGATCATTCCGGCGATGACATATCCACCGTCCCATCGCTTGCTCGCATCGCGAAGAACACGGGCGATATCCACATTTTTAGCGATCATATGGGAGATGTCGATATTGGTATACCCCTGGGCTTTGAATTTATCGAACAACCGCTGATTTTCCTGGTCGAGGAAATGTCCGACCTTTTCAAGTATCGTAACAGTATCGGAATAATCTTTGGGAGACTGTCCCAGTTCAAGGAGCAGGTCGAAAAGCTCATCCACGTTTGTAAGGTTAAAATTCCCGGCCAGAACGAGGTTCCTCGATTTCCAGTTATTCTGTCGCATCACGGGATGCACATTATCCAGGCTGTTTTTACCGAATGTCCCGTACCGTAAATGACCAAGATAAGTCTCTGCAACGAAAGGCAGGTTCAGTTTCGCCCAGTGCAAATCATTAATAAGTGCGGCGTTTTTCTTCTCAACTTTTTGGAAACGCTTATATATTTTCTCGAAAACGATATTTATTGCAGAAGGATCGGTGGATCTTTCCCTGCTGAAATATTTAATTCCCGCCGGCGTATCAAACTTCATACTCACAATACCTGCACCATCCTGACCCCGGTTCCTCTGCTTTTCCATCAAGATATAAAGCTTCTGAAGACCGTAGCTCCAGCTGCCGTATTTCAGATGGTAGTATTCGAGAGGTTTAAGCAATCTAACCAGCGCAATCCCACACTTATGTTTTATTTCGTCACTCATCTGATGAAAGCATTAATCAATCCGGATCCAACCTGATATAATGAGAAACAGGAAATGAATTCGGAAAATCCGGTTTAATTTGATAAAACAACTTCAGCACTTCCGACCTGGTACGGCAGTCTCCCACATATACCCTGTAGTCTGGCGCATCAAACTGAATATAAGCACCAACATTGTCATACAGGCTTAAAAAATGTGCCCTGACCTTTTGTGCTTCAGCGTAAGCATTGACGCCGGAGCCTGTGAAGATCCTGATACGGAATCCGTTTATTCCCTGGTTTTTCTGATTATAAAGCAGATCTTTATAGTAATTATCTTCAATACCAGGATCCATTATTATGTTAACCATCCCTGAAGATCCCTTAACTTTTTCCAGGATGCTTAGCAAATCTCCGGTGGGTCTGGGAGGAATAACGGCAGACTGTGAATAAAGGCCTATAAAAGTGAAAAAACCATATAGAACTGTTAAGACTAAATACCTCATTATCCCTGTATTTTTGACTGTCAAAATTAATCAAATTTACTATTAGAAAGGAATATTCTAAAAATTTATTATTTTGCACCCATGCCAGTTACAGGTCAAAACACAAGGAACACAGAAATCATAACGGGTGTCTTTTCGATCTTCGCAGGACTATCGATCATAGCGACGATTTTGACCCGTTTTGAGTTTATCAGTTTTTTTTCGAGTTTCTCTGAAGACCTTGAATATCTGACCGATAACATTTTTCTTCTGAGAATTAACTCTATCACCTGGCTAATAACTGCCCTGATTCTAACGATATCAGCCTCTACATTTATTGTCCTTCTGAATCCGTATCACAGGCTTTTTTCATGGATGACCGGATTTTTCCTGATCCTTGCCTCGGCCATGATCTGTGTCTCAGGCATTAAAGGTTTAAGTATCATAGATATCCTCAATAACTCCAGGGATCTTAAACTTGGGGATAACGATGCCCTAAAGGTGGCTATTTTTATTCTGGCAAGGGAGAAGGAAATGTATATTATCACTTCTTACACCTTACTTGGGCTGGCTTTCCTTTCGCTGTCGGCCTTTGCTTACAGGACAAGAAGAATTTCCATTTTTACAGGTTCGGTGAGCCTGATCACCGGCATCATCCTTCCGGTATTTACTGCGCTTATTCCTGAAAGTCTGCTCTCAGACATAGGCTTGGTTGCCGGATTTATTACGTTTTTAATTATCGGAATGCGCCTTCTCTTTACAGGGCTCGAAAAGAAACGACGAAATTCAAAGCAAAAGGTAATACAGAAGGGAGTTGATGATGAAAACACAAAATGAACTGCCTGTACGTGAATCAAATGATAAGCTTGAAGAACAACTGAGAAAAGTCAGTTCAATAAGCTATCTTCAGGAACTTCTTAATGCGCTTCCCAATATTGTAACCATTCTAAACGATAAAAGACAGGTCGTCTATAGTAATCAGTCCTTGCTAAATCAGTTGAACTATGACGATTTCCATACACTTCTGGGAAAAAGACCCGGAGAATTCATTCATTGTATCCACGCCAACGAATGCGAGGGGGGATGCGGTACAAGTGAGGCCTGCAAGGTTTGCGGGTCTTTAAATGCCATCCTGAGGAGCATGCGGGAAAACATAAAAGTATCTGAAGAATGTATTATCTCTACTTCCAGGAACGGAGAGGAAGAAACTTACGAATTTGAAGCTACAGCCTCACCCTTCACATGGGAAGGAGAACGATTTACAATTTTCAGCCTCATCGATATCAGCAGTGCAAAAAGAAGAAAGGTTCTGGAAAGAATCTTTTTCCATGATCTGCTAAATACGGCGGGTAACCTAAAAAATCTTGCTGAGATTTTGCCCCAGCTTCACGATCAGGACCAGGTTAAAAACATGATCATGATTATGCAGCATCTGAGTGATGAGCTTGTGGAAGAAATTGAGGCACAAAGACAAATTACATCTGCTGAAAACGGAGACCTTAAACCAAAATCCGAACCGCTTGACTCCATCGATATCATTCATGCGGTAACCCGGCAATTCTCTGCAAACCCACAACGAAAGAAGACCACGGTGCTGTTTGATGAGAGCAGTGATAATGTCCGGTTCAATAGTGATAAAACACTGCTGATCAGGGTTTTAAAAAATATGCTGAAAAATGCCGTTGAAGCTTCCGTTACAGATGAACCGATTACATTTGGGGTTCATCAAAAAGAAGACCACATCCTTTTTTACATTCACAACAACATATACATCCCCAGAAAAGTACAGATGCAGGTCTTTAAGCGAAATTTCTCCACAAAAGGCAGCGATCGCGGACTTGGCACATACTCAATGCGTCTGATTGGTGAACGGTACCTGAAAGGGCATGTCTTTTTTGACAGTATCGAAGAAACAGGCACCACCTTCTACTTTGAAATACCGGAAGGAAAAAAAATGTAAACAGGTGACCGGACCTCCGGGCTGATAAGTAGCAGGCCTTTCCGGGGGTCACTCTTCCATGGCATCAACCACTTCATCGGTGATTTCGAGATTATGGAATACATTCTGCACATCGTCATCCTCTTCAAAATCATCAATAATCTTCAGAATTTTCAGTGCATCATCCGTCGCGAGAATTTTTGTGTCGTTTGGTATCCTCTGTAATTCGGAAGATTCAGGTTCGACACCCATCTCTTCCAGCTTCTTCTGCACATTACCGAATTCTTCCAGCGGAGTGGTAATAATGAACATATCCTCCTCAACCTGGAAATCTTCCACGCCGGCATCAATAATTTCAAGCTCAAAATCTTCCGGATCAAGCTTTCCTTTTGGAACGTTGAAGACACCTTTTCTATCGAACATGAAACTGAGAGATCCGTTGGTGCCCAAATTTCCACCCCTTTTGTTGAAGATGGCTCTTATATTCGATACGGTACGAATATGATTATCCGTGAGTGTTTCAATGAACACCGCAATCCCATGTGGAAGATACCCTTCATAGGTGAGTTCCTGGAGTATGGAATCATCCTTCTCAGCCCTGGAAATGGCACGCTGAATATTCTCTTTTGGCATGTTTACCCCCTTGGCGTTCAAGATAGCGGCTCTCAATTGCGGATTAGATTCGGGATCAGGCCCGCTCTCTTTCACCGCTACACTGATTTCCTTTACAATCCGGGAGAACATCTTGGACCGCTTTGCATCCACGGCTCCCTTTTTTCGCTTAATAGTTGACCATTTACTGTGACCTGACATGAAATAAAGTTTAGTAATTCATTTTGAAACTCAAACAAAAGTAAAAATTGCCCACAAATTTAAAAAGTCTTTTTAGACAGAGAAAAAATTAATGACAATTACCCAGGAACCGACGACGGTTTTATTTTTCCAGTATAAACGGACCGGAAGCAGAGCTTTCTTGATTCCATGCGCATCTGCACAGCATACGGGAAGGGGAATCCTCTCAACCCGGCCGAGTGGTCTTAAAGAGGGCGGATGTTGAACTTCCCTTCATAAATTGTACATTTGTGCACCGATAAATGCAGAATTCCGAAAATGAAAAAATCCAGAGTATACATTGAGACCTATGGTTGCCAGATGAATGTTTCAGATAGTGAAGTTGTGGCTTCCATCCTCAGAAAAAGTGATTATGAGATAACCTCTGATCCGGCCGGAGCGGACCTGATCCTGATCAACACCTGTTCCATCAGGGAGAATGCTGAGCAAAGGGTAAGAGGAAGACTTGAGAATCTGCGACACCTTAAAAAGGACAACCGGAATCTTCTCGTTGGGGTAATTGGTTGTATGGCTGAGAGGGTCAAGGACAAGCTTCTTGAAGAAGAGAAATTGGTTGATATGGTGATTGGCCCCGACGCGTACAGGGATCTGCCGGGATTGATAGAAGTTGCCGCTCACGGAGGTAAGAGTGTCAACACCATCCTGTCGCTGGAGGAAACCTATGGAGATATAAGCCCGGTAAGGTTTGACAGTAACCATGTCTCAGCCTTTATATCTATCATGCGTGGCTGCAACAACCTGTGCTCTTATTGTGTGGTACCTTATACCAGGGGAAGGGAGCGAAGCAGGGATCCCAGGACCATTCTCCGCGAAACCACCGGGATTCTTTCGGCGGGCTACCGTGAAGTGACTCTTCTGGGACAAAATGTGGATTCATTCCACTGGACAGATAGTCTGAATGATGTGGATATGGATTTCACGTCGCTCCTTGCAAAAGTGGCCTCCACCAATCCCTCCCTCCGTATCCGGTTTTCGACATCGCATCCGAAAGACATGACCGACCGGGTTTTGGAGACCATGGCTCAATACCCCAATATCTGCAAAAGCATCCACCTGCCTGTGCAATCAGGTAGCACTGCCGTCCTTAACAGGATGAAACGAAGATACACCAGGGAAGAATATCTTCAACGAATCCGTGCGATCCGCCGTATTCTCCCCGGTGCCTCAGTATCTACTGATATCATCACCGGTTTTTGTAGCGAGACTGAAGACGATCATCACCAGACCCTCACGATTATGGAAGAGGTCGGATACGATTTTGCTTTCATGTTTAAATATTCTGAGCGTCCGGGCACACTGGCCGCAAGGAAATACTCCGACGATGTTCGTGAAGAGATTAAAACGCGGCGACTGAACGAGATCATCGAACTACAGAGACGCCTCTCCCTGCAAAGCAAAAAACAGGACATCGGAAAAACCTTCGAAGTCCTGGCTGAAGGATATTCGAAAAAGTCAGATGTTCAGCTTACCGGCAGGACCTCCGGCAATAAAGTGGTTGTATTCCCCGAACAAGGTTATAAACCAGGTGATCTTGTTGAGGTACTGATCGAAAGCTGTACTTCCGCCACTCTCATCGGTAAACCTGTAAAACCAGCCGCACAATGAGCAACATGATCAAAGAATTCCGGGAATACCGGGAAAAAATGAACGAAAGGCTTCTCGCCGCAGATAATAAAGTGATTAAACGAATCTTTAATCTCGATACCAACACCTATAAAGACGGGGCGCTTACTGCCGGAACCAAGGAAATGCTAGGATTGGTTGCTTCCATGGTGCTGCGTTGTGACGACTGCGTAAGGTATCACCTGGAACAGTGTTTCAGCCTTGGAATAAAAAAAGCTGAGATTCTGGAGATTTTTGCTGTTGCCAACCTCGTCGGTGGTACCATCGTTATCCCTCATACCAGGAGAGCCCTCGAATATTGGGAAGAACTTGAAAATCTGCAATAATTTTCGTATTTTTCTTCATATAATATTGTTAGTTTGTAGAGTGAAACCTCCGGGCGGACCGGGATCCTATCCTGATATTGTGTTCTGCCGTTTTTTGGGGAGTTCACAAGTGGCTGGAGGCTAAACTGAACCATTATGAAAAAGAAAATTATTCTTGCAGGAAGTCTGGCGTTGGCGGGCATGTTCATCCTTTTTTCTTCATTCCAGAATACCCAGCCAAATGAAGGCAACGCAATTAAAAGCCTGATATTCAAGCTCACAGCGTATTATGACTGGTATCCCCAGCAGAAAGTTTACCTTCATATCGATAAGGATAAGTACGATGTGTCTGAAAGGGTCTGGTTCAAAGCCTATGTGGTGAATGCCACAAACCATCATCCCGACAGTTTAAGTACGAATCTTTATGTCGATCTGATCAATCCCAACGGTTATATCGTTCAGACAGAATTGCTGAAACTTGAAAACGGCGTCGCAAACGGTGATTTTGCATTTCAGGATACGGTACCTGAGGGTTTCTACCGCATCAGGGCCTATACCAACTGGATGAGGAATGTGGATGAGAATTATTTTTTCAGCCATGATATTTACGTTACCAATCCCCACTTCAAAACCTATGCTACCAGGGAGGCAGTACATGCTATCAGGCACTCACACCGTAAGAATGCCAGGCTGGCCCAAAAAATGGACATCCGTTTTCTGCCTGAAGGGGGAAACCTGCTCAATGGAGTCGAAAACAGGGTTGCTTTTAAGGCCATAAACGCACTGGGACACCCGGTTGAAGTGGAGGGCCGTCTCCTCGATAAAAAAGGCCGTGAGATCCTGACCTTTAAAAGTCTTCATGATGGTATGGGAACTATCAGTTTCACCCCGGAGACCGGAAACAGGTACAGCGCCTATGTGAAAACTTCTGAATCCGGGGAGTCAAAATTCAGTCTTCCCGAAGGCATTGACAGGGGAATCGTCATCCGGGCAGATTATGCCGGGAAAGACAGTATCAAAGTACAAATCGTGACGAACCTGGGGCATGGAAATATGCCTGAAAATACACGGTATTTCCTCCTGGCTCAGACCCGGGGGGAACCTGAGACGTGGGCAGAATTTGATCTTAAAGATTCCCTGCGGACGGCTGTCTTTGCGAAAAACATCTTTCCTTCCGGCATCACACAGTTTACTCTTTTCAATGCCGAACAGAGACCTGTAAGCGAACGCCTGGTGTTTATCAACCGTGAGGATCATCTGAATATCAGCATTACCCCTTCAGAGTCGTTGATGGCAAAACGAAAAAAGGTAACGGCAACAATTCAGGTCAGAGATCCGGAGGGAAATCCTGTCAGTGGCCAGTTTTCCCTTTCAGTTGTAAAATCATCTGAAATCACATCGGGCAGAAATATCCTGACGAATCTGCTTCTTACATCTGATATCAAAGGTTATGTTGAAAATCCGGACTTCTATTTCAACGACTGGAATGCCGGCAAGGAAAAACTGCTCGACCTGGTTATGATGACTAACGGGTGGAGACGGTTCAACTGGAATACGGTGTTACTCAATCAGAAGTTGCCGGCAAAATACGCTGTTGAGCACGGAATTGAAATTACCGGAAAGATTACCAGGCAATTTTTCAAACTGCCGCTTAGTGATATCCTTGTAAAGCTGACTATTCTGAACCAGTATAATGATGCCTTCATGGCCAGATCAGGACTGAAGGGCAGGTTTTCGTTTACCGGGCTGGATTATCCCGACACCATAGCCGTAAAACTCGAAGCGTCGAGAGAAAACGGGAAAAAGAGCCTGGTCATTTATATTGATCAAAGGGAAACAACCAGGATCAGCGATATGAATTATATTACCCAGCAACAACTGAAAAAACCGGGCCCTGAAGGCCGTTTTGCCATGCCGGTTGAAGAGAAGGATGACGATCCCTTCGCTGAGGAGAACAACCACATTTACCGCCTCTATGATGAACCCGGGAGACAGAATGTGATCATCGTCGATGAAACCATGCAACATTTTCAGAATGTTGCCCAGATCTTACAAGGCAGGATACCCGGGGTTCTTGTAAATGGCAATAACATTAATATCAGGGGAATTAACAGCTTTTTCGCCAGTACTGATCCTCTCTTCCTGGTCGACGGGGTGGTCGTGGATAAGGACTTTGCTCTCTCCATGAGCCCCTACGACATCGATCGCATTGAAGTGCTGAAAGGTCCGGAGACAGCCATCTATGGCTCCAGGGGGGCCAATGGCGTGATAGCTATCTATACCAAACGGGGAAAGTTCATGATAAAGGGTGAACTCAATTTTGAAATGCTCGGATACCACATTCCCCGTACCTATTATTCACCAAAGTATGATGTCAGACCGGATGAAGCCCTGAAAGACGACAGGACAACACTTTACTGGAAACCCGATGTCATAACGGATCAAAACGGAAATGCCGGGGTGTCTTTTTATACCTCCGACCTTGATGGTACCTATATAATAAACGTGCAGGGGATGACCATAAAAGGAATGCCTGGTTCCGGATCGGCCGGCATTACGGTGAAACCGTGACAATGACGGTAAGGTACTTTTTGTAAATCCGGATAAATAATGTTCATTACCGTTGCCTGAACGTCTTTAAAAATTTTTAGGAAAAGCGTAATTATTTTCTATGGCTGAGGGGTTCTAAAAAGCCGGTTTCACCAAAATTCCACTTTCAGAAGGCACGCTTCTAAAGACAACTTTTTCTTCCCACATAAAATTCTATATTTGTAATGCCTAATAACAGATCTAACCTTAAAACATCTATTTACTGAGTTTATGAGAAAAATTATGCTTTTTCTTGCCGGCGTGTTTCTGACCATCTGTCTGAACGTAAAAGCCGATGAGGGTATGTGGCTGTTAACCCTTCTCGGGCAGCTGAACATGGACCAGATGCACGATATGGGTCTTCAGCTTACATCCGACGAGATATACAATATCAACCATTCCAGCCTTAAAGATGCCGTAGGAGCACTCGATTACGGTTCATGCACATCAGAGCTGGTGTCGGCCGAAGGACTTGTTCTTACCAACCATCACTGCGGATATGGGGAAATCCAAAGTCATAGTTCGGTCGAACACGATTATCTTAAAAACGGGTTCTGGGCAATGACGAAGGAGGAAGAACTACCCAATCCCGGCAAAACCATTTCCTACCTGGTCAGGATGGAGGATATCACCAACCAGGTCCTTCCTCTTCTTTCAGACGACCTTACCGGACCAGGAAGGGAGCAGAAAGTTGAAATGATTACGGATGAACTGGTTAAAAAAGCCACAGAGGGCACACAGTATGAGGCAAGGGTTAAATCCTTTTTCAACGGGACAAAATATTTCCTGATCATCCTTGAAACATACCGGGATGTCAGACTTGTCGGCGCTCCGCCCGAATCCATCGGAAAATTCGGTTACGATACAGATAACTGGATGTGGCCCAGGCATACGGGGGACTTTTCCATGTTCCGTGTCTATACTGCGCCGGATGGATCACCTGCCGATTACTCTCCTGACAATGTACCCCTGAAATCCAGATATTTTCTTCCTGTCTCCCTCAAGGGTTATAAAAAGGGAGATTTCACCATGGTCATGGGATACCCCGGATCAACCGACCGGTACATGACATCTTTTGAGGTGAAGGAACTTCAGAATATCGAACATCCCAACAGGATAAAGATCAGGGGTTTGAAACAACAGCTGATGATGGAAGACATGGTCGCCAGTGATGCTGTCAGGATTATGTATGCGTCGAAATATTCCCGTTCGAGTAATTACTGGAAATACTCTATCGGTCAGAGTGAAGGACTGCAGCATCTTCGTGTCATAGAAAGAAAACAGGCGCTTGAAAAAGCGTTCACCGGCTGGGCCAACAGTGATCGCGATCTGAAAACCAGATATGGCAGAGCCCTTGGGTACATTGAAGAAGGCGTAGCGGCCAGGAAAGACCTGGTATTTTGCCAGCAGTATCTTTTTGAATGCATGTATCAGGGCATGGAAACGGTACGATTCGGTCTGAACTTCCGGAAACTTTTTGAAGAATTGTCGAAAGACACTCCTGATCCCTCCCTTGTCAAAAATCTCTCGGCAGAGCTGAAATCCGTACTCGACAATTTTTACAGGGACTACAATCTCCCTACGGATAAGAAAATAACATCCGCGATGCTGAAACTGATGCTCAATGACATGCCGGCAGACGATCAGCCTTCTGTGGTGAGGGATATCCGTGTAAAATATAAGGGAAACTGTGAAAAATATACCGACTGGTACTATAAGAAATCCATGCTGCCCTATCAGGAAAAAGTAGAAGCTTTCCTTGAAAACCCTTCCCTTAAAGTCCTGAAGAAAGATCCTGCATTTCTGGCAACGATGTCATTCCTGTCCAGCTATTTTGAAATCAGCGGACAGGAAACGGCTTTTGATGCAAAAGTAGAAGAAGGTCGCCGGTTGTGGATGGAAGGTCTCAGGAAAATGGAGACAGGTAAGACTTTTTATCCCGATGCCAACTCATCCCTGCGGCTTACCTACGGCACTGTCGGCGACTACAAGAGCAGGGATGCTGTATTTTATTCCTATTTTACCACCCTTCAGGGAGTAATGGAAAAGGAAGACCCGTCAAACCCGGAATTCCAGGTACCGGACAAACTAAAAACCCTCTACCGTGAAAAAGACTATGGCCCTTATGCCGGGGATGGCACAATGCATGTCTGCTTTACCACCAACAATGATATTACCGGAGGGAATTCAGGCAGCCCGGTCATGAATGCCAAAGGCGAACTCATCGGAATAGCCTTCGACGGAAACTGGGAGGCCATGAGCGGTGATATTATCTTTGAACCGGAATTACAAAAGTGTATCTGTGTTGATATCAGGTACGTGTTGTTCATCATTGATAAATACGCCGGTGATTCGCGTCTTATCGATGAAATGAAGATCGACGTATAATCCAGGCTGCAGACTGCCCGGTAAGCATTTATATGGGTTTGTGAAACGGGTACGAGGATGTTTATTAACCGGTTCCTTTTCACTGACCCATATTTTTTATAGTTTAGTATCCTGTTGTTTATCCCATAGAAAATGAATCCTAAAGCAACCAGGGCCGCAGGCAGCCCCATCATTATTTATACCGACGGGGCTTCCAGCGGAAATCCCGGTCCCGGTGGCCTTGGTGTTGTCATGAAATACGGTAACCTTCGAAAAGAGATCTCGGAAGGATATACACTCACTACTAACAACAGGATGGAACTGCTGGCCGTCATCCGCGCCCTGGAAGCACTGAAATGGGAGACCGCTGCTGTTAAGATCTACACAGATTCAAAGTATATTGTGGACGCTGTAAACCAGGGATGGGTTTTCGGCTGGGAAAAAAAACGGTTTAAAAATAAAAAAAATCCGGACCTATGGCTCAGATTTCTGGAACTATACCGGAAACATCACGTAAAGATTGAATGGGTGAAAGGCCATGCCAATAATCCGGAAAACGAAAGATGTGACAGACTTGCTGTCAGTGCCATAAAGGAAAGAGAACTAAATGTTGACGAGGGTTATATAACTAACCCGGAAAATATCTAATTATTTGAAAATATTGATCATATCAAATGTAGATTTCGTACTTTAGATTTCATTTATCGGTTTTCATGGGTGTAAGTGAGATAATACTTGAATACAGCGGACATTTGACATTCAGCACCATAGGGCGGCTACTGACGATGCTTAAAAATAAAGTTCCGGAGAAAGGCATCAGGATCGGTATGTACAAGCGTCTGCTGTCGGTGATGATAGAAGCATTGGAAAACATTTACAAATACAGCGACCAGTATAAAAATGACTATTATATCACCCGTAATTTTATCCCTTCCTTTTTGATTGACCGTTCAGGAGATATATATTATATCCGTGTTTCCAATCCGATAAAGAATTCAGATATTCAGAAACTCCGGGAAAAGATCGATTTTGTCAATACCAAGACAACTGATGAGTTAAAAATTTTGTACCGGCAAACGATTACCAATGGGATATTTACCCCTAAAGGAGGTGCCGGACTGGGAATCATCGAAATGGCTAAAATTTCCAGAAACAGACTCTCCTATCATTTTGAACCCATTAACGGCCATTTCTCCCGTTTTTCCTTCACTATCACCTTTTCCTGAGAATCGTATGGAGGTTTTTTCCATCCCGTGCATTGTCTTCACCAATCCATAGTCAGGGTCTGAAGATATCTATAAGGGAGTCTGACCAGCTATAGTTTACATGGTATCCGATTCCGTACACCTGGTGTCCATTTTGGAACAGAAAAAACAGGTAACCCGTTTTGCATTATGACTATATTATTTTGATTCACTGATATTTACATCCAGTGGTATATTCTTTGAGAAAGGATCCAGAAACCCTTTGAGAACATGTTCATCCTGCATCTGAAACTTGCCGTACCGATTGCGATTGCCTTACCAGTCGTTCTGTTGCATACTTTGAAAGCAGGACTTGAGAATTCTGTTGAACATCTGAAATATGAATAACTAAAAATCTGGGACAATGTTAAGAAACTACCTTCTGACGGCCATTCGAAACATCAGAAAAACAAAAATCTATACGTTTATTAATATTTTCGGATTGTCAGTCGGTATTGCCAGTTCCATACTGATCCTTCTTTTCATTACCAGCGAGCTGAGTTACGACAAGTTTAATTTAAAGGCGGACAGGATATACCGTTTGTACGTTGACGCCGATTTTGAAGGTTCCGAATTCAGATCCGCTTATTCCTGCAAGCCGGCAGGTCCGGTTTTCACCGATGAGATCCCTGAGGTGGTCAATTACACCAGGCTCGATCCAAATTCCCAGATGGTAGTTCGTTACGGGGACAATAAATTTGTTGAAGATCATTTTGTATATGCCGACTCGGGTGTTTTTCAGATCTTCGATCTTAACATGTATACTGGCAACCCGAAAACGGCACTGAAAGAACCCAATTCAATCGTCCTTACCAGGAGCACCTCCGAAAAATATTTTGGTCATGAAAACCCGATGGGAAAAATTCTTTCAGTCAATGGCGACTCAAATCTTTATAAGGTAACCGGACTGATTGAAGATCTACCGTCGGAGACTCATCTTCAGTTTGATTTCCTGGCCTCCTTCTGCACTCTACCCGAAAGCCGGGATGACAAGTGGATCAACAACAACCTTTTCACTTACCTTCTTCTTGAGAAAGGGATCGATATAGATGCTGTGGAAAAGAAAATGCAGGATATCACCTTTAAATATATAGGGCCCCAGGTCAAGCAAATCCTGGGAATCGATATTGATGAATTCTCCAAAAAAGGGAACCGGTACGGAATTTTTCTGCAACCGCTTAGATCCATTCACCTCGACGGCAGTATCTGGGGAGGATTCAAGGCCACCCATGAACGAAAATACCTTTTGATCTTTGGTTTGATTGCTCTCTTTATCCTGGTGATTGCATCGATAAATTTCATGAACCTTTCGACAGCCCGCTCCGCGAACAGGGCTAAAGAAGTCGGAATGCGAAAAGTCGTCGGATCGACAAGAGGGCAACTGGTAAACCAGTTCTTATGGGAATCCGTGATATTAAGTATCATTTCACTGATCTTTGCCCTGATCCTGACCGAGCTCATCCTTCCCTATTTCAACCAGATCATGGACCTGCACCTGTCGCTCAATTACCTTAAAAACTGGTACACCCTTCCCGGCCTGGTCATCCTTAGCCTGCTGGTCGGAATGCTCAGCGGGAGTTACCCTGCGTTCGTTTTATCTTCGTTCATGCCGGTGAAGGTCCTGAAGGGTCAGGCTGTCAAAGGTCTTGGGGGAGGCATGCTCAGGAATATCCTGGTCGTCGTTCAGTTCACCATATCAATCGTCATCATCGCGGGTACCATCGTGGTATATTCCCAGCTGCACTACATGCTGAACAAGGATATGGGGTTCAATAAAAAAAGGATGATCGTGATCGACCGGGTATGGCCTCTTGGCAGGAATATCCAGACGTTTATCCAGGAGATTGAAAAACTTCCCGGAGTCGTCACAGCCACAAATGCCACAAATTATCCGGGTCAGATCAACAACAATAATTCCTTCCTGATCAAGGGCAGAAACAAGTCCAGTAATTATATATTCTGTACCACATGGACCGACTACAACTATTTAAACACATACAGGATTCAGCTCAAGGAAGGCCGTTTTTTCGATCCTTCCTTCCCGTCGGATTCTTCGGCTGCCATCATCAATGAGACGGCAGTGAGAAAGTATGAACTGAAAGATCCTCTTGACGCCATAATCATGGAACCCTCAACGGATGGGAACCTTAAGCCTCACAGGGTCATCGGCGTGGTTAAGGATTTTCACCAGACCACGCTTAGATCGCCTATCGATCCTTGTATTTTTCTTTTCAAACGCGACTGGTGGTCCTGGGGTGGATATATTTCAGTGCGTCTTGAACCGGGTTCAGGGTCGACACAGAATACCATGAACCAGATTGAAGGCGTCTGGAAATCGTTCAAGCCGGAAGAACCCTTTTTGTATTTCTTCCTTGAGGAACATTTCTATAATATGTACAACGAAGAGGTCCGCACAGGAAGGTTGTCCCTGACGTTCAGTATCCTGGCCATCATTATTGCCAGTCTCGGGCTCTTTGGCCTTACCCTGTTCACTACCGAGAAGAAAACCAAAGAGATAGGTATCAGGAAAGTTTTGGGAGCTCAGATGAAGGACGTCATTTTCCTTATTATAAAGAATATTACGATACTCCTCGTTATATCAACCGGCATAGCCTGGATTTTATCTTTCTGGATCATGGAGAACTGGCTCAGGAGCTTTCCTTATAAGGTGAAGCTTAGTTTGTGGTTCTTTGTGGCTGCAGCGGCTGTGGCTTTCGTCGTTGCCATTTTAACAGTAACTATCCAGGCCTGGAGGGCAGCCAGGGCCAATCCGGTAGATTCACTGCATTATGAATAGAGTACCTGTGGCTCAGATCATTTTCCCGGCCTGTTCCAGGTCTTCCGGAGTATCAATTCCAACGGGCCCGTAGATGGTTTCACTCACCTTGATGCGGTAACCGTTGGCCAGCCACCTCAGTTGTTCGAGGGATTCGGCTTTCTCCAGACCGGTTGGTTCAAGACGGGTAATTTGTTTCAGGATTTCGGAACGGAAGGCATAAATTCCGATATGCCGGTAGAATGTATAGGATTTAAACCAGTCTTCGGCCTCTTCACCACGGATAAAAGGGATCGGTGACCGGCTGAAGAACAAGGCAAAATGATTCATGTCAAAAACGACTTTAGGTTTGTTCACATCAAAAATTTCCTTCGGGGATTCCACCTGTTTCACGAGGGTGGCAATCTCTGTTTCAGGGTCTTCAAAACATGCGACAAGAAGACTGATCTGTTCCGGCCTGATAAAAGGCTCGTCTCCCTGGATGTTCACCACAACATCCGGCCGTAAATGATACGTATGTTCAATGATCTCAGCCGCTTCCATACACCGGTCGGTGCCGCTCAGATGTGAGGGGGATGTCATGACTGCACGGCCTCCAAATTCCAGAACAGTATCGCGGATACGTTCATCATCAGTGGCAACAAAAATATGTTCGAGAATCCCGGCACTCCTTTCATAAACCCATTGGACCACCGGCTTGCCTTTAAGAAGGGCAAGCGGTTTGCCCGGAAAGCGCGTAGAGGCATAACGAGATGGTATAATACCCAGTATTTCCATAACAGGCGTGAACAAAAAACGTTTTTATTGTACCCCAATATTAGTAAAAAACTTTTAAAGTAGTAATTTTGTCATAGGAATCAGGATATTTTGTCAGTACTCATTCAGGATAATCGGTCATGGATTTACAACAGATAAAACAAAGATTTAGCATAATAGGAAATTACCCGGGTATCAATCATGCTATTAATATTGCCTTACAGGTTGCCAGCACCGATTTGTCAGTTCTTATCACTGGTGAAAGCGGGACCGGCAAGGAAGTGTTTCCACAGATTATTCACAGTCTTAGTTCGAGGAAGCATGGTGCGTATATCGCCGTAAACTGCGGAGCTATTCCCGATGGTACCATTGATTCCGAGTTGTTCGGCCATGAGAAAGGGTCTTTTACCGGAGCTCATGAGTCAAGAAAGGGCTATTTTGAAGTGGCAGACGGAGGAACGATCTTTCTGGACGAAGTAGCCGAGCTTCCGCTGTCTACCCAGGTAAGGCTCCTCAGAGTGCTTGAGGCCGGTGAATTTATGCGTGTCGGGTCTTCCAAAGTGCAAAAAACCAACGTAAGAGTGATTGCCGCCACAAATATTGAAATTGCCGGCGCGATAAACAATAACCGTTTCCGTGAAGACCTGTATTACCGTTTGAATACCGTACCCATTGCCATTCCGCCGCTGAGAAAACGTGGCGAAGACATCTCCCTGCTGTTCAGAAAATTCGCCTCTGATTTTGCCGATCGGTACCGCATGCCTCCCATCGTTCTTACCGAAGATGCCAGGGCTGTCCTGATCAATTATGAGTGGCCGGGCAATGTACGACAACTTAAAAACGTTACTGAACAGATCTCTATTATTGAACAGGAGAGAACAATCGATCCCGAGAACCTGGAGAAATACCTGCCCGACTATCACAAGTCAAAACTGCCTGCACTGACAGGCAAGCCCATCGACGGGGAGACCTTTTCCTCGGAGCGCGAGATCCTGTATAAAATTCTGTTCGATATGAAGAATGATATGTCCGACCTCAAGAAACTCGTGAAAGACCTGTTGCAGAAGGGCACCGACAGTCATGAGGTACGTGAGGAAAATGCACAGCTCATCCGGAAACTTTATCGTCCCTCGGAAACGGAGTCACCGGAAGAAAGTCATAAGAGCTTTCATTTCCCCAGACCTTCTGATGAGGATATCATGGATACTGAAGAAATTGTGGAGGAATCACTTTCCCTTGAAGATAAAGAAATTGAGCTTATCAAAAAAGCCCTGGAGAAACATCATGGAAAACGTAAAAATGCGGCACAGGAACTGGGCATCTCAGAAAGAACCCTATACAGGAAAATTAAGGAATATGATATCGAAGCCTGAGGAAATGAACCGGTTTAAATACACAGTTATCCTAATCTTTTTCCTTACCTTCCCGATCGTCATGCAATCCTGTAAGGTGAGTTACTCACTCACAGGGGTTAACCTCCCGCCTGAAATCAAGACTTTTTCAGTTCAGTATTTCCCCAACAGGGCGCCCGTCGTACAGGCTACGCTTAGCCAGAAATTTACCGATGCCCTGAAAGATAAAATTACCGGACAAACCAGTCTCAGCGAAATCAATGGGATAGGCGACGTGGATTTTTCCGGAGAGATCAAGAATTTTGAGACCAGGCCAACAGCAATCACCGGGGCTGAAGTCGCTGCTCTTAACCGCCTAACCATTACGGTGCGGGTGAAATATACCGACAATGTTAACCCGGATAACAGCTTCGATTCAAGTTTTTCACGCTATGAAGACTATTCCAGCTCGCAAGATCTGTCTGCGGTGGAGGACGATCTCACCACCAAGATTGTTGAACAACTGGTTGAAGACATATTTAATAAAGCTTTCGTGAACTGGTAACCATGGATAAAAACCTTTTCCTGAATTATTTACTTGAACCGGAGAAATCCGGTATGAACCAGGCGGAACTCATTGATCTGACAGGCGAATACCCATGGTTTACGACAGCCAGAATTCTCAGGTTACTGGCTCTGAAATCAGACCCTGCCCTATCACTTCAGAAAGAAATTGTAAAAGCCGTTCCTTTTATTCATAACCGGAAACAACTCTACAGGTTAATGCATTCGGAACTGGCTGCAGAAATGCTTAACAACTTTACCGACAGGCTGCAAAGAGTCCGTAACCTGGCCGGAAAAAGCGAATTCCCTGACTTATCAGATAAGGAGCAAAGAATGGTGATGGCTGGTAAACCCGGGGGACCTCCCGGAGCCGGGGCCGACACGATTGAACTCCTTGAATTCACCTACTCCGGTCAGAAAAAAACCGAACCGCTGAAGGTTCAGACCGATGAGGAAGAAGAACTTCTAAACCGCGAGTTTGAGACCCTGCCCGAACCCGGCCGACCTGAAAGTGAAACGCCCAAGGCGGAAAAACAAAATGTAGTGAGCAACCCAGGGAAGGCCAGGGGTTTTACTAACTGGATTGAAAAACTCGATACCAACGACACAGGAAAAGAAGAAAATACGACCGACCTGATTGAAATTTTCATTAACGGGGGACACGGGCCCATCAGGGCGGATAAGGAGACTTCAATCACAGGTGATATTTCAAAAAGAAGCATCGAAGAAGATGAAAGCTACATTACCGACACCCTGGCAAAGATTTATGTTAAACAGGGCCTGTATTCAAAAGCCATTTATGCCTACGAAAAATTAAGTTTGAAATATCCGGAAAAAAGTGTTTACTTTGCGACGCAAATTGAAGAAATTAAACGATTGATTCATAAATAAGTTAAAGATCATGCATGTCCTTTTTGCTATTTTCATTGTAATAATTTGTATTCTGCTGATACTTATTGTATTGGTACAGAATTCACAGGGGGGTGGACTTGCCTCGAACTTTGCATCCTCGAACCAGTTTATGGGTGTAAGAAAAACCACTGATTTTCTTGAGAAGGCCACCTGGATCCTCGCAGCCGGTCTGCTTGTTTTCAGTCTGTTGGCCACGATTTCACTCCCGGGTAACAAAGTAGTGGAGAAATCCCGTGTCGAGGGACAGTTTAACTCCTCACTTCTTAATTCTCCATCGGATAATACGATTAACCTGCCTGAATCCACACCGGATAATCAGAACAGCAATCCTTCATCTCCGGGTGAAAAACAGGATCAGGGCAAAAAATAAGTCCCTTCATTCTAAAACTTTTCAAAGAGTGTCAGGTTGTCAGTAACCTGACACTCTTTTTTTTTGCCGGCATAAACAAAGATAATTAGTTTAAAATATTGTAATACAACTATTTATAAAACCAGGCAAGAAAAACAGCCCCAGGCATCAATGTAAAAATGTCTCCTGTTGGGCTACCCGGACAGAGAATAGGGCTTTGGCACAAAATATGAACAAGATGGTGCGAAATGAGAATCATGTCAAACTAAAAAAACTCTTATAACATGGCAGATGTTAACCTTAAACCACTTGGCGATCGCGTCCTGATCCAGCCTGTGGAAGCAGAAGAAAAGACCAAAAGCGGTATTATCATTCCTGACACCGCAAAGGAAAAACCGCAGAAAGGTACTGTTGTCGCAGCCGGACCTGGAACAGGTGATGAAAAAATGGAAGTAAAAGTCGGTGACGTTGTCCTGTTCGGAAAATATTCCGGAACAGAGATCACTGTTGACGGTAAAGATTATCTGATCATGAAGCAGTCGGATATTCTGGCTATTGTCTGATTACAAAGCCTTGATTTTAAAAATAATTCATAAAAAACGATAAAAATGGCAAAAGAAATCAAATTTAATATCGAAGCACGCGATCAGCTCAAACGCGGGATTGATGCTCTGGCAAATGCAGTGAAGGTGACCCTTGGGCCCAAAGGCAGAAATGTGGTCATCGAAAAGAAATTCGGCGCACCGATGGTTACGAAAGACGGGGTTACAGTTGCAAAGGAAATTGAACTCTCCAACCACTTTGAAAATGTAGGTGCACAGATGGTTAAGGAAGTAGCTTCCAAAACAAATGATGATGCCGGTGACGGAACAACCACTGCAACAGTTCTGGCACAGTCAATTGTTCAGGTCGGACTGAAGAACGTTACAGCCGGAGCAAACCCGATGGATTTGAAAAGAGGCATCGACAAAGCAGTTATCAAAGTTGTGGAAAGTCTGAAAGCACAATCTCACGAGATAGGTGACGACAACAAGAAAATCGAACAGGTTGCTGCCATTTCAGCGAACAACGACAATGCTATCGGTGCTCTTATCGCCGAAGCGATGTCAAAGGTGAAAAGAGAAGGTGTCATTACCGTTGAAGAAGCCAAAACTTCCGACACAAGAGTAGAAGTTGTTGAAGGTATGCAATTTGACCGTGGTTATATTTCTCCTTATTTTGTTACCGATACCGAAAAAATGGAGGCTGTTCTGGAAAATCCCTACATCCTGATCCATGACAAGAAGATCTCTACGATGAAAGATCTGCTTCCTATTCTCGAGACCACTGCCCAGACCGGTCGTCCTTTGCTGATCATTGCTGAAGACGTCGATGGTGAAGCTTTGGCAACCCTGATCGTGAATAAGCTTAGAGGATCTCTCAAAATCGCAGCTGTAAAAGCTCCCGGTTTTGGAGACAGAAGAAAAGAGATGCTTGAGGATATCGCTATCCTTTCAGGTGGTACGGTAATCTCCGAAGAAAAAGGTCTTAAACTGGAGAACACCCAGCTCGACGACCTCGGTAATGCCGAAAAAGTGACCATCGATAAGGAAAACACTACCCTTGTCAATGGTGCTGGTGAAAAAGCAAATATTGATGCCCGGGTATCACAGATCAAAAAACAGATCGAAAATACCACCTCAGACTATGATAAGGAAAAACTCCAGGAAAGGCTTGCCAAACTCGCAGGCGGAGTTGCTGTACTTTACGTGGGTGCTGCTTCTGAAGTGGAGATGAAAGAGAAAAAAGCCCGTGTTGAAGATGCTCTTAGTGCAACCCGTGCAGCCGTTGAAGAAGGGATTATACCCGGTGGCGGAGTAGCCTATATCAGGGCCATCGAATCACTCAAGTCTCTGAAAGGAGATAACACTGACGAAAATACCGGTATTTCCATTATCAGGAGAGTACTTGAAGAGCCCCTTCGCCAGATAGTTGAAAACGCCGGCCTTGAAGGTTCCGTCGTTGTTCAGAAAATCAGGGAAGGTAAAGGCGATTTCGGTTATAATGCCAGGACCGAGATCTATGAAAACCTCTACGAAGCAGGCGTTATCGATCCTACCAAAGTGGCACGTATCGCCCTGGAAAATGCCGCATCCATTGCCGGTATGTTCCTGGCCACAGAATGTGTGCTGGTAGATGAACCCGAAAAAGAACAGCCTATGTCGGGCGGCGGCCCGGGAATGGGCGGAATGGGTGGCATGATGTAATCATCCAAAAACTCAATATAATTCAAAAAAGCTGTTTGCCCCGTGCAAACAGCTTTTTTTTTGCCCGAATCCCCCCGGCTACCCTGTTTGCCTATCTCAAAAGATTTTACTAATTATGCCTTTTCTGACAACCAACTTCTAACCAGGATTATCATGAATAAAAATTCGGGAAAACTCCCTTTCTTTGAGAAGATCGGCTATTCACTGGGTGATACCGCTTCCAACCTGTTCTGGCAGACATTCTCCATGTTTCTGTTGTTTTTCTATACCGACATTTTTGGTATAAGCGCCAGGGCTGCAGGTACCATGTTCGTCATAACCCGGATCTGGGATACGGTAAACGATCCGATGATGGGAGTCCTTGCCGACCGTACCAATACCCGCTGGGGAAAATTCAGGCCCTACCTTCTCTGGCTGGCTATCCCTTTTGGCATCATCGGAGTTTTTACCTTCCTGACTCCCGACTTCGGGGCCACCGGCAAGATCGTCTATGCCTATGTCACCTATTCGCTGATGATGATGATCTACACCGGTATCAATATCCCATACTCAGCCCTTATGGGAGTTATGTCACCCAATTCACTGGAGAGAACATCCCTGTCTTCTTTCCGCTTCGTTGCTGCCTTTGCAGGAGGACTAATTGTTCAGGGGACAGCTCTTAAACTCGTAAAGATAACCGGTGGCGGGAACCAGGCGACAGGCTGGCACTGGACAATGACTATCTTTGCCATCCTCGCCGTAATTCTTTTCCTCACCACCTTTGCCACCACCCGGGAAAGGGTAAGCCCACCGAAAGCTCAAAAAACCTCCCTGAGGAAAGATTTCGGTGACCTGATTTCGAATATACCATGGCTCATGCTGTTCATCATCGGTATCTTCCTCCTTACCTTTGTTTCCATCAGGAATGGCTCCATCATGTACTATTTCAAATACTATGTGGGTGACCAGACGTTCAGCCTGTTCGGAAAGACATACAGTTACGACCGGGATGTCCTCGCTTCAGCCTTCATGGTTTTCGGGTCTGCTGCAAACATCATTGGTGTACTCTCCACAAGATTTATCTCTGGACTCTTCGGTAAAAAAAGAGCTTTTATTATCCTCATGCTCTTAACTTCAGTGCTGACCGCTGCTTTCTATGTCCTAAAAAATGATGCCCTCATCCCTATGTTTACAATCCAGGTGCTGCTCAGCCTGGTGATGGGACCTCTCGCCCCGATGATCTGGGCTATGTACACCGACACTGCAGATTATTCTGAATGGAAGACTGGCAGAAGGGCAACCGGCCTTGTCATGTCTGCATCAACCATGGCTCAGAAATTCGGATGGACCATCGGGGGAGGACTTGCAGGCTGGTTACTCGCCAGCTTCGGATTCAAGGCAAACCAGATCCAGTCGGATGAAGCCCTGTACGGCATCCGGCTCCTCATCAGCTTAATCCCTGCTATATGTGCCGTAATAGGTGCCGTAGCCATGTTCTTCTACCGCCTGGATGATGAAACTATGAAACAAATTGAAACCGATCTTGAAAAACGTAAGCTTGCCGCGAGCTGACAAAAAGATAAAAGCATTATGAATTACGGATATTTTGACGACAGGAATAAAGAATATGTCATCACCCGCCCCGATACCCCGAGGTCATGGTCGAATTACCTCGGGTCGACACGCTACGGAGCTATTATCACCAATAACGCCGGTGGTTACAGCTTTTTTCACTCCGCAGCACAGGGACGGTTTACACGGCTGAGATTTAACTCCATCCCCATGGACCAGCCCGGAAGGTATATTTATCTCCACGATAAGGATTCGAAAGATTTCTGGTCCGGCTCCTGGCAACCGGTGGGCAAACCGCTGGATCTCTTTAAATCGGAATGCCGGCACGGTTCAGCCTATACAACCATTAAATCCGGGTACTCCGGTATTGATACCCTTTCAACCTATTTTGTTCCGCTGAACAGGGACTTCGAATGCTGGTGGGTCAGGATAAAAAATACGGGCAATTCATCACGCCGTCTGAGGCTGTTCACCTATGTTGAATATGCCTGTAACTGGAATGCAGCCGACGATCTCATAAATCTTCAGTACACCCAGTATATTGCCAAAATGGAGATGGCTGACGGAATCATTGATCACGGCACCAACGTGCATATCCCGGCAATGCCTGAAAATTTTGAGGAGAAAGACCAGGGGCGCCACACCTTCCTGGGCATCGCCGGCGCTGAGGTGACCGGATTTGACACCGACAGGGAATCCTTCCTGGGGCCTTACCGGACCTATGCCAATCCGGTCGTCGTCGAAGAGGGCCGGTGTAAAGGCTCGCTGGCAGTTGGTGACAATCCCTGCGGTACTCTCCAGGTTGACCTCGACCTTAACCCGGGAGAAGAAAAAGAATTTGTCGTACTGATGGGAATCGGCAGTGCTGCTGAAGAAGGGAAACAAGCCGTGAAAGAATTTTCCGAACCGGACAGGGTGAGCCGGGAATTTGAAAAGCTGCGTGAATACTGGCATGCCCGTATCGCAGGCATGACGGTGAAAACCCCGGATCCAATGTTCAACTCCATGATGAACATGTGGAGTCCCTTCAACTGCCTGATTACCTATGCCTGGTCACGTGCAGCCAGTCTTGTATACGCAGGTGAACGCGACGGCCTGGGATACCGGGATACCGTTCAGGATATGCTCGGCGTTCTGCACCTCATCCCGTATGAAGTCAGTGAACGCCTCGAACTTATGCTTACCGGCCAGGTTTCGACCGGTGGCGCAATGCCCGTAGTCAAACCGTTTGCCCACTCTCCCGGGAAGGAGAAAAGACCGGAAGAAGAAGACTACCGGTCCGACGACAGCCTCTGGCTGTTCAATACTGTACCTGCCTATGTTAAGGAAACCGGTGACTTCAGCTTTTACACCAAAGTCCTGCCTTATGCCGATGAAGGGCAGGATACCGTGATCGCCCACCTGCGGAGAGCTCTTGACTTCAATATAAACCGTTCCGGCGCCAACGGACTTCCCTGCGGGCTTAAAGCCGACTGGAACGACTGCCTTGAACTCGGCCACAAGGGAGAAACCGTATTCGTCGCCTTCCAGCTCCGGTATGGACTGAAAACGTATGCCGAAATTTGCGGCATGCTGAATATGGCCGATGAAGTGAAATGGGCTTTTGAAAAACTGAGCATACTCGACCGCGACATAGAGGAAAAAGCCTGGGATGGCGAATGGTACAAACGGGCCTTCCGTTATGACGGTCTTCCTTTCGGATCAGCAGAAAACGAAGAGGGTAAAATCTTTCTTAACCCTCAGTCATGGTCGGTATACAGCGGACATGCCACGGAGGACAAAGGCATCAGGGCGATGAAGTCGGTAAAGGAACTCCTGGCCACCGATTACGGACTGATGATCTGTTCCCCGCCTTATGAAAAAACCGATTATACGGTGATCCGTGCCACTCTCATGAATAAGGGTATGAAAGAAAATGCAGGCATATTCAATCATACCCAGGGCTGGGCTATCATCGCCGAAACTTTGCTGGGTCATGGTAATCAGGCCTGGGAATATTTCAGAGCGTACCTTCCGGCGGCTTATAACGACAATGCCGAAATAAGGGAAATTGAACCATACGTCTATGCCCAGTCGACCCACAGCCGGTACAGTCCGAGGTACGGCGCTTCAAGATTGCCATGGCTGAGTGGAACAGCTACATGGGCCTATTTTACAGCTACCCAGTACATCCTGGGTTTCCGGCCGGTACACAACGGACTGGTTATCGAACCATGTGTGCCACAGGAATGGAAGGAATTTGAGATAAGCCGGCAGCTCCGGGGAAAACGGGTTAAAGTTATTTATCACAATCCCCTCGGATCCCAGAAAGGCATCAAAAAAATGACTCTCAACGGTACCGAAATTACCGGAAATTTCATTCCCGAGGACAAACTTGAAACTTCCAGCACGGTTGAAGTGTTCATGTCATAAAAACGCATGACCACAAGTCAGGAGATGTCGAAGATATTAAAGGATTACGGGATAGCCTTTACCTTATATGAAACCGGCTATCCTTCGTCCTGGCCGCCTCCATTGGAATTCTGGAAGGAGAAAAATCTCCAGCGGTGTAAAAACCTCTTCTTCCGGGATAATCACGGGAAGAACCATTTCTTCGTGGTGTTGGACTTCGACCGTGACCTGGATATCGGGATCCTGAAAACACTTACCGGACATCACACCCTGAGCTTTGCCTCTCCGCAGAGGCTCAAAAAATTCCTTGACCAGGAACCCGGCGGAATATCGGTTCTGGGTTTGGTAAATGACAAGGACAACCAGGTTAAGGTTTACCTTGACAAGGCCCTGGACAACGGCCAACTGCTCACATTTCTGCCGGGAGAAAAAAGTCATTTTTTCGGACTGACCTTTGAGGAGTTGAAGCATTTTCTCAGGTCTACCCGCCATACTTTTGAAGTAGCTGAATTATACTGACGCGTTTGTGTTGTATGCTTTCCCCCGTCACTGCCGGTGCAGTTCACCAGGCGTGACGGTTTTCCCTCCCCGCCCGTCTCCGGATTCCCTGTTTCGCATTCCCTCACTTGCTATGTTCCCTTCGCATTAATTTATATATATTTGTACTCAATTTTCAAAACAGGTATGGATCATCTTAGAAATTTCTGCATCATCGCGCATATCGACCACGGGAAAAGCACTCTGGCTGACAGACTTTTGCAAAAAACGGGGACTGTCACCGACAGGGACTTTAAAGACCAGATGCTGGACAATATGGACCTTGAAAGAGAAAGGGGAATTACCATCAAGAGTCATGCTATTCAGATGCTTTACGAGTTTGAAGGGAAGAAATATACGCTTAACCTGATCGACACTCCTGGTCATGTAGATTTCTCATATGAAGTTTCAAGGTCCATTGCAGCCTGTGAGGGAGCATTGCTGGTGGTTGACTCAACTCAGGGCATCCAGGCCCAGACCATTTCCAATCTCTACCAGGCCATCGATCATAATCTCGAGATCATCCCGATACTGAATAAAATGGATATGGACAGCTCCATGCCTGAGGAGGTGAAAGACCAGATTGTTGACCTTGTCGGATGTGCCAGGGAAGACATCATTGAGGCAAGCGGAAAGACCGGCCTGGGT
Source organism: uncultured Bacteroidales bacterium (assembly GCA_963732905.1). Classification (GTDB taxonomy): domain Bacteria; phylum Bacteroidota; class Bacteroidia; order Bacteroidales; genus DASQZK01. Next base: position 155,452 of record CAVTBM010000006.1, read on the forward strand.
GTTGATGAAATACTGAAGGCTATCATTCAAAGGATCCCCCATCCCAAGGGAGACCCGGAAGCCCCTCTGCAGGCCCTTATCTTCGATTCGGTATTCAACCAGTTCAGGGGTATTTTTGCTTACTTCCGGATTTTCAATGGTACCATGAGGCAGGGAGAAGAGGTAAAATTCTTTGCTACAAATAAAGAATACGAGGCTGACGAAATAGGCGTTCTATGCCTGAACCCGGAACCCCGCAAAGAGCTCAGAGCCGGCGACGTGGGGTATATTATCTCCGGGATAAAAGCATCCCGGGAAGTTAAGGTCGGAGATACCATCACCCATGTCGTGAACCCCTGTTCCAAACCCATATCCGGTTTCGAGGATGTGAAGCCCATGGTTTTTGCCGGCATCTATCCTATCGATGCAGACGAATATGAAGATCTCCGGGCGTCCATTGAAAAACTTCAGTTGAACGACGCCTCTCTGACATTTATCCCCGAATCATCGGCTGCTCTTGGATTTGGTTTCCGGTGCGGATTTCTGGGACTTCTGCATATGGAAATTATCCAGGAACGCCTTGAACGTGAATTTGATATGAACGTGATCAGCACCGTGCCCAATGTTTCGTACAAGGTATATACCACGAGGCAGGGGATCATCGATGTGCATAATCCTTCAGGACTGCCGGATCCGACTGTCATCGATCATATCGAAGAACCCTATATCTCAGCACAGATCATCTCCCAGGCAGATTTTGTAGGACCCATTATCAAGCTTTGTCTTGATAAACGTGGCACCCTTAAAAACCAGGTTTATCTCACTTCAAACCGTGTTGAATTATCATTTGAAATTCCGCTTGCGGAAACTGTCTTTGACTTCTATGATAAACTGAAAAGCATTTCCAAGGGCTACGCCTCCTTCGACTATTATACCTCTGCCTACAAACCGGCAAACCTGGTCAGACTTGATATTCTCCTGAACGGCGAAATGGTGGATGCTTTGTCCACCCTGATCCACCGGGACAATGCCTATGATTTTGGACGCAGGATCTGTTCCAAATTAAGAGAGCTGATCCCCCGTCAACAGTTCGATATTGCCATACAGGCCGCTGTCGGTGCCAAGATCATTGCCCGTGAGACCGTCAAGGCCGTAAGGAAAGACGTTACTGCTAAATGTTATGGAGGTGATATCACCCGCAAACGGAAGCTGCTTGAAAAACAAAAGAAGGGGAAAAAACGCATGCGTCAGATCGGCAATGTGGAAGTTCCTCAATCCGCCTTTTTAGCCGTATTGAAACTGGATTAAGGGATGACCCGGTACAGCCGGACGTTTACTGCTTTCACAAAGTCGTGCGGCCTATTTGCATTTGAGACATGGTAAAGCTCTGCAACAATGAAACGTTCATTTTTACTACTGCTCAAATTGCACAATTCCGGAACAAATCCTAGTACACAATCCTACCTGTTAACAGAATCTTTTGAATATTCAGCTGTTTTCTGTCGCAGGGCCCGGTCTTCCATGATCTTCCTGATAACTACCAGGATGAAGAAGACGATGGCAAACCCCAGAAAACCATAGGCAACGGGCTTGAAACCATGAGGATTGACGGCGAACACATATACGGAATACAAAAAAAGAGCTGCTGCAATAAGTCCGGTAGAGAGGATAGCGTATTTCATAGGTATTATCTGGTTTTAATTTCTGTTCGGAGAAATTCACTGTTATTCAGGATCTGGCTGAATGTTGCCCTGACGGTGACAGTATTATTTTTATCCTGCGTAGTTTCAGCCATGGATTCCACTTTTTTGACCCGTTTTGGAAAAGTCACCGAGATATTATAGAACATCTCGTCGAGGATCTTTTGGGCAAGAGAGTTAGAAGAACTGTCTTGTCCGGCAAAGAGATCGTTTCCCGTAATTTCATCTGAAGTGAGGGGATAACGAATAAACCTTTTCTTCTTAATCTCAACATATCGGATGCCGGTGGTATCACTGCTGCCAAGAATTACCGCCATGGCATGATTCAGGGCATCCTGATCACGGAAATCATATTTAATCCCGTAAATGTAATCATCAGCGTCGCCGGTAAGCCTGACGTTGGTGATGCCCGGAATGTCCTGAAGACCGGGAAGAATCTCCTTAAATGACTGAGCAATTTCCATAGGGTTCGTACCTTCCCCCGAGCTGTCGGAGAACGCCTGCATCATAGAGTGCAGTTCACTCATGTCGATAATATACTCCATGGCTCCGGAACCATCACGGTTAAGAGTATATTTTTCATAAACGGTGAGGCAACTGTTCAGAAAAAGCAGAGGAATGCACAGCATTACCAACAGGTGTAACTTTTTCATAAAGGGATGGAATTATCTATTGCAGCATCTCCAGCAATTTAGGGAAAAAAGATGACATATTCCCAGTGAAAAAAAATGAAATGTGATCTGATCCGGTTTGCCTTCTGTAAGTAAAGAGACGGGGTACGCTCCCTCCTGGCGGCCATCAAGGCTGCTTTAAAAGGGACCCTTCATGCTTTCTAACAGGGCAGATTCAGGAGGTGGCTTCAGTATCGACGATCAGTTTGTACCCTTTACCGTGAACATTGATGATCTGGACATTCGGATCTTCCCTGAGATATTTGCGGAGCTTGGTTATATAAACATCCATACTCCGTGCATTAAAATAGTTATCATCGATCCAGATGGCTTTCAGTGCAAAATTCCTCTCAAGGATCCGGTTGGTATTATTGCACAGAAGGCGAAGGAGATCATTTTCCTTTGTTGTAAGGCCCTGGATATTTCCTTCATAAATCAGGGTTTGTTTCTGTGAATCGAATTTATACCTTCCGACCTCATAGATATGATCTTTATTTTCGGTGCCCCCCTTTGTACGTCTCAGTATGGCTTCGATGCGGTATATCAGTTCCTCCATGCTGAAGGGTTTGGTGATATAATCGTCGGCACCGCGGGTAAAACCCTCCAGGACATCCTCCTTGAGGGATTTGGCAGTAAGAAAAATAACCGGCATTTCCTTATCAAGCATTCTGATTTCCGTAGCCAGGGTAAAACCGTCTTTAACAGGCATCATCACATCGAGGATGCAGATATCATAGTGATTTCTCTCAAATGCCTTAAAAGCCTTATCCCCATTGGTCAGCCAGTCGGCTTCATAACTTTTGGCTTTGAGGTACTCCTGCAATAATGATCCGAGGTTTTCATCATCTTCAGCCAGGAGTATCCTTGTTTTAATGTCTCTTTCAGGCATAGTTAATTTTCGTATAGAGGTAAGAATATATCGAATCTGGTACCGTTTTGAAGTTCGCTTTTCAGGCTGATACTTCCATTATGGATTTCTACAATTTTTTTAACATAACTAAGACCAAGGCCAAAACCTTTAACGTTGTGAAGGTTTCCTGTAGGAACCCGGTAAAACTTCTCAAATATCCGTTTCTGATCCTCCTTACTGATACCAATTCCATGATCCCTGATGCGAATGGCCAGAGTGTTCTTCTCATTCCAGGTACTTACTTCGATCTCCGGCTCGTCTTTACAATATTTCAGAGCATTATCAAGAAGGTTTGAGATCACATTGGTCAGATGTACTTCATCCGCTTTGATAACTGATCTTTCCGCTTCCGGCTTCCATGTGAGGTTACCACCTCTCTTTTTAACCAGCAGACTGAAATTATTCACTGCCGAATTGATAATCTCATGTACATCTACAACTTTTTCCCTCAGCTTAAGTTTGCCCTTGTCGAGCACAGCCATCTGCAAAACCTTTTCAACCTGGTATCCAAGTCGTTTGCTTTCAGTATCTATAACACGTGAGATATGGGAAAGGTTTTTATTGGCCACCGGTATGCTGTCATCATTCAGCATCTGTGAGGCCAGTGATATAGTGGATATGGGAGTTTTGAGTTCGTGGGTCATGTTATTTACAAAATCATTTTTGATATCCGAAAGCCTCTTCTGGCGAAAGATAACCCACAATGTTAAAATAAAGATAAGGATAATGATTGAAGTGAGCAGCACCGAAGTGAAGCCGATTAATCCAACTGACCTGAACAGAAAAGACCTTTGTTCGGGAAAATAGATCCTGAGGTAATTCGGACTGTTGAAGATGTCCTGCGGAAATAATTGGGAAGTAAACACCTTCGTTCCCTTCATCGGATGATAATCGTTGGATTTAAAAGCTATTTGCCCGTCGCTTTTGAGCACTGCAAATTCATAATCAAGATAAATACCGTTATCAGCGAGTTCATCGTTCAGGGTAGTTTTAAGAATTTCCGGCGAGAGTCTCTCTTCGATGCTGAGGCGGGGGCCAAACATCCTTGACATGACCCGGTCGATGAGTGCCTGTTTCGATTGGATTTTTTTCCGGATCTCGGGATCGGCGGCAATACTGCCAGGATGGCCTGCCTTTCCAGTCAGGACTGTATCAGAACCGGACTTGCCAGGCATCAGAACAGTCAGGCTGTCGTTATTGACCCTGATGCTGATCCCGTCTTGTTTTGCTGTTTTTTTCCCTCCCTGATTCTGAATGGTGATTTGCTGATCATAATGAAAATCCCTGGGATTGTATGGGTCGGGTGACGAATGCGATTCCTCCTGGTAATTAAAATAAAGCCCGCCCGATCCGGTGGTATCGACGTCCATCCCGGGGTAAAGGAACTGATTAAGAAAATAGGCGGCCTCACGGTTCTCAACTACTGTGCTGAAGCCGGACATCGAACGGGCTACGAGCTGGGCAAACTGCTTTTCCTTGATCCTGAAAGCATTACTGATCCAATAGGTCTGAACCAGGATCAAACCCGTCATTACGATGGCCATCACACCTGCAAGTATCCAAAGTAGTTTTTTACTCATACAACACAAAGATAGCACTCCCGGGAAAGTACAGTTAATACACTTAACATTCTTTAACATTCATTAAAATTCATTAACCGAATTATAACATAGATTTGTACCACAAGATCACCAACGAAAACAGATAATATTTCATAGACCAGCGTAGAGGGTAGAGTAGACCGGGGGTCGGACATTAGTTCGGCCCCCTTTTTTTGTTTCCCTGCCGCACTGCGAAGCATAAAATATTCCGGTTATTTATGAATTCACGTATAATTCTTTTAGATTGCAGGACCTACTTCACCTGCCATGTTTGACAAATACTATGCACTGCTGGGTGTACGTCCCGGTGTGGAAGAAAAGGAACTCAAAAAAAAATACCGGAAGCTGGCCTTAAAGTATCATCCCGACGTGAATAAAAGTCCGGACGCCGCTGATCATTTCCGCGAGATTTGTGAGGCATATGAGATCGTTTTCCACCAGGAAAAAAGGGATGCCGAGATCCACATTTCACATCCGTATGAAGAAGCAGAATTTGATCCCTCCGAATATGAAGAAATCATACGCGAGGCACGGGAAAAAGCACGGGAAAGGGCCCGGATTAAATATGAAAAGCTGAAAGCGGAACGCGAGTTTTTTGAAAATAATGATTTCTTCCTTGTTTTGCGATATATCGGGCATTACCTGGCCCTTCCCATTGGTCTGGCAATGGTCCTGGTTCCGGTGTACATGGCCATAACCCGGGAATTCATGATCCTTTTCGGCACTATTTTTTTCTGGGTAGTCGGTCTGGTTATTTTAAGTCATATTTACAGCAACCGCAAGACCTGGTTTTATCTGGGAAAACTTAAGACTACATGGAAAGAAGTTGCGGATTTTTTCAGGGTACAAATCAACCAGGATGCACGCGAAGACTGTTTTTACTCCAGGCATCAGAAGGCCAACTCAACTCCCTTCCGGTATTCCATGCTAAAAGTGCGTGACATTCAGCTGGATAATTACGGACCTTTCATGCACAGTGTAGGTTATAAAAGGAAATATCACGAAGTCGTTATTCCAAGAAGTGCGCATGCTTACCGTATTCATTTCATCCTTGGATTCGTCAAACCCGCCGTGCTGATTTTCTCCCTGATCTTTTTTCCCGTGCCCAGCTTTGTCTGGAGGCTGGTTCTGGGAATAGCTTCGGCGTGCATGGTATCCGGACTGGTGCTTCTGATTACCCTAACCCGGTCAAAAACGTCTTATCTGCTTAACCCTTTTTTACTTGTAAAGCTGTCGATCTGGTTAGTGGTGATCATTTCCCAGACCACCTTGTATCCTGGGATGGTCTTCTATACCACAACGATGATGGGGTTCTTCATCGCCTTTTTATTGTTCTTTCTTGATATGGTTCTGGATTTGATTTTCAGGATCCTTCCTTTTTATCCGAAGATATACCTCCCTCTGACGAAACAGCCTCCTGTGGTTATCAAACTCTTCCGTAACGGCTATCAGAACTACCTCGATATCCCGGTATGGTCTACCCTTTATCCTTTTTTCCGTTGGTTATTCTGATCATCATCAGCCGTCAATCAGTCTCTGACGGTTTTTGAGGTTCCCGGGATCGATGACGAAAACGGCCTGTACATTTTCGATGGAAGAGACTTTTTGCCTGATGTTACTGATATCGGGTATTCCGTCATCCCCCTGAATGAGAAGAAAAAAATCAATCTTTTTCAGCTCGTCAATCAGATATCCTTCTTCCCCTTTGTTGGCAATAAAGCGGTATTGAAGGTAACTGTCTTCATCTTTATAAAGGTAACATGCAAATCCCTGTTCGGTGTCCTCTTTTTTGCTATATGCCTGGTGATTTGCTGTCCTGGAAAACTGAAATCCGAGGGCGTTATTTATATTCCATATCAGTCTGTAATCTTTCTCGAAGGAAGAAATCCCCAGAAGATAAAAATCAAAATGATCTGTGTAATCGAGTCTGACTTTTTTCTTGTTCACAGCCGACAAATTTTTGATTAAAAGTAAGGAATTTGTGAATAATGTGAAAGTCAGATGCTGGCAAGTTTATCCAGGGCAGACCGGGCAGCTTTTTGTTCGGCCTCCTTCTTGGAATTGCCGGCTCCTCTGCCGTATTCGTCATCGTGAAGACGGATGTGCGTGACAAATTGAGGGAGGTGACCGGGCAGGGCAGACTCTTCACTGCTATCAAACACCAACTCCTGCTTGTTCTTCTGTGCCCATTCAATCAGTTTGCTTTTATAATCGGTATCGGATTTTCTGAGTTTCTCAATGTCGACATATCTCTCAATAATGCGCTCGATAAATTTCCCAACCTGTTTATAGCCTTTATCGAGATATATGGCACCGATCAGTGCCTCGAAAGCATTTCCATACAGGTGGCGTGATACGTTAACCGGATTGGTATGGGTAACCATCAGCTTATTAATCCCCATACGGTACGCCAGAAGGTTAAGGTGTTTCCGTTTTACCATTTTAGACCTCATTTTGGTCAGAAAGCCTTCATCTTTATGAGGAAAATGGCGAAAGAGGTAATCGGCAACAACGGCAGCCAGAATGGCATCACCCAGATACTCGAGGCGTTCATTATTTATGAGTTCTCCATCGGGCATAACGACCGAAGCGGACTTATGAATAAAGGCCATTTCGTAAAGACGGATCCTTGCAGGAGCAAATCCGAGAATAGGTGTAAGCTTATTGACGAGTTCTTTGTTGCGGCTGAAAGGAATGACAAATATCCGACCAAAGCTTCCAAACACGTTTTAATTCCTTAGCTTTTTAAAGATGACCGAACTGTTATGACCACCAAAGCCAAAGGTATTACTCATGGCACAGTGGACTTCCCTGTGCTGTGCCTTATTTGGCGTAAGATTCAGCCTGGGATCAATATCAGGATCCTGATTTTCAAGATTAATGGTTGGCGGAACGACATTGTCATTGATGGCCAGAATAGCTGTTATCGCTTCAACGGCACCGGCTGCTCCGAGAAGATGACCGGTCATTGATTTTGTGGCACTGATATTCAGTTTAAAGGCTGCTTCGCCAAACACTTCCATGATGGCTCTTGTTTCGGAGATGTCGCCTTTGGGTGTTGATGTTCCGTGGACATTGATGTAGTCTATATCGGAGGGGATCTTCCCGGCATCTTCGAGTGCTCTTTTCATAACTAACACAGCGCCAAGACCATCGGGATGAGGAGCAGTAAGGTGATAAGCATCGGCCGACATGCCACCGCCGGCAAATTCCGCGTAAATACGGGCGCCTCTCTTTACTGCATGTTCATATTCCTCCAAAATGAGTGCTCCTCCTCCTTCACCCATAACAAAACCATCCCGGCTCACATCGAAAGGGCAAGAAGCTCTGGAAAAATTCTCATTATTGGTGGAAATGGCCTGCATACTGTTAAACCCGCCCATACCAGCTTCGTTGATGGCGGCTTCCGATCCGCCGGCTACCATAGCCGACGCTTTACCCAGCCGGATAAGATTATAGGCATCAATCAGAGCATTGGTTGATGAAGCACATGCCGCTACCGTTCCGTAATTAGGACCACGGAACGTGTATTTCATTGAGATGTGGCCTGCAGCAATATCAGAAATCATTTTAGGGATGAAGAACGGACTAAAACGCGGTTCATAATTCCCGGTCACATAATTCTTCATTTCATCCATAAAGGTTTCAATACCACCGATTCCCGATGCCCAGATCACTCCGATATTATCTGTATCGAGTTCATCTAAGATGAACCCGCTGTCTTTAACTGCTTCATCAGCAGCTACCAGGGCAAACTGGGCATAGGGATCTAGTTTTCTGACTTCTTTTCTGTCAAAATACTGGGTGGGATCAAAGTTCTTAACTTCGCAGGCAAATTTGGTTTTGAATTTTGTGGCATCAAAACGGGTAATTAGGTTAGCTCCGCTAACCCCGTCCACCAGATTCTTCCAGAAATCGTGTACATTATTCCCAAGGGGAGTAATAGCTCCGAGACCCGTGACAACAACCCGCTTTAATTCCATAAATCCGTAAAAATTACTAATTACTTAGCGTTTTCTTCAATGTATTTAACAGCTTCACCAACTGTGCTGATATTTTCAGCCTGATCATCAGGAATACCAATGTTGAATTCCTTTTCAAATTCCATGATCAGTTCAACAGTGTCGAGAGAATCAGCTCCAAGATCATTTGTGAAGCTTGCTTCGGGAGTAACTTCATTCTCATCAACACCTAACTTATCAACGATAATGGCTTTTACTCTTGATGCGATATCAGACATAGCGTAAAATTTAATTAATAATAATAACTTGATTTTTTGACTGTGCAAAGAAATGCAATAATCGCTTAAAAACAAACAAAAAAAACATAATTTGACGTAAATTTTGATTTTTTTTGCGGAATATTTGGCTTTCAGATTTTTCAAAAAATAAAAACGGTCGAATTTTAGGTTTAAAAGAAACAATCACAAACGCATGACATTTAAAAAGATAGCCATATTTGCCTCAGGGTCGGGTACCAATGCCGAAAATATCAGTCGATTTTTCCTAAAACGTGAATCGGCCAGGGTAGTGCTTATCTTATCCAATAAACAGGATGCCGGAGTGCACCAGAGAGCGGCCTCACTGAGCATCCCTTCGGTTAGTTTTTCAAGGGAGGATTTTTGCGAAAACGGGCGTGTTTTGCAGATTCTCAGAGATTACGAAATCGACTTTATCGTCCTGGCCGGATTTCTCTGGCTGGTACCCTCTGACCTCATCCTGGCTTACCCAAAGCGGATCGTCAACATTCATCCTGCCTTGTTGCCTAAATACGGAGGCAGGGGCATGTACGGACTTAACGTTCACCGCGCAGTTATTGAAAATGGCGATAAGGAATCAGGCATAACCATTCACTTTGTGAATGACCATTATGATGAAGGGAATATTATCTTCCAGGCCAGGTGCCCGATAGATGCCGGCGACACCCCGGAAAGCCTGGCGGAAAAAGTCCACCTTCTCGAATACGAGTACTTCCCGAAAGTCATTGAGAAACTGGTATTGGGGACATCAGTATAAATCCGGGGGAATACCGGTAGGGAGATGTCCGCTAAAGACGACGTGGCGTCGCCACAGCTCTACATGACCGCTATCACAGCGAAAGTCATTGCCCGAGTGATGCTGAACTGCGATTAACCTTCTTCAGAAACTCCCCACCATATACATCACCTGGTTTCTCACCTCTCTAAACCGGCTCATGTTTTCTTCTTTTACAGGCTCTACCGGTGGAGCTTTCATTTTCAGGGGATCTATGGCCTCCCCGTTTTTATAGACCCTGAAATCGAGGTGCGGCCCTGTAGCCAGGCCGGTACTGCCAACATAACCGATCACATCGCCCTGTTTCACATAACTTCCCTTTTGCAGACCCCTTGCATAGCCGTGCAGATGCATATAGGAGGTGGTATAGACGCCGTTGTGTTTGATCTTAATAGCATTACCGCCTCCCGTGTTCCAGCCTTTGAAAACAACCAGTCCGTCGCCTATGGCATGTACAGGTGTCCCTGTCGGAGCGGCGTAATCCACGCCATGGTGGGGCCGCCTGATCTTCAGGATGGGATGATAACGCGAATTTGAAAAGCGTGAACTGATCCTTGAATAACGCAGCGGAGCTTTCAGAAAAGCTTTTCGGAGACTCTGCCCCTTCTCATCGTAAAAATCCCAGGTACTGTCCTGCATAAAAGGAATCGCCCAGAAATCAACCCCGGCATGTCTGAAGTAAGCGCCTTCAATCCGACCGATCCCCAGGGAGGAGCTGTCAACGAAAAGTTCGTCATAAATCACCCTCATACTATCTCCCTTCTGCAGACCGAAGAAATCGATGGACCAGGCATAAATCTCCGACAATCTCACCGCCAGCATTGGGTTTACACTTCGATCCGTCATGGCATTCCATAAGGAAGACTCGATGGTACCGGAGAAAGATTGACGCACAGTATCGATATCTTTTATCCCGTTCCATACATCGAGGGAGTCTTTCAGACGAAAAACGACATATTCGATGGGTGAATGTTCATATACCAGGTAATCCAGGGTTTTTGCCGAATCCCTTTCCAGAAATGCCGAGAATGGATTCCCTGACCGGAATTTCCGGAGATCGAAAATGCCCCTGGATTTTATATCGAGATCATGGATTTGCTGATTGCTGACCCCGTAACCGGTCAGAAGCATTGACAGAGGCTGATTACGTCCTACTTTCCCCGTCACCACGTCGAATGAATCAGAAGGTATTCCGTATAAATACGTGATTACCGGCAAGGGTGGAACCTCCTCTACATCTTCTGTGGGTTGTGTTTCGTTGCTGATAGCAGCGGAATCGTGGAAGGTCTTCCATTTGTACATTAAAAAAATGACCGCCAGCACTGCTATGGTAATGATCAGAATAAGGTATTTTTTTTTCACTTGAGCATACAAATTTAGATAACAACATTAATAATTTTGCCCGGAACGATGATGATTTTCCGGGGTTCTTTTCCTTCCAGCCATTTCTGCCCAATGTCATGTGAAACCACCTTCCTCTCAATTTCCTTCAGGGGCATGTCAAGTGGAAGCCTGATCTTAAACCGCATCTTCCCGTTGAATGACACAGGGTATTCGTAATCATTCTCAATCAGGTATTTCTCATCATACTGCGGAAAAGCAGCATTAACCACACTGCCTTCATTCCCCATCGCATGCCACAATTCTTCTGTGATATGCGGGGCAAACGGGGCCAGGACGATAACCAGATTCTGCAGTACAGCCTTTTTATGACAGTTAAGATCGGTTAATCCGTTCACGCAAATCATAAATTCACTGACCGAAGTGTTAAAGGAGAACTTCTCAATGTCCTCAGAAACCTTCTTTATCGTGCGGTGCAGGATCCTGAGTTCTTCCCCTTCCGGAGCTTCACCGGTAACGGTCCAGCCGTCCTGATCACTGTAAAACAGTTTCCAGAACTTGCGAAGGAATTTATATACCCCGTCGATACCATTGGTATCCCATGGTTTGGACTGTTCAATAGGGCCAAGGAACATTTCATACATCCGGAGTGTGTCTGCTCCGTACTTTTCGATGATACTATCGGGATTAACCACATTGTACATCGATTTGGACATCTTTTCAACGGCCCATCCGCAGATATATTTCCCATCTTCCAAAATAAAATCGGCTTTCAGGTATTCCGGGTTCCATTTCCTGAAGGTGTCGACATCGAGTACATCATTGTGTACAATGTTGACATCCACATGGATAGGTGTAACCTCATAGCCGTCTTTTAGTCCTGCTGAAACAAAAGTATTGGTATCCCTGATCCTGAAAACGAAGTTTGAACGACCCTGTATCATCCCCTGGTTCACCAGTTTCCGGAATGGTTCATCGGATACCACATAGCCCAGGTCAAACAGGAATTTATTCCAGAACCGTGAATACATCAGGTGACCCACGGCATGTTCGATACCACCGATATACAGATCCACGTCGCGCCAGTACTCGTTTGCCTCACGGGATACCAATGCCCGGTCATTCTGTGGATCCATATACCTTAAATAATAAGCTGAAGAGCCGGCAAATCCCGGCATGGTACTCAGTTCGAGTGGATAACCTTCAGCAGTTTTCCAGTTTTTAGCGCGTCCCAGCGGAGGGTCCCCATCTTCAGTGGGCTTGAAAGCGTCCACTTCGGGAAGCCTGAGAGGCAGATCCATTTCATCGAGCGGGTATGGCAGCCCGTCCTTGTAGTATACAGGGAAGGGTTCACCCCAGTAACGCTGACGGCTGAAGATGGCATCGCGCAACCGGTAATTCACCCGGCGCTTGCCGATGCCGCGTGATTCGAGTTCTGTAACAATTTTTTCGATGGCTTCGGGAACCATCATTCCGCTGATGAAATCCGAATTGATGACCCTGGCTTCCTTTGAGTCGAAAGCGCCCAGGGAAATGTCCCCTTCGATCACCTGAGGTATGGGCAGCTTAAAATGTTTTGCAAAAGCATAGTCCCGCTCATCATGTGCAGGCACAGCCATAATTGCCCCGGTGCCATAACCTGCAAGCACGTACTCACTGATCCATACCGGCAGTTCATCCCCGGTGAAAGGATGAATTGCGTAACTTCCGGTAAACACGCCGGTGATCTTCCTGGCCTCAGCCATACGCTCCCGTTCTGAACGGGTCTTCGTGTATGCCAGGTATTCTTCCACCTTTTCGCGGTTTTCCTGTGTGGTTAAAAGACCTGCCAGTTCACTCTCAGGAGCAATTACCATAAAGCTTACCCCGAAAAGCGTATCCGGGCGGGTAGTGAAGATCTGCATTTTCTGAGTATGACCCTTAAGACCGAACCAGATATCGGCTCCTTCTGAACGGCCGATCCAGTTCCGCTGTATCTCCTTCAGAGATTCAGACCATTCGATGCCGTCGAGACCATCTACGAGACGCCGTGCATAAGCTGTTATTCTGAGAAGCCATTGCTGCATCTTCTTCTGTTCAACCGGGTGTCCCCCCCTGATCGAATATCCTTCCTTCACTTCATCATTGGCCAGCACGGTTCCCAGCGCAGGGCACCAGTTCACCATGCTCTCAGCCCGGTAGGCCAGCCGGTAATTCAAAAGCGTCTCCTGCTGCCTTCTTTCATCCATGCCACGCCATTCCTCAGCCGTAAAACTCATGTCTTCCGTACAGGCAGCATGGACACCGGATGTACCATTCCTTTTAAAGGCAGCAACCAGGTCCTCAATGGGTTCTGCCTTTTGAACATCGGTATTGTAATAATGTTTGAACATCAGGATAAATGCCCACTGCGTCCACTTATAATACCCCGGATCACAGGTTCTGACTTCACGGTCCCAATCGTATGAGAAACCGATCTTATCCATCTGTTCGCGGTAACGGTTAATATTGTTTTCGGTAGTGGTGGCCGGATGCTGCCCTGTCTGAATGGCGTACTGCTCGGCAGGCAGTCCGAAAGCATCATAACCCATGGGGTGTAATACGTTATACCCCTGAAGCCGTTTATAACGCGAATAGATATCCGATGCAATATATCCCAGCGGATGGCCAACATGCAATCCGGCTCCCGACGGATACGGAAACATATCCAGGACATAAAATTTCGGCTTCCCGGGGTCAGCCTCGACCTTATAAATCTTATTCTTCTTCCAGTATTCCTGCCATTTCTTCTCTATGGCCTGTGCATTATATTCCATGAATCCGCTTTTATATAACTTATTTGAAAGCACAAAATTAAGAAAAGTTATGTCTAAATGGCAAAGAGGGAGGAGAGATTGGGGAGTGGGGAGTGGAGAGTTAGGAAGTTAGGGATTGAGGGATTGAGGGATTGAGTGGAAAGGTGAAAGGTGAAAGGCGAAAGGCAAAAGGCAAAAGGGAGGAGAAGAATAATGAATATCGAATGCTGAATTTGAAGACGGGTGAAAACAGACATATCCAGATATACGAAATCGTAGACGCACGCCTCGGCGTGCATGCGATAAACGCCGGTTTCATCTGGAAGGCAAAAGGCAAAAGTGAGGGAGTGAGGGAGTGAGGGATTGAGGGATTGAGTGGAAAGGTGAAAGGTGAAAGGCGAAAGGCAAAAGGCAAAAGGGAGGAGAAGAATAATGAATATCGAATGCTGAATTTGAAGACGGGTAAAAACAGACATATCCAGATATACGAAATCGTAGACGCACGCCTCGGCGTGCATGCGATAAACGCCGGTTTCATCTGGAAGGCAAAAGGCAAAAGTGAGGGAGTGAGGGAGTGAGGGATTGAGGGATTGAGTGGAAAGGTGAAAGGTGAAAGGCGAAAGGCGAAAGGCAAAAGGGAGGAGAAGAATAATGAATATTGAATATCGAATGATGAATTTGAAGACGGGTAAAAACAGACATAACCAGATATACGCAATCGTAGACGCACGCCTCGGCGTGCATGCGATAAACGCCGGTTTCATCTGGAAGGCAAAAGGCAAAAGTGAGGGAGTGAGGGAGTGAGGGATTGAGGGATTGAGTGGAAAGGTGAAAGGTGAAAGGCGAAAGGCGAAAGGCAAAAGGGAGGAGAAGAATAATGAATATCGAATGATGAATTTGAAGACGGGTGAAAACAGACATATCCAGATATACGAAATCGTAGACGCACGCCTCGGCGTGCATGCGATAAACGCCGGTTTCATCTGGAAGGCAAAAGGCAAAAGTGAGGGAGTGAGGGAGTGAGGGAGTGAGTGATTGAGTGATTGAGGGATTGAGTGGAAAGGTGAAAGGTGAAAGGCGAAAGGCGAAAGGCAAAAGGGAGGAGAAGAATAATGAATATTGAATATCGAATGCTGAATTTGAAGACGGGTGAAAACAGACATATCCAGATATACGCAATCGTAGACGCACGCCTCGGCGTGCATGCGATAAACGCCGGTTTCATCTGGAAGGCAAAAGGCAAAAGTGAGGGATTGAGGGAGTTAGTGGGAAGAATGACTTTGAATTGGAGATTGGAGATTGGTTGGTATTAATGGTTCTTCATATAAATGTATAAGCGGTAGGTATTATTCGAATAAATCTGCGTAAGATAGTCTGCAGGAATATCCCTGCAGGTAACGATAAACCTGATGTCATGCTTTGCTTCGAATGCAGGGATAACTTCAGGATTACTCATAAGTCGCTTCTCCCATAGGGAACGCTGGTACCATTCGTAAATACCCTTACCGGTTGTTGGAATGTATTTATTATAAAAATAACAGTCACGTCGCGATTCGCGGGGCAGGGCCAGGGAGATTTCGTCCTGAGGGCAAAGGAACAAAAATGTGTCGTCGGGGTGGCTCCTTTCATGAAGAATCCTGGCCAGATTTTTCATATCGTTGAACTGTGGTGTTTCAGCTTTGTAGGTTTCAATCCGGCTCACTACCTTCTGGCCCAGAACAAAAAATGTGAGGAGTACTATAGATGACATCTGAATCAGATAGAATTTCTTCCTTCCGGTAAATGCGGCATATTTTTGTTTAAGGTAAGGTATCCATTTGTCGCGCAGCAACAGCAAGATGATGAGCTGAAACAGCATCATGGCTATGACGCTTCCCCTGAAGGGGTAAAATTTCATCAGGGATCCGTTTTTATCCAGGTATGCGACAGGTACAAAAAGGAGCAGCTGAATAAGAATGATTATCATCAGACGGTTCATTACAGCTACCCGTCCGGTGGTTTGTTTCCTCAGGTACTTCACGGCAATAAACAGGGCAATGACGGCCTTAAGCACTTTGGGAGCGTGATAATGCCAGAAGTAATCGAGGCTTTTAAAGATACCGATATGCTGGGGATTACGGATATAGGTATAGACAAAGTTGGTGTTAATGCCGTTTATCACCGTCTGCCGGTCCTCCATCAGGCCGGTGAAAATATAGATTACCAGGGGAATCTGGATAACAGCATAAGCGGCCCAGTAATAAAGGATTTTACGGTCGGTCTTCCTCTGGAATAGAAACATGTATATGATAAGGTAAAGCCCGTACCATCCGGCGGCAAGGAAATGCCAGTAGGTAGCCAGGGCCGCAAGGAGTATGGCTTTCAGGTTATTGCCCTTTAACAGGAAATACAGGCTCCAGAAAATAAACAGGTAGGCTATGGTCTTCGATTCGATTCCGCCGAAGATCCACTCCCCACCGAAAAAATTCTGCTGAGGTATATAAAGTACTGCCAGCCAAAACACCAGCAAAATGTTGTTGAGTTTGAGTAAACGGGCGATTGCCGCTACAGGAAAGGCAAACAGGATGAACATCAACATCCGTCCAAAAAACGTCACCTGTTCAAAACTCAGGAAACGGAGGGCGAGGCCGGCGATATACTGGAAGAAGAGCCGGCTTCCGGGAAAGTCGGTGAAAAGAAATGAGCCGGGTATCCAGTTCTTATCCATAAACGCTTTGGCATAGCCCAGATACTGTTCTTCATTAAAGTTGAGCCGGAAGCCCAGGAAGAAAACAGACAAAACAAAGAATACCAGGATCTCCTTGTTGATCCGGTTAAAGGCCGTCAGGAACCGGGAAAGGTTTTTCATGAGAGCTATTCGATGTATTTGTCCTTGACGATAAACAGGGGCCTTTTGCGTGATTCATCATAGATCCGGATCACATATTCCCCGATCATCCCCAGGGCCAGCAGCTGAATGCCACTGAAAACCGAAAGAAAGATGATCAGCGTGGTGAATCCCTGTGGCACATTGCCGTAAAAATATTTCTTTACCAGTGTGATCACAATGTAGATGAAGGATACAAAGACGACGAGTGTGCCCAGGCGGGTGAGGATTTTCACCGGGAAATCACTGAAACTGAAAATGCCGTTATAGGCCAGTCCCAGGAGTTTCCGAAAAGAATATTTCGTCTCTCCGGCCTGCCGTTTGTCGCGTTCATATTCAACACCTGTCTGACTAAATCCCACCCAGGAGCGTATGCCACGGATATACAGGCTCTGTTCGGGCATGGAAAGGATGAAGTCCACCACCCGGCGGGTCATGACGGAAAAATCGCCGCTATCCAGGGGGATGCTGACATTTGACACCTGCTTGAGAATCCTGTAGTATGTCCAGTACAGCGCTTTCCGGATGAAGCTCTCCTTTCGCTTTTTCCGGATGGCGTATGCCACATCAAAGCCCTCGTCGAGCTTATGTACAAACTCATGAAGAATTTCCGGTGGATCCTGCAAATCCCCGTCGATGATGCCGATGTACTCACCGGTGGAATAGGTCAATCCGGCCAGGATAGCCGACTGGTGCCCGTAGTTCCTCGAGAGGGAAAGTACTTTGAACCGCTTGTCCTGCTTATGGTGCAGAATAAGCTGAGGCAGTGTTTTATCTGTGCTGCCGTCATCCACGCAGATGATCTCAAAATCGGGGGTGATCTTTTCCAAAGCTGTCATACAACGGGTATACAGCTGTCCGATGATCTGCTCTTCATTATATACAGGGATGACCAGCGAAAATTTAGACATGTTGTAAATTCGGGTTATAGAACACAATAAAAGGTTAAAAATATGGATTTTGGTTCAACCTTGCACAAAAATGGCAAATTAATTCTGCTAAACACCGGGTGGTGAAATGAAAAATGAATTTAAATTCATAAATTTGCCTTTCTGTTACCGGCCCCATAGTTCAATGGATAGAATGTAAGATTCCGGTTCTTATGATCTGGGTTCGAATCCCGGTGGGGTCACGAGGAAGTTTGGAGTGTGAGTTTTGAGCAAGAGTAAGAAATTCATACTCCATTTTTTCTTTCTCAAGACTCAAACTCCAACTCAAAGTGAAGAAGACCGAATCCGCAGATGCAATTTACCTTACAGAGCCAGAACTGGAAAAAATTTACAAACCAGGATTAAACGGATTATTGTTCTAAAATGATGATTTTTTTGTTTTCTGATAAATTCCCGGCTGACAGATTCAAAAAATAAATGCCTCCTGCTAAATTACCGCGATTAAATTCAACCTCGTAAGATCCCGGAGTTTGTACTTTATCAACCAACATTGCTACTTCTCTGCCCTGGTAATCAAATACCGTCAAAGTAACGTGGGAGGGTTGAGAAATTGAATAGCTTATTAAGGTAGAGGATGAAAAAGGATTAGGATAATTCTGATTCAGATAAAATCCTTTATATTCTTTTGTTAAGTTATCTGTGCTTGTGACACTAGAATCGGTCAGGTTATACTTATCCTTGAGATAGTTTTCTATAAGTAATCTATCGGAATTGGAAAGAACCGCATCGTAAACTATTATTTCAGCAATATCGCATTTAGCCTGGACAGTACCTAAATCCGGAAAATTATCAGTCGAACCGATTCCTCCGCCGGAAGCCGTTGAATCGCCGAGCGGAACAGAAATAGCAATACCGGAACCCGATGCTGTTATAGTAGCATCCATTCCATTCCATCTAAGCGTCGTATTTGACACAGTTAGGTCCCTGACAATATTAATGTTTCTCCATTCATCATATTTTGCTATTCCAGGGCCCGTCGCCTTAATATAATCATTATGATCTTCAGTGCCCACAATAATATCGTCATCGCCATCATCCATGCCACGCATTTTAATGGCAAAATGCTCATTGGCCGCATACGTGCCACCGGGACCTAATGTCAGGATAAAACCAGGAGGATTTGATCCTAAGGCGCCTGATTTGTTCTTGAAAACAGTAAAAAGACTGATCTGGGTCATTCGCTTTGAACCTGTAAATCCCAACCTATCGTAAGTTCCATCGAAACTTATTACCGGTTTTCCATTAAGTTCATCATTCACTATCAAAGGCTGGCGGCTGGTATCAGCTTCTACGGCATCATTCCCATTTCCGCTCAGATCTTTCCATCTGGTTACCTTTGAACCATCAAGTATAACACCCGTGTCAGCTCTAAGCCAGAGTTGCAATCCATACCCTGGTATTTCACTGCCTGAAGCATAAGAATTTAGTTTTTGACCGAATCCGGGGATTGATAAAATACTCAGGATCAATAGCGTGATAGAAATTTTATTTTTCATAACGTACTCCTTACTTTTTAATTGTTATACTGCAAATTAACAACTTCAGGAGCCCCGGTATGTATCAATAATGTCGCAAGAAATTAAATGTATGTAGTAAAAGCTTACTATTATGTCGCATTAATAAAATTCATCTGATATCAATGGAATTTTGATGACATAATTTGGATTTAATGTAATAGTGCTAGTTCATTAAAGCATGTGACTTTTCGGCGGATGCCCAAATTCTTCCTTAAAGCATTTAGAAAAATAAACAGGGCTGGAGAATCCAACAGAATAAGCTATTTCCGAGATATTCCCATCCCCATTTTCTAACAATTTTTTTGCTTTATACAGCCTGATTGACCTGACATAAACACTGGGAGATTTGCCAGTTAAAGCACTTACTTTTCTATGGACCTGTGATCTGCTCATTCCAATCTTACTGCCAAGATCTTCAATACTGAAATTTTCATCCGAAATATATTCTTCTACAATTTTCAAGACTTTGTTCAAAAATTTCTCATCCATGTTTCGAATTTTCTTCTCTCCGGTTTCCGGTTCAGATATTTCTCTGCTGTAATTAATCTGTAAACTTCTCCTGATTTTAATCAGATTGTCTATCCTGATTCTTAACTCCTCTATATCAAATGGTTTTGTAAGATAATCATCTGCACCTTTTCGTAATCCTTCAAATTTATTTTCCTTTTCTGATTTAGCTGTTAATATAATAATGGGGATATGACTGGTTTTCTCATCGTGCTTTAAAATCCTCACCAATTCATTTCCATCCATCTTTGGCATCATCACATCGCTGATTATAAGATCAGGAATTAAATTTTCAGCTTTTCTAACTCCTTGTTCTCCATTGACAGCCTCTTCAATATGATAAACTCCACCCAGAGAATCTTTTATATAGTCTCTCATATCAGAATTATCTTCCACAACAAGAATAATTGTTTTCCCATCTTCTGATGAATTATCAGTAAAATCATCGATTCTTTCACTCCTTACATTTTCTGATATAAATTGACTTCCATTATTGGCCAAGGTTTTTAAATGATCTTCTATCTCTTCGATCGATATTTCTTCATCTTCAAAATGATTCCGGCCCATTGGAAATTTCAAAGTAAATGCTGTTCCCTTATCCATTTCACTCTCAACGCTGATTGTTCCATGATGCAGAGCCAATAATTCTTTTGTCAATGCCAGACCAATACCTGTGCCTTCATATTCTTTCGTAAATGAAGAATCAACCTGATAAAACCTGTCGAAAAGCTTTGGGATTTCTTCATGTGGTATTCCAATTCCGGTATCTCTGATTTTTATGAGTACATAATTATCGATTTCATTTAAAGAGATGGTTACCTTTCCATTTTGAGGAGTAAACTTAAATGCATTCGATAAAATATTCGAGACAATTTTCAACATCATTTCCCGGTCGAAATACAATTCGATGAATTCTTTTTCAGCTGTTATCTTTAACGTAATGTCCTTCTCCTCTATGAATGATTCATACGATTGGACAACTCCTTTTATAAACGAAACGATATTCCCTTTAGAAGCATTCATCTTTAATTTTCCAGCTTCCAGTTTTGAAAGATCGAGTAGCTGATTAACCAATTGCAAAAGACGTTTTGAATTTTTTATAATTGTCCCGCTATCCTTTCTGACACTTTCATCAGACACTTTTGAGTTGATTTTTTCCGCGGGGCCTAAAATTAATGTAAGCGGAGTTCTGAATTCATGAGATATATTGGCAAAGAATCTTGATTTCATCCTATCCAGGTCCTCTCTCTCCTTAAGCATAGTTTCATCCAATATTATCTTGTCTCTCATTTCAACCCTTTTCAATTCATAACGTCGTAGAAAAAATAAAGTGAAAAGGACAAACATTCCATATCCGGTGTATGCCATTTTGCTTTTCCACCATGGAGGTGAAATAATTATCGATATTGAAGTTCCTTCCTCATTCCAAACCCCATCATTGTTTGAACCTTTAACTCTAAACGTATATTTACCAGGAATCACATCAGGATATGAAGCATAATGTCTCTTACCCGAATAAACCCAATCTTTATCTACTCCTACCATTTTATAAGCATACAGGTTTCTTTCCGGACTTACAAAACTCAATGCAGCAAATTCAAATGATAATGAGTTTTTATCATATGGTAATTTTATTTCTTTCCCAAAAGGCACAGGTTTATCAAATATTCTTATTGATGTTATTACAATTGGAGGTATATATGAATTATCTATTATGCTGTCGGGATTGAAACGAGTTAGGCCGCCGGGTCCTGCAAAATAAATTTCCCCATTTTCTGTCTTACAACTTCTAAAATAAAATCTGTTGCTTGCAAATCCATACGTTATGTCATAATTTTTAACTGCACCATTTTGGGGATTTAATTTTGAGATACCATTATCAGTGGAGAGCCACAGATTTCCATGAATGTCCTCTTCTATTGCAAATATCAGATTGCTGGGCAACCCTTCCTTTTCAGTAAAATGAATATAGGAATTCGTGGAAGGTAAGTACTTGTTTAACCCGATATTTGTTCCAAACCAGACATTTCCTTTTTTGTCTTTATAAATTACAGTGATTAAATTTCCTGAAATACTGCCGGGATCACTAACATCCGATTTAAACAGAACAAATTTATTTTGAGGAACATTATATTGGATCAGACCGGCATCTTTTGTTCCTGCCCATAGTGATCCCGATATATCTTTATAAATACATTTTATGGAAGTGTTAAAAGATTTAATTAATGAAATTGTCTTTGCAGGTTTATAAATATAGAAAATTCCTCCCTCAAGGGTTCCCACCCAGACAGTATCATTCGAGGGTGGAGTATCAATGCAATAAACGTGTTGACTGAATTCCTTTCCGGAAGAATAATTAATTCTTGAAACTTGCCCATTTTTTTCTTTCACATAGATTCCACCAGCATATGATGTAATCCAGATATTACCCAGATTATCTTTTGCAATATAATTTCTGCCCGTTTTGTATGTGTTGAATTGGGGTGTAAATGTGTCGGTTCCCGGATCAAATTTTAACATTTCACCACTTTCTGTTTGAACCCATAATTTGCCTCCGCTGCCATTTATAATATTTTCACCTGTTCCAAACGATTTGTCCCATGAATTTTCAATATCATTATACTGCCTGAATGGAAGTTTTTTACGGTTAATCTTATTAATTCCGTTAAACGATGTAATCCAAATTGTACCTGAGCGTTCACAACAGATTGAAAGGATCATATCAATACTTAAACTGCCGGGATTATAATTATCGTGATGAAAATGAGTATATTCATTTGTTTTTGGATTAAAAGTATTAAGCCCGTTATATTTAGTACCGATCCAATAAATGCCGTCAGGATCCTGGTTAATTGCCTCAATATTATCATCTGTCAGGCTGAACAGGCTTTCCGGATCTTTTGGATCATGTTTGTAAGTTTTATAAGATCCGGATTTTGGATTAACTTCAATAAGTCCTTCCCCATTCGTACACAACCAAATCATACCCGCATTATCCTCATAAATTGAATTTATCTGATAGGTTGAGGAATATTCAATCGAATTATCCCACTCAATTCTAACAGAACCTTGTCGATTTTTTGGATCATGCCAGTAATGAATAAATTTGCCTGTTTTTTTATCCAGTTCATCCAGTCCATTCCCTGTTCCGATCCAGAGCCTTCCTTCCTTATCTTTTAATAATGCATGAACATAATTATTGCTTAAACTACCGGAATCTAAACTATCATGCTTAAAAGTTGTAAACTTCCCGGAAGTCCTGTTAAAAAGATTTAAGCCATCACCTGTTCCAATCCATAAGGTATCAAATTCATCTTCACAAACAGAAAGAACATAGTTACTGAAATCAATTCCTATACCTGATGAATGCATAAGAAAATGACTAAAATGACCGGTTGACGGATTAAGTTTATCCAGGCCAAGGGATGTTCCAACCCATATATTTCCATCCTTATCCTCACAAATAGCCTGAACAGAACCACTATTAATACTGGTTGGGTTTTCGGGTTCATGTACGTATGATGTAAAAGTATTGCCATCATAACGGTCTAATCCATTATAAGTACCGAACCACAAATAACCTGCTTTATCCTGGATCATGCATGGGGTAATGTAGGAACTCATTCCCTGGTCAGGAGTAAAATGTTCGAAAGTTATTTTCGGTTTCTCTGCCTCCACATTTAAACTAAAAAGCAAGAAAACTGCAGCAACCAACCCAATCCAAATTATAGAATGTACAAATACCTTAATTTCACGTGAAAAGTATGGCTTCATCATACTAAATTTTTTGGAACCTGAATCAGTAAACCTGTTAATATATAACGTTTTAGAAAGACTATTGTTAATTGTAGCAGGATTATAATGAAGTTCGTTTAGCAATGTTATGTTGGCTCTCTGTCTGAGGAATTTGACTGACAGGTCAATTATTAATAATTGATTAAAGCCCGAATTTGATACTGTTTTGAGTTTAAAAACGAAGGACTATTCCAATTTAAGGATGCTATTGTAGTTAGGGGACACATAGTCCAAAATGAATTGCCTTTATCCAGAAAAAATGCAACGCAACTGGTACAATGTCCTTTAAATCTGGTGAAACAAGTTCGTGATGTTGCAATTATTCATGGCCCTCCGGGTAATTTGTTCAAAATCACGTCTGTCTAATGGTTTCATCTGTATATAAACTATTCTTTAATTCTGTTTCGACAGGTTGGCTTTTTCAAAGATTTTTCTAATCTGTCAAAGTAGAATTGACTTCCAATTGGTATTCGAATGAGTTTAAATATTTGCATTAATGCTTGAAAACCCTGACAGGGGCATCTGTTAATGATTGGTCGGTACCCACATCGCGGGGCTCACAAAACCAGACCAGTTTACCTTCCAAAGTTAAATCCTTAGGGCATTGTGAGGCATCAGGATGTGTTTCCATAAACCGTTTGAGCATTTCCTGCTGCATTTGCAATAAAATTTTTGCATTCTGAGGATCTTTTGAAACATCATGCGATTCGCCGGGATCTTTTTCCAGGTCGTACAGACGGTGCACAATTCCTGAAGGGCCATAGCCTGTAGCGTATCCAAGACTCAAATCACGGCTACCAGTGGTAAACATGTATTTCCATTCAGGTGTACAAACCATAGCCAGGTTATCTTCCAGGTATTCCGAAAATGCAAATTCCCTGAGGCTGTCTGTCTCATTTTTCAGCACAGGCAAAAAACTCTCCCCCTGGACTTTGGCCATGGGTTTTAATCCAAGCCAGTCTAAAATTGTAGGCGCTATGTCGATGTATTCAACCAGGGCTTGTTTTTTAACTCCTTTGTCAAAGGCGTCCCCGGCTTTAATAATCAATGGCTGACGGACAGCTTCCTCCCACATGGTATGCTTTTCAAACCGCTTATGGTCATTTAAAAGGTAGCCATTATCACTTATATAGATAATCATGGTATTTCCATCCAACCCATATTTTTTAATGGCATCCAAAACGATCCCCACGTTTTTATCCATGTACTCGGTCGATGTATAATAGGCGGCAATGATTCCCCTTCGCTGGGACTCTGTTAAATTTCTGAATTTCTCCGGAATCCATCGGTCGTCTTCCGGACTTCCGCTGGGCAGGGGCATATCATCCGGATTGTACTTCCCCGCATATTCAACCGGATAGTAATACGGATGGTGCGGCTGAAAAAAGGCGGTCCAGAGAAAAAATGGTTTATCGCGGTGCTCTTTAATAAATTCAGCAGCACTATTGGCATAAAAAGTCCCCTGGCTGTAAGCATCATAAACGGGCTGTGGCAGGTTGCGGCAGTTCATAAACTCAGGGATATTCCCTTTTACCTTTTTTGCGTCATACGTTTCGATCCCAGATGGGATTTCAGGAGGCGGGTTTTGCCTTAAAAACCGTTGGTAGGCATCATTCTCGATAATTGTATCGAAACCATGGTGTGGCATTCCATTTTTATAGAGCGATGACCACGCCCAGTTATTGAAATGTGTTTTACCAACCAGGGCCGTTTTATATCCTTTGCTTCCTAAATAGTTGGCAATGGTCGGGTTCCCTTCCTCCTGAAAGGGCGTAAATAACATATTCACGCCAGTTGCATGAGGGTATTTCCCTGTTAACAACGATTGCCTCGAAGCATTGCATATGGGTGAATTACAATATGCATGAGTAAATACCACCCCTTCTCTTGCCAATTCATCAATGTTGGGTGTGTGTATAATTTGATTTCCATAGCACCCGGTTACTTTCAGTGCATGGTCATCGGCCAGGATAACCACCACATTTTTGATTGTCTTATCCTTTTTATCTACATGGGATGAACAACCGGAAAGCATGATTTGACATCCGGCAATTCCAGCCGTCATCAGGATTTTGAAGTTTTTAGTCATTGGATGAAATTAATTAACTAAAGTTTCGCACTTATTTTCAATAAGCACATTATCAGGTATTTATCATTTAAATGTCGCAATAAATATCCGGACTACCATGCTTCAATTATTTCATTTCGGTTTATGCTGCATTATTCCTTTTATTTCTCTGGTTATCAGCATTTTTTTATAAGTGCGAAACTTTAGTTATTCCCTGTAAACAGGATTTAGGTATTTACAAAAAGTTTATTTCTCTGTTAATCCACGATCTACCAACATCGGTTGTATGTCAGGTTTATGTCCGCAGAAATCGTAAAACATTTTGTTATAGTCTTCGGTGTTTCCGCGTGACAGGATCATATCACGGAAGCGCTGTCCGTTGGCCCGGGTCATCCCGCCATGTTCTTCAAACCAGTTGTAAGCATTGTCATCCAGCATTTCTGTCCACAGATAGGCGTAATAACCGGCGGCATATCCGTTGCCCCAGATGTGCAGGAAGTAGCTGGAACGATAGCGCGGTGGGACCTGCGGAAGATCAAGATGAGTGTGTTTCAATGCGGCGGTTTCAAATTCATCGACTGATTTTATCGAATCACCGGCAGGGATGGTATGCCATTCCATATCAAGATCGGAAGCTGCCAGTATTTCTGTCAATGAATAGCCCTGATTAAATTTCTGCGATTTCTTGATCTTTTCGACCAGTGCCTGAGGCATCGGTTTCCCTGTTTTGTAATGTAGGGCATAATGCTGGAATATTTTTGGCTCGAGGGCCCAGTGCTCATTAAATTGCGAAGGCAGTTCCACAAAATCCCGGGCTACGTTGGTACCCGACAGACTGAGGTAAGTTTCGTCGGCAAAGAAGCCATGCAGGGCATGCCCAAATTCATGGAACATAGTGGTCACGTCATCGAAGGTGATCAGGGCAGGCTCACCAGGTGCCGGTTTGGTGAAGTTGCATACATTGTAAATCACCGGTTTCGTGCCCAGCAATTTTGACTGTTCAACCACGTTGCTCATCCAGGCACCACCTGATTTGTTGTCGCGTGTGAAATAGTCACAATAAAATAAACCGATTTCGGTGCTGTCTTTGTCATAGACGGTATAAACGCGCATGTCGGCCTGGTAAACCGGGATGTCTGTTCTGCGTTTGAAGGTCAATCCGTACAATTGGTTGGCGGCATAAAACACGCCGTTCTCCAACACATTGAACAACTCAAAGTAGGGTTTTACCTGGTTCTCATCCAGGTCATACCGGGTTTTGCGAACTTTTTCAGCATAATAGTTCCAGTCCCAGGGTTGCAGTTGGAATCCGCCTTTTTGTTTATTAATGACCGACTGAAGGTCGGCAGCTTCTTTGCGTGCTTTAGCCGTGGCTGCCGGTACCAGTTCCTTCAGGAAGGTCTGGACAGCTTCTGGTGTTTTGGCCATTTGATCCTGTAAGTTCCATGCCGCATAATTGGGAAATCCCAGGAGATGTGCTTTCTCAGCCCTAATTTCAGCCAATCGTTTAATGGTTGCACGGGTATCGTTATTGCCACCCTTCTCGGCCCTGTTCCATGAGGCCTCAAATAACTGGTGACGCGTATCCCGGTTCTCCAGGGATTGCAGCGCAGGCTGCTGGGTAGTATTTTGCAGGGGCAACTCCCATTTCCCTTTTTCGCCAGCGGCATCAGCATCCTGTGCAGCTGAGTTTAAAGCTCCTTCGGAAAGGCCCTTTAGAGCTTCCTTGTTGTCCACTACGAAGGCACCGGCTTTAGCATCAGCCAACAATTGGTTGGTAAATTTGGCACTTAGACCGGCTTCTTCTTCATTCAGCTTTTTAAGACTGGTTTTGTCCTCAGCGGATAGGTTTGCGCCTGCAAGGACAAATTCTGTATAATAGTATTCGAGTAATCTTGCTGATTCCTTATCCAGCTTGAGGTCATCTTTCTTCTGATAAATGCTTTTGACTCTTTCGTAAAGCTTTTGGTTCAGATAAATTGCATCTTGCAGGGCAGCCAGTTTCGGGGCAATATCTTCGTTTAACTTCTGCAAAACCGAATCGGTATTGGCTCCAGAAAGCATATTGAAAACACCATTGACCCGGCGAAGAAGGTCACCACTCTTTTCCAATGCCACCAGAGTATTTTCAAACGTAGGCACCTCAGGGTTGTTGGCAATCTTTTCAATTTCAGCTAAATGTTCTTTGAAGCCTTCCTTAAAGGCAGGGGCAAAATCACTATCCTTGATTTTCGTAAAATCAGGTGCCTGAAATGGCAGTGTGCTGGCATGCATAAAAGGATTTGATGCCAGGTCTTTCTCGTTTCCCATGGATTTGTTTTGTTCAGGTTTTGAGTTGCATGCCACCATGAATATCAGGAACATGCCAGTCACTAGAATTGATAACTTTTTCATCATTTTCAGTATTATATTGCAGATCGTAAAAATTTAATTTTGGGGTAGACGTCTGAATATTTAAACAGGGGTTGAAAGTATAATGTTTTGATGAGGCGAGCAATGAAATTCGCTTTAATTTTTGAATTTGCCGATTTGAACAAGTAGATTTCTCAACCTCGAATGGCGTCCTGCAGTTTATCGGGAGTACTTGTAACTTCCATCCTCACAGCCGTGGTATCAACCGGTAAGGAATAACTCTTAGCTTGTACTGCGGTAAACAATACTAGTGCAATGGCAATCATGTCACACATCTTTTTCATTTTATTTTAGTTTACGTTTAAGAACCATTAAAAAGCAATCTCCCTTGTATGATGCAATCCGCACCTTCTTTCCTTTTTTCCACATCCTATCTCACTGTGAAAAAAATAATTACACCGTTTAAACAGCAGGACGTGCTTCATTCGGTTCACTCATCTTTATAAAAAATATCGGATCCCATTCTTTTTCTTCGTGATTAATTTATAATTTGTTTTTCCCGGAAAAAGGTATTCCAGTCTCCTGTTGTGAATCCGGAAAACCTTTCTTTGGGCATCTTCAGGATGACCTGAACAGGAAATTACCGCTTTTCGGAGCCGAAAAATCATGATTCTGTTCAGTCAAATGGCGAAATATTCAGGACTAACTAAAAACTACATTGGCATGAAATCAGTAACCATCATTGTCTTACTCTTTATCGCTCTGAGCGGTTTCTCCCAGGAAAATAAAATTGTGCTCTACCCCGACTCTGCCAGGTATCAGATCAGCAGGAATATTTACGGCCAGTTTTCCGAACATCTGGGAAGGGGAATCTACGGCGGGATATGGGTAGCTGAAGATTCCGGCATCCCGAATACCGGAGGCATCCGGAATGATGTTGTTGCAGCTCTCAAAGAAATGGCTATTCCGAACCTGAGGTGGCCCGGAGGCTGTTTTGCCGATGAATATCATTGGATGAACGGCATCGGACCCCGCAAGGACCGGCCGACCATGATCAACACCAACTGGGGCGGAGTCACCGAAGATAACAGTTTCGGTACCCATGAATTTATTACTCTTTGCAGCATGCTTGGATGTGAACCCGTGATCTGCGGAAACCTGGGAAGCGGGACGGTACAGGAAATGTCACAATGGGTCGAGTACCTGAACTCTTCCAATGTAAGTCCCATGACGGAGCTGAGAAAAAAGAACGGAGCAGACAAGCCTTTTAACGTGAAATATTTTGGTATCGGGAACGAGAGTTGGGGATGCGGAGGGCATATGACGCCGGAGTATTATTCCGATGAATTACGCCGTTATTCAACGTTTTGTAAAAATTACGGGGAGAACACGCTATACCGGATAGCCGGCGGTGCTTCCGACTTCAATTATCACTGGACAGAAACACTGATGAAGGATCCGGAAACCAGGAATTCATTCCAGGGCATTTCCCTGCATTACTATACCGTGGCTCATACAGAAAACTGGAGTTACAAGGGTTCGGCAACGGATTTCACTCCTGAAGAATGGTTTTCGACCATGGCCAATGCCCTTATAATGGACACGCTGATTACCCGGCATTCAGAAATCATGGACCGCTACGATCCCAAAAAGGAAAAGGGGTTGATCGTCGATGAATGGGGCAACTGGCACGATGTGGAACCAGGTACCAACCCGGGTTTCCTCTACCAGCAGAATACCCTGAGGGATGCCCTTTCTGCCTCCATCACCCTCGACATTTTCAACAACCACTGTGACCGGGTAAAAATGGCTAACCTGGCCCAGACGGTGAACGTTCTTCAGAGTGTTCTTCTCACAAAGGGGAATCAGCTGGTGAGGACACCTACGTTTTACGTCTTTAAAATGTATAAGGTCCACCAGGATGCTATTTTAATACCGGAAACCATTACCTCTTCATCCTATTCTGAGGGCAACCGTTCCGTCCCGGTTGTTCGTTCATCTGCTTCAAGGGATAAGGATGGGAAAATACATATCACCATAACCAATCTTGACCCTGAAAAAGAGCATAATGTCGATTGTGTTCTTGAGGGAGTTCATAAACTGAACGTGACGGCAGGTGAAATCATCACTGCCGGCCAGATGAGTGCCCTGAATGATTTTGGTAAGGACGAACAGGTCGGTATCAAACCATTTAAAGGCTATACAACCACAGGGAACACTGTTTCAGTCAACATGCCCTCAAAGTCGGTGATCATGATTGAAGTTGAAATGAAGCAATGATCCCCTGAAGGTAGCCGGCTGTCTGAGCCAGTGCTGCCAACGGATCGTCAGATTCTTCTTCATATTCAATAGAATAGGAACCCTTATACCCGACTTTTGACAGGGCTTTCAGAACGGCCGGGAGATCGATCACCCCTTCACCTGCACGGCATGAAACTCCTTCCTTACTGGCACTGCTGACATCGCGCATATGAGTTTCAAAAATCCGGTCTCCAACCTTACCGATCACATCCACCGGATCGAAGCCGGCACGCACAGCATGTGCAACATCGAGGCAAAGCCCCATCCTTTTGTCACGGCTTTTAACTTTATCATAAGCCATCAGCGGGCTGGGATAAGGAAGGCCGTCGGGCCCGTGATTGTGTATGGCCAGCGAAATATCGTTTTCCCTGACCAGCTTTTCAACATAATCCAGCAGGTCATAATCGGGAACACCTACGATGATTTTAAAACCCGCCGTTTTTGCGTATGCAAAGGCGTTGTCCGCTTCTTCTTTAGATTTCATATATATCACTCCGGCAGAATCCGGATCGATGCCATGTTCTTTCATCTTTGAAATGGTAGAGATGATTGTATTTTTGTCGGCGTCGAGAGGCAGATGCATACTTTTTATCGATAGCTTTTGCAGATGAAGTTTGTTCATGATGGAGATCACTTCATCGACATTGAATTTACGAAGGCTGTATGAAGCAATACCAACGCGGCAGGGCGTAACGGAAGAAATGCCGGAAGCAGTTGCGGCAAACTGGCCCAGGGCTGACCGGCCTGCCAGCAAAGCTATGCCAAGTCCGGATAACCTGAAAAAGGATCGGCGGTTTAGTTCTGACATGATAAATCGTTTTAAGGGAGTTAAATTCTGAAAGGAAAGATACGAAATTTTCCCCAAGCTGATGTTTGAACATAAAAAAACCTGTCCGGCAGACAGGTCAGAGAGGCTAAGAATCAGATCCGGCATGGTCGTATCTGAGAATTTGAAACACAGCCCCGCAAAATACAGGGCCGTGTTTCTGTGACTCAGCCATGCATCACGGAAAAATCATTTCAGTATAAGCTTTTTCGATTTCACTTCATTCCCAACAATAATATTCACAAAGTATATCCCCTTATCTTCATTGGAAAGGTCAAACTCATAATGCCCCTCTTCATCACGGGGATAATATACTCTATTCGCTACTATTTTTCCATTCACGTCGTAAATTTTAACTTCCATGGCTAAGTGGTTAAATTTCAAAATTTTTCAATGCTGTGATAACGGTGATCATCCTGAAAAAGGATTTCACACCCGGGTTGTAATATTTTATTTTCAATGATTATGAAAATCAGGATGCTCAGGCTCATCGTATATATGTGACTAATACTTTTCGTATTGATCTTTCTTTCGTTGGTACTCATTTCGGGCTTTGAAACCATCGAAACAAATTTACATGAACTACTGACACGCGAAACGGTACATAGAATGACATATATCAACGTGAAACGATGATTTTCATCATCTATGACAATGAACAGGATTAACCATACCGGGAAAACACCAGTAAATTCAATACTTTCCCAATTTACCGGCCATGTATTTCCCTTAAGCCGAAAGTGTTAATAAGTTGTTAAAAACCATGAAAAAAGGGAAGACTTCCAACACAAAAAAACCGGATGAATCGCGTTCTTTGGAGAGTATTACGCTGAAAAAGGGGAAATTGATAATGATAAAAATATCTGTAGTTGTCTGTGCCTTCCATGAATGGCCCAATGTAGAACCTCTCATTGGTAGGATCAATGACACACTTGAAGACCTGGACTACAAGATCATTTATGTTGATGACGAGTCAGCCGATGATACGGTAAATAGAATCAAAAATCTGAATCATCCCCTTCTGACTCTTGATGTGCTTAAAAAGAATTATGACCAGAGTTCAGCGTTGTCGGCGGAGATACAGCAGGCCATGGGGGGAATTTATTACAGTCTGAGTCCCGTGCTTTTTACCCGGTCTGACAGCGGGCAGTCGGAATAATGCTGTTAAAAATTGAAAAAGGCTGTCTTCAGTGAAGGCAGCCTTTTATTTGTACTTATAGCAGGTAATCTCAATATACGTTTTCGCCGTACTCTTTTTTGGCTGAATAGTTAATTTTTAAGGCATTAGCCATTCTGAGAGCTAGTTTAAGGTCATTAACCCTCCCCATCTTGATATCCTTATCGATGCGAAGCGAGACAGTCATTTTGTTTTTATCGGCTTCATCGAGTTTTTCACGCTCAGCAAGCACGAAATCCTTCACGGCTTCCAAAGGAATACCTTCTTCATTGACGAGTTTATCGTTAAGCTGGATCAGGGGTTCGGTGCCGTATAAATACTGTTTTGAGCTGATTGGCTTTCCAATATAGACAAAGCTCACTATAGACTTTTTCTCAATCTTCTTCACTTCTTTGGCTTTAGGCAGCTGTACCTGGACTTCGACCTGTGTTTGCCTCATAACGGTGGTAACCATAAAGAAAAAAAGCAGCATGAACACAATATCGGGTAAAGAGGCGGTATTAAGACGCATCGTACCCGTTTTTGTTTTTTTTCTGAATTTTCCCATTACTTGATCCCTCCAATATTTTTAGGTTCTGCCTCAGAGATGTTCATTTTATAAACCTTTCTGATGCCTTCCATGATTTGGTCATCCACAGGATTTTTTGAATCCATCTGGTCATATCTCCTGCCGAAGTAGTTCACGGCGAATTCGTTCCTAAGCTGGTCCACCGCAGCCACAAGGACATCCTGAACCACCAGGTATTTCCCGTAGGTGGTAGACCGGTCATTCTGCAGAGACACAACTCCCTGGGAGACAGGAATAATTGCCTTTCCGTCGGGGATTCGTGACGATGTGCCAGGAGGAAAATCAATTTCCTCATTTTTCATTTCAGGAAGATTCGGATCATTATTCGGATTACTGAAGAATTGAATTGTTTTTTCCTTCAGCTGATTAAGACCAGAGATCTCACCTCCCACCATAAGCTGATCATCTTTATTGATAAGAACAACCAAAACATTTCGTTCTTTAACCTTGGTCTCGGTTTTCTGGTCCTTCTCATAAGGGGGAAGAAGCCTAGAAATCCCGGTATCGATATCCATGGTTGTAGCCACCAGGAAGAAGATCAGCAAGAGGAAGGCGATGTCCGCCATTGATCCGGCATTTATTTCCTGTAATTCTCTTCTTGCCATCTTTATTTAGTGTTTTTAAGAGCGATCCATGAGCGGATCAGATCCGCTCCGGACCTCCCGGTTTTTTTTATTTAAAGTATCTGGAAATTTCCGAATAAACGATAGACAACAATGTAAGGCCAAAGACGAAATACGTTGAGATAAGACCCATATCAACGAGTTTCAGTACATGTGGATTACTGTTATCTGTTCCGGCATATCCGGGAATTTTCAATGGAACACCAGATCCGAGCAAATAAGCTCCACCGATGATTATGGCAACAGTGACGAGAACGATAAGGGTCCTGATCATGGTAGCCGGGCTTGAAGCCATTTGGAATAATGGAAAAACGATTGCGATTATGGCTGTGAGCAAGGTGAGGATATATGCCCATACTAGACCTATATCCGTTTTATGGTATACCAGAGATTCCATTATGGTAAAGTGTACAGGTTCGGCCTGAACGGCAGGTGGATTGATTTTTTCAACCACCGGAGCAGCCTGGGCTGTATCGGCTTTTGTTGTATCAGCCATTGCGCCTTTATTAGCAGCAGAGGTATCTGCAGCCTGGCCGACTGTATCCGCGCCCATATCCTTCTGGAAATTGAAGCCGGATTGCATACTGCTTTGGTTTTCCAGCTGGGTAACTTTGGTCTGGTAGTCCTGCTCATTGACGAGCTTGTCACCAAAGTAAAAGAAAACCACTACCACAATGGAAATGCCCAAAACAATATATAGTATTATAGATGCTATTTTTGAAATCGACATGATTGCTTATTTTTTAAGATTGTGTTTTACCAGAAGGTCGATGAGTGAAATGGAAGCATCTTCCATTTTGTTCACAATAGAATCAATCCTTGAAATGATGTAGTTGTAGAACAACTGGAGGATGATTGCTACGATAAGACCGGAAACCGTGGTAATAAGAGCAATTTTAATACCACCGGCAACCAGTGAGGGGGAAACGTCACCGGCGATCTGGATTTTGTCAAAAGCATCAATCATACCAATTACTGTACCCATAAATCCAAGCATCGGGGCAATGGCAATGAAAAGGGATATCCAGCTCAGTCCTCTTTCCAGAAGACCCATCTGAACACTGCCGTAAGAAATAACGGATTTTTCAACGACGTCTATACCCTGGTCTATACGGTCGAGGCCCTGGTAAAAAATACTGGCCACAGGTCCGCGGGTATCACGGCAAACGTCTTTGGCAGCTTCTACTCCACCACTATCGAGTGCATCTTCAACTTTCTTGAGAAGTTTGTCGGTATTGGTTGTTGACAGGTTAAGGTAGATGATCCTCTCAAATGCCAGGGCAAGACCAAAAATGAGGCAGAGAAGAATTGAACCCATGAAACCTGCACCACCTTCAATAAACTTCTGTTTTATGCTTTTATGAAGAACACTCAGGCCTCCGGCTTTCTCTTCATTTTGAGCAACTGATGTTCCAGTTGCCTCAGTGGCTGGAGTCTGGGTGACAACAGAGCTATCAGCTCCACCAACTGCAGTCGTTGACTCACTGGTAGTATCATCCTGAGCAACTGCAACAAAAGATGCTCCCGTTAAAAGCATCCCGAATACTGCTATAAGTACAAATAACTTTTTCATAATTGGTTTTTAGTTTAATTTTTAATTTATGAACGAATATGAGTGCCTAAAATTATTACGATTTTCCAAAAAATTCAAAATTAATGACTTAATAATATGCTTTTACCATTACTTTAATTGAGTCTGTTCGGGCCTCTTTCTTGTGGGCTGATATGAACATTCCCATTTTGATCCTGATTTAAAAGAGTTTACAACCTGATATTTTCTGTAATAACATTCATTGCGGTCATAAAGTTTTCTACTGAACCATTTGAAAATCAGAGCTGTCCCCAATTCATATTCAATGGTTGAAAACCATACCCATCGTCACCATGCGGAGAGGGGGGGATTCGAACCCCCGGTACCCTTTTGAGGTACACACGCTTTCCAGGCGTGCCAGTTAAACCACTCCTGCACCTCTCCTTTTCATTGAATTTTCAATACGTAAAGAACAGTAAAATGACCCGGGTACACTCGCTTTCTCCCGACAGTCTTGTCGGGATGCCAGTTAAACCACTCCTGCACCTCTCCAATCGTTTACTTAATCAAAGAACAACCTGACCTGACTGAACAGTCTTCGAAAACGCTTTCACGCGTGCTGTTCTTCTATCCCGTAACTACCAGGTCCGGCAAAGTTGACTCGGTCCGGAACAATCCTGGCTCTTTTAAAAACAATACAGCCCCGCCGGGTAAATTTTCAGCCTCTAACTTATTCCCCGGTATCCTGAAGGGCATCAATACGATATACCGGCACGTCTCAAGTGATTAAAAAAAAGGGAAGATACAACACTTTCCTGTTAATCAAAAAACGCGGCGCAAAATACGAAAAAAATTTCTAATTAATTTATCATGTGATTGTAATTTCACCCCGCATAGAACTATTTAATTGTAATTTAAGCTCTTCACGGCTCAGGTTCTGGCCAAAAAGCAGCATCATTTTAGTAGTTGCGGCTTCGGTGGTGACATCATAACCACTGATCACCCCTGCTTCATAGAGTTTCCTGCTGGTTTCGTAAGCGCCAAGGCTCACGCTGCCGATGCTGCATTGGGTAACATCGAGTACGATAATCCCGTTTTCGATGGCGCGGCGTATTCTTTTCAGGAACCATTCATCAGCAGGTGCATTCCCGGAGCCGAAGGTCTCAAGTATGACACCCTTAAGTCCACGGATCCCGAGAATAGAATCGATAAATTCGCGGTTCATACCCGGGAACAATTTAAGAATGGCAATATGATTGTCAAAAACAGTCTGCAGCTTCAACGCCCTGTTATCCTTTGGAAAAAGAATGGCCTCCCGGTTGTATTTTATTTTAATACCCACTTTACCGAGGGGAGGATAATTTGGCGACTGGAAAGCATTGAAGTTTTCGGCATTGATTTTTGTGGTCCTGTTCCCCCTGTAAAGCCGGTTTTCAAAATAAATACAGACTTCCGGAACCACTGGTTTACCATCCTCCGTGGCCGCGGCTATCTCAATTGAGGTGAGAAAATTCTCCTTGCCATCGGTTCGTAGTATCCCGATAGGAAGCTGTGAGCCTGTGAAAATCACCGGTTTGGCCAGATTTTCAAAAATAAAACTCAGCGCAGAAGCCGAGTATGCCATGGTATCGGTGCCGTGCAGAATCACAAATCCGTCGAAACGATCATAATTTTCATAGACTATTTGAGCCATTCTGACCCATATTTCCGGTCCGATATCCGACGAATCCATGGGCGGGTCGAAGGATATGGTATGCAGACAATAACCGAACTTCCGGAGTTCCGGAACCTGGTCCGAAATCTGGTCGAAATTAAGAGGCTGCAGGGTACCATTCACCTGATTCTGAACCATTCCAATGGTGCCTCCTGTATAAATTATCAATACTGATCTCTGTCCGCTGTCCATCTAATCACTAATGTTAAATAAGTGTAATGCGTTTTCCGTTGTCAACCGGGCAACTTCTGCAAAACTCAAGTTAAAAATTCCAGTCAGTTTTTCCGCTATAAACCGCAGGTATGAGCTTTCATTCCGTCTTCCTCTTTTTGGTACGGGTGCCAGGAAGGGAGAATCTGTTTCCATCAGGATCCTTTCCGGTGAAATATTCATGATAACCTTCTCCAAATCCGAATTTTTAAATGTCACAATCCCGTTGATCCCAAAATAAAAATCGTACTCCTGAATTTTCTTTACCTGGTTTTCATTTCCGGTAAAACTATGAAATACACCTTTCATACCTTTTTGCCAGACCCTGTCTAGGACGCTGAAGATCTCTTCAAAGGATTCCCGTGCATGAATGACTACGGGTATGTTATATTCAAGTCCCAGCTTCAACTGACGTTCAAAGGCTATTAATTGCTGATCCCGGTAGGTTTTATCCCAGTACAGGTCAATCCCGATTTCGCCAATACCGATGAAACGGTCTTTTTTTAGCCATTCTTCCACCCTGTCGAGTTCTGCATTAAAGTCCCCTTTCACCGAGGTAGGATGGAGCCCCATCATGGGGAAACAGACACCGGGGAAATCATCCCGCATCTGCATCATCGCATCAACAGTCGACGAATCGATATTTGGCAAAAAGAGCTTCGTCACTCCGGCTTCCTTTGCCCTGTTGACGACTTCTTCCCTGTCATCGCCGAACTCGCCAAGGTATAAATGTGTGTGAGAATCGATCAGTTTCATCATCTTGCAACCCGTCTGGAAAATCCCACAAAGTTAGGAAAAAGAATAGAACTGTGTGCCGTCTGTTTTTTGAAGTCCTTCCGGAAAAGGCCCGAAAATTAACCCATCGAGGCCTGAAAACAAGGGGTTACCATCCGGGACCTGTCTGTATCATCCGTAATATGGTAAAACACTTCTAAACAATGCCCTGTGCCAGCATGGCATCGGCTACTTTCACGAAACCCCCTATATTGGCTCCTTTCATATAGTTTATGTAGCCGTCCTTTTCTTTCCCGTGCCTTACGCAGGTTTCGTGGATACTTTTCATGATGGTATGCAGCCGGTTGTCCACTTCTACTCGTGACCATGGCAGTCGCATGGAATTCTGTGTCATCTCCAGTCCTGAAACGGCAACACCGCCGGCGTTGGCCGCCTTGCCCGGACCATACAGTATCCGGCTCGCCAGAAAGACCTCGATGGCTGCCGGTGTTGAAGGCATATTCGCTCCTTCGGAAACCACCTGGCATTTATTGCCGATAAGGGTTTTAGCATCCTTTTCATCGATCTCATTCTCCGTTGCTGAAGGGAAAGCCGCATCGCATTTAACTTTCCAGGGCCGTTCCCCTTCAAAATATTCAACGCCGAAATGTTCGGCATATTCGTGTATTCTTCCCCGCCTGATATTTTTAAGGTCCATGATCCATGCCAGTTTATCACCGTCTATTCCCGAAGGATCATATATAAATCCGGACGAATCGGACATACTGATGACCTTTCCTCCAAGTTCATTGATCTTCTGAACGGTGAACTGTGCGACATTTCCTGATCCAGAAACGGCACATATTTTTCCTTTCAGGCTCTCGCCTTTAGTATTAAGCATTTCCTGTGCAAAATAAACCGAACCGTAGCCGGTGGCCTCAGGCCTGATCAGACTGCCTCCCCATTCAATTCCCTTGCCCGTAAGCACACCTGTGAATTCATTTCGCAGCCGCTTATATTGTCCGAAGAGATACCCTATCTCACGACCTCCAACGCCGATATCTCCGGCAGGCACGTCGGTATTGGGACCAATATGTCTGAACAGTTCAGACATAAAACTCTGGCAGAACCGCATCACCTCATTGTCTGATTTGCCTTTCGGATCAAAATCGGAACCACCCTTACCGCCTCCCATGGGAAGCGTGGTGAGGCTGTTCTTGAAAACCTGCTCAAAAGCCAGGAATTTAAGTATGCCAAGATTTACGGTAGGATGAAATCTCAGCCCTCCCTTATAGGGACCGATGGCACTGTTCATCTCGATCCTGAATCCCCTGTTAATTTCCACTTCACCTTTATCATTCATCCAGGGCACCCTGAACATAAGCACCCTCTCCGGCTCCGCTATCCTGTCAAGAATTTTCGCATAACGGTACTTTGGATTTTCTTCAATAAAGGGAA
Organism: uncultured Bacteroidales bacterium; assembly: GCA_963732905.1. GTDB lineage: Bacteria > Bacteroidota > Bacteroidia > Bacteroidales > DASQZK01. The sequence continues at coordinate 194,638 of CAVTBM010000006.1, forward strand.
TCAACGATTCAGAAACTTCCTGCACAGCCTGGTGAAATTCAGGCTCGGCAGGATTTTTGGCCTTTATCCTGGCCATGAATTGTTCAACTCTGGGATCCATAATAACAAGTTTTTATGGTTATTTAAAAGAATATACAGGACAAACTTATCAATATTTCAAATCAGTTGACTTATGATTTTTTATACTCTTTAATACATTTTGCCGTATCAATCCTTGTATGTCAATAATATCAATGGTTGTGGCAGCTTACAATTTGAAATGTTTAACAGCAGACCGTTATCGGTTCAGCTTGTAAAAATTCCCCGGGAGGACCGTTACCAGGCCTTCAAATTCAAGATTGAGCATGACGGGTGACAGCTTTCTCACCGGCCAGGACAGCCGGATACTGAGTTCATCGATATTAAGTCGTTCTTCTTTTTTCAGTTCGGCGATTACCCGTTCCTCCTCTTCTGTAAGCTCGGTGAAGAGCAGACCCTGTCGCGGCTGTTGGGATGATTCCCTGCTGTCCCATCCAAGGAGGTATTCAAGGTCATGGCAGCCCCCGATCAGTGCGGCTTTATTTTGCCGGATCAACTGGTTGCATCCGGCCGACATTTCATCGCTGACACGGCCGGGTATGGCAAATACATCCCGGTTATACGATCCGGCGATATCCGCCGTGACCAGTGCTCCTCCTTTCAACGCAGATTCTACCACAATGGTGGCATCCGCGAGACCGGCAATGATACGGTTCCGTTTGATAAAATTATTCCTTTCCGGTTGCATTCCGGAAGTGAAATCGCTGATCAGGCATCCTTCCTCCATAATTTTACCCGCCAGATTCCTGTGTTCATAAGGATATACGGTATGCAGACCATGAGCCATCACGGCTGCAGTGCGGAGACCGTATTTCAGGGCTGCACTGTGAGCGTGATAATCGATGCCGTAAGCCAGTCCGCTGACGATGACCGTCCCGGGATGCCGTTCAGCAATCTCCCGGATCAACCGCTGACACTGTTCCGCCCCATAATCCGTCGCTCTTCTTGTCCCGACCATACTGATCATTTTAGGGGCATTCAGGATATTTACCCCGCGATAAAAAAGTACCAGTGGCGCATCAGAACACTGCTTAAGCCTGACCGGATAGTCGGCATCGCGGAAATCCACGATGAAGATATTATTCTTCTCACAAAACAGGATTTCCCGGTCCGCCATTTCGAGGAGTCCGGGTGTCCCCGCCCGTGCGGAGAGAATATCACCGATTCCGGGAATACGTTTAAGCTTCTCCCGGCTGGTCCTGAATACAGCTTCGGGAGATCCTGAATAGGAGATAAGCTTCCTGGCAGTAACAGCACCCACCGAAGGCGCCATGGAAAGAGCAATCAGATAACGTAACTGTTCATCCATAGAAAAGGTCTTTTCTATGGCTTTATGTTCTGAACCTTAAAAAATCAGCGTACGAAAAAGGACTTTTTTTATTTACCTTCACTAACGTACTGACTGAGTGCTTCTTTTAGCTTCTTCCTGTCGGCCTTGTTCATAATGGAAAGGCTCACCCCCGGATACCTGGCGACGCCTTTGGGTAACCTCCGGTACAGTATGATGGTTTCGCCTCCGGGAAAGAATTTTTTTACTTCATATTTCACAAACTGATCTTTGGGGATTTCCACGGAACTTTTTTTCCTGTTCAGGGCTCTCACCGGGTAATACCGAAGAATGATCTTTTCGCCGTTGTCGCTGAAAAAAACATACGCCGGCCGGCGGATCAGATGCCAGGCAAGAAGGCCTCCGTATAGCAGGATGGCAGCAAGGATGTAAAAGTTCCGGTCTACGCCCAGCACCGGCTCCCGGAACGTCCTGGAAAACAGGATAACCATCAGAACAGGTGTAAAAACGACGGTAGCAACCAGTTTCTGGAGCCAGATTTTAAGAGTATTCTTTTTGTTATCTATTTTCATCCGGTAGTATTAAAATGAAGATCCTGTCAGGCAGATCATGAAGTCAATTCCCCTGCAAGTTAAGGGTCAGTAAGGATGAATCAAAGCCGAAAACCTCATTTATTATTTACCTTTTGTTTGCGGCGTCTGAACTCTTTTGTGATAAGGCTCAGCTCCCTTCCCGTCTGCCCTTTAACCGAAGTGTTTTCTTCGGCCCGGCGTGTAAGGTAAGGCAGAACGTGTTTGACGGGTCCGTAAGGAACATATTTGGCCACATTATAACCCAGGTGCGCCAGGTTGAAGCTGATATGATCGCTCATCCCATATAATTGTGAAAACCAGATGCGACGGTCATTATTGGCAATCTTAAAGTTCTTCATAAGTTCGGCGAGCCATGCTGAGCTGTCTTCATTGTGGGTACCGTTGAAAATAGAAATCCTGTCGATATGCTGAACAGAGAATTCAAGGGCATCATTGAAGGCCTTATCAGTGCTGCTCTTGTCGGGTTGGATCGGATCGGCATAGCCGCCCTTCTCTGCCCTGGCCCTTTCCCTTTCCATATAAGCACCCCTGACAAATTTTGCTCCTAGATAGAAGTTTTCCTTCGCTGCCCTCGCAAAATCCCGGCTGAGGATATCGAGCCTGTCTCTCCGGTACATCTGGTAAGTATTGTAAACAACAGCCTTCTCCTTGTTGTACATTTTTTGCATATCATACACAATCTCATCGATAAAATTCTGATAGATGACATCCTCTGCATCGATCATGATCGGTAGGCCCCTGTCTGAAGCAGCCTGGCACAAACGGCCAATGCGCTCCCGGAACTTATTCCCGTCGCTGCGCACATCTGCCGGTAACTCACCACTTCCACCTCCGAGGATCTCCAGGGAGCGGGTGCGGATAAACGCCGTGGGTTTGAACACTGCAAAGGGAACGTCCGGGTTCTTCCCTGCAAAATCGATGGCCCTGAGGGTTTCTTCCAAAGCCAGTTCAATATCTGCATCTTCCTCCTTTCCCTCAACAGAATAGTCAAGGATCGATCTGACCCCCTTACCTGCCAGTTTTTTCACAACCGGTACACATTCACTGATGGTTTCCCCGCCGACAAACTGTTTGTAAACCGTTGGCTTTACGATCCAGTTCACCGGAAATCCAACTGATGCCATGAAACTGATAAACGAATTTCCCATTTTGACCAGCCATGGATAGCTGATAAGCCTGAACAGCAACCTGGCCCTTCTGAGTTCGGCATCTGTGCGGATACTGAAAGCCACTTCAGTGTTGTCAAATGTTATCATTTCTGCAATTTTAACTTTTATTTTTTGAGTATTCCTGTCCCTCTTCCCGAAATTACGGTAAAGAAAGACCTCCGGTGTGACCGGAATAATAAATGCTCCTGAAAGTTCACCCGGATTAAATAAGACATCAACGGTGTGAAAATTGAATATTGCATCAGGAAGATATTCGTGGCGAAGATAGTTGGATTGATATATTAATAACAACCGAAAATTGCCTAAATTTGAATCTGAAAAATATGTTATGCAATATATCATCAGAAAAACGAGGCAGGATATTGATATCCGGATTGGCCTGCCCGCTTCCAAAAGCATCAGTAACCGCCTTCTCATCATGTCAGCCCTTTCGAAAGGAGGCATGCTCGTCGACAACCTCTCCGAGAGTGACGACAGTGTGATCATGAACAGCCTGCTCCATTCTTCCGGGGTCACTAAAGATGCAGGGAATGCAGGTACCGTTATGCGTTTTCTGACGGCATACTATGCCTTAGTCCCTGGTGAAGTCATCCTCACCGGTTCAGACAGGATGAAAGAACGCCCTGTCGGTGAACTGGTCGACAAACTCAGGGAGCTTGGAGCGATCATTGAATATACCGGGAAAAAAGGCTACCCTCCGCTCCGCATTACCGGCGGGAAAATGAAGGGAGGACAAATAGAGATCGATTCGGGGGTAAGCAGTCAGTTTATAAGTGCTCTGATGATGATCGGACCTTACCTCGAAGGCGGTTTAAAGATAATCCTTACCGGGGATACCATCTCCTCAAGTTATATCAACCTGACTTCCGGTCTTATGAACAGGGCAGGATCACATACCAGACGTGAAAAGAACCTGATCTCAGTTCCGGAAGGCAGTTACAAACCGGGTCATTACCATTGCGAACCTGACTGGAGTGCAGCTTCGTACTTATTTGAAGTGGTCTCTATCGCTAAAAAAACGAAGGTATTTTTCCCCGGTCTCAGGGAAGACAGTCTCCAGGGTGATGCCAGGCTGACATCGATCTTCAGGGCTTTCGATGTAGAGTCGGCTTTCACGAACGAAGGCCTGCAGATCAACTGCTGTTCCGGAAAAGCCAGGTATTTCAGTTTTGATTTCAGGGAAAACCCTGACCTCGTCCAGACCATCATCCCGGTTTGCATCGCACATGAAATACCGTTTGAAGCCACCGGTACCCGTACCCTCCGGATCAAGGAGACGGACCGCATATCTGCACTTGCCACGGAAATGCATAAATTTGGTGTTGAGCTGCAGTTTGACGATTCGGGCGACTGGATCACCTGGGACGGAAGCAGCCGTCCCTCCTGGCATAAAAATCTGGCCATCAACACTTACAAAGATCACCGGATGGCAATGGGCATGGCACCGCTGGGTGTCCTGTGCGAAGGATTGCGTATCAACGATCCGACGGTGGTAAGTAAATCTTATCCCCGGTTTTGGAAAGATATGGAAAAGGCCGGGTTTGAGATAAAGTTGGTAAAGTAGTAGAGCTGCACAGAAGGGTTCTTCGGAAATATACATACAAATATACATGATGCCTGAACATATTCTTTTCACACGAAGAGACAACTCTTTGGAGCGTTCCGGTAAAAAACCTATAATTCTATGAAAGTCATAAAAATATCTCTTCTCATCCTCCTTTCCGGTCTTATTCTGAACGTGTCTGCACAGGACCAGGGTCTGCATTGCAGCACTCCACCTATGGGATGGAACAGCTGGAACTGGTTTGGGAAATATGGAATCAATGAACAAATTGTGAGGGAGGTCATTGATGAAATTGCCAGCGACGGCCTTCGTGATGCCGGATATAATTACATCATCGTGGACGGCGGATGGAGGGACACTGTTCTCAGCCCGTCGGGAGAACTTCGTGCCAACCCCGACAGGTTTCCCCATGGTATGAAAGCCCTGGCTGATTATGCCCATTCCAGGGGGCTGAAATTCGGACTACATACCGTTCCCGGCACAAACGACTGTGGTGGTGATAAAGTCGGAGGCTTCGGTCATGAAGAAATACAGATCGGGCAATTCGTCGAATGGGGACTGGATTTTATCAAACTCGACAAGTGCATCTACCAGGATCATTGGAATGAAGACCTGCTGAGGGAGACATATTTCAAATGGCATGATCTGCTTGAGCATTGCGGCCGAGATATTGAATTCAGTATCAGCGCATACAAATATCGCGACTGGTACCCGAGGATCTGTTGTATGGCACGCACTACAGGTGATATCGGAGCAAAGGTTAACGGAGGTGCTGTTTTTGAAGGGAAACCCGGAAGCGTCATGAATATTGCTGACATTAACAATGCATCCGCTGAATTTGCCGGCAATGGGTATTGGAACGATCCGGATATGCTTGCCATCGGAGACCAGGGACTGACCCCCATGCAACAAAAAGCCCATTTTGCACTTTGGTGCATCATGTCCTCGCCACTGATGCTTGGCAACGATCCCCGTAACATGAGCCCTGAAGAAAAAAAGATGATTCTGAACAGGGAGGCTATTGCAGTCGATCAGGACCCTACAGAACAGGGCATCCGGATCAGCAGCAACGGCAAAACGGAAATCTGGGCCAAGCGACTTGAAGACGGAAGCCGTGCTGTACTGCTTTTAAATCTGGATGAAAAAAAAATAAATTCCATAAATCTTGATTTTAATACCATAGACTTTAGTGGTGAGGTCACAGTTAAAGATATCTGGGAAAAGCAGGATTTGGGGCAGTTTACAGGTTCCTTTTCAGGAAAGGTAAATCCCTCCTCAGGTCTGTTCCTGTTAATAAAGGAAAAAAGATAAACAATTCCCTTCCTGGCCAAACCGTGACTTAAACTTTTTCTGACGATGAGAAATACAGTTTTACCGTTGATTGGGCTGGCAGCCCTTGCCTCCTGCACTCAGAAGAAAACTGCCGATCAGTTACCTGCAAAGCCTAATATTGTGATCATCTATTGTGACGACCTTGGCTTCGGGGATGTGGGTTATCAGGGAGCCAAAGGCGTCGAAACACCAAATATAGACAGCCTGGCCCACAACGGTCTTGTTTTCACTGATGCGCATTGTTCGGCTGCAACCTGCACTCCTTCACGCTATTCCCTGCTAACCGGCAGTTATGCCTTCCGTAACAACGCTGTCGTTTTGCCGGGAGATGCCCCATTGATCATCGATCCTGAAAAAGGCACACTTCCTTCTATGCTTGAGAAAGCCGGTTACACCACGGGCGTGATCGGGAAATGGCATCTCGGACTGGGACGTGGAAATGTGGACTGGAACGGCAAGATATCCCCCGGACCATCCGAAGTGGGATTCAGTTATAGTTTTATCATCCCCGCCACAGCTGACAGGGTTCCCTGTGTTTTTGTGGAAAATGGACAGATTGCCGGACTGGATACCTCCGATCCTGTTGAAGTCAGCTATTCAAAAGATTTCGGGTACTACCCCAACGGACTTGAACATCCCGAAATGCTTAAGATGCAAGCCGATACCCAGCACAGTTGCACCATCGTTGACAGTGTGAGCCGTATCGGTTATATGAAAGGCGGAAAGAGCGCCTTATGGAAAGATGAAAATTTCCCGCTGGTCCTGACCACCAAAGCGAGGATGTTTATGAGTGAGAATAAGGACCATCCGTTCTTCCTCTATTTTGCGCTGAGCAATATCCATGTACCCAGGATGCCCAATCCCAGATTTGTGGGTAAAAGCACTATGGGCCGAAGGGGTGATGCCATCGTCGAAGCCGACTGGTGCACCGGGCAAATCATGAATGCACTGAAAGGTCTCGGTCTGGAAAAGAATACCCTTGTAATCTTCTCCAGCGACAACGGTCCGATCCTGGATGACGGCTACGACGATAAAGCCGAAGAGCTTCTTGGAGATCATAAACCTGCCGGGCCGTTTCGTGGCAGTAAATACAGTGCATTCGAAGCCGGCACAAGGATGCCGACGATTGTTTACTGGCCGGGCATAGTGAAACCCGGAAACAGCGATGCACTCCTCTCACAAGTTGACCTGTATGCTTCGCTGGCACGACTGACCGGACAGACCCTTAACCAGGGTGATGCTCCAGACAGTTATGAACTCCTCGATGCCTGGCTGGGAAAATCAGATAAAGGACGACAGGAGATGCTTGAGGAAGCCTATACCTTATCTTTGCGCGAGGGCGACTGGAAATACATAGCCCCCCAGGAAAAAAGTACGCCGCAATGGCTGAAGCATAAGAAGGTGGAATCGGGACTTTCCAAAGATGTTCAATTGTACAACCTGAAAGACGACCCGGGTGAAAAGTTGAATGTGGCTCCCCGTTACCCTGAGAAGGTGAAAGAGATGCAGGGCAAACTCCGGGGAATAAAGGAAATGCCTTCCCGGCCATAATGGAAGGATTCCGGAACCTGGGAAGCCGGTCTTTTTCTAATGTTTTTGTCATTCACAGGAACAATCCATCCCCAACGTTGTAAGAGAACATAGTGGCAGAACGATCAGGTTTTAGAGTATGAGCCAAACAGAACCATCAGGGATAAAACAGACATTCCGGTCGCTTCGGTACCGGAATTTCCGGCTTTTTTTCTCGGGACAGAGCATCTCTTTGATTGGTACCTGGATACAAAGGATTGCCCTCCCATGGCTGGTCTATGACCTTACGAATTCTCCATTCCTCCTGGGCTTTATCGGATTTACAGCTCTTTTCCCGGTCTTTGTGATCACTCCTTTTGCCGGTGTTCTTATCGACCGCTGGAACCGTTATCATATCATGATTGCCACCCAGGTTCTGGCTATGGTACAGGCGTTTATCCTGGCCTTACTGGTTTATTCGGGACATATCCAGGTATGGCATATCATCGTACTGAGTCTGTTCCTTGGGTGCATCAATTCCTTTGACAGTCCGGCGCGTCAGTCTTTCATGGTAGAGATGGTGGAAAAAAAGGAGAACCTTGGCAATGCCATCGCACTGAATTCGATGATGGTGAACGGTGCCAGGCTTATCGGGCCTTCCATTGCCGGAATCCTTATCGCCTTTGCTGGTGAAAGTCTGTGCTTCCTGGCAAATGGTTTCAGTTACATGGTTGTCATCATCTCATTATTGATGATGAGGGTTATCCCAAAGCCCCGGCAAGAAAAAAGAAAATATGTTCTCAAGGATCTGAAAGAAGGTTTCAATTATACTTTCAGCTTTATCCCGATAAAATCCATCCTACTGCTCCTGGCCCTGGCCAGTCTCACCGCAATGCCATATACTGTCCTGATGCCTGTTTTTGCCAAGGAGATCCTTCACGGTGATTCACATACATTTGGTTTTCTGATGGGTGCCGCGGGTTTAGGTGCCCTTATGGGGGCATTGTTCCTGGCTTCCAGGAAGAGTGTGGTCGGCCTTGACCGTGTCATCCCCGTTGCCGCAGGATTATTCGGACTGGGGCTAGCTATGTTTTCCTTTACGAGGTCGTTCGTGCTTTCGATGATTTTCATGGTTTTTACAGGCATGGGCATGATGGTTCTCGCGGCTTCAGGTAATTCTATCATACAGACTATTGTGGACGACAAGATGCGTGGCCGGGTAATGAGTTTTTATACCCTCGCTTTCCTGGGCATTGCACCTTTCGGGAGGTTCCTGGCAGGAAGCCTGGCCTCAACTGTCGGCACACCTGTGACTTTCCTGATCGGAGGCGTCAGCTGCATTGTCGGAGCGGTCCTGTTTGCCTTCAGACTGCGAGTGATCCGGGAAAGCATTAAACCGGTATATATTAGTATGGGACTGGAGGATGAGGTTGTTGTCGGTCCGGAGCTGATTGATAGCACCCGGTGAGAGCGGAGGGAGGAGAGAGGGGATTGGAGATAGATAAAAGAGCAGGGGAGTATGAAGCAGATCGCTGGCGGTTCCCCCATTTTAGGGTTATGGGGAATGGGCAGAGGGAAAGACAAAATGAGAAATGGAGGGAGGAAAAATATCGAATATCGAATGATGAACATCCTTGGAGACACGCCAAGGCGTGTCTTTTAAAGGAACATCAATTTCATCCATCTTTTTCATAGATCCTTTTCGTAGGTCTTATTCGTAGAGACATGCCTCGGCGTGTCTTCCACTGAACGTGCCTTTTCCGGCAACCGGTGTGTCGGAAAAGGAAACATTAAGAGCCCGGAAATTAGAGTCCCCCCAACAGCAGGTGTGTAACATGTGGACGGCCCCGGTTTTGCCCGTGGCGGGGGATAATTCAATCGGTGTTTTGGCGGGATTGCTATTAATTTGAAGGGATTGCTATTAAATTGACGAGATTGCTATTATTTTGGAGGGATTGCTGTTAATTTGACTGGATCGCTATTATTTTGGCGGGATTGCTATTATTTTAGCGGGATTGCTATTAATCTGAAGGGATTGCTATTAATCTGAAGGGACTGCTATCAATTTGAAGAGATTGCTATTAATCTGAAGGGACTGCTATCAATTTGAAGGGATTGCTATTAAACTGAAGGGATTGCTATTATTTTAGCGGGATTGCTATTATTTTAGCGGGATTGCTATTAAGTAGTAAAGATGTCTTAGATTCTACAGGGGTTCCCACCCCCCACCCAACCACCCTTAGGTGGTAAAACCCCAAAAAAATCAGCGTAACAAACACATGTTATACAACATATCTGTCGAAATCCGCAGTATCTCCGGCGAACCTTCATTCATAGCAAAAAATGATACTTCTAAACGCTGATTTTTTTCACTTCATCCTATTAAGATGTGACCGGGGGCATGGGGGAACCGGTCAGAATTTTTTTTGGCAAAACCATAAAATCCTACGTCATCCGGTGGCAGATACAAAGTGAAGGTCATGTAATATGCCGGTGGGGATAAACAGGCCTGTAAAAACATCCGGCTTTCAGGGAGACGGAAACAGGTCATCTCCAACGATAAGAATACAGTGGGAAAGGTATGGCTTCATTAAAGGTCAATGCTGCCCTGGGATTTGTATTTACAATAGCTTCCCGGATTAATTCCCGATTTATCCGTTTCAGTTTATTCTATGCCCGTGAAAGCCTCATCAGGTGCGGCGTGAGGCTTCATTTTCCTCATCATCATTACGCCCAACTGTTCAATAACATAAGCAAGGTACGCTGAGATTTTGGGGTTTTTTACCACCTAAGGGTGGTTGGGTGGGGGGTGGGAACCCCTGTAAATATTTAAGAACTTCTTAGAAGAGAAATCACTTACGCATTAATAAAACTACACATTCAAAATCTTTAAACAGAAAAGAAAATCAGCTGATTTTATCAGAAAGACCTGAAAACCTTACCATATCCTATTATTGAAAATTTGACAATACCATGGATAATCCCTAATTTAGCTATTGTCAAAGCCGGGTGAACATGAAATCTAAATTGACCTTTTTTGTAATCCTGTTCGTCACTTACGTAAGCGTATATCCCCAGGATTCGCTGTTCTCCGGGAACAGGCCCCGTCATTTCATACAGGTAGATGGTGCTCACCTGTTTTTTGGTGATCTTTCCATGCATTACTCTCTCCTGATCAAAAATCGGTACAGGGCGGAAGCGGTCCTTGGGTACTGGTCTGCCGGAAAGAACACAGATAACAAAATCCTTTTCATCTCGTTTGACGATCCTTTCTGGATCTATAACCAGCTATCAACCCGTGTGGGAATCGGGAAATATATCGGCGACGGTTTTTATATCACCCCGATGCTCCTGTTCAACTACCGGTTTTTTAACCGTAAATTTTTTGACAATTATGTTGATTTTGAAGGCGATCAGTTTGATGTCGATTATGTGATGAGCAGGAATAAAAAGGATTTTGGAGCTCTAATAAAAGCCGGATATTCATACCGGTATAAAAAGCTGATTACAGATCTATATTTTGGAATCGGCATAAAGGGTGTTTTCAATACCGAAATCATATATAAAAAGCTGGATATGTCCGGTGAATTACTTCCGGACCGGTATCCGATAGTTACCCATGGTTTTAAAATGGCTCCGACATTTCATGCCGGATTGCTCATTGGTTTGGCATTCCCGGGATCTTAAACAAAGAGAAGGCTTATTGAATATCCCTGACCGTCTTCTTCGATGAAAAAACGATCGTTACTACAGATAAAGATTCCGTAAACATCCTGTACCCTGGAAAAATTATCGATTTACAGGTTTTACCATGACATTAATGTTCGCTGTTTCGATATGAATTTCACTCCCTCTTTCCTTTAAAAAAACCGGTCAGCAGATCCCCGCACTCCACGTTCAGCACTCCCATTCGTATTTCGGTTTTGGGGTGCAGGATATTTGTTCCTGCCAGGCTGTAGCCGGCCTTAGGATCTCCGGCCCCATATACAAGTCGTCCCAGCTTGGCCCAGTTAGTGGCTGATGCGCACATCGTACAGGGCTCAAGAGTTACAAACAGGGTGCATTCATCCAGGTATTTGCTGCCGAGGTAATTTTCGGCTGCCGTTATTGACAACATCTCGGCGTGGGCGGTAACATCGTTCAGCTCCTGGGTCATATTGTGGCCGCGGGCAATGACCTGGTTACGGCAAACGATCACGGCACCCACAGGCACTTCATCCTTATCGAGGGCTTTGCGGGCTTCCTTCAGAGCTTCGTTCATGAAGTACTCGTCGGAGAACAAGAGATAAGACATAAAAAATATTTAAGTATTGACTGTTTAATGACCGCTATTCTTCTTATTTTCGCATCTTAATAAAAAGAAGTTTAACCGTTTGCTGTCCGGTAAAACATGTGTTACTTCCATTTTCAAAAGTAACATTTTTCAGGAAGACGTACAGGGAAAATCGCTGCAGGATCTGAAGGGGCATGTTTACAAACCCTGAATGGCTCAGCGGGACGGCAACCTGCCATTAATGATTTAGACAATATGTACAGAACACATACCTGCGGAGAACTAAATATCAGCCATATTGGTGAATCAGTCACGCTGAGTGGCTGGGTGAATAAATCGAGGGATCTTGGAGGGATGACCTTTATCGACCTCCGCGACCGCTATGGTCTGACCCAGCTTGTTTTTAATATGGACACCAATGCCGGACTTTGTGAGAAAGCCCGGCAACTTGGAAGGGAATATGTCATCAAAGCCACCGGTAGGGTAACCGAACGCAGTAACAAAAACCTGAAGATCCCGACCGGGGAAATCGAGATCTTCGTGGATGAGCTGAATATCCTCAATGCCTCCATAACCCCGCCTTTTACTATTGAAGAAAAAACCGACGGCGGGGATGACCTGCGGATGAAATACCGTTACCTCGACCTTCGCCGCGAAGTGGTTCGGAAAAATCTTGAACTGCGTCACCAGATGGCCCAGGAAGTAAGGAAATACCTTAGCGATGAAGGCTTCCTGGAAGTGGAAACGCCGGTGCTTATTAAATCCACTCCTGAAGGCGCCCGTGATTTCGTCGTCCCTTCACGGATGAACCCAAACCAGTTCTATGCCCTGCCGCAATCACCCCAGACCTTCAAGCAGATCCTGATGGTTGCCGGCTTCGACAAATATTTTCAGATCGTCAAATGTTTCAGGGATGAAGATCTGCGCGCCGACCGGCAGCCGGAGTTCACACAGATCGACTGCGAGATGTCGTTCGTCGAACGTGATGATATCCTGAATACTTTTGAGGGCCTGGCAAAACATCTCTTTTCCAGTGTTCTCAACGTCGACATCGACGGTACCTTCCCCAGGATGACTTTTAACGAAGCCATGAGCCTGTATGGTAACGACAAGCCCGACCTGCGTTTTGGTATGGGCATAACCGAACTCACTGAAAAAGTAAAGAACAGCGGGTTTTCTGTTTTTGATCAAGCCGAATATACAGGTGCCATCAACGCAGAAGGATGCAGCGAGTATTCCCGTAAACAGATCGACGAACTGACCGAGTGGGTAAAACGCCCCCAGATCGGTGCTCAGGGACTGATCTATGTAAAATGCAATCCCGACGGCAGTTTTAAGTCTTCGGTCGACAAATTTTTTGATCAGGAAGCTCTTTCTCAATGGGCCTCATTACTGAAAGCCAAACCGGGCGACCTGATCCTGGTAATGGCCGGGAACCGTAAGAAAACCCTCAAAGCCCTTGGCGAATTGCGACTTGAGATGGGAGAAAAACTCGGCCTTCGTGATAAAAGCAGTTATAAACCTTTGTGGGTGATTGACTTCCCTTTGTTTGAATGGGATGATGAAACGCAACGGTTCTATGCTATGCACCACCCTTTCACCTCACCCATGGAAGAAGATCTTGAATTCTTTGAATCCGATCCCGGTAAGGTTCGGGCCAAAGCGTATGACCTTGTCATCAATGGTGTGGAAATCGGAGGCGGATCCATCAGGATCCATAACGAAGATCTTCAGAAGCTGATGTTTAAACAGCTTGGCTTTACCGATGAAGAGGCCCGAAACCAGTTCGGCTTTCTGATGAATGCCTTCAGGTATGGCGCTCCACCTCATGGTGGCATTGCCTTTGGCTTCGACCGGTGGGTATCGCTTTTCGCCGGACTGGATTCCATCAGGGATGTGATAGCATTCCCGAAAAACAATTCCGGCCGGGATGTGATGATCGATTCCCCCTCCGCGATCTCGCAGGTTCAGCTTGACGAACTGAAACTCATCCTGAAAAAGGAATGATATTTGATTTTGTCCGGCTATTTATGTAAATTGTTTTCAAATAATACAAAATAGCTTGAAAAACCTGGGATTCACTGGGACGCTGTTTCTGATTCTCATGCTGTCCTCAACTTTTCATCTGCAGGCGCAGGAAAAAAAGAATCTGCTAAAAATCAGTTTTATACTGCCTTTCAATGTGTCATATGAGCGCATTATTTCTCATGAAGCCAGCATCTATTTATATACAGGCTCCGCTTATGGCTATTATAATCATAGTTACTTCTTTTTAAGCCCGCAGATCAGGTATTACCTTAGTGAAAACGCCGTTGCCCCTACAGGCATATTCATCGCACCTTACGGCTTTTTCAGCAGGGAATTCACGGGTGGCGGTCTGAGTGTCGGAGCGCAGAAACTCTATAAGAATAAGATCTCTCTTGAAGCCTGGCTCGGCCCCATGTTATGGAAGAAAGGTTCAGTATGGGGTACCGTAAGTATTGGTTTTGCCTTCTGAAACGATTCCCCGGACTCTGGCGCAGGCTTAAAGAGGAATGATTTTTGATGAAATGCCAGTATTCCTGTAAACTAATATCCTTAAACCTAAATCGTAATAGCCATGAAACATCCGGGAATTTTCGCACTGCTTTTCCTGTCTGTATTTCTCGCTTCCTGTTTCCAGGTTAAGGCACAGGAAAAACATAACCAGATCAAGACCAGCCTGGCCATGCCCCTGGGAAAAATACTCGAATTCTCGTATGAACGCATTATAAACAAAGACTTCAGCGTCCAGATCGGTGCCGGTTTCGGTGGAGGTAACGAAGATGTTTACTATGTGAATCCCCAGTTCAGGTATTACCTGAGCGAAAAATGGGAAGCCCCGACGGGGGTCTTCGTCTCACCTTACGGTCTTTTCGGTAAGGATACCGCAGGGGGCGGACTCACCGTCGGAGTACAGAAACTCTTCAAGCAGAAGGTTTCCCTGGAGGCCTATCTCGGGCCACTGATCGCCGAAAGGATCTCCGTCTGGGGAGGAATAAACGTGGGATTTGCTTTCTAAGAAAGGAGGACCATGCATAAATTTCATCTGAATTTGTAACCAAATTTTTCCTTAACGTATACAGTCTTTGGTGATTCATTCAGCCTGGTCTGATTTGAAACCTGTACTTTAAATCCATTTTGTTAATAAATGTCCCCGGCTCACTACCAAACAAACCGGAGATTTATGTTTCTTTACCTTTACTAACATCAAACAATTTACTGCTATGAAGAAAATTTTTACCCTTTCTGTAGTACTTCTCTTGTCAGCCTCCCTGATGGTGAGTGCTCAGGAAAAGAAAAACATCGTCAAAACCAGTCTGACCTCGATATTCCTGAAAACTGTCAGTCTTGATTTAGAGCATGCCCTGAATGACAACTCGAGCTTTCAGCTTGGATTTTACTATGCAGGATATCATCCTACCGGGGTCTCCTTAGATGGTTTTGCCATCACTCCTGAATACAGGTATTACCTTTCGAGTGAAAAAGTGGCCCCCAACGGACCCTACATAGCACCCTGGGTAAGATATCAAAATTTTTCATCTAAATCAGGTACACCTGGTGATCCTGATTACGCAAAAGGGACACTCAGCATTGTCAGTGTCGGACTTTGTGTAGGAGTACAGCATACCTTCAAGGACATCATTTCTCTGGGTGCATTCATAGGCCCCGGTTACTACATGCCTCACTCCAAAATAACCACTGGTGACGGCACTTTTGATCTCGGGGTTGTAAACAACGTCAACAATGGTCGCGTCTGGGGACGTGCCGGAATTGACATCGGGATTATGTTCTAAGCATAAGGACTGGTTAGATTAAAACTTTAAACATTATAAAATGGGGATAAAGACACAGGTGCTTTATCCCCTTTTTTTATCCGTCAAAGAAATCATAACCTCACGAATGTCTCTCCACTGGCACGTCTTTGCTCGTTGTCCATGTATTGAATTACATTTACATAATTCTTCACTGGAGTTAATATCAAAACCAGTATATACGAACATTCGCCTTCCTTCTGTTCATAGGGATTTACAGAAGGCATTGTCTCGTGATTCTGTTACTAATCTGTGAAAATCTGTGTAATCTGTGGTGGAAAAAATTGTAAGAGATTCACCACAGATTAAACAGATTTTCACAGATGCCGATGGGTATCGGCACAGATTAGTCAATGCGGTGCAGGTCGTGAAGGTGAACAGCCTGGAACCGGCTCCAGTCCTTTCCATGAAACTCAGCTTTTAGGCCTGGCGTTAATAGGGTTAAAATTCCAGTTCCAGTTGTTTGTCGGACAGGTGAAAAGATTTGCGGTGCCACTTTGTGGTGCCGTATTCTTTTATGGCTTCACGGTGGGCCAATGTGGCGTACCCCTTATTCCGGTTCCAGCTGTATTGTGGAAATTCCTCGTGAAGGCTTTTCATGAAATCATCCCTGTAAGTCTTCGCCAGGATGGATGCTGCAGCAATTGACAAATACAATCCGTCGCCACCGATAATGCAAGTATGGGAGATCTCCGGATATGCCTTAAACCGGTTCCCGTCGATGATCAGGTGGGCCGGCACTTTTTTTAGTCCGGCAATAGCCCGGTGCATGGCCAGGAATGAAGCGTTCAGAATATTGATTTCGTCTATTTCCTCCACGCTGGCAATTCCGACGGCCCAGTCTACTGCTTTTCTTTCAATCTCCTCCCTGAGTTCATACCTCAATGGTTCGGGAACCTGCTTCGAATCGTTCAGCGATGGGTTCCTGTACGATGCCGGAAGGATCACCGCAGCAGCGTAGACCGGTCCCGACAGGCAGCCCCTGCCCGCCTCATCGCATCCTGCCTCAACCATTCCCTTGTTGTACCAGCGTTTAAGCATCGTTTACCGTATTTTCAATAAGATCCCAGAATTTGTCTGCCGTACAGTCCCAGCTGAAATTTTCAGCACGCTTCAGTCCGCTGGATACCAGTCCGGATCTCAGGCCAGGATCGGTGGTTACCTGGCGCATGTGGTTCGCGATGGCCCGAAAATCTTCAGGTCCGCTAAGCAGCGCAGCACCCCCGGCCACTTCGGGCAGCGAGGTAGCGTCGGAAGCAATGACCGGAACACCGCATTTCATGGCCTCGATCACCGGGATGCCAAACCCTTCGAAAAACGGCACAAAAACCAGCGCTTCGGCAGAAGCAAGGACCTGCTGCAATTCCGCGGGATCCATCCGCCCGGTGAAGATCACTTCCGCCCGGTGTTTCATGCCGGAAAATGTACGGTCGATCTCTGAGGTCATGAACATTTTCTCACCCACGATGACCAGCCTGTATGCGCTGCCTGTCTCTTCCCTGAAAAGGTCGTAGGCTTTGAGCAATCCCGGGATATTCTTTCTTGGATGAAGGGTGCCGATATAAATAAAATAGGGCGTCCCGCCGGTTGTCCTGTCGCGGGCGGCCTGCTTTTCCCTATCTGAAACCGGCTTATAATGTTCATTGATCCCGTTATACAATACGCTGATTTTGGATGGTTCCACGCCGTAACTCCTGCAGATGTCAGCTTTCGAATATTCCGATACCGTGCCGATCCTTTTGGCCCGCCTGGCAAATTCCGGAAAATAATGATTGTAATACCAGCGGCTGCTGAGGGGAAGATCCCCCGGCCGGTGCAAAAAATTGATGTCGTGGATGACAGCCACGGAGGGCACCGTACCTCTCAACGGGAGGTAACCGTCGGGGGAGACGAAGAGGTCTGCCCGCTCTTTTCTAAGGATACGCGGTACTGACCATTCGAACCAAAAATACCATAAAACGGGATGCCTTGCCTGGGGACCGGTGATAACCCCCCTGACATTGGATGAAAAGATGAATTCAGGATCGAATTTCCGGTCGAACAAAAAGATGAATTCATGCTCAGGATGGCGAACCGTTATCCTTCTGAGCGTTTCGTAGCTGAACCAGCCAATCCCGTCAAGCCTGTCTTTCAGAAGTAAACGTGTATTAACTGCGATACGCATCTTTTGTTTTTTGATGAAGCTAAAGGTAAAAATTCGTTACATAAAAACGAAAATCTCTTGCATTTGGCCTGAAAAGAAATGAGGAATAAACTTTGTTTCCTATCTTCGTTTCCTGAATGAGGGACAAGGTATCTGCCGTACCGGCAGAATGCCTGTTCTCTCAGGGCAGGTTACTAAATCATGAATCTTGAAAAGGAAATTCGTCACAAACCTGGCACTGCTGCTTTTTCTGAACCTCCTGGTAAAACCGTTCTGGATGTTTGGTATCGACAGGAAGGTGCAGAATGTGCTGGGTGCAGGAGAGTACGGACTGTACTTCTCGCTTTTCAGCCTTTCCATCTTGTTGAATATCCTTCTCGATGCCGGAATCGTTAATTTCAACAACCGCAGCATCGCCCGTAATCCGGATCTCCTTGGCGAATATCTGTCGAAAATTGTCCCCTTAAAACTGACTCTGGCCGTCTTTTATGCCATTGTGGTTCTGCTGACAGGATTTATCCTTGGATATGATGCAATCCGGTTTAAAATTCTGGGTGTTCTGATCCTGAACCAATTCCTCCTCTCGTTCATCCTTTACCTGAGGTCTAACATAAGCGGACTCCATTATTTCAGGACGGACAGCATAATCTCGGTTACCGACCGGATCCTGATGATCGCGATTTGCAGTGTCCTGCTCTGGGGACATGTCACCGACAGACCGTTCAGGCTTGAATGGTTCATATATGCTCAGACGGCCTCGTATCTTGTTACTGTCTTCATTGCACTTGCCATTGTCCTTTACCATTCAGGCCGGGTACGTTTTGAATTCAGATGGCGGTATGGTCTGCAGATCCTGAGACAGAGTTATCCCTTCGCTATCCTGATCCTGCTCATGTCGTTCTTTAACCGCGTTGACACGGTGATGATGGCCAGGATGCTTCCCGATGGCGATGTCCAGGCCGGCATTTATGCACAGGGATTCCGGATCCTGGATGCCGCGTCCATGTTCGCCTTTCTTTTTGCCGGCTTATTGCTGCCGATCTTTTCCAAAATGATTAAACAGGGACAAGACATAGGAGCAATGTTGAAGCTTTCCTATTCATTAGTGATCATTCCTGCCCTCACCCTTGGTTTCATATCCCTTTTTTACAGCCGGAATATGATCGGTCTTATGTACCATGAGCATGTCGACTATTCTTCGACCGTTTACCGCATCCTGATTTTTGGTTTCACCTTTATCTCCACCTCTTATATTTTCGGAACTCTGCTTACCGCAAACGGCAGCCTGAAACAACTTAACCTGCTGGCCGCTCTCACCGTGGCGTTAAACCTCACCCTGAACCTTCTGCTCATCCCCAGATACAAGGCCCTGGGAGCAGCCATGGCGAGCCTGACCTCGCAGGGATTTTATGCCATAGGCCAAATTGTCCTCACTTCGCTCATGTTCAGGCTTAAACCAGATTTCAGACTCATCTTCCGCTTTCTTATTTTTATTACTGTTATGCTGCTTGCCGGCTGGCAGATCAGTTTGCTCATCACCGTCTGGTGGCACGGATTTTTCCTTCTGTGCCTGATCTCACTTGTGCTTACCTGGCTCCTGGGCATCGTAACACCGAAAGCAATTTATTATATCATTCGTTATGATGTGTGAGGAGGGTTAGGGGGTTAGGAAGGGAAGATGGAAGACTCTTTGGTAGAGACATACATCGAGGCATGTAAATAGAAAGAAGAGAAGATGAAAACGGGAGAATGCCAGGCGGGGGTGAATTTCCCCTTCAGGGGATTAAGGGGTGTGTGAGGGGGGGAGGTGGTTAGAGGATAGGGGTCAGGGAGGTTTGTGACCGCTGGCTGTTAGTATTTTGTTAATTCTTTCATTCCCTTTATCTGCCGGACTTAGCACGAAATACCTATTTTTAACGCAAACAATCGCACGTGAATGTGAAAGAAAGGAAACCAAGAGAAAAAGACCTGCTGAGAAAGAACCGGCATTCCATCCTTTTTAATAACCGCGAGGTAAAAGCAATCGAAGCATATTGTCTCAAATACAAAGTTGACAATAAGTCCAAATTTATGAGGGAGACCATCATTTCAGAAATCTTGAAGAAATTTGATGAAGACTATCCAACCCTCTTTGAAATTGAGAAACCAAATCTGTTTTCACGCTGAAATCCGTACCCCGATTTCAGTTTATTACTCAATTTTTTTATCTTTACCCTGAATAAAATTCTGGTCATGCACATTGAAGGGACAAAAAGCACCCCCAGCATAACTGTTGGAAAAGGGGTATTTGAGATTAAGGGGCGATCTATACCGGAGGATGCTTTTGAATTCTTTTCCCCGCTTCTTCATGAAGTTCAGTTGTATATGGAAAATCCCGTCGGGAAGACAGAATTGCTCTTCCACCTTGAATATATTAACAGCGGTTCCAAAAAATACATCACCAACTTTCTTGCCCGGTTCAATGATTTCTTTCTCGAGGGACATGATGTCGTTATCTTTTGGCACTTTGATTATGATGATGAATCGATGCAGGAACTGGGCAACGATCTCAGATCCATGATCCAGATCCCATTTCATGTAATCGAAGTGAGATAGTTAGATAGTATCCGAAATTACTTTCAAATTCTTATTTTTCCTGTTCGGGTAAATCCCGGGGCAGACTGATTTTGACGCTGGTACCTTTCCCCGTCACACTTGAGATTTCCAAATTCCCCTGGTGTAATCTTACCAGATCGAGACAGAGCCTGAGACCAAGCCCGGTACCTTTTTCATTTCCAGTGCCATACGTTGAGAAAAGGGCTTCGTCTGAAAAAACATTCTCGATCTGCTCCGTGCTCATCCCAATGCCATGATCCTCAACGGTAATGATTATGGAGTCCTTTTCAGCTTTAACCAGCACTGCAATCTGGTTCCCCCGGGTGCTGAACTTAATGGCATTGGAAATAAGATTGCGAAGAATGATCAGGATGATTTCCCTGTCAGCTGTTATTTTCGTCCGGCTTCCGGCAATGTGAATCAGTTCAACACCTTTCTGGCGAGCTATTTCTCCAAGCAGCGTATATATTTCCCCGACAATATCTTCGACAAAACACTCCCGGGGATGAATACTCAACTGCTTATCCTGACTTCGGCCCCAGTACAAGAGATTTTCAACAAGATTCATTGCCGAACCGGCTGTGGTAGCTGTGCTTTCCAGGATATCGATCCGTTTTGCCAGGGGAATATCTTTTGCAGCCATCTGCAGGTAAAGGTTGATGCTGGCTAACGGCCCCCGCAGATCGTGGGCAATGATGGAAAAAAACCGGTTCTTGAATTCAATCTCCCGCTGAAGTTCATCATTCTGCAGGACAATTTTTTTATTCTGCTTTCTGATCTCCATTGTCCTCTCATTTATTTCATTCGTACGTTCCCTGACAAGATCTTCAAGATTGACATTTATTAATTTTATCCTGCTGAAAAGACCTTCTTTTTCAGTGAATATTCCCACCCAATTCCGGATGATCATCACTGCCTGGACAACGATCAGGAACAAAACCGAGAAATGCAGTACATAATTGCCGACCAGGGCAGACCATGAATTTGCCAGGAAAATATCATTGACCAGGGCAAACAGGAATAATAATAACGCAATGAAATAGAGAAGGTGCCCTTTTTTCCGTTGAATGATCCTGTTCAGTGTGTATACAAGGTACCACAACAGGGCTATCATTGCCACAGGCTCCAGGTACAACATGGACCAGGCAAATATTCTGACCTTCACAACGAGGATGATCACAGTTAACACGCCTGATATAAACGAATTAATAATCGTAAAATAGCGGGCAATGCGGGAAGGGAAAAGGGAATAGAGATACCATAATCCAAAACAGAATGCCATAAAGGTCCCAAGGTATTCAAACCTGATGAGCCATGTCCAGGAAGTATGAAAGATTAGCTGAAGCGGAAAGATATTCGTGAAGGACAGCCGGATAAAAATGCCGGCCAGCGTCAGTGCGAAAAACAACAGCATTTTACTCCGGGGAAATATGAGGTAAAAAAACAGGAAGAACATAAAATAAGCCAGCAGAACACCCAGCGAAAGGTCGACAATAAGTGCATTTACATTCTGGCGTTTCTGGATGGCACCAGCCTTCCCAAACATAATCTCTTTCCAGAATCCGCCCCGCCTGTGATCATAATTCGACACCTGTAACACCAGGTTAAGCGTATCTGAGACGGGTCTAAAATAAGTGACGAAGGGGGAATATCCCGGAACGCCGGCAGTTTTGGTCCTACTAACTTTGCCATTTACTCCCTGTCGTTTTCCGTTCAGAAAAAATCCAAAGGATGAATCGAAAACAGGGAGGCTGAAACCAAGTGAATCCCGGTAACCCCGGGGGAGTAAAATGCGAAGCCCGTAGGTGGCATAACCGGTGCCCGGCAGGGAATTTCCATCAGAACCCCGATAGGATGTCCAGTATGAGGGAACATGAACAAATGTCACGCCTGCAGCATCCCCCGACCAGTTGATACTGTCGGGAGAAAGAAGCCGGTGCCAGTAAAACATCCAATCTCCCTGCAGAGTCATAACTTTGCCGTCAAAGTTTTGGTAACTCCTGAGATCTAAAACGCCCTTTTGGGGATGTGGTTCCCCCTGAGAACAGAAACCGGCAGGCACAAAAAGCATCATAAGGAATACGCCAAATACAAGGCTTTTGATCATAAAGATGTATTAGTCCCTAAATTTTTTACTTATGGATGTAAAACTAATCAAATGATAATCATGAAAATGTTAAAAATCGTTGAAATAATCCAATAGCTTCCAACTCCGCTGCGTTAAGTTTGAGCTATGGATGCATTGATCTGTATACTTTTATAACCGGAGTGGTCAGAGCATTATAGTCATTGTTGAAATGATGCCCGCCATCAACGCCAACAAAGTCAGCACTACCGTCAGGCAGATCACCCACCAGGGTTTCATGCTCTTTTTTTCCGTAAATAATGATCTTTCGGACACCTGTGATCTTTTCGATCTCCGGCACAACCTGATAGGGGCTGTTTGCATCGCCTTTCAGCCAACCGGTAATCTGAAATTCAAATGATGCGTGATGACTTGGCGACATCATTACCATAAGAGATATCATCTTTCTGACGGATTGCGAAAAATCGTTGTATACGAAAGGCAAAATGTCTGCTCCAAAAGAATATCCAAGCAAAATAACCTGGTGTTTCTGCCATTTCATAGCAAAGTAACGTATCACTACGGAAAAATCCTGGGAAGCATCTGTAGGGTTACTCTTATGCCAGAAATACTTCAGTGCATCGATACCAGCCACATCAAAGCCATCGTGGGAATACGTGTGAGCAAGACCGTCAATGAAACTGTTCCAGCCCCCGTCACCTGAAATAATGACAACCAGCGGTTGATTATTCTGTTCACGGGCTGCACGGAAAACATGAACCGGCAAATTACTCACCTTAAGGCTGTCACTGGTTAAAGTATTCCCGGCGGCACCCGGGCTGGCTCTTTGGATTTCAGGATTTGCTGCTGAAACTTTGGCAGTCAGAAAAATGAATGTTGCCAGTAAAAAAATGCTTTGGCGAAAATTTTCAATCATCCTGTTCTCCTATAATGAATGATATGTAAAGGGCAATGTTGCCACATCCTGTATTAACCAACCTTTATTGTGTCTTGAATAGCTCATAAAATTACCTGAGGTTTTCTGCCTGATCCATAGTGAAAATGAAGGGTTGTACTATGGATCACACCGGGTCTCACAAAAATGTTTAAATCCTTATCTATAGTATGAGAAAAAAAAGTTATACAGTAGAACGTCATAATCCCGTACAATTGTTCTTTATTAACATTTTTTAATAGGCAGGAGCCATGCCGGTCCGTCAGGGCGCCGGTACCCCGGACCCGTTAAGTTTACTGTGTTTTCTTCCAAAAGTGAAATAGATGACCAGGCCTATGAGTAACCAGATAATAAATCTCAGCCAGTTTGACAACCCCATCTCCGTCATGAGAAAAAGACAGCTGAGAAGACCAAGAACAGGGATCAGGGAAAGATTTCTTTTGTAACTCAACACACCAATATAAACGCTGAATATTACGAAGAGAAGGGTGGGCGTCTCATCCCAGCTGAACAACGATGCATCTTCACCACTGATGAAGGCATTCCAGTACTCCTGGTTAAAATAATAACTTGCCGCCCCGATAACCACCAGCATGGGAAGCACAATGTATTTTCCATTAATATACGGGACTCTGAATCTGCCCGACACCCGATTGTGATCATCCAGGTTCTGAAGCATGAGAACTCCGCCGCAGACAATGATAAAAGCAAAGAGGGTCCCGATACTGGTCAGGTCAGTAACTACTGTCAGGTTAAGCATCATGGCAGGGATCCCGACGACCAGTCCTGTGATGACTGTCGCAAAAGAAGGGGTTTTAAACCTGGGATGTATCCTGGAAAAGATCTTTGGCAAAAGACCGTCACGGCTCATACTCATCCAGATCCTGGGCTGGCCGAGCTGAAAGATCAGCAGAACACTTGCCATGGCTATCAGGGCAGTAAAAGCTACAACACCGCTTACCCAGTTTAGCCCTACTTTCCGGAAAGCGAAAGATAACGGATCCCCGACTTCAAGCTGGTTGTATTTGACCATGCCGGTCAGGACCAGCGCGACCAGCACATATAATACCGTTGATATCAGCAGGGCCAGGAAAATTGCCCGTGGCAGATCCCTGGTCGGATTCTTGCATTCCTCTGCAGTTGTGGAAATGGCATCGAAGCCAATATAGGCGAAGAATACTGCCGAGACTCCTTTGAGAACCCCTGTTATCCCGTTTGGTGCAAACGGATGCCAGTTGTTGGGTTTGACATAGAACGAGCCGATCATGATGAAGGCAAAAACGATCAACAGCTTGATTCCGACCATGATGTTGTTAGCTGTTTTGGATTCTTTTATCCCAACATAAACGATGGCCGTTATTATGAACACTATAATCAGCGCCGGAATATCGGCAATGAGATGAATATGTCCGATCGTCGGGGCCAGTTCCCATGCCCGGTAACCTTCCCGGGTAAGGAAGGATAGTGAATCCAGCGAATGTCCTGTCGCCAATGCTGTCGCCGCTTCCGTATGAGCCCTGAAGGCCGTAAAGTAATCGACAGTCAGAAATTCGGGGATTCTTATTCCAAAGCCGTGAAGGAACTCGGTAAAGTAGTCGGACCAGGATATCGCTACTGCAATATTTCCTATGGCATATTCCAGCAAAAGATCCCAGCCAATGACCCAGGCTATCAGTTCACCGAAAGAATAATAAGCATAGGTATAGGCACTCCCTGAAACCGGGACCCGGGAAGCAAATTCTGCATAACACAGGGCGGAAAATCCGCAGGCAACAGCGGTAAAAATAAACAGGACCGCTATGGCCGGACCTCCGCTGGCAGCGGCTGTCCCTATCGTTGAAAAAATACCGGCACCAATGATGGCTGCAATACCAAAAGCGGTCAGATCGCGGACAGTCAGGTTTCGTTTCAGGGCTGCATTTAACCCTCCCTCAATTTCAGGAAGAATATCTGCTTCCGTTTTCTTTCTGAATAGATTATTTTTCTGCATAAAAGGCCGGCTCTTTAATAATTATACCCAGATCTTCGAAAGATTCTTACTCATTGAAACAATTTGTCCTAACCCTGAAAACAAGCCGCGATCATTTTACCCCGGCCAGGCTTTATTTTTGTTGTGTTCAACGCTTGTATAACAATCCTTCATAACATTCGGATCAGATCCGGAGACAAATTCACATTAATACCCTGCAGCGTGCATGTAAAAAGTGCCATTTCCAGTGAATGCCATACACTTTCCAGGGATTTCACCCGGGTATTATGTTTTCCTTTGATAACGATCCATAATTATTCCACCGGACCAGATGTCTGTTCCCTGAATTCAGGACTTAAATCCTCCGGCAAATTTAAAATACTTTTTAATCCAGTTTCCAGCTTTCGCTGAACTCTATGTTTGATGATTATTTTATGGCAAAACAAATTCTACAATATGGGTGGATTATTGAAGTGAAATACCTAATTTTCATACTGAACGAATTTTCACACCCAAATAAGTGAAAAATGTTTAACCGGGCAAGTTTTGTGTAACTGTTTTTTTTTACTGTTCAACATTGTATTCTTTTTCATCATGCCGATTTAAGGTGTAATGGCATATAATTAATACTGCACTTCATGAAACCTTCTTATTTTTTGATACCTGCCGTTTTGTTTTTTTCATGTGGCATCAATCCTACAGAAAGCCAATTTTATAAAGAGAGCCGGTACCCTGTCCCATCGAAACAAATATTTCCGGATGTTCCCTCCTGGAATGCTTATGCCTCAAGGTTTATTTATGCACCGGTTTTTCAGTTTGATGCGGTTGGAAATGCAGAACACTATCATTGTACATTGTCATTTGAAAAGAGCACCAAAACTTTTTCATGGGATGAAAACCAGCCGGTTATTTCCCTAAGCAAATACTGGCCTGATATACCTCCGGGCATGTTGAGCCTGAAGGTAACGGCTACCGATTCGGAAGGCGATACGATCAGAAGTTTTGAAAACAAACAATTTTATCGCTCAGCACCGTTTACCGGGATCAAAAACTCCCCGAAGAAGACCTATCATGATGCTGCAGTTCAGACCCTGCGATATATTTATAACCTTCCGCATGTTCAGGAATGGCTGAAAGGTGATGAACCGGACCTGCACTACAGCCTGTACGGCTATCCCTCAAAAATCATTTCCTCACTCATAGACGGAATGCTGTCCTATTCCGGTCTGCCATCCACATCAAGGGAAGATTCCGTAAAAGCGATGAAAATCGCTTTGAACATGGCGCATTACCTTGTAAAAATTTCCACTTCAGAAAGCACGGTTTTATCCTCATTTGTGCCTACCTATAATACCGCATTTGTTGCTGCAAGAATGAAAATCCCCGGCATCAACAATGACAATGATGTTAACGACATTGTGCAGCTCAATGCCGGAAAACTGATGATGCTTTACGGATATTCCTATGGAAATACACTTCTTGACCTTTACGACAGGACGAAAAACCGTGAATGGTATGACCGGGCAGTGAATATTGCCGATGCATATGCTCAACTTCAGTTACCAGACGGAACCTGGTACCTGAAACTGGACTTCAACACTGCCCAACCCCTGGACACCCACCTGATGATGCCTTCCGGGCTGATGATGTACCTCAAACGACTTGAGGTTCAGTACGACAAAAATGATTATGAGGACGTCATTCATAAAGCTGTTGGATGGATCCAGGAAAACCCGTTAAAAACGTTCTACTGGGAAGGCCAGTTTGAAGATGTCCCGTCATACAGTGAAAAATACCGCAATCTTTCTGAATATCCGCCTACAAACTATGCCATGTATCTTCTGAAATATGAACCGGCCTCGCATAAAAATACTGCCATAGCTAAAGAACTTGTGCGATTTGGCGAAGACCAGTTCGTCATCTGGGAGGAGCCATCAGCTGTTTTTTTATCATCCATTAAATGGAATGCGAAGGTTTCCGAGCACTGGCTCACACCCTGCGTCCTGGAACAATATCATTTTTATGTCCCTGTCGACGCCAGCTCATGCCAGATGATCTATTCATACATGACACTGTATAAAGCTACCCGGGATTCTCTTTACATTCAAAAAGCAACTGCCCTGGCAAACAGTATAACACAGGCACAGCAGGATGACGGTCAGATAACCACGGTATGGACCAAAAATGGCTTTCACACCGAAAACTGGCTGAACTGCATGGTCAGGTCTGCCATGACACTACTTGATTTTGACCGGGAAATTACATCCGGGACTGAATAACATGAGGGCGTTCAGAACTTCCTGATCGATCACTTCATGAATGACCAAAACACCCTGGTATGCACTATTATAATCCCGTGTAAGACTCTGTTGTCTCCCTCCGGAAATCGCCTCTTCACTTAATCACGATCCCTTTCGCAATTTCCGTATGCAGTTTTAGCTCTTCCGGAGTCGTAACCTTATGACCACATACCGTCAGATTCTGAATGACCACATTCTGCACCTGGTGGTTTTCATCAAAGCCATTGATGAGCGAATAAGGTAAATAGCCCTCAACACTGATATTTTTGAAGACGATATTCCTGATCTGCCCGCGGTATTTTGCATGCTCTGCCTCCTGCCCCGCCGGTACTTCCAGCACACCGTCCCATGCACCTCTCAGGTAAAGCTTCTCCCGTTCCTCTGTGCTTTGAGGCCGGTCCACGCTGTATTGCGAAAGGAAGATAGCCAGGTCGATGAGTTTCTGACGGGCATCTTCGACCCGGATATCCTTGAACACCACATTTTCAACGATTGAATTGTCGGCATCATGAATGCTGAATACGGCACCTGCCTGGACATGGATGACATCGGAGTTGCTGAATACAATATTCCGGACGTAACCCGACCGCAGTTCAAAACCAATCTCCAGTCCGTTTCCCCAGGCCGCATTCCAGAACACACAATTCTCCACCTCAATGTTCTCGCAATTCACATCAGAAGGATAATCACCGAACGATTTAATCGCGATACAGTCGTCCTTGGTATGAATAAAACAGTTGTGGATCTTTACCCCGCGACTACGGACAATATCAATCCCGTCATCACTTCCGTTATCGCTTAAAATCCTTACACCGTCAACCTCTATGTTTTCCGTGTTGAACGGAACAATCTGCCAGGTATGACTATCCACGAGAAGAATATCTTTCACCAGGATATTTTTGCAATCGGTAAATTCGACAAACCGGGTCCTGAATTCCCGCGCCAGAGCACGGTTTTCGGAGCCCAGTAAAATCCCGCGGCCCATCACCTTAACATTCTCAACACCTTTTGCATTGATGACACCCTTCACCACAGCTCCACCCGCAATATAAACCGTTTCACCGCTTTTAGGAGAGATCAGTCCGGCGTCGTGAACCTTCCCGCCTTCGAAATATATCACACCTTTATCACCCGGCCTTGGGGCATTTTCCTCCGGAGCGTTGGTGAACAGGTAAAGCGGGAAATTGAGGTAATCACCGTTGAGTTCAATACTCAGATTACAGGGCTGAGTGAGGGTAATATGAATTGTACTGTCCTTAAATTCAGGTTTTATGCCCTTGCTGAGCGGCCTTACATCCACCCATTTTATATCCCTGTCGGCCCGGATCTCAACATCGACCTTTCCGGTAAAATCAAAGACAGCATACGATGCAAAAGGAGCATCATACACCATTACATCCCTTCCATCGGCTTTAAGCGTATAATGAATGGAAGCGTCTATACCTTCAGTTGCCGGGAAGGTTATTACACCGGCACAAACAGTTGCGGTCATCCCTGCCAGAGTCATAAAAAGCAAAAGTGATTTTCTCATGTTCAGTGGTATTAGTTTAGTAATTGGTATAAGAACCGGTCATATCCGGAAAATGTCGTGAAACATTACAAACTTAGGAAATTTGCGGATGAGGTTAAAACCATTTCCTTCCGGTATGAAGTAAATAAAAAAAATCATGAATATTTATGACGTAATTATACGTTATAATAAATTATGTCGTATATTTACGTCCAAATTCCAAATCATGGTACAATCAAAGACAGAACTTTTCTCAGTTGAACAACAGGTATGTGCAGCTTACTTCAAAGCCCTGGCACATCCGGCGCGTCTGGCCATCCTGAAATACCTGGCAGAGACAAAATCGTGTATTACAGGCGACATCTCGGATGTTCTTCCTCTTAGCCGGACGACAGTCAGTCAACATTTGAAGGAGCTCAAAAAGGCCGGTCTTGTTCAGGGCAGTATTGAAGGTGTAAAAACAAATTATTGCCTTAATCCGGAAGGGATAGGGAGAATGAAATTGATTACTGAAAATCTCATGAACGAAATCAGTAAGGACCCTACAAATTATTGTAAAAGATGAAGATATTAATTCTATGTACAGGTAATTCCTGCCGGAGCCAGATGGCCGAAGGATTTCTACGGTCTTTTGATGCCGGGCTGAAGGTATTCAGTGCGGGGACAGATCCCTCTTCACAGGTACACCCTTTAGCAGTTAAAGTCATGCAGGAGGCAGGGATAGATATCAGTGGGAAAAAACCCGTGAGCGTGGATAAATATATTGCGGAAGCTTTTGATTATGTCATCACCGTTTGTGACGATGCCAGGGAAAGTTGTCCGGTATTTACCGGGAAGGTAGGTCACCGGCTACACATCGGTTTTGAAGATCCGGCTAAGGCTACAGGCACGGAGGAGCAGGTTCTGGCGGTATTCCGCAGGATAAGGGACGAAATCCGTGACAGGTTCAATAAATTTTATAATGAACGGTTTACCTAATCGTTATGGCAACAGCTCATCGTAAACTTTCCTTCTCCGACCGTTTTCTTACGCTGTGGATCTTCGCAGCCATGGCGGCGGGTGTCTTCTCCGGGTATGTTTTCCCCGCGATTTCATCATTCTGGGACAGCCTCAGCATGGGCACTACCAATATTCCAATCGCTATCGGTCTCATAGTCATGATGTATCCTCCGCTGGCCAAGGTAAAATATGAGGAACTGAAGGATGTCTTCAGGGACCGGAAGGTACTCACCTTGTCGCTTGTTCAGAACTGGATTATCGGGCCTGTCATCATGTTTCTCCTGGCGGTCATATTTTTACATAATCATCCCGAATACATGGCAGGGTTGATTCTCATTGGTCTTGCCCGTTGTATTGCCATGGTTATCGTTTGGAATGAGCTTGCTAAAGGAGATACGGAGTATGCTGCCGGGCTGGTCGCCTTCAACTCCATTTTCCAGGTCCTGTTCTTCTCTTTATACGCATGGTTGTTCATTACCGTATTGCCGGGATGGCTTGGATTAAAATCGTTTTCAGTGACCATCACTATTGGCCAGATTGCCAGGAGCGTTTTCATTTACCTGGGCATTCCGTTCATCGCAGGATTTTCGACAAGGTATGTTTTACTCCGGGTAAAATCCAGACAGTGGTACCAGGAATCTTTCCTTCCTGCCATTAGTCCGTTGACACTTATCGCCCTGCTTTTCACCATCTTTGTGATGTTTTCGCTGAAAGGGGAGTATATCGTCAGGATTCCTCTGGATGTTGTCCGCATTGCCATTCCCCTGATTCTCTATTTTGTGATCATGTTTTTCCTTTCCTTCCTGATGGGGAAAAAAATTGGCGCCGGTTATGCCACAACGGCCACCATTTCGTTCACTGCAGCCAGTAATAATTTTGAACTGGCCATTGCAGTAGCGGTGGCTGTTTTCGGGATCAATTCGGGTGAAGCTTTCGCAGCGGTAATCGGTCCGCTGGTAGAGGTACCGGTATTGATCAGCCTGGTCTCCGTCTCCCTCTGGTTACAGAAAAAATATTTCCATCAGGCCCAACCGGCAGGCGATCCATCTTCCGGAGGCAGGAAATAGCAACAGATTTATCAATAAAATAACCATACTATGAAAAATTCAGATGAGATAAAACAGGTCGTGAAAGACAAATACGCCGGTATTGTTCTGGCCGGACAACCTTCGGATTGCGGTTGCTGTTGCAACGAAACGGCAGACGCCGGTTATTCTGTCTTTAATGAAAGCTACGAATCAAGAGCCGGGTATGTGAAAGAGGCCGATCTTGGACTGGGTTGCGGGATTCCGACCGAATTTGCGGGAATAAAGCTGGGTGATCACGTCCTTGACCTTGGTTCGGGTGCGGGAAACGATTGCTTCGTTGCACGTGCCCTCACCGGAGAAACAGGAAAGGTGACCGGCCTCGATTTCACGGAAGAAATGATCGCAAAGGCTGATGAGAACAAACGGAAACTGGGTTTTAGCAACGTGGAATTTATTCAGGGTGATATTGAAAACATGCCTTTGCCAGACACTTCGTACAATGTTGTCCTGAGCAACTGTGTTCTGAACCTGGTTCCGGATAAGGAGGCTGCTTTCAGGGAAATCATGCGGGTGCTCAAAGAAGGTGGCCGGTTTTGCATTTCGGATGTGGTACTGAAAGGAGATCTGCCCGCTTCACTTAAAGATGCTGCTGCCTTATATGCCGGCTGCGTTTCCGGAGCCCTGCAACAGGAGGATTATTTGCGCATCATCCGGGATTCCGGCTTTGAACATGTGGAAATCAGAAAACAGCGTGAGATCATGGTACCTGACGACATGTTGCTGCCCTATACAAGCGGTAAGACACTTGAAGCATACCGGCGTTCAGGTGCCGGCATATACAGCATTACGGTCACGGGTAAAAAGCCGTCCCATTCCTGAAAATAAAGAGTAAGGAGTGTTATCAACGATTCATTGAAGGGGTGAGATTTATGAAAGACGTAGAATTAAAATCTGTCATTACCTGTCCGGTATGCGGACACCGGAAAGAGGAGGTGATGCCTGAGGATTCATGCCAGATTTTTTATGAATGTGAAGAATGTAAAACCATCCTGAGGCCAAAGAAAGGAGACTGTTGCGTTTTTTGTTCATACGGGAGCGTAAAATGTCCGCCGGT
This sequence comes from uncultured Bacteroidales bacterium, assembly GCA_963732905.1. Classification (GTDB taxonomy): domain Bacteria; phylum Bacteroidota; class Bacteroidia; order Bacteroidales; genus DASQZK01. The sequence goes on from CAVTBM010000006.1 coordinate 226,955, forward strand.
ACAGAGAGAGAAGCACTGTTGCTGATGGATAACCATCGCTCCAGACCCAGGGTTACAATCCTGTAAAGTACATTTTCACAACTTCTTGTGACAAATGAACAGAGCAATAGCTCACCATATCCTATGATTTTTTAGCTTTGTGAAGGCGGCATGTTGGATTTAAGACTTAAAATGAATCGTAACTGCTGTACCTATCCGGTCATGCATCTTTCAACTTAAAATCGCAGAAATGAAAATTGATTTCTCAGGACACCTCAGGACAAGTTTCATCTTCATGATGATACTGATTGTAACTAGCTGTTCTTTTAACCGGAAAAAAAAGGAAAGCCCCAAAGCCGATCAACAACCATCCGAAATATCTTTCCGGCCATTTTTTCATTTTACCCCTGAAAAATACTGGATAAATGATCCCAACGGGATGGTTTATTACCACAATACGTACCACCTGTTTTTCCAGTATTCTCCCGGAACTATGGTCTCCGGGGAAAAATCGTGGGGACATGCTATAAGCAGCGACCTGATGCACTGGAAGGAACTGCCGGTAGCCCTGGATCCCGACAGTCTGGGCTCCATTTACAGCGGCAGCGCTATTCTCGACAGCCAAAACACTTCCGGTTTCGGCACGATTGCCAACCCTCCCCTGGTTGCAGTTTTCACATACCATAATTCCAAACTTAAACCCTATCCGGAGTCCCAGGCACTGGCCTACAGCACGGATGACGGCCTGAACTGGGAAAAATACAGCGGCAACCCGGTCATTAAAAATCCCGGTATTCAAAATTTCAGGGATCCGAATGTCTTTTGGTATGACAAGACAGGAAGATGGATCATGATCCTTGCTGCCGGCGATCGTGTCAGACTTTACTCTTCAGCGAACCTTCTTGACTGGACATTCGAAAGTGAATTTGGGGCAAATGCCGGAGCCCACGGGGGCGTATGGGAATGCCCCGATCTTTTCAAACTTACCACTGAGGACGGGAAAACCGGGAAATGGGTGATGCTGGTCAATATCAATCCCGGCGGGCCAAATGGCGGTTCTGCCACACAATATTTCACGGGTGAATTTGATGGTCATCGTTTTCAGGCAGACACTCAGGATACCAAATGGGCAGATTTTGGTCCCGACGATTATGCCGGTGTAACCTGGTCAAATACCGGGCAACGTAAAATTTTAATTGGATGGATGAGCAATTGGGCTTACTCCGATAAAGTTCCCACAGATCCGTTTCGGGGTAGCATGACCCTCCCAAGGGACTTATCCCTTGAATCAGATCAGGAGGGGTATATTCTCAAATCATTTCCGTCACCGGAATTCGACCGGCTCCTTTCAGGTTTAAAAACGATTAACAGTGAAACCATCGGCAGAAAAGAAAATCTTTACCGCCTTCCGGCAGAAGCAGCCTCTTCGTTTGTCCTCGATTTAAGTCTGGATCTTTCTTCATGCGACACCTTCAACATCCGCTTTTCGAACGGCAACAATGAATCTGTTCTGATGCGCCTGTCAAACCCTGCAAAAATGATGACTCTCGACCGGTCGGCTTCGGGCATCACGGACTTCAGTCCCTCATTCAACGGAATTTCGCGTGCGCCTCTTCTTCATGAAATGAAGCAAACGGATCTCTATATAGTTGTTGACCGGTGTTCGGTTGAAATTTTCATGAACCATGGTGAAAGGGTGATTACTTCCTTATGTTTCCCGGAAGAACCTTTCAATACGATAACCCTGTCTGCCAATGGGGGAAATGCATCCTTGAAAAGAATGCAGATACAGAAAGTGGCAAAAATTTAGTACCGGTTTTGTTGATGTCAGGATAAAAAGCAAAAGTAATCCGAATGAGACGGTATTCGTGTCACTGTGAAATCTGTCTGGGTCAGCCGGGAAAACTATCATCCACCTTATCCTCCCGGATCCTTTCGAATAGTAAAATTGGAAAAGACCGTGGTTAAAAAGAAATTTTCCAACGTGTTTTAAGAATAAAGACATTTCAGGAAATTAAACGGCAGAGTATCGTATTACTGGTGTGTCGTACTACTGGAGTATTGTACTTCTAGAGTATCGTTCTACTAGAGTATCGTTCTACTAGAGTATCGTTCTATTATATAGTACATACTAACTTCTTACAGGGGATCCCACCCCCCACCCACCACCCTTAATGGCAAAAACCCCGAAATCTCAGCGCCCTCTGTTGCTGTTCTGCAACACAAGCCTAAAAAAATAAGTCATCTGCTGAATTACCCCGCGACACAAAATAACACCGGCCCGTGTTTCCCCACAAATTATTTTATTGTATTCAGCAGATCATGAAATGACCAGGGTCCCCCATGCCCCCCCGGTTGACAGTTAATGTGAAAATTGGAAAAAAATCAGCGTACTGCAGAGGTGTTTTTTAATGAAAAATTAAAATGGTTTTGTCAAATGCGGGATTCTATGGAAAATGATCTTACTATTATATAGTTCTTAATAACATATTATCAGGGGATCCCACCCCCCACCCACCACCCTTATTGGCAAAAACCCCGAAATCTCAGCGTATAACCAGTGTGTTCTGTAACATATTTTTCAATCCGGCCTGAGGAGGACTTCCCTTTTACGGGATTTTCTTCCGTCCCTTTTTATTACTTTTGAATGCTACAAATCAATGCCGGCATTATCCGGAGACATTCATTCCTTATAAATATTTTCTCCAAACCTATTTATTACTAAATTGCCACTGATAACTGCTGAAACAAAAACCATTGCTTTATGAAAAACGGAAACCCGCTTAACCGCAGAAATTTTCTTAAAACAGGCCTGCTCACCGCGGCAGGTACGGTCATCGCTTCCAAATCAGGCATCGCTGCCTCCGCTAACCTGAAATACACGGAGAACACAGAAGCTAAGATCCTTTACCGGACCCTCGGAAAAACCGGTATAAAACTCCCGATAGTTAGTATGGGGGTGATGCGGGCTGACAATCCTGCCCTCGTGAAAGCCGCTCTCGAAAAAGGAATCCTTCATCTTGATACAGCTCATGGCTACCAGCAGGGAAAAAATGAAACCATGCTTGGCGAACTTCTGACTAATTATCCGCGTGATTCCTATTATATCTCCACTAAAATCCCGCCAGATGGCATCGACGACAAAACGGGAAAATTCACCGGGAAATTCGATGAAAAAAGTTTCATGGAGAAACTGGACACCAGCCTGGCCCGACTCAAAACCGACCATGTAGATTTCCTGTACCTTCACGGCTTGTCGACCAGAGAGGCTATCATGCACAAGCCTGTTATCAAGGCGCTCAAAAAAATTAAAAAACAGGGTAAGGCAAGGTTCGTAGGTATATCTACTCACGGGAATATGCCCGAGGTACTGAATGCTGCTGCCGACAGTAAGTTTTACGATCTCGTTCTCACCGCCTATAACTTTCAGCTGCAAGATTCGAAAGAGATGCATGCAGCTCTCGAAAAAGCCGCTGCAGCCGGCATCGGAATCATCGCAATGAAAACCATGGCAGGCGGTTTCTTCGACAAGGAACGGACCAAACCTGTGAACGCCAGGGCCGCTCTGAAATGGGCACTGAAGAACGAAAACATCACCACAGCTATCCCCGGCTACACCAACTTCGACCAGCTTAACGAATCTTTTTCGGTCATGGAAGACCTGTCTCTTACCGAACAGGAGCTCCAGGATCTTAAAATAAAAGATACATCGTCAAGCCTCTACTGCCCGGGATGTGATGAATGCTTCCCTTCATGTAAAAAAGGACTCCATGTCCCCGACCTCATGCGTGCATATATGTATGCATACGGATACCGCGAATCAGCCAAAGCCCGCGAAGTTGTTCTGACGGCTAAACTGGACAACACGTCTCCCTGCAACGACTGCGATGAATGCACCATTCATTGCCCCAGGGGATTTAATGTGGCAGAAAGAATAAATGATGTCGCCCGGCTCAGGGACGTTCCGTCTGAATTCCTGGCCTGAGTCTGAGTGGTAAAGTGACAATAAGCGAGATATTATGAAAAAATCTTTTATGCTTTGGATGATATGCCTGGGTTTCTCCATGGCCCGTCCGGTAAATGCCATCGATGTCTATAATCTTTTTCCCGCTTATAAAGGCTGGGAAAAAGCGTTCAACAACCAGGTGTATACCCCCGACGACCTATGGGATTACATCGACGGAGCCGCAGAAAGTTACGTGATGCAGGACTTTGTCGACCTGCATATCGCCGATTACACGAAAGGAAAACAGAGCATCAGGGTGGAGATCTACCGCCAAAAAGACGCTGACCACGGCTTTGGTATTTACAGCCAGGAACGCTCACCTGACCTTAACTTTATCGATATCGGGACAAAAGGCTACGAACAGGGAAACATCCTTAATTTTCTGAATGGTGAATATTACGTGAAAATTTCTGCTTCTTCCGATAAAAAATCTGTGCTCGATGCCATGCGGGATATTGCCCGCCAACTATCGGCTAATATCAATCCCGATCCGAAGCTCCCGGCTGTACTGTCCAACTTCCCGGAAGAGGGAAGGCTGCACAACCAGGATGCCTTCATTTCTACAAGTTTCATGGGGCACGAATTCCTTAACTCGGTTTTCAAAGCCTCCTACAAAGTGGGCGATGCCTCATTCAGCCTGTTCATCATCCGGGAAGTTAATGCTGATTCATGCAAACAGATCCTGAGACAATACCTGGATTATACCCATCAACAGGCCGATAACCTGACGGAAGGCAGACTCACCATCAAAGACCCGTACAACGGAAACATCGAAATCCTTTGGAAAGGTAACAGGATCTGCGGAGTGAGTGGAACGGATAACAACGAACTCGCTGAGAAATACCTGGGAATGGTAGGGAAATGATCAGGGATGCAGTGGGGAACTAACCAGCTTATATGATCATACCTCTGACATGTGCCGGTCCGGAAAAATTTGCTTCAGATCGAAGACGGGCTTCGCTGATTTGACTCGAAAAAAGGACTTGCTTTTGAAACCCTCCCCGGTGTCGGGGGTATCACGATTAACTGCGGCGATCTATTCATTACCATCAACGACCGCGGCCTGGTCTACCCGATTGAAAAAGTTGGGGAAACGTATTCTGATACCGGGAAGGATTTCAGGATCATCTCTTACAATGAGACGTACCTCAAAAAAGTGATCGCCAATGGTAGCGATACCATTTCGTCGGATTTCACTGCCATGTGAAACAATAATACCCGGTTGATCCTTTATAAGGAAAGAAAACGGATTTTTACTAAATCGAGACCTGTCTTGCGTAATTCCATTTAAAAAATTTCAATGATGAAGGAATCCAACGTTTTTCTCAACATAACCTCAGGCTTGCTGAAGGGAAAGGAAGTAAAATATGCTGAAAAACCCTTAAAAGACCTGAAGGGCATTTTTCAGGATGAAGCAGCACGGTCAGCTATGGACCAGGACATGCTGATATATACTGTACAGTCGTTTATGCCTGTCGCTGAAGGCACTGCCGGCGGGTTGTTTTTCGGGAGCACCACCATTTATCCCGGCACTGTGGGGAATGAATATTTTATGACGCGCGGGCATTTTCACAGGAACCCATCCTCAGCAGAATTCTATTGGTGCATTCAGGGGGAAGGCCGGCTGATCATGATGGACGGAGAACGGGAGACCCGCGCTGAGATCATGACACCGGGCAGCCTGCATTACATCCCGGGGAATGTGGCTCATCGCGTAGCTAATACCGGGAAGGGAAACCTGGTCTTTAATGCCTGCTGGCCTTCCGATGCGGGGCACGACTATGAAACGATAAATACCGGGGGCTTTTCGGCCCGGCTTATGAAATTGAACGGCAAACCGGAACTGAAAATCCTTTAGTGATGAACATCTGCATCGATATCGGAGGCACGAATATCAAAGGCGCAGTAATTTCCGGCGGGAAACTGACGGCAAGCGACAGTATGCCATCTGTATCCGAAGGGAATTTCAGCACCACCATGAGCCATGTTGAAGAGGTTATTGGCCGGCTGACCTCCAAATCCGGTGAGGAAAACATCGACGCGATCGGAGTCAGCATTCCGGGTATTGTAGATGTCGGGATGAACAGGCTACTGTCGGTGAACGAAAAGCTCAAAGGTGCTGAAAACTTCGATTTCAATGCATGGGCAACCGGCCGGTTGAATGCACCACTGGTCATGGAGAATGATGCACGTGCTGCCCTTACAGGTGAATGGCAGACTGGTGCCGGAAAAGGGCTTAACAACCTGGTAATGGTAACCCTGGGAACCGGTGTTGGCGGCGCTGCGATGATCGGAGGGAAACTGCTTTACGGAAAACATTACCAGGCGGGTTGCCTGGGAGGCCATTTCACGGTAAACGTTGAAGGGGATACCTGTACCTGCGGGAATATAGGATGTGTGGAAGCGGAAGCTTCATCCTGGAAACTCGGGCAACTCATCCGGGAACATTCGGATTTTGAATCGTCCGGGATATCCCCCAAAGCTGATTTCAAAGAATTATTCAGTAAGTACCGGAATGGCAACAAAATGGCTGCTGACATCATAACCCATTGCTTAAAAGCCTGGTCGGCAGGCGTTGTCAACATGATCCATGCATACGATCCGGAGCTGGTGATCATCAGCGGAGGGATCATGAAAAGCCGGGATCTCATTCTTCCTTATATACAAGACCGGGTCGACACCTATGCATGGACTCCCAGCGAACGGGTCAGGGTTGTGGCTGCCGAATCGACGGAAAAGGCCGCATTATATGGATTAAATTATCTTATTGAACAGAAATTACCTAAGAAAACCAACGATCAGTGATGCCAGAATCAAGGTATAATAAATACCCTTTTGTTGAGGTGAAGGGCGAACACCAGTGCTTTACCGGATGGGGCAGTATAAGCGGAGCCCTGCTGGAAAAGATCAGGGATATAAAAAAGTCAAAGGTCATCCTTGTCATCGAATGTTACCAGGGTGTGATCCTCGATGAGGTAGAAAAAGAGCTGAAAGCCGGCCTGAACCCGGTGAAATTCATCTCTGCCCTCCGGGCTTTCTATCCCGAAAAAATTATCCGGGACCTGGTGTACAGGGACGTCACCGACGACAGGATTTTCGGTTACCTGACCAGGCTGAACATGCAGGATTTCCTGGATCCACGGAAAATAACCGGCCTGCATGAAGAGATCAGTTCTTCGCCCGAGGGCCTGACCATGATTTACGGTCCGGGAGCCAGCCTGGTCTGTGCCGATCCCGATATCCTCGTCTATGCCGATATGGCCCGCTGGGAAATCCAGCTCCGGATGAGGCGTCATGAAGTGGATAACCTCGGCGTTTCAAACCATAATGTGGAAGACTGGATGCTGTTGTACAAGCAGGGCTTCTTCGTCGACTGGCGGGTTTGTGACCGGTTGAAGAAGAGCTTGTTCGATAAAATAGATTTTATCCTGGATACCAACGACCGTTCCCTTCCCAAAATGACCACCGGGAAAACTGTCCTGGACGGTTATGCCCAGGCCATAAAACAACCCTTCAGCGTAGTCCCTTTCTTCGATCCGGGTCCCTGGGGCGGACAATGGATGAAGAGGGTCTGCGGGCTGGATAATGCCGAACCGAATTATGCCTGGTGTTTTAACTGTGTTCCGGAGGAAAACAGCCTGCTATTGAAAATCGGGGCCGAACTTTTCGAGCTGCCCTCCGTCAATCTGGTTTTCCGGTATCCGGAAGCACTGCTGGGCAGCCGTGTGCATGCCCGTTTTGGCGATGAGTTCCCCATCCGCTTCGATTTTCTGGATACGATGGACGGCGGTAACCTCAGCCTCCAGGTACATCCGCTGACCGAATATATCCAGGAAAAATTCGGGATGCATTATACCCAGGATGAGAGTTATTACATGATGGATGGCAAAGCCGGTGCTGTGGTGTACCTGGGCCTTAAAGTAGGTGTCGATCCCGGGACTTGCATTGCAGACCTGGAAAAGGCGCAGCAGCCGGGCGAAACTTTTGATGCAGAAAAACATATTCAGACCTGGCCGCTGAAAAAACATGATCATTTTTTAATACCCGCAGGCACCATCCATTGTTCGGGAAAAAATTCCATGGTCCTTGAGATCAGCGCAACACCGTATATCTTTACCTTCAAGCTGTGGGACTGGGGCAGGAAGGGAATGGACGGGAAGCCCAGGCCGATCAATCTCGGGCATGGTAAAAACGTGATCCAGTGGAACCGAACCACCTCCTGGACAGCTAAAAACCTTGTGAACCGTACAGAAAAGGTAGCTGAAGGTGACGGGTGGATTGAGGAAAGAACCGGGCTGCACGAACGGGAATTCATCGAAACCCGCCGTTTTACCTTTACAGGAAAAACAAGTCACGATACCGCGGGAGGCGTGAATGTCGTTTGCCTGGTGGAGGGTGACGAGGTGTTGGTGGAAAGTCCGGAAAATGATTTTGAGCCTTTCATCGTGCATTACGCCGAGGTGTTCATCGTTCCGGCCGCAGTAGGGAAATATACAGTGCGCCAACAAGGACATTCAGGCGGGAAACCATGCATGCTGCTGAAAGCATACGTGAGGGTCTGAGATTTGCCTTATGAACCAACTCAAAAATGTCATGAGAAAAATGATCAGCGTGTTTATTTTAACCCTTTTATTGACGGGTTGTAAAACAAACCAAATGAAAAAAGCATCGGTTAATGTCGACCTCTCCAATGTGGAATACACCATGAAAGGCGGGATAGGCGCCTCATGGCATGCCATCGGCAAAGAGATCGCTCTGCACAATGAAAAGTACAGCATCAAAGCCCGTGAAAAAAACGCCCGTGGCAGCGGGTATGGCGGTAACCCTCCCCTGTCATACACGAAAGCATGGGATCAGCTGAAGAATGATGCACGCTGGCTGGGGCTGAACTTCATCCGGGTCGAACTCAGTCAGCGCATGTATGAACCCAAGCGGCATGCCTTTGACTGGGACAATGAGGAAATGCAGACCCTTTACACTATCCTGGACTGGTGCCAGGAAAATGATGCCGACGTTTTCCTGCAGCAGATGTGGGCCAATGTGGAATGGAACGCCTTCCCGGGCATTCATCCGCTCATCAGCGCACCTGCAAATTCTGACGATTACACCGACGGCATAGCCACACTTCTGGAATACCTCACGAAGACCAGAGGTTACACCTGCATTAAATATTTTTGTATGACCAACGAGCCTCCCGGCGGTACCTGGGGCTACTGGTGGGAATACGGTGATAACGCCGGTTCCCTGAACAACGTTTGGAAGCTCCTGAAAGAAAAGCTGGACAGCCGGAACATCGACATTCCCATCTCAGGCCCCGACTGGACAGACATGCCACCATTTGATGCGTCTAAGCTAACCTTCGCCCCGTACCTTGGAGCCATCGACATCCATTCCTACCAGGGCGTGACGGCTGAAGGTGAAAAAAATCTCAGGCAATGGGCTGACTGGGCTCACCGGGAGGGAAAACCGTTTTTCCTGTCCGAATTCGGGAATATGCAGCTCGGATGGGGCGACGATAATCCCGGTCCGAAAACCTTCACTGCCGCCATCTCCGATGCCAATGATGTAATCCGGGGTATTCATGCCGGCGTGGATGCGTTCAACCGCTGGAGCTTTACCAACCGCGGAGACCTTGACGGACAATGGCAATTGGTGCAGACCTGGGACCGGGAGAAAAAAACGTACCTGGAAAATATCAGACCCGAACCGTATGCTTATTATGGCTTTGCCATGATGTCCAGGTTCATGTCTAAGTATTCTTCATCCGTCGCCTGTAAGGTAAGCCTGCCCGACAGTGTGGTCAATGCGGCAGCTCTGGTAAGTCCGGAGGGGGAACTGAGCGTGTTCATGGTGAATGATGCCGATGAACCGGTGGAAGTCAGCCTGAACATTTCTGTGTCACAATCCAAAGAGATGAATGTATACCAGGTTTCGGAGAAAATTCTTGCAGAGCCTGGATTTGAACTGAATCCTTTGCAGCATTTCAGCTCAGAAAAACCACACCGTCTTGTTTTACCGCCGAGGAGCATTACCACGGTGACTAGTTATGATCTGAATAACAGCGATAAAGGAATTATATTACACTAAAAGGAGAATGGACATGATATTTAACCCGGGTTTCGCTATTCATCCTGTCAAGGATCCGATGGGATTTACCTACGGGGCATGTGTATTTGGTCCGCAGGTGGAGCGACGCTCCCTGGATGAGATACGAAAAAGCCTGTACGATCCGCATTGCGACGGGCCGGAAACCGTTTACGCCATCGCGATGGACGTGGGCAAGGTCTCGCACAGGAAGATCATGGAGGACCTCCATCTGTTATATGGAGCCGTCACTTATGCTGCCGGGAAGCTGGGCAGGGAACCGGTGCGCAGCCAGGGGCATATCCATAAAAATTCAGTGTATGCCGGCGGATGGTCGACGCCTGAGGTATACGAGATCTGGGAAGGTGAAGCCATCGTTTACATGCAGGAAACAGCCGGTGATGACCCGGGACGCTGTTATGCCGTTCATGCCGGTGCAGGCGGGGTTGTGATCGTTCCCCCGGGTTGGGCGCATGCAACCATCAGTGCCAGCCCGGAACGGCCACTTACCTTCGGTGCCTGGTGCGACCGCCAGTACGGCTTTGAATATGACGACGTTCGCAGGCACAAAGGTCTGGCCTGGTTCCCCTTCATTGGCGAACAGGACAGGATAATATGGGAAAAGAATCCGGAATACCTCAATCAAACACTGATGGAAAAGTCCCCGCGAAGCTACACGGAGTTTGATATCGATCCGGAGAAATCCATCTATGCACAGTTTGAGGAAGATCCGGATAGGTTCCTCTTTGTTTCGCGACCGGATTTGTTTGCAGAGAGATGGAATGACTTTGTTCCGTAGGCCGGATAAAAGAAGAGAAGAAGCTCTTTAATAAAGAATAATTGAACATTTTTTTATACTTTGGACTTATTATTACACAACCTGATCATGGAACCCCAATAAAAAAAGTGTCTATGGATAACTTATTATACAAAGCCTCATTCAACGTGACGGTTGATTTTGTCCGTGAGCATCTGGAAAAATACACCTTCCCGAATATCCGCAAACAAATCCAGTCTATTGAAATAAAAAACCCGATACTCGCCGTCTCGGTAAGGAAAAACAATAATATCGTTGGTTTATGTATTGCAGAATTTGACTTTAGCCACAGTTACTCGGAGATCATTTCCTTCTACCTTGATCCGGAATACCGAAATAAGGGAATAGGCCAGGAATTGCTGAATAAAACCGAGCAGATATTATTACAGAAGGGTTATGAAGAAGTAAGGACCTATTACTGGTCAAGCTGGGAAAGTTTTGAATCCACGAAGCACATTCTCAGGAAACAGGGTTGGTCGGAACCCGAAAAACTGATGCATGTCTTCCGTACGGATACAGCCCGGATAAGCACCGTTCCCTGGAGAAAAAGGATTGTATTACCGGAAGGATACGAGATCACCCCCTGGGCATGGGTTTCCCCGGATGAGAAAAAGGATATAAAAGATGAGCAGGAATTCATGCCCTATTACCCGGAATCTTTTTCACCTTTTTATCACGAGGACCAGCTGGCATACTATACCAGCCTGGCACTGAAATATAAGGATAAAGTTGTGGGATGGATGCTCTCCTACTGGAACAGCCCAACCACCATTGAGTATAATAATGTATTTATCCGGAAAGAATTTCGCCTGGGGATTAAGATTCCTCTGGAAATGATAAGAATGGCCTCTGTGAAACAAGTAGAACAGAACATTCCGGATATTATCTGGTCGGTGGGTGAAGAAAACACCCTCCTGGAACGGTTCCTGGAAAAGAAATTAGGCGAGTTTTCGGAAAAGGCAACAATTTACAGGTCGTCGAAGATGCTTAAAGAATAAACAGCGGAGATGAGGGTACATTGAGAAAATATCATGGCAACAATGGCATAGATACTCTGTTAGTTCTGTAATCCCTAACTTAGTATGCAGCTTCAGCAGCGCACGGTCGGCCCCACTTCATGGTACACTTTACAGTGAGCCAGTTTCCCATCTGCTAATGATTGCTGGCGTAAAAATCTATTTTCAACGGCGTTCGAGATTGCTCTGTAATCCCGGGCTTTCTCCATGCACGTAAGGTTCTTTCAGCCTCTTGTCGCCAAAGACCGGCCCGAAGGAGATAGCTCTGGAAAAAATCAGGACTCCTTTCTTGCTCATTCAAAATAATTTGGTAATTTCATTAATCGATTAAGCTTGCTACAGGTGCATACTACTCTCCATGAAGAACACAAGCAGCTAGTACAATTCATGGCAGTTTTCGTGCTGATTGCGAAGTTGCCACCTCCTGTCGGCTTTCGGGGTGGTATACCAATGAAGCAGGCAGCATTCAGACACTAAATTCTGCAGGCGAAAAATCAGCAATTATGCAATAGTCTATTGACACAACATACGTAATACAAAAAATATGAAATTAACCAGTCTGATTTTATTTGGATTATACCTATCCACTGGATTTTTAAATGCACAAAATGATTTCAGGCCCGGATATATTATAAAAACTACTGGTGATACGTTGTATGGTGAGATAGATTATCGGGGTGATCTGCTAATGAGCAGTATTTGTAAATTTAAAAGTATTGATAATGCAATTAATAAATATTCACCCAACGACATTATTGCTTTTAGATTTATTGATAGTAAATTATATATTTCAAAAAATGTAAAAAGCCGAAGAATTTTTTTGGAGTACCTGATTAAAGGTAATATAAGCATATATTATATGCGTGATAAAAACGGAGACCATTATTTTATGGATAAAGAGGGCGAAAATTTGATTGAAATACCTTATAAGGAAGAAATTATTTCTGTTGACAATAAACAAGTTTTATATGAATCGAAACAACACATTGGAATACTGAAATTATATATGCAAGATGATCCAAATATTCAATCAAAAATATCTAGTATAAAAAAACCGGATCATCAGAGCTTGATTAAGATAGCGAAAGAGTATCATAATGATGTATGCGAAGGAGAAAAATGTATTATTTATGAGAGAAAGCAGCCATTAATAAAGGTTAACATCGAAGTTCTCGGTGGAGTTGTCAATTTCGAAAATGTGGAGGATTTAAATGACAGGTTCTACTTTCAAGGAGGAATAGTATGCCATTTCTGGATGCCCCGAACAAATGAGAAAATCTATTTCAGGACCGGACTATTATATTCTCAGCTCGAAGCTGTTGAAGGAAAAGGAAACTTGTATAAATTTCCATTTCACCTCGAATATATTTATCCTAAAGGATTTATAAGACCCAGGCTATCCTATGGCATTAATTGCTATGTTCCATTTTTTCAAACCGTTTCTTTTAATATTGGCACAAATATCAAACTAAATAATTCCCTTTACTTGAGTGCAACCTCTGATATAGAGTTTAACCCTTTCATAATGATTTTTCCTCACGATCTGCTATCATATTCTTTAAATTTTGGAATAACATATTTACTGTAAAAACACACGATTGGGCAAAACGCTTAACAATTTCAAAATCCATAAATTTTAAAAAACACCGGTGTCCGGTAGAATATTTTAAAAGTATCGCACCATAGGGTATGCTACACCTTTTCGTTTTACCCGACAACAGTGATTTTCAAATTAATAAACCAATACTCTCAGCCTAATTTTATACTTTTATATCCACAAACAGAAAACGTGAGTCAGGCAAGAGGTAAAACATATATATATGCCTGATAAGCTGACTATTACATCTTATTGCGTAAAATTTAAAAACCTGATTCTAAGATGCCGGCGGCGCTGTGACTAGGATACATTTACCTAGAACGATTGTGTTTAATATTATAATACTACTAACCAAAAGTTACGATCATGAAACTGGAAGATTTAGGCTATTATGATAAACTTGAAGAATTCAGGCTTGAGAACCATCGCGAAAATTTCGAGATCGGCAGAGTTATCGCAGAATATAAGGAACGTTATATTATCAGTACAACTACAGGTGAATTTGATGCCGAGATAACCGGCAATATGCGTTTTACTGCAAAAAGTCGTGAAGATTTTCCGGCAGTTGGAGATTGGGTCGCGCTGTCAACGTATGACTCTGATTTCGCTATAATTTATAAAATACTACCAAGATTCTCAATCATTAAAAGGCAGGCGGTCGGACAATCTGGAGGGATTCAGATTATATCAACCAACATAGATTATGCTTTTTTAGTCCAGGCTGTTGACCGTGACTTCAATATCAACAGACTTGAAAGGTATCTTACCATCTGTAACTCATCAAAGGTAAGTCCCATAATCGTACTCAGTAAGATTGATCTGATAAATGAGCAGCAGCTATCTGAGATACTGGCGTATATAAAAAACCGGATCTCAAATGTTCCGGTTATCGCGATAAGCAACGAGACACAAGATGGATACGACAGGATAACAGCGATGATTGAAAAAGGAAAAACATATTGTATGCTTGGTTCTTCAGGTGTCGGAAAATCCACACTATTAAATAATCTCTCCGGAAAGACCATAATGCGAACAGATACAATAAGCCAGAGTACAAACAGAGGAAGACACGTTACAAGTCACAGGGAATTATTTGTTCTGGAAAATGGCGGAATATTAATTGATAATCCCGGAATGAGAGAAGTAGGCATTGCTGATTCAACGAGCGGATTAGAAATCACCTTCGACAGGATTGTTACCCTTTCTCAAAATTGTAAGTTCAAGGACTGCACCCACACCGGTGAAGCAGGTTGTTCCGTTCTTGAAGCCGTTGAAAATGGCGAGCTGGACAAAGCTTCCTACGAAAATTACCTGAAAATGGAAAGAGAGAAAGCCCATTTTGAATCAACGGTTGCTGAGAGAAAAAAAAAGGACAGGGACTTTGGGAAAATCATGAAGAACTATAAAAAAGACAAAAAGAAAAATATGTACTAAGCAAAACACCGATAATAAATAATGGAGGGGAAAGTGCCGGCGGTTAACCGGATGTTGTTGGCCATGATAAAAATACGGGGGTATACATTTTTTATGATTGTTCCGCGGAAAATCCCAAAGGCCCACGCAGTGATTGTTACGAACCGCTGAATTATCCTCTGGGTATTTTATTTTTACATAATTACCGATTACTATCAATTTGGGGGTAAATTAAACTATGGCATTTACCCAAACAGTAATGAGTTGATATTTTACCCTATCTTTCCTTAATGACAGTAATTTCAAATATTAGATTGATTTGAAAAAAGATAATCCAAGGTGGAAATCACAGATTGTGATATCCAATGCAGAAAAGAGACTCAACACCTTATATTCGCTCAAATTATTCCCGAAAAACTCACAATTGTTTTGAGAATACCGAACAAACAGTTACATTTGCAAACTCAAAAGAGACAAGAACGTTCTTGAAAAATATATTGCGGGGTGGAGCAGTTGGTAGCTCGTTGGGCTCATAACCCAAAGGTCGTAGGTTCAAGTCCTACCCCCGCTACTAAGTAAGACAACCCACCGTTTTCGGTGGGTTTTTCTTTTTTATCTCATTCTGTATCCCCTAAAAACAATCGCTTTTCTCTAAATAGAAGATTAACTTTTGATGTTAGATATTGGCGTTTTTTAGTGTCTATACGAATTCCCTCCGGAAATACCAGTTTTTGTATCCTTGGTTTTTGTTCTAATGTTCCGGATGTCCAGTATTTACTTACATTCTGTGATATATCGGCAATCCCGGATTAAACTCGACAGTGGAGGTCACCAGGTAAAAATCATCACCAACCCTGCAAATGCCTGGATCGGGGTTCATGCCCGTAATGACCGGGTTTTTATAGGTTCTTTGCCCAATGGCACTGCCAAAGGAAACCACTAAAAAATTGTTGTTGCGAATGACAAAAAAGCAGGCTTAAGTTTCAAAGTTAACTCACCGATTTTATATAATCTCTTCATTTAAATAGTTTTTTCAAGCATATTTTGTTAGTGCCAATGCCTTATTTTTATCATATTATTTCTTTATTACAAATTTTTGAGATTTAATACTATTCCCTGAAATAAAACGTATTACGTATGTTCCTTCATCAAAGTAATCTATGTTAAGTTTTATTATTGAGTGTGTATTAAATTCTTTGCTTAAAAGCAGAGTTCCTTTTATTGAATATATCTCTATTGCTGTATTCCTGTCAGGATGATCAGATTCAATATATAAGGTTCCTTGTGAAGGATTAGGGTAAAGTCTGAAGTTGTGATTCTCATTTAGATCAATAATTTGGGTTGTTGGCTCTACTGTAACAATAATGGTATCTGAATTCATGCAATTATTACTATCACCAACGGTTACATAAATTATTTGAGCATCGGACCCGGACGTAGAATCAATCAGGATAGTTTGGGAGGCTTCCCCGGTACTCCATAAATAACTTTCAAATCCAAAACCCGCATCCAGAATTATCGAACTATTAACAATGGTATCCGGACCAAGATAAATATCTGGTAAGGTGTTTACAGATAAATTGGTAACAATCACGCTATCACAACCGTGAATTGAAGTCAAATAGTCAATATAGGTCCCCGGTTCGTTTTGTTCTGCTCCTTCAGCAAAATAGCTTTCCCCCTCGCAGATTGAAATATCAAAAATTGACTTATAATCGTTGTAGACCGTAAGATTAGTGATAGTCACACTATCGCATCCTTGGAATGTAGTTAAATTATTGAAATACGTACCGGATTCCTTAATCCAGTTATCAGCAATTAAAACGCTGTCTCCGCTGCAAATGGATAAATTTTCTGAATTTGAATATGATGGTTGAATATTGATAATGAGGGTATCTGACCATTCGCCTTCCCCACATCTGTTTAAAGCTTTAACGCACAGATAGGCAGTTCCGGAAAAATCCTTATTCCAATTCACTGTACATAAAGTATCTGTTAATTTAATAATACCCGCATCAAAAGGATCTAGTGCCCATTGGTATGATGCTGCATGGATGACTTTTGAGGTACTGTAAATTTTATTCCCATTGTTTTGACAAAGAACTGACTCCCCAACAGGTTTATTTGCTTTCTGGGGAACGCTGTCACAAGACCCTGTATTTCCTTCAATCATAATAAATTGAACCGAACGTGCAGGTACATCCAACTTTATATTGTCATCAACCGGAAAAGCATTTGCAGGAATTGTTTCCAGTGTTTCACGTGGACCCCATTGTGTTCCTGTTGGGGATACATCGTTAACGGATACAAAAAACGAAAAATCACCATTGTCGTTACCACCGGTTAAAGAATAGTTATAATAGTGTTTTCCCATTCCGATAGTATTTGGATCTATTTCTACAACCTGCGCAGTTTTTCCTTTATTTACAAGCACAACCCCTGTTTCACCAGAGGCAAATCTGGAAGCATAAGCTAAAATATCAGAGTTGGATGAGTTCGCAGCAATGGCATGATCGCCTGTAAACTTCTGCTGATAATAAGCATAATAAAAATCAGGACGCGGCTGCCATTTTAAACTGGTGTTATCTCCCAGATAAAACATTCCATCCTCGCCGCTGGCAAGTAGCCACCGTGCCCCCAATCCAAAATTATTCTTAATTAATTCATTAAACAGTATAGTTGCCTGCATGCCATTGATGTATGATCTTCCCATGGTTTCATTTGCAGAATTATAATTCATATTATATTCTGTTATGGCTACAGGCTTAGGAAAAGCATTCTTATTGGCGATATCCTGCTGAATAAAGCTGATGTTTTTCTTTGGTTCAGTTGATGCAACCGTCAATAAATTTTCTGCATTTGCATCGGTTCCAAAATAGTTGTGCATCACGTAGAAATCTGCTGCATCGCCAACTTCGCTAAACACTCCTGCATTCCAGGTCTTATCCACCGAATTCCAGCTTGTTGTGCCATCAAAATGCAACACCTGTGCACCTATATATATTGTTGCGCCCACCTCAGCTGCGGCTGCTCTCATTGAATCGGCAAAGACTCTAAAATGTTGGCCGTAAAGCTGACCGGAAATAATTTCTGGCTGACCATCCTTATTGGCACTGGTATCAATCATCCAACCGGCTTCCCATGAACCGGCATTCTCGTTTCCAATTTCCCAAAATTTTGTACGTCCGTTATCATAGCGTACCCATTCAGCAGCATGATGAGCAGCCTGCGCAACCGGGTCATCGCTCAACCCGTAACGGGCATAGCCATAATTGACCGTTATGAGTCCTTGCGAACCGGTTTGCTGGCGTAATTTGTAATAATTATCCGTTGTAGTGGGCCAGTCATTTTTTCCTGAAATAGCGTAAAATTTTACCCTTTTTCCCGATGAATCGTAAGCAGAGTCAGGTACATCGGAAGGAGCCCCATCCCAAAAAAATATATTGGACCAGCTCCCCCCGGGAAACGGATTAAGGAAGGATTTAATAACTGGGTATTTTTCACAAATGTCGCGTCGCCTGTTATATTTCCAATCCAAACAGCTATGGCATTCCCAAACACGTATTTTGAAATTTCCCCCAACGTATCGGACGATAAAGTGACCGTTACAGTTGGGGAATTTGTTGTTTTATTTGCAACTTCTGAAGTTGGAATAATTGCTTCTTTAGGTGCAAAATCATCTAAAAAACAATTTGGGCCTTGTGCGAACAGTGATGTTGCACTAAAGAGTACAATACCCAGGGATACTTTAATTTTATGTCTTAAGTTTTTCATATACGTTTTATATTTAATGCTTAGTTTTGTGTTATTCCTTTCCAATCATCCGTCCTGAAAGGGACAGCAGGTAATCCTTCAGAGTTTATCAGGTTACATTGAGGATTATCGGCCCAGGCATAGCACACTGCCACAGGTTCGGCAACTTCATCGGAATAGACGACAACTTCATTGCCTTCAATTACTGCTTTTGCCCAATGAAACTGCTTGTCATTTCCCGCAATTGCAAAACCATGTTATCCCCAAAAACCCCGGGTAACTTGATTTGAGCATGAGCTACTGTCTGAAAAAGAATTGCAGCAAGAAACAGAAGCAATATTTTTGCACTAAACCTCATTGTAATTATTCATTTGTTTTTTAATTATTCAAGCACCATTACAATAACCATCGATACCATGAGTCACTGGACAATGTCACACCAGCCGATGAATACTATGGCCGAAAATAAGAAATTCTAAAAAGAAGAGAACGAATTAAGAACCGAACCCTGCTGAAAAGAAGAATGGATTTTGAAATGAAAAGAACTGTTTTGAATGAATAAATCTATCTCCTAACTTTGGGTAATCAGGATTCCGGGGTTTGCTGAAACTACACAGTTAGTTCCCGCTTATGTTCTATTCTATTGGGTTCTGACATGCGTGACTAAAAAAATAGAACTTTTCAAATTAAAACTACATTAATTTACTGCAAATTAGAAATTATCCTTATAAAATCTTGTCCTTACAATCAACTTTGACACGGTGTTTATTAATGAAGTGTTTGTCCAATTTGCTGACAAAAATGCAATACTTTAAGTGACGCCATAAATACCTTATGAATAAAGGAATCCAGCACTGATACTTGCTGACAAAATGAGGAAAAGCAGCAAAAGTGCTGACAAATTCATAATTGATTATCAGTCATTTAGCCCGTTTGGATAATCCTACCCCCGCTACTAAGAAAAAGCCCTGGTGCATAAGCATCAGGGCTTTTTTGTTTACAGTCCGGGCTGAACATGTCCATGTGAGGGAAGGAAACAAAAAAACCCTTAGTTGCGCCAAAAGTGCGATAAGGCTTATTCTTGGAGCTGTTCCCCACAGAGGATCATGAGGAACGAAGCGATGATTACACTGCTTTTTAACTCCCGTCATAGCAAAGAATTATTGAATATGAATTATTGCATATTGTAACTCTTCTTAATAATTTTGTGTGTCGTTTAATGACCATAAAGTTCACATCTATTTTCAGATGCAGAATGAGATAAGACGATACCCGGTTCAACATCCTTTACTTAAGAATCATATCAAATTCTTCTGGGAACTTCATATTGAGAATGCGCAACTAAATCATAAGATTATTCCTCAGAGAAATATCAATCTGAGATTCAATTTGAACGAAACAGCTCATTCTGTATGCTCCAGTGGTATCGACCATTTACTTGAAGATGTATACTTTTCAGGCTTGCAGGATCATTTTAAGAACTCACATTTAAAATTAAACGGGAAGGTCGATGTTCTTGGGGTTTGCTTTTCCCCAAATGGGTTTTACCCTTTTTTTAAAATCCCTGTTTCAGAATTTAAAAATCAGTTGCTGGGAGCCAGAGAAGTTGGGCTTAAGCTGGCAAATACTATCAGTGAACGATTGAAGGAATCTCCCAGTGTTGATGTGCGATTAACTATTCTTGAAAACGAGCTTGCCCTGCTTCTTGTTAATGGTAACCAAAACCCGGATAACTTTCGACGAATTTTTAATAGCCTTAAAAAAAGCGACAACACACTTCAGATATCTGAATTTTGTCAACGGAACAATATTAGTATACGTAACCTGGAACGTATGTATAACAAATATGTGGGTGTATCAGCTAATACCTATGGAACTCTTAATCGTTTTCATACCTCCTTAAACCGGCTTCTTATCAGCGATTACTCGAAGTTGTCTGACATAGCCTTTGACAATGGCTACTTTGACCAGATGCATTTCATTAAGGAATTCAAACGTTTTGCCGGAAATACACCCAAAAGCTTTGTCAAACAAAGCGATTCCATATTACAAATAGGAAAATTAATCTGATTGTCGTATTTATACTATTTCTGTAATTTATTCCCCCCTAATTTTGTCTCATTAACTTCTAATTCTAAAAAATCATGAAAGACAAAATTATTACTGAGTTTGTAAAAATCGAAGTGTTGCAAACTACAACAGACGAACTGCTAATGTCAAAGGCCGAAATCATAAACAACTTTTTGCAAAAGCAGGATGGTTTTATTGATGCCGAGCTTGTAAAAGCTCTTGAGGGTAGCATCTGGTATTTCATATACCACATTGAAAATTTTGAAAAGTTAAAGGCTGTAGGTGAAAAATTGAGAAGTCGTAAACTTTTCGACGAGATCACTCCGCTTCTTGTTCCAGGAGGTCTTACTGTGACATTCTATCAACAGTTTAAGAAATGGTAGTTTTCGATTTTAGTGCAGTAAAGAATATTAAAAACCATATCCATGTTAAATGAAATAGACCCGGGCATTTTCTATGACAAATCTGTTCAATATCATGAACCGGGTGATAACGATTTTTTGTTGTGCTATAGAGAGAATCAGGTCCTGTTAAAAAGATCCGGAGATGATAATGAAATTCCAACAAAAAGGGATTTCGCTGAAATCAAAGATTCACCGGTTTATTTGTTTTCATTCAATTCAAGTCATTTTTTTGGATTATATGAATCAGATTTATATCATCCATCTGTTGAATTCCTTGATATTTTTATTTTACGTAATCTGAAAAACAAAGAGTTTGCGTGGCTTGGGTCAGTTGGTTATCAGTTGATGACCTGGTATAATAATAACAGGTATTGTGGAAGATGCGGTTCGAAGACAGAATTGAAAAAGGATGAGAGAGCAGTTGTTTGTCCCGAATGTAACCTGGTTATCTTTCCCAGAATATTACCAGCCGTAATTGTTGCCATCACGTGCAACGGTAAAATATTGCTGGCAAAAGGCAAAAACTATAAAGGTGATTTTTACGCTCTCATTGCCGGTTATGTCGATGTTGGAGAATCAATCGAAGAAACAGTTATAAGAGAAGTCAAAGAAGAAGTTGGCCTGGATATTAAGAATCTGAAATACTATAAAAGCCAGCCCTGGCCCTTTTCTGCTTCTCTCATGCTGGGTTTTACTGCCGAGGCTGACGATACACAACAAATAATTATTGATGAAAAGGAAATTAAAGAAGCAGGTTGGTTTGCGAGAGGGAATCTGCCACCACATGCCTCAAGTATTAGTATATCAGGTGATTTAATCACTGCTTTTGAAAAAAGTATTTTTTAATTCAGAGTAAGATAAATTTAAGAATCTAATAGCTCGGGTAAAAGGATTTTACACGTTTGAAAAATCAGTTCACAGTTCATCGTTTGACGAGCCTGAAAAAATGCTAAATATTTAACATAAGGATGCATTAGCACGGATAAATGATATTTCATAATGAGATTCAGTTAAGGTAATTTGTATCTGCTTCCTGAGTTTTTTTAAATCTTTTTTAAATTAATAATTCGATTTTATTTAATTTTAGTAAGCCATTTTTATACTCAATAACTGAATGAAAAAGATCAAAAACAAAATCATTATTATTCTTGCTGTCCTTACTTCTTTTCTTTCCTTAACCGGACTGGCCGGAGGGATTGCCCTTGTTGCACAATTCAACTCTCCGCCGGTGGAACAATTAAATGGATCAATCTTTAAAGATTTTACTATCCCTGGGATCGTTTTGATTTTGCTTGTGGGAGGGAGCGCATTGATAGCGGCAATATTGCTTATAAGAAAAAACGTGTTTGCATCTGTTTTTTCACTTTTAGCCGGTATTATTATAATGTCCTTTGAATTTATTGAAATTCTGGTGATAGGTTCTCCGGTAGGAATAGCCAGAACTCTTCAGATATTCTATTTTGGAATCGGAACTTTAATTAGTATTCTATCAATTAGCGTCTGGTTCATTGATTTGTTGAGACAGAAAGGCAACCTGTAACTAAATAGCAATCAACCCTGGTTATTTGAATTGCCCAAATTTATTTTGATAAATATGTAAATGACCTCGTATAAATTCTCTTAGGTATGAATAAATTAAGTGCCCTTGGAATTGGCCCAAGAATAGCAGTTGTACTTCTGCCATGGCTTGTCACTTCAATTGTTCTGAGTAGCAATAAAATCAAATTATTTAAGTATTCAACAGAAGACTCAGTTATCCTGATAATTGCAGGAATAGTGTTATTGGCAGCCGGATTAATATTCTATTTTTCAACTGTAAGAATGTTATTAAAAGGGCTTAAAGAAACAAGATTAATTACAACCGGTCCCTATGGTCTGTGTCAGAATCCGCTTTATACTTCTCTTATTCTTTTTATTATTCCGGCACTTTCGTTCTTACTTAACTCCTGGCTGGTTTTAACATCAACCTTCATTGGTTATATTCTCTTTAAGCTATTTATAAAGACTGAATATGATGAAATGGAGAAGTTCTTTGGAGAAAATTATATTAAGTATAAAAAGGAGACTCCGGAGTTTTTCCCATTTCCAAAGAAAAAATCGGTTTCGGAACGATAATTTTGTCTTTCCGTGCCTTGAAAAGAATGAAAACCGATAACCTGGGGAACATATGCTTTATGCCGTAATCCAATGTGTATCTCGCTAATTTTATTTGTTGTTCCGGCGCTGGGCGTAATTTTTCATTCGGGTTTGGTACTCACAATAGTGTAGGTTTTGTTACTTAGCTATAAGATATCTATATACGGCGAAAGAATTTTGCTTAGAAGGACTTTTGGTAGTAAGTACGAGGAATACGAAAAAACAGTGAATGAAATTATGCCTTTTCCGAATTACTGGTTCAGAAAGCAAGAAAATTAAAACACAATGAAAATATTAATTATAGGTGCTGGAATATTAGGTTGCACATATGCATGGCAGCTGACTGAAGCTGGAAATGAGGTTTCGGTATTGGTCAGGAAGGGGAAAAAAACTCTTATTGAGAGTAATGGTTTTCTCATTAAATGTACAGACATGAGAAAAGGAAAACCAATAATCACTGAGACTATATTTAGGCCTCCGGTAATTGAAACTCTAGATTCAAGCAACGAATATCAGTTGATAATGATATGTGTAAAATCCAATCAGTTGGAATCAATATTGCCTCTTTTATCCGGCCAAACGGGGAAAGCGAATATTCTTTTCTTTCAGAACAATTGGTTTGGGGATATATCGATAAGGAAATTTGTCAATTCTTCAGACTATCTGTTCGGATTTTCGCGTGTCATTGGAGGATGGAAAAAAGATAATGTGATCGAGTGCATAATATTTTCATCAAGAGGCATGAACACGATGATCGGTGAA
The DNA here is from genome assembly GCA_963732905.1 of uncultured Bacteroidales bacterium. Classification (GTDB taxonomy): domain Bacteria; phylum Bacteroidota; class Bacteroidia; order Bacteroidales; genus DASQZK01. Next base: position 250,992 of record CAVTBM010000006.1, read on the forward strand.
GTCGATGGCAAGGAAACTCCCAGAATCAAAGAAATTCATAATATGTTTGCCACAGCCGGGATGCGACCAAAAATAAGTTATGATATTCTTGGCTGGCTGAACACACATTATGTTGAGTACATAGGGCCTGTAGGATCAATTTTAAAGGCCGGATCTGCCAAGATTTTTTCAAAAAATAATAAACTGATCAAAGAATCTATTCTGGCAACGAGGGAAGGTCTTGAAGTTTGTAGAGCTAGGGGAATCAATGTGAATAAATCAGCACCCGGAAATCTAAAACTATTTCGTTTACCACTTTTTCTACTTGTTCCCGTTGCCAGACTGAATTATAGGATGCCAACTATCAGACAGTTCTTTGAAGAAAGTATTGCCGGTAATATTGATGAAATCAAAAACCAATATAAAAACATTATTTCTGAAGCTGACAGGCTTAATGTAAATACCCCGGTTCTGAAAAGTTACAGATCCCTTTTAGAAATTTAAACTCTTGCCGGCTGAAGCCTAAAAAGCTGCAGCAATGGTTGATGCTGATCTCTTTTTTCTTGGTCAGACAGACATGAGCGTATACGCCGATAAATGTGCATGCGATTCACTGGCCAGGTTTGCCAGACTTCTCAATCCTTTTATCGTTTTTACAATGTGGGCAATCGACGTTCCCGATCACTCTGCCAGTTTTGAGATGACTATAAAAGCTTTTTCGCAGACCAAGCACCTCCATTCAGCTGAAATATATTTTTATGAATCGGACATGGGAAACCAAACGAATGACTTTGAACCGAAGAATTATCTGGATATCAGTGATGTTATGGAAGCAAAACCTGAACTGCTCCGATGCCATGCTTCTGAAAACCCTGATAATATTCCTGATACAAATACTCTGACAAAAGCTGCCTTCACGGTTTCCTGGCCCACAACCCAGATATTCAATCAAATTTAAGCTTACCCCAGATCCGCCACTGATAAAAACGTAAAATGTTAAATTGGGAACCATGAAAAGATCAAGTTCCAAATGAAATATAAGACACAAAAAAGCCCCAACCGGAGGGCTGAGGCCTAATATAGTTACATCTCTACTAATTAATTGCCTGGAGTATAATATTTTAAAGCTTCAGGCATAAATTTTTTTAACTTATTCATCCTTGTTTCATCAGAAGGGTGCGTACTAAGAAATTCAGGTGGATTTGCTCCGCCTGCTTCTGACATTCTTTGCCAGAAAGGAATTGCTTCCTCCGGGTTATAACCAGCCATTGCCGCAAATATCAAACCATACCGATCTGCTTCCATCTCCTGCTGCCGGGACCAGGGCAAAATGGCACCCACCTGGCTTCCAATACCATAGGATAGCATAAATAAATCCTGTGTTTCTTTGGGCTTTTGGGCTATGGCAACCTGCAATGCCATGCCTCCCAATTGCTGGACCATAGCCTGGCTCATCCTTTCATTGCCGTGCTTGGCAATGGAATGGGTAATTTCATGTCCCAGAACAATGGCAAGTGCTGTTTCGTTTTGAGATACAGGCAACAAACCTGTGTATACTACTACCTTTCCACCCGGCATGCACCAGGCATTAACCTCTTTACTATCAACTGTATTAAATTCCCATTTATACCCTTCCAGTACCGATTCTTTTCCCTGGCTGTCATAATACTTCGTAATTGCATTTGCAATTCTCGCTCCGACCCGATCAACCATTGCGGCATCTTTACTGGAAGCCGGACTTAATACCTTATGCTCGTCCAAGAATGTCTTGTACTGACTCACAGCCATCAATTGCAGCTCTGATTCCTGCACTAAATTTAGTTGTCGGCGACCGGTAACCAAACTTAAAGCACATCCTGCCAGAAGAGCAGAAGAAAGAAATAATAATATGAATTTTTTCATAATTATTGAAGCATTTGTCTGATTTCGTCAATCCCGTTTTCAATCTTGATTACCATACTTCTTTCAAATTCATTTGCCAGCGTCAACTACCAAATGCCTTATAAAACAAAGGTAGATACTACAATCCGATCAAGTTTTACACAACTATGGGAAAAATTTATATCATTCTCACATTATTAATTGTATTGCGTTTTTTAAAATGAGGTGCTACAAATATTGAGCAAAGTGTTGAAACGGCTAAATGTGTGAATGGAAACTATAATGATAATGCAAGATAATGGATAACTTCCTTTAAATCCTTTACCAAATCGAAGTTAGATATTTCAATACTCCCCGCTACCATCAAACCCTTCTGTAATTTCATGCAAAAGGTTTTTTTATTTGTATGCCATACTCAGTAATAATCATGATTTTACAGGGTTCCTATCTGCATTAGGCAGACACAGGTTCATTCCGAAATTCTCAACCCGGATATTCAATCACTCTGAATGCTTTCCCCAATTCCGCAACAGATAAAAAACGTAAAATGTTAAATTGGGAACCATGAAAAGTTCCAGTCCCTGGTAAAATATAAGGCACAAAAAAGCCCCAACCGAAAGGCTGAGGCATAATATTGCAATCTTGATATAATCTATTTGATGTTCCCCTTCAATTCTTTTTCAGCATTTAACCAATTATCCATTTCATTGGATGTTGAATTCGTATTCGAATGATAGATTTCAAATGCTCTCGTGCGAATATCCTGTTCAGAAATTTTCCTTTTAACTACCTTAGGTTTTGATATAGCAGCGACTCTCGTTGATGTTGTTTTTTTTACTGTGTTTTTCATGATAAATTTATTAGCTCTTTAAGTACAAAATTTGTATTTCACTTTTCACAAGATACGGAATAATAAGTTGGTAATCGATACTTAATTTATTTATTTTCAAATAATTAGATATATCAATGACAGGAACAGCCTGATCATCTTAGACAGCGGGATTCTAATTGTAAGGGGAGATCTTTACCTCAGAAAGCATGCTAGTATAGAAGCAAACGGTTATTGGATCATTACCGGAGATTTTAAAAAGTCAGAACAAGATCATCATCGGTCGGAATAATACAAGGTTTTGTCCCTTTATTTTAATAAATTTGCAATCTTTAATCATTAAAAGAGTTCTGAAGATTAGCGAAAAACCAAAAGCTTACACCCCATGCCAAGAGTATTTAAACCGGTTGATATCAGTAAGGAAGAGAAGGAGGTGAAGAAAGATTACTTCGACCGCCATACACCTCATGTTTTCTGTGAAGGGGTGGCTAAACGGGGTGAGAAATTCCGTGTGAAGGTGAAAATGGGCGATGAATACAATCACCCGGATGACCCGGATCATTATATCAGCTACATTCAGTTGTGGAACAGGGAAACTTTCATTGCCGAAGCACATTTCAGTCCGGGCGTGCTGGGCAACCAACCGAACCATGTTGAAGTTGACTTTTACATCGTCCCTTTGATCAGTATGAATCTGTCGGCTATGGCTGTCTGTACCAAACACGGCCTGTGGCAAAGCGATTCAAGGGAAGTTAAGGTGATTGATTAACTGAACAGATCATGCCGGAAGAAAACAAAGAGAAAAAGAAATTACTCCACAGGCTGCGGCATAAATACCGTGTAGTGCTTCTCAACGACAGCACTTTCCAGGAAGCCGGATATATCAGGCTGAACAGGCTGAATGTCATTGCGCTGGGCGGTGGAGCACTGATTCTCCTGATTGCCATTTTCTGGACCCTCACGGCGTATACACCGGTACGGGAAATGATCCCCGGCTATCCCGATGCTATAATGCGGGCCAAAATCATCCAGAACAAAATACGGCTCGATTCGCTCGAACAGGAACTGATATACCGCGACCAGTACTTTACTAACCTGAACAGTATCATCTCCGGTAAACGACCACGTGATTTTCTCAATTCCATTGACTCCGGGGCACAGGCCAGCAATATCGAATTCAAGCGTTCTTCCTCCGATTCCTTACTCAGGCGCGATATTGACCTCAACGAACAACTCTCTCTTCCGGTCACTTCAGGTTCCGCTTCTGTGCAGTTGGACAAACTCCACTTTTTTACACCCGTGCAGGGAATGGTCACGAATTCCTTCAATCCGTCCAATAACCACTTCGGCACTGATATCGTTGCCGGTCCGAACGAAGTGGTCAAAGCCACCCTCGACGGTACTGTCATCATGGCCACATGGACACTCGAAACAGGTTATGTTATCGAAATCCAGCATAACAATAACCTGATCTCCGTATATAAGCATAATGCAGAACTCCTTCAGAAAGTGGGAACGCATGTCAAAGCCGGTGATGCCATCGCCATCATTGGCAACTCAGGCGAACTGACCACCGGACCTCACCTTCATTTCGAACTTTGGCAGAACGGCGTCCCCCTGAATCCGGAAAATTTCATTGTGTTCTGAGCCAACTATGAAAAGAAGAATTGCCATATTGGGATCAACCGGGTCTATCGGTACACAGGCTATTGACGTGATCGAAAATAATCCCGACCATTTCAGTGTGGAGGTTCTTACAGCTTACAACAATGCCGAATTACTGGTCAGACAGGCGGTCACTCTTGTGCCAAATTTCGTGGTCATCGGTAATGAGGAGAAATACGATTTCGTGAGAGAACAGTTGCAGAATTTTCCCATCAAAGTATTTGCCGGTCTGAAGTCTGTCGCAGATGTGGTGGAGATGGACAGCGTCGATATGGTTCTGACCGCCATGGTGGGATATGCCGGACTTCTTCCTACCCTTAATGCCATTAAAGCAGGAAAGGCTATAGCCCTTGCCAACAAGGAAACCATGGTGGTTGCCGGCGAGCTGGTAAATAAGCTGGCCCGGGAGAAAAATGTACCGGTCATTCCCGTAGACTCGGAACATTCGGCCATTTTCCAGTGCCTCAGAGGCGAAGCTCCGGAAAGCGTTCAGAAAATTATACTGACGGCTTCAGGCGGACCTTTTCGCGGTAAATCTCGGGAAGAACTGTCCAGGGTGACCCGGAAAGAGGCCCTGAATCATCCTAACTGGTGCATGGGCGATAAGATCACGATCGATTCGGCCAGCATGATGAACAAAGGACTGGAGGCTATCGAAGCCAGGTGGCTTTTCAACCTTCGCCCCGAACAAATCGACGTCGTGATTCATCCACAGTCGGTGATCCACTCTATGGTTGAATTCGTGGATGGCTCCGTTAAAGCCCAGATGGGAGTACCCGATATGAGATTACCCATTCAGTACGCAATGTCCTACCCCCACAGACTTAAATCCAATTTTCCGCGTTTGGAATTCAGCAGATTGTCAAATCTGACATTTGAATCACCCGATCTGAAAAAATTTCGTAACCTTGCAATTTCCTTGGAAGTCATGAAAAAAGGGGGTAACCAGCCTTGTGTTATGAATGCCGCCAATGAAGTGGTGGTGGATGCCTTCCTGAAAGAACACATAGGCTTCCTGGAAATGCCTGAAATAATCGAACAGGTTCTTGACAAAACGGTTTTTATTAAAGATCCTTCGTATGAGGATTATTGTTCCTCGGACAGTGCAGCCCGGGAAATCGCGAAACAGTTAATAATGGTATAAATGGAAATACTTGTAAAGGCAGGACAATTTTTACTTAGCTTATCACTCCTTATTATTTTACATGAGTGCGGTCACTTCGTACTTGCTAAAATCTTCAAAACCCGCGTTGAAAAATTTTACCTTTTCTTCGACCCCTGGTTTTCCCTTTTTAAAAAGAAGATAGGCGAAACGGAATACGGCATCGGCTGGCTTCCCCTGGGTGGTTATGTTAAAATTTCGGGGATGATCGATGAATCAATGGACAAGGAACAGATGAAACAACCGCCACAGCCTTATGAATTCAGATCCAAACCCAGCTGGCAGAGACTCCTGATCATGCTGGGGGGCGTGCTGGTGAATTTTCTCTTCGCCATCGCCATATATGTGATGATGCTGCACCTCTGGGGTGAAACCTTCCTCCCCGTAAACAACATGACCTATGGCATCATGGTCGATTCCACCGGCGCAAACCTCGGACTCAAAAACGGCGATAAAATTCTATCGGTAGACGGCCAGCCTGTGGTGAACTACCGTTCCATCGTTCACGATATCGTGGTCAACGATGCGAAAACAATCCAGGTGGACCGGAACGGAAGGAAAATGGAAATCGAACTTCCCAAAAACGCCATCGCCACCCTGATCAAATCGGAATTGCCGATTTTGCCCCGCATGCCTTTTTATATCAGCGGTTTCAGCCCCGATTCCTCAGCTTATAATGCCGGCCTCAGAACGGATGACAGGATTATTGCACTGAACAATTCGCCAACGAAATTCTTCGACCAGTTTAAGTCCGAAATAAAAAACTACAAGGACCAGAAAGTTCCCATCACCGTGGTCAGAGACAGTACCGATACACTGAATTTTACCGTCCCCGTCACCGACAAAGCAACTATTGGCGTGATGGCCGACCTGGATATGAGCAAGTTCTTTAACCTGGAAGAAAAACATTATACGCTGGCGCAGTCGGTTCCTGCAGGCATCAAGAAAGGCTACGACATGGCCTCCAGCTACCTGAAGCAGTTAAAACTACTTTTTAAACCGGAAACAAAAGCCTACGAGGAAATCGGCGGATTTATCAAAATCGGCAGCATCTTTCCCGGGGTATGGAACTGGCAGGCATTCTGGAATATGACGGCCTTTCTCTCGCTTATCCTGGCTATCATGAACATCCTGCCCATACCTGCCCTCGACGGAGGCCATGTGACCTTCCTGCTGTATGAGATCGTCACAGGCCGGAAACCCGGGGATAAATTCCTGGAATATGCACAGATCGTGGGAATGATTATTCTCTTTTCCCTCCTGATCTATGCCAATGGAAATGATATTATCGGACTTTTTAAATAATATTTACAGAAATCATTTGCTTTTGGTTTTTTTTCTAACTTTGTACACATCAATTACCTAAAAAACAGAATATGGAATCTCTCGTAATACTTGGAATGTTCGGGCCTACTGAAATTATTATCATTGTCCTTATCGTGGTTCTCCTGTTTGGCGGACGTAAAATTCCCGAACTCATGAGAGGAATTGGACAGGGAATGAAGGAATTCAAGAATGCCACTAAAGACGAACCCAAAAAAGAAGACAAGAAACCTGACTCTTCTGAAATTGATAAAGAATAAATCGCTTTATGAAAACATTTCAGTAATGCCGCCCCCCCCAGGGCGGCATTTTTTTTTGCTCCCGAATTCATGATTCATTTTCACCACAGATTACGCAGATTATCACAGATTAGGTATCTGGCTTTTTCATGGACGTGAAGCATCATGTCTCAACGATTTTTCATGATTCGATATTCATGATTCTTCTCCTCCCTTTCGCCTTTCGCCTTTTGCCTTTTGCCTTTCAAATGAAACCGGCGTTTATCGCATGCACGCCGAGGCGTGCGTCTACGATTTCGTATACCTGGTTTTGTCTGTTTTCACCCGGCTTCAAATTCATCATTCGATATTCAATATTCATTATTCATTATTCTTCTCCTCCCTTTTACCTTTCGCCTTTTGCCTTTTGCCTTTCGCCTTTCAAATGAAACCGGCGTTTTCGCATGCACGCCGAGGCGTGCGTCTACGATTTCGTATACCTGGTTTTGTCTGTTTTCACCCGGCTTCAAATTCATCATTCGATATTCGCTATTCATTATTCTTCTCTTCCCTTTCACCTTTCGCCTTTCGCCTTTCGCCTTTCGCCTTGTTTATTATTACCCGAGATTGTTGATTACTTCCGCTGACCACCGGTGAAAACGAAAGAGGAATACCCTATTTTCGTGAAAAGCTTTGTTTGATATGACATTCCTGCGACTTATTCTGATCGTTTTTGTTTCTTTTCATTTTGTTCCGGCAAACCCTTTTACAAGCCGGTTTTTTAAGACCACTGAGAATGCCGGCAAGTCAGGTTTTCCCGACCTTTACTATGAAATTCATATTGCCGAGCTGAACACCCAGACTTCCCTGAACCTTTACTACGATCTGAAAGTCCAGTATTACATCGATCTCTATCTCACCCAGAGAAAAGATCAGTTAAGGAATGTCTTCCGTCTTTCGGACCAATATTTTCCCATTTTTGAACATCAGTTAAAAATCCAGGGCATCCCTGAGGAAATCAAATACCTGCCTGTGATTGAATCAGGGCTTTCACCATCGGCATGTTCATCTTCCTCGGCTGTCGGTTTATGGCAGTTCAAGGAGAAAACCGGCCGGTATTATGGCCTGCACATCGGGGAAGGATATGATGAACGTAAGGATCCTGAATTATCCACAGTCGCAGCGTGCCGGTACCTGAAGGACCTGTACAATGAATTTTTTGACTGGAACCTGGCTCTTCTGGCTTACAATGCCGGTCCGGTAGCCGTCAGAAGTGCAGTGAAAATGGCCGGTCCAAATGCATCTCTTCATGATGTCCTCTCCTTTCTTCCCGAGCCGGCACAAAACTACCTGCCGGCCCTTTTTGCGGTGATTTACCTCTTTAATGATTACAATAGTCATTTTTAAAGGTCCGATCTCCCGTTAAGGCATAGATTTTGTTAAAAAATCTGGGATTTATTAAAACCTTCAAACGTTAACCGGTCAATATCTGCCTGGGGCGGGAAGCTGACGTTATATTCATAATGTTCGGCTGGCTCTCTTCAGGCTTCAAAACATGCAAAATATGAAAGCTGTCAAACGAATGCTCCTGCTTTTCCTGGTCCTTGCCGGATTTCAGAGTTGCCAGAACATTAATAATCCAAAAGGAGGATCCAACATTCTGCTGCCTAATATTACCGGACCGGCGGGTGAGGTGCTCGTTATTATGGATAATACCGACTGGAAAGGAAGTTCAGGAAATGCCCTGAGGGAAGCACTTGAACAGGAATACCCGGCATTGAACCAGCCTGAGCCTTTGTTTGATGTGATCCATATTACCCCGGAAGCTTTCGATAATATCTTCCAGAATCACCGTACGATCATCATCGTTTCTGTCGGAGCAGAATTTAAAAAGGGAGAAATCGGTTATTTCGAGAACAAATGGGCCAAACCTCAGCTCATCATCCGGATAAACGCACCCGACTCAAAAACCCTTGAAGGGGTTATTAAGGAGGAGAAGAACAGTATTGTTAACAATATCCAGGCTTACGACCGTAAAAGACTTGCCGACCTTTACAGGACCAGCAAAGATCCTCAGATCACCAGCCTGGTTTCCAAATTCAATATTACCCTGGCTATCCCCCGTGGATTCAATACCGATGTGGATACCAAAGATTTTGTCTCTCTCTCCATAGAGACCCCGAAAACCAGCGAGGTCATTTTCATTTACCAGTATCCTTACACCGGTCCCTCAGATCTTAAAACGGAAAATCTTATTAATAAACGAAATGAATTCCTCAAGAAATATACACAGGGCAGCCGGCCCGGATCGTACATGAGTACAGAAAAACTCTTTCCTCCTCTAGTCTACGATATTACCCAAAATGGTGAGAAAATAGTGGAAATAAGAGGATTATGGGAACTTGAGAACGGATTTATGGGCGGACCTTTCATGAGCCATACCATCGTGGACAAAAGTAGGAACATGATCGTCACCGTGGAAGGATATGTTTACAATCCCAACAATAAAAAAAGGAACCTGATGCGACATATCGAGGCGATAGTATATTCTATGAAGTTGATAAATTAAAACATGAGTTTCAGTTTAATTCCAAAACAGGACATTGAGAAGGCAAAGATCAATGAAGATATCATCCGTGAAACAGCGGAACAGGTAATCAAGGATTTTGCCGGTTTCGGTATGGATGTGAACTTTCCGCAGAACATCCATTATGCTTACGACGAATTATTCAGTGAACTGTCCGTTCACGTTGGTGAACTTCTGCATAATGATGTGGAAAAACTTTCTGCCCTTTTATACCATATCGATCTGGACGAATCCAAATTTACTGATGCATCTGTGCATTTTACCCACCAGCATGAATGGCTGAGTGATATGATCCTTAACAGGGAATTTCTGAAGGTCCTGACCCGGCATTATTTTAAGGAACACCCGGAGAAACTCTAGGGGACGGTTGAATCCGGGGCAGGAGTCTTTTTCACCACAGATTACACAGATTAGCACAGATTAGGAATTACGAGACTTCACCACTTCACCACAGATTACGCAGATTACACAGATTGGGTATCCGGTTTTTTCATAGACGTGAAGCATTACGTCTCAACGATTTGGTTTTTCATTCATTTTCACCACAGATTACACAGATTGTCACAGATTATTAAAGATTATTAAAGTTGGGTATCCGGTGTTTTTATAGATGTGAAGCATCACGTCTCAACGATTTTTCATTATTCATTATTCATTATTCATTATTCATTATTCTTCTCCTCCCTTTCGCCTTTTGCCTTTCGCCTTTCGCCTTTCGCCTTTTCGCCTTTCGCCTTTTGCCTTTCGCCTTTCGCCTTTCTTCTATTTATTCTTTTACCCGGCACCTTCTTCCCCTCGCTCACCCCTTAGTCCCCTAAAAGGGGAAACCCGGCCCACCGTAGCATTTACTAAATCCTTCTCCCGTCTCCGAATCATTCGACATTCTCACTCAATCCCTTAATCCCTCAATCACTCAATCCCTCTCTTTTACTTCTTTCCCTTCTTCAAGATTCGATATTCATTATTCTTCTCTTCCCTTTCTCCTTTCGCCTTTCGCCTTTCGCCTTTCGCCTTTCCGCATCCCGTCTCCATACCTTCTTCACCCCACCGTCTCATATTTCTGGTTCCGGTACCGCGGAATAAATCCGGCTTCCCTGATGGCACGTGTGATGCCTGCCTGATCGGTATGCCATGACGCACCGGCAGCAGATACTACATTCTCTTCGATCATGATGGAACCCATATCATCGGCTCCGGCATGAAGGCACACCTGGGCGGCCGGTATTCCAACCGTAAGCCAGGACGCCTGAATATGGTCTATATTAGAAAGGATGATCCTGCTGATGGCGATGATCCTGAGGTAAGCAGAACTCAGATTGTGGTAGTCACCCGGATAAATCTCTTTCAACTGGGTATTTTCAGCCTGGAACGGCCAGGGTATAAAGGTAATAAAGCCGTAATGCCCCACAGGTTTCTCTGCCTGCAGATCCCTGAGTTTGAGCAGGTGTTCTATCTGCTGATCATCCGTCTCCAGGTGTCCGTACATCATGGTAGCCGATGTCGGAAGATTGAGTTTATGGGCCACACGCATCACATCCAGCCAGGCATCCGAACCGCACTTGCCGGCTGAGATTTTTTTCCTCACATCATCGCAGAGGATCTCGGCACCGGCGCCGGGAAGACTGTCCATCCCGCTTTTCATGAGCATCTCCAGTACCTCCCGGTAGGCTTTTCGTGACCGTCTGGCCAGGTAATGGATCTCAGGAGGACCAAGGGCATGGAGCTTTAATCCGGGATATTTATTTTTTAGTTTTGAAAAAAGATCGGTGTAGAAATCAATGCCAAGGGAAGGATGAAGCCCCCCCTGAAGTAGCAATTGGTTGCCTCCCAGCCGAAACAGTTCATCAATCTTACGGTCGTATTCATCCTCCGATGTTATATAAGCATCAGGGTCTGACGGGATGCGATAGAAATTACAGAACTTACAGCGCGAGGAACATACATTGGTGATGTTCACATTCCTGTCGATGATCCATCCAACCTCATTTCCGGGAACTTTGATTTTCCTGATCTCATCCCCCAGCCACATTATTTCAGCCAGGGAAAGAGAACGATAAAGATGGAGTGCTTCCTCTTTACTCAGAAATTCCAGGCTGAGTGCTTTTTCTATGGTCCTGTCTGTATTCATATCCTTCATAATGTATCCAAAAGTAATAAAAATCTGATGGTATTTTCAGCCATTCATCTTCATAAACCATTTCTCTTCCTTTCCTTCCTGAACCTTCAGCCTGCCATCTCCTAATCCAATAAATTCTCCTATCTTTGTATAAGAAAGCACCGGATCCGTCAGCGGTAAAAGTTACCGTGGGAAAGATACCTTATTCTTCCCTTCCCTCACCTTCCCGGTACAGGCAGGAACTGAAGGTTGAATAAGAGGAGTCACAGGCTGAAGTGCAACAAGCCCGGTGCATAAAAACCACGGGAGAAGCTGCTTAAGGAAAGACTTCCTGAGCCGTCCACTTCCTGTTACTAAAGAATCATGGAAATGAAAATAATTTCTGCAGGGCAGCCAACGGAAAAAGATCACCTGGTGCTTCTTGGCAAAGGAACCTCTGATTTTGGAAAATGGCTGGCTACCGGCCGGGAGAAGGAATATGTAAGAGAGCAGCTTGAAAAGGAAAAAAACACAGTAATCGTCAACCAGTTTGAACGGCTTGTTTTTATCCAGGTCATCGAAGAAAAGGAGAACCTTTCGCGTGCCGGACAGCTTGAAAAACTTCGCAGGGGTGCTGCCGATCTCTGCCGGAAACTGAACAACCACGATATTGGATCAGTGTTCCTGGTAAAGCTTGACGGAAACAGTGAGGATATGTTTGCCCTGGCTGAAGGCATAGCCCTTGCCAATTACCAGTTCCTCAAATATTTCAAGGATAAGGACAAGAAACAGAATAAGCTGAAAGAGCTAAAAATTTCAACGACGGTATTTTCAGATGCCGATTTCAGGGAGCTGAATGCAGTTACAGAGGCTGTATATAAAGCGCGTGACCTGGTGAATGAGCCCCTCACCTATCTCACTGCGACGCAACTGGCTTCGGAAATCGTAACATTGGGGAAAAATGCCGGATTTACCGTCGAGGTCCTGGAGAAGAAACAGATCGAATCGCTTAAGATGGGCGGGCTGCTGGCTGTGAACAGGGGAAGTATCGACCCCCCCACTTTCAGTATTCTGGAATATAAGCCTGACGGGGCCAAAAATGAAAAACCTTTTGTGCTCATCGGCAAAGGAGTTGTTTTCGATACCGGCGGGCTGAGTCTGAAGCCCACCAATGATTCAATGGATTACATGAAGTGTGACATGGCTGGTGCTGCGGCCGTTGCCGGAGCTTTTTACGCCATAGCCCGGACAGGACTTCCTGTCCATGTCATCGGACTTATACCGGCCACCGACAACCGTCCCGACGGGAATGCCTATGTTCCCGGAGACGTGATCCGAATGTATGACGGAACCACCGTCGAAGTCCTGAATACCGATGCAGAAGGCAGGATGATCCTGGCCGATGCACTGGCATGGGCAAAACAGTATGACCCAGCCCTGGTGATCGACCTTGCAACCCTTACGGGCGCGGCCCATGTAGCCATTGGAGACCAGGCCATGGTGGGCATGGGGAATGCCGGACGCGGATTTATGGATTCACTCATCACCAGCGGATTCGATGTGCATGAGAGGATCGCCGAATTTCCTTTCTGGGATGATTACGCCGAGATGCTCAAGTCGGATATCGCCGATCTCAAAAATATCGGTGGACGATATGCCGGTGCAATTACGGCCGGTAAATTCCTGGAACATTTCACCGGTTACCCGTATATTCATCTCGACATTGCCGGTCCCGCCTTCCGTAAGACCCCCGACAGCTACCGCAGCTCGGGCGGAACGGGTGTCGGAGTGCGTTTGCTTTTTAACTTTTTAAAAAAAATAAGCGGTTAACGAAATAAACTTCCCTTCACCATGAATAATGAAAAAATAAAAATCGGTATAACGCAGGGTGATATAAATGGCATCGGATACGAGGTGATCATCAAAACATTAATGGACATCCGGATCCTCGAAACCTGCACACCGATTGTATACGGTTCCCCCAAGGTTGCCGCCTACCACCGGAAAGCCCTGGATATTGATAATTTTAGTTTCAATAACATTCAAAATGCCGACGAAGCCAATGAAAAGCGGCCCAACATCATCAACTGCATCAGCGACGACGTAAGGGTCGAGCTTGGGAAATCGACGCCCATGGCCGGAGAAGCTTCCTTAATGGCCCTTGAAGCTGCCGTGAAGGATCTGAAGGAGGGGAAAATCCAGGCCCTGGTGACAGCGCCCATCAACAAACACAATATACAATCGGTCAATTTTAATTTCAGCGGCCATACCGAATATCTGCAATCTGTTTTTGAGGTTGAAGATGTCCTGATGCTCATGGTCAGCGACCTCCTCAAAGTGGGAGTAGTCGCCGGGCATGTCCCCATATCACAGCTCTCCGACTTTATCACGAAAGAGAAGATCCTGAGTAAGCTGCGGATTCTGAATCAAAGTCTCAGTGAAGATTTCGGCATCCGTAAACCCCGGATCGCCGTACTTGGACTGAATCCTCACGCGGGTGACAACGGGCTTCTGGGTGACGAAGAAATAGTGACCATCATTCCGGCCATTGAAGAAGCCTCGAAAGAAAACATCATCGCCCTGGGGCCGTATTCAGCCGACGGCTTTTTCGGATCAGGAAATTTTACACACTTCGACGGCATCCTGGCTATGTACCACGACCAGGGGCTCATCCCTTTTAAAACCCTGGTCCCTGATGAAGGCGTCAATTACACCGCCGGGCTTCCCTGTGTGAGAACCTCCCCTGCTCATGGTACGGCCTACGAGATCACCGGGAAGAACGAAGCGAACTTCGGATCCTTCAGGCAGGCACTCTTCCTGGCCATGGATATTTACCATAACCGCGAAAATTACAGAACCTTGACCAAAAACCCTCTTCCTTCCGGACTTCCTGAAGAGGTGCAGGGAACAAGAGAGCATCCGGGGGAGTGAGTCTGCCGGCTGTTCGACAACATGATGTTATACGTCAGGAAGTCGTATTTTTCCCAAATACCTTTCCTAATTTTGTCGTGGTTATATAACCAAATTCCTAATTTTTAATCAAATGGCAAAATTCACGCGTGAAGACGCACTTAACTATCATTCGCAGGGACGGCCGGGGAAGATCGAAGTTATACCCACCAAACCTCATGCCACCCAGCTGGACCTCTCACTTGCCTACTCGCCCGGAGTAGCCGAACCTTGCATGGAAATCAAACGTGAGCCGGAAAATGTTTACAACTACACCGCCAAGGGAAACCTTGTGGGAGTGATCTCTAACGGAACTGCGGTACTCGGACTTGGCAACATAGGAGCACTTGCCGGTAAACCAGTGATGGAAGGAAAAGGGCTGTTGTTCAAGATCTTCTCCGACGTGGATGTGTTTGATATCGAAGTCGACACCCAGGATGTGGATGAATTTGTGAAGGTCGTGAAAGCTATAGCACCAACATTCGGAGGCATTAACCTTGAAGATATCAAAGCCCCCGAATGCTTTGAGATTGAAAAACAGCTCAAGGCAGCTCTCGATATACCGGTATTTCACGACGATCAGCATGGCACAGCCATTATCTCTGCAGCCGGATTGCTCAATGCGATTGATCTCATCGGAAAGAAGCCTGAAGATATTAAACTGGTAGTCAACGGTGCCGGAGCATCAGCCATTTCCTGCACAAAGCTGTACATTACCCTTGGGGTGAAAAAGGAAAACGTGACACTGGTCGACAGTAAGGGGGTGGTGAGCAAACAGAGAAAAGATCTGAATAAGTATAAGGCTGAATTTGCCAGAGACACCACGATGACAACGCTGGAAGAGGCCATGGTCGGAGCCGATATGTTCCTGGGCCTTTCGGTAGCCGATATCCTGACGCCGGAAATGCTTAAAACCATGGCCCGTGATCCCATCGTTTTTGCCATGGCCAACCCGAACCCGGAGATCTCTTATGAGAAAGCCATGGCATCGCGCGATGATATTATTTTCGCAACCGGCCGCTCCGATTATCCTAACCAGATCAACAACGTACTCGGTTTCCCGTTCATCTTCCGGGGTGCACTCGATGTGAGGGCTTCAGCCATAAATGAGGAAATGAAGATAGCTGCTGTAAAAGCACTGGCCGAACTTACCAGGGAGAGCGTTCCTGAAACGGTAAACAGGGCCTACAAAGCTAAAAACCTCGTTTTCGGACGGGATTATATCATCCCCAAACCTCTTGACCCGAGACTCATCACAAAAGTAGCTCCTGCAGTTGCCAAAGCAGCCATAGCAAGCGGCGTGGCCAGAACGCATATCGATGACTGGGCAAAGTACGAGGAACGCCTCAGAAAACGGCTTGGTCTCGACAACCTTCTGATCCGTGATATCAGGATAAAAGCCCAGCAGAATCCCAAACGGGTGGTTTTCGGTGAAGCGGCTAATTATAAAGTTCTTAAGGCTGTGCAGGAGCTGATCAAGGAGAACATTGCCATACCTGTGCTCCTGGGTAATAAAGAAGAAATTCACTGGCTGGTCCAGGAAAACAGCCTTGAAATGGGACAGGTCGAGGTGGTTGATCCAAGAAGCAAAGAAGAGGAATACCGCCGCAACAAATTCGCTAAATACTTTTTTGAACGCAGGCAGCGTAAAGGACTGAATCTTGATGAAGCCAATGAGCTGATGTTCAATCCAAACTATTTTGGCGTAATGATGGTCGAAACCGGTGAAGCTGATGCCTTCGTAAGCGGCTTTTCCAGTAAATATGCCGATGTCATCCGTCCTGCCATCCAGATCTGTGGCACCAACAATCCACAGAAACACATCGCGGGAATGTACGTCATCCAGACCAAAAAAGGGACCTATTTCTTCTCCGATACCACAGTAAACATTCAGCCTGAAGTCAGGACACTGGTCGATACCACGGTTCTTACTGCCAGGGCCGTAGAAAATTTCAACGTCACGCCCCATATCGCGATGGTATCCTATTCCAACTTCGGCTCGATCAGAGAAGGAAGTCCCGGCAGGGTGCACGAAGCTATTGAGATCCTTCATCGGGAACACCCGGAACTTATCGTCGATGGTGAAATGCAGGCTAATTTTGCTTTCAACCCGGAGCTGAGGATGAGCAAGTTTCCCTTCTCCATGCTGGGCGAAAAGGAGGTCAATACCATCATCTTTCCTAACCTCAGTTCCGGCAACATTGCCTACAAAATGATGCAGGAGATCGGCGGCGCTGAAGTCATCGGCCCTTTGCTCCTCGGTATCGGCAAACCGATTCATATCCTCCAGATGGAAAGTTCGGTGAGGGAAATCGTGAATATCGCTACTATCGCCGTGGTGGATGCCCAGTGTGCGCAGGATGATAATTGCAAGTAGGAGAAGAGGTGAAAGTTAGGGATTGAGGGATTAGGGATTTAGGGATTGAGGGATTGAGAGATTGAGGGATTGAGAGATTGAGGGATTGAGGGATTGAGTGGGAAGAAAGGCAAAAGGCGAAAGGGAGGGCGAATATCGAATATCGAATATCGAATAACGAATTCGGAGACGGGAGAAGGATTTAGTAAATGCAATGGCGGGCTGGGTTTCCCCTTTAGGGGACTAAGGGGTGAGCGAGGGGAAGAAGATGCCGGGAAAAAGAATAAATAGAGGGAAGAAAGGCGAAAGTCAGGGAGTCAGGGAGTCAGGGAGTCAGGGAGTTAGGGAGTTAGGGATTGAGGGATTGAGTGGGAAGAAAGGCGAAAGGCGAAAGGCAAAAGGGAAGAGAAGAATAATGAATATCGAATAATGAATAATGAATAATGAAAAATCGTTGAGACGTGATGCTTCACGTCTATGAAAAAACCGGATACCCAATCTTTAATAATCTGTGTTAATCTGTGTAATCTGTGGTGAATTAAATGTTGAATTTCAAGATTGGCGAAAGAACAGAAGACAAAAAAATAAAGAGCATCCCAATTCCTTTGCAACACCAGCCTAAGCAGATATTTCCGTATTCATCTCCTCCCCCCTATTGGAACATGCTCTATTTTCCGTAATTTTAGGTGCAAAATTATTCACATGTACGAATTCATCGAAGGTTTGGTGGTTGAAAAAACGCCTGCCCATGTTGTCATTCAGGATGGCGGGGTGGGTTATCACATCAATATCTCCCTTTATACTTATTCAGGAATTCCCGCCACAGGCATTGCCAGGGTTTATGTTCACCAGGTTGTCCGTGAAGATGCCCACATCCTGTTTGGTTTTGGAGGGAAGTATGAAAGAGAAATATTCAGGCATCTTATCTCAGTAAGTGGAATCGGTGCAAATACAGCACGGGTGATCCTTTCCTCAATGACCCCCGACGAGGTCTCGCAGGCCATAATGGAAGCAAATGTGACCGCCCTGCAGAGTATAAAAGGTATCGGGGGAAAAACCGCCCAACGGATCATTGTAGACCTTAAAGATAAGATTTATAAAGGCGTCAAAACTGATGAATTATTCCTTCCTGAACGCAATACTATCCGCGAAGAATCGTTATCTGCTTTAGTCGCTCTAGGATTTGTAAAAAAGCAGGTCGAAAAAGTTGTCGCTAAACTTTTAGCCGAGAAACCTGATCTGTCCGTCGAGGATGTTGTTAAACAAGCGTTAAAACTTTTGTAACTAACTATTTTTGAAAAGAGGATTAGCAAATATCATAACGCTGGTCTCTTCTGTTTTCGTTTTGCTTACGCCAGTTGTTCTTAAAGCAAATGACGGACGGGGATACCTTTACATGCCATTGCCCAGGATCGGCACTCTGGTGGTGTTGCCACCTGATACTTCACAACTGAGGTATCCGTTCAGCCCGGAAAACAATTATCCCTTCCCCTATTCAAACCTTCAATCCCCACTGTACGGCCATCAGCCCTCAAACATAAAAAACTCCGTGGAGTATGACCCTGTCACGAAGCAATATTACTTCACCCAGAAAGTTGGTGATTTTGAGATACGACCACCCTACACCATGAGCAAGAAAGAATATGAAAAATATTCGTCTCAGAAATCCATGGAGAATTACTGGGAACAAAAAGCAAAAAGCAATAATCCCGAATCACAGGCCAATTTCATACCAGAGATAAACGTTGGCGGTGAGGGCTTCGACCGGGTGTTTGGCAGTAACGCTATTAACATCACTCCGTCGGGAAGCGCCGAACTGATTTTCGGCTTCAACCTGTCAAAAACCGAAAACCCCACCCTCACCGAGAAGCTCAGAAGAACGCCTTCCTTCGATTTCAAGGAGAACATTCTGATGAACGTAACAGGGAGCATCGGTGACAAGATGAAGCTTGACGTTAATTATAATACCGAGGCTACCTTCGATTTTGAGAACAAGACCAAACTGGAATATTCAGGTAAAGAGGATGAGATCATCAAGAAGATCGAAGCCGGAAACGTATCTCTTCCACTTACAGGATCGCTGATCACGGGAAGCCAGAGCCTCTTCGGACTGAAGACCGAGATGCAGTTCGGTAAACTCACGATGACCAGCATCTTCTCCCAGCAGAAAGGCGAGACCTCAACCATAGAAGTCCAGGGCGGCGCGCAGGTGCAGGAATTCTCGGTTAACGCCGATGATTACGACGCCAACAAACATTTCTTCCTGTCAGACTATTTCAGGGACCATTACGAAAGTGCCCTTGCCAACCTGCCGGTGATCAATTCGGGTATCAACATCACCAGGATCGAAGTCTGGATTACCAATAAAACCAGTAACTTCGAACAATCGAGAAACATCGTTGCCTTCACCGACCTCGGCGAGCCTCAGCCCTACTCCTCAGAATTTGAAAGGACGAATGGTGCCAGCGGAGATAATCCGCGTAATGATCTCAACACCCTTTACAGCGAGATGACCAACGGTACAAAGTATTCCGGCGTAAGGAACATCACCACGGTCACAAGTGCCTTGGTATCCCTGACCCTGGGCCGCGACTATGAGAAAGTTGAGAACGCGCGACTGCTTTCACCAAGGGAATACGATGTGAATGAAAAACTCGGATATATCTCACTGAATTCTGCCCTGAATTCGGATGAGGTGCTGGCCGTCGCCTATGAATATTCCTATAACGGGAGAACCTACCAGGTAGGTGAACTTTCATCATCCAGCGGCGTGAATGCTCCCGACGCTCTTTTCCTCAAACTGATCAAGGGCACCAACTTCACTCCTGCTTCATATACCTGGGATCTGATGATGAAGAACGTATACGCTATTGGTGCCTACCAGGTATCAGCAGACGATTTTTCACTCGATGTACTGTACCAGGATGATAAGACCGGTAATGCCGTCAACTATATCCCGGAGGGTGATCTGAGTAAAAAAATCCTGCTTGAGCAGTTAAATCTCGACAACCTCAACTCCAACAATGACCCGTATCCCGACGGTCTGTTCGACTTCATCCCCGGAGTCACCATCAATCCTTCCAACGGACGTGTGATCTTCCCGGTTTTAGAGCCCTTCGGTTCCGATCTGGAAAAGATCATCAGGGCCAACGGCGGTGACGATGCCGTGGTACAACGCTATGTCTTCCAGGAGCTGTATGACTCCACCAAAACCAAGGCTCAGCAGATCGCGGATAAAAACAAGTTCAAACTTGCCGGTTCGTTCCAGTCATCGTCCTCATCCGAGATCATGCTGAATGCCATGAACGTTCCCCAGGGATCGGTAAAAGTGTCGGCAGGCGGACGTCAGCTGACAGAAGGAACTGATTATACCGTAGATTACACTCTCGGGCGTGTGACCATCATCAACCAGGGGATCCTCGAATCGGGTACGCCCATCAAGATCTCGCTTGAAAATAATTCATTGTTTAATATTCAGACCAAGACCCTTGTCGGTTCCCATTTCGATTACAAAGTTTCGGATGATTTTAATGTAGGTGCGACCATTCTGAACCTGACCGAGAGGCCTCTCACCCAGAAGGTGAATATTGGTGACGAGCCGATCTCAAACACCATCTGGGGACTGAATACATCCTACCGCACTCAATCCCGGTTGCTGACAAAACTGGTGGATGCCCTCCCGCTGATCCAGACCAAAGAGCCTTCGGAAATCTCTTTCGTAGGGGAATTTGCCGACCTTGTTCCCGGGCATTCGCGTGCCATTCAGAAAGAGGGTAATGCCTACATCGACGATTTTGAGGGTAGTGAGACATCGCTTGACATGAAATCGTTTGCTGCCTGGTCTATTTCAAGTACACCGGTAGGTTATTTCCCGGAGGCAGAAAAGATCAACGACCTCAGCTATGGCTACGACAGGGCAAGACTGGCCTGGTACGTGATCGACCCCCTTTTCCTGCGGAATAACTCCCTCACTCCCGACAACATTAAGAATAATCCCCAGACGCAGTCGAGCAACTATGTCCGTGAGATCTTTGAAAAGGATATTTTCAAAAACAAGGAAACCCCGAATAACATACCTACCAACATCTCGGTCCTGAACCTGGCATACTACCCGACCGAGAGAGGTCCTTACAACTATGACTTTACCTCCGTAAATCCGGATGGGAGCCTTAAAAATCCTGAAGACCGCTGGGGCGGGATCATGCGGGAGATTCAATCGAACGATTTCGAAGCAGCCAACATCGAATTTATTGAGTTCTGGCTGATGGATCCATATGTCGAACAGCCCGACAACCCGGGTGGCGACCTGTTCATCAACCTGGGAAATATCTCTGAAGATGTACTGAAGGATTCGAGAAAGTCTTTCGAAAACGGATTGCCTTCGGGACCCGACATTACGCAGGTCGATACCACGGCATGGGGTCGTATTCCCCTCGTTCAGTCCCTTGTTCCTGCATTCAACAACGATATTCAGGCCCGTAAATACCAGGATGTGGGACTGGACGGTTTGAGTGATGAAGATGAACGCAGTTTTTTCGGCTCCTTCCTCAACAATCTTAAAACCGTCCTAAATCCGGAAGCCTATGCCGCCATCTCCGAAGACCCTTCGAGTGACGACTTCCATTATTACCGGGGTTCCGATTACGACCAGATGAAGATGGGCATCCTTGAGCGTTACAAGAAATACAACGGCCTGGAAGGAAACTCGCCGAGTTTTGAACAGACCAAGGAATCTTATCCCACAACCGGTTCCACTCTGCCCGACGTGGAAGATATCAACAGGGACAATACCCTCAGTGAAAGTGAAAGTTATTACTCCTACCATGTCAGCCTTCGCAAGCAGGACCTTGATGTGGGACAGAATTTCATTGTCGATAAGGTGGTTGATGATGCTGAACTGGCTGACGGGAAAAAAACCTCGGTGACCTGGTACCAGTTCCGGATCCCGATTACCGGCTTTGAAAAAAGGATAGGTGATATCCAGGATTTTAAATCCATACGGTTTATGCGCATGTTCCTGACCAATTTCTCCGATTCTGTCATCCTCCGCTTTGCCAAGCTGGATCTTATCAGGGGTGAATGGAGAAGATATTCCCTTCCTTTCGCACAGGGAGGTGAAGCCACGACCAACAGCCAGCCAAGCGACGGATCATTCGACATATCGGCCGTAAACATTGAGGAAAACGCCGGCCGCACCCCGGTGAATTATGTTCTACCGGTTGGGGTGACACGTCAGATCGACCCTTCCCAGCCACAGTTA
Organism: uncultured Bacteroidales bacterium; assembly: GCA_963732905.1. Lineage (GTDB taxonomy): Bacteria > Bacteroidota > Bacteroidia > Bacteroidales > DASQZK01. The sequence goes on from CAVTBM010000006.1 coordinate 273,296, forward strand.
ACCCAGCTGAATGAGCAGTCCATTGTCCTGAAGGTGAATCAGCTGGAGGATGGGGATGCACGGGCGGCCTATAAAAATGTAGACCTGGATATCAGGCAGTACAAAAAGATCAAGATGTATGCCCATGCCGAGGCCATCGAAGGTTATCCGCTCGACGACGGTGAACTGACGGCTTTTATCAGGCTCGGATCGGATTATACCGGAAACTTTTATGAATATGAGGTACCGCTGAAACTGACGCCTTATGGAAAGTACGATAATAACAACGATGCCGACCGGGAAATCGTGTGGCCGAATGAAAACCTCTTTGAGATTGATCTCTCCGAATTTCAGCAGGTAAAACAGGCCCGGAATAACGCCATGAGGGATCCAGGCTCTCAGGTCCAGCTCACTTCTGTCTATTCCATAACCGACAGCCGGGGCAACACGGTGAGCGTAGCCGGTAATCCGAACCTGGCAAACATCCGGACCATCATGATCGGGGTGAGAAACCCACTGGGAGGAAAGGACAACTTGCCGAAGTCGGGAAATATATGGCTCAACGAACTCCGTCTTACCGATTTCAACGAGAAAGGGGGATGGGCAGCAAACGGGAGGCTGACGACAAAACTGGCCGACCTGGGGACCATCACCTTCTCGGGTACCACCAGTACACCCGGCTGGGGAAGTATCGACACCAAAGTGCAGGAGCGGGACAAGGAGCAAAATATTCAGTACGATCTCTCATCAAATCTTGAGCTCGGTAAGTTCTTCCCCGAAAAACTCGGTGTGTCCATTCCCGTATATGCCGGGTATTCCGAGTCAATTGTCAACCCCGAATATAATCCGCTTGACCCCGATATCCCTCTGAAGGTTGCACTTGCGAATGCCGGATCAAAAGCCGAACGGGATTCCATTAAAAGTGTCTCCCAGGATTATACACGAAGGCGGAGCCTTAACTTTACGAATGTGAGGGTGATCAAGAAAGAAGGCAAACCTCATATATATGACCTCGCCAACTGGTCGGCCAGCTATTCGTTCAATGAAATTTTCAGCCGCGATATCAGTACCGAATATTACACTCAGCGACATTACCGGGGGGCTTTGAATTACACCTTTAATTCAAGACCAAAAGCCGTGACACCGTTTGCTAAATCGAAGGTTTTAAAATCTCCATACCTCAGGATCCTCAGGGATTTCAACTTTTACTACATGCCCTCGATGCTGTCTTTCAGGACCGATCTGGACAGGTCGTACATGGAACGGAAGCTGCGAAACCTCGATAATCCCTACCTGCAGATCCTGCCAACGGTGAAGAAGGATTTCCTGTGGAACCGGTATTATGATATGAAGTTTGATCTCACGAGGGCCCTAAAGCTCGATTTCTCGGCTACCAATATTGCCAGGATTGACGAACCGGAGGGACGAATGGACAAATATGCCGCCGACTACCAGGCCAAACGGGATTCCATCCTCCAGGAACTGAGGAGTTTCGGCCGTACAACCAACTATAATCACCAGATCAACGCAACCTATAACCTGCCTCTCAATAAAATTCCGCTGTTGAACTGGATGAATATTTCGACCAGGTATAACGCAACCTATGGCTGGGATGTCGGCCCTATTTTAAGAGACCCCGGCATCGACCTGGGAAATACCGTAAAAAATTCAAACACCTTGCAGATCAACGGACAGCTCAACCTGGCCAATCTTTACAGCAAAGTGCCCTACTTCAAATCGTTGGATCAGAAGAAACAACCCGACAAAGAAAACCAGCGAAAGAAAGAAGTTACCTATACACGGGAAAACCAGGTTCTCCGGACGTCATTCCCCAGGTCTTACACACATAAACTGAAAACCACTGATGTTAAAGTCCAGGTGACCGACCCGGACGGGAAAGCAGTGAGCTCCAAAGTGGAAGTCATTGATGAGAACAGGGTAAAGATCACTCCGGAACACGATGTAAAGGGCGCCACGGTGCTTATCACCGGAACCCGGGAGCTGGGGGAGAGCCCGATAACCATAATCATTGATAATTCGGCGCGGATCATAACCGGACTAAAGAATATCAATGTCACCTACAGCACGAGCAACGGAACGGTATTGCCGGGGTACAAACCGAAAACAACGGCGCTGGGGCTTACCAGGTATGGGAATGATCTGGCCCCGGGATGGGGCTTTATCCTTGGAATGCAGGACACTCTATTCGCACAAAATGCGTTTGAAAATGGCTGGCTGTCGAAAGATTCCCTGATCAACGAACCTTTCATGATGAGTCATACTGAAAAACTCAACCTCAGGGCCTCCTTCGAACCATTCAAAGGCTTCAGGGTCGATTTGACGGCAGACCGTATTTATGCTCAGAATTCAAGCGCATATTACACGGCCAAGGCAGATGGAACCTTGCCTCTTGCTGCCGACCGCGGCCAGACCATCAACGGGAACTTCTCCATGTCATTTCTCTCGTGGAAGACAGCCTTTGAGCGGATCTATTCAAAAAACCAGGATTTCTCGTCAGCAGCCTTCAGCAATATGAAAAATGACTACAGGCAGATCATCTCTTCACGGCTGGCACAGAGTAAAATGGATAAAGACGGTATCGTATTGAATGATTCAGCCGGATTTTATGAAGGCTACGGCCCTAACCAGCAACAGGTCCTGATCTCATCTTTCCTGGCGGCTTATGGTGCCAAGGATCCATCAAAAATGAATCTGGCGATGTTCCCTACCATATTTAGCATGATGCCCAACTGGCGACTTTCTTTTGACGGGCTGGGCCGGATCGGTTTTATCAAGAGGTTTATGAACAGCATCACCATCAACCATGCCTACAGGTCCTCCTATAATATCGGTTCGTTCATTTCGACGCCTCTCGATATTCGGCAACTTGAAGATCCGACCTACCAGATGAATTACCTGCCCAATTACGATGCCACCTCGGTTTCCATCAACGAACAGTTCAGTCCGCTCTTTGACCTGAGTATGGACTGGAAGAACAGCCTGACCACCAATATCGAATTTAACCGTTCACGCACCCTGGCGCTGAGCACATCCAACAGCCAGATCAATGAAGTGAGCTCAAAAGAGATGGCCATCGGCGCCGGTTACCGCTTTAACCAGGTGCAGATCATCATCAACCAGAAAGAGTTCAAGAGTGACCTGAACGTCAGGGCGGATCTGTCGATCAGGGATAACCGCACCGTCATCCGGAAACTCTCCGAAGACAATGACCAGATTACGGCAGGTCAGCGCATCATAACCATTAAAACGACTTTCGATTATGTGTTAAGCGACAGGTTTAACCTGAGGTTTTTCTTCGATCAGCGTGTAAACAACCCCTTTGTGTCGCTGACCTATCCCACTTCCAATACCAATATTGGTTTCAGCGTTCGATTTACACTTGCACAATAGGCTTTTATTAATGAAATGTAGTAAATTTGGCCTGCTAAACAATTGTTCACAAAACCATATTAAAACCACGTGACATGAATTTTCCCAATAATCTGAAGTATACCAAAGAACATGAATGGCTCAGGCTCGAAGGTAAAGAAGCCTTTGTTGGCGTCACGGAATATGCCACCTCTGAGCTTGGCGACATTGTATTTGTTGAAATTGAGACGGAAGGCGAATCACTCGGAAAGGGTGACAGTTTTGGCACGGTAGAGGCTGTAAAGACTGTATCTGACCTCTTCATGCCTGTTGCCGGAAAAGTTAAAACTATTAATCCAAAGCTGGCTGATACTCCGGAGATCGTTAATGCAGATCCTTACGGTGAAGGCTGGTTGATAAAAATCACCATCGACAACCCGGGTGAACTTGACGACCTGTTATCGGCTGAGGACTACAGGTCTGAGGTTGAGTGATCTGAGGGCATTTTAAGATCTTTAAAAAGTATTTGGGCATATAAAACTGTAGGAGCGTAAAATATTACGCTCCTACAGTTTTATATGCCCAATATTTTTTACAGGATTCCGCAATACCGGAACAAAGACCTTCCATCCCTACAATTTCTTCTTCACTTCAGTCTCCTTGTAAGCTTCAATCATATCTCCGGTTTTGATATCATTGAAATTCTGGATATTAAGACCGCAATCCAGTCCGGCCACAACTTCCTTCGCATCATCCTTGAACCGTTTCAGTGAGCCGAGCTCACCCGAGTAAACCACGATACCATCGCGGATCACCCTGACTTTGGACGTACGGCTTATCTTTCCTTCCTTCACCATACAACCGGCTACATTTCCGACCTTGGTCACTTTGAATGTTTCGACTACTTCGAGGGTAGCGGTTACCTCTTCCCTGATCTCGGGTGAAAGCATGCCTTCCATAGCCGCCCTTATCTCTTCGATAGCATCATAAATGATCGAATAGAGACGGATATCGATCTGTTCTCTTTCTGCCAGTTTCCGGGCACTCAGTGAAGGGCGTACCTGGAAGCCGATGATTACGGCGTCGGAAGCTGCGGCGAGGAGGACGTCTGATTCGGAGATCTGACCTACCGCCTTATGTTTAATGTTGACCTGAATTTCTTCGGTAGACAACTTCAGCAGTGAGTCGCTGAGTGCCTCAACAGATCCGTCGACATCTCCTTTCACGATCACATTAAGTTCTTTAAAGTTCCCGATGGCAATACGGCGGCCGATTTCATCGAGAGTGATATGTTTCTGTGTCCGCAGTTCCTGTTCGCGTTGTAGTTGTTCACGTCTGTTGGCTATTTCCTTTGCTTCACGGTCACTGTCCATAACGTTGAACCTGTCGCCGGCCTGTGGCGCCCCGTTAAGTCCGAGGATCAGTGCAGGCATTGACGGTCCGGCACTATCGATACGGTTGCCGCGTTCATTATACATAGCCTTAACATGCCCGAAATGGCTGCCGGCAAGGAGTACATCGCCAATGTTTAACGTACCCGTCTCTACAAGGATAGTGGAGATATAACCGCGTCCTTTATCGAGTGAAGATTCTATGACGGTGCCGATGGCCTTCCGTTCGGGATTGGCTTTCAGTTCGAGCATTTCAGCCTCAAGTAATACCTTTTCCAGCAGGTCTTCGATGCCGGTTCCATTTTTGGCTGAAATTTCCTGCGACTGGTATTTGCCGCCCCAGTCTTCAACCAGGTAATTCATATTGGCCAGGTCCTGTTTGATACGCTCGGGATTTGCCGAAGCTTTGTCCATCTTGTTGATGGCAAATACAATCGGCACATTGGCAGCCGAAGCATGATTGATGGCCTCTACGGTCTGAGGCATCACACCGTCGTCGGCAGCCACAACAATGATAGCCACATCGGTAACCTGTGCACCCCTGGCTCTCATAGCAGTAAAAGCTTCATGACCCGGAGTATCTAAAAAGGTTATCTGCCTGCCGTCATCGAGCTGAACGGCATAAGCGCCGATATGCTGGGTAATACCTCCTGCTTCACCGGCAATCACATTGGAATGCCGTATATAGTCGAGCAACTTGGTTTTACCATGATCGACATGTCCCATTACAGTCACGATCGGAGGCCTGTGAATCTGCATTTCAGGTAATTCCTCTTCTTCATCCAGAGTATCCTGCAGGTCGACACTAACGAATTCAACCTGATAGTTGAACTCATCGGCCACGAGTGAAAGGGTTTCAGCATCAAGGCGCTGATTTATGGAGACAAACAACCCCAGGTTCATGCAGGTAGCTATTACCTCATTCGCCGGGACATTCATCATATTGGCCAGTTCGCTCACCGATACGAACTCCGTTACCTTGATAGTATGCTTGCTTTCCTCCAGCCTTTCCATCTCCTCTTTCTGGCGCTGGTGAATCGTATCTCTCTTCTCCCTGCGGTACTTTGATCCTTTGGACTTGCCTTTGGAAGTAAGTTTAGCCAGGGTGTCTTTTATCTGTTTCTGAACGTCCTCCTCATTTACTTCAGGACGGTGAAGTTTTTTCTTTCTTTTCCCCGTTACCGGTCTCTCTTTTTTAGTACCCATGGGCCTGTCTTTCTCTTCGGTACCGGCATCCTTCCTTATGCGTTTCCGCTTTTTCTTTCCATCCTGGCGGCCATTTTCCTTACTTGAAGCCACAGGTTTTTTCTTCTGATCCTTCCTTTCCTGGGGGAGTTCAATCCTGCCTACAACAGTTGGCCCCGACAATTTACGGATGACCGTTGGGATCATATTATCCGATTCATCCTTTTCAGCACGGATGCGTTTATCTTCAACCTTCTTTTCTTCCGCAACAAGAGCTTCCTGCTTAGATTTGGCTTCCTGCTTAGCTTTTTCTTCCTTCTGTGCCGCAATCTCAGTTCCGGAGGCTTCAGGTTTTTCTTGTGTGACCTCCGTTTTTACCTCTTCCTTCTGCTCCGGTTTTTTAACTTCTTTTTCTTTTTTCTTTTTGACCTCATCAAGGTCAATTTTCCCAACTACTTTAGGTCTTTTATCGCTCTTCTCCTTCTCCGCCTTTACTTTATCAGCTTCAGGTTTTTCCGGCGAAGGTTTCATTTTCTCCTCTTCTGCTTTTACCTCTTTAACCGGGGCCTCTTTCTCCTCAGCCACCGCTTCCTCTTTCATCTCTTCTTTTTCCCTGACAACTTTCTTTTTGCCCTGGAATTCCCCGAGATCGACCTTGCCTACTACTTTCGGACCAACCTGGGGTTGTTTTTCGGGAATTTTCTCTTCAACCGGTTTTTTCTGTTCAGGTTTTGAGGCGCTGGCAGAGGTGTCCTTCACTAAAAATTCCTCTTCTTCTTCTTCAGCCTCAGGAATCACTTCCACATCGTCGATGGAGATGGTTTCCTTTTTCTCCCTGAGATTTTTCAGGCTGAATTTTTCGGACTTTTTCTTCTCATCAAGGTCAGAACTGTATTCCTTGACCAGCAGATCATATAGTTCAGGGGCTACTTTTCCGTTAGGATCTACATCAATGCTGTGTCCTTTCTTGTGAAGGAAATCAACAATCGTATTGATCCCGACATTAAACTCCCTGGCGATCTTACTGAGTCTTATTGCTTTATTTTCTGTCATACCCTGAATTATCCTGTTATTGCGGAATTCCTAATTTATAATAATCAATATGAATTATTCAAATTCTGCCTTTAAAATTTTCACAACTTCGTTTATGGTTTCTTCCTCAAGATCAGTCCTGGCAACCAATTCCCGCGGAGTCAACTCCAGAACGGCCTTGGCGGTATCGCAACCAATGGCTTTCAGTTCGTCGATGATCCAGCCTTCGATTTCATCGGCAAATTCGTCAAGATTCACATCTTCATCGTCTTCTCCACCAGCTTCCCTGTAAACGTCAATCTCATAGCCCGTAAGCTGGCTGGCAAGCCTGATGTTCAAGCCTCCTTTGCCGATAGCCAGTGAAACTTCACGTGGTTCAAGATATACGTCTGCCTTCTTGTCTTCTTCAAGGATCTTGATATTGCTGATCTTGGCCGGGCTGAGCGCTCTAGTGATAAAAAGCTGAATGTTATTTGTAAAATTGATGACATCAATATTCTCGTTCTTAAGTTCCCTTACAATACCATGAATACGTGACCCTTTCATCCCAACGCAGGCCCCAACCGGATCAATCCGTTCATCATAGGATTCGACAGCCACCTTGGCTCTTTCTCCGGGGACCCTGACAATTTTTTTGATGGTGATAAGTCCGTCGAAGATTTCCGGAACTTCCAGTTCAAACAGCCTCTCGAGAAATACGGGTGACGTCCGTGACAAAATGATCAGCGGGTTATTATTCTTCATATCCACCTTGATCACCACGGCACGAATGGTATCCCCTTTCCGGAAATAATCGGAAGGGATTTGTTCCGATTTTGGCAAAATGAGTTCGTTCCCTTCATCATCAAGTACAAGGATCTCTCTTTTCCAAACCTGGTAAACCTCCCCGGTAATGATTTCACCAATACGGTCTTTGTACTTGATGTAAACATTGTTCTTTTCCAGTTCAAGTATCCTGGCTGTAAGATTTTGTCTCAGGGCCAGAATGGCACGTCGTCCAAAACTCTCCAGTTTTACCTCATCCGTCACTTCTTCACCAGCTTCATAGTCATCGTCTATAAGCTTAGCCTTCGAGATAGGGATCTGGAAATTGGGATCTTCAACATTCCCGTCTTCGACAACTTCACGGTTCCTCCATATTTCAAAGTCCCCTTTATCAATGTTAATAATGATGTCGAAGTTTTCGTCCGATCCGTATTTCTTAATCAGCATACTGCGAAAAACATCTTCGAGTACACTCATCATGGTTACCCTGTCAATGTTTTTGAGTTCCTTAAACTCTGCAAATGTGTCAATCAAATTAATGCTTTCCATTTCCTGATTTAATGTCTTATTTAAAAGAAACTACCGCTGTGGTCATTTTTATCTGGTCAAATAACAAATGAACCGTCTCAATAATGACCTTCTTTTTCTTCTTCCCTTCTTCCCTGATGGCTTTTTTATATTCGAGGTCTATCCCGGTCTTATCAAAATTCTTCAATACTCCTGTAAATTTCGTTCCGTCAAGCAGTACCACCTTCACTTCCTTTCCAAGGTACTTCCTGTATTGTTCTTCAACCCTGAATCCCATATCCAGCCCGGGTGAGGAGACTTCGAGTTCATAGTCCTCGACCTCCCTGTCAATCACCGAAATGATGTGCCGGCTCAAGTCAACACATTCCTCGATCGTGATCCCGTCCGGTTTGTCGATATAGACCTGCACCCTATTTCCCGGCCTGAATTGAATGTCCACCAGGAAGATCTCCGAACCTTCAAGGCGCTCACTTACGACCTCCCCGAATGTTTCCCTGTTTAACATATTATTTCCGGTAACAAAATAGGGGACTTCAGTCCCCTAGGTTTTAATACCTCTCCAACGGCCGCAAAAATACGAATAAACATTTAAATCACAAAATTTTAGAAAGTAATGTTAAGAACATGGAACTTACGGTTTTATCTTGTGTAAAGCTCCATTTCCAGATTGCCTCCTGATACAATGTCCTTGTAATTCAGCGTGTGTTCCCTGTAATCCAGCCCGTTGAGTTTCATCGACCGAACAAAAAGGTCATCCGGACCCGTTTTATGACCGGTTATGGTAAATGCTTTTCCAGGATAATAATCTCGGTTCAGAGTCAATGTCACCTTGTCGAAAACCGGGCTGGCAAGCTGGTAAATGTTACTGGCCGGGCAGTCGGGATAAAATCCCATCATAGCGTAGACGAGCCATGCCGACATGGTTCCGGCATCATCATCGCCGGGAAGGCCATTGGGACTGTTTTTAAAATATTTACGTACAAGTTCTCTGACAGTTTTCTGGGTAAGCCAGGCCTGGCCATCGGCATAGTTGAAAAGCCACGGGTAAGCGATGTCGGGCTCATTGGACATCTGGAAATATCCGTTATCGAAGCAGGCCCGGAGGTGTTCGGTGAAAGCTTCATCGCCGCCCATAAGCTGCTTCAGCCCATCCATATCGTGAGGCACAAAAAAGGCATAGTTCCACGCCGTACCTTCTACATAGGCCGTCCCCGGGGTGAACCAGAGAAATTTTTCCGGGTCGAAAGGGGAATACCACTTCCCATCTTTGGTTTTGGGCATCAGGAAGTCAAAATCAGGATTAAAAAAGTTCCGGTACCCCAATGAGCGCCTGTAAAATACCTGGCTGAGACTGTCGTGGCCCATCTGCCGGCACATTTGCGCAAAACTCCAGTCAGCCAGGTTATATTCAAGCGTGGTGGAAACGGGTCCCCACACCGGAGGTTTGATCATCACAAAATCCTGGGGGATCCATCCGCCATACTTAATGTATTGTTCGAGTCCGGGCCGGTTCCGTTCCCTGGAAGATGTATCGGGAAAAGTCGCCTCTTTGTATATGGCTTCAAAAGCGAGTGTGGTATCATATCCGCGCAGTCCCCGCATGTACGTGTCGGCCAGCATCACAGATGCCGGAGCGCCGTTCATATTGTAGGTTTCGACGTTGGCATGTTCCCATTTGGGCAGCCATCCCTTTTCCCGGTACTTGTCCAGCACTGATTTTACCATGTCGACCTGGTATTCAGGATATACCAGGCAAAATAGCGGGTGAAGATTCCTGTAGGTATCCCAGAGTGAAAACAGGCTGTAATGGGTATAGCCTTTAGCTTTCTCAACCACACGGGGACCTGGCGCGGGGTACTTGCTGAAAGAAAGGAAATCGCCGTTCACATCGCTGAAAATATTGGGATGCAGGAGGCAGTGATACAAGGCGGTGTAGAAAAGGGTCTTATCCTCATCACTGCCGCCTTCAACCCTGATCCTTGACAACAGGCGGTTCCATTCCTTATGGGAAGCCTGCTTCACCTCATCAAATGTTTTACTTCCAATCTCGGCCTCCATGTTTTCCCTGGCATTTTCTGCACTTACATAAGATATCCCCATCTTTATATCGATGACCCTTCCCGTAGACAGATCAAATGCCAGGAGCGCAGCCAGGTTCGCCCCCCTGACACTATCCTGACCGGCGGGGCTGAAGTCTGAGTAGAGCTGTGCATTTTTGAAGGGTTTTGAGGATTTTAGCCAGAAATAGATCTTGTGCCTTGTCGGGTTGGAGGAACAAAATGCCCCTTCAGACATATAACCGGAGACTTCATTCCCCGAAACCACGCTAATCTGGCTGTCGCCAAACCTGGGATTCAGGTGACGGGTAAGATCAACAAGCAGTTTCCCCGGTTTATCAGCAAGAAAGGTATACCTGTGATAAGCCGCACGTTTTGAAGCCGTAAGCTCGGTCCGGATATTATATTTTGAAAGGTTTACACTGTAATATCCCGGGACAGCCACCTCATCCTTTATGGGTGATGAAAAGCCCGGATTAATATAGGGTTCGTCACCGGAAACCGGCATCAGGCTGATTGCTCCCCAGAGGTCGCCACAACCGACACCGCTGGCATGTATGTGAGAAAATCCTACCGTCATGGTCTCATCCAGCGCGCGGCCTTTTGCAGCATTGTAAAAGGGGCCCGGAGAAACCATACCGAAAGGGTACACTGCCGTCACGAAAGTATTGGAACTTTTCGTGCCGATCTTCATATTGACGAAAGCGGCCGGATCAAATTGCTCGTTCCGCACCTGATTACAGTCCGTAAACGTGAGAACAGATATAACGGCAAGAGTGATCCCGTAATAAAGGTTATATTTCATGGTATGGCGGTTAAATTGAATGACGTATTTACAACATCAACTTCCTTTAAAATTATATTACAAATTTATGGTTTGGGGTATTTAGGGCTTTTTTTAATCATCTGTTTTAAACCAGTTATAATTCGGCTTACTGTCCATTTTCAGTACCAGTTCTCCGCCTTTCACCAGCTCACTGTGGGGGATGAAGGGCCGCTCGAGTGGTTTTCCATTCAGCCATGCTTCCTGAATATACATGTTTTCAGAGGAATTATTGATGGTCCGGATCGTAAAATCATGTCCGCCGTAATATGTATCGCTCAGGTGGATGACGATGGTGTCGAACACCGGGCTGCCGATGTCGTAACCCGGATTCACCGAGCATCCGCCGTCCACCTCAAAGAGCCCAATGGAGAGAAGGACATACATGGCGCTCATCTGCCCTTCATCCTCCTCCCCTTCCCAGCCATGGAGAGGTGAGGTGTTGATCAGGTCGGAGGTTACCATCCTGGAGTATTTTTGTGTCAGCCATGGTTTGCCCGAATAATTGAAGACAAAAGGAATTTCGAGTCCGGGCTGGTTTCCCAGATCGAAATACCCCTGTTCAATTCCTGTTTCCAGCCTTTCATTAAAGAGATCGTTACCCATACGTTTCATCATGTCAGGAATATCCTGGGGGACGAAGAAGGAATAGACCCAGGCATTTCCCTCCATGTAGCCGGGACCGTTCCAACCGCCGGTGGTTCCGTATGCCAGGGGATTAAAAGGGGTGACCCAGGAACCATCTTTGTGCCGCCGCCTGATAAAACGGGTTTCCGGATCGAATACATTGCGGTAATTCTTTGATCTGTCGAGGAACTGCTGATATTCTTTTTCTTTTCCCAGGGCCAGGGAAAACTGGGAGAACACCCAGTCATCGTAGGCATATTCCATGGTATTGGATACCGGGCCATACTCATCGGGGACATAGCCATACTTCAAATACGGACCCATTTGCCTGTCGCCTGCGAATCCTCCACAGGGATATTCAATACCCGGCGTTGTATAATCGTGAAGGATGGCACTCCAGGCAGTATCCACGTCGAAATCGCGGATCCCCTTCTGGTAACAGCTGACGATGAGGGAGTTCTGATGCTGGGCCCCCATGATCGGGGCGTATTCGATGCCGGTAGGCGCTTCGGGGATCCAGCCGCCGACTTTGGCGAGATCAACCAAAGAAGCTGTCATGGAACGGGCGTATCCGGGTGTGACGAGTGTCCAGAGCGGAAAAAGGTTCCACTGTGCGCCCCAGAATGCATCGCTGCTATAGACTGCATCGCCGGGATTGTTCAGTATCCTGACTTTCTCACACATATCCGTAAATTTCCCGTCCACATCACTCATGATACTTTTTCCGGTGAAGGCACGGTAAAGGCCGGTATAGAATTTTTCGATATCTGACGTGTCTGACGTTTTGACTTCAACCTTTCCGAGCAAGTCGTTCCATGTTCTCCTGGCTACCGCAACCACGGCGTCGAAATTCCATCCGAAGGGGATCATTTCTTTCTGAAGGTTAAGCCTGGCTCCGTCGATGCCGGTAAACGATATGCCGGTTCTGACCAGCACCTCCCCTTTCCGGAAATCTGCAAGGTTAAGGACGAGTCCGCAGTCGCCCGATGAGGTAAAGTCGAGAGTTTTATCCGTCTCCCTGACCGGCCGCCGCCAGTTGGTTCCGTAATTCGTGTCGGCACCGTCGTATTTTCCCATTGTCCAGCCATTCATCGTAAAGTTATGATCTGTCTGAAGAATAAAAAATACGGTATAATCCTGTGCATACTGGTTGGTTTCTTTGATATATCCGGTGATCTCCCCGGGGGCTGTCTGACTTGCATGGGCTTCACTGACGGTATACTTCTCTTCCTGCGGGAAGGCAAAATTGACGATGATATGTCCATCACCCTCTTTTTCCCAGGTAAAGCGCATCATGCCACATCGTTCGGTAGAGGTGAGTTCGGTCCGGATGTCGTAGTCGTAAAGGTAAACGGAGTAATAACCGGGGGAACCTTTTTCGGTTTTCTTTTCGTACCGGGAGCGGTATCCCGAGGTCCACATGTTTCCGAACGGACCGTCGGATGGTCCGGGGAACAGGGCCGTTTTTCCCGACACGGGCATCAGGCTTAGTCCGCCAAGGCTCATCGCGTGAAGGTGGCTGAAACCGGAGATACTGCCAATAGTGTATTCATAGCCGCCATTCCAGACGTTGTCCTGGTTATCTGGGCTGAGCTTGACCATCCCGAACGGCATGGAGGGTCCGGGGAAGAGCATCCAGCGGGAGTTTGAGGTGCCTGTAAAGACGTTGACGTAGTCGGCAGGTGTCTTTTGTCCGGTGGCGATCCCCGGGATCAGGATAATCCATAGTAACAGGCACAGGTATTTCACAGGTTTCATAATTACAACATATAAAGAATAAAGAAGGAAGGTAAAAGTAGTGATTGGGAGGGAGAAATGAAAAGGCGAAAGTGAGGGAGTGAGGGAGTGAGTGATTGAGGGATTAGAGTGATTGAGTGATTGAGTGGAAAGGCGAAAGGCGAAAGGCAAAAGGCAAAAGGGAGGAGAAGAATAATGAATATTGAAAAAACCAAATCATTGAAACGTAATGCTTCACGTCTATGAAAAAACCGGATACCCAATCTGTGATAATCTGCGTAATCTGTGGTGAAAAAGCGGGAGGAAAGGCGAAAGGCGAAAGGGAGGAGAAGAATAATGAATATTGAAAAAACCAAATCATTGAAACGTAATGCTTCACGTCTATGAAAAAACCGGATACCCAATCTGTGATAATCTGCGTAATCTGTGGTGAAAAAGCGGGAGGAAAGGCAAAAGGCGAAAGGGAGGAGAAGAATAATGAATAATGAATAATGAATAATGAAAAATCGTTGAGACGTGATGCTTCACATCTATAAAAACACCGGATACCCAACTTTAATAATCTTTAATAATCTGTGACAATCTGTGACAATCTGTGTAATCTGTGGTGAAAATGAATGAAAAACCAAATCGTTGAAACGTAATGCTTCACGTCTATGAAAAAACCGGATACCCAATCTTTAATAATCTATGCTAATCTGTGAAATCTGTGGTGAAACTGAATCATGAATTCGTTGACGGGTTACACCCTTACACCCAAACATTGACTGAAATGTTCGCAGTAATATTAATTTTAAACCTTTTTCAAAAAAAAGGAAATGCCTAAATTGTAGCATTATTTACTGCCAGGAAAAAAATCAGTTCGAAAACACTACAGATCACAGGTGTGGTCATTAAGCCCATAACAGGTAGAAATAAAATAACCCTTATAATAACATGAAGAGATTAATACTGCTCATCGGGATCATAGCCATTTTAACCGGCTGTAACAGAACAGTTAAAATAGAAGAAACCACCCTGAAGGATAAAATCAAAGGAGGGCTGGTTGGCCAGCTTATTGGCAATCTGAACGGCCTGCCCTATGAAGAAAAGTATAATAATGAACCGGGAACGCTTTCGGGTTATATTCCCGGATTGCCCCTTGGAGCCTTTACAGATGATGATACGGATATTGAATGGATGTACATCTATTTTATGGAAAAATATAAGATCCTTCTTTTGCCTTATGATACCATCGCAAACATCTGGAAAAGAAATATGAATTATAAGATTTATTCCACCAACACGTATGCGAGACAATTGATGGAAATCGGGTTTGATCCGTCAGAAACAGGGAATGTTTGTTTAAATCCCTGGGCATCAGTGAATGTAGCCGGCCAGTTTAATTGTGAAACCTTTGGCCTGATCGCACCGGCGATGCCGCAAACAGCCGGAAGGATTGGATTGCATTATACCCGCATTGTCATCGATAATGAACCCGCTCAAACTACCCAGTTTTACACCGCGATGATTGCTACTGCATTTACTACATCCGATCCGGCTGAAATACTGGAAGCAGGGATAAAAACGCTGGATAAAAAATCTCAGATCTACCAGGCAACAATGAATGCCATGTCATGGTATAAAGAGTATCCGGATGACTGGCAGAAGTCGCGAAACAGAATCAGGCAGACATACTATTTCATTACTCAAAGCAATAAGTCTGTAATGAACCATGCATCCATTGTATCCCAATACCTGTATGGTCACCTCGATTTAATTAAAACCATGGAAATTTCATTCAATTGGGGCTTCGATGCTGACTGCGATGCTGCAACTTTGGGCACCATCATTGGCGTCGTAAAAGGCTACCGATGGATGGAACAACAGGGCTGGGTGATTAAGGACAGGTATTATAACAATGCCCGGCCTGAACTTCCTTCCGATGAAACAATTACTGCATTTTCTGACAGAATATATAACGTTGCGAAAACTGTAATTCTTAAAAATGGCGGACAGTATGTTTCTGACAACCAAATGAAGTATGTATTAATAAAAGCAGAAAAACCTGAAGTCCTGGTAAAGACCCGGGATGAAGATTCCGCTTTCAAGGATCTGGAGAAAAAGTATAGTGAATTTACGAAAAATACATTTAGCAACAGCCTGGCATCGGATCAGGAACTCAAAAAAGCACTGTACCTTTCTTTAGTTTTAAAAACGGCAGAAGAAACTAAAAAAGAACATCCGTTACAATGGCAAAAAGCAGTTTCCCTTTTACAGCAAGATCAGGATTTTATGTATACCCTGTATCATGGAATGGAAAATCCCATTAATCGTCTGGCAAAGGCAACAGGGGTAAATATGCTCCCGGTGGAAGCCAGTATGAATGGGAAATATGAATTCAAACTCAAAGGATATAAGAATGCCAGGAACGTGTATCTGGGAGGAACCATGAATCATTGGTTAATATGGAAAAATCCAATGACTTTTGATGGTGAAGGCTGGGTTTGCAGGATAGACCTATTACCCGGGAAATATGAGTATAAGTTTAATGTGGATGGAAAATGGGTTTTTGACCCCGGGAAAAATAAAGAAACTAATTTTGAGGGAAATACAAACTCTGTGGCTGTATTGAATTGAAAGAGTCAAAATGTACAGGTGTAAGTTTTTAGGATTGATCCGATCAATGATCCTCCAATCAAAAAACGTAAGACCCGACCGTGACCTTACCGAAAGCACCTGGTTGACGGAGACCGTCTTGCACTAATACCTGTAGCTCCGGATGCCAGTGTTCCTTTATTTTGCTGTCCGTAACCGCTTTGACCCGGGACCTGAAAGGGACCAGTACATGGGGGAATACCCGTTAAGAAATGTGTCAAAAGAATTACTGCGATAAAGAACGGTGCTGAGGAGTCAGGGTTTAACCAAAACGCTCTATGACAGAAATTTCAGGAATCTGTCTTTCCTTTTTTAATGCCCCGAGGATGAAAAGTTTGAATTGAAATATCACTTTAATATTTCCGACTATCTTTTTTATATACTCATCAAATCTTCTTCATCCTATTGACTTTACCTCAAAATTTGTGGTAAATTTTCATCAAATATGATTCATGGAATTATCTGGCTGACTTTGTCTAATGGCCTGTTTTGTTGCTTTTGGGTTTCATTTTTTTGAATTCTGATGAAAGCTGATACCAGGGTTTTCAATCAATGAAAAATAAAATGAATAATATACAATTCGATGTATACCTCAAATTCAACGAACCACTTAAAAGAACTGCTTTTACTTTCTTTTATAATTATTCTGATAACCCTGTTTGGTATTCCGGGGTTTTCACAAGGCAAAACTTTTACATTGCAGAATGAGGCTGAGCAAAGATTAGAAATTAATTCAGTATTCTCAAAAGACACGATACTCAATCCTTTTAAACCGGTTAAGATCATCAGTGGACTGGCCATTTCATGTGATATCCGTTTAAATTCCGATTCAAGCCTTATTAGGATAATATTGGTAGACGATTTTTTTAATGAATTTCTCATTTGTGAATTCTATCCTCTAATCAGTCCTTCTATGAATTTTTCTATTTCTGGTTATGCGGAGGAAACGGCATTACTTGACAACATCCATCCGCTTGAAATAAGGGTGGTGACCATCGACGCTTCAGTCATTCTGAAGGAAATTTCTTTAAGCGGGGTACAAAAATATCTGAGGGCACCCTTGGCGGAAAAAACGTCACAGCAGCGATCGGAAAAGATATCCATACTGAATGAAAACATTAAAAAACATGGAATGCACTGGATAGCTGGTGAGACCTCAGTCTCAAAAATGACCTATGAAGAAAAGATGCAAATGTTCGGTGGCAGCGTCCCAAATCTTCAGGGACTTGAATATTATTCGGGAGGTATATTCGAACTGCCCGGGAATACTCAGGATGCTTCCGGGGAAAAATTGGGATTACCCTTTGCAAAGGAATTCAGCTGGAGAAATCGTCATGGACAGGATTGGATGACGCCGGTGCGGGATCAGAAAGGATGCGGCAGTTGTTGGGCATTTGGAGCTGTCGGGGCGACTGAATTACTCGTGAACTTATATTTCAATCAGCATCTTGATCTGGATTTGTCCGAGCAGGATATTGTCTCCTGTTCCGGTGGTGGTTCATGTGCAGGAGGATCTCCTACCATGGCTTTAATGTATATAAGCAATAGCGGAATTATAGAGGAGTCATGTTTCGAATACAATGCTCAAGAATTGCCTTGTTCGTATAAATGCATTAATCCCTCGGAAAACATTACGATTGGAGGACAAAAATCTCTGGGATCTCCGGTAAAAGATCTGGTCAAAAAAAATATTATAGAAGGACCGGCAACCGTTACAATTCATTCCTGGTGGCATGTACTTACATTAGTGGGATATAAAGTAATAGAAGAGGGGGATAATTATTATAACAAATACGAATGGGTAACCATTCAGCCAGATGATCCCATAATCGGCGAAACTGTATGGATATTGAAAAACAGTTGGGGAAAATACTGGGGAGACAATGGATATCTGTATTTATTATGCGACGTTTACGATCTGGATCTTGATGTATTGGATCCACCGGTCAGAAGCTTAAATTATAATGACAGCGATATCCGGTGTTCTGATGAGGACGGAGACGGTTACTATAACTGGGGTCTGGGACCTAAACCCGCTCATTGTCCTCCATGTCCCAATGAGCCGGACGGAGACGATTCGGATCCCTGCCAGGGCCCCATGGACGCTTACGGAAATATCCATTCTTTAACCCCTGATCCCATTGCTAATGATACCAGTGTGACAGCAGGAAATCCGGTTCCGGATTTAACTGCAGAAGGGGAAAATATCATATGGTACACGGATCCTGGCCGAAAATTCCCGGTTCAGACAGGCAATATCTTTAATACTGGTTTGAATGATCCCGGGAAATATATTTTCTATGCAACCCAAACTATTTCAGGTTGTGAAAGTGATATCAAATCTGTTATTTTAAATATAGTTCCCGAAATTCTGCCACCGGTTTCGGAGAATGTTACGATCTATCTTGGTGATCCTGTGCCAGACCTGCTAGCCAGTGGTGAAAATATTAAATGGTATGGAGATCCCAATAATCCTTTATATGATAACCGGGACGGTCAAACCTATAAAACGGTTCAGATTGGGGATCAACTGTGGATGGCTGAAAATCTGAATTATTATTCTGAAGGCTCGTGTTACTACCAGCATGACAGTGTTTCATACTCAAAACCTTATGGGAGGTTATACCAATACAACGCTGCTTTGAATTCATGCCCCACTCATTGGCATCTTTCAACGGATGACGATTGGATTGAACTGGAAAGTTTCCTTGGGATGAATTGGGAAGAAGCCGTTATGGTTGGCTGGAGAGGTGACGGAATTGGTTGTAAGCTTAAAGAAGAAGGTAGTGAACACTGGCTGGAACAACATTGTGAAACAGGAAATGAAAGCGGGTTTACTGCTCTGCCTGGGGGAGTTGGTAATTGTACGGACTATTATGTTGGTCTTGGAAATTTTACAGATTTCATTGTTGCAACCCCCTCGAGCATTGATAATACTTTTATCCGCACTCTTGATAGTGGCCGACCGATCCAAAGAGCTTATTGGCCTAAAGAAGACTTTTTTGCTTCCGTACGGTGTGTTTCAAACCCGGATGAACCTTTATTCTACGGCAATTCATACAAGCCTGTGTATGTTCTTCCGGGAAATTATACCTATTATATTACCCAGACCATTTCAGGATTTGAAAGTGCTCCGGATACGGTAATTTTTACAATTCTTCCTGAAGTCAGGCCACCGGTTGTGGAAAGTATCAGGGTTTGCGATGGTTCCCAGGTACCTGACTTCGTTGCTGAAGGTCACAATATCCGCTGGTACGGATACGATGATTGGCAACTTACCCATCCTGTGCATGAAGGCAATACATTTTCCACCGGAAAAAGATCTCCGGGCGATTATTATTATTACGTTACCCAAACCAATAATAATATTGAAAGCCTGCCCATCATGGTTATGCTGTTAATAAAACCGGTTCCCGCAACGCCTCTGGTCAGGGATTCTACCTTCAATACCGGTGACCGGAAAATAATTCTTGAAGCTGGAGGCGAAGATGTCCGGTGGTATGCTTTTCCGGATTCATTGTACGATTCAAGAGACAGCCGGAAATACAACACGGTACGTATCGGAAACCGGCTCTGGATGGCGGATAACCTGGATATCGGAGTACGGATCAACGGATCCTCTGAGCAGTCAGACAATACCGAAATCGAAAAATACTGCTATGGGGACAATCCTGAAAATTGCGGGATTTACGGAGGCTTGTACCAGTGGAATGAACTGATGAACTATTCGGTAACCGAGAGCAGCCAGGGAATTTGTCCTTCCGGCTGGCACGTGCCTTCAAACGATGAATGGAAGGAATTGGAAATTGCCCTGGGCATGATTCCTTCAGAGGCCAATACCTATGGAATGCGGGGATCAGACCAGGGTTCAAAATTAATGGCGGGCGGTACATCCGGCTTCAATGCACTCATGGCCGGTAAACGCACAGCCGAAGGTACTTATACCAACCTGAATTCCTATTGCACGTATTGGAATTCGAGCACTTCCAACCGGACACTCAGTACCACGTTCACTGAAATATATGCCTCCATGACCGATGCAAAGTCGAATGGATTTTCTTTACGTTGCGTTAGTGATGATTCTTCCACCATCGCTGTTGGAAACGGCTTTGTCCCTGGAGTTGAACTGCCAGGCAGTTACCAGTTCTCCGTAACCCAAACAGTAAATGGCTGTGAAAGCCCGCCCAAAAATGTAACGTTAAGAATAAATCCGGCACCCCCGGCTGGTGAAAGTATAACTGTTTGTCAGGGAGAGGACGTGCCGGACCTGACGGTAACAGGCAGTAACATAAGGTGGTACAGCGATTCAGAATTAACCTCATTAGTACACTCAGGTAATATTTTCGCCACAGACAATAACCTTCCCGGAGTCTATATTTATTATGTCACACAAACAATTAATGAATGCCAGAGCCGGGATACAACAGTAACCCTGACAATAAATCCGCACCCCGACAGGCCGGTAACAAGCGATGTTTCTTTCTGTCAGGACAACATCATTCCCGATCTTACGGCTTCCGGAAATGGTATCCAGTGGTACAGTGATTCAGAATTAACTTCCCCGGTACACTCAGGTAATGCTTATGCAACGGGCAATACTCTTCCCGGAGTCTATACTTTCTATGTCACACAAACGATTAACGGATGCCCCAGCTTGTCAGAAAAAGTAAGCTTAACCATCAGGAGCACTCCCCCAAATCCGGTAGCAGATAATGTATCGGTTTGCCAGAATTCATTCGTACCTGACTTAGTTGCTTCAGGCTCCGGTATCAGATGGTATAGTGATTCTTTACTAAATCATTTGGCAGGTACCGGGAATAGTTTCAAGACCGGAATTAATCAGGCAGGGAACTACCGGTATTTTATCACACAAACCGTTTTCGATTGTGAAAGCAAAGGAATACCGGTAGATTTATCGATATACGAAATGCCCGAATTGTTCCTGGGGAACGATACGAGCATCATGCTGAATGAAACCCTTATTTTGAATGCAGACGATAACTTTAGCGATTATTATTGGTACGACGGTACTGCATTGCCGTCAATTGAGCTTGAGGGTGAAGCATTAGGAGCGGGAGAACATAAGATTTGGTTGAAAATTACGGATACAAACGGATGCACAGCATCTGATACTCTGATTGTAACCGTTATGAAAGAAGAAACCATTCCCACTGCAAAATCATCGGAATTTATTCAAATTTATCCGAATCCGGTTTTTAATTCTTTAAATATCAAGTTCCTGAACACGCAAAGAAATAATGTGCAGATCTTCATTTTAAATGAGACAGGGAATGTACTGATCTTAAAGAAATTTAAACAAACGCATGAAAATGAAATCATTTCACTGGATCTTTCTTCATTAACACAAGGGATATACATTATTAAGATCCTTGATGATGAAATATCATGGTCTGCCAAATTGGTAAAATGACAAAAATTGACCTAAAACCAATGGAGGCACTATCATGAAATTGAAAATACTTATATGTATTGGCAGAAAAATCGGACTGTTCACATTACCTTTCCTGATTGCCGGATTAATTCTGAATATTCTGTATCCGGCCAATTTTAGTGTGAATGGTCCCTCAAATGTTTTAAACTGGCTTTCTTTAATCATCCTGGTCGCCGGTGTTACCATCAGGATCTGGTCAGTTGTTCTGATCTTAACAAAAATCCCCCGTAAAGAACTCATCACCACCGGATCGTATATCCTGGTCAGGTCTCTTGTGTGACACCAGACCAGGAATCCTGACTGGTTTAGCAGTTTATACCGGATCGGGAATTTATTCTTCGGAAGAAGAAAGAATGCTGTCAAAAATTTTCGGTGACGCCTGGGAAAAATATTGCAGAAAAGTAAAACTGTCTTGGTTATGAGAAGGCAGCCTCATGACAATCCCGCGATATACCGGTTTTTTCACCGTTCTTCCTTTATTCGCCGGCCTCAGATCACTTAGCCTGTTTCTCAAACAATCCGGGGCTGCCGGTCCGGTAATATTCCAGGATATCGAGGACCTCGTCACCATTAACATCTGGTTGGTGTTGCAGGTACCAGGTGAGGACAATCCATTCCTTTACCTCCTATTCCGGAAGTACCGTCCTCACCGTCTATTATCGCTTCATCGATGGATTACATTGGCTGACCGTACCCGTTCTTCAGAATCACTTTTGGGAGTCCGTGACTTAGCTGTTTAATGATACCGACGAACTGAAGGAGATATGCTGAGAGAACGACAAAGCTGGTTAATCATCTGAAACTCGCTTTTCATTCTGATAAATTAGTATCGCTTTATACTTTAATTCTGGAAAAAACCGGAATCCGCAACAAACTCAAATTATACTTTCCGGTCGAAGCCTGAAAAAGGACAGTATTTACAAAATAAAACGACCGGGGTTTTGGTACCGGTAATTTTAATTAAGTCTTCCTCCCCGTAATTTTAGCACCCTGTCGGGAAAATAATTATATTTGACCCTCTTCAACCACCTAACCAGATATTTAATATGAAACCTCTGTTTACACTTTTAGTTGTGTTGTGTTTAAGCTTCAGCAATCTTCAGTCACAGGTCGTACCCGTAAAAGCCGATAGCATTTATTCCTTTGAATTTGCAAACGTTTACTTTGAAGTGAATGCCAATATCGGGGCACATGTCAGCTCTTTCAAGGTCGATGGAACTGAAATTCTTGCCACAACCAATGATGACAGTTATTCCTGGGGCTCCACACTCTGGCCCAGCCCGCAAAGTGAATGGACATGGAGTCTATATGGTAACTGGCCACCTCCGGCAGCTTTGGATGAAGGCCCATATACCGGTGGTATTGCAGATACAGCTTTTATCCTGACCAGCGCCGTTGATGACGGGCCGCATCTGCAGTTCCGGAAAACCTTTTCAGCAAGCCTGTCCGACACGTCAGTAACTATCACTTACACCATGATCAATACAGCCTCCACGGCACAAAGTTTTGCACCCTGGGAAGATTCCCGCGTACCTCCGGGTGGCCTGAGCTTTTTCCCGCTGGGACAGGGCCCGGTAACCGGTGATGCAGCTTTTGCCGGTTCATTTACAAAGATGAATGATGATATTGTATGGTACCAGTATAGCACTGCCAATAATGGAAAAAAAATATTTGCCGACGGGCGTGATGGCTGGCGTGCCCATGTTAATAGTGATGTGTTGTTTCTGAAACAATTCGGATATGACCTCGATCCGGCCGATGCTGCACCGGGTGAAGGTGAACTGGAAGAATATGTCGCAACCGGATTCCATGAAATCGAGAACCAGGGAGCCTATGTAAGCATTCCTGCCGGCGATTCCATTTCCTACACCGTAAAATGGTACGGTCGTCTTATTCCGGGATCCATTGCGGTTGAAAAGGGGAACGAAGACCTGTTGCGTTTTACCCGCCGGATCATAGGCCAGGATACCCTGAACACCGGATATGGTAACTCTGCCCTTGCGCCGGGGGAGCTCAAAATCCAGGTTTTCCCGAATCCGGTAATCGATAATTTAACCATCAGCGGCACCCGTTCATGCGCCTCCTTCAGACTTTTCGATATGACCGGCCGGGAAGTTCTGCATCAGTCGGTATACCCGGGTAAGGAAATCAGCCTGGGACAATTTCCGGCAGGGTTGTATGGTTTCGTGGTTACCGAAAACGGAAAAACCGGGACGGGTCAACTCATCAAACTCAACCCTTAATATTCGTGTCTGCCGGAAATAATTTCCCGTTGTTCATAAATTCTGTAATCGTTTCCCGGGTAAATAAAAGCCCGGGATTTTTTGGCAGGCTTTTTACAGCCGGGTAAACCCGGCTGTCGATTTTGAAAACCGTTTAATATCGGTTAACAAACGAAAGTCGTCTGCTTAAAAGGTGACCAAAAAATCGAAAGGCAGAGGGAAGTGAGTAAGCAAATCCTGTTTTAAAATTTTGAATTTGAATATTGGGGTTTATTTGTCCCGGATAGCCATTGGGATTGGGAGTTGAATAAGGAGCCATGAGCTAAAAAAGTTATGGGGAAATTCATCACTCCATCACTTTATATCTTCATCTTCACAACATTTACAAAACCAACGCTTCACGAACATGAATTCAAAACAAGAAAAAGCCATACAAACGTTCAGATCGGGTTACAATTGTGCCCAATCCGTTTTAAAAGCCTTCCTGGATGATTTCGATGCTGATGTTAAAACAACATTACTACTGACCACCGGATTCGGAGCCGGTATGGGCAGATTACAGAAGACCTGCGGGGCAGTTACCGGATCCTTCATGGTCCTTGGACTGTATAACGCCAAAACGTTTACCACTAACGAGGAAAGAAATGAAAAGATCCAAAGTATGATACAGGATTTTCACCGCCAGTTTGTGATACGGTACCACACCACGGATTGCAAACAATTATTAAACTGTGATTTAAATACGGAGGAGGGGCAGAAATACGCCAGTAAACATAACCTTTTTGAGACAACATGTGAAGATTGCGTTTCTCAATCGGTAAAAATCCTGGAAGAAATGATGGAATAGGACCTGAATTTCGGATCCGGACTTCGTATGGAAACGGTAAGCCGGTGAGCGGGATCAGACAGCCCGGTAGGCCCGGATATAGACCGGTGTTACTATTTCTGGTTCTTTCAATAAAGCAGGTACAGGTCCCTGACAGTCAGGCAGACTATTTTCAAAACAGCTGTTTTTCCGACTTCGGGATTGTTTCTCTTAAAAAATTTTCCTTTCTCCACTCTCTGGTCTTTAGCCGGGGTACAGAAAGGGTTGTTGGAATAGTAAGATTGTTTTGTGTTAAAACGGCTTCTTTCCTTGTGACACCGACGAAATGGCGGAATAAAAAGTGAGGAGAACTTCACTGGGAGTTGCAATAAATCTCCACGCGAGATGCGATTTTTTCATCCGGAAAAGGCTATGTCATAAGGGAACTCCTTCCTCCCTTCTGCACTTCTTCCCAGCGAAGTTCTTCCACGAGACATGCCTCAAGGTGTATCTCTACAAAAAAACCGGGAAATCCACCCCGCTTTAACATTCTGCCGTATTCTTCCTCACCTCTTAACCTCTTAACTTAAAAACCTAACATCTTAACCTCGTCAGGGGTCAGGGCAGAGTAAGGGGCTTCGTTATTCTTAGGATGTCTTTACTTGAAAAGGGGTCCCTCCCCCGCCTTCCAAACCCGCCGCCCTTAATGACTTTCATCCCCCAAATCTCAGCGTCCCGTTTTTACCTTTTTGACGAAAAGTTATCAACTCACCCGAAATGATGACATCCATTTTGATGAATGTCAGATGAATTCATCATTTTTTTTATCTCACTGCAAAAATATTTCAGCCCTTTTTTGTATGGGAAAATTTTGTCTCCAAACCGGAACCGGTTATCGCTAACGGTTACAAATTGACCGGTCACTGGTTCTCAAGCCAACGGTAACCGATTCCAGTAAATATATGGTCACAGGGAGAGATGCCCAGGGGGGTGTCTCTTCGAGAAGAATGGATTAAACAGGCGTTCATTCATGGGACATGCTTTGGTGTGTCTCTGCTACCTTGTTTCCCGACGCCGAATTCACGATGAATGATTCATCACCCGATATTTTCCTTCCTTCACTTTCACCTTTCATCTTTCGCCTCTTATCCTCCTTCATTCGACATTCATTATTCATTATTCGATATTCATTATTCTTCTTTTCCCTTTCGCCTTTTGCCTTTCCTCCCGCTTTTTCACCACAGATTACGCAGATTATCACAGATTGGGTATCCGGTTTTTTCATAGACGTGAAGCATTACGTTTCAACGATTTGGTTTTTTCAATATTCATTATTCTTCTCCTCCCTTTTGCCTTTCCTCCCGCTTTTTCACCACAGATTACGCAGATTATCACAGATTGGGTATCCGGTTTTTTCATAGACGTGAAGCATTACGTTTCAACGATTTGGTTTTTTCAATATTCATTATTCTTCTTTTCCCTTTCGCCTTTTGCCTTTCCTCCCGCTTTTTCACCACAGATTACGCAGATTATCACAGATTGGGTATCCGGTTTTTTCATAGACGTGAAGCATTAAATTTCAACGATTTGGTTTTTTCAATATTCATTATTCTTCTCCTCCCTTTCGCCTTTCGCCTTTCCACTCAATCCCTCAATCACTCAATCCCTCAATCACTCACTCCCTCACTTTCACCTTTCATCTTCCCCCATCCTCCCTTCTTTTTCCTTTGACAAACCAATAATTGAAAGTAAATTTGATTTTTTTTATTCAATCTAAGCTTCAACGAAAGTGAGTGAGCTTCCGGTCAATAAGCGAAAGATCATCAACGATCCGGTTCTGGGTTTTATCAGCTTTCCGTATGAGATCCTTTACGATCTCATTGAACACCCTTACTTCCAGCGATTACGCAGGATCAAGCAGCTTGGCCTCACCCATTATGTTTACCCGGGCACAAACCATACCCGCTTCCAGCATGCACTTGGGGCATGTTACCTGATGGGTTCTGCTATACAGGTCATCCGGTCAAAGGGTCACGAAATCACCGAGGAAGAGGGAGAAGCCGTTATGGCAGCCATACTCCTTCATGACATCGGTCACGGCCCGTTTTCCCACGCCCTGGAAAACAGCATCATCAGTGATATTCAGCATGAAGAGCTTTCCCTCCTGTTCATGGAGCAACTGAATGAAGTATTTAACGGGCAGCTGGAATTGGCCATCCGCATTTTTCAGGACAAATACCCCAAGCGTTTCCTCCACCAGCTCGTAAGCAGTCAGCTCGATATGGACCGGCTTGATTACCTGCGGCGCGACAGTTATTTTTCAGGTGTGACCGAAGGAGTTATCGGTTCCGACCGGATCATCAAGATGCTCAACGTGAAGGATGACCAGCTGGTGATTGACATCAAAGGAATCTATTCAACGGAGAAATTCCTGGTGGCTCGCCGCCTGATGTACTGGCAGGTATATTTCCACAAGACCGTTATTTCTGCAGAATCACTCCTGGTCATGATCCTGAAAAGAGCCAGAGAGCTTTCCATGTCGGACACAATTCTCTTTGCCACGCCGGCTTTCAGCTATTTTCTTAAAAAAGAGGTAAGCAAACAGGATTTTAATTCTCAGGATAGACCGCTATTGACCGACCTGTTTAGCCGCCTCGATGATAATGACATTATCAGCTCTGCTAAAGTGTGGTGCGATGCAGAGGACAAGATCCTGTCTACACTCTGCCGCAACCTTGTTAACCGGCGACTATTTCGTATTGAAATGAAAAAAGAGCCCTTTAGCGAAGAGAAAATATCAGATCTGAGGAAGATCATCTGCAGTGCATTGGACATCGGGGAAGAAGACAGCCGTTACTTTCTGGTCAGGGGTGAAATCAGTAATCATGCATACAATTATATGGATGACCGGATCAAGATTATGCTGAAAAACGGCGAGACGGTAGACATAACCGAGGCGTCCGACATGTTCAATGTAAGTGAGATCTCGAGGAATGTGACCAAACATTTTTTATGTTATCCGAAAGAATTGAAACAGGCTTTCTGAATAAATCCTTAGTTTTGCTGTTTCGAAGCTGCCGGCATAAACCCAGCCAGGGCATATGAAAACCGTTTCATCCGGGTGTCGGAGGGCTTTGCATTACTGATAATTAAACAAAACCTGTAACATATGAATTTCAAAGCCAAAGTGATTGCCGAATTCCTGAAAGGGACAATCGAAGGAGATCCGGAAGCTGAGGTGACCAACATTGCCAAGATTGAAAGTGCAGAACGCGGAACCCTGGCCTTCCTGGCAAATCCCAAATATGAAAAATACCTCTATGAAACCGGGGCAAGTATTGTCCTGGTGAATAAGGATTTCAAGCTTGAAAAGCCTGTAAAGGCTACTCTTATCAGGGTTGACAATGCCTACGAGTCCTTTGCCTCCCTGCTCGAACTATACCAGCAAAGCAAGCCTCGCAAGACCGGCATCCATAAGCTCGCCTCCATCCACGACCGAGCAACACTCGGTGAGGATATTTATATTGGTGAATTCACCGTGATCGAGGAAAATGCATCCATTGGTGATCATGTTCAGATCTATCCCCAGGTATATGTCGGGGAGGGTGTGGAGATCGGCGAGGGTAGTATCCTCTATCCTGGTGTAAAGATCTATGAGGGCTGCAAATTGGGGAGGAATGTTATCCTTCACAGCGGAGTGGTGATCGGGGCCGACGGATTCGGTTTTGCACCCGGTGAGGGAAACCGGTACAAGAAGATCCCGCAGATTGGCATCGTCATCCTCGAAGATGATGTGGAGATCGGAGCTAACAGCTGCGTCGACAGGGCCACCATGGGCGCTACCCTCATCAGGAAAGGCGTCAAACTCGACAACCTGATCCAGATCGCCCATAACGTTGAAGTGGGAGAAAATACCGTGATGGCGGCACAAACGGGTGTTGCAGGCTCAACAAAAATAGGCCGCGACTGCATGTTCGCTGCTCAGGTAGGAATCATCGGCCATCTCAATATCGGGAACAATGTCAAAATCGGCGGCCAGTCCGGGGTCATTAAAGATGCGAAAGACGGGGAAATCCTCCAGGGATCACCGGCTATGCAACACAGGGACTTTTGGAAATCCCATATCCTCTTCAGTAAACTTCCGGAGATGAGACATGAACTTACCAGGCTGAACAGTGAAATCCAGGATGTGAAAGGGAAACAGAAATAATTTCGAATCCTTCACTGTAGAACCGGGAAAAGGCCTAAATCAAGTGATTCTGATTTCGAATATGCTCTGATCTGTATTCCGCTTGCCCGATTTTTTGTATATTGCGTCGTTTTTAATTCAGGATCACTTAATTTTCATTATGGCAGAGAAACAGAAAACCATTGGCAAACCTGTGACATTGAAAGGGAAGGGTTTGCATTCCGGCATTGATGTTGAGATCACGCTCAAACCGGCCCCGGAAAATCACGGCTTTGTTTTTCAAAGGACCGATCTTCCCGACAAACCGCTTATCAGGGCGCTGGCAGAAAATGTAACAGACACCTCAAGGGGAACAACTCTGGAAGAAAACGGATCCAAAGTTGCCACCATAGAACACTGTCTCGCTGCCTGTGCAGGAATGGAACTCGACAATATACTTATCGAGATGAACGGACCGGAAGCGCCGATCCTCGACGGAAGCTCAATGGTTTATGTAGATGCTATCACCGAAGCCGGTATCGTGGACCAGTCTGAAGATAAAGTCTATTTCACCCTGAGTGAAAAAGTTGAATACTACGACAGCCAGAAAGGGATCCATATCATTGCCTACCCCGACCAGCACCTCAGCATGAATGTGCTGATCGACTACAATTCCAAAGTGCTCGGAAACCAGTACGCCACGCTTGATGACCTGAAAAAATTCAAGGATGAGATTGCCGGGTGTCGAACCTTCGTCTTCCTCCATGAACTTGAATTCCTGTCAAAACACAACCTGATCAAAGGCGGAGACCTGAACAATGCCATAGTAATCATGGACCGCCAGGTAAGCCAGGAAGAATTAGACAGGCTTGCTGTATTGTTCGATAAACCAAAGATCAAGGTGAAACCCGAAGGTGTTCTGAACAACATCGAACTGAATTTTCCCAATGAGCCCGCACGCCATAAGCTGCTGGATTTAATGGGCGACATATCGCTAATCGGAATGCCTTTCAAGGGGAAGATCATTGCCCAAAGGCCCGGCCATCATGCTAACACCGAGTTTGCCAGGATTCTGCGCCAGATGGCAAAAAAGGAAAAATTGAAAAGGAACATCCCCAGGTACGACCCTAACGTACCGCCATTGCTCGATATACAGCAGATCAAGGGCATTCTTCCGCACAGACCTCCGTTTCTGCTGGTCGATAAGATCATACAGCGAGATGACAAATGCGTAGTCGGTATCAAAAACGTGACGATGAACGAGCTTCACTTTATGGGGCATTTCCCCGATGAACCGGTGATGCCCGGCGTGCTTATAGTGGAAGCCATGGCTCAGGTCGGCGGCGTGCTCGTACTCAATACCGTTCCCGATCCGGAAAACTACCTCACCTATTTTATGAAGATTGATAAAGTCAAGTTCAAGCGGAAAGTCGTTCCGGGCGATACCCTCATCCTTAAGATGACCCTTCTGGAACCCATCCGCCGTGGTATTGCACTGATGTACGGTGAAGCCTATGTAGGAGAGACGCTGGTTACGGAGGGAGAAATGATGGCACAGATCGTTAAAGGAAAATAAACACATGGATTATCCTCTTTCCCGTGTTCATCCCGAAGCCCGGATCGCACCGGGAGTTATCATTGATGATTTCGTCACCATTCAGAAAAATGTCGAGATCGGTGAAAATACCTGGATTGGGCCTAATGTCGTGATTATGGAAGGCGCCCGGATTGGAAAAAACTGTAAAATCCACCCCGGTGCAGTGATTTCAGGTGAGCCGCAAGACCTGAAATTCCAGGGCGAAGCCACCACAGCCGAGATCGGCGATAATACCATCATCAGGGAATACGTCACCCTGAACAGGGGAACCGCATCCAAAGGCAAAACGGTGATCGGCAGCAATTGTCTTATCATGGCCTACGTTCATATAGCCCACGATTGTATCATTGGGAATAATGTCATCATCGTGAACAGCGTAGGCCTTGCAGGTGAAATTGAAGTCGGCGACTGGGCTGTTATAGGCGGCATGACAGCTATTCACCAGTTTGTAAGGATAGGCTCCCATGTCATGATCGGCGGTGGTTGTCTTGTAAGGAAAGATGTACCCCCGTTTGTCAAAGCATCGAGGGAACCCCTGTCGTACGTCGGCGTAAATTCCATTGGTCTCCGGCGGCGGCGGTTTACCATTGAAAAGATCAACGAAATCCAGAATATTTACAGGGCAATCTACCAGGGAGGTATGAATAACTCGCAAGCCCTGCAGTATATAGAATCTGAGCTTCCCCCTTCCGGTGAACGCGACGAGATCGTGAAGTTTATCCGTACTTCCAGGCGCGGGATCATGCGCGGATACAGCGGAAGTGAAAGCGAAGATTAGAAAAGCAACTACCAACAACTACCCGATACCGCGATTGAACTTCAGAGGAAGTCTTTCGCGGTATCATTTTTTGACCTCTTTCCTGAAAGCGGATACAAAAGAACACCTATGAGATCCTGAAGGAACACCTCAGGACATCTGGTATTCAACCAAAATATGGTCCCGGACCGCCGCCTCGCCGCAGGGATCCTGAACAAACACCACGCTTGTTTACAATACCCCGTTGCCCTGGGAAAGTATGATAACCTATGGCGCTTATCCCCATCTCCAATTCGACAAGGACAATGAACTCCTGGTGTGGTACAACTCAAACGGCGAGTTTCTCCGGATCCCGGGGAATGTCGATTTATTCAAATCAAAATTTATCCGGGTACCCTATTCCACTCTTGATGGATCATTTTTATCCGGCACGTCCGGAAGTTAAGTCAGTGATCAGGGGTCAACCACAACCTGGCCGGATCCCGCATCCTCGTTCACCAATCTCAAATACCGGATGAGAGTGCCCGGAATCGTCAGGATACTGATCTTTGATGCCCGGGGCCTGGCCGTTACCCCATTATCTCCGGGATGGCAGAATACGTGAAGTCACCAGGTTCCGATCGCTTTCGGAACATAAGCAGCAGGCATATATTTCTACAATATCGAGGCTGCCGGAATGCTGGAAAACGGCCGATTTACCGTAATCAGTGGTATAAGATAGAATGTTCCCTTACCCGGTATTTCCTTCAGCCTGCCCTCATCGCACAATTTTATAGGAGAAACTGTTTAAAAGTATGATTTAAGATTTCTGAATATCCAGAGGAAATATGAAAAAGAAATACCGTTTACCTGAATTTTTACTCGTAATTACAGCATTCTATGTTTTGGGGATGGCTGTCATCGGGGGCATCGTTACCGATTATGTTGAAAAAGACCTTAATCCGGGTCCGGCAACCCTCCGGGTTCTGCCGTACCTTGTGTTCATTTGGCTGGCACTGGCATCGTTACCGGCTGCCCGATACCAGGCCATGAAAGGGAAGCGGTTAGCCCTCGCGTGGGGTGCCGTGATCACCGCACTGGGCATGATCATTCCTTTTATTTACTATTCAACGGCGTTGGTATTCACCGGCTTGTCGGTTGCCGGCGTTGGTATTACCGTCATGCTGGTATCCGGTGCTCCGTTACTGATTCGTCTTTCAGATACGCCGCACCAGGCGGCCAACCTGAGCCTGGCAGGATTAGTTGCGGCTATCGCCTTCATGATCAGTCCATTGGTGGCTTCGTCCTTTCTGTTTTCTGCCGGAAAATGGCAATGGATCTTCCCGGTATATGCTGGGTTTTCAATGGTAGTTGCCACCTGGCTGTTTACTGCGGCTATTGATGAAACCAAACCGGTTAAGCCGGCTGCCGGTTTCTTGCGGATGGTCACCCTGTTAAAAAAGCCCAGGGTAGCCTTATTGATTATTGGCACAGTTCTGTGTTGGGGGTTTATCCCGGGGCTGAACCTTGATCTTGCCGATTTCCTCCTCTACAGGTTCCCCATCACAACAGAGACGGCGGGTTCAGGCGCCCGGCTGCTGATCGCGGGGCTGGTCACCGGCTTGTTCACAGGATCGATCTTTTTGCGCACCACCAGGCCGCGCGATTTCCTCTATGGTAGTATCCTGATCACCCTGCTCGGGCTCACCGGAATTATGGTAACCCGTGAGATTAACCTTGCCCGCATCATGATCTTTTTTACCGGCTTCGGCTTCGCCAATATTATCCCTGTCCTGTTCACCATGATCATCCGCCTCATGCCGCAGCATGATAATGAACTCAGCGCACTGATTGTTATCTCCGGCCTGGGAGGCGCCATCCTTCCTCTGCTAATGGCTGTTACAGCCGACGATCTCGGACCTTCGACGGCTTTGCTCATCCCGGTGGTAAGTATGGTCTATATCTTTATTGCAGGTTATGCCGCATTCAGTGCAGACCACGAATACCCAAAGACCGGGTAAAAATGTTAAATCGTATCCCTATGGCGTGCTAAATTAATCCGTCTCATTCCGAAATCCCGGTAGTCATCAACGCTATCCGCGTTCCACCTGCCGCATGCCGTCCCAGCCTTGTGCGGATATGGGTACCGCCTGGCCTTCACCCGTAACCATTATCAAGCCTTCCGATGGCTCGGTGATGTTGCCGATAATCCGGACATCTTTCAGCTTCGATACGTTTTCATATTCGTCCAAAGGCACCGTAAACAGAAGCTCATAATCCTCACCCCCGTGAAGGGCGCAGATCAGGGGCTCCATATTGAATTCTTCAGCCATCATGACAGTAGCACCATCAATCGGGACTTTGTCGTGATAGATCCGGCAACCCGTACCTGAAGTCTTACAAATATGCATGAGTTCGGAGGAAAGACCATCGGAAATATCAATCATAGCATTTATCCTGATGCCGGCCTTATGAAGCTGTTCAACGATGTCTTTCCTGGCTTCGGGTTTGAGCTGCCTTTCAAGAATGTAATCGTTGCCTGAAAAATCGGGCTGAACCGTCGGATCCTGTTCAAATAGTTTCTTCTCCCTTTCCAGGAGCTGCAGACCCATATAAGCCGCACCAAGGTCTCCGGATACGCAGATGAGATCATTCACGCCGGCCCCGCTGCGGTAACGGATATCTTCCGCAGCAGCCTCACCAACAGCCGTGATGCTGATGATAAGTCCCGATAGTGAAGAAACGGTATCCCCGCCAACCAGGTCCACACCGT
The DNA here is from genome assembly GCA_963732905.1 of uncultured Bacteroidales bacterium. GTDB lineage: Bacteria > Bacteroidota > Bacteroidia > Bacteroidales > DASQZK01. Next base: position 307,179 of record CAVTBM010000006.1, read on the forward strand.
ATACCTCGCAGGCTGACCGAATACCGCTGTATAGTTCCTCCATTGCCTCAACGGAAAATTTCGACGAAACGGCAATAGATACCGTGATTTGCGTAGGTCTGGCATTCATGGCATACACATCCGAGAGGTTTACAACCACCGCCTTATATCCTAAATGTTTCAAAGGAGTATAAACCAGGTTGAAATGAATGCCTTCCGTGAGCATATCGGTGGTAACCACAAGGCATCGGTCGCCATACCCGATCACTGCAGCATCATCACCCACACCCATGATTGTGCTTTTATTCACATTTTTCAACCCCCTGGTAAGCCGGTCAATGAGACCGAATTCACCGATATCCGACAAAGGTGTCGGTTTCTGATAAGACATATTTGTTGATATTTTGAATTATGGTGCGAAGTTAGGACAATTCGGAGGATTTCGGAAATGGAAGAAGGAAGGAGGTTGTGGAAGAAAATTAGAGAGGAAGGGAAGAAGAGGAAAAAGAATGATTGCGAAATTTTGGTACCCCGAACCGCGGAGCGGTAGCCCACGCATAGCCACGGTTTTGCCCGTGGTGGGAGTGACCGGTGAATAACGCAAATACGAAAAGGGAAAAAAATGATCCCCGGTATCACTCCCCCGAACCGCGGAGCGGTAGCCCACGCATAGCCACGGTTTTGCCCGTGGTGGGAACGGTCGTCGTTTCAGGGAACCCCGGGAAGGGTTCAATAATCGTATCCAGTTTTTTTGATTGTGGTGGGAATGCCCGGAATTTCTGCGTTATCATAGTGTGCTCATCATTATTCCCGTCAATTCCGGTAATCATCACGAGGAAAATTACCTCCCAGGTTAGAAGGTCGAAGGGTTCCTATACAAAAAAGGACTGAAATATTCTTGCAGTGAGAAAAAAAAATGATGATTTCAGCTGCTATTCATCAAAACGAGGGTCATCATTTTAGGTGAGTTGATAACTTTTCGTCAAAAAGTGAGGATGGGGACGCTGAGATCCGGGGGGTGAAAGTCATTAAGGGCGGCGGGTTTGGAAGGCGGGGGTGGGATCCCTTTTCAAGAAAAGACTCCGTAGAATGACGAAGCCCCTTGCTATGCCCTGACGTAATCCGGTACTTTGGGACAAAGGGGGAGGGTAAGAAGAGAGGAAGGGAGTTAGGAAGAAAAGTCTTTAGAAGAACGAAGCCCCTTACTCTGCCCTGACCTGACCGAATACCTTGCTGAGGGCGGAGCGGAACCAGGGAACACCCGATGAGTAGATCATCATCAATCATAAGTAGGTCAATTCTCCTGGCGGACCGTTTCTCCCCTTTCGATGTTCCCCTGCATTGTCGAAGGGTTGCCCGTTGTTTAGCCGTTGTCTTGCGCTTAGCATCTTCGAACATCCGCACTGCAGCTGAAGGACAACAGACGGCCGGGGCTGAAAGCTCGAAATCCTTCCATTCCCTCACTCACATACCTTCTTCTCCTGAAGCTTGTCCTGGAAGAATTTTTTGATCCGGTCACCTCCCTGACTTATATGTGCAGCCTTAATGACCCGGTAATATTTAACCGGAATATCGCTGATCCCGCCATCCCAGTCGCGGAGAATACCATCCCATGATCGCTCCGGATCATACCATAAACCTTCTCCATACAGGCAACTGCCTGCCGCAAAATCCACCACCACTGCACCATATTTCTGCAGCGCCCTGGCTACGGCCATCTCACCCGGTAACAAATTAAATGACGAAAGATCGAGTTTGGGATCCAGCTGAATGACCGATCCCTCAGGAATCCCTCCTTCAAAATTACCATCCGTCCAAACAGCCGGCGGATACACATGTTCCTGGTATGCTACGTACCGCAGTGCACAACTGAGCTTATGCCTGATATCTCCCTTCTTCACTTCATCAAACATGATAGTTCCGGCAATAACAGGCACTCCGGCAGCCCTTCCCGGACCAAACTGGTGTATGCTCTCCCCGGGCCTGATGTTGAAATCGGCTGTGTCGAAAATCCCCGGCCCGTCGAGGGGATATATCATCCCGGTGTAGGAGCCCCATTTACCATCTCCTGTCTTTTTCACATAGAACATATCCCAGGCCAGCTGCCTCTCCCGGTCAATAATGGCCACATGCATGTCACCTCCCGGAGAAGGTTCAAGATTATCCGGGATGGGAACAAGCTTACCTCTGAAGGAAGGACCCTGGTGAAACGTGGTGGAAATTTCTTCGACCACTGCTGTTGGCGTGGTACTGTCTACTTCATAAATGGGAATGGTATAGCTCTTCAGATTGATGCCTAAATTTTCACAGCTTGGATCATTGGCGAGGATGCTCATCCAGTGCTCCGAACGTGAATCCGTTTCTGCATCCTCCGGTATCGCCTGATTCCAGAAACTTGAGTCTGAAAAAAAGCGATGAGATACTTTGACTGAATCATCATCTCCGGACGAACTGCGTTTATTGATTGACCGGCCAAAGGAAAGGCTCAGAAACAAAGCCATGGCTGACATGACAAATATATTTTTCATACTGGTTCTCAGTTTGAATATTACTATATAGGTATCTTTTCAGAATTTTCAGGTTAACCTTCACCCTGCATTCATTCAACAACAATTTTATGGTATACCCTCCGGCCTGAATCTGTTCTGATCCTGACAAAGTAAATTCCTTTCGCCAGTGCTGACAGATGGACAACATGTTCACCCGAACTGAAAACGACAGGGCGGCCCGAAAGGTCAAAAATGGTTACAACTGGTTTCTCCCCGGGAAACAGGTTATATATGATCAATTCATCCTTAACCGGATTGGGGCCGACCGTAACTTCCCTTCCGTCATTCATATTCTCAATACCCTCAGGGGCACTGACCGTCACCAGGCAACTATCAGCTAGATCTTCATTCACCACTCCGGCCCTGATCCAGGCTTCACCGGCGGAAAGTGCGGTTGCCAGCCCTTCCTGATCGACGGAAATAACCGATTCATGGGACGAGGACCAGACCACATCCTGATTGGATGCATTGAGGGGTGTGATCTTCGCTGAAAAATTAACCATGGATGTTCCCGCAGTCAGAGGTCCGCCGGGACAGTTCCTCAGTTCAAAACTTTCAATGGCAACATAATGAAGCTGCGCAACAGCCATTTTCTGCGTATCAGAACCGACGGTGATCAGGAGGGTGTCGCTCCGGTCCTCACCCGTCATGTTAGCTGAGGCATGGACCACCAGCAGGCTGTCTGAAACCGACAGGTTCATCCAGAAGGCCTCGGTGGAAATATTGAAATCATTGGTATTCGTCAGGATGAACAGTGTATCATTCCCTTCATAATAGGGCAGTTCCGGAGCCCATGGCCGCAGGGTTAAATAGCTGTAGCCAGAAAAATAGCTATATCCCAGATCGTTGCGGCTGCCATCGGGGTCGTTAAACGCAGGGTCCGGATTTCCTGCATTGATACCCGGAGCATCTGCTAACAGACGAAAATCATGGCCCGCGGCATTGATGAATCCGGGATCTCCATACAGGCAATCCATGCAGGGCTCTTCCGGTTCCGAACTGAACTGGTTATACCGGAAAACGATGTTATTCGCTTCCGTGTTAATGCCTGCCCTGGGATCGATCTGGTAGCGACGACTGCCTGCAATGATATTGTTCTCCACCAGGATATCCCGGATGTTGCCGTGAAGCCAAAAGCCATCGTTGGCATTGTAGACGGTATTATTCCTGAAAATCACATCAGACGTATAGACGTCTCCTCCAACATCCGCTGAATTATTCGAAACACCCAGTCCCGACCAGTAAAAATTATAACAAAGATTATGATGAACGTAAATATTCTGCACCACCCTGTAGTCCTCAGACTGGATCTGTACCCCATCGCCACAATCGTGGATGACATTTTTGTATACTTCAATATTATACAGCGAATCGGTCCATGCATCCACATAGATCCCTACCGAGAAAGGATGATTTTCGTGGTTATGAACATAATTGTCGTGCACTTTCCCGTATCGTGAAGGACCTTTCACATCGATACCTTCTTTGTCACCATACGATACTTCGTTGAACGACACTTCGAAATACTGTGCATCACCGATAGAAAGTCCTTCATGGGGTGCCCCGGTTGAAGTAATAATATTTCCATTGACATCCTGTCCCATGCTGAACTGGTTGGGCTTATAGATGGTATTACCGGTGATGAGCAGATATTGACTGTTTTCCCAGGCATTGATACCCGAATCGTAGGTATTAATGATGGTGTTATCCCTGATCTCAATATGGTTGCTGTGCCGCATTGTGATTCCGGAATTCCTGGAGTTCCGGATGGTCAGTCCTTCAACCCTCACATAATCCACCCCAACCAGCATCAGTGCCCCCTGGTCGCGGTCATAGGGGGGTCCGGGAGCAGACAGGTCGAGGACATGGTTGAGGGCATCGATGATCACAGTATCACCCGGCATGGCCATGAAGGTGATCCACGCCGTGTCGGTGCCGGAATGTAAAAACGAAATCTCATGGTCGATCTGATAAGTACCACCGAGGATCATGGCAGTGTCGCCAGCTTCAATCGTACCTGCGGCCTTTTGAAGACTTTGCCACGGCAAGATGAGGCTTCCCGGATTCTGGTCGTCACCATTGAGCGATACAAAGTAGCAATGCGCACCGAAATGAAGATCCTGTCCATTGGCCGTCAGCGAAAAAAACAACAACAGTACCAACGGATAAACAAGTTTCCGCCGCCATCCCTGACATGGCGAAAATGTAACGGTTTTTTTCATTGGCTCGAATTATATTTAATAAAGAATCGGTCTTTGGATGCTATTTCCATCCCTGCAAATACCACCATACCCCTGAGAAAGGTTTGCCGGTTTTATTCCCGGGTAATCTTCAGAGCCAGCTCACCCTCGGGAATGTCAATTTCGAAGTTAATAAACCCGCCGGTGGCATTGATTTTCGCAGGTTCCGAATAAACCCCGGTAATAGTATTCAGTGTCCTGACCAAATAATCGCCAACCCCGGTATTTAACTGCAGTTCAGTATGGTTAGTACCGATAGCCCTGAGGTAAACTGCATACGAGACGTTTTTATCCGATAAGACATAGGTGATCAGTCCGGGTGAACGGGTAACACTGGTCCGGTCGGGATGCAGTTTTACCAGATCAAAGCCTTTCAGAAAATCACTGAGAATCCTGAGTTGATGCCGAAGGGCTGCACTGCCGCCACCGGGGGCATGGTTTTTTCCCAGGCCGTCTTCATGTCCTACAAAAAAAGAATAATCAAGATTGTTGAAAAGTCCGCCGCCACTCAGCATGAACTGCCAGGCCTGCCTCCGGTATACCTGGTCTCCAGGTCCCGCAAAACCCGATTCATCAAAGCCTATGACTTTATTATAGCCATAATTCCATTGGGCGGCTTCCGGCCACGCGTAGTGGAAATTAATGATGGAAACATGCGGATCGACAACCGGGATGGGCGCCTTAAAATTAGTATAATTCTGGGCAATCAGGTGCTTTTGTGGAAGTTTGCTTTCTGCATCCGCAATAACCGAAGCCAGCCGGGCCTGCCATGCCATGGACGCTGAATCTGCGAAGTCGGCCTTGTAGGACCAGTCGCCGGGATTCAGATCCTCCTTGTTGACGATATTGTATACGGCCACAGCGTGGTCAGCCCACGGCTCATTCTGTATCTCAAAGAAGAAATTGTCGAAACCGTTCAGTTCCTCAACCATCTTTTTCACAAAACTTAACTGGTAATCCAGCAGAGGCCCGTTATTCAGTGTCTGGGCATCCAGCCTTGAAATTTCCTGGTGAATGTTGACGTTATTGGCCGGATTCTGCGGACAAATCGCCCAGTGGCCGTCGTTGTAAATGGACGAGAAAAGGGAAATCTCCACGATGATGTTGTAATTGGAAGCATCTGTCATAAAATCCTTCAACCGGCTGAAATATGCGGTATTCCATTTCGACAGGTCGTACTTCACATGACCCGAGGGGTCTTTTTCTGTCATCCATGGGGTGATAATGCTGTCGGGATATGGTGCAAGGTCGTTGTACTGAATGCCGAAACTCTGACCGTAAATTTCAAAATAGGTCCCTGTGAAAATCCGGGTATAGTTCATGCCGTCATTCGCCAGCGTCTGAAGATATTTATGATAATCGAAAGCCAGGTTGATCACTGCTCCGTAGTGTTCGCCAGATGAAACCAGTGCCAGTGTTTTTCCCCTGTAAAGGAAATAATGTGGATTTTCCGGATTGAGCTTAACCGGACCGCTTGTTTCGGAAACTGTTTTCGTCAAAGATGGTTTCTGCTGACAGGAAAGGATTTGCGTACAGATTATCAGGATAAAAATTAATTTTTTCATCTCAGTAAGTTATGAAATTGGAAATGGCCACTTAAATAGTTTTAACAAAAATACAAGAATATTTGACCATTGAAAACGCCGGAGCATTATTGAGCATCCCTGTTGTTTACAACATATTGCTGCGAAATGTACGTACTTAAGAATCGTCAGACCGTCGGTTTTCACCGGATATTGGGAAGAACGGAACATTTCCGGCTTCAGGTACCGGTTTACATTCAACTGCTCCTATATAATATACTTTAATATACAGCAATTTAACATGTAAAAAACTCACAATGAATGTCAACAATTCACTAAATATTTCCTAAATTCAACCCATTCTAACTATACTAAGAAATTACTATCAACTCATAAACTACTGACTGAAATGAAATGTAAACCATTGTTCAGACGAACGTTCTTCTTTGTGCTGCCTGTTTTGCTGTTCACTCAGATCGCCATGATACAGTCTCTTTCGGCGCAAACCATCACAGGGAAAATCACCGATGAAGTTGGTCAGCCTCTTCCAGGTGTAAATGTCACTGTTGCCGGTACCACTATAGGTACCATCTCGGATATTACGGGGAATTATACTCTCAAAGTCAATAATCTGGAGGATTCACTCCGTTTTTCTTTTGTCGGTTACAAGCCGTTGAGTGTCCCCATAGCAGGAAGGGTCGTTATTGATGCCAAAATGGCCCTGGAGGCCCAGGTTTTGAGTGATGTTGTTGTCATCGGATATGGCACGGTCAAAAAGGATGACCTGACCGGTTCCGTTGCAGTGATCACCAATGAGGAACTCACCCGCACCCCCATTGCAAACCTTGGTAAAGCCCTTCAGGGACATGCCACGGGCGTTGTGGTCATGGAAAACGGTGCTCCCGGCGGAGATGTAAACTTTCGTGTCAGGGGTGTCGGCTCCATAAATTTTGACCCTAATCCCATTTTCGTTGTCGACGGTGTAATAGGTGGAGATATCAACTCCATCTCTCCCCAGGACATTGAATCGGTTTCAGTGCTGAAGGATGCCTCGGCCGCAGCCATTTACGGGGCTAACGGTGCCAACGGCGTCATCATCATTACCACCAAACGTGGTGGTAACTCGGGCAAAACAAAGGTTTCCTTCTCCGCTTTTACCGGTACGCACCTGCAACCCAGGTATTACAATCTGATGAATGCCGACCAGTACGCTGATTTTTACAACAAAGCGTATGAGCTCAATAACGTCACGCCTCCCACGGCTTATTCAGATGCATTCAGGCAATGGTATTACAAGGGGAACTGGCATGAAGGAACTGACTGGCAGAAGGAGATCCTTCAGAATAATCTGACCCAGAACTACTACCTGAACCTCTCAGATGGCAACGACAGGAGTAATTACAGTATCTCAGCCAACTATTACAGCGAAGATGGTATCCTGATCAATACCTATACCAACCGGTTCAACCTGAGGGCAAACTCAGATTTCAAAATCGGGAAATATATCAAGATTGGAGAAAACATCAGCCTTACACGGCGTAAGACCCGGGACGCTAACCTAAGCGCCTGGAGTATGGCTCTGGAGACCTCACCGCTGATGAATGTATATAATAAAAATAATAAAGGTGGATTTGAAGGAACGCAGATTGGTGTGGAATATACCGATCCTGAGGGAAATACCACGGTAGTTCCCAACACGGGCGGTAATGATAAATTTAATCCCAGAGGTATCGTATCCCTTCCGGAGGACTGGAATTACTCTGATGGATTGCTAACCAATGTGTATGTTGAGATCAAACCGATCAGGGGGGTTACCTTTACGACAATGCCCTCCCTCATTGCCTATTCCAACCATGAGAATAACTGGACCGAACAATACGATATGGGTGTTCGCAGTATAGCCCAGTCAACACTGACTACTAATTATTCACTCGATAACACCTACGGTCTGAAAAATCAGCTGGATTTCGAAAAAGCCCTGGGAAGCCATAATTTTGTACTTTCAGCCATTCAGGAAATCAGGTACGGGACCAACAACTCCGTTACAGTGGATGCTGCGGACTTCCCCTACCCTCAACTGAATGTCGTTTCCCAGGCTGTACCGGCCAATGTGACCACCACCGGTGGTGAAGGCTATTGGACACAGGCTGCTTATTTGGCCAGGCTTATCTACAACTATAAATCGAAGTACCTTGTCACCATGAGCATCCGCCGCGACGGAAGCTCGAATTTCGGACCCAAAAATCACTGGGGTACCTTTCCTTCCTTTTCCTTCGCCTGGAAAGTCAATGAGGATCTTTTACGGAATGTTGATCAGATCAACATGCTGAAACTCAGGTTCGGCTGGGGACAAACGGGGAACTCAGATATCGGTGGTTTCAGGTACCAGACTACCCTGGCTGAACCCAATCACTTCAGTCCTATTTTTGGCCTGGATCAGACGAAAGCCTATGCCCTAAATGAATTATGGACTGCCGGCAATCCTTATGTGAAATGGGAGGCTGCAGACATGCTGAACTTTGGCCTTGACCTCAATGCCTTCAGGAATAAAATTCAGTTCAGTACCGACTACTACATTAAAAATCAATATGATCTGTTGATGGAAGTACCTATATCCAGGATCTTCGGTAAGTGGGACGGCGTATCGCCTGTAGAAAATATCGGGAATCTCCGGAACAGCGGTTTTGAATTCGATCTGAAATATTCAAAAATGGAAGGGGCCCTGAACTATAAGCTGTATGGTAACCTTACCACTGTAAAAAATGAAGTAATAAGTATACCTTCAGACATACTCACTGACAATAATATCACCTCGGTTGGGCATGCTATCGGTAGTTTTTATGGCTATGTCGCAGAACGGATCATCCAGGAGTCGGACTACGACGAGAACGGAAAATACCTCTACGCCGTTCCTGTTGAAGGAGTTCCACAACCGGGCGACCTGATGTTCAAGGACCTGAATAACGACGGCGTAATCAATGACGTTGACCGTACGATTATCGGAAAATCCATACCTGATTTTACATACTCTTTCGGTGGCGAGGTCTATTATAAGAATTTTGACTTTTCCTTATTTTTCTACGGCATCCAAAATGCTGATGCCTACAATACCCTCAGGCGCGACATTGAGAGCTTTGAGGCACAGGACCGCGATCATAACAAATCGGCGGACTGGGCAGCAAACTTCTGGACACCGGAGAATAAATCTACTAAATATGTCAGGGCGGATCAGAACGACATAAACCGGAACACCCGTTTGTCGAGCTGGTGGGTTGAAGATGCTTCTTTCCTCAGGCTGAAGGACATCCAGCTTGGTTACACCCTTCCCAGGAAGTTGTCAGACCGGGTGGGACTGAGCCGGGTACGGTTCTATGCCAGTGCCATGAACCTTTACACATTCACTAAATATAAGGGATATGATCCCGAATCACCCCTGGTTACAACGGATCCTACGACGCCGGGGGTGGATGCTTCAGTATATCCTATTCCCAGGACCTTTACCGGCGGAATTCAAATTGATTTTTAATCCCAAACAGTAACACCATGAAACGATATACCACATTTATTCTACTTTTGCTTACCCTGGTAACCGCTTGCACGGATGAATACCTCAACGTGCAAAATAAGGGGTCGCTGACTGTCGAAAACTGGTACCGGACAGCCGATGATTTCCAGGCAGCGCTGAATTCATCCTATATCCCAATGGTTGAAATTGGGATGTTTGCTCTTAATATGACCCTGGATTTCGGCACATTTGAAGACCGTACCCTCTTCGAAAGTACAGGCCGGGACCGCCTGACAACGCTGAGTCCATCAAGCGGTGATGTTTCCAGTACCTGGGGAGCCTTGTATTTTGGCGTTTACCGGACCTCCAAAATTCTGCAGCAACTCAACGCCAAGGGCGTTGACGGCATCGAGAATATGACACAGGAAAATTTCAACTATATTGCGGCACAGGCCAAAGCCCTGAGAGGCATGTACTACTTTTACCTGACCATCATTTTTGACCGCCCCATCCTGTATGATGAAACCAATATCCCTGATAATTACGCTAAAAATTACGGCAACGCGGAACAGACAGACCTTTGGAACCAGATTGAAAAAGACTTTACCGATGCTTCCCCATATCTTAAACTCAGGTCTGAACTGGCCGATGCGGAATATGGGAGGATTACCATGGGTGCTGCAATGTCTCAATTTGCCAAATCATTATTGTATAAACATTACTATTATTATGAACGCTTCGGAAAGGGCGGATCAGCCGAAGACAATGCCGACCTTCAGAAAGCCAGGGACCTGTTCAAACAGGTGATGAACTCCCATGAGTATGAGCTGATCCTTCCCCAGGCTCCCAAAACCAGAAAAGATTACCTGTATGCCCTTCTCTGTAATTCTTCCTATGTTGACCTGCCATCGGAGAACAACATCTACGATTCGGAGAACAACATTGAATCGGTTTGGGAAGTCCAATATGCTGATGAGGCGCCATACCAGAATAATCCCTGGCTATGTGGCTATTATGGTGGTGGTGCACTGAATGAACAGTACTTCTCACCTCATGAAACCAGTTACCGGAATCATGAAGCCCACCCGGCCATGTATTATGCCTTCGAAACCGCCGGAGCTCCGGCACCCTTCGACCGTGACCCGAGATGCTATGCCTCACTTTATTTCGACGGCGACCTGATGGATATTGATCCGACTTCATACTATTACAAACCCTTTAAAAGCGGCCTTCATTCAAAAAAAGTTGCCCTGGCGAGAGGCCTGACTGTACCGGCAGGAACGGAAAGCCTGGGGATCAAGAAGACCCATTTCCCAACCTACTGGAACGGCCCGATGGCTCCATATAACGACCCCGTCAACAAGCGGGTGATCCGTTATGCTGACGTACTTCTGATGTACGCCGAGACTATGTACCTTCTGGGCGATGACGGCACCGGCCTCGATGCCCTCAACCAGGTACGCCGCCGTGTGGATATGCCCGATGTGACCGCCCTTACCACCGCCGCCATCATCCATGAACGAGATGTGGAACTGGCCTTCGAAGACCACCGCTGGTTCGACCTCGTACGCTGGAGCTTCTCCCCGGTATGGGGCATCGACTGGAGCGCCATCGACTGGGGCATCGACGCCAATAATTCCATCAACCCCTTCATCGTTGGCAAAGACGAATTCTTCCCGATACCGGTTTCCGAGATCAATGTGAACGGAGGAGTGCTGGGGCAGAACCAGGGCTGGTAACAGGAAGTAAGAAGAAAGCAGACAGGAATGTATCCGGAGATGAGGAATCTTTAACTTATATTCGGTAAAGTTCCTGAATTCACAGTTCACTATCACCATAGAGGTAACCCTTGATAGCCATGGTTTTGCCATTGGTTATCAAGGGTTATCGGCTTTTACCACAGAGTGGTTGCCCAAAGTTTATAAGAAAAATTCTTATGATCTCAGAGATCCCTGCGAAGAATAGAAGTGTCTTTTAGGGATCAGGAAACTGGTAACCGGCTTCCCCAACAGCAATGAAAAGCCACTGCAGGCTTACCTTCCATTACAGTTCAATTCAATTGGTTTAGATGCAGGATGCATAAAAACCTGAGTGGCCCAGATAAAATATTAAAAAAAAATCCAATAATGATAGCTGAGATTCTGGGAATTATCACATTAAGTGATTGGGTAAAGGAATATAAAATAAAAGACTCTGAAATATGATCCTTAATCTCTTGATGAATCTATGATGGGTGTTTACATGGTGCATGTTTATATGATAGTTATCTCTGTGGTGTGCGCGCCTTGGCGCGCTTCCACAAAACATTCTATTCTGCTTCCACAAAATATTCTATTCCCTTCCACAAAACATTCTATTCTGCTTCCACAAAATATTCTATTCCCTTCCACAAAACATTCTATTTTGCTTCCACAAAATATTCTAATCCCCTCACCCCCCTCATCCCCCCCCAACCAAAGAAAAATCACTAAATCTCATCATCAAATGGCAAACAAATACAAATATCCACCCCTAAGGATGAAAAACTGGGATTACAGGTCACCCGTTCCTTATTTCATCACCATCAAAACCAGGAACAGGAAGCCCCTGTTTGGGTACATTGAGAACAAGATCATGAATTTAAATGACCTGGGAAAGTTTGCAGATCAATGCATGAAGGACATCCCCGATATCTTTGAATCTGTTATGGTAACAAATCATATCATCATGCCTGATCATGTGCATGCCATCATCGAATTAACAGGTGCTGTCGATCGCCATGAGCCGAACAGGTTTGGGCCACTTAAAAAAGGATCCTTATCATCCATTATAAACCATTTCAAAGGAAAGGTGACCAAATATGCCAAAGAAAATCAATTTGATTGGGGCTGGCAAACTCTCTATTATGATCGCATTATTAGAGATCCAGCAGCATACAGAAATATCTATGATTATATCAGCAATAATCCAGCTAAATGGAAGGGAAGGAGAGGCAAAGGTTGAAGTCCTTGAGGATTCTTTGTGGTGTATTATTTTTCAATTTGACAGGTTGCTTTGATTTGAAGGAGTATTTTTTGAATGAATTTTAGATTGAATTTTAGATTGAATTTTGTACAAATTTCTCTTTCTGTGGCAGCGCGCCAAGGCGCGCCTCCACAATCAGTATTAGTCTCACAATCTTCATTAGCCTCACAATCTTCATTAGTCTCACAATCTTCATTAGCCTCCACAATCAGTATTAGTCTCACAATCAGTCATTAGTCTCACAATCAGTATTAGTCTCACAATCTTTTAACCCCCGCCTCCTGTACTGAATACAAGTTAAGATAATTGTCTGAGCCCTGTCTGAACCTGTATGGAGGATTCCTGCTCCTTAAAACAAATATTATCCTTCCGCCAGCACCTCCCCAGCCGGCATCACAGCAAGCTTATCCACCTTAACCAGCCTGCCCAGCAGCCCCGACAGAAAATCAGATGACACCGGTCCCCAGCCTTCACCATCCACACCATGGAGGTTAAGTACCAGCCATCCACCATTTTCTGAGGCCAGGAAATCATTGATTATCTGTTCCGTCCAGGCATCCGAATTATCCGGTCCATGCGACTGGCAAAAGATCCGCACCGGTCCGGTGGATGGCATGGGATTAAGCGCAGTATCATTGTTGTAGGTCCATCCGCCGGTCCTGACAGCCCGGACCCTTTGCAGAACGAAATCCTCCAGCACAGGATTAGAGGCATTATAAGGGAAATTGAACACCGCTTTGGAGGTCACAAATCCATCCAGGTTTTTTTCAAAGCTGTCAAGGCATTTTGTGATCAGCTCCTTTGCCTGTTCGGGTGGTATCTCGGTGAGATGTGCATGCTCCCATCCATGGGGCATAATCTCATGACCACGAGCCTTAAGTTTGTTCCAGTCGTCGAAATTTCCCAGAGTATCATCGCTGAATTCGCCGAAATGTCCGGATGCAAGAACATTCAGGCAAGCGTGAAGTCCGGATTTTTCGTGAATATCTGCGATCCTGTAAAAGGATTTCTTAAATCCATCGTCGAAGCTAAGGGTGAGGTAATGAGATTTGTGTTTCCCGATGCTCTTATCCGTTTGTGCCCGGAGGCTTGCTTCAACGGCTAGTGCAGCAGTGCCAAGAATGGTGGTTTTGGTGAACTGGCGGCGGTTCATGAGCGGGTGGTATTGGTTTAAGAGGGAAAATTAGGCAATGCGAGGGGAAATAGCAAGTGGAATGTAATGGATGTTTTATTTTCAGAACATATGCCGGAAAAAGTCTCAAAATGTCCATGCGGAAGTCTCATAACGGCACATTCTATTTTCATTTTTATTCTATAACTTGCAGATAACCAACGCCTAAAAAGATCCCCTATGATCACCTCGCAAACAGAACCGCCAGTCCTGATCAATAAAAAGAGTTGACATGCTAAGACCTGTTTTTCGAGGTCATGCACCAAAACACCTTCGCTTTAAAGGTTTTATAAATCCTGGTCAGGCAGAATATTATCGACACCGGTTCCGACGACAAAAGAAAAGATGCATCCTCATTAATATGACTTCTTGTGAGCATTCCTCTTTTTCTTTCGTATGGCTTTAGGCCTTTTGGTTTCCTTGAAATGTCCTTTATTCATGGAATATTCTGACTTTTGCATCAGCATAAAGCCCTGTCTTTGACTGGCATGGCCGGATGTTGCACAGGATGATAGCGGCAGCCCTGTAAAGATCACTATTGCTGCCACCGCAAGCCCGTGTCTAATTCTAAATGGTTTCATGGCGCAAAGTTTTAAGGTTTAAATCTGTAATGCAAGTTGTGAGATTTAGTATACGGAAACTTTGGGGATTAGTTGTTTTGTACTGTGTTATAAGCAGACAAATCCTTGTAACCAGTTTGAACATCAGGGCGATGGTATATTTTTTGAAATTTCCAGATTTCAGATTCGGAATTTCGGGGATCAGGGGAATACAATGATGGGGGGCGCTATTTTCTCAGTTACGTATTTCCCGTTTTACCATTATCCAACCCTAAAGAAAGGCTGACATAGTAAGAAGCCTGTTCGATATCATCAGGCACTGAGGTTATCTGCCCCCTGCAAGTCTGTGCTGCAGCATGGTGCTCCCCTCAACGAACTGGTATTTTAATTTATCGCAAGCGCTTTCATAGAGGAGCTTAAGGGCTAAACCGCGTTTGGGAATGATTTTAATACAAAAGGAAATTATTTCAGATATTCATGCGCCAGGATCAGGAAAATGGCCGAGGACCACGGCAATGATATATCTCTCTGCGACTTTCCTGTTTTGGCGTCGAAAGTCTCTCCAAAACCATTTATCATGCAGTTCCGGCAGAACCGATCAGCAATTTCCCTTGCCAGGGCTTCTTCTCCGTTCGCTCTCAATCCTGAACAAATTATCAATGTAGAGGCTGCCCAAACAGGGCCTCTCCAATAGCCGTCCTCTTTGTATAATGTGCTATGTACATTTTCACTTGCCAATCCAATCTTTGTCAGATTGGATCCTTTGCCCTTCAGGTCACTGATCATCTTGTCACTGATCTCCTTCGGAAGCCGATCTCCCAGCACAAGTGGAAGATAGCCCATCAGCGACATGTTGTTTTCATTTATACCGTTATCATCACCGCGCCTGGTCACAAACCGCTCACCTGTCCAGAATGTTTTAATCATCCGGTCTAAGAGACGGTCTGCTTTTATCTTCCATTCAGCCGACTCGCGTGTCATTCCCTGCCTGAGTGCAAGGTCTGCAAGAAAATCCATCTGGATCACAAGATAGGCGCACAGATCGGGAGCTTCTGCAGGAAATCCCATGTCGAAAACGGTGGCATTATCCCACCCGCTGTCGTTCCCATGGTTATACTGTGGGATGCTGTCATGATCGTCGTCCATATAGGTAAACCAGAAATTGGTCCATTTCGTCAAAGCCTGGTAAGCCTCTGCTGTCCGTTCAGGGGTAAGTATTTTAGGGTTCACCCGCTCCATCTCCCTGAGTGTCCAGCCATGAATCGGCGGTTTCAAAAATCCCCACATCATGGTACGATCAGTAATATAATCGGGAATTCCACCTGTCTGATCCTGATGGTCGAAAAGATGTATGAAATTATCCCATGCGAAATCAGGTAGATGATACGCTGCCGACATTGCATAGAAGCAATGATCCCATGCCCAGATCGCAATCATGTAGTTTTTTGAGGAGTACATAATGGTCCTTTTAATCTCTCCCCTGGGAGAGACCACACACGACCAGTCGATGTAGGCTGCAAGTGCGCCAGCATCAGTGAGATATCCAGGGACAGATGGTGAATTCTTCAACCATTCTGAAAAGTTTGTTTCGCTCTTTGCTACGCACGCTTCAAAACTATCTTCAAAGGGGGAATTCTTCCAACCAATAAAATATTGCTCCAGGGCAATTTCGAAGTTTCCTGAAGCATCCGGCTCGATAACCACAACCGATTTTACAGGCACTCCAGGTTTCCTTTCTGCACGGATCTGATTCCGTGAGCCCTTAATTTGGCCAGTCCCCTTAAGTACGGTAAGTACATAGTGACAATGCCCTCCCATCTGTAAGCGCCATTGGTTATCACGCACGGGAATGTAAAGACTGGCGATATCTTCAAGAATCTGCCGGACAATAAGCGGACCACCATTTCCTTTGATCCGGATCGTATTGGCATCCTGGTAGGTAAGAGAAAAACGACCCGAAGAGGATTGTACATCAATCAATGCACTGTTAGCCGAAAATGTTTGCATCAGCGTGTCCATTTCGAGGGAGAAAATCCTCGAATCGTACCCTAAAAAGTTGCCTGATATATCTCTCAGGTAGAGTAGCTCCCTTCCGTTATTATCCGGTTTCACTGAAAAAGCCATCCATGAACCATAATAAGAGAAGGGGGTCTCCCGGAGATTGATAGCGGGCTGTTGTGCCGTGATCAGGGAAACCGGTAAAATCAGGGCTAGAATAAGGAAACAAATTATTTTTTTCATTAGTTAATTTTTTTGATTTTAAAAGCAGTATGGACCCACACATGATTGATTATTCCAAGGTTACGTTCAGCTTCGATGAGCTCGGTTGCGTTGTCATCCATCAGGTGTTTCTCATTTTGATTCAATTTAACTCCTTATCCGTTTAAATCAAGTTTGTTTAATCAGCTCATTAAGCGTCTTCAAAAAATATTTTATAAAAGTCGCAGGGATGTGCTTTAATGGTTGTCTTTGCGCAGGGAAGTGCCATGAGGTACGTCCCTGTATGAATTGTATCACAAACGCCAGGGACATATTGTTTTATTGAAACACCATTGCTGCTAAAGGTACACCAGAAATATCATTTCAACAAGGTCTTTGTTATATAAACGTCTCATGGCACGTCTCTACGACAAAATAAGAAATGTCCTTATCGAAAAAGTTTTTGTATATTGATTCCCAAAGTCAACAACGGCCCGGCTGTGACGCTCTTCATCAGGACGGGGACCGGTAGACGGGAGATGAAAAAACAATATCTGTATGAATACACGTGCATTTCTTGCATTCCTGGCAGGACTGCTGGTTTTCGCATATCAGTTACCGGGACAGGTTGTGGTTTTGCCTGATAATCCATGGATTGAATATACCGGGAGGGTCGATTTTTCAAATCCAAAGAAGCCAGCGTTCGGCTTCTCGGGTGTTGCTATAAACTGTAAATTTTCGGGCAGTTCGGTGAAGGTCAGGTTCAGCTCGGGTACTACAACAAACTACTACTTTTACTCGATCGACGAATCGGAACCGGTCAAGATCCACCTGGCAAAACCAACCACGGACTACCTGCTCTCCAATTCACTTACCGATACCCTGCACCGGCTAACCCTGGTACGCCTGACCGAAGGTTCACAGGGAACAGATATCTTCGAAGGCATCATCCTGGATAACGGAGCTTCACTGGCAACACTGCCCAAAAAGAACCGGAAAATTATCGAATTTTACGGCAACTCCATCACCTGCGGATACGGGAATGAGACCACCAATACGGCGGACGGCTTCAAACCGGAGCAGGAAAACTTTTATTATACTTATGCCTCAGATGCATCAAGGCTGCTGGATGCCGATTGCATCGGGATCAGTATTTCGGGGATTGGCATGTACCGCAATTACGGGGGTCCGGTAACCGGCAGTCCGGATAATATGCTTACCCGGTACGACCACATCCTGTTCTACGACAACAATAAAAAATGGGATTTCACCGGTTATACGCCCGATGTGGTATGCATCAACCTGGGAACGAACGATACCAGCACCGGTCTGTTCGACGAAGCGATTTTTGCCGATTCATGTAGATCGTTGCTGGAGAAACTGAGAAACCATTATCCCGATGCCCGTATTGTCTACCTGACGGGTCCCATGATGAATTCAGCCAATACGAAAAAGGTTACAGATGCCGTCCAGGGCATATTCCACGAACTGAATGACCCGAAGCTCAGTTTGTTTCAAATGTCAATACAAACCGGTGAGTTTGGGTTCGGAGGTGACTATCACCCCACGGTGGCACAGCACTGGAAGAATGCCCTGGAATTGGTTAATTACCTGAAAGGTATTACCGGCTGGCCAACCGCGCCGTATTTCGCAAATGCCCGTGTTGCTGTCGACGGCATGTCGGTGCTGGTTAATGTAACCGAAGCACTGGCTGACGATCCACCGGTCGGCGGCACAGAAATCCTGGCGGACGGTGTTCCGATAGAGTGTTTATCTGCCAGCTTGTCTGGTGTAGATGACCATAGATTGATCATAACGCTGTCAAAAAGGATCCGGGAGGGGCAGGACGTACGCATCAGCTATAAAAACGGTGAAATAAGGAGTTATGAGCAGGTCCGGCTTCTTCCTTTCTACGACGAAGCAGTGAGTAACCCGGTCATTGAGACTCAAATCGTTTCTGCGGCTGTCAATGCCGATGGGAATATAATTTCCTGCCTTTTCAACAAGAGAATTGCGGAGATCCAACCCGACAGTTTTTTACTGCTTGCTGACGGGGATACAATAAATTCCGTTTCATCCGTTGCCCTGAACCCGGAAAATGATCATGAAGTCGAGATGGCTGCCGATAAAAAGATCTTCGAATACCAAACCATAAACCTGGACCTGTTCGGCGGGGCCGTTACCAGTTCCGATGGCATAATGAATGATGCCGTAATGGATTTCCCGGTGAGCAACAACTCTCTCATCAACAGTGTCCCGGGAGCCAACACAGCCGATACATTTGTGGTATTTCCTAATCCGGCTGGAGACCGGTTCATGATTACCGGCAGTAAGACTGAGAACATACAGCGGATCGAACTTTACGACGGGACAGGGAGATTGGTGGCAAAGTTCAGGGTTGATCCGGGAGGCAGTTATGATATGGCAGGACTGGCGGCGGGAATTTATTATTGCAGGATCTTTTTGAAGGATGCACATAAGGGATCGGTAACGATGAAGATCGTTAAAAGGTGAGATCTATTTTATTTTCTGAGACAGTACGATGAAATGGGGGTGTTGCTTTTTTTGGTTTTCTGTGGTTGGTTTATGGTTAAGGGGAATGTGCACCTGGGAGACAGAACTAACCTTTCTGGTTCAGCCAATCAAAAGATTCCTGGTTCGTTTCCTGCTCAATTCTAAAACAATACGGATCCTTTTTTAAAGAAATCAACATTTTCTTTCTATGGTGAACCGACTATATAAAGGTTCATAAATTTATTATAACGGCCTCGTGGCCAGTTTGCCGGCAACCGGCCGGTCTGCCTCTGCCAGGTCAAAGTCCGTGAGTCCCCCCGGGCCTGCAAATTTAATTTGATCATGATCACTCAGATGAAATTCACCTGATATATATTCCGCAAAGTAAGCCATCTGCCGTATCGCAAACCCCCCGTAATCATGATTAATTGTAATAAAGTGAATTGGCCAAACCTGTTTCACATCCCGAAAAATTAATTAAATTTATATTCCGGAGTTTACAAACGGGATTTTTTGCCTGCGGGAGATACAACAAGCATGGATTCAGGTAGAGTAAATCACCCACTCTGAAACCCGGGAAACGGGGGTCTTTTTTTAAAACTGAAAATAGTGAAGTTGATTTATTGTGAACAGGAACCTAAATGAGGATGATATAAACCAGTTAGCTGCAAATAACAGGTCTGATACGAAATAATATGTAATTGTGATTATCACAAATAATTAAATAAAAGAGCTTTATGATAAATAAAAAAATATTGACATGCTTAATTAGTATCTTTTTAATAACAGCATCGATTTACTCTCAATCTGAAGAAAACTATGTTAGCATACAAATATCATCTGGTTTATGTGCAAGTTTTTCAAGTTATAATACTGGATATGTAAATACACTTAACAACAACGAAATTTCCATTGCAGGTGGAGGGTTAGGATCATTAAATTTTTCTGTTGGCTATGGATTTAAGAAAAATTTTGAATTATTAGGTTCTATAGGATTTGTTGCAGATGGGCCTGAATTAGATAATGGGACAATTAATTATTTTATTACTGTATATCAGTCATCCTTAAAATATAATCTTTTAAAAAGTGAAAAACATTTCCTTTATGCCGGAGGTGGATTTGCATTTTATTCTAAACCAACTTTATTGATAGATGCTTCACAAGTTCAAGGAGGGGATAAAACAGAGTATTTTTATAAGAGTTCGATTAGCCCTTTGATATGCATGTCTTATCACTACAGGCTATCAAATAGATTAGATTTTTTATTTGATGTAAGTTCATCATTTAATAGATTTGATCTTAAAAGTGCCAAAATAAATAATTCAGATATTGAGATACAAGATTTAAGTTCACAAAAAAAAACAACTTTTTCAAAAATTGGCGCATCAAATATTGAGTTTCAAATTGGATTAGCATTTAATATATAAGATTTGCTTATCGCTATCCACTAATAAATTTACGAATTTTCATTGATTTATCGTAAGCCTTCGGCTAACTGCACCCCCACCAAATAAACCGATAAGTTGATTTTTTATTCCGATACTTGAAGATTCCTTGGAAGCAGATCTTCCCGTTTCTGAACCTAGTAATCAGGGATTTTGGTAAGAACCTTTTTTAGCCAGGCAAAAGGCTCTGCATTGTTGATCTTGCATGTTCCCAGAAAAGAGTAGATCATAGCGGTGTTGGCCTCTTTGCTGCTTTTCCATAATAAAATGCTTTGCAGCAAAGCTGACTTGTTGAAGGTATTATTTCAAGATGTAGTCGGCAGTTGGCTTACCAATCACAAAATTTTAAAAATCTCAAACCACATAAGGCAGATAAGGAAACATAAGGGGAAAGCTATGTGAACTTATGTGTCTTATGTGGTTCAAACAGACCTGCCTTCCCTCTATAATTCCTCTCAGGATCCCGCTCTCTCCAAAAACCAGGTGCCTGTATAAACCACCTCAAACCTGTTCCCGTCAAGGTCTTCTACGATGCTATACGTCGAAAATGTACCCTCTATCCGGCCTGTCTCGGGGTCCAGTTCCCCCTCGTATTCAATATCCGGGTGTTCTTTTTCCTTGTCTACAATATAATTTCCCTTTTCGTCCACTAATAGCAGGCACGGGTATTTCTTTACGAAACTGATGAACACGTCTTCCCTGAACCCGTTTATGGTTACCGGTTCCTTAAAAAAGCCCTTTGTTTCATTTTCAATACAGATCCCTTCAATCGAGAAATCATCATCTTCTTTCAGGTCAGCCGTGAAATCAATGTTTTTTCCTGCCCTGGGGCCGTATTCCGGACCTAAGGTAAATTCACCTTTCCATAGTCCGTTTATTGAAGAATTCATGCTCATATACTGAATATTATTTGGATAATGTCTTAAAAATCCATCAAAAGTAACATGTTTTTTTTTATCTGGCCATATCTACCCCGCCGTGCGCTCCCCCTATGATCTGTACTCTCAGCTAACCCGTTCTGAAATACTTAATTGAACATTTCCTTTGTATGTTCATTTTTTTGCCATTCGTTTCATACATTCACTTCGTGAACATGCTCAATCAGGTAAATAAATACACTTCTCTGCTTCAGCAATCCATTTTAGTAATGACCGGAAATGACTTTTCCCGACTAAAATCCAAATTATTAGCATAGAAAATCCGTCTCCTCTTTTTAAAATGGTTTTTTCTATCTACCGGGGTCAATTATTCCCTGATCCGGGATCAGGTAATCGGTTACCAAACCTGACAGGTTTAACTGATTCGAAATCCGTTTTCCCGGTTCGCAGTTACCTGCCTGCCTTTCAAAATTCCATACCTATCGATAATATTATTAACAATTTCTCCTGATTTAATCATAAATTGTTACAATTATTATGCGTTCTGATAATAATTTTATCAATATTATGCATATTATATAAATATTTCATAATTTCGCATACTGTTAATATATTCACAGTATGAAAATGTATTTAAATTTCTCCTGCCTGCATCCCGGGAAAAGCGACAGCTTTAAATAGCCACATTCCTTTTCATCACCAACTAAATAATTATTTCCAATGAAAATTTCATTTCCGTTTTTACTGGTATCAGAATGCCGATGTGCCGGTCTTGTAAAAAACACTAACCCGATTCGTTTCCCATCTTCAGGTCGTACGCAGGTCAGGCGTTTATGGGACAGGTCCGTTTCAGCAGTATGGATCATGACGATTCTAGCCTTCACCAGTTTCAGGCCGGCCTCATCTCAGAGTCTTTTCGATATTTTCGAAGCACGAACTTTTGAGGATACTTCCGGACTGGTGATGCCGTACCGTTTGTTTATCCCGGAAGGTTATGATCCTGCTGTCAGGTATCCGCTGGTGATCCAACTGCATGGGTCGGGTGAACGCGGCACTGATAATAGACTTCAGTTAACCGCAAACTACGTGTTGCTGAAAAGGCTGGTGTCCGATTCAGTGCAGTCGGAGCATCCGTGTTTCGTTATGGCACCTCAGTGTCCTGTCAACGGCAACTGGTCCCGCCTCGGTAACGGGGGGATCCACGGATACCCTGCACAGATGGCACAGGGATTGAGTGTTACCTGGAACATCATTGACCAGATCATCTCCGGCTACTCCATCGACACCACCCGGGTCTATATGACCGGTTCATCGATGGGGGGATACGGAGCCTGGGAATCGGGTTACCGGTTCCCCTCAGGCTTGCCGCCATTCTTCCGGTGTGCGGGGCATCCGACCCTGTTGCGGCCGAACGCCTGCTGAGCACATCGGTATGGGCTTTCCATGGTATTGACGATCCGGTAGTGGGATACACAGGATCATCGTACGTGATCGACCAGCTGAAGATCTACGGTGGAAATCCGAGGTTCACGACATATGAAGGGTATACCCATTTTATCTGGGATATCATGGGAGCCGAACCGGATATTCTCAGCTCGATGTTTCACCAGCGCGCTTGCGACCACCTTAAGCATATCCCGGTGGTGAACGTAAGTGAGCCGGAATATGCGGAGGTATATAGCGCCGACAATGTAAGGCTTTCCCTTAAGGCCACGGATGACCTCACCGTCGACAGTCTCTACATTACCTATAACAACCGGCAAACAGATACCATTTGCGGCGACACAGCTTCGTTAGTGTACGGACCTCTTGCCGACACTATCCATACCTTTTCCATGCAGGCTGTGGATAATGAAGGTCTGGAGGAACAGACTGCGTTGAAGATATTAATAGTCGTACAAAAACACCATTACCGGCCATCGTCGAGGCCAGCAGCTTCTTCTCCGCCCGGGGCAGCTCTGGAAGCAGAAAATTTCGACTATGGAGGCGAGGGCATTGCATACCATGATGCAGACTTCCGTGTGACAGACAAGACATTCCGCGGGAACAGGATATTGATCTCGCGGCAATCATGGACGGTGATCCCAACCAGGCGATCGCCTTTGTAGAAAGCGGGGAATGGGTGGAATATACCCTTTTCAATCCCCAGAGCGACACCTTCATCATGTATATCCGGTATGCAACGAATATCGGCCGTACAGCTTCACATGTCGGGATCAACGGGCAAACAGCCATTCCGAAACGCTACGTTCCCTATACAAACGGATGGGGCATATACAAGGAGATGAATTACGGTGAGATATGGATTCCAGGGGGATATCAGACGCTGCGCTTCGTTTTCGATTCCCTGGCTATTAACCTCGACTATTTGAGATTCGTCGCAAAAAGTACGCTGAATAATCGGGCACCTTTCTGTGAACAGCTCCGTCTTTACCCGAACCCGACAACGGACAGATTCAGGATTACAGGGGGTGACGGAGGAATGCTCGAAATTTACGATTTACGCGGTACCCTTCTCCTGAGACAACCGGATTACGACGGGAGAGAGATTTAATATCCAATCGATGCCAGAAGCGGTGTATGTGATTGTTCTCAGGAGAAAGACCAGGTGCCCTCCGTATTCCGGCTGGTAAAGACGGGTACACATCTCTAAACCGTACTGCTGAATTTTTTCACGGGTTACAGAATAAAGGGACCGGTAAATTCATTGGTCCTGTTTTGAGGTATTATTATACCTTCTATTGGCTATGCAACATCAGGTGGTGGAAAACCGTGATTCGGGATTGAAGGGTGTTGTTTGTAATGCTAACACTATTTCCATCATTTTAAAAAATAATCATTAAGGTCATCCATGGTTAATCCCATATTCCTAAGTGCATTTTTTACAACAAATACAGGTACAGGATCTATATGTGTTTGGATAATTACAGGCCGCCTTTGATTTTTTCCTGACCCAAATTTCATGCCCCCCACGAGTACGTATGCACTTCATTCCATGATGCTCAAGAACTTACGGAAATGTTTTAATAGAATATTTCTACCGGACATTCATTAATAAGCTGGAAGATCAACAGTTGTCTCAATCTTCTTAAAATAGTGAAAATTGAATATCCTGTTGAAATCTTCATTCGTTTTTAATAACTCGTTCCATTGTTGGGGGCGTTGCTCCTTCGCGCAAATTCTTCTTTAATTTCCAGCCGTGGTGTTGCAGATCTTTAGCTAATGTCTTTTTATGTACAGTATAACTTAAATATTCTGATAATACGGTTCGGAATGAATCTTGCGCTTCATCTTCATCGGTGCCGTATCCACTAAGATCTAAAGCGGGACAGTAGGCTATCCAGGATTCATCCTAAGAAAAAATTATAAGAGGTAATCTCAAGGTAACCTTAGCCGGTCCTTCAGCCCAAATACCGCTTATAATTCCGTCTTTTGCCACGTCTTAGAGATGAATACAAATAAAATTAATGAATTCTTTCAATTGTAACATCAAGAGGTTCACAATTATTGTTTCGGGATCCATTTTGTTTTACCGAAACAAATTTGCAATCTTTTTTTTATTTGAGGGAATTTTCACTGAAAACAAACTGGTTAACGCCTAACTTTATTGATGAAAATAAATACATCACCATTGATCGGGGAATTTTTCGCACCAGGCCTCAAATTCTGGTTTGAAAAACGGGGTTGATAGCACGGTTACGGTAATGAGGGAAGAGGTTATTTTTAACCGGACATTCCTTTCGAACGTATCTGTTCTGTGTCGCAGGGACGTGCCACCATGTTTTTACCTCTGACATTTTACCGGGAATACAGGAAGAGGCCATCTTTAACCAGACATTCCTAAGTCCAAAGAATTGCCGTCTCGAGTTACCCAGCCTATTTCCCATACTTCATCTTCCCCGGTATCACTCCCCGCACACCCCCGGCCGGATCTTCCATGTCACCTTCATATCGAGGGATCACATGTATATGCACGTGAAAAATTGTCTTCCCGGCGGAACGGTTGATATTGATACCCACGTTGTAACCATCAGGATGAAAGCGTTCCTCCAATAAATCCTTCACCTGAACGACCAGCCGCCACAGATCGGCTTTTTCATTTTCAGTTAACCTGAAATAATCGGCTTCATGCCGTTTCGGGATGACCAGGATATGACCCTCAGACACCGGGAATTTATCGTATACCGCGTACTTAACTCCGTTTCCAGCACAGGAGTGGAGGTATTCCTGCAAAAAATACAATTTTCCATAATGGCCGGTCTATTTCATATCCCAGGGAAATAACCCTCTTTTAGTAATCAGATAATCACTCATTTCCATGAGTCCCTTGTAGCACGGATCCTCCCAGTTCTAACATCTAATTTCACTTTCCCCAGCAGGGCAACCCGTATCTCACTGAAGAACTGCTCCCTGAATTGACTTGCCAGGTTTGCCCATGCATGAATGATCCGGTCTTTGACCTTTGGTTGTTCCAGTATCCCGACTGTCGGAACAGCATCCCTCTTCTTATTGTTTATTGTCTGATGGGCCGGAAGCAGATTCCATAGTCTAGTTCTAAGTGCCACAAAAGGAAAGGCATCATAGATATTGAGGGAATGCTCATGCAACTTCTTTCCTACCAACACATTCAAGGTTTTCATTAGCCAGGATATTATGGTAAAAATCCTTTGCCAGTTTGACGTCACGCTCACTCACATCCTTACTGAGAAGACTAATGATATCAGCTGTTTTAAAATCAGCATCCTTCGATAACCCTGAGGTAAACTCAGCCCATTTAAAGATGATGGAATTCGTACCGGACACAAAAGCACCGACATCCTGTAAAACGTGATGAAACTCAACAGGTATGGAAAAGGATCCCATACTCTGAACGATCCATTCAAAGTTCAGTATTGATGCTGATTTTGAACGTATCCCTGAATAAGTATAAATTTCACCACCCTGTTGAATGGCACTCCCGATATAATGCATCGGTTGTTTTACAATGGTATCCTTTAATTTGCGGCACAACTTAAGAACGATCGCCGCCCTGCCAGGATCGTTGATACCTTTCCGAAGGTCATAGATCAATTGTTCCGACAACACACCCTTTGGATAAAGATCAATGACCACTTCGAATTCTTTCCTGAAGGCAATGGTCCTCTGGTCATTTTCTCCGTATTTCTGGGGCATCTTTTGTGCTAAAAGCGGATAATAATACTCGATCCACTTCAGGACCATCAGGCCCATGGGGTAAGAGACCCGGTTATCTGAGAGGACTTTTTTATAATGCGGAAAATTCTGGATAATATCGATGGTTCCCCTCAGCAGGGCAAACTTGTAGGTTGAATCCTTGCTGTCACGTTCTATGATGCGGGCGAGATCGGTGAGGGTGAAATCGATCATTTCACAGTTAAGCCGTTACATTGATATGAAGTAAGAGTATTTCGAAGATAGTAATTTCTTATTAGATAAAAGAAAAGGCTTGCTTTGAAGATAAAAACAGAATATACTACACCGGACTAAAATTGCCAGCTTTACTGCGGGGAATAAAACAACCTTTGATGCAATTGGGATTCCGAATGCAAATTTGGATATGCGTTTTCTCATTAAATCCGGCACCTGGATAAATTTGATCTCCTTCAATGAAAGCCGCCCGAATAGAATCAAATTGTCTTTGTCCTGAATTCTCTATCAAGTTATGCATGTATTCAATTACGGCACAATCGAGATATCTTAACACTCTGTCATTCCCCTTACTTCTTGGATGATTTTTATTCTCAGGCATATCAAGTTTCACCTTCTCGAGGTCACTTTTTAACAACTTATAATAGCGTTTCAAGCTTTCTATACCTGATGAATCCAATAAATCCAGGCAATATCCTAAATCGATAACGGCCCCGATTGATGCAGGTTTTTCAAGGGTACCTGCTTTTTTCTTTTCGTTTGCCCATTGAAGAGCTCTCCACTCATTGTGCTCCCAAAAATACATGCTATGTCCAAGCCAGTCATAATCTTCCTGACTTTTTTTGAATGAATCTGGATTATTAACGAATTTTTCCTGTTCAGAAAGTTCACAACCGTAAAACCCAGGATAAGATTTGATCTATTTGAGTACAAAATATAATTTAACGATCAGACTGACGGGTAAAAATATCCTTATAAGGCTTTTTAACATTCCCTTTAACAGTGATAATACCGGCACCCTGCAAAGCTTTTTTTGCATCTTCAACAGATCTGGCAGATTTCTCTGCGTCATCTGCAATTTTATTAAGAATTCTAATTTGCTCTTCGCTCATGCAATAAACTATTATATAACTCTGCTAAATTACAAAATAGAAAATTAGAAGCAAAATTGGGAAATCCTATTTTATCATTCTGAAAGTCTAATGGGAGTGAATGTTAAAATCCAGTATGACTGGTATTTGAAACATTAACAGGACTAATAAATTTTGATTAATTAATGATTATCGATAGATTATGCCTGATAACTGATCAATTAATCGGATGCGGGAACCTGGTTACGGCGGAAAATATTATTCAGGAGTTTGATGATGTGTGATGGGTATAATTATTAGTTATCTTTTTTATTTTAAAATATTTTTGGGCACTATTAAAAATATATTCTCCAGGTATTAAGGTGCTAAAGACTTAACAACCTCTCCTGCTCCAATCCTTTTCGATGCTTTTTCAAAATTCGAACAAGATCCTGGACTTCGGGATACAATTGAATGTCGAGATTATTCAACAAATGAATCTGTTTGTCATAAAGACTGGCAAGACCGTATTGCTGTACTAACTGTTCAATGCCTGGTGGAAGAAAATAATGGCACCGGCTTTCAGGCAATCGTGTCCTATATTCTGAAATATAGATCTTTAATCCCCGCCGGATCAAAATCACCAAAATGTAAATAGTGGTTCGGAACCGTCTGAAGCCATTTGTTCGGACTTTGACTCAAATAACGCATGATGACAATAAGTTC
The DNA here is from genome assembly GCA_963732905.1 of uncultured Bacteroidales bacterium. Classification (GTDB taxonomy): domain Bacteria; phylum Bacteroidota; class Bacteroidia; order Bacteroidales; genus DASQZK01. The sequence continues at coordinate 335,707 of CAVTBM010000006.1, forward strand.
TTTCTTAGGAAATAATGGCGCCAGTTTTTCAAACTTTACAAAACACTCCGGATTTTCAATGCCCACGATTAATGCTTCATTGCTGATCTTTAACCTGTCAGGCTGATAAACAAACAACGCTGTCCTTCTGAAACATTTTTTAATATTTCCCCTGAAATGGTTATTTCAGTATCAATTGATTTTATGAAAAACCCCTGCAGACTTTTGTTACGGAAGGTCTTTGTTGACCTGGTTGAAACCAGTGAGCTTTCTCCGTCAGAACTATCAGATCCAAATTCTTTAATGTAGTTTTCAATGGAGAGGATATCATTTTGTATGTTAAGGTAATTCTCTAAAGCCTTCTCATTTGGACAAAAATAAACATACCGCTTCATTCCGGAGACTTGCTTTTGAATAATCCCGTCCTCATAAAATCTCTTTAAAAGACTTTTGGCTGTAATTTCGCCCGGATTTAATTTTTCGCCTCTCTTCAATCGTAACAAACAACGGGCAAAAGATAAGAGGCGAGGGGACTAACTTCATTGCTGATCAGTTTGGTGATCCCTGTTTTGTTTGAAGCGGGATTTTTCCTGAACATATAAATATGCTTGTAATCCTGTTCATTATGCGAATTTGGAGATCCGTTGATTAGATGTATATTTCGTTGGCCGGCAAAGGTTATCAAACCGGTTACATTACTGTCATGCAAAATACCTACCTCATCAATAAGACAATGCAGGGTTGTTTCAGACTTTTGTTTTATCCCGGTATTCTTAAAAATATGCAGCAGGTTAATATAGATCATGGATTTGACCAAAACATCTGTACCATTTGAACCAATATTAGCCAGGCGGCTCACCCAGCTGGTATCATTTTCATTCTCCCGGATTCTGAACTCAAGATCAAAAGCATCTCCAACTTCAGAACCCCTGGTTTTAGCCTGGCCAATCTGATTCAAGAGGTCTTCCAACAGTTTTATTTCTTCTGAATTATTCTTATTCGAATGGTCCTGGTTGAATAAATTTATTTACCCGTGATTCAGGTTATTTTCCGCCTGAAAAACTCCTTATCTTGCGCAATAGCTGTATGATCTTTTCCTTTTCTGAACTTTCCTCCAGGCGCAATTCAATACTTTTTCCCACTCCGACAAAATTTGACTTCCTGAAATCTGCATTAATTCAGATTTCTGAATAACTTTTAAGAACATCATCTTCTTTCTGGAGCAGCTCATTGCTTCCATTAACAATATTTGCCAGCACCATCGCATATTTTCTGGTGACCTCTGTCTTAAATTCAATGATCTTTTTGTTCCCGGACAAATTCCTTTAAATTTTCAGCAAAAGCCCGGTATTAACTGCGTATCCTGCTGAATTCGTTTCAAAACCCAAACAATTATCGTGATTAAAGAAAACAGAAATTCGAAGATGCCTGTGAAGGATTTATCTTGATTTTTCATATTCCAGGGCCAGGTTATGCAGTTTCTCAATTAATTCGTTACAAATTCAGCTTTCTGCCTTATCATGGTGTTCAATAAATCCTTTCCAGTTCAATAAATAATTGGTCCTTTCTGAAACGCTCATATGGGGAATCTTACAATAACGTAAGATGTTCCAAGCTGATGATTAATTATTTCATCATCCTTCTGAAGTTTTTACCAGGTCATCCTGCTCATGTTTCATTAGGTTATAAATGGGGGCTTGCTTCAGATGCATCAGGTCGTATTCCAGTTTTTTTCGTTGTTGACGAAATTCATCCAAACAGTGCGAATATATTCCTCTCGATCCTTATTGTACTCAATAATCAGTTGGTAATTTTCTTGTATTTTTTTAGTTTGTATTATTATAATATGTAGTTGTTGCTCTAATTTACTGATCTCTGAAGTATCAATCCCTTTACATTCAGTATATAATTCGGCTGTTTTTCCAGAGTCTTAATCAGCTGACTGAAATTTTCATTAATGTTATCCTTTCCGGATTTAATTTTATCCTGCAAATCGGAAATTTGATTCTTAATTCTTTTTTCATTGGTAACTTTTTTGGATTCCAGTCTTTGAGCAGTTTTTCTTTTCCGGCCGGTTAGATCTACAGAATTAATCACATTATTTCCTGTGTTTCATTTTTCAACCTGAATTCCTCTTCTTCTATTTTATCCAATTCCTGACACTTCAACAGCTCAGCTTTTTCATCTAACTCTCTCAGAGTTATAGGCATTTTTCTAATCCGATGTCCTTTTTATCAAGTGAAGGGTACAATTTTTGATCTCCTGCTTAAAATCAGAAATTTTCTTATTGAATTTCTTCAGGATCCTATCTTTTTCATCCTGTAAAGCCTGAATTCGTGACTCTATAATTCTGTCGGAATCGACCAATTTTTGTTTTAGGAACTTTAATCTTATCTCCAGATATTGATTTCTGAAATGATTACCGTTTGCATTTTCTGAGTTTAAGGTTGACTCCATAAAATTATTTCCATAGGAAAATTGAAGGCTGTAAATCATTGTGGAACAATAACTCTCTTGAAATCACCTTGCCCAGAACAGACTTTCCAGCCCGGTTATTTTCTTGAAAAATCAAAAAGGGATCCGGATAAAGCGTGTAAATCTGATTGCGTTTTCTACGATTTCTTTTTCCAGTCTGTTTTTATCTTGCTTTAATTTATCGATTTCATTATTAGAGATGACTTACTAAAAGTTCTATACTCACGTTTACCCTTCTCGAATGGAATTTTCTTTTTTTGTATTAGGCAGTCTTTATTTGAGAGATCAAATCATTTTTCTGCCGGGATTAAATCCTGCTGCTTTTGATGCTTGTTTCTTTTTATCTTTAAGTAGGAATGGACGCTCATGGAAATATTTCTGAGCTAGATTTTAACCTTTATGATTTTTCCGTCGACCTTGTATTTCCTCTGATGAAGTTCTTCCAACCTACATAGAAATCATTTGTAAGCTGTTCTCTTGCCTCATAATAGTCAAAACTATTTTTGGTCAATTCATTTTGTAAGTCTATTTTATTTTTTATTTGTGATTTCCAAAATCAAGAACATGCTGTTGACGCTGAATTTGGATGTTTCTCTTATCGGATTGATATTGGTTTTCAAGATCCTCTAATTCTGCCGTAAGTAATCTTAATTGTCATTTAATTTGGGATAGTTCTCTTTCATAATCAGGTTTATTTTGTTCTTCCCTGAAGTAGTTGTTATATCTGCCTTAAGCAGCACATAATCTTTTTCCAGTTTGTTGGCTTTTTCAATACCCTTTTGACCCGGGACAGATTATCGAGCAACCTGCGTTCGTGTGTATTAAAGTCTTCCCGAATTTTTTCTATTTTATCCAGTTGCTCCTTAATTTGTTCTTTAGCATTTTTCTGTTTTTCCACCAATTCACGCTCCTTTTCCCTTGCCAGATTATAAGATACACCGACATTCCAGGCCAATTCCTTTTGGTCTTCTTCCGCCTGGACCAATCTTTCATAGAGAGCAACAATATTCTGAGCTTTTGTCTCATGCGTCAGGTATTCCGAAACATCAAGATAATCATTTCTTGCAGTTTCAATATGGTGCATGTTAGTATCCAGATTGATCTCGAAAGATTCATCACTCAGAGAATTGATAATGGTTGTTTTAATAAAGCCCCCATCGAGTGAAGAATTAAGAAAGATATTGGAAATGGTTCTTGGGATATTCTGGTAAGCAGGATTTTGTAAAAGGTGGAAGCGGTTCATGCTCCGGTTGGCACCATAAATGATATCTCGGTATTCGGTAAAATTAAATATATGGCGGTGAACTTTATATCCCTTTTGATTGGCATTTTCAATCACTTCATTTTCCCGCAAAACATGTTGATTATCGACAAATAAGGCCCAGTAACACGGGCCGTTAATAAACCAAAAAATCCTAGGCGGTTTTGCTTTTTATACAACCAGACACAAAAATCGATGATCATCCTCTTGACAACTTCTGTAAATTATAGAAGAATCTGCATATTGATTATAATACCTGCTCAAGGGGCTCTTTTCTTGAAAATATATGAAAGCTGTGGAGAAATATTTTAAATATTAATAGAAAAAACAAAATAGTGCCTGCAGAACTGGCGGTCTTCCTGCCGTTCCCTGAGTGTCAATAAAATGGGTATTCCCGCTCAGATAAAGTTCAATAAAAAAGACCACCTGCACAAGTGAAATGAGTATAATCCGGTTTAATTGGTTCATCTTAATCTAAATCCTCTGTTTTATTTTTTTCTTCATCCTGAATATTAACAGCCATCACCATTTGCTCCATATAATCCCAGGAATCCAGTATTTTCCATGTTTGGTCCATCTCATTTTCAAGATCAATAAAGCCTTCTTTTTGCATCTCTTTGATAAGATCGCTGAGCATTTCCAGATAATTTTTACCCTGAACGGATCGTTTCTGCAAATCCGTCAATTGTTCCTTCAGTGCAAGATTAAGATCGAGTTGCTTTAATATATCATAGAGCTAAAAACGTGCTCCTCTGCAAAGATCCTTTCATAGCTGGTAAAAAAAGCCAGAATATCCAACCAGCGTAAAGCCTTTTCAATCTTATTATCAACATTCTGATTGCTTTCATCGGGCCGGGAAAAATAGTAATAGTTATTCCCCGCTTCCAGTTGATACCCGATTTCCCTGAATTTTGTCTCCAGATCCTGGAAATTTTCCTCTACATACCTATAAAGGTGACGCCGTTGCTTATCGATGGCATTTGAACAGATAAAATTTCCTTTACTCAAGATATCAAAAACTTCCGATGTGCGACTGCTGATACTGCTCATAAATACCCCTATTTTCATTTGATATCAATTTTACCGGGCTGACGATCCGTGATCTGATTCGGGTAAATGATTGCGTATTCAAGTTTCTCAAATTTACCATTTTCTGCAATGAAGCGGAAATCTGATTCAAAAAGTGAAGCCATGCGGCAATACAGGCGAATGTGGTTCCTCCGCGCGGGAATTTCCCGGGCGAATTGATGCTGCATCACAAAGGAAAACAGATCCTGATTTTTACCTATAAATATCCTCTTCAAGGAATAAAGATTGATAATATCCTCTATTTCATCTTTGTTGCTTAAGGCTGCTTGATAAATCCCCTGCGACATTTTGTGCCAGGAATTTCCTGTTCTTCAATTTTTCCCGGATCTTTAAGACCAGCAACTGTTTTTCCTCATCAAATATTAAATCCTAAAGAGAAAGTCGCGTCCGGAAACCTTCTGTTTTTTTCAGGGAAGGTCCGGAAGATGTTCCACGACAGTATAAAAATTCGTTTGCTCTTTAAGATAATGCTTATCACGCATCATTTTCAGACGCAATACCTTTTCGACAACCTGTACTCTCTTTCAATATGATTTAGATACTGAATAATTTGCTGCTGTATTTCAATCAGATTATGAATGCTATCATTCAGCGTTTTCCTCAACTGATGGATGATCAACAACAGTTCAGCATCTGCTGAGGATTTAAAGAACAGATCATCCTGCAATACCCTCTCAACCGTTTTCACAACCCCTTCGAGTGAATCTCTCTGATTCCTGATATTGGTAAGTTTCTCCTTTTTGATCTCAAAATTGGTTTCGGTTTTATAGGTCTCATCTGTGTTACTGCGTAAGGTTCTCACATTTTGCTGTGTAGTTTGCCTTATCCGACGTAAATGTTTCTTAATGTTTGTAAGGTACTTTTCTTTTTTTACAACCTGACTCTCCTTTAAATAATAGGACTGGTTCTTCTTAATTTGATCAAGGTTTTCCTGGATAAGGCTAATCACAGTCTCATCAACCTCTAAAAATTCCTCAAAAAATTCCTGCAATCTCGAATCGAGGCTGATCAAAGACTGGTTTCGAAAAAGCAGGTCAAAAGCAGCCAGTCTTTCCAGCTTCTCGGTATCGAGATCTACCAATGGTAAAATCAGTTCTTCCTGGATTTGTGTCATCCTCTTATCGAACAAGGCTGAAAATAGTTGCCGGTGCCGATAAAGTTCTCCTATAAGATTTTCTAGCTTCTCAAATTTAGCCATTTGCGCTTAATTCTAGTAATACAAGGTTTAAAATTACTTACATCATTGATTTATATTATTGCCAACACAGAATCCATTTCGGTTATAACATTGTAAAAATAAAAATATTTTATATGTTATCTTGATTTATGTCCTAAGGTCTATAAATAACTTTAGATGAGTTAGAACATCTGTCACGTAAGGACTTGCGAAAAGTGAATAAAAGGAAATATATGCTTATTTACCTGCTTTTGGTTCATGGTTTAATCTATTAAAGAGATTTCAAGCAAGTGTATCAAACAGAGCAACTATCATTGAATCCCTTTTTCAATTTAGTCTTATTATTCTTCAAGGTTGATGCTATCCATTTTGTCATTTACCCTCATTGAGTTATAGAATAGTAACCCTTCATAGCCCCTTATCCTTTCAAAACCAAAGGATTTGTAATAATCTTCTAATTTTTTAAAAGCGATCTTTTTATTCGAGTGAAATGTTTTAATTCAAGTTGTTTTTCCCAATAACTCTGTTCCTGTTTTTGCGGTTCGAACTGCAATGAAAATGCCTGGATAACAAAAAGGGTACCATTGGCATTAAAATGGAAAACAATATCTTTGATTATTTTTCCGTCTAATTAAATCCACGGTAACTGGGTAATAATTCAATTCTTTCAAGCAAACAAATTTTACTTCCCAAAATATCATAATTGAAATGTTTTCTAATATCTTCTTTTATATCCTGTTCTTCAAAATTAAATATTTCGGATCCATGCCTAAATGTATATTCATATGAATCAAATATTTCATATAGGTCATATCCATCATTTATAGCATTTTCAACGTAAATAATCTTAAACACAACCTTGCCCGCCAAAAATTTTTTCTGATTTATTCCACTATTAGCGAAAATTTTGATATCAAAATTCCTAACATAACGGTAACCTTCCATAGGTCCGGTGCCTGAAGTGAATTTATAATCGAAGTTGAAAAAGAAGTCTCGAATTCCGGATTCATAACAACAGATTATTGATTAAGCTACAATCCTTTATTGATAACATATCCGCCAAAATTCAACACGCTATATTAATTGCAATGGTATTTAATACGAGATATAGTATTTATGATAAATTACACATCTCCACAAAATCCCCCTCCGACAATATCCTGAAAGTGGGAATTTGTCCCCATCAATTCCTCTGCTTTCCGGTGCTTCGAACTTTTGGTATAACCGGCAAGCTTCGAAGCATCCTGTGTGCCGACCACCAGGATCGTCGTATTCCTGGTTACCGAACTCCCGACATTGCAACCCAGATCGGCTGCAATTTTTGCCGCTTCTGATCTGGACAAAAACAATGCACCGGTAAAAACCATCGTCTCCCCGAAGAGCGGCCCCTCAGGATTTCCGTCTAACTTGATGGAGGTTGATGATCCCCCACCGGCAGCCGAGGCAAAGATTGGCCTTTTGATGTGGTGAAACCAGTCATCTATAGTCAAGCCTGTTGCTTCACATGCGCGGCTTACCACCATTCCCGCTGCAAAGGCATCTTCAAGGGCATCATGATGTCCAAACCGGATATCGAGAAATTCCGCGATGTTGGCCAGTCCATAACCACGATGAGCAAATTCCGTCCATGTACGCCTTACGATCTTCGCCGAGTCAAGCCACAGTGGCTCTAACACTTCAAGTTGGCTTTCCTCGCAAGCCCTGCTTATTGCCACACGGTCGAAAGGCATGTGATGGGAATTGTGATGCGACCGGTCAGCTTTTCTTTCAAAATACCATGCAGTCGTCCGAATGTTGGTGCGTCCACAACATCATATTCTGTAATGCCGTGAATTGAAATATTCATCGGATCAAAATACGACTCGGGATTCACGAGTGTACTCGATTTTGTCAACAACTTCCCCCTCGCGGAACTCTGCGATCCCGATCTGGCAAATACTCGAGTAATCAGCATTAGCCGTCTCAACATCCAAAGCCAAAAAATTCATAACGACTGTTTTAATAAATTCATCATCACCTCATCCCCCGTTTTCTCAACCCTTCTCCGCACATACGCCACCAACGTCCCCTCCGAAAATCACCCGCAATTGATCAGCACTTCCTCCCTTTCCCGTTAATCTTCTTCTCCCGCATAACCAGCAGCGGATCTTGCCGGCCGCATCTTCAACGCCTCAACCATCGCATCGGCAATGACGACAAAATCGGTCGACAGGTCGATTTCAGCGTTCTCAACCCATCCGCCCAGGTTGCCCACAATCTGACAGACGGGCGGCTCCCCGAGTTCTACTCCGGGGAGCAAACCAAACGTTGCAGTCGTAAACGGGATTGTAGGTCTCACCATGCAGGAACGCACCGGCAAAATCAGCCAGCGCTTTTTCATCGAGGTGCACATCTTCACGGACTTTTTTTCTCGTTTTTCTCCCCCGGCACTCTGGCAGCAGGGACGGTCTTCGCTCTCAAAATCGGCGGGCTGAAATAAAGAAAGGTTTTCCATGCGTCGAGGTTAATGTAAATTCGAATTTAGTAAAAAAGTTCGAAACATGGATTGGGGAGGGAGATTTTCGGAGAGTCGGGAAGAATTGAATAAGTGAGTGAGTTATGGGGTTATGAAGTTATGAGGTTATGAAGTTATGAAGGTGTGGATTGCTTAAGATCGAAACTGCATAACTGGGATAATTTCGACTACGGTAGTTCAGTTACAATGCACCCCCGCCAGGTATTCATTGATCTCCTTATATCTCAACCTGAAAATACGTGCGTAAAAATTTGAGTGTCTGACAGACGGCATCCTGATCATTTCTGAGTTTTTCCAGCTTCATGTATTCAATATAATATTCCATGTTAAGTGGCTCTCTTTTTAAAAGTTCCATGATCAGTGGATAGGCCTTTTCGAATTTCGAGGCTGACATAAACCGCTTGAATTTACGTAGTAATATATTTGTGCCTTTATAACTTTATGGAATAATTACCCGATCGCCTGCTTACTCAGTCTTCGAAAAGCTCCGTAAAGAAACCCGGTATTCCACCATCAAAAGCTTTGAAAAAATTTTCCGCATTTCCGGTAACCGGCACATCGGGCGTAAAACAGGGTGTATCCCTGTCCGCGATAATTGAGTTCTCCCGGGTTATAATGAAATCACGACTATCATAATACTTATTTATATCGTGATGAAACGTATGGATCAATTTTATGGTTTCCTTGTATATTTCAAGGTAGCATGACCTTTTAGTCTGGTGCATCCTGACGGAAATGAATTCTTGCCTGATGCGTCTCCCGTATTTTTCCTTTAAAAAGGGAAGCATCTGCACGGCCTGGTACCGCTGATCCCTGAGTTCATTTATTCCTTTCTCAATCCTCGTGATTTTTTGGTTTGTAATCCTCTCACAGATTTAAGAGGAGGGGTTGTGAACGAAACAATAAAGGAACAAACCCGCCGGGAACTCTCCTCCCGTTCCACCGTAGTGACTTGACCGGCCGGGTTATTCCATTCGTGGCTGCCGGTGCCATAGTCGGACACGATGTCATGGAGCCGGCATTTAACATCCCTTCGCGAAATGCACGAAGAGTGGCTTAGTATTTCTCCAGCTGGTTCTCCACAGGCACCACTGTCTTTTCATGCTCTTCCAGTATCTTCCTGAACTCCGCAATGATCTCCGGATGCTCCGCGGCGATATTGAATTTTTCCGAAGGATCGACGCTGACATTATAGAGCAACGGCGGATCCTGCACGGTGGGCGTGCTTTCGATTTTCACTTCCGGATCGGTATAGAGATGGGAGGTCCTGCTCCCGTATTCAAGCTGGGTGATGAAATGAACTTTGTAATCGCCCTTGCGGATGGCATACACTTTCTGGCCGCGGTAGTAAAAAACTGTGTTGCGCGGATCCTTCCCGGTGCCCAGCAGGACAGGTGAGATATCGTAACCGTCGTAAATGCGGTCATCGGGCAGTTTGATATCCGAGAGACTGCAGAAGGTGGGCAGCAGGTCCATGGTCGTTCCGGGATCCATCACCACTTGCGGCTTGATGGTTCCGGGCCACCAGAAAATGGCCGGTTCACGCATGCCGCCTTCGAAGGTGCCGCCTTTCGCTCCCTGCAGCAGGCCGGCAGAGCCTCCGTGCGTTTTGAAGATCTGCCACGGACCGTTATCCGATGTGAAGACAACCAGGGTGTTTTCTGCCAGTCCTTCTTCTTTCAGGGCGTTCAGTATCTGTCCTACCGACCAGTCGATTTCCTCTACCACGTCACCATAGATGCCCGCAACCGATACATCCTTGAATTTCGCCGACCGGAACAACGGGATATGGGGCGATGAATAGGCCAGGTAAATAAGGAACGGCTTACCTTTAGCACTCCGGATCTTATTAATAGCGTATTCGGAATACCGCCGGTTGAGGGTCCGCTGGTCGGCAGGCCGTTCAACAACTGAATCATTAAGCATCAACGGCACATTGTAAGCCTGCCACCGCTCTTCCTTAGCCAATGTAAAATAGTTCGTCGTATCGATCTTGTCCATATCATTGGAATACGGGATACCGTAATAGCTGTCGAAACCGTTGTCGGTGGGCAGATACGGGTGAAAATCTCCCAGGTGCCATTTCCCTATCGCTGTTGTTTGATAACCCTTTCCCTTGAGCAGTTCGGCGATGGTGATCTCACTCTGGGGCAATCCACCTTTTGAATCGGGGAAAAGAACCCTTCGTTTGTCACTACACATGCCCGAACGGATGGGCAGCCTGCCGGTGATTAATCCTGCACGTGACGGGGTGCATACCGGGGCAGCCACATAAAAAGCGGTCCACTTCTGACCTTCAAAAGCCATCCGGTCCAGGTTTGGTGTTTTGATCCCGGGATTACCATAGACACCGAGATCACCGTATCCCAGGTCGTCGGCAAACAGGATGATATAATTCGGAGGACCGTCCTTTTTTGCCGCGTCAGATTTTTGGGTACACTGTTGAGCCGGCAGTCCGGCAGTCAATATGCCTGTTATGGCAAACAGCCTGGTATAAATGCTTATCATTTTGATTTATTTTATGTCCGTTCGGTTTGATTTATCAATGATTGATTATCTCGTGATTATTTGAAAACAAGAAAGAACGGAACAGCCAGTCAGTACCGTTCGCGGGCATTTATCCCTGCAATGGCCTTACAAAAGTCAGGATATGGGTAAATGTACAAATTTTCCGGAGAAGCGACTTTGATCCTTAGAATAAATTCCCGGAGATGGGGGAAGGGAGTAAGTGAGGAAGTAAGTGAGTTATGAAGTTATGGAGTGCGTAAATACCGACAGCTGACAGCAAAATAAGCTCTGTGTTAAACCTCTTAATCGGCCCCGATTTTTATTATCTGGGTCCACAGAGCCGAATCCCGATATCATCATCGGGAGCAAGACGTAACACAAAAAAAAGATCAGTGTGGTAGTGTAAAGAATTTTGTGTAAAGCTGGTGGCTGCGTCAAGGTTTAAAAAATCCGGAGCCATAAAAAGCTCAAAGATTTATCATTGACAGCTTTCAAAATAGCAGGAAAGGATGGATGATTGATGATATTGTACCGGGAGACAGTGGGGAAGGAATTGAAACGTTTGTCTCAAATTCTTTCCGGTCTGTTGTATACCCGAATCCGTCGGATGATCAGGTTGAAATTGATTTTTCAAATCCGGGACATCCGGAACGTGTTATTGAAATATATAATCTGCCGGGAAGACGGGTATACAAATCAACCGTTGACAATGGAATTATAAAATTAACCAAAAATGACGCCGGAGGAGAAGGATCATATATTTACAAAATAGAACAAGGACAACACTCGTTTGGTAAGTTCATATTCAAATAGCCGGGGGATTTAGTGAGCGACAGAAGCCACCGGAATATTGACTATTTTGAAGTTTAATATTTTTTATTTCATTGAAAATCACCAATGAATTAGTTCCGGAAACGCTAACGATAAATGATCTTTTTAGTTCGAACGAACAAAATAGTTATGGCACTTGTTTAAATGCGTCTGACAGGACAAAAATGGTTCTAGATGCCATGTTAGAAATTAGGTGTATTTGAAAAGTCGAATGAAGTGCAAATTAAAACTAAATGTCATGCCTAAGTATGTAATAGAAAGAGAAATCCCGGGAGTAGGAAAATTTACAGCTGAACAATTGAAAGCAATTTCACAAACTTCTTGCGGGGTAATAGAAAAAATGGGCCCTCAGATTCAGTGGGTTCATAGCTATGTCACAAATGACAAAATCTATTGCGTTTACAATGCACCAAACGAAGAAATGATTCGTGAACATGCAAAACAAGGTGGATTTCCTGCAAATTCAGTCAGTAGGGTTTCAGCAATCATAGATCCTGTAACTGCTGAATAATTGTTAGTTAAAAAATCATTGGAATCCGGTGAACCCAAATGGTGTTGCAATTTCAATTGTACCCGGCTAATACTTCACCATCCGAGTAACCTTATCCCAATAGGTAAACCCTTTTTTGACAGGGGCCTCAAGTAAAACATACCCAGATTATATTCTCCGCATATTGCTTCCTGGTGCCTGATCCTGATAATATTATAACGTGTGTAATCAAACAGACACCTTTCTTACCGGTTTACTGAACCCAAACTTTAACATTTGCGCCCGGGACCGAAATCACCTTTTATTAAGTGGACTTCGATATCGGCAGTATGGCTATTGTTCAGAGGTTGCTGCAAAACTTCATTTGAAGATTCAATTTAAGATTTTTCCGTGAATCACCCGGTGATCCTGCCAATAAATTCCGGGGTTAAGTATCCGGATGAATTCCCTGATGAAGTGTGTAATCCTTCCAAAGATCATGTTATCGTCTTTCCAAATCCTGCCAGCGACAGGATCACCATCAGGTTTCCGGAAGATTTCGATGCAGAATTTGACAGTTCAATAACATTACCGTTGGCATATGCAATCGGTACTCATTGCCGGTAAAATACTGAATCGATACATTGCCCGTATCCTGCAAAAATGCCATAGCCATTATTGATATTCGAAAAAACGGAAACGGGCTCAACAAATAATGAAAAATCAATAGCAAAACTTTGGTCAGCATAAGACTTGGCATATAAATAATATTCTTCGCTTATGGTACAAAGATTTATATAGGCCATTAAATTATTAAAAGACGCCGGATCGGTACCGCCAATTTTCTGCGCAAAATAGATGTCTCTCTCAATGGTGTCACCTTCCATTAATTCATCGGAAAAAAACAATTTGCCCGTATACGGTACGATAATACCCTGACCCTGGCCATAGTCCCGTACCTTGCCATAGGTTTTAACAGAATCTGCAATAGTACTATCCATATCATATTCGTAACGAGTGCCCTCCCATACCATGTATAACAAATAATAATTGGCGGTATTTTCAATATCCTTAAATTTTAACCTTATGTGCCTGACCAGCTTACCTGAAATTTTATCCACATATGATGAAGTATCTACTGAAAAATGCTTTACATTCACAGGTATTCGCGAAACATCTGTTGTAGCCGTTGACAGACCCGGGACCTCCACTTTCAGTTTATAAGGTATGCTTATTCCGGGAATGACCTTATCAGAAACATAGTCGCCTCCGCTAAGCGATCTTGAAGTGTGTTAAGGAAAATATCATTATCGTAGAGTAATACACAGGCATTTTGGATGAAATCAACAGTATCTCCATCTGTAGATGGCTGGTCTGAAGAAATATTTACATGAAGGTATTCTTCGTTATTGAAAAAGCGATCATCATGATTTTTTTCTCTTTCTGCGATAATTTAATATCAATTTCTTTTTCGCATGTCTAAATCAGAAACAGGCAAGCCATCAGAAACACAGTAGTCCCACCCAAAAATTTAAAACTGTACGTGAAATACGGCATCATCTGGTATAAACTTATTTGGTACAGGGCCTTTTTATCTGCGAACTGCCCCGGAATCGTCCCTATAGATCCAAAGGGCACTTTTTCTGTCGTATACATTATAGGCACCAATACTCCAGGCCCTGGAATCCTCTTCTTTCTTTATGAAAATTGATGCCAATATTCATTCTGTGTAATCGGGCATCCTGTAATTATTCCTCCTTTCTTAAACCTGCATATGAGGTTTTTGAAAGCCCTGTAGAAATTTCTTCAAGCGCAAAATTTAAAATGTACTTTTCTGTCCACAAACTTATGGCATTACCTGTTGCAAAAACCGAGGTTCTGCTGAAATCAATCCTGTCGTTAAAATTTATTGATCACCACTAAGCTGATATCATTTCTCCGGTCTATTTGTAAGGAGAGTTCTGGTTAAAACTGATACCGTTAAATTGACGCCAGGAATGTGACGATGTGTACGCAGCCACCCTGCAATTTTCCTGAATTTTTCCTTGCATAAAGTTGATGCGATACGCCCATCCTTTTCCCTGCACTATATCTTCTAGAAAATTGGCGATTGGGTACGCCCCCTCTTGAATGCTTTTACATTTTTCATGTTTTTATAGAAGCTTCCACTCAAAAATAATAGGAGTTTGATGGCTGAGAGTCCATCCGAAAAGAATAATTCCATGACTTCAAAGGTCCAGGGGAATCTGTATAAGAAACTGATAAATCGATGGGTAAAGAAATACCTGACAGGAATTGGTCTGCAGGTATTGGACCATCTTGGAAAATGAAGCTTTAAAAGCAAAGTTTGCCCGGGGAGAATATTTAGCTGAAATCCGGGGCTCCAAATTAGAATAAATTTCTTTCCGGTTCGGAATAGGGAATAATGAAATCCAATATTAGCATTAACTTTTTGGCCAATGCTTATATCATCTTCAAAATACAAAAGCTTCGTGGCCGGTAATGCGGACCGTGTTTGGGTATCCCTGCCCGGATCATTTTTTTGCGTGAAAGAAGAAGGCACAAAAAGAATGGTGATAATACCCCGTGCCAAATTTTATTATATGATTATGATTTGGGAAATAATCAAAATCTACCTTACCACTCAGGTCATAGATTCCGTTCAGAAACTCAAGCGAGTTATTGGTTACATCCTTGTTTGCCCCGATATATTCAGAGGCCTTGTTTTCATTTTTTAACGAAAAACGATAATTTGAATAGGACATGGTTGTGTTGGTAAACAGCTTATTGTTCACCATGTAATTCCATCGTAAATTGGTCGTAATATTTCCCCATTTCAGCTCATAAAGAGTATTAACCCTGGCACTATCCTCACTCATTGCCTGAGTGTAATGAAAAACGTCATTTCCCATATATGAACTTAGAAAAAGTCTGCTTTTATCAGAAAAACGATGGTTTATTTTCATGTTCAAATCGTAGAAGTAATAACCATATTCACTTGTGAGGCCATCTCTTCTGGTGGTTAGAAATGGCCTGGCCAGCAAATCAAGATATGTCCGTCGCCCGGAGATAATAAAAGATGTGTTTTCGTTTTTTATGGGTCCTTCAAAAGTAAATTTGGAAGAGATAAGCCCGATAGAGCCTTCACCCTTAAATTCTTTATTGTTCCCCTCTTTCATGTTAATGTCGATAAAAGACGAAGCCCTGCCCCCGTACCTTGCCGGGAAACCGCTTTTATACAAAGTCACATCTTTAATAGCATTTGAATTAAACACTGAGAAAAAACCAAAAAGGTGGTTTACATTGTACACCGGCACACCATCCAGAATAATCAGGTTTTGATCTGCGCCTCCACCCCTGACCACCAAACCACTTGAACCTTCGGTACCCGACTGCACGCCAGGCAATAACTGTAATGACTTAAGCACGTCTACCTCGCCAAGAAGCGCCGGTATTTGATTTACTTCCTTTGAGGTTACCTTTATTACACTAAGCTGCGACCTCGTATTGTACTCCCTTTTTTTAGCTTCAATTTTCACCTCTCCTATCTCTGCATAAGGAACAAGTTTTATAAGCACAATTGTGTCAGATTTAAGATCAATATCCTGCTCATACTGCTTATAGCCAACATATGATGTCACCAGTTGAACAGGACCTTCGGTCAATGTTAAACTATAAAAACCATACTTATTTGATATTGTGCCAATAAGGTTGCGCTCATTATAAACACTCGCCCCTAATAACTTTTCACCACTTGAATTATCTTCAATATAACCACTTATGGTATACCTGACTTTTGGTTTCTGTGGCGTAAGGATTACTAAATCGTTGTATATAGTATACTCTATTTGAGCTTCCTCACCTAGCTTTCTCAGAATTTCATGCAGGGATAAATTTGTGCTTTTAAAAATCACAGATTGCTTCAAAGGCAAATTTTTGTCATTGTACGAAAAGTTTACGGCATACTTGTTATGCAGCTCATCAAGCAATTGGCCGATGGTTAATACATGATTTGAAATCCGGATTCTTTTGTCCGTATTAATTTCCTGGGCAATTAGAACAGGACCCATAAATACCCTGATAAAGAATATGCACAGAATAATAACATATAACCGCCATTGTACCTGCCCTTTTATTGTAATATTCATATGCCTAATCTTAGAATTGATATTTTCTGTTTGAAGTGTTCAACATCTTATTACTTTCCCAGGGTTAAAATGACGGCGGTGTCAGAATATTGATATTGAATATTTAATGTTAGTTTCATAATATCCAGGACCTCTCCCAGCTTTTTATTGTCATAATTGGCCGTGAGATTAATTGGCTTTAACGCTTCACTGCCCAAATAAACTTTTGTTTTATAATGTTTGCTGAGTATTTTACAAACCTCTTCAAGGGGCGTTTTACTAAATGAGAGTTTCCCGGTTTTCCACGCCAGGAAATTGATATTCCGGTTCAGTTGTTTCTCCACACCCTGGTCATATTCTGAAAATAAACCTATCTCTCCTTTTTTAAGTACTACCCTGTTGTTTTTGTTTTCAATGCCGGAAAAAGCAACAATTCCTGTAACAACAGTTACCTGGACATCACCCGACGGTTCGGACTTGACATCAAAAGATGTCCCCAATACCTTTGTTACTGAATTTCCTGCATGGACAATAAAAGGTTTTCTTCTATTATGTTCCACCTCAAAAAAGGCCTCACCCTCTAAATACACTTCCCTGGCTTTTGTATTGAACTCCTTCGGATATCGTATATCCGAAGCTACATTGAGCCATAACACAGTACCATCATTCAGTTGCACTTTACGAACATTGTCACTTAAGTTTTTCACTTCCTGCCACACGGTTTTCGTCATTTTAACTTTAGCGTACAGTTGGTAGACAATAAAACCAAATGAGAGTGCAAGAACAAGAATTGCCGCAATTCGCTGAAATCTGGTGGCCAGTATTTTTAGTTTCTGTTTATTATTTCCGGTATGATTCCTGGTTTCCGGATTTACCCGCATCCATGCTTTTTCAAAATCAGGATCTTCACTATTATGAACACCTGTTTTTTCCCAGACATATTTTATCCTTTTAAATTCGTCCCTGTTTTTTTCAATCCACTTCTCTACTTCGCCCGTATCATAGCCTTTGTCATCATGATTCAGGAAAGCAATTATCTTATCTCTGTCCATTATAATTGATTTTATGGGAAAAATAGACCCTTACTATATAGGACAAGAATATTTCATATGAGGGGGAGGACCGGGATAACCAATTTTCAGGACATCGGTCAAAGGAGAATTCAAACTATGGTTTCATTACAATGGTATCTGATCCCAATGTTTGTTAAGAAAGGCTTTAATCTTTTTTATCGCTTCACTTATGTGAGACTTAACGGTTTCTTTTGATACATCCAGAGCGTCAGCTATTTCCTGGTATGTCATTTCTGTATTTCTTGATAAATGGAACATTTCTCTGCACCTGGGAGGAAGGGATGAAACGGCCTTTTGAATCAAATTATCAAGTTCTTCCAATTCAAGTGGCTGATCAGTAATTAATATATGGTTTTCACTGTCCGCATTGTTAATATTTACAAAATTGATGTTGTTGATCTTGCTTTTCAGGTAGTTTATTGATCTGTTTTTTACCGATGCAAACAAATATGATTTTATTGATTTTTCAATAATCAAAACATCCCTGTTCTCCCATAAGGCAATAAAAACATCCTGCACAACTTCTTCGGCAACTTCTCTGTTTTCAAGGAATTTACGGGCAAAAAAATACAGATCTCTATAGTATAGCTCAAATAAGTGTTTATAAGCCTCTACATTGTTATTCCTTATCTGGGACAGGAAATGTTTATCTGTTGTCTGCATAAATCGATTTAAGCTTCAAGGCTTTTTTATTAATGCATTGTCCGGAAAGCTCAAAAAATCTGAATCAGCAATATCAGCCAAAGCCTTGTTTTCAAAGTATATTCAAAAGAATTCCCGGGGCTCTGCCGTTTTTTTGATTTTCAATTCTTCCAAATATAGCACTTTCCGCAGTATGATTTATGACCGGGTGTTATGGGCAAAGGATCCCCGCTAATTTCAAAACGGCAAATCCTCCCACCCCTCTTCATCATCCGTGATCTCCGCCTCTTCCAGATCATACCACCCCGACAACTGCAGCGCACACCGCTCCTCGGTGGTGCCGTGCGTGTCCCACCACTTTGCAAGGGAAACGCGAACAGTGGTGCCGGCCTCGATCTCTTCCACTGCCTCCGCGCAGCCTTTATAAGGCAGTTCGCGAAAACCACTTCCATTTGGGTACAGATACCTGGTGGATTTAAACTTCTCGCCGTCATTTTTTTGTCCGGTCAGGACCTGCCTTTTCAACGGCATGTCCGGAACCCAGAAACCGACACTGTGGGCAGGTATTCCGGTGGCTTCGCTTATATAGCCGGCACCACCGGTGGTCCAGTTCAGAAAACCGTCGAAAAGCACATCCGTGGTTCCCCGCCACAACGGAACGCCCAGTTCTTCAAGCACACATGTAATCGGACAGGCATCGCCCGTATAAGACTGACTCAGCACAATCACATCCTCTATATGTGGCGGCCTTGCATCAGGCACAGGGACGAAAGAGATATCCCATATCTCCCCTACCTCAAATTCAGTGTCGGGGTACTGGTACCAGCCACCGGGATTCAATAACCGGACGTACTGCCCGGTTCTCATTACGATGCCCCCAACGCAGAGGTATTGGAGGCCGTAATGCGTCTTGGATAAAATAAGGACCTGCATTTTAAAGATGTTTTATGTTGAAACCATTCTTTACAAGTTCATCCGCTACAAGTGACCGGTGACAGGCTTCCGGCCGCTCTTCCACGCAAAAGAACACTACGCGGCCCGCACCTCTGTTTTCCAGGGTTTGAATGAATGGTTTAACATCGAAGTGCTTCAGGATCTGTTTCCTGTAAGCATTCTTAAAAGCCCGGTTCAGGGTTTGCCGGACAGTATTTTGTTCCCGGTTCTGCCGGTCGGCAGCCTTCTGGAGCTCCCGTATATCGGGTGTTGGGGCAAGAGCCCGGATATAAAGGTAATCGATACCCATCTCTTTCAGCCTGTCCTGCAACCGCCGGCTGTTGACGAAGGCGTAACGTTGCCCTCTTACACCCCGGCGTTGACGGATATCGCAGAATGTGTCAATGTCATTCTCAGCAAGCTTATTAAAAAATTCCCGCTCACCGGTATTGAATACACCGATGGTGAAGAACTCCATGATCAGTGCGGATTCCGTGAGGTGAAATCCGTTTCATTGCCAAACAGGTCGGTTGTGCCATACCCGCCTGTCAGCTCATTCATCACGGTTTCCTGTGACTTTACCTTGTTTTCGCCGACGATATGGTTGACAGAGACCCCCAGCTTCAGCAATTCCTGACCAATCAGTTTGCTGCGGTGGCACTCGTGAGGTTTGGATTCGCTGCACATCACAGCCAACAGGATCTGTTGCTCATTCGCAGTAACCAGCCTGTTCAGTCCTTCTTTAAAACCCGTTTTTCCCCTGATTCTTTCGTATACCACCTTTCCTTCTTCATCATAACAACTCCTGTCGTCGGGCATGCCTCCGAGCGTGTCACCGGCGAAAACGTATCTGAATCCGTTTTTCTCCATCAGGATCTCCAGGTCAGCTTTGTTAAATGCCGGGTTCCATTTCGAATATGGCCTGGACCTGACGTCCATCAGAAAGGTAATGCCAAACGACCTTAGTTCGCTCAGAAAATCACCGGTTGATTTATTGCCGTGACCTATGGAATAAATGGTTGATATTGACATGATCCAAATGTATGAAAATTAATGCGTCATATTCCTAAAGGGACAATGCATGCTTTGTCGCTTCCGAAGGCATTTACAGGGGGAATTTTTCAAATTCTGTTTGGTTCATCGATACAGGATACAATATTCTTTTCCCGTCTTCTCTCCCCTTAATGTCAATTTCCACCAAATATCAGCGTCTGATATTCAACTTTTTTAAAAAACTTTCATGACATCCGGAAAGGGTTGATATTCTTCGGGTTCAGAATGTCAACGTTCTGTAGAACAGGGTTTGGATGGATCACTGGTTCACTTTGTCACCGGATAAATTCTCCGGATCTATCTCCAGTATACGACAAATCCTGTCCGCAACCGGATACACCGGCAGGTAAAAAACCAGGAACACCACCATGTAGAGGATAAATATCTTATCGGATGTAACCATATACCCTATGGCCGAAAGCATGGCTACCCCCTCGATGAAGGCAATACGCAGGATCAGGGCCGACTGGTAAGCCGCCAGCCTGTCCCGGGGACTTTTCAACTTTATGACAGCCGCAATCTGTCGCTTATATATGACATAACCGGCAGAAATGGCAATGGCACCCAATACGAGGTTAACGTAACTCAGCGCCATCTCCAGATTATCATGCGAGACCGGATTACCTTTTACCATCCTGTAATTTGCTATCAGGACTAACATAACAGGCCCGAAAAGGGTGGTGAAATAGATGATCTTTAGGGTCCGGATATAGATTTTCATAACAAAAATGATTTAACGTTTTCAGGATGTAAAAGACAGAATCCGCCTCGTGGCCAATTGGCAACAGACTATCCCCTGCTGAAACGGAACCTTTGAGACATTCACATCCCGTTTCCGGCATTTCCCGGTCCTCTGCATTGCAGTCTGCCATCTCCGGTTTAATCCCCTAAGGTAACATTTTCATGAAAAACCGGGTCAAGGTCATGAAAATTGTATCCGGTCTTTTTAGGATAATTGAAAAAACAGGTTATAAATCCCTGCCCTGAACTTCAGGATTGTAACTCAGGCCTACCCCCGAAGGAGTTGGTGGACAACGGCTGCATAAGGGGTATTGACAATGAAAAAAACCGGATCGTATCTGTTTGATTTGTACCGGACAGGAAAAGAATCCGGAAAGGATGTGTGAACATGATCAGTAATACAACCTGCGGGCAGTTCATTCCGCATCTTTCTCAACCTTCCACCGTTGGACCTCTACATCCCGGCCATCTTTGCGCCACTGAGTAATCTTCCGGTTTGCCAGGGCCATGGCGGCTGCTTCCGGTTCCTTATAGTAATACAACACATCGCCGCTTTGAAGCAGTCCGTTAACGAATATCACGCAGTACCAGATATTCCCGTCGATACTGCCATATCCTTTGCCCTTACCCAGTTTGGATCTGATCTCCAAGCATATCTTTTCGCCCCCTATCAGGCAGTTCACCAGCATTACCGCTGATTGCCCGGGCGTACCGCAAGGCTGGCTTTGCTTTTTTGGTTTATGTTTCCCGGCTTGTTCTTCCATGACGTCGGATTTCTGGGGTTAAACTCATGTCCAGGTTTTGTTTCGTACTGTGTGCTGCATCTTGACTCAATTGAGAATGAAATGGTTGCCTGGAGGAAGAGCTAAAGCATAGGGAAGTTCAGGAGAACGGATGCAGGAAGAGGGCGCTGAGGAAACCGGGCGTGCGAGGGGCAATTTAGGAAGTGACCCGCCGTCCAACACACTGCTGTCTGACCTCTGCCCTTTGTCCGGGACCAGGTTGAGTTGGGGCAAAGTAAGGGGCTCTGTCATTCTTAGGATGTCTTTTCTTGAAAAAGGGGCCCTCCCCCGCCTTCCAAACCGTCCGCCCTTAATAGCAAACACCCCAAAAATCTCAGCGTCCCGTTTTTGACTTTTTGACGAAAAGTTATCAACTACTCCAAAATCATGAAGAGCATTTTGATGAATGATTGAATTTTCTGTGAATAATTTTTGATGACTGCAATAATATTTCAGTGAAAATGCGTAGGGGGATGGGAAGAAGAGAAGAAGTTAAGAAGTGAAGAGGGGGAAAAAAGAATAATCCATGTAATTGTGTCGAACCACGGAGTGGTAGCCCAGGTAGTATAACCACGGTTTTGCCATGATGGGGATGACAGGTGAAAGACGCAAGTACGAAGAGGAAAAAAGAATGATCCCTGGAATCTCCTCCGAACCGCGGAGCGGTAACCCATGCATAGCCACGGTTTTGCCCGTGGTGGGTATGACCGGTGAATGATGAAAGACGTAAAGACGAAAAGAAAAAAGAATAATCACCGGAATCAATCCCCCGAACCGCGGAGCGGTAGCCCACGCATAGCCACGGTTTTGCCCGTGGTGGGGATAACCGGTGAATGATGAAAGACGTAAAGACGAAAAGAAAAAAGAATAATCACCGGAATCAATCCCCCGAACCGCGGAGCGGTAACCCATGCATAGCCACGGTTTTGCCCGTGGTGGGGATAACCGGTGAATGATGAAAGACGTAAAGACGAAAAGAAAAAAGAATAATCCCCGGAATCAATCCCCCGAACCGAGGAGCGGTAACCCATGCATAGCCATGGTTTTGCCCGTGGTGGGTATGACCGGTGAATGATGAAAGACGTAAAGACGAAAAGAAAAAAGAATAATCACCGGAATCACTCCTCCGAACCGCAGAGCGGTAACCCATGCATAGCCACGGTTTTGCCCGTGGTGGGGATGACCGGTGAATGATGAAAGACGTAAAGACGAAAAGAAAAAAGAATAATCCCCGGAATCACTCCTCCGAACCGCGGAGCGGTAACCCATGCATAGCCACGGTTTTGCCCGTGGTGGGGATAACCGGTGAATGATGAAAGACCTAAAGACGAAAAGAAAAAAGAATAATCACCGGAATCAATCCCCCGAATCGCAGAGCGGTAACCCATGCATAGCCACGGTTTTGCCCGTGGTGGGGATAACCGGTGAATGATGAAAGACGTAAGGACGAAAGAAAAAAGAATAATCACCGGAATCAATCCCCCAACCGCGGAGCGGTAACCAATGCATAGCCACGGTTTTGCCCGTGGTGGGAATGACCGGTGAACGATGAAAGACGTAAAGACGAAAAGAAAAAAGAATGATCCCCGGAATCACTCCTCCGAACCGCAGAGCGGTAACCCATGCATAGCTACGGTTTTGCCCGTGGTGGGTATGACCGGTGAATGATGAAAGACGCAAGGACGAAAAGAAAAAGGAATAATCCATGTAATTGTGTCCCCGAACCACGGAGTGGTAGCCCATGCATAACCACGGTTTTGCCCGTGGTGGGAATGACCGGTGAAAGACGCAAGTACGAAGAGGAAAAAGAATGATTCCCTGGAATCAACACGTGGAAAATTTTATTCCTGTTCAGAAACTCGAAAGGGTCCTATACGAAAAAGGACTGAAATATTCTTGCAGTGAGAAAAAAAAATGATGACTTCAGCTGTCATTCATCAAAATGGATATCATCATTTTGGGTGAGTTGATAACTTTTCGTCAAAAACAGGAAATGGGGACGCTGAGATATGGGGGGTGAAAGTCATTAAGGGCGGACGGTTTGGAAGGCGGGGGAGGGCCCCTTTTCAAGAAAAAACATCCTAAGTTTAACGAAGCCCCTTTTTCTGCCCTGTTGGGAGACCAAATAGACAGGGAACGAGGCGAAGACGGACATCGGTCGAAGATTTTTTCATAGAAACACGCCGTGAGGTATTTTGTGAATGAAAATAGTTTGAAAGAAGGGACACCTGAAGAGGTTTAAAGGTATTAAGGAAAAAGTGAAGATGAAAACGGGAGAATGCCGGGGCGGGATGGATTTCCCCTTCAGGGGATTAAAATGCGGGGTGGGACATGAGAAGACGTGAGGAGGAGAAGATGCAAACAGCAGATAGATGGGAAGACGGGGGAAGTCAAAGGGAAGAAAAAACAAACTTTTTACTGAATTACGGGTCTACTTTTCATAGTAAACACCGACGAACCATAACCCTGATTTACTGGATCGGAACTGGCCTGTTAATCGGATCATGGGATTAATTCTGTATTGAACATGACGCAGCCTCAACCTTCCAAAGACGGCAATCCCTATCCCCTCTCCCTATCCCCTGTTCTTCATCGAATCCTGAACATCTTCGATCCAGGGCCGGAACGGTTTTTATCGTCCTCACATGCATCCTGATGGTCTTCACTGCCTTGCTTATCTATCCCTTTGAGATCGCATCATACCGTATCTTCAATATACTGCATTGTTCCATGACTTCTTTCTTAACAGCTCCTGGCTAATATTCTCGAGTTCCAGTATTTTATTCCTTTCCCTGGGAATTCTTTAGCTAAACGAAATTTTATCAGGGAGACACAACTCATAACTTGATCTGCGCGGTGCCGACAGACCGGATGAAAATCTCATTACAGGAATCCTCCCCGAAGATTTTCCTGATCTGTACAAGATAATCATCTAAAAGCATTTTGGGGATATAAACCTGGATAGTTCCGGCAAAACCGCCACCATGAACCCTCCATGCACCCTTATTCAGGATTTGGGCAGTTACAGCCAATGCAACGCTTATTCCCTGCGTTTCCACGTGCCTTGAAGAATAATTGTTCTGAAGGAGCATCCAGGAACTTGCACCCGACGCCCTGACGAGAGAAATAAAGTCCTCAATCCGGTCATCTTTCAATGCCTCCACTTCTTCAACCACCCTGCGGTCGTCATTGAAAAAATGCAGGGCCCGCAACAATGCCCGGTCACTCACCTGCCCCCTTAATGTGCTGAGATTCTCAATCACTTCAGCAGCGGAGAACTCCCTCAGCACCTTTCCTCCCAGGCTTGAAGCCACACTCTTCATCTCATGTTCAAGCTGCGCATAATCTTCATTCAGATCAGCATGATCCCCGCCCGTATCAATGATCACCATGGTATATCCTTTTTTTGAGAAGTCATAACTGATCTTTTCAATCAACGGCTTTTTAAAATCCTTAAAATCGATAAAGACGAGCCCGCCCCAGGCACAGGCAGTCTGATCCATCAGCCCGCACGGTTTTCCGAAATAGACATTTTCAGCATACTGTGCGATCTGGGCATTCAGTGTATGATTTATCGTCCCGCCGTTATACAGGTGGTTCTGAATAGTTACCATCATAACTTCAAAAGCTGCTGAAGAGCTCAAGCCAGATCCCTTGGGAACGCGTCCGTCGATGCAGGCCCGGAAACCTCCAATCCGGTATCCGAGATCTTTCAGCCTTGCACATACGCCCCGAACAAGTGCTGCCGAGGTGTATTTCTCCTCTTCATTCACACATGTCTCCTTTATATGGAGAATGATTTCCGGATATCCTTCGGAATGAATGACAATACGTTCATCGTCTGACGGGCTGACAACAGCCACCATGTCGAGGTCAACAGCAGCGGCCAGCACGCGGCCTGCATTATGGTCCGTGTGATTTCCTCCCACCTCCGTACGCCCGGGAGTGGTAAAAAGTGACAGGTCTCCGAAACCGGGAAATTCGCGCGCGAACCTTTCGATAAGGGTTTTGTAACGCTCCGCCTGGAAAGCCGTAGCGCCTGGTTTTTCCCCGTATAAAAGTTTAAAATAGTCTGTCGTTCCTGGAGCCGACAATTTTGAGATCAGTTCATTTGAAGTCATGCTGACAAATTTTAGGATTTGCTTAACTCTATAATACATCCGGCCATAAAGCTGATCGCTTCATTGCTGAGCCGGCGATGAATGGGCAAGGTAACAAAATATTTGACAGCTTCTTCCTGTCATATTTTGGTAAATACAGGAACACATTTCAATTGTGCCCTTAGAAACCCGGAAACACCTATGACAACCCGGCCCTTTCATCGACCGGGTTTGTTCTTCCTGCCCTAATCGTGCGATATGACAATATACCAGGGCCTTTTTTAATGCTTTCAGGCAAAATTAAAGAACAAATTCCCAATATCAATCACATTAAATCATTTTCAGCCAATTTCCGCTATAAATGCTCTATAATTGTTATGATTTTTCGGTATGGGCTTTTCCATCTCCCTGGTTTTTGTATTTTAAACCCCATGGGAAAACAGGTCGTTATCCTGAAATGACGGTCTAAAAGGGAAAGTAGAGCCCTATCGAATAGATCAGCATCACAGGCGGAACTTCATAATTATCAGGCATTGCCGGACCTGTTTTCACCGGGACACCTAATCCGAGCTGTGCGGTAAAAATGCGCCTGGCCCTTAGTACATAGCTTGCCCCAACAATCCTCTGTGCAAAGGATTCTTCGATTCCCTGGTTCCATAATTGAAGGCAAATGAATGAACTTTGGACTATGGGCTTAAAATGAATATTAACACCTGCACCATAGCCAACTAACCCGAAACCTACCTGTATACCAATGTTTTGATACAGTAGCTTTTCGATATCAAGACCCAACAGGGAGCCTCCACCCTGGAGGAATCCGACGGTAATTGCACTTCTTTCCACAGGATCGTATTCGCCGGTTGACTGAACCTGGGACATAAGAGGCAGGGTAACAAAACATAAAACGAAAACCAAAAAATTTCTCATCTGAAGGTAGTTTAGGTTGAAAAATAAGTTTAGTTATTTTATTTCTGAGAATATTAATTTTTTCTTTATATCCCGTCCATGGTCATTCAAGGATCAGAGTGAAACGTTCTCTTGCTGATCAAAATGCCCTCCCTGCTTTTCCTCCGCCAACAGGCTTGTTATACTAATTTACTTTATTATTCTTAAAAACCGAATCTTTTACCGGCAATTTCCCGTTTTTTATTATACCATTGATCCTCAATTTTTGGGAGAAACCAGACCCACTTGTATTTTTACAGGTTTAAACGTATTTTTCAGCTCACCCAGGGAATGACCATGCGAAGTATAACGACACTGATCTGCCTAATTTTCCTTTTTCCCGCACTGAAAGCACAGGAGGGTCTCCTGCACGGCCTTTCAGCCGGAGCGGTTTATCACCATGGCTACATGCTCCCCGAGTACCAATTCATAAATTACCTGGTCGATGAACCGGTAAGGGCCGTCGAACTGAGCGTTTACAAACAAACTACCGGGCGGACGATGTGGGAACAACTATACCGCTATCCCGATTATGGGCTGTCATTGATGTATTCAACTCTGGGCAGTCATGAGGCCTTTGGTGAATACGTAGCACTCTGGCCCTGGTACCGGATCCATTTCATCGATACCCGGAACTTCTCGCTGCATTACAGGCTGGGGATCGGACTTTGTTACGTCAGCACCATTTTCGATCCGGAAAGGAACTACCATGACCGGGCCATCGGATCCAGAGTGAACATTTTCTTCAATCTTGGAACGGGCACCCGGATCCGTCTGTGGCAAAACCTATGGCTTACCAATGGTATTGGTTTCAGTCACCTTTCAAATGCAAACCTGAAGGAGCCGAATTTCGGATTGAATGATCTTTCGTTTTTTGCAGGCTTCGACTGGGTGCCTTCATCCCGTGATAAAAGGATAAGTCAGGAGATCCCGGAAACAGACCGCCTTACCGGGTATTACCTCACCCTGTCGGCAGCACCAAAACATAGCCGGTCGTTTGAGGGAAACCGCTACCTGGTATCATCACTTTCGTTTGACATCAACCGCCTGATCTCCCATAAAGTGAAGCTTGGCGCCGGAGCCGACCTGTTTTACGATACTTCCACTAAAGTGGAAATGGAAGGAAGAAGTATCCCGGGCTACCGGAAACTCTATGATTACCGGACCGGACTGCACCTTTCGGAGGAATTTATGTACGACAGGCTGTCACTGATCTTCCAGGAAGGATATTACCTGTTCCTGAAGGACCATGTCACCGGGTGGCGACTTTATACCCGCGGGATCATTCAGTTCAGATTCAGCAATCACTTCATGGTACGGTTGTCTATGAAATCGCATATTTTCGTCCTTGATCACCCGGAATTGGGGATCGGATATTGCTGGTGAAGGAGAGAGGTGAAAGAAGACGGGAGGAGGAACCAATAATAATTCAAATGCTATGGCGGGCTGAGTGCATCGCTTCAAATTTGACTCATGGGATCCTGGAATTTATTATTATTTGTAATGTACAACCAATATGTTTTTTCATGAAGACGATTCTGTTTTTCAGATTGTTAGGTACAGGGTTGATCCTGCTTACGACGGTATCGTGCGACCGTAACGAAGCGGGCGATATGATGATGAAGACCGGTGAGTTACCGTCATTTGATACCCTTCGGATCAACGGAACGGTGAACGTGTATCTTTCTATGGATACCGCCAACAGCATTACAGTCAGGGGTAGTTCATCCATTGTTGACGGTGTGCATTACAGGGTTGACAACGGGACCCTGGATCTGACAAGCGATTATGCCTATAAAATGTTCAAACCCACCTCCAATAAACCAGATATTTACCTGACGGTCACCTCTCTGAGCCGCATTGATGTGGCAGAAGCCTGTGGACTGAAAACTACAGGGACGATCACGGCAGGTGAGCTGGGCCTGGTCATCATGTCCAAATATGCCGACGTGAACCTGGATTTGGATTGCCAGACCTTTTACTACTGGGATTACTCGTTGTCGGGAGGACAGATCAGCCTTGCAGGGAAAACAGGCATCCTGAAGATTTGGAATTTTTCCCTGATGAATATTGATGCGTCTGACCTCGATGCTGAAAAAGTCTATTGCGATAACAGCGCCAGAAGTCCCTGCTATGTGAAGGCGGCTACAGAACTTAACTACGACATCCGGGGTCAGGGTAATATTTATTATTACGGCAACCCGGCAACGATAGTAAAAGGGGAGGTCACCTCGTCAGGGAGGCTTGTCAAAGCCGATTAAGGCTTACAATTAGGGTGACAGAACTGAGGATGGCAGGTTGAATTGCCTTTAACTAGTCTCTTATGATTGATCTGCCATACCCGGGACATTTCTCATCTTCCGGCGCCTCATGCCGGATTGCCGGTAAAACCCATCCAACTCCTGCCAAATGGCAGAGATCCTTTCCACTACAATGTAACGAAGCTCCGGTGAAGTACCGGGCAACGTGACGTGACTGTGTTTGATTTAGGATTCCAGGAGCTTCGGTCTGTCCGTAAGCGCTTGAGGGTGTATATAATTTTCCACAGTGCCCCGCCGGCTTAGCATCCTGTTGTTTAAACCGGAAAATGATTTCATAGGTTTTGAATGACGTTTCAAGATGATAATCCAGGCAGCCGGGCACTGAAAGTTTAACCTTTTCAGAAGGATTTACCAGCCTGGAAACCATTAGGCACGGGAGTGGAAAAAGTTAACCCTCTACTTTTCACAACAGAAAGAGCCCACGAAATCAGAATTCATTTTTTGCTCTGGCACAATCTTTTCTAACGGGAAAGAAAAAACCTATGCCTGAGAACAAAAAAGTGAGAGAATACTACAACAAGCATGTTCGTGAAGAGGATAAACGACTCGACATGCATCCTTTTGAAATCCCGGTAACCATGCATTTTGTCGATAAATACATGCAATCCGGTGAGAAAATCTTTGACGTGGCCTGCGGAACGGGGAGAATTGCCGCACTGTTGATGGACAAAGGGTATTTTGTAGGGGTGAACGATCTCTCAGACAAGAACATCGAACTTGCGGGACAAAGACTTGCAGACAGGGAAAAGACCCTGTTTATTGAACGGGCCGATGCCCTTCACAGCCGGGGCTGGAAAAAAGAGAACTGGGATGCTGTTTTCATTCTCGGCCCTCTATATCATCTCCTCAGTTACCGCAAAAGGCTTAAAGTATTAAAACTTGCGAGGCAGAATCTGCGACCCGGAGGCTTGGTTTTTTCCTCTTTCATGACAAGGATCGGAGCGCTTGTTTACGGGCTGAAACATAATCCGCAGGGCATCCTTTATCCCGACGGTGCAAGGAAACTATGGAACAGCGGAACAGACGACAGTTTTGTGATGGCCACGGAATGGTTCACCAATGCCTATTTTGCCCAGCCTGAAGAAGTCAACCCGCTAATGCAGGAAGCCGGACTTGAACCCCTTCACCTGGCAGGAGCGGAAGGAATCTTCGGAGAACGGTTTGAGCTGTTTCACAGTCTGGACGATCATTTGAAAAAATCGTGGATGGATTTCACCATCCAGAACTGTGAAGATCCTCACATGGTAAACCAGGCAAAACATATATTGAGTATCAGCAGGAAGCCCTGACGTCAGCGTATCCTGCCGAATCCTGCTCTTTCAGATATATCCATTCAACCATGTTAATAATCTTTTATCTAGTAATTTAATGAAAAACAATATCTTAACATTTGCACGGACTTTATTTGCCATTCCTTTTCTTATTTTCGGATTTATCCATTTATCCAAAGGAACAGATATGGCAGGTTTGCTAGTGGGTTGGCCTGTACCTGTATTGTTTGTCTATATCGCAGGAACAGGTTTTATCCTTGCCGGCATAGCATTCATTATCAACCGTTATGTAAAACCGGCAGCCTGGCTGCTGGCCCTGGAAATTCTGATCATAACGCTGGCTGTACATGTTCCTGGGCTGAGCGACCCACACATGGCCCAACTCAATTTATCCCAGATTCTGAAAAATACAGGACTAATTGCCGGAGCACTTATGATTGTGGGTTATTCCAGGAACTGAACGAAAAAAAATAAACCTGCGCCGCCAAATCATTCCGGAAAAAGATGCCGGAAGGGTATTTACATATCCTCACGCTTTCATCTCTTTTCCAAACTTGATCTGTCCGGCGCAGGGTCCTCACACCTGTAAAAGCTTATCTCATTATCTTAAAATCCTTGAACCTGTTCAATTCATTTTCCTTTGTCTTTTTTCCCGCACACAACTTCACAAATTTTTCATAATGGTCAGCCCGACCTTTCGGGAATAATCAGCTGCAGCCTGGATCAGGCGTTTCATACTACCCGGCAACCTGCCTTTTTGGAATACATGCTATGCTCATAAAAAAATTACCGGAAATATCGCTTTTATGCTTCTTTTGAGACGTCTTGACGAATGAAAAGAAGTAGAAAAACAGGAAGGAAATTTTTACTGCAGGTGAGATCACCGCCTGCTCTCTTCCATGGGTGATCATACAAAATCCGGATTTTAGTTAAAGAATGTTAATGAATCAACAGGAATGAGCCAATAATGTTATTACAAATAAAGTATGAAAATGAATATCCCTTTTACTCCCTTCAAGGGTACTTCTGCATGATTTGTTCCTGAACCGGTTAAAGCCCCGCCGGTTGAAAATTCCTGATTACAAAAGATTTATATTATTATTTATCAATGCATTAAAGCTGGACCCGGCAAAAAGAGATTTCCAATATCCGGGGATAAGGCTACACCTGAAAATTCCGGAAACGGAGACAGGCAAGAAATTTTCCTTTACCGGTTTAAATTAGTTCTATATAACCGGCTTTAAAAAAGGTTCTTTTGAGACTATAAATCACTATTTAGTAGCCGTTTATGCCGAAATGCCAGAAGCCGGCCCCTGATGGCGGTTTTGAAAATTCAGATGAAGAAACACCATTGTGCTCAGTGATTCAGCAGGCTAAAGCTTAACAGGGCTATGGGTTTGAACGGATTTCAGGACAACCTGATCCACTGCAGATCCAGTCCCCGGTAAAATCAGTTCGGTCAGGCGCCCTGTATTCAGGACATCTCGATTTCCACAGGGGAACATTTGCCCTGAGCTAGCGTTATACTAAAGCTAAAACATGCAAATTATCACAATCCGAAAGTGAATTATTTTGTATCTTTGTCAACTATTTGTAATTAATCTAAATTAAAAGTGGATATAAGAGTTCCGAATTCTAAATAATTCAGATACATGAGTGATCAGGATAAGATATTGAAAGATGTAACGCAGGGTGATTATAAGTATGGCTTTTACACCGACATTGAAGCCGACAATGTTCCGAAGGGATTAAGTGAAGATGTGATCCGTCTGATCTCGACCAAGAAAGAAGAACCTGAATGGCTTCTTGAATACAGGCTGAAGTCGTACCGTTACTGGCAAAATATGAAGATGCCGCACTGGCCGCATTTGAAGCTGCCCGAGATTAACTACCAGGACATCATATATTATTCGGCGCCGAAACGCAAGGCTCAGTATGAAAATCTGGATGAGGTAGATCCCGAGTTACTGGATACCTTCGCGAAGTTAGGCATCCCGCTGGAAGAGCAGAAGGCTCTTGCCGGTGTGGCTGTTGATGCCGTTATGGACAGTGTGTCGGTGAAGACCACCTTTCGTGAGACGCTTGCCGAACTGGGCATCATTTTCTGCTCGTTCAGTGAAGCGGTGAAAAATCATCCCGACCTGGTGAAGAAATACCTGGGCTCAGTGGTGCCCTATACCGATAATTTTTTTGCAACCCTGAATTCAGCCGTATTCACCGACGGTTCGTTCTGTTATATTCCGAAGGGAGTACGATGCCCGATGGAGTTATCTACCTATTTCAGGATTAATGCGTTTAACACGGGGCAGTTTGAACGGACCCTTCTCATAGCTGACGAAGGGGCTTATGTTAGCTATCTTGAAGGCTGCACGGCGCCGCAACGGGATGAAAACCAGCTTCATGCAGCAGTGGTTGAGCTCATTGCCCTCGATTCTGCGGAGATAAAATATTCAACGGTTCAGAACTGGTATCCCGGAGATAAAGAGGGGAAAGGCGGTATTTATAATTTCGTTACCAAAAGGGGGATGTGTAAGGGAGATAATTCAAAAATATCCTGGACGCAGGTAGAAACCGGTTCGGCCATTACCTGGAAGTACCCCAGTTGCATCCTTCGGGGAAACAATTCTGTCGGTGAATTTTTTTCGGTTGCCATTACCAACAACCATCAACAGGCCGACACCGGCACTAAAATGACGCATATCGGAAAAAATACGAAGAGCCTGGTGATCTCGAAGGGTATCAGCGGCGGCAAGAGTTCAAATTCCTACAGGGGGCTCGTTAAAATTCTGAAAGGCGCAGAGAACGCCAGGAATTTTTCACAGTGTGACTCACTGCTGCTCGGAGATAAATGCGGCGCTCACACCTTCCCTTATATCGAAGCCAACAATAAATCGGCCGTGATCGAACATGAAGCCACGACGTCGAAAATCGGCGAGGATCAGATCTTCTATTGCAATCAGAGGGGCATTAACACCGAAACCGCCGTTGGAATGATAGTGAACGGATATGCCAGGGAAGTTCTGAATAAACTCCCGATGGAATTTGCCGTTGAAGCACAGAAATTATTGCAGATCTCCCTCGAAGGAAGCGTCGGTTGATCTTAACCAAACGTAAAAAATCAAAGCAATGCTAAAAATAAAAAACTTACGGGTAAATATCGACGATAAGGAAATTCTTAAAGGCATTGACCTGGAGGTCAATGCAGGAGAAATTCATGCTATCATGGGGCCGAATGGTTCGGGTAAAAGTACGCTTGCCGCCACTCTTGCCGGACAGGATTATGTGACCATAACTGAGGGAAAGATCACATACATGGGGAAGGATCTTACGGAGCTCTCACCTGAAGAAAGAGCCCATGAAGGCATTTTTCTTGGCTTTCAGTATCCTGTTGAGATCCCGGGTGTCAGTATGGTGAATTTCATGAGAACAGCCATCAACGAAAAACGCAAATACAAGGGTGTTGAACCTTTGTCGGCCGGTGATTTTCTGAAACTGATGCACGAGAGAAAGAGTATTGTAGGCATAGACTCAAATCTTACCAACCGATCGGTAAACGAAGGGTTTTCAGGTGGTGAAAAGAAAAAGAACGAAATATTTCAGATGGCCCTGCTTGAGCCCAACCTGTCGATCCTCGATGAAACCGATTCCGGTCTTGATATTGATGCGCTGAAAATAGTAGCCAACGGTGTTAACAAGCTTCACACAAGTAAAAATGCTACCATCATCATTACCCATTATCAGCGACTTCTCGATTATATCATTCCCGATTTCGTCCATGTTCTATACAAGGGCAGAATTGTCAAGTCGGGGACGAAGGAACTGGCATATAAGCTGGAAGAGAAAGGTTATGAATGGCTTAAAGAAGTTGAAGCTGAATAAAGAGGAAAAAAAATGAATGTTGATCTTAAAGTAGCTGATCTTACCAGCACTTATATTGACCTGTTTAACCGCAACAGGGATAAAATTTTCGCATGGAGTCCTGATTTCATGAATGAAATCCGTCTGGAAGCGCTGGAATCGTTTCGCCAGCTCGGCTTTCCGAAAAAGAAGTCGGAAGATTACAAGTATACTTCCGTTGAGGAGTTATTCAACAAAGACATTGATTACCTGAGTTCTCCTGATAAGATCAGTGTTGAAACCGAGGACCTGTTCACCTGCGATATCCCTGAACTCGATACACGGGTTCTTCTCGTACTGAACAGTTTTTATGACCCAAAGCAGCCAAAGCTTTCTACGCTTGAGAACGGTATTATTTATGGCAGCCTGAGTGAGGCGGCAAAAACCTACCCGGATCTGTTCCGCAAGCACTACGCCAGGTATGCCGATTACAAATCATTCCCCCTGACTGCCCTCAACACGGCCTTCGCCCAGGACGGGGTCTTCATTTACGTCCCGAAAAACGTCAGGAGTGATAAGCCTTTCCAGATTATCAACCTGCTCCATTCCGGTGAGAAGATCCTCGACCAGCACAGGAACCTGTTCATTGTCGAGGAAAACAGCAGTCTTGAGGTGGTGATTTGTGACCACACCCTCAGTTCCACAGCCTTTCTGACCAATTCACTAACGGAGACCTATGTCGGGCCCAACGCCGCACTGGATATAACCAGGATGCAAAATGAACACAACAATTCGGTACAGTTTACCAACTCCTTTATTTACCAGGAGAGGGACAGCCGCGTATCCACAAACGTCATAACTCTCCACGGCGGTCTGATACGAAATAACCTGCGCGTTTACCTCGATGGAGAAGGCTGTGAAAATCATTCTTTCGGACTCTTCTTTGCCGACGAGGACCAGCATATCGATAATTTCACGTATGTCAATCATCTGAAGCCTAAATGCACAAGCAACCAGCTCTATAAAGGAATCCTCGATGACAGGGCCATCGGTGCCTTTAACGGTAAAATCCATGTGTGGAAGGATGCCCAGAAAACCATGGCCTATCAGAAGAACAACAACATTTTACTCACCAATGACGCCAGAATGTATTCGAAGCCGCAGCTCGAAATCTACGCCGATGATGTAAAATGTTCCCATGGCGCCACTGTCGGTCAGCTCGACCTGGAAGCACTTTTCTACCTGCGATCAAGAGGTATCCCGGAAAAAGAAAGCCGGCTTTTGCTGATGTATGCCTTTGCATATGAGGTGGTTTCAAAAGTCACAGTGCCGGCACTGAAGGAACGTATCGATGAACTTATCGACAAACGTCTCCGGGGAGAGATGTCAAGATGTTACAATTGTAAAATGAAATGTGATTGAAATGAACCCGATGACTGGTATCGATATAAAGAAGATCAGGGAAGACTTTCCGATACTTAAAACCATTGTTTACGGTAAACCCCTGGTATATTTCGACAATGGGGCCACTACCCAGAAACCCCAGGTGGTCATTGACCGGATAAGGGATCTGTATGAACATAAAAACGGTACGGTTCATCGTGGTGTCCACTCCCTGAGCAGCGGTATGACTGAAGAATATGAAAATGCCAGGGAAACAGTGAGGGAATTCATCAACGCTAAAGACCGTAATGAGATCGTCTTTACCAGCGGTGCCACCGGTTCGATAAATCTCCTGGCTTTTTCATTCGGAGAAAAATATGTCCATGAGGGCGATGAGATCATCATCTCGGAGATGGAACATCATTCCAATATTGTGCCCTGGCAAATGATGTGTAACCGGAAAAAAGCCAAATTAAGAGTAGTCCCCTTCGATGAGAACGGTGTACTGATTATGAACGAGTATAAACGGATGTTCACTGAAAAAACCAGGCTGGTGGCCATTACCCACGTATCCAATTCGCTGGGAACCATT
This sequence comes from uncultured Bacteroidales bacterium, assembly GCA_963732905.1. Classification (GTDB taxonomy): domain Bacteria; phylum Bacteroidota; class Bacteroidia; order Bacteroidales; genus DASQZK01. The sequence continues at coordinate 371,811 of CAVTBM010000006.1, forward strand.
AACCCTGTCGGGGAGATCATCCGTATTGCCCATGAAAACGGCGTACCGGTTATGCTCGACGGGGCACAGGCCATACAGCACGGCAGGACAGACGTCAGAGACCTGGATGTTGATTTCTATGTCTTTTCAGGACATAAGATTTACGGACCAAACGGTATCGGCGTATTTTACGGAAAAGAAAAGCTGCTGGACAAGCTGCCTCCATACCAGGGCGGTGGTGATATGGTCGATTATGTCAGCTTTGAAAAAACAACATACAACGTATTGCCTTTTCGTTTCGAAGCAGGCACCACGAACTACATCGGTGCAGTTGGCATGGCTGAAGCCCTGCGGTATATAAAATCCGTTGGCTTTGATCATATTGCAGCCCAGGAAAAAGAACTGCTTCAATATGCTACGATGAAGTTACTGGAGATACCCGGGCTTACCCTTTACGGCACGGCCCCGGAAAAAATATCGGTCATTTCATTTCTTCTCGACGGAGTACATCCGTACGATGCCGGTATGATCCTGGATAAAATGGGAATTGCCGTAAGAACCGGTACGCATTGCACACAGCCTGTTATGGACCATTTCAATATCACCGGAACCATCAGGGCGTCCATGGTTTTCTATAATACGGAAGAAGAAATCGACCGCTTTATCGATGCAGTGAAAAAAACAGCTTCAATGCTCAGAAAGTAAAAGTCAGGGTCCCTGGCAGCGAAAACCAGATGGTGGAGGCTGTCGCTGGAAAAAACGAAGCCCGGGAAAAACGGCACTCATTTTGTAAGACCGGGTAAGGATTTTGAGACAGGGAAAGCATTGCCTTTGATTTGGGCAATATTTAATAATATTACAGGCTAAAACGAACTATAGTATGACCATTAACGAAATACAGGATCAGCTAATTGAAGAATTTTCCGTTTTCACCGATTGGATGGACCGGTATGACTATCTTATAGAGCTTGGAAATAACCTGCAACCCATCGATCCGAAATTCAAGACCGATGATTACCTGATCAACGGATGCCAGTCGAAGGTATGGCTGGATGCGGAATATGAAAACGGGTTCATGAAATATAAGGCCGAAAGCGATGCGATCATTGTAAAAGGTATTGTGGCCCTGCTCATCAGGGTCCTTTCAGATCAGCCTGCTGCGGAGGTGGTCAATTCCGATCTTTACTTTATTGACAGGATCGGGCTCAGGGAAAACCTCTCCCCGACGCGTTCAAACGGCCTTTTAGCCATGATGAAGAAAATGAAACTTTATGCCCTGGCTTACCAGGCTAAACATAAGGTATAATGTTTTTGTTACTACGCTGGTTCAATGAAGGAAGATAAAAACATGAATGAAATGGCAGAGAAGACCATCATAGATCTGGAGACCGAAATTGTCAGGGTCTTGAAAAACATATATGATCCGGAAATTCCGGTTAACATTTACGAACTGGGACTGATATACGAGATCGAGGTGGATGATGAGCACAATGTTGACATCACCATGACCCTTACTGCACCCAACTGTCCTGTTGCCGACCACCTTCTTGAAGATATTGAAAGGCAGGTCGGGGATATTGACGGCGTAAGCAAGGCGAGGATCACGCTTACTTTTGATCCTCCCTGGGACCAGTCAATGCTGACCGATGAAGCGAAACTCGAGCTTGGTCTTATGTAATCCCATTTTTGAAGGATATCGCTACATATACGGGCCTTATCAGGAACAAAGCCGGTGAACTGGGCTTTGACGCCTGCGGTTTTGCCAGGGCAGAAAAACTTGACAAGGATGCAGAGGTACTGCACGACTGGCTTGAAAAAGGCATGCACGGCGGCATGGGCTGGATGGAGAATCACCTTCCCAAACGAAAAGATCCGACCCTTCTCGTACCCGGTGCCAAGACTGTCATTTCCGTACTCCTTAATTATTATAGTCCCGTAATGCAGGATGATCCGGAATCACCGGTCATCTCCAGGTATGCCTACGGCCGTGATTACCATAAGGTGGTCAGGAAAAAACTAAAACAGTTACTCAGATTTACGGCTGAGATCATGCCGGCGACCGGTGGCCGGATCTTTGTTGACTCGGCCCCGGTGATGGAACATGCCTGGGCTGTACGCTCCGGGCTGGGATGGATCGGGAAAAATTCGCTCCTCCTGTCCAAAAAATACGGCTCATACGTCTTCCTTGGCGAACTGATCCTGAATGCCGAACTCGAATATGATACACCTGTTACCGATCATTGCGGACAATGCCGCCTGTGCATCGACGAATGTCCCACCCATGCCATCAATGCCAACCGGACAGTAAATGCCGGGAAGTGTATCTCCTACCTTACCATCGAGAATAAGGATGATATACCCGGTGAATTTAAAAACAATTTCTTTAACCGTGTATTCGGATGCGACATCTGCCAGGACGTCTGTCCGTGGAACCGGCGCCTTGAACAAAACAGCGTTCCGGAATTCAAACCATCAGGAGAACTCCTGTCCATGGACCGTGAAGCGTGGTACCATTTAACGGAGCAGAAATTCAACCGTCTGTTTGAAGGATCGGCGGTGAAGCGGACCGGGTATAAAGGGCTGAAAAGAAACCTCGATTATCTGCGATGAGATTGCTCAGGTCAGCTCTTCCTCGATGAATTGCCCCAGCTTAAGATATTTTTTATAGAGATTCAGGTAGATTCCGGATTTAGCATGGTCCGGACTATACTCTTTTTCAAAACCCGAACCCATTTTATCCCGTGCCTCCTCAACTTTTGTATATAGACCGGCGGCGACAGCAGCGAACATGGTAGCGCCCAGGGCACAGGCCTGCTCCGACCTGACTACTTTTATAGGCATCTCAAGCACATTGCTGAGGGTTTGCATCACGTAATCAGATTTTCTGGCCACACCACCCAGGGCCACCACAGACTTTATCTCCACACCGTTCTCTCTGAACCTGTCGACGATCCGTTTTGATCCAAAGGCCGTTGCCTCCACCAGGGCTTTGAATATCCCGGGAGCATTGGTGCCCAGGCTAAGTCCGGAGACGGCAGCTTTAAGATTTTGGTTGGCATCTGGTGTACGACGGCCGTTTAGCCAGTCGATGGCAACACTGTCGTTGGCGGTCACGGGAATTAATGCGGCAGCTTCACCCAACAGCTGAATGGCCCTGTCGGCCAGGCGGCTGACGTCTCTCTCTGAAAGATGTCCGTCAGTCCTGGGCAGCCACATCAACATATCCCTGAACCATGCATAAACATCTCCAAAGGCCGACTGTCCGGCTTCCAGGCCGATGGTCCCGGGGATAACAGATCCGTTAACCTGCCCGCAAATTCCGGGAACAACTTTATTGCCGAGATTCTTCTCCCCCGTTACCATGATGTCACACGTTGAGGTACCTATGATCCTGACCAGGTCGCCTTCTCTGATCTGGCCTCCAACGGCACCCACATGGGCATCGAACGCCCCGACACCAATGGAGACATCACCGCTGAGTCCGAATTTTTCGCAGTATTCCTCCGACAGGTAGCCGGCCCTGGTATCAGAAGTATAGGTATCCTCGTAAAGACAGCCTCTGATCCCTTCGAGCAAGGGGTCGAGCCTCACCAGGAACTCTTCCGAAGGCAAACCTTCCCATGACTCATGCCACATTGCCTTGTGGCCGGCTGCGCAACGGCTGCGCTTAAGCGTTAATGGCTCGGTATTCCCTGTCAGCTGTGCAGTGATCCAGTCGCAGTGTTCCACCCATGAAAAAGCATTTTTGCCAACCTGCGTATCCTCTCTGAGTACATGAAGGATCTTGGCCCAGAACCATTCGGAGGAATAAATGCCCCCTTCAAACTTCGTAAAGTCAGGACCGTCCCAGCTATGTGCAAGGTCATTGATTTCAGCAGCCTCAGCAACGGCAGTATGATCCTTCCAAAGGATGAACATGGCGTTGGGGTTTTCCCCGAAGCCGGGAAGCAGGGCAAGAGGCGTGCCGGCCCGGTCGACCGCCACCGGCGTTGAACCCGTGGTATCGACAGAAATACCCTTGATATTCTTACGTGCAATAGAAGGAGCATGGTCCAGAGCTTCAATGACTGCCTTTTCCATGGCTTCGAGATAATCAAGCGGATGCTGCCTGAAACGGTTCTCCGACGCATTGCAGTACAATCCTTTCATCCATCGCGGATAGTTGCATACGGCAGAGGAAACCTCATGTCCGTTAACAGCTTCAACCACCATAGCACGCACCGAATCGGTGCCAAAATCTAATCCCAGTAACAGTGAAGACATAAATAATTTGTTTTTATTAGTTCGTTAACAATAGGTTACAGCATTCCTTTCATGGCATAATACAAATCATTCCATTTCAGCTGATTTTTAAAATCAGTAAGCCTGGTTTCTTCATTTATGAGCAGAAATTCGATCCCTGCCATACTGGCAAAATCTTCAAGATACCCGGCATTTATTGCCTGGCTGAAAACCGTATGGTGTGCTCCTCCAGCGTATATCCATGCCGCCGCGGCCACCTGCAGGTCGGGTTTGGGAATCCATATTGCCCTTGCAACCGGAAGCTTCGTCAGTGGAGCATCAGGGGGAACGACCTTCACCCGGTTCACCAGGAGCCTGAAGCGGTTTCCCATATCCATCAGGGAGGCATTTAAAGCCGGACCGGCGGCGACGTTAAAAACAAGGCGGGCCGGATCGTCTTTGCCCCCGATGGAGAGAGCATGAAATTCCAGTGAGGGTTTCTCTGCCGCGATGCTCGGACATACCTCCAGCATGTGGGCACCCAGCACCTTCATATTCCCCGGCTGGAGGTGATAGGTATAATCTTCCATGAAGGAAGTTCCGCCTTCAAGCCCTTCAGACATAACTTTTACAGCACGTACGAGGGCCGCCGTTTTCCAGTCACCCTCAGCTCCGAAACCGTAGCCGTCATTCATCAGTCGTTGTGCTGCCAGTCCCGGCATCTGGTCCAGGCCGTGAAGATCTTCGAAAGTGGTCGTAAAGGCTTTAAAACCGCCTTCCTCTAAAAACGACCTTAACCCGGATTCAATCCTGGCAGCCGACTGTAGGGCGGTGAGCATTTTCGGACTGTCAAGGATATCTTTCGGAATCCTGTATTCCTTCTTGTAAAGGGCAATAAGGGCATCTGTATCCTTCGTCCTGACCTTTTTCATCCTGTCGGCCAGGTCGCCCATACCAAAGCCCTGAACTGCGAAACCAAATTGCTTGCGGGCTTCCACTTTATCACCTTCCGTTACCGCCACTTCACGCATGTTGTCACCAAAACGGGCTACCTTTAACTGTCTGAATTCATGCCAGCCTGCAGCGGCCCTCGTCCATACGCCAATTTTCTCCTGGACATCCTTCTCTTTCCAGTGCCCCACCACCACTTTGCGTTCAATCTTCAGGCGGCTCATGATAAATCCGAATTCCCTGCCCCCGTGGGCTGACTGGTTCAGGTTCATGAAATCCATATCGATACTCTCCCAGGGAATATCACGGTTAAATTGTGTATGAAGATGCAGCACCGGCCTTCGTAGCAGGGTAAGCCCGTTTATCCACATCTGTGCCGGGGAAAAAGTATGCATCCAGGTGATTAAGCCAATGCAGGATTCCGAGGCATTGGCAGCCAGGCAGAGATCCGTTATCAAACCCGGGGTGGTCAGTATCGGTTTGAAGACCACCTTTACAGGAATGTACATCGACTCATTTAGTTCGGCTGCCAGGGCAACAGCATTGGCGGTCACCTTCTTCAGGATTTCTTCACCATACATCAGCTGACTCCCGGTAATGAACCAGACTTCAAGATTCTTCAGATTGTTCATAATATATAAATTAAAGGTTTTTACCTCCTACTATGTTTCTGTACCAAGCACCGTGACCTGAATATGCCGGTGCTGTCTCGGACCGTCAAATTCACAAAGAAAAATATTCTGCCAGGCAGATAACCCCATTTTACCGTCTGCCACCGGGATGGTTTCCTGTGGTCCGACGATGCCTGCCTTCAGATGTGCATCACCGTTATTATCCTGGTGATCGTGTTCCCATACCCCGGCAGGGATCAACTTCTTCAGGAGATTGACAACATCGGTCTGAACCGAATCATCCCAGTTTTCCTGGATCATGATACCTGCAGTGGCGCCCTGAACATATACATTTACCAATCCGGTCCGGATGCCGCTTTCAGCAACAATATCCTCAACCATGGACGTTATATCATATAAACCATTATGCTGATGCGTGGATATCTGTATAGATTTTTGCATATTCCTGACGTTTTAAATGAACCGTGGAAGACAATTTCAAAATATGAAAGGCCGCTGCTTTTCCCATGGATCGTACATCATTCAAATTACAAAACCTTATCTTTGTCTAAGATTAAAATCCAAGCTAAATTTATAGTTTATATACAAATAAATAAAATCTAATGACAGGGAAGAAGGTTAGTAGATGAAACACGAGACATTTTCCTGGATTTCTGGTGACAAAAAGGACATTTTTGCGCAGTGCTGGAGACCTGATACAGACACAGACAAATCCATACTCTTTGTTCACGGACTTGGAGAACACAGCGGCCGGTATCATCACTGGGCAGAACGATTTACTCAGAACGGATATAACTTTCTGGCTGTTGATCTGAGGGGGCACGGCAGGTCTGACGGGAAACGGGGGCATACAAAGTCCATAACCTATTTGCTGGATGACATCGACCTGATGTTTTCCAATGCAGACCGGCTTTTTCCCGGTAGCAGGCTCATCCTGTACGGGCATAGCATGGGAGGAAACCTGGTGCTGAATCATGTGATCACCCGTAATCCCAATGTGGATGCACTGATAGTTACTTCACCCTGGTTGCGATTATACAAGGATCCCTCCTATGCAGTAATAGTGCTTTCTTCCCTGATGAAAAGGTTCTATCCTTCTCTCAGCGTAAAAACCCCGATAAAGGCGGACCAGCTTTCACATAATCCGGAAGTCTCAAAACTTTATACAGGGGACCCTTTTGTACATAACAGGATATCGCTGCGTCTGTTCTTTGATCTGTATAATGCCGGCTTATTTGCTCAGCGGAATGTTTATAAAATCAACCATCCTTTTCTGATCATGCATGGTACCGCCGATACCATAACATCGGCGAAAGCCAGTGAGAAATACGTTTTGAACACCGGCAGACAAACCCGCTTAAAACTCTGGGAAGGGCTGTATCATGAACTCCATAATGAACAGATCAGTGACGAGGTATTCAGTTATATCATAAACTGGCTTAAGGAATACAACCTCTGATAACATGCAATTCAGAACGGAAATAACACCGGACTCTGTACCATTCAGGATAAGCCACACCAGTAAAACACTTTTTACAGGGTCCTGTTTCACGAATAATATCGGCCGGCGCCTGGAAGACCTCCGTTTTCCGGTCATCGTGAATCCCTTCGGAGTAGTGTATAATCCACTTACCGTCAAACGAAACATCGAAATTCTCCTGGAAAAAAAAATCTACACGGAGCAGGACCTGGAGTATTACAATGAATTGTGGTTTTCATGGGATCATCATTCCTCCTTCTCAGATACCGATAAAAACAGAGTCCTTGAACATATCAACCATAATCTGGCTGAGGCTTCCAATCTGCTCTTCCAGGCAGATTACCTCCTGGTCACTTTCGGAACAGCCTGGGTGTACCGCCTTCTTAAAACGGGGAATATTGTCTGCAATTGTCACAAAGTGCCTACACGTGAGTTCAGCCGTGAACTGATTTGTGCGGAAGAAATTACGGAAGCATATACTTCAATGATCCATTCTGTCAGGATGAAAAATCCGAAAATCAGGATCATTTTTACCATAAGCCCTGTAAGACACTGGAAAGACGGCTCATTTGGAAACCAGGTCAGCAAGGCTACACTGATTCTGGCAGTGAATCAGATCCTGAACAACTTTGGGAACATCACCTCTTATTTTCCCGCCTATGAACTCATTCTCGACGATCTGAGGGACTACCGGTTTTATGCCGATGACCTCGTGCATCCGAACGAACAGGCGATTGAATATATCTGGGAAAAATTCAGCGCGTTATATTTTGATGAGGAGACACGCCGGGTGAATGCCGAAATCACCGACCTTCTCAAGGCAGCCGGACATAAAGCATGGTTCAGCAATACAGGCCTCCATCAGAAATTCCTGGAAACCCATCTCATGAAGGCACAGGCTCTGCAGAAACTGTACCCGTACATCGATCTGACCCCGTTGATAACTCACTTCAAATCAAGGCTGCCATAGCGCTGAAGTATATCCTGTCCGGTAAAATCAACATTCAGACCCAGAGGTATCCGGGAAAAATCAGGGAATTCCCACAACTCTGGATTCCGCATCAGTAAGGTGCTTTTTCAATTTTTTTGTTTATTATATATTTATAATTAATAAACATTATTTTAAACAAAAATTAAATAATAATCCGATATTATTTCATATATTATTTTATATCATATAGTTAAAAAATACATTTTGAAATTATAAAATATATTTTGTTTAATCTAATTTAACTTTTTTTGAACACTTATTGAACAAATTTAATTTTCTGATGTTTGAATGTCATAAAATATCCTGACCATGAAATTGCATCATTTTACGCTGATAATCCTGACCTTTACTTTTTTGTTCCCCCGGATGGAAGGGCAGGATAATGGCCGGATAGAAGGGAGGGTCTACAATTCCAAAAACAATGTGGGTTTGGAATTTGCAACGGTAACTATATATGGAACAACCATCGGGTCAATCACCGACCTTGACGGGAAGTTTCTTTTTACCGGTTTAAAACCGGGTTATATGCAGGTTGCGGTTTCATCTGTAGGTTTTGAAACATTTGTGTCCGATCCGGTTTGGGTTACGAATGCTAAGAAAGTATATCTTGAAGTTCCTCTTAAAGAGGCCAACATCAGGCTTCAGGAGATTACTGTAAAGGCTTCCCCGTTCCGGAGAAGCGCTGAAAGTCCGGTATCACTCAGGCGGATTGACATGGTTGAGATTGAAAAGAATCCTGGCGGGAACCGCGACATCTCAAAGGTGATTCAGTCGTACCCCGGGGTGGCTTCCACACCGGCCTACCGTAACGATGTGATTGTCAGGGGCGGCGGAGCAAGTGAAAACCGGTTTTACCTCGATGGTGTTGAGATCCCTAACATCAACCATTTTGCTACCCAGGGGGCTTCGGGCGGTCCTGTCGGAATCATTAACGTGGATTTCATCAGGGAAGTGGATTTTTACTCCGGCGCTTTTCCTGCTGACAGGGGTAATGCGCTTAGCTCCATCCTGGAGTTCAAAATGGTCGATGGCAACAAGGAAAAACTACGGGCCAAAGGTTCCGTCGGGGCATCCGATGTAGCTCTGACGCTTGACGGTCCCCTGGGAAAGAAGACGAGTTTTATCGCGTCGGCACGCCGGTCCTATCTTCAGTTTCTCTTCTCAGCCCTTGGACTCCCTTTTCTGCCAACATATAATGACTTTCAGTTCAAAACCAGGACCCGCTTCAATGACAAAAACGAACTTACGGTTCTCGGTCTCGGAGCTCTCGACCAGTTTTCACTCAACCTGAAGGCTGACCAAACCGAACAACAAAAATATATCCTCGGGTACCTTCCCGTCAACGAGCAATGGACTTATACCGTCGGGGCCGTATTTAAGCACTACCGCGACAAGGGTTATGATACCTGGGTTTTGAGCAGGAACCACCTAAATAATGCCTCATGGAAATACCGCGATAACATCGAAGCAGATTCACTGAAGATCCTCGATTATTCGTCCTATGAAACCGAAACTAAACTCCGGTTCGAACACAATACCGGTTTTGAAAACGGACTGCGGTTAAATTTCGGCGCCGGGTTGGTATATGCAGATTATTACAATTCCACCTTCAGCCGCAGGTTTAACGATGGCGCACCTGAAACTCTGCGATATAAATCCACCCTGGATCTTTTCCGGTGGGGAACCTTTGGCCAGTTAAGCAAGGATTTCCTGAACGAGAGGCTTACCGTTTCGCTGGGTATACGTATGGATGCCACCGACTACTCCGCTGATATGCGAAACCTGCTGAACCAGTCTTCGCCCAGGCTTTCGGCTTCCTGGCGTCTCTTTAAGCAGTTCTATCTGAACGTCAACGCCGGAAGATATTATCAACTCCCCCCCTACACCACACTCGGATACCGTGATTCAACCGGTACGCTTGTAAACCGGGCAAATAGTCTGACCTACATTTCAGCCGATCATTATGTGGGTGGTTTCGAATGGAGACCGGATGATAAATCAAGGCTGACCCTGGAAGGCTTTTATAAATTCTATCATCATTACCCATGGAGTGTGACCGATTCTATTTCGCTGGCAGGAAAAGGGGCCGATTTCGGAACTTTTGGTGATGAAGAGGTCAGACCAACCGCCAAAGGAAGGGCCTATGGACTTGAACTGTTGTACAGGAACAAAAACGTGTTCGGCAGTAACCTGGTCGTTTCCTATACCTGGGTACGAAGTGAGACCGAAGCCCCCTTGAGTGCGCTCAGTCAGGAAAACGGATGGGTACCAACTGTATGGGATAACCGACATATTCTGAACATTCTGGCCATCAGGGAATTTAAACAAAACTGGAGGGTTGGCATGAAATGGCGCTTCGTGGGAGGTGCCCCTTATACACCCTACGATATTGTAGAATCCTCATACGTGCAGGCATGGGACATCCGACAGCAGGGATTCCCAGACTACAGCCGTTACAACAGCCTCAGACTGCAATCCTTCCATCAGCTCGACCTTCGCGTCGATAAGGAATACTATTTTAAAAAAGTCTCCCTGAATTTCTACGTCGATATTCAAAACGTTTACAATTACAAGGCGGACCAACAGAATGTTCTGGTTCTGGATAACAGCGTCCCGCAGCCTGTCAACCCCCAGGATCCTCTGTCTATGCAGAGATACCGGCTCAAAGAACTGGCTCTGCAGGGAGGCACTATTCTTCCAACCATCGGAATCATTGTTGAATTTTAATTGAAAAACCATGAAAGTCTTTCTTCCGGTACTCCTTTTTCTTATCCCCTTTTTACAGGGGTGCAGATCCCGTCAGATCCAGAGTCTTGCTCCATCTCATTACTCATATAACCAGAAGGGAACAGGACAAGATCTGACGATTGTACTTAAAAAAGGTGCGGCCTTCAATCATCCCCTGATGGCTATCTGGATAGAAGATACAGCCGGCAACTATCTGCAAACTCTGTTTGTATCCGAATCCATCGGCAAAGGTATTTTTCAGCATGGAGATGCCTCCTCCGGGAAGTGGATGCCCGGAGAGGTGAGAAGGCCGGCAGCCCTGCCTTACTGGTCCCATAAAAGAGGCATACAGGAAAAAGACGGCCTGTTTATCCCGATGCCTGATGACCCCATGGCTGACGCTTACACCGGGCCTACACCCCAGGGAGATTTCACCCTTAACGTAAGACCGGACATACCCGTTCCGGAACCTTTTGTCGTGCTTTTCGAAATCAACCAGTCCTGGGACTGGAACGAATACTGGACCAATAACAAATACCCCGGGGATGATGATTACAAGACCAGCTGCCAGCCTGCACTGGTATATTCAGCTCTTGTGGATTTCAACAACCCGGTGAAGGAATACCCTCTGCAGGTCATCGGTCACAGCCATTATGCCGGCCGCGACGGCAATCTGTACATCGATTTAAGCACAATGACTACGGCTCTTGACATAATCAGCGAGATCAAAGTGGTAGCGGGTGCAAATGAAAAATGAACAACCATAAAAAAAGCGTAATTTTATATTCTCCTGAATATAAAAACCGAAATATGACTAAATACAAAACCGGCTTAGTTCTCAGCGGTGGCGGTGCCAGGGGTTTTGCCCACCTCGGGGTAGCCAGGGCCCTTTATGAAAAAGGGATTTATCCGGATATCATCTCCGGGGTGAGCTCAGGATCCATAGCTGGTGTCTTTCTTGCCGATGGCTGGGATCCGGAAGATATCTTCAACTATTTTAAAAATACAAGAATCTTCAAATTTTCAAGGCTCGGATTGCCACAGGACGGTCTCCTGAGCCTCGACAAAATGAAAAAAGAGCTTGACAATGCACTGAAATCAAGAGACATCACCGAACTGAAAAAACCATTCTTTGTTGCCGTTTCCAACCTGAACAGCGGGAAGATTGAATACTTCAGTGAAGGCCCCGCAAGTAACCTGGTTATGGCGTCTTCCGCCATCCCCGTTCTTTTCTCCCCGGTACGCATTGGCAGCGATCTTTATGTGGATGGTGGTTTATTCGATAATCTTCCTGTTTATCCTCTTCTGGGGAAATGCCGTAAAATCATTGGCGTAAATGTCAATCCGATTCATCGTAAATCCGACATCAGTGGTCTGATCCAGGTAGCCAGCCGTGCTTTTCATCTGGGCGTTGACAACACCATCAGGGAAAGCCGGGATCACTGCGATGTTATTATCGAACCCGGAAAACTCGATGAGTTTGATTTGCTCGATTTCAGGGAAGCCGATAAACTTTTCCAAATCGGTTATGAGTATACAAGGGATCTGAAGATTAACATCTGATCGCCTATCCAACCATCACGTTGGCCTCGGCATATTTATACCGCGTTGTCATCACCTTTCTGGCCAGGATCAGGGCTATGGTCAGAGTACCGATCCTTCCGACAAACATCGACATAGTGATAATCAGTTTACCTGCCACAGAAAGGTCCGGAGTGATTCCAAGACTCAGTCCGACCGTTGAAATAGCCGATACTTCCTCGAAGAGGAGTGAAAGAATATCCTTATCCGGTTCGGTAATGGTCAGCAGGAAGGTGGAGGCAAAAATGGTTGCCAGGGAAAAAAGAATGATGCTGTATGCCCGGTCAATGATACTGAAAGGGATAGTACGCTTGTAGAAGATGACATGTTCTTCACCCCTGATGGTTGCCAGAGCAGATTTGACAATAAGAGCAAAAGTCGTAGTCTTGATCCCTCCGCCCGTTGAACCCGGCGATGCCCCGATATACATCAGAAACATCATAAATACAAGGACAGGGACAGTCAAACTTCCAATATCGACAGTGTTAAATCCTGCCGTCCGCGTAGTAACCGACTGGAAAAACGAGGTCGTCAGCTTGTGCCAGAAGCTATATCCATCCAGTGAGCGGTTCCATTCCAGTGGGAGGAAAACCAGCATGCCGGCGACGATCAATGTCAGGCTGGTAAAGATGACAATTCTTGTACCCACATTCATGTGAACCCAGCGTTGACCTTCCGTATACCTTTCTTTCAAGTATCTTCCGACATTATTGAGATTCATAAATCCTATCCCGCCTAAAATGATCAGCAGGGCTATGACAATATGATAGGTAAATGCTCCACGGATGATCCCCTGGTACAGATTCCGGCTGAAAAGTGAAAAACCGGCATTGTTAAACGCAGAGACGGAATGAAACAAGGCATAGAAAATACGTTCTCTGTTGCCTATGCCATGAGCGGGATCCCAACTAAGATAAAGCAGTACGGTCCCAGCCATTTCAAACAGGATGCTGAAAATGAAAATCTCCTTGAGGAGGATCCGTGTATCGGAAATGGTTTCTGTGCTCAGAAAATCCTTGATCAGCGATTTATAGCGGATACTGGAGGAGGTGCGGTAAAAGGTGGCGAAAAGGGTGGCAAAGGATAAAATGTTCAATCCTCCCAACTGTATCAGCAACAGGATAATGACCTTACCCTTGAGAGTGAAGAACGTCGCAGTATCCACCACCACGAGGCCTGTAACACAACTGGCACTGGCCGAAGTGAACAAAGCATCGATGAAGGGTATGCTGCGACTTACCGTCATCTCAGGCAGGCTTAGAAGAAAAGTTCCGGAGGAGATCAGGATCAGAAAAGACAACGCCAGCAAAACCTGCGGGGAAAGTTTCAGCCCTGTCAGAACCTGGCTGGCCTGCCCCAGTTCAATGCCCACAATAATGAAAAAATATAACTGAACAATAAGGGTGGAAATTACCGTGAAATTACCCAGCCTGAATAAGTTGAATAGCCGTTCGACAAGGTCGACCTTGAAAAGAATCAACCCCAGACCCTCGATCATAATAAGCAGCATAATGATCCCTTCAAACCAGTTTTCATGCAGAAATTTTTTGGGTTGAAAATCATAAAAGAGACGGATAAGATACTTGAAAAAATAAAAGCTGAAGCTTATGTGCATGATGATCCTGTAGACATGAAGCACATGTGGTGTCTTGGAATAACCGTGATAATATATGATGGCTGCAATGGCTACAAAAGAGATCAGGATGCTCAGAACCCGCAGAGTTGAAAGTACTGCCTTTTTGCTGCCGAAAATTCTCAGGTTGATAAATTCCCGGGTTTCCCAAACAAACTTGTCCGGCATATATGATTGGTCTTACTGGTTAATCTCGATAAATCTCTGGATGTCCTTATCTTTCCCGAAAATGATCAGGAAATCATCCACATGAATGATCGTAGAGGAAATTGGTACACCAGTGATATGATGTTCTTCTGAAGTTACTTCATTCTTCTTAACCACCTGCGCACTCTTGATCGTGATCAGACTCAGGTTGTATTTGTCCCTGGGATTGATATCCTCGACGGTCCGGCCTGCAATATTAGGCGGGGTTTTTATTTCAGCCACACGGTATTCATCGGGCAGTTGCAGGTATGACACGAGCCCTGGATTGGTCAGCCTTTCGGCTACGACTAAGCCTACTTCATCCTCGGGGGAAAGAATTTCCGTTACCCCCATCTTCTCCAGGATAATCCGTGAATTTTTTCCCTGGGCACGGGCAATGATCCTTTTCACCTTCAGTTCCATCAGCACGACAGTGCACATCAGCAACTGTTCGAATTCCTGGCCGATGGTCACCAAAACAGCGTCAAAATCATTTATCTCATGAGAAAGTAGGGCCTTTTTGTCGCTGCCATCCATCACGACGGCATAAGCCACATTGTCAGAAATATTGTCCACCTCTTCCTGATCAGTATCTATGGCCAGAACTTCTGCTCCCCTCTTAGCCAATTCTTTAGCAATTGCCCGTCCAAACTGCCCAAGTCCGATCACGGCAAATTTTCCTGCTTGCATATCGATAGGTTTTAAGCTGAATATTTAAGTAAAGATACGAAATGAAGGCAAATCCGGAATCTCTCCATGGTCCTGCCTGCTTTTCCGAATAGAAATACAAAGATAAAAGGATATAGTTTGATACGGCCTCTTTTCAAAATTGCACGAAAACGTCTTTTGCGCGGAAAGAACGTTTGTCCCCGTCAACGCAATCCTGCAGGAAAATGAATGTTGCGGCGTCTTTCAGGCACATGGGAGAAAGAAAGGATGAAATCCTAAACACAAAAATACTCCTGAGGATAAGTGATCATACCCTTTACACCTTCCAGGGCTCCTTCCCTTAGCTCAATGATCATTCAGAGACCCGGAAGGTTTGTACTGAACCTTCCGGATATCTTCACCATACGGCCTTTCACTTTCAGGCAGCTGTTTCATTTCCCGCTATCAGGAAGCCGGGTTTCCCTTTTTTTTACTAATATTGTTCATCAAAATGGCCTTAAACCCGCACTAAAATGAAACATCTGTTTACCTCTGTTCTTCTGGCCATCCTGCTTTCATGTTCAGCCTTTTCCCAATATCTCAGGGTTTCGGAAAACCACCGATTTCTGGTGAAAGATGACGGCACGCCTTTTTTCTGGCTGGGGGATACAGGCTGGGAAATGTTTCACCGTCTCAACCGCCAGGAGATCGAACAATACCTGAGAAATCGCTCAGGCAAAGGCTTTACGGTTATCCAGGCTGTCATCCTGAGTGAGATCAACGGTCTGACTGTCCCTAACCGGGAAGGAAATCTTCCGCTGAAGGACCTGGATCCTTTGAAACCCAACGAAGCGTATTTCAGCCTCGTTGATTACGCTATTGACAAAGCCGCGGAATTTGGATTGTATATGGCCGTTCTCCCTACCTGGGGGTCTCATGCGGAGAATAAACCCCATCCCCTTTTCGATAACATGCATATTTTCACTCCTGAAAATGCCTACCTATATGGTAAATTCCTGGGAGGCAGGTATCGGGATAAATGGAATGTAGTCTGGATCCTGGGTGGAGACCGCCCGGCCGATGCAGCTCCCGAAATCTGGGATGCCATGGCCAAAGGCCTCCGGGACGGGGACAACGGAAAGCATCTGATCAGTTACCACCCTATGGGTCAGCAATCCAGTTCATTCTGGCTCCAAGATAAAGACTGGCTTGATTTTAACATGATTCAGACCGGTCACCAGGCTACATCATTCCCTGTTTACAATTGGATCAGTCATGATTATGGCCTCACACCCGTAAAACCCGTTTTCATCGGGGAGCCCGCCTACGAAGATATTCCCGTCTGGTTCAATCCAGGAAATCCCAGGCACAGCGACTATGAGGTCAGAAAACAGGCCTATTGGGCTGTCTTTGCCGGTGCGTTTGGCCATACGTATGGAAACAATAATATCTGGCAGATGTACCGTAAGGAATATGCTCCCATCATTTATGCCCGGATACCGTGGAATGAAGCCCTTGAGCAAGCCGGCGCGGAAGAACTCAAACACTTGAGGTTCCTTATGGAATCAAGACCTTTCCTGACACGTTTACCGGCACAGGATCTGCTTGAAGCAGAAAATCCCGACTGGTCGTCGGAACGTATCGGCGTAACCCGTGACGGAACACCGGGGAACAACGATGCCACCTATATTATGCTGTATACCCCAATCATTCGGAATTTTTCGGTAAAAACTACGGCAATCCCGGGAAAAAAACTGAAGATATGGTGGTACGACCCGCGTACAGGTGATGCATTCCCGCAGGGCACCTTTGACAATACCGGGACCTTTTCCTATTCCGCCTGGCAGATAGTCATCGAGCCAACGCAGGATGGTCCAGACTGGGTGTTGGTTATCGATGATGCCGGCCTGAACTATCCGCCTCCGGGTATCAAAGGGCAGAATCCTGCCGGAAGGTAGCCCTTGAGACTGCGTGCCGGAAGACGTTTGGTGAAATTTACGAAACAGGATGACATGACAAAAAAAGATATGTTCAATGACCTGGTGAATGGAAAAACACCTCAGAACCGGGTACTCTTCAGACCTATCCTCATGCATTTCGCCGCAAAACTTGCCGGCAGTAATTATGGTGAATTTGCCAGGGATTACCGCACCCTGGTCAGAGCCAATCTTATAGCCATTGAAAAATTCGATGCCGACCTTACCGGCCTGATTTCTGATCCATACCGTGAGACTTCAGCCTTCGGGGCACCAATACGCTTTATTAAGGATGGAGTTCCGGTATGTGAAAAGCTTATTGTAAAAACCGCGGATGATGTGCGTGCCCTAAAAAATCCGGACGTATATGCTTCAGAAAGAACCGCCGACCGGATAAAGGCAGCCGAAGCTTTATCCAGGGAAATGAACGGCTCAGTACCCTTGATTGGCTGGATTGAAGGACCGTTGGCCGAAGCCTGTGACCTTGCAGGTGTAGAAACGATGCTCGTTAACCTCATGACCGATCCGGATTTCTGCAACAGCCTGATGGATAAATGCCTGATAACCGCAAAGGATTTTGCCAAAGCCCAGGTTGAAGCAGGATGTGATATCATTGGAATGGGTGATTCGATATGTTCACAAATCGATCCGTTCACATTTGAATCTTTTGTAATGCAAAGGCAACACGATATCATCGAATATATCCATTCCCTTGGAGCAAAGGTAAAACTTCATATCTGCGGAAATATTACGCACCTGCTTCCTTCACTCAAAAAAGTGAATCCCGATATTCTGGATCTCGACTGGCAGGTTGACATTCCCGAGGCCCGAAAAATCATGGGTGACAGCACCATTCTCTGTGGCAATATTGATCCCGTCATCATCCAGGAAGAAACGCCGGAAAACCTCTTTAACATGGCAAAGGAACTGGTAGTGAAACACCGTGACGAACGTTTCATCCTTTCCGGCGGATGTGAGATCACCGTCGGTACACCACCGGCAAATCTTTTAGAACTTAGAAAAGCTTCCTATCTTTAAAAATCAAAAATATGCTCATGACTCCCGAAAAAGAAAGGCTTATCTCCGCACTGCAGCACCAGGGTTCGTGCAGGATCCCGGTTGACTTAGGAGGTACCGCGGTTACCGGTATACATATTCTCATTGTTGAAAAACTGCGTCAGCATTATGGTCTCAAGTTAAAACCTGTAAAACTGACCGAACCTTACCAGATGCTGGGTGAGATTGAGGAAGATTTGATGGAGGCCATGGGCGTGGATGTTATGGGCCTCACTCCGGAAAAGAACATGTTCGGATTCAGAAACTCCGGATGGAAGCCGTTTATAACGCCCTGGAAGCAGGAGATCCTGGTACCCGGTGATTTTAATGTAAAGAAAGCCCCCGACGGAGGACTGCTGATGAGCCCGGAAGGAGATCTCAGCCTGCCGCCTTCAGCCAGGATGCCCACCGACAGCTACTTTTTCGATGCCGTCATCCGCCAGAAACCGCTGGATGAGGCAAGTCTTGATCCGGAAGACAACCTGGAGGAATTCACTTACCTGACCAGTGCCGACCTTGAGTACTGGTCTGCCATGGCCGAAAAGGCCCGGATTTCAACCCGGGGTATCATTGCCACCTTCGGAGGCACGGCTCTCGGCGACATCGCCCTGGTACCGGCCATGCAGCTCAGGGATCCCAAAGGCATCCGCGATATTTCGGAGTGGTACATGTCGACCATCGCCCGCACCGATTACATTCACCGGGTTTTTGAAAAACAGACAGACATAGCTGTTGCCAACTATGAAAAACTTGCACCCGTTATGGGTGACACCGTGG
Source organism: uncultured Bacteroidales bacterium (assembly GCA_963732905.1). Lineage (GTDB taxonomy): Bacteria > Bacteroidota > Bacteroidia > Bacteroidales > DASQZK01. Next base: position 390,649 of record CAVTBM010000006.1, read on the forward strand.
ATGCCGTATTTATCTGCGGAACCGATTTCGGCACACAAAGCTCCCAGTTCTGTTCCCCTGAAACCTTCAATGAGCTGTATGCCCCGTATTATAAAAAAATTAACGATTGGATTCACCAAAATACAGGATGGAAGACATTCAAACATTCCTGCGGTGCGGTCGAACCCTTCATGCAACTTTTCATTGATGCCGGTTTCGACATCATCAATCCCGTGCAGATCAATGCGGCAGGCATGGACCCTGTCCATCTTAAAAAAGAATACGGCGACCACATCGTCTTCTGGGGCGGAGGCATTGACACCCAGATCACACTTCCTTTCAGCACACCCGGAGAAGTGAAAAAACAGGTCCTTAAAAACTGCGAAGTCTTCTCAGTAAACGGTGGTTTTGTATTTAACACCGTCCATAACATCCAGGCCAATGTGCCGGTGGAAAACGTTGTAGCCATGCTTGAAGCCCTGAAGGAGTTCAACCGCTGACACCATGTTTACGAAAAGGCTGGCAGACAGTGCTGGAATTGAAAATCCGGGGGTTTGTAAAGTATGTACATACTCATGTAAAAAAACAGAATAATGAAGTCATCCAGAAATGTTTTAATCCTGATTATCTTTTCATTCCTGCTGTATTCATGCTCCCCGAATCCGGGAATGTTTGAATTCCAGTATCCTGTTGATCATTTCACCGATGATGCCTTCCTCGACCTGCGGTATCTGAACGAAGATCAGGCCGGTCAGCACGGCTTTATCGGACTGTCGGCTGACAGCAACAGTTTTGTAAGAGGTGATGGTGAAGCGATCCGGTTCTGGTCGGTTAATGATGCTGTTAATGCCAATCGTCTCACCGATGAGGAAATGCTAAGGCATGCCAGGTTCCTGGCGAAGATCGGCGTTAATATGATCCGGCTGCACAGTTCCATAAACCCCGCCGGCAAAGGGACACAAATCGATGAGGTGGATACCGCCGATGTCAGGGCTATATGGAAATCCGTTGCTTTCATGAAGAAAGAAGGTATTTACACTACCATCTCTCCCTTCTGGGCCCACAACGGCCACATGGGGGGTTGGGTTCCTAAAGAATGGGGTATCGACGGGTATTCCGGAAACGATGACCTATGGGGTGTCATCTTCTTCAACGACACACTGAAAGAAGCCTATAAAACCTGGGTAAAATACCTGTACACAACTCCCAACCCTTATACCGGCCTTGCCCTGAAGGATGACCCGGCTGTCGCCCTGATCCAGGTACAGAATGAAGACGGGGTCTTTTTCTGGACCATGCAGAATATCAAGCCTGAACTGAAACTTTTAATCAGGAAGAAATTCACTGCCTGGCTGATGAAAAAATACGGCTCCTACAAGAATGCCCTGACACACTGGAATAATTTCAACCTCGAGGGGGATGATCCGGATCAGAGCCTGTTCGACATTTTCAGTACCTGGAATATGACCCAGGCCCTGCCTGAAAACGAAAAACCCAGGATGAAGGACCAGGTTGAATTCTTCACCGGGACGCAGTACAATTTTTATAAGGAAATGCACGATTATTACCGCGATGTCCTGGGGTGTAAACAACTTATCAATGCCAGCAACTGGAGGACAGCCGATCAGCTCAGGCTTAACGACCTCGAAAGGTACACTTACACGGCCTGCGAAGTGGAAGCGGTCAACCGGTATTTTGATCCGGGTCATGTTGGCCAAAATTCCGGATGGCGAATCGATACCGGTCACTATTACCAGGGAAATTCGGCATTGCAACACCCGGTGGATCTGCCTGTCAATATTAAACAGGTGGAAGGCCATCCGATGCTGGTTACTGAAAGCGGCTGGAATCTCCCCAACAAGTACCAGTCTGAAGGACCACTGCTCGTCGCTGCATACAGTGCGCTCTCCGGTGTCGACTCATATTACTGGTTTGTTGTCAACGCCATTGATCTTGACCGCGATCCCTATATCTCCCGGATCAGCCCCGGTGACGATGTTCATCCTATGAACCGGTGGACCTATTCCACACCCGGCGGAATCTGGATGTTCCCGGCAAATGCCCTTATTTTCAGGCTTAATTATGTGAAACCCGGAAACACCGTTGTCCATGAGGACCGCACCATGGATCAACTGTATAACCGTGATATCCCGGTAATTTCGGAAGAAAGCAGTTACGACCCGAACCGCGATGCGGAGTTTGCCGCTGAGCGCGGGATGAAACAAACCGAGGTGAATCCTCTGGCTTACCTGACAGGCCGTGTAGAAGTCAGGTATGGAACAGATACCCCCGCTGTGCGTCTTTACCCCGGGCTGGATGACCTTATCAACCTTAAAACCAAAACAGTAACCAGCACCACAGGTGAGCTGGTACTTAACTACGACCAGGGTGTTTTTACCCTCAACACACCCTGCGCAAGGGCGGTATCCGGATTTGTGACCCTGAACAAGGATTACAGGCTGGGATCACTAAGCATCGGGTCCCGAAACCATTATATCACCATCGAGCTGGTCTCCATGGACGGAAAACCTCTTGAAACCTCAACTAAAATCCTGCTTCAGGCCGGGCCGGTATTCAGACCTGAAGGGTGGAAGGATAAACGTGCGAAATACAAGATGGGTAAAGATACCATACAGGGTTTTAAAATCCTTAACACCGGTCATATGCCCTGGGTGGGAAAATCGATATATGCTGACATCAGCCTGGAGAATCCGGAACTTAAAGAAGCTATCCTGCTGAATACAGCAGGTTATGAGGTTCATCGGATCCCGCTGATCAGGAACAAAGAAAAAGTCCATTTTGAACTGCCTTCAGATGTAATTTATATGATTCTGCAATAACCGGATCAGCGATTTTTCCGATTAATAAAAACCGACTTACAGATGATCACACGACGTCAAATGCTCAAATATACCGGTCTGGCGATGGCTGCCGCAAGTCTCCCCCTGGAAAAGACCTTGGCACGGGATGAATCAGGGACCGGAAATTCCACCTTCAGGTTTTCGCTGAATACAAGCACCATCAGCGGCGCAAAACCCGGAATGAAAAAAAGCATCGATATTGCAGCCAGAGCCGGGTATGACGGTATCGAACTATGGGTAAGGGATGTCAGGGCTTACCTGGATGAGGGCAATACAGCCGTTTCACTGAAGAAATATTTGGATGACAGCGGAATCATTGTTGAGGATGCCATCGGTTTTGCCCCCTGGCTTGTCAGGGATGAAAGCCGTCGAAAATCAGGGCTTGCCGAAATGAAGAGTGACATGGAGCTCATGGCTTCCCTGGGATGCAGGCGTATAGCTGCCCCGGCAGCGGGAGTATCGGGAAATGAACCGCTGGATCTTTTCCGGGCAGGAGAACTCTACCGTGAACTGATCGCTCTGGGCCGGCAGTCCGGCGTTATGCCTCAGCTTGAATTCTGGGGGGCATCACCTTATCTTTTTCATCTCGGCCAGGCAGCCATGGTCTGCGCCGTTGCTGACGACCCCGACGTCCATATTCTTGCGGATGTTTTCCACCTTTTCCGTGGCGGCTCAGGCTTCGAAGGACTCAACATGCTGAACGGAAAAGTGCTTGAGATTTTCCATATGAATGACTATCCGGCCGGCATCCCTCGTGAACAACAGAATGACAGTGACCGGATTTACCCGGGTGATGGCGCCGCACCCATGAAACAGATCCTCACCAGCCTGGCTTCGATAGGGGGCGAAAAAGTCCTCTCTGTCGAACTCTTCAACCAGGCATACTGGAAGCAGGATCCACAGACCGTCGCCGGTACCGCCCTGGAAAAAATGAAGGCTCTTGTAGCTTCCATAGAGTAACCGTACCGGAGCAGCCCTTATTTCTCCATCTGCTCTGCTGCCATCATCAGGAATACGTACGCTGCGCCCGACGCGATAGTATACTCTTTCTGAACCCAGAAGAAAGGATCGTCTGCCTGGAATTCGATCAGATCCGGTTTTATGAGCAGCGGTCCGGGGCATATTCCCCCCGGGATGTAAGACCGGTCGGCCCGGTTGGCACCGTAAGCGGCCGTGACGGATTTTGCCCCGACACCCGTCACCAGTGAGTAATTCGAAACGGGATGGTTACCATGCATATAACTGATCACATCGTAAATAAATCCGGTACCTGCTACGCCGGGAGCATATTTATGCAGATAGTACTGGGAACGGGCTACACTGATATAATTGAAACCCGTACCAAACATACTGTGAATCTGAAGTACATGGTACGGACTCTGTGAAAGCTCTTCTTCAAACCGGCTTTCATAATTTTTCAGTGCTTCATCAAAATTCTTCTTAAAGTCGGGGTCTCCCAGTTTATCCACCACCCTGCTTAATGACCATAACGAGTAGCTGCCAAACCGGCCCGACATGTCCATCGGCTCGAGCAGTAGCTTTTTAAATTCATCACGGCCTGTGCAAAGATAGAGTTCAACGGCAACCATCTTTTTTTGTGCCTGCTGATAGCGGGCAAAACGCGAAGGAGCGGGCGGTTGTGTTGAACTGCTGATGTTGTCCCAGATGGTCAGAGCCGTATTCAGACATTTTACGGATAATTCCGGATTATACTCTTTCAATGCGCGTGAGGCCGCGGCCAGGGCAGAGGCCGCTTCATATTCATAGGATTCACGGTAGTTGGTAAAAGCCAGCCTGTCGTCCCGGATTCCTGAACGGCCGGCCGTCTTCTCTCCCGGTAAAAGTGCCGGATCGTACACCAGCCCGTCGGTTTGTGATGCGGCATCCCCCATCTGAAGATACTGTTCAAAATTGGGACAGATAACGCCGCGGGTATAATGTCCGAAGTTTTCATAACAGGCGAGGATATAATCCACCCCATGTTCGATTTGCTGCAACAGGTCGGGCTTACCATCGGGCTCGTGAAGCCTCACTTTGCGCCCGTCTTCATTGATGTAGGTCTGATCGGAAGAGGGATGAAATTCCTCCCATGTCAGACTCAGATCATATACCGTAGAAGTATTGGAGGGTGATTCAATGTCATTGTCTCCGGCATCGTGCCAGCCGCCGACGTTAAAGTGAGGGATGTGCTCATAAGCCTTGAATTTCGTGTGTGTCTCTTCATCCATCTGGTAGTTGTCAAAATGCTTTTTTCCTGGAGGGGCCTGAAGCGCGTCGTCGAGATGACATGCACCATGCCACAGCCTCATCCTGTCCCACACTGAAACATGGCACATCTGAACGGGAATAAAGGTTTCAAGGGTCGGCCTCCAGTATTCACCTGCATAGAGTGCCGGGCTGATCATAAAAGGTTCCGTCCGCTGATGACGATACTGAAGGAAATAAATCCCCTTACCCGTAATATCCGAAAAATCAAATCGGGCATACTGCTTTCTGTAATACGGACCCCAGATAGCAGGCACACCTGATTTTACAAGTATATCACTGCCGTTCGCATCCAGCTTATAAAGGAATATACTGTCGGGGGTATCGGTCTTATCCATCTCAATCACAGATACTTTTGGTTGAGCCGACTGGTACCCTATTTGTGAAAATCCCACCACGGGTTCACTCATCCAGTTTTCATGTATCTCCGGCCTGATTAGCCATTCGATGACATTGCCCTTCCGGTCTCCAGGCAGCAAACTTCGAACAACAAACCATTTATGGTTGGTACTTCCCCTACCATCGAGCAGGTCAATATTTCCCTTTATGGCTTCAATGGTCAGATGATGAAGGCTGTCACCGGGAGCCAGCGATAGTTTCCTGCCACTGGCCATCGGGACGGCTTCGAGCCGGTTGTCCCTGAATACGCGGGGTCCATTAAACTGGTGTGGAAATATCCCATCATTGCCATCCATGACATAGGATTTTCCTTTATAGACACCCGGGAAAAACTCCATCATAAAGGCCAGCTTACCGATTAGGCTGTCAGCAATTTCTCCTTCCGTATTTACCGTTATTCTGAGGTTTTCTCCCTCTCCCTTGAGCTGAATATGGTATTTGAAGCCGAGCCTGGCATAGTCCATATCAACGAGGATTTCATTCCTAAGGCTGTCGACCCTGGTACTGACAAGGTCAGGTATAGGAATATCGAAGGCATCGGGGATAGGGACAGGTTCAAGGCGGATGTCTCCGTTTGAAGCTACCCTGTCACCATGAATGACCAGCTCTACCGCACCGCGGCGTCCCTGGTAGTATTGGTTATGAAAAGCCATAACGCTGAAGCATCGGGAATATAACTGTCCGTCATGGTCGATACGCAGTGATTCCGGCTGTTGTGCATTCATGAAAAAAGAGGGAGCTAACAGCAGCAGTAATGCTGTAATAATGTGGTTCATTTTCTTCATTAACTGTAAATTGGGTATGTTGGTTATTGGCCTTTAAAAGTAAAATAATTCAAGGATATTTCGTTTATACCCATCCTTTTTTTGAAATAATACAATCATAGTCGTTTAGATAAGCTCCCTTCGGCTCCGCTCAGGGACCACCTTCGGCTCCGCTCAGGGACCGACGTATCTATATTTCTGTCAAAAATATTTCGACTTCGCTCAATAATTTTCTAAAACGCAAACCCTGAGCGAAGCCGAAGGTGGTGAAATTGATATTACAATCGGCATCGGTACCGGTCTATCCGGACCTGTCCAGAGATCCGGACCATGGCTAACGGCAACCCGGACAATATTTTCAGGTGTCTTGACGGCTTCAAGTCCGGATTTGCGGTATGGATAATAAAATGGAGCGGTGTTTTCAGACAGGAATATGAAGGTGCCAAAGCAAACCCCCGGCTTATGGAATGCCCTGCATCAGGCCAGTGCACGTATTCTGAATAGATTGTAACCTGTGAAAAGATGTTAATAATAACCCATCATTTCATATCGCTATCAAAAAAATGTACATTTGCATGAATTAATGAGATAGGTATGATCAGATTAATATTAATATTTGTACTTATATACCTGGTAATAAGAATGCTGGGGCAAATGTTCTTTCATGGTTCCGTCAGGGAATCCGGCGGTTATTCCCAAAATGAGGACAAAAAGACCCGGGAAGGAGATATCAGCGTTGAGAATCCTGCCAGTAAAACGCAAAAAAAACATCTAAAAAAGGATGTGGGTGATTACGTGGATTTTGAGGAGGTAGAATAGTAAAACCCGTCGCTCATGATCCAAATTCCCGGGTAAAGAGTATACTAAAAAAAGCAAATAAACGACAAAGAGACGTTACCGGTTGGTGCGTCTCTTTTTCGTTAAGGATTTCCTTGACTGACAGGGGAGGCAGGTTGTTTTAAAAATACCTTTATCCGGAAGGAGAACCCGGACTTTTCAAGAGATGAATAAGTCATCTGCAGCATCCATATCTCCCCGGGTATTAACATTATAAAACAACCTGCCGGGATCAAATCCGAGCGCCCGCACATCGACGAGGCTGGCCCCCGTCCTGGATAAGAAATCTGACATCTTATATTGTCCTGAATGAATAAGATCTTCTGCCAGCAGCCACAAATGGGATGAATAAATCCCTGCCAGTGGTTCAATGCCCCCTTGTTTATTCATGCCTGCGATGGCGGGTGCATCGTGCATCACCGACAGTAAAGCCTGAATATACGCTACCGTAATAAAAGGAATATCACAACTCAGGACAACAGCCCTGTCATGTCTGACATATCTGAGACAGCTGTGAAGTCCCGAAAGGGGTCCTTTTCCGGGAATTTCGTCCGGAACGGTCGGATAAGGGAAATCAGCCGGGAAAATGTTCTCCGGAGCACTGATCACAATATCATCGCAAAGAGCCTGGAGAACCTCAAGCGACCAGGTATAAAGTTCTTTTCCCCTGAAACGCAGAAAGGCTTTATTTTCGCCCATTCTTTTACTCTTTCCGCCTGCCAGGAGAATCCCGGAAATTTTAACAGAACCCTTCAGCCTGGATACGCCAGAATAATCTCTCATGACGGTTCTGCGGTTAAACGGCGATAGATTATGAATTTTTCCTTTGGCATTATCAATGGATATATACCCTGGATAAAGACTAATAAAACCGGGCTATTTCTTTAACTGCTGGGCCAGTGTTGTGGCGAAAACAAAATCGTTAAGTGTTTCGTTCTGGGTGTGAAGAATATCCTTGTTCGTTCCTTCCCAAATTTTCCTGCCCTGGAAAATAAAGATGACTTTATCCCCGATTTCAAGAACAGAATTCATATCGTGGGTATTGACGATGGTGGTGATATTGAATTCTTCGGTTATCTCCTTAATAAGGTTATCAATCACGATAGCTGTTTTCGGATCCAATCCTGAGTTGGGCTCATCACAGAAAAGGTACTTTGGGTTCAGGGCTATAGCACGGGCAATGGCCACCCTCTTTTTCATCCCTCCGCTAAGTTCGGCCGGGAACAGCTTGTTTGCATTTATAATATTTACCCTGCAAAGGCAAAAGTTAACCCGCTCCAGCTTTTCCGATTCGCTCATCTCCGTGAACATGTCGAGCGGAAATTTAACGTTTTGCTCAACTGTTGATGAATCAAACAGGGCTCCACCCTGAAAAAGCATCCCGATTTCCTTACGGATTTTCTTCCTTTCCTTGAATGTCAGATCGTTATAAAGCCTGTCGTCATACCAGATTTCACCTTCATCGATTTCATGGAGACCTACAATGCATTTAAGTAAAACGGTCTTTCCGGAACCGCTTTGTCCGATAATAAGGTTAGTCTTACCCTGCTCAAATGTCACGGATATATTCTCGAGTACCGTAGTATCTTCAAATTTCTTCGTTATATTGATAACCCTGATCATGAGAGAATAAGTTTTGTAAGGACAAGATTGGCAAGCAGGATAAGGATACTGCTGTAAACGACTGCCCTGGTGCTTGAGCGGCCCACTTCGAGGGCTCCTCCCTCAGCATAGTACCCCTGAAAGGCGGAAATGGTCACAATGATAAAGGCGTAGAATACGGTTTTTGTGAGCGCGTAACTTATATAGTATGGATAAAACGCGTACTGTATACCATATATGTAATCCGCCGGAGACAGAATTTCGGTGAGAACGCAAACAAGGTAGCCTCCGAATATTCCCACAAACATACTTATAAGAGAGAGAATGGGAAAAAAGAACATGGCTGCAATGATTTTGGGGAAGATAAGGAAGCTGGCTGAATTTACCCCCATGATCTCCAGGGCATCAATCTGCTCGGATACGCGCATGGTTCCAATTTCAGAAGCAATATTTGAACCGACTTTCCCCGCCAGAATCAGAGCCACCATGGTGGAGGAAAATTCGAGAAGCAAAGAATCACGGACAGTAACCCCAACAAGGTACCTGGGGAGAAGTGGGTTCTCAATATTGAAATTCGTCTGAATGGTGATTACTGCACCCACAAAAAGGGAAATGATAACGACAATGCCAAAAGAGTTTATCCCCAGGCTCTCTATCTCACTAATTGTCTGATTATAATAAATCCGGAATTTCTCAGGCCTGGCAAAAACTTTCCATAGTAACATAAAATATTTTCCTGCCTGTTCGAAAAACTTCATAGCGTTTTTGTTTGGTGCAAAATTACGAATATTCTCGGTTTTGACCCGATTCCATTCTAAAACATTCCCGAAGAACTGACAGTAAATGAAATATACTGTATTTTTGCGTTAAGTTCATTTCTTCTGACAGACATTTACAGGTTATCCCGAACTCATAGGATAGAGAGGAGAGGCAAGTTAATCATTAGAAACAACCCATTAATGGAAAAGATCGGTTTTGTATAGTAATAATTCGATTTTTAGGACTAGATTAACCCATTAAAAAATGAAGAATGTGTTATGGACAAACATGACTATTGTGTAATTATGGCCGGAGGAGTTGGAAGCCGTTTCTGGCCGCTCAGCAGAACTTCCAGGCCAAAACAGTTCCTCGATATCCTTGGTGTTGGCAGTACACTTCTGCAACAGACTTTTAACCGTTTTGCAACCGTAATACCATCCGAAAACATTTATATCGTCAGCAATGCCGAATACGGAGATCTTATCCGTCAGCAGCTTCCCGGAATGAAGAAAGACAATATTCTTCTTGAACCCTACCGGAAAAATACGGCTCCCTGCGTTGCTTACGCCGCTTTCAGCATCCGGAACAGGGATCCTGAGGCCAGAATGGTCGTTGCTCCCTCAGACCATCTCATTCTGAAGGAAGAAGTCTTTTACATTGCTCTTAAAAAAGGGCTTGAATTCGTCGAAAAACACGATGCTCTCCTGACCCTGGGCATTCGGCCGAGCCGTCCGGAAACCGGTTATGGTTACATCCAGGCTGAATCGATCCCGGTGGAGGAAAATGAAAGCTGCAAACTCCAGAAAGTCAAGACCTTCACTGAAAAGCCGGATCAGAAGCTGGCAAAGGTATTTTTTGAAAGTGGTGAGTTTTATTGGAATGCCGGAATCTTTTTCTGGTCGCTTCAGTCTGTTCTGACAGCTTTCCAGAGACATATGCCTGATGTATATTCTGCCTTTGAAGATGGGTCAGATGTATATGGTACCCAACGGGAATCTTCATTTATTGAAGAAACCTATGCCGGATGCAAAAGTATCTCCATCGATTACGGCATCATGGAAAAGGCAGACAACGTCTATGTTCTTGCCACCGATATTGGCTGGAGTGATCTGGGGACCTGGGGATCTCTTTATGACCAGATTGAACCGGATCAGGATCTGAATGCCATAATGGGGAAAAATGTATTTACTTATGATACGAGCCGCTCTCTCATTAATGTACAGGGAGAAAAGCTCGTGGTCATCCAGGGGCTTGAGGAATTTGTCGTCGTCGACAGTGAGGATGTGCTGCTGATCTGCAAAATGGATCAGGAGCAGAGAATCAAAACCTTTGTCAACGATGTCAAACTGAGTGGTGGAGAGAAGTTTATCTGAGAGTACCCGGAAGCAAAGGAACGAATACGCGCCGGCAAAGGCCAGACCGGGCGGGTGCTGCCATAACCAGTGAAAAGAAACATAAAAAAAATCCGCACATAAGTCATTGTGCGGATTTTTTAGTATCAGGTTTACTTGTTTGGTTCACAAATCTTAGTACTCCCAGAGATCGTGTTCGAAATCAAAGAGTTTAGCCTTGATTTTCTCGGCTTCGTAGAGAATGTCATCACCGGTAAGGTAATCCGGTATTAAACGGTTGTCATATTCATTAGACTCACCGTAAATATAAGAGGCAAACCGCCTCTGCATGAACAGGTCGTCGTACGATATATTTTGGGAATCGTTATTCGGATTGAAGATTTCATATCGTGCGAAAAGGTCCCTGTATTCGGGGAAATAGATCCAAAAAAGTATTTCCCTGGTTATTTCAGGCGATACGGTGATGTTCCCGTTGGCATCCTGAAGCGTGCGGTGGAAAACTTTTATCGGAGCCAGGCCAACGATCCTGACGCGCATGGTTGAAGCCTGTTTATCGAAGAACCATTTTTCTTTTACCAGGTATTGCAATACATAGTCTGATCTCAGGTTTACCTTTTCATTGGGTGTACCCGGGAATAATGTATCGGCTCCAAGGGCCTGGATAATTTCCTTTTCCCCGATCTGGGTTTCTGTTGAGAACAGGTTATATTTATCTTCCTTGTAGGCATGGAGATTATTCTCATGTATGCCATGCATGATCAGTGAAAACAAGCTCATTCTCTGACCAAGCGGCTGTTTCGGATAGTAGAGCGGAAGGTTCATTTTTTCGCGCAGGTCAATAATCCGCCAGATATCTTTAGACCACATCACATCAGCCTCCCTGATCGGCACGTAGGGAATAGGCTTTTTCTCCGGAATATGTATCTTCTGGTAAACATTGATGATCGCCTGTGAATCCGCAGCCATCTGCGGATTAGCCATAGCGGGCGTTGTAGTTACCTGCTGGGCATTCACTGCAAACCATGCTCCCTGCAGAATGAATAATCCAAATATAAACAGAGCAGTCCTTTTCATTATCGTTGTTTTTATAAAATTTTCAATACAATTGAGTTCAGTATCCTGGATTTTCCATCCGGGCCAATCGCTCTAATATCAGTAATTGTAAGAACCTTACCCGGGGAGAGCTGCGAAATAATGCCCAGCTGTCCAGGCGTAAATTTATTATTATCTGATTTTTCGCTCTTTGAAAATCCGCCGGATAATACTGCCGAAACGGTAAATTCGGTAACGGTAAAATCAAGGTCGAAAACGAAATTATCGAGTTCTGCGTCCACTCCCGACGCCCTGGTCAGATCCGTAAGAGAAATCGCTCCCTGTGATCTGCCACGGATTTTTGCTACCGGCGGGGGGACATCTCTGACGCGGAAATCCATACTTCCCATGAATCGGTTGTTTCCTTCAACATTAGCGTACACTTTTACGGTAACCACTTCACCTTCAGGTCCGCCTGCCGGCCATACTTCCCAGTCGCCGCCATTTGCCCTGGCAATTTTACCCTTGGTGATCTCGGCGCGCAGGTTTTCTTTAGGCAAGCCGGATACTGAGATGGCGACGGGATTGGCAACACCCCGGTAAAAAACATTCATTTTCGTCGGGGAGATCACGGCACTGGCTTCAGCCACCTGGTATTGGGCTTCAAAGGGTCTCTTTATGGGTATTCCGTCGTCACCTTCCAGGATTATGGTTCCTCCCCAGGTGTGAGTCCCGAGAGCCGTTGTTGAGGGAGTGTAAATACCTTTCCCCTCATCTATGGGCAGTATTTCGCCAGAATTTAGCTTTACAACCGGTGCTTTGGTTGAGTCATAGGCGGCGAGAAAAACCTTTGCCTTATATTCCTGGCCTTTGAAAACATAATCGGAGTTAGCCAGAACGACCGGTTCAATCTTGTTAAACTGGAAAGACCCGGCATTAATCTGGCTTAGCAGGAAGGCCAGGATTTCAGCCTCTGAATTCCTGACGTCGCTCTGCATCTTGGAAAGAATTGTGATTACAGAAGCGAGTGGAAGATGTTCGAAATTCTCTGTCTCCCAGGTAATATTTTCCCCTTTGGAATGACCTGTAGCTTCAGGGTCCTTGGTGACGAGAGAGTTTTCAATGGAGGTAGCAATGGATTTATAGGTCTCCTTGTTATCAATAAGACCCAATAAAAAGTCCCTGTAAACATTGATCTTACCCTTGAGCTCAGTTCCTTTTTTATCGGTGATCATGACTTCAGCGGGGATATCGGTATTGTCCTTACCATTGACATACTGAAGGTGTACTTCGCCATCACGTATACCCTCCGTTTCGGGACCTTCAGATTTGATCACGATGTCCTTTTTGCATTCCTGTATGTAATCGTAGAGTTCCTGGGTCCGTTTCTTAACTTCCTCAGCCTTGTCCTTCCATTCTCCAACTTTTGTCTTGTTTTGCAGGTATGCCTGGTCAAATTCATTATAAAGACCAGCGTTCTTTTTTGAAAAGTTTTCGGTGGTCTGGGTCAGACCTTCATCAACCAGAGTAAAGGCATCAAGAACTGATCTTGACACATTAAGTGCAAGCAAGCATGTAAGTACAAGGTACATCATGCCGATCATTTTTTGACGCGGAGTTTCCTTACCGTGAGCCATAGCTGATAAAAGGATTTATTTTCTGGTAACAACACTCATTGCTGAGAGCATATTACCGTAAATATTGTTTAGTTCCGAAAGATTCTGACTCAGTTTGCTAATTTCATCCCTGTATTTCTGAGTTTCATCTACAGAAGACTTGAGATTTTTCATCATATCCTCAATGCCCTTATAGATGTTATCGCTGCCTTTAAGATGTTGCTGAGTGCCGGCAACCTGGGCTTCATAGGCTGAGTTCAGATCAGACAGGTTTTTGTTCAGGGATGTAAGTTGCTCACTGAATTTCTTATGACCTGCTGAGATATTGGTATAATCCGATTTTACGGTATTGGTCAGATCATCATAAGATGTAGACAGTTCAGCAGACTGTTGTGCAAATTTCTTTGCAATTTCCTCTCCTGATTTATTGACCATTTCTGCCGTTTGTTTGTACGAAGAAGCCAGTGCATTGACCGAATCGTTAAGTGATCCTGTATTATCAGAATAAGCTGATGATACACTTTGAATGGCCTGGGCTGCGGTTCTCATGCTGGTGAGATATTCTTTGGTAGCCATCGAAGCACCGGTAATATCAGCAAGATTCGATGTCGTTTCCGAGAGGCTGTTTATACCTTTGCTCAAACTTCTTACCGTTTCGGGTTGGATATTCGCATCCTTAAATAATTCATCAAATTTCTGCAATCCAACACCGCGTCCGGAGATACCTTCTTCGCGAAGTTCTTCAAGCTCATCGGGATCGGTCATTCCTGCAAGTTCCGGATAAACCAAAGTCCAGTCCAGTTCCTCATGCAGTGGTTCAAAGGCTGAGAAGAAGAAAATAACGGCTTCTGTTGACAGCCCAACCACAATCATGATACTTGCACCGGTCCAGTGCATCAGTTTGAACATAGCCCCAACGATTACAACGGAAGCTCCGAGGCCATACAATTTGGCCATAAAATTTTTCCATCCGGAACTCTGAACTATTTCAGTAACATTCATAATTAATGAATTTGAATTATTTGGTGCCTAAGTAAGAACGTACACATCTGAATCCTATGTATGATTTTGCAGTATCCTGGTATTCATAGTCTCTGACACTGACCTGCAGGAAATGAGCCACATCTTTCCATGAGCCTCCCCTGACAACTTTTCTCTTCATAACGGGGGGATCATCAGGTTTGGCATTATATTTATAATCGGGATTCATATTATGAGAGAATACGTAAGCGGATTCGTCGTAAGCGTTTGCTGTCCACTCAGCGACATTACCAGCCATATCGTAAAGACCGTATTCATTCGGAGCATAGGACCCCACTCTCTGAGTGATGAGAGCGCCGTCGTCAATATAATTTCCTCTGAGCGGTTTAAAATTGGCCAGGAAACATCCGACTTCGTTACGGGTGTAGGGTCCGCCCCATGGATACATACTTTCATCCAGATTTCCCCTGGCACCATATTCCCATTCGGCCTCAATCGGTAAACGGTAATCCTGTACAAAAGGCTGGTTATCACCGGCGAGAGCAGAATTCAGGTATTGCGTCCTCCAGATGCAAAAGGCTGAAGCCTGTTTCCAGGTTACACCCACAACAGGATAGTTATCATAGGACGGATGCCAGAAATACAGGTTGGCATAAGGTTCGTTGAATGAATAGGTGAAGTCGGCAATCCATACAAGAGTGTCGGGATAAACCGGTACCTGATCTTTCATTACAAAGGATTCTCTGCCTTGTATGGGAGATACCGTACCATCGGCATTAACAACGGATCCCTCGTATTGCTGGGTTTTGTAATTATATCGGTTACCGCGTTTGGCAGCCTGTTGAAGATCAATCCAATAGTACGAATAAATCAGTTTTTCAACGGCAAGCTGTTTACGACCCCAGAACTGGGCATCACCAGTATAATAGAGTCCGATCCGGTCAATGGCAGCCTGGACATCGCCGTTTTCATCATTATAGTCGATTTTAGTTTCCCAGTTGATTAACGGAGATTCCTGGCCGTTTTTATTCATAGTAAGAGGATTTCCCTCTTTATCTTTCAGGATATAATCATCAATCTGGTCGTCGACCAATGCCTGGCGAAGAAGTGAATCTTTCACCCAATAAACAAATTGCCTGTATTCGTTGTTGGTTATTTCAGTCTCATCCATCCAAAAGGCGTCAATAGAAACTGTCTTGGATGTTGCGTTTTGTGCGAACGTTACGTCCTGGTCGCTGGGACCCATAACAAAACTACCGGCGGGTATGAATACCATACCATACGGATCGGGTTCAACATAAGCTTTACGGCCCTGGACACCGACGAGTTCCCCGTTGTTGTAGTTGGTACAGCTGCCAAGTAATGCCAACAAAATCAGCAAGGAAAGTAACTTTTTCATAGCTTTCTGAGTGTTATTTGCAAAGTCAATCTAAACCAAAGATTATATTTCAATAAAGTCTTTAAAATTAATCAATTTCTTACAAAAACCTAATGCTCTTATATTTTTGCGGAGACTTCTCCATACTAAGATCGAAGCAGTATCCGACAGTGAGTTCATGAGTTCCGTTGCTAACCGTATTAAGTTTCGAAAAATCAAAATCGTAGGAATATCCTACCCTGATACCGTTAAACAATTCCACCCCTACAATACCTACAACAGCATTCTCTCCGGTCCTATATGAAACGCCGCCCCAAAATCTTTTATTGTATCTGACATTTGTATTAACATATAGTTGGTTAACTCTCCCGTCAGAACTAAGAACGAATGATGGCATCACTTCAAATAGTGGGTTGGCCATCTGCAGGTCATATCCTGCTGTTGCATAATAATGCCTGGCAAGATATATCACGGCAGTATTATCGTACCTTATACGGGACTGGTTCAAATGGGTTGTGGAAATTCCCAAAAAAAGATTCTCGGTACGGTAAAAAACTCCCAGCCCCATGTCGAAGGCCACCCCCGACTGGTTACTCTGAGGGATGGCAGGATCTCCCGCCACATCGCCCAATCCTTCAGGAATGATCCATCCGACACTTCCAAGATCAAGAGCTTTGTTCAGCAGCCCGAAATTCAGTCCCAATCCCAGTTTACCTTTGCCCAGTTCCAGCCGGTAGGCATACGACAGGCCCAATCCAAGATTTTTCTCATAACCCAGGGCATCATTCAGAATATTGAGAGCAGCGCCGTGGCTGGCTCCTAAAAAGCTAAAAGGTGCATCGGCACTGAAGAAAGATGTGGACGGTGCACCTTTAAATCCAGCCCATTGTTGACGATGAGCCGCATTCAGGCAAATTTTATCGTTGCTTCCGGCCGATCCGGGATTTATCATAGCCAACCATGAACCGATCTGGCTAAAAGCAGGCTCCTGCTGTGCATAGCCTCCAGCAAAGACAAAAATGAATGATATGATGAATAGTGATCTCAAATAAATATGCGGGTTAGTTCACACTCTGTCTGCATTTCAACGCCCTGTCAAAGTCAGGCTAAATTAAGCAAAATTCTTACTATGTAACAAATTTATCACCATAATATTGTTCATAACGCTGGCCTTCACAGAAGGTTTCATGCACGGCGTATTTTGTAAAATTAATCGCTGTTTTGCCCAACATGTAAACCTGAAAACGGTGAAATTTATTGTCCTGCAAGTACCCAATCCGCAAAAATCAGACTTTGGTTTGCATTTCTCTCCTTCCGGTGCCTGGCTGGCATCAACTGTATTTCCTCATTCTTTTCCACCACCGGTCCGGAATTTCATGGTTGCATGCTCTCTGGTAGTCTTCGTAAGAACAAGCCATGAGAAGGTTTCTGCCGGTCTCCGGGTCTGCCACGGGAAGTTCGATCCACCAGCGGTCGGTCCTGTTGCTTTTATAAAAAACGATCTGATCGGAAGGGGAATTCATATCGATAATAAATTTCTTACTCCCGCCAAACTGAGGTTTTTCCGCCACTTTGAGAGAGAAGCCCTCGATGAAATACCAGGCAGCCTGGGCCGCCAGATGAGAGGTGTGATTATTCGTATCCTGTCCGGGGCTGATCTCGAAAAAGCCAATGGCCTTGATCCTGTCAGATGCCCCGGCATAACGTGTCATCTGGCACAGATCGTGACCGAAGAAACCGTTGGGCGTCGGAATGCTGGCTCCGGGAGCATCCGACTGCCTGACGCAGCTCATATCGATACTGAGGATATCACTGTCTCTCATTACCGGCTCCATTTCGTGCAGGGATGACCTGACCGCACCAAGCCTGATACTCTCAAATCCCGAATTCTCAAGCTTGTCAAGCATTCTGGTGGGCGTGAAATAAAGCTGATGACCTATATTAATATAATTGAGCACATCAGACTTATTATCCCTGAATATGGCATCCAGATAATTTTTGGAGCTCAGTTTTTTCCTTCCCACATCAAAATCGAGCTTGCTGTCGAGAGTGGTCAGATTCCAGAATTTTCCATGTCCGGTAAACGCCAGCGACATCCCGTAGGTCAGATCCTGACTGCCCCCGAAGATCACCGGGACAACCTGTTGTGAGATCAGTTCATTAAGAATATCCCTCAGAGCAAAATAGGTGTCGTTAATATTCGGTGTGATTTTCAGGTTTCCCAGGTCGATGATCTTTACCTTCTTGTTGACGTACCCGAGCATGTATAACTTTTGTCTGATCAGATCGGGAGCCGAAGCCGCACCTTTCACAAAGGCGTTCTTATCTTCCCGCACACCCATAATGGCAATATCATAACTGCCGGTATCTCTGATTGGCGTGTCGGGAGTATTTATCTTTATGGAATGACTGAAAGTATAGACTTCCCTGAAAATATTGAAATCAGGTTTTTCAAGACTTACAGGGTCAAAATAATCATTCAGGTCCATTTATTTTTTCTTTTTGTCAGCGTTTTGGATGATTTCCCTGCATTGCTCTTCCGTCAGTTCCTCCGGTTTCGTATTTTTGGGGATCTTGTAGTTCTTTCCTTTGCTGGAGATATAAGGTCCGTACCTCCCGTTCAGCACCTCCAGATCCTCAAACACCTTGATTTGCCTGTTCTTTTCCTGCAGTCTTTTTTCTTCGATGAGTTCAATAGCCCTTGCCATTTCGATCTTCATCGGATCGTCGACTCCCTTCTTAAGGGAGTAGAACTTTGAATTATGACGTACGTAAGGGCCGAAACGTCCGACACCCACCACGACTTCGGTATCTTCATAATTTCCCAGCGCCCTGGGCAGCTTAAACAGTTCCAGGGCTTCTTCCAGGGTAATGGTCTCAATGCTTTGCCCTTTCAGAAGGCTGGCAAACTTCGGCTTTTCCTCGTCTGAAGCTTCCCCGATCTGGACAACAGGGCCGTAACGTCCGATCTTGACGAACACATTTTTACCTGATTTAGGATCTGTTCCCAGCACTTTCTCCCCTTTTGCCTTCTCCCCGGTCTCCTCGGTATGGTCCACGATAATATGGAAAGGTTTATAGAAATGATCGATCATCTCGGTCCACTCCAGGGCACCATCGGCAATCCGGTCAAATTCTTCCTCAACGGACGCGGTAAAATTGTAATCCATAATATTCCCGAAGTACTGCTCAAGAAAATTATTGACAATGGTACCTATATCCGTAGGAAACAACTTGGCTTTCTCATAGCCGTAATTTTCCTGTTTGGTAGTTTTTTCAATCTTATCCTTCCGGAGCGTGATCAGGGCATAACTCCGGGTTTCTCCCGGGCGGTCTTCCTTCACCACATAGCCACGCTGCTGAATGGTCGAAATGGTCGGCGCGTATGTTGACGGCCTTCCTATCCCAAGTTCTTCAAGCTTTTTGACGAGGCTGGCTTCGGTATACCTCGGCAGATGACTGGTAAACTTTTCGGTAGCTTCAATATGATCCAACAGGAGGCCGTCATGCGGCTTTAACGGGGGTAAAAGACCCCTGGTTTCTTCTTCCGTCTCATCATCACTCGACTCCATATATACTTTCAGGAATCCGTCAAATTTCAGAACTTCCCCCGTAGCTAAGAAAAGATCCGTGGTTTTGTCATTATTAATCCTGATGGTCGTCTTCTCAAGAAGGGCATCGCTCATCTGTGACGCGACGGATCTTTTCCAGATCAGTTCGTACAACCGTTTCTCCTGGCTGGTTCCTGAAATCGTACTGTTTTCCATGTAGGTGGGCCGGATTGCTTCATGGGCTTCCTGTGCACCTTTTGTTTTCGTCGTAAACTGGCGGGTTTTAAGATATTCCTTCCCGAAATCTTTCTCTATCACGGAAGCGGCGGCCGAGATGGCGGTAGCGGACAGGTTTACCGAATCCGTTCTCATATAAGTGATTTTCCCGCTTTCATAAAGGCGCTGGGCAATAACCATGGTCTGCGACACAGAGTACCCAAGCTTCCTGCTGGCTTCCTGCTGTAAAGTAGATGTGGTAAACGGTGGTGGGGGTGACTTCTTAGTTGGCTTTTGGGTTACATCAAGAACGCTGAAATTCCCTCCCATTATTTTTTGAAGAAATCCGGTCGTAGCATCAGCATCACCCAGGCGCTTATCGAGTTCGGCCGTCAGCGTGACGGTTTTACCCTGGTTGTCACTGACGATGAAAAGAGCGTTTACGCGGAAGGAGGATGAAGTCCTGAAAGTTTTGATCTCCCTCTCACGCTCAACAATAAGTTTTACAGCTACTGACTGCACTCTCCCTGCAGAAAGCGACGGTTTGATCTTTTTCCAGAGGATAGGAGATATTTCAAAACCGACAATTCTGTCGAGGATCCTCCTGGCCTGCTGCGCATCAACGAGATGGTTATCGATGTGCCGTGGATTTTTTATGGCATTCAGAATAGCGTCTTTAGTGATTTCATGGAAAACGATGCGCCTGGTTTTCTCCTTGTTCAGATTAAGGACTTCATAAAGATGCCATGCAATCGCTTCCCCCTCACGGTCTTCATCAGATGCCAGCCAGACAGTGCCTGCCTCCTTCGAAAGCTTTTTCAGTTCATCAACGACTTTTTTCTTGTCGGGCGGTACAATATATTCCGGTTTATAATTGTTTTTAAGGTCGATGCCGAGATTTTTCTTTGACAGATCACGAATGTGTCCGAAACTGGATTTGACGAGGAAATCCTTACCAAGGAACTTTTCTATGGTTTTCGCCTTTGCCGGCGATTCTACGATAACAAGGTTTTCTTCCTTCATATATCAGACTCCTTCATGTGGTGATTAAAACCTGCAAAGTAAATTAAAACATCCGCATAGTTCAAATTTTGATAATAAAATTATTGCTATTTTTGCTGCAAACCTGAAAATAACATGGCTTCAGAAAACAATCGTAAAAAATTATATCTCAGGATTTTCTGGGCTCTCATCCTCACACCCATCCTTTGTATTATATTATTGTTCGTCCTTATATCCCATGGGAAATTCGGAGAACTCCCCACATTTGAACAACTGGAAAATCCGGAAAATAACCTTGCTTCTGAAATATTTACGGAAGATAATCAACTCCTGGGGAAATATTATATTGCCAACCGGTCATTCATTTATTTTGAGGACCTGTCTCCCTATGTTGTTCACGCTCTCATTGCCACGGAAGATATCAGGTTTGAAAAACATTCAGGCATTGACGTGCGGGGGTTGTTCAGGGTGATGTTGAAAACCATCCTGGGAGGACAGAATGCCGGTGGCGGAAGCACCCTTACACAGCAGCTGGCCAAAAACCTTTTCAATACCCGTGATAACCAGGTACGTGGCGGGTTGTGGCAGCTCCCCAGGCTCGTCCTGGTAAAATTCAAGGAATGGAACACCGCGGTGAGGCTGGAACGGTACTATACCAAAAAAGAAATACTGGTGATGTATCTTAATACGGTCACCTTCGGTCATGAAGCCTTTGGGATCAAATCCGCAGCACGCATGTTTTTCAATACCACTCCGGATTCATTGAACCTGCAGCAGAGTGCTGACCTGGTTGGGCTTCTGAAAGCTCCTTCCGGTTACAGCCCGGTTCTTCATCCTGAAAATTCTGTCAGGCGCCGTAATGTTGTCCTCAGCCAGATGGAAAAATATGGTTTCATCTCTTCTGAAGTAATGGATTCGGTAATGCAGCTGCCCCTGATCACCGATTTTAATGTTGAAAGTCATACCACAGGACTGGCTACCCACTTCCGTACCTTTATCAGAGAAACCCTGAAAGCTTCCAAACCGGTAAGAAGTGACTACTACTCATACGCCACTTTTAAAGAAGACTCAGCACAATGGGAGAATGATCCCCTGTACGGATGGGCCAATAAAAATTTCAAACCCGACGGTACACCTTATAATATATTCACCGACGGTCTGAAAATTTATACCACCATCGATTCCCGCATTCAGGAATATGCCGAGGAAGCAGTCAGTCAGCATCTCGGAGGCCTGCTGCAGAAGGAGTTTTTCCAGGAAAAGAAGGGACAACCCAATGCCCCTTTTTCCAGGGATTTAACCCAGAAGGAAATCAATAACATCATGATGGAAGCCCTGAGGCGCACAGACCGTTACCGGGTACTCAGGTCAGTCGGTATGCCTATGGATTCGATCCTGAGAGATTTCAAGACACCGCGGCAGATGCAGGTTTTTTCGTGGAACGGGGATATCGATACCGTCATGACACCCTTCGACTCCATCCGGTACTATAAATACTTTCTCCGTACCGGGGTGATGGCCATGGATCCCACAACCGGCCATGTCAAAGCGTATGTCGGAGACCACCATATCAAGTATTTCAAGTACGATCACGTTACCCAGGGGAAACGACAGGTGGGCTCAACCATCAAACCGTTTTTATATACCCTGGCGATGCAGGAAAACTATAAACCCTGCGACCTGGTATCTAATGTACCTGTTTCGTTTATGGATCATGACTCACTATGGACACCAAGAAATTCGGGTCACTTTGAGATGGAAGGCAAACAGGTCACCCTTGAATGGGGACTGGCCACTTCTGCAAACTATATCGCCGCCTGGCTGGTCAAACGATTTAACCCCCAGGCCGTGGTGGATGTCATCAAAAAAATGGGCGTCAGCAGCCACATTGATGCTGTACCTTCCGTTATTTACGGTACTTCAGATATCTCGCTGAAGGAGATGGTAGGGGCTTTCAACACCTTTTCCAACAAGGGGGTGTATATCGAGCCACTCTATGTCACTAAAATAACCGACCGCTTTGGGAATGTGATCTCCGAATTCCATCCGAAAGAGGAAGAAGCCATCAGCGAAAAGACAGCCTATCTTATGGTAAAGATGCTTGATAATGTTGTTAACAGGGGAACAGGTCACTGGTTACGCTCCAGGTTTAACCTTACTGCCGAAATGGGAGGGAAAACCGGTACAACTCAAAATCAGTCTGACGGATGGTATATCGGCATCGCTCCTCACCTGACCGCCGGTGTATGGGTAGGCGCGGAGGACCGCTCAGTGCATTTTTCCGGCATCGACAAGGGGCAGGGAGCCTATATGGCCCTGCCAATTTACGCCTATCTTATGCAAAAAGTGTATGCCGATTCAACCCTGCACATCACCCAGGACGATATTTTTGAAAGACCGGCTAATTTCAACATCAACCTGAACTGCCCCGATGTTGAAAAAGATGCCGGCGTGATCCGGTCCAATACCTTTGATGAACCGGAAGAATTTTAGTGTTACATTACCTGCAACAGGGATATTCAGGATTCCGGAATCCTCTTACGGGATTAACCCGGTACCGGCTCTTCCGGGCACAGACATGATCAGGTTGCGTGTGTAAGGCGAGGATGGATTCCTGTAAATCCGGTCCGGATCCCCCGTCTCTTCAATATGACCGTCCTTCATTACGATGATGCGATCCGACATGTATTTCACCACAGCCAGGTCGTGAGAAATAAAAATATAACTCAGCCCGAAATCCCGTTTCAGGTCATTGAGAAGATTCAGGATCTGCGCCTGTACCGAAACGTCGAGCGCCGAAACGGATTCATCCAGGATTAAAAATTCAGGATGAGTTGCCAGTGCACGTGCAATGCCAATGCGCTGTCGTTGTCCGCCTGAAAATTCATGCGGGTACCTTGAAGCAGCATTCCCAGGCAGCTCTGCACTCCTTAGCAGCTCATACATCCGGGTCGTCCGTTCCTTTTTTGACATAGACGGAAAATGGACGTTCATAACCTCCATGATCATTCCTCCAACAGTCATCCTGGGGTTCAGTGATGAGTAGGGATCCTGAAAGACCACCTGGACTTTCTGTCTGAAATGTTTCAGTTCCCTGCCATGCATCGAGGCTATGGATTTACCGCTATAGAAAATATCCCCGTGTTGTTGACGGATGAGCTGCAGTATCGTCATGCCGAGTGTCGTTTTCCCACAACCTGATTCACCCACCAGACCCAGAGTCTCGCCTTTTGCAACATCAAGACTTACATTGTCAACCGCTTTTATGGTTTCCTTAGCGGATCCAAACAGAGATAACGACCTCTTGTAGTGCACACTCAGATTTCTGACCGACAGGAGGATTTCTTTTTTTTCCGATGGATTCCGTTGTGGACGGCTGCCGGGCCGGGGTTCCGGCGCCTTTTCCCCGCTATGCCTCTCAAAATCCTCAATGGTAAGCAACCTTTCCGGCCGCCTGTCCAGCGGCGGCTGACAGGCCAGCAGTCCCCTGGTGTATGGCATTTCCGGACTCGAAAGAAGGGTCTTACCTGTATTCATTTCGACGATCCCACCATTTCGCATCACGATGATCTCCCCGGCAATTTCCCCGATCAGCCTGAGATCATGTGAGATAAAAATGACCGTGATCCCTGTTTCCTCCTGTAATTCGCGGATCAGGTCCACGATTTTTCTCTGCACAGTCACATCGAGAGCTGTCGTGGGTTCATCGGCAATCAGGATCTCAGGTCCGGCGGCAAGTGCCATAGCAATCATGATCCTCTGTCTTTGTCCGCCGGAAAGCTCGTGAGGATAAGATTTGAATATCCCGTCGATCCTGGGAAGTTTCACCAGTTCAAACAGGCCTTTTATTCTGGAAGTACGCTCCGCTTCATTCATATCCGTATGTGCATGGAGCACTTCATCAACCTGCCTGCCGCATTTCATCGATGGGTTCAGGGAAGTCATCGGTTCCTGGAAAATCATGGATATACGTCTGCCCCTCAGGTTGTTCATTTCATGCCTGCGGAGCTTAAGAATATCCGTTTCCACCCCGTCTGCACTGAACACGATCTCACCTTCACTTACCTTTAGGGCCGGAGGAAGAAGCCCCATAATGGTCAGGGCCGTCACGGACTTACCTGATCCGGATTCACCGACAATGCCGGTAACCATTCCCCTCTGTATCCCGAAATTCAAATCGTTCAGTATCGTGGATGGGCCATTGTGACTCCCGACCGACAGATGTCTGATGGATAAAATGGGCTTATTCATACTTGTCTTTTCTTCTCAGGACTACTTTGTTGTCTTCTCCCACAACATCCCAAACCTCCATGTCAACCACTCTCAGGGCAGTCCTCAAATACAGCCTGGTCCGGATACTGACAGGAGGCGGATCATTCCTTGCTTTGAATTCTCCTGAAAACTCATAACTGTTTGAGTAGGGATGATTTTCATGATAGATCCGGATAATTTCTATGATCGTACTGATAATCGGGAACACCTCCCCCCGGTTGGTCTCTGAATATTCATCCTCATAGTCTTCAGATATTACACTGAAATTAAGAATGTTTCCCAGGTAGTTGTTTTTCTTTTTACCGAAGGTTACCTGGTATACAAGTCCGCTTTCGGTCTCAAAATAATACGATTCTCCGGAAAGGATTTCCGGCCGGCGTATGTCATACACTTTGGTGGCTGGCTTATAATCGTCTTTTAAAAGAGGTCCTCCTCGCATCATTCAAATTATTACCGGCTTATCCGAAAAGTGACCGGGGAATTTCTTGTACTTTGGAAACAAAGGTGATATCAATTTTGAACCGGTCAAAATCAATGCCCTTTTTACTGTATTTTGAAATGAACATTCGCTTAAACCCAAGTTTTTCGGCTTCAGAGAGGCGTTGTTCGAGGCGGTTTACCGGTCTGATCTCTCCGGAAAGGCCCAGCTCACCGGCAAAACAGGTGCCATATGGTATCGCGATATCCGTTGCCGAGGAAAGAACAGCCGAAACCACTCCGAGATCAATGGCCGGATCATCAACACGAATACCACCTGCGATATTAAGAAAAACATCCTTGGCAATGAATTTAATCCCGGCCCGCTTTTCAAGAACGGCAAGGAGCATACTCAAACGACGGAGATCGAATCCCGTAGCAGAACGCTGAGGGGTGGCATAAGCTGATGTGCCCACCAGGGCCTGAACTTCTATAAGCAGTGGCCTTATCCCTTCAAGTGTGGCCGAAACTGCTACGCCGCTCAGTTTATCGGGATTCTGGCTTATGAGAATTTCCGATGGATTGAGGATCTCCCTGAGCCCGTCGCCCTGCATTTCATAAACTCCGATCTCCGAGGTAGATCCGAAGCGGTTCTTCACCGAACGGAGAATACGATACATGTAATTCTGGTCGCCTTCAAACTGTAAAACAGTGTCGACAATATGCTCCAGTATTTTCGGCCCGGCCAGCGAACCATCCTTGGTGATATGACCGATGAGTATGACCGGGATTTGGCTTTGCTTGGAAAATTTCAGCAACCGCGCCGCACATTCCCTGACCTGGGAGACGCTACCCGGCGATGATTCTGCCACATCGGAATGAAGGGTCTGTATGGAATCCACAATAATCAGTCCCGGCTGCCCGGCATGAGCAATGTTCAGTATACTTTCCAGATGGGTCTCGGTGTAGATCATGCAATCACTGTCCTTCAGGTTCCCAAGACGTTCAGCCCGCAACCGTGTCTGTTGCGCACTTTCCTCACCTGACACATAGAGCGTTTTTACCTGTTTCATCATCAGTGCGATCTGCAGTGCCAGTGTGGACTTGCCAATCCCGGGTTCACCACCTATCAGGATGAGCGACCCGGGCACGATCCCGCCGCCAAGGACCCTGTTGAATTCGCCGTTCCGTGTATCGATTCTCACGGTATGCTGTATATCAATATCCCTGAGAAGTTCAGGTGCCGACCTTTCACCATCGTCACTTCCGAACATCCTCTCTTTTTTGCCGGTGGAAATGATCTCTTCAACGTACGTGTTCCACTGGCCGCATGAAGGACATCTCCCGATCCATTTGGGGGAATCGGTACCACAGTTCTGACAGACGTAAACGGTTTTTGTCTTTGCCATACTTAAAGGTAATAAAGCTTCGCCATTTTGAAAAGAAAAGGTAAAAATAGGGATTTAATCTGTCATCCCGTCTACAGTTTCAGAATGAAATCACTGATCATCGTGACGAAGGACAACACATTGATTATCTATGAGTTGAATGGGTAACAAAAGCCGTTGAAGGGATTGGTCAAAGTTCAACCTGTAAAGATCATGACCCTCATCGCTCCCAAAAATGTCGGAACGGATGAAGTCCTGCGCCGCCGGGGAAATTTTAAGGAGTGGTGAAACGCCTTGACATTTAATGGTCTGTCCAAAGCCTCATCTTTGCCGATTAAGGCGTTCCCGAGACGATGGAGAAAACAGGATATAAATTTACCTTTTTTCTCCCCGGATCTTTTCAATTACCCGTGATGACGAATAGCCGGGTAAAAAATCAATGGTGACTACCTTTCCCCCTTTCCTGGTAACAATGTCGTAGCCGACAATATCTTCAGGACTGTAATCGCTTCCTTTCACCAGAATATCGGGACCAACTTCTGAAATGAGCTGATAGGGAGTATCCTCATCAAATAGCATGACATAGTCCACAAACTGGAGGGAGGCGAGGATCATGATTCTGGATTTTTCATCCTGGACAGGCCTTTCGGGACCTTTGATGCGTTTCACGGAATCATCCGAATTTAGCCCGACAAACAGGATATCTCCCAGTTTTGCGGCTTTGGAGAGGTAGTCGACATGACCCAGATGCAAAATATCGAAACAGCCGTTAGTGAAGACAACCTTTTTAAGCTCCCTCTTCCATCCTTCTTTCAGGAAGTGAAGGTCGTGAAGAGTGATAATTTTTTCGGTGGGATCGCCGGCGTAACTCATGCTGTTTTTGTTTTGGTCCCCTCCAGTTCACTGGATATTTCGATCGGCAGGTTAAGAATGCTCCGTTTTTTGAAGATCAGGGCAAACGACATGATGCCAAGAGAAATCGCAAGCAGTGATTGTGATTCGTGTGCGATTGTAGCAAAAACCAGTCCTTTTTCGATGCTGATGCCATACACGATGAAGAGTCCGCGTGAAACGATCCAGTGGAAAGCCCCGATGCCGCTCTGTACCGGTGCCGACATCCCCAGACCGCCTATCACAAGGATAAACAGGCCGTCGATGATTTTAAGATTTGAAGTGGAAGGCAGAGCAAAAACGACAACCCAGGTCATCATCCAGTACATAAACCAAATAAGGAGAGTGTGGAAAATGAATGGCCACCTTTTTTTCATTTTGTAAACAGTCTTGAGACCTTCCAGGACACCTTTTATAAGATCCCTGATTTTGGTAACGAAACGCATATTGGAGATTCGGTTGCGGAAGATAAGGTATAGGGAGAGAAAAACCGAAAGAGCAAGGGCAAGAATAATCCACACCAGCCAGGTAAAGTTAAAGGTTGAGGAAATTTTGTCCCCCAGCGGGAGGAACACATTCTCCCTGAAAAACTTTCCATAGGTATCAAAACGAAGGATAACCAGGACAACCAGGATCATCAGGAGAGAGAGCAGGTCGATGGCCCTTTCGACAATGACGGTGCCAATGAGGCGGTCGACAGGAATTTTTTCTTTTTTAGAAAGGGTGGCGCAGCGTGTGATCTCTCCGATCCTCGGAAAAGCAAAATTGGCCAGGTAACCTACCATCAGTGCAAAAAATGTATTGCGAAGCCCGGGTTTGTAGCCGAGCGGTTCAATGATAAGGCGCCACCTGATGGCCCTCGAAATATAGGCAATGAGGGCAAAAACGAGGGACAGAAGCACCCATGAGTATTTTGCATGTTTGAGATCATTGGTAAGAGATTCGAAGCTCATCCCCCGGAAAGCCAGATAAAGCAAAAGGACTCCCACCGACAGGAATCCCAGGAACTTAACTAATTTGATGAGGTTTGTTTTCAAAAGCCCGTGAACTAAACGATTTTATTTGTTTCGGTGTCAGGGAAAATAATTGAAGGCTTGAATTTTTTTGCTTCCTCGAATTCCATGGAGGCATAAGAAATGATGATGATGACATCCCCAACGGCCACTTTCCTCGCTGCAGGTCCGTTCAGGCAGATTTCACCGCTCCCTCTCTCGCCTTTGATCACATAAGTCTCCAGCCTCTCTCCATTGTTGATATTCACAATTTGCACCTTTTCACCTTCAATAACATTGGCTGCCTCCATCAAATCAAGATCGATAGTAATACTCCCCACATACTGAAGGTTGGCTTCAGTAATTGTGACCCTGTGAATTTTCGATTTAACAACTTCAATATTCATGACTCTGCAAAGTTAATCAAAAATAAGATTATCAATGAGTCTTATTTTCCCAATTTTAACTGCAACACAGGCAATGACTTTGGTGAGATCTTTCCCATCAACCGTATTTTCAAGGTTTTCGGCATTCACGATCTCAAAATAATCAACATCCATAAGGGGATCGTTGTTCAATTGTTCAAGGGCCCATTCCCTGACTTTCCGGAAAGGCTCTTTTCGGGCCATTTCCCTTGCGGCGGTGAGTGTTTGGAAGATAGCCGGCGCATGCAAACGTTCTTCGGGTGTAAGCAGCTGGTTCCGCGAACTCATTGCAAGACCGTCGGCTTCCCTCACAATCGGGCAGGCTACAATTTGAACAGGAAGATTCAGCATTCCCACCAGTTTTCTGACAATCAGTAGTTGCTGATAGTCCTTCTGCCCAAAGAAGGCAATATCCGGTTCCACAATCTCAAAAAGCCGGCTTACCACCTGGGCCACACCGTTAAAATGCCCCGGTCGGTGTCTTCCTTCCAGAATTTTATCGAGTCTGCCAAAGTCAAACTGGCGGGTGTCGGGGGAGGGATATACTTCATGAATGCCGGGTATGAAAACGGCATCGACGTGATGTGAAGACAGCAGTCGCAAATCGATTTGAGTATTCCTGGGATAGTTCTTGAGATCGTTGGGGTCGTTAAACTGGGTCGGATTGACAAAGATGCTTACGATGATGAAGTCGGCCCTGCCGCCCGCGAAATCCACCAAAGAAAGATGTCCGTCATGGAGCGCCCCCATGGTGGGCACAAATCCGATTTTTCTCTTAGCTCCGTTCAGTGTCTTTATATGACCTCTGAGAGCTTCTACCGTTTCAAAAACCTTCATCCGTTTCAGAATTATCTGCAAAAATATAAAAAGATAAGATTCCTGGCTTCTATTCCGGAAAATAATCTCCGGGAATCACCCCTCCTGGCTTGTCTCTAAAAATAAAACCAATTTATCCATCTCCTTTTACCTTTCGCCTTTTCTCCCGCTTTTTCACCACAGATTACACGGATTAACACAGATTAATAAAGATTATTACAGAATGGGTATCGTTTTTTCATAGACGTGAAGCATTACGTCTCAACGATTTGGTTTTTCAATATTCACTATTCTTCTCTTCCCTTTCGCCTTTCGCCTTTCGCCTTTTGCCTTTCTTCTATTCCTTTATTAATTTCCCCACCATCTTCTTTCCCTCGCTCACCCCTTAGTCCCCTAAAAGGGGAAACCAGCCCACCGTAGCATTTACTAAATCCTTCTCCCGTCTCCGAATCATTCGATATTCTCACTCAATCCCTTAATACCTTAATACCTCAATCACTTAATCCCTCAATCCCTCACTTTCCCTTCTTTCCCTTCTTTCCCTTCTTTCCCTTCTTCATTCGTTATTCATTATTCGATATTCATTATTATTCTCATCCCTTTTGCCTTTCACCTTTCGCCTTTCACCTTTCGCCTTTCACCTTTTGCCCCTCTTTTCAGATACAACAAATCCAGTTTTTTTTCATATCTTTGCACGTTAGTTGAACCAATCGGCTTCAAATGGAAAACACAAAAATTCTTTTCATCTCCCAGGAAATTACCCCTTACCTTCCGGAAACTGAAATGTCCAGAATAAGCCGGTATCTACCCCAGGGGATACAGGAAAAGGGCAAAGAGATCCGAACATTTATGCCGCGTTTTGGAAACATTAATGAGAGAAGAAACCAGTTACACGAAGTGATCAGACTTTCAGGGATGAATCTTATCATTGATGATACCGACCACCCCCTCATTATTAAAGTTGCATCCATCCAGTCGGCAAGGATGCAGGTGTATTTTATCGACAACGAGGATTATTTTCACAGGAAATCGGTTTTGAAGGATTCAAGGGGTCGTTTTTTTACCGATAATGACGAGAGGATGATCTTTTTCGCCAGAGGTGCTATTGAAACCGTTAAAAAGCTACGATGGTCTCCCGATATCATCCATTGTCATGGCTGGTTTACCAGTCTCGTACCGCTCTATATTAAAAAATCCTATAATGAAGAGCCGCTTTTTAATCGGTCAAAAGTGATCTTTTCAGCCTATAATGATGCTTTTAACGGGTCGCTGGGTGAGGATTTTATCAAAAAGGTGAGTTTTGAAGGCATCACGGAGGAGGACCTGGAAATGATCAAAGAACCGTCCTTCCTGAATATTGCCAGTCTTGCCTTCCGGTATTCGGACGGTGTGATCAGAGGCAGTGCCAATTTAGCTCCCGTTGTTGATACAATGATCAGCGGACTCGACATTCCTGTGCTAAAATATCAGTCGCCAGAAGAATATATTGATGCCTATTCCGTTTTTTATGATACTATTTTAAATGAAAATTAGAGAATGAGAGTAAGATTCAACCGTTTCCCATCAGGAAGGACTTTTATCGGAATCATAACGGCAGCTGTCATATTCTTTTCCGGGTGTACTGAAAACCCCACTTTCCTGGGCCGGGACATTCTTCCCACTTCGGATAACATCAACGTGAAATACGATTCCACCTCGCTTATCAAAGCCTGGACAGTCTCATCCAAGCCTGCAGTTACCATTAACAACAGTCGTTTACTCGTCGGAAGTACCCGGGATGACATCTTTGGATACTCCCGCGCCCAGTTCATGGCTCCCCTGGTTAATGCCATTAACAAAAATCTCGAAACCGGAAGGGAAATTGATTCCCTGATCCTTACATTAAGAGTGGACACCACGTCGGGTGATGCTGTCGCCCAAACCATGAGAGTTTTTGAAGTGACACAGGAATTCAGTACAGACTCGCTGTATTACTCAGACCTTGATCCTGCCCAGTTTTATAATCCGGTTGAACTGGGTAGTGCCGTTTATCATCCGGGCACCGATACCCTCATAAGAATTCATATCACAAACCAGGATTACCTAAATAAGTTCCTGACTACAAATGATACCGTCTTTAACGATCCGGAAGATTTTCAGAAGATATTTAAAGGCATTTTTGTCAATGCCGATCCCATCGTTGGTAACGGAGGGTCCATAACCTATGTCGATTTCCTCGATGCAAAAAACAATCCCGATGGGGTTCACTTTTCAGGGATGTGGTTGTATTACAAGAATGACAGCACCCGTGCAGAATCTGATACCATCCACCTGATTTACCCGATGCTCTTCTCCAACATCCTTGCAAGGGCCAACTTTTTCACACATGATTATACCGGTTCGATGGCAGGGCAAAACCTGAACAATCCGGACTCAAACGATTCTCTTCTTTATATCTCGGCGATGTCGGGACTTAATGTTCAGCTCGATTTTTCCGACATCAATAAATGGCTGGACAGTACCAAGGTGGTAATTAACCAGGCTCAGCTCATTCTCCCTGTTGAAAACACCATTTTCCTGGATACCCTCGCTTTTCCGGTGAAGCTGGTAATGTGGACAATGGATGAAAGCGGCAACTACAACTATCTCTTTGATGATGTCACCGACCAGGGATCTTCCGATGCCCAGGGCCGAACCAAAGTCATCTTTAATGGTTATTACGATGGTATCATGGAACACGCGTACGTGTTCAATATCGGACGCCAGCTTCAGGGCTTTATCAATAAGGAAACGGATCTGATGAATTTTGTGCTTCTGCCTACACTCAACTCGCAGTCGACCGCCAGGACGATATTAAAAAGTCCCGGATCTTCCGGGATAAGGTTAAGGATTTTCTATACGGATATATAAAGTTTATGTGTGGTATAGTTGGTTACATTGGTGAAAGGAATGCCTATAACATCCTCATAAATGGTTTGAAAAGACTGGAATACCGGGGATACGATTCTGCCGGTATCGCCATGTTCGATGATCAGGTCAGAACCTATAAACGGAAAGGCAAAGTCAGTGATCTGGAAAAATTTGTGGATGGAAAAAATGTAGCCGGCACCATCGGTATCGGCCATACACGCTGGGCAACACATGGTGAACCGAATGATACCAATGCCCATCCGCATTCATCAATGAACGGGCATTTCACGATCATCCACAATGGCATCATTGAAAATTACACCACCCTTAAATCAAAACTTACTGACAGGGGCTTTACCTTTCAAAGTGAGACCGACACCGAAGTGCTGGCCAATCTGATTGAGTATATTTACGAGAAAGGCACTGTCGCTGCTGAAATGGCTATCAGGCTTGCCCTTACCAAAGTCGTCGGAGCCTATGGACTTGTGGTATTATGCGCTGATGAACCCGATACGATCTTCGCTGCACGAAAGAGCAGCCCGCTGGTACTCGGAATAGGTGACGGCGAATACTTTGTCGCTTCCGACGCCACCCCCATCGTGGAATATACCGACAGGGTTATCTATCTGAACAATGAAGATGTCGCCATCATCAAACGGGATGAACTTATCCTGAAAACGATCCAGAACGATAAGCTGGAGCCGAAGATTGAAAAAATCGATCTGGGCATCAGTGAAATAGAGAAAAACGGCTACGATCACTTTATGCTGAAAGAGATCTTCGAACAGCCAAGATCAATCCAGGATACCTTCCGGGGAAGGATCACCAAAGATTTTGCAGGAATACGCCTCGGCGGTCTGTTCAGCGTTGAGGATAAGCTTATCAAAGCTAAACGCATCATCATTATCGGATGCGGAACTTCATGGCATGCCGGAATGGTTGGTGAATACCTGCTCGAAGATATAGCACGGATTCCCGTTGAAGTGGAATATGCCTCGGAATTCAGGTACAGAAATCCGCTTATCACCAGCGATGATGTTATCATTGCCATCAGTCAGAGCGGTGAGACTGCTGACACCCTGGCCGCCATTCATCTGGCCAAGGAATTAGGGGCTACCGTCATCGGTATTTGCAACGTAGTAGGATCAAGTATATCCAGGGAAACGCACGCAGGCGTTTATACCCATGCCGGCCCTGAAATAGGCGTGGCTTCTACCAAAGCTTTCACCGCACAGGTTACCGTACTTACCATGATGGCCTTGATGCTCGGCTATAAGAGGGGATTTATGGAAGCTGTCCGGTACCGTGAACTGATCAGGGAACTCTCCCTTACCCCCGAGAAAATTGAGATGATCCTCAGGTATAACGATAAGTTCAAGGAGATCGCCCGTCAGTTTCAGAATGCCACTAATTTCCTGTACCTCGGCAGGGGATATTCCTTCCCCGTTGCCCTGGAGGGTGCCCTGAAACTCAAGGAAATATCCTATATCCATGCTGAAGGTTACCCTGCCGCCGAGATGAAGCACGGACCCATTGCCCTCATCGACAAAAACATGCCGGTGGTGGTGATCGCCACCCGTGACAAATCATACGAAAAGATCGTTTCCAATATCCAGGAAGTGAAAGCCAGGAACGGCGTGGTTATCGCCATTGTAAACCCTGGCGACAAAATCATCGGCAGCATGGCCGATTATACACTCGAGATCCCTGATGCCAATGAAAAACTGACGTCGCTGCTCGCCGTCATTCCCCTTCAGTTAATTGCTTATCATATTGCCGTACTCAGGGGTTGCAATGTCGACCAGCCGAGGAACCTGGCAAAGTCAGTGACAGTAGAGTAACCATAAAAAATACGGAGATCCGAACTCTTTCCCGACAGGACGTACAGGCATACTCCCCGTTCAAACGACTTCAGATCTCCGTATTTTTTTCCTTATACCTTCCTCTTCAGATACATCTCCTCATAGTACTTCTC
This sequence comes from uncultured Bacteroidales bacterium, assembly GCA_963732905.1. Lineage (GTDB taxonomy): Bacteria > Bacteroidota > Bacteroidia > Bacteroidales > DASQZK01. Next base: position 425,308 of record CAVTBM010000006.1, read on the forward strand.
ATAATCGCCTGAAAGGACATGTTCCAACCAGGTTTCATTTTCGAGATACCATTCGACGGTTTTTTCGAGACCTTCCTCAAAGCGGAGTGATGGTGACCAGCCCAGTTCTTTCCGGATTTTGGATGAGTCAATCGCATATCGCAGATCATGTCCGGCACGGTCCTTTACAAAAGAGATCAACTTCGCGGATGTGCCGGACTCCCTGGAAAGTTTGCGGTCCATGATCTCGCAGAGTTTATAAATAAGCTCGATATTTTTCCATTCGTTATTCCCCCCGATATTGTAGGTCTCACCAACGCTCCCCTGATGATAGATGATGTCGATTGCCCTGGCATGGTCTTCAACGTAAAGCCAGTCGCGTATATTCTCACCCTTACCGTAAACCGGGATGGACCGTTTTTTTTTGATATTATTGATGGCAAGCGGGATAAGTTTTTCAGGAAACTGGTTCGGCCCGTAATTGTTGCTGCAGTTGGAAATCACCACGGGAAGACCAAAGGTATTACCATAAGCCCTTACAAGATGATCTGAGCCAGCTTTTGAAGCTGAATAGGGACTCCGGGGATCATAAGGTGTCTTTTCCGTAAAGAAGCCCTCATCTCCGAGGCTGCCGTATACTTCATCGGTGGAGATATGATAAAAGCGCCCGGCAAGGGAGTTACTGCTCCATGAAGTTCTGGCGGCATTTAAAAGATTGGCCGTCCCAACCAGGTTTGTATGGATGAATTCCATGGGACTGGAAATGGACCTGTCGACATGTGATTCGGCAGCCAGATGGATCACCCCGTCGAATAGCCGGCTATTAAAAAGATTATTGACAAATGCCGGATCGACGATGTCACCCCGGATAAAACTATAATTTGGTTCGTCTTCGATATCCCTGAGGTTTTCAAGATTACCGGCATACGTCAGCTTGTCAAGGTTAAAAATCCGGTATCCCGGATATTTCCTCACGAACAGCCTGACAACATGTGATCCGATGAATCCCGCGCCTCCCGTGATCAGTATATTCTGCATGATAATATTGTTTTAGCTCTTCAACATCCGGTAATGGATCGCCGTCAACCGTTATTGTTTTCCAGAACGGTCCGGTAATACTTTTCCCAGTTCCAGGCAGAGAGCAGGGTCTCTTCGAGCCCTTTCTCTGCTTCCCAGCCAAGTTCAGTATTGGCAAAAGTTGTGTCGGCAAAAACCTGCTCCACATCTCCGGCTCTTCTCGGGGCTATCTTATAGTTTACTTTCACGCCTGTGGCTTTCTCAAATGTCCGGATCACCTCCAAAACGGAATTCCCCTTGCCGGTACCGAGATTAAAAACTTCATAGGGGTTTTTATTTTTGTTTTCAAGTAACCGTCGGATGGCCACAACATGAGCCCTGGCAAGATCGACGACATTGATATAATCCCGTACGGCAGAACCGTCAGGCGTGTTATAATCGTCGCCGAAAACCCTCATTTCTTTTCGCAAGCCCAGAGCCGTCTGTGTGATGAAGGGGACCAGGTTATTCGGTACGCCGAGAGGCAGCTCACCAATGAGCGCTGACGGGTGGGCACCGATGGGGTTGAAGTACCGCAAAGAGATGATCTTCAGGAAGTCATGGACATGTACGGTATCCCTCAGTATCTCCTCCGAGATCTGTTTGGTGTTGCCATACGGTGAATTTGCCTTCTTTACGGGTGCCTGCTCGGTCACCGGCAGTTCATCGGGTTCGCCGTAAACCGTACACGATGAGCTGAAAACCATGGGGGCAAGGGAGCGCCTGATCATATTTTCAAGCAGGTTGATCAGGGAAGTGATATTGTTATAATAATATTTCAGGGGAAATTCCACCGATTCGCCCACAGCCTTGTAAGCTGCAAAATGAATGACGGCCCCAATTTCAGGGTAGGTGTCAAAAAGTGTGTTGACACGTTTTGTACGGGTAAGATCAATTTCTTCAAAAAAAGGTCTCCGGCCGGTTATTTTTTCAATCCCATCGAGTACCTCAATTTTGGAATTGGACAGATTATCCACGATCAGGACATTGTAACCGGCATCCATAAGCTCAACGACAGTGTGAGATCCGATATAGCCGGTACCTCCGGTGACAAGAACTAAATTTTTTATTGTTTTATTACTCATCGTATTCGTTTTAGGTATTCCTGAATAAATCACATACAGGAAAAAAGGCTTCTATCAAGGTAAATTGTCAGAGGCTCCAGTAGTTCATTTTTTTAATCCTGTTCCGGAATATGCCTTTCAGATCTACCAGGACCGCATCTTCCCGTGTGATTTCATTAAAATATTTTTCATCCAGGCTCTTGTATTCATCATGCCCGACAGCAATGACAACAGCATCATATCCCGGGTTGATCGTTTCAGAAAGATCGAGTCCGTACTCTTTTTTCACTTCCTCCGGCTCAGCATGAGGATCGACAACATCAACATTCAGGCCGAAGTCTTTCAGCTCGTGCACAACATCGACAACCTTGGAATTTCGTATGTCGCTCACATTTTCCTTGAAGGTAATGCCCAGAACGAGGACTTTGGATTGTTTGGGATTCTTATTCAGGAAAATCAGTTTTTGCACCAGCTGTTTGGCTACATATGCTCCCATATTGTCGTTTATGGCTCTCCCGGCCGTAATTATCTGGGCATGGTGACCAAAGCGGGCCGATTTATAGGTCAGGTAATACGGATCTACTCCAATACAATGCCCTCCGACCAGCCCCGGGAAAAACTTCAGGAAATTCCACTTCGTGCCCGCAGCATCGAGAACTTCATAGGTATTAATATTCATTTTGTTAAAAATCATCGATAATTCATTCATGAAGGCAATATTGATATCCCTCTGCGTATTTTCAATGATCTTGGCTGCTTCCGCCACCTTGATGGAGCTGGCACGGTGGACCCCTGCCACGATGATCAGCTCATAGAGTTTCGCGATCTCTTCGGCTGACTGAGGGTCGCAGCCCGAGGTAACCTTCGTGATCCGGGTAAGGGTATGTTCCTTATCGCCGGGGTTAATCCGCTCCGGTGAGAATCCAACCTTGAACTGCTCAATAAATTTGAGTCCGGACTTCTTTTCGAGGAGCGGGATGCAATCTTCCTCAGTGCATCCGGGGTATACGGTCGATTCATATACCACATAATCCCCTTCCTTGAGTGCGCCGCCGACGGTTTCCGTAGCACTGAGCAGCGGCTTCAGGTCGGGATTCTTGTACTCGTCGATAGGTGTAGGAACCGCTACGATAAAAAATCTGGCCTCCCTGAGATCCACAGGATCTGTAGTGAACGTTATATCACAGTTATCGAAAGCCCCTGTATCGAGCTCGTTGCTGGGGTCGATGTGGCGGTTCATAAGATTAACCCTGTCCTGACGAATGTCAAAACCGATGACAGAGACTTTACGGGCAAATTCAAGTGCTATGGGAAGGCCTACATAACCAAGCCCAATAACGGCGATCTTGTTCTGTTTTTCAAGGATTTCCTGGTACATACTGATTATTTTGAGAAGTTTTTTGCAAAAGGATGATAGTCGCCTTTGAGACCTGCAGGTACCGAATTACGAATGGCATAAACCATCTCGATGGACATCCTGGCATCTTCGAGACCAAAACCGTTACCTTTCAGGATCTGCTCATACGTAGTGGTATGAAGGTCTGTAAACCCTCCGCTGAATTCAATCTCTTCTCCATCCACGGTAATGGAACGGTAAGTGCGCTGACCTTTCATCTGTATATCCGCCGGAATATCATTGTAATCGATGCTGAGAAACCAGCGTACTCTTGCTTTTTCAAGCAAAAGATAGCCGGCAGCCTTATCATCCTGAAGGATCTGAACAACATTTTCCTTCACATTTCCAAAGATCCATCCCAGCATGTCGAAAAAATGAACTCCGATATTGGTGGCCACGCCTCCCGATTTATGGACATCCCCCTTCCATGAAAAATGATACCAGTTCCCCCTGCTCGTGATATAGGAAAGATCTATATCATACATTTTACCTGCCGGACCGTTTTTGATCTTTTCCCTTAGTGCAATAATAGAAGGATGGTAACGCAGCTGCAGAATATTAAAAACTTTTCTGCCGGTCTGCTCCTCAAATTCAAGAAGAGCATCGATATTCCAGGGATTCAAAACCACCGGCTTCTCACAGATGGCATCAGCACCACTCCTGAGAGCGAAACGGATATGCGAATCATGAAGATAATTTGGTGAACAGATGCTGACATAATCCACCTGTGTTCCTTCCCGTCGAAGTTTATCGATATGCCGGTCAAAACGTTCAAATTCAACAAAAAAGTCAGAATCAGGAAAGTACGTATCAATAAAGCCGACACTGTCGAATTTATCCAGAGCCGCCACAAGGTTATTGCCCGTATCCTTTATTGCTTTCAGATGCCTGATGGCAATATAACCGGCAATGCCAATGAGTGCAAAATTCTTAATTTCAGTGTTTTCAGCCATTTTTCAGTTGATCTTTGTTACCTGATTGTTGTTAAGCTTATATTTTTCACCACTCTCCGGACAAACCGCGATACCTGCAGAATCGAATGTCAATTTGTGACCGTATTCACTTATCCAGCCTGTTTGCCTGGCCGGATTGCCAATCACCAGGGCATAATCCTTTACCTCTTTGGTCACCACCGCCCCGGCTCCGACGAAAGCAAACCGCCCAATGGCATTTCCGCAGACAACCGTGGCGTTTGCCCCAACTGTTGCCCCCTGCTTTACGAGCGTGGTCAGGTACTTATCCTTCCTGACAATGGCACTCCTTGGGTTGACAACATTCGTGAATACCATCGATGGCCCCAGAAAAACATCATCTTCACATTTTACCCCGGTATATACAGAAACGTTGTTCTGGATTTTTACATTGCTGCCGAGAACCACCCCGGAAGATATGACTACGTTTTGTCCGAGGTTGCAACGTTCTCCGATAATACATCCCGGCATCACATGAGTGAAATGCCATATTTTTGTTCCCCGTCCAATGGTGCAGCCTTCGTCAATAACGGCTGTTTCGTGGGCAAAGTAGTCATTTTCAGGCATAAAAGTCAATTTAAAAAGTCAAGAACCCTTTTTGTGATATACTCCAGTTGTTCTCCGTCAAGTTCAGTATGCATGGGCAGTGAAAGGACTTCACGGCAGAGCTCTTCCGTCACCGGGAAATCTCCGCCACGGTATCCCAGATCTTCATAAGCATTCTGAAGATGAAGCCCCACCGGGTAATATATCATAGAAGGGATGCCATGATTCTTAAGATGTTCCTGCAAACCATCCCGCTTCCCCTTTTTCACCCTCAAGGTGTACTGGTGGAAGATATGTGTCGATGAAGGATTAAAAACAGGAATTTTGATGTCATCGCGGCCGGCGAAAGCGGAATTATAAAATCCGGCAGCCTTGGACCTGGACAGATTATATTCATCCAGGTATTTTAATTTCACACTCAAAATGGCAGCCTGTATGGTGTCCAGCCTTGAGTTGACCCCGACATAATCATAAAAATAGCGGCGTTTCATCCCATGATTCACAACGGCTGAAAGATATTCCGCCAGCCTGTCATCGTTGGTGAAAACAGCGCCCCCGTCACCAAAAGCACCCAGATTTTTGGAAGGGAAAAAGGAAGTGCATCCCATGGTCCCGATCGTCCCGGCTTTGACAGCTTTCTTACCTGTAGCCCCACGGAAGGAATACTCCGAACCCAGAGCCTGTGCTGCATCTTCAATAACGAAAAGGCCAAACTCATCGGCAATCTCCATGATGCTGTCCATATCGGCACACTGCCCGAAAAGATGCACCGGTACGATGACTTTGGTTGCCGGGGTGATCTTCCTGCGAATCTCATCAGGACTGATATTGAACGTCCCCGGATCCACGTCGGCAAGCACCGGCCTGAACCCAAGAAGCCTGATCACTTCAACCGTGGCAACAAACGTAAAAGGTGTGGTGATGATCTCATCGCCGGGATGAAGATCCAGCGCCATCATGGCTACCTGCAAAGCATCAGTACCGTTGCCACAGGCAATCACATGCCCGCTTCCCAGGTATTCCGCCAGCTCATCCTGGAATAACTTCACCTGCCGCCCTTTAATGAAAGCAGTCTCATCAATCACTTCCTGGATAGCTCTATCTACCTCCTTTTTAATCCTCTGGTACTGGCCTGACAAATCGACCATTCTGATATCAAAATCGGACATTTTACGGGGAATTAAACTACGAAGATAACCAATCTTGGAAACATTAAGTTCACCATGTCCTATTAAAATTACAGCCCTTCGAAGACTACTGCCCTGATCCCGTTCTCTCGTCACGGAACGAAACCCAGGAAGCAGCAAGCGTCCGTCTCCCGGCCCTGTCCGAAAACGGTCCCGATCATCTGACGGAAGCTTCCGGAACCATGACTGTGTTCCCTGTCCCCGTTTAAAAGATGGCTGCTTTTTAAGGCTGATCGCGAAATGAAAGCTCTCCTCTGCTGTATCCTGTAAAGTAAGGTTCAGAACAGGTGGAAAAAAGAGAAGAAATAAAAAAACTATCCTTCACAGTGAGTTGTCATTAACTTGTATATCAATAAATTAAAATTCTAAAATCGCAATATAATCCTAATGGTTCGTAATTTTGTTTGGAGCAAATCATTATCAGGACTAATTTTGAATATATTTACCAAAAATCAATCAAATTGGCGATAAACGAATACATCAGGGATTTGCTGCTTTTTAATGAGAGGGTGATTTTTCCGGGTTTCGGAGCCCTCGAAATTGTTAAGAAGCCGGCAAAAATCAGTGGGGCAAAAATAGCTCCCCCTGTTTCCGTCATTATTTTTAATCATGAATTGAAACGGGATGACGGTTTTCTTTCCGCTAAAATATCACAGGCCGAAGAAATCGATGAATCGGAAGCCAGGGAAAAAGTTCTTGAATATGTAGACAGCATTGTCTTCGCTTTTAACAAAGGGGAGCAATTTGAAATTGAAGGTGTTTGCACCCTTTTTCAGGATGAAGACAACAACGTTCGTGTAACCAGGGACGCCGGATTAAATCTTGATTTTGACTCCTTCGGCCTTGGGACCCTTGAAATAGAACCGTTTGATGAAGAGGAAGTGTTGGTCACCAGCGAAGAGATCCCGCCGGTTGTGGAATCACCGGTTGAGAAAGTCCCGGTTGAGGAAAACACTGAAGCCGGCAGTGAGGAGATAACTCCGGAGGAGGAAACCGGTGCGGGTGAACCCGTCGGGGATAATGAAGAACAGGGGTCATTTTCAGCTGAAGGGTCCGGAATCCCGCCTGCAGAAACTGAACCTGATGAATACGATCATGACGGGGGTGGAAAAAGCAATAAAAATACGATCTGGATCCTCTCGGGAGCCATCGTGGTCGTTCTGACAGCCCTGGTCATTATGACACTGAAGACAGGTATGCTGGATGGCTCGTTCAATCCCGGTTCGCTGTTCAACTCATCGGACAGCACTTTGGATATCAATGATAATATTCCTGAGGTGTCCGGCCAGGATTCTGAATTCGACACCATGGTAAATGAGATGGAAAACAACATTGATTCGACAACTTCTATTGAAAATGCCATGAACCCGCAGGAAAAGAAAGTGCCTGCAGAAAAACCCACACAGGCCGGCTTTAAGGAATACCACATTATTGCCGGAAGTTTCAAGGACAGGAAAAATGCTGAGGACCTTCAACAGGAACTGACCATGAAAGGCTTTCAAACCATGCTTCTTGAAAGAGGCGATGGTTACTTCCGGGTTAGTGCCGGATCTTACTCAAATAAAGAAACCGCGCTCAGCAAACTGAATGATTTCAGAAAGGTCAAAGGCATGAACAATGCCTGGGTAATGAATTTACACTGATCATCGGACTACAGAACCATTTTCCGCCAATGGATCAGGGACGACAAACTGAAGCGATCCGTCATGATTTTCGGATAGCAGGATCATCCCCTTTGACTCAATGCCTTTGATCATCCGTGGCGCAAGGTTAAGAATGATGCAAACCTTTTGTCCTTTCAGCTTCTCAGGATCAAAAAACTCTGCGATTCCCGACACGATGGTTCTTTGATCAATACCTGTATCGACGGTGAATTTCAGCAGTTTTTTAGTCTTCGCCACTTTTTCGGCATCCATGATGGTACCTACCCGGATATCCATTTTTGTGAAATCTTCAAAGGTTATGGTGTCCTTTTCAGGCTCAACGTCATCCTTTACGCTTTCTTCAGATTTGCTGTTCACGACGAGCTTGCTGAGTTGATATTCAATCTGTTCATCCTCAATTTTAGAGAAAAGAAGTTTCGGTTTCCCAATGACATGTCCGGCGGGCAGCAGGTTGGTTTTCCCGGCCTGTTCCCAGGTGAAGGCAGAGGTATTGAGAATTCCGGCCAGCTTCGTACAGGTATTGGGAAGGAATGGCTGCAGGATGATGGAAAGATTGGCCGTAAGCTGAAGGGATATGTTCAGGATCGTCCTGACACGCTCTTCATCGGTTTTAATAAGTTTCCAGGGTTCGGTATCAGCAAGGTATTTGTTGCCGGTTCGGGCCAGGTTCATCGCCTCTTTCAAAGCTTCCCTGAACCTGAAATTGTCGAGGTTATTCTCCACCTTTTCCCGTGCTTCAGCAAAGCCTGACAACACTTCCCTGTCATAATCATTAAGCTCACCGGCCCCCGGAACAGTGCCGTTAAAATATTTCAGTGTAAGAACCACAGCCCGGTTCACGAAATTTCCGAAAATCGCCACCAATTCGTTATTGTTCCTGGCCTGGAAATCTTTCCAGGTAAAATCGTTGTCTTTCGTTTCCGGGGCGTTGGCACAGAGAACATATCTCAACACATCCTGCTGATCTTTAAAATCATCCAGGTATTCGTGAAGCCACACTGCCCAGTTTTTAGAGGTTGACAGTTTGTCTCCTTCAAGGTTGAGAAATTCATTGGCCGGGACATTCTCCGGGAGAATATAACTACCCTCCGCTTTGAGCATGACCGGGAAAACGATACAATGAAACACAATGTTGTCCTTCCCGATGAAATGGATCATCCGCGTTTCCTTGTCTTTCCAGTATTTTTCCCAATCGGGGGTCAGCTCTTTGGTGGCGGAAATATATCCGATCGGAGCATCGAACCAAACGTACAGGACTTTGCCTTCCGCTCCGTCTACCGGGACAGGTATTCCCCAGTCCAGGTCGCGGCTGACGGCCCGGGGCTGGAGCCCATTGTCGAGCCAGGATTTACACTGCCCGTATACATTGGGTTTCCAATGTTTGTTTTCTTCCAGGATCCACTTCCTCAGGAATCCTTCATACTTATCCAGAGGCAGGAACCAGTGTTTGGTCTCTTTAAGCTGTGGCTGAGCACCGGAGATTGCTGATTTGGGATTGATCAGGTCTGTCGGATTCAGCGAAGAGCCGCATTTCTCACACTGATCACCATAAGCATTCTCATTGCCGCAAACCGGACAGGTGCCGGTAATGTACCGGTCAGCCAGGAACTGTTGTACTTCAGGGTCATAATACTGTTCGGTGGTTTTCTCAATAAATATCCCTTTATCATAGAGTGTTCTGAAAATTTCAGATGCCGTGTCATAATGCACCGGTGAAGTGGTTCGGGAATATATATCGAACGAGATGCCGAATTTTTCGAAGGAATCCTTGTTCATCTGATGATACTTGTCTACGATCACCTGTGGAGACACTCCTTCCTGACGGGCTTTAATGGTGATGGGAACACCATGCTCGTCGGAACCGCATACGAAAATAATATCTTCACCTTTCATTCGGAGGTATCGGGCAAAAATATCGGCCGGAACATATACGCCTGCCAGGTGACCAAGGTGAATGGGCCCATTGGCATAGGGCAGGGCGGCGGTGAGAAGGAATCGTTTATAATCGGTCATGGATCAGGAAATAATGAATTTTTTACGATCTGCAAAGATAAGGAATAATATGATGATTTCGGATTACGAATGGTGGATTTCAGGGTGTCGCCCAAATCCGGACTGCCTATTCCGTATACGTAATCATAACAATTTGTATATTTACAAAATGATAACACCTGAATTTCTCAAACCGGGAGATACGATCGGAATTGTTGCCCCGGCACGAAAAATTGAAGAAGCGGATATCTCATTTTTTCTTGAAAAGTGCGGGGAATGGGGACTTGAATGCGTCCTGGGAAAACATCTTCTCGGAAGCTATAACCAGTTTTCCGGGACAGACGAAGAGCGTGCCGCCGACCTTCAGAATATGATCGATGATCCGCAAATTAAAGCGATCATCTGTGCCCGGGGGGGATACGGATCATTAAGGACCCTTCAGCTTACGGACTTCTCAAACCTGGCAAAATTCCCGAAATGGGTTGCCGGTTTTTCGGATATTACTGTCTTTCATTCCTACATCAACAAGTTCCCCGGCATCGAAACCCTGCACTCACCCATGCCCTTTAACTTCAGAAATGAATACGATGAAGAGAGTGCAGAATACCTTCGTAAAGCATTGTTCGGTGAAAAAACGGACTACAGCTTCCCCTCCCATCCTCTAAATGCGGAAGGCTCAGCCCTTGGGGAACTGTCGGGAGGAAACCTGTCCATTCTCGTCAGCATCAATGGCACAATATGGTTTCCCGATTTCAGAAATAAGATCCTTTTTCTTGAGGACGTCGACGAGTACCTTTATAATATAGACCGGATGATGCTGAATCTTTTGCACAGCGGAGTATTTCACAAAATAAAGGGGCTGGTTGCCGGTGGGTTTACCAGGATGCATGACAATGATATCCCGTTTGGAAAAAATGCGGAGGAAATTATCTCCGAAATCTCCCGTAAATTCAGGATCCCGGTGTGTTTCGGATTTCCCGCCGGTCATTTATTGAAGAACAAAACGCTGATTTTTGGACGTCAAACTCTATTAAGGGTGGAACCGGGAACCTGTTCCCTTACGTTTAACCCTTAAACAGATTTGTATGTCAGCAAATACCGAAACCGGGAAAAAGGCAGAGGACCTTGCCCGTGAATTCCTTGCCGGCAAGGGATATAAAATACTCACCGTTAACTGGAGGTACTGTCATAAGGAGATTGATATCATCGCTGAATATGATAACCGGCTGATCATCGTGGAGGTGAAAAGTACGATCGAAAGCAATTACAGTAACCCTTCCGAACTGCTCAGCAACCGGAAAATGCGATATATTGTGGATGCGGCGGAGGCTTATATTTTTGAATATGATGTACACAAAGAAGTCCGTTTTGATCTTATTGCCGTCATTTTCTCCCGGAAAGGTCACAAAATTGAACATATCGAATCCGCCATTATACCGGGTGTAAACTGGTAAACTATGAATGCAGAAGAAATCAGGGAATATTGTCTCTCAAAACCCGGTGTAACGGAAGGATTCCCTTTCAATGACACGGCATTGGTCTTTAAAGTGGCCGGAAAGATGTTCGCTTTACTGGACCTTTCTGAAAACAGCAGGGGATTAACACTAAAATGTGATCCTGACCTTGCCCTTGAACTCAGGGAACAGCATCCTGAGGTTACACCTGCATATCACTTTAATAAAAAATTCTGGAATACCGTATTGGTTGACCAGGTAAGCAGCGATGAGCTGAAAGGATGGATCAGTCATTCCTACCTGGAGGTTATCAAAAAACTGCCCCTGCGCGACCAGCAGAGATTCGGGACAGGATAAACCGATTCAGACCTGAATAAGCCTTCCCGGTAATCCGTGACTGTTAAAATCTTTAAACCAAAATATTATGAAACGTATCTTTCGGTATTTTTTACAGGGTTTGCTTTACATTGCCCCATTGGGTCTGACGCTCTATATCATTTATTTTCTTTTCACCCTGCTCGACGGATTGTTCAGCCGGTACATCGATGAATATCTGAATTTCCATATACCCGGGCTCGGATTGCTGGGACTATTCATCCTCATTACTCTGCTGGGTATAGTTGGTCATTCTATTATTTTCAAGCCCATCCGCCTGCTGGTTAGTCGTATCTTTGACCGTACGCCATTGCTGAGCCTCATCTACAGCTCTATCCGTGATTTACTGAATGCCTTCGTCGGTAAGGAAAAGAAGTTCAACCAGCCTGTCCTGGTAAAAGTGAATCCCATTTCGGAACTTGAAAAAGTAGGATTCCTCACGCAGGAAGATCTTACAGACCTTGGTATCAAAGACAAAGTCGCCGTGTATTTCCCACATTCCTATAACTTTTCGGGAGAGCTCTTCATCGTACCGTCGGAACATGTGAAACCTTTCCCTATGAGTCCCACGGAAGCGATGAAGTTCATTGTTTCAGGGGGTGTGGCCAGGAACTGATGTGCATTTTCAGGCGATCAGAAGGTTACAACCCCTGACATCGGAATTGTCCATTCTTCCAAGGACTTCAAATGTTCCGTCAGGATTGGATCTTCCAAGGTCAGATGTGGAGATGAATGCGCATGAATGATAATTCGCCAGGTCAACGATGCTGATCAGTCCGGTGCTTCCCGGGGGCAGGTAGTTAAAAGGATCATGAGTGTCGCGGATCAGCACTTTCATCCAGGGCGGGGTCCTGAAAAGACCTTTACCCTGTGAATACGCCTGGGAAAGAAGTTCGGTCATGCCGTACTCCGAATGAATGGTCGCGACTCCAAAGCTCCTTGTCAGTAGTTGATGAACTTCCTCCCTGACCAGTTCCTTTTTGCGTCCCTTCATGCCCCCCGTTTCCATGAAAAGTATACCGGAAAAGTTTTCCCTGCAGGCTTCAGCCAGATCGGTAAGGGCGAAACTCACTCCCAGAAGGATGGTTTTTTGTTTTTGAGCCTGCAAACGGCGCAGCGTGGATAGCAGTTTATCATGATCATAGAGGTAAAAGCCACTGTCGGTATGCCCGGAAGCGCGGATAAGATGTTCCGCCATATAAACCAGCGAAGATCCCTCCCGTTCCAGGTAAGACGGCAAAAGGGCCAGAAAACACCAGTCGTTTGCCGCACCGTAAAACCATTCAAATCCTTTCATAAAACTTTCCCGGTACAACCCCGCATCGGCCACAAAATGCCGGCTTCTCTCCATCCCCGTTGTGCCGCTCAACTCAAAAACAATCTCCGGCTCCTTCCCGCTATCGGTGATCCTGTGGTATTTAAAAAATTCAACCGGTAAAAACGGGATGTCTTCAATTGCCCTCACAGCCTTCACATCAGTGCCGAGTGCACCTGCAAATTTTCCAAATACAGGAACATGTTCAACCTGGTACCTGAAAATCTCCAGTGCCTTACGATGAAATTGATCTTCCGTATAGTCCCTGATAAGTTTCATTCAGAACAAAATTAGGGATATTTGGGCAATGTGGTACATTTTGGGGGTTGGATTTATGGAGAAGAAGGGATGCGGAAAGGCGAAAGGCAAAAGGCGAAAGGCGAAAGGAAAAAGAAAAATAATGAATATCGAATATCGAATATCGAATTGGGAGACGCGTGTAAAGACACAAACCCCGGTATGCGAAATCGTAGACGCATGCCTCGGCGTGCTTGCGATGAACGCCGGTTTCATATGAAAGGCGAAAGGCGAAAGGCGAAAGGCGAAAGGAAAAAGAAAAATAATGAATATCGAATATCGAATAATCGAATATCGAATTGGGAGACGCGTGAAAAGACACAAACCCCGGTATACGAAATCGTAGACGCACGCCTCGGCGTGCTTGCGATGAACGCCGGTTTCATATGAAAGGCGAAAGGCGAAAGGCGAAAGGGAAAGGAAAAAGAATAGAATAATCGAATATCGAATATCGAATTGGGAGACGCGTGTAAAGACACAAACCCCGGTATGCGAAATCGTAGACGCACGCCTCGGCGTGCTTATGATGATCACCGATTTCATCCATAGTAATGGGTTTTGGCGCCGTACCAAAAATGAAAAAAGCTTACCCGGGGAAGATCCCGCTCAGGTAAGCTTTAAGTTAATATTGGGTAAATCGTTATTCTCCGCGAATAGCTTTAATGCCGGGAAGCTCTTTGCCTTCGATATATTCGAGCATAGCACCACCTCCCGTCGATACATAGCTGATCTTACCGGCCAGTCCGAACTTATTCACCGCAGCCACGGAATCGCCGCCACCGACAAGGCTGAAAGCCCCTTTTTCAGTAGCCTTTGCAATGGCTTCTGCGATAGCCACCGTTCCCTTACGGAAATTTTCCATTTCAAAAACACCCATAGGACCGTTCCACAGGATGGTTTTTGAATTCATGATTACCTGAGTAAACAGTTTAATGCTCTCCTCACCGATATCGAGGCCCATCCATCCTGCCTTGCCCTGGTCGATTTTTTCTTTTTTGGTGGCAGCGGCATTATCAAATTTGTCGGCTATCACCTGGTCGACCGGAAGGATGAGGTTAACACCTTTAGCTTTAGCCTTTTTCACCAGGTCAGCAGCGACGTCAAGTTTATCTTCTTCGCAGAGTGAATTGCCGATCACTCCTCCGCGGGCTTTGATGAAGGTATAGGTCATCCCACCGCCGATGATCAGGTTATCGACTTTGTCAAGAAGGTTTTCAATGACCATGATCTTATCCGATACTTTAGCGCCACCCATAATGGCTGTGAAGGGTTTCTCGGCACTTTTCAGAACCTTATCCATCGCCTGAAGCTCATTATTTATAAGGTAACCAAAGAGTTTATCATTGGGGAAGAAATTTGCCACAATGGTGGTAGAGGCATGGGCACGGTGGGCTGTACCAAAAGCATCGTTTACGTATACGTCGGCCCCTTCAGCCAGCTTTTTAGAAAACGCTTCATCTCCCTTGGTTTCCTCCTTGTAGAAGCGAAGGTTTTCAAGAAGAAGAACTTCACCTGGTTTCAGCGATTTTTTCAGCTCAAGGGTTTTCTCCCCGATGCAGTCACCGGCAAACTTCACGGGAATGCCAAGGAGACCGGAAAGGTCACTGATAACGTGTTTCAGTGAGAATTTTTCCTCAGGACCCTCCTTTGGACGGCCAAGATGAGACATCAGGATGGCTGAACCACCGTCAGCAAGAATCTTTTTTATGGTGGGAACGGCTGCCCTTATCCGGCTATCGTCGGTGACCTCAAACTTATCATTGAGAGGAACGTTGAAATCGACTCTCATGATTGCTTTTTTCCCTTTAAAATTGTAATGATCAACTGTAAGCATATCGTCAGATTTTACAGGTTACAAATAGGTTCTTTTTCAAATCAGGCTCAAAGGTAAAAAAATAAGTAGAGACGTTGCATGCAATGTCTCTACTTATTTTTTTTACCTTTGTTTTCTCCTACCCTTTCAAAGAAAATTTAATTCAGATTGACGAATGTATTTCATGAATATACCGGGGCACCGGGAGATCAAACAACGATTAATTCACTCGGCTAAAGGCAGCAGGATCAGCCACGCCCAGATGTTTTACGGTCCGGAAGGTTGCGGCAGCCTGGCCCTGGCCCTGGCATATGCCCGTTTTATCTCCTGTACAGACAGGCTTGAAGAGGATGCCTGCGGGAAGTGTCCGTCATGCGTGAAATACAATAAACTGGCGCATCCTGATCTGCATTTTGTGTTCCCTGCCCCTTCGGCTGGTACAGGTGTAGAATCCGCTTCCGATAATCTCCTTGAAAAATGGAGGGAAGCCCTCCTTGAAAATCCGTATATGGATCAGTTTCAATGGTACGAGAAAATTGGCATGGAGAATAAGCAGGGACTGATCGGAGCGAAAGAAAGTTCCGGGATCATCCGGAAACTAAGTCTTAAATCGTACGAGTCGGATTATAAGGTCCTCATCATGTGGCTTCCGGAGAGGATGAACTCCACGGCAGCGAACAAACTTTTAAAGCTTATTGAAGAACCTCCGGCCGGCACTCTCTTCCTTCTCGTCTCGGAGGCGCCTGAAGATGTCCTCCCAACCATTCAGAGCAGGACACAGATGATCAAAATAGGCCGCTTAAGCGATGAGGACGTAGAAAAGGGTCTCAGGGAAAAATTTCCCGACAGTGATGAACTCATTACCAATGCGGTACGGCTGGCCAACGGTAATTTCAACAAAGCCATGACGGCTGTGAATGCGGACGAGCAAAACAGGTATAATTTCGATAAGTTTGTTGAGCTCATGCGCCTGTCTTTCGGAAAAAAGGTGACAGATCTTGTGGTATGGACCGATGAAATATCGGGTACCGGAAGGGAAAAACAAAAAATGTTTCTGGCCAATGCCATGAGACTGGTCAGGGAGAATTTTATGCTGAACCTCGGCAAAAAAGATATTACCCATATGGCGGTATATGAAGATGAATTTTCCGAAAAGTTTAGCCGGTTCATTCATCGTGAAAATGTTTATGCCCTGTATGAAGAACTGAATACAGCCTATAATCACATCTCTGCAAATGCTTATGCAAAGATCGTCTTTCTTGATCTTTCCCTGAAAATCATAAGGTTGCTGCATATATGATTTTTTTACGCTACTTTTGTGTCATACAACCAACAGACGATGTGCTATGGATGAAATGATTCACAGGGGTTGTTGCTTTGGTCTATGTAAAGAAGATTTAAACGATAATACTGAGAAATCAACCAGTTACTTCAGTTCCTGTTCCAAACTCGATGATTATGACTGGCTGAGAGACTTACCTGCAACAACTATGGAAACCGACCTTGTAGAGGTTCGGTTTAAAAATACCAGGAAGGCCTTTTTTAAGAATGTCAACCAATTGAGACTCAAACGCGGCGATATTGTCGCTGTTGAAGCTTCTCCCGGTCACGATATCGGAATGGTGAGCCTTGCCGGGGATATTGTTCACCATCAGCTTGCCAAGTATGGGATCTCCCCGGAGTCTGAAGAAATCAGGAAAATATATCGTAAAGCCAAACAGGTCGACCTCGACAAATGGAAGGAGGCGATCGAACTGGAAGCTTCGACCATGCTAAGGTCAAGGCAGATCGCTTCAAAACTGAATCTGAATATGAAGATCGGGGATGTGGAATACCAGGGTGATAAGACCAAGGCTATATTTTACTACATTGCTGATGATCGTGTCGATTTCAGGCAGCTTATCAAGGACCTTGCCGAAGCATTCAGGATCCGGATTGAGATGAAACAGATCGGGGCCAGGCAGGAAGCAGGTCGTATTGGAGGCATTGGTTCCTGTGGAAGGGAATTGTGCTGTGGCACATGGCTGACAAATTTTGTATCTGTGACTACCACGGCAGCCCGCTACCAGGAAATTTCCCTGAACCCTCAGAAACTTGCCGGCCAGTGCAGTAAACTTAAATGCTGTCTGAATTACGAGGTTACCGGATACGTGGATGCCCAGAAAAATTTTCCCAGCCGGGATACCGTCCTGAGAACAAAAGATGGGGAAGCTTTCCATCAGAAGACAGATATTTACCGAGGTATTTACTGGTATTCATTCGACCGTAATACGGCAGCCAATCTTATTCCTGTGCCCGTTGAACGTGTGAATGAGATCATCGGGATGAACAAAAAAGGGCAGGCTCCGGATAGGCTTATCGACCTGAATGATGTCGAACCGTTAAAATCAATGGATTTTAACGATGTGATCGGCCAGGAAAGCCTGACACGGTTCGAGGACCAGAATCCCAAAAGGAAAAAAAGAAAAAAACACAGAAAGAAACCCTGACAACAGGGTGATGGTATTTAAACCTTTCTTCTCCATTCGTAAAAAAAGCATGATTACAAATGAAGATCCTGAACATTTTACTTTTTGCAGCCCTGGCTATCGGCACGGTGTCATGCGATCCGGATATGGTCTATGATCATTTTGAAAAAACCGCCGGCGGTAAATGGTCATGGGATGATGTCAAAACCTTTAATGTCGATATGACAGACACGACGCATGCCTTTAACATTTACATCGACATTAGGCATACCAAAGAATATCCCAAAAGTAACCTTTACGTGTTTCTGAGTATTGTATCCCCTTCACAATCTGAAATCCACGACACCGTGAGTATTGGCATTGCCGACAATCGTGGAAGATGGCTTGGGAATGGCTTTGGGAATGTCAAACTGGTCAGGCGTCTGTATCGTCAGGATGTGCGTTTTGCCTCACCGGGGGTATATACTTTTAAAGTCGAACAGGCCATGCGCCTCAAAGAAGTCCCGGTTACCGATGTGGGTATAAGGATAGAAAAATTCGTGCAGCTAAAATAGAAGACATTTTGGGGAAGAATAAACTTAAAAAGTTTGAGGAGCTTGAAACCTTCGAGCGGGTGTTTCAGCCGGCATTTGACGACTTTTTTGATAAAGACTATCCTCTCAAGGGACGATGGCACAAAGACGTTTTTGGTAATGACCATCCCCTGGTGCTTGAGCTGGGATGCGGTAAAGGAGAATATACCGTCGGACTGGCCCGGAGGTTTAAATCCAGCAACTTCCTTGGCGTCGATATTAAGGGTGCCAGGATCTGGAATGGCGCCAAAACTTCTCACCAGGAACATATTACCAATGCCGCTTTTCTCAGAACCCGCATTGAGTTTATCAATGCATTCTTTACTCCGGGTGAGGTGCAGGAGATCTGGCTCACATTTCCGGATCCGCAACTTAAAAAACGACGCAATAAAAAGCGCCTCTCAGGATCCCTTTTCCTTCAGAAATACCAGAAGTTTCTGGCAGACAACGGCATCATTCATTTAAAGACCGATAACCATGTTTTATATAAGTATACCCTGGCACTGGCAAAGGTAAATGATCTGGAAGTGCTGGTCGCTACAGATGACCTTTACGGGTCGGGATTTACCGATGAGATATTGGATATCAGAACGTTCTATGAAAAACAGTACCTGGCCCAGGGTCTGGCGATCCATTATCTGAAATTCAGACTCCCACATGAAAAGATCCTCCATGAACCACCCGGAGAAGACGAAGGATGACGGTTTTTTCTCCAGGGTTTACGAAGTGACCGTAAAAATTCCCCCCGGAAGGGTAACGAGCTATGGCGCCATTGCCGCCTACCTGGGCAGCAGGAGTTCCGCACGGTTGGTCGGATGGGCACTGAACGCCTCACACTCCTCCCCCGGATTCATCCCCGCTCACCGTGTGGTAAACCGTAACGGCCTTCTTACCGGCAAACATCATTTCCCCGGCGAGCATCTCATGCAGGAACTATTGCAAAATGAAGGCGTGATCGTTGAAAACAACCGCGTGATGAATTTTGACAAACTTTTCTGGGATCCCAATAAAGAACTAGTCTAAATTAAAGATATTTTAATACCTTTGCTGCTGTGATTTTAAATTTCGTTTGATATGTCAATAAGCAAGGATAAGGTACTGGAGACGCTGAGGAATGTTCGTCATCCTGAAACACGGAAAGATATTGTCGAAATGGGGATCGTTAGTGACCTGGAAGTAGAAGGCAGCCGGGTTAGTCTCCTGTTGAAATTCCAGAAACCAAAGGAACCGTTCGCCGCTTCTCTTAAAAAAACCGTCGAAACTGCGATAAAGCGTCTTGCTCCTGAAGCAGAAGTTTCTGTAGAAATTTTTACCCCGCCGGCCATAAAGGTTATGAAGGATGATCCGCTGTCTGGAGTAAAAAATATTATTGCCGTCGCTTCCGGAAAGGGAGGCGTGGGCAAATCGACCGTGGCCGTGAATCTCGCCGTGGCTGTTGCCAAAACCGGGGCCAGTGTAGGACTGCTGGATGCAGATGTTTACGGTCCTTCCCTTCCTAAAATGTTTGGTCTTGAAGGTGAGCGCCCGCTCATAAAAAGGGAGGGCGAAACTGAAATCATTGTACCCATTGAAAAGCATGGTGTTAAAGTCATATCCATCGGATTTTTTGTGAGTCCCGAAGATGCACTGGTCTGGCGCGGACCGATGGCTACCAGCGCCCTGAAGCAGATCCTTACACAAACCGAGTGGGGAGACCTTGATTACCTTTTCATTGATATGCCTCCCGGAACAGGAGATATTCATCTGACCCTTGTGCAGGAAACGTCGGTAACCGGCGTGGTGATTGTATCAACTCCCCAGGAAGTAGCCCTCGCTGATGCAGTCAAAGGGATTGCCATGTTCTCGGGAGATAAGATCAACGTACCCGTTCTGGGGCTCATTGAAAACATGGCCTGGTTCACCCCTGAAGAATTACCCGGCAATAAATATTATCTTTTCGGTAAAGACGGGGTAAAAGATCTGGCAGAAAAAATGAATCTCGAATTACTCGGGCAAATCCCTCTTGTTCAGGGAATAAGAGAAGACGGGGATTCTGGCCGGCCTTCAGCACTGGATGAAAACCATCCGTCCGGGAAGCCGTTTGAACTGCTTGCTCAGAATGTCATCCGGGTTGTTGAGAAAAGAAACCGTGAGAAGGATCCAACCCGGAAGGTAGAGATCACTACGGGTAAACATTAATCTACACATGCCTTATGGACAGATCTGAAGTCCTGGAAAGAATCAATACTGCCCTCGATAAGATCAGGCCTTATCTTCAGGCCGATGGAGGTGATATCATCCTTCGCAGTGTTTCCGATGACCTGGTTGTTACCGTTGAACTGACCGGCGCCTGCGACAAATGCCCCTTCAGCGCTCATACCCTGAAAGCCGGCGTTGAAGAATCCATCCGAAAGGCTCTTCCCGAACTCAGGGAAGTTGTGGCCATAAATAATATGTAATAACAAACCGGGCACAATCTCCCGTGCACCCCCGACCGTTTTCCCGTCCGTTTCGATCAGATTCCCTAAATTTGTGGCTGAAAAAATCGAAGGAAATAAAATAAGGTTGCATTTTTACAGTTATTCATAGTACCGCTAATAAGGAAAAATTTGAATAAAGCAATCAGAATCATAATTGCGCTTATCCTGCTGGTTACAGTATCGTGTTCAACGGAGAAGAATACGACCATGTCCCGGAATTATCACAATCTGATATCACATTACAACATCTATTTTAATGGCAATGAGAGCTTTAAAAAAGGTGTCAGCCAGACAGAAAAAAATTTCCAGGATAATTTCACCAAAACCCTTCCCCTGTTCTATTTCAGCAACCCGCAGGTTGCCCAGTCTGTTTCGCCCCAGATGAACCGGGCAATTGAAAAGGCGACGAAAGTGATCACCCTCCATTCCATCACGGTCAAACCCGATCTTAAAAAAGGGAATCTTACGGAAAAACAAAAAGCATTTTATAATAAGAAAGAATTTAACAAATGGGTAGACGATGATTATGTACTGATGGGTAAGGCTTATGTGTATGAGAATAAGTTCGATCCCGCCGTGGAAACCTTCAAAAAAGTGGTGACCGATTTCTCCGAAGAACCGATCCATTATGAAGCCTTGATCTGGATGGCCCGTGCCTATAATGAAACGGGTGAATACCGTGATTCGGAAAATATTCTTCAGATGATCAAAAATGATGACAAGATGCCTTCCGGGTACCTGGGAGAGTTTTACACCACTTATGCCGATCTGTATATGAAGGAAAAAAAAACGGACCAGGCCATTCCCATGCTGGAAAAAGCCCTCGAATACGTAAAATCCAAACACAGGCGCGAGCGATATACCTATATTCTTGCCCAGTTATACCAGGAAACGGGAAATTCGGAAAAAGCTGTAGAAAACTATCACCAGGTGATCCGGATGAATCCGCCCTACGAAATGACGTTTAGCGCCAAGATTAATATGGCCGGTTCATACAAGGCCGGATCGGGAAAAGAAAAGGAAATCAATTCATTGCTTGAAAAAATGCTCCGGGATGATAAAAACAATGATTTCCAGGACCAAATTTATTACGCTCTCGGCAAAATTGCCCTTAAAGAGGGGGATACGACGAAAGCCATTCTGAACTTTAAACTGAGTACAGCTAAATCGGTAAACAATACGAATCAGAAAGGGTTATCTTACCTTACACTCGGTGATATTTATTACAATAAACCCGATTACAGCCTGGCCCAGGCTTATTACGACAGCACCACCCAGAACCTGGACCGGAGCTATGAGGGTTATGACCAACTCACTGTGAAAACAAAAAGTCTGACGAACCTGGTCCAGCATCTGCACGTTTATACTCTTGAAGACAGCCTGCAGATCCTTGCGAAAATGCCTGAAAATGAGAGACTGGCAAAAATCGATAAGATCATCGAGGATGTCAGGAAAAAGGAAGAAGAAGAACGGCAACGTAAACAGGATGAGATGCAGAATAATCAGTACGGAACAATGGCCATGAACCAAACATCGGGATCCGGAAGCCAGACAGGGGGAAAATGGTATTTCTATAACCTCAATGCGAAAGGCTTCGGGCAGCCGGAATTCAGGATGAGATGGGGAAACCGTAAACTTGAGGATAACTGGCGGCGAAGTAATAAGCAGACCCTGGATACCGGTGACCAAAATGAGGAAGCCGCAGCTACCGACAGTACTTCAGGAAAGACCAAATCGCTTTTCAGTAATAAAAACAGGGAATACTACCTTAAGGACATCCCTCTCAACGATTCATCTCTGGCAGCTTCCAATGAAAGACTTGAAAATGCCCTGTTCAACATGGGCCTCGTTTACCGGAATGATCTGAAAGATGAAAACGAAGCTGTCAAAACCTTCGAAGAACAGGTCAGACGTTATCCCGACGGACCAAACAGTCTTATGGGGTATTTTAATCTTTATGAAATGTATGACCTGAACGGTAATGCTTCCAAGGCAGATTTTTATAAAAACCTGATCATCCGGAAATATCCAGATAATCCCCGGGCTAAAATCCTGGCAAACCCGGAATATGTCAAGGAACTGGAATCACACCAGAATGAAGTCCAGGACTTCTACGTGAAAACCTACCAGGAATTTCAGAATGATCAGTACAGCGACGTGGTGCGGGATGCAGATAATGCCATTAAGATTTACGCGGGAGACAGGACTATCCCCAGGTTCAGACTGCTAAGGGCTCTGGCTGAAGGCGGACTGAAGGGGAAAGAAGTACTTAAAGATGAACTTCAGAAAATAATTGCCGACTATCCCAAACATGAAGTCAGCGATTATGCAAAAAACCTGATCGGGGAGATCTATGCCATGGCTCCCGAACTTCAGAAAGCCGACACCAGGCAAATGGCTGAACAGATCTACACCTTTAATCCACAAGGATCCTTCATCATCGGCATCTCAGTTGAAAAGCCGGCAGACGTCAACCAAATGAATTTTAACATCATCAACTTCAACCTCGACAACTATAGCAAGCTTAATCTCGGGATACAAAATGAAACGGTAGGAACAAAAAACATTCTCTTTTTGAGATCATTTACAGACCTGGCCAGTGCAAAACGATACCTCCAGTCTCTTAACGATGATGCTGATATTTTCAAGAGTCTGAACAAATCCGATTTCAGACCGTTCATTATTTCCCAGACCAATTATATCACTCTGAAGACTGATAAGGATTTTGAAAAGTATTATCTGTTCTATCAGAAATACTATCTGCCGTAACTATGGAGAAAAAAATCAGCATACTCTGGGTCGATGATGAGATCGATCTCCTCAAACCCTATATCCTGTTTCTCGAAGAGAAAGGTTACCTGATGTCTTCCGCAACCAACGGAGAAGATGCTGTCGGTCTTGTCATCAGAAATGAATATGACCTGATATTCCTTGATGAGAATATGCCCGGAATCAGCGGTATCGAGACCCTGAACAGGATAAAGTCCGTCACCCCTTTTACACCGGTGGTTATGATCACTAAAAGTGAAGAGGAGGATATCATGGAGGAAGCCATCGGATCCAAGATCGCTGATTATCTCATCAAACCCGTAAATCCAAACCAGATCCTTCTGACTATTAAAAAAAATATCGAAACCAAAAAACTGATCAGTCAGAAAACCACCGCCGGATATCAGAGCCAGTTTGGAAGTATCGGCATGCTCATCAACTCGGCGTCTTCCTTCGACGAATGGGCCGACATTTACCGGCGCATCGTTTACTGGGAAATCGAACTGCAGGACTCTTCGGATACAAATATGGACGAGATCCTGCTCATGCAGAAAACCGATGCCAATAAGGAATTTTCAAGATTTATTGGCAGGAATTACCAGAACTGGTTCGGAAGCCATGTGGAGGATAAACCCCTGATGTCTCCCTCTGTGTTTGCCAACACTGTTTTTCCCCTGCTGGAGAAAGGCGAAAAAGTCTTTTTCATCCTCATCGACAATCTCAGATATGACCAGTGGAAAACCCTGGAGGCTGAAATCACCGAATTTTCCCGCCTCGAAAGCGAAGAACTTTACTGCAGCATTCTTCCCACTGCCACACAGTATTCCCGAAATGCAATGTTTGCCGGACTGATGCCGTATGAGATCAACGACCTCTACCCCGACCTCTGGGTGTTTGACGAGGATGAGGCCGGAAAGAACCTTCATGAAAAGGAGCTCTTTGAAAAGCATCTCTCCCGGCTCGGTAAGGATATCAGGTTCCGTTATGAAAAAGTGACCAACCAGCGAACCGGTAAGAAACTGGTAGAGAGCTTCCAGGACCTGATGAATTATGATCTGAACATCATTATTTACAATTTTGTCGACATGCTGTCTCATGCCCGTACCGACATGGAAATGATACGGGAGCTGGCTGATAATGAAGCATCTTACCGCTCACTGACGGCATCCTGGTTTCACCACTCGCATTTGTTGGAATTGATGAAACAGCTGACGGGGAAAAATGTAAAGATCGTTCTTACCACTGATCATGGTTCAATCCGGGTTCAGAATCCAGTAAAGGTTATCGGCGATAAAAAAACCTCCGCCAACCTCAGGTACAAGCTTGGCCGTAACCTGAACTACTCCAAGAATGATGTTTTCGAAATAAGAAATCCCGATGAAGTCCATCTGCCCAAACCAAATATTTCCTCCTCCTTCATATTTGCCTACGGGAATGATTTCCTGATTTACCCGAATAACTATAACCAGTTCGTGAACTTTTACCGGAATACTTTTCAGCATGGAGGAATATCTATGGAAGAAATGCTTATTCCCCTCATCCTGTTAAGCACTTGATATGAAGGTCTTTGAGATCCCAGATGAGAAGAATATATTGCAGGCAGCCTTCGCCTTCACGCGGGAACTGGGTAACCGCCGGGTTTTTGCCATGTACGGGGAAATGGGCGCCGGGAAAACGACATTCATCAAAGCCATTTGTAAGGCCTTGAACGTGGTGGATGTGGTCAGCAGTCCGACGTTTGCCCTGGTATATGAATATTCATCGGCAGAGGCAGGGGTGATCTACCATTTCGATCTTTACCGCATCAAAGAAATAGAGGAATTGTATGATCTGGGCTACGAGGATTATTTTTACAGTGGTAACCTTTGTTTTATCGAATGGCCTGAAAAAGCAGAAAATCTCCTGCCTGAAGATGCTGTTAAAGTGTTTATTACCGTGAACCCCGACGGATCAAGAACCGTTAAAATGGAAGCCTGAATCAATTTCTTGACAAACTATGGGAATTGTAGTATTTTAGTTGACCCTTCATTAAAAGATATGCGACGATGAATAAACCAGGCTCTGCCGGAATCCGTTTCTCATTTCCACAATCAGGGATGATGCCTAGGGAGGAAATGCTTGAAGTCGGAAAAAAGCAAAAAAAACTTGTCATCGGGATCCCCAGGGAAGATCACAAGCTTGAAAGCCGCGTTCCGCTGACGCCCGAAGCTGTTGAGATACTTACCGGAAATGGTCACGAAGTCATTCTCCAAACCAATGCCGGCAAGGCAGCTAATTATTCCGACACCGATTACAGCGAACTCGGTGCACAGATCCGTGATGAAGCCTCTGATGTTTTCAAAGCCGACATTATTCTTAAAATTGCACCACCTACCCGGAAGGAGACCGGAATGCTGCATTCACAACAGATCCTGATTTCCTCGCTGCACCTTAATTCGCAAAGTAAGGAGTTCGTCGAAGCGCTGATCCAGAAAAAAGTAACGGCACTCGCCTTTGAGAAAATCAAGGATGAGAACAATACCTACCCGGTCACCCGTTCCATGAGTGCTATTGCAGGCAATACAGCAGTTCTGATCGCTGCTGAGTACCTGAGCAATACTCGTGGCGGAAAGGGCGTAATGCTGGGAGGACTTACCGGCATCACACCTACTGAAGTGGTGATCCTGGGAGCCGGCACAGCAGCAGAATACGCGGTAAGGGCGGCCATGGGTCTGGGGGCTTTCGTCAAAGTCTTCGACCAGTCGGTGCACCGGCTCAGGCGACTGCAGAATAATGTAGGCTACCGGCTTCATACATCTGTATTCCATCCGAGAGTCATCCAGAAGACACTGCAGTCTGCCGATGTTCTCATCGGAGCAATCTATATGGTTGAGAAAGGACCGCGATTTTATGTCACGGAAGAAATGGTGAGAGGGATGAAAAAGGGCTCCGTGATTATCGACATCAGCATCGACCAGGGTGGATGCGTCGAAACATCCGAATGCCGTAACCAGGTTAATCCGGCTTTCATTAAACATGATGTCATTCACTTTTGTTTGCCTAATATCCCCTCCCGCGTTGCCAGAACGGCTTCCATTGCCATAAGCAATGTGTTTTTGCCGGTCCTACTTAATATAGGAAATTCGGGCGGACTGAACCATGCATTGAAAGAGGACCAGGGACTTAGGCATGGAGTGTATATTTATAACGGTATCCTGACAAGCGAATATATAGGGAACCTGTTCGACATACCCTCTAAAGATCTCGATCTTTTAATGGCGGCATTTTAATAAACTAAGAAAATGAAGAGGTTTATCTTTATATTGCTCGTCCTGTTACTGGCTTCATGTAATAAGAATACCGTGAAGCCTGTTGTTGATGAGAACACGATTGCCCTCAGCTCTCAGATTTACGGTTCAAACTTATATTATGTATATGGCTATTCGTTCGAGCTCGGAAAAGCGGTTAGCAGTTTAGATAATAAACAGGTTGCTGATATAACACCTACCCAGATATTGCACCCTGACGGAAGCGTGTTGGGAGCCCGGTTGTCTGCCAGTGTAAACAATACCTATGGATTTCATAAAGAAGGTAATTTCGGATCTCTGCAGGAAGCCACCAACTTCTATGATGCCTTTCACGAAGTAGACGACACCTCCTGGAAAAGCCTGACCGATACCCTCGCCCCTTTCCAGGTTTATGCTTTTAAAACCTACCAGGCCGACTACGTAAAATTTATGATCACCGGCGTTAATATCGTTGCCGGCGTTACTTCTCAGGACAGTTACGTGGAAATTGGCCTGAAGTATCTCATCCAGCGGGATGGCACAAACGTCTTTGGTAAATAAAGGTTTTCATCCCGATGACAGCCCTTAAGGAAGCAGCGCCATACCCGGGATATAACAGAAACGGATCCCGGCCGGTAACAACCTTTCTTTATCCTTATCAAGCGAATAATAAAAATTTATCATGCTCGTGGATTATTAAATTATATTTTTGTGTCCGAATTGAGTAGTTATGAGAATTATTTACAAAATCGGGATCCGGATATATTTCTTTCTTCTGATCCTGGCTGCCCCTTTTAACGTGAAAGCCCGTCGATGGCTCAAAGGTCGTCGCGGAATGTGGAAAAAGATCAGGAAAAGCATTCCCGCCGATGCAAAAGTCTACTGGTTTCATTGCTCCTCGCTGGGTGAATTTGAACAGGGCCGCCCTGTGATTGAAGAGATCAGAAACAAAGTTCCCGACTGTTTTATATTGCTGACGTTTTTTTCCCCGTCCGGTTATGAACTCAGAAAAAATTATCCGGGAGCCGACCTGGTCTCATACCTGCCCCTCGACACCCGTTTTAATGCCTGGCGGTTTATAAATCTCGTCAAACCATCTGCCGTATATTTTATAAAATATGAATTCTGGTATTATTTCCTGCGAACACTGCATAAGAAAAAAATCCCCGTATTTCTGGTCTCTGCCAAATTCAGGGAAGACCAGGCCTTTTTCAAATGGTACGGTACCTGGTACCGTAAATTTTTAAATTACTTTACGCATTTCTTCGTTCAGGATCAGGCCTCTGCCAACCTGCTCGCCTCCATTGGCGTACATAACACAACTGTCTCGGGTGATACACGTTTCGACAGAGTCCATACCATTTCAGAGAGATCCTTCGATTACCCTAAAATTGAAAAGTTCAGACAGGATAAGAAAATCATTATCGCCGGCAGTACATGGGATAAAGATGAAGAAATCCTTGTGGAATTCATTAACCATTCCGATGAGAGTGTCAAGTTTATCCTGGCTCCGCACGAGATCAGCTCAAGGAAGATTTACCGGCTGGTGGAAATGATCGAGTTTCCGGTTGTACGGTTCACTGAAGAAGAGAAAAGGGGGTTCTCACATGCTAAAGTTTTACTGATCGATACCATCGGCCATCTTTCATCTGTCTATAAATACGGCAACATCGCCTATGTCGGTGGAGGCTTTGGCCGTGGAATCCATAACATCCTTGAAGCAGCGACCTACGGACTCCCCGTTGTGTTTGGTCCCAACTACCACAAATTTCTCGAAGCAAAAGAAATGCTTGAAATAGAAGCCGCCTTTCCTGTTTCTGACCTTCCCTCCCTGTCGGATATCTTCTCCAGACTCCTGAATGACAAAGAATATCTTACTTCCTGTTCCTCTAAAGCAAGAGATTACGTTATTTCAAGAATTGGCTCCACCCGGAAAATCGTTAGCGAATCTTTAAAATTGATTCCCTGAGACATGTTGTAAAGTAGCTTTTGCAAATCGATCCTTCTTTCCGCTTATCTGTTTATTAGAGAAAATCTCCAGTACCCCGAATTAAAAAGTTAATCTAAAATTAACGATAATTTAGGCTTTATTATGAGCTTACTCATCAACTTTGCCGTCATAAATTTAATCGTAAATCTCCTCTTAATGTTAATATTATGAAGCTTATAAAAAAACTACTGTTCATCTTATTAGTTGGCTTGATTACAGTAAGCGCCATGGGGCAGGGTATTACCACTTCTGCCATTAATGGCCGGGTTACCGACCAGAACGGGAAACCGCTTACAGGGGCAAGCGTAGTCGCCATTCATGAACCTACAGGGAGTCAGTTTGGAACCATCACTGATGATGCAGGTTATTTCAGGTTGACAAATATGAATGTTGGCGGGCCTTATACCGTCACGATCTCTTTTGTAGGATACAATACCTACAAGGAATCAAACATCTATCTCACACTTGGCCAGATTTACAGGATCAATGCGAGTCTGAAGCTGAGCTCTACAGAGCTTCAGGAAGTTGTGGTCACCGGGACCAAGGTCAGAAATTACAAGATCATCGATGGGAACCGGACCGGAGCAGAAACGGTCATCAACTCCCAGGAAATAAATATGATGCCTAACATTTCAGGGGATCTGAACGATTTCACCCGGTTTGTTCCCCAGGCAAATGTCGTGGATGACGGATTGTCTATCGCCGGAATGAACAACCGCTACAACTCCGTATTTATAGATGGCACCATTAATAACGATGTATTCGGCCTGGCTGCCAACGGTATGAACGGTGGGCAAACCGGTATTCCGGCCATCAGCTATGAAGCCATAGATCAGTTCCAGGTAGTGCTGGCACCCTATGATGTCAGGGAAGGCGGTTTCGCCGGCGGCGGCATCAATGCCGTGACCAAAAGCGGTACAAACGAATTCAGGGGACTTGCTTATTATAAATTCAGAAACCAGAACCTCGCAGGTAAAACACCCGGGGTGACCGATGAAACTTCACGGGAAAAATTACCTGACTTTACGGCCAAAACCTACGGATTCAATCTCGGCGGCCCGATCATCAAAAACAAACTGTTCTTCTTTATGAACGGAGAGATCCAGCATGACCAGACCCCGCAACCCTTCGCTTTTTCAGATTATGCCGGGAATTCCAACGAGGCCATGATCACCCAGATAGCCGATCACCTCAAGGCAATGGGCTACGATCCGGGAGGTTATCTCAGCAATACAATGGAACTGAACGGAAAGAAACTCCTGACAAGACTGGACTGGAACATCAGCCCGAAACATAAACTCATGATCCGTAACCAGTATACCTATGGCGAATCCATCGGGCCTTATGCCTCCAACAGCAAAAACATCGAATTCTATAACAGCGGGATCGATTTTCCCTCTACCACCGATGCCTTTGCCATCGAACTTAAAAGCCGCTTCAGTGATGCTATATCCAATAATCTGAAAGTAGGCTACACCTATGTCAATGACGACCGCAATGTGATGGGGAAACCCTTCCCGGGCATTACCATCTCAGACGGATCGGGAACCATCCATGCCGGCGGTGAAATCTATTCCTCAGGGAACAAACTGACACAGAAGATCCTTACATTGACCGACAACCTGCAGCTGTTTAAAGGAAAACATACGTTCACTTTCGGTACACATAACGAATTTTATAATATTTACAACCTTTTTATGCGCAGAGCCTACGGTGATTATGCCTTTGCCAGTCCTCAATATTTTCTCGAAGATTCGGCTTATATCTACAAAATCGGATATTCTTTGGTGGATAATGTAAGGGGTGACGGATCCAAAGCTGCAGCAGATTTCAATGCCATGCAACTCGGCGCCTATGTCCAGGATGAATACCAGGCCACCGAAAACCTGAAATTTACCCTCGGCGTCAGACTCGACGTTCCCATTTTCCGGGATAAGCCGCTTGCCATCCCCGGATTCAACGATACCACCCTCACCAAGCTCAGTAATTATTATAACCTCCAGGGCGCCCGCTCAGGCAATATGCCCTCAGCCCAGCTCATGTTTTCACCGAGACTGGGTGTGAACTGGGATGTGTTCGGAGATTCAAAAACCCAGGTCCGCGGCGGTATCGGAGTCTTTACCTCCCGCGTACCGTTCGTGTGGCCTGCAGGGTCCTATACCAACAACGGGCTTACGGTCGGAAGCTATTCTGCACCGGGCGGCTCTGTGACCCATCCGGTGGTTAAGTTTAATCCCGATGTGAATACCCAGTATATTCCCGGTGGTGCAGCTACCGTTTCCAACGGAAGCCAGATCGACATGTATGCCAACAATTTTAAATACCCACAGATGCTGAGAACGGATGTCGGTATTGACCAGGTTCTGCCCTTCGGTTTTGTCGGAACAGTTGAATTTATTTATACCAAAACAATCAACAATGTTCTTTGGAGGGATGTCAACCTTCAGCCTGCCTGGGGCCATGCCACAGGAACCGGGGACGACCGGCCTTTGTATAAACTGTCAAGCAATACAGGCCAGGGCATCGAACCTTACTACGGACAGATCATGTGGGGAGGTAATACCAATAAGGGTAATACCTATACCCTCACAGCTCAGATCAGGAAGAATTTTAACTTCGGCCTCTATACCAGCCTGGCTTATACCTACGGAAGCGCCAGGTCGGTATTCGACGGTACCAGCTCCCAGAACTCATCACAATGGAATTACCTCGTATCCAGCCCCGTACCCAATAATGATGCCCAACTTGGTATTTCCGACTTTGATATGGGCTCGCGTATTGTTGGAATGATTTCCTACCAGAAAGAGTATATCCATCATTTGAAAACGAGCCTGAGTATCTTCTATAACGGACAGTCGGGTCACAGGGTATCCTATATCTACGACGACTATTATGGTGCATTCACCAATGAGGCCTACCAGGGTCCCGAACTGATCTATGTGCCTAAGGACCAGAATGACATCCGACTCGGATATATCGATCCAGGTACCAAAGCCGTTGTTGAATACAACGCCTCGAGCCCCGAATTCCAGGCAATGTACAAAGACCTCAACGATTTTATCCAGGGCAATGATTACCTGAAAACCCGACGGGGAAAATATACCCAGAGGAACGGTTCGCGACTTCCCTGGGAAAATATCCTGGATCTCCATTTTGCCCAGGATCTTTACGTAGACATGGTTGACAAACGACAGACACTGCAGCTCACGTTCGATGTATTCAACCTCGGGAATCTTATTAATAAGGACTGGGGCAGGCGTTATTATGCCGATAATAACAATATCTCCCTCATCCATTTTGTGGGTATGGAAGCAGATCCGAATAGCGGGCAGGAAACAATCCCCGTATTCAGTTTCCAGAAACCTAAAAATGATATTCCTTATTTCATCAATGATTCAGGACTGACCAGTTCAAGATGGCAGGCCCAGATCGGACTGAAGTATTTCTTCTGAGATTTTTGTTTCATTGACTCTTTTTCAGAGACTGCCCTGCTGTCAATACAGGGCAGTCTTTTTTTTGAATACGCCGGCAGAAGGCCGGGGCGGAAAGCTCTGTCAGGAGAAAATCTAAATCCAGAATCCGGGATCGATGTCGTTTAGATAAGCTCCCTTCGGCTGCGCTCAGGGACCACCTTCGGCTGCGCTCAGGGAGTTTATCTAAACGACATTGAATCCGGGATCGGCAATCCGGAATCCCAGTGCTTGCATAAGAGTCTGCTAAATCAAGTTTTTTCAGCATTTTTTATGCACAGTTTGCTTTTATATTTTGTTGATAAAAACCGATTCATAAAACAGGATTGTCCCTTCATTTCTTCCTAAATTGATTGGCACAGGTTGGTATTACATATGGCCCGTTTTTCAGGGATTTTGAGGATAATTTTTAATAATAAATACAGTTTTTAAGACCTTTATATCCTGTTTAATATTTTCCTTTAAAAAAATTGTTAATACTAATAGTCTGAATATCTGTAATATGAAGAGGCGGGTTGAAAAGTATTTCATAATGTTAATAAATGCAAGCAGGTAAATTTTGGTCTTGGTAGGGTGTATATATAAATTGCAGAACCTGATCACCCCTCAGAAAAAAAACCAAAACACCTGGTTTATAACCCTTAATAAGAACGAAGGAAATGGAAGAAATGGCTGCCACAAAGAAAACCGTTTTATCAGTTGACGAAAAAGCATTGAAGGAAGAAGCTCAGAAAAAAAAACGGAGTGAAAATAAGAATATTTTCACGAATGATGAAGCTTATCAGGACGCACTTAAATATTTTAAAGGTGATGAACTGGCGGCCAGGGTATGGATCAACAAGTATGCCCTGAAAGATTCATTTGGGAACCTGTATGAAAAAAATCCCGACATGATGCATCACCGCATCGCCTCGGAGATCGCCCGCATTGAAAAGGTCTATCCCAATCCCATGTCGGAGGATGAAGTATACCAGCTCCTCAAAAACTTCAGGTATATTGTCCCCCAGGGTTCACCCATGACCGGTATAGGCAATCATTTCCAGATCGCCTCTCTGTCTAACTGCTTTGTCATAGGTCATGGCGGTCCGTCCGATTCGTACGGCGGCATTATGAAAATAGACCAGGAGCAGGTTCAGCTGATGAAACGCAGGGGTGGTGTAGGTCATGATCTGTCCCACATACGTCCCACAGGAAGCCCTGTTCTGAACAGTGCCCTCACCTCGACTGGGGTGGTTCCCTTTATGGAAAGGTACTCAAATTCCACCCGTGAAGTAGCGCAGGACGGAAGAAGAGGAGCACTGATGCTCAGCATTTCGATTAAACATCCGGATGCAGAGAGGTTCATCGATGCCAAGCTGGAATCAGGAAAAGTTACCGGAGCCAATGTCTCCGTCCGTATCGACGATGAATTTATGGATGCAGTAACGGAAAACAAGCCATACGTTCAGCAGTACCCCATCCATTCCGAAAACCCGGCCTATATCCAGGAAATCGATGCCGGGAAGCTGTGGAAAAAAATTGTTCACAATGCCTGGAAATCTGCAGAACCCGGCATTTTATTCTGGGATACGATCGAACGTGAATCCGTAGCCGATTGCTATGCCGATCTCGGATATAAAACCGTTTCAACCAACCCATGTGGCGAGATACCGCTCTGTCCGTACGATAGTTGCCGGCTTCTCGCCATTAACCTTTACAGCTACGTTGAGGAAGCCTTCACAGATAACGCCAGATTCGACTTCAGTCTCTTTAAGGAGCATGTAAGAAAGGCCCAGCGAATCATGGATGATATCATCGACCTCGAGATCGAAAAGATCGATGCCATTATCAAAAAAATCGATAATGATCCGGAAGACGAGGAACTGAAAGCAGTTGAACGCCGCCTATGGGATAAGATCAGGATTAAGGCTACCCAGGGGAGAAGAACCGGCGTTGGCATTACTGCCGAAGGCGACATGCTCGCAGCACTCGGACTTCGTTACGGAAGCGACAATGCCATCGATTTCTCCACCGAAATTCATAAAACCATAGCCCTCGAGGCCTACCGGTCCTCCACTATCATGGCTGCCGAGCGCGGAGCTTTTTCTATATTCGATGCCCAACGCGAGAAAAACAATCCTTTTATCCTCCGGCTGAAAAATGAGGATGAAAATCTTTATAACGACATGATGACCCATGGCCGGCGTAATATCTCCCTGTTAACAATCGCTCCAACCGGTACAACCAGTCTGATGACCCAGACCACCTCCGGAATTGAACCCGTCTTCCTTCCTGTATATAAAAGACGCAGAAAGGTCAATCCGAACGATAAGGATGCCAATATCACTATGATCGACGAGGTAGGCGACAGCTGGGAAGAATACAATGTGTTTCACCATAAATTCATCACATGGCTTGAAATAAAAGGATATGATGTTGATGAAGTGATGGATTATGACGACGACGAAATCAAAGCTGTGATTGAAAAATCACCCTATTTCAAGGCTACTTCAAACGATGTGGACTGGGTGGCCAAAGTGAAAATGCAGGGCCAGATCCAGAAATGGGTTGACCATTCCATCAGTGTGACTATAAATCTGCCTTCGGATGCAAAGGAAGACCTCGTGGGTGATCTGTACGTCAAAGCCTGGCAGAACGGCTGTAAAGGCGTTACCGTTTATCGCGACGGCTCACGGACTGGTGTACTGGTGAGCAACGACGATAAAAAGAACAAAACCAAGACCACCATTGAAGATCGCCAGCGGCCTGAAAGGCCAAGGGTCCTCGATGCCGAGATCCTGAGGTTCATGCATAATAATGAGAAATGGATCGCTTTCATCGGTTTGCTAAATAACCGGCCCTATGAAATCTTTACCGGCCATCAGGATGATGAGATTTTCCCTATCCCGAAAACGATCACCAAAGGGAAAATCATTAAAAATAAGGATGAGGGAGGTGTCACAAGATACGACTTCCAGTACACCGACAAGTTTGGGTATAAAAACACCCTCGGCGGACTGTCTCATCAGTTTAACAAGGAATACTGGAACTATGCCAAACTGATCTCCGGTGTGTTGCGCTACGGAATGCCAATTGCCGATGTGCTCGATCTGGTGAACTCGCTCCGCCTCGACAGCGATACCATTAATACATGGACTGCCGGTGTTTCCAGGGCGCTGAAGAAATATGTGCCCAACAAGACGAAAGTCAAAGGCCAGACCTGTTCGGAATGTGGTTCTGAAGATCTGGTGTATGAGGAGGGCTGCCTGAAATGTAATTCCTGCGGTAATTCCAAGTGTGGATGATGCCGCCTTTGCATAAGTATTTCAATAAACCAAAGATCCCCGCTGCCGCTGCCAGGCAGTGGGGTTTTTTTGTGGAATTTTTCAATCCGTGTAAACGTCCCGGAACAGAACATTTACGGACAGATCCTTCATCCTAAAAAATACATTGAAAGAATAACAAGGAGAGTCACTCCGAAACCTGTTCCGAGAAAGAACCAGCCAGCCCTGTAGTTCTTCCTCATCCGGAACCACATGAATACCCCGGTGAGGGCAAAAACGATCAGGGAAAGCGCGGAAAGATCATAAAGAACACCCCAGATGGCATATTTCCATCCACCTTTGTACCCCCGGAGATGATGGATACGGTTGATCACCCTTACCGCGGTCTGTTGCTCGGTTTGTCTGATCTGTACACTGTCCAGGTTTGTACTGACAAGAACCTCCTGGGTAATACCAGGCCGAGCAAAGAAAAACCGCCATCGCCCGTCACGTATACGGGAGGGCTTGTCCATCCGGCCATGCAAATCATAGACCCGCCGGAGCTCTTTTCCGAACACTTCCGGCTTGCCCCTGAAAGGAACCGATAAAGGCAGCCGGTTCACATGGATAACCGGTTTACCTTCAGGAAAAAGGTCGTGCCGTATCATCATCAGGCCGGAAAGCATGAAGAAGGCCGTAAAAACAAGGATCATCATGCTGCTGAACAGATGGATCTTCCGCCATATTTTTCCTCTTTTTATCCCACCAGCCATATGAACAATGTATATGTAATTGCAAAAAGTGCGGCCCCATTGATCAGAATCCATTCACCGCGTCGCCTGACTGATCGCCTGAACCAGAAATAAATACTGATAGAGAGAACGAGAATGGCCGTCATTACCGCCGATTCAGCATAATAGTGCCAGAGTGTGGTGATCCATGCTGCCGGTTCTCCTGCAGAAGACCCGTGCAATCCGATCATCACGTTCAGCACCTTTTTTCGTGTTTCCTTTACAAAGACAGTATCCCGCCCGGGGTTCAGATCAACGTCGTAAATGGCCGCCGGATTTGCGATCTGAAAATGAAACAGGCCTGTTGAATCGGACCTCTGCTCCCAGTAAGGCCTGTACCCGAAAATGTCCAGCTCTTTCGAAACCGCGGTGATCATGGAGTCGTTTGAAAGATGTTCATCAAGCCTTACAGGGTAAAAATGAGAGGTCGTACTGAAATTTTTTGGGATGAGCTGATTGTGGCTGAAGAGCAAACCGGTCGATCCCATGAATATGAGGTAGGCAGCACAGTACAGTCCGCCGTAAATGTGAATTTTGTGAAGATATATGTAAATGATATCCTTTGCCTTTTTCCTGCTCATTAATTCTTTTCTCTCAGCATTATCGGTTCAACATCGTACCCTTCCTCCCTGAGCTTTAGTATAAGACCGTGCTCTCCGGCAAGATGCCCCGCACCAACCGCGATGAACGAAGGCTTGTCTTTCATAAAAGCTTCCAGTTTCGGAATCCAGGCATCATTCCGCATTGATATCAGACGCTCTTCAAAGTCCCCGGGTGCAGTTTCATCAGAAGTTTCTTCCGACATATGGTAGATGTCCTGCTTTTTGTATGTATCCAGAATGTCAGAAAATTCCTTTTTCATATCCCCCGCATTACTGAAGAACATGTCCATCTGCTTATCATTTGGTATAGAATCGAAAATTCCTACCTGGAATTCAAAACTCTCGAGTCCCTGCACCGGTATATTCTTTTTCCTGGCGATTTTCGAGAAATAATTTTCGTAGCCTTCGATTCTCTTCCCGATAACTGAAGGGATTAACGCACTGTAAAAGGCAAAAGGCTTGAATTTAATATAGGCATTAAACATCATCTCTTTCACGCCCAGGCTGTCCAGAACAAACTGCTTTACCCTGTTGTAATCCTCTTCCGGCATATAATCGCGCAAAGTGTGCCCTTCGGGGAGCATCATCTGTTTTGCCCATTCTATTTGTTGCTTCACGGGCACGTCGATGATCATCTCCAGGACCATTTGTTGACTCTCCTTTAGTTTTTCATCTACAATCCTGAAAGTTTCAAACTCATTCTTAGGCATAAGATGAATGGTGCCGAAGAGGTACGAAGGTTTTTCCAGGCCGTTACCCGAGATTTCCCAAAAAACTGTTTTCGGACCTGACAGTTGTGAAAACAACGGTAAAAGGGAAAAACAAAGGGCTGAAAGGCCGGTAAAAATCAGCCGGAGTTTGTGCCGGATATTCATGGAACCATTTTTAAAAGGCCTTAAAAATAAGTAAATATGTTTTAAATCC
This sequence comes from uncultured Bacteroidales bacterium, assembly GCA_963732905.1. GTDB lineage: Bacteria > Bacteroidota > Bacteroidia > Bacteroidales > DASQZK01. The sequence continues at coordinate 462,970 of CAVTBM010000006.1, forward strand.
ATGAACTTATATTTTTTATATCCCCGGTCTTTCTCCGGAATAAGGCCAAGCCTGTCCGGAGCCGGAGCTGACAGGCCCTGCAGGATTACTCGTATCATATCCGGGAAATTCACGTCTGTAAAGCTTCGAAACTTCCTCAGTGCTGAGTGAACGACTGAAAATAAAGAGATCGCCAATACATCCGTCAAAATGATCTTTCCCCAGGGGGGTAGTTCCAAGGTAGAGATCTGTCTGATTTGGATACGGAATGGCCACCAGTGGATCCTCTCCAGCCGGCATACCATCAATAAAGAAGATGGCCGAATCATTCCTGATCATGGCAGTAAGCTGATGCCATTTCCTGTCGAAGGAATACTTTATCACACCCTGCATATCGGGTGATGCTGCCGCTCCTGAAAAGTTGATCCTGTGCTCACCCGGATTGATCTCCAGTTCATAGCCGTCAGGTGCATTCCATACCGAGCGCTTACTAAGGATCCTCATATATTTGTTTTCTGTCGGATCATTCACCGAAAACCATACGGATATCGCCATATCACCCGAAAAATTTAATGAACGGGTATCCGGTATCCGGATAAAGGAACTTTCACCATTAAAGCATGCCCCTCTTCCCGATGCCAGTACCCTGACCCCCTCCGTCTGGTACGGATTTTTACCGGGATCACTGAAATTCTTCAGATCGTCGGGGGTGAGGATGTGAAGAACTACCGGTTTGTCTATGATCACGGTCTGATAATCTTTTAACACATTCGGCTTCGTTGCCCTGTCGGTTACCCCGCTGATGTCCAGCGTATATTTTTCTCCCTGGAAAAGTGAGTCGACAGACAGGATCACTTCTTCACCCTGGTTGGAAAGGGTGACGTTCCTTATGTCCACGACCGGGCTGAAACGGTAATGTGACGCATCAGCTGCAGAGAGCGTATCCACAGGTTCTGAAAACGTTATCACCAGTTTATGGTTATTGACCAGCCTGAAATGTTCAACAAAGGGCCGGTCGTGATCGGGAACGGTTTTGATTTTTTGGGACAGGAAAGAAGAAGTCCGGCCAAAACCATCCCTATAACCTACGGAATAATTATATACCCGGCCTCCTTTCACATGGATATCTGCATAAACCGTGTCGCGGGTTGTGGCGAGAGGCTTCCCATCCCTCAAAATGACAAAATAACCTGTTCCGCCATCGTCCACGGTTTTTTCCCATGACAGAAGGTTAACGTTAATCCTGTCAGTGTGTGAAAAGATTTTCAGTTTTGCCGGGGGAGTGTCTCCTGCAGGAACGCCTGAATATGGATTAAATATTCTGATATTGCGTGTGACAGAATCTTTAACCTGGAGGAAATCCGATATTTTCACGGTATGATCTGTGCCGTATACCCGGATATCTTCAGAATTCCGGATTAAAACAGCAGGTTCACCACCCACCGGCTTTTGCGGGTAAATATCCCGCATGGTCATGTCATGCACATCGTCGAGGACGATGGCCGGACGCGATTCATCATTTCGCAGGCTCATCTTCACGTTACTCATGTAAAGTCCCCTGATATGACGAAGGTAGAAGCCGTACGAAGGCAGATTGGTGTTGAACATCCGGTTGATGGGGTAACTCTGTGCAGCATCCGGCACTTCAAGGGATACATCCTCTTCCGTACCGCCACCCGGGAAGGAAAAGCTGATATTGGTCAGGGAAAGATTTTGAATATAATTTCCAGCATAGGCTGTGATGGCACAACTGATTTTTCCCGCCGCCGATCCGGTTATGTCACTGAGCTGAATATTACGGCTCACCCCGTCAGAAAAGCTATCCTCCCCGGCGAAGTCCCTGGCATTGCGTTTCCCCAGTCTGATGAAAATAGGCGTCTCGATACTGTCAACAACAATATTCCGGACCAGGATATCTTCCATGATTCCACCATCTACATTCCCCATGTCGATACCCACCAATCCGGCCCAGCTGCCCAGTGGATGATTCATGACCCTGGCCTCTGAAGGACGTATCACACAGTTTGACACCGTAAAAAACCGGAATCCGCCAACCGACCCTGTCCCCCATTTAAGCGCCGAAGCCTGGGACCTTAATACACAGTTACTGACAACCACATCTTCACAGGTACGCATACCTTCCGACTTGAAAACCAGAGCATCATCACTGGCATCGATGACGCAGCCTGTGACCACCACCTTATGGCATCCGTCAATATCCAGCCCGTCATTATTCAGGTTGCAGTGATTGAAAATATTCAGATCTTCAAAGCGGAGATTATCACAATGAAAATAACGCTGCATCCAGTAGGCAGAATTTCTCATTGTTATTCCCGACACCGTGATGTTCCGGCAGTTCACCATCTGGATCCCGAAAGGCCTGTCGGGACTGTCCCCAATATGATTTTGAAACACGCTGTTATCACCGTTCGGATAGAACGTTCCCTTTCCGGTGATGGTAATATTCTGCTTATCCCTGGCGTATATCATGGCCCGCCTCGGAACCATATCCATCCTTGACAGGATCTCCGGTTCGATCAGAGGATAGACACTGATATCCGGAAGGCCCATCCAGACAGATTTCGCAGTAAGCTCAATGGTGATGTCCGAAGCAAGACTGACCGTTCCGGAAAGAAATATACCTTCAGGGAAAATAATTCTTCCCCCCGTTTGCGAACATTGATCAACAGCCTTCTGGATGGCTGCGGTATTATCGGTAACACCGTCCCCGATGGCTCCGAAACCGGTTATGTCATAAACTGCCTGCTGACCGAAGCCATTAAGACTGAAGAGCAAAAGGCATAAATGAAATACCAGGAACTGCTTCATCATGAAAATATATTGATTAGGGGATCACAAAGGTACTGATTAAAGATGAAAGACCAGGAAACATCAGCTCAATTAAGTCCCGTCTCTGTGCAAAACCAGACGGAATTTTTAAAGGCACAGCTCTTGTCACAAAATCTTAGCCGATACGGTCCTGCACCTTTTAAACAATGCGCAGTGAATTTTCCCACAAATGTTTTTGAAGGCTGTCGTTCGCCCCTGAATTGACCACACGCGTCTATGATTTCCCGGATGCGGCATCTTTAAAAAACGTCCTGGTGACCATTGAGAACCCTGAAATATTCTCTTCAGGTTATCATAAAAAATTCACATTTCAGGTTTTTCAGCGATGGTAGGAAACGGTTCTGCCGAAAGGGGTGAGAGCCAGGGAAGCCATCTTGAAATGTTGAATTCCGAAAGGCAGGCCGATGATGGTCAGGCAAAGAAGAAGTCCGAAGCCGAAGTGGGTCAGGGCAATCCAGAATCCGCCAATGAGAAGCCAGATGATATTTAACAGGGTTGTGAGACAACCGGTAGGCTGCGACAGATAAACCGAATCACGGCCGAATGGCCACAGTGCAAGGCTGGCAAGCTTCAGGGTTTGAAAGGCAAAAGGGATTCCAACAATGGTGATCATCAGCAGAAGACTTGCAACGACATATTCAACGGCGATGATAAGTCCGCCGAAGATCAGCCATACCAGGTTACCGATAAGTCTCATTTCACGTAAAATATTTTATTTATATTACTGGCCCCGTAACCCGTCCCGCTACAGCGGGAGTACTTACATGCATCAGTCCTCTTAAATTTAGCGTAATTTTACTCCCGTTGGTCGTGAGACCGCTTCGCTAAGTTACTCCCTTCGGTCGTGAGACCGCTTCGCTAAGTTACTCCCTTCGGTCGTGAGACCGCTTCGCTAAGTTACTCCCTTCGGTCGTGAGACCGCTTCGCTAAGTTACTCCCTTCGGTCGTGAGACCGCTTCGCTAAGTTCACATCCTTTTGTGCCACCTCCATTTAAAATTATCGTTTTGTCATGGCAGTTACACAAACCTCTTCAGGCGATGTAGCGAAAATGAATCAATAATCTATGAAAGGTACCACAAATATACGGTTAGTGAATTTCCCCGGCCTGATAAATTGATAGATCCCGGAATGAAAAAAAAATTATAGCTCCCGACCCACGATCCGGAGAGGTTCCGGAACGCCGTACCATTCAAACCATACTTTGAGCTCATTCCCGGTGAAATTCCGGGCCTTCTTCTGTTAACCTATAACTTTCAGCTCTTTACCTACTTTAATAAATGCTCCGAGAGCTTTATCCAGATGCTGGCGGGTATGGGCGGCAGAGAGTTGCACCCTGATACGTGCCTGTCCCTGTGCAACAACGGGGTAATAGAATCCAATGACATAGATTCCCTCTTCGAGCAGTTTAGCTGCAAAATCCTGTGACAGCCTGGCATCATAAAGCATTACTGCACAGATCGCAGAACCAGAGGGTTTCAGGTCGAAGCCGGCTTCTTCCATTTTTCCAACGAAATAGCTGGTGTTCTCATGCAGCCTGTCCTGCAGCTCAGTGGTTTCGCTCATCATGTCAATCATGCGGATGCCAGCACTTACCACTACCGGAGGCAATGAATTGGAGAAGAGGTAAGGTCTTGACCTCTGTCGCAGCATTTCGATGATCTCTTTTCGTCCCGTGGTGAAGCCTCCGATGGCACCTCCAAAGGCTTTTCCCAGGGTACCGGTGATGATATCCACTTCACCCCGGATATTAAAATGTTCAGTCACTCCTCTTCCCGTTTTTCCCACGACGCCTGCCGAATGGCATTCATCAACCATAACCATGGCATCATATTTTTTGGCCAGCTCAACGATTTTATCCACCGGCGCAATATGTCCGTCCATGGAGAAAACGGCATCTGAAACGATCAGCCTGAAGCGATCAGCCTGTGCTTCCTTAAGTCTTTCTTCCAGGTCGTTCATATCAGCCGTTTTATACCTGTATCGCTTTGCTTTGCAAAGTCTGACCCCATCGATGATGGAAGCATGGTTCAGTTCATCGGAGATAATGGCATCCTCGGTTCCGAGCAACGGTTCAAAAACTCCTCCGTTGGCATCGAAACAGGCCGCATAAAGAATCGTGTCTTCCGTTCCGAAAAATCCTGCGATTTTCTTTTCAAGGGTCTTGTGCAGATCGGTGGTCCCGCATATAAAGCGCACCGACGACATGCCGTAACCATGCGAATCCAGTGCTTCCCGGGCAGCTTTTACGAGCTCAGGATGATCTGAAAGCCCCAGGTAATTATTGGCACAGAAATTCAGTACTTTCTGGCCGGTGTTCAGCTTTATCTCCGCATCCTGAGGTGAAACGATGATCCTCTCATCTTTGAACAGTCCGTTATCGCGGATCTGTTTCAGTTCATGCTGAAGATGTTCTTTGATTTTACCGTACATCTCTTATCTGTTTTAAAGATTCAAATTAAGTTTTGTTCTGACCTCCCGGAGCATGATATCCGTAACAGCGGAGAGATCATAGTCATAGTGGAAACCCCAGTCCTTCCTGGCAATACTGTCGTCGAGATTTTTGGGCCAGGTATCAGCGATATCCTGCCTGAAATCGGGCTTATAGCTGATGGTAAAACCGGCAATATGTTTTTTGATTTCCCGGAAAGCCTCATCGGGAGTCATGCTGAAACCACCCAGGTTATAGCTGCTGTGGGTGGTCAGTTTAGACTGTTCGGCTTCCATGAGTTCGATAGTTGCACGGATGGCATCAGGCATAAAGAGCATTGGAAGAGCTGTATCAGCGGTCAGAAAACACTCGTAGCATCCCTGCCGGATGGCTTCGTAAAAGATCTCCACGGCATAATCGGTGGTTCCTCCGCCTGCTTCCGTTTTATAACTGATCAGACCCGGATAACGGATACTTCTGACATCCACATCAAATTTACTGCGGTAATAATCGCACCAACGTTCACCTGCCAGTTTGGAGATACCGTAAACGGTCACAGGCTCCATGATAGTGAGCTGTGGCGTATGTATCCTCGGAGTTGTAGGACCGAAAACCGCTATAGAACTGGGCCAGAAAACTTTTCTGACATCCTCCACCATCTTGGCGATCTCCAGCACGTTCATCAGGCTCTCCATATTGATATGCCATGCCTGAGTGGGCAGTTTTTCCGCATTCCCCGACAGTACCGCCGCCAGATGATAGATCTGGTTTATCCTGTTCCTGATAATAAAATGGATCAGCTGTTTATCGTCCATCACATCGAGGACCTGGAAGGGGCCTCCCTCAACAATATCTTTTGGTCCCGGCTTAATATCCGTCGCAAAAACGTTTGAATCACCATAGATCTTTCTCAGTTCAACCACCAGCTCTGAACCAATCTGTCCGGCGGCACCAATTACCATGATACGGTCCATATAATTTGCAGAATTTTCAGGTTTACTTCAGGGAACGAAAGTAGGAAGAACTTCGGCGGTAAAAAATGATTAATAACATGAGCTATCGAAAGAAAAATCTGATTTTACCTATCTTTGCAAGAAACATTTTCATCATGCCACACCGACGCATCAGGGTAAGGTTTGCTCCCAGTCCAACAGGGCCATTGCATATTGGCGGATTACGGACCGCACTTTTTAATTATCTGTTCGCAAAAAAGGTTGAAGGGGATTTTATCCTCCGCATTGAGGATACCGATCAGACCCGATATGTTCCTGGAGCCGAGGAGTATATCCTTGAATGTCTTGAATGGTGCGGCATCATTCTTGATGAAGGGGGCGGAAAGGGCGGTGAATATGCACCTTACCGGCAATCCGACCGGAAAGAAATATATAAAGCCTATGCTGAAGAGCTGGTCAGGAAAGGATTTGCCTATTACGCATTCGACACTCCTGAGGAACTGGAACGTCTTCGTAAGGAAGCAGAAATGAGAAAAGAATCCTTCACGTATAACCAGGCTGTCCGGGGCCGTCTGAACAATTCCATTACACTGAATGAACATGAAGTGAGACGGTTACATCAAAAAGATGTACCCTACGTCATCCGTTTTAAATTCCCGGAAGATGAAAATATCCTCATGCACGATGAGATAAGGGGTGATGTCAGGGTTCTCAGCTCCACCATGGATGACAAGATCCTGTTCAAATCGGATGGCATGCCTACCTATCACCTCGCCAATGTTGTTGACGATTATCTCATGAAGATCAGTCATGTGATCCGGGGAGAGGAATGGCTTCCCTCCCTTCCCCTCCATGTGTCGCTTTACAAGGCTTTTGGCTGGGAAGAAAGTATGCCACACTTCGCACATCTTCCTCTTATCCTGAAACCCGACGGCAAGGGAAAACTCAGCAAACGCGACGGTGACAAGGGAGGCTTTCCGGTATTTCCGCTCGAATGGAAGGATCCGGTCACCGGTGAAGTCTCACCAGGCTATCGCGAATCAGGCTATTTTCCCGAGGCCTGCGTCAATATCATTGCTTTCCTGGGCTGGAACCCCGGCACGGAACAGGAGATCTATACCATGGATGAACTGATCCGCGACTTCGATCTTGAGAAAGTTGGTAAATCCGGGTCGAAATTCGATCCTGCCAAAGCCCGGTGGTACAATCATCATTACCTTCAGCAAAAACCGGATCGTGAACTGGTCCCAGCTTTTCAGGAAATCCTGAAGGAGAAATCAGTTGTAAGGGAGGATGGTTTTGTGGAACGGGTAATTGGTCTGGTGAAAGAACGGGCTGATTTTGTACAGGACTTATGGGACCATGCCGACTTCTTTTTTATTGCCCCGGTTGAATATGATGAAAAAGTAGTCAGGAAACGATGGAAAGAAGGTACAGGACAAATCATCTCATCCCTGGCGGTAGAACTGGAAAGTTGTCAGCCGTTTGAGGCAGAGATCATCGGGTCCGTGGTAAGATCATGGATAGAAAAACATGCGCTGGAAACCGGTGTGGTAATGAATGCCTGGCGTCTTGCACTGGTAGGGACTTCCAAAGGTCCGGGTCTGCAAGACATTGCCGCTCTTCTGGGAAAGGAAGAGACCGTTTCCCGGATGAGTAATGCGGTCAGGTCCCTGGGTTAAAATGATGACTCTTCCTGAACATACGGAATTCATCGACATCCATTCCCATAATCCGGAACGGGAAGAAAACGTTTTCAGGATCTACAATCTGAACCTGGGCGATTTTCAAGGGCAGGCACTCACGGCACCTGTAAGTGCCGGTTTACACCCCTGGCATATCATTCATTTTAAACCGCTTCAAGAACTGGAGCCGTTGCTTGTCAGAGCGGCAGAACAAGATCTGGTGGTTGCATTGGGGGAATCGGGGATCGATAAGGTCATCATGACGAACATGACGCTGCAGGAAGAGATATTCAGAATACATGTTGATATCTCTGAGGAATATTCAAAACCCCTCATCATCCACTGTGTAAAAGCTTTCGGGGATATTGTAAAGATCAGGAAAGAAACCGGGGCTTCACAACCCTGGATTCTCCACGGTTTCAACAGCAGCCCGCAGATGGCTGAGGACCTGGCGTCAAAAGGATTTTATCTCTCGGTGGGAGAACGGTTACTCAGAAACCGGGATAAAACCAGGGACATTCTCCGGCACATTCCCCTGTCATCCCTGTTTACGGAAACGGATGATGACAAAATGCCCATCGAAGTGGTTTATAATCTGCTGGCTGAAATTGCGGGGATCAGCCTTAAAAATCTGAAGGACTCAATAACCGGTAATTTATTAAAAGTTTTTAAAGGATGACTGGAGAACCGGGAGAATGGCAGGACAGGACTGCATTACTTGGCGGGCCGGAATTCATGGAAAAGCTGGCATCGGCGCATGTTCTGATTGCCGGACTGGGTGGTGTCGGCGGGTATGTGGCGGAAACGTTATGCCGGGCAGGCGTCGGCGAACTGACTATTGTGGATAATGACACAGTGCATTCTACCAACAGGAACCGTCAGCTCATTGCACTCTCCAGTACAGAGGGACAGTACAAAACAGATCTTTTCAGGACACGGCTTCTGGATATAAATCCGGATCTGAAGCTGCATACGGTTCAGGAATTTATCCAGGAGGACAGGATAGATGAAATCCTGGAGACGGTTTTTGACTATGTGGCCGACGCCATTGATACTCTCTCACCTAAAGTAAGCCTGATCGCCAAAACGCTGAATAAATCATATCCGCTTATCAGCTCTATGGGAAGCGGGGGAAAGTTTGATCCCTTACAGGTGACCGTCAGTGATATTTCCGAAACCCATAACTGCCGGCTGGCTTATTATATCAGGAAACAGCTCCACCGGCTTGGAATACGATCCGGCTTCAGAGTGGTATATTCGGCTGAGACGGTGGAGAAAAGCGCAGTGCGAACGGTGGAAGGTGAAAAAAACAAACGGTCTGTTGTCGGCACCATTTCCTATATGCCGCCGGTATTCGGGATGGTGATGGCCTCGGTGATCATCCGGGAGCTGACCGAACAATTTAGAACTTAACGTAGTTCTATTTTCATCCCGCATGTAATAATTGTGTTATTTTGGAATAGGATAATCTTAGTGCATAAAAATTAAACTCCCTTATGCGATGAAATCATCAGTACTTTTCATGATCACCATCCTGTATTCTTCCTTTATCATGGGACAACAGACCTTCAAATGCGGGGATATGGTGAGGGACAACCGTGACGGCACTGTTTATCATACTGTGCAGATCGGTGAGCAATGCTGGATGAAGGAGAACATGAACATCGGTAAAGTCGTTAAGGATCATGATCAGCAGAATAACGGTGTGATTGAAAAAACCTGTTATAAGAATGATCCGCAGAACTGTAAGATCTATGGTGGATTATATACCTGGAATGAGGCCATGCAATGGACGGATGACGAGGGCTCACAGGGTATCTGCCCCGGTGGCTGGCATGTACCGTCCAAAGCAGACTGGGAACAGTTAAGCAACTTCCTGGGAAAGGATTCGGCCGGTTACCGCATGAAAGTCACCCCCGCGAACCTGCCCTCATGGGATGGTGACAATGAGAGCGGTTTTACTGCTCTTCCCGGCGGTGGTGGTTATGAGAGCCATTTTCTCAGGATGGGATCATGGGCCCTGTTCTGGTCTTCAACATCCAGTGACGAGCTGAGAGCATGGTTCTCCCAGCTCGATAAGTACTGGTATCCCCAGCCGCCGAGGTATCTGAACCTCTATGTGGGACCATACTATCTCCGCACCAACGGACTTTCCGTACGTTGTCTCAAGGATAACCAATAAAAAACATGTCATGAATAGCTTCAGTATACCATCCGGCAAATCCCTGCTTGCAAAAACGACCGTTGCCGGAGCTCTGACCCTTATCGGGGGTTGTCAGCCAAAGCAGAAGGAACAGCCGGCAAAGGATGAGCTGGGATTCAGACCCAATATCCTGTGCCTGGTTTGTGAGGATATCAGCCCTTACCTCGGCTGTTACGGCGATCCGGCCGCCTATACTCCCAACATCGACCAGCTGGCCAGGGAAGGCGTCAGATACACCAATGTCTTCGATATCTCAGGCGTGTGTGCTCCCAGCCGGGCAGCCCTGATCACAGGCATGTACCCTACCAGCTTCGGCGCCGACAATATGCGGACCAACTGGAAAGGTCTGCCCGAAGCTAAGGGTTGTCCTCCTTATGAGGCCGTTCCTCCCGACGGAGTCAAATGTTATCCCGAATACATGAGAGCTGCCGGGTATTACTGCACCAACAACGACAAGGAAGATTACCAGTTCAAAGCTCCGGGAACGGTATGGGACGAAAGCAGCCGCCAGGCCCACTGGCGAAACAGGCCAAAGGGCATGCCGTTCTTTGCCATCTTTAATTTCATGCGTTCACACGAATCCCAGGTGTGGGAATGGCTCGACGAGCCTAAAGCCGTGCGGGCTGAAGATGTTCCAGTTCCTCCCTATTACCCCGATAATGCAGTGGTCAGGCGCGATATCGCCACCATGTATACCAATAATACCATCATGGACCGCGAGGTAGGCGAGATCCTCGATGAACTGAAGGCGGACGGTCTGCTCGATTCAACCATTGTGATCTTTTACTCCGATAACGGCGGACCCATGCCCAGGGGAAAACGGGAGATAGAGGACTCAGGGCTGAAGGTTCCTATGATCATCCGTTTCCCGAATAAAATGCATGCCGGCGAAGTCAATGATGACCTGATCAGCTTCGTGGATATCCCTCCCACAATCCTTTCCATGGCTGGCATAAAAATTCCGGACTTCATACAGGGACAAGCCTTCTGGGGGGACCAGAAAGCTGAGCCCAGGAATTATATTTATGCTGCCCGCGACCGGATGGACCAGTGCACCGATTGCCGGAGAGCGGTCAGGGATAAGCATTACAAATATATCCGCAACTATATGCCGGAAGTAGGGGCTTACCAGGATATAACCTTCAGGTTAGCCATGCCGACCATGCGAGAACTCCTCCGTCTGCGCGATGAAGGCAAACTTAACGCGGACCAGATGTACTGGTTCAGGAAAACAAAGGAACCTGAGGAACTTTATGATCTGGATAAGGATCCGTATGAGCTTCATAATATAGCCGGTAAGCCTGAAAATGCCGAAGTACTGAAACGGATGAGGAAGGTTAATGAGGACTGGATGAAAAAAATTCATGATCCGGGCCCTATACCGGAGAAGGAACTTGTGTACTCTATGTGGCCTAACGGAATCCAGCCGGTGACAACCGATCCGGTCATCAAGGTTGAAAACGGGAAAACCACAATAAGCTGTAAGACGTCAGGATCTTCCATCGCCTACCAAATCAACGGGAAAGGACTGAATGCAAAACATACATTTCTGTATACCGGACCTTTTCCTGTAAAAGCAGGTGACGTGGTTACGGCACAGGCGTTCCGGATAGGTTTCAAACCGAGCGGGATTGTATCAGATTAAAATCGAACTGCGACAGTTCAGACCTCCAAACCATTTGGCATAATATTCGTATATCCACGAAGGCTTTCAATATACCAGGACTACTGACAAACTCGTAACTGAAACCTGTCCGGCACAGATAAGCCTGTTCATTAAATTTTTCTGAGATGAAAAAAGCCGGGATTAAAAAGAATTATCTTCGTGACATCAAAAACTTACAATTATGAAAAAGACTGCAGGAATTCTCATCATCTTGATGTTTACCGCTGGAGTTGCTTCGGCGCAGTTTATTAAGTTCGGGGTAAAAGGCGGAGTTAATTTTTCAAAACTCAAGTTTGACGATATAAAGAACGTGACCAGCAATGGAACGGAGTACAACCTGCTGGAGAGTAATGCCCTTACCGGATTCCATGTAGGAGTCATGACAAGGATAAAACTCTTCAGCTTTTATATCGAGCCGGAACTATACTTTAATACCGCCGGAGGTAAAGTTGTTGTGCAGGAATTGCAAAGTTCCGGTACCGACATCACAAGTTACACCAGGGATGTCAAGTTCAGTAAAATAGATCTGCCCATCATGACCGGTCTTAAGATCGGACCGGTGAGGGTGAATGCCGGGCCTGTAGCTTCGGTCATTCTTTCTACCCAGTCGGGATTAAATGAGATCATCCCGGAACTTAACACTCTGTCTAAAAGGGCTACCATCGGCTACCAGGTTGGATTCGGTCTCGATCTTTTTAATTTCCTGACACTCGATTACCGCTTCGAAGGGAGCCTGAGCAAGTGGGGCGATAAGTTCACCGTTGCCGGTAAAGACTATGCCTTTGACAGCCGCGGGAATATGAGTATGATCAGCCTCGGTTTTATGTTCTGATTCAGCAGAAAACGTATACGAAGGCTTTGACCTGAACAACCTGTGAGTCTGGCAGGGTGCCAGATTCCTTGCGGGCCTTTTGCAGATATAAAAATTAGCCGTTGCCGGATGCAGGCGGCATTTCCCATAACGGGAACCGTCCTGTCATTTTGATAAAAGGACTAAATGCTTTCAGCATGAGAGGTTAAAAAAGAGGATCCCTGGAATTATTTACTTTTTGGGTTGTACCGGTTTTTGTCGGCAAAAAAATCCATCAGCCAGGTTTTCTTTATAAATGCTGCTTTATGCACCACACCGGCCGGAATAAAGTAGGAATCACCCTTCCTGTAAACCTTCTTCTCACCGCCAATGGTCAGTTCCATCTCGCCTTCGAATACCGTGCCCCACTGGGCTCCGTGAGAATGCTCCGGCACCTCACCGATCGGTTCCATTTCAAAAAACACGATCTGATGGTCATCTCCCTGCATAAGCCAGCCTTTCACTCCGCCGAACGGCGTGTCGGCTTCAGGCAGACCTGTAATGATTTCCGGATAAAAAGGATTCATGATAATTCTCTGTTATAAGGTTAATTATTCTCAAAGCTAAACAATAATTTACCCTTCAAGGATCCACGCATCATCAAAACTCAGTAAAAGGTCATCAAAATGTGGCGCATCCGGCATCTCCAATGTCAGATCTTTGCCCGCATCATGCGTAACCCGGATATGGAAGTGTAAAGCAGAAAGAACAGCATGGCTGTCATAAGGAGGATTTTTTCAGGACAGACCCTTAAAGTGACATAAATTACTGTCTTTTTTTGACGAGGATAACACTGTGTAAGGTACCACTGAGCTTTTAACATTCCTCAGAGTTCGTCGACTCCCAACCCGGGAGTCTCCTTTGGATAAAGCACTCCGTTTTTCAGGATCAAGGCTCCGGCAGCCGGATCGTTCAGCAGGTCGAGATGTCCGTCCAGGTCGGCGTAAAAGATATTAGGACGGGCGAGGGCAAAATGAAGACCTGCAGAGACTGACAGGGCCGACTCATCCATGCAGCCCACCATAGTCTCCACGCCGGCAGCCCTGGCAACTGAGTTAATATGGAGGGCTTCAGTAATACCGCCTACCTTCATCAGTTTGATATTGATCATGTCGGTGAGGTTGTCGCGTGTCAGGCTGAACACGTCGAGCAGGTTCATCAGGCTCTCATCGGCCATCACAGGGATAGATACACTGTTGCTCACCCGTCCCAGCATCTCGATATTGTCACGAGGTGTTGGCTGTTCAAGAAGTTCAATATTGTGGTGCCGTGTTTCGTTCACAAAACGGATGGCCTGTTCAACCGTATAACCCTGGTTGGCATCGAAGCGGATGGATATCTCATTACCAAAACTTTCCCGCAAAAGAATAACTTTCCTGATGTCTTCTTCGACCTGTTTTCCTCCTTTCACCTTAAAGATCCGGAATCCCTGCATGAAAAACTCCCGGGCTTTCAGGACGGTGTCTTCCGGGGACATAATGCCGATGGTAATGCTGGTTGGAATAGAATCCTTGTATCCTCCGAGAAACCGGTAAAGGGGCAGTCCGGCTTTTTTGGAAAGCAGGTCATATAAAAGCATGTCGGTCATAGCCAGTGCCGAAGGATTTTTGGAGAGACCGGGTTTAAGAGTTTCAAGGATAAGGATGATCCGGCTGAAATCGGCCCCTTTCAGTCCGGGCTCTATCACTTCCCGGTAACAATCCATGGTCATTTCAGGGGTTTCACCAGTGACACCCTTGTCAGGGGCTGCACAACCGAATCCGGTCACGCCGGCATCGGTGGTGGCCCTGATAAACAGGTTGGTGCAGGATGAGATGGTTTCGTAGGCAATGGTATACGGCTCCCTCAGCGGCATTTCCAGCGCAAAGCATTCGGTGTGCAGGATCTTCATATCAGTACTTTCTTTGGTACAGGTCTTCCAGTTTGGTCCCTTTCAGCTGTTCGACAAATATTACCAGATGTGCGATCATGATCTCCCACATCTTTCGTCCTTTTTCGGCGCTGGCTTTTGTCGGGTCTCCCATAACACCTGTTTTGCTGATGTTCCGTGTGCGGGTATACCATGAGACACCCCGCTGGGATGTATAATTGAGATAGACGCTTCCGAAATCAGGTGTACTGTTTTCGGCTTTATCCATTTTCACCAGGTGAGGGCGGATGGCCAGCGTGGTACTGGTCTCGATCTCCCCTGCATGGATGTCATTCGGGGTGTCGATCATCTTGTAAAGGTCCTCATCGCTGGTCTCACCCGTTTCCACACAGACGAAAATGTTAGCATCCCGGTTAATCATCTGGGCCGCAAAATTCAGCGTTGGCGTATTATCGCCATGGCCATTGAGAATGACCAGTTTCCGGATGCCATTCCGGGCAAGGCTCATGCCGATATCGTATATCATTTTGCCCAGGGCGTCATTACTTACACTCACCGTACCTTTGAAATCTTCATGGTGATAGGCAACTCCGTAAGAAACGAGAGGAAGAACAAATGGCCTGGGTTTACTGCAGGCTTCGGCAACCCTCCGGGCCAGGTATTCAGCATCAAAGGCATCGACATCCACCGGCAGGTGAGGTCCATGCTGTTCAATTGAGCCACAGGGAAGAATAGCCAGATCGACCAGCTCCAGCTTTTCCTCAATCTCAGGCCAGCTCATTTCAGCCCACAGGTAATCGGCAGTCACGTTTTCAGCTTTTTTACTGTTGCCAAGCTCGAAGGGATAAGGAATGCTCATATCAGGATCCGTGAACACATCCATTTCTTCCCATTTTTTACTGACCAGTCTGACTGCTCCGCCGGCATATTCTTCAAAGACAGTGAACAACGGAATACGAAGGTCGTTGGGGATATCTTTGATGAGCGAACGTTCACTGTCGAAACGCATCTTCATGATTTGTGGGTGGAGTTTTGCCAGCCCCTGGCTGTGCGCGGTAACTGCAATCAGCTCTTTGTCCAGCAGAAGAGCATACAGATGGGCCGCATCGGATCCGATCTGCTTCACGCCGGATGAGGCGAGCGATTTTAATCCCCGTTCAATCTGTTCCTGACTATACCCGCAACGTTCAGGATTCTCGTCCAGTACTTTCAGCATACCGATAATCCGCCGGCATTTTTCACAATTGCCGCAGGGATAAATCCGGCCTTCCGTTTCGTGAGCTGCATGACACGACACCTGCTGACGCTGCAAATCAGGAAAGCGCTTGACCAGGATCTTCAGGATCAGCAGCTCTGAAAGGCTTCTCAGAATGGAAAACTGACTGATGTTCCAGCCTTTTTTCATGAAATACCTCGACAGGGCATTGTCAAAATAGCGGCTCTGATCATACAAGCCATCATAATTGGTGATTCCTTCAAAGTTCAGCTTGCGGGTGGTGTCGAACTCATTGCCGATAATCAGTCTGCCGATACCCCGCTTTTTCAGTAAGGGAAGAACCCCGAAAATGAACACAGAGACGGTCCAGAGCCGGATAGGATAGTCGTCGGCTCTTATCGTATTGAAACCTGACCGGATGAAGGGCATATTCCGGAGCATCCAGTTAAAAATGCGGTCGGAATTACACCAAACCCTGCCTGTATTTCGATCCTGCTCTTTCAGGTACCGGTAAGCATTCAGGGCAGTGTACCAATGACGACCCGACTCATTAATGAAAATGGGATGCACATCTTTCCCCATCTCACTGATCAAACCGTAGCTCAGAAGACTGTCTTTGCCGCCGCTGCTCAGGATACAATGTTTTTCACGGTCCGTATCCCAGTGTTTCCAGTCAAACTCTGAGGATTTTCCTGAAACGGTATCGATGAAACGGATCTCTGAAGATGTATATTTCTTCATCTTCTCCGGTGAAAGTCCGGTATAGGATTCGGTGATAAACGCATTTGGTTTCAGGAGCCTGTTCACGAAAATCTCCCGGGAGGTGTTTTCCGTCATATCACGGATAAACTTCCTGTCGGTATCGTCGTAAAGTCCGTCGAAGACAACTTCCTTGCAGAACAATCCGTAATTCAGGGCTGCCTGAGCCAGCATCATGGAAGCCAGGTTCCGGTCAGTGGTCGAAGCCGGATCAAAGACATCCTCTTCGAAGGAATAGATCAGTTCGTTCTCCGATATCGCGCCACCGGCTATGTGAAGGATATATTTTGAACTGATCTTTTTATTCTCAATGACCGGAGCGGAGACCGTCAGACGGTCAAAGACGATGTATTCTGAAAGTTCCATATTTCAATGCTTTATCGTATTTTTTACCGGTGACAGGAAAAGTGGTCCCGAAGTATCATGATCTGATCAGCGGCTTAAGGACGGTCAGAAGTTTTCCGGGTCCGTTCTTCAGAACATCGGTTGCCGGAATGCCGGTTTCCAGGGTGATCATCTCCTCTGCCTTCCGTATTTCTTCATCGTTCATATTTTCATGATTGATGGTTATGGCCACCACTTTTTTCCCGGATATGATTTCAATAGCCCTGATCTGCTGTTCAAGCGGATGAAGTGTGTAACCCGGGAACCCATCATACTCATAACGTTTGGGAGCATGCTGAAGGATGACAAAGTCGGGACGTCCGGCAGCAAGGATCTCGAAGCCCCCGGGATAGGCGGGGTTAAGCAGGCTGCCCTGGCCTTCGATGATGATGGCGGCGGGATCTTCGTTTCTCCAGGCCTCATGTACGGCGTGTTCGATCTCTCCCGACACAAAATCGTTGATCAGCGAGTCCATAATGATGCTGTACTTAGCCCCCTGCATCCAGGCCGTCTGCCCGGTGCCGATCAGCTCGGCTTTCAGCCCTGCATCGCGTAAGCCGTGAACCACGATCCAGGAGGTGGTACGCTTGCCTATCGCCGAGTCGGTGCCGAGTACGGCCAGTTTGAGGCAACTCACCTCTTCGATCTTACCGGTGAAAAAATGCAGCTTGTCCCGTGAAGGTGTTTTGCGTATGTCGCGGATGGTAACCCCGTGATCACGGGCCATGCCGGAAAATTCCGGATCATCGGAGAGGAAGTCATGCAGGCCCGAATCGATGTTCATTCCAAGTTCGATGGCTCTGATAATGTCTTTTCGGGCTGAGACATCGAGACGGCCGCCATCGGGAGCTAGGCCGATAACGAAAAAACCGGGTTTCAGTCCTCTTTTGCGAGCATTATTAAAAGCCTCATCGACAGAGGCGGATACCGGGATTCCATTATTCCTTCTGTCGAGGATCTCACCCGCATCCCTTCCGGCATACCGTGAATCGATGACAGAGATAACCTCATATCTTTCCGTAAAACGGACCAGGCCGTGAGCCGTTTTTCCGTTGGTGGTGTTGAAGGCCCCTTCGCAATAGACCAGGGCCGGACCGTCGACAGGATCTTTCATAAACAGTACTTATTTTCTGCCGGTAAGCACCGCGACAAACCGGTCGTTATCAAAATTTTCTTTTTTATGCAGCTCAAGAAGGGCGATGAGCCCGGCGGTAGAGGCAGGCAACACGTTCAGCCCCTCCTTGTCTTTCAGGATTTTCGAATAGTGGATAAGCTTGAGGTCCGACACATCATCGGCCCATCCACCGGTAGAGTTAATCGCATTGAGGGCTACGTCACCGTCATAGGAGTGCCAGTTTATAAGTGCTTCGTTCACAGCTGTTTCCCTGATGCTCTCCGGCCTGAGGTCTTCACAATACTTCAGTCCTTTTTGAAAGGAGAGGATGATAGGATTCTTCTTGAAGGAAGACCCGGCGACGATACGGGGAACACGGGATGTCTTGCCCCGTTTGTAAAGGGTGGCAAAGCCACGGTGAATACCGGCAAGCATCGTCCCGTTAGATACGGGAGCAGCCAGAACTTTAGGAGCATCCCGGAGTGCATCGTAAATCTCATAGGCGATCTCGGCATAGGAGATGAGCTGAAGGTGGGTGTTCGCTCCGCCGGGGTTGGCATCGTAATATTCTTTTTCAAGAGCAAGCTTCTGGGAAAAATCTACGGCTTCTTCATAATTACCTTCAGTCCGTAGTATTTCAGAACCAAGACTTATCATCTCCGTGACGCGCCTGGTATGGTAGTTTTCAGGAATACAGATGATGCATCGAAGACCTGCCATACCGGAAGCCAGGGCCATCGCCACCCCATAATTACCACAGGTGGCCAGAGTTACCGTATCGTAACCTCTCCTGAGGGCATCCATGCACTGGGCAAAGGCTATCCGGTCCTTCTGTGTGCCGGTGGGATTATTCCCCTCAAACTTAATATAGAGCTGTTTGATACCCGTCTCCCTCTCAATGTTACGGGCCCGGCTGAGAGTGGTATCTCCCACCTCGATATTAAAAATATCCTCGTAGGCCTCAAGGCGATCCACCATCTCATTTTCCGGATCCACAACTGTGTTCTTCAATTGTTCCGACTCAGACGAAACAGCCAGTCCGAATGCCGATGCACCGTCAATAAGTGCATAAGGGCTGTTGCTGCTTTGATGTTGTTTGCTATCCACTGATGGTCAGGTTATTAATATGGTAAAGGTAAAGCTTAAATATGCAAAGTGCATTTAGTAAACTATAATAGTAACAGCAGAAGGTTGGGAATGTTGGGAAGGATCAGGGAGTACAGAATAATGGACCGCAAAAAAAGGAGCCGGGAAGTGTGCTGACCGTAATAATACCGTAGATACCCGAACCCCGGTTATCCCTGCCGGAGATCTGAAAGAGGATCTGCCTTTTCTTTATACTGACAGTGCATATTTCACAAAGTGAGTATTGATGATGTGCATAAAATTCCTTAGCAAAGACCCATAGGTGAATTTTCGTTTTCAGGGAACTGGTTACTCCTCCTGCAACCCTTGTGTATGCATCCCCTCTCCCTTTCTGCTATGAACATTCCTTTCAATTTATTAGTTTTATGATTACAAATTCGAATTTGCTTTTATGGCTTCCGATTCATCCGTCGATCAACGTTTCTCTTCCCGTTTAGGTCTTCTGCTGAGCACACTCGGGATAGCGGTAGGTACAGGCAACATATGGCGCTTCCCGCGGATCGCCGCTCAGAACGGCGGTGTTGATGGAGCAGGGGCCCTGCTGATCGCATGGGTCATTTTCCTGTTTGCCTGGAGTATCCCGCTTATCATTGCCGAATATTTCCTGGGTCGCCGGTTCCGTCTTGGGGTGATAGGTGCTTTTACCGGAGGAATGGGAAATCGCTTCGCATGGATGGGGGCTTTCGTAGCCTTCGTAGCAACAGCCATCAGCTTTTTCTATGCCGTCATCATTGGATGGGCCATCTATTTCTTTGTTTACATGCTCACCCATAGCCTGCCTTCAGACACCGTCTCCTCGGCACAGATCTGGACACATTTTCAGGACAGTCCCTGGCCGTATATTCTTCACTTCCTTGCGGTGGCAGTTGGAGCACTGGCTATTCTGAGGGGGATCCGTTCCATCGAAAAGGTGAACAAAATCCTGATCCCGGTGCTGATCGTGATCATCCTCGTGGCGGTGATCCGTTCTCTTCTGCTTCCCGGAGCAGCCGGCGGCATTGCCTACCTGTTCCATCCACAATGGGACCAGCTGAGTCATCCGTCCGTCTGGCTGCAGGCCCTTACTCAGAATGCCTGGGACACCGGCGCCGGATGGGGACTATTCCTGACCTACGCCGCCTATATGAAAGCCGAACACGGCACCATTAAAAATGCCTTCATCACCGGTATCGGGAACAACACGATCTCCCTGCTCATGGCTATCATGATCTTCGGTACGGTCTTCTCTGTCTTGCAGAACGGAATGGGCTACAGTGACCGGCAGGTGCTGGAAGTGATGAAGACAAGCGGACCGGCGAGTACAGGCCTCACCTTCATCTGGATGCCCCAGCTTTTTGCCCGGATGAGCTTTGGAAGACCCCTTGCGATTTTGTTTTTCCTCGGACTGACCTTCGCCGGTTTCTCTTCCCTGATCTCCATGTTTGAAATGTCGGCCAGGGTGTTGGTAGACCGCGGTGTAAAACGCTCCAAAGCCGTCTGGATTATTGTAGGCATTGTATATCTCCTGGGCATCCCTTCAGCTATGAACCTTAATTTTCTCAGTAACCAGGACTTTGTCTGGGGCATCGGACTGATGATCTCCGGGGCATTTATCGCCATTAACGTGGTAAGATATGGTGTGCGCAAACTCAGGGATGAGATGCAGACAGCCCGCTTTGACTGGAAAGCCGGCCGCTGGTGGGATCTGATCATGATATGGCTGGTGCCCGCAGGAGCTGTGGTCCTCCTGATATGGTGGTTCACGCTCTCGGTGACCCGGCTGGCTCCTGACAGCTGGTTCAACCCGTTCAGCACGTTCAGCATCATGACATGTCTTGTGCAGTGGCTGGCAGTAACGCTGGTCTTTGTCTTACTGAACCATTGGCTGGCAAGGAGAGGAAAAGTATCAGATCAGGCCGGGTAATGGTTCAATCATGGATTTTGCTCTCCCCTTCTTCCTTCTCCATTTTCTTGTCCTGCTTTTTCCTTCCCTTCCTCTCCCGGTAGATGCAGTCGTCAAAATCACATATACCACAAGTGTAAGGATTGAAGTGTACGTCCTTGCCAATCCCGATCACACAGCTCACCGATTTGATGGGCTGCATCAGGGCAGTGTCTGATAATGTAATGCCCGGGAAGTTCTCGGGGAAGAGGCTGAAGAGTTTGTGCTGTTCCGCGGTGTTCCATCCGCAATAACCGGGACTGTAGCGGTTGGTGATCTTCATCCCTTCATTTCTCATCTCCTCCTCAAAATCGCTTTGCACTTTATCGATAGCTGCCTCGACGATTTCAGAGCCGAAAAGATCAATGATATACGCTTTGAGCATATCCCCGTCGAGGTTTTCCTTTTTCATCCAGCCGGTGATATCTTTTCCCGCTGTACAAAGGATTATGGCAATATTTTCCGACCGCCTTAACTGACGGCAAATGATTTTGCCGGGTTCTAAAGAGACCTCGCCAATCCTGAGGGTGAGCCCGTCATCCGGGAATCCGACGTTTTCAAAAATCCGGACCTCTGCCCTGATATCACAGACTTCTTCGATCTGCCTGTCGATATCCTCTACAATGTTCAAAAATAACGGATCTGTTTCCCCGGGAATATTTCCCATGAGAGTTTCAATCAGTCCGGTGTCGAATTTCAGGTCGCGGTATTTAAATTGGTATGTCTGCTGTGTAAATCTCATGATATATATCTTTCAATTATGGATCTGCTTTTCCCCATGAATGACCAGCCATAACGAATTCCGGAATGGATTCAGGAATTCCGGAATGCGGCACTGAAAGCACGGGGGTCCAGGTCACTGCCAATGGCAATAAGTTGGGAAGGTCCGCTGTAGGAGGCATATTCCTCTACCCTTCTCTCTTCACCTACCGCCTGCACCATAACGGTTTTACCATTGTCGAGGTTGACAAATCCCTTCAGCCTGATGGTATGGGGAATCATCAGGTTGAGAAATGTGTCCA
This sequence comes from uncultured Bacteroidales bacterium, assembly GCA_963732905.1. Lineage (GTDB taxonomy): Bacteria > Bacteroidota > Bacteroidia > Bacteroidales > DASQZK01. Next base: position 485,017 of record CAVTBM010000006.1, read on the forward strand.
GACTTTCTGTGCTGATCTTTTTAACCGACCGGATCACCCCGGTTTTCAGTCCGGAAGGGCCGGAAGGTTTCTGCGCGTTTAAAATAAAGTAGTTGTTTGTATTTCTGAGCTCTTCCTCTATGAAGTCAGTACGGCCATAGGAGGTATGCTTTATGAGACAGAAGGGGTTCAACTCCCTGATCAGCTTTTCAGAGGCGGAAATCTCTTCCGGGGTTGAAAGATCTGTCTTATTCAGGAGTACGATATCGGCGATACGGATCTGTTCCCTTACCCTTACATTCATCTTTTGAAGGGAAACAAATTGCCGGGCATCGGCGAGACAAACCGAGCCGGCATAACTTATCTTTTCCTTCAGGGCCGGTGCGGTAAGGATTTCAATAAGGCTCAGAGGGTCGGAAATACCGGAGGCTTCGAGGATAAGGATCCCGGGGTGGCTGTCAGAAATAAAATCTGAAAGTGCCGGGATGAAATTATCGATACGGCATGCGCAGAAAACCGAACCACCATTGATCTCAAGTATTCTGACCGTTTCCTCTTCATGCCTGATCTCTTCCGAATCGATGGATGCCGGAGCGAACTCATTCTGGATGATCGCCGGATTCCGGTTCTTCATATCTGTGTGAAGCAGGTGTTTGATGAATGAGGTTTTGCCGCTTCCCAAAAATCCAAGGACCAGTATGAGAGGGATACTTTCCATGGGGCTATTTTAGCTCAGTCCTTTATCAGCGAGGTAAATGCCGATTTTTTCCCTGATCAGGTCAATGGAAGGTATCCGGGATTCAAATTCCGGTTTCCCTTCGATGCAGGCAGTGGGAATAGCCTTAACACCCAAGGTTTTCATCATCCGGAGTCCTTCCAAATTTTTAATCCGGTATTCATTGACCACAACGCCGGGCATACCGGCAGAGGCATTTTTCATGGCTTCGACCATATACTGACAGGGTGCACAGGACGAAGAATCCAGGGTGATAACATCGATAGTCACCGTATCCGTCTTCCAGTGGTCGTCAAGATTCAGCGCCAGAATTTTATCGCCGCCGGTCTGTCGTGCCCTTTCAACATCCTGAAGATATACGTCATGGTTGATCTCAGCTACCGCCCTGAGGTTTGCCTCCGGTGTGTCCATGGCCAGGTCGCATCCGGGAGCCAGGATAAATCCCCGGTGTCCGCCGGTATCCATGCAATTCAGGGCATCCTGCCTGCTGTCATCCTCATCGCCAAGAAGCAGAACAGCCGTCAGCTTGAGGTTTCCTCCGAAACTTATGTTCATTGGAAGTGCGATATCCCTGACAAAGTCGAGGGGAATGTTTTCATCGATGGAGATATTGTCGGGTTTACACTCGCACATGACTTTGATATTCTGCTGTGCCTGCCCGCATACAAAAAAAGAGCTGAGCCGGCCCTGCTGTCTTATCATCTCAAAGATCCTTTGTGCATGTGGTGTGACGAACTGTTCGAAGGATCCCGGATCGATCTGGCTGGTCATGGGATCGACAAGGGCAATGACGTCACACCCATGGTCTATATAAACCTGTGCAGTTTTCATGACAATCTGCTCAGTGAATGTCATAACTTCGGTAACGATCTCCGGTTCCATCATCATTTTCAGGAAGATATCGGTACCCATAAGGTGCAGAGCAAGGGTATAGGGCCCGGTAACCAGTCCGTATAAAGCGGTATCCGGCAGGGCTTTTCTTAGCCTGGACGTTGCTTCTGCCACTATAGGAAGTCTGCCCGATCCAGGCGAATATTCGGGCAGGTCTTGTATGGTCAACCCTTCAGCCAGCGGATGAGAAATCACGGCCGGCGGATTCTCCTCCGACCAGGCGAGCCGGCAGCCCAGGGCTTCAGCTTCGATCTGCAGGTCGAACACTACCGGGATGCCGTCAGCAAGATATAATTCAGCAGCTTTGGTGACGCCGTCCACGATCAGATCCGCAGAAAGAAGATATTCTCCGGCCGTTGATCCCGTAAACTTTGCCCCATGAACCCCGACGAAGGGAACCCATGGAATACGATCTGCTTCCTGGCAATGAAAACTTCTTTCTATCAGTTCTTTACCCTGCATTTGCAACAGTATTATTCAGGTATTCGATGGCTCCCTGAGGATCGGGTGAATAATGATCAGCTCCTATTTTTTTCCTGTAATCATCGTTAACCGGCGCACCTCCGATGATCACGATTGTGCCCGGGACTGTTTCCTTCACTTCCGACACGATCTTCCCCATATTGACCATCGTTGTTGTAAGGAGAGCGGACAGGCCGATCACCGCTCCGGGATGTTCCTTCAGAGCAGCCACAAACTGTTCCGCCTTGACATCCGTCCCAAGGTTTATCACTTCCCATCCATTCCCCTCGACCATCATGGCCAGGAGGTTTTTCCCGATGTCGTGCAGATCCCCGGCAACCGTACCCACGATAAAAATGCCTCTTTTCTGCACTTCACCCGACGTAAAATAGGGTTTCAGATGTTGCATGGCAGCATCCATAGCTTTGGCCGACATCAGGACCTGTGGCACAAAAATCTTATTCTCACGAAATTTAACGCCAACTCTTTCCATAGCCGGAATGAGGGCTTCCGATAATACTGTTCCTGCTGTAATCCCCTCATCCAGAGCTTGTCTTGTAAGCTCGTCTGCCCCATCCTGATCTCGCATATCCGGAGGATAAGGCGAGGTCCTGTTGATTTTACCAAATTCAACACAATGTCCGATACGGTTAAAGATATCATTCATAGTTATACTTTTGTGGTGTTTGTGCGAATGCTAAAATAATAATTTATCGCTAAAGCGAAGTGACAAAGGCGTTTTCTTTTTAATCCGGATTTCGGCAGGGGGATGTCGGTTGTTTCGCCGGCCGGGGATACCACAAACGATCAGGGAGGACAATTTTCTATTTTGAGATAGGGTATTATGGAACAGAGGAGTAAGGGATTAGTAAGGGAGTTAGGGGTTTGTTCGTCATTCAGTGTTTGGGTTTCACCTAGCAGATTACACAGATTAGCAGAGGATTGGGGAATAGAAGATTAAGGATCAGGATTGATTGCTGCTTATGGTTCCTAATCCCCGATTAACGATTTTCCCAAGAGAGTTATGAGGTTTTAGAAAATAGGCTAAAATCTGTGCGGTAATCTTGTTTTTCTAATCTGTGCTAATCTGTGCTAATCTGTGGTGAAAAAAAGGAGCCTGCCACAGATTTCAGTATAATGAATAACCTCATAACCTCATAACTCCATAACCTCATAACTTCCTGGAAACTTTCATAACAAAACCAGCGATGCTGCAAAGACCGCCAGGATGGTCACCACTCCCATAGCCAGCGTAGCCACTGTCAGATAGCGATACCCGCTCCTTAGGTCCATCCCGCTGAACTGTGTAACCACCCAGAAAAAGCTGTCGTTGGCATGTGAAACGGTCATAGCACCGGCACCGGTAGCCATGACAGCCAGGACTCTCCCCCAGGTCGAATCAAGGCCTAACGATGGAAGCATCGGCGCAATGAGTGCCGATACCGTTACCAGTGCCACGGTTGAAGATCCCTGGGCAGTTTTTATCAGTGCGGCCATCAGAAAGGGAAGGAAAATGCCCATCGAATAGCCTGACAGTTCATTGCCCATCCATGTGCCTATGCCCGTTTCGGAAAGCACATAGCCAAATGCCCCGCCGGCTCCTGTGATGATCAGGATAGAAGCCGAGGATTTAATACCTTCCTGTATCCATTCAACTACTTTTTTACCTTCCCCGGCGGGGACCAGAAACAGGGCGGTCAGGAATCCGGCAAACAGGGCCGTGAGCGGGCTCCCGAGAAATAGCAGGGCGTTAATCAGTATACCGTGATCTCCCGGAAATAAAAGTTTTATCAGCGATCCGGCAGCGATGAGGAATACCGGTATCAGTACCGGCAGGATGGATATCAGGGACCCTGGCATCCTGTGCTTTTCTTCGAGTGTAAACGGAGAGGTTGTCTCCGGTTCTTTATCAGCTCGTTTCCCTGAAAAAACGGCAAAAAGGTAGCCGGTGAGCGCAGAGAAAATGGCTATGACCAGTCCTGCCAGTATGACCAGTCCGAGACTGTCGTTAAGCCCCAGATTCCCTGCAGCTGCAATAGGCCCCGGCGTTGGAGGGACAAGGGTGTGCGTGGCATAAAGTCCGGTAGCCAGTGCGATGCTCAGGGCAACCGGTGAAGCTTTGGTCCGGTACTGCACTGAATCCCTCAGAGACGAAAGGATGATATAGGCCGAATCACAGAACACCGGGATGGAAATGAAATACCCGATCATGGTCATGGCCAGGGCAGGATGACGTTTCCCGAAGGTTTTCAGGACCATTTCTGCAATACGCAGGGCGGCGCCTGAACGTTCCAGGAACACGCCGATGATGGTGCCGAAAACAATGACCAGGCCGATCTGCCCCATGATCTTGCCGAATCCTTCACCGATAATCATGGCAGCTCCTGCAGCCGGGATACCCCCGCCAATGGCCACCAAGTAGGCAGCCAATAACAGTGCAATGAAGGGATGGACTTTATACCTGGCTGTCGCAAAAATGATCAGAACAACAGACAGGATGAAAAAAACCAGGGTAACGTAGGGAGAGTGAAGCATCGTGACGTCAGCTTTTTGGTTTAATTATTTATTTTGAAATCATCGCCTGTCCGTTTCATCCAGCGTTCAAGCTGAATTCTGAGTCTCATTTTAACAGAGTTAAATTCCGGATCGTATGCGAGATTATGTTCTTCACCCCTGTCATTCAGGAGATCAAACAACTGTTCATTGCGTTGTCCGTAGGAATAGATATTATATTTGAACCTGCCGTCGGTGATCATCCTGCCGATCCTGTCATGATGTTTCGGATCGGGTGCCAATTCGCTCACTACCGTACTCCGCCAGGTAGTGTCCGGGTGTTCTATGATTGTTTTCAGGCTGCGGCCTTCCATTCCGGCCGGGATATCCAGTCCTGCATAATCGAGCATCGTCGGCAGAACATCCAGTCCGGTGACCAGATGCGTGCTGTCGGTGATATTGGCCGGCGTTTTCCCAAACCAGGTCACAATGAACGGGATATTCACACTTTCCTGGTAGAGTGAGAGTTTGGCTGCCCAGTGATGAGCTGCTCCTCCGTCTCCATGATCACTGGTAAAAATGATAAGCGTATTTTCATCCAGCCCTTTGGATTCAAGAGCGTTGATGATTTTGCCGATCTCCCTGTCCACGCGCTCTGTCAGCCTGTAATACTGGTAGAGGTATTGTCTCCACATTTGGGGTGAGAAATTCCTGGCTATATTCAGTTCGTTGCCATAGTAAGTCCTGGCACGGCAATCTTTGATAAATTCGGGCTCATCGGGACTTATCATAAAATTCCCGGGTAGCGGAGGTGTCGACTGTATATTCAATGGTGCAGGAAAGGATGAGGGTTGACCGGGAAAAGCACAAATATCATGCGGGTCATGAAAGGATACAGCCAGCAGGAAGGGTTCCTCGTTGTTGGATTTCAGGAATTTCACCACGGCATCGGCCAGGGGAGCATCTGTAAATTCGCCCAGTCCTGAGATTTTCTCCGGTGCAAGGAAAGGCAGAAGTTTGAAACCGGGGATTTCTTTTTTGGTCGTTTGCGGATAGCTTTCCGGAAGGTGCCATTTCCCGGCCCACACGGTGTTATATCCGGCCTTCCTGAATATTTCCCCCATGTTCTCCAGAGTTGAATCGGGGGCTGTATCGTTGTAGATCACCCCTGTTTCGTGGGGCATACGGCTGGTGATCATGGAACTTCTGGATGGAGAACATACCGGTGAAGTACAATACGATTGGGTAAATCTGACACCCTGGCTTGCCAGGCCGTCCATTGCCGGTGTGCGCAGGTATGGATTGCCCATAGCGCTCATGGCCCTGAGGGTTTGCTGATCTGTAAAAATAAAAAGGATATTCGGTTTCTTCTTCTTCTTTTGTTCCTCTTCCCTGAAAAATACAGCTTCAAAATTGTGAGGGTTGTTCCAGTCGTTCGATTTCCCGGCCCATATCATCTGAGTTTCCCTTCTTCCGGTGTCGGCATCGTTGATGGCAATATCCATGTAAAATTTAGATCTGGGCCAGTAGTGTGTACGACTGAGGCTGGAGTAGGGTATGGAAACCTGAACAACATACCCGCTGTCATTGAGTTCGGTATAGGCAGTGGTACCACGGATCTCAGTATCGTACGTCAGCGGAAACCAGCCTACCGGTGCAACTTGTTTTTTCCCGGGTTGGGGAAGTATGGTCATCTGAAATACGCCTTTTTCATAATAGTTATGCACCCTGAGCCGCGGCGGACGCAGGTCGAAATATAATTCCACGCCATCATTCATGAACAACCGGGGATCGCCGGTCCGGATAGAATCGTCTGTTACCCGCACTGTCACCAGCAGTCCGTTGGCGGTTCTGTTCAGGTAAGCCCTGGCGGAACAGTCGGCAGGCCCTGACCAGTTCTCCGCACCTGCTGCCACCTGTTCCGGCTTATCTATGTTGAAGATGACGGATTTTGTCTCATCAAAATTCCTGAATCCGGAACAGGATGACAGGAAAACCAAAAAATAAGCCAGGATGGCATTTCTCTTTTTCATTCCTTTCAAAGGTTAAAATCATTGAACATTTTAATCCCTGCCACCCTGCGCCGGGATATCAGTTATGAATATCCTCCGGCGGGATCTGGTGGTCTTTTAGTTCATCCAGGGGTATAACGCCGATGCTGTCGGCCCATTGCTGATACATTTCCGACATCTGCAGGAATACGTCCGGTGAAGTGCCTGAAAGATCATCCATTTCAGTGGGATCCGATTTAAGGTCATGCAGTTCCAGGGGCTTGCGGGCAAGACTTACAATTTTCCATTCTCCGTTAATCAGTGCACGGCTTCCAAAATGTTCGAAGTAAACCGCATTTTCCCGTCCTGTTTTTTTCCCGCTGAAAACCGGCAGCAGGCTCTCCCCTGGAAGGGACGGAAGCAAATGTCCGTTATATTCACCCGGATACTTGAGTCCGGTAAGCTCAAGGACCGTAGGCATAATATCGATAATATTTCCCCTGAATACTGAAGAAGTACCAGCCTTCACCAGGGCAGGGTACCGAACAATAAAAGGGGTGGCGGTTCCGCCGAAAAACATGGTGGCTTTTCTTTCCCTGAATGGGGTATTGGAAACATTAGCCCATCCGGGACCATAACCGGTGAAGGACTGTGGGCTGCCAATGGGACCTGATTTATCCAGGTGGCTGGTGAAACCGATCTCATCAGACCGGTCGCCGCCGTTATCGGATAAAAAGATGATCATGGTGTTATCGAGTTCTCCCGAATCCATGAGGCGTTTTACCAGGCGGCCGATATTCAAATCGAGCCTGTCGACCATGGCTGCAAAAACAGTCATTTTTCTGCTGTACAGTTCCTTTTTTTCAGCACTGAGGGAATCCCAGGGTTCAACACCGCTCAGGCGGGGTGCAAGAATGGCATCACCGGGAATAATTCCCAGACTTTTCTGACGCGCAAAGCGTGCTTTCCTGGTTTCATCCCATCCTTTATCATATTTGCCCTCGTATTTCCTTATGTTTTCCTCCGGGGCGTGAAGGGGCCAGTGAGGTGCATTGTAAGCGAGATAAAGAAAGAAGGGTTTACCACTGTCCCTTCCGGAATTAATAAATTCGATGGCTTTGTCGGTGAAGGCATCCGTGGTATAGTACCCCTCTGCCGGAGGCGTATAATCTTCGCCGTCATACAGCATTTTTAGGTCGATAGAACCGGTGATCTTCAGCCACGAAGAATCTCTGTAAGGTTTGATATTATAGTAGCTGGTGGCTCCGTTTAGAAAAGCAAAACTATGGTCGAATCCGCGTTTTGAAGGAATATGCGGGTCTTTATCACCCAGGTGCCATTTACCGCTGAAATAGGTATTATATCCCTTTAACTTCAGTAACTCAGCAATGGTCACCGCCTCGTCGGAGAGGTAGTCCTGGTATTCACGGGTATCGTAATGCACGTCGGCCATGCCTCCCATTCCGGCCTGGTGGGGATAAAGACCGGTTAACAATGAAGCCCGGGACGGGCAGCACCGGCCTGCATTGGTGAATCGCGTCAGGATCATCCCTTCCGAAGCAAGACGGTCGATATTGGGGGTACTGATCTCGGATCCGAAACAACTGATGTCGGAATATCCCATATCATCAGCCAGAATAATGATGACATTGGGAAGAGCCTGTTTCTCTGTCTGCCGGCTGCAGGAAAACAGGGAGAGCATTCCTGCAACGCCCATGGCCAGTTTTGTATTGAGCTTATTCATGATGATCTCGTTTTCCTCTTTTGATATGTGCCACAGACGTATTATACCGACTTCAAAAACCTCCGTATGACCAATGGTAAAGATATTTAATATGACGATACTGGCACAAAAATATCAGAAATATCCTTACTCCGGGAGTTTTCAGGGCTAATTCCTTTTTCCGCTGGGGCATGGAAGTTTCAGTCGAAAAATACCATATTGGGTTTCCCCTGGTTTTTAAAACAGTGTTCAATCTGGTCCCCGGTGTTCCGTTCCGTGGAAAGGGGAGGGAGATCGTCAAGACTGAAAAATCCGGATCCTGTGGTTTCTATATTGGCCTCAAAATCACCTTTGACCAGTTCACATTCAACAAATATTTTGTAGCATCCATGGGCTATGGGAGGATAATTGTGCAGTTTCCGGTCGTAGACGGCCAGCAGGGTTCGGGGAATGATTTCCACTCCGGCTTCTTCCTTTGCTTCCTTGATGAGGTTTTCCCTGATGGTCAGATGCTGGTCGGCCCAGCCTCCCGGCAGGGACCATTTGCCGTCAAGGCGTTCCCTGACCATCAGGATCCGGCTTTCCTTGAAAATAACGGCTCTCACATCCACTTTGGGCGTCGGATAACCGGTGTCGGACGCAAAAAGTTCCTTTATCTCCCCATTTTCATAATGGGTATAATGTCCCACGATATCGATACTTATCTGCCGGAGTTGACTATAACGCTCACGGTCGAATTCTGAATGGCCGTATTCAAGTCCGGCCTGTGCGATGGCCTGCAGTCTGGCAGCAACTTCCAGCCAGTCGAATGTGTTTTTCTTCATAAAAAGATACCGTTTTGATGGTAAATGATTTATACCGGTAAACTGCTGAGCTCAGTCATGCCTGAGCACGACCTGTCCGCGGTTTTTCTTTTTCATAGCCCGTTCAAGTGCTTCGGGGAGTTCATCCAGTGAGATTTCCGTGACGATATCGGGCATATCAACTTTGTATTCATTGCTAAATTTATTCCAGACTTTTGACCGGATATCCGGAGGTGCGATTTGTGAAGAGATCCCAATGAGCTTGACGGCGTTAAGAATGAAGGGATACACGGTCATCTTCAGCTCCGCAGAATATATGTTACCGCAGCAGGTCACCGTACCTCCCGGTTTACAGGCCCTCAGGGCCGTGGCAAGAACGTTCCCCCCCACATTTTCGATAGCACCGGCCCATTTCCATTTCAAAAGGGCTTTTCCCGAAGTGTCGTCTATCACCGACTTATCGACGTGAACATCGGCTCCAAGTTTTTCGATGATCCCTGATGAATCATCGATGCTGGAAGTTCCTGCTATAACGTGATATCCCAACTTTTTCAGGATCAGGACCGACCAGCTTCCTACTCCTCCGGCAGCACCGGTTACCAACACAGAACCATCTGAGGGTTTTACACCCTGTTCCACAAGGTTCATCACGGAGAGGCCGGCAGTAAACCCTGTACCGCCAATGATCATACTGTCCCTGAGGCTTATCCCTTCAGGCAGTGGAACAAGCCATCCTGCCGGCACCCTGATGTACCCGCCAAAACCACCGTCGGTGTTCATGCCCAGATCATACCCACCGGCTATGACCTTATCTCCCTGATGAAAGAGGGTTGAAGAACTCTCCACGACCTCCCCGGCAGCATCAATGCCGGGCGTATGCGGGTATTGTCGTGTAACCCCTTTATTGCCGTACGCCGAAAGTGCATCTTTGTAATTCAACCCTGAATACATGACCCTGACAAGAACCTCACCTGCAGGCAATTGCTCCGTATCCAGAGTATCTATCTTCCTCTCAAACCTTCCGTCATCCAGCTCATATACGCGCAATGCACGGTATTCCCTTTTCATTTTTCAGACCATTTTGTTTATGAACGATGAAAGAAAATGCAAGATACAGGGTGACCCATAAAGTGGCATCCGCTTTTCAGGCTTCAAGAAAACGGATAATGCCTTCAATATCCTGGCTTTCTCCTTCTTTTACATACGACCCCGAGGTAGCTATACCGGTTACGAGGCACTCTTCTTCGTCAAAACCCAGCATCCATCCGAGGCAGAAGCCGGCGTTAAAATTATCACCACCACCGGTAGATATCAGAGGTTCTTGCACGACCCTCCCCATCCCCGTAATGATATCACTGGAAGTGATCAGCAGGGCACGGTCAACCGGATGTATAAGCAGACCGCTGATCTTCATCTCGTCAAAGAGTAACCTGCCTGTTTCTTCAAGTTCGGAGACCTCAGCCTCTTTCCCGGTTAACAGCTCATAAAGTTTATGAGCTTCATTTTCATTTACACCAAGGACCACCTCGCCATGCTCAGAGAACCGACTGATCACATCGATAACCTCCCTGGCTTCATCCGCCGATTTTCTCCCCGGATCGGCAATATCGAAGAAAAATTTCTTCTTACTTTTAAGTCCGGGTAAAATGTCATCGCAGATCCCTTTCCAGATGCCTGTGCAATGAATGAGATTTGACCAGTCAACAAGAGCTATCAGATCATTTCCGTCCATTTCCTTCCTCATCGCGTCCAGCCCGGGATTCGCGGTGAGAGCCTCCCAGTTGAAGGATTTAAAGGAACTCATCTCTGAGAGGATCAGTTTGCCATCGTTAAATTCAAGAGCATTCGTTTCACCCGGGTCACACACGTTGATGGCTTTGACATTTTTATGAAGACTCTTGAAAACAGGCCGCAGTTCAGGATAACCCATGGAAGCCATGCAGGTATTTTTTATACCCAACGTGCCCAGTGAATGAGCCATGATAGGGGCATTGCCACCCAGCTTCTGGATTTTTGTGATAAGCTGGAACTGTGAACTTTTACCTGCCGCTTTCCCGGCGGCAACAGAAAATTCCTGTATCGTCTTAAAATACTCTGTATTCATATCGTCATCTCCAGACCTGACAACACGTTGTATTTTATCTTCAAAGCCGTCAAAACCCACAAAAATGCGTTCCCTGATTCCTGATCCTGAGGCTTCTCTGAGTTTCGAAATAAGGTTTCTGTGTTTACTCATAATTGATCTGTATTAATGTGCCGGGGGTTATACAACCGGGTGATCCGGGGGGTCGTTTAGAATAACAGGCGGATAACCGGAATGTTTTCACATCCCCTGATGTACACCAACGGACCATCCCGCCCCGGGCTATCTCCTTTTTCAGTAACATCCTTTCCGGTACCAGTAGAACTGCTCCATATTAATATTCCTGGCTTTTTCGTTCATTTTCCGGTACTGGCCGGAAGTATAAAAAGGATCGGGATGATCCACCGGAAAAGGATGATCAAATGTTGCCAGGATATTTTTAAGTTTTTCTCTCATTAACCTCAGGGTATCCTGGTATTCGGCATCATAGGCAAGATTACTCTGTTCTTCAGGATCATTGTCGATGTTATACAGCTGATCGGCATCAAAATAGGAAGGGTATCTCAGGATGCACGGCTCATCTGTCACGGCTCCTCTCAGTGAATAGGACTTTGCAATACGGCCTTCCTTCATATTATTCAGAAGCGTATCCGGAAATCTCACGGCAATATATTTCCATTTTCCTGAAAGTACGGCCCTTGAATACCCGAACTCAAAAAACAGGTCTTCATCATCTGTTTCCGGCTTCGTTCCCCCGACAAAATCCTTCAGCCTGCTTTTACTGTCAAGGGTAACATTTTCCGGAATTTGTCCGCCGGCCATATCGATCAGTGTGGCATAAAGGTCGGGGATCTCCATCCGTTTGGAAGTTGTGGTCCCGGGCCTGATAACTCCCGGCCATTTCATGCCGAAGGGGATATGAACGCCCCCCTGGTAGCAGGTCGCCTTCCCGTCATAGCGGTTATGATCGGTGGTGAAAATAACGGCTGTATTCTCCGCCATGCCGTCGCGACGGAGGGTATCAAGGATGGCTCCCACACAGTCATCGGTCCAGACGGTGCCCGCGGTTTTAAAGTCATACGGATAACCCTTTACGATGATCCTTTCCTGGATGGACGCCCTTGGGGGCATGATTTTATCGAGACCTTCAACATATCCTGCCTGAGTATAATGAATATCGGAATCGATCGACTCAATATGACAAGGCCCGTGATGTGTGGTGATGTTCACGATGAGGAAAAAGGGTTTATCGCTGTTCCTGTTCTGATCGAGAAAATCCATGGCTCCACGGGCATACCATTCAAGGTTATGGTATCTCAGCGCTACCAGAGGGCTGTCGTCATTATTCGTTGGTACAATGGAGGCTGCATAATCATATCCTGTTTCCTTAATATGGGCCACGATAGCTGCCTGGTATGCCTTTAGCTCTTTGTCAACAGACGGATTGGACGGGTCATCGCCGGGATTAAAATGAAACCCGGAATCGTCAAAACCGAGATGCCATTTTCCAACAAAGGCAGTGGTATATCCGGCTTTTTGCAACCTTTCACCCAGGGTCTCTTCTTTGCCGGTATCAATGAAGGTATTCCAGGTCAGATCATAAGGGACGTTATCAGGAAAGGTTTTCCTGAAGGTCGTATCGAGGCAACGGCCTGCATACCGGCCGGTATGAAGCGAATACCGGCTTGGCGTACAAACCGGTTCGGACGCATAGAATTGTGTGGCCATCACTCCGTCGCTGACCAGTTTGTCGATATTGGGCGAGAGCTTTGGTCCGCCGCCAAATCCCCAGTAACTGAAATCATTATCGTCGGTAAGGAACAGGATGATGTTGGGTTTCTTCGCATCGTTCTGCTTTTGAGATTCTTTCGGCAGGTGACTGCATCCCGTCAGGTTCCCGGCCAACAGAACTGTGCCGGCCAGTCCCGGTATAAGCTGGTTCAGTTTCATGTTAAAACGTTATTTTTCGCCATAAAGATCCTTGTCCACATGATTCTTGATCTCCTGGTATTCTTTCGTGCATACCTGAAGCAGGGAATCCTTCGATGCCGGTGACTGTTTTTCCCAGTCTCTGAGAAAGATACCCCCGGTATTGAAACCCTGCTGAGCGAAATAGACCGCGTTAGTAAAAAGGTCAGCAGTACCCTCAACCCTTGGATCGTGTCTTTCCTTCATGTAATCCAGGAGCTCTTTTTTCATGTCTTCAAGGACTTCACTGTTGGAGGGACTGGCGGCGACATTAATCATGGTGAACGGGTCGTTGCTGAGATCAAATAATTCGTACTCAGGTCGTTTTCCAAAAGCAAGGGAGAAAAGGTCAGGCTGGATGCCGGAGTGTTTCAGCTTCATCACTTCTTCTTTGGACGGTCCGTAGTCGTCATCACCGAATGGCCAGAAGTCCCAGTTATATTTTCCGTCGGGATGACCTGCCGGCCACATATCAGGTTTCATATTCCAGATCAGCAGCCAGTTATTTTTTCTCAGGGCGCGGAATGGAGTAGATTCACCACCGGGTTGCGACCAGGCATGTCTTTCACGGAAGGTTATCACCCTGTTCCTGGAAGTATCGACAGCACCCTGTTTTTTTGATTTCAGGACCGGCATCAGGCTTTTTCCCGACATCTCCTCAGGTACTTCAACACCTGCAGCTTCGAGGAATGTCGGGGCAAAATCGGTGAAACTGACCAGGTCGGACACCCGCCGTCCGCTATTGATATTCTTTCCCCAGTATATTGCAAGCGGTTCATGCGTTCCGTACTCATAAAGGTTGGCTTTCGCCCGTGGGAAAGGCATGCCGTTATCCGATGTAACTACAATGATGGTATTATCGAGAAGTCCTTTTTCCCTCAGTATATCGATCATGATCTGCAGATGATGATCGTACCATTGTATTTCAGCCAGGTAGTCGGCTATGTCGTTTCTGACTTCTTCATTATCGGGAAGAAATGCGGGAACTTTTATTTTGGAGGGATCGATGCCGATTCGTTTACCCAGCCCCTTATCATAAGGACGGTGGGGTTCAAAGGCAGAAAACCAGAAGCTGAAGGGTGTTCCCTCTGGCTTTTCGTCGAGGAATTTCCTGAAATTCGAGGCGTAGTCGATGTCCGAGATATATTTGGCCCCGCCTTGTTCTGCATAAGGGGTATCCTTCAGGTCATTGAATTTATAGCCTGCGGGATTCCTGTTGCGTCCACTCTCTTCCCAGCTTCCCGGACCCCAGCCTTTTCCGGTATATCCGACATCATAACCTTCCTGCTCAAGGATATCGGTGTAGGTCTTGAATTTAGCCGGGAAAATACTCCAGAGATCACCCCCCTGCTCAAGTTCAAAGCCGTTGCGGCCTGAAAGGACAGCTGCTCTTGAAGCAGAGCATGAAGGTGCCGAACAAAACGCATTCTCAAAGTACACGCCGTTTTTGGCAACCCAGTCGAACGCCGGTGTTTTCACGGCTTCACATCCGGCAAAAGAGGTATGGACCCAGGTTTGATCATCACTTATCGCGAACAGGATGTTAGGTCTTTGTGCCTGCTTTGATTCCTGGCGGCATGATGAAGATAATATCAGGGCGCCCAGCCCCAGCGTGGTGATTATTCTCGGATTCATCAGCTATGAATTTTTATATCGGATTCACGTTCAGCACGGTAATCCTGGATCAAAGATGCACAATGAAGTCGTGATGTTCTGTATGTTGGTTTTGCGTCAGGCAATCGACTGCTTAAAAAGTTTCAGAATCCTCTTAATCCTGAGGCAAATCCCAGTAGCCCGATTCCATCAAAGGAATCAGTGCCAGAAGTCCGCCCCAGGAATAAAAGCCGTCGCTGTTCGCAACATCGGCTCCTTCACCCGTAACACCATTATAGTTTTCATAGACATGGCGGTCCTTTTTCCAGCCCTTCATAATCAGATCATAAGATTTTGACGAGAGGATTTTCCTTGCTTCCGGAAGGTCATAATTTCGCAGTCCGAGATAAACGAGGAAATTCATGGGTGCCCAGATCCTGCCACGCCAGTAATCGTTATCAGTAAAAGCGGGATCGTCGCGCGCGATGGAGGGGATCATGAATTCACCGAAAAACTGCTTAGGATTCAGCAGGTGTTCGTTAACCATTCTCTCGGCCTGTTCCTGAGTGGGTAGTCCGGCAATAAGCGGATAAAAATTTGTCGGGGCGAGCCGGTAGGAGAATTTACCGGTATTAAGAAATTTATCCCTGTAAATACCACTTTTTTCATCCCAAAGCTCATTGAGTTTAAGGCTGTATTTTTCAGCCCTGGAGAGCAATTCTTCGCGGTCGTCGGTTTTGCCGAGAATCCCGGCGATGTCGGCAAGGTTCTTACAGTCGGCGATATACAGGCTCATCAGCCCCACTGAGGCCAGCTCAAGCTTATGGGTTTTCTCATTAAAGACTGCACTATCGAAAAGAGGCGAATTGTCAAGTCCGGATTCAAACTTTGCTCCCTGTTTGGTATTTTCTGCGTCACTGGTGTTACAGGGATCAGAGCCCCATGAGAGGTAGCCCTGGTTATCCCTGGCTGTTTCCCACCAACGGTTCCAGGTCAGAAGATGATCATAGACTTCGTTCAGGAACCACTTATCCTTGTATTTATCGTAGATCATTTTACAGATCAGGCTGCCCACCGGTGGCTGGGAACGATCGCATGATTTCCCATTGCTCAGCGCTGCGGAAAAATTCGGAATAAAACCCTCACTTGTTATTTCACTGGTAATGGCAATAGCATTGGAGTAAGCCTGGTATTTGTTGTTGAGGGCGTACATGGCTGCCGTAAAATAGGTATCCCAGTCGAAAAGTACCCATCCACCCCAGTTTTCATTCCACACCCGGCTAACCGGGGTAATGGCGCGATGATGAAAGGGATCGTATATGAGATTCCAGGCCAGGAGGGTATGCATCGCTTCGTAAGCATCTGACATATCACCATAAACGGCCATTTTTTCTGTCATCTGTTCCTTTTTCTCATTCACGAAACGGCTTATGAGGTCAAGGGTCCTCTTTCTCCCGGTATAGAAGCCGGTCTGGACACCGGAGTTAAAAGTCATGTAGGTCGATTTCAACGGCAGGGGAACCAATGAATCCTCCTGTGTACTGCCGATACTGAATGTTTTGGGCCCAAGGTCAGCCTGTATAAAGTCGGCCTGTTTTTCCATGAGACCTTTATTATCCCATATCATCCCTGTTTCGAGGATCATGAGAGGAGGATGTTCGGGCAGCTCAACAGGTGTATAGAGAATGAAGATGTTATCCTTATAAGTGGCAGACTGGACTCTGGCTGTCAGTCCTTTCCAGGTTATAAGCATCTCGGTATAACTTCCGTCATAGGCATGTGCCAGTGGGGTAACCTTTTCCGGGAAGTTCTGGTACGGACTTGAAATATAAGCCTGATCAAGGTAGTAAGGCCCGCCCTGCCGGTAGGTAAGTCGAAAGGATAACTGGAGGGACAATCCTTCAGGCATTTTTACAAAACTCAGCAGGTTAGGGTTATTCCAGGTATTCCACCCGTAAACAAGATAATCCTGGAGTTTTTTGTTCGAATCTATTCTGGAAGGCCTGTTCCTGTTCTGAAATGTGCATGACGAAAACAATAGAATCATGAACAGGCCAGGGATCAGAACTCTTTTCATAGTGATATCGTGTTTTTCGTTTTAGGTTCAGGCATTCTTACGCATAAAATCGTCAATGTCCTGTCTGGCAGGTGCGGAGGGTTGAGCTCCCATTTTCATCACTGCGAGAGCAGAAGCGGCAGAAGCAAATCTGACGGCTTCTTTCAGAGGTTTGTCTTCGGTAAGGGCAACGGCAAGGCTACCGCAAAAAACATCACCAGCGGCAGTCGTGTCAACGGCTTCCACTCTGAAAGCCGGAACACGCTCACTGAACTCAGGAGTTGCCAGAAAAGCACCATCAGCGCCCAGAGTAATGATGACCGTCGAGATCCCTCTGGATAAAAGGTCAGCGGCAGCATCCTCAACCTCCTTAAGCGTAGTTACATCCATGCCGGTAAGAAAAGCGGCTTCCACCTCATTCACCACCAGGATATCGACCATGGGCAGCAGAGCTGTATCTATATCCCTTGCCGGTGCAAAGTTCCAGAGTACCCTGGCCTTCATGCCGGTGGCCTTCTTTATAATGTAGGCCAGTGTTTCAGCCGGGATCTCGTACTGAAGAATAATCATTTCCGCGCCCGACATCAGGTTCTCACATTGATCGATGTAAGCGGGAGTGAGCCTGTAATTGGCCCCGGGGGCAACAGACAGGTAATTATGCCCGCCATCCCCGATCATGATAAGGGCCGTTCCGGAAGAAATGCCCTCTTCATGAAAAATGTAGTCTGTATTGATGCCATCCCTTTTAAAGTTATCCACCATGCGGGGTGCAAAGGCATCATCACCCACACAGTTCACAAAAGCTACGTCACCTCCCGCTCTTGCTGCTCCTACAGCCTGGTTGGCGCCTTTGCCGCCGTAAACCTGGATAAACTCGGCATCGGTAACCGTTTCGCCTTTGGCCGGGAGATGATCCATCTTCATAACCATATCTACATTCGAGCTTCCGATAACGACAATCTTATTCTGCATACTTTCTTATTTTTGCTGCCTGTTAAACGATTCCGCGTGCAATGATGATCATCGCCAGACCAATAATAAAGGAAAAAAACATCCCGGTAATCAGCCAGTTGGTTGACCTGGATGATCCTTTAAATTCTTTCCACACGAAAACGCCCCATGCCGCGGCAACCATGGTGGCACCCTGCCCGAGACCATAAGAAATAGCCGGCCCTGCCGTACCGCTGGCAAGGATACTGAAGGACATCCCGATATTCCAGATCACCCCTCCAAGGATCCCAATGAGATGAAGCCTGAAATTACCGTCGGTGAAATACTGTGAGTAGGTTACCTTCTCCCCGGAAACAGGCCTGTACATAAACCAGCTGTTAAAAATGAAATTGGAGATAAAAATCCCAATGGTGAAAATAAAGACGGCATTATAAGGTGTAAGTGACCCCTTCTCAACCACAGCGAAATTGTCGGGCAGCGTCTTTGCCACAAAGCCAAAGAAAAATCCCATGATGATGCCGGAAAGAATAGATAAAAAGATGCCCTTGGACGTGCCCCCCTCCTTCTTTTTACTGTGTTTACGGTAGGCTATGGAATTGATAATGATAGCCAAAACAATGAGTGCCACCCCTGCAAAAAGAATGACCGGATTTCCTTCACTCTTCCTGATGTAATTATCCAGCACGCCAATGACCAGTGCCAGTCCCACCGCGACAGGGAAGGCTACCGACATGCCGGCAATAGCAGTGGCAGCAACAATGAGGAGGTTGGAAAGGTTGAAGATCACTCCGCCTATCAACGCATTTCCGATATTCGACATGGAAGCGGTCTTAAAATTTTCGATGAAACCCTGACCTTGTTCCCCTGTACTCCCAAGGGTCAGACCGAAAACCAGGGCAAGTAATACCAGGCCGATAGAATAATCCCAGTAATAAAGCGGATAAGCCCATCCCTTTTTGGCCATCTTCAGGGTGTTTGCCCAGGAACCCCAGCATAACATAGTGACTACGCAAAGAATTACGGCAGTTGAATAGGAATGTATAATTACCATAGCACTCAGGAGTTAAGTCAGGTTTTTCGAAGCAGGAACATTAATCAGAGCCAAAGTTAAAATAATAATTGTATTGACGGAATTTTTATTTCAGAGGAAAGGGACCGCAGGGTGAGAAAAAATACCCTGCTCCAAACGCCTCTCAGCTTCATGGCGACGGAGTCTTTGCATGGACAACGAGGCGGTGGAAGAAAAATGCCTTACACACCTGCCGCCTGAAGAATTTTCTCTCCTCACTCCCTCCACCTGTCTAATTTCCGAACCGGCGGATAGCTTCTTCCATCATTGCAACCGTGGCTGTAGCACCGGAACGGCTGCATCCCAATTCTTTGACCTTCAGAAGCTGATCGAGGGTCCGTACCCCGCCCGCAGCCTTCAGCTTTACTTCAGGAGCACTGTGCTTCCTCATGAGTATCAGATCATGTTCTGTAGCTCCTTCATAGGAATACTTACCATCTGCTCCTTTTACAAAACCGAAACCGGTCGATGTCTTGACATAATCCACTTTTGCGCGACTGCAGATTTCACAAAGCCTGATCTTGTATTTGTCCTCAGGAAGGTAGTCGTTTTCGAAGATCACTTTCAGGACCGCTTTATGCTTTTTGGTAATCGAGACCATGGTTTTGATCTCTTCTTCGACATAATCCCATTGTTCACCAAGCACCTTTCCGATGTTCACCACCATATCTATTTCCACTGCACCATCTGCGATGGCTTTCTCCGTCTCGAATGCTTTTACTTCTATGCTGCTGTTACCATGAGGAAAGCCAATGACGCATCCGACAAGAACATCCGTACCACGGAGGTACCCGACAGCCTGTTTTATGGCATACGGCTTTACACAAACAGAAGCTACATCATATTTTTTCGCCACTTCGCATTCCCGCTTCAGGTCTTCATCCGTCATAGTCGGATGCAAAATGGAATGATCGATCATTTTTGCCAGTTCTTTTACTTTATCCATCTTTTATTCATTTTAGAGTTTAACAATGATTCGTTTTCTGTTTACTCCGGGATGAGAATGATTCCTCCCGGTTATTCAGTGATCAGGAAGCCCGCCGGTTCAATAACCGCATTTTTATATCTGTATGGTTTTTCGCCGAAATTGCAGATGATCGCCACACCCCCGGCAAATTCCGTCATTTCCACGCTGTAATCATCTGTCAGGAAACGGTGACCGGTCATCTCTGTCGTGCCGGTTTTTTCATGCCATTCATCTACATGGAATGTTGATCTGAAGTATTGAACGGCTTTCAGATTGGGATCAAACTGACCGTTCCTGTTGATATTTAACCATTCAGGCCGGATGGAGAAGAGCAGGAAATACCCCCATAACATATCTTCCAGCCATAAGGGATAGGTGCCGCCAGGTTTTACATGGTATCGGGTATTGAAAACAGCATCCCCGAAAACCAGTGGCCAGAGAGGAATGGATTCACCCGGCACCCTTACATGCCGGTTTTCATACCAGTCGGCAACAGGGATCCCGAAATCGGCTCCTTCTTCACTCCCCACGACCTGACCCTGGTCATGGAAAAATTTAAGCAGATCAAATTTATACTGATGATCCTGTTGACGGGTCCGTGGTGATTTATGATCGTATGATTGGAGTAGTTGTGCCGCCGTGGTAGTGTCTATGAACATGGCCTGCGGATCGAGTTCCCGGATCATTTTCCAGTTTCTTTTTGCATATTTCAGACTCGCCTCTGACTCCAGGATGTACGCCTGACCTCCGGCCCAGTAACCACCGGCCATGAATTCGCCGTTACGCATAATATTCAGGCCGAAAGGAAAGCTTTTCGTACCTTCATACATATCCTGGTAGTTATCATGAAGTCCTCCTGTAATATTCCCGCCCATGTTCAGTGCTTTTTTCAGATCACCGGTCTCCCCCAGGGCCGGATCAGGAGGCCATATATCGGGATGGCTGCAGTCATATCCACCCTTTATCCAGCCCCTGATAATAACCGGACCTTTTCTGAAACCGGCCTGACGCGCAGCATCGACAGAACGAATGACATCACCGTGAGTAAAAGAAACCAGTATCCTTTCCGTTCCCCTCTTGTCGTTCTCTTCAGGGGTGAACCAGTAATTCTCAGCCTGGTAAGGTATGACACCGGGGCGTGCTTCATGGAACGACAACAACCGTCCTCCAAGGTAATTCTTTAAAGCCGGCTTTTCCCGCATTTTTTCTTCCAGAGAACGGAAAAGGCCGGTCTCTTTTGCCTTGCGGCGGTATGTCTTGGCCAGATCGACATATCCCCCTCTTAAAAAACTATAGGATATACTGTATTTGTCCCGCCATGAGCCCAGCGATTTCAGCCATCCCGGGGCCATCAGCCCGTTGACCATCTGGGCGCCGGAATCTTCAAAATTCTCACCAAAAACACCTATCCAGGCACCTTCACCCTTCAATCCTCCTATCCACCGCATATTCAAATGAGTAAAGAAGGTATAAAAGAAACGTGAATAGATGCCGGTAGCCGTTTTCCTGATCAGCTTGCCTATGCCCGAAGGAATGACCAGGGCATCATTGTACAGAGGCGGGGGAAAGACCAGGCTGGGGAGTCCGGGACTGATGCCGGAGATCTCATATTTCAGCCATTCATCCTCCAGAGACATACGGCAGCTGAATTCTCCCTTGAAGGCATTCAGTCGGCCAATCATGGTAAACCGGTACATGTCACCCTGCTTCTTCCCGATAAAACGGCCCGGGTAATCCTCGCTCATGCTGCGTTCCTTCCTGAGCCAGAAATGACCCGTCTCAATTTCACCTTCATCCTGTATGGCCACCGGCGACATCTGCCACATGAGCTGATTCCGCTTGTCGGTAATCTCCGTGCCGGCATCATTGTACAATACGACTTTCAGACTGGCATTCTCCAGTGTTTCAAGAACCTGGCGGGCAGGGATGAGGTCAATATAAGTGGGCTCATCTGAAGATTTTTCAGGCTGACACGATGCAGCGAGTCCGCCTGTTCCTGCCACCCCGCCGGCAATGGCTGCCGTCTTTAGAAAGTCACGTCTTTTCATCGCTTAACAATGGGTTATTCGAATGGTTCGGTCTGGTCATGACACCTTTTATTCAAACTCATTGGAGATAAAATATCTATCAGTATTACAATATAATGAACTGTATATCATCAGGGATTCCCTGCTGGTAACATACCGGCGGTAAATGTGAAGCAACGGCGCCGTAGGATAGGTCTCCAGCATTTCCGCTACCTCGGGTTCAGCCGAGACGGCCCGGATATCCTGGAAAACATTCGTCACCTCGATCTGGTACCTTGCACGTAACGTGGCAAAAAGTGAATCATGAACCAGGGGCTGTTCCAGGAAGCCTTCAAGATGGGTGTTGGGCAAATAGGTGTATTCCAACATGACTGGCGTATCCTCAACATACCTCAACCGGTTCAGAAAAATGGTGCCAGCCGACTTTTCTTCTTCGCTCAAAGGATAGAAAAAATTGGCAGGCCACCGGATCAAAAGAGGATCCTGGAGAATCGTGGTCCTGATCTTCCGGCTCGTCTCTCCGAGCACATCAGAAAAGCCCTTGAAAGACAGCAGGCCCAGTGAATTTCTTTTAATGAAGACGATACTACCCTTACCCTGCTTCTTCAAAATATACCCTTCATTGACTAATCCGTCGAGAGCTTTTCTCACCGTCGACCGGGTGACATTATACCTGTTGCATAATTCATTTTCTGAGGGAAGCAAGTCTCCTTCACGGAATATTCCGGTGAGGATGTCTCTTTTGATATCGTTCTGTAAAATTCTATACTGATGGATATCCATGTTTTTTCTTTTTTGTTCAAATATACAAAATTTTAACTTGTACGTACAAGTTATAACGAAGGATTTTTCGCGAGGCATGCAGACTGAGTGTCTGGGATTTGCGGAAAGGAGAGGGAAGTGAAAAAGTAAGATCAAAAACCCCGGAGAATAAGATATTCCTGACTCCTGAGGTATTAAAATCCTGACCATCATGTCCGGGTCTGAAAAAAGGGCTGCCACTGTAACGGCTGTGGCTTTTGGTAAATTGAAACAACCCTGACAGGATGCGCTTTGACCACCCGGAAGAATAAATATTTTTATCCGGCTGTAATCTTTTTCATACCTGTTCGTCATGTATATGAAGCCGGTTATTCAAAAAAATACAAACAATAACCAATAATTAAAGCAATATGAAAAAGTTACTTCTATCTATGGCAGTCATAAGCTTTGCCCTTATGGCCAATGCACAAACCGACCCGGTAAATGAAATGTTTGACCGGTATGCCAGCCAGGAGGGATTCACCGTGGTGAACCTCAGCGGTGATCTGTTCAATATGCTGTCCAATATGGATAAGGATGACCAGGATCTCCATAAGCTGGCCGGATCCGTTTCCGACTTTAAAATTCTTGTGCATGAAGGAAAAAGAAGTCCGGATTTTCCAGGCTTTCATGAACTTGTCTACAACAAGCTGGATAAAAAAGACTACAAAGAACTGATGACGGTAAAAGAATCAACTCAGAGTGTGAATTTCCTGGTGAAGGAGGATGGGGAATTTATTTCTGAATTGCTGATGATCGTCAGCGGGGATGATGATGTTCTCATGAGGATGAAAGGTCATTTTAAAATGAGCGATCTGGCAGGACTGGCAAAGTCGATGAATGTTGACGGACTGGCCAATCTCAGTCTCGCAACGCATTGATAATTACCCTTCACGTTTCGTGCAGATACGTTAAAAAACCTTACTTTTAGTGATCGGTAACCGGGCAAATGAAACATGACATCCAGTGAATTTAAACATAGAGTCATTCCTGTCGGGAACAAGCTGTTTCATTTTGCCCGGATACTCCTCAAGGATGAAGATGAAGCGAAAGATGCGGTTCAGGAAACATACCTGAAGCTCTGGAAAATGAAGGATGAGCTGTCTTCCATTCAAAATATGGAAGCTTTTGCGATGAAGCTGACCAGGAACTGGTGCCTCGACCGTATAAAAGCCAAAAAACCTGTACTGGTTGAGGCCTACACAGGAAAGTTCGACATGAGGGAAGAAGAGGGAAACCCTCATAAAGCCCTGGAAAATGCAGAGAGTATGAAACACTATTTGCGGATGACGGAAACTTTGCCCGAACAACAACGGATTATCATCCATCTCAGGGATCTGCAGGGGTATGAATTTGATGAGATAGCTGAAGTAACCGGAATGACGGTGAACAACATCCGGGTAAACTTATCCCGGGCACGTACCAGGATCAGAGAAAACATGATAAAACTTGACCATTATGGACAGGAATGAAGCCGAAATTCTGCTGCGTAAATTTTATCGCGGCGAAACAAGTTTGGAAGAAGAAAAAGCCCTTCACAGCTATTTTTCTTCCGGGGTGGATATCTCACCTGAGTTTTCCGCTGATAAGGCATTGTTTGACATGTATGCCGGCGCTTCCCATTCATTTATCAGCGAGAAAGAACTGGAGGATATGATCGATGATATGGAAACCGACATCCCTCATTCAAATATCGTACACCTCAGCAGGCACAATTTTTACAGATTTGCCGCCATAGCAGCATCCGTCGTTATCCTGCTCGCAGCATATATGGGGTACCATTATACACAGACTGATAAAAACACAGCGGTTCTGACCGACACCTATAAAGGAAATCCGGTAATGGCCTATGCTGAAACCAAACGCGTGCTCGTGTATGTGTCGCAGCAGTTTAACCGGGGTACAAACCAGCTCTCCAGCATTTCAAAACTTTACGAGCCGGCCAACCAACTTAAAAACCTGAATAAACTCAATGAAGGACTGGATAAGCTGAAACTGATTGATCAGCTGAATGAAAATACTGAAAATAAATGACAACCTTTTATCAACGCCGGTCCTTTTCCGGCATCCGGGATTCCGAAATCCTGTTCCTTGAAAATAAAAAACATAAAATATCATGAAAAAGCTCCTGCTTATATTCGCACTCATACTGCCGGCATTTATACTGCAGGCACAAAATTCCGCCCTCGACAAGCTCTTCGACAAATATTCGGGCGCCGATGGATTTACCACCGTATATATCTCAAAAGCCATGTTCGAAATGTTCGCCGATCTCGACACAACGCCGAAAGACAGGGACGAGATGCAACAGACTATCGGGAAACTCTCCGGTATCAGGATTCTGGCCGTGGAAGACCCCGCAAAATTACCGGCCGGCTTTAATCTGTATAATGAGGTGATGAATGCCACGAAAAATTTCAAATATGAAGAACTTATGGTGGTCAAGGATGAAGAAAGTAACGTTAAATTTCTCATTCAGAAGAAAGGTGTGAAAATCTCCGAACTGCTTCTTATCGTTGGAGGGAAAGATAACAATGTGGCCATCAGTATCCAGGGTGATATTGACCTGAAGAGCATTTCAAAACTCTCCAAGGTGATGAATATTGAAGGGATTAACCAGCTCGACAATATCGATAAGAAGTGAGAAAATGTAACCTTACCACATCGATCCTTGATTTCCTGTGTTGCCTATGATGACATTCCCTTCGGGTTCAACACCGCCATTTCGTCCAAAACGGATCCGGACAATCCCGCAAACCCTTGTGAGGCCGGGAATCTTCCTTCTCCTGGTGATCCTTCAGGGTTTCATAATACCTGGCAGGGCTCAGTCATTTTCCCTTGAGGGGAAGGTGATCGATGCTGCCAACCAACGGCCACTGGCCTTTGTAAACATTGCTGTTAAAGGCACCCGGTACGGCTGCACGTCGGATATTGACGGACATTTCATCCTCAAAACACCCACCAGGCCTTCCGTAATATCGCTGAGCTACATTGGATATGAATCAGCTGAATACAAGGTTGAAGATCCTGACCGGTATATGGTTATTCCCATGAAGAGTAAACCGGTCAATCTTGGTGAAGTCATGGTTTACCCAGGAGTAAATCCGGCCAACCGTATCATTAACCTGGTGATTGAAAACCGGAAGACAAATAACCCGGAAAAAATGGAATCTTTTAGTTATGATTCCTACAATAAATTTTTTGCTACTGCATACATATCCGGACAGGGGAAACCGGATCTTTCCATAACCGATACGTTAGCTTTTGAATCCCTGGCTGCGGATACGGCAAACTCTGCCAGTCAGACAGATATAACGGCCCCTGTATTCAGACCGGATTCAGCAATGATCGTATCCTTCCTCCACGATACGGCCATTGTCCATCCCCTCCTGCGAAACATGCTTACCGACTCTACAGACCGTCTCAAAGTGAATATGGCCGTACAGTTCATTAAAGATAACCCATGGCTTCTCAAGGAGAACGGGATCTTCTCAGATACCACACAATCGTGGCTATCCATTTTCCCCGGATTACCGGCAGCCGGCAGTGATACTGTCTCTTTGGAACCCTGGCTTCAGTTTGCCGATACCCTTCTAAAAGATCCGGCAGTACTGGCATTACTCGTCCCGGCTATTGATTCTGTGTTAAGCGACACGGCAATGTCTGCTAAACTGCTCGGCAAAACAGCGCTGGAAGAAATAATGGCCGGCCGGCAGGATGCCCTAAAGCAAGACACTGGTGAGGATGACTTTTCACTGGATAAACAGGACCTCTTCCTAATGGAGAGTATTACACACCGCGAATTTCTCAAACCCGACCTGAGTAAAGAGACGGTTGTGGCCACCCGGACTTCCGGCCTTCAGGATCCACTTTTCGTACTTCTCGCCACACAGATCCAGTCTTTTTCCTTCTATAACGAAGTGATCCGGATCATGAACAGGAATTATATTAATCCTGTCAGTAAAGGCAGTACCTCAAAATACTTTTTTCATATCGAAGACACCATTTTCAATGAGGGCAGTACCGACACGGTTTTTATCATCTCCTTTCAGCCTAAAAGGAACACGAAGTTCGACGGCCTGAAAGGATTGCTTTACATCAACAGCAACAAATGGGCTATTCAGAATGTCATTGCAAGGTCGGCCAGAAAAGAACTGATCGATATAAAGATCCAGCAGCAATACGACTTCCTTGACGGACGTCAGTGGTTCCCCGAACAACTCAACACCGAACTGACCCTGAACCAGGAGAGCATAATAACCATGGACGGGGACAGCAATGCCTACCTGCCGATCGGCATAGGCAGGACATACATCAAAAATGTGATCCTCAACCCGGAACTCAGGAAAAGGCAGTTCGATGCTGTTGCTGTCGAGGTGGACCGGCAGGCCACAAAAAGGGATTCTGTTTTCTGGAATCAATATCGTGCCGTCGCTCTTACGCAGAAAGACCGGGAGACCTACCGCTTCATGGACAGCCTGGGCCGTGAATATCATTTTGACAGGTATGCCAGAAATTTCTTTACCTGGAAATCAGGGTACCTGCCGGTGAAATTCATCAATATCAACCTGAGCGATCTCCTTCTTTACAACCACTATGAAGGCCTCAGGTCCGAGCTCGATCTCACCACCAATCAGAATTTCTCCCGTTTCATCAGCCTTGCCGGATATTTTGCCTATGGCACCGGAGACCGGAGCTTCAAATACGGCGGATCAACTTCGATTCATTTTCGCAGTGATTTCGAGCCATGGGTAAAGTTTTCATACGGCCATGATATCACTGCTTATGGCATTGGAAAAATTACGACCGACATGACCTGGTTCAGCGACCAGTACCTGCGGCGTTTCATGGTGAAGGAGATGACACCGGTGGAGACCTTTGATGCGGCTTTTGGTTTCAGGGCTTTCCGCTACCAGAAATGGCAGTTGTCGCTGCAACGTTTCGGCTATGGCAGGCTATCTCCGTTTGAGACTGCGCCAGCCGAGGTTGGCGGTGGTTTTTCTTCAAAGGTATTCACGGAAGCTTCCATCGGTGTAAGATTTGCCTATAAAGAGAAGCTCGTTAAAACCATG
The DNA here is from genome assembly GCA_963732905.1 of uncultured Bacteroidales bacterium. Taxonomy (GTDB): domain Bacteria; phylum Bacteroidota; class Bacteroidia; order Bacteroidales; genus DASQZK01. The sequence continues at coordinate 512,682 of CAVTBM010000006.1, forward strand.
CAGCAGGAATTGCTTCAGAGTCTGAATCACGAACCGGTAAGAACCAGGTACCCGGTAATATGGCTGACATATACCCGGGGTCTGCGGGATGTCCTGAACGGCGGTTACAGCTATAACAGGCTGGATGCCCGTATGGAGAAATCCTTCTTCATAAAATACCTCGGCACTTCAAGTGTGATTCTCGAAGGTGGCATCATCGGCCACGACCTGCCTTACGCCAGGCTTTACAATGCACCCTCTTCCTACAGACCTTTTACCATAGAGGCCCCCAACAGTTTCGGCACCATGCGGATGAACGAATTTGTCTCCGACCGGTATGTGTACCTCTTCTTTAATCACAATTTCGGCAAACTTTTAATCCGCACCGATCATTTTCAGCCCGAGATCCATCTGATCACCAATGCAGGCTTTGGCGACAGATCCGCTCTTGCCCAGGCAGAGCGACCCGGCTGGGAGAAGACCATGAACCGGGGGTTTTATGAATCCGGGATCATGATCAGAAACCTGTTGAACCTGAAACTGGTGAAATTCGGGCTGGGCCTTTATTACCGCTATGGCCCCTATGCCTTCAGCAGCCCGAAGGATAATTTTGCGTTTAAGTTTTCCATCGGGGGACCGTTTTAGGCAAAAGATAACTCAGGCCTGCCGGAATCGGGTACCCGGAATCTTAAAAGACATGAAAAACGTTTCCCGGATATTCGCAATATTTCAGTTTCCCGGATGAAGTAATCTCTCATCCGGCAATGTTCGATGAAAAATACCTGCTGCCGGCCGCCAAAGTCGACGGAGTCCCGTTCAGTCCTGAAAAGATGACAGCGACGTTTCTGAAGATCTCTGGTTCTCCAGTCGGTCTTTTAATATCCTGGTAAAGTCAACGGCTTTTAAACCGGACAGGTGCCACAGGTCCGGAAAATCCGAATCATTTGTACTGAAATTTACGTCCAGGTATGGTATCTTCCTGGACTTTAAATAGGTTTTAAACTTCGCGGCATTCTTTGAAGCCGTTTCTGATTTATACGCTGAAAGTTGAACGCTGGTAAGGGGAATGCTGAAAACGACCAGACTTGCTTCATGCTCATTTAAGAGTTCGTACATCTCCTCAAAAATACTCTTCGGATAATCTTCAGCTTTGATCTCATTTATAGTGCCTTTGTATTCTGAATAGTATTCGACTGCCAGAAGCCTGTTTTTCCGGATAGATACAGAATCCTTTTTTATCCCCCCTTTCCCTGCGAGGACCGACACGGCAGTATCTCCTTTTATTATCCCGGATTTGGCACAAATGTCCTGAAATGAGTTCCTGGAGATGACCGTTTTAATGACGCACGTATATCTGTAACTCCTGAAAAAATACAGCAGGGAAACATTCACTTTTACAAAAATATCGTTGGAGGAATATTTCCAGAAGTTGACCAGGTCGGAAAATTCCAGGTAGGGAATAATGAGTTGCTGCCCGTCCTTGTTCACCCACTCCGAATTATCCCATCCGCAGGGATACATGCAGCATCCTGCAGGTGATTCAACGAGGATCTTTGCCCCCTTCATGACGGCATGTTTCTTCTCAATCAGGTACTTCAGCCCTAAAAACTGCACAGCCGCCGTTGTATAACCCCTTCCCGCATTGACATAATATGAGCCCGGATCCTCATCAGCCATGCTTTCTTCCAAAACAGCCGCAGCAACACGCGAAGTACCGATAAAAATATATTTTACAGACTTTTTATCATCAACATGAAAGTAGGGATTAATTCTTTCCTCGCATTTCTGTTCCAACCACGGATCCGTCCTGAACAGAACCTCGAGACTAAAGATTGGAATGGAAATAAACAGGATACCTTTATATAAAAATGTTTTCATAGTGTGCCTGTTTTAGCTTTTTAAAACTGGAAATATATGAATGCATTGACCTGCCTGTAAAAGATAAAAATGAAGCCGAGAATGGTATAATAAGTCGACCATCGCATGAAAAGCGGTCGCGTCTCAAATCTCCCCTCAAGCGGATGAGCTTTCTCCCTGTTTATCCATTCAATGGCAACAAAACCAAGCACAAGGAAAAATATACCGGCAAACTTCAGGGGTATCGGTGTAAAGAAGGATATCGAAAACATTCCCTTGAAATAGCGGATTGCTGAACCGATGTCGGGCGACCGGAAAAATACCCTTGAAAAGGTGATCAGCAGAAAGGTAATACACATCTGAAAAAATTCCTTCAGCTTTGGAAAAGTCCTGTTATGTGCGATGACATTTTTATACTTCGTGACTTTATCAAAAAGGATCAGCGGGATGTAATAGAGACCATTCAAAAATCCCCAGGCCAGAAATGTCCAGTTGGCGCCATGCCATAAACCGCTAACCGTGAAAGTGATGATGATATTTTTTATCCTGTTGAATTTGGTAGTCCTGCTTCCGCCGAGGGGGATAAATACATAATCCCGGAACCAGGTTGAAAGGGAGATATGCCACCGTCGCCAATATTCACCCGGATCGCGCGAAAAATTAGGGTAATTGAAATTTTGCATCAGTCGGAAGCCGAACAGCCTCCCGGTGCCGATGGCAATATCGGAGTAGGCTGAGAAATCAGCATATATCTGAAAGGTAAACAACACAACTCCCAGGAAAAGAGTGCTTCCGGGCAGGTTCGAATAGTTTGCAAAGATCTGGTCTACGTAGACCCCGCATGAATCGGCGATGACAATTTTTTTAAAGAAACCCCACAAGATCTGTCGCAGACCGTCATTGGCTAATTCTGTGTCGAATTTCCGGGGGCTGGAAAATTGCGGGATCATATTGGCAGCTCTCTCTATCGGGCCGGCAACGAGTTGGGGGAAGAAACTAACGAAAGCAAAAAAACGGATTATGTTTTTTTCAGGCTCAAGCTTATTTCTGTATATATCAATGGTGTAACTAAGCGTCTGAAACGTATAAAAACTGATGCCTATCGGTAAAATAATGTATAGTGTGCTTACCCCGGAATGAAAACCGAAACTTTGCAATACATGATTGGCTGATTCAATGAAGAAATTGAAATATTTGAAAAACCCGAGGAATCCAAGATTTACGATCACACTGGTAGTCAGCAGAAGTTTGCGTTTTTTGGCATTTACGGTATTGTACAGTTTCAGCCCTACCAGATAGTCCGTAAGTGAACTAATAAAAATCAAACTTAAAAAACGCCAGTCCCACCATCCGTAAAAAAAATAACTTGAGACCAGGATGAGAAAATTTTGTGCCGGCAGGTTTTTATGAAATACCTTCCAGTATAAAATAAAAACCACCACCACGAAAATAATGAAAGGTAATGATGTAAAAACCATAATTTTGGAATAAAGATTCGTCCCTGATACCTGATATTTATACTGACACAGGCGATTTTAACAGATTCTAGCATGGCTTTACATCTTTCAGGATTCTCTTCCTGAAACCTGCCGTAGACACATCTGCTCTTCTATTCCCGAATGCTTTAATCCTCTGAAAGCCATTTAATAATAAAGTTATGACAGAGATTTTATTTGGCCTCCTCTTTTGGGTATTTGTTGATTAATTACTCCATTCGTCGGATAAGTGATGATAAATAGTCCACAAATTCATGGATTATGAAATGAAAAGTAATTGATTTTAACTTCCCGGATGTGGTATATCATTAAAATTCAGCTTCTTCCCATTTAAGTTTGGCGGCTCGAATTCCGTCCAGCCCTGGATTCAGGGCAAAAATATAGTAATCGCCCCGGAAGTACACAATCTCCGGAGCCGCAACAGGCAGCGTTCCGATATTAAAATCATCATTTCCGACACCAAAATCCAACGGATTAGGGGATGCATATTGTGTATTCAAGCTATTCGTACCGTAAACCTGGTTTCTGAACAGGTAATAGTATATGCCCTTTTTTATCACGAAAGGACATTCCGAATCACCGCCGTACCATTGTGACTTACCTGCTGCATCTCCTCCTGCCGACACCATTATTGGTTCGCTCCAGTGACTAAGGTCTGCTGATGTCCGGCAGAAGATCGCACTCTTGTAGATTTCCTTTACCTTTTGACCGTTTTCTACGATCATCGTGTCGGGTCCGGTATGTCCTGTATAATAACAATAATATAATCCGTTATCCTTCAGTATCATAGGATCTCTCGTATTCGTATAAGGCCCTGAAAAAAGCTCGGTCTTACCCTCTCCGTTAATAACCCGGGTAAAATGCTTTCCATCTTCGCTTTTGGCCAGGCATATTCTGTCCCATCCGCCATAAAACATATAAAAGATGCCATTGTCCAAAAGAACGAACGGGGCCTGCAATCCCCCTGAAGTTTCTCCCAGGCTCGTATCGGCCTCCATGGCAATACCTTTGGGCTGCCAGTTTGTGCCGGTGAGGGATTCGCTTTCCCAACGGTAGAACAACCTGGTTTTTTCTCCGCATGACGTATTCCTGATACACGACCATAATTGCCAGGTCCCGTCTTTCGCCTGCCAAACCCCAAAATCCACCGGTTGCTGTTTACCGGTAGTATACTGCCCCAGGTCAGGATTTCCGGCAACCGGCCACCAGGGGCCGTCGGTCATGGGTTTAAGCTTCTGATCGTTATGGTGATCATTGCAGGAAATAAACCCGAAAAGACATAACAGAAGGATAAAAAGTTTCATGATCGTTTTTTTTGTAATATTGTTTGTAGTTTGAGATTCAGGATTTAAACGGTCCTTCCCGAATCAAAATTAATCATATTTCCCGGAGAACGAACAGCCGGATCTGCGGGCCAGTGATGAAAAACAACCGGTCCGTTTTGACGATGAATCCATGGTGAAAGCCTGCCGCATGACATTCATGGATCTGTTCTCCCCGGGAGGTCTGAATATACCGGGAAGGAAAAACTCAAATGTCAAAGACCATGGAGCGAATAGCCTTTAAAATGAAACTGAAACCAGGATGCAAAGAGGAATACATACGCCGTCACAAGGCGATATGGCCGGAAATGAAGAAGTTGTTGCGGGACGCGGGTGTGCGCGATTATTCCATCTTTTTCGACGAAGAGACCGGCACCTTATTCGCTGTGCAGAAGCTCACCGGTGAAAGCGGATCACAGGATCTCGGCAGCCACGATGTCCTGAGAAAATGGTGGTCATACATGGCCGATCTCATGGAAACGAATGCTGACCTTTCACCGGTAAGTGTACCGCTTGAGGAGGTGTTTCATCTCGCCTAGACCGGACTGCAATGTTCCTTTGAATTGAAATCCTTTATCCGGCTTTTATTATCTTTACAGTTATTCCATTCCTGTTATTACAAAAGGATATGCGTTATTTTAAAATTTCCTTCCTTGCGGCAGCCCTTCTTTCCCTCCTGATGTCGTGCGATCATGCGGATAAATCCAGGTTGAACCCCTGGCCGGAAATTTCAAGTACCACCCGTCCGTGGACACGCTGGTGGTGGATGGGTAACGCGGTGAACAGCCAGGAACTGGGATCTCTCCTGGATCAGTATCATGAGGCCGGCTTCGGAGGTGTTGAGATCACCCCTGTATATGGCGTCAAAGGTTTCGAGGAACAGTATATCGATTTTCTCTCGCCCGCCTGGATGGATATGCTTCACTATACTACCGGAAAGGCAGAATCTCTCGGAATGCAGGTGGATATGAACCTTGGCACCGGATGGCCCTTTGGCGGTCCTCAGATCACCCCTGAATATGCTGCTTCAGAACTCATCGTTCAGACGTATTCATTGACAGCCGGAAATCGTTTAAACCGGAAAATCATCGCAGAAGATTCACTTCAGAGAGTCCCCGGAGCAATACTGGTTGCCCTCACGGCATACAATGCAGATGGTGAGCGGGTGCCCCTGACCGGCCGCACAGACACGGCCGGATATCTGGACTGGACTCCCGGTCCCGGTACCTGGCAACTTTATGCAGCCTTTGAAGGGAAGACCGGGCAAAGGGTTAAACGTGCAGCCCCCGGAGGAGAGGGACTGGTAATGGATCACCTGTCGGAAGCCGCCCTGAAGTGTTACCTCAACCGTTTTGATGCTGCCTTTGGTTCGGAAAATCCTGCTATCCGCTGCTATTTCAACGACAGCTACGAGGTATACCATGCCAGCTATTCTTCCGGCCTTTTCGATGAATTTCTGAAACGGAGGGGATATGATGCCCGGACTTTTCTCAAAGAACTGGTTAGCCGTGAAGATAATGATACCGTGGAACGTGTCCAGGCCGATTACCGACTGACCATGGCGGAGATGCTACTGAATAATTTTACCCGGCCATGGAGTGAATGGATCCATCATAAAAAGGCCCTATCGAGAAACCAGGCCCACGGATCGCCGGGAAACCTTCTTGATCTTTACGCTGCTGTGGATATCCCTGAATGTGAAACATTCGGATCGAACCGGTTTTCCATTCCCCGGCTTCATGATTACAGTCCGGATACCATCAAGCCTGAACCGGATCCGGTGATGATGAAATTTGCTTCCTCGGCAGCTCATGTCATGGGTAAACCGCTTGTTTCATCTGAAACATTTACCTGGCTGGGAGAGCATTTCAAAGTCCCGTTGTCGGAATGCAAGCCCGAAGCTGAAATGGCGTTCCTGTCAGGAGTCAACCACCTCTTTTACCATGGAACAGCTTACTCACCCGGAAATGTCTCATGGCCGGGATGGCTCTTCTATGCTTCGGTAAACTTTTCACCTTCCAATACCTTCTGGACCCATCTGAAAGGATTAAATGATTACATCACCCGCTGCCAGTCGGTGCTGCAGGCAGGCCGGCCCGACAATGACATCCTTGTCTACTGGCCTGTTAACGACATCCGGCACCGCCAGGGCCCCCTGGAACTGCAATTGTCGACCAATAATATAGACGACTGGCTGGTACCGACACCTTTTTACAGCCTTTGCCGCAGGCTGATGGATAACGGGTATACGCTTGATTTTTTGTCGGACGATATGATCAGCAGGGCTGAAGTGGAAAAGAACAAGGTCCGGATCTCACCTGAAGGTGCGGCGTACAAAATAATTGTCGTGCCTGATACCCGCTTTATGCCCTTATCGACACTGCACGATCTGCTCCGGCTGGCCCGGAACGGGGCGGTCATCCTTTTTGAAAGTCTCCCTTCGGGTGTTCCCGGGATGGGGAAACTGGCATCCCGCACAGAGAAATTTCACGCCGCACTCGACAGCCTGTCCTTTACAAGAACCGGAGACCTGTCGGTATTGCATGCCAAAGGCGGAGGAATGGTGATGGTCTCGGAAGATGTTACGGCGGCCCTGAACCATACCGGCGTGCAGCCGGAAGGACTGACCGGCACCGGCTTGAAATTTATCCGAAGACGTATCGGAGAGGAAACATGGTATTATCTCGTGAACCATTCCGCCCGCACCGTCGACGGCCTGATCCCCCTTAACGTCCGTGCCAGGTCGGCTATTTTGCTTGACCCTCAGAACGGACAGTATGGTATCGCCGATGTCTTACATGAAGAGGGAAAGATCCTCGTCAGGCTTACCCTGGAACCGGGACAGACTCTCTTTGTTTGTGCAACGGACCATGACAGTGAGGTGGCCGCACCCTGGAAGTATGTGGTATCAACCGGCACTCCGTTGGTGCCGGCAGGACCCTGGACATTGAAATTTCTCACCGGAGGCCCGGTATTGCCCCCAACCCGCCAGATTGAAGAACCTGTGCCGTGGACTTCCCTGCACGACAGCTCGGTGCAGTGGTTTTCCGGCACTGCCGAATATTCCGTGAATTTTGATATCGACAGCCTTTCTGCCGGGGATTACCTCCTCGAACCCGGCGATTTACTTGAAAGCGCACATATATGGGTCAATGATCAGGATGCAGGAATCATCTGGAGTTTGCCCTATAAACTACGGATCGGGAAATTCCTCAGGATCGGAAACAATACACTTAGAATTGAAGTCGCTAACCTGATGGCGAACAGGATCATCTACATGGATAAAAAAGGGATTGAATGGAAGAAATACCACGATATCAATTTTGTTAACCAGAAATACAAACCTTTTGACACCTCGGCATGGGACCCGCTGCCGTCAGGGTTGTCAGGACCGGTCAGGATCGTGCCGGTTTATTTTACGGCAGCGCCGCAGGAAAAAGCTTCTACAGCATCCCGGTAAACTCTTTGTATCTTTCAAACAGGGTATGCGCTGAAGGATATATCGAATTGGGACTCATGAAATGTGAAAATTCAAAGGTAATGAGCTTTTCAACGCCTGCTTCCTCTGCAATATCCATCTTCATTTTCAGATTACGCCAGTCGATAGGCAGAAAATTGATGGGCATACCTCTTTCAAAACTCTCGATGTTGGCCCAGGATATGATATGATATTTATCTGCCAGTTTTTTATTGATCCTGGTAAACTCTTCCAACTCCGAAAAATCAACCTGCCCGTCCTGAAAAGCAACGATATCGACCACGCCGGAAAGGCCTGCGAAAATCCTGTCCCACTGTGCCTCATGCTCTTCAGGGCTTATGGGGTTCTCAAACTGCTTCCGGCCCTTTACATAAGGTGACATGAGTACTGGGAGATCTTTTATCTCTTTTAACGTTTTACAGAGCTCCGCCGTAAGCCTGATCTGAGAATCGTCAAAAACATGCAATTCGTGGCTTGCATACCATCCACTGAAAGCTTTCCTGTCTCCATATTTCCCGGCGACTTCATGGGCAAGTTCAGTGTTGAGATCCAGTTCCTTCCGGTACTGACCTTCGTGCCAGTATTTTCCCGAATCATAAAGGCCAAAGAAAAAATCCATGCCGCAACGTTCTGCCTGATCCAGGAAAATATCCACCAGGTCTGTATAAACGGGTCGTATGGCGAGGTGCTTTTTCAGGGTCCGGGATTCGAAGGTCATCTTGTCTTTATATCCGCAGCGGATGAGAATAACTGTGTCGATACCCACTGATTTCATGACGTCAAAGTCTTTTTGCCATTCCTTCACTCCCCAGTTTGAGGAGGGTATGTCATGTGAAATTTCATCCAGAAAGGTACCGGTAATCTTCATGTTTTATATGGTAAGGTTGTCGAGTATCTTCAAACAAAGATACAGGGTGCGGGGCACATGAAAGCATCCTTTGTAAGGTCCTCCCTTGAAATCCATGGAAACTTCTCCTTCACGGTTCAGGTATCCGTACCATTCCCCATTCTGATTGTCTGAAAAATGAGAGAATGCATAATCCCTGACCAACTGAAACCGGTTCAGATCATCAGGTCTCCCGGTTTCAGAATACAGCAGGAGAAAGGCGTACATCGCTTCACAGTGAGGCCACCAGAGTTTTCTGTCCCACTCTAGCCTCGTGGGTGAAAATCCTCCGGCATCGAGAAAATAGAAAATACCACCATGTTCATTGTCCCATCCCGCATCGAATGACTGGCGAATCATCCGGCCTGCCAGGATGTCCAGGTCCTGGTCTCCCAGCATATCAGCCCAGTGCTTAAGAAACCATCCGGCTTCAATGGCATGCCCCGGGTTTAATAACCGTGCATCCGATAAATTGAGTTGCTCACCGCCAGCCACAATATTTTCATAGACCAGCCCATTGACAAAATGATCTTTCACACTGTCGATGCAATACCTGACCTTATCGTAGATAAGACTGAAATCCTGCCCAAAGACTTCTTCAGCCACATTGAGAAGGATCATCGGTACGGCGAGGGACTGAAATCCGGCCTCACCGGAAAATTTAGCGCGACCGAGGAGTGAGGCATCACCGCTCCATTCCCATATTCTTTGAAACATCAGCTTCGCTTCGTCGAGCATCTCCCCCGATCCTGTCGCTCTCCCATATTCGGCCAGTGCCATCGCATAAAAACATTCGGTGAAGAGTTTGCGCTGCATATATACCGGCCGGCCCTTTTCATTTAAAGAAAAATATACCCGGCCGTTTTCGGTTACGGCATACTTTTTCATGAAATCCATGCCGTGGCGTGCAATGTCCAGCCAATTCCTGTCGTGTGAAAAGGTATTGTACAATTTACTGAACATCCAGATCTGGCGACCGTGAAGCCACATGTATTTCGTTGTATCGTAAACGCTGCCGTCACGTGATAAACAGTTGTAGTACCCTCCGTTGTTTTTGTCCAGGGAATATTTCTTCCAGAAAGGTATAACCGAATTGAAAAGCTCGTTTTCGAATTCGGTCTTCAGGGAGGCAATGTCTATATTCATAAACTTCAATCTATGCATTCCCATACATGAACTGCCCCATCTTGGCAAAGGTTGCCTTAGGATTGACCACCATGATCGGGATCCTGGAGACATTGGCCATGATATACTGCTCCGGGGCACCGAAGAGGTAATCGAGGAAGGTAATATGTTTAGTGGTGGTAATCAGGATCATATCCGCGTTTATTTCCTTGGAAAAGTCCATCAGTTCCTTGGTAAAGCTGCCCGACTTCCGGGCCGTATGGATCTCATAATCCAGGTTGTTCTGAATCAGGAACCGGATGGCAAAATTCAGGTTGGTATTTACTTTTTTAGCCAGGGACTTATCCGTCACCGGAGATTTAAAAAGATGGACCTTCGAGTTGAAATATTTTCCCAGGAAAATGGCCCACTGCAGTTTTTCCTTGTTCTCCGATTTGAAGTCAATCGGGAAAACGATATCCGTAAACCGTTCCATGTTGGCAGGCTTATCCTGCACCACGATGAACGGCACAGGTGCACCCACGATCACCCTGAGGGCATAGCTTCCGAAATATTTCTGCTTGCCCTTGATGCCGTGGGTTCCCATGACCACCATGGTGATGTCATCTTTATCGGATGTATATCTTGATACTTCATTAAAGATGGACCCTTCCAGAACCACTGTCTCTATCTCAATCCCATATTCCTCTTTGAGCCGGATGGCATCCTTTCTGAGCATTTCCCCGGCTTCCCTGGTCTTGATGGCACCTTCGGGCTTCACAACATGAAGGAGACGCAAATTATTATCGACGGTTTTTGCAAATTTTAACGCATGAAGAAATGCATTTTCCGATATCGGCGTGAAATCCCAGGTAACAAGGATGGTCTTTTTTTCCTTCATTTTGCAAAAGAGTTAATTAAAGAATCAAATTTAACTGATATTATTGATTATTAAAAGAACGAATTACGGCAGGGAATATTTCAACTGGCAAAGTCTGACCCAGGGGAAACATCTCTCCATATCTGAAAATCCTTGTCGATTTCCTGAATCTCCGGGAGATTTTTTCATATCAGGTAATATTCAGGAAGCAACCCGGCAGATAAAACTCTTCAAATTTCAATGTCATCATGCCTGGCCTGTTCATGTCTCAGGCTGAAGATCCCGGTGAGGTATCCCTGGCAACGCCACTATGCCGTGTCACTCTTTGCCGCCGGAGTATAAACCAAACAATATCCCGCCGGTGTAATACAGGAACAGCAGTAACGGCACTAAAACAAACACGTCATACAACCGGATAAAATTGTACACCGCTCTCCCGGTAGTATCGCTTCCTTCGACGGCCAGGAAAAATACGAAAAAGATCAGCAGGACATGGAAGACTTTCACCGGAATTTTCAGTTTCCGGAAATCTATGAGAAACAAGGGAAGGTAATAAAACATAGATGTCACGAAATGGGCCGTCCAGGTGATGCCTGAGAACAGATGGGTAAACAGGAACAGTGAGGCGATTCCTGCCACGGAGATGAGGTCCCCCTGCTGCCTGATCTGCATTCCGAGTGCTGCAGCCAGCAAGCCCAGAAGGACCAGCAGCGCCAGCCCGCTAATCCTGAAAACGCCTGGATAATCCTGCGGGTACACATCCAGGTCCCTCGCTTCCGGCACAAAGGCCTTAAGTACGAAGGACCTCAGGGTGTGGTTCACCTTCGTGGTTATCACCCGGCCTTCCTTGAAATCTTTCAGGAAGGTCTCATAATAGGTAAGATGGTCATCCAGGCCTTTGGTAAATCCCCGTTGGGCCGAGGGGACCACAACGCAAAACAGTCCGGTAAAGACAACGGCCAGGAGGACGCCCCGGGAGCGTTTGAGTGCCAGGACATACAAAACGAAAAACAGCGGGTAAACCTTTATAAAAGTGGCCAGGGTGAACAGAACGGCCGCATGCATATGCCTGTGCCGGCTCATATACCATACACCGGCTACCAGCATGGTGAAGATCACAAAATTCATCTGGAACATCGTCAGGTTGTTCCAGAAAAATTTAAGCGAGGCGACAGCCGCAAGGATCACCGGGATGCGGACTTTCCGGTGATCGTATCCCAGATTTTTCAGTATGCCGAAAATAAGCCATAACGCCAGGGGGAAAAGGATCAGTACGTTCAGCAGGAAGAAAATGTTGGCCGAGATCTTCAGCGGAACCACAGTCATGACCTGAAACAGGAAGGCAGCAAACGGCGGGTAATAGAAATTGCGCAGGTTCTCTTCGCGTTCATAAAGGTGCTGCCCGTGAAAAAAATGCTGTCCGGCCATGTAGTACACATTGTAATCGGAACGTTCCTTCAGCTTCGACGAACGGTTAACGGAAACTGCCACCAGCGCTGCCGCCAGGAGAACAGCTGGAATGAGGAGGTAAATTTTTTTCATAAAGATATCTGCATAAATCCAAAGAGTTATCTGACTATCGCGATGTATGTATTGTGAATTGCATTCCGGTATTTCAGGATTCCGTTTCCGCGTCTTCCGCAACCCTGCTCAGACTTCAGCCGGATAGTCATTCACTCTCCCTCGCCCGCTAAATCTTCTCTCCTTACCACCATTTCCCTTCTTCATCCTTCTCTGCTTCTCCGGTGATCTGCAGGCTGCCCATGGGGATCCTTACAAATATGGAATGCCGGATAGCATCGATCTCGACCTTCACCCGCTGTTTTCCGAGTATTTCTACGAGACGGCCTTCCAGACCTTTCAGTTCACCCCTGACTACCTTCACCTTTTTGCCAACTACGAAATCGTGCTCATCCAGGAACAGTTCTTCCCCTGTTTCGCAATATTTTCTGATCGCCTCGATCTGGATATCGCGTACCGGAACTTTTTTTCCTTCGAACACGATAAACCGAACCACTCCGGGGGTTCTAAGCACCGAAAGGTGTTCCTTCTCCGTGATATGCACAAAAATATAGGATGTGAAAAGCGGCTCATCCACCACCTTCCTCCGGTCGCTCCAAACCTTCTCCCGCCGGATCAGCGGAAGATAATGTCCGATCCCATCCCTTGTCAGAAGTTTCGCAACCATCTTCTCATTGCGCGGTTTCGTATATACTGCGTACCAGTTCATCATCGTATTAAACACAAAGAAGTAACACCCTGAAGTAAGGTTTTAAATGTACAAAAATAATGAGTAAGGGTCCTCATTGAACACCCCTAAATCCCGTGGGAGGGGACCTGAGGAGGCGTATTAATAGCATCATTCACCATTGAACACCCCTAAATCCCCTGGAAGGGGACTTGAGGAGACGTGTAAACAGCGTCATTCACCGTTGAACACCCCTAAATCCCCTGGAAGGGGACTTGAAGACTCACCCGAATACATATTTACTTAGTTCCTGTTTTTTACCTAAAACCTTGGTTTGATAGATTTTACCGGGGAAAAGCGGTTTCCAGAATCCCTCCCCTTGAACACCCCTAAATCCCCTGGAAGGGGACTTGAAGACTCACCCGAATACATATTTACTTAGTTCCTGTTTTTTACCTAATACCTTGGTTTGATAGATTTTACCGGAGAAAAGCGGTTTCCAGAATCCCTCCCCTTGAACACCCCTAAATCCCCTGGAAGGGGACTTGAAGACTCACCCGAATACATATTTACTTAGTTCCTGTTTTTTACCTAAAACCTTGGTTTGATATAATTCCACGGTCGGAGGGGTGATCAATGCGTTTGTTCCGTTTCCACGCTCTTCAAGTCCCCTCCCAGGGGATTTAGGGGTAGTCACTACGGCCTTTACTGTATCTTCGCCTCTTCCACAAGTCCGAACTCACACTGTATCCTCTCCACATAATCCAGCTTCTCCCAGGTAAAGAGTTCGACCTTCAGTTCCACCTTGCCATAGTAGGGCGATTCGAAATTTTTGGTCACAAAGCCCGGCTTACGCCCCATGTGTCCGTAAGCAGCCGTCTCGGTGTAGATGGGTTTTCTGAGTTTCAACCGCTGCTCGATAGCTGCGGGACGGAGATCGAAAATACGTCTGATCTTTTCGGCGATTTCGCCGTCGCTCATATCCACTTTCGATTTCCCGTAGGTATCGACAAACACGCCCAGCGGTTCGGCAATGCCTATCGCGTAAGAGAGCTGCACGAGTACTTCGTCACAAACACCAGCAGCAACCATGTTCTTGGCAATATGTCGGGCGGCATATGCAGCCGACCGGTCCACCTTCGACGGATCTTTTCCTGAGAAAGCCCCGCCGCCATGGGCACCTTTGCCACCATAAGTGTCAACGATGATCTTGCGTCCGGTGAGACCGGTGTCGCCGTGAGGACCTCCGATCACGAACTTCCCGGTGGGGTTGACATGGAAAATGATCTTGTTGTCGAATAACTCCTGCACCCTCTTCGGCAGTTTGCTCTTCACGCGCGGGATGAGAAGGTCGATCACGTCAGCCCTGATTTTGGCCAGCATGGTATCATCCTGGTCGAAATCATCGTGCTGTGTCGATACCACAATGGTGTGAATGCGATTGGGCGTGTCGTCATCGTTGTATTCGATGGTGACCTGCGATTTGGAATCGGGACGCAGGTAGGTCATAATCTGGCCTTCACGACGTATTGCTGCCAGTTCTTTCAGCAGCAGGTGAGAGATCTCCAGTGATAGCGGCATGTAGTTATCCGTCTCCCGGCAGGCATAACCGAACATCATCCCCTGGTCGCCTGCACCTTGCTCCATAGGGTCTTCGCGGGCAACCCCCCTGTTGATGTCATCACTCTGCTCATGTATGGCGGTAAGAATACCGCACGAATCACCGTCGAACATGTATTCGTTGCGCGTGTATCCTATTCGGTTGATCACATCGCGGGCAACTTTTTGTACATCAATGTAGGTGGTAGTCCTCACTTCACCAGCCAGGATGACCTGGCCTGTGGTTACAAGAGTTTCACATGCGACCTTTGAATCAGGATCGAAAGCCAGGAATGCGTCAAGCAGAGCGTCTGATATCTGATCGGCTACTTTGTCCGGATGTCCTTCTGAAACAGACTCCGATGTAAATAAATATCCCATTATTATGAATTTTAAATTTGTGTATCCTTTCCAAACAGCAAAACCACAAAGGCAAAAATTCCGTGAGAAGGGAAGCGGAAAAGGAGAAAAAAAATACATAACAGCGAAATATAACCTCTCTCCTCTACCTCTGAACATGATCCGCAAAATTCACACCCGTGAATCCCTCCAGTACAAAAATGCCTTCGGTCCTATGAGCCCAGTGGTTACAAAACCTCTGAGCTAGCGTTTATTTTTCAAATGGGGGAAAGAAAGACTGGTAACCGGAGATCACTGCTTTAGCATTTTTTTACGTGGTTGCAATCAGTCAAATCATTCCACCACCGATTTGAACGCGTCAAAGATAACAAAAAAACATCTGGTCAGGTTTACCAAAAAACGGTTTTTTTAACGATTCGTATTGAACTTTTTTGGCAGGATATTTGTCAGTTCATCCTTTGAACCACGAAGTTCAGTTTGTTAAAACACAAATTTTTATATATTTGAGGCTGAATTTTACATGCAAACCCAAAAAAGATGCTTATGAAACAGTTAAAGTTAACTCTGGTGATGTTTCTGGTGCTGGTGACCGGATCCCTGTATGGTCAGACCATTCAGGAACTTGTTGCTGCCTTTAACAAAGGTGCTGACGAGATCAACAAAGGCGATTATATTTCAGCCATCACCGATCTTAACCAGGTTCTGACCATGTCAGAAAAGGTCAGTGGAAAAGAAGCCGATGACCTTGCCGCAAAGGCAAAACAGCAGATCCCGCTGCTGCATTACCAGGTAGCTATCTCTTATATCAAGCAAAGAGATTATGAAAACGCCGTTCCCTATCTGAAGCAAACAATTGAGCTTGCCGATAAATATAATAACAACGAGGAATACAAGACCAAATCTGAAAAGTACCTTCCCCAGCTTCTGTTTGCCGTGGGCACTCAGAAATATAAGGATCAACAGCTCGATTCGGCCCTTGACATGTTTGAAGCCGCCCTGAAGTACCAGCCGGATCTCGACAAGGCTTACCTCGGCGAAGGTATGATCTACTACGACAGGAAAAAAGAAGACCAGATGGTAAATGCTTTCACCAAAGCCATCAGCCTGGCCAAATCGCAGGATGATCCCAAAACCGCGCAAATGGCCACAGAAACCCTGACCCTTTATTACAACAATTTGGGCGATAGCGAAATGCAGGCTGTGGATCCGGAAAATGAGGATTTCACCTATGCCACCCAAGCCTACGATAAAGCCCTTCAGTACGATTCAACCAATACCGATGCCAACTATAAAATGGCTATCATCGCCAACCGCCAGGTAGATTACGACAAAGCCGCCAAATACGCCGAAAGGGCGCTGGCAACAGCCAAAGATGAAGATAAGCTTGCCGCCATCAACTATGAACTTGGCAACGCCTATATGGGTTTGGCCGAATATGACAAGGCCTGTGCCGCCTACTCCAAAGCCATGACCGGCGCTTTCGCCGAGAAAGCTGCTGCCAAAAAGGACAAGGTACCCGGATGCCAGTAAAGATTTAACCCGATATTTGAAAAAGGTGTCTTCGGACACCTTTTTTTATGGAATATTGTGCCGTAAGTCTTCTTCCACCATCACACGTTCACAGGCATACTCATAACAAAATTTTTTCTAGCTTTGCATCATGTCCATCAACGTTGCCCATATCACCAAGACCTTCGGCAGTCAAAAAGCTCTTGACGATGTAAGTTTTGAAGCCCGCAGCGGCAGCATCACCGGCTTTATCGGTCCCAACGGCGCCGGCAAGTCCACCATGATGAAGATCATCACCGGCTATATCCCGCCGACAACAGGTGACGTGCAGGTCGATGGGCTGAATGTGCTGGAGAAACCCATGGAGATCAGGGAGAGAACGGGTTACCTTCCTGAACAAAACCCACTCTACCCTGAGATGTACGTGAGGGAATACCTTGAATACGTTGCCGGCCATTACCATATGGGAAGCTCTGCTGCAGACCGCATCGAAGAGGTGATCCGGGAGACAGGCCTCACGGTGGAATGTCATAAAAAGATAGGTGCCCTCTCCAAAGGCTACCGTCAGCGTGTGGGACTGGCCCAGGCATTGATCCACGACCCTTCCGTTCTGATCCTCGATGAACCCACCTCGGGTCTCGACCCCAACCAGATCGTGGAGATCCGTGAGCTGATCCAGCGGCTTGGAAAAGAAAAGACCGTTCTGCTGTCCACCCATATCATGCAGGAAGTGGAAGCCATCTGCAACCGGGTCATCATCATCGACCACGGCATCATCGTGGCCGACGGCCGTCCCGGAGAGATAAGCTCCGGCACCCCGCAGCAAACCGGCACAATCCTGGTGGAATTCGACAAAGCCCCCGCAATGCCAGGCCTCGAAGCCCTCGACGGCGTAATCCGCATCAGGCCCGTGGGCGGACAAAAATTCCTCGTCGAAACTGCCGCAGATAAAGATCTCCGTCCCTTCCTCTTCCGCTTCGCCGTCGACAACGGCCTCACCGTCCTCTCCATGCAGCAAAAGGAAAAAAGCCTCGAAGAAGTATTCCGTGAACTTACAGGGAAGAGCTGAGAGTAGGGAAGAAAGAACGAAAAACATCGCAGTATATAAACCGGAGGTGTTAAATTATGGTTACCACGGTTTTGCCCCTGGTTGGCCGTGAGTATCATCTTCATTCCGGCTCGCCTCCAATACTTCCAAAGAGCTGGTGAGTTATGTGCTGTGGAGCTATGAGTCCTTCGTTCCGTCGTCCGCCAACCATTTGCAATTTCCTCAAACATTCCCTACATTAGCTTTGAACTAACTCCCTCAGATTCATGGATTTTGTTATCCTGATACCCTTTATTATCTATTTTCTCCTTATCCTTCTTATCGGCATTTTTACCGCCCGCTTTTCATCACGCGGGATAAGCGAATTTTTTCTCGGCGGACGGCAGATGCATAAATTTGTGGTGGCACTCTCGGCAGTGGTATCGGGACGGAGTGCCTGGCTGCTGCTCGGCTTCACGGGACAGTCTTACACGATGGGACTGTCAGCCGTATGGGCGGTAGCGGGGTATATCGTGGTGGAATGCCTGCTGTTCCTTTTCTATGCTCCGAGGATTCGCAAATTCAGCGGGGAGCACAACTGCATCACGCTGCCCGACTATTTTGCAGCCCGCTTTAACGATAAGCACGGATACCTGCGTATTCTGCTCGTGATTATTATCATGATCTTCATGGTTACCTATATAGCCGCACAGTTCGTAGCCGGCGGGAAGGCGTTCTTTGCCTATTTCGGTATGGACCGGGAAACGGGTATCATCCTTACCGGCGTCATCATCCTGCTCTACACCTTCATGGGCGGCTTCATGGCGGTAAGCCTCACCGACGTCGTCCAGGCCTTCGTGATGCTCTTCGCCCTGGTGCTGCTGCCCGTGGTGGGGATCATCAAAGGCGGCGGACCCGCAATTGTGCTTCATGATCTTAAAGAGATCCAGCCGATGTATTTCAACCCGGTGGCCTTCGGTTTCGGATCCATGATCAGCTTCCTGGGTATCGGACTCGGCTCGCCCGGCAACCCGCATATCATAGTCCGTTATATGTCCATGAAAGATCCCTCCCAGTTTCGCTGGACGGCGATCGTGGGTACAACCTGGAACGTCCTGATGGCCCTCGGTGCTCTGTTCATAGGCTTCGTGGCCCGTTACTATTTCCCCGAGGCCGGCAACCTCCCGGGTGGAGATCCGGAAAACGCCTACATCACCCTGGCCAACAAGATCCTTCCCACGGCCCTGGTAGGGGTGTTGCTGGCCTCTGTCTTTGCCGCCATAATGTCAACCGCCGACTCACAGCTCCTGGTAGCGGCTTCCGGCGTGGTGCGTGATATCTATGAGAAGATCATCAAAAAAGGCCGGACCGTGAGTCAGCAGAAACTCACCTTCCTCAGCCGTTTTACGGTGGCACTGTTGGTATATATCGCTATCATGCTTGCCCTGATGGTGGAGGACATCGTCTTCTGGTTCGTCCTCTTCGCCTGGGCCGGACTGGGAGCCGCCATAGGTCCTACCTCCCTTCACGCCCTCTTCAACAAACGCACCACCATGGCAGGTGTGATGGCCGGGATGATCGCAGGCACAGCCACCGTCTTCCTCTGGAAAAGCAGTCCTTTCCTCAGCCACTGGCTGTATGAACTCATCCCTGGCTTTTTCGCCGGAGCAGTCACCACATACTGGATCAGCGAGATTGAAAACTTTATACACCATAGGGGTCTCTTCGATGGTCAGGATGTCCGGTACTATTTCTTCAGGGTGAAAAACAGGATGAAGGGATGGCTGGGGTGGCGGGAGACGGAAGAGAGGTGACAGAAAACGGGAGAGAACTGTATACAGCGGATTGTTCAGTTAAGTACGTTATCAGCACAGATCAGGAAATACGAACAACTAAACGATTAAACAACTCAACAACTCAACAACTCAACAAATTCTCCTTCCTGAAACGTTGAGTCGTTCAGTTGTACCTGGGGAGCAGGAGTTTTTTTCACCACGGAACCGGATGAACCGTTTTTACCGGGAGGCAAAAATGGTACACATTCTATCATGTCAGCAATACCATTCTCCCGCTTTTCTTCCCGGTTAACGGATCAGCCAGAACCGTATTATTTGCCTGACATTTTATCTACAAAATACAAAGGTTCTTCCAAAAGTTTTTTATGCGCTTTGTCCCAAAGTGGCCTGGTTTTTAAGAGCCAGACCTCAGCATCCAGAACATGTCCGGTCGAATAATCGTCTTCATCCAAAATATTCAAAACCCGGTCGTATCGCTGCTCATAGCCCTTGAAGTTATGAGTGATATACTCTTTCTGATAAGATTCGTCGTCCTCTGTGATAATGGAATAATTCAGCTTTTCACCCAACAAATATTCAGGTTCCGATAATTCTTCAATGCCATGCATCGAAGTGTTGGGCTTAAGTCCGCAGCCCAGGAACAGAATTTTACCTTCATTTTCCATCAGTTTTCTGAAAGGGGATGAAGGTCCGCATGGAGTATGGTCGAGATGGTGATCCTTCAGAAAGAAAGTGGCCCGTTTCCCGGTAGCACAAACCGAATGTGTAGGATGTATGCTTCGACTTGTTCCCGGCCGGTTGCGGAAATATTCCGTCAGGGCACCGACGCAGGAAGGCGTCTGCAGGACATCGAATATCGGAAATTCACTGGTTACATTCTCGTACGACAGCGCAGGCATCAGGAGCGTTCCTGAGGGGCCAAGTACCTGAATAAATGTATCGATCAGAATTTGCGCCCGGTTTTCAAAGTGACCTACGGAATTTAATGAAGCATGCACCAGGAGAGAATCTCCTTCTGATACCCCCAGTTTTACCAGGCTTTTGACAATGCTGGTTTTGTAATCTGTCATGATGAAAATTTATGAAGCCCAGAGTTAATCCACCAGTGGTTTATCGTAGGTTTTATGTCCAAGCTTTTTGCATCCGAACACAAAGTTCACACCAATTTTCAGATCGAAATAGCGGGCATCCATTGGCCAGAAATATACCGATGGAGCTGTATCGCTGATCAGGTAAATATTTAGCGGACCTCCCTTCAGCGCAAGACCGAAGCCGAGATTTTTGTAAGTACCGTCGATAATCGAATAGCTGAAGGTGGCACTGACGGGCCGGATCGGGTACAGGTTGGCGGAGAAAGTGAACTGCTGGCTTACATCACCATGGTAAATCATGGTCCTGGAGAGGACGCCGAAACTGATTTTCGGGTGAACATAAAAAGCGGCACCGGCATATATTTTGGTTGGCAGCCAGGTGCTGTAAGCTTTTTCAGTAGCTGAAAAATTATTGAATGTCACATCTAGTGAATCGAGGAAGGTCTGCATATAATCTTCATCCGACAAGCCCGTCGGGATGCCAAGAAACTCGTATTCGGAATGGTTTTCCAGGTTATGAACGCCATCCTTCCATTTAATCATGCCGAAATCGACCAGGCTGGCGGAAAGCTGCAGCCAGTCCATCGGTCTGAAATCAGCACCGATATCCATCGCCAATCCGAAATTCTTAGGATTGAGAATATAATGGGGAATATTTTGATCTGCATTATCCCGGAGATCTGTTTTTTCAAAGTCGATCATCCCTTTGTCATCGTATACCACATTGACGAAGGGCATGGTTGCATCAAGCCTGATATTGGAATGCACAGGCCAGGCATCTTCCCCTGAAGTGAATACTATGTCAGATTTTTGCGTCCTCAGGTTGGTCTGACCGAACAGCACTTTGCCCCGCCATCCTACTGTCAGCCGGTCGCCGATTTTCTGACTGATGCCCAGGGCGAATTCATTAAACAGACTCATGTCAACACCCAGCCCATTAAAATCAAAGGTCATAGCCGAATCAGGACCGAATACCGGCAGCTTTACCAGATCCCTGGGGTAATAAGCATTTACCGTTGCCCTTTCTGAGATATCCAGGGTGATATAGGTTTCCGTTTTGGTACGGAAGCCGAAAGACAGGATAGGCACGGACACATCGGCATCAATAGAATTACGGGCTTTTAACAGGGGTAACAAGCCTTTTAAATCCAAGATCGTTGAATCGAATTCCGGGATATATTTAAACACATCACCAAGACCAAACGAACCGTTTTCAACATGGAGGTTTAAGGGGGAGACACCGGGTACACCGAAAAAGACATTACAGCCAGGCTGAAATGCCGGATTTAGCTGGTAAGCCTGTGGCACTCCTTTCATGAAATACAGGGAGTTGACCTGTGCCGTCACTGGCAGGGATAAAAACAAGCTGATACTTATGAGTAGGATGTATGTATGTAGATTTCGCATAACGGTCTTTTTTCCTGTTACTTGTTATTGAGAGTATTCGAATTCAACGTCAGATCTGCCTTCAATTTCAGTTTAAAACCGACAGTATAATAGGAGTAGAATTTGACATATTTTCCCGAAAGGGCATCCTTAGTGTTTATTTTAGCCCGCATCATCACATATTTACTCGGCTTAATGGCATTAATCCTTTCGGTGGTGAATTCGATGGCCTTCGAATTGGCAACCGGTTCGGAGACCTTATCTTCACTGTTGAGGAGAGCTCCGGTAAGGAGCAGGTCATCATCATGAAACAGTGAATCGATCACCTGGTAAGCGGAATCGGCAAAATACATCTGCATGTTCACCCGCATCGGGATCCCATTGGTAGCATCCAGGGTTAACCTCAGGTAACGTATGATATCGACGTCGCTTCCGAACTGATCTTCGAAATCAAAATCCAGCGTATCTTCAAGGCTAAAGCCCTGGGCATTTATCCAGATAGGAAGCACAACTTCAAAGCCGACCTTCAGATCACTGGAATCCGTCACAAAATTCTGGTTCCCCGAATATCCTCCCGGATTTGTAATGGCGTGTACCGAGTAAGTAAATTTGTTTGGCTGCGTTGCCATGGCATCAACAATATTGCAGTTGTCCTTGTTGATCTCAATATGGGTATTGACGGTATCTCCCACATGCGACAGATCAGGAGCAGCAACGGTAAACGGATTGACCCCATTGAATACGATGGGAGTTGATACGTCATTGATTTTGGAGTTAGCCGATACGTTCGACAGTTCAATCTGCATCGGGACACCGTAGGAGTTGTCCACATCCAGGTTAAACCTCGGATCGGCAAACAACAGGCTGCCCCCCCTGAGAGAATCGCCGAACAGATCGACCTGTACCTCACCGCTACTCACCAGTACATCATAATCACCAAGATATCCGTACACACTTTTAAAAGAAATATTACTCAGTGTCATGTTGATATTACAGCTTTCGGAGGCCAGAACCGGATTGCCTGAATTGATCAGCTGAAGATCATATTTGAGCGGCAGGAAGGTAGTGTCCGGATTGATGTTATCAAGGTATATTTTCGACCCATCGATAGGAATATGGTCTGTGTAACTGAAATTGCCGGATGCATCGCTGATCTGGATCACCTCCCTGAAGGGCTCGCCGTTGATCAGAATATTGTCGGAATGGATTGTCAGGATACCGGATTGTTTGAAAGTCGATGTCACATCTATATTCAGGATGGCTGTTTTGATGTTGATGCTGTCAATCCGCTCATTATGGGTGAACACAAACTCGCTGTTCTTCTCCTTGGAAAAATTAACTGTATCACCCATGGCACTGATCATCCATTCGGGGATATTGATATCCGAGCTTATATAGATCTCCGCAAAATCCTGGTCGGGGATATCCACAATGTCAGAAGCCGGGTACGACATTAAATCCTCATAATACGTCAGGTACAAGAGACTGTCATCGAATTGTTTGACGTAAGAACCGCTATCAATTTTATTCAGAAGATCTTCAATGGACAGAGTACCATAAGCCAGCGGGGTGGCAATACCGGGCGTCAATTCAATACCAATCTTGTTGAAGTCATATTTGTCGGGGAAACACGAGTAGAGAAACAATAGGGCAGTGAGGATGCCCGCCGTAATATAGGTACGAGTTGAATGTTTAACCATGCCCTTAAATAATTTTTTCTTATTTTACGGAATAGTTGTATAAAAAGTTATCATTATTCCCTACAATCAGGTTAAAACGGTCTTTAAGACCGGGAAAGCTGCTTATGCTGAAGGGCGAAACGCCGAGGAGAGGAAAGCCCTCGTAAAGAGAACCATCATTATTGATAAGGTAAATGCGTCCAGACCGTGCTGTGACTACACCGATCTTCCCGTCCCTGGCCGAAAATTCATATACGATCGGCGACCATGTAACCGGTTCAGGATATTCCTCCTTAAACAGGATCTTTCCCTGTTCATTATAAACCAGAAGCTTATTACCGTCAGCGAAAATAAACTCAGGCTTCCCGTCGCCGTTCAGATCTTCGGGAACAAAGTAGTGCTGACTGCTCAGCCCGGGATTGAAAAGCCGGGATACCTTACCGTCATAATAGAAATACCATACGGTACCCGAAGTGTCTGTGGCAATGATCCTGGATCTCTGTCCTCCTGCAGCCGGGACAGGATAGACCGGATTCCGGACTGAATGGAGAATGTCTTTCGACGGACTGACCCGTATGGCTCCCCTCCTGTCAAGGATATAAAGTCTGACGGCGTCACAGGCAATGATGTAGTCTTTGTCACCTATCCTGACATGTTTCACCGGCTGGGTGACGGGATAATCGGAACCAGGGAAGTCCCATCCCGGGATCACTTTTCCCTCCCTGTCAAACATATAGATCTTTTTGTCTTCGGTTGGAATGCATATCCTGAGAGTCCCGTCGTTATCATAGTCAAAAAGGGACAGCCCGGCTGAGGCAGGCTCCCTCATCCCGACCGGAAACCGTTCAACAGCGTTGCCATTGCGGTCAAGGAGATAAATATGATCCTTCGTATTGAACAGGTACTGAAGCTTTCCGTTCCGGAAATAATCGACCTGGAATATCTCACTGATAATCTCACCATCCGTCTTTACCTTCCACAGGATAGTCCCTGAATTACTGATCAGGTAAAGGTTATGTCTGAGATCCTGAACCATGATCTCCTTCTGATTATTGAGGTGATTGATCACCACAGCCGGTTTGAAGAGCGCTACAGTATCCAGTTTGCTTTGCCATACTGTATTGACCGGTTCCCTCACCTGACTGCTGTAATGACAGAAAAGCCTGAAATAGTTCAGTTCATCGGTACTCGTACTCTGAAACGCCACAGCATCGATCTTCCGCCAGATATTCTTATGTCTGTCCATCACCTTAGCGGCTCCGGGCACCATCGTCCCTGAAATAATATCGATACATTGTGAAGGGTTGAAATACACGAACAGGTTCGATCTGCTGGAGATGTTATCCTTCATGGACGAAAATTTCTCATCATTTTCGAGGGTTTTACCCAGGATGTCGGAGTATAGAAAGGACTTCAGGGCGGCCTGCGAGTTGCCGAAAATTATATAGTTGCCAGAGTAGGTAAAATATTCATAATCCCCGCCCCGGTATAAGTCTCCAAACAGCAACCCGGGCAACTCCTGAACAGGCGAGCGGTGTACCGTAACCTGGTGCTGACTGTCAATGTTAAGTACCCCCGCATATCCGGCCACATCTGTTCCCTTCTCCCCGGCGTCAATTCCGGTCCACTTTTCCATCACACTTTCGGCCATACCTTTCCCCTTTACCCTGAGGAGAAAATATCTATCAAAATTCCCCGGACTGGCTTTCAGTACCACGCTTCCGGCTTCACCATCCATGATGGGAATAAATTCAGAGATAAAGTCCGAAGAGAACTTTTTTTGGAGATAATCCAGTTTTTCAGCCCTCCGCGAATTGGAGGCATACTTTCCCACATGGTCGAGCAGCAGCCTGGCATCCGTGAATCCCGTGACACTGAAAAATACCGCATTGGAAGGAATAACCTCAGCAAAACTGAAGGATACGGATTTCTGTCCCTGCAATACCCGGATAGTCCGCGTTGAGGAATCGCCTGCAGTCGTAAAGCCATTAAGGGTAAAATAGTCAGGCTTAATATCCAGGTCGAGTGCCGACCAGCTGGCAAATTTTGAAAGTTGCTCCGCCGCGCTATCCTTGAAAATGGTTTTAACGAATGCCCCCAGCTCCTGGTAATTGATGAACAAATTGGCAACGACATCACTTCCAGCCGTTCCTTTCAGGCGGAGAAATTCAGCATTCTCATCAAGGCCTTTTGCCGAATTTAACTGCTCTGCCGATGATTCAATCAGATCCTTCGACGGACTCATGACAAACAGTCCCTTGCTTTCAAAGAAAAAAAATCCGGGTAACAATCCGTTCTTTTTGAACCTTACATCATAAATTGTAACACTTCCGTGTCTTTCTTTATCAATTTCAGTATCGGAAGGGATCAGTTTGAGAATTTGTTCCGTACCATTATGGTGCGGTACGCTCATGATGAAGAGCGTACTGAACCCGCCGCTGGTATGGCTTAATGACAAAATCATACTGCCACCGGTGAGATTCCCGAAATCGGGATATTTCCTGCCCAGACTGTCGATCATCCTGAGGTCCCCGTCAAGCAGGTCCAATGCTTTGTATGGCTTGAATTCAGTCCATATATTGTTGTGTGTTCTGACCGATGAGGAGAGCTGCCGGAAATCATGGGTTTCAAGAAACATGACGACACCGGGAGGAACGGCCTTCTCCGGACTGAGTATTTTTAATGAACCGGCCCGTAACCAGATCAATCCGTAAACAATGCCTGCAAGGATAAGAGCCAGGAGGAAATAAGAAACAATCCGCCGTATCAGTGTCATTTTTGAAATCCCTTTTTAACAAACCACAATCTTTACTTCACCATCCGGAAATCCGCCGGAAACACAAATGAATCGCCTTTTCAACAATTTTTGCCGGTTACGACGATAACACAAATATCTGTAATTTCATTATCAATGGCATCATTATTTTTCAACAGGCAGTATCCGCATTTCATTTCTTTCACCGTTTTCTGGAGGAAAGAAGGACTTAAGATTTATTTTTAAACAAGACAGTAATGTTCTTCACGATACGATACCCTGTGAGAAGAAGACCGGATGGCAGATCCCGGCCTTTCGTACTGTAAAGAATAGATCACCGCCGCGGCCGGGATGGCAGAAAACGTTAACCGGCTGTCCTTACAGCTTCGCAATGACCCTGTTCAAAAATCGTCCGCATGCTACTGATCCGATTCATTTAAATTTTCCCGGTTATTCTTATCTTAGTGACAAATTCAAGATGCCAAATGCTATACAAGAGGTTCCTGAGTCTCGCCATTCTGACAATATTGTCACTGCATCTGTCCTTTGCATCAGGACAACATGACGATCTGATACTAAAAAAACCTGAGCAGTCGGGGACAGTAAATTTCTCGGGGGAAAACCAGCAACAAAAAACCGGGACCGTACTCAAAAAACCTGTGAGGGTAAAAGTAGTGGATGATTCGGGGAATCCTGTTCAGGGAGTACAAGTGACTTTCGGGACGCTTTCTTCACCCGGAAATACGACGGGATTTACCGTTTCACCAGAGGTGACCTCCACCGACAGCCTGGGCATTGCCTCAACAAAAGTAAAACTGGGCAGTGCCGCCGGAGAGTATACGATCATCATCAGGCAGCAAAACAGTCCGTCATCACAATTCCTTGTATACCGGTTTACCGCTCAGAAAAGCAATTGGGTCTTTATGCTTCTGATCGGCCTTCTTGGCGGACTCGGATTGTTCCTCTTCGGTATGAACCTGATGAGTGAAGGCATGCAAAAATCTGCCGGGGCACAAATGAGGACGA
Source organism: uncultured Bacteroidales bacterium (assembly GCA_963732905.1). Lineage (GTDB taxonomy): Bacteria > Bacteroidota > Bacteroidia > Bacteroidales > DASQZK01. The sequence continues at coordinate 540,100 of CAVTBM010000006.1, forward strand.
TCCTGGGGAACCTGACCCGCAACCGCTTTCTTGCCCTGCTGGTCGGCACTTTCGTAACGATGATCATCCAGAGCAGCAGCGCCACCACCGTGATGATGGTAGGCTTTGTCAATTCCGGCATGATGGCCTTCAGCCGGACGCTGGGAGTGATCCTTGGCGCTGCCATCGGGACAACCATTACCGCACAGCTTATCGCCTTTAAACTGACCGATTATTCCCTGCTGATCGTAGCCGTCGGATTTACCCTTTATGCCCTTTTCAGAAATGAAAAAACCAGACATGTCGGTGAAGCCATTCTGGGATTCGGCATCCTGTTTTTCGGTATGTATATCATGTCGGATGCCATGGTACCCCTGCGTACCTATACGCCATTCATTGACTTCATCCTTAAGCTGGAGAATCCACTCATCGGTATTCTTATCGGAACGATCTTTACTGCACTTATCCAAAGCAGCAGCGCCTTCATCGGTATCATGATCGTCCTGGCCTCCCAGGGGCTCATCACTCTCCAGGCCGGCATTCCCCTCCTGCTCGGAGCAAACATCGGAACCAGTATCACCGCCATCCTGGCTGCCCTGAAAACCAATCGCGCCGCAAAACGCGTTGCCCTGGCCCATACCCTGTTCAAGGTTTTCGGAGTGCTCATCATCGTGTGGTGGATCCCGGAATTTGCCAGGCTGGTAGAATATATCTCTCCCTCGAAGCCCGGTCCTGACAACCTGAACGTCCTTTCAGCAGAACTGCCGCGACAGATCGCTAATGCACATACCCTTTTCAATGTCTTAGTCACCCTCATCCTCCTGCCTTTCCTTAACCATATCGCCCGGTTTATCACGTACATCCTGCCCGATAAGGTCACTGCACAACCCGGGGCGATCCATACCAAATATATCGGGGATCCCTTCGGCATTCCCTCCTCACTGGCTCTCAGCCTGGCTAAGGAAGAAACTATCCATACCGCCCATATCACCCTCGATATGGTCAACAATTTCATCAGCCCGTTTATCGCCAATGAAAAACCCGATTTTGAATGGATGAGAAAAAAGGAGGAGGAAGTGGATTTCCTGAGAGACAAAATCAATGCCTATCTCATGCAAGTCATCTCGGGAAATATTGAAAAGAACAGGACCAATGAGGCCTTCGAAATCCTCTATACCGTGAAGGAACTCGAGCAGATAGCCGACCTGATCAACGACACTTACCAGGACCGGTCACACGAATGGGTACAAAACGGACAGGAATTTTCCGATGACGGGAAAAAAGAACTGACCGACTACCACCTGCAGGTCATTAAACAAATTTCCAGGGCTATCGAAGTGTTCAGGGAATTCAACCTTGAGAAAGCCCTGCACATGAAAGAAAAACATCACCGGTACCGGTTGTATGCTATGGAACTTGAAAAAAGTCATTACCGGCGCCTGATGAATGCCGTCGATAAATCAGTAAAGACCAGTAAAATACACCTTGAACTGATGTCCGTTCTGACAACGGTCTATTCCCATGCCACCAATATCGGGAGGATCATTCTGCAATGGTCCGATAATTATGAACTTAATGATGATGAATCATGGAGCGCATAGATCCTAAAATGGACGAGAGCTGGAAGAACATCCTGATGGAAGAGTTTAACCAGCCTTATTTTTCAGATCTCAGGGATTTCCTGGTCGAAGAAAAGAAGAACAATATGGTCTATCCGCCTGGGCCATTGATTTTCAATGCCTTCAATAAAACGCCCTGGGATTATGTCCGTGTCGTTATCATCGGCCAGGACCCGTATCACGGAAAAGGGCAGGCACACGGATTATGCTTTTCAGTGCCTGAAGGCATTAATCCCCCTCCTTCGCTTGTTAACATTTTCAAGGAGATACGGGATGACGTGGGAGTGGACATCCCGGGCCATGGAAATCTCGAATACTGGGCCATGCAGGGGGTGTTCCTGCTCAATGCCACACTTACCGTGAGAGCGAACCAGGCCGGATCGCACCAGGGAAAAGGGTGGGAGACCTTCACCGACGCCGTCATCAAAAAGCTCTCCGGAGAAAAAGAGAATCTGGTGTTCCTTTTGTGGGGCAGATTTGCCCAGGACAAACGCTCGCTCATCGACCCTGCACGTCACCTGATCCTGGAAGCCGCTCATCCTTCACCCTTCTCGGCCAGGAACGGATTTTTCGGTTGCAAACATTTCTCAAAAACAAACCAATTCCTTGAAGATCATAACTTCAAAGCCATAGACTGGAGAATCCCCGACGTGATGTAAATTCAATTTAGAACTAATTTATTCTGGTCAGCCAAAACATTCCGGCTCAGAATGACTTATCTTATTACCATTCATCCAAAAAATTAAAGAGGAAGGTTTATGAAAGGTAAGATCATCACGATGTTTGTTTTGTGTTCCGCCATTCTTGCATCCTGTCAGCAGAAATCCGAAAAGGCACCACCGGCACCTGAAGGCATGGTATTGATCCAGGGCGGAATGGCCAACATAGGTTCGGATAACGGTCCGCTGAATGAGCGCCCCGCATTCAGGTACAGGATACACTCCTTTTATATGGATATCCATCCGGTGACGGTGGCTGAATTCAGAAAGTTTGTCGAAGCTACCGGTTATAAGACGTATGCTGAGAATTTCGGCAACTCCGAAGTTTACAACTTCGATCAGAACCGCTGGGAACTGGTTGACGGGGCAAACTGGCGGTATCCTCTTGGTCCGGGACATCCTGCCGCAACAGACGATCACCCTGTAACCCACGTAAGCTGGTACGATGCCAAAGCTTATGCAAAATGGGCCGGGGAAAGACTGCCCACGGAATTTGAATGGGAGTATGCCGATCGCCGGGGTAACCCTGTGAATCAGCGGTATACATGGGGGAATTACCTGGCCGATAAAGACGGCTATCATGCCAATGTCTGGGAAGGAAAATTTCCCGGAAAAAATCTTGGCCTCGATGGTTTTCTCCTCACCTCACCGGTTGGTTATTTCGGAAAGAATAAGTCAGGACTGACCGATATGGGTGGGAATGTATGGGAATGGTGTGAAGATACTTATGCGGGCTATCAGAACTCCCCGGCTAATATCCCTGTCAACGAAGAAAATAAAGTCCTCCGCGGCGGTTCGTTCATGTGCGATTCCACCTTCTGCCATGGCTATCTCGTAACACACCGGAATTTCACCACGGCAGAATCCAGCTTTTTTCATACAGGATTCAGATGTGTGAAGGATATTGACCTGGTGGCGAAGGAATATAAGCAAAAGGGAGAGGTAAACCGGGAGCATAGTAAGGATAATGGCAAAACCACGGGTTAACGATTCATCAAATGCCGTGCTCCACGATATTTTTTCCCGATAGCTTCAGATTCCGTTTTGTCCGTTATGCGGCATACGTCGTTCTGCCGTGACAAATTACATTCCGGGAATATTCATGGTATTTTGGGGAATCACAGTTTTTGCAGGGAGTTATGGAGTTATGGAGTTATGAGGTTATGAGGTTATGAGGTTATGAGGTTATGAGGTTATGAGGTTATGAGGTTATGAGGTTATGAGGTTATGAGGTTATGGAGTTAAGAGGTTATGAAGATGTTAATTCGGGGACACCTCTTTCTAACTTTCTAACTTTCTAACTTTCTAACTTTCAACTTTCAACTTTCTAACTTTCTAACTTTCTAACTTTCTAACTTTCTAACTTTCTAACTCCTAAAATCTGTGTAATCTGTGGTGAAAAAAAAACGAACGAACTCCTAACTCCCTAATCTCTAACTCCCTACGCTCACCCCTTAGTCCCCTTAAGGGGAAACCCGGCACACCGTGGATGATATAGCTATGGATGGTAAAAGGATCTGCCTTGCTCGTTTTAATTCAGGACAGCCTAATGGGTGAAAATGCGTATTTGCCGGGAGAACACAATGAGGGGCTTCGTTGTACTTAAGAAGTCTTAGATTGAAGAGGGATCCCACCCCCACCTTCCAACCGTCCGCCCTTTATGACTTTCACCCTCCTAATCTCAGCGTCCCGATTTTACCTTTTTGACGAAAAGTTATCAACTACTACAAAAGCATGAACCGCATTTTGACGAATCACCGGATAACAGGCTAAAATTTTTTGCCGACTGCAATAATATTTCAGTGAAAAAACAGGTGTCCATATCCGGTCACCTTCATCATAAAAATGTACTTGACACGGTGACCGTCGGAGTCCGGCTCGCTCTTCAGCCTGAAACCGGCAATTGGATCCTGCACGGCTCCCGTAACTGTTCGAAAGGAATGGCCACTCCTGTCATAAAAAAAGCCGGTTCATGCCACCTGTTCCAGCAACCGGCCCTTCTTTGCAAAATCTCATATTATACTGAAAATTCAATGCCTCTGTCAGGTCATTGCTAACCAGTGACCTCCCCGCCATCCGGCAGAACCATTTCCTTCACCGGTACCTTGCGTCCGGATGATGATTTTTCGGATGACTTGAAAGGAAGAAGTTTGCGGAGGCATCATGAATATCGCAAACACCGGACTACCGGAGCTTTAAACCGACAGTTCCACGTTAAAGCCCTCATCCCGAAAGAGTCTGGCAATGATTTCCAGCTCCTCCGGGGGGATTTTCAGAAGGTCCCCGGTGGGTGTGTCCCTTTCGAAGGTGTAGACCATAATACTATCTGGCCTGATCTTATGATAGGCTCGGATGAGTGCCTCCAGTTCATCATCTGCAGTATTGTCGAGGTCGTAAAAACTGTTTTTTCCCCTGAGGAAAAGGGTCTGAATGGTCTTTGGTCCGTAATACCCGGTGAGATTGCGGATCACCTTGTTAAGGGTTATACCGGGCGACGGTTTGTTTATCCGGAAAAACGTTCTTTCAATTGCCGTATCCAGCTTGAGAATATTTACATCGAGAAGGCTCATGGCCTGACGTACCTTTTTGGTATGAATCAGTACGGCATTGGTCAGCAGTGTGATCTTGCAGTCGGGGAAATATTCATCCCTGATCCGTACCGTATCCTCTGCAATACCTGCAAAATCAGGATGCATGGTAGGCTCCCCATTACCGGCAAAAGTAATGACATCAGGAGATTTCCCCTCCGCCTTCATAAGAGACAATGTCTCGCTGAGAGCAAAGGCCACCTCATTTCTTTTGGGAATATCACTTTTTTCTACCGGTATGAGATGACTCCAGCCGCACTCACAGTATACACAATCGTAATTGCAATACTTTTTCGAAAGGGGAAGAAGATTTATACCCAGCGAGACGCCCAGCCTCCTTGAATTGACCGGTCCAAAAACAATCTTATCAAAAAGAAATGTTGCCATAACATTAGAGCTCAACTATTGTACACTCAGGGGCAAAACAGGTAAAGATACAACAACGCTTTGCTTCTGAGTTTCTTTTCTTTAGATCTTAACTGAAATACGTTTGCCGGGGCCGAAATATTGTATCCACAAACAGCTTGTCATGTTCATGGTCTGAGGATACATCCCTCGCGTTTTCCCGTTCTTAAAACCCGGCCTTTTTTAATTCCTCAATCACTTCGCGATCCGTGCCGATGATATGAGAGTAAAACCAATCTGTCAGAAATGCCATCAGATTTTTGCAAACCCCTTCCTCACCCCGGGTGTACTCATCCTTAAACCTGATAATTCCTGCCACAAATTCCTGGTGCGACTTTTTATGCTCCTCCAGGTTTTTCATCTTCAGGTCTTTATAATAGATCTCTTCCTGCAGCCTGAAATGTTCCACAAAGTGCACCAGTGAAAAAAAGATATCAGCCACCTGGTCCTTGCAGATACTTAACTTGTCGACGGCTTCCAGTCGTTTTATTATATTGAAAAAATACCGGTGCTGCTCGTCAATGAAATCGACCCCGGTATTGTAATGGTCATCCCAGGAAGATGGTAGTGTTCTTGCAGGCATAGTTCTGTTTTTCTGAATCCTTATTAAATACTGGAATCTAATAGACTTACTGAATCAAAGTCTGCCATGGATAAAATCCATATCCCGGGTAAAAATAGAGAGTTATTCATCCAGAGTCCATGATTTATATCATATTAACCTCTTCACCACCGAATCACGTGTGAGTTTCATATTCAGCATATCAGCTTTCCGTATTAAGTTGATTCCCGGTGTCTTACCCTTATCAAAACTGCCCAGGTAAGATTCCATGCCAAGAGCTTCAGCCCCGTTGATACAGCCGAATCTGAGCAGTTCCGGCAGGGAGAGAGCAGGGAAACCGGACTGCAACAATTTGAGTTCCTCCAGAACAGATAACCTGTCATTGGAAGCCAGGCTGTCTGTCCCAATACAAATCTTTCCGGCGAAGTGCTTTATCAGAAATCCGTTCGGGCCGGTTCCGGAAATATATGCGTTTGAAGCCGGGCATAAAGCCCACCAGGTTTTTAAAGGATCGAGACCTGAATTCCGGATATCATCCGGTGAGGTGAAAACATTATGAATAAGAAGCAGCCGTGAATCGTTTCCTGCCATCCGGAGGAGCCATGGGAGCGAATTTGTATGCCTTGGTACTACATCGTGCATGTTCTGGCCGGTCTGTTGATACAACCTGAAAAGACTACCAGATGCTTTTGAGATAAAGGTGTTCTCCTCATCCGATTCCTGGTTGTGAACGGAAAGCGGAATCTCCTCTTCACGAGGGTGTCCGGCGATCATCCGGAACAGGTCCTCCGAAACGGCGTAGGCGGAATGAGGCGTCAGCGAAACACTGAGACCATATTTTTCCGCCGCCGTTTTAACCAATTCAGTGCCCTGCCTGAAGATGTCTGCAGCATTCTCATTACCAAATCCGAAAAGCTCAATAAATGTATGATACCTTATCCGGCTGCCTGCTTTTACCTCAAAACTGTCACCTTTGTTGGAGATGTCGCCTACTGCCACAATGCCCTCTCCTAGCATAGCTTCGTCAGCTTTTTTTATAGCATCGTGAATTTCGTCTTTTCCACCGTTTCTGCCCCCGACAACGGAAGAAATGAAAAAGTCAAGACCCCGTCCTCTTTCAATCCTGCCTTTTAAATGTGAGAGTTCAAGATGACAATGGGTATTGATAAATCCGGGTGTGATGATGCCATTGTAGAATTCAACCCCTGCCTCTTCCCTCGAGGGATCTTCCGGCTCTCTCAACTCCAGTATCCGGCCTTCATGATCCGCTGTAAGGATGGCATTACGGAGCATCCGGCTTTTGCCATCGAAGATAAAATTAGCCGACAGTTTTCTGACTGGCATCGGAAATAGTTAGGATTCATTCTTTTTCTTCTCTTCCTCTTCTTTGGTAAAAGAAGGCTTTTTGTCCTTCAGCTGGTCCAGTTTGAGATTCAGCTTCAGGATCACATCATCATAAATTTTCAGGTATTTTTCGGGCTTCCGTGAGTATGATACATAGGTGCTGTCGAACTGGGCCTGGGTAACATCGTATTTTCTGAAGATCTCCTCATGAATGTTTATGGAATCTCCGGTATCAAATTTCCTGTAAAACTCAGGACCATTGGTGATAGCATCCATCATGTGGATCTCCACGAGGATATCCACAAACTTATCCTTTGGAATCAAATCCCGATGGCTGCTCCTTCCCTGACCTTTCCCGCAGGAAATCAGGAATAACGGGATCAAAAGTATTATGACCCATCCTTTTTTCATCCTGTAAAGTTACAAAATAAAATACTGCCCTGGATATGTCGTGTGATTTCTGTCATGACCGTTCCTTGTGTAAAGCACCGGTGGTTGTTAACGGGTCATGAATGCCATGCTGAGGGTCACCGCCCCTGGAAAGAATCTTTATCAGACTGAATACATTTATGGCGTGATGATCACTTCACGTTCATCCTTGCATACATCCGGCATTTTTTTCTCCACCTGCCGGTCACAATCACTTAATGTCGATAAAACGGTAACCGAACATAATTTCGTGTGTTCCGGAATTATATTTCCTGATGCCGGAGAGACCTATATCGTAGGAATACCCGAATAAGATCTTGTTATTGTATTCGTATCCTATCAGTACGGAAAGAGCATCTCTAAACCGGTAGGATAGTCCACCCCAGACCATATTCTGGTACACGAGTACGGAAGAAATATCGAACTGGTACATTTTGGGTGCGGTACCTGCCACGAGGGCAGCCGAACGTATTTTGAAGTCCCGGTCGATTTCATAATTGTACCCGCCGGTAAGGTAAAAATGGCTTTTCAGTTTATTAAGACCGTTCTTTTCATCATAGATCTTCAGTTTGTTATTGAAGAGCTGACCGACGGAAAAACCGGCATACCAGTCCTTACTGTAGGCATAGACCCCCACGCTTGCATCCGGCACATAGGTACTATAAACGATCGGTTGGATGGCCTGATCATCCTGATCTTTAATCAGCATCTGGGTACCGTCAATTTTGTACTGCATCATTCCTAAAGAAAGACCCCCGGAAATACGAATATCCCGGTTCACCTCGACATTGTAGGCATAAGCGCCAGAGATCCCTGTCCGGCTTGTTGGCCCGGTGACATCATTGTAAAGAGTCGCGCCGAAACCCATTGGTTGTTTTCTGTGCGGGCCGTTGATACTGAGTGTGTTGGTCATGGGAGGATCGGTAATGCCTACCCACTGAAACCGGTGATTTGAGGTCACCTGGTAGTGATTGCTTGTACCTGCCACGGCCGGATTGAAAAGGAAACCGTTGAACATATACTGGGTAAAATGAGGCAGTTGCTGCGCATAAACACCCGTCATTGTCAGCAGTAAAAGTAACGATATATATACCCTGCGTTTCATATCACCTGATAATAGTTAATGGTCCGGTAATGGCCTTTGCGCCTTTGAACGGCACGACCACATAATAATAGGTACCTATCGGGGCCGGTTTACCCTTGTAGGTCCCGTCCCATCTCTTATCGTCGCTGTAACCTTTTGAGCTGAAGAGTTTTTCTCCCCAGCGGTTGTATACCTCAACGATAATGTTCGGATATTCAAATGCGTTGTCGATGTCCCAGTAATCATTCGCCCCGTCACCGTTTGGCGAGAATGCTGTATAGATAATAAGATTATCGGGTTTGATTACGGAAACGGTATCTTTTTCAATACATCCGTCTTCGGTGACGGCAACCACAATATAGCTCGTCGTAACGGCTGGGAAAGCAACGACAGTGGCACTCGTCGAGTCGTCCAGACTGCCTGCCGGGGTCCAGCTATAGCTGATAAACGGTCCGCCGGCAGCAGTCAGGGTTACCTGGCTCCCGGTAAGAATAGTATCGTTACCGGCAGATAGTCCGGCGGAGGGATAGACTGATATTGTGATGGTATCTATGTCGGAACAGTCATTCATGCCAACAGTGGTAAGAATGTAGCTCACCATTGAATCGATGGTCACCACCGGGTTAGGAAGATTGGGATTGCTCAGGCCGCTGGCCGGATGCCATGTTACGTCTGTAGCCCCCTGTCCGTTCAGGGTGAGTACCGTTCCCGGACAAACCGTAGTATCGGCACCGGCGTTGGCAGTAACGGTGGTTATTGCCGGAATTTCTACGGTGTCGGTGACTGAACAGCCGTTTTCATCTGTGGCCGTGAGGATATATGAGCCGGCAGTAATATTATTCAGGTCTTTGCTGGTAGCGCCGTTAGACCAGTCATAGGTAACCGTCCCGTTAGCACCATTCACCGTAACCACAACTGCCCCGTCGTTGCTGTTGGCACTGCATTTTGCCGGGGTGATATTGGTGAAAATCCCGAGAACAGGGGGTTCCGATATAGTAACAGTATCACTGAAGTAACGTCCGTCCCCGTCCCTTGCAACGACAATGTATTCCCCCGGAAGAAGTCCGGTATACGAGCCGTCAGCTTGCCATGTCAGGCTGTCATCAATAGAGTATTCGGCCTGTCCTGTGGCATCGGTGGCATTCAGCAGGATGCTCCCGTCACCGGCCCCGTTGCAGCTTATATTGCCAACTATCACGGTCACTGTGAGGGGTGGGACAGCACTCACCGTAACTGTCTGCTCAAAAGTACAACCGTTGTCATCTTTCACAACCACATCAAAATCGCCGGCATCCAGACCGGTAAATACAGTTTCACTTACAAAAGGTCCGGCCGTGCCGCTTATAGAGAACGTAAGGGTACCTGTTCCGCCACCGGCATTGCTGATGGTAATGCTTCCTTTGTTCGCCTCATCCAGTGCAGGCGTTGTCGTGATGACGGCCGTGATCGGATCGGGGCTGTTCACCGTGGTCAGCGGGGAGTTGTTGGAACAGCCGTTGGCATCCCGGGTAAATACTGTATAGTCACCACCAGGAAGATTGTTAAATATACCTGCCGGCTGCCAGTTCGTGCCGTCAAGACTGTAGTCGATGGCACCGGTACCTCCGGATAGCTCATAGGTTATGCTCCCCGACGAATCATACGAACAGGTGGTCACGTCTGTGACAGACTGGTTGTCAACAACCAAAGCCGGAGGTTCGTCAAAGGTCACGGTATCGATGTATATCTTGCAGTTGTTGGCATCCTTCAGACTGATAGCATAGATGCCGGGAGTAAGGCCGGTGAAATCCCTGAAACCGTAATAGTTCGCTTCGTCATCAATGGAATACTGGTAGGGTGATGTTCCGCCCGACGCGTAGATATGGATCTGTGCATCCGGGATGCCCGAACAGAATATCGGGGTGGTGGTCACCGAATCGATATTCACTGAGACAGGCTCGGTAATGACAACGGGCACTGAAGTAACCGGTCCGCAGCCCTTGCTGTCGTTAATGTCAATAGTATAGGTGTCCGGTGCAATATTTTTAAATATCCCGGTGCTGTTATTTGTGCCTGCCGGCTGAAGGGTATAGCTGTAAGGCAGCGTGCCGCCTGCTGCGGATACCGTCACCGTCCCGTTATCATAGCCGGCACAGCTTGCATTCGTGGAGGTCAGGGAAGCAATCGTTATAGCCGCCGGTTCACTAAGGGTGACTATAGTGTCTTTCTGACAATTGTTGCCATCTTTTACCGAAAGGGTATGGTCTCCGCCGGTGAGACCGTTGTATATCGCGCCGGGAGTGAAAGCTCCGCCATCGATGGCATAAAGTAACAATCCGGTACCGCCTGAAGCCACAGCCTCGATCTTCCCGTTGGCATCGCCATGGCAGCCGGTCACACCGGTAAGAGTTACCGAGGTGAAGGTGATCTGAACAGGTTCGGCAAGGTTCACCAGAGTATCCAGCAGACAGTTGTTGGCATCGGTGATGCCAATAATATGATCTCCTCCTGTGACACTATTGAAAATCCCGTTAAGATTGGTGGTGCCGCCGTCAAGGCCGTATTTTTTTACCCCGGTGCCGCCCGTGGCTTCGATGGCAATCTGCCCGTTGATATTGCCAAAACATCCGGAGACATCGACCTGGGCATAGTTGGTGATCCTGATCCTCGACGGCTGGTTGATAATGTTATTGTTACCCAGGGCTGTACATCCCGAAGCATCTTTGACCACGGTCCGGTAACTGCCGGCACCCAGATTCTGGAAAATGGCTGTAGCAAAAAAGTTCAACCCATTGTTAATGGAATAGGTATAGGGTGCGGTTCCTCCGACGATGGAAAGGATACGGATCTCGCCCAGGCTGTCACCAAAACACTTATTATTGTCGATCCTGATCTCACTGGCCACCTGAAGTTCATTCGGTTCATCCACCGTAATGGTATCACTGACAGTGCAGGACCCTGCATCGCGGACGTAAATGGTGTATGTGTTCTTAATAAGACCGCTAAAAATATTCGAACCCTGATAGGTGATCCCGTTTCTCGAATACATGTAAGGATTTGTTCCCCCGGAAGCCGTAACGGTGATTGAACCGTTGGCATCGCCGTTACAGGTCACATCCGAAGCGGTCAGACTCATCCCCAGTTGAGGAGGTTCTGTAATAACGGCAATGGAGGTGAAAACGGCAGAACAGTTGGCGGCATCTTTCACCGTCAGGTTGTAGGTTCCGGTGGCCAGTCCGGAAATATCTTCACCGGCTGACGTATATCCGCCAGGGCCGGTCCATGAGAACTGATACGGAGGCGTCCCGCCGGTAACGGTAATATTGACCGAGCCGTTGACGTCACCATAACAGCTGAGTGCCAGCAGGGAAGTTCCGTCAACCGTGGCATTGATTACTGCCGGTTCATTGATGGTGACCGGACCTGTCGATGCCGGGGAACATGTATTATCATCGGTTACCGACACACTGTAGCTTCCTCCGGCCAGGCCGGTGAAGATTCCGGTAGTGTTGGTAACGGATCCCGGCATAAGCGTATAGTGCAGAAGGCCGGTGCCACCGGAAGCAACGACCGTAATCTTGCCGTTGTTATCCCCATGGCAACTGATATTGTTACTGTTTACCGAAACGATGCCGATGACGGCAGGATCGGTGATCGTCAGAGCCGGGATAACCAGGGGCGGACAGGCATTTGCATCGGTAACAGTGACCGAATAGGTGCCGCCGGCAAGATTTATGAAGTTCCCGGTGCCATTGCTTACGCTTCCCGGGTTCAGCGTATAATTCAGGGGTAGTGTACCTCCATCCACACTGACATGGATCTCACCGTTGTTGCTTCCGTTACAGGTGACGTCAACCGTGTTATTCCCGGCAGCAGACATGGGATCCGGCTCAATCACCGTCAGGGGTGAACTGATTGCCTGAGGACATGCTTTGGCATCGGTAATTCTCACGGTATATGTGCCGGCCTGCAGATTGGTAAAGCTGCCCGTGGCATTGCTGATGCTTCCCGGTGTAAGGGTAAACAGGTAGGGTGAAGTGCCGCCCGATGCCGTAACAGTAACGGTGCCGTCGCCATTCCCCGAACATGAAATATCTGTGGCATTTTGGGAAGAGACACTGATAGCGGCCGGCTCATTAATGGTGAGTGGTGAACTGACGGCTGAAACACAGGCGTTGTCATCGGTTACGGAAACGGTGTAGATCCCGGGTCCGAGTGCTGAAAAAATGCCGGTCGTATTCTTAACATTGCCGGGCATCAGCGTAAAATGTAATGTCCCGGTGCCACCGCTGGCGGCTATGGTAATGCTTCCGTCGCCGGCACCGTTACAGCTGATGTCGGTTTTGACCTGGGTGCTGATGGTTATGGCCGGCGGATTAATGATGGTTACCGGCGATGATGTCACGGGCGGGCATGATCCTGCATCCTGTGCATCGACGGTATAAATGCCTGCGGCAAGGTTACTGAAAACACCGGTCTGGTTGGAAGCTCCTCCCGGATTAAGGATGTATGTCACCGGAGCTGTACCGCCGGTTGAAGCGATGGTTATCGTGCCGTCGTTCACATTATGGCAGGTTATATCCGTTCCTGACTGCGATGTGATGACGAGTGCTGCGGGCTCATTGATCACCATGTCACTGCTCACTGCCGGTCCGCAGCCGTTGGCATCGGTAACACTCACATGGTATGTTCCCTGGCTAAGATTGGTGAAAAGTCCTGTGCTGTTGCTGACCGAACCGGGGGTCAGGGTGTACTGGTAAGGTCCTGTAGCGCCGGTTGCCGTAATCGTGATCGTCCCGTCTCCGGCACCATGGCAGGAAATATCCGTTTTATTTTCCGAATTGATCTGCACGGCCGAAGGTTCATTGACTGTCAGCGGATTGCTGGTGGCTGACGGGCAGGCGTTGACATCCGTAACGTCGACGGAGTATATCCCCGGCTCCAGTCCGCTGAAGCTGCCTGTGCTGTTAGTCTGTATCGCACCAGGGTTAAGGGTGAAAGTATAAGCCCCGGTACCTCCTGCAGCCGCAACGCTTACCTTACCGTCATCACTGCCGTTGCAGCTCAGATCGGTAGCGTTTCCCGAGAGAACGGAAATGACGGCCGGATTGCTGACGGGTATGATACCTGAAACATCTGACGAAGGGCATCCCGAAGCATCGGTCACCGTCACCGTATAATTGCCTGGTCCCAGACCCTGGAATTGACCGGTCACATTGCTTGCACCACCGGGATTCAGGGTGAACAGGTAGGAGCCGGATTCGCCACTGGCTGACACCGTGATCTTCCCGTCGGAAAAGCCGTTACAGCTGATGGGAACCGAAGTCTCTGAAGTCACCTTAACCGCTGAAGGCTGAGTCACCGGGCCGTATCCAAAATCCGCATTTTCATTGTCATCCTGAACCAGGACGATCCAGGTCGCAGCCCTGACGTTGGTGAAGGTATAAAAGGTATCATTCACCGCCGGTGAAAAAAGAAATTCACTGCCCTTCTGGAGTGTGTATATGTAAGGAACCTGTCCGCCGGTAACCGTTAAGGTCACGCTGCCGTCAGTGCCGCCGTTACAGGTGACACTGGTTGTAGTAATATTTACGATGGAAACCTGGGCCTGGGCACCAGCCATAAACCCAAGAACGGATATGATGTATAATAGGGCCTTTTTCATTTAGAACATTGAAAACGTTGAGATTCCGGCGATACAGCTATCATACGGAACGAGATATATTAAGTTGCATTTCTTAGTACTAATTCCGGATGAATTATTCCAGGGAAAATCAGGCCTTCCGGATGCTTTTCGTATTTTCCGTGAAATATTCCCGGGTTCTTTCCCTCCCTCCTGAAACCTTTGCCCTGTCTCGTTCCTGAACGATCCCAACCAGATCCCTACCCGGACCTGTTCCATCGCAACCATCATAACTCCGGCAGTAGATGCACACTATTCCCGGGTCCCAAGATTTTTATGGTTTGATTTTTTTCTTATTTTAAGCCGGTTAATGGCTCCCGGGAGCCCCTAATCTTCACGGACGGCCGAACTGAGGTAATTTACGGATATTTTCCTGGCGGGGAACCAGGCTGCCAAAAAACCTATTAACAAAACGGTGATCCATACCAGAAAGATGTCAAGAGGCTGGAAATGTACGGGATAAGCATCAATGACGAAGGTGCCGCTGCCTCCGATCTTCACCATTTTAAAATATTCCTGTGCCAGGCTTATGCCTGTTCCCAGGATGACCCCTGCCACCGAGCCGATGATGGAGATAAGCCAGCCTTCTGTCAGGAAGATCCGTCTGATGAGCCTGTTGTCGGCACCCAGATCCCTGAGTGTGGCTATGTCGTTCTTTTTGTCGATGATCAGCATCGTAAGTGATCCGATGATGTTGAACGATGCAATGATCAGGATAAGGGTGAGAATGAGGAAGGTGGCCCATTTCTCCGATTTCATGATGCGATAAAACACTTCATTCTGCTGGTAACGGTTCTGAACAGTGAACCGGTCACCCGCAATGGCTGCAATCTGTTTCTGTACCTCAGACTCCACGGCAGTGTCCTTTATCCTGACCTCCAGCGAGGTTACCTCGTCATGGTTATATTCCAGCAGCGTTCTTACCACTTCTACCGGCAGGATGATGTACTTCGAATCATACTCCTGCTGTATGGAAAAAACGCCTGACGGGAATACCACTGCCCGGTTAAATGATGCCGACGGATTGGCTATGTTGACCTGTTCGGTCCGTTTGGGAACATAAAAAACGAGGGGCTGGATGAAGTTCAGACCCACTCTCAGCGAATAAGCCACCCCTTGTCCGACAACGGCAAACGGACGGTTCTTTTCCTGAAGAATGAATTTACCGTCGATGATCATGGAATCAACCCCGGTAACATCTGTAAAATACCTGTCCACTCCCTTCATGGTCGCAATGAACTGCCGTTCATCATACCTAACCAGGGCATTTTCCTCCATAACTTCCGATACGGCCCCTACACCGTCCAAATGCCGGATACTGTCGATGCGGGCTTCGGAAGGAAGGAAGGTCTTTCCCTCAACAAGGGTGATCTTCAGATCGGGATCAAAAGAATTGATGAGGGAATGGATCACCTGGTCAAAGCCATTGAATACGGAAAGGATCACCACAAGGGCCATCGTCCCAACGGCCACGCCCATGACCGAGATGAAGGAAATGATGTTAATGGCATTCCTGCTCTTCTTGGCAAAGAGATATCTTTTGGCTATATAGAAGGAAACTTTCACCGGCTATTTAACAGCTTTAACGATCAGCCCCGTGCCCGAATGATGACTGATCCTGACGTCAAAAAAGTTAAGGATCAGGGCAAAAGGAAAAGTCACAATATACCAGAAAGGCAGCACGATAAAAAAGAGTTTACTGGTGTTGAGCATAATGATAGGGTACTTCATGGAGAGCTTCCACGAGATTTTTCCGGGGGTGCCGTACGAATACCTTGCCTCAACGGTGGAAAAACCCGCCGCGAACAGCTTATCCCTGATCTCGTTGATGTTGTAGCCGTCACGAACGTGCTCGTCGATGAACGACTCTTCATGCCCCTCATGAACATCGGATCCGCCCGCGTCGGAAGGTGTGGAGATCAGCAGGACACCCCCGTCTTTGAGGGAACGGTGAAAATGATCAAATACCCTGACATCATCTTCGATATGCTCCATTACATCCACTGAAAGGATCAGGTTGTAGGCCTCCGGCCGTTCAAAAAGGGTCAGGTCGGCCACTTCAAAATGTACCCTGTTTCCCAGTCCGGCCTGCCTGAAAAAACGGTTGCAATCGTCGATCTGCTCTTCCTTGACATCAACGCCGAGCAAAGTAGAATCGCTGAAATACCGGGAGAGGAAATAGGAATACTGACCGAAGCCGGAGCCTGCATCTAAAATGTCCGGCGAAGCGGGTAAATTTTTCCTCAAAATGCGAACCTCCTTTTTGATATGCCAGGCCCGCAGTAAAAGGATATCAAGGAGCTTGTAAAACAGGATGCGCAGAAAAGGCGTTTTGTTGAAAACATTACCCAGGCTTCGTTTTATAGGATCGTATTGCATGTGGTTATCAAGGCTTTAACAGATGATCAATTTTGTCAATATAATCCAGGCTGTCGTCGACGAAAAAGGTCAGTTCAGGTATGATCCTGAGCTGGTGTCTTACTCTCAGACCGAGCTCATACCGGATATGCGAGGCGTGTATTTTCACCAGTTCAAGGGGATCCTCGTCTTTTACCACCGGAAAAATACTGAGATATACCCTTGCCACACTGAGGTCGGGACTGATCCTTACCACGGTTACACTGTAAAGTTTACCTCCCAGCTCATGCCCCAGCCTCTGAAAGATCTGGCCCAGCTCCTTCTGAAGAAGCCTGGCTACCCTGTTTTGTCGTGTCGAATCCATAAGCTTTATCAGTTTAAAATCCCATGTAAGTAAAGCCCTAAACAGGACCCGCCGATATTCAACATAAACGGCTGTATATGAATTTAAAATGCAAAGGTGCAAAATAGTTCTGTAAAAACATGAGGGTTTTTGAACCGCAAAGGCACGAATTGGCAATGTGAATCCGGAGATACCAGGGATGTAACAGATTGCGGAACCTTCAGAAATGCCTCCGGAAACCATGAAAACCAACCACATTTCTTCTGTGGCACTCCGTGGCTTCTCTTCTTAAAAATGTTTGAAACCGATGATCTCCCTTACTTCGGTAAGGGTTTTTGAAGCGCTGGCACGGGCCTTTTCAGCACCCATCCTTACAACACGGGAAAGGTAAGCCTCGTCATTGAGGATGTCGAGAATCCGCTCCCGCAAAGGGGTATTGAAGATGATGATGTCTTCAGCAAGCTGCTTCTTCATATCACCATATCGGATGGAGCAGGTATTGTATGAATCCCTGAAGTGTTCCACGGTCGATGGCTCTGACATGAGTTCCAGGAGGTAGAAAAGGTTCTTCACCGGCTCGCTCATTTCCTGGCCGGGCTTTTCAGGCCCCATATCGGTTACGGCGCTCATCACTTTTTTCCTGATTTCTTTGGGACTGTCGACGAGATAAATACCATTGCCCTCCGATTTTCCCATTTTCCCTGTGCCATCAAGCCCCGGCACTTTCACCAGTTCTTTTCCGAAGTTGAATGGCTCGGGCATATTGAAATATTCCACGCCATACATGAAATTAAACCGCTTGGCAAATTTCCTGGCCATCTCGAGGTTCTGCTCCTGGTCTTTCCCGACAGGCACCTTATGGGAATTATGGATAATGATGTCGGCAGCCATAAGCACCGGGTAGGTGAGAAGTCCGGCATTCACATTTTCAGGCTGGACCCTGATCTTCTCCTTGAATGTTGTGGTCCGTTCAAGTTCGCCGATGTAGGCATTCATATTCAGCAGAAGGTACAGTTCGGGAATCTCCGGAATATCGCTCTGTACATACAATGTAGCGACCTCCGGATCTATGCCGGCGGCAAGGTATTCGGCCAGCACCTGGCGGACATTGCTGTGAAGGTCCTCAGGTTTGGGATGTGTTGTGAGGGAGTGATAGTCGGCTACGAAAAAAAAACAATGATATTCGTGCTGCATTTTCACAAAATTCCTCACGGCCCCGAAATAATTGCCGAGGTGAAGATTACCTGTCGATCTGATTCCGCTTAATACTGTTTCCATCTGGTTCTTTTACATTCTTTTTTCAAGGGAGTACAAAACTATAAAATGTTCTTTAAAAATCGGTTAAAGGAAGGAGAAATATGCTGCATGCCGGGCTCACATAAAAAACCGGGCTTTTGGCCCGGTTTGCCCTGAAATGTTCTTCAGGTGTATTTTTAAATGAACTGATGTATTTAGTATTACAAATACAATGCCAAAAAAATTGTAATTTTTGCCTGACGCGTAATTCTCTTTGGAAAAGTTAGGGAGTTGCTTCGTCCTTTTTTTTCACCACAGATTACACGGATTACCACAGATTTTAGGAGTTAGGAAGTTATGGAGTTATGGAGTTATGGAGTTATGGAGTTAAGAGGTTATGAAGGTGTTAATTCGGGTGCACTCTTTCTAACTAATTCTAACTTCCTAACTTCCTTACGCACTGGCACCGGATCATAACTTTTCAAAAGAGAGTTAGAGGGTAGAGATTAGAGATTATGAAGATGGTAATTCGGGGACACCTCTTTCTAATCTCTAATCCCAAACTCCCTAACTTCCTTCCCCACGCACCTGGCACCGGATCATAACTTTTCAAAAGAGAGTTAGAGGGTAGAGATTAGAGATTATGAAGATGGTAATTCGGGGGCACCTCTTTCTAATCTCTAACTTCTAACTTTCTAACTTCCTTCCCCACGCACCTGATACCGTTTCATAAATCTATGTTCAAAGAAGAGAAATATTGAATATTGAATATTGAATATAGAATATAGAATATAGAATATCGAATATAGAAGTAAGACCGCACCTCATAACTTAATAACTTCTGTTAATCTGTGCTAATCTTGCTAATCCTAATCCCTAACTCCCTAACTTCCTTACAAAAGAAACTGGCAAAGGATCATAACTTTTAAAAAGAGAGGTAGAGGGTAGAGATTAGAGATTATGAAGATGGTAATTAGGGGGCACCTCTTTCTAATATATAATCTCAAACTACCTAACTTCCTTAACACGCACCTGACACCGTTTCATAACATCTATGTTCAAAGAAGAGAAATATAGAATATTGAATATTGAATATTGAATATGAATATCGAATATCGAATATCGAAGTAAGACCGCACCCCATAACTTAATAACTCAGTTAATTCGGGGTATTCTTCTCAATCCCTAACCCCTAACTCCCTAACTTCCTTCTACACGCACCTGGCACCGGATCATAACTTTTCAAAAGAGAGGTAGAGGGTAGAGATTAGAGATTATGAAGATGGTATTCGGGGGCACCTCTTATAATCCCTAACCCCAAACTCTCTAACTTTCTTCATATCTCCAGTTGCACACCCTACGGGGCGCCGGGGAACCTTCTCTGTCAAATATTCTATCGCTCTCTGACCCCGATGGGGTCTTTTTGGACAATGCGTTTATGGATAAATAGCCATTTCGTACCAGCTATCAACATTTTGATCACAAAATTACGTAATCACGATGAATAAAGCTTCTCATAGGAGGCCGTGAGCGATAGAACGATAGACGGCATCAAACACGGCGCCTTTTCAAAAGAGAGGTAGAGGGTAGAGATTAGAGATTATGAAGATGGTAATTCGGGGACACCTCTTTCTAATCCCTAATCCCTAATTCTCTAATTTCCTTCCACACGCACCTGATACCGTTTCATAACATCTATGTTCAAAGAAGAGAAATATTGAATATCGAATATCGAATATCGAATATTGAAGTAAGACCGCACCCCATAACTTAATAACTCCAGTTAATTCGGGGTATTCTTCCCAATCCCTAATCCCTAACTCCCTAACTTCTTTCCCCACGCACCTGGCACCGGATCATAACTTTTCAAAAGAGAGGTAGAGGGTAGAGATTAGAGATTATGAAGATGGTAATTCGGGGGCACTCTTTCTAATCCTTAATCTCAAACTCCCTAACTTTCTTCATATCTCCAGTTGCACACCCTACGGGGCGCCGGGGAACCTTCTCTGTCAAATATTCTATCGCTCTCTGACCCCGATGGGGTCTCTTTGGACAATGCATTTGATGGATAAACAGCCATTTCGTACCAGCTATCAACATTTTGATCACAAAATTACGTAATCATTATGAATAAAGCCTCCCATAGGAGGTCGTGAGCGATAGAACGATAGACGGCATCAAACACGGCGCCTTTTCAAAAGAGAGGTAGAGGGTAGAGATTAGAGATTATGAAGATGGTAATTCGGGGGCACCTCTTTCTAATCTCTAATTCCCTAACTTCCTTCCACACGCACCTGGCACCGGATCATAACTTTTCAAAAGAGAGTTAGAGGGTAGAGATTAGAGATTATGAAGATGGTAATTCGGGGACACCTCTTTCTAATCCCTAACCCCTAACTCCCTAACTTTCTTCATATCTCCAGTTGCACACCCTACGGGGCGCCGGGGAACCTTCCCTGTCAAATATTCTATCGCTCTCTGACTCCGATGGGGTCTTTTTGGACAATGCGTTTATGGATAAATAGCCATTTCGTACCAGCTATCAACATTTTGATCACAAAAATACGTAATCACGATGAATAAAGCTTCCCATAGGAGGCCGTGAGCGATAGAACGATAGACGGCATCAAACACGGCGCCTTTTCAAAAGAGAGGTAGAGGGTAGAGATTAGAGATTATGAAGATGGTAATTCGGGGACACCTCTTTCTAATCCCAATCCCTAATTCCCTAACTTCCTTCCACACGCACCTGATACCGTTTCATAACATCTATGTTCAAAGAAGAGAAATATTGAATATCGAATATCGAATATCGAATATCGAATATTGAAGTAAGACCGCACCCCATAACTTAATAACTCCAGTAAAATCTGTGCTAATCTGTGCTAATCCTAATCCTAACTCCCTTCCCCACGCACCTGGCACCGGATCATAACTTTTCAAAAGAGAGGTAGAGGGTAGAGATTAGAGATTATGAAGATGGTAATTCGGGGACACCTCTTTCTAATCCCTAATCCCTAACCCCTAACTCCCTAACTTCCTTCCCCACGCACCTGATACCGTTTCATAACATCTATGTTCAAAGAAGAGAAATATTGAATATCGAATATCGAATATCGAATATCGAATATCGAATATCGAATGTGGTGAAATAAAGGACCTGCAACCCAACTCCTAACTCCATAACCTCATAACCTCATAACTCCCTAACTCCCTAGTACACCATCAGCGTTACCAGCATCACCACGAAGCCTGCAAAATACCCGGTATAGACCTGTGCCTGATCGTGGGCTTCAAGGTAAACCCTCGAGGAGGCTGTGATTCCCGCCGCCAGAATGAGTCCGGTGAAATCAAGCAGCAGGTTGATGTCCATAAAGAAGGATATAAAGATGATCAGTGCAGTCAGTCCGCCCAGACCGACAAGATGGGTGCTGATTTTCCAGCGCATGGTCACCAGCAGGGCCATGGCAACGGAAAGCAGGGTCCCGAGCATGAAGGCATGGATGAAACGGTACACGGGTATCCGCATGAAAAGCAGGAAGGTAAGCAGGTAAAAAACAAAAGTTACAGCCAGGGGGAAGAGTCGTTCACGACGTTCGCCTATTGTTGCCGAGCTGATGGAGCCTCTCAGGATGAAGACGGGTATCATCAGGGCCGGCAGAGCAAACGTACCTAAGGCGGCCAGCATGATGAGCATCCGCCTGGCCTGCAGCGGTATGAAATCGGAGTATGTGCCTGAAAACATCAGGATCATGATGCCCAGCGTGGGCATTATCAACGGATGAAAAAGGTATGAAAAAAATGTGGCCGCTTTTTTCTGCATAATCTCAGTTTTTAACATTTCGGACCGGAATGCCGTGTCCTTCGTTCCCCGAACCGTTGACAAAGAAACCCTCCTGAACATCCCCGCAGACCACGGATCCTAAAGCTCTTTCCTGAGCCTGGCTACCGGAATATTAAGCTGTTCACGGTACTTGGCCACCGTCCGTCTGGCGATAAGATATCCCTTCTCCTTCAGGATCTCCGCCAGTTTCTCATCGGTAAGCGGTTTGCGTTTATTCTCGCCCTCAATACATTCCTCCAGGATCTTCTTGATCTCCCGGGTTGACACTTCTTCTCCCGTATCGGTCTGCATCCCTTCGGAGAAGAAATACTTGAGAGGATAGATCCCGAAATGGGTCTGTATATATTTACTGTTGGCGACACGTGAAATGGTTGAGATGTCGAGACCTGTAATGTCGGCAATATCTTTGAGTATCATGGGCCGCAGTTTCATCTCATCGCCCTCGTAAAAGTACTCATGCTGATAGTTAAGGATGGCATTCATGGACAGGAGAAGGGTATTTTGCCTTTGCCTGATGGCATCGATAAACCACCTGGCAGAATCCAGCTTCTGCTTCACAAAACTCATGGCATCCTTATCTGCACTCGTGGGCTTCTCCTTGCTGGCAGTATATGAATGTATCAGATCACTGTATGTCTTGCTGATATGCAACTCGGGAACATTCCTTGCATTCAGGCTTAGCACCAGCTCACCGTCATTGTTGTCGAGAATGAAATCGGGCACGATATGTTCGCTGGTTTTGTTCATCGGATCACTGTAGACTCCTCCGGGCTTAGGATTCAGCTTGACGATCTCATCGATGGCCCTTTTCATCTCTTCGTCACCGATGCCCATCCTGCTGATGACTTTGTCGTAGTGACGCCTTGAAAATTCATCGAAATGAAATTTCAGGATATTGTAGGCATTTTTAATATCGGGGTTATCATTATTCTTTCGTTTGATCTGAAGCAGCAGGCATTCCTGCAGGTCGCGCGCTCCCACGCCGGCCGGATCGAAGTCATGGATAATATCGAGGACTTCCCGCAGCTCGGTTTCATTCGTCTCCACGCCCATGGAAAAGGCAAGGTCGTCGACAATGGCATCGAGCCGCCGCCGCAGGTAACCGTCTTCATCGATGTTCCCGATAAGGTACGACGCCAGCATATCCTCACGCTCCGTCAGCGTCCGCAGGCCAAGCTGCGATTCGAGGTGTTCCCGGAATGAGGATCCGACAGAGAAAGGGATCTCCTCGTACTTGTCATCTTTGGAATAATTGCTTGAATTCAGCTTGTATGTTGGAGTCTCATCATCCTCAATATAATCTTCAAGAGAAAATTCATTCTGTTCGCGCGCCCCTTCTTCTTCTTTTATTTCTTCACTCCCACCCTCCTCATCCTCATCATACACAGGCTCCAGCTTGTCATCCCCTAACGATTCGTTCATATCGTCATCATCTCCTTCTTCAAGAATGGGGTTTTCCTCAAGCTCCTTCTTGATCCTCTGCTCCAGCTGAAGAGTCGGTATCTCCAGCAGCTTGATCATCTGGATCTGCTGCGGGGACAGTTTCTGCATTAATTTTTGCTGAAGCCTCTGCTTTAACATATTTGTCAGATTACGATATTATGTTTTTCACGATCCGTTTTTTACGTGGCACGCCTGTGGCGCGTTTTTACGAAAATAACGATTTTTACGTCTTCTTCCTCGTTTTGGCTTTCGTCTTTCACCTTTCACCTTTGCCTTCCATATGAAACCGCCGTTTATCGTATGCACGCCGCGGCGTGCGTTTACGATTTCGTTTACCGGGATTTGTTTCTTATCACCCGTCTCCAAATTCATCATTCATCATTCGATATTCGTTATTCGTTATTCGTTATTTTCCATCCATTTTGCCGTTCGCATTTCGTGTCAAACCGGCGTTTATCGTATGCACGCCGCGGCGTGCGTTTACGATTTCGTATACCGGGATTTGGTTCTTATCACCCGTCTCCAAATTCAATCATTCATCATTCGATATTCGTTATTCGATATTCGTTATTTTCCATCCATTTCGCCGTTCGCATTTCGTGTCAAACCGGCGTTTATCGTATGCACGCCGCGGCGTGCGTTTACGATTTCGTTTACCGGGATTTGGTTGTTATCACCCGTTTGCGATTTCGTCATTAAAATTCCGCATTCCTCGGTGTCCTCGGGAAAGGGATCACGTCCCTGATATTGCTCATTCCCGTTACAAATTGTACGAGGCGTTCGAAGCCCAGACCGAACCCGGAATGGATGACCGTCCCGAACCTGCGGGTATCGAGGTACCACCAGAGTTCTTTCTCGGGGATGTTCATCTCCCTCATCCTCCGCACCAGCCTGTCGTAGTCTTCTTCCCTCTGTGAACCACCGATGATCTCACCAATCCTGGGAAAGAGGACATCCATAGCCCGCACCGTCTTGCCGTCATCGTTCTGCTTCATATAAAAAGCCTTGATCTGCGCCGGATAATCGGTAAGGATCACCGGTTTCTTAAAATGCTTCTCCACAAGATACCTTTCATGTTCGGCCTGAAGGTCGAGTCCCCAGCTCACGGGGAATTCAAACGTCTGACCCGATTTCATCAGGATATCGATGGCTTCTGTATAGCCCATCCTGACAAACTCGTTACCTACAACAAACTTCAGTCTTTCAATGAGTTCCTTGTCAATCATCCCGTTTAGGAATTCAAGATCGTCGGGACAGTTTTTCAGGGCATAATTTATTAAATATTTCAGAAAATCCTCAGCCAGATCCATATTATCATGAATATCGTTGAAGGCCACTTCCGGTTCGATCATCCAGAACTCAGCCAGGTGGCGGGGAGTGTTGGAATTCTCTGCCCTGAATGTAGGTCCGAAAGTATACACACCTCCAAGGGCCAGTGCGGCCAGCTCAGCCTCGAGCTGACCCGATACGGTGAGATTCGTGGGCCTGCCGAAAAAATCCTCGCTGAAATCCACTTCCTTTCCCCCGTCTTTCATGGGCGGATGGATCATATCGAGCGTCGACACCCTGAACATCTCCCCTGCGCCTTCAGCATCACTGGCGGTGATGATGGGCGAATGCAGGTAGAAAAATCCGATGTCGTTAAAATATTGGTGTATGGCAAAAGCCAGGGCATGCCTGATACGGAAAACGGCGCCAAAGGTGTTGGTCCGGAAACGTAGATGGGCGATCTCACGCAGAAATTCCATCGAATGGCCTTTCTTCTGAAGGGGATAGGTCTCCGGATCCGACTCTCCGTAAAGCTCTATCTGTCCGGCCTGGATCTCAACATTCTGTCCCGAGCCCGACAACTCCACCAGGATGCCGGTTACGCCAATGCTCGCACCGGTGGTTATCTTTCTGAGCAGCTCCTCATCGAATCCTGTTACGTCAACCACAACCTGTATGTTATGAATGACCGAACCGTCGTTCAGGGCAATGAAAGCCACGGCTTTGCTTCCCCGTTTGGTCCTTACCCATCCTTTGACATGCACCGTGCTACCGTAGCTGTCAGACTTCAGCAAATCTTTAATAGTCGATCTCTTATGTTTTTCCATCCGTAAGTTTTCCTTTATCGTTCACTGCAAAAATAGTATTTTGAACCGGAAAATATACCGGTCTGACCCAGAAAGATGGAGCCGGAAGGTTTGACCGGCCGGATATCCTGGTTGTTGTGTTTCAATCAGTGTGCTGCGCAGTCACCCTCTTCCTTCTCCTTCCTTTAACCAAATCACGCCTGTACCAACGGTATCCCATAATTTTTTTTACTACTTTTATCCCTTTCAATTCCTAAAAAAATGGCAAACCCGGATTATGCACTCGTCATCCCCATGGCCAACGAAGGGCCTGACTTCGAACCTTTCGTGACGGAACTTCAGAAAAACATTACCCGCATCGGATCCGGAAGGGTCTATCTGATTGTCGATAATGTTTCGAAGGATAACACCCTTCAACTTTGCCGCGACCTTTCGAAACACGATGAAAGGTTTGTAGCTGTATGGGCACCGGAAAACCGTAATATTGTGGACGCATACATGCGGGGATACCGGGAAGCGCTGAAAGGCGGACATGAGATCATCATCGAGATGGATGCAGGCTTGTCGCACGATCCAAGGGCACTGCCCATGTTTCTGCGGGTGCTGAATGAAGGGAACGAATGTGCCTTCGGCAGCCGTTTCATCAACGGCGGTTCCATATGGCATTCCACCTGGAAGCGTACTTTCCTGTCCAGGACAGGCACACTGTTGTCGAATGTCCTGCTCGGGACCCGGATGTATGATATGACGTCGGGGTTCCAGGGGTTTCACCGGGCAGTGGTTGAAAAATTCGTGGATTACCGGTTCCTGTCTACAGGGCATTTTTACCAGACGGAGCTGAGGTACCTCTTACGCCGGTCACGTTTTGCCGAGGTGCCGATCCATTACCGTGCGCCGTCGCCGGGAGTGTCGGGATCGTCGGTTAAAAATTCACTCTCAAGCCTGATGCGGTATTTCTTTAAACGTTTCGGAAGCGGAGGCGCTGCCATCATTGATATTTGATGCGGTATATGACATCATGGAGAAGGGAAAACCGGAAATGCTGAAGACCCCGGCGTTCAAAATTTTGCAGAACCACCGGCACGGTCGGGACTGTGGTAAGGATGCAAGCCGGCTCCCTGAGATCCGTTCCTGTTGAACACGGCGATACTAAAAAATAAAATTCCAGATATGTTAAAAACCTCATTAGTCATAACCTCCATTGCTAACGACGACCACCCGGTTTTGAAAAAAATCGCTGCCGGCGCCGCTGATCACGGACTGGATTTTATCCTCATTGGCGACACGAAGAGTCCGGAGACCTTCAGTCTCGAAGGCTGTGATTTTTATTCCGTCGAACGGCAGAAAGAGATCGACGCCCGTTTTTCGGAGCTCATCCCGGTGAGGCATTATTCGCGGAAGAACCTCGGTTACCTCCGGGCCATACAGGAAGGTGCAGAGGTGATCATCGAGACCGACGATGACAACATTCCCTCGGAAGATTTCTGGCTGCCCCGTGAACCGTGGCAGGAAGCCCGGCGGGTAAAAGACGAAGGCTGGGTTAACGTGTATGCATATTTCACAGAAAAACATGTCTGGCCCAGAGGACTCCCCGTTGATCAACTGCACGCTGCAACACCTGCACTTCTGGATGCACGGCGGGCTTATTTCCCCGTTCAGCAGGGACTGGCCGACGGGAATCCGGATGTCGATGCCATCTACCGCCTCGTCATTCCCGGCGAAGAGATCCATTTTTCCGGGGGCAATATTTCCACCGGCCCTCACACCTGGAGCCCTTTCAACAGTCAGAACACCACCTGGTTTAAAAAAGCCTTCCCTCTCATGTACCTGCCTTCCTACTGCAGTTTCAGGATGACAGATATCTGGCGGAGTTTCGTGGCTCAGCGCATCGCCTGGTCCTGCGGATGGGATATCCTGTTCCACGGTCCCACCGTTTACCAGGAACGAAACCTCCACAACCTGATGAAGGATTTTGAAGACGAGATCCCCGGTTACCTCCACAACGCCCATATCGCCGAAAAGCTCGGTGCTCTGCGTCTTCCGGAAGGTCCCGAACATATCGCAGAGAACCTGTTACGGTGCTATGAGCTGCTGATTGGCATGGGGCTGGTGGGGAAGGAAGAGATGGAGCTCTTGGAGATGTGGGGGGGGAGAGTTATGGAGTTATGAGGTTATGGAGTTATGAGGTTATGAGGTTAG
>CAVTBM010000007.1:0-328821 GCA_963732905.1 uncultured Bacteroidales bacterium
TGTTCCTGCGATGGATGATCAGACGCGATGAACGGGGTGTGGATTTTGGCTTATGGGATTCAATACCCCCTTCGGCCCTTTACATTCCCCTCGATGTCCATACCGGGAAAGTGGCCAGGGAACTCGGACTTCTCAGGCGAAAACAGAATGACTGGAAAGCTGTCAGTGAGCTGACACTCAGGCTGCGGACTTTCGACCGCGATGATCCTGTAAAATATGATTTTGCCCTTTTTGGGATCAGCGCACTCGAAAAATGGGTTGAATAATGGCAAACGACTGGTTCAGATTTAAACAATTCATGGTGAAGCAGGATAAAACCGCCATGAAAGTTGGTACCGATGGTGTTCTCCTTGGGTCCTGGGCCGGAGTGGTGAATCCCGGAAGGATCCTCGACATTGGCACAGGAACCGGACTGATAGCCCTGATGATGGCTCAGAGATATCCTTCTGCCACTGTCGATGCGGTTGAAATCGATAAGGAAGCGGCGGGTCAGGCCGCAGAAAACTTCAGGCATTCAGCGTGGGATGACCGACTGAGTATTCATCACCAAAGCTTACGGGAATTTGCCGTTGACAGGAAAAGGGATTATGATCTTATTGTCAGTAATCCCCCCTATTTCAGCCGTTCCATGAAGGCTCCCGGCAAAGGAAGGACACTGGCCAGGCATGATGACCAGCTTTCAAAGGAGGAACTATTACAGGATGTTGTCAGACTGCTGAAACCGGAAGGTGTATTTGCAGTGATCCTTCCCTTCGGGAGTTCGGCAGAATTTATATCCATTGCAACGGGTCTTTTGCTGTTTCCCCGAAAGGGGTTAAAAGTCAGGCCTGTACCAGGCAGACCTTTTGCCAGGATCTTGATCAGCTTCAGCTTTACTGCAGGAGAATTTGAGGAAGACGAAATCATCATTGAATCCGGTGGAAGGCATGTATACTCGGAAGAATATATCCGGCTGACAAAAGACTTTTACCTAGCCTTCTGACTTCAACTCCCGGAATCTTACCTAAGATATCCTGATGTCATTCTCTTCAAACCGGATCCCGAACTTAACCAGTTCTTTCAGGACAGGTTCATACACTTGCTTCTGCACCGGGATATGTACACCGGTCAGGTCTATTTTACCCTGAAGGATCAGTTTGGAGGTGATGCCCAGAGGTAGTCCCACACCTTTTGACATAGCCGAGAGATGGGAGTTTTCACCTTTAATCACGAGGGTTGAATACAGCTTGCGGTGACTGCCAAGCCGGATATAATCAAACTGGTGTTGCATGACAATCAGATCTTTATCTTCCGGTTCCATTTTCCATTTTCTTTCGAGGATATGCTGAAGGACCTGGGCCGGTGTAAGATCAGGTACACCGATGACTTCATCACTGAACAAACCAAGCCATTCGAGCTTTTTCATGATCTCCGACTTTTCAGAAATGCCAAGGTAGTGAGCCACCTTGGTTTCGACCGGATCAACCATGTTATAGGCAAGGAAGCTGTTGGTAAATTCACGGCAGGTCATGATCTCCGTTCCGGCCATGGTGTAGGAATCGTCGGTGGCCCCGAGCTGTACCAGGGTATTCCAGGCTTCACAAAAGCCCGGGCGACGGATGGTTCCCCGGAACATGGTCATTAAGTCACTTAATCCGTACGAATCCTGGTACTTCAGTGAATCGCGGTTAGGATAAACCTCAAACTGACCCAGCCCTGGGATATCAATCACTTCGTACCGGCTGAAAATTTTATGGTAAGGAATATATTTGAATTTGCCGTTATGCATAAACCTGGCTCCCCTTTGCCCTGCCAGGACCACGTTTCTGGGATTCCAGGTGAATTTGTACCGCCACGGATTATTATCGTAATTCGGGGCTACAAGTCCTCCCGTGGCTGACTCAAAGGCGATAAGCTGGTCGCCGTTTTCCCTGATCCGGTCGATGACCTGCATAGCAGATATATGATCTATTCCGGGATCCACTCCGGTTTCATTCATTAACAGGACACCTTTATCTCTGGCACTTCTGTCGAGCGACTCAATTTCGGGTGAGACATAAGAAGCCGTAACCATATTCCTTCCATACCTTACACACTCGAGAGCTATCCGGTAATGAAACTTTGCCGGCAGCATGGAAATTACAAGGTCGGCTCCACTGATTTCTTTACCAGGCTGTTCCGGATCATCAGCATTGAAAAATATGGCCTCCCCATGAGCATGGCCGTTAATTTTTTCTCTTGCCAGATCAACCGATACATCCCCCAGACGGATCTGCCAGTTGTATTTTACGGCATTTTCCAGCATATAACTGATCAGGGTGGAGGATGATAACCCTGCACCCAGAATAAGAATGGTTTTCATAATGGAATGGTGTTTTATCCCTGATCAAAAATAAGTCTAATGTGTTCAGTTTAAAGTAAAGATTATGTCTTTTAAAACATAAAGGGGTATGTTGTACAAAAGGGCACCGGATAAAGGATATTGGTATGACAGGCCCAAAGGTTTCTGTTTCAGGAAACCTCCGTCTTTAGCTTTGCCGGTTGTACTGAATGCTCATGGCTTTAGCCTGTCGGGCTGCGAATGAAAATCATTTACCGGGATATCGGAAAAATGGTTTCATACTCTTTTCAAAAACTCATCTTTTAGTTATATTTTTGTTAACCAAACGAGGAGGAACCCGTGGCTGATATACCGAAGAAATACGTGGACACACCGTTGATGAAACAATACTATGCCATCAAGTCTAAACACCCTGATGCGGTTCTTCTTTTTCGTGTGGGGGACTTTTATGAGACCTTCGGTGATGATGCTATCCGTGCCTCTGAAATCCTTGGCATCACTCTCACCCGCAGAGCCAACGGCTCGGCATCCTACGTTGAACTGGCCGGCTTCCCACATCATGCTCTCGATACCTACCTTCCCAAACTTGTCAGGGCAGGGCAGAGGGTAGCCATCTGTGATCAGCTTGAAGATCCCAAACTGACAAAAACTATTGTTAAAAGAGGCATCACCGAACTTGTTACACCAGGGGTGAGCCTGAACGAGAATGTCCTTGAAAACCGGGAAAATAATTTTCTTGGCAGTGTTTTTATGGAGAAAAAAGTTGCCGGGGTGGCTTTTCTTGATATCTCTACCGGTGAATTTCTGACAGCTGAGGGCAGTTTCGAATATATCGATAAACTTCTCAGCAGCTTTCAGCCAAAAGAAGTGCTCATAGAAAAACGCCGTCAGACCCAATTCCGTGAGGTCTTCGGTAACCAGTATTACGTCTCGGCCCTCGATGACTGGGTTTTTACCGTGCAGAATGCCAGCGAAAGGCTCCTGAAACAATTTGAGACGGCCACCCTGAAAGGATTTGGTGTTGAGAACCTGCAGTATGGGATCATTGCCGCAGGGGCTGTTCTGCAGTATCTCGAATTTACGGAACATCATCATTCAGGGCATATCTCGAAATTGTCCCGGATTGAAGAAGACCATTATGTATGGCTCGACCGGTTTACCATTCGCAACCTTGAAATTTTCAGATCGATATATGATGAGGGGAAGGCCCTGATCGATATTCTTGACCATACAACTACGCCCATGGGCTCCCGCCTGCTGAGGCGCTGGCTTGCCCTGCCACTGAAGGATATTGATCCCCTCGAGGAGAGACTGGATATTGTAAGCTACTTTTCGGGTGATGAAGACCAGGCTCTGGAATTGAAGAGCAAGCTCAAAGTAGTGGGGGATCTGGAAAGGGTCATCTCGCGGGTGGCTCTGCGCAGGGTGACTCCCCGTGACCTTGTACAGCTTAAAACGGCTCTTGCAACCATCGGACCAATCAGGGAATTTTGTGCGGCTTCGGGAATAAAAGCACTTCAGAACCTTGGACAACAACTTAATCCGTGTGACGAGGTACACGACCGGATCGGGAAGGAAATCGTGAATGATCCACCCAACATGGTGAGTAAAGGCGGGACCATCTCAAAAGGCGTCTCGGGTGAACTCGATGAGCTCAGGGAAATGATGCACTCGGGGAAGAATTACCTGCAGAACCTGCAGCAACGCGAAAGTGAGAGAACGGGAATATCATCCCTGAAAGTGG
Organism: uncultured Bacteroidales bacterium; assembly: GCA_963732905.1. Lineage (GTDB taxonomy): Bacteria > Bacteroidota > Bacteroidia > Bacteroidales > DASQZK01. Next base: position 4,065 of record CAVTBM010000007.1, read on the forward strand.
CCTTCAACAATGTTTTTGGTTATTATATTGAAGTACGGAACACACATAAAGATAAGGTTCCCCCTGAATGGATCCGGAAACAGACCCTGGTTAGTGCCGAACGCTATATTACCAGTGAACTTAAAGACTACGAAACAAAAATTCTTGGAGCCGAGGAAAAAAGCCTTGCACTTGAGACTCAGATTTTCCAGGATCTTGTGAACTACATTGCCGCTTATGTATCTGCCATTCAGATTAACGCGGGTGTTCTTGCTACCATGGACTGCCTCCTGTCATTCAGTCTGCAGGCCCTGGAAAATCATTACATCAGACCGGAGTTGAACGATTCCGATACCATTGACATCCGCCAGGGCCGCCACCCGGTGATAGAGAAACAACTCCCCCTGGATGAGCAGTATATAGCTAACGATGTTTATCTTGACCGGGATGACCAACAGATCATCATCCTGACCGGTCCGAATATGTCTGGTAAATCGGCTCTCCTTAGACAAACAGCCCTGATAGTACTCCTGGCTCAGATCGGGAGTTTTGTGCCGGCTGAAAAAGCCAGCATCGGGATGGTGGATAAGATCTTCACCAGGGTAGGGGCTTCCGATAATATTTCACTCGGGGAATCCACCTTCATGGTTGAAATGCTGGAAGCTGCGAGTATTTTAAATAATCTCTCCGGGAAAAGCCTTATCATCCTCGATGAGATCGGACGCGGGACAAGCACATACGACGGCATTTCCATCGCCTGGGCTATGGTGGAATACATTCACGAAAATCCCAGGCACAGGGCAAAAACTTTGTTTGCAACTCACTATCATGAGTTGAATGAAATGGAGACATCATTCCCCAGGGTAAAAAATTATCATATAGCCATAAAGGAGCTGGAAGATAAGGTGATATTTCTTCGTAAACTCATGCGGGGTGGAAGCGAACACAGCTTTGGGATCCATGTCGCAAGGATGGCCGGGATGCCAAAATCGGTGGTAAAAAGGGCAAATGAAATCCTTGGGGAACTTGAAAAATCCCACGAGAAAAAGTCACTTACCAAGCCGGTGTCCGACCTCGCCTCACACAGGGAGGGTTTCCAGATGAGCATCTTTCAGCTCGATGATCCTGTGTTGAAACAAATCAGGGATGAAATAAAAAACGTGGATATCAATAATCTTACTCCCGTTCAGGCACTGAACAAGCTCTACGAAATAAAAAAACTGACCGGGTTGTAATGAACCCGGTCAGTTTTATCAGCTCAGAAAGACTGCGGCTTTCCGGAAAGTTTTTTCAAAAGCCTCATCGACACGGTCTCTGATATCCTGTACCCTGAAAGGAAATGGCATTTCATGTGAATAAGGATAGTTGAAATCGTACACATCCATATTTACAGGAAGTTTATTGCCTTTACCCAACAGGGTTGATCCTATTGAGGCAGGAGGAATAACCCTGTCCTTCAGGAGGGAGATAGCGTAGATCTGGCGGGAATGTTTTCCAAAGACCTGTTCACGGATCTTTCTGAATCGGTCTGGTGCGATCATCGAACGAAAAGCCATACCAATCTGACTGTTATTAAAGAACTCTGAAAACACACCAGTTTTGTTTATATTTTCTTCAAGTTCATCTTTATAGTAATGCTGAATTCTCTCGTTGGCTGTCGGATCAATGATGACCCGCGATATTCCGTTCATCTGGCAGAACAGCGATCCTGCACAAAACAATAAAAGTCTTGAACGGTTTAACAGCCCGTCCGGATTGGAGATGAACAATACCTGTGCTAAAAGTCCGCCGATTGAATAAGCAAAAAAGTCACAGCCGGTGCCTTTTTCAAAAAGAGGATGTCCCCCTGAGAAAATCGATCCCAAAAGGCTCCGGAGATCGATGGCAGTTTGCAGGCCTGCGAGAAACAGACGTTCCGGTGTTTCCGTGAGCCTTTCACTCAGAGCCAGGTTTATGTATGTTGACAGATGAGGATCGGCAGTGTACTTCTGACGGCGGAAAACAACTTTATCGTTCATGAAACGCGGATCAAGCCAGTTGGGCAGACTTCTGTTTATATGAAAGGACGTGGGAAAAATGAGAACCGGCTTTCCCGTCTGTTCGGCAAGGTAATGTGCCCATGCCAGGTACTTGTCCCATTTCCGTTCATTAAGTCCGTGAAGCATGATAATTACCCGGTTACCTCTCCTGTTTTCCGGCATGAAAACCGGGTATACAAAATGCTTGTTCTGCTGAATGAGTCCGTCGGATTCCGCACCAGGAATGACTTCACGCATGCGGGAAAGGAAAAGCGACTCCTGATTGCCGGGTTGTACAACCGACTCAAAAGGCAGGAAATGCACATTTACGGATGTTCCCTCAATGATATTTGTGGCAAGTGAAGGATCAAAATACTTGAGAAGGATCTCTTGTCTTTCGGTGAAGTTCATTTATGGTGCTGTTTAATACAAAGTTATGTGGCAGGTATGACATTAAAAAAGAAAAGGGATTTGCCGGCATGTTCAGGGGCGAAATTCAATATCCAGGGGCGAAATTCACCAATGCGGGGTAAATTAAGGACTCGATTAAAATTGCCGGGATGAAAAATTCAGATAAAAAGGATACATTTGTTTGAAAATATGGTCTAATGACATTCTTTGAGAGCAAAATCCCGGGCTTCCTGACCGACAAGAAGAATACGATCAGGCAGATTCTCTTTACGGCGGTGTTTGCTCTGATATTCATCAACCTGTATTCCCCATTCGGAGTTAATACGTGGTATGATGTAACCAATCCACAGCTTTTCTTTTACTCCAGCCTGGTTATTCTGACTGGTTTGCTGGTCATTGCCCTGAGCCGGATCCTCATGTTGTGGGTGGCCAGGAAAAAACTCCTGAGTACCGGAACGTATATCGGATGGATTGCCATGGAAATCATCACCCTGGCCATCGTATATGTTATCCTCAGAATGATTTTTGTGTCAAGGATCACTGATATTCTCAAAGCATTCCGGGAATCGCTGAAACTGACATCACTGGTGTTATTATTTCCCTATACCTTGACTTTCCTTTACTTTTCCTGGCAGGAAAAAAACCGGAAACTTGCCGAGCTTTCCGGAACCGGACCAACAGCAAAAGTTTCCAAGCCGGTTATGATGTCTTTCAGGGATGAGAAAGGTGATCTCCGTTTTTCGGTTAAAAATGAAGACCTGCTTTTCCTTGAAGCAGCCGATAATTATGTGGTCATTCATTATCTGGACGGCAATAAACGATCGAAATACCTGATCCGGAATTCTTTAAAAAATCTCGAAAACACATTACACGACATGACCGTTCTGAGATGCCACCGGTCTTATATTGTAAATTTTGAGAGAGTCAGAATCTTAAGAAAAGAAAAGGACGGTCTGGTCCTTGAACTCGATACTTCAGACCGGCAGACTTTACCGATTTCCCGTTCGTATGTGGAGGAAGTGATGCGATTGTTCTCAGCATTCACACAAGGTTGACCATCGTGTTATTTCATGATAAAAGAACTTTTTTCTTTTGCGGAATCAAAAATTCATTTAAATTTGCAATCCCAATCAGGGAGAACGTTCTGAAGATAAGTTCTTATTTTTTCATGCGGGAATAGCTCAGTTGGTAGAGCACGACCTTGCCAAGGTCGGGGTCGCGGGTTCGAGTCCCGTTTCCCGCTCAAGGAAGTTGTTTAATTGTTGAGTTGTTTAGTTGTTTGTTCAGGATTCATGCATTGCTACGCAGGACTGGCAGGAATAATTAACCTTGAACTTATAATACAAGATTGATCCAAATCCACTTCCGGCAAAAACATAATCATTTGCAATTTCGATCCTACGGTTCTTTCAAAAGCTGCACAACAAAGATGAATCTCGAATTATCATTAAACAGTTTCTTCGATCCGGTACTTCCTTTGCCTCAAACTAAAGGGCAGCCTGCTGTTCAAGATCCGACCCGGAATTTTACTCTGAATATATATTGTTGTTGAAGAAATAGACGAAACTGTTTTTTAGATTGAGTTATTACCGAATCAGGAATTTCTGAGAAATTAAGTACAGATGACCTGAAAACAGAAGCCAGAGAACCTTTACGTATATTTGCCTCCTATCGTAAAACTGTAAAGAACAGACTTGAAGCCAGGAAAAAAAACATTTGACTTTGTGACAACTTAAACCATTTCAAATCAACAAATCAACAAATCAACAACTAACAACTCAACAACTCAACAACTCAATCCGCCCGGATGGCGGAATAGGTAGACGCGCTGGACTTAAAATCCAGTGGCCAGAAATGGCCGTACCGGTTCGATTCCGGTTCCGGGTACATTACATGACCATGGCATAGAGTTGCCATGGTTTTTTCATTTAAAGGCGTCTGTCCCTTCCGATCAGAAAGTACAGAAACGCTCCGAGGAAGGGCAGAAAGATGATCATTACAACCCATACGATCTTGTCATTTCCCTCAAAGCGGCTGGTCAGGACATCAATCAGGGCAACCAGCGGAAAAAGAGCGATGAAGAAGATAATAAACAGAATACCAAGAACTCCGCCTACTCCAAAAAAGCAAGGTATCATTTTAATAAAATTAGGTTTATTTATACGGCAAGATAAGCCCGTGACCTGTAATTACAAAATTATTATTTACGAGGATGCATTCATAAAGGATGAGCATTATCATTCTGGTTCTCTATACAAAAAAAACTGCTTACATCGTAAGCAGCTTTTTCCATTTATAAACCAGAAGCGGTTAAATTAATATGCTTTCAAATATCACTGGTCTGTTTTATTCACCGCTTTTTCCGTAGTTTGGCAATACCCGGGCGCTCGGGTCGTTTACATCGCAGTTTTTCCATTCTTTATTAGGCATCCACATCGATTTGACCGCATCGGCACGTCCAGGGAAATATTTCTCAAATATTTCGCGGTACATCAATGATTCTTTGGAGATTGGCGGTGCATGTTTGTACCTGACCTGAGCGATCAGTAAGTCTTCATCGGAATACAACTCTTCGGCATAGGCTTTCAGGTAATCAACCATGCTATGACCCACGGCGTCAGAAAATGCGGCTTTTTCCCTGTAAAGGATCTCATGCGGCAGGTAATCGCCCTCGAAACTTTTCCTGAGAAGATATTTGCCAATGCCGGTGAAGTTCATCTTTTTTTCCGGGCGGATACTCATCACATAATCCACAAAATCAAGATCACCGAAAGGAACCCTCGCTTCCAGCCCGTTGGAGGAAATGCAGCGGTCGGCCCGAAGGACGTCGTACATATAGATCTCCCTGATCCTTTTTTCCGCTTCCTTTTGAAAATCATCGGGTGAAGGGGCGAAATCGGTGTACTTGTAACCGAAGATTTCATCGGATATTTCCCCGGTCATAAGGACCTTAATGTCGGTATTTTCCCGGATATACTTACAAACCAGGTACATACCCACGGAGGCTCTGATGGTGGTGATATCCCAGGTTTCAAGGTTATAGATAAGCGTACTCAGGGTATCGAAGATATCCTGTTTTTTGAACAGGACTTCGGTATGGTCCGCACCAAGATAGTCGGCCACCATCCGGGCATACTTTGTATCGATAGGGCCATCTTCAATACCAACGGCAAAAGTTCTGATTGGCTTGTCCATCATTTGTGCCGCAATGGCACACACCAGGCTTGAATCGAGTCCGCCACTGCACAGAAATCCTACCGGTACGTCAGCATGAAGCCTTTTTTCGACACCCCGGGTCAGTAGTCTGTTGATGTTTTTAAAGATGGTTTCCAGGTCATCGTCTTTATACTTGTCTACCCTGGAAACATCGCGGTAAGGCAGGATCTTCTCCCCGTCAAAATAGTGCCCGGGGGGAAAGGGTTTCACTGTTTTGCATGATCCGATAAGGGCTTTCATTTCGCTGGCAAACATGATCTCGCCATAGTCGCTGTACCCGTAAAACATCGGCCGGATCCCGATCGGATCCCGTGCGGCAAAATATTTATTCTGTCTGGAATCATAAATGACACATACAAATTCTGCATCCAGTTCAATTGCCGTTTGTTTTATACCCTTTTCCAAAAACATCGGGATAATTACCTCACAATCGCTTTCCGAACTGAACGTGAAAGTGTCTTCATACTTTTCCCTCAATTGCGGGTAGTTATAAATTTCACCATTGCAAACGAGATGAATATGCTCATACTGAAGCGGCTGGTTGCCGTCATCACTGATGTCAATGATCTTGAGACGGTGAAAGCCCATCCAGCCGTCGTCTCCAAAATCCGTAATAACCGAATTATCCGGCCCCCTGTGTTTAACCGATTTGAAATCATGAGCCACATCGAGCTTCAACTTTTTGTCCTTCCCCGTATAAACCGTAAATCCACACATAAGAATTCAAATTAATGGTTAAAAAGAAATTCAGAAATATAAATCTGATATTATTATTGTTCAAAAATAACTAAAATGTAATTAATAACGGCATAAAAATTACAAAAAATAAGATAAAACTAAGATTTACTTATAAATAGTTATTTAAAAGCTAAAATATTTACGATTTGTTACCCGGAGAAGGGTAAATGGTTGTTCCAGCTTATACTTTATAAGATAGTTTGATGGCAGACCGGAGGTGGTAGTTTCCGGCAGTGCAATATTTTAGTTGTTTAGTTGTTTAGTTGTTTAGTTGTGTCAGGGTAACTACGAACAACTCAACAACTCAACAACTCAACTCCTCTTACATATTTACCTGAAAAACAGACCTGTATATCTTATTTAATAATTCACCTTATTATTGTTTAACGATACACTGGCAAGAGTGAACGACAAAAATTTGTTTGGATATTATTTAGAATAAAAGATCAAAAACTCTTAAAAAGCCAATAAAATTAATAAATATCAATAAAAACTTATTTATAAAGTCTTTCTGAAATGGTGGTTTGTAATTAAAAATATTTGGAAGTTTGTTCAATATACTATTATATTTGTTAAACAAAAGAAGATAACCTAAAACCTTCACACCATGACAGCAATAGAATTTAGCAACGCATTGATTAACATGGAAGACAGTCTGGAAAGATTTGCGCTTAGCCTGACTTCCAATCGCGAAGAAGCAAAAGATCTCTTACAGGAAACCTATCTGAAGGCCCTGACCTACAGGGAGAAATTTGTTGAGTTCACCAACCTTAAAGCATGGGCTTATACCATTATGAAGAACACCTTCATAAATAATTACCGTAAGTCTATGCGGGAAAATACAAAAGTTGATAGTACCAAAGATCTTTACTATCTGAATAATTCCAAGGAGTCACAGTTGATTAAACCAGATTCCGAGATCCGTATCAAAGAAATCAGAAAGGCCATCGAACAACTGGACGATGATTTCAAAGTTCCTTTCAAAATGCATACGGAAGGGTACAAGTATAAGGAAATCGCCGACACACTGGACCTCAAAATCGGAACTGTCAAAAGCCGTATCTTCTTTACGCGGAAAAAATTGATGGAATCACTGAAGGATTACAGCTAAATTTTTTCGTGTATATGGGATAAAGGCATCCTAAAATCTTTAAAATAATTTTCGTTAATGAAAATCAATGGGAATAATGCGCTGAAAAGTGATGAAGACCGCTTTTCAGCTTACGGAGAACTTATGGTCATCGGGGATCAGCAGCCGGAATTAAACGCTGTTACCCCTCTGCGGTCAGATGCTTTTACAATGTCCGATAATGAGAAGAAACTGAAGATCGCCTATCATTTCAGAGAGATAATGGAAACTCTCGGACTGGATCTTTTGGACGATAGTCTCAGAGGAACGCCCGACAGGGTTGCCCGCATGTATGTCGATGAGATCTTTTTCGGACTGGATCCGAAAAACAAACCTGAAGCGACGCTGTTTGACAACAAATTCGGATATAAGGAAATGCTTGTGGAGAAGGATATAAAGGTGCATTCCTACTGTGAGCATCACTTTGTGCCCATCCTGGGGAAAGCACACGTGGCCTACATTTCATCCGGTAAAGTCATCGGATTGTCAAAAATAAACCGGATCGTGGATTATTATTCCCGCCGGCCTCAGGTACAGGAACGTCTCACCTTACAGATCGCCACCGAACTGATGAGAATCCTGGAAACGGAAGATGTTGCGGTGCTGATAGATTCCGAACATTTCTGTGTTATTACACGTGGCGTCCGGGATATTAACAGTTCAACGGTTACCACCTCTTATCATGGCAGGTTCAAAGATCCATCCGTGCGGGGTGAATTTTTTTCCTACATTGGTATGAACGGGAAAAAATAGGGCGGAGTCATTTTTTGACAAGTGGGATTATGGGTGTCAGTCCCGGACGAAGGAATAGATCCTGAACCCGGGACTGATTGTTTCCGGCTTCTGATCAGGCATAAAGCGCGCCAAAACGTGCTGTTAGTACCCGGTAACGGTAATTGAAAATTTTTTCTCCAAAGCTCACTGATGCCGATGGGTACTCTTTGTATTTGAATCAGTTGATACCTGGGAAACGAATCATATCCGGCATATCCCGAACGGGTCAGCTGTACATTTGTTCGTTCCGCTGATCCGTTCTTCATCTGTCCGGGAGATATTACCGGGTTCTTTTTTCCGGTGGCTTTCAGGTATACATCAGAATATAGGTCAGAAATCCCACGCTGTACCCTATCAGGGCAAGAAGACTGACCCGTTTCAGATACCAGAAAAATTCTATTTTTTCCATACCCATGACCACTACACCGGCAGCCGAACCGATGATGAGTACACTGCCTCCCGTGCCTGCACAAAATGCCAGCATCTCCCAAAGGCTGTTATCGATGGGGAAAACGGAGACATCATACATGCCCATACCGGCGGCAACGAGAGGAACATTGTCGATCACGGCCGACATCAGACCTATGATATAGATGATAAGCCGTTTGTCGGCAAAGGCATGGTCGAGTCCTGCGGCCAGGCTTTTCAGGATACCAGCCGACTGCAATGCTCCGACGGCGAGTAAAATCCCGAGGAAGAACAGCACACTGGAAATATCGATCCGCGATAAAGCCTCGTTGATCCGCAGATGCCTCCGCTCTTCATGCCGGGAATGCATCAGGTCGGTTACCATCCACATAATGCCCACTCCGAGCAGGATTCCCATATAAGGAGGAAGGTGGGTAATGGTTTTGAATATTGGGACAAAGATCAGTGAGCCAATACCGAGGAACAATACAAAAACACCTCCCGGTTCTGTTTTGGACTGCTCTTCGATCTTCTTTGCATTAACCATTAGCGTTCCTTTCAACCGGAATGATTCGATCGCAAGTGGTATGGAGAGAGTTACAATACTCGGTATGAAAAGGGCCTTCATGATATTCCAGCTTGTGATCCTGTCGCCGATCCACAGCATGGTGGTGGTGACGTCTCCGATAGGAGTCCATGCTCCACCTGCATTGGCAGCAATAATGACCATACTGGCAAACATGACCCGGTCCTTCTTGTCGTCAATGAGCTTTCGCAGCAGGGAGACCATAACGATGGAGGTGGTCAGGTTATCCAGGATGGATGACAGGAAGAATGTGGCAAAGCCGGTCATCCATAACAGGCTCACTTTGTTCTTTGTATGAATCCACTGGATTATGACCTTGAATCCTTTATGGGCATCGATCATCTCGACAATGGTCATGGCTCCCAGCAGGAAGAAAAGGATCTGGGATACTTCAGCAAGGTTTTCAGACAATTCATGAACGGTTTGAGTTATATCATATTCGCCCAGTGAGAATATAACCCACAGCGCCACAGCCATAAGCAGTGCTATGGCTGTTTTTCCTACTCTTAAAGGGTGTTCCAGCGCGATTGCCGTATATCCGGCAATGAAAACTACAATGAGTAAAATAATAAACATAATGGTTAGTTTGGTTGAAAAAACGTCGGCAAAAGTAGTAATGAACCTTTACCGTTATTCTTAAAGTGTGAATTTTTTTGAAAAAAAATGAGGGTAAATACAGGATGCGGAATCGCTTTCCGGGAAACCGGCCTGGCAAGTGGATGGGAGAGAAGGCGATCCATTGGATTGAAATATGATTATCTTTGTTTCCCGTTTCACTATTTGAAACATTTTACATTCACTGAAAGTTTTAAGGATTGCCGGTGGATGTTTACCGGAAATTCTGCATTTTCGCAATTTCAACAGGATAGATATGACAAAATCCAGGTACAGGAAGTGGCTGACTCCGGTTTTTTATTTCTGGCTGATCACCTTGTATGTTCTTACAGCAATACCGGGCAGGAACGGTCCTGAGAAATTTTCCGACTCACCCGTCCGGTGGGACTATCTGGAGCATCTGTTTCTGTTCATGCTCATACCCATACTGTATTTCCTGTCGGGAGGAGCCGGTATGAAGATAAAAACCCTGCGGGCAGGGATCCTTCTTATATGTGCAGGATTATTTTACGCCGTGGTTGCTGAAGTTCAACAGATATGGGTCCCCGGAAGAGCTTTCAACCCTGTGGATCTTACACTTAACCTTACAGGTTTCCTTACAGGGATCCCTGCCGGGAAATTTGCGAGCCGGATCATTTTCAGGAAACGGCTGAAAAATGTGCAAAGAGCGGACATCTGAGTGATTGGGATCAGCGATTAGGTTTTTTTAGAGCAGGCCGGCACCCGGGGAACCTGTCACAGACTGGTCTGGATCCGGATTTCCGGATCCATGAATATGCAGAATCCGGGATTTTGCCTGGTCGTCAATCCGTCATGTTCACATATTTCTTACCTTTACCACATTCCTCCCATCCACTTACCAATGATTTCTGATTTCTAGTTCTCTTCCCCTTTTCTGACCTTCCTGATAAAGGCATCTGTATATCCTTCCCCTCTCACTCTCTGAAGGGCTTTTTCTGCATCGGACATATCCATGTAAATGCCCTCCGAAATTCTGAAGAAACCGTCATTTCCCTTTGTAATCCTCAAATCACGCAGCTGGGTGAAGCCCGACGGGTCAGGCCGGTTTTTTGTGGCAGTGATCTGTATGGTGAAGTAGAAATTGCTCGTATTACGGTCCGGTTCTGCTGGTGATATGGTGATGTAGTTTGACAGGGGCATGACAAATGCATCAGTGTAACCTTCTTCGAGATAATGACTTAACCTGGCCATGGCCTGGCCATGGGTCTCAAAAATGCCTGTAACATACCTGTGATACCCGTCTTTACCTTCATACAACTGAATGTTCTCAGGATGGCTGAAAACATCGAAGTCAGTTTCGTTTTTAAGCGCCATGAGTTGAATGGTGAACGGACCTTGTACTTCTTCAGGGCTGAGATCGGACGTGGATAACAACCGGGTGAAATCATTTTCTCCAAGCATGAATGCATCTGAAAAATCACCGTCAATCACAGTATTCAGAAATTTGGTGGCTTCAGTCCTGATACTGAAAGGCCCGGCAGCGTACAGACAACCTTTTTCCGTTTCGAATAGACGTGTATCATGACCCTCCACATTAGCCGGGAAAGAGTTCAGTTTTTTCTTTGGTTGTTCAAGAATGACATAATACCGTTTGTCTCTCATTGGCTTGAGACTTTCAGGCACTTTCAGTTCATCCATCCTGATGTTCTCATAATGATTATTGATGAGCATGATTTCCACCTGGCGGTTCAGCTTACGGCCTTCGGGATTATCTGTTCCGTCAGGATTGATATTTCTGGCGACATTTCCACGTTCACCCACCCCCGATGAGATGAACCGTTCCCGGCTGATGCCCCTGGCGACCAGGTAATCGACCACAGATCTTGCTCTCTGCCGGGAAAGGGCCAGGTTATAATCCGAAGCACCCCTGGAATCGGAATGACCACGCACCTGTACAAACAAATCAGGGTAGGTTGTCATCACCTGGCAGAGTTTCTCAAGTTCAAACCGGGCTTGCTTATCGAGCATAATGCTGTCGAAGCCGAAGAGAATATTTTTTACCAGGAGGTAGGTGCCGTTGGTTACTTTTTCGGGTTGAAGGCTGGTTTCAACATGTATTTGTTCCCGGGTGATGCCCGGCTTAATATCCAGGGCAAGTTTTTGTTCACTATACTGATCAGAATTGATCACAATGTTGTAATTACCGGAGGGTACCTCAGCGGTGTAATTCCCTGTTTCCGGATCCGGCGCCACAGAGGCAACAGTGTCACCCGACCCGGTGTCAATGATTTTTACTTCAGCAGATGCACTGATGTCGACATTATCTTCAGCGGTCAGGTTTCCATCAATAATATAGCTGTGGTCGGCTGAGCCCGTAATAAAGCTGATCCATTCAATCCTGCCTTCGGGCATAGGTTGGTGGAAGCTGCTGTAAAGGGCAGCCTTACCATCAGCCAGGGGAAAGAAAAAGAGGTCGTCGTCGCTTGTACTTAGAGGAAAACCGAGGTTTGCAGGAACCGACCAGGTATCATCGGGAAGCCTTGTACTGTAAAAGATATCGAAACCTCCCATGGTGGCGTGACCCATAGAACTGAAGTAAAGGGTTTTACCATCTTCAGTCAGGAAGGGAGTTTCCTCGCTGTAAATTGAATTCACGGGCTTTCCGGCATTCACAGGGTTCGACCATGAACCATCTTTCCCGGGATGTGAGAAGTAGATATCCATGGCACCGCAGCCCCCGGGTCGGTTGCTTGTAAAACAAAGTGTCTTCATGTCGGCGGAAATACTGGCATGTGTCTCATCCCACTGAGAATTCACCGGCTCCGGCAGTTTCTCCATTTCACTCCACCCGCCTTTTTTGAAGTGACTTACATAGAGGTTTTTATCGAGGCCATCCTGTTTAACCAGGAATAGCTCGGAGCCGTCGGTGGAGATGTCGGTAATCTGGCAATCCTCACCACCCCTGATCTGGTCATTGATATTTACCGGCTTCTCCCAATTCCCATTCCTTTTCCGGGTCATCATGATAGCCGAATAGAACGGTTTCTCCGACATAAATATCAGAACCGAATCTTTCTCAGCCATCACAGCGTGGAAGGCGGAAGAAGCGCCATTCACCATGTTGCCTGCATCTTTTAATCCGATCCTGATGGTGTCCCTGATCATTTGTTTTGCCAGGCTCACCGAGGCAATCTGTTCAGCCACATAATCGATCTCTGCAGCGTCATATAAAGGCATCACATTTTTATATTTCTCATAGTAGGTTATGGCTTCCTCAAAACGGTTTTCGATGTGGTATGCTCTTGCGAGGGCGAAAAACGCTTCCCGGGGAGCATTCCTCTCGCGGTATGAACCCTCACGGTAACCTGGCGATACACTGGCAACCGCCTGTTCGAGAAATGGGATGGCCCGTTCCTTTAGGCCGTCAACACTCAGGTAACTGGCGCCGGTAAGGAATTGCAGATTGGCATTTGTGGGGTCGGCCTTTAACAGCTCGTGGTAGAGAAAGGCAGCTTCCTGAAAATCACCACGCAGGAAAAAGTATTCCGCCTCCTGGAACTTTTCCTTAAAGGTCTTCTTGTCCAATCCCTGTTGAGGGTAACCTTTGGCGAGAAAGACAAACATGATTATGCACGTACAGAATACCTTCGTCAGCATTTTTGGGATTCCTTCACGGTTCATTCAATTAACAACGCCTGAAAGTAACGATTTCATCCTGTGAATATCAATTTCTTTTATGAACAGACATTTTATGGATCTGCAAGGTTAATGACCGAATCCCCAAAATGAGGCAAATGTCTTAATATGAAAAATTGGTATGTGAATCTACGATAGCAGGTAATCCCTGGTTATTGTCAGTTTTAGCTGAAAAAAGGAAGACGGCAGTTTATAGACTTAGCCTGCTTTTTCTTTTTCACTGATCTTCTCCAGAAAATGTACAAAATCAATGGCATTATCCATCATCCTGACATTTTGTGGAAGGCCTTCTTTCACGGGGTCGGGATCGAAAGTGGAAAAAAGAATAATCTGATCGGGAAATTTCCTGGACAGTTTATCGAGGTATGTCCTGAAGTTGATCCCGGAAATATTGGAGCTCAGGGAAGTAATGAGAAAATCGCAGGGTCTGATCTCCACTACTGCCTGAAGGTCATCGAAGGGGACAGACTGTCCCAGGTAAATGGCCATGTTGCCTCTTTTCTTGACCAGGTAATAGTAGAACAACAGGCCGATTTCATGAAGTTCTCCTTCTGGGAGAAAGAGAACAAAGCGTTTGCCGGGTATATTGAGCTGGTCTTTATCCATGATGCCATCGATGGCAACAATGAGTTTCTGCCGCACCAGGTTGGAGATGAAATGTTCCTGGGCAGGGTTGATGGCCCCTGTTTGCCAAAGGATCCCTATTTTCTGAAAGAAAGGGTAAACGGTATACAGGATGGTTTTTTCAAATCCTTCCTGCATAATCTTTCTTGATAATATTTTTTCAAATTTCTTCTCATCCAGCTCTATCATGGCAATCACCAGGTTGTTGATCAGACTTTCTGTGTCCTGATTCAGCCTGGAAATCTCGTTAATTTTTGAGCTGATCTCTTCGTTACCCAGGTTGGCAATATGGCTTATTTTAAATCCATTACGGTTTAGCAGGGCTACGTTCAGTACTTTTTTCAGATCCAGATCATCATAGAAACGGATATTCGTATCCGTTCGTTTCGGTTCCAGAAGGTTATACCTCTTTTCCCAGATTCTAAGGGTATGAGCCTTGATGCCTGAGATTTTTTCAAGATCCTTGATAGAATAGTTTGACATACCAAAATTTCCCGGTAAGATGCGGTGTTCAGGACTTCGTAAATCCTAAATAATTTGCTAATCTAACAAATTTTGTTTAAAAAAGTTTACGGAATGTTGAACGTAATGGAAAGAGGGATGAAGAAGTTGGAGGTTGGAGGTTAGAAAGTTAGAAAGTTAGAAAGTTAGGAAGTTAGGAAGTTAGGAAGTTAGGAAGTTAGGAAGTTAGGAAGTTAGAAAGTTAGAAAGTTAGAAAGTTAGAAAGTTATGGAGTTAAGGGGTTAAGAAGGGAAGAGGGGAAAGGAGGAATGATGCTTGGAATTGGGTCCTACCAACCGCAGCGCGGTAGCCCATGCATAGCCACGGTTTTGCCAGTGGTAAGAAGGGTCGTCGTTGCCGGGAACCCTGGGGCGTTTAATTCTTATTCGTGACAATCCTGCAAACAGCCAGATGAAAATTTCACCCCGGGTCAGAGGTCGAAATGGTCCTATACAAAAAAGGACTGAAATATTCTTGCAGTGGGATAAAAAAAATGATGATTTCAGCTGGCATTCATCAAAATGGATGTCATCATTTCGGGTGAGTTGATAACTTTTCGTCAAAAAGGGGAAATGGGGACGCTGAGATCCGGGGGGTGAAAGTCATAAAGGGCGGACGGTTTGGAAGGCGGGGGAGGGCCCCTTTTCAAGAAAAGACTTCTTAAGAATAACGAAGCCCCTTACTCTGCCCTAACGTTTAATCCTCATTCTGAGTCATTCGAAAATCATTTTCACCACAGATTACACAGATTAACACAGATTATTAAAGATTATTAAAGATTGGGTCCGGCTTTTTCACAGACGTGAAGCATCATGTCTCAACGATTTGGTTTTTCATTCAGATTCACCACAGATTATCTCAGATTATTAAAGATTGGGTATCCGGTTTTTTTATAGACGCGAAGAATCACGTCTCAACGATTTGGTTTTTCATTCAGTTTCACCACAGATTACAAAGATTAGCACAGATTAGGATTGTTATCGGTACAGATTAAAAAAATTGGGTATCCTTTTTTTTATAGACATGAAACATCTTATAGACATGAAACATCACGTCTCAACGATTTGGTTTTTCATTCAATATTAAGATCTCCCGTCTCCGAATCATTCGATATTTTCCCTTAATCCCTTAATCCCTCAATCCCTCAATCTCTCAATCCCTCACTTTCACCTTTCGCCTTTCGCCTTTCGCCTTTCGCCTTTCGCCTTTCGCCTTTCACCTTTCGCCTTCCCTCCAACCCCTTCCCTCCTCCGCCCTCACTTCTTCCGTATCACCATCAGCCCGTCACGTAATGGAAGGATAAAATTTTCCACCGCCGCATCCCCGGTAACATAAGCGTTGAAAGCTTCGATGCCAAGCGTGGCTGAGTCTTTGTTTTTCCCGGGGTCGAGGACTTTTCCATACCAGAGAACATTATCGGCAATAATGATCCCACCCGGGGAAAGTCTTGGCAGCACCAGTTTATAATATTCGACGTATTCTTCTTTTTCGCCGTCGATGAAGACCAGGTCGAAGGTGTCGTTTAGGTTGGGGATGAGTTCCAGGGCATTGCCGTTAATCCTTTTGATCTTTTCCGCCAGTCCGGCCTTGCGGAAAAAGCCGTCGCTTACGTTGTTGAGTTCGTCATTGACTTCGAGGGTGATCAGAAGGCCTTCGTCCCGTAGTCCGCGGGCCAGGCAAATGGCCGAGTATCCGGTGAAGGTACCAATTTCAAGGATTCGGACGGGACGGACCAGCCTGCTGACCAGTTCGAGAAGTTTACCCTGTACCGGTCCTGACAGCATGGAGGGGAAGGCGGTGTTCAGACCGGTGTATCTTCGGATTTCCGCCAGCAGCGGATCTTCAGGTGATGAGTGTGCTTCGATATACCGGTTCAGAATATTTGTGGCTTCAAATTGTTCCATCATTTGTAATGTAAAAGGGATAATATTTTTGGATCGAGGATCTCATTGGCGACTTCAAGAATATGGGAAGCTGTGATGGAATCGATTTTTTCATTGATCTCCCCAAGGCTGTCATAACGATCATAGAGTAGTATGCTTTTTCCAAGGGTGAGCATGAGGTGTTCATTGCTTTCGGAGGCAATGGCAACCTGTCCCATCAGTTGTTTCTTGGCTTTGCTGAGTTGCAGGGTACCGAGTTTTTCCTCTCTCAACCTCTGAAATTCGCGGTACACCAGGATGAGGCTTTTTTCGAACTTATCCTTGTCGCTGCCGAAATAGATGTCGAGGATACCGGTGTCGGTGTAAGGTGCATACTGGGATTCGACATTATAGGAGTATCCGGTTTTCTCCCGAAGGCTCATATTGAGGCGGCTGGTCATCCCGGGACCACCCAGGAGGTTGTTAAGCAGGGCCAGCGGGTACCGTTTTTCTGAATGTGCATCATAAGCTACATTACCAATGATGCAATGAGACTGGTGAGTGTGTTTGTCGACCGACCGGTGCACGGGCTCATAGGTATCGGGCCTGGTGCGCTTCCTGAGACGATCTTTCATAACTACCTGACCGAAATATTTCTCACATAGTTTTTTGTACTGGCTGAAGCTGAGATCACCAACGGAGCAGAGGACCATTTCGCTGGTGGCATAGTTGTGCCGGATGAAATGGTTGACATCGTCACGGGAGAAGCGCATAATCCGTTTCTCATCGCCCAGGATACTGCGGCCGATGGGATGATGGTTGAAGACCTGTTCCTCGAACTCGTCGAAGATCAGCTCGGAAGGGGTATCAAGGTAAGACATGATCTCGTCGACAATGACGCTTTTCTCCCTGTCGAGCTCGCGGGGCGGGAACACCGAGTTGAAGCAGATATCGTAGACCAGTTCAATAGCCCGTTCATAGTCCTGTTTAAGAAAGGAAGCATAAATGCAGGTCTCCTCCTTGGTAGTATATGCGTTGAGTTCACCACCCACATCTTCAAGGCGGGAGAGGATATGAAAGGCTTTCCGTTTACGGGTGCCCTTAAATATCACATGTTCGATAAAATGGGCCATGCCGTTCTCGCGTACTTTTTCATCACGTGATCCGGTATGGACCATAAAACCGAAATGTGCCGCCATGTTGCCCTCCTGAAGGTGGGCCAGCCGGATGCCGTTGGGCAGGGTGTGCGTCTGTAGATTCATGCAGGCAAAGGTAGCAAAAATTAAGAGCGGAGAGGCGTTAAGAGTGGACTGCGTCTGCAAAATCATGCAAAAATAAATGGTATCAAATCATGAAACTATCGTGATCATTCTGTGACACTTACACGGGAAATTAGCATCAGATTAATTTTAAAATATAATGTTATGAAAAAAGCACTGTTTACGATGAGTTTAATTCTCGTTGCTGCCGTTTTTAACGGGTGTAACAAGTATGAACTGGCTGATGCCCTTAAGTATGGGAAAGGCCATGGAAAGGCACCGAAAGGCAGCTTCGTGGTAAGGATTGAAAACGTATCCACACCCTATGATTATTTTGCTGCGGGAGCGCAGTTCATCGCCGACGGTAAAGATACGCCCGGGCCGGCCCACCCTGGCGAGTCATTTACCGTGAAATTCCATGCAGGCCCGGGACACCGGCTCTCTTTCGCCACCATGTACGGCGCATCCAATGATCTTTATTATGCACCTTCAGACGGAGGTATTCAGCTGTTTAATGGCACCACCCCCACCACTGGTGATATAACCGGGATGATCAGCCTCTGGGATGCCGGGACTGAAGTGAACCATGCCCCGGCATCGGGAGAAGACGGCGCCAATGAATCGGTTCCGGTTGAGAGTGTCAGGAATACCGATAATGTCATGGACGGATTCACCTACAATACTGTTGAACAGAACATCAAAGTAATGCTTGACTATGACGGGACAAGCATGTTCACCTTAACCGTGCAGGACCTGGCCGGATCGAGCACACCGCTGTCACCGGTTGCCTGGGTGGTGCACTACGACGGGCAGAAGCCGATTTTTACCGAAGGACAACTGGATTATGGTCATGGTCTTGAAGACCTTGCTGAAACGGGTAATGCAGAACCGTTAAGTACCTACCTTGAAATGAACAGCGGTTATGTTTCACCGGTTGCTCCCGGCGTATGGGTTGTTCACAAGCAGGGTCAGAAACCGATTTTTAAAGAGGGCAAACCCGATTATGGCCAGGGACTGGAGAAGCTTTCCGAAGTCGGCGATCCGACAGAAGTATACAATTCACTGGTTGCAGGGGGTTATAACGCCGGTGTTTACAACATACCCGACGGGGCTTCGAATCCCGCTCCTCTGATGCCCGGACAGTCTTACACATTTGTCGTCCAGGCCAAAGTGGGTGACTACCTCAGTTTTGCCTCCATGCTGGGTAAATCGAATGACGAGTTCTTTGCTCCCGGTGATATGGGCATCCGGTTGTTTGATGGTGCAACCGCCATTGGAGGGGATATAACCGGAAAGATCATGCTGTGGGATGCCGGTACGGAAGTGAATGAGTACCCCGGAGCCGGGATACATGAGGGTGGTAACGGAGGCATCGACGAATCACAGGATGTGATGACCGTGAACGACCAGTTCATGTGGCCCGCGGTCTCCCAGGTCATTAAAGTATCTATCATGGCTTTATAGTTTGAGGGTTAGATGCTCGTGAAGAGAGCCATGTATTTGAGACCCGCCTGTTTTTCCTAATGGAACCGGCGGGTTTTTATTATCATTAAGCCAGATGAGAAATAAATAATATCTGTGTCAATCTGTCCCGTATAGTTCTCCATAGCTGTTAAATTAACGGCTATGGTATAGTTACCGGGATCTGCGGTTGAAATTATCCGGTTTCCCATGGCCGGCTCAATCACTCTTGCGCCAGATGCCTTGAAACGACTGGGGCTATCCCGGAAATGATGATGAAGGAAGGGAATTACGGAGTAGGCGGGACGGGGATGAAATGCCGGAGGATTTCATCCCCGCTTGAAATCAGTATGCGACAGCCTCCGGCGATATCATCGATCATATGACACCCATCTCCCTCTACATTTATTACCCGGGTTCATCGTCGAAAACCACAATCCTAAAATTCATCGAACGAAATCATATTTTCGGGAACGCCGAGGCCTGCCAGCATTTTCGTCCCTGCCTCAATCAACGCAGGCGGGCCACAAAGGTAATATTCAACCTCACCGGGATGTTTATGGTCCTTCAGGTATTTTTTCAGTAATACCTCGTGAATAAATCCTCTGTCACCATGCCAGTTGTCATGTTTGCCGGGTTCTGACAAGGCCGCATGAAAGGTAAAATTATGGTTGGTTTCAGCCAGATTTTTAAAATAGTCATCGTAGAAAAGATCATCCAGGGATCGGGCTCCGTACCAGAAACTCACCTTCCGTTTCGTTTTCAATGATTCGAACAGGTACGACACGTGTGACCGGAGAGGCGCCATTCCAGCTCCTCCGCCTAAATAAACCATCTCCCTGTCCGAATCTTTGATGTAAAAATCACCGTAGGGTCCTTTCAGCATTACTTCATCACCCGGTTTCAGGTTAAACACATATGAAGTTCCGATTCCCGCAGTGATGTTCCTGTCACCGGGTGGCAGGGAAATCCGCACATTGAACCTGAGCAGCCGGTCCTTTTCGGGATTATTCGCCATGGAGAAGTTACGTTTTGTATGGATCGTATTCCTTGAAAAGCAGTCGAATAATCCCAGGTCCTTCCAGGTTTTATAATACCGTTTATCAATCAGGATCTGGTTAAAAGTTATTTCAAACGGAGGGATCATCAATTGAATATATTCACCCGGCCTAAATGTGAAGTTCTTCTCTTCTGTTGTTTCAAGGACAAGTTCTTTAATAAAGGCTGCCACATTATGATTGCTCACCACCCTGAATCTTATTTCCCTTTCCGTATCCGAAATGGCGGCTTTCTTTTTGCCGGATATGTTCAGGTACACCTTATCGTCATCCAGACTTACGTTAAACGTACGAATGGCAACGCATGCCGGTATCCGTTTGGGAGACCCGTCTTTAATACTGAACCGGCCATTGTGTTTGGGGCATTCGATCAGATCCCCGATGACCACTCCTTCAGCCAGATGGGCATTACTGTGGGAACAAATACCGTCTGTGGCGAAAAATTTGTTTTCATCCGTTCTGTATATGGCATATGTTCTCTGGTTGAAATCAAAGCGGACCACTTCTCCTTTTGGAAGGTCACCAATACGGCAAACTTCAATCCGGCCGTCCACCGCCCTTGAAGGATCTCCTGCAATGATCTCCTTCTCTCCCATCTGGCGACCGGCGCCTTCAGGCAGTTTCCGTTCCACAAAGTAGTATGGATCTTTCCGTTGCTTCAGGAGGGCGGGGATCATCTCCCGGTATACTTCAAGGATCCCGAAATACGGCGTGGGGCAATCGTTCTTCACCAATTCATGCAAACGCGGGAGGGCATGATAGGGTACAAGAGGGAACATGTGATGTTCCACGTGGTAATTCATGTTCCAGTACAAATACCGGTGCAGCCGGTTCATGTAAACGGTACGGCTGTTCAACCGGTGGTCAAGCACATTCTCCTGTAAACCGGCGTGTTGGGTTAACCCGTATAACTGTAACAACCATGAACCAAAGAGGGTCGGAATTCCAACATACATCAAAGGCAGGATGCTGCCGTAATAAACCGACAGGCCGATCACACATAAAAATATGAGCATATAGATCCGTGCTTCGAGGATGATCTTCTTATAATCGGATTCAGGCACATAGGTTGCCACCTCAGGGTCAATTTTCCCTGCGATATGCCGGAATAACCTCTTTGCTTCGGGAATGGTACCACCCAGGCCAAAAAATCCACGTATGAGCTTATTCAAATCCGGAGGCCGCGGTACAGAAATCTCCGGATCACGACCCCTGATGATGGTATCACTGTGATGACGGGCATGGCTCCACCGCCAGGCAGTTGACTGCCTGAAAACCATAAATGAAGCGATCTTATATAACAGATTATTCATCCAGTCCGTCTTGAAGGCGGTACCGTGACCCGCCTCATGCCACCTTGAATCGGAGGTGGAAGCATACAGTGTACTATAAATGATATAAGGAAGAATAAACCACCAGGTACCCCATAACAGGAAGACGAGGAAGCCTGAACCTATGATCAGACCGAACCAGATGATCGTATCCCTGAGAGCAGGACCGTCTTTCCGGACCAGCAGCTCGCGCATTTTTTCCCTGGGAACAGGCGACTGATACCATTCTGCATCAGCCAGCCCTGCTTTTATCGCCTTTTTTGTTTCAACACCAATCAAGCTGTAATCCCTGACCATTTCCTGAGTTTCTTCCATATAATTCCTGCGGATAAAGGGAAATTAGAAATCATTTAATGTGGTACGACGGATCCATGTGCCATTATAAGAACCAGACAGCCGGGATTTTGTTTACGACCGGGGGTTATGGGACTTCATCCATTCAATAGCACTCCAGTGGATTCGCAATCATCCAAGTCTGAACATGTCGCCCGATTCCCTGCAGGCATCAATCTTCTCATCACAAAATAGCATACTCCAAAATTATCAGGACCTGATAAACGGTGTGCAGTCTTCCCCTTCCCCTGTTAAATTTCCTGCAGCCTTTTGCCATAAGAGTTTGTTGAACTATTCCTGATCCCGTTTTGTTCTTAACTTACAAATAATTTCTATGAACACAATCAATAAGGAAAACATTCCTCAGGAAGTATTTGATCTGTATGACGCCTATGCTCATAACAGGATCGACAGAAGAAAATTCATCGACAGGCTCTCCACCTATGCAGTAGGAGGGATCACCGTAGGGGCTTTGATGAGTTTTATGATGCCACGTTACCAGGAAACAGTTCAGGTTGCGACCGATGATCCAAGGTTGACCACAGAGTTCATTACCTATGATTCACCAAAAGGCGGAGGCTCAATCCGCGGTCAGCTATCCCGGCCAAAGAGTGCAGGCGGTAAATTGCCGGGCATTGTCGTCGTTCATGAAAACAGGGGACTGAATCCTTACATCGCGGATGTAGGGCGCAGGCTTGCCCTGGCCGGCTTTATCAGTCTGGCCCCGGATGCCCTGACACCACTGGGGGGCTATCCCGGAAATGATGATGAAGGAAGGGAATTACAGAGTAAGCGCGACAGGAATGAAATGCTGGAGGATTTCATCGCTGCCTTTGAATATCTGAAATCCAGTTCAGAATGTACAGGAAAGGTTGGTGTTGTCGGCTTTTGTTTTGGCGGCTGGATCACAAATATGATGGCTGTGAAATTGCCCGATCTGGATGCAGCGGTTGCATTTTATGGTGTACAGCCACCTTCAGAATTGGTTCCTGAGATTCATGCTCCCTTATTGTTACACTATGCAGCCCTCGACAATCGTGTAAATGAGGGATGGCCTGCCTATGAAGCAGCATTGAAAAAATATCACAAGGAGTATACAGCCTATATTTATCCGGATGTCAATCACGGCTTCCATAATGACTCGACACCCCGGTATGATAAAGCTGCCGCTGAGCTTGCCTGGAAAAGAACCCTGGATTTCTTTTTGGAGAAATTGAAATAGGGAGAAATTCCCGATCCGGTCCCGAACTTCAGCAACGCTTACCTGAAAAATACAATAAAGACAAACATCTGCCTGCGATTTTTCTAAACTATGATGTCCGGTAAAACTGAACAGCGATTTAATGATTTTTCCACACCTTCATTTCAGGTGCTCAGTTTCCGGAAAAAGTTACACCATTACAGGCACATTAGCCAGCCAAATTGTAATGGAATGCCACCTGAACATAAGGATTCATCCCCGGACATCCATCTAATGGTTATGGGAGAGTGCGGGCATACAGGATTTAAAGACCTTGTGTCTGGGACTACAGTTGATTCAGAAAGACAAATATTTAAGATTCCTATGTTATTGTAATCTGAATTTATGATGATCAGATCCATGATTTTTCCTGTCCTACTGTCGTTTACCGCACCCAGCTTTGCGAAAATGACACAGGATTCAACGAAATGTAACTACAATCTTTTTCATCCCTGTCCAAATGATCAGATGAGAAGTTTCGAGACGGATCGCCCCGATGCAACAGAAAGTCCGTATACTGTGGATGCGGGACATATCCAGTATGAAACGGATCTGTTTAAAACGGATCGTTCATCCGTTAACGGGATCAAAACTATTGAAAATTCCTTCAACGTTTTTAACCTCAAGGCAGGCCTTACCAATTCACTGGACATTCAATTCATTGCAGAATCCTTCGTGTATACAAAGGTTATTGATATGAATACCCGGGAAACAGGAACATCTTTCAATACGGTGACAATCAGGGCAAAACAAAATATCTGGGGAAACGATCATGGGAAAACGGCTATGGCAATTCTCCCTTTTGTAAATATTCCCACCGGTTCCGGTGAAAAAATTACCGGAGGACTGGTTATCCCGCTTTCTATAGCTCTGCCTCACGACTGGGATTTTGGCTCTCAGGTCGAGATTGATTTTGAAGAAAATCAAACCGGCAACGGGTATCATCTTAATCCGCTTGCTTCGGCCACTATTTCACATCAACTCATAAGAAATATTGATTTTTTTGCTGAAAGTTTAATTACCAGGGATGATGAATTAAACAGTTATGAATACTTTATAAATTCCGGACTCGTCTACGAATGGAAGAAAAATCTTAATCTGGATACAGGAATTTATTATGGAATTAAAAGTACTTCATCAAACGTTTATTTTATCGGCTTGTCCTTTCGATATTAAATAAATTCTCTTTATTCATTTTGGATGGACAAGAGTTACACAACTTATTCGTATAATGGTGTTGTACTATTGATCCGGAAACGTTGCCTTATGGCGAAAATACAATGAGGGTGGCATGAGAGCCTGACATGAGGGACAAATCGTTTTTTGTTGTTTTTTCTAACCCTCTTTAAAATATCATTGCTAATCTGACACTGTTGCAATGAACCAACCGTTGACAATTACAAGTTCCCCTGTTTTAACATCTTTCATCAAAACGTCATCCAGTTCTCCATGAATAAGATCCTGATTCAGCTCGATAACATAAAATACCTGTTCCGATTCCGTCTTATAAAGTTTTGCATTAAACTCCCCTGCAGTACCTACTCTCACATCCGTCTTTGACAAAGATGCAGAAGTTAAAATACAGAATTTATTGGCTTCAAGATTTGATTCAACTATCATGGTTAGTGTCCCAAGTGGTTCATTGTTCTCATCTGTCCCCAGGTAAATTGTATGAACGTTCGGGTCCCATCTTGAGTCGATGTTTTCACCAATTAATTCAAGTTTATAATCATCCTCGCCCGTAATTTTCAGATCATACCCATCTTTTTGAACTGTATCCTTGACGGGCTTGTCTTTCTGGCATGATATAAACATAACGGACATTATCATGACAGACAATAATGTAAGATAACGTAAATATGATTTCATTTCATAAAATATTTGGTATACACACAATTTACGAATAAAATCATGGGAGAGGAAACTAAAATCTGGTCCAGTGCATTAATTATAAGGTCATTAGAAGTGTCGTTTACGCCTAAGGGAGGTTTGCAGGCCCATCTCAGGGAAAAGGGAAAAATTACTTCTAAATAAAGATTTGAGGTAAACAGGCTTGGTACAAAGGATGTGTGTTGCTCTGAAAATTGAAGTAACCACCTCATTCCAGAAATAGTAATATCGAAATTCAACGGGAATTCCTGTATAGGATTTTTGAACCGGGATCAGGCGGAAATTCCAATCAAAGTGAGTGCTTGGTTCCAGTCTGAACTTAACTTTATTTTATGGAATATGAAAGTATGCTCCGATAGGGGAAGGATGCGCAGTTAAGCCGGTATATGCATCCAAAATAAAATAAACCACTTCCGGATTTAAATTTGGGTTTGTAGAGGTTACAATTACAGAACTTTATAATTAAAAATCACTGGTGTCCGGTAAAATCGAATAGTTGTTGCACACCCTACGGGGTGCCGGGGAACCTTTCCTGTCAAATATTCTATCGCTCTCTGACCCCGATGGGGCCTTTTTGGACTATCCGTTGATTGATAATTAGCCATTTCGCGACAACGATCAACATTTTGATCACAAAATTTCGCAATCACGATGAACAAAGCCTCCCATAGGAGGCAGCGAGCGATAGAACGATGCACGACATCAAATACGGCGCCCCGTAGGGTGTGCAACACCTATTCGGTTTACCGGACACCAATGATTAAAAATAGTATATTTTTTGGATATTAGCATGGCAAATGCCAAAGGATCTTACACTTATCCCTGATTACCGGTTACAGAATCTGTAAGACTTTTCTCCTGGAAATTTTTCACACACTCTCCGGATTAAAACTAACCAAAGTCTATTAGATGAAATATTAAAAGCAGCCTGTATTTATTGACTCTGAATCGTTATTTTTACGGCTATCCCCGGCTTAAGTTCTTCACTGCCGCGGGTTAGCAATGTATCACCTTCTTGCATGTCTCCGAATATTTCGACGCTATCATTCATTGATATCCCCTCCTTTACATCTACCCACTCAACTTTGCCAAGGTTTGCCCTTACAATGAATTGTCTCTCAAGAGAGGTCACTACCGAACTAAAAGGAACGACAAAGGAGCTGCCTTCCCGCATAAGTATGATGTGGGCCATGGCGTACATCCCCGGCTTGAGTGCATAGTCCCCGTTGTCATACTCATATTCCCATAATTCGGTGCGGGTATCGGGATCAATGCTTTCGGATTTTCTAGCGGGATTGGCATAGAATGTTTTATTTGCCACTGCATCCGTAGTGAAGGCTAATACTTTCTCTTCCGGATGGCTTTGAACATAGGCTTCCGGGACATGAATCCGCAACCGCAGGATGTCCGGTCTTTCCAATACGAAGAGTATACTGTGATCTTTTGATCCCACGAGGTCGCCAACATCGATGAACCGTTTGGTGATAATGCCGTTAAAGGGAGCCTGGATGGTAAGATAAGCCTGCAAATGCCGGTAAGAAAGGGTTTTTGACCTTGCTGAAACGACTGCTGAACTGTCTGCGGAGACCAGGTTGCCGGCATTGATCAAATCACTTTCTGCGATAACCCCCTGCTCCCGGGATGCCTTGCTCAACCGGTTGAACTTATCAAGGCTTGCTTCATAATGAGCCTTTGCTTCGTCATACTCTGCTTCAGCTTCTGCACTCCGGGCCACAATCTCCGGGGCATCCAGTACCGCGAGGATCTGGCCCTTCCTGACTTTATCACCAATATCAACCAAATATTTCTGAACGAAACCCTCTACCTTTGCATTGATCTCTGCCCGTTCATAAGGCAATAATTCTGCAGGCAGATCCAATGTTTTGCTGACCTTTTTCTTCGTAAGGACAAAGGCATCTTTAGCATCTTCCGCTATGTGGTTTTTTGTCCTTTCAGGTGCGCAGGACAGAAGAATAAAAGCAAAGAAAACCGAAAGAAGCAGTGCTGTCTTTTGCATGATGGTTTATGGTTTTACTGTTTTTCAAAATATTTACTATCCGGATCATCGGGATTGAGAGAAACACTTGTGAAGGCTTTGCTTCCGACCAGGATTCTGTATATGAGGGGTAAAAAGAGCAAAGTGCTGATCAGGGAAAAAACTAAGCCTCCGATGACGGCAATTCCCAGGGGTGCAACCTGGGCTCCTCCCTCACCGATCCCGATGGCCATGGGGATCATTCCGGCGATCATGGCGAAGCTGGTCATCAGGATGGGCCTCATCCGGTTTGATGCTGCGGTGTGATATGCATTGATATCTCCCTGCCGGCGCAAACTTTCTGCGTTCGTTACATAAAGAATCGCATTCGCCATGGCCACCCCAACAGCCATGATAGCGCCCATATAGGATTGAATATTTAAGGTATGACCGGTTGCCAGAAGCAACAAAACTGAACCTGCATTCACTGCCGGAAGGATCGAAACCGTGGCCAGCGCGATCTTAAAAGATTGGAAATTTGCTGCCAGCATCAGGAAGATGACAATGATGGCAATAAACAGTCCGAGCTGCAATTCAGTTAACGTCTCATTCAGCAGGTCAACCTGCCCTCTTTTAAGTATTTTTGTGCCCGGGGGAAGTTCACCCAGATCATTGACAGCTTTATCGAGTGCTTTTACAGCCGATCCGAGATCCTTACGATGAATATTGGCAATCAGCGAAATAAAGCGTTGCTGATTTAGCTTATCATATTCAGCAGGAGTAGTGATTCTGTGCCACGTTGCCACATCCCGCAGGTAGATCTTCTTATCCCTGGTATTCACAATCGGGATCATTTCAATATCTTCAGCCTTATTCATAAGGTATTCCGGGTATTCTACCTGTACCTGGTATGCCACGCCTGAGGATGGATCTCTCCAATAATCGGGTGTGGTGAACCTGCTTGATGACGTGGCAGGAACGATTGATTTTGCGATGTCATCAACGGTCAATCCAAGCTGACCTGCTTTGACACGGTCGATATCTATCTTTATACCGGGATAATCGATCGGCGTGGTTATTTGCACATCCCTGAAAAATGGAATTTCTTTAAGATTATTTTCCAGGCGCTGAGCGATATCGAGGGACGCCTGAAGGTTTTTTCCCAGGACTGCCACCTCAATCGGATTCGTCGATCCCAGGTTCATTACCTGGTCCACCAGGTCTCCGGGTTCAAAAGAGAGTTTAGCTTCCGGGTACTTTTTGCTGAATCTTTTACGCATTTCTTCCTGGAAAGCTGCGACAGGATATCCCGCATTTTTTGCCAGGTTTATCCTGATAACTGCTTCATGCGGGCCACTTGTCCACAAATGAATTAAATTTACCGGAAAGCTTGAAGGTTGTGTACCTATAAATGCTGAGCTAATAGCGACGTTTCCTTTGCCCACGATTTCCTCGGCGGTTTTAAGTAAATCCTGTGTGGCGTCTTCAGTCCGTTCAATCCTGGTACCTGATTCCATCCGCAGCCTGACCTGTACCTGGCCGGTATCCACTTTCGGGAAAATGTCCAGTCCGATGAGATAGAATGCAGCAAGGAACAGGCCAATAGCTGCCATAAAGTATACTGCCAGGGAGAGCCTGATCCGCCGCGTTAATTTCATGACCCTGCTGAGATACCACGATTTAAATTTCTCAAACCTGTTATGCTCCTTCGCACCTGCCTGGAGTGGTTTCATAATCCTTACTGCCATGACCGGAACAAAACTCATTGACAACACAAATGAGGTGATCATGGCAAAACCCACAGCCAGCGACATGGGCATAAACATGCCTCTGGGCATCCCCGTCATGAAGAGTGCGGGGGCAAAGACTGCCAAAATACTGAATAAGATCAGCAGTTTTGGTGTCACAATTTCTTTACAGGCATCCAGGATAGCCCTGGCTTTCGGGGCACCGGATTCCTGATGACGGTGGATATTTTCAATGGTCACAGTGGCTTCATCAACCAGTATGCCGACAGCGAGGGCAAGTCCGCCCAGCGTCATGATATTTATCGTCTGCCCGGTCATATTCAAAAAAATGACACTCGACAATAATGCAACGGGTATTGTGAGCACTACAATCAGGGCACCCCTGCGGTCGCCAAGGAAAAGTAATACCATCAAACCGGTAAGAATAGCTCCCAATCCACCCTCGAAAAGCAAATTTTTTAACGAGTTAATGACATAGCCTGACTGGTCAAATTCATAAGAGACTTTAATGTCCCCAGGGATGGCTGCCTGCATATCAGGCAGGGCTTTTTTCACATTTTTGACTACATCCCAGGTAGAAGCGTCCGCCCTTTTCGTGACAGGAATATAAACCGAACGCTTTCCATTTACCAGGGCATAGCTTGTGACCACGTCGGTGCCGATCTGTACCGAAGCTATATCCCTTAAATATACGGAGGCGCCTTTTCCCAGCTTCAGTGGAATATTTTCCAGGTCTTTGATATTCTCAACCACTGTATTTTGGGGTGTGATCAGCATTTTATCCCCGATGCGTATATTTCCGGCTGGTGATATGGTATTTGATTCGGCGAGTGCCCTCACAATTTCGTCGGGGGTGTAATTGTATTGTTTTACTTTTTCAGGGTCAAGTTTGATGACTACCGATTTGGCACTGCCCCCAAAAGGAGGCGGAGCGGAAACACCCGGGAGGGTAGAAAACATGGGCCGTACCTTGAAAAGTGCAAGATCCGCGATCTCCCCCAGTGTCCTCGTTTCAGATGAAAATACGAGTTGTCCCACGGGCACGCTCCCGGCATCGAACCTGGTGATAAACGGGGGTACGGTGCCCGGGGGCATGAATGATCTTGCCCGGTTTACATATCCCACGACCTCAGCGGCTGCCTGGCTCATATCGGTCCCTTCGTGAAATATGATCTTAATCAGTGCATTTCCCTGGACCGATTTTGATTCAACGGATTTAACTCCGGTAACATATAAAAAATGGTATTCATAGTAGTTGGTTACAAAAGCCTCCATCTGTTCAGGCGACAGTCCGCCGTAGGGCTGGGCCACATAAATCGTAGGCAGCCCGAAAGTCGGAAAAATATCTATTTTCATTTTCAGCATGGAGAGTACCGAAAAGAAAGCGATGGCTAATACACCCACCATTACTGTGACCGGCCTGCTTAAAGCTCCCTCAATAAATTTCATGATCCCTTTTGCATTTGATTAAGGAAAATAGTTAGGTCCCCCCTGATTACAGCCAGTCTCAGTAACGCTTCCCAGGAGCTGATAAAGGCATTCTTCAGCCGTGCCTCTGAATCGAGAAGATCATACTGCGCCTGGATTAATTCGGTATAACTTATCAGACCGGCGTTATACCTGGTTTGCATCGCTTTAAAGGCGGATTCATTGGCGAAATATTCGTTCGGAATTTCATTTGCAATTTTCAGTGAGGTGGACAGATCGTTTAGTGCTATATTTTCAGCTTTATTCAGCGTGTTTTGGGTCTCATTGAAATTCTGCTCAGAAACCCGGAGCAAAGCCTGGTTTTTCAGGTGCCTGTATTTGTAATTCGCCAGGTCGAGCAGCGGGAACACGAGCTGAACACCGACACCGTAATTGTACCTGCTAAACATCCAACCGTCGCTGATATTAACAGTACCGTCTGTATGGATTGCCGATCCACGGGCATAGGTTGTTCCCCAGAATTCCAGCCTGGGGGTCCAGGACCGGTCGATCTGTTTCAATTGTGCTTTACCTGCCTCTACTTCATACCGTGCAATTTTCAGGGATGGATTTGCAGATAACCCGGAATCGGATTCCATGCCGGGTTCATTGGTGTTATATAAAGGAAGAGACGGGAGGTTCTGAAAGAAAAATTCATTGATCTCAACATCAGGGATAGGATCGGAGGCAAGCAATTCCGTTAACTCCTGCATCTGGCTTTGCTGTAGATTTTCAAGTGCGAAAAGTGCCGTTCGTGTTTTGGACAGTTCCCCTTTAAACTTAAGGCTGTCGGTACCGGGTCGTATTCCGCTGCCTGCAAGAACCGATGCCTGTTTCAGGTCGAACTCCGATCGCTCGATATTTTTCTGATACACCTTGATAAGTTCACGGGTGGATGCAATCTCCAGGTATTTGGATGCAACCCTGAATTTCACCTTCAGGATTTCATCCTCAACCCCGGCAAGTTGTTGCTCATATGACTTTTGACTGAATTCAACGGAAGCGGACCGTTGCCCGAAGGTGACCGGCGACCATCTGAAGATCAATCCGGCGGCAGATCCCGGAACCGCTTCATAGATGTTTTTTTCGGAAGGAGGACCGCTGATCGGCACAAGAATCCCGGGATAGCTCATTCCCGAAATGTTATTGTAGGTTGAGTAATTGGCCTGCCAGGCAGCATCGATTGA
Source organism: uncultured Bacteroidales bacterium (assembly GCA_963732905.1). Classification (GTDB taxonomy): domain Bacteria; phylum Bacteroidota; class Bacteroidia; order Bacteroidales; genus DASQZK01. Next base: position 35,532 of record CAVTBM010000007.1, read on the forward strand.
GGGAAGCACAGTGTTTTTACCGAGTGAAACCTGGGCTTTGGCCGCTTCGGCTTTTTCCTTCCTCGCCAGTATTCCGGGGTAATTTGTTTCTGCCAGATTAAGCAATGAATTCAGATCAGACTGTCCAAAAGCCGCAATTGACAAAGTGATAAGAATAAATTTGAGAAACAGGATTTTAGATGCTCGTTGCAAAAGATGTATTTTTTCTGCTTTCATTTTCATAACACCCCTTTGTTTTAATCATCGCTCAACACGGGCAATTTTCACCCCGGTTTCCATACTCTCCTGGTTTTACTGTTAAATTCCCCCTTCTCATGTTGTATATGCTTTCACCTTCAGGCGGATAAGGTTAAGGCACTGTCAAACTGTACCGTATAAACAAAAGAAATACAAAAAAGGTAAAGAGAGGAAGATTTTATAGGGGATAAGTCTGTTCAGCGGACCGGAACCATTTCCAGGAATGACAAAGGTTCCGGCCTCTTCATCCACATCCTGAAAATGGGATTCACCGGTCTTACAGGATGGTCTATCTGTATGGTATAGTTTACGCAAGAATCAGAACTGCTGGTTAAGTTGAAATTTAGTTACAAAGGTTAACAGGTGAATTATGAAACGGACGTGAAGAAAATGTACCAGCGCCTTTAAGTTAAAAGTAGCAATAGAAGCGCTGGAGGAGCGGGTACTTTATGCTGAATTATCCGGACTGTCTGAAGTATATCCGGATATCATCTGTAAGTGAAAGAAGGAGTTTTCAGAACAATCAGCCTCTGTATTTGAAGGTAAGTCCGGTGAACCTAATTATACGCATTCGGGGGCCGGAAATTCACCGGCAACCCTGTCGTGTCCTTATATTGCGCACGGAGGTCTTTAAGCTGGTTCAGCAGGTCTTTTAATACGCCTTCATAGCCCGGCTGTACCTTAACTCCCGACTCGATCATCAGGTTATCCATTTCGTCGGGGTCATTTTTCAGATCGAACATCTCCCACTGGTTGATGGTGTAATAAAAGATAAGCTTATACCGCTCGGTCCGGATCCCGTAATTCGGCAACACCCAATGCGGTGCCTGGAATTCGTAGTAGTGGTAATACATGGATTTTCTCCATCCTTCGGGGGTATGCCCCTCAAAAACAGGCACGAGGCTTTTACCCTGCATATCCGGTGGCACGGGGATCCCGGCCATATCAAGGATCGTCGGGGCATTGTCAATACTCACAACCCAGTCGTCACTCACACTTCCCGGCTTGATCACTCCGGGATAACGGATCAGCCACGGGACCCGCAGCGCCTCTTCATACATGAACCGTTTGTCGAACCAGCCATGATCACCCATGAAAAAGCCATGATCGCCGGTAAAGACCACGATGGTATTCTTTGAGAGGCCGCTTTTATCGAGGAAATCGAGGAGCCGCCCAATATTGTCGTCCTGCGATTTCAAGGTTCCGATAAAATGACGCATAAAAACCTGGTAATTCCATTCCTGTCGCTGCCTGGGGGTGAGGCTGTCGGGCGGGTTAAAATCGCGCATGTCCTTAATCGTCATATGTGCGCTTTTAGCCGCTGAAGAGCGGGTTTTGTAATCATCCCAGAAGGTTGCGGGTTCAGGAAAGTGCCGGTTGTCGTACATATGTTCATATTTGTGCGGAGGGTCAAACGGCCGGTGATCATTGAAATACTGCATGCATAGGATGAACGGCTTTCCCCGTGAGTTTAAATCTTTCATCCACTCGATAGCCTTATCCGTATAAACATCCGTACCATATCCCTCGTAGGTTTTATCCTCTATTTTGGTATTTCCGAAAGACGCGCTTTCAAGGTAACCTGTGGAACGGTAATAAGGCCCGCCGGCTCCATTTTTAAACAGGAAATAATCGAAGCCGACTTCTCCCGGATTTGCAGGCAGGTGCCATTTCCCCACCAGGGCCGTGTTGTACCCGTTATTCTTCATGATCCGGGCAAAATTCTCCTGTTTGGGATCGAAGGTACTTGCCGGTTGCCCGTTGGAAGCAACGTCATAATTGGAATACATCCCGTTCAGGTGATCGTATTTGCCGGTAAGCAGCGTGGCACGGCTCGGTGCACAAAGGGCATTGTTGCAAAAGGAATTGGTAAACAACATGCCTTCCTTCGCAATCCGGTCAATATTGGGGGTCGTGTCAATTTTACTGCCATAGCAGCTTAAAACACTCAACGGCACACCTTCGGTGGTGATCCATAAAATATTGGGTCTGGTTTTTTTCGTGAATTCTTTTTTCTGCAACGAAGCCTCTTTTTCAATCTCATTGTTTGAACCGGAGGAAAAATTGACCATCACGAAGGCAGGCAGCAGAAGACTTATAACCACTCTGCCGGGCCGTTCAGGAAAAAACTTCTGGAAAGTAAACGGTTTTTCAGTGCTCATGATCTGTAGTTTTCAGAAATTATCGGATGTATGATAAATATGATAATTCAGTTTGCCGCGAATAGGGTTATATCTTGATGGCCAGCCTGCAATGTCTCACTCTGCGATTTTCTTTTTTATGAAAGTTTAACAAAGTCCGGGTTGAAATTGTTGGTGGAATCACACATCCTGCGTACATAAAAAGAGGGCCGAATAAAGTCTGCCGTAGCTTTTGACGGCTTAAATGGTATAAAAATTCATTTTTGCGGCCGCAGGTTAGGCCGTTTAGTTTGCTAAAGGATTTGCTGGCAGATCGTCTTGTGATTTGAACCAAATCCATTACTTTTAAGCTATTGAACTTTTTATGCTGAATGTACGATTACCCTGTTGCCGGGGCAGCTCAACCGCCTGTTTCTTTGAAAAAAAATGTAACAGATGAGAAAATTCATTCTAAGATTTAGAAATCTGACCGGACTGATACTTATCAGTTTATGCGTACAACCCGCTTTTAGTCAACCTGTTTATCCCGGGAAAAATATCGGTAAGTCTGAAATTAATTTAACGGGAACCAGTTTCACCCTGGAAAATAACAGCCTTAAATCTGCCTGGGACATTAAAGATCATCAGCTGCGGCCGGTGACTTTTCAAAATTCCGAAACCGGTGATATCCTCGAGTGGGGTGAAAGTCCGTGGTTTTCAATAGAACTTCAAAACGGCAAGCGCCTGACTTCCCGTGATTTTGTCCTGACCGGAAAACCGGCGATTTCGGAAATCCAAAGAGACCCCGCATCAGTAAAAAGATCGGATCATTTTCAGGGTCAGAAAATTGTTGCAGAACTCCGAAACAGCCCGCTGGATCTGAACCTTCAGCTGGAGATCTCAATAAAGGACAGTTCAAATTATATCCGGCAAAAATTCACGTTAAGTTCAAACAACCTGCCGGAAGTCAGCCGGATCAGTTTGATCGAAGTGCCTTTAAAGGCAGGTTTCGAACCGGGAGGTAAGGTTGCAGGATCACCACTGGTAAATCATGATATTTTCCTGGCTATTGAAAATCCAAACAGTCTGATTGACACGTCGGGCCAGTCCCTTTCTGTATTCCTGTCCGGTTACCGTTCCAACACCTCATCAAATCCACTGTCCTGTACTTCAGTCTGGGGAGTGACCCCCGGGCATCAACTTCGACGCGGTTTTCTTTATTACCTTGAAAGGGAAAGAGTGGTTCCTTACCGCCAGATGTTACACTATAATTCATGGTTCGATATTTCATGGCCGGGTGTAGTGATGAATGAAGCGATTTGTGAAGACCGCATCCGAACCTATGGTGACAGTTTGGTCATCAGGCGGGGTGTACCCGTGAACGCCTTTCTTTTTGATGACGGTTGGGATGATCACCGGACGTTATGGGAGGTGAACAAACAGGATTTCCCGCATGGTTTTTCAGACCTTGCCGCGCTTACCAAAAAATATAACTCTGCCCTGGGAATCTGGATGTCACCCTGGGGAGGTTACGGGGAAGCCAAGGAACAGCGTCTGGAGTACGGGAAGACCCAAAAACCGCCCTTTGAGATCAATGAGAACGGGTTTTCCCTGTCCGGGCCGGTCTATTACAAACGGTTTTTTAATGTAGCCGCTGATTTTGTTAAACATGACCGGGTCATCATGTTCAAGTACGACGGTGTGGGAGCCGGGAATAACAAGAAAGGTGCTGGTTCTGAATATGCGAGTGATATTAATGCCCTGTTGAAGCTCGTTACAGATCTCAGGACTGTGAAACCGGACCTGTATTTCAGTCTGACCACCGGTACCTGGGCCTCTCCGTTCTGGTTGTTTTACGGGGATAACATCTGGAGAAACGGCGGTGACACCGGATTAAAAGGGTCAGGCACCAAACGGCAGCAGTGGATCACTTACCGTGATGCCGAAACGTACAAAAATATTGTCGGGATGGGTCCCTTATACCCATTAAATGCCCTGATGATCCATGGTATCTGTATTGCGGATAATGGACAACCCGCCACTTTCGACCTGGATGAAAAAGACATCGATGACGAGATCTGGTCGTTTTTTGCCACAGGGACCAGTCTCCAGGAATTATATATTAATCCCCATAAACTGACCCCGGCGGAATGGAATACCCTGGCGGAAGCTATTCGTTGGTCACGGAAAAATAAGAAAACGCTTGTCGATGTTCACTGGGTGGGAGGCGATCCCGGGAAGGGCGACGTTTATGGCTGGGCCGCCTGGTCGCCCGAAAATTCCATTATCACCCTGAGGAACCCGACAGCCGGGATAAAAACTTTTCACGTTGACGTGGTAAAAGATCTGGAATTGCCCGGGACGCGTGCGGACGAATTCAGTTTTTACACCGTTGATCAAAGCTCCGGAAAAATCTCCGGTCTTGCGGGTACGGGCCGCGAATTCGAGGTGACCTTACAGCCGTTCGAAGTAAAAATCATGGAAACATCCGATGTAAAATAAAGGCTTAGCCATAGAAAGAGAATATTCCCTAAGATGAAATGTCCCGGCCATTCCAAAGCCGTGAAGAGCCTGTTCAGAGAAGTGTCATTTGTCGTAGGGACGTGCCACGTGGCACGTCCCTACGACAAATGTAAAAACTCCTAACTCTCTAACCTCCTAACTTATACTAAAATCTGTGCAAATCTGTGGAATCTGTGGTGAAACGTTCCCCATTATCCCATAACGCTTCTCAGCCCGCGCTACCCCCGACCCCTAAAGGGAGAGACCCGGTGCACCTGTTGCTTCGATTCACATCCTCATTTTATATTTTCAAAACCTCATAACTCTCTTTAGAAAACCGTCTCCTTTATCCCATAACTCTTCTCAGCCCGCGCTACCCCCGACCCCTATAGGGGAGACCCGGTGCACCTGTTGCTTCGATTCACATCCTCATTTTATATTTTCAAAACCTCATAACTCTCTAATTTCTAACTCCCTTAATCCCTTAATCCCTTAATCCCGTAATCCCTTAATCCCTTAATCCCTTAATCCCTACCCTCTAATCTCTAACTCCCTAACTCCCTAACTCCCTAACTCACACATACAATGACGGAATTAGATTTCCCAGCAGTTACCGGAGATGGCACCATCCTCTAAAGTGCAACAAATTTAGATTATATTTATTTTTCCTGTAACACCCTTCGGCAATAAACCTTGAAAACCCGGGCCTGCCGGGTCATCTCACTGTTACACCTCCTCCATGCAGCAGCAACTTAATTATTACCCTGATTGTTTATTCAGTGACCGGGCTTACAGGATCAAAACGGTTCACTCCACGGTTATTTGAATTTATCAAATAATGGTATACATTTAACCAGCCCGGGACAATTATCGGGAAGAAAGTTTTCGGATACATTTCTTAATTTAAACATCAACGGTATGAAACGCATTCTTTTTTTGCTTGCCATCCTGGGACTATTCATTGCTTATGCCTGCAAGAAGGATACCGGGTCCGTGTCGGAGCGGTTCAGACTTCTCACAGATCCGGTATGGATCTCCGACAGCCTGCTGGCCAACGGTGTGGAATCCGGCGGTGAGGGTGGGATGCTTGAGAAATTTGCCGGGGAGACCAAATTCAACAAGGATGGGACCGGGCAGATAGGCCTGTACGAAGGTACCTGGAAGTTTGCATACCAGGAGACGGAGATCACCATTTCCTCCGACTCACTGCTTTTCCCGGTTACTGCCCAGATCGTCGAGCTCACCAGGACATCCTTCAAGATCACGACCGGTTTTCCCAATCTGGCCAATCCCAGTTGAACCCATACTGATCCGTATGACTTTTAAGCCAAAGTGATGCGCATCCTTTTATTCAGCGTATTTGTCCTTTTCAACCTCCCCCTCTCCTTCGGGGCTGACAGTACCGGTATTGTCCGTGGCAGGGTGTACGACCGCGTAAGCCACGAGCCGCTTGTCGCTGTCAACGTGATCTATGGCCGTAACCTGGGGGTCATCACAGGACAGGACGGGGAATTCAGTTTTCGTACCCGTGCCGGGAATTACAACGTGATTTTTAAATATGTCGGGTACCGGACCTATGTTGTATCATTGCACCTGGCAGTGGGAGATACCCTGTTCGTGGAAGCAGCCATGGAACAGGAGATCAGGCAGATCGACCAGATCGTGGTAAGTGCGAACAAGACAGAACAGAAAGTATCTGACCTTACCGTGTCGATGAGCGTGATCCACCCGGAGATGATCGAGCAGGACCATATTACGGATGCGGAGGAGCTGGCCAACAAATCGCCTGGTGTCGAGGTGCTCGACGGGCAGGCTTCCATACGTGGTGGCAGCGGTTTCAGCTATGGTGCCGGAAGCAGGGTACTGGTATTGATCGACGGGCTGCCCATGCTTTCCGCCGATGCCGGGAATATCAAGTGGAGCTACCTCCCGCTGGAGAACCTCGCCCAGGTGGAGATCATTAAGGGAGCCTCATCCGTGCTTTACGGCTCATCGGCTCTCAACGGGGTGATCAACTTCCGCACTGCGGAACCGGACAGTATACCGGTCACCCGACTGTACGCCGAAGGCGGGATCTACGACCGTCCCCGGCAGAAAAACTGGGTATGGTGGGATACACCCAGGGTGTTCTCATCGGCTTCTTTCTCGCATATGGTGAAAAAAGGGAATACAGGCATAAGTATAGGATCGGGCATTTTTTATGATAATGGCTACCGTTCACTGAATGACGAGAAGCTTGCGCGTCTCAACGCGGGGATCCGGCATCAAAGCAGCAGGATCGATGGACTTACTTACGGAGTAAACCTGAACAGCGGGGCGAGCCGGTTCCGGGATTTCATCCTTTGGCAGAATGCCTCTACCGGAGCGTTGATGCAGGATACCTCAACGGCCCAGCTGGCTGTCGGTACTTTCCTTACCGTGGATCCGTTCATTTCGTTTAAACAGAGTGAACGCCTTAAGCATGACCTGAAATCCCGGATTCAGTATACCTCGAATTCCTATCCGGATGGAGGAAATAACAACAGCAGCGCTCTCTCGTCTTATACTGAATACCAGATGTGGTACAGGCTGCTCCGGTTTGCGAGCCTGAATACAGGGCTTGTCGGCGACTATAGACTTATTCATTCTGAATTCTACGGGGATCATAACGGGCTCAATGTGGCCGGTTACGCCCAGGTGGACCTGGACGTTGTGAAGAAGCTGAAAATGAGCGGTGGTGTCAGACTGGAACAGAACTACCTCGACAACAAGGCTGATCAGCTGGTACCTATATTCAGGGCAGGCCTCAACTACCACCCGGGAGGGTATACCTTTATCAGGGCATCTTTCGGGCAGGGCTACCGGTATCCATCTATCGCGGAGAAATATGCAGCCACCACCCTGGGATCAATACAGATCTACCCCAACCCGGAAATTCAGTCGGAGAAAGGATGGAACTCCGAGGTCGGCATCAAGCAGGGTGTACAGGCGGGAAACAGCACCGGGCAGCTCGACCTGGCATTTTTCTACCAGAGGAATACCGACATGATCGAGTACCTTTTCGGACTTTACCCTGATCCGGTGACCGGTAATTTCGGTCTTGGTTTTAAATCAGCTAACGTGGAGCAATCGCGTATTTACGGTTGCGAGCTGGATTATATGCTGAAAAGGACTTCCGGGGAGCTGACCACAACCCTGAGCGGTGGATATATCTATACCTACCCCGTGGAATACAATCCTATCACACACAGGAATAAAGACGTGTTCCTTAAATACCGGAGGAAGCATTCGGCAAAGCTTAATATTGAGAATCGCTACAGGAAGATGGTTCTCGGGGCAGGTATGTATATCCGTTCACCCATCCTGAACATTGATAAGGTTTTCCTGGATCAGACCACGCGGGAAAGTTTCCTCCCGGGCTTCTATGAATACTGGACAAACGATAACAAGACCTATTTCCTCATGGATGTGAACCTGGGTTATGACCTGACAGATCATTTCAACCTGTCGCTGGTAATAAAAAACCTGACCAACACGGAATATATGGGTCGGCCCGGAGATATCAGGCCACAGCGCAGCTTCGGGATCAGGATATCAGGGAAATTTTAATTGAGGGATCCAATCCGCTACCGGGATTCCGGTGTCCTGGTTCAGAGTTTCAGGCTTTCCTTTGGTAAATGTAGATGACACACGTCATTGAACATTCCCTTTCGCCTTTCACCTTTCACCTATTTCAGGACAAGTCCCCGCATAGCCTCATAACTCCATAACTTTTCCAAAGAGTTATGAGGTTATGAGGTTATGAGGTTTTGAAGATGTTAATTCGGGGGCACTCTTTCTAACTTTCTAACTCCATAACTCCTAACTCCATAACTCCATAACTCCATCACTTTTCCAAAGAGTTATGAGGTTATGAAGATGTTAATTCGGGGGCACTCTTTCTAACTTTCTAACTCCATAACTCCAGTTGCACACCCTACGGGGCGCCGGGGAACCCTCACTGTCAAATATTCTATCGCTCTCTGACCCCGATGGGGTCTCCATAACTCCATAACTCCATAACTCCATAACTTCATCACTCCATAACTTTTCCAAAGAGTTATGAGGTTATGAGGTTTTGAAGATGTTAATTCGGGGGCACTCTTTCTAACTTTCTAACTTTCTAACTCCATAACTCCATAACTCCATAACTCCATCACTTTTCCAAAGAGTTATGAGCTTATGAAGATGTTAATTCGGGGGCACTCTTTCTAACTTTCTAACTTTCTAACTCCATAACTCCATAACTCCATAACTCCATCACTTTTCCAAAGAGTTATGAGCTTATGAAGATGTTAATTCGGGGGCACTCTTTCTAACTTTCTAACTTTCTAACTTTCTAACTCCATAACTCCATAACTCCATAACTTCATAACTTCATAACTCCATCACTTTCTTTCCCACTAACCAGCAATTCCTCAATTTCTTCCAGTGATTTTCCCTTTGTTTCCGGTAATTTGTAGATCAGGACCAGGAGGCCGATAATACATATCAACGCGTACAGCCAGAAATTCATGGACCACCCCAGGTTTTCCTTTATTGAGGGGAATGTGAAGGTAAGGCTGAAATTACCGATCCATAATGAAATTGCAGCCAGGGACATGGCCGCCCCGCGGATCCGGTTCGGAAAGATCTCTGAGAGAATGACCCAGACGATGGGAGCAAGGGTCAGGGAGTAGATGGCGACACTTGCAAGTGTAAGCACTACAATGGGAATGCCCAGTTTTTCGATATGGAAGAAGTACCCTTCAATGATGTATATCACGGCCAGCCCTCCTGTCCCCAGCAACATCAAGGGTTTACGCCCGCTCTTTTCCACAATAAGAACGGTGATAATGACCGACACGACCATTACGGAACCTATAATGACGATCTGCCCCATCATCTGGAGGATATCAAACCCTGCCGCCCTGAAGATGTCCGCAGCATAGTAAAAAATAACATTCATCCCGCACCATTGCTGGAGGACCGCAATGAATATACCGAGCAACAATATTTTGAGCAGGCCGGGTTCCAGCAGATCCCTGAAGTTCACCCTGTCCACTTCATCCTCGGAAATCGTTTTCTGAATGAATGATACTTCCTTTTCCGCATATTCAGTACCGCCTATTCGTGATAAAATTTTCCGGGCTTTTTTTACCTGACCTTTTTTTACCAGCCAGCGTACACTTTCCGGCATAATGATCATCAGGATGAAGAAGATCATTGCCGGAATGAATTCCAGTCCGAACATCCATCTCCATCCCATCTGCCCGTTCCAGCTCTGTTTTATCATGGCATCCGTTGCATTAACCGGCATGGCAGTATCGATCAGCGATATTCTCCAGTTTGCTGTCTGTGCGACAAGGATCCCGATCATGATCATCAGCTGGTTGACCGAAACTAATTTCCCCCTCATATTTGCCGGTGACATTTCAGCAATATACATGGGGGAGAGATTCAGCGCTATCCCGATCCCGAATCCGCCTATGATCCGGAAAATATTGTACGCCTCAAAGGTCCCGGCCTGCGCAGTACCGATTGCCGACACTGCAAACAGGAATCCTGAAAGGATGAGCAATCGTCGTCTCCCGAATTTATCACTCAAGAGGAAACACAGGAGCGCACCGAAAATGCACCCGATCAGTGCTGAACTTGTTCCCCATCCCTTGAGTGCGGGGGTGGTAATGCCAAAATAGGGTTCGTAGAAATTCTTAGCTCCCCCGACCACGACCCAGTCATAACCAAAAAGAAAACCGCCCATGGCGGCCACAAAGGTCATCAGCCATATAAATCGGATGTTTAATTGCGGCATATTTTTCCGGATAAAAGATCGTTTATAAAGTCAGTTCGGGGTTACCGGGACCAAAATGCTTGAGCATAACGATCGGGTCACTGCCGGAAGGGTTCGTTATCTTAATCCCATCCCTGGCTGCCTGCTCGCTCACAAAATATTCGTCGAAGGTCAGTTGGCCGTAGCGTATCAATGCCGGGGTTTCAATATCCAGGTCATTCATTTTGCCATGCCCCTGCATCATAATCAGACCGTAAGCACCTGCATCTTTTATAACAACGGATGCTCCGGGAAATACGGTCAATTCCTTCGCGCTGAAGGCATCCGAGCGGTAACAGATCCAGTTTTCCATGTAACCCTGTTCCTTCGTTACCTCCAGGGGTTTGACCGGTACCGGATTCATGAACCGGTTCATTTTAAAATCGGGATCTACGTTCAAATCCCAGTCGATAAGCTCCATCAGGTAATCAAAGTCTCCCAGCCGGTCACCAGGGGTATCCTTCCACAGGAGTTCTTCAGGAACAACGGCATCATTGACAAGAGACTGGTACATGGCATAAACATCGGAAGCTTTTTGAGGTTCATAGGTACACAGGCTTCCCGGGGCATGGAGCACTCCCGGGGGAACATCCCATCCGGTACCGGTTTCCAGTCTGTAGGCCTGCGAAATATCGGTGATTTTATTATCCCCCCTGGTGAAATCTTTCAGGCATTTCAGTACTTCTTCTCTGGTAGTCCCGGGAATTAACCCGAAAAATGTATAGGGAAAGTCACCGGGGTGATTGTTAACCTGTGGAGGGAAGTAGTAGGCTTCGGGTTTTCCCTTCTGGTTGACCAGCCCGGCATGTTGATCGCGGTGGTGGATATGATGAGGCAATGCACCCTTATTATCGAAAAACTTGGAGTACATAGGCCAGCTCCCATAGGAATCCCAGAGCCGTTCCCCGATCAGTGATCCTTTTAGCCGGGCTACGGCATCCCTTAAAAGGGCACGGGAGGTTCCCGAACGTTCCTGGAAGACAATTTCACTTAATCCTTCGTTTTCCCCTGTCAGTGGGCCATTGTCAGCCGGTGTAGTCGAGGAAAACCACCGTTCGTCGATACCGCCCCTTTTCCCTCCCAGGCAGTAATAGTCATCAGGATGTAGCTTGATCCTCCTCCCGGGGATACAGAATGAACGGGGAACCCAGTTGGGTGCCAGCCTCAGGATTCCTTTGCCCTGTTCAAAGGCAAGTTCGATGATGTTTTCCGCATTCATTGTGTAATATTTCGGGTAAGATATGAAATTTTCAGGAAAAGTGGCAGGCTGGTTTCCTGCTTTTCTTTTGTCTGCAGGATTCTCCTTTAAATGCGATCCTGAGTGAAGAGCATTCCGGACGATCGAGGACAGTATCGACGACGGTTTTAAGGAAGTTTTTGGTAACTTTAATTATCGATGAGGGGTGGTACAGTTTGAACCAGTAGAAGTAGTTCAGTATCGTCCGGTGAACTTTGCTCAGTTTGACCCGGATTTTATGGCTCAGTTAATGCGGTATTTCCAACTGGGTGAATCGACTCGCCCAGGTTTTAATTCTCCCGGAAGGAAGATAACGTTAGGAAATTGGTCCTGGTAATCGCATATCTTAGATAATCTTCCAAAAACAAATTTCATCGGTCCTCCCGTCACTCCCATAACAAAAAATCCAGCAAGTCATTGACTATGCGGGATTTACTTTTCGCAGCGGTGGTGCCACCGGCACTTAAAATAAATTTTCAATAAAACTCAAATTTATAAAATAGAATACAGAAATAAATAAAAATAATTTTAGTAAATTACATTTCAAATGAATAATATTTTCATAATACCAGTAAGAAAAATAGGATTATGATAAACAGAATTATAATTACCATTCTTTTCTTTTCATTTGTAACCAACTATTCTTTTAGTCAAAATGATACTTCTGATCGAAAAACTGATTTTGGCATCGGAATAAATCTTTTAAGTCGCTTGGGCTTTGGATTTGAGGATTACGATGATATAAGTGGATATTTTATATTCTTGCCAGTTCAATTTAATAATCATTATAGAATCGAGCCAAGCTTTCAATTTAGCTTAACTAAAAAAGATAATTATTTTGCAACAGGTATAGGTTTTTTCAGATTAAAGAGATTTGATAAATTGCAATATTATTATGGACTTAGAACAACATATTGGAATATTCGTTTAATCGAAATTTCCCCTACAATAGGATGTGACTTTTATCTTTCGGACCGTTTTAGTATTGGTGCAGAGGCTCAACTTAGAAGCTTTCTTTGGAAATCAGAAATATTAGGTGTGATGACAGATGCAAATTTTATTGTTAGATATTATTTTTAGAGCTTTGAGAAATTGAAATTTATAATATTTATAGTGCTTTAGTATTTAAATATAAATATTATGGATCTGATCAACTTATATGATTCAATCCATAAAAATTTGGAATATATTTGATTTGTATTTATAATTCAAATCACTGGTATCTGGTTAAATTTGTACTTTTATTCATGGTTAATCTTTTAGTGTTTTAACTTCAAAGATAACCATTTGGGGTCGGTCTTCACTGGCCAGCCCTTTTTTCTATAGCGCTAGATTTTTACCGGACACCAGTGAAAAATAAAAATATCACACAAAAAATTCATAAAGTGAATTCAAGAGATAACATGCCGTTAATTATATATAATGATTATGCAAAAAAAATGTACAACTCCGGATATTAGGCATATGCTACAAATGGGGTTTCCAACAATTGCTATTGGTTGGGATGGTGTATTTAGAGGTGAGGATCTAAGATTTAGTATTCCCGGTGTAGAGATAATTTATTAAGCATGTGTATAAAAAGAAATTTATTTATCGTTATTTTAATATTCTTTCAAATTAGCATTTTATCACAAGTAAATATGCAACATTTGGAATATGTTGCTAATGACTATTATAACAATTTCATAGTGAAAAGAAATTTTAAATATTGTACAGTTTTTCAGTATACTTCAGACTCAACATATAAATACAATATTTCCGATGATAATAACCCAATTCCAATAATACCTCCAGATACATTTATCTTAATTCATGATAGTATTTTGGTATGCTATTATTACAATTTTCCTCCTGACATCTCAAAAAATTATCAAACTTTAAATAAATTAAAATATTTCTATAAGGTTCATTTTAATGAAACTCTTCCGGATACAAATTATCTTCCCGAATATGACCCTCCTCAATCGCTATATTATTTCATTGATGGAGATACTACAGCCTTTAAAGTTGATTATATCTCTCATAGCCCTTCAATGTTTTATCAATTATTTAGGTATTATGAGGAGCATTCAAAACAAGAAAAGAAGCCTTAATCTTTAGATATTGAGTTCAAAATTTAAACATTCATTTCTTCCTATACTTATTATTCTTGAATTTATGTCATTCAATTCGTGCGTACCGGTTATTTATATTGAAAATCAGTCGCCAGTTTTAACTAAAAACTTATTATCTAATGATTTTTACACTTTTGGGAAATTCGAAAAAATAGCAGCGGATGCAATTTTTATATGTGAAATATATACTCGAGGAAATTTTTTCTCAAAAGCAAAATACCGCTTAGATGAGTCCATAGATTTAGTAAAAGAAAAAGCTATTGATGTCGGAGGAAATGCACTACAAATATCGAAAATATATTATCAATCACCAGTGATTTTAAATATGTATTTCATTCTGATAGACCGTGGTGGTATATCATATATAAAATTCCAAGGAGATGGTAAGAAGAATAGTTTTTGCAATAGTTTTATTCCTGACATTTATTAGCATAAATGCTCAGGGGACTGGTTATGAGGATTTTATTGATTTCAAATTGTCATTCTCGAAGGATACTGTATCAGTTAATGATTCAGTGAAAATATGTCTGTCATTCAAGAATATAACAGACAGTGTAATCACATTTTATCCTTCTACAATAATTAATTTAAACCATTATAATCCTAATGTATTTATTACGTATTCTGAAGAACACTTGTTTTATTCGCTAAGAAATGAATTGTCCAGCGATGATAAAATTTATTTACAACCCAATGCAGAGTATAAAGAAGTATTTAAAATAGCAGTTGATAGCAGTTTTTTTTACATAGGTAAGAATAGGATTTGGGCATTATATCATTTTCATTCTGAAAAATCTCGGAATAGAGTTTTTAATAAGCGAAAAAAACAAGAACGGATTGTATTTTCTCTTAGTTCATCATATGAAAATTTATTTGTTCAAGATAGTACAAAAAACGTTTTTTGAATTGTCTAAAACAACTTTTAGATATCCATTCTTACTGATTCAAAAATCTCGCAAGACATTGCCTTCTTTGAATTTTCATTTTCACTGGTGTCCGGTAAAAAAATTCAAATATTGCTGTAAAGCTTCGAGTAACTGGTATTTCTGGATTTGTTGGGGAAACACTTTTAAGGATATAAGCAGTCTCGGAATCCTTCCGGGGCTGTTTACTTAAAGGGATTTACAATGGTAAGTTTCTTTTCGATCTTTTGAACATCCTGCAAATCCTCAGAGTAGAGTGTTTTGCAGTTACAGGATAATGCGGCAGCAATAATCAGAGAATCATAAAAAGAGTACTGGTATTTATCGGCGATACGGCAGGCACGCTCAATGGTAGCGGGCTTGTTTACATATACGCTGAATCCGGAACTTATTTCTGAGAGTACGGGTTCAATTTCCTTCCAGGAAAGGTTGAACTTTTTTTTCAGTGTATTGGAGAGTTCCGTTAAGACCTGGGTGCTTATAAATGTGTCAGGGCTGTTGGCTATATCCAGGGCTTTTTGCTGTTTTTCAGGCTCATCATTGGTATAGCAATAAACCAGGACATTGGTATCGATAAAACAATTAGCGCTCATTTGCCTGTTCCCTGTTAAATTTATAGCCTTTGGTATTTAGGCTGATTGCAGAAAAGCTCTTATGGCTTCTGCCGGAATAGATAATGTCTTCGGAAGGCTCATCCACGGCAAAGGCAATGACTTCCATCTTTTTCCCAATATACTTATCGGGTATATTGAAAGAAAGTATATTATTATCAGGAATTACGACAGTACGTATCATATTATTAATTTATTAGAAAACAGGGTTTATACTCAGTGTTTCACCTTTTTTCAGCTCTGTTATTTACAAAAATACATATTTTTAAACGAACGGCAGATTCTTTAATGAATAAACTCCTACACAAACCTTTTTCTATTTCAACCGAAAGATGATTAACATAGAGTTCAAATGAAAAAAGAAAAATAGCTATCTTAGATGTAAGTTCTTTGAATAAAAACCGGGTACTGATCATTGAAAGTTGAAGCAGAGAGGTTAAAACCGGGTTTACCGGTATGCTTATTGCCTGAATAATCCACTTAGTTATAATGACCCCAGCGGAGAATTTGTTACATTAATATTAGCTGCGGTTATAGGAGGATACTTAAATGTGGCATTAAACGCTAAAAATGTTGAAAATCTTTGGCAACCATTCGGATATTTTGGAATAGGAGCAGCTGCCTCTTTTATAGGAGCTGGCGTTACTGGTGGGGTTAATTCATTACTTACTTTACAAGGGGAAGGCTTTTGGACTGGTTTTATTGGGAAAGCTAACTTTATATCTACAGGATTTTCGTCTGGATTTGTAAGTGGCACAAGCGGAGGTTTTTCTAGTGGCTTTATTCTTGGTTTTAGCAATTCTGTAATGGATGACAATAACCTTAAAGAGTCCTTAAATAAAGGAGTAAACAACGGTTTTATAGGGGCTATTTCAGAAGGAATTATAGGAGGAATTTCAGGAGCAGTTGATGCAAAGAATTATAATTTAAATTTATTAACTGGAGCGGGACATCAATCGATTGTAATTAGACTTGATAAAGATGGGACAACTTATATTATTACTGGAAAAACATACGATAATGTCAAATCACAATCAACTTTGGATTTTTATAAAACAGATGTTAGTCAAGATATTAAAGGTATGACAAAAGGAGATAATCAGATAAAAATAAAAATGCCATTAAAATTAAATAAAGTTACTGCTATTCAAGGGCCTGACAAAGCACTTGTTTCAAATTTGCTACGTAATAAAAATTATATTTCATTTACATATGTAAATGAACCTAATTATATTATTATTCAAGGATGGCGTTATTACAGTAATCCAATTAAAAGTATATCTGATTTATTTCATTTCCGAAAAAATTTTTAGTATGAAAATAAAGGTTAGCCTATTTTTAATGTCACTCGCGATAATAAGTAGTCTGGGGATATGTCAAAATACAGTTTCTGAAAATAATTATAATACAGTATTTAAATGGACGGTTTTTGTTACTTCAGATTCTATTTACCGATTAACAAAATTCGTCGAACAAAATGGCAATTTCTATTTTAGTAAAGGATTCGTCGATTCGACTTTTAAAGAAGGTGAAGAATATTTAAAGATAGATAATGGTGTTATATCAGAAAGACAAAAGCTAAATTACGGATATATCGATGGAATTGATACTATAATTGATTGTTTTTCAAGAAAGAATACCAATTTTGATTCAGTCATTTTCATAAATTATTATGTTCTTGGGTCGTATGTATTACAAAAGTTAGGTGAATCTAATCTGAAAAATTCCGAACATAATGTTATCCGATTATTATCACCTTGTGAAATATCTAATTTATACAACACATCATATTATCTTATAAAAATTGTATTTAATAGAAAAGACAGGGCTTATATTAATATAAAATATGGCAATTCTGAAGATATAAACGGGTTTGAAATTACTCAAAATGATTCAACGTTTATAGATAATAAGTATATTAAAAGAATAAATAAAAAGTATGCAGAAATTATGCAAATTGGGAGTCTAAATCAATCATCTTCAATGATACCATGGATATTGGAATCCAACATAAATAATAATTACCGTTTATTCATTATGTCTGAAGATATAAGAACCGAAGAGAGGAATTTAAAATCCGTGTTTAGACTTAGAAATTTGCTGCTATCTATAGGCTTAAAATATTTTTCTTTTGATTGCATTGAAGTGCATCCCGGTGAAGCTCACATGCCAAGTATTATCTTAGAATAATTTATATGTTAAAGTCAAAATGAAAGAAAGAAAAATCGTAAGCCTTTAGCCAACTTCATCTTGAATGAAAATATTTGACAGGTTTAGCTCAAAAAACTGAATTTATGGAATAGGAGCAAAGCAACGGATTCATATTCAAAATTAGATATTATCAAAAGATCCAGATAATCATTCACTTACAAAATCCGTCACCACTCCCGTCACCCTCAAAACAAAAAATCCCGCAAGTCATTGACTTTGCGGGATTTACTTTTTGAAGCGGTGGTGCCACCAGGAATCGAACCGGGGACACCAGGATTTTCAGTCCTGTGCTCTACCAACTGAGCTATGGCACCGACGTTTTTGGGAGAGACAAAAGTATTAAAATTTTCATTTAACCAAAAACTATTTAAAAAAAATTGGCGGGAAATCCTGATGACGGCCGTAACGTGCTAATTAGGATCGTTTTATGTTAGGATCGCCGGGTAATTTTGTTCATGGGTTATTTCTATCGCTCTGTGACCCTGATGGGGCCTGGATGGCTGGTATGATGATGAATACGCGGACTGGATACTGGCCGATGAAGTGAACGTGTTGCACACCCTACGGGGCGCCGGGACCATTGTGTTCATGGGTTTATTTCTATCGCTCTGTAATCCTGATGGGGTCTGGATGGTTGTTATGATGATAAATGTGGTAACCGGATAATGGCCAATGATGGGAATGTGTTACACACCCTACGGGGCGCCGGGACCGTTGTGTTCATGGATTTTTTCTATCGCTCTGCGACCCCGATGGGGTCTGGATGATTGGGATAATGATGAATATGGTAACCGGATAATGGACAATGACGGGAATGTGTTGCACACCCTACGGGGCGCCGGGACCGATGCGTCCATGGTTATTTTGTATCGCTCTGTGACCCCGATGGGGTCTGGCTGATTGCCATGATGATGAATGTGGTGATCAGATAATACCAATGATGGGAATGTGTTGCACACCCTACGGGGCGCCGGGACCGTTGTGTTCATGGATTTTTTCTATCGCTCTGTGACCCCGATGGGGTCTGGATGATTGCCATGATGATGAATATGGTAACCGGATAATGGCCAATGACGGGGATGTGTTGCGCTCCCTACGGGGCGCCGGGACCATTGTGTTCATGGATTTTTTCTATCGCTCTGTGACCCCGATGGGGTCTGGTTGGTTGCCATGATGATGAATATGGTAACCGGATAATGGCCAACGACGGGAATGTGTTGCACACCCTACGGGGCGCCGGGACCGATGTGTTCATGGGTTTTTTCTATCGCTCTGTGACCCCGATGGGGTCTGGTTGATTGCCATGATGATAAATTTGGTAACCGGATAATGGCCAATGACGGGGATGTGTTGCGCTCCCTACGGGGCGCCGGGACCGTTGTGTTCATGGATTTTTTCTATCGCTCTGTGACCCCGATGGGGTCTGGATGATTGCCATGATGATAAATTTGGTAACCGGATAATGGCCAATGACGGGGATGTGTTGCGCTCCCTACGGGGCGCCGGGACCGATGCGTCCATGGTTTTTTCTATCGCTCTGTGACCCCGATGGGGTCTGGATGATTGCCATGATGATAAATTTGGTAACCGGATAATGGCCAATGACGGGAATGTGTTGCACACCCTACGGGGCGCCGGGACCGTTGTGTTCATGGATTTTTTCTATCGCTCTGTGACCCCGATGGGGTCTGGATGATTGCCATGATGATGAATATGGTAACCGGATAATGGCCAATGACGGGTATGTGTTGCGCTCCCTACGGGGCGCCGGGACCGATGCGTCCATGGTTATTTTCTATCGCTCTGTGACCCCGATGGGGTCTGGATGATTTCCATGATGATAAATTTGGTAACCGGATAATGGCCAACGACGGGAATGTGTTGCACACCCTACGAGGCGCCGGGACCGTTGTGTTCATGAATTTTTTCTATCGCTCTGCGACCTCGATGGGGTCTGGATGATTTCCATGATGATAAATTTGGTAACCGGATAATGGCCAATGACGGGGATGTGTTGCACACCCTACGGGGCGCCTGGATCGTTTTGTACATGAATTTTTTCTATCGCTCTGTGACCCCGATGGGGTCTGGTTGGCTGGTATGATCATAAATATGGGAATATCCGGATCGAGCCACCGCCTCCCATAGGAGGCAAAGAGCGATAGCAATAGAATTAGCGAAATCGGTAATCCCTGCGCCCCGTAGGGTGCGCAACTTATATTACCGAACCCTAATATTCCAAAAAAACATAAAAAAATCCATTTTGACCTGCGAGATTTTTTGATTTTCTCCATTAACAAATGCATTCATAATATTAAATAACCATATCTAAAAATCAGATCAAAATGGCAAACGTTTATTTTAAATCATCCGTTCAGATTATTTTTGCTGTTAAATACAGGACGGCTTTGATACATCCTGCATTTCAATCAAGATTACATCAATACATTGGTGGTATTTTGGTTAACAAAAAGCATAAGCCATTGGCAATAAACTCTGTTGGTGATCACATTCATATATTCTTCGGAATGTATCCTTGTGATTTGCCGGCTCTTGTGAGGGAAATTAAATCCAATTCGTCACTTCTCATAAATCAGAACAATCTATCGCCATACTATTTTCAGTGGCAGTCCGGATATGGATTCTTTACCTACAGCATGAAGGATCGGTCGAACGTTATACAATATATCGAAAATCAACAGAAACATCATGAGAATCAATCATTCCGAAATGAATTTACAGGTTTGCTCAAGGATGGAGAAATTGAATATGATGAGAAATATTTATTTGAATTTTTCGATTAACGGTGTGTTGATTATTTACCCCCAGATGCAACGTTAGGATCGATATGTTCGTAGGTTTTTCCGACCGCTCTGTAATCCCGATGGGGTTTGGATGGTTGTTATGATGATAAATGTGGTGACCGGATAATGGCCAATGACGGGTATGTGTTGCGCTCCCTACGGGGCGTCGGGATTCCGATTTCGTTCATTCTATTGCTATCGCTCTGTGACGCCGATGGGGTCTGGATGATTGGGATAATGATGAATATGGTAACCGGATAATGGCCAACGACAGGTATGTGTTGCGCTCCCTACGGGGCGCCGGGACCGTTGTGTTCATGAATTTTTTCTATTGCTCTGTGACCCCGATGGGGTCTGGTTGGCTGGTATGATCATAAATATGGGAATATCCGGATCGCGCCACCGCCTCCCATAGGAGGCAAAGAACGATAGCAATGGAATGAACGAAATCGGTATTCCCGGCGCCCCGTAGGGTGTGCAACAAATTCTCCGGTCAATGAATAATAATTTGGAAATTGCCCGGGATCTCAAGGCTTCCAGCAATGGCCTGGTACCTTTGATAAATTTTCCGTCAATGGCTAATGTGCCATTAAAATCCAGCACGAGATGCCTGGCTTCTATTTTTTTGTATCCGGGTATATCTATGCTTAACATCGGGTTGATATTTTACCGGCGTTTTGTATTCGGTTCTTCAGTATCTAGTTGTGTTGCCAGTATTTAAACGGATGAAGGGATAACAGAGAATTGAAGTACCGGTGGTCAGACGATATCTCTTTATCGATCCATTCCGGTATGTCAAACCGTTCATCTTCCGAATCCAGTTCGATCTCTGCTACCAGAAGCCCTTCATTATCTCCCGTGAATTCGTCCACTTCCCATAATTTGCCCTTATGTTCAACGGTATACCGGATCTTTTCAATGCGGCTTTCGGCATACTCGTCTACCAGCTTTTCGGCGATATCCAAAGGAATGGGAAATTCAAGTTCCTCCCTGGAGATCTCCCTGGTTATTCCTTTAATGGCCAAAAAACCATGGGTGTCCTTTATCCTTACCCGAATGGTTTTATGGATGTCTGTCGTGATGTATCCCTGGATGATTTTTTCTCCGGCCGGCTTATGCAGTCGCGACCAGAGTTTTTTATTCACCAGGAATTTTCTTTCAATTTCCATTTTCATTTTATCAGCTTCAACCGGGCCTTCCGGAATGCCAAGACGTCTTACACTCATAACGGTCGGCAGACAGAAAGGCAGAATATCTCCCTGTCCTCCTAATTACGATTTCAGGTCCGGCAGTCAAAAAACAATTTGGTGGCGCATCATACGCCAGGGTATATGTTAACGGTTCTTAAACGCACTTACACCGGCAAATTTTGAACTGCTCCCCAGCTGATTTTCGATCCTCATGAGTTGGTTGAATTTTTCGATCCTCTCGCCCCTGCAACCACTGCCGGTTTTAAGATGGCCGGCATTTACTGCTACCGTCAGGTCGGAGATGAACGTATCCACGGTTTCCCCGCTGCGGTGCGAAACAAAGGCATTGTATTTATTTTTATAAGCCAGTTCGATGGTTTCCAATGTCTCCGTGACCGTCCCGATCTGGTTCAGCTTGATCAGGATGGAATTGGCAACTCCTTTTTCGATGCCTTCGGCCAGTATTTTTTTATTGGTACAGAAAATATCATCGCCCACGAGCTCAATCTTACTTCCGAGAACTTTGGTCAGGTTTTGCCAGCCTGTCCAGTCGTTTTCGGCAAGACCATCTTCGAGCAGGACGATCGGATACTGGTTAGCCCAGCTTTCCCAGAGTTTGATCATTTCGTCACTTGTCATCAGTTTCCCCGTGCTTTTAAACAACTTGTATTTGCCGTCCTCCCAGAGTTCGCTGGCTGCCGGATCGAGGCATATTCCCACCTCATCCCCGGGTTTGTACCCGGCTTTGGTAATGGCCTCAAGAATGACTTCCACGGCTTCCTCGTTCGATTTCAGGTCGGGTGCAAATCCACCTTCATCGCCTACGCCGGTGCTGTACCCTTTGGCTTTTAGAACGCCTTTCAGGGTCTGGAATACTTCGATACCCATACGGATGGCCTCCTTGAATGACGGTGCGCCGAAAGGAGCGATCATAAATTCCTGGAAGTCCACATTGTTGTCGGCATGTTTTCCCCCGTTGATGATGTTCATGCAGGGTACGGGCAGCAGGTAGGCATTACTGCCGCCAAGGTACTGGTACAATGGTATTCCGGCTGTCTGGGCGGCAGCACGGGCATAGGCCATCGAAACGGCAAGTATGGCGTTAGCGCCCAGCTTGGCCTTGTTGGCTGTACCGTCAAGGTCGATCATGAAATAATCGAGTTCCCGCTGATTCACAAAACACCGGCCTTCAATCCCTTCAGCAATAATGGTATTCACATTTTCCACGGCCTTGAGAACACCTTTGCCGCCAAAACGTTTTTTATCATTGTCGCGAAGTTCACAGGCTTCGCGTTCGCCTGTTGAGGCACCGCTGGGTACCATGGCCCGGGCTGATATTCCGTTTTCAAGTTTCAGATCTGCTTCCACCGTAGGATTTCCCCTGGAATCAAGGACCTCGATGGCTTTTACTGATGTAATTTTCATAATTTTTCAGGTTTATATGTTATCTGTTTTTCGGATACTGTTATTATCTAAACATCAACCTCTTCAAAATTGATCGGCTTTCCGTCAGGATGATAGGGGAAAGGCATGATGGTTTGGGGAATGACCACCGTTTTGCGCAATTCTGTGCCTGACGGAATGTATGCTGATATTGAAAAGAGTGGAAGGGTTGGCGGACACAGAAAAAATACCGGAACGATACCGGCGCATGCATAGTTATCTGAATGTCGGGGGAACCTGATGACTTTACCATAACATTTTCATTGAACGGTTTTATGGTAGAAGTCATTAGTCCGGTGGGGCGGTTAACGGCAGACCTCATTGCCGGCCAGTAAAATTACGAAGAATCTGGTACTATTGAAGGGAATCGCGTTAAATGTTGTTAATTCCTGACGGATTAGGGGATAAGAGTGAAGGGTTTTCATACAGGTGAATGGTGCCTGTAAATTCCGGCCGGATGAAATTGAAGTGTTATTACAGTTGACAGAACCGTCATGCAGGGGTTTACTAAATATTTGCATACCACTCTGCCCGTCCGAATGATCCCGGAGCATCTGAAAAAACCGTTCCGCCAAGGAAATTTCCGTCTTTATCCCGGCCTGTTTCCAGGTCAGAGGCTCCTTCACAGGCGGTGGTTATGTAGATTCTGTTCAGATCCTTTCCTCCAAAAATCAGGCTGGAAGGCTGGATAGCCGGGACTTTTATTTCCTTTTCCGTTAATCCTCCAGGCGACAATTTCCTGATGCACGATGCACCCCAGAAAGCTACCCAGATATTTCCGGAGGCATCCATGGTTATCCCGTCGGGAAAGCCGGATGCCGGTTCTCCCCGGTAAAAAGGCACTGGGTTGGATATCGACCCGGTGTTCAGGGAATAGTCATATTTTGTGATGGTACAATAGCTGCTGTCGGTATGGTAAAAATACCTTTGATCAGGCGAAAAGGTCATCCCGTTTGATATATCAAGGCCGGTGAGCAGGACTTCCGGTTCTTTTCCGCGGGTTAATGAATACAGTTTACCATTTTTTCCGTTTCCGGATTTTGTCCCGGCAATCAACCTGCCGGCAGGGTCAGTGGTGACATCATTGAATCTTTCCCCGGCTTCAAAGCGGATATCCCACACCAGGACGGCCTGGTCGGTAGGTTTGAAATTCCCGGGCAAGGTAAAGATACCCTTATCGGAACAGACCACCAGCCCTCCGGTCTGCCGGAAAGCAAATCCCCCGATAAGCATATCCGCTTTCCACACCATCGCAAGTGTGCCAGACGCTTCGTGGTACTTCCATATCTCCCCGTTGAGGATGTCGGTCCAGTACAATGCCAGTTCGTCGATATTCCACAGCGGGCATTCGGCCAGGTGAAAGATCCTGTCAGTAATGGCTTTCATGTTATGCTTCAGGCATTAAATAATAGGCTTTCTCATGATATGCCCGCAGAACCATAGCGTAAAGTTCATTCCCGGGAGCAAGTCCTGAAAATTTTTGAATGGCTTTTTCAATACCGAAATCGTTGATGAAGGAAGCGACTTCAGTTGTGCCTGGATCCTGTGAGCCCGTATAGCAGTAGGCTGCGGCAATGGCGATGGCATAAGCATTTGGTTTCCTGCCGTGTTTCAGGCAGAGCAGGGCCGGACCTGCAAGCCTTTCTTCCTTTCCCAGTTTCCTGGAGAGGTCTCTTGCGTTTCTTTCGATCGGGTCGTTGAGTGCGGGATCCGAATACTTTTTCATAGCAAGTGACATGAATTCCTGTTGTTCTTTTTCATCAAAGCCGTATTCATGAATCAGCCCGTATGAAGATTCCTCCTGAATTTTATGAAAAAACTCAGGAAATGCCAGTGTTGCTTTATGAAGGATATGATAGCCGTTGATCCAGCCGATATAAGAAATGGGTCCGTTGGTACCGTTGAAGCTGAAGATTTTTCTGACCAGTTCATACCTGAAATTTGATTTTGGCCGGAATCCTTCTACCCCGGGGATCTCGCCTATGAATGCATCCAGATCCAACGGTAATGTCCACCAGTTGTGCATCCTGAGGGCGAGGGGTTCTTTACTCAATATTTCTTCGGTCGCGGTCATCCCGGTTCTGAGGATCTGCGTCTCCACCAGGCCAAGCTTATGGTTTATAAAATCAGCTTCAGCATCCTGGTTTGTCAGTAAGATCTCCTTTATTTTCCGGGCAGGTTCTATGGCATTTTCGCATATCAGCCAATTCAGGGGACGACCAGGATCACGGAAAGGCAACAATTTTCCTATGAATTCTGCTGTTGAGGGAATATTCCTGGATCCCACGCTGGTGACCAGGAGGGGTACCCGTCGGAATACGTCGAGCAAACCGGGTGTTACTTCCGTAGTAAAAGCGCCTTCCAGCGGGATATATTCGGTTGTATCCCCGGTACTTCCGGCGATGTCCACACGATATTTTTTTTCCCGGTTCAAGAGGCCGACAAGCTCTGCAGAGTTGTCGACAAACCAAAGCCGGTAGCCACTCCTGTGAAACAGTTGTCCGAGAAAACCCCGCCCGATTTTACCGGCACCGAAAATAAGTACTTCATTCATCAATGTCATTGTATAGTTTATTTTGAAGCGACAGGAAATCCCTGTACCTGGTCTCATATAGTTTTACCAGTTCGTTATCGGGCATGACTGGCAGGAAGTCCACAACCGGTCTGTCAATTTTTCCGGCCAGCCCTGATTGGGTAATCATGGTATCCAGCACTCCCAATAGGGAGAGTTCTTTCTCACTGCTGACAAGCAGCGGTTTATTCAGGACACTTGCCCTGATGGTATTCCAAAGTGTATTGGAGGAAGATCCTCCTCCGAACTTTATTCCTTTACTTTGGACTCCTTCCAGCTTTTCCAGCAGCTGTCTCCTGGCGAACGCAACAGATTCGAGTATGGCACGGAACAGATGTTCCCGGGTGTGAAATCCCCGTAAGCCGGAGAATGTACCGGTCATGCTGCTGTTCCAGAAGGGTGCTCTCTCACCGTCGAGGTAGGGAAGGAAAAGAGGGCACAGGGCGGGGTCTGTGCGCATGGCTTTACCGGTGAGTTTCGACAGCACCTGGTCATTCACGGGCCTGTTGAGAATATTTTTCAAAAACCAGTTGATGGTGTTACCTCCGCTGCTGGTACTTCCATACCGGATGAAACCGTTTCCCACAGCAGTATGCATGAAGGAGGGATGCGTGGCATGCATACTACTGCTGAAATGTCCGGCGATCTCCGACGTGTTGCCGAGGATAAAGGCTTCATTGGGTTCCAGCCGCAATCCTTCAAAGGCTGCGTAAAAGTCAGCCATTGAGGGAAGGATAAAAGTTTCGGCGGGGAAGGAAAACCTGGTTTTAAAGCTTTCCAGGACAGGGAAGAACGTGTGGCCGGCAATTGCGGGGAAGCAGCCGGTCTCCAGTCCGAGGTAATCGACCACTCCGGCAGCATAATGTTTATCATACTGATGGACCATACTGACCTGTGAACTGAAATGTGTAAACAGTGATCCCGTCAGAACGGCAAAAACAGCATCTCCTGCCTGCACATAAACCGATTTTCCATGGACCTGACGGTCCTTCTTCCCGAGAAGTTTTGTAAGCAGCCAGTTTGTGCCGGGAGGAATGAACGTTCCTGTTGATCCCTGAATAATTTCAGAAGTCATGAGATCCCTGAATTCACCCAGGGCATCTTTACAACTGCTGTCCATCCATACCGGGAACAGATTTTCTTTTACCCTGCCGTTATCTTTGTCCCATTCAAGCAAACTGGATACATGGCTGCAGATGCCGAGGTACAATTTCAGAGGCTTCAATTCTTTGATTTGGGAAGCCAGGTTTGCAAACAGGCTGAAGCAGGCGTCCAGTGTTTTCGTGAAATCTGAGAGCACAACGCCGCCGGGCCTATAGATAAAGGCATTTTCAATGCTTCCCGCATGGATGATCCGACTGCTTCCGGCTGGATGATAAAGGGCCAGCTTGACGTTTGAACTGCCGATGTCCAGGGCGGCAAATACGATATTTTCCTTTGAGCTGCTCAATTTCCTTTGACTTTGTATTGTTCCATAAGGATGGCATAGAGGGGTTCACCCGGAGATAACTGACAGACCTGCTCCAGTACCGGGCCGGGGCCTTCCTTCTCAATCCGTTCAGAGATCCGGATTTTTCCTGGCTTATCCCGGAACTCAAAAGCCGCCTGCAAGCCCTGTATTATGCCTGATGGATAAATGCCATGTTTCAATGCCAGCAATGCGGGACCTGTCAGCCGGTCTTTCCTGGACAGTTTTCTTACCGGGTCAGCGCCGTTCCTTTCGATAGGGTCATCCATTTCATGATCACGGAATTTGGTGAATGCCGACTCCACCCAACCGGCCTGTTCGGCGGGATCAAAACCGTATTCGGCGACAAGGGCGGCGGAGGATTCCTCTGCGGCCTTGCGGGCAATCTTATCGATAGCCGGATCACCGGCGGCTTCATACAGCCATGAGTAACCCTTCAGCGCTCCAAGATAGGTGATAACTGCATTGATACAATTATAGGTATAAATCTTCCTTTCCAGCTGATTCCCGAAATGGGCCAGAGGTTTCAGACCATAGAGGGCAGGTTTTTTCCCCCTGAAAGCTTCCGCGTCACAGGGCAGATCAAACAGGTTCTGCGCGGTAATGGTGATGCCGTTATCGCTACCCGGTGATTCCAGGCATGTCTTAAGTACCATTGCCTCCACCACACCGGTCTTTTCGGAAATCCAGGAAGTAAATTCCCCGCCGGCATTTTGAAGAATGGCATTTTTTAAGGTTGAAGCCGCCTGGTTATAATTTTCGCAGGTGATGATGTTCAGGTAGGATTCCGGGTTGTGCCGGTTTCTCTCTTCCAGGGCAGTTGCGATACGGCTTGATAATTCCGGAAAGTTGTTCCCAAAAACGGCGGTAAAGGCAATTTCTGCAACAGAAAACCATGTATGCCATGCCGGATCGTCGACATGATACACACCGCCCGGGAAGACACTGCAATCCATACTGCTGTTGCCCGCGATATGGATGGCAAATTTGCCGTCCTTTCTCAGTTTTTCGATACGGTCTGCGTCCTTATCGACCAGGATGACCGGGTATCCGCTGAGATGGGCCAGGTGTGCGGCAAAACCCAGGCCGGTCTTGCCGGCGCCAAAAATGATTACAGGTGGTTGTTTCTTTTCCATAGTGAAATTTATTCCGGTCTTCAGGTCGACAGATCAGGATCCAGGGCAAAGCCACCGTCATATCTGACAAGGCTGCCGGTCATATAGGAGGACATCCGGGATGCGAGGAAATAGCTGAGGTTGGCAGCCTCGGAAGGATCCCCGGCCCGCTTCATGGGAACGGTTACGGCGGCCTGTTGGCTGATCTGTTCGCTGGAATAAAACTGTCGCTCACCCTCAGTATCAAACCAGCCCAGCACGACACCGTTTACCCTGATGTTATCTTTTGCCACAGCCCTGGCGATATGCCGTACCATGTGGTTCAGGGCAGCCTTTGATAGAGCATAGGCAAATGCCGTCGGGTTTACAAATTCACCCTGGTTGGAGCTGTGGATAATAATTTTACCAGGTATGGAGAGTGACCTGCACTGATCGGTAAACATCCTGGAAAGGAGAAAATTCCCGATGATATTTACTTCAAATGTTCGCCTGAGGAGTTCAGCATCCGTTTCGTCGAAGGTAAATTTCTTCTGGTAGGCGGCGTTGAGGATCAGAACTTCGGGATGGATACCGTCGGCATTGGCTTCTGCCCATATACGTCGCACATCATCTTCAAGTCCCATGTCACCTTTAATTAGCAGGGCTTTGCCGCCCGCTTCTTCCGCTTTTTTTTTCGTTTCTGCGGCTTCTTTGGTTGCCGACAAATAGTTCAGGGCAATGATCGCTCCGTCCTGAGCAAACCTCAGAGCGCAGGCTTTCCCGATGCCCTTGCCGGCACCTGTGATCAGAATTTTCTTATTATTGAATTCGCCCATATCAGGAATTTTAGAAAATTATGTATGCAGAACAGCCTTTATCGCTTCTCTTTGTTCCAGTTTACGGTAGGCCTCCATCCAGTCTTC
Organism: uncultured Bacteroidales bacterium; assembly: GCA_963732905.1. Classification (GTDB taxonomy): domain Bacteria; phylum Bacteroidota; class Bacteroidia; order Bacteroidales; genus DASQZK01. Next base: position 64,811 of record CAVTBM010000007.1, read on the forward strand.
GAGGGGCACCCTGCAGGTAATAACCCGGTCAATTTTCCCTCCGTTCCGTTCAAGAACACCCATCGCCTTTATCCAGGAATCGTGAGAGGATGTGGCAGAAAAGATCATCTCAATCACATTCAAAACGGCCGTGTTGAATGAAAACGGGATGAGATCATTATTCGCGATCCCGAGAGCGATGAATTTCCCGCCCTTTCGCACCAGTCCGAGCCCCTGGTTAATAGCGTCGGCCGACCCGGAACAGTCGATGACACAATCGGCTTTCCATCCGTTATTCATCTCAAGGACGGCAGCTTCGATATCCGCTCCGAAAGGCAAAACCCCGGTGGCACCTGTCTCTCTTGCAAGCTTCAGCCTTTCGGTTCCGTTCGATGTCGGGGTGACACAGAGGATATTCCTGACACCGTGATCGAGCAGGGTAATCAGGGTGAAAAGTCCGATGGATCCCATACCGTAGATGACCGTGAAATCGTCTTTGCTGATCTTTCCTCTTTCCAGGCATCCGTAAATGCATATTGCAAAAGGCTCGGCCATGGCGGCAACATCCATCGAAACGGAATCCGGTACTTTATGCAGACAAAATTCAGGCTGAACGGTAAATTCAGTATAAATGCCCTGGGACTTCCATCCCGGTGGTTGTTTGTCGGGGCACAGTTCGTAATGACCTGATCGGCAGGCTTTACATTTCATGCAGGCTCCTTTGGCAAGTTCACATACCACCCTGTCACCGGTTTTAAGCCGGTTTCCGGTACCCTTTCCCAGGTCAACGATGGTTCCGCTGAATTCGTGACCCACGATATTACCATCGGGCATTTCCATACTTCCGTGCAGAACATGAACGTCTGAGGTACAAACGCCAATGGAGCTGATATGGATCAGTACATCGGTGTCTTCCGTAACCCCGGGTTTTTCCGTATCCACAAGACGGAAATGAACCCCGCCTTCCGAATATTTTCTGACTGCTTTCATAAACGTTTTATTCAGGGTTATTTCCATTCCTCAAAAAATGCTGGTTGTGCCAGCAATTGCACATGACCATTCTCCGGGGCGGCCAGCATAAACATGATAGATCCGGCGATATCTTCCGGACTCATCATTTTATCCTGGTCTGGTGTATTCGCACTACGATGCAGTTCGGTGAGCGTCGAGCCCGGGCAGATGCAGCCCACCCTGATGCCATATTTTTTCAATTCAAGGTGAAGGTTCCTGGAAAGGCCGACGATGGCCCACTTGCTCGACATATATGCCGAAGCACCGGGCATGCCCGATTTGAGTCCCGACATACTGGCGACATTGATGATGATGCCATTTTCCTGAATTTTCATCTGCCGGGCAACTGCCTGGGTGACCAGAAACGTGCCCTTCACATTGACATCGTATATTAGATCCCAGAAGTCACTGTCCATCTCAAAAAAATCCTTCCAGAGTGATACACCTGCCGAATTCACCAGCATGTCGATATGTCCTGCTTCCGCACAGAATTTTTCAACCACCCGGCTTACCTGTTCTTCCGATCTTATATCAGCAGGGTAACATAAAATATCTTCCGGCATGTTCTCAAATGCCTTATTGCTGATGTCCGTAACTCCGACAATAGCCCCGTTTTTGTTCATCCCTACGGCGAGTGCTTTTCCTATTCCACTGCCTCCCCCGGTGATAAGGATGGTTTTATTTTTAAATTCATCGAAGATCATTTTTTTATTTTTTACCAAAAGATAATATATAAAACGGTAAGAATGGAACAGATCCCGATAGCTCCGACATTAAATGCCACGGTGGTATGGAAAATGCCTTTTTCCAATTTTACCAGTCTGTTCTGTTTTGGGGAATTTTCCCAGAGTGATATGGTAACGACGACGGCAATCAGGATAAAAAAAACGATAACCTCGCGGTTCATAAAAGCCATGGAAGGAAACCAGAACTTCAGCAGGGCGGTTAGGGGTAAAGTAATGATGGCTGCCCAGAGGACGGAATTTGAAGTTGCTTTTTTCCAGAAAAAGCCAACTCCGAATATCAGCACTACTACCGGGCTCACCCATGAGGAATATTCCTGGATAAACTGGAAAGCCTGGTCGAGGTTCCCGAGCAACGGTTTGGCGACGAGAGTTGCGATCAGCAGTGCAGTTGCGCTTGTTATCCTCCCGGCTCTGACCAGGTGTTTATTACCGGGTTTGTTCCTGAAAAACTGGGTATAGATATCCATGGTGAAGATCGTAGCCGTACTGTTGGTCACGGAGCTGAGTGAGCTCACGATGGCTGCGAACAGTGCGGCGATGGCTGCACCCTTGAAGCCCGCCGGTACGAAGCTCGCCAGTAGCCAGGGATAGGCCTTGTCGGGAGGGTGAATATCCTTGTTTAATACAAAGGCTATTATTCCCGGCACCACGACAATAAAGGGCATCAGGATTTTAAGGTAGCCGGCGAAAATGGTCCCGTGCTGGGCAGCCTTAAGACTTTTCGCGGCAAAGGCTTTTTGTGTGACATACTGGCTGAATCCGAAGTACGCCAAGTTCCCCAGCCACATTCCGCCGACCAGGACGGCGATACCCGGTAGCAGGTGATAGTAGGGATTCGATCGTTCCAGGATCATGTTGAATTTTGCAGGTGCCATCAGGTACAGGTCATGCATACCTTGCAGGATGCTTCCATTCCCGGAGACATGCCTGAGGGAAAGGATGGTTGTCAGGATACCGCCTCCGACAAGAAAAATCACGTGAATGGAATCGGTCCAGGCGACAGACATCAGTCCCCCGTAGATGGAGTAAATCGCGGTGAACAACGCAAGGATGATGATGGCGTTAATAAGTTTTATACCCAGGACGGTATGTATAAACAGGGCTCCGAGGTACAGGATAGACGTAAGGTTCACAAAGACATAGAGAAGAATCCAGAATACGGCCAGGCTCGTTTTCACCCTGTTGTCAAACCTCAGGTCAAGAAACTGGGGCATGGTAAAAACATTGTTCTTCAGGTAGACCGGGAGGAGGAATTTGCCGACGAGGATGAGGGTTATGCCACCCATCCACTCATAGCTGGCCATAGCCAGGCCGATTTCATAACCCGAACCGGTCATACCGATAAACTGTTCGGCGGAGATGTTGGCGGCGATCAGCGACGCCCCGACAGCCCACCAGGGAAGCGATTTACCGGCCAGAAAATAATCTTCTGTTGTACGCTCATGTCCCTTCTTTTCTCTTGCAACATAATAGCCAATGGAGACTACCAGGATACAATATAAGCCGAAAACCAGGATATCAATAGAAGTAAACATCTCATTCATAAGGCTTGATCTGGAATTACACACCTTTCCCAAAAGGTTCGCCCGCAGCAATGGTTACCGGCTCGGTGTAGTTCAGGGAAATTATCTCCTAAAATAAACGAATATACAAAACAGGAACAAACCGGCAATGAAATTTATTACGGATATGTTGGAAATTGGAAACGGGTGATCCAGACATTTAACAGGGTTCCCGGCTTTTGCTAATTTGCAGCCCGGGCTCACCCACTGATCTGAGTGGGAGGACCCCTCAATTGCATCCGGCTCTGCAACAATCATCTTTCAAGACTTGTCAATTCTTGTGAAGGGTCATAAATCCGCTACATGCTATGGATCCTGAGGAGTCTGTTGATTGCCTCCAGATAATAGTAGTCTGTATAGATCATCGGCACATCCAGGTCAATTCCGGCCGGTTTAAACACAACGCTGTGTTTTAGCAGAAAACCGCCATTTTCGTCTGTTTTTCCAAACCAATAAATGCATTCTCTCTGAATGATTTTTTCATCCGACATGAAAATTTCAACTATTTTAGATGAGCATTTTGCGGCATTCCTGCCATTTTATCATTGGCAACTACTTCAAATTCTGCATTTTCACCTTCTTTAAAAACTCTGTGTTCAAGGTTGAGTCTCCCAAATCCTTGTAAAGTGAATTCATTTAATTCGAGGCTCCCGGTACCAAGGGTCATAATTACTGTTTTCTTAGTTTTTCCCTCACCGATTTCCACAGAGCCAAATTGATATCCATTAGACCAGAAATATTTACCAGGTCGGCTGTTAAACGTCATACTCTTTTGCACTGCAGAGTAATGGAATCCCGTATAGGCGAGGATTCCCGCCCATGAGGCCATGGCTCTTGCATATCTGTGACCGTATTCGAGTTCATCAAACGGATTTCTTTTGTAACCATTGTAACGGTCGCGGATAGCCTTATATACTTTTAAACCTGCTTCAATTTGTCCTTCGTAGATCATATTGGCTGCCGTAGAGTATTCAAATCCCGACATCACTTCAGTATAATAAGGGAACGGGAAATCAAGCAAATCTCCATGCGGATAAGATGCCATGATCAAACCTGACTCGTGATTCAATGCAAAGCTTCTGAAGGTATTGATTTGATTATTAAAGTTTGTAACATAATTGTATTTCATGATACTTTGTAAGGTAGTGGCGACATGGCTGCTGTCCAGAATATAGCCCAGGCCGGCGGTATGGGAAAGGTACTGTCCTACCAGCTGATCGACCAGGCATCCTTTTCCAAGTTGAGCTACTTTGCTGTAACCTTCAGGAATAATCTGCTCATAATATTCTCCGTTAAAGAGATTCTGATCAACCCATTTTCTACCATGCTCATATAAGTTATGGCATTCTGAAGCAAATGCCGTATCATTCAGGTAGTCTGCCATTTCTTCAGATGCATGAAGAGCTCCCAGGTACCAGCCAGACATCTGGGGATTAGGGCCATAATATTCAATATCCATGGTATTGTGCTGAGGGCCCTCCATGACGCCATCCTTATTGGGATCCCAAATCCCGGCCCATGCAAAACTCATTGCTTTTTTAATGTTTGGCCACATTTCCCTGAGGTCCTGATCATTCCCTGATAATTGCCAGTCACGGTATACTTTAATAATAGTTCCCATCTGGCCATCAGCCGCCCATTCCTTAAAACTCCTGGCTTTTTCCTTAAGCGGAAGGCCGACCCTTGAACTCATGGCTCCATTGGAATCTGTTGCAAACATGAATTCAATTCTCCTGAATTTCATTGCCAGATCACCGAATAGAAAAGGGACTGCAGATTCATAATTCCAAACATGGGTGCATGTTCCGAATCCCCATCCCGAACTTCTATCCATTCCGATCTTTGTTCCGGAAATACTTCCGGTTCCCTCGAAACCGAAAGGATAGCCATCTTCTGTCCTGAATACGGTCTGGCATCTGAAATTTGTGGTATTGAAAAGGGCAGCTTCTTTTAGAACGTCCGGGACATCGCTTTCACAGAATAATCTTACAAAGCGAAGTGTCTTGTTTTCAAGATTATTCAAATTACCGGATACATACTCTGCTACTTTCCACGCATCTGGTTGTTTAGTGGTATAATAGTTTCCAACTATTTCACTGGTACCAAATGAAGAATACCTGTTTAAGCCATGATCCCAGCCTCTTCGGTTGGGGAAATGCCAGGTTATCAGAAATACAAAACTTTTTTCTTCACCGGGCTTTAATATTTTTTTTACGGCCAGAGTAGCCGGTGGCGTTGAAAGAGCATATCTATCTTTGTTTCTTAATGAATTTTTTGTTGCGACAGATCCAGAATCCTCTTCAAAACCATAATCGTTTAATTCACCATCTTCAGAAAAATCATCGATAAATTCACGAAAATTCCAGTTCCACGCCAGCTTCGCCCAGGATCTCCTGAAGGTTATTCCCGAATCGGATGTTGTTGTAAGCGCCATATTACCCCAGTTCACTGATGAGGTATCCACACCGTTTGAATACATGTATAGTCCGTTGACCTTTTTTCCATGCCGGTATTGATTTTCATTTTCATCAGGACTTCCGCCCCATCCGTCGACACCAATGAAATTTGGGATCATCCCGCAAATGGATACCGTTATACTCTCCTTTGTCGGGTTTTTTACTTTGTACCTGAGTATAGCCACAGGTAAGCTGCTATTATCTACATCGCCTGGAATGAAAGGGTTAAATGCTTCCAGTTTGACAACTAAAGGAACATCAGGATGTTTAAACAGTACCTGGGCCATGGGATAAGCCGCCTTAAATTCCGTTTCTTCAAATCTGGGGAAACCGGCATTGAATACATCACAACCCCAATCACCATCGTATTTATCCTCCGCTACAGGTCCTTCAAGAAGTTTTATTTCTCCACGACTCTCACCTGCTTTTTTATAATACAGGGCAAAAAAGGGAGCATTGGCAATGGTTGGTTCAACCAGCTTGAAAGCGGGTGACCATCCAATCGCTCCGCGGTTTTCCAGCTCCCAGTCCCTTAAGTCTCCCCTGCCACCAAGGGAAACCGTACCTGTACCGATTCCGCCGAGAGGCATGGCTACTTTATCCAGATACTTACCCTCATAGGTTTTTAAAACCGGCCATCCGGTCTGAACGGTTGATGTAACCTCTTTTATATTTGAAGGCTTATTATTGTTGGATTCACAAGCATAACCAAAGATGAATACCAGGATCCATGCTGCATATATAATCTTTACTTTCATAATTGTAAATTAGATCAGATGAACAAAGTAATTCTCATTTAACCCGGATTTAAATCTTAATCAAACTGTCTTTGCAGGTTTCCGGGAATCAGCCTGGCAGATTGAAGAGCCAAAGAGTTAATAGTTTAACTATTTTTATAAACTCTCAGGTTTTCTCCGCTTCAGTGATCAATAAGATTTGATTATGCATTCAGATTTATAATTCAAAACATATTACTCACTCGCAAATTTGACGAAGCTTTGATTCTGTAACCAATAAAGGCGTAGTAGGTAATAAATACATAGCACACCAATGGTACGGTCATCGCCATGGCCATACTTCGTGTCAACTCAAAAATCCATCCCATAACCGGGGTCAGGGCCGCTCCACCAATGATTGCCATAATAATTATTGATCCCCCTATTTTTGTGTCGGGCCCCAGTTCTTTAATTCCTAATGCAAATATTGTAGGGAACATAAGTGACATAAAAAAACTTGTAAATAATATCGCCCAAAGCCCAATCCAGCCTGGATACAGTATTCCGGTTGATATAAGGAAGATATTTATGATTCCATATATTCCCATCAGTTTCTGGGGTCTGATATACTTCATAAGGTAAGTCGCTAAAAATCTCCCAATACCAAAGGCTACAAGGCTACCGGTCAGGTAACCACCCGCAACTTTTTCAGGTTGCCCTGTATAGTCCTGAATATATTGAATAAAGTAACTCCAGGTTCCTACCTGAGCTCCGACATAGAAAAACTGGGCGATTACACCCTGAATAAAGTGAGGATATTTGAAAAGGTGCTTAAATCCACGTTCTTTTCCCTTTATTTCATTTTCAGTTTCATTAGCATTTTTAGGAAATTTTGTCCTGATTAACAGGAACGCCCATAAAAATATTACCAATCCAATCAGGAGATAGGGTCTTACCACACGCATGATTTCTGAATGCAGGTATGAATCATATTCACCTGATGCCTTCATTAGTGCAATTTCTTTCTCAGACAATTCTACACCGGAAAAAATAAAAATGGTTCCAATAAGTACACCAATAACAGCACCGAGTGGATTAAATGATTGAGACAGGTTTAGTCTTTGTTCCGATGTCTTTGATTCACCGAGCGTAGCAATAAAAGGATTTGCCCCCGTCTCAAGAAATGATAGCCCACTGGCAATGACAAAGAGAGCGCAAAGAAAAAAAATGTATTTACCAAGAAGGGCAGCCGGCCAGAATAGGAGTGTCCCCAGGGCAAAAAGGAACAGACCGATTACCAAACCGGTTTTGTATCCGTATTTTCTCATGATCAATGCAGCAGGCATAGCAAATATGAAGTAACCGAAAAAGAAAAATGTCTGAATAAATCCGGCTCCAAGCCTGGATATTTCGAACGTCTTCATAAACTGTTTGACAAGTACTTCATTCAAATTGACAGCTATTCCCCAAAACATAAAAAGGGCTGTGACCAGAATGAATGGAAGTAAATTATCCTTTGAAATCAATTTGGATTTTTCAACGGCTTTTTTTTTCGATCTCATTTGTGTTAAATTGAAATGAGTTCCGTGCTCAAATAGATGATCCGATCTTCCTGACCACATCTGGTTCACCATAAGTAAAGTTACTTCCGCATTTTAAAACAGAGGATCTCTATTTATTCTAAAAGGAGGAAATTTGGTTAATTGAATTAGGAATATTCTTCCAAAAAGGGGTAAATAGTTCTATGCTCCAATAAACTTCCATAAATGGTTCTGCTGAAATCTTAAATAATAGCAGGCAACGGCAATTAGGTTATACCGAAAAGACCTGGCTTTTTTATTAGTGCAAATCGGCAAGCTGAAAAGATCTGGTCATGATCATGGAGAACAATCAGCCTTTTGGGATCATTGTGGATGGCTTCTAAAACAAAAATAACTATTTGAAAAAAGAAATTCTCCTTCTCTGGATACATGACGATTTATAAGTTTTTATTAAAAATAGGGGTTTGAAACCGGGCCTCATGCAATATTCCGTAGTCGTGACTTTTCAGTATTTCATCATTCCGGGCAATACTATTCTCCATAAAAAATATCAATTCCCATATTAAGTACTTGAATATCTTAATGATACGTGATATATTCCGGATAATTTTACACTTTTTATAATTATTTTTCCACCTATAAATTTCCTAAGTACTCAAGTTAGAAATGAATTTGAACTCCCCCAATGGATATTAAGTTATAATTTTCATCAAAAGTTTACTACTACACTAACCTTTAAACTAAACACCTATGCTAAAAATTAAATTCTTACTGATAATCCTTTTCGCCGGATTATTCTCAGCGACAAGTATTGCGCAGGAAATAAAGGGAAAGGTCACAGATGAGAACGGACAGGTTCTCCCCGGTGTAAATATTATTATAAAAGGCACTACTACGGGTGTGATCACAAATGTTCAGGGTGAATATTCCATTGATGCTCCTGCCAATGCTACTTTGGTATTTTCGTATGTTGGTTATAAGAAAACGGAAATACCAGTTGAAAACCGCAGTGTTATCGACGTGCAGATTTTACCTGACTCATATGCCATAAATGAGGTAGTTGCTGTCGGGTATGGTAGCATGAAAAAGTCTGACCTCACCGGATCGGTTGTGTCTGTAAATGATGAAGCTATAAAAGACAGACCCATAACCACTGTTAATCAGGCTCTGATAGGAAAGATGGCTGGCGTTGCTGTCGAATTGAATGATGCAACTCCGGGGGGGTTGACCTCTATTAAAATCAGAGGGGCAGGATCCATAACTGCCGGTAATGAGCCCTTATATGTTATTGATGGTTTTCCGGTAGGGCAGGCAGAAGCAAATTCTTTACTTCCTTCAGACATTGAGTCCATAAATGTTTTGAAGGACGCATCATCCACGGCTATTTATGGTTCCCGCGGGGCCAATGGAGTGATCCTGATCAGTACAAAGTCTGGTGCGAATATGACTCCTGTTATCCAGTTTAACGCTTCTTATGGCTTTGCCAGTGTTGCAAAACGGGATTATTATGATCTTCTAAATGCGGATGAATACGTGCAGTTTATTGGAGTAGTTAAGAATGAATTATGGGTGAGAGACGGGAATGATCCGTCAGTCCCTGAACAGGACCGGCCGGCATCATATCAAATTCCGGATTATGTTAAGAATCGGGATCCTAACGTGAACACCAACTGGCAGGATGTAATTTTTGAACCTGCAGCCATTCAAAACTACGATTTGAATGTAAGAGGTGGCAGTGAAAAAACCAAGTATTATTTCTCTGTCGGGTATTCCGGTGATGATGGAGTTGTGATAGGAAGCAATTACCAAAAGGTAACTGCGAGGTTAAAGCTTGATGCAACCTTGCTAAAGGACAGACTTCAGGCAGGTATAAATATTGCTCCTTCTTACGCTAATAAACGGGTATCTGTTATTAATAGTGGTGATGTCTTTTCATCCGTAATAGGGTCTGCCCTGGCAATGCCTCCAATTATCCCGGTCTATAATCCAGACGGAACTTATGGTAGCACTGCAAATATTCCAGGTATACCATTCTATGGGAGTCCCTTGCAATTAGCTAAAGAATATCAAGACAAGACGAATGTGTTTACGTCGTTGGTTAACAGTTATCTGGATTTACAAATTATTGAAGGTCTCCATCTTAAAACTTCACTTGGTTTTGTCTTTAATAATTCGACCAGGGATTATTTCCGCCCGTCATCCCTGTGGAGACCATTCGCACCTGCTCCGACATATGCCGATGCTTCATCGCAATATAACAATTCAGTAGACTGGTTGTCTGAAACCCTTCTGAATTACAGCAAGGTACTGAACGGTGTGCATGAGATCAACATCCTTGCGGGATTCACGGCTCAAAAGGACCATGCAACGGGAAACTATGCTTACGCAACAAACTTTCCCAATGATCTGGTGCCCACACTTAATGCCGGGACTATTCAGAGTGGAAACAGTTCGGTAAGCGAATGGTCATTATTGTCATACCTGGGGAGGGTAAACTACTCCTATAAGGGTAAATACCTTTTAACCGGAACAGTAAGACGCGATGGCAGCTCAAGATTCGGTCCGGCGAATAAGTATGGGACATTCCCTTCTATTGCAGGAGCCTGGAGAGTCTCTGAGGAATCATTCCTTGACAACGTAAAGACTATCAGTAACCTGAAATTAAGGGCCAGCTATGGAATTACCGGCAACAACGCCATCGGCAATTATGCCTATATAGGGTTGGTAGGCATTACGAATCAAACTTTCGGACTGGGGTCAGGAAGTAATTATTCCGGAATTTACCCTACCACCATTGGCAATCCAGCCTTATCCTGGGAAGTTTCCAAACAACTTGACCTCGGCATTGATCTGGGTTTATTAAAGGAGAGGATTTCATTAACCATGGATTATTACAATAACCGAACGTCTGATTTATTATTGAATGTAAATCTTCCGACCACTTCCGGATTCTCGTCTTCTCTGCAAAATATAGGTGAAGTTGAGAATAAAGGTTATGAATTTTCTATTATTACAAGGAACATTCAGAAGGCTTTCACCTGGACGACAAGTTTTAACATATCATTCAATCAGAATACAGTGCTTAAACTGGGACCAAACGGTGATCCTATTTATGACTTCTACGGTACACGAATTACTGCAATAGGACATGAGATGGGCGCATCCAATGGTCTGGTGGTTTTAGGGATATTGACACAGGCAGACATTGATAACGGGGTTGCAATTTTCCCCGGTGAGGTTGCCGGTGATGTCAAATACAAGGATGTGAATAAGGATGGCGTTATCAGCAATTTCAACGGACCTGATGGCGTAAATATCGGAAATCCCTTTCCGAATTACATTTTTGGTTTTTCCAATACGTTCACATACAAGAATTTTGACCTTTCAATTTATATCAACGGCCAGGCTGGAGGAAGAACTCTTGATCTTGTGGGACAGGGTATGTGGAGTTCCGGCGGAAACAACATTTTCAAATCCTGGTATGAAAACCGTTATATTTCAGATGCACAACCTGGTGACGGGATGACACCTCATCTTACCTTTGGTCTTGGGGGTCTGCCAGATACCAGGCTCATCCAGAAAACTGATTATTGGCGCATAGCGAATATTACTCTTGGTTATGATCTTCCAGCTGATAAGGTCTCATTTGTGTCAGGTTTCAGGGTATACGCATCTGTGGAGAACCTTGCTACGTTTAGTAAGTTCATGGGCTATAATCCCCAGCAGAAATCCAATGGTGCTGAACAGAACAGCACACTTGGAGGGTTTGCCCTGGGTGGGGCTTACCCGGTTCCCAGAGTTGTTTCATTAGGATTGAATGTATCATTCTAAAATCATTAAATTATGAAAAGATATATAGGAATCATAGTCTTTACTGGCCTTTTACTGGGAATAGCAACAAGCTGTGAGAAATTTTTAACACTGACACCTGTTTCACAGGCGAATGTTGAGGATTTTTATAAAACGCCAGGGGATATCAATAATGCTGTAATTGCTGCATACAATTATCACAAAAGGATATTTTCTACTAATTTCTGCGTTCAACATATACTGGATGAATGGAGATCTGATAATACAGGCACTCTTGGCATCACCGATGAGGTTGACAACTTCACCAAAGATACCGGGAAAGAATGGTATATGTGGTCATGGGATAATTGTTATAAAGCCATTTATATGTGCAACATTGCCATGGAAAAAGCAATGGGTGTAGATATGACTGAAGATTTAAGAAACCAGTATATTGCTGAAGTTAAATTCCTCAGAGCAATTACTTATTTTGAGCTTGTCAGAAACTACGGCGGTGTCCCGTTGATTACAGAAACTCCAAAATCCCTGGATCGTGGTTCGGTCAACGTTTTCAGGAATACTGTAGATGAGGTATATGCACAAATCATTGAAGATTTACAGTTTGCTGAAAATCAGCTTCCTGTATCTTATAGTGATGCTGAAGAAGTTGGACGGGCCACCAAAGGTGCTGCAAAAACTTATCTTGCAGAGGTATATCTTACCCGCGGAAATAAAGCCGATGCAATAACCAGGTTAAGAGATGTTTTAACTTACGGCTATGAGTTGCTTCCGAATTATGAGGATGTCTTTGCTGCACAGAATGGGAATAATGCTGAAAGTGTGTTTGAGCTTCAATTTAAATCATCCACGGATGCCTGCCCAACTATCTACATGTTTACTTCAATGAATGTTGACCTGAATCCGGGATTGGGTTACAACGCCGGGACACAGGATCTTTATGATGCTTTTGAAGCAGGTGATCCGAGAAGGGATTATACAATGGCCAAGGATAAACTTGACCTTTACTACTGCACAAAATACCGTGATCCCAATGCAAATCCCATAGCCGATGCAGACAATAACATCCCGTTGATGAGGTATTCGGAAGTATTATTATTACTTGCGGAGGCTTTGGGTGAAACCACGGAATCCTACGACCTGATTAATCAGGTAAGAGACAGGGTAGGTCTTGCTCCTATTGATGCATCCACTCCCGGAACGTTTAGTGAGAAATTGCTGCATGAAAGAAGGGTTGAACTGGCTTATGAAAACAAACGCTGGCATGATCTCCTAAGATTTGGAGTAGCAATCGATGTCATGAATGCCTTTTTTGTAAAAGAGAAAGGTGGGCAAATCGTGATCGATTCACAAGACCTTCTGTTCCCAATTCCAAATTTTGCGATATTAAATAATCCAAATCTGGAACAGAATCCAGGGTATTCAAATTAACGAATACGTTAATTGGCACAGGATGAAATCCTGTGCCAATTCTATACCCGATCACTTTCTAAAAGTGCCTGATCTGCAGGGATTTTACCCTCTGAATTGAATCCGGTAAATAAGAAATATTTCCATTGTTCAGTTAAGGGATTACATTGCTCTGAAGTGCCTTAAAGGTTTTAATATTTCGAATTTATTTGAATAATCAGTCCACTTTGAATAAAGGGAAATAGCAGTAGACAGGTGGTAAACGGTCAAATCAGTAATATTCAAATCTATGAAAAAGAATATATTCATTTTTTGCATTTATTTGCTGGCAATTGGATTTACCAGAGCAAATTCCATGGATTGGCCGGTACTAAAGCACTATGACCAGGACCACCTTTACAAAATTGCGCTTCCCATCGGAGGAATAGGTACCGGCTCGGTTTCACTTGGAGGGATTGGAAATTTGCAGGACTGGGAAATTATGAACCGGCCGGCCATAGGATATAATCCTTCTACCGGAATGAAGAATTCACCATTCTTTGTGTTATATACTGATATACATGGAGTGAAGGATATCCGGCTGCTTGAAGGACCAGTCCCTTTCTACCTTTATGAAGGTGAATCCGGCAGTATTGCAACGAATCACGGACTTCCAAGATTCAGGACCGCTTCATTTGACGCTGCCTACCCATTTGGACAGGTTAACCTCAGTACTCCGGAATCCCCGGTAAAAGTGAAGATTAAGGCTTTTAATCCCATGATACCCGGAGATGTTGATAACAGTAGTATCCCAATCGCGGTTCTTGATTATGAGTTGACGAATACATCAGACAACGAAATCATTTTCAGTGTATGCGGAACTATGCCGAATTTCATTGGTGAAGATGGTTCAAATGGGAAAGCTGTTGGAAACAAAAATACCTTCATGAAAGGATCAGGCTTTAAAGGGATTTTATTTACTTCCGATGGTGTGGATAAAAAGGCAGATCAATGGGGTGAAATGGCATTAGTCACCCCGTCTGATGGGGAGACTACATACCGGACGGCCTGGAAGCCCGAACATTGGGGCTCTTCTCTGTTAGACTTTTGGGATGATTTATCTGCGGATGGTTTGCTGGAAAACAGAAAAGATGAAGTATCTCAAAAACCTGTTGCATCACTCGCTGTCGGAGATACCCTGAAACCTCATGAAACCAAAACCGTCAGGTTCCTGTTAACCTGGTATTTCCCCAACAGGACGGCATGGTCAAGCGAACCCATGCTAAACTATTATACAACAAAATACCAGGGAGCCTGGGATGTGGTTGTAAAAACGGTTCCTGAATTATCCCCGTTGGAAGAAAATACAGTAAAATTTGTGACTGCATTTTGTGAAAGTGATCTTCCTGAAGTAGCAAAGGAGGCAGCTTTATTTAATGCTAGTACACTGAGGACACAAACATGTTTCAGGCTGAATGATGGAAATCTTTATGCATGGGAAGGTTGTCTTGACCATGTGGGCTGTTGTTTCGGTTCCTGTACCCATGTTTGGAACTATGAAACTGCAACCAGCTTTCTTTTTGGTGATCTGGCGAAAACGTGGCGGTATATTGAATTTGGCCCCGCTGCACAGGAGGATGGCTTAATGAGTTTCCGGGTAAAATTACCCTTGAATGAAATTCCGAAATTTTCGTATGCAGCAGCTGACGGACAAATGGGGACTATTATGAAATTTTATCTGGATTGGCAATTATCCGGTGATGACGAATTTCTAAAGACCTATTATCCGAAAATTAAAAGTACTATTTCTTATGCATGGATTAAGGGAGGATGGGATGCGAACCAGGATGGCGTTATGGAAGGCGTTCAGTCAAATACGATGGACGTGGAATATTATGGTCCCAATCCTCAGGAAGGAACCTGGTACCTCGGGGCTCTCAATGCTGTTGAAGAGATGGCCGTTAAAATGAATGACAGAGATATGGCAATGAAATGCCGGAAATTATTCAGTAGCGGAAGTAAATGGATGGACGCAAATTTATTTAATGGTGAATACTACATCCAAAAGATTATGGTCAGTGATTCCGCTGAAATTCCGAAAGGTCAAATTGTGGGAATGGGAGCAAAGAATAATAGCAATCCTGACTATCAGCTTGGAGACGGATGCCTGGTGGATCAGCTTGTGGGTCAGTATATGGCTCATGTATGCGGTTTAGGTTACCTGCTTAAAGAAGAAAATGTAAAAACTGCCTTGCAGAGTATTATGAAATACAATTATAAGTCTAATCTGTATGATCATTTTAACTGTATGCGAAGTTTTGCACTGGGGGATGAGGCCGCATTACTCATGGCGTCATACCCAAAATCCCGACCTGTAAACCCTTTCCCGTATTTTACGGAAGTAATGACCGGCTTTGAATACACTGCTGCCATAGGGATGCTTTATGAGGATCAAACCGACAATGGATTAAAATGTATACAAAACATCAGAGACCGCTATGACGGAAGAAAGCGAAGTCCCTTTGATGAAGCTGAATGTGGGCATCATTACGGACGTGCCATGGACAGCTGGTCAGCTATCCTTGCTTTAACAGGATTTCATTATTCGGGAGTAACTGATGAACTCAGCTTCAAAAATATTAAAGGTAAATATTTCTGGTCGAATGGATATGCTTATGGAACAATGGAATTTACTGACACACAGGATGGTAAAAAGGCGGTTTTAACCGTCTTAAACGGTAAACTTAAACTACGACAATTAAACATCGAAGGCCTTGGTTCCTCCGCATTAAAAAAGACAATGACCTTCCAGGCCGGAGATCATTATGACTTTTTAATTAAGGGGTAGTTTAAAAATCGATTC
Organism: uncultured Bacteroidales bacterium; assembly: GCA_963732905.1. GTDB lineage: Bacteria > Bacteroidota > Bacteroidia > Bacteroidales > DASQZK01. The sequence goes on from CAVTBM010000007.1 coordinate 80,881, forward strand.
ATACTTCAACCACTTAACGAAATACTATTCAGGATGCAACACATAAAACGAATTTCACTTCTGATCTTGACATTATATTGTTTCTGTCATTCGGCTCAAGCTAAGGATAAGCCATGGTATGAATTCTCTTCGGATGGCAGGGTTTGCCATATTTATAACAGAGATCTTCCCACTCCCTGGTTAAACCGTCTGACGAATGGTTACCTCACCGCATGGGTGACCCAAAAAGGCGGGATTGAAGTGTATTTGTCCGATCCTGCTATCAACACTCTGGTCAACCCTCAGAATGTATCCGGAAATTTTTACCTGCGTAAGGAAGGTAGCAGCAATATCACCTGGATCAATAATCCTGAAAATGAAGATTCATGGGAATGCCAGGTTGGTCTGGGATATACCAAATTGGTTTGTGTTAAGGATGACGTTAAATCTGAAGTCACCTACTTCATCCCCTTAGATGATAACGTGGTAGTAATGCGTGTTCATCTCACCAACCTTTCAACATCACCTCAGAAATTAAATATTTATGGTCAGGTGGAATGGAATCTGGGTGACCGGAATAAATACATAATCTACCGCGGTGACGGCAGAGCAGGAAGTCAGTTTAACCTTTATAAAAAGACCTGGTTCTCGGAAAATACCATTTGGGCAACTCAAACAAACTGGTTAAGTACCGCAGATTGCAGACCCTGGCCGTATACGGGTTATTTTAGTGCCAGCATCCCAATTGAATCATTTGAAACCATACGCAGAAAATTTTTAGGCAGCATGCAAAGTTTTGCTGAACCCCGGGAAATACTGGAAGATAAACTTTCGAATACTACATTTTGGAGTGAGGATGATTTTCCATGGGGTGTACTGCAAACCAAACGATCACTTGATCCGAAAGGGGAAACCGATTTAGTGTATATTCTTGGAATGGACCGCTCAATGGATGTTGCACGACAAACTATTCATAAATATTCAGATCCGGAAACGGTGCAAAAGGAATTCGACAGACTGAATACCTATTATGATAATCTTATCATTGAAAACATTACCTCTAAAACCCCTGATTCAACAAACGATCTCATTAATAACGTATGGACAAAATATCACTGGAATCAGATCAGGAAGGTTAGCCAGAATGATCCCGACGTTGTGGGTACCGGGGTATGGGCTTATGGCCTTGAAGGAGGTGATGTAAGTGTAATGCCCGAGCAAATTATGCTCCCCTTTAATAAATCCTTTCTTGAAAAGGAAATTCTTTATATGCTAAGCAATCAAACCAATGATTTGTCAAAAACCAATCTTGTAGTGCATCTTCCGGCCATGAAATATGAGGATCTGCAAATGAAAGGTAAGCCTGCATTTCCTGCAAATCAATTTAATGTTCCACATCATCATGTGGTTTGGGGTTTTATGACTTCGCTTCTGGAATATCTTAAAGAATATGGAGATTCAGATTTCCTGAACCGGGATATAAATTTCTATGATGGAACAAGCGGGACAATCTGGGACCATATTGACAAGGCATTTATTATCAGCTTATCCGGACTCTCCGTTAACGGTTTGCCCCGAATCCCGGCTAATGTGGGTGATTGGATGGATGAATTCACTAAAATAAGTGAATATGGACAAGCTGAAAGTGTCATGTTCGGCATGGAACTGTGTTATTATTTAAATGAGTTTGCAAAAATTGCCGGCCTGGCAGGGAAAACGGATTTGCAAAAGAAATGGGAAGAAGAATATGAATTCATAAAGAATGCCATTAATGAGACAGCCTGGGATGGTAATTGGTACATCAGGGCATTTTCCGACCGTGATGGAAACAGAATACCTGTCGGGACTAAAGATGATGATGAAGGCAAGATATACCTGAATGCTCAATCCTGGAGTGTGATGAGTGGAGTAGCAACACCTGAGAGGGCTGAGAAAGCTTTAAATTCTGTGCAATCGATGATGATCAGTGATTTTGGCCCAATGATTTTTTACCCTTCCTATAGTAAATATAAGGATTACATTGGAACCCAATCGATATATGCTCCGGGTTTCAGAAATGGGAACATATATATGCGACCCACCGGGTGGGCGGTTATCTCTGCCTGCATGGCAGGAAAAAGCAAACTTGCATGGGAAATGTACAACAAAGCCTCTTTGGCTCATCAAATCAAAGATATCGAAGTGTATCAGTGTGAACCTTATGCCTATCCTGAAAATTATGTGGGTCCGGATCACCGGTTAGCCGGGAAAGGTCAGTTTCAATGGTGCCTTGGCGAGGCAACTGCCTGGATGTGGATGGCATATAATTATTATCTTCTGGGAATCAGACCGGAATTTAACGGACTGATCATTGATCCTCATATGCCCGATAATTGGGACAGTTATTCCGTTGAACGACCTTTTAGAGGAGATCATTATTCCATTATAGTAAAAAGGAATGTCAGACTTGGTCCCGGGCAGAGCAAAATTCAACTGGATGGGAAGACAATCAAGGGAAATTTAATAAGGCCTGCTATGGATGGAGCAGTGCATAAAATTTATGTGGAAACGGGTCCGGCAATATAATTAGAAAATTTACTTATGAATCCGATGATGTCTCAAGAAATATTCTGTGCATTATATAAAATATACTTATAACTCATGAGAGGATGAGTTTGATGACAATGAAATGGAAATTCCGGGGGGTTTCTCCAGTATTGATCCTGACAATCTGAGTATTTTTCATAGGGAGTACCTTTAGGTTTAAGGTTAATTTTTGTCAATCGGATGAGTAGTTTTAGTTAGTGTTATTCAGGTTTTAATAAGATCATTTTTTCACCCCCGGAATTTCTTTTCACCCCGAATTTGTAAGGATATATTTTAACCTGTTTTTATCAGCCATGAGAGTAATTTGTTGTTGGTTAATATTATTCATATTCCTGGCAGGTTGTGGTAATGTGAATGAAAACAGAATTAAAAAACAAAACCAAACTCAGGATAAGTTTACTGCTGTCAGAAGTTTTAATGACGACCTCAAGCTCTTAAGATCAGTTCATGATATTATCGTTTTAACCGGGAACAACGAAGTATCCGGTGTTGCAATTTGTCCTGCTTTGCAGGGTCGAATAATGATAAGCACCTTATCAGGCAAAGAGGGTCCCTGTTTGGGTTGGATAAATCATGAGCTGATCGGGAACGGAAGGTTGCAAGAACATATTAACGCTTTTGGAGGCGAAGATCGTTTCTGGCTGGGGCCTGAAGGAGGCCAGTATTCCATTTTCTTTAAACCCGGAGTCCCTTTCAACTTTGAAAACTGGTACGTTCCACCTGAATTGGATACCGACACGTTCGAGGTTGTTGAAAAAAATGAAACAATGGTCCGGTTTAAAAAAGTAATGCGATTGGTTAACTATTCAAAATTTGTTTTCGACCTGAGGGTTGAGCGTGAAATAAAACTGATGAATCGCCAACAAGTTTCAAAAATGCTTGGTATATCAATAGAGGATTTGGATTTTGTTGCATTTGAAAGCATAAATTCTGTTACAAATATTGGAAAAACAGCTTGGACTAAAGAGACCGGGATGTTGTCAATATGGATCCTTGGCATGTTCCAGTCATCATCCTCTACCACAATTGTTATTCCTTTTAAAGGAGGTGATAATTCATTATCGGACCCAAAAGTAAATGACAAATATTTCGGAAAGATCCCTGAAAACCGGCTAAAAATTGAAGATGGTGTTCTGTTTTTCCTGGCTGACGGGAAATCACGGGGAAAACTTGGCATCAGTCCTGAAAGAGCAATGCCTTTCCTGGGATCTTATGATGAAAAATCGAATGTATTGACGATCGTCTCCTTTTCAATGGATCCCGCGAAAATGGATTATGTAAACTCTATGTGGGAAATACAGAAGGAACCTTTTAAAGGAGACGCGGCTAATGCATATAATGACGGGCCTCTTGAAGATGGAAGTCAAATGGGCCCTTTCTTTGAACTGGAAAGTTCCTCCCCGGCAGTTAGGCTGGAACCTGGTTCAATGCTTACTCATATTCATTCCACTGTTCATTTGACAGGTGACAAATCAACCATGAACAGAATTGTTCAAAAAGTTTTTGGAACATCACTGGCAGAAATCTATGCTGCTTTTTAATGAAAGTCCTGTTATAACCTGATTGTAATATAATAAAGGGTGATAAATTCTGAATCTGATGTTGAAACTAAATCTGATTACTGGATGACCGAAAGAAATAGAATTTTTAGGAGAGGGAAGCCGATCTTGTCTGTCTTTTCGATCTGCATGATACTTGGTGCAGGATGCACTTCAAAAAAACATAATAATACCGGAACAGGTAATATGCCTAACATTATTATAATCCTTGCAGATGATCTGGGATATGGAGATTTGAGCTGTTTTGGATCCAAAATAATAAAAACGCCAAATCTCGACAAATTAGCTTCTGAGGGTATAAAATTTACAAATTTTTGGACTACCTGCAGTGTTTGCAGCCCTTCCAGGGCGTCTCTTCTTACAGGGAGATATCCTCAAAGATGCGGTGTCCCCTATGCTGTTGGTGATGTTTATTCAGGCCTTTGCCTTGCGGATGATGAAGTGACTATTGCCGAATTACTGAAAACGAAAGGCTATGCCACGGCGGCAATTGGTAAATGGCATCTTGGTATTCCACAGGGATTCAATTATTCGACAAATGAAGGATTCAACCCGAATTCCGAATTTCATCCTAACCACCAGGGATTTGATTTGTTTTTCGGAGCTGTTGGTAATGCTTTTCCATCGGGTCGGATACCACTTATTGAGGACGGTCGAATTGTTAAGGACTCAATTACTGTGGCCACTGTAACCGATGAATATAATTCCAGAGCGGTCGAGTTTATTAATGAAAATAAGTCTACCCCATTTTTTATTTATTTCGCTCATACAAGACCTCACGCCCCATGGATACCAAATCCAGCATTCGCAGGCAAATCGGAAGGAGGCGTTTATGGTGACCTGGTAGAAGAACTGGATTCCAGTGTAGGTAAAATAACAGAAACCCTGAAAAAGCTGGATTTGGAAAAGTACACACTTATCATTTTTACCTCAGATAATGGGGCAGCGATCACAGCGGATAACAGATACGGATCTAATCTTCCCTTCCGGGGCGGAAAAGGAACTACCTGGGATGGTGGTCTGAGGGTTCCCGGAATTTTTTACTGGCCAGGTCAGATAGATTCCGGAGTTGTTTGTAACACGTTTGTATCTACGCTTGATCTTTTGCCTACAATAGCAAATCTGACAAATATTGAATTGCCGGCCCTATTAAAAATCGATGGAAAAGATATAAGCCCGCTTTTAATTAAGGGATGTAAAGAAAAATATTCTGATGATAAATTCTATTACTATAATGGAGAAAATCTTCAGGCTGTCAGGGAAGGGAAATGGAAATTGCATCTTCCAAGAGAGGAAAAAATGCTGGTATGGTGGGAATCCGGAATGCGGGAACTGAAAAATCCAATGTTATTTAATATTGAATCAGATAGTTCTGAAATACATGATGTTGCGGCAGAAAATCCGGAGATTGTAAGTCATTTGCTTGAAATGGCCCGGAAAGTAAGAGATGAGCTCGGTTCATGGGATAAGCCGGGAACAGAACAGAAAGATATTGAGAATATGTTAAATGACCGGACAACATTGCAGATCTTAAGAACACAGCAGAATCACCAGCATATGGGTGTTTCAGAAATGGATTCCACTGTCCCTGAGATTAATAAATACTATTGGGGAATTGCCAAAGAAGGCAGACGGAAAAAACTTCAGGAAATACAGGAGTTTGAGCATTGAAAAAATAGAGAATTTAAACGGAGAGATCCTGGATTGAACGGACAATTTAATGTATAGGGAATTCTAATTCAGGCACATTGAACTCAGTATGCTTATTTCGTTAAAGAGAGTTATATGGAAAAAAGCAAATCAACGCAAAATATTGAATATCCGGACATTTATCTGGCCATCGATAATTGCTTCGCTTCAAAAAGATATACTGAGCCAGTCGAATGGATCAAAATAATAAAAGATCTGAATGTTAACTATATTGAAGCTAGTGCTGATACAGAATGTGACCCGTTATACATGGGAAAGGATTATCTCAGACTTTGGGCCGATCAGGTAAAACTTGCTTCGGAAGAATCTGGTGTTTCCGTTTGCAATCTGTATTCCGGCCATGGAACGTATTCTACACTTGGGCTTTCTCACACGAATCCATCTGTAAGGGATAGAATTCTTAATCATTGGATTAAACCGATGATTGAGACAGCTGCAAGTCTGGGTGCAGGCCTGGGTTTTTATTGCCATGCTTTTGCAGATAAGGTATTACAGGACCCTGAGCTATATAAGGAATATCAAAATACCCTCATCCATAATCTCTCTGAAGCAGCGAAGTTTTCGTATTTAAAGGGTTGTAAACACTTAGGCGTTGAACAAATGTATTCTCCTCACCAGATTCCCTGGACCATTGAGGGCACAAAAGACCTTCTTACACAGGTCTATGAAGTGTCGTCTGTGCCATTTTATACGACAATTGATACAGGACATCAATCAGGTCAGAGAAGATTTCAAAAACCGGAAAAAGAGGTTCTGTTAAAATCCATGGAACACTATCAAAAAAACAGAAAAAGTAACCTTCCCTGGTTGGGTCCTATTGATGCCTATAAATTATTTGAAAGTTCTTCCCAGCTGGAAAAACGTCAATATCCCGGGCTTGCAGACAAGATTTTCAAAATATTCGAAAACTATCCGTATTTGTTTGCCGACCCTATTGATTGTTCTCCCTATAAATGGTTGGAAGTACTTGGATGTTACTCTCCGATCATTCATTTACAACAAACCGATGGCACCTTTTCACGGCACCTGCCATTCACTATAAGTAACAATGAAAGGGGAATCATTGATGGCAGAAGGATTCTGGAATCACTGAAAAATTCATACGATGATGAGCACTGCCTGGATATACCAAAAGTTGATAAAATCTATATGACCATTGAGGTTTTTTTATCGACTGCAAGTGTTAATTACCGCTCACTTTTGGAGCTAGAAGAGACTGTGAAGTATTGGAGGCACTATATCCCTGAAGATGGAATGAATCTTAAAGAAATTGTCAGCAAATTAAACTGATCGATAAAATAAATTAAATCGCCATGAACTCACTCCTGAAAAAAACCTATAGCACGGGATTCACTTTATTACTGTTCATTGTTGCTATTTTCAATAGTTGCAATAAATCAGGAATGAGTAGTGACAGAGTTTTTTTACATCAGAATGACTCTATAATTGAAATTTATAATGGAAAAGTAAAGGGAGTTTTCATGTTAAATAACCCGGTGATTACTCAAGCCTATTATGCTGCAGATGGGAAAAACTGGGAATTTATAGCGAAATCATTCGACAGGCCAAAAATATCATTAGAAGATGTCGATCCGCTTTATGCAAGCGGGCCAAATTATGCTGATAAATACCGGCTAATGGTTGAGGAGGGATTAAATTCAGCCAGTATTCTGGAGAATAGTAAGGACAGAATTTCTGTTCAACTTTCGGGGGTAAGTGGGGGTAATGATATTCTACAGGTTGTTTCACTTGAAAAGAATCAGGACTTCTTCCATATTGATGTTACGGCTAAATTACCGGGAACTCCACCTAAAATAGAATATCTGTTGTCATCATTTGAATTCACCCCCGGGAGCCATCCTGATTTCACATTTACTCCTTCGGTAAAACGGGAGAGAGACGATGTAATAGGGGACCGAAAATTTTTTGCTCCCGCCACTATCGTGGAAAAAAACGGTCTGATGCTGGCACTCGTTCCCGACCTTAACAGTATGAATGAAAATATTGTTTATGCAAAAAACGCCAGACCTCAAAAGCATCCTAAAGTTTTCGCGGTACCTGTTGACACGACCAAAATATCCTTGCCAATGGCTATGGATTTAAGTCTTGAATCTGGTATTAGGGATAATCCACTCATATCATTCGGATATATGGATTACTGGGTGGAGCAACATGTATACTGGCGGCATGACAATCAGAAAGGTGCGCAGGTAAGGGAATTATCAGACAATACACTCAAATTTGGATTTGATCTCTTCCTTAAGGCAAATGCGGATAAATACCGTGGGTATGAACGCATCTCGGCTTATTTATGGAAGAAATACGGGACAAAATATTTTCATTTACCCCGTCCTCAGGCCATGCCTTTTAGTGAATATGCAAAAGTTTGTTATCCGGCGTCTTTCAATTACGAAGGGTATGATATAACAAAAGGTCCTTCTATTACCCATAGAATTAACAAACCGGATCTAGCAACCTGGCAGCAATGGGAAAAGAATGGAATACCAATGGGCGGTTTACGGCTAAGTGCTCCCCAGTGGTATCAGTTTATTTATAATACTGCGTGGTGGAATAATGTCTGTGATGCCACCGGTATTTATTACTGGGGCAACCAACTACATGATTCATCCCTTATCGACAAGGCCCGAAGGATTATAAACTTTACCCTGTCTGCTCCTCAAAAAGAAGGACTTTTTCCTGGTCTCTATAACATTGAAACCAATCAATGGATCGGAAGTTTATGGGATCCGCCGTTGAAAAATTATGATCCGGACAGTGTTGCATGCTACTGGAACTGGACCATTGACGGGGGTGCTTACCAAACCGCCTCAGCCAGTGTGACGGCAGGATATTTACTCTACTTTCGGCGTTTCTGCGAAGATATCCCTGGAATACTGCCCTTTGTTAAGTCTTACGGTGATTTTTTAATAAAGAACATGGAACCCAATGGCTGTGTTCCCGGATGGTTTGATAAATCCTTGCAGCCGTTACCCAGCCTGGAATGGAATGCTGACGGGGGAGCTCATATCTGGGTTTTAAGTGAACTTTATAGGGCAACCGGGGAGAATAAGTATTTTGATGCTGCTGTAAAAATGGCCGGATTTATGATTAAAGAAGTATTGCCTAATCAAAAATGGTATGATTTTGAGACGTTTTATTCCTGCGCTGTTAAACCAGAGACATTTTATGACCCTTTTACTGGTCAGTATCCGGCAAATAGCATGTCGATGTCCTGGGCCCTGGAAGGATTTGCTTCACTTTATGAGGTGTCACAGAAAAAAGAATACCTCGCTGCATCTGAAGCCACTGCTGATTATTCCATATTTTACCAGGCTGTCTGGGCACCACATTACATCATTACGGCATATCCGTTTGGAGGTTTTTCTTCGCAAAACAGTGATGCAGAATGGCTGGACCAACGAACTCACCGGTTTACTGACGGGCTGATCAGGATAGGTCTGCTATCTGAAAGACAGGATCTTATAGAGCGTGGAGTTGCAGCCGCCCGGGCCTCCCTTACTCTTATAAACCTTCCTTTATTAATAAAAAACGATATATATAAATATCCAAATTACCCTCTCGGGCTTGGCCCTGAAAATATTGACCATGAGGGATTTCCACAAATGCCTCTTCGTTCCGGGCCAAGTTGGTGCGAAGTTGGCGGATTAGCCGCTGCAGCACATGCATTGCAGCAACTGGGTGGCGTATACATTGATTTTGCCAGCAATATTGCCGTGGGTGTTGATGGTGTTTCAGTTGAAAAATACAAACTCTCAAAAGACAAAATCAATATTTCACTGAAGTCGCTCATTGCAGAGCTCCCCGTGCCCTATGATGAGCCTTTTACAATTGAAATGCGCCTGTCCGGGCTTGAAAATAAAAGGTATGAGGTAGTATTAAATAATGCCGGACCTGTGAGCTTTAGTAATAATGAATTAGACCATTTACCTGTCATTGTTTATCCTGATGGTCGTATTTCATTGATAGAATCAAAATAGGTATTTAATTATCAGGATACTGTTAACCTGTTCAGCAGGTCATGTTTTTAAAATTCGGTTTTATGTATTGCATATACTCCGCTAAGTAATCCATGATGAATCGAATTCTAATATATGTAAGCTCTTTGCTGGTATTGTTCCGGTGTTCGTCCGACTTAATGGCATTTGTAAGAGTCCCGGGTATTTTTTGTGATCGTTTGATATTACAACCCTTATAAATATGAAAACTGCCATGAGTAAATTTAAGACAGCAAGGATCGCGCTCCTGAGGCTCAGATCTGAATTCTCAGTTTTGGTCATTTTCTTCATTTTCTCAATGATTGGCTGTATCAAATCTTCTACCAGATCCTCAATAACACCCATATTCTTACGATGTGAATATTCAGTCAATCCTTCAGGCATTGATATAAAACAACCCTCCTTAAGCTGGCAATTCGAAACAAGAAATCCTGATCTTCGCAATCAAAAACAAACGGCATACGAGATTCTTGTTGCATCCAGTCCGGAAATTCTTTCAGGAGGCAAAGGAAATCTCTGGAAAACCGGTCTTGTTGAGTCGGGTCAAAATACGCAGGTGATCTATTCTGGTAGCCCTTTAAATTGCGGTGATAAGTGTTACTGGAAAGTAAGAGTACGTGACGTCGAAGGGAATATTTCAAAGTGGAGCGAGACAGCCACCTGGGACATGGGATTGTTCGAAAGAACTGACTGGCAGGGTAGTTGGATTGGATCGAGGGAGACATTGGACAGGAATCCCCACAAAAAAGTAAATGGTTACTCCTCCCAGGGGGCTTCATCTGCAAACGTCATAAAATGGGTTCAGGTGGATCTGGGAGAAGTGACACGACTTGACAAAATAGTTCTACATCCGGCATTTCCTTTGGAGTCTCCTGACGGACAGCCTACAATCAGAAATCCCGGTTTTGGATTTCCGCTTAGGTTTCGCATTGACATTTCCAACGATCCAAAATTTGGAAAGTATAAAACCATCGTTGATAATACGAAAAACGATTTCAGCAATCCGGGTTCCAATGAAGTGATTTTTAAGGAGCCAGGCTTAGAAGCCAGGTATATACGCCTTTCTGCAACAAAATTATGGAACAGCAAAAAGGGAGACAAGCCGTACTATTTCAGTGTCGGAGAACTACAGGTTTTCGATGGGGATAATAATATTGGCCTGAATAAACCGGCGTCAACCTCGGATAGTTCAGAAGGATGGGGATGGAGCGTTAATAATTTAACTGATGGATTAAATCTTGTCGGGGAAATGGAAAAGGGGCATGAGGCTGTATTTCTTCGCAAGGAAACAGAGTTAAAAAAGAAAATTCGTTCGGCAAAAGCTTATTTATGCGGGTTGGGCTACTATGAATTATACATTAATGGAAAAAAGATTGGAGATCATGTGCTCGACCCCGGGTTTTCAAATTATTCCAAACGTGTTCTCTATGACACTTACGATGTTTCTGAGTATTTAACAAAAGGGCAAAATGCCATTGGCGTCATTCTGGGCGGGGGCTGGTACGATCCGGCATCACCCGATGCATGGGGATTCAATTCTGCGCCATGGGTTGGACCACCCAAATTATTGCTGAACATTATTATTGAATTTGCCGATGGAACTAAAAATATTTTGATGAGCGATGAGAGTTGGAAATTTTCGAATGGACCTATTGTTTTTAATGATGTTCGGAGTGGCGAAATTTATGATGCCAGACTGGAAATTCCGGGTTGGGATCTGCCAGGATTTAATGATACAGGTTGGGAAAAGGCAAAAGTAGTGCCCCGGCCTTCCGGGCAACTGGTTTCACAACAGGAACCCCCTATTCGGGTAACAAAAACAATTTTGCCCGTAAGCCTGAGTGAGCCTTTACCCGGAGTGTATGTTTATGATATGGGGATAAATATGGCAGGATGGGTCCAGTTTAAAACCCGTGGTAATAGTGGTGATACGATCAAGATTTTTTATAATGAGCAACTGAATCAGGATGGAACCGTGAGATTTGGTCCCCACGCCTGGTGGACGTATGGCGCATATCAGACAGACAGATTCATTTCCAGTGGTAAAGATCCGGAAGTTTTTGAACCTCATTTTACCTATCATGGTTTCAGGTACGTGCAGGTTGATGGTTTGAAAAATAAACCTGAACTAAACGATCTGAAAGGTATCTGGGTTCATACTGATCCGGAACTTGCGGGAGAATTTTCATGCTCAAATCCTGATATCAATAAGATACAGGAATTGATCATCAGAACCCAGCTAAATAATCTGCATAGTATTCCAACGGATTGTCCTCATCGTGAGAAAATAGGATGGATGGGAGATGGACTTGTAACGATGGAAGAGGCGATTTATAATTTTGATATGATGACCTTTTATACAAAGTGGTTCCATGATATGATGGATGCACAGGAAGCAGACGGACACGAACCTCCCATAGTTCCGAACCCGGGTTGGAACTGGGCCACTTCAATGAAAAATCCGGAAGGGGTAATTCCGGTTTTCTCTGATCCATGGTGGGGAGGTGCACTCATTGTTGCACCCTGGAAATTGTATCAGTATTATGGAGATGAAAGATATCTTGAGCAAGGGTATGAGTCCATGAAACTGTATATGGAATGGATCAGGCGCCATTCTGATCATTATATTTTTGTTGCAAATCTCGGTGATTGGATTGAACCAGCCAGCTTTTCCGATGCCAAGGGAACGCCAAAAGATCAGATTGGGACATCCGCATATTTCTATTTTTCCCGCTTAATGAGTCAAATAGCCAGATTAATGGACAGACCGGACGATGCTGAGAAATATGAAAATCTTGCTCATAAAATTTCTGAAGCCTATACTGAAAAGTTTTTTAATGAGGAGACTGGCCTTTATGCTGAAGATAGCCAGACGGCACAGGTAATTCCATTATTATTCAATATGGTGCCACAAGGGAAAGAGGATATCGTTCTGAAACAGCTGATTAATAATATAACCAATAAGCATAACAATCATCTTAACACGGGTTTTATTGGGACCCCGCTGCTCTTCCAGTTACTAACGAAACATGGATATGCAGATCTGGCCTATACAATATCCACACAGGAAGACCAGCCAGGATGGTTCTATATGCTAAGGAACGGTGCAACAACAATTTGGGAGGTATGGGATGCCATAGCCCAAAAAGACCATTCGAGGGATCATCCGGCGCTGGGTTCGATAGGAGCATGGTATTACCAGTCTCTTGCCGGGATCCAACCCGATCCGGAAGGCCCCGGTTTTAAGAAAATCATCATCAAACCAGAGGTAGTTGGCGATCTGACCTGGGCCAGGGCATCCTATAATTCAGTGCAAGGAAAAATTGAATGCAATTGGAAGAGAGAAGGGGATAACCTTAGTATTAAGATCAAAATCCCCGTGAACACCTCCGCTAAAGTCTACATTCCGGCGAACGAGCTGAAGTCTGTTCTTGAGAGTGGGAAGCCAGTTGAACAATTCACTCAAATTAAGTATATCAGGCAGGAAGGAGACAAATATATCTTTGAAATCGGATCAGGAAACTATCAATTTGCATCGAATTTAAGATGAGCACAATCCTTAAAATATCATTCATTTTAGTCGCAGTCAATCTTTTTTCCTGCACAAATCGTGAGGAACTGAAAAAATGGAATCCTGCTGTTGGTCCCTTAATGACCCGGTGGTCAAGCAGTGTTTCACCTGAAAACGTTCTTCCGGAATATCCTCGACCACAGATGGTGAGGGATGATTGGATGAACCTGAACGGACTATGGGATTATTCAATTACAAATGGCACCGCTGAGGCTCCAGTTGCATATCAGGGTAAGATTCTTGTGCCGTTTCCAGTAGAATCTGCACTTTCCGGTGTCATGAAAAAACTTCAACCCGATCAGAGACTTTGGTATCACCGCACTTTCAATTTGCCGCGCGCCTGGAGAAATCGTCGGATAGTAATGCATTTTGGATCTGTGGACTGGCAGTCCTCAGTTTACCTGAATGGAAATATGATTGCGAAGCATAAAGGTGGATATGATTCTTTCAGTATTGATATCACTGATGCATTAAAACCCGGGTCCGGGCAGGACATAATTGTAAAAGTATGGGACCCCACGGATCTCGGACGAACGGATACCATCAATGCACCCCGCCAGCCAAGCGGAAAGCAGCGTTCAGTTCCCTATGGGACCGAGTATTCGCAAGTGAGCGGAATCTGGAAAACGGTGTGGTTAGAACCTGTGCCATATACCAGGATTGAGAAATTTGATGTGACTGCGGATATTGACATGAAGGTTGTGACGGTCAAAGTTTATAGCACAGGTACAGATGACTCATTTTCTTTGGAAGCACTGGTGAATGACAATAGTACAATAGTTGCACGAAGTGTCGGAAAGCCAGGAAACAGTTTAACCCTTGAAATTCCAAATTGCAAACTGTGGTGGCCGGAAAAGCCTTTTCTGTACGACTTGAAAATTTCTCTTTATCAGGGGAAGAAGTTAATAGACAAAGTTGATGGATATTTCGGAATGAGGAAGGTCTCCATAGGAACCGATGACCGGAATGTTACCCGTATCCTTTTGAATAATAAGTTTGTTTTCCAGATTGGTTTACTTGATCAGGGATACTGGCCTGACGGATTATACACCGCTCCGACAGATTCTGCTTTGCGATTTGATATCGAACTCATGAAAAAACTTGGATTCAATGTTGCAAGAAAACACGGCAAAGTTGAACCTGACCGTTGGTACTATTGGTGCGACAAAATGGGGCTGCTCGTATGGCAGGATATGATACCCAAGTTCCCTGCAGCAGGATACGGTAAAAATGAACTTTATACTTCTCCTGAAGACGCAAGACAGTTTGAACTGGAATTACAGCGGATGATTGAAGGATTAAGGAACCATCCGGGTATCATTATGTGGACAATTTTTAATGAGACATGGGGTCAGTATGATACCAGGCGATTAACGAAATGGGTTAAGGAATTGGATTCAACCAGACTGGTATGCAGTGCGAGTGGATGTGAGAATTTTGGTGTAGGAGACATCATCGACGGACATCAATATCCGGGTCCTGCACCGGGTCCGACAAAATCCTGGCCATCAGCTGGTCCTGATGAATGGCAATGGGGCGTGAAAGCCAGGCCGGACAAAACACGTGCTGTGGTTATCGGGGAATTTGGTGGTATATTTTTGTTTTACCCGGATCACTCATGGAACAGGACACTGGACGGGTTGAAGCCCTTTACTGATGCCGGCTATCCATTAATGGGATCATCAGAAGCGTTAACATCCAGGTATGAAACGATGCTGGAAACTTTGCACAGGATGATCCAAACCAATGGGCTCAGCGCAGGAATATACACACAGTATTCAGATGTGGAAGTTGAATGCAATGGCCTTGTTACATACGACAGGGAAGTTTTAAAAGTGGATCCGGAAAGAATTTATCATATCAATAAGTCTTTAATATTACCCTGAGGCCGATCATGAATAAAAAATCTAAAATAAAAGCCAGTATAACCCTTTTAACCAAGCTGTTAATTAGCGCATCAATAACATTATTGATAGCATCCTGTGCCCATAAGAGGAGTCAATACCCCGCGGGTGCCATTACATCTTTCAGTGAGCTGAAACATCAATTCAGGGAACCGTCAAAGGAATACAGGACTGTACCCTTCTTCGTATGGAATGGTAAGATAACAAAACCGGCTATCGATTCCTTTATGCTCGATTTCAGGGATGCAGGTTGTGGCGGGGTATTTATCCATGCACGACCCGGATTGATTACATCTTATCTGACAAATGAGTGGTTTGATCTTTTTTCTTACACTGTAAATAAAGGGAAGGAGTTGGGGATAAATGTTTGGATCTATGATGAATATAATTTCCCAAGCGGATTTGCCGGCGGGAATGTTCCTGCTGAGATGCCGGAATCTTATAATAAGGGTCAGGGGATTCAAATGAAGAAATCAGAGACCATACCTTCTGATCCAAAAGAATACTTTCTGATTTTAAAAGAGAGAGACGGTCATTTTGAAGAAGTTACTTCGCCGGAACGGGATTCTGGTAAGAACGGAAATTTTTATCTTTTCAAGAAGTCCTATTATTTCAAAGGCGATAATGATTATTATTTTCATGGGAACTGGTATGGCGGATTTACATATGTTGACCTGATATATCCTGGTGTAACTCAAAAATTCATCCAGGTAACCATGGATGGCTATGAAAAATTTAACAGGAACGATTTTGGCAACACCATACCAGGAATATTTACCGATGAACCTCATCTCAACTCTCCCGGAGGTATTCGCTGGACTCCGGATCTTTTTAATGTTTTTTATAAACAATGGGGCTATGACCTCAAAATAAATCTGCCTTCACTCTATGAAGAGGTAGGCGATTGGAAAAAAATTCGCCACAACTATGCTCAGACTCTGTTACAATTGTTCATTGACAGGTGGGCAAAACCTTACTATCAGTACTGTAAGAGCAAAGGTTTGTTACTTACCGGACATTATTGGGAGCATACCTGGCCTTTCATCCGGCTGGGACCTGATAATATGGCTATGTATCCCTGGCTTCAGGTCCCTGGTGTGGATATGCTGTTCAATCAGTTCAACGAGACATCGACCAGTGCGCAGTTTGGAAATGTAAGGTCCGTGAAGGAACTTTCAAGCGTGGCAAATCAATACGGGCTTCACAGGACTTTAAGTGAAACATATGGCGGTGGGGGTTGGGACTTATCCTTTACCGATATGAAACGGCTCGGAGACTGGGAATATGCACTCGGTGTTAATTTTATGAATCAACATATGTCTCCGATCACGATTGAAGGCTTCCGGAAATACGATCATCCGCCCTATTTTACCTATCATGAACCCTGGTGGCAGGATTACAGGTATCTGAACCTTTATTTTGCCCGGTTGTCAGCCGCCCTGTCATCCGGAAGGCAGGAAAATGATATCCTGATCATCGAACCCACAACAACAGCCTGGATGTATGATTCCTATTATAAACCGGACGATCAGACTTCCGTGATCGGTAATTCCTTTCAGTCCTTTATTACAAAACTTGAAAAAGCCCAGGTTGAATTTGATTTAGGGTCCGAAAATTTAATCAAAGACATTGGTAAAATAAAAAACGGCAAATTCATTATCGGTGATTGCAGCTACTCAAGAGTAATCATTCCCCCTTTGACGGAAAATCTGAATAAGCTTACGGCTGATCTTTTGGAGCAATATGTTTCACAAGGTGGCCGGTTAATTCTGTATTCCATCCCAGACAAGATTGAAGGAAAACCGAATAACAGGTTGTCAGGAATTTTAAATACAAATTCAGATCAGATTATCCTTCTGAATGATTCGACTCCGGAAGTATCTGCACAATACTTCAGTAATTCCACCCTTACCTTTGATAATGTTTCAGGTGGAAATCTTTATCATAACCGGAGAGTGATAGAAGACGGCCAGATACTTTTTCTGGGAAATGCAAGCCTGGATGATCCAGTCACTGGCGAATTATCTGTTAATGGCTCTGACGTTGCAAGATTAAACGCCTTTACAGGAGAAATTTCAGAATATGCGGAAGAAAGGATTCAGGGGAAAAAGATCATGTTACCATTTTCAATTCCTCCTGCAGGGAGCCTGCTATTATTCATTTCTGAATCGAGAATAAAAGCGATCGGGAGTGGCGAAATTCACGGCGAATTAATTCCGGTTGCCTCAGAATCAGCCATGATGGTTCAGAGACAAAGAGATAATGTACTGATGATGGATTTTTGTGATTTGGCTCTGGATGGCAAAATCACCAGGGATATGAATGTTTTAAATGCTGCCGATCAGGTATACAAACAATATGGTTTTGAAAATGGAAACCCATCCGGATGGGTTCAGTACAATAACAATTTGATGTCCAGAGATACCTTTGGTGCAAATACAGGTTTTACTGCAATATACCGTTTCGTGACGGACGGTGAATTTGATTTTTCCGTTATGAAAGCTGTCGTTGAACGTCCCGGATTATGGAGTGTCCAGATTAACGGATATAAAGTTGAAAATACATCTGGAAAGTGGTGGTTAGACCGAAATTTTGGTGTGTATGACATTGGTAACTATGTCAAATCCGGTGAGAATGAGTTGCGGTTGATTGTCTCCCCAATGAAAATTCTTGCTGAGATTGAGCCTGTATATATTCTGGGTAATTTCTCTGTTGTTCCGGCTGACAAAGGATGGAAATTAAAAGAGCCTCCGGAATCTTATACCACCAAAAGCTGGAACGTACAAGGTATGCCTTTTTATCCCTGGGGAGTTTCTTACTCCAAATCCTTTACTATTCAAAAACCTGCAGATTATTATGAAATTAAACTCGGAAAATGGAAAGGAACGGTTTCGGAGATTACTGTTAATGACAAGCCGGCGGGAATTATTGCATTTCCTCCTTACACACTCGAAGTCTCAAACTTTATTAAAGAAGGAAAGAACACAATTGAGGTTACAGTTATCGGAAGCCTGAAAAACCTGTTAGGCCCACACCACAATAATCCTCCCGAAGGGATGGCAATATCGCCGTATTGGAGGGGAGTAACTTCATACCCACCGGGGAACGAATACCAGATACTCGACTATGGCCTGTATGGTAATATTCAATTATATCAAAGCAAATGATTGAAAGAATAAACAAGCAATAATATAAGAAGTAAAGAGATGTATAAAAAAGTGAAAACAATATGCCTGATTTCATTACTTTTTTGGAGCAACCTTCTATTGGGCCAGTCAGACGTTACAATCACGCAAAAAGGCAAAGATTATATTCTTGGTAATAAAGATGTGAAAGTAGTATGCAGTATTGATAAGTGGGGTTACGTTACTCAGCATTATTTTGCGATGAACAAGCAGGGTGAATTTAAAGAGATCGTAACCTCGCTCAGACCAGATTATTCGCAGCCTGCACGGTCAAAACGAACGGATATTTATAATTCCGCAAAATTTCCGAGCCGGTATATTATCTCAGAAATTCCAGGCAATATTATAACCGATCATCAGGGTAAAAACATTCTAATTAAAGGGATAAAAAATGGTATAACATTTATACAAACCATTCATCTGGAACCATATGCCAAAGAATTTTATATTGATATAGAAGCCCGGTTCCCATTCGATCAAAATAAGATTGATTATTTAATATGCACCTTTGTTTCCCAACTGGGAAGAGAGCCTGAGTTTATTCATACCCCGGCTGTGAAATATGATAATGAGGAATCACAGCAAAATACTCATAAGATGTTGAGCTCGTGTAACCAGGTAATTGGCGACCGGGCTTTTCAATCTCCTGCCATCATTATTAAAGACGAATCTTTATTCTTCGCTTTACTTCCTGACCTGGACAAGATTAATAGATATAAAGTACTATCGCCCGATGCGCGAAGAACCTTATGGATACCAAAAAATAAATTTTGTGTAGCCGAAGATCCTGATAAATTTTCTATGCCAACAGCCCTGGACTACACACTGAACAGCGGTATTAGCGATAAACCCGTTTTTGCCTTTGGTTATATGGATGCGATCATTTCACATCATATTCATTTTAACCGGACTGATGATGATTCCGGTACAATAAGAACTATTAATTCGGATAGATTGAAGTTCGGTTTCTCATTAATGCTGGATGCCATAGGTACGGAAAATTATCAGGATGTCAGTCGCGAAACCTGGGAGAAATATGGACACAAAGAATTTATAAACGGTGCACACCTTGCCATGCCCTTTGCTGAATATTATCATTTGGTTGACAGCCTGGTTTATATTCCAATTGATGATCCAAACATGGATAAGCCTCTCAAGGGATATAAAAACACCGGTTCATGGCTGGAATGGGAAGATGATGGTATTCCCATGGGTGGATATCGTTGTGCGGCAGATTTCATGAATGATAAAGTTCAAAATACACCTTTCTGGAACAGTATCCGGGAAGCCTCTGGTCTCTGGTATTATGGGAAAAAGTATAATAAGACTGAAGATATTGAAAGGGCCCGGCGAATTATAAATTTTGCCTTGTCAGCACCTCAGAACAAATATGGATTATTTGCCTTGCAATATAATGCCACGACTAAGAGCTGGACTTTGCAGACGATGGACCCAATGCAAAATAAGCCAATGTTTCAGGAGGAAAGTACCTGTTATGACATCGCGGGAATGTGCAATTCGGGTAATTACCTTCTTAATTTTTATCAGAACTGTTCCAGGGACGACCGTATTCTTGATTTTTTAAAGCCGTATGGAGACTGGTTAGTGAGTGTAATCGACAACCGTGGAACTGTTCCCGCCTATGTATCTGTTGACATGGAATTTTCTCCCATTTTAAGATATTCTGCTCATCCTTCCGCAGGATTATGGTTTTTAGCAGAATTATACAATGCCACCAGGGACACATCATATCTAGAGGGAGCAGAAAAAATTGCTGAATATTTAGAGAAAGAAATTATTCCCAGCGCCAAATGGATTGATTTTGAACAATATTATTCGTGTGGAAGGCGTCCATGGACCTTTGACCGGGATATATCACAACATCAATGGACCAGAGGTAATCTTTCCGTTATCTGGGCTACTGAAGGTTTTGGAGCTTTACACCGTGCAACAGGTTCTGAAAAATATTCCAATGACGGTGCCGCATGTGCAGATTATTTAGCCTTTACCCAGTGTAGCTGGAATCCTCATTACATATATACTGCTTATCCTTTCGGTGGCTTTGGCGTTGACAACTCTGATTGTACCACCTTTTTAGATGCCCGGCAGGCCATCTGTGTCGAACCTTTTGCATACTGGGGTAAAGTTCTGGGGCGACAGGATCTTATAGAACGTGCCATAGCTGCTGCCCGGTCATCCGTAGTACTTATTAATCACCCAAGACATTTTGTTAATGGTATTTACAGATACACAAACCTATATCCATTTGGTTTCGGACCAGAGAATATTGACCACGAAGCCAGCCCTATTTCAGCAATGCGCACCCATACCAGCTGGGGCGAAGGTTCGGGAGTATATACAGGTCTGGCCGAGGCATTGCGAAATCTTGGCAGCGCTTACATAAATCCAGACAAAAAAATCGCAGTCGGTGTGGACGGAATTTTAGTGAAGAATTTTAAAACGGAAGGAGATACTATTGAATTATATATTGAGAATCTGCTTTCTAAAGCTAGGTTGAAGATGCCATGGGAACAGCCATTTACTGCGTCATTTAAAATTGACAGTCAAAAAACATGGAATATTAAAATAAACGGGGAAATGTTTAAAGACATTAATAATAATGTGGAGATTCAGATTATGCCCGATGGATCAGTAACCCGGTTATAGAACGGCAGAGAACAATGTATATCAAATATCTTAACTCAGGAAATATGAGGAAAATATTGTCAATTTTTGCGATAGGTCTTTTGTCCCTTGTACAAGAATCCTGTAAAATAGGGGAAAAGACTAATGAAAAGGATTCCTTTGAGATTACATTTGTTTCTCTCCTTAATGAAATGACAAACCGTGAAGCCATAACCAGGTATCCGGCTTACAGGCTAAAACAGGTGAGCAGTTATGACAGAACAGAAACCAGCCCTGCTGATTCTTCTACCTGGTTTAATAACAAAGATTATGGTTACTATATTCGTAAAGAAATCCATAATGGAAGAACTGAATATGTCATTTTAGAAGAATTTAATCCCGGAAGTATCGTGCGATGGTGGATACCCCTTGAAGAAACGTATAAAAACCGGGTTGTCAGAATTTACCTGGATGGAAGTGAGATACCTGTCATTGAAGAGAACTATCATGAATTTATATCCGGTAAATCATTTGTCAGGTGGCCATTCGCCTTCATCTCATCGGATGAAAAAGATTCCGCATACCAGATAGGATTACCCGTTGGTCATCCCAAACAAATGGGAGCAGATATGTACCTGCCTGTTCCATTCGCAAAAAGCTGTAAAATTACACTGGATGATGACCCTTTTTATTATGTTATTGATTACAGGGTATATAGTAGTGATACAAAAGTGGAATCTTTTACAATGGATGCCTTTAATGAAAATCAGCCATTAATTGAAACGATCTCGAAAAAACTGGCAGAGAAAACGGAATATGATTTTAACTTTTCAAAAAACCAGCAGCTTAATCCGGATGAAGATTTGGTTATAACATTGCCTGTAGGACAAAATGCCATTAAAAGTATACAAATTGCATTAGATCCGGATATTCCTAAAGAGTCACTTAGATCCCTGGTATTGGAGGCTTCTTTTGATAATGAAGAATGTATCTGGTGTCCTGTGTCAGAATTTTTTGGAGAAGGTGTATATATTCGCCCGGTTGAAAACCGGAACAATCGGGTAACGGATACCGGCAGATTAGAGAGTTACTGGATAATGCCCTATCAAAAATCTTCTATTATTAAACTTAAGAATTATGGTGACAATGTAATTAAGGTGAATTTAAAGGTTGCCACAAAACCTTATCATTGGGGAAAAAAGTCAATGTATTTTCATTCAAACTGGCATGAAGAAGCCCCTATCAAAACCTCTTCACCCAGGGACTGGAACTATATTGAAATTGAAGGACGCGGAATATATGCCGGAGATGTACTGACTGTTCATTCCTTTTCAAAAGGTTGGTGGGGCGAAGGGGACGAAAAAGTAGCTATTGACTATGAAAGCATACCCTCACAGTTAGGCACGGGATTAGAAGACTACTATGGATATGCGTGGGGTATGGCACATCAGTTCAATTCACCATTTATTTCCATGCCCTTGCGGGATGCCAGAGGGAAAGGTGACTGGAGAGGCTATACAACCGTTTCAAGGATGAGATTGCTGGATGGGATACCCTTTGAGCAGCATCTGAACTTTAATGTTGAAGCCTGGCTTCACGATTCAACAGTTTCATATTCTGTTGCCACATTTTGGTATGGATTTCCTGGAGCACGAAGCAATATAATAAACGATTCTTTAACCATAAGAAGAGCTCTTCCTGATTTTGTCAATAATAGTCCTGCAGTATATCCGGGGAAAATATATCCCGATCCTGCCGCAAAGGGTCCCTTCAAAGCTCAGGATAATGCTTCGATAAGGCAGGCAGGAAATCATATCGATCTTGTCGGATGGCAGGATAAAGATATTTTTAAACCTCTGGATCCGGATCATGATAATATTTATGGAACGGCAGGGTATTATCTTTTCGCAGGAAAGACTCTTGATGCCAGAAAAATTATATTTTCTGCTGATACACTCCGGAAGATTCCGTTTTTTGTGGAATCTATCAAATTTACTGGTGTTCCATACTACTCAATACAGGATGCATGGCTGAAACAATCAGGAAAGCCTGATTTATATCTTATAACCGGAGGTGTTGAGATTTCGGATAAAACTCATTCTGACAATAGATTGGCTATTATCAAACTTGGTAATAAAGTGCCAGAGTCCTTCATGCTAGGAATAATGACGGACAACCTGGATCATTTCATGTCACCTGGTCAAAAATTAATGATAACAAGCAGTGATTCAGGAAATAGCGGAATAGTCCAGATGGCAAAGTCAAATCGTATTCCGGATTGGTACTTTTTTGAAATCAAAAATGCAACCCCCGGGGAAATTCTGACAATCAGAATACCGGATCCAAAAAAGGGAGGCACCAAGATGGCAATTGGAGGAATTACCTTTGATGTTGTGAATTAAAGCAGGAAATTAAAAATGTCATCAAATATGATCGACAGGCATACCAATTTTAGTTTTCATTTCTTCAGGTAACTTGCTAATAGGCGACTCATGAAATTATTGTTGAAGGGAAGTCTCTGAATTTGATATTAGAACAATCTGATGACAGACATGAGATAACTTTTCAGCTTGAAAATAAAGGCCCATGTCGAGACAGATAACTTCCCCCCCTGGTGGTGGTTTACGAATTATTATCTTTCCGGGAATGACTTAAATAAGTATCAGTTTTTTCGCTGGAATGTTTTGCCATGTTTTTTAGCAAAGGCCTTTGGATTCATTTCAAATTGATTTTTAAAACATTTACTAAAGTATTTAGGGTCAACGAAACCACACATATAAGCTACTTCACTGATGTTATAGCTGTTCGACCTGAGCAATTGTGCGGCTCTTTTTAGTCTGATATCTTTAATAAATTCGGAAGCCGAAAGACCTAACAGGGATTTAAGCTTCTTGTATAATTGAGTATTACTGACACCCAGTTTCTGGCAAAAAGATTCATTGTCAAAATCAGGATTGTCAATATTCTTTTCAATAATATCAAGAGCTTTCTGAAGAAATTTTTCATCCATTGAAGTAGTCGCAATTTCGGAAGGTTCAACGGATAAAGACTTTTGATATTTGGTCCTGGTATTTTCAAGTGTTCTTAATATGTTCTGAATGCGTGTATTTAAAACAGTTAAATTTATTGGCTTTTCGAGGTATGAGTCTGCTCCGCAATCGTAACCATGTTCTCTTGATATATCAGAATTTTCCACCGTAAGAAGAATGACCGGAATGTGAGAATAATTCATATCTGATTTAATGGCCTTACAAAGTTCCGTGCCAGTGACCTCAGGCATATTAACATCACTGATAATTATATCTGGTTGTTCGTTGTGAATATAGTCCCATGCAGACCTTCCGTCTAAAGCCGTATGGACAGTATAAAAATTACTAAATTCGTCATCCAGGTACGCTAAAAATTCCTCATCATCATCAACAAATAGTATTTTAATCTTTTTTGATGTCTCTTTGGGCATATTATTTTTGAAAGCACCCTGGTTAAAAGAATTCCTGGCATTTCTGGTTTTTATAAATCTTGGACTATTGTCGATTGATGCATTATTCATTTTGATTTTTGGAAGAAAGATCATAAAATTACTCCCCTCATTCAATTTACTCGTGACCTTGATAGTTCCCTTGTGGATTGAGACCAATTCATTTACAAGAGATAATCCAATACCAGTGCCGGATCCATCAGAATCTACCTGATAAAACCGGTTAAAAATCTTTTCCAAATTCTCTTCAGAAATCCCTTTTCCCTTATCCATTACCGATATTACTATTCCTTCTTGCAGAATCTGATTTATTTCCTGGCTGGTTTGCATAAGGAGTACCTTAATTTCGGTGTTAGGGGGAGAAAATTTACTGGCATTTGATATAAGATTAGAAATTATTTTTTCAAGAATAAATGAATCAAAGACAAAAACTTTATCAGTCACTTCGGAATTAAATGTAATGTGTTGATTTTTCTGGTCGACTACTATTTTTAGTGAATCAATTTGTTTGATTAGAAAAGATTGAATGTTTCCCTTCCTGAAGTAAGGAGTAATTCCCTGAGATCCCACCTTACGAAAATCAAGTAATTGATTTATAAGGATCAACATACGAACAGTATTTTCCTTGATCCGTTCCAGTTCCTTTTTCATTGAAGGTCGAAATTCATTATTCAATAGTTTATTTACCGGGTTGATGATCATAGTCAATGGTGATCTAAATTCATGGGTAATATTTGTAAAAAAGCGAAGTTTTAGCTCGTTTAATTCTTCTATCTTTCTTCTTTCAAGCTTTTCCCGAAGAAGATTTTCTCTCAGTATTTTCCGTGTTTTTGTCTCAATGTAAATTAAAAAGCTGAATGAAAGAAAAATGATTAGATATAGAAAAATCGCCAGAGTGCTTTTCCAAAAGACTTGTTTTATATGAATATTTACTTTTGTTGGGACTGGATTCCAAACCCCTTCAAAATTTGAAGCTTTCACTTCGAAGGTATAGTCCCCTGGTGAAAGATTGGAGTAACTAATAAATCTTCCTTTGTAATTAACATTATTCCATTTTTCATTAAGGCCGGAAAACCTGTACATATATTGATTCTGGTCCTGCTCAACAAATGAAAGTCCACAGAATTCAAAGGAGAGATTATTATTATCATAAGGTAAAACTACTTCATAATTAATCCCCTTTTTATTTGAAATATATTTTTCAATAGGCCAGGGCTCGTTATCCACAAAAAACCTGCTGATCACAATTTCAGGAATATAGGTATATTTGACCACATTTTCAGGATCAAAATATATCAGACCGGCTTTTGTGCCGAAATAAATGGTCCCATTTTTATCCTGAGTGCTGGCACGCCAGTTTATATGATTAATCAGCAAGCCATTACCAACATTAAAATGCTGGCTTTCATTTGTCACTGGGTTTATTCTAATTAACCCTGTTAATGTCCCTAGCCACATATTTCCGTCCTTACCAATTTGTATTTCGATTATTGGAGTAGGAGGGAAGGTAGTATTGAAAACCTTTTCAAATGTTTTCGATGATATATGAAATTTATATAAGCCGGACCATGTTCCAAGCCATAACACGGTATCGCCACTTTGTCTGATACTTAATATCCAGTCTTTTATAAAATCGTAATTCACGGGACGATCAGCTTCTGAAGGAGACTGATTTATATTATGGCGAATTAATAGTCCGTCGCGTGTTCCAAACCAGAGATCATCTTTGGTTTGTTCAATGGATGTTATATCATTTGAAAAATCGAATAAACTGCTACTGTTGTTAATCTTGCTGATGAAGGTCTGGTCGTTACGGTTATATTTAGCAATCCCATTTGTGGTTCCAATCCAGATGTTTTGTTTACTGTCACAAAATGCAACGTTGATACTGTCACTTGGTAACCCATCCCTTATCGAGTATTGTTTATTTAGTTTATCATATTTACCATCAAAATGATATTCCTGAATGCCGTATCCATTTATTGTACAGAACCAAATAAAGTTATTTTGTGGTTCTATAATACTTGTAATCTGAACCAAAGAAGAATCATATAATTTATTTTGAAAAAGTCCCGGAGTGAAATTTACAAATTGGTTTTCATTTCGCTGAAATCTATACGGTCCGTCAAGCCAATGGTTTAACCAGACATTATTCGTGCTGTCAATGAATATTGTACTGATATCATCGGTCACTTCAGTTTTAAATCTTTTTTTAAAATGAGATAATACCCGGAAGCTTGGCTTATTTATTGAAATTTGTGCCAGTCCTCCCCTGGTACAGGCCCAGATACATCCGGATCTGTCTTTAAATAATCGTGTAACATCATTTTCGTATAAATTTTCGATTTTATCCAATCTGTCAAATAAATGTTCAGAGTAATCTGAAGTCTCAAGATTATATCTGTGTATGCCCAACGCGTCATGTATCATCCAGATTCCATTCATATCATCTGCCTCTATGTCTAATATTTTTGAATTTGGGGATTCATCAATCCGGAGATTGGGCAAATTCTCCAAATTTCTGTTATGGATATTAAATCTTGAGATTTTATTTCCCGAATGAACCATCCAGAAATTATGCTCATCAATGGGCCTGATAATTTCAACGGATTCTTTAAGTATGATTGATTCTTCAGTCAGGTATTGTTTTGAAGAATTTTTTGATAAGACCACGCAATGCAGGGCGTCCGAAGTCCCTATCCATAATCCCTGAAAGGGGTCCTCATATAAGACATTAAAAATGAGACTTTTAGAACTCGCATTCTCTATTTTTTTATAAATTCTGAGTTCATCTGTTTTGGATGAATCAGGCCCTGCAAGAATGACAATTGAATCACTCATCAACCAAAATCGATTATTCTTTGCCGGATAAATTTTGTGAAAAGTAGTTGATGCAATATTCAGTTCCTTTTCCGGAATATTTTGTTTGATATATTTATTGGTTTCTATTTTATAGGACCAAATTCCGGTTTGTGTGCAAATCCATAAACTGCCATTTTGATAAATTAAATCATAAATATAATTGTCACCGGAGAAATCCTCGTTATCTCCATTACCCGCGATAACAGGGATAAAAGTATATCCGTCAAATCTCTCCAGGCCTGCCTGAGTACCTATCCATAAAAATCCTTTTTGATCTTGTGCAACAGAAGTAACAACATTGTCAAGGAGGCCATCTTTAGCACTGAATGACTTGGTTGAAATATTTAGCTCAGTTTGAGCACCAAGAAATACTGGAAAGCTTAGCTGAAACCCCAGAAATAGTAGTATTTCCAAAATTACAGGGGATAACCTTTTATAATGGACTTCTGACATGGGATTCCATTTAAATGGGTCTATTTCACTACCAATCCTTCGGAAAATCCTAATTATTAAGCTTTTTAATGCCTAAAAGCAGGTTAATTTTCTCAATTTTGTACTCCAATAATAGGCAAAATATAGAAAATTATCAGGAGTTTAACAACTTCGTCATAATGCAAATTTCAGGACTTCTGATAAAGTGATGGATGTTCCCGGAATATCCCTCGACTGAGGTTTCCTGTTCATTATTGATCTCAGATGTCTTTTGGAACTTCTACTTCTATTCCGAACCCATGAATCCTCAGAATAGTAATTCTTAACGGTTTATTTACCAGATTTTTGTGTTCACCCTGTCAGTATCCCATATCACCCCTACAGGTTTGATTCCCGCAGATAATCTATCCAGACTCCCACAGAATATCTGCAATGATGGTTAACCCTCTTCTTCAGATTAGTACAATGTATTATTGAACTCAGTTTATTCTATTTCCGGCACGCATGTGATATTGACTTCATATCAACATTATCAATCGTTAGCACTGTGAAAGCGGTCTCTGGAGTATTTTTCCAACAGATTCCCTGGCCACCCCGAATTCAGTCTATGATTTATCCTTCAAGAGTAAAACTTCATATTCCGATCTTTTTTTATATTTGCTGGTCTTCAATCTTTTTTCTAATACTGTTTTTCATGGAAAAATCAGGGTTCAGGGTTTATGGCTACCGCTGGGTTATGTTGAGTGTATACATGCTCATCGTTGCTGTGAACCAGATGTTATGGATCACCTTTGCACCCATTACGATGGATGCCACACATTATTACGGAGTCTCCGACCTGAAAATCGGGATCCTTTCCATGTCCTTCATGATCGTATACCTGGTGGTATCCATTCCGGCCTCATGGATCATCGATACATACGGCATACGGATCGGCGTAGGCATCGGGGTCTTGTTGACGGGGATATTCGGTCTGACAAGAGGTTTTGCCGGTGCCGATTATAACTGGCTGCTGATCTCCCAGGTCGGAATTGCCATCGGGCAGCCCTTCCTGCTGAATGCCATCACCAAAGTGGCTGCCAGGTGGTTTCCCATCGGCGAGAGGGCGACGGCTTCAGGGCTGGGAACGCTGGCCATGTATATCGGCATCCTGGGCGGGATGATCCTGACACCTTACCTGGTATTGCGCTCCGGCATAAGCAATATGCTATACATCTATGGCATCCTTTCAGTGGGGGCGGCCCTGATCTTCATCGTGTTTTCAAAGGAGCGCCCGCCCACGGCTCCGTGCCGGCCCGACCAGGAAGAGAGGGCTCTTGCCCTGGACGGACTGAGATCCATCTTCAGTTATAAAGATTTCAACTGGTTGATGCTGATTTTTTTCATCGGGCTGGGGGTCTTTAATTCCGTGACAACATGGATTGAAAATATTCTCAGCCCCAGGGGGTTTACTGCTGTTCAGGCAGGCACCACCGGCGGTCTGATGATTATCGGCGGAATCCTGGGTGCCCTGGTCATTCCCATGCTATCGGACTACTACAGGAGGCGGACGCCCTTTATCATCATAGCTCTGGCCGGCGCCACGCTCAGCCTCGCGGGAATTACATTTGCAACAAGTTATTCTGTTTTGCTGATTTCAGGGGCAGCTTTCGGATTTTTCCTTCTAAGTTCCGGACCTATCGGTTTTCAGTATGGTGCTGAGATAACCTGGCCTGTTTCTGAAGGTACCTCCAACGGATTTCTATTACTGATGGGGCAGGCATCCGGGATAGCCTTTATTTTTGGGATGGATTATTTCAAGTCAGCCACAACGGGCTCTATGCGACTGCCACTCATGGCATTGGTGGTATTCATGGTGATCAGCTTACTGAGTTCAACCCGGCTGAAGGAATCAACGCTTATTACCAGACAAAATAACTAGATGTTTAAGCCGTTATGTCTGGAGGATAATATTCATCACTTATTTAAATGCAGAAGTCTCCGGAGATGATCCTTATTATTAGGAACACTCTTTCATTGCACCTCCTTGGCGGCCTGACGGAATTAACTATTCAACTTTTATATTGTTTTAACCAATACTTTTTAATCAATTTTCTTACTATTGCTTCCCATATAAAAAATTAGCAACTGGCAGACATTTATGAAATCGGGCAAACTGTTTTTCTGGGTATCAGCATTCTATATTTTCGGCATAATGTGCGGTGTGACCTTATTTGCTCAACCCGACAGAAATACCATCGTTATAGGGTCGGTTATTGATGCGAAATCCGGGGCACCACTACCGGCGGTAACCGTTGTGCTCGATAATACATCTGTGGGGACAATAACAGACCAAAATGGTCATTATAAGATCGTAACCATCGCCACATCTTATAAAATCTCATTTTCCTTTGTAGGTTATAAGACAGAAACGCATGTCATATATCCAGGTAAAACACAGGTAATCAATGTAAAACTTAAGCCTAAAGTCATTGCCCTTCAGGAAATCTCTGTGAAACCTGAAAGATTACCCTATCATAACAAGGATAACCCTGCTGTTGAACTTATTGACAAGGTCATTGCCCATAAAGACCAAAACAGGATGAAGGACCTTGACTATTACAGCTGCAGCAAATATGAAAAGATAGCCATTTCATTAAGTAATCTGGGTAAGAACGTAAACTGGCCTAATGCGTTTAGTCAAATCCAATTATTACTCAACAACGTGGATTCCAGCCGGGCCGACGGTAAAAAGAACATTCCCTTCTATATTAAGGAGACCAGTTCCGATTTGTTTTACAGGGGAAATCCAAAGGCAAATAAAGAAATCGTCAGAGCTGAAAAGACCATACATATCGATAAATACATCGATAATAAAGGGCTGACCGCCAATATAAAATACCTTTACCAGGATATTGACATTTATAGTAATGACATTTTTTTTCTTTCCAATAAATTTCTTAGTCCCATAGCGCCATCAGCCCCTGTTTTTTACAGGTATTTCATTGTTGACACCTCCATGGTTGGCAATGTCAGCTGCATCCAGGTCTTTTTCGAACCCCGTAATAAGTCCGATTTTCTTTTCCATGGTTTTCTTTTCATTACCGCTGACAGTGCATATGCCATCAAGAAGATTGACATGAGCTTTAACAAGGCAATCAATATCGACTGGGTCAATGATGTCAGGATCGTTCAGGATTTTGATAAAATTCCAGGGAAATCATGGGTTCTTTCACTGCAGGATATCTCGGTTGATTTCGGACTATCACGGAACATGCCGGGTATGTACGGCCAAAGGGAAGTCTGGTATAATAATTTTTCGGTGAATCAACCTATCGAAGATTCAGTGTTCAAAGGACCAGATAAAATCTACAGGCTGAGCGTGTCGGAGGATTTGCCCGGTTACTGGAAATCCGTTCGTGAAGCCCCCCTGCCCGAAGCGCAGCAGAAGCTTTACACCATAGTCGACAGTATACAGAAGAACCCTGCTTTCAGACACCGGATGAACGTAGTCATGCTGCTTACTACCGGTTTCCTGAATCTTGGAAAATTTGAGATCGGACCTTCCGGCACCTTTTACAGTTTCAATCCGGTTGAGGGGCCAAGAGTGAAGTTTGGGGGAAGGTCAACTGAAGAATTCAATAACAGAATTTATCTGAACTCTTACCTGGCCTATGGCTTCAGGGATCAGCAGTACAAGTACAACCTGGGACTGACCTACTCCCTGTCCGGTAAAACCATCTATAAGTTCCCGGTAAAATCGGTCAGCATAAATTACCGGTACGATACCGAAACACCGGGTGTATTGTATCAATATGCCAGTGAGCATAACCTGTTATATTCATTCAAACGTGGTGTCGACGATAAGCTTTTCTATAATCGTTCTTTAAACCTGGAATATCTGAATGAATATGAAAATCATCTTTCGTTTGGGTTTGGATACAACTATACAGAGTTGACGCCGGGAGGGAGTCTTCATTTTACGCCTGGTGGAGATATGCCTGTCAACAGCGCTGTTCCCTACATCACCACTCCCGAAATGTCACTCATGCTGAGATTCGCTCCGAAAGAAGAAATTTACCAGGGAAAGATATACAGAACGAGGGTGGCATCAAAGTATCCCGTACTCCAATTCCGGAGTACGCTGGGTTCAAAGACACTGAATAATGAGTATGATTACATGAAGCTCACGCTCGGTATAAGCAAACGTTTCTATTTTTCCATCATCGGTTATTCGGATGTGGATGTTGAAGCCGGAAAGTTATTCGGAAAGGTACCTTATCCGCTGCTGTTTATTCATAATGCGAATCAAACCTATGTATATCAGGAAAATTCATATAACATGATGAATTTTCTTGAGTTTGTCAGTGACCGATATTTCTCCCTTAATATCGATCATTCGTTTAACGGATTCATTTTTAATAAAATACCTCTTATTAAAAAATTGAAACTTAGAGAAGTGGCTACCTTGAAAATGTTGTACGGCGGATTGGGGAGTACCAACAATCCTGCGTATCACAACGATCTTTTCAGATTTCCCACCAACGCTGCCGGGTCTCCCACCACCTTTACTCTTGATAGCAAACCCTATATTGAAGGAAGCATTGGGGTCTCCAATATTTTCAGGGTAATACGGGTTGACCTCATAAAACGTTTTTCTTATCTCAATAATCCAAATGTGTCGTCTCTCGGATTGAGGGTACAGTTCAAAATAGATATTTAGGTCAGACCGTGGGTTTGACCCGGCATGCTTTGGGTTAACATGGCTCCCTATGGTTTTAACACACGTTTTCCCGTATTAAATTCAGTAATTACAATTCAGAAATTCACCTGAAAAATTTTCAAAAAAAAAGTCCCGCTGACGACGGGACCCAAAATGATAAATGTTTAAAATAAGTATAAACTAAGCCAGTTTAACGTTTACAGCATTTAATCCTTTTTTACCTTCTTGCAAATCGAAGACAACCTCATCATTTTCACGGATATTATCCTTTAATCCGGATGAATGTACAAAGTATTCTTTCGGCGAATTTGCGTCTTTAATGAATCCAAAACCTTTAGAAGCATTAAAAAATTTTACTGTTCCTTTATTCATTGTATTAAAATTAATTTGATGTAAATGTACGATTAATTATTTAACTTCCTGTTATTGAATGATTATTTCCTGATTTTAATAAATTTGCAGGAATCGGCGTCATTTTTCTTCTTTGGATTTTTTCACGAGTGGCACTATACCTGCCATTTCTCCGATAACATTTACAAGTTCGGATCCGGCTGGGACGACAATTTTAGAGTTACTTGAGAGCGCTGTTTCAAGAGCTTCTAATTTGCGCAATATCTGTGCGTTTCCAATGAAATACATATCTGCCGCCTCGTTCACCAGTCTTATGGCTTCAGCTTCCCCTTCAGCTTGCAATATTTTTGATTGTTTAAGACCTTCAGCTTCTTTTATCTTGGCACGTTTAACCCCGTCGGCAACTGTTTCGGCTGCTGTAGCTGAATCGATCGCTGCGATCTTTTCATTTTCAGCCTTTACCACCTTGTTCATGGTTTCCTGAACATCGGAGGGGGGATCGATCTCTTTCAGCTCCGTTCGCACAATATCGATACCCCAGTTCTTGGTTTCAGTATGCAGGGTTTGATAGAGCGCATCATTAATTTTCCCTCGTTCGCTGTTGGCTGATTTCAGTGTAAGTGTGCCGATGATGTTACGAAGGGTAGTGCGGGCAAGGTTCACAATCTGCCATTTATAATCATTGACATTGTAGATCGCCTGCTTGACGCTTTCTTCCTCCGACTTTACCCTGAAGTAGACCTGGGCATCCACACTGGCATTCAGGTTGTCATTCGTAATGATTTCCTGAGGGGTGGCATCAACCATTTGTTCGGTTATATTGACCAGGTACAACCGGTCGATAATAGGGATGATCCAGTTAAATCCTGGATTGGCAAAATGATGATATTTCCCAAGTCTTTCAATCAGACCGCGTTGGGTTGGTCTTACAATACGGATTCCCGTCAGGAAAATGAAGACCACGACAATTAATACATACACAAAGTTCATGATGATTTTCTTTTAAATTGGAATTAGATTTAATTGAATTTATGTAGAGACGCCCAATTTGGGCGTCTCTACAGTAAATGTAATTAATTTCCCGAAAAGGATTACATATTCCGGGTTAAATGTAGAGACGCCCAAATTGGGCGTCTCTACGTGTTTTTATCCGCGATTACGATATTCATCATCATGCCAATTGGCCGGATTATTACGGATATAATTATCAATCGCCCGCCATGCCTCCCCGTCCCGGATGATTCGGTCATGGAACCGGGGTTGCCATGTAAAATCCGGATTGATCATTCTTGCATGGATTGTACAAATCCGTTTATATTGATTAATTATAACACCAAGGGTGCCGGGTTTCCATTTGTCGTTTTTACCCTTGGGTTTGGGCGGGGTGGGGTTGGGGGATATGTCGGCGTTGGGGAACAACGTAGAGACGCCCAATTTGGGTGTCTCTACGGGTTTATCGATAATGATTATCCCGTGAACATGGTTGGGCATAACCACAAATTCCCCCAACCAGACAAACGGAAAATGGTTTGGTATTTCCATCCAAAATTCTTCGGCAATTTTACCAATTTCGGATAAATGAATATGGGTAGAGACGCCCAATTTGGGCGTCTCTACCCCCACCCCAAAATAACAAATTCGGTTTTTTGTGCATATGGTTACAAAATAAGCCGCATTGCGCCCGTAATCCCAATTTTGCATACGTGATGAAGGAATCCGGTACCTGTTTTGAAATTTTTTCATGCTCTATATATGATGAATTGATCAAAATATTCTTATGCATCTCTCCCCTTAATGAGGTGGTGAACATAAAATCAGCTTTTGATTGAGATGTTTTACAACATGGCAGGAAATAACACTATAAATGAGAGAGATATTCTGCCTCTGTTTTTATAATGGATTTTAAATATTAGTTGTGAACCGGAAGGTTAACATTTGTTGAGGCTTGATTTGGGAAAGCAATACATATTTAACAATAGGCTTCCGCCCTTATTTATTTTCCAGGTGACATCAATACTTAACGGGAAGTCATGAAGGATTTAAAATTTGATTACCCAGACGTTACAAAGCGTTTTTCGGTCAATTAAAAGCACCCTTTCCTGTAAAATTTCGATTTTTAACCGTCATTTCGCCATATATTTGATATGCACATTCGCCTCAATACATTAAACACTAAGCATACCAGCCATGAAACACAAAGACTCTTTCTTCAGCATTTTGTATCTTTCCGTTCTTTTACTCATCCCTGCTTTTCTTACGGCGCAGGATCCGGTGAGCTGGCTTTCGGATTTTACCGGTGACATAGCCGGCAGTTCATCCACCTTCAACTATACTTTCTCAACCGTTGACGGTAATGCCTGCAAGCTGAAGGTTGAAGAAAAGGAAACCGATAAAAAGGGGAAAGTCACCGCGACCGACTGGGTATTTTACCTTTCGGACCTTGATCCGTCCGCACTAACCTTCAAGCCTTCTGGTAAAGTGATCAATGTGAGTCTGAAAATCAGGAACAGCCAAAAATTCATAACAGAATCGGAAAATGGGGATTTTTCGGGCTATACCGATGAAGTACCGCTGACGATGAGTGAAGTCGACAAAGCCAGGGCTTTTATTGATGCCATAAAAGCCCATACCGGTACCTGCAAGCAAACCGACCGGGCCTGGAATTCTCCGGGGGAGGCATTTAGCTGGTTGATAGAAAATGTCAAGGCTTCCGATAATAGCGGCACCTCCTATGAACAGTCATTTTCCAAAGGCAGTAAGCCCTATATGGCCACTTTGAAAACGGAATCGACAGATAGTAAAGGGACGAAGAATACCGTGACCCGGATCTTCGATCTGAGTGACATCAATCCCAACGGTATCTCTCTTGTCGTTTCAGGAAAATCTCTTAAAGTTGAAATCCCTGTCCGGGATAAAAACTATTTTATTACCGAGAAGACCGGCGATGACGGGATCTCTTTTGCCCGCGATATGGAAATTTATGCCGATGATATCGAAACGGCCAGGAATACTGTCAATGCATTAAATTATCTTGTAACCAATACAAAGGCTGAAAGGCCCGAATGGAAAGGTTATACGGAGGCCATGGACTTCGTAAAAGATAACTTCGGGGAATCTTCATCCTCCGGCAAGACTTACAAGCAGTCTTTGACATTTGATGCTTCATCCTCCGGCGCCGTCACTTTCAGTACCACGGTGACGGATTCAAAAGGAAACTCCTCCGGGGAGACCAGCATACTGTATCTGAATGATATCCAGACACCGGTATCCCTGAACGTTTCGTCGAGGGGAGCCTATCTGCAAATCGACACCAAAGACAGGAACAAATACATAAAGCAAACGACGGACAATAACATAGAACCCTGGGCTTCTTCAATAAAACTGTACGTTGATGATATTGACCTGGCACGAAATCTTGAGGGTGCCCTGGAATTTGCCATAAAAAACAGTTCTCCAGGAGACCCCGGCCTGAATTCGATGGCCAGTGCCATCACCTGGTTACAGAAAAATGTGACCGGAGTAACGACAGACGGGAAAACCACAAATCAGACACTGAGTGTCGTACCGGCTTCAGAGAACAGGATTGTTCTGGATATTGTGACACCTGGAAGTAACGGTGCAACGGATGTGACAGAACAATACTGGATCTATCCTGAAGATATCTCTACCAGTGATAATGCCATTAAAGTCAGTAGCAAGAAACTTTTCGTGCCTTTATCAACTGGCAAACTAAGCTATGTCCGTTATATTAAGAATAGCGACTTACAGAATTACACGAAATCAGTTGATGTGTTATTTGATGATGTGAGAATGGCAGCCTACTTTACGCAGGCAATTAACGTTCTGGTAAAGAATTCAAAGGTGGAAAGCCGACTGATGAAGGATGAAGCTGCAGCCTTCGCTTTCCTTACCTCTCATATTAAAAAAATTGATGAAGGGCAGGTTTATGATCAGAAAATAGAGAAAACCGAGGGGAGTGACTGCAAGCTGAGATATACTCTTAACAGTACTGACAGTAAAGGCACTACAACGGAATATGCATGGGAATTCGTGCTGTCCGATATCGATCCGTCGGCTTCCGGCATAACGGTTTCAGGGAAAGATGTACGGGTGAGCCTGGTGACCAAAAATAAGCAGAAACTCATTAAGCCTTACAAAAACGGTGAAGCTCAGAATTTCGGCTATGATACGGATATCCAGGCCAACGATATCCTGGAAGCGAAAAAAATTCTGGCTGCCTTTGTGACGATGACTAATAGTTGTAAGTAAGCATGGAAGGCACACAAAGGGAGAGGAAGAACAAGGCATACGAACCCAGCTTCTGCTCTTAAACTCTCCCTCATACTTTTACCATGTGAACATTGTTGGATTGTACGGACTCTGTTGATCTGCCGGAAACAAGATTAGTCAAAAGACATTTCTGATCACCAAGTATTAAGCCTTTCCGGTTTGTCCGTTCCAGCTCCCTGTTGTGCAGGTTTTTGCTTATAGTGCCTGTCCGTCCCCGCAGGAAGAAACGCGGTCTACTTTATAGATATCAATAACCATGTATCTTCGTAATTCTTAAAATGGTTCCTGATATACCGAATCTTATCCCTGGCCTCCGTGATATTGTCGGTAGATTTAACGGACACCCGGTAGAGGCCCTGTTCATTGCGGAGCAGGACCGATATGAAGCCATCGGAAGCTATCTGTTCCTGGAATTTCCGCGCATTATCCGGATTACGGAAGCTGCCCGTAATGACGAAATACTCATGAGGATCGACAGGTTTATTTTCCATACTGACGATTTTTTCCTTTACTTCAGTAATCGGCGGATCGTCTGCTTGCACCTTGTTATCCTTCTGCTGATCCCGGACGACACTGGATGAGGAGACAGGTTTTTTCTGTGTTTTATGCATTCCTGCACAGGATGACAAAAGAGCGGTTATTATGATCAGAATGATCAGGTTTGTTTTCATCGCGGGACATTTTTAGTAATGTTGAAATACGGGATGCAAGGTATAGAAAATTGTATCCTAAGCGGGAATGATTTATCAACATGAAAGGATATTCTGGTGATTCTTCCTGCGTGAAACCCAAGAGTATTTAGTTACTTTGCGAAAGCTTTTTCCGACAAGTTCAATTTTGTATCATTAATACAGTCATATTATGAATTTAGAAGTCAGGTTTGAAGGGAATAAAAAGATAAATGCGTACTACAAAGGGCATGTCATTAAAACCGATCAGTCGGTTAAGGCCGGAGGTGATGATTCAGCGTCGGCTCCTTTTGACCTGTTTCTTGCTTCCATCGGTACGTGTGCAGGCATTTACGTCAAATCTTTCTGTGACCGCAGGGATATTCCCACCGACGGGATCCGGATTATTCAGTCTGCCGAATATGATGAGAAGACCGGATTGCCGGTGAATATCTCCCTGGATATTCAGTTGCCTGCGCGTTTTCCGGAAAAATACAAGTCAGCCGTTATCAATGCCGCTGATCTGTGCAAAGTGAAGAAGACCCTGGCTTCACCTCCGCAATTCAAAGTTTTTACCAGCCTGGCAGAGGATGAACAGGAATAGATCAATTTTCCGGTAACCGGAGAACAGATGATGGTGAATGGAATACAGGAGGATGAGTAGCAGCCCTCTGTTTTTTGAGAAGATCATAAACCGGCAGTTATCCGGATTGTCACTTCGTCTAATATTTTCCTGGTTTCCCGTTACCGGTTAACAAGAGCCGTTTGGTCAGCGGTTATTTCATTCACGGAGGAAACAGACCGGGAAGGGTTAACTTAATTAAACCTTCCCGGTTATCCTGAATAAGCAGTGAATATTTTTCAGAATGCAGAGACAAAGCCGAGGGACATCCTGCCCCAGGTATTGTCGGCATCGGTAAAAATTTGAGTATATTCAGCAGACACTCTTACATTACGCCTTAGAAGGTATCCTGCATGGAGTGTTGCAGACCTGTAATTGGCAGGGTTAAAATCCGATTTCACGAGGTTAAACATTCCCAGTGCATACCATTTGCTGGCGTCCCCTTCCGGGCTGAATATCAGTTCGGTCATTACGCCCTGTGTACCGACATCTTTCATGATCTCATCTGTTTCGGCATGGGTATAAACCTGGTTGTCATTTCGCATGAGATATTGTGCATTCAGTTCCCATTTGCTTCCGAACCTGATAGAAGCATCGGGCCCGGCATAATACGATGAATTGGTCAGTGTGTTACCGGGTATGTTTGTCATATCTTCCTTTCCAAAATATCCGGTAATGCCTATTCTCATGAAATCTCCGAAATCCTGGGCTACGCGGCCGAACACATTTTTGTATTTGTCCTTATCGAAAAGCATGGCCGGGCTGGCCTGCGAGAGTCCGCTTCCATTGACGACTTCGAGGATAAGGTCAGTTTTTGACGACAGCCCCCAGGTAACCATGACGCCGCGGTCGTATGAAAGGTTGAAATCCGACAAGCCGATCTTCGTGGTATAAATACTGTAATCTTCGAGTGTCAGCCTCAGTTCCCGTTTGAACAGGGGATCCGACGTCTGGAATTGTCCCAGGTAGATGTCGAGATCCGTATTGAAAAGGTTATTGTACATCAGGTAAGCATCTTCCACTCCGGCGATCTCCCCTCCTTCGTCCATCAGAAAATAAAAGTAATAGGATATATGGTCAGAGATCTCGCCGCCGGAAAGAAGTTTAATAATATAAGGGGCTGCGAAGTCGGGCTGTCCATTGTCGCCCATATTGTAGGTAACATATCCGTCCATTCTTACAGCAAGGGGAAATTCGCGTATAAGGCTGAGCTGGTCGTCACCTGTGTTGACGAAGTAACCGGGAGCCTGGTATTCCTTGAGGCGGAAACCGTTACCGGCGACCTCGTCACCGTAAGCTTTGAGTTTGGGAACAGAGGGTGAATGGCACACCTGGCAACTGATCCGGTATTTCCGGGCAAAAGCCGGAATGGCATCAACCCGGCCGAACAGTCCGGTAATTATTAAAACAATGACGGTTGTGATCAGCAGTTTTTTCATTCTGTAATAATTTTGATTTTAGAGGTAGAATAGCTTGTCCCGCTCGTGCGTGAGAACCACACATGGTTGATTATTATATGGTTACGTAGTATTGTCATCCATCATGTAGGTTTCATGTGGCGATAAGGTATATTTCGCAGCATCAGGGCATACCGGTTTTATGTTTATTCATATCCGGTTATGATCAGGGCAGGATGGTGATTGAAGCCGACTGATCGTTGATTTCCCTGGCAGCATATTCCGATTCGGGAACGCCCAGGAACTCACCGACGGGTTTCACCAGCAGGCGGTAATTCAATACAGCATTGATGGTGAGCTTGCCTGGTTTTATATCGTAGGGGATTTCAAAACTGTAGGTTTCGGTCTTCGTTTCCCGGGGTCCAAATCTGTAGTCCACACCCAGTGATTTAGTATTCCACTGCATGATGGTCATCCTTCCCTGCGGGTCGAAGTAGGGCATCCTGAAAATGCGGTCACCGATGGGAACATCTTCCCGTCGTACTCCCTTGAAATCGGTCAGTTTCAGGGGTATAGCCATGTCCTGGTATGCCAGGTCAGTGCCTGCGATGGTGTATTCTTCCCCTTCAAAACCCTTCTTGTTTACCGGGAGAGGGTATACCTTTCCGTCTTCATCAACGGCTTCTACATGCAGCCATACAATCCGGTCTTCTACCGATCCGGTTGGAAATTTATGGCCTGTCTTCTGGTTAAACAGCGTGACGGTAAAGGTTACCGGGTCGCCCATCAGAGCTTCCTGCCTGTCGGGCTGAATTCTCAGTTCGATAGTTCCCCGCTTTTTGCCGTCGTCGTGGGCTCCGTTAAAGAGATGAAGCCTGGAATTGTCATATACCGCACCCATTTTTGCCGTCTTTCCGTGAGTGCCGGGCATATGGCAATCCTGGCAAACCACACCTTCGGCATAGTAAGGTCCTTCTGTTAATTCCAGATGAGTGGATTTAACCCATATTCCGTTAGGATTTTTTTCATTGTGACAAATACCGCAGAATTCTGCTTTGCTGTGTAGTTCTGTTACACTGATCTCATGATTGGGCGAGCGGGTATCCCCTTTGCGTGAAGTATATTTGGTTTTACCCGGATCCATGATATAGTTATGATTGAAGGGAGTATCACCTTCAAAGGCTGTAATGTTGTGACAGACCTCGCAGGAAACCGATTCATTGGCCCGGGAATTTTCAGCTGGACGGGGGGGAGGCAGTTGTCCGTCCAAAAAAGCCAGCGGGGTATGACAGCCGTTACATCCGTCATCGACACCTTTCATGGCCGGATCTACCGCAGCATGTGCTACGGCAAGGTTGAAGTATTCAATCTCATCCCACGTATGCGTGTACGCTTCGGACATCATGGATTGGGACCACTGGGCATAGAAGCCGTCGTGACATGATCCGCAATAGTCGGGTTTTTCAAAATCGTCGTATTTGTATTTACCTTGTGGATCACCCTGGTGAAAGCCGATGAGGGATGTCAGAAAAAGAAAACCTGCCACTCCCGTGATCGTTAATTTTAGATTCATGGTAAGTCGTGTTTTAGTTATGGGGATGGCATCGAATAAAACAAAGGTAAGCAAAGTCAGAAAACTAGAACTAAAAATTTGATAGATAAGTTGTTAATAAAAATATGTTATATCGCAGGTATTTTCAATCTTCGCATCGAAGCTCTGAAAAACCCGTTTCGCACCTAATGTTAATTTATCCTCCGGTCTGCTGCAGGATAAGGATGCTTTGATGTGGTGGCTAATTACCACTTATTAAATAAGTTAACATCGTTTTTTCATCCTGGTTAAGGATATACAAAAGCGTAGGATGGAATGGAGATTATCCTTAATTCATGAACTGGTAAACACAAAAGGATCATCCGGAGGTTACCTGTAGCCGGTCCACATTCATGGTGACGGGTTACCTTTTACCCTTCAGGTCACATTCAGCCGGTTCATTGCATCATTTGCCCTGGAGTACGTTTGTTCTAGCTTGTATTGGTACCAGTTATTCCCAAGGATGAAGCGCATAAGATCATCCAGGTTGGACAGGATGGCCACATTATAGAATCCCCTGAACCAGTGTGAAGGATGAGGACTTAATGCACGCTGGTTGATGGCGTATCCACCTTCCAGATACTTGATATAATGCCAGTATCCGCTGGGCATAAACAAGGTGTCGCCGGGTTCCAGTATGCACGTATATCCTTCCACGAAACGCAGTGCAGGATATTTGTCGAAATCGGGATGTTCAACATCTACCGAACTGTGAACATTAAAAGGATAGCGATAGAGAAACCTTGAATATTTTGGTGAAAAAAGAACCACCAGTTTTCTCCCGTGAAGCTGCGTGAGAAAAACATTGGCGAAATCCATATCCTGGTGCATTCTCACCACAGAATCTTTGCCACCGAAAAACATGAAGGGTAGATTTTTCAGATACATCGACGTTATTGGCGGATAGTCAAAATCCTTGCGTAATTCAGGCTTGTGCTTGAGAATGTTGAAGAGAAAAAGTCTCAGATCCGAAGGCCCGCTGGTGATCGTATCCAGATAATCACAGAATTTCATTTTGATCGGAGGTGCCTTGGTTGACCGGTCCGCTTTTGTGTCCGCAGCGTTGTATACACCTACCACAATCTGGCCCAGCTCCTTCTTGAAATAATCGATGGTCCATTTCTCCAGGGCCGGGTATTCTTTCCATAATCCGCGAAGGATTACCGGTTTCTGGGGAAGCTGGTAGTTCTCACGGAATTCTTCACGGCTGATGTTCTCTGTTATTTGAACTGCCCGATTAATATTAATTTCCATGCAATAGCATTTTAGAGGTTAATATTATTTATCACCAGAGTGGTGTCCCAAAGTTTCAAATTTACATTTTGCACCTTTATGCTTTCTCTTCCTTTCAAAACCTGTCTCATACAGTCCCATTCTGATCAGGATATAAATGTTCGTTCTCCAAATTGTAAGCCATGAATAAATAAAGCTAAAACAGAGATTTTCGGCTTTTGTTTAGGTAGGTATTTCCACATTTCACCGGTTCGTTTCGGGTTTTTTTTCCACACATTGTCTTGATTTTTATATCGAAGCACACTATGAAGGCGGCCAGATCAGTCAAGCCGTTAGAAATCCGGCACCAATTTCAGGTTCGCGTGGAAAACCGTTAAATTATGGCGTGATTTTTTCAATTTT
This sequence comes from uncultured Bacteroidales bacterium, assembly GCA_963732905.1. Lineage (GTDB taxonomy): Bacteria > Bacteroidota > Bacteroidia > Bacteroidales > DASQZK01. The sequence goes on from CAVTBM010000007.1 coordinate 124,044, forward strand.
GCAAACTTGTATTTTGTAAAGCAATGCATGGTTCGTAATTAAGACGTACCTTGTCAGGTCTGACAGTTTATCCGGATTCATTTGATTATTTCATAAGACAAGTGGCAGGTTCATTCAGAAAATACCTGAAGATCATCTTCCGTAAGCTGAGAATCGTTATTCTGGTTCTTGCAGCTATCATTATAGGAATTGCAGTTAGCCTTCGGTTTTCTGTCGTACAGAATTATTTAGCCTCTATCGCCGTTCAGAAACTCAGCCGGAGAATGCACACGCAAATCTCAATGGGCAGCATTAGAATCATGCTTCCAAACCGTATCACAATCAGGGATCTGTTCATTGAGGATCTGAATCAGGATACGCTTATAAGCGCCGGTATGATAAGGGCGAACGTCGGGCTTTTTGGCCTTATCCGTAGGGATATCAACATCCGGATGCTGGAATTACATGATGTGACAGGAAAGATCCTGAGGTCTGAGGGCGATAGTGCATTTAATTTCAGTTTTATCCCGGCAGCCTTTTCTTCCGGAGCTCCGTCCGTGCCGGCAGATACAACCTCCGGGTCATCTGTCCGCCTTACCCTGGGCAGGGTCAGACTTACCGGTATCAGGTTCATCTATAACGACAGTCTGACCGGCAACCGGATAATGGCCGTCATTGGCGATCTTTCTGTTCGTTTCAGAAAATTCAGTCCAGATCCGCTTATCATGGATATCGGCCGTTTTGACCTGCAGAAAAGTTCGGCTGCATTTTATCTCTCCGGCGCGAGCAGTGGCTCTTCTGCTACATCATCCAATCCGGGAATCTTTCTTAACAATACGGCAAAACTCAGTGATGTCAGTTTTTATATGGAAGATCAGTCTTCCGGACAGAAAATCCGTATCCGTCATGCAGACCTAACGGTTCGTCCCGGGAAGGTGGATCTTCAAAACGAGGTGATCAGGCTAAAGCAGGTTAAACTGCAAAATACCGTGGTCTCTTACATAGCGGGAACAACAGGTAACGCATCGCCAGGTACGGCGGCCGAAAAGGTTAACACCGGAAATGGCTGGGATATCAGTGCAGACAGGTTGATTCTCATCGACAACACTTTCAGCTATGATGCTGATACGGACTACAGGACAAAGGGACAGGTTGATTTCAACCATCTTCAGCTCCGCGATCTGAATGCGGATTTCCGGAGTATATCAGCCGGTGACGGCCTGTATAAGGCAACCATCCATCAACTTGGTTTCACGGAAAGGTCAGGTTTTAACCTGACGAGTCTCAGTGGCCGGGTGCTGGTTTCCGACACTGCGACAGATCTGGCGTCACTGAAGATTCAAACGCCCGTTAGTCTTATCAGTGGGTTTGCCACACTTCATTATGATTCTATTGCCGGTATCCTGAAAGACGCTCAAAATACCCGGTTTGATATTTCCATCGAAAATAGCCGGATCAGTCCGCACGACGTGGAATACTTCTCTCCGGACCTTTACAGTAAGATCCCGGCAGGTGTGCAACAGACCGGCAGTGTATTTCTTTCTGCCGGTATTAAAGGGAAGCTTGCCGGTATTGATATTGAAAGGTTTGAACTGCGTGCCGGGGATAGTCTTGCCCTGTCGTTGTCGGGAAAAGTGAAAGGTCTGCCTTCGTTTGAAAAGGCCCGTTTCAGTGTGAGTCTTGACACCCTTCAGGCTCAGCGGGAAGATATCCTCACCTTGTTACCCGACACGCTGATTCCGTCTGCATTTCATCTTCCTGAATATATAAACCTTCACGGCCATTTTGAGGGATCTGTAAACGATTTCACTATGGGGTTCAATTTGCATTCTTCGCAGGGTAATGCCCTGGCAAACCTTATCTATCGCAAAGGAACACAGGATCACCGGGAACATTATTCAGGCAGGATCAGCATGCAGGATTACGATCTCGGTAAGCTGCTTAATAAGCCGGATACCCTGGGAGAAATAAGCCTTAACGGACAATTCTCCGGAAGCAGCAGGCATTTCAGGGATCCGGATGCAAGTTTTGATCTTACTGTCGGCCGGTTCACAGCCCTGAATTATACCTACCATAATCTCAAACTGGCAGGAACTTTTGCCAATCATATTTTTGACGGTGATGTCGGTATCAGGGATACAAGTCTGGTTGCTCATTTCACCGGGAAAGCTTCTTTCAGGGATTCGGTGCCTTCCTACAATTTCACGCTCAATGTGGAAGCAATGGATGCCAAAGCCATTCACCTCACTGATCAGGACATCCGTTTGAAGGGAACGGTAAGGACGGATTTCACCGGAGCAAACATCGATAGTATCAATGGGTATCTGAAGGCCTATGATTTCCTTGTTGTCAAAGACGAACAGTTTTATCCCCTCGATTCCATCCTCATCAGCGCTTCCAACAGTCCTCAGAGTGTTGCACTGTCTCTGAAGTCCCAGTTTATAAATGCTGATTATTCCGGAACGGTGAGAATGAGCAAGCTTACAGGAATGATGAAAAATTTTCTGGGTGGTTATTTCGATATGTATCAGGATACGGCGGGGATGAACATGAAGAGTGGCAGCTTTGATATTAAGGCTGAGATCCTGAATACGGAATTTCTGGCAAAGATTTTTCTGCCAGAGCTTAAGAACTTCGAACAGTCAGATATAACGGCGAGCTTTGACGGGTCAAAACCCTCACTGTCCCTTTCTGCAGTATTCCCTGAGATCAGCTACAGTGGATCTGTCATCGATACACTGAAGGTGATTATCAATTCCGATAATAAGCAGATAACCTGGAAGGCGGGAGTGGAACATATTTACAGCAGTCCCTTTGAGATTTTACCGACATACCTGAGTGGAAGCGTCAGACGTGATACAATCCGATGGTTGCTCTCCAGCGGGAACACGGGGAAAAATGAACGCTATCACCTTGCAGGATTTCTGAGAAATATGGAAAACTCCCTGGTTGTCGGCCTCGACAGTAAAGGTATTATCCTCAACGATACGCCTTTTACAATTTCCGCAAACAATTATTTAAAGTTTACAAAAACAGGGATTAGTATTCAGGACTTTGAATTTCAGCATGGTGAACAGAGTTTAACCGTAACGGCGGAAAATGAATCTGATTCGATCCCGTCTTCTGTAAGGATGACCTTTTCGGATTTTGACATTGGCAATCTTACCGGACTGGTTTCCGGTGATAAAAGCATCATCAGTGCTGCAACCAACGGCAATTTTGTCATGGGCCGTAATTCGGTCTTCAAGGCTGACCTGTCTTTTTCGGATATCGTTCTTTTTGGTGAAAATGTATTCCGGTTGATGAAAATCCGGGCCGAAAATCAAACAGGAGATCTTCTCAGTTTTGCTGTCAGCCTGAATGGAAAGGGAGATTCTTTGGATATATCTGGCCATCTTAATACCGGATCCGCACCGGTCGCTCTCGAAGCAAAAGCGGATATCAGCAATCTGGATCTGACACCGTTCAAACCTTTTTTTCCGGATAAGATCAGTAGCCTGAAGGGTGCTGTAAACGCACATCTCAGTATTGCGAATACGATCTCCGATCCTGAGATTTCGGGATATCTTGCTTTTTCAGAGGTAAGTGTCACACCGGTTTATACACAATCCCTTATCCGTATGGATACAGACCGGATCATTTTCGATAAGCGCCAGGTCAGACTGAATAATTTTCACCTTGCCGATTCGGAAGGGAATACAGCCACGATCAACGGGACGATTGATGCAAGGGACCCGGTTAATCCCGTCTTTGATCTGAAGATGAATACTTCCAAGTTTATGTTCCTGAACACCGGAAGTAAAAGCAATAACATGTTCTACGGAAAACTTACCGCCGGATTGGATGCGAGCGTCCTGGGCAATCTTCAGAATCCGGATATACAGCTAATTACTAACCTGGGCTTTGATTCGGAGTTTTATTATGTGGTACCCTCGACCGGAACCGCATCCATCGCACAGCAGGGTATTGTCGAGTTCATCAATAAACGCACTGATACGGTCTCCAATATTCTCTCCAGGACAACATCAACCGGCACCTATAAGAAGGCACCTATTCAGAACCTAAATCTGACGGCCAACATCAGTGTCGATAAAAAGATGAAACTGACGATTATCGTTGATCCTTCTTCGGATGAATCGCTTGAAGTTCAGGGATCGGGTAACCTGAGCTTTAATCTGAAAGGCAGCGGACAGATGACACTGGCCGGTAATTACCTGGTAGACAGGGGTAGTTACAGCCTGACGCTTTATGATGTATTAAAACGCAAGTTCAATATAGCACAGGGCAGTTCCCTGACCTGGACCGGTGACGTTTCGAATCCCCGGATTGATCTGTCTACCTGGTATTCCGTACAGACCTCTCCCCAGCCCGTCATTTCGTCGCAGATGACCGGCATGACCCGTGCTCAGGATACACAATACAGCGGTAATATGGATTTCGACGTGTATATGTATATCAAGGGTTTTCTGATGCAGCCCACCATCAGTTTTGAGATCAAACAGCTGGACAGTGAGCGTGATCCAAATATACAGGCCGGTCTCTCGGCACTTAACAGCAACGAGTCTGAACTCAATAAACAAGTGTTTTCACTTTTGTTGTTTAATACCTTCCTGGAACAAAACACTTTGTCGCAGAACTCTTTTGCCTATAATCTGAATTCCACAGCGAGAAAAGGTGTGGGGAATATTCTGGCCTCCCAGATTAACCGCTTTTCTCAGCAATATTTCCCCGCGTTAAATTTCAAGGTCAACATAAATTCCTATGCTGAAAACTCACCGGGGCAACCTTCCGCAAACACTAATGTGCAGATGAATATGTCGAGGGAACTATTGAACAAGCGTCTTTCAATACAGGTTGGAGGGAATGTGAATATCCCGGAAAATAACCCCAACACCTCCTCACCTGCCAATATAAACAACCTTGCGGGAGATGTAGTGGTAGAGTATAAACTGTCACCCGACGGCACCTATAGGATTCAGGCTTTTAAAAAGAATGAATATGAGGATGTGCTGGACGGTGAACTGAATAAAACCGGGGTAGCTTTTATTTTCAACCGTGATTTCTACCGGTTTAAAAATCTGTTCCACCGCGAGAAGGTTAAGCCGGAAAAAAGTTCCGGAAAATCCAAAACGAAAAAACAGTGAAGTATAAACTCCATAGCGGGTATCCGTTGGTCCGGAAAGCAGTCAGCATGGTGTATACCTGCCTGATTCTGATTTTCCTTGTGCTTACCGGATGCAGTACTACCAAATCGCTGGGGAAAAATGAACTCTTGTACAAAGGAGCGGGTATTCATGTTCAGGATCAAAAAGGAATTAAAAAGATTCGCCTTGAGCAGGATCTGCAGGAATATGCGCAACCCCAACCCAATACTGAATTTTTGGGGATCCTGCCGCTCGGTCTCTGGTTATACAACCTTGCCGGCGACAGTGTACCCGACAAGGGTGTACGGCACTGGATCAAGTATAAGTTGGGGGATAAGCCGGTAGTCTACGAAAATGCTGATGCTGGCTGGTCGGCCAATGATATGCGGAATTACTTGTTCAGTAACGGTTATTTCGATGCGGTGCTCACCACCAAAAAGATAGTGAAGGGAAGGAAAATCAGAATCGAATATGACATCGATGCGAGGAGGCGGTATCATATCAGAAATGTAACATTCCCCGCCCTTACAGATAGCGGAAAGGCCGACAGCCTGATTATTCTGATCGATTCACTGAAAACAGAAAGTCTTGTCAGGCCGGGTGATACGTATGATCTGGAAAAGCTGAAGCAGGAAAGGGTGAGGATCAGTGATGACCTGCGCAACCGGGGGTACTTTAATTTTGCTCCCGATTACCTGATTTTCAGGCTGGACAGCAGTTATTCGGATAAGGTTGTTGATGTCTACCTCGATCTGAAAAAGGATGTCCCTGCAGATGTGAAGATAAAGTATTACCTGAATTCGATCACTGTCCATGCCGATTATTCACTTGAGAACCAAAATCTGCCGGCAGATACAGTGAATCAGGACGGCAACAGGTATATTTTTCATGATCAGTTCATCAGGCCCGGGGTACTTTCAGGTGCTATTTTGCTTACGAAGGGCAGTCCTTACCGATTCAGTGATTACAGTACTTCCCTGAACAAACTAATGGGCCTGGGAGTATACAAGTTTGCCAATATCCGTTACGATATGCCTTCGGATTCCACCGGCGGCAATGATCTGAATGCCTCTGTATTTCTTACCCGAACGGTACCCAGGTCGGTTCGGCTGGACGTGGAGGGGGTTACCAAGTCAAATGATTTCGCAGGTCCCGGACTTAGCCTGAGTTACAGGGACAGGAACCTTTTCAGGGGTGCCGAAGATTTTAACATTGACCTGTCGGGGAGTTATGAAACCCAGATTACCAGCAATATAAAAGGGTTGAATTCCTGGCAGTTTGGTCTTAATGCAGGGCTCAAGGTGCCACGTTTTGTGTTTCCCTTTATTGATGTAAACCGGGTGCTTGCCCGGAAGTACACACCTCACACCACCTTTGCAGCCGGATATAATTTGTATGACCGGTCCTCCGAATTCACTCTTCATTCGGCCGACCTTTCGTTTGGTTACAACTGGCGTGAAACCCTTTCCAAAAGTCATGATTTTCAGTTATTCACTCTGAACTACTCCAAACTGAGTCATACATCTCCCGCCTTTGACACCCTGCTGAATCAAAATCCGTTTATCAGGGAAAGCTTCGGTGAACAGTTTATCTTCGGCCTGAGTTACCGTTACACATATAATGACCAGCTTAAGGAGCGGAAAGCGGTGAATACCTATTTTGAGTTCAATGGTGAGATGGCCGGAAACATGATAAACCTGGTTCAAACCCTGTCGTCGGCAAGAACAACAGGAGAGAAAAACACCACTGTTCTTGGCCTTCCGTACTCTCAATATGCCCGGGGAAGCTTAGACCTTAGGTTTTATCTCGGAGGTAAGAAGTACAATAAACTGGTGAACCGCTGGTTTGTGGGCATTGGCGTACCATATGGAAATTCGAATGTACTGCCTTACCGGAAGCAGTTTTATACAGGAGGACCAAACAGTATCAGGGCCTTCCGGTACCGGTCTGTCGGGCCGGGCAGCTTTTCACCCGACAGCAGTGGCAGCAACATTTTCTTTGATCAGACGGGCGATATCAAAGCCGGCGGTAATCTTGAGTACCGTTTTACCATTTTCAGGATGCTAAAGGGTGCTCTCTTCCTGGACGCCGGTAATATATGGTTGTTGCATAATGAACCGCAATATGCGGGTAGTCAGGGTCTGTTCAAATGGAGCAGGTTTTTTGATGATATGGCCGTGGGCAGTGGATTTGGGTTGAGGTATGACGCCTCATTTTTCGTCCTCAGGACAGATCTGGGTATTCCGCTCAGGAAGCCCTGGCTGTCCGAAGGCAGAAAATGGAGCATCAGGACTTTTGACCTTTCCAACCCGTTTTGGCGCCGCGAGAACCTGGTGCTTAATATTGCCATCGGATACCCGTTCTGAGCCTGTACACTGCGTTTTACCTTATAAGTCTATTCTGTTGTTCCCTGAATTCCGTCTCCATGCTGCAACCTTTATTATTCTTCCTAAAAGCTGACTTCCATTCTCCTGCCAGATTTTTATCCGGCCCTTATATGGAGTGTTAAGACTGAGAATAAATTAGACTTTCAGAGGGATATTTTGAGAAAAATTTCTGATTTTTATCTGCAATCCTTATTTTCGTTATAACCGTATACCTGTTTCACCTTATCTGGCTGGAAATATCATGAAGAAATGGAAATCAGCTATGATGCGTTCAGAGGGGAATTACCACATTATAATGCTCTCTGTCGTATTTGCTTTTCTGATGCTTACCATGGAGGGTGTTTATTCTCAAAACCACGTGCCTAACGGGTCGTTTGAGGATTATATCGACTTCGACACGGCAAAAACATTTGGCTGGCATAAAGTTCAATCTTCAGATACACCGGATTATTTTAACCTGGACAGGAATAATCCGTATAATGATATGTTTGATAAGTACATCGGGGGAGCCAGGGCAAAAGACGGCAGCGCCTTTGTGGGTATTTTCTGTTACCGGGTCCAGCCATACCGGAAAGTAAGGGATATCAGGGAGTATATTGAAACGGCCCTGACGGATACATTGCAGAAGGACAGCCTTTACAGAGTGGAACTTTCTTTGTGCCTCGACGGGGAATCAAATATTGCAGTTAAAAATTTCGGTGTTTACTTTTCCGGAAGCAGCAATATAAACAGCAGGGATGTCACTTCTTTCAGGGTCCATCCCCAGGTGGAGTTCTACTCTTCCTTCCTCGACAGTACAAGGAACTGGATTGACTTAAAGACGCTTTATAAAGCCGAAGGATTTGAGAAGTATATCGTTCTTGGAAATTTCCTGCCGGACAGGTCGACAGGCATAGAGAAGATTATTCCTGAACGGATCAAAGGGAAAAAGGATAAATGGAACATGACGAAAAAGGAGTTGTCGGCCTATTATTACATTGATGATGTGGTTATCGAAAAAGTGACGGTTCCCCATGTTTCACCCGATACGGTCGCCATCACTGAGAACGGGGAAGAGTATGAAGAAACTTCCTTTGACATCAGTAAAATTGAGGTCGACTCTGCCATTGTTCTGAAAAACATACAATTTGAATTTAACAAAAGTGATTTGCTGCCCAGCTCATACCACGAGATCGATAAATTGTACAGGCTCATGACAGCCAACCCTGGTATTCGGGTTAAGCTGGAAGGGCACACCGACAACATCGGCAGTTACGATTTCAATCTTAAGCTTTCGGAAAGAAGGGTGGAAACAGTTGCAGCCTATCTGATCAGCAAGGGAATCGATCCCGACAGGGTGGAATATGCCGGGTACAGTTACGATTACCCGCTTGTGCCGAACGATACACCTGAAGGCAGGGCAGTGAACAGGAGAGTAGTATTCAAAATCATTCAAAAGTGATCCGGAGATGGCTTTACTTCAATTCAGAAATATCTTGATCCCTCTTTTAACCCTGTGCAGTCTGGATGTTTTTTCACAGGAGCAAGCGGTATTTGGTGATGACTATCTGTATCCGTTTATTACCAATCCGGCCTGTACGGGATCGGAATATTATCCGGTTGCCGGCATGTCAGTAAAAAAACAATGGCTGGGATTTCCGGATTCACCGGCCACATTTTTGTTTGCCGGGAACTTCAGGGTCGGCAGCTATGATTTTTATGATCCCAAAGGCTTCATTAACGATGGCCCCTTGCATCTGAAAGACCGGGTCGGTCTCGGGGCCTCTGTCTTCCAGGATAAAAACGGACCGTTATCAACAACCGGGGGGATCCTTTCATACGCGTATTCTGTTCCGGTGAATGCAGATGCCCGGTTGTCTTTCGGCTTATCGGCATATATGTTTCAGTATGCTCTTAACAGTTCCATCCTGAAGCCTGACCAGGCCAATGATCCTTACCTTCTCGATGGAAATGAAAGCCTTTTCAGGTTCAATGTGGGCATAGGGGCATATTATCATACCAACACCTGGTTCGGGGGCATTTCATTCATTAAACTTTTGCCGGGCGTGTCCGCTGTAAACCAGAACCCGATGGAGAAGCCCGGCTACTTTTTAATGGGAGGATATAAATTTAACGGGAGCAGCAATTCATTCAATTTTGAACCTTCCTTAGAACTGAAAAAATGGGGAGGAGAACCTTTGAATCTGGATGTTCACGCAAAACTGTATGTGAAAAAACTGAACTGGATTGCGGCATCCTTCAGTACTGCAGGAAGGGCAAATTTCCGATTCGGTATCCGGATCTACAAGATGGTTTACGCCGGGTATAACTACGAATGTAACTTAAGCAACATAGTAAGGTATAACTATGGAACACATGAGATCTCACTTGGGATCAATCTCGGTTTAGTCGGTGTCGAAGGTTTACGCCAGGCTATCAGAAGCTCGGATAACCGATGAAGAATAGCAAAAAATGAATCCCGCATAATTGATGACAATACAACCGATCCGCCTGTGTCGGAGAGCTCAGCGGAGATAAAAGTAACCTTATAATAATATGTAATGTGTGGTTCTCCCACACGAGTGGGACAGGCTATTCTGCCTCTGGAATCAAAATTATTATAGAATGAAAAGAATGAAAGCTCGGATGTTCATAGCCTTTTTCGGTGTAATCGTTTTTTTTCATTATTCCGTTTCTGCGCAGGTTTCAACGGATAAGCTGATTGCCTTCTATCCCTTCAATGGCAATGCGAACGATGAAAGCGGAAACGGGAACAACGGCACGGCTTATGGTGCTACCCTGACCACAGACCGGTTCGGGGATCCAAACCACGCATATTATTTTGACGGTGAGAATGATTACATCCTGGTTCCCAACTCAACCATCCTGCAAATTTCCGGACCTATTACCATGAGTGCATGGTTTAAGACAGATTATGCCAAACCTTTCGCAGATATTATCTGCAAAGCGGAAAAGGTGGAACCCAGGCACGGATATCTTATGGATATCAATGAATATGGCAAAGCCAGGGCCGATATCTGGTACAATCATCAGAATGATCAGGGGGGGTACGTTGTTTCAACCGATAAAGTAGTGGATAATAAATGGCATTTTATGGTTGCTACCTATGACGGGCAGATTTTTAAGCTTTACGTGGATGGGAAATTTAATGCGGAGCTGAACTACACAGATGGGATGAGAATAAACAGTGACCCGTTATTAATCGGATGGGACCAGAATCCATGGTTATCAGACCGGTTCTTCAGAGGGAAGATCGATGAGGTGATGATTTATAACCGGATCCTGAGTCCGGATGAAGTGGAAGAGATGTACGACATTGACAAAAGCCGGATCACAGGGAGCCACATCGTATGCCAGGGACTCACGGGAGAAAGCTACTCTGTTTTCGGTATGGACGGCACTTCAGCTTATTCCTGGAACTATTCAGGTACAGGAGTGTCCATTAACGGCAGTTCTTCGAACGTCCATCTGAATTTCGGAGTGAATGCAACCGGCGGAAACCTTATTGTGATCGGAAATAGAGGAGGAAAAGCGGATACGGCAAAGTATCATATCACCGTGAACCCGGCTCCCATTGCAATTGCCAGCACTAATTCACCTGTTTGTGCCGGTAATTCGATTAACCTGATTGCCCATAGCGTTCCGGGCGCAAGCTACCTCTGGAGAGGTCCGAATGGATACAGCTCTGTTGAACAGTATTCAGAGATCTTTTCATCAACACCTCAGGATTCCGGTGTATATAGCCTGACGGTTTCCGCGAACGGATGCACATCCCCGCCAAAAAATGTATACATTCAGATTCAGAATTGCGTCAATACCGGCACCAATACCGACCTGAGTGTTTTGAAGCTCGTGGATGATGTTTCACCGGAGATAGGACAGACTGTTGTTTTTACCGTAAAGGCAATCAATAACGGTCCCTTTGACGCCTCAGGGATTATGGTCAGCGATGTGATGCCCGGAGGGTACACACTGGTTTCGGCCGAGCCTACGCTGGGGAACTACGACACGATCAGCGGTGAGTGGAATATCGGAAGCATGGTCAGCGGTGAATCCCAGACTCTGACCGTGACCGCCACCGTAAATTCTTCCGGTTTCTACCAGAATACAGCCATCATCCAGGGGAGTGTCAATGAAGTAAACATTCTGAATAATATATCTTCAGCCCTTACCGTACCCTGGGTTCCCGAAGTACCCAATCCTGATCCCGGGGATATCAACATCCCCAACGCCTTTTCACCCAACGGAGATAATATCAACGATCTGTTTGTCATCCGGGGCCTCCGGGAGAATTCAGTATTGATTGTTTTTGACAGGCTTGGCAGGAAAGTCTTTGAATCGGAGAATTACATGAGTGATTGGGATGGAAGGGATCTCAACGGGGAAAAACTGAACTCGGACACTTACTGGTACGTTTTGAGAATACCAGGAATGCCAATGGACTTTAAAGGATTTATATACCTGAAGCGATGAGCTTCCTGTGGACTCAGGTATGAACAGGTATTGACTTCCGTTCAACCCCGGTGGCTCTCTCCCTGAAAAACTTTGATACACGTACATTGAAAAATGTACAGAATGAAATACTTAACGTTGGCGTTTCAGACTCCCTGTTTTCTGAGAAACCAATCATAAATCACCAGGAGTATAACGGTGAATAATCCCATGCCAAGTAGGACGTACCCGAAGCGGTATGGGTTGTATTCAGCCCAGAGCATCTTTGTGAGTCCGGCCTGATCCAGGTTTGTCGTCTTCATAGCCAGCTGGAGGATCTGATCGCTGGTAAGGGAAGGATCAAGATGTCCGGGGATTAGCCTTTTGGCCATTTCTATCTTATCAGCCAGGCGTTCATATACCCCTCCGGCAATGAATCCCCCGATAAAATTACCGGCGGCAATGGGAAGGAACTGGGTACCCATGTATACGGCAGCTTTGTCTTTTGGCGCAATACGGCCAATATACTCCAGTATTTTCGGAGAAAAGGCCATTTCACCCAGGGAAAAGATTAAGATAGATAGCAGAAGAATAAAGGGGCTTCGTGTAAGAACAGCGAGTGTCAGTCCGAAAACATTGACCAGTAGACCTACGATCATGGAATGAAGAGGCCTGATCCTGGAGATAAGTGTACTTACAATAATCTGGAAGACAACTATGAATAGCGCATCCATGGTAATGAACTTTTCCGCCAGGATTACACCAGAGCTTGTTCCGACAGCCTTTGCAAGTCCGGGTGATATCTTGTAAAAGAACTCATACATGGCATGCGTGTCAACCCACTGCTCAACAAAAACCGGCAGGCTGTAGAAGTATTGCCAGAAAACCGTCCATGATCCGATTAATATGAGCAGGAAAACGGTAAAACGGATATCTTTCAGAGCCATCCAGATATTTTTGAAAACTTCGATGATGCTTTTTGACAGGGGATCTTTGTTTTCCTGCCGTTCCGGTTCCTTAAAAAACAAAAGGACAATAACCAGGTTCACCAGGATGGCAGCTGCCGACATGATAAAAATGTAGTCCCAGCTGGTCTCTCTGAGACCAGAGGCCATAAACGGCCCTATCAAACCGCCTATATTGATGATCATATAGAAAATGCCGAAGCCCAGAGATGAATTGCCTTCGTTGGTACTCTTGGCAATGGTGGCGGAAACAATGGGTTTAAAGAGTGCGGCACCAATGGCGACATAGAAAAAGGCGATGAAGACGCTGGTAAAGGTCGTCACCAGGCCCATCAGGTAATATCCCGAAGAAAGAATGATGAAGGCAATCACAAGCACCTTTTTATACCCGAACTTATCGGCAATCGAGCCGGTGATTACCGGCAGAAAGTAAAGGATGGCATTGACGATCCCCATAATGAGGCCCTTCTCAACCTGAGAGAAACCGAGGGCCCCCGTTTCAGGTGAGTTGGTAAGGTACAGGGCAAGGAGATTGAAGATGCCGTAGTATGCCCATCGTTCGAACAGTTCGAGAGTGTTGGCAGCCCAGAAGGTGCGGGGGTATGATTTTACTTGTGAAATAAATCCGGCCATCGCTAATTTTTTTTATGAGCGGGCTAAAATAAAGAACTTTGCCATCTTAGCAAATAAAAATATTGTATTACTGCGATATGCAGTAGGGACAGAGGATCTTTTCAGGCTGAAAGGAGGATTAATAAACCGCTCATACGGCTGCTTTGAGAGCTTCATCATAGTCGGGTTCATGGTTAATTTCCGGGACCTGTTGTGTATAAAGGATTTTCCCCTGCTCATTGATGACCACAATGGATCTTGACATCAGTCCTTTCATATAACCATCGGTCATCATTACTCCGTAGTTCTTTCCAAATTCCGGAGAGCGGAAGACACTTCCGGGGATAACCTCCTCAATTCCTTCAGCTGCACAGAATCTCCGGAGTGCATAGGGCAGATCCATGGAAACCGATATTATCACTGTATTTTCAAGATCCCCGGCAACCTGGTTGAAACGGCGTTCTGAAGCTGCACATGTACTGGTGTCTACGCTTGGGAAAATGTTCAGGATGACTTTCTGTCCCCTGAAATCGGTTAACTTTACCTCGGTAAAATCCGTTTTTACGATCAGAAAATCCGGAGCAACCGAACCGACCGGTGGCAGACTGCTATACGTATGAACCGGATTTCCCTTTAAGGTGATTTTTGCCATTTATCTTCTCTTAATTCATAAAACTTCTAAACAGACAGGTCCGTGAATTGTTTGTTCCGGCTCTGGGGTTCCTGACCAATACCCTGGACTTACCTAGAATCATTGCGATCCTTAGTACCCCTGATGAACCAGTACGGACTGAAATGCTATGACTGGTTCTTCTGTGCCTGGAAACTGGAAAAGGAGAGGGTTGCAAAGGCAATTATGAGCAACTGGTCCTTCTTTAATGGAATTTTTCTGTGAGTTCTGCCGGAAATTCTTTGGGATTTCCTGTCAGGGCTCTTTATTTAAGTTATTGATTTATAGCATTAAAATAGCTCTTAATTTCACGGCCAGGCGATTCAAACCCTTATGTAATAATGCTTTCATGATGGTTTGCATAATATTTTGCGGATTAATACAGTTATTTTAGGTACTGAAAAGACCATAAAAAGATACTAAACCGGTAATTCCCTGCATGCCGGGCCCTTTTAAACTGCGGGGGGTGTAAGCCGAAAAACCCGAGAGTAGGCTAAATAAAACAACAACCATGAAAAAAATCCCATTGTTCTTCTTACTGACCCTCTTGTCTGCAGGCATTGTGAAAGCTCAGTATATTGCAGGTGGCAGCATCAGCTTCTCCACAAGCGGCGGCACCGTCGATGTCGGAACTACTACCACAGACCAGAACAGCATTACTTCCTTCAATTTCAATCCAAAAGCCGGATATTTCCTGTCAGATGATTTCCTCGTCGGTGTGGAACTTAATTTAGGTACGAATAAAACAACCTATCCGGGAACTAATGAAAGGATAATTAAGTCAAATTCATTCGGCATCGCACCTTTTGCCCGTTATTATGCCATAAGGATGGACAAATTCGCTATTTACGGGCAGGGACAACTGGGCGTGTCTTTCCTTCATACAAAAGATAAAACGGGTGGAACGATAAACGCTGAACCGAAGACAACGTTTTTCGGTATCAATTTTTATCCCGGTGTTTCATATGACCTGAATGACAAAATCCAGCTGGAAGCCGGGATCAACCTGCTAAGTTTGGGATTAAACTGGAATTCTTCGAAAGACGATACAAGTGGAACAGAGGTTAAAACCAGCAATCACAGCTTCAGCTTCGGGGCTGATACCGATAACATTTTCACCACGGGGAACATCACTGTTGGAGCGATATTTAAATTTTAATTCATGACAGGCAGGCCTTTGGGGGGATTATCTGCCCCGGGGCCTGTTTTTCTTTTCATATTTCCGGATTACTTCACCATACCGATTTCAAAGATTCTGCCGTCGCATTTTTCCGGGATCTTCACGCCGAATCCAATTTCCATCAGATTTTTTCCTGTTGCCCTGTAGACTTCCGTTCCTCCGGGGGCCAGCCTGATGCTGTATGTTTTTTCAGGGTTGAGATCTGAGAGAAAAACCATACGGCTGTCCTCCAGGGCATCCTGCCTGAACACACCGAAAATGCCACCTTCCTTTGTCTGAAAATTAATCCGCATCCATCCGTCCCATGCTCCTTCTCTGGGCTCGCCAAATCCGGGCAGATCCTTCCGGTAGGACATATAGTCGTATTTCTTTTCTGCAGACTGCATCCAGTCAGACCATTTTTTGATCCCTGCACGTTGCTTTTCCGGTATTTTCCGCGGATCACCGAGGACGATGGGCAGGGTGCCGGTCAGTGATTTCAGCGCCAGTTCAAATCCGGGATCATTCATCTGAGAGTTACCAATGACCAGGGCACCTGCCGGGATTGCAGGAGAACGCCACCAGGCCATCTGCCTGATCCTCAGCGGACCGGTGGGGGATGGTTCCTCGAAGTTGGCCAGCCAGTCGCCTTCGGCATGTTCTGCGATCGCATAGTCGATCAGCTGCAGTTTACCGGCAGTCTCAAAGGTGCAGTCGATAAAGAGTCCGGGTGCCTCGTCATGCAGTTCGTCAAACAGTTTCAGAATCCGTTCATAGATCACTGTAAAAGATTCTTCATGATCCCTGTGGTACGGATGATCGGTGGCATAACACCCCGAAATCCGTGGATCCGTAACATAAGCACTGGTGACTACTGAGAAGTCAAGTTTCGCGTAAGCCAGACCGTACTCCTTTTCCAGCCTCAGGATTACCCCTTTAATGTAGTCGAACCAATCGGTTCCGAAACAACTTGAGTAAAAATCCTTATCATTCATACTGTGTATGTTCCCCGGCTCTCCCTTGTAATTTATAACAAACCATTCCGGATGATCGTGAAACACTTTTGAATCGGCTGTGGCTGCACCTATGCTGATCCACAATCCCGGTTTCATGCCCAGCGACCTGATATAGTCAAACGTCGGTTTGAGTCCGCCGGGAAACTTCTGTTCGTCGACAAGCCAGTCGCCGTAATTGTTGCCCCATGCATCGGCCGATGACACTGATCCGGCATTGACCTGCCAGCCATCGTCGATGACGAATTCCTGAACACCGCATTCGGCAGCGGCTTTGGCCACATCACGGATGAGGGAATCACTTACGAAGGTCCGGAAAGGATTCCAGGTATTGTACACAAAAACAGGCTTATGCCGGTCTTCTACAATCCTGGTATTCATATATTTAACAATGAAGTCGTTTATTTTACCGTTGATAACGCTGAAACCGTCGTCTGTACCTGAATAAGCCGTAATGAATGTTTTGGGACTCTCCCATTCTTCACCGGGTTTCAGCCATTTCCGGAAGGGAAAATCCTGACCAGGATGGGTGAGACCGGCTTCAAGGTTATTGTCGTGTGTGTTGTAAGCTGTACGTTTTAATATTCCGGGTGCTTCGTTGCCAATGGCGATACCCCGTCTGCCGGTGACATCGTGGATCACCACCACCGGGTCGTCCCAGTTTCCAATGAAAGTGCCCAGCTGTTTCATCCTGCCGTAATCATGGTAAACCACGGAAGAGACCTGTGAAAGATCGGTTATCAGATCTTCGATGTTTACGGCTTCAACTTTGAGGTCTCCGGTTCCGGTATTGATGAAGTCGATCCATTTACGTATGACGGAAGATTCAGGATAAAGCAAATAATTGATCTTCAGTCTGAGGGGCAGGGACCGGTCTTTGGAATCGAGAATGACTGTGGCTCCTTTGCCCGCATCCCCGGTATTCAGAGGTTCTGCAGCAATAAAGGTCCAGCCGCTGAAGCCATCCATGGTTTTTCCATTCAGGAGAAAAGAGAATTCCCTGCCACGATGAACGAAATTCCTCTGTTCTTCAGGTACGGAAAGAATCGTACCGTTAACACAGTCATGATCCATGCATATTTCCCTGGTGATATATCCGTTTGACAATGTGACAGTTTTTCCGGCTACGTGGTAAAAATCCTGTCCGTAAAGACTTATTTGCAGCGTGATGAAGAGAAGGGAAAATAATCGTTTCATACTATTAGAATTACTGGGTAAAGGACTTTTAACAAAAATAGCCAAAAACAGTAATAATTCGTTCAGGGTTTATTAAAACCAGGGGGGAAACCTTACGGTCTGTGTGGCAGGGCTCCGGTACTTAGAAAAATGTGGTGACCCGGTTTCGTTCTCTTACTGTCACCTGGCTCCGCTCCCCTCCCTAGGATCTAAAGATCTGTTGCCCCGGACTCACCATTCTCCCTGCTCCGCTCGTAAATATAAGATATCCTGTTCTTATGATCGTCAAATGTATACAGTTCTTTTTCAGGATATTGCATGAAGTAACTCATCATGGCAAAGTCGCCGATACACATGATATTATGAAACAGCAAAAAGACCGTGAAAAAAATGTGCCAGTATCCGGCCAGAAATAAGGAGGCACCGATGGTAATAAGGTTAATGGCAATGAAGGGGGCCAGGGCTATGAAATAAAACTCCCGGCGTCCAACCACGTAGCGGTCAGCTGCCACATAAAACAGCATTTGTTTCAGGTCAGCACCAAAGTGGATGACCGGTGCTCCAATAATTTTGTATGCCAGGCCGTGAAATGCTTCATGAAACGGGATGATCGCAAAGGATCCTGCCAGGATACCCCAGAACAGGGAACTAATATAGGGTCCGGTATGATAACCCTGGATGAAAAATCCGGTAATGGAAATGGCAATCAGGAACACCAGGTAAAGGACGTTGATAAACAAGTAGGTCCGGCTGGCAATATTGACCTTTCGGATATTTTCCATGACAAACTGAAGAATGCCTTCATATCCAAGACGGTTCGTTTGCCGGAAACGAGGATCGTTCTCAAGTTGTTCAACCGTGTACCTCATGGGATATTCTTCATGCTCAAATGTAAACAATTCGCACTTAAAGTACACCGGCAGCCCGTTATCGTTTGACGTCACCTTCTCATTTACGCGGTCACCGATCTTTCAGTATATAATCATACGATGTGACGTCCCTGGCTTTTCTGAAATATTCCAGGGCTTCGGAGCGATCACCTTTTGCCTGGAAATATCTTCCGAGGCCCATATCGGCAATGGCGTTGTAATGATTGGCAAAAGGTCCGTATTTCTTTGCCAGATTAAGAGCCTGCCTGTATTCATCTGCAGCCTTCTCCCAATCATGCTGCCCTTTTTCAAGGTATAACCCATTAAAAAGATGGGTCTGCATTTCGGCGAAGGGATTTTCCATTTCCGAGAGATGGTCCAGGATGACCGGGGCAAAGAAATATTTGTGATTATACAACAGGATCTCCAGATAGTTACCTGCATAATATGGATTTCCAGGAAATTCGTTATAGAGTGAAGCGGCGTATTCCTGAGCCGTCTTGAAATCATCCTCATAATTCTCGTAAATGATAGAGAGAAAGAGCCGGGCTTCCACACGGAGAAAAACCGAGTTATCAGCACAATATTTTAGTTGTTTAAGTCCGAGTTTCCGGTTACCCTTCCTGAAAAACATGGCTATCGGCTTGTAAACAGGATGGTTTTCAGGGTAGGCTTCGATATAATAATTGTAGAGTCCGCAGGTGAAATAGAATTCATTAAACACGTCCTTGAATTCAAAACCTTTGAGTGTCTCTTTGTACATCTGGTTAAGAAAAGGAAAGACTTTTCCCGGTTTTCCGTTGTCCGACCAGAACATCACATAAAAAGCCCTTCCGAAAAGGTCAAAAAATACACCTTCGATATTGTTTTCATCTTTATCCAGCATATTTTCCGCCCGGGAGATGCAATCTTCCATCAGCGTGGTGAATTTGTCGGCTTCGGGCTGGCCCGGCAGGAGAGGGTAGTATTCCCAATACGTGATCAACGCTTCGAAAAAGGGTGTTACCGGATGATCGGGATATTCCTTTCTCACCTGTTCCAGGGCTTCATGCGCAGGGCCGAAATCGTATCCGTACATGGCGGTTAAGCCATTATAGATAACTTTCAGTATCCTTTCATTATTAAAAAGGCTATCCTGACTGTATAGCGGCGTGGCAAAGAAGAGGCTGAATAAAAGTATAATGTAGATCTTCATTCTGTTCGTTGAATCCGGCAAAGATTCTGCTAAAGTAATCCTAATGGTATGGAATAACAATATATATTTCTGATTGTCTAAGCTAATGTAAAAACTTTTTTTACTTTAGGGACGGGACAAAAAAAGTAAGAATATGATACAGATCGGCGATAAGATTGTGAGCAGCGAGTTATTTGAGGCTGAGTTTATCTGTCATCTTGAAAAATGTCATGGTTCATGTTGTGTCATTGGTGATGCAGGAGCTCCTCTTGCCGAAGGGGAAGAAAAGATCCTTGACCGGGAGTACGAAAATCTCAGGGACTATATCACCCCAAAGGGACAAGAAGCCATTGAAGAACAGGGTAAATGGGTGGTTGATCATGACGGTGAAAAAGTGACACCGCTTATCGGTGGAAACGAATGTGCTTATACCTATTTTGTGGACAGGATCGCTTATTGCGGTATCGAGAAAGCCTGGCATGAGGGAAAGACGACCTTCAGGAAACCTGTGTCATGTCATCTTTATCCTATCCGGGTCAGCCGGATTGGAAAATATACGGCACTGAATTACAACAAATGGGGAATATGCCAACCTGCAAGGATCCTTGGCAGGGATAAGCATGTACCGGTATTCCGGTTTCTGCAGGAGGCGATTGTCCGGGTATATGGCGAAGATTTTTATCATGAACTTGAGGAGGTTTATCAGGAACTTCATCCCTGAATGTTAAGGAACAGCTCGTTTCCAAAATAGAGGGAGAACAATAATTATTATACTTGTGAATTCAATAATGCAACACTTTTTTAAACTCCAATTTTCATGATTAAGTCTTATATTAATGATAATAAGGAACGATTCCTGGAAGAGTTGTTTGAAATAATCCGGATCCCCTCGGTCAGTTCCTGCAGCGAGCATAAGGATGATATGCAAAAAGCCGCACAGGCGGTTAAATTGAGTTTTGAAAAAGCAGGTGCTGATAAAGCTCAGATCATGAGCACAACGGGTATACCTGTCGTTTATGCTGAAAAAATCATCGATCCGGCACTTCCCACGGTCCTTGTCTATGGCCATTACGATGTTCAGCCTCCGGAACCACTTGACCTTTGGGTCTCAAAACCTTTCGAGCCGGAAGTGAGAGACGGCAAAATATATGGTCGGGGTGCCGATGATGACAAAGGACAGATGTTTATGCAAGTTAAGGCATTTGAGCTCATGAACCGTACCGGTACGCTCCCGTGCAACGTGAAATTCATGATCGAAGGGGAGGAAGAGATTGGCTCACCAAGCCTGAAAGCATTTTGCAGGGCGCATAAAGATCTTCTTAAAGCTGATATTATTCTCGTGAGTGATACGACCATGATAGCGTCTGATATACCTTCCATCACCGTAGGCCTGAGGGGCCTTAGTTACCTTCAGGTTGAGGTCAGCGGACCGGACCGTGATCTTCATTCGGGTATTTACGGTGGCGCGGTAGCGAATCCTTTGAATGTTCTGGCCGGAATGATTTCCTCCCTGAAGGATGAGAATAACCGGATTACCATCCCCGGGTTCTATGATGATGTTGAAGAAGTCAGTCGTGAAGAAAGGGACGAGATGGCCAAAGCCCCATTCAACCTGAAGAAATACATGGAGAGCATCGGAATTAAGGACGTGGACGGGGAGAAAGGATTTTCCACTCCTGAACGCACAGGCATCAGGCCAAGTCTGGATGTATGCGGAATATGGGGCGGCTATACCGGTGAAGGAGCCAAGACCATTCTGCCTTCAAAAGCTTTTGCAAAAATATCGATGAGGCTGGTACCAAACCAGGACCCGTTGAAAATCGACAGGCTTTTCGGGGACTATTTCACTTCGCTGGCGCCAAAAACCGTTACGGTAAAGGTAAAAAGTCTTCATGGCGGACACGGTTATGTTGCCTCCATCAACACTCCGGCCTATAAGGCTGCCAGCAAGGCAATTGAGGACACCTTTGGCAGAAAGCCAATACCCACACGCAGTGGGGGAAGCATACCCATCATTTCCGATTTCGAGGAAGTACTCGGCATAAAATCCATCCTGCTGGGTTTTGGCCTGGAATCGGATGCCATTCATTCCCCCAACGAAAATTTTCCGTTATACAATTTCTTTAAGGGTATTGAGACGATCCCGTTGTTTTACAAATATTTCGCAGAATATTTCGGAAAGTAGGCCATTGTTCATCGCGAATTTCTACCATCTCTCAAATACATTCTCCGGATTGGGTTTGTAACCTGGATTTGAAACGGGCATAGCTGCTCCGGTTTCTTTCTGCCATTTGTGCAGACTGTTTCGCAGCTCATTTACCTTGTCCGGCATAGAATCGGCCAGGTTGTTATGTTCTCCGATATCATTGCTGAGATTAAAAAGTTGAACATAGCCATTCTCATGGTATTCGATTAGTTTATAGTCTCCTTTCCTGATCACGCTTGCCGGACTTTGCTGACCGTGGTTACTGTAATGTGGCCAGTGCCAGTAAAGGGCTTCTCTCAGGGGAGGTATCCCATTCAGAAGGCTCAGACCTGCAAGGGCACAGGCAATGTGTCTGGTATTCATGAGGAGTAGTTTTTCAGTCCTGGTATCCTTTATTTCCTGGTCCGGTATGAAGTGAAAACCTTATCAGGGCTATGATTGAGACTATTGTCCATGCGGCTTCAAGTATGACGAAGGGAAGATACCTGAGGAGCACGGAAGCCAGGAAAGCCAGGCCGGCTCCGAAAATATTCATCAATATATAAGAATATCCGTCTTTGGGGAGTTTATTGAAAATGTTGAGCAGATAAGCCAGAAGGATGAGAAATACCCCGGCAGATCCAAGCCAGTCGGTGAGTGTCATAATGATCAGGGTTTGGTGTTGTTAATATTCAGTGCTTTAAAATAATAGTCAGAAGGCCGGCAGTTTTCAATCCTTATATTTTTAAGGAACTGATCCAGAGCTTTCCTGGTTTGGTAAATATCCGGTCGCGCAGCCACTTTATCCTCCATATTACAATAGCAGCCATTGGCATAGGTTGAGACGAGATCCCAGTTCTCCGGTTTAGGAATATCCATCAGGCAGTGTTCATTATCCATCATTTTATAGGTCCACAAACACCATCCGACATCATTTTTTTCGAATACTGTGCGAAGGGAATCGACGAAAGTGTCTTTCCCCAGGCCAAATTCACCCAGCCATACAGGAACATTAAATTTTTTGCTGAACTGAATAAAGTAGTCGGGTGAACAGTATGCGTCGGTTACGGAGTAGAGATGTGTGGTATACACCAGTTTCGGATCGAAGGGGCCGGTGAAGACATCGAAATTCCGGTTCCAGAATGCACCGGCGAGAAAACAGATATGATTTTTGTCCACCTTCCGTATGGAGGATACCAGGCTTTTATAGAAAGGCTCAAGCCGTTTATTGAGTCTGGTGGTATCACAATATTGATGGATAGGTTCGCCGAGAAGATCATATCCGAGAATGGTGGTGTCATTTGCAAAATGTCTGGCGATGCTGGTCCATATCTGAATGGTTTGTTCCCGGCTCCCCTCCCCGCCGTCTTCAAAAAGCCACGGGTAGGTATACCCGTCATCTGTATTCCATCCGGCCTGACTTCCGGGGGCAGCGTGCATATCCAGGATGACCCATATCCCGGCATTTCTGCACCAGCTGACAACACGGTCGAGAAGTTCAAAACCTCTCGGCTTGTAACTGCCCAGGTAAAATTCATCAGCGAACAAACGGTAGTCGAAGGGTATCCTGACAGAGTTAAGTCCAATGGATTTAAGGTAGGCTATGTCTTTTTCCGTGATGAAGACCTCCTGGTAGGTTCTCCAAAACTCTTTGGAATAATCGGGTCCGGCAAGATCCGCAATCAGATCATAGTATTCGCGGGGGGCATATATGTTGGAAATGAACAGGGGATAGCCTTCAGGCACAAGCCAGAATCCCAGATTTACTCCTTTTAATAATAGCTTTTCACCACCGGATGTGACGATTTCACGGCCTTTAGTGGAAACAAAATGGTTTTCCTCCCGCTTACATGAAAACAACAGGATTGTGAGTAGCAGGATTTTGAAAGGAAAAATTTTCATAGATGGTAATTTTGAATGCGTAAGGGTTATTTCAGGGGTAAATTTAGTTTTTTTTTAAATTTTGTACTCACAATTGACGAAAAATGACCCTTCTTGCTGAAAAAGTAAAAAATATTTTATAAAAATGTAAAAAAGTAGGGGTACGATGTTAAAAAAGATATATATTTGTACCGGCAACCCTACATTATTAACAATTAAAATATAAAACATGGCATTTATCAGATTTGAAGCTCTGAAAGAGGTCTTTTCACATTCTCCCAAATTTGTGGCAGCACCTTCATCAAAAGTGTCGGATTATTATGCAGTTAATGTATTCGACTATGGAAAAATGCGCAAATATCTTTCTGCCGAGGCATTTGAAAAAGTAATGGAAGCCATCGACAAAGGTACCCGTATCGACAGGAAAATTGCCGATCAGGTAGCTTCGGGGATGAAAGCCTGGGCAATGGAAAATGGGGTAACCCATTATACTCACTGGTTTCAACCTCTAACAGAGGGTACGGCCGAGAAACATGACGCCTTTATTGAACATTCTCCCACCGGAGGCGTTGTTGAAAACTTCAGAGGTAAGTTATTATCTCAGCAGGAACCCGACGCATCATCTTTTCCCAGCGGGGGTTTAAGAAACACTTTTGAGGCCAGGGGTTACACTGCCTGGGACCCTTCATCACCGGCATTCATCATCGATAACACCCTGAGTATCCCGACCATTTTTGTTTCCTACACAGGTGATGCGCTGGATGCTAAAACGCCGCTTCTCAAAGCACTTGGAGCCGTGGATAAAGCAGCAACAGATGTGGCACAGTATTTTGACCGCAATGTATCCAAAGTCATTTCAAATCTGGGCTGGGAGCAGGAATATTTCCTGATAGATGAAGCACTTTTTAATGCCCGTCCTGACCTTGCCCTTACCGGGAGAACCCTTATGGGTCACGCTTCAGCGAAAGATCAGCAACTTGAGGATCATTATTTTTATTCCATTCCGCAGAGGGTAAAAGCCTATATGCAGGATTTTGAGATCGAGGCTTACAAACTTGGTATTCCGGTAAAAACCCGTCATAACGAGGTAGCCCCGAACCAGTTCGAATGTGCCCCCATTTTTGAAGAAACCAACCTGGCTGTTGACCACAACCTGTTGATCATGGACCTGATGAAAAAGACTGCCCGAAGGCATAATTTCAGGGTACTCTTTCACGAAAAGCCGTTTGCAGGTATAAACGGATCAGGAAAACATAACAACTGGTCGCTCTCAACGGATACAGGCGTCAACCTGTTATCACCGGGGAAAACTCCCAGGACAAACCTGATGTTCCTTACTTTCCTGGTAAATACGATCATGGCAGTCTATAAGAATTCCGACCTTCTCAGGGCCAGTGTTGTTTCAGCAGGGAACGCCCACAGGCTGGGAGCTAATGAAGCACCTCCCGCCATTATCTCTGTTTTCCTGGGTACCCAGATAAGCCGGATGCTTGATGAGATTGAAGCAAAAGTTACGACCAGGAAGATGACCCCGGATGAAAAGACAGAACTGAAACTGAATATCGGTAAAATTCCGGAAATCCTCCTGGATAACACTGACCGGAACCGTACATCACCTTTTGCCTTTACCGGTAACCGGTTTGAATTTCGTGCCGTCGGCTCCTCCGGTAACTGTGCTTTCCCGATGATAGCCCTCAACACTGCTGTAGCCGACCAGTTAACCCAGTTTAAAAAAGAGGTTGATGTGATCATTAAAAAAGGCATCAAAAAGGATGAAGCCATTTTCCAGGTTCTCCGGAAATATATTATCGAATCCAAGGCTGTCCGTTTCGACGGCAATAACTATAGCGAAGACTGGGTAAAAGAAGCCGCTAAACGCGGACTGACCAATATCAATGATGTGCCTGAGGCCCTGGATATTTACCTGAATAAAGCAACGGTTGAACTCTTCGAGAGGCAGCAGGTATTGTCCGAACGTGAGCTTCACGCCAGAAATGAGGTTAAACTGGAAATGTATACCAAAAAAGTACAGATTGAAGCCAGAGTCCTTGGCGATCTTGTTATGAATCATATCGTGCCTATTGCAGTCGATTACCAGACTTCTCTCGTTGAAAATGTGAAAGGGCTGAAAGACCTCTTCAATGAGAAGGAATTCAAGGAATTAGCCGGAGCACGTATCGACCTTATCAAGGAAATATCAGGTCATATTTCCTATATCAAGGCAAAAGTCAAGGAATTGATTGAAGCCAGGAAAAAAGCAAACAAGATTGAAGATACCCGTAAAAAGGCTGATGTGTATTCGAAGATCATTTTCCCTTACCTCGATGATATCCGTTATCATGTGGATAAGCTTGAGCTGATCGTGGATAACGAGAAATGGCCTCTTGCCAAATACAGGGAACTTTTGTTCACCAGGTAGTCAATTCATCCTATTCTATATGAGGGGCCGGCTTCTACAGAAGCCGGCCCTTTTTTAAATCACGAGCCGGTCTCCGAATTCATGATTCATTTTCACCACAGATTACCCAGATTATCACAGATTAGTATCCGGTATTTTCACAGACGTGATTCATCATGTCTCAACGATTTGGTTTTTCATTTTTCATTAATCGATTCATTATTGTTCTCCTCCCTTTCGCCTTTCACCTTTCTTCCCACTCTTTTTTTTTCTTTTTCCCGTGTACCTTCCTCCCCTCGCTCACCCCTTGATCCCCTGAAGGGGAGACCCGGCCCACAATCGCATTTACTAAATCTTTCTCCCGTCTCCGAATTCATGATTCATTTTCACCACAGATTACCCAGATTATCACAGATTAGTATCCGGTATTTTCACAGACGTGATTCATCATGTCTCAACGATTTGGTTTTTCATTTTTCATTAATCGATTCATTATTGTTCTCCTCCCTTTCGCCTTTCACCTTTCTTCCCACTCTTTTTTTTTCTTTTTTCCGTGTACCTTCCTCCCCTCGCTCACCCCTTGATCCCCTGAAGGGGAGACCCGGCCCGCCATCGTATTTACTAAATCTTTCTCCCGTCTCCGAATTCATGATTCATTTTCACCACAGATTACCCAGATTATCACAGATTAGTATCCGGTATTTTCACAGACGTGATTCATCATGTCTCAACGATTTGGTTTTTCATTTTTCATTAATCGATTCATTATTGTTCTCCTCCCTTTCGCCTTTCACCTTTCTTCCCACTCTTTTTTTTCTTTTTCCCGTGTACCTTCCTCCCCTCGCTCACCCCTTGATCCCCTGAAGGGGAGACCCGGCCCGCCATCGTATTTACTAAATCTTTCTCCCGTCTCCGAATTCATGATTCATTTTCACCACAGATTACCCAGATTATCACAGATTAGTATCCGGTATTTTCACAGACGTGATTCATCATGTCTCAACGATTTGGTTTTTCATTTTTCATTAATCGATTCATTATTGTTCTCCTCCCTTTCGCCTTTCACCTTTCTTCCCACTCTTTTTTTTCTTTTTCCCGTGTACCTTCCTCCCCTCGCTCACCCCTTGATCCCCTGAAGGGGAGACCCGGCCCGCCATCGTATTTACTAAATCCGTCTCCCGTCTCCCGTCTCCCGTCTCCAATCTCCAATCTCCAACTCCCTACCTCCCTTCCTTAAATTATTTATACTTTTGTATCACAACATTTAACATCTCACATCGTTTTTAACAAACCTGAGAATTGTGTTGTCACAATCCTTAAAAAACAGTTAATTTTACGATTCATCAAACAGGCTCACGAATGAATAGGTTCAGATTCATCATTACGCTACTTGCTGCCGCTATCATAATGCCGGCCGCTTTTTCACAGAGTAAAAGGGATAAGGATTATAAAGCCAATCTTACTTTTGATGCCGGTGAATATGCTGACGCTGTTGATCTATATAAAACTGCGTACAATAAGGTAAAAGAAAAGTCAAGAAAAAATGAGATTGTCTTTAAAATCGCCGAGTGTTACCGTTTGACCAGGGATCCGCGTAAGGCTGAAGTATGGTACAAGAAGGCTATCGGTCTCGATTATCAGGATCCGGTTATTTTCCTGTATTACGCTCAAATGCTGATGATGGACGAGAATTATGAAGGAGCGGCTGAACAGTTTAAACATTACAAGGAGCTCGTTCCTGATGATCCCAGGGGAGAAACCGGACTGCAGTCCTGCAAGGTTGCCGTCCAGTGGATCGAAAATCCGATAGGTTACGAAGTAGAAGAAATGCGGTACTTTAATTCCCGCGAACGTGATTTCAGTCCGGCTTACGGATCCGATGACTATTCAACCGTTTTTTTCACGTCGGATCGTGATGATGCGACGGGCAACGCAACAAGTGGTGCCACCGGGGAAAGTTTTTCAGATATCTTTATCTCCCGCATGGACAGGAAAGGCAAATGGAGCACTCCTGTACCCTTTGGCGATGATTTTAATTCGGAAGCCGACGACGGGACCCCCGATGTCTCTGATGATTTTTCAACCCTTTATTTTACACGTTGTCCCCGGGGGAAAAAGGAGCAGCTGGGCTGTCAGATTTGGTATTCACATAGCCAGGGACTCGACTGGAGTAAACCCCAACAGCTTAAAATCCTGAGCGACAGTATCGTTGTTGCTCATCCGGCCATTTCACCCGATAACCTGACCCTTTATTTCGTTTCTGATATGGCCGGGGGTTACGGAGGAAAAGATATATGGAAGATTACACGTGCCAATGAAGGAGATGACTGGAGCGAACCTGAGAACCTGGGAGAAGACATCAATACTCCCGGCGATGAGATGTTTCCTTACGTACACAATGACGGAACACTTTATTTCAGCTCCGACAGTCGTATCGGCCTGGGCGGACTCGACATTTACAAAGCCACGATGGGCGAAAATGGTCGATGGACCGTGGAAAATATGAGAGCTCCTATCAATTCATCGGACGATGACTTCGGTATCGTTTTCGAACATGAAAATGAACGTGGCTTTTTCTCAAGCAGCCGGAAGGGAAGGGGCAACGATGAAATTTATTCGTTCTACCTGCCTCCTCTCAGGTTCAACATAACCGGTGTGGTGAAAAATGAAAAAACGGATAAAGTAATCCCGGGCGTTACCGTCAAATCAGTTGGAAGCGACGGCCTCACAGTCGAAGCAGAGACCAATACGGATGGTGGCTTCAAATTCATGCTCAAGCCCAATACGGATTATGTCTTTATTGCAAATAAAGACGGCTATCTTAACGGTAAACAGAGGGAAACGACCAAAGGACTGGAAAAATCCCAGGATTTTCAGACCACAGTGTACCTTTCACCGGTCGACCAGGTTATCGTCATCGACAATATCTTCTACGATTTTGCAAAATGGGATCTGAGACCTGAATCCATGGTTTCTCTTGATAAGCTTGTGGAAACACTTAACGATAACCCGAATATTACTATCGAACTTATGTCCCATACCGATTCCCGCGGAACGGATGAAGACAATATGATCCTGTCTCAGAAAAGGGCACAGTCTGTAGTCACATACCTGATATCCAAAGGCATTGCTTCCGATCGTCTCGTGGCTAAAGGGTATGGTGAATCACAACCCAAGGAGGTCGATGAAAAGATCGTGAAAGATTACCCCTTCTTTAAGATCGGACAGGTTCTTGACGACGCATTTATCAACAACCTGCCTGAAGATAAGCAGGAAATCGCACACCAGATAAACAGGCGTACAGAATTTAAGGTGTTATCCACCGATTACATTCCGAAAAAATAGACGGGAAATCCTGAGAAAAGGATTATCATATTGCGGGGTTGCATATGTTTTTTATGTAGAAGCGTAAAATTTTGCACTTCTACATAAAAAACAGTTACAATCCGGGATTATGTAAGGGGTTATAATTTAGGTTCCTGACAAATTTTAATCCGACTTTTAAGATATCTTCCTTTAACCTCTTTTCATTCCCGCGATCGGTCCACTATATAAAATTATCAGTGCGTTCCCTGTTTATTTACTACTTTTGTAAAAAATATTCCTGAACATGACTAATTCCCGTTACCATCAGAGAGGCGTATCCTCAAAAAAGGAGGATGTTCACCAGGCCATCAGGGATGTGGATAAGGGGCTTTTTCCTTTTGCCTTCTGTAAAGTGATCCCGGATGTCCTCACCGGGGATGAAGACTTTTGTCTGGTTATGCATGCCGATGGCGCAGGGACAAAGGCAGCACTGGCATATGCTTACTGGAGAGAGACCGGTGACCTGTCGGTTTGGAAAGGCATCGCACAGGATTCCGTTGTGATGAATACGGACGACCTACTGTGCGTGGGTGTCACCGACAATATTCTCGTCTCTTCAACCATTGGCAGAAACAAAAACCTGATACCGGGTGAAGTGATTTCGGCCATTATCGAAGGCACGGAGGAGTTCCTGCAGAAAATGAGGGATCAGGGGATCAACATCGTCTCTACGGGCGGGGAAACAGCAGACGTCGGGGATCTTGTCAGGACCGTGATCGTGGACTCAACCGTTACGGCAAGAATCAGGCGTGACGAGATCATACAGAATGAAATCGAGCCGGGTGATGTTATCGTCGGCCTGTCATCGTTCGGCCAGGCTGTTTATGAAGACGTATATAACGGCGGGATGGGCAGTAATGGTCTTACTTCTGCCAGGCATGATGTTTTTGCACGGTACCTGGCTGAAAAGTATCCTGAAACCTTTGATGAAAAAATTCCCGGGGACCTCGTATATTCCGGCACCATGAAACTTACGGATCCGGTGAAGGGGACCGGTCTTGATGCCGGCAGGCTTGTCCTTTCTCCTACACGTACCTATGCCCCGGTAATCAGGGAGGTGCTCGACAGATTCCGCGGCAAAATTCACGGAATGATCCATTGTACGGGAGGCGGACAAACGAAAGTGATGAATTTTATCCGCGATATCCACGTGGTGAAGAATGAAATGTTTGATATTCCTCCTCTGTTCAGGATGATTCAAAATCAGTCGGGTACAAGCTGGAAGGAAATGTACGAAGTCTTCAACATGGGTCACCGGATGGAACTTTACATTCCCGAAACCCTTGCCCGGAAGGTAATCGAAATTGCTGCTTCATACCAGGTAGACGCAAAGGTCATAGGCTATTGCGAGAGAAGTGATAATAACCTCCTGAGCATCATAACCGGTGAAGGCACTTTCGTGTATTAAAAGAATATGTTTTATTATTATCTTTGCAGACTGAATAAATTAGTGCAGAAAGAATTATGGCAAATAACCTGATAATCGATAAACTGGAAGGTGTCAAGAACCGGTTCAATGAAGTTGGTGAGATGATATCACAGCCGGGGATTGTTTCCGATATGAAGAAATATGTAAGGCTCAACAAGGAATACCGCCAGCTTGAGCCGATTATTCAGTCGTATAACCAGTATAGAAATATTCTCAGCAATATCCAGTCGGCCCAACAAATGCTCATTACAGAGAAGGATGAGGAGCTCAGGGAACTTGCAAAGTCGGAGATCGATGAGCTTTCAACCCAGGTGGAACCCCTGGAGGAAAAGATCAGATTTCTCCTTCTCCCTGCCGATCCAGAGGATGAAAAAAATGCGGTTGTAGAGATCCGTGGCGGGACAGGCGGTGATGAAGCCAGTATTTTTGCCGGTGACCTGTTCAGGATGTACACCAAATTTTTCGAGACCAAAGGATGGAAGTACGAAGTCAATAGTTATACCGAAGGTACTGTAGGCGGATACAAGGAGCTTATTATGGCCGTTACGGGGAACGGAGTTTACGGTCTGATGAAGTATGAGTCGGGTGTGCACCGCGTTCAACGTGTGCCACAAACGGAAACGCAGGGAAGGGTTCATACTTCCGCCGCTACCGTCGCTGTTCTGCCTGAAGCCGATGAGTTTGACATTGAACTCAAAGACAGTGATATAAGGAAGGATACCTATTGTTCTTCCGGACCCGGAGGCCAGTCGGTGAACACCACCTATTCAGCCATCAGGCTTACTCATATCCCAACAGGTGTAGTGGTTACATGTCAGGATGAAAAATCGCAGATCAAGAACCTTGAAAAAGCGATGAAGGAACTCAGAACCCGTATTTATAATCTCGAATATCAGAAAAGGATGGATGAAATCGCCTCAAAGCGGAAGACGATGGTTTCCAGCGGTGACCGTTCGGCTAAGATAAGAACTTATAATTATCCGCAGGGACGGGTTACCGATCATCGCATCAATCTCACGATGTACAATCTACAGGGGATTATCAACGGTGATATCGGGGAAATTATTGAAAAGCTCCAGATGGCCGAGAATGTGGAAAAACTCAGGGAGAGCGGTATCGAACAACCATAAATTCCTATTATGAATGCCAGGCAGCTACACAACCAGATCAAAGAAAAAGGGAGTTACCTCTGTATTGGTCTTGATCCCGAATATACCCGGATACCCAAATTTCTTCTTGATGCTGAATATCCCCTTTTCGAGTTCAATAAACTGATCATTAAAGCCACAGCCGATCTTGTTGTAGCCTATAAGCCCAACCTCGCTTTTTATGAAAGTCTTGGCACTGCAGGCTGGATGAGCCTTGAACTGACCGTCAGCTTCATCCGCTCTAACTATCCCGAATTATTTCTTATTGCCGATGCTAAAAGAGGTGATATAGGGAATACCTCCAGGCTTTATGCCTCTGCCTTCTATAATCATATCGATTTCGATGCGGTTACCGTTGCCCCCTATATGGGTCGTGACAGTGTGCTGCCGTTTCTTCAGTACAACGAAAAATGGGTTGTTTTGCTGGGACTGACTTCGAATGAGGGGGCGGAAGATTTTCAGTTTCTGAAGGTAGGCGGGAATAAAAAATATCTTTTTGAACAGGTGCTGGAGACAGCTTTGGGATGGGGCACTACGGACAATCTTATGTTTGTCGTTGGAGCTAACAGACCTGAATGGATAAAGAAGGTCAGGAAGATTGTACCGGACCATTTCCTGCTGGTACCCGGGATCGGAGCCCAGGGTGGGAACCTTCATGAAATTTCGATGCTCGGTCTTAACAAACTGGGAGGCCTCATTGTAAATTCAAGCCGTGCCATCATCTATGCCGACGTCACGAATAAGTTCGACCAGGTGGCACGTGAAAAGGCCTCAGAAGTGAAGGCAGAGATGGAAACTTACCTGAAAAAGAAAAAAATTATCTGACCACTGGCTGATAAACAGGCCACTTTTCCTATTAAGGGGAAATGCTAAACTGTTTATCATGAAAAAGCTCAGTGAAGAATTCCTCCATTACATATGGAAGTATCGTTTTTTTCATTCCGATTACCTATATTTTAACAATGAACCGGTCGAAGTTATCGAACCGGGTCAACACAATTTCAGCTCAGGACCTGATTTTTTCAATGCAAGGATAAAAATAGGACAGACGGTCTGGGCCGGAAATGTAGAGGTACACATCAGGGCGTCTGACTGGATCAGGCATGGCCACCAGCACGATAAGGCTTACGACAGTGTGATTCTGCATGTGGTATATGATAACGACCTGGCTGTGTACAGGATGAACGGCGAGGAAATTCCATGTGTGCGCCTGAATTTCAGCACCAGTGTCCTCGAGAAATACCTCTCTCTGACTGACAACCGGAAAGAAAGAGTGTGCACCGGCGGAATCTCCGGACTGGATAAAATATTCATCCGTGACTGGACGGGTAAGCTTCTTGTGGAACGCCTCGGGGAAAAAACCACAACCATTGAGGATATCCTGAAGGAAAACCATTACGACTGGGAAGATGCAATGTATAAATCCCTGGCCGTGGCCTTCGGGATGAAGCTCAATGCAGAACCATTCCGTCTGCTGGCCACTTCGGTGCCTTTGAAGTTCGTTCTGAAGAACAGGAAAAACCCGCTATGTATCAATGCGGCTTTCTTCGGGCAGGCCGGCTTCCTCGATGAACTCCTAAGCGATGATCCCTATTTTGAAATGCTGATGCGGGAATATACCTCCATCCGGGAAATTCTGCCGCCGGCAGTGCTTCAAAAATACAACTGGAAATTCATGCGTTCCAGGCCGGCCGGATTCCCGACAGCCAGGATCCCACAGTTCCTTAACCTGGTATGCAATGCCTTTCCGTTTTTTGAAAAAGTCGCCTCCGCTGTGACCGTTGATGAGATTCGCGACCTGTTGTCAGTCAGTACGAAAAATTACTGGGTCGATCATTTTTTGTATGGCAAACCCGGCCGGAGGAAACTTAGTGTTCCGGCCAGGGAGACCCTCGATATCCTGATCATCAATGCTATTCTTCCTTTGTTGTTCCTATACGGTAAATTTCTTAAGAATGGGGAGATCAGTGACAGGGTCATTGAATTCATGGAAGATCTTCCGGCTGAGATGAATGAAATTACAAAAAAATGGAATACATTTGGACTTACGTCGGTGAATGCTTTTGATTCGCAGGCTGTCATTCAACTTGAAACTCGCTATTGTAACAGGCAAAGGTGCCTTGAGTGTCTTTTCGGACATAAGATACTGAATGAACTTTATGAAAAGGGATCATAACTTAAATACCGGCTATATTGCGTTTGCCTTGCTGGTATTTATTGTGCTTATAGGCGTTACCGGCTACAAGATCATGGGCTTCAGCTTTACCGAAGCGTTTTTTATGACGGTGATCACCATTGCCACAGTCGGTTTCAAGGAAGTCAGAGAACTGGATCAGCAGGGAATGTGGTTTACAGCACTCCTGATAATATTTAGTTTTGGTATCTTTGCATATGCAGCAACCACATTCACAAGGTA
The DNA here is from genome assembly GCA_963732905.1 of uncultured Bacteroidales bacterium. GTDB lineage: Bacteria > Bacteroidota > Bacteroidia > Bacteroidales > DASQZK01. Next base: position 158,446 of record CAVTBM010000007.1, read on the forward strand.
TGTTATCGACGGAGTATTCAGAAATTATTACAGGGACAATAAAGTGAAACGGCAAATCGAAAAACTCAGGAACCACGTTGTTATATGTGGTTATGGCCGGAATGGCAAACAGGCTGCCATTGAACTGGCCGGTCATAAAGTCCCGGTCATTATTGTGGAAAAGGATGGGGCTACTTTGGAGAAACTACGTGAATCAGAAATGATTTATCTTGAAGGTGATGCCACGCTGGAGGAGACATTGGCACAGGTCAACCTGAAAGAGGCAAAAGCCCTTATCACCACCCTTCCCATGGATGCCGACAACCTCTTCGTCGTTCTCAGCGCCAGGGAGATCAATCCCGCCCTGACTATTATCAGCAGGGCTTCGATGGATCAGTCCGACATCAAACTGAAAAGGGCTGGAGCTTCCAACGTCATCATGCCTGACCGGATTGGCGGACAAAGAATGGCTAAGCTTGTGGCTCAGCCTGATGTGGTTGAATTTCTTGATTATGTGATGCTGCAGAGCTCTGAGAATGTCACCCTTGAAGAGCTTAACTGCGAAAACCTTGCTGCCTGCTTTGCCGGTAAATCGATTCGTGAACTCGATATCAGGAATGCATCGGGTGCCAATATCATCGGGATGAAAAGGGAGGATAATTCTTATCTCATCAACCCGTTGCCGGAAGTGTTTCTTACGCCACACGACAGATTATTCGTACTTGGGACCCGTCACCAGGTTGAACGGCTTAAAAAAATCATATCAGGTGAATTCACATCATGATAAAAATTCTGATCACCGGTAGTAACGGACTGGTCGCACAGAAATTTTTCTATCAGGCGAGGAAAGATTCCGACATTTCATTGATCCTTACCTCAAGGTCGGAACCACTGTTTGATTATGGCGATGGTTGTTTTGAGATCTTCGATGTCACAGATTTTGACCGGGCAAAAAAACTCATTTCCGGGTACAGGCCCGACGTGGTCATTCATACCGCAGCTCTCAGCCAGGTCGATTATTGTGAACTGAACCCCGGTGAATCGGCCAGGATCAATTTCCAAAGTGTAGAAAACCTGGCTTATCTTTCCAGACTCTTCCCGTTCCACCTGGTTTTTATCTCAACTGATTTTGTGTTTTCGGGCGAACGGGGACATTACCGGGAGACAGATTTCCCTATGCCCATGAGTACATACGGGCATGATAAATTCAAGGCTGAAAAGTGCATTCTGCATAACTGTCCTGTCCATACCATTGTCAGGACCAGCCTTGTCTACGGATATTTACCACGAATGGCCAGGTCTAACCTGTTTGTCTTCGCGAAGGAATCGTTGGATCATGACAGGACACTTTATATTGTATCCGATCAGTTCAGGTCTCCAACGCTTGCCGAGGATCTTGCTGCCGGTATTTTGAAGGCAGTGAAAGAAAAGCGCACAGGAATATACCACCTTTCCGGAAAGGATTTCCTTTCTGTTTATGATTTTGTGGTCCATATTGCACACTGTTTCGGATATGATGAATCCCTCATTAACCCTGTAAAAACCGCCACACTCCATGAACCTGCCAGGCGCCCGGCCGTTACCGGACTTGTGATCGAGAAAGCTCGCAGAGACCTTGGGTATCTTCCTGTATCAGTGAAAGATGGAATACGCATTGTAGCTGCCCAGATGTAAACCCTGATGAACAATCCACTCCCCGGCGCGTTTAATTAACCAGCTCAATAATAAATGTTTGATTATTTATTGTGAAAACAAAAAATTTGAATATTTTTGCAGTTCGAAAAAGAAAAACGATTAACGTATATAAACAGAAACAATAATGTATTTAAGTGCAGAGAAGAAACAGGAAATTTTTAAATCTTACGGAAACGCAAAATCAGTAAGTGATACTGGTTCAGCTGAATCACAGATTGCTCTGTTTAGCCACAGGATCAATCACCTGACGCAGCATCTGAACACAAACAAAAAAGATTTCAGTACACAGCGTGCCCTGCTAAAACTCGTCGGGAAGAGAAGGCGGCTGCTGGATTATCTCAAAGACAGAGATATTTCGCGGTACAGAGAAACCCTAAAAGCTCTAAATCTTCGAAAGTAAAAAACATCGCAAAAGGCAATTCTTTCAATTGCCTTTTTTGCTATAATTCAGAATAGTTATCTAAAATATTAAGAAAAAAATGGTTAACGCGTATCAAAAGACGATTGACCTGGGCGATGGAAGAGAGATCACCCTCGAGACCGGTAAACTTGCCAGGCAAGCCGATGGTTCTGTTGTTGTGAAAATGGGAAGGACTATGCTTCTTGCGACCGTCGTGTCTGCAACTGAGGCCAGGGAAGACGTCGATTTCATGCCTTTGTCAGTTGAATATAAAGAGAAATTTGCTTCCAACGGACGTTTCCCTGGAGGTTTTATGAAAAGAGAAAGCAGACCTTCGGATTACGAAATACTTATTTCACGTTTGATTGACCGTGCTCTCCGGCCTTTGTTCCCGGACGATTATCATGCCGAAACCTTTGTAACCATCAACCTCATATCTGCCGATCCGGATATCATGCCGGATGCTTTTGCAGGCCTGGCTGCTTCAGCAGCTCTTGCTTTATCGAGCGTTCCATTTAACGGACCGATCTCTGAAGTCAGGGTAGGACGTTTAAATGGCGAATTTGTTTTGAATCCCACTTTCACCCAGCTGAAAGATTCGGATATAGACATTATGGTCGGGGCTACCATAGACAATATTCTTATGGTCGAAGGCGAATTCAATGAAATCTCCGAAGAAGAGATGGTTGAAGCCATCAGGTTTGCACATGATGCCATCAAAAAACAGTGCCAGGTCCAGCTTGACATGGCTGCTGAACTGAACATCCAGAAACGGGAATATTCACATGAGGTCAATGACGAGGCCCTGAAGGAAAGAATGTTTACCGAACTTTATGACAAGGTTTATGAAGTGGCCCACAAGGCTAATCCGAATAAACATGAGAGATCAGATGCTTTCAAAGCTATCAGGGATGGCTTTATTGAAAAGCTGACTGAGGAGGCCGGTGAGGAGGGAGAAGTGAACGAATTGATGGTAAAACGTTACTACCATGAGATAGAGAAGAAAGCCGTACGCCGCCTCATCCTGGATGAGGGTATACGTCTCGACGGCAGAAAAACCGATGAGATCAGGCCGATTTGGTGCGAGGTGGACTTTTTGCCGTCAGCTCACGGTTCTGCAGTCTTCACCCGCGGAGAGACCCAGTCACTGACCACGATTACCCTCGGTACCAAACTGGATGAAAAAATCATCGACGAAGTCCTGATCCGTGGAACTGAAAAATTTGTTTTACACTATAATTTTCCACCGTTTTCCACCGGTGATGCAAAACCGGCCAGGGGCATCAGCCGCCGTGAGATCGGTCATGGGAACCTCGCTCACCGGGCACTGAAACGGATGGTACCTTCCCCGGATGAAATTCCTTACGCAATAAGAGTTGTCTCCGATATCCTTGAGTCTAACGGATCATCATCGATGGCTACCGTTTGCGCAGGAACGCTCGCCCTGATGGATGCAGGTGTGAAACTTAAAAAGCCGGTCTCAGGCATCGCCATGGGACTGATTACCGATGCTGAAAGTGGCAGTTATGCAGTTCTCTCTGATATCCTCGGTGATGAAGACCATCTCGGTGATATGGACTTCAAGGTGACCGGTACAAAGGACGGGATTACTGCTACCCAAATGGATATCAAAGTAGAAGGACTTTCTTTTGAGATCCTGGCCAAAGCCCTTGCACAAGCCAATAAAGGCCGGATGCATATTCTCGGCATCATGCTGGAAACTCTCGCTGAACCCAGGGAAGATTATAAACCTCATGCTCCCAGGATCGAAAGGATAGAAATACCCAAGGAAATGATCGGTGCACTGATTGGTCCGGGTGGTAAGGTCATCCAGGAAATCCAGAATACCACCAACACTACCATCGTAATAGAAGAAGTGGACAATAAAGGTGTTGTCGATGTTTCTGCTCTCAATAAAGCTTCTATCGATGCGGCTATGGAGAGAATCCAAAAAATAACCGCCGTCCCGGAAGTGGGTAAGGTGTATAAGGGAAAAATCAAATCGATTGTTCAGTTCGGAGCATTCGTAGAGATCATTCCCGGCCGCGAAGGTCTTCTGCATATCTCAGAAATCGAATGGAGACGCCTGGCTACGGTTGAGGAAGTCCTGCATGAAGGCGATGAAGTGGAAGTCAAGCTGATCGATGTTGACAGCAAAACCGGAAAGCTGAAACTCTCCCGTAAAATTCTGCTCCCCCGTCCTGAGGGCGTTTCGAGCGATAGTGAACACGGAAGCTATGGTCACCGTGACAACCGTGACAACCGTGACAACCGTGACAACCGTGGGAACCGTGGGAACCGTGGGAACCGTGATAACCGTGATAACCGCGATAACCGCGGACCCCGTGACCATCATGACAAAGAATAATTACGCAACGGAATTTATTTAATATATTCTGAGGTTGTTCTGTTCCAGGGCAACCTCTTTTTCATTTAAACGGAACAAGCATTGGCCCTGCTCGCTTCCGTTCCTTTCTCTTCGTCAGCACTAACTCTTCCCGTTGACCTGCAATTGTAAAGTGCCACTGTTTCCATGTCTGCCGGCTTACATATTTCCATCCTCCAACCTTTTCCAAATTCACATTCTGAACTTGATAAAGCTGATTTTCTGTTGTAATTTCGCACTTCCCAAAGCATTCAGCAAAAAGACGGAATCGTGAACTATCTTGTTATTGAAGGAAACATCGGCGCCGGAAAAACATCACTCGCCAACATGCTGGCTGAAGAAATGAAAGCCAGGCTCATTCTCGAAAAATTTGCAGAGAATCCTTTCCTGCCTAAATTTTACAGTAATCCGGATAAGTATTCTTTTCCGCTGGAATTGTCATTTTTGGCAGAACGGTACCGGCAGCATAAAGATCAACTGACGCATCACGATATGTTCTCTCCTCTTGCCATCGCGGATTACTACTTTTCGAAATCCCTTATCTTTGCTGCCATCACACTTCCAGAGGATGAATATAACTTATACCTTCAGCTATATAATATTATCCATCAGCATCTTACGTTGCCTGATCTCTATGTGTACCTGTATCTGCCTGTAAGCCAGCTTCAGAAAAACATTGAAAAGCGGGGTCGGGATTATGAGATGGGAATCACTTATGAATACCTGAAAAAACTTCAGGACGGTTATTTTGTTTACATGAAAAGCAGAACTGATATGAAATCGCTTGTTATTGATACCAGGAATATCGATTTTGTCAATAATCATGCGGATTTCATAAAAATGAAAGACACTATTTTCAACCATTCGTATGAGCGTGGAATAACTCGTGTCATATTGGAGTAAATATAACTGAATTGCGGTTTAGCACTTGTTTTTACAAAAAAACATTAGTAAATTTGTATGATTATTTAAAAAATTGAAAAATTGAATTCACAACTAATAACCAGAGCATTATGAAAAAACTTAATTACTTAGCCCTTTTCACTTTTGCCGCAATGGTTCTCAGCAGTTGTGGGGGAATTAACAAAATGCAGGAATCCGCTGCAGATGTTACCTACAAAGTTACCCCTCCTGTACTGGCAGAACGTGGCGATAAGGTCGATGTTAAGATCGACGTTAAATATCCAGCAAAATACTTTAACAAAAAAGCTACCGTTACGGCCACTCCCGTTCTGAAATATGCCAATGGCGAAACGGCTTATGAATCAAAGACAGTGCAGGGTGAAAAGGTGGAAGCCAATAATCAGGTGATTAGTTACAAAACTGGCGGAAGTTTTACATACAGCGGCTCTGTTCCCTTTACCAAAGACATGATGAAATCCGACCTTGTTATCAGGGTAAATGCAGAACTCAAAGGTAAAGCCACAAAATTTGAGGATTACAAGATCGGCGAAGGTGTACTCGCTACTGACAAGCTGGTGATGGTTGATCCTAAGCCTATCATGATTGCTGACAAATACCAGAAAATTATTTCGGATTCCTACATGGCCGATATTCTTTATATTATCAATCGTGCCGATATCAGAAATACCGAGATTAAAAAGGAAACCGTCAAGGAACTGATGGATTACATCAAAAATGCCAATTCAAACGACAGGATCGATCTTAAAGGCATTGACATTTCCGCATATGCTTCCCCCGACGGACCCTACGATTTCAACGATAAACTATCCCAGAAACGTGAAGCTACCTCAACCAAATTCATGGAACAGGAACTGAAAAAGGATAAGGTAGACAATGCAAAACAGGAAAACTTCCTGGCTACCAAATATACCGCGGAAGACTGGGATGGATTTAAAAAGCTGATGGAAGCAAGCAGTGTTCCCGATAAGGAACTCGTACTCAGGGTACTCTCCATGTATTCTGATCCGGCTGTTCGTGATAGGGAAATCAAGAACATTTCTGAAGCTTATGAGGTCATCAAGAAACAAATCCTTCCTCCTCTGAGAAGAGCTAAACTTACTGCAAACGTCGACCTTATCGGTCACAGCGATCAGGAAATTATGGACCTTTGGAAATCTGATCCGGATTCCCTCAAGCTCGAAGAAATTCTTTATGCTGCTACCCTTTTTGATGACCTTGGTACCAAACAGGCTATCTATCAGAAAGCATCCGAGAAATTCCCGACCTGCTTCAGGGCATTCAATAACCTGGGATATGTCGACATCCTTATGAACCAACCCGATAAGGCTCAGACAGCTCTGGAAAAAGCAAAATCCATCAAAGACAATGACGTTATTAACAATAACCTCGGTGCTGTAGCCCTCATGAAAGGTGATCTTGCAAAAGCTGAACCTCTCTTTACCTCCTCCATGGGTGCAGGTGCTGACGTGAATTACAACCTTGCCATCATTAAGATCATGCAGGGCGACTATGATGCCGCTGCCAACTATTTAGGAAGTGCTGACGAATATAATTCAGCTCTTGTTAAACTCCTGAAAGGTGACACCGACGGAGCAATGGCCACCATTAATAAGGTTAATGCTGATTTCGCCAAAAAATTCTACCTGAAGGCAGTCATTTCTGCACAACAGAGCAAGGACGACATGGTATTTGAAAATCTGCGCATGGCTTTTGCCAAAGATGCCAGCCTTAAAGACCGTGCAAAGGAAGATATGGAATTTGCCAAATATTTTGAAAACGACACATTCAAAGGTTTGGTACAGTAATTCAAACATAGGAATATGAGAACAAAAAGGCGCCTGGAAAGGCGCCTTTTTGTTTGTTATGATGTGATGATACTGGATTGTTAAACGTCCCGAAAGGACACTCATTCCTGGCGCTTCTGCCACCCGGTCATTCCGCTGACCGTTTAATCTTCCCGGCAACTTCCCATAACACGATGCCGGCACTCACTGCAACATTAAACGAATGCTTGGTGCCAAACTGCGGGATCTCGATGCATGCATCGCTGGCGTCCAGGATTGCCTGGTCAACGCCCCTGACCTCATGCCCAAATACAAGGGCCAGGCGTATTCCGGGTTCTATCCGGATATCCTCAAGCATGGTACTCCTGTCGGCCTGCTCCACAGACCATACCTTTATGCCTTCCGACTTTAATTTTTGTACAACGGTCAGCGTGTCTTCAAAATATTCCCAGTCGACCGACTCGGTGGCCCCAAGGGCTGTCTTATGAATCTCCTTATGCGGAGGGACGGCTGTTATGCCACAGAGAAAGATCTTTTCAACCAGGAAGGCGTCGCAGGTCCTGAAAATAGAGCCGATATTATTCAGACTCCGGATATTGTCGAGTATCACGTAGACAGGATTCTTTCTGGCTCTTTTGAACTCCTCCTTACTTAGTCTGTTTAATTCTTCAATACGAAGTTTTCTCATCTCACCGGTTAAATTTGCTAAAATATGGATTTAAGCTTTAGTTAAGTCAAAAAAAATAGATAATTTCGTTCTCTTTACCGCGGGCATGGCTGATCACCCTTTGCTATCCGCAGGAGTAAAGGGCGAGCCGGTGTTTTTGATGCCTGATGGGTAGGATGGATAATTTTAAAACAGAATAGATATGAATATTCACGAGTACCAGGGAAAATCGATTTTAAAGAGTTTTGGTGTTTCAGTTCCACAGGGATTCATTGCAGATTCCCCGGACGCTGCTCTGGAAGTCGCAAAAAAAATAAAGGCTCTGACAGGCTCAGATAGTTTCGCAGTGAAAGCACAGATTCATGCTGGTGGCCGTGGGAAAGGCGGCGGAGTTAAAATAGCAAAGTCACTGGAACAGGTAAAACAGTTCGCCGGGGAAATCCTCGGGATGAACCTGGTAACTCACCAGACCGGACCTGAAGGAAAAACGGTTCATAAAGTTCTGATTGAACAAAGCATCTTTTATCCCGGTGAGAGTGAGATCAGGGAATTTTATATGAGTGTCCTTCTGAACCGGGCAACAGGACGCAATATGATTCTATATTCCACTGAAGGCGGGATGGATATCGAAACGGTAGCTGAAAAGACTCCCCATCTGATTTTTAAAGAAGAGATCGACCCTAAGACGGGACTCCTGGCTTTCCAGGCCCGCCGGATCGCATTTAATCTGGGGCTTAGCGGAAAAGCCTTCAAAGAGATGGTGAAGTTCGTTACTGCACTTTATAAGGCTTACGAGGCATCTGACTCTTCGCTCTTTGAGATCAACCCGGTCTTTAAAACGTCCGATGATCTGATCCTGGCGGCCGATTCAAAGGTGAACCTTGAGGATAATGCCCTTTACCGCCATCCCGAGTACAGCGAGATGCGCGATCTCAACGAAGAAGATCCGACTGAGGTGGAAGCCGGAAAGTATGATCTGAATTTCGTCAAACTTGACGGTAATGTCGGTTGCATGGTAAACGGAGCAGGTCTCGCCATGGCAACGATGGATATTATTAAGCTTTCAGGGGGTGACCCTGCTAACTTCCTCGATGTTGGTGGTACCGCCAATGCTGAAACGGTGGAAGCCGGATTCAGGATTATTCTTAAAGATCCTAACGTCAAGGCTATCCTGATCAACATTTTCGGAGGTATTGTCCGGTGCGACCGTGTTGCTACCGGTGTTGTCGATGCCTATAAAAAGATTGGCGATATACCCATCCCGGTTATCGTCAGGTTACAGGGTACCAATGCCGAAGAAGGCAAGAAAATCATCGATGATTCGGGTCTTAAGGTATACTCTGCTATTACACTGAAGGAAGCTGCTGATCTGGTAAAAGAGCTGGTTTGATTGAGAGGGTTGTCAGAGTGCCGGGAAACCCCGGGTCTTGTTTCGGCTCTCTGTCAGGGTAAATTTCAGAAAAGAGTAAGGGCAAAGAATCCTTATAATAAATTCAGATCTTTACTCCTATACAGCTCTGACCTTTCTTTTTTATCATCAGAACGATGAGCTTTGTTACGCTTGCCGAGGATATCTCTTTCTCCTCAGAGGCATGGTCATGCATCTCACCCCGCCTCCGCCCCTGGCCAGCTCGGAGCCGTCGATGGTGATTGCATATTTCGTGTACCCGTCCGGATTGATCTTACCGTTAATGATATCTTTCGCCCTTAGGATTTCATAGCCATGGTTGTTCATGTCTTCGAGGGTATGTACGTTCCTCGAATAGCCAATAACCTTACCCGGACCTACAGCAAAGAAATTTGCTCCACTGTGCCATTGTTCACGTTCCTGCATCACAGGATCCTTATGTCCGCCACAATAAATCAGTTCAAGATCCATCCCGAGGTCCTTCAATGCTTCCGGTATGTTTTTTACATTTTTGATTGAGGTCACTCTGCCGTTATCGAGGGTGAGGTGAACGGTGACAAATCTGTTGGGCCGGATGATCAGTGGTTCAAATACCAGACAACTGTTATGATCAAGGAATGTAAATGCCATGTCGAGGTGGATGAAAGATTCCGGCTCAGGGGGTAATTCCTGAACGATAATATGCCGGGTAGCTTTTACCGGCTTCAGCTTTTCCAGCAGAAAGTCAACACCCTGGGCAGAGGTCCTTGAACCGATACCCACAAGAATGATGTCATCCCGGGCAATCAGAATGTCACCGCCTTCAATGGTGATGTTACGGTCGAACTTATCATCCTGTTCAGGATTGAAGGTTGAGGTGACCAGCCGGGGATGATTCCCGAAGATGGTCTGCATGATGATGGTTTCCCTGGCCCTCACCCTGGTGGCCATACGGGAGATCAGTACATGGTTGTAAACTGATGTAGCACTGTCACGGGTGAAGAAAAAATTATGCAGGGGACGGAGGGAATAACTGTCCTTGCTCATGAATGAAGTGAGGTTTTCACGCTTCAGTTGGACACCCTCAATCAGTTGCCTGGCAAGATGTTCCGCGTCAAGAGCCAGCAGGTCATCCACAATTTCGGATGCTCCTTCAGCGGCACAGACTTTTCTGACCAGCTTCTCCCTCACCGGAAGATCACGGAGCACCTCTACCAGGAGTTCATCCACGAAAAGGGTTGTGGTCAGCTTCTTTAGAACGCATTTCATCTGGTCATATTCCCTGGAAGCCACTGAGAGGTTCAGAATATCGCTGTACAAGGCCCTCTCAGCGTTAAGTGGGGTCATATTCTCTACTTCAGGTCCGGGTTGATGAAGTAAAACGGCTTCAAGATCACCGGTCTCTGAAAACACGTCCACATGAATCGTATTTTGCATCAGTCACCTTTCTTTTAGAAATACAAAGATAACACCCGGGCTTAAATACCCTGATATAAAAGAGTAATAATAAAGGGTACCAGGATGGTCAGGATGATGCCGTGCAGCAGGGAAATGATCATATATTCCTTTCCCGTTGCTTTAACGATCACGGCCAGGGTGGTATCCATCGAGGTGGCGCCGCCGGCAGAAACGGCAGCCGTTTTACCGAAAAACCTGGCAATACCCGGTGCGAACAGAAGGGTGAAAATTTCACGGCAGATATTTGCCACCAGGGCAACGATACCCATTTTTTCACCTGAAAATTCACTGATCAGGATGCCGGAGAGACTGTAATATCCAAATCCGGAGCCGATAGCGAAGGCATCGCGTGCGTCGATACGGCTGAACAGCAGGTTATATATCCCTATGCCGAGGAAGGTGCCGGCGATGGTGGTGGCAGGAACGATCAGCAGCCTGGCGTTTACTGAACGGAGGATCTCCTTCAGCCTCGGATCACTGCCAAAGGCCAGACCTATAAAGGCCATGAGAAGCACCAGTGTCCATTCAAGCGATGCATTTAATGGAAAGTTGCCCGGCAGTAAACCGGCTTTTCCCGCTACCACGCCCAAAATGAAAAATGCGATGATTATAAGGCTATTTTTCATGGCGGAAAAAAAGTTCAAAGGTGATCTTCGAAAGGAAAACGCTTCCGGCAATCGCGAAAAGGGCAATGATAAGAGCCTGTAAACCTATGGAATCGAAGTGATCCATAATTTCCCTGTTTGTGCCTACGCGCAGACCCATGATAAACAATAAAAAGTATATGATCCAGGTGCTGATGATATCTGCCGTTTTGCTCAGCCACCCTGACTTCCGGAAGACAAGGCCGGCGGTTGTGCCGGCAATCAGACTAAGGAGATAAAGCCACATGGGTACAGATGATTTATAAAGTGTGAAACGTTTCCTGCGGGCCGTAAAACCAGCTTGATTACAGCTGTGAATACACTACCTGGCAGGACTTACTCATTGAAGCCGTTATGTAAATGGGTATCGTCACAGAAAGGCTTATTGGAGGATCCTCCGCAACGGCAAAGAAAAACTGGGCCTTCAACCTTGAGCTTTTTCCCGTCGGGCCCGATAATGGTAAAGGTGCCGCTTACTTCAAGCGGTCCGCTTTTGACGGCATTAAACTGTGCCGCTTTCTGATGTTCATTCATGGTTGTCGTCCTTAAATCCGATCTTTCTGTGTGTGCCGTCACAAAATGGTTGATTGTGAGAACTGCCACACCTGCAAAAGGAGGTCATGATCATGCTCTTAAGCTCGTTTCCTTCAGGACCGATAACCCTGAAATCGCCTTCCACAAGGATGGGCCCGTTCTTCATGATCTGGATCCTCACTTCGCGGATATCTCTCTCCTTTTCTTCATAAACGGTTTCAGGGGTCTGTTCTTTATCTGCCTCAATGCTGGAGGTGGGAACGTGATCAAGATCTTTGTTGTACTTCCAGGAAATAGCCTGCGTCGGACATTTGTTTGTTACTTCAATGATCATTTCCGTAGACGCTCCCTTCATATTGACCCAGGGACGTTTCCTCGGGTTATAAACCTCAAGGAGTTCCCTGAAGCAGGTTGTAGCATGGATGCATTTTGAAGGTTTCCAGAAGATGGTTATCTCACCGTTGGTATATTCCCTGTCGTTTGGGTTGTTACTCATTAGCTCCGGTTTACATTTCTAACAACGGACATTCATTAATGTTTACGGGAGATTTGATCTCAATTGGCTGCTTTTGCTCAGGATGATCCCCCATTCTTTTCAATACAAATATAGGAAAATAAAAAAACTGCCATGTACTTAATAGTGCGTGGCAGTTCAAGGGAGGATGACTAAAATTTAAATCTATCTGATCATCAGTTTACCTGTCGAAACGACATTGTTTCCGCTCAGTTGATATGCATAAATTCCTGAGGGTAGATTTTCACGGTTAAATATCACCCGGTTGTCTCTGATATGATCTATTCTTCTGACCATTCGACCATCAATGGCATAAACTACGAGGGTAAACGATGCGTTGTCAGGATTTTCGAATTCGATCACCGCCTGATCGGACAAAGGGTTTGGATAAATCCTGGTGGATCTGACGGTTTGGATTTTTTTAACGGCATTCGGATGCCAGTAGGATCCTGAAAGCAACGGTGAGCCGCTCTGAAGCATCCAGTCGGGGTTTCCGTTCTGGTTAAAAGGATCGGTGTACATCAGGTCATTTACCGAAGTTAGCGTATCATTCTGGAAAGCGGCGGTAAAATACCAATCCCGTTCGGTGGTCACATCCCATGGTTTGGATGCATCGGCAGCATCCACCTCGAACCAGGTACCGCAACCGGCCATAACGGAGTTACGAACTTTTAATGAATTGCTTTCTGCGTTTTCAACCGTCGGGCCCTGAACGAAGATCCCTTTTACCTCTCCGGCTAAAACGGTATTGTAGATCTGAAGTTTTGTATTACGACGCAGGTGTGCTCCCCTTCCAAATTGCGGGTTATGAGGAGTAGTAGGCGTAGCAAGGGGGCCGAACACACTTATATTCGAAAAAATGGCACTGGTATAAGGTGCATCCTGACTTGGATCGGAAGCATTGATTCCGGGATCATAATTGTCCGATTCAAAACCATTGGAGGTTGAAATGTCGGCAATGTTGGGATCACGAAGGCTTACCCCAAACTGAACCATTCCCGAGTATCCGAAATCGGTATCGAAATCATCATCGAGGCCCTTGTAAGCGATCAGATGTTTGCAGTTCACCGTACCGCCGAACCATTCATAAGAATCATCTCCGCTGTAGGACACTTCGATATAGTCTATGGTTGTACCCGAACCTACACCACCAAAGGTCAGTCCGTTGATTTCCTTGTTGGGCTGGAAAGGATAACCGGCGAATTCGATACGGACATACTGAAGGCTGCCTGAATTATCGGCCGGATCGGTTCCTCCGAAATGGGACCTGGGACCTCCCTCGATCTGCGGATCATTCTGATTTGTCGGTGCCTTTCCGCAAAGGACTATTCCTCCCCAGTCGGAAGCAGCCCTGGCGCCGGGAGTCTGATTTGAAGTGAATATAACCGGATTATCCACGGTGCCGTTGGCAATGAGTTTTCCGCCCCGTTCTGCGAGGATAGCCCCTTCAGTGGATTTTTCTCCCCTGATAACGGTTCCTGCCGGAATGGTGAGTGTTCCGCCATTTACAATATATACCCAACCTCTTAACAGATATACTTTTGATGCATCGAGCGTCATGCTGCCAGTTACTTCAAAAGGTGTACCCGTGGTAGTGATACCGTTACCCAGGGTGTCGGTTACAGTCGGGTAAATATGTATCTGCGGGTTGAGTTCCGTCCAACCGGCGGTCCAGTCATCGGTAGCATTAAAAGCTCCGCGGTAATCAACCTGGTCAAAAAACGTATTGTCAATGGTAGGTTGCGCATGCATCGCTAAGATTGTGGTTGATGCAAAAATGATCGAGAGTAAAATTCTTTTCATAACTTAAAGTTTTATATTTTAATGATTCAAAGGTATGGCAATCCGCAACCGGCGGCCTTAAAGTACTTTTATTTTAAGCTTAAGTTTGCCTTAGAATCAGGAGTATGTGAAGGAATGCGGATCATAAAAATTTGCAGTAAAACCGGCCACTACAGACAGGCCTCCATGACCGGCCTTAATTAATTGTTACCGGAATTTGAAGTTATCAATAACACACAGGGAAGCGTTTATCTTTATGATGAGTAAGGTCTAGAAGGGGAGGTGTCCTGAGCCCTTTTTCTTAAATACCATCGCAGCAGATCCAAAACAGTATGGATCAAACTGTAATTGACCAGCAGCCGGTGGAATAAAACCTTTAGAATTTGAAAGAAAGTCCAAGTTTATAGACAACGCCTGTGGAGAAGGTACGATAATCCACCTGCCTGATTTGCCTGGTACCCGTCGTACTTCCTCCGTTTGGATCCTGAGTGAAGTCATAATACTGAACAAACCTGACCGGTGCGTTTAATATGTTTCTCACTCCGGCTTTCAGTTGGAGATATCTCCCGAGCTGTTTGATCAGCGTAAAATCAAGTGAATTTCTCGGCAGTTCGTAAGTATGTGGTATCTGGATATCGCCAACGTAAGCAATACGTTTACCAATGACATTATACATGACATTTGCATCTATCCTGTACTTTTCATTATGCCAGTACAGGCCGGAATTGACGATATAGGGTGACTGACCCTGCATGGGTCTTTTGCCTTCACGTGCATCAGATGCTGTATCGTTCACCTGACTGTAAATCAATGAGGCATTAAAGATTATGGTAAGATTCCTGATCACCTCTGAAAGTGCTCCATTACCGGCTATGTCGGCAAAATTTTTCCTGACATCGAGTTCCATCCCGAGACTTTTCGCCTTCAGGGTATTATGAAACCTGTAATTCAGGTCGCTGCCGTTATTGAACAGCTGGGCTTCGATGGTATTATCGAAACTTTTATAAAAACCGCCGAACGTGATCATCTGTCCTTGCGAGGGATAATATTCAAGCCGGAGATCATAGTTGTTGATATAACAGTTCTTCAGCAGAGTATCTCCGTACACGGATGCATACTGTTCAAAATCGTAATAGATAAAGGGCGAAATTTCCCGGAACTCGGGCCTGTTTATGCTTTTCCCGTAAGCTGCACGCAACAATAGTTTACTCGTGAAATTATAGGATACATTGAGAGAAGGGAAGAGATCTGTCTTATTCCTCTCGAAAGAAGGCCTGCTGCTCTGGTAAAGGGATAACTGCTGGTCGTTGTTTTCAATCCGGACGCCGGTATAAACCGTGAATTTATCAATGGGTAATTTAACGCTTATATATCCGGCATTCAGGAGGTTTCTGGCTTTATAGGAATCCGTATTGCCCGTATTTTCTGCAATACGCAGGCCATTGTAGAAATCGATATTTTTGTCCTGCATAAGGGAATCGATAGGTGGTATCAGGAGCTGGTAATTACTGAAATTGGATAGTACAAAACCGATATTTCGTGCCCTGAAATCCCTTGATCTTCTTTCGAGATATATACCGGCTTTCAGTTGTGGCTTAAAGGAGTCAAAACTGAAAGTATGATCAAAATTGCCGGAGAAATTGTAGATCTGTTCATTATTATAAATATACAATCTTCCCAGCAACCGGGGATCTGGGAAATTTGAAAGCTGGAAATAATATGGCGCAGCAGGATCGGCTCCCAAATCACGGGCTTCTGTCACACGGCGTGTATCAGGTTGGTTCCTGTTGGCATACGAATATCCGAGTGTCCAGTCAAAATGGCTTGTCATGTTACCGAAATTGTGGCTGCCTCTGAGTTGTCCGGTGTACGTCGACCGGCTCTGAAAAAACAGCTCGTACTGTTTTACGTCAATCGAGGATGCTTTATCATAACCCTGACGAAGAGAGGTCCTGTCAAGACCCGACTGGTTAAAAAGATTACAGAATTCTATCCGCTGGTTGTTTCCAAAAATGAGCACCCAGTTCATAAGGGCACCTGCACGAACGGACTGTGCATACCGGGTATCATCAAACTGGTGCCGGAAATACGGGGTGTCCAGTCTTACATCATAACCGTCATATGCAGCTTTATAAGGTCTGCTGGTTTCAAAATCCGACGAATAGTTCACAGCGGTGATATTGGCCAGGGAAGCTTTACCAATCAGGAATCTTCTTTTAAAGGTCAGGTTGAACGACTGATTTGGCTTGCCGGTAACCGGAAATGGTTTCCATATCTTGTTGAAGGATTTACCAAGTTTATTGACCAGGGCGATGTCTTCGGGGGTAGGATTATCTTCAATATTGGTCAGGTCAGCCGGAAAGCCTGCCGGCAATGCCCTGGTACCATCATCAAAACCCAACCAATCGTATTTCCCGCCCTGGTAAGTCTGAAAATCTTTGAAGGTTGTCTGATTGTTATATCCTGCAGAATAGCCGACCTTAAGGCTGTTTTCATCGGCGTTGGTCTGCGTAAATATTTGAATGGCTCCCCCGGCAAAATCGGCCGGCAATTCCGGAGCAGGTGTTTTATAGATGAGGATATGATCAATGGCTGAAGCCGGTATCACGTCAAAGGAAAAGGCCCTGATATCCGGATCCGAACTGGGAGTGGCTGCCCCGTTGAGCCATACCGTATTGTATCGCTCAATGAGTCCTCTAACAATAATAAACTTTCCGTCCCGGATTGTCACACCCGGGATCCGTCTTACCACCTCTGAGGCATCCTTGTCCTCCGAGCGTGAAATCTGCTGACTGGAAATTCCGGAAGCAACAATATTACTGGCTTTGATGGATGAAATCATTGACGATTCGGTATTGGACCGCCTGTGACCAATGACTTTAACATCTTCAATGGCTTCGGTGGCAGGCTGAAGGGCTACTTCAACATGGGTATCAGCATTTGAAGGGACATTTACCCTGATGGTCTGACGGTCGTAAGAAATATAGGATATGACCAGATTGTATTCACCGGGTGTTTTGTTTTCCAGTTTGAATTTACCGTCCAGATCTGTTATGGTTCCGGAAGTAGTACCCTGGATAAATACGTTACACCCGACCAGTGTCTCACCTGTCCCGGCATCTTTTACAACACCGGAAATGCTCCCGTTCTGGGCATATGTGGATAATACAAAGAAGAATAATAAGTTGACGAGTAGAAGTATTTTTTTCATCCTGTAATAATATTTGAGGTAGAGATGAACCACAAATTATTGATTATTAAAATGATACGATTAGCCCCGCTGAGATCTCCGTCTCAGGCAGATTAGTTGTGTTGTCATCCATCATGTGGGTTTCATTATGGCTTGTATTTCATCGACATTAGTCACTCATTCACGAAAGCTGTCTTGTTACTGTCATCACCGGGTGATTGCTTCAGGAAACGGTGGTATCCTTTCCGGCTCCTGTCAATTCAGCCATTTGTTGAGGCAAAGTTGCAGAGATTCAGACGAACGGGAGCAAAATAAATCTTTATGAATTATTTAAATAATTGTTAACCCGGACGTCTGTCCGGACCCGAATAATAAAAAGTGTGTTAAAAGAGGATAAGGAAGGATGGGGGAATGGAACCCGGCCATGTGTGGCACCCGGCAACTGTCATAACGCCCTTAAAAGGCGGGTTTCTGAGACGAAAGGCCGGAGCCGGAGTGATTGAAAATTACAGTCTGAAATTTAGAACGGGCGGGATTTTGTCCGGTTTCTGCAACATTTGGAGTTAAGTAAACCTTAAGTCTTAATTAAGCTACTCTGAATAAATTCTTAAAGCTGTCCGGCTTCGATCATCTGAACTATTTGTTCGATAAGGTGGTCTTCTCCTTTGGGGTCATACTCCGACTTAAGATTTGACCCGAATACCCTTGCCACGGTCTGCCAGAATACCGCTGAGAAATTGCCTTTCAGGTCCTGCAGGATTAAATAAGTAGTATTACCCGTTTCCCTGTCGATCAGTTTGAGGAGAATCCGGCCCTGGGTGATGGTCAGGTTTTTAATATCGTCCTCGAAATCATTCATCAGCTGTTTTTCGGATAGCTTAATATACTCTTTCCTTTTTTTTTCACCCTGGATGGAAGCAAGATTCCGGTCTATTTCCTTAAGCTTGGCTGCCGCCAGTTTGGCATAGGGATATACGGTCTTGACATTATAAACCAGCCTCCTGTATTTCCAGTAGTCCCAACGGTTCTTGTATTTATACGACGGGTAGATGTTCAACTCCGGAAGTTCCGAAACCAGGATCGTATCTCCATTAATAATTCTCGCCTTCATGATGTAAGTACCGGAACTATCTCCGCCCTGTGCTGAAAGATAAGCCGGATACAGGATGAAAGAAAAGTAAAACAGTATGGTTCTAATTCTTCTCATTAGCTGAATTGCGGCATCGCTATATTCATAACGGGATACTTACATCAAAATTTTTGCCGTAAGCTTTATTTAGGTCTGCTTCTTCAGCTTAAAGATATACTTTTTTTCACCTTCTGATCCATGAAGAAAGCTGGATTTCGGGATCATTTTTTTCAGCCTGTCATTTCCATTAGTTTTCTTACCACGTTCTCAGCGCCTTCTCCGATTTGTGCAATAGTGGCATCCAGCATGTAACAGGGCGAAGTAACCACCTTGTATCTCTTATCCACAATGATTTGTCCGTGTGTGGTTTTCGTATGTTTTGCACCCAGTTTCTGAATTCCAGAGATCGTCTCCGGGTCATCTCCAATAGTCAGTTCCAAACCATGGAGCACTTTTGCCAGGATCACCGGTGCGATACAAAGGGCTCCGATGGGTTTGCCGGCCTTAACCATATCGAGGATACAATCTTCCACTTCCGGAAGGATGTACTCTTCGGGTCCGTCGTAGGCCCATGTGGAGAGGTTTTTTGCGGCTCCGAAACCTCCGGGAAAGATAACGGCATCAAACAGGGAGGCATCGAATTCGATGAGCCTGGTAATCTTTCCCCTGGCAATACGGGCCGACTCGACCAGTACGTTGCGTGTTTCCTGCATCTCTTTACCGGTAAGGTGATTGACAACGTGATGCTGGGGGACATCCGGGGCAAAAACAGTGTATTCCCCACCATTCCTGGATATAGCATAAAGGGTAAGTGTGGCCTCATGGATTTCGGATCCGTCGTTTACACCGCAACCGGACAATACGACAGCGAATTTTTTTGAGTTACTCATAATTTGATCTACTTTTAAGTTTGTTTTGCTAATGTAAAAAATTGCAGGAGGATATTATAGTCCTGATGCTCTTTAATGTTGAAACAGGTGAAGAGAACATTTGTTGGTATAGCCATTCATCCCGGTCACACCTTCCTCGAACAGGTCGATGCATTAAAAAAGGAGTTTTCAGATGAAAAGATTTCCTGGACGCATCCGGAAAATTTTCATATTACGCTGCATTTCTTTGGAAACATCCCTGAACCAGACGTCGGCCTCATTAAAGAAATCCTCGGGGAAACCGTTTTACATGTTAAGTCATTTCATTTCCAGGTCAGAGGAGCCGGCATCTTCACGAATCTGAATCATCCGAGGGTATTATGGCTCGGTCTGCAGGAAACCGGTGAACTTACTGAGCTCCGGAATGAGCTCGAGAATCATTTGGCCCTTCAGGGATTCAAATCAGACAGCCGTGCATTCCGCCCTCATCTGACCCTTGGAAGAATGAAAAAATTAAACCATCGCGTCCATGTTAAAGAGACTCTTGAAAAGTACGATGACTTGAAATTTTTTGAAGCACCTGCCGGGGAGATTATTTTTTATGAAAGTGTGTTAACGGAAAAAGGAGTGGTATACCATTCCTTGTCGCATCATGACCTGATGAAATCCTGAAATATATTTCAGACCCCTCTTCCCCTGAAAATAGTCAGGATCGTATACAGTAATATTTTGAGATCGACAAAAAGCGACATGTTTTCAATGTAAAGAATGTCGTACCTGAGGCGTTTGACCATCTGCTCAACATTTTCCGCATATCCGTATTTTACCTGCCCCCATGAGGTAATTCCTGGTTTCACTTTATGAAGATGAACATAATGTGGGGCTTTTTTGGTAATCTGATCGATAAAGTACTTCCTTTCGGGTCGTGGACCGACGAGGGACATATCTCCACGCAGCACATTGAAGAAATTGGGAATTTCGTCGAGTCGGTATTTTCTCATGAATCTTCCGAAGCTGGTAAGGCGGTTATCCATTTTACTCGACAGTTCGGGTCCGTTCTGTTCTGCGTCGGTGTACATGGAACGGAACTTGAGAATCCTGAATGGTTTGCCGTACTTGCCGATCCTTTCATGGGAGTAAAATATGGGTCCGGGTGAGGAGAACTTCACCCCGAGTATGAGGAAAAGGATCAGCGGAGAGGTGATGACCAGAGCTAGTCCGGAAATGACATAATCGAGTAATTGTTTAATATTTGCCTGCCACACCGGCATAAGATCATGTGAGATCTGGATCAGCGGTGTACCGAATAACTGGTTCATCTTTACCTTGCCGGTAATGATATCTTCCATATTCGGGATGGCTTTAATCACGACATCGCAGAGTCCCAGCTTATTTAGTATTCTGGTGAACTCCTTATGTTCCGAAGTTTCCAGGGCAATGATCACTTCTTCTATCCGGTGCTTATCAAGCACACTAACCAGATCATCCAGGCTGCCAAGGTGTGGCAGGTAATCGGAGAGCTGATAGTGATTTTTGGTGTGAACATGTATAAAACCGACGACTTTGTTGCCGTAGGATTGTGCCGCCTGTTCAAGTTCCTGGTATACTTCTACAGCCTGCATGTTACTGCCAATCATCAGGGTGGGGAAACTGATGATACGTTGCCTGATTTTTTTTGAGACATCCATAGTAATCAGGTACCTGGGAATAAGTGTCAGGATAAAATGAATGCTGAAAAGAGTACAGAAAAGCAAATAGTAATTCTTATAGGTTTTGATCTCGTCATTGAGGAGGAGAAGAAAAAAGAGAATGATCGTTCCGGTAAGGGTCTGAATGAAGGTCTGCAAAATATCGTTAAGCCTTGATTTCCTGAAGATATCCTTGTAATATCCCGTAAGGTAATAATTCAGGAGCCAGAATATGGGTATAAACGCCAGGCCCAGAAAGAAGGATGAAGAAAAATTCACCGGGATATGATAGCCGAATTTCAGGGGCTCCACATAGAGCTTGCGAAAAAGAAAAAACAGAGTCCAGCTGGACAGAGCTGATAAATAGTCTGCTATCAGGTATTTGTTTTTCTGTTTTTTAGTGTTCATCAGGGTCAGGGCAACTAAATTCTGCAAAATCAAAACGGAACTCGTCCGTTTTTTGTTTTACAAAGTTAGTATTTTTAAAAAGCATTCAATGCGGTCTCTTCAGAGTTTCGGTACTGAGTTTTTGAGTGATCTCCGAGGCGATTTTATGGGTCATAATACCGGAAGCAAACATATCGGCGGGGAAGGAATTCCCTGTGATCAACTGAAAAAAACGACGTATATCCTCCCCCAGGCTAATATCCGGTAAGGTATCCCTGTTCATCGGTATTTCAGTCTGATTCGGATTAGAATCCCGCGATACCACCACGGTACCTTTTTGTAAATCGGATCTGACCATCGTATGTGAGGAAAACATTTCAATGGTCCTGGCATCCCGGCCGGAAAACTGGTTCAGCGTCAGGGCCGCCGTGGAACCGTTGGTGAATTCCAGCCTGACAGCGATCAATGACGGATCGGGTGAATTAAAAGGTACGGACATCATTCCGTATTTCCTTAGCGGTACATGATTCAGGGCAAGGACAGAGATGATTTCGTAATACAGCGAATCCCTGATTTGTTCCGATTCGTTTGCAGTATTCCCTTTACAGTGGCGGTAAACATTGGTAAATTCAGGGTTAGGACAGTATTTCCTGTAGATGGCAATTGTCTCCGGATCATAGAAATGATGGGCCATGTAAAGCAATACGCCGGCTTCTTCAGCAATTCTCCTCAGATGTTCAAGCTGGTAAAACGGCAAATTCGGATCGGGATAAATCATGACATGCTTCCCGCGTTTCAGTATTTCCCTCAAAACAGAAAAGCTCTGCCCGTTGCATTCTGTGAAGATCACGGCATCGGCCAACCTGGTCAGAAGGAGAGGGTCAGTGATTTCCGGCACCAGGCTGGCAGATCCTTCTCCATAACCGTCGTTCATGGTCAGAGCCGGAATATATCCCCCAAACTGACGGATAACTCCCTGGTAAATATCTGAATTCTCATAAGTGCCAATGAGAGCTGTTTGTATCATGAATGACGGGATATGCAAGCAAACATAACGCATTTGTTAACAAGTGTAGATAAATAGTTGCCTTACTTTTCAACTATTTGTGTTGATAAAGCTAAATTTGCAATGCTTATGAAAAACTCGATTAAAGATTCATACCTCCATAAAGGATTACGCCAGAAGCTTGTTGAGCAGATCCGAGACAAGGGCATTAGTGACAAGGCGGTTCTGGAAGCAATAAATACGGTGCCGCGTCACCGCTTTATGGATAGCTCCTTTGTTAAATTTTCTTACAGTGACCAGGCGTTTCCCATCGGAGCCGGACAAACCATTTCACAACCTTTCACAGTGGCCTTTCAGACGCAGTTGCTGGAAGTCCGGGCCAGGCATAAGGTTCTTGAGGTGGGAACAGGATCAGGATACCAGACAGCAGTTCTGCTTGAAATGGGAGCCCGTGTGTTTACAATTGAGCGGCAACGCGAATTATTTCTGAAAAGCCAGTCTGTTTTGTCTGAACTGGGCTATAAAGCCAGGTTTTATTATGGCGACGGTTACGAGGGCATTCCTGTTTATGCACCTTACGACAGGATCCTTGTAACAGCAGGTGCCCCCGATGTCCCGGAGAAACTTTTTGACCAGCTGGCACCCGGAGGTATTATGGTAATCCCGGTGGGGGAAACATCCGGACAAAAAATGATAAAGATTCTGAAGGAAGATGAAAAAAATTTCATACGCACTGAACATGGTAACTTTGCCTTCGTTCCTCTTCTGAAAGGTAAATCAGGTTAATTTTTGCAATGATGTCAGGAATAAAATCCTTTGTTTTTAACCCGTTCCAGGTCAATACCTATATACTGTTTGACGACACTGGCGAATGTCTCATCATTGATCCTGCCTGCTATAATGAGAAGGAAAATTTCATCCTTCAGGAATATATTAAGGAGAAAAGTCTTAAACCGGTAGCGATTCTGAATACCCATGCTCATGTTGACCATCTGACGGGGGTGAATTTTTTTAAAAATGCATATTCTATTCCTTTTATGCTTCATGAAGCAGATCTTTTCCTGCTTCATCAGGCTGTCAACCAGGGATTGATGTTCGGCTTTGAGCTCGAAACCCTGCCGGAACCGGACCGTTTTCCGGAAGAGGGGGAAAGGGTGACTTTCGGTCATTCCTCCCTAGAAGTCCTCCATGTTCCAGGTCATTCTCCGGGTTCACTGGTTTTTCTTAACAGGAAGGAAAAATATCTTATTTCCGGCGATGTTTTGTTCAACGGAAGTATAGGGCGCACGGATCTGCCGGGAGGAAATTACGAGTTGCTGATAGAGGGGATAAAAGAGAAACTGATGGGGCTGGAGGATTCTTACCAGGTTTACCCCGGACATGGTCCTTCCACTACCATTGTCCATGAACGCATAAATAATCCGTTTTTAGGTTAGAGTTGTTAAACATATTCTGATTATATAGATTGAAAATGGGAGATATTATTTTTGAGCCATCTTCCAGGTCATTCTTTAAACCTTTAATTCATTTAAAATGATTACAGATCGTTTTTCTGATCGACATATCGGTCCACGTGATTCGGAGATCCGGGAAATGCTGGATTATATCGGACTGTCAACCCTCGACGATTTGATTGATCAGACTTTACCGGGCACCATAAGGCTCAAAAAACCCCTGAAACTGGATCACGGGCTTAGTGAATATGAATACCTTCAGAATATCCGGGAAATAGGGAAGAAAAACAAGCTTTTCAGATCTTATATAGGAACCGGTTATTATGGTACGGTGAGTCTGCCGGTGATCCGCCGGAATATCCTCGAGAATCCGGCATGGTATACCTCTTACACGCCTTATCAGGCCGAGATCAGCCAGGGCAGGCTGGAGGCTCTTCTGAATTTCCAGACTATGATACTTGATTTATCAGGAATGGAAATCGCCAATGCATCTTTACTCGATGAAGCCACTGCAGCTGCGGAAGCCATGACCATGATGTTCGGACTGAGATCGAGGGATGCCGTGAAAGATGACGTTCACAAATTTTTTGTCGACGAAAAGATCTTTCCTCAAACGCTTGCCGTTCTTGAGACCAGGGCAAACCCGGTTGGCATCGAACTGGTAAAGGGCGACTTCAGGACCTTTGTTTCAGACAGTAGTTTCTTCGGCTGTATGATCCAGTACCCGAACTCAGACGGTGAAATCATGGACTACAGGAACCTGGTGTCGGCAGCCCACCAGAGCAACACTCTCGTGGCAGCAATCGCAGATATACTGGGACTTGTTCTGCTGACACCTCCTGGAGAATGGGGTGCCGATGTTGTAGTGGGCTCCACACAGAGATTCGGGGTCCCGATGGGCTTTGGTGGTCCGCATGCCGCTTATTTTGCTACGAGGGAGAACTTCAAACGTAATATTCCCGGCAGGATTATCGGTGTATCTATCGACCGCCACGGAAACGCAGCTTTGCGAATGGCCATGCAAACAAGGGAGCAGCATATAAGGCGTGAGAAAGCCACCTCAAATATATGTACGGCTGAGGCTTTACTCGCAACTATGGCATCGATGTATGCCGTTTATCACGGGCCTGAGGGACTGAAGAAGATAGCCGGTTATGTTCATTTTACAGCGCGTACCGTTGAGGAAAGGCTGGTAGAGATCGGATACCGGCAGCTTAATGAAAATTATTTCGACACACTGCGTATTGAGATTCCCGGCGGTATTGATATCGGGGAGATCAGGAAAACAGCACTTGAAAATGAATTAAACTTCCGCTACAATACCGATCGCACGATCAATATCAGCCTGGATGAAACGGTGAGCACCGAAGATATTAATATTCTTATCGAAGTCTTTGCGCGTGCTATTCGCAGTAAATTCAGGACCGTGAACAGTATAAGTACAGACTATGGTTTTGATGAGCATTTCCGACGCACAACGGATTTTCTTAAAGCGCAGGTATTTCACCGGTATCATTCGGAGACGGAGCTGATGCGGTACATGAAAATGCTGGAGCGTAAGGATTTCTCACTGACACACTCCATGATCTCCCTTGGTTCATGCACCATGAAGCTTAATGCTGCAAGCGAATTGTTTGCTTTTATGTGGCCGGAGTTTGCCGATATCCACCCTTTTGTGCCCCTTGATCAGGTTGAAGGATATCATCAGCTTTTCAGCGAACTGGCCAGGGATCTAAGGGAAATTACCGGTTTCGAGGAAATATCTTTCCAGCCCAATTCGGGTGCAGCCGGTGAATATGCCGGATTGATGGTGATCCGGGCATATCATGAGAGCAGGGGCGAGGGTCATAGAAATGTTGTACTGATCCCGGCATCGGCACACGGAACGAATCCGGCCAGTGCAGTGATGGCCGGAATGCATGTCATTGTAGTCAGGTGTGATGAAAGGGGAAATATCGACCTTCAGGACCTTCGGACCCAGGCTTTACAAAACCGGGAAAAGCTCGCCGCTTTCATGATCACCTACCCATCCACACATGGGGTGTTTGAGGAACAGATCAGGGAAATGATAGGGATCATTCATGAAAACGGTGGTCAGGTATACATGGACGGAGCGAATATGAATGCCCAGGTAGGACTGACAAGCCCGGGTATTATCGGCGCCGATGTTTGTCATCTGAACCTTCACAAAACTTTCGCAATACCTCATGGCGGTGGCGGACCGGGTGTCGGACCGATTGGTGTTGCCAGGCATCTGGTGGAATTCCTGCCTGCCCACCCCGTGGTAAGCACAGGCGGCATAAACGGTATCCCCGCCGTGGCAGCAGCACCCTATGGCAGTGCCAGTATACTGACTATCTCACATGCTTATATTAAGATGCTCGGAGGTGAAGGACTAACCAAAGCGAGCAAAGTGGCTATTCTGAATGCAAATTATATCTCTGCGAAGCTGAAAGATCACTTTAAAACCTTGTATACCGGTGAAAGAGGACGGGTTGGACATGAACTGATTCTCGAATGCCGCAATTTTAAACAGGAAGCGGGTATCTCTGAAGCAGACATCGCTAAAAGGCTCATGGACTATGGCTTTCATGCACCAACACTATCATTCCCCGTTCATGGTACCCTGATGGTAGAGCCCACCGAAAGTGAATCACTTTTTGAGCTGAACCGGTTCATCGATGCCCTTAAGTCCATTCATTCTGAAATCATGGATATAAAAGAGGGTAAGGCTGACCCGAATGATAACGTGCTGCGGAATGCACCACATACAGACTTCGAATGTACTGCCGATAACTGGAGTCATCCTTATGGACGACATCTCGCTGCTTTTCCTGTCAGCTGGCTCAGAATCAATAAGATATGGCCAGCGACAGCCCGCATCGATGATGCCTGGGGAGACCGGAACCTCGTCTGCTCCTGCATCCCGATTGAAGAGTACCGGAATAACCTGTAAAAATCTCAGGGATAATGAACATCTGATTCTTTAGATGTCCTGAGAAATTGAAACCCGGTTTTGAACAGTTGTCTCCTGAATACGCCGTATTCCGTAAGGTTTTTTATTTCGCAATGTCAATCCGCCCGGAAATTTGGAATTAAAAGAATTAACTCTATATTTGAGTATTATGTTTTCCAATGGACACACAAACAGCTGAAGAAATATTTGAAGGCATAAGAAGGGAGGACAGAAGGATTCTCCAACGGATATACAGAGTATACTACCCGTCAGTGCTCCATTATATTCTGTCGAATAACGGCAATGAATATGATGCACAGGATATTTTCCAGGATACACTCGTCATTATATATCTTAAGGTGAAGAAAACCTTTCCCAAGCTTACATGCACTTTTGGAACCTACCTTTTTTCCATTAATAAGTACTTGTGGTATAAGGAACTCCGGCGTGTGAATGCCCATACATCAATACAACTGGATCCGAATGAACTGATTGATTACGAGAATAATTTTATGACAGACTATATCCGGATGGAAAAAAGGAAACTCGTGATGGATCATTTTTATGAGATGGGTGAAAATTGCCAGAAATTGTTAACTTTATTTATACAAAATACACCGGTATCCCGAATAACAAAAATGATGGGATTCTCATCGGATCAGTATACCCGCAACAGAAGGACCCGGTGTAAGGAAAATCTTATTGAGAAAATTTGGAACAGTCCGCGCTACAAGGAATTAAGAAATGAAGCATACAGAGAGGATTCAAAAATACCTAGATGGTAAGATGTCTGACCAGGAACTTCTTAAGTTCAGAGAAGATCTCCATCGGAATCCTGAACTGTTAGGAGAATTTGAATTACATGAACTGATCAATCGTACCCTAAAGCAGCACGATGAAGTAAGGTTCAGACGGAAGCTCAGGGAGACTTTTCAGGAGGGTGCCGGCGGCGGTGCAGGTGACAGCCTTCGTGTAAAGAGCGTATCCGGAAAACGCCAATATAAATACATCTATCTGCTTCCATTTGCATTACTGATCCCAATGGTTTTCTTCTTTTTCTTCAGGGGAGAAACCATACATCCCGATGAAATTTACTCGAAGTATTTCACAGATTATGTTCAGGATATTCTAAGCCGTTCCAATCATTCGGGACATGCTGACGGGTTATCGGAAGGTGTTTTTCATTACCGTGAAAAAAAGTACACTGTAGCGGTAAATGACCTGACTTGTTTCCTGAAAGAGGACAGTACGAACGTAACCGCCCGGTTTTACCGCGCCATTTCCGAAATGGCAGCTTCAGAATTTGATATAGCCGAACTGGATTTGCAGTTCGTTCTGGACAGGGAGTTTAATTACTATCAGGAGCATGCCAGGTGGTACCTTGGCCTTTGCTATCTTAAAAAGGGTGATCTCCCCGGAGCCGAACAAATTTTCCAAAGACTGGAGGCGCAGAATTCGATTTATTCCAAAAAGTCAAAAGAAATTCTTCAATTTTTATCCGACTTTAAGTAGCAAAAAATCAATCTGTTAAAAATTTATTTTCATATTTTCTGAATTTTTTTCAATTCAGGTAGCTGAGATTTTAGTCTTTTTTCCATTAAGGGATGAAAAGGCAACTAAATACTCAATACCATGAAAAACGGAATTAACAAAGTAACACTTGTCGGCCGGGTAGGCGAAGACCCAAAGGTAAATCAGTACAAAGAAGATGGCGAGGTAGCCCATTTTACTTTTGCTACGGATGATAGTTACACCGACAAAGACGGCAAGGCAATCAAGAAAACCGAATGGCATCGCATTGTTGTGTGGAACAAGCAAGCCGAAGTCGTGAAGAAATATGTTAAAAAGGGTGATCCCTTGTATATCGAAGGTAAGATACGCACCAATGCCTGGGAAGACAAGGAAGGGATCAAGAAGTATTCCACCGAGATCCACTGTGAAAACTTCCTTTTTCTTTCTTCAAAGTCAAACTGATTTGGGGTTAATGAATGGTTAATTTTTGGGGTATTTTTCATTCATTAATGGCCGCTGCCGGTTCATCTTTTCCGGCAGCGGTTTTTTTTCCACCTGTCTGAAATATTGATCTTTTTCAGCTCCAAAATGTTTTAATGATTACATCGAATTATGAACAGAATAATTCTGTGAAAAGGTTCTTTCATGGTAAGAGCAGAAGTTATTTTCCGGGTATGGCCCGGGTCCAAATACAGTCGAGAAATGGCCTGGGTGTAAATGTATATCAAACAGCGCTATAGGCCTTTTTGCAATATTATTAGTGATAAAAATTCTAAAAATTAATTTTATTGTTACATTTGCAGGGGGATAAAAGATTGACTTTTATCATGTTTTTATGTTGTGTAATTACAACGATTAATTGATGTTGGGTAAAAAAGAGACTATTTTGTCTTGTTTCAATTTGTGAGTCAATCGAAACCTTTTTTTTATGGATATTAAAGGTAGAAATTTTACCAGATTTCTTGAGCGCGAGCAGTTATACAAGGAGCAGAATGGCCCCGAAATAGTTGAAAAACAGCACGCCAGAGGAAAGCTTACTGCGAGGGAAAGAATTGAGATTCTCTTTGATGAAGGTACATTCGAAGAAATTGATGCATTTAGTACTCCTGCAAGCAGTTCTTCGGGTTTCGGAAAGATGAGTCAGGATTTTGGTGACGGGGTGATCATCGGACTTGGTAAAATCAGCAACCGGCTGGCCTTTGTCTACTCCCAGAATTTCAATGTGATGGGTGGTTCTCTCGGGCAGGTTCATGCTGCAAAGATCTCCAAGATTCAGGAAATGGCACTTAAAATGGGTGCACCCATCATCGGGATTATCGATTCGGGCGGGGCAAGGATTCAGGAGGGTGTGGCAAGCCTGGCAGGGTATGCGTCCATTTTTTACAGGAATGTTCAGGCTTCCGGTGTAATTCCCCAGATTTCAGTGATCATGGGTCCGGCTGCCGGAGGGGCAGTGTATTCTCCTTCCATTACGGATTTTATTTTTATGACTAACAAAACCAGTTACATGTTTGTAACGGGTCCGAACGTTGTAAAAGAAGTACTCAACGAAGATGTGAGTTCTGAAGATCTTGGAGGAGCAGAAGTTCATGCCAAGAAAAGCGGCATTGCGCAGATGATTTACGAGGATGAAGAGAATACGCTTTTCGGGGTTAAGAAGCTATTGTCCTATCTTCCTTCCAACAATCTTGAAAATCCGCCTTATATTGATTACGGCGAACAGCAATCGAAAATTGCCGATGAGAAATTGCGGGATATAGTGCCCGATGACGCGAATAAGCCTTACGACGTAAAAGAGGTCATCAACCTGATTGTTGATAAGAGCAGCTTCTTTGAAATTTCTGAAAATTATGCCCAGAACATTATTATCGGTTTTGGCAGGCTGGAAGGAAAAACTATTGGGATCGTGGCCAACCAGCCAAAAGTTCTGGCCGGCACTCTCGACATCAATTCATCGATGAAAGCTGCCCGTTTTATTCGGTTTTGTGACTCTTTTAATATTCCCATCCTTACCCTGGAGGATGTTCCCGGCTTTTTACCGGGTGTAGACCAGGAACACAACGGTATTATCAGGCACGGCGCTAAATTGTTGTATGCCTACGCAGATGCCACGGTTCCGAGGATTACTGTGATACTCCGGAAATCTTATGGTGGTGCTTACTGTGTGATGAACAGTAAAAACCTGGGCGGAGATTTTAATTATGCCTGGCCAACAGCCGAAATTGCTGTTATGGGACCTGAAGGAGCAGTAGCCATTCTTTATAAGAGAGAACTGGCTGAAACGGATGATCCTGAGAAACTCAAGAAAGAACTTGCGTTAAAATACCGAAATGAAATTGCAAATCCTTACATTGCTGATGAAAAGGGTTATATTGATGAGGTCATTGACCCGGCTTTAACCCGGCTAAAACTCATCAACGCCTTTGAAGCTCTCGAGAATAAGCACGTGAATGTTCCCTCCAGGAAGCACGGAAATATTCCTCTTTAAATTTACTCTATGAAAATTAAGAGTGTACTCATTGCCAACCGTGGAGAAATTGCTGTCAGAGTTATGCAGACGGCTAAAAAGATGGGTATTGAAACATGGGTGATTAAAACATCAAAGGAACCTTATGCCTATTATTTAAGAGAAGCAGATCATGTCATTGATTTTTCGGAAAAACTGGATGACATCCCTGAATTTCTCGATGTTGAAGCGATCATATCTGCCGCCAAAATAAATAAAATTGATGCCGTTCATCCGGGTTACGGTTTTCTTGCTGAAAGCCCTTTCTTTGCCAAACGCTGTTTCGAGGAGAAACTGGTTTTTATCGGACCTTCCTCGGATGCTATTCATAAAATGGGAAACAAGACGATAGCCAAGCAATTGGCCAGAGAACATAAAGTTCCTCTTCTTGAAGGCAGCAGGGGCAATGTTGATTCTCCTGAAGAAGCTGCCGTAATCGCCAGCAAAATTGGGTATCCCGTCATCCTAAAGGCAGCCTCGGGCGGAGGAGGACGAGGAATGCGCATCGTTGAGAGTGAAAAGGAAATTCATAAGATGTTCCGCATGGCCGGCTCTGAAGCGGATAAAGCTTTTGGAGATTCATCCCTTTTTATTGAAAAGTATGTTAAAAATCCGAGGCACATCGAATTCCAGATCTTTGGTGATCAAAGCGGTAATATCATCCATCTCGGTGAAAGAGAGTGTTCCATTCAGAGAAAACACCAGAAACTGATCGAAGAATCACCTTCGTCCGCTCTTTCTCCCGAAATGAGGAAAAAAATGGGGAGTGCTGCAGTGAGAATTGCTAAATCAGTCAATTATTACAGTGCCGGAACCGTTGAATTCCTTCTGGATGAAAAATCTGATTTTTATTTCATGGAAATGAACACGAGGATTCAGGTTGAACATCCGGTTACCGAAATGGTTACCGGACTAGACCTGATTGAATGGCAGATAAGAGTAGCACAGGGTGAAGAACTTCCTCTGAAGCAGAAGGATGTCTCCATCACCGGATGGGCCATTGAATACCGGATCAATGCTGAAGACGTCCAGGCCGGCTTTTCACCCAGTCTTGGGACCATTGAAAAGATATCTTATCCCAGAAGTAAAAATATCCGTATCGATACCGGGGTAATTGAAGGATCTCTGATAACACCCTATTATGATTCCATGATCGCCAAACTGATCGTTCACGGGGAAACCAGGGAAAAGGCAATCGCCTATTCGGCAAATGCCCTGAAGAAATTGTGGATTAAAGGATTAAAAACGACTATCCCTTTCTGTAAGGCCGTGCTCGTCAACAAGAACTTCCGCAAAGGGAAATACGATACCTCCTTCCTCACTCAGGAAATGAAGACTCATTATTTCCAGGATCCTGATGAGGAAATGCTGGCAGCCTTTTTTGCAACTTACGACTTCGTGCGTGATCTTGAAAGCGAAGAAAAGAAGGTGGTTGACTTCGACAAGGGTAAAAATATGGCCCCCTGGGTTTTGAAAAAACGACTCAGATCATTATAAAATATTCAGAGTTATGAGCAGTCAAAACGGAATATCATCAAAAGATAAATATATTGCCTGTGCTCCAAACAATAAAAAATTTGAAGTTTCAAATCCACTCACCGACAAAGTCAGGGTAAAAGGCAAGAAATTGGAGGTCAGGATCATTGAAAATCCCGAAGGCTTCTCATATCTTATCTATAACAACAAGAAGTACCAGGTTGAAATTCTAGAGAAGAGTCAGAACAAATACACGGTGATGATCAATGGCGTATGGCATTCCTTCACCATTGAAACGCCCATATCCTATAAACGGAAGAAGACTCTCAGTAAAAGAGGGTACACATCGAAAATTGAAATCATCAATGCTCCGATGCCAGGTAAAATACTGGATGTCATGGTGGAAGAAAACAGTGAGATCAAGCAGGGTGAACCCCTGTTTATTCTCGAAGCCATGAAAATGCAGAACGAAATTGTGTCGAGTGTTTCCGGCCGTATTACCAAAGTGAATATCAAGCAGAACGATTCGGTCATGAAGGATGATGTCATGCTTGAAATCGAGAAATCCTGATTATTTCGCCGGCGAATCTTCGATAATCTTGTTTATCACCTCTTCCACAGTCATTCCGGCAGCCCGGATCTGTTTCGGTACAATGCTTTCCATGCTCATGCCGGGGACAGTGTTTATTTCCAGGAAAAAGAGGTCCTCTCCTTTAAGAATAAAATCAACCCTGACCAGTCCGCGGCAGAAGGTAAGGTCATAGATCTGTGATGCGACGTCCTGGCATTTCTGATGTACACTGTCAGATATTCTTGCGGGGGTGATTTCATCGGCCATACCTACAGTATATTTAGCTTCAAAATCGAAAAATTCTTTTTTCGACACGATTTCTGTGACCGGAAATGTCATTTCTTCAGCATTCGTTTTCAGTACGCCGCAGGTTAGCTCGGTTCCGGCAAGGAAAGACTCGATTAGGACTTCCGTATCTTCCCTAAAGGCATTCTCCATCGCATTTTCCATATCCCCGATATGGTTGACTCTTGATGTACCGAAACTGGATCCTCCGTTATTCGGTTTAACGAAACAAGGCAGACCCAGCCTGTCGGCAATCTCATCCGCTCCGGGTTGACTCTCCCGGGTGACAAGCATCGAATCAGCCGTCAGTATCCCTGAATTCCTCAGGTACATTTTACATACATATTTATTAAAAGTCAGTGCTGAAGACATTACACCGCCGGTATTGTATTTGATACCCAGCATATCAAAATAAGCCTGTATTTTGCCGTCTTCTCCCGGTGTGCCGTGAATGATGATAAACGCATATTCAGGTTGTACCCTTCCTTCAGTGGTCTTGAAACTGAAGTCATTCATATCTACAGGCCCTTCTTTCCCGTCTTCCATAACGACTTTCCAGTTCCACCCTGTTACCAGGACGGTATAAGGTATATATTTTGAAGTGTCGATGAGGTTCTTAACCTGTTCTGCGCTCTTAACGGAGATCACAAATTCTGAAGAGGTTCCTCCGGCAATGATGGCAATAGCTTTTTTCATTCAGGCAATTTTTTTCAATGTTACTGAAAATAAGCGACAGTATAAGCGGGGATCACTCAGAAAGGTCCCTGCCGGCGACATAGCGACGCCATTTTTCCAGTACCTCCTGCATATCGGCCGGGAGGGTTGAATCAAACAGCATGTCTTTCCCTGTGGAAGGATGCTTGAATCCCAATGATTTAGCATGAAGAGCCTGCCGGGGAAGGATTGAAAAACAATTCTGAATAAACTGGCGGTACCTGGTGAAGGTTGTCCCCCGGAGAATCTGGTCACCACCATAGTCCCGGTCATTAAACAGGGGATGTTTTATATACTGGAAGTGCACCCTGATCTGATGGGTCCGTCCTGTCTCCAGGCGGCACTCTACCAGGTTGACATAGTCGAAGCGTTGCAGCACCTTGTAATGTGTCACCGCCGGTTTACCATCCGACTCGTCGGCAAAGACATACATCTTTTTCCGGTCCCTGGGGTTTCTTCCGATAGGTCCGGTTATGGTACCTTCATCTTCCTCCATATTCCCCCAGACCAGGGCCTGATAGGTTCTTTGTGTGGTTTTGTCAAAAAATTGCCGTGCGAGCTTGTTGACAGCCATTTCATTTTTAGCAACTACCAGCAGTCCGGTGGTATCCTTGTCAATCCTGTGAACCAGGCCCGGCCTGAGCTCCCCCGACTGAAAAAGCGGATTTTCGCTCAGATGAAACATCAGTGCGTTCACGAGTGTACCTGTATAATTTCCGAAGCCGGGGTGAACCACCATACCGGCGGCTTTATTGACCACCAGGAGATCGTCATCCTCATAGACTATATCGACAGGGATATTTTCCGGAAGCATCTCGATTTCCCTGACAGGATGAGGCAGGACGATAGAGATAATATCTTCCGGTTTGATTTTGTGATTCGATTTAACGGGAGTTTCATTGACCAGAATATTGCCAGCAGCGGCAGCGGCCTGAATGCGGGTTCGGGAAGTGCCCCCGAGGCGGTTCACCAGAAATTTATCGATTCTGACCTGTTCCTGGCCTTTATCTACCTCGATGCGAAAATGTTCGTATAATTCCTGGTTGTCATTGAGTTCATCCTGCATGAAGGCTGGGTTAATGATTAATAATCACTTTTCTGGTAAATTGTTGACCGGTTCTTTGATTGGTAAGAATCACAAAATAGATGCCCGGTTTCAGATCCCCGGTATAGATAGTGTTTTGGGCTGCAGGATCGTATTCACCAAGCCTCCTGCCGGTGAGGTCAACCAAAAATACTTTTTCTCCCGAACCATCAGATCCTTTAAGCTCTATTGTCAGGTAGCGGTCTGCGGGAACGGGGTAGACGGAGAAGTAGTCGCCGGCACTTCCTTTCGACAAGCTTTTACCGATACCTGTAAGCGGTCCGGAGCTTACTACCGGCCGGATCATGAGCGAGCCTGAGAACTGGCTGTTAACCCATCCGTTTCCGATGTTATAATAGATCCGGTTCCTGTGGTTGTTGTTGAGGTCGAATCCCACATTCGACAGTTTATCAACAGTTTTGGTCCAACCCACATAAAACGTTCCTGAAACCGGGACGGGCTCGTCGAGGTCATACCTGACAAACTGGTTCAGTTCTTCGCTGTATTCCACTTTCTCACCTATTTTGGAATAGAGCAAATCACCCGGTTTGCCATTGTTATCATCCCAGACGCAGAGGTAAAAATAGTACTTGAGATTGAGGCTGTCCACCACCTGGTTAAAATACATATCGACGGCGCGAAGGCTGTCGGGCAGAAAGGACTCAAATTTTACAGCCACCGATGCGTTCCTTGAGCCCTGTCCTCTGAGTCCGTAGCCAGCTTCTGCAGTTCCGTCATCGTAAGCATAATAATTACTGAAAACCTGGGTGTATCTCAGGGTATCGTTTGGTTTGTAATCGAAAACATCCGTTTTTAGGATCGTGCGGATGTCAAATTTTGCGGAAGTTCCCGTTTCAAAGTCAAAGGGATAGTCGTAAGCGAACAGATAGTTAATGGTGTCGCCAGCTCCAATGTCGTTGGCCACAGGTGTGGCTTTGTAGGTAAATCCGGAGTTCTCGTCGGTGATCTGCAGCGTTTTAGTTACATTCCGGGTTATGGTGTCGTGATTCACGATTACGGTGGGGATAAAGGCTGTGCGCTGGGTGACGAAGGCAGTGCTCAGATGCCTCCAGGGTATAGATTCATAATCTTTGAGTATCGAAGGCAGGGGGGAGATAAAACTTACATCCCTCAGCACGGTGTCGGCCATACTCCTTCCTTTGTTCAGGTACACATAATCGATATTCCAAAAATCGACATTGGCCCGGAGGTCGGGATAATCGGGATTTTCGGTCTGGCTGGCATAATTGAAAAACCGGAAGCGGAAGCCTTTTTTCAGGTAAGCCGTGTCGGTTACGGGGATCATAACCCGTTTGAAAGGTCTCAGGCTGTCGCCCGGCGTTGCCCACACCCGGTTCCAGGAATCCTTGCTTAGATTATAAAAATCAAGGCAAATGGAATCCCTTGGATCCGGCATTTCTCCAATACCTTTTGGCTGGAAAAAGAAGCTCAGATAAATACTATCGCCGGCCGGATAATTCAGATTGACGGGCCTGGACGTAAGGTAGTCGGCAACATAAGGCATGGCGCTAACGTCGGGGTATTCCGAACCATCGTAATTATAGGCGTCCAGGGTGGCCACTCCGGCGGTGACCGGGAATACCGGGTATGTATTGTTGATAAAGGCAAACCAGTCGCTCCATAAGGTTGACTTCGGCTGGACATATGAATCGGAAAAATCGTCGAGGAATGGCAGTTCAACCGTGTCGGCGAGAGCTGCTTTCCGTGTCGCGGGATGATGGCGGTAATAATCGCGGGCCACGGGGTTACCTCCAACGGGAATGAGAATTTCCTGGGCTTTCAACAGGCCGTTGAACGCTATGAATAGCAGTAATAACAGGCTCTTCAGTCTAATTGAGTTTATCATCCTGCAGGTCCTTATCATTTTCAATATTCAGTGTATCGGGGATAGGGAATTTTGTGGAATCCACAGTTAACCAAACATCCACATTCGCTCCAAGGTGGATTGTGTTTCCTTCCTGAAATGTGGGCCTCTGCCGCCATATGAAGGCCCTTGCGGTATCCTCCTCGTTCGTCACGCTGTTATCGTAAATAACCGCATTGATATTCAGGTAGCGGTCCGCAACGAGGTTCCTGGCTGTAAATAAACTCATTCCCATCAGGTCGGGTACGGCTGTAGTTTCATCACTCAGTCCCTGTCCAAGCACCAGATCTATGCTGGAGCCTTTCAGGACCCTTGATCCCGGCTGAACAAGGCTGTCATTGAGTCTCTGTTCAAGAACCCTGTTCATGAACATATCCGGTTTATAAAAGATCTTTCCCAGGTTCAGTCCGTACGATTCAAGGGTTGATCGCGCCTGCCTCAGTGAAACGCCTGTTACAGCCGGCATAGTCACTTTCTCGGGGTTAAAGGCATTCATTGTAAGATAGATTCTTCGTAATTCTTTAACCTTGGAGCCCGGCTTCGGATTCTGTCGGGCGACGGTACCCCGTGGTAATTCCTTGTAAAAAATGGAATCGTTTACTTTGAATCTGAGATTTTTCGAGTCAAGGATGATCTGAACCTCTTCACGACTAAGCCCGGTCAGATCGGGAACGGTAATGGCCTGCCCGTGATGGGTATATACCCGGAGCCAGATAAGTGTTCCTGCAAAAAGCAGCATGATGACTGCCGCTGCGATCAGTAGATTTCTCAGGAATGTTTTTGAAATCAGGAAATTCAGAAAATTCATTGGGTTGATTTTATTACCGGACAAAGATAAATAAATCCCTTTTATTCAACGGTAAAAACCGGTGGCGAATAACATTACGCGATGTCCAGGTCAATGATCCAACATTCCGGTAACTCCCGGAGATGATTAATAAACGGACATTTCTTCCGGAAAGGTATACAGATCAGGCGAATATTTTCAGGGGATGGTACAGACTGTCGCGTTCAACGGGTATCCGGCCCCCTGCTTTCACCAGGGTAACGATTTCCTCGACGGTCATACCGGGGGTCTGCTCTTCCGCTCCGGCCATAGTATAGATTTTAGTAGTATCATTGATGGTCCCGTCCAGATCATCTACCCCAAAAGAAAGTGCCAGTGTGGCATTTTCTTTCCCTATCATAGGCCAGTAAGCCTTGATATGAGTTATATTATCGAGGAAAAGCCTCGAAACCGCATAATTTCTCAGGTCTTCAGTGAAGGATACTTCCCCTGTCTCCGACATCTGATTATTCAAACTGCGGTATTTCAACGGAATAAAAGCATTGAATCCTCCTGTTTTGTCCTGGAGATCTCTGAGTCTGTTCAGATGATCGATGCGCTGGGCATAATTTTCAATATGACCATAGAGCATGGTCGCATTTGTTGGCAATCCAAGTTCATGAGCAGTACGGTGAATTTCAAGCCACCTCTCAGAGTCCGTCTTGTCGGGACATATTTTTTTCCTGAGTTCCTCATCAAATATTTCAGCCCCGCCTCCAGGCATCGATTGAAGCCCGGCTTCCCTGAGTACTGTCAGGGCTTCCTTCAGATCGAGCCTTGATTTCCTGGCCATGTGATCTATCTCGGCGGCCGTGAATGCCTTGATGTGAATCGAGGGAAGTTCACGCCGGACAATCTTCAGCATCTCCGCGTAGTACTCCGTGTCCCTCCCGGGGTGAACGCCTCCTACAATATGAATTTCGGTGACATCCTTATCCCGGTATTCTGAAACCAGCTGCGTGATTTCATCCAGATTATATTCCCAGGCCCCTTCTTCATGGACATTCCGTGAATAAGAGCAAAAGAGACAGTGATGGATGCAAATATTGGTCGGTTCAAGGTGAAAATTCCGGTTGAAATACACATGATCGCCGTTGAGGTTCATCCTTTGCCGGTCAGCCAGGAGACCAAGCAGGGAGAGTTCAAATTCCCGGAATAGTACCAGTCCGTCTTTTGTAGTCAGGCGCTCATTATTCAGAATTTTGCGGGTTATATCCTTCTTTTCCCCCTTCAGTCCCTTCAATACAAGTTCATTCTCCATCCTTAATCCGTTTTTACAAGGCCTGTTTTAGTGATGATGCTTGATTCCTGGTAGGTTTCATAGTCGGTATTGATCTCCCAGAGGTTATGAGATTTATTCTCAAGTATATTTTCAGCAGCAAGGATGCCCATGAAAATGCTGTGATCCTGGTTATTGTATTTATAAGCTCCATAACGTCCGATGGCCTGCAGTTTTTCAATACTATCCAGGTAATCCTCAATAGGTTTCAGTTTTTCCTTGTATCCTCTGAAATAGACCGGATAACACCTGGGGATACGAACGACCTTACCCTCCCTGACATTTCCGTCGCCAATGAGTCCGGTCTGTATGATTTCCCTGCTGGCAATACTGATGTACTCCTCATCTTCAAGCTTCCATTCGGGATCTTCAAAATTGCACCAGTACTCCAGACATAAAATAGTATCTTCTTCCTTTCCATACATTTCGGGTACCCAGTTCCGGAAGTTGGTGATGCGGCCGGCCTTCATATTTTTTGAATGAATGTACAACCATTGATCGGGAAATAGTCCGTTAGTATCGATTCTCAGATATACCAGTATTGTATTCCTGAATTTTAGTGTATTAGCCATATCTTTTATATGATAAGGCGTCTCCGGGAGCCTGGTCACCAGGAGTGAGATGGGCATGGAGGAGATCACATGATCATATTCAATGGTCTCTCCGCTGGTCAACTGGAGACCTGTCACCACGTGACCGGAGGTGATCACCTTTTCGACGCCTTTGTTCAGGTAGATTTTCCCACCCTTATCCCGGATGAATGAAGCCATCTTCTCATAAATCGATCCTGAACCTCCAAGTGGATAGGCAAACTGATCGACGAGGGTCTGATGCTGGTTGTTCTTTCCCTTAAAAAGTGCGTTTTTTATTGCCTCATAAAGCGAAAGTTTTTTGATACGCTGTGCAGCAAAATCCTTATCGAGCTCACGGCAGGAGATTCCCCAGAGTTTTTCACTGTAAGTCTTGAAAAAGATGCGGTACAACCGTTTTCCGAAACGGTTGGAGACCCAGGATTCGAAGGTCCCATCGTCATGGGCAGGGAAAATCCGCTGTTTCACATAACTCAGCACACAAAGTGCAGCTTCAAAAAACCCAAGACCCTTCAGTGCATTTACTGCTCTGATAGGATAATAGAAAAAGGTGTTTTTATAGAAGATACGGGTCTGCCTGTTTACAATATCATAATCCTTTCCTGCGACTTCTAGCCATAGTCCGTTTACCCTTGGGTCGTGACTGAAAAATCGATGCGGACCGAGGTCCACACGCTGACCGAACATATCCACCGATCTGGCCAGCCCTCCAATGTGTGAAGATATTTCATACACATCGAGTTGTTCTATCGTTCCCCCGGGAATGGCTTTTGACAATTGATATGCAGCGGTTATTCCTGCAGGCCCGGCACCAATGACGGCAATTCTCATTTAACGTTGTTGTGTTTAACGTGTGGCAAAATTAGAAATAATTAGCAAGTAATCAACTACAAAGAATCACCATACTTCCTGAAGTCTGCAGCTTTGGCGGTCTGCCCCTGTTTATCAAAGATGGAGGCAATACTGTAATAAGCATCCTTATACCGCGGGTTCAGGTCCAGCGTAGTGTTAAATTGTTTCAGAGCCTCTTCATCATTTCCTTTCATTTCATACGCCAGTCCAAGATAATAATAGGTCTGGGAATTCTTGTAGTTTATAATGATGACCTGGTTAAGAATCGTGATGGCCCTGTCAAGTAGCACAGTGTTCCTGGTGTTATTCCCTTCGGAGAGGTAGGAGAATGCGACAAGATTCAGGGCTTTGTCATATTCGGGGTAGAAGGAAAGCAGTTGATGCAGTTTCTGACGTGCTTTTTCAAATGAACCGATGATAATGTATCCATGAGCCAAAGTCAGGTAAGCCACCTCATTATGAGGGTCATATTTTATAGCCTGCTCAAGCAGATTAAGACCCTCCATCATCAGCTTGATATTTTTCGAATTTATACCGGCATTGAGTTTCTGTATACCGTAAAAGTCATCCCGGTTTTCCCGTTTAACCACTGCACAGACGGGAACATCGTCCACTTTCACTTCATAAACCGTATTTTTCGGCGGCCAGATACCTTTTCTGATCTGGTAAGGGTCGATATAGTTCATGAAAAAGACGGCATAATCCCAGTTGTATATTCCCCGGTCGTAATACCGGGTGTAGGGGAGAGTGACCGTATCGGAATAATTCCGGAAATAGTAGTCGATAGTTGCTGTTGGTGCGTTTGAAATAATGGACGTTTTTTTCTTCCGCAATGGGAGGACATGCTCCTTAATCCATTCAGTGCCAGGCTTCAGGCTAACCAGGTAGTAATCCGTCTCATACTTTTTGTAAGCCTTGTCGACGCCGCCGACAAGCCTGTTGTAATAAATATACTGGAGGGGAAAATTCCTGAAAATATGGATTACAGGTCCGGCCATGGCAATCAGGACAACCAAAATAAATCCGGTGCGGAACATTCTTTTCCTGAAGAGATCCTTTACGCGGATGATGCCGGCAACAGTCAGAGCTACCAGTGGAGGGTAAATAAACAATACATGGCGCCATCCCCCATATACATTCGAACCTTTGTAAATGATGTAAGCCACCGGAAACAGGGAGGCGAAATAGAGTAGGAAGATAATGAAGCCCTGGCCTTTTCTTTTGAAATATTCCAGAGTAAACAGGGGGACCACATAAAAGATAAGGATAAGGACGGGTACCGTGATGAGGATGTCCTTGGGGATGTAATACCACGGAAGGTTATCGGACCAGATGATCTTTCCTTCGAACATCACTCTTAAGGCAACGGTAATGTTCGACATCATCTTAAGTGAAGTAAACGGGTTTTTAACGGGTGCATTAAGGGCGTAAGGCCAGGGGAGAAGGCTCAGGAAATAGGCTGCAAGTGAAATGGCAAGAAGATATGCCAGTCCCCGCCGGGCAAATTTCAGATAACTACCAGACATGAAGGGCCACGGCCAGCGGTTAAATATCATGTAAAGGCCCGAGAATAGAAAAAGGTACGGGATGAGAATAAGACCGCCGATGCGTATCGAAATGGTGAACGCTATCCCCAGGACGATAAGAAGGGCTATCCGGACGGAAAATTCGGGAAGTCTTTTCAGAAACCGGATCGTTTGCAAAAGGGTAAATATGTAGCCCAGCGCAAACGGGATGTCCAGTGGATTGTTCATTGCATGGCCGAGGAACCGGGGCGAAAAAAACAGCAGGAACAGGCACAGCAGTCCCGCTGCATTTCCAAGAAGTAACCGCACCAGCAGGGCCGTGGTGACAATGGCCAGGGCACCGGTCAGCCCGTTCAGCACGTGCCTTGTCTCATATATTTTTTTTATATGAAAAGTCTTTATGAAAGCATAGGTGAACAGGTCAAACGATTGTCCGTAATAATTAAGTTTATATTTGGGATCATTAAGGGCAAGCGTATCCTCACCGCCCGAAGCGAAATAATCATACACCTTTCCCGCCTGAAGCCAGTGTTTTTCTTCATCGCCGGAGATACCTGCATGGTAGCTGATAACCGGAAGGATGACTATCGTCAGAAGGGTTGCC
Source organism: uncultured Bacteroidales bacterium (assembly GCA_963732905.1). GTDB lineage: Bacteria > Bacteroidota > Bacteroidia > Bacteroidales > DASQZK01. The sequence continues at coordinate 200,989 of CAVTBM010000007.1, forward strand.
ATGATAAACAGAGGTCTCAGCAGAGGAGATTCTTTTACCACATTGTATTTTTTACCGGAGCGGTATTCCCGGAAAGCCGTGGTGAAATTCCAGCTAAACCAACGACGGAAGAAAGAAAGGCAGGCAGGCAGGTGAATCTTTACTCCGGATTGTGCGGTGTAAGGATTGTCAATGGGAAGGAAAATTCTGGAACCAGTCTGTTGCAGATTCCGGATATACCACAGGAGATCTTCCCGCAGAGAGACGGCAGGAGTGGCGGGGAGGGTCGAAAAATATTCAGCCAGGTCTTTTCCAAGTACGATTCCGCCGGGGACCTGGGGCAACTGGTTCCTGAAAAAGAGTTCGGACCATGATCCGGCGTCAGGAAATGCAGTATTCTCATGGTAAAATTCATTAAAGTTGATTTCCCTTGAGATTCCATCAGCAGCCATTATCACAAGGTAGTCAAAATCATTGCCCGGAACAGGAAGGAGGGCTTCACCCCGGGGCAGAACCTTCCATCCGGTGTTTGGCTGCAGAGTATCTCCGTCTTGAAAATCTTCAGGCTGGTGGTCTTCAACAAGGAAAAAAGAGGCTGATCCATGGTAATCCTTTTTCAACCGTTTTATGGAGTCAGAAAAGAGAGTATTGGTTTCCTTCGTCATTCCGGAGGTATTGAACAGGAAAGCTAGTTTTGGCAGCTTTTTTTCCGGAATAACAGGTTTAAGGTGATGGATTCGGGACGTTTTCTTCATATCCGCAAATGTTTTTGGACATTCAGGAAGTGAAGATAAGAATAATCTTCCTTGGTCGGGATAATAGGAATGGAAAATTATCTTCCTGAGATTATACCCATTATGAAGATGTCAGGACTATTATTACCGGATCCGGCGTTAAGGTTTTCAGACAGGTGTGGGGCAAAAAAAAAACGAACCGGTGGAGATTCGTTTAAGCCAGGCAGGTAAATACAAGCCTATTTTTTATGTTTCTGCTCGTCAGATACAGTGAGTTTTTTCCTTCCCTTTGCTCTTCTGGAAGCCAAAACATTACGCCCGTTGGCAGTAGCCATTCTGGATCTGAAACCGTGCTTGTTGTTTCTTTTTCTTCTGGAAGGCTGAAACGTTCTTTTCATGACAGTATATCTTTATCTGTTATAATCTTTTGGAATGGGACTGCAAAAATAGCTTTTTTTTTATTTATCAAAAAGAAATTCAGGAAAAAAGAACACCTTCTTATACTTTTCCTTTGAATGGCAGGTAAACTATTTTTTTAGTTTGGAAGAATTCTTCGTTGAAAAAGTCAGAAACAGGGAAAATCCGGACCTTATCCCGGAAACTTTCCAACTCATTGTCGAGTTCTCCGCCTTTGAGATAGAGGATGCCATTCGTTAATTCGTTGAACTGCTTTCCTGAAATTTTATCCCCCACCCATTCATAAAACCTGGGAAAGGATGTTACGGCGCGGCTGGTGATAAAATGCCATTTACCTTTCATATTTTCAGCACGTGAACATATTGCATCGGTATTCCTGAGTCCGAGGTCTGCAGTGATATCCTTCACCACCATGATTTTCTTACGGATAGAATCGACCAGGGTGAAGTGAGCTCCCGGGAAAAGAATGGACAGCGGTATCCCGGGGAAACCTCCACCGGTCCCGACATCCAGAATTTCGGTCTGATCCCTGAACCGGATAACCTTTGCAATAGCAAGGGAATGGAGAACATGTCGTTCGAAAAGAAAGGGAATGTCTTTGCGGGAGATCACGTTGATCTTTTCATTCCACATGGTATAGAGTCTCTCAAGCTTACGGAATTTTTCCTGTTGTTCGCCGGAAAGATCCGGGAAGTATTTCAGGATCAGTTCCATAAAAGTGTCAGATATTTTCAGGCGTGTTTTTCAGAATATTGAACAACAGTTCTCTTGCCCTGAAGAGCTGGGCTTTAACAGTTCCGATGGGCAGATCCAGTTCTTTGGAGATCTCGTCATAGGAAAATTCTTTGAAATACCTTAATTCGACCAGCCGGCGGTAACGGGGTTTCAGTTTTGATACCACCTCCCTCATGATCACCACCTTCTGTTTGTTGATCATATGATTTTCCGGGTTGGGCGTTTCAGATTGTATGAAAGATGAAGGTGTCAGCGAATCATCATCATCGAAGGTATGATCGAGGGACACCATATTTCCTCTTTTTTTCCTTATGAAATCAATACAATTGTTGGTTGCAATTTTAAACAACCAGGTGCTGAATGCATAATTTGGTGTATACTGATGGATGTTTTTAAATGCCTTACCGAAGGCTTCGATGGTAAGGTCTTCAGCATCCACCGGATTACTCACCATTTTAAGCAGCATAAAGTAGATGGTATCCCGGTAGCGGCCGAGAAGTTCTGCATAAGCCCTCTGATCTCCCTTCCTGGCCATCTCGACAAGCCGGAAATCCTGCTGAGCCTTATCGGAGAGGTTAAGGTTTAATTCCATCTATTTCTTTTCCTTTCAATAATATTCCCAATATGCAAAACCCCGTACAACAACGGGAAAAGAGGTTCAAACAGCAGCGAAGGTAAGAATAAATAAGTTTCCTCCAAAGGTCTGAAAGCAATATTAAAGATTATCCCTTTAATGAGGAGAATGAGAATATAAACACCGATGACGTAGAAGTTTAGGACATGTGCGAATAGGAGAAGCACAAAGATGATATTTAGAAGGATTCTCGATAAATATTCCATTCCCAGGAGGCGTTTGACGGGTTGTTGATAAAATTTTCCGGTGGTTAAATGTCGCCTCTTCTGTGTGAGCCATCCCGACCAGCTTAGCTCAGGTTCGGACCAGGTAAAACTCTCCTTATGTGATTCAACGAGCAGATTTGTTTTTGTTGACGTTTCGCTGACGAACAGGTCGTCATCGCCTGAAATGAGCCGGTTGTGAGATGCAAAGCCTTTATTTTTGAAGAACAGGCTTTTCTTATACGCCAGGTTTCGTCCCACGCCCATGTAAGGCCTGCCGGCCCTGGCGAAGGAGGAATATTGCATGACAATGAAGGCCGTATCAAAGCGAATGAACAGGTTTAAGAGACCTTTTCGTTTTTTATAAAGTCCTATCCCGGCCACGATATCGATATCATCGTTGAAATGCCTTGTCATGTAACGGATCCAGTTCTTCCCTGCGGTGTTACAATCGGCATCGGTGAAAAGCAGTAGTTCGTGAGTGGAAGCTTTGATTCCGATGGTCAGGGCCAGTTTTTTGCCGTGCGTGAATACGGGGTCCTTCCTGATGGTGGAGACCCGCAAAACAGGATACCGTTTTTGAAAGTCAGCCAGGACCTCCTCCGTTTCATCCTCTGAGCAGTCATTCACTACAATAACTTCATAGTCCGGGTAATCCTGTTCCAGGACAGATGGAAGGAATTTTTTCAGGTTTTCGGCTTCATTCCTGGCACAAATGATCACTGAGACAGGCGACAGCTGATCCCCTGTTTCTTTCAGTGCCTCAGGTTTTTTCGAAGCTTTGACAAAAATATGCAGGTAATACCAAGCCTGAACAAAAAAACTCATCAGGAACAAAATTAGTAAAACCCTGGTATACAGATCAGTATGTTGTATGATGTATTCCAATTACGTTTGAATTTATGAAAGGCAATTTTAGCAAGATTTTCATCAGATCAAAACCAAATTAAGAACATTTTTCGGGAAATTGTTAAAAGATGGGGAAATCACCACAGATTTCACAGATTACACAGATTGAATGGGGGAGAGTTTAATTAAGAGGGGAAATCACCACAGATTTCACAGATTACACAGATTGAATGGGGGAGAGTTTAATTAAGAGGGGAAATCACCACAGATTTCACAGATTACACAGATTGAATGTGGGAGAGTTTAATTAAGAGGGGAAATCACCACAGATTTCACAGATTACACAGATTGAATGGGGGAGAGTTTAATTAAGAGGGGAAATCACCACAGATTTCACAGATTACACAGATTGAATGTGGGAGAGTTTAATTAAGAGGGGAAATCACCACAGATTTCACAGATTACACAGATTGAATGTGGGAGAGTTTAATTAAGAGGGGGTATCACCACAGATTGCACAGATTACACAGATTATTAGGGGAGGAATTCAATTAAGAGGAATGTTCAATTAAGAGGGAATCACCACTCCCCATTCACCACTCCGCATTCACCACTCCCCAATCTCTTCTCTCCACTCCCCAATCCCCACTCACCAATCTCTACTCTCCAATCCCTTGTCTCTCCAAATTCTTCCGCTTATCTTTGCGATTTATTCAGAAGATGACATTTAACCTTGAATATCAGGATCCGGGTTCCGGCGCCCGGGCAGGACGGATCATGACCGGGCATGGGGAGGTTCTCACGCCGGTGTTTATGCCGGTGGGAACAGCCGGAAGCGTGAAGGGAGTTCATCAGCGTGAGCTGAGAGATGAGGTGAATGCTCCAATCATCCTGGGAAATACCTATCATCTTTTCCTGCGTCCCGGGCTTGAGATACTCAAAAATGCCGGCGGCCTGCACAAATTCATGGGGTGGGACAGGGCTCTTCTGACGGACAGTGGCGGATACCAGGTCTTCTCACTCACAAAGATCAGGAAGATCAAGGAGGAAGGTGCCGTTTTCAATTCCCATATTGACGGGACAAAATATATTTTCACACCGGAAAATGTGGTTGACACCGAAAGGATCATCGGCGCGGATATCATGATGGCGCTGGATGAGTGCACTCCTTTTCCGTGCGATTATGCCTATGCGAAAAAGTCGCTGGGTCTTACCCATAGATGGATTGACAGGGGCATTAAGCGTTTTCATGAAACCGAACCGCTGTATGGTTACGACCAGGCTTACTTTCCTATCGTGCAGGGGAGCGTTTATGAGGACCTGAGGAAGGAATCGGCTGAGAAGATGGCCGGGCTTAATACGGATGGCATAGCCATTGGCGGATTGTCTGTCGGGGAACCTGCGGAGGAGATGTACCGTATAACCGAAATCGTAACCGGTATACTGCCGCAAGACCGGCCGAGATATCTGATGGGTGTCGGAACACCGGTGAATATCCTGGAATCCATCGCTCTCGGTGTGGATATGTTCGATTGTGTGATGCCCACAAGGAACGGCCGTAACGGGATGCTTTTTACCAGTGAAGGGGTGATCAACATGAAAAACAACAAATGGAAGGACGATCATTCTGTTATTGACGAAAACGGTATTACTTTTGCCGATATACAATATTCCAGGGCTTATTTACGTCATCTGATCGTGTCCGGTGAAATGCTGGGCGCTCAGATCGCCAGTATTCATAACCTGGGCTTTTACCTCTGGCTGGTCAGGGAAGCAAGAAACAAAATTTTGACCGGAGAATTCAGTACATGGAAAGACAACATGGTGAAAAAATTGTCAACAAGATTATGAGGGTCTTTGGACTCAAAATCATAGATCTTTACATTATCCGAAAGTTTCTGGGGACATTTTTTTTCTCCATTGTGATCATCCTTTCGATTGCGATCATTTTCGATATTTCTGAGAAGATTGACGATTTCATTGAAAACGGGGCACCATTGAAAGCGGTGATCTTTGACTATTACATGAATTTTATTCCTTATTTCGGAGTTCTCTTCAGTTCTCTTTTCACCTTCATCTCAGTTATTTTCTTCACCTCCAAAATGGCGTACAACACTGAAATTATCGCCATCCTGAGCAGCGGGGTCAGCTTCCGGAGATTGCTTCTTCCGTATATGCTTTCAGCCGGACTGATTGCCCTTTTAGCCTACCTTCTCAGTAACTTTGTCATTCCGAAAGCGACCGCCGTGAGACTCGATTTTGAGGAGAAGTATGTCCAGAGCCATCCTGTGAATTTTAACCAGAAAAATATCCACCGGCAGATTGAGCCGGGGACATTCATTTACATGGAGAGCTACAGCAATTACAGCAAGACCGGCTATAATTTTTCGATGGAAAAGTTTAAGAACGGCAAGCTGGTTTCGAAGCTGATGGCTGATCAGATCGCATGGGATTCGACAAAAAATGACTGGATTATCCGTAGATATTACATCAGGGATATCAATGGTATGGTTGAGAAGCTGTCTGAGGGAAATACCATTGATACAACCCTTAACCTGTCGCCTGCAGATTTCAGCCGCAGGCTCAACGTGGTAGAATCGATGAGTAAAAGTGAGCTGAACAATTTTATCAAAGTGGCGAAGATGCAGGGTGAAACGAACGTAACGGCCTATCTCATTGAAAAATACCGGCGTACGGCCTTTCCCTTCTCCACCTTTATTCTTACGATCATCGGGATGTCTGTATCGTCAAGAAAAGTGCGGGGTGGAATTGGCATGCAGCTGGGCCTCGGTCTTGCCCTTAGTTTTACCTATATTCTATTCATGCAGTTTTCATCCCAGTTTTCCATCGGGGGAACACTTCCGCCGTTGATCGCGGTATGGATTCCCAATTTTATTTTTGCTTTCGTGGCATTTTTTCTGTACAGACTGGCTCCGAAATAAGTCCCCGTGTGTAATCGCCTGTCCGGCTTGGCAGGCATTGACGAAACCGGTTTTTTTTGGTCACCTCGGGCAGAACCGTGGCTATGCATGGGTTACCGCTCCGCGGTTCGGGGGACTGGTTCCGGTGATTATTCTTTTTTCTTTTTAAATACGGCAAGCTACCTTCTTTGATCCTCTTGAAAACCGACTCCCGTCTCCGAATTCAACCTTCATCATTCGATATTTTCTCTGGTTCCGTTCATCCTTTATTTTCACCACAGATTACACAGATTAACACAGATTATTAAAGATTAAACCCTCAATCTCTAAATCCCTCAATCTCTAAATCCCTCAATCCCTCAATCTCTAAATCCCTCAATCCCTAAATCCCTCAATCCCTCACTTTTGCCTTTCGCCTTTTGCCTTTCGCCTTTCTTCCCCCTCAATCCCTCACTTTCGCCTTTCGCCTTTCACCTTTCGCCTTTCTTCCCCCTCAATCCCTCACTTTTGCCTTTCGCCTTTCACCTTTCGCCTTTCTTCCCCCTCAATCCCTCACTTTCGCCTTTCGCCTTTCACCTTTCGCCTTTCTTCCCCCTCAATCCCTCACTTTCGCCTTTCGCCTTTCACCTTTCGCCTTTCTTCCCCCTCAATCCCTCACTTTCGCCTTTCGCCTTTCACCTTTCGCCTTTCTTCCCCCTCAATCCCTCACTTTCGCCTTTCGCCTTTCACCTTTCGCCTTTCTTCCCCCTCAATCCCTCACTTTTGCCTTTCGCCTTTCACCTTTCGCCTTTCTTCCCCCTCAATCCCTCACTTTCGCCTTTCGCCTTTCACCTTTCGCCTTTCTCTTCACCCTGAATAGTCCGGGCAGAGTTCGGGGCTTCGTTCTTTTTAAGGAGTCTGTTATTGAAACGGGATCCCACCCCCACCTTCCAACCGACCGCCCTTAATGACTTTCACCCTCCAAATCTCAGCGTCCCCATTCCCACTTTTTGACGAAAAGTTATCAACTCACCCAAAATGACGATATCCGTTTTGATGAATGACAGCTGGAATCATCATTTTTTTCTCTCACTGCAATAATATTTCAGTCCTCTTTTGTATAGGGAGAACACCTTTTTCTTCAAAGTTAAATCGGTCACTACTCTGATTAACGGCGTATGATTAATATGCTTCGGGGTGACTTTCAGCGATGAACTGTCTCCAATCCTGTCTCCCTTCTCTTGTCTCCCGGCTCTTCGTTCGAAAAACCTCCCTAAATGTTTGTTAATAAAAAAACAGAAAGCAAATATCTGTATGGCAGGAGTATAAGCTCATGCAGGAATGGATTATTGATGAATATCCTTTGTTAAATTGAAGGGATTTAGTAACGTTGTACTCCCAAATTCGAAAAAATCCGGCTCTTTTAACCGTTAAGTAAAACAAAAACTGTTAGTTATGCCCATCAATAAGAAAATACTTGAATTAAAGAAGCGGAGAGAGATGGTTCTCCAGGGTGGAGGTGAACAGGCTATTCAGAAACAGGCTGCCATGGGTAAGCTCACTGCCCGTGAAAGGATACTGTCACTCCTGGACAAGGATACTTTTAACGAATACGACCTTTTTGTTGAGCACGATGCACGCGATTTCGACATGGACAAGAAGACGCTCCATGGTGACGGTGTGATTATTGGTACCGGGACCATCCATGGCAAGCCGGTGTGTATCTTTGCACAGGACTTCACTGTTGCCGGCGGTTCACTGGGACTGATGCATGCGCGCAAGATCACCAAGATCATGGATCATTCGCTGAAAATGCGCATGCCGCTTATCGGGATCAACGACTCGGGTGGTGCACGTATCCAGGAAGGGGTGAACTCACTGGCTGGTTACGGGGAGATATTCTTCCGGAATACACTGGCCTCGGGGGTAATCCCACAGATTTCCGTTATCCTCGGTCCGTGTGCCGGAGGTGCTGTTTATTCACCTGCACTTACCGATTTTGTGTTTGTAGTGGAAAAGATCTCCAAAATGTTTATCACCGGTCCTGAGGTCATCAAAACCGTTCTGGGCGAAGAGATCAGCATGGAGGAACTTGGAGGTGCCAGGGTACACAGTGAGATAACGGGTAATGCCCATTTCTATGCTCAAAGTGAGGAAGAGTGTTTTGCCCAGATCAAAAAATTACTCGAATTTCTTCCATGGAGCAATACGGAAAAACCAGTGCGGACTGCTCCAAAACCGCCAAAGAAAAGTTTTGACATTACCTCCATTGTTCCCGATGATCCCCGTCAGCCGTATGATGTGAGAGATGTGGTCAGGGCCATTGTCGACGATTCGGATTTCCTCGAAGTGCAGGAATTATGGGCAGCTAATATTGTGATCGGCTTCGGTAAACTGGGTGGTGAAACCGTAGGTTTTATATGTAACCAGCCCCTGGTTCTAGCCGGAGTGCTCGATGTCGATTCCTCCGACAAGGCTGCCAGGTTTATCCGGTTCTGTGATGCCTTCAACGTGGCGATTATAACGCTTGTAGATCTACCCGGTTATCTGCCTGGTGTTGACCAGGAACATGCAGGTGTGATCCGTCATGGCGCCAAGATCCTTTACGCATACAGTGAAGCCACCGTTCCAAAGATCACTGTCATCATCCGGAAAGCTTACGGAGGCGGATATATAGCCATGAACTCGAGGCATCTGCGGGCCGACTTCGTCTTTGCATGGCCTTCGGCAGAAATAGCCGTTATGGGACCGGAAGGTGCGGCTAATATTATCTTCCGTAAGGAGATCGCTTCGGCTGAAGATCCTGAAAAGATGCGTAAACAAAAAGTGAAAGAATACAAAGATAAGTTTGCCAACCCTTATGTGGCCGCAGCTAAAGGCTATATCGATTCGGTGATCGAGCCCAATGAAACCAGGAGTCTCCTGCAGCATGCCGTTGAGGTGTCTTCCAGGAAGGAAATCGTTATGCCAAGGAAAAAACACGGTGTTCCACCTTTTTAACAAAGTAAATTATGGCTTTAAATAAAACAATAAAAAAAGGTAAGGCGGAAGATGAGGATCCCTGTGGACCAAAGATCCGATGCAAATCATTGGTCATTGAAGGCACAAAATACCGCACCATCCTGACCAGTAAATTTGAGAACCGCAAATCATGGGAAGCTCCCGATCCGAAGAATATCCTTTCCTATCTTCCGGGCACCATCATGAACGTATTCGTGAAGCAGGGCCAGAAGGTTAAAAAAGGCGAACCGTTGGTCATCCTCGAAGCCATGAAGATGCGCAACAAGGTGAATATGCCGGTTTCGGGGATCATCAAATCCCTGAACGTAAAAACCGGCGATACCATCCCGAAAGGATTCGTCATCATCGAAATCAAGTAGAACCCGGTCCTCGGTTTTCCGCTAACCGTTCTTATTGCCGAGGTATCAGGGAATCCCACACACGGAATACAGGAGATACGGGCAAACCAGCTGCCTTGTTATTTTGTATGTATTTCCGGCGTTAGGGTATTATGGTTAAAAGACAGTGAAGGGATAGTATATAAAGTACGCGGTGCAAACCTGTGCTCTGTAATAATTTATTAATGTTACAATGATTGGCCGGAAGAGTCTTTTAAATATAGGGTATTTCTAAAATGTGTTTTTACGCATTTTTATAAATCAGAGCACATCATTATCTTCGATAAATAGTCTCATATTAAAAATATACTGAATAAAATTCCTAAAGAATAGTACCAAAAAATATAAATATTCATTGGTGCCCGGTAAACCGAATAGGTGTTGCACACCCTACGGGGCGCCGTGTTTGATGTCGTGCATCATTCTATCGCTTGCTGCCTCCTATGGGAGGCTTTGTTCATTGTGATTGCGAAATTTTGCGATCAAAATGTCGATCGTTGTCACGAGATGGCTACTTATCAATCAACGTATAATCCAAAAAGACCCCAGGGGATCAGATAGGGGAAGTTATGGGGAAAGGCATAATCGGGTCATCATTTCTTCGTTCCACCTCACCCCCCCCCGGCCTCCTCTCCTGGAAGGCGAGGGGGTGTTCACTCCGATTAAATTTATTTAGGTAAAAAAAAATATTTCCCTTATAAAGATTTGGAACTTGCACATTATAACAATACCAACAGAATTGCCAATCTGATTACGTAGCAGGATGGTCCCTCTCCCTCAGATGAGGGGTTGGGGAGAGACGGAAGCGCGGAGAGAAATGAGCATGTGCTAACTGCCGGCGGCTTATCCAGAGTACCACCGTTAATTTATGGGTCGACGGCTTTTTTACTGATCCCAGCCCGGTTGATAATTAAACGCCATGCTATACCGCAAATTCCCTCATCATTCTTAATTTTGTCCTTTAGGCCGGAAACTTTGTTTTGCCGGTTGTTAAATTAAAAGGCAGTGAATTGTCCGGGCGGGATCATCCGTTTCCGTTCGCTCTTCAGTCCGGAATCATGAAAAAATGGATCGCTTCCATATGTGTTCTCTTGTTCCTCTTTAACATGGAGGGATACTACATCTGGTTCGGTGTGCAGAGATCACGGATCAAAACGGAAGTACGGCAGGTGATCGGCAAAGGGGAAGCGGATGATCAGCTTACCGTTATCACCGTGAATAACCCATCGGATCTGGTCTGGGAAAAAACGGGTAAAGAATTCCGGTATCACGGGGAAATGTACGATGTGGTACGTTCCGGCAGCAGCGAAGGTAAAACGGTTTACTATTGTTTGAATGACCGGAAGGAGAGCCGGCTGATCTCGGCCTTTCAAAAGATTCGTACAGATAAGGAAACCGCGAACAAAATCCTGGCCGGCTTCGACCACAAATATCTACCCGACGAACACGAACCGCTTATCCGGCCGGGTTCTGTGGGAAAGTCTTTCGTCAACTTCGTGCCACATTACCATGGAGTTTTTCCAACCACTCCGGCGCCACCGCCGAAAGGGTCCTGATGGCGGGTTAGGGTTTTTCGTAACGAACTGATCTGTGGTGATGAGTGAGTTATGGAGTTATGGAGTTATGGAGTTATGGAGTTATGGAGTGTCAACCACTAAACTCCAACTACTAATCTCCAATCACCAATCACCAATCCCTAATCTCCAATCAATAAACTCCCTTCGGCTTCGCTCAGGGACCGGGGTCATTCGCAAGAAAAGGAAAGTGATTCGGCTTCAGCAACCACCCTTCGGCTTCGCTCAGGGACCGGGATCATTCTCAAGAAAAGGAAAGTGATTCGGCTTCAGGGACCGCCCTTCGGCTTCGCTCAGGGACCACCCTTCGGCTTCGCTCAGGGACCGGATCATTCTCAAGAAAAGGAAAGCGATTCGGCTTCAGGGACCACCCTTCGGCTTCGCTCAGGGACCGGAGTCATTCCCCATCAAAGGAAAGCGCTTCGGCTTCGCTCAGCGGCAATCCCTAATCTCTAATCTCTAATTTCTAATTTCTAAATCCAACACCATGAATAAACCACTCTACATCATTCTGTTTCTTTCATCCCTCTACAACCTGTCATTCAGCCAGACCGAAAAGAATGACAGTCTGAAAAATGTCAATCTGGAAGAAGTGGTCGTCACCTCGAACAGGGTGCCGGTAATGCTTAAGGATAATCCGGGTGCGATATCCCTCGTGCGGTCGGTTCAGCTTGCGGAAATGCCCAAGGGTATTGGCGCCGAAGAAGCCCTGCGCCTGGTGCCCGGGGTAAGGATCGACAATCAGCATGACGGGGAGCGGGTGCATATCTCGATCCGCGGGCAGGGTATCCTTACCGAGCGCGGTCTGCGGGGTATCGGCGTGCTGCTCGACGGGATCCCGTTGAACGATCCTTCGGGGTTTGCACCTGATCTTTACGACGTCGACTGGTCAACGGTAAGGAAGATCGAAGTACTTCGGGGTCCGGTTGCCGGGTTGTACGGTGGTGGCGGGGCTGCGGGACTGATTAATATCACGACCCAAAACGGTGGTCCGAAACCCCTGCAGGGTGAACTTGGTCAGACCGTTGGCTCCAACGGTTTCTCCAAATCGCTGGTGCAGATCGACGGTACCGAAGATCCCCTGGATTACCGGGTGAGCTATTCGCGCTCCAAAGGGAACGGTTACCGCGATCACCAGGCGTTCCGGGCCAACAACCTCTATGAAAAAGTCAATTTTCATCCCTCGGAGAAACTGACCATCACACAGATCATTGCCCATACCGATTATTTTCAGCAAAACCCCGAAGGACTGAGCCTGGAACAGCTGAGTAATCCACGGCAGGCCAATCCCGATGCGGTTCCCTTCAACGAGTACCAGAAAACGAACCGGACGACCATCGGTTTTCACGGGATGTATAAGATCAGTCAAAAGCAGGACGTCCAGGCCACGTCGTACCTGCGTTCCTGGCGGTACAAGGAAACGAGCAACAAGGCGGCCGAATACCGCGATATCACCAATCCGGGTATGAATGCCCAGTATAACCTGCACCTCGGTAACGACTTGGTGAAACATACCTTCAGCCTGGGGTCCGACCTGGAATGGCAGACCATCGGCATGTACAAACTGCAGAGTGCAGCCGACCCAAACCGGGTCGAGAGTATCGATGAGACCAACATCGAGTCGAGCAATCTGCTGGCCAACCAGATCATCTCGCAACGCAGCGCCGGGGTATACGGTCTGTATAACCTGGAAATCGGGAAGTTCAGCCTGATCGGGAACCTGCGCTACGATGCCAACTACAATGAGCTTACGGATAAGATGTCCGGTCCGGATACCGCCAAAACAAACAAGGATTTTTCGAACGTATCCGGCAGGGTAGGCGTGAGCTATCAGCTGACTGGTAACCTGACGGCTTATGCCAACTGGAGCCAGGGTTTCATGCCGCCGTCAACCGAAGAGCTGGCCAATAACCCGGTCGGGTATTCGGGTTTCAACACCCACCTGGTACCTTCCACATCGAACTGTTATGAGATCGGTGCCCGTGGATTTTTCGGCAACCTTCTGAACTTCGAACTCACCGGCTTTTACATGAAGACCGAAAATGATTTCTTCCGGTTTAAGCAGTCGGGACGCGGTAACCAGGAGGTCTTTTACGGCAATGCCGGGAACAGCAGAAGGTTCGGCATCGAATCCTTCGTGTCTGTTAATATCCTGCAGAACCTGAGGTTACAGGCTGTCTATACATATGCCAACTATGAGTATACATCTGCCACTGTCGACCCGGTGTATACCGATGCCAGCTACGTGCTGACAACGCCTCCCGATGTAGGGCAATGGCTGCCGAATTCACCCCGGCACCAGCTTTATGCCGAGCTCGTGTATTCCGTTACGAAAAACCTGTCCGTGACGCTGAGCACCGAATACCAATCGAAATGGGCCATCTACACTGATGCCAAAGCCTATCACAACGAGCTGGACCAGGCCGTTTACCAGAACTGGCAGGACGGCTTCAACCTCTATCATGCCCGGGTTTCGTATAAATGGAGCCTCTGGAAGCTCAACGGCGATGCCAGCGTGTTTTTCCGCAACCTGGCCAACACGGAATACATGGCCTTCACCGAACCCGATCCGGACGGCAATTCATACCAGCCGGGACCGGGAAGGGAGATATTCGGGAGTATTACGGTTAAATTTTAGGTGAAGGCGGGTTTTTCAGTATAGATTACACAGTAAAATTCACCACAGATTGCACAGATTACACAGATTGTTATTGGGGAAGTAGGGAAGTGAGTGAATTTGATTTTTTTTCAGTATAGATTACACAGTAAGAATTCACCACAGATTGCACAGATTACACAGATTGTTATTGGGGAAGTAGGGAAGTGAGTGAATTTGATTTTTTTTCAGTATAGATTACACAGTAAGAATTCACCACAGATTGCACAGATTACACAGATTTTTATTGGGGAAGTAGGGAAGTGAGTGAATTTGATTTTTTTTCAGTATAGATTACACAGTAAGAATTCACCACAGATTGCACAGATTACACAGATTGTTATTGGGGAAGTAGGGAAGTGAGTGAATTTGATTTTTTTTCAGTATAGATTACACAGTAAGAATTCACCACAGATTGCACAGATTACACAGATTGTTATTGGGGAAGTAGGGAAGTGAGTGAATTTGAGTTTTTTTCAGTATAGATTACACGGTAAGAGTTCACCACAGATCCCAATAACTCTGCGGGACGGATTACACAGATTAATATTGAGGGGTAGGAAGTGAGGAAGTGAGTGAGATTACCTGAGAATCCTACGTTTCAGAACATAGTTTATCGGAGTGAACACCCACTCGCCTTCCAGGAGAGGGGGCCGGGGGGAGAGGTGGAACGAGTGCGGACTTAATTGATCCTCAGACAAATACATTCATCTTATCTTCTATCTCACCTTAAACCTGTATGTTCCCGAACCTACCGTGAATATGGCAGCCCGCGAATTCAGTCTCACTAGTTTTACATCTGGTTCTGGATCTTTCGCTTTACCTTTGGAAAGAAGCTGAACATCACCTTCATAAATATCAGGAAGGGCATTTTCGAGCACCGGAATGTAAATCGTAGCTTTGGCATTGGCCGGGATGGTGACCTCGAGGTTCACTTCGCTTCCTGACCGCTCCCACGATGAACTGATCTTCCCGCGCACGGAATGATAGCTGCCTTTGGCCCAGGTGAGGTCGCCCACGATGGAGGGTTTGATGACGATATCGCTGAAGGCCACCGAGCTGTCTGACTGTTGGATCCCAAGCACCGATTTATAGAACCATTCGCTCACCGATCCGAACATCGGGTGGTTCTTGGAATCGTGTTCCTGGATATCCCAGTTTTCCCATAACGTGGTTGCCCCGTTTTCGATCATATAGCCGTAGCCCGGGAAATCCCTCTGGTTGAGCATCAGGAACGAGATGTCGTCCCGGCCCTGGTCACTGAGGTAGTTGAGCATCATCTTTGTGGAGAAGATGCCGGTGGTAAGGTGGCCGTGCCGTTCGACCTGTATCTCGTTGAGAAGCTGCTGCATGGCTTTGCGCCTGAGATTCGGTGGCAGAAGGTCGTAGTAGAGGGCGAACACCTGACAGGCTTCGTAGCCGGTGTATACATTACCGGTTTCTTTATCCACGAACTTATCGATGAAGGCTTGTTTGATGTCTTCAGCCAGTTTATTGTACCTGGCTGCATCGTCTGTTTTACCCAGGATCTCTGCGAATTTTGCCAGGATGATCACGTGGTGGTAGTAGGCTGAGGTTGCCGATACCGGTCGTGGTCGCTCATCCACGCTGTTATGGTCGCCGATGCCGTCCATGACCAGGTTGTCGGGGGAATGATCATGAAGGAAGTCAACAAGTTTTTTCAATGCCGGGTATTGTTCCCGGACGATATCGAGGTTTCCGTAATATTTGTAAAGCTGCCACAGCAGGAATGGGTGGGCGAGGGTCCATCCCACAGGTCCGGCGCCTTTCTCGAAACCGCGCTCGTTGATGCTGTTGTCGGGAGCGCATTCTGTCATGGCCCCGTCGGGCAGGGCATCGCGTTCGAAATCGCGGACCGACTTCTGGTAGAAATTGCTCATGTCGAAATTATTCATAAACGCTTCGCTGACGGTGACCATATCGCCGCCGTAACCGAACTTTTCGCGGGCGGGGCAGTCGGATTCAACACTAAACACGTTGCTCAGCATGGCCCATTCGGTGATGTGCTGTATCTGGTTGAACAGGTCGTTGGAACATTGGAATTCGGAAACGTCTTTGATATCGGAATGCAGCACAAGACCTTCGAGATCGTTAAGGGACGGTTTATAAGGCAGCCCGGTGACTTCCACATACCTGAAGCCATGAAAAACGAAACGGGGTTCGAAAGTTTCAACGCCTTTACCTTTGCTATAGTACCGGTCTTCCTGCCAGGCCACATCGGGAGCTCCGGGGCCTCCCTGTCCGGGACGCTTGATCTGGCCGGCTGCGGTGGTGTTGACATTGATGGAATGATCGGGGTCCACTATTTCTGCAAAACGGAACCGGATCTCCGTACCTGCCGGTGTCTTGCTGAGAAACCGGATCACACCGGCAAAGTTCTGTCCGAGGTCATAGACATATACGCCGGGTTTGGGTTCCATGAGCTGAACAGGGTGAAGGGTCTGGAACTGTCGTACCGGCGGGATATATTCCCAGGTCAGCTTACCGGCCGGGCCTTCAGCTTTCTCAGCGTTCTTCCAGCCTTTGTCATTAAAATCCGGCGTGTCCCAGCCAGGCTGTTCCATAGCGGCATCATACCATTCACCCAGGTAAATGTTATTCCTGACGATGGGGCTTTGTGAGGTTTTCCAGCTTTTATCACTGGCTACCATATCAGATGTGCCGTCGGCATAATCGATTAAAAGCTGGCAGCGCAATACCGGCTGGCCGATGGTGAGCACTTTTCGGAGGTCCCTGCCGAAAACCCTTAACGGGAGAGGGTTGTACCATCCGTTGCCGAGGATGACTCCGATGGCGTTCTTTCCCTCTTTCAATTCATTGGTTACATCATGAACGTTATAGTACACCGTTTTGGCAAATTGCGTCCAGCCCGGGTCCAGGCGGATGTCATCGGCCCGTTCCCCGTTGATGTAGACGTCATTGTAGCCCAATCCGCAGATATACAGCCTGGCCCTTGTGATCTTTTTGCTGACGTCGAACGTCTTCCTGAACATCGGCGCCGGGATTCGCTTGTAGAAGTCTTCATCTTTAGCCGGGGCAACGGTTCCGTCACCGATCCATGAACCTTTCCAGTCACTTTCGCTGAACAGTCCGGTCTCAAACCAGTTCTTTTCCGTCCAGGGAGATGCGTTCCCGTTACCGTCCCACGTACGTACTTTCCAGTAATACCGGGTGGCCGGTTTCAGGGCTTTGCCGCCATATTTAATCCCGAGGCTCTGATTGGATTCCACTTTCTGCGAATTCCAAAGGTTGCCATTGTCGTCGTTGATATCTTTAGCATTATCCGATACGATCACCTGGTAAGCGGTCTGTACCGCGCTTCGGTCCAGGTCCGCCACCTCCCATGAAAATTCAGGCGTAACATCAATACCCAGCGGGTGCTTGATATAATTTACTTTTAAGGCAGCCGGGGCAGGCAGAACAGCCTGACCAACGTACGATGCCAACAGAAAAACGAAAGTGATGATACAGGTTTTCATAGGATGTGAAAATATTTATTTGTTTATGCGTTGATTTGTTTATTTTACCACTGATACCGATGGTTATTGATGCCGATTACAGCTTGATTTCAGGCTGTCACTAATCCCTAACTCATTAATCCCTAACTCCCTAATCCCTAACTCCCTAACTTTCGCCTTCCATATAAAATCGGCATTCATCGTATGCACGCCCAGGCGTGCGTCTACGATTTCGTATACCTGGTTTTGTCTATTTTCACCTCTCTTCAAATTCAACATTCGATATTCTCCCTCCCTTTCGCCTTTTGCACGGATGATTAATCCCGTGTTTTCGTAGAGACGTGCATAATTGCACGTCTCTACGAAAAAACCATTTATCCGCCTCCCTCCCCATTTTGCCTTTCTTCCCACTCAATCCCTCAATCCCTCTCAATCCCTCAATCCCTCTCAATCCCTCAATCCCTCAATCCCTCAATCCCTCAATCCCTAACTCATAACCTCATAACCTCATAACCTCATAACCTCATAACCTCATAACCTCATAACTCCATAACTCCATAACTCCATAACTCCATAACTCCCCACCTCCCCCTAATATTCAATCAAATAATAAAACGTCCTGGTCGTCTTCCCATCGATATGGATCATCTTTCCCTCCGGTTTGATAGTTTTATTTGTCAGCCGGCCCACATGATCAAGAACGGTAATTTTGGGCTTTCCGGTATGTTTCAATGACAGCGTGACGCTGACCGGTTCCATCAGCAATGGGGCAGTACCGGTCGACAGGAGCTCCGTTTCGTCGGCATTGTAGGTCATGCCCGTATTCCTTGCCCGGGCGATGGTGGTGACGAGGAGGCGGTGTGCCTGGCTGATGTCTTTGTCCTTTTCCAGGCTGGTGACGAGCACGATGGCAAAGGGATTGTCGACCGTCAGGATCATATCTCCCAGGTCCAGGGCTTTTCCGCCGGCGAAACCGACCACACCTTTGGTTCCGGGGGTATTAATGGTGAAGAAACCTTTTCCTGAATAATCCCATACCAGTTGACCGGTGGTGGAGGTGATGGTTTTTTGGTTTTCATTCACCCAGGGGGTCAGGTCGGGTTTATTCGTCGGTTCGAATTCGGGGGTGAATGCAACCTCTACTTTGCCAGCGGCGAGGGCTTCAGGAGGGACGAAGCCGGCAAAGGATTTCACATCTTTGTTTTGTTTGACGATATCGGTGAACCCCAGTTTACCTTCTTCGAGTGACGGGATATTGACATTTCTCACCGACACGGGCTTCCCTTCCTCTACATCGCCGCGATAGATCAGGCGGGTGATGACCGGGTAAAGTCCCATCTGCAGGGGCGTGTCGGTATTGAATACCCCATGGTTGGGGGCTTCAAGATCTTTGGTGAGGCCCTGGCTGTTGCAGGCATAGGCGAAGCTGGCGTCCCAGCCCTGGAGTCCGAAGCCGTAGATGCCGATGATGGGGGAGGCTTCGGCGGTCCATTCGTTAGGCAGCTCGCTCATCCATTCCGACATGCTGAAGGGGGCATCTTTCACCATCTGCATCCCTGTGCCCAGCAGTCCTGATCCCGGATGGCTTACCATCGCCGTGTTCTTCCGGTTGATTTTCCCCGGCTTGATATTATTCCCTCCGGCGCCTCCGCCGAAATAGTTGTGCCGGTCGACGAAACCGGCCTGGTAATCGGCGTACAGGTTATAGTAATGGCTCAGGTTATCGCCCGCCTGCCAGCAGCTGCCCACAATTTCCCCCTTGTATCCGGTTGCCCTGATGGCTGCGATAAAACGGCTGTAAAAGTTATGCTGGCATTCATACAGGAACCGGCCAGTGTCATAAATCCGCTGCCTGACATTTTTCTTCGTTTCCAGTCCTTCATTGCTGAAAAACCACTGATTGGAAACCGGATATATGTTTCCGGCTTCAAGGCTCTCGTTGGTCTGGAATTCGGGAAAGGCATTCAGACCATCTTTACCCCAGGCTTTCTCCAGGTTCTCCTGGTTGCCGTATTTTTTCTTAAGCCAGTCTGAGAACTGCTGACAGAACAGTTTTTTATAGGTTGGACATTGTTCCACCCATTTTTCGGTGGTGGGGAAGAAGATGTCGTCTTCATTCTGAAGCTCGATATAGGCGAGGGCAGGCTCATCGGCGTATTTTTTGCCGGTATAGGGGTTTACATGGTTGAGCAGGTTTACCGTCAGTTCAATGCTCAGATCCTGCAGGTCGGGGGCAAAATTTACCAGTCCGATCGTAGACCCTTTAAGGAAACTTGAGCCGGCATTCCTGACCTCGTTATAGGCCAGCATTTTGGCACTGTCGCCTGGTTGCGGGCGGTGGCCGTAAATATGGGACCAGCTGAAATAGATCCCTTTTTCTTTGAGCCTGGAATCGAAATAATCCAGTTTCTCCAGCATATCGGGCTGTATATAGGTCGATGTGTCGAGATGCGAGTATCCCGACCAGGTCCATTTATGAAAGCGGACGGCGTTTACACCATATTTGGCAAGGTAGTCGGCCCATTTCTCACTGGTTTGTTTATCGACATAGACCCGGTAATCGGCAATGTTCACACCCCAGAATTTCACGGGCGTTCCGTCTTCGAAAACGAAGTGGTCGCCTTTCATCCCGAGAAAGCCGTGTTTCCCGGCCGGTTCGTCGAGCCATCCGCTCATGTCGATAACGGAGGGAGAGAAATCATCGTTGGAGGAAAGGGGGAACCAATTGTTGTTATCCTGTGCGTTAGCCGGATTTATGCCGGTCAATATGAAAACAACCGGCATGAACAATAAAATGAATGAAAATTTTTTCATGTGACGCAGGTTTTTATTCAGGGTATGTTGTATTGTCGTTGTGTAATGGTTTTAACGGTCCATCCACACCAATCCATCCCAACCAAAATCAATGGGTCATTTCAATACGATCATTTGCAATTGTTCCTTCAATTATGGTATGTTGGTAATATCGCCTAAATGTAAATAAAAATACCTGATCATCCTACATTCGGGGTTGTGGTGTGCATCGCGTATCAACGCGTCCATTATTACACATTCCAATATTCCTCCAGGTGCGTATACAATTCGAGGTACCTCATATAGATTTCCCGGTACACGGCATAATTTTCTGCGACGGGTTCAAACCTGGCTTTGGTAGTCACGCTGAGGGATGCGGCCTGTGCGATGCTGCAAAACAGGCCGGTTATGGCTCCCGCCAACATGGCTGCTCCCAGCGCTGCATTTTCAGGCTGGGTATTTGTTATCACCGGCAATCCGGTCATATCGGCGATGATGCGGGCCCACAGGCTGCTTTTTGCTCCCCCGCCGAGAAGAATGATCTCTTTTATTTCCACATCTTTCTCCTTCATAGCCTCCAGGTTCCTTTCGATGGTGGCAGCCACAGCTTCCAGGATGGCACGCACAAAGTGGCCTTTATGCATCCCCAGGGTTATCCCGGCAAAGACGCCTTTCACCGAAGGGTTAAATTCCGGTGATCCCGTGCCCATAAAATGAGGCAGCATGATCAGCCCTTCTGCTCCGGGAGGTACTTTTTCTGCCTGTTCAACCAGCAGGTCATACGGATCTTTTCCCAGCGTCAGGGCAAGGTCGGTTTCTGCCTTCCCGAATTCATCCCTGAACCATTTAAGGATCAGGCCGGCAGTCTGGGCATAAGGCAGGAGAAAGTACAGCTCCGGGATGGCATGGCACTGGCATGGCAGCTTTAAGGAAATATCTCTCACCGGTTCTTCAAGGGTTACGCACATGGCCATAGAGGCGCCGATGGTGAGTGTGACAAGGCCAGGTTTCTGGTTTCCGGCGCCGATGGCTCCGGCGGGATGATCATAAGCCCCGGTGACCACCGTTGTATTTTTGTTCAGCCCTGTCATGCGGGCGGCCTCTGGTGTAAGGGGCGCCACCCGGGTTCCTGATGGCATGGGCTCTGGCAGCTGGCCGGGCGTGATATCCAGGTAATCCAGCATCTCATCCCACCAGGTCTTTTCATTGATGTCAAAATATAAGGTGGAGGAAACCAGGGAATGCTCGGTGACAAACCGGCCGGTGAGTTTATAAACCAGGTAATCTTCCACAAGCAGGTATTTGTGAACGCGGGCGAAGTGTTCGGGCTCGTGTTCTTTCAGCCACAGGATGCGGGTGGCCGGCCATATCGCCTGTACCTCAGGCTGACCGGTTACATCCATGATCTTCTGGTTTCCGAAATGCTTTTCGATCTGCTGTGCCTCATCCACCGAACGGTTATCGAGCCAGACAATGGCTTTTCTCAATGGCTGTCCGTCTTTGTCAAGCATAATAAGCGTTTCGCCCTGGCTGGAAAATGCCAGACCGGTAATCTGTGCCGATGATACGCCCGGGGTATCGATCAGTTTGGCGATCACCTTACAGGTTACCTTCCAGTAGACTTCCGGATCGACTTCACAGGTCTCATCCGGACCGGTATCAAGGGTGTATTCTTCACCCGCCGTGGCCAGGATATCTCCCTGGGAGTTCAGCAATATGCCTTTTATGGAAGTGGTCCCGGCATCAATGCCCATAACCAGGGGATCATTTTTCCGGTTCATGAGGCGCGTTTTTTTATTTATCAATAATATGATGTTTACTGACCGCTTCTTCCGGTGCCACGCCGTGTTTAACCACATCGACGAGGGCCGCCTGGAATCCGGCCGGATCGGGCACCTGGATTGCATTACGCCCGAATACCACACCCCGGGCACCGTCGTGGATTTCATCAGCGGCCAGTTGAAGGGCTTCAAGCTGGGTGGGTTTCTTCTCGGCACCCAGACCCAGGATGGGTACCGGGCAGGATGATGTTACCGCCTTAAAATCCATGGTGTAAAAGGTCTTGATCAGGTCACATCCCAGCTCACTCAGGATCCGGCAGGAGGTGTAAACCTGCTCATGCATCTCTTCTTTCGTAAGATCGTCGGAATGCGTCGGAAAATATTCGCCGATCACAGGAATACCCATTCTGTCTGCTTCATTTACCAGACGGCTGTATATTTCAACGTTTCGGGTGTCGGTTTCCTCACTGCCGGTCTGAAGTGTAAGTGAGGCCAGTACCGCCTCTGCCCCGTTTGCTACCGCTTCTTCCACCGTCTGCGCCAATACCGTTCGGGCTTCATTATAATTCCAGTGAAAACAATATACCGAACTCCAGTTCAGTCGCACTACAGGCATGGGAGCCCCTTTATAATTAAAGGTGTCTTTGAGCTGTTTCAGCATTCCGGGACTAAGCAATACGCCGTCGACCACAGCATTGATTTTTTTGGCCGTGGCCTTCAAATCGGTCATCCCGGGTATCGGTCCGTCGAATAACCCGTGATCAATGGCTATTATAACTGCGTTATCCGACTGGTTAAACAATTTTCCGAGGCGAAGTGATTTTCCGTTCATTTTCTAATGATTTGTGATTGAATGTGAATTAGTATGAACAAATATATCATATAAAATTAATTTCCCTTGTTTTCCGCTTCGACTTTTTTACCGAAATATTTTTATATGTTTCTTTTACAGGGTGTAAGAATTGTCAGAATCCGGCTTAACCCGGGATGACCTATTATTCTTTCTGTATAAATAAGATCTGTTTGATCGTTGTAAATTGGCTGTTTTGATAAAAAATGAGGTGTTAACTGTTGTAAAAATGATAAAATATGATTTAATTTGTTCATAACAATCATTTATATCTGGATCCGTTATTCGAAATCGTTTACTTTCTGAAACATGCATCAGGAGAAAAGAAAGAAGCTGGTTTTAGATCTGCTCAACGAGAGGGATGCCATCACGGTTCAGGATGTGGTAAAGCGTTGCGGAGTTTCGGAGATAACCATCCGTCGCGACCTGCTTGACCTTGAGAACAAAGGGCTGATCATTCGTACGCATGGCGGTGCCGTCAAGACCCGGGCTGTTGACCACTTATTTACGTATGATCAGAGGTTCACCCGGAATAAGGAAAATAAGGAAGCCATCTGTCAGGCGGCATCCCGGTTCATTTCCGATAATGATATTCTTTTTGTTGACTGCGGGACCACTATGATCCATCTTACCAGGTATATCCCGAAATGTGAGTCGATAACGGTAATTACCAATTCTTTACCGGTTGTTTCGGAACTGATCAATTTCCCGAATGTGAAACTTGTTCTGGTTGGCGGAGAGGCCTTAAGTGAACGGAAAGCCATATACGGGCCTGTAGCCGAGCGCAATATCATGCAGTATCATGCCAACAAAGCATTTGTTGGTGCCGACGGCGTCACCCTGGCCAAAGGGCTGAGTTCATTTGATGAGAAAGAGTCTGCCATTACTCTAAAAATGATCGAGAATGCCGACGATGTCTATCTTTTGTGTGATTCCTCCAAGATAGGCAGGGATTCATACATCACCTTTGCGCCAATTTCACAGGTTGACTGCCTGATCACCGACAGTGACCTGGATCAGTCGTTACTCAGTAATTACAGGGAACAGAAGATTAATATCATTGTGGCCTAAAATCCGGCAAATTATGAAGCCGGTGACGGTCCGGAGGTCATGTTTACAACGGTATATGAAGTTCTTTCAATAGTAAAGTCAAACTCATTAAAATAATTATTTATGTCAAAAGACTGGTGGAGAGAGAGTGCCAGCGGCATTCCCAACATGGTTACCGAAACGCCCGGACCTGAGTCCAAAAGAATGCATGCAAGTACCACCCGGTACATGAAAGGGTTAAGCTCACAGGTTAAGCTTTTCCCGGTATGTTTTTCGGAAGGGTACGGGATAACTCTCACAGATGTCGATGGTAACCGGTATCTTGATTTCTCTTCAGGGATCTATGTCACCTCCCTCGGACATTGTCATCCGAAAGTGTCTGAAGCGATAGCGCATTGGGCAAAGCGACTAATGAATGCTCACGATTTTACCACTCCGGTAAAGGAAAAGCTCATGGAAAAAATGGCAGATATTCTGCCGGGAAATCTGAATGCCGTACAGCTTTACTCCGATGGAGCTTCTGCTGTTGAGGCTGCCATAAGGGCTGCACGGGCTATTTCCGGAAAGCATGAGTTTATCTCCGCATACCGTGATTTTCATGGCAAGACCATGGCTGCCGTCAGTTGCGCACAAATGTTCAGGGGTGAAACCTTTAGTTACGGACCAACCCGTGCACCCGGTTTTTATATGGTGCCCCGTCCCGATCCCTATCGTCCTCTCTGGACCAAAGAAGACGGTACAATTGATACCGATGCCTATATCGCCTTCTATGAGAATTTTCTGAAAGAAGGAACCGTTGGGAATGTCGCTGCATTTGTTCTTGAGCCTGCACAGGGCTGGGCCGGGAGTATCTTCCCGCCTGACGATTTCTTCCCCAAGCTAAAAAAGCTCTGTGAAAAATACAGCATCCTCCTTTATGACGATGAAGTGCTGGCGGGCATGGGCCGCACCGGTGACTGGCTGACACTCAGCCACTGGGATGTGGTTCCGGATATCGTCACCTTCGGAAAGTCTTTCGGGAATGGCTTCCCGGTAACGGCCATGGTGGTGAAGGAAGAAAACGGCGAGGCCCTCGAAAAGATCTCTGCTTCGTCGAGTTATGGTGGCAACCCCATGGCCTGTGCTGCCGCCCTGGCATCTATAGAAGTGATCGAAGAGGAGGATATCCTTCAGAATGTCAGAACAGTAGGCGACTATTTCATGAAACGGATGCTGAAGATGAAAGAGAATCACCCAATCATTGGCGACGTCAAGGGGAAAGGATTTTTGCTGGGTATCGAACTGGTCAAAGACAAAGCCACCAAAGAACCCTTCGACGAAGCGGGAAAACTGGTATACCAGAAAGCCTTCCGCAAGGGACTGGCCTGGATTCCGGCCGGGCATATCCTGCGCATGTCTCCGCCATTGATCATGGATGAAAGGTATGCCTCCATGGGGATGGACCTGATCGAGGAATCAATAACTGAAGTAGAAAAAGAGTTTGGCTACTGAGATTAATCGCCTGAATATCTAACGATGTCAGCAACTATGGAATATAAGACGATAAGATTCGGAATCATCGGCCTGGGCCTGATGGGTAAGGAATTTGCCAGTGCCGTAGCCCGCTGGTGCCATCTGGATACACATGGCCCGGTGCCGGTCATCACCGGGATCTGCAACGAAAAGAATAGGGTTGACCGGGAATGGTTCACTTCCCATTTTCCGTCCATTGAGATGGTCACCGGTGACTATCATGAACTTTTAGCTTCAGACCGGATTGACGCCGTCTATTGCGCGGTGCCGCATCATCTGCATGAGCAGTTCTACACCGATATAATAAGGGCAGGTAAACATTTACTTGCCGAAAAGCCCATGGGCATAGACCTGGCTGCCAATGAAAAGATCCTTGCAGAAATCCGCAAGGCTCCGGACCTGGTGGTGAAGTGCAGCTCCGAATTTGTTTACTACCCGGGAGCGAAGAGGGTGATCGACTGGATCAGGGAGGGTAATTACGGACGGCTGATGGAAGTGAGGTGCGGCTTTCATCATTCCAGCGACATGGATCTCTCCAAGCCCATCAACTGGAAACGGATGGTGAAATACAACGGTGAATACGGGTGCATGGGCGATCTGGGCTTCCATGTCCATTTTATCCCCCTCCGTATGGGCTGGTTCCCCAAATGGGTGTTCGCCGACCTTCAGAAAATTGCCGAGACACGTCCGGGAAAGGACGGCAGGCCGGTGGTTTGCGACACCTGGGACAATGCCGTGCTCACCTGTAAATGTACCGATCCGTCAAACGGAAAGGACTTTTCCCTGACCTTTGAGACCAAACGCATGGCTCCGGGTCAGACCAACAGCTGGTTCATTGAAGTTTATGGCACCAGTGGGTCAGTACGCTATACCACCCACGATCCACGTGCATTTTATGTGCTAGAAACCACCGGTAAAGAGCAGGGCTGGACCAGGATCGATATCGGTTCCCGGTCGTTCATTCCTTCCATCACCGGCAGTATTTTCGAAACCGGTTTTTCCGATGCCTTCCTGCAGATGACAGGAGCCTTTATGCAGGAATTCGGAGAAGAGCATACCCATCCTTTTCCCATGGCTACACCGGAGGAAACCAATCAGAGTCACCGGATTATGACTGCCGCCCTGGAATCTTTCCGCACAGGCCGGCGTATTGAGTTATAAATAAAAAACGTCAATCATGAAATCAACACTAACAGCAGGTTACGTTTCTTTCGGCACCCAGTTCTATGAACCGGCGAATCTTAGGATGATCAGTGCCAGAGCTGAGAAACAACTCACCGATGCAGGTTTGACCCTGGTATCTACGGCTCCGGTAACCGGTGAGGATCAGGAACCCCTGCGGGCTATACGTGAGCTTAAAACAAAGGAATGGGACTTTCTTTTTGTTAATATTATCAACTGGATTGATACCCGTGGCGTCTTTCGTGTGTTGCATGAATTCAGGAACGAGCCGATGATCCTGTATAGTTTCGGCGGTTTTACCGATCACGAAGGTGAGTTTGGTGAAAAGGGTACGCTTATTTCTCCTGCTGCCGGTGCCGGTTCCACTTCCTTACGCTTCCCGATGGAACAGTGGGGTATCAAATTCAAATACCTGTTCAATGCACCTGACAGCCCGCTGGATATCGACGGTATCATGTCGTTTGCCCGTGCAGCTTCGGTTATGAAAAAACTCCGCTATGCCCGCCTGGGGATGATCGGTTATAATGATATGGGACTGTATTCTACCGGGATCAACCCCACCAAACTGCGTAATCTTGTTGGTCCCGAGTTGGAAAGCATGGACATGCTTCAGCTTCTGCGGAAAATGGACATTCTCCCCGATGCAGATGTTAAGGCTGAAACCGCGAGAGTCTCTGCCAACTGGGAATACCCGCTGGGTAAGCCTGCACCGGAAGTGGTCGAAAAGGCCGTCAGGATGTACATGGCTACGGTGAAACTATGTGAAGAGAAAAAATTTGATACCTTTTCATACAAATGTGTTGACGGCATCGACCTGGAGATGGGACTTACCCACGCCGTGCCATCTTCACTGGTAGCCGATGCAGGATATCCTTATGTAGATGAAAACGACCTGGGCAATTCTGTAGCTCAGCTGATGCTTAAATGGATTTCAGGTAAGCAGGTGACCTTTATTGAACATTATGAACACCACCCGGAATGGATCCTGTTGGGAGAAGACGGCTATTGCCCGTCCGATTTTATCGAAGGCAGGCCCCAGATAAAAGATGTTTCCACTGTTCTGCTGAAGGGCATTGCACATTGTTCAAATATGAAGAAAGGACGGATGACGCTGGCCTGTCTCTCCGAAACCAAAGAAGGTTATCGGATGCACATCGTAACCGGTGAAGGGAAGGAGAGGCCGAAATGGGTGGAGATGGGGGTGCCGCTGCCGTCCTGGCCGAGTGTCAGATTTTACACCGATGTTCCCGTTCGCCAGGTTCTTGATCATGTACAGTCACAACATTTTGCTGCAGTTTACGGAACCTATGTTGATGAACTCGTTGACTTGTGTAAACTGCTGGATATTCAGGTTGTCCTCGATTCAAACCTTTAAATGCTGTCAGGGATATGAAACACCAGTATAAACCCCTGTTCCTGCTGTGCATGGTCTTTCTTACCGTGGGTTCCCTGTTCAGCATGAACGATATACTGCTGCCTTCGCTGGTGAAGCACTTCAACCTGAACTATACCCGGGCAACGATGATCCAGTTCTCGTTTTACCTGACGTATATTATCTTCCCCATCCCGATCGCATGGATGATCCATCGTTTCGGCTACAAGGTCAGCCTGCTGGTTGCACTGCTTATCAGTGCCCTGGGCTGCCTGCTGTTTTTTCCGGCTAAGGAATTTGATTCCTACCTTGTTGTCCTGGTGGCTATCTTTATCCTGTCAACAGGAATCACCGTCATCAATGTGGCGGCAAACCCCTTTATAACCCTTTTGGGCGATCCCGAAGGTGCTCATATCAGGATCAATTTTGTTCAGGTCTTTTCCAGAATGGGTTATGCAGCTACACCTTTGATTGCCACAGCCCTGATATACAGCAGTTCCGGTGAAATCAGGTTTCAGCTGCCGTATCTGCTGATCGCTTTGTGTATCCTGATCATCGGAATATTTATCTATATCTCGCGGATGCCCAGTCTGAAGGCGCCTGCTGAGGAAAAGTTTTCAGTACTAAGTATATTCACGGAAAGCGTTCGTTACCCTCACCTGTTTTTCGGGATTGTGGCAATGTTCTTCTATGTTGGTGCCGAGGCTTGTACGGCCGGATTCTTTATCCCCTACATGAAATCCGTTCTGGGGTTCTCCAATGAAGTCGCGGCCAGGTATCTAAGTCTGTATTATGTTTTTGCAGCGGCTATGGGACTGGTTGCCGTCGGCATCCTGAGATTTGTAAAAGCAAAAAAGCTGGTCGGAATATATGGAGTGATCATGATTCTGAGCTATCTCACCTGCATTTTTCTGCGTACCGGTTATAACGCCTGGGTGCTGACCGGATTGGGCTTATTTCTTTCCATCATGTTTCCAACTCTTTTCAGCCTTGCGATAGAAGATATCGGCGCGTTTGCCGGAAGGGGATCAGCTTTGCTCAATTTTGCCATTGTTGGTGGATCGGTTTTTCCCCCGCTTCAGGGAATGATCGCCGATTCTTATGGGGTGAATTATTCCTATATCGTACCTTGCCTTTGTTTCATAGTGATTACCGTGTATGCCTTCTTTTTTACCAAAGGTTCCCTAGTGGAACAAAAGGTGATATCCAGGATGAAAGGAAAAATATCCATTCACAGCCAGGGAAAACAATAAAACAATTCGTTATGTACCGTCTGTTGATCATATTATGTTGCTTTCTGATGCTTTCCTGCTGTAAATCGCTGAAAAACGATGAAAACAGGGCAGGAATACATCTCGCTGAAGGCAAAAAGGGTCTCGTGGCAGCAGGAAATACCGGATCATCTGAAGCGGGGACACTGATCCTTAAGGAAGGAGGGAACGCTGCTGATGCTGCAGCTGCGACAATTCTCGCATTGAGCATAACTGATAACAAGGATTTTTGTATCGGAAGTGAAGCTGCACTTTTATATTATGATGCGAAAAGCGGGCAGGTAGTGGCTTTTTCGGGGCAGGGTACAGCGCCGTTGAACCCTGCTGCCATCAAATGGTATTATCAACACGGTATTCCACGGACGTCCATCAGAGCTGCTGCTGTACCCGCCATCATCGACCTTTGCGTCACTTTACTTAAAAAGTACGGTACGATGTCTTTTGAACAGGCAGCCATGCCCGCCATGAAGCTTATGAAACAAAGTGACCAGGCCTGGTGTGCCGATCTGCTAAGGACATTTAAAAAACTGGAAAAGAGTGAGCAAGGCCGGTCAGGCAGCCGGGAAGAAAAGTTACAGGCCGTGTCAGACTGCTTTTACCGCGGTGAAGTTGCAGACTCGCTTGCCGCATGGTACAGAAGGACCAGTGCCTTCCTGACAAAGAAGGACCTGGAAAATTATCACACCAGGGTTGAGAAACCTGTCAGAGTCTCTTTTGATGGTTATGACATTTATAAATGCAATACCTGGAGCCAGGGGCCGGTCCTGCTGGAAAGTCTGTTGCTGCTAAAGGGCTGGGACCTTTACCGGATCCAGCCGGGATCCGCCAATTATGTTCACCTGCTTACTGAAGCTCTGAAGCTGGCTCTGGCCGACCGGGATACCTATTACGGCGATCCTCTCTTCACGAACGTTCCCCTGGATAATCTTCTGTCCGGGAATTATAGTTCCCTTCGCCGGGAGCTGATCGATATTAACAGGGCTTCCATGGCCTGCAGGCCGGGCGATCCGGCAAACATGAAAGCCCTTGCCGATACATCGCATTATATGCCGGTCAGCCACGGGACCACCACTTGTTGTATTGTCGATAAGTGGGGTAATGTAGTGGCCGCCACGCCCAGCGGGTGGGGGAGTACAGCGGGAGATGGCGGATCAACCGGTGTGAAACACGGCACCAGGCTGATCAGTTTCAACACCACTCCCGGCCATCCCAATGCCATTGAGGCCGGTAAACGACCCCGTACAACTCTCACACCGACCATCGTCCTGAAGAACGGAAAGCCTGTACTGGCTGTCAGTATCGAAGGCGGTGATGTACAGGACCAGGCAGCGCTGGAGCTGCTGCTCGACGCACTCGTGTATGACATGAGTCCCGAAGATGCCCTTACCCGGCCAAGGTTCTCCACCAACCTGCACCAGGATTCTTTCAATCCCGACAGCCTGCGGGCGGATGCTTATCCTGACAAACGGATACTGTTCCTGAATCCCGGTTATTCAAAACAGACTATCGATTCGCTTAAAGCAATGGGTCACCAGGTTGAGATATCGGAGGCCAGCGTGGGGACGCCGGTGATGATAAAGATCGACCAGGGAAACGGGATGGCATATTCAGCCACTCAACCCGGGCAACCCCATTATACCCGGTCAGTAAAGTAAACTGATAATCCTGCTAAATATGAAAAAATCAGTCTTTTACTTTTTGTGTTTTTCCTTCCCGGTCATCCTGGGTCTGCTGACCGACTGTACACGACCCTCACCAGTCCAGTTCAAAACAGCCATCACCGCTGATGCCGCCGATGTCATACGTCCCATCGACGGATTTGGGGTTAACATTACGCCGGCCCAATGGCACGATGGACATCTTAAACCGGTCCTGGACACCCTTGTGGATGACCTGGGCGCCACACTATTCCGGTTCGATTGTACTGGACTGGCCAACTGGCTCGACCCCGACCGGCGGAACGGCGACGGTTCCTGGCCGGAAGTCTATCTCGATAGTGTCTATCATTCCAAAGTTTTTACTGATGCCTGGGCTACCTTCCGCTACCTGAACAGCAAGGGCATTGAGCCGTTTTTTAATGTCAGCGGACGGATCCCTCCCGGATTTGGTTACCCTGATGATCCGAAGCGTCTGGCCGATTTTGACGGTTATGCAGAAATGGTCGTTTCAATGGTGAAGTGGGCCCGGGAGAAAGAAAATCTCCGGTTTTCCCTTCTGGCCCCTTTCAACGAAACAGATTTCGGCTATCCAGAAGGTCCGTCCATTGAAGGAGACACCATTGTGACTGCCATCGAAGCCATCGTAAAAAAACTCGAAGAAAAGGGATTGCAGGATGTTAAACTCATTGTCCCCGATGATGGCAATCCGCGTCTATACAAGCTGGAAACAATTTTATTGGATTCCTCCCTGGTCGGTCATATCTTTGCGTTTGGAACCCACACTTACGGAAATGGCAGTATCGGTGAAAATGAAGACTGGTATCAGAATGAAACCAATTTTGCCCGGTTTGCCAAGATCATAAAAAGCAGTGCGTTCAGTAGTTCGTCCGTCTGGATGACGGAATATGGGGATCTCGATCAGACCGGTCTCATTCCTTATGAATTTTCCTGGAGGTCGACGCGCAGGCTGATGAAAGCTTTACGCGACGGTTTTAATGCAGCCCTGGTATGGGATGCTTTCGACAATTTTCATGAACATGATAGTGCCTGGGCAAGATACGGCCTGTTGGCCACCGATACGACAAACTGGAGTTACACCCCGAAAAAGAGGTATTTCGCTGCTAAACAGGTGTACCGTTTTGTCAGGCCCGGCTGGAACATGGTGAAGGTAAAATTGCCTGAACCTGAGAAATATGATGTGTATAAGATGTGGCATGATCCCTTCCGTAATATCCGTGTCCAGGCATTTGTATCTCCCGACGGTCGCGACTTCACCGTGGTGTTCATGAATTCCGCTGAGCAGGATGTTGAAATGAATATCCGGTTTGACGGGCTCACCGGATATTTGAAGGATAAAGAGGTACACTTCTTTGTAACAACGGAAAGGAAAAACTGTGAACGGGAAAGTCTCCCTAAGCAAAACGGGAAAAGTGTAAAGGTGGTCCTGCCTGAACGGAGTATTAGTACCGTGAGTACGCTGTTGTGAGGTTAGGTAAGAGTTAGGATTGGAGATTGAGGATTAGAGGTTGGAGGTTAGGGATTCAGTGGCGTTTAGATAAGCCCCCTTCGGCTGCGCTCAGGGACCCCCTTCGGCTGCGCTCAGGGACCCCCTTCGGCTACACTCAGGGTTTGCGTTTTAGAAACTTATTGAGCGAAGTCGAAATAATTTTGACAGAAAAATAGATACGTCGGTCCCTGAGCGCAGCCGAAGGGAGCTTATCTAAAGGACATTGATTAGGGATTAGAGAATAGAAGTTAGGGAGGAGAGAAATGGGAAGCTTTGGATTGACAGTGATATATTTTGATCCGGATTGCGATAATGTGTCTCATGCCAATCCGGTAGGTCCCCCGGCATCTTAGAAAACGGGGGACCCAAAACGTTGTCTTAGACCGGATTATTAAAATAACGTACAATCATGAAAAGAACTGGATGGTTTTCATTGGTAGTTTTCATCATCGTTCTCGCGGCCGGATGTTCCCGTCAGCAGGACATGACTACACTTGTGCTTGTTGATCAATCTGATCCTTCATCGGAAATGGCCACGCATTATCTTCTCCCTTACCTGGACCATTTCGGTGTTGCCTATGAAGTGGCCGATATTCATACAAGGCAACTCAGGAAGTCCCCGGAAAATTATGCTCTGGTGATCATCGGTCATGACTTGAAAACCACGGCGCCTGCTGAAAAATTAATTGCGAAGATTACCTCCCATGGAGCCGGAGTGGTTTCTTTTGATCCGGACTGGCCTTCCGGTGAATCATCGTCCATGCCCGATTCCGGCACTGCGGGGATCCTTACCTTCAACGTTCACCATTACATTACAGGGTTGCATGCTGAAGGGGATACCGTCCGGTGTTTCAGTCCTTTTTCCTTGAAGAAGGTTTCCCTTGAAGGGATGACTCCGCTGGTTTATGAAGGCGGTAGCCCCTTCCTTCTGGTTTCGGGGGAAGGTTTGCCGCACCACGTTACCTTCGCCTCTGAGGACTGGATGAAGACGTATTACCTCGGACCATTGATGGGCCTCGATGATTGCCTGTGGAGATCCATGGTCTGGGCGGCCCGCAAACCTTTTATATTGCGCAGTCTGCCACCCCTGGTTACCATGAGAGTTGACGACGTGGCCGGACGCGGGGAGATCTGGGGCAAATCACCGTTCTACTGGGTAGGGACCGCTGTCAAATATGGTTTTAAACCCTGGGTCGGACTTTTCATTTATAACCTGGATACCACAGCAGTGAATGAGATGAGAAGCTACCTTCTTTCAGGAAACGTTACGGAAGCTCCTCATGCCTTTGGCCGACCCAACCGTTCAGGGGTTAAGGTACTGAAGGTGAAGAACGGAGCCGTCATCCCCGGACAGGATTTCTACGCAGGATTTTATTATAATCCTGCTGCCATGCCGCTTAGGGAAACCGATTATGATGAATTCATTTATTTCGATCATCAGAAAGGCGTCCCCTGGAGTGATGAGGAAGCAGAGCGCGGACTGGAAGCTGCAGATAAATGGTATGCAGGAAATCAACCCTTTCCAATGTCGAAGTATCTTATTCCCCACTGGTATGAGATCGGGCACAATGTTATATCCCATGTTACCGGTAAATGGGGCATAGAATACATTGCCATGAACAAAGATATTGACCTCCCGTATGCCGACACAGTACCCTGGATAAAAGCAGGACCTTTCCGTTTATATGAAAAGCCGGGAACCAGCACAAACAATCCGGCCATGAGAGGGAAGAATCCGGTATACTATGCTGATTTTGTCAATATTGACGGACAAAGGCTCTTCGACTGTTTCACGGAGATCAGGGATGTTGCCGGATATGAATGGGCTCCGGATAACCAGGTGGAATCCTCGGCAGAGAGAGGGATAACCGAATTGAGGCGGGCGTTATCGGGCATGGACCTGGCCGTGCTGTTCACCCATGAAACCGATTATATTTACAGGATCAACCCTGAAAACTGGGATGAGCAGATGAAGCTCGTCGCTGAAGGCATACGCGACTATCATCCGATGATGATGACCTCTGATGATGCTCTCAGGATTGTCCGTGCACATAAAACATCACATCTGGTAAACGGAACCTTTTATCCTGCCGGAGGCAGCATGTCGGTAGCCCTTTCCGGTAATACTGATACAACAACATACCTGTATGTATTTAAAGAGATGAACGGCAGAATTGAACAAAAACTGGTTGAAATTCCTGAGTTCACCGATCATACGGTCCTGAGCATCCCGGGCACTGCTGCCGGTCAGTAATCCTTGTTATAAATAATGAATAACCAAATACCCTAAATCACACTACCATGAAGACAACGTACAAGTTAATTTTTCTGCTGGCGGTTACAGGAACGATGCTTATTTCCTGCAATCCGGGTGTGTCAAAAAAGACAGCCAAAGTGCAGGATACCATCCTTCTGAGCGACACGATACAGTACCACCCGGTCAGGATCGACAGGACCACTCATGCCATTCTTCCGTGGTTTTCTTCAAATCCCGGTGAGTCGTATGATACCGTGTTGATGCTGGTATGGAATTTCTGGAACAATATGCCTGTTGATTCAAACGGACTAAAATATTATATGAATCACCAGGTATGGAAACCCGGACACGATATGAGAGGGCTTGGCGGTGACCAGATCAACATGGCGCTTTCATCCTGGACGCTTTTGTATGATTATACAGGTAATCCTGCGGTCCTGGAAAACATGAAATATCTGGCCGACACCTATCTTGCACGGTCACTTTCAGATTCCACGGATGCCTGGCCATATCTACCCTATCCGTATAATACCGATATCCATTCAGGAAGGTATGACGGTGATATGCGGAATGGCAAGGGGATTCTTCAACCCGATAAAGCCGGAAATTTTGGTTATGAACTTATCGTGCTGTATAAGATTACAGGCGAAGAAAAATATCTGAAAGCAGCGGAACGGATCGGCAACACCCTTGCAGCCCATGTCAAAACCGGAAATAATGATGAGTCCCCTCTCCCTTTCAGGGTTAATGCAAAAACGGGTGACGTGGGCTTGTTCCTTCCGAACAACCAGAAGGAAAGAGAGGAGAAGAGAATCTCACCGGCACTGTATACTTCCAACTGGACGGGTACGATGGACCTGTTCAGGCAACTCGAAACCTTTGAACCCGGTAAGAAGGAAACTTTCCAAAAGGCGTTCAGCACCATCCTGGACTGGATGAAGGAATATCCGCTCAAGACCAACAAGTGGGGTCCTTTTTTCGAGGACATCCCGGGATGGAGTGATACGCAAACCAATGCCATAACCTTTGCCATGTTCATTCTTCATAACCGTGATCTTTTCCCCGACTGGAAGAATGATGTGAAGAGTATTTTCACCTGGACGCACCAAAATCTTGGCAACCACGAATATGAGAAATATGGAGTTGAAGTGATGAATGAACAGACGGTTTACCGTGTTCCGGGAAACAGCCATTCTTCGCGGCAGGCATCCATTGAATTGTTGTACACCCGTTTGAGCGGCGACACCACTTATCTCACCAATGCCATCAGAACCCTGAACTGGGCGACGTATACTGTCGCCGATGATGGGCGTAACCGGTATATCCGGGACGATATCTGGCTCACCGATGGTTATGGCGATTATGTCAGGCATTACCTGAGGGCCATGGCGGCCTGGCCTGAGCTGGCGCCCGATAACAAGGACAGGCTTCTCTGCACAACGTCGGTGTTGAAATCGATCAACTATAGTTCTGATTCGATCGATTATACTACTTTTGACAACGATTCGCATGAAGAACTCAGGCTAATGAAAAGGCCGGAGGGGATAACTATGGAGGGTGGGGTTATTAAGGAGACTGACCAGGCCCCACAGGATGGCAGCGGCTGGACCTGGAAGCCTCTGGATACGGGAGGTGTACTTCAGGTTTGGCATAAAGGCGGACATACTATTACTATTAAGATCTGACCGATCATTTCTTGTTAAAACATAACTTTAAAATATGATACGATTTCTGTTGATTTTCCTGGCCGCAGGCTTTCTGACCGCCTGCGGGCCGGAGAATAAAAACATGTCTGAACAAAAAACACAGGACCATACCATGAATGTACTCTCCCTGATGAAAAAGCAGATCCTGCTGGATTCCTCCAAAATTTTATTCAACGAACAGGTCACACCTGAGAATTTTACAACCGGATGGACCGTGCACCACAGCGAATGGAAGGTGGAAGACGGATGGCTGGTGGGTCGTAACCGTGGCAACTGGCCGGGGATGGCTATCCTGAAACAGGAATTTCCGGGGAATGTACTGGTTGAGTTTGACGCTTCTACCATCGCCCCTTCCACTCATGACATCAATGTGATGTGGAACGGTGAATGGCTGGAGGATAAGGATCAGCGCGGAATGGCTTATGTTGCAGGTCTGCAGGGTTGGTGGACCGGGAAAGTAGGCATTGAAAAATCACCGGAATATAAATTTATGACCGGAACCCCGCTTTTTGATTTCGTACCGGGTAAAGAGTATCATATACAGGCCGGCAGTATCGACGGTCACTGCTTCATCTTCGCCAACGGAAAGCTCCTGCTGGAAACCATGGACCCCGACCCCATCGATAATCAGAAGTACACACATGTGGGATTCGAAGCCTACTCGAGTGCAATCCGGATTAAGAATATTATTGTCCGGCAGATCTACTGGGAACCGGTGGATATGGAATATGATGCTGAATTTTAAGAAAGAATCTTTCGGTTTGTAAGCAAATTTTCAAAACGCAACCTTTTAAGACAGGCCTTCTCCGGAAATTATTCTGTCAATCTCCCCGAATAAATCATCATATCTGCCGGCACATTTTTCAGATCGGGTTTTTCGGTAAACACTCCGAACACCGAGGATCCGCTGCCGCTCATTGACGCGTAGGCTGCGCCGGCCTGGTATAAGTGTTCTTTCAGGGTCCGGATTTGCGGGTGGATCTTAATCACCGTTTCTTCAAACTGGTTTACAATCCGGTCTTTCCATTCTGATACCGGCAAACTTATGAGTCTCCTTAGGTCTTCGCCGGGCCGGGCCGGGACAACGCCGGCATACGCTTCCTTCGTTGAAACGGCAAAACCTGGATGTAAAAGGATGATGTATAAGTTTTCATCAAAACCGGTAAACGGTTCAAGCTTTTCACCTCTTCCGGAAGCTATGGACGGGATGTTGTCAATAAAAAAAGCACAGTCGCTTCCTATTTCGGAAGCAAGGGTTTTGAGTTTATCGTTCCCGATGTTAAGTGCGAAAGAGGAATCTAACATTTTCAGCATAAATGCGGCATCGGATGATCCACCCCCGAGTCCGGCACCCGTGGGAATGACTTTGTGAAGATGCACGCTCAAAGGCGGGATGTTATAACCGGCCCGAAGGAGATTCAGTGCCTTTATAACCAGATTGTCTCTCCCGGATGCACCGGTTTCAAGTCCTGAACAATGGAAATCGTCTTCATCGGATTCGACAAACTCCAGGATATCCGATAGCCCAAAAGGAACCATTCCTGTTAAAATGTTATGAAATCCGTCTTTTCGTTTTTCCGTGATATAAAGTCCAAGATTGATTTTTGCATTGGGGAAACTGATCATGGCTGAAGGCTAAGTATTTTAAAACCTGTGTTAAAATTCGGTCTTTTTTTTAACAGTTGTTAATAATAAATTAATTATTTCTGTTTATAAAGTTTGCGGCAAGGATTTTTTCCGCGGTGGTAAATATGTATACCTTTAGTCCGCATAAAAATTACAAACAATGGCAGCAAAAACGACCGGAAAAGATAATGGATTTGAAAGACTGAAAGTGGAATATGGCAAAATGCCACCGCAGGCTCCGGAGTTGGAGGAAGCGGTTCTCGGGGCTATTATGATCGAAAGGGATGCCGTACTTTCGATACTGGATATTCTGAAGCCGGAAAGTTTCTACAAGGAAGCTCACCAGAAAATATACAGGGCCATTGTAAACCTGTCCATGAACGAGCAGCCCATCGATATTCTTACAGTCACTGAAGAGTTGAAGCGGCTTGAGGAGCTGGATATTGTGGGCGGCGCATTGTATATCACACAGCTTACCGACAGGGTGGCGTCTGCGGCCCACCTTGAATTTCATGCCAGGATCGTAGCGCAGAAATACATTCAGCGCGAGTTGATCAGGGTTTCTTCCGAAATTCAGTCCAGGGCTTTCGACGATACGATTGACGTGGATGAACTCCTCGATTTTTCGGAGGCCCAGCTCTTTGAAATCGCTGAGGGCAACATCAAAAAGGAGACGGTGCGGATTAATCTGCTCATTAAGGATGCCATTCACCAGATCGAGGAAGCTTCGAAGCGGGAGGATAGTCTGAGCGGTGTACCGTCTGGTTTTACCAAGCTCGACAGGCTGACCTCCGGGTGGCAGAAATCGGACCTGGTGATCATCGCAGCAAGGCCATCTATGGGTAAAACGGCATTCGTGCTGTCAATGGCCAGAAGTATGGCTGTTGAACACAAACGACCTGTGGCGATCTTCTCCCTTGAAATGGCATCCATTCAGCTTGTCAATCGTCTCATCGTCAGCGAGACGGAACTACCCTCCGACCGGATCAGGAACGGACGTCTTGAACCCTGGGAATGGGAACAGCTTGATTATAAAATAAAAAGCCTCGTTGAGGCACCAATTTTCATTGATGACACCCCGGGCATTTCTGTCTTTGAACTCAGGGCAAAATGCCGTCGTCTGAAAAACCTTTATGATGTGGAGGTGATCATTATCGACTACCTGCAGTTGATGACCGGTCCTGCTGACAAAGGTAGCAGGGAGCAGGAGGTCAGCAATATCTCCAGATCGCTCAAGGGGATAGCGAAAGAACTTAACGTGCCTATCATAGCATTATCACAGTTGAACCGAAGCGTGGAAATGCGTTCGGGAAATAAAAGACCGCAGCTCTCCGACCTCCGGGAATCAGGAGCCATCGAACAGGACGCCGACCTTGTGTTGTTTATTCACCGGCCTGAAAAATACGGTATCGATCAGGACGAGGAGGGAAATTCATTGAAAGGTATTGCGGAAATTATCGTGGCCAAACACCGTAACGGTGCTATCGGGGATGTCACTCTTAAATTCAGGGATGAGTTCGCCAAATTCACCGACCTGGAAGTTATCGAACCGATTTTTGATGACGGAGGAGGTGATCAGGGAATCGTGACCTACGGATCAAAGATAAATCATGAAGTAGGAGGCAAAGGCAAGGCCCGCGGTGATTTCGGTCTCAATACGAATTCCGATTTTGATGACCAGCCTTTCTGATTAAAGGAATTCTTCCAGACCCTTCAGATCCGTAATTTGATATGTCGCTTTGAAGACTCCCTCTATCCCGGCCGGATTGAAGAAAACCGTATCTATGCCAAATTGCGAAGCCCCTGTGATATCAACTTCATAGTCGTCCCCGATCATCAGGCAGTCTTGCTTCTTTGCATTGACTGAACTCACAGCCCTGCTGAAAATCCTTGTGTCGGGTTTGTTAAATCCCAGAGCCTCGGATGTGAAAACGTGATCAAAGAACACGTCCAACCCCGAGTTTTTCATCTTCCTGTCTTGAGTTTCCCTGAATCCGTTGGTCAGAATGTACAGTTTGTACCTGGGTCGCAGGTATTCAAGGATCTCTTTAGTGTATGGGAAGAGGCGCGTCTTGACGACACTGAGTTCGAGGTATTCGTCACCGATTTGTCGGGCCAGCCGCGCATCACTTAGTTTTCCGTCTTTGAGGGTAAGCTCAAAACGCTTCGACCGCAGGATGGCTTTACTTAGGTTACCCATTCTGTACAGTGCCCATAAGCGTTCGTTATGTTTGTGATAACTGTTGATGAAGTCCCGGGGCGAAGTGAAATAGTCTTTCAGAGAGAATTTTTCAAAGAGGTCGTTC
Organism: uncultured Bacteroidales bacterium; assembly: GCA_963732905.1. Taxonomy (GTDB): domain Bacteria; phylum Bacteroidota; class Bacteroidia; order Bacteroidales; genus DASQZK01. The sequence goes on from CAVTBM010000007.1 coordinate 241,418, forward strand.
AAGGCTTCCAGGGAGTTGCTCTCAAAGTCCCACAGGGTGCGGTCGAGATCGAAAAAAAGATGGATGTACTTCTTCAAAACGGAATGATTTAAGGTAAATCCTACTGGTGATCCGAAACCTTTGTGTTCTATTCAGCCGAAGGGAACGGAAAACAGGGCGAAATTATCTATTTAAATGGTAATGTAAAAATCGGGGCGGGGATTTACCGGGTCCCGGATCCGAAACGCGGCACAAAATAAATATGTTTAAAAAACGGGTACTGGAAAAATGAAGCAGGAGAAGTGTAATTAATGGTATTGTCGGGTTACCGGAAGAGTGGCAATAATAAGAGTCAAGGTCAGAATAACGGATGAATGAACGGGGTAAAAGCAGGAAGAAAAGACCTTAGGTCTTACTTCCTGCCTGAATTATTGTCACTTAAGCTAGCGGTCAGTTCAAAGGGTTTCAACATCCAGCCTTCAAATTCAAGTGAATTATTGAAGTTTTTCAGTTCCCGTTCACAGCTCCAGTTGGTTCTGAGCATCCAGCTTTCGAAGGTCAGACCTTTACCACTCATGCCTGCGTTTTCAGGGACGGGACCTTCCTTCATGTTGGAGTCGGAATCAAATAATATCATCCACTGATTCAGATCGGTCATCCAATCTTCAAGCCCGATCACATTATCAAATACAGGGTTGAAGGACGAGGATCTTGCAAATGCAGATTTTATCTGTTCAGTGCTTTTATTGATAAGGTCTTCAGTGTATTTTTCCAGCTCGTAATGTTTGATGGATTTCTGAGAGTAAAGATTCAGGGAGATTAAACCTGCTGCCACCATCACTGCCAAAATGTGCAGCTTTTTTCCGATTCGCTTAGTTAATGTTTTCATGGTCATTCTGTTTTGTATTTCTCCGATTTTGACGACATGTTGACTTGATCACGTTCTGTGCCAAATATTATAATAATCAAAATATCAAATATATACAATAAGAATATGAATTTTGGAAAAGATAAAAAGCGAACGCTTTTGTAACATCGGGTGTACGGAAACGGACAAAAGAAGAGGACGGAGTCTTAAATATCATACCTACTGGCTCACTGGTCGTTACCTTTTAGTACGATAACGAGTTCGCCTTTTACCCCTTTTTCAGTGTAGTAACGGATCACATCTGGGAGGCTGCCTCTTACGGTTTCTTCATGGATCTTAGTGAGCTCCCTTGAAACAGACACTTCTCGTAAAGGACCGAAAACATCGCTGAACTGGTTCAGGGTTTTCAGGAGCCGGAAAGGGGATTCATAGAAGACCATGGTTTTGTCTTCCGCTTTCAGTTCTTCGAGACGTTTCATACGACCTTTTTTCTGAGGGAGAAAGCCCTCAAAACTAAATCGATCGCAGGGAAAACCAGAGTTTACCAGCGCGGGGATAAAGGCAGTGGGTCCCGGAAGGCATTCGACGTCTATATCCAGTTTGACACATTCCCTGACCAGCAGGAATCCGGGGTCAGATATTCCCGGGGTGCCTGCGTCACTGACCAGAGCGATAGTTTCTCCGCTCAGGATTTGATTTGTGATACCGGCAAGGATCTTATGTTCGTTGAATTTATGAAATGATCTGAGTGGTTTGCTGATTTCGTAATGATTCAGCAGAATAGAAGTTTTTCGGGTATCTTCGGCGAGGATAAGATCGGCGTCTTTCAGGACATCCAGTGCCCGCAGGGTTATATCCCTGAGGTTGCCAATTGGGGTAGGAACAAGGAAGAGCCTGGACATGTCAGGAAGTTAAGAATTTTCGTTTCATGAGAGAGATCAGTTGCAGCACTTCGATACTTTCCATATCCCAATCAAAGTTATCCACCAGGAAATTATAGGCTTCATTGAAATTATCGGCATGTTCGAGGTTATCCATCGTTGCCCTGAACTTCTCGGCATCCCCTTTAAACAGCTCACGAATGAAGAAGAATTTGTCGTTAATCCCCATTGTTCCGCTAATGCTGGTAATGGGAGCCGTGAGCAGCCGTGAGGAAACGTCCTGTTTTTTAGTGCTTTCGGCCAGTTTTTCATTGATGAACGATTTCTGGCTTTGAAATTTCTCAGCCAGGATATGGTTCTCATGGTCAGCAGGCCCGGTTACCGGCTGGGCCTTTTCAGTAACCCCGAAATTTTCTTTAGTCGCAGTGTTTTCTGATATCTCCGGGCTGGTTTTCACAACGGGCGGGTCCGGGTTTTCCTGTTGCTGTGGTTTTTCATTCACAGGTTCAGGCATATGCGCAGGTTTGGGCTGTGGTGGTCGGGAGTGAAGCTCCGCTTCGCTGATCGCCCCCGGAGCGGGTGATGATCCCGACATATTTCCTCCGTCCCTGAACATCAGGAGTAATTCATAAACATTCCGTAATTTTGAGAGCGCAAGATCGAGTTCGATATAGGGGATCTCGGAATAATTTTCGAAATTGCCCACAAGTTTTTCTATATCTTGTATATCTTTAGTAATGATTTCGAAGGTATGTTTATATCCCATAATAATTTGCCGGATAATTGGTTCTGTTTGAAATCTTATCACAAAAGTAACGATATTATTACGAATATCTTATTCAATGTTTCTTGAAAATTCGATAAATAAGGAAGAGAAAAGGGGATGGATCGAGGTTATATGCGGATCGATGTTTTCGGGTAAAACGGAAGAGTTGATCCGTCGGTTGAAGCGGGCCAGGATCGCCAGGCAGAAGGTCGAGATCTATAAGCCCCACATCGATACCCGTTACTCGGAGGTTGAGGTTGTTTCACACGATGAAAATTCCATCGTGTCAACACCGGTGACCACTGCGGCCAACATCCTGCTATTGGCGAATGATGTGGAGGTGGTTGGGATCGATGAGGCCCAGTTTTTTGATAACGGGCTGGTGGAAGTTTGCAATATATTGGCCAACCGTGGGATCAGAGTGATTATTGCAGGTCTTGACATGGATTACATGGGAAGGCCTTTCGGACCGATCCCGGGGCTCCTTGCTACTGCTGAATACGTCACAAAAGTTCATGCCATCTGTGTGCGCTGTGGAAACCTGGCTCAGTATTCACACCGGATGACTGAAGGCGATAAACTTGTTCTTCTTGGTGAAACAGATATTTACGAACCGCTTTGCCGTAAATGTTTTAACCGGGAAATGAAAAGTCATAAGAAAGGGAAAGCGACATGAAGTCCTTCAGCATCGCCGAGATATCTGAAATCGTAAATGGTCAGCTGGTGGGTTCTGAAAGTCAGCAGGTGGACCATATTTTTATTGACAGCCGGCGGTTACCCGATCCGGAAAGAGCTCTCTTCTGTGCCATACGTGGGGAAAGGAATGACGGGCATGCATATATTCCCGGGATGTATGACAAAGGGATCAGATGTTTTATTGCCGAGGAAGTGCCACCGGGAATGAAGCCGGGGAAAGCCACCTTCATTCTTGTGGGCGACAGCCTTGAGGCGCTTCAGAAACTTGCTGCTCACATTCGCCTGGCTTATTCGGGGGAAGTGGTTGCCATTACCGGAAGCAACGGAAAGACCATTATCAAGGAATGGATCTTCCAGGCTTTAAACCAGAAGATACCGGTTGTGAGAAGTCCGCTCAGCTATAATTCACAGGTTGGGGTGCCTCTCTCCCTGTTTTTGCTGGAGGACCGGTATAAACTTGCCGTTCTCGAAGCCGGAATATCTTTTCCCGGGGAAATGGCACGTCTCGAAAGGATGATCCAGCCCGACACCGGGATTTTCTCCAATATCGGTGAAGCTCACCAGGAAAATTTCCCGTCTATCGAGGCAAAAGTGGCCGAGAAAATGACACTTTTCCGAAACTGCCGCAGACTTATCTATTGCAGGGATCATCCTGTCATTCATAAACTGGCTCTTAAACTGCCTGCGGGAGTTAGCCTGGTCTCCTGGAGTTTTTCGGAAGAGGCCGAATACAAGGTTAAGTTCAGCAAGAAAGGAGCCCTCACTGTTATTTCTGTTTCAGGGAAATGCAAAAGCCGGTTCACGATTCATTTTACCGATTTCGCTTCGATTGAAAATGCGATCCATGTTTTCGTCTTCCTTCATGCCTCCGGGTACGCGCAGAATGACATTTCAGCGGCTATGGAAAAGCTTGAGCCTGTAGGGATGAGGATGGAAATCGTAAGCGGGTTGAACAACTGCACACTCATCAATGACACTTATAACTCCGACATGGTGTCCCTTTCGAATGCACTGGACTTTCTGAACCAGCAAAATCAGCACAGGAAAAAAACACTCATCCTTTCTGATATTCTGCAGAGTGGTAAAAGCAGCGAAGAACTTTACCGTGAGGTATCTGCACTGATTGCCGGAAAAAAAATAGACAGGCTGATTGGGATCGGACCGGAGATCTCCTCCAGAAGTGATCTCTTTCTCAGGGATTCTGAATTTTTCAGTTCCACGGAGGATTTTCTGAATTCACCGGTAAAGCCGGTCTTCCGAAATGAAGCCGTTTTACTTAAAGGTTCCAGACATTTCAGGTTCGAGCTTATAGCCCGGATTTTACAGGAAAAAGCACACCGTACCGTTTTGGAAATCAATCTGAATGCACTGGTAGAGAATTATCGTTTTTATAAGTCCCTGCTGAAAAAAGGGACAAAGGTCATGGCCATGGTCAAAGCTTTTTCTTACGGAAGCGGTAGCTATGAGATCGCCAGTATACTTCAGTATAATCATATTGATTATTTTGCCGTGGCCTTTGCCGATGAAGGGGTTATCCTCCGCCGGAACGGCATCGTTGTTCCGGTAATGGTCATGAATCCTGAGAAGAACGATTTTTTTCTCCTCACGGAATATAATCTCGAGCCTGAGATCTATAGTTTCAGGATCCTGAACGATTTCAGGTATTACCTCGAAAGGAACGGTATCAGCCAGTATCCGGTCCACCTTAAATTGGATACCGGTATGCACCGGCTTGGTTTCGAAGAAAAGGATACGGATAAACTTGTCGAAGTTCTGCAGGGTGATACGTTTCGCGTCGTTTCCGTATTCTCCCATCTTGCCGCTGCAGATGAACCGGTAAATGATGAATTCACGCTCGGTCAGATCAGCCTTTTCAGGAGAATCAGCGACAGGATACAAGCCGGTTTGGGCCGGAATTTTTTGAGGCATATCCTGAATTCTTCGGGAATAGAACGGTTTCCTGAGGCAGCGTTTGATATGGTCAGGCTTGGAATAGGGCTTTACGGCGTCAGCACTTTCCGGCAGGATAGTCTAAAGGAAGTCTCAACATTTAAAACCAGTATTGCGCAAATCCGCGATGTGGAGGCCGGCGAAACCGTTGGATACAGCCGGCAGGGCAAAGTAAATGAGAAAAGGAGGATTGCAACCCTGCCGGTAGGTTATGCCGACGGCATTTTCAGATCACTCGGCAACGGCAGGTGTACATTCAGGATCAACGGACGGTATGCACCTGTTATCGGAAATATATGCATGGATATGACGATGGTGGATGTGACCGGTATTCCCGCTGAAGATAACGACGAAGTAATAATTTTCGGTCGTGAAAACCCTGTAGCCAAAATTTCTGAAGCTGCGGGAACCATACCTTATGAAATCCTGACCAGAATTTCTGAACGGGTCAGGAGAATTTATTTTCAGGAATAAAGATTATTTTCTTTGTAATGCCCGAAATGGTCACGGCGCAGATGGAAGACAACAATGCTGCTCACGGCCGGAAACAGGAAAATCTTTATGCAGATGGAAGATCGGGATGGGTAATTGTCTTTTGCCGGCGTTTTTCTGAATTTCATTAGCTTTGCACAAGAAGGACATGATCAATTGAAATTTTTCACTAAATTCACAAACTTGTGTCTGGTTCACATTGAGATTAGGAGCCCCTGGATAACTGCAAAATCAGGCTTTTCAGGATGAAAAGGGATTGATTCCCGTGTTTGGGATCCTGAATTTGATAATTTACCGGTTTAGTCTTCTTTATTTTACAGGAATTGTTCAATGCCAAAGTTATCAGTTGTTATCATTACCTATAACGAGGAAAAAAATATCGGTCGCTGCCTGGAATCGGTTTACGATATTGTCGATGATATCGTCGTGGTGGATTCCTATTCAACCGACAGTACAGGTGAAATTGTAAAATCTTACGGCGGCAGGTTTATACCGCATGTTTTTGAAGGACATATCGAGCAGAAAAACTGGGCTATTACCCAGGCGAAATACCCACACATCCTTTCCCTCGATGCCGATGAGGTGCTTTCTCACAGGCTTAAAGACTCTATTCTGGGAGTCAAGGAAGATTGGAAATATGACGGATACTACTTCAATCGCCTCACCAATTACTGCGGGAAATGGATCCGTCATACCAGCTGGTATCCGGCCAGGAAGATGAGACTCTGGGACTCCAGGAAGGGGAAATGGGGAGGGATCAATCCTCATGACAAATTTAAACTTGAAAAGGGAGCCACAAAGAAGTTTTTGAAGGGGGATCTGCTACATTATTCGTATTATACCATTAATGAACATGTTGAACAGATCAATAAGTTCTCGTCCATTGTAGCTATGGCGTATTTCAGGGAAAACCGGAAATCCAGCTATTTTAATATTGTTTTTCATCCGATCTGGAGGGTGTTCCGCGACTATTTTATCAAGCTCGGCTTCCTGGATGGATTCTACGGTTTGGTCATCAGTGTGAATGCGGCCCATGAGACCTTTCTGAAATATATTAAACTGCGGAACCTTTACAAAGAAAAGGCTGTTTCAGCAAGGAACCGGATATGTTTCTTCAATAGTGTGAAATCATGGGGCGGTGGTGAAAAATGGCATCTGGATATTTCCAGGAAGTTATATTCGAAGGGATACCAAGTCATGCTGTTGTCACATCCGCATAGCGAACTCCACCGCAGAGCAGAAAAATCCGGCATCGATTACCGCGGGATCCGGGTATCGAATCTCTCCTTTCTCAACCCGTTTAAAATATTCCGCATATTCCATCTTCTCCGGAAGGAAAATGTAGGAACCATCATCCTTAACCTGTCGTCTGATCTGAAGGTGGCCGGAATAGCGGCGAAACTGGCGGGGGTAAGGAACATCATTTACCGCCGGGGAAGTGCCATTGCCATCCGGAATACATGGCTCAACCGCTTTCTCTATCGCGAAGTGGTCACGGATATCATTGCCAATTCTGAAGAAACCAGCCGCACCATCCTTCAGAATAACCATAAACTCGTGCCCAGGGAAAAGATCAAGATCATTTACAATGGTATCGACCTGGATATTTATGATCAACTGAAGAGAAAACCACTCTATACCAGGAAGAATGGGGAAATCGTAATTGGAAATGCCGGCCGGTTGTCGGAAGAGAAAGGCCAGATCTACATGATCGAACTGGCAGCCAACCTGAAGAAGAAAGGGCTGAACTTCAGGGTTATCATCGCGGGTACCGGGAAACTCAAGTCGAAACTCAGGAAATATGCCAGATCGCTGGATGTCGTAGATGAAGTGATATTTCTTGGCTTCGTGGATAACATAAAAAATTTCACGACCAGCATCGACATCTTTGTCCTTACCTCTCTTTATGAAGGATTTGGCTACGTGCTGGTTGAAGCCATGGCAGAAAAAAAACCGGTCGTCGCTTTCGATATCCACAGCTCGGCAGAGATCATCCGTGACGGCGAAACCGGGTACCTGGTGGAGAAAGCGAATGTTGAAGATCTGACCCGGAGGATCGAACAGCTGATGTCGGACCAGAAACTAAGGAATGCAATGGGGGAGAAAGGCCGGCAGAGAGTTGAGGAAATCTTCACCTTCACAGAAACCCTTAGCAAGGTGGAAGCCCTTATCAGGAAAGGCATGGAAGTATTATAAGTCTAAGAAATCGAGGTCACCTTGTTCCTGTTGTAGGTCTCAAACAATGGAGCAAAAAGGTAAGCAGTGGCAAAATCCCTTCATCATGCTAACCTCCGGCTTTAAGGATAGCAACTTTGGATTTCCCTTTTCGGATCATTCGGTGTATACTGCTTTTGGAATATATTTGGCCTTCTCGTGCTTCCACCGGTTATGCGTCCATAACCAGAATTCCGGATACTCCCTGATATTTTCCTCAAGAAGCTGGTGAAATCTCTCGGTGATTTCAAAGACGTCAGTCTTGTCCGGATCATCGAACATCGGAATGAACTCGACTTCATAATAGCCGCGCTTAACGGGAATAATTTTATAATATACCACAGCCAGTCCGAGCTTTTTGGAGATTTTTTCCGGACCGAGGATCACTGGCGTGTCCTGGTTCATGAAAGTTGTCCAGTGCTGGATCTGTGCCCATCGCGGCCTTTGATCGGAAAGAAACATGGTGAGGGTGGGAACGTGATCTTTGCTATACCGGCTTATAGATTTGAAAATTTTTTCCATGGCCACCGTCTCAACACCAAACCTCTCCCGGTTCCGCTTAATAAGCTGGTCAACGTAGGGATTATGTAATGGTTTGTAAATAGCCAGAATTTTATGCCGTAAAAATAAAGGCATAAGTGATGCCCATTCCCAATTGCCGTAATGCCCGAATATCAGGGCTATACTCTTTCCCTGCCTGAACAGTTCATTGCATACCTCAGGATTTCGGAATATATATCTTTTTTTAAGCTCCTCTTCTGAAAGAAAGATCGTTACAATGCCCTCAATTAAGGAATCGGAGAAGTGACGGTAAAATTTCCTGGCCGTTTGACGGACCCGCTTCTCACTCCATTCCGGAAAGGAAAGCCTGAGATTTTTTAGGACAAGCTTTTTCCGGTATGGGATCAGATAATAAATGACAGGATTAAACATTCCCGAAAGGAAATAAAGAAACCGCAGGGGCAGGCGGGTTATTAGCCATAAAAGTCCGTACAGGAATAAAAATACAATCCGTTTCATCTACATGGTTTTCGTTCCCAAAAATACAATTTTCACCGGATTAAGGGCAAAGATGACGATATGTTGTCAATGCACCGATCCTGGAGACTGTTCAGCCCGGATAGTCGTGTTTTGACCGGAAGATCCCGGTTTTTGCTTGAGCTAAATATCCTCTTTCTGCGTGGATCACATCTGACGGATTCATAAACATGCTTAAAAACATGTTTGTATTTTTTTTTGTTAAAACGATTTAGCATATTTTTCGATGAATGAAAAGGAGGTGCAAAATACAAGCACAGCTTTATGCCGGAGGAGACAGGAGCAAGGATAATACCAGTCCATACAAGGTTGTAAACAGCAATCCATGAAAAAGAGGGTTTCCATTAAAGACATTGCCAGCCGGCTGGGTGTTTCAACAACGCTGGTTTCCTTTGTTCTGAACGGCCAGGGTAAGGAAAAGAGGGTAAGTGCTGAGATGGTTGCGAAGATCATCAGCACAGCCAGGGAAATGCATTACAGTCCGAACCAGATTGCCCGGAGTTTGAGAAAAGGAGCCACCAATACCATCGGATTGATCGTGGCCGACATTGCCAATCCGTTTTTCGGCATCCTGGCCAGGACCATTGAGGATGAAGCCATGAAACACGGATTTAACGTGATCATTGGCAGTTCGGACGAGAATATGGATAAATCCGCCGCACTTATTGATACTTTCCTCAACCGTCAGGTGGATGGTTTCATTATCGTTCCGGTTGAGGGAACGGAGAAACAGATCTCAAGCCTGCAACAGACAGAAATCCCTGTCGTCCTCGTCGACCGTTATTTCCCTGAGCTCAGATCCGTAAGTCATGTTGTGCTGGATAATTACCAGGCTACCTTTGAATCTACGTCTTATCTCATCGGGAAAAAATACAGCCGTGTCAGTCTGATGGCTTATAACTCCACCCTGATCCACATGAAAGAACGCATCCGCGGATATGAGGAAGCCATGAAGGCCAGTCATCTGGAGCAGAATATAAAGGTTGAAACCATACCCTACACTTTTTCTGCAGGTGACATTGAGACGGCCGTTGACAGGCTGATCCATGACGCAGCCGGTACCGATGTTATTTTTTTCACCAACATGCTCATTGCCGTTGCCGGGCTGTACCAGATCCGGAAGTTGAAGATTAACATCCCCGGCAACCTGGCCATTCTTGGTTTTGATGAGAATGACGTCTTCAAATTTTTTAATCCCCAGGTGAGCTATGTCAGGCAGCCGCTCACCGGGATGGGTCTTGAAGCCATCCGGGTCCTTATGGATCTGATCAATGGTTCGGCCAAAACCACGCATGTGGAGCTAAAACATGAACTGGTCCTGCATGATTCATGCTGATCACAAAACGAAAAAATATAGGGCTAAAACGTTTTAATAAAATTACCTTATTATGAAAGACAGATTAATTGGAAGATTGCCTAAAGTAGGTATCCGGCCTGTCATCGACGGCAGGGAACATGGCGTACGTGAATCTCTTGAAGAACAAACCATGAATATGGCCCAGGCTGCAGCAAAGTTGATTGAAAGCCGGCTTAGATTTCCTCATGGTGAAAGGGTAGAGTGTGTTATCGCAGATACCACTATCGGCGGAGTAGCAGATGCTGCCCGCTGTGCTGAAAAGTTCGGGAGGGAAGGTGTTGGCGTATCGTTAACGGTTACACCATGCTGGTGTTACGGTACCGAGGTTATGGACACCAATCCGTTAACACCGAAAGCTATCTGGGGTTTTAACGGTACGGAACGGCCGGGTGCTGTGTACCTTGCAGCAGCAATTGCCGGATATTCACAAAAAGGGCTGCCCGTATACGGGATTTATGGCCAGGATGTGCAGGATGCGGGTGACCAGTCCGTTCCCGCTGACGTGATTGAAAAAATTATACGCTTTGTGAATGCCGGTCTGGCGGTGGCATACATGAAAGGAAAATCTTACCTGTCGCTGGGTTATACCTCAATGGGCATTGCCGGTTCAACGGTTGATGCCGAGTTTTTTCATGATTACCTGGGGATGCGAACCGAATTTGTTGAATCTGTCGAGTTGATCAGGAGGATGGAGCAGGGCGTATATGATCAGAAGGAATATTCCAGAGCTCTTGCCTGGGTTAAGGCCAAATGTAAGGAGGGTGCCGACAACAATCCGTCACCGTCTGACCGCAAACGCAAAGACTGGGAATGGGAAACCGTGGTGAAAATGACTCTGATTATGAAGGACCTGATGATCGGTAACCCGGAGCTGGCGAAACTGGGCTTTGGAGAGGAAGCACGTGGGAGAAATGCCCTAGCCGGCGGTTTTCAGGGACAGCGCCAGTGGACTGATTATTACCCCAACGGGGATTTCAGTGAGACGATCCTGAATTCCTCCTTTGACTGGAACGGGATCCGGCAACCTTTCGTATTTGCTACCGAGAATGACAGTCTGAACGGCGTCTCCATGTTGTTCGGGCATCTGCTCACGAAAACAGCCCAGATCTTCTCCGACGTCCGCACATACTGGAGTCCTGATTCGGTAAAAAGAGTGACCGGACATACACTTACCGGCCTTTCCGCGGGTGGCTTTATCCACCTTATCAATTCCGGCTCGACCACTCTTGATGCCACGGCCCGCCAGCGTGATACGCAGGGTAACCCGGTCATGAAACCTTTCTGGGAGATTACTGAAGATGAAGCCGAACTGTGCCTTGCAAATACGAAATGGTGTCCGGCAAACCTTGAATATTTCAGGGGAGGCGGATATTCATCCCAGTTCAGGACGGCAGGACAGATGCCGGTAACCATGTCAAGGATCAATATCGTTAAGGGGCAGGGCCCGGTCCTTCAGCTGGCGGAAGGCTGGACAATCGAATTACCCGGTGAGGTTCATAAAGTCCTGGATCAGCGTACCGACCCTACCTGGCCAACTACCTGGTTTGTACCCAGAACAGGAGGAACAGGAGCCTTCCGTGATGTATACTCGGTAATGAACAACTGGGGAGCGAACCATGGGGCCATCAGCTACGGGCATATTGGCGCCGACCTGATCACCATGGCTTCCATGTTGCGGATCCCGGTTTTCATGCATAACGTCGGGGATGAGGAAATCTTCAGGCCAAACGTATGGAACTCTTTCGGTATGGAGAAGTATGGAGCCGACTATAGGGCATGTGCCAATTTCGGACCGCTGTACTTCTGATTCCCGGAGTAAAGGCAAACTGTGACCGGAGAAACTATTGATACAAAGCAGATGAATAATTTTCCTGAAGGATCCTATGGCTATGATGCATCCTTTCTTAAAGATCATGGCATTTCGACTCTTGAACTGAGGGATAAGGCGTCAGATTCCAGGGTACTGTTATCGCCCGGACTGCAGGGAAGGGTTATGACCAGCTCTTCCGGCGGCGATGAAGGCCGGAGCTACGGATGGATTAACCATGAGCTGATACGGTCTGGTAAAATAAGTTCACAGTTCAACCCTTTCGGAGGTGAAGAACGGTTGTGGCTGGGGCCCGAGGGGGGACCTTTTTCCGTATATTTCAAAGAAGGCGAAGAGCAGATCTTCGCTAACTGGAAAGTCCCCGGAGAGCTGGATACAATTGCCTTCGACACCATTGAAGCATCAGTGGAACAAGGCGTTTTCCAAAAATCTTTTTCCCTCGTCAATGCTTCTGGGACTAAAATGGAAACCGGCATCCGGAGAACGATACGGATTTTTTCACGCGATGAAGTGGCACAAGCCCTGAACGTCAGAATGGACGGATCGGTTCAGTGTGTCGGTTATGAATCGGATCAGATACTGACCAACACCGGCCGTGAAGACTGGAATTCCGGGACCGGATTTTTGTCGGTCTGGATGCTGGGGATGTTTAATCCTTCTGAGAAGGGCATCGTTTTTATCCCTTTCAGGAAGGGTAGCGGGAAGGAGAAAGGGAAGAAAGTCACGGATGACTATTTTGGCAGGGTACCATCAGACCGGCTGGTTGTGGGTGACGACATCCTGTTTTTCAAGACAGACGGAAAATTCCGGAGTAAGATAGGAATTCCTCCGGAAAGGGCTTCGTCCTATTGCGGAAGTTATGACCCTGTAAACCGGGCACTTACAATTCTCTGGTTTTCCTTGCCGGAGCATTCCTTAAAATATGTAAATTCGTTGTGGGGACCCCAGGAGGATACGTTAAGCGGGGATGCCGTCAATGCCTATAATGACGGGCCAAATGAAGACGGAGCGGTAATGGGTCCCTTTTACGAGCTGGAAAGTTCATCACCGGCCGCCATGCTGAAAGCAGGTGAACAAATCCGGCACAGTCAGAGGATTTTTCATCTTACCGGTGATGTCAGCCAGCTGGATCACATCACGAAAACACTTTTTGGTTTTATGATTAATGATTTAACCCGAGTTTTTTAATTTTATCTGAACATACATGGAAAATCACCGAGTTATTCCGAGGGGCATCGTCTGGCCGTTCATACTGCTGACCTCCCTGTTTTTTGCCTGGGCGATCCCCAATAATATGACCGATACCATGCTCGCCGCATTTAAAAGGATTATGAGCCTGACAGATTCCAAGACAGCCTGGATCCAGGTGGCCTGTTACTTTTTCGGATATGGTTGTTTCGCTATTCCGGGAGCTCTGTTCATTAAAAGGTTTACCTATAAGGCAGGTGTTATGCTTGGTCTGGGGCTGTATGCTGCCGGAGCGTTTTTGTTTTATCCTGCCATGCTTATGTCGGGGGTGAATATTAATATCAGCTTCCTGATGTATCTGACCGCGATACTGGTACTTTTTGCCGGACTGTCGGTGCTGGAAACCTCCACCAATTCGTATGTCTATGTTATCGGCCCGGCATCGACGGCCACCCAGCGGCTTAATTTCTCCCAGTCGTTTAACCCATTTGGAGCCATTACCGGGGTAGTTCTGAGCCAGGTATTCATCCTGTCTCACCTGAATATCATGGGGGCAACCGAGAGAGCATCCATCACCCGTGAAGAGCTGGTCAAAATCCAGGGGCACGAACTCGATGCCGTCACCATGACGTATATGACCGTTGGTCTGGTGATGGTCATTTTGCTGCTGATGATCCTTTTCACAAAAATGCCAAGACTGAAGGAAGAAGACAAGAGGCTCGATTTTGCGGGCACCTTTCGCAGGCTGATGAAAAACAAAAATTATAAATGGGGTGTTATCGCCCAGTTTTTTTATGTTGGCGCCCAGATTGCCGTGTGGTCCTTTATCATCAGGTACGTCATGCAGCAGCTGCACTTCGACAGTATTATCGCTTCGATGGATCATCCGTCCACGGCTGATATCATTGCAAGACTGCGGGTTGTTGAACCTGTGGCAGCAACATTTTACAGTTTTATCGACTGGATCGGACTCGAACCTCTTCTTCCCAGGACGGCCGAGCAGGCAGGGGCTACCTATTATATCATGTCCCTGATCCTTTTCGTCATCTTCAGGTTCATCTGTACCGGACTCATGAGGTTTATCAAGCCCAGGAACATCCTTACGACACTTGCACTTGTGGCTTTTATCCTGGGCATCATAGCCATTTATTCCAATGGATTTGCGGGTGTTTATGCCCTCATGGGTATTTCAGCCTGTATGTCGCTGATGTTCCCCACCATCTATGGACTCGGTGTTACCGGTCTGGGTGAGGACACCAAAATAGGCGGATCGGGTATGGTCATGGCTATTGCGGGAGCGGCGGTGCTGACGCAGATCCAGGGCATTGTTTCGGATGAAGCCGGGAGTATTAAACTGGCCTATTGGGTACCGTCCATTGCCTTTCTGATCATTGCGTATTACAGCGCTGTCGTGGTCAGAAAAAGAGAGGTTAAACCTGTGACGGAAACGGCCTGATACATAACGGGGATACAACCTTCAAAGAATCGCCCCTGAATGTTGTATCCCCGGATACTTTGTGATTGGCTGCGTTTATTCAGACTTCCTCATATTCATAATAAGGAAGTACAAAAGAAATCCGGCAGCAATTAAGACGAGTTCAATGCCAAAGACGAGTGGAGCACCTTCAGTATTCAGAATCCATGGCATCGTCGTTTTCGAGAGTATCGTTATCAGGATCAGACCGGCACCTGCCAGAAAAGTGACGAGTCCCCATTTCAGGGTAGGGTAGCGGTTTTCTTCCCTGCTTTCTTCCCGCTGGGCCAGAATTTCTGCTTTATCAATGTGACCCATTTTAATGACCTTCCTCTTTAAAAGGAAATCCGTAAATGCTTTAAGAATCTGGTAAATCGCATAAAACACGATTGCTGTAGTTAATACTTCTCCGTACATGACAGTAAATTTTAATTTGGTGAATCTGTTTGTTGAAACATTTGTCGATGGCGACGGAAAAATGTTGCAGAATTATTCCTGTTTGTTAAAAAAGGGCTGTAATTTGCAACAAAATGCTTTTCGGTTTCGACTCATAAAATAATGAATGACGAGGACCTGATACTGCAGATTAAAAGAGGGAACACCAATGCATTCCGGCATCTGGTCGATAAGTACAGTAATATGGTGTGGCATATTGTGTTGAGGATGGTAAAGCAACATGAGGATGCAGAAGACCTTTGCCAGGAAGTGTTTGTAAGAATTTACCGTAGTATCGGGAAATTCAGGGGTGATTCAAAGCTGTCAACATGGATAGGGTCTGTGGCTTTCAATGTCAGTACTGACTATCTGCGAAAGAAAGGCCGGAATAAAGTTCTTTTCACAGATGATACAGCGAGGCTGGAGATTTCGATGACTGAACCTGCTGATCCGCTCAAGACTCTGAACCGGGATGAGATTAAACAGCTCATAAACAATATTATTGAGCAGCTTCCGGTCCAGTACAGAACTGTCATCACGCTCTACCACCTTGAGCAGTTTTCCTATTCCGAAATTTCGGAGATAACAGGAATGCCTGAAGGGACGGTGAAAAGCTATATCAGCCGTGGCCGGGCAGCCATAAAGGAAAATCTCCTTAAACAGGTGCCGGACATGCAGCATGATTATTACAGTAACGATTAAAAATGATGATAAGATGAAAAGCGAAGGAAAATCTTACGATATGCTGGATAAGCTGATCGATGAGGCATTGGGAGAAGCTCCCGGTGAGCCTTTGTCTGCGGGATTTACATCGCGTGTACTTGAAAAGATAGAAAAACCGGATATCTTAAAAGAACTGGCCTTCGAATCCACCCTGAAAGTTGGCCTGGTCATCGGACTGTTAGTGATTCTGGCTACCTCATTTCTCCTTTTCGGAATCAGCGACCTTCATAGTGTGGAAACCTTCGTGCTGAAGTACAAACAGGTTATCATCCCGGTAGCCCTGCTGATGCTGTTTACCTGGCTGTTTAATGATATTGTGCTGAAATATATGTTCTGGCGATCAGAGGGTTTATAACGAATACCATCTCCGCACCATGCTCTTTGTACATGCGACATCTCAGTAAGTACAAAAAAAAGATTCCGGAGTGAATGAATAAAAGCTGATCGGGTTAAGCTTTACCCCGCCGGAATCCGGATCCGGTCGTGCCATTTATCCCAGATCACTTATTCTTTCCAGCTTGGACAGATCGAGAATCCTGATCTTCCGGCCATCAATGGATATGACCCCTTCCTGTGCAAAGGTCGAAAGAGTCCTGATGGCATTGGACGTCGTCATATTTGAAAGATTAGCCACATCCTCCCTCGACAGGTAGATTTTGATCGTCTGGTTATCCTCTTCATAGCCGTAGGTATCTTTAAGAAAGATGAGGGATTCGGCAAGCCTTCCCCTGATATGTTTCTGTGTGAGAGTTACCGTGCGGTTATTGGAAAAACCGAGTTCAGTAGCAAAAGCTTTGATGATGTTTATGGAGAGATCGGAATTCGACCGGAGGAGCTTATATACAGTATCCTTATCAATAATACAAACGGTGCAATCTTCAATGGCTACGGCAGTAGCAGTGTGATGTTCCTCTGCAAACAGAGCCCGGTAGCCTATAAAACCAATCGGCTTTGCCATTCTAACAATCTGTTCCCGGCCACCGACCCCTTCTTTAAAAACTTTCACTTTTCCTTCAGATAAACAAATAAGGCTTGTAGGTTTGTCACCTTCTTTGAAAATGATCTCGCCTCTTTTATAGAATGCGCAGGTGTGACTTTTTCTTATCAGGTCTTTTTCCTTTGGGAGTAATACGTTGAAGACGGATTTTGGATTGTCGATACAATTATCACAATTAATGACCCTTTCCTGTATCATGAAATGCTAAGTTTACGTTAATATGTTCGATAACACTCAAAGGTAGAAATTTTTATCGATTTTTTTTCTTCTCCATTAAAAAGTCACAAAATTTAAGCAAACCGGGTTAAATATTCCACTTCAGCTAATACTTTGCAACCAGGGGGATGCGCCTGCCCGTTCCGAAGGCCTTTGATGATATTCGTAAAATGGGTGGAGTCTGGTATCTTTTATACTCATTCATATTCACCATTTTTATGATTTTTCTGACCAGGTCAGCGTCGTAGCCACCGTCCCTGGTGATCTCATCCAGGGTCATTTGTTTTTCAATAAAGTCATTCAGGATCCTGTCGAGTATGTCGTACTCAGGCAGGGAATCCGTATCTTTCTGTTCAAGCCTGAGCTCGGCTGAGGGAGGTTTGCTAAGTACATTTTCCGGAATGACCTCCTGTTTCCGGTTGATATATCTGGCCAGATTATACACGTCTGTTTTGTAGACGTCTCCGAGGACCGACAGTCCGCCGCTCATGTCGCCATAGAGCGTTCCGTAACCCACGGCTGCTTCACTTTTATTACTGGTATTCAGTAAAATATGTCCAAACTTATTGCTATAAGCCATGAGAAGCGTTCCACGTATCCGCGATTGGATATTTTCTTCCGTGATGTCTTCAGGCAGATTTTCGAAAAGTGGTTTGAGGGCCTGCCTGTAAACGTCGAAAATTTCATGTATCCTGATCTGATGGTAGCTGACACCGAGTTTATGAGCCAGTATTTCAGAATCTGTGATGGAATGATCTGATGAATATTCCGAGGGCATAAGCAGGGCATGAACATTTGCCGGTCCAAGGGCTTTTGCAGCCAGGACAAGGGTTACTGACGAGTCAATTCCGCCCGACAATCCGACCACGGCTTTCGAGAATCCCATTTTCACGAAATATCCCCTGATGCCGGTGATGAGGGCATCATGGACCATCTTTATATCCTCATATTTTTCAAACACATGAGGTTTGCCTTTTCCATTGAGATTTTCCAGGTCTATGATCCTGACATCAGGGGTGAAGAAATTCAGGTGCTCCATGATTTCACCATTACAGTCGATAGCCATGCTCCCGCCTTCGAAGATCAGCTGTGTCTGGGCACCGACCTGGTTTACATAAATCACCGGCAGGTGGAATTTTTTAGCCTTATCAATAAAGATTTGCTTCTTGATGCCGGTTTTGGTATGGGAAAAAGGTGATGCAGCGATGTTGATGATGACATCGGGGCCAAGCGCGGCCAGTTCTTTCATGGGGCTTACCTTATATAACCGTCTCCTGGCAAACTCGTTTTCAAAAGGCTGATCATCCCAAAGGTCTTCACATATCGTGACAGCAATCTTTTTACCGCCGAATTCCAGGAGCCTGAATTCGGTATTCGGCTCGAAATAGCGGTATTCGTCGAAAATATCATAGGTCGGAAGAAGGGATTTGTTGAATTTCTCCTGGACTTTTCCTTCGTGCAGGAAATACGCAGTATTGAAAAGCATTTTTCCTTTCTCGTCAGGGTTCATCGAAGGGCCGCCAACAATGACGCCAATCTTTTTGCAGATCCGGGCAATCTTTTGGATCTCTTCTTCACAACGGTAAACAAATTCTTTTCTTTCCAGCAGATCAAGCGGAGGATACCCGCAAATGGATAACTCCGAGAAGACAATCAGATCCACATTATACTGCTGTGCTTTCTTGATCTCGAGGACGATATTCGTTGTATTCTCGAGGAAATTTCCTATGTGGTAATCAAGCTGGGCTAATGCAATTTTCATGATCATGTTGAATTAAAACAAAATACCTAGTACAAGGGCCATCGAATATGTAAATATTCTGTCAGCTGAACGGTTGGTTACGTCCATGAAACCCGGGTAATAGCCAAGTCCGCCAACAATGGCCGTATTCCCCCCCAGGCTGTATTCGATACCGGCTTCAACAAAATAATTGATGTTAAACAAGCCGGTTTCATCTTTCAGGTTGGCTTTGGTGAGAGCACCATTTTCAGTTGTACCTTTTGCCCTCAGGTTTATCATGGGAGTAAAGCCTGCATTCACCCAAATCGTGGTATATCCGATCTCAACTGTTTTGAATTTTAGTCCCAGGGGCAGCGAAACATACTGCAGATGATATTTGATGGAATTACCCGGAGTGACAAGTGTCTTTGTATTGTCGACATCAAGACGGATACTGTCGCTGTAATTTAATTTTCCTCCGAGATTGTTTATGGTAAGACCTGTGGAAAAAGCGTAATGCTCGGCAAAAAAGAGGTCGAGTTCGATGCCAGTATTTAACCCGGCCACCACACCGTCTGATTTTATGTTCTGTTTATTGCTTGTCATCCAGGCTACCTGGGGGCTGGCCATGAAACTGAACCGGGCCTTCTGAGCGTAACTGTTAAAGCCAGCAATAAGGAGCAGAAGAGGAAGAAGTAGTTTTTTCAGCATAGATTTTCGTTTTGAACATTCAGGCAATAAAGAGGAATACCAAAGTGTTTATTAATTTAGCATTTTCTTTGATACAAAAGTATAATTTTTATTCACCGCTTCACATTCAAAACTGTACTAATGAAACGGAGTATTAAATGGATCATTTGCATTCCGCTGCTGACAACCTTCACTCTCATTTCCTGCCACCGCAGTAATAAGGGACCCGACATCTCAAAAATGAACCTGAATTTCAGTATTCACCGGTTCGACAGGGAACTTTTTGGAATGGACACAGACACTCTGGATGATGCCATAAATTATTTTTACAGGACCTATGGGGATTTCTTTGATATCTTCAGCTATTATGTCATCAATATTGGCAGGCCTTCTGAGCGAAGTTACCCGGGAAACCTGGCCACGTTCCTGAATGATCCCCTTAACCGGGAGGTTTATAATACTACCCTGAAAGTGTTTGCCGATATGTCATCTTTGGAAAAGACGTTCACGGATGCGCTCAAGCGTTACGAATATTATTTCCCAGCTGATACGGTTCCTGAAGTGGTTTCTTATGTCAGCCGTTTTAATAACCCGTATTTTACAGTTAGTAACTATATAGGCATAGGTCTCGACATGTATCTCGGCAGCCAGTCGGAATACTATGAAAGGCTTGGTATTCCACAGTACCGCCGGGAGCTGATGATCCCGGCAAAAATCCCTTCCGATGCCCTTTATGCCTGGGGCAATGAGCGCTTTCCGTTTAATGATTCGGTGGGCAATGTGCTGTCACATATCATTCATGAGGGCCAGCTTATGTATTTTGTCGACCATCTGCTGCCCGGTGAGCCCGATTCGCTTAAGATCGGCTTTACAAAAAGCCAGATGAAATGGTGCACCAACAATGAGGAGGAGATGTGGGTGTCACTGGTAGAGAATAAGCTTATATTCTCGCAGGATCCGATGGAGATCAGGAAGCTGACCGGTGTTGCCCCCTTCACGGCTATGTTCACCAATGAATCACCTGGCAGGGCCGCCGTATGGATCGGATGGCAGATCGTCAAAGCCTGGGCCGGGAGAAACCCGGATCTCAGCCTTGCAGGTATTATGAAAGAGAGGAACTACCAGGAGATCCTGCGTCTTTCAAAATACGATCCTCACTGACCACAAGCCGGATCACGTCCCCTGGTCGATAGCCATATTTTTGACCTGGTGATCGAAGACTACGCCAGCGGGATTGGAATAAGGGGTCGTCGTTAAAGGGAAAAGTGAAATTATAGGAAGATGGAAAATCTTTCTTATTATCAAGGAGTTATCAGGTTAATTTTTTATGAGCTTAAAGGTGAATATGCCTGCTTCCGCAAGGTTAATCCTGATAAAATAAACACCGTGGACCAGTCCGGACTCTGAGGCAGACACCTTTGCGTCGTACGTCCCGGGTCCCTGCTCCCTGTCGAGAACAAGGGCCATCCGCTTCCCGAGCATATCCAGGAGTTCGATCCTGACATGAGCATCCTTCCTGATGGAATACCTGATGCTGGCCGTTTCTGAAAAAGGGTTGGGATAAATACTGATCTTCGGATCCATATACGTGGTGACGGCAGTCTTCAGCTTGTTGTCTTCCAGATTTGAAAGCGAATGGGCATAAGGACCGCCTTTGGCTTTCTTTCTGTCCTGGATGTCATAATAGACAGGTTCCGGTGTTTTTACTGCGATCTGGTAAAAATACAGTTGATCCGGCACAGCTTTTTCATCTATAAATGTTATGGAATCCAGCCGCGTTTCTGCAACAGAATCGATGATCTCCAGCTTATCCGTCGTCGTTCCACGGTAAATATAATAGCAGTCGTAATCAAATCCCTGGTATTTGTTCCAGTGAAGGACAGCTTTTCCAGAACTGTCAAGCTCTGTTGTAAGAAGGATGGTCTTGTGCCCGTTTTCAAGTCTGAACGTTGATGAATTGTCACAGGAGTCTTTCAGGGTGATGTCGTAAAATGCAGATTGTACGTGTGGATCCGTTTCTTCATCGATCATCATATTCATTTGATCGTAAGGAACTTCGTTTAAAAGGTTATTTTGAGCCACTCCCTTGTACACGGAATACATACCGGTTCTTTTGCAGGCTGTTTTGCTCCAGATGATCATATTTCTGTCGTTGGCCACATCATAGGTAGCCAGCAACACCTTATCCATCTCGTATGGATACTGAAATTCAACAAAGATATCCTTCGTCCGCTCACATCCATGAATATCTCTTACGCTCAGACTGATGTTCGATGTTGTATCGACAGTAATTCTTGATTCAGTGGACGAATTCACCGACCAGTCAAAAACAAAATCGGTGAGTGGATTTAAACCTTCCGTTTCGACATCAACTTTTTCTCCCTTACAGAAGTATTCCCTGTCGGGAATTTTCAGCGTAAATTCAGGAAGAACAGCCTGACCGACGAGAATCGTATCTCCATCCGCAGAACATTGGTTCTTGGCCGACACGAAATAGACGCCAGCTGAAGTGACAGTGAAATAGCGGTCGGTACTGCCATCCTGCCACAGGTATTCGTCGGCTTCGCCTGCGTCGAGGTACAGTGCACCGTCGGGGCATATAACCGTATCCTTTCCAAGGTTGATGTTCAGGGTTGGGCATTGTGACCACGCAACTCCCGGAGCAATCAATAGAAAGAACGGAATTATTCTTTTTCTGATCAGTCGATAAGGTTTCATGGTCATAGTTTTTGTTTTCTTTTTATACTTAAAAAATCATAAAAGGTTGTCGCGGTTTTATAGGGTCAGTCTATGTCTGGTACGTATGACAGCTCCTGCGGGAGTGTTTCTGCAATAACATCGATTTAATTTTTAATTCTATATATTTGTACGAATGAGCGGATCACAAAATTTGTCTTATGTCTAAATCCGGTATTCTTTTCCTACTGATCGGTTGCCTGTTTTCTCCTTCATTCTTTGCTCAGACATCAGACACCGACAGCCTTTACAATGTATTACGGAAAAGTCATGATGATGAGACTAAAATCGGAATATACCTGGCATTATCAGAGGCTTATGTTGAAACCAGCAATGATTCCGCACTGGTTTATGCTGATAAGGCGCTGAATTTATCTGTTGCTTCGGGAAATAAGGAATGGATTGCGGATGCGTATTTACAGGCCGGACTGGTGCATAGTAATATGGATGAAAATGAAAAAGCGCTGGTGTTTTTTCAGAAAGCTCTATCTCTTTATAAAGATACAGGCAACGACGACAAAACGGCCCTGGTGTACGACCGTATCAGCCTCATTTATTATTTCCTGAATCATTATGAGGAAGCTGGAAACTATGCCAGGCTTGCCCTTGACCTTGGAACGAAAATCGGCAACAAGGATGTAATCGGCAGATCTCTTTTTTACCTGGGTAATATTTCCAAACGGCTGAATAATTACGAGCAGGCACTGGATTATTATCAGCAATCACTGAAAATCAGGAGGGAGACCGGAAAGAAGGATGAAATCGCTTCTGTCCTGAACAATATCGGCAGCTTTTATATGGAAAGGGCCGACTATAAAAATGCTGTAAAATATCTGGAGGAGACTCTGGAGATCAGGCGTCAGCTCCACAACCCCAGGAGTACGGGAATCGTGCTTACCAACCTGGGAAATGCCAGCCTTGAGTTGGGGGATATTGACAAAGCAATCGCGTACTATAAGGAAGCGCTCGGCATTTTCAGGGAACTTGATTTTCAACCGGGAATCGCGGCTGACTTGACCGGGATGGCTACTATCTATGAAAACCTGGATCAATTCCAGAGTGCCCTGGATGTTTATAAAGAGATCCTGCAGATCCGGGAAAATAATAATGATCCCTTTGAACTTGCTAACACATACAGTAACATTTCAATAGTATATTCGCGTATTCTTGAAGATACCCTGAAGGATATTTATGGAAAGGACTATGATATTGTTATTTATAAGAAGGGCATTCAGGTGGATCTTGAACCTGCCCGTCAGGCGGTGAAATATGGTCTTATGGCCCTGAAAAAACGTCGGGAGATCGATGACATGGCAGGGATAAGTAATTCCCTTGCCAACCTCGGGAGCATATATAATCACATCGGGAATTATGAGGAGGCGCATAAGTACCTGGGAGAGTGGGTCGATCTTCCTGAAGAGTACAAAGACGATAAAACGGCGGTGATTGCCAACAGCGGATTGGGAATCTTCTATCTTGCGAGGGGTAATTATGACAAGGCCCAGATTTATCTTAACCGAGCATTCAGCAAGGCTAAGGAGATGGATGCCAAAGTGGTCATTGTCAACGTGGCTTCCTATCTTTCCGATTTGAAGGAAAAACAGGGGAACTATAAGGAAGCCCTCAGATATAACCGGATATCCAATGAAGTCAGTGATTCTGTTTTTCAGATTGAGACCAGGAAACAGATCCATGAGATGCAGGTTAAATATGAAACAGAGGCCAAGGAAAGGGAGAATGAGCTTCTGAAGAAAAACCAGGTACTCACTGAGATAAAGCTAAAGTTGAGAAATAAAGCTCTCTATGCTTCTGTCTTCGTCCTCCTCGTATTTATCGGGATGCTCATTCAGCTGTTCCGGCAGAATACCCTGAGACGGAAAGCCAATGAAGAACTTGCACGGAAGAATATACTCATCACAGAGCAGACGAAGGAGATTACTGACAGCATTCATTACGCCGGCAAAATACAGAATGCTGTCCTCCCTCCCGGTGACTTCATTCAGCGGCTGCTTCCCGAACATTTTATCATTTACAGACCGAGGGATATTGTCAGCGGTGATTTTTACTGGATCACGGAAAAAAGCAACAAGGTCATTGTTCTCGTTTCCGACTGTACAGGACACGGTGTACCGGGTGCTTTCATGAGTATGCTCGGTGTGGCTTTTCTGAACGAGATTGTAAGCAAGCAGGATAACATCAGCGCTAATGTTATACTGGATGAACTCAGAATGCATGTGATCCAGTCCCTACATCAGACCGGGCGTGAGGGAGAGAGCCAGGACGGGATGGACGTGACCATATATATTATCGACAGGGAAACCCTGGAACTCGAATTTGCAGGTGCAAATAATTCCCTGCTGATCTGTCGTGATTCCGGCCTCCTCGAGCTCAAAGCCGATAAAATGCCCATTGGTATTCATACCCGGGTGAAAGAAGCGTTTACCCGGAAAACCATCAGCCTTCAGAAGAATGATATGATCTACGCTTTTTCAGACGGTTTCCCCGACCAGTTCGGAGGCCCGAAAGCAAAGAAGTTCATGATTAAAAACTTCAAGCGGCTTCTCTCCGATGTTTACAGGAAGCCCGTCAGGGAACAGAAACGCATCCTTGAAGAAACCCTCAACGTTTGGATGCAGAATTCCAGCCAGGTCGATGATATTCTTGTGATGGGCGTCAGGATTTAATCCAGTAATTCTTCAAGCTTCTTCCTCAGTTCCTCGCCTCTCAGGTTTGTGGCTATGATAATCCCGTTTTTATCCAGGAGCATGGTGTGAGGTATACTCTGGATGCCATAAAGTTTGCCGGCCATGCTGCCCCAGCCTTTAAGATCGGAAATCTGATGCCAGACAAGACCGTCATCACTGATGGCCTTTTTCCAGTTCGCTTCTTTGTTGTCAAAGGAGACACCCAGGATGTCGAAGCCCTTGGCGTGGAAGTCATCGTATAAGGCAACGACATTTGGATTTTCATTCCGGCAGGGGCTGCACCATGAGGCCCAGAAATCAACAAGAAGGTATCCTTTTCCAACGACGTCGGAAAGCGACAGAGAGTCACCTTCGGGTGTGACCATTTTGAAATCAGTGAATTTATTCCCGATGGCCACACGTTCCAGAACAGCAATATGGTCTTTCATTTCCTGAACAAAAGATGAATTGTCCAGTTTTGGATCCAGGCTGGAAACCAGATTTTTCAGCTCCGGCAGACTGAGGGAATAGTACATGTTGCTGCGGATCACGTAAGGTGTAACATATGATGAACCATGTTCCGCCACATATTTCCTGTTGATGTCCATCTCTTTGACCCCGAGCTCATCATAGGCACCGGATACCTGGTCCATCTTTTGTTTGTTATTCTCGCTCCTGGCTTTCATGTATTCATTGTAGAGTTCCTGTTTTTCGGCAGAAAGGGAGTTGAAAAGAGCTAAATAGTTTTCATATTCCCTCTGGGAAGCAGATCCTTTAATCACTGATTTTGCAGGTTCTTTAAAATCCGGCAGTATCGTGATCGTGGAATTCTCCGCGAAAAAAGCTACCGGCTTACCCGACTTCTGAAGAAAAAGGTAAAAGACATCAGGGTGGTCTGTCTGCCCTTTGAAAATGACATCCTCTCCGGTTTTGACCATGGCAGAATCCAGCACCTGCCAGTCACTGCCGGCCCTGCGCATAAGATAAAGATACCGGCCCGCCACATCTTCGGCTTTCACTGTCATTACATAGCCGGTAAGGCTGTCGGAAAGAGCTGATTCTTCAGCTCCGAATATGGAAGGTGTACTCAGGATCAACAGAAAAAATATCGAATACACATAAAATTGTTTTTTCATCATGATATACGAATTTTAAGTCTGACGACCAGGCAGGATCCATTCCATAAAACACGACTTCTCATCCTGCCGGCCTGGTTGATAAATAAATAAACGGCTAATATAATATTTATTGTTTGTGAAAGTATCCAAAATATTTTTTTAGCAGTTCACCGGCAGCGGAGAAGGCGGTGAGACGTCGCTGGAGAACAAACTGCTCAAAGCGGGCGATAAGAGGTTTCATGTCTTCATCTTCAAAAAAATGCTGGTCGAGCTGTTCCCTGATGGTTTCGTACATCCGGTATCTGGATTGTTCATTTCGCTTGGCATGGAAGTAACCGTTTTCCATCGTAAGATTTTTGTAACCGTCGATCATGTCCCATATCTCAGAAATGCCCGTCCTGGTTTTGGCGCTGCAGGTAAGTACATTGGGGAAATATCCGGAGGGTGGCGGAGGGAAGAGATGAAGTGCGTTCTGGTATTCCGACCTGGCGATACGGGCTTTTTCGACATTACTCCCGTCTGATTTGTTAATGGCAATGCCGTCGGCCATTTCCATGATACCCCGTTTAATGCCCTGCAGTTCATCACCGGCACCGGCAAGCATGAGAAGAAGGAAAAAATCCACCATCGAATGCACCAGAGTTTCGGATTGTCCGACACCGACGGTTTCAATAATTACCGTATCGAAGCCGGCAGCCTCACATAAAATGATGGATTCACGGGTTTTCCGGGCTACACCGCCGAGAGAACCTCCTGAAGGGGACGGCCTGATGAAGGCAGAAGGATCGGCAGACAGTTCTCCCATTCGTGTTTTATCACCAAGTATACTGCCTTTTGACCGCTCGCTGCTGGGGTCGATGGCCAGTACAGCCAGCTTATGGTTATGTGAGGTGAGGAATTTTCCGAAAGCTTCAATGAAGGTACTTTTACCAACCCCGGGGACGCCGGTAATTCCAATTCTGATGGATTTCCCTGACCAGGGCAGGCATCGGGTTATGATCTCCTGCGCCTGTTCCTGATGACCCGGAAGGGAACTTTCGATAAGAGTGATAGCCTTGCTGAGGATGGTACGGTTATCCTCCCTGATTCCTTCAAAATATTCCTCAGTGGAAAGCTGCTTTTTCTTGATCTTCCTGTACCTTTTCAGGGCGCGGTCATTCACCTGCCCGGGTTGATCAATGCCAATGCTCAAAGATAAAGCGCTCCGGTCTCTTTTTTTCTCTTCCATTATGGGTTCTTCTGCACTCAAAAATACGATAAAGATTACCAAATCAAAAGCTAAGGGATTTTTTCTGCGTGCTTTCACTATACAGGAGGCTCCCGGCAGTGTGACAGGCAGGGTTATACCGCCAAAGACTGCTCCCGTGAGGCTTGGCTTTGAGGAGGCAGATGATTAAGGCATTTTAGCAAGCCGAAACGTATACAGGACGATAGCCGGTTACCCGAGCAGACAAAAAAATCCGGTATCAGGAGGGTCCCGTACCGGATACAGGAATCATTAATTCGTCTGGTCAGATGAGTTCTGGGTTACTTCTCCGCGGATCCACAGGATCTCCCTGGAATGCTGGGGATCATTGGTGATCACGGTAACGGTTTTCTGCTGGGTGCCAAGTTTACCGGCCGAATTAAAGGTTACTTTGATCGTGCCGGATTCTCCCGGGTGTATGACCTGGCTTGAGACCATAGCTGCAGTACAACCGCAACTGGCATGGACCTTCCTGATCATAAGATCAGACTTGCCGTCATTCACGAAGGTGAAATCATGGTTAACCTTGTCGCCTTGCTGCAGTTTACCGAAATCGAAGTTCGTATCCGAAAAATTAATGTCCGGGGCCTTGGCCAGCTGATCCTGGGTCAGCCCGGAAAAATCTTCCTGGACGTTTGCGCTTACAATCACCTTAAAGGTCCGGTCGGTCTGACCATTAACAAAAACATCTATCCTGTCAATGAGAAAATCCCAGTCGGGCTGCTTATCCGACAGGTAGGTAATTTCGATATTCCCCTTCTCGTGGGGTTTTACTTCTGGATTGTCTACCGTTACTTTCAGGTGTGCGGGGACATTTCTTACGTCAACGGCAACCGGTTTGTCCGAGTCGTTGATGAACTCGATCAGCCTGGTCTGAGGCTGACCTTTGTATATGGTACCAAAGCTGATATTATTTTTTATCAGCCTGATATCACCCATCTGATAACGGTACTCATCCTCAATGGAAAGAGGTTTTGGTTCCACTTTACCGGTAATCCGTAAACGGATGGACGGCTGACTGGCATTGGATTGAACTGTGATATATTTGTCGAAATGACCCGGGCGGCCGCTGGGGTTGAATTCGGCACTGATGTATCCCTTTTCTCCGGGCATAACCGGCTCTTTGGTCCATGTGGGTGTTGTACAACCACAGGAAGGCGTGACATTCTGAACGATAAGAGGTTCACTACCCGTATTTGTGAATTCGAATTTATGAATTACATTACCGTCCGCTTCCTTAATATCGCCAAAATCATGTATGATTTCTTTAAAGGAAATACTGGCAGCCTTCTGCTGCGCGGAAACCATCATCGGGACAGTCGTCAGGAAAACAAGGAGCTGAAAAACAAATTTTTTCATGACAGAAACATTTTAGTTTTGAAATCAAACGAGCAAATTCAATAATTAATTGTTATTATTACAAAGTTATGAAGTTTAACCAAACATCGTACCTTTATACAACAAAACAGGACGAATTGTTGCATAAAATGCGTGTCAGTGACCAAGGGGAAAAGTTGAAGGCAGGAAAGATAAGCTTAAAAAAAGAATTAATTTTAACCTTCCAAATTCGATTTGTTGCTGAGGTGGTAAAAATCAAAAATATATATATTCTCCTCTTTACGGCAATCCTGCTTTTGCCCGGGATTGCGTCTGCCCAGTTTTATAACGGGCACCAGATGAAATTTGGGAAAAACAGGGTTCAATACAATACCTTTTACTGGAAATTTTACCGTTTCGAGAGATATGATGTGTACTCTTATGAAGAAGGTACGGAGCTTTCCCTGTATGTATCCGATTATGCCAAAAATGAAATAACCCGTATCGAACATTTCTTCGATTATAATTTTGAAAGAAGATTGATTTTCATTGTTTATAACAAATTATCCGATTTTCGCCAGAGTAACGTCGGGCAGACGGCTATGGATAACAATGAAGAGGAACAGGCAAATGTGGGTGGTGTAACACACATTATACAAAATAAGATCTTTGTCTATTTCGAAGGCGACCATAAAAAGCTGGAAAAGGAAATCTCCAGGGCCATTACGGAGGCGCTCATTAACGAGATGCTCTACGGCAACGATTTCAAGGATAA
The DNA here is from genome assembly GCA_963732905.1 of uncultured Bacteroidales bacterium. GTDB lineage: Bacteria > Bacteroidota > Bacteroidia > Bacteroidales > DASQZK01. Next base: position 270,806 of record CAVTBM010000007.1, read on the forward strand.
TTTCACCAGCTCCACTTTGCTTAATTTGCCGGAATGGTATCTTAAAGGATTGATTTCTTATGTGGCCGATCCCTGGAATTTTACTTTTGAGAACCGGGTTAAAGATGGGATTGTCAACGGCAGGTACAAGAAATTTAACCGGTTAAATGGAATCGACGCCCTGTATGCAGGTCATTCATTCTGGAAGTACATTGCCGATACCTATGGTGAATCGGTGATTCCTAACATCCTGTACCTTACCAGGATCAATAAGAATGTGAATACGGGTTTTCTTTCCGTCCTGGGCCTGCCCATGAAGGACCTGTCGGATGAATGGCTGAGTTATTATCTAAACCTTTACCAGGATTACGAGGCTTACGGCAATATCCCCGATCAGGGAAAAGTGCTGAAAAGATCCAGCCGGAAAAAGGTATACCTGCAGGCGAAGATTAGCCCCGACGGCCATTACATTGCCTATGTGACCAATGAACTTGGGCAGTCAAAGATCTACCTCTACGACACCCGGACCGGCAAGAAGCGGAAAATTGAAAAAAAGGGACATAAAATACAACAGATCGACGATTATTCCTATCCGGTACTGGCATGGCATCCTTCGGGTCGCATCCTTGCATTTCTGGAGGAGGAGCAGGGTAAGATAAGACTTACCTCCTACGACATCGATATGGATCAGTATACCTCAAGAATTTTTCTCTATTATGAGAAGATCCTCGATTTTTCCTATTCGGATGATGGCTTGAAATTCGTCATTTCCGGAGTCTACCGGGGGCAGACAGATATCTATGTCCATGATATTGCCTCCGGATCGAACGAAAGAATCACCAATGATCTGGCTGATGATCTGCACCCCCGTTTCATCAATAATTCAGAGGAAATAGTCTTTACATCCAACCGCAGATCGGATTCACTGGTTTCGGGAAATACTCCCGGTGACCTCACCGATTATATGTCGGTATTTGTCTATGATTATAAAAGCCGGTCAGATCGGCTCAGGCGGATTACCGACCGTGATTTTGTGAACCATGACCTTCCTTTCCCCTACGTCAAACGAAATGAATTTGTCTATCTCAGTAATAAATCCGGGATCATAAACCGGTATTTCGCCAAATACGACAGCACAATCAGCTTTATCGATACCACAACACATTATCGTTATTTTGCCCGGACCTTCCCGCTCACCAATTACAAGCGGAATATCATCGAACATTATTATGTTCCGGCCATCAATAAGTTCTCTGAAATCATTTTCAACAACGGGCGTTACCAGATTTATCAGGGTGAGGTCAATCCGTCTGACGACCTTAGCCAGGATGTAAGGAAGACTCCTTTCAGGGAATCCTATACCAAAAAACTGGCTCATAAAGACAGTGCATTGAACATCGATAAAAAGCAGATACCTATAAAAGATGTCGTCGATAACCGGATCATCGAAGGCCAGGATACTTTCAGGCTTGACTTTACAACCATCGATATTAACAAGTATGTCTTCGAAAAGGAAAAGCTGAATTACTATAACGCCCGGCTGGGAAAGAAGAACCTGAGTCTGGTGCTCGATACCGTCCCTGAATCCAGAAAGATGTATATCGATTATGAGACCTCCTTCTATCCCAATTACCTGGTTAACCAGATTGATTTCAGCTTTATGAACCAATCCTATCAGACCTTTACGGGTGGAGCCGTATATTATAATCCGGGTCTTAACCTTTCCTTTAAAGCAGGGGCAAATGACCTTTTTGAAGATTACCGGATTGTTGGAGGAGTGCGACTGGCTACCGATTTTGACAGCAACGAGTATCTTCTTAGTTTCGAAGACCTGAAATCAAGATGGGATAAGCAGGTGATTTTCCACCGGCAGATTTTTAAGGTCTCTACCACCGATAATTCACTGCTGAAAACCTACTCGCATGAGCTGATGTTCATATTAAAATACCCGTTCAACCAGGTGGCAGCCATTAAGGGAACAGCCATGTACCGGAACGACAGGAGTGTCTTCCTTTCCACAGACCTGAAAAATCTTAACCAGCCTGATGTGGTGAAACCCTGGGCCAGCCTTAAACTGGAATATATTTTTGACAATACAAGGTTCATCGGCATCAACCTTTACCAGGGCTTCCGGTATAAATTGTTTGCCGAAGGATATAAGGAAATCGGGCATAAAAAATCTGATCTCGTGGTTCTCGGTGCCGATTTCAGGCATTATACGAAGATTTACCGTTGCCTGATATGGGCCAACCGGTTTGCAGCAAGCAGCTCATTTGGACATACACCCTTGATTTATTACCTGGGCGGAGTGGATAACTGGACAAATTTCAATCCGCAGGTTCAAACCTTTGACCAGTCGGTAGCAATCGATTATGCACGGAATTACGCCTTCCAGACCCTGGCCACTCCAATGAGAGGATTTACCCAGAATATCAGGAACGGAAACAATTTTGCCGTGGCAAATACCGAACTCAGATGGCCGGTCATCCGGTTCTTTGCAAACCGGCCGATCAGTTCTTCCTTCTTTAACAATTTGCAGGTCGTTGGCTTTTTTGACGTAGGAACTGCCTGGGAAGGTCTGACCCCATGGTCAGGTAAAAATGCATATGATACGGAAACCTATACAAACGGTCCTGTAAAGGTGGTCATCGATTCCAACCGTGAGCCCATCGTGGCTGGTTACGGGGCAGGAGTGAGAAGCCGCCTTTTTGGATATTTTATCCGGCTCGACTGGGCATGGGGGATTGAAAATCGCACCATTTTACCGCGAATGTTCTACCTCTCCCTTAATCTCGATTTTTAATTCTTAAACCAACCTGAATCCATGACACCGATACAACTGATTATACTTATTCTGGCAGGCCTCCTCGCTGGTTTCGTCGGTGGTTCTATGGGAGTCGGCGGTGGTATTATTCTGGTTCCGACCATGGTCTTCTTTCTGGGTATGACCCAGCATGAAGCACAGGGAACAAGCCTTGCAACATTGCTCCTACCCATTGGAATCCTCGCCGTAATCAATTATTATAAGAGTGGTTATGTGAACATACGATATGCCATTATATTAAGCATCATGTTTATTATTGGCTCCTACCTGGGATCCGTCATGTCGATCCACCTGTCAGACAGGATTCTGAAACAGATATTCGGTCTCCTCATGCTGGCTGTCGGAATTAAAATGATTCTTGGAAAATAGACCATTATGACCATAAAAAAAAGGATTCAGGATCTTTCGGAAAAATATTCAGACGAAGTGAAGGATATCAGGAGGCATCTTCATGCACACCCCGAACTTTCTTTTGAAGAATTTGAAACTTCAGCCTTTATAATATCGAAACTCACGGAATGGGGAGTCCCTTTTACCGGTGGTTTTGTTAAAACCGGCATTGTTGCAGAGATCAGGGGAAAGGGAGAAGGGCGGCTTATTGGAATCCGTTCTGATATGGATGCCCTGCCGGTTCATGAATTGAGCGATGTTCCTTACCGGTCGCTGAACAAAGGTAAAATGCATGCCTGCGGTCACGACGTCCATATGGCCTCTCTCCTGGGTTGCGTGAGGGTGTTGAATGAGATGAAAGACAGCTTTAACGGCCGGATTAAATTTGTTTTTCAGCCTGGCGAAGAAAGAATCCCGGGCGGCGCAAAACTGATGCTCGAAGAAAACTGTTTTGGTAACGATGAACCGGAACTGATGATTGCCCAGCATGTGTACCCGGAGATGAAGGTCGGAAAGGCAGGGTTCAGGGAAGGGCAGTATATGGCTTCATCAGACGAAATATTTATTACGGTAAAGGGTAAGGGGGGACATGCGGCCCTGCCTGAAAAGCTGATCGATCCCGTGGTGATCGCTTCCCAGATCATCGTAGCCCTGCAACAGGTAGTAAGCCGGCATGCCAACCCGGCCCTCCCGACAGTCCTTTCTTTCGGCAGGATCATCGCTGACGGGGCTGTTAATGTGATACCGGATGAGGTCAGGATGGAAGGGACCTTCAGGACACTTAACGAGGAGTGGAGAAAAAGGGCACATCAGATTATTGAAAGCACCGTCCATGGAATCTCTGAAGCCCTGGGCGGATCAGCTGATCTGGAAATCAGACACGGCTACCCGTCACTATTTAATAACCCTGAAGTGACCCGTATTGCAAGGTCGGCAGCAGAAGAATGGCTCGGCGCAGCAAATGTCGAATCACTCGATATCCGGATGACAGCTGAAGATTTTGCTTACTTTTCTCAAAAATATCCTTCCGTGCTATACCGCCTTGGCGTATCCGCCAACCCGGAAACCGCCGGCGCTCTGCATACTCCCGGATTCAAAATCGAAGAGTCGGCCCTCAAAGTGGCAGTGGAGCTGTTTTCCTGGATCGCCCTTACATTTCTTGGAGCATCCTGATAAAGCCGCTGACTTCCTGATCCCTCTGCCCGAACTATTTTGTTTAGATTCATTCAAAATAATTCATTTCGTGAAAAATATCATTTTGCATATTGCATTAAGAAGTTAACTTTGCACCCATCAAACAATTAATTGTTAATTAAAGGAAAATAAAATGGCTTACGTAATTTCAGACGATTGCACCGCATGTGGCACATGTATAGATGAATGCCCTGTAGAAGCAATATCAGAAGGTGATATCTACAAAATTGATCCGGAACTTTGCACTGATTGTGGTGCATGTGCAGATGTTTGTCCGACAGAAGCAATATCACCGGAATAGAGAATGTCGGAATACAATATAAAAGGCCATCCCAACGGACGGCCTTTTTTTATGCTTACTTTAACAAATATACCTTTGAATGCTGCCGGATAAAGCATCCTGATCTGGCCTGTGGCCGGAGCTTCCCTGTTATCCGCCGAGCAATTTATAGATCGCTGAGAAATCCATGTCGCCAAGGCCCTGGTTTACAGCCATAGCGTATAATTCCCTTGTTGCCGCAGTTTCTGGCATAGAAATGTTATGATGATAGGCTTCACGTGTGGCCAGGAAGAGATCTTTGAGCATATGCTTCAGGGGAAAATCCGTTGAATAATCTTCAGTGGCCATTTTTACATTTTTTGAAGCCAGGAAGGGTGCAGCTACCGGCCCCCCGATCAGGATTTCCGCAAGGGTGGCATGATCGAGCCCGAGAGCCCTGCCCAATGTCATGCCCTCCGCAAAGGATGCCATGGCGTTGGCAAGCATCAGGTTAACGACCATTTTCACGGCTGAGGCTTTGCCGTTTTCACCCAGGAACAGGATTTTACTGCCAACAGCCTCAAACAGGGGAATCAGATACTTAAGTTCATTTTCTTTTCCACCGACAAAGATGGTAAGCTCCCCATTTTCTGCAGGAAGCCTGGTGCCCGATACCGGGGCATCCACAAAATGCAGCTTCCGGGTGGTGGCTTCCTTAGCCATCTGCAGGCTAAACCCCGGGCTGACCGTACTGAAGTCAACCCATGTGGTTCCGGGTTTCAGGCTGTTGAGGAAACCCTCTTCCCCAAGGGCGTTTTCAGCAACAGCAACCGGATCAGCCAGCATGGTCATGAAAATATCCGATCCCTGAGCGAGATCACTCACCGAAGAAGCCACAGCCGCACCGGCATCTTCAAGATCCTTTGTTTTGGATGCAGTCCGGTTATAAACACGGAGGGGAAATCCGGCCTTGAGAATATTCATGGCCATCCTGCTGCCCATGATCCCCAGTCCGAAAAATCCGATTTGTCCCTTTATCATGATTTCGAGGAAAAAGCCGATAACATCCAGTGTTCTTTTTCATATTGCCGGGTCATCCTGCTAATCAGGTCGGATGTCCCGATGTCGCCTACGTCTCCGGAGATATCGGCTGCATCGATGAGAAATGACTCGACCGTTTCGAGGTCCCCGATCACCTCCAGAACCATTTCCCGGGAAGATAGTCCGGTACCCGTCTCTTCGATCTGGGAATTTTCGAGATAATCACTCAGACGGCTCAACGGAGTGTGACCGAAAACCCTGATCCGTTCGGCAACGAGGTCAACGTTTTCTGCAGTTAAGGTATATATCTCTTCAAATTTGACATGAAGATCAAAAAAATCACTGCCCTGAACATTCCAGTGATAGTTTCTGAGTTTCTGATAAAAAACGCTGAGGTTGGACAAAAGCAAATTCAGGGAGTCAACCATGTCTTTTGTCTCTTCTTTGCTGAAACCCAGTTTAACAAATTGTTTCTGTGATGATGGTGTAGTATCCATATTTTTTAAAAGGTTTAAAAGGGTGATGATTAAAAAACCCGCCTGCCACCGGGCGGGCTGTAGTTTCATGCATATAACATTCGCAGGCAATGAAAGTTCTTCATGAAATAAGTGTAGGCTTATGGCTTCAGTTCCTGTTCGCCGTTGGCATATTTAAAAGCTGTATAAAGAGAGTAGATCGCATAGAATAAAGCGTAAATCCCGATGATGACGGCAATGATCTTCGCTCCTTCAAACGGATTAAAAAGCAGCAGCAGTCCAACCACGAGGGAAAGGATACCGTTGAAGAGGATGAGTCCGGCACTCATATTCAGGGCTCGCAGACGGTTGTATGATGAAAGCTGAAGCAGTGCAATGATGACCGCCCAGATGCCGAAAAAGGCAATAATGACACTCACGGAAATATGCGGATAAAGGATGATTATCAGCCCGAACAGGACATTGATACTCCCTTCGATAAGCCAGAATGTTCCTGTACCGCCTTTATGCCTGATACGGAAAGCATAACCCAGTGCAATAATCCCGCCCGCCAGGGCAAAGATGCCAAAATAGGTTGCCAGAAGAACAATGGACTTAGAGGGATTTACCAGAATCAATATCCCGAAAATAAGTGCAAGAATGCCCTTTAAAGCGGATGCAAGCCAGTTTTTCATATTTATTTTGAATTAATGAGTTTGACCGTATTTAAATAAGACCGGAATTTCAGTATCCAAATCCAAAAACACTACCCCGGAAGAATCAACCGCTAATAAGAAAGCAGCGCAAAGCCTTTCAGCTGATCATTGACCAGAACGTTGAACGCGGCAGCGGAAATGATCATTCGCGGATTAACCCAGTCGGTCCTGTAATGATTCTGCATCAGGCTCTGCGAGCAGACGTAAATCTTTACACCACTGTCAAGCAGTTCCTGGATGAGTTTCGAATTGGGATTGGCCTGTCCGGTCAGCTCCTGGTACTTCTCATCGGTGAGAGCAAGCGAAACAGCGTCGGCGTGAATAACTGCCTCCACCTTCATGTCGGAAGGCTGAATGCCATACAGGGCATACAGGTTGAGAAACATCGCGAGATGCTCGAGACCCGGGTTTAACTTGAACTGAAAGGCTGCCTCTTTGGAAATATCGAAAAGGATAAGGTTGTCCAGGTTTTTGTCGGGAAAAACTTTGGCTGCCTCAACCTTGTAAACGCCACCGTAGTCTTTTATTACGGGATACTGAATGTCCTGTCCTTCCGCTTTCTGAAAGGTATAAATGAAGGTGAACAGTAACAGGACTAAACAATGAATTCTTGACATTTTTAAATGATTTGATTATTTTTTTATTTTTTTTCCTGCTGAGATAAACATCAGAATGCTGACGAGGATTAAAAGCAGGCTGAGAATAAGGGGAACAAGACCCTCAGTGAAAGGTGCAGAACTAACATCCACAGAATGCGCAACGGTAGCGTCAATGATAGTCTTGACGCCGAAAAATACCAGCCCGGCCACACCTATAATCAGAACTATTGTGCCTGTCTGTCTCATGATCTGTCTGTTTTAATTTTATTCAATGATGCTAACTGAAGTGAATAATCTTTAATAAAATTCACTTAGGAGGAGATATACGATACTGTATTTCGTTTTAACCGGCACTCCTTTAATTCTTTTGTAAAGATGCATATGCAGGTATTAAGTCATACAAAATTGTGCCAATCCCGGTTTGTCGGCAATTTTGAGGGAAATATGTTGAAACACACTGATTATTGTAGAATTATTTCAACAAGGGAGAGGAGGGATACAGGGAGTTCCGGATCTGGTCAGAGGCGGTCGCTCAGATCTTTCATCCGGTTTTCAAGGAGCGAAACTTTTTCCTCCAGTTTCCGGATACGGGCAGACAATTCCTTATTGATCTTTTCAAGAAGGAGTTTGTTTTTCATTATATCGTCCTGAAATTGCTGCATTTGAGATAATTTTAGGGGTTGACAAAGAATACAGATTCGCGTCACCATTTTTCCTTCCGGCCGTCAGACAGCCGGGCAGAGACAGGCCTGATGTTTCGCGGTATCAGAAAAATAAGAGGGCTGCCCCGTCAGTCATCTGACGAAAAGGGCAGCCCTGAAAGATCGTGATGATCCGGATTATTTCACATAATCCGCATTCTGTAAGAATTCAAAACTTTTTTCCACGCTGACGATCGGATCATAATTATATTCTTCCACTTCAACGATATAGTATTTAACGCCGGCTTTTTCTGCATTCGCAAATATTCGTTTGAAGTCCATCTTGCCGCTTGCACCCAGTTCTGCTTTGTCTTTCACATGCCATAACTCAAAACGGCCGGGGTATTTGTCAAAATAGGCTACCGGATCGGCTCCGCCTTCCACAACCCAGTAAAGATCCATCTGGAACATGACTTTTTGAGGGTCTGTATTTTGCAGCATAAAATCATAAATCGTCTGACCGTCAATCTGACCGAATTCCTTATCATGATTATGATATCCGAAGCGGATACCATTCTGGTTGCATTTTTCACCCACGGCATTGAAATAATCGCAGTATTTTTTCAATACATCCAGGCTTTGATATGCATCAGGCCCCATGAATGGCTGTACGATAAACTTTACACCGGCAGCCTTGTGCGCGGCAATGCACTGATCCCACCATTCCATGGTCTTATCCCAGGAGGCAGAATCGGGAACCACCTGCCCGGTATGTGAGCTCAGGAAGTCCATGCCGTTCTGTTTAACCAGCGTGGCAAAAGCAACCGGATCCATCCCGTAAAACTTACCATTGTCGTAACCTGCTGCTTCCACAAAACCGTATCCGATTTTTCCAACTTTTATGATTGTGGAATCAGGGGCTGTTTTCATGTCATCTCTAACCGACCAGAGCTGAAGGCCGATGTATTTATCTTTTTTCTTTTCAGAGCATGAGTTCATAAGGCTGACAAATAAAAGAGAAACAAAAATAAGGGTCAGAAATCTAAAAGGGAAAGCTTTGTTTTTCATTGCATGAAGGGTTGGTTAATTTGGGTATGAATATATGCATTTCTGTTTAAAACAGAAACCCGGGAGAGGAAATTTTGATGGGAAGTTAGGAAGTTAGGGAGTTATGAGGTTATGAGGTTATGGAGTTATGGAGTTAGGAATATTACTCCATTTCACTAAATAGCTCATTCAGGGTTCTCCTCTCTCCGCACCCCGCTCTCCGCTCTCCGCTCTCCGCTCTCCGCTCTCCGCACCCCACTCTCCGCCCTCCGCTCTTCGCCCTCCGCTCTCCGCCCTCCGCTCCCTACTCTCTCACAAGTTTATAAGCCATGATCCTGTTGGCAAAAAATGTAGGCACAAGAAGCAGGTTTTTCGCCGGGATATATGTGATGTCGGCGGAATTGATTTTTTCATTTTTGGTGTTGATGAGAGAGATCTTGTGATGATCCGGGTAGATCATGTAGATCTCCCCGGCCCAGTCGGAGACCAGCCAGTAACCCGGATAGCCGGCCCAGGTAATCCCGTCGCCACTCTGAATATTTTCCGTGATTATGCTGATCATTTTTGTCCGGATATCAATCGACTCGAGCCTGCTGCTACCATCCGAGGCTTCCAGGATACGGCTGCTGTCCACGTACAGGCCGTTCGGGTGATTCAGCCCGTCGGCGAGCCATACGCTGAGTTCACCATTCTTCAGCCGGTAAATTTTACTTGTATCGCTGTCACTGACATATACCGTACCCTTACCATCGGAAGCCACGTCGTTCAGCATTGAAGATCCGGGGGCATGGTAATGCTGAACTACGGTCCCCTTGTCCATATCGATCCCGACAAGTTCGTCAATGTCTGCAGTGTACAGCCGGTCACCGGCTATTGCCAGTCCTTTCGGACCTTTCAGCCCTTTCACCCATTCCAGTTCAATCAGATCTCCGGAGGGACTGAGTTTGGAAATAAAACCGTTCCCCTCAGCCTGCCCACGGTTTATATTCGATACATAACACTGATTCCGGGTACTGTCATAAACAACAGACTCCGGGGTTCTGAAAACCGAATCGGTCATCCAGGCCTGTTCCAGTCTGAAGCTTGCGTTGGATGGTGATTCACTTCGGACCTTTTCTTTTTTGACACCGATATTACAGGTTGCAAGTACCGGGATGAAAATCAGGAGGAGGTAAACAGGTCGTTTCATGGTTGTAGTGTTTAGGTGTTAAGGTTATGGTGAAACAAACCGGGAAAGAATAATGTTTGAACAACCTGTCAATCCGGGCTTTCGGATTTTCAACAGCCAGATCATCGGCAGGAAAAAGAGGAAACACTTCCCAAAAAGGTTACTTTCCCGAAGGAGAAGAAAGGGTGGATGCCCTGGACACTTCTAAAGTTCTTCCGGAACTTCCGGTCCAGTAAATCCGGGTATGCTCCGCTGCTGAAGCAGTCTCTGTTACCGGCTTTTTCATCTCCCCGCTTGCCCGTACTATCTCTGTTTTCCGAATTCTCAGAGTTTCTTTCGGTCAGATAAATAATCTCTTCCGAACCATTTTTTCGCCGGTTGGTTATTTATACAGTGCCGTTTTGTGAAACCCAGCGAGAACCGGAATGATCTCCGGATCGGAGCAGGATGACGGGCAGTGCATATCGTGAAAGAAAGAATCAGGAGTTTATCATGAATAGGGTTAAGGAGTTAACACAGTTGGATATTCAGACTTATATTTTGATGGAGAACGGATACTTTCCAAACAACGGTTCCCTTCCTCTTCTGATTTACCGGAGCGTAATCCGGTTCGACGGAGGAGATCCGGGACAGGAAGTGGAAAATCTGTTTCATGATAATCATTGGTTCAACTCATGGCATGATGGAATTTTCAGATTTCACCACTATCACAGTAATGCACATGAAGTACTGGGCATTTACGGAGGTATTGCAAAAGTACAGCTTGGCGGTGAGGGCAGCCTCACTACAGAATTGGGAAAGGGCGACGTGGTGGTCATTCCGGCCGGAGTGGCCCACAGAAATATGGGTTCATCGGGTGATTTCGTTTGCGTCGGGGCTTACCCGGGTAGCTCTGATTATGATATGAATTACGGGAAAGAAGGGGAACGGCCGGAAACCGACAGGAATATCGATAGAGTGTCCCTGCCTGAAAGAGATCCTGTATATGGTGAAAAGGGTCCTCTTTTTACATATTGGTACAAATCATCTTAATCGGCGTTTATGATTATTCTTATTACCGGAACATCATCAGGTATCGGCCTTGCGCTTGCACTGGGGTATCTGGAGGCTGGACACCAGGTCCTGGGAATCAGCAGGAAACCAAATGCTGACCTGGAAAAATATGATACCTTTCGTTTTCTTCAACAGGATATCTCAGAATTTGAAGAGCTGAAAGTGAAGCTTACCCGTTTCCTGCGGGGAACAGAACAAATGGACCTTTTAATTCTGAATGCCGCTATCCTTTCCCGGATTAAAGACCTTGGCGAAACCGGTCTTGAAGAGATCCGGAGAGTCATGGATGTCAACGTCTGGGCAAATAAAATCATCATCGATACCCTTTTTGAATCGGGCTGCAAAGTTAAACAGGTCGTTGCCATTTCATCCGGTGCAGCTATCAGTGCTGCGAGGGGATGGAACGCCTATTCCCTCTCCAAAGCTACGTTGAATATGCTTATCAGCCTGTATTCAAAGGAACATCCGGAAACCCACTTTTCTGCCCTGGCTCCCGGAATTATCAATACTGGCATGCAGGAATATATCCGGGAGCTGCCCGGCGGAGACCGGTTCCCTGTAGTCAGGAGACTTCGTGAAATGTATTCAACATCCGGGATGCCTGGTCCGGAAGAGGCTGCTGTCAAGCTGATGCAGAGTATTGAAAGGGTCAAAGAAGTGGAGAGCGGCCGGTATACCGATGTAAGGAATATGAACGTGGAAAGTTCGAACAAAAATGAAGCCTGATCTGTTTGGTGTTCAATTAGAGATAAAGATTGAGTGATGCTAGGGGAATAATGGATTACAGGTCAACTTTTTGTGACATGAATTCCACAATAGTCAGGATAGTCACAGGAAGCACTGGAAAATTAAATAGTTGAAATACAGCTGTTTGCTGGATATGACCAGCGCAAACCCGACTACATGGCATAATTTTATCAGTCTTTGATGATTGAACCAGGATAATAAAGTCAGAACATGGATTTAATTGAGATGCATTGCAGATCACTTCCCCGGGGAACACTACCTCTGGTGGAGGGTGAAATAAACGATTATCTTAAGCAGTTAGCCCCGGGATGGATTGTCGGAAAAGGTACAATACTCAGACGTGAATTTATGTTTGAGGATTTTAACCGGGGTGTGGTTTTCGTTAATGATATTGCAGCCATTGCGGATGCGGAGAATCATCATCCTGATATTGGGCTGCATTACAATAAGGTGGAGATTGAATTATCTACTCACAGCATAAATGGCCTGTCGGTAAACGATTTTATTATGGCCGCTAAAATTGATCAGATTTAAATATATCCTAATTATAAATAATTTCGGAGGAAATGTAATGAAAAAAATGAAGTTTATGTTCGAAGGTCTTGCTGTCTTAACCTTGTTTCTGGCTCTGAGCAGCTGTAATTCAAATCCACGGCAGCAAATGCAGTCCCCTTCTAATGAAATGTCCGGACCAGAGGTAACCAAAGCGGTGTGTGTTCTGCATCCTACAGAGGGTAACCAGGTGTACGGAACGGTTACCTTCACCAAGGTCGACAGTGGTATTCATATTGTTGCAGACGTTCATGGCCTCACAGAAGGTAAACATGGATTCCATGTTCATGAATATGGTGATTGCACGGCAGCTGACGGTTCATCGGCAGGAGGTCATTTCAATCCTGAAGGTGTGAAACATGCAGGTCCGGGTGATGCCATCAGGCATGTGGGTGATATGGGAAATTTAACTGCAGATGCCGACGGTAATGCCACCCTGGACATGACTGATAACCTGATGACTTTCTCCGGTAAGCATTCCATTATCGGACGCGGAATCGTGGTTCACGCCGGTGCTGATGATCTGACATCCCAGCCTTCCGGAAATTCAGGACCCAGGGTTGCTTGTGGGGTCATCGGGATTGCAGCGGAAAAATAACCGTAATAGCAATCACCACAAGATTTTCTTTAACCGGGAGTGACGGAAAAACATATGCTGAATGGAATTTATCCTGAAGATTCTATGGCAATTGGAGATTAGGGATAAATCGCAGTGCAAACCATTGACGATTATATGATTCTTCTGGCTTAAGGTTTGGTTTACCGGTTTTTCCGGGGCACTCCCGTTATTTTATTTGGAATTTGTTCTGTTACCGGGCTTTATAAGCGCCGCTAATCAGCAGATGTCCTGATGCTAGGATTGAAACCAGAACACAAAAAATATATCCGGCCGGTAACCGGACTTATCATCTTTGTCGCAGGCATTGTTTTAATGCTTATCCCCTTTATTCCCGCAGGATATATCCTGATCATCGCCGGGGCTTTTTTACTGGCACCTGAGATCCCCTTTATGAAGCGCTTCCTCGGGAAATTAAAAAAATGGGACCATAGCCACCGGATTGAAAAGGCAGAGCAAAAAGTGAATGAAATTGAAGATAAGGTGAACAGAACCCTGATCGATGACGGGAAAAAATAATCTTAGTGTATTTATTCGTGAAGCAGAATAAAGGTTTACCGGTACCCATATATATGGAAGAGTGGTGACCACAATTTCCTGTCGTGTGTGGAATTATTTTCACAGGTTGAATGTACGACAGGATAAACGGCGGGGAAAAACAACGACCTGAACTCTGGCATGATTTTACTTCCTGAAAATGGACAGACAGGCTTTCATAACAGTGAGATATGGCAGCCGGAGAGCCACTGAAAGGTGAGAGTGGTCGTGTAAATCCTGACAGCCTGTTCAATATATACATTTAGCTTTTCAATGAGGTTTATTTGCAAAAGAACAGGCCGCCTTCATTTTATGAAAAATGATGCGGCCTGTTTTATCTCTGTGAAGCTATCTTTCAAATATCCTCCGATTCCGGGGTTTCAGCAGGAAGATGCCGGTCACTTCACGATCAGCTTACCCTTCATGCCCGCCTGGAAATGCCCTGGAAATGTGCACAGGTATGTGTACTCCCCTTTTTCCGTTGGCGCCGTGAATTCTACGGTTGCCGATTCGCCTGCACCTACCAGTTTGGTTTTGGCCAGGATCTCGTCATCCCAGGAACTGTCGATGTAATCGTTGGAGGGATAGGACAGTCCGTCACTGACAAAAGCAGACGGATCTGCATCTTTTTTTAATAGGATGAAATTGTGGGCCATCTGCGCTTTTGGAAGATTGCTGATGGTCTTCAGTGTCACTTTGATCTTTTGTCCCGGGCTTGCATCGATCTCTTTAACGGAATACTGCATTTTGTCGAGCCCCTGGATGTTCACTACTTTAACCTGCTGGCTGTAACCGGTCAATGGACGGGCAAGAAACACCCCGGCAAGAACGATCAGCAGTAAATACTTTTTTTTCATGATTATGATAATTTAAAATCGTTTTTAAAATAACAAATTAACCACCCTAGAGTTTATCCGTGCCCGAATATTCTGCAGCTGAAACGAGGTAATCTCATCTCGTACCGTATAAATCATCACGGTTTGTAACCGATTCGGGAGATGGCTTTTTATATTATTACTGGCGGGCATCACGGGCCGGGCTCTTTGTTCTGTTCATTTTTCGAATTCGTATTCCAATTAAAAGATAATCTTGTCAGAACCTCATCTGTAAGAGTAAAATTAAACAGTACTGAGGATCTAAGAACCGAATCCGCATTATAAGTCTTTTTGTGACCGTTTCTTCTTGAATAGCTTGCCTGAAATATCCGGGCGATTCCCGATATGATATTCCCCAACGGCACAAAAAACAGAGATAGGTTTGTTTATTTCGTTCTCTTTATAGAAATTGGAAGAATACTTTATCTTTGATTCGGTTCTCAATCGAAAAATAACAAACTAACAAACTAACTAATAAACAAACTACCTACCTAACTACCTAAACATATGAAAATTTCAAGTCACTCTTACCTGCTGGCTTTATTCCTGTGCTTCCTGCTTTCCCCCCAACAAAATCTGATAGCCCAGGCGCTTACTATCAGCGGTACTGTCACCGACGCTGTAACCGGCGAAGCTGTGATAGGGGCTAATATCATAGTGAAAGGGACAACCAGGGGAACCATTTCAGATCTGAATGGCGCGTACTCCATCAGCGCAAATTCAGGTGAAACACTTCACTTTTCCTTCGTGGGTTATCTCCCACAGGAAGTTACCGTTACCGGAAAGACTGTTATCGACATTTCACTCGCTGCCGACAGATCGGAAATCAGCGAGCTGGTGGTAATCGGATATGGTACTCAAAAGAAAGAGGACCTGACTGGTTCTGTTACGGTTGTGGATGCCGAGGAAATGCGGCAGTCCAATTATACCACCTTTGATAAGGCGCTCCAGGGAAGGGCAGCCGGAGTTCTTGTCACAGGCGTATCGGGCCAGCCGGGACAATCGGCTTCAATCCTTATCCGTGGTATCGGATCGATCAGCCGCAGTGCAGCACCTTTGATCATCATCGATGGGATGCCGGTCAGTACTGAATTTCTGACTTCTCTCAATCCTCAGGATGTTGAATCGGTACAGATCCTCAAAGATGCGTCCGCCACTGCAATCTATGGTGCAAGGGGCGCTAACGGGGTTATCATGGTTACCACAAGGCGGGGAAGCAACGGACCGGCAAAAATCGATTTCAGCGCAAATTTCGGTGCAAATGTTCTTCCACGAACCTATGATGTTATGAATGCTTCACAGTATGCAGAATATAACAAAGCTGCCTATGCAAACATGGCTATCAACGATCAGAAGAATATGTATTATAGAGTTTATTCTGATTCGGCAAGAATGTCCAATAATAATTTTGGGACCGATACTGACTGGCAGGATAAAGTAAGCAGGATAGGGACATCTCAGAATTATAGTCTGAGCAGTTCAGGGGGAAATGAATTCAGTAATTTTTATGTCGCAGGGAACTATTCAACGGAAGAAGGCACCCTGATCAATACAGCCATATCCAGAATTGGTCTGACTGCCAACTCAAATTATAAAGTCGGAAAACGCTTCAAATTTGGAGAATCGTTATCATTTTCAACCGTAGACATCACAGATGTAACCAATTACGGTAATGGTAATGCCTTTCAGGTAGCTTTGGTTACTTCACCTTACATGCCTCTATATGATGAAAACGCCATCGGAGGATACGGAGGTCCAACCGATACACTGACAGGGATCAATGAACGTACAAACCCCGTTGCGGAGCAAATGCTTAACAGTGTAAAAAGAACCCGGAATAAGATGTTTTCATTGGCATATATGGATGTTGAACTACTCAAAGGACTGACCTATACGATTCGTGTCGGCGCCAATTATAACATCAATCATTACAAATTGTATAACCCGGTATATACGCTCGGTAATCTGAAGCTTAGAGATAACGCCGTTTCAAAACTTGAAGAATCAAATTATTATGATAATGAGTTGCAGATGGATAATCAGATATCATACACAAATTCTTTCGGAAAACATAACATAAGTGCTGTTGCGGTCTGGGAAAGGTTTTCGTCAACCAATAAATACAATTCTGCGGTGGGTACCGAGCTCAGTGATCCGAAACTGCCCGCGTTAAACCTTGCCAATACCCCCATGGATGTTAAGGGTGGCGAAACTGACCACAGACTGGAATCCTACCTTGCAAGGGTACAATACAGTTATGCGGACAAATATCTCCTAACGGCCAGTTACCGGGTGGACGGATCAACCCGCTTTGGGCCTAAGGGAGGACGGTACGGAGAATTTCCGTCCTTCTCGCTCGGATGGAAATTAAATGAAGACCTGCTGCAAAATGTTGAAGCGATCAATATGCTGAAGCTACGTTTTGGATGGGGTATAACGGGCAACGAAAACCTCGATGATTATCAATATTTAGCATTGCTTGATCCTCCGAAAAACAGCCGGTACATCTTTGGGGTTAACCAGGACCTTTGGCTTGGCGTGGCACCTACGTCTTTCCAGCCCAACCCGCTTATCAGATGGGAATCGGCCAAAATGACGAATTTTGGTGTCGATTTCAATGCTTTCAGGAACAGGCTGCAATTAACGGCAGAGTATTACATAAAAAATCAGAATTCGATGCTTGTCAGTAAGCCCATTTCTGTGATATTCGGAAAGAAGAACTATGACAGCGAAACCTCAAAGGTAGGAGCCTGGGTAAACCTCTCTCAAATTCAAAACCGTGGTTTCGAATTCAGTGGCTCATGGAGGAAACTCGAAGGTGATTTCAACTATACCATTTCTGGAAATATTTCGACAATTAAAAATGAAGTGACAGATCTTGCTGTTGATGATATTATAACGGACTATACGATTACTTCCACTGGCCATACTATCGGAAGTTTTTACGGATTTGTCGCAGAACGGATCATCCAGCAAAGTGACTATGATGCAGATGGTAATTACCTCTATGCTAAACAAGAAGATGGGACCGCGCCTGGAGATATCAAATTCAAGGATCTGAACCATGATGGCATAATCAGTGATCTTGACAGGACTATTATAGGGAAAGCGTTGCCGGACTTCATTTATGGTATCAATTTCGCCGGGAACTTTAAAAATTTTGATATCGTTATTTTTGTTCAGGGAATGCAAAATCTCCAGGTATATAACAATCTGATGTCCCAGATTAACATTGCATCAGGTGATGTGACAGGAAAAGATCAGAACCGCCTGGTAGATTGCATGGATTACTGGACTCCTGATAACCCCTCAACAACGATGACGAGGATTAGCATTGTGGATGAAAACAGGAATTCAAGGATTTCCAGCTGGTACGTTTATGAAGCTTCTTTTATCCGTCTCAAGACCTTACAGATTGGATATACACTGCCGAAAAGTTTGACTTCCAGGTTAAATATTGACAACCTTAGAATTTTTGTCAGCAGTAACAACCTTTATACGATCACCAGGTATCCGGGTTATGACCCTGAAATTGCCGGCAGCACGGATCCTCTGAAAACAAATGGTGATCCTCTGAAAATGGGTGTTGACGAGGGTAATTACCCGGTACCCCGTTCATTCACCATTGGTGTTAACCTGAAATTTTAACTAAATAAATTGGATCCAATGAAATCAATATACAGATTTACATGCATATCCGCTTTACTGCTGCTGGCCGGTTCTTGTGATAATTTCCTTGACATCCAGCCGAAGGACCGTGTAACAGAAGACAGTTTTTATAAGACTGCTTCGGATGCTATCCAGACGGTTACTTCCTGTTATGATCCCCTCAAAATGCATTCTATCAATACGAAATTTTTCTATTTATTTACAGCCTTCTCCGATCATTCCGTCAACGAAGCAGCGGCAATAAATACCTTCTCCTTTAATACTTCCAACAGTGATGTTTCTGATATTTACACCTACTTATTTAAAGGTAATTTCAGGTGTAACCTGGCTCTGGATAAAATACCGCCGATCGATATGGATGAAGATGAAAAACAGGTGTTACTCGCACAGGTCTATTTCCTCCGGGCATTATATAATTTTTACCTTACGACAATCTATAATGAACCCCCGCTGGTCCTGCATTTGATCGATGATCTCGACGTTCAGCTGACGAATTCGACCCGGCAGGCGTTTAAAAATTCCATTGTCAGCGACCTGAAAATAGCCATTGACGGATTACCTGAAAAATGGGATGATGCCAACGTTGGCCGGGCTACCCGGGGCGCTGCACTGGCTTATATGGGGAAAACATACCTCTATTTCCAGCAATACGACAGCGCAGCCTTTTACTTCCGGCAGGTGCTCGACCTGGAAACCAGTGGTGTTTACGGCCTTCTGATGCCAAAGGGAAAAGATTCACTTGATTATTGTTATGCATACCAGGCGAACTTCTCAGCCCTTGACCTTACCACACCCACCGGAAATGTGTATGATTCCGAAAATAACCTGGAATCTATTTTCGAAATCCAGTTCAACTATGGAGGTTGGCAGATATGGGATGGCGGATGGCAGGCTGACGGGTCTCTGACCGCCCTGTACTTCGGCCCTGATGGGTATAAAAACCTTGCCCCCACCAAAGTGTACCGTGACAGGTTCGAAACCACAACAAATCACCCGGCGGGTCTGAGTTGTGATCCCCGACGCTATGTTATGTTTTATGAACCCGGAGATACGATCTACTACATTGACTCATCAATACCACCTGTACCATGGAGTAACGGTGCCAATATGAACAGTGCGATCAGTGAAGGATTCGGATGGGCCAAATACTTCAATCCTGCACATATTGGCAATAACGGCCCAACGAACTTAAAACTAATGCGGTATGCCGATGTATTGTTGATGATGGCAGAAGCTGATTTCATGAGAAACGGCGAAGTTAGCACTCCCCTTGGCGTTGAATGTATAAACAAGGTAAGAAGAAGGGCCGGACTCGAAGAAATTACGGAGGTAACCAGGGCAGCGATCATGCATGAAAGGGAAGTTGAACTGGGGTTTGAATGGCTCCGTTTCTTCGACCTGGTTCGCTGGAGTCAGCTGGATGATCCCTGGGTAGATATCGAGGCTATAATCCCTAACTTCAAGATAGGCAAAAACGAATACCTCCCGATCCCCCTGTCAGAAATCAACCTCTCCAGAGGATCACTGAAACAGAACCCTGGATGGTAGAAACATCTGGCATAATGGATAATTACCGGTATTATTCATTAATACTTTGATACTGTAACTCACGGAATTTACCTGATTCCTGTACTATTTTACATAGGTAGTAATCGGAGCTTCTCCTGAATCGTCATCTGTACCGACGTATGATATCCTGGTACTCACCACTAAAGGGTCTGTACTATCGCCGGACAGGAAAAAACCGATGATCACATATCATCTTTATTATCCAGCTTCACCCCTTTACGCAAATGATGTTAGTAAACCTTCCGGCAGACTTGGTACCGGAATCATCATCGAAGGTGTAGTAAAGAGAATCCTGCAACATTTTATAAGTAATATTCGACATATGAACAAAAGGATTCGTACCCCTCGTGAATAAGAATAACTAACAACCAAGTATCATGAAAAAAATAATTTTTATCATGATGGCATTCCTGCCATCGGTTATATATTCCCAGGGCCCGACACCTGCCGACTGGGGTCTTGAACCCTGCAGGATCTCCGGGAATGACCTGGGAGAAATAAACTTTTACGTAACTAAGGATGGTATCAATACCGACAAACCAATCATGTTCCTGTATAGTGGTTGTTCCGGACTTCCTGCCATGCTGGTTGTTCATCATGAAGATAAATATTACCAGTTGGGGACCATTCCCCCGGATGAGATCCATTCTTTTTCTAAACAATATCATGTGGTCCTGCTGGGCAGAGCCGGGACACCCTTTTGCGATACGGTTAAGGTTGACGAGTTTAATCCTTATAAAAACCTGGAGAATTACCGGCCTTCGGATGAATATATCAGAAGAAGCGGCATGGAATGGGAGGTGGCAGCAATTTCAGCCGTCATCGATACGATAAATACCTTTCTCCCAAACAGAGATAGTATTATTGTAGCCCTGGGGATATCGGAAGGAGGAAGAATCATGAGCCGTGTGGCAGCAGAAGACCATCGGATAACCCACCTGGTGTGCACAGTAAGTGGAGGGTTAAACCAGTTCTATTCAAGCATTATTAACCTGAGGATGGATGCAGCATCAGGAAAGATCAGTCATGTAGAGGCACAGGAACAGATCAACTCACTGTTTGAAACTTACAAAGCTATCTACAACAACCCGACAAGTACGGAAAAGTGGTATTACGGCCATCCGTATAAACGGTGGGCGGGTTTTTGCAGTGATATTCCCGTAGAGCATCTTGTTAAATTGGATATTCCGATATGCCTGATAAACGGAACATCAGACAGGAGTACTCCGATACTTCAGGCTGATTATATTATGCTTGAATTTATCCGCCAGGGAAAAACTAACCTGAGCTATTATGCACTTCCCAATTTAAATCACCAGCTTTATGAAGTAGTGATTGATGAAGATGGGAAAGAACATGCAATGTCAAAAAGAAGTGAGGTTTTCAGTATGATCAATGATTGGATTCAGGGACATTTACGTCCGGAAACTCCTGGCCCGGGCACGACAATTACGGGTAACTGATCACTCAAACTCCTTCGGCACCCCGCAAATCATTCTGAAGGGCTTGTTCCCCTTATTAAGGTACTGATGCTTCTCATTGGGATTAACCAGGGCGAAATCACCTGCCTTGAGAGGTGTTTCTTCGCCCTTTTCATTAACCAGTGCACCTTCACCTTCGATGATATAATTCATGTGTTCATAATCGTGGGAATGGTATGGCGTATGACCACCGGGTTCAACTGTGAAAACACGATAGGCATAAACCGGCGCACCGTCTACCGCCGAAAGGGGGACCTGTTTCCAGGCGCCTGTTGCCCCTTCCATATTTACCTTCACTTTGTCAACCTTGTCAATTGATATAATCTTCATGATACCTAATGATTTTGATGATCCATTCATGTTATGCCCCGGCCATCCTGCCGTTTAGAAAGTTGCCGGGCCCTTTCTTCCCGCACAGCCCTGCAAGTTAAACATAAACCGCCTTAGAGCGTTACAACTATTTCATCTTTCTTTATAGAAATTGAAAAAAACGAAAAATTGTTGAGATATGGAAAATCTGACAAACCGACAGATCCGACTGGCTAAGAGGCCGGAAGGAAAACCGGGGAAAGATAGCTTTGAGATCACTGAATCTCCGGTGCCTGAGTTTAAGAAGGGAGAAATGTTAATTGAAAATATTTACGTTTCTGTCGATCCGTACATGCGTGGCAGAATGGGAGATCCCGCAACGTCTCCCAATGCATTTAATATTAACGGTGTCATCCGGGGCCGGACAATCGGGAGGGTTTTGGAAAGCCGTTCAGATTCTTTTAAGCAGGGTGAATATGTCATGAGCATGAAAGGATGGGAGGAATATTCGGTGGCTCGTGATCAGGATGTTCAGAAGCTGGATCCGGATGCAGCACCCCTCAGCGCTTACCTTGGGGTAGCCGGGATGACCGGCATGACAGCCTATTTCGGGCTTCTGGAAATCGGCAGGCCAAAAACCGGTGAAACCGTGGTTGTCTCTGCAGCTGCAGGTGCTGTTGGAAACGTAGTAGGGCAGATCGCGAAAATCAAAGGTTGCCGGGTAACCGGAATTTGCGGCTCGGATGAGAAAGTCAGCCTGCTGAAAGATAAACTGCATTTTAATGAAGCCATCAATTACAGGAAAACCGGAAACCTGGCAAAGGATCTTAAAAATGCCTGTCCTGATGGTGTCGATGTTTATTTCGATAATGTAGGGGGTGAGATTTCCGATGCCGTACTATCGCTGATCAACAGGTATGCAAGGATCCCTGTATGTGGACAGATCTCACTTTACAACAGTACTGAAGAGCCCCCTGGCCCGCGCGTACAACCCGTTCTTCTGGGTCACGCCGCCATGATGCAGGGTTATACGGTTTCTGATTATTCAGACCGTTATCCTGAAGCTGTCAAACAAATCGGGGAATGGCTCCGACAGGGAAAACTGGTCACCCTCGAACATATCGTAAACGGGTTTGAACACATTCCTGACGCTTTTATTGGTTTGTTCAACGGTGAAAATACGGGGAAACAGGTAGTCAGACTGAAATAATGGACGGCAGGATATTCCTGCATGTCCGGAGAAGTATCTTATTATCACATGAATATGCGAATGATTCTGCCTTAGATCTGTTCACGAATTTTTTTTGTTAAAAATTGTAAAGAGATGAACTGTCATTAAGATCTTTTGTTTTATTTTTGACCTTTCAAAAAAAATGGTCAAAGTGTATAAAGACAATCAGGATTATTGATGGTAAAGATTCAACATTCGGGAGATAACCGGGATAAAATAGATTTTATCATTAGTACGGCGCAGAAACAGGTTCGGCCTTTACGGACTGGAGAAGACAACGATGAGGGAGATAGCCGGCGATGCCGGGATGTCCAAAGCTTCCCTGTATTATTATTTTCCCGATAAGACCAGTTTGTTTCATGCGGTGATCGAGAAGGAGCAGGAGGATTTTTTCAGCTACCTGGATGAAAGCCGGTGCAGGCTGGAGACACCAGCTGAGATGTTACGTGACTACGTGAACATCCGTAATCTTTATTTCAGGAAGTTCATTAATCTTAGCAAGCTACGTCTCAATGCCATCCGTGAACTCAAACCGGTCATGCGCGACCTGATTGATGAGCTGAAGACAAGGGAAAAGAATTACATCCGGAATATCATCAGGCTCGGGAAGGAAAATGCCGGGTTCAGAAACCTGGATGAGGAGGAGGTTGCGTCAGTCTTTCTCGAGTCTCTGCAGGCGATCAGGCGATCCTTCCTGTGGAAAAACGATTTATTGGGGGTGGAAGCGGCCGATCTTGAGGTAATGGAAAAAAGGATGGACGTGTTTCTTACTATTTTCATAAATGGAATAGCCCGGGACCATGCGAATGTGCCCGGAAAAAAATAATATTAATTTTCTGATCAACTAAAAAAATGAAGAACAGCAACACTGAAACGAAAGGAAACAAAAAGGGCCTGAAGTTTTACATCCCGATGATCCTGGTCATTGCAACAGTAATCATTTTGAGTGTCCTTTGGTATTCAAAATATTCCAGTTACATATCGACGGATGATGCCTATATCAATTCTGATAAGGTAACGGTCAGCAGTCAGATTATGGGCAGGATCCTGGAAAATTATGCTGATGAAGGAGATACGGTAAAGCAGGGAGAGCTCCTGGTGGTACTGGATTCCAGTAGTCTGGTTGCCAGCAGGGCGGAAGCCGAATCAAGGCGTGACCAGGCGATGGCTTCCAGGGGACAGTCCCTGGCCCAGCTCGGCTTTCAGAAGGAGAGCATTAAAGTTGTGGAAATTGAATATCAAAAAAGTTCAGATGACTTTGACAGGGCTAAAAAGCAGTTTGCGGGGAGTGTGATTACCCAGGAGCAGTTCGATCACAGCCGTAAATCATTAGAAACCGCAAAGGCGCGTCTGGATGCTGCCAATTCGCAGCTAAAGGTTGCCGCTTCTGCCATACAGTCGGCCGACGCTGCCATAAAGAGTGCCGTCGCACAGATTAATGTCCTGGATAATCAGTTGCAAAAAACCAGGGTATACGCGCCGGCAAGCGGTATTATCGCCAAAAGATGGATGCTTCCCGGGGAGATTGTCCAACCGGGGCAGGCCATCATGACCATTTCTGAAAATCATAACCTCTGGGTTATGGTTTACCTGGAAGAAACCAAGCTTAAAAACGTATCGCTCGGACAGGATGTGGATTTTACCGTTGATGCTTATCCTGATGTGAATTTTTCAGGAAAGGTTTTCTATATCGGCTCCAATACGGCTTCACAATTTTCCCTTATCCCGGCAAGCAATGCATCGGGTAACTTCACCAAGGTTACACAGCGTGTGCCGGTCAAAGTTTCGATCGATCATATCGGTCAGAGATCCGATAACAAACCGGTAGACCTCCTCGCAGGGATGTCGGTTGAAATAAAAATCATTAAAAAATGAGCAAAAGACGGATTACCCCGGCACACAGGGTAAGGAGGGCGCTGGTAAACCGTTTCGACTATTTTCAACCTGACGATCCGAAGTACAAGTGGCTCTTGCTGGGGAATGTGATGATAGGCACTTTCATGGCAGTTCTCGATGCGACGATTGTCAATGTCGGGCTGCCAAAGATCATGGCCTCATTCGGCGTAGGCATCGATAAAATTGAGTGGGTGCTGACAGCATATCTCCTGGCTCTTGCCGTGATGCTGCCAACTTCCGGATGGCTTGCCGACAAGTTTGGCTATAAGAAAGTTTACTTCTGGGGTCTGTTCGCCTTCACCCTGGGCTCATTTCTCTGCGGTATCTCGCCCGATGAAAATATACTGATCCTCTCCAGGGTAATACAGGGTCTCGGTGCAGGATGTCTGATGCCGGTGGGCATGGCTATTATTACCCGTGAATTTCCTCCCGACAAACGCGGGATCGCTCTCGGCTTCTGGTCTATTGCCGCCGCCGCTTCCGTGTCATTCGGACCACTCGTTGGCGGTTACCTGGTCGATAATTTCAACTGGCACCTCATTTTTGACGTTAACGTCCCTGTCGGAATCATTGGGATGATGGCCACCCTGATCATCCAGCGGGAATACAAAAACCCGGATATCCGGGGCTTTGACCTTATCGGCTTTCTCTCCGTGAGTATCTTTCTTCCCTTTTTCATTTACGGGCTTACGGAAGGAAATGCTGCCTCAAATGCGGAAGGATGGTCCTCCCCGAGGATTCTCCTGTTCTTTGCCATTTCCATCATCTCATTTGCAGTCTTTCTTACCACGGAACTTACGGTGAAGCATCCCCTGATCGATCTGAAACTGCTTCAGGATCATAATTTTGCCATAAGCAACATTATCATGCTGATATTTGGTATCGGCATGTTTGGAAGTACGTTCCTGTTGCCGCTATATCTTCAGAATTCACTGGGATATACGGCTATCCAGTCGGGTGCGGTTTTTCTTCCAGTCGGGATCATTCAGGGCGCCATGTCACCTGTTGCGGGCAGGATAGCCGATAAGTTCAATCCGAAAATGCCGGTGATCGTCGGCATCATTGCATTAACCCTTAGCTTTTTGATCAACGGTTTCCTGTCTTATATGACTGAACACTGGTACATCATGCTCTCACTCTATCTCCGCGGTTTTGGCATGGGGCTGATGTTTACACCCTTAAGTGCGGTAGCGCTTCTCGACATACCAAGGGAAAAGATGGCGCAGGCTTCAGGACTTATCAACGTGATCCGGCAGATTGGCGGGAGTCTGGGGGTTGCCATCTTTGCCACCATCCTTACATCACGGGTAAGTTATCATTCGGAACGTTTCAGCCAGGCCATTGACCCCCATTCACCGGTATATCAGGAGGTGACCCATCACCTTACAGGTTACATCATGCATGAGGCCGGTAGTTCAGCCACGGATGCGGCCAGGCAGAGCCAGTATGTTCTTCTCAAAAATGTGAATAACCAGGCTTTTATCCAGGGGGTGGATGATGATTTCCTGATTTCTGCCATCATCACTTTCATTGGCGGAATCCCGGTGGTACTGCTTCGGACAAAAAGGAGAAAAGAAAAGATTGCTATTAGAAAGGCTGAACAGAAAAAGTTAACTACGTAAGATTAAAGATATGAAAAAGACAGGTATTTTCATTTTTTCACTTTTATGGCTTTCCGGCGCCGGCTTTGCTCAGCAGAACAGGAATGAGGGAGACACCCTGAACCTGGAAAAAGTGGTTGACAGGGTAATTTCCACTCACCCGTCGGTTAAAGCAGCCGCCCAGGCTGTGGAAGAGGCGGAAGGCAGAATCGGACTGGCCAGATCGGCCTATCTCCCAACTGTGTCTGCAGGGGCCTCCTACACCAGGATCGACCCGGTAATTTCGTTCGATTTTCCCGGATACGGCAACATTCAACTTTATCCCGAAGATAACTATTCAGCCGATGTCAGCGTGCGACAGCTTATTTATGATTTCGGACGTACTTCAAAAAGTATCAAACTGGCTGAAGCGTCAAAAGAGCTGAGCTCTGAGAGTCTGAACCTCGTCCGTCAAAACATGGCTATGTTGGTCATCAGTACCTATTACAACCTGCTAATGGTTCAGGAATCGGTCAGGATAAGCAACGATGAGCTGAAGAACCTGAATAACCATCTGGATTTTATCATGAAAAAAAAGGCGACGGGTTCGGCTACAGATTATGAAATCCTTTCCACCAAAGTAAAAATTTCAGCCATTGAAAACCGAAAGGTCGATCTTCTCGCCGGTCAGCAGACCCTTTCGGCGGTGATGAATGCCCTTCTGGGCCAGCCTGTCGATAAGCTGGTGTATGTCAGCAATGAGCTCAATGACAGTTCTGATAGTATCAGTGCCGATTCCATGCTGAATCTGGCCATGAAAAACCGCGAAGAGCTGAAACTTAGTGAGCAAAAAGAGAAACTGGCACAACTCAGGTATGAACTGACCAAAACATCCAATTACCCCACACTGGGGGCTTTCGCCACTGGGGGCGGAAAAAACGGGTATATTCCCAATCTGAACAGTTTTAAGGCAAATTTCTCAGCGGGCGTCAGTCTGAACATCCCCATCTTTGACGGATACCGTGAGAAAAATAACCTGAAGATCGCCAAAGCGGAAATTGAAAGTTCTCAATATCAGAGTGAGACCGCCCAAAGGCAGGTTTCTGTGGAAGTGATGAAGGCCCGGGCACAGGTAAAATCTTCGTCCGAAAAGATCGACCAGAACAGGTTACAGGTTACCCAGGCACAGCAGGCATACGACCTGGCCCAGACGAATTACCAGGCCGGCGCCATTACCAACCTGGATCTTCTCGATGCCGAAATTTCACTGGCTACCAGCCGGCTCATGCTCACCAGGGCCAGGATTGACTATGTTTTAAACCTGTCACAGTTGAAAATGGCGATGGGAGAGGATTTATACCATGTCAACTGATTTGTACCGGGTTGGAATGCAGGGGGAGAGGAGTTAGGGAGTTAGAGAGTTAGGAAGTTAGAGAGCATCATCCTGTCTTCTGGTGGTGTAAAGAATTTTGTGTAAAGTTAGTAGCTGCGTCAAGGTTTAAAAAATCTGGAGCCATAAAAAGCTCAAAGATTTTTTAGACCGGATTGAAAACGTTTAATTTTACAAAATGACGCAGTATTATGAAAGACAAAGACAAGAACAAAGATGATTTTGAGATCCCGCAGGAAGCACTGCGCAAGATCAAATCACAATCTGAGCTGGATGATTTCTTCCATGTGCTATATAAACAGGCAGTTGAAGGCATGTTAAAGGCAGAGTTGGATGAACATCTTGGCTACCAGAAGCATAAACCCAATGAAAAGACGGGTGGAAATAATCGCAACGGGTATAGCAGTAAAACGCTAAAAACCGATATTGGAGATATTCCATTGGAGGTTCCCAGGGATCGGGACTCAAGCTTTGATCCGGTGATTGTTCCAAAGCACCAGCGCATGTCAGCACGCATTGAACAGGCGATTATTACCTTGTATTCCCGGGGTATGAGCACCCGTGATATTGAGGCAACAATCCAGGAGATCTATGGCATTGAGTTGAGTGAAGGCACGGTATCGAATATCACCAATTCCATTTTAGAGAACATTAAGCAATGGCAGCAAAGGCCCTTGGAAAGTGTCTATTTTGTGGTCTGGATGGATGGCATTGTATTAAAGGTTCGTCATAATGGCCGGGTTATCGGGAAAACGATTTATCTGATCATCGGGCTGAAGAAAGACGGGCTAAAAGAAGTTCTTGGAATGTGGATATCCGAAACGGAAAGTGCATCGTTCTGGTTGAATGTGCTTACCGATCTCAAAGCCCGTGGGGTAGAAGACATCCTGATTGCCTGCACCGATAATCTTGCCGGAATACGCCAGGCTATAAACGCAGTTTTTCCTCAAACGATCTGCCAGCTTTGCATTGTTCACCAAATCCGCAATAGTGCACGTTATGTGGCATGGAAAGAAAGAAAAGTGTTTATGGCTGATCTTAAACTCGTTTATGGAGCTATTAACAAAGAAATTGCTTACGATGCTTTGGATGAATTTGATAAAAAATGGGGTGCAAAATATGCTTATGCCATTAAATCCTGGAAGACAAACTGGGAGGAACTCACGGCCTTCTTCGATTTTCCATTGGAAATCAGAAAAATCATTTATACCACAAATGCGATCGAAAGTGTTAATAGTGGGATCCGTAAATACACCAAAATTAAAACAGTTTTCCCTGATGACCAGGCAGTCCTGAAGGCTGTTTACCTTGCCCTGAGCAACATCCAGCTAAAGTGGACAATGCCAATCACTAAATGGGGAATTATTATTAACCAATTTGTTATTAAATTTGGAGAAAGATGTCGAATATAACCTGCAGTTACTGGTTTACACAAAATTTTTCACAGGCTCTGTCTTCTCTAACTCAATCCCTCAATCCCGTAATCCCTCAATCCCTAACTTCCTAACTTCCTAACTTCCTAACTTCCTAACCTCTCCCCACGCTCACCCCTTAGTCCCCTAAAAGGGGAAACCCAGCCCACCATAGCATACTCTAACTCAATCCCTAACTTCCTAACTCCCTAACTTCCTAACTCCCTAACTTCCTAACTCCCTAACTTCCTAACTCCCTAACTTCCTAACTCCCTAACTTCCTAACTCCCTAACTTCCTAACTCCCTAACTTCCTAACTCCCTAACTTCCTAACTCCCTAACTCCCTAACTCCCTTAATCCCTTAATCCCTTAATCCCTAACTTCCTAACTTCCTAACTCCTAACGCAACACCTATTCGGTTTTAACGGACAACAGTGATTAAAAATATACTGAATAATATACCTAAAAAAAGCATCTAAAAAACACAAATATTAACAAATATTTCAGTGAGATAAAAGTACCTCTATTGCATATTTCATGCTAATTCTTCCATCGATTCAGATAATCTGTTTTTCCTTGAATCGTTATCCGGAAACTTTCTAAATTGACAAATGATTTTTTTTTTTCATATTTTCTTCAGAACTTAATTTAACATTTCGAATCGTTTAGAAATAAATGAGATTCGTATGTTTTATTCATTAAACAACAAACCATGAAAAAATTATTTGTCATCCTGTTTATGTCCGGGGCTTCGCTTACATTCGTGAAATCCCAGGTTATCGTTAATTCCAGCGGTCATACTGGCATAGGTGCAGATCCTTATCCAGCATATTTTTTCCGGGTAAATGGTACCAGTATATTTGAAAATGAATTAACATTAAAATATACATCATTTCCCCATACAACACTATTTATAAATGATATCGGGCCGGAAGTAAAACCCTATTTGGCTGATATGGCTGGGGTTTGGTGTGGAAATCTGGGTACATCCGATTATCCGTGGTCTTATATTTATTATGAAAATCTTGTCAACCGTTCCGATTTTCGATCGAAGGAGAACGTCAGGGAGGTAGACAGTTCGATCCATAAGATCATGTTGCTGCACCCGGTCAAATATGATTATAAAAAGGAATATTTCGCAGATCTGTCAGCATATCCTGAATTATCCAGGTTCAGTCATCCGGAAGACCGTTTTAACCGTGTGGGCCTGGTTGCGCAGGAAACAGAAACGGTGATACCATCCGTTGTCAAATATGATAAGGAGAACGATATCTACGGGATCGATTATGTGGCACTCGTTCCTTATTTGATCGGGGCCATTCAGGAACAGCAGGCTCAGATTGAGACTTTGAAAAATATCATGATCTCTCAAGAGCAGGAACTTATTAAGATAAAGGATTTCATAGGTTACAGTGAAGGAGGTGTCAGGAAAAGTGCTTCTTCAGAACCGGAAGCTGATCTTATGGCAGGAGAATTTCCGGTGCTTTATCAGAACACTCCCAATCCGTTTTACGACAAAACACAAATCAAAGTATTCCTGCCGGAAGGCGTGCGTTCGGCCAAATTGTATGTCCATAGCCTGAATGGAACGGAGGTAATGGTCAGGAACCTTTCAGGGCTGGGAGAGCTCATGGTAATCATTGACGGAGCAACCCTTCAGAAAGGAATGTATTTGTATACGCTGGAGGTTGACGGAAAGATGGTGGATACTAAGAGGATGATACTGACGGAGTGAAAGCTTGGAAATCCCGCCAGGAATGTACCTGATAAGGATTTAATTTGCCGATCATTCCACTTCTTCCTTAAAAATAATAAAAAATTGAAAAAATGAAACGGATTAACCTGATAGCATTTTCAGCATTGATTCTGCTTATCACTCAAAGCAATGTCGTGATCTCCCAGGATTATATTCCCATGAATTTTGAAGATGGTGTTTGGATAGAGCATTACATTGAAGAGGGTGGATATAGGGAATTTACGCAAAAGATCTGTAATGGGGATACATTAATTAATAATGATCTTTATTACAAGTTGTATGAAACCAAAGTAAAGATTTATTATAATCGTTCTAATGATACAATCAGAGACATTTATTTAGGGCTGATCGGGAATTTTTCCGATAAAACAGTTAAATATATTCCAAAAGATTCGATTGATCCCGTTACTATTTATGATTTTAATTTGAAAACCGGTGATACAATAAAGGGGGCTGTTGATAATTTCGTCATCAGGGAAATAGATTCTACAGAGATCTGCGGTCGCTATCATAAAAGATATAATCAAACAGAAGGCGCTCAGCCTGCAGAGACCCTTATTGAAGGAATAGGATTTTCGAATGGACTTTTAGGATACTTTAGCTATTTCGATTTGGGTGGAGAAACTAACAATATGCTATGGTGTTATTCCGAATGGACAAATAAGGATTGCTCCCCTTGTGAATACATCGAGGGTATTTTGGTTCAAAAATCAGGTATTCAAATATATCCCAACCCGTTTACGGATCAAATAAGAATTCAGTCTCCCAAACCGATCATTCAGATTAAGATTTATGATATGCTTGGTCATGATGTATTTACAGAAAACCCCTCATATTATGATAACGAATTATTAGAATTGAATCATCTGATGACCGGTTTTTATTTAATGAGAATTCAATTCAATGATCATTCATTTTATTCATTACCCATCCTAAAAAACTAAATCAATGATAAGTAATATTCTCATTATTTCAGTTTCCATGGTCTTTTTATGGCCAAAAAATGTGAAATGCCAGGATCCTGAAAATATTTCAGGTAAATCTTTTTTCGAAATTGTTGATCAGCATGATAAATTTAACCAAGATACATCATCTTTTTCGCGTTCAGTAGAGGAATCGGAGAATGAGGAAGAAGAGCTGTTTAACAGATGGGAATGGTTCTGGAGCAGCAGGATTGATAAAAACGGCGGGTTTAAAGAATACGGGAAACAATTGAGACATTTGGCAATGACTGAGTCAGTTACTGCTTTACAAGAATCTTTTTCTTCTTTTTCATCTGTTAACTGGACTCCTCTAGGGCCAAATTCATTTCCCGCAAATCCATGTAATAAGGATAATAATGGTCAATGTCAGGTACTCAGTATTTGGGCAAATTCCACTGATTTGTATGTAGGGTTAAATGGAGGAGGTCTTTGGAAAAGGAGCGGCACATCATGGGTAAACCTTACAGATTACACGTATGCGTTTTCAGTGACTGATATTGAAGTAGACAATACCGGTAAAATATATATTGCAACCGGATGGGACGGTCAAAATGGATCTTTAAAAGGAGATGATATTTATGGAATGGGAGTGATCTATAGCAATGACGGAGGATCCACCTGGGTAACGGATC
The DNA here is from genome assembly GCA_963732905.1 of uncultured Bacteroidales bacterium. Classification (GTDB taxonomy): domain Bacteria; phylum Bacteroidota; class Bacteroidia; order Bacteroidales; genus DASQZK01. Next base: position 303,408 of record CAVTBM010000007.1, read on the forward strand.
GAATGACCAGCGTTCCGGATCAAGATTTATATATGGTAAAAATAATCCTTGACCCCACAAACAAAAATACTATTTACGCTTTGTCCAGATATACTGTTTATAAATCGACTGATGGCGGGTATAACTGGGTTAATACTCATGCGCCCGTCCTACCTAATAATCAATGGTATAGAGATATGGTCTACAAGGAAAGTGAGCCCGGTACACTTTTCATTTGTTCAGATGGGCGAGATCACAATACAAACAGGGTAACCAATGGATTTATATATAAAACCAATAACGGTGGCGGAACCTGGTTAACAACGAATTACGCTGATAATCTTAAATATGGATCACAAACACCCCATTGGATGGAAATGGCTACTACTGCCGATGATTCCGATGCTATTTATTTAATTTATCGGGATGATTCCAACTATTCAACTCTTGAAAAATCACTTAATGAGGGTCTAACCTGGACAACTTTAGTGGATCAGGATTATATTTATACACGCGACCATATGATGTATAATATGACCATTTCACCTGAAAATTCAGACGAGATTTATATAGGTGGTATTTTTCAATATAAATACGATTATGCAAATCATGAATTTGATCAAATTGGATCTTCATTACATGATGACTTAAGAGATTTTTATATTGTCACCTCCGGTGGAACGGAAACTATTTATCAGGGAAACGATGCCGGTATTTATTCTTCAACCAATCATGGCTCTTCCTGGACGAATCTGACAGATGGCATTCAGGGTTCATTATTCTACGGCATTGCCAATTCTGATGCAAATCCTGACATTTATATTGGGGGAGTCGGAGATTGCGGTACGCATTTTTATAATGGATCATCCTGGATTCATATGTGTCTTGGTGGTGATGGTGGTACTAGTCTGATCAATGACCACAACACTCAAAATATGATCGCGATGGTAAATGGCGATTACTATTACACAAAAAATGGTGGCTCAAATTGGTATTATACCGGACAATATGATCCACTTAAATATGATCCTCCCATTGTCTTACATCCTGTTTTAAACAAAATATATATATCTGCTGCATGGCAAAAAGTAAAAGTGTCGACTGATGAAGGTGTTACCTGGAACGACTATTCACCTCAATGGCCAAATGACCGTATTATGGCAATGGCAATTAGTAAATCCAATCCAAACTATTTTTATCTTACAAAAGATTTCTACTATGATACCGGAAATGGATGGACTCAGACTGTTACAATAGTACGTACTACTGATGATGGAAGTACATGGACCGATATCACTTCAAATCTTGGATCCATCACAACGGAGGCTAAGATGACAGCTATTGAGGTTCATCCGGAGGATCCGGATAAAGTCTGGGTATGTTTTGGCGGATTATCCGCGGGTAAAAAAATATATACCACCACCAACGGAGGCGGATACTGGACGAATATCAGCTACAATTTGCCTAACCTGCCCCTTGCCGATATAGAATATGATTATGTCAATCACATGATATATGTTGCAAACGATGTTGGTGTTTATTATCTTGAAGAAGGGAAAACCTCGTGGCAGCGTTTGGGTGATCTGCCTTATGCGATTACAACCGGACTTTCATTGAATAAAACTTCGGGAAAACTTTATGCATCAACCTGGGGAAGGGGCTTGTGGGAAACGGAGGATCTTCCTGAATGCTATGATGAAAATCCGCTGTATGTAACATCAATTGAAAGTTGGCACTCACCACAAAGTTTTTGTAATGATATTTATGTCCAGGAAGGCGGCCGGGTTGTAATAACTTCAGACATCACCCTGGCACCGGGATGTACTTTGTACATAGAAGACAACGGGATGGTCACCATTTCGGGCGGACATCTGATCAATGGCAATACGGTTGTATTAAACGGCGGAAGAATTACAATAGCCAATAATGGCAGCATCGAACTTTCCGATGGTGATGCTTTCAATACAGAAACAGGCGCTATTGTGGATATAGACTATGGCTCAATCAATAAAAATTAACTACCATGGCACGTTGCATAAAATTATTCCGTAATATTTTTAGTGTATCGTTGCTACTTGCACTGAGTGAGAGCCTGTTCTCCCAGGAATATATTCCCATGAATTTTAATGATGGATCTTGGGCTGAGAGTTATGATGGAGGACCTGCGGGTCCCTTTGAAGATATCTATAAGGATTGTTGTGGTGATACGACCATTGATAATCGGAAGTATTATAAACTTTATGAACATAAACTGGTTTCCCCATATTTGGGGCCGCATTATACAACGCAAAGAGCATTAATCGGCTTCATAAGAAATACTCCAGACAAAAAGGTTCAATATATTCCAAATGGAGAGGCCGAACCGATAACGATCTATAATTTTAATCTTAGTATCGGCGATACTATTAAGGGAGAATACTACCCTTTGGAGGGGGATCGATGCTCTATTGTCGTTAAAGTCATAGATTCAGTTGAGATATCTGGCCGGTATCATAAAAGATACAGTGAATTTGGTGGTCAGGGTTATCCTTACGATCCCGATCCCTGTAATCCCCCTTCTTTAATTGAAGGTGTAGGATATTCAGTTGGCCTCTTAGGATATTTTTTATCATTCCAGGTTTGTGGAGAAATTACGTATTACTTAACTTACTATTCAGAATGTTCAGATCAGGATTCGGCTTGTGATCACTGTGGTTCATTATTTTCGGATGATAATTATCTTTCACATCCAAACCTGAAAATCTTCCCCAATCCTTTTGATGATCATATAAACATCCGATCTGACCTGACATTGACGGCGATAAAAGTTTATGATATATATGGCAGGGTGGTTTATGAAGTAAATTCGTTGATCACGACAAATAAAATCCTGGAAACCGGAGATTTAGCTCCCGGCTTATATTTCATAACAGTTCAGTTTGCGGATCATTCGATCAGTTCTTTAAAAATGATAAAAAATTGAGCAAATGGCGGCCGGCTTATACTATCTTCAGACATCACCCAGTCGCCGGGGTGTACCTGATCAGAGTTCAGTTTGCAGATCGTTCTTTTTATTCAATGAAGGCTATGAAGATAAAGTAGGGGAAGTTATGGAGTTATGGAGTTATGAGGTTATGGAGTTATTGGGAAAGGGATAAGTCAGGACTTCATTCGTTCCACCTCACCCCCCCCCCCGGCCCCCTCTCCTGAAAGGCAGAGGGGGTGTTCACTCCGATAAAATATGTTTTGAATCGAACGGTTTTCCGGTAACATTGCACAAGAAAATTTTATTTTATAAAGTACTCTTATGTCAGCTTATCTCATTAGAAGATGAACCACTCTCCTGAAATGCCAATCTTTATACACATCTTTTTATCTTAATAAATCTATTACCATTTTATATCCGTTGTAATTGTCATTAAATCTGTCCAGACCCGTTTTTAATGATATATAACCTGGTGGTCCCTGTGAATTGTATCAACTCCACCCACTTAATCGCGCGAATGCCCATTAGAGTATTTTGTGGATAAGTATTTTTCGGTTTTACCGGACAACAGTGGTTTTTCATTCAATATTCAGATCTCCATCTCCGAATCATTCGATATCCCTAACTCCCTAACTCCCTAACTCCCTAACTCCCTAACTCCTAACTCCCTAACTCCCTAACTCCCTAACTCCATAACTTCATAACTTCATAACTTCATAACTCCATAACCCCATAACTTCATAACTCCTTCCCCTGTCCCATCCCTGCCCGTGCCTTGTTGAACAAATTCCACACTACCCACTATCTTAAAGAAATGACTTTCAGCCTTCTGCCTGTCAAACAGATCATTTCCATGGTTTGAAGATCTGCGTGAAAGGATGGCATGGTTTTCCCTCTTTTATGGAGCATTAGGGAAAGATGCTGGATATCATGAATAAGAAAACGCGATAAGCGGAAAAAGAGGGAAATATCATGTATGATAAAAAACTAGAACAATTATGTATCAATACAATCAGGACGCTGGCCATGGATGCCGTACAAAAAGCGGGATCGGGTCATCCGGGCACGGCCATGGCCCTGGCACCGGCGGCTTTTGTGTTGTGGGACAGGATCATGAAATATAATCCCCGTGATCCTTCGTGGTTTAACCGTGACCGTTTTGTGTTATCCAACGGTCATGCATCCATTCTTCAGTATTCGATGCTTCACCTTACGGGGTACCATCTTCCGCTGGAAGAGATCAAAAATCTAAGAATGTGGGGCAGTCTCACTCCCGGGCATCCCGAATACGGACTTACTGAGGGTATCGAAACGACCACGGGCCCTCTCGGGCAGGGATTCATGACGGCCATGGGGATGGCCATGGCGGAAGCTCACCTGGCCGCCCGCTTTAACAGGAAGGATTTTCCGGTCATAGACCATTACGTGTATGGTTTCTGCAGTGACGGCGATCTTATGGAAGGGGCTTCGAATGAGGCAGCTTCCCTGGCCGGTCACTTCGGCCTGGGAAAACTCATCTTCCTGTATGATAACAATCATATAACCATTGACGGAAAGACGGAGATAACCTATTCCGACGATGTGACCAAACGCTTCGAAGGCTACAACTGGCATGTCACGGATCTCGGCGACCATGCCAATGACACTGAGAAAATTTATGACGCTTTGCGGGAAGCTCAGCAGGTAAAGGACAAACCTTCACTCATCATTCTCCGGACGCATATTGCTTACGGATCTCCCGGCAAACAGGATTCACCGGAAGCCCATGGCTCACCCCTTGGTGAGGAGGAGGTAAGAAAAACAAAAGAAGCCTATGGCTGGCCTGCTGACAAGACCTTTTATATCCCTCCTGAGGTCTGGGAATATATGAATAAAGCGATATCCAGGGGTGAAAAATATGAAGAGGAATGGAACAACCTTTACTCTGTATACAAAGAAAAGCATCAACATGCCTGGAGCCTTCTCGAAAAGGGTCGCGCAATGGAACTCGAGGACAACTGGGACATCGATATACCCGAGTTTGAGCCGGAGGACGGTCCCCTGGCCACACGCAAGGCTTCTGAGAAAGTCATTAATGCCTTTTGCGGCCATATCCCTTACCTCGTTGGTGGCAGCGCTGACCTGGCAGCCTCGACAAAAACCCTGATGAACGACTCGGGTTATTTTGAAAAGGAAAAATACCAGAACAGGAATATCGCCTGGGGTATACGCGAACATGTCATGGCCGGAGCCACATCGGGGATCACCCTTCACGGTGGATTGAGAGCTTTTGCTTCAACCTTCTTCATCTTTTCGGATTATGCCCGGCCGGCAATACGGCTGGCAGCGTTGATGGGAATACCCACCATTTATGTTTTTACTCATGATTCGATCGGATTGGGCGGCGACGGACCTACCCATCAGCCTGTTGAACACCTGGCTTCGTTCAGGGCCATGCCGGGAATTTTTGTGTTCCGTCCGGCTGATGCCAATGAGGTGTCGTATGCCTGGAGAGCCATGCTTCAGCGCAAAGAGGGGCCGTCCATTATGGTGCTCACCCGTCAGGACGTACCGGTTCTCGACAGGAATAAATTTGCCAGCGCCGCCGGTGTTCTCAGCGGCGGTTATGTGATCTCGGAGGAACAGGGAAACAGACCTGATGTCATACTCATCGCCACGGGATCAGAGGTCTCCCTGGCACTGGATGCCCAGGAGAAACTCACCGGTATGGATATCGATTCCCGGGTCGTGAGTATGCCTTGCTGGGAGCTGTTCAGACAACAGGATGACGTGTATAAAAATGCTGTTCTCCCGCCGTACATTCACGAAAGGGTCGCCATTGAAGCAGGCTCATCCTTCGGCTGGAGGGAATGGGTTGGCAGCAGCGGCGTCGTGCTTTCGGTCGATCGTTTTGGATCGAGTGCAAACTACCAGGACATTTTTGATCACTACGGGTTTACCGTGAACGAGCTGGTTAAAAAAGTTCAGCGTTCCATAAAAATAGCCCAGACATGAAGGTAAGTATAGCACGTGATCATGCCGGTGTCCAGTATGCCGGGATGTTAAAAGAGGAAATTATCCGGAAAGGGTACGAGCTGGTACCTCTGGACCCGGATATCGCATTTGATGATTATCCCGACGCTGCTGAGGTTCTGGCCAAAGCCATCATGGAAGGCAGGACAGACCGGGGTATCCTGCTATGCGGAAGCGGGGTGGGGGTGTCCGTTGCGGCCAACAAGTTCCCAGGCATTCGCGCTGCCGTATGCCACGACAGCTATTCGGCACACCAGGGCGTTGAACACGACCGGATGAATATTCTCTGTATCGGTCAGAGAGTCATCGGCGAAGAGCTGGCAAGGGAAATTGCAAATATTTTCCTGGAAGCCGTTCCCTCTGTAGAGGAGAGACATGTTCGCCGCTCGGAGAAAATTGATACAATTGAAAAAAAACATTTTAAATAAGAGGAAAGCCTTATGAAAAAGTTTGATAAACTTCTGGAATACGGACAGAGTTACTGGCTCGATAACCTGTCGAGAGAAATTTTAAAAAACGGGGAACTGAAGAACAGGATCGAAAATGAAGGATTAAGAGGGATCACCTCAAATCCGAAAATATTCAATACGGCCATGACCCAGGGACATCTGTACGATGAACAGATCATGAGCATGGCAGAAAAGGGTAAAAGGCCTGATGAGATCTATGAAGACCTGGCTGTGAAAGATATCCAGGATGCCTGCGATATGCTCCGGGGAGTCTACAATTCATCGGAGGGCGTTGACGGTTTTGTCAGTCTTGAAGTATCGCCTCACCTGGCCAGGGACGCCGCAAAGACCATGGCCGACGCCCGCAGACTTTTCAGGATCGTAGGCCGGCCCAATTGTTTTATCAAGATTCCAGGCACCACTGAGTGCCTGCCGGCCATAGAACAAATGCTGTATGAAGGGATCAATATCAATATTACCCTCCTGTTCTCCATTCAAAGTTATGAGGATGTTGCCGAAGCCTATATCCGTGCGGTGGAGAGAAGGCTGAAAGAAGGCATGCCGGTGAACAAACTGGCGTCTGTAGCCAGCTTCTTCCTGAGCCGTATTGACGTTCTGGTCGATCATAAACTGCATGATGAGATCATACCCCGGTTAAGCGGTGAGAAAAAAATTATGGCAGGAAATCTGCTTGGTCAGTCGGCCGTTGCCAGCGCGAAAATCGCCTACCAGAGTTTTGAAAAGATTTTTTCAGGAGAGCGCTGGGAAAAACTGGCATCCAAAGGTGCCAGGGTTCAGCGGCCGCTTTGGGCAAGCACGAGTAACAAAACCGAAGGGTATCGCGATACACGGTATGTCGAACCTCTGATTGGTCAGCATACGGTAAATACTATGCCGGATGAGACCATTGAAGCGTTTAAAGACCATGGCATCCTTGAACCCGGTACCATTCTGAAAGACACGGATAAAGCATTCCGGGTATTTTCTGATCTTGAACAAACAGGCATCAGCATGGAACAAGTGACCGGCCAGCTTGTTGAAGAAGGGATCGATAAGTTTATTAAACCCTATGATGCCCTGCTGGATTCCATTAAGGAAAAGGCCACTCACGTTGTTCACTGATCGGGAAATAGTTTTAAAACAGGATGTCCGCCGGTGATTGCAGTAACACACTCGCAGTGCTTTGACGGGCATGTCTGAAAAGATAAACAGGTATGCAAAACAATCAGCAGTTTAAAGCCATTTTTTTTGATGTCGGCGGGGTTTGCCTCACCAACGGCTGGGATGAGAAGTCGAGGGAAGAGGCCGCGAAGGTATTTTCACTGGATTATTCGTCGGTGGAGGCAATTCATGAAACGATATCCGAGGACCTGGAAAAAGGTGACCTGACACTTGAAGATTATATCGATGCCGTCTATTTTACGGAAAAACGTGAATTTTCGAGGGAGGATATTTTACGATTTATGAAGGAACAGAGCCGTCGTTACGATTCTACGCTTGACATTCTCGGGAAACTTAAAATGGAGGGCAAATATCGTCTCTCCACCATCAACAACGAATCGATGGTTCTGAATATGTTCCGCATTGAGAAGTTCGGATTACGGAACTATTTTGACTCTTTTTTCAGTTCCTGTTTCCTGCACATGCGTAAACCGGAGGAACGGATCTTCAGAGCCGTTATCCAAATCACCGGTCAGTGCGCGGAGGAATGCCTTTTTATTGATGACCGGGAAGAGAACATTGTGGCTGCCATGATTGAAGGATTCAATTGCATTCATCTTCCGCGGGTCGACGAACTGGGAAATCGCTTAAAAGAATTTAATATAATATAATGTAATAACAGTTATGGAAAAATATGATTTTGGTCTTATAGGACTGGGAGTTATGGGAAGAAATTTCATTCTGAACGTAGCCGGAAACGGCCATTCGGCCCTGGGCTATGATCTGGATGAAGAGAAAGTAGAAGCACTGAATAAGGAAGGCTCTGAATTTAATGTCATGGGGGTGAATTCACTTAAAGCCTTCATCACAGGACTTCAGCGCCCCAGGAAAGTTATGATGCTTGTCCCGGCAGGTGTTGTGGATCAGGTAATTGCGGAAGTTCTGCCATTGCTGGAAAAGGGTGACCTGCTTATTGATGCGGGAAATTCACATCCGGATGATACGGACCGCAGGGTGGAAATGGTGACGAAAAAGGGAGCGCAGTATCTTGGTGTCGGGATTTCAGGTGGCGCAGAAGGTGCGCGTCGTGGCCCGAGTATGATGCCGGGAGGAGACCGGGAGGCTTACAGGCAGGTTGAAGAAATGTTTAAAGAGGCTTCGGCTAAGGTTGATGGTTCACCGTGCGTGACATGGCTCGGTCCAGGTTCGGCCGGCCATTTTGTGAAAATGGTCCATAACGGGATCGAATATGGTATCATGCAGCTGATAGCGGAGACCTATGATATGATGAAAAACGGCCTGGATATGGGTAACCTGGAGATGAAAGCCATTTTCGATAACTGGAACAGGGGCCCGCTTGCTTCCTTTCTCATTGAGATCACTGCCGATATTCTCGGCAAGGAGGATGAAGTTGAAGGCGGGTATCTTATCGACCATATCCTCGACTCTGCCAGGCAGAAAGGGACCGGTAAATGGTCCTCCCAGCTTGCGATGGACCTGCAGGTTCCCGTTCCGACTATAGATGCAGCGGTGTCTATGCGTAATCTCTCAGCCTTTAAGGATGAGCGTGAGAAAGCAGGACTGATCCTTAACGGACCGGAAAAGAGGATCGCCAGTGAAAAGGCCGGGTTTCTGAAGAAGCTCGGGAATGCCCTGAATATGGCGATGCTGCTGACATATGCACAGGGACTTGAACTGCTGCGTATTGCATCAAATGAGAGGCATTACGGGCTCAGCCTGGGTGAGATCGCCAGGATATGGCGCGGTGGCTGCATTATCCGGTCATCCATGCTACAGGATTTTATGGCGGCGTACCAGCACGATCCGGACCTTCCGAATATCCTGTTCGATAAACAACTTTCGGCATCTGCCGACAACAATGAATCGGACTTGCGCGATGTGATCTCCGAAGCGGTGAAAACAGGAATTCCCGTTCCCGCCTTCATGTCGGTACTGTCCTATTTCGATGCTTATCGCAGCGGACATCTGGCAGCCAACATGATCCAGGCACAACGCGATTACTTCGGCTCACATAAATACCAGCGGGTAGATGAGAAAGGCGTCTTTCACACCGACTGGTAAACATTTGTACGCCGGCATCCTGCGTACGGCCGCTCCGGCCTTCAGGGAGCCGGTACCTTTTTCAGGCGGTTGTCAAAGGCCTGCCCTTAACATATTAAAAGGATTATGAAAAACATATCAGAGCTTAAGCCAACCATTCTGACCATTTTCGGAGGCAACGGAGACCTTGCCTGGAGGAAACTCATTCCGGCGCTGTATAATCTCTACGCCGATAATTTTCTGCCTGAAAAATTTAAGATCATCAGTGTTGATGTGAAAGAACTTTCGCAGGAAAATTATAACAAGAGGCTTCTTGAGGGGTTAAACAAATTTTCACGGCGGGGGAAAGCCGACAAGGAAAAATGGAGTGAATTTGAAAAATTTATCCAGTACGTCCAGGCAGATATTACCGTCGATAAGTCTTATGATCATCTCAAAGACGTCATTGAGAAAACGGAGAAACAATGGAATCAAATAACGACCAGGATATTCTACATGGCCGTTTCACCCAATTTTATAGGTATTATTGCCGGACACCTCGATAAGGCGGGTCTTGCAGGTAACAAGGAATACCACAGGATTGTGGTCGAGAAACCTTTCGGACACGATTTTGATAGCGCCAGGGACCTTAATAATGTCCTGCAGTGCATTTTCAATGAGTGTCAGATTTACCGTATCGACCATTTCCTTGGTAAAGAAACAGTACAGAATATCATGGCCCTTCGTTTTGCCAATGTGCTTTTCGAACCCTTGTGGAACCGGAATTATATCGAACATGTGCAGATCCATGTGGCTGAACAGGTCGGTGTTGGAAACCGGGCTTCCTACTATGAGCACGCCGGGGCCATCAGAGATATGGTACAAAACCATCTTCTCCAGCTCATCTGCCTCATTGCCATGGAACCGCCGGTTGATATGAGTGCTAACAGCGTCCGTGATAAAAAGCTGGAAGTCCTTAATGCCATCCGGAAATATACCGAGGATGAGGTGTATCTCAATACGGTGAGAGGACAATACGGAGATGGCTGGATTGAAGGCAAAGAGGTTAAGGCCTACCGGGAAGAACAAAACGTGGACAAAGCCTCCATGACAGAGACCTACACCGCAGTACGGTTTTTTATCGACAACTGGAGATGGCAGGGCGTTCCCTTCTATGCACGTACCGGTAAACGCCTGCAGGGGAAAACCTCCTATATCACCATTCAGTTCAGGGAGATACCTCACAGGATATTTCCTTCCGGTGTGAGAGAGCTTCTGAATCCCAACCTGATGGTGATCAGTATTCAGCCCCAGATGGGTGCGCGTATACACTTCCAGGCTAAAAAAGCCGGGTTGGATATGAGACTGAATCCCGTTGATATGATTTATAACTACAGCGACACCTATTCCAATGATCCGCCCGACGCTTATGAAACGCTGTTAAATGATGTCATGCTCGGCGATGCCACACTTTTTATGCGTGCAGACCAGATCAGGGAATCATGGCGCATTATCCAACCCGTTCTCGATGTGTGGGAAAACAATCCTCCGCAGAAATTTCCCAATTACCAGGCAGGGAGCTGGGGACCGCCCGAAGCCGAAGCCCTCGTTGCTCACGATGGGTATTACTGGCATACATTTCTTGAACCCCTGTCATCTTCAGGGATCATCGGTCATATCAAATAACCGGACCGGTCTCTTTCATTCGAACTTTCAGTAGTACATTACTTAAAAACTGATCGTTTTACAGCACATTTAATCGGAGTGAACACCCCCTCGCCTTCCAGGAGAGGGGGCTGGGGGGGAGAGGTTGCACGAAGGAATTGTTTTCCGATTATCACTAAATAACTCATTTAGTTTATCCAATCACCAATCACCACTCCCTACTCCCCCCTGGAGAGAGGTGGAATGCTGTTTATACCAGCCTTGCCTCCAGCGTAATCTCCAGCGAAGCCAGCGCTTTTGATACCGGACAACCTTTCTTGGCGGCTTCGGCAATCTCTTTGAATTTTTCTTCAGTGATGCCGGGCACTTCAACGGTGGTGCTTAACGCACTTTTCGTGATGGCAAATCCGTTACCCGATTTATCGATGGTCACCCTGGCTTCGGTAGAGATCAGCGTTGCCGTATAGCCATTAGCAGCCAGCTGACCAGATAAAGCCATGGAAAAGCAACCGGCATGAGCTGCAGCAATGAGTTCTTCGGGATCGGTTTTGGAGGCTTCGCCTTTTTCGAAACGGGATGAGGCTGTAAACGATAACTCCTGGCTGACGGTCGGTAGCTTGATGTTGCCTTTTCCTTCCCAAAGATTGCCTCTCCATTTTGCACTTGCTAAACTCGTTCTCATAATGTTTTATATTAAATGATGAATAATACTATTTTGACTGGCGGAATGGGATGACAGGATCCGCCATCCGGCGGAATACCTGAATGCCCTGCCGGGTCTTCCTGTGAAGAACGGTTCATACGCCGGCGGTGATATGATCCATGTCTTCTTTGCTCAACGTAAAATCGAAAATGTCAGCGTTTTCTTTCCGGTGCACTTCATCCGAAGCTTTCGGAATCACTGTGGTAGGCCCCAGTTGCAGCAGCCATCGTAGGGCCACCTGCGCTGATGTTTTATGGTACTTCTTTCCGGTCTCTGCAAGCCGCCTGTCCCTGCTGATCCGTCCTTTTCCCAAAGGGCTGTAGGCAGTGATCATCACATGGTGTCTGCGCGCCATTTCCAGGTTGTCCAGTGCCGGTACGTAAGGCGAAAACTCAACCTGATTGCAGATGACGGGTCCGTAACGCATGGACTCTTCAAAAAGCTGAGGGCTGAAATTACTGACCCCGATAAGCCTTGTCAGGCCATCATCCTTAAGCCGGGCCATTGTGCTGATACACGCCTGCAGGTCCATCCCTGAACCCGGCCAGTGAATGAGCAGCAGATCGGCATAATCCGTCCCCAGCTTCTCCACACTGCGACGGGTGGATTGCTCTATGGAATCCGGTTTAAGGTTATAGGCACTGATTTTGGTGGTGATGAAAAACTCCCGCCGGTCAACCCCGCTTTGCCTGACGGCTTCACCTACCTCTTCCTCGTTATTGTACATCTGAGCCGTATCAAAATGACGATATCCGTCTTCAATGGCATCGATCATACACCTAACCCCCGATTTCCCTTTCATACCATAGGTACCAAGACCTAAAAGGGGTATATCGTGGTTTTCCAACCTCAGGAATCTTTCCATGTTATGTGTTATTTTCGTTCAGTATTTATGCCTGTAAGGAGAAACACATGTTATACCGGAAATGTTTCCGGAAAATCTTGTCATAAAAAATAGTTAACAGTGATAACAGTTCATAATTATAATTATTTTTGTTTCGCATGAATTGAAGAGAGAGTATGACCACCACAACGGATTATTACATCAGGGAACCTATCGGCCGTATTATGGCCGGCATCAGCCGGATGTTTCTGTCGAACCTTCAGAAAAACCTGGCTGAGCTGGATATTGAACGTTCATTTTATCCGTTGCTGCTGATCGAAGCCGCAGAGGGAATGCTGACCCAGAATGAACTGGCGGAAAAGTTGTCGAGTAATAAGGTGCAGATAGTCAGAATCGTCGATTACTTATCCCTGAACGGTTATGTGGAACGGGTCAGGAACCTGGATGACCGAAGGAAGATGAGCCTGCAGATAACCGAAAAAGCCAGAAAATGTATCCCTGAAATTCGAAAGGCCATTCATGCTTCGACCGAGGTAGCTCTTCAAGACATTCCTGAGGATAAAGTTGACGAGTTATACGCTTTGTTGAAACAAATAGATAAAAATCTTTCATCACATAACGTAAGATAGCAAATGAAAAGAACATCTTCCTGGATATATGTCTCGGCCCTGGTACTGATCCTTATCGTTATCGGATTCAGCCTGAACAAAAAAAGAGGGAAGGAACTTAAAGATCCTGCTCGAGGGAAGCCCCTCATCAGTGTGGATGCTTATGTTGTAAAACCCTCCTTACTCATAAACGAAATTCCAGTTTCCGGCTCGCTGCTGGCTTATGAAGAAGTGGAGCTGAAGAATGAAATTGCCGGCCGCATAGTCATACTGAACCTTCCGGAAGGGCAGTTCGTGAAAGAAGGCACCCTCCTGGTAAAACTTTTTGATGATGATTTGCAGGCCAATCTAAAAAAACTGCAAACTCAGCTTGCCATCCAGGAACAGATATATAAAAGGCAGACCGAACTCGTAAATGTTAACGGGATAAGTGTAAATGATTATGAACAGACCGGTCTCCAGCTGAATTCCATAAAAGCAGACATTGAAGTACAAAAGGCACTTATACGTAAAACGGTAGTCCTGGCGCCTTTCGATGGCGTGATCGGATTACGGAACGTCAGCATCGGGGCAGAGATTACGCCCTCAACCTTACTGGCCACCATCCGCAGGCAGGACCGGCTCAAACTGGATTTCAGCGTACCGGAAAAGTACGGTCCGGTGATCAGGCCGGGGATGAAGGTAAAGTTCACCCTGTATAACCAGGCCAACCAGTACGATGCAACTGTACTTGCTACCGAACGGGGCATCGATGCCGCTACCCGGAACCTGAAAGTACGGGCCCTGGTGGACAGTAAATCCACCAACCTGATTCCCGGGGCTTTTACAAATGTATTACTGCGGCTCAGCGAGAATAAAAATGCCATTGTCATTCCCACCCAGGCCATTATACCTCATGAACAAGGCAAGAGTGTGATCATGGCCAGGAACGGCATGGCTCATTTTGTTGACGTGCAAACAGGGATACGTCAGACGTCCTCCATCGAAATCACTGACGGTGTTCAGCCCGGTGACACTATTATTACCACAGGCATCCTTTTCCTTAAGGAGGGCAGTAAACTGAACTATTCCACCGTAACGAGCAAGGCCTTATGATGATCTCCGATTTTGCACTGAAACGCCCGGTGGGCTCAATCGTGATGAGCCTGATCATCGTGCTGCTGGGGGTGGTCGGATTCAAATTTCTCGGGATCCGCCTTTACCCGGCTATCGATCCGCCTGTCATATCAGTTCAGACCTCCTATACAGGGGCTAATGCTGAGATTATTGAGTCACAGATCACCGAACCGCTGGAAAAGACCATCAATGGCATTGAAGGAGTCAAATCGATCACATCGCGTTCAGCTATTGGTTCAAGTTCGATCACCGTTGAGTTTGACCTTGGTGCCGATCTCGAAAAGGCAGCCAATGATGTGCGTGACAAAGTATCTCAGGCGATGCGGAACCTGCCCCAGGATATCAATGCACCGCCCATCGTTACCAAGGCCGATGCCAACAGCGACCCGATCATCTACCTGATTGCCCAGAGCAGGAATATGAATGGTATTGAACTGAGCGATTATGCCGAGAACGTCCTGCAGGAGAAATTACAGACGATCCCCGGGGTAAGTGCTGTATTTATTTACGGAGAGCAGAAACCAGCCATGCGATTGTGGCTCGATCCCCGCAAGATGGCTGCTTACCATCTGACGGCATCCGATGTAAAAAGCGCCCTGGCCAGGGAAAATGTCGAAATGCCGGGCGGAAAAATTCGGGGAAAATCTACGGAGCTGATCGTCAAAACCTACGGGCGTTTGGAGACCGAGGAAGACTTTAATTACCTGATCCTAAAACAATCCGATAACCAGGTGGTGAGGCTGATGGATGTGGGCGAAGCTGTTCTGGGGCCTCAGGATGAAGAATCGGAAGCCTCCATTAACGGGGCAACCGGAGTAGTCCTCGTGCTGATACCCCTGCCGGGGGCCAACGACATTCAGATCGCTGACGAGTTTTACAAGCGGCTGGATCAGATCAAGGAAACGATGCCGGCCGGCATGGACCTGAACATCGGTCGCGATAAATCCATCTTTGTCAGGCAATCGGTACGCGATGTGGTCGAAACACTGCTCATTGCCATTACCCTGGTGGTGCTCATCATCTTCCTGTTCTTCAGGAACTGGGTCATCGCCCTTCGGCCGCTGATCGATATTCCCGTTTCCCTTATCGGGACCTTCTTTGTCATGTACATCTTCGGTTTTTCGGTGAACGTGCTTACCCTGCTGGGCATCGTCCTTGCCACCGGTCTCGTGGTCGATGACGGCATCGTCGTAACCGAGAATATCTATAAACGGATCGAACGTGGTATGGATAAATGGCAGGCGGCTTTCGAAGGTACCCGGGAGATATTTTTTGCCGTCGTTTCCACCTCCCTCACTCTGGCCATCGTGTTCATCCCGGTCATATTCCTGCAGGGATTCACAGGACGGCTTTTCCGTGAATTCGGCATCGTAGTGGCCAGTGCCGTTCTGATATCGGCCTTCGTTTCCCTTACCCTTACTCCGGTGCTCAACGTTAAACTTGGGGGATCGGCAACCCACCATTCACGTTTCTATAACAATACCGAACCGTTCTTTAAGGGCATGGAAGGGTTATACCGGCGGATGCTGAGCTACTTCATAGTGAACAAGTGGCTCGCCTTCGGAATCCTTGGCGTTTGCGTAGTGCTGATTTTTGCCCTGGCTAAAATCCTGAAAACCGAACTGGCACCCCTCGAAGACCACAGCTATGTCAGGACCTATGTTACCGCACCGGAAGGAACCGAATATACTACCACCCGGGAGATCATTGATAGAATTGCAGAGAAAAATCTGGATACCGTTCCGGAGGCAAACTATATCCTTGCCCGCTATGGCGGTGGATCGAGTGCCAGTGTCAACAGCGGTTTCATCATCACCTTCCTTACCAACCCCACCCAACGAAAAGCTTCCCAGGAGGAAATTTACGAACGGTTGTCGGCTTATTACAAGACCATCCCCGATGCGCGGGTCATTGCAAGCCAGGAACCGACCATTTCAACCGCCTTCGGCCGGGGGTTACCTGTGCAATTTGTATTGCAGAATCTCGATTTTGAGAAGCTCAGGGAAGTGCTGCCCAAATTTCTTGATGACGCCCAGAACAGCCCGGTTTTCAGCAATGTCGATGTCGACCTTAAGTTCAACAAACCGGAGCTGAATATTTGGGTCGACCGTCTGAAAGCTACCAGCCTTGGTGTCAATGAGAGGGATGTGGCCGACGCACTCGACTATGCATTCAGTGGCAGCCGCTACGGCTATTTCCTCAGGAATAATAAACAATATTATGTGATCGGACAGGTGGCCCGCGAAGACCGTGACAAACCTGCAGATATATCCTCGCTGTATGTCCATACCAACACGGGTAACATGATCCAGTTGGATAACCTGGTTAAGATTGAAGAGAGCAGTAACCCGCCGACACTATACCACTACAACAGGTACAAGTCTGCCACCGTTTCTGCCACACTGTCAAGGGGCATGACCCTGGGTGACGGAATTACTGAAATGAGACGGATCGCTGATAAAGAACTCGACAATACTTTTACTACAGCCCTGTCGGGACCATCGCGTGACTTTGAGGAAAGCAGCTCAAATATTTCGTTTGCCCTGATCCTGGCACTGTTGCTAGTATATCTGATCCTGGCAGCCCAGTTCGAAAGTTTCCGCGACCCGTTTATCATCATGCTCACTGTGCCCATGGCCGTGGCAGGTGCTTTACTGTCACTCTGGATCACAGGTCAGACACTGAATATATTCTCCGAAATCGGCATGATCCTGCTGATCGGCATCGTGACGAAGAACGGGATCCTTATCGTGGAATTCGCCAACCAGAAACAGAGAGCCGGGATGATCAAAAGAGTTGCTGCCTTTGAAGCCGCCTCCTCCCGGTTCCGCCCAATCCTGATGACTTCACTGGCCACAATATTCGGAGCCCTGCCCATCGCTTTCGCCCTTGGCGCCGGCGCTTCAAGCCGTGTTCCACTGGGAATCGTGGTTGTCGGCGGACTGCTCTTCTCGCTGTTGCTGACACTTTTTGTGATACCGGTGATGTATATTTTGATGTCGGGGAAGAAGGATAGGAAGTTAGGGAGTTAGGGATTGAGGGATTAAGGGATTGAGTGGGAAAGGCGATAATCTTTGATAATTGTGAAAATCTGTGTAATCTGTGGTGAAACAGAATCATGAATTCGGAGACAGAAGAAGGACTTAGTTAATTCTACGGTGGGCTGGGTTTCCCCTTTAGGGGATCAAGGGGTGAGCGAGGGGAGGAAGATGCAAGGCAAAAGGCGAAAGTGAGGGATTGAAAAGGAAAGGCGATAATCTTTGATAATCTTTGATAATCTGTGAAAATCTGTGCAATCTGTGGTGAATCTGAAGGCTCTTTTTCGTAGACACCCTTTGTTCAACGAAACAAAAACGATAAGATGAAATTAAAACTGTTGCTTATTTTCCTGGTGGTTCATTCCGTCGTAGACGCACAGACACTACTGACGGTGGATGATGCCGTAAGCATAGCTTTGAAGAACAATTATGATATCCTCGTGGCGCGTAATGATGCCGACATCGCCAAAGTAAACAATACCCTTGGCAACGCCGGTATGCTGCCGGAAGTGCAAGTGAGTGGCTCTGGAAATTATGAACTCAATACCATACACCAGCAACTGAATAACGGTGGTGAGAACAACTACTCGGGGCACCTCACCTCGGCTTTCAATGCCGGAACTGAACTTTCATGGACCCTTTTCGACGGCGGCAAAATGTTTGTCACCAAAGATAAGCTGGATGAGATCGAGGCACTCGGCGGGATCCAGTTTAAAAGCCAGGTTCTGCAAACCATGTACGATGTGATTTCAGCGTACTACGATGTGGTACGGCAGAAACAGGAACTGAACTCGATAAACGAAGCCATGAATTACAACCATGAGCGGGTCACGATAGCCCAGGCCGGCTTTAATGCCGGCTCGATGCTGAAGACCGACCTGCTCCAGGCGAAGATCGATCTGAACGTGGCCATGGAAGATGCCATCAACCAGGAGGTGGTGATCGACGCAGCTAAAAAAACGCTGAACACATTGCTCGGACAGAAGCCTGAAACTACCTTCGAGGTTTCCGATTCCATTCCGGCAGTTTTTACCCCCGACAAAGATGAACTGCTTAAAAAAGTCAACGAATCCAACACCGGCATTCTGACCTACCGTAAACAGCTCGATATCGCCCGCCTGGATTTGAAATCATGGCAAAAGTCCTATTCACCGGTTTTAAACTTCAGGGCGGGATATTACCTGTCGGGAAGCAACAGTCCTTACGGATCGCTGTTGACAAACAGGACGTACGGTCCGGGTATCAGCGGAACGATTGCCATCCCCATCTACAGTGCCGGGGAGAACAAAAGGCAGGTGTCAGCAGCAAAGATCCGCATGAGTTCCGCAGATTACGATCTTCAGTACGTAACCCTCAGGGTGAATACGGCTTTGCTGAATGCATTCAACGATTTTGAGAACCAGAAACGTCTCCTGAAAATCGAAAGGGAAAACAAGGAGCTCACCCGGGAAAACCTCGAGATCAGCCTCCAGCGACTCAGGCTCGGCCAGACTACCTCCCTGGAAGTGCACCAGGCTCAGGACGACTTCGTCAAATCCAGTACCCGCTTTATTAATTTTGAGTACAGCCTGAAAATTGCCGAAACCAGGCTTAAACAATTGATTGCAGGTCTTTAGGTCTCCCGTATTCAATCTGTGTTAATCTGCGTAATCTGTGGTGAAACTCTTGAAGAGTTACACCACAGATTACGCAGATTTACACAGATTGAATACGGGTAGTGTGTGCCCTGGTACCGGATAACTCAACTTAGATGATTTTTTAATTTTTCCCCAATAATTAAACCGGATCCAAACGATTTACAGGATTCTTTCTTAACATTGCATATACAAGTCAATTCGTCCTTCTGCAAGTAACCAGGGTCTGGTGGAAACCGTCGCGTGACGTTTGCCAGGCCTCAGAAATATAGGAATCAAATGAAATCTCATTCACTGATTGTACCCTCCCTTGCACTGGCCGCCATGGTTGGCTCCTGCACCGGAGGTAACCGGCCATCCGGAGAAAACGGCCGTAAACAACCCAACATCATATTCATCCTGACCGATGACATGGGCTATGGTGACGTGGGCGTCCTTTTTCAAAACCAGAGAGCGAAAGCCAACGACAGAAGCGAGCCCTGGGAATTCACGCCAAACCTTGATGTTCTTGCCGCACAGGGAGCCCTGTTGACACAGCAGTACTGTGCTGCTCCTGTATGTGCGCCTTCGAGGGCTTCAATTCTTACGGGCCTCAGTCAGGGCCATGCCAACGTGCGTGACAACCAGTTCGACAAAGCCCTGGCAGATAATTACACCATGCCTTCGACGTTACGGGATGCAGGGTATTCTACTGCAGCCATCGGTAAGTACGGTCTGCAGGGCGATGACCGCTGGGATACAAACGGCTCCCTGTGGCCGGCCCGGCCGCTTAATCGGGGCTTCGATTATTTCCTGGGGTATATGCGACACGTCGACGGGCATGAACATTATCCGAAAGAAGGACTGTACGACGGAGCGAAACAGGTATGGGAAGATACCACCGAAATCTCAGCAGGTCTCGACAAATGCTATACCGCTGATTTATGGACAGCTGCCGCCAAACGATGGATCGTGCAGCATGAACAGGGCAAAGACTCCAAAAAGCCCTTCTTTATGTACCTGGCATACGATACGCCGCATGCCGTCCTGGAATTGCCTACGCAGGCCTATCCTGACGGCGGTGGATTAAAAGGAGGCATGCAGTGGCTGGGGCAACCCGGACACATGATCAGCACTGCTTCAGATACTATCGACAGCTGGGTACACCCTGATTACGCGAAGGCTACCTGGGATGATGATCACGATCCATCCACACCAGAAGTCCCCTGGCCTGACGTTTATAAGCGTTATGCTACGGCTACCCGCCGCATCGACCAGGCCGTCGGTGATATCGTTCAACTCCTGAAAGACCTGCATATCGACGAGAATACCCTCATTGTATTTACCTCCGATAACGGGCCGTCGAGGGAATCCTATCTCCCCAAAGAGTACCGGCCAAATACTCCTGATTTCTTCAACAGCTTCGGACCTTTCGACGGTATCAAACGCGACTGCTGGGAAGGCGGCGTGCGTATGCCCGTGATCGCCTGGTGGCCCGGACATATCTCTTCCGGAAAAGAGATAACCACCCCGGGGGCTTCATACGACTGGGCACCTACCTTCCTGGATGCCGCCGGATTTCCTGCTCCGGCAATCATGGACGGAATCTCCCTTCTTCCCGAGCTGACGGGGGACGGCAACCAGCGTAGCCAGGTGGTGTACGTGGAATATTTCGTTAACGGGAAGACTCCTGCATACGAGGAGTTCAGCCCGCTTCACCGGGGGCGGACACGCAACCAGATGCAGGTCATCAGGACCGGTGACCTGCTGGGAGTGAGGTATGATATCAAGTCGGCCGGTGATGATTTTGAAATTTACAATGTGGTCAACGATCCGCAGGAGATCCATAATCTGGCAGGTGAGCCGGGCATGGATACTCTCCAGGTGTGGATGAAGGCCCGCACTCTGCAGATGCGCCGGCCCAATGCATCCGCACCAAGGCCGTATGACAGTATTCCGGTACCGGCAGTTAATCCCCGGAACACCGGAAAAGGTATTGTATGGCATGCATACAGCGGCGAATACCCCTGGGTTCCCGGCATGTCAGCTATGCAGGACACGGCATCGGGAACGGCACCGGCACCTGACGGCAAAGCCATTGTGAAGGCAGGATCACTCCTGGTATCGTTTGAGGGTTTTCTGAACATTCCCGCCGACGGCACCTATACCTTCTATCTCAGCTCAAACAGCGGCGCAGTGATGCGGATACACGATGCCACTATCATCGATGCGGATTATAACTATACGCCCGGCGATGAACGCCAGGGTAGCATTATACTGAAAGCCGGCCTGCATCCGTTCCGGATCAGCTACCAGGGACAGGAATCGGTGAAACCTTTCCTGGACCTGGAATGGAGTTCGGTGGGCATGATTAAGGCACGGATTCCTGAGGAAATTTTCTGTCATGCCCTGTAAGTTTTAAAGATGCATGCAGTACTATCTTCTTTTTCTTAATCTGTGTAAATCTCTGTAATCTGTGGTGAAATCTCTTCAAAGCGATGCACCACAGATTCGTTTAAATTATATAACCGGTTGCTGGATCCCATAATCTGAAACTGCCATGAACTCTTCCTTCCGGCCTTTTGCTCCGTCGCTCAGCCGTTCCCTGGGGATCACCCTGGGACTGACGGTCGCGTTGTTTTCCTGCAGCAAACAGGAACCTCCTAAGCCGAATATACTGTGGATCACCATCGAGGATACCTCGCCGCAGTTCGTGGGCTGTTACGGCAATCCCGATGCCCGCACGCCGGTGATCGACCGGCTGGCGGCAGAAGGTGTTCGCTTTACCAACGCCTTCTCCACAGGTACAGTGTGTTCTCCCAGCCGTACGGCCATCATCACCGGCGTGAAGACTTACAAGACGGGAACAGGTAACCACCGCAGCAAATATCCCATACCCGGTTTCATGAAAGGCTTTCCTTACTACCTGCAGCAAGCCGGCTATTTTACCTCCAACAACAAGAAGACCGACTACAACGTCGCCAACGAGAAGGACTATATCCGGGAAGCCTGGAACGAAAGCTCGGGAGATGCCGGCTGGTGGCACCGGAAAGCCGGACAGCCGTTTTTTGCCGTGTTCAACTTCATGGATTCGCACCAGTCAAGGACCATGACCGAATCGTACTCCTGGTACCTGGAAAATGTGCTGGATAAGCTGCCGGAGAATGAACGCATCAGTGATACAGCTTTTCAGATGCCCCCGTTTTACCATGACAGTCCGGAGATGCGGAAACAGTTTGCCCGGGTCTACAACTCTATAAAGCTCACCGACGATGAGATCGGGGCATTGCTGGACCGGCTGGATAAAGACCATCTGCGCAACAGCACCATCATCTTTTTCTATGCCGATCACGGCGAAGGCGAACCGAGAGGCAAGACCAACGGTATCAACCTGGGCTACCGGGTACCCTTCGTGATCTGGATCCCCGACATGTACAAAGGCCTTTCACCCTGGGGCACCGGCGGAGTGGTGACAGACGAGCTTGTCGACTTCGAAGACCTGGCGCCTACGGTGATCAGCCTGGCCGGGGGCGTGGTGCCGGATTATATGAAAGGCCGGATCCTGATGGGGAAGGACCGTTCGAAACCAACCGACCACCTGGTCCTGTCTGAGGACCGCTCCGACAACGGCATCGACATGGTCCTTTCTGTGACTGACGGAAGATATATGTATTCGCGGAATTTCATGCCCTTCATGCCCGAAGCCAGATATATCCGTTACATGGAGATTGGGGAGATCAAACAACAGATGCGGCACGACCTTGCTTCAGGAAAGCTCGATCCGTTGCAGAAAAGCCTGTTCGAACCACGTCCGGCAGAGTTTCTGTTCGACATACAGAACGATATCTGGGAGACGCACAACCTGGTGAACGATCCCGCCTCACAGCTGGTGCTGGACCATATGCGCAGTCAGCTTGCAGGCGAGGTGCTGGATTCACGCGATGTCATGTTCCTGCCCGAATTTGAGATCGCGAACCTTTCGGATACTACCACAGCCTATGAATATCGCTTAGATGATCAGAGGTACCCGGTGGAAACCATCTGGCTGGCCGCCTCGCTGTCGGGGAAAAGGGGAGAGGCTTTTTCCGCGGAACAGGCCGGGTGGCTTAAGAACAATAATAAAATTGTCCGTTACTGGGCAGCCCTTGGCCTGAGGTCGCAGGACAGCACAGTGCTGCAAAGTTACAGGAATGAATTAACGAAAGCCATGGATGATCCTTATCCACCGGCAGCCATCACCGCCGCGGCAATAAATTATGGCGTATTTGGCAGTAGCGATGCTGAAGTCAGGTTAAAGTCATGGTGTCTGAACGACAACAATTTCCTGGCACTGATGGCCGTGAACTATCTGATCTATGCACGGGATAAGGCACCATTCGTTGAGACGGTCAGAAAATCCCATGACATGAAGAACAGGGACTACAACGTGAAGGCGGCGTGCATGGATTTCCTGGGCAGCCTGGGGCTGGTGCCGAATAATACCGGTTACCGGGAATAGCAAGGAATGAACGCCTTCCGGGAATAATGCTGATATAAGGTTGATTTAAAGCCTGAGTTCATTTCATTCCGCCACAAAGTAAGGCAGCGTTTCCAGGCCTGCCTTCACCTCAATGGTTTTGCCTCCCCGGTAAATCTTCCCTGCTGCGTCTTTCCATCTTCCCTTCGGAAGAACGACCTTCCGTACATCCGCATTCTTTTCGACCACGGGTGCAACAAGGATCTTGTCGCCGAGGAAAAACTGGTCATTCACGGCCGCATATCCCTGGTGCGGGTAAACATATTCCATGGTACGCACGATAGGTTCGCCGGTTTTAGCCGATTCCCGGGCCAGCTTGAGGATCAGGGGTGTGAACTCACGGCGGATCTCAACGGCACGATGAACGGCTTGCAGGTGGGCTGCATCGAGGATCCGCCAGGGGGCCACGGAAAACTGCATCATGGGCATCATGGCATGGCATTGGGCGGAACGGACGATGAGGTCCTGGTCGATGGTGTTCCCGGGAAGGAAGGAAGTGAATTCCCCTCCGCCGATCATGTCTGGACAGGTGAACGTATACCCCGATAGCCCCTCTACCAGGATGTCGGGGATGAGTTTGTTGAGATCTTCCCAGTTATGGGCTTTGTCCCTGAGGCGGTTAACCAGCGGCTGTCCTCCCATTTTCCACATGGCGCGGTATTCGTTCAGGGGATAACTCAGACCGATTTTCGCGTATTCCATGCATTGTTCCTGGGGGCTTGCCGGATGGCCGTGGGAGAACACGTTTTCATAATGTTCAAAGTCACCGGCGTCGAATTTAAATCCATCGACGTGGAATTGGTTTTGAAGGTTGTCCAGCTGTTCCCTGAACCACGACCGGGTTTTTGGGTCGGAGAGGTCGAGCAGTCCGCTGGCCCCGTTCCACCACCTGACGATGGCTGCCTGGCCGCTGCTGTCTTCGAGGAGCATCTTTTTTGCCTCCAGGAAGCGGTAGACATCACAGTCGGGGCTCACCATGGGACAGACCCAGAGCATGACCTTGAAGCCCATCTGGTGAAGGGAATCGATCATGGCCTTCGGGTTCGGAAACCGCCCGGGATGGAAGTTCCATTTCCCGTAATCTTCCTGCCAGTTGTCGTCGATCATCAGCACGCCGGGAGGGAAGCCGTTGGAGATGATCTTCCGGGCGTAGCGCATGATGTCCGCCTGATTCTGGTCGTACATCAGTTCGATCCACGTGTTGTACTGTGGTGCGGTGAAGAGCAGTTCATCGGGCATCTTGCCGGAGGGAGGGAAGTATGTCTTCGATGCATAAAGGAAGGCCTCCCTGAGGTTTTGTCCCGGATGGGAATACTGTACCGATGCTTTCTCAGATATGACACTTAGGGTATCGTGATTCATTCTGATCACGCATGGATCGTCTGACCATATAACCTCACCCCTATCAGAGAGGAGGAGCGGTTGCACCTGGTTCCCGTAGTTGCTGCTGAGGTCGGCGGTATAGCCGTTTTTAACGGGCATTAATTCACCCTGGTTGATGACGCCGGTCCACCAGGCATCATCCTGTTTTTGCAAAATAATGACTTTTTCAGTTTTTTGCTGTGCAGATGTAATTTGTGTTATTACCAGGATCAGAGAACATAGTTGTCCGATGAAAAAACGAATTTTCATATACGTAAATTAAGATGATTTAATATACAAGACCTAATCGGACAAATTAATTAAATTTTTTGATGGATTGACC
>CAVTBM010000008.1:0-1310972 GCA_963732905.1 uncultured Bacteroidales bacterium
AGCAGTAGCACACACCTGTCGTAAGCTCAATAAATAATTGAAAATAGCAATTTTCTTTGATTAACGAGCAAAGTCAGGTGTTGTTTTTTTTCCAGAGGGTGCAAGTCCCTTACGGGCGGGAGTAACGCCCCGAACCGTTAGCAAGTGGCAAGGCAGCCCGGAGCGATCCGGGGGCTGAAGGAAGCCAGACTGCAAAATCCGGTACTGACGAACAGGAACGGCATAAGAGGCATATAAGCTTGGGATAAGCAAACACATCATTGTAACGTCCTAAAAGTTAACGTGAGCTTGTATGTAGATGTCGTAGGGATCGGAGGAAGGAGAAAGCTCTTACCAGGGGAGATCTCCCAACTCACGGGTTGAGATAGGAGAAGTCAGCAGAAGCCATAGTAGCTGCAGGAAACGAGCTGTCATAAGAAAGGCAGAGGTCTCACGACGCAGCGAAGGGCCGAACATTAAATTGCTCTGAATGCTGAAAGGAGGCTGGCTGCGTAAGCAGCTTCCAGCCTTTCAATAGGATGAGCGGGGAAACGAGGATAAAGACACCAAAAATGATCGAACAGGTACTAACACGAAAGAACATGCTGCGAGCCATGCACCAGGTCCAGCGGAACCACGGTTCCGCCGGGGTGGATCATATGCCCGTAACCCAGTTATCGGAACTGATGTCAATAGACAAAGAAGTTCTGACAGAGGAAGTTCGACAAGGGAAGTACCTGCCACAGGCCATTAAAGGAGTATACATCCCAAAAGGAGGAGGGAAGACCCGTTTACTGGGTATCCCCACTGTTAGAGACCGCATGTTGCAACAAGCGGTCTTACAGGTAGTCGCCGCAAGATTTGAGTTCGAGTTCTCGGATAACAGCTACGGCTTTCGTCCGGGAAAGAACTTACATCAGGCAGTGATAAAAGGACTGGGTTATATCAACGATGGCTACCAGCATATCGTGGATATCGATCTAAAATCCTTTTTCGATGAAGTGGACCATTGTTATTTGCTTCAGCTCCTACACAGGAAGGTTAAATGCCCTGTAACAATGCGACTGATCCGCAAATGGCTGCGAGCGCCTATCCAGATAGACGGTAAGCTGGTCAAACGCAGAAAAGGCGTACCACAGGGCAGCCCGTTAAGCCCGTTGCTGTCCAATATCATGCTGCATGAGTTAGACAGGGAACTGGAAAGACGGGGACTTCGTTTTGTCCGGTATGCAGATGATTTTAGCATCTTCATGAGGACAAAAACGGAAGCCCGCAAAACAGGCAATGAGGTGTTCATGTTCCTCAGAGACAAACTCAGGCTCCCGATCAACCGGGAGAAGAGTAGCATCTGTCGACCGGTAAACTTCACACTTCTGGGCTTCGGGTTTGTACCGACCTATGAGAAGGGCGTTAAAGGTAAATATCAATTGGTAGTATCCAAAAAGAGCTGGGTTAAGCTAAAACAAAAACTGAAAGCTGTTACCCGGAAAACCATCCCGATGAGTTTTGATGAGCGCATCCGTAGACTAACAGAGATCCAGCGGGGCTGGATCAATAACGTCCGGATGGCTAACATCTATGTCAGGCTCACGGAACTGGACGGATGGATCAGGAACAGGCTTCGCTATTGTATTTGGCATCACTGGAAGAAACCTGAGAAGAAAAGACGTAGTCTTATCCGATTGGGGGTTATTCCGGATCAAGCCTTCATGTGGAGCCGCAGCCGTATGGGTGGCTGGGCGGTTGCCCAAAGCCCGATTCTTGGTACCACCATCACAATAGAACGCCTGAAACGCCGTGGTTACATTCCTTTTTCGGAGATGTATAAAATCGTATCCCTACAATTTAATGAACCGCTGTATACGTGACCCGTACGTACAGTGGTGTGAGAGGTGTACTGGCGGACTTTAGTCCGTCAGCCGCCTACTCGATTGCAGCTGGTGTTTTTATTTTTAACTTTCATTTTCACTACATCCTTTTTCAAACATTCCTTCTCAATTCCATAATAATCCTTCACTTCTTTAATGTCTCGTAATAATCTGTATCAAGTCAATTTCTCTTCAGTTCGTTCAGTGAATCTACACATTGGATAAATATTTGTCATAAATTCTTATATCAAAATTGTTTTGAGGATAATTAAACTAATTAAAATTCTAAAAGAACTAGTATCTAAACGATAAATGTAATTCCAAATTAACTCATGTGAATATCTTTCAAGTTTAGTATTATTAATGAAAATCAGTCATCTGATTTATAATCTTTTAAAATCATTTTTCTACATAAATGTACAAATCATTCATTATTCCTGTCAGATATACTGTTATTCTTAAAAAATCAAAGTGAATTATTAGTCCAAATATATTTTTTCATATCTCTCCCTGTTAATATTTGATTCCATGAAAATCTTCCAATTTGTCAACGGTCTGAGAAAATTGAATTTTTCTTTGTTAGCTCACCAACTATTATAGATACTGTCAGTAACTGGTTCTCGGAAACCGTCTTGCTTACTTCAATAAACTTGTTTCCATTTCAATTTGTTATATGTGTTTATAGTTTGTTTTTAAAATGCGCTACAACGAGTGGCTAAACACACCTATTGTATATACTCCTCAAATTTGAGGAGTATATGCAACAGTTGTATTTATTTTGCATATGTGTTCAGCCCTTTAGTTTAGTTTAGTTAAATAAATATAGCAATAATTTTACAAATCCAGGTCATCCATCGGACTTTTTATTTGATCAAAGCCTTTTTGAGTTATAGGGGTGTATATCTTCGTCGTCTTGCTGCTTGAATGTCTCATCACATCTTGAATGTACCTTAAATTTACCCCCTTTCCCAAGCTGTGTGTGGCATACGTGTGCCGAAGGGTATGAAGTGACGTCTTCTTTTTTATCCCGGCAGCTTTTACCGCAGCATGGACTATATTCTGTATGCAGCTTGCTGAATATTCCTTCCCGGTGGTTTGGTAAAATAATATTGTCAAAACTCCTGCACAGTTGAATATATCCCTCCCTATCGGAAGGTATATGCAACAGTTTTAATGTACTGCTCCGGGCAGCTCCCTTTAGACCGGTAACATCTGCGAAGGCATCAGACACACGAACAAACGAATCCCGGGCAATGGAGCTTTCCAGGCAGAACATCATCATCTGGTTGCGGTCCGTTCCCCGTTTGGAATCCATGGATTTTGATCTAATTCAAAATAAATCGCTGCGGATCAGGTAATTTGTAAAAGAATAGGGTATTAACAACGAAGGGGGAATTTTTGCACGACCTGTCCCGCTCTGCGGGAGGCTGACCTTTGACTATATGAAACGGTTAGGTTTTCGGAGATGGATAAAACCGTACCCCTTCAATTGAATTGCCCGTCCCGGTTATTCAATCGGGAAAGCGCTGTATTCATGACCTCCCGAAAACTTTCGGGATAAATTGGCGGGAGAGGCGTACCGGTCCCGCTTAGTCGGGATCAGACGCCTACACGACCGGCAGTAGTATATTATAGTTCTACGATTTCAACTCTTCTGTTTTTTGCTTTTCCGGTTTCAGTTGAATTACTCGCAACAGGAGCTGTAGAACCGTCTCCATAGGCTTGTAATTGCTCAGCTTTTACTGAATGATTTGTCACTAATTCATTCAAAACAGCATCTGCTCTATCTTTTGATAGTTTTAAGTTAGCATCAAAATTTCCTACATTATCAGTATGCCCAACAATTAAAAATTTCTTTGAAGGATGACCGTTTAAAAATTCTGCAATATTTTTTAATGCTTCTGCCGATTCTGTTTTTAATGTTGATTTCCCTGTATCGAAGTGAATATCGTAAATAGCAATATGCCCGTTTGATGTTATGTCCTTATTAATATCTAAAGCCGTAACCTTTCCTGTTTCTGCTTCCTCAACTTCTATTACATCCTGAGTTATTAAGGTTGTATTAGAAAAAGCACCTATTACTTCTACAATATAAATAGCCTTTCCATCTTTATTTGTTTTTGCAACAATTATTGCTTTATCGCCATCTCCGGTTGGTTCATAAGCATATCTGAACTTGTCAAGATTTAAAGCTTTCTGACTACCGTAAAAATCTCCGTTGAAACCAGCCGGTCCTTCTTCAATTCCTTCTCCGGGTTTTCCTTCTAAAAGAATTTTGTAATTCTTTGAAGTAAACGCTTTTTCAAAGTTCTTCATAACATAAGAAGGATTATTGTCAGATGGTACAGAATATTGAGTTCTGATAACTTCTCCTTCTAAAGTGACAGGATTTTTATAATTTGGTTGTGTTATGTTATCTTCATAAACGGGTAATTTGTAAGTATCCCATTTTGTATCTTTATAATACTCGATAACAGAACCTTCAAATCTTGACACCAGAGGATAATCTTTACTACCTTCAATATCTGTTTTCCTTTGTGCAAAAAGATTTGTTGAAACTATTAATAAAGCTACTGCTAAAACTAATGTTACATTTTTCATTTTATAGTCTCCTTTACTTTTTTATTTTATCATAAATCAGTTTATTATCTTCTGAGGGATTATCTATTATTAATTTATCATTTTCCATATACGGGCTTTTTTCATAAAGTTTGGATACGATTTTTCCCCCTTCAATGCTAAATGAACCAACTTTTTGAGAAACAAAACTGCCATCGGGTAACTTCATTTTTGAGAGAATTTCATTTTCATTATTAAAAATAATATGTGGTTGCATTTTGGCAATATTCTCCATATGGCTTAATCCATTTGTAATATCTGTACACTCCCATTCGCCTGCTAAATCATCCATGGTAATTTCTTTAGTATCGGATTTCTTTTCAGTGGTAGATTTGTTGTTTGTGTTATTTCCACAAGAAAACATTGCAATGCTTAAAGTGATTACTGCTAAAATCAATGTTGTTTTTTTCATTTTCGTTTCTCCTTATTTATGGTTTTGGCATTTTGTGTTTGTGTATATTGCTATTTCACGGTTCAGCAGTACGGGCTGTAACGACCTTAAAATCTGCAGACAATCGTTCATTGTGTAGGCTAATTTAGAACTTATTTATATTAACCGCAAAAGGCCAGACATATAATGTGCCGCCTGTGTGTGCTGCACGGGCAATAGCACACACCTGTTCTTAGGTCAATAAATAATTGAAAATAAGCATTTTATTTGATTAACGGGTAAAGTCAGGTGTTGTTTTTACCCGTAGGGTGAACTGATCCACCCCGGATGAAGAACTCTGGAGTTTCATTAGAAACATATAATACTTTAAGTGTAAGCCTTCGGTTAGCTTCCTCCGGCATTTGGGAAGACTTAATTCCGGGAGTACTTGAGAAATTGGCCTGTTCTAATATTTTTCACCACAGATTGCACAGATTGCACAGATTGAATGGGGGAGAGTTTAATTCAGAGGGGGTATCACCACAGATTGCACAGATTACACAGATTGAATGGGGGAGAGTTTAATTCAGAGGGGGTATCACCACAGATTGCACAGATTGCACAGATTGAATGGGGGAGAGTTTAATTCAGAGGGGGTATCACCACAGATTGCACAGATTGCACAGATTGAATGGGGGAGAGTTTAATTCAGAGGGGGTATCACCACAGATTGCACAGATTGCACAGATTGAATGGGGGAGAGTTTAATTCAGAGGGGGTATCACCACAGATTGCACAGATTACACAGATTATTAGGGGAGGAATTCAACAACTCAACAACTCAACAACTAAACAACTCAACCCCTCACTCCCTAACTCGCTCACTCCCTCACTCCCTCACTCCCTAAATCCCTAAATCCCTAAATCCCTAAATCCCTAAATCCCTAAATCCCTAAATCCCTAAATCCCTAAATCCCAAAATCCCTAACTCCCTAACTCCCTCACTCCCTAAATCCCTAAATCCCTAAATCCCTAACTCCATAACTCCATAACTCCATAACTCCATAACTCCATAACTCCCTAACTCCCTACCACGTCCTATCCTTCAAAAAATCATCCAGCTCTTCCCTGCTCATCGGCAGCTCCTCCGGGTGTTTATCGATCCATTTCAGGAAAGCATCCTTGATCTCATCGCTCCAGCGACCGTCGATCTGGCCGGGTGTGAATTTTCCCTCACGAAGCATCTGGTGTCCGAACTTATCCTTCAGCATGATGAATTCGGAACGGATCACCACCTCTTCTGCAAGATGGGCAGGGATGAACAGTACGCCCTCTTTCTTTGCCAGTACCACATCTCCCGGAAAAACGGTGGCTTCGCCGATACGTATCGGGATATTGATACCCATAAGCATGGTTTCCTGGAGGTAGGAGGGATCCCAGCCTCTGACCCATGCGTTGAATCCTTCGATTTCTGCAAGACCTTCCATATCACGCGCGCCGGCATCAAACACTACACCATTGCCCGAATTGGCATAGATGGCATTTCCCAGGTTATCCCCAATGAGGGTGCCGTCTTTGACTTTGCCGAAACAGTTGGCAACGTAAACATCTCCTTTTTGCAAGGCATCGATCGGCCAGGAGTTCATCGCCCCGATACGCCCTTCCTCATGACCTTTTTCGGTGAGCCTGTCGGAAAGTTCCGGCCGCTTGGGCAGGTAGGAGGCTGTAAGCGCACGGCCAACCATCACCTGGTCATCATGCAGGATCGTCCAGTCTCCGGCAAACTGATTGGAATACCCTTTCGACCGGAGGATACCCCAGGCTTCTTCAAGGGAAACATTCTTCATGCGTTCGAGGATATTGTCCGGCACTTTTGGCCGGCCGTCAGGAAAGCGCTCTCCTTTCCATTCCTGTGTATAGTAGGTGAGTTCATTTTTGGTGTCAAAAAACTGGGAAAAGAGTTGGGTGAGCGGAAGACTCGCCAGAGCCAAAAGGATTAGTGCGGTTTTTTTCATGATGATGAAGGTTTATGATGTTTTCTTTCTATTTCTTGTGTGTCATTCATTATTGTTTCTTTTTCAACAACGGGCTTACCTCTCCACCATGTAGCCAGTGATGAGCCGGTGATGTTCATCAGCGGGCCGAAGACCGCCGGTGCCAGCCCGATGGTGGCTACCTTGCCCATTTGCAGTGCAATGCCCGACGCCAGCCCCCCGTTCTGCATGCCCACTTCAAGTGCGATGGTCCGGCAGGAATTCTCATCCATACGGGCAAAGCGGCAGATCCAGTAGCCAAGAAAATAGCCTGAAATATTGTGAATAAGACTGGCGAAAAGGAGCAGCAGTCCGATCTCCAGGAGGCTGTCGCGCCCTGCCGCCGTAATGATGGTGATGATCACCCCGATACCGGCCATGGAGAAAAAGGCAAGGAGGCGGTCAAGAAATGCGTGTCTTCCCGCTGCAACGGATTTGAACAGCCATGAGCCTGCTGCCGGGAGCAGAAGAAACCAGAAAAGATCCTTAACAAACTGGTATTCCGTTGCTTTCATCCCGATATCGCTGGTAGAATAGAGAATATAATTCTTCAGCAAAATGATCAGAAAATATACGGACATCTGTACGATAATGCTTTTGCTTTTTTCCTTTCCGTAGGCGATAGCATTGAAAATCAGTCCGGCAATAATGGGCAGGATAACAATGTTAATGATGCCCAGCATCATACTCCAGAAATCCACCGGAACAAACTGTCCGGCCAGGAACTTCATCAGGGTGGGAGTGATGAGAGGTGCCAGCATGGTGGCAAAGGCTGTGAGAGTTACGGAAAGGGCAAGGTTGGCTTTGGCAATGAATGACATCACATTGGAAGCCAGTCCGCTGGGCGATGACCCGATCAGGATGATGCCGGCTGCAATTTCGGGAGGGAAACCAAAGGTAGTGGCAATGATATAACCCACGAAGGGCATAATGGTGAACTGGCATGCCAGGCCCAGGATGACGCCCTTAGGCATCCTGACTACCGCTGCAAAATCCTTGAAACTCATCTGAGATCCCATGCCGAACATGATGATCTGAAGAAGGGGGACGATCAGGATCTTCAGCTCGAAATGCCCCCAGCGGGTGAACAGTCCCGGGTAAAACATGGCGATGGTCACCGCGGCAAAGATCATGATCGTGTAGGAGAATCCCTTCAGAAATTCATTGCCGCGTACGCTGAAGGCCAGGGTGACGAAAAACAGGATCAACAACGGTCCGGTGAAAGCAGGGAGATGGAAAATAAGGGTAAGGACGGTGCTCAGGGCTAAAAAAACAGAGATCCATAACAGTGTCCGGTACAGTTTCTTTCTGTTCATGTCAGTAGTCTTGTTTAACGATCACCGGACTTTCATTCCACATTTCCAGTTCTTCACCCTGTTCCGGATTCTTTGAGTAGGAATATTTCGTTCACAGATAGTCCCGAATTTAATTCTGATTCTTTAACTTTAAAAGAAAATTTTAATATTCTTTTTAAGCTTTTATAAATGTACTCTTGAATTCAAACGTTCTAACCTTTAAAATCAGACACAGCCATGTCAGATTCAGATAACAAAAAAAACCGGAAATCCGGGTTCGACCGGAGGTCATTCATGAAACTGGCCGGTCTTTCCGGTCTCAGCCTTGGCGGTATGATGATGTCGTCTCCGCTGGAAGCTCAGCTCGAATATGCCACCCAGAATGTAAACAGGTATTCGGGGCCTTCAGACCTGAAGATTACAGATATGCGGATTGCCGAGGTAGGCCGTGTCCCGATCGTGAAGATCTATACCAACCAGGGCTTATACGGCCTCGGCGACGTGCGTGACGGCGCCGACAAACGTTACGCCCTGATGCTGAAAAGCCGGATCCTTGGTGAAAACCCCTGCAATGTTGAAAAGATTTTCAGGATCATTAAACAATTTGGGAATCATGGCAGGCTGGGCGGAGGTGTCTCCGGCGTTGAGACAGCCCTCTGGGATCTTACGGGCAAAGCCTACAATGTGCCTCTTTACCAGCTGCTGGGAGGGAAATACCGCGATAAAGTCAGGGTTTATGTGGATACACCCACGGAAAAGGATCCGGAACTTTTTGCCGAAAAAATGAGAGGCCGCCTCAATATGGGATTTACTTTCATGAAAATGGATGTGGGTATCGGTCTGATTAAAGATATCCCCGGAACGTTAAACAATACCGAACCCTGGGGCGATTTGCAGGGATGGAGCCAGACTCCCGGTACCTATGGTTTAACCAGGCACCCTTTCACCCGGGTTCAGATTACCGACAAAGGGACAGCCGAACTTGTGAAGTACCTTGCCCTTGTCCGCGATACCATAGGATGGGAAATCCCGGTAGCCATCGACCACATCGGTCACATGGGCGTAAACAGCATGATACGCCTGGCTAAAGCTTATGAACCTTACAATGTAGCCTGGCTCGAGGACCTCGTGCCCTGGCAGTATACGGATATGTGGAAGGAAATTTCAGAATCGGTCGACGTTCCAACTCTTACCGGTGAAGATATCTATTTAAAGGAAGGTTTTAAAGACCTGATCGAGAACAGGGCAGTGGATATGGTTCATCCCGATCCCCTGACGGCAGGAGGATACCTGGAAACGAAAAGGATCGGTGATTATGCACAGGAACACGGCATTGCCATGGCCCTGCATCATGCATCATCGCCCATAACCTGGCTCGGCGCAGTGCATACGGCGGCCGCAACAGAAAATTTCATAGCTCTCGAACATCATTCGGTCGATAATCCGTGGTGGGAAGACCTGGTGACGGGTATCGATAAACCTTTTGTGAAGAACGGCTATGTTACGGTGCCCGACAAACCCGGCGTGGGTGTCGAACTCAATGAGGACGTTGCAAAAGAACATCTGAGAAAGGGAGAGAAATTGTTTGCCCCGACAGATGAATGGAACGAACGGGATTCATGGGACCGCGACTGGAGCTAAGATCAGTCAACCAGATATATTTTGCGGTAATGATACCCCTGGATACTGTACGTTATGGCATAAGCAAAGGCCGAGGGTTTTCTGAACAAACTCCAGAATAAAAGTTGCCAGTAATATCTCCTGGTCTTATCCATCAGACCGATGAGGTAAAGTGATTTTACAAAGGCAAGAAGGTTGTTCATCGTGAGTTTACTCTTGTGTCCGGGAGAGGGTTTGAAGTTTTTCAGGTACGTTTTAATCCGGGTATAATAGGCTTTGCCGGAATAGATCCCTTCCAGTATCTGATGATAACCCTCCAGTAATTTGCCCATATCCATCTTAGGCCGGAAATTCATGGAGAAATTGGTGTTGTCTCCCTCAAAATGTCCGGTGATCCGGCCTTCCTGTTCCATCCTTTCATAAAGCCTGGTTTTTTTCGGGGCATTCAGAAGTCCGACCATGGCAGTAACAATTCCACTGTTCTGAATAAAATCGATCTGCTTTTTAAATACGGATTCGGTATCATTATCGAAACCGACGATAAACCCTCCGAAGACTTCCAATCCCATCGACTGTATTTTTCTGACACTTTGCAGGAGATCCGTTTTGTAATTCTGAACTTTATTGCATTCGGTCAGACAGGCAATGTCGGGGGTTTCTATTCCCACAAATACTTTTGAGAAACCGGCACTGACCATCTGCGTCATGAGTTCTTTATCGTCGGAAAGATTGATTGATGCTTCCGTTGTGAAGGTAAAGGGATACTTATGAGCCTTCATCCATCGGGAAACGGCGGGGAGTAAATCATACTTTAATTTTGATTTGTTCCCGATAAAATTATCATCCACAAAAAATATCCCGCTTCGCCAGCCACTGAGGTAAAGATTTTCGAGTTCACTGATGATCTGATCGCTTGTTTTTGTCCTGACCCGGTGTCCAAAAAGGGCTGTAATGTCGCAAAATTCACAGTCAAAAGGACAACCGCGGGAATACTGGATGCTGAGTGAAACATATTTCGACAATGGGATCAGGGAATAATCGGGAGGGGGTGTAAGCCTGATATCGGCATATTCACTGGTCCGATATATTTTCCTGGCTTCACCCTGTTCCAGATCATGGATGAACAACGGCAGGGTGATCTCTGCTTCATTCAGAATAAGGTGATCGACCATGTCAAAATTTTCAAACTCCTCCGTGAAAAGCGGTCCGCCGGCTACGATTTTTGTTTTCAATGACCGGCATCTCTGAATAACTTCGATGGCCGAGGACTGTTGCACCGACATGGCACTGATGAATACGAAATCGGCTTCCAGTATTTCCTCGTCATTTAAACGGCTGACATTCATATCGACAACTTTCCGGGTCCATTCAGATGGCAGAAGAGCTGCTACGGTAAGGAGCCCCAGGGGAGGATGTGCAGCCCGCTTTGAAATGAATCGGAGAGCATAGGTAAAACTCCAGAAAGTATCAGGATATTTAGGATTGACAAGCAGAACGTTCATAAATGAAAATTTCCGGTAATGTTAAACCCCGGGCCGGTTTTGTCCAAAAAATAAGGACAGGCGACATGTAATAGGGATGGAAGGCAATAAAAAAAGTCAGGTGCGATTCATCCCGGATAAATGGATGGAATATATCAGTCCTTTTCCAGGGCTTCCCGCAGCCTGAGCAGATATTGTCTTGAGACCGGAAGTTCTTCATTCAGATCTTTCACCCTGATACTGTAAATATTGTACTTCTTCAGCAGTTTATCCACAAAGTCAAGGTTGATAATATAGGACCGGTGGCAGCGAATGAATTTCTGATATTTTGCCAGGTGGTACTCCATATTTTTGAGGGTATTGCGAATGAGTTTTTTGACTGTCCTGCCTTCATCCATGTAAATGATTTCAACGTAATTATCTGCCGATCTTATTAAAATCAGGTCCCTGATGCTTGTTGATATTTTTTCCGAATGATTATCGGAATAAATTTCAACGACATCATTGCGGTGATTGGTCTCAAACTGATCCATAATTTCCTGGTTCCTCATGATTTTTTCATTCAGAAGTGAAATCTGACTGTTGAGTGACTCGTTGAGATATAAAGCTTTTAAGACTGCCACGGCGCCCAGGCAAAGGAGAGCGACCTTGAACATAAGGAAAATTGAGACGGGAGCCTGCCCCACGTAGCGGATATAAAAACCATAGGCCACCGTATCAAATACCCAGACAAGCGCCAGGGTGGCATTGGTGGGGTTGTGATCCCGGTTGATGGTCCAGTACCAATCCGTCATGATTCGTGGCATAAAGCTGATAAATATGGACATGAACAGAAAGTTGATGCCTCCGAAACCGGCCATGAACAGAATGGCATTATCCGTGAAATATTGGGAGGCATTGAAGGGGCGGAAAAAAAGAGCGAACAGAAAAAGGGCGAGACTGATGCTGAATGAGACGGTAAGCTCGTATCTCAAATCATTTCCGTTTGTTGAATCATCATTATTTTCAGGAGATAGCCGCATTGAATACTTCTTTATAAATTATAATCATTGGGGACTGATTCGATTGCCAGGCGATCAGGCAGAAAAGCTGGTATAATCTTTTAGGCTCCGGGATACATTATTTAAACCAACAATATTGAGACCCATTTAGTTAATTTTTTCAAATTTACTTTATTGAAAATTAAAATGAAAATATGAACCAGGCTTTACAGTCGGATATTTTCAGAAACACCCCTGAAAAAGATCTGGTCAGAGGATATTTTTATTCAGGTTAACATTAGGCCGGCAGTATGATCAGACATGATAGTCGTCGCCGGGTCGGTGTTCTCTTTTTAGTTGTGCCAGCTTCTTTTTCCCATATGCCAGTCGGGTGATCACTACAAACAACACAGGCACCATAAATATCCCGATAAAGGTAGCTGCCAGCATGCCGCCGAATACGGTCCATCCGATGGTCTGGCGGGCGACGGCTCCGGCGCCTTTGGCGAAGATCAGTGGTGAGATACCGAAGATAAATGCCAGTGAGGTCATCAGGATGGGGCGCAGCCTGAGACGTATGGCCTCAAGCGTAGCTTTGTTAAGATCCATACCATGATCGACCCTTTGTTTGGCGAACTCTACGATCAATATGGCATTTTTTGCAGCCAGTCCGATCAGGGTAATCAGACCTACCTGTGCGTACACATTATCCGAAAGCCTGGGTACAAAGGTCAGCGCAAGTATGGCGCCAAAAGCCCCAAGCGGCACGGCAAGGAGAACGGAAAAGGGGACAGACCAGCTCTCATACAGGGCGGTGAGGAAAAGGAAAACAAACAGGATGGAGATGGAAAAAATCAGTATGGATTTTTTTCCCGCCTCGATCTCTTCCCGGCTAAGACCGGAAAAATCATAACCGTACCCTGCAGGCAAAACCTCGGCAGCCGTTTTGCGCAGGGCCCCGATAGCCTGCCCGCTGCTGTAACCGGGAGCAGCGTCGCCATTAAAATTGGCAGACCGGTACAGGTTGAAATGGGAGATATTCGGAGCACTTTCAACAACCTGGTAATTGATCAGGGTGCTTAAGGGCATCATATTACCCTGGTTATTACGGACATAATACCTCCCCAGGGCTGAAACAGCATCACGGAAAGAAGTGTCAGCCTGGGCCACTACCCTGAAATTACGCCCGTAAAGGGTGAAATCATTGATATAGTAACTTCCGAGAAAGGTCTGAAGTGTGCTGAATACATCGGTAAGGCTCACACCTGCTTTTTTACATTTCTCACGGTCGACTGAAATTTTGTATCCGGGCGTGCCGGCTGTAAAAAAGGTGAAAGCACTTCCGATTTCCGGCTGCTTATTGGCGGCCATCATAAACTGCATGACCACCCGCTGAAAGCCCTGGATATCATCGGTACTCTCCTGTTGCTGCAGGACGAAGCTGAAGCCACCCGTACTGCCAAGACCGGGAATGGAAGGCGGGGTGATGACCAGGATATGTGCACCCTGAATGCCGGAAAATCTTCTGTTCAGATCACTGATGATGCCCTGTAACTGTTCGGCTTTGGAGGTACGTTCGTCCCACGGTTTGAGCTGAGTGAAGATCGTTCCGCTATTGGACTTGGTCGTAAAAGACACTACGTTTAATCCTGCAATGCCGGCAAAATGGCCGATGCCCGGAGTAACCTGTAATGAATCCATGACCTGGTGCAATACTTCAACGGTTCGGGATGTTGACGCGGCTTCAGGCAGTTCAAAGGTAATAAAAAGTCTCCCGTTGTCTTCGATAGGGATAAAGCCCGTTGGTTTATTTTTGAACAGAAAAATGGTGGCTGCAAACACCAGAACCAGCAGAATGACAATATACCGGGCTCCCCGGATAGCCTTTTTCACACTGGAGGAATAGGTATTCAGTCCCTTATCAAACATTCGGTTAAACCAGTTGAAGAACAGGTTTGCCGGTCCTTCTGGTTTTGCTGTTTTCTTGGGCACAAGCATCAGGGAACACAGGGCAGGGGTGAGGGTGAGGGCAACGAAGGCAGAGATAAGAACGGAGATGGCAATGGTAATGGCGAACTGCTGGTACAGTTTACCTACAATTCCCGGGATGAAGCCCACAGGAACGAAAACGGCAGCGAGGATCAAAGCAATGGCTATTACAGGGCCCGAAATATCCTCCATGGCTTTATATGCGGCCTCCTTTGGCTCCAGGTGTTTGTCATCGATATAATGTTGTACGGCTTCAACCACGATGATAGCGTCGTCCACAACGATACCGATTGCCAGGACCAGTCCGAACAAGGTCAGGGTGTTGATGGTGAAACCCAGCGGGCCAAAAAAGGAGAAGGTACCCACGATGGACACGGGTATGGCCAGGATGGGGATGAGTGTGGCACGCCAGCTCTGCAGAAAAAGAAAGACCACGATGGCTACCAGCAGCAGGGCTATAATGAGTGTTCTGACCACTTCGTCGATGGAAACTTTTACGACCGATACCGTTTCAAATGGAATGATGTAATCAAGATCAACAGGGAAGGACTGTTTCAGTTTTTTCATCTGGGCATAAATTCCATCTGCCGTTTCCATGGCATTACTTCCGGGTGACTGGAATATCAAAAGAAAAGATCCTTTTTTTCCGTCGACGTAGGAACCGCCTGAATAATTGAATTGTCCCAGTTCAACCCTGGCTACATCGCTGAGATGGACCAGTGATCCGTCCTGGGGGTTTGTCTTGACCACGATATTCTGAAACTCTTTTATCGATGCAAGCCTGCCTTCCACAAAAGCCGTATATTCAAAAGCTTGTGATTCAGGCTGGGGCGGAGCACCCACAATACCTGCGGCGACCTGGACATTCTGTTCGCGTACCGCCTGGATTACATCGGAGGCGGTCATATTAAGTGAAGCAAGCTTATCGGGGTTTAGCCAGATCCGCATGCTGAAATCTTCAGCATGGGTAAAGATATCGCCCACGCCTTTAACCCGTAACAGGGCATCACGTATGAAAATATTGGTGTAATTGTCGATGAACTTGATCCCGTGGGTATGGTTCGGAGAGTAGATGGCAATCACCATCATGATGCTCGGCGTCCTTTTCCTGACGGTTACGCCAAGGTTCTTTACCTCGTCAGGCAACCGCGGCAATGCTGTGTTTACCCGGTTCTGCACGTCAAGCGCGGCAATATCAATGTCGGTGCCGATGTCAAAGGTAACATTCATCCCCATACTCCCGCTGTTGGTGCTGGTCGATTCCATGTAGGACATTCCCGGGACCCCGTTTACCGAAGATTCAATCGGGGTGGCTACCGTCTGCTCCACTGTCTGCGCATCGGCCCCGGTGTACTGGGCAGAAACCTGGACAACGGGAGGGGTGATGTCGGGATACTGGCTGACAGGCAGGGTAACAATGGAGATCACACCCAGGATAATCAGTATCAGGGAAATGACGATGGCTGTATTGGGACGATTGATGAACGTGTTTGCAATCATAATGGGTTAGGATTAATCGGTTATCCTTTCTTTTCCGGCCTTTTCGCCCGGCTTCGTGAGCTTAACAGAAGATCCGTTCCGGATATTCCGAATACCTTCCGCAACAATGGTATCACCGGGTTGTACCCCCGATCGCACCACCATATATTCTCCCAGGTTCAGCCCGGGTTCAATGCGGGTCTGCTTCACCGTATTGCCGTGAACCTGAAATACAAAATACTCACTCATCTGCTCCGTTACAGCTTTGAAGGGGATGACAACCTGTCTGCCGGATTCTTTGTTCAGAACCCTGGCCCTGATATTCATACCGGTTTTCAGTTTTCCGTCGTCATTGGGGAAGATGACCCTGACCATGATCGTTCCTGTCTGAGGATTGGCTGCCCGGTCGATCACGCTCAGTCTGCCCGGAGATGCATAGCGGCTTCCGTCGGGCAGCATCAGGAGAAAGGTGCTGTCGGCCTGCCCTTTCCCCTGGCGTTCAATATCCCTGTAATAAGGCAATTCCTTTGAGTCGATGGTGAAATCAACGCCGGTGGGATTATTGGAAGAAATGGTATTCATCAGCGTTTGCCCGGCTACAACATAGGTTCCCTTCTTTACCTGTGAAAATCCGATGGTGCCGCTGAAAGGGGCCGTTATGATAGAATGACCAAGGTCGGTTTGTGCGTTGTCCAGTTCGGCTTTGGCAGCTTTTACCTGTGTCTTCGCATTTTCCAGGGTCGTCCGGGCATCATCGAAGGTCTGTTTTGCAATGGCATTCTGCTGGTTCAGACTGGTATACCTGTCAAAATCACGCTGTGCTTTCTGAAGATTGGCATTGGCAATGGCCACGCCGGCACTGGCCTGTTCATAAACCGCCTGGTACTTGCTCCGGTCGATCTCGTAGAGTTTGCTGCCACTCCCGACATGCGTTCCCTCTTTAAAATAGATACCGGTTATGAAACCGCTCACCTCGCTGCGGAGTTCTACCTGTTGCAATGCGGTGACCGTAGCAGGGTATGCATCGTAATAGGCAACGCTCTGTTCTTTGACAATATACGGGGTAACTGAGACCGCATTTTGTCCCTGACCCTGATAGCCCCCCGGCTTTCCCTTCTTAGTGCATGAAGTCAGAGAAAGAAAGGCTAAGGCTATGAAAAGCGCAACTGAAGATTTTACAGGAGATATTGTCATGGTGAATGGAGTTAATAATTTACAGAAAT
Source organism: uncultured Bacteroidales bacterium (assembly GCA_963732905.1). Taxonomy (GTDB): domain Bacteria; phylum Bacteroidota; class Bacteroidia; order Bacteroidales; genus DASQZK01. The sequence continues at coordinate 16,937 of CAVTBM010000008.1, forward strand.
TTTGCCCATGGAGCGTTCCAGGTCTACTTTGGCAGATAAAAGCAAAACAAGGGTGTTGATGTGGTTGATCTGTGCTGTTCGCAAGTCTGTTTCCGAAACGATCACTTCCAGGAATGACTTGATGCCCTGGTCATACTGGGATTTTACCGTATTGTACACTTCCGAGGCTAGCTCTTCATTTTTAATGGTCGCAAGGTAGGCTGTCAGATAACTTTTATAGGAAGCCATGGCACGAGAGAATTCAACACTCATCTGGTTCCTCAGGTTAAGGGTGTCGAGGGTCATCCTGTCGTAGGTCAGATTTGCCTTTTTCAGGTTGGCGATTCTTTTTGTTCCCTGAAAAATAGGGAAGTCGAGTGTAAGACCCACCAGCGAATTCGGAAATGACCTGCTGTACAGTCCCGTGAAATTATCATTGTGATAGGCGATGTTGTATGTGGCAAATCCGGAGAGCGTGGGCAGAAAGTTGAGTCGGTAATAATCAACCATGGATTTCTGAAGCTCGATATTGGTTTTCAGAAGCTGATATTCAATGCGGTTTGAATAGTCCAGTTCGGGTTTTTTGTCTATCCTGATCTCCTTCTCCATACTGGAAAAATCACTTTTAAGGGTAAGGGGCTTATCTTCGGGATATTCAATCAGTTTTTTCAGGTTCAGAAGGCTGGCTTCCATGTTTTCGCCGGCCGTGATCAGTTGTGTTTTGGCGTTATTCAGAGAAATAGTCGCCCGCTTATAATCAATGTCGTCACTTACACCGGTCTCATATTTCGCATAGGCATCCCGCAGACTTTTATTGATACGCTGGATGTCTTCCCTGATAATACTGACCTGCTGACTGGCCCCGATAACCCCGTAATAGGCTTTGCTTATATCGGCGACCATGCTGATCAGTGCGTCCCTGGTATTTTGTTTGGACTGCTGCCGGTAATAGCCCGATGTCCTTGCAGCCAGGTACACGTCAGGATTAAACAGGATCTGGCTGGCTGCAAAGGCAACCGTCGAATTGTTCTTTACACCCGTTGAGATTTCCGTCTTGGGTCCCAGGGGATCTGAAAAATTTGGCAGAAAAATCACCGGCTGCTTAAGGTAGTACTGATAATCGGCACTGGAGGTGATTTGGGGCAGCCAGTCGGAATAGGCAATACGAATATCCTGTTGCGAGATGCGCTCATCCAGTTCCAGCTGTTTCACTACCGGGGAATGTTGCATTGCCCATGCCAGGCACTGATCGAGACTGACACTGTCGGTAAGGCTGTCCTCGCCTGGCTGGGAAAACAGAGAAAGGGAAAACGACGAAAGGATCAGAAAAACGGAAAACTGCAGCAAAAAAATAGCGGATGATTTTTCCGCAGTTTCCATTGAAAACTTTCTATACGTTAGGGATGCATTGTTAATTTTCATGTTGTTCAAAAAACTTGGTTTCTAAGGAAACAAATTCACTGATGAAAATGATAATAATGAAGTAAAACACGCATCATGAAGATTGGTTTAATTATTCAAGAAATTCATATACATGAAAATTGTGTCCTAATGATCAGATTTTCAATCCTAAACCAAACTGCCCCAAATCAGGGTTGATAAATCATTTTTTAAGATGCCTGGTTTTCACTTCAGGCCATTCCTTTTTCAGCATACTGTAATATATGGTATCTCTCCGGCGGTTGTGAGTCATCAGCGTATGGCTCCTCAGTATACCCTCCTCAGACATACCTGAACGGGCAAGCGCTTTACGGGCAGGAACATTCAGAACATCCGTTTTGCTCTCCACCCTTTCAAAAAGCAGATTTTCAAAACTATACCCCAGCATAAGGAATTTCATGGACTGGTTAATTCCCCTTCCCTGAAAGTCTGTTCCGAGCCATGTCCAGCCAATCTCAAGCCTCTGGTCCCGATAAGAGATATTGCCAAAACTGGTACAACCTGCAATTTTCCCGGAGGACTTTTCAATTACGGTGAAGGCAAGTCTTGTCTTGTTGGTCATTTCAGAAAGAGAGGAAGATATCCATTCCAAAAGTTCTGTCTCATCCGACAGATCGTGAGTGAACCAGGTCCACATTGACTGGTTATGGGTAAGCCCCTTGAATTTCTGAAAATCTTCCTTTTCCAGAGGTCTTAGCAGGACGAGATCATCCTGCAACGAAAGTGTAAAATCTATGTTCATTTGTCAATCAGATAAATATCCTGCCGGATCATGATATACGCTTATGCTGAAAACAACCCGGACGTAACTCTCAAACCGGAGAATGATGCAAAATGTTCATCCAGGATCAAAGATGAATATGGATTTTGGCTTCCCGGAGAAAAGAGACCTTCAAAAATGGATCTTTCAGCTATCATTAAATTATGTGAATCCATGAAGGACAGCATGTATGAAAAAACAACTTTTTCCAGGATTGTTTGTATTCTATAGGACGATTAAAACCAGGCAGGATATATAACGAACCAGGGTTGGCCCGACTATGAAGGACTATTTTCATCCGCTCGTTTCCAACCGTGAATGGGAATTCCCATCCATGGTTTTGATCTATGAAAATACCCGTAATCCTGGAAAATCGTCTTTTCCGACCTTCTATGGAATTGAGGAAGAAACGGTAAAGAATAAGATGGCGGTTAATACCGGGAAATCAAACAGGAATCCGGTGCACCATTCCAGATCCAGGCTGCCGGAATGTCCGGGCCGTTAATCCTTCCATGATAGAAATTTTTAATGATAACCTGTATGAAAGGGAATTTTAATACGATTATCGATTCAGACATCCCGGTTTTAGTGGATTTTTGGGCTGAATGGTGTCAGCCCTGCAGGGTTCAGTCTCCGATCGTCGAACAGGTGGCCGGGGAACTTGGGGACAAGGTAAAGGTCATCAAAATCGATGTGGATAAAAATCCCGGCATATCCGGGCGATACCAGATCCGGAGTATACCAACCCTTATCCTTTTTAAGAACGGCGGGATTTTATGGAGGAAGTCGGGACTTACCTCCAGGGAAGAGCTTGTCGGCATCCTTTCATCCTACAGTCCGAGATAATGGATAAACGCTTCCTGTATGTCACGGGCTTCATCATTTCCGGCATTTAAACTGATGATCACAAAGCCGCATGCCAGCTCTGATAGCTTCCAGTCCCTGGCCAGTCCGCCGAATTCTGAACGGTAAACAGCCGTAAAGTGATCCTGAACCCGGATACCCGAAAGCTTACAGAGCGCCATGGCCTTCCTGACAGCCTCGTTCAGGTCGAAATCGGGTGAATGCAGCAGCTGGTCAAGGAGTTCACTGGCATAATACCGGTAACGAAGTTCCTCCATCCGGTCTGTGAAATCCTTCAGGAATGGGTTCGGCTGCCCGGACTGAAAATATTGAATAATTGACACCATGTCCTGATCATTTTTTAATGTTCTATGCCTGTTTGTTTAAATTCCCGAGTTTTTGAAAGAGTTCCGTTTCCTCTTTGCTCAGTTTAGAGGGAATAATGATGTTCAGCCTGATATAGAGATCTCCGGATTTCCGAGGCTGATCATATACCGGCATTCCTTTTTCTTTCAGCCTGAGTCTGGTCCCGTTTTGTGACCCCTTTGCCACTGGCACACTGACCTTTCCCGAAAGGGTGGTGATCTCAACTTTTCCTCCAAGCACCGCGGTGTACAGATCGATGTCCTTTTCCATCACCAGGTCGTTGCCGTCGCGCCTGAATACCGGATGAGGGGTAACATGTATGCGAATATAAATGTCACCGTTTGGACCACCGTTCATACCCGGAGAACCCTTCCCCCTGATTCTTAACTCCTGACCGTCGTAGGCACCCGGTTTTGTCGTTATGCGTAATTTCTGACCATTCACATTCAGAATACGCGAAGTGCCATGATAAGCTTCTTCGAGCGGGATAACCATGTCAGCCCGCAGGTCCTGGCCTTTTATGCTCTGGCTCCGGCTTCTGAAAGGTTCTGAACGGCGCCCGCCACCCGTATTTCCAAAAAAAGCATTGAAAAAGTCGGAGAACCCGCCCTCCGTGCCTCCGAACATATCCCCCATGTCTCCTTCATAATAAAAAGTCTGTCCTCCGCTACTACGGCCCCGGCCTGTAAACGGTGATCCTCCAAAACCGCCGCCGGCATTTGCTCCGGCCTGCTCATACTGTTTCCAGTTTGCCCCAAGCTGGTCATACTTCTTCCTCTTTTCCGGATCTTTCAGCACTTCATATGCTTCTCCGACCTCCTTGAAGCGGTCTTCCGCCTGCTTGTTTCCCTGGTTTTTATCGGGGTGGAATTTTACCGCAAGTTTACGGTAAGCCTTCTTTATCTCATCCTGACTGGCATTTTTTGCAACGCCAAGGGTTTTATAGTAATCTTTGTATTCCATTCTCTTTCCTGAAATTTATGCCGAAATTCTTATCAAAATCAGTGCCGGGTACTAATTGACAGGGTATTCTGCCAATTGACCCAAATCCCAAAGGATATTCAGGATCTTCTCAATCTTTCAAACACCGGAAAATATAGATTGTTGGGCATTTCAAGCGAAATATGAATTCTGATAATAGTGTTTCATGAAATGGTAGTACCCCCGGCGGAGGATATTTTATAACTCCTTCCTTCCTCAAGGAATACAGTATTTTAAAAAAGCGGCCCTTCACAGAAGATCATGTCCTTAACTTATAACTCTGCTTTGACAGATAAGAATAATCTACCTTATTTTACTCTTAATTGCTGAAGTATGACCATGTTGATTTTTCAGATTGCTTTCCGCGGACGGAAAAAGCAATCTGAAAAATCATTGAAAAAACCAATCTGCCAAAGTAGAAATATCTTTCTGAGAAGAATGAATCAGCCGGAAACAGATTTATTCATTCTTTTGACCGTCAGGAGGAATGGGCAATGGAACAACATTTTTTACCGGACGTGTACTTTGAAGATAGGCAAAAATGGCATCCACGTCTTCATCATGGATATGAATAAAGTTTGTCCATGGCATTGGAGGCAGTAGGGTTCGTGAATTGGCCAGCCCCATGTATTTGCCCTCTTTCAGGGCCCGTTTAAAATTGTCGCTGGTCCAGCTGCCAACGCCACTCTGATCCGAAGTCAGGTTAGCAGCAAAAGTTATTCCCCAGGGACCGGCAGCAGAAGTAAGATCCGGATTGAAAATGCTCATTCCTTTTGAAGTCAGGTCCGGAACCATCATAGGTTTCGGGTAGCCAGCTGCATATCCGGAAAGCGCTAGTTCGGGAACGATCACAGGACCTGTGGGACCCGGTTTCTTTGGGGAATGACAATCATTACAGCCCATAATGGTTACGAGGTATTCACCTCTCTGAGCAGGTTGTTCATCGGCTACCGTGAGCGTTTCTTTCGAAGACGGCTTCTGTTTGCTGGTGCAGGTTGTCAAAAGTGCTACTGAGAATACCAGCAGGACTATTGAAATTCTGGTAGTTTTTTTCATGTGATAATGAATGGATTAAGGTTTGGTATGAACAAAATTAAGCCGGAAAAAATCAATAAAGAAATTTAATTCTTCATTTTTTTCAGATATGGAATACGCACCGTCATGCATGAACTTTCGCCGGTGATCTTACAAATGCCGGCTTGATAAATCCATATAAAATTTCAGATTAAATAACCTCCGACGGAACCACGGTCACACTTTCCAGCCTGCCTTGTCGTAAAACCCCTAAGTTTGCTGAAACGCCAATCTTTTCACGGGTAAGTAACCGGTGCAGATCATCGATGCTTCCAATGGGAAACTCTTCAAAGCGGACAATGATATCACCGGAATTGAGGCTCTTATTGTCAGCCCGGCTGTCTTTTAATATCTCGTAAACGAATACTCCGGAAGGCTTTTCGAGCTTGTTCACGGCTACCATTCTCGGCGTAAGATGAACGGTCTGACCGGCTATCCCAAGTTGCGACCGGACAATTTTCCCCTCCAGGATAAGCAGTCCTGCCACATTTCCTGCTAGGTTGGAAGAGACGGCAAAACAGATGCCCTGGGCTATATTAATGATAGCTGTATTTACCCCGATTACATTTCCATGGGAATCCAGCAACGGACCCCGCTGTTTCCGGGATTCAGGGCAGCATCAGTCTGGATTACGTCGTCGATGAGCCTACGTTAGTTGCACGAAGTGTCCTCCCTAGTGCCAAAAACAAAAAACAACACTTTACGCGTAACCTAAATTCAAATCCCTAACAACTTTACAATAAGAAAGACATATACATCTAATCAGTATCTGAGCCAATATGCCTGCATTCTGCTTCATCATCAAAACACCGGAGCGGAAGTATTGTTGGCTAATTCATTGTCCTACCCGAATGTGGGGAGAAAAGGACCGGGATATAGGGAAAGTGATTACGGATAATCAGTATTAGATCGAATTTCCGGAACACAGTGGCATAGCGGCTGACTTACCATGGATTAAGGATCAAACCACCTCCGACGGAACCACGGTCACACTTTCCAGCCTGCCTTGTCGTAAAACCCCTAAGTTTGCTGAAACGCCAATCTTTTCACGGGTAAGTAACCGGTGCAGATCATCGATGCTTCCAATGGGAAACTCTTCAAAGCGGACAATGATATCACCGGAATTGAGGCTCTTATTGTCAGCCCGGCTGTCTTTTAATATCTCGTAAACGAATACTCCGGAAGGCTTTTCGAGCTTGTTCACGGCTACCATTCTCGGCGTAAGATGAACGGTCTGACCGGCTATCCCAAGTTGCGACCGGACAATTTTGCCCTCCAGGATAAGCAGTCCTGCCACATTTCCTGCAAGGTTGGAAGAGACGGCAAAACAGATGCCCTGGGCTATATTAATGATAGCTGTATTTACCCCGATTACATTTCCATGGGAATCCAGCAACGGACCCCCGCTGTTTCCGGGATTCAGGGCAGCATCAGTCTGGATTACGTCGTCGATGAGCCTGCCGTTAGTTGCACGAAGTGTCCTCCCTAGTGCGCTTACCACACCGGTCGTCACTGTATGCTGCAATCCAAGCGGGTTGCCTATGGCAATGGCAATCTGCCCGGGTTTCAGGCGCGACGAATCGGCTAACGATAAAGTATGCAGTGTCTCATATATTTTAATCACGGCGATATCCGTCGAGGGATCACTGCCTCTGATATCGGCATCAACCTTTCGTCCGTCATTAAGGATGACCCTGATGTTTTCAGCATCTTCAATCACATGATGGTTGGTAATGATATACCCGTCGGTGGAAATGGAAAACCCGGAAGCGGCACCGGTCTGTATCCCGACCTGATTTGTTCGCGGATCCTTAATCTTTTTGTCTACTTCAACATGCACAACGGCATCTGCAACGTCACTGACTACTCCGGTTATCGTGTCTGAATAAGCATCAAGCAAGTTTGAATCGTTGTAGACATAATTTATATGTTTCTGTGTATTGTTCATGGCGCACTGGTTTTAAATCCCTTTCTTATTCTTTTGGAGGTGCTGCCGGATGTTGATATATCGTCCTTGCGACAATCTGCGAACGAAAAAACATTCAGACAAATCCTCCCCGCCGGACTATCGTTTTACCGGCATCCTGTAAACAGCCCGCTCATTAAAATGTTTGAAAATATTCTTCCGGAAAATCATTTTGAACAGAAGAAGCTATGGGTGAAGAAGGACGCCAGAACAAATTATCTCACTCCAAAACTTCCTAACCTAACTTATACTAAAATCTGTGTTAATCTGTGTAATCTGTGGTGAATATATTCTCTTGGGAAATAATGAGGTTCGTAAGTTCTGGCTTCTTTCTATTTTTTCACCACAGATTTCACAGATTAGCACAGATTAGCACAGATTCAGATTAGTTGTTGAGTTGTTGAGTTGTTTAGTTGTTGAGTTGTTGAGTCGAATCTGGTTTATCACAAACCTCTCTAACTTTCTAACTTTCTAACTTTCTAACTTTCTAACTCAATCCCTCAATCCCTCAATCCCTCAATCCCTCAATCCCTCAACTCCCTCAATCCCTACCTCCTCTGCCCTAACCTCAGTCTTCGCAGTCTCAACGCCCTCCGGGGTAGCTTCAACCATTATACTTCCTGCTTTACCGTTTGATCGGACAATGATCTGTCCTCTTCCCCGGAACAAAGTGAAGCTGTTATCCTGAAGGCTGCCTTCTGCCTCCGGCGAGGCATTTCCTGCAGCCAGGAGTTCTCCTTCACCGGAAATTTTCACACGAACCGGTAAGGATGGCATCCGGAACAATATTTCCCGCGCTGTCAACCGCCGTCACATTAATATAAACGATCTCCCCTCTGTCGGCCCGGATCGTTGTCCTCTCCGGTTCGAGTTTCAGACGGGCAACCTGGCCGCTGGTTTGAAATACTTTCGTTTCCTTCACTTCTCCGTTGTCAATACCACTGACTTTTAGTTCGCCGGGTTGATAGGGGACGGTAAACCGTGCCTTATATCCCGAATCAGCCGGAATTTCCTGTTCACCGAGCACCGTGCCATTCAGTTCCAGTCTCACCTTCGGATAGGAAGAATACACGGTAACCTTCAGTGGTTTGCCTTCATTCTCCCGGCCAGTTCCAGCTCTGAATTTCCTGTGGCCAGCCCCAGAAAAAGACCATCTCAAACTTGCCGTCGGGGGCAGGTTCGTGAACTGCCATTTCGAGGTTGCTCTCACCCCACACCACATCACGGTAAAACGATTGGGGTTTCTTATGTCCCGTGATATCTATGTCCCCGCAGTTAGAGACATACCAGGGCCAGGGCATCGGAAACGGATCCTGGTAATGTTTATCAGACTGCCAGGTGGCGTGGCCAATCCCGGCTTCTCCCAGGTAATCCCATCCCGTCCACACAAAATCACCGATAACGTAAGGCTGGCTTTTTACAAGGCGCCAGTTTTCAAATGCCTCTTTTGCGACAGATTCTGTACCCGCCATGATACGGTCAGGGTACTTCGCATGGTCATTCTCATAGTTCTGCCACTGATAGTTATACCCGCAAACATCGAGCACACTGAAGGCATTGGCAGAATAGTCCCAGTCCTTTCCCGGGTTGTCCCAGAACGCACAGACCGCTTCGGTTATCGGCCGGGTCGTGTCTATGGATTTGATTTCCCTGATCAGATTCCGGGCAATGACAAGTCCTGCAGAATCCGACCTTTCCGGGATCTCGTTTCCGATACTCCAGATGACAATTGAAGGGTGGTTCCGGTCCCTGAGAATCATCTCATCCAGGTCGTGTTTCCACCAGTCGTTGAAATGAGTATGATAATCGTTTGGTCTTTTGGCTTTCATCCAGCAATCAAAAGCTTCATCAATCACCAGCATACCCTGACGGTCGCAGGCATCGAGAAAAGCTTTGGACGGGGGATTATGGCTGGTACGGATGGCATTGAAGCCGTTCCTTTTCATGATCTCAACACGACGTTCTTCAGCCCGGTTAAAAGCTGCAGCCCCGAGAAGGCCGTTGTCGTGGTGCATACACCCGCCTTTCATGAGAACCGGCTTGCCGTTCAGGAGGAAGCCTTCCTCCGCAGAAAAACGGATGGTTCTGATACCGAAAGGCACTTCGTATGTATCCATTGCAACACCATGTCTCATCACCGAAACAGAGGCAGTATACAGTACCGGTTTGCTTATATCCCAGAGCTCAGGGGCGGCAACCGCCGTGGTCAGCACAAAAGACGCCGTACCATTGGAAGACAGCTTGCCTTGCTGTTCAGCTTCTGCTACCTTCACCTTCGCCTGGGATAAAATATCAGCATGAAGGGTGACATCGGCATCCGTGGTATCTGCATTTTCAAGCATCACCTTTACCACTATTTCAGCCTTATTGTCGCCGGGTAGGGTAGAGGTGACACCGACTCCCCAGGGGGCGATATGAACCGGGCTGAGGTAAGAAATGGTCACCGGACGGTATATGCCGGCTCCGGTAAACCACCGGGAGTTCTGTTCCGGCTTGTAGACTTTGACGGCAATGACCTCGGCCTCGCCATTGTGATTCAGGTAGGGAGTGATGTTAAAATGGAATGGAGTATAACCGTATACATGCCTGCCAGCTTCCTTTCCGTTCACGAAGAGTGTGGCTTCCGACTGCACACCGTCGAAATTCAGGATCACCTGTTTATTTCTTTCTGAAGGAGGAACGGTAAAAGATTTCCGGTACCAGCCCGTCCCGCCCCTGAGGTAACCAACATCGTGACCATTTTCCATGGCTTTGAAAAAAGGTCCGAAGTGCGTTGAATCCTGTACCGCATAGTCTTCGACACTCCAGTCGTGAGGCAGATCGACGGTTCTCCAGTCAGCATCATTGAAAGCCGGATTTTCGGCACCTTCGGCAGTGCCTTCATAAAAAAGCCAGCCGTTGTTGAAGTTTTGATCACGGGAATAAGCGTGGCCGGGAGCCGTAGACTTGCATCCTGCAGCAATGAAAATGATGGTTGAAACCAGGAATACAGATGTTTGGAGGGAAGGATATCTGATGCTCATAGATCTGGATTTAGGTTTTTACTGTAATTGGAAAAGGACTAATAGGGTGTCAGATTTCATTTGTGCATGGTCTGAATGAACTTAAAAGTATGAAAATATTTTGAGTTTTTTACTGTGGGTATTGAAACGTTTCGTAAAAATTTTCTGATTATCCTTCCCGAATTTTCCAATCCGGTTTATCAATATAAAACGATACTGTTCTGATTGTCAGTATTATTCATGGTGCTTGAGTGACTGACTAATATTATTGTGCCTGACGGAAATTCTAACCAAAAGAATGCAGAAGATTGGAAACAGAGCGGCAATGGCATCCGCTGTCGGATTGGTTGGATCTTCATGACCTTACCCTTCGGCCCGGACTAAATCCCGGATTGGAGCACCCAGTGGTACGGAAGTTTCTAAAATCGCAGGTTGATATTATCCGTTAGATGATTTTTCTGAATGGACAATTGCAATTGATGAAATGATTACACAGCTATTGCAACCTTTTACGACTTTACCGGTAAAAAAGTTCAATCGTTTGCGCACCATTGATTTTTCCATTTTAATATGGAATCAATAACATGATAATCAGTATGTAAGACTTTGATTTGTACCTGAAATCTGTATATCCAAAAACATTGATCCTGTTCAGATAAGATGAAAAAAAATTGACTAATAAAAATTAATGTTTAAATTTGCGAAAAGGTTTGCGCAATACAGGATGGATTAATTTTGGATCTGAAAGTTTCCAGGATAGCCTTCAGTTTTTATTTCCATTTCATTGAGCATCTTGAAATGGATCAATGGAAACGATCCCTGAGTCTCCTTCATTGATGTGAAAAGCATCTTTGTTGTTAAACAAACAGCAGGTTTAAGATCTTCGATTATTTTAATTTTTTATTTTTTGTGCTGAACGGATATGTTAAATTGAAATGGGTAGCAAAAATGTCAATAATATTCGTGGTTTAGCTGATTTCCTTGGGCTTTCGATTACAACAGTTTCACGTGTCCTGAACGGAAAAGCAGAGACATACAGGATTAGTTCCTCCACACAGCAGCGCGTTTTGGATGCAGCAAAGGAACACAATTACATCCCGAACAAGATTGCACGCGGATTAAAAACCGATAAAACAGAGACACTTGGATTGATCATTCCGGATATTGCTAATCCCTTCTTTGCTGATATTGCCAAGAGCATTGAACTGGAAGCCCGTCTCAAAGGTTTTTCCATTTTTCTGTGCGACAGCCGGGAAGAGTTGCCCGTTGAGAAAGAACTCATCAATCTCTTGCTTGGACATAAGGTTGAAGGCATAATCATTGCACCCGTCGGTACTAACTTTGATCACCTCATCCGGATCTATGAATCTGGTCTTCCACTGGTTATCGTGGACCGATACTCTCCTGGGATGAATCTTCCGTACATCACTTCCGATAACTACCAGGGAGCTTTCGATGCAGTGAATCACCTGATCTCAATGGGCCACAGAAAGATCGCCTGTATCCAGGGCATAAAAGACTCTCAGCCAAGCAAGGAAAGGGTCATGGGATATATCGACGCTTTGAAGAAAAATCATATCGACGTAGATCATTCCTTAATTTCCGGAGAAGATTTCAGCACCGAGAACGGGTATAAACAAACCCAGATTCTTTTCAGTGTCGATAATACTCCGACAGCTATTTTTGCATTGAGCAACTTGATTTCACTTGGCGTAATACAGGCTTTAAGCGAAATGGGACTGTCCATTCCCGAGGATGTTTCCCTGATCTCCTATGATGAGCAACCGTACTCAGCTTACCTGGGAACACCGCTGACTACCATTGAACAAAAGAAGAGTGAGCTGGGTCAGCTTGCAGTGAGTGTCATAACAAAGCTCATTGAAAATAAGGGTTTCAAGGTGAAGCCGGTCAGCATGAAACTTAAAACCACACTGATTATCAGAAAATCAGTAAAAAATTTAAATGAAATTACTTGAAATTGCTTTTTTTTTATTTACTTGCACAAACGTTAGAGCAAACTTAAAACCCTAAAACATGGTCATCGTAAATTCCTACCCCTGGGCCGTGATACTCTGCATCGTCACAATGCTTTGCTGGGGATCATGGGCAAATACACAGAAGCTTGCATCCAAAACCTGGGCTTTTCAATTGTTTTACTGGGATTATGCCATTGGAGTCTTTATACTCTCTCTTATTCTGGCCTTTACTTTTGGAAGTTCGGGGACGGAAGGCAGAGGTTTTATAGAAGACTTACGGCAGGCTTCAGGCTCGTCTTTCGGTCTTGCACTCCTGGGCGGGATCGTTTTTAACCTTGCCAATATCCTTCTGGTTGTGGCTATTGATATGGCTGGGATGGCGGTTGCCTTTCCTCTCGGAATAGGTCTTGCCCTGGTCATTGGTGTAGTAACGAATTACATTGCAAAACCAGTGGGAAACCCGGTGATCTTGTTCTTAGGTGTTATCATGGTTACTGTGGCAATCGTTCTTGATGCACTGGCCTACCGGAAAAAATCGTCAAGTGAAGGAAAGACATCGGCAAAAGGTATTTTTATCTCGATAGGAGCCGGTATCCTGATGGGGTTTTTCTATTATTTTGTTGCAGGCTCCATGATAACTCATTTTGACATGCCTGAGGCCGGGAAATTTACGCCCTATACGGCATCAGTAATTTTTTCCGTTGGGCTGATCCTCTCGAATTTCATCTGGAACACATATTTTATGTATAAGCCTGTCTCAGGTGAGAAAGCAACTTATAAAGACTACTTCACCAAGGGAAATATAAGCCTGCATATGATTGGAATACTGGGCGGGGCCATCTGGAGCCTTGGGATGACGCTGAATATTATTGCTTCAGGCCAGGCCGGATTTGCCATATCCTACGGTCTCGGACAGGGTGCCACGCTCATCGCCGCATTTTGGGGCGTATTCATCTGGAAGGAATTTAAAGGGGTGAAAAATGTGAATACCCTGCTGTTTCTTATGTTCCTCTCCTATATCATCGGGCTTGCTTTCATCATCGCAGCCAGAGTTTATTGATTCTACAAAAAGAACAGTATATGAAACCACGTATAGTTGTCATTGGAAGTTCGAACACCGATATGATCATTAAAGTACCTCACCTCCCGGTACCTGGAGAAACCGTACTCGGCGGGCAATTCCATATGGTCAACGGAGGGAAGGGAGCCAACCAGGCAATTGCTTCCGCGAGGGCAGGAGGTGATGTTGTTTTCCTTACCTGCCTGGGGAAGGATACTTTTGGAAAGAATGCCCTGGAAATATTGGATAAGGAAGGAATAGATACTTCATATATCAAATTCGTAGAAAATACCACCTCAGGGGTGGCTTTGATAAATGTATCCGATTCGGGTGAAAACAGCATAACCGTTGCTCCCGGGGCAAACAGTCACCTGATGCCTGAAGACATTGAGAACCTCAGTGAGGTGATAAAAAGTGCGGATATGGTGCTTCTCCAACTTGAAATCCCGGTGGAAACAGTGTACAGCACGATACGGATTACTTCCGGACACAACATTCCGGTTATTCTCAATCCTGCACCTGCCCGGTACCTGGATCCCGAGGTACTGAAACTCGTCACCATTATTACACCCAATGAACAGGAGGCGGCAAAAATTGCCTTTATGGATGGTGAAGAGGTCGGAAATGCCGAACTTATCAATGCTTTGAAAGGGTTGGGACTGAATACCATCATTATTACTCTTGGAGAAAATGGAGTCCTGTTTTCAAATAACGGACAGCTGGGCATACAGGACGGAAATAAGGTAAGCGTGGTTGATACCACCGCTGCCGGTGATACGTTTAATGGCTTCCTGGCGGTTTCCCTGGCCAGGGGAGAGTCGCTGAAGGAAGCAGTTCGCCTGGCCAACAACGCAGCCTCTATCTCGGTCACAAGACTGGGAGCCTCCACATCGATCCCTTTCCTTAAGGAGGTGGTGTCGTAGCCCTGTTAAATACAGAAGCATAAAATGATGACGATTAAATTTCAAAAAGATGAATAAGGATATTTTAACACTGGGACTGGGTCTGGGCCTCGCAGGCCTCACAACGGCCTTTCAGACAGACAACGGTGGCGGCCGGAAACAGGATAAACCAAATGTCCTGTTTATCCTGGTGGATGACCTTGGCTGGAGTGATCTTGGGTGTTACGGAAGCAGCTTTTATAATACACCGAATATTGACAAACTGGCAGGGGAAAGTGTAAAGTTCACCCAGGCCTATGCAGCCTGCTCAGTTTGTTCACCCACCAGGGCAAGTATCATTACGGGCAAATATCCGGCCCGTCTTCATTTAACCGACTGGTTGCCGGGTCGTAAGGATTATCCTTTCCAGGAGCTTGAAAATGCTGAGATCAACCAGCATTTGCCTTACGATATAACAACCCTGCCGGAAGTGATGAAAGAAAATGGTTATCAGACAGCTATATTCGGCAAGTGGCATCTCGGAGAGGATTCCGCTTCTACGGAAAGGCAGGGCTTTGATCTTCATATCCCCCAGTGGAACAAAGGCTGGCCTAACGGAACCTATTTTGCCCCTTATCATATGAAAGGCCTTGAAGATGCTCCCAAAGGGGAATACCTTACCGACCGCCTGACCGATGAAACCATTAAATATATTGATAAAAACAAGGATAAGCCTTTCTTCATCTACCTGGCGCATTTTGCCGTGCACGATCCCATCATGGGACGCCCCGACCTGGTTGAAAAATACCAGGAAAAACTGGAATCTGAACCTCCGTCTAAAGGGGCCCCTTTTATCCTCGAAGGAAATCCGGATTCACCCAGTCCTTTATCCCGCGGGGAACTCGACCGGATGATCGGTGAAGATGCCTTCAAAGGGTACAGTCTGCTGCCCGACAGGACGGTTAAGATTAAACAAAAGCAGGATAACGTGGAGTTTGCTGCAATGGTGGAAAGTGTGGATGAAAGCGTTGGAAGGATCAGGGCTGAATTGAAAAAACTTGGTCTCGAAGATAACACCATCCTTATCTTTTTCTCTGATAATGGAGGTATGTCGGCAGCCAATTTTGGGAATCCAAAGCGGAAAATCGCAAAAACCAGGCTGGATAAGGCCTTCTCAACATCCAATCTGCCCCTTAGGGGTGGGAAAGGCTGGTTCTATGAAGGCGGAATACGTGAACCTCTTCTCATCAAATGGCCTCAGTCGGGCCAGACTGGAACCGTTTGTGACGTTCCTGTCATAAGTGTTGATTTCTTTCCGACTATCCTGGAAATGGTTGGGATAAAATTTGATCCGGCTAAATATGTCCTCGACGGAGAAAGTCTGGTTCCATTCGTCCGGGGGAAAAAGACAGCTGAAGACAGACCCCTGTTCTGGCATTTTCCTCACTACAGCAACCATGGTCAGCAAAGTCCTTGCGGGGCCGTTCGCCTTGGAGATTATAAACTGATCGAGTACTTCGAAAACAACACCGTTCAACTGTTCGACCTGAAGGCTGATCCTCAGGAACAACACGACCTTTCCGGGACGAATCCGGGGAAAGTCGATGAACTCAGAAAAATTCTCCACCAGTGGAGAATGGATGTGAATGCGCAAATGATGCCTGAAAATCCTGAATATATCCCGTCGATGAAATGGATCGATTATGCAAGAGGGGATCAGGATTAATAAATGCCGCACCTCCACCTGAACGGCAAAACCCCTTTTTTGCCTGCCTTTTTGCAGGACTATGTTTCATGTCGCATTAACCCGGTAAACGGGTAAGGGTTAGAGGAAATATGATATGGGGAGGAAAAAAAAATGATAAAAAAATTCTTGTGTAGTTTAAATTTATTATATTGCACAAACGTTTGTTCATTAATTTAGATCATATAAATATTAGGTAAACCCTTTAAACAGGGGAGGTTAGAAATAAATCTCTGAAAAAAAAACGAACCCTGACGATCGGGCATTTAGATCAGCAGGGGTGATATGAAAAAACAAATGATTGAAATAAAATGAAGGAAAATGTGGAATGAATGGCTACCCTGAGTGTGTGAGAGGTGTTGTACGGAATATGGTCAGCAGTACATTTCATATCATTCAATTCAAATAACCCAACTGAAATGAAAAGAAAGCTAAAACTACTCACGTTAGTTTTATTCGTGGCCTCGCAGAGTATATGGGCCCAGAACAGGACGGTAACCGGGTTTGTTACTGATCCGGAGAACAATCCTTTGATTGGGGTAACCGTCATTATTGAAGGAACAACTACAGGAACAGTCACAGATGCGAAAGGTTTTTATTCCATAAATGTCAATACGGGTGATCAGTTGCGTTTTTCGTTTGTGGGAATGGAAACACAGACCTTCACGGTTACTGATCAGATGAATTCCATCGATGTGAACCTGAAGGCTGAGTCAACATCACTCGAAGAAATTGTCGTGGTCGGTTACGGCTCTCAGAAAAAAGAGAGTGTGGTTGGAGCTATTGGGCAAACCAAGGGTGAGAGCATCAAACGAAATTTTCAGGGAAGTAACCTTGCCGATGACCTGAACGGGCTGATGCCAGGGGTAATCTCCATCAGGTCGACCGGTGTCCCCGGTGGTGCGCCTTTAAGCAATGCAGCGGGAAAAGACGACCATGCCACCAAGATTTTTATTCGTGGCCAAACTACATGGAACGGAGGGGAACCTCTTGTTCTGGTCGACGGTGTCGAACGTTCCCTGATGGATGTGGACCCGAATGAGATCGAAAATATTTCTGTTCTGAAGGATGCCTCTGCAACCGCAGTTTTCGGTGTTCGGGGTGCCGACGGCGTTATCCTTATCACTACAAAGAGGGGACAAATCGGGAAACCGGTACTTTCCTTCGAGAGCATTTTAACTGCCGGAACCATTTCCAAACTCCCGCAGGATCTGAATTCCTACGATGTGAATAAGCTTAAGGACATGGCCATCGAGTACGGTCTGCCGGCTGATGAAAGTTCCTGGAGCGCCTACGTTCCATGGGATGTACTGCAGTATTACAAAACACAGCAATACCCTGAATTATACCCCGACGTTAACTGGAGAGATGTGATGAGCAAAGACTACGCCTGGGACCAGAGATATAACTTCGGTGTCCGTGGCGGGACCCAGTTTGTCAGGTATTTTCTTTCACTGGGATATCTGAGACAGGGTGATATTATGAATCTTTCGGATATGGGGCAGGGATACGACCCTTCCTTTGCCTACGACAGGTATAACTTCAGGAGTAATTTTGACTTTGATATTTCGAAAACCACCAAATTCAGTGTAAACCTTGCCGGTATCTACGGTTCTAAGAAAACACCTGGCGTAAACGACAGAAGCCAGCTCTGGAAGGGATTCTATTCCAATCCTCCGGATATGTTCCCGGTTACATATGCCGATGGTACATATGCAAGTTCAAGCCAGTTCACCACTTTTACAAATACTGCCTATACCGGTAACTTCCTGGGTCTTGACAGGAACAACCGTTCTGAGGTGACTACCGATTTTGCACTTACGCAGAAACTGGATTTTATTACCAAAGGCCTTTCCGTGAGAGCCAAAACATCCTTTGATAATTATTTTTTCACCACCGGCCCGGACGTGTCGGATGTGGGCAGGATCCGCAAATACGTCAATCCGGCGATCCTGAATGCCACCACCGCGCAGGATTCAGCAAATGCTGTTGTGTATATGTATCCGACTACACCTGCTCATGGTTTTAACTATATAAACCAGCCTGTTCAGCTCACGTCGGAGAATATACCATCAAGTAATAACCAGTATGTCTTCAGGCACCTCTATTACGAAACATCCCTGAATTATGCCAATGATTTTGGGAAGCATTCGGTGACCGGCCTCTTTCTTTTTAACCGTGAAACAAGCGCCGTAGGGAGTGAATTCCCAAGTTACCGGGAAGGATGGGTAGGGAGAACTACTTATAATTTTGATTCCAGGTACTTTCTTGAATTTAACGGGGCCTACAACGGTTCTGAAAAATTTTCAAGAAAATACAGGTTTGGATTTTTCCCGTCTTTCGCCGGGGGATGGATGCTTTCAAATGAAAAATTCTTCCAGTCTGCGCTGCCTTTCGTGAATACCCTTAAATTACGGTATTCATGGGGTAAAACCGGAAATGATAACAAAATTTCGCGCTGGCAGTATGTCGGAAGCTGGACTACCAGTAACAATACCAGGCCTTTTGGTTCTCCGGTTACACAGCCGGGATATCCGCTCAATTTTGAAGGAACGATTGCCAACCCGAATGTTCACTGGGAAGTGGCGGAGAAACAGGATATCGGTCTCGAAGCTGGCATTTTTAAAAACCTGTTGTCCATGACATTTGACTATTACCGGGAACACCGTACGGACATGTTCATCTCCGGATCCGACAGGGCCAGTAATGTCATCTTCGGCGCCGATATGCCCTCGGCCAACCTGGGGGAACTGAGATCCAAAGGATGGGAGTTGGAACTGAATTTCTCCAAAGCATTTCCCCATTCACGACTTTGGGCAAAATATAATCTGTCCAGGACGAATAATACAATCATTTTCGCAGATGATCCGAAACTTACGCCCGATTACAAAAAGCTGGCAGGTTTTCCTATTGATCAGACCAAGACCCAGGTATCTTCAGGTATCATCCAGTCATGGGATGACATGTATAATGGTGTCGTTCTCGATGATAATACCTTCTATCTTCCGGGAGACTACAGGCTGGTCGACTATAATGCCGACGGTGTAATCAATTCGGATGATGTGGTACCCTACCAGTACACTCTTACTCCTGAATATTCCTATGGTGCTACACTTGGATATGATTACAGGGGTTTCGGCATACAGGCCCAGTTTTACGGTGTATTTAATGTAAGCGGAACTTATAACTGGTATAATGAATTTTACCAGAACTACGACATAGCTTACAACTTCCAGATGAATGATTCCTGGGCACCGGAACTGGGAAGGACCTCCGGGGATCTCTACCCTCATGTAAGGTATAATTATTATTCACCCAAAGGACAGTACTATGTATGGGACTATTCCTACTTCAAATTACAGAATGCCCAGGTATCCTATACGTTTTCGGGCAGGCGACTGGAAGCTTCCGGGCTGGATAAACTCATGATTTATGTTGCTGTCAATAATGTGCTGATCTGGAACAAGCTTCTGGAAGACAGGGACCGCCCGATGGATGCTACCAGCCAGTTTGAATATCCATTATTGCGGCGATACAGCCTTGGAGTCAATATTTCATTTTAAGCAAGCAAATCTTATGAAAAGTTTAATTCGCATTACCGGAATAATTCTGATCTCCATAACCAGTTTATGGTCATGTGAGAAATACCTGGATAAAACTCCTGAAGCTGTTGTTACTGAAAAGGACATATTCGGCACCTACGAGGGTTTCCAGGGGTTTGAGGATGTCCTGTACGGATGTGTTATCGATCCGAATAACCAGGCCCTGACCACGGGAAGTGCAAATGGAGACCTTTCCATTGCCTGGCAAAGCTGGGCTTCGGCCAGAAAGTTTGCAGAAGGGAATTACTGGGACGTGATCTATAATTTCTGGCAGTCGAACTACTGGGAAGAGAATGACGGTGGAATTTTTGGCACCCAGGGTACCCCGGCGGGCATATGGCCCGATGGATGGAAGGGCATCCGTATCGCCAACCAGTGTCTCGAAAAGCTCCCGCTTTTACAAGGCACGGATGAACAACGGAACCTGATCAAAGGGCAGGCTTATTTCTTCCGGGCATACCTGCATTGGGAAATCGCTGTACGGTGGGGCGGAATTCCTTACGCCGACAAAGTTTATGCTGCCGATGAAAACCTCGATATTCCGCGCCTGACTTTTCAGGGAACCGTCGAAAGGATCGTCTCTGATCTCGATTCGGCAGCTGCACTCCTGCCTGTCGACTGGGACAAGACATCCGTGGGAAGCAGCAGAACCGGCTTTAACACCGGGAGAGCTACCAAAGGTGCCGCTCTCGCTTATAAGGCCAAAGCCCTCCTTTATGCCGGAAGCCCCCTGATGGTTCATGATGCCGGCGGTGCCTACGATTTCGACCAGTCATATATGGTCCGCGCAGCCAACGCCGCATGGGAAGTGATTAAACTGGCCGACCAGGGCACCTACAGCCTCGTACCCTTCTCCAATTTCCAGGACCTCTACGCAAAAACGGATGGTACTATTCCCTGGACTACAGAAACAATCTGGGAAAGAATCCCGAATCAGTTCGGTTCCGGAAGAATGATGAACAGGCTCGGCAGGTTGTATACTCCGGCACGTTTCGGAGGAAATGCCATCTGTGAAACCCCTGTACAAAACTTCGTCGACAGATTTGAGATGAAAAACGGCTTACCTATCGATGATCCTGGCTCAGGCTATGATCCGATGCATCCCTGGGATAACCGTGATCCACGCTTCCATAAATTCATATACGTAGACGGGGATACCGCGGGATTCAGTCCCCTCACAATTCTTCAGCTGTATGACGGAGGAATCGATAAATCCGACCCCGGTGTTCTCACTTCCTACCTGAACCATAAATACTGGCCAAAAGGAGTAAATCAGTATGACAACCTTTGGGCACAGTTTACCTATTCCACTCCGCTCATGCGGCTGGCAGACGTTTACCTGATGTATGCCGAGGCTGTGAATGAAGCCTTTGGGCCTTCGGGAACAGCAGAGGGTGCCGGACTAACAGCGGTGGCTGCGGTCAATCTGGTTAGAAACAGGTCGAATATGCCGGATGTGGATGCCAGGTTCACCGGTGGTAAGGAAACGTTCAGAGAACGTATCCGCAACGAGCGTTCTGTTGAACTCTGCTTTGAAGGTTCGAGATGGAACGATATGCGCAGATGGTATATCGCTCACCTGCCCGAAAACAAGCCACAGTACGACCTGGTATTCAATAAGGAACACACCTCATTTAAGAAAGTGCTGATCTTTAACCGTGTTTTCGAGCAAAAACATTACTGGATGCCATTCTATAAATCTCAAACGCAGCTGTACGTTGGATGGCCGCAAAATCCCGGATGGTAACTAAAACAAAACTTAATAAAGCATTTGTCATGAGAAAATTTTCTTCCGTTTTCATATTTTCTTTTTTGATCAGCTTTTTATTCTCAGCAAGCCTGTTATCTCAGAAAGCTGAAAAGGAAATGCAGAATTTAAACCTATCCTCGAAGATTGTTGATCAGGAAGGAAACCCTGTTGAAAATGCATATATTTATGGGAATGAGGGTGCCCGGGTAGCAAGGTCAGGTGCCGATGGTACCTTTTCCATAACTGTTTCCAAAGGCAGCCCGGTACTTATCGAAGCCGACGGCTATGCCAGCCACCTGATAAAAAGCGTTAACAGCGAACTTCCGGCTGAAATAGCCATCGATAAACAACCCTACCTGCTAAGCGACCGGGATAATGTTAATATACCCTTCGGGACGATAAAGCAACGTTACCTGACCGGTGCCGTAAGCGTGCTTAATCCTGAAGAGATCCTGAAATATGATGCGAATCAGAATATCTATTCGGCTATGAACGGCAGAATACCCGGCCTTTTCGACAATACCAACGTATATGGGATGGAAACAGCGTTGTTGGTGGTTGATGGAATCCCCAGGCCCGTAACTTCACTGAATCTCCAGGAGATCAGCCAGATCACCGTTCTCAAAGACCCGGTATCGCGCCTGCTTTACGGTGCCCGTGCCGGCCAGCCGGTTATTCTATTTACAACCAAGAGAGGCGAGGCTTATAAAAGCAAAATGACCGTAAGAATGGAAACTGGGGTCATGAGTCCTGTAAGTTATCCAAAATACCTGGGCGCTGCAGACTATATGACCCTTTATAACGAGGCTCTTTCCAATGACGGCAAACTGCCGCAGTACGACAGCCTCACCATTGCAAATACACGAAGCAAAGTCAATAACGTGCTTTACCCCGACGAAAGTTATTATAACTCGGAATACCTCCGTAATTTCAAGTCATTCTATAACCTGATAGCAGAAGCTTCCGGAGGCAATGATGCTGCTCAGTATTATGTCTATATGGGATGGAATCGTCAGAACAGCCTGATTTCCCTCGGCAAGGAAGGC
This sequence comes from uncultured Bacteroidales bacterium, assembly GCA_963732905.1. Classification (GTDB taxonomy): domain Bacteria; phylum Bacteroidota; class Bacteroidia; order Bacteroidales; genus DASQZK01. The sequence goes on from CAVTBM010000008.1 coordinate 39,407, forward strand.
AGGACTGACCAGATTAATCTCAGAGGCAATGCCAATTACAAGATCAACGATTATATCACTATGAGAGCCGACGGAGTGGCTGTATTTCAGTTGAATAAAAACCTGAAAAACGGTGACTTCTGGAAAAATTCCTCCACCTTTTTGCCCAATCAGGCACCGGTTTTAATCCCGGTCAGTGATTCCGCTCTTCTTGCCACTGGCACCCTGATCAACGGTAAATATGTGCTCGGAGGATCAAACATCTACCAGGATAATATTTATGGTGATATGGACCTCGCTGGTTACCGGAACACACTGGACAGAACCCTGCAGATTAATACGGGACTGGACTTAGACCTGAATTTCATTACCGAAGGTCTGACTGCTAAAGGTTACCTGACATTCGATGTACACAATTACTACGAAACTCAGCTGTTAAATAAGTACGAAGTATACCACCCTGTAGTTCTGGCCGGATCTCAGGGCGACAGTATAGGGTACCAGAAAATCGGGCAATATGACCATCCCAGCAGTGAATCACTGATTAACCCTAATTTTTACCGGAGAATAGGTCTATACGGTACACTGAATTATCATCGCGTTTTCAATACAGATCATGAAATAAATGCCATCGCCGTTGCTTACCGGCAGCAGCTGCAACTGGATGGGCAGATCCACCCGATGCGGGATCTGCATTTCGGGGCAGAAGGAAACTACAGTTACAAACAGAAATATGTTGCACAGCTGGGCGGAGTCATGGCAGGTTCCCCCCGGTTCGCATCAAAAAACAAATATGCCTTCTCTCCGGCAGCCGGCCTGGCCTGGATTATAAGTGATGAAAACTTTATGCCCGCCGGGATCTTTGATTACCTGAAACTCAGGGTAGACTGGGGAATCATCCATACCGACCAGAACATCGCTGACTACTATCTTTATCAGACCACTTTTTCACAGGGCAATACATTCGTTTATGATAATGGTGTGGCATCAAACCAGGTGAGGTATTTTGGTAATATCGGGAATCCTGACATAACATGGGTAAAAAGAGAAGAACTCTCGGCGGGTTTCGACGCACTGATACTAAACCGTTCACTTTCGCTGGAAGCAACATTCTTCAGAAGCCGGCTGTATGATGAAATTACCACCCGGAACAGTTTTTACCCTGTCTTTGTAGGGGATACCATACAGAGGACAAATGATGTGGATAATACCCTGCCTTACGAAAACTATAACAGCCATCTTAATCAGGGCCTTGAATTTGGAATTACCTATCATGCCTCATTTCATGATTTTAACCTTTCTGTCGGCTCCAACCTCGTCTGGTCCGTTCCAAAAGTCCTTCAACTTGACGAACCGGATTACCCCTATGACTACCTGCGACATACAGGCAAGCCGACGGACGCTATTTTCGGGTATGTGGCTGAAGGTTTGTTTAAAGACCAGCAGGACATAGACTCTCACGCCGTTCAAACCTTTGGGGTAGTGCAGCCTGGGGATATCAAGTACAAGGACCTCAATGATGACGGGATCATAGATGTCACTGATGTGAAAGTCATAGGCTACAATTCTCCCAGAGTACAATATGCATTTCACCTGAATCTTTCATACGGGATTTTCGATCTCTTTATGCTGGGAACAGGTCAGGCAGGCCAGAGTTCAATATTTAACAATGCCTATTACTGGGTTTACGGGGAGAGGAAATACTCCGACCTGGTCCTGAACAGGTGGACACCTCAAACTGCTGAGACCGCCACATATCCAAGGCTTTCATCGGTAAATAATGCCAATAATTTCAGGAATTCAACTTTCTGGCTCGATAAGAATAACTGGTTTACGCTTCAGAGGGTACAACTCTCCGTGAACCTGCCGGATAAGATAGCCATGAACAATTTCATGAAAAGCATGCAGATCTATGTGCGGGGGAGTAACCTGCTGACCATCTCGAAGATCAGGGAGAAACGGGAACTGAATATCGGTACCGAACCCCAGTTCAGAACCTTTGCCGCCGGTATAAATGTCTCATTTTAAATTTAAAAGTCTTACGACATGAAAAAATACATTCAACTGGTTTTAGTTGTCGTCATTATGGGATCCGGGTTAATGTCCTGTGAAAAATATCTTGCTCCCGGACTTGATAACCGGCTAACCGAGGACGAGATGCTGAATGATCCGTCATTTTTCGAAGGCTTACTACTCCATGCATATTACGATATGCCATCTGATTCGGCTGCTTTGAAGGAAGCCGTTGCCAGCGATGACGCTGTGACGAACGATAAAAATTCTCCCTCACGCAGAATGGCAACAGGTGAATGGAGGTCCTCTTTTAATCCGATTGAAAAATGGTCCGCAGCCTATCATGAAATTTTCTATATTAACTCCTTTCTTCAGAAAATGGACCAGGTACAATGGTCCTGGGAGAACAAAACGGCAAATGCCAATTTGATGAAACGACTCCGCGGTGAAGCTTATGGCCTCAGAGCCTGGTGGATGTTCCAGATTCTTCAGAATCATGCCGGGATGTCAGTGGGAGGGTCCTTGCTTGGATTTCCTGTCGTAACCACCGTGCTGACCAGGAACTCGGATTTCATGATTCCAAGAGGTACATATGCCGCCTGTGTCGATCAGATCCTCTCGGATATCGACACCGCAGTGAAGTACCTGCCCAATACCTATAAAGATATCCCTAACGACCAGGTGTATAACAGTACACTCGGCGCAAGGAACCAGAACCGTATGTCGGGACTGGCTGCTCTCGCATTGAAATCAAGGGTGACCTTGTATGCAGCCAGCCCGGCATACGGCTATCTCGACTGGCAAACAGCAGCTGAGACAGCAGGTGAAATCATAAGGGATAACGGTGGTATTTCAGCTATATCACCAACAGGCTTACTATTTTATAAGAATTACCAGGATCCGGAAATCATCTGGAATAATGCCTGGAGCAACAGCAACGGCCTGGAAATGGATAATTATCCACCCTCAAAATTCGGAAAGGGCAGGATCAACCCAACCCAGGACCTGGTGGATGTCTTTCCGATGAGCAACGGCATGCCCATAACAGATGGATCAAGTGGTTATGATCCTTCCAATCCATACCTTGACAGAGATCCCAGGCTTACAGCATACGTCGTTTACAATGGAAATGTAATCAAAGACACGATTCATACCGATGTCAGCTCACCGTCTGATGGTATCGGTAAAACTGTGACTTCAACCCGCTCAGGCTATTACCTTAAAAAGTTTTTACTGGATTCAAAGGTTAATCTTGCTCCCGGCAATGTTACCCAGGCAGAACATTTTGTGACCTACTTCAGGTTTACCGAAGTTTTCCTGAACTATGCCGAAGCAGCGAATGAAGCCTGGGGACCCGATGCTGACCCTATGGGCTATGGCTTTACCGCACGGCAGATCATCAGCGCGATACGGGTGAGAGGAGGCTTACCCGATATGGGTTCAGATACATACCTGAACTCCATGACAGCAACTAAAGACGATTTCAGAACGCTGGTCAGAAATGAACGGCGGATTGAACTGTGTTTCGAAGGTTTCAGGTTCTGGGATATCCGCAGGTGGGATCTTACCACCGTGATGGAAGCTCCTGTGAATGCCATGTATATCAACTTTAGCAGCCAGACCCCTTATCAGAAGCAATTACTTGAAAGCAGGAATTATAGCGATTATATGATATACGGACCGGTACCCTATAATGAAACCCTGAAGTATAGCCTGGTTCAGAATATGGGCTGGTAACCGGAGGGTGAAGGTTTCCCTGCCTGGCTTGTTTTAAGACAAAAATAAAAGAATTGAAACAGACAATTGATAAAAATACCAGAAGATGAAAAAGGCATTAATCTTATTGTTAATGATCTCAGGTCTCATTGCGTGCGAAAACAAGCATCAAGACTTTCCTGATTTTAACTATAATGCGGTTTATTTCCCCGTCCAGTTTCCGGTTCGTACCCTTTCCCTGGGTAACGACGATATCGATAATTCGCTCGATAAGGAACTTAAATTCCATATTGGCGTTTCGATAGGCGGCCTGTATCACAATTCCAAAAACTGGAAAGTGGGATATGAAGTTGACGAAAGCCTGTGTGACAGCCTTGGCAATGATGTTAAAGCACTGCCATCCTCGTATTATACCCTCGACCCGGTTGGCGAAGTTACCATTCCTTCGGGTTCTTTTTCAGGGTATATTCTGGTTCAGTTAACCAATGATTTTCTCGCCGATAGTCTTGCCAGCGGGGATCATTACGTTGTGCCCCTCAGGATCACTTATACCAACGCCGATTCGATCCTGAGCGGAGTGCCGACGGTCGGAAACCCTGACAAACGCGTAGTGTCTGACTGGGATGCCAGTAATCCGGCCAAGGACTTTACACTCTACATGATAAAATATGTCAATGAATATCACGGGGCATACCTCAGAAGAGGTGTCGACTACGGACAGGATGCCTTTGGTCATAATACGGATACAACCACCTATCATCATCAATATGTTGAACAGGATGAGGTGGTACACCTGTCTACTTCTGCCAGGTATACGGTCACAACTGATTTCATTGGGGGCAACTCCGGGGCTGGCTTTGCCTTCAATATAATTGTCGACCCCTCCTCAGGGAATGCTGTAGTGGAATCAGATGCTTCTTCGAAGTATAAAATTGCACAGAGTGTTTCCGGCAGTTATGTTCCCGGAGGAGATACCTGGGGTGGACGCCCGAGGGATGTTATTTATCTGAATTATAAATACAGGGTAGGGATCTATAACCACCAGGTCTTCGACACCCTTGTATTCAGGGACAGGGGAATAGCCTATGAGGAATTCCTGCCGGAAGTTCTCTCCGGTGGAAGCCGTTGAGTTTCGGCCATAACTTTTACATGAGGTCTGCTTTATCCTTACATGATATTTCGTCAGGTTAATCCATTTGCCTTCCGGAATGTTATCATACAGAAAAACATTCCGGAAGAGGAATACCTGATTAATTTAATTAAACAGCCATCATGAAACGAAGTGTAAGATCTATTTTCGGTGATACCCCGGGTAAGACATTAGCAGAAGGAATTCTCCTGGTCCTTCTTTTGGCAATGATCTCCGACCCGAAGGTGTCTGGACAGAAGGATGTAACAGATACCCTGACCGGTATTGAATTCATCTCACCAGAAAACATCACTGTTGGCGGATTCCTTGGAGAAGAACTTCATCAAAGCGAAACCGGCAGGCTGATTCAATTACCAAATTGGAACGACGGTGAACTCATTTCGATGTTCAGCAAGGAAGCAAGGCTGAACCATAATAAGACGGACTGGTATGGCGAACATGCCGGGAAATGGATGTACGCAACTGCCCTGGCTGTTGCCCGCACACATGATCCGGTTCTGAAGTCGTTGTTGCTTAAGACAGCCGGTTACCTTGTCGACAACCAGGAACCTGACGGGTACCTCGGCACCTATTCACCAGGAGTCAGGTTTACCAACAGTAAGGTTTCACACAAACACTCCTGGGATGTGTGGGATCAGAGCTACATGGTTCTGGGTCTGCTCGAGGTGAATCATTTTTACCCTGATCCTGTATATTCGGATGCAGCGAAAAAGATAGGCGAACTGTTTCTCAAGACGTTTGGAGACGGCAGACAAAATATTACAGACTATGGTACCCGGGAGGGTATTTCTGCGACCATCATCCTTGACCCGGTGGTGGAATTATATAAGCTTACCCACGATGAGAGGTATCTCAGTTTCGCAAAACTCATCCTGAAAGAAATGGATGAGAAGGAAGGACTGATGCTCATTCCTGCGGCGCTGCATAACCGGGATATGTCAACGGTGGGTGAAGGCAAGGCATACCAGGTGATATGGAATCTGAAGGCTATAGCTGACCTGGTTGCTGTCACTGGTAACCGAACCTATTTAAAAGCCGTGGAGAATGCCTGGAAAGAAATTCTCAACGATCATCTGACCATATGTGGCGGGCCCTGGGGAGGAATTGGCAATTTTTATGAATGTTTTGACAAGGCCGGATTCTGGAGCCCATACGGTTTCACGGAGACCTGCAGTTCCATGGCCTGGATCCAGCTGAACCGGGAGCTCCTAAGTCTGACCGGATCCGCCTGTTACGCCCAGGAGATCGAAAAAACGGCCTTTAACGCACTTTCCGGCGCCGCTTATCCCGATGGCGTGAACTGGTGTTATCATTCATTTGTCAACGGTCGAAGACATGCCGCTAATTTCAATGATTGCTGCCCTTCGAGTGGCGCCATGGCTCTTGAAGATGTAGCCGGATCGATTTATGGCTTGAGAGAGAATGGGATATCCTGCAACCTTTACACAGAGAGCAGCGCCGATATCCGGCTTGAAAATACCAGGGTAAGTATCAGTCAGAAAACCATGTACCCGTTTGACGGGAATATACGTATTACGGTGTCACCTGAAAAAAGTATTTCCTTCCCCCTTTTCCTCAGGATCCCCGATTGGGCAGATTCTGTCTCAGTCCGGATCAACGGGAAAATCCCGGATGAAGCCATTGCCGGAAGCGGAGAATATTTCAAAATCAGCAGGGTCTGGAAAAAGAACGACCAGATTGAACTGTCCTTCCCTTTCACTCTGAAGGTCCATCACAGGTCTGAGTTTGCCCTGATACCACAAAGCAGCAGGGATATTTACAGGATTGACTGGTTTTCTCTTAGCAGAGGTCCCCTGGTTTATGCCACAAACGGTTTGATTGACGGTGAAAACAGGGAAAAAGTGATCCCGCTTTCAGGTACCGGCCAGGAAGCTCTTTTCGTCCCGGTTAAAACGGAAGGGAAATTTCAAGGCACAAGGTATATTCTGAAGACAGGAAATAACGGTGAAATAGAATTTCTTCCCTACTTTGAAGCAGGGGGAAGGACACCCGGAACATGGAGGCTTACCTGGGTTCAGGATGCGATAAGTCAATAGGAGGGGGGTGGCAGTGGTTCCAAAACCATCAAAAGGATGGGAGTGACCGGGACTTCCGGGCGGGACGGTCACCGTCGAAAGGGAGGATGGACAGATGACAGGGAAGGAGAGGCCTGTATGAGTTGATTGGAAAGACAGTCAGAGCCGGGTGAAGTTAAGAATTTCATTTATCCGGCGTAATGTCGACCCATTGGTAAGTAAATCGTCAGGCACAGGTAATAATTATCGCCGGCTTGTAAAAATGCAAACAAGATGAGGATAACACCGTTCATCATTTTTATCTGTCTTCTGGTCATTCAGGCTTGCCGCCATGACAGGGGAGAGATCCGGCTTGCCGGGAACGGGAAAACCCCATTTTCAATTGTTCTGAATTCACCTCATTCTGAATCACAGATTTTTGCAGCAGATGAACTAGCGAAATATCTTGGTCAGATTACAGGGACAACATTTAAGATAAACACTGACAACAAAAACAGTATGGGTCCTGTCATTTCACTTGTACCTGACAGTTCCCTCATTGGTGATTCTTATTCCATTATTTCAGGTTCCCGCAATATTACCCTTGCCGGGAATTCTGACCGGTCTTTCCTGTATGCAGTATACGATCTTCTTGAAATGTGCGGATGCCATTGGCTGGCACCGGATTTTCATTTCTATGGCGGGCGGGCCGAGATCATCCCCAGGGATTCCAGTCTGTCTTTCCCTGCAAATAAATCCGTCCGGAGGCATCCTGTTTTTACGTACCGGAAACTGGACGTGGCTGAAGGAAAAACCACCGATACTGCATCCTTGAATAAAATGATCGACTGGATGGCCAAAAACAGGCTGAATACCCTCATGGTACCGATGAATATGCACCATAAGGGAAGGACGATGTGGGATAATTTCAGAAGCCTCATACCTGAAATACAAAAAAGGGGGATCGTCTCTCGAAGTCGGACAGCATGGTTACCAGAATTTTTTAAATGCCGGCATGAACGGAGGCAGAATTTTCAAGGATCATCCCGGCTGGTTCGGGAAAGATAAAAATGGCCGGCCTTCGGAAGCAGAGAATGTGGTATTCAATACAGATAATCCTGAGGCTGTAAGATTCTTCAACGAAAATTTCTTGTCTTATATTAGCAGCCATCCTGAAATTGATGTTTTCGACCTCTGGCCCCCCGATGTTGCCCGCTGGAACCTTGTTGAAAAGGTGGATTATTTAAAGCCGCCGGCATTGCAGGCTGCATTCCTGGAAAAGGTAAGGAAAGCCCTCGCGGAAAGCGGATCTGCTGTTAGGCTGGAAACCATTGCCTTTGCAAAGACCCTTGAACCCGCTGCATTAAACCGGGACATCATGGTGGATATCTGCCCGATCAATCAAAACTTTGAAAAACAGATTTTTGATACCCTTTCGGCAGAGAACAGAATCTATGCATCTGCCATCCGGAGATGGAGGGAAAATTTCGGCGGTGATATCGGTATCTATACTTACTATCGCAAATACGCATGGAAATCACTTCCAAACATTATCCCGCATTATATGCAGGCAGATCTCATCTGGTATGCCAAACTTCCCCTGCAGGGCATTTCATGCTATGCAGAGCCGGGAGACTGGTTCACTTATGAATTGAACCATTTTATACTGGGAAAGCTGGAATGGGATCCCTGGACAAATGTTGATTCACTCATCACGGTGTTTTGCAGGGGAAGATACGATACGGGATGGGAGCAAGCCAGGACAGCCTATAGCCTTCTGGAGCAAACGGTACGTTTTTTTGGCAATATACGCAATTCTTCCCTTAAGCCAGCCAACGGGATCAGAGAGGCTGAAAAGAGAACAGGGATTGTGGAAGAAGAGTTGCGAAAAGCACAATCAGATGCCAATCCGGAGGCTTCTGCTAATTTCTCCGGCCTGATGCTGATGCTCAGGTATGCTCAGTTGGACTTCAGGATCCAGGCTGCAAAAGCGGAAAAGGCACCCGAAGACAGGATGATTAAACTACTGGACGATCTGAGAACTTTTCAGTCCCATCACCGCGATGAAGGTATCCTGATCTATGATGAGAAGGAGGATATTTCCTATCTTGAAAAACATTATGAAATATAAAATACACTGTACCTTAAAATTGGCTAAATGAAGGCATTTCAGAAATTTTGGTTTCTATTGATTGTCATAAGCCTGTCCTCCTGCTCCGGGAAGAGTAAGACCTTTATGCTTGTCCTGCTTCCCGATACGCAGTGCTATACAGACCGTTACCCGGAGATTTTCCGTTCTCAGACTTCATGGATCGCAGACCATGCCGGGGATATTACTTCGTACTCCAGCAGGGCGACATCACGGATCATAATACGCCGGGTGAATGGAAAATAGCGGCAGGGGCATTCAGTCTGATGGATGGCAAAGTCCCTTATACCTTCGTTGACGGAAATCACGATATGGGTGACAGTGGCAGGACAAATTCCAGGAATACCGACCTGATGAACCAGTTTCTTCCGTATAGCAAGTACAGCAAACAATCCACCTTGGGGGCGCCTTTGAAAAGGGAAAAATGGATAATACATGGCATACTTTTAATGCAGGCGGCTATAAATGGCTCATCCTGTCACTTGAGTTTGGTCCGAGAACAAAAGTACTTGAATGGGCCGGTAAGGTTATTGAAAAACACCCCGGATATAAAGTGATCATCAAACTCATGCCTACCTTTACTCTGACAATTCACGCATGGGTTCTAAACCCGGGCAATCAGGTTTGCCACAGGACTATCTTATTGGAAAAGATACTCTGAAGGGAGACGTGAATAACGGGGAGCAGATGTGGCAGAAACTAGTTGGCAAATATCAGGATGTACTTCTTGTTTTCAGTGGTAATGTGGTAAACAGCGGGACGGGAAGATTGGTAAGTAGAGGAATCCACGGGAACCGGTTTACCAGATGCTGGCCAATTACCAGTGCGGGGTTCAGGGTATAGAATAAGGGGGTGAGTTTCTCAGAGAAGTTTTCATAAATACAGCCGATTCCATTATCTCGGTGAAAACATGGTCACCTTATCTGCAGCAATACAAAACAACCCCCGATCAGGAATTCGTTTTCAGTCATGTTGAATTTTAAAACAGAGAGATGCCGGATGTACCGGCTTTAACGATATGCAAAACAAGTAACAGAATGGTGAAAATTTTACTTTACATCAGCCTTGCCATCATGCAGGGTACGGCTTTGATGGCCCAGACATCTGACCTGATCAGTTCGGGAGATATGGAGAACGGAGGCTGGACTGATGTGCCGCGGAATACCGATCTTGCCAGTACCTTTGAAGCCGGCCAGGGCATGGATGGCAGTACTGCCATGGTATCCGTAATTAACGATATGGGAGGCGATACCTATTATATTATCCGTTGTGAAGATGAGTTTCACCTTGATCAGAATGCCCTCATTACCGTCAGTTTCCAGGCAAAGAGTACTGTTGACGGACTGAGACTGCAACCCTGGATACAGGAATCGGATAACCTGGAATGGATGAATTTCGGTGATGCTTATCTTTCCACCGACTGGAAACAATACAGTTTCACGGCAGTCATATCCACTGCAACATCCGATAACTATAAGGTCAAATTCAGAGGATACAATACCGGAACCATCTCAATCGATAATGTTAGGATTGGACCTGATGAATATGGCGGAGTTCCTCAGTCCGACATTTATGATGTCAGCATCGATCAGGATGACTCCCTGCGACGTCTCAATGTTTTCAGGCATGCTTGTCCGGTTTATTCTCCGGGATACCAGGGAATGTCCACAAAAGATCAAACCCCGCTGGGGATATTTGCAGGCAGGACAATAAACTGGGCCAAATTTACGGTCGATGATCCGGTTACGGTCCAGGTGCGGATTACCGATACGGGAAAAGTGCCGGTCAGCGGACAGACTGTAAGGATCCTGCCTTCCAGGTATGGCGTAACTCCGACTGTGAACGGTGATTTGATCACCTTCACCATCAGGGAGCCTGCCCAATATTCTGTCGAGGTTGGGGAAAACGGCTACAAAAATGGACTCCTCCTTTTTGCCGATCCGCCTGAAACGGATATTCCTGATACGGCCGACCCTTCTTATCTGGTTCTGAATGCGGCAACTGCCGCTGATGTGTCTGATATTCCTGCGTCCTTCACAGGTATTTATTTTAAAAAGGGAATTCATGACATTGGTGTTTTCCACGTTCCATTCCATGTAAAGAACGTCTATTTTGAAGATGGATCCTGGGTATATGGCACTCTGGTTATGGACGGAAACCCCGGCGTCAGGATCTTCGGCAGGGGTGTGCTTTCTTCTGCCCGGCTCAACTACCGGGTATCCCATTGTGTGGAAGCTATTAACGGAAGTAACAATATTACACTTGAAGGTCTGGTTATTGCCGATCCGAAATATTTTGCGGTCAGGCTGATTGGTACTCATAATACGGTGAATTATACCAAAGTAGTCGGAGGCTGGGTCTGGAACTGTGACGGGATTGCCGCATATGCAGGTTCTACGGTATCCAAATGTTTCGTCTGGGCCAATGATGACGCCATAAAAGTTTATCGCGATTCGATAACATGGTCGGATATTGTTGTCTGGCAGCTTGACAATGGGGGTATTATTCAGATGAGCTGGGGTGGAGCTGAAGGAGGCTCAACCTCCAGGGGGGTCAGACTCAGCAGGATTGATATACTTCATGCGGAATGGGACAAGCCCGGTTTCAATTCCGCCCTCCTGTGTGATGTTGGAAATCACTATGAAAACCCCGGAAAATCAGACCTTCAGGAAAACTGGCTCATAGAGGATGTCGTGACCGAAAATCCCATTCCCAAAGTATTCAAGATCACTCCCGATCCATATTCACATGATCACATTCACGGTCTGGTGATGAAGAACTGGAATGTACAAATGCCGATGAACACAAGTTTCGTGAATGAGATCAAGGGAGAAGACCCGGATGAATTCCTCAGTGGTTTCGTTTTTGACAGTGTCGTGTTCAACCATCAATTGCTGACCAATACCAATTATATTACGAACGGAGATATGGAAAGCGGAGGATGGGTAGCCGTACCGGGAAATACAAACCTTATTGTCAGGATGGATCCGGAAACCGGCGTGGATAGCTCCGCGGGACTCAAATCTGTGGTCACAGACCTGGGTGGCGATGATTCCTACGTTATTCAGAATAATGAGAAATTCCATATAAGCCTTGGCAATACGGTGACCGTTCGGTTCATGGCAAAAGCCAATATTTCCGGGGCAAGGTTGATCCCGTTTATTCAGGACACCGACAACATGGATACCCTCCTTTTCGGTGAAGCTTCACTTACCCGCGACTGGGCCGGCTACAGTTTTACGAGAACAATCGACCATGATCTTTCAGGTCATTACCAACTGAAACTCCGTGGCTTTAACCTGAATGCCGTGATGTACATCGATGATGTTCAGATCGGACCCCCGGATTGGTTAACCGTGACAGGGATGCAGACACAATATCTTGAAACACCTGCGTTTTTGCCGGAGGCGGAAAACCCCGATACTTATGTGCCGGTGAACATCCCGGGGAAAACCATGGAAATTTTTCCTAACCCCGTATCGGATATATTATTTATCACGGGAAGTAAACCTTCAGCGCGATACAGGGTTTATAGTGCTACCGGAAATCTTTTATTGGCTGGAAAAGGGACGCCTATTGTAGTGTCTTCACTCAATCCCGGCCTCTATATTCTTGTTATCGACGAGGATCATACGATGAAGTTTATTAAACAATAATCACTGAAGGCTGACTGTGAAGATATGTTCTCTTTTTCAGAAAAGTCCGACGGTGTTGAAAAAATGACATACTATGAAAACTTTGGTTCTCTTATTTGCAATCATTGCCTTTGGAGGTATCGCTTATGCCCAGAACAACGGGATGACAAAAACGGGCAATACCATCACCATTTCCAAAGATGTCCTGAAAGATAAGATCAAAGGTGCCTGGGCGGCACAGACCATCGGGGTCACCTTTGGCGTTCCTTCAGAATTTAAGTACAATTCAACCATGATCAGGGACTATCATAAGCTGGCCTGGAATGACTCATCGATGGCCGTTGAATACCGGGAGCGACCGGGAACCTATGATGATGTATATATGGACCTTACCTTTATGCAGGTCATTGAAGATCATGGCATCGATGCACCTGCGATGACTTTTGCGGAATCGTTTGCGCAAGCTGATTATAAACTGTGGTTTGCCAACCAGACGGCACGTTATAATATACTTAACGGGCTAAAACCTCCGGAGTCTGGATACTGGCTGAATAACCCTTGTGCCGATGATATTGATTTCCAGATTGAAGCCGACTTTGCGGGAATCATGTCTCCCGGCATGACAAATTCAGCCTTACAGATATGTGATAAAGTCGGACACATCATGAATTATGGTGACGGATATTACGGAGGAGTATTCATGGCAGGTCTATATTCCCTTGCCCTGGTCTCTGACGGTATCAATGATATTGAGCCTATCATCAGGGAGGCAGTGTCAGCGATTCCTTCAGAGAGTAAGTTTGCCCGGTGCATTAATGATGTATTGAAGTGGTATGATGAAAACCCTGACGACTGGAAAACAAACTGGTACAAAACAAACCGTAAATGGGCCTCAGACATAGGCTCCCCCTTAGGGGTATTCGAACCTTTCGATATCGATGCCAAAATCAATGCTGCACATGTCGTTACGGGATTGCTGTACGGACACGGCGATTTTACCCGGACCTACGAAATAGCTACCCGTTGCGGGGATGACGCCGACTGTAATCCCGGGTCAGCAGGAGGAGTACTGGCAGCCATCGTAGGGTTTAAAAAAATTCCTGCTTTCTGGACGCAGGGATTGGATAAAGTGGAAAACATTCCATTCATGGGCACAAAGATATCACTGAATGATGCATACGATATGTCATTCAGACATGCTGAGAAGATGATCCTCAGAAACGGAGGTAAAGTGAATGAGGATAATGTGGTGATCCAGTTTCAGAAACCTAAAACCGTACCCCTTGAAGTATCCTTTGAAGGCCATTATCCGGTAGCCAGGATTATCCCGGTACAAACCAGGGACCAGATCAGCTTCGAATTTGAAGGCATTGGTTTTGCCCTTGCCGGCCCCCCGAATATAACCGATTACGGTTCGAGGAACTACGTGTTTAATACCGAAATGTATATCGATGGTAAACTGGTTGAAAAGGCTAAACTTCCTACAGCAACCAATCAGAGGAGATTTACCCCGTTCTGGAAATACCAGCTCCCAAGAGGTAAACATAAGGTCGTAATTAAAATTTTAAATCCTTCCGATTACGCTCATATTGAACTGGAATATGCGGTGATCTATGATGACAAACCCTACGAAATTAAATTTTAGGAACCTGCAGCGGATTGCCGGATACTGATTTATGCAGGTCAACATTGATAACCCGGACTGAAAAGTATATCTGAACAAATGATGAAAATCTGGCTGTACATCCTGTTGGTGCAAATTAGTCTTCCATTATTTCCACAGGGATATGATGCGGATTCTGTTTTTACGAATGATCCACAGGCGATAGCATTTTTCGCGTCTTTTAATCCGGACGGTTTGGATAACCTCCCCGGGTGGGATAGGGTCGTAACCTACAGGGATCTGGGTTGGATTGAGCTGACCCTTAGTATTTTCGATAGTAAAGCCGCTGGTGATGCTCATCCCTGTATCGTTTTTTTTCATGGGGGAGGGTGGCAGACCAGGGCTCTGAATCAGTATAAGCAATACGCCTGGTATCTTTCCGGACTGGGCTTCACCACCATGGCTGTAAAGTACCGGGTATTTGATGATTCTTCTGCTGTTACTCCCTACGATGAAGTTCAGGATGCTAAAGCAGCCATACGGTACATCCGTCAACATGCCGCAGAGCTGAATATCGACGCTAACCGTATCGTTGCCGCGGGGATGAGTGCAGGAGGGCAGCTGGCTGCATCAACTGCCTTTATCAACGGGGTAGAAGATCCGAATGAAAATTCAGATATATCTTCGATTCCCGATGCGCTGATCCTCCAAAACCCCGTATTTGACCTGTCAGAAGAAGGATGGCTCGACGGGCATAATCTTCTGGGCGACGATTGGCTTACATTGTCGCCGCTTCAGCATGTTGATTCATCTTGCCATAACCTACCTTCACTGGTCATGAGCGGATCCGCTGACAAGCTGGCTCCGTTGACGGGCATGATTGCATGGGATTCGGCTTATAATTCGATGAACGGCTACGACCGGCTATTTATCTTCGACGGCAGGGGCCACGGTTTTGGAAATTATAGTGAAAATAAAAGCGGACCAGGTCATCGCGATTTCATCTATTGCCTCTTTTTTATGAAATCTTTCCTGATGGATATTGGGTTCTACCCCGGGGATGCCAGCAAATCTTCCCCGTCCTCCATATCCGGTAAGACACTTGTTTATCCCAATCCAACGTCCGGTCACCTGAGTATTTGCTCGGATAATGCGATAGAGAGGGTCATCATTTACTCCATCACAGGGACAATTGAGAAAATCGTGTCAGGAAACCATGGCTCAGCAACGGGTTTGATTTATTTGTCCTTCGGGCGAAAAGGCTTAAAACTGATCCGTATTATTTATTCAGACGGGTCTGTAGAATCCAGATATATAATATCAATGTGATTTGGGTAAACCATCATTTTACAGGATAAGAAGGATGATATGAAATATTTTTAAACATATTAGCGCAAACGTTTGTTTAAATATGTAATTATTCATAATTTTGACTTAAATCGTTAATATTCAACTAAAACTCATCACTCATGAAAAAAAATTACACAAAATGGATTTTACTGACTATGGTGATTCTGTCCTTTGGCTTCAACAAGAACACCATTGCTCAAAATCTCCTCGTTAACGGAGATATGGAAACCGTGGTGGCCGATACATTGGCGGGCTGGGATATCAAAAAAGACGGAATATCCGTCGCGGTGGAGTCATCTGTAGTTCATGGAGGGAATAATTCTGCAGCAGTGACCGTAACGGGGAATAAGGCGAATACCGATTTTGGGGAACATTTTGTATTCATCGCCGACTCCAGTGTTACATACGATTTTTCCGTCTGGTCTTATAACACTGAAGGCAACGTGTTTTTTGCATGGGTAGTCGGTTTCGGCCCGGGAGCATATACCTTCTCCAGCAGCGCCGGTCTCCATACTGATAATACCATTGTAAATGAATGGCAGCAATTTACCTGGCAATGGACCAGCTTTGTGACCGATACCGTTGATGTGTTCTTCAGATTTTACGACCAGGAAAATTTTGACGGCTCTGAAGTGGTTTATATAGATGATGCCAGCGTGATGGTAAATGTGCCGAGTACGGACGCTACGCTTTCGGACCTGACCATCGAGGGCGGAACTGTTGCCGATTTCAGTCCGGATGTTTATCATTATGATGTATACCTGCCCCAGGGAACTACGGATGTGCCGGTTGTCGACGCTGTTTTAAATGATACTTCCGCTACCGTTGATATAACCCAGGCCACCGATCTGAATGGGGATGAATCCGCCAGAACGGCCACGGTGCTTGTTACTGCCGAAGACGGCACCACCACGCAGTCTTATACTATCACTTTTATCGTGGTTACCGGCATCAATACTCCTGCTGCCGAAAGGATCAGTCTCTATCCTAACCCCGCCAGCGATCAGATCGTGATCAGGGGCCTGAGTAACGGGAAAAAGTCCGATATCAACCTGTTGGACGTTACAGGAAGGATCATAAAGACTTTCAAGCCTACCGGCATAGAAACTACGTTGAATATTGATGATCTGCATGCCGGGTGCTACTTTATCAGAGTTGAAAACAGAACGCTTAAGTTTATCAAACGTTAATTAAACTAGAGGTTAACGGCCTGATTAATCCTTGCGAATAACCGCAAAATATCCGGAATTTGAAGATTACCGGAGAATTTCGGAGCGTTTTGCGGTTATTCGTTTTATTCTCCCGGCATTTCTCAATCGAATGAAAGAAGTGTGGTACTTTGAATTTAAAGAGGGGAAGTCAACCCTGAATCTGTCTTTTATAAAAATTCATAACAGGATGTTTCAGGAGAAGTCAGGTTACAAACTTTTATATCGACCCAATGTCACCCCGGGATTTGTGGATACGACGTTCATCGTCCCCGTCGAAGTGAGCAATTTGAGAGCTTTCGCCCCCGTTTGCAATATTCTACCCTCATTTCTCACCCCTCAGCCCTCAGCTGTTAAGTAAATAATTTAAATACATACCTGTTATGAACTCAATTGTAAATAAAGTATTGAAAGGAACCGGTCTTCTGTTGGCGGTCCTGCCATTTTCCTGTAGCCAGGAAAAACCAAAGGAAACACCACCGAACATCGTTCTCATCGTTGCCGATGATCTGGGCTACGGAGACCTGAGCTGTTATGGTGCAACCAGGATCAGGACTCCGGAAATTGATACCCTGGCTTCACAGGGTGTTAAATTTACTGATGCTTATGTGGCTTCCTCTTTATGTTCTCCATCACGATACAGCATTCTAACAGGCCGCTATTCCTGGCGTTCGCCACTTAAATTTGGTGTTCTGACCTACTATGCACAGCCCCTGATCCGCGAGAAAAGGACAACCCTTGCATCCCTGCTTAAAAAGAATGGGTATTATACTGCCTGTGTGGGTAAATGGCACCTCGGCCTGGGTTGGGCCCTGAAAGACAGTACGCCGCCGAATCCTGAGAAATCCGTCTTTAAATCCTGGGATCTGACGTCCCAGGACTATATCGATTTTTCAAAACCGATCAAAGGAGGACCGAATGACAGGGGTTTCGATTATTTCTATGGAATGGCAGGCTCGATCAACATGATCCCTTTCGCATTCATTGAAAATGACAGTATCGTGGAAGCGCCATCCATACCCAAAGGCGTTGTTTACGATTTCGACGAGAATTGCGAGAAAGCACCAAACTGGGATTCCCGTACCGTGAACAGGGTACTTACTGAGAAAGCTGTAGCCGTGGTGGACAATCATTTTAAGAATGACGCTGACCAGCCCCTTTTCCTGTATTTTCCGGCGAGTGCCCCGCACAGGCCATGTCTTCCTACCATTACAAAGGGTCAAAGCCAGGCCGGACTGCGCGGCGATATGGTAGAAGAATTCGACTGGTCGGTTAAGCAGGTCGTCGATGCCCTTGTCAGAAATCACGCTCTCGACAATACCCTCCTTATCGTGACATCTGATAATGGTCCACGTCCGGGTGATCCGGTCATTTCTCTTGACATGTATAAGAAGGATTCAACCCTGGCCAGAGAGTTTTATTACGATTACATGGATAACGATAAACCTCAATACCAGGACCCTAATGGCAACCCGACATGGAAAGCCGGATGGCTGACCTACGGCCACAATGCATCGGGGGACTTCCTTGGATTTAAATCCGATGCATGGGAAGGCGGATTGCGTGTCCCCTTCATTGTAAGGTGGCCAGGAAAGATCAAACCCGGGATGATTAATCATAACATGATCAGTACTACCGACCTGCTGGCTACATTTGCCGACCTGCTTGGTGATAGCCTGACCACCGGCGAGGGCGAGGATAGTTACAGCTTCCTCTCAAACCTGCTGGACAATAGCGCCCCGCAAAAACGACAATCACTTACCGTCAGCTCGGGTGGGAGTGGAGCTATGGTGGAAAGAGAAGGGGAATGGAAATACATTGAAGCTGCTACACCTCACTGGAATGAAACCTGGTATCCAAATGGTCCTTTTATCACTGATCCACAGCTTTATAACCTGGGAAATGATGAATCGGAATCTAAAAACCTGTATTCTGCAATGCCGGATAAAGTTTCAGAATTGAAGGAGATCATCGAAAAAGTGAAACAAAACCCTAAAACAGAAGATAAAAAGTAGTGCGAGAAATCCGGGATGTGACGGGGATTCTGACCCTCCGACCTCTGTACAGGCCGGAATGTGATCAGGATCCCCGTTTTGACTCTGCCCTGAATGTTCCGTTTCCGGCACTGAAACTGCATTTATTTAAAAGGGAGGGGCCTTCTGGTTAACAGGTTATCCCACCCTTTCTTACCAAATCCAAAGAATGTATTTCGGGCATCGTCCTCTCATCCTGCGCAGCAGTAAAACACATTCTGAATACCTGTAAGGGCCGGAACGGAATCAGGATCCCCGTTTTGACTCTATCCTGAATGTTCCGGAGCCGGTAGTGAAACTGCCTTTGGCGGACAGGGGAGGGCCCTCCTGACCGGTTGTCAGGTTGAAGACGTGCAGATCATTGCGATAGTTTTCCGGCAGTATAACCCTGGAGGTTGTGCTGTCGGGAATCGTTATGACCAACGAAAAATTTTTCCCTTCAACCTTCCAGTCCGTTGAAATGATCCCGTGGACCGACTGATAGGAACATTTTACCCAATGAATGTTGCCGACCGGTTTAGGGGCAATTAGAATATCATTGTATGCCACTGAAAGCTCCGTCTGCGAAATGCCACCCAGGCCGCTGTAGAACCATTGCATCAGGTGTCCGAGCATCATGTGGTCGTTCGAGGAAGTTGTAAGGGCTGCCCAGCTTTCCGTGAGTGCGGTGGCTCCTTTCTTCAGCTGGTAGCCGTAACCCGGCCTGTCTGTCCGGTTATTCATCCGGTAAAGAATATCCGACCTTCCTTGAGCACTTAAGACCTCCACCAGGAAATGGTAGCCGATATCCCCGGAGGTAAGGGCATAACCGTTGCTTTTAATGGAGTCTGCCAGGTTACTGAATGTCAGGTCCCGGTGATCTTCGGGGATCAGCCCCACATATAGCGGCATCGCATAAGCGGTCTGACTGCCGGTGGAACAAACTCCGGTTTCCGGGTCATAGTATTTTCTGAGGAAAGCATCCTGAACGGCAGACGACAGTTTTCCATATTCGGTCTGATCCTGGTTAAAGCCAAGCAGGGCGGAGACTTTCTCCATAATTTTAAGATCATAGTAAAATATCGATGTGGCGGTTACGCCTTTAGGGGTAAGCTGGGCTTCACCGGGAGGATTCGGCCCCAGGTCATACCAGTCGCCCAGGCCATAATCGAGCAGATCGCCGGTTGCCTTCCCGTAAAGGTAGGCTGTATATTTTACCATCATGGGATAGGCGCTTTCAAGGATCTTTTTATCGCCGTACCAGCGGTATAACTGCCAGGGGATGATGACGGCGGCGCTTCCCCATTCAGGTGAATCCCTGAATCCGCCTTTGAACGGCACATATTCCGGGGCAATATCCGGCACCAGTCCGTTTTCCAGCTGGGAGTCCGTCATGTCGCCGATGATCTTGCTGTACAGACTGTGAATGTCAAAATTAAAATGGATGGAAGGTCCCATCAGGTAGGTCTGCTCGAGCCAGCCCAGTTTTTCACGGTGCGGGCAATCGGTGGCCACGCTGGCCAGGTTGTTTTTTATACCCCAGTTGATCAGGTCGAAGATCTGGTTAAACAGTGTATCGGAGCAACTGAAAGAACCCGCTGCAGGAGCTGAATTACGCGTATGAAGCATCTTGAAGGGAGAGGACTTCCGTTTTAGTACCGGCGTTTTGCGGCTCATCAATCTCCACATCCGCATACCTGAACCCGTAATAGGTGAAACGGGGCTGCCATTCTTCCACGCTGTCGCCTTTCAGAGTATAGTTGAATTCATAAGGGCCTCCGCTGCTACGCTGGGTGACATTTCCAAGGCTGTCCGTCAGTTCCCCGGGAGTGATCCTGATACGGGCCCCTTTGTTCCCTTTGACCTGCAAGGCAATGATCCCGGATGCATTCTGCCCGAAATCATAAACCGTCCGCCCGGTTTTGGAGATGGACATCTTTTTTATGTCAAATATCTGCATCACTTTGAGCGGGTTGTCTTTCTGAGGCACGAGCTTCCCTGTGGAATCACTGAGGACAACCGGGACATTCCAGTGTGAATCGTCAAATCCCGCGTTGTCCCATCCCGGCTGTTCGAGTGTGGCATTATAATCCTCACCGCCGTAAATGCTGCTAAAAGTAATTGGGGAGGGGCTCACCCGGCACTGACCGTCAGAAACGATATGGACTTCCTTTCCATTGGCATACCGGATGGCAAGGTCAAAGATGAGCCTGGGATAACCATAGGCTTCCACCAGTTTCCGGTAACGTTCACGGCTGATATAGTAAAAGCCCGTACCAACGATGGCGCCGACAGTATTTTCTCCATTCTGAATATAGCCGGTTACATCAATCGTGTTATAAAGACTTTTTTTCTGGTAAAGACTCCATCCCGGGGAGAGGAAATGGTCACCCACTTTCCTGCCGTTCAGGTGCAGTTCGTAATGTCCCAGTCCGCAGATCCTTATGGTGGCTGACTTTACATCCCCCTGAATTTTGAAATCCCTTCTGAACAAAGGCACAACAGCCGGCTCCAGGCATTTTTCACCCAGTTCGTTCCCATCCCCGTGAACGCCCGGCACCACCTTCATACTGTCGGGAAGTTGTTCATAACCGATCCACGCGGCATGATCCCAGCCGGCATCATGGTTTCCAGAGTTTGATGTGCAACGGCAGAAGAAAAATGGTGCCGCCAACATCAGGAGAATAACGTATTTTTTCATAGAAAGCTCAGGTATTTTATGGTACTTTCAGAGAGACCGGGCTTGTAAATTTAATGAAATATAACGAGTCAGGCGTCCCATCCGAAAGTTTCCTTATCACCTGTAAGTATAAATAATAACAGGAATAAGCACAAACCATAGTCATTCTAAAAACCGATCCCAAGCCGTACTACCGGATAAAGCTCCGTAAAATCGCCTGAACTATAAATTTGCGGTGAAATGGACATGTATTTCCCGATTTCCCAGTTAATACCTAATTTAAAGGTGTTTTTACCAAGAAAGTCACCATGCCGGACAACCAGGAACATGTTTCTTCACGGCTGATCCTGTCAGCATATCCATACAGACCGACGTCCAAAGTTGAGAACGGCCTGCTTTCTTTAGCGAATTTCAGGAGGGGAGGGGATGAGTAAAATAAATAATAAGGTTGATTGAGCAGATCCTCACATGTAAGAACCTGCTGCGGCCCCTGTATCATGAACAACGGAACCAATGTTCGTCTGGCTCCTGATAATATGCCGGTAACTAAACTGTCGTACATCAGGTCTTTAGACGATGATAGTACTGACAGCAGAAGTCCGTTCGGGTCAATATCTGCCCCGGAAAGCTGAAATAACGGTTTGTCAGGTTGGTTGTCAATGCTCAGTTCAATTCCGGAAGCCTCGTTTGCTTCGGCAACTATTGGCATTTGACCCAACAGGATTGAATTTATCTCAGAGGTTAATATGTTTGCTTCACCTTGTCCGAAAGTAGAATATTTTTCTTCGTGATGATTATTTAAGAGCGAACCGCGACATTATTTTAAATGGATTCAGTTTCTTCTTTCATATTATTTAATATTTTGTTGGCAATAATTTCAGCGGCTTTTATCAATGGATATGCAGCAGGAGAAGCGGTCAGACATGGATGCGTGCCAATTTGCATAGTTAAAAATGAATTTACAGACATGCGATTTTGTATGGCTAACCCTATTATATTGGTTAATTCTCCAGCCTCTTCCCCGCCAATTACTTCTCCACCTATAATGACGCCAGAATTTTTGGCGGCCACAAGTTTTACAATTTGCTTGTGGGCATCGGGCAAATTCCCCGGGTGACGATTCACGCCTTCAAAGAGTCCGGCAATCGTAGCAATACCCTCCTCTTTCGCTCTTTGCTCGGTCACACCTGCAGTTCCAAAGCCAGTGTTGCCAACGGCTGTAGAATAAATTGCAATTGTTCCGCTAAAGGTTTTAACAACGTTCAGATTAAATAAATTCATCCCTGCAATTCGGGCTTCTGCAACGGCAGTTGAGGCCAACATGGTAGCAACCCTGCTTCGAGTTACAAAGTCACGTTTTTGAGCACAATCTCCAACGGCAAACACATCTTTTACATGTGTACGCATGTACTCGTCAACAGCAATAAAATTGTCTTCATCAACATAAATATCCGCTTTTTTAGCAAGTATACTATTCGGTTTGTAGCCTATTGACAGCACAACAGCGTCCATATCCATCTTTTGTCCGTCTTCCAGCTCAATTGCTTCCACCTTGTTGGTCCCGATTACTTTGCATATCCCTTTCCCTGCAATAATATTAACCCCTCTGGTTAAAAGTAATTCGTGAATTTTCTCTGCAACTTCAACATCAAATGCCAGGTTGAGAATGTTAGGCATCTTTTCAATCAGGGTAACCGTATAGCCATGTTTGGAAAGTTCATCGGAAAGTTCAACGCCGATAAAACCACCCCCGATCACAGCAATTTTTTTTGTATTAGCCAGCTTTTTTATCATGTCATCAAGATACACCTTGTCTTTGGGGACTACAAAAACATTGTCCAGATCAGCACCCTTTAACCATTTAGGTTTCATAGGGGTTGAGCCTGTCGCAAGAACCAGTTTTTGATATCTGATTTTTTCGCCACTTGCAAACAGAACTTCTTTGCTGCCGGTATTTATATCAACAGCTTCATCGACTAAGGATGTGATTCCGCTTTTTTGTAGCAAAGCGTCAACAGGCATCAGATTTTTATCACTGCTGTCAAGTGTTCCAAAAATGTATGGAATACCACAGGGGACCATCATTTCCTTTTGTTTTTTCACAAGGATAAATTCTTTTTTTGGCCAATGGGATTTACCCGTTACTGCGGCGACCATCCCGGCGGCACTGCCACCGATAATTAATACATCTGTTGTTTTCATGTTTATTTGTATGAAATTTAGAGCAATTTTTCTCAAGCCTTACCCGGCAATCATTATTCAGTTTCCTGTTACTATTTCAGCAATAAGCACTCTTTCCCCCTTCCCGGGGCTCTTACAGACAGACCTGAATTGGAGGTTGTTCCCTAACCATTGTCTGTGTATAAATGACTGTATCTTTTACTATTGTCCGTTTGTAATCATTTTATAAGCTGATTGGATTTCAGTTGCAAAATCGGATGCCGGAGCGTATTCCATTATACTTTTGCAATGAACCATTGCCTCAACTACTTGTGTATTAAAAGGAAATTTCCCGGCAATGGTTATGTTTAGATTGTTACAATACCTTACAATCTCATTTGCCATATCAAAATTCAGGTCGTATTTATTAATAATAACCCAGGGTTTTAAATTGAATTTTGAAGTGATTTCAATGGTCCTTTTTAAATCATGCATTGCTGAGATACTGGGTTCAGTTACGATAACCACATGGTCAACGCCCGTAATTGTTGAAATTACCGGACAACCAATACCCGGAGGTCCATCAATAATAATTTTATCAATTTTTTCTGATTTGGCCATTGTTTTGGCTTTTTGGCGCACAATATTTACAAGTTTTCCTGAATTATCTTCACCCGGAGCAAGCCGGCCATATACCATTTTCCCATTTCGAAAGGTCCCTGCATACATGCGGCTTTTATTGCTGTCAATCATCGTAATTGCCTCAGAAGGGCATATACGGGAGCATAGTTTACAGCCATCACATAAGATTTCTGAAATGATCACTTTATCATTCAAAAAAGAAATAGCGCCAAAACGACAATAATCTACGCACACCCCGCAATTTGAACATATTGAATCGTTGATTTCTGCTTTCTGTCCGCTAACATATACCTGTTCATCTTCGTGAACAGGATTGAAAAGAATATATAAATTAGCAGCATCTACGTCACAATCAGCCAAAACAACTCTTTCGGATAATGTTGCAAAGGCAGCACTTATGCTGCTTTTACCCGTTCCTCCCTTACCACTAATTACAGCTATTTCCATATTCGCCAATGATTGAGTTAAACATTGAAATGAATTGATGCTGCAATTGCTGATTGTTTTTGATGACGACTTCTCCTTTTGAATAATATGAAGCAATAGCTTTATCAAAGGGTATTTCCATCAATAAGGGTATATGCTCGTGTTTTAAATAATTGTATACGGCATTATCTCCAAGTCCCGCACGGTTAATAATTACACCACAGGTTTTATTCATTGTTTTTAGTGTTTCAACCGATTGCTTTAGATCGCTTAAACCAAAGGGAGTGGGTTCTGTAACTAATATAACATAATCGGCCCTGGCGACGGTCTGAATAAATGGGCATGAAGTACCCGGAGGTGAGTCTAAAAGGATTATTCCATTGTTCCCAGCCTCTTTTATTGCTTCTTGAATTACTGAAACAGGTGAAAGAACGCCCACTTTCATTCTGGCTTCGACAATCGCAGATTTTTCGGTAATGCTAAAACAACTCACCGTTCCAAGTGAAACATCTTTTTCACGGATAGCATCATCTTTACAAGCAACAGAACAAGCTCCGCAGCCGTGACAAAGATCTTCGATTATTTTAATGATTTTAGTTGGGGGTAAAATGAAAATTGCGTTATAATTGCAGTATTCGTGGCATCTTCCGCAAAAAGTACATTTATTCTCATCTATTACAGGAACTTTTTGGTTTACTTCAACAGATTTTACATTATTTCCTTTAAAAAATACCATATCATTTGGTTCTTCAGCATCGCAATCAACCAATATAGTTTGATAGTTATGTTGTTGAACCACATAGAACAGGTTCGTAGAAACCAGAGTTTTACCTGTTCCTCCTTTTCCGCTGGCAATGGCAATTTTTATATTTAAAGGTTTAATCATAGTTTAATCTGGTTCTTTCGTCGCACAACGTATTTTGGATGTTCTTCTGCAAAAAATCTCCATCCCAGGTCTTCATTTTGCTATGAGATAAATAATATTTCTGAGGAATAGGATGTGTGCCAAAAATGACCTTCATATCGTATTTTTCAGTAATAAACTTTTCAAAGTGTTCCATATATGGACAAGGAGGAAAACCAACCAAAAATCCGGTGGCAAAATGGACATGCGTAACCCCGTTTTTTTTCATCTCTTCGGGTGCATATTCGATATTTCCGCCAGGACATCCCCCACATGTCGTGTAAGCTGCAAGTTCTACCTCTTGATCCTGATACATTTTAAAAGCACCTTCTTTGTTTTGAAGAGCCCTAAAACACTTACCGCCTGCACATGTATGGTAACGGTCGCAAATGATAATTCCGATCTTAATTTTTTGCATTTAACTTTTCGTTCTGATTATAAACAACAAAACTTCCTTTTTCAACATTTAAAATTTCACCAATAACATTGCATTTTGCCATGAGAAGAAAAAATATTCTTGAATCATTTTGGTGCATCAAGCCTTCAAAATTTCCCTGTCCTTTTGAAATGATAAGGTCTGCAGAATTATAGATTTCATTAAATTCTTTGCTGCATTTCTGCAAAACTGTTGAAGGGGCATCAAAGCCATTTGAAATAACATCGGCAACCAAATCCATCCCAACCTCTTTAGCATCTGTCATCGTTACATCGTTCAGCACAGGAGCATCTTTAACCACGTATATGACATTCTGCTGCTTAATGGTTTCAATAAAGAGTTTATCAAAAACGATTTCGCCGGCGTTGTCTCCTATAAATAAAATCTTGTTTGCCTTATTAATCTTGTTCCTCAGGAGCTTTGAATCATCAGTGGCAAACGATGCCTTTAAGACTGTATTGATAGTCTCATGCACATCGAAGCTATTATTTGCTCCGTAATCCATAATATTTCCTGCAATGGCAAGCCGTAACGCTAAATCAAAAGGGTCACGCGATGAAAGCACTTTCGGTTTCCATTCCTTGTACAACTCTAATGCAATTGCGTTACTGTTTATTTTTTCTTCCTCAAACGGATTGGAAACATTGATACTTCTGCAAAACATATTATTCAATTCCCTTTGTATTTCAGGGCTGGAAAGGTGATTGTGATTATTTATTGTTTCCTCATAAAATGCAAGAAACTTCTGACGTTGTACTATTCCGACATTAAACTTATCAAACAATCTTTGATAAGTATTGAAGAAACAACTTTTACACCGATCATCAAGTTTGTTTTGCGAATCAATGCTGGCAATTTCAGAGTTCGTGGTGGTGGTCATGGTCATGATTGCAGTAATTGGCGCTAAGATTTAACTTGTTTTCCAAAAATTCACTGACCAATTCTTTGGCTGATTTTATTGGTGCGCCAACAAAAGCATTGATATTTTGCTGATTGAACAGCATTATAGCCTGTTGTCCCATGCCTCCTGCAATTACGTCGGTTACGCCAAACTGGGCAACCCAACGGGGATACAATCCCGGTACATGTTCAGGGGGGATTACTTCTTTTATCTCTGTTATTGCATTATTTTCAACATTTACGATGGCAAATGTCTGGCAATGTCCAAAATGAGCACATAATACTCCATTTTCGATGGGTATGGCAATTTTCTTATTCATCATCTTACTTTTTTAAAATTGTTTTTTCAACCTCTTCTTTGCTGATTGGTTTGGTGCAGAAAAACCAATCGTAGCATTTAATATTTCCTTTGCTTTCCATACGCTCTTTCGCGACGCCACAGGAACCGGCAGTAGGCACAATTACATCATCACCCGGACGCCAGTCGGCAGGTGTTGCAACAGAAAAAGCATCGGCCGTTTGCATCGCAACAAGTGCACGATACAATTCATCAAAATTTCGCCCCAAACTTAACGGATAGTAAATAATTGCACGGACAATTCCCTTTGGGTCAATAAAAAAAACCGCTCTTACTGCTTTCGTGTTGCTTTCTCCGGGCATCATCATGCCATATTTTTGAGCAACTTCCATCGTAATGTCTTCGATCAGGGGAAAATTCACTTCAACATCTTTCATCCCGTTGTATTCGATTTTCTCCTTTATTGTTCTTAGCCAGGCTATGTGACTATATAAACCGTCAACCGATAAACCAACCAATTTACAGTTAGCCTTTGTGAACTTTTCTTCCAGACTTGCAAACGTTATGAACTCTGATGTGCAAACCGGGGTAAAATCAGCAGGATGGCTAAAAAGAATTACCCAACTATCTCTGTAGTCAGATGGGAAATTTATTTCTCCCTGTGTTGTTACGGCCGTGAATTCTGGAGCTTTGTCTCCAATACGTGGCATGGCAATATTTTCTTGATTTTCCATTTTTGATTTTTTTAGTCGTTAAAGTCTGATTTTTTTAAATTCATCTTTCATTCTTTGAATATCATTGATCCAATCTTCAATGTCGTTTTCATGTTCTAATTCTTCATTGAGAATGGTCACGGCCATCTGATGTGTACTATGATCTTTCCCACTTGTAAAATCAGCAATTTCCTGATACCGTTGTATTGCACATCTTTCTCCTTTTAAATTCTGTTCCAGGATCACCTCTATATAAGGATCGGATGGTTCATCATAACTACAACGCGCTAATTTTGTCCATTCAGCAGGATTTATAACCGGTGTACCACCCAACTGAATAATTCTGTTCACAACCAAAATGGCGTGACCAAGTTCCTGATCGGCATGTAGCAATAGTTCGGGCTCTACTTCACTTCTCATAGGACCCTCCATTAATCTTGCACCAATCCAATATTGATAATAAGCTAACCATTCTTCTGAAAGAGCGGCATTTAACATGTTTATAAGTTTGTTTACATCAACGGATGAAACATTTATTGCTTGTTTTCCCATGATAATGACTTTAATTAAACCTGTTCTTAAAGAAAACGAGAGACGAGCATGCCCTCCCGCAATTTTTATTGTTGTCCGCCTCTGAAACGGTTTTGTCGTTTCATACCGAATCCTCTTCCACCTCTGCCACGACCAAACCCAAATTCTCTTCCCTTGAAATTTCCCGGATTATTTTCGTTTGTATTTTCTGTTTCCGCAGAAACATTCTTTTTGAGATTTGCACCAAAATCAGTGCAACGCCCCATTTTGCGCCCAGTCATAGGACCCTGTCCCTCTGGGCCTTTTTGATTAAAACCTGGCATAATTACCTCCTTTTTATAAATTGATAATACTAGTATTGGCCGCTCTTCAAGCGTTTTCCCTTTCCCTCTCCACCACCGGAATTGCGTTTTTTGCCCATTCCTTTCCCGAGTTTCATTAGTTTCTCATTGTCTGTAGTTTTACCACAATTTCCTAATTTACGTCCTGAACGGGAACCATCTCCTCCAGGACCTGTTCCATCAAGTTTTGGCATAGCTTTTTTAATGGTTTAACATTTCGATGATTTCCTTAATTTGTTTCTCAGGCTCTTTTAAAATAATCATTTGAATTTTCAGGCTATCAAGCAATGATTTTATTTTCATCCCAAACTCCCCTGAAATAATTTTACTTACATTATGAGATGCAACGAATTGAACAGCTGCAGGACCAGCACCTTCTTCTGCATCTTTGCCTGGGTTAGGAATAATTTCTAACGCTTTGCTTTCGGAGTCATAAACGACAAAGTAAATACAGCGGCCAAATCGTTGGTCTATTGTTGATTCTAATGAATTTCCTGTTGATGTAATGGCTATTTTCATATGATTTGTTTAAAAATTTCTGCAATCCGAATTTACCTTTCTTATCAAAGCAATACCGCATTTAGGACATTCTTCATGGTTACAAGGAGTTCCATTTTGATGTTTTTGCTCAAATCCGCATTTTGGACACATACACATATCATCAAAATGCTTATTATCATGATCTTCATGGGTATTCTCATAGTCAAATTTATCAACACATTGACTTCCACATAGCGGACAATTCTCCACTGCTGTTTCTTTTTCGGGATTATTGAAGTAACACCTGCATTTATCACAATGATACCAATCGCTGTCAAAATAAACCTTACCACCTTCAATAGAAATCGGCCTGCCTTCGACAAAAGCTTTTGCAATTTTTTGAAGAGCAGATGCATAAATACGTGTAAAAGTTGGCCTGGAAACATTCATCATAACGGATGCCTGATGATGATTAAGTTTGTCATAATCGCTAAGACGTAATGCTTCATACTCCTCATATAATAAGTTAACCAATTCCGGATTTTGTTTTCCTGAATCCGGACCAAAAGGCTTAAATCCTTTAATTACAGGGGGATTTGATACTTTTCTCGGTACTTTTATTCTTGGACACATAATTGTTATTAAACAATAGTTCGTTGCAAATGTAATGAACTATTGTTCATAAAGCAAATTTACTTTGCATTTCGGGAAAGAATATTTTTTGGGATGAAAGGGTACTAAAATCAGAAACAAATTAATTCAAGGTCATTTTTCCAGGTAAGGTAAAGGATCCCTTCACTATGTTCGGTAGAAGTGCTTTGTGTGCTTACCTCCAATAAACCGCTTGAACCTGGAAGAGAGTTAATAAATAGAAGTGAATCATAAAACTTAATCAGCGAAAGGTATTTTTAAGCTGCGTGTTAGCTTGCGTGTTATATCTTTTTATCGTAGTGATATCTGTAAGACTGTTAAGTGATGATGTTGTGAATTTTGTTCTACTATTTACCGGACTTCGCAATTCGTTTAATTTCTTTTGCGATATCCTCGGGAGAAAGAATAAAATCGATACACCCACTTGCTATTGCGCTTTCCGGCATATCCGGATGTTCTGCTGTATCTGGCTTCTGTGCGATGGTAATACCACCTGCTTTCTTAATTCCGCATAAAGCTTCTGCTCCATCACCGTCATAGCCAGATACAATTACAGCGATGAGTTTGCCGTCCCAGTGCATTGTCAGTGAACGCAGAAAAACCGTGATCACGTCGGGCCAGCCTCTGGGTTTTGAAATCGGCTTTAGGCGGAACTCATCATTAAGAATATGTAAGTCGCGTTCTTCAGGGATGATAAACACGTGGTTGGGTTGGATGTCTAATCTTTCAGTAATTAGTTCAACCGGCATTTTTGTATGTTGTGGAAGAATCTTATGAAGAAGGGTCGCTACTGTTCTCAAGTGATTAACGATGACGATAGCAACACCCATATCTGGTGGTAAATTTTGCAGAAGGCGGATATATGCGTTGAGTCCCCCGGCTGAACCGCCTACGCAAATGACAGGAAAGTCTTTTGCAACGCTCTTTTCATTCATGAGTAATTATTTTTTAGGTTAAAAGAGACTATAATCCTTAAATTTAAAGATAAGGGTTCTGCTTATCTTTGCTTAATTTGAATTATCAATAAACGTTGTCTAAATACCCGTTCAAGTTACAACTGCTTTAATTATGAGCAGAAACGCTTGAATGAACAACCTACCGGCAATTAACTATACCTATTTATTAACCACAGAAATAAATTGTATTTCAATTTTTTATCTTTATAAGATAATACCAGGAACCTGAAAACAGGAACTCACTTTTATATAAATCTATTATTTATTCTTTCACGAATTTATTTATCAGCACATTGCCGGAATCAATCAGTTTAACGGTATAATACCCTTTTGGTAGATTTGATATATCAATTTGATCAGAGTTAATTTTTTTATTCAGGATTTGTCTGCCTTGCAAATCAATTATTATAATTATTGCATTTGATGAATGTACATTTTTAATATTCAACTTATCAGTTGCCGGATTAGGATAAATAAATGCTTGTGTTACTGAATTTACAGAAATTCCGGCTTCAAAGTCTGCACTACTTATGATATTTGAACGGGAGCTTGCATATCCTGTTGATTTGAGGTTTGTACATGCCTGCGGCAATACAACCTCAATTTGGTAATAAACATCTTCTTCTGGCGCTGTTTCGTCTGTAAACGTGGTATTACTGCCTGACAATGAACCAATCTTAGCTAAATCAGATTTGGTTGTCCCTCTATAAATCCCGTAGCTCGAAACAGGTACACCAATATATGGCTCCCATATCAGGTTCCAGTTATTGCCAATACCTTTATTAATTGTAAGGTGCATTGTTTTGTGTTCCGGACTATTATCTGTTGCAAATCCACAAATATCTTTAGCAACAATTTTATATTTATTCGATTGTACACGAGCATTCGATGTCATATCGGTAAAAACGCCTATTGCAGTATAAGGAAGTTTTCCAATTAAATCGTATTGTGCTGTTTGAACTGAAGATTCGCGAAAGATATAAAATGAATCAATTGCTGTATTTTGCTCTCTTTGCCAAACGATAACATTTTTATCAGAATCGTTTACTGTAACCATGCAAATAGAGGGATTAAAGTCTACTACAGAAGTACCTATATTGACATTGTCATTGGCAGTACAACCGTTTGGCGTATGAACTTCAACCGAATATACAGCAGGAGTTATTAATGTCACAAAAGGATTTGAAATATCGGCTGCACTGAGGCCGGTTGAAGGATTCCAATTGTAATTTAAGTTACCTGAGCCGGTGTAATTTGTTGTTAAAGTTATTTGAGTATTATTTCCGCATGATACGCTCAGGTCATTAATAGTTGCAACTAATGGATTTACAGTAACTTTTACAGAATCTTTTGTGATACAGCCATTGGGAGTTGAAACCGAAAGAGTGTACGTTTTATCAGAGGTAATTTCTGCTGTTGGCCGGGCAATATTTGCATCATTTAATCCTACTGACGGCATCCATGCGTAGGTTAATGTGCCCGAACCTGTGTAATTGGTTATCGGATCATCAAATTGAATACTTCCTCCACAAATGATTGAAGTATCTATACCCGTATTAACGGTTAATGGTTCGATAACTACATTAACTGTGTCTTTCGCAATGCAACCGTTTGGTGTGGTTGCTGTAACTATGTAAGTTGTAATATCAGTAGGGTTGGCGATTGGATTTGATATGTTTGTAGCATTTAAACCATTTGAAGGATACCAGGAATAAGAGATAAGGTCGGAAAATTTTAAAATTGTGCCATTTGCGCCTACAATATACCCTGAATTGTCAGTAAAATAAACGGACTTTAAAATATCAGCAGTACCACTTGATTGAGAAGTCCAATTACCTCCGCCATTTATTGTTTTTAGAATGGTTTCCCCACCTGTAAAATTTTGAGTACTCCAATGAATACCTCCATCCGTTGTTTTTAAAATAGTTACGTTAGTTCCCACCGCGTAACCAGTATTCGCATCGGTGAAAGAAATTGTTCCACCACTAACTGCATAACCAGTATTAATATCGGTGAAATAAACTGAGTTTAAGGGCAAACTGGTAAATTGAGTGGACCAGTTAATACCTCCGTCAGTGGTTTTTAATATAGTTCCGGTAATAGTTCCCAAATTTGGATAAATTCCCACTGCATAACCATTATCTGCGTCTAAAAAATATACAGATTGTAAATTAATACTTGTTCCGAAGCCGGGGGTTAGTTTCACCCAGTTGATTCCACCGTCGATCGTTTTAAGTATAATTTCATTATCCCCAACTGCGTAGCCGGTATCGGCATTTGTAAAATTAATTGAATATAATGGATTTAGCCAGCTACCCAGTGAATATGTAGTCCAGTTAAGTCCGCCATCAGTGGTTTTCAAGAGAGTTCCCAGCTCACCGGAAGCATATCCGGTATCAGCATCTGTAAAGTATACTGAATACAAAGTACTGTATGTGCCACTTGTTTGTTGTACCCAGCTTGCCCCACCATTAACGGTTTTTAATATTATACCTCCTACTTCTAATCCCCCAATTCCTCCAACTGCATAACCCGTATCTGCATCAACAAAAAAGACTGAATTCAGGGGGTAATTTATAGCGCTATTTAATTTTACCCATTCAGGATTTGCACTGAGCTGTACTGAGCCACCGCAAACAAAAGATGTATCACGATCTATTTTAACACCACACTGGGCAAAAGTTGTGACTCCATCAAATAAGAACAACCCTAAAATAAAAAATCTCATTGTTTTCATATATCAGGTTATTAAATTGTTAAATAGCTCTTAGTCAGTATTTTTTGTGGGTAACGAATAAATTTACCGGCTTTTGTGTGCAGGTTGATTTTCTAAAAGAGTTTAAAATCTTTGTTGTCCGGTAAAAACCTGAAATTAATTAATTCTTCGATCTAATTGTCTGAAAATCAATTTTTCTTTTCACGATTTATAAAATTATGCTGTCCGGTAAAAATTGTACTTTTACTCATGGTTATTCTTTGTTTGGTCGTACATACAAAAATAACTATTCGGAGTTGGTCTTAACTGACAAGTTCTTTTTTACCTGACTCTAAAATTTTTACAGGACACCAGTGATTGGTTTTATAATAATCCTGAAGAGAGAATTACTGATGTTCCTAAGATATGACGTGTTAGCCGTAGTGATATTATTTATAAAGCAGGATCTAAACAGGGGGCAAACTACCTACTAAAACCCGGTTATAACAGGCATGAATCCGGATGCAGGTATTTACCGTGTCGGTGATAACTTTTAACCGGACGTCTTATGAAATACGGGCAGGAAAACCAGCCCTTCTGCCGGAAAAGTTATACTGACGGTCTTCTTAAATTATTAAACGACAAAATAATGAAACTACAAATCAACCATCTTTTACTTACCGTCGGGATTTTTCTCCTCTCACTTTTAAATGCTAATGCACAGGTATTGTTTGTGGGAGCCAATTACCATCCCCACGACGATAAAAACATTGAAAAAATAAAAAAGGATATCGGGTTGATGAAGGCCGCCGGATTCACCATTGTCCGTATGGGTCACCTGGCATGGGACAGCTATGAGCCGGCTGAGGGACAATTCGACTTTGTATGGTTCGATCAGGTTATGGATCTGATGAATGAAGCCGGCATTAAGGTGATCCTTGATATTGCCATCAGGCCTGCACCAATCTGGCTGCATTCTAAATATCCCTCAATCAATATCGTTGATGAAAACGGAGACGTTCAATATCCGAACCATCGTTATATGGCGGACATAGGTGACCCGATGTATCAGACGTATGCCCTCCGGTATGCCGACACCATCACAAAAAGATATGCAGGCCACCCTGCATTGCTGGCTTTTGGAATTGACAACGAATCGGGTGATGGCCGCATCTCTTATTCCGAATCTGCGAGACAGCGGTTCATTGTCTGGCTGAAGAACAAATACACAAATGTTGACAATTTGAACAAAGCCTGGGCGAACCAAAGGTGGTCACGCCGGCTTAACCGGTTTGATGAAGCGGGCTTACCCGTCGCAACCCATCCGTCCGATGTGCCGGAGAAAATGCTTGATTTCAGGCGTTTTGTTTCAGACGAAATCAATCAGCTTCTGTTCAAGGTCCTCGACATCGTGAACACCAACGCTCCAAACGCACTCACCAATACCAATGCCTGGTACTTCAGCAGTATGAAGTACTTTGACTATACATCTATAGCTTATTCAGGCAAAATGACACGCGAGGGAGAGGGTTTTTATCCGGGACCTTCACTGACAACCAACTGGGGAGTTATGGATGCCTTGTTTGGAATTTCCCGCATTCAGTTTGAAAGCACAAACCCTTTCTGGTGCACCGAGTTTACAACGATGACGGCAGTTCCGAATTCCATACGGAAATCGGCTTATGCCTCCCTGATGTATGGAAACCAGATGGTTTGCGGATGGACCTGGCAAAGCATGTGGGCAGGTGAAGAACAGTACCTGGAGGGCATGTTGGACTGGGACGGGGTTCCAAACCGGAAGTATGATGAATACAGGAAAATCGCAACGGAATTTAAAAAGATTGAAACATACTTCCCTTATAAGTTACAGGCTGAGGTAGGCCTTGCCTTTTCATTCCCCAGCCAGATAGCCAGCAAATATTTCCCGGAAAGTCATGACAACCAGCTTCAGTCATGCTTCGACCAGTTCTACCAACGTAATATGGATGCCCGGGTTTTGGAAATTTCCAGGAGTCGTTTGAATTATAAGCTTCTGCTCGTTCCCGGTGTGGCAGTCATGGATGAAGCCACCGCTGCCAAAATCCGCAACTACGTGAAAAACGGGGGAACAGTAATCATGACAAGCAATTCGGCCATAGTCGACACCACCGGACAGGTGTTTAAAATAACCCGCCCCGGCATGTTGAGTGACGTTTTTGGTATCCGTCTTGGAAGCTACGAAGAAACAGATGTACTGAACGAAATTTCC
The DNA here is from genome assembly GCA_963732905.1 of uncultured Bacteroidales bacterium. GTDB lineage: Bacteria > Bacteroidota > Bacteroidia > Bacteroidales > DASQZK01. The sequence goes on from CAVTBM010000008.1 coordinate 75,298, forward strand.
CGGAAATCTTACAAAGGCAAAAAAATCGAATTCAATTATAAGGGAAAAGCCGTTGATACTCAATCGGCAAGATTCGATATTATAGATCCCGGAAGTGCCGAAGTTATCGGTAGCCTGACCAGTCTGGACAAGGACTACCCAATCATGACATCCAACAAATACGGTAAAGGGAGGGCGATTTATGTTGGTTTACCGGCAAATGGAGATGTACTTAATCCGCTACTTGACGACCTGATCGACGAACTGGGTATAAGAAAAGGTCCTGCCGTGCCTTCCGGTGTTATGGCGCGTCAGATAGACAGGAACCATTTTTTATATCTGAATGTAAGTGACGGGACAAAAGAAATTCAAATGAAAGGGAAATCAAAGAGTCTTCTCTTTGATAAAGAGTATTCAGGCAATATTTCAATAGCACCATATGAACCGGAATTTATTGAAATTTTGTAGATTGCCGTCATAATAACAGTGTGGATCAATGATTATCAGTTCCAGTGCATGAGGAATGGAAGGCCTGGATTAAGGCTTCTTCCGGGATGCTGACAGGAAATGAATTCGCTGTTAAAATTGAATACGATTAATCATTTTAGCATGAATAATACTAACCGTCTGATTGGCTATTTCTTGAGTGGATTCATACTCTCGTTATGCTCTGCCACATTTAGCTTTGCACAGATAAAAGAGCCTGCACCATTAGGCCCGGTGCCGACCGAAAATCAACTCAGATGGCAGGAATTAGAGTATTACGCCTTCATTCATTTCTCATTAAACACCTATACAAATCAGCCGTGGGGATACGGAAATGAAGATATCAACCTTTTCAATCCGGAGAAACTGGATTGCCGCCAGTGGGCGCGAATTTGTAAAGAAGCAGGCATGAAAGGCATCATTATTACTGCAAAGCACCACTGTGGTTTTTGCCTATGGCCTTCGGAGTATACAGCATATTCCGTAAAAAATGCACCGTGGCGAAACGGGAAGGGAGATGTGATTCGTGAGCTGGCCGATGCCTGTAGTGAATACGGCTTGAAACTGGGTATTTATTTATCGCCATGGGACAGGAATTATGCGGATTACGGGAAGCCGGAATACATTACCTATTTCAGAAATCAACTCAGGGAACTGCTGACAAACTATGGAGATATTTTCGAAGTTTGGTTCGACGGAGCCAATGGTGGCTCGGGATATTACGGCGGGGCCAATGAAACACGTAAAATTGACCCTAAGACTTATTATGACTGGAAGAACACGTATAAACTTGTTCGTGAGCTTCAACCCAAAATTGTGATCTGGAACGACGGCGGCGACCGGGCCGATCTGCGCTGGGTCGGGACAGAAGCGGGATTGGTCGGAGAGACAAACTGGAGCCTCCTGAACGATACAGGAGAAGTCTCGTGGAACATGCTGCATTACGGCCTGGAAAGCGGTAATGCCTGGGTACCGGCCGAAGTAAATACATCCATCCGGCCGGAATGGTTTTACCACCCGGGTGAAGACATCCAGGTAAAAACCCTGCCTCAGCTAATGGACCTTTATTACAACTCTGTTGGCCGTAACGCAACTTTGTTGCTTAATCTCCCCGTTATGCCCAATGGACTGATCAATGAAAATGATGAAAAAGCAGTCCTGGAATTTGCCAAAGCCGTTAAAGAAGCTTTTTCTAAGGATCTCGCAGCGGGAATGAAAGTAACTGCTTCCAATGTCCGTGGTAACAATCCCGTTTTCAACGCTGAAAACCTCGTCGATAATAATGAGAACAGCTATTGGGCTGCCGATGACGATGTAAAAACGGCATCAATAACCATCGATTTTGGCAAGCCAATTCTGTTCAACCGTTTCCTGGTCCAGGAATATATCCGCCTGGGACAACGTGTAAAAACATTCACCGTCGAAGCCCTCGTCGATGGAAATTGGCTGGAAGTAGCCAAAGGGACAACCATCGGCTATAAACGGATTCTCAAATTTCCAGGTGTCAATGCAACACAGCTTCGCTTCAATATTACAAGTTCGAAAGCTTGCCCGGTCATTTCCAATATCAGCGTTTATGATGCACCCCAAATTCTGACAGCACCTTCCATTATCAGAAATCAGTCCGGTGAAATAATTATAACTCCGGCTGATAATGAATCGGTGATATACTATACATTGGACGGAAGTTTGCCGGGTACGGACGCGGAAAAATATACAGGTCCGATTCCGACCAGAGGGAAATTAGAGGTAAGAGCTATTGCCTTCGATCCTTCTACGGATAAAAGAAGCCCTGCAAGTATCGAAAAATTCGACCTTCCCCGTACAGATTGGAAAATTGTGGGAATAAATGATGAGGCTGCGAAGGCAATAATTGACGGAGACCCATATACTTACTGGCACCAAAGCACCGACAGAAAGATGCCCGTTGATCTGGTTATCGATCTGGGAAAAACGGAAGATCTGCGCGGATTCAGATATCTGCCCGACCCGGGTTTGTGGAATTGCGGCATCATTACGAACTACCGCTTTTATGTTTCAATGGACAACAAAGAATGGAAACTGATTGATCAGGGTGAGTTTTCCAACATCAAAAACAACCCTCTGTGGCAAACCAAAAAATTCCCGGTTGAGAAAGCCCGTTACATCAAGCTAAGGGCATTGAGTAATACTGAGGGTACAGATAATACCGGATACGCTGAGGTTGATGTGATAACATACTAAGTGAAGTTTCATGCTTTGCCGGTCTCTCTACGTATCCAAATTTATTTTTCCACTGGGTATTAGGTTATAAACAAACCTAATAATCTGACTGCATAATAAGAGCCGTATGACGGGAACTGTAGCGAAGCGGAGCTCATGACCGAAGGGAATAGACTGTCACCCCGATTATTATCGGTGGTTCTGAGAGAGGTTTAGGGGTGAACGGCGAAGCCCTCATGAGTAGGTAGTGTGCCTGCATGTGCGTAACGAATAAATTCCCCTTTACCTATTCGACTATGCAAAGTTTATATTATTCAAGTATTCCATCCAACCAATGGATAGAATTTAGCAATAGTTTGTAGTTATCCTTTGCGTCATCTCTATTCATGCCCATTTTTCGATTTCCGGGTTGACCAATTTGAGCTGAAAAAATAGAGGCCTCACCAAAAACGACAATTCTGCCTTTACCATATTCTTTGAAAGCTCCCTGTGACCAGCCTTCAATTTTTCTTATGGGAGTTCTGCTATCAAAAATCCATGCTGTATCAGGCAATAATATCAAACAAGTTTCATCAAACAATAAAATAGGTGTTGCATCATCCGGTATTTTAAAAGCCTGACCTTCCGTTCTTGGAATTTGGTAAATAGTTTCGGTAGAATCCCGTCCTTGGGTAATTACATTTTGAGCTATAGTGCCATTGCTTTTCCAGAAATAGGCAGGATTTACAACATCGATATTAAAGCCATTGAAAAATGTAAATCCAAAGACTGAGGCTAATTCTTTAGCTGCACCAGGCCAAGGCATATGATCCGCTATTAGAAATAATCGACCACCATTTGATACCCACAGTCTGATGGATTCAATCTCTTCTGTGGTGAAGGCTGAAGGAGTAGGTAAACTCCAGTTGTCTGTATTAATTTTATTCAAAGCATTTGCTATTACCAATATTCTTCCTTCATTGAGGGATTTTTCATTAAATGTTCCCTTGTAGGCCTTAACCTGGTAACCATCTTTTTCTAAAACTTTTGCGAAAGGTAAATAGCGTCCGTCTTTTGTATGAAAATTATTATGTCCTTCATCAATGAATACTACAGGTCCATTCCCTGTCGGATAAGCGGGATTTTCGATACTTGGATCATAGTTCAAATCTGGAACTTGCTGTGCAATTGAGTTGTACCCAAACAATAATAAAAAGCAAACGGTTAATCCTCTCATTATTAAATGATGTTTTATGGTTAATTTTGCATAACGGATCGCGTATATGTGACGCAGCAACCTTTCGGCTAAGCATCGTAAAATGAAGATATATAATTTTTCCAAACCGGCATATTCGGAGATAGAATAGGTAGCTGTGAAACATATACCCTGTTGTAGCCTGTGCCTTGTCTATTTGTGGATTAAATTTATCTCTGATAATTCCTGACCTATCTGATGTATGCCTTCCAGAATTTTTTCAGTTTGCTTATCAGATGGTTTTTTATGCCCTTGTACATACTGAGACAAAAGTGTAGGGTTCATCCCAATTTTTTCAGCTAAAAATTTTGCGTTTAATACCTTGTAATACTGAAAGAACTGCTTAAAATCTATTTCAAATTTCAAATTTTCCTGGTTCAGGATATAACCCTCCTCCTCAAAATAAAGATTTGACGCCTCGAGTGCATTTTCAAGTAATTCCGGAACTGTTCTTCCGGTGGTAAAAATCGGATAACCTGTTGCATATGCTGAAAATCCCGTAGCGGTTTTTTCAACGTTTATGCTTATTTTTCTCCTGGTCCCTTTCATTTTCAAACATTATTTTAAGCCTGCATCTTTCATGATCTTGTTCTCAAGTCCTTTTCCCAGTTCCTGGCTTCCATGATTTGGAAAGACAATGATACCAGACTTCTGATCGTGTTTCAATTTAACATGGGATCCTTTCTGAGAAACCGGATACCATCCGTCCTGGAGAAGGATCCTGTACAAGTCAGAACATTTCATCCATTATCAATATTCACAAAGGTAAATTATTATTTACTTTTGCGCAATAGGTCGCTTTGCTCTTCGGGCATTGACTACACCGGTTTGGCTGCAAAGTATCGTGCGGTATTTCGCAGCTGTTTATTTTTTTACGCCATAAAAGAATCTGCCTGTAATCAATAAACTTGCAAAAACGAATATTGCAAAAACAAAGCTGCTTAATACCAATTGCATTCCGCCTGAAAGAATGTGTCCGCTTGTACAACCACCAGCCATTCTTGCACCTGTAATGATCAAAAATCCACCGACAAATGACCAGATTACTCTTTTAATAGCAGAACTTCCTTTGTAGGTTTTCCAATTATCATGTATCAATACAAATTTGAAATCTTTCCGGATAAGTGAAAATAAAAGTCCTGAAACAAATGCTCCAAGCAGAAATATCAATTCCCAATGTCCGGGCACATGAACTTTCGAAAAGTAATCATTATTTGTCATGCCAAACAAAGAATCTATTGCGTACGGATAGGATGTGGAAGCGCCAATGGGTCTGTCCGAAACAACCTTTAAGAAGATTATAGCGTTTAAAATTGCCAGTGCAATGCCTGTAATAGCCCATTTAAGATCTTTTGTTTTTTCTTTTTTATTTATCCAAAACGAAAAAACGATAAATATTGCGGCTATTATAAAAACAAGAATATAAAACCAGGTCATATTTTCGGGGAACATCGTTTTTAAGTAAATATTTCCTAAATCAGGACCTAAAATTCCATGGAAATAAGGTAATAACAGGGTGTAAACAAGTCCGCCAAATAATCCGCCGAGAATTCCAATCATCGCATCAACAGAACCTTCACCGGCTGATACAGGAGCAGTTCCGGGACAATAGCCTAATATTGCCATTCCTGAACCGAATACAATTCCTCCAAGGATAATTCCACCCAGAATAAGTGGTTTAGTGTGGTAGCTTGCAAAACCTAATCCGATTTCTATATTTATTAGAATAGCACCTACCCCAATTGCAATTAGAATTGCTTTTGCAACGGCGAAATCTTTCCTCAAAGCTAATCCACTTATGGTGTTGAATTTGTTCAATTTGGCATACTGCAAAATTCCGCCAAACAGAATCCCAAAAATGAAAGTCAATGCATTCATAATTATTTTTTTAGTTATATACCCAGTTCAGGATTTTCGACTGCTTACAATCAATACAGAATTATCGTCAAAAAGTTGGGTTTCAACCTAAGATGTGCAATTCCTCTGTATCTGACTGAACCTCTCAATTCAGGTTCAGTATTTTCAAGGGAACCGGAAAATTAAACAAAGTGCAAATGTATAATCATGAATTGTTATTTCTCCTTACTCATCGAAAATGGAGAATCTTTGTCTTCCACACCCCTGGAATAATCAGGATGATCCGACATCTCCAGGGTTAATGTGCCTCCCTTTATAATTTTCTCATGCAGAATATAATTTGCGGTATACTCTTTCCCGTTCAGTGTCGCTTTATGAATATACACATTATCATGTGAATTTCCCTGTGCTTCAATGACAAACCGGTTTCCGTTGTCAAGTTGAAGGGTTATTTTATTAAATACAGGAGATCCCATCACATACTGGCCACTGCCCGGACACACCGGGTAAAAGCCCATTGCTGAAAACACGTACCAAGCAGAGGTCTGACCATTATCTTCGTCACCACAGAGCCCATCAGGACCAGGAGTATACAGCTGATCCATTATTTTGCGTACATGCATCTGCGTTTTCCAGGGCTGGCCGGCATAGCAGTACAGGTAAAGCACATGTTGCATCGGCTGGTTGCCATGTGCATACTGTCCCATATTAGCAACCAGCATTTCATTTATTTCGTGCAATTGTACACCGTAATAGGAATAATCAAAATACGGGGGCAGGACGAATATGGAATCCAGCATGGTTGTAAATGCTTCTTTTCCGCCCATCAGATCCATTAAGCCCTGTGGGTCATGAAAAACGGACCATGTGTAGTGCCATGAACAACCTTCTGTAAATGCATCGCCCCATTTGAAAGGATTAAATGGTGACTGGAATGTCCCGTCCAGATTTCGTCCTCTCATCAGGTTGGTTGACTTATCGAAAACATTTCTGTAGTATTGGGATCTCATCCGGAAGGTATCGGTCACATTCGAGGGATAATTTAATTTCTCCGCCAGGCGGGTTATGCAAAAATCGTCATAGCTGTACTCCAGGGTACGTGCTGCGTTTTCACTAATATTTACGTTGTAGGGAACATATCCCAAAGAGTTATAATACTTCACCCCGTATCTCCCGAGCGAACTCATCGGCCCTTCATTCTCTGAATTTTTCAGGATAGCTTCCATCAGGATCTTTATATCATACCCCCTGATTCCTTTCAGGTATGAATCCGCAATAATTGATGCAGAATTAGAGCCGATCATGCAATTCCGATGATCGGGACTGGCCCACTCCGGTAACCAGCCGCTTTCCAGGTAAGTATTCACCAGTCCCTGCATGATTTGACCGTTCAGTTCCGGAAACAGTAGTGTCAGCAAAGGAAATTCTGCCCTGAAAGTATCCCAGAACCCGTTATCGGTAAACATGTATCCCGGGAGCACTTTCTCATTATAAGGACTGTAATGAATGATCTGGTCTTTTGCGTCGAGTTCAAAAAATTTTCTTGGAAAAAGCATGGAATGGTACATAGCACTGTAAAAGACTTTCTTCTGATCATCAGTACCTCCTTCAACCTGAACTTTTCCTATAGCCTTATTCCATACTGAAGATGCTTTTTTTCTTGTCTGATCAAATGAATCGGATCCCACCTCCCGTTCCAGGTTGATCTCTGCCTGTTCGAGACTAATGAAAGAAGCCCCGATTTTCATGCAAACTTTCTCATTTCTCCTGGTTTTAAATTTTAATACAGGGCCAATCCAATTGCCTGAGGTTTCATCCTTTCTTAAAAGCTTATCCCCATTCCAGGTATAGGTTGAATCAAATTTCTTATCGAAATAGGCAACGAAGTAAATTTTAAGATTTTTGGGAGTGCCTTCGGCTACATGATGCGCGTACCCGATTACTTTTTGTTCCTCCGGAAGTATTTTTGTATAGGCCAGGGTATCGTAAAGATCAAGAAGAACATAGGCACTATCAGTTTGCGGAAAAGTAAACCGGAACTGAGCGCACCGTTCTGTGGGGGTAATCTCAGTGGTAACTCCATAGTCGCCAAGATATACCTTGTAATAGTCGGGACCGGCAGTTTCAGCCTGGTGAGAAAACCATGATTCCCTGTCCTCAGGTTTGTACTGCAGGCGGCCGGTTACCGGCATTACCTGTATATTTCCATAATCCCTGATCCATGGAGAAGGTTGATGTGTCAGACGAAAACCTTTTATTTTATGGTCGTCATACCGGTAGATACTTTTATAAAACCAACGTGTCGACACCTCCTTATATCCCACGGTCACCGGCGTCCAGAAATTCATCCCCCAGGGAAGTGCAATGGCCGGATAGGTATTACCGGAGGAAAAATCCACATCACTGTCGGTGCCGATCAAAGGATTGATATATTGTACCAGGTCATTGCCTGATTCAGGCTGAGCATTCAGAATGCCAGAACTTATTACCGGGAAAAGTATGACCAGTACATGAAACAACTTGCGCATCTTCTTATTCAGTTTAGCTTACATTTCAGATTTAATAAATGCATTGCCAATCAAATCGTTAAAATGGATTCCCGAACAAGTTAGGGAGGAATTACACTGAATTTTATGTTAGCGATATCAGTTCTCCCACGACTTATTCCTGGCAATATAAAAAATTAGCAGTTAAGGTTCTAGTTTCATAAATTTTGTAATCAATTCAGAATTGCCATAATTCACTTTAAGAAAGTAGGTTCCTTCAGGATATTGTTGAATATTTAAAGGTACTATCAGTTTTGTTGAAGGCTTGTTTAGTGTTTCATTGAGCAACTCAACTCCCTGAATATTAAGAATTGTAAAATGAACCGATCCTGTGAAATTATTGGATAGATCCATATTGAGTCTGTCACTGGAAGGATTGGGATAAATTAACAATTCATTTTTTCCTGATGAATCCAATTTTATTGATTTATCGCTGACGGTCTGCGACGTCTTAGAAACCAGTTCAAGAATTCCATAGTCATCGGCGTTTTCCCACATATAATCATAATTACCATCTTTATTCAAATGATTTCTGTTGGCAGGTGTGGATCCAATAAAAGTCTGTCTTACCGGATTTCCCGGAGTATCGTCATCACAAAAGGCAAGCGTAAATCCGGAAATTTTCCCTTCATGAAGCTGTACCCTTGAACTATCAATATTCTTATCGTATGTGGTATCGTACACCATCAGGGACATCTCGTAAGTATAGACGTTGCCATTTTTTTTCAAGGTAAATCCCGGAAAATGTGAGGCATAATTCATGGTAATGGCTCCATCAGGCCACCAGTTTTTTCCGTCAATATCGCAAGCATAGAAGTCGTGTACAACCTGTCCGTCAGGAGGAGAAACCGCATCAAGATGATACGAAAAGGCATTCTCTGAATTGTATAAACCTGGTGTCGTACCATCTGATTTAATATAATCAAATACATGCTCGTGCCCTGAATGATCTTCGTCAAAGAATAATTCTATACAATCATAGGAAGGGTAAGTATTGTCCTTTTCATCGTACACATATCCGTCAACCCGAATATCATCAGTTATCTCTGCGATAATATACAGGAGATTTGTTTTTGAGGACCATATAATTTTAAACCTTCCATAAAAATCAGTGCTATCGATGTCTTCATCAATTGGCACCCATACCTGATCCATCTGGTGCCAGGCGACACTATCCCAACAAATATCATCAGCTTCGCCATCAATGTCAGGAACATTCCAGATATCAGGAGCTTTGATTGTGTCATTTTGATAATCTGAAGAATTCAATATATTTTTAACGTTTGACACAGCATAACCATTAGTAAAAAACACAACATATATACTTACCAGGTTAATCAGTTTTTTAATCATTCTTGAATTATAAATTTGTCATAAGCTGAGTCAATATGATAAAATTCCCATAGTATTAACTACCAGGGTGTCAGGAATTATTGATGAGTCGGTCAAAGCTTTTGTCATTTCATTCCCGATAAAGTTTTCAAATTTATGAATCCGACGAATCTCATTTTATGAAATTCCAAATGGTATCCAAGTAAAAAGAATTGCAATGGTAATATAAATTTTGTCATTTCTTTGGCGTAGATTTTAATTATTCTTAAAACGAACTAAATATTCTTCATGAGACATAACAGGAATATCAGACTTTTTGAAGTCTTTGACATTTCTTGTAATAAGAATATCACAATCCATCTTAATTGCAATAGTATAGAAGGGCATCCCCAAAACCGGAGAACATAGAGGCAAGTCCTTTTTCAATAATTTTGTTTGTTAGGTCTGAGGTCTCAGATTTATTATTCCTGTCCATTAATCAAAATATCCGGACTTTTCCATTTCAATGCACACCATATAATGAAAATGGTTGTGGCAATTTCTATAATACTACAGAATACGTAATAATTCGTTGGAGCACTCGCAAAAAGTGTAGCTATTTGAACAAGTGTCATCAGTATTCCGGCAATAATGTTTGCCATTCGGTTGGCCTTGTAATTTAATATTCTTGACAGAAGAACCATTGAAATCGGAATTTCCATCAGGATTGCGGCACCCAGTAAAAAATTCTCGTTCATTTCCATTCCGTTTACAGTTCCTGTCAGATATTGCTTTAACAGGTTTACATCCATAATTCCCATGATATCACAATACAAGTAATTTAAAATAGCGAAAATCCACAAAGTGGATAACAATATTTTTCTGTCTGTTTTTAGAGTTGTCATTTTCTCAATATTTATAGATATTCGTTTAAAGTAGTTTTCTTAAAATGACGAGCAACAGTTTTGCGGTGTGTAAAGACTGGCTGAGCGGGCTGCGTTCGTATTCATCGAGAGTAAAAGTTGATGCATGGTAAAATGCCCGAATAAGCACTGACACAAAATGTTTTATGACCGCATGTATGTACCTTGCATGAGCAGTAGCACACACTTGTCGAAAGCTCAATAATAAATTGAAAATTACAATTTTCTTTGATGAATGAGAAAAGGTGTTGTTTTTTTCCAGAGGGTGCAGGTCCCTTATACGCCTGGGTAATCCCAATAATTATTGGGAATAATCATCGGGAAAGTGTTATCACCGTTATTATTACCAGATACTTTAATTTTTTCAATGCTGTAAATTCATTTGTATACATTCGTATAATTTCTAATTCAAATTGAATGCGTACTATTTTCCTGAAGGAACAAAACTTACAAGTATCGAATTTGTAATCTGAGATTCGCCACCATCTTTATACACAGCCTTAATCGAATACTGATAGGAGCCTTTTGTCAGATTATTGTCGGTAAAGGAACGAAGCTCTGATTTAAGATTCTTGTATGTCATCATAGCGCTTCCATTTACCGATCGATAAATAATAAACCAGAAATCCCCATTCTCAGAATATATCCAGGATACCTGTAATGATTTCCCATCGGAACTTTTTGTGACATTTAAATTCTGCACGTCAGGTCTTCTGCCTGAATCATATACCTTCACATTAAGCGGAAAAGATTTATCGGAATGTAAACCGGCATCATCGACTGCTTCAAGACTGTATTCATACCAGTTATTTCTTGCGACGAGTGTATCGCGATATACATTTATCTTCTGAGCAAGTTGAGCAATCACTGTCCATTCCTGGTCTTTTGTTCTTCGGTAAAGAATCTGCTTAACCACATCTTCACTGTTGCTGCACACCCAGTGTATCTCCATTGATTTGTCACCCGATTTAAAATCATCTATCACAGGTGCGACAGGCGGGACAATATCAGGTCTCTTAAGTTCGAGGATATCAGAGTATGGGCTGTTATTTTTATTTCTGTCAACTGCTACAATCCTGTAGTATATATGTTTGGTTAATGTATTCAGGGTAATAGTGTCCTGGAAAAGTGTATCAGGAATAGTGGAGGAAATTGGATTATAAGTCTGGTCTTTTGCATTAGCCCTATAAACTCTGTATCCTTCAATATCATTTTCTTTTCCCAGGTGCCAGGAGAGTTTTACTGCCCCTTTCATATCAATTTTTCCACTCAGACCTGTCGGCTTGACAGGGGCAATATTATCAGGTGTTACAACATACCTTGGCAAGGAGGTTACTATATTTCCGGCGGTATCTACAGCTGTGAGAACATAATAATTCAAGCCTCCTTCAACTACCTTGTTGTCTGTGAAATTTCTGGTTGTCGGTGGTAGTATTTTGTCATGCAACACGTTAAAAGGACCTTTTATATCCTGGCCCTTCGAAATGAAAAATCCTTTAAGATCGGGGGAGGAAGTATATGGTGCCCAATCCAGTATCGCAGTATTACCACCTTTATATTCGGCTTTATAAATAAAAGGTTGTTCCGGAGGTGTACGGTCTCTGCCCTCGGCCTTAATCATATCAGACGGCTCGCTTATCTCCGAAAAAATGCTGATGCCTGTTATCCTGTAGTAATAATTTTTATAGTTTACAGGTATGGTATCATTGTATGTGAACTCATCCTGTTTGGAGTTTTTCTCAGAAGAGAATTGTACATATGGATTATCACTGAGCCTGGTGAATGTTTTCCCGTCCTCGGAACGTTCGATATAATAGCCTGCATAATGCTCGGCATCGTGCCATCTTAACGAGATAATTTTATCTCCTTCATAAAAAGACAGATTCTGAACAGGAGCGATGGCGAATTCCCTTTTTGTTTCAATAATAAACAGAGCTGTATCGGATCTGAACAAGGGTGTGGTCGAAGCTGCGAATACACGGTATATATACTTTGTATTCTTGTGAATGTTCTTATCTGTGTAACGAAGAGCTAATCCATTAGCTGCTGTTTGTGAAAAACTTCCTGACATCATGGCCAGAATGAATCTTTGTTCTTCAACTGCAGCAGCTTGGCTTAATGTATTAACTGAAGTGGCAGAATTGGTTCCCGGTTTTGCTTTATTGCCTGCAGTGACCACAAATGTATTCCCATATAAAGCCTTGGAAGCGATCATAGCATAATTGTCTGATGATGAACTCCTTTTCTTCCATTCCTCTTCGGACCATGGTTTCAAAGGAGCACTATTCAACCTTTTAAAACCAGATTCGGGTTTATTGTTAGCATCTAATTCCAGCCGTTCAATATTATAACCGATCTCATTCAGCTTTCGCCATGCGAAGGCATTATTTAATCCCCAGCGCAGTACAATGGAGTCACCCTGAAAACGAGCCTGAAGCCTGATGGAGACCCTGAGGGTATCCTTTGCCTCCGTTACAACTCTTTGCGACATTACATTTTGTGTAATCGCAAAAACACTGATAATAAAGGGTAATGACAAAATTGAAAGCCGCTTCATGTTTATATTTTTATAATTACTTACCAAACAAAATGTTCATCGATTCATTGCCATTTTGGGCTCCAGGACGCTTTATCCCGTTAAAATTAGTTTTAAAGCACGGATCTTGTACATAAATTGGCTGAATGTTAACCACTTTATCATATGCATTCCCCATATTCTGGTAGAAAGTATTGAAAGAAACCTGATTACTTCCACCGGCATTAAGACTACTCCCATAAAGATTTGAAATAACTGAATTCGATGATACTACACTACTATTGCTGGTACCGTTACAATTCATCAGAGAACCGTATGAGAAAGAAACGTTAAGAGTCAGTGATTTAGATGTATACCACTTCTCAGCTACAGGATCAGGGGCTAAAGAAACTGTCTGGGAGCTATAAGACGGGGGAACCGAATGGAAACCTCCAAAACTGACAGAATGGTTCAAAGATTTTGAGATGACTGATACTGTGCTATTCGACAATCCTGAAAAGCCTGCAAAAGAGGCTTGAGCCACAAAAGGATCGGTTGATCCGCTTCCACACTCTATTGCCGGCGCTGTAGCAATGCTTGTATTAATTCCAGTAAGCATTTCATTATATGTTAGAGGGGGCATGGCAGCAGCATTATAATCTGTAAAAATCTGAACACCTCTTGTATTCAGAGGCAGGTTATTTAATCCACCTGCCTGAATCGTTGCGGCCAGGTTATCATAAATTGATTTTGCCCACTGTTCAAAACAATCTGTTTTGAAATCAAGTAATGGCTGTACTATATAAGTTTCTCCATTCTGGCTATTTTTAATTGAATTTCCTGCCACATCATAAACATCATATTGTTCATCGCCATACACACAGAATGAAAGAGGGTATGCGTTGATTAAATTTCCATGTCGCATGTAAGAACCCGACAACAGAGTTTTTAGTTTATCTGAATTACCCAATTCTTTCTGCCCGACATTCACTGTTCTTGGATATGTATCCTTCTCACCCTGTGCCTTAAAGTCACCGGCCAGTACTTCAAGGGTTTTCATTTTCTGTACATAATCAGAATATTTGCTGGTACGGAAATAGAATTCAAAGAGCTTTTGCTGGTAGGGCTGCAATGATAATCTCCGTTGATTAATGCGTTTATTCTCAAATAGCTGATTGCCATTGTTGATAAAAACGTCAGACGATATTAAGCCTTTACCCTGTGACAATCCGGGCTTGCTGATCATCATCGATTTCGCGTTTTTCAGTTTCCACTGAGCAACAAATTGAACATCATATATTGTTTCTTTAAGCAAATCTGTCGGGATATCGAAGAGAAAATTATTGCCTGAAAGAGTAGCCGGAACTTCAGTGATCTTGGCTGAAGAAGGGGAAGATCCGGCTGGAATAATTCTAACAATATATGAGATATCATAAGAATCCTGTTCATCCTTATGTGCTACATCAAAAAGATCAAAACTGGGTTGCCTCCAGCAATTTATTAATCCCTGAGCCACATTTGAATAACAGAAATTTCGTTCGCCCTGGTATGGCATAGTATATTTAACATCATCAAGTTTAAGCTCTTTCATACCATTACCTGTCGTAAAATGAATAGTATACCTTTCTTCAAATTTCTTACCATCAGGTTTAAGGGCAGGATTCCAGCTATTCGTATATTCATCTAATGATGCGGTAATCTCAATTACATAATCTGTTTTGGCTTTCAGATACTCAGTCGGATATATTATAAGTGTTTTACTATCGTCTGAAACATTTTTTTCAAAAGGAACCGGATCATCTCCCGTCTTAAATGTAACAGCAATATTATCTTTGGTAAACCTGAAGCTTCTTTTTCTGACTTCTTTGCCGAAGTCTTCATCCAGAGTAAAATATTTTCCGATTTCGATATTTGTTCCAATCTGCGGACTCATGTTTATTTCAACGTCTTCATCTCCGTCATGCGGGTCAGTATCGGCAATCAGCGTCAGCTGGGAGAGAGGATTAGCGCCCGGACGGCAATTTGTTCCGTATTCAAAATCATAGTTGAAATTTCCGCTGGCAATACCTATGTCGTAATAACCTCCGACTGCCCCGGCAAAGTATTCGGGATTCGGCAGTTTTGCAATTAACACGGCGCCTGCTCCGGCATCAAAAATTGTAGCCTGGGTTATACCCAGATCTATATATAACTGGGCTTGTACACCTGCATATGCTTGTCCCACGGCGTACCAACCATCTATACCGATCTGTGATGTACTGGTGTGGTTTCCGTTACAGTCGGTTGCATACTTTTGAAGAGAGGCATCAAAGCCTACTCCCGCATAAACTTTTCCACAGATTATCAGGAAACATCCTCCTGCATTAAAGCTTAATCCGCCGCCAAAGATCAATCCGCTTCCGTCTGATTCTAATCCGCTGCGTGCATTCGCCAAAAAATCCGTACTGATACCGCTCTTTGTCAATATCTGTTGAATTTCATTCGGAATGGGGGGAATGGGGTCGAGATCCATTGTGCCGGCCTGGAAGTAGAAATTTGCATTCAGCGGACCAAAATTGATATTGACCCTGCTGCTTACCGGCCATGCTCTCCCTACTTTCAGATAAAAACCAGCTGGTTCGGCATGCATTGCGAGTGTTCCGGTGCCGGTGACTGCTGCAATTTTCAGATCAACCGCAACTCCAAGATCAAATAACTGTTTGTCAAACTGGTATTGCATTACCAGAGAACCTTTGCCTAAATAGGTGTCTTTGTCTTTTGATATTACTCTTGCATCACCCGTAAGTGTGAAAAATTCAATGCCTCCATTAGTATTAAAGCCAAGCTCCATCGTAACATTGGCATTGAAAGTCTCCCTTTGTTGCAATCCGAAGATTACAGAGGCTTTTATACCCATGCTTCCCTGATTTGGGACATAACTTACCCCTGAAGGTGATTGACCAAATTTTACATCAGAACTTTTGGTGGTAGTTAAATCAAGCGATTTAGAAGCATCAAAATTACTCTTCATATTGTAATATGCTCCACCTCCAAATCCATAAGCAGCAGTACTCGGAAACATAGGTATCCCGGTCTTGCCAAAATCAATCAAGGCATCTACATACCAGTAACTATAATTATTTACATTCCCTATCTGAAGGGCCGCATCTATCTCAACGCTTAAGGAAGGGAATATGGCCTGAATGGCGCCTTTAAAACCATCTCCATAGGTAGCATCACCATTATAAAACTGAATAAATCCTTTCACCTTAAGCACCGACATATCACCTTCAATGGATATTTTTTCGAGACTTAACTTAGGACTGAAATCAAATACCAGTTTCCCATTCTGCATCTGAACAGGATTCCCGGTAATTGAAAAAACAGTACTGGCTTTTGGCATCGCTTTAATATCTGCCAATGTGAAACTCATCGCAAACCGGATACCTATTCCGTTGTCGGTTATTAGCTTAACAGAGTCTATACTTATAGGGAAACCTGACGATTCTTTTGGAGGGCTGTTAAGGCTCATGGTGAATTTATTCACAGAGAAATACTTTGGTTTACTTTGTAAAACCATCCCCTGAAATTCCATACCCAATAATTTCATCTCAGGAACCGAGCCGTTCTTGGGTGTTGAGATGTCCATCTTACCATTAAGCGTTGCTACAGCGCTGAAGGCTGTATCAACTTTGACAACAATACTCGATGTATTGTCAATATCCACGGTTGCTACGAATACAGGGACTTCAATTGTATTCTTTGGCTTGATCACAAAATTGAAGGCCAAAGGTTTCTTGACATCATTGCTCTCATGCGTAAGCGTACATTTATAATCTAATTGTGACTGTACGTCGTTTTTTGTAATCGGCAATAAGACTTTCCCTTTAAGACCTCCATCAGTATAGGTATTGTTTACAAACCTGAGTCCGATAGAATCTAATGAATATGCCCATCCATCGAGGTTCCCGTCATCTATATTTAAAATATTGTCTCCATGTACTTCGCCGGTCAATCCCATTTTGTCGATCATCATGTTCTCGACCTTTATTGTAATTGGCGAATTCGTTTTAGAATTTTTAAAAACTGCAGGCAATGTAATATCCAGCTCGGGCATTAGAAATCCATACCATGTTTTATTCAAAAAGTTATCTTTGGTAAGCTGCTGACTCTCAATTGCTTTATCCGGCATTCCAACCGGATTTCGTACATCAGAGTGGTCATATGTTGCTACACCTTTCAGATTAAAAGCGAAATCCTGATTATCGGCCAGATAAAATGGGTCGATGTTCATGGTAGCCATCCAGTCGTTCCAGTTTACAACATCTGCAACTAACGTGGCTATTACAGGCCCTTTATCTGACTGGCGTACGATAAGATTTTGTGAAAACTCATAATCTGCCCTTACACGAAGCTTCTGGAAACCATCCTTTGTAAAAGAGACGTAAGTTCCGGAATCATTTTTTGAAATAGCTTTTAATGTAAGGTTAAGTGCGTTGATTTTAATATCATTGGTCAGGAAGAGAAATAAATCACCGCAAAAGCTGCTAGCATCTTTGAAACAGATATTTTTTGCTCCAAGTGAAATGATCGTGTTGTCATCAGGTATTGTATAAGCCATACAGGCTGAAAAGCCTGCCTGCTCGGGGGTGAATATAAAATCAACCAATGAAATAATAAATTTTTGACCACCAATTTCTTTATCTATTCCCAAAGGCATATCAAAATCTACACTGGTATTTTTGATATTTGAAATGAGCTTGTTTGTATTTTTTGTAAAATAGTTCTCAAGGTTCGTTACATCATTTACTGTGAACGGATTCACCCCGGCTTTGGGATCGTCGACATTTGGAGAAAGACTGATATTGTTATCACGTTTAGCTTTTACCAGACCCGTTAGCATCACATTGGTTCCATTTTTCCTGGCAACAGTCATATCTGAAAACACAACCCGGATATTTGCCTGGCTAATATTTAAAAATGGAATCGGAATTTTACCCTCTCCTGAAGCTTTACCATCGACGATAGTTACACTTACTATAGTCATCTCAAATTTCCCCACCTCAACCTTTGAGTATTGCTTTAAATCAGAGTTGTCAACTGAACCCGAGGGAGCCTGAGTTTTACAGCTGCAATTCAGATCCCCTGTCAGTTGAGATAAATCAATATCGGGAGGTGGTACCGGATTTGGTACCGGATTATTATTCGGGTTATCTGGCGGGTTATTGTTACTTGATGCCGGAACCGGAGCACTATTAATATTTAGCAGTCTGTAGGTAAAAAAGCCGACCTCACTACGGCCGCCGTTCCTGAATATTGCAGCATTGTTTGGATCGCTTGCTGTAACAATATAGGCATATCTGAATCCGGGAGTCAGCGGAGGATCTCCTGGTCCATACAGCAAAACATTGCTTGTGACCTCCTTTTCAAAAAATGCCGGATCTGTGGCCGTTTGCATAGCATCATTCGGATCCCTCAGGGTATCCTGGATTTCAACCATTTTAAAATCATACTGAATCCCGGGCTTGACACCTGCCGGTATTGACCAGGTGAATAATATATTCTGGGGTATTTTAACAGAAATATCAGTTCCGCTGACTGGATTAATGATCACCGGAGGTTCAATGTTGTTAACAGCGAATAAGTTACTGCATACCTCAGCGGAGAGCGGTTGCCCTGCCGGCATTTGAGTGTCAGGATCAGCCTCTGCGGAGACTGGCGTAATACATAATTCATAGGATCCTTCCGGTAAGCCATTGCCATTTACCAGATCATTATAAGAGATTCCCTTGACGGTAACTCCTTCTAAATTAAACAGATTGGATATAGACGTAGCATTCAGAACAACTGTTGGCTGTGCACTTTGAAGAGTAATCTCGGGAATCAGATTAAGATTACCCGGGTTGGTGGAAATCTGGATGCCATTGTCTCCTTTCAGTGATGCCAGTAACTTGATTTTAAAACTTGGAGATGTGCTGCTGTTATGAACCGTTATCACAACTTTTGAAGGGTTGGTTAAAAAGTCGGAGATGCGGTTTGAGAAAGGAGGAACTAACAGAACATTCAGTATTGAAATATCAACTGTTGGAGCCGCAAGAGTAAATGTATTGCTGCAAACCTCTGCTGATAAAGGTTGCCCTGCCTGCTGCTGGGTAACAGGATCGGCTACTGATGCAACCGGAGTAATACATAATTCATAAGTTCCTGCAGGTAACCCATTCCCATTAACCAGTTCATTTTGAGTGATGCCCTGGATGCTGACGCCCTCCAGATTAAACAGATTCTGAATAGTAGTTGCATTCAGAACAACCGTCGGCTGGCCGCTTAGAAGTGTAATTTCAGGAACTAAATTCAGACTTGCCGGGTTGGTAGATATTTGGACACCGTTATCGCCTTTTAGTGATGCAAGCAATTTGATTTTATACTGCGGGTAGGTTATATTGCTATGAACTGTTATAACCACCTTTGAAGGATTAGTTATAAAATCTGACAATTTGTGCGAAAATGGTGGGATCAACAATACATTCTGGATTGAAATATCAACGGTAGGGGGTGCAATTGTAAATGTATTGCTACACTTCTCAGCAGATAGAGGTTGTCCGGCTACCTGCTGGGTGGCAGGATCAGTAATAGAAAAAACCGGTGTGATACATAATTCATATGTCCCTGGAGGCAAGCCATTGCCATTAAGCAGTTCATCCGAAGTAGTTCCAACTACATTAACAGCTTCCAGATTAAACAGATTCTGTATTGCAGTCGCATTCAGGACAACTGTATGTTGCCCGGTTTGAAGGGTTATTTCAGGAACTAAATTCAGGTTTGCCGGATTAGTTGAAATTTGCACCCCATTATCTCCTTTCAGAGTAGCCAGTAATTTAATCTTTAGTTGTGGATATGTAATATTGCTGATAACGGTAATCACAGCTTTTGAAGGATTACTGACAAAGTCGGAAAGCTTGCTGGTAAAAGGTGCAATCAATAAAACATTTTCTATGTTAACGTTAGCCGAAGGTGCAGCAATATTAAATGAATTGCCGCATAACTGGTCAGATGCAGGAGCTCCGGCCTGCGCACCTGTAAATGGATCAGGATCAGCCGTAACTGCCTGGACACATAACTGATAATTGCCTGGAGGAAGTCCGTTAGTCATTAAATCTGTTGCAGTTGTTCCCTGTACATCGACATTATTCAGGTCAAAGATATTACGTATAAACAGAGCATTCACTGCCTGTGTCGGCTGAGTTGAAGTCAATGAAATTTGATTCAGCCCGCTTAGGGCTGTCGGATTGGTACTTATTTGAATTCCGTTATCTCCAACAAGTGAAGCAAACAGTTTGATGTTAATATCAGGTGTCCCGGCAAGTTTCTGTACCGTGATCATAACCTTGGCAGGATTATTTACATATGCTGATAGCTGTGAAGTGTAGGGAGCAATAACAAGTACATTTGAGATGCTTACTGTATAGGCAGATTGGGCATAGACTGAACATGGAATTAAAAACAGGATTTGAAAACTCAGTATTCGAACCAGTTTTGTAAAAGAGAGAAAGGATGGTTTAGTTTTCATTTTTTAATTATGTTCATGATTAAATTCAAAAAACATACCTGTAATTCAGATCGGATTGCCATTCTGAGTAAGTTGGAGTTATGAGGGTCTGCTGAGATTGATTGTTAATATAACTAATTGTAGTCCCGAAACTATGATGCTTATTGATCCTGTAATTTACATTCACATTCTGGTTGAGAATCAGTCCTGTTGACTGCCCGTGAAGACCTTTTAGAAATGAGCCCAGCCAGGCGGCAGTAAGTTTACTGTTATTCATGACCTTACTTACTCCTAATGTGACACCGTAATTTCCATCCTCATATGAACCAGATTTTACATCAGTATAATTCAGATTGAAAGTGTAAGTAAGATTTTTTGGAACTAAGGTTACCTGGTAATTTAAAAAGTAATTATTGCTTTTTGTATCCTTCAGGTTGTCGATAGTTTTATCAACGCTTGAAAAAATATTGTAATTTGCTGAGAATATAACTGAATGAACAAACTTTTCATTTGCCAGGATGTACCTCGGAGTGAAGGAGTAATTTTTAGATACCTGCGCAATCCGGAAAGTATTTCCAAGAAGAATTGTCTTTCTTAGCTGTGTGTTGGAATAATTGGAATAAGTCAAATCAATTCCGAAGTGCTCGTTTAATTCAGCGGATAAATTGGAAGAACCTATTATTCGGCTGCTTGTTGTCTGTTTTTGTTTTTTGAGGTTATCATGCTGGAAACCAATACTTCCGCCAAATCTGAACTTGTTTTTCAGCAGATTAAGAGACGGGGCAAAGGTGATGTTTTCAATGTCACTGTTGAAAAAGTAAGCTCCCATGGTTTTGTAATCGGGGTCCACTCTCCGGTATTGCAATCTGGCAGAGAAAATCTTCTGACGGAAACCAAGGCTGGTTTGTAAAGCGTTGTATCTTTCCGTGGTACTGTTGGTATTTATGAAGCTTCCTAAAATTTTGGTAAATCCTTTATTTGCACTGTCACTTAAAGCGGTTGTATTGTTAAGATTTCTTGTGTAAAGACTGGTCGCCGCTTCAATCGCGAAAGTGAAGGCTTTCAGGAATTTGACCTGACCGTTTATCCCAATCACAACATTTTCAGCCGGGGTAACAGTACCCATGAATTCAGAACGAGGATGTACACTGCTACTGTCATCTTTTGCTTTTAGCATGCTCACTTCAAAAAAGTCAGAACCTTTGCCAATCCCAATTTTACCTGCGCTGCCATGATTTGAGTAGGTAAATGGCTGGAACGATCTCGAGCTGGTATCTACAGGAGTCGCCCTGTTAAACCTTCCGGTAATGAAGCCAAACTTAAAAATTCCCGGATGAAGTTCGACTCCGGCTCCCAGGATGGTATGGCCTGCGAGTGTAAATTGAGAATAGTTGATATTTCTGTACCCGGCATGAATCGTAATCCATTTATAATACGGACTCATACCAAACTGGTTAAAAGGCTGACGGAAAGACCTGTCCTGTTCACTGTAAGTAAACGATAAGGGTATAGTGAAACTGTTTAGAATACTTATAATGGGACTGCCTGTGAAGATGTAAGAAAATGGTTGACGCCTGTTGGGGATGCCATTTGCATCATAAAAGATTGTCCTTGCAGTTAAGCCACCGCTTAATGAAAATGGTTTCTGTTTACTGAGATCCTCAAGGTTCTGAGCAGAAAGAGCCACAGGAAACAAGGCAGTTAAAATCAGGATAAGCAGACGTTTAGCCATACTTTAGATTGCAAAGAATTAATTCACTCAATTAGCTTTAGCATCTATTAATTGCAAGCTGAATATGTAAATGTGTATGTATTATTGCTTGAATGCGACATGGTTGCCACCCTGCCGTCGCTATCGTAGGTATAGGTATATTGCAGAGTAAAATTTAATGGAGTAATGGAAGTGCCATCTTCATCTGTACCAGTAATCTTAACCACCCATTTGTTGATCAGATGTTTACTCTGATATAAACCATATGCATAATATATTGAAAAGGGAGTAATTTCCGGGAAAAGTGGTAAAAAATCTTGCTTATCTGTAAGGTAATCAGCTGTAATATCATAATCAGCATAACTTGTCCCTGTAATACTATTATCTACTAAATGCCCGGCAATTTTAACCGGATCATCATTTGTGTCATAGGTGTAAGTAAAGGTAAGTGTACTGTTATCCGTAGCATCTGAACTCTTAGACACTACGGATGTTAATTGACCATTAGTATCAAAGGTGAATGTGCCTGTCCCTGTTTGTGTTCCATCACTCGCCACAATTTTTATCAAATTGTCTTGATCATAGGTATATGCAAACCCAGATCCGTTTATAAGATGACCCGACGCATCACGATTATATGTTATTGATTTGGTTGTTCCATCATCTGTTACACTGGCTGACGTCAGCCCATAACTACCATTCAGTAAGGCCGCCTTAAAATATCCTGATGTTCCAAGAGTGTTACTCCAGTTAATAGTTGCGCAGAATTTCGCAGAAGAGTTCGTAGGTGTATCTGTATTCTTTGAACATGAGAAAACCAATGAAATGAATACTGCTGCGATTACTTTTCTCCTGGAGAAAAGCGAATTGCGATTAATTATGGTTTTCATAGATTAGATTTTGAAGAGGATTATTACATATTAATAATTAACTATTTTAAGGAAGTTATTATGAGAGGTATGAAATATAATAGAGAATTTAAATTCTATAGGTGCCTAAAAATTAATAGATAACAAACAATCGGAAATGTAAAAAGTTATTGTGGTTGTAAAATTTAATAGTATTGAACAGAATATTTTATGGCGACACCTGTTATAACATATCTTAATGAGTAAAGTCCAATCCCTGGTCCTGCCATTACCGTCGACAGACTCAAATACCGGGGCTATAGCCTTTCTCTGAAATGTATCGTCTGGTATCCCTACAATTTAATAGGCTGTCCCGGTTAGTCGGGATCAGCCGCCTACTCTATTGTGCGTTCGTGCTTATAATCATTTTATTTCTTAGTCCGTTCTTAATGGTGCCCCAACAACTTTCATATCGTGATCTTCGAAAACTTTTGCAATTTCTTCTTTCGATGGGGGTGAAGTCCATTGATCAGTCACTTGAAAAAATGCTTCCATCTTTCCTGCTGGTAAATAAGAAACTATCATCTTTCCTTTTTCTGTCAATTGAATAAAGGCGTGCTGAACATTCCTCGGAAGAAAAATTGTGTCACCTGATTTCATTTGATATTTGTCCTCACCAACCTGAAACAAGTACTCACCTTCTATAACGTAGAACCATTCATCCTGAAATGGATGAATATGCAAAGGTGGTCCACCGTTAGGACTGAGTCCGGTTTGCTCAAACATAGCTAAATCATTTTCAGTATCCTTTCCGGATATTTTTATATCCAAAATGTTTTGTGTAACACCTTTCATTTTGTAGTGCTTACCAAACCTGGCTTCGCCTGCATTTACTTTAAACCCTTTTTTCGTTCTCATGGGAATTATTGATTCAATTTTAGCAAATACAAGTGTAGGTATTATTGCAAGTGCTGATAAAACAAAGTTTCTTCTTTTCATTTTCACTCGTTAAGCAAGCTCATTATTTTCATTGTATGTTTTGGTGGTGGTTTCATCCCAAGTTGTTCCATAAGAGCCAATTTATCCTGTACACCCAGTGTTCAATTAGTTTCCCGGTTTCAAATCGCATAATATCTATTACGGTGATCTCAAATGTTTTACCTGTTGGAAACATAGGGCCAAATTTATTTTTATGTGTTCCTCGTCATATCATCCGACCCCAAACTTTAGAACCGTCCATAATTATATCCTGTATTGTCAAAGAAAAATCAGGAAATGCGTAGTGCAGACTATTTATTACCTTTTTAACTCCTTCGACATTGGGAGGGAAGAATCCATATTGATGTTCAACAAAGTCTGGTGAAGAATGTTTGTCAAAAACAGAAACATCATCTTTACTGAGTATTCCTCAATTAAATTTTTGAAGATTTCCTCATTCGTTTTCATATATATTCCTATTTAGCACAATTTAGCTGTATATTTTTAAGTAAATCTAGCGGTTAATTTCATCACATTTCAAATATTTGTTTTGAGGCGTTTAGCATGACGCACAACGTTTGTGTATGCTCAACTATTGAATTTATATTTTCTGTGTCGTTTTTATTTGTGAACATATCGTTCCAAATTAGGCGAATATCATCATGCTTTATTTATGTGCATGTCATCAGGAAGATTTTTAAATATAAAAATAGTATTCGAAACATTCGTATACCGTTGCAGTGTCTCGATGCTTTCGTGCCCCACCCATTCTTGAATAAAGCGAAAATCCATTTCATGTTCAAGATTATGTGTGGCAAAACTAGGCCTTAAAACATAAGGATAAACGCGCTTAGATAGTCTGCCTCACGAGCAGCTAAGCCACCGTCTTCCCGATATTGAAAATCGGCTGTGAGAAAGTGCTCAAGGATGGTTCAACCGGTTTTGATTCGTAACTTCACCATACGGGCGATGTCGTTTCCGGCCAGCCTGAGCAGTACGGGAGTGGATTTAACGGCTTCCACGAGCGAAACGGGTTTCCTGAGTATGGAAAACATGAGATCTATCCCCAGACGATAAAGGACATCGGCATCTTCGCCGATGGTTCCCGCAACCGCCACAACAGGCTTGTGGTATTTCAGGGCTATTCCGGCCACGCCCGCGACGGTCTTCCCGTATTGGGTCTGCCGGTCAATTTTACCTTCACCGGTGATAATCAGGCCGGCATGCTGAATTTTCTCTTCGAGGCCTGTAAGTTGCGAGATGATATCAAAACCGTTCATCAGCTTTGCCCCGCAAAACACCATCAAACCACCGCCAAGTCCTCCGGCGGCGCCGGCACCGGGAATGAATTCGATATCGGTATCCAATTGTTCCCTGATCTTTCCAGCGAATACAGAGAGGTTCCGGTCGAGAGTTTTTACCATGCCGGGGTCTGCTCCTTTCTGGGGACCATAGATACAGGAGGCTCCCTCAGGGCCGGTAAGAGGATTGGTGACGTCGCAGGCTGCGATGATCTCCGTGGTACGGATACGCTGGTCCATACCGCTGGTGTCGATCCGGGCAACATTTCCAAGGAAGCCTCCGCCCTGGGGGACAATATGGTTTTCTGAGTCTGTAAACCTGACGCCCAGAGCGCAGGCCATACCCATGCCCCCGTCATTGGTGGCACTGCCGCCGATACCGATGATGATCTTTTTGCATCCGGCATCCAGGGCGGCCGTGATTAGCTGACCTGTGCCAAAAGTGCTGGCAGTTAATGGGTTTAGCTCTCCGGGTTTCAGACGCTCAATGCCTGAGGCAGCGGCCATTTCGATAACGGCAGTCTTTCCATCGCCGGTTATACCAAAAAAAGCATCGGTTTCACGCATCAGCGGATCCATGACTCTCACCGGGATGATCCTGCCGTTAGTGGCTTCGGTAAGGGCTTCCACTGTACCCTGACCTCCATCGGCGAGAGGAATCAATACGATCTCCGTTTCGGGCAGGATATCGAGTATGCCGTCGCGCAGGTACCCGGCGACTTCCGTAGCCGTTGCTGCATTTTTAAAGGCATTTGGTGCAATAAGGATTTTCATCACCTGGCAGATAGGAAGTGCAAGATAATAATATTGGGTATAATTTCTGTGGTGATGGGAAATTTCGCTTTCAAAAAACAACGACCCGAAAAGTAAGGAGCTAATTCAACCAGAAAAAGGGGAGTGGGGCGATTAGGATTTTGAAGATTGGAAAGTTGGGGAAGGAGTAAGAAATCCGGGGTGAAAAAAATCATTCATTATTCGAGATACGGTACCGGAGGTTAATCGATAAGGATAAAAGGATGGTACATACCAGACGGGTGAATAATCGTATATTTGTATTATCTCTTCAAATTCAAAATCATGAAAGCACTGGTCCTGGAGGAATACAACAAGTTTGTTTTCACTGAAGTGCCTGATCCCGTAGTAGGAGTCAGGGATGTTCTTATTAACGTTAAAGCATGTGGTATATGCGGGTCCGATATTCACGGGATGGACGGAAGCACCGGGAGACGGATCCCACCGTTGATCATGGGTCACGAAGCTTCTGGCGTGATTGTCAGAACCGGCAGTGACGTGAGCAACTGGCATGAAGGCGACCGGGTAACCTTCGATTCGACGGTTTTTCCGTTGAATGACTGGTATACAATGGAAGGCACCTCTAACCTCAGCGACAACAGGGAGGTTGTCGGGGTTTCGCCGGGAACGTATAAACGACAGGGAGCTTTTGCCGAATATGTGTCCGTACCTGAGCATGTCCTTTACCGGATCCCTGCCAGCGTCAGCTTCGAACACGCTGCCATGACCGAGCCACTGGCTGTAGCCATGCACGCCGTGAACCAGGCTTCCCTGAAAGCCGGGAATACGTGTGCTGTTGTCGGCACCGGAATGATAGGCACCTTCATCATTCTGATCCTTAAATTGTCAGGCGTACCCGAAATCATTGCCGTTGACGTCAGCGATCAAAGCCTTGTGCATGCCGAAGAAGCGGGAGCAACGGTGATATTCAATGCTGGTGCTCCGGATCTTACAGAACGTGTACTTTCGTTGACAAAGAACAGGGGAACTGATGTTTCTTTTGAAGCTGCCGGGATGGAGAAGAGTGTGAACACCGCTATCGATCTGACCCGGAAGGGAGGGAAGGTTATCCTGGTGGGCAACTCCAGTCAGACGGTGAGTTTTCCGGTGCAGAAAGTGGTGACAAGGGAACTGAAAATCCTGGGCAGCTGCGCTATAAGAGGCGAATATGAGGCTGTTCTCGATTATATGGAAAAAGGAATGATATCGGCCGGTAATTATATCTCGGCGGTGGCGCCTCTGTCGGAAGGACCGGAATGGTTCATGAGACTGAAAAACAACAGGGGCGATTTGAATAAAGTCATACTGGTACCATAAAAAATTACAGGATGAGAACATACAATATCGCTATAGCCGGATGCGGTAAGGTAGCGCATTTGCATGCAGGAGCCATCCGTGATCTGTCCTATGCCAGGCTTGCTGCCGTCTGGAGCCGCACGCCGGAAACGGCAGAGAACTTTGCCCGTCAGTATCAGACCGTGGCAAGTCCTGATATCGGACGGATGGTTCAGGAGCACAGCATCGACCTGGTTATCGTATGCACACCGCATCCTTTTCACAAAGAAGCAGCCGTTTTGGCGGCGCGTGCAGGTGCTTCCGTCCTGGTAGAAAAACCACTGGCCAGCACACTTCAGGATGCCGATGAGATCATCCGGGTTTGTGAACAGTCTGGGGTGAAACTCGGCGTGGTGGGCCAACGGCGCTTTTGTCCGCCGGCGCAGAGGGTAAAGAAAGCCATCGATGAAGGTAAGATCGGAAAGCCTATTTTGGGTGAAGTGACCATCCTGGGATGGCGGGACAGGAAATATTATGATTCGGACAAATGGCGCGGCACCTGGGATCTTGAAGGCGGCGGCGTCATGGTAAACCAGGCACCTCACCAGCTGGATATCCTCCTATGGTATATGGGTGAGATAGAAGAAGTGTACGGAATATGGAGAAACCTGAATCATCCTTATATAGAAGTCGAAGATACCGCACTGGCCGTTATCAGGTTCCGGAACGGAGGGCTCGGCAATATTCTGGTCAGTAATTCGCAGAAGCCTGGAATATACGGTAAGGTCCATGTCCATGGTGAGAACGGGGCTACGGTCGGCGTTCAGACCGATGGCGGGGCCATGTTCATCGCCGGGATGACCAGTATCTCCGAACCGCCGGTCCTCGATCTGTGGACTGTGCCGGGAGAAGAGGACAGGATGGGATACTGGAATGAGGAAGACATTAAATCCTTCGGAGAGATCGATCCGAATACGCACTATATGAAATTGCAGATTGAAGATTTTTTAAGCGCACTCGAAAATAACCGGGATCCGCTGATCGACGGTCGTGCGGGAAGACAGACCGTAGAGCTCTTTACCGCAATATACCGCTCCACAAGGGATAATATGCCGGTCAGGTTTCCTTTGAATCCTGAGACAGACAGAAACGATATGGACGGACGACTGGCAGGAAAATAACAAGGAATAGTGTTGAATGTCTGGTGAAATTTTAAAGTAAGAGACAAATGAGGATCGGCCTAGCACAGGTAAAAGCCTTTACCGGGGATATTGAAAAGAATATACTGAAGCATAAAAGGATTATTGAAAAAGCTGCGGCCAATGATACTGACCTGATTTTCTTTCCGGAGCTTTCCCTGACCGGATATGAACCACGGCTGGCTGATGAGCTGGCAACCGGGTATGATGATATGCGTTTCGATGACTTCCAAAAGCTAAGTGACCGGTTGAACATTACCATCGGTGCCGGGGCGCCCGTAAAAGTAAATTCCCGGGTATTCATCGGAATGTTGATCTTTCAGCCCGGAAAACCCAGGCAGATCTACACGAAACAGATATTGCACAATGACGAGTTACCCTTTTTCAGCAGCGGTAAGGATCAGGTGATCCTGACCGTTCACGGAAAGCGGGTAGCACCTGCCATCTGTTATGAATCTTTGCAGCCCGGACATTCAGAGAAAGCCTTCCGTAGCGGAGTTGAAATTTACCTGGCCAGCGTGGCTAAGGCTGCCGATAGTCTTGACAGGGCTTATCATCATTACAAACGGATCTCAAAACAATACGGGATGACTGTCATGATGGCAAACAGCACAGGGATTTGTGACCATTTTGAAAGTGCAGGTGGATCTGCAGTCTGGAACAACAAAGGACGGTTGGTGCACCATATGACAGATGATGTCGAAGGGATATTGATCTATGATACACAAACAGAAGAATTTTACGAATGGACTGAACAAAACCCCAACGTTGATCCGGACCATGAAAAGGATTGGACCTTAATATGAGATCGTTTTGCTAAGTTACTCCCGTTGGTCGTGAGATCGCCTCGCTAAGTTACTCCCGTTGGTCGTGAGATCGCTTCGCTAAGTTACTCCCGTTGGTCGTGAGATCGCTTCGCTAAGTTACTCCCGTTGGTCGTGAGATCGCTTCGCTTAGTTGATAACCTTTTCTGCCACATCCTTCTAAATTTATCATCGTGGTATGGAAGTTTCATCTCTAAAAAACAAGGGTTAAGATAAGGCATATCAATGTCTTGGTCTCTGGCTTGAAGTAAACATTCCAGATTTTACAGAAGATTCCTTTCAGAGTTCACCGATTTTCATTTATTTTGCAGTCGCAATCGGTCCATAGCTCAGCTGGCAGAGCACGTGACTCTTAATCTCGGGGTCGAGGGTTCGAGTCCCTCTGGACCGACTGGTTTTTTGGCTGTCCCTTTTTGGGACAGCCTTCTTTTTTGGGGAAATGCTACGAATGTATAGAGGGGGGATGCCACGAATGCACGAATTGTATATTTTAAGAAGAAATGAAAAGGGGGGATGCCACGAATGCACGAATTGTATATTTTAAGAAGAAATGAAAAGGGGGGATACCACGAATGCACGAATGGGATGTTTTGTGAAGAACAGAAAAGGGGGGATGCCACGGATGCACGAATTGTATATTTTAAGAAGAAATGAAAAGGGGGGATGCCACGAATGCACGAATTGTATATTTTAAGAAGAAATGAAAAGAGGGGATACCACGAATGCACGAATTGTATATTTTAAGAAGAAATGAAAAGGGGGGATGCCACGAATGCACGAATGGGATGTTTTGTGAAGAAATGAAAAGGGCTTTCCTGATTCAGGGGAACTCCGTAATCATTAAATGACAATTCATCCAACCCCTCCAAAATCTCATTCTAGAGTAATTTCACGGTTATGAATGTTCCAGCCCTGGATCTTCATGATCAGATTATTGCCTGAAATATTTTCCACCGGGACACTCACCGTTACCTCTATCGATTCGTCAGGTTTCAGGGTAAAATAATTGGCCGACCAGTAGGATGGCAGTATCTCTTCCCCGTTCAGCGTAAGTTGCGGATTGATAAAAAAGGCCAGTTTATCGGTGGTATTGGTGAATTTCATTTTCACGCTCAGATTATGTGGCCCCCGTTCGGTGTCGAGGATCTGAACCGCTACGTCGGACTCAGACATGGTATTAAGGGTTTCGAAATTTTGATCAGGGGACAGCCAGTATGTATTACGGGAAATGACCTTTCCATCCTGATCGCGGAGATTCAGAACCACAAAACACATTTCGCCGGTTTGTTTAATGGTCCCGGCGAGTGAAAAGGATTTTTGTACTGAAGAAGCGGTAGCTTTTTCATTTTGACTCGCATGAAATAAAACTTTTGAATCGGCATTGTACACGTCAGCATTGACAGTGAGTCCGGGAATCTCCCTGTATGTCCGGTTGATGATCACCACCGTAGAATCGTCGCGGTTGAACTGGACGTGAACGGGATTACAGGAATTTTGGATAAAGTAATACCCCGCATTGGGCATCAGGAACCAGTCGTAAATTTGCCAGATCACGCTTGGAAAAGCGGCATTCAGTTTCCACAGCATGATCCCTCCGGTCTCGTTCAAATTATGTTCGGCCGCTTCGAAAATGCCCTGGTAACCCATGGCGTTCATGAGCTGCATCTTGTCGCAGTAAACTTTCATACTCTCTGGTTTTCCAAAGCGCTGAACCATATCCTGATAATAGAGGTCGAATTTCCCATTTCCCGTGGCTGCATCGTGATAGCCCCATGTGTTATTGAGAGGGAAGGGGAGGGTCTTATCCCAAATCAGGTCGGGGATGATCTTTGGCATGATGCTGTATGGCGGCTGCGAAGGGATGCCGGTTTCATCTTTGAACACCCAGTCTTTGGCATGGTCGGCCAGCTGATAGTATTTTGCCGGATCCTGCCATGAATAAGGTCCGCCGCTATATACGCCGGGAGCTTTATCATCGGGCCATGATCCTTTCCATCCTTCGGGAAGATGAGCATAACCCGAAGAACAGGAAATAAAAGGCCTCGTACCGTCAAGAGATATCAGGCTGTCTCTCATGGCCGTGTAAAGTTCTTTCCTGGAGTGGCCTTCATTACCCCCGGTCCATAAGAGCAGGCTGGGATGATTCCGGATACGGAGGATGGTGCTGGTAACATTCTTTTTGAAAACATCTCCCTGCAAAGGCCAACCCGTCGACCCCCTGAATTCACCCTGGGTATCGCCCGTAACCCAGAAGTCGGACCATACAAGCAAACCGTACTTATCGGCCAGGTCGAAGAAGGCATCCGGAGGGGTGATGCCACCTCCCCAGATCCTGAGCAGGTTAAGGTTTGCATCCCTGCAAAGTCGCAGTTCACGGTCGTATCTCACCGAATCACGGTTGACCATCATATCGGGTACCCAGGCACCTCCCAGCAGAAAGATCCGTTTGCCGTTTACATAA
Organism: uncultured Bacteroidales bacterium; assembly: GCA_963732905.1. GTDB lineage: Bacteria > Bacteroidota > Bacteroidia > Bacteroidales > DASQZK01. The sequence goes on from CAVTBM010000008.1 coordinate 107,265, forward strand.
AAATCACGGCGAAGGGATTGTCTCACCGGAACGGCCTGGGAACTGACGGTCCGGATGCCGAAAGCGAAACTGCTGATATCCGATATAGCATTCCCGGTTTCAATTTCTATCCGGATCTGGTAAAGATCAGGTTTGCCATAACCTGCCGGCCACCATAAATGAGGGTTACGGATAGCCAGTTCTCTGGTGTTCCCGCTGTTCAATCTGACCGTTTGGGTAGTATTGGCACGTATGGTTATGTCCTTTGAAAATTCTATGGTTTCGCCTTCAAAAGTTTTGGGTTTTATGTGAATATTGATTTTCCCCTTCACCGGCGACGAACTGTGATTGGTGACGGGGATATCCAGTGAGATTTTTGCAACAGCCGTATCGGGAAGATCGGGGAGGTCGGTGATGAGCTTCGGATGATCTATGGTTGCCGGTCCGGTAGTGCGCAGAAAAACCGGCAGCCAGATCCCCATGTTCCGGTCCCTGACGGGTGGCATCCAGTCCCAGCCTACCGAGCAAAGCATCGTGACGTTTTTCCCAATGTCACCTGTCGGACCGCCGTTGGCGTAAAAATCACCCAGGGCTTTCAGTTGTTCTGTGGCCGGCAATCCTGGGTCATCGAGGGGGTATATCTTAACAGCCAGGGTATTAACATCGCCGCTTCGGATAAGACCTGTAACATCGAGACGAAATTCTTCAAACATCCCAACCATCTCTGAGGAATCGGCCACTTCCTGGCCATTAAGCCATACAGCAGCTCTGTAATTTATGCCTTTGAATATCAGTTCGGAATGACTTTCCCCGGATCTTGCAGGGGCGAGGAAAGAAGTTCTGTACCAGTAGGGTTTCTTCCACGGATTTGGGTCATTGGGAAGATAACTGTATTGCTCCAGGTTGTATTCCAGGTTAAAACTGTCGGAAGCATCCGGAATAAGCATGTTATTCATGCCGCTGTATGGATCGGGATAGATATGGTTGGCCACCAGGCCGGTTAAAACAGTTGAAGGAACCTGTACCGGAAACCAGTAAACATCGGGGGTATAATCGGACTTCGACAATTCTTCACCGGTGGCATTGGTCAGGGATGATGAGATCAGGTTGAAGTTTTTAATCTCCAGGGAGCTTACCTTGTTTTTTTGCGCAAAACCAACAAAAGGTACTGTGGAAAGGAGGAATAAAAGGCTGGCAGTTCTTGACTTTGAGTTCATTTTGTTGCATTTAGTACGTTTACAGATTCACCGGATCCACCCTGAGTAATATCGTTTATTATGGTATATTGTTCAGACGGCAGGAAAAATATTTAAAGAGATTAAATATAAAGAAATGATTTCACACTCCCGACATTTAAAGGCAAATCCGCCCTGGAGGCTTTGTGAAATACACGGCTGACCAGGGGTCGATTTCTGTACCCTGTTCAAACCGGACGTGATGAAAGCCGGCTCCGGTTGAGAAGACCGATAAGCGGCATTCCGGGGGTTACAACAGCAGACTTATGCTCATCATTCGGAAGAAATGACCTTATTTGTCTCCAGCCAGTTTCTGAACAAATCCATCCAGCCACTGCAGTGACATTCATGTGTGCCGGCTCCGAAGCCGTGACCACCGGTCTGGTAGATATGGAGTTCTGCCGGTACATCCATGGACCGGAGTTTTTTAAATAGATCAACAGATGCAGGCATCAAGGGATCATCTGCTGCCACCACGATGAATGCCGGGGGCATGCCTGCACCAATCTCAACGCCCTTCGGCATATTGGTAGCCGGGTATCCCAGCATCAGGAAATCGGGTCTGTCACTCACCGAATCAATGGCGTCTGGCTTCCTGCCTTCCGGTGCCGGCGGATTCAGTTTGGCTGCTGCATGAATGGACAGGTGCCCGCCTGCGGAGAATCCACCGAGACCTATTTTATCCGGATCAATATTCCATTCCCTCGCGTGAAAACGTGTAAAACGAACAGCCCGCTGAGCATCATCGCGTGCAGCAAAGATGTTGTAATGTCTGTATTTCAAAACAATAACGGCTATACCCATATCATTCAGCCTATGGGCAATATCATAACCTTCCTTGCCGATGACGACTATATTGTATCCGCCACCCGGACAAACCACAACGGCGGCGCCGGTATTTTTTTCCCTCGGTGGAAGGAAAACCTGTACTGTCGGTTCGGTAACAAAAATGACCATCTCTTTATTTGTGGCCGAATCGATACGCCATTCTTCCTTATATCCCTCCCACGGCCAGTTTTCCGGGTTACTGCCAGGTGCGCCGCCAGTCCAGATCTGTTGCTCATCATGGTGACGGTATTCCTGTGCTTTTACCACCGGGTTTGCACATAAGAAAACCAGAAGAAAAAGAAATGTAGGTTTCATTTGATGTGAATTGATTTTTATAGCGATTAATAAATGTTTCCGGTTCCTTTTCAAAATTAAAAATATAAAAAATCTCACACTTGTCTAGATCCATGTAACAAAAAAACCTGGTAATCACTTATTGATAATTCAGATAAGTGATCACCAGGTTTTTTTATTGAGGAAAGGGTATAAGATCAGCGATCAGGGGTGTCCGGTAATTAAAAATATTTTTTAAGCCACTGCAGGCCTCCCAAGGGTTTTCAGCATTCTGAAATGATCGTAAAGTGCCCTGGGGAAACTCTTGCGGACATGATAAGGGAGATGATATTTTAAGGCCGTACGTTGTACTATGGCTGAAATATTATGGTAGTGAATATGCGAGATATTCGCAAACAAATGGTGCTCCACCTGGTAATTCAGCCCTCCGATAAACCAGGAAAATATCCTGTTATGGGGTGAGTAATCCGTGGTGGTGAGCAACTGGTGAATGGCCCAGTTGTTCTCAATAGTCCCGTTATCATCAGGCAGTGGATACTCGGAAGACGGCATTACATGAGCGGTCTGGAAGACGATCCCGAGAATGAAACCACTGACAAGATGCATACAGAAATAAAAAAAGACAACCATCCACCATGGCACCGGCAGAAACAGGATCGGGATCACCAGGAGATATCCATAGTAAATCATCTTAGAAATTATCAGTTCTGCCAGGAGGCTGCCGAATGATTTATTCTGACTTAACTCAACACCTTCTTTCCTGTACCGGTATATCTGTTTGAAGTCTTTATCCAGTGTCCAGGTGAAGGTCATCAGTCCGTAAAAAAACCAGGCGTAAAACTGCTGGAATTTGTGGATCTTATATAATGGTTTGTTGGGAGAAAACCGAAACATTTTACCCGCGTCGATATCTTCATCAAAACCGTCAATATTCGTAAATCCGTGATGAAGTGTATTATGCTGGTATTGCCATGTGGGCGCAAAACCGCCTAAAAAATTAAGCGAATAGGATAAGATCCTGTTCACACTCTGATATTTGGAATAGGACCGGTGATTGGCATCATGCATCACAGCCATTCCTATTCCTGCTGTTCCAAAACCCATGATGATCCAAAGAAAAAAAATCTGGTCCGGACGGGTGACCACACCGGTAACCATTAAAAAGTATGGGATCAGGTACAAAGAGAACATAAAGATGGATTTTAAGACGATCCGGTAACCGCCATATTTTGAAATCCCTCCGGAATCAAAATAGTCCCGAACCTGGTTTCGTAATTCATTGACAAAATCGGTTTGGGTTTTATTTGAGAATTTTATTTGTGTGCTTGTCATTTTCTTAAATTTAATGCCAATGACAATTTCTCTCAGGGAGCTATTCCTGAAAGAAGTTGTCTTCCGCAAGGTTGACTTTTCTATTTTATGGATTCAATATGAACCGGCCTAAATATATAATCCGCTCTTCTTGTGAGAAAATTGGAGGGACAGATGCGCAGGATTATTGGATGAACAGTATAATATTTGGCCGGTGCCATTCGTCCCTATCCTGAAAACGACTGGTTTTTATGGCTGTTTTATACCGTGTACCGGCCTTTCGGAGATTCAGGACATCATTGATTCCTATTACTATCAGGTTGCTGCAGGGACGAGTGTCAAGGGGATTTTCTCCCGGGCACCATACCGGCTTATGGTTAACAGGCCGGCCTTCCTTCGCCGGAGTCTTTTTTGGTTTAGGATTCTTTGATCAGGTACAGTCTGTTATCTTCAACCAGGTACATCAGTGGAGCGATCTGTATTTTCGGATACCGTAGCCGGAGACGTTTTGCCTCGCTCAGGATGAAGTCGACTTCGTTACCAATTTCAAACATGGGTGCAAAATGCATGAAGTGTTCCTCAGCCCATTCCCTGTCCCAGCCGGCATTATCCACCAGCCCCTGGATGAAAAGCTCTTTGCGGGAAAAAAGGTTTACCATACCGCAGTTGTTATGGCCAATGAGTGCAATATGCCCAACCTTTCCCACGGCAATGGCATAGGACACTTTGAATTCGCTGTACCTGAGGTTTGCCCCTCCGGCCCGGATGATATAGGCAAAGTTATCGGGAATGTTAACGTGTTTCCGGTTATCCATGCACATGCCAATGAGTAATTGGGCATTATCGTAGTTTTCAAAAGGCCGGATTAGATTATGATACTCCAGTAGCAATCCGATGGGTGTATCCCGGTATATCTCAAAAATATCCGTCTTGTAGTTTACGGGTACAAGTCTGGTCATAATGTCCTGGTTTGGCAGGTTATGTTTTTGTTGTGGTCTGACTATTTACCTTTCTTGTTAACGGAATTATACAGTGTTATGTTCAATTCATAACGGTGTCGGGAAAAAAGATCGGAATAATTATATGTGGCTACATATGGGCTACAGCTCCGCGGTTCGGGGGACCGATTTCCGGGATTATTTTTTTCCTTTTCGTCCTTGCGTCGTTCACCGTTCATTTCCACCACGGGCAAAACCATGACTATGCATGGGCTACCGCTCCGCGGTTCGGGGGACCGATTTCCGGGATTATTTTTTTCCTTTTCGTCCTTGCGTCGTTCACCGTTCATTTCCACCACGGGCAAAACCGTGGCTATGCATGGGCTACCGCTCCGCGGTTCGGGGGACCGATTCCATTGTCCTCTGCTCTCCTTTCTTCCTGTCTCCTTTCAGGCGGTAAGCTTTCGCCACTCCCTGAATCCCTGAATCCCTAACTCCCCAACTCCCTAACTCCCTAACTTTCTAACTTCCTACGGTGACTTATATGTCCGGAAGCTAACTTCGCGACCATAGGATAATCCGTTTGCATTTACGGCATAGGTACGGGCATAATATACCTTGTCCGGTATAAGTCTGCCGAGGAAAACATAAAAAACGCCAATACCACTACCCTTGGAAACAGTGAGAGACGATGTGGTGTCGGGATCAGGCGTAAGGGCGGTGCATATACCTTTATCGGTAACCGGGGAACCTCCGTCATCCCTGAGGTAGCCTTTCATATAAACAGATGTATCTGATAAGGCAAGAATGGTTACTGTATCCGGCGGCGGCGTCAGATGTGTCGTTGCGGGTTTACGGAGATACACGGAAACTTCATCCTGGACGGAATTCTGTGACAGGTCGTAAGCTACTGTTTTAATGCTGTAATTTCCCGTATCTGATCCGCTTGTATTCCATTCAAGATGATACGGAAAATTTATAACCGGAAAGACACCGATACCGTTAATGTAAAACAGGACTTTTTCAACATTACCTCCACTCTTACTGACTTCTGCTGATATGCTGACCAGATCTCCAATCGTGATGGTGTCGCCGTCTTCTGGACTGGTGATCTGACAGGTGAGACTTGTCTGGTTGTCTTTTTTTGAACAGGCAGCAAGAATCACAATGGATAATGCACAGAGTACAATAACATAAAGCTGGTGTATTTTCATGAACTGATCCTCATCCGAAAATTAGATTACTTGCTGAAAAGGTAACAAGAGGATGTTAAGAATGTTGCGAAAAACCTCCATGATCTTTGATGGAGGGCTAAAGATAATCGAGGGAGTTTTCGTTACATTTTTCTCCATGCCTCGTAAAATTTGGTTCGATGTGGGTGGAATATTCTTCCAGTCGGAAGTTCCCCGGGGAATGCATATCCTGAAAAGAAATTCTCAGAAACACATGTCTCCCTCAGGATATGTCCTTCATTGCCTGCCATCTTACCGGGAAAACAAAATAGCTTCTCCTGAGATCTGGAGTTTGCGAATCGAAATGTATTAATACTGACATCCGCCACGGTCATTTATCCCTGATACACCTTACCGATAAACCATAGTTCATGGGGATTTCCTCGATTTTTGCAAGGGCAAGTGAATTATAAATGAATATATATGACGCGTTTTCGGGGTTAATCGTGGATTGATCAGATGACCACCATACGCCAATGATGCCAAGTTTATTAAAGTTCCCATCAGAGTCACGGAATCCTCCTGGTAAAGCTGTGAAGCCTGATTCATTTGTCGCCCCGACATTTTCATCCTGCCAATGTTCCAGGCCTTTCTCCTTCATCTTTCCACCAGCGGAATCTGCCCCGCCAAGATATTCCAAAAGCCCATTCCATTCCTCCACCGACGGAATGTGCCATCCTTCCGGACAGATATTTCTCTGATCCGTAATAGTATTAAATTTGTAAAGTTTACCATAAGCAGGGTCATTATTCGCATTATTATCATAATAAGACCACCCTGTGAGGATGGTTCTCCAAACGAGAATGCTGGAGATATTCGGAATCTCGTCACCGTTACGGTAATGAGTAACCCTGAGATTTTCTTTTAACCATTCCTGGTTGCCGATCTTTACCGCATGATATATATTACCATCATAATCGATAGCTATTACAGGGTTTGTATGGAAGCTTACCTCGTTACCGTAGGCGATGCCTTTTTCATTGATGGCATAAGCCCTTGCATAATATAACGTATCCATTGACAGCCCGGTAAGGTTCATCTGAAAGTCTCCTGTACCGCTGCCTCCTGAAACATTGATTACTGAGGATGTATCAGGATTATGGGAGAGCCCGGCACAAATCCCCCTCAAGGTTACAGTCATTCCCCCGTCACTGGTCACATTACCGCCCACGAGGGCTGAAGAATCAGTGACGAAAGAAACCTCACCGGTTTCTACAGACGGCACGGTTCCCTGTGGTCCTGCCACACGAAGAATTACGGTAATCTCATCTTCAGAAGAGTTTTGTGAATCATCAAAAGCAATAGCCTTCAGGGTGTGACTTCCAGGGCTTGTCCCGGTGGTATTCCAAATACTGGTATATGGAAACGATTTTGAAGAACTTATCCCGATATTATCGACGTAAAACCGGACTTCTTCAATACTTTTCCCGGTCTGGTTTACATCGGCTGAAATGGTCACGGCATCTCCGATAGTAACACTGTCACCCATCGCCGGGGCGGTAATATGGCAGGTCAGAGAAGTATTGGGTTCTTTCTTTGAACAGTTCCACATCAAACCTGCAAATCCTGTTAAAATAATCGTAAAAATCAGCGATATGTTTTTCATGGTTGAAGAAAATTAGTTGAATCTACCATAGAAATCATTTTCGTGGAAGACATTTAAGCATCACGCCTTATTTGTCCCTTACACAACGGACATAGAATCCTTCGAATTTATAGATTGATTGAACGTTACAATTGGTAAGATGGCTGTAACAGCTGTAAACATAGGCATCGTCACTGTTATACTCATCTTCAGTTGAGGACCACCAGGCTGCCGCTTTACCTGCTGCCATGAATCCCGACACCCGGTAGCCTCCCGGAAGAGCTGTAAAACCAGATTCATTGGTGGCACCCAGGTTATTGTCCTGCCAAAGAGTTGTGCCTTCCTCCTTCATCTTGCCGCCAGCAACGTCAGGACCTCCAAGAAAGGAAATCAATTCATCCCAGTCACTCCTGGTTGCTACATGCCATCCTTTAGGACTGAGCTTCCTTGAATCTACGACGGAAAAATAATTATAGATTCCCCCGTATTGTGTGAGATAATTAAGATTATTGTTGTAATAGCAGTAAACGGAATAGTCGGCTCCTCCGCTACCCCAGAAATTGTCAGACTCGGCCAGTGGTACAGGGGATCCGTCCTGAAAATGGCCCGACTTCAGATTTTCCTTCAGCCATGCCTGGTTTCCGATCTTTACCACATGGTAAATATTACCGTCAAAGTCTGTGACTGTTCTGACTAACGTATGGAATTCTATCGAAGAACCGTATGAGATGCCCTTTTCATTTATTGCATATGCCCGGGCATAATACACAGTATCCTCATCAAGGCCGATGATGATGGAAGAAAAAGATCCCTTTCCTGTTCCCGACAGGAACTTCAAGCCTGTTGATATGTCAGGATCAGGCCAAAGGGCTACACAGACTCCCCGTTCAGTGACTGTCGCACCCCCGTCATCCGCCACATTTGCAAAAATAGTTGCGGATGAGTCGGTAATGGAATTTACGCTGATGGTTTCCACTACAGGGACTGTCTTCGTAGTATCCTGAGTTTCAGTCTCCCTGAGAAATACGTTGATCTCATCATTCGTACTCTCCTGAGTCAGGTTAAAAACAGTAGCTTTTATCGAATGTAAACCTGGGGAGGTGCCGAGTGTATTCCATTGAGTGCTGTAAGGGAAGTTTTTGCTTGTACTGATTCCGGTACCATCAATATAAAACCTGACTTCTTCAATCTGATCACTGCTAAGGTTGGTCTCCGCTGAAATGATCACCACATTTCCGATGAAAACTGTATCATCGGCTAAGGGGCTGGTTATATGACAGGTCAGATTAACAGGATTTGACGGGGAATCCTTTTTTGTGCAGGCTGAAGTGAGCACTTCCAAAACTGCCAAAAACACCACTAGTAGTTGAGAATGCATCTTCATGTGTCAGTCTGAATTGTGTGTTGAATCAGAGATTCCATACAAACAAATATTGCTGAAAAAAGTTTTTGGATATGAGGCGTAAATCAACTAACTATCAGTCCTATATAAATGATCTGGTGCCAGGCACCAGATCGCTTTTTCTGGTGAGAAAGGGAGGATGGATTCAATAAAATTCAGTAATTTGTTCATCGCTGCATGAACTTCACAAAACAGGTCTGAAAAATGGGAAAAAAGAATCTCCGGGTTATCATCACAGGATCAACCGGCATGGTCGGAGAAGGTGTCCTGCATGAATGCTTATTGCATCCTGAGGTTGAAGCTGTACTGGTGATCAACCGAAAACCATGTGGGGTATCCCATACAAAACTAACAGAGATTATCCATACCGATTTTTTTGATATATCTTCCCTTGAAAATCAACTCTCCGGTTATAATGCCTGCTTTTTCTGCCTTGGTGTGTCATCAGTAGGCATGACCGCGGATAAATATTATGATCTGACCTATACGCTTACCATGCATGTGGCCGGTACACTGAGCAGCCTGAATCCTGATATGACCTTTTGCTATGTTTCGGGAGCAGGCACCGATTCTACCGAACAAGGCCGTATTCGTTGGGCCAGGGTGAAAGGCAAAACTGAGAATGACCTTGTGAAACTGCCATTCAAACAGGTATTCGCATTTCGTCCGGGTTTCATCAGACCAGGTAAAGGGCTGAAAAACGCGAATAAATATTACAAATATGTCCTCTGGCTATTTCCTTTGGGCAGAGCCCTGTTCCCTTCCTATTTTTGCACGCTGAAAGAAATTGGCCTGGCAATGATCCGTGTCGTGCAACAAGGGGATGATCATACGGTAATCGTTGGAAGGGACATTATCAGACTGGCAGCTCAGGTGCAGGAAGGGTGAAGTCGAAAACGGCTGAGAGATTCAAAGGATATTTTTTCCGGAAAGCAGGCCCCGCCTTGTGACGCCTCCCATAAAGCAGTAACCCAATTACGAGGTACTTTCCCAGGGGCAGCAATCCCGGTCACAGATTCTTGCCGGAATCTTTCGCTGCATAGATTATTCAGTTTATTGGGATTAACGAAAGGGCATACCAGGGGGCTTCGTTGTTTTTAAGATTTCTTAGTATGAACAGGGATCCCACCCCCGCCGTCCAACCGTCCGCCCTTAATGACTTTCAGCCTCCTGATCTCAGCGTCCCGTTTCCGGCTTTTTGACGAAAAGTTATCAACTACTCCAAAAGCATGAGGGCCATTTTGATGAATGAAGGATCCACTTATGAAAAAAAATAGGATTGACTGCAAATATATTTCAGTGAGACAACAGTATAGGGTTTGCCGTAATCGATCCCCGGGATTGAAATTTCGAAACTGGAGAGTTTATCTGACGCATTGTATTCTTCCTCCCGGACCGGAGGATTTTCACAACGATGATGCACCTGAATGAACGATCACTCACTCAGTCTTTTTTCCATGCCTGTGTATAGCCATAGATAATGGTATAAAATCGTGTGTAGGATAATCTCTTTTTCATGATCTTTCAAGCATCCGGTGACTGTCCCGGAAAAAGAACGCACTGATTTTAAGATGGGTCGGCCTGTTCAAGCCATTCCAACTGTTCACCGGGCCGTCCCTTCATCTCCATTTTCAGCAATTTCCGTTTTGCACTTAGCCCACCGGCATAGCCTGTCAACTGACCTTTTGAGCCGACGATCCTGTGACAGGGTACAATGATAGAGAGGGCATTTGCACCGTTTGCCGCCGCCACGGCGCGTATGGCTTTTTCGTCGCCCAGTTTCCGGGAGAGATTCAGGTAGGTATCTGTTTCCCCATAACGAATCTGCAGCAAAGCATTCCATACCTTCTTCTGAAAAGGTGTTCCAACTATCAGGAGGGGTATGTCAAATGTTTTCCGCTCCAGCCTGAAATATTCATTGAGCTGCAATTCAGCCTGCCTGATGACCGGGGAGGTGCCTGGAACATACATGGCTTCCAGCCCGTTCTGAATCCTTTGGTCAATGTTCATCCTTAATGAACGGTAGTGCCAGTCACAAAGACAAAGGCTGTCGTTGAAAGATCCCAGGATCAGCTCCCCAACCGGTGATTTGTAAAATGTTACAGTAATAGTATTCATATCCGTTAATCATTTCCTGCATTTTCACTCCTTCGCTCCATAAAGAGGACATCTCTCCATCTTCCATTCATCTTACCAATTCGTTCTCTTGTCCCGACAATACGGAATCCATTCTTCAGGTGAAGCCTCAAACTTCCTTCGTTTTCAGGGAATATGGCTGCCTGCAATGTCCAGATGCCGTGCATTTCTGAATTCGTGATCAGTGCTTTCATCAAGAGGTCTCCGATCCCCAATCCTTGATGCCCGGGAGCAATATAAATGCTGACTTCGGCAACGCCGGCATATACAGCTCTTTGAGAAACCGGCGAAAGAGCAGCCCAGCCCAGTATTTTCCCGCAATTTGAGGCGATCAGCCGGCAGGTTTTCAGATGAGCCTTGTCCCAGGCTATCCAGTCGGGAGAATGGATTTCAAAGGTTGCATTTCCTGTGGAAATTCCTGCATCATAAATTTCCCGGACATCACACCACACACTTTCGGTCATCTCTTTTATGCTAATTTCATCCTGCATCAAAACTTACTAAATCTTTAAAAATCAGTTCATATCATGTGTCCGGGAGTGCACTGTATGTCACAGGTCTGAATATTTATATCCGGTATCAAAAAGGATGGTCACGAGATTCCGGACCTGGGGATGTTCCTCTGCATACTTGAGGCTCGCAGCAACGTTGGCTCCTGAAGAGTACCCGGTATACAGACCCAGCTGCCGGCTAAGTTTCCCGGTCATCTCTTCGGTTTCAGCATCAGAGACGGTGATGATGTCATCGGCCAGACTGCTGTCCCAGTGTGGAGGAACCAATCCATACCCTACACCCTGGATAATATGCCGGGGATTTTTTACTTTTCCTGTTTTCAGGATGGCTGCATTTTCGGGCTCAACAGCAATACATTTGATATTTCTGTTTCGTTTTTTCAGAAATTTAGATATGCCGATGAAGGTGCCCCCGCTTCCAATTACAGAAACGAAAACTTCAATATCCGGGAAGTCGGAAAATATTTCCGGCCCCGTTGTCTCATAATGGGCTTTTACTCCTGAGAGGTTATTAAACTGATCGACGTAAAATCCTTTTTTCTCCCGTGCAAGATCCTGTGCAACCCGGGAAGCAAATGCAATGTCTTTTCCTGTAACCATACCGGTTTCACCATCCACCTGCGGTGTAATCACTACTTCTGCACCAAGAGCCCTGAGGAGTTTGGCTCTTTCAGGACTGTTGCCGGAAGGCACCACAGCAATAAACGGATTACCAAACTGACGGCAGACCACCGCCAGTCCGGCTCCCATATTCCCGCTGGTCATCTCGACAACGGTCTGTCCTTTTATCACCGAGCCATTTACATAGGCATCAATCATGATCTGCAAAGCGGCCCTGTCCTTGACACTGCCCCCTGGTTGCATATATTCCAGCTTGCCTAAAAGCAGGACAGGCAGCTCAGTCAGTTTATCTAGCCGGACCAGCGGAGTTTGTTTTATTAAGTCAAGCGTTGATCTAACCATGATTGTCCGGATGAAAAAAATCAAAATGAACATGCACACCGGTTCGGCGATTATTCATTAAAATACCGCCGGATTTCGCAGTATTGCGTCACAGGCTGACACTTCCTATTTCAGCATGGCGCCAAGCTCAATTTCACCCCAGTTGAATGGTGGTTTTGATGAACCCCATGGATTTGATTTTCCAATCCACCTTATAGCATCTGAAGCTTTGAAACTTCCTCCACTCGAAGTGACTCCCGGAGGGAAGTGTTCACCCTCGTCGCGGTCATTAAAGCCCGGTGAGAAAGCCATCCTTGTACCGGCATCCGGTTCGGAAGCAAAGCCGCCGCCAAACTCGCTCCAGGGGATAAACCATTCCTGGGCCTTCAGATAATAATCCAGTTTGACATTCTCCATCTGGATGCCAAATTCGGATTTTGCATCGTTAAAGGATATGAAAGTGCCGTTAAAATCCCATGGTTCGGCCAGGGCCCGTTTGAAACCGAGAGGGCGTTCTTTTTCCGTCCCGCAGGCTACCTGGTATTGCCTGGTGGTAAACGTCATTCCAAAGGATTTGTCAACCATCAACCCTTGGTTTGCAGGATCACTGATACTCTGTACCGAACGGCTGTCCATGAGTGCATCAATCGCATCAAAATCAAGATAAAACTGTTCATTTTCCGTTCCGGTGAACTCATTGGGCCAGGCCACGTCATTGTCGTCCGTAATTTCATAGAGGATGTAGATACCATCAGCACCATACGCGGCTTTGACGGTCATGGCACAATCGTTCGTAAGCACGGGATTGAAGGATGCATCAGCCGTTCCATTCTTCCGGGCAGTCATGACTATGACGTCTTTCGTATCATCGATATCTTTCCAGAAGTCCGAAATCCGGTGATCATTTGCTGAGAACAGGCTCTCCTGGGCTGCTGTCAGACCATAGGCAACGAGGACACTGTCAGCCGGATTGGGTGCGGTGCACTGGATTTTTTTCCCGGCATTTTTGGAGCCGGCATTTGTCTTTATTCCTTTAAATACAGGCTTTGGTAAGTTTGTCTTCCAGCTCAGGGAAGGATCTTTTACGAAGAAGTGCATGGGTGTACAGGTGCGCTGTTCACCCGATGGTCCTGTGGCCAGAAGAGTAAGGCAGTAAACCGGGGAACCTGGGTTTAGACGGATCGAGACCTGCGGTTTTGCGCCTGGGAATACCTCACCCAGGGAGGCCGAGCCGTTGAAAAATTCAATTTTTTTCCAGCCACTGAAATCCGATGTGTCACAGATGATGGTGATTTGTTCCCCGGGGCTGGCCACTGGTCCGCCCAGACTGAACATCGTCCCCGGGTCGGTATGCGGATTATACGTACGATCGAATTCTCGGACCTTCACAGTCACCGGATTATGATGTGTCGCCATGCTCCTGTATACATATGCCATATCCTTGTTCAGGACCCAGCCGGCAGATGGTTTATCTCCCTTGTAGGAACCGTAAGCGTCAACATAGGTCAGACCGCTGTCCCAGCTTTCCGTGTCAACAAGCCAACCCGATTCAACGGGTATATCCTTCAGCTTTACCAGTCCAGAGGCAGGATTGCCGTTTGCCGGATAGCGGCTTTTAACCGCCTGTTCCACCAACTTCATATAAACATCAAAGGAAGAACCGTCCTGGTGACCTTTAAGTTCCATGGCCCATGCCCAGCGCGCATCTTTCTTTCTGGCTTCCGTAACGATTTCCCTGGCCCGGTCGATGCCTCTCTGGCCCATAAGTGCGTCAAACTTTCCGACGATGAAAATTCCGGGAACCTTTAGAGCTTCGTCCACCGGTATCTCTGGACGTCCGCCTGCCGATACGTTCGTGACAAAGCAGATTGCACGTTCGGGGGCATAGTTCACAAATCCGTATGTTGTAGAGCCGCCGTTGGAACTTCCATACATCACAAAGGGAAGATTGGCGATCTCCGGATGATTCCCGAGGCCGGCAAAATCTTTCAGGGCCTGAAAAAATACAGGAGCTCCCTGCTCATAAGCACGGCGTCCCGGAAAATTATGAAGACCGGCCACGGCAAATCCCAGCCGCATGGCAAAAGCCCTTATATTTTCATCCCTTGCAAAATCGCGGCTGTCTCCACCACCGCCACCATGGCCGGAAATGAATACTCCTTTTATAGGATTGATTCCCGGTGGTATCCACATTTTGATCATCTGAATACCTGCTGAATCACGGAAATCATAGTATTCTCCATCGAAGGAAATTTTGTCGCCGTTGGACAGGGTTTTTACCTGGGCGTTAACACCTGAGGATACAATCAGAAAAATGACAATTACCATAAATTGCAGTCTGAAAGCCGGTTGTGGAATTTTTTTCATTTTTAAATGTTTTAAGTAAACAGGGCTGAAAGATGTTGGTTGAACTTGGTTGGTAATGAATATGAATCTTGCACAATTTATAAACTTTTTAGGAAAGAAGGTGAAAAATGCAGCGCAGAAAAAAGATTAAATATAAAGGGGGAACTGTCAACCTTAAAAATTACTGCTGTCAGGTAAAATTTGTACTTTTACAAATGGTGAATCATTTTTGTTTTGCAACTGCCGGGATAACCATCGGGGGTTGGACTTAAATGACCGGCTTTTTTACTAAGACGCCGTATTTTTAGCAGACACCAGTGTTAATTAAGATATCATATCTATGAAGAATTTATCAGCGCTTACCTGTTTACTTTTATTCACATTAGCGGCGTGTAATGATCATAACAGTGCAACCTCCGACACGTTAAAAATCCCGAAGCTTGGCGATATAAAAGTTGATGGCGATGCAGTGGACTGGGGAGTAAAAGGGTTGCCGGTACAATTATTCGCCGATTATCATGGTACGGTTCCCGATACCGGTGACCTTCAGGCCAACATCCGTCTGGGATGGGATGATTCGGGTCTGCTGATTCTACTTAAAGTTAAAGATGATACACTTTATGAACCGGAAAATAAGAACGCTAATGATATCCTGTCAGGTGATGCTGTGGAATTGTTTCTTTGTAACAGAAGAGGGGGCAGGAACATGGTGCAGTATATTATCGGACCTGGTCTGACCGTGAATCAACCCGAATTAAGGGTTGTGAAATGGGATTGCCGCGGAAGCCGTAAACTGGCTGGCTCTGAAATCACGATCGATGCAAAAACAAAAGTTGTACCCGGTGGTTACGTACTTGAAGCCCGGTTGCCTTTTGCCAATGTAGGTGAAAAGCCTGGGCCTGGAGTTAAAATGGCCCTCCAGGTGAATGTTACAGATGCCGACAGACCGGGTGATAAAAAACACAGGAGTGTCCAATTGAATTATATCGATAATGCCTACCTGAACACCTTTGCGACCCAATCTCTGGAACTCGCCGACAGTCCTGGATGGCCCATAGTTTCTGCCGTTAAATGCTACATTCAGGATTATGACACGGCGGTGTTTAAAATCTTCGCTGAAAATGATTCACAGGGGAAAGAAGTCTCGATCCGTGATTCAACACTCGAATTATACCATGGCAGGTTAAAAGCAGGCTCTCCTTACTCCGGCTGCACTGTTATGCTTCCTGTTACGGCTATTAACAAAGATTTTCGTCCCGTACAGGTTTTTATTGATGGGCAGATGGTTTCAGCCATTGATGTATGTATAGCTCCGCTTTATTTTGTGAAAAAGCACGGATATCCGTTCGAGGAAAGCATCAGGGTATTCAAATTGGAAGATCACCTGCATAAACCGCCCCTCCATCCCATTTTGTTTATTGGCCATTCACAATTCAGGTACTGGCTCACCCTGAAGGATGACATGCCGGGTCTGACGGTTCTTAACAGGGCCTTTGGAGGTTCACAGGCACAGCACGTAAACCATTTTATGGATGAAACAGTATTCCCTTACAAGCCAAAGTCGATCGTTTACTGGGAAGGGGCAAATGACTTTGCAACCGGTAAACCTGTCAGTGTATTTATGAAAGACGTTCAGGAATTTGTAGACAGTGTGAAAGTTAAACTTCCGGATACGAAAATATACATGCTCTCACCCGTTTACCTGGCAAGTCAGGGTAAGTATGCTGAAGCTGACAAGTTGATAAAAGACTTGGCAGCGGAAACCCCGAATTTGATTTATATCGATGTAACATCTGTGTTATCCGGACTTACCAGAGACATGTACCGCCCCGACGGCGTTCATCTTAATTCAAAAGGAGATGCCCTGCTTGCAAAGACGATTAGGGATGCTTTGAAAGTGAATGAATAAATAAAAGATTGAAAAGTAAGTGATCTGGGGATGAAAGGAAGATAGGACGCATGTCTGCTTTGGACTGCAATGATTGTTCGTTTTGGGTAAGAATATGCAGGAATTCTTTGATATTCTTTCTTCTGTTCAGGTTTGTTCATATCAAACGCCGTTTCATTCAGATGAACTTTGTTCCAGGGAAGAACCTTGCAATCAAATACAAAGCGCTGATTTAGCCACCTTTTCAAAATCCGTCACGAAACAACAACCAATTATATGGTTCTCTTGTTAGTACACTGAAATACGATCAATTATTTTCGTCATGGATCACTTACTTGGAAAACATATACTGATCACCGGGGCTTCTGAGGGTCTCGGGCGCGAACTGGCGCTGACATTTGCTCACGAAGGGGCCGCGGGACTGGTTCTGGTGGCCCGTCGCGGCAATCTCCTGAAAAACGTTGCACAAGAGGTGGTGAAGCTGGTTTCAAAGACCAGGGTGACAACCATTGAAGCAGACGTCGGCAAGCCAAAGGATATTGAACGTATAGTAGCTACTACCCATCAGGTTTTTAACGGGCGGCTGGATGTGCTGGTCAACAATGCATCGGTGATCGGCCCTTCGCCCATGCCGTTCCTGCTCGATTATCCCCTTGAAGATTTTCAGACTGTTCTGAATACTAATCTGACCGGGCCTTTTCTGTTGATCAGAAGCATACTGCCTTCGATGATTGAGCACGGAGGTTCGATTATTAATGTGACCAGTGATGCGGGTAAAGTTGGTTACCCGGGCTGGGGTGCTTACGGGATTTCGAAATTCGGGTTGGAAGGAATGTCACAGACCTGGGCTGCCGAGTTGGGAGACAGCGGCGTACGGGTGAACCTGGTGGATCCTGGCGATATGAATACCGAAATGCACCGGAGAGCTGAACCTGATGAAGATCCTGGCCAGTGGGCCGATCCCACTGAAGTAACAGAGGTATTTATCTTCCTGGCTTCCGACCATTCTAAAGAAATTAACGGATACCGCCTTCAGGCACAGGAAAACTGGAAGGCAGATTTGAAGCTGTCTAAAGTATTATGAATGAAATGTCGATTATGAATATACCATTTACTTTCGATCTGCCTGACGAACTTTTGGCCAAGGAACCTCCTGAGAGGAGAGGACTGGCCCGGGATGAAGTGAAACTAATGGTTATCGACAGAAATACAGGCAAAATCTCTCATTCTCATTTTAATAACCTCGCTGATTTTCTGCAGCCTGGTGACCTCATGGTCTTTAACGCCAGCCGGACCCTTCCTGCTTCCCTGACCGCCTGTGGTGAAATCACAGGTAAATGTCTCGAAGTCAGACTGGCCGAACATCTGCCCGATGGAACATGGCTGGTGCTTTTATTGTGCCGTCAGGGTGATCCTTTTGTATGCGGGCTCAGGGAAGGTATGATCATCGATTTCAACAGAGAATTGTCAGCCACCGTAATAAAACAGGATGAACATATTCCGCGACTTTGGAAAATCAGGTTCTCAAGGGAGGGAGCTGAACTGATCGACCTGATATATAAGCTGGGACAACCTATCCGGTATGAATATGTAACTGCACCTTGGAACCTGGAATATTACCAGAACGTATACGCCCGGGAACCCGGCTCTGCCGAGATGCCCAGTGCCGGAAGGGCATTTACGTGGAAATCCCTGTTTAATTTACGGCGTAAGGGAATCGATACAACGTATATCACACTGCATGCCGGCCTGAGTTCCTACATGGACGATCATCTTGACAGCCTCCACCTGGTTCCGGAAGAAGAATACTATATCAGCGAATCTTCAGCAGAAAAAATCAACAAAACCCGGGATAAGAGAGGAAAGATTATAGCCATCGGGACCACGGTGGTCAGAACTCTCGAATCGGCCTCCCCCGATGGCAGCCGCATCTCCCCGGGCCACCGTTATACCCATCTGCGGATTACTTCAAGTCATAAGCTGAAGATAGCTGATGCACTGCTCACCGGCTTTCATGAACCCGGAGCCAGTCACCTGGATATGCTGACGGCCTTTGTTTCTCCCGGGCATCTTTTTAAAGCTTATCGGGAAGCGGTCGACAGAAAATACCTTTGGCATGAATTCGGGGACCTGAATCTTATCATCTGATTCTTCCCTGCTTCCCCATTTTACGAATACGATTCCCTTCAAATACAATAGGATCCATCGCTATGAATCTGATGACGGGCCGGAAGCAGGATTTCATTTTCATGAATTGGTTTCGGGCCACCGTCCCGAAGCCTGCCGCTCCACCATCCATCCAGGATATTCGGGCTGCAAAGCACTGATTTTATCAAGTTCCTGCATCTCCTGATCACTCAGGGTTAGTTCCGTGGCAGCGATATTGTCGTTTAACTGGTCTGCACGTTTGGCCCCGATAATGATGCTGGTCACACCGGGTTTCCTGAGCATCCAGGCCAGGGCGACTCTTGCGGCAGATGCACCATGATCATTGCCGATCCTGGTCATTACCCCGATAATATCATAAGCTTTTTCCTTGTTGATCGGGGGGAAATCAAAAGTGTCTCTCCGGCTGTCTCCGGCCTTATCATTGTCGCGGGTGTATTTCCCGGATAGGAAGCCGCCGGCAAGGGGACTCCAGGGCATAAGGGCCATGTTCTCACTCAACAGCATCGGTATAATTTCGCGTTCGATGTCGCGGCTGGCGATCGTATAATAGTTTTGTGATCCTATAAATTTCGTCCACCCCATTTTATCTGCAATACCATTGGCTTTTGCTACCATCCAGGCCGGATGATTGCTGACGCCAAGATACCTGACCTTTCCCGACTGTACCACATCATTCAGGCCTCTCATGGTTTCTTCAAGCGGAGTGACGGGATCGACACCATGAATGTATAACAGGTCGATGTGATCCGTCCCGAGACGCCGGAGACTGTCATTTACCGAATCCATGATATGCAGGCGGGACAGGCCGACCTGGTTGGCACCCGGTCCAACCTTTCCACGAACTTTGGTTGCCAGGACCACCTGCTGCCGGTTTATTCCCAGATCTTTCAAACTCTCTCCTAGAAGCGTCTCTGACAATCCTTCCGAATATACATTAGCCGTATCGATAAAGTTAATGCCATTGTCGAAGGATAGTTTCATTAGTTCATTGACCGATGCCTGATCGAGTTCCCCAATGGCTGTCCAAAATCCTTTTCCGCCAAAAGTCATGGTTCCCATACAAAGTTCGGAAACCAGCACTCCCGTATTTCCCAGAGTCTTATATTTCATTCTTTTTTGTTTTTTGTTATTATTAAACGGGCAGTTCATCCGGGATGCACTGCTCTGATCGATTGATAGAATAACTTATGAACATGACTTTGGTTCATTGATGCGGAAAGGAAATATCCGGAATTCTGTTTTTCAGACTCCATAATCTCCGGTAAATAATGAACCGGGAACTACATTGAATTCTGTACAGGCAGTTCCAGGGTGAACCGGGTCTCTTCCGGGGTGCTCGAAACGGAAAGCATACCTTTGTGCAGATAGAGGATCTGACGTGAAAGTGCCAGCCCTATGCCTGAGCCTTCATTCTTCGTCGTGAAAAAGGGGATGAAAATTTTCCCGAGAATATCAGCCGGGATCTGCGGCCCGTTGTTGGAAACACTGATCAGCAGCAGTGAAAGCCCCGCATGCTGAAGCCTGAGCAGGATCCTGCGGCCGGAAGGTATCTCCAGAAGGGCATCGGCAGCATTTTTGATAAGGTTGAGAATGACCTGGTTAAGAAGGTTTTTATCTGCTGTGACCGTCTTCACTCCGGCTCCTTTGATAATTTCAAACACGGTGTCCTGTGCCGTCAATTGATCTGAGACCAGCAGTTTCAATTGTTCTGTCCACTCTTTGGCATCAAAAGGTTCGATTATGGGCTTAGGCAGACGAACCAGTTTCCGGTAACTGTTTACGAAGTTTACCAGTCCTTTGCCCTGTTCATCAATGGTGGTAAGGCCTTTAACAGTAGTCTCGATCATTTCACCGTTCACATCCTCCGGTTGAACCGGACGGCCTTCGTGGTAAAACAACTTTTGAAGGGTTCTTGAAATACTGGTCAGAGGAGCCACTGAATTCATGATCTCATGTGTAAGAATCCGGATCAGGTTCTGGTATGATTCCAGCTCTTTCTCATCGAGTTCCCGGCGTATATTCTCAATGGATACCAGCTTTAACGGCTTTTCTCCCGCATGAATCTCCCTCGCCCTGAAAAGGAGGGTCTGTTCAGATTCCGAAGGCTTTGTCCGGACCGAAAAGTTTTCCCCTGCCTGTATTTGACAAAGTATCTGATAGAATGTCGGGTTTTGTATTTTCAGTAAACGATGGTCTGTGGATGATGCTGAAATACCTGCAAAATTGGCAGCTGCTTCATTGATCATCTCAATCTCTTCGTCGGAAGAGATCACCACCAGTCCCGTGGCCGAATGCCGTATTACTTCCCGGTAGTATAGTTCCCTGGCTTCGGCAGTAAGTCTGATCCGGTGAATGGTTTGGTTAATGCGGTTCATCTGCCGGTGAAGATTTCGCATAAGGGGATTTGAGCCGGCCTCCGGAAAAGTCACGGTAGAATCGTTACTGTCTACGGCATCAAAGAAGAAAGTGAGATTTTTCTCAGACTGCCGGATATCCCTTACGAGATAAATGACCAGGACCACGGCGGTCAGTGCCGGGAAAACGGCATAATCGGGATGTGGACCTCTGGCCACCATCCCGGTCAGCAATGCAGCTAAAAGCATGGCTAATATCAGAAGTGTCCGTTTCCAGTGCAGGGTCAAGTCATTCGTAGTTTAAAAGTGAGGGACATTTTTCATTGCCCTTATAAATATTATCATTTCCGTTTTAAAGGGTCTTTGTTGTAAATAAAGGAATTCTTCAAAGACCGTATTTACTCATCTTACTGTAGAGTGTCGGCCGGCTGATCCCAAGCCGGTTTGCCGCGGCGCTGAGGTTGTTACCGCATTTCGATAACGCTCTCATGATCATCCTCTTTTCCATTTCCTCAATGGTCTCCGGTTCGCCCTCTTCATATAAACCGCCGGAAAACGTGGGTATACTGTCTGGATCCGGGCGGCCGTTTTCCGAAAGGATCACCATCTTTTCCATGGCGT
Organism: uncultured Bacteroidales bacterium; assembly: GCA_963732905.1. Lineage (GTDB taxonomy): Bacteria > Bacteroidota > Bacteroidia > Bacteroidales > DASQZK01. The sequence continues at coordinate 129,037 of CAVTBM010000008.1, forward strand.
GCTGCAGTTCACGGATGTTCCCCGGCCACGAATTGTTCCGGAGTTTTTCCATCAGCGATTCATCCGGCTTAGGGACGGCTTTGTTGTATTTTCCTGCATATACATTCAGAAAATGGCCGGCCAGGACCGGGATGTCTTCTTTGCGTTCGCGGAGAGGGGGGATGTGGATGCGAATTGTATTGATGCGGTACAGGAGATCTTCCCTGAAGCTGCCGTTTTGGACCATCTGATCTACCGGCTTGTTCGTAGCGGATATCAGCCTGATGTCGAGAGGAAAAGCTTTATTGGAACCGACAGGTGTAACGCATCGTGTCTGAAGTACAGTAAGTAGTTTTGACTGGAGATGAAGGGGGATATTACCGATCTCGTCCAGGAAAAGGCTCCCGCCGTCGGCCAGCAAAAACTTGCCTTCCCTGTCTTCACGGGCGTCGGTGAAAGCACCCCTGACATGGCCGAAAAGTTCTGATTCAAAAAGGGTATCGGTAAGCGCCGAAAGATCTGCCGGCACAAAAAGACTTTTACTCCGGTTTGAATGACGATGGATTTCCCTTGCGATAAGCTCTTTACCTGTACCGTTCTCGCCGGTGATCAGAACGTCGGCATCGGTGGGTGCCACTTTCCGGATCAAACCCATGATCTTTTGCATGGCTTCCGAACAATACAGGATTTCCTGCTCCGGATTCAGAGCCGTGCTGAGAAATTCTTCCTTCTTCTTCAGGCTGGTGACCTCACGGGATGATTCACTGATCCGGCAGGCAGCCCGCAGTGTAGCAATGAGTTTTTCATTCTCCCAGGGTTTTAGAATAAAATCCGAGGCTCCTTCTTTTAACGCCTTAACAGCAAGTTCAATATCACCATAGGCAGTAAACATAACCACTTCCACACCTGGAAACCGGGATTTGATTTCCCTCAGCCAGTAAATGCCTTCGTTACCGGTCTGAAGGCCGGCCGTGAAGTTCATGTCCAGCAGCACAACATCATACGGATGCGCGGACAGTTCTTCCAGCAGGCGGTTGGGGTGCAGAATGACTTTAATATGACTGAATTCAGCCGGGAGGAAGAGAGAAAGTGCATTGAGTACATTCCGGTTGTCGTCAGCGATCAGGAGATTTCCGGTTTTCATCATTCAGGTGTTACGTCCGAATACTTTGTTGAACTCCCTCACACAATATTTCCTTTTATCCTTTCAACCATGACAGATTGCTCTTTTCTTTAGCCAAAAAAGGAGAATACGTTTTGTCAGGTTCTTTTCTTGCCTTTTCAAATGTAAGAATAATTTACGATCAACTGTAAGGATTCTTTACAAATTCTTTTTTACATATTTACTTAAGTACCATTTAATCAATCATATAGATTTAATGGTACATTTTTGGCTTCCGGAACGAAAAACAATAAGCCATGATTCAAACCTCAAATCTTTCCAGGATCTTCCGGACGGATATCGTCGAAACTACCGCACTCAGAGATGTGAGTTTCTCCGTTGGTAAAGGCGAATTTGTTGCCATAATGGGTCCCTCAGGCTGCGGGAAATCCACCCTTTTAAATATTATCGGATTGCTCGACAGTCCAGACGGAGGAGAGTATTATTTTAACGGGAAGCCCACGGCAGCCCTTCGTGAGTCGGAGCGGACGAGGATGAGGAAAGGCGCCATTGGCTTCGTCTTTCAGAATTTCAACCTGATTGATGAACTTACCGTTTATGAAAATGTGGAACTTCCTTTGCTGGCCTTGAGGGTCAGATCTGCAGAAAGGAAACAGAGGGTAGGGGATGTACTGGAGCAAATGCAGATCCTGCACCGCAAAGATCATTTTCCCCAGCAATTATCAGGCGGCCAGCAGCAGAGGGCTGCTATCGCACGTGCCGTCATCTCCAGGCCCCCGCTTATCCTGGCCGATGAACCAACCGGTAACCTCGATTCCATTAACGGAGAACAGGTCATGCAACTCCTTGAGAAACTTAACGCAGGCGGCACCTCGATTGTAATGGTGACACACTCCGAACAGCACGCCGAACGGGCACACCGTATTGTCAATCTCTTTGACGGACACATCGTTGCAGAGCGGACCGAACATACATATTCAATGGCCTGATCAAACATACAGCTATGAAAACGCACTTTTTTACCATTCTGGTCAGGCGCCTGCTTCATGATAAGTTGTTCGCTGCCATCAACCTGCTGAACCTTGTCGTGGGATTTTCAGCTTTCATTCTTCTGAGCCTTTTTATCCAGTTTAACCTGAATTATGACAAGCATAATGACAAGTATGACCGTATTTACAGGCTTCAGCTCTTTATGGATGTTCCCCAGAGCAATATCAAACATACCAGCAGTGTAACCGCTGCCCTGGGAAGACAAAATCTTCCTTCCCTTCCGGAAGTTGAACAAACTGCTGTTATACACAACGCCGGAGATGATAATATAGACGGATATTACTTCTCAACAGACAAGAAGAATGTTATTCTGCTTAACACCGGTTACTATTCGGATCCTTCCATTTTTAAGATATTTACCTTTCATTTTAAAGAAGGCCAGCCCGAAGAAGCCCTCGCTGAACCAAATACAGTCGTCCTTTCCGAGAGCGATGCTCTTAAATTCTTTCCTCCGGGACAAGCCCTCGGAAAAATCCTTTATCTCGAAAATAAAATTCCCGTAAAAGTGTCGGGAGTCTATCAGGATCTCCCGTTAAATTCAGACTGGAGACCTGAATTTCTCCTTCCTATGGATAGCTATTCTTCCATTACCGGATGGAATGGTTTTGAAGATAATTACTATATGTACTCGTTCCAGACATACGTGCTGCTGAAGCCCCATGCCAGTTATACTGAAGTGAATGCGAAGATATACGATGCACTGAAGGACTACCGGAAGCAACACCATCCATATCTCAGACCCTTGTCAAAGGTTCATCTTAACCCGTTTTTCCAGGGTGAATGGCTGATCGCTTTATCCCTTTTCTCCTTTACCGCTCTCCTTATCCTGATCCTTTCAGCAGTTAACTTCATAAATTTGCAAACGGCCGATGCATCTTCAAGAGGCCGGGAAATAGGGATAAAAAAGACGGTTGGATTTTCCGTAAAAGAGCTTTGGTCACAGTATGTCGGCGAAGCTGTTATTATCACCCTTTTTTCAGCCATTCTTGGGCTGGCAGTGGCTCATTACTGCCTGCCTGTGTTTGAGAGGGTAATTGGAAAAGATCTCGGACTTAGCCTTTTCCACAACATTCCCCTGATCCTGATGATACTTGGCGTGGCTGTACTTACCGGATTCCTTTCCTCATTATACCCGGCATTTATCATTTCCCGCTTTAATCCGGTGAAGGCGCTGAAACAAAAGTTCATGCAGATTGAAAAAAACGGCTTCAGCCTGAAGAAAGGACTGGTTACAATACAATTCAGCATTTCACTGTTTTTGGTTATCGTTAGTCTTATTGTATTTAAGCAGGCTGATTATATGATGAACAAGGACATGGGATTTGATCGTAATGACCTCCTTGTGGCCAATATAAAAACCTATCGGCAGGGGTCTTTTGAACCGGTCAGACAACAACTGCTGGACCACCCTGAAATTACCGATGCCTGTTTTTCCGATTATATTCCGTTCATCCTGCCTCCCGGTGATGAGATGAACTGGGAAGGAGGATATCCCGATGATAAGGTTTTTGTGAGGATAAGCTATATAACCTGGGATTTCTTTGATACCTATAAAATAAAAATCGTTGAAGGAAGGAGCTTCTCACGGGATTATCCGACGGATCAAGGTAAATGCCTCGTCAATGAAGCCGCGGTGAAGGTTTTCGGCTGGAAAAATCCGGTAGGGATGAAATTGAAGAGCTGGGATAAGGACTGGGAAGTGATCGGCGTCGTGGGCGATTATGTCTCACAATCAGTGCAGAACCCGATCGATCCGCATACATACAGACTATTGGGGGATTCCGTCTCACTGACGGGAATGTATTCGGTCAGATACCGGCCGGGTGAATTTAAGGCTGCCAAACGGATCATCCGCGATACATTTGAGGAAAACTATTCTGGCGATGCATTTAATTTCGAGCCTTTCGATGATCTGATTGTCAATGAGGCGGCAAACCAGGGATTCAAAATGTTCAGCAATATCTGGTTCTTATTTACCGTGATCTCTATCATTATCTCTACCATAGGGTTGTTTGGCCTGGTCATATTCTATTCAAGGCGGAAAATGAAAGAGATCGGTATCCGGAAGGTCATCGGGTTTTCAGTGATCCGGCTATACGGAAAACTGACCTGGGAGTTTATGAGACTGATCATATGGGGAATGCTTTTTTCATGGGTTGCAGCATGGTATGTCTACAAAGCCCTCCCCGGAGCCGATAAATACGGACTCGGTATCGGTGAGTTTCTGCTTGGAACAATCCTGATTTTTGCAGTAGCTCTGCTTACCATAAGCTATAATATATGGATTGCTGCAAGGAGAAACCCGTCGGCTATTCTGAAATATGAGTAGGGTAAACTCCCGGTCAGGATTAAAACCGGTTATTGCCCCTCCTTTGAGGGATCTTTTTCAATAAGTGCTTTTAGGGCATTCAACATCTTATACCAGTTAGCTTCTGAATGCTCCCGTTCTTTTTCTGAAAGGTTATGATCCTGAAGCAGGGTGATTCGAGTGCCGGCAACAGTTTCAGACAGGCTGATAGTAACAGTATGATAATTTTCAGCCTTATCAGCCAGTCCGGAAAGGGGACTGTAATGGCTATACTGAATAATCTCCCCGGTTATCATACGCAGAATGGTACCTTTGTCCTCATAGGTATTGCCCTGCCATTCTCCTTTCCACCTGATCTGGCCGCCTTCCTTCCAGTCTGATATGACATTCGTACCGAACATGTATTGTCTGATCATATCCGGATTTACAAGGGCTTCCCAAACGGCACCGGAGGTAGCTGCAATGGTCACAGAAGCCCTGGCAATGAAATTTCTTTCCATGCTGCTTGACTTGTACCCCAATAACAAAGCATACGGCAAACTTGTTCCGGGAAGCCTGGCTTAGGTGCCGTAAAGGGTGTCTATATGGTTCAGTCCGGTAAAGATGAATTTCTGAAAATCATCACTTCATAATTTCCAATTCCCCTGAGAGTACCCTCATCGGTATCCAGGGCGGCAACAGCCTCTACCCCGAAATAAACGGGCTTCGCCATAAAAGTTTTGATCAGCCATTTTATGAACGAACCGACATCATGCAGGAGGTCCCTTTTATCCAGGATCTTCGTGGAGTTTAAAGTCAGTTGAAGCGGAAAGGAGAGATCCAATGACCGTATTAACAGTGAAACCGGGTATTCTGCCTTGAGCTCCGGGTCGGTCTTTACACCCGTCACCATGGTTTTTGTCAGGTTGTTCGAACTGTGGATAATCCGGTCATTTTCCGCCACCATCAGGGACTGAATGCGGTTCGTTCTGAACCATGTATCCATAAAAATGACTGTAAACCGGCCGGCCCGGCACTTTCCCCAGTACCACCTATTGATCAGGTTATCGAGATACAGCGGGTGTAACGGATCGACTTTGATAAAATTATGATCATGATACCCGGTTGCTCCGGTCAGTCTGAACGTTTTTCCTTTGTGAACAAATTCTCCGCTGATGGTGGCAAGGGGCAGAGGAATGATCCATGAAAATTCGCTTCTTTTTTTGCCTGCCTCACAAGGGACTGAGGTACCCAGGGGTTTCCATCCTTCCGTGTTCCCTGTAAAGATAAGGTTACACCTGAATTCAGGCATATCGGTCAGGATGACATACGTTAAAGGCTCTTTTCCGGTGACTTTGATCTGAAGCAGGTCACCGGCGGTAATATGACATTGATCCCCTTCAGCACGGATCTCGTTGAGACGGAAGGGCAGGGTATAATTCACACTATCTGACCGGATATTCACGGAAACGGCCAGCTGAGGAAAGACCCTGGTTCTCAGTGGATCTGTTCCAATGTGAAAAACAATTTTCAGAAAGATTTCCTGTTCAGGATCCGTGATGTCGAAATACCACCATTCAAAATCTCCTTTGACTTTGCCGGTAATGTGAAGACCGTCGTCCTCCGGGAGTACGGTCATTCCGGCATGAACAGAGTGAAATCCGCCATGGTTTGTGATTCCGCTACCGAAAACTTTTCCCCGGTGATGGTAACTCATAGGAGTTTTTTTCTTTACTAAGTAAAACAATAAACAGATCGGAGATAGGTTTGTTTTCCCGGATGAAGGCGCATGCCCGCCGGAGAGGGAAATTTGTCCCCGGTGGAACGCCAGGATGAACTTTCAGTGTTGCGGGACTTTTTCATCCCGCCGGAATTTCAAATCCGAATTCCATGATCGGCGGTTTGATAGAAAGTCCTGTTTTCAGGGCAGGATCTTATCTTTCTTAAGAACATTTGCAATAACGAAGGAATCATTATTGTAATGATGATCTCCCGGTACCGTTTCAAACTGAATATTGGTAGATGAAAGGATGGAAGGGAAAGGGGAGTCCTCAGATTTTCCTGTAATTATGAGAATGGGGACTTCATGGCTTATTTTAATAAGTTCCTTTCCAACATCAAAGGTGTTATGAGAATTCCCAATGCCCATCATATTGGTAATGTGTATTTCAAAATCAGCATGTTCATCCGGCGATAAAAGGATCACATTTTCCACTTTTTCTTTGATGTTTTCCGATAGCTGCTCATAAATAAAAGGCAATACTTCTGCCCCCATACTATATCCCATCAGGATGAATTTGTCCTTTTGCCAGATTTCGGAAAAATGATTCAGCAGCCTGGTGATATCCTGCGCTGATTCCTGGGGAGTCCGCCTGTTCCAGAAATATTTCTTGGCGTCCAGGCCGGCAACCGGAACCCCCATTTCGGCGAGATGATCACTTAAATCCTGTTCGAAACTGTACCAACCTCCATCTCCCGAGATAAACAGTACCATAGGCGCATTTTCATTACTTGTTGTAGCTTTTGTTGCCGTAAAAGGCAAATTAACTACAGAAGTATCTCCCGAAGCAAGAGACTTAAATTCGTGAACAGTCTTGTCCTGAATTAAAAGGGACTTAAAAGCCTTATCCCATTCCGGCATAAAATCACTCCATTTACTGAATCCGTGTCCGATACGATCCAGTTCGATGAGTTCAGCAGCGGCGCTTTGATCAATAAAAACTGAAGTTTCCTGGAAATCGCAGGTATGGTCAAGTTTTCCCTGCAATACAATCCACCGGTTTCCCAAATGCGAGTCCGGATCAAGATAAAAGCTTTTGCCTTCGGTCACGGGCTTTTCCTTGAGACCGTTAAGTTCGCAAAAATGTTTTGGTAACTCAACATCAGGACAGAATCCCAGGGATATACCCCCCTTAAATGTATCAGGGCGTGCCTGCGCCAGTAATGCGTAAACTAATGTCGCACCACTGGAATACCCCATCAGAAATGGTTCCTTGTAGTGAGGAAAATTATATTTCTTTTCGATATAAGTGGCCATCATTACAAAATCACTGACGATATGATAACATTTTTCAGTCCTGTTCTTTAGATTCCTGTAATATGACCGAATGTCAACTCCAATCACCAGACTGTTTTGTGAGGCGAAATGTTCTGAAAAATTCAATATGCCGTATCTCCATCCTTCATCACCAGAAATCATGATGGTTAGCGATCCGGGAGTCCCTTCAGGGATATATAAATGGATTTTTCCAAAGGGGGCTACTGTAAGAGAATCTTTGATAACCACCGCATTTACATTGGAACCAAAGATCACCGTCATACAGATATTGAAAAAGAGAAAGCGGATTATTTTCGTCATATAACAGGTATGATGTTTGAACCGGATTTTTTGACAGATCAAAAATTAGCATTGAGAACGTAAATACTCAACCTGATAATTACACAGCGGAGACCTTCGATGATATACCTGCACAGAGCCTTTATTACAATGGTGATATATGACCATATTTCCGCCTTTCTTAAATAAACCACGCATCTCTTTTTAAGTTTTAAGCAAAGTAAGCATAAACGGAAATATCTTAATTTATTTTGGGGAGGTGATGGGTATAGTTCCGGCTGTTCGGGATAAGGTAAATGAGGCGCTTCCCGGTTTGTTGGATGAATATGTGTAATATGACATCTCAGTTTTTTGGTGAATACCCTTCCGGCGGGGATTCCCTGTCAGAATACAGAGGTGACCTGTTCTTTATTCAGGAATGGCAATAGAGATGGTTCGGAAATATAGATATTCATACCGGAAGCTGGTTTTTAAAATCCGTACCAGTTCAGTCGTAAGTGTTTTGCAATGGCATGGGTTTTTCAAAGGACACTCATGCAGGATGGTCTGTTCCGACCATGGCCTTTGAGGTTCAGGGACAGTATGAAGGGATATCTTATTATTCACGAATCCGGGACCGCATATCGAGTTTTCCGGATATATCCAATGCCTCCTTAATGATGCTTTCGGGATAATCGTTGATCTGAAGGATCCTGATCGCATTCCGGTTCTTTAATTTGCCGTTTTTAAGTTTGTAATCGAAATCAACTTTTTTGTCATTCACGACTTCACTGAAGTGATAGAGTTCGTACTCGTCTTTCAGAAGATCGGCCAGTTCAATATCATGGGTTGAAACAAAAACGATGTTACCGTATTTCGACAGGGCAGATAAGACAGCCTTGCCGGCGGAAATGCGCTCAACGGTATTCGTACCTTTAAAAATCTCATCCAGCAAGAAGAGGCTCGGCTTACCATTGAGGCCGTGACGGATCATATCCCTGATCGTCAGCACTTCCTCAAAGTAATAGCTTTTATCATTCAGCAGATCATCACTTATCCGGATGGCGGAGAGCACCTGTAACCGCGGCATTTCGATTTCCCGGGCGAAACAGGTATGTATAGTTAACCCCGCTATTACATTAAGCCCGATGGTACGGATGAATGAAGTTTTTCCCGACATATTCGAACCGGTCAGCAGGATGGATTTCCTGTCAACTGTAATGTTGTTTGCGACACATTCGGGGATCAAAGGATGACGGATGCCGTTTGCGATAATCCGGGTTTCAGATGAGTGAATCTCCGGTATACAAAACTCGTTTAGTCCGTGCCTGAGCGAAGCAATGGATATGAATGCATCGATCCGGCCAACGAAAGTATAGACCTCCTCTATCTCCATCCTTTTTGAATCGAGGTGCCTGAGTACGCCGAAAAGCAGAAGTGGTTCGAGCAGAAAGAGGGTTTTAAACAATTCAAGGATAGCCCAGAACAAAGCTTCAAAATCACCTTCCAGCTTCGTTTCCAGTTTAAAGAAGGCCATTCTTCGTCTGACCTGATCAATTGCCTTTATGGAATCCGGCAGAAGCGGACTGAGGCTTTTGAAATGGTCGTTTTTGAACAGCTCACGGGCAATAATATTCAGCTTCAGTAACTGGGGAAGGGCATTTAAATACTGATACAGGTTTTTCTTGTTCCAGTAATGGACACCGAGGTTGATCATAAACACGACCAATAATACAAAGAACAATGCGGGATTAAACGGCAGTAACAGTAAAGTGAACAAACTTGTAAAAGATAATATGCGGACTAAAAAGAACCATTTGGGTGGTTTAAGATGATCCTCCTGGAACAGTGTCGGGATGTAAAAAGCATCCGTTTTACCCAGTTTCTCAAGTTGTCTCTGAACAGAAACCCGAAGTTCCGGATCGGTTGCAAATTTCTGAATCAGAGCTTCTTCTGCCTCTGTTTTATCGCCCGTTGCCGGAATGGTCCTGAGTTTATGATAGAGGTATTGCTGCCCGGTTTTGGACGATGTCCGGTCGACGTACATAAAAAATTCATCAAAGTCAAGATCGTTGCAGGTTTTATCGGAGATTACCTGGAAGCACTCCGAATGATCCTTTGCCATGAAATACTTCTTTATGAGTTCGAAATCAAACGTGTCATCCTTGATTTGGCCAAAGGAAGCCAGCAGGCGTTCTGTATCTTTTCTCATGGGCAAGAACCTGATTTTATAGTGAATTTATTTTTCATTCAAAATGGGTATGAGCTTTTTCAGACAGGTCTCCTTTTTAGACGGGTATTCCGGACAGTCAGCCATAAAGAGCACAAGTTAGGATAAACATCTTTCATGGCCCCGATCAGTATCAGATCTCCTGACGTATGGGTATCCACAACTCCTCCTCGGAATCCGGATCATCATTCCTGTATTTTTCTCCCATGATGGCGAGATGAGGCCGGGTGTCCAGTATATAAGGAGATGCAGGCAACCATGTTCCGAAGATGTACCTGTAAGTGCCTGGACCGTCACTCGCGCGCCCCCGGTGAATAAAAACCGCATACAGCCCTTCCGGTACTACAAGGATTTCCATCCCGGGAGGAACGGAATCAAAATCTGAAACCTCAACACCAGCCCATTTTTCAAATGTTTTATCGGGATTGAACTGATCAAAATAAGAGGGGCTGTAGACTTCAACAGAGTATAATTCCTTGCCAACGGTATTCAGAATTTCCCGGCGTCGGGGCATGAAACTGTGCCACAATTCGAAGGTTTTATTATCGGAAAAAGTCATCACCAGGCGTTTGCCGGCAATTTTTTTTTCAGGCAGGAGTTCTATCGCGGCTTCCATTCGCTTCTCATTTTAAGGGTTCTTCCGTTGCCCTCTGAAGGAGGTGAGACGGGCAAATTAATTCATGGTCCCAAAGATAGAAATCATTTCTTTTTATCGGTAAGAAAAGTCTCCCCTTTGGTAAGCCAGGAGAACCCGAATGCCCATAAGGCAATGGTTTCAAGCCAGAAAACGGGATCCGCTTTACTCAGAAAACCGAAATGCCCATGTTTTTCTCCATTTGAATATACGCCAATTAAAAGGATACACACCAGCATGACAAAGCCACAAGTTCGATAAAGCTTGTTTCTTTTGTGTTTCATTTCGGAAGGCTCTTTGACCGATTTCGTGAACAGGCAAATGGAGAAGTAGGAGAGGGTCAGGAAAAATCCGCCCGATGTGATGAAGTGGATTGTGCTGGATAAGCCGGTATCAATGGGATTCGGAATGCAACTGGTAAAATGTCCGGTTATGGAAGTTGGGAAAAAGGCTACCCCAAGCGCAAATACACTTGCCAGGTTGCCTGCTATAGCATCTTTTTTCTCATACCCTTTATAGGCAAACAGGAAAAAGGCAATGGCAAATATAATGCCTGTAAACAGGTTTCTCATTCCCGTGTAATAATAAGCACTTATGGAACTTTGAATTTCCCGGCACTCACCGGAAAGGATGGAACCAGCTGCCATGACCACGGGAAAAGAAATACCGAGGATGCCGACGGCATTTCTTAGAGTGTTATATGAGATCACCCTTGGATCACGATGACCTTGTGTATCCGGTATCATTGTCAGGATCGTTGATATCCATCGTGCGCTGGCAAAAATTAAATCTTAACGGCCTCATTTATCCAGCCATTGATGACAGAAAATATCATATCTTCATGAATTTCAGGTATATCAATCCAGTCCATGGCGGCAGGAATGGAACTGAAAATCTTGAATTTCATTGGGAATTCCTTCAAAGCTTCAGTATAGAGGGTATTAAAAACAACATGGGCCGGAGTTTTGGTAATCAAAGCCGATTTTCTGTTTCCAATGATCCGTGAATTATTTCGCAAATCTCTGACATATTTGAGAAGATCTGCATCGGTATAGGAAATTCTGCAATGTGTATAATCCACCAGAAAATTGTACCCGGGATTATATTCTTTATCCTGTATTTCCATTTTTTTTACTGCAACACCGTTTTCATAATTCAGTGTACCATAAATGAATTCAATGATCAGTTTCAATTCGGGTATAATTTTATAAGCCAGAAAATCTTTCATGCTGTGATCCGTTTAAGGGTGAATATGCGCAACAGCTTAGATTGTCTTCTTATATAGAGCGTGAACGACCGGTAATGCCTGAATACCCGGATCTCATAAAAGAAACAGCCTGAAATAAAATCACTGCTTTTCTTCAGGGCTTACTCTGACAGCCGGAGATTCAGCCACAAAAGTTAGTAAATTTGCTGTTCGACTCCAAATAAAAAAGGATAGCTGTTCAGCTAAGAACTAAGGAAGAGCCTGGCAGGCAAAGCTCGGGTAAGTAAAACCCGCAAAACAGCAGGTAAGTATGGCAGAATATCACCGGATAGTAGAGTTTAACCGGAGATGGATAGAAACGCTATATTTCTAACCTCTTTCCGACAATTCCCGCAACGCCTCAATGTTAGTAATACTGACTTTTTTGCCATTGACCAGGGCTATCTCATCACGCTCGAACTCCTTAAGGATTCTGATCGCGCTATCCTTCGACATGGCCGTCATATCTGCAAGGTCCTGGCGGCTCAGAGGAATTTCAAAAGTAAGTGAGCCATACACCGTCTGAGAAAGGTAGATAAGAGCATCGGCCATCTTGCCGTGCATTTGTTTCTGGGCCAGACTCAATATTTTTTCGTAGGTCTGGATAGTCTTGTGATTTAGCTGACTGATAAAATGTTCGGCAAAGTCAGAATTGCTTCGCAAGACCTTTTTGAAATTATCAGCATTTATAAAACATACCACAGAATCTTCGAGCGCAGTGATCGTATAATGATTCCTGTTGTCGGTGAAAAGTCCGGGCCCCCCCAGAATGACAAACGGCGCAACCAGATTCAACAACAGGTTTCGATGATCATATCCTTCAATATAAACTTTGGCAAAGCCCTGGACCAGATTGGAAACATGGGTCAGGGTCGTTCCCTGCTTGATAATATTCTCCCCGGCTCTGAAGTGGACCTCAAACCGCTCTTCATTTAACTGTTGCGTTTCCTCCTTGGTTAATAAGCGAAACAGCTCCGATTTAGTGTTACACTCCTCACAACTCTTGCAAATCTTAGATCTTTGGTACACAATAATATAGAATTATATAAATATATTCGTTCAAATATAATTTAATTTCCTGCTTCTCCTATCGCGTTAACCCGACAAATATCTATTTTAGAATCGATCTAAATCGATAGTATTCGCGCATAACATCTTGACATTTCAAAACATATTCTTTCATAAAGAAGTATTTACTATATTAGCATGTAGTTATTTTTGTAACAATAAATCGTGAAGGAAAAGGATAAAAACTATTAATATGACAAGAAAAAAAGCTCCGGTTCTCAAGTTATTAGTTTTCAGCATGATCATTACAGGTTTCGGCTTGTATTCATGTGAAAAATATACTTACGAACCCCCAGGGTACAATCCTAATAAAGTGTACAGCTTTAAGGATGATGTGTTACCGGTCTTTAAGAGTTGCGAAGGATGCCATCCCTCAAAAGCCCAACCCGACCTGGGCCAGGCCAATGCATACAAATCCCTCACCGAAGGCGGGTATGTGAATACAGCCAAACCTGAAGAAAGTGTCATCATCAAACAACTGGGAAAAGGTCATGGCGGTCTGGACAATACTTCTCCAGATTACTTTGAGATCCTCGGTTGGATTACCCAGGGAGCTAAAAACAACTAACCTATTTTAAACCAAAAAAACACTAAATATGAAAAGCTTAATTGCATTTGCACTGAGTTTATTCCTCGTCATACCGGCCTTTGGCCAGGATGAAAATGAAGACAAGCCGGTAAGATCGACCTTCGAAGCCACACTTCTGATCGATAACCAGACGGTTGAAAGTCCGTTTAAAGGAGGCCTTCAGTTCCAGATCCAGCACAGGTTCGGTACCGTGAAAAACGGGATTACCGATATCTTCGGAATTTATGCACCGTCAAACATCCGCCTGGCTCTCAATTATGGTATTACCGACAAGCTGATGTTAGGAGCGGGGACCACTGAAGATTACAAACTGCAGGATCTGCAGTGGAAATATGCCATCCTTCGGCAGACGCGCTCAGGGAAAACGCCGGTCTCAGTCAGCTATTACGGTAACGTGGTTCTGGATGCCCGCAGTACGGACAATTTCGGGCCGGAGGAAAATTTCAGAAGCATTCACCGCTTTTCTTATTTCACCCAGGTAATTGTGGCCAGGAAATTTAACGAGAAACTGTCCTTCCAGGTAGCCCCGGGGTTTATCTATTACAACAGTGTTGAGCAGGGGTTGAAAAATGCTGACTTTACGATCCATGCCGGCGGTAGGGCTAAAGTGCTGGGTCCCATTTCTATTCTGGCTGAATACGACCAGCTCCTGACCAAACAGGATGCCTTCGATCCAAAACCCAACCTGGCTGCCGGAATCGAAATCGGAACGGCCACTCATGCTTTCCAGATTTTCTTTGCAAACTATTCGGCTATCATAAATCAGAGAAATCTCCTTTACAATACCAATGATTTTACGAAAGGAGACTACCGGCTTGGTTTTAATATAACCGTCAGATTCTGATATATCGGATTATGAATAAAAACAGAAAATCCATATTTCCCCTAATCCTTCTCCTGGCAGGTCTTTTCGGCCTGCTTATCAATACGGCATGGGCCGGTTTGCAGCAGAAAGACCAAACGGAAGATAAAGGGGAAAAGAATTCGCCCTTTGCCAAAGTAAACGAACAATGTCTGAAATGTCATGGGGATAAGTTCTATACTCTGACAGACTCAACTACCGGAGCCACAAAGAGAGCAAATATGTGTCTCGATTACAGGATCAGCCGGAATGATTACTATAATTCAGTCCACTGGAACTTCAGCTGCCTCGACTGCCACTCCGACGAATACAATACTTTTCCACATGCGCTTAAGCTCAGGTTTGCCGACTACTGGACCTGCCTCGACTGCCATGGATACGATGAGAAGTTCGCCCAGTTTAAATTCGAACAGATTGATGAGGAAAGTCAGAAATCGGTGCATTATACCGCCACTAATGGTGATTTTTCATGCTGGAACTGCCACAATCCGCACAGTTATAAATTATTATCAAGAAGCACGGAGAATGTTTCAGAGGTCATCGTTGAGACCAACAATATCTGTCTCAGCTGCCACGGGAATATAGAGAAATTCAGGCTTCTGTCCAATAAAGATCTGGGGAACGTCATCCCTAAACACGACTGGCTGCCTAACCAGGAGCTGCATTTTAAAGCCGTCAGATGCATCGAATGTCACGCGGAGATGAACGACAGTCTAAGAGTGTCACATGATATCATGCCTGCCGACAGCGCCGTGAGGAAATGTGTGCAGTGCCATTCGAGCAATTCTATCCTGATGGGAACACTCTATAAATACAGGGCTAAGGAAAGCAGGAAGGAATATGGCTTTATTAACGGCGCCATTATCAATAATAATTCTTATGTGATCGGAGCCAACCGGAGCAGAATCCTCAACATTGCCAGTATACTGATATTTGGCCTGGTACTTCTTGCGATGGCGGTACATACAATTTTTAGAATTGTACTCAGAAAAAAACATTAACTATGTCTGAAAAAATATATTTCTATCCCGTTTGGATACGAATTTGGCACGGATTGAACGCAATTTTTATTATCTTGCTTATCCTCTCAGGAATAAGCATGCAGTATTCAGATCTCAATTCTCCCTTTATTAATTTTGATGTTGCGGTATCTATGCATAATTTCAGTGGCATAGTCCTTACCCTGAATTATTTTTTATTCTTTATGGGAAATATCGTTTTCAAAAACGGCCGTTTCTACCGCTTGAGGCTGAAAGGTCTGGGACAGAGTTTATGGAAGCAACTCCGCTATTATGCTTTTGGCGTCTTTACCGGGGAAGAATCACCATATCCGGTCAATCAGGACAGGAAATTCAACCCGTTGCAGAAAGTTTCTTATGTGTTCACTATGTATCTGGCACTGCCTTTGCTATTCATTAGCGGCTGGGCGCTCCTGTTTCCTGAATTCATACTGAAAAAATTACTTGGTTTTTCAGGGATTTTTCTCACTGCCCAACTGCATATTGTAATGGGATTTCTTGTTTCCGTGTTCCTGATCATTCATTTATATGTCAGCACAATAGGAAAGTCTCCTGTAAGTAATTTCAGGAGTATTATCACAGGCTGGCAGGAAGTTCATTAATTTTTAAATCATTAAATTTGAGAGATATGAAAAAGAATGTCCTTATTTCTATTGTCGTTATGACACTTGGGATTATCAGCCTGATGTCATTCACCTTAAGCCAGCAACAACCTAAACCCTGGCCGGTATCTGCTGAATACAAAAATATGAAGAACCCGGTCAAAGCGGATGCGCAGTCACTTGCCGACGGCAAAATGCTGTACAACCGGAATTGTGCCTCCTGCCATGGCAAGACCGGACTGGGCGACGGACCCAAAGCCCGGATGCTGGAAACACACTCGGGCGACTTTTCCTCTGCTTACTTCCAGGATCAGACCGATGGTGAACTGCATTATAAAACCAAACAGGGTCGCGATGAAATGCCCGGATATGACAAAAAGCTTACTGATGAAGATATCTGGAATATCGTCAATTACATGAGAACTTTTAAAAAGTAAGCCAATTCCTTTTAACGGGAGGGTATCTCAAATGTCCTGATCCCTTTGGTCTGACATTCTGATTGAAACTACCAGACAGTCCTTTACCCCCGGTTGCCCGGCATGAATTCCAGGCGCATTCATCGTGACGGATGAACCGCTTCTTTCGGTGATCCATGTTTGAAATCCCGGGGTTTAACGACAAAGGTTTTCATGATGAACTTTGCAGACAGGATTTCATGACTTTTGAGACACCCTCTTTTTTATGCCCTTTATTTAGATTAATTTCATATTTTTAGAGCCTTAAGTATTTGATATTAATTACTTAACCGGAATGTTCCTCCTTAACATATTTAGATAGTCATTTATCCCGGAATTGTGTCCGCATTCGTAAATATTAAAAGGCGATTTATGTACTTTTGTAACTGTTCGGGAATAAAGGAGGATGTTGAAAACAGGATAACAGAAAAAGGAATTACAATGAAAAAACTTTTTACACTTTTTGCAGGCTTACTAAGTTTGACTTTTGTTCACGCTCAGCTGGATACTACAGGGATCTATAGCTGGCCGCAGTTGTATAATTCCATGTCTACATGGGACGACGGTTCTTTCAATATGAATCAGCTGGGCCATCCCGACTATGGTTGGGGAATTTACAATTCCCAAAATCATAATATTGACGGAGATTCCCTGTTCATCATAAAAACTCTCGACGGCAATTACAGAGATCTCTATATTGAGATGAAATACAGCGCTGCTGACTACTATATTTTCAGGTATACCGATGTGAACGGTGAAAATGAGATTTTTGAAAAGGCTCCGTGTTATGAATACATGGATAAACTCTTTCTCTATTATTCCTTTTCATCACATAACTTTGTCGACCGGGAGCCGGCCGAGGCTGACTGGGACTTTGTCCTTACAAAATTTCATGATAATACCATCGACTATACGGTAACCGGCCTCTTGCTGAATGAAACAGCAAGCGCTTGCATCTATGATGCGGTTGACTCATCTGCCGCGTATAATGCAGCACTGCAGGATACTACAGCCTTCTCCGATTCACTTACCATCATTGGAAATTCCTGGTATGAACTGCAGGGTATGTCAATAGTTCCTCTTAAGAACAAGGCATATTTTGTAAAAGATGGCAACGGGGAAATTTTTCGTTTAAATGTAACGTATTTTGAGAGTGGGATAAGTGGCCTGGGCAGGGTAGGGATACGGTATCAGAAACTTTACCCCCAGGAAGGTCAGGCTGTCAACGATACCCTTACCATGGGAGCAGAGTACGCCAACGATGTTTATTACCAGTTGATGTCGGGCACTGCCATACAGGCAAGCCGTGCTGACTGGGATGTTGCATTCAAAACCGATGCCTACAGCGCTTGTATCCGGACGAATACCACAATGGGTGTTGAACTGTATGCCTATCCAAAAGGCGATGAAACGGCATGGATTTCATACGGTATCGGGAAGAAACCATTCGATGGTCTGTCCCTCACTGTTTATCCAAACCCGGTAAGTGATCTGATTAATCTCCGCTCAGACCGTTTCAGAAGCGGCGAAGATCTTGATATCAGCGTTACAGACGTCACAGGAAGAGAAGTACTGCGTTCAATAGTCCCGGTTTCCGGTGATGTTAGCATTGATCTTAGCTCACTCAGGCCGGGAAGCTATTTTATAACGGTAAAATCGTCCGGACTCGTTGGGACGGCCAGGATAATGAAAGCGAAATAATAAAAATTGCTCAGGGGAAATATGAAGAAAGCTCTCTGGCTGCTAATACTTATCGTTTGTGGTTCAATGTCTGTCTTTTCGCAGGAGATGGCCAGGATTAATCTTGTCGATAAAATCACGGGTAAGCCCCTGCAATATGCAAATTTATGCTTCGAAAATAAATCCTTGAAACATCAGACATTCCAGGTCTCTGATGAAAATGGAAGGGCAAGCGAGGCAATCAACGGGAAAACGGTTCTGGCCGTTTCCATGATCGGATATAAAACGTTCCTGGACACCCTTTACAACGGCGGTAACTATACCTTCAAAATGGAACCTTCGGTGTTTGGCATGGACGAAGTTGTGGTGACGGCTCAGAATAAACCCAGGCTCGTTGATAATTCTATTTATAAGGTGAATGTTATCAGTTCACTCGATATGAAGGAAAAGGCTGCCAATAATCTCTCGGAACTCCTTTCAACTCAGCTGAACTTCAGGATATCCCAGGATGCCGTTCTCGGATCAGGCCTTTCTTTGAACGGACTGGGAGGTGAGCATATTAAAATTCTGGTTGACGGTGTTCCTGTGATAGGAAGGATGAACGGCAACCTCGACATGTCGCAGCTTATCCTGAACAATGCTGATCATGTAGAGATTATTGATGGCCCTATGTCTGTGCAGTATGGATCGAATGCAATGGGAGGTGCCATCAACATCATCACCCGTGAAAATACACGGAATAGTCTTATAGCCGGACTGAATACATATTACGAGACTGTCGGGGTCTATAATGCCGACGGATCATTTTCTATGAACAAAGATAAACACGCTTTTGGCTTTGATGGAGGCAGGAATTTCTTTCAGGGCTACCCGAGACTGGAAGGCATCAGAACCTCTTTGTTCAAGCCAAAAGAACAATATTACGGCAGTGGCTATTATGTTTACCATTCGAATCATACCAGGATAAAGGCTGATACCCGGTATTTCCGGGAAACACTGCTTTACAGGGGATCCCCCGTATTGAAGGGTCATAATTACGGATTGGCTGCCGATTCGTACTTTTATACCAACCGCTTCAGTGCCAATCTGTTTTTTAAACAGGATTTAGGTGTGAACAGCCGGATCAATATCATCAGCTCACTTGAAGATTACAGCCGGATTAAAAACACCTGGCTCAATGACCTGGTTGATCTACATAAAATATTAAGCCCGGATTCGAGTCTCCAGGATACGTCAACCTTTCGTGATTACCTCTCAAGAGGCGAATGGTATTATGACAATGGTCGGAACTTTTTTAATATCGCAGCAGGTTACGATATTGCCATTGAAACCGGTACAGGGAAAAGGATCCTGGATAATAAGCAGGTTATAGGAAATTATGCTGCATTTGCAACCCTGAATCTTTCGCCGGTTCAAAAGCTGGAATTTCAGGGAGGTATCCGGTTGATCTATAATACGAAATATAATGCACCCATTGCGTCTTCCCTTAACCTGAAATATGCACCATCAAAGAAATTAAATTTTAGGGGGTCGTATGCAAGGGGCTTCCGCGCTCCTTCACTAAAGGAATTATACCTTGAATTCCAGGATATTAATCATAATATTCTTCCAAGCCCCGATTTGAAGGCGGAAAATTCAAATAATATAAATGTTTCCGGTAATTATAAATTTGATTTCGGGAAAAATTTCTTCGATATCGAGATGAAAGGGTTTTACAATCAGATTGAAAACAGTATTCAGCTTACACTCATTGACCAGGCTACAAACCAATATGGATATATCAACGTTGACGGATACACAACCGGAGGAACCACCGTCCAGCTCAAATACAGGCTTCATCCGAGATTTGAAGTATCGCTGGGCGAATCGGCCATCAATCATTATTACTATTTTACCGGGGAGAACGGACGGGTGGAGGATAATGCCATGAATTATGAATTTACGGCGAATATGAAATATGATCTTTTCCGTTCCGATTTAATCCTTTCGGTCTTTTATAAGTACACCGGAAAATACCCAATATTGTCGGGAACGGAAAATGACCTGCATTTTGGATTTGTCAGCGACTATAATATGATGGATATTACTTTGAACAAGTCTTTTTTTAATAAGCAGTTTACGCTCAGCACAGGGGTGAAAAATTTGTTTAATGTAGTGAGTGTTTTCAGCGAGGGTGGATCAGGAGGAGTACATAGTGGGGGTTCCGACAGCAGCTCGATTGCCTGGGGGCGTTCGTATTTCCTGAAGCTAGCCTATAATTTTACGAAGTATTGAAATGAGGAATATACATATTGTCGGAATACTCCTGGTTTGTATAACCGTTTTTTTACCCTCTTGTTTTGATAAGGATGAACGGATGCCGCCACAACCACCAAGTGAAGCAGTAGATATTGCTTTGCAGAATTCTATCTACGATAACCAGGTGTATTTCGATTTCGGAACCGGTGAAATTAAAGCCGATCTGCCTAATGACAGTTGGGTAATGGCGTTCGATGCCTCTGAATCCGGCTGGCAGGTGAATATAAATTCAGGGAACCTCTATGCGGTTATTCCAACCGGCGTATTTTCCTTTGACAGCGTAACACCGGTCACCACCGCCAGCCTGTACCATTTTGATGCTATTGATGGCAATCCGGATTCGTGTGCATTCAGCCCCTGGCTTAACCGGGAAGTATACCCGGCCAGGCCAACCGGAGAGATTTTTCTGATCGGCCAATATGACGGGATAAAATACACGCCGTTGTGGAAGGTACGCATTGACAGTGTCAATTCCGGATCCTTCACATTGAGCTGTGCCGGTATTGACGGTGAACCAAAGTCTTCCATAATTAATAAGGACCCTGATTTTAACTTCGTTTATGTAAATGTCGTTGCGGACACCATCAAACCGGTGAATATCGAGCCGCCGAAAACCGACTGGGATATTCTCTTTTCCCAGTACGGTACCATCCTGTATACCGATGAGGGTGTTCCAACGCCATATTATGTCAGGGGTGTCCTGCTGAATCCATACAAGGTCAGCAGCGCTTTGGATAATACCATGCCTTTCGATACCATCACCTGGGATGATGTGCGAAACCTGAACTACGACACAACCCTTAATTTCATTGGATACGACTGGAAGGAGGTAATTATCGATTTCAATTCAAATTCAGCGGAATATTATGTCAGGAAAGACTCTACCTGGATCATCCGGGATATGGAAGACCGTTACTTCAAGATGCATTTTTTAAATTATTACAATAGTCTGCACCAGGTAGGCTATCCTGAATTTGAGTACCTGGAATTATGAGCCGGAAAGATTTTCCTGATTTCGCTTTATACCGATTGCGAACAGGAAAATTTTGTCAGGCCCGTTGTTTTTCAATTTGAACCACCCCTGGAATTGACGGGGATTTATTTAATAAAGCTCTATGAAACCTATTTTGATTGCAGGCTCTTCCATTGTTACAGTAGCACTTGTGTTGTACACCATATCCTTTATCCGGTTTCATAAACGGAAAACCATTACCCTGCCCACCCTCCGGATTCAAACCCTGGCCCTGGTATTCGACATTACTGCCACAACACTGATGATCATTGGTTCGGAGAACAGCCCGTTTACGCTCCACGGAATACTGGGTTATTCAGCCCTTACCGTGATGATCATCGATACCTCGTTTTTCTGGGCTAAACGAAAGTCAGATAACCATAAAGGGTTACTGACCTATTCTACCATAGCATGGGTCTGGTGGGTTCTGGCTTACATCACCGGCAGTGCGATCGCCATGTCCTCTTAGACTGCCTTCCACATCTTCCCTAATCCTGTTCCTTCCTCTCATTCCCACAACTCCACGACTAAATGTTGAGGTGTTGAGGTGTTGAGGTGTTAAGTTGTTCGTGATGACTAAACACCTAAACACCTAAACACCTAAATAACTCAACAACTAAACTCAATCTGTGTAATCTGCGTAATCTGTGGTGAAAAAAACTCCTGCCTCAGCTACAATTAAACAACTCAACAACTAAACTCAATCTGTGCTAATCTGCTTAATCTGTGGTGAAAAAGACTCCTGCCCCAGGTACGACTAAACAACCAAACACCTCAACACCTAAACAAAAATCCCGGAACAGAGATCTGTCCCGGGATTTAACTTATTAGGTTAAGAATAGGGTATTCCTTTTATTTCTGGAAGACTTCAAGTGAATTCTGCAGAAGAGCTTTGATGTAGGAAGGATTATGTACTCCCATACTTCCGTCAGCTTCAACAAGAAGGTAATTCAGCAATGCGCCGGCCTGGTCGGAAGGAATGGCACCTGTAGTATTGGCTACGAGGTCATCGTCACCAAGAATACCGGCGGTAATAAGATCGGTCCTCAGTTCTTCCATTAAACCGGAAACGTCAGTCTGAACGCCATCCAGGTCGAAACTTTTAATACCGGAATGACATTTGGTACAACCGGCAACGAGATCAACGGGTCCGTGAGAATCGTAGGCCATTTTAAATGTATGTCCACCTGCCTGTGCACCAAAAGGTTCAGCCATGTGACAGGTAACGCAACCTGCGTCATGATGGGTAGCATCGGCACCGGAAGCAGGATAAGACAATGATCCGGAAATTTCATAGCCGCCTGTACCCCATACCATTGCAGACTGTGGTCCGTGGTGGGGTCCCCAGCGGTTACTGCCGAGAGTAACGGCTGCTCCGCCAAGTACGGGCAGGGGATCGGGAAGCCTTGGTTGATGGCAGCTCACGCAAACATTGCTTTTGCCAAGATCTACTTCAACACCGTTGATCAGCATGGTGACAGGGGACTGACCTCTGAGCGAGAAATCGGTGCTGTCATAATTTTCATGAATATTATGGCAGGTGCGGCAGTTCACAGGTACCGGATCACTGATGGCAGCAGCTGTTGTTTCTGCCCCGGTGGCAAGAACTTCAAGATGGCCCTGGTGTGTATGACAGGGAGCACAATCCGTGGCGTTTCTCTCAAAGGTGGTCCCGGTCTGATGGCCTGAATTTGCAGCCTGAATTTCTTTCGCCAGTACGAGTGTCTTATCGTTGTGGCACTGAATACAGGTTTCATTGGCATCCTGACCAGCTGGCCCTGCAGGTCCCTCGCACGATGTAAGGAAACTCATACCAATTCCTACAGAGAATATCATCGCCGCTGCAGCAAAGGTAAAGGAGATTTTTTTCATATCTGTTCGTGTTATTTAATTAACAATAAAATCACTTTAAAAATACTTCTATTATTGATTTATTTCAAAGTAACAGGGGTGATATGTATTAGCTTAACGATCGATATAAATTGAATAGCCTGAATGTAAATATCTCTAAAAATAACGATATTAGTCGGTAAAGTCAATATTTATTAGCCTTGACACGATTTCAGTAGTCAAAAAGATTGGTTTTATTGATGTGGAACGTCCCTTTGAAACCATGCAGGGAATTCACCCTATGGTAAAAAAGCAAAATAACGGCAAAATCATCCCTGTAGGATGATAGCCGCAATGCTAATCTTATTTACGATTTCTTGGGCCCAATGTGGAAAACTTTGGTGAATTACCGACCAGACCTTCTGGTTGAAAAAAACCGGTCAGAATCGGTAAAAATCATTATCTGTACTTTGATCGGAAGAGTCAGCCGGAAAGGGTATTTTATGAATTTCTTGAATTATAGGGACGACTGATTAAACTCTGTATTTCCGTGTGAAATCCGGCTGCCGGATGCATAGTGGTTTTTTAGGTTGAATGTGCCCGGGCAACCTGATTTCATATTCAGAGAGGATTTCTGTCCGGGATACTTCTTAAAAATAATTTCTGTTTCAGGTAGAGTACCATTATTGACCCACCATTCAAATCAGTCTAAAACTTCCTCGTGGTGAGTATAACATCTCTGCCAGGTTCTTCAACACTCGGACTATTTTCGGCAGTGAGGAAAATTTTTGTCGGTTTCATTGCTGTTACCGTCTTGAATTCTGCCTTTAACTTTTTTGACAGCATTCCGGATGAGGTTTGGATCTGTCCCATGTTTTTAGCCTCGTTCTCATCCGTTTCCATCCATACCACATATACATTTTTTGAAGGCTGGAGCTTATCAGGTTGAGCCAGGTTAATGATTTGTATTTTAACCACATAATTGGCGTTTTTATCCTTCTTCACGGTAACCGTCCCCTGGGCAGCAGGAACTACGGTAGAGGCCAGGAAGCTGGCTTTTGTTGCACATGAGCTGAAGGCAAAAACTATGATCATACCGGCGACAGCAAGAAAGGCAATACGTGCTACGCTCTTTTTATTGGTTGTATTCATTGGAAAGGAATTAAGGTTGAAAATTCAGACATATCATGAAGTAAACAATTCTAAACCAAAATGTTTTAAGAATTCTGCCAGTTTTTTAGGATGTGATATATTGACATTCCTGGCCGGAAATACCGGTTAACAAGAATTGACAAACCTGATGGAAGGGGAGCAGAATTTAATTAAACGGCTACCGGGCGCTTTATCCGGCCTATTTCCTCACTGTGGCTTGAAATGCAGATAAACGAATAGGTTGTATCGGTTTATAAACGGGAATAGTGTCGCCGGGAAAAAAGGCCGTATGAACACGACATTCTGATACCGGAACTGGAAAACGTACAGGCAGTTCATGTATGACATGATCTTCAAAAATCTTAGTGAATATAAAGCGACGAGAGGTGTCACTTTTTGGAGTGACACCGAATATAATATCCTGCTTGAAAAGTAACGTAGTAGGGGCAAGAGATAATTCCCCCGGCTTTTTGACCGTGAGTGTATCCGAAAAAAGTGTTTTATAAAGATGTTAAGTTTTGAACCGATTAAAAAGTCGGAACGAAAATTAAATCTTTAAACCGATGTATATCTAAAAGGTACTTGTTGTAAGTACAACTTTATCTGCCGGATACTGAATACTGGGATCTTTCTCTGCGGTGATAAATATTTTAGTTGGTTTCACGGCAGAAACAGTCTCGAAGTTTGCAGTTAATTTATTGGACAGCATTCCGGACGAGCTATTTATCTGTCCGATGTTTTTTGTAACGTTTTCTTCAGTCTCCATCCATACCACATAAGCAGTCTTTGGTGGATCGAGCTTATCGGGAGTGGCCAGATTATCAATTTGTACTTTAATTACATAATTGTCGTTCTTATCAGTTTTAACTGTCACAGATCCCGTTGCTCCCGGAACAACTGAAGAATCCATAAATTTGGCTTTCGTAGCACAAGAGCTAAAGGCTACTATCATTATTACACTGGTAATAGCCATCATGATAGTTTTTATCCGATTTGTGTTTCTCGTTGCTTTCATTTTATTGGACTTTAAATTTGTATAAAATATATGCAATGTAAAGTTGATGATCTTTTGTCTGAAAAGTATTACATAACTTTAGAAGAAACTTACATTATTCACACATTTTTCTGATTATATAGACTTAAGCTATCGTCCGGATGATGCTACAAGAGAACCTGGCTCAATGGATCAGCCAAAAATAAAATCCTTCAGGATTTATGAATGAACGATAGAATTTCCCTGGATAATAGAGTGATGAAGCAAAGTCATTCAAAAGAAATTGCCAATCTTGAAGAGCACCAAATTTTCCTGAGGGTTTAATTTTTAGCAAAGAGAATGTCGAATCCCTGGGATCAAAGAGATCCCTTGTCTTTTCCTGATGGCTGACAATAAGTAGCAAAAAAGAAAAAGCGGACAAATCTCTGAATTTTTAGACTTGTCCGCTCATGCGAACCTGGAGGCATTTATTTTATTATTATATTTAGTTAATTATCAGGAGGCTATATGCTTGGCATAGCGTTTTTCGGATGATTATTCGGATTTACCAACCCTGATCAGTATTTGTGTCTCTTAAAAATGCAGCAATGTGATTCGCGTGATTCGTTAAATCATCATCCGTTGCAATAAGAAATCGCTGGGCATATTTTCTTGGTCCCATTTCCGGCATGTTCGTGAAAGGATAGAATCTGGTTAATGGATAGTCAATTATACTATTGCTATTTACTATTCCCGCTCCAGTATTTATCCTCATTTTTAATGTTCTTTCGAGATAAATATTTTTAAAAGTGATCCTTACCCTTCCATCTTTCACTGAAGCGCAAGTACTGAACTTGCATACATTTGAATATTCATCAACCTTTCCTAATAATGAAAATCCAACTTTCGTTATCCAGTCAACTTTATCGTTGTATTCAAATTCTCCATGCAGGATCAATTTTCCAAACTCATCACTAGAATAATCGATGCCATTGGTCCCTAAATAGTATGTCGCATCATACTCTTTCAATCGTTCAAAGAGAGTGTGTTTGTCAATGCCTGGTAAATCGAAGACGAAGGTGTATTCAATCGTTCTGAATTCAGGGTTATAGGGCACATTGATAACAGTGTCGAACTTACTCATCCAATTTTTAATGTCCTGAATGCCCAATTGCATTTCCGCCGAAGTAATGGCACCTTCCTTATACTGCTGAACAAGATTATTGTATTCTACCTCATATTCCTGACCATAAAGACACCCCATCCAAATAATTAGAATTAAGGTGATTGCGCTAAAACGTTTCATTTTATTGAGTTTTGAGTGTTATTTTTTGCTCCTAACTGGTATTAATGACAAAATCCGGAAGCGGATAATCATTACTTTGGGATTACTATATACTAAGGTAAAGGTTTGGTTGTTTTTTGCATGCTACCAGAACTTGGATTTTTTAAATTTTGATTCTCTTCTTTTAACTTTTCGAGTTTCAATTCTGAGTTTTCTATTCTCCTGATATAATTCATTAATTTCTTTAAGCCTCTCAAGATCCTTATTGTCTCTTTCTTGGACTGAATCATTGCGCCGGAATCTAATTTCCTGTTCCCCAATATTCATATTTGTTTTCTCTGTAGAATCATTCAAAAAATATCCTGGATCGATGGCAAAAATCTGCAGCCATTCTAATGATATACTTAGCATTCCATGCTATTTCTATTCATATTCCTATGAAGCATTTGTTCAGCGATTGATATCAATGACGCCAATTTCTTAAGGGTCATTCCCCTCTCCTTACATAATGTTTCTATTTTATTTCTTAAGTCCATGCATTACAGATATTTATAAATTATTTGATAAAAAATATTCATTTATGCAGTAAATATTTGCACGTTACTAACAAATGTGTTAGTTTCGTTCAGTTAATTTACTATAAATATAATATAATACAACTATGCCAATAATCACACCAGCAATTAAAGAGCTTATCAATCAGAGAGATAAGGAAATTTTTGAGTATATCCAGGTTTTTCTTGGATAAAGGATATTCTGCAAGCCAGATCTATGAAAAGCTCCGATAGTCTCACCGGTCTCGCTCCGACGACATCCAGATGATCCGCTTCAATATGCAGAAGCGTCTTATTGATTCCGAATAAAACATTTCTGCCATGCACATTAGAATTCTTCACAGCTCACCGGGAACTCTCACGCATGACCGTGTTATTTTTAAAAGAGATGGCAATTATCATCTTTTAAGGGAGATGGATGATGACCTCACCCGGATCATTTATCTGCGTCTTCTTGAATCTGACCAGGCACATCAAAAATTAAAGGCCCTGAAACGTTACGGGATCACTGAACCGAGGGAGCAGATCCGGCAATTTGCAACCTGCAACTTCGCGAGGCTCGACAGCATTGATGATCTCGATGATAACGGAAACCTCAATTTTGAGTTTGTACCCTGTTCCTGCCGCAACCATGGGTGCAAGTTCAACTCTGAAATATGTATTCGCAATTACTAATTTAATACTTATCGACATGGAAAAACTTCAGTTATTCAATTACAATGGCAACGAAATCCGCACTTACAACGACTGCGGAAAATATCACCTGGTTTGCAGGGGTAGATGTTTGCTCAATCTGCTTGATTACGTAAGATCCACTCAAGCAATATAAAAACTTGACGATGATGAGAGGAAGCTGGACGGTATCTTACAGGTACCTCAGGTCAGAAAAGGAAGACCTGGATGATAAATGAGTCTGGTCTTTACTCTCTTATTCTAACATCCACAAAACCAGAGGCTAAAGCCTTCAAAAGATGGATAACTCACGAAGTTCTGCCGTCCATTCGAAAAGCTGGAAGATATACTGTCACCGAACAGGCTGAAAAGGATCTTGCCCTCCAGCGCCATCATCGAAAGATCGCTGAACTCCAGGCAAAACGCTCTCAGATCAATGAGGAAATACGCAAAACTCGCGAAACCTTCTACGAGATCCTCTATACAGATCCCAACCAAATGAAACTCCCATTCACACAGGAGGCTATATCATGAAACACATTATTAACCGAACCATTCCCGTCAGCGAAGTTAATCCTCACTTCGACCTGATGCGCGAGACAACCGCCGAGGATCTGCAGGACTGCCTGATCCGCAAGATCAGTTCTCAGAAATTAAACCAGAACGAACATGCCAAAAATCAGACAGCTAAACGAGATTGATATCACTCCTGAAAGGTACCTGAAAGCATGCAGCCCTGATGAGCTGAAAGAACTTGACATCTTATTATCCTCTCCTTACTATCTCAGACTAATGAGGGAAACCGAAAAACAAGAACATTCAAAACAGATTCTACCATGAACCAAAACCACATTTCTCCGAATCCAGACCTTTACAACACAGAAGCGGAAGGCTTGCAAAGCAAAGATTCATGGCTTCTCATTCTTCTTTTCGTCATATGCCTGGCCATATTCGCCATGGTATGGTACTGGGGATTCCGATCCGGTCAGAAACAAATTCTCTATAAAATAGAGACATCCAATGAACTCTACATCACTGCATAAGGAATGCCGGGGATTTATCCTATCGGTTATCCGGCAGCGGAAACTATTAATCTCTTCCGGCCGGAGCAGAACCAATGTGATGGCATCACTTAATATCATCCATAGGCTCGATGCTCTGCTGGGCGCTTATCAATATAATTCAGATGACAAGATATCGAAGTTCTTTCTTTCGCACCAGGATGAAATCCGTTACCTGCTTCCGGGTGAAGGTGCGGGCAACCATAAACGGAGAGAAGAAGAATTTGATTCTTACTTATTACGAACGCTAAAAACTATCAGACAATGCGAATATTCATATCAGGAAACATCCCCACCGGAATCTTCGACCAGGGCACAGAAAACAGCCAGGCGTATTCCGACACATTCAAAAAATTCAGCCAGGCAGAGATCCTCCTGCAGGAAGCCGGCTATACAACTGTCAATCCCATGCGGGAACTGACTTCCTCAGAATTATTAGACTTTCAGGGTACCGGCAGGTTGCAAAAGCTTGAAAACTGTGATGCTATTTTTCTTCTTGATGATTGGAAAACCAGCTTTTACTCCCGGATTGAATTCGAAATATCATTGAAAACGAATATGAAAGTCTTCATGGAGCATGATCTTTTTCATCTGATCGGCTTGACAAGATACCTCAAGGCAGAACCCATCATATAATTACACAATGGCTGTTGTACTTCTTAAAAAACCAGACAGTGAATACTTCTGTATTCCTGTGAAGCTAGTCATATCTTCATCCTCTATGTGGGTTCTCTGCCATGATAAACAGGTTGTACAGTTTGAAGATCCCGAAACCGGAGAGAAATACAACGCAATAAGAGAGGATTTCGTTGATTATCCTTTTAAAGCCATAAGTGATTTCCATTCAAAAGTATGTCTTCAGATGACAGCCTTTGAGCTTAAGCAAAAAATGATCGATGAATTGAATCTTCTTCCAGACGATACGATTGCCATTGTCCAATACCGGTTAATCCCATAAACGCAAAATAGCCCCAATGCAAGAAGTAAAAGATAAGATCCTGGACCTTGATATTGTAGAAATCATCTCAAAATATATAGATCTTAAGCGTGCCGGTGCCAATTATAAAGGCAACTGCCCATTCCATGGGGAGAAGACACCATCCTTAATGGTTTCCCCCGGGAAAAATATATGGAAATGCTTCGGATGCGGGAAGGGAGGTAACGTGATTGACTTCGTGATGGATCATGAAAGCCTCTCATTCATGGATGCAATGAAGAAGATCGCTTCCGAACATAATATTGAATTTCCAAAAAAGGAAGTCTCAGATGAATACCGGGAGCAGGAGAAACACAGGGAATCCCTGATCGCCGCAAACAAGATCGCCGGACTTTATTTCATGCAAAATTTATACAAGAGTGAGAATGCCCTGGCCCTTGAATATGTTCGGAGTCGCTGGTCGCCTGAATCTCTGCAGTTATGGAATATCGGATATGCAGAGGATTCATGGAGCGGGCTTCTGGATCATGCCGAAACCGCCGGCCTTAAGAGAGAAATACTCCTTGAAGCAGGACTGATAAAAGAGAGTAAGAACAAGCCAGGCCAACTATTTGATTTCTTCCGCAACCGCATCATCTTCCCCATACTCGACAAATACGGCCGGCCGGTGGCCTTCACCGGTCGGGACTTTTCAGGAAGCGACGATACGCCGAAATACTTCAACACCCCTGAGACAAATCTTTACGTGAAAGGAAACATCCTCTATGGCTGGTATATGGCTCAGAAGGAGATGCGTGAAAAAGAATTTTGTTACCTGGTAGAAGGAAACCCGGACGTGATCCGGCTACATGAGATCGGCATCTTCAACTCCATCGGCACCTGTGGCACCGCCCTTACTCCGGAACAGGCAAAGCTGATCAAGTCCTTATGCCGGTCAGTAAATATCATCGGTGATTCGGATAAGGCCGGGAAGATGGCCGTAGAGCGGTCCGCAAAGCTCCTTATTGAAAGTGGAATTCAGGTAAACATCATCTCCCTTCCTGATGATTCGAAGGAGGATCCGGACAGTTTTTTTTCCTCCGAAGATCAATTCAAAGAATATGTCAAGGCGAATATCAAAGACTGGATCCTGCTTAAGGCCGAAGAATGGAAGAAGAAAGCACACAATCCGGATTTCAAGGCCAAGGCCATAGATGAGATCTGCCATCTGATCACCTCATTTGATGACCCTTCTGTTCATGAGCTGTATATTGAAAAAGTCGTTAAAATCATCACCCCTAAAAAGGCCTGGACGGATAAGATCAGGACACTTTTAAAGGAGAAAGAACCCGTTGTAAAGGAAAGCAAAATTCCGGAACATGTCACACTCAGTGATTTTGAGAAATATGGTTTTTATGTTGACGGAGGAGAATACTTTTTCAACAGTAAATCAGGCATTATTCCGGGTTCTAATTTCACAATGACACCCCTTTTCCACATTCAAAGCTCCTATAATGCCAAGCGGCTATATGAGATAAAAAACAAATATGGAAATACCCAGGTCGTTGAATTCCTTCAGAGTGACCTGGTTGCTCTTTCGAAGTTCAAATGCAAGGTGGAAGGGCTCGGAAATTTCCTTTGGAAGGCGTCTGAAAACGAACTTAACAAATTGAAGCTCTACTTATATGAAAAAACCGAGACCTGCACGGAGGTTACCCAGCTCGGATGGCAGAAGGAAGGATTTTTTGCCTGGTCGAACGGCATATTTAACGGGCAATTTTCAAAGATAAATTCATACGGCATAGTCAAGCATGAAGATAACAACTATTACATGCCGGCGCTATCGGCCATTAACCAATTTGATGATGGCCTTTTTATGAGTGAGCGGAGATTTATTCACCGGGAAGATTCCTCCATCAGTCTTAACGACTATGCAAAAATGATCATCGAGGTATTCGGCGACAATGCGACCATAGCCCTGTGCTTCTATCTTGCCACATTATTCAGGGATCATATCGTAAGAATCATAAATTTCTTTCCCATACTGAACCTCTTCGGACCCAAGGGAGCAGGAAAGACAGAACTGGCTGTTTCCATTCTCCAGTTTTTTGGCCGGCAGAGTAAAGGCCCCAATATCAACAATACATCCAAAGCAGCCCTGGCAGATCATATCTCTCAGGTCGCCAATGCCCTGGTTCATATCGATGAATATAAGAATACCATTGAATATGAGAAGATCGAATTTTTAAAAGGGATATGGGACGGCACCGGCCGTACCAGGATGAACATGGACAAAGATAAAAAGAAAGAGACCACGGCGGTAGACTGTGGGGTTATCCTATCGGGGCAGGAGATGCCTACAGCAGACATTGCGCTCTTCTCCCGCCTGGTCTATCTTTCTTTTTACAAGGTTGAATATTCCGAAGAGGAAAAAAAGAATTTCAACGAATTGAAGGAGATTGAAAAGCACGGCCTTACCCATATTACACATGAGATCCTTTCACACCGGAAACATTTCATTGATCACTACAGGGATCATATGGATATTGTCAGTGAAGAGCTCAACAAGGCACTAAAGGGTGAAATCATCGAAACCAGACTATTTAACAACTGGATGATCATCATTGCCGCTTACTCAGTACTTGAAGAAAAGCTCACTCTTCCATTTACTCGGAACAAACTCATTAAGCAGGCAGCCACCCAGCTGAGGGTACAGAACAGGGAGACAAAGAAAAGCAATGAAATCTCCACATTCTGGTCCCTGGTTCAATACCTGTATGCTGATGGCCTTATACAGGAAGACGTGGACTTTAAGATTGACTACATGATTACCACGCTCAAAACAGATATGGTTGACGTGGTATGGAATGAGGCTAAGAGTGTCATCTATATCCAGTATTCAAGGATTATTCCCCTATACAGGAAACACGGGAAGATGCAAGGGGAGAAGATCCTTCCATCAGACTCGATAGACTATTACCTGAGAAATGATAAACGGTTCCTGGGAAAGAAGACTGTGGCATTTAAGGCAGTGGATCCAAAAACAGGAATTGAGATGACTGACGAGCAATCCAGAAAGAAGCGAAAGATCACCCATGCCTATGCATTTCTTTATGATGATCTGGAGATCACCTTAAGAACCGAATCGGAAGAAGATAATGACGGACTATTCAACGAACCTAATAATACAAGTGATGAAAATGACAATAATGACCTGCCTTTTTAAGGCAAAAAAAATAAAACGCAAATTTTCAGACAAAAACAGCGTCAACAGCGTCAACAGCGTCAACACTTTTATATATAACTGATAATTAGATAAATAAGATAATAATAATAATGATTAGAAGATCAACAACCGTCAACAACCGTCAACAACCGTCAACAACCATCAACAGGATCAACAAAGTGTTGATAGGAGGTAAATTTATATATAACTGTTAATCAATAATTTAAAAAAGTGTTGACGCTGTTGACGCTGTTGATGGCAAAATAGGTGTACTATGGAAAAAATTAAAAATTTTCAAACAACGACATACTTACAGGATAAACAGAAATATCTCATCATCCAGGAAATGATACGTGGGTACTGCCTTTTGAGGGATAAATATGATGATGTTGACAAGTACCTGGCAATAAGCAGGGAGATCAGAATGCTTGAATTCAAGGCTATGGCTGTAATGCATCGATTGAAATTGCATTACCCATGGGGGATAGAATGGAATCCAGATGATTATGAAAAATACATAAGCGGTAATGATAATGACTAAACTAAATCATAAACCATGAACACTTTACCATCTGAAAAAATGCGGGAACAAATATCCCGATACATTGACACTGAACTTTCAATAAAAAAGATTTCAAAAACGAAATTTGCCGAGATGATTGGTGTGCATCCTGCCCAGATCTCACATATGCTAAATCCTAATTCACATGAAAAAGCCGGTATTCCTTTCTGGAATTACTTGCAGGGTATATATGAAGCGAAGGCTTTTGATATGATTATGATAGGAGAATATATTCCATATTCTAAAACGAGGATTCCGGCAAAAGCAAAAGAGAAGGTTCCAATAGAAAAATCTGAATCAGATATCAGTAATATCAAAATTTCAGAACCCGGAAATAAAAAAGAATGGATTAAACCTTCTTTACATACCCTCAAAAAGTCTGAAATATCCGTGGGAGAAGCCATTGATACACTTATAAAAAGTGGTGTCAAAATCAGTAT
Organism: uncultured Bacteroidales bacterium; assembly: GCA_963732905.1. Taxonomy (GTDB): domain Bacteria; phylum Bacteroidota; class Bacteroidia; order Bacteroidales; genus DASQZK01. The sequence goes on from CAVTBM010000008.1 coordinate 163,158, forward strand.
GACATTAGAAATCAATCACTAATTAATATGAATACTAACTGCACTATCTGCGGCAAAAACCTGACGGATCCTATATCCATCGAACATGGAATAGGTCCAGTTTGCCGCGTTAGACTAAAAAATGAAGAAATGAACCAGGGAAATCTGTTTTCAAGCCGAGCCAACTATGACTGGCGCATCGATGATGACATCATTGCTATCGTTGACAAAGGCGGCGGTAAGACCGTAACCAATGACATTGATAACATCCTGAAGGATATATCCACAGAGATACCTAACCTGGATAAATTCCAGATAATCTACCAGGACTCATTCGGTATATGGGATGGGGTGATTGTTAAGGGTGCCAGGTGCATCCAATTCTTTTCAATCAACGAAACGGAATACCAGAAAGCAAAGGAAAAGTTAAATCATAACAGCTAAAACTATGGAAGAAAAAATTGAATTATTTGCCATTATCGAACTGTTCGGTCATCAAAGAATCTCCGGACATGTCGAATCCATGTCGATTTCCGGGGCAAGTTTTGTCCGGGTTGACGTTCCAGAAACAAAATCACAACCCAAATTCACACGGATTTTCAATCCATCAGCTATCTATGCCATCAACCCAGTGACAGAGGAGGTAGCCATTGCGATGGCTGAGAGCATCCATCAAAAACCCATTGAAGCATGGGATATACGTGAAATGGAAAAGAAACTACTTGCTTTGAAGGGATCCGGTTCTCATGATTTTGACGGAGGAGGATTGATCATGAATGCACCACTAATCCGACACAATATATGGAAGTGGATCCTGAAGCCCGTCAACTGGCTTATATGGATCCGCTTCAGGATCCTGTTCAACCAGGAAGGAAAGAATTGGGATGATCCTATTCCCCAGCCATCGAGACCGGTCACATTTATCGAAGATTTCAGGAAGACGGGTGATCAAGGTAACAAGCCAAGACTTTGGAGTACATCGCTTCCCTGGGGGAGCTGGAGTTATGATCAGCTGACAGAGAGCATGCCAGAGAATATAATAAGGACCAAGGAAGGATTGTCGCTGGAATTGCGCAAAGAGAACGGATTTATTGTTCACTGGGACCGGGACTATGAATTCTCCTTTACCAGTGCAGATATTAATACGTTTGACACCTTTAACCAGGTATATGGCCGCTTTGAGATATGCGCACGCATGCCATTCCCTGATGACAGGATGAAATTCTACAACCCTGCAATCTGGCTTCTAACCAAGACCTATTTGAACCGGTTATGTCCGAATGATAATAATGAGGTAATCCTCCCTGAAATCGATATTTTCGAGCATATGCAATGGCCATTATTTTCCTTCCATACAGGCTATTCATATAGCAAGGAAGGAAAGTTATCCTCTTCCATGCAATCTATCCGGAAGATCAGGTTCAAAGGATTCCACACATTCGCCATCGAATGGACTCCCTTCTCGGTGAAATGGTTTATCGATGACATCCTCGTTAACCTTTATAAGGGTAATATACCACACCGGAAGATGTATTTGATCCTGTCCATGGGCACAAATTCGGTGCAGGATCCTAAAAACCAGGAGATGCCGAATCTTGCTCAGTTCACCTTTGCATGGGTAAGGGTTTATGGATTGAAGGATGAGATTATATAACTAAAACGATCATATAATGAGTACAAAAATAGAATGGGCCGAAGAAACATGGAATCCGATAATCGGATGCAGCCACGCCTCACCAGGATGTGATCATTGCTATGCAGAACGTATGGCTGGGAGGTTGTCAAATATTCCTGCACAATACGAAAATTATTCAAAGGTTGTTCGTTGGGGGCAACATCCAAAGACGGATATGTATTATGGGCTCGGGCAATGGAACGGTGAAACACACCTTGTTGAATTCGCCATCCAAAAACCTTTCCACTGGAAGAAACCCCGCCGGATCTTCATCTGCTCAATGGGGGACTTGTTTCATGAAACGGTGCCCTTTGAGTGGATCGACAAGGTAATGGTATGGGCTACGATTGCTACACAACACACATTTATGGTTTTAACCAAACGTCCGGAGAGAATGAAAGAATATTTCTCACGTGAAAGAGAAGAAATTGCTGACGGATTAGAAAAAGCGTGTTACGACATTGGAATTTCTTTTGATGATGATCCGGATTCAGCGGCATGTTATGTATGGAACCGTATAAACGGTGTTACTGCAAAAGAAACTACTGGCTGGCCGTTAACAAACCTATGGATAGGAGTTACCGCCGAAAATCAGGAACAGGCAGATAAACGTATTCCCATACTTCAGCATATACCGGCGGCAAAGCGGTTTGTGTCTATTGAGCCGATGTTGGGGCCGGTGGATTTAATAAAAAACGGTGACATTCTATGCCGTTGTGAAGGGTGCATGCCATGGCTGAGCAAACGGCACGGTAGCCATGATTACAAGTATTGATTGGGTAATATGTCGGCGGTGAATCCGGACCCGGGGCCCGACCAATGCACCCGGATTGGGTAAGATCAGTTCGGGATCAATGCAGGGATGCCGGAACGCCTTTCATTTTTAAGCAATGGGGGGAATGCACCGTTTAATGCCGTCAAAGAATTAAATTACGGGGAATGATCGTTACTGGAAATGAAAACAAATATAAGGTCTGGTATAATGACGCGGAAACAATGAAAATACATAGCATTAAATGGTTCGGAGAGCCTTTTAACCAAGAAGGCAACAATGGTGTTTAAAGTCGGTAAAAAAGCTGCCGGCCGGGAATTTGATGGAAAAGTTTATGATGAATATCCGGGATAATGAACAGAAAAATATTTTATATCGATTTATTCTCCAATGCCGAGGTACCGCAACAGGAATACACCTTCCAATAATCCTGATATTAAAGTTGTGGCATGCGTCCACCATGACACCAAGCATTGAAAAACCATAAACCAATCATAGGGATCTGAATATACATCATAGAATTAATGTCAGAGCCGAATAGTTGTGGTTTCCAGATAATATATCAGAAATAGGAGAATTAGGCAGACATTTATGGAGACAGTGAATGATCAATATGACCATGCTTAATAATAGGTATGCCTGATGCACTACACAATTCAAAATTTTTGATATCTTCCATTCCAATGGTAAGCACCTTATGTGGAGTCGGAAAAAGGATATATTGATTCTGATTCGAGCCTTGTAAGAGAACAAAACCGAGAAAAACTAATACTATTATGATCCGAATGAAAATACTTAAAGCAAACACCGGACAGGTATACTTTACGGATGAATTAAATAGGGTTGAAGACTTACCATCAGAAATCATTAATGATCTTCGTAATAAGGAAAGCATTCCAAACCTCTCCATCATTGCCAGAACATGACGGATAAGCGGTATATACAACAATTATTTCCGAAGGGGCATGATATATATGATGATTTTTCAAACTCTATTTTTACGTGATATGATTGAGAAAATTTGCATACTGGCTCTACTATTAATCGCACTCATTTTTTGTATAAAGATGTGGTTTGATTTAAGGAGGATTTTTAAATATTTAAATACACATATATACGGCAGGATCCGGCCGAAAAGACGGATCAATTCAATAACATAAATCAATAAAATCATGGACAAAGTTAGAGCAAAATTCGAAGTAATTGAAGTTGCAAAGACTGTAGGCGGTACAACAGTCAGAATGCATCCGGTGACCGGAGGAAGTCCGGAAAATGAAAGCTTTTTTCAGTGGACACCAATGGGTCATCTTGAAATGGGAACGGTTAATCCGAACATTTCTTTTGAACCTGGTGAAACATATTACCTGGATTTCACCAAGGCTGAATAACCAAATTAAGTGGTCAATATCAGCCCCGGATATTGACCTTTATTAAGTACTAACTATTTAACATCTTTAGAATTATGGGAGACAGACCAACTGTAACTATCCGATTAAAACCCTGGCTGCAGGAATTTCTAATTTGTAGCATAAATGATCTGGTAGCATCGAAGAAGAACCTGATAGGGGCAATGATTACTCCCCTTCTGGATTATGTTCCTGATGATCATTCATTTATTAATACTGAAGGAGATGAGTTTATTACTTTTGAGCTTCCTGATCATATTGGCGGCAAAAATACCCGGTGCGGGACGGTGTATATGTCTGAAGAAAATCAAAAAACTTTTGAAAGGATGCTGGATATCTATTTCAAAGATGTGTTCTTCAATTATGTCCAGGATAAAATCAGGTATAAGAACCAAATCAAGATCTCTATTTACCAGTTCTGCGCCGATTACCGGATCTCATTCAATTCAATCAGCTATGAAATGTTGAAGAAATCATATTACAGGCGTTGCGAACGAGAAAAAAAAACAAAAAAACTTAGCGCAAAACTGTCCCTGATGTGTCCCTTACTTTTTTTAATGTAAAATAGCCATGAGCATACAAAAAAACACCGGTGATTTTGGTGGAGAGATGACAGATCTCTTCCTTATTCCGACCCATCATGTCAATTTTTTGCCTGAGACGGATGACAGCTTTGAGATGGATTTTGATGATTTTGACCTTAAATCTGGAAAAAATTTTGAAAATATCTATTTTTCACCCCAAACCGGCAATTTTTCAGAAAACCAGTCTGTGGAGGATCCGGGTGAGATTTTTAAGAAGAACATCTCATTCAAGATCCCAAAAAACAGGTCGGATGTCACCTCCTGGCTCCGCACCAGGAAGCAATATAAATTCATAGCTCTTTACCGGTCCGGAGATGGAACGTGGTATTATGCGGGTCCTCAGATGAAGATTCAGTATATGAGGGTAATCCCTGATTCATCCGATAAATACAATGGTTACGAGATTTCCATCATGGGTGAAGACAAGGATCCCTCGCCGGTAATTCTGAATGTGGACCTCTAGTCCTTTCACACCTATTATATAAGGCATAACATTGTGCTTCATAGTTATTGAATTTCAGTTGATTCAAACTAAGGCACAATGAAATGAATTATCAGTTAGTATCTGCAATCAGGAAAGGGACCTGGGCCATTGATCCAAAGCATGCTATGGATAATTTAGGCCTGGTTGTTTCATTGCTTGAAGGCAAGGTGGAAATTGAGCGGAAGGAAGAATCAAAGGATCCGGTAATTACAGCCGCAACACGAAAAGCTTATACTTTTTATGGATGGGAAGATGCCCCTGATGGATCTGTGGCAGTCATTACAATTACCGGTGAGTTATTCAAGCGTTCTCAGTTCTGCGGACCTATTGGAATGGCGGATATTGGCCAGCGCATCAAGCAGGCTGATTCTCTCCCTAATATTTCATCCATATTACTGGTGATTGACTCCCCCGGAGGAACAGTGGACGGAACCCAGACACTCGGTCAGATCGTAAAACAAACACAAAAGCCCATCATTGCACTCGTTGACGGCCTTATGGCTTCAGCAGCTCTCTGGATAGGATCCTCAGCTGATGAAGTATACGCATCCACTCCGATGGATGAGGTTGGCAGTATCGGTGTGCTTCTCTCTTTTGCAGATCTTCAGCCTGCATATGAGAAGATGGGCGTAAAATTCCATACGGTCACCGCCGATCAGAGCATGGATAAGACTAAAATGTTTGAAGATCTTCGCGCAGGGAAGTATGATGACTATAAAAAGAACTTTCTGAATCCTCTGGCTGAGTTATTTATCAATACAGTAAAGGAAAACCGCCCAAATGTAAAGGATTCACAACTTACGGGTAAAGTGTTCTTTGCCAGGGATGCCGTTGGCAGTCTCATCGATGGGATTAAAAGCCTTGATGAGGCTATCGCGCGCGCCGAAGAATTAGGAACCGAGTTTACTTCAAAATCAAATACAAGCAAGCAAATGAAAAAATTCGCATTCGTTAACAAGACCCTGGGTGTTGATGCGCTCGAGTCTGTTGAAGATACCGTCAGTCTGAATGAGGCACAGATCGAGTCTCTCGACAACGCCCTGTCTGCCGGTGAAAAGGCCGCCGCCGATCTCGTTGCAGCAAATGCCAGCAAAGATAAGGCTGTGCAGGACCTTGCCGATGCCAATCAGAAGGCGGTGGATGATATGGCTGCCAAAGACGCCCTGGTTTCCCAGCTTACCACTGAGAACGAATCCCTGAAAAAAGCTTCCGGAAAGGAAACTTCTATCGAAAAAACTGAAGTTGACGCTCAGGCAGATGAAAGGGCGATAGCCGAAGGATCTTCAGTTGTAAAAGAGGAGGCAGACTTTATGGCCAACCTCAAGGCTGTTGGTGAAGAAGCCAAATCCATGGGGGTCTAATTCTTGATTTGTAACCTATAAAAAACCAATAAAATGGCAACTACTAATCTCGCATTACTGCAGGAATCTGCGATCAGGTTTAATAAGGACCTGAAACTTTTACCTGTTCTCAAACTCAGGGAAGAGCTCGGCCGTCTTGGCATCAATCTTTTCCCCGGGGTTCAGAATAAGGATGTTCTGACCTCATTCGAAAGAAAGGGAGGAATTGCCAAACCCTATACCACATCGACAAATGTGAAAAATGCCGATGTTGGAAGAGCAATCGAAAGCATTCTGGAAGTCAAAACCGCTTATGCTTCCGTGAAGGATAACATCAAGAACTATCAGAAAGTCATGGTAGGGCCCGATGATCTTATCGGAAAGAATGTGACCAAACGCCATCCCTGGAATCAGACAATGCTATGGGCTATCGCAGCCACTTTCGGAGAGGATCTGTTGGATTCTCTTTTCCCGGGAGCCAGGAATGATTCAGGGCTTACTCCCCTGGATATGTTCGATGGTTTTGACACCAAACTCAATGCACTTATCCTCTCCGGTGAAATTGCTGCAGCAAAAGGCAATTATGTTGCCACCGGTGCCATCTCAGCTCCGGCTGATGAAACCGATGTGGATGCCTACAATCAGCTCCTTGCCTTCTGGCAGAGTGCCCATCCTTCCCTGAGAAGGGCCAGCACTCTTCTTTGGGTACCGTGGGATGTGTGGTCGGCATACAATGCAGCCTTCTTCAACAAGCATAAATATGCTCCGACCATGGATGACTACCAGCGGACATACCTGGAAGGCAGTGGACGCAAATGCGTGCTTGCTCCATCGGATGCCATGGGCACCGGTGACCGTATCATTCTTACCGTTGCAGGTAACTTTGATTTCGGGATGAACAGCCAGGGTGATGATCAGTTTGTTCAGGTCCGTGACCCTTATGAAGATCCCAACCTGGTGCAGTTCTGGATCCAGGGAGACTTCGGTACCAGGATCCGGCAGTGGAACCAGAAAGTCATGCAGGTCAATGATGGAACTCCCATCGCAAATGGCCTGAGCGGAGATTACGATTCAGGCTCAGCCTCCTAAGATAACCGCCGGGTCCGGGGGCTAAACACCTCCACCAGGTTTACAACCCGGATCCGGCATTTTTAAAACATCAAAAAATTATAGCAACATGAAACCAATTCGAATAATTACCGCTTTATTGATGATGGTTATCTTGGGCAGTGCCTTTTCCTTTGCTACCGGGGTTGATCCCTTTCTCGGCATCGGGACTATGATCACCATCAACGCGACCGTAAACGTTCTTCACCTTACCGGAACCATATCGCTCCCGAGAAGGGTAGCGCTACTTCTTGACTTCGGATCCCTTGAATGGGGGGATGGTAAGGATAATGTGCCTGGAATTCGTGAAGTCGGGTATTATGCACCTAAGTCATGGCTTACCGATGTTGGATTTCCGGAGCCTATTGCCAATCCCGCATCAATGGCCGATTATGGTAAACTTGAACCTACACCAGGATTTGTCTTTGCCCAGGGAGGATTCCTTAAGGTATACGGCACGGAAGGTAAAAATAAAGTAGAGTTTGAAGGACAGGGAGAACCGGATTGCCAGTCGTTTAATAATAAATATACCTTTGTTTATCCTGGTACCGAAGCTGCGGCCACGGGCTTCTGCCGGCGCCTCAATAATACCGATTGCGTATTTATAGCCAAAGAATTTGACGGCACCAACCGGGTTATCGGTCATCCGAGGATCCGGACCGTTGCCAAGATCACCGGTACAACCGGAGATACCCGCACAAGCCAGAAAGGGTTTACCATTGAAGTCAGCTGCACACATGAGCTGCCGGCACCCATTTATGAAGGTGATATCTCCCTGGCAAGTGAATCCTCATAAATCCACTTTTCTTAGGTAGTTTTAGTTAGTAATTTGAGAGAAAACCCCCGGTTGCAGGACCCGGGGGTTTTTTTAATGTCCTTTCCGTCGTGACCGAATGTTACGAAATTTCGGTCATGATATATTATTTCACCCCATATTCAGTCACAAAGGATTATCTGCAGGCCATTGACAAATACATGAGCCTGATCTCTGATGAGGATTGGGCATGTATTATGGATGCCGATACAGCCTTCCTCCGGCCAGATTTTGGAGTAAAAATCCTTGAATATGTCATTGCCTATCCTGAGGCAGGTCTTTTTACCTGTTATGCCTCCCGTTGTCATTATTCCATTCAGGTTCGAAGGGGAACAGATATGCATGCAGACAGCATCCTGTATCATAAACGGATGTCTGATGACCTTGACCGGACGCTTCATATGCAGATTAAAGAGATTGACCGTCATATAGCTGGTCATCTGATGCTGATCAAAAAAACCACATGGATGCAAATCCGTGATAAGGTCTTCCGTGATGCGAAAAATAAGAAGATACTGGGTGTGGATACAAAGATTAGTAATGCCATCCTCTCTATTGGTAAAAAAATTCTGCTGATGAGGGGGATTTATTTGCTTCATTATTGCCGCATGGAAGAAGGATTTAATTACAAAAAACATCTAATGTGAAGATCCTGGTTGCTAATCATTGGCTTGAGAAGCTCGGAGGATCCGAGACTTTCACTTATACCCTGGCAGGGGAACTGGTACGCCAGGGTCACCAGGTGGATCTTTTCACCAACCGCCCCGGGATGATTAGTGAGAAAATATACAATGATTTCGGCATTGGGATGGATCTTAAGAAAAAATATGATCTTATCCTGGCAAATCATCACACCTGCGTAGACCAGATATATTTACTCGGATTTACAATCCAAACATGCCATGGGATTTTCCCTAAGCTGGAGTCTCCCTCCAGGCATGCGCATTATCATGTTGCCATCTCACAGGAGGTTCATGATCACCTTGAGATTATGGGCATTGAATCTGAGATCATACTCAATGGGATCGATACTGACCGGTTTTCCCCGAAAAAACCGGTTAATGATTCACCAAGATCCGTGCTCAGCCTGGTGCATTCAGATGCGGCTAATGAGGTAGTAAAGAGGGCCTGCCATATAGCCGGATCCAAATTTTCGGCGGTAGATAAATATAAAATTCAGGTGTGGGAGATGGAGGATATGATCAATGAGGCCGACGTTGTGATCAGCCTGGGAAGGGGAGCATATGAGGCAATGGCATGCGGCCGGAATGTCGTGGTTTATGATTCGCGTAAATACTTTGATTCATGTGGTGATGGGTACATTCATATGGGGAACATCCATGAATCCTTAAAAAACAATTGCTCCGGGAGAAGATTCCGGAGGCAGTTCAGGCCTCTCAGCCTCTCCGAAGAGATCCTAAAGCATGACCCCGTGAATGCCCTGTTTATGCGCTATTTTGCTACAATACACCTGTCCATAGATAAGCAGGTCCAAAAATACCTTCAACTTCATGAACGACTTAATTGATATTGTTTATCCTCTCGGATCAGGAAGCCGGTGGAGCAACAATGAGATCCGGTATTCGCTGCGCTCAGTTGAAACATACGCAAAAGGCTGGAGGAACATTTATATTGTCGGCGTCATGCCGGCATGGCTTTCCGGGATAAAATACATCCCGGCCACAGATCCTCTTGAATTTAATGCTGATGGCAATATCGCAATGAAGATTCTAAAGGCATGTGAGGATCCTGAGCTGAGCAATCCTTTCCTTTTTATCAATGACGATCATATTTTTGTGTCTGATTGCGATATTCGGGAATTCCCCTTTTATCATAAAGGAGATCTACAGAATAAGAGCCCTCAGTACTTCCAGGGCGGAATGTATGTTCAGAGGCTTCGCCGTACCATGAATATCTTAAAAAAGCGGGGTCTTCCCACAAAGCATTTTGATTGTCATACCCCGATTTTGATAGATAAAGAGAAATTTCCGGGTATCATCGAATCATTTCCCTTTCGTGAAGACATCGGATTTACGATGAAATCACTTTATGCCAATTCAATGCTGCTTCATGGCAATTATAGGAGGGATCTCAATATCAAGGCACCTTGTACGGAGGATCAGATTAGTGAAATGATAGAAGGTGAAATGGTAATGGCCTTCAATAATTTTGGCCTCTCGGGGGCGCTAAAAAAGTTTCTTAAGGAACGATTTAATCAATATTCAAATTTTGAAATCATGGAAAAAAACCAACAGATTTTGTTCACAGAAGCCGAAAACTGGCTTAACAATCCGGATCCTAACTACCAGGAGGGTGTCCGGCTTTACACTGAACTCGGGAAAGATCTACATTTAAAAGGTCTTCTCAAGCGCTCAGCTGCTGAGCGTATGATGACTACACTTCAGAAACATCTCAAGGCCATACATGCGAAGATGGAAAAGCAGGGCATGAAGCCAATGAGTGAAAAGGAGCTGACGTCCAAAAAAGCTCCATCGAAAGTTGCCGGGGGCCAAAAGCAGGCTGCAAAATCCGGTAAAAAAACCGGAAAAAAGGGCAAGAAACCCATTATTGATGCAAATCCTTATGTGAATATCGAGGATCTCCCTGCCTCACTGCAGGAAAGATACCGGCGTAATCAGGAGATCATGCCTATTCTCGGATCTTTGCATGAGAAAATGAAGGCCGTTGATCTTGGTGAAGATCATGATGATCAGCGTAAAGATCTGGCTCAGGAGATTGCTCACCTGGAGGAAGAACGCGATGGCAATTTCCAGGCAATTGACCAGTGGTGGCAGACAAAGAATGATAAGGAACAGCCCAAAAAACCTTCGGGAAGATTGAACAAAGAGCAGATCGAGAAGATTGAGGATGAAGGCATCAAGGCCCTGAGCAAAGAAATGCGCATCGATGCCAATAAAAATTATCTGAAAAGGTACAAAGATTCCGATAAGCCGAAGCAGATTGTCGAAGTAAAACTCCGCACTGCAGAGCTTGAGGAATGGGGTGTTGAACTTTAAAGTCGAAGAGTATGATGCATGAGAAAAGCATAAAGAAGATCCTTCAAACGATTTGGACGGACCCTGGAACAAAGGGTCCGGCTTTATCTGATAAGGAATTAGAGATCAAAAGGCGCTATCTGGCGGCATTCCATTTCATGATGGATGATCCATCCAGGAGGCATTCTGAAATTGTGTCTTTTCTCATGACTGAATTTGAGATTTCCCGTTCACAAGCATTCGTCGATATTGGTAATGTGAAGATTCTTTTCGGGAATGTTCAGAAATCATCAAAGGAATACGACCGGTATGTGGTTGTAGAGGGATTAAAAGAGATGATTTCCCAGGCGAAAGCAAAAGGAGATGAAAAGACTGCCATCTATGGCTATGACAAGCTTGGGAAGTATACCCGTCTTGACCAGGATGATGGCGATAAAATACCCTGGGAAGAGATCATCCCATTGGATATTGAGCCTACTGGGGATGTGTCTGTCCTCGGCCTGAAGCCAATTCCGAACCTGAAGGAGAAGCAAAAAGAGCTCCGTGAGAAATATGGTAAGATCGAGGATGCCAAAATCATACCCGATGGCCAATAAAAAGAAGATATACTTCAATGACGGCCAACGGTATCTTTTGCACCTGGCTGCCAATCAGGAGCGCATCATCGCTTCAAGGCGGTTTGGAAAGTCTGATGGCATAATTGCCCCGCGCCTTCTTCGCAATGTTCAGCAAATGCCAAGGAGTGCCGGGGCGATTTATGGGGCTACTTTCAAACAGATACTCACACGAACACTGCCGGCTACAATTGCCGCCCTGGAGCGGATGAATTTTAAAAATGAAATTCACTATTTTATCGGCCGGCGCGCACCAAAAAACATGGGATTCAAGACCCCATATATCAATCCTTCAAGCTATGAGCATGTCATTCATTTTTATAATGGCAGCATAGCGCATCTGCTTAGCCAGGATGTTAAGTTTTCCGCTAACTCACTAACCCTTGACTGGTGGATGGCCGATGAGGCCCGTTCACTGAAGAAGGAAAAGCTATTCGAAGAGCTAATCCCTGCAGTAAGTGGAATGGTTGGTAAATTCGATATGTGTCCCTGGCATAAGAGCGGGGTAGTTGTTTCCGATATGCCTACCAATAAAAACGGTGAATGGCTCCTGGAGGAAGAAAAGAAGATGGATAAGGAGCTGATCCGAACGCTCGAAGGCACAATTGAGCTGATCACCCGACTTAGGAAGGATAAGACAGATAAAACCAGAAATGAAATAAAGCGTCAGGAACAGGAGCGCGATTTTCTTCGCCGGCATGCATTGATATATAGGGAGTTTGATGCTATTGATAACCTTGAGATCCTCGGGGAAGGGTATATCCGGGAGATGAAGCGTATGCTCACCCCTCTGATATTCCGGATTAGTATCCTGAATCATAAGATCCGGCAGCTACAGAATGGATTCTATGCCAATTTGATCGCTGATGTGCATTATTATGATGCCTTCAATAATTCCTATTTCTTCAATGCCAGGACAAAGTATGGCAGCCTGGATACTGGGGCCTTCAAGATGGAGACCTGTATGCAGGATGGCGATATTGATCATAATAAGCCGCTCAATATAGCCTTCGACTACAATGCAAATATAAATTGGATAGTTACTGCCCAGGTACGGGGTAATGAGATGAGGACGCTATCATCTAAATACGTTAAGTATGAGAAGAAGCTCAGAGAGTTGTGTAACCTGTGGGCTGATTATTATGAGCCGCACAGATTGAACAACAATAAGGTAAACTACTACTATGATGCCACTGCTAAGCACAGCAATTATGCTGTAGCAGACGCGGAATCGTTTTATGAGATCGTTGAGAAGGTCCTTGTAAAAAGGAAATGGGATGTGTTCATGATCGATATCGGGAAACCTTATGATCACAGACTGAAACATCAATATATAAATGATGCCCTAAGAGGTGTCAAATATCTCTTTCCCATGTTCAATCGTGAGAACAATGAACATCTGTTACCAGCCCTGGAGCAGACAGGGATCCGTGTTGGTCGCAATGGCTTCGAGAAGGATAAGTCAGGGGAGAAGCTTGAGGAGACCGCCGATGATCCCCTTGAATTACGCACAGACGGGACAGACGCATGGGATACTCTGTTCATCGGCATGAATCTTTACCCTGCTGATGACTTCTCTGGAGGATTCTCCACCAAGTGGAACTGATAATGCGTTCGTACTGACCAATTCAGCATATTACGGACTTTTTTTATACGCGTCGGGACGCAAACGCGATAGGGCACCGGCGGGATCGTTCGTGAGATTTGTGGATATCATTTTTAAATGTCCGGATTCAAAATATTTGCTCTTAGGTTTTTGCCGATTTTTTTTATGGACGGTAAAATCCACAAAATCAGAGTTTTCAAACTGTCCTTTAATCACTCTTTTGACAACAATACATTTACTTAAAAATAAATGAGATGCGATTGCATTATTCAAAAATAACTTCTCTCATATGGCGGAAAGATAAGGTAGGTAAGCCTATTAGATTTTCATTCAAGGCGGTAGCCAAGAGCAATGGAGAAATAATCCGTGGAGATGATTGTTTTTGTTCAAGTTATTTCATTCGCACGGTCAATATTACATTCCCATCCGGACAGGTCCGCAAGCTCCGGAAGATTCTATTCATAGAAATTAACGGTATCGAAATTATTGTCTAATGGAAAAACAAGAAGAGAACATCATCTTTCCAAATAACTCGGCTTATCTGCCAGGGGTGAAGGCTGCTGTAACTATTGGCAATAGCCAGGATATCTTTCAATCGATTAATATAAAGCCGATTCCTGCAGATGCGATCTCCGGTGCAACAAAGGGCCGGGGATTGTTCCCTGGGGAGAAGGCAATGACCTTCCGGTTGACCTGATGCTGAAAGTCTATAAGTCACCGGTACTCACCTCTGGCATGCTCTTTAATATAGAGATGGGATATGGGGATGGGATCCTACCTTGTTATATCGATTATGATAAAGATGGAAATAAAAGAGTTTTCCCTTATGCCCTGAAATACAAATCCGTAAAGGATCAGCGTATTAACTCGACAACGGCCGATGCATCCAGACCTCCGGCAAAAGATTGGAAGCTTATTTCTTCAACCTTCGAAGAGGTTACCACTTTCTTCGAGGAAAACGACATAAACGGATGGCTCCTGGAACAGCTCACGGACCTGAACTTCTTTTATAACGTCTTCCCTGAAATAGGCTTTAATCTTGATGATCACGGTAAGCGCAAGATCGTCGAGCTGACACATAAGGAAGCCACCTTCTCAAGATGGGAAGTCATGAATCCGAAAAATGGGCGGATAGAAAAACACTTCTTTTCAACCAAGTGGGCTGAAAAATACGGCCAGCTTCCAGCATCCGAAGATGTGTTCGTAACTGATGTACTGGATTATCGAAGACCGCTGAGGCATCTTCGGGAAGTGATGGATGATGAAGCTAAAAAAGGGATCGGTGCAGACAAACGAATTAACCGCTGGATCGTACCGGTTAACTTTCCAACACCAGGCAGAACGTATTACCAGAAGCCGTATTGGTACTCTATCATAGAATCCGGCTGGTATGACTTCATCGTCTCGATACCAAAGGCGAAAAATGCAATCATGAATAACCGGATGAGCATAAAGTATCATGTTCAACTTTCGGATAAATATTTTCCAAACATTTTCAAATATGAAAATATCACTGAGAAAAAAGATCAGGACGCGAGAGTAAAGAAGGAGTTTGAGCAGCTCAATAAATACCTGTCTGGTTCAGAAAATAATGGGAAGTCAGTCATATCCTATACTAATTATACAGTTGACGGAAAGGAACTGCCATCCATTAAAATCACTAAAGTGGATGATGCCTTTCCGACCGGTGAATATATTGAAGATTCTGAGGAGGCATCCAATATACTTTCAGTTATGGCATCGGGGTGCATCCTTCGATAATTGGCAGTCATCACCCGGGAAGAACAAATCAATAAACGGCACTGAAGCCCGGGAGCTCTTCATTATAAAACAGGCGCTCACAAAGCCCATTCGTGACAGGATCTTAAGACCTCTCTATATTATCAAGGCAATCAACGGATGGGATCCGGATCTGCAATTCGTGATTCCGAATATGCAGCTTGTAACCCTTGATAAGAATCCGACCGGCCAGGAGAAAGTGGCACAGACAAATAATAACGCTTAATCTATCACGATATGTTGATCGCTACCATCGATGAGCTGAAAGAATATCTTCCTTCAAACATTTTGAAGGACTTTGACAAGATGCGAAATTTCATCAGGGTCAATGAGCGCAAGGAGATATTACCCATTCTTGGGAAGAAGTTATATGATGAACTTGTGGCTGCCTATGAGGGATCTGATATGGCTGAGAAATATTCGAATCTACTGCCTTGGGTCCAGGCGCCTTTGATACACTTTTCAATGTATGATGCTGTTCCGCTTATGGACCTTAAGATAAGTGAAGCTGGATTCTCGGTTACCCAAACCACTAACCTGGCGCCGGCTTCTCAGGCCCGGGTAGAAAATTTCAAAGAAGGGATCCACAAGCTGGCATTTGACGGAGTGGAATCCCTGCTTGAATATCTAAATGATAATAAGGATACTCTTACATCCTGGAAAGAATCAGACTATTATACTGAGAAATCATTAAGGATTGTCAGTTCTGCAACTGAATTTGACAGGTATGTTTTTATCGATAAAAGCAGGATTGTATATCAGAAGCTTCTCCCGGTAATGAATGAGGTCGAAGAATTCCAGATTCGTGGAACGATTTCATCCGCCCTGGTGGATAAGATCCTGGAGAAGGTTAAAGCAGGAAGTATAACCGGAGCTTATAAAACGATCAATGATCTGATCAAACCGGCCGTTGCTAATCTCACCATGGCTGCGGGCATCGATATTGTGGCCAATGCTATCTATGCCACGGGGATAGTAACTCATTATAATATCGGATCCACATCCACTGCAGATCTATCGAGAGTCGATGCCCTGAAAAAACGATTTCAGGATACCGGTCTTGAATACTTAAGCAAGGCATTGGGCATCATTCTAGCCAACGTTAATGATTATCCAGAGTACAAAGATTCCGATATGTATGATTCTACAATAACGGGGGTACAGCCAGGATATGAAAATGATGAGGACCGGCCAACCTATGTATTCGGAAGTCATGCATGATCAAATTGACATATCAACCCCAAAGCGATGGGATGACCTGACACGTGCCCAGGTACTCTTCGTCTGCAGGCTTTTCAGAAAGCAGAGATTGGAGAATGAATTCGTTACCATGGCAGCCTTGAGAATCTGCGGGTTGAAAATTCGCGGCATGCATATTATTGAAGGCAGTAAGGTATTCCGGTTCAGGTATCACCGGACCATCATTTATTTGAATGTTGCGATAGTGAATTCAATAAAAGAAAAGCTGAGGTTCCTGACCGGTCAAAGCCGTCTAACCATCAATCTTTTCCAATATTTCAGGGTTGGTATGACGAAATATTACGGGCCTGAATCCAAGCTTTTTAATGTATCCTTTGATGAATTCAGAAGTGCAGAGAATAGTTACCTGGCTTATAATAATACCCGGGATATTCAATACCTGAACAGACTGGTGGCTATTCTGTACCGACCCAAATCAGGTAATTATAATCCAAAGAGCATCGATTATAACGGAGATATAAGGGAGCCATTCAATGATTACCTGGTAAAGTACAGGGTGAAAAAGATCAAAAGAATCCCGCTTGAGAAAAAACTTGCAGTTCACCTTTTCTTTACCGGATGTGTGGCTTTCATGCGTGATGAATTTGACCTGGTATTCGAGGAAGGTGAAGGGGATGGCACATCCAGGAGCCGTCTTTATTCTGCTCTCATGCTTGAGACTTATCTCAAAAACGGGAAAGTAAGTGATGAGAAAATTACGTCTGTTAATATTTACAAGATTTTCGCCTATATGCAGGCTGAAAGGGAGAAGGCTGAAAAAATAACTTAAATAAAACCTAATGTTTGATTTTGCAACCTATATGAAATCCATTGCTGAAAAGCACAAGCTTATCAGTCACTCCAAGGATAATCCGAGGTTTTTCCGGATAAATGGGATTGGAGGCATGGAGGATTTTCTTATTCAGAATCCTGATGGTACTATCCTGATGATTGACATTAACAGGTCAGGGTATATCCAGGATGCCGGCAATCAAAACTTTGCCGATAGGCAGACCTTACAATTCTTTGTGTTCAGTAGAGGAGTACTTGGGGATGCCGACCTGGAGGAATCTATCCGGAAGGCGACAAAGCAGATTGCCTTTAATATCATGGGCAAAATGAAGATGGATAAATTCAATGCCAGGATCAATATTACATCCAATGGATTAGCGGATTTAGACTTAAGAAGTGTGAGATATGAAAGCATTGGCCCGGTTGCGGATTGGTGGATAGGTACTATGGTGACTTTCGGTCTGATCACTTCGGCCATAACGGAAGGTATGAAATATGACGAATCAGACTGGAACATTTGACCGGATGTATGTCGAATGGGCTGAGATCGTGATGAAGCTCTTTCGCAGGAAAATACTCGAGATGGAAGTATGGGAGACCGGTTCGCTATACAATTCTTTGGTTTATCATGTGATTACTCAGGCAAATGGTGATGTGGCCAGGATTGAATTCTTCTTTAACTACTATGGGAGATTCGTAAACCGGGGCCACGGAAGAGATATATGGATTGGGAACCCAGGGGATGTTGGCCACGATGTTCGCCGGAAGCCAAAGCCCTGGTATTCGAAAGTATTCTACGGAAACCTCAATGATCTGGCCAGACTGGTAGCTCAGAAATATGGAGAGGAAGCAGCAAAAGGGATTGCTTCGATCATGAGTACGATGAAAGAACAATTATAATTTAATAAATATGCCCTATACAGAACAGGCAATCACTACAGTATTTCTGGATGGCGAACAGGCCGGGCAGGAAATGAAACGTCTCGAGGGCGAAGCAGAGGTTTTGCGGAAAAAACTTCAGACTGCTTTCGAGGCTAATGATTATACCAGCATTAAGAAGCTGAAGGGTGAGCTCGGCGGCGTAAATAAAGGCATGAAGGAACTGCAGCGATCCAGCTTTGATGTAGAGAAGGTACTTAAAAATCTGTCTGGGGCAACCTATAATGAGCTTTCCAAAGCGCAAAGCCGCATTATCCGGGGGATGAAAGACATGACCCGGGGCACTGCCGAATACCAGGCATCCGCAAAGAAGTTATCTATTGTACGCGCAGAACTTCAGAAAGTAAACAGTGACATGGGGCGCACCCGCATGGCTGCCCTGAGCCTCAGGAGTGTTCTTTCCGTTCTGGCTCCGACGGCACTCATTGCCGGTGCCGTTGCAGGGATCGGGCGGCTCATTAAATCCCTTCCTGATCTGGCCACATCGATGGAATCTGACAATACCAAGGCTGCTGTTGTCTTTGGCGACTCTTTGGCTTACGTGGAAGAACAGGCCGGTAAGCTATCCAAACGCATGGGCGTTACAAATCTGGAATTCAAAGCCATGGCTGCTAATACGGCAGATCTCCTGGTACCCCTTGACTTCTCCCGTAAGCAAGCGGCGGAAATGTCGATACAGCTGCAGGGGCTTTCCGGGGCATTAAGCGAATGGACCGGTGGAAGAATAAAGGCAAAAGAGACTTCAGAGATCCTTACCAAAGCAATGCTCGGGGAAAATGAGCAGCTGAAGCAATTGGGTATTGCCATCCGCATGGATTCTGAGGAATATACTACTCTGGTAAAGAACCTGAAGGAAACTAAAGGTTATACATCTGGACAGGCTCAGGCTTTGGCAACGTTGCAACTCATTCAGGCAAAATCACTCGACGCACAGACCCGGTTTAACCTTGAGGGCAATAAACTTCTCCGGTGGCAGAATGAAGCCGGCAGAATGTGGAGACTCCTCAAGGAGCGCATCGTTGAGTATATGACTGAGGATCCGGTCAAATATGTACGCCAGGAGCGCGAAGAAATGAATAACCTGGCGGAATATATTAAATCCACTACAGCCGGCACGAAGGAAAGGAGGGAAGCTGTTGAATTATTCAACACCAAATATGGCAAATACCTGGATAATCTACTGACGGAGAAGTCAACTCTTGAAGATATACGCGATGCTCAAAATGAGGCTAATACTGCTCTTGTGAAGAATATTGCGCTTAAAGAACAGGAACAGATCGTTAAAGATTATCAGGATACGCAGGCGAAAGAGATTCAAAAAATTCTCAACGAATCAGATAATCAGAAGGCAGGCATACGGGATCTGATTGCGGCTAATATTCAAAGTTATCTGAAACGGGCCATGGAGGTGGCACCAGAGGAGATTGAATCGAACGTCCATCGGGCAAGCGCGTTTGGCTCCGATTTTTACAAGGTATTTGAAGAGTTTGCAAATCAATATGGTGTTGGCGGGCAGCCCATTTACCTGGCCTTCGTGAAATATATCCAACAGGAAAGGGAAAAACAAAAGAAACTCCTGGAATCCGCACAAGTGAATGCCGGGATCCTTGGTGTTAATCCAGGGGATCTGAATTTCTTTGGCAAGGGTGGCACAGTACCTCCACCACCACCTGGAGGTAATGGTGATGGGGAGGTGAAAGATAATAAAGCCAACTATCAAAAGATGCTGAAGGATCTGGATGAGTATTATCGGGAAAGAGAATTGATCCTCAAAAAAGCATATGCAGATGAGAAGATGACCAAAGATCAATATAATGGTGAAACTTACGTCAATGATCTTTCATCTCAGATAGCAAGAAAGGAACTCTTAGAGAAATATTATCAGCAAATTATCCAGGATACATCACTCAAAGAAGATGCAAGAGAGCAAATTCTCGCGAAGACGCGAAACGATATACAAGATGCTGAGACAAAAATCTATGATTTACAGATTAAAGCTAACGAACAGATACAGCAATGGAGAGATAAACAACAATCCGAACGTAAAAAAACATTGAATGATATCGTGTCCTTTCTGGAACAAGTATCACAGTTAGAAATGCAGGCAATAGTGAATAAAGAAGATGCAGATAAAGCTGCGAGAAATAGAAAGAAAAAGGCAGATGAAGAACAGACTAAAAATGAACTCGAAACTGCTAAGGAAAAATACAGAAGAGAACTTGATTTAGCACAGAATTTTGGGGATCAGGTTGGAGCTGTAATTGGTAAACAAGCAGCTGAAGGAAAATTAACTATTGAATCGTTCAGTAAGGCAATTGTGAAATCCGGTCTTGATGTACTCAGGATCATACTCAGACAATCTATTGTAAAGGCGACATTACAATCTCTTTCTTCCGCGGATAGTGTGGCAACTTTTGGAATTTCCGGTCTTGCAAAGGCAGCCGTTTTAACCGGTCTTATGGAGGCTGCGTTTTCAGGTATTGAAGCAGCAATGCAAATGGCTTCCGGCCGGTACCCGGTTAAGGGGCCCATAGACGGAAGAACCTATAATGCCGGGTATGCCGGATCACCGAAAACAGGGATCTATGATCGGCCGACGGTGGGACTGTTTTCCGAACGCCAGCCTGAAATGGTTATCGATGGGCCTACGACAAGAAACCTAAGGGTAAATTATCCGGGCGTGATCTCCGCAATCATGGCAGCCCGCACTCAGTTTGCTTCCGGACAATACAATATTTCAGATCAAAACTCACCTGGTGGCCAGGGAGGCCAATCTCAGGCGTCTCAGGATAGCGCGATGCTTTCCGGGGTTATTGCCAGACTGGCAGAGATCCTTGACCGTGGCATTGATGCCAAATTCTCTTATCCGACTGTTCGCGATATCCGCGACAGAACTACTGAGATCAGCAATATCGAACGCCGGACTACCGGTTCATAATTCTACTGATGGAACTGCAGAGCCTTGAGTGGAACAAGATTGATAATATTCCCGGGATGGCCCCGGCAGGTTATTGGTGTCCACGCTCATGGATCACTTCTTTCCCCGAGTCTTATGCTATTCCGGCATCCATGGCCGAGCTGGCCATGCTACAATCTTATCCAGGATTTCAATTTAAAACAGGGTTCGGTTTCCTGGGATTATATGGCACAGAGGGAAAATGTAAGATAGAAATGGAGAGCCAGGGAGAAACCGATGCAAGGAGTTTTGTAAACAAATTCACATTTCTTTTCCCAGGTAGTGGTGAGATAGCAACCGCTTTCTGCCGAAGAATCCTTAAATACCCCTTGCGTATTTATCGGTCAGGAAATAGATACCCTTAAGCGAGTCATAGGCCATAATAATTCCCGTTGTATGGCGAAAATAACAGGGACAACCGGAGATGACAGGAAAGGAATGAAGGGAATAACCATAGAAGTTAGCTGCACTTCCGAGATGCCCGCACCAATTTATTCCGGTCCGATACCGTGAAATATGGAGAATCGCAAAGCTCCTCGGGTAAATCTGGTACGGATTGATTCGGCATTACAATGGAATGATGATACAATTATCAATTGATGATAATACTATTTACATCTAACCAACATGAAAACAGTTAAAGCATTAATTCTATTGATCGCCTGGGGTATCAATCTGAATGTCTATAGTCAGGATACAATTCCTTACATACCTGGGAAAACAAAACTCGTTGACATTAGAAGAGGGATGAATAATAATTAAATTCAAACTCATGAAAGTGCTTTAAAGAATTCTGCTCAGGATGATTCAATTTTCATACTCCGATCCGAATATCAAGCCCTTCGAGATACGGCTAAAGAACATTTGAAAAGGCTAAACAATCAGAATATAAATCCTATTTATGCTCAGCTCATATATGAATTTGATTTCAATAATACCCTTGTTGATAACATCTCAAACCTTACCGGGGCGCCATCAGGAAAGTTCGAATATTATTCATTAGAAGACCTGCCTACTCATTACCTGGCGAATTTTAATACAGATACAGGCTCGTATGTAACCTTTCCGACCATTGATCTGACAACTACTTTCACTATCCGGTTCGATTGGCGTAGCTCAGGTTACGGTCAACCGTACAGGGTTATGTTTTCAAATGTTCAAAACGGGTCCGGAATAACTATCTATCTCGACGCGACAAAGGGAACGATGAACGCTATGACAATCTACAACGGCGATACCCTGACATGTTCTTCTGATAGTTCGTATCATTCTTACAGATTTCAACGCTGGGCTTTCAAGGCAAATAAAACAGCGGGGGTAGGTGCGTGGTTCTGCGACGGGGTGAATGTTACTGATGTTCCTTATATGTCAAAAAACTTCTCGACTTTAGGAATATTCCGTTTAGGTGAAGACCTTGCATACACCGGATCAGCTTATGGTATTTATGATAACCTTTCGATTTGGTCAGGACAATTAACCGATGCGAATATTTCAGATGATTTTGCCGCTTCGGAGTATCACGTTATTATCCCGGTTGATACGATAGCTCCGGCACTTACTTCAGGTGTTGTACAGCCCGAAAATGCGGGATTAATCCTGATGTCATTTGATGAAGATATTGATACCTCGAGTACTTCTGGAATAGAAACAGGATTAGTAGTAACAGAGAATGGATCCGGAGTGTCGATTGATTCAGTTAGGATATATCAGGGCGCATTGAATATTTACTTACCCGATCTGACAGGAGGAACACAGGTGATCGTTGCCTACACCGCTCCTGGATCGAACGGCATACAAGATACAGCCGGGAATAAAACCGCTTCGTTTACCGATACAATCACAAACAACCTTCCTGCTCCGGCTTATGCTATCACTCACCAGTGGGAGTTCGATAACTCGATGGTTGACAGCATAGGAGATAACAGCGGCACACAGGTCGGAACGGTTGTATACAGTTCGTCAGTAAAGATAGCCGGTACACACTCACTCGATCAGACCGTAACAGGACGCGGGGTTGCACTTGGTACGATTGACTTAGGTGATCAGTTCACCGTCTCAGGATGGTTTTATCAGCCGTCACCTAATCTGTACAACATAAAACCGCTGTTTACGAATAAATTAGGTGGCGTTCACGTCGGTTTTGCGATATATGTTAGTACGTATGGCACAACAGATAGAAAGCTGGTCCTCGAGACTTGTAATGGAACAAGTACACTTCAGGCCGCTTCATATGCAAATGCGATACCCCTGGATTCATGGGTTCATTGGATGGTGGTTATAAATAAAACTATCGGTCAGGCTACATTGTACGTTAATGGTTCTGATGTTACCGTTTCGTCACTTATCCGGCAGGACTTCTCGACAAATCAGGCGGCTTATATCGGTTGTTGGCCTACGGGTAATGGGAATTACGGATATGAGGATGATGTTCAGATTTACGCCGATCTTCTCGGATCGGATGAGGCCACGACACTACACGAAAATCCAGGAGTAAGGCTTGGAGGTACACCAACACCACCACCAAACCCGGAGCCAAATGATACGATGTTTAACATTCAGTTAGCGGTTAATTTCAACAATGATAATACCGGAACATACGATTACAATCAATGGAAAGCCGAATGGTTCGCTAACGGTTGGTCAGACGGTATTGTATCTCTTTGGCAGAACGGTCAACCTTCATGTACTATCGTAGATTTAGGATCGGGTAATAAGTGTATGCAGCGATATTTCCCTGCTGGAACTTACGGATCGTCTAACGGCTTTCAGTGGGAGCCAAGAGTATGGGCAGGCAACGAAGAACTTTATTTTAGATACGACATCTACGAAGAACCAGGACTTGAATATATTGGGGGTAGTAAGGTCCCCGGAGTTATGGCGTTTCCTCGTAACTTTGCTCCTGGAGAGATACCATTAACTACTGATGGATTTCAGGGTGGGGCTATGGTAAGAGGCGATCATGATGGAGACTTTGCTGATGCCGGTCAGATCGCGCAATATGTGTATTATCAAGATATGTACGGGGTCTACGGAAACTTATTTCTGTACGGTGTGAAAGGCGGTTACTCTCTGAAAGATCATCAGGGTACATGGGTACATCTTGCGGTTCGATGCGTGATGAACACGGTGACGACTGAAGGGTACGGAAATAGAGATGGGTTCTTTGAGTTCTTCATTAACGACACTTTGGTAGGTAGGAAGACAGGTCTTAGACTACGTAACTACTCGTCGATTGATATTGATGCTATTAAGTTCTACAGTTTTTATGGTGGATCGGGCATCGAATACGCACCGACCGTGACGAAATATAGACGGTTCGATAACGTGGTTGCATGGACTTATAAAGATAACGTAGCTGTACCACACGGACACGAGTTAAGCCCAGCCGGTAGGGTTCTGATTGTCCCAGACATTGAAAATATGGATTTACCATAATCTAAACCATCATGATAGATCTCCAATTGATTGGGCAATTTCAATACTGAATCCGCAAAATTAATCTGTCCTTTAAAAAGATACTATGAAGACCTAATTTTCAAACAAAAAACAATGAAAAATTTATTAGCCTTTTTAATTCTAATTACCCTCACTGTCTTCGTATTCGGTGAGAACGGTAGTTATTTTAGATAAAGACACCTACATTGAAATCACTTACCCGAACAATGATAAGCTGACTATTGCCAAAGACCAGGTTGTAGATATTAAGGTAGTGAGTAATAAGGTATACGTAATTACCTCATCCTCGTTAGGAACTGACCAGGCTACCAGACTTATCTATTTCAAATACTCAGACTTTGGATTTGTCAATGCAGAGCAGCTTCATACTTATTTTACCCTACTGTTCTTCAGGGGATACAGAACAGCATACCACTATACAAATGGGCTCCTGGATACGGTAAGCTACTATGCAGGTGATTCACTTGCATTCCGAACGGCATATCAATATTCAGGATCCGTGATCTCACAGAAGTCCGCACCAATAAACGAGTAAGTCATGAGGAAACTACTGATATTATTGCTATTTATAATTCCAGTACTGGCATCTGCTCAGGATGCAGGACGATATATTATCAACCCTCAATCCGGTCAATTCGATTATATCAGCCGGATCTTTCCTGGTCATGATACGCTGATCAATTTTGGGACGAATAATACCTTCTCTTCCGGCAGCTTGAATGGGGTGATAGGACATAATAATACTGTAACCGCCGATCAGGGGATCAGTATTGGGTACCAGAATTTTCTTACCCATGAAGGGAATTACCAGTTCGGAGCCTTTATAACCGATGATACTTCTAATACGATTACCATCGGCCGGGGATGGAATGCTTTTCAACCACTTGTAAATTCGAAATATGGAACTGTCGGGCTTGGATACTTCTCATCGAAACCGGTTCTCTATGTTCAGTCCGGACTGGAACCAGGTGAGACCTGGACACAGGATATTGGCGGGGTTAGTATCGGGGGCCCGGATTTAGATACACTGACAGCCCTGCAGATTACTGCTCATGAGAGTGATGGATCTTCTTTCATTATTAAAGGAGAAGATAGTAACCGTGTTGAAAGATTCTCCATCGATGACATGGGTAATATGTCAATATCCGGAACAATAACCGTGGATAGCATTGTCAGCCAGCGGGTCCCTACAATATACCAGGTGGCAGGTGATACAACGGGATCTGCACCAGCGAAGATTGGGGATATCTTCATAAATACCTTATCAGGGGATTCATATATGTCGACCGGAACCGCCAGGGGTGACTGGGTGAAGCTTAATTTCCTTCTTCCTTTGATCCTGGTCCGGATCCGGAAGCGGAGTCTATTACTACTGATTGCTTCAATGATGATCATTCCGGCATTCTCTCAGGAACCTGGCCGGTTATTGGTTAACCCAATCACAGGTCACCTGGAATACTCTTCCAATATATACTGGATGAGTGATACTCTGATCAATTTCGGTAATCATAATCAATTCACACCAGGGCTTATTTGCGGAGTCATTGGCAATGATAATCATGTCAATGCTCAGGAAGGGGAATTTGTGATTGGCAATAATAATAGTACCGGTTGCAATGAGGAGTTTTTATTCGGATCATGGATGGAGTGCTTTGCAAATGGATCGATGTCCATTTCATCCGGTTGGTTACCAAAACATAATAGATTCATGAATGATTGTCCAGGGAGCATTGGTATAGGAATACTATCACTCTCACCGATTCTTTATATTGACTATGGTTATTATGAAGGAGATTCATGGAGAGGAGATGCTCGGAGGCGTTTGCATCGGTAAAAATTATAATTATGCTGGTGATCCTGAAGAGATCTCACTTGAAATATTCAGTAGGAAACTATCTGGATCATATATCCTGAAAGGCGAAAATTCTACTGGATCATCCGCAATCACTATCACTGATCAGGGAAATATGACCCTTGCGGGCTATCTTGATGCACCAAAAGTTTCCTGCCCATCCACACCTAATGTATACTATTCAGCCTCAGATACAACAAATTTTCCTACACCATGGAATACCGGTGATTTCTTTATCAACACTGCCGCAAAAAATATATATGTGAGCCGCGGCACTGATCGGGGTGACTGGGTAATGATTAGCCAATGAGAAATAGAAATTTCATAAAGTATGACAATGCTGTATTCATTGGATCAGGAGATATGAGTATGAATACTAAAGCCTTTTTTAACGAATTTGTATATAAACGTAGAAAAGTACTCACAATAGCTGAAGAGTCAGAACTGATACGATCAGCTCAGGCGGGCAATAGAGTCGCGCTTGAAAAATTTTTCAGGTATAATCAGCATCTTGTATTTAATGTGGCTAAGCATTATGTAAGAAATGATATCATCATAACATTCGACGATCTGATTCAGGAAGGGAATATTGGGATGAAAGATGCGCTTGACAGATTTGACACGAATAGCGGCGTAAGATTCAGCACTTATGCGGTATATTTCATCAAGAGGTTCTGTGCAAATTATATTTCAAGAACGCTCTACCAGAGAGAGCATAAAATGCTGAAGCTAATCAGGGAATTCAAAAACGAAGTGGACAAATACATCCAGCAGAATGAATCATATCCTGATCACAACATGATCTTTAATAAGCTAAATTATAATTCACAGCGTATCGCATTCATTAATCTTGTCTTTAACAGCGCAGTATATCTAGAATCGCCCATCGGTGAGACTTCAGTTCGCCTGGATACTTTTAAAGTAAATGATGATGGATTTGAGCATTATGATCAAAATCTCATGCAATCAATCGTCAAGGATATAATTGACTTATTGCCTGCACGACAAAAACAATTAGCAGTGATGTTTTGGGGCTTAAGCGGGAAAGATCCGATGATGGCAAAAGAGATTGCCGTGGAACTTGGAATGAAACATAAAACTGTTGAACAATTGTTACACAGAATAAGAGTACGGATTCGTAAATACCAGGAATTATCAACAATAAAAAGCCTTTTAAGCGCATGAAAACATTTCTTATCATATTATTCTTAAGCCTGTCGATCCTGGTCAATGCACAGCCTAATCGGTTTGATAAATTGTTCCAGGAAGCCGATTACGTTTTCTGGGCTGAAACCTATTTCGACAATCTTCAGGTATATCATAAGGGTGATGCCCATTTCCCGGACCTTTGGAAATACGGCACACCTTATTGTCTGGCTGCGTTCGATCTTTCAGATACGGCTCACATACTTACAAGGGAAGTTAACGGGCTTAAATTTATCCGGGCGGCGAAAGATATTTATGACCGAGACATATATGCTGTTCAGGCTGCCGATAGCCTTCAACCTATCGATTATGGATCCGGTATTTCATTCTACAGTCATCGATATCTTGAATTCAATTCAACCTGGAAACGATTTCAGAAAAAAATAACTATCAATGCAGGTACTAAAATTTATATAATTCTACTTATCAACCCATTTGAAAAAAATATATGATGACAAGCCTTTCATCATTAATAATAATTCTGCTGGTTGCTGTTATATCGGCGGTCCTTAAATCCTTACGTGATTATAATATCAAGAAGAACTCATTAGAGTTCAATGAGTATGCAAGGAAATGGCATTTATACGGATTTATTGCTCAGGGCCTTCTATTCTCCCTCACGGCCGCGTTGCTTGGTTTTATCACAAGGGAGTACTGGGTAATCCCTTTACTGGTTTTTATTGGAGGAATGCTGTATTGGGCTGTGTTTGATTGTGTCATTGGTTATCTGCTAACCGGATCCATCTGGCATATTGGCACTACAGGATGGGATGTGCTGTTCGAGCAGATGTTTTACAACGGATGGACGTTTTTAGGGTTTAAATTATTCTGGATGACATTGGCCATCTTAGCATATAGATCGTTCTTTATTATTTAATAAAATCAATATGATACTCTACATCTCAATGTTAATAGGTGTTTTCCTTGTAATACTTGGGAAACTGAACAAAGTCTTCACCCTGGAAGCGTTCTCCTGGCGTATTTTCATCCGTAATAATGCGATCACAACACTTATGAACCTGTTTGCAGGGTTGTTCCTTGTCATCAACCAGGCTGAACTTGTTTCAATATTAACCCGCGTATTTCCAAACAACCCCTTTTTTGCAGGCGGATTGTTCGCGGGGATATGCGGGATCGCGGGGGTAACTATCATACAATATCTGGTGGATATGGCCAACCCAAAAAAGAAGACAAGCTTTGGACTGAATAAATAATCTCTATTAAAATGGTTGAAAAATTGAGTACACAGGTTACAATTCCGGCATGGTTAGTTACGCTCGTGGCAACGCTATTTATAACCGTTTCCATTTTTCAGATCACTCAGGTTAAGGCTCAACAGGCCGTCAATACCCGTGTCGATTTGATTGAAAAGGTCGTTGATAAGAAAGCTAATCAAAGCGACGTAGATAAAAATTACGACATGTTAAAAACGATCAATCAAAAGCTTGACCTTATCATGATGAAGCAACAAAATAAATGAACGATCTACAATTTAATACAAGAAAACTTACTCCTGCAGAGGCAATGCTCAGGCTTGCATCTCAATATATTGGGCTGCAAGAAACCCCCGGAAAGGGGAATAATCCTGTGATTATACAGATGTTCCGGGATATTGGTCAATCATGGGTGCAGGATGATGAGACCTCTTGGTGTTCAGCATTTATAAACTGGATCGCCTGGAATGTCAAATGTGAGATGTCAGGAAAGCTTGATGCCAGAAGTTGGCTGAAAATTGGAACAGATGTAAACATACCGGAACCTGGTGATGTGGTTGTATACTGGCGTGATAGTATTTCTTCATGGAAAGGTCATGTTGGTTTATTTACCGGGTATTCACGGACGGGTAAAATTTGGACCCTCGGGGGAAATCAATCTAATGAAATTCGCATTTCACAATACGATGAAGAAAAACTACTTTCCTTTAGAAAACTAAAATATATTCAAGCATGAAAAATCAACCTAAGATCATCCGTATCGTGACCTCTCCGCATTGGGACTGGTTTGCTTTCGCTGGGCTCCTGATAGGCAGCCAGGTAGGATGGGTGGCCGGCGTTTGCTCCATTATCTGGGTATTTAGCATAATGGCAAGGTATTACACTCCGAAATCATGAAAAGGGTTTTTGCCTTATTGATTGCCATTGCCCTGGTAACAGGATCCTGTGTCACTCAAAAAAAGTGCGCACAGAAATTTCCTCCTGTATCCTCTCATGACAGCATCTATATTGAGAGGGTAAAACTCGACACGGTGAAGGTAAGAATCCCGGGTGATACGACCGTGATCATACAGCCATTCAATTGCCCGGACCAGGACACGGTAGTTATTGAGAACTCAAAACAGAAAATCAAATATGTCGTTAAGGATTCAATGATATATATTCAGGCGACATGCAAAACGGATTCCTTTGAGACTGTCATCAATTCACTCGAGACCGAGCTACGGAATAATAAGCAAACCATTATCCATGAAAGATATATACCGAAAATTTATAAAATCGGCCTTTTCGTTGGGATCTCTTTGACAATATTGCTTTTATTATTCATTATCGCTAAAATCAGGAAATGGCTATAACCCTTGAATCAACACCGGCCATGGTTGCTCCTGCAGGTAACAGGATGCCCTATGTTTTCTCAACATCTGTTTCCAGTGAATTTATTGGAATACATTGCAAGCTCTATGTTGATAAGGGGTCCGGTTCGTATGAGCTGGTAGGGGGGGAGAAGCGGCTACCTCCGGATTCGGATTCTGAAGTCACATATGATCCTATGGATCTTCTGCAATGGGAGCCTCCCAGGGTGTTTTCTTTTCCGGAAACCCCATCGGCAATCCTGGTAAAATGCAATGATCTGAGACGAAGGTATTATATCAGGAGATCTGAAAAGTATGGCATCCCCCTGGCTGAATATTCCGCTGCGAATACAACCGCAAAATATATAATTCCGGGGGGCATTTCAAAAATATCAAAGGCATTAATCAACGAAGCAGCTACAGACTGGTTCACAAAATTAAGCGCCAATAAATCGTTCCTCAGCGTATCTAATCCGGAGAAGGTCACGGATCCATTTGCATATGAGAGGTTGTTCTTCCTTGTATATTCGAATATTACGGGACTTAGGATGAAGATTGTCATAACCTATACCGATGGAACCACCTCTGCCATTATTACTTTTGCCACAGCCACATGCGCTCAATATGATATTTTTGAACTTGTATGCAGTTTTGCAGCTCTGGGACTTGCTTATTATAACACAGCTAAAAAGGTTAAGAAATACTCCATTTATCTTTCTGATAGCAGCAATAATATCATTTCAGAAACCAGAACATTTATTCTCGATACCGAATACCGGCCTAATTCTAGGTATTTTATTTTCAATAATGCCTACAAAATGCCTGAAGGGATCCGGTTCGCCGGTAGTGGCTTCGTTGATGCAAGTTATTTATTTGATTCCATACAAAAGATCCTTCAGGCTGATCAGCAGACAACTGATCAGGAAGAAGAAGTTATTTTTAGCCAGGAGAACCGGTCTCTTACCGTTACAACCGGTTGGATATCTGAGAATGCTATGGTTCTTTATCGACAATTTATCCTGTCAAAACGCATATTCTGGATCGTCAATGGTATGACTATCCCGATGATCGTGGATGCAAAAAAAGTTATCATAAAAAAAGATGATGAGCATCTATACAGCATGACCCTTGCATTGAGGATGGCATCCCCGGATGAATATGCCGCTGACGAATTAAGAGAAGTGGAGAGCGCCTCAGATTATGTGAGCGGTAGTGAATTACTGACATCCTGGGAAAACATGGTCGAGCAGGCATTCGGCACATTTACCCTCGATGGTACGGATATTGATTCTGCGCTTGAAGCCGTAGGCGGCGGAGGGGATATGCTGTCTCTAATCATTTTAGCGGAATCCTTCCTGGCATGATGCTGATCATTTCCGGCGATCTCAATGTGCTTGCAGGTGAATTACCTAAGATAATTATCTTTGATTATGAATTTGGAACAACTATTAACACGATCAACCTGGTTAATGGCCATAATGACATTGTAGTCAAGTTAGGGGGGATGACTTCTACGCATATCCTCGATGATATTTACATGAAGATTGGAGTCGAATCCGGTCTGGCTACGAGCTTTTCATTCAAAAATGTTACTGTAAAATTGGCCACCAGGCTCGGAATTAATCATTATTATCGTGAGGCAAATTATTGAGTTAACTGTCAATGAAGGTAAGGTACTGGATATGGGTAATGCAATCATTACGCATGACCTTATAAATCCGCTCTTTAATGAGACGGGCAGCTATAGCCTGCCTTTTCAGATTCCCTGGACCGAATGGAACATCGCCCAGCTGGGCATCGATCATCATGCCGGTTTGATTTCAAATTCTTCAAGCATTGAAGCCGTTTTAAATATTGGCGCCTATAGATTATCCGGGACGCTTCAATACAGTACTACTCAAAAACAATATATTTCTGCATATTTTCTTACCGGCCGTGGAGACTTCTTCGGAAAGGCTAAAGGAATTTATCTGACAGATATACCCTATACCGAGCTTATCGATCTTCATCAGACATTTGATTCCAATTTTCTGAATAAAATAACTGACTCTGCAAAACATGCTTATCCTGATTATAAATATGTTTTCGCCCCTTTATATATGCCCAACTTCCCGGATGATGATACATCTGCTTATACTTCAGTAAGGATAGTGAATCATTGGTCAACCAGTGCTCTTAAGTTTAACTTCATCAGTCATGGGATCAATTCACCCGGAATGCATTATGCTCCTTTCTTCTATACTGCTTTCGTAATAACCAAAATCCTTGAATACATAGGTTATTCCATCGATCAGGATGAATTCAGTGATACTGAACTTATTCAAACCGTGGTTGGTCATACCGGATTTCAGAATTTTTGGTGTAGTTATGCAGACTTTTCCATTCATCTTCCTAAAATCACGATCACGGAATTTCATCACTTTCCTTGAATCCAAATTTAACATGCGATTCATATTCAATGAACAATCCAATACTGTTCGCATCTTGTTTCGTCAAACGCCATTGGATTATACGGATTCTATTGACCTAACGGATCAGTCTTCACCGGAATCCGAGGTTGATTTCATTACCTATGATGGAGTGAAAATTGCCAATAACCTTGATTCAGATGATGATTTCATTAAAAACAGCCTGCTTGATTCTAAACAAGAAATAAATGAAGATTTCTTCTCCCAGATCGTCGACAATTATTCTGATCTGGTAAGCGGGGACAAGGGTGATTATGCCTTTGTTGTAAATACAAATAAAATTTATACCAGTAATTATAATGGAGATACTTTAACTCTTTCCTGGATAGAGGTAGGGGCCGGAATCAATGATTATTCAAAACCTGGGGATGAAAACCTCGAGTTAGAAATCAATTGCTCTAATCTGCTCATGGAAAATGCCGATTCAGCCGACTATAAAATTCTTCCGAGAAGTGATCATCCCAAGACATTTACAGATAAGGATGTTTGAATGGCCTGAGCAGTTTCAAAAATTAAGTCTTATGTTCTATCGGGGACTCTGTCCACTTCGTGCTGTTTTGGATGTTGCGGATCTTCCTGCAGGATCAAATGGTGATTATTGCTATGTAGTAAATACCGGTTTCACATATCGTTATCAGGAAGTGGATCCGGGCGTGTATGACTGGAGCCAGTACTCTACCGGTTATACTTCTTATAATTATTATCCTTTGATGACAAACGGACGATCATACAAGTTACTGAATGGAGATATGGCACACTTTGCTGATTGTGATCTTACACTGAATATTTTTGGTGATGACGGTCTATATGCTAACTTTTTTGAAAAATGGGTTTATTGGATCCTGACTATAAGACGACTTGAGAAAAGGCGCATTAATTTCTCACAAGAGCAGCTCTCAACTTTAAAATGGGATAATAAATACAGGATCCTGGATCAGAATTATTTCATCAATCGTATTCCTATGCGTATTGATTTTGGCAGGCAGCTTATAACCTATGCCGAGATCGGAATTATATCACGGTTTAAAAGCCCCCAAATGCATTTTCAATTTCATCTTTCGATCTCTTCTCCTAAAATATGTGAATAGATCATGGTCATCTCTATGCGAGAATGCCCAAGGAGCTTCTGCAATGCAAGAATATTATGCGTTTTCTTCAGGAATAAGGTGGCGAATGTGTGCCTGCCTGAATGAAAGGTTACATTCTTGGTGATTTTTACAACCTTAACAATATCCTTCAGGTATACTCTGGTCTTTTGTTCGGATATCATATTAAAGATTTGGCCATGGATCCGGAAGGGAGCTTCATCATTGATCAGTTTTTTTGCATATTGACAAAGCGGGATCCTCACTGTTTTGGCGTGGTTATTTTGGAGCTTCTTAGGAATGATCACGATATGATCCACGATAATATCCTCTGCTTTCAGAGCTTTGACATCCGAAACACGGAGACCGGTAAAGCATGAGAAAAGAAAATGCCGGAGAACGAATTGAAGGGTAGGGGGCAGCCAGTGGCGATCATATAATTTTACCAGGGAGGTAAGTTCTTCTTCAGTCAGCCATACTGGATCTGTCGCGGTGCGGCTTACCGGTAACTTCCGGAAGGGATTCTCATTGATGATCTTCTTATCCACTGCAATATTTCCATATGCTTTCAGGATTTTAAATGCGTTATGCCGTGTATTCGTACTGTTTTTCTTTTCTGTGATAAGCCACCGGTTGAATTTTTTAATGAAATCCTGGTCAATCTCAGAGAACATAAGCTGAGGACTGAACTCTTCCAGCTTATTAAAGGTTGCGTAATGCTGTTCGAATTGACGTATCAGTTATTTCTCCACGCCTTTCTTCGATGGCTGAGCGCATAAATCGGAAAAACCCGGGAAACACCGAAGGCTTTTTATATTCCTTCCTCAGTAGATTTGGTGTAAGATCTTCGCCTTCCAACCGGTACCTGATATAAATATCATTGATCCTGGACAGGCAGCTGCCAATGATCATATTCATATCCTTAGCGTAGGGATTTGTCGGCTTCACGCAATTTCGTTCCGTATCCCAGTCATTAACAGGAACAGATACCTTGGTATTTAACTTGACTTTTAGCCGGCCGAAATAAATGATAATGTAAAGCGTTGCCTCTCCGCTGCGCTTTACGTAACCATCGCCGAGTGAGATAGTTAGATTAATCAACCTAACGTTGGATGATTTTCGGATGCAGATTGCCATATAATGCCCATTTAGGGCCGCTTTGAAACGGCCGGTTAATGGGGCAGGAGAGACTTATACAGCAAACATCGCTTCTTATTAGCGAACCTGGAGGGACTCGAACCCCCAACCTTCTGGTCCGTAGCCAGATGCTCTATCCATTAAGCTACAGGTCCTGATGCATCGTAAAAATGCGTTGCAAAAATAAGGATTTTTCCTGCATTTTCAATACTAACCGGCATAAACATGTACGCTATTTTGCGCCGAGGGCAGGTAATTGATCCCGAACCAGGCGATCATAAGAATAATAAAGGCCAGTGAAAGAACCCATAACGAACCGCTGACTCTTTTGGGATGTTGGTACCTGAGGTGAATGTAAATCAAGTACCCCAGCCAGGTCAGAAAGGCCCAGGTTTCCTTTGGATCCCAGGTCCAGTAATGCCCCCAGGCTTTTTTAGCCCACATTGCTCCGAAAAGTAATCCCATGGTAAGAAATCCAAAACCCAGGTAGACCAGGTTATCGGCAAGGATGATCACTGAGTTGTCCAGTTCCGTAAAATAATGCTGGTAAAGGCCTTTCAGGGCAACCAGCGTGGAAACGCCAAGCAGGGCATAGCCAAGGATATATACCACCACATGGGGTATGAACCATGGGCTCTGAAGTGCGGGCATCAGTGTTTTATCGTAGGTTTCCGGATGCGTAAGGTTGACCATCAGGAAGACATAGGTCATCATGATGGAATAAGCCAGGAACCACTTGTATTTCCAGCGCAGGTATATTAACAGCCCGATTGCAGGCAGGAAAAATCCGTACCATAACCGGGTTTCCCCCTGGGTCCGCATCGGCGGCCGTCCCAGCGATATCCAAAACCTGGTGATAAACAAGGCAAAGGTTACCAGCCCTGCGAAAACCAGGAGTGTGCCGATAACGGATAAGGCCTTTTTCTTAACTCCGAGATATACAAAGAGGACACCGGCAAACCATAAGGCACCGGCAGTATATGCGTATGCGGGAAAATCTGTCCAGTTCATTGTCCGTTTTCTTTTGGGGTTTTACCAATGGTAAATAAGTAAATGGCTCCTGCGAGAACCATGAATATACCGATGTATATAACCGGTAACCAGGGATCCCTGATAGCCTGGATGATACTTAACCTGGACCAGCGCCCCATCTGCTCATCGTATGATAACTGGTAGAGATTCCATCCGGCTACCTTAACGGGCTTATTGACATATACTGTAGTAGTATCCGCCAGGCCGTTCCGTTCAATGACGATCTTCGAACTGTATTCTTTAGCTTCAGGACGTGCCATGGCCAGCGAATATTTACTGTCGAGCATCAGCATTTCGGGACGTGTATGAATGTTTCCCGCGGTGATCCATCCTTCCCGCGATTCCTCACCATTTGGACTCACGGCTTTAATCAGGGCTGCAGGAAAGGAGAGGGTGTCCTTTGAGGGAACAAAGGTGCCTGAACTGTCTTTCCTGGCTGTAGGAAGAAGGTCTTCAACCGTGATGTTCCATCCTGAGATATTAACCTTCTGTCCCTTTTCGAGGAGGATCATGTTGTTAATCTCATCCTTCGGAAACTTCATGGTCTGGGTTTCTATATAAGCGAGTTTGGGTGGAAATTCGACGATATTAAAATCCAGTAGTTTAATGGT
This sequence comes from uncultured Bacteroidales bacterium, assembly GCA_963732905.1. Lineage (GTDB taxonomy): Bacteria > Bacteroidota > Bacteroidia > Bacteroidales > DASQZK01. The sequence goes on from CAVTBM010000008.1 coordinate 199,653, forward strand.
AAACGGTAACTTATAAGGCTGATCGTTCTGTTTAAAACCATACCATACCGACTGGTTCTCATTGACGTAAACGCTCAGGGTCTGAATATCGCCCGAACCCAGGCTGCCGGCCACGATGATGATCCATAGACCAAGATGGTTCAGTGTAAAACCAGCATTCTTGTAATTCAGGGGGGTAACTCTTCTAAGGGTTACCAGGCCAAGACAGGTCAGCAGGTAAAATCCGGAAAGGATGAAGGCATAACTGTTCCGTAAATGATCCAGTCCGGTCAGTTTCATAAATTCAGAGGCTTCGGGGTTGTTTTGCCTGGTCATGCCCATAATGAGTGTGAGCAGGGTAAACAGTACAATTGCACTGATGGAGGCAGGTACCCGCGAAAGCCACTTGATCGTTTTTAAATCTCTGTAATAAAAATGCAGGAAGACAAGAATAAGGGCAAAACTCAGAATCACATAGAGGTTCATCGGCCAGGTAGGCAACGCGATACCACGTCCGCCGGAGATCCCGTCAAACAGGAAACCTGTTGCAATAATGATAAAACCGATTAGAAAGCCCTGACGGTAGTCTTTTAATGAAGATTTTTCCAGGTTTTTAGCCATCTTTTATTTTGATAGTTACTTGAAGACTTCAAAAGTAGATTTTTTTTTGTTTTTACCCTCAAAAAACCTTCTTTCAGTTCTACATTTAGAATCAGTAAACAAAAATGATTTTCCTGCGTAGTAAGTTTAACTCTGCTGATTATTTTTATTCGTACTTTTACCCCTATAAAATTTACCAATTATGAAAAAATTTTTCAGGATCCTTTTCATTATCCTCGTCTTGATCTTCGTGATTATTTTTACTGTGCCTTTCCTCTTTAAAGGTGAGATTATGAGGTTTGCCAAACAGGAAGTTAACCGGAATGTCAATGCCACCGTCGACTGGTCAGATATTTCTGTTTCACTGTTCAGGGGATTTCCCGACCTGGAGGTATCTCTGAAAGATGTTTCAGTCATCGGCCTCAATAAGTTCAGAGGCGATACTCTTGTGGCATTCAACCGGTTTGCAGTGAAAATAGACCTAATCTCTGCATTTTCGGGAAAAATCAAGGTGAAATCGGTTAACCTCGAGAAACCCGTGCTCCGAGCCATTGCTTTGAAAGACGGAAGCGTTAATTGGGATATAACCTTCCCTTCAACCGATACTTCCCTTGTTGAAGAACCCGCCGATACGTCATCTATGAATCTCGTGGTAGATATTAAGTCTTTCAGGGTAAATGATGCCAGCATACATTATTCCGATGAAGATCTGAACATAAACACCACAATCGAAAATTTTAACATGATGCTCACAGGTAATCTTACCGGAGATTATTCAGACCTTGACCTGATTTCGGAAGCAAAAAGTCTTACCGTGGATTATGACGGAATCAGATACATTAGTAATATGGCCTTCACTCTGAAAGCCCTGATAGGGGCCGATCTTAAAAACAGTATCTACACTCTGAAGGACAATGAACTTAAGATGAACGGGATGGTTCTGGGCCTGAACGGTACATTTGGTATGCCGTCTGATTCGGTCTATACCGTAGACATGAATTACACTACCAAAGAAGCGGATTTCAAAGCGCTGCTTTCCATGATACCTGCTGTTTACATGCAGGATTTCAGCGGACTCAAAGCGACGGGTAAATTCAAACTCGACGGTACCATAAAAGGACAAATCACCGAAACTCTTATGCCATCCTTCGGCATGGATCTGACGGTGACCGACGGGCATTTTGCCTATCCCGACCTTCCCAAATCTGCGGATAATATCCAGATGAATATGAAAATTTTCTATGATGGCGCATACGAAGACAACACCACAGTCGACCTGGACCGCTTTCATATTGAAATGGCCGGTAATCCGGTTGACATGAGTTTTCATATCCGGACTCCTTTTTCAGATATGCAAATGAATGGTTCTGTAAGTGGAAAGCTTGATCTGGCCACAATTTCGGATGTTATCCCACTCGATAGTATGAGCATGAAGGGATTGATCACCGCAAATATTAAGATGATGGGCCGGATGTCGGATATTGAAAATGAAAACTATGAGGCATTCCAGGCTTCCGGTGATCTCGCTGTGCAAGGTTTGGAAGTGACGGGTGGGGATATCCCTGAAAGCGTTAAAATCGAAAATTGCCGGATGGTTTTTTCTCCCCAATATGTCAACCTGGAGAATTTTGATGCCACTATCGGTACCAGTGACCTGCATCTTAACGGCCGCCTTGAAAATTTCATACCTTATATGTTTAAGGATGAAACCATCAGGGGAAACCTCTCGATGCATTCTCAGCTTCTCGATCTTAACGCGCTGATGGCTGCATCGGATGAAACGGAAACAACAACAACCGAAGATACTGTCGCTCTTACTGTTTTCGAAGTGCCACGGAACATTGATTTTACCCTTTCCGCCGCCCTTGCAAAAGTGATTTATGACAAGCTTGAAATTACAAATTTACATGGTGGGATCACCGTTAAAAACGGCATCATGAATATGAAGGGTCTCTCTATGGAACTTCTTGGCGGAGATATGACCATGAGCGGCCAGTACAACACCCAGGATGTGTCCACTCCACTCATGGATCTCGATATGAATATGAACAACATTGATTTTCCTTCGGCATTCAACGCCTTCAATACCGTTGAAAAACTGGCTCCTGTTGCAGAAATGTGCCGCGGGAAATTCAGCACCCAGCTTCAGCTTTCCACCCTGCTCGATTCAGCTATGAACCCGGTGATGAACAGCATCAACGGAAAGGGTGTGTTGAAGACCAGCCAGGTTGAAATCATCAACAACAAGACGATGGATAAGATAGCTGATGCACTTAAGAATGATAAATTCAGGAACCCTTCCCTGACAAATGTTAATCTGTCATTTCAGATCAGGGATGGCAGGGTGTATGTCGATCCATTCGACACAAAACTGGGTAACTCCAAAGTGACCATCGGTGGTGACCAGGGATTTGACCAGACCATGAATTACCTGATGAATTTCAGCATTCCAAGGGAAGATTTTGGCAGCACGGCAAATAGCGTTCTCGAAAATCTTACGACTCAGGCTAAATCCAAAGGCTTTGATATTAAGCCGGGTGAAAATGTGAATGTCCAGGCTAAAATCACTGGTACTTTTACCGATCCTAAGATCAGCCTGGCAGTGAAGGAGAACCTGCAGAACGCTAAGAAGGAGATTATAGAAGCCGTACAGGAACGGGTTAACCAGGAAGTCGAGAAAGCTAAAGAAGAAGTTAAAAAAGAAGTGAGTGCCGAGATAGATAAAATAATGAAGGATGCTCAGGAACAGGCGGATAATATTAAGAAGTCGGCAGCCGATGCCGGAGTATCCCTCGTCGGCGAGGCTCAGTTGCGGAAAAAGCAATTGGTTAAGGAAGCCGGCAGTAATCCGCTTAAGAAAGTGGCAGCTGAAAAAACAGGCGATGAACTGATAAAAAAAGCTAAGCAACAGGCCGATAACCTGAATAAAAATGCCGATGTAAAAGCAAAGGCCATCATGGATGCAGCCCAAAAGCAGGCAGATGCTTTAAAGAATAAGTAAAACTGAACGGTATTTAAGTCTACTGAAAAGCCCGAAGTCTTCCTGCTTCGGGCTTTGTGTTTTGGATGATGTTTCCAGCCGGTCTATGTACCTGTCACTCCCGGATCCCGTCAAGTTTATACTATCCCCTGTTCTCTGCCCAATGACCGGAACCAATAAAAAAGCCGCCCACAATTAGCAGACGGCTTTTTAATATTTTCTCCAGAATATCCCTTAGAAACGTTTTTCCTGGATTCTGGCTTTCTTTCCTCTAAGACCACGGAAGTAGTAGATTCTGGCCCTTCGAACACGACCTTTCTTGTTGACCTCAATCTGTTCAATGAAAGGAGAAGTAAAAGGGAAAATTCTTTCAACGCCGACATTACCCGACATTTTGCGAACGGTAAAAGTAGCTGTGCCGCCATCACCCTTCCTCTGAATCACTGTTCCCCGGTATTGCTGGATCCTTTCCTTGTTGCCTTCTTTGATCTTATAGTGTACCGTAATTGTATCACCGCTATGGAAAGCGGGAAAGTTCCTTTCGGTAGCAAATTCTTTTTCAACAACCTTCATTAAGTCCATCCTGGTAGAAATTTAATAGTATAATACCCGTTTTTAACAGGCTGCAAATGTATGATAATCTTTTTCAAAAAACAAAAGAATACCTTAAAAAACCGGGCATCAATGTTATTATCAATGTTCCCCGTTACCTGTTTCGAGAAGTTTATCTCCCGTATCTTTAACGACGGCCTTTTTCCAAAAGTCTGGATATCCCGGCTGATCGGGATTGGCCGGGTAGCCATATTTATTTCTCAGGAATTTGCCGCCGGCTTCTTTTTTCACATTCCCATCGATATACTTTACCAGCAGGTACTGTCCAAGTTCTTTCCAGCGGCTGACAGTATAATTTCCCATATTGACGGAATAATCCGTCAGGTAAGCCAGTGCGAGTTCCGGATCCTTATCATATAGTTTCAGAGCACCATCATCAACCGCCGGTGTAAAGGAAGTGAACCTGGATTCAAGTTCTTTCTGAACTTTGATGACATCGGCACTCATCAGATCGTAGCGGAGATAGGAGAAATTTGACACGAAGTTAAATGCCCAGAAGGCGGAAGTGGGGGAGTAGGTGAGAAGGTCGCCATTGCCTACGGCATAGGATTCCGGGACCCTTGTCATGCCACAGTACATAGGAACATAACATGTTGTGGCGGCATCGTCAACGCCGAACCACAGGATTCCACCAACCGGGTCGGGCAGCCAGTTACGCGCTTCTGCTACAAAAGAAAATCCGGTCTGTTGGGTGGCTGTGGCTCTCTCATTACAGTATACCTTTGTGGTGTCATCGCCAACCGACCAGTCGAGAGGTCTCCAGCGGTAGGGAAGATGAAAAGGTCCTGCCCCGGCATCCTGGCGCATATCCAGCGGAGTTCCCTCCAAATGATCACGCATAAAGCTCATCATGTCGAGGTTGGTGATTTTGCGGTCGGCCTTGACCCAGAGAGGCATACGGTTTTCCAGGTCCTTCCCGGTAACATAATCCCAGTATTTTTCCATGCCCTTGCTCACTTTGTTGAAAAATGTCCACACTCTGAGATCACAGAAACGGGCACCCCCGAAATTCACCGGGCAATACGTGTCAGAAAAGCTGAAATCCTTATCTTTTCCACTAAACCAGCCGTTCTGACGTGCGACATCGATAACGTCCCAGGCATAAACGGTTGAAATATCCGGTTGAAATATCTGCTCAATATGTTTTGAAGAAATGGATGTTCTGCCGTCTTCAAGAGGGAAAGTCTGTATTCGGGCCTGGTTGGCATGTCCGCATACATAGCCGTCGGGAACACGTCGTGCAACCCATACGGCTCCTGTGTTGCCTTCTCCTTTTCCGATCATCTCAAGGATCCATACTTCATCGGGGTCTGCGATGGAAAAGGATTCTCCTTCACTGTAATATCCGTATTTGTCAACCAGTGTGGTCATGGTTTTAATGGCCTCCCTGGCATTTTTGGAACGCTGAAGGGTGATATACATCAAAGAACCATAATCGATAATTGCTTTGGGGTCAACCAGGGATTCCCTGCCACCGTAGGTGGTTTCCCCAATGGACACCTGGTGTTCATTCATATTTCCTACTACCGAGAACGTATGCTTAACCTGGGGAATCTGCCCCAGAAACTTATTCGTATCCCATTCATTGATATCCAGCATGGAACCCTCCGGGTAATCTTGGGCCGGACGGAAATAGAGTTCACCATACAATACATGAGAATCTGCTGCGTAAGTGATCATTGTCGATCCGGTAGCGGATGCACCCTTCGTAACAAGATAATTCGTACACGACTTCACTTCCCCTGTGGTGAAAAAAATCAGCCATGCCGTTAAAATAAAAAACAAAGATCTGTACTTTTTCATAATCACGGTTGTTTGTTTCATTTTGAAAAACCATTTTATATACTCTTTCGACGGCCTGAAAACCGGATGTTAATTCCACGCATTTCAGAACCCTGGATTATAATTTGTCAAAAATAAGAATTTCTGCCACCTTTACTGGGGGAGGGTGGAATAATATCATATATTTTACAACAGTTAATACCGATTTAAATGGGGTTTAAAAATTTCTTTAATATTCAATTCAACCCCCCTTAAAAAATGTTAAAAATTATTAAAAAGGGGTATACAATTAAAAAAAACCCCCTATATTTGCATTGTGAATTGACAAACAGAAATGTTCTTAACATAACGATAATAATAATTTCAAACGCATTTAATTTGCAGATCCAGGATTGGATGTAACTTTGTGATGTAGTTTGAGATCAAAATTTGAAATATTGGTACAAAATTTGATGAATAAAAACATCATTTATACCGAGACAATATTGAATGGGTTAGACCGTTTAAAGAGTTAGTAGTTTTAGTTAGTAGTTTAGTTGGTAGTTTTAGTTAGTAGTTTGAGAAGAAAGGATGCGCTGTGAAGCGCATCTTTTTTTTTATCATATCATGAACTTAAGAATATCGGAACGATCCTGGTCATTGAGTTTCTGCGCTGCTCCCTCACACTTGTTTCGGTTCATCAGCTGGAGAATTTCCACCGCTTGGTTTTCATGTATTCCGGCTTCATTAAGTCTCACCGGACTACCAAGCTTTCTGAAAAAGGATTCAAGGCTTTCTATGGCAGCATCAGCACCTTTCGTACCGAACAACCGGCTTCCGAGATCCGAAATTCTATCCGGAATCCGTTCCTTCATTTTCCTGAGCCAGGCCGGATACACAATGGAAAGGGATGCACCGTGTGGTGTATCATAAAGAAAAGAAAGAATATGTCCCAGTGCGTGAACGCCCCAGTCACCGTTCAGCCGTCCGTAACTTGTAAGACCATTCAACGCATTAGTGGCTGCCCACATGATCTTTGCCCTCAAGTCATAATTACTGAGATCCTTCATGAGCAGAGGTCCGTTGTCCAACGCTTCTTTTATAATGGATACAACAAACCGGTCCGACAAACTTGCATCGCCCTTCCCGAACCAGGCTTCCATGGAATGAGCAATCAGGTCAACGATCCCGTAGGCCGTATAATTTGCAGGTACGGTGGTGGTATATGCAGGATCAAGAAAAGAATGTACAGGAAACAGGGCTGGATCACGGTACCCTATTTTCTCCCGTGTCTGTTCATTCTGTAAAACGGCAACCTGGTTCATCTCGGTTCCTGTAGCAGCAAGGGTCAGAACGGCAATAACCGGTACGGCAGTAACCGGGTCTACCTTCATCTTCATCACTTCCCAGGCTTTGACCCGGCGGGAGATACAAACTGCCGTAATTTTGGCCGAGTCTATGACACTCCCGCCACCCACAGCCACAATAAAATCAATTCCTCCATCAATACCGGTCCGCGCAGCGGAATCCACATCTACGGACAGGGGGTTGGACTTAATTCCGCTGAACTCTACGACTTCAATGCCAGCATTTTGAAGTTGCATTTTTGTCAACTCATAGCTGCCGTTCTTCAAAACAGAGCCCTTGCCATACATGAGAAGGGTTTTCCTGCCCAGAGGGACGGCTGCATTTCCGAGCTCATTTATACAACCTCTTCCAAAATGCACGGATGTGGGTACGTACGCTGTAAAATTTTCCATTGTTCGATATTACTGATTTGACGATTATATATTTACTGCAACCGGGCTATATTTCTATGACAGGCAACACCCTCGCGATATCAATGAAGATAGCCGGGTATTAACCGGTCATGCAGATGTACTGGCTCTGGCTGCTTTCACTAGTTCTCACGTCCTGGCCAGACAATAATTCCGCCTGAACAGTCGGATGAGGCTCCCGTTACCGATGAAAGGCAATTGTTTTCCCCAAGCATCCGCAACAGACCAAGAAAAGCAAAGATAATGGCTTCCTTATAATCGACAATGCTGGTATCCGGGATAATGATATTGTTTTCGCTCTTGTCCATGAGAAGCTTCATCAGAAAACCATTCCTGGCACCACCACCAGTAACAAGAACGCGTCCTTTATTCTTCACTTTCAAAGCTTCTGCGATCTGGAATGAGATATGTTCATACAGGGTCCTTAAAACATCTTCAGCCCTCAGGGCTTCTGAAGAAATCAAAGGTAAAAACAGGTCTTCCAGAAATTCCCTTCCTAAAGATTTCGGGGGTGGAACAGAATAATAACCTAATGAATTCATCTCAGCCAGTAAACCCGGTATGACTCTGCCTTTTTTACCCATATTACCATTCCGGTCATACTCCGCTCCAAGCCTTCGTGAAACATAATTCAGGACGGTATTGGCGGGGCATATGTCGAAGGCAATTCTCCTATGATCTTCATTATCAAAAGAAACATTTGAAAATCCGCCGATATTGAGACACAGGTCATATTCGCCAAACAGAAGCTTGTCACCTGTCGGTACCAGGGGAGCACCCTGCCCGCCCAGGCTGACATCGTGGCTCCTGAAATCGTATATTACGGGAAGGTCCGTTATAGCAGCTATGTCGTGTCCGTTACCGATCTGAAGAGAATAACCCAGATCAGGTCTGTGAAAAATGGTGTGACCGTGCGATGAGATAAACGACGGATCACCTCCGTTTTCAGAGAGGAAATCCCTGCAAACAGCACCCAGATATCTTCCGAAATTGTGATCGAGTTCGCAAAGTGACGGGGCCTTCATTGAGTAAGACTTTTCAAGCAGCTCTTTCCATGCTTCAGGGTAGATCAGGGTCTTTCCTTTTATGAGCCGGAAGTCCCACGATTCAGTTTTGTTGATAAACTCACAGAAAACGACGTCCAGTCCGTCAAGTGACGTACCTGACATCAGTCCGAGACAACGGTATTTTTGTTTACTTTTCATTTACCGGAAAAAAGTGCTGTGGTATACAGCCGGATTGCCAGCTGCATCTTTGATATAAAGTTCAAGTTCATGTGAAATACCGGATTTAAGTCGATCAGGATCAAATACATAAAATAACAGATCGAATTTAGGATCATACTCAAATAAAACCCAGGTATTATCGATATAGCCTTCGTAGGAAGAAATCCCCGAGAGCTGATCCCTGATGGTGAACCTGACCGACCGCTGACTTCTCATATCCTTGTTCTGGCTGATATTTAAAGGGATGATGACAGGGGGGACAGTATCTGCTTCAAGGGTAAAATTCCCGAATGCGTTCACAGGTGCTGTTATCCAGCCGTTTTTCACCGTGCCGCCCACCCATACAGGATCACCTTTTCGTGGTAAAAGAACAATCCCCGTTTTGCCGGCCAGACTATCGGGAATGTCACTGGCCAGAATAGAAAGTAAAGCATATTTTTGTAAAGGGACCTCATCTGAATGGATACGGTGAATGTACGGATAAATATTGGTAGCTGAATTTTCCCTGCTATAATGGAAATAGGTGTTTTCGTAAAGAGCATTGGCCGGTATACTCAGCCTGATAAGCTCGTTCGAGAAGTAATTTGGATCATACCATTTGAATAATGGGGCGTCGTCATTTGGAATTTTCTGCGTCATCATGCTTTTTGCGGCGCCCTGCAGTTTGAAATTCAGTGTTGAAGCATTGCCGTAGGCATCCGTGACAAGAATAGAGATATCTTCTGTTTCTCCCTGAGCAGGACTGATAATTCCGTCATTGAGGCTCAGCTTGTCCATGGAAAGATGCTCACCCGGCTTCCTGTAAAGGTCATGGACCTTCCTTTTTGTTAGCATTTCCAGGGAATAATCTACATGGGCATTAACATAGCGGCTTTCATTAAAACTGAATTCATCAGACAGATAATGGTAAACCGGTTCATGGTTCACCTGCAATTCGATGGAATATACCGCGCAGCGGTTAGTGGTGCCGTTCATGAAGTCGTAACATTCGATACCCAGACCGACAGGCTCCGTTGTGGTGATGACGGGAGTGTTTTTCAACTGGTACGTTCCGTTCTCTTCGGAAAGATCATATTCCTTCCTTGATACCCCGGTCCGGTCGTTTGTCTTACCCTGCATCCCGTACACAAATAAAGAATACAGATGAGGAGGAATGTTATCCCGGATGTCAAATCCATACCTCAGGACGTTAAGCGGATGCTGATCACCAGTATGCCTGATCTCAAAATGCAGGTGCGGCCCGCCTGAACTTCCTGTATTTCCAGAATACGCCACAACTTCACCTTTTTTGACCGGTATGTCCCCCGGAGATGGATAGATGTCTACCTCGAAGACATGATTCCGGTACTGGTAGGCTTTTACATACCCTGCAATGGTATCATTGTAAGCACTCAGATGACCGTATAATGAAGTATACCCTCCGGGATACGTAATATAGAGAGAATGACCGTAACCATTGGTCTGAATTTTAATCCTCGAAACATATCCGTCTTCAATGGCATGGACCTTCTTTCCGGTCACACCCTGAGTTTTCAGATCGATACCGGAATGAAAGTGATCTGCCCTGAGCTCGGCAAAGTTCCCGCTAAGGAATAACGGAATATCGAGTGGAGAACGGAATGTATTAGTAATAAATGTATTTTGCGCGTAGGTGTTATTAAACATCAGAAAACCAAACAACAGCAGAATCGTACTCCTCATAGATGATTAGATTGAGATAAGTTTAAATGTAAACGAATGTAAAACTAAAATATTCCGGGCACTCAAGGAAAAATGAATGCGAATTTTTTTTATTTATGAAAGCAATGTTATATTTGTAGTACCTATTCGTGTGTTATGAATGCAGAACAAATTGAAATACTGGGAACACTCCGGACCAGGATCAGGAATTTAATGAGTATGTACGAAACTGAAAGGGAAGAGAAGGAGCTGTTAAAACAGGAAAATGCTGAACTGACACAAAAAATGGTCCTTCAGGACAAGCGGATAAGTGAACTTGAGCACAAATATGATAATTTAAAAATAGCCAGATCACTGGTATCAAACGGTGAGGATACACATGATGCCAGGATCAAGGTAAACAGGATTGTGCGGGAAATTGATAAATGTATTGCTCTTTTAAACAGATGATGAGGTAATTTATGGATGACAAATTATCCATTAAAGTCAACGTTGCCGAAAGATATTATCCTCTGAGGATTGACAGGGAGGATGAAGAAATGATTCGAAGAGCAGCCAGGATGATTAATGAGACAGTGTTACAATATAAGCAGAAGTACGTTGATAAGGATACTCAGGATTTTATAGCGATGGCTGCTCTACAGTTCGTTATCAAGTTGTTAGAAAATGAAAGCAAGGCCGATTCCGCCCCGATGGAGGAAAGCCTGCATGAAATGAATAATGAACTGGATTCATTTATCAAAAAGAGTAATAGCGTTCTTTAAAATATATATTAGATCAAAGAGTTTGCCCGCATTGTTTCTTCAATTCATTTGTGAAACTCAACAGTTAAAACATTGGAGCCACGCTCAGACTGATTAGAGCAGGCCGCACCCTTAGGGGTTCCACTCCGGTGGTCAGCGGAAGTTCAACCCGGACTGGCAGTTCCAACCATGTTAATATGGGGTTTTAATAAATCTTGGAGAAACCTTGCGGGTTTTTTATATACAAACGTTTAAGTGTAGGAACCATGAATGAAATTATAATTTCAATCATTTCCGCCATCACCATCTGGGATGCAGTCACCGGACTGATTGGGGTGCTGGCAGGAGGTATCGTTTCCTACTTTGTTTTCAATATTGCTCTGAAAAGGAAAAGTGAAAATATCATCAGGGAAGCGAAAACAGAGGCTGAAGTGATCAAAAAAGACAAGATCCTTCAGGCAAAGGAAAAATTCCTCCAGCTCAAGGCGGAACATGAAGTAATGATAAATGAGCGTAATGCTAAACTGACTCAAAAAGAGAATGCCTTCAGGCAAAGGGAGTCAACCCTCTCTCAGAAGCAGGAGGAGATACAGCGGAAAAGCCACGAACTCGATGCCATCCGCGAAAATCTTACCGTACAGCTTGAGGTGGTGGAAAAGAAGAAGGATGAACTGGGAAAATCACACCGTCAACAGGTTGAACAACTGGAAGCTATCTCCGGACTTTCCGCTGAAGAAGCCAAAAGCCAGCTGATCGAATCTCTAAGGGACGAAGCACAGCACGAAGCCATGTCGTATATCAGCGAGATCGTCGAAGAGGCTAAGATGACTTCAAGGAAAGAAGCTAGAAAGATAGTGGTCGAAACGATTCAGCGTGTAGCTACTGAACAAGCCATAGAAAATTCAGTTACCGTGTTCAATATTGATTCGGATGAACTGAAAGGGCGTATTATCGGAAGAGAAGGCCGTAATATCAGGGCACTTGAAGCTTCCACCGGAGTTGAGATTATTGTGGACGACACTCCGGAGGCTATTATCCTTTCCGCCTTCGACCCGGTGCGGCGTGAAATTGCAAGACTGGCCCTGCATCAGCTTGTTTCCGACGGAAGAATCCACCCGGCACGTATTGAAGAAGTGGTGGAAAAAACTAAAAAACAGATCGAAGACGAAATCGTTGAAGTTGGAAAACGGACAGCCATAGACCTTGGTATTCATGGCCTTCATCCTGAGCTGATTCGCCTGATCGGCAAAATGAAATACCGCTCTTCCTACGGACAGAATCTCCTGCAGCATTCACGCGAAGTGGCTAACCTGTGTTCCATCATGGCCACAGAATTGGGATTGAATGCCAAAATGGCAAAGCGTGCCGGACTCTTGCACGATATTGGTAAAGTTCCCGACGACGAACCGGAACTGCCACATGCAATCCTGGGTATGAAGCTGGCCGAAAAATACAAGGAAAAACCTGAAGTCTGTAATGCCATCGGTGCACACCACGACGAAGTGGAAATGACAAGTATGATCTCTCCCATTGTACAGGTGTGCGACGCTATTTCAGGAGCCCGGCCAGGTGCCAGACGCGAAGTGGTGGAATCGTACATCAAGAGACTTAAAGAACTTGAATCACTGGCACTTTCATATCCCGGAGTATTGAAAACGTATGCCATACAGGCAGGTCGCGAACTCAGGGTAATCGTGGGCAGTGAAAAAGTGTCTGATAAAGAGGCAGAAGCCCTCTCCTTCGATATAGCAAAGAAAATTCAGACTGAAATGACCTATCCGGGGCAGGTGAAAATTACGGTTATCAGGGAAACCAGGGCTGTAAGCTTTGCAAAATAGGTTTAAATGAAACCCGCAGGATTGATGACAAAATAACCGATCCGACTGAGGCAGAGAGATGCGGAGCTAAAAGTAGCCCATGTAATAATCGATCCAGTGTGGTTCCATGAGCCCAGTAACTTAAACAAACTATCTTCGAATGAAAATACTGATCACCGGAACAGCAGGTTTCATCGGTTTTCATCTGGCACAGAAATTATCAGGAGAAAACCATGATGTTCTCGGACTGGACAGTATAAATGATTATTACGACATCAGACTGAAGTATGATCGTTTGAAACAGGCCGGGTTTACGGATCAGTCCTTTCCATATGGAAAACCCGTTCAGAGTTCAAAAACAGGACATTTGCAATTCGTGAAGGCGGAGCTTGAGGATAAGGAAACCATCCTCAGGCTTTTCGATTTTTACCGGCCTGAAGTGGTGGTCAATCTCGCCGCACAGGCAGGAGTAAGGCACAGCCTGACTCATCCCGAATCATATATCAGTGCAAACATTACCGGCTTTCTTAATATTCTGGAAGCCTGCCGTAAATTTACGGTCAGTCATTTGATCTATGCCAGCAGCTCAAGTGTATATGGTCTGAATAAATCCATGCCCTTTTCCGTTCATAAGAGCGTGAATCACCCTGTCAGCCTTTATGCGGCAAGTAAAAAAACCAATGAGCTCATGGCGCATACTTACAGTCATCTGTTTGGTATTCCAACTACAGGACTGAGGTTTTTTACCGTATATGGCCCCTGGGGTCGTCCCGACATGGCACTGTTCCTTTTTACCAAAGCCATGCTGAATGATGAGCCTATCAAAGTCTTTAACCATGGAAAAATGGAACGGGATTTTACCTATGTGGATGATATCGTTAACGGGATCTCCCGGATGATAAGCGTTCCGGCTGAGCCCAATCCGTCATGGGATCCTGAAAATCCTGATCCCGCCTCATCATCCGCACCATTCCGGGTATACAATATAGGGAACAATAAACCGGTGAAATTACTTGATTTTATAAAGGCGATTGAAAAGTATACGGGCAAAAAAGCCATTATGGAAATGGAGCCTATTCAACCCGGTGATGTGGAGAAAACCTGGGCAAACGTGGATGATTTGATAGGAAGGTTCAACTATAAACCTGACACCCCTGTGGATGAGGGTATTAAGCGGTTTATCGATTGGTATAAAATGTATTACGGCTTTTAACCTGTTGCAGCCGAGGCCCTGATAATATTCAGAAGAAGGTTTGCCTGTTCGGTCTTGTCAGCATACCCCATCTTTTCATACGAAAAAATCAGATTTCTTAATACCCTTTCAATCGTTGTGATATTGCTGCAGGGAGTAAAATATTCCTTCCTGGGCTCCAGTTTCTGTTGCGTGAGAAACCGGTCAATATCCTTCCGGCTCAGAACTAAACCCCGGTTGAACGGATTGATGTAAAAAAGAATATGATAGGGATCTTCCGTATAAGTCTGGTCCTTGTACGCCAGAATATAATTCAGAGGAAGATTGACACCATAAACCGGAATCTCTAACTTTTCCGCTACCACCGAATAAATGATAGCCAGTGAAATGGGATTGCCTTTCCTGGTTTCAAAAACCTGGTTTATAAATGAGTTCCTCGGCGAGTAAAAATTGGCGGAATTTCTGGAAAACTTGTGCACCCCGAATATGATGTGATTCAGGATCCTGACCTTCTCCAAAGCAGTAAGATTGTCGTGTAATTCAAGCCAGGCATCCTTCCGGAGCAATTCAATTTGTTCTTCTATTTCACTGTAATAAAGGTCGGGATATTGATATTTGGCAACAAGGTATGCTCCGTACAGCAGATTCAGTCCGCCTGTGCTAACCCATATCCGTAATTCTTCGCATACATATTCAAACTGGATGTTATGGATCAGGTCTTCAATCCTTTCCTGCAAATCCGGGCTGAGCGATGATTCCCACGCTTTCTCCAGACTGGGGACAGCTTCGATGCCCCGTTCCCTGAGTTTCTCGGAAACTACCCTGAAAACCTCCTTGTCAGGGTCGTCGAGCAAGTTAATCAATACTTTTATTTCCTTATCAGCCATCGTTATATCATTCCTGTTTTTTTAACAGATGATCGAGTGTAAAACGAAGAAGATCGTTCATGACAGGTTCATAATTCCGGATAAACTCACCGGTAATCCGGTTGGCTATCACGGCACAAATAGTTACAGCCTTATGACCAAGCAGCGAAGAGAGTCCGAAAAGGGCTGAACTCTCCATTTCAAAGTTTGTAACTTTAAGATTATTGTATGAAAAATGATGAATTTTATGGTTTAGTTCGGGATCCGCCACCGAAAGCCGGAGCATCCTCCCCTGTGGCCCGTAAAATCCGGGAGAAGAAAGGGTGATGCCTGAAAAGACGCCGTCATTCAGGATGTTGAACAATTCCTTTGAACTCCAGACAAAATAGGGAACAGGCCGTTTATCGAACCAATTTGTATGATTTACAAAGGCCTTTTCTAACCCTTCGTCGCACACACTATACCCATCGGCATAATAGTGAATAAGACCATCAAAACCGCCGGCCACCTGTGAAAGGACAAAGGAGCCAACACCCAGTTCTTCCTGCAGTCCGCCGGTGGTACCTACCCGGATGAACCGGAGTGTGGTGAGTTCTTTTTTGATTTCTCTTTTGTCCAGATCTATGTTCGTAATAGCATCCAGTTCATTAAGGACTATATCAATATTGTCGGTGCCAATGCCGGTCGAGATAACACTGATTCGCTTCCCTTTGTAATGGCCGGTGTGAGTCAGAAACTCCCGGTTCCCTGCTCTGAATTCAACCGAATCAAATAAATCCGATACCTTCTCAACCCGCCCCGGATCCCCGACAAGGATGATAGTATCGGAAATATCGCCCGGTTTCAGATGCAGGTGATATATGCTTCCGTCTTCATTCAGGATCAGTTCGGATGCCGCCAGAGCCTTGGTCATGATTTACGATTATTTTGATACTGCAAAATTAAAACTATTTTTGCTAAATGTGCAGATTTAATAAGATGCCTGAATATTCATTATAAACAAACACCTTTCAATTATGAACAAAAAGTCTCAATTAGCACTGTTAGCCGTTGGCGTGGTAGTTTTAGTCATGATCATTTTCGGTAGTAATATGTTTTATACCGTCAAACCCGGCGAACGTGCCATCATTTTCCGAAAATTCACTACGGGACTGGACAAGGAACATATCTTTACTCCCGGATTTCATATAGTGGCTCCATGGAACAACTTTATCAAATATATCGTGAGAGAGCAGAGCAGGGAAGAAACACTGGATGTCCTTGATAAAAACGGTCTGACCCTGAATGTTGATGTTTTTGTGCGGTATAATCCGATATATAAGATGCTGGGGTATCTTCACGAAGAAATAGGCCCGGGTTATGTTAATGTTGTGGTCGTTCCCGAGGTCCGGTCCGCAGTCAGACGTATCATGGGGAAATATGCCGCTGAGGAAATCTACTCTACCAAAAGGGCCCAGGTGGAACAGGAAATTTATGACGAAACAGAAAAGGCACTGCAGAATAAAAATGTAGAGATGCAAACCCTGCTCATTCGTTCAATAACTCTTCCCGAACAACTTAAACAGGCTATTGAAAGCAAATTGAAACAGGAACAGGAAGCGCTTGCCTATACCTTCAGACTTGAAAGAGAAAAGAGTGAAGCCGAAAGAAAACAGATTGAAGCAGAAGGTATTGCTAAATATAACAATATCCTGAGTGCATCCCTGACCGATAAAATTCTGAAACAAAAAGGGATCGATGCTACCATTCAACTGGCCACATCACAGAATTCTAAAATAGTGGTTATCGGCTCAGGAAAAGACGGTCTGCCGCTTATTCTGAACAACAATTAACCAGTTTTTACCGGAAAAGTTTTACATTAGCAGATTATCATAGTGCGGGGGCCCGATGCTTCACATCCCTGCATTATGATCACGTCTCTGGAATAATACGATACATTCCCCGGAAAAACATTATTTTTGCATGAACATCATATTCATATGCCATGATACAACGAATTCAATCCGTATATCTATTTCTGGCTACCAGCCTGTATTTTATTATGCTGACCAGTCCGCTGGCCCAGATACAACTGCCCCATGATATCTTTCTTCTTTTCCATCACAACCAGATCACAGCTTTGGGTGGTGAAACGTTCCAGCCGGTTTCTGTCTGGCCGGTTACCATATTGATTGTTGCAATCATGCTGACCGGACTTGTGGATATTTTCCTGTTCAAAAAAAGAACACTGCAGATGCGATTGTGTGTATTCAATATACTTCTGATGTTCGGGCTGGTTGGTCTGATTTACTTCTACACGAAATACACCATCAATAGGTTCGACGGCGTAAATTGGGTATTCTTATGGCCGATTGTCGTTCCGTTCATATCGATTATTCTTACCTATCTGGCTCTGAAAGGCATTCAGAAGGATGATGCCCTGGTCAAGTCCTATGAACGGATCCGGTAATACAGGCAGGACTTTCCAACGGGGTCAGGCTGTCAGATAATCTGAAGATTGGCCATATCCGTGATCTTTTCGCAATAGTGGCATTTTAAGGACACATTCTGCTTGTCAACTACCGTAAAACGGGTTTTGATCTCTTCATTGTTGGTGATGCACTTTGGGTTCACACAACGGACGATACGGGTAATCTCCTCGGGCACTTCCACAACCTTTTTCTCAACTACCTTGTAATCCCGGATGATATTCAGTTTTGCCTGTGGAGCCACCAGCGCGATTTTGTTGATGTCCTCATTCCTGAAAAAAACGCCGGAAAGCTTGATGATGGCCTTTTTCCCAAGTTTTTTGCTTTCGAGATTTGTGCCAAAGGTGATCTGGTTGTCGATATGGTCCAGTCCCAGAATAGTGATGACCCTGAAGAGGTCACTGGCAGGGATATGGTCGATGACGGTGCCTTCTTTGATGGCACTTACTACGAGATGTGTTCTGTCTTTCATTTCTTCCATAATGATATTTTTATTTCAGTCCGAGAATTGAGGTGATGATGGCTTGCCGCGTATAGACCCCATTCTGGGCCTGTGTAAAATAGTAGGCTTTCTCACTTTCATCCACATCGAGGTGAATCTCGTTTACCCTTGGCAGGGGATGAAGAACCTTCATTCCCGCTTTTGCATTTTCGATCATATTCCTGCGCAAAACATAAGCATTCTTTGTTTTCTCGTATTCAATGGGATCTGAAAACCGTTCCTTCTGGACACGCGTCATATAAATAACATCAGCCTGATCGATGATATCAGTGAACTCCTTATTCTCATGATACTTTAAGCCCAGATTATCGAGGTAAATCTTGTATTCATTCGGCATCTTCAATTCTTCGGGTGAGATGAAGAAGAAGGTGGTATTGAACTTCGACATGGCCATTAGGAGGGAATGCACCGTCCGGCCGTATTTGAGGTCACCGACAAGAAAAATATTCAGGTTTTCCAGTGTTCCCTGCGTCTTCCTGATGGAGTACAAATCGAGAAGGGTCTGTGAAGGATGCTGGTTTGCTCCGTCACCGGCATTGATCACGGGTACCTTGGATACCTCGCTGGCAAACCGGGCGCTGCCCTCGAGCGGGTGCCTCATCACAATTAAGTCGCAGTAGTTTGATACGGTTTTAATCGTATCACGAAGTGTTTCACCTTTGGTGGCACTTGAAGTGTTTGAATCGGAAAACCCGATTATTCGTCCTGAAAGGCGGTTGACGGCGCTTTCAAAACTTAGCCTTGTGCGGGTTGAAGGTTCAAAGAACAGGGTGGCAACAACATATCTCTTCATAATATCCTGTACCGGCTGCTTCTCAAATTCTGCAGCAAGATCCAGAATGCGAAGATATTCGTCCCGGTTGTAATCATTAATGGAAACTAGACTTCTGTTTTTCATGTTTGAACATTATTTTGAGTATAAAAGTACAAATCGGTGTTGTCAGATGTGACAGGTGTTGATAGTTCGTTCATAACTTTTTACTTCGTTCCCTCGTTGAATGACTGCCATGCTTCCCGGCAGCGTTGAGTGTTATTCATCATTTAGATAGTTTATTCCGATATCAGGGAAGGGCTCAAATGCCGCCAGGAACCGCACCGTAAGGCTTTTTTTGACCCTTGCCGTAAGCGAACACGAAAGTGAAAAATCTTGTTCCGATGGTTCAATATCCAGGTCTTTGAGAATTTTCATGACCGTATTCATCCCGGTATATTCAAAGGTTATACTATAAATCTGGTATACAAATTTCTTCACGACGGCCGCATTGTCAAGGGCTTCGCCGGCAGCAGTTTTGTAAGCCTGGATCAGGCCTCCAACACCCAACAGAGTGCCTCCGAAATAGCGGACCACCACAACGAGGACATTGGTCAGATCCCTGGACAGGATCTGTCCCAGGATGGGTTTCCCGGCAGAGTTGTTAGGCTCACCGTCATCATTGGCTCTGAAAAGTTCTTTATCCGGACCCAGACGCCAGGCATAACAATGATGCCTTGCATCATGGAACTTTTTTTTCAGCCCGTCCACCTTGTCCCTGATCTCATCCTCGGAAGTGACCGGGTAGGCAAAGGCAAGAAATTTACTGCCCTTTTCCCTGTAGAGCCCTTCTCCTGTGCGGTTTATAGTTAAGTAATGTTCAGCATTCATTTTCAAGCTATTGAAAAAATAAGTATTGCCGCCAGCGACAGCACAATTCCAATGCGATTGACACGGTTCAGCGTTTCCCTGAAAAGGAACAGCCCTGTCAGGACTGAAAGCACTACAATGCCTGTATTGTTCACCGCAAATACTACCGAACTGTCAATATTACTCCCGGTGGCACTTTTGAAATTCAGGGTTCTGATCAGGAAGAAAATGGATCCGAAATTGACCATGCCGAGTAAAAAGCCCCAAAAAAGAACCCTCCAACTGGCCAGCCTGTGCAGACCTTTTCTCCGGGTCAGGAGGACGACCATCCCGGTAACAAACGAAATCATGAACAGAATAACCGTGAAAAAAGCAACTTCCTGGTCGCTGATGTACTTATATTGAGCATATTTCACCAGTGAATCAACGATTCCCATGCCGATAAAAAGGAGGATTGGGAGGTAGATCACTGCCCTGTTGAGTTGCAGTCCTTTCTTTCTGTATACAATGAGAAAGACGGAAACGAGGGCAAGGATAATGCCCGTGAATTTGAGCATATTCAACCTGTCGTTCGGATCATAGAAAATCGAAAACATAATAGGGGTCGCAACCGACATTTTACTGGCTACGGTCGTGATCGAGATGCCGGCTTTCTGGGAAGACCGGCCTACGACATAAAACATGACGATGAAAAGTATGCCAATCACAATGGCAAGAGGTAGCCAGTTGGTGCTGATGAGGCCTCCAAATGATGCGGGTTTTCGCATGAGGAAGAATCCGGGGACGATGGCAAACAGGTAGTTGTAAACGATGACGGGAAAGGAAGGGAGGTTTAAACGGTCAAGAATCTTGAAAATTGTGAATATGGCAGTTGACGACAGGATACTTAAAATCAGATATATCATAAAATTCAGGTTAAAAAAAAACAGGTTACTGGAACCTGTTTTAAATCTTCAACTTTTTCTCAATTTCATCTATTTGTATTTTAAAACGTTTGTCCGTTTCCAGGAGGTTATTTACAGTTTTACATGCATGAAGCACTGTGGCGTGATCTTTTCCTCCGATCTGAGTCCCGATACTTGCAAGCGAAGACTTCGTAAGGCTTTTTGAGAAAAACATAGCTACCTGACGGGCCTGGACAATTTCTCTTTTCCGGGTTTTCGACTGAAGGGAATCAACCCCTATGTTAAAATAGTTACATACGATTTTCTGTATATAGTCGATACTGATCTCCCGTTTGGTGTTTTTGATCAGTTTATCGATCATTTCGTGGGTCAGTTCGAGGGTAATCTCTTTCTTATTCAGAGTGGACTGGGCTAAAAGGGAGATCAGGGCTCCTTCCAGCTCCCTGATATTATCGGTGATATGAGTAGCTATGTACTCGATCACATCATCGGGCATTTCAATGCCGTCGTTATAGGTCTTCTTCTTCAGGATGGCAATCCTGGTCTCAAAATCAGGTGGCTGAAGATCTGCAGACAAGCCCCATTTAAACCTGGAGAGTAATCTCTGCTCCATGCCCTGCAGCTCAACCGGCGGTTTGTCGGAAGTGAGGACCAGTTGTTTACCGGACTGATGCAGGTGGTTGAAGATGTGGAAAAAGGTGTCCTGTGTCTTTTCCTTACCGGCAAATTCATGAACATCGTCGATAATAAGCACATCGATCATCTGGTAAAAGTGCAGGAAATCATTCTTGTTATTGTTCCGGATGGAATCGACGAACTGGGTCTGAAATTTATTGGCATTGACATATAATACCGTCTTCTCGGGATACTTTTCCTTTACCTCTATGCCGATCGCCTGGGCAAGATGTGTTTTCCCCAGCCCTGAATCTCCGTAAATCAGAAGAGGATTGAAAGCTGTTCCCCCGGGATTATTGGATACGGCATATCCGGCAGAGCGGGCAAGACGGTTGCATTCCCCTTCGACAAAATTGCTGAATGAATAGGAACTGTTAAGCCTTGGATCGATGTTCAGCTTCTTTATCCCCGGGATCACAAAGGGGTTCTTTATGGTCACTTCCTCCGGATCTATAGGGACGGAAACAGGATTGTTGGTCAGTTCTTTATTGTTTTTTGCAGGGAATTTAACGGTATAAGGCTTATGATTCGTAAAGGAATTGTTTTGCATGACCACGCTGTACTCAAGCTTGGCATCAGCGCCTAACTCCTTCCGGAGGACTTTCCTGAGAATGTCGATATATTGTTCTTCGAGGTATTCGTAGAAAAAGGGGCTGGGAACCTGAATGGTCAGTATGTTGTTTTCAAGTTTAAGAGGTACAATTGGCTCAAACCAGGTACGGTAGCTGATAGAAGGCACATTGTCTTTAATCACCTTGAGACAATTATTCCAAACTTGATCGTGCATTATTCGGTGAATTTAACTTGGTTATGAATATTTTAGGGTTGCTGAGTTTGTAAAGCCAAGATTGTGAAAAAAAAGCTAAAAAAAAAATTGAAAAGGACTTGATTATTCATTTTATATTTTATCAGATTTATATTCAGCCATTTAAAAGAGAAAGAAAAATGAAAAAAAATTAAACACCTAAAAATCAATATTTTACAATATTTTAATCTTAAAAAATTGTTTATGAATTGTTTAGAAAATATTTATTAATGTATTGATTAAAACTTTTTTTCAGAAACGGTTCTTCGCCGTCAATGAATATTCTGTTTTAGTCAAAAAAAAATAAGCCGATATGAGTATGTTATTCCTGAAACAGAAGTGAAGCTGAAAAAAATCTTACTTTTCTTTAGGAGTCTTTTCTTTTTTTTCGAAAACCGAAAAATGTACATACCTTTTAGGATGTTCACGAAGGTCATTAAGCAAAAGGTCGAGGCTCTCAGTGGACGATTTCAGGGAATTGTAGAGGCTGTCGTTTGTGGCCAGCATACCCAGGGTTCCTTCTCCGTTATTCATCCTGCTCAGGAGCAGTGTGGATTGGGTAAAGGTTTTATCGATATTGGACAGGGTTTGTTTTACATTGGCCTTGCCGAGTGAATCGCTGATAGCAGCAAGGTTTGTAAAGACGCTGTCGAGTTTTCCCCGGTTGTCGGCAAGCATGGTACTGAATTTTTTAAGTTCGCCAAGTGTCTGGCTCAGGTCACCGTCCGGTCCGAGTTGCGTCTTTAAGGAAGATGAAACGCTGTTCAGGTTATCAAGAGATGATTGCAAATCGTGTTTTCTCTGACTATCCAGAATGTCATTCAGTGAACTGAGAAGAGAATCGGCAGTGGCTATGACATTGTTAGCTTTGTTTGTCAGGGGTTCGAGCTTATTTTGCAGATCACCGATCATGTCGGGTGCAATACTTGAGGGCAGGGTGTCTCCGTATTGATAGTAAGTCTCTGATGAAGAGGGGATGATCCTGATGGCTTTGCTTCCGACAATGGAAGAACTGTACAATTCGGCAACCGATCCTTTGGGGATTTCAAAATCATTTCTGACGGCGAAGGAAACAATGATTTCCTTCAGGTCGCCCTTTTCAAAATGAATGTCATTGATCAGCCCGATTTTATAGCCGTTAATATAAATGGCAGCCGTTTTTTCAAGGCCTGTAACATCAGTGAACACCGTATAAAAAACATCGCTGCTTTGAAGGATGTTTTTACCCTTCAGGTAGTTGATGCCCCAAATGACAAGGGCGATGGTAACAATAACTATGATTCCAATCCTGGCTTCGCTTTTATACTTCATATTATTATTGATTTATGTCCTGAAGGGCTTCGTTCAGACTTATAATTTCCCCGTTTCTTACCGCAACCACAAATGCGTCAGGGAAGGTTTTCTTCACTTCACTGCAGTAATTAATGATATCGGAGTATAACCGGGATTTTCCCACGGCATATTTAATCCATTTGCCAGACTGAAAAGCTTCCACATCAGGAAAATCTTTAAAGTATGGATCATGTTCATCCAGCTTATTACGTGATGATAAAACCTGTACCTTGAAGTAAAGTTCATTTGCATCAGGAACCGAACCGGTGATTTGCAGGCTGCCGGCAGCTGTGTCAGCCTGATCTGCCTTAGAAGTATCCCTGATAACCGCTTCAAAATGGCTGTTGCTTTCAATCTTTTGTTTGTAAGTCTTAAATGCTCTGAAGATTGCAGAAGCAATGTAATCCTGTCCCTGGTCTGAGCCAAGAAAGGATTCCTCCTTTGACGAGGTTAAAAAGCCGGTTTCAATCAGAACACTGGGCATGGTCGTTTTCCAGAGTACAAGGAAGCCGGCCATCTTGACCCCGCGGTCGATCCTCATGACTCGTTCTTTAAACTGGTTTTGAACAAAACCGGCAAATTCAAGGCTCTGGTTAAGATAGGTTTTTTGCAGGAGACTGAATACGATATAGGAATCGGCAGAATTGGGGTCAAAACCTTCATATCGTGTGGTGTAGTCATCCTCAAGTGTGATGACGGCATTTTCTTTCTTGGCTACCTCCAGGTTGGAACTGTTTTTATATTCTCCCATGACAAAGGTTTCAGTGCCGGAGGCGGGAGATCCGGGAAGAGAGTTCGCATGAATGCTTATAAACAGGTCGGCTTTATTTTTATTGGCAATATCGGCTCTTTCATGTAGCGGGATGAAGACATCCGTGCTCCGGGTGTAAATAACCTTTACATCGGAGAAATTATCCTCTATATATTTTCCCAGTCTGAGGCCTATAGCCAGTACGACATCCTTTTCCCTAAGATGTTTTCCGAGGGCACCCGGATCCTTACCTCCATGCCCGGGATCGATAACTACCACCTTTACCCGGTCCCTGGCCCCCGGATCACCATCTGCCATGGCCGTGGCTCCCGTGAAAAAAAAGGCCAGCACCCATACAAGAATATGAATGGGAATACGTTTATTTTGTTGACAAATCGTATTTGCCAATAGTATCATTCTTGCGTATTTTGATTAGTTTTGGGGACTTTCGACAATTAAACTTAACAGCTACAAAAATAGTATAATAAGTTGCATATTAATTTACATACAGTCCTTATAATATCAACAATTTTCCTTATTTCCGGTAAAGTAGCATTCAGTCAGGATACTACCGCCTTTGCCATAGACACCACAAAGCTCGATTCCACAGTACTTACGCCGGCACAGATCCTGGCCGGTGATACAATAAAAGAAAAGAAATCATCCGGAGACATTGATGCTGAAGTTCACTACAGTGCAAAAGACTCGGTGGTGATGAGCATTGACGGTAAGAAGATTTTCCTGTATAAAGGAGCGGAAGTCAGTTATGTGGATATCAAACTGGATGCAGACTATATTGAATTTGACATGACCACCAATGAGGTCTATGCGGTGGGCTTACCCGATTCGTCTGGAACCATTCTCGGGAGTCCCGTCTTCCAGGACGGCCAGCAAAAGATCGATGCACACCAGCTCAGGTACAATTTTAATACGAAAAAGGGGTACATCGAAGGGGTACGCACAGAGCAGGAGGGGGGATATCTCCATGCCGAAAAGACCAAGAGGGACCAGTTTGGAGATATCAATATCAAAAACGGGAAATATACTACGTGCGACAAGGAACACCCCGACTTTTATATCGCCCTCACTAAAGCTAAATCCATCCCGGGAGATAAAATCATATCTGGTCCTGCATACCTTGTCATTGCTGATGTACCCCTGCCTATCGGATTACCGTTTGGATTTTTTCCCAACAAGCGTGAGAGTACTTCCGGTATTCTGATCCCCTCTTACGGGGAAGAATTAATAAAAGGATACTACCTTCAGGATGGAGGCTATTACTGGGCTATAAACGATTTTGTCGACCTGAGGCTTACCGGGACTATTTATACCAACGGTACCTGGGGAATCAGAGCCGGTTCGGCGTACCGCTACCGTTACCATTTCAACGGTAATGTGGATCTCAGGTACTTTAAAAATATAACTGGTGAAAAAGACCTTCCTGGATATGGAAAATCTACGGATTACTCTATAAACTGGACTCACAGTCAGGATACGAAAGCCAATCCCAACCGGACGTTCAGGGCGAGCGTCAACCTTTCCACCCAGCGCTTCGATCAGAACCACAGCTATACCCTTGAAAGGGCACTGACCAATCAGAAGCAATCCAGTATTTCTTACCAGAAGCGTTGGCCTAACAGCCCTTTTAACCTTACAGCCAGCGCGAATCACTCGCAGAACAGCAATACCGGTAACGTGAGTCTTAACCTGCCAAATATGTCCCTTACTATGGGGACGATCAATCCCTTCAATTTCAACTCAAAAAGCATTAAAAAAAAATGGTACCAGCAGATCCAGCTCAGGTATACCGGGACACTTAATAACAGAATCAGCACCGTGGATACCCTGCTGTTTACAAATCATGTCTGGGATCATATGAACAACGGATTCAAACAGGATATTCCCCTGATCTTTAACTTTAAACCTAAAAAACTCAGGGTGCTTACTATTACTCCAAACCTGAGTTATACAGGTATGGCGTATACTAACTACGTAAATATACGGAGGGAATTGGTGACCGGGAATGATACCTCTTATTATAAAATGGACACCATCACCATAAACAAACTTACCTATGCCCAGGCTTTCTATCCTTCACTGGGCATAGCCCTGGCACCCAAAATTTACGGGATGTACCAGTTCAAAAATCCGAACAGTAAGATCATTGCCATCAGACACGTGATGTCCCCGACCATAAGTTTCAACTATGTGCCTGATCTGGGAGGTGTCCTGCCGAATTATTACCGCGAAGTGCAAGACAAAAACGGAAAAGTCCAAACCTACTCCATTTACCAGAACGGTATCTATGGAACTCCGACACAGAGAGGCAGAGTCAGAACCATGAGCTTTGCTCTGAGAAACAATGTTGAAGCCAAGATGAGGGTAGAGACCGATTCTACAACGGAAACGAAGAAGGTCAGTATTCTCGATAATTTCAATTTCACGACCAACATGAATTTCGATGATTCAATAAAATTCCAGCCGGTATCCATTACCGGGAATACAAAGCTTCTGAAAGGCAAGTTGAATTTGAACTTCAGGGGCAACTTCGATCCGTATGCCAGTGATTCTCTGGGGAAAAGAATAAACCGCCTCGAATACAACAAAACCGGTAGAATCGGACGGCTTACCAGTATGGGCTTTTCTATGAGTATGAGATTACAGGGAGGATCTCAAAGCCAGGAAACTCAGGGCGAAACAGGGGGAGAGGAAGTGATGCCGGCATCACTGAACCCGGGAAACGACAACAATCAGCCGGATACTTTTGAGGAAGATTACTACGGGCAATATGTGGATTTTAAAATTCCCTGGAGCCTCACTATGAATTATGATTTTAATTATACAAAGAATATCGGACCTTCTAATATCATACAGACGGTCAGGCTTAATGGTGATTTAAGCCTGACCCAAAAATGGAAAATAGGTTTTTCGACCGGATATGACCTGAAAAGTTTACAAGTGACGACCTCGAATATGAGTATTTTCAGGGATCTTCATTGCTGGGAAATGCGACTTACGGCCATACCGTTTGGAAAGTACAAGAGTTTTAATTTCCAGATCAACGTTAAATCTTCGATGTTGCACGATCTGAAATACGAAAAACGCATCCCCTGGCAGGATAATTTCTGATAACTATTATGCCCGGGTCTTTTAGCCGGGGTAAGAACTTTTTTTACCAGTATAATCAACAGAATTATGAAAAGCATTATCAACACACCAAAAGCCCCGAACGCTATTGGTCCGTATTCTCAGGCTGTGGAAATCAACGGCGTGTTATACGTCTCCGGTCAGATCGCTATCATCCCGGGTACGGGAAAAATTGCTGATGGCGGAATCCGTGAACAAACCGAACGGGTATTTAAAAACATCGGTGCAATCCTTGAAGCCGCAGGCTATGATTACAGTCATGTAGTCAAATCCACGGTACTTCTCAAAGATATCGCTGATTTTAAAGAGATGAACGAGGTCTACGGCCGGTATTACCCTTCCGACCCTCCTGCAAGGGCAGCCTTCGCCGTAAAGGATCTGCCCCTTGGCGCGCTGGTGGAGATCGAAACCATTGCCGTCAAATAGAAACCGGCAATAAAGGACCTTCTTAAAAGAATTCAGGCTTACAAATTATAACCGCCCTTCATCGGCCTGAGGCGTAAGAAGGGCGGTTACGATTTTAAAGTAAATTATGAAGGACAGTCTCTTTCTGAAGGGTGCTGTCTTACTGTTTTTTCAGAGTCTTATTCAGCTTTGATCTCAAAAGAGATTTCGACGGAAACATCCCGGTGGAGTTTTACCGTGGCCGTATAATTACCGACTTCTTTGATGAGTTCCTCTTTTATGCTGATGTTCTTCCTGTCAATATCAAATCCTTTTTCAGTAAGGGCTTCAGCTATCTGAATGGTATTGACTGAACCGAATATCTTACCTTTGGTACTGGTTTTTGCCCCAATAACAAGAGACACGTTTTCCAGTTTTTTGGCTATTTTCTGAGCTTCATCACGAAGTTTTTCTTCTTTGTGAGCCCTCTGGCGCAGGATCTCTGCATGGTTTTTTCTTTCCGAGACAGTAGCTCCAATGGCCATGCCTTTAGGTATCAGGAAGTTACGGGCGTATCCGTCCTTAACGCTCACGATATCGTCTTTTTGACCCACATTGGGGATATCTTGTTTGAGTATGATTTCCATTTTTTTTCCTCCGGTTTTATTTTAACAGGTCAGTTACATATGGCAGTATGGCAATATGCCTGGCCCTTTTAATGGCTGTGGCCACTTTTCTCTGGTACTTCAGTGAGGTGCCGGTTACCCTGCGGGGAAGAATCTTACCCTGTTCATTAAGGAATTTTTTCAGGAATTCAGGATCTTTATAATCCACATATTTAATCCTGTTCTTCCGGAAACGGCAATACTTTTTCTTTTTGATCTCAACTGACGGAGGAGTGAGATATCTGATTTCTGATGTATTCTGTGCCATGGGTTAGTTCTCCTTATTCTTTTCTGATGCGACTTTGGCTCTTTTCTTATTTGCATACTCTACGGCATACTTATCCATTTTGAGAGTCAGGAAACGGATGATCCTTTCATCCCTTCTGAACTGAAGCTCAAGATGTTCAATAAGCTCCCCTTCACCCCTGAATTCGACCAGGTAATAAAAGCCGGTGGATTTTTTCTGTATGGGGTAGGCCAGCTTTTTAAGCCCCCAGTTTTCTTCATGAACGATCTCGCCACCATTGGTGGTAATCACGCTCTTGAACTTTTCTACCGCTTCCTTCATCTGGGCCTCAGACAAAACGGGAGTTGCAATGAAAACGGTTTCGTACTGATTTGACATGATTTTTACTGTTTTAGAATTTTTAAAATGTTCGCAAAAATAGGAACTTTTTAGCTCTTTCCAAAAAAATCTTGATACTCAATCATAAAGAAAATTTAATGCTTATTTGGTATTCTTGTAAGATATTAGAAATCAAATATATATAGTTTATATCAATATGTCACTGATTTTTAGATTCCGTTTTTAAGTGCTATATTTAAAACCAATTTTTGAACAGCCACAATGGATAAATTTATTGTTTCAGCCAGAAAATACAGGCCGGAAACCTTCAAAAGTGTCATTGGTCAGGATTCCATTACCGGCACACTTAAAAATGCCATTAAAAACAACCACCTCGGTCATGCCTACCTGTTTTGCGGTCCCCGGGGCGTCGGGAAAACGACCTGCGCGAGGATATTCGCAAAAACCATCAATTGTGAGAATGTATCCGCGGATGTTGAACCCTGCAACATATGTGAATCGTGCAAGGCCTTTAATGAAAGCCGGTCCTACAATATTCATGAACTCGATGCTGCTTCCAACAATTCTGTTGAAGATATCAGAACACTGACCGAGCAAGTCCGCATTCCTCCGCAAATTGGCAAATACAGCGTCTATATCATCGATGAAGTTCACATGCTATCAGCCCAGGCGTTTAACGCTTTTCTCAAGACACTGGAAGAACCTCCGGCACATGCCGTATTTATCCTGGCCACAACGGAGAAGCATAAGATCATACCCACCATTCTGTCACGGTGCCAGATTTTCGACTTTAATCGTATCCGGGTTGACGATGCGGTGAAATACCTTGAATATATTGCCGGGAAGGAAAACATCACTTATGAGAAAGAAGCCCTTCATGTGATCGCACAGAAAGCCGATGGTGCTATGAGAGATGCCCTCTCAGTTTTCGACCAGGTGGTAAGTTTCAGTGGTAATAACATTGAATACCAGAGTGTTATTGATAATCTGAATATCCTTGGGTATGAATACTATTTCAACATCACCCAAACATTCCTCGACGGCGATGTCTCTAAGGCATTACTGATCTTCGATGAAATTCTCGGTAAGGGATTTGATGCACATAATTTTCTTGGGGGACTGGCTTCCCATTGCCGTGACCTGCTTGTTTCAAAAGACCAGTCAACGGTCAGTCTCCTGGAAGTCAGTGATAATCTGCGAACACGATATTTGCAGCAGGCATCTCTATGTGAGCCCGAATTTTTATTCCAGGCCCTGGAAATCTGCAACCAGGCCGATGTGAACTACAAATCGAGTCACAACCAACGCCTCCTCATCGAACTGGCGCTGGTAAGACTCACAGGCATCCATGCCTTAAAAAAAAAACGATCCTCTGACGAACCTGAACCCATAAAAGAACATTCTGACCCTACACCCACCGAAAATGACTCATCAATTCCGACAGATAGTACTGAAAGCCGGAAGGTGAAGTTAAAGGATAATCCGGCGGATATTCCGCGTACACAGCCGGTGACAGGGAGCCATGATAATACGCCTGTAAAAAATCCGGGCCCGTCTTCAGCAGGAACGGATACGGGAACCAGAAAAGAAGAGACAGTACGGAAAAATCTCATCCGGAGTACAGACATTTCCATTAAAGATGTCATGAGTAATCCCGGCCCGGAGCCTGGTGCAGGGGAACCTGCTGAGGAAGAAGGTGCCGATGAGCCGGAGACGGAAATTGATCTGGATGATATGCCTTTTTCCATGGAAGAACTGTTGAAAAAATGGAACCAGTTCGCCGATTCAATCCGGGAGGAAAGGCCAAGGATATCCATCACTCTTAAAAGCCGGAAACCAGGGCTTAAACCGGATTACCGGATTGAAGTGTTGATGGATAATGCCTCTCAGCTCGAAGATTTTAACCAGAACATTAAACAGCACCTGAGCACCTATCTTAAGCAGGAACTGAATAACTCTCTCATCCAGATCATTCCCGGGCTTGGGGAGACGGAAAATGTTC
This sequence comes from uncultured Bacteroidales bacterium, assembly GCA_963732905.1. Taxonomy (GTDB): domain Bacteria; phylum Bacteroidota; class Bacteroidia; order Bacteroidales; genus DASQZK01. The sequence goes on from CAVTBM010000008.1 coordinate 230,730, forward strand.
AGAAAAAAGTCTATACCTCCGAGGACAAATTTCAGTATATGAACAATAAAAATCCAAACCTGAACAAACTGAAACAGCAGTTTAACCTCGAACTCGAATAGATTTTGAACTTAACACGAATTTGTTTGTATAGAAATATTATCTTTTGAACTAAAATTATTATTCATGATTGGAGAAAAGATCACTATTGAAAATGGAATTTTGAAGGTTCCGGATTTTCCCGTTATTCCCTTCATTGAAGGGGATGGTACCGGCCCTGATATCTGGGCAGCCTCGGTTCGAGTGTTTGATGCAGCGGTTGAAAAAGCTTATAAGGGAAAGAGGAAGATCGTCTGGAAAGAAGTTCTGGCCGGTGAGAAAGCATTCAATAAAACCGGAAAATGGCTTCCGGAAGCAACATTGGATACCATAAGGAATTTCCTTGTTGCAATTAAGGGGCCGCTCACAACGCCGGTAGGAGGAGGGATCAGGTCACTTAATGTTGCCCTCAGGCAGATCCTCGATCTTTATGTTTGCCAGCGTCCGGTTAAATATTACGATGGGGTTCCTTCTCCAGTAAAAGATCCGACAACCACCGACATGGTCATTTTTCGCGAAAATACGGAAGACATTTATGCTGGCATCGAATGGTTGACCGGAACACCGGAGAATGACAGGATCGTTGACTTCCTGCTGAACGAAATGGATGTTAAAACCATCCGCTTTCCTAAGAGTGCCTCCATTGGCATCAAACCGGTTTCCAGGGAAGGGACTACCCGGCTCGTCAGATCGGCTTTACAATATGCCATCCGACACAACAAACCTTCGCTCACGCTTGTTCATAAAGGTAACATTATGAAATTCACCGAAGGACAGTTTAAACTTTGGGGATATGAAGTGGCAGAGAAGGAATTCGGGGAGTACACTTTTACCTGGCCGCAGTACGACAGAATTGCCGAAAAGGAAGGTAAAGCTGCAGCCGACCTCGCTCAGGAAAAAGCCGTCAGGGAAGGAAAGATCATCGTTAAGGATGTCATTGCCGATGCATTCCTGCAGCAGATACTTACCCGGCCTAAGGAATATTCAGTGATTGCCACCCTGAACCTGAATGGGGATTATATCAGCGATGCCCTGGCTGCCATTGTAGGAGGTATCGGAATTGCACCCGGTGCAAACATAAACTATACCACCGGTCATGCCATTTTTGAAGCGACCCATGGCACGGCACCTAAATATGCCGGACTGGACAAAGTGAACCCCGGGTCCTTGATTCTGTCAGGTGTGATGATGTTTGAATATCTCGGCTGGAATGAAGCCGGAGAGCTGATTGTTAAAGGATTGAAAGAGACCATCCTGCAGAAAAAGGTTACCTATGATTTTGCCCGGCTGATGGAGAATGCTGCAGAACTCCGGACTTCTGATTTTGGCTCGGCAATTATTGAAAATATGAAAGGCTAGGCGGCCACCGGGTTTCATGCTGAAGATCATGAAGAAATGCCGGGATTATTGGTTTAACTGATTATTAACTTTTAAATTTTAACGATATGCTTAAGGAAACCATTGAAGATATTCTTAATCAGCAGATTGAAAAGGAAGGATATTCTTCCAGTTTATATCTTGCTATGGCTTGCTGGGCCGGTTATAACGGCTATAACGGTGTTGCTAAATGGCTTTTTGTCCAGGCTGAAGAGGAGCGTATGCACATGCTGAAAATCGTAAAATATATCGACGAACGCGACGGCAGGCCTGTAATCCCGGAATTCAAACAACCACCGGTTGAATTCAAAAATGTCACGGAACTTTTCACAGCAGTTCTCAAACATGAGGAACATATTACCGCTTCCATCAATGAAATTGTTGCCAAAACCAATGACGAGAAGGATTTTAACACTCATAATTTTATCCAGTGGTTTGTTAATGAACAGATCGAGGAAGAAGCCACGGTAAGTGAGATCCTTGATAAACTGAAACTCGTCGGAGGTCAGAACATGTATGAATTCGACCGGGATCTCCCGGGAATGCGGGCAGCCAAAGATTCATCCGGACAGGCGTAATGCTCCTGAATAAAACGGCTTCAAAAGAAAGGTTAAAATAAACGGTACCTATTATACTAAGGATACCGCACATTTTAACCATTCCTTTGCGACTGTCTGTAATTGATCGTACACTCAGCCGGCAGGCCCTCTTTCACTGGACGATGACCCGTCTGGTGAAGGTGGTATTCTGACCGGTAATCCTGACGATATAGACTCCCTTTTCAGCCAGGTTAAAGGTCTCCCTGAGATTTCCTTCTGAGGTAAACGAATATTCCTCCACTGCGACACCCGAAAGGTTGAAGACTGTCATGTTCACCTTTCCTGTCATCCCTCCAACTTCAAGTGTAAACTCTCCGTTGCCCGGGTTTGGGTATATCCTGGCATCTTCCGGCATTTGAGTCTTCGTTTCGTTTACCCCGACAGGTGCATCATAGACATCGATGAAGAAGGTTCCCTCCTGTCCGCCTGCGCTTCCGTCAACCTGGATCCAGTATCGCTTTCCTGCCTCGAGGGGGGCTTCATTAATAGCCGCGGCATAACTTTTATTCGCTCCGAAATAATCGTCATTGGCAGCAATAAGAGTATCCATAGCATTGAGAATTCCCTCGCATGATGGGGCTGCATAAAGCGCAATCTGAGTATCGAATCCACTGGTCACGAAGGATGATGATGTGGTTGTGGCTTCGAAGGAGAACCATACCGTATGTTGCAGTCCGCCCTCACTGCACCAGGTGATCTGCGTATTGCAGTCTGTGGTATCTGGCATAGGTTCATTTGGCTGAACAGATGCATTTAGGTTCGTGAACGGGCCATTATGGCCGGGTTGAATGGGCAGGGCCGAACAGACATCATCGTTCACGGGTCCGGCCTGCACTACAATCTTAACCGTATCGATGGCGACACAACTTCCCAGGGTTCCTGTGACAATGTATTCTGTTGTTGAGGTAGGCGACGCCAGTGTCATGGATGAATCGGGCGATGACAATGTACCCGCTGGTTCCCATGAATAGCTGTCAGCCCCGTAAGCCAGCAGTGTGGCGTTGTCACCCTTGTGGAAGGAGGATGCCTGGTATGCCGTAACAACCAGATCGGGTTCACTTACCACCTGCACATAGTTGTTCAGTTCTGTGGTATAACCCGAACCGTTTTTGTACACCACTACGGAGATATTTTTTATTCCCGGGGTTGCAAATGTCTGGGATACGGAATGGTTCGACGAGAGAACCAGGGTCTGCTCTCCGTTGAAATTCCAGATAATACTGTCGGGGCTGTCAATGGTTTCAAGACTGAAGGTCATCGGATCATTAATACATTTGTAGCGGCTTTCAGCATGAATATAGGCATAGGTTTCATTCTGAGGTACGTAAAGGTCGGACGCCCATAGTCCGCGGCCGTAACTTCCGGCAATCAGACGGTTCCAGGGATACTGGATCTCCAGGTCATTTACGATCACGTTCGGTAATCCCGTGGTAAAGGGTTGCCAGGCATTCATGGAATTATCCCTGTACCAGACGCCAACGTCGGTACCCAGATACAGGCCATCATCCGATTCATTTTTGTATTTAATAACATTACATGGAATGTTGGCCAGGCCATCGGAATAATTTTCCCAGGTTGTGCCTCCGTCAATGCTCCTGAAAACTTTATCATTCTCACCGAAACCGGAAAGGGCCACCCATAATTTCTCCGGGTTATTTGGAGCTACTTCGATAGACATAATAGCCTGCTGAGGCAAGCCCTGGGTTATATCTCCCCAGGTGATGCCCCCGTTCCGCGTGATCCATATTCCGGTATAGGTGGCGGCATAGATGGTATTGTTATCCGATGGGGCTACGGCCATTGAGCGGAGTGTGGTCCCTCCGGTGAGGTTTTCTGAAAGAGCCAGCCAGTTGTTTCCCGCGTCAGTAGATTTAAAAATATCGGAATAGGCAGTATAGATATCAGAAGGATTCCTGCTGCCCAGTTGGAAGGGCGTGATCCAGGCCCCACTGCCGGGTTGATCCACAGGGCCTATAGGGCTGAAGTTATGTCCTCCGTCGACAGATTTAAAAAAGTTTCCGTCGTAGTAACTGGTGTATAGAATATTACTGTTATCCTGATTGATGGCACATTCCATACCGTCACCTCCGGTAACCTGCTGCCAGTTGCCTCCTGAACGCATCATACTGCCATTATCCTGGTTTCCGGTAAGAAAAAGGTCATAAACCGCATTGGTGGCGGCAGTCCTGTAAATCTGGAGAACTGTGAGCCCGTCGCTGATATCATGCCAAGAATTCCCGTTATCGGAAGAATAGTATATGCCTCCGTCGTTACAGGAATATAGCCTGTTATTCAGTGGGTTGTATTTGAACATGTGATGATCTGCATGAACGTAAGGCACACTGGGGGAGCCAATCCAGTGGGCAGCAATTTTGAAGGAAGATCCCCCGTCAGAAGATTTCCAGATATTCACTCCTCCCGTGAGTAAAAGGTTTTCATCCGTGCGGGAAACGGCAAGAGAGAGATCGTACCATCCCTGGCCTCCCTTATCTTGTCCGCCAAGTTCCCATCCAAGCAGATTCAGGGGATCGGTGTGATCATAAACGGTCGTCCAGTTTAATCCGTTGTTTGTCGATTTATACAATCCGAAGAAACCGTCATCGGATGATGAGCTGGCCAGGGCATAGAGTACTTTTGGGTTGGCGGGAGTGACAGCCAGTTCAATGCGGTCAACCCTGCCTGAAAAATTAAGCCCGTTTGTCAGCGTGCCAAACGTCTGTCCGCCGTTTGTGGACCTGTATATTCCGGCATTCCCGCTGGCATCGTACTTCGTGGCATAAATAATAAGGAAGTTACCAGGAGCAGACTCTAAATCCTTGAAACTGCCCTGCTGGACTATACTTCCTGTTTGAAAACCATCAGTCGTCCTGTACATGCCTTTATTAGATGTGGCAATCAGAACGGAAGTATCCTGCGGGTCGATGATGATCCTGCGGAAATAAACCTTTTCCGAAAGATCCATCATGATACCGGTCTGCACCCATGTACTTCCCCCATCATACGATTTTAGAATACCGATGCTGTATGTGTCTGCAGCATCACCGTCCCCGGTGACGATGTATAATTCATCCGGATTCAACGGATTCACCGCAATATCGGAAACACCAATGCTGGCCAGCATGTCGGATGTGGTTTCCCATGACTGGCCTCCATTGGTGGTTTTCCATATTCCTCCGGAAGGTGAACCTATCCATAGGGTGAGGGGATCGGTAGGATGGAAGGCAACGGCATTAATGCGTCCGGCACCGGATTTCGTCTGCTTAAAAATGACTTTAGGGACGATGTCGGGACCCAGTGACTGCCAGGTGGCCGGGAGCGAGGTTAATGTCTGGATATATTTTATCTGTGGGTAGAGGGATGGTAATTCAAGCTGTTCGCCAGGGTATACCCTGGGTTCCATAAAATATTCCCAGCGTTTAAACTGTTCCCAGCCTTTTCCTTCCTCATGACTTTCATCAACTCCTGTTCTTTTTCCGGCCCAGAAAGTGTTGAATGCCTGCTGAACATCCCTGAAATCGGGTCCGCTGCTTCCGGATTTCTTTACCGGTATATTTTTCATCCACGCCTGGGCATGAAGATGAGACGGAAGCATAACAATTCCCGACAAAAAAAGTATGATTAAAAATTTGAATCTCATGGTTGTAAATTAAAATACGCGAAATGAATTAATAACGTTGGTCTGTTGCAATTGTTTAATTTGTTTGTTAAAAGGCACAGACAATCTTACTCAGGTGTCTGAAAGACCAAAAGACATTTCTTGGAAATGAATCCGGCTATTAGATTCTCCATTTTCACATAAAAGACAATACAGTGTGTAAAAAATGACGTCTCATTGAATTTAAAGGTCAATGAGACGTCCATAATCCGTTCGTCAGTTATTCATTAATTATTAATTAATGAGAATATTCTTTCTAAATACCGCTGATTTTGTAATCACTTCCAGGTAAACTACACCGGCGGTTCTTTTACCAAGATTGATAGTATGCGGAAATCCGCCTGTGTTCATATACTTTTCATTGTAGATGATCTTCCCGGTGGCATCATAAACTCTGACGAGTGTACTCTCCGTTCCGTTCACATTAAGATTCAGATCGAAACTGCCGTTGTTCGGATTCGGATAAACGCTCAGGAGATCCTGTTCAGTACTGGTATGCGTTTCAATTCCAAGCGAATAATCGTAGAAATATAGTAAAAAAGTACCTTCTACGCCGCCGGCACTGCCGTCGACCTGGATATAATAGCTGGCTCCCGGGATAACATCAAGATGTTCGATAGCCGCTGCATAATCATTGATTGCATTATGATAGTCATCGTTGGCAGCGACCATCTCAAAGCCGGTGGGAGAGAAGATACTGTCACAATCATCCAGCCTGTATACTGCGATCTGGGTATCCATGCCTTTGGTATCGATGGAAACCACACCCGACTCAGGTCCCGTAAATTTGAACCACACACTGTTCTGCAATCCGCCTTCCACACACCATTCCATATCTGTGTTACAATCGCCTTCAGGCGGTGCAGGTTCTTTCTGCTGGACCGTGGCATAAACATTGGTAAAAGTGTCAACCAGCCCGTTGCCTGTTATTTCATAGGCATTGCATATGTCGTCATTAGCAGGATTCTGAACTACGTTTAGCGTAACCTGGGCACTTCCGGTGCAACTTCCCATTGTACCGTCAACCTTGTAAGTCATGGTATCAAGCGGGGATGCCACGATAGTGGATCCTTTTGTGGTATCGAGCCCCTCAGAGGGTGACCAGGTATAATCGTCGGCCCCGAAAGCTGTAATGGTTATGGATTTACCGTGTACCAGCAGTTTCTCGGAGTAGGGCAGGAAAATATTGAGTTGATCCACCGCATTAATGTAACTTTTCCGGGTCAGAACCTTAGTACCCTGGGGCCCGGTAATGGTCAGACTAACGTCCTTTTTGCCGGCATTTGAATAGGTTACCTCGTGAGGTCCTGCAGTATTGGCGGTTGCTGGTGATGCTCCTGCTCCAAAGTTCCACTGGTAGGTGTCGATGACGCCATTCGAAGTACTTGTGAAAGTAACAGGGGAACCTGAACAGACCTCGCTTCTGTCTGCTATAAAAAAGGCATTCAGTTTCGTATTTCGGTCAGCGTAAGCCCTGATACACAGATCTGCCTCCTGGTCGGTGATGTCACTTCCAAGCGGGGTCCATTTGTCGCCATTGTGACTGAGCCAGTAAGTACCGGATGGTTCGATGTGGGGAAGGGCATAATCTTCACCCTGAAACGATATCTTGGTTTCAGCCGGGAGAGGATAAAGGTCGTCGGGACTGAAGTATTTGATTTTTACATAATAGTCGCCGTCGACCATTGCCGGAATATCGAAGGTGGCATAACCCGGGAATTTGACGATATTATTATAGGAAGCTGCGATCAGGTTGGTCAGCAGACTGTCACCCTGAAAATCATCGTAGATCTCAATATCAATGATACTGCCGGATGAAAGCACAAAAGTTCCGATCTTGCTGATGAAATTCGGTTCGGGAGCCACAAATTTTACGAGGCCGTATCCGCTTTCATCATTATAACCGAAGGAACTTGTAGCACCGAGCCTGTCGAACATATATAATGTGTCAACATCATCCACCTCGGTGCGAAGAGGATATATGGCAGCGTCGGAGAGAAACCTGGAGTCATAGTATGAAACATAAAAATAACCCTCGTCTCCCCAGCCTGTACCCCAGCTGTTTTTAATGATCCAGGCGCCCACAGTGCCTTTCGGGCTGTTTTTTCCGCCGGTCACCACTTTATTGTCATCCCAGCCAACAATGAGAACAGCATGATCAGGCGAAGTCGTCCCGTTGTAATAAAAAGTATAATCGTCAGAATTGTAATAAAGATTTATATAGTTACCCCCCGTATAAATGGAGGCTGATACTCCGCCGTTATCCATAACTGCCTTCTTGATAATGTTGATGTCTTTTGGAAGCCAGCTGGTTATGGGCGTATAGGCCGGGATTACAAGTCCTGTCGATTTACAGCTCCCCACCGCTGGATTATAAGGATCGCTGGCTTCAGTAACCGGCCCTGATAAACGGGTCAGGTATGCCGTAGCCATGTAGAAGTTTCCCCCGTCGTTAATTCCCAGTTCAAAACCGTGACAGGTAGCCAGATTGTGCTCAGAGAGATCGGCGGTTCCGTAGCCTTGCTTCATCCAGGCAGACTCAATGGCTCCCATGGTTGAAAAAGACATACATGCTCCGGCTGCCCCCTGGTCTTTCACGGGGCTAACCCAGTTATAATCTCTCAGGTCATATTTTGAAGGAAGAGCCTGGGTACTTTTTTTACCATTTTCAATCGAATTTGATTTGTTAAAATGAATCGAAAGAGGGGAGGGTACAAACCCCAGTCCTTTACCATTAGCAGTTTTTTTGACTCCACCAGCTTCCTTTTCCAGAACATACTTAATAAATTCAGGGTTTAAAGGTGCTTTCTCCGCTTTTTCCTGGGCGCTCAAATGCATCACCAGAAATACTAAAAAAATAATCCCGCCGAGTCTTTTCATAATCTTTTAGTTCGGTTTTCGTTTATATGAAGAACAAATTTAGAAGAAATAATTTTTTTTCTTTCGATTATGGGAAATATTTCCCGGTTCTTGTTTACTTATGTTTTAAGTTTATTGAGATTTTTTATTTAAAAGGTTAATTTTGTTCGTTCAAATTGATAACAGAAATTATTAAAAAGATAAAATGAGCATTTTCGACAACATACTGGGTAGCTTTCTGGGTACCAAATCCACCAGGGATCTTAAAGAAATTCAGCCCTTGGTGGATCGGATACTTGAAGTTTATCCTTCCATCAGAAGTCTTTCAAATGACGATTTAAGAGCAAAATCTGAAACGATCAGACAGAAGGTCAGGGATTATGTAAAGGAACAGGAGGACGAAATAGCCGGATTGAAAGTCAAATCGGAGGACTCCGCCCTTGAGATTCAAGAGAAGGAACAGATATACGAAAGGCTGGACAAATTGGAAAAAGAGATCGAAGATAAATACGAGGAGATCCTGACTGATGTCCTGCCTGAAGTGTTCTCCATCGTCAAAGATACTGCCCGCCGGTTTACCGAGAATGAAACACTTGAGGTTACAGCTAAAGATTTTGACCGTGACCTGGCAGCCGAGCACGATCATATCGAGATCAGGGGAGACAAGGCCGTATGGTCAAACACATGGATGGCCGGCGGAAACGAGGTAACCTGGGACATGATCCATTACGACGTGCAGCTTTTTGGCGGAGTCGTCCTGCATTGGGGAAGAATAGCTGAAATGGCTACCGGTGAAGGTAAGACCCTTGTGGCTACATTGCCTGTGTTTCTCAATGCCTTAACCGGCAAAGGGGTACATATTGTTACGGTTAACGATTACCTGGCAAAGCGCGACTCTGAATGGATGGGGCCTATTTACCAGTTCCATGGACTTACGGTTGGATGTATCGACAAACATCAGCCCAATTCGGAAGGAAGACGCCAGGCATACAATTGTGATATTACTTTCGGAACCAATAATGAATTCGGTTTCGACTACCTGAGAGATAACATGGCGCTGAGCCCCCAGGACCTGGTGCAGAGACGCCATAATTATGCCATCGTCGATGAGGTCGACTCCGTCCTGATCGATGATGCCCGGACACCTCTTATTATTTCCGGCCCCATTCCTAAGGGCGAAAACCAGGAATTCCTGACCCTCAAACCCAGGGTAGAAACCATTGTGGAAGCACAGAGAAAGCTTGTCAACCAGATCCTGGCGGATGCGAAAAAGTTACTGCAGGAAGGGAACACGGAAAAGGCCGGCTTCAAATTACTGCAGGCAAACAAGGGCCTGCCTAAAAACAAGGCCCTTATAAAACTTCTCAGTGAAGAAGGAAACAAGTCGCTCCTGCTTAAAACGGAAAACACCTACATGCAGGAGAACTCAAAAAATATGCATATCGTTACGGATGATCTTTTCTTTGTCATTGATGAAAAACAAAATGCAATTGAAATCACTGATAAAGGTATTGACCTGATCAGTTCTCCTGAAGAACCCGATTTTTTTATTCTGCCCGATATCGGATCAGAGATCGCGGAAATCCAAAAATCTTCTATGAGCGAGCAGGAAAAGTTGAGTACAAAAGATAATTTGTTACAGGAGTATGCCGTAAAATCAGAACGTGTTCATACGGTAAATCAGCTTCTCAAAGCTTATACCCTGTTTGAAATCGATATTGAATACGTAGTGATCGAAAATAAGGTCAAGATCGTCGATGAGCAGACCGGCCGTATCATGGAGGGAAGACGTTATTCCGACGGGCTTCACCAGGCTATCGAGGCGAAAGAAAATGTGAAAGTCGAAGCTGCCACCCAGACCTTTGCCACTATAACACTTCAGAATTATTTCAGGATGTACCATAAGCTTGCCGGTATGACCGGTACTGCTGAAACGGAAGCCGGTGAATTGTGGGATATTTACAAACTGGATGTTGTAGTCATTCCTACTAACAAGCCGGTTATCCGTGACGACCGTGAGGACCTTGTGTATAAAACCAAGAGGGAGAAATACAACGCGGCAATAGATGAGATCGTGAATCTTGTTTCCAAGGGACGTCCCGTTCTGGTCGGCACAACCTCGGTGGAGGTCTCTGAATTACTCAGCCGGATGCTCAAGATCAGCAAGATACCCCACAATGTTCTGAATGCTAAACTTCACCAGCGGGAAGCAGAAATTGTGGCCGAGGCTGGCAGGAAAGGTACCGTGACTATCGCTACAAACATGGCAGGACGAGGTACCGACATTAAGCTTTCGGAGGAAGTGCGTAAAGCCGGTGGTCTTGCAATCATCGCTACTGAGCGGCATGAATCACGGCGCGTCGACAGACAGCTGCGGGGCCGGTCGGGGCGCCAGGGTGATCCTGGATCTTCACAGTTTTATGTTTCTCTTGAAGATGACCTGATGCGCCTCTTCGGATCAGAAAGGATCTCCGGAATGATGGATAAGCTTGGACTGAAAGAAGGCGAGATGATTCAGCATTCCATGATCACCAAATCCATTGAACGTGCTCAAAGGAAAGTCGAAGAAAACAACTTTGGGATCAGAAAGAGGCTTCTGGAATATGACGATGTCATGAATTCTCAAAGGGAAGTTATCTACAAGAGAAGAAAACATGCCCTTTACGGGGAACGGCTGAGCGTGGATATCGCTAATATGATGTATGATGTCGTGGAAAGTGTCGTCAACCAGTATCACCCCATTTCCGCTTACGATGATTTCAGGTTTGAACTTATCCGGTCACTGTCTATCGAATGTCCCCTGGATGAGAAAGCTTTTCTGAAGGCAGTCCCGGGAGAAATCATCGACATGGTGTACGACCTTATCCTTAAAACCTATAAGAGGAAAGAAGATTCCATAAGCAAACAGGCTTTCCCCGTAATCAAAGATGTGTATGAGAAACAATCGGCAGTCTACGAAAATATCGTCGTACCGGTCTCCGACGGAATCCGGATATTCAGGGTGATAGCCAACCTCAAAAAAGCATATGAATCAGAAGCACAGGAACTTGTAAGATCGTATGAGAAAACAGTAGTACTGGCCACTATCGATGATAACTGGAAGGAGCATCTCAGGGAGTTGGATGACCTTAAACAAAGTGTTCAGAATGCAACCTATGAACAGAAAGATCCTCTCCTGATCTATAAATTTGAGTCTTTTGAATTATTCAGGCAGATGATCGACCGGGTAAACCGGGATGTTGTGGCTACATTGATGAAGGGACATATACCCATCAGCGACCCTGCTGCGGTACAAAAAGCCCAGGCTCCTAAAAGGCTTGATCTTAGTAAGTTTGAGGCAAACCGGGAAGAAAAGCCGCAATACAATGATCCATCCGGCGGAGGTGATCCCCGGAACAGGAAAACACAACCGGTACGGGTTGAAAAGAAAGTCGGAAGAAATGACCCCTGTCCGTGCGGCAGCGGTAAAAAATATAAAAACTGCCACGGCAGGGCAGGTGCTGCCTGATACCTGACCAACAGTGCAGGGATTGCTTATTCATCCCGGCCTGAATAACTCCTTTTCTGAAACAAAAAAACCGGAAGACTTTTTCAAAGCATGAAAATCTTCCGGTTTTTGTATTTCCGGCGTAATCAGCATAAGTTATTTCCGCGAGAGCCCTATGTAACTCACATCCGGAATGGAACACGCAGGAGAGAACCTACGGGTTTACATAAGCTTTGATTTTTTCGTACAGTCCCTTGCTGACCGGTACGAGCGGAAGCCTGAGATTATTCTGGGCCAGACCCATCTGTTCAAGAAACGCTTTCAGTCCTGCAGGGTTGCCTTCAGCAAACAACATATCAAACACCGGCATGAGAGCATACTGGAGCTTTCTGGCCTCTTCGGCCTTGTTCGCCAGGGCCATTCTTACCAGGGTTGAAAATTCACCGGGATAGGCATTGGCGATAACCGAGATGACACCGCTGGCACCAAGGGCAATGAGTGGAAGGGTAATGGCATCATCACCGGAGATGACCAGGAATTTTTCAGGCTTGTCCTTTATTATGCCCATAACCTGTTGAAGGTTGCCCGATGCTTCCTTTACACCGATGATCTGGTTTTTAAATTTATTGGCAAGGCGAACCACTGTCTCAGCTGAAATATTTGATCCTGTCCGTCCCGGAACATTATAAAGAATGACCGGTACCGGGCTTGCCTCTGCAATGCTCCTGAAATGCTGGTACATTCCTTCCTGTCCCGGTTTGTTATAATAAGGAGCAACCGACAGGATGGCATCGATGCCTGTGAAATCGGTTTCCATAATGCTGTTCAGTACGGCCGAAGTGCTGTTGCCCCCCATACCCAGGACCACCGGAAGCTTACCATCGTTCACCTCTTTGACGAAATCGACGATGGCATTTTTTTCATCCTTCGACAGGACGGGTGCTTCTCCGGTAGTGCCCAAAACAACCAGGTAATCGACACCATTGCCGGTGACATGATTAACCAGCTTTTTCAGGGCGTTGAAGTCAACACTGCCATCATTCCTGAATGGAGTGGCAAGAGCGACACCTGTTCCTTTAAAGATTGTCTTCTTCATTTTATTAATATATCCTGTTTATTCGATTGGAATTTTACCGGCCTTCTCCTGGTTGTTCAGGATCGAAACGTAATTTTTGATCTGGGCGATCAGAAAATCTACAGTTGGTTCGCCAGAGATGTTGATCATGAAATCGCAATCATTCAATGTTTCCCTGTACCTGCCAACTTTAAATTTTGCACGCGAAAGGCTGGTAATAAAAGTGAGCGGGAAGTAATCCTTCAGGCTGAGGTCGAACAGAATATCGTATTCCTGTTCAATAAAGTTAAGCACATTTAAGTCTTTAGGTCTGAACAAAAAGTCCAGATCCTTCCTGCCAAAGATCTGACAGTTTTCCCATAGCACCAGGTCACTCGGAATTTCATCAAGCTGCACGTAGCCAAGCAAGCCGGTTTTGATCTTCAGATTTTCCAGGTATTTGCTGAAATCCCGGATTTGCCTGAAGATCTCCGGATCAGTAGAATCAAATATTATAAAAGTGGTTCTGGCGGTATGAAAATTGTGGACAACCCTGTTCCTGTGTAGCTTTTTCTGCTTTTTGAGAAGGGATCTTGTTCCTAACGATTGTCGTATTTTGCTGAATACACTCACGCTACAATATTAATAAATTTTGACAATCCTTCCTGAAGAATCGGAGGCTTATTTGATCATTTCAAGAAAATCCTCAACGGTGATCAGGGGAATATTCAGTTTCTGAGCTTTTTCCCGTTTAGCCGGGCCCATATCTTCACCTGCAATGATATAATCTGTACCGGAACTGACGGATGACATATTCTTTCCCCCGTTTTTACCGATCAGGTCCCGGATAGAATCGCGGGACAGGTTCTGAAAGGTTCCTGAGATCACAAAGGATTTGCCTTCAAGAACAGAAGAAGCGGGTAGATCTTCATCTTCAAGCTCCATTTTCACACCCGAAGACCTGAGATTCTGAATGATTTTCTGGTTTAGTGGATATCCGAAATACTCACGAATGCTTTCAGCTATGCGGCTGCCAATTTCCTCGACGTCAACCAGTTCTTCATACCCGGCATTCATAAGATGTTCAACGGATTTAAAATGTCCGGCTAGTTTGCGGGCCACTGTTTCACCAACATACCTTATACCGAGGGCATAAACCAGTTTTTGGAGAGGCCTGGTTTTTGACTCCTCGATACTTTTCAGAAGGTTGCCGGCCGATTTTTCGGCAAAACGTTCAAGGCTGACCAGTTGATTGAATTCAAGACGGTAAAGGTCTGAAATATCGGTGAGGAGATGGTGCCGGAATAGCTGATCGATGGTTGCTTCTGCGATGTTGATGTCCATGGCCTTCCGGCTGACAAAATGTTCTATTCTGCCTTTGATTTGCGGAGGACATCCGTAAATATTCGGACAGTAATGTGCCGCTTCGTCAGGCTTCCTTTCGAGAGCAGTGCCGCATTCGGGACAGGTTTTAATGAACTCAAAAGGCTTACTGTCATTCAGGCGTTTAGCGTAATCAACCCCTACGATTTTCGGAATGATATCGCCGCCTTTTTCAACAAACACGGTATCACCCGTCCGGATATCAAGCAGCCTGATCTGATCTTCATTATGAAGACTGGCCCTTTTTACGGTAGTGCCTGCAAGATGTACAGGTTCCAGGTTAGCAACCGGTGTAATGGCACCTGTCCTTCCCACCTGGAATGTGATGTGCTTTAAAATTGAGGAAGCCCGTTCCGCCTTAAATTTATAGGCAATAGCCCATCGGGGGGTTTTGGCTGTAAAACCCAGCTGTCTTTGTTTCGGGATAGAATCCACTTTTATCACAACACCGTCGATATTGAACGGCAGGTCGTCCCTCCGCTTATCCCAGTAGTTTATGTATTCAAAGACTTCTTTGAGGCCCGGAGCCATTTTCATATAATCACGGGGGACTTTAAATCCCCAGTCTCCGGCTTTCATGAGATTCTGGTAATGGGAATCTGTGGGAACGTCGTCTCCCGGCAGATAATACAGCATGCAGTCGAGAGGGCGTTTCGCCACCAGGGAAGAATTTTGCAGTTTCAGAGTGCCGGCTGTCGCATTGCGGGGATTGGCGAAGAGAGGTTCATCGTTCTCGCGGCGGTCATGATTCATTTTCAGGAAACCTTCAACAGGCATGAAAATCTCACCCCGTATCTCCAGCTCCCTGGGAAAATCATTACCATTTAACTGCAACGGAATACTTTTTATGGTCCTGACATTCCTGGTCACATCGTCACCCTGTTCTCCGTCACCCCGGGTTACTGCCTTTGTCAGCATACCGTTCTCATAGCTCAGGCTGATGGCAACACCATCATATTTCAGTTCGCAGACATACTCAAATTCGTCTCCCAAAACTTTTCTGACCCTCCGGTCAAAATCCGTAAGCTCCTCCTGTGAATAAGTATTTCCCAGTGAAAGCATCGGGAATCTATGTTTCACCTGTTCAAACTCCTGGCTGATGTCACTCCCTACTCGTTGCGAAGGACTGTTAAGATCTGTAAATTCCGGAAATTCAGCTTCAAGACGGATCAGTTCACTCATCATCAGATCAAAGTCATAGTCAGAGATCGTAGGCCGGGCGAGGACGTAATAACTGTAGTTGTGGACGTTCAGCTCATTACGCAGCTTCTCAATTCTTTCCTTTGCTTCCTGTTTTGTCATGGCATGAAATAAAGTTCAAAAATATAAAATATTAACAACTGAAGGAATGGTAAATTTCACTGTAACCCTAAATATTTCCTCGCTTTATCAAAATCAGGCAGTCAGGCTGGTTCAAACTTTAATCTTTGAGGTTTTAAAATTTTGGTTACATTTGTTTTGTTCGGTTTTTAGCCTGTAATAAGGCTAAACGAAGAGGGAACCGGGTGTGAATCCCGGACAGTACCCGCTGCTGTGTATCCCGTCTCCTTTGCAGGAGTCAGGACTTTCGGATGATGAGCCACTGTGGATAACAGATTCATGGGAAGGTGCCGGAAGTCGGGGTAAGTCAGAAGACCTGCCGGATCAAGTCAATATTCCAAAGCTTTCGGGACCAGAAGCAAGAAAAACCCTTCCTTTTTCCTGCCTGCTTAAGATTATTGATTGTTGTATGATCTGTAACAAACTTTAATCACTTCGTAAAATGAAAAAGACTGTACTGCTTTCTCTGGTTATCACAGGCCTGATAGCTGCCGTTTCATGTAAAAAGGAGCCGACCGTTAAAAATGACCGTATTACCTTTGAAGAACTTAAGCCCGGACAGGATGGCTATTACAATGGTGCCGACGGAGCAGGCGGGTTCTCTTCGGGGAATGCCTTTTTCCCGACACATTATGATTCACAATATGGCAGCTGGTCGGGATTTGCCTACAGTAATATCAAAAATGACACTACCACCGGACTGGCAAACCAGTTCGGTGCCATTGCCGGGGAAGGTGCCGGCCACTCTGATGTTTACTCGGTATTTTATAGCTGGCAAAAAGACACCATTTTTTTTACTACTCCCGAAAAAATCAAGAATATCAGCTTCTGTAATTCCACTTATGCATACTATTCCATGCTGAACGGCGATCAGTATGCCAAAAAATTTGGTGGAGAATCAGGAAACGATCCGGATTATTTCAAACTCATCGTGGAAGGACTTGATGCGGGCAAACAGAAGGTGCTCAGCGGGGAAATCACCCTTGCCGACTACACTCCGGAAAATAACAGTAAGGATTATATCGGGAATGTATGGACAGATGTGGATCTCTCACAGGCAGGCTATATTAAATATCTCGTGTTATCCTTCGAATCATCCGATACCGGAGCTTTTGGCATTAATACCCCAACGTTTGTTTGTATAGACAATATTTTTGGAGAGTTACAAGAATAGAGGTGGAGCAGCCAAAGATCAAAGAATTTCAGCTAACTTAGCCCCTGACCATGAGATATTTTATGTTGTCGGTTTTTTTGGTTTTTTCTCTGTTTTCATTTGGACAGATCAGCAGGGGAGGACATCCATATGCATATCCCGGCAAAAAATCCTCCACACCCGTTTATGTTCTCCCCACGGTTAACCATGAAAAGGCGATCAGGGAGAATTTTGAATCAGAAGATCTGATTAACGGGAAAAAACCCTTCCGTTTTGCCGAAAATATCGATGTTAAGATATCTCCGGAAAATGCCGGAACCTGGGTCGACGTGGGAAATGGCGTCAGAATCTGGCGTTTGATCCTGACCTCGGAAAAGGCATATGGTTTGAGCCTCTTCTTCAGCCGGTTCAGACTGGAAGAAGGTTCCATGTTCTTTCTTTACGATCCGGCGCAGAGAACTGTTCTTGGTGGATTCAACTCTTTGAATAATAAGCCTTCAGGCAATCTTCAGACCGATTTTATCCCCGGTGATACGCTCATTCTTGAGCTACAGGTCAGTAATCGTAAAACGTATGGTGAACTGGTTATCAGCCGGGTCTCTCATGCATTCATCGATGTCTTTGGCAGGAAAGACGGCAGACACGGCCTAGCCGGGGAATGCAATATAGGAATCAATTGTCCCGAAGGAGCTGAATGGCAGGTGATCAAACAATCGGTTTGCCGGATCTACGTCGGATCAAGAGGGGAATTTTGCACCGGAGCCCTCATCAATGATGTGGATTCTGACGGAACGCCATATTTGCTGACGGCGAATCATTGCATTAAATATCCCGCAGATTCACAGAGTTCTTTATTTGTTTTCGGATACGAATCACCCGATTGCAGCGATACCGACGGATCTGTTTCACTGAGCCTGTCATCGGCAGTTGTGATGGCAACCTCCGACAGTCTTGATTTTACCCTTCTCAGGTTAAGCGACATGCCCCCGGAGAGATACCATCCATATTATGCCGGCTGGTCAAGAAATGAAAGCCCGGCTCCCAAAACCGTGGTTATTCATCAGCCCTGGGGCGATGTCAAAAAAATTTCTAAGGATAATGACCCTCTGCTTATCCAGTACCAGACTGTAAATCCGCCGGTATGGTTATCCACCGGGAGTGCACCGCAGGCTTTCTGGCGTGTTGGACGCTGGGATGAAGGGACCACTGAACCAGGTTCATCCGGAGCCCCTCTCTTCAACCCCCTGAAGCAGATCATCGGCAACCTGACTGGCGGTGAAGCCATTTGCGCTCTTCCCGTTAACGATTATTTTTCAAAATTTTTTAAATGCTGGGATTATTACCCCCAGTCGAACCGCCGGCTGTTAAACTGGCTGGATCCTGAAAATACCGGAGTTCAGAGTGTTTCGGGCTATGACCCTTACAATCCCGAAGAACCGATTCAGTACCTTGAACGATTCAGGGTATACCCGAATCCAAACGATGGTCATTTTACCCTCGAAACGGATACTCTTAGTCTCAAGGGTGCTGCTATCAGCCTTTTCACTTCTACAGGCCGGATTCTCGGGACGTACATTCCCCAGTCATCCAGGCTTGCCACTTTTGATGTCAGCGGACTTGAATCAGGCTTGTATATTCTGGAAATAAGGCTTGGAGATTTACTTTCATTACGTAAGATCATTATTATAAAGTGACCAGGCTACTTTTGTCAATAGGAATCTTTCTGCTTATCTCTTCCTGCCGAATGCGGGAAAAGGAAACTACTGTAACAGCTTCTCAGAATGAATTTTCGGAGAAATTTGCGCTTCAGACCGAACCTGGATTTATCATCCTCACGATCACCAACCCATGGCAGGAGGCAGATGACCAGGGCTTTACCTGGATCCTCGATAAAGGCACAGGAAATTTGCCGGATTCGTTAAAGAAATTCCCGGTCATTAATGTGCCTGTAAAAAAAGTCGTCGTGTTCTCCACTACACACATCGGATTCATCAGTGCACTGCATGAAGAAAATACCATTACAGGCGTTTCGGGATTCAATTATGTCTATAACAGCGTTGTCAGAAAACGCATTGCGGAAGGCCTGATTAAAGACGTTGGCTATCCGCCTGCAATAGACTTTGAAACGATCATAAGCCTGCATCCTGATGTGGTATTTTTGTACGGTCTGAATGCTTCGGTGACAGGTATCAGTCAGAGGTTGCTGAATGCCGGAATCCCTTCTGTTATTATGGCAGAGTACCTTGAAAAACATCCCCTGGGAAAAATGGAATGGCTGAAGGTCTTTGCTGCCTTCTACGGCCGGGAAAAACTTGCCTCGAATTTATTTTCAAAGGCCTGCGATGATTACATAAAGCTTCAGAAACGAGTGGAAAAGGTCCTGCCCAAACCAAAGGTTCTGGCCGGGTTACCATGGAAAGATACCTGGTATATAGCAGGAGGGAAATCGTTTATGGCAAAGCTTATTGAAGATGCCGGCGGCGACTACATCTGGAAAACGGATCCTTCTGATGAATCTGTTCCCCTTGATCTTGAGACCGTATTTATGAAAGCTTACCATGCCGATTGCTGGATAAACCCGGGCTCGGTCCGTTCTCTCGGAGAGATCGCTGCCAGGGATGAACGTTTTGCAAGTCTGCCGGTTTTTCAGAAAGGCAGAGTTTACAACAATGATGCTCGTTTAAATGACTCCGGCGGTAATGATTACTGGGAGTCCGGGGTGGTCAGTCCGGAAAAAATTCTGGCCGACCTTGTAAAAATTTTTCATCCCGAACTGATGAACCAGCATGAATTCGTATATTACAGAAAACTGGAATAATGCATACATTTATACGGTAATATCAAAACTAAAATAAAATGGCCAGCATAAGAAAACTTAAAAAGGACATCAATTATTTGTCCTATGAACTACTTACCGAAGCCTTCGCCTACAGGTATTTCCATCCTGATCTTGCAGATAAGCGCTTCTATGAGATCATCAGCAGGATAGTGCTTATCCGCAATGAGCTCATTTCAAGAACAAACCATCCCGAGGCTGTCTCCGGAGTGAACAATGTACAGCTACATTTCAACCAGGTCAGACACGACATGACCAGACTGGTGGATGTGATGAGTGATTTTGCCAACGGGTAATTCAAATTCATCCGGTGAAGGGCTACAGGCAAACGTTTTTATTACCGGCAATACTGATTCTCATCAGTATACTGCTGATTCTGGCCGACCTGACTTCAGGAACCGCGGAAATTTCCTTTTCTGAATCCATCAGGCTGATCTTCAGTCACAATAATTCAACCCCTGAATGGATGACCATGCACATGTTCCGCGTACCACGGGTTATTACAGCTGTCATTGCCGGCATTGCACTCTCCGTCAGCGGGCTGCAGATGCAGACCGTCTTCAGGAACCCTCTTGCCGGACCTTATGTGCTGGGAATTAGTTCGGGGGCCGGACTGGGTGTCGCACTGGTTGTCCTTGGATTTTCAACCTTTTTCAAATACAGCATATTTTCACCTGCCAACAGCTGGCTGCTGGTATTGGCCGCATGGATAGGCTCCGGGATGATCATGCTACTCATTCTTGTTATATCCTTCAGGGTGAAAGATGTAATGACCATTCTCATCCTGGGAATCATGACCGGAAGCGGAATTTCTGCCGTGATCAGTATCCTACAGTATTTCAGCAGGGAAACGGCTCTTAAGGCATTTGTCATCTGGACCATGGGATCGCTTAGCAATGCCGGGAACGAACAGATCCCTTATCTCCTGGCTGGATTTATCCCGGGGCTGCTACTGGCGGTTGTTATTCTCAAGCCTTCAAACGCTATCATGCTGGGTGAAAATTATGCACGCACCATGGGGGTCAATATTAAAGTATACAGGATCCTTGTTTTTAGCTCGACAAGCCTTTTGACGGGCACGGTAACCGCATTCTGCGGCCCGTTGGGATTTGTCGGAATAGCAGTCCCACACCTTGCCCGCACCCTGGCAAAAACCTCAAAAAACCAAATTCTGTTTGTCTATTCAGTGCTTATTGGAACTTCTGTAATGCTTATCAGCGATATCTTATCCGTTCTCCCGGGAGCAGGACTGATTCTTCCGGTGAATGCTGTAACTTCTCTTATTGGCATTCCAGTTGTGATATGGATTGTGTTCCGGAGAAAAAGAATCGTCATGTGATGGAACATACAGAACCTATACTTGATATCAGGAAAGCTGCTTTTGGTTACAGTGGCTTCAGGGGAGAAACGGTTCTGCTGAGGGACATTGATCTTCAGTTAAATGAAGGGGAACTGGTTTGTCTTATTGGTAGAAATGGATCGGGAAAATCGACGCTACTTAAATCGATGATGAAACTGATACCATTGCTTGGTGGCCGGATTTTACTTTTCGGCAAGGACCTTAAGGATTACAATGCCCCGGAAATGGCTCGACTTTGCGGCTTTGTGCCTACAGGATTCGTCAACGCCGGCGAGATGACCGTAAGGGAACTGGTGGAACTCGGGAGATATCCGTATACCAACTGGTATGGGAAAATGACCTCCGCCGACATACATGCTGTTGAGGAAGCTCTGAATTCCGTCGGTCTCTCGGCTATGGCAGATAAAAAAATCACAGAAATCAGCGACGGCGAAAAGCAACGCGGTATGATCGCACGTACACTCTCTCAGAATACCAGGCTAATCCTGCTCGATGAACCTTCTGCATTCCTCGACATTCCTAATAAATATGATATAACCGCACTGCTCAGATCCTTGTGCGACAAACAGCATTCCGCTATTTTCAGCACCCATGATCTGAATCTTGCCCTTCAGTTTGCCGATAAGATCTGGCTTATTGATGATAGGAACATTTTACAGGGAGCTCCGGAAGACCTGATCATCGAAGGAAAAATAGAAAACCTGTTCCAATCGGAAAAAGTCAGTTTTAACATGTCATCAGGTGATTTCAGAACCAGGGTCAGTTACAGGGGATCATTCATCCTTGAAGAATCTGCCGCTGCCGGAGAGGTCGGCGCCTGGACAATAAAAGCCCTCAACCGGGCAGGATATGAACTGACATCCCTGAACGGGAAAGCCGGCTTTCTTCTTACCATAGGCCGGAATAATGGAAGAAATGTTTGGAATCTTCAGCAGGATAATGAAAATTTGTTTTTTAACTCCCTGTATGATTTAACCCGTCACCTAAAATTTTCAGAAAAATGAACTCAGCCAAAAAGATCATTGCCTATATCCTTACGGGATTAGTCCTTGTTTTTTGCATTGTAGCTATCCTGGGAATATGGAATATCATTGATATGGAAGACCTGCTTATCCGGTTGTTCCAGTCAATGCTGGTCATTCTCGCTGCGGCAGCAGTGATTGTTTTTATTTTCGCCATACTTATAAAAGACAGGGGAGAGGATCACGAGGAGTAATCTTCAGATCAGCAGGGAAAGCTTGACGGCATTCAGAGCATTATCGTATTCTTTCAGGCCCTGGATGCGCTTCCATATTTTCTGTTCGTCAAAATCGGTATTCAATACCTGTTTTATCCGGATAATTAGTTCAGCCGGCGTATTTCCAATTTCACACAGTTCTTCGAGACCCGTATTGTTGACCATCGTAGTATTCACTACACAAAACCGGCCGGCGAAAAGCGATTCGATTAATTTTAGCTTTATACCGGAATCCTGAAAAGTTACCAGAATATTTACCTGGGCATTCCGGATGAGCTGATGCATCTCTCCCTCCGGAGGTGACGCGATCAGCCGTATATTCGAACTGTTCCTCACAGCATTGAGAATGGATGCCGCAGGATTTTTGCCGGCGATGATCACCGGGAAATCTATTTTACAGAATACTTTCTCTATCAGATACAGGGCTGCTTCAACATTTTCACTTACGGCCAGGTTGCCGTGATAAAGCAGATAATCACCCCGCCCGGCTTCAATGTCAACCTTGTCATTTGAATGAAAAGGATTTAATAGGAAAGTATTGCCGTACTTTTGCTCAAAATAAGCCTTGTCGGAAGGGGAGATGGCTGCAATCTCATCAGCACGGTACAGAATTCTTTCTGCCCTTTTCAGTCTTCTCGACTCAAGCAGGAAGAAAAATTTATCCGAAAGTTTCAGGGCGGATTTTGCCAGTTGTATGTAATACTGATGTTCAATATTATGTGTTCTTACTATCCTGAACTTCTCCTTTAAAAGAGGATCATCGAGGAAATAGGTTGTGTGTAACCCTTCAAAAAGAACGGGCCACGGATCAGCAGCCAGGTTATTCAGCAACTCTGACGATCGCCTCGAATAGATAATATAGGGTTTGAAGCTAAACTGCGATTTCCAACCCGTTTTCCTGGGATAGTAGTAAACCTTTTCACAGTACTCTTCGAGTTCTGTGGCAGGTGAACGTTCATAGGTAAAGGCATGAAGGATGACCCTCACACCGGCATTTTTAAGACTCCGAATCTTATGGAAAATATCAATGATTCCCCCGTAATCAGGAGGAAAAGGCACATTGAATGAAACGATATGCAGGTGTTTTCCTGTCAAACGTCAACAATAGTTAAAATAAGTCAAATAAGATTAATACAAGTAACAAATATATAAACTCTGACGTCTTATTAGTGAATTTCAAAGAATGAAAATTGAAAAAGTAAAAATAAGAAATGAAGTTCACAATTATTTTGATTTCTGTTTTTTGAAATGATAAACTGTGAAAGTACGTTCTTTTCATCATGATAAACGAAAATCTTCAAAAAATTGACGGTTTGTTTTGTTTAGTTGAAATGCAGGTTGACTTTGTAAAAATTTCGGATAAAAATCTCTGATATTATAAACCATTTTGAAGATTTCAACGTAGAAATAACAAACTTTAACATATGATAAAAGGATGTGGCACAGAATTTGGCAATTAAGAATTTCAGTTAAGGTTAATAAATAGAGTTAGCACAGGGTTAGTAGTTTTTTAGTAGTTTTCTTTTCATAGATAGTTTTAGGGTTAGTTAGTTTTAAAGTGTCATCTGTAATGGATGGCACTTTTTTTTGTCCTGCCGGCGCCGGCCCGGTGAATTCACTTATGTATGAACCTAACCACGCGGGCTGAGCCATGGAAGTCTGCTTTTTCCGGCCACACTATACAATATGCAAACCTGAGTGTATCTTCCCCGGTTATTGAATTTACGACTTAATCCATTTGACCTGATCGAAATTTCATTCTCTATCCTTATCTTTGCACCCTTAAATAACATAAAGATCGGATATGCGAACCCTGGATTTATTGCTGACCAATGCAGTGCTTGACGGATTATCTGAATTGTACGGGAAATCAGTTCCCAATTCTAAAATAATGATCCAGAGAACGAGGAAAGAATTTTCCGGTGACCTGACTCTTGTTGTATTTCCTTTGACCGCATTTTCCGGTAAATCACCGGACGTAACCGGGGAGGAGATCGGGAATTTCCTGGCCGGGCATCTCGAAGAAGTTTCCGGCTTCAATGTCATTAAAGGGTTTTTAAACCTGAATATCAGTGTTTCATACTGGCTGGAGTTTCTGAATTATGCATCGTCGGTTGAAAATTTCGGTTGGGCCGAAGGCTATCAGAATATGCCCTCTGTGATGGTTGAATATTCATCACCAAATACAAACAAACCGCTTCACCTTGGACACATCAGGAATAACCTGCTTGGTTCTGCCGTTTCACGTATCCTTGAGGCTTCCGGAAAGAATGTAATCAAAGTCAACCTGGTTAATGACCGCGGGATTCATATCTGCAAATCGATGCTGGCATGGCAGAAATTCGGAAACGGGGAGACCCCTGCATCATCCGGGAAAAAAGGCGATCACCTGGTGGGTGACTATTATGTCAGGTTTGACCAGGAATATAAAAAACAGGTGGACGAACTCATAGCCCGGGGAAGTAGCAGGGAAGAAGCTGAAAATTCATGTCCGATCATGGCCGGGGCCCGGGAGATGCTTCTGAAGTGGGAGGCAGGCGACCACGAAGTCAGGAAGTTATGGGAAATGATGAATGACTGGGTTTATGAAGGTTTTGACGAAACCTATACTAGGCTTGGGGTGGATTTTGACAGGACCTATTACGAAAGCGAAACGTACAAGCTGGGCCGGGAACTGGTACTGAAGGGCCTGGAAAAAGGACAACTATACCGGAAAGATGACGGTTCTGTCTGGGCTGACCTTACGCCGGATGGCCTGGATCAGAAACTGCTTCTCAGATCAGACGGGACCTCGGTATATATGACCCAGGATCTGGGGACGGCACATCAGCGTTTTTCTGAATATAACCTGGAACAACACATCTATGTGGTTGGGAATGAACAGAATTATCATTTTCAGGTTCTTTCGCTCATCCTTGCCAAACTGGGATTCGAATGGGCCACAAAGATCTATCATCTGTCGTATGGAATGGTTGAACTTCCGGAAGGAAAAATGAAATCACGGGAGGGTAAAGTTGTAGATGCCGATGACCTGATAGACGAGATGTTCACGACGGCAAGGGAAATGTCTGATGAACTGGGTAAACTGGGTGCCATCCCCGATGAAGACAAAGAAAAGATCTATCAGCAGGTTGGCCTGGGTGCCCTGAAATATTTCATCCTTAAAGTGGATCCAAAGAAAAATATGACATTCAATCCACGTGAATCCATAGATTTTAATGGAAACACCGGACCTTTCATTCAGTACAGTTATGCCAGGATTCAATCGGTTATCCGGAAAGCAGGGGAACTACCAGGGAGCCTGCCGCATAAAATGAGACTAAATGAAAGGGAAATTTCCCTGATCCGGACTGTGTATGATTTTCCGTCGGTCATCGAAGCTGCTGCTGCTGAATTTAATCCGGCGCTTATTGCAAATTACCTTTATGATACGGCAAAGGAATTTAACCAGTTTTACCACGATTATTCCATCCTGAAAGCCGAAACGCAGGAGGAAAGGAATTTCCGGCTGGTATTGTCTTCTGTCGTCGGCAGATTAATCAGGAGCGGAATGTATTTACTCGGCATCGAAGTGCCCGAAAGAATGTGATCAGGGATAAATCTCCTTCTTCGCTGCGAGGAGAGTGTTTTTTAACAATGAGACAATCGTCATCAGTCCGACACCACCCGGCACCGGTGAAATATAGGATGTTCTGGGAGCCACTTCGTCAAATTTGACATCACCTTTGAGTTTCCATCCCGATTTTGTCAGATCTGATTTCACCCTTGTAGTGCCGACATCGATAACCACGGCGCCCTCTTTGACCATATCAGCAGTTACAAACTCAGGTCTCCCGAGTGCAGCGATCAGGATGTCAGCCTGTCTCGTGATGGACGGAAGATCGGCTGTCCGGCTGTGACAAAGCGTTACCGTACAGTTACCGGGGTTTGTTTTTTGTCCGAGGAGAATACTCACAGGCTTTCCTACAATATTACTCCGGCCAATGACAACACAATGTTTCCCCGCGGTCTCAATGTTATATCTCTTAAATAAGTCGATGATGCCCAGTGGGGTGGCAGAGATGTATGCCGGAAGTCCGATAACCATCCTCCCCAGGTTGACAGGATGAAAGCCGTCGACATCCTTTTCCGGGGAAATGGTTTCAATCACTTTATTTTCAGAGATATGACCTGGAAGGGGAAGCTGAACAATGAAGCCGTCAATATCGGGATCTTTATTCAGTTCAACGACCTTTTTCAGCAATTCCTCCTCGGTAACATTATCCTCATAACGGATGAGGGTGGATTTAAATCCGACCTGTGCACAGGCTTTGACCTTGTTCCCGACGTAGGTTTCACTACCTCCGTCATGTCCCACCAGAACGGCAGCCAGATGAGGTTGTTTGTGCCCTTGCTCTGTCATTAAGCGGACTTCTTCAGCAATTTCAAGTTTAATTTCTTCAGCGATTTTCTTTCCTTCGATCAGTATCATTTGTGGTAGGTTTAAAATCATTTATGAGCGGGTATTCGATGATCCTTAATCTTATTCTTTTCCCCCGGAACCCAAACAGTTTGAGGCCCTTCAAATAATCGAGGGCAGGGAAGAATCAACGGCCAAAGCAGAGTTCTGCTTCATACTCCGGAGTCCGGTGAACCTTAAATGCCCTGATAGATATAACTACTGCGCTATCTTTTCATTATCTGATTATTCCCTGCCATCCTGGCCATATTTTTTCCGCCACTCATCATCTTCATCATTTTCCTCGTATCGTCAAACTGTTTGATGAGCCGGTTGACTTCCTGGATGGTAGTACCACTGCCAATGGAGATACGTTTTCGTCTGCTCCCGTTCAGGATGACGGGATTTTCCCGTTCTTCCGGGGTCATCGCCCTGATAATGGCCTCCACGCCCTTGAATGCGTCGTCGTCGATATCGAGATCTTTTATGGCTTTCCCCACGCCGGGGATCATGCTGGCAAGGTCCTTAATGTTTCCCATCTTCTTGATCTGCTGGATCTGTGACAGGAAATCATCAAAATTAAACTGGTTTTTGGCAATTTTTTTCTGAAGCTTCCTGGCCTCATCGACATCGAATTGTTCCTGGGCCCGTTCAACAAGTGAGACAATATCGCCCATACCCAGGATACGGTCGGCCATACGGGCAGGGTGAAAGACATCCACGGCATCCAGTTTTTCTCCCGTTCCCACAAACTTGACAGGCTTGTCAACAACAGCTCTGATCGAGAGGGCCGCCCCGCCCCGCGTATCCCCGTCAAGTTTGGTCAGGACCACTCCATCGAAATCCAGCCTGTTATTGAATTCCCTGGCTGTGTTTACGGCATCCTGACCAGTCATGGAATCGACTACAAACAATATCTCGTGAGGACTGACTGCATCTTTAATGTCGGAGATCTCATTCATCATCTGTTCATCAATGGCCAGACGGCCGGCAGTATCGATTATCACGACATTATAACCTTGCAGGCGGGCTTCTTTGATGGCGGATTTGGCAATTTTAACAGGGTTCACGTTGTCCGCTTCCGTATAAACCGGGACTTCCACCTGTTCCCCCAGGATCTTCAGCTGCTCAATAGCCGCTGGACGGTAAACATCGCAGGCAACAAGAAGCGGGTTTTTGCCTTTTTTTTGTTTCAGATACCTTGCCAGTTTTCCTGAAAACGTCGTTTTACCCGAACCCTGAAGGCCGGCAATCAATATAACGGCAGGATTGGCTTTAAGGTTAATTTCTTCACTGGCACCGCCCATCAGCCCGGTAAGTTCTTCGTGAACGATCTTAATCATCATCTGCCCGGGCTTGACCGCCGTCAGAACGTTCGCCCCAAGGGCCTTTTCCTTCACCGAGTCGGTGAAATTCTTGGCAATTTTGTAGTTGACATCGGCATCGAGAAGTGCACGCCTGACATCTTTTAACGTTTCAGCTACGTTAATCTCCGTAATAGTCCCCTGGCCCTTCAGCAGCTTGAAGGATCGGTCAAGTCTTTCGCTTAAATTTTCAAACATAGTTCTGGTCCATTTTTAAACGGCAACAAAAATACACAAAAATGATATCAGAAACAAAGCCCTCCGGCATCGAACTGTCACCTGAAAACCGGTTCATTGTGGAATTATTATCTCAGTCCGGCGCTAAAATCAGACAGGGATATTATTTAGTAGCATTGAACAGACCAATAAAATAATGGTACAAATTTTGAACGGTAGCACTGGACCTTTGTTTGACATGTTACACAAGCCCGGTACTTAAAAGCAGGATTCACCGGCTTTTTTCTTAAATATTCACTGAACTTTTATATCTTTAAAACTGAATTTCTGAATTAAATTTTGGTATGCCGAAACCGAACATATTTCATTACATATTCATAGCTTTTCTTGTCATTCCTGGCGGATGCAGGTCCAGAACTCATATTGTCAGCCTGCAATCCCAGTGGTCTTCTCTCGATCCTATGACCATACCTTTGAATATACGTGAAAAGGAATATGATAAGGGAAACCTCGTTTCAAATTCGTCCTTCGAATTCGGCCGGTATTATAATGTCGATACCGTCAATCTCTCTTTTAACCTGCCCGGCTGGAAAAAGGTTGGAGAAGATGTGGACTGGACGAATATTCAGGACAAGTCGGGGTTTGAAGCTGACGAAGCTTTCAGTGGTATTCATGCCATCAAGATTATCCGGGATAAAGCTGATGAGACGGATACACAGGGTGAGGGAATCATCAGCGATTATATCAAAGTCATCCCCGGAAATTACCGTTTGTCCATGGATATCAGGTTAAGCCATGTGGAGTCGGGATTGGGCCGATTGGGCACAAATATATACGATGCCGTGAATATCGTGCTGTATTTCTACGACCGGAACAAGGTCATGATCCGCAGTCAGGCCTACCATCCCACCTACAATCACCGGATCGATAACAGCTTCAAAGGACAACCTTTCTCTAATTTCCGATATATCAATGAATATGGATGGGGCCGACTTATTGCCCGTTCCGGCAATTTCCCCTTCGATGAAGGAAATCTCCCCGATGAAACCCGTTATGTGAGAATTTTCGCAGGACTGAAAGGTACCGGCAGTATGTGGGTCGATATGGTGGATTACAGGTACTCCAGGAATAACTTTACCTTTCTGGAAAAAGTGAAACCCCTGTTCGATTCCACCCTTGAATACTCAGAATTTTTACTGCCAAAGCCGCAAAAAGCCACTTCCCCAAAGGATATAAGCCTGGTGAAGATGAATGATGATCAGAAAAAATTAAAACCGCTGATACTCATTCCCTCCAATTCCAGTGATTACGTCAAAAGGATCATCGCAGGGTTCGTCGGCGATCTGCGAAATAAAGGACTTTACACTAAACGCGAAAATCCGGTAGTTACAAGAATTTCATCATCAGTATTGGAATCAGGGAGACTGATTTTTAGTTTCGGAAATACAGATCTCGCCAATCAGTTTTCCAGTCAGCTTCCGGTGGATGAAATTCTCAATCGTCAACAGGCTTATTTTATCAAAAGAATGAGTACCGTTGGGCAGGTTATCTTCGTGGGCTCGACAGATAATCAGGGATTGTTTCATGCTGTGAATACACTTACACAACTCATTGATATAAATACACTTACATATCATCATTTTGACATTCTTGATTATCCTGATTTCCTGGATCGTGGCATGATCCTGCCGGAAGGAGATGCTGATAACCGGGTTCTTAAAACGGATGACCTGGATTTCCTGGTAAATTCGGGAATAAACGATTATATCATTGAAGCCCGCGGTGATCAGGTAAATTCTGATGACCTTATAAGGATCTGTAAACCAGGTCTTCATGCTCTAAGCGTTCTAAGAAAAAATGAACCTTTTATCAGGAGCGGAGTGTCATTAAGAGATCAAAAATTTCCCCTTTTAAACAATTTGAGGAGCCAGGGTGTGGATGAAAACAGCAAAACTTTTCTCGACGCGGTTCAAAAGGAATCGGAACATACAGCTTTAGCCATATCTGGTTGTTCCCTGTTGGGAAAGGACATTGTGATTCTGTCAGATTTAAGTCTTTGGAGAAGCCTGGATATTGGTTCACTTAGTACCTCAGTTAAAATGCTGGGGGAAAAGCCGTTTTTAAGATATATGACCATTCGTGATGTCTACTGGAAAGGGTTACTCAACAATGAAAAAAGGGATACCTCCATCCAGACTTATCTGTTCCCGCTTCTTGCGGATAACAGGCTCAGGAATCAGATGGATCCGGAAGAATTCTGCTATTATAAGTCTTTTGAGAAATTTTCCGGACTGTTTGATGATGAATTGTGGACTGGTCCGGCGCCCTTTTCAACCATGATTGATAATGTGGATCTGACGCAGTTTATGACTGGCAATCCGCTGTCTATTAGGTTTTTTGACAACACACTCACTGCAAGAAATGAAGACCGTGTAATGGGAGGATATGCATCAAGGTATCCGGGAAAGGCTTCTACAGGAGCTTTATTTCAACCCTATGAAGTTGAATTTACGCCCGATATCCGGGAAAATGTAAAGGGAGAATGTATCCTCAATATTGCGGACACCGATGAACTGACAGTCATCAGGCTGGCCACGGCTGCTGATTACCTTTGGAATAATTCAGGTTATGACCCCTGGTTTTCTGTCTGGAAAGTACTGGTTTTGAG
The DNA here is from genome assembly GCA_963732905.1 of uncultured Bacteroidales bacterium. GTDB lineage: Bacteria > Bacteroidota > Bacteroidia > Bacteroidales > DASQZK01. The sequence continues at coordinate 261,775 of CAVTBM010000008.1, forward strand.
GTACGGAAAGGAAACTGCTGAGGACCTGGTGTGGTTTAATGACTTGTATTACAGTCTGCTTTCACTGTGCATGAGGCTTGAAAATTCAGGCTATAATCAAAAGCTGATGAAATCAGGTGACGAGATCGTTGTCCAGCTCGATTCTTACTGGGGAAATATCAAGAGCCAGTTGACAAAGAACGGGGATTTTCTGAATGATTTATCCGATCTGAAGAACAGGGTTATATCCAGGTTTTACGACGCGAAAAAGATCCCTGAAGCAGTGCAGAGATAAGCCCATTTTGATGAAATTCTTCTTTACTTTTAATAAATCGTTGAAATAATTTTTAATTTTGAGGTCAAACACATTCATGATTCATGGATAAAGAACCTGATAAAATGCAGGAGGGTAACGAATTTCCAGAGGTGCTGAGGAAATACCAGGAGATGATTGAAAGAAAGGTTTCCTACTTTTTTGACGTGGAAGAATATGAGGAAATCATTGATTATTTTCTTGATATCAGGGATTTCAGGTTGGCCCAGGAGGCTGTGGGGATTGCGCTTATACAGCATCCGGGATCCTACGACCTTATGATTAAGCTTGTGCATATTCACCTGGAGTCAGGGAAAGCTGCTCATGCGTTGGAGATTCTTAACAATCTGCCCGAGTATGAAAGGGATGGTGCTGAATTTTTTCTTCTTAAAGGTACGGCCCTTGCCCAGCTCGGAAAACTGAGGGATGCTGAACGAATGTTCGATACAGCACTTGGAAAATCAGTGGATGATGAAGCGGAGACACTTATCAATATCTCCATTGCTTTTGAAAATGCGCGGCATTACCGTCTTGCTGTTAAATACCTCAGAATGGCTTATGAACAGGATCCTTTCAATATAACCGTTCTGTACGACCTTGGGTATTATTATGAACGTCTTCACAATTATCATCTGAGTATTAAATTCTATAACCGCTACCTGGATATTGATCCTTTTTCAGAAAATGTATGGTATAATCTCGGTGTGGTATATTATAAAATAAATAAAACAGATAAATCCATTGAAGCATACGATTATGCCATCGCTGTGAACCCCACATATGCTTCCGCATATTTTAACAAGGCTAATATATATGCCAATAATAAGGAGTATCTGAAAGCCATAAAAGTGTACAGTGATTTTCTTGAACTGGAACCTGAAAATGTTCAGGGCTGGTGTTACCTTGGTGAATGTTTCGAAGAAACGAGTCATTATGGTAAAGCTTTGGAAATCTACAAGAAGGTTATTAATATCGATAACTCATGGCCCGACGGCTGGTATGGTGCCGGAATCGCCCTGATGTACATGGAAAAGCACCGGGAAGCAGGAACCTATCTGCTGAAAGCCATCGAATTCGATAAAGATAACCCAGAATACTGGTTCACCCTCGGCGAGAATTATGAAAAGGAAGGGAAGATCAGGGAAGCCCTGAAAAGTTACAGTCAGGTTACGGAACTCGATCATGATGACAGGGAAGCCTGGATCCGGCTGGCTACAATTTATATTAACGACCTGGAATTCGAAAAAGCGCTGACAATCCTCAGGGATGCTTACCAGTATAATTTTTCTTCACAGGATATAATCTACATGCTTTCTGCCGTATATTTTAAGCTGAATGATAAGGAAGCCGGAATACGTTTCCTTGAAAAAGCACTTGAACAGGGGGAAGGTGCCCTCAACTTGTTTTTTGAGATCTTTCCGGAAGGACAGACCAACGAACAAATTCAGAATCTCATTAATAAAGATCAGAAACCAGAATAAGATGAGCACTATTTTACCATTCATTCCGGAAAGAACAATTAAGGAAAGGGAATCAGGACTGACCATGATGATGGATAAAGGACTGAGCATAAGAGAAGCCGAAAGTTACATTGAAAGTAGTGGTGAGTTTTCGGATATGGTTAAATTTGGATTCGGAACGGCGCTCTTTGCCAAGTCCATAAAGGAAAAAATCAGGCTTTTTAAGTCAGCACATTTACATCCCTATTTTGGAGGGACATTATTTGAGGCTTTTATCGTTCGCGATATGTTTGATGAGTTCAGAAAATTTCTTTCTGATGCCGGAGTGGAAATGGTTGAAGTATCCGACGGATCCATGAAACTCGGACATGCCGATAAATTAAGATATATTCGTGAGCTGAGTAAAGATTTCAGGGTATTATCAGAGGTGGGTTCCAAAGTCAAAGGCGTTGAGCTTGCTCCCGACGAATGGGTGCAGAATATGAAGACGGAACTCGAAAATGGTGCCTGGAAAGTGATTGCTGAAGCCCGTGAAAGTGGAACAATCGGTATTTATAATCAGGATGGTTCCGCCAATATTGAAATCATTGACGATATCATCGAACATGTAGCCGTTGAAAATGTGATATGGGAAGCACCCAATAAAGCGCAGCAGGTATGGTTTATAAACCTTCTCGGAGCTAATGTCAATCTGGGTAATATTGCTCCTGCCGAAGTTGTCTCTCTCGAAGCTCTTCGTCTTGGCCTGCGCGGTGATACCTTTTTTAACTTTCTCCCTGAAAAGTATCACGATAAGAAATTATGAGAAGACCAATGGACTACCTCATGCTCATTCTGAAGGGAATCGGCATGGGGGCATCTGATGTTGTTCCCGGTGTTTCCGGTGGCACTATCGCCTTCATTTCAGGAATTTACGAAGAACTTGTTGATGCAATCAAATCCATAAATATCGGAGCTTTGGGGCTTTTGATTCATCTAAGGATTGGCGCATTCTGGAAACAGATCAACGGTTGGTTCCTGTTGTGTGTTTTTTCCGGTGTGCTTGTCAGTGTCTTTTCCCTTGCACACCTCCTGCAGTACCTGTTGCTGAACTACCCGTCAATGGTATGGTCGTTCTTTTTCGGCCTGGTCATTGCCTCAGCTGTTATGGTGCTTGGCGATATCAAAAAATGGACATCGCTGACGGTCGTCACAACAATAGCAGGAACCGTCATTGCATGGATTATTACAAGTGTGTCACCGGCATCAACAACTGACGCCACCTGGTTTGTATTTGTTTCAGGTGTTTTAGCCATCTGTGCCATGATCCTTCCGGGAATATCGGGGAGTTTTATCCTGCTCCTGTTGGGAAAGTATACCTATATTCTGGGCGCCGTGAGTGACTTCCAGATAGGAATATTGCTGGTTTTCGCGGCAGGGGCTGTCATTGGGCTGATCTCATTCTCAAATGTTCTGTCGTGGTTGTTGAAAAAATTCCGTTACCCTACCGTAGGTCTGCTTGCCGGATTTATGATAGGTTCCCTGAACAAGATCTGGCCCTGGAAAGTTACCCTGCAGACCTTTACCGACAGCCGAGGTATGGAACAACCCCTTATTGAGAAAAATATTCTGCCTGTAATCACAGCCCATTCCGGTTTTATCTCTGCCATTCTGCTGATACTGGCAGGGTTTTTTCTTATATTTATCCTTAACCGTATCTCGAAATTGAAAACCATCTGAAAAAAAACCATGAAGATTTACGGACTTATCGGTTATCCGCTTGAACATTCTTTTTCGAAAAAATTCTTTACGGAAAAATTTGAAAATGAGAATATCTGTGACTGTAGCTATCGCAATTTTTCGCTTAAAGATATCAGTGATTTCCCTTCACTTATGCGAAATACAACAGGACTGTCGGGCCTCAATGTGACGATTCCCTACAAAGAAAAAATTCTCTCTTTCTTAAACGAACTTGATCCGGTTGCTGAAGCCACGGGAGCAGTAAATACCATAAAAATCACCGGACAGGATAATGATAAATATCTTAAAGGCTTCAATACCGATGTTTATGGATTCAGGGAATCGCTGATGCCTTTTCTGGATCCGTCACACCAAATATCAGCCCTGATTCTTGGTACAGGCGGAGCATCAAAAGCGGTGAGCTATGTGCTTCAGGGTCTTGGTATAGGGGCACTCTTTGTCAGCAGGAGCAAGAAAAGAGGTGTTGTCATCAATTATGAAATGCTCACTCCTGAAATTGTTGCAAGTCATAAACTGATAATAAACACCACGCCTCTGGGCACATTTCCCGATACTGACGGATTTCCCGCCATTCCGTATGAAGCCGTTTCATCAGGGCATATTCTTTTCGATCTTGTATACAATCCTTCGGTAACGGTCTTTTTATCCCGCGGAAAGGAAAACGGGGCCATTACCGTGAATGGTTTGGAAATGCTGAAGCTCCAGGCAGAAAAAGCCTGGGAGATTTGGACCAGCTGATGGTTACCAGGCAAAAGGCAGCAGTTCGTCTTTTCCCGGATTGTTCATTCCGTAATTTTCAGGATAACATATATCGGTAAGATACAGACCTTCAGCCGGTGCTGAGGTTCCTGCATTTGACCTGTCCCCGCTCAACACAATCTCCCTGAAATCCTGCAGGCTGATTTTACCACGACCTGCCTCAAGGAGAGTGCCTACCAGGGAACGAACCATGTTCCTCAGAAAACGGTCGGCAGTGATCGTGAAAATTAAAAACTCACGGTATCTCATCCATGAAACATAATCGATACGGCATATGGTTGTTTTATTGTTGCTGTGCAACTTGCTGAAGGTTGCAAAATCCTTGCATGCAAGCAGATAAGAAGAGGCTTCGTTCAACAGGTCAAGGTCCTGCTTTCCGGGAATAAAGGCTGTCAGATTTTTGGTAAACGGATGTTTTTCGGGCACGATGAGATAACGGTAGGTTCTCGACAAAGCATCAAAACGGGCATGCGCATTGTCAGGAACCCCGCAAATCCTGAATACTCTGATATCGTGCGGAAGAAACCCGTTAAGCCGGCGGATGAAATATTCGGTCATGGCCTTTTCCTCATCAAAATGTGCAGTATAGTAACTGGCATGAACGCCTGTGTCTGTGCGGCCGGCACCAGTCAGAGATACCTTCTTTCTCAGGATCGTGGAAAGAGCTTCTTCGAGCCTGAGTTGAACCGTATCTGCGTTTGACTGTACCTGCCAGCCGTGATAGTTCGTTCCTCTGTAAGACAGTTCGATGAAAAAACGCATAATGAATTCCTTTAGAGTTCAAATATATGAAAACGACCTCTATTTTTTCGCAGGTCTGACCCGGAAGCCATTTTCCGGAGTGAAAGTATTTTGAACGAAAAATTGTATCTTGAGCATTTGAATCAGAGTAACAGGTTTAACAATTTTTAACACCAAAATGCGAAATTCCCTTGCAAATTCAGCGTTTTAGCATCAATTTTGAAGCTCGAAATGAACTTTTCATAAACTTCAGTGCTAATCCAGAAAGTAAAAATGTCAAAATTATGAGCGAAACGGTGAATATTAAAGAACTCAATGAAAGAATAAAAAAGGAAAGCGAATTCGTGGACCTGATTAACATTGAAATGCAAAAAGTGATCGTGGGCCAGAAACGTTTGCTCGAACGTTTACTGATTGGCCTGTTATCGGATGGTCATATATTGCTCGAAGGGGTTCCCGGACTGGCTAAAACCTTATCGATAAAAACCCTGGCCGACACCATCGATGCGAAATTTAGCAGAATACAGTTTACCCCTGACCTTCTTCCTGCCGACCTCATTGGTACCATGATCTACAGTCAGAAGAAGGAAGAATTCCTGGTTAAAAAAGGACCGGTGTTTGCCAATTTAATCCTGGCAGATGAAATCAACCGCTCCCCTGCAAAAGTACAGAGCGCATTACTCGAAGCCATGCAGGAAAAACAGGTTACCATTGGAGAAACAACCTTCAAACTTGAAAGACCGTTTCTGGTTCTGGCCACACAAAACCCGATCGAGCAGGAGGGAACCTATCCTCTGCCCGAAGCCCAGGTAGACCGTTTTATGCTCAAAGTAGTGATTACTTACCCTTCCATGGAGGAAGAAAGAAGCGTGATGAGAGAAAATCTCGGTAAAACATTTCCTGTACCTGCAAAAATTCTCAAACCCGAGGATATACTGAAAGCCAGGGATGCAGTGAAGGATGTCTATATGGACGAAAAAATCGAGAACTATATTCTTGATATCGTTTTTGCCACCAGAAAACCGGAAGATTATAAAATGGCACAATTTTCGAACATGATTCAGTATGGTGCATCTCCACGGGCTACCATCAACCTTGCTAAAGCTGGTAAAGCCTATGCTTTCATCAAACGCAGAGGATATGTCATTCCGGAAGATATCCGTGCAGTATGCCATGATGTGCTACGGCACAGGATCGGTCTTACGTATGAAGCAGAAGCTGAAAATATTAATTCCGTTGATATTATTACGCAGATTCTAAATAACGTTGAAGTGCCATAAAATGCCTGGTCTATGAAAAAAGTATTCCTTTGCGCAGGATTATTGTTGATGTTCTTTTCTATTCAAATACAGGCTCAGAGTTATATCGGTCTTGACAAAGATAAGGTCAGATCAGTTGCCCGTAAATCTGGTTTTTACCCTGACCAGATGACAACCAGACAGGCTTTCAACTACCTGAAGTTTGTCAACGCCTCTGATACAAAAACACTGATCGTATTTTTTTCCGATGAGGATATTTCAACACACACACGCCTGATTTGTGATTATTCGGAGTATGACTTTGTCATCGCCGACAATAACAAAGCCTATGAAAAGAAGGGGAAAAACAAATGGGAATTTAGCGAAGGAAAGAACAGGTATGAAGTACTACTTGAAGAAAAGGAGTGGTATTTTGTCCTGAAAGTAAAAAAAAAGTAGATGACAAACCGGGTATTTTACAATGGCTGAAATTGAAACAACAGACCTGATCAGGAAGGTCAGGAAAATTGAAATAAAAACAAGAGGGCTCACAAGGCAGGTTTTTGCCGGCGAGTATCATAGTGCATTTAAAGGCAGGGGTGTAACCTTCTCTGAAGTGCGCGAGTACCAGTACGGAGATGATACACGTACTATTGACTGGAATGTTACCGCCAGGTTCAATCATCCCTATATCAAGATTTTTGAGGAAGAACGCGAATTGACGGTCATGCTGATGGTGGATGTCAGTGGCTCACGAAATTTCGGCAGTGACATTTCCCTGAAAAAGAACGTGATCACTGAAATTTCTGCCGTATTGTCCTTTTCTGCAATCTTCAACAATGATAAAATCGGCGTCATCTTTTTCAGCGACCGCGTCGAGAAGTTCATCCCCCCGAAAAAAGGACGAAAACACATCCTTCATATCATTCGTGAACTGATCGAGTTCAACCCCGAGAGTGAAAAGACCGATTTGGTGGAGCCACTCCGCTACCTTACCAATGTTATTAAAAAACGTTGCACCACATTTGTATTATCGGATTTTTTGTGTCCGCCTTTTGAAGATTCACTTAAAATAGCTGGCAGGAAACATGATGTTGTCGCTCTTCACATTTTTGACCGCAGGGAAACAGAAATGCCACCAGTGGGGCTGGTGAAGTTTTATGATCCGGAAACCGGCAGGGAGCGGTGGGTGGATACCAACCCGGTGGCTGTCAGGGATCATTATCGCCGGCACTGGCAGGAACACAGCAAAAACCTGAACTCTGTCTTTGCCCGTTGCGGCGTTGATATGAACTCGATTGATACTTCGGAAGACTATGTTAAACCTTTGATCAAGCTGTTTAAACGAAGGGGATGAAAAAGACGATGAAACAAATTTTCCTTATCACTGCAGGTATCCTCCTGTCAGCTCTTAACCTTTTTTCTCAGAATATTACTGTGAAATCATCCGTGGACAACGACTCTCTTCTGATCGGTACACAGATGAATCTCAATATCGGGATCAATATGCCGGCGAATACAACGTTTCAACTGATCGGACCTGAAAATAATATTGACAGCCATATCGAAATTCTGAGCAGTAAAATTGACAGCAGTCATTCTGATGATCATCTTGAAGTGACCTATCACTACCTCATTACATCATTCGACTCTGGACACTATACCATCCCGTCATACCAGGTTATGGTGAACAATCCGGCCGGACCGCAAAACCTCTATACAGACAGTCTGCTCCTTACGGTTTATTCTCCTCCGGTTGACACTTCAGCTTCCATTAAGGATATTCGTACGGTAATAAATACACCGTTGACCTTCAGGGAAGCATTGCCTTACATTGCCGGAGCAGTTGGATTACTTGTTCTTGCAGTACTGCTGGTTCTTCTCCTCCGCCGTATAAAAGGGAAAGATCCGGTGAAACTAAGAAAAGTAGTGGTAGTTCCGCCTTACGCGAAAGCCCTGAAAGCACTCGATTACCTGAAAAAGGAGAAGATGTGGCAGAAAGGACAGGTGAAAGAATACTATATTATCCTGTCTGATACTATCAGACAATATGTGGAGGACCAGTTCGGCGTCGATGCCCGGGAATCGACTACCGGAGAAACTTTGCAGAAATTCAGGCGTTTTGCTTACGATGACAGCCTTTTGCTCGAAATGCTTGAAAGCCTGCTGAATTTGTCTGACCTGGTGAAATTTGCCAGGGAAGATCCGACACCTACGGAGAATGAAACGAATTTAAATAATGCCTATCTTTTTGTAGAAAAGACAAAACCTGCGGAAACAGGCGTTAAAAGGCACGGAAGAGAATTAAAGGATTACTTGTATGTGGAATTTTGAATTTGCAAACCCAAAGTTATTGTACCTGCTGGCTGTTCTGCCTCTGCTGATCATATTTTATATTCTCAGGCACGCGAAAAGAACTGCCGGAGTACAGATATCCTCGCTTGACTTTTTTGGAAGAAGCGGAACACCCTTCCGGCTTGTCCTCAGGCATATACTGTTCGGTTTGCAGATCCTTGCCATAGCGCTTCTGACCGTTGCTTTTGCCCGTCCGCAAAGCTCCGAGAACTGGAGCGAGACCACTACCGAGGGTATCGATATCGTTCTTTGTGTCGATGTTTCCGGCAGTATGAGAGCGATGGATTTCAAGCCAAACCGCCTTGAGGCTGCCAAAGATGTGGCGGCAGAATTTGTAAACGGCCGGCCCAACGACCGCTTTGCTATTGTAGCCTTCAGCGCAGAAAGTTTTACCCTTTGCCCGCTCACTTCAGACCGTGCCGAAGTCGTTCAGCAAATTGACAACCTGAAATTCGGAATGATACAGGATGGAACGGCTATTGGCCTCGGTCTGGCTACCAGCGTTAACAGGCTCAAGGAAAGCAAAGCGAAAAGCAAGGTTATAATCCTTCTCACCGATGGAGTAAATAATGCCGGTTCCGTCGGGCCTTTGACAGCTGCGGAGATAGCCCGGGAATACGGGATCCGCGTTTATACGATCGGCGTCGGTACAGAGGGTACAGCTCCAATCCCTGTTCAGACCATTTTCGGGCAGCAAATACAGCAAATGAAGGTGGAAATCGATGAAGACGTATTGAAAAAGGTAGCCGATATGACCGGCGGAAAATATTTCCGGGCTACCGATAAAGAAAAGCTGGAAGAGATTTACGGTGAAATCGATAAAATGGAAAAAACGATTCTCAATACCCAGAATTATTCAAAAAAACAGGAAAAGTATTTCCCGTTTCTTACTCGCCGGAGTAGCTCTTCTGGCCTTTGAATCGGTTATTCGCTTTTTGGTGATGAGAAGTATTCCTTAAAATAATGAATTGATTATGTTCAGGTTTGCACACGAGGAAATATTATACGGATTAACACTGATACCTATTCTGGTCGGATTGTATATTGTGGCTTTATCCCGGCGAAAGAAAGCCGTGAAACGGTTTGCCTCCCCTGGGCTGAAAGATATCCTTATGCCCGACGCATCTGGTTTCAGGCATAATCTTCGGTTTGTTTATCTGATCATTTCGTTCCTGTTTCTGATCATTGCCCTTTCCGGTCCACGTACAGGTTCAAAATTAAAGGAAGTCAGGAAAAAAGGCAGTGAGATCATCATAGCCCTGGATGTGTCGCGCTCGATGCTGGCACAGGATCTCACACCCGACAGGCTCGATGTAGCAAAACAAGAGCTGGGCAGGTTGATTGATAAAATGGACGGGGATGAAATCGGCCTTATTGTTTTTGCGGGAAAAGCATATACACAAATCCCAATAACAACTGACTACGGAGCAGCCAGGCTGTTTCTGAATTCTGTTTCTACCAATATGGTGTCGGATCAGGGTACCAATATTGGCGATGCCATCGATCTTGCCATCCGGTCTTTCGGTCCTGAACCGGAAACACAACAGGGAGAATCCTCCAGCCGTTCTATTATCGTGATCACCGACGGGGAAAATCATGAACCGGGAGTATTTGAAGCTGCGCAAAGAGCCAAAGATAAAGGGATCATCATTCATACAATCGGTCTTGGTGACCCGGCTGGCGTGCCGATCCCGGTGGCTAAAGGAAGTAACGACTATATCAGGGACAGTAAGGGGAACGTGGTGGTAAGTAAACTTGATGAGAATACCCTTAAGCGTATTTCTTCCATTACCAACGGTTTCTATATACGGGCGGGAAGAAGCGGTGCCGGTTTATCTGAGTTGATGAAAAAAATTGATGAACAGCAAACCGGCGAGATCACTGCCAAAGTTTACAGCGACTACGAGGAACGGTTTCAGTATTTCCTGGGAGCCGGTCTGATCTTCCTCTTTCTGTCCATTCTGACGATGGAGCGAAGAAACCGATGGATGGCTAAAATAAAATTGTTTAAACAGTGAAAATGAATATTAAATATAGTTTGTCAATCCTTTTTATGAGCATACCTCTGGTATTAAATGCTCAAAATGAACGTAAATATGTCCGGGAGGGTGTAAAGGCATACGACAGCAAAACCTATTCGGAATCCGAAATCGCTTTTCGTAAAGCCCTTGATGCCGACAGTACTTCGCTTCCTGCCGGCTATGATATGGGAAATGCCTTGTATAAGCAGGATAAATACAAAGATGCCGGTGCAATTTACCAGCGTGTAGCCACTGAAGGCATGGGGGCTGATGATACTACCATGGCAGATATCTTTCATAACCTGGGAAATTCATACCTGAAACAGAAAGAGTATGAAAAAAGTATTGAAGCCTATAAAGATGCACTCAGATTAAAACCCGGGGATAACGAAACACGGTATAACCTGGTTTATGCACAGGCTAAGCTGCAGGAACAACAACAGCAACAGAAAAATCAAAACAAGAACGACCAGAATAACAAAAATCAGGATAAGAATAAACAACAGGATCAGAAAAAACAGGATCAGCAGAAGCAGCAAAATCAAAAACAACAGGAGCAAAACAAACAACAGCAGCAGCAACAACAAAAGCAAAATCAGCAGGAACAGAAGAAAAACGGGAAAAACCAACAGGTTCCTGAAGTAAAACAGCAGTTATCCAAGAAAGAAGTTCAGAAAATGCTCCAGGCCATCCAACTCCAGGAGTTGCAGACTTTGAAGAATTATGAAAAACAAAAGGCTAAAGCCAGCAGGGTTAAGACAGAAAAAGACTGGTAAAATAATGGGAAATTCGCTTCAACATAAGATTATCCTTCGTCTGAGTATCCTCAGTTTATTATGTGCCATGGCTGTTACTGCGACTTTTGGCCGGGATGGAGGTATTACTGCCGACGCTCCTGCTGTGGTAACCGTTGATGAAGCTTTTAGTTACACAATTTCGGGCGATATCCAGGGAGATGTCAATCTTCCGGCACTTGACGGTGTGAAAATCCTTTCAGGTCCCAGTCAGATGGTATCTTACCAATCCAGTAACATTAACGGCAAACTGGAGAATACCCTGCAGGTTTCCTACACTTACATGATGAAGATCTCCAGTGAGGGAGACTTTGTCATTCCTCCGGCAACACTCAGGGCTAATGGAAAAAACTATACTACCAATGAAGTTAAGATCAAGGTGATCAAGGGTACAGAAGATGTACAATCCTCAGGCCCGCAGGGTAAAAGTATACCATCTGAGCAGGGAAAATCCGTCATCGTCCGTCAGATCCCTTCTAAAACAAATGTATATGTAGGTGAACAGTTGGTACTTGCAACAAAAGTATATGTCAGGGAACGGCTCCAGATCACCAACCTTAAAACACCTTCCTATGAGGGCTTCTGGAATGAAGACCTGGATCCGGATAAAGCTGCGGGCAGGGATGTGATCAATGGCCTGACATACAGTTCACAGGTCATAAACCGGCAGCTTCTTACAGCCCAGAAAAGCGGCGACCTGAAGCTGGATCCTGTGCAGATGGATGTGATGATCCAGAAAAGAGTTAGGACAAAATCCAATCCTTTCGGGAATGTTTTTGACGATCCGTTTTTCGATAACGCCTTCAATTCATATCAGAGTGTTCCCGACAGCTTCGACTCCAACCCGGTCACCATTCATGTGAAACCACTCCCTTCCGGCGCCCCTTCATCCTTTGACGGGGCAGTGGGTGATTTCAGCCTGTCGGCCTCAATAAGTAAAGACAGTACCCTCACCAATGAAGCGGTAACCCTGAAAGTAACGGTTTCAGGTACAGGCAACCTTCCACTGATTCAACCGCTGAAAGTTGATTTTCCTCCCGACCTGGAAGTTTTCGATCCCAAAACGGATAAAAACTTTAAGAATACCATAGCCGGCTCAACAGGCTCGTTGACTTTTGAATACCTCATCATTCCCAGGAACAGGGGAAACTTCCGGATCGCTCCCGTGGAATTCAGTTTTTTCAATCCTTCGGCAAACAGGTATGAGACCAGGAAAAGCAAGGAGTTTACCATTAAAGTTACAGGTGAAGGAACCGGTGAGGGGCAGGCTAACGTGCAACAAATGCCTCAGGGTTTCTTCCGCGATGAGGTCAAAAATCTTGGAAACGATATCCGGTTCATTAGTACCAGCCCCGGCGATTTGCGCAGAAAAGACCAGTCACTGCTGCATTCCGCATGGATGCTGGTTTTTCCGGCAGGTATCGTCCTTCTCCTTATCCTGTTTTTCTTCAGACAAAGCCGGATGAAGAAACATGCCGATGTCTATTACGTGCGCAACAGGAGAGCCCGAAAACTTGCCATGCAACGATTAAAGACGGCCCGCCACCTACTGTCTATAAACGACGACGGATTTTATGAAGAAATCCTTAAAGCCTGTTGGGGCTATCTCTCAGACAAGTTTAGCGTCGACACTTCCGACCTGTCACGCGAGAGGATCCAGGAGAAACTGGATGCATATGACCTGACTGGAGAATACGTGGAAAAGCTCTGGGATCTGATCGATGACTGTGAATTCTCCAGGTATGCTCCAGGGCAGACAGGCGATAAAAATACCATGTATGCCAGGGCTGAAAATATCATTTCAACGATTGAAGAAAACGTTTGACAGGTTGTAAGAAAAAGCTTAGGAAAATGAAGAAATGGTTTTTAATCGTAATCTTAATGTCAGGACTTCAGCTAATGGCCCAGAGTCCTGATTCATTGTTTCGTAAAGCCAATGATGATTACCAGAACAGTAATTTTGAAGACGCCATTAATCTGTACCTGAAAATCGACAGCCTCGGATACCGTTCAGCTGAACTCTATTATAATACCGGCAATGCTTATTTCCGCTCCAATAAGCTGGGTAAAGCCAGGCTGTATTATGAGAAGGCTATTTTACTGAAGCCAAATGATGATGATATCCGAAATAACCTGACCTATACCGAATCTATGCTTACCGATCGCTTTGATGAGGTCCCCGTACTATTCTTCGTAAGGTGGTACAGAAAAATGGTTGCCGCATTTCATCCGGGAACCTGGACAAAGTTATCGCTCCTGTTGTTTGGGATCTCATTCGCCGGTTTTATCCTTTACATCTTTACCAGAAAAATACGGTTACGGCGGTTAGGGTTTTATTCCGGGCTTTTCTTTTTCCTTTTCAGCATGATATGCCTGCTTTTTGCTTTCCAGCGTGACCGTCAGATAAACCATCCTGGCACAGCCATCATCATGAGCCCTTCCCAGACGGTCAAATCAGCTCCCCGTGAAAGTGGCAAAGACCTTTTTGTCTTGCATGAAGGAACAAAAGTGCATATTAATAGCAGCCTCGAAGGCTGGGATGAAATCATCGTCAGTGACGGCCGGAAAGGATGGATCCCTTCAACAAGCATTGAGGAGGTGTGACAGGTCTCTAACAATTTGGAATTATTCCAAATAAAAAGGTCGTTATCATAATATTGAAGGCCGTCTCGCTTGCCTTACAAAGATATTTTTTACTTTTACAGTTCAAATAAATCAATACTTCCTTAAATGGTAGTTGATTTATATAGAAGAGGGGAGAGACCAGGCTCCATGAACCTCTAGCAACCAGCCCTCTTGGGAAAAGGTGCTAATACCTGACCCGGCGTGTGCCGGGGGTTATAAATTGATTGCAAAAATACTGTGAATCTTTCGTCAGCCTTTCCTGCTTAAATGCCGGATAAGTCACTGCATATTGTATGGTGACCCAATTTAAGCCGGAATAAATAGAAAACAGGCGTACACGATGTTTTTGCTTTCATAAAAACGATCAGACGTTATGTTATTTGTTTATAAACCTTAGTCTTATGAAAGTAAAAAAATCATTCGAAGAGATAAATGAGAAGATACTGAAAGGTGAAGCGGTGGTTCTCACTGCTGAAGAAGTCTCTGCGATGTCTAAAGACTATTCTGCTGAAGAAATAGCCCGTAAAGTAGATGTAGTTACTACGGCCACGTTTGGACCGATGTGTTCTTCCGGCATGTTCGTTAATTTGGGCCATTCAAATCCCCCCATCCGGATGGAACGGGTTACGCTGAACAACGTCCCGGTGCATTCGGGGATTGCGGCAGTCGACGTTTACATTGGCGCCACAGAGGTGAATCCCTTTAATGAAAAATATGGCGGAGCACATGTGATCGAATCTCTGATTGCCGGTCAGGACGTCAGGTTGAAAGCTTCGGCAAAAGGAACAGATTGTTACCCTGAAACGGAGATTGAGACTCTCGTCAATAAATCAGAGGTCAATGAGATGACCATGTTCAATCCCAGGAATGCCTATCAGAATTATCCATGTGCGGTGAATACATCGGGCCGGATGATATACACGTACATGGGATCGTTGTTGCCTGATTCCGGCAACGCCACCTTTTCAACTTCGGGCGAACTGAGTCCTCTCCTGAATGATCCGGACCTGAGGACCATTGGTATTGGGACCCGACTTTTTCTATGCGGAGCCAGAGGATATGTTGCATGGTTCGGAACACAGTTTAAAACGGAAGGACCCAGAAATGAATTCGGAATTCCCGAAACCAATTCAGCCACCCTCTCGGTGATTGGAAATGCAAAGGAAATGAGCACCGAATATCTGAAGGCAGCTTATTTTGAGAAGTACGGGGTCAGCATTTTCATTGGCATAGGAATCCCTGTTCCCGTTCTCGATGAGGATATGGCTCACCGTGTCTCTGTAAGAAATGAACAGATTACTACTACCGTCTGTGATTACAGCAAACCCGACCATCCGGCAATAGGAAAAGTCACCTACGGCGAACTGTTCTCCGGATCCATGATGCTGAACGGAAAGAAAATCAGAACGGCATCGATGTCCAGTGTTGCCAAAGCCAGAGAGATCGCCATTGAGCTAAAGCGATGGATCGGGGAGGAAAAATTTCTGATCAGCCGGCCTCTTGAGCCGTTTCCGACAGGTACCAAACTTCATTCTCTCCAAAGGAGGTAAGCCATTATGAAAAAAAGACTGATATTATCATTTCCGGCCAATCTGGTCGACGTTCCTTTGACATACAGACTGGTGAAGGACCATGATGTTATTGTTAATATTCTCAATGCAGATATTACTCCGGGCAGGGAGGGGAAGTTACTGGTTGAGCTAAAGGCGCCGAAGGAAAACGTGGACAGGGCGGTTAAATATATTGAGAGCCTGAACATAACTGTAAGTCCGGTCAGGAAGAACATCTTACTCAATTATTCAGACTGTATCCATTGCGGAAGCTGCTCTGCGGTATGTTTTGCCGATGCCCTCACCATGGACCCTGATACGAGAAAACTGATTTTCCGGCCTGAAAAATGCATCGCCTGTGAATTATGCCTGAAAGCCTGTCCATTGCAGTTATTCGAACTTAATTTCAACTGACATGTATGAGCCCCGGTTATACCGGAACAGGATGAACCTTCAACGATTCAGAGGTTTCCGTGTGGTTGTGGGTGAATCTGATCTATGGGTGGGAGTCAGCCCCGAATCCTACGATCCGGAAATGGCTCCGTCGATTGAAGCCTGCGTGAGGGGCCTGCGTGACGAATTGCAAAATTATATCTTTTCCTTCCCTGTCTTCAGGGATACATTCGAGCCGTTGCCGGTTTTGGATAATGATCCTGCTATTGTGGTGAAAATGAAAAATTCTGCTATTATTGCAGGCACCGGACCCATGGCTGCCGTCGCCGGGATGGTAGCCCAGGAAACAGGAATCTTTCTTTCCGGGAAATTCCATCCCGGTGAATATGTTATCGAGAACGGGGGAGATATTTATGTCGGGGTAAAAGACCCGGTCCTTCTCGCTATTGATGCGGGGGGAAATAAGAAGTTTTCGGATATTGGATTGCTTCTCACACCCGACATGTCACCTTCGGGGATATGTACTTCATCAGGGATGTTTGGCCATTCAGTTTCACTTGGGAAGGCTGACAGCGTAACTGTGGTCTGTCCTTCGGCCTGTGATGCCGATGCCCTGGCAACCGGGGTGGCTAACCAAATCCAATCGCCGGCAGATATCCGGGGAGTGGTTGAAAGGACTTTTACCGGCAACATGTATTCGCTTGTTTGTATCAAGGATGAACAGATAGGAATACGCGGGCGCATACAAATCGCCAGGCTTTGATGAAAAAGTTGTCCGGGGTGGATGTTCTGGAAAGAAACCGTTTGCAGTTTTTTTCGGATAGGAGCTTTTAAAAAAGCTATGGTGCAGGCTGAAAGACATTTTCAGTTATTGCCGGGGTCTGGATGCCGATATCTGAATAAAGACATAGGACCTCTCAAAGGACAAGATTCACCGTATTTTAATGATGTTTGTACTTCTTTGCAACATATTTAGGAAATTCATGTAGCCTTTGCATCTGTTCATCGGTAAGATATGGCTTTAGCTGAGCGTGAAATTCATCCATCAGGCTGTGAAAATCCGAGTAAGTATTCTTCCGCAAGGAATCCGATTTAAGAGCGTATTCTTCAACAATAGGCGTAATCTGTGCTTTTTGATTTTCGGTGGGTTCAATGACACTAAATGTTCGTGCTTTAAATGCTTCCACTGAGGACATGCTGTGAACATCCCTTGTTCTCATTTTTGTGATCTGGCTTGAAGTGATGAAGCCTAAGGCAAATCCTGTGATTAGTGAGATAAGAACTGTTAAAATAGCTCTGGTTTTCATAAATTAAGTATTTATCTGAACGTCTAAACCGTAAATTTTAAAATATTCTAAATAGGGTTCTTTTTCAACATTACAGGCGTAGCCGGGCAGATACCCTTTTTCTAAACTGCATGGCTAATTGCTTTGAAAGATCAGATAACTGACAAAGTTCGAATCGTCAAGTTTATCCGCACCAAGAAATACGTTCTGATCGAGCTGGCCATGAATGGCAAAAATGGTTACAATGATCAGGGCCAGAACAATCAGAGAAGAATAGGCGATTTTGGGTAACAGAGTCGAAAGACTGTAATAAAGATCCCGCATCGGGTCTTTTTCGAGCAGGCCAAGAAGCCTTGCTGTAACGCGTTCGGGAAAACCCTCCCTGAAACTCATCTGCACAGTGCTGAGACCCGATTCCAGTTTTTTCCATTCAATGAACTCCCGTTCAAAATCAGGATTCATTTTTTGTTCATACCGGCTGTCCCGGTTTTCGAACCGGAGAACCTTTCTGAACATAAACCGATGTCTTTTTTTTCTCATAACCGACGTATAATAGTTATAAATAGGTCTTAAGTAACTCCCTGAGTTGTTCCTGGGCCCTGTAAAGCCTGGAAAGAACTGTCCCCTGGGGTATTTTCAGGATGCCGGCCGTTTCTTTTGTATTATATCCCTCGATTAACCGGAGGATAATGACACTCCTGTGCTTGGCATCCAGTTTTTGAAGCGCCTTCTCCACCGCTTCTTTCAAATCAAAATCATCCCCGGGATTTGACTCCCCGCTTTTTAACTGAAGCGAAATATCATCAACATAAACCATCTTATCCCGCATCCTCTTTTGTCTCTTTAACTCGTTTAACGACAAGTTGATGGCCATTCGCGTCAGATATGTTTTAATACTTGCCTCATGCCTGAACTTCTCAATCGTCTGATAGAACCTGATGAAAACATCCTGAGCAATCATTTCAGCTTCAGGAGTATTTCCGAGCATACCGATAATGACATTCGAAACAGGTCTTTCAAACCTTTTCACCAATTCATTAAATGCCTGTATATTTCCCTTTTTAATCTGATCCGTCAGATCTTTTTCCGTAAACTGTTTCAATACAGCTTTGTTTTACTTAAACCTTTGACAACCTTACAGCTGAATTTATTCCAATGAGGCAAATTTCATTTTCCAAAATAAACCAAAAGAGTCATTTTTAACTAATTTAGGCAGAAATTTTTAATCATGAATTCATTGACGGTTACTTTACTGGCTTTTGCGGGTTATATTTTGGCTTACCGTACTTACGGCCGATTTCTGGGACAGAAATTGTTCAGGCTGTCCTCCCGTAATAAAATGCCTTCGCATGTTCATAAAGACGGGGTGGATTTTGTACCGACAAAAAGGAGTATCATCTTCGGCCATCATTTCACCACCATTGCCGGCCTTGGGCCTATTGTCGGACCGGCAATCGGAATCATCTGGGGTTGGTTACCCGCCTTTCTCTGGATTTTTCTGGGATCCATTTTTATGGGGGCCGTTCATGATTTTAGCACCCTGATTGTCTCAGCCCGCAACGATGGTAAAACGATTGGGGAACTTACCGGTAACCTGGTCAGTCCGTCAACACGGTATGCATTCCAGTTTATCATGCAGTTACTTCTGTTTATCGTGCTGGCAGTCTTTGCTGCTATTGTAGCGACATTATTTATTATGTATCCCCAGTCGGTCATTCCTGTCTGGTTCCAGATACCGGTTGCATTATGGCTGGGACGTGAAATTCGCAAGGGGAGGAGTGATCTTGTGTTTTCCCTCATCGCCCTGGTTTTGATGTATGCCTCGATCATCGTTGGGGTATATTTTCCGGTAGTGCTGCCATTTAGCCATGAGGTGGCTGTTGTTACTTGGTGTATTCTTCTGTTTATTTATGTATTCATTGCATCCACACTACCGGTACAGGCACTTCTTCAGCCACGTGATTATATAAACAGTCACCAGCTGCTTGTGGCCATGGGTCTGATCGTTTTCGGCCTGATCGTTGCTCATCCTGCTATTACAGCTCCGGCCATCAATCATCCGGCTTTTACCGAAGGTTCAGATGTTCCTTCCCTGGCACCCATTATGTTCATCATTATTGCCTGTGGTGCGGTTTCCGGCTTCCATGCCCTGGCCAGTTCAGGAACAACGGTGAAGCAGATTGACAATGAAAAGGATACTCTCTTCGTAGGATATGGCGGGATGCTTACAGAAAGCTTCCTGGCAGTGCTGGTCCTTATGGCTATAGCGGGGGGACTGGGAATGGTGGCAGGCCCCGACGGGAAAGCGGCTGGTGCATCCGTCTTTTATGAACATTACAGCAGCTGGGCCTCGGCAAACGGATTTTCAGCCAAGTTGGGTGCATTTGTGACAGGAGCTGCCAATTTATTTCTTTCATTCGGTATACCCCGCAACATTGGAGAAGCCATGATCGCGGTGTTTATTGTAAGCTTTGCCAATACGACGCTGGACAGCGCAACCAGGATCCAGCGCCTTTCATTACAGGAAATATTCAGGACAGCCGATGGCACCACTGCACGGCCAGTCAACAACCGTTACATTGCAACCGCAATTGTAGTTGTCGCTGCCGCCGTAATGACATTCCTGAAACCGGGCGGACAGGGAGCCATGATGCTCTGGCCGCTGTTTGGGTCACTTAACCAGTTGCTGGCCGCATTGTCTCTCGGTGTCGTTACGTTATACATGAGGATTAAAGGTCTTAACATTCTTTATACATTCATCCCCATGCTGATCATGCTCGTTCTCACATTGTGGGCCATGGTTGAAAACCTCATTGACTTTGTTGCTGCCGGCGACATGACACTTATTGTACTTTCCCTTCTCATCCTCGGATTAACATCCTGGCTGATGATCAGTTCTGCTTCAGCCCTTGCCGGACATAAATCGTTTGCCATGGTAAGGGATTAGACCGCAGCCCCGAATTTTTACGTTTGTTAAATACAACCGGCATGGCCCCTGCAAGTGTATGATCCAGTTCTGATTATGGAGATACCATCAAAACCGGATTTCAAAAGAAGTGTAATTTTTAGGAAGGGAAGTGTCAATTTTTATATCATCTACATAACCCATTCCGGAGCCCTTTCTGCACCATTCTACAAATTGATCGAGCTGGTTCCGTGGGCCTTCCGCTTCAATATATACGCTTCCGTCAGCCTTGTTTCTGACGAAACCGGTAAGTCCAAAGAACCTTGCATTACTCCGGGCACTGTGCCTGAATCCAACACCCTGCACCCTTCCTGAAACAGAAATTTTATATAGAATCGTATTGTCCATATCACATAAATTTGAACCGGACAGCCTTCCGGTTTGTTTAATCAAAGCTAATAATTTTATTAAGAAGCCGGATTATCCTGCCAGGGAAAAACGGTAATCCTGTAGTAGTTCAGTAAATTAATACATAACGATATGAAAAAGCTTCAAGTAATTTATGGTCTTATATTACTTCTACCCACAATGGCCTTCTCCCAATCTTCATTTTATGACTTTAAGGTGAAGGATATTAATGGCAACGAGTTTAATTTCAGCCAGCTGAAAGGCAAAAAAGTCATGGTGGTAAATACAGCATCAAAATGCGGATTCACTCCCCAGTATGCCGATCTTGAAAACCTGTATCAAAAATATAAAAAAGACAATTTTGTTATAATCGGTTTCCCTGCTAATAATTTTCATAACCAGGAGCCCGGTTCAAACAGTGAGATCAAGGCTTTCTGCACAAAAAACTATGGTGTGACGTTTCCCATGATGTCAAAGATCTCCGTCAAAGGTGACGACATGAATCCGGTATATAAATGGCTGACATCTGAGAAGGAAAACGGCAAAATGGATTCTGAAGTAAAATGGAACTTTCAGAAATACCTGATTAATGAGAAGGGTGAACTTGTGAATGTGATCTATTCGAAGGAAAAACCGGATTCTCCGGAGGTCGTTGCGTGGATAGATAAATAAAAAGCTATTTCTGGAAATACCGGCTCATTTTATTGATCAGCAGTTTTATATCAATCGGTTTGGTCACATAATCATCACAACCGGCTTCCCAACATTTGGCAATTTCCTCCTGGAATGAAAAGGCCGTCTGAGCAATAATCGGCAAATCCGGCCTTTCCCGTTTAATTTCGAGAGTGGCATCATTTCCGTTCATCTCGGGCATTTTAATATCCATAAGGATCATGTCGATGTGATGGATATTTTTGCAAAGTTTGATGGCTTCTATTCCATTTGTTGCACGTAATATTTTTGCCTGTGTTTTTTGTAACAAAGCTTCCAGAAACCGAAAATTAAGCTCTTCATCCTCTGCAACAAGAATCACTTTATCTTTCCAGTCAATGTCGCGGATGTTTCCTGATTGGTGTGTCATTTCTTCCTCCAATTTAACGGGAATTTCAACGGGCAGACTGATCTGAAACCAGGACCCGGAATTCAGTGCGGAACGAACCTTAATTTTACCTCCAAGCTGATCAATAATCTTTTTGGCAATGGTCAGGCTTAACCCGGTACCGCCAAGCTTGGTGAGAGCTTTATCTTCAATTTCTTCAAAACGGTTAAAAATTCTTCGCTGGTCATCCGGACTGAGCCCGATCCCTGTATCCAAAACATAAAATCTATAATATTTTGCCGACAAGGTAAAGCCAAACTCAACATGACCTTTCTCAGTAAATTTGAATGCGTTGCTGAGAATACTGGCCAAAATCTGGTGTAAACGACCCGGATCGGTGTAGAGCTCTAAAGTATGAAACTCTGCCGGGATATCCAGCACAAGTTCAATATGACCTTTGTCTTTTTCCTTTTTCCTGGTCTCAAATTCGCCGTACAATTCATTCATGAACTGAACCAAACCGAAACTGCTCTTTCTGATGGTAATATCACCGGTCTCTATTCTTGAGAGTTCAATAACATCATCTACCAGGGACATAAGATAATTGCCCTTGTTTTTAATGATCGAAAGATACTCGTTTAAATGCCCGTTCCCGGTTTGTTCGGTCTTTAAAAGCTCGGAAAAACCAATAATAGCGTTCATGGGAGTGCGGAGTTCATGACTGAGGTTGGTCAGAAAGACAGCCTTAAACCGGTTAGCACTTTCTGCCCTGTTCCTGGCGCGGGTCAGCTCTTTCTCTATTCTCTTCTCTGCAGAAATATCTCTGAGAATTCCATGAAAAACGGAAGGATTCTTTGAATTTTCAACATAGCAAATCATCTGGATGGTCTTTATCGTCTTTTCCTCGTCTTTTTTCAGCCTGATCCTGAATTCTGTTTCAAAAGCCGGATAACCGGAATCCGGAGCCATCAGAAAACGGTCTATTTTTTCCCTGTCGCCTTTTTTGTAAATAAGAGCGGTAACTCTGGAAATATCCGTGTACCCCGACCGGTTTACCAGACCCAACAGTTTGAAACTCATCGCAGAGCCGTAAAAACGCCGATGGTTTATATCAATCTTAAACAGCCCTGTTTTAGTGGCTGCCTGAAGATCATCCGACATCTGCAGTTTCAGGCTGTCTGCCGTGTGACCTGGCTTTTCGGATATAAAATACATAAGATTCAGCGATATACCAGCTTTTCCTGTCTTATCGATGAATACGAAAGTTTTAATTTGTCTTCCACCTGATGCATTGATAGAGATAGGGATAATAACTCCCGGTAAGAATTTTTCGGTTGTAACCCTTTTTGAAAGCAGGTCAAATTCCTCAGGTGATAAAAATTCAGAAAGTAATTTCCCTTTTATTGCCGGCAGATCATAACCGAGAAAGGAGAGAAAAGGCATATTTGCTGATAAAACTGCGAAGTCAGACCCGGTCAAAAGAACAGGTACCGGCGTTGCTGTAAAAATAGCAAACAGATCTTCGCGAACCTCTTTTGGAAGAGACTTCTTAATCTGAAGCAACAAATCGCGTTTATCCTTTTGGTCAGTCATACACAGCAATTATAATCCGGCAATAAAAATAAACAAAAGTAAAGGGGAAATCAATTATGTTCAGATTAATACGGAAGGTAGAAAGATTATATTATACATAATCTGCCTTTCTGTCTGAATTTTATTGAAATATATGGAGAAAAGACCTGTTTTATGCTTTTAGTCGGAGTTTCACCCGGATCTAAGCTTACTTCTTTAAGTAGCACAGGATCTAAATGGGTATAAAAGAATTCGGGGTATTGGATTCCCGGATTTTCCAGGAGGCTGGTGACAGCCAGATCGATAACGGCATTTGGCTTTGCCCGGGATCAGGCAGTCCCATTTATATTGATGTGAAGCAACCTTCACATATGATCAAATCTGAGGATGATTTCACCATCGCCATGGGCACGATGAAACGTTAAATAAACAGGATGAGAGAGAAAATGACCATCGGGATTCATTAGTTTAGGAGAACCAACTCAACAGTCTTAACCAGGGTCTGAATATCCACCGGTTTTTTGATGAATTCAACTGCTCCCATCTTCCTGGTCTTCTCTATATTTAAATCATCCGTCAGGGCGGAGATCACTATTACGGGAATACTATTAAGTTTTTCATTGCTTTTAATATGCTCCAAAAAATCAAATCCGCTGATTTCCGGCATCAAAAGGTCGAGAAGTATTAAATGTGGCCTGTCTCTTTTAATGATGTTCAAGGCTTCCTTAACACTGAATGCACTCATGATCTTGTAACCTTTTGTTCCCAGGATGGCCTCAAGTAAAACAACGTTGGTATTTGAATCGTCGATGACAAGTATTTTCTGATTTTCAGACATAATTGATTAATTTACGACAAGAGTAAAAATAAGATTTTATGACGTAATTTATTTACAATTTTAATATTTTCTCCAACAAAAGTACTATTAACATTCTGTATTTAAGCCTTAGTCCGGGATGAGATTTATTATCAAAATGAATGATATGAATCACCGCAGATAGTTTTTTTCTGATTTAAAGCAGATAATAATTTACTTTGGATAAGTGAGGCCGTAATACAATGCCGGAACATTATTTACCTGTCCGTACTCAGAGCATTCAAAAGAACGAAACGATTATGTCTCTGAAACGAATTTAATGGGCTTGTTCTTATGAATATTCTTAATTTTTAGTAATTTTAATCATAAAATGAAATAATGTCGAATCTTGAAAGTAAATATAAAACTGACATTTCGACTACAGAGATCCCATTCTCTTATTTACTTACTGAAGACCAGGCGTTTCTGCTCTCAAATAATCTAAATACGGTCAGGTTTAAACGAAAAGACATCATTTTCAGACAGAATACACGCACTTCCCATATCATGTTCGTTAAATCCGGACTTGTTAAAATATTCAAGGAAGGCAGAAATGAAAAGGTGATTATATTGAAGGTGGCTAAAGATGGGGGTTTTATTGGTCTCATGTCGGTTTTCGGAGAAAGTCTTCATCAGTATTCCGCTTCTGCCATTATCGATTCAGAGATATGTGATATTGATGTCAGTCATTTTAAGAGTATCCTGATGGAAAACGGGAGATATGCCCTGCAATTCCTGAATTTGATAAGTCTTGACGGCCTTTTTATTTTTCAACGGCTGATGCGTCAGTCCCATAAACAGTTACCTGGCAGAATTGCCGATGTCATCCTCTATTTTGCCCAGGATATATACCAAAGTGATTCTTTTTCATTCCCCTTCACCCGTAAAGAACTTGCTGAACTGGCCGGCACAACAAAAGAGAGTTTCATCCGGACTCTCAGCGAATTTAAGAATGATAAAATTATCGACCTTAACGGCTCATTGATCCGTATAAAAAGTATGGATATAATAAAAACTTTGAGCGAACTTGGCTGATATAAATTCTTATCTTTGTCTTCCTTTAACAGACTATCCCATGAGGTATGAGAACATTGAATATTTTGATTGTTGATGATATTTTTACCAATAGACTTTTACTGGCGGAACTCATTAAAACACTCGGGCATAACACTATTCAGGCTGAAAACGGAAAAGTAGCCCTTGAGTATTTCGAAAACAACGATATTGACCTGATCCTCATGGACATTGAAATGCCCGTCATGAACGGACTGGAGACTTGTGTACATATCCGTAAGAATTTCCCTCCCCCTAAAAATCTGGTACACATCGTGGCTCTCACTGCCCATAATCCAAATCTTTTTTTTGATGACTTCAGTGATGCCGGGTTTGATGAACTGCTTACAAAACCCTATTCACTCGACAAGATTATTGAACTCATAAACGCCATCGTATAACATGTTTTCGCAAGATTTTATTGGATCTCCCTGGTTTTATTACGTCCTCCTGCCCATCATGATCTTTCTGATGAGAATTACTGATGTATCTATCGGGACCATTAGAATTATCTTCGTAACCCGGGGAAATCGCCTGGTAGCGCCAATACTGGGTTTTTTCGAAGTCCTGGTCTGGATCATTGCAATCAGCAATATTATACAGCACCTCGACAACTGGATATGCTACGTAGCCTATGCAGGAGGATTTGCCACCGGTAATTATGTCGGCATGCTGATCGAAGAAAAGCTTGCCATTGGCGTATGCCTTATCCGGGTTATTGCACAAAAAGAAATAGCTGTCCTGACATCAGTCCTGAATGAAAAGGGGTACAGTACAACAACCCTTGATGCCCGTGGAAAATTCGATAATGTGAATGTCATTTTCCTCATCGTGAAACGGAAAGATGCAGGCAACGCTATCTCCCTGATTAAGGAATATAATCCCAAGGCATTCTATACCATAGAGGATATCCGGTATGTGAGCCAGCCGATCCTGACACCTGAAGGAGATATTATCAGGCGTCGCAGGTTCTACCTTTTTAACGGCTGGAGAAAAGGAAAGTGATTCCTTCTTTTGAAGCTTACAAAACACAGGCCTGTCTTTGGGAAAAAATTTTCTTATAACCAGTGAGACTGACCTTTCCATACGAAATTCTGATCAGGGTACCCCTGGATGAGATATTAATACAGCTCTTTGTTGGGGAAGCAGACGTAAAGCCTCTTATTTCGATTCCGGCAGATCATCCCGTTAAATATTCCGTTCTCACTGATCACTGCCTGTCCCCATTTGTCTGATTTCAACGGTTTGTTCTGCGCTTAGATAAACCAGGTGCAGGATCCTTTCAAGTTCGGCAGAATCCGTGAGGTCAAAATTGTCATACTCCTGGCTGTCAACATCGAGAACACCTGTGATTTCTCCGGTGGCATTCTGAAGAGGAATGGCAATTTCTGATTTTGATCTTGAGTCACACGCGATGTGGCCGGGAAATTTTTCCACATCAGGGACGATTATCGCTTCATTCCCGTTTATGGCAGCCCAGCAAACACCTGTATCCTTTGCCAGGACCTGACAGGCTGCAGGTCCCTGATAGGGCCCGACAATGAGCTCTCCGTCTTTTAGCAAATAAAAACCCGTCCAGAAAAACCCGTCCATTTTGTGATGAAGAATGGCATTGATTGTCGCCATTCTGGCAACAGGCTCAGATGTTTTTGTGAGAAGGTCTGTCAGCTGACGATATACCCTCTGGTATCTTCCCGTCTTTTTTGTGAAATCCATAATCATATTTTTTACCCAAATTTACATCCCTGAAACTCAGTAGCCAAAATTTTCCTGAATTCCAGGATAATGGTTGAATCTTCAGAACCTGATACTTTTTTCCGCCGTAAAAGGCTGATGTTGCATTTTAGGTTGTCAGAAAAAATTCTTCTTTTTTATCCCGGCACAAATGACTAATTTTAATTTTTAACAGGGCACACAGAAACAGCTCCAGAGCCCTGTTACATGCATGTTCAAAATTCAGTACAGACAGGTCTGAATCAAATAAAACCTGCTGTGAATCAGAGAGGTTTTTCGGGATTTAAATACTTTAATAATCAAGAGCCATGAATTTACGAGGATTTGCCAGTGATAACAACGCAGGAGTTCATCCGGAAATTATGCAGGCTATCGCAGATGTTAACATCGGACACGCCATTGCGTATGGTGATGATCCGTATACTAAACAAGTATCGGAAAAAATACGGCGGATTTTTGGTCAGAAAACAGAACCATTTTTTGTATTTCTTGGAACGGCAGCCAATGTTCTTGCACTCGACGCCCTTACCCAGCCTTACAATGCTGTTATTTGCGCCGATACGGCTCATATTAACACCGATGAGTGCGGGGCACCGGAAAGGTTCACGGGATGTAAATTACTTACGGTTCCTTCTCCCGATGGTAAACTTACCGTGGAGGGAATAAAAACACATATGCACGATATCGGGTTTGAACACCACGTTCAGCCAAAGATAATATCTATAACACAGGCAACGGAACTTGGAACTGTTTATACAGAAGAAGAAGTCAGTGCAATCTGCAAGTATGCCCATTCCCATAGGATGAAAGTACATATGGATGGCGCCAGGTTTTGTAATGCGGCAGTATCACTCAATACAGGGTTGCGAGAAATATCTACTGCTTCAGGCGTGGATATCCTGTCTTTCGGCGGCACAAAAAACGGGCTGATGTATGGTGAGGCAATATTATTCTTTGATCCCCGGATGGCATCCGATTTTAAATACCGTCGCAAACAGAGTATGCAGCTTTCCTCCAAAATGAGATTTATCGCTGCCCAGTTTAATGCATATCTTGAAAATGATCTGTGGAAAAGGAATGCTACCCATGCCAATGAAATGGCCGCGCTGCTAGCTTCTGAAGTCTCAGGGATCCCCGGTGTCACTATAACGCAAAAAGTGGAGGCCAACGGTGTATTTGCCATTATTCCGGAAGAGGTCATTCCCCGGCTTCAGAAGGAATATTTTTTCTATGTATGGGATGAGGACCGTTCAGAAGTCAGATGGATGACCTCTTTTGATACGACGAAGGAGGACGTATTGAACTTTTCATCGCTTTTAAGAAAACTAATGACAGCCTAAAAAAATGGGTAATTGAAGGCATCCGTTAAGGGAGAAGCAGTGAACTGTCGCCATAACTCAGAAACCGGAAATTGTGCTCCAGCGCATACTTGTATACAGCCTTCCATTCATCCCCGATGAACGCGGCAATAAGCATGAGTAAGGTACTCGACGGCTGATGGAAATTGGTGATGAGACCCGAAATCATCCTGAAACGGTATCCTGGAGTAATCATGATTCCTGTTGAAGCCTTCAGGAGCTGATCCGGTTTTACGGCAGCCCTCTCATAAAGTGCGTTCAGTGCTTTTTCACGTGGAATATCCTGAGGAAGATCCCACGCTTCCCACTGCTCCAAATGGAGGTTGTCTCCACCGGCAGAACCGCACAGGATTTTCACACCCAGCCAGTAGAGGCTTTCAAGGGTTCTGCAGGTTGTCGTACCCGTGGAAAGGATCTCTTTGTCATCACGGGCAAGCAGTTTAAGAACACTGGCCGTTACCTGGAATTTTTCAATATGCATGGGATGATTTGCTGCATTGCCGACCTTGACCGGGGTAAATGTTCCGGCCCCTACATGAAGTGTTAGATTCAGCCTTTCAATGCCTCTGGCGTCAATCTTCTTTAGCAGTTCCTTTGTAAAATGAAGTCCTGCTGTTGGCGCGGCTACCGAGCCTTCCTCCTGAGAATAAATAGTCTGGTATGTCTCCGAATCGGAAAGTACTGCTTCCCGTTTAAGATAGGGTGGGATAGGAGTCTCTCCAAAAATGCCGAGTATCTCACTGAAGGTATACTGAACAGGAGTCCAGCTGAACTGAATATGAAACGCATTTCCTGCCTGTAATCTCTTTTCTGCTTTGAAACAAACATCCCGCCCGTTATGCCTGATTTCCTGGATAAGGGCCGAACCGTCCTTCCATTTCCTGGCATTGCCAACCAGACACTTCCAAACAACACCATGGTCTGAGGCAAAGGATGTCTGATATTCTGACGGCTGAAGAGGTTCAAGACAGAAAATCTCGATCAGTCCGCCCGAACTCTTCCTGAATTTTAACCTGGCATGAATCACCCTGGTGTCATTGAATACGAGCCGTTGCTGCAAGTCAATAAGTTCCGGCAGGTTGCTGAATTTCGATTCGCTGATTATGCCTTTGCGGTAAATGAGCAATCGCGATTGATCGCGTTCAGTCAAAGGGAATTTTGCGATATTCTCCTCGGGAAGATCATAGGTAAATTCGCTCAACAATATCTCCTGGGGTCTGTTCATCATAAAAAAGCTGTGCAAAAATAGCTAAATTTGCCGTAAGTTCTGAAATTTTGGTACCGGTTTCCTTTTTTATCGAAAGGCTGTCCGGACGGATTATTAAGAACGCTGAACCTTACAAATTACATTCAGATGATGACATTTAAAACAGGTGACAAGGTAAAATTTTTAAACGATGTTGGAGGAGGAATTATCGTCTCCTTTATTGACAAGAATACTGCCATGGTGAGTACGGTGGATGGTTTTGATATCCCGGTGCTGTTGAAGGAACTGCTGAAAATCGAGGAGAAAAATGAAACGGTTTCGGAAAACCGTCCTGTAATGGAGGCCCGGATAGAAGATCCCACTGAGCCACAGGAAGAAGAAGCTGATTACCAGGTTGAAGATGAGGAAATTGCTATGGCTTTTACTCTGGATCCGCACAAGTCGGTAATCAACGCCTATCTGATCAACAGCTCAACTTTCCATATTTATTTTGTACTGTCACAGGCAAAAGAAGGGGAAGAACTTATCTTCAGTCATGGTATGCTGGAACCGGATACTAAGGTTTCGCTGGGACGGTTTGTGACTCCGAATGTTGATGAAGTGATCAGGCTGAATGCCGGCCTGTTGTTCTATGGAAATCAATTCTTCAGGTACATCAAGCCTGGAGCCATATCCCTGAAGATAGATCCCTCGGCCATCTACTCCGGTAAGTCCCTGGCCGAAAACGACTATCTCGATGAGGATGCAGCCATCTTTACTCTTTATTCTTTCAGGGAGAAAGCAGAAGAACAATACGGGAATGTCCTTCTGTCGGGCGATTTCAGTGAGCTGATAGCCCTGAAAGAAGGAAAGGAGAATAAACCGGAAGCGAAAAAACGAGTCAGGACAGCCGAACTCGAGGAAGTGGATCTTCATATTGAGACCCTGGTTGACGATCACCAGGGGATGAGCAATGGTGAGATCCTGGAGATACAAATGAGCCGGTTCCAAACAGCTCTCAAAACGGCCATCATCCATAAAACAAAACGTATCGTATTCATTCACGGCGTGGGCAATGGGAAACTTAAACACGAGATACGGCGTACCCTCGACCGGAAACATCCCGACCTTAAATATCAGGATGCCTCCTTTCGTGAATATGGTTATGGCGCCACCATGGTGATCATTCCGCAATAATACCGGGTTATTGCATAAAAATTGATAATTTTGTCCTGCAGCAGGCCGCTCTGTCGCCTCGTATCTTTTTACGGGGAGGAAAGTCCGGGCAACAAAGGGCACCGCACTTCTGAAAGGAAGATGTCTGTGAGGGCATAGCAGCGGAACAGAAAATAACCGTCCCGACGTTTAGCGTCGTGATAAGGGTGAAAAGGTGAGGTAAGAGCTCACCGGTCCGGGTGGTGACATCCGGAGCCGTTCGTCTTGCGGGTTGTAAGACCATGTATACCGGCGATTGAGGGCTGCCCGCCCGAAGCCGGGGGGTAGGTCGCATAGATAAATGACAGGGATCTGCTCCGGCAGATACAGAACCTGGCTTACAGGCCGGCTGTTATAATATAGAAGAAGCCGTCTCTGAGGACGGCTTCTTTCATATGGTTTTTAAACAAAGAGTGTCGTATTACTTCCTGGCATTGAACTGCTCCAGCGTCAGTACAGTTACCTGCTGTTTGCCGTCTTTGGTCATCATTTTGTTTATCAGAAGCAGCTCCGGTCCCAGTAAGCTTTCTGTATCAAGCTGCTTAACATGCAGCTCATCATCAAGAACATCCAGCCGTTTCATTTGCGAATTCGTGGGACGGCCGGAATACCGCAACAATGCACCATAGACATCGGAAAGTTTTTCCCGCAGCTGTTCTTCTCCCGTAATTCCTCCTGTTTTTGTGGCTACGAGGCTCTTGTGTAAAACATCCAGTTTCTCAGCATACGCCAATAGTTTTTTTACCGTACTTTTCTTCATCCCTTCAGTTGCTGCATACTTTTTAACCTGATCCGCAACTGATGTGATCTTTGCATCGGTGAAGGCCAGATCTTCGAGTAACCTGTATGACCTCCTGAGTGCAGTTAACTGTATTTCCCTGTCCTCCTCTGTATACGGCAATTTAGGATCGTATTTCAGAGTTATTCTGCCCGTGTAGCTTTCATTACCCTTGACTATCTTAACAGTGTACTCACCGGGAAGATACGGGGGGCCTGAAAGAGCTGAAGGGACAAGATTGTTTGAAGCCGGCACCTTAGGAGGCTTTTCCCTCGGCGTCCATACTTCACGGTTTAACCCTTTTCTTTTCCCGGCAGGAATGGTGGCCAGAAGGTTTTGTCCGGTGGAGTCCCGGATTTCGATATGCATATCACCGAAGATATGCCGCTTTTTCATATAGTAGGTAATGAAAACACCATCGGCAGGGTTCGTTCCGATAAATTCATCATCTCCGCCAAATTCCTGGTTCTGTGGGGAATTCCCGATCAGATAAGGTCTGGATGGCAAAAATACCAGGTCTTTGTCAAGAATGTCATTGTTAAGTGCCCTGAGCGGCGTAATATCATCAATAATAAATATACCCCTGCCATGGGTGGCCAGCACCAGGTCGTTTTCACGAGGCTGTATGGCTATTTCCCTGACAGCCACCCTGGGGAAGTTGCCTTCAAACCTGACCCAGTGTTTACCGCCGTCGAGGGTGGTATACAAACCTTGTTCTGTGCCGAGGAATAATAAGTCGGACCTGACAGGATCCTGAAGCACATCAAAGCAATACCCGTCAATATCTTCAGTCATTAGTGAAGTAAAGGTTTTTCCGTCATCAGTTGATTTGTACAGGTACGGCTTCATATCTCCGGAACGGTGCCCGTCGAAAGTGACGTAGACAGTATGTTTGTCAAACCGGGACGGTTCAACAGAGGAACACCAGGTATGCCCGGGAAGGTCATGAATATTTACGGCAACATTGGACCACGTCTTTCCGCCGTCACTGGTGACCTGCAGGTTGCCATCATCAGTGCCTGCCCAGATAATCCCGGGGTCAAGCGGACTTTCTGCGATGGTGTAGATGGTACAGTAATTTTCGGCGGAGGAATTATCGATGGTGATACCTCCCGATTCTTCCTGCCTGGTAAGGGAGGTGTCATTGGTCGTAAGGTCGGGAGAAATCTTTTTCCAGGTGTCACCACGGTCGTCCGATTTCCAAAGGTATTGTGATCCGACATACATGGCACGAGTGGTTGGACTGAAGGCAATGGCTGAATTCCAGTTCCATCTGAGTTTGCCCGTTTTCTCGTCGGCATAGGGTCTTATCTCTTTGGTTTCACCTGTATTTTTATAATACCTGACGAAATTACCTCCCTGCCACTGCCAGTATAGAATATTGTTGTCGTGCGCATCGGCCGAAGCATAGAATCCGTCACCAAAACCAATACTTTTCCAGTCGGAATTCGTGATACCGTTGACAGATCTGGCAGGTCCCATCCATGATCCGTTATCCTGCAGTCCTCCGTACACATGATACGGATCCTGCATATCGACACTAACATGATAAAACTGGGAAAGGGGAAGGTCCCGCATCAGGATCCATGTTTTTCCCTTGTCCATAGATTTGTATACACCGCCGTCTGTCCCGACGTAAAGGAGTCTGTTATCGCCTGATCCGATCCAGAGGGCATGCTCGTCGGGATGTACATTGCCCCCGTTTACATAAGTAAGCCTGAACTTCTCCCCTCCGTCGTCACTAACATACAGCATGGTCGAGGGTTTGTACACACGGAAGGTATCCAAGGGATCAGGATATATTTGTGAAAAGTAAAAAGGGCGTTCGATAATCGGAGCTGTTTTGTTCATCAGCCTCCAAGACACTCCGTTATCATCGGAACGGTAAAGTCCTCCTTCCTTTTCGGCTTCGATCAGGGCATAGATCATTGATGTCTTCACAGGGGATATTCCTACGGCAATTCTTCCCAGGGGCGGGGCAGGCAGTCCTTTGGTCAGCTTTTTCCATGTTTCACCTCCATCCCCGGACATATATAATCCGCTTCCCGGCCCTCCGGAACGGAAGTTATAAGGAGTACGGCGAAAATCCCACATACCGGCAACCAGTATATCGGGGTTTTCCGGGTTGATAGCAATATCGGAACATCCCGTATTTTCATCGACGTACAAAACCTTCTTCCAGGTCTTGCCTCCATCGGTTGTGCGAAATACACCTCTTTGACTGTTAGCGTCCCAGAGGTGACCGAGAGCAGCAACATATACGATATCCGGATGATCGGGGTTAATGACTATCCGGGCTATATGTTCCGTACTGTCAAGTCCCGTATTTTCCCAGTTATCCCCTCCGTCGGTGGTTTTGTATACTCCGTCGCCCACTGAGACGGAATTTCTGACCCAGCTTTCACCACTGCCGGCCCAGACGGTATCGGGATGAGCCTGGTCTATGGTAATGGCACCAATGGATTGTATATGATCATCAAAAACGGCTTTGAACTGCACACCGCCGTTGATTGACTTCCAGATACCTCCCCCTGCCGAACCAACGTATATGACCAGGGGATCTGTCCTTACGGCGTCCAGGGCTGCAACTCTTCCACTCATGGTGGCAGGGCCGATGTGTCTGGCTCTTAATACACCTATGGTGCTGGAAGTTATTTCCTGATTTTCCTGTGCCTGCATCTGTTCTGGCAGGAAATACAGGATCAGACAGAGAAAGAGAAACCCTTTAAAATTATTCCGTATCATGGCTTGGCAATTTGCTTGTCAGAAAGAGGTTTTTCAAAAAGGGCATCATCAATGTCTTTGTTTACATCAATGGAGTCAACCTCAATCTGGCTAACAACCTTACCGTTTACCCGCGATTCGATACTAAAGGGCATAACCATGCTGTCAATCGTCTTGAAATTACTGAAGAAGGTGGACCCTTCAACCGGTGTACCCTGTACTTTTATTTTTGCATCTACTTTCAACACCACAAAATTGTCCTTATCCAGATAGTAGATGAACTGGTCCCCATCAGGTTTCAGCAGCTTGATCTTGTAAACCGGCGTTCCTTCCATATCTTCCTCTCCCTCCAGGGTTGCATCATAACCTTTTTCTTTCCAGTTATACAGATCCCCTTCAAAATCGGCCATTTGCTTAATATTTTTGATCTGGTCATCGTTAAGAGACTGGGGTTCTGTACTGCCGGTCCAGGGCATAACAGCCCAGCCGTCTTTTCCGTCAAATACCTGAATAAACTTAGCGCCCTGGATTTCAGCTTCCATACGCAGTTTATTCGGACGTTTCTGGTACATCTCCATGGGAAGTTCCATGTCAGACTGAAGAATCTTGCCCTTCATGGCTATTGTTTTCGTTTTTAACAGGGTACTCATACCGATAGCATCATAATAGCTATTCAGAATTTTGTCAAGATTCTGGGCATAAAGTGAAAATGATCCTAGGAATAAGATCACAGACAGCGAAGTGATAATTTTTTTCATGGGTTGATTTTTTTAAGTCAGTTCTGAAATAGCGATGCATCCCCGGAGATAAAATCCGGCATAACCGCAAGAATTTTAATGAACCAGGACCTTTTTGTTTAACAATATATCTGAAGATTGACAGGATGAACAATTTATTTCAAATTTAGGACAACTTCACGTATTCTTGTCAGATTTATGAGCAAACTTTCAAGATATTTAAGGTTCAGCATATTGGCACCGTCAGATAGAGCTTTGGCCGGATCGGGGTGAGTTTCAATAAAAATACCGTCAACGCCGGTAACGATCCCTGCACGGGCAATGGTCTCAACCAGGTCAGGTCTTCCTCCTGTAACACCACTTGGCTGGTTGGGCTGCTGGAGTGAATGCGTGATATCCAGGACTACCGGCTTGCCAAAGCTTTTCATCACCGGTATACCCCGGAAATCCACGATGAGATCCTGGTATCCGAAGGTAGTTCCTCTTTCGGTGATCATAACCTTGTCATTCCCCGATTCCTCTACCTTGGTTATAGCAAACTGCATGGCTTCCGGTGAAAGAAACTGTCCCTTCTTGATATTCACAAAGCGACCCGTCTTTGCAGCAGCCACCAGTAAATCTGTCTGACGGCACAGGAAGGCCGGGATCTGAAGAACATCGACATATTCAGCTGCCATCCGTGCTTCTTCAGTGGTGTGGACATCGGTCACCACGGGAAGATGGAAGGTTTCCCGTACTTTTCTCAGGAGCTTAA
Organism: uncultured Bacteroidales bacterium; assembly: GCA_963732905.1. GTDB lineage: Bacteria > Bacteroidota > Bacteroidia > Bacteroidales > DASQZK01. The sequence continues at coordinate 297,348 of CAVTBM010000008.1, forward strand.
GTGCCTTTTCATCGCCGAGACCCGTGAAGGAATCCAGCCTTGAACGGTTGGCTTTCCTGTAAGACGCCTTAAATATATATGGAATATGCAATTTGTCGGATATTTTCAGTACAGCCTCCGCCACCTGCATCACGATCTCCTCACTTTCAACGACACAGGGTCCCGCAAGCAGGAAGAAATTGCCGGAATCGGTAAATCTGATGTTCTGAATTTGTTTTATCAGTTTCATAATCATGGTTTATATCTGTTTTTCCATAACCGGTTCAACCGGTCTTTGTGTTCCTTTTCACGCGGGTTCTCTCCCGGCTGATAAATATCCCGGTCCTTTAAGTCTTCCGGAAAATAGTTTTCATCAATGAAATGATCCTCGTAAGCATGGGCATATTTATAATCGGTACCGTAGCCGAGGTCCTTCATAAGTTTAGTGGGTGCATTTCTAAGATGAAGCGGAACGGGAAGGTTTCCTGATTTCCTCACAATGTCGAGGGCTTTGTCAATGGCCATGTAGGCTGAATTGCTTTTAGGTGAAGAGGCAAGGTATATGGTTGTCTCCGAGAGAATGATCCTCGATTCCGGCCAGCCGATGACATGCACTGCCTGAAAACAGGTGTTTGCCATCAGCAATGCATTCGGGTTAGCAAGCCCTATATCTTCGGCAGCAAGAATGACCAGCCGTCTGGCAATGAATTTGATTTCCTCACCGCCTTCGATCATCCTGGCAAGCCAGTATACTGCTGCATCCGGATCGCTGCCCCTGACCGACTTAATGAATGCCGAAATGATATCATAATGCATCTCACCGGCTTTATCATATAAAGCCAGGTTTTCCTGGATGATCGTCTTGACTTTTTCATTCGTAACCACAACTGTGCCTGATTTGCCTTCTGGGGTTTCAGCGTTCACAATCAGTTCAAGTGCATTGAAAAGTTTCCTCGCATCCCCCCCCGAATATCTGAAAAGTGCCTCCTTTTCCTGAATTTCGATATTCAGTGTCTTCAGGTAGATATCTCTCTCGAGCGCTTTTTGCAATAGTCCTTCAAGTTCTTCCTTTCCAAGAGGTTCCAGCACATAAACCTGGCATCTTGACAGGAGAGGGGAGATTACCTCGAAAGACGGATTTTCGGTGGTTGCGCCAATCAGCACAACCGTACCCTGCTCCACGGCGCCAAGCAGGGAATCCTGCTGCGATTTGCTGAAGCGGTGGATTTCATCAATAAACATGACGGGAGAGGGTTTGTTGAAAAATTGTTGCTGGCGGGCTTTTTCGATAGTTTCCCTGACATCCTTTACTCCGGAATTGATCGCACTGAGAGTATAAAAAGGACGGTCCAGTTTGTGGGCTACTATTTTTGCCAGTGTGGTTTTGCCTACGCCGGGGGGGCCCCACAGGATAAATGAACTCAGATTCCCGCTTTCAATCATCTTCCTGATTACCCCATCTTTCCCGGTAAGATGCTGTTGACCCGCATATTCCCCGAGATCACGGGGTCTCATCCTGTCCGCTAAAGGCTGATTTGTAACCATTCCGTCAAAATTAGACGTAAAGATAAGAAAGAAGCTTTACTTTTTCATCAGGGCGGTTCATCAATATGCATGAAAGGCGCGGCCCTAAAATCGTAACCATATCTTCCGGATTTCGTTAAATGAAGCATTCCATACCGAAAATCCTGTACAGATTTCAGGTTCACGGAACTGAAGGAATGATACCATGATCGAGTCTAATATTTATTAGCTTAAAATACGTTAAATTAAATCGAAACCCTGCTATGAAAAAATTACGCCTTGTAATAATGACCGCAGTCCTGGCGGTTTTATTTGTCTCTCCGTCATGGTCGCAGATCAAAGAAGTGGATTTTATCAAAGGGGGTATTGACGATGCCCAGGTTCTGTTTAAGGGATATCTGTCACCCTATGCCAATTCTTTTGCAGCCAGTCTTAACGGAGGATGGTATAATACCGCCAAACCACATAAACTGGGTGGTTTTGACGTAACACTGACACTGAATACCGCATGGGCACCGCCTTCAGCAAGGACGATGGACCTTTCAAAAATGGGCCTTTCTGCTAATATTGAAGGAGATGCTTTCACTCCAACCATTGCAGGCAAAAAAACGGATACCCGTCCCGAATTATTGTACCAGGCCAACTATACAGATATGAACGGAGATCCACAGACTGCAACCATCGCCCAATACAAGGCTCCTAACGGCACCGGCATGAATTTTATCCCTCTGCCAATGGCCCAGCTGGGTATCGGACTTCCTCTTGGAACCGATGTGACCGTTAGATACCTGCCCAACCTTAATTTTGGCAATTACGGAAGTATAGGATTGTGGGGCGTTGGATTGAAGCACAGCATCCTTCAGCATATCCCGGGGTTGAAACACCTGCCGGTTCTGGATGTAAGCGTCCAGGGCGGGTATACCAGCCTCAAGACATATGCCAACGTTAGTTTTCAGCCCGATGCTTACGCTACTGATCTCACTACCGATCCTCTCATGTTTAAGGAACAGAAAATACAGCTGGGTGTGCAGGCATGGACCATCAACCTTATCGCTTCCCAGACATTACCCGTGATATCTTTTTATGAAGGCATCGGGTACAGTAATAGTAAAGCCAATGTGGGACTGTTTGGCAACTTTCCTATCAGCCGGCTGGAAACAGATACATCAAGCCCTTTCTTCGGACAGGTTGTCGTTACAGATTCAGATGTGAAAAAAGATCCTTTTGATGTCACTATTCAAAATCATAAAGATCTGAGACTCAATGTCGGGATGAGACTAAAACTCGGCGTTCTGACCATTCAGTTCGATTATACCAAAGCAAATTACAGCGTGTTCACAACCGGACTAGGAGTAAGCTTCAGATAACCAAAAGACCACTAAGTCTAAAGCATCCCGCAGATTCACGCCTGAAATATCTGCGGGATTTTTTTTTGTTACCGGTCAAGCCTGAAACGGTTTTTCCTTTGGTTCCAGGTTTCTTTTCCCCTTTCCAGCCGTATTTGGAGAGAGAAAGAAATATCACGAATTATTTACTACATTGTCAGAAAACACAGAAACCGTTCATTCTTTACGGAAGGTAATCCACAACTTTGAAATCCATGAACAACACAGATCCTGAAATACTGAAAAAGATTGTTTCGGTGAAAATGCCTTACGGTAAATATAAAGGCACCCTGTTATACCGTCTTCCCGTATCCTATCTCGAATGGTTTAACAGGAAAGGGTTTCCCGACGGAAAACTGGGGATATTGCTGGGAACACTTTATGAAATCAAACTCAACGGGCTGGAATACCTGCTGGTTCCCCTGACCGGAAAAAAATCTGATCAGGACTGATCTTCCGTTGTTTCAGGTATCGTTTGTTCCTGTGAAAAGCCCAAGTTAACAAGGGTAAAAAAAGTTCTCTCCCTTTAATCTGAATAATAGTGTGGTAGCCTACCTTTTGTTACGGCACACCGAAAGAAAGCGTTTTATTCATTTCCGGTTTGAATGGATTGTTCGTATTTTTAGGTCGTGATGAAAACAGCCCTGCCGTTTCCCTTTTTGGTTGAACAAGGACATCGGCAATGGGAAGTCCGTCTGCTGCGTTGAAAATAGTATGTGATTATGAATTTGAATTCTGACGTATTAAATTCAAAAATAAAGGGACAGTACCGGGCTTTGCTCAGGGAATGCAAGGCAGCACTTTCAACACCTTCTGAATTGGAGTTGCTCACGAAAGCCTTCGTTCTTACAAGCGGGAAAAGTCTGGAGATCCCTCAACGTCACGGTGATTTCGCCATCGTCCATTCCCTGGCTATTGCTCATATCGTGGCCTCCGAAATGGGGATGGCTACAACCAGCGTCGTGGTGGCCCTTCTGACTGAATTTGTAAATCATGATGATTTTACCATTGAATTGATCCGCCAGGAATTCGGCGATAAAATTGCGGAAATCATAGAAGGCCTTGCTAAAATTTCAAAGATCAAACCGGAAAAGACTTCCTCCCAGGCTGAGAACCTGCGTAACCTGATACTAACCCTTGCCCGTGACGTAAGGGTTATCCTGGTTAAACTTGCTGAACGGTTGTACATGATGAGGATCCTGGAGAGATTCCCACGGGATGTTCAGATCGAGATTGCATCCGAAACCAGATATATCTATTCCCCACTTGCTCACCGCCTGGGGCTTTATAATATGATGTCGGAACTCGAGGATGTTACCATGAAATACCTTGAGCCAGAGGCTTATACCATGATTGAGAAAAAACTCCAGGCTACCCGTAACAAACGAAACCGGTTTATCAGGGATTTCATAACCCCCCTGGAAGATGAGATTTCTGCCATGGGGCTTGAAGCTGAAATAAAGGGACGGCCTAAAGCCATTTCATCCATCTGGCGGAAAATGAAGAAACAGAAAGTGGATTTTGATGAGGTCTATGATAAATTTGCAATACGGATCATTGTCGATTCACCGCCTGAAAAGGAGAAAGCCGACTGCTGGAGAATTTACTCTCTTGTTACCGATCATTACACGCCTAACCCGGAACGGCTCAGGGACTGGTTATCGGTGCCTAAAAGTAATGGTTATGAATCGCTTCACACCACGGTCATGGTTGCCGGTGGTCATTGGGTGGAAGTGCAGATCAGAAGCCAGAGAATGAACGAAATAGCAGAGAAAGGTCTTGCTGCCCATTGGAAGTACAAAGGATTAAAGGGAGAAGAAGGTATCGACGACTGGCTCGTCAGGATTCGGGAATTGCTTGAAAATACCGAAACCGACGCCCAGAATCTGCTCGACGATTTCAAACTCAGCCTCGACAACAAAGAAATCTTTGTCTTTACACCTCAGGGAGATCTGAAGAAGTTTCCTGAGGGAGCCACCGTCCTGGATTTTGCATTTGATGTTCATACAGCCGTCGGTACAAGTTGTGTCGGCGCCAAACTGAATGGTAAAAACGTACCTATCAGGCATGTACTCAAAAACGGGGATAAAGTCGAAATCCTGCGGTCTAAAAATCAAAAGCCAAACATCGACTGGCTTAACTTCGTTGTGACATCCAAAGCCAAGGCAAAGATCAAACTTGCCATGAAAGAACTGAAGCTTAAAGAAGCGGAAAATGGCAAAGAGATCCTCCGGCGCAGATTTAAAAACTGGAAAGTAGAATTCAACGATCCAAATATCCGGCAACTTTTAAGACATTATAAGTATAATGATGCCCTTGACCTTTACTTTGATGTGGCCAGGGAAAATATTGACCTTCTTGAAATCAAGGAAATCCTGACCAGCGAAAAAGACAGGACCGATAGCTCCAAAACCGTGCCGATTGAAGAAGAAGCCGTTGAGAAACTGATTCGACATTCTCAGACTGAACCAAATGATTACCTGATCATCGACGACAGGTTGGCAGGTGTGGATTATAAACTCGGCAAATGCTGTAACCCTATTTTCGGCGATGATATTTTCGGTTTTGTCACGGTAAGTTCAGGCATCACCATCCACCGGTTAAACTGTCCCAACGCCCATCAGCTAATCAATAAGTTCGGTTATCGCGTAGTGAAAGCCCGCTGGACCCGATCTGATAAAGACCGGTATTTTCTGGCCAGACTTCAGATCACAGGTATCGACGATATCGGTATTGTCAGCAATATCTCAGAAGTTATTTCAAAAGACCTTAAGGTAAACATGCGTTCGCTTCAGATGGAATCAAGTGACGGACTCTTTGAAGGGACCATTCAGATTTATGTCCGCGACACCGCTCATCTTGATATTCTGACAAAAAAACTCGCGAAGGTAAAAGGAGTAAATTCAGTAAAACGTCTCGAATAACCAGCGAAATCGCCGGGTTTCTCCTTTTTGCCCGGTATTATAAAGTCATTACGGCCGACTTGCTTCCGGTATCCAGTTCTCAAACATACTGCTATCCGCATGTCCATCCGGAACGAGAACCACGGACAAAAAAACACAAAACAGGTTAGTGTTCTTCCGCATGTAGTAACATTTGTATTGGTTTGTCACCTGAAAAATGCATTTCAACAACTTTTTTTTAACTTTTATGTAACCCGGGAGTCATGGTCCCGTAAAAAGTGATTACCTAAAACTTTTTGAGAAAAGAATAAGAAACATGACCAGGACCCAAATCATACTAACACGTTGGACTGTACTGTTATTCTGTATTGCTTTCTGGACATTTGTTTTCCTGCTTCTCAATAAACCCGGATAAGTCGTTTTCAAAGGATTGTGATAATTTACATTACCGTTCTTCAATCCAAACCCAGATTTTTTCCGGTACACTCCAAAAAAGACGCGATAAACCTGAAGAAGGATTTTCTGCCATTCCCTGTAACGCTCACTTCAGGGGTATATTTTAACCGGCACCGGATTCAGCGATGTCATGATGTTTTGTAAAACAGTTTGCAGGATAAAATGAGGATCCCAGTGTCGGCTCACTGAAGACTGAAGGCTATATAACTGTCTCCCGATGGCGTTCCCATCTTCCCTCCGCCACAAGCTATCACAATATACTCTGTACCGGAAACTTCGTAAACAGCAGGCGTGGCATACCCCCCGGCCGGAAGTTTGTATTTCCACAATTCTTCACCTGTTTCCTTGTTAAACGCCCGGAAATAGCCGTCTTTCGAAGCTCCGATAAAAACCAGTCCGCCAGCGGTCACAACCGGACCTCCATAATTTTCAGTACCTGTTTTTGGTATTCCCTGCCTTGTCAGTTCCGGAATTTCTCCAAGGGGAACCTGCCATTTAATGGATCCCTTATTCAAATCAATGGCAGTAAGGGATCCCCATGGCGGTTTCACGGCCGGATACCCGTTTTGATCCAGGAAACGGTTATACCCCGTATGTGTGTAGGGTACAGCACCGGAATTTTTATCCATGCCGTCCTCATGTGCATTATAGTATGTTTTCCGGCCGGTGATATAACCCATTATGGCCTTTTTTTCGTCAGAACTGAGGTTTCTGAACGAAGGCATGAATCCTTTGCCTGTATTCAATATGGTCAATATCTCCTCATTGGTATATTTGTCATTCACCGACAGAAGGGAGGGATAGATCCCGCCGGGTGTTCCCTGTCTGTCCCTGCCATGGCAAACAGCACAATGGATCTGGTAAGACCGCATACCAGGATTAACAGATGAACCAGATGCTGTATCTATTCTCACCATTGTCAGTATCCAGGGCATGATACTTCCGTTTACATACAGGATTCCCTGATCCGGATCGTAGGCGGCACCGCCCCATTCACCGCCGCCATCGAATCCCGGAAAAATTACGGTTCCTTCTGTACTTGGAGGGATAAACTGTCTTCCCGTTCGAAGGTTTTTCAGGATGCCGGCCGCATACTTATGGGATTCCGGACTGATATTGGTGAGATTTTCCATGGTCAGGGACTGGGGTGAGAAGGGTGGGGGTAATACGGGAAAAGGCTGCACTGGCCAGGCTTGTTCACCTGCCAGATCGGAAGGAGGAACCTGAACCTCCTCCACCGGAAAGAGAGGCTTACCGGAAGCCCTGTCCAAAAGATACACAAAGCCGGATTTGGTGATCTGTGCCACTGCCTGTACACGTTTACCTTTATGCCTGACGGTTACCAGGTTAGGCGGTGCCGGCAGATCCCGGTCCCAGAGGTCATGATATGTCGTTTGAAAGTGCCAGATACGTTTTCCCGTGGCAGCATCCAGAGCAAGGAGAGTGTTGGCAAACAGATTCCTGCCAATCCGGTTTCCGCCCCAGAAATCAAAGGCTGCCGATCCTGTCGGGACAAATACGATCCCTTTGCCGGCATCCAGGCTCATCCCGGCCCAGGCATTCGCCCCTCCGGCTGTTTTCCAGGCAGAATCGGGCCATGTATCATATCCGAATTCACCGGGTTGGGGTATGGTGTGAAAAACCCAGGTCAGTTTACCCGTTAAAATGTTAAATGCCCTGATGTACCCCGGGGCAGCACCAGCATTCTCGGAAACCCTGGAACCAATGATCAGAAGTTCCCTGTATACAATACCCGGTGAGGTTGCAACAACATACAGATTTTGCGCATTATCGCCCAAACCTGCCCTGAGAGAAACCCGTCCTGAATCGCCAAAGGTAAGTACCGGACTTCCATTGTCGGCATTCAGCTCATACAACAACGGACCTGCACTGAAGAGAATACGCCTGTCTTTTCCCTTCTCCCAGTATGCAACACCCCGGTTCACATTCATGGCAAAATTTATATTGGGATAAGGGTCATATTCCCACAAAACATGTCCGTTTGTAGCATCAAGTGCAAAAACCTTAAGTTTAGGGGAAGTGCCATACATAATCCCGTCAATCACCAGAGGATTACACTGAATCTGCGAGTTATTGCCCGAAATGTCGTCACCAGAATGATACACCCAGACCGGTTTTAAGTCACGGACATTTTTGAGGTTGATCAGGCTGAGAGGCGAATACTGACTGCTGCTGTTGCCGCCCAGATACACCGGCCAGTTTATTCCGGCTTCGGAGAGACGCCGCTGGCAGCCGGTGATAATAAGACCTGAAAGAACCATCAATAGTGCAGATTGTGAGATCCTTCGGTTTCTGTTCTTTAGATTTTGCATCACAGCAAATATTATTCTGTATGAAAACTTAATTCATCTTCAATGGCCGGTAAATTTCGTAAAGATCAAGGATTTTCACAACTGTTGCATCTGCCGGAAGAATAAGATATCTGCCCGGTTAAAAACAGGGAATAGTGATTAAGGGTCAGACTGCAGGTTCGTTTCGGCTGATAATATTATTCTCAAAGGCATAACGTATCATGCCTAAAAGATTTCGTGCACCGAATTTTTCCATCATATTCCGTCGATGGGTCTTTACAGTGTTTTCACTTATCCGAAGAATACTGGCTATTTTTTGATTGGTTTCCCCATCGACAAGTAGTTCAAGGATTTGCCTTTCTCGGTAAGTGAGCAACTCATCATTATCCTCATTTAGGTCCTGGAAATCTTTAAGTAACATTTGTGAAATTTCCCTGCAGAAATACCGGTCGTTGGACCGCAGCCTCGATAAACCTTTGAGAAGTTCGTCCTTATTGCCGCTTTTAAAAATGAATCCGGAAATTCCTGAATCAATAATATTCTCAGTTAGACCCCTTTTCATCTCCGAAGCAATGAGAAAGATCGGCATACTGTGATGTTTAGCTTTCAGGGTATCGATAAAGCCGATCGTTAGAACGTTGGCTTGTTCAACTTCAAGAAGAATAATGTCAGGATGGCATGAGGAAATTTCATTCAACGCAAGTTCAGCCCTGTCCGTCATTCCTGAAATATAATATTCTTCCTCACCGACCAGCATCGAACGCATTCCATCACAAAACAACCGCTCTGAGTAAATAATAAATATGCCCAATTTTTCAACGCTCATTTCATTTTCTTTATTTAAAAGTTCAAATTATGAAAATTACGACTTATAAAAAAGAATATATAGGTTAAGGCTTAATCAGGGCATTCATCTAAAAAGTGTATATATACCTAATATTTAATATGTTATGATTTTGAATATAAGTTATTTTAAGACAAAAACGTTTTTATTAATCCGCATAAATAAAACATGAACAGATTATGACTTTACACAAATAATTCCGGATTAATTCTAAAAACAAGCCATTTAAGTCCACTGGCATGTGAAAATATTCCTGGTTGGCATTGGACAATTGATACCGGATTTCTATTGCCTTCTTCTCTGGTTCTGTTCATCGACAAAACCACACTTTTTATCGAAAATAATTCCTTTCCGGAACGGTTCTTCGTTATTTTACTTCCTGTAACAATACAAGAAACAAAATCTTCCCTCTCAAAATAAACCGGTATGAAAACAAAGACTATTTTATTTCTGGCAATCATGGCAATCGTACTTTCCAGTTGCCTCGTGAAATCACTTCATCCCTTCTACACTCAGAAAGACGTGATTTTTGACAAAGATCTGATTGGAATTTGGATGGATACAGATAGTGCGACCTGGGAATTCAGGCAACACTCTTACCAAAAGAGCTTTCTGGGAAAAGATACACTCACCAACAGCTATGAAGTCATCTACAGGGACAAGGATAAGGATTCCTCGAGACTGATCGCAACGCTTTTTAAGCTTAAGAAAAGATATTATCTTGATTTTTATCCCATGGACGATCCAAATGAGGATAACGGCCCTGCAAGCTGGCACTGGATCCCGGCACACTCACTGGCAAATTTTTACTCCTGGGGAAAAGATAATGTGACCTTTTCATGGTATGGTGAAGACTGGCTGGAGGACCTGTTTAAGCAAAACCGTATTAAAATAGCCCATGAGGAGACCGATAAATCCTACGTACTTACGGCATCTACTGAAGAGTTGCAGAAGTTCATCCGTAAGTACGCCGACGAGCACGATATCATGAAAGATATAGATCAGGACAGGATCATTAAAAATCCTGACAAAGCTTTCGTCTTTAAATTTGTGAATGATTATCTTGATCAGCAGGAAAAAGAGGATAAATCCAAACCGGAAAAGGAACTTGTCATAAATCTTGAACGCATACGTCCATAAAACACATCCCAAAATTGATACAATTCTTCAATAAGATATTCAGATATAGAGTATTACAGCACACTCTATTCTGGATCGTAGCGTTCAGGATTCTCCTCGCTGTCTTTGCCAGCTCCAGCAAGATTGAAAAAATTGATGTAATCTATACCCTGGTGTTTATGGTTACCCTGGCAGGACCGGTGTATGTGAATTTGTATTTACTGATCCCCAGGCTTTTATCCCGAAAACATTACGCTGCTTATTTCCTTTCCGTTACACTCCTGCTGGCTCTGTCAGTGCTGTTCAATTATATGACTTTTGACCGTTGGATTGATCATGTCTTGAAAGGATACTATTTTATTTCCTACTACGACTTCACAGATCTGGCAGCTTTTTTCATTTCGTTTATGGCCCTGACCAGCCTTCTGAAACTTTCAAAAGCCTGGTTTAACCTTTTTGAGACAAGGCAACACCTGGCTGAAGCTGAAAAGGAAAAAAAGCAAGCTGAACTTCTGGCCCTCAAATCCCAGGTCAATCCGCATTTTCTGTTTAATAGTCTGAACACTATTTATTCGCTTGCACTTAATAAATCCTCCCTGGCTCCTGAAGCCATCGTAAGACTTGGAAATATCATGCGCTATGTAATTTACCAATCCAAATCCGAATATGTTAAACTGGAGGAAGAACTGATGTTATTACAGGAATATCTGGCCCTTCAAAAAATGAGATCCGGGAAAAAAGCCAGGATTACCATGGAGACCGGCGAGATAGATACCGGGCTTGAAATTGCTCCTTTGCTCTTTTTACCTCTTGTAGAGAACGCATTTAAACACGGAATAAAGGGTGAAACCGGGGAATCTTTTCTTGAAATCAAAATGAATATGGCTGGCACCTGGCTTAATTTTACCATTGAAAATAACGTAGGACATGTCGACATGGTGGAAAAAGAGGAGTACCACGGGCTTGGCCTGGAAAATGTCAGACAACGACTTGAGCTGGTCTATCCTGACAGACATACTTTTCTCGTTACGAATGACGCGACACATTTCCGGGTGGATATTAAACTTAATCTAACGCCATGATGATCCGGTGCATCATTATTGACGACGAACCTTTGTCTCAGGATGTCCTGAAGAAATACATGACAGACCTTCAGAACCTTGAGCTTGTAGCGGTTTGTGACGATGCCTTCGAGGCATTGTCTATCCTGCAGAAACAAGAGATAGACCTGGTATTCCTGGATGTGAATATGCCCAGGCTCTCGGGTCTGCAATTTTTCAAATCGCTCAACAACCCTCCTCTGGTGATCTTTACCACGGCTTATCCTGAATATGCCCTTGAAGGCTATGAAGTCGATGCAGTGGACTACCTGCTGAAACCCTTCTCCATGGAGCGTTTCCTCAGGTCTGTAAACAAGGCATCTGAAAAACTAAGGTTCAAATCCATGGATAAGTCGTTGAATGACCGATTTATCTGGCTCAAATCGGATAAAAAACTTCATAAAGTCGATACCGGGAGGATCCGCTATGTTGAATCCTGTGGCGATTATGTAAGGGTGGTTACGGATGACGGCAATATACTGGTGCATGAAACCCTCCAGAATATGCTCGATCAACTGAATGACAACCGGTTTATGCGTGTTCATAAATCGTTTATCATTTCTATGGACCGGATCGAATATATTGAAGGAAACCGTCTGAAAATAGGGGATGTTGACATTCCTGTCGGACAGGTCTACAAGGAGGAATTCCATCGGCGTCTAAATGGCTTTACCGGGTCCTGACAAATCTCCACGGTCTCATCTCTGTTCCGGGTTCAGGAACTCATGAAGCCTTATGGATTTTGTCATATCAGCCACATCACCCCCGGTTTGTAAACCATTCACAATCAAAACATGTTTATAACATATACCTGCTCCGCAGGGACGCATCGTTATGAAACATGATCTCAGAATGCAAATAAAATTACCTGAGCTGCCTGGAAGAAGCCATGAAGAAAATTACACCGACGGTCCTCATGCCGGTCTTTTCAGGGTATTTCTTGCCTCTGCATTTTGTGTTTTGTCTTATACAGCTGCAAGCCAGGTGAGGGGACGTGTTGTCGATGTGGTGAGCAAAGAGCCCCTGTCCGGTGCGTATATCATGGATGATGAAGGCAATTCAGCTGTAACCGGCAGTGATGGCACCTTCACCCTGCAAACCGGCAGTGGAAAAATACAAACGCTCACAGTCCGTTATACCGGTTACCATGAGAAAGAGGTGAAGACAGAAAACTACCAGAAAGATCTTTTTATTGAACTTGAACCCGAGTACAAGAATCTTGGTGAAGTTGTCGTAACCGCACCGGCATTCACTACCAGGCTAAACCAAAGTTCGGGAGCCATGGGAATATTGCCGGCTGATAGAATCGGGGAAAACAACGGAGTTTCACTTGCCGGCTCGCTGAACAGTCTTCCGGGAGTATATATGGCAAGTGGGACATACAGTACAAATCGTTTGATCATCAGAGGTATCGGCAGCAGGAACCCATATTCCACAAACAGGATAAGAGCCTACTTCGGGGATATCCCGCTTACTTCAGGAGACGGAACCTCCACCGTTGAGGATATCGATGCATCCGCCGTGTCCCGGATTGAAGTTATCCGCGGACCGGCATCCGCTATGTATGGTTCGGGTCTCGGTGGCATTATTAAGATTTTTCCCTGGTACCCGTCCGAACACGGCTTACACACTGAAGTTAACTCAGAAACAGGTTCATTCCAAACTTACAGAAACTGGATAAAATCCTCGTTCAGCAGCAACCGTTTTTCGGTGAGCTCACTATACAGTAATACGCAGACCAGTGGTTACCGCGAGAACAGCCGGTATTCAAGGAATTCTGTGTATCTGACCGCCAATATTCCGGGAAGAAAAAAGGATTTTACCTTCCTGTTGACGTATACAGGGATCCATGCTCTGATCCCCAGCTCGCTGGACCGGCAAACTTTTCTGACTCATCCGGAAAATGCCGCTCAAAACTGGCTGGACATTAGAGGGTTTGAGGACGACCGCCGGTTGCTGGCCGGCATTACCATGAACCAGTATTTCACAAAGAGATGGTCGAATAAGCTTACTGTATTTTCATCCTTTGGGCATCACTATGAATCCCGGCCTTTTAACATTCTGTCCGACCATTCGGCAAGCGCCGGTTTTCGGGAATTGCTCAGGTTTCAGCCGGGCCGGATACGGTATGATGCGGGAGCAGAAATGTACAGCGAGAATTATGACTGGCAGATATACCAGACGATAGCCGGAAAACAGGGCACTTTACAGAACAGAAACGCAGAAAACCGTTCTTATGTAAATATTTTCAGTCATGCTGAAGTGCACTTCACAGAAAATTTCAGGTTTGAATCCGGCATAAATCTGAACCTTCTCAGGTATGCCGTGAAAGATAAAATAACCAATGAACCGGAACTGACAAGGAACTATACCTATCAACCCGTCGTCAGTCCCTATGCCGGCATCAACTACAGCCCTTCTGAGGACGTGTTTATCTATTTTTCGGTTGGACACGGCTTTTCGGCACCCTCACTGGAAGAAACCCTTCTGCCCAACGGAGACATCAACCCCCGGCTGAAACCTGAGCAGGGATGGAATTTCGACCTGGGTTTGCGCGGACACCTTATCTCCGGATTCGTATATTCTGATTTTTGCCTTTACTTCTTAAAACTTAATGATCTGCTCGTTACCAAACGATTGTCCGAAGATACTTTCATAGGTATAAATGCAGGAAAAACACAGCAGTATGGTTTTGAATCCTTCCTGAAAATGAACCTGCTCTCGCGACAGACATCCCCGTTGCATTCGCTGGTCTTAACATCCTCTTTCACCATTTCAGAAAATCGGTTTCTGAGTTTCAATGACAATGGCACCGACTTTTCAGGAAAGCTCCTCCCCGGCATCCCCATGGCCATGCTTAACCTTGATGCCATTCTTAAAACCGCTGTCGGACTGGGACTGTTCACCGGATTTTCCTTCACAGGAAGCCAGTATATGAATGACCTGAACACTCTGAAATACGGATCTTATAAAACCATCGATCTCAAATTGACCTGGGACAAATCATGGTCCGGGATTTTGAAAGGCATGCAGTTGTATGCCGGCATCCGTAATTTATTCAATGAAAGATATGCCTCCATGATACTGGTGAATGCGCAGGCTCTGGGAGGCAGCGCTCCAAGGTACTACTACCCTGGTGAGCCAGTAAATTTTTATGCAGGGATGAAAATAAAGATCTGAATGAAACTTTCATGTTACAAATTATAAATTTAGATAGAGGTGGTATAAAAGGATAGTAACTTAGCGAAGCGCATCTCACGACCGAAGGGAGTAACTTAGCGAAGCGATCTCACGACCGAAGGGAGTAACTTAGCGAAGCGCATCTCACGACCGAAGGGAGTAACTTAGCGAAGCGATCTCACGACCGAAGGGAGTAACTTAGCGAAGCGATCTCACGACCGAAGGGAGTAACTTAGCGAAGCGATCTCACGACCGAAGGGAGTAACTTAGCGAAGCGATCTCACGACCGAAGGGAGTAACTTAGCGAAGCGATCTCACGACCGAAGGGAGTAATATTATGCATGATTCCTGAAGTCTGACGTATGGAAATTCTCCCGCTGTTGCGGGACAGGCTATGAGGCCAATAAATTAAATAAAATTTTTTCTCGTGAAAAAGATACCTCTGGAAGTAAAAATCGGCGTTCTGCTGATCATCACAGTGGTGATCATGCTTTCGGCTGGTTTCCTGACATACAGGAACATGTCCTCCATGGTTTCTTCCATTCTGAAACAGGCACGGCCGGACCTGAGCCTGGTCAGTCTGAAGGAAATATCTTCTAACCTGACCGATGCTGACAATAGTGTCAGACTGTTCATGGTCACCGGCGACGACAGCTATCTCAAGCCGTATTACCGGATCATCTCGGCTATGGACAGCAGCCTGAACCTGCTTTATAAGTATAGCGAAAACGCACCGGAACAACTGCTTCTTATTGACTCGGTGAGTCACCTGATTACCGATAAAATTGATGTATGGGATCAGCTGCTTAACTTAAGGAATAATACCAAAGTAACCCATGCACTTGATCTTCTTTCAAAAAAATTTCTTTCCGTACCTGAAAAGGATAAAGCCGACTCACTGGATGAAAAACGAAGTGTCATCCGGAGATTCTTCAGTCATAAAAGAGAAAGCGAAGAACCTGCCGGAATAGAACCGTCAGCCTTGAAAGCCGAACTAACACAAATCGAAAAACTCCAGGCTCAGGACAGTATAAAGCAGGTAGAGGTAAAAAAAGAGGAACTCTCTCTCCTACAGCATGACCGGGAACTGACTACACACCTTGCTGCGCTGATCAGTACCATTGAGAACGATGAAAACATCCATTTCAAAGAAAAGGCTGATGAGGCCGATCTTTCAGCCGGACTGACCTACAGATGGCTTATTCTTTTAGGGGTATCCGTCTTTTTTTTACTGTTGATCGTTCTAATTGTCATCCTGAATTATGTCAGGAAAACCAACGCCACCCAAAATGCACTGACGGATGCCAAAAACGAAGCTGAGAACCTTGCAAAGGCCAAAGAACTATTCGTGGCAAATGTGAGCCACGAGATGCGTTCCCCTATGAATGCTATTTCCGGACTTTCGGAACAGCTTATGGAATTCCAGATTGATGAGAAGTTAAGAGAACAGCTTATGATTATCCGGAGATCGTCCGATCACCTGCTGGGAATCATCAATGAAATCCTCGACTTTTCCAAGATACAAGCCGGAAAGATCAGCCTCGAAAAAATTGATTTCTATCTCGCAGACGTAATCGAGGAAGTACTTCAGCTAACCATGGTACTCGCGATGAAAAAACCACTGGAGATCAAGTCTTCAATAGAAATTGGACTTCCTGAAGTCATGGTGGGTGATCCTGTCAGGCTCAAGCAGATCCTCCAGAACCTGCTGAGCAACGCTGTCAAGTTCACGGAAGAGGGAATGGTCTCTCTTGCCGTAAACAAGAAAGGACAGGAGGAACAGATCCTTTGGCTGGAATTCATAGTCACCGATACCGGGATTGGTATAGAGAATGATAAACTTGACGACATCTTTGAGGACTTCAGTCAGGAGGAAACCAGTACGGCCAGACAGTACGGAGGTACAGGCCTGGGGCTGTCCATTGTGAAACGCCTGGTTGAGCTGATGGGAGGTGTCATAACTGTTGACAGCAAGAAAAATGCCGGATCTGTTTTCACAGTTGCCCTTCCGCTCCGGATCGGGGAAAAGAATAATACCGGGAAGAAAACGGAACAGATCGTTCAGAAAGAGATCCTGGATTTCAGGAACCTGTCGGTTCTGATTGCCGATGATGAAGAGTTCAACAAGGTGCTCCTGAGGATGATCTTAAAAAAATGGAACGTCAAATATCGTGAGGTTTCAAATGGTAAGGAAGCCGTTGAAGAAACAAAGAATCACCATTACGACCTCGTGCTGATGGATATACGTATGCCTGTGATGGACGGCATCACAGCTACCCGCCAAATACTTGAAGACAAGTCTTCCGGTCATATCCCCAAAATTATCGGAGTATCGGCGACCAGTGCAAACCGGGATGTCAAAAAATGCAGGGAAGCAGGCATGACCGATTTCATTTCCAAACCTTACCGTGAAGAGGCCCTGAAGAAAGTTATGTTACGCGTCTCAGGCATTACCACTAATGAGGCAGCTGGAAAAGAAGGGATGCCCAAGGATGATGTTGCATCTGAAAAGAAAAAAATGGACCTGAAAGCGTTATATCATCTCGGTGACGGTGATCAGCTGTTCATCAAAGATCTGCTGAATATTTTCATTCTCAATTCTGAGAAATCATTGCTTGCAATGGAAGAAGCTCTTAATAACCAGGAATGGGAAAAAATCGCAGATGAAGCACATCGACTGGCATCACCCAGCCTTCACCTGAATGCTTTGGACTTTCATAAACTCCTTAAAAATATCGAGTACATCACACGGAATCGTACCAATCTTAACCAATTACCCGGTTTACTTGCTGATTGCCATAAGGAGAGGGAAGTAATCGTCGGGATAATCCGTGAACATCTCAATGAATTAAAAAAGCAAATTTAAGATGGCACTTTGGTTCCGGATTCACAAATGTTGTAAAAAATCGGTATCTTTGCAGCCTTGAAAACCATGAGCAAAAGACTGTTTAAAATATTCGTCGTTGAAGATGATGACTGGTATAACCGCTTACTGGTACACAATCTTTCCCTTAATCCTGACTACGAGGTAATCAGCTTTTTCAGCGGCCATGACTGCCTGGCAAACCTTCACCAAAATCCTGACCTGATCACTCTCGATTACCGTCTGCCCGATAGTAACGGTATCGAAATACTGAAGTCCATAAAAAAGGAAAATGATGACATTCAGGTTATCCTGATCTCCGAACAAAGCGATATTGAAGTCGTGGTCGATCTTCTGAAGGAAGGAGCTTATGATTATATTGTTAAATCTAACGATATCAAAGAACGGCTGCTCAATACGGTTGCCAATATCAGGCAACAGTTTTCCCTGGAAGATGAGATCTCTGTTCTTCGCCGTGAAGTTCAGTTTAAATATAGCTTTCAGAATACCATCATTGGTAACAGCAAAGCCATTAAAAAGGTGTTCGAACTTATAGAAAAAGCCGTGAGGACTAACATAACCGTCTCGGTCACGGGCGAAACCGGGACAGGTAAAGAGCTGGTGGCCAAGGCCATTCATTATAATTCCTCCAGAAAAAACAAGGCCTTTATTGCCGTAAACGTTGCAGCTGTACCCTCCGAACTGATAGAAAGTGAGCTGTTCGGTCACGAAAAAGGAGCCTTCACAGGTGCTGCCAACCGCCGTATCGGCAAATTTGAAGAGGCCAATGACGGCACACTGTTCCTGGATGAGATCGCTGAAATGGAAAAAACATTTCAGGCTAAACTGCTCAGGGTGTTGCAGGAAAAAGAGATCATCAGGGTAGGAAGTAATAAACCGGTGAAAACCGATTGCAGGATTATTGTGGCAACCAATAAAAACCTTCAGGAGGAAGTCCGGAAGGGAAACTTCAGACAGGATCTCTATTACCGTCTTTTCGGACTGACAATCGCACTGCCGCCCCTTCGCGACCGCGGGAATGATATTCCACTGCTTGCTCATCACTTTATTGGGGAATTCTGCCGGGATAACGACCTGGAAATCCGCAGGCTCAGCCCGGGAGCAATGAATAAGCTAATGAATTACACTTTCCCTGGGAATATCCGTGAGCTTAAATCAGTGGTCGAACTGGCTTCAACGCTTACCAACGGGCCTGAGATAACAGAAGAAAACATTCTACTGGGATCGGATGATGTTCTTCCCGGAATACTGACTGAAGAAATGTCGCTTAGAGAATATGAACGCCGCATCGTTATAGCATTTCTGGAAAAATATGATAACAATGTAAAACTGGTCTCTGAAAAGCTCGACGTCGGTATGTCAACTATTTACAGAATGCTCAAAGAGGATAAAGAATAGGTTTCTCACCAGCCTGACCCGCTGTTCAGGTTCCTTTCCGCAAAATATATTCCCGTCAACGGTTTCTTTCATAATCTCTGTTTATCCCATTTTGATAACAGGAATTTCATTTTGACAAAAACATCTCTTCTTCATTAATTTCATAGATGCTGAATTCCAGGGCTTTGTATGTTTTTCCGGATGCTGGCACATTTATTGGCTATTTGTATGGCAGGAAAAAAATGATTATGCATTATATGTGTCTGATCATATCTTTCCAGGCAGTTAGTTCATGTTTTGAATTATTTTACAAAACCAAATAAGGAGGATGACATTATGGAAACAACAAAGAATAACAACAACGAACAGGTAAAAAAGCAGAACTATTCTGTTCCGCCAAGAAGGAATAATTTGCTAATCCTGACTGTTGTTATTGCCCTCGTAGCAGTAGCTGGTTTCGTGATCGGAGGAATCGTGATCCACGAAAAAAATCAACAGTTTGCTGAATTAACTCAGAAGAATACAACCCTGCAGGATTCTACCCTGAACCTGTCAACACATTTGTCAGCCCGTGATTCACTTGTGAATCAAATGATGGTGGCCTTCGACGAAATCGAACAGAACCTTCAGCAAATCAAACAGAAAAGGCAAATGATCAGTGCTAATTCCGATAATCCCGAATTCACGAAAGATAAGAAAGAAGCCATCATTAAGGATATTCAGATGATGAACACCCTGATCACGGATAGCAGGAATAAAATTGACATTCTGAATAAAAAACTGAAGAATTCGGGCATTCAGCTTGCTGAAATGCAGAAAAAACTCGATGCGCTTGATCAGATTGTTGATAATCAGGAACAGAATATTGTTATGCTCAAAGATTCCCTTTCAACAAAAAATTATCAGCTTACCGATCTTAATCAAAAGATGAGCCAGATGGAAGTCGACATGAACATGCAGAAGACAGAAATCGCATCTAAGACCACTGATCTTCATAAAGCTTATTACACATCCGGATCTTATAAGCAACTGAAGGAAAAGGGCGTTCTGACGAAGGAAGGTGGATTCCTGGGCTTGGGCCAGAATATAACCCTTAGCAGTAATGTAAATCAAGATGATTTTACCCAGATCGACATTACACAAACCGACAGTATCCCTGTTCATTCAAAGAAAGTGGAACTGATCACGGACCATCCTAAAGGATCGTACAAGCTTATTGAAAATAACGGGGAGATTTCCTACCTCGCAATACAGAATCCTACAGAATTCTGGAAATTATCTAAATATATGGTTATCGAAACCAAGTAATGATATAGAAATGTATTGATTAGGTTGTTTTTCGTTGACTCGCGGTCATGGTTTCTGTCAGAGGATGGAAACCATGACTTTTTTTATGTCCGGTCATTCAGGCACCGGTTTTTCAGAAATCAATTCCTGCCGTAACGTTGTAACCGGTAAAGGTTGTCCTTGACTTCGGGTCGGAGAACTGGTAACTTGTAATCGGATCCAGGGGCCAGGACTCCCGGTTTACGCTGAAAGCAATATGTAGCTGCTTTGAGAACGCCGGCAGTGTCAGTCCTGTGCCGGCATACCATCCAATGGCGAAACTTTCTGCCTGAATATCATATGTGTAATTGATGCCGGCTTTGTAATCATCATCGGCATCAACATGAGAACGGTTAGAGATCAGTGTGTTGATCACGGATCCGCCCTCAAAATAAAGGGAAACATTTCCGCGCTGAAAAGGGATGATCCTTATTACCAACGGGGTCTGAAAAACATTCAGTGAATAATGAAGATTCACCTTAACATTCACGGCAATCACGTTCAGGTTATCATCAAAGCGGTATCCGATGGCACTGAAATCTGAGGTGCTGTTCAGATTTTGATAGACCAGTCCGCTGTAAAAGCCAATCTTCTGATGGAACAATACGCCCGCCATCATACCGAGAGCCGGAGAAAAGCCATAACCGAGTTTCTGCTGGTTATACGGATATGAATTCATATGTACTGTATTAAACGAAATGCCTGCAATTGCGAAGGTTTCGTAACTGAAAGGCTGTTTTTTATAATACACCACTTTTTCAAGAGAGTTACCCATCTTCTCGTTGTAAAAAGAAACAAGCTGAAGCCATCCATTTAAATCATAATGAAAGCGTTCAGGAAGACTTCCCTTCATATCCAGCCCAAGGTCTTTGCAATCACCAAAAAACAGATATATATAGTTCAGATAATGTTGCAAAGGAACAAAGTAAATTCCCGTGCTGTCTTTTTCAAGATAAAAATACTCATCTCCGCTATTATAACTCCTGTAAAGGCTTACTCTGCCGGTAATAAGGGTCTGTATGAAGGCTTCTGAGCTATGCTGGTCTATCATGACCTTCGTCTTTTGTATCCTGATATTTCCGCTTCTCAGACTGTCGATATCTGAAAGACCGTAATCCCTCGTTATACCATCATGGAAAGCGACGGAAACAGAATCTACCGTAAACCTTATTTTTGTTACTTTGGAGTAGACCAGTATTGTATCACTTCCGGAAGGAAAAATTTTTACCTCTTCCTGTGCCTTTGCCAGCGGATTTATGGCTGAAATAAGCACAAAAACCGAAAGGATAAAATTCGCAGATAATACACCAGATTTTTTCAACCTGTTCAGAATATATTGATAAATTATATGCTCATTCGAGGTTCCTGCGGAGGAACGATTATTCAAGATTCCTTTCAACAGTTACCAGGGAAAAGACACCCGATCCGGATCGTTCTGAATGTGTAACCCTGTAATTCAGACTTCCGGCGATACGATATGTTCCTCCTTCCTTCCGGAAGGAATTGAAATTCCGGTAATGGCTCAGACCGGCCATCCTTTCTGCAAGGTGAATTCCTGCTCGCAGAAACCCTGAGGATATAGGCTGAGCATAGTCGGCCACAATAAGTTTAGGTGCCACACGCAGAGCTTCGGAAAGAATAAGCGAACGGGCGGCTGAATTGAACTGGTGCAATGCCAGCGACATGGTTGCCACATCAAAAAGATCATTATCAAAACGTGAAAGGTCAGAGGCGTCAGCAACCTGAAAATCCGTGTTTGCAATACCTTCTCTGCCGGCTTCCTTTGCCGCATACCTGACCATCGGTTCGAAAAGGTCGATACCGGTAACATGGGTGCATTTGCCAGCCAGGCTGAAAGCCAGGTTCCCGGTGCCACAGGCAATATCCAGTACACGACTGTTTTTTTCAACAGATCGGTAAACCCTTTGTCGCAGGCTTTTCAGCAGCGGGTCGATAACAGCATTATAGATGTGTGGGTTAAGCTCCATTCTTTTCTGTCTGCTTAATTAATGATTTAAATCCTATAGCAGACACCTGAACATGTACTTTTGTTTAAAAACGGTCATGTCCGGTGAAGTTCGTACAGGGTAATCTCAGGCGGTGTTCCCACTCTGCCGGGAAAGGCAATAAAGCCAAGGCCGATATTTACATACAGGTTTTGTTTCCCTTCGGTGTAAAGTCCGGCCCATCGCGGATACCTGAATTTAACCGGACTCCATCTCCATCCGGGAATCCGGACGGCAAATTGCATCCCATGGGTATGTCCGGAAAGGGTAAGGTCAATTTTTGTCTCGGGACGTACCTTGGCATCCCAGTGTGAAGGATCATGAGAAAGAAGAATTTTGAAAGGAGCATCCTTTACCGGTGCCCAGGCTTTCTGAAGATCTCCGTACTGAGGGAAAGGGGGGAGGCCCCAGTTTTCCACACCGATTAAAGCAATCTCCTGGTCACCTTCACGCAACATGACGTGCTCATTCCTGAGAAGGGTAAAGCCGGCTTCCTTTTCAAACCTGAAAAGTTTTTCCATATTTTCATGGTGAGCTTCTTCGGTCGGCCAGTTGTAATATTCACCATAATCATGATTCCCGAGAATGGAATATTTGCCTTTTCTCGGTTTGATCTGCTTAAGCATGGGGATAAACGGTTCTGCCTCAATAGCCATGGTATTAACCAGATCTCCGGTGAAAAAAACGTAATCCGCCTCCAGATCATTTATAATGTCAATGGCCGGTTTCAGCCTTTCGGGATACGGGGCGAAACTGCCTATATGAAGATCAGAAAACTGGATGAACCGCAGACCGTCGAAATTCTCCGGCAGATTGGGATAACTGAGCCTTACCCTGGTGACCTTATAATTGTATTTTCCGAAAAATATTCCGTAGAATATGGAGATAAAAGGAATGGAAGCCAGTACAATGCCCACCTGGACAAGAAACTGTGACCGGCTGATTTTAACGGCACCTTCAGAGATGACACCTCCTGAAGGGAAAAGAAAGGCAACAAGCCATGCAAGCAGGTGACTGACATCCTGAAAAAGCTGAACTGCATTAAACAGGAGCTTCGGCACGTAAATAAGTATGAAAAATCCGAAGAAAACCGTTACATGCCGGAACGTGATCTGGTAGGAATAGGAGGTAAATGAGACAGCGATCCATACCGTCCACAACATTGCCAGTAGGCTGACAACCCAAAATATAGAGTAAATGACCCACTTTTGATGGTGATTCAGGGAATGGCTAAGATGGACAATTCCCCGAAAGGCATAGGCATCATTTAAAAGAATAAAGATGAGGATTATGAAAATGATTGTCACGGGATTGTCTCTCATATCAGGCTGGATAAATGTGATAGTGGATTAATAAACAATCAGTCATGTATTTTGTTTGAGGCCATTTTCTCCAAAACTGAAGGGAAAAACGGGTATTTGGAATCCCTTCACAACCCGGTGGAAAGAGTCGGCCTGTCAAACAAATATATCAAAAATATTAAGTTCTTTTCAACAGGTAACCCGGTTTGAGCAGAACGTATTATATGTGTTAGAATGTAACGGTAAAGAGTGCGGGATGCTTTTCTTTTTTTTAATGGTACACCGATCGTATTCAGGTGTATTCTGAAAACCGGGCGGGATTCCATTGTAAGTCTGGAAAGAGTGCCGAAGGCTGGAATCAGGGAAACCTTTATCTTGACTTTCGCTTGTAATTTTTATGTTGACCTGAATATTGTCGTACGGCCCGCTCATTCCACTCCGGACCATTACCCAGATCGGCGGGCAATGGCAACTTAATCACCTCATTTCCGATCAGTTGCTCGATCTTCCTGAATTTATACATATCGTCGGGATTGATCAGTGTAAGTGCTACACCCGTTGCCTTAGCCCGGGCTGTCCGCCCTACACGGTGAACATAGTCTTCTGCATCACCAGGGGCATCGAAATTGATGATCAGGTCTATATCTTTGATATCAATACCACGGCTTAAGACATCCGTTGCGACCAGCACCCTCGTATTTCTGGCCTTAAAATCACGTAAAACCTCTTCCCGCTGTTTCTGTTCCAGGTCGGAGGAGATCCCTTCCACGCTGTAATCACGGTTTTTCAGGGCCCTAACAATTTCTGTAACTTTTTTCTTGGTGGACGAGAAAATAAGTATGGTTTTATATTCCGGTTTATCATTGATAAGGAGCTGAATCAGCGGGATCTTCTGATTTTCGAAGACAGGATAGACAGCCTGAAGGACGCCTTCTGCCGGTTTGGAAAGTTCAATATTGATCTCTGCCGGTTTCTTCAGGATCTGACGGGCCAGTTCCCTTATCCGGGGGGGCATCGTTGCACTGAACATCATCGTTTGCCGCTCCTTGGGAAGATAGGATATGATCCTCTGGATATCTTCGAAGAAACCCATATCCAGCATCCGGTCGGCTTCATCCAGAATAAGATGTTTCAGGTGATCGAATCTGACATAACCCAGGTTAAGGTGAGACAATAATTTTCCCGGTGTGGCTACAACGATATCCGTATTCCCCATCAGTGCCCGCCGTTGGGGTTCCCAATCACTACCATCACTACCTCCGTATACGGCTATGGAATTCATCTCAATAAAATAGCTGAAACCCTGGATCTGCTGATCGATCTGCAAGGCAAGTTCCCGCGTTGGTACCAGGATCAGGGTGTCGATACCATCAAATTTATGATTGGTGAGCTTATCAAGGATCGGAAGAATAAATGCAGCAGTCTTTCCCGTCCCGGTTTGAGCGGAAGCGATCAGATCGTTTCCGGCCATTATTTCGGGAATAGCTTGTACCTGGATTTGGGTGGCAGTCTCAAAATTCATATAGTGAATGGCGTCCAGTATCTTATCGTTCAATCCGAATTCGTCAAATCTCATGCTGATAGATGGTGTTTTGTTTATCAGGACCGTTCATGCCGGCCTGTAAAAAGTTTTGCAAGTTAGGAAAATAATATCACTTAAGCGTTTCCATTGGAAATTACATTTTAAACATCACCCTTCGTGGTTCGTCTATAAATAAACATTACCATTTCACAAGAGTTGATTGTGTGAGAATCTGGCACGGGACCTTTACTGCAGTTTTAAAAAAGGCAAAGTAAAGCGCATCAAAGGCCATGACCCTCTTTTTCCAGGAATACTTTCTTTCGATACGGTAAAGACCGGTATTACAGGAATTACCCCACGGTTATCTCCTGGCCCGAATCGAGAATCAGAATCTTGTCCGGCGTAAAAACCAGGTTACCTTCTTTATCCTTTTTACCTGTTAATACAGTGCCGTTGATAGTCAGAACGGCATTACCGTTTTCGGAGATTACGCCGGGCAGTACAAGTTTACTGATTTTTAAAACCCCGGTCAGAACTTTCAGTCTGACCTTGCGACCTTCGGCAATATAATGGGCTGTTCCTTCCGGAAACGCAAAGAACATCCGGTAGTTTTCTTCCGGAATCACCGGGGCAAAACGATATTCCCCGCATCTGATCTGCAGTCCCAGCATTCCGTTAACGATAGCCCAGGCTGACATAGGTCTGAAATAATGGCCTCCGCACTCGATCTGGTTCCAGTACAATCCTGCTTTGCGGTATCGGTCATCTACTGATTTAACCACGTTCAGCGCTTCATCATAATACCCCTCAAAAAGCAAAAATGAGGCAAATGAAAGCTCAACTCCGGTCCAGCATGTGTTGGCCTGATCCACCCAACGGTCGGGCTCCACGTCAACAAGCCATGTGCCCGGATCACCAAAATTTTTCAGGCCGAAATCCTGTCTGAAACAAATATTCAAAATGGATTTCATCGCTTTTTTTACATGATCTTTATTCATGAGATAACCCAATCCCGATTGGTGAGCCATCCACTGACCGGCCATCTGGTCTGTCAGACATCCGCTGTCAATACCCTTTGTACCCAGGTAATCGTTTGAAAGGTTATAGTATTCTCCGTTCCATAGGTACTCATCCATCATCTTGCTGCCTTTATTAAGAACCTTGCGGTACTTTTTCTCTGCTTTTTTATCGCCGAGAATCCCGGCACCTTCTGCAGCACTCGCCATGGTCGTCAGCCACTGCGAAAGGATATAGGAAGCGAGGCCATACATCGGAAAATTGTCGTAGCTGCACATAATGCCCGTCATATCCGGCATGAGGTCGTGATCCGCATCCCTGTCCTCAAGGATGTAATCAATGGCCTTCTGTATTGAAGGCCATAACTCCTCAAGATATTTACGGTCATTGGTCCAGAAATAGTCACGCATAACCATCTGTACATAATTACCTGGCATATCCACCCGAAGGAACTGACGATCACTCTGATCTACCGGTCCCGGTCGACTCACCTGCAGGTCATGATGGATCTGTCCCCTGGGCCCCTGTTGAGCTGCATGTGCCCGCATAGCTGATTTCTGCAGCTCCGGGAAAAGCGCTGCGATCATGACTGAGCCGTAAAGCGCCACATCAATGGTGTACATGCCAGCATAAGCGCGGTCATCAGCCATGCCTTCACGGATACCGAACATCATGTCTTTGGAAATCCACCCACTGGTGATAAAGGTGTTAAGCTGTGAATTGATCTGGTCGAGAACAAAGCGGGGTATATCACTATCGTAAAAGTTTACGATAAATTCCTTTGTGCGGTAGGTCAGGTCTTCTTTGTTGTTGACGAGGTAACGGGCTGCGTCATGGGCGGTATCAAAGAATCGGGTATAATAATTACTGTAGTTTATCAGCTCTCCGGCTTTCCCGTCTCTTATCAGGTCGTCGGCCCGGCCGGAATTGTACTGGTTAGGGAAATACCACGACATAACAAAACTATGCTCAAAATGGTCACCCGGCTTGAGAACTGTGCTGCAGGCCAGCGAGCTCATGCATTTCTGCTCGCCTCTCATCCCCGGATGTGCAATTTTCTTTCCTGTTTTCCGGTCGGTAGTATTCCTTCCGGCAGTATGAGGCATCCATTCCGGGACATTCTGTCCTATGCTTTCAATGCCATCGGTGTCGTCGATATCCGGCAACCTGTTATTCCTTAATACCTGTTCATAATAAGGATGCAGATGGCTCCAGCCGAGGTAGTAGGATGAGTCGGATGACAGGGAGGCCATGCCCATCTGACCGTAGCTGCTCTTTTTATCATCCATGCCACCGGCAGTCTGATTGAAAAAGATATAATCGTCGCCTTTCTCTATCTCCGAGACGAAATACTTTTCATTGGTATCGTACCCCACCAGGTTCCTCTGGGAAGCGATCAGCATAACTTCGACAGGTTTGTCCGTTTTCGAAATCATCCTGAAATTAAAGAGGACCGCCGGAAGAGAAGAGTTCTTTACATCATGGGGGATAAAAGGCGTAAAAGCTTCCATCTCCACTTCAAAAGGCATGTCTTCATCACTGAAACGGAAAACACTGAACGGGAAACGTGAACTGTATTGAATATTTTGTACCGGCGACATCCATGGAAAAATATAAATATTCCCGTAATTTCCTGTAGCTCCACCGCTTATTGTTGCTGGCTGATGCAGAAGTTTTATTTTGGGATCTTTTCCCTCTTCCTTGTATCTGACAGCAAAAAACTGCAGCCCTTCTTCCCATCCGGTTCTGTAAGGAGCATTGTTGACATAAAAAACAGGACCGGTGCCTTTAGGTACATTATTGAAGATATTCCAGTTATGAAAATTACCGTCTTTGTGAATCTCGACATAACCGGTTCCGATTCCCCCCAGGGCAATCCCTGATCGCGCCATCGTTTCAAAGGGACGGTTTTCGATCAGCGGATCTTTATCACCTGTATTTTTCTTACGGCTGCCTTCTCCGGTCGCTGAAAATGTTTCGGCGTTAGCCATCAGTTTGGAAGGCACGAAAGTTCCGGCTGCAATTGAGCCGATGCTGAGAGCATGGATAAAATCTCTTCTCTTCATCTCTGAATAGATTAAATAGCTACACTTTAAAAATTATTCCGTTGCAGCGGCTGAAAATCATTTTTTACTTTGTATGTAATCCCGGAATGCACGGAAATCGAAAACACGTTGAAGACACACCCTTTTTCCGAAGGGCGAATCAGGCTAAAGCTGGTTTCGGCGGCCTAAATTAATATATATTTCAGAAATATTTTAAAGGAAAAAACGAAAAACCTGAATTGAAAACCTTCAAACAGTTTCATTTCTGCCCGTCCGGGAATTCCCTTCACCATGTGGAGCCTTTTCTACATTTTTTTTTCGTGTTTCTACATTCACAATTCGGAAAGCCAAATTCCCCATCTTTTATTTCTCATAATTTCAGATACTTAAATCTTAAAACTGAACATGGCACAGGTATTGGTTGTTAAAGCCTCAGTGTCATCCGGGTATCAGGAATTAGGAATTAAGTTCTGAGAGCCGGCCACGGTTTTTGTTTCGTAAATCAGTGATATTGACCCTATGGAAGTGGTCGGGTTTGAATGAAATACAACCAAAAATGGCAAGTCCTTTTCCAGTAAGCGAAATTCTTCTATGGCCGTTTGTACTTTACACCTGCCTTGTAGTGCTGATCGCAGGAGGGATGATCGGATTATCTCATGTTCTCGGGCAGAGGTCAAAGAGTCATCCCAAAAATGATCCTTATGAATCCGGCATAAATATTACGGGTTCAGCCAGGTTGAGATTCCCCGCTAAATTTTACCTGATCGCAATGTTTTTCGTTCTTTTTGACATTGAAACAGTCTTTGTCATTACCTGGGCTATCGCGTTCAGGGATCTGGGCTGGGCAGGATTTGCAGGCATCTCCGTATTTATCGGTATCCTCATGGTGATTCTGGTTTATGAGTGGAGAACCGGTGCTTTGGATTTCGAGACATCGGGGAAGGAGATCCTGAAAAAGGTTACCAAAGAACGTAACAAATAAGTTCATGCAAAAACCGGAATATATATGAAATGGTGGCTGAGTGATCCAAACGCTGAAGAAGGGGCTTCCTCCGTGAATCCCTCCATCGAGGAAGCGGTAAAACAAAATATTGTTTTTTCAAGGTTGCAGGATATGCTGGCTTGGGGCCGTAAGAATTCATTATGGCCTTTCAATTTCGGACTTTCCTGCTGCTTTGTGGAGATGGCTACCAGCCTGACAAGCCGGTATGATATCGCCAGATTCGGTGCTGAAGTTATCAGAGGAACTCCGCGTGAAGCGGATGTTATGATCATTGCCGGAACGGTCTTCATCAAAATGGCCCCGGTTGTAA
Organism: uncultured Bacteroidales bacterium; assembly: GCA_963732905.1. GTDB lineage: Bacteria > Bacteroidota > Bacteroidia > Bacteroidales > DASQZK01. The sequence continues at coordinate 326,941 of CAVTBM010000008.1, forward strand.
AACGGTTGTATGATCAGATGATGGAGCCCAAATGGGTAATCTCAATGGGGTCATGCGCCAACTCAGGCGGGATGTTTGATATTTACAGCGTGGTGCAGGGTGTTGACCGGTTTCTTCCCGTCGACGTCTATGTGCCCGGATGTCCCCCCCGCCCCGATGCTTTTATGGAAGGACTTCTTATGCTCAGAGAACAGGTGGGCCAGGAAAAAAGACCCCTTAGCTGGCTGGTAGGCCCTCAAGGCGTGGTGAAGCCCACGGGTGAATCCATGAGAGACAAAAAACACGATGACAGGATGAGAATGAAAAATATCTCTTCTCCCGATAATATCAGTTAAATCCACGACCTTTCGCATGGCTGATGAACAATTGCTATATGACCTTGAGGAGAGCTTCGGTAAAGAAAACTTTACCGTCGCTGAAACCAAAGATAAAATTCTGACGCTTTTTGTTTCGCAGGAAAAATTAAAAGCTCTTCTCAACCATCTGAAATACCAGATAAGCCAACCTTTTCCGTTCCTTTACGATATTACAGCTGTCGACATGAGGGCATACTATCCGGACGGGCGAAGGCCGGAGTATCCTTTCGTGATGGTCTATCATTTGCTTTCCCTTGAGCGGAACTGTGATATCCGTATTAAATGCGGACTTGAAACGGATTACCCTGAGATTGCAAGCATCGTGGATATCTGGCCTTCTGCAAACTGGTATGAACGGGAAGTTTATGATATGTTCGGTATACGTTTTTCAGGGCATCCCGATTTGAGAAGGATTCTGATGCCTGCCTCATGGGAGGGGCACCCCCTCCGCAAGGAACATCCTGCAAGAGCTACCGACATGGAAGGTTTTAAGCTGACTGATGATTACCTGGAACAGACCCAGGATGATCTGAGATTTAATCCGGAAAAATACGGCATGATAAGGAAAAGCGAGGATGCCGACTTTATGTTCCTGAATATTGGCCCTCAGCATCCTGGAACGCACGGTGTCCTGAGGCTTGTTCTGCAACTCAGCGGTGAAGATATCATTGATATCGTACCCGACATCGGATTCCATCACCGGGGCGCCGAGAAAATGGCGTGAAAGACAATCATGGCATACATTCATTCCGTATACCGACAGGATCGATTACCTGGCCGGCGTACTGAACAATATGGCCTACCTGCAGTCGGTTGAAAAACTGGCAGGTATCGGATTGCCTGACCGGGCAAAAGTTATCAGGATAATGCTTGCGGAAATGTTCCGGATTGCCAGCCACCTGGTATGGTATGGTACCTTCGCTCAGGATATCGGAATGTTGTCTCCGGTATTTTATATGTTCACCGACCGGGAGAAGATCTTCGATATTATCAGCGGAATTTGCGGCGCCAGGATGCATCCCAACTGGTTCCGGATCGGAGGCGTTGCCCAGGACCTGCCAGAAGGATGGGAAATACCGGTCAGAGAATTCCTGGATTATTTTCCTCCCCGCCTGAAACAATATGACAAAATCATCATGCAGAACCGGTTTTTTAAAGACCGAACCAAAGGCATTGGGATTTACAATACCCGCGAAGCTATTGAGTGGGGAGTCACAGGTCCCGGGTTAAGAGCCACCGGATTCGGGTGGGATTTTCGCAAAAAGCGACCATACTCAGGATATGACCAGTTCGATTTCGATATCCCGGTTGCTGCCAACGGCGATTGTTACGACCGCGCGGTTGTACGAATCGAGGAAATGAGACAAAGTCTGAGGATCATTCATCAATGCGTTGAAAACATGCCGGCAGGACCCTACAAGTCTGACCATCATCTGACAACGCCTCCCCGTAAGGAAAAAACAATGTTCGACATAGAAACCCTTATCACACATTTTCTTAATACAACATGGGGACCAGTCATTCCTGAAGGTGAGACATTCTCAGGTATTGAGTCCTCCAAGGGACATTATGGCTATTATCTTATCAGCAACGGAAACACAAGTTCCTATCGCACACGGATCCGGACCCCATCCTTTCCACATATGCAGATGGTTCCCTTTATCAGCAAAGGGTATACGGTTGCCGACCTGCTTTCAATCCTGGGAAGTGTTGACTTTGTTCTTGCGGATATTGACCGGTAAACAATGTAAACTGAATATAATGCTTGCAAAAGAAGAAATTGAACGTATTGAAAAGGAAATAGCCAAATATCCTGTAAAAAGCGCTGCCAGTATCGAAGCGCTAAAAATTGTGCAGGACAGTCGAAGATGGATATCAGACGAGGCACTTGAAGATATCGCTGAGATCCTGGAGATGTCGTCCGCTGAACTGGAAAATGTAGCAACCTTTTACAACCTGATTTTCAGAAAGCCGGTGGGCAGACATATCATTTTGGTGTGCGACAGCATCTCCTGCTGGATTTTAGGAAGCGACAATATTCTCGATAGACTTAACCAAAAACTGGGCATCGGCCTTGGCGAAACAACAGATGACGACCGGTTTACCCTGCTGCCTATTCCTTGCCTGGGAAACTGCGATCATGCCCCTGCACTGATGATCGACAACGATCTGCATCACGATCTGAATACAGATCAGCTGGATAACATTCTTGAACAGTATAAATAGCACAGGACGTGGAATATCCTCTGACAAAAAACATAAAAAAAGACAGGCCGCCTTTAAACCTTAAGGAATACGAGAAAGCCGGCGGATACCAGGCTCTGGGAAAGGCCCTGAAGATGAAACCGCAATCGGTCACTTCAGAAATTGAAAAATCGGAACTTAAGGGCAGGGGAGGAGCAGGATTCAATACAGGGAAGAAATGGAGCTTTGTTCCTATGGATGACCCTGCCTTAAATGAGAAATATCTGATCGCCAATGCAGATGAAATGGAGCCGGGGACATTTAAGGACAGGCTCCTGCTGGAAGGCGATCCGCATCAGCTTATTGAAGGCATGATCATCTCTGCATATGCTATTCAGGCGACCCATGCTTTTATTTTTTTGCGTTGGGCGTATAAACTGGCGGCCGAAAGGCTCCGGAAAGCTATTTCCGAAGCTGAATCTGCCGGTTACCTTGGAAAGAATATTCTAAATTCCGGCTTTAACCTCAATATTGAAATTCATGTTAGCGTCGGAAGGTATATGTGTGGTGAAGAAACCGGACTTCTGAATGCTCTCGAAGGAAAAAGGGCCGTTCCCCGTTCAAAGCCACCTTATCCCCAGGTAAGCGGATTATTTGGAAAACCAACTGTTGTCGATAATGTTGAGACTCTCTGCAATATTCCTCATATCATCTCCGGTGGCGTTGAATGGTACAAGTCGCTCAGCAGAACGGAGGATGGAGGAACAAAACTCTACGGAGTAAGTGGAAGGGTAAAGAATCCCGGTTGCTGGGAACTTCCCATGGGAACCACGATGAGGGAGATCATTGAAGAACATGCCGGAGGGATGATCGACGGATTCAAATTCCGCGGTGTTTTGCCGGGGGGTGCTTCGACCTATTTTCTTGTTGAAAAACATTTCGACATGCAAATGGATTTTATGGAACCGCAAAAAGCAGGCGTACGGCTGGGTACCGGGACAATGATCATTCTCGATGATAAAACCTGTCCGGTGGCCTTTCTCCACAACCTTGAGAAGTTCTTCGCCCATGAATCCTGCGGCTGGTGCACACCTTGCAGGGACGGACTGCCTTATGTCGAAAGGATCCTGAAATCCCTCGATGAAGGGCAGGGACAGGAACAGGATTTGGACACTCTCTCCTTTCATACCAGGTACCTTTCACCGGGACATACCTACTGCGCTCTTGCCCCCGGTGCGATGGAACCCCTTGAAAGTGCCCTCGAGTATTTCAGGGATGACTTCATAATGCATATAAGAGAAAAGAAATGTCCATGGAGGGAACATCATGCCTAAGATCTATATTGATAATAAAGAATACGACGTAAAAAACGGTGATAACCTGCTTGAGGCCATTTTATCACTGGGGCTGGACCTGCCGTATTTTTGCTGGCATCCGCAGCTCGGATCGGTAGGTGCATGCAGACAATGCGCCGTTAAACAGTTTAAGGATGAGAATGATAAGAAGGGACGTATACTGATCTCCTGCATGGAACCCGTGCGCGATGGAATGAGAATATCCCTGGAGGATACGGAGGCCGTTGAATTCAGATCCGGGATCATCGAAAGCCTAATGACCAATCACCCCCATGATTGTCCAACCTGTGACGAGGGCGGTGAATGCCACCTGCAGGATATGACTGTCATGACCGGCCATACATACCGGCAGTACCGCTTTAATAAACGAACTTTTAATAATCAGTACCTCGGCCCGCTGGTCAACCATGAAATGAACCGCTGTATCGCTTGCTACAGGTGCGTGCGTTTCTATAAGGATTATGCCGGAGGGAAAGATCTGGACGTTCTGTCAGCTCATAATCATGTCTATTTCGGCAGACAAAAGGATGGTGTGCTCGAAAGTGAGTTCAGCGGCAACCTCGTGGAGATATGCCCCACAGGAGTATTCACCGATAAAACGCTGAAAAAACATTTTACCCGTAAATGGGATTATACATCCGCTCCTTCGGTGTGTAACCTCTGCAGCCTGGGTTGCAATATCATCGCCGGCGAACGGTACGGTCAGATCCGGCGTATCAGATCACGTTATAATTACAACGTCAATGGGTATTTCATCTGCGACAGGGGCCGGTTTGGATATGAGTATATGAACTCTGACCAGAGGATCAAAAGTCCCTCAATTTTTCATGGAGATACAAATACATATAAGGAGGTAACCGTTGAAACCATCCTGAATGACCTGAAGCCGGTTTTGAAAAGTAGTAAAACGATCCTGGGGATCGGGTCCGCACGATCATCCCTGGAATCAAATTATGCCCTGAAGAAACTGGTCGGAGAAGAAAATTTTTACACAGGCCTGTCCTCAGTGGAACACGACCTGACTTTGCTGGCCTCGGAAATTCTGCAAAAATCGCCGGCTGGGAAATATTCCCTGAAAGAGGTTGAAAAATCTGAATGTGTACTGATCCTCGGAGAAGATATCACGAATACCGCACCAATGCTGGCTCTGGCCGTCCGGCAGGCAGTCAGGCAGCAGCCTATGAAAACCCTGGAAAAATTCAATATCCATAAATGGGACGATAAAGCTGTCAGGGAAGCAATACAATCGGACAAAGGACCGGCCTTCAGTATTACGCCTGCACCAACAAAACTTGACGAATTGTCAGCGACTGAGATCCACCTGTTGCCTGACGAAATTGCGGAACTGGGATATGCTGTTGCTCATTTTATCGACCAGGATGCAGACTTGCCTAAGGGCATCAGCGCGGAAAGAAAAGCCATGGCAAAAGATATCGCCGGTGAACTGGCCGGATCCGACAATACCGTCATCATTTCAGGAATGTCCTGCATGAATCCGGACATCCTGAGGGCAGCCTCCAACATTGCAGGAGCTCTGGTGAAAAAGAAGAAACAAGCCGGGCTCTGCCTTACTTTCCCGGAAGCCAACTCGTTGGGAATAGGCTTGCTGGGTGGCAGAAAAATGACCGATATCCTACAGAACGCAGACAAAACCTATGATGCCCTGATCATCCTCGAAAATGACATCTACAGGAAATTGCCGGAAAAAATTGCCGATCAACTGCTGAAATCGTTCAAGGATGTGATTGTACTCGACTATCTGGAAAATAAGACGGCTGCAAAAGCCCGTTATGTCATGTCTACCGCTGTAATCACCGAGTCGGATGGTCATCTGGTAAACAATGAAGGCCGGGTTCAGCCCTTCTACCGCGTATATGAACCCGACCGGAATATTCAGCCCGGATGGAGATGGATTCAGGCTATCGCCGATATTTCGGGAAGGACTGAAATCGCCGGCCTGGAAAAGATCGAAGACTGGTGCCGCGCTATCGAGACTGATTATCCGGTTTTCAAAGGGCTTAACGACATGGCATCCAGTTCCGGTTTCCGGATAGGCGCACAGAAAATAGCCAGGGAAACACATCGCTACAGCGGAAGAACCGCTATCCATGCCGATCAGACGATACATGAACCACAGGCCTCCGCAAGACGATGAGTCCCCGATGAGTTTTTCCATGGAAGGTTTTCACGGCTATCCTCCCGCCCCATTTAATCCTTACTTCTGGAGTCCGGGATGGAATTCGATACAGTCACTGAATAAATTCCAGATTGAAATGGCGGGTGAACTTCGCGGACAATTTCCCGAACTCTGCCTCTTTGATCAGGATAACAGTAAAACAGGATCTGCACGCTATTTCAAACCGGGGAATTTGCTCCGGACTGAGAAGAAGCAATGGAATTACATTCCGCTCTACCATATTTTCGGCTCAGAGGAGCTGAGCATAAAAAACGGCGCTTTACGCGAACTGATGGCCACACCTTACCTGGCCGTTAACCCGGCTACTGCTGAAAAAAACGGGTGGATGGAAGAAAGTAAGGTCCAGATTGACGCCAATGGCCTCAGCATAACGCTTAAAGTGAAAAGGTTAAAGGGGATACCTGATGATACGGCAGGGATACCATTTGGCATTGAGGAAATCCCCGTCTTCGGTTTTCCGGAAAATATCAGGATTGAGAAAGTATGATATAATTCAATGATAATGAGTATAGTCTTGCAATATATTTTAATAGTCCTTGGCATTCTGGTGGTAGTTTTGTCACTGGCAGCCGGACTGATATGGTACGAGCGAAGGATGCTGGGATTCTGGCAGGACCGCCTCGGGCCGAACAGGGTGGGACCCCTGGGACTTCTTCAGCCACTGGCTGATGTGGTTAAAATCTTTTTCAAGGAAGACTGGATACCACCATTTGCCAGTAAGCTGATATTTGTGGTCGCCCCGGCAATCGTCATCTTCACCATCCTGATGAGCTTCACCGTTATACCGTTTACATCGAACATCGTTGTGGTTGATCTGAACGTCGGATTGCTGTTCTTCCTCGCCATGTCATCGTTGGGTGCCTACAGCCTGGTGCTGGCCGGATGGGCTTCCAATAATAAATATACGCTTCTGGGAGGAATGAGGGGCGCGGCCCAGATGATCACCTATGAAGTATTCATGGGATTATCTCTTATGGGTGTCGTTATGCTGTCCAATTCTTTTAATCTCAAAGAAATTGTCGAAGCTCAGAAGGGGATGTGGAATGTCATTCCGCAGTTTGCCGGTTTTGTGGTGTTTCTTATTGCAGGAGTTGCTGAAACACACCGGCTGCCTTTTGATATTCCCGAATCGGAGAGTGAGCTGGTAGCCGGATACCACTCTGAATATTCAGGCATGAAATTCGGGATGTTCTTCGTGGGTGAGTACCTCGGTATCGTACTGATATCTTCTGTTATTACCACGCTGTTTTTTGGCGGATGGCTCGGACCATCCTTTTTGCCCGGTGTGGTATGGTTCTTTTTGAAGACATTTGTCTTTATCACGCTGTTTATTTTGCTCAGGGCCTCGATGCCACGTCCGAGATATGACCAGCTGCTGGGGTACGGCTGGAAAATATTATTACCGGTATCACTGTTGAATATTCTCGTTACGGGAGCCGTCCTGCTGATGATTCACTCCTGAAACAGGAATAGTGTTTTATTTGTTAGCTATTAAGTCATGGAAGAAAAAAAATAGGTTATGATCAGTTTTATAAGGTCAATATGGATTGTTTTTTTGCATCTGTTCAGGAAAAATCTTACGGTTGAGTACCCTGAAGAAAAGATAAAACTTCCGCCAAGGTACAGAGGGAGGATTATTCTCAGCAGGGACCCCGATGGAGGAGAACGATGCGTTGGATGCTATCTCTGTGCGGCAGCCTGTCCGGTTGACTGCATATCTCTTCAGGCTGCTGAGGATGAAAATGGAAGAAGATATCCCGAATTTTTCAGGATCAACTTTTCGAGGTGTATTTATTGCGGTTTTTGTGAAGATGCCTGTCCTACTTATGCCATTCAGCTTATTCCGGATGTTGAGATGAGCGAATACAACCGTGATAATATGGTTTATGAAAAAGAGAATCTTCTCATCGACGGGGAAGGGAAATATCATGGATATAATTATTATAATGTTTCCGGAATGGCGATAGGAGGGAAGGGAAAAGGTGAAGCTTTAAGGGAAGAGAAACCTTCAGATCCTAAAACATTACTGCCATGAATACCGCTTTCTATATCTCATCCGTTGTCGCTCTGGCAGCCAGTATAATGGTAATAAGCCGTAAGAATGCCTTCAGTGCATTGCTTTATATGATCATTTCCCTGTTGTCGGTAGCCCTGATATTTTTCCTGTTGGGTGCTGCCTTTGTCGCTGCACTTGAAATCATTATTTATGCCGGGGCTATCATGGTACTTTTCGTCTTTGTGGTGATGATGCTGAACCTGGGCGAAGAAGAGGAAGAACAGGAAAAAGCCTGGATGAAGGGGAAAGTATGGATAGGCCCAACCCTGCTCGGACTAATCCTGGCTGTTGAAATCATAGTTGTACTTTCAGGATCAGAAACCCATTACACTGCCGGACATGAGATCCTGCCCGTTAAGGTGGGACTGGCTTTGTTCGGGCCTTATGTCATAGCTGTGGAACTGGCAGGATTGCTGATTACAGCAGGGATTATGGGCGCTTACCACCTCGGTAAACGGAAGAAAATTATGCATCACCGATATCTGGAAGGAGGGCAAAATGATTGAAATTCCTATGGAACATGGTTTAATCGTGGCCGCTTTGCTTTTTCTCATCGGCCTGACAGGGGCCCTGATGAGGAGAAACCTGGTTTATATTCTGTTGTCCATTGAGATCATGCTCAATGCCGCCGGATTCGTATTCGTGCTGGCCGGTTCCAAATGGATTCAGCCGGAAGGGCAGGTCATGTTTATTTTTATCGTGACGATGGCTGCAGCTGAAGTTTCAATAGGCCTGGCACTTATTCTGAGAATATATCACAAGTTTCAAAGCCTCGATTCGGATGAGGCTGACAAAATAAAAGGATAATCAGCTATGCTTGGGTTTTTATGGATTATACCACTTTTACCGCTCACCGGGTTCCTCGTATTAAGCCTGTCTGGCAAAAGGCTTGGACGTCGCACTTCATCGATCATCGGTGTTTCGTCGGTTGCCCTCAGCGCCATACTGGCAATACTCGAATGGATAAGCTTTACGGCCCGGTTTTCCGGTGAAGGCGCTTTTACCCTCCGCTTATGGTCTTGGATAGATATCCCGGGGTTGTCTGTTAACGCTGGCTTCTACCTCGATTCCCTTTCCATGATATTCATTTTTATTATAACCTTCGTCAGCTTCCTTATCCACCTCTATTCATCCTATTTTATGAAAGATGAAGAAGGTCTTTCCCGCTTTTTCGCCTGGATGAACCTTTTCACCGCCTCCATGCTGATCCTGGTCATGGCCGGCAATCTGCTCCTTCTGTATCTGGGATGGGAGGGTGTCGGTCTTTGTTCGTACCTCCTGATCGGATTCTGGTATAAAGATCCGGAAAACGGCTATGCAGCAAGAAAAGCCTTTATTGTCACCAGGATAGGGGATACAGCTATGGCGATCGGACTGTTTTTCCTGTACAGGGCTTTCGGCACCCTCAATATTCACGATATCCTTCAATCAGCACCCGTTGTATGGGCATCAGGTTCTGCTGATCCGAAGATAGCAGCCCTGCTGCTCCTTGGTGGAGCCGTCGGTAAGTCTGCCCAGCTTCCCCTTCAGACGTGGCTCCCCGACGCTATGGCCGGACCCTCGCCGGTAAGTGCGCTAATCCATGCTGCAACCATGGTAACCGCCGGAGTGTATCTTATCGCCCGCACCAATCCAATATTCATACTGGCTCCCTCAATCATGGAACTGGTGGCCATCATCGGGGCAGTAACGCTTCTGCTTGCCGGCTTCAGCGCACTGGCGCAGGAAGACATCAAACGTGTGCTCGCCTATTCCACCATCTCACAAATTGGATATATGTTCCTCGCATTAGGTGTGGGGGCGTGGTCGGCCGCTGTATTTCACTTTTTCATCCATGCTTTCTTCAAAGCACTACTCTTCCTGGCTGCAGGCGTAATCATCATAAACCTCGGCCATGAGCATAACATGTTCAAAATGGGAGGTCTGCGAAAAAAAATGCCGGTGGTGTTCTATACTTTTCTGGCCGGAGCTGCTTCACTTTCAGCACTCCCCCTGATCACCGCAGGATTCTTCAGCAAGGACCTTATCCTCTCCGATGTATTCTCATCGGGAAGGGGAGGAACCCTGCTCTGGCTTGCAGGGCTGACCGGCGCCGGACTAACAGCACTGTATACTTTCAGGATGGTATTCATCACGTTCTTTGGTGATGCAAAAATGGAACCCGAAGGGAAAAGGTCTGCCCTGATCGCCATTCCATTGATTATCCTTGCCTTCCTGTCGGTCGTAGGCGGCTATATCAACGTTTCCTCACATCATACGTTTATCACCTTCCTGAATAAAAGCCTGCCTGCATTTACCGGAGAAAACCCTATGGGAACCGACCTTATTCTGAAAACCGTTTCAGGATTTACGGTTATCGCCGGCATACTGGCAGCGTATTTCCTTTACATCAAAGCTCCCCTGACCGTTTATAAATGGAAACAGAAGCCGGCAGGACAATTCCTGTACCGTTTCTGGCATGACGGATGGAAATTTGATGAGCTTTATGACACTCTTTTCGTGCATCCTGTTGTCCGTCTGGCTCAAATTAACCGCAATGACTTTGTCGACAGTATATATGATGGCCTGGCAGCAGTCATAACCTTTATCCATAAAGGGGTATTGCTGAGTCAAAACGGAAAATTGAGGTGGTACCTGGCCTTAATCGTCATTGGAGTGATAATCGGATTTACAATAACTGTGTTCTTATGATACTTTTCTGGCTTATATTATTCCTGATGTTTGCCGGGCTTTTATCCTGGATGTCCGGTCTTTGGAGCAAAACAGCACCCCGCTGGATTGCCCTGTCAAGCCTGCTTATCAGCATACTGGCTATGACCAGTCTGTGGGCAGATAGCTATTTCAATCCGGGCATTGCGACAAGCAAACCATGGATTCTGGAGTTTAATCATGTGTGGATACCACAGCTGGGAATCCATTTTCACCTCGCCATGGACGGCCTTAGCATGATTCTGTTGCTGCTGACTCTCTTTCTTGGAATTCTGGCAGTACTTATCTCCTGGAAAGAAATCGACCAAAGAGTTGGATTTTTCCACTTCAACATAATGTTTCTTTTAGCCGGGATCAGCGGTGTCTTTGTGGCCATGGACCTGTTCTTGTTTTACTTTTTCTGGGAAGTGATGCTTATTCCCATGTATTTTATCATTGCTTTATGGGGTCATGAAAAACGGATTTATGCAGCCTATAAATTCTTTTTGTTCACACAGGGAAGCGGCCTCCTGATGCTTTTATCCATTCTGGGAATTTATTTTATCCACGCTCACCAAACCGGAATATACAGCTTTGACCTTTCAGAACTTTCCGGATTTACTGCTTCACCGGTTATGACAGCCCTTCTGATGACCGGCTTCCTGCTGGCATTCGCCGTAAAACTGCCGGTCGTCCCGTTTCATACCTGGCTGCCCGATGCCCACACGGAAGCACCTACCGCCGGCAGCCTGATCCTGGCCGGCCTGATGCTGAAAACAGGCGCTTATGGAATGATCAGGTTCATTTTGCCTCTATTCCATGACCTGTCTGTGGTCATTGCACCCTATGCCATGATCATTGGAGTGGCAGGCGTATTGTACGGTGCTAAGCTGGCTTTTGCCCAAACCGATCTGAAACGGCTGGTTGCCTATACCAGCATCAGTCATATGGGCTTCATCGTTCTTGGGATCTATTCGTTCAATGAAATAGCCATGAAAGGAGTGGTAATGCAAATTGTGGCTCACGCCTTAAGCACGGGAGCCCTCTTCATTATCGCCGGGATTATCCAGGAAAGGATTCACAGCCGGGATTTCAGCAAAATGGGAGGATTATGGGCGGATATGCCTGGCCTCGGAAGTTTTGGAATGCTTTTCGCCATGGCTTCTCTCGGCCTTCCCGGCCTTGCCAATTTCATCGCGGAATTCACCATTTTACTCGGCAGCTATCAAAGCCATCCGGCCCTTTCCATTCTCGCCAGTCTGGGTTTGATTGCCTCTGCAATATATGCCTTGTGGATGGTACAAAAAGTGTTTTTCGGGCATAAAGCCCGCAGGGATAAACTTAGGGATGTCTCAGTAAGGGAAGCCATCATACTGGGATTATTGATGGTCCCGCTGGTGATCCTTGGATTATATCCAAAACCCATATTCAAAACGTTGGGTGAGCCGGAACAAGCTCCGGACATTCAGAATCAAACCCGTCCGGATGCGGGACAATCACATGTAACCTTTAACTGGGAGAATCATCAGTTCATAACAGCTCTTAAAGAAGGGGGAAACCCGACGAAGACTGACGTCCCATTGCTGAAAAGAAAGGAGGTAACCCTTGACCGGTAAAGAAATTACAGCCATGCTCCCAATGCTGATCATTGCTGCAGGAGCAATCCTGCTGCTCCTCTCAATTGCCATAAAACGGCATCATCTGTTTACCGGAATAATGGCTTTCCTGATCCTGACAGCCGCCTTCTGCTCACTTTTTTTTCAAACAGAAAACAGTGTCGAAATTTCAAATCTCCTGATTGTGGATCATTTCAGTATTCTGTTTACCGGTATGATCATCTTTGCTTCCGCAATCATCCTTCTGATCTCATATCCCTATATTAAAAAAAGAGCAGAAGACATCGAGGAATACTATATTTTACTACTTCTTGCCACTCTCGGGTCCATTACCCTGGTGACATGCAACCATTTTATAACTTTTTTCCTGGGTCTCGAACTGCTGAGCACTTCCCTTTATGTATTGCTGGCATTTCTGAGAGAGCGGGAACAGTCCATCGAAGCCGGACTTAAGTACCTGATCCTCGCAGCAGTTTCATCTGCCCTTATCCTCTTCGGAATGGGCCTGGTTTACTCTGTCTCGGGAACCATGTACTTCCCCGACCTGGGAACATTTATATCACTGGGTAGTGAAAATGCCATTAGTCTTGCAGGTTTTGCTTTCATGCTTGGCGGGATCGGATTTAAACTGGCGCTGGTACCTTTCCATTTATGGACGCCCGATGTTTATGAGGGGGCTCCTGCACCGGTGAGTGCACTGGTGGCTACTGTATCCAAGGCCGGTGTTTTTGCATTTCTGCTAAGATTTATTACCGAAACAAATGCCTATTCACTAACCTCTATGTTGCTTTTTCTCAGTATCATTTCCGGAGCTTCCATGCTTATCGGGAACTTGCTTGCCCTGATGGAAAAAAGTGTAAAAAAAATCCTGGCTTACTCATCGATTGCCCATCTTGGTTATCTCCTTGTTGCCTTTCTTGCTGCCGGGGACTTCGGCATCGAAGCCTCTGCCTTTTACCTTACCGTGTATATGATCACCATTACGGGAGCCTTTGGCATCATCAGCTACCTGTCCGGAATAGAATCAGATGCATCCTTAATTGATCAGTTTAAGGGACTATTCTGGCGCAAACCCTGGATTGCCGTAGCATTTACTATTATGCTCTTCTCACTTGCCGGCCTGCCGCTCACGGCTGGATTCATCAGCAAATTCTATGTTCTTCTTGCAGGTGTAAGAGGGGAATTATGGTGGCTGGTGATCATTTTGGTTATCGGAAGTACTATCGGGCTTTTCTATTACCTGCGGATTATTGTCTATATGCTGAACCGGGAGGAAGACGCCAGTGTGGCCGTTGAAGACGAAGGCAACAAATGGCAGACCATTCTCCTGTTCTCATTAAGTATCCTGTTGGTCGTCATCGGAGTATACCCTTCGGTGCTGATCCGTATTGTGAGTATTGCAGGTGCTGGATTATAATCCGGATCAGCAACAGCAACCTGTCTTTTTTCCGGTCTGAAAATCCGTATTGAGCCGGGTAGTAAACCGGAGAGTTATTAACAATCGTATAATGGCGAATATCGAAGTTTTAGATTGTTAATAAATTTTGATAAAAAAAGGATGAATTGGACGCTGATTTTTGGATGATTTTGCCATAAAAGGGCGTTTTGGTGGCGGTGGTGGGGGAGGGTCCCAATCGCTAAGAAGACATTCTTTGACATACTGTCCATCCCCGCGCAAAAGGCGCAAAATTCGCAAAACAGCATACCATAAGCACTGCATGTAAAAGTTCTCCTGCAAAGGTTCGCTTAAACACCTGATCATAAATCCCACCTTTCTGGAAAATTGAACTCTGCCGTACTTTGACTTTCACCGCAGGATCCGTCAAGGCAAATTTTTCACTCACCATGCCTTGATAGGTAACGGCCGGATGTAATTTCTAATTCCACCTTCGGTCCCCGACAATTTTTCCACGATGTCCTTATAGATTCGGCATGCCCGAATTACTTACAAAAGCAATGTGTTTACCATCGGGTGACCAGTTGGGAACATTCATCGTGCCCTGCCCCCCATACAGATAGGCAATCACTTTTGGTTTGCCGCCACCGGCAGGCATCATCCTGATATAGACATGCTTGTAAAAAGGGTGATCCTGGGCATCAACATCAGGACCAAAAGAGATGAAAATGATAGTTTTACCATCGGGAGAAATATGCGGGAACCAGTCGTTATACTCATCAAAGGTAAGCTGCTTCTGCCCGCTGCCGTCGGCTTTCATCCTCCAGATCTGCATAGTGCCGGTCCGGGCTGAATTGAAATAGATGTAATTCCCATCCGGACTGTATTCCGAACCGTCATCCAGACCTTTTGCATCTGTAAGCCTGACCTCTTCCCCTCCCATAACCGGTATACGGTAGATGTCGAAATTGTCGTTGCGTTGACCTGTATAGATAAGGTACTGACCATCAGGTGACCACCCGTGAAGATAGGAGGGCCCTTTTGGTGTGACCTGGAAAGGGTTTCCACCGGTTACCGGAACAGTATATACCATCGAAGTAGAATTTTGGTCACTGTGATTGCTGATACCAAGCATTTTCCCGTCAAAGGAAAGAACATGGTCGTTATTGTTATTCAGACATTTCCCCGTATTGATTTTCTTGATCCGGCTGCTCTGCAGATTATAGGTAAACATTAACCCTTTGCTGTTATAAATAAGGTTCTTATTGTCCCTTGTCCAGTTAGGTGCCTGGATGGAGTAGGGGGCGGAATACAGCACCCTGCGATGTCCGGTGGCGATGTCCATTACTTCCAGGTGACTGCCCAGGTAATCATGATACGGAACAAGATCCGCTCCGGCAGGGTATACCAGCCTGACATTATCGAAAGTTGCCGTTTCAAGTACTTCAGGATTATGCGAACACACGAAAAGGCCGATATAAACGCTGGAGCCTAACCTTATTCCCTCAAGTTGAACGGTATCGAAGAGCTGACCTGACCTGGCTGCAGACATGATAAAAAGGTCACCTCTCCTCTCAAGCTGAACCACATCCGGTGCGGAAAGATCAAATTTCTTTTCTTCTGTATCTGTTCCCGGTTGCCTGCGGAATTGAAGCGACGTAAGCCCGTCCCCGTGAATAACTGCACTCACCTGTGGTGATCCGGTAGTCAGGCTGTCACGGATCATCAGCCCCATCTTCCGGTGAGCTACTGCTCCTTCACCTTTAAATTTCATTCGTGCCCGAATGAGAAAGTCTCCTTTCACCTCCTTCCAGACAAAGTGAAATTCATCTTTCCCAAACCACATGTTCTCTCCGGCACCTGTGATGGTGTAGGTTTGAGCCATATTGTCGTACGACGAACTTCCGCTTAGCTTAACCTGTCCGACATCGGAGCTGTGATTAAAAATGCCCGGAGTGCTGTCCTGGGCAAGTGAGGCTTGTGACGTAGAAATGAATAATAACAAGGCAGTCAGAGAAGAACCGAAAGCGGGGGTTAAATTGGGCTTCATGGTCTTAGATTTTAGAATTTCCAAAACGTTGCCTGGACTATTATGGTAACCAACGGCAGAATAAAGATAATAAATTCCAGGAAATGAAATGAGGAACTGTTCGCAGGAACAATACAAAATGGATGGTGGCGCTATAATCCCGGCATGAAATCTTCGACAGGAAACCTCAGACTTCGATATCAAGGGAAACCGGACAATGATCGGAACCCATTATTTCATCGAGGATAGATGCTCCTACAACCCGGTCTTTAAGCCGTTCACTTACCAGAAAATAATCAATGCGCCATCCCACATTGCTCTCCCGTGCGTTAAACCGCTGATTCCAGAAAGTATATTGAACTTTGTCCTTGTTGAAATGTCTGAAGGTATCTAAAAATCCGCCATCAAGGAGATTTTGGAAACCATCGATTTCAACCTGCGTATAGCCCGCAGTTTTGTCGTAA
Organism: uncultured Bacteroidales bacterium; assembly: GCA_963732905.1. Taxonomy (GTDB): domain Bacteria; phylum Bacteroidota; class Bacteroidia; order Bacteroidales; genus DASQZK01. The sequence continues at coordinate 343,282 of CAVTBM010000008.1, forward strand.
TTCTGTTTTGGTCTGGCAAGATCAATGGGCTCATGAGCTACGTTAAAATCACCGGTGAATATCACCGGTTTTTTCTGATCCAGTTTCTTTATAAAAGCCAGCATTTCTACATCCCAGCTATGACGGTATTCCAGTCGTTTTAAGCCCTGCCCTGAATTCGGAATATAGGCATTTACCAGGTAAAAGGTATCATATTCAAGGGTGACGACACGTCCCTCCTGATCGTGCTCTTCCTTTCCTATATCATTACGATGATTAACCGGTTTGATACGCGTGAATACGGCAGTGCCCGAATAACCCTTCTTCTCTGCCGAATTAGAGTAGACCTCATAATCTGTCATTTCCCCGGCAATTTCATTTAATACATCATCCTGGGCTTTCGTTTCCTGAACACAAAAGATGTCCGGGTTAAGCTGTTTTACAGTATCGTACAATCCTTTTTTCACCATGGCCCGGATACCGTTAACATTCCAGGAGATGAATTTTAACGTGTTCATACTTATTATCTTTTAATCAGCTAAGATAATAATTATGCAGCACAAGTAAAGATATACGAATTGTTAAAACAATGCCGGCAGGACGTAAGAATCTGATTTATTCCGATATAATATTTTCAACGATTATTGTGTTACCTGTGCTGACGAAGGCGTGATCTCAAGCGTATTACTACGTACCGATGTATCAGACCCTATAGCCCTGACAAAGTATATCACAGTATCGGCAGAAGGAACAATGCTGTCAGTAAATGTTGTTTCTTCAAACTGTGTGATAAAACCTAATTGATCATAAGAAGTCATTTGATTCCCTGATAATGTTTCTCTAATCACCTCGTAGAATTGAAAGGCATAAATATTTGGCAGATTCCAGGATAATATAACCTGTCCGTTATTATATTCACCTGTCAGCCTGATATTGTCATTGAGAATAATTTTATCATGATTGTCTTTGGTGCAGGAGAATAAAATTGGAAGGAAAAAGGCGAAGAGCAGAACATATTTTTTTATCATAATTGGTAGCTTTTTGTAACTCTTCTGACCTTCGCAATGATTATTTCAGGAAGGAATCTCCGGGATGACTGACACAAAGATTGCCCCTCCCGATGCTTGAAATATAGATAGGATATCCAAACGTAGTAAAGCTTGTATGATATTATGTTATGATTAGGTTGGGAATAGAAATTAATGAATTTGCATAATTCACGATAATTCCTGTTCAGGCGTCATAAGGCATGGCAGTGTTGAAATTTCACCTGTCAATCCGGAATTCCTCCTAGTATCTTGGGTCCGGCTTTACCTCCAGTTTAGCCATTTTCTCGACCTCCAGGCTGGGGAATCCGAATTCTTCAACCACCCGGCCCAGGATCAGATAAGTGCCGTAACCTTTGAACGGGTATTTTTTCAGTGAATCGGGAAAATTCACCGTGTCGAAAAACTCCCCCTCGGCGTCGAGGAAGGCTCCGAAATGCATGTATTCCCCTTTCACCGTGTAGACGTTCTTGAGCGAGGCCAGGCTGCCGACCATTCTTACTTTCTTTCCAATATACCCGGGCATGTCACGAGCCATGATCTCACCCCGGAACGACGTTTTCAGCAGGTCGAAACGGGTATGAGTGACGGGGAAACCCAGGAGTTCGATCTCGTCATAGGCATCTTCGAGACTACTCTGCTCGAGATCGGGCAAGACGAAGTCCCGGTTCCTGACCCCGAAAAGCTCCTTCTCTGTCACGGCCACCTTTTCTCTGCTCTTTCCCAGCAGCATGTGAGACTCCCAAAGGAGCTCCTTTTTGCTTTTACCGGTAAACCTCAGTGCATTGATCCGGATAAGGATAACCATCTGTTCCCTGCCGGGCCTAACCCGGTCAATGAAATCTTCCAGGCTTTTAAAGAGTCCCCCGGCATGCCTTTCCTCCAGGATCCGTTCTGACGTTTTCCGTTCCAGGTTTTCGATATGCACAAAACCAACATAAATATCCCGGCCTTTAATACTGGTCAGGTAATCACCCTCATTGACGCAGGGCAGACAAATGCTGGCCCCGCAGCGTCGGGCTTCGTTAAAATACACCCAGGTCCGGTAGAACCCCCCGAAATTATTGATTACGGCTACCATAAACTCCAGGGGATAGTGTGCTTTCAGGTAGAGGCTCTGATAACTTTCCACCGCATATGAAGCCGAGTGGGCTTTGGAAAAGGAATAGCCGGCAAAGGAACTGATCTGACGCCATACTTCATTCGTCAGGGTATCGGGATACCCTTTTTCACTGCAGTTGCTGAAAAATTTTTCAGAAATCCGTTCGAACTCTTTTTTCGACCGGAACTTCCCGCTCATGGCCCGCCGCAGCACATCGGCATCGGCCAGGTCCAGCCCGGCAAAATGATGACATACCTTGATCACGTCTTCCTGGTATACCATCACCCCGTAGGTCTCCTCAAGCTGCTCCTTCATAACCGGGTGGAGGTATTCAAAACCTTCCGGGTTGTGAAACCGTTTGATATATTCCTTCATCATGCCCGATTTGGCCACTCCCGGGCGGATGATCGAGCTGGCTGCCACCAGGCTGATGTAGTTGTCGCAGCGGAGTTTCTTCAGCAACCCGCGCATAGCCGGACTCTCAATATAAAAGCATCCGTTCGTCTCTCCGGAGCGGAGCTGTTCCCTCACTTTCCTGTCTTTTTTGAAATCCTGCACCCGGTGTACATCTACGGTAATATTACGGTTCTGCTCAATGATGACCGCAGCATCCCCGATATGGCCTATGCCACGCTGGCTGAGTATGTCGAGCTTCTCAAAGCCGATAGCCTCGGCTACATACATATCCCACTGAGTCGTCAGAAAACCTTTGGGTGGGAAATCCAGTGCCGTATAAGCCGTCACCGGTTCTTCGGATATCAGCACTCCGCCGGCATGAATACCACGCAGATTGGGGAAATCGGCAATCTTCGCCCCGATGTCGAAGATCCGGTCAAAGATCTCCCCCCGGTTTAAGGCATTCGAAGGCTCATTCACCAGGAGATCAATCTCCTCTTTCGGCAGACCGTAGACCTTCCCAAGTTCCCTGAAAATGGAACGCCCCCTGAATGTGGAGATGGTGCCGATAAAGGCTGTATGTTTTTTGCCGTAACGCTTGAAAATATAATCCAACACATCATCGCGTTCCTGCCAGGAATAATCGATGTCGAAATCGGGCGGACTACTGCGTTTGGGGTTGATGAACCGTTCAAAATAAAGATCCAGTTCTATCGGGTCCACGTTGGTGATCTTCATGCAGTAGGCCACCACCGAATTGGCCCCGCTGCCCCGCCCTACGTGATAGTACCCTCTCGACATCGAGTAACGGATGATGTCCCAGGTGATCAGGAAATACGAAGAAAAACCCAGCCGGTCGATGATCTCCAGCTCATGCAGCACCCGTCGCCGGGCTTCCGGGTTGTGTTTTCCGTACCGGTATTCCAGTCCTTCCATAGCCAGCTTTTCAAGCAGCACTCTGTCGTCACTGCGACTGCCGGTGAAAGTCTGCTTGTTCTTGACGGTCCCGAAATCAAAGGCAATGTGGCAATCCCGGATCAGGGCTTCCGTATTGTGTATGATCTGCGGATAGTCACCGTATGCGCATAGCAGCAGATCTGCCGGGATCATCACATCCCTGTCGGTGCCAAGGTTCTCCGGTGTGAGCTTCGAGAGAAGCGTATTGTGGTCGATCGCCCTCAGATGACAGTGAATGGAGAAATCTTCCCGGCCTCCAAAACTTACCGGATGCCAGATGATGAGCCGGTCCTGCCGGTGACGGTACGGGGAGGTGATGAGCCGGTTCAGCTCTCCCGGTCTTATGCCGATGAGCTCGTTATCCTTCAGCCGGCCGGGTTGCCCCGACCATGAATAAACAAACCAGACATCGGTGAGGGCAGGAGCCCTTTCCGGTAACGGTTCCCCGCTTTCATTATGTGAGGTCAGAAACTCGTTCAAAGCCTGGTAGCCCCGGTTGTTGCGGGCAAGACCGGTATACAGGTATTGGTCGCCATCCCGGAATTCGATTCCGGCAATCGGGTGAATGTGGTTCTCCATGCAAAGCTTCACAAAATCGATGGTACCCATGGTATTATTGATGTCGGTGAGTGCCATCGCTTTCACCCCGTTTTTCAGCGCTTCTTCAATGACTCTCTCCGGCGGCATAGTGCCGTAGCGGAGACTGTAATATGAATGAATGTTCAGATACATAAAAGATTAAATTCCAATACACAAACATCAAATTCCAAACCCTTGAAACAGAGTATCAGCTTCAGACCCGGCCCTATGCCCTAAGCCGGAAATCAAATCACAAATAAATTCCAATCCTCAATGAGGCAAATTTCACGGGATAATAGTTTATTTAAGTTATTGGTCTCATAACCTGTCCCGCTTAAATTTATCATCGTGGTATGGAAGTTTCAAAAGAAGGAAAGGGGGCAGTGACTGAAACAGCCTTCCGTTTGAAATTTTGGACACTGGAAAATTGGAGCTTGAGATCTGGAATTTCGTTCATTTTATACTTCTTCTTCATCACTGACGTTTTCACGCATATCCCCCACGGCACGGTGCACGGCATACCTCCCGAAACGGTTGCGCAGGCGGTCGACGGCCAGGTAAAGACTGACCATCTCGGGCGTATCTTCAAACATGTTAAGTTGCTGAACTCCCCGCACAAGGTGACTGAACCTCACACCAATCAGCCTGATCAGCATGCGTCGCTGATAAAGCCTCTCGAACAGTTCCCTGGCCACAGGGATAAGGACGTGGTCGAAAGAGGTATACTCGATCCTCTTCTGTAACGTGTGCGTGTCAAAATTCGAATACCGGATCTTCACGGTGACGCACGAGGTCAGCCTTTCCTTTTTCCTGAGTTCGTAGGCCAGCTTCTCCACCATAGCTGTGATCAGCTCACGGAGCCTCACCATATCGGTGGTATCCTGGTCGAAAGTCCGCTCGGTGCTGATCGACTTCCTCTCCGAGTATTGTACCACCGGCGTATGATCAATGCCGTTGGACCGCCGCCAGATCTCAATGCCGTTTTTGCCCAGCAGCTTTTCCATCATCTCCGGCGGGATCCGGCTCAACGTGCCCACAGTGACAATGCCCATGGAACGCAACAGGTGAAATGTCTGGTTCCCAATCATCGGTATTTTACGGATGGAAAGCGGATCGAGAAAGGTCCTGATATAAGCATGGGGAACTTCTTTCCCCCCGTTCGGTTTGGCTTCTCCCGTTGCAATCTTGCATACCGTCTTGTTCACCGAAAGACCATAGGAAATCGGCAGCCCCGTCTCTTTAATGATCCGGGTCCTCAGCTCATCCGTCCACTTCAGACAACCGAAAAAACGATCCATCCCGCTGATGTCAATATAATGCTCATCGATCGACGCCTTCTCATATACCGGCGCCTTCTCCGCAATCACCTCCGTTACCATCCGGGAATACCGCGAGTAAAGCTCCATGTCCCCCCGGATCACAATGGCCTCATTACACAGGTTCCGCGCCATCTTCATGGGCATGGCCGAATGAACCCCGTAACGACGCGCCTCATAACTGCAACTGGCTACCACACCCCGGTCCGACGAACCACCAATGATCACCGGTTTGCCGTTCAGACTGCTGTTCGTCAACCGCTCCACCGACACGAAAAACGTGTCGAGATCCATATGCACAATGTTCCGTTCCATGTGTCCCGATTTGAGATTTAGGACCGTGGATCGGAAAACCTTCTAAGTCCTTTTCTCCAAAATCCACAATCCACAATCCAAATTTTCCTCCTTCCTCTTGCTTTATTCTTTTTTTTATTCTAAATTTGATTAGTTATTAATCATTATTTCGATTATAATTTAATCATTCCCGGATTGATAACCAAACTTTATCGATTTTTTAACACTTAAACAGAAAGGGGAGGGGAAGCCTGTAAATAAAAAATGTATTCCGACCGTTTTCCCTGCCTGTCAAACAAAAAAAAACAAATCATGTATTTCAGTGCTAACATTAAACAGCTGCGCAAACGCCGGGGTAAAACCCAGGACGACCTGGCGTTTACCCTCGGATTAAAAAGACCGACACTGAGCGGGTATGAAAATGGCGTTGCAGAACCCGGACTCGAAATCCTTCTTAAATTCTCGGGCTATTTTAATATTGCCCTCGATACACTTTTGAAAATCGACCTGTCAACCCTTACAGAAAGTCAGCTCTACCAGCTCGAACACGGCCAGGATGTCTATATCACAGGTAAAGAACTCCGGATACTTGCTACTACCGTCAATAAAAATAATGAAGAAAATATCGAACTGGTCCCGGAAAAAGCCAAAGCCGGTTATACCAACGGTTTCTCTGATCCGGAATTCATCAGCGAACTCCAGGCCTTCCAGTTGCCATTCCTTTCCCCGAATAAAAAATACAGGACTTTCCAGCTGAACGGCGATTCTATGCTGCCAATACCCGACAGATCATGGGTGACCGGCGAATTTGTTCAGGACTGGAATAATATTCTGAACGGTGAAGCCTATGTCATCCTGACCAAGGATGAAGGTATCGTCTTTAAAATCGCGGAAAATAAAATCAAAGAAGATGGAATGCTAACCCTCTTCTCCCTTAATCCGCTTTATGAACCTTTCGATGTGGATGTTAAAGAAATCAAAGAGGTCTGGAGATTCGTCCATTTTATCAGTTCTGAAATACCCGAACCTGTCATGCCTCATGATGAACTCGTGAAAACCGTCGCAGTTCTAAAACATGAAGTCGACAATATCAAGAAACAGATGAAGGAGACCTGATTAATATGCCCGTCAGATCGATTTAATTATGTTAAACAGTAGGGCGGAATGTCAGTTCAGAAAATAATCATTATTTAACAGATTTTCCTGCTCGCGGAGTTTTACCAGATAATGCATCTGGGAAAGGAGAAATCGCTCACGACTTTCATGGGTGGCAAGACTTATAAATTTGAACTTGTCCTCAGACGACAGGTTCAGTGCACGGGCTATATCGTTATAAAGAATGTCACGACCTTGCATGTCCTTCAGGAACTCAGGATCAAGATCTTTGGCATAGTTCAGTAATACTTTTAAGAGTTCACCATTCTTTACCGGCTGATCATTATTTAAAAGCAATATTCTGCCACCACTGTATAATTTTCCGGGAAGGGGATCCTGGAAACTAACCACTTCAAAATTGCTAAGACCTTCAACCACAATAACCATCTCACCCATAGAATTCGTTGCCACGATCTGCTTGATCTTTACTTCTGAACCGAATGACTGCATCTCCGTGTTCTTTAAAAACGGAATACCAAAACTTCCCCGGTCTTCCCCGCAATCATGAATAAGTTCTTTGTACCGGGGTTCAAAAATCCTTAACGGCAGATCTTCGCCGGGTAGCAGACTTATATTTAGTGGAAAATAGGGAAGTGTTTTTTGGTTCTGATCCATGCCGGAATTGCCTTAAAAGATTGATTGCCCTTCCAGGCCCACATAGCTTGATTCAATATATGAAAAGCCTGAATTTATTAACTTACAGCAATGAAAACAATCAGATCATACAAATGTTTATATCTCTGGCAGGCAGATTTGTATTTTTAACAAATATATTCTCATGTGCTATTTTGTCGAAATCAACCTTTCACGGAAACAACTTGCGGAAAGGTTTAATGTACCTATGCCATTCGATCCCAGGTATATGCCCGGAGCCTTCCTGAATGCCTTTTCCAGACCCTTCCTGCCTGTCATTACCGGACAGGAACAGGATCATATACAAACCTTCAGGTGGGGACTCATTCCTTTTTGGGTGAAGGATGAAGCAACTGCAGAAAAGATCAGCAATGGTACATTCAATGCTAAATCCGAAACCATCTGGGAAAAACCAGCCTTCCGCGACGCTGCCAGACGGAAACGATGTATGGTTTTGGCCCACGGCTTTTTTGAATGGTACTCAGCCCCGGATAAAAAAATTCCATTCTACATTAAACGTAATGACAACCAGCCTTTTGCCTTCGCCGGCTTATACGATACCTGGACAAATCCCGATACCGGTGAAATGATTCATTCCTTCAGTATCATTACAACCGCCGCGAATACACTGCTTGAGAAAATCCATAACTCAAAAAAACGAATGCCCGTCATCCTGCCTCAAAGGGTTGAAAAAGATTGGATCAATCCACAGACTCCCTCCCAGACTTTGCTCGACCTCCTTAAACCATTGCCCGACGGAGACCTTGAAGCCTGGAGCATTTCCAGAAAAGTGTCCTCCAGAGATCCGGATACTTCGGATCCCGACCTTCTCGCCCCGGTGGAATACCCTGAAACAGTAAATCTGCTTATATAACCCCTTCGTTCCTAATAATTTATTTAGATCCTATTTTTATTTTTTTATCAGAAACAAAGTAAACCCCCTGTTCATGGGCAAAAATCCCCTTATGCTCTTCCTCCGCCTTTAGATTTTTAACCATTCCCTGTTAACGTACACAACAAATTTCGAGTCTCCATGTTATTAAGAAAGAGGTTCAGACCACCCCACTCGTAGTTTTAGGTTTAGTTATTTTTTGGTTATTAGGTTCTTTTTCAGGCATGCATCAATCAAGATGCTTCTTTCATCGGTCTGGACCTCTTTTTTTTCCTCCTTCTAAAACATTTCAACCTCTTCATATCGATCTCAATTAATAACTAGTCGCCTGACAGTTTTTTAAGACAACGGGGTATACCCACGGATATCAGGCATTTCTTTCCCTCCTTTTTTGAAAATTACAAACCTCCGTATGTTAATTTCTGTCTGCCCAAATACTGAAATTTTACTTTAAAGGAAGAAGGATTTGTTAATAACCTGCCTTTAATTCCTTCAGAATATTCCTGCAGTCTTTGGATTTTCTTAGATCTCCGGTTATTAACATTTTGTTAATAACTCATGTCAATATATTGTTAAGATAAAACATGTTTTTTTTTTGGTGGGATAAGTTGTGTAGCGTACATTTGGTATACCAAGTGAGCGATAAAAGGTTGCTCCCACGGAACGGAAAGTGAAACGTTCTTCGGAACGGGGATCTGACCCTTAGGAAGTTCGAAAGAATGTACCTATTACCAAGGGAGCTTTGCAGGAGAAGGGTTAAACCTTTAACTGCCCGGTTCGGATGAGAAAATCGTTTACGGGATTCTTTGAAAAACTGGCTCTTTAAACAGAAACCTCTGATCCGGCCTTAAACAGCTGGGAAATGTTTCACATCAGCCAGGGGAGGATCGTAAGACCCAAACCAGCCTGTTGGTTTAAAGAGATTTTTTTCCTGAAGCCGGTTCGCCGGGATGAAAGGAAAAAGAAGGTTCCTCTGCAGAATAGTTGAAATACTATCGAGAATGAACCAGCCAGAATAACTGTAGCTTGGCATTGTTTAGTAGCTATGGCTGCTAAAGAATGAAATGGGAACTATTCGAAAGAGTGGTTCCCATTTTTGTTTTATAACCATCCAATCCCGTATCCTTTTTCTTCTGTTTGATTAATGGCTTAATTTCATAGACCAGTCTCCTAATTCATTCTTACTAAACCGATCTATTCTTATGCGAATAGACTTAATGTAATCACTTTGCTGGTTTCTTCGCATATTTTAAAAAATCGGCATTTTCCTCATATATAGTATTTTGCCAGTAAAACAAATTGGTGAAAGAAGTGTTTATAAATAGTATTTCATGGTATCGCATTAAAACCCTTACTTTGCCTGAAGATTAGAATTTGTTTATTCAAAAGAATACCGTATGAGATCAAATTTCCTGGTGAAATTAATACTCTTTTCCATTGTTTTTTTCTTTGGAGAAATTGCATTCAGTTTTTCAGATAAGGTCACTTCCAACAGTACCATACAGGATGAAAATATTTCTTTCGCACTGAATCTTGATAACCGCGACTCGGATTTTACCTATACCAGACAGGTGGATGTCCTGATGAAATCATTTATGGAAAAATTTCAGGTCATCGGCGCTTCAGTGGCGATCACTAAAGATGACAGCCTGGTTTATGCAAAAGGCTTCGGTTATGCCAATGAAGAAACCGGCGAAATGGTCCAGCCCGGACATCTCTTCCGGATTGCCAGCGTTTCCAAGCTTATTACGGCAGTGGCCATACTGAAACTGTATGAGCAGAAGATACTTGATCTTGATGATACTGTTTTTGGGCCTGAAGGAATCCTGAATGAGAAAGAATTTCTTGGTTATAAGGATAAAAGGGTGGAGAAAATTACCATCGGGGATCTGTTGAACCATACCGGCGGATGGTCACGCAAAAAAGGGGATCCTATGTTCAACTCTCTTTATGTTGCACGAAAGATGCACACCGATCCTCCGGCCGATTTGGACCTGGTCATTCGCTGGGTGCTCTCTCAACCGCTATCCTATGAACCGGGGACAACCTATTCCTATTCAAATTTTGGCTATGCTGTCCTGGGAAAAATTATCCAAATAAAGACAGGCGTTCCGTATGAAGATTATGTTGTAATGAATATTCTGCGGCCGCTGGGGATAAATGATATGCATATTGGGCATAGTCATTATTATGATAAATTCCCCAACGAAGTCAGGTACTATGAACCGGCAGGCTCGTCAAATGTTCCGGAAATTAATGGCTCCGGAAGAATGGTCCCCAAGGCATATGGTGGCGATAATATCGAGCTTCTGGGTGCTGCCGGCGGTTGGGTCGCCTCTGCTCCCGAACTTGCCAAACTCATTAGCGTCATTGATGGTTACAGGGGGAAACCCGATATTCTTAAGGAGGAAACCATCCGTATGATGACCGATCCCGATGAAGCAGGAGAAGGATTATTCGGCTGGAGAGGTGCTGATAAATATGGAACCTGGTGGCGAACCGGAACCCTGGCCGGTACAACAGCCCTTATTATAAGGATGGAGGAAGGGACAAACTGGGTCGTCCTCCTGAATACTTCTTCTTATAAAAGACTGAGGATTCATCATAACCTTGCAAAAATTATCTTCGCGGCTACATTTAGAATGAAACAATGGCCTGACCAGGATCTTTTTGCCAGGAAAGAGATCTATACCCCCGCCCCAATCAGCCGGGTTCCTTCAGTGAACCCTGAACTTTAATCGGGTCTCTGCACTGCAGTCTCATTTTTTTTGCATCCTTTATAAATTATGATAATTTTATCCTCTGTTAGAGGAGGCTCAGAGGATGGAATTCATTAGCGCTGTTCAGAGAAACCCGGAATTATTAAATTCGATTCATTTCGACATTTTTATCGTTGCGGCAGGTTATGAAAAAAGATGCACCTTCCTCCTCGAAGGACATCGTATTGCCGCAGATAGAAAGTTTGCCATTGCCTTCAGGGAAAAATATAACGAACTCCACAGGAAACATAACAACCAGATCCTGCAGGAAAACGGTTTCAGCTTTGTAGAATTATCCGGAAATGATAGTCTTACTCTCGATGCTTACCTGAAGGAAAACGTTTTTAATACGGATAAAAATCACCTTAAAATCCTCGTTGATTACAGCTGCATGTCCAAATTGTGGTACTCGACCATCATCAGCTTTTTTATCCGCGATGAAATCAGATTTAAGTCTATTATGACCTACTTCTCCTATACCCCCGCTTCTTTTAGTATGCCCAGGAAAGTGAAACTACCGAAAAATGCCGAATCTATTCATCTCGGAATGAAAAAATTTGACCCCTCTAAACCGACTGCCCTGGTAATAGGCCTGGGATATGAAACGGGCAGAGCCGAATTTGTAAGGAAAAAGATCAAACCTGACGTCACCTATCTGATGTATGCCGATCCTGCTCCCGATAATCAGTATGTTGAGAATATTTTCAAAACGAACCAGGACATTATTAACGAAGTCGAAGTCAGAAATCTTATCAATTATCCCCTGAATGACCTCTCACGGATCAATGAGTTACTTACGAATCTTTGTCTTGACCTCAGACTAAAATACAACGTCGTCCTTGCACCTCTCGGACCCAAGGTCCATGCACTCACCTGCATCCTCCTCTCAACCCGTTACCCCGATGTCGATGTTTGGAGAATCGGTACGGGCAGGAGTGAATCACCATACGACCGGACGGCAGGCTCCGATCCCCTGGTCCTTGAAGTACTATTCTCAGGTGATGAAGAAGAATTCTGACCTGTGATCTTTTTTTCACGACGTCTCTCCCTTTTTGAATAACCATCCATCTGACATTCAATATTTATTCATCTGAATGCTGTATATTCAGGATGTTTTCTCCATTCTGATGTTTAAACAATTTAGTTCATCTGTTGTTATGATTCAATGGGCTTCAGGTCCATATGCCTGCTAATTTAGAATGAATAATACAAAATTTCAGTGTTAAAAACATTACATGCAAGATTCCTGATTTTTGCAAGCCTGTAAACCACAAAAAAATTATGGCAAACTTTGAGATTATAATGCCCAAAATGGGAGAAAGTATTGAGGAAGCAACAATAACCAGGTGGTTTGTGAAGGAAGGGGATAAAGTTGTGGAAGACGATGTACTCCTGGAAATTGCCACCGACAAGGTCGATTCTGAAATTCCTTCCCCCGTTGAAGGCATAGTTAAAAAAATTATGTATCAACAGGACGAGACGGTCGCCGTAGGTTCTGTTATTGCAGTCATAGATACCGACGGCAGTTCATCTTCTACCGGTGAATCGGAATCTGCAGTGGCAACGGCCGGGCCGGAAGCACAAAAAGAAATCAAGACTCAGGAGGAACCGGTGCCCGGACCCGCGCCGGAGGAAAGCCCTTTGACCGCGCTCAAGGAACAGGAGAAAGTGAAAGTCACCGGATCTGGTGACCGCTTCTATTCTCCACTGGTCAGAAAAATTGCCGAAGAGGAAAAGGTGACCCGGGAAGAACTTGATTCTCTGACAGGTAGTGGAATGAATGGTCGCGTTCAGAAAAAAGATATCCTTGATTATATCGAATCGAGATCTGAAACCGGAAAGCCGGCTGCTGAATCTTCTACCCCCCTTGAAAAGGCGGCACTCAGGGCTGAACCTGTCCCTGAAAAACCAAAAGTCTCAGCTTCAGTATCTGCACAGGATGAAATTATCGAGATGGACCGCATGAGAAAAATTATCGCCGAACATATGGTCCGGTCCAAACATGTCTCGGCGCATGTCACAAATATGCTTGAAGCGGATGTCACACAGGTGGTTAACTGGCGGAACAGGATCAAAGACGATTTTCTAAGACGCGAAGGATTAAAAATCACCTACCTCCCCATTTTCCTTGAGGCTGCCGCCAAAGCCATTAAAGACTTTCCCCTCATCAACTCCTCTGTCGATGGTGATCGCATCATCATTAAAAAAAGGATCAATATGGGCGTAGCCGTGTCATTGGCGAATAATAATTTAATTGTACCGGTGATCCGGAACATTGACAACCTCAACCTCCTGGGTATAGCTCAGGAACTTAACCGGCTTGCCAATGCCGCAAGATCCAACACACTTAAACCCGATGAAATTCAGGACGGAACATTTACTGTCACTAATTTCGGTACCTTTAGAAACACGATCGGCACACCTATTATAAACCAGCCACAAGTTGCCATCCTGGCCATTGGTATGGTTGAGAAAAAGCCTGCGGTTCTGGAAACACCCGATGGGGACGTGATCGCAATCCGGCATAAAATGTTCCTCTCGCTGACGTATGATCACCGGATTATAGATGGTTCACTTGGAGGAGCATACCTGAGAAGAGCAGCCGATTATATCGAAAACTTTGATGTTACCCGAACAATCTAATTACCCCAAATTTCTCCATAAAATGACGAATCATAAGAGTTATCACATTAAACATACCGAAAAAGAAACACTTGACAAATGGTTCAGGCTCATGACCTTGGGCCGTATTCTGGATGACAGGGCTCCAAATTATCTGAAACAGGCAATTGGCTGGTCTTATCATGCACCTTATGCAGGACATGACGGGATTCAGCTCGCCATAGGCCAGATATTTGACAGGGAATATGATCATCTGTTTCCATATTACAGGGATATGCTTACAACCATTTCCGCCGGACTCACTGCTGATGAGATTATCCTTAACGGAATATCCAAAGCTGCCGACCCGGCCAGTGGAGGTCGGCATATGTCCAATCATTTTGCCAAACCTGAATGGAACATCCACAACACATCTTCGTGCACAGGGAACCATGCTCAACAGGCTGCCGGCGTTGGAAGGGCTATGAAAAAATATGGGATTGACGGAATAGTGATCACATCACAGGGAGAGTCTTCGGTTTCTGAAGGTTATGTTTATGAAGCCATTAACGGTGCTTCAAACGAAAAACTCCCGGTCCTGTTCGTTTTCCAGGATAACGGTTACGGTATCTCTGTTCCTAAGACAGACCAGACAGCCAACCGGAAAGTGGCCAATAATTTTACAGGGTTTAAAAACCTGGCAGTTTTTCACTGTAACGGAAAAGATGTATTTGATTCAATGAATGTTATGTCTGAAGCTAAACAGTTTATAAAGAACCATGGCCATCCCGTTATTGTACAGGCAAACTGCGTCAGAATACATTCACATTCAAATTCCGACCGTCATGAATTATATCGCGACGACTACGAAATGAATTATGTCCAGCAATATGACCCTCTGGCAAAGTTCAGGAGAATGCTGATCCGTTATAATCGCTTCAGCGAAGAGGAATTGACTTCAATTGAGGAGGAAATGAAGGAAACGGTGAAAAAGGCTCATAAAAATGCTCTCTCATCACCTGATCCCGACCCCGCTTCAATTTTCAAGTTTGTCGTCCCCGATCCTTATCCCTCTGAAAAGTATCCCGATGGGATCCATAACTACGAGGGAAACCATGTTAAGTTTATAGAAGCTCTCAACCAAACCCTGAAGGCAGAATTCAGACACAACCCGGATAGTTTCCTCTGGGGTCAGGATATTGCCAATAAGGATAAAGGCGGTATCTTTAATGTATCTAAAGGTATGCAGCAGGAGTTCGGTCAGGACAGGGTATTTAATGCTCCAATTGCGGAAGATTATATCGTTGGGACAGCAAACGGCATGAGCCGCTTTAATGATAAAATAAGAGTGGTCGTTGAAGGCGCGGAATTCGCCGATTATTTCTGGCCGGCTATGGAACAACTGGTCGATTCTTCACACGATTACTGGAGAAGTAATGGCAAATTTTCCCCTAACATAATAATCCGGCTTGCCTCCGGAGGTTATATTGGCGGAGGTTTGTACCATTCACAAACTATTGAAGGTGCCCTGACTACCCTCCCCGGACTTCGGGTCGTCTATCCTTCCTTCGCCGACGATGCCTCAGGTCTGCTCAGAATGGCCATCAGGTCCAGAGGTATCACTATGTTCCTCGAGCCTAAAGCTTTGTATAACAGCCCGAAAGCAGCCACCCCCGTACCCGATGATTTTGAAGTGCCCTTCGGAAAAGCCCGAATCAGAAGGGAGGGTTCAGACCTCTCCATGATAACCTATGGAAATACAACCCACATGTGCCTCGAAGCCGCAGAAAAAATGGCCGAAGAATCAGGAATCAGCGTCGAAGTACTTGACCTGCGTTCACTGAATCCTCTCGACGAAGAAGCTGTACTGAAAACGACTAAAAAAACTGGTAAAGTCCTTGTCATTCATGAGGATAAAGTTTTTGCCGGCTTCGGTGGCGAATTGGTTTCCCTTATCACTGAAAAGGCCTTTGAATATTTAGATGCACCGGTGAAACGTGTTGGTTCAACCTTCACACCCGTTGGGTTTAACCGGATCCTTGAAAAGGCGATTCTCCCAAATACAGAAAAAATTCTGGCTGCTGCAAGGGATATGATCAAATACTAGTTCCACCATCTTAATCGAACTGAAAATTGCCACTTCACATGTCAATGTAAACTCCGATTATTAATAAACAAACGCATGAAACCCACATGATTTATGACATCACAACCGATCAGTATGAGGCGGAGAGCCCTGCGGAGCTAAACGTAACCTTATAATAATCGATCATGTGTGGTTCTCCCGCACAAGCGGGACAAGCTATTGTAGCTTTAAAATCAAAATTATTATACAATGAAAAAGACAGCCATCGTATACAGTTTTAATACAGTAAAATCAGCCAAAATCGCAGGAAAAATTAAAGAGGCTTTTGGTGACGAGAGCATAGATATGCTTAATACGGAAGAGATTAGTGCTGGAAAATTTCTTGAATATGATAATCTTATCCTCGGCGTCCCCACATGGTTCGACGGTGAACTCCCCAACTACTGGGATGAGTTTTTACCCGATCTGGAAGACCAGGATATGAAAAATAAAACCATTGCCATTTTTGGCCTGGGTGATCAGAAAGGATATCCTGAAAACTTTGTCGACGGGATGGGTATCATGGCAGATTTTTTTGAGGAAAGAGGAGCTGAAATCGTGGGGTATACCAGGGCGGACGATTATGAGTTCGAAAACTCCCGGGCCCTGAGAAAGGGGAAATTTTGCGGTCTCGCTCTGGATTATGAAAACCAGGCCTCTAAAAACAAAGACCGCATCAGCAACTGGGTTAACCAGCTCAGGGGTGAATTAAATTAGCAGGCTATCAGATGATCGTATTGCGTGATGACTTTAGAAACAGGAACAAGTTCCGGATCATTCTGTCAGAATCTCCTGTACGAATATGCCTCTGGAAATATTGACCATTTCATATCCCGACATGAGAAAGAACTTTTAGCTGAGACTGTTCATTATCAGAAAGAATGAGTTACACCCCGTTTTTATAAGAATTTCATAAACAGTCTTCCTCCTGATTTGTTAATTAATTATTAATATGCTGGTTTTTTAATTTATTTATTACTTTTTTTGCAAATAAAATTTCGATTTTATCGGTTGGCGAGAGCAATGTTCCCCTTCCGGTATTTTTTTTATTTAAAATTCAGGGTCATGGCAAAAGACAAAGTTTATGTATTTGATACCACTCTCCGCGATGGGGAGCAGGTTCCGGGATGCCAGTTAAATACTGTTGAAAAAATTGAAGTGGCTAAAGCACTTGAAGAACTTGGCGTAGATATTATCGAAGCCGGTTTTCCTATATCCAGTCCGGGAGATTTTAAATCTGTTGTAGAAATATCCAAGGCGGTTACCCTGCCTACCATCTGTGCACTTACCCGTGCAGTAAAGAAAGATATTGAAGTCGCTGCCGATGCCTTGAAATTCGCTAAAAAGGGTCGTATACATACCGGCATAGGCACGTCCTATTATCATATCTACCATAAACTGAACAGTAATCCCGAAGAAATCATTGAACGGGCCGTCGAAGCTGTGAGATACGCCAGGACGTTTGTTGATGATGTGGAGTTCTATGCTGAGGATGCGGGCCGGACGGAAAACAAATACCTGGCGAGAGTGGTTGAAGCGGTTATAAAGGCGGGAGCTACTGTGGTTAATATCCCCGACACTACGGGATATACTTTGCCTGAAGAATTTGGTAAAAAAATAAAATACCTCGTGGAAAATGTCAAAGGCGTTGAGAATATCATTCTTGCCACACATTGCCATAACGATCTCGGAATGGCAACAGCAAATACAATTGCAGGAGTGATCAACGGAGCCAGGCAGGTTGAGGTAACCATCAACGGCATTGGTGAACGTGCCGGAAATACATCTCTCGAAGAAGTGGTCATGATCCTGAAAAGCAGAAAACATCTCGATCTGAACACAGGCATTAATACACGGAAAATTTATAAAACAAGCCGCCTTGTGTCCAACCTTATGAGAATGCCGGTTCAACCGAATAAAGCTATTGTGGGCAGAAATGCTTTTGCCCATTCGTCTGGCATTCATCAGGATGGTGTACTTAAAAAACGGGAAAATTATGAGATCATCAATCCAAAAGCAGTAGGTATCAATGAATCAGCCATCGTATTGACGGCCAGAAGCGGAAGGGCTGCTCTGAAACACCGGCTCGAAAAAATAGGTTATAAAATAAGTAAGGAAGCTCTGGATAAGGTTTATGATGAGTTTCTTACTCTTGCTGACCAGAAAAAAGACATCACCGACGATGATCTGATGATCCTTGCCGGCAAAGAGGTGAAGGATGAATCCCGCAGGATTCATTTGAAATATCTACAGGTTCTATGCGGTAAAGGGACGATACCAACCGCTACCGTCACCCTGGAAGTTAACGGGCAAAAATCGACAGCAAGCGGACAGGGAAACGGACCTATAGATGCCGCTTTTTCTGCGGTCAAACAGATCATCTCGAAAAAAGTAAAGCTGGAAGAATTCCTGATACAGGCCATAACAAGGGGAAGTGACGATCTCGGGAAAGTGCATATACAGGTGGATCATAAAGGAATCATGTACTACGGCTTCTCAGCTTCTACTGATATTGTTACCGCATCTGTTGAAGCATTCCTCGATGCCCTGAGTCAGATTACATGAGTTTCAAAAAGACTGTCTGGAAAAAGCGGGATAAAAGTCCGGACTTATAGCTGTGCCAATGGTTCCATTCCGGCATCTGATTTTAATGAATTCCTGTAATTGCTGATGAAGTCCACTTCTGAAATAAATTCAAAAAAAGCAAGTTCCTCAGCTGTCACCGGAAATAATCCATCAGCAATATTACCGGTATTTTACCTCTGACTATAACTAAAATCCTGATTAACATTTTTTTAACTTTTTGGATCAGGATCGTTTTATCCATTTAGGGGTGGAGTATTCAGGCTGTTTTGCAGGATCTTTAACCTCTGAATGGACCGGAATGATTCACACACCCAACCAGGTTCACCAGTAAAATGATATCTTTGCAGGCCATTTACAGAAACATTTAACGGCTTATTGGTCGAAAACATTTTTTAACACATCGTGTTGAATAAATAACCTGAAAGGGTTGTCTAATCACCGAAACAATCATTTAGATCGTTGAACTCAGACAGGAAGATATTGTAGTTACAGTTTGAATCCGCTGATAGAAGTTCTTACGATACCAATTTACAAAAAGGAAAGAATGAAAAAGAGTTTAATTGCAGGAATAATATGCCTGTTGTCCATTTCAATGTTCTCTCAGCCGCCAGCTAATACTTATCGGAGCGATGCAGCTCCTCTGGGAACGATCAAGGGTCAGGTGATGGATTCCAAAACCAAAAAACCCATGGAATTCGCCAGCGTGGCTCTATACAATTCTAAAGATTCTTCGCTGGTTACTGGAGGTATTTCAGGTCCCGACGGCACATTCAATCTGAAAAATATACCCCATGGAAAATTTTATCTTGTAGCGAACTTTATGGGGTATAATAAGAAATATATCAACAATGTTCTGATCTCCTCTCAGGAAAATTCTTTTAATGCAGGTTCGATTATTCTGAATGAGGCTACCCAAAATATCGGTGAAGTGGAAGTTGTGGCAGACCAGCCCAGGGTTGAATACAAAATTGACCGAAAAGTAATCAATGTCGGACAGGATATTAACGCCTCAACCGGCTCCGCTGCAGACGTCCTTCAGAATACGCCCTCGGTATCCGTAGACATTGACGGAAATGTGAGCCTTCGCGGAAGCACAAGCTTTACGGTTCTGATCGATGGCAAGCCAACTCCGCTCTCTGGTAGCGATGCATTACAACAGATCCCCGCCAGCGCGATCAGGAATATTGAAATCATCACCAATCCGAGTGCTAAATTTGATCCCGACGGAATGGCTGGTATCATAAATATCATCACAAAAAAGAATGCCCTCCAGGGACTTTCAGGTGTTTTCAATGCAAAGCTCGGAACCAATGATAAATATTCCGGCGATTTCCTGTTAAGTTACCGGACCAGCAAGTTTAACCTTTACGGAGGGCTGACTTATCAGAATAACCATTACAACGGTTCCTATCTTTCTAATAGCAGCATAACTTCCCATGATACAACAAACTTTACCGACAAGGTAGGGGTGCGCGATATGAGCAGGGAAGGCCGTGAAGGGAAATTAGGATTCGATTATTACCTGAACGATAAGAATACTATATCTCTTACCGGGGAACTGGGAAACCACCAGTTTGCATTCGGCGGTCTGCAGAAAATACATTATTATAATAATCCCGGGGTACTTAATGACTACACCCTCAGTAACTCCAACAGTTTTCATGGAGGAAATTATTATAATACGAACCTTTCGTTTACGCATAAATTTGATGATAAGGGACATGAACTGGTCGCATATGCCAATTTCTCCAAACACAATGGTAAGGACGGCAACTTACAGTTCGAGTACCCCACCGACAGCGATTTTAAAATTGTAGGCTCTGACACTTCCCGGTCGACTTCCGGAACCAAATCGAATTCTCCAGGTGATGAGCATAACTTCCGTGCCCAGGTCGATTATACTAAACCAATCGGCGAGAACGGACGTTTCCAGGCTGGTTACCAGACCAGGATAGATAATGAGTACGAAGCTTTTGATTTCTTCGGGTATCATCCCAATAATCCTGCCCCTGATCAATGGTTACTTGATTCATCATATACTACAGGAAACAAATTTTACCGGGATATTCAGGCAGGATATGTGACTTACGGAAATACCCTGGGAAATTACCAGTTCCAGCTTGGCCTTAGGGGTGAGTACACCGACCGCAGAATAAAGGACAACCATGCTGCCCAGGCATCTACCATTAACCGGCTCGATATATTTCCAAGTTTGCATCTGGCCCGTAACTTTAAAAGCGGTCACCAGGTAATGATTTCATACAGCAGGAGAATTAACAGACCTAGAGGATGGTATCTGGAGCCTTTCGTCACCTATGTCGATGCCCGTACGGTTCGCCAGGGAGATCCTAATTTAATGCCTGAATATCTGAACTCTTTTGAACTGGGTTACCAAAAAACATTCGGGAAATCTTTTGTTTCATTTGAAACCTATTACCGGAATACCGTAAACAAAATCGATCGGATCATCCAGGTTTATGATACGACAAATAATATCCAGCTCCATACATATGGAAATGTCGCAACCGATAATTCCCTGGGTGCTGAATTAATGGTCGATTATAACCAGATGAAATGGCTCGATCTGAATCTTAGCGGTTCCCTTTATCGTTATTCGGAAAATGGAAAACTCGAAGGACAGAATGTTTCCAGGAAAAGCAACAACTGGGACACACGGCTGAATGCCACCTTTAATTTTTCAACCAAGACCCGGCTCCAGATTCAGGCATTCTATAACGGACCTTCTGTCACTATCCAGGGATCTGAGGAAGGATTTTTCTTCACAAACGTGGCTCTCCGTCATGACTTCCTCGACCGGAAACTTGCTGCTACACTGCAGGTAAGGGATCTGTTCGGTACAATGAAACATGAATCCTCTACCTACGGGAAGAACTTCAGCAATTATGATGAACTTCAGTCATGAGCCACGTGTTATCATGCTCTCCCTAAGTTATAAGCTGAACAATTTTAAACAGAGAAAATCGGGTGAGAATGGTGAGGATAACCAGGACATGAGCGGAGAAGGCGAAGTCTTCTGATCAGGATCTGGTCCAAACGGATGAAATCCGGCTGCTGTCGTAAAAGCTTTATAAACAATTTGAGGTAGTATTACGTTTAGTACGAACCCGGAAGGAGATGAGAAAACATCAATTTCCGGGTTTTTTATAGTTTAGCGGAATTGTTCATAAATTTGTATGCCGGAACGGACAGGATTTGTAACCCGGCACAATTCTGTTTTTCCGGTGTTAAGTTCTGATATTTTAATCAAGAATGGCCGGAAATTTGTACGGCTGAATCCGCCGGAATACTTTTTTCCATTAACCTTAACTATGAAAAGCATTCCCCTTTACGCCTTTTTACTTTGCCTGGTCATCTCTCTGAGTGCTGCGCCCCCTCCGGACGCCAGGTCTTTTTCTATTTCGGGATATGTGCGCGATTCTGCTTCAGGTGAAGAACTGATCGGCGCTAACGTCTATGTTAAAAAATTAAGTACGGGTACGATAACCAATAAGTACGGCTTTTATTCCCTGACATTGGCCCCCGGAACTTACAGTCTTACTTATTCCTATGTGGGATATAAATCTGTCGAAAAACTGATCGGTCTCAGTTCAGACACCACTTTAAATGTCTATTTGTCAGAAAATACTGAACACCTTGAAGAGGTTGTTGTAAGTTCACGCGGCAAAAATCAGAATATCACCAGCCTGGAAACAGGCACCATAAAACTGCCCATTCAATCCATCAGGGAAATCCCTGCTTTTATGGGTGAAGTGGATGTGATCAAAGCGATACAGTTGCTGCCAGGTGTCCAGGCTGCGTCTGAAGGATCTTCAGGCTTCAGTGTAAGGGGAGGGGGTACTGACCAGAACCTGATCCTTCTCGATGAAGCTACGGTTTATAACGCTTCCCATTTTCTCGGTTTCTTCTCTGTCTTTAATAACGATGCCATAAAAGATGTTACGCTTTACAAGGGTGATATTCCTGCAAGCAGCGGCGGAAGACTTGCTTCACTGCTCGATGTCAGAATGAAAGAAGGCAGCACCAAAAAGTTTGGAGTGACAGGCGGCGTGGGGCTGATCTCTAGCCGCCTTACACTTGAAGGACCGATCGTTAAGGATAAAACTTCCTTTCTCCTGGCTGGCAGGAGAACCTATGCAGATCTGTTTCTTCCTCTGGCTAAAAACAAAGACATCAGGAACAATAAACTCTTTTTCTACGATCTGAATGCAAAGATCAACCATATCTTTAATGAGAAAAACAGGATATTTATTTCAGGTTATTTTGGCCGCGATGTCTTTGAAAACCAGTTTGCCGGACTTCATTACGGTAACAGAACATTTACCGCACGTTGGAACCACCTTTTCTCACCCAAAATATTCAGTAATTTCACCCTGATCAGTTCATACTATAACTACTGGCTGGGAACGCCAAAAGGACAGCCTAACTCATTTGAATGGAACTCCGACCTGCAGGATTACAGTGCCAAAGTCGACTTTACATGCTATGCAAATCCCCTGACAACCTTTAAGTTCGGATTTATTTCCACCCTTCATCAGCTTAACCCCGGAGTGATTAAGGGAGGATCCCAGGATAAGGTTTTTAATACCTTCAAACTCCCCGATAACTTTGCTCTCGAACACGGATTTTATGCCATGGGTGAAGAAAAACTGGGCTATAAATGGTCTGTAAAATATGGCCTCAGGTTATCTGTCTTTCAGAATATAGGAAAGGCAACCCTCTATCATTATAATTCCGAATATTCTGCCACTGATTCAACCGTATATCCATCAGGCGATATCTTTCATACTTACGCAGGGTTGGAGCCCCGACTGGGTGCAAATTATACCATCGATGATAATAATTCTGTCAAGCTATCGTATTCAAGAACCAGGCAGTATTTACAACTCGCCGAGAACTCAGTTGCCGGAACTCCCCTCGCCATTTGGTTCACTGCCAGTCCAAATGTCAGACCTCAGATCTCTGATCAGGTCTCTGTCGGGTACTTCAAAGATTTCAGGATGCATGCAATCCAGACCTCCGTCGAAGTATATTATAAAGCGATGCAAAACACCATCGATTTCAGGGACCATGCCGTACTTCTGCTGAATCCTTTGCTCGAGGGTGAAATTCGTACCGGAAGGTCCTGGGCCTATGGAGCTGAATTCATGGTCAGGATTGAAGAAAAAAATCTGAACGGATGGGTTAGTTATACCCTTTCAAAATCCATGCGTAAAATCAGGGATATTAATGAGGGAAAGACTTACAACGCACCCTATGATAAACCAAACGATATTTCAGTTGTCATTAATTATAATATTACCGACCGGCTTGCATTGGGTGCAACCTGGATTTTTACTTCAGGTCTCCCGTATACATTTCCGGTAGGGCGATATGTTATCCTTGGGAAGGTCCTTCCCGTATATTCAGGCAGGAATGCCTACCGATTCGATAATTATCACAGGCTGGACATTTCATTTACATTTAAAGGAAAAGAGAAGCCGGGGAGATCCTGGCACTCAGAATGGAATTTGTCAGTCTACAATGCTTACGGCCGTAAAAATACCTGGGCCATCAACTTTGTACAGGATGAAAATAATCCCAATGTCACCTACGCAGAGAAAACATATCTCTTCTCCATCATCCCGGCTATTACTTATAACTTTAAATTTTGAAAAGATGAGAAGAATTGCTGGTGTATCGATTGTTTTTATAGCCCTACTCTCTGGTTCATGTACCGAACGTATAAATAATATTCAACTTGACAATACGTTCAAACACCTGGCTGTATATGGAGAAATTACCTCCGAAACCGGTATTCACTGGGTCAGGCTAACCTCTACCGAAAACTACTTTTATAATAAACCTTCTCCACCGGTAACAGGCGCGGAAGTATTTATTTCTGATGGTACCGACACTACCGTGCTGAGTGAAAACCAGGAAGATAAAGGATTGTATCAGACTTATGACGGTTACCGTGGTATTGCAGGCAGAACCTATACCCTGTATATTGATAACGTAGATATCAATGGTGATGGAAAAACGGAGGGATACCAGGCGAGTTCATTTCTGCCTCCTGTAAATCCGGTTGACAGTATTACATTAACCTATACTAAAAATACTTTTTCATCAGGCTGGGAGGTTCATGTCTGGGCGCAGGATCCTGGAGATCAAAAAAACTTTTATGCCTTTAAAGCCTGGAAAAACGGGGTTCTGCTCACAGACACACTTACCGAATACTTTGTTCAGAATGATGAATTGTTCAATGGGAACTATACGTATGGCATTGAAGCCCAGTACCTGAGTGACCGGAACGGTACAGAAAAGGCTGTTCCTGGTGATACGGTTACATTTGAACTGGATGGGATTACACAAGATTACTACAACTTTATCCAGGATGCAAAGGCTGAATCTTTTGGCAGTAACCCTCTCTTCTCCGGACCACCGGCAAATATCACCGGAAATATCTCAAATAATGCCCTTGGTTTCTTTACTGCCTATTCTGTGGCCAAGGCCAGCCGCATTGTCCCCCCATATTCATCTGCTAATTAGTCACTTTTGTCAAAATCACGGCAGCTGTTTCATAAAATCATTTAACTTTGTTTATCTGGATTAATTAAAAATAATCATTATGAAAGCACTCAAAATTATTGGAGCTGTCGTACTGGCCCTCGTATTGATTTTTTTTATCGTTGGAATTTTTCTTCCGAAAAGCACCTACTTTGAAGAATCAAAAGTGATCACAACGGATCCCGTGGCTGCCTTTACGCAGGTAAACGACCTGCATAACTGGGAAAACTGGTCTCCATGGTCGGAGATGGACCCGGATATGGAAATAACCTATACCGGTCCTGAAGAAGGACAGGGTTCGTCTTACAGTTGGGACGGTCCGGTAACGGGTAAAGGCACTCTTACAATCCTGAAGAGTGTTCCCTATAAAAATGTTCATTTTGAGATGGAATTTAACGGTCAGGAAAAATCCCAAGGAGGGTTTAACTTTGAAGGTGTATCTGGTGGCACCAGGGTTAGCTGGTATATGGAAATGGATGATCTGAAATACCCCTTGCAAAGATGGTTCGGTCTCATGATGCCTGCCATGATGAGAAAAGATTTCAGGCATGGGCTGGACAATATTCAAAAAGTGCTGATGAACTGAAGATTTTCCGAACCTGGATAATTCCTTTTGTGTTTACCTTAAAACAGTAAACACAAACAGGATATGCAAAAACCGCAAAACCACCTTATTGTCATCTTTGGGGCTTCAGGCGATCTGACACGAAGGAAACTTATGCCTGCACTCAACAACCTCTTTGATCAGGGGTTGATGCCTGAACAGTTTGCCATTCTTGGACTGGGACGTACAATAATGGACGATCAGTCCTTCAGGGAAGAAATGAAAAAAGACATTCATGAATTTTCTTCAGATTCCAAAATCGATGAAGCTTTTATAAATAACCTTTATTACAGACCTGTTGATTATAATCTGGAAAGCTCATACCAGGATTTAAAATCCTTTATCGAAACACTTAAGGAATCGGTTTCTTTCGGTAATAATATTCTGTTTTATCTGGCTACACCTCCCGGCCTTTATGAAGTGATCCCGGAAAATCTTGCTAATGTGGGGTTGAACCGGAAAGAATATAAGATCATCGTTGAAAAACCCTTTGGCACCAGTTTGGATACAGCGCGTCGTCTAAACAGGCATCTTCTGAAACATTTTTCTGAAGATCAGATATACCGGATCGACCACTACCTTGGAAAAGAGACCGTACAGAATATTCTGGTAACCCGGTTTTCAAATAATATCTACGAACCACTTTGGAACCGGAACTATATCCACCATGTCGAAATAACCAGTGCTGAATCTATTGGAGTAGCCAAACGAGGTGGCTACTATGATCATTCCGGCGCTTTGAGAGATATGGTGCAGAATCATCTGCTGCAGCTCGCCGGACTTGTTGCAATGGAACCGCCAGTAAATGCCGATGCGACCTCCATCAGAAGCGAGATGGTGAAAGTCTTCCAGTCGTTGCGCCCGCTGGACGATGAGCATATTGCCAGAAATGTGATACGGGGACAATATTCCGGCAGCACCGTCCGCGGGGAGAAGATCCCGGGATACAGGGATGAAGAAGACGTTGGCAGCAACTCTCGAACCGAGACTTTCGTCGCAATGAAATTTTATATAGACAACTGGAGGTGGAATGGCGTCCCTTTTTATGTCAGAACCGGCAAACGCCTGCCAACAAAGGTTACCGAACTGGTCATCCATTTTAAACCGACACCACAGCATATCTTTTGTAATGAACTGGGAAAGCCAAATGAATCAAACCAGTTTATTATCAGAATTCAGCCTGATGAAGGTATCCTGATGAAATTCGGAATGAAAATTCCCGGTGCAGGCTTTAATGTTCAGACAGTAAATATGGATTTTCATTATTCCTCTCTCTCAGATGAAAGACTTCCGGAAGCCTACGAAAGGCTTCTTCACGATTGTATGGTTAATGATCCTACACTCTATTCACGCGGCGATGCTGTGGAAACCACCTGGAGATTTATTGAGCCCATCCTTGATCTCTGGGAAAATAATTCTGAAATTCCCTTGTATGGCTATCCGGCAGGAACATGGGGACCGGAAATTGCTGATGCCCTCATTGAGGAACCGGACAGATCCTGGCGTTACCCCTGTAAAAATTTATCCGATGATGGAATATACTGTGAATTATAACAAACTTGCCCATATCGAAGTATTCCAGTCGCCAGGCGAGTTGACAAATGCCTTTCTTCACCGGCTGTCACTGGACATCATGAGATCTGCGGGATATGGTGATGATTTTTACCTTGCCCTCTCGGGAGGATCAACGCCGATGGAAATCTTTACAAGGACTCCGGATGAATGGGGTTCTCCCTTCCTCCTTCGCAGATTGAAACTGTTCTGGGGCGACGAACGCTGTGTGCCGCCGGGGAGTGAGGAAAGTAATTATGGAAATGCACTCAGAACATGGTTTGGAAAGATCCGCGTTCCTGAAAATAACATCAACAGGATCAGGGGGGAGAACGATCCTGCTGAAGAAGTAAGGAGGTATGAAGCCACGCTAAAAAAAATGCCTCAAAAAAACGGTTTGCCCTGCTTTGACCTTATCGTGCTTGGCATCGGTGAAGACGGACATACGGCATCCATCTTCCCCGGCCATTTAGATTTAATGACCGCTGAAGAATGGGTTGCCGTTACCAGGCATCCCGGTACAGGCCAGACAAGGATTACGCTCACCGGGCGGGTGATCAACAATGCACGTCATGTACTTTTCCTGGCAACCGGATCCCGCAAAATCCCGGTGTTAAAAGAACTTTTTTCCGGTTCAAAGATTGCCGGATCTTACCCGGCATACCATGTGCATCCAAAAGGAAAACTGACATGGTTTCTCGACCCGGAGTCGGGTAGCTGGAATAAGATTTAATACATAAAAAACGCAGGAATGATTTCCTGCGTTTCTTTTTCCTTCCATTCTGGTCATATTCTCAGATGCATGCTGTATGATGCTAGCTGTGTAAAGACTTAACCGGGTTTTTACGGATTTCCGGATCAGTATACCTGGACCTGACTTCTTTGTTTGACATCGATCTCGGGCTTGTTCTCCCAAAGGCTTACCAGACCAGTCACCGAAATATACCGGTTGGCAAAATACCTGTCAGGTCTCCGGCTGAACCTCCGTGCATCTCTTCCTTCCAGCACAACACTGAAATCCTGGTAGGGGTAAGGACCTCCAAAATAAAGG
Organism: uncultured Bacteroidales bacterium; assembly: GCA_963732905.1. Taxonomy (GTDB): domain Bacteria; phylum Bacteroidota; class Bacteroidia; order Bacteroidales; genus DASQZK01. The sequence continues at coordinate 371,475 of CAVTBM010000008.1, forward strand.
AAGTATTCATCCGTTTCAGGCGAATACCAGGTGTCATAAACCATACCGTAAACTCTGGCTATTTCGCCTATATAACCTGCGGCATCATAAGAGGAAATGCTGTGGATGGCATAACCATACGGATAGTACCACAAATGGAAATCAGGGTATAATACAACGTACTGGTGGTACATGTTTTCATTCCAGATGATATTAGCATTCGGGGGCATTCTGTATGCATTGTGAACTCTCCGGTATTCAATAGGCTGCTGTACATAGGTTATATGAGGTGCCGGTCTTACTACCCTCCTGGGTGCAGGATTGACATATACTCTTCTCTCTTCAGTGTAGGTCTGACCTCTCTTGGGATCATAGGTGATCTTGGTAGTGGTATTGGTAACATGAGTGTTACCACCTGTTGTGCGGGGAGGACGGGCTGAACTGTTCTCCCTGCTAGGTCCTCTGGTCGCATTTTCATTGGTTCGGTTCGTATTCGATGGAGTAACTGTCTTGTTACGGTTATCAGGAGTACGAACTTCCCGGTTTGCCGGTGTAGTGCTCTGTCTGGTCCTGTCGGCATTCCCTGTATTTGCAGGAGTTCTCGATTCACGTGCGTTTGTCTTGTTTCCTGCGGGGGGAGCGGGGGTAGTCCGATCCGGCTTATTCACACTGGTCGGAGTAGAGGTTGTTGGTTTTGTACGGGTTGTTGTCGTCTCTTTCTTTGTCTCTGTAACAGTGGTCTTCTTCTCCCGGGGCTTCCTTCCCGTATTGTTCTGTGCACTTAATCCAAGGGCTAAGAACAATAATGCGGATATTATAACTAATTTTTTCATGGCTATTGGTTTTTTAATTGCAGTTGTCCGGCTGACCAGTCTTTGAAGCCGGGCTTCTGCCTGTTTTTCTTTCAAATAACGTTATGTCATGATGAAATCAAATTCTTTGCCAAATTGACTGAAAGTTCCCTAATCCGACTATTTTATTTTCTATAATCCAGAAATACAAGCCATTACATAGTGTAAATTTTATCAGCAAATACATGTTTTTAAATAGAAGATATTTATATTAAATTTAAGCAGTATATTTCTGCCATGATGTACTCCAGTCAGTATGAAAAAGACGTAGCTGACAGTATCAGGTACGCCAGCTATATCCAGAATGCCATGATGCCTGATCCGGCGGATTTCAGGAAATTACTTCCCGCAAGTTTTATACTTTACAGGCCAAGGGATACGGTTAGTGGTGATTTTTACTGGATAACGCGGATTAAGGACAGAATTGCCGTTACTGCCGCTGATTGCACAGGACATGGCGTTCCTGGAGCCTTCATGAGTATAATGGGCATTAATTTTCTGAACCAGGTTGTATCCCACTGTATTCCGCCATCTAACAAGCTCCTGAATCAATTACGTGAACATGTCATGAAAGCCCTTCACCAAAATGGCAGCCAGGATGAACAGAAAGACGGTATAGACATGGCTTTGTGTGTTATCGATCTTGAAAAGAAACAACTTGAATTTTCAGGAGCAAACAACCCTCTGATATATTTTAAGAATGGTGAGCTGGTAGTTATAAAAGGTGACCGTATGCCCATTGGAGTCAGCCCCGTGGAAGAACAATCGTTTACCCGTCATATTTTGCCTTTCTCACAACTGGATTCATTCTATATTTTTTCGGATGGTTATCCCGATCAATTCGGTGGATACCGTTACAAAAAACTTAAGTTTAAAGGATTTAAACAAATACTAAGAGAAACAAACAAACTGGATATTTCGTTACAGGAAGCCTACCTGAATACGGAATTACTCAAGTGGAAAAAAAAATACGAACAAATTGACGATATTCTTATTATAGGAATCGGACTAGAACCATTTAAAAAATGAAGCTCAACGCATTCAGAATCAAAAATTACAGATCGATAATTGATACCGGCTGGGTCCGGCTGGCACCAGATAACATTACTACACTCATAGGTCAGAATGAGTCGGGCAAAACTTCCATCCTTGAAGGCATGAACAGCTTCTACAATGGAAAGATCAATGATGATATACTGAGAAGTGACCTGACTATTCCGGAAGCATCGTGCTCATTTATGCTCATGGAGGAAGAGGTAAGCCGGATTATTGATGAAACATCTCTTCATCCAAAAATATCCGCTCACTTAAAGGAAACCGGTCAGATTACCCTGAACAGGAGATGGATAAACAAGAATGATTCCGAACTATATTATGGTGACGACCAGATGCTTGAGGAATACCGGAAAATGGAGAGTGAAGCTGTAAAAATGGAACAGGAACTTCTGGCCAGGGTCGAAATCATTATCAGTGACACTTCTTCGCTTCTTGAAAAGGTAAATGAAGAAGAAGAAGAAAGAAATATGCTGGAGGCTGAGTTGTCTGCAATACATGCCAGGACTGAGAAACTTGAGAAAACGATACAGAGATCCAGAAATGGTAGAAAAATTGACCTGGCAAAAAATGAACTCTACGAACTTGTAAAACACGAAGGGTTGCTGAAAATACGGTTCGATAAAATTGATGCATCATACCGAAAAAAAAGTGAGAAACTTAGTGGATTGATCAGCATCTCCGAATATGCCGAACGATTTATGCAGGCAAAAAAAGCCTATACCGGTACAAAGGAGGATATTGTTGTCATAACCGGGAAAAAAGATGAAATTAAAGAACGTATGCTGTTCACTGATGACGAAAAAAGCATCCATCAGCTTAAACAGGATCTTCGTAACCTGGAATTACAACTTACCCAAAAACAGGAGGAAATCAAGGAATACGAAAATTCGTATCAGTTTTCCATGGAATGCTTCAGGATAGCACTTCACAACCAGAATGGCAATGACATTGAAGCCAAAGCCTGGGATAACCTGGAGCAACAGGAGAACATTAAAATGTTTGAAGAATCAGGAAAGATTCTGTTTCGTTATATTCCAGATTTCAAACTTTTTGAGGATTTCAGCAGTCTGTTGCCTAACCGGATCGACCTTGAAGACATCCTCAATAAGGATTCGGAAACAGAGGGTTATAATGCAGCCAGGAACTTCCTCATTGTTTCGGGCCTCGATGCCAGTTTTTTTCAGGCCACAAACGACAGGATCCTGAAACAAAAGATTGAAAACCTGAACGGGGAGATAACCCTTCATTTCCAGGGGTACTGGCGCCAGAATCTCGGAAAGAAAAACAAAATCAGGCTTAATTTTGAGCTTGAGCATTACGATTTTAATCATCCCGTGAAGAAAGGGAAACCTTATCTTGAGTTCTGGATCAAAGACGAACATGACCGGCTTTATCCGAAACAGCGGAGTAGGGGAGTGCGCTGGTTCCTGTCTTTCTTCCTCGAACTGAAAGCAACTGCGCTGGAAAACGACCGTAAAGGGAAAATACTCCTGATTGATGAGCCGGGCCTCAGCCTCCATGCCAGAGCACAGGAAGATGTTCTTAAAGTCTTTGAAGATCTGAAGGAAAATATCCAGATCATCTATTCAACCCATTCACCGCATCTTGTCAATACAGATAAAATTTACCGTATGCTTGCCGTCCAGCGAGCCGACGAACTGGACGACCGGTCGGAAACCAAAGTATACGATGCACAATCTCTTGCTGAAGTTTCGGGAGATACCCTTTCTCCTATATATACCCTTCTGGGTACACAAATCAGTGAAAGTAATTTTGTCCGCGAAAGAAATAACGTTATTGTCGAAGATACCACGGTCTTCTACTATCTCAAAACCCTGTTGGATATTTTTGAACCCGCAATAAAAATATACGTTCTGCCTGCTACCGGTATTTCCTCTGTAATATCACTTGTAAACCTGATGACCGGATGGAAACTCGGATATGGAGTACTCCTCACCGATCATCCGGCATCCAGAAGTGTGGTTGAACAATTGTCTCAAAACATTTTTATTTCACGTAAAGATGAAGCCAGTAAGCGCATTTCAATCGTCGAAGGCCACAGAGGACTCGAAGACCTGTTTTCCACGATTGATTTTAAGAAATTTGTACTTGGCAAAAGGATAGGTATCACCGAAAATAACCTTGAGTATATTGAGAATAATAAACTCAGCCGACCTACACTCGCCACCGCTTTTGCGCTGAAATATCAGCAATCTCCGATTTCACCATCCGATTTTGATGACGAATCACAAGAAAATTTCCGGAATCTGATCAGTCAGGTTCTGAATCTTGTTTCAACGTAAAACAAGGGCTCAGTTTTTCATGCTATAATAATTTTGATTTTAGAGGTATAATAGCTTGTCCCGCTCGTGCGGGAGAATCACAAATAATATCCAAATGCAACCTCAAGCTAACTTAACAGGCCAGGTATAAAAAAAACAGGGCTGTCTGATGAAAATTTCAGACAGCCCTGATGATATTGTTAAACTGATTTTTTGTATTACAGCTCATTAGGTGCTTTGCCGTCACGCCAGTGCTGTTCTATCTTTTCGAGTGTTATGCCCTTGGTTTCGGGAATATATTTTATGCCCCAGAAAATGCCGAGAACAGCTATCACAGCATATACAAAAAAGGCTCCCGCAGGATTTGGATCGGCTTTCTTAGCACCCTCCTGAACAATTTCCATTCCGGGAGCCGTGAATAACCAGGCCAGTTTAAGAAAAGTAAAAGTTACAATCGCATTGAATAACCAGTTTGAAAGAGAACCTATGCTCATTCCGAGGCCTCTTACTTTCAATGGGAAAATCTCTGAAATGATCAGCCAGCCCAATGGTCCGAGACTTACAGCAAAGAAAAAGATATAAACGATCATACTGCCGACCGTGACATATTTCAGGGAGGCCCCAAGACTGTCTTTCATCAGAAAGAAAGTTCCCAATGCAGCCAGTGATACGGCCATTCCTGTTAGTCCTATAAAATAGAGCTTTCTCCGGCCTAATCTGTCTATAAGGAACATCGAGAGGATCGTCGACAGGACATTCACAGCGCCCACGATGATAGTGGCTGCAATAGCTGCTTTGGCCCCAGCGAAACCTGCGATGATAAATACCGTCGGTGCATAATAAATAATGGTGTTGATGCCTACAAATTGCTGTACGAACATGATCCCAATCGCAATGAAAAGAGCATTCCGGAGCCATGGCTTAAATATTTCAGTCCAGTCTGTTGCCTGCAGTTCCTCCAGCCGGATGTCTTCCTGTATCTTTTGTATGGCCTCTTCAACGAGGACAGGGTCTTCAACCTTGGCAAGAATCTTACGGCCTTTATCAACTTTGCCCTTACCAATCAGGAAACGGGGGGTTTCCGGAAGGAAGAGCATCCCGATGAATAGAATCAAGGCCGGGAAAACGCCAACATAGAACATCCATCTCCATGAAAAAGAGTTGGCTTCATTCGCAAATGCATGATCACTGAAATAGGATACCAGGATCCCTATGGTGATCATCAACTGAAATGAAGAAACCAAAGCACCCCTGATCTTTGTGGGTGAAATTTCCGAGATGTACAAAGGCACGGTAAAAGAGGAAATTCCGATGGCTATACCAATGACAACCCTGCTCAGCGAAAGAAAAACCGGACTGGTGGAAGCTCCGGTCAGTACAGAACCGACTGCAAAAATAATGGAAGTGGCAATGATGACCTTTTTCCTTCCAAAATTATCAGCAATACGACCCGAGGAGAGAGCTCCTATTACTGCGCCGATCAAAGCAGCAGTAGTTACCCATTCTTCAGCACCGGTTGAAAGATTCCAGCTTTTTTGGAGAAAGGGTAGGGCCCCGGAGATGACACCTGTGTCAAAACCAAAAAGCAACCCGCCCGTCGACGCCACAGCCGCTATCACAATGACAAGGGCCATGTTTTGTTTGTTTTCCTTATTTGCCATAGTCAGTAATTAGTTTAGTTTTTTACGGCATCTAAGATACAATTATCTGTTAATACACGATGGAAATGTTGAAAAATATTGAAAACTATGAGACAGTCCCGTGAACAAATTAACCCGGTGAAAAGAAGCACTCCTTTTATTAAGGGTTCTCCCGGCAACAAGACAATACACCGAAGGATCAAAAGTGCATTTGTGCTGTCCCGAATGGACAATAAGACCGACGTAAAGAGCCCGGAGTCAGTCTTACTATAGCTGTACCCATAGTTGATGATCAGAGTTTATGTTGAAGTGTGCCGGTTACCTGACCTTTTCCTTCTTTGAGTATGCGAAAAATGATTATCTTTCTGTGATTTTTTCAATCGTAATATGTATCTGAACAATGAAAAAACTACTAACCACTATCGTAATCCTGGTATCTGTTCTTTTAAGTGCCGCATCACAAAATCTCCCGCAAAAGCCGGAAGACTTTTTTGGCTTTGTTCCGGGAAGTGACAAAAACCTATTCACCTATGAACAGTTAATATCCTATCTCCAAAAGCTGGATGAGGAATCCGACCGGCTTGAAATGCGGAAGATCGGAGAATCCCCCATGGGCAAACCCATGTACATCGCTTTTCTTTCCATGCCTGAAAATCTGCAAAACCTGGATAGTCTTAAAGAAATGAATAAAAAGCTGGCTCTGGATCCTGATCTGTCAGCCTCTGAATTGAAATCCCTAACTGACAGGGGCAAGGTATTTGTCCTCGCCACGCTTTCCATGCATTCATCAGAAGTTGGACCCTCGCAAGCCTCACCTCTGATCGCATATGATTATTGCACCACAACGGATCCTGAAAAACTTAACTGGCTTTCTCAAGTGGTTTATATGATCGTACCAAACCATAACCCCGATGGTATGGATATGGTCGTTAACTATTACAATAAAACCAAAGGTACAGAATACGAAGGGGCCAGCTACCCTGGCGTTTATCATAAATACGTAGGTCACGACAATAACCGCGATTTCGTTATGCTGACCCAAAAGGATAACCAGGCCATCGCCAGGATAACCAATCTCGACTGGTTTCCCCAGGTTATGGTGGAAAAACACCAGATGGGCATGATCGGGACCCGGTACTTCGTGCCGCCAAATCATGATCCGATTGCAGAAAATATTGATGAAGGTGTATGGACCTGGATGGGTATATTCGGTGCAGACCTGATGAATGATATGACATCGGCCGGTCTGGCCGGAGTATCGCAGAATTTCCTGTTCGACAATTACTGGCCGGGTTCCACAGAAACCTGCATATGGAAAAATGTCATCGGATTCCTCACAGAATGTGCCAGTGCCAAAGTTGCGACACCCGTTTACGTGGAACCGACAGAAATTCATGTCAGTGGAAAAGGTCTCGCCGAGTACAAAAAAAGTGTTAACATGCCGTTGGTATGGAACGGCGGATGGTGGCGGCTGAGTGATATTGTCCAATACGAAATCGTCTCAACAAATTCAATCATAAAAACAGCTTTTACCAACAGAGAAAGCATTCTGAATTACCGCAATGAACTATGCCGGAAAGAAGTACGACTTGGGAATACCACACCACCGTATTATTATATAGTACCGGCTGAACAGCACGATAAAAGTGAAGTGGTTGCTTTCGTTAAACTCATGCAACTCCAGGGCATTAAGGTCTACATTCTGAATGCTCCGGTTCAAAGCGGTAACCTGACTTTTTCCGCCGGAGACATCGTCATCCCGATGGACCAGCCCTTCAGGGCATTTATCAAAGAAGTCATGGAAAAACAAAAGTACCCGGAACGACATTATGTTCCGGATGGCGACGTCATCAAACCATACGATATTACTTCCTGGTCAATACCTCTTCATGCCGGGCTTACATACTTTGAACTCAAAGAAAACCCCGCCGGTTTAAACGGAAAACTCACTGAAGCCGGACCGGATTTTAATTATCTTGATGAAGTACCTGCCGGTAATTATATGCTGTTTACCGTCAATAATAACGAAAGCTACAAGGCTGCATTTGCCGCATCAGCGAAAGACTATGAAACCGGGAGAACCACAGCCGACCAGGAAGTGGATGGAACCATTCTTCCTGCCGGAAGTTTTGTTATAAAGTGCCCTGAAAAAGATGAGCTGAACGATTTTCTGAAAGAATTTGGTGTTTCGCCCCGGTTCACTGCTGAAAAACCTGCATATGAAACACTGAAGGTTCCGGCTGTCGGGATCGTGCAAACATACCAGCATGACATGGATGCCGGATGGACCAGGTTCATCTTCGATACCTATCATATCCCCTTTAAGGTCATCCATCCTGAAGACTTTAAAAAAGCTGATCTTACAGGTTATGATGTGCTCGTTTTTCCTGATAACCCAAAATCAGTTTTGTTCGACGGAAAATACAAAAACGAGAATTCAGACTATATCTCAACCTATGCCCCTGATTATACCAAAGGAATGGGAAAAGAGGGACTCCAGAATATCATGAAGTTTGTAAATGACGGGGGAACGGTTGTCTCCTGGGGTGAATCTGCCGATCTTTTCACGGGACCTTTAAGTATCAAAAAATCAAAAGATGAGAACGAGGATTTCCAGTTGCCGGTTAAAGATGTCTCCGATCAGTTAAAGAAACAGGGCCTGTTTTGTCCGGGCACCCTGATCCGTCTGACCTTGAAATCTGACCATCCGTTAACCGCCGGTATGCCTTCGGAAACTGGAATTTTCTTCAGCGATGGACCCGTTTTTGTTACCGGTATCCCGGTTTTTGATACAGACCGCCGAGTTATAGGCACAGTACCTGAAGAGGATATTATCATGAGCGGTTATGCCGAAAAATCAAAAACCCTGGGAAATCATGCTCTCATGGTCTGGCTGTCGAAGGGTAAAGGCCAGTTAGTACTGATGGGTTTCTGCCCCCAGTACAGAGCCTCCACACACGCTACGTATAAACTGCTTTTTAATTCCATTCTGCTGGCCCATCCTGTAAAATAATGAGTACTAAATTTCTTACTTCATAAAAACTATTAGCTATGTCAAAAAAAATTACTGAAAGACAGAGTATCCTCAGAATACTGATCGTCTTCGCACTCCTGGTCATTGTGCTACTGATCGGCATCCGCTCAAAAAGCATAAAGAATAATACCGTTAAACACGTCGGAAACGATACCATCAGCCTGTTCAATGGTCATGACCTGAATAACTGGCGAATTGTACTTAAGGACAGCCTGGCACCGCTTGACTCGACTTTTTTCGTAGATAACGGAACAATATTTTGCACAGGCAAGCCTTTCGGCTATCTCAGGACAAAAGATACTTTTTCTTCTTTTCGCCTTTTGGTGGACTGGAGTTGGGTCGGAGAACCAGGGAACAGCGGAGTCTTTCTGTTTGTTAACCAGGACAAGATCTTTCCTGACTGTCTTGAATGCCAGCTCCAGCACGGTCAGGCAGGTGATTTCATCGCAACCGGTGACGTTGATTTTCGCGAAAAAACGGATAAAACCAATATTTTCGTGAATAAGATGAAGGACAGTTCCGAAAAGCCTGCCGGTGAGTGGAATACATATGACATAAGAGTTTTGGGAGATTCTGTAAGTATATATGTGAACGGGGTACTTCAGAATATAGCATCTCATCTCACCAAAACCAGTGGATCAATTGCGTTGCAGAGTGAAGGAGCACCCATCCGGTTCAGGAATATAAAACTCATCAGAAAGGACTGATATTCCTTCTCAGAATTGTTTAAGTGCTTCAGTCACCGTTTCAACAGGAAGGTTACACGCGCCTGAACGGCAAACGTAAATTCTGTTGTGATCTTTTACAAACCTGTCGCGGAGCAGGGGATATGTACTTTTATCCCATGCTCCGGCAAATATAATCTCCGGTAGGTACATGCGGGTAAACCGTTCCCGGTTCTCTTTGTATTGAGGGCCGGTAATGACAATTTCAATAGGGTCTTGTTTTGTGAGAAGCAGAATACCTGCCCATTCGGGGAAAAAAGCGGGATGCTTCACAAGATATGGCATCACATTCTGTAACATCTGCCGGGCCATTTTTTCATACTCTATATCGTCTAAATACCGGGAGGCACGGAATAGCACCGAAGCTAAAACAGCATTAGACGAGGGTAAGACATTATCGGTTACTTCCGTCTGACGAATAAGGGTGTCGGTTTCTCTTTCAGATACATAATAAAACATCCCGGTTTCAGTATTGAAAAATTCGGAAATCATCTTCTCAAGAAGATGTTGAACAGTCGACAGCCAGCTTTCATCAAAAACCGCCTGGTATAACGACAGGAAAGCATCGGCTGTCAATGCATAATCGTCAAGGAATCCAGGTATATGGCTGGCCAGACTTCTTTTTACCATGAAGTCATCTTCGATCAGATTTTCCAAAATGAAGTTACCGGTACGTAGTGCAGTTTCCAGAAAATCACGATCACCTGTCGCCTGCCATGCATCAACAAAACCTTTTACAACCAGTGCATTCCAGGATGTCAGGATCTTGGTATCGGTGGCGGGTTTATTTCTGAGTTCACGAAAATCCCTTAATTTCTTCACCGTCTCATCAATTATTTTGACAACACGATCGACCGGCAGGCCGAAGGTTTTAGCCAGTTCATCAGGCTCTTTACTGACAGCCAGAATGTTCTTCCCGGATTCCCAGTTTCCCTTCGTTGTTATCCCCCAGTAAGCTTTTATCAAATTCCCGTGGTCCCCTGCAATAACATCGATATCTGCTTTATTCCAGGTATAGTAGAGCCCTTCCTCACCAACACTGTCAGCATCGAGTGAAGCATAATAACCCCCTTCCTTTCGTGCCAGGTCCCGTTCCAGAAAATCAGCGCTATCATAAAGGATCTTTTTGAATCCCGGTTCTTTGGTGATGGCGTAAAGGGATGAGAGAAGGCTGATGAAGCGGGCATTGTCGTATAGCATTTTTTCAAAATGCGGGACAAACCAGAATTTATCTGTGGAATATCTGGCTATGCCGCCACCAAGCTGATCATAAATACCACCCCGGATAATCTTGTTGACCGTCAGAATTACATGATTAAGTGCCTCTTCACGACCGGAATAGTGAAAAAATTTCAACAAAAAACTATAAATTCCAGGCATTGGAAATTTGGGTACCCGCTTTAATCCTCCATCTTCACAGTCAAATTCGCTGGCCAGTTTATTGTAAATATCTCCGGGGGCCATCTCATGTTCGTACTCATTTTTTTCCTTTACCAGTTCCGAACCGGCAATACTATTTTGAAGACTGTCTGCGGATTCGTATATCTTCTGTGGCTCATTTTTCCATATATCTGTAAGCTGTTGGACGATATCGGTCAGTTGGGCAGGGGGATAGTATGTCCCACCAAAAAAAGGTTTTGCCTCGGGCGTTGCAAAACAGTTTAAGGGCCAACCGCCGCTCCCGGTCATTAACTGAACAGCCGACATAAACACCTGGTCAATGTCTGGCCTTTCCTCACGGTCAACTTTGATACAAATAAAATTACGGTTAAGTAATTCAGCAAGTGAGACATCCTCAAACAACTCCCTTTCCATGACGTGACACCAGTGGCACGCAGCATAACCGATACTCACAAAGATCAGCTTATTCTCATGCATGGCTCTCTCCAGGGCTTCTTTTCCCCATGGCAGCCAGTCTACCGGATTGTGTGCATGCTGCAACAGGTAAGGGCTGTTCTCATGAACCAGGCTGTTGGTGTATTTCTCCATCCGAAAAAAACATTTCCATTCTAACACATGTTAACCTAATAAGTTTAGATGTTCTGATATGAATGATGAGTTAAAAACAATTCCTCCCAAAAACGTAACGTCATGAATCACAAAGTTGCAACCCATTATGACACTGTCAGGAAGTTCCATCCTGATTATCTGAATGCTGTAGAAAAACTTGGGGATGCTGCAAAAGAAGCCGGTCCTTTGGATGAAAAAATGGCCCAGTTACTTCAGTTGGCCGCTTCCATCGCGCTGAGATCGGAAGGTGCCACTCACAGTCATACCAAAAGAGCCCTGGAAGCAGGTGCCACACACGATGAAATAAGGCATGCCGTACTTCTTCTTACCAATACCATCGGATTTCCTAATGTAATGGCAGGGATGAGCTGGGTGAATGATGTGCTGGAATAAGTTTATCACGTTTACCGGATTGTGAACCTTATATCGTCCACAATAACCCTAAGTAAGATGTGAAGAATCTTTCATTCGTCAGGCTGTGGCCAAACGAGAATATAAAATGAAATTTTTCACTGGGATTCAATGAGCCGCCTAAATTAAAAGCTGTTACCGATTTACTGTCGACGGCATCAGCCGACTGATAATACAACTCTCCACCTAGTGTCACTACCGGGGAAAAATCATACTGCAATTCCCATCCGGTGAAAACGGAGTTTTTGTTACCCGGCCCGGGATTAAACGTGTATCCTGCGCCCCCGTAAGTTGTCAGGTTACGCCATGACTTCTGAACCCATACCGGAATAAAAACCTTCACCTTTCCGTCGCTGAATTCACTGTTCTTTACTGTGGGCACCTGGATAATCGGAAAAGTACCAACCTGTGGCCGTTTATCGGTTTCTTTAAGAAAACGCAATTTAAAACCCAGTTCGGTATCCGCATACCCGAACGTTGAGCCGTGATGAACAACATAGGTATAGTTGAGCGGAAGGAGAAGGTGAATCTGGGTTCCCGGAATTATGCCGTAATTTACCTCGAAGTGAGGCGATGTTCCGGACCAGACATTCGGAGTCATCGTACTAATGGAAGAAATATAATACTCCCAGTGATGAAATGGCACCGGCTCGGGATCATCAGTCAGGAACGGTGGCCCGCCAAATACCGGCTGGACCGAAAATAAAAGTATTCCGCTCAGGAAAACGGCATTTCTCTTATTGAATATTTTCATGATCCGGAATTTTCTTCATAACCAAACAGCCTGCAAACTTCTTAAGTAACATTTTATATGGAATCAGGTTCAGCATAAAAATGCATGGTCTCCGAAATCTCAATTCAAATACCCGGATTTTTTAGCACATTCATCGCCGAAAATTCTCGTTCATCCATATTTTTTTTACACTTTCCGAAGTCTGTCCTATTTTTGATCAAAATATTAATGATCAACAAGATGAAAACATTCTGCTTTACCTTCCTTTTAGTCATATCTCTTTGCTACAGAGCCTTTGCCGATGAGGGCATGACACAGGATATCATCGGGACGGTTGTCGATAAGGTAACGGGCCAGCCTCTGATCGGAGCAACAGTCGTTGTGCCTGGTTCGGATCCTTTAATCGGAACTATAACAAATGAGAACGGTTTCTTCAGATTAAAAGAGGTGCCTCTTGGCCGCCGGTCTGTCGAAGTGAGCTATGTAGGCTATAATAAATGCATCTTACCTAATCTTTTGCTTATCAGCGGAAAGGAAATGGTGGTGACGGTTAAGCTGGAAGAAAAGGCATTCGATATCCAATCCATTACCGTTAAACCGAACCAAAAAAAGGAAGGTACTATTAACGACAATGCGATAGTCAGTGCCCGGACATTCTCCGTCGAAGAAACGGAACGCTTTGCCGGCAGCCTGGGCGATCCTGCACGTATGGTGGCTAACTATGCGGGGGTGATGACACAGAACGATTCCAGGAATGACATTATCATCCGCGGTAATTCCCCTATTGGAGTGCTCTGGCGGCTTGAAGGCATCGAAATTCCGAATCCTAACCATTTCGGCGCTCTTGGTACAACAGGGGGCCCTGTAAGCATGATCAATAACAACTTACTGGCAAACAGCGATTTCTTAACCGGTGCCTTCCCGGCTGAATATGGAAATGCAGTTGCCGGTGCTTTTGATCTGAAGCTGCGGTCAGGAAATAATCAAAAAACAGAATATACGGGTCAGATCGGATTTAATGGTTTTGAAGCAGGCGTGGAAGGTCCTGTCAAAATCAGGGATCACGGCCCAAATCCCAGCTACCTTGCAAATTTCCGGTATTCAACCCTTGAAGTTCTCAGTAAACTGGGATTCAATTTCGGTACCGGTACTGCCGTACCAAAATACAAGGACTTCACTTTTCTGCTGGATATCCCGGGAACAAAAGCCGGTCGCTTCAAAATTTTCGGCCTCTGGGGAAACAGTTATATTGAACTGGGTCGCGATATCGCAGATACCACTGAGAACTCCTATACAGCGAAGGGTGTTGCAACCGATTTCGGATCCGGACTTACAGCCATTGGCCTGAGCCATGTTTATTTTCTGAATGAAAAATCAAAAATAAAAACCACCATTTCATGGCAACAAACCAAATCCAGAGCTGTCCTGGACTCTCTGCTGGAAAGGGGAGCCGTCACCAAACCCTATATAAGAAATACGGAAGGCGAAGATAAATTTTCCGTTTCATCACAGTTCAGCAGGAAAGTCAATTCCAGGAATGACTATAATATTGGTTTCATCGCTGACCTTTATTCCGTCAGGTACCTGGATAGCATCCAGAGTAATGAATACCAGAAATTTATAACTTACGCCGATATTAACGGAACAATGTTTCTGTTCCAGGGATACGCACAATTCAGGCACAGATTCAGTAATAGCTTTACGTCTGTCACAGGTTTGCATCTTCAGTATGCCGGACTTAACAAAGAAACGGTCATAGAGCCCAGACTGGCACTGGAGTGGAGTTTCAGGCCAAACCAATCCCTTAACCTTGGATTTGGTATGCATAGCCAGCTACAGCCCCGTGTCGTATACTTCTACCAGAACTATGATGCTTCGTCAGAAACCTATAAGACCACGAACAACGCCCTGGGTTTCACCCGTAGCAACCACTTCGTCGCAGGTTATAACCTGATGGTAACAAAGGACATACGATTTAAACTTGAAAGCTATTACCAGCAACTCTACCGGGTTCCCGTTAAAGCTTCCTTTGGTGAATTTTCCATGCTGAATGCCGGAGATAATTTCGGCATGCCAGCTGAAGACAGTTTGATTAACAAGGGTAAGGGACGTAATTACGGAATCGAGGTTACCCTTGAAAAATTCCTGAGCCATGGCACATACTTCCTCTTTACCACCTCAATATTTGATTCAAAATATATGGGAACTGACGGGATATGGCGGAATACTGCTTTTAACGGGAATTATGTACTGAATCTCCTTGGCGGATATGAATTGCAGCTTGGAAATAAGACCATGTTAACGGTAGACCTTAAAACCGTTGTTGCCGGAGGACGCAGATATGTTCCTGTAAAAATCCCCGAATCCATGGTAGCAAGAGAAGTGGTGTGGGATTGGTCACAGGCTTATGCCAGAAGATACGATCCATATTTCAGAGCAGATCTGAGATTTGGTCTGAAACTCAATGGCAAGGGTTTCAGCCAGGAATGGGGAATAGACCTGCAAAATATCACGGGTTATAAAAGTCTGTTTATGGAAGGATTTGATGTTACAACAGGTGACGTTTATAAGACTTACCAGCAAGGATTTATACCAATGGTTCTTTACCGGATAAGATTCTGATTTTAATATGTATCTTATTCCCATATTTCAAAGATGAAAAATTATACGTTCAAAAGGATGATCCTGCTGATCCTGCTTTCCGGGGTTATTATCAGTGCAGTATATCTTCTGGCTCACAAAGGAGAGATAAACAGGGACAGCTTCTTGCATTTTGGGCACGGGATCATTATGACAGCCGGCCTTTGGCTGGGATGTATGGGTATTGTGAATTTCCTCTGGAAACACTATCCATGGGAACAGACACCGGTAAAGCATCTTGTGTTCGAAATCGTCCTGATAAGCCTGTATGTTACTTTATTTGGAGGCTTGGCAGTTTATGTGGGTCGGCGGGCCGGTATAAATTTTAAGGTTGAAAACCCGGTTCTCGAAATATTTGTCACATACCTGATCACCTATTTTATCACGGCTATTCACGAAGCTGCATTTTTCTACATACAATGGAAGGAAAATTTTTCAAAATCTGTCAGGCTTGAAAAAGCAAACATTGAAGCCAATTATGAAACCCTGAAAGCCCAGGTTAATCCTCACTTTCTCTTTAACAGCCTGAATACCCTGATAACGATTGTGGATGATAATCCGGAAGCTGTGAGGCATATTCAGAATATGTCGTCCTTCCTGAGATATATCCTGAGTAACAGAGAAAAAGAACTGGTGCATCTGCGGGATGAAATGGAAATGATTGAAAAGTATATCGGCATTCAGAAATCCAGGTTCGGGGATTCTCTTCTCTTTAATAATGAAGTCAAGGAAGTTCATTATCTTTATCTCATTCCGCCTTTGTCGGTGCAGATCCTCGTAGAAAATTGCATCAAGCATAATATGATGTCTTTGGAAAAGCCTTTGACAATCAGGATAAAGTCGGAAGGGGAGAAGCTTACTGTTGAAAATAATAAACAACTGAGAACAGAAAGAGTGGAATCAACCGGGCACGGATTAGAAAACATCAGAGAGAGATTCCGGTTTTTTACCCAGCGAAAAATAGACATTGTTGAAACAGTTGACATGTTCCGGGTAGAGATCCCACTTTTAACCTTATCATCTGTATGATGAAAGTTCTAATCATTGAAGACGAAAAGGCAGCAGCACACCGTCTCGAAAAGCTTCTGCTTACTGCCGACCCTTCGATAGAGATTGCGGCAAAACTGGAAAGTATTTCCAAATCTGTTGAATGGCTTACCATCAATCCCCCGCCTGATTTGATCATGCTTGATATCCAGCTCACCGACGGCCAGAGTTTTGAAATATTCCGGCAGATAAAAATTGATTCATTTATCATCTTCACTACGGCTTATGATGAATATGCCATTAAAGCCTTTGAACTCAACAGCATTGATTACCTGCTGAAGCCGGTGGAGTACGAAAAACTTGAACAGAGTCTGGAGAAATTCCGGAGATTGAAAATGACAACGCCCGGTATCAGTCTCGAAAATGTGTTAAGTATCCTGGAAAACAATGAACGAAAGTATAAGAAACGGTTTCTGGTCAATGCCGGTAAAGGAATCAGATCTGTGGAAGTTTCTGAGGCAGCCTGGTTTATTTCAACCGGAAAAGCCACATTCCTCTGCACAACAGGAAGTGTTTGGTATCCGGTGGAATTCTCGCTCGACAATCTTGAAAATATCCTCGATCCCGACAGATTTTTCAGGATAAACAGACAGTATATCGTCAGCTTCAATGCGATAGGAAAAATGCATATCCTCTCAAAAAGCCGGATCAAACTGGAGATCAATCCCTCTCCTGACGAAGATATTTATGTAAGTACCGCCAGGGCCCATCTATTCAGAGAATGGCTCGACAGGTAAATTCTGCTATGGTTTCTTGTTCTCTTTCTCCTGCTCAAGTTCCTCTAAAGTACGTTCCAGATTTTCCTGCGCCTTCTCAAGTTCCTGACGCGACTCTTCAATATTTATATTCAAACTGTCAAGATTTATTGACTGGATCGATTTCAGTGCGTTCTCAATATTTTCCTGCAGACCGGGCAGATGAATGATATTCATTCTTAATCCCGTTGAGTCGGGGAGGAATAACCTGGCTGAATTCAGCCCGGCATAAGCAGCCGGTGAAATACTGTCCCAGTCTATATTGTCCAGAGCTTTTTGTACTTGATCGAGATTCATCTGTCTTAACTCCAGTTTCATGTGGGTGCACGAACTGTCTAAACCGGTGGAAATATCACAGTCTATTCCATTGAGCGATTTTTCAATCATGATATTCAATGAGTCGGCATTTATGCCATTGATGGCTTTCCTGCTTTTTTCAATTTCAATACGGATTTTGCCCGTATTCAATTCTTTTTGTGCCCTATCAATTTCACCTTGAAGCTTTTTCATCTCTTCCTCCGTCAGAGAATTCCTTAACGTCATTTTCAGACTGTCGAAGTTAATCTTATCCAACTGCTGCCTGACAGATTCCATTTCCTGCCTTAAGCTGTCACCATCGATCCTGCTGACAGAGATCTCCACCTCCCTGCGATTTCTGGCCGTATCTTTTTGTATTTCTTTTACAATCTTTTCAATGTTGATCCTTACATTTGTTCCGTCCAGTGAATCTTTACCAGCCCCGGCTGCTGCAGTTTCGGTCTGCGTTTTTGTCAGCATATCACCAGCCCTGGCAATAACATCCTTGTAATGCGAATATTTCGATTCCGGAATAATTTTGCCATCCACCCTGAACAGGTCAAGTTTATCATTTTTATACTGCAATTCATACGTGTGATTGTTGCCCTTTTTATCTTCCTGTCTGATGACTACCTTGCGCTCATCAATTTTAACAAGCGAATCAACGGGAGCTGTGCCCGGCTTAAATTGTGACAGTGAAAGGACAACGCTTTTTCTGCCTTCATTTCTGTCTACTCCGATTTTATTCATGGCTGCAGCACCTGTAACAAGGAGAAGCCCGAAGCCGGCAAGAATGATGACTCCCGCCAGTAATTTATCTGATATTTTTGTTTTCATGGTGTCCTGTTTTAATATTCGTTTTATTCTTTCGAGAAGACTCTGCCTTCCCTTCATCAAAGCCACAGCAGGGTAGGAGCGGCTAAGTCTGAGTTCGGCCATTGTGGCCAGTGCTCTTGCATAGGTTTCTTTTCCGGGGCAACATGCAAGAGCCATATCATCGCAGCAGTTCTCCCTTTCATTCCTGATGCGGGCAGAAATGAGGTAAATCGCCGGATGATAAAAGAAAATGATTTCAATAACAGACTGAATTATATTGAAAAGAAAATCGTGGCGCCGGATATGGGCAAGTTCATGCGCAAGGATAACTTCAGCCTGGTCAAATGGCATGTTGGCAAAAAAACCTGCCGGTACAATGATAACCGGACGTAAAAACCCAATCACTTCCGGAATTTTAACAATCAGGGATTCCAGAAGCCTGACCTTCTGCAATACTCCGGCTCTTTTACACAGTTCACAAAATTTTATCAGGATCTCCGGAGCCGGTGATCCGACACCCTTCCTCCTGTGAGTCCGGAGATAAAATGACCCGGTGAGCAATCTGAGGCTCAGCAGTGCCAGGCCGCTAAAATACATCAGAACCACCCACGGCAGAATAGTAGACAGGCTTTTGCCTGTCAAGACGGGAGTCCTGATTGCTCCGGTAGTACCTGGAATGCCGTGGTGAGCATACCCTTTTAAGGGCAACATCTGGTCAATGGTGACCAGACCGGAAGGCCCCGGCTTGTAATAAATAATGAAGGTGACAAAAGACAGAACCAGGGTGGTGATCAAAGAGTACGCTGCCAGCTTGTATTTTATCTCAGGAACAGCCGTGCCAAGCATCTTCAGCGTCAGCCGCATAATAAAATATACCAGGGCGACCTGCCACAGTGAATGAACGATTGTCATTCCAATGGCATAAACCAGGTTGTACTTTATGAACGGAGCTATCATGATTCGTGACGTTTTTCAATCTGATCCAATAAACGACGTATTTCCTCCATCTCTTCCAGGCTCGGATTATGAGAACCCAATGTCTGCATGATGAGCCTGGAGGCGGAACCCTCAAATGCAGTGTCCAGAATTCTGTTAATAAGACGATTCTGAATAGCATTTGCTTCAATGGCCGGTAAATAAATATGCGATTTGCCAGCCTCATCGCGCGATACAAGCTTCTTTTCATGCATGATCTGCATGATCTTCAATGTGGTCGTATATCCGACCAGCCGTTGCTCATTCAGCTTTTCATTCACAAACCGAACGGTTGAAGGGCCGTATTTCCATAGAATATTCAAGACCTCGAGTTCGGAATCTGTGGGCTGTTGTACTGTCATGTTCTCCATTTTATTTTATTTATTGAGCATCTTGTGCGAATATTTCAGGCTATGATCCCGGTATCATATACCCGTGAATTTATAATCATTTGATATATAGGTAAGTAAAGTCTATTACGAATGATTTCGTAGACAAATTTATACGAAGGTTTTCGTAATTACAAATTTATCTACGACAAATTTCGTAATGAAATGTTAAGAAATGTTAATGTGAAAGGGGAGGAGGGGTGAATAACCTAATTCTTACAATTTTATCATCTCATCTTTTTTTTGTAACTTTAATTCGACACTTAAAAGCTGCTCATACGGATTCTGAAACATTTCCAGTTCTGTCCGGTATATCATTCCGTCAGCAGAGAGTCAACCTAAAACAACGTCAGCCATGGACTACAAAACATTCAACTATACGCTGGATATGGGTCAGCCTCCGGCCGAGTTCCCCGACCCGGTTAAAGCCTTATGGTGGGAAAGGAAAGGATACTGGGAAAAGGCACATGACATGGTCCAGGAATTGACCAGCAAGGAAGCTGCATGGGTTCATGCCTATCTTCACCGTAAAGAGGGCGATCAGATGAATGCTGCCTACTGGTATGACCGGGCAGGAAAAAAAGATTCATCGAAAGAGCATGATGATGAGTTCAGAGAAATTATCGAATCACTACTAGCTGATAGCTAGGACCAGACTCCCGCAATCTTAGTATGACAATATAGACACTTGCCATCCTCAATCCCTGCCACTGAAACCTGGAACCCTTTCCGTTCAACGATTTTTTTGTGACATGAAGGACAATATGTATCGCTTTCCTCCAATCCCGGAAGATTACCGACATACACATAATGAAGTCCTGCCTTCATGGCTGTTTCCCTTGATTTATGGAGAATCTCCGCCGGAGTGGCCGGCAATCTGGTAAGTTTATGCAATGGAATGAAGCGGGAAAAATGCAACGGCACATCTTCAAACCCGTGACCGGCGAGCCAGTCACACATCTGTGCAATCATGGAAAGATCATCTGTCCATGTGGGAATGACCAGGTTGGTGATTTCCAGCCATACACCTTCTTCTTTCATGATCTCAAGGGTGGTCAGGATCGTTTTCAGATTCCCGCCGGTTAATTTCTGGTAGATATCCTCGGAATAAGCTTTAAGATCAATATTGGCAGCATCTATATACTTACAAAGCTCACGCAATGGTTCTTCCTTTATATAACCGTTGGAAACGAGAATATTTTTTACTGCTGCTTCATGAGCCAGGATGGATGTGTCCCTGACATATTCGTAATAGGTTATAGGTTCTGAATAGGTATAAGCGATCGACTGGCAAGCATTCGTTACCGCCTGTTGTACCACTTTATCCGGCATGAGATCGTAATTTCTGGTTTCTTTAGGACTAGTCTGTGAGATCTGCCAGTTCTGACAGTTCAGGCAGGCCAGGTTGCAGCCGGCCGTAGCAAGCGAAAAAGCCCTGGTTCCCGGCAGAAAATGGTTGAGGGGTTTTTTCTCAACCGGATCGATATGGAGTGAACAGGGATTTCCATACGCAATGGTATATAATTTTCCTTTATAATTGATCCGGTTATGACAGTCGCTGATCTCACCTGGTTTTAACGTACATTCATTGGGACAGATCAGGCAACGCATGCCTCGGGGAGTTTCTGTGGCATACATAGATTCCTTACTCCATTTCCATAAATCTTCCGAAGGACTATATAATCCGGATGCATACCCACGACCCGTTATGAACAAGCCTCCGAGCCCGGCTACTGACGTTTTTAAAAATGCCCTCTTTTTCATATCCATTCCTCCTGAATAAATTTTCCGCAGGTCTTTCCGGATGGTTTCCGCTTAGATTACTCATCCTAAATATAAGGAATGCTGAATGAATAGGAAAGAGACATGATCAAAAATCCAGGTGTTTAAAAAAGAGATAAATAAGCGGGTATAACCCTTGTGGCTTTTCCTTCACCCCAATCCATGATTATCCTTGATCACTTAGCCCGTTTCATTGACCATCTGACCAGTGTCACCCCGGTTAAACCGGCCAGGATAAAGGATGACCATTGAAATCCAACCATCGGGAGTAATCCAATGGTTATAACCAGGGCACCGGTGGCGCCACCAAAGATATCCGCTGAATATAACAGGGCGATCTTCTCCCGGTCAGGCTTCTCAATGAGTCTGGACGTAACGGAGAATATAAAACCGCCTGATCCGGCTGAGACCAGAATCAGTACCGACGCGTATATCATTATCAAATAGCCCGGAAGAGTGAACATATACATCACCAGGCTGCTGAGCACAGCACATACTATTAATGTAATATCGGCCGCTATGATTTTCTGATCTGCATTATATCCTGTTATCCGGTTACCCAGCCAGGCCCCCGCAGCTAAGCCGGCCATAAAAATACCAAGCAAAATAGCTGAATACTGGTACAGGCTCCCGATTCCCGTCTGAACTCCGAATAATAACAGTATCTCCAGTCCGGCGGTTGTAAAACCGGCAAGATAAAGGTTCTGAAGGGGGAGGTTTTTCATGTAAAGAATGTAAAACAGCAGAAATATCAGAATGAAACTGAGAGGCAAGACCTTCAATCCTGTTCCATACATGCTTGTCCAATAGCTGAGCGCCAGGAAAAAAGCCCGTGGCCGGTTAATCGTATTTATTCCGGCGGTGGAATCAAGATCTGCCACGATTAGGTCTGTTCTCATCTGCAGATCTTCCGGGCTCAGATAATAGCGGTTTACATAAGTGGTCTCAATGTGCTTTGCTTCAACCAAATCCGGAATATTAGCTGACAAGGAGGAATCTGACGCAAGGAAGAAGTTTTGCTGACCCTGAAGAATCAACACATGACTGAATACCTGTTTCATGGTATTAAACAGCACTGAATTGAGCTGACGGGCACTCTCATTGGAGTAGTTGTAGCCCGTGGGAAGGGAAAGAGACAGTATGCCGCCACTTTTAAGATGGGTTTTGACCAGGTGTATGAATTCAAGACTGAAATACCGGTTTCTTGCAAGGGTAAAGGGCGCATCGGCATTAACGAGTACTGCATCATAAGAATGAGAAATATTCTTCAGGAAACCCGCCCCGTCGGTGGAAAGAATATAACGGATCCGCTTGTCTTCCGGGATATTAATACTGTCGGCGAACATCCTGGCCATTTCAATCAGAGCCGGATCCGTCTCAGTATACTCTATCAGTTCCGGCTTATATTTTAACATTTCAGTCAGCATCCCCTTGTATCCCCCCGAAATGAGGAGGAGAGTATCCGTATTCCTGATCTGACAAAGAGGATAATGCACTGACTCTTCAGCATGGATGACATCCTCTCCCGAAAATAAAAGCAGGTTGTTCTCAAAAAGATTGATCTGCCCTGAGGTTTCCGTCACGACGATCTGGCCATAGGGTGTTTGTTTCATCTTGAGAATTTTCTGTGCCCGGTATATCATCCTTTCCGGAAGAGTCTCCGCAAATACTGCGAAAACAAGGATCATAGCTGCACCAAACAGGATGATAAAGCCTTTTTGGACCAGCTTGAGTGGAAACCTCCAGAGGATAAGAAGCAGGGTAATAAGCAAAAGAAACAGGGCGGTCTGCACTAAGCTCATTATATAAACAGACAGAAAGCCGGTAAATATCCCGGCTGCCAGGCTTCCGGAAGACTCAACGAAATAAGCCTTCCCGGCTGCATCTGAACCGGAACCGGATATCCTTGTGGCATAGACTGTAAAATAAAGACCGGAAATAAAACAAAATGGTAACAGGATCAACGCTGTGATAAGAAAGGTACTTTGGATGTCGGGACTGGTGCCATAAGGAAAAAACAAGACTTTGACCATATAGATACTGAAAAGCATGACCGCAGGAAGACTTCCTGTAACTGCCATTCCCCGGATTCCCGGGTACTTTCTGCTCAGAGGACGGTAGCTCCATTTTCCGGCAAGCGCTCCGGCCCCGGTAAACAACATCCACAGACTGAGGATAATGCCGGTAACCAGTTCATTCCCTTCGAAGAGATTCAGAGATACACGGAGAAAGATCACCTGTGTTGCGAGGGTCACGAATCCGAGATGAAAAAGTTCAGTTAACGGGACAGGAGGGAGACCTTCCGGAATATTCCGAAAAGGCCCGGGAACAGACTTCGTTTTAGGTTTGATGTAATATGTCCAGTGCCATAAGAAATGAAAAAATCCAGTGAAACTGAGAGCAATGCCAAAATCAACGTGCCATTTCAGAAAAGGATCTATCCACGTGATTTCCCATTTATAATTAATCTGAAGAGCAATAAAGAGTCCTGAAAGGGCAGATACAAGAAACGTGATCATGAGGATATAATTCCATACCAGCCGGTGTACCTTCCGGTTTAAAATGCCTGCATTCACCAGACTTGATGAAAAAAGATACAGGTACAGTGAGAGAATTCCGAGGGGAATTACCGCATACGGAAATTTCATGAGAAAGTCATGTGGGTTTTATTTTGAAAACTCTTTTTCCGAGAAAACATCAGCCGTATAAACATAAAGGTCTGCATCTTTCCATCCGTCCCATCCAAGACCTGCCTTATCCCGGGAACAATGTCCGAGAAATTCTTCCTTCGACCAGCCTGTCTCCGCGGCCACCTGAGGAAGGTAGGTTCCTGATGTATTCCCTTTTTTTATGAGAATGCCATCCCTTCCAATAACCAGTTCATCCGGAGAACTAATTTTCCTGAGAGGGCTCAGAACCGAAATATCTATATCGAGCTGGCTCAGTTCATCATAAACCACAGGCTTGAACCTTGGATCCTGCACTGCTGCGGCAATAGCCATCTGCTGTACCACCCTGTATACTGGTTCGTCGGGTAAAAACCGTCCGATACAACCCCTCAGTGCTTTTCCTTTGTAAAGGGTGACAAATACTCCATCGATGGTTCAACAGGCGGGCGGGAAGAACATCCTCGTCATATTCCAGGGCTTTTCCGGTTCTCAGGTAGGCTTCAATGCTCTCCCGCGCAATTTTTAGCAAGAGGATCTTTTCGGTACGGTTCAGGTTTGAATTTGAATCTTCCATAGGGGGTAGTTTTGAGGTGATCATTATTGAATAGTATCCAACCACACGCGTCTTGTCACCGTATTGTGTATCGCCTGAATTCTGATGAAATACCGGTGTATAGTCGTACTTTTCCGGATCTCCGAAGATTCGCATCATGACCAGTGCTGAAGGCCAGCCGCACATCGGCGTTAGGAGACCTGAGTCAGGATGTCTTTCTGAGTCAGTAACATAATTTCGAAATAGTTTCGGGTCGTGTGACATAAAAGCCTGCGCTGTCAAGCTGTCGGTATTGTTGGCAACGGCATAGGTGGGATAATGAGAAAAATCAGTACTCAGAATGAAAATATTTCCGGAGGTCCTGTATTTTTCAAGAACATCAGCTACAGCTTTGATCACAGCCGGATCGGAGGTGCCCAGGAGTACCGGAACCATTTTAAAAGGATGTTTCAGATGATACTGAAGGAAAGGAAGCTGGACTTCGATGCTGTGTTCCTTCAAGTGTGCTGAAGGCTTGAAAAAGATGTAAGGGGAAGCAGAGATCATCTCATCGGCAATAACCTTGTTTACCTTGACTTCACCCAGAGGCGTAATGTAATTGTCTCCCTGGTAAATCGATGCGCCGTCAAAATGCTCATAATGGGATGTGCCAATAATAAAAACCGTATTATACTGTATTTGAGGATCGAGTTGTGCATAACTCCAGGCTGCAACCTGGCCGGAGAAGACATATCCTGCATGTGGGGCAACGATTGCAACCACCTGCGATGATCCTGGAGTGCTTTTGCACTCAGTGTGGGCAAAGAACCCGGCCAGCATGGCCGAAAGACTACCGGAATCTTCCGGATAAAACGAGCCTGCTACCGCAGGAAGCCTGTTTGTCTCCTGCGACGTTTTTTGTCCCTGACAAGTCGTTGCAAAAAGAAATGTAAGGCAAACCATCGGAATAAAAAGATGGGGCTTCATGATTTATCAGTTAAGAATCCCTGAAAAACAGGATGGAAATATAATCGACCACACTGTCGGAAGGATAAACTTCACCAGAATGGCCTCTTGAGAGAATCCTCACCCTGATGTCAGGATACCTGTTCATGGCATAATACATAAGGGTCATAATTGGTCCGTAACCGCAAACACTGATATCGTTTTTCCGGATTACCGGATATATGTCATCCGGTTCCAGATTCAGTATATGATCAAGTACCAGTTGATCTTTTTGCCGGCCTGTTTCCTGATCAAGGTAATGAGAAAAATCTGAAGAAGCAATAAGGCATATTTTTCTTCCGGTAGTTTTCTCAGCATCGGAGACGGCCCTGGCAATTTTCGCGGAAGCTTCCGGATTTTGCCGCCCCATTCCAATAGGTACAATGCGGACCTTCTGACCAAAGTATGACTGGATGAAGGGAACCATCACCTCGGCTGAATGTTCTCCCTCATGAAGTTTTCCCGACCTTTCAATATTCATCTTGTCAATAAATTCCTGGTCAACCTGTATTTCACCAAGAGGCGTACTCCATGCATCACTGTCATCCGCAGCAAAGTCCAGTTCACTCCCCCGATGTATGGGGTGAACGATAACAAAGGTTTCTATTTCCTGGGTTCCGGATGCCAGTATCTCGAAAAAATGAATAGCCTGGTACCCTGAAAATACATGCCCTGCATGGGGAAGAACAGCACCAATAATTTGTTTACCGGAAAGCCCGAAATCGATTGCATTTTTCTCGCGACTTTTGATTTTCTCAATGAGTTCGCTTATCCCTGACCCTGTGGATGGATAGAATTTTCCGGCCACAAAGGCTTTACGTACGGTATTTTCCATATTAGATTAATCTGATAATTTCAGTACCGCAAAGCTTACAGCAACCATCCTCCTTTAATCCTGCCGTTGAGGTATGGTAACCCTTCCTTTCCACTACAAGAGAATGGCAGCTTTTACAATACGTATTCGCTGATATCGGATCCTGTACATTACCAATGTACACATAATTAAGCTTTTCCATAGCAATATTTCTTAATTCTTTAAGAGTATTAAGCGGGGTCACGGGCTCGTTAGCTTTGTAACGCGGAAAGTACCGCGACAAATGCAAGGGCGTATCCGGGCCTGTATTGCCAGCAATCCACTCAACCATTTTACTGAATTCCCCGGCATCATCATTCAGATTGGGAATGAGGAGATTGGTGATCTCAAGATGTACACCGGCTTCAGATATCATTCGAATGGAGTCAAGCACCGGTTGAAGCCTGGATTTTGTGTGTGTCCGGTAGAAATACTCATTGAAGGCTTTAAGATCCACATTAAAGGCATCGGCATAAGGAAGAAGATCGATGAGAGGATCCGGATTGATGAATCCATTGGTTATCACAACATTTTTCATTCCCCTGCGACGAATTTCCACGGCAATGTCGAACATATATTCATAGTAAATGCCAGGTTCATTGTAAGTATATGCAACTCCAATGTTCCTTTCATTGATTTCCGCCATCCCAACAATTTCAGAAACCGGGACTTCCCTGATTTTTCCATAAGAATCATTAGTTGCCTGAGACATATCACAATTTTGGCAGAAGAAACATTTCATATTGCACCCGACAGTACCTAAAGACAGAATTTCACTACCCGGATAAAAATGATACAGGGGTTTCTTTTCAATGGGATCTGTATGCACCGCGACCGGAAAGCCATATACTTCAGATACCAGCATGCCGTCAATGTTTTTTCTGACACCGCATATCCCGCGCCTGCCTTCAGCTATAATGCAGTTGTGAGGACAGAGATAACATTCAGTTTTCTGATCCTTTAGTTTTGTATAATATGTGGCTTCATGCATGATTTGTCATTTAACTCTTCCGGAATGGTGCCTTCATTACAAAGTGTTATGCGCGGGGGACACAAATGTTTCCGGTTCATTCGAAGGTATGAACAATAAACTGTCTGAATCAGGTGTCATACACTTGTTAATGATTGCCTTTACGGGGCAACAAATAGGTCCGGGAATTGTTTTCTAAGTAATAAAAAACCAGAGTAATGAAGACAATTGTGATGATAACCTTGTTATTTACAGGAATGAATCTTTTCGGACAAAAAAATAAAACGGATATGACTGGAAACACAAATTATAAATATGCAACCTTTGGAAGCGGCTGTTTCTGGTGTTCGGAAGCTGTGTTCGAAGAAGTAAAGGGCGTGATTGATGTAGTTTCCGGATATTCCGGAGGTAAAGTCATCAACCCGTCCTACAGGGAAGTGTGTACCGGCCGAACCGGTCATGCCGAAGTCGTTCAGATAAAGTATGATCCCTCAGTGGTGACCTTCCAGGAGCTTTTGGATATATTCTTTAAAATCCATGATCCAACATCTCTTAACAAACAGGGTGCCGACGTAGGTACCCAGTACAGGTCGGTCATCTTTTACCATGATGAAAATCAAAAAGACCTGGCTGAAGAAACCATCAAAAAGCTGGACGAATCCCACGTCTATGAACATAAAATTGTCACGGAAGTGGAACCGTTCAAAAATTTCTATATGGCCGAAGAATACCATCAGGATTATTATAAGAAAAATCCTGATTATGGGTACTGTACTGTTGTCATATCTCCTAAAATCCATAAGTTCAGACAAAATTTCAGTGACATGCTTAAAAAATGAACCCGAATCCCCGCGGCTTCATTCCCTCAGGCCTCGGCCTGGTGTTTATCAGATGATTCAGCATCAGGTCAATATTTTCTGATGACTGACTGTTCCGATTTTCCCGAAATCCGGCAAATCATTCCATGCCAACCCGGAAAATGGGATGTGAAAGGAGATTTCCCCAATGCTGTTTTCATCCTGAGGATATAATGTCAGAAACTGAGTAGTAGCAGTGACATATTATGTGTGCAAAAGCTAGCGCTATATGTACTTAGGCGTCAGTCCCTTTCAAAAAAAGTGACCGGATTTTACAGACCGCAGAATCTTTATTTAAAATTAACATCATATTAGGCTGTTATCTGGTAAAACTCTGCTAATTTTGCACCTTCAAAAAATATAACATGCAATCGATTCGAAATGTAGCTATAATCGCTCATGTTGATCATGGAAAAACAACCCTGGTCGACAAGATTATTTATGAATGTAATGCTTCCGGTAACAGAAAACAATCCAGTGAACTGATCCTTGACAGCAACGATCTCGAAAGGGAACGTGGGATAACGATCCTTTCCAAAAATGTCTCCGTACGTTATAAAGGTGTTAAGATTAATCTTATCGACACTCCGGGTCATGCCGATTTCGGAGGAGAAGTTGAACGTGTCCTGAAAATGGCCGATGGCGTTCTGCTCCTGGTAGATGCCCTTGAAGGTCCTATGCCGCAAACCCGCTTTGTGCTGAATAAAGCCATTAACCTGGGTCTTAAACCTGTTGTGGTTATCAATAAGGTGGACAAGGAGAATTGTAAGCCTGATGATGCTCAGCAGGACGTTTTTGAACTGATGTTTAACCTGGATGCCAGTGAAGAGCAACTTGATTTTCAGACCATTTTCGGTTCTGCCAAGCAGGGATGGATGAGCAAAGACTGGAGAAACCCAGGAAAAAATATAACACCGCTGCTTGACGCCATCCTGGAAGAGATCCCGGAAGCACCCTACAGGAAGGGGACACCGCAGATGCAGGTCGCATCACTCGATTACTCCAGCTTCGTGGGACGGATCGCCATTGGCAGGGTCTTCCGCGGAGATATCGAGGAAGGGAAAGATTACATTTTGTGTAAAAGGAATCAAGTAAACAAAAAAGTAAGAATTAAGGAACTATACGTTTTTGAGGGATTGGGCAGGGAGAAGGTGAAAAGTGTGCGCAGCGGTGATATCTGTGCCATTGTAGGCCTGGAAGGCTTTGATATCGGCGACACTCTGGCTGATTCCGAAAAGCCCGAGGCTCTGACAAGGATCAATATTGATGAACCTACAATGAGCATGTTATTCATGATCAATAATTCCCCTTTCTTCGGCAAGGAAGGTCGGTTTGTGACTTCACGTCATCTCAGGGACCGACTAATGCTTGAAACGGAGAAAAACCTTGCATTGAGAGTGGAAGAAACCGGTTCTGAAGACCGTTTCCTGGTATATGGCCGGGGTGTTTTGCACCTTTCTATCCTGCTGGAGACTATGCGCAGGGAAGGCTATGAATTACAGGTGGGGAAACCGGAAGTGATCGTTAAAAATATTAACGGAGTTAAATCCGAACCTTTTGAAACCCTTGTCGTCGACACCCCGGTTGAATATTCTGGTAAAGTCATAGAACAGGTTACCAAACGCAAAGGCGAATTATTGAAAATGGAACCGAAAGGCGACCTGCAGCATCTTGAATTTTATATTCCGTCACGGGGACTTATCGGCCTGCGGAATATCCTCATGACCATTAGTGCCGGTGAAGCGGTTATGAATCACCGCTTCAGTGAATATGCACCGGTAAAAGACGATATACAGCTACGCTATAACGGATCTATTGTCTCCTCAGAATCAGGGGTGGCACTGGCCTTTAGCCTCGACAGATTACAGGACCGGGGTCAGTTTTTTATCGATCCCGGCGAAAAGGTATATAAAGGTCAGGTGATCGGGGAGTATACCCGTACAACGGATCTCGAAGTAAATATAACCAAGGCCAAGAAACTTACAAACATCCGGGCTTCAGGGACAGATGATGCTGCGAAAATTTCACCGAAAATCACCTTTTCACTTGAAGAAGCAATGGAACATATCCGTGAAGATGAACTTCTCGAGATCACTCCGAAAAGCATCCGGATGCGAAAAATCAATAGCTGAAATCTTCCGATTCCTGATGATCAGCCGGCACCGTCCGCCCGATCACATTTTTAACATCATACCCATTCCTTCATGGGAATACCGGCAGTCCTGTGCCCATTCTATGAATCTGCCTGGAACGGTATTATGCCCATAAGGTCTAAAACCAGAGTGGGAGCGAGCGGCCTTTTCCAAAGCACGAAATAAATCGAACTGTTTATTACTTTCCATGGAATTCCGGCAGTTAGATCATTTTCTTGTGCATGAAGCATTCTCCAGACTTTTAAAGGAATTTCCGACGGGTTTCGATGATGCAAAAATTGCCCATTCAGGTGATGCTTACAGCTATTTATTACTTAACTTCTTAATTATATGTAATTTATCATCTTTTTAAACATTTTCGCGAATAATATGTTTAAATCAATAATTTCGACTACTTTTACGCCAATTAATTTTTTAATTTTTATTTCAATGAAAGAAGGTAAAGTAAAATTCTTTAATGAATCAAAAGGTTATGGTTTTATTAAAGACATGGAATCGGAAAATGAATATTTCGTACACGTTTCTGGTCTTATTGATGAGATCCGCGAAGACGACGAAGTAACTTTCGAACTCCGTGAAGGTAAAAAAGGAATGAACGCTGTGAATGTAAAACTGATATAGTTTATCATTACTGAATGAATTAATTTTCTTTTCGCCCTGCTTCCACCAGGGCGTTTTTTTTTCATCGCCCTCAGGTATTCTTAAATCCTTATCTTCACATTGTAAAATAATGGAGCGATTCTATGAACCTGTTGTCGGCTGATAATCTTGCAATACATTTCGGAGAGCGTACACTCTTTTCAGGCCTGAGTTTCGGCCTCGGGAAAGGAGATAAGACAGCCCTGATTGCTGCCAATGGAACCGGCAAGAGCAGCCTGCTTCAAATTCTGGCGGGCAAAAACCTTCCGGACGAAGGTGAAGTAGCCGTTCACCAGGACCTGCGTATCGGTTATCTGGAACAACACCCCCAATTCAACGAAGATCTGACCTTAAAGGAAGTGGTGCGTACAGCCGACTTATCCATCAGGAGGATCATCCGTGAATATGAGTCTGCACTGAAAACACATGCACACAAACATAGCTCTGAGACCGGAAAAGCCCTTGAAAATGCCACTGCAAAAATGGATCAGTCAGGAGGCTGGGATTTTGACCGGAGGCTGATCCAGATCCTGGACAGATTCCGGATCACAAATCTCGATCAGGAGGTTTCCAGTCTTTCCGGTGGGCAGATTAAACGCCTGGCCCTTTCACTTGTCCTGGTTGATAATCCTGACCTGCTGCTACTGGATGAACCGACAAACCATCTTGACATTGAGATGATCGAATGGCTTGAAAGTTATCTCTCTTTATCCTCCATTACCTTCTTGATGGTTACCCACGACCGGTACTTCCTTGACCGGATTTGTAACAGGATTTTTGAGCTGGACACGGGTAGTTTATATTCTTACCCCGGGAATTATGAAAAGTTTCTTGAAAAGAAAGCAGAACGGGAGTCTTCTTTAGCTTCAGAAAAGGACAGGGCTGATAAATATGTAAAAAGAGAACTCGACTGGATCCGGCGAATGCCCAAAGCAAGGGGCACAAAGTCGAAAAGCAGAATAGAGGCTTTCCACAATGCAAGGGAACAGGCAAAGCGCAGTAAGGAACAGGGGAATCTGAACCTAAACGTTAACATGAGACGTGTAGGTGGCAAAATTCTTGAAATTAAAGGACTCGGTAAAAAATATGGAGACCTCACCATTCTTGAGGATTTTAACTACAGCTTTATCAGAGGTGAGAAGATTGGGATCATCGGTCCTAACGGATCCGGAAAATCAACCCTTCTAAATCTGATTACCGGCAGAGAAAAACCGGACCATGGCACCGTGGTAACCGGTGAAACCATTGTTTATGGGTACTATACGCAGGAAGGCATCAGAGTGAATGAAACAAAACGGGTAATCGATGTGGTGAAAGATGTCGCTGAAATTATTGAAGTTGCCAACGGATCCAGACTTACCGCATCCCAGTTTCTTCAGTTTTTTCTATTTCCGCCTTCAGTACAGTACGACCTGGTATCCAAGCTTAGCGGTGGTGAAAAACGACGTCTGTACCTGCTGACAGTCCTGATCAATAATCCCAATTTTCTGATCCTTGACGAGCCAACTAATGATCTTGATATTGTAACCCTGTCACGTCTTGAAGAATTTCTCACCGATTTCAAAGGGTGCCTTATACTGGTATCACATGACAGATATCTCCTGGACCGGCTTGTAGATCATCTTTTTATTTTTGGGAGTCATGGTCAGATCGATGATTTTTATGGCTCGTACAGTGATTATAAACTCGGAAAAGACATCGCTGAGGAAGAAGATAAACAGACTGATACGGAAAATAAAAAAAGAAGAGGGGTTAACGAAAAAACCAGTAATAATCTGACTGCCGGTAAAAAGCGTACTTATAAGGAAAAACAGGAGTATGAACTGCTCGAAAAAGAGATACGGGACCTCGAAGAAGAGAAAACCAGCCTTGAAGAGTATTTGAACTCAGGAGAAAATGATTACGAAAAACTCGAAAAAGCCTCTTCCCGTATTGGTGAAATCATCATTCTCGTTGATAAAAAGACCATGCGTTGGCTGGAACTCGATGAATTGAGCTAGAATTAAAATATTTTACTACATTTAGCCTGTTCATCTGATATCTTAACCAACTATTCAATCCTGTATGAAAATCCAATTTTTAGGGGCTGCCCGTGAAGTAACAGGGAGTAAACATCTGATTTCTACCTCCCAGGGTAAGAAGATATTATTAGATTGTGGCATGTTCCAGGGTAAGGGTCTTGAAACCGATTCACTGAACCGTAAACTGGGTTTCGACCCTCCGGAAATTGACCATATCATCCTGACGCACGCTCATATTGACCACTCCGGTCTCATCCCGTATATTTATAAACTAGGCTTCAGAGGCTCTGTTGTCTGCACCAGCGCAACCCGTGACCTCTGTTCTATCATGCTGGCCGATTCAGGGCACATACATGAACATGATTCCCTGACTTTCAATAAAAAAAGAGCGAGAAAAGGCCTGCCACCTGTAGAACCCATATACACTTATGCAGATGCTTTAGCATGTATGAAACTATTCATTGGTGTCCCCTACGACAGAAAATTCAGGATAGACGACCGTACTAAAGTTCGTTTCGTAAATACCGGTCATATGCTGGGAAGTGGTGCCGCCATATTGGAGATCAAAGAGAATGGAAATGCCCTGAACCTGGCTTATACCGGCGATATTGGCCGTCCTTCCAACAGAATTCTGCGTCATCCCGATCCGTTCCCACAGGTAGATTACCTGATTACTGAAGCTACATATGGCGACCGTTTGCACAAAGACCGCACCGATACTGAAAAGGAACTCCTGGATATTCTTATCGATACGTGCGTCAATAAAGGGGGTAAACTCATCATCCCTTCATTCAGTGTGGGAAGAACCCAGGAAATAGTGTATTCCCTGAACAACTTTTATAACGAGAAACGGCTCCCCAAGATAGATATTTATGTCGACAGCCCTTTGTCTGTCAATGCCACAGACATTTTCAGGCTTCACCCTGAATGTTTTAATGACGATATCATCAAAGTGATGGAAAGTGATCCGGATCCTTTTGGATTTAATTCGCTCCACTATATTAAACGTGTGGAGGACTCCAAAAAACTGAATAATATCAATAAGCCCTGTGTCATCATTTCCGCCTCTGGCATGATGGAAGCCGGTCGTATTAAGCATCATCTCGCTAATTCCATCTCAAATCCGGCCAACACTATACTCGCCGTAGGATATTGCGCTCCGAGGACCTTAGGTGCAAGATTACTGCGCGGTGAAAAAGAAGTATCGATCCATGGGGTTGTATATCCCGTTAATGCTGAAATTAAACGGCTGGATTCTTTCAGCGGACATGGCGATTACAAAGAGATGGCCAGCTATCTTTCATGTCAGAATCCGGATCTTCTCAAACGGATATTCCTGGTTCATGGCGAGTATGAAGCGCAACGGTTTTATAAAGAATACCTCGAACAACTGGGATACAGCGGTATTGAAATTCCGGAGGCCGGGAACATCGTTGAATTAAAAGCATAATCAAAGGCTTACTCAGCTTCACAGTGATAGATTTGAAATAGAGATAAAAAACTCCCCTGTTTCTAAACTTGTGCTCTCATGGTTTGTTTTTACGGTAAATCGTGAAAACATGAGGACGATCCACAGAATTGTCAAAGCTGAAAAAGTAAACATGGGAGGGATCATTCTGGACCAGGCTTTGCCGGTGCAGACTCTTGAGCAAATTGACCCGTTCCTGCTGATCCACCACTGGAATCAGCATTATCAACCGGGTAATTATCAAAAAGAACTTGGAGTGGGTCCGCACCCTCACCGGGGATTTTCCCCAGTGACGT
Organism: uncultured Bacteroidales bacterium; assembly: GCA_963732905.1. GTDB lineage: Bacteria > Bacteroidota > Bacteroidia > Bacteroidales > DASQZK01. The sequence goes on from CAVTBM010000008.1 coordinate 406,360, forward strand.
TTATCTTTAAGGGAGGATTACACCACAGGGATTCAAGGAGTAACAGCAGTGTTATATATGCCGGTGGTACCCAGTGGATTAACAGCGGAATGGGTATAGTCCACAGTGAAAGACCTGCCAGGGAAATAGCCGAGAACGGGGGTGACCTGGAACTCATACAGTTCTGGATTAACCTTCCTTCCAGACATAAGTTTGACCAGCCTGCCTATATTCCATTGCCTGAAGAACAGACTCCGCATTTTTTATCCGATGATGAGAATGTCAAAGTTAGCGTCGTTGCAGGAGAATTCAATGGAGTGGAGGGGGCTGTCCATCCGATTTCACCCTTAAAGATTCTGCGTCTTGATATTGCCCAAAAAGCCGGGATAAAGATTCCGGTTCAGGAAGATTTTAATACCCTTTTATACCTTCTCGACGGAGCATTGCAGGTAAGCGGTCATGAAGTGACCGGCAAAACACTGTTGTGGTTTGAGAACGGGAAAGAGGATATTGAACTGGAAGCCAGTGAAAATACCAGGGCTATCCTTTTGGCTGGAAAACCGCTGGAAGAACCGGTTGCTGCAAGTGGTCCGTTTGTTATGAATACCGATACCGAGATTTTGGAAGCCATGAGAGATTACAGGATGGGGAAAATGGGAATTCTCGTGGAAGACTTTTCTTAATTCAAAATTGGTCGACCGTTGATCAAAAAACAATCGGGGAGCAACAACTCGTTGATGCTCCCCTGTTTTCTTCCAATTAAAAAATCAAACGCACAGAAATCATTGGCCGTTCATCCAAACAACAGTGCAATTTACAGTCGCCACGCCCTGGACACAGACAAAGCACTTTTCTTCTCCGGACCCGAAAAGCCACTGCGGGAATCATTTATACACAGGGATCAGTAAAGTGAAGGTTGTGAATTTGCCTGGTGTGCTGTTCACCTTGATTGGTATATTATGGATATCCAGAATTTTTCTGACAATGGCAAGGCCGAGACCGGTACCTTCAATACCAGACTTTCCTTTGTCGACCTTATAATACCTGTTGAAAATGTAGGGGAGATCCTTTTCAGGGATACCTTCACCTGTATTCTGTATATCTACTTCAACATCATCCTTTAACTTACTAACTTTCAGTCTTATAGTACCTTTTTCGGGTGTATAGTGAAGGGCATTGTCCATAAGATTCTGAATAACTCTTTCCATCAATGGAATATCGGCAATGACCAGTGGGAGGGAGGTTGAAATTTCCGATTCTATGGAGATCTGTTTCTTTTCGGCAAGAAGTCTCAGGTTTGTAGCCGCGTCCTGAATCAGTTCGTTTACAAAGAAAGGTTCCTTGTGCAAATGAACCTGTTGTGTTTCAAGCTTTGAAAGTTCGAAAAGATCGGAAACAAGTCGTTTGAGCTTTTCACTCCCGTTAAGAACGATCTCGAGATATTTCATCCTTTCCCGGCTATCCAGATCTTTTTCCTTAATCATGAGAGTTTCGATGTATCCATGAATAACTGCCAGCGGATTTCGTAAATCATGAGATACATTGGCAATCAGTTCGCGCCGAAGACTATCGACTTCTTTAAGGGAATCAATATTTTTCAGAATGGTGTCAGCCATATTATTGAATGTATGCGACAGGGTTGATAATTCTCCCTTCATTCTTTCCGGCGGGATACGGGCATAAAGGTCACCTTCCTCAAAACGCCGGAAAGTCCGGATCACAACCCTCAGGTTACGGGTAAGAAACCAGATAAGGACCAGTCCGATAGTAAATGCAGCAAGAAGTGTCAGGATAAAGGCATTGGTTCCCACTCGAAGCCAATAACTTCCAAGGAGGGCAGAGGTAATGTTTTCATATTGCTCGCTGGCCAGAACCAGATAAACATATCCTTCCACCGCGCCATTTTCTTTTACGGCAGCTGCTGAAAAGATGGTTTTTTTACCGGGGTTTCTGGGATCATCACCCAGGACATATTTTCTGCCTTTGGTTTGGATAAACTTCCGGACAGGCCCGAGATCAATACTGTTAAGTTTTACCTTTTTGTCGAACACAACAAAGGTCAGTATTTTCCCTGTATTGTCAAGAAGGTATACTTCCAGTGTCGGATTCACTGCCATCATGGAATGCATGATCCTGCCAACTGATTCCTCATTTACTTTCCCGTCAGTGAAAGGGGAGACTTCCGCCAGCATACTCTCGGCCACCGTGGCATTCAGCCTTTGGGTCGTCTCATTGTAATACCTGTTGGTAGCGATAAATGTAATCAGAACATAGGCAAGTCCAAGGATAATCAAAATGGCCAGGAAAGACATGCTGATGCGCCAGTACAGGCTCTTACCGGGGAATTGAATTTTCATGACTCTTTATATTTCGTCGTTAAATCTATAGCCGATACCCCAGGTAGTTAGTATATACCGGGGACTGGAAATGTCAGGCTCAATCTTTGTCCTTAGCCGGTTAATGTGAGAATTAACCGTATGTTCATACCCGGAAAACTCATAGCCCCAGACTTCACTTAATAACTGAGCACGGGAGTAACTCCGCCCGGGATTGCCGGCCAGCAGAAGTAATAAATCAAACTCTTTGGGTGTCAGATCTATACGATCGTCCTTCAGGGTTACTTTCCGTTTGTTGACATCAATCCTGAGGCTTCCGGCAGTAATACTTTGTTTTGTTGTAATCGTTTTACTTAATTCATTTTGTTCGCTTCTCCGGAAAATGGCATTGACCCTTGCAATAAACTCTCTGATTCCGAATGGTTTAGTCAAGTAATCATCCGCGCCGGATTCAAGGCCCAGAACTTTATCAATTTCTTCGGTTTTAGCGGTTAACATCAAAATCGGTGTGTAAATGTCGAATGCCCTGACTTTCCGTGTAATCATGTTTCCATCTACGTAGGGCAGCATAATATCCATGATGATCAGATCATACCGGTTTTCAAGAGCCATGTTTTGACCCTCGGCACCGTCGTAGGCTACATCAACGTCACAATTCATATCTTTAAGATGAATAATCAGAAGATCAACAATGTCATGGTCGTCTTCTATAACTAATACATGCTTCATGTTTCTGAAATTTAGTTCAAGATAGGACTAAATGGTCACGAAAGTATCACAAAAGTTTCAAGACATGGATATGCCCGTAAACTACATTCTGAAATTTTGTTTTTTTGTATGGCCCTGTAAAAAGAGACATTTAAATATCTGATTTTGTTTTGATCAAAACAGCTGGTATCCGTCGTAGAAGCAAAATTTTCGTCCCAATGTACATGTTATGATGCAATATTCGATTCACGTGAGGTTAAAAAAGGATTTTCCTTGTGGATGAGATTTGGTTGTAAGAGAATGGTTTTTGAAAAAGGGCCATAAATGTCTTTCAGTCCAAACGTTGTTTTAGAATGACAGCAGTTGGTTTGAATAGCATATCATGAAAAAGTACCACGAAAAAGAAATTTCAATTTAAAGTCCCATAATTAATATTATGTTAAATACAAAAAGTAAAGTAAAAGGAAGGCATTTCTGCCTTCCCCTGCTTATTATTGAAGATTGTTAATCTGGTTAACAACGTCATTATATTTGTCAGTCATCTGCAACTTATAATAGATTCGTTTCAACAGATCAAGTGTCTCCTTTTTGATTTCCGTATTTGTTTCATTAAGATTCAAAGCCTTTTCGAGTATTGGAACAGCATCATTATACTTCTTGTCAGCAATTTTATTAATCTGATCACGTTTATCCGGATTTTTTTCGTCTCCGGCCTGTTTATAGATTTCCTGTCCCTGCAGGAAATAGATAAGGCCCAGATCATAATATACATAATAAAGGTCGGGATTTCTCTCAAGAGCCTTGTTATAGGCATCAATGGCTTTATCTATATTGCCTTCCCCGGGTGAGTTAAGAAGCAACCTGCCCTTCCAGTAATACAGTTCTCCTTTCTGCGGATTTTGTTCTATGGCTTCATTCACAGTCTTCAATCCCTGCTCGATTTTTCCGGTTCTGATATAAAGATCAACAAGATTTGCCACAACATTCAGCGTGTCGGGATATAAACTGAACGCTTTTTCCATAGTGGTAATGGCCTGGGTTGTATCCTCCATCGAAAGATAATCACTCTTTATATTAAGATATATGCCCGGACCTCCGAAATCCATGTCAGTAAGCTCCTTATAATATTTGATAGCCGTCTTGTATTCCCCTAATTCACGGGCGATAATTCCGGCATATTGAATCATCACGGTATCCTTCACCCCTTTGAACATATCCAGGTCATCTATTTTCAGCACATTTTCAAAAGCAGCCAAAGCTCTTTTACTGTCATTGGAATAGTATGCATTTATCCCATCCTTTTGAAATTCCTTTTTCAAGAGAATAAGTTGATCTTTCACCTTTTCTGTCAGTTTTCCCTTCTGATCAAGTTCGAGAGTTTTTTGATAAGCCTCATACGCTTTTTCCAGAGGTTGATCGGTAACCGATTGCTTCCTTACCCAGTGATCCAGTTTACCATTTTTGAAATAAAAATCCATCCGCTCATACTGATATATCTCAGTCTTTTCTCCGTCCTTGGTTTCTGTCTTAATGTTCTGAGGATCTTTGTAATATATCTTTATCATACTTGGCTGCATAGCGTCAGTGATATATTCAAGATCGATGTCAAATATGTCCTGCATAAGTTTTCCGCGGTTAAACCATACCTTGGGATCCAGAGCTTTCTTCGGGTTCTGGATTTCTTCATTGCTTTTTTCCAGCTTTTTCTGAAGTGAGTTAAAATTGAGCATAACTACCTGCTCCTGTGCCAAGACACTAGATAAGCCACAGAAAATAAGTGCAATAGATAATAAGCGTTTCATCATATTTTTTTTAATTATTTAGCGATAAATTTATGATATTTTCAATCAAACTTCAAATTAGATGCCAAAATTGTCGGAAATAATCAGAAGACTATAAATCAGATGGTTCCGGCTCTGTTGGATTCACCTCCTCTTCCTCAATCTGGGCAGGCACCTGTGCCAAAGCAGCAATTTCATCGTTATTTCTAAGATTTATTAGTCTTACTCCTTGCGTGGCGCGGCCCATTACTCTGATATTGGATATGGATTGCCGGATGACGATTCCATTCCTGGTAATAATCATCAGGTCGTCCTCATCTGTCACAGCCTTAAGTCCGATTAAAGCTCCGGTTTTCGGAGTGATATTAATGGTTTTAACTCCTTTTCCACCACGGTTGGTAATACGGTAGTCCTCGATGGATGAGCGTTTCCCATACCCTTTCTCCGAGACAACGAGTACATCTTTATCCTGGTTTTCCATAGAGATCACACCTATAACCTCATCGTTCTTACCTGAGAAGCTGACTCCTTTCACGCCTGATCCGGTTCTGCCGATGGCTCGTACAGTCTTCTCATGGAAACGAATGGCCTTACCGGATTTTACACCGAGGACAATCTCATGGTTGCCGTTGGTAAGCAATGCCTCGAGCAGCAAATCTCCTTCTCTGATATTAATGGCATTGATCCCGTTCGACCGTGGTCTGGAATAAGCTTCGAGTGACGTCTTTTTGATGATGCCACGCCGGGTGACAAGAACGATATAATTCGAATTGATATATTCTTCATCCTTCAGATTCATCAAATTCAGGAAAGCCATAACCTGATCGCCCGGTTCAAGATTGATCATATTCTGGATGGCGCGTCCTTTCGATTGCCTCGTACCTTCGGGGATTTCATAGACTTTCATCCAGAAGCACTTGCCTTTTTCAGTGAAGAACAACAGGGTATTGTGCATTGTAGCACTGAACATGTGAGAAAGAAAATCTTCATCTCGTGTGGTGCTTCCTTTAGAGCCGATCCCTCCCCTTCCCTGGGTTCTGAACTCAGTGAGAGGTGTCCTCTTGATATACCCAAGATGAGAAATGGTAATGACCATATCATCGTCGGCATAAAAATCTTCCGGATTAAATTCTTCAGCATCTGGTACGATTTCTGTACGCCGTTCATCACCGTATTTTTGCCTTACTTCCTGAAGTTCATCCTTAATTATCTGCATCCGTAAGGCTTCATTTTCAAGAATTCCCTTCAGGTAAGCGATTTGTTTCTGAAGTTCTTCGTATTCCTCGCGAATCTTATCTCTTTCCAGACCGGTAAGTTTCTGAAGTCTCATATCCAGAATGGCCCTTGCCTGAATATCTGACAGTTCGAACTGACGAATCAATCCTTCCCTGGCCTCCTCCACGGTTTTCGAAGCCCTTATCAGCGCTATCACTTCATCGAGATGATCCAGTGCGATCAGGAGTCCCTCAAGTATATGAGCTCTTTTCTCAGCCTGTTCCAGGTCGTACTGTGTCCTGCGTACCACAACTTCATGCCTGTGGTTTACAAAATGAGTGATGAGTTGTTTCAGGTTGAGCGTTTTGGGTCTACCATTGACAAGTGCAATGCTGTTTACATTAAATGTATTTTGTAACTGGGTATGCTTAAGTAGCTGATTAAGAACAACACTGGACATTGCATCTTTTTTCAGGATAATGACGATCCTCATGCCGCTGCGGTCCGATTCATCGTTTACGTAGGATATCCCTTCGATTTTTTTCTCATTGACCAGGTCGGCAATTTTTTTGATGAGTTCAGCCTTATTAACGAGGTAGGGAATTTCTGTGACAATAATGGTCTCCCGGCCTGAAGCCGTCACTTCAATTTCGGTTTTTGCTCTTACCACTATCCTACCCCTGCCGGTTTCATAAGCTTCCCGCACGCCCTGGTAACCATATATAATACCTCCTGTTGGAAAATCAGGAGCCTTTATAATGGGGATCAATTCCTCAAGAGTAATTTCCCTGTTGTCTATATAGGCAATGATGGCGTCCACCACATTATTCAGATTGTGTGGAGCCATATTTGTTGCCATCCCAACTGCAATACCCGACGTGCCGTTTACCAGTAAAAGGGGAATGCGGGTTGGCAAAACAGTTGGTTCTTCAAGCGAATCGTCGAAATTAAGCTGGAAATCAACCGTATTTTTATCCAGATCGGACATGGTCGCTTCTGCAATCTTGTGAAGCCTGACCTCTGTATATCGCATTGCTGCAGGGCTGTCGCCGTCAACAGAACCGAAATTGCCCTGCCCGTCGACCAGTGGATAGCGAAGTGACCAGGGTTGAGCCATACGCACCATGGTATCGTATACCGAAGAATCACCATGAGGATGGTATTTACCCAAAACCTCCCCTACTATTCTTGCTGATTTTTTAAAGGAACGGTTCGACTGTAAACCCAGATCCTGCATTCCGAATAATACTCTCCTGTGTACAGGTTTGAGGCCGTCCCTGACATCAGGCAGGGCCCGTGAAACAATGACCGACATCGAATAATCGATGTAGGCCGATTTCATTTCCTCTTCAATATTGATTTTTAATATCTTTTCTCCTTCAGCCATAAATCTGTTTCCATTAATGTAAAATCACGTAAAAATCCTCTTAAACAGTCCGTAAAATACAGACCTACGAAATTAATTAATTCTTCTCTAAAACGGGCATTTCCCGGCCTAAATTATCAACATTGAACTGTTTATAAATCATATTTGTTTTATTGCTATATTTGCAATGTTTAAACGTATATTAGATATGACCTTTTGGAGACAACTTATGGATGCAAAATTTTCGCAGAGGATAAAGGATGTTTTGAGTTACAGCAAGGAAGAAGCCGTACGTTTGGGGAATACACACCTAAGTGTTGAGCATTTGTTTCTTGGTATTCTCAGGGACGGAGAAGGATTGGCTATTGATATTCTCCTGCTTTTGGGAGCCGATTTATTTGAGCTTAAAAAGGAACTTGAAAATCACATCAAACAGGACAATATTACCAGCATTTCAGATACAGATAATCTTCCTCTCCTGAAAAACACGGAGCGGGTTCTGAAGCTCGTTTATCTCGAGGCCCGGGCGCTTAAAGATTCTATGATCGATACCGGTCATCTCCTCCTTGCCATTCTCAAAGATGAGAACAATTATGCGACTCAACTTCTTAGCGACGAAAATATTAATTATGAGGACGTCAAAACCGAGCTGGAAAACGGTAACTTTGAAAACAAGGCTGATTTCCCAAGTGATGATGACGATGATGCCCGCGGGCCATTTGGGACAGGGAAGACCGGAGGAGGTAGCTCATCTTCATCCAAAACGTCCGATACACCTGTTCTTGATAATTTTGGGATCGATCTGACCAAAGCCGCCGAAGAAGGCCGCCTCGATCCTATCGTTGGCCGGGAGACAGAGATTGAGCGTCTCGCCCAGATCCTGAGCCGCCGTAAGAAAAACAATCCCATCCTGATCGGTGAGCCCGGTGTCGGAAAATCCGCCATTGCTGAAGGCCTCGCAAACAGGATCGTCCAAAGAAAAGTTTCACGGGTGTTGTTCGACAAACGAGTGGTGACACTTGATTTGGCGTCTATCGTGGCAGGAACAAAATACCGGGGCCAGTTTGAGGAACGTATGAAAGCCATCCTTAATGAACTGGCAAAAAATAATAACGTCATCCTGTTCATCGATGAGATCCATACCATCGTTGGTGCCGGAGGTGCTACCGGATCACTCGATGCGGCCAACATGCTGAAACCGGCACTGGCCCGCGGGGAAATCCAGTGCATCGGAGCTACTACCCTTGATGAATACCGCCAGCATATCGAAAAAGACGGGGCTCTTGAACGCCGCTTCCAGAAAATCATGGTTGAACCTACCAGCATGGAAGAAACCGTCGAAATCCTGAATAATATCAAGGAAAGATATGAAGAACACCACAACGTATACTATACACCCGAAGCGATCGATGCCTGTGTCAAACTGACCCAGCGGTATATCAGCGACCGGCTTCTTCCCGACAAGGCTATTGATGCCCTTGATGAGGCCGGTAGCCGGGTTCATATATCAAATATTGTGGTCCCCGAGAAAATTGTCAAACTGGAAGCTGAGATTGAAGAGACAAAAAAAGAAAAGATCAGGGCCGTTAAAAATCAGAATTTCGAACGGGCGGCCAGCTTCCGGGACAAAGAAAAAGAACTCCTTGAAAGCCTTGAACAGGAAAAAGTAAAATGGGAAAGAGAACTGGCAAAAAATCGTGAAACAGTCGATGCTGAAAAAGTAGCCGAAGTGGTGGCTATGATGACCGGCGTACCTGTGCAGAGAATTGCCCAGGCCGAAGGTACCCGCCTGCTGAAAATGGCTGACGAAATTCGGGGTAAGGTGATCGGACAGGATGAAGCGATCCAGAAAGTGGTTAAATCCATCCAGCGTAACCGCGCCGGGCTTAAAGACCCAAACAAACCAATCGGAACCTTTATCTTCATGGGCCCTACCGGAGTCGGTAAAACACAACTGGCTAAAATTCTGGCCCAGTACCTGTTTGACAGTGCCGAAAACCTGATCAGGATCGATATGAGCGAATATATGGAGAAATTTTCCGTATCCAGGCTTGTCGGTGCACCTCCGGGGTATATCGGTTATGAAGAAGGCGGACAGCTGACAGAAAAGGTCAGGAGAAGACCTTACAGCGTTGTGCTTCTTGATGAAATTGAAAAAGCTCATCCCGATGTATTCCATATCCTCCTCCAGGTCCTCGATGAAGGTCAGCTGACCGACAGTCTCGGGCGCCGTGTCGATTTCAGGAATACCATCGTGATCATGACCTCTAACATCGGATCCAGACAAATCAAGGATTTTGGCCAGGGTGTCGGCTTTAATACCCGAGCCCGTCAGGAAGTGGCAAATGACCATACCAAGAGTATTATCCAGAAAGCCCTTAAACGGGCATTTGCCCCTGAATTCCTGAATCGTATCGATGATGTTGTTCTCTTTAACAGCCTGACGAAAGATGACATATACAAAATCATTGAAATTGAACTGCATGGTTTATACGCTCGTGTCAACAGCCTGGGCTATCAAATAAAAATTTCCTCTGCAGCCAAAGACTTCGTGATAGAGAAAGGATATGATCTTCAGTTTGGCGCCCGGCCGCTTAAACGCGCGATCCAGAAATATCTTGAGGATCCTATGGCCGAAACTATTATTAAGGCCTCTGTCGCCGAGGGTGATACCATTTCTGTGGGACTGGACAAAAAAGGCGAGGATATTCAGATCAGAATCATTAAACGCGAAAAAAAGAAAGATGTAAAACGCGAAGCTTAATACATATCTAAATTCATTTCAAGGATAATGCAGGGACAGTTTTCAATGTTCCTGCATTTTTTTGTGTCGGTTCTTCAATTTCAGGATCTTCTGATCACCCTCCCGAACAAGTCAAATTCAGCGGCGTCATCAATGCTGACCTCGTAAAAATGTCCGGTCAGAAGATCTTCACTGCCAGCGGGAATCAACACTTCATTATCAACTTCCGGCGAATCTCCCTCCGTTCTGGCAATATAATAATTACCCTCCCTGCCATCAATGATCACCGTCATAATCCGTCCGATCTTCGACTTGTTTTTTTCTAAGGAAATTTTTTCCTGTATCAACATCAGTTCTTCCATCCTCCTGTGCTTGGTACTTTCCGTCACATGATCTGAAAGCCTTGCATAGGCAGGCGTGTTTTCCTCATGAGAATAGGTGAAAACACCCAGCCGGTCAAATTTCGTCTGTTCAACAAATGACTTAAGTTCCTCGTACTCAGCTTTACCTTCACCGGGAAAACCGGTAATAACCGTTGTGCGTACAACGATCTCAGGAATTTCCCGTCTGAATAAGGAAATGATGGCCTCAATTTCGCGCCGGCCGTGTCCCCTGCTCATGGATTTCAGAATGTCGTTATTCACATGTTGAATGGGGATATCCAGATAACGGCAGATATTACGATGAGCCTTCATCAAGGAAATGACCTCATCGGCCGGAAAGCCATGAGGATAGGTATAATGTAACCGGAGCCATTTAATTCCGTCAATTTCAGACAAACGTTCAAGGAGTTCAGGAAGCTTTCTTTTGTGATAGAGGTCAGATCCGTATGAAGTCAGATCCTGTGCGATGAGTAGCAGTTCTTTTACACCTGATTGGGCAAGCAATGATGCTTCACGGACAAGATCTTCAACAGATTCCGATACCTGTTTACCCCTGATGGAAGGAATCGCACAGAAAGCACACTGACGGTCACAACCCTCAGACACTTTAAGGTAGGCATAATGTGAAGGTGTAGTCAGGACCCTTTCCTGCAGGATGCCAGCGTAATAACGACTGCCAAGTATATTCAGAACACCTTCGTGTTCATTGACCCCAAAAAAACCGTCTACCTCTGGAATTTCTTGCTTAAGAGACTGCCTGTAACGCTGCGAAAGACATCCCATCACTACCAGCTTTTTGATCACCCCTTTTTTTTTTGCTTCTACGAAGGAGAGTATGGTATCAACCGATTCCGTTTTGGCATCAAGGATAAAACCACAGGTATTGATGATAACAGCATCTGAAGATCCGGCGGCATCGTGAATGACGGTGTGCCCGTTTTCTTTCAGCTGCCTCAGAAGTTTCTCCGAATCTACCAGGTTCTTCGCACATCCAAGGGTCACCACATTTACTTTCATCTCAACTGAAGCTAAAGAAAATTACAGCATCATCAGACCTCATTCATTGAATAAAGATTCCACAAACTCATGTTTGTTAAAAATCTGCAGGTCCTCCATTTTTTCACCTAAACCGATATACTTAACGGGGATTTTAAACTGATCCGATATGCCGATAACTACACCGCCTTTGGCTGTTCCATCCAGTTTGGTAAGGGCCAGTGCATTTACTTCAGTGACCGCGGTGAACTGTTTTGCCTGTTCAAAGGCATTCTGTCCGGTGGAACCGTCAAGAATAAGAAGAATCTCATGAGGAGCCTCCGGGATCACTTTTTTCATCACCGATTTGATCTTGCTGAGCTCATTCATCAGGTTGACTTTATTATGAAGACGTCCTGCAGTGTCTATGATGACGACATCCGCATTCCTGGACTTTGCTGAAGCCAGGGTGTCATAAGCCACCGAAGCCGGGTCGGAACCCATCTTCTGCTTCACCAGTTCCACACCGGTTCTTTCAGCCCAGATGCTGATCTGCTCCACTGCTGCAGCACGGAAAGTATCGGCTGCACCAAGAATTACAGTTTTCCCGGCTTTCTTAAAATGATAAGCAAGCTTCCCTATGGTGGTAGTCTTGCCAACTCCGTTTACACCTACAACCATGATCACATAGGGCTTGGATGGTAAATCTTCATCGAAACCACCAATGCCTACGGTATGATTCTGCTCCAGCAAGCCTTCAATTTCTTCCTTAAGGATAACATTGAGCTCCCCTGTGCTCAAGTATTTATCCCTGACGACCCGTTCTTCAATCCGCTGGATGATCCGGATAGTCGTATCTACCCCGACATCTGAACTAATCAGCACCTCTTCCAGTTTGTCAAGAACTTCATCATCAACTTTAGACTTACCCACAACAGCCCTGGAAAGCTTTACGAAAACACTCTCTTTGGTATTTTTCAGACCCTGTTTGAGTTCATCTTTTTTTTGTCTGTTGAAGATTCCCATACAAATAAAATTTACATCCTGAAAATATAAAAAAAGCTTTCTGTTAAGAAAGCTTTATACTTATATGATGAGTAAAGGAATTCGTTTATTTTTCGAAGAAATCCTTGATGTGGTCCATGTGGATCATTTCTTCGTCAAAGGAATACGATCCGGTCTTTTCGGATTTAACCATCTTTATGCACTTTACAAAATTTTTACCTTTACCGGTACGCAGTGCTGCAACTACTTTCTTTGCCATTTCTGTGTCAATTTATTTAATTTCTCTATGAACAGTCATTTTTCTCAGGACGGGATTGAACTTCTTAAGTTCAAGCCTGTCAGGAGTGTTCTTCCTGTTTTTAGTGGTAATGTATCGGGAAGTACCAGGCATACCGCTTTCCTTATGTTCGGTACATTCAAGTATAACCTGTATCCTGTTTCCTTTTCCTTTCTTAGCCATTTCCTGATGCTTTTAAAAATAATTAATAACTTGCGATGAAACCTTTATCCCTGGCTTCCTTCAGGGCGCTTTTCAGCCCTTTCTTATTAATAATGCGGATGCCCTGGGCACAAACTCTCAGCTTGACCCATCTGTCTTCTTCAAGAAGATAGAATCTCTTATCAAACAAATTGGGATAAAACTTTCTTCTTGTTCTTTTTTTGGAGTGAGAAACATTGTTACCCACCATCATCTTTTTTCCCGTTATCTGGCAAACTTGTGACATTTCTGTAATTTTTCTTGGGTTTTTTCAAACAGATCGCAAATTACGTTATTTTCTTTCAAATAATCAAATAATAAGAGAATATTTTTGATAAACCTATCCTATTTCAATTCGATTTCCAGGACCATCTTTCTCAGGATGTTGAGCGCCGTAAGGCTGCTTCTCTCGATATTTCTCTGGCGATGTTCACCAAACTGATACCGTTTTGAAAATGTTTTTTGGGCTGAAGAAACGGCAATCCAGACTGTACCAACCGGCTTATCTTCACTTCCTCCGGAAGGCCCGGCGATTCCGCTCGTGGCTATGCCAAAGTCTGTTCCAAATTTTTTCCTGATCCCAAGGGCCATCTGCTCCACCACCTTCTTACTTACAGCTCCAAATGATTCAATATCTTCTCCGGCAACGCCAAGTTCATTTTGTTTTATTTCATTGGAATAAGCCACTACCGACCCTGTGAAATATTCTGAGCTTCCTGCCACGGATGTGAAAAGCGACGCAATGTAGCCGCCGGTACAACTTTCTGCCGTTGAAACCGTCAGGTCTCTCGCCTTCAGGATCTCCCCCACCACGGCTTCCAACGTTGTATCCTCAAGGGCAAATATATCTTCCGGAATGATTTTTAATAATTTATCGATCTCTAACTGAAGTAATTTATTAAGGTCATCCCTGTTTTCGCCTATGGCACTCAGCCTGAGCCTGACAAGTCCGGGATGAGGAAGGTATGCCAGGTGTACATTACCCGGAAGGGCAAGCTCCCATTCGGAGATTGTCGACGCGAGATATGATTCCGGAATGCCCTGTGTCATTATTGTCCGGTGCACAATGATATTGCCATTCAACATATTAGCCAGTCTCGGGATCAACTGCAGGGACACGATGCTTTTCATTTCAAATGGAACGCCGGGAAGTGAAACAAAGATTGTTTCTCCCTTTTCAAACCACATTCCCGGGGCAGTGCCTTCTGCATTTTCAAGTATCTTGCAATTGTCAGGGATCACGGCCTGTCTGCGGTTCAGATCCGACATCCTGATCCCCCTGAGATGGAACAAAGTCTGAATATGCGCCAGAACATCGGGATTTTCTGTCAGTTTTCCTCCAAAATAATCATTCAGACTTTGCCTCGTTATATCATCCCTGGTCGGCCCAAGTCCGCCTGTAATGACAACAAGGTCAACCCTCCCTTCAAAGTCTGCCAGGCAGGAGGTAATAGCCCGGCTCTGATCTGCAATACTCCTGATCTCTTGCACACGAACACCAATAAGGTTAAGGCTCTCCGCAATAAACGCTGAATTCGTATCGACAATCTGGCCAATAAGGATTTCATCTCCGATAGTAATAATTGCTGCTGTCATATTTTAAAATAAAAGGTCAAATTTACGATTTTATCTGTTTCCGGATGACAAAAAAACGGACAACCGGAAAGTTGCGACACAGAAAATAATTGCTTACATCTCCATTCATGAAGTGAATATTTTCATAGCGTCGCTGATGAAGCAAAGTAAATCGGGGCTTAAGTTTATTATATTTGCAGCTTTAAAAAATATTTCATGATCGCAACGCACCTTGGTGAGTATTCAGCTCTGCTGGTGGCTCTTTTCTGGACAATCACGGCTCTGGCTTTTGAGTCGGCATCCATTCGGGTTGGCTCACTTCCGGTAAACCTGATCCGCCTGGTCTTTGCTTTTGGTTTTTTGGTTATCCTGACCGGCATACGGCGGGGTAATCCACTTCCCACCGATGCAAGCATGCATAACTGGATATGGCTGAGCATTTCAGGGCTTATAGGATTCGTTCTTGGGGACCTGTTCCTTTTCAAATCATATACGATCGTCGGCTCCTGGTTCGCCATGCTGATCATGACCCTTGCTCCTACCATTGCTGCCCTTTTCGGATGGCTTCTTCTGGGAGAAAGCATGAGTCTTTCCAGTCTCACGGGTATGTTCCTCACAATCTCAGGAATTGCCATCACTGTTTTTGGCAGGAAGAACGGAAAAGAAAAGCTGACCTTCAACAAACCCGCAAAAGGTGTGTTGTTCGCCTTTCTGGGTGCCCTTGGTCAGGGCTTGGGCATCGTATTCAGCAAATATGGTATGGGTGATTACGATCCTTTCGCGTCTACACAGATTCGTATTCTGACAGGTATAGCCGGATTTGCCCTTATTGTCACCTTCAGCAGGCGATGGTCATCCATCGGAATGGCTCTGAAAAACCGTAAAGGCCTGTTAGCCATCACTACAGGGTCCTTTTTTGGCCCTTTTCTGGGGGTTTCCTTTTCGCTGGTTGCAATCAGCTATACTTCAGCCGGTATTGCTTCAACCATTATGGCAATTGTACCTGTCCTGATCATCCCTCCTTCCATCATCCTCTTTCATCACCGGATCACCCTTAAGGAAATGATAGGAGCTGTTATAAGCGTGTGTGGTGTGATCCTGTTCTTTGTGTAACCGGAGTCAGATTCCCCGTTTCAGCCTGATGCCGGCATAATGTTGCCTTCAGGTCCCTTTTTGAAAATTTATCTGATTTTGCTCCCGGGGTAAAAGAAAAAAATTAATTTTGTAACCTCAAAGCGGAAAAAGATCAGCAGAAGTCTGACAAAGGCAGATCCAGTGCTGAAAGCTGCATTAAAAAATATTAGCGGGAGTAGCTCAGTGGTAGAGCATCAGCTTCCCAAGCTGAGGGTCGCGGGTTCGATCCCCGTTTCCCGCTCAATAGTTTCCCAACTCCGTGTTCGCTTATTTTCATTTCACCCCTTACCCCTCCTTCCCCTAACCTTTAGATTTTTTCCGTTTTGTAAAGCCATCCAGGTTATATTTCAACGGTCTATACCTGATTACATATAATGATAACGATTGCAGACAGCGCTCACCTGAATTCCCTCCCTTAAACCAAAACCCTGTTTTTAACGTTTATACATTAAAATTAGTGAACATGAAGACGATAATTATTACGATGTTGATGGTAACTGGTTTATCATTTACCTCATACGGACAAACTGATAAAACCCCGGGAAAGATGGAAAAAGAACAGAAGGTGCAGACTACTGCAAAGGATGATCCGCAGAGCTATAACAAACTGACAGAGTTTGAAAAATACGTCATGCTGGAAAAGGGTACTGAACGTCCCTGGACTGGGAAATATACGGAGTTCAAGAAAAAAGGAACTTATATTTGCAAACGTTGCAATGCCCCTCTTTACAATTCATCCGATAAATTTGAAAGCGATTGTGGCTGGCCAAGCTTTGATGATGAAATTCCGGGTGCGGTTATTCGTAAGACCGATGCCGACGGCAGGCGGGTCGAAATAATCTGTGCCAATTGCGGAGCTCATCTCGGACACGTTTTTACCGGGGAAGGCTTTACACCGAAAAATACCAGGTATTGTGTCAATTCCATTGCAATGAACTTTGTCCCTGCAGGAGAACCCCTCCCGAAGGAGATTGTGCTGGACAAGGATAAAAAATAACCTGCTTCAGACAGGTTTTTACCCGATATTTTGCAGTGCCCTTACACGTTCCAGCAAGGTGGGATGTGAATAATGAAATTTCACATACAAGGGATGCGGAGTGAGGTTGCTGAGGTTTTTGGAAGTCAGGTTCTTCAGGGCCGAGATCAGGTACTCAGCTGTGTAATGTTCGGCTGCAAACCTGTCGGCCTGAAATTCATTTCTCCTGCTGATCTGGTTGAAAAGTAATCCAATCATCAGTGAAACCGGGGAATATAATATCCCAAAAGCAATCACGCTGATGTGAAAATTTGGCCGCGTAACCCCCAGGGCAGCTGATAAATGCGGATTATTCAGAAATAATGAAAAAATAAACAGCGTAAACCCCGTTTGTATAATACCCAGGATAGTCCCCGTGAGAGTGTGTCTCTTTTTATAATGCCCTATTTCATGTGCCAGAACAGCAACAATCTGTTCTTTTGAGAGATCATTGATCAGCGTGTCGTAGAGCACGATCCTTTTTTTTGACCCCAGTCCGGTAAAGTATGCATTGGACTTTGTGGACCGTTTTGAACCATCGATAACATAAATATTATCCAGCTTAAACCCGGCCTTTCCGGAAAATTCCTCAATGGCACTCCGCAATTCGCCTTTCTCCAGTGGGGTCTGCTTGTTGAACAGGGGAACGATAATGTTCGAATAGAACATGGTCATAAAGATCGTGAAGACGGAAACGAGAACCCAGGCCCAGATCCAGAAATTCTTCCCCGTCAGGTTATAAAACCAGATAATCACTGCCAGTAGTCCTCCGCCGATCACCCCTCCCACAACCCATGATTTCAGTTTATCCAGGATGAAAATTTTTGGAGTGGTTTTATTGAAGCCGAATTTTTCTTCAATGATGAATGTGTCGTAAATGGTAAAGGGCAGCATCAGAAGATCGGAACCCAGCATCAGAATACCAAAAAAGACAAGGGCAACAATCACGTAATGATCTGATGCCGACCAGGCTATCCTGTCAACCAGTGCAAAACCGCCCAGAAAAAGCATCAGCAGAACCAGTAAAAGGCTGAAAGAACTGGTGAGAAAGGAAAAACGGGTGTTAGTCCTTTTGTAATTTTGGGATTCCTGGTACCTGGCCGTTTCATACACATCAGACAATTCCTCAGGCGGAGAAACAAAGGTGTTCTTCAGGTTTAGATATTCCAGCCATCTTTCCAGACCGAATCCCAGGACTAAAATAGCCAGTATGATAAAAAATACCGCGTTGTACATGATCTTACATCTGTGTTAGTGATCCAGCTGTTTCTCCAGCTCGGAATGTGTTGCCTCACGCTTTTTAAGTTCTTCCTGGTAATACCGGGCAACGCCTGCGTCGGGTCTGATTTGCAAAGCCTTATTGATCCAGTTCACGGCCGAAAAGATGCTATCGTTCATTTCGTTGTAAACGGCAAGGTTATAGGCAGCCTTGTAAACCCGAATCCGTCCCTTGCCTGCCGCTATCTCCCTGAGTTTTTCCTCGTTCAGTGAAATATCGCTGCCTTTGCGATCATTAATTTCAAAATAGGAACGCCTCGAATCAGACCAGGTTGGTGAGATTTCAGTACCATAATTATATCCCCCGTACCAAAAGGCTTCCCGAAGTTCATCCCCGATTCCGGGGAGGTTATCGCGGGCATCCTCTTCATTATCACCATATGCGGACCAGTACAGCGTATCCTGCATCATTTTTTCATTGATCAGTCCCTGCTTTTTGTCATAAATCCTCCAAAGCATCTTTCTGACCATTCCCCTGTCGGCAGCAGTCACGAAACTGTATTCATCATCAAAAACGACGGTATTATATGTTTTTGTATCGACCGAAAGGCCGTAATACTCAAAGGAGATGACCGCATCCACGTTGAAGCTGTCACAGAGGAATTCGATTGCGGATTGCTCCATGGGTTGCAAAAAATCGACGGTATCTTCAGAACGGGATTCGTAATAAGGAGCGTTGTTCAGATACGCTGCGGGAGAATTGTCGAGGACGGAAAAGAGCCCGTTAAAGACATTATTTACCACGGTGGTGTCAACAAAATACTGTTCCCTGGGCTCGAGCTGCGCCGCTTCATTGAATGAAGATGTGTCGGAAGAAGGCAGGTAAGCAAAATTAAACACCATGACGTGCTTCACATCTTCGGGAAAGGTGAATGATGCAGGGTTTAGTGTTTCAATAGTCATGTATTTACCCGGAATGCATCCGGTAAACCATGTCATTATGAACAATATAAAAGATATGCTAATTTTTCTCATAAAATGTCACCGGCAAATATCCGGCGAAATTACAAAAAACGAAGGAAATTTGCCGGTGACTTTGAAAAATTATCAGGTATTCATAGCTCCGCACACGTTTATAACCTGTCCGCTGACATACGACGACAGGTCGGAACCCAGAAATATGCACACATTGGCGACATCTTCCGGTGTACCTCCCCTGCGCAGGGGAATACTTTTTATCCATTCCTGCCTTACATCTTCAGGTAATTTTGCTGTCATCTCGGTTATGATGAATCCCGGGGCAATAGCATTACAACGGATACCTCTCGAACCAATTTCTTTGGCCACCGATTTGGTAAACCCTATAATTCCGGCCTTGGATGCGGAGTAATTTGCCTGGCCGGCATTTCCTGAGACACCGACTACCGAACTCATATTAACGATCGATCCCGAACGTTGCTTAAGCATGACTTTCTGTACAGCTTTGGTGAAATTAA
The DNA here is from genome assembly GCA_963732905.1 of uncultured Bacteroidales bacterium. Taxonomy (GTDB): domain Bacteria; phylum Bacteroidota; class Bacteroidia; order Bacteroidales; genus DASQZK01. The sequence goes on from CAVTBM010000008.1 coordinate 425,767, forward strand.
AGACGGATTTGAGATTTACTTTAATAACCATGTCCCAGGTCTCTTCGTCCATTCTCATAAGGAGAGTATCCCTGGTTATTCCGGCATTGTTTACCAGGATATCGATGCGTTCAAAATCGCTGACGATTTGATTCACCACATCATCTGTCTGCTGAAAATTACTGGCATCGGAAGCATATCCTTTGGCTTTTACTCCCATAGATTCGAGTTCTGTCTCCAGTGATTTCATATTATCATCCAGGTTCAGATCGGTAAAAGCCACATTTGCGCCTTCACGGCCAAACGATAGTGCAATTTGCCGTCCGATCCCCCTGGCAGCGCCGGTGATAACAGCGGTTTTTCCTTTAAGTAAGTCCATTTCAGATTAATTTTGATTCGTGCAAATAAAAGAAAGATATTCGATTAATGCAATAAACACAGCTGCTGAAAATTGGAACAGATTATTAACATCAGTGGCAAACGGCTGATTTACTGTCATATCATTTCGACCAGATCGGGAAGGATTTCTCCGGCCCTGCCCTTGAGGAAAATATCCGTGACGTCAGCAGTATAGGCAGACCGGTCGGTATTGATCTCGATTATGGTGGCCCCGTTCTGTTTTGCCAGCCGTGGGACCATATTGGCAGGCATCACTTCACCGGTTGTGCCCACTAAAAGGAAAACCCTGGCTTTGCTGGCTTCACGGAAAGATGCAGTACTGGCTGCTTCAGGTATGGGCTCTCCGAAAAAAACAAAATCAGGTTTTAAAAAGTGTCCGTCCACTTTACAAAGTGGCGGAAGATGTTCAAGAAGGGAATCATCCGCATCAAATCGTCTGCCGCATTTCGGACAGACAAGATTCCTGTAATTCCCGTGGTATTCGATGACGTTCCGGCTTCCGGCTTCCTGGTGCAGATTATCGATATTCTGGGTGATCACGGCCTTTAAAAGTCCTTCTTCTTCAAGCCTGGCCAGAGTAGTATGGGCACTGTTGGGTTTTACCTTTCCAAAAAAATCATAAAAAAGGGTCTTAATAACCTGCCAGGATTCTTCAGCATGGCTCATGAAATAATCAATCTCGAGGAACTTCGGATCATATTTTGCCCACAAACCGCCGGGTCCACGGAAAGGGGGAATTCCACTTTCAACGGAAATTCCGGCACCGGTAAATGCCGTAGTATGCTGTGAATTTTTAATGGCTGCAACAGCAGCCCTCATCGCATTATCCATTGAACTTCAAATGTTACAGCAAGGTGAACCTTAACTTCTGAGAAGTGAAGCAATCGTGCTCCCGAGATCAGCCGGTGATTCAACAACCGTAATGCCACATTCGCGCATGATAGCCATTTTGGCTGCAGCGGTATCGCTTTTCCCGCCAATGATAGCACCCGCATGACCCATTCGTCTGCCTTTTGGGGCTGTCTGACCGGCTATGAATCCGGCCACAGGTTTGCTGCCATGAGCTTTGATCCACCCGGCAGCTTCAGCTTCCATACTACCACCAATCTCCCCTATCATAATGATGCCCTTTGTCTGATCATCTTCCATGAAAAGTTTGATTGCATCAAGTGTCGTGGTCCCGACGATGGGATCTCCTCCAATACCGATGCAGGTCGACTGTCCAAGGCCTGTTTTTGTTACCTGGTCTACCGCTTCATAGGTAAGCGTCCCGGAACGGGAAACAATACCTACCACACCTCTCTGATGAATGAATCCCGGCATGATCCCAACCTTGGCTTCTCCCGGCGTAATGATACCCGGACAGTTAGGGCCAATGAGCCTTGATGGTTTGTCTTTTAAATACTCTTTGACTTTTACCATATCAGAAACCGGAATTCCTTCAGTGATGGCAACGATCAACCCGATCCCGGCTTCGGCAGCTTCCATAATGGCGTCGGCAGCAAAGGCCGGTGGAACAAAAATAACCGACGTGTCGGCATGAACCTGATCAACAGCATCCCTAACCGTGTTAAAAACCGGTTTTCCCAGGTGCTGCTGACCGCCTTTTCCTGGCGTAACACCACCGACAACCTGTGTTCCGTATTCCATCATCTGCCCGGCATGAAATGATCCTTCACTCCCGGTAAAGCCTTGTATGAGAACTTTCGAATCCCTGTTAAGTAAGACACTCATCGCTTATCATATTTTTAGGAGATCAAAAGTAGGGAATATTTTTTATACAAGAAAATGAAAGAAAAGGATAGAAGAATAGAAATCACGAATCTAAATAAGAGCTCCAATGATCAATAATTCATATTTCAAAACATGCAACTTATCTGGTACTAAGCACAAGCCTACATTGATCTTATTAATACTTTTTCAGAAAAAAGGGAGAAATGGAGATAACCGATTCAATGTCGATTAGATAAGCTCCCTTCGGCTTCGCTCAGGGACCGACGTATCTTTTTTTTCTGACAAAATTATTTCGACTTCGCTCAATAATTTTCTAAAATGCAAATCTAAATGCAGCCGACGGGAGCTTATCTAATCGACATTGATACCCGATTCCTTTTTCGTTTCCTTCCAACAAAATCAATCCCTTTACTGTTCCTGCTAATACATCTGTAAATATTCTTTTAACTTTGCGCTTCAAATGGATTTTGACACCACGATATGTGCCCCGGCAACTTCGGGTTCAGGGGCAATTGCACTGATCAGGGTATCAGGAAAGGATACTATTGGCATCTGTGAGAAGATCTTCCGGCCGGGTGATCCTGCCAAAGTCCTGTCACTACAGCCTACTCATACCATTCACCATGGGGAAATCATGGATGGCGATGAGGTTGTGGACGATGTTCTTTGCAGTATTTTCAGGACTCCCCGCTCCTATACAGGTGAAGACAGCATTGAAATTTCCTGTCATGCCTCGCCCTGGATTCAAAAAAAGATCATCGAGCTATTATTGAAAAACGGGGCCGTTCTGGCCCGTCCGGGTGAGTTCACCCAACGCGCCTACCTGAATGGTAAGATGGACCTGTCACAGGCCGAAGCCGTGGCTGATCTGGTTGCCTCCGGATCGGCCGCAGCTCATCGCATTGCCATGGACCAGATGCGCGGGGGCTTCTCTGAAGAACTCAGCAAGCTGCGGAAAGCCCTGGTGGATTTCGCATCGCTCATCGAGCTCGAACTCGATTTCGGTGAGGAAGACGTTGAATTTGCCGACCGGAAAGAACTCAGGGTCCTGGTCGAACGCATCAAAAAGGTTATCGACCGGCTCATATCGTCCTTCAGTATGGGCAATGCCATCAAGAACGGGGTACCGGTGGCTATCGTCGGAAAACCCAATGTGGGCAAATCCACCCTTCTCAACCGGCTTCTGAACGAAGACCGGGCCATCGTGTCGGAGATAGAAGGTACAACCCGCGATTCGATTGAGGATACGGTGATCATCGAAGGTCTGACCTTCCGTTTTATTGATACGGCCGGACTAAGGGAAACGGCCGATGTGATTGAGAACCTCGGTATCCATAAGACCTACCAGAAAATTCACCAGGCCGCCATCGTATTGCTGCTTGCCGATGCCCGTGATGATGCAAAGGTTACCACTGCCGCCCTCGAAGCAATCCGGAAACAAACGAAGGATAGCTCAAAGCACCTCCTGTTGGTGGTAAATAAAACGGACCTCGTTCCTGTGGAAGGGATTTACGATATTCAGAAAGAGATGAAAATGAAGGACAGGGAACAGCTCATTTTTATTTCGGCCCGGAAAGACGAACACCTGGATGAGCTTCAGAAAGTTCTGATCGAGGCTTCGAACCTGGCGCACATCAAAGACGCTGACATCATCGTATCCAACGCCCGTCATTACGAGGCACTAACTCATGCTGCCGAAAACCTGAACCGTGTTTATGAGGGCCTGGATGTCGGATTGCCCGAAGACCTTATTGCACAGGACATACGGCAGGTGATTCATTATCTGGGTGAGATCACAGGAGAAGTGACGACGGATGAAATATTAGGGAATATTTTCCGGAATTTCTGTATCGGAAAGTAATTGCCTCTCCTCTTTATGATATTAGATTCATTTACTGCACTTTAAATGAGATTATTTATTCTTATTTAAAGCTTGTTTGTCTTTTTTCCTCTATCATTTATTGGTTATTTGCTGCCCAACTCAGCTTTTATGGGAAAGCCAGATAGCAATCCATCCGGATGGTTTTGAGCGTTCGCAGTTCAACTATCATTATCAGCAGAGTGACAAGCGCCTTAACCCGACCGGCTAATGTCGGTGGGCTTATTTATAATTTATTAGTTTCATGGCTTCGTTCAAATAGCTTGTCAACATTGTTCTACTAAAAATTGTTAAAAAACATTGGCAGTTGTGATTTCATTCAGCACTCTAGTTCCGGGCTGCGCGGGCCGGCAACAACTTATCAGATGCCGGATAAGCGTTAGTGGTGTTATCGGGTTGACTCAAACAAATGACTATGATGGAAGAGCAGAAAATTCGAATGGCTATTGATCAACATTGGGCCGCATCCGCTGCGGGTGATCAACTTGTCGAGCATGAAATCTATCACGATGACGCTGTGTGTGTATACCCACAGTCAGGCGAGGTAATTCATGGTCGGATTAACCTTCAAGCGCTTCGCAGCCATCACCCCGGCCGACCATCGGGATTTGCTGTCAGGCGGATCGTTGGAGAGGGCAATCTCTGGGTTACAGAATATGTTATTACCTATGGGAGTAAGCGCTCCCACACCGTGAGTATTATGGAGTTCCGGGATGGAAAGGTGTCGCTCGAGACTCAATACTTCGCCGATCCCTTCGACGCTCCTGCCTGGCGCTCTCAGTGGGTCGAGCGGGGGGATGTTATCGACAGCATCTAACATCGGCATTTTCGGGGAAAATTTTTTAACCAATTTACATTGACTACATTCCTATGAAAACAATGACTTGAAATCAATTAAGAGGAGCCTGCGACCGAGAACTTCATGCCAACAGTTTTCAGGAAATAACAGACATTAGCAAAAAGCATGTGACGGAAAAATTTCTAGGAATAAAAATTAAATATTTCATTTCAATATGTTAACAGAACAAAAGCCAATTAACTCGAGCTTTGGCGAAACGTCAACAGCGACAGAGGTTATCTCAGGAATTAGCCTAAACGGAAAAACAGTAATCGTAACGGGTGGACATTCCGGAATCGGGCTTGAAACAACGAGAGTTTTGTCTGGAGCGGGTGCAACTGTCGTAGTCGGCTCACGTGATATATCGAAAGCTAAGCACATACTTGCTGAAGTTAAAAGAGTGAGCGTTATTGAGCTTGACTTATCTGAACCTTTATCGGTAGATGCATTTGCAAACGAATTTCGTAAATCATTCAAAGCATGCGATATTCTTATTAACAATGCTGGCATTATGGCAGCTCCGCTTTTACGAAACAGTTTAGGTTATGAAATGCATTTCGCAACCAATCATCTTGGACATTTCCTATTAACTGCAAGACTTTGGAACGAGCTTCGTGAATCAGGGGGACGGGTCATTAGCTTATCTTCACTAGGCCATAGATTAAGCAGAATTAACTTTGACGACCCTAATTTCATTACACATCCATATGAAAAATGGACGGCGTACGGACAATCTAAAACTGCCAATTCACTTTTTGCCGTTCATTTAGATAAAGTAGGAGAAAAATATGGTATCAGGGCATTTGCCGTTCATCCCGGACGAATTACTTCTACTGACCTGAGCCGGTTTATGTCGGAAGAAGAAATAGCAACGACAGCGAATTCAACACCTTCAAATCCTAAGTTTGTTCCCTCTTTTGTAAAATCAATTTCCCAGGGTGCCGCAACAACTCTTTGGTGCGCAACCAACCCTCAATTGATAAATAAAGGAGGAGTATACTGTGCTGATTGCAACATTTCGCCAATAGTCGATGATGACAGCCCTCAGGTTAACGGTGTTCGCAGGTGGGCAATAGATTCTTCGATAGCGGAACATCTTTGGAGGCTGAGCGAAAAATTAGTCGGATTTGATTGGGCAGATTAGCATGCTTAAATAGAAACTACCTTTAGTTAACAATATGACAACCGCTAATCATAGTAAAAGCAATTAAAAAATGAACGGCTTTATTAGTTATTGAAAGGTGTGTTCAAGGATTGAAGTATGTAAATATATATGGAACAACGGTTTCTACCTGCTATATGTCATATCCACCGACACATTGATCTCATTTGCCATTCGTATGCCAAACATTTTTGGCAACCTGACTTTAAAATCCGCAGGTTTCACTATAAATTGGGATTTCGCACTTAGTTCGTCTTTGGTGACCGTTAGGACGCCAGGATGAGAGACCTTCCGGGTCACATTATGAATGGTGAGTTTGCCCTCGACAACGACTTGATATTCTCCAGGCTGATTGAAATCTATATCGGCAAGATTTAAGATTCTTCCAATAAAATTGGATTCCGGATATCGATCCGACTCCATGTATTTTTCATTGAAGTCCTTCTCAATATCTTTATTCTGGAAATGAAAAGATTTTATCATCGCGTGGAATTCAACCTCCCCTGTTTTTGTGTCAATAGTACCTTCCACCTCATGGTTATCGCCCCTGACTTCATTAAAAGGTTTCTCTCCGAAAAATGATACGAATCCCGTGTGGGTTCTAAAATCCTGAGCCCAAAGACAAGTGCCTGTAACCAGAAACACCCCGAAAAGCAATAACTTCTTATATTTTTTAACCATTTGAAAATAGAATTTATGAGCTCAGTCTATAAAAGAATTTTCACTCAAAGTGAAGTGCTACCTCATGCGATCTTTTTTTGTTGCAATTCAAGTTTTTTTATTTCCTGTTTTTGGACACAAGCAGTACCAGGAATGATGATCATTGTTTGAAATCTGCCCTCATTGTCGTTGATTTCCATTGTTCCAATTCTTCAGACATGGTGGCAAGTTTTTTAGAAGCCCGGCTATAAGCATCACTTCCGAGAAACATATGCATTGGTGGCTGTGAGCATTCGGCTAATTCAATAAATATTTCAGCTGCACGGTCCGGATCGCCAGGTTGTTGTCCGTTCATAGAAAGGTAACGGTCCATTGTATTTTTTACTGATTCGTAACCCTCTATTTTTGACGGGATTAGCCTAAGCGAATTTTTAGTCAAAAAGCCGGTACGAAAACCTGATGGTTCTACTACAGTAACCTTAATGCCAAATTCTTTGACATCCAGTGCAATCACTTCGGAAAAAGCGGCCACAGCAGCTTTGGTAGCCGAATAAACGGACCAGCCGGGAGCGCCCGCAAAACCAGCCACTGAACCCATATTTATAATATAGCCCGATTTCTGACTCCGCATTACTGGCAGGACACTCTTTATTACATAAATGGTTGTGAGTACGTTAACGTTAAAAATATACTGGATATCCTGTTCGGCTATTTCTTCTATTGTCCCGTCCATCCCATAGCCTGCATTATTAACGACAACATCGATGCGACCGAAGGCGGCCAGAGTCTGTTGCATGGATTCACCAATTAAATTCAGGTTATTCAGATCGACAGCCAGGGGGAGAAATCGGTCACTGTCTGTCAATCCAACCGCCTGGCTCAGCGTATGCGCTTTACGTGAAGTTGCGGCAACGCGGTAGCCCTTATCAAGAAGTTTTTTTACAAGTGTCAGCCCCAACCCCTGTGATGCTCCTGTTACATACCATACTTTTGAGGTGTCCATGACAATGTGTTTTTAATACTTCATATTCAGAGGATAGTGAATTATCCCGGTTCCCTGTACACTTTTTTTATTCCGGCACGTCTGATATCATTTTATTAACGATTAACCATCGGTTATCAATTTTATGAAATGAAAGAAACTCGTCATAATTAAACTCATACATTTTAACGTGAACTTTGGCAATGGCTATAGAGTTTATTACATCTACCGAGATGATGGTTCCTTTAAAGGGTTTACCAGAATCTTTCGGGCTCTGGCGATTCCTTACCCCCTCAAGGTACTGATTGAGTGTCTTAGCATAAGGCTGCCCATTTACATCGCCGAATAATAAGGTACCGGGATTAAAAATTTTTGCCAGGGCATTAACATCACCCTCATAGATACCTTTGAAGTAATAGTTTTCAATAGCCTTCGCGATGGCTAATGAATCATGCTGATCATTTTCCATTTTTGTTAAATTTTGTGCTTCTGATGCATGCAAAATGCTGAACAAAATACCGATCAATAACAATGCTTTCATATTAATTCAGATTATGCCCGGCTCCCATACCGCCATCTACGTTGATGACAGCGCCGGTAATAAACTTGCTTTTTGCAACTGAATAAACCATTTCTGCAATATCCTGCACCTCGCCAACATGGTTCAGCAGGCGCAATCCTGCGGTCCGGTCACCATCATCAGCATGCATAGGCGTACGGATTACACCCGATGCAATAGTATTAATCCTGATGTTCCATTTGCCGAATTCGGTGGCTAACTGCATTGTGAGCGATTGTATTGCCGCCTTGGAGGCAATGGCTGCTGTTGCATGTGAGCTGCCAATCGCGTGGTTTACCATCGGTGTACTGATATTGATCACTACGCCATCATGCTGCTTCAGCATCTGCGGAATGATTGCCTGTGTGGTAAAGAAAGTGCCCTTCAGGTTTGTGTCAAGAAACCTGTCGAGATAAGCTTCATCCACTTCCAGAAATGGCTTCGTTTCAAAGATGCCTGCATTATTAACCAATACGTCCGCCGAACCAAATTTTTCAAGAGCGACTGCTAACAGTTGTTCACCGGTTTTTTTGTTGCTCACATTGCCGGCAACCATGGCGAGATTTGAACCGGCTCCCAGTTCCCGGTAAGCCTGTTCCAGCTTTTCGGCGGTATAGGAATTGATCACCACGTTGTCGCCCTTGTCCAAAAAGTATCGGGCTATCCCTTTTCCAATGCCTGATGATGCCCCTGTAACAATGATTGTTTGCTTTTTCATGATATTGTTTTTTTGTTGGCAGAATCTTTTCGTTTTTAAAATTGATTTTACACAACCTGAAACCATGAAGTATTGGCAATTTACCTGATTGTCCTCATTAATTATAGCTCGCCGATTTTGGAAATATTGTTTTTTAGAGTACGAAAAGAAATAATCGGACAGCTCACTAGTCAATATGGCTACTTTAGCTAAATGAACTCTTAAGAGTCCTTAATTTCATTATGATTGTTTTAATTAAACACGAAAACACTTTTGAAATAAAAAAGTTCGTACGTACTACCCCTATCTTCGAGGTAGCCTTAAATGCTTTATCATTTACACGGCTTGCAATTGAACAACGGTTCTTCCAAATTTCCAAAGACTGAAGATTTTTATCACTTTAGGGTAATGACCTTTCACGGTAAGATTGCCCGGAATATCCTATCCTGACAATCCTGAAAAGGAACCTGGAGATTATGCCCTACTCCTTTTTAGTTCCAAATGCCTGATAAAGAGAAGTCCCTCTAATATCGTATATTCTTGTGGTTCGATTTTACATAACAAAGTCTTAATCATGCTTTTTGCTGTGTCGGATTCTTCCTGTACTTATGCTTCAGTAAATTGAAAGAACTTCTTTAAGAGTTAAAAAATTCAAAACCATCTCCCTTATATTATCTTCTGCAGGTAGCTTGGGATTCTGCATATTTCGGCATCCGGAAATTACCACGCACGGATAATGTGTGAATGATGTAACTTATTCACAAAGTTGTGTAACGGTATCTGCTGTGAGTACTCATATCTTTACATGATGGAAAAATATTCGAAATATTCCAATGATTTGAACAAATACTATAATAAACAGAAAGTAATGAATACCCAACGATTCGACAGACTTCAAAGAATTAGCTTCATTGGTGTTTTGAGCTCCATTTTAGAGCTCTCCTTCATTTCCAATTCTGTGAAATCAAGATTTATCGATTATTCTGTGGGGTAAATTCTTCAGGTGTTGTAATAATGTATTGCTCCTCGTAACTGGAATTATGCTGCTCATCCGGTTAATATTCAACCGAACAATTATCAAAATAATTTTAGTCCTAAGCCATTGATTAACTTATGTTAATTCAAAACAGACAACTGTCCGAATTTCAGGAATATGCTCCTGGGTTAACAATAATAAACTCTGAAATAAATTCCAACTACTAATATTTACCGATCTGAGTTACTCCAAATCGGGTCAGCAACAGACATGTTCAGTATGGTCGAACATAATCTGATGGGTTCGGGAAAGTGACCTGACGGAAAGTTCGATGATCCAACTGCGGATATCCTTTGGGTATATTTTTTAAATGAAAATGGCAAAAGTGTGAATAATATAAGTTGTTGTATCAATAAAGGATTTTATCATCCCGATACTTTATAAAACGTTAACAAATAGAACCATTATATGTACAAGCTGTCCAAAAGTTCCGGAAGTAAAGATTCGATTTTTCAGGTTGAAACGATTCAACACATGAGTAATGAATTAATCAGCCTTAATACCTATGTAAAATCCAGGGGCGATTCTGATTATAAAGCTGAGATAACCGGTGCAATTATTATTGAAAAGATCTCTCCCTTTGACACATTTATCCAGGTTATTGAGGGAATGGCTGAAGTGGTAACCGATGAAAGATCTAATTTACTTGAGGCAGGAAATTCCCTGATTATCCCGGCGAATACTTTTTACAAAGAAAAAGGAAATGAAATTTTCAAAATGACTTTAATGAGAATCAAGACCGAATACAAATTGGATGAAAAAATATTTTCCAGTGATTCAGCGGGCTAATACATGACCTTTAGGCAGTTACATTCATCTATGTTCTTTATAGACGATGTGTGAATGATGTAACTTATTGCCATTGTTGTGTAATACATTCTAAATTAAAGGGCCGTACCTTTCTCCTCTGCAATTTATACACTTCACAAATATTTGATAAACATTAAAAAATCAATACTATGAGCTCAGGTAAAGTACTATTAGGATTATTGGCCGGTGTAGCTGCCGGTGCAGTATTAGGCGTTTTGTTTGCCCCGGAAAAAGGTTCAGATATCCGGAAAAAAATATCCAAAAAGCGTGAAGATTATATAAAGACATTAAAAGAACAATCTAAGGAATTTCTTGATGGTCTCTCGAAAAAATTTAACCAGGTGAAAGAAGATATAGCCGACGCTGCAGAGGAGATTAAGACCAAATCGCAAGAAGTCAAAAAAGACGTTAAGAAAGCCACGGGCTGAAATGTATTTCTTAAAGTATGCTCCAACCATGAAAAATGGAAATATGGAAACCGAATAGCTGAAAAACAAACAAATCTATCGTGAGAACGGAAGGCCACCCAATGGACTGTTGTATTCTTTTAGTCTGCCCGTTCCGGTTAATAAGATGAAAAGTAATTCTATCTGGCTAAAAGGAGGAATAAAGACAATGCAAAAATGATTGAATTACTGCCGGGACGAGCTGTTGAATACAGCAAATCAAGTTGTGAATTGGCGTTTAAAACCTTGGTGCTAAGCATCCTGACGCAATAAAATCAATTGGTCAGTTTATTCTTCAGCATATTTAATGTAAAAAAGAAACGACTTCAAATAAGCAATGATACCCCATGAACTAAAATTACCGCTTTATGCCAGGGTAATTGTTTTTCTGATTGGCATATTTGCGCTGCTCACGATGCTTTACATCGCACAGAGCATCGTTGTTCCATTACTATTTGCGATCATTTTTGCAATAGTTCTTCATCCGGTAGTAAACTTTTTTGTAAGATTAAGAATTAACAGGGTGGTGGCTATTATAATCGCGCTAACCCTTGCCTTGCTGGTATTTGGTGTCTTAGGTGCTTTTTTGTTTTCAAAAGCAATCGGATTTAGTGATTCTTTGCCAAAACTGATCGATAAATTTACCGAAATCTTCAATCAGGCTGTAGCCTGGGCAGCCGGTTATTTTGATATAAGTCCGCGAAAAATTGATGCATGGATCCTTAAAACAAAAACCGGAATCATCAATACCGAGGGAGCTGAGATTGGGCAAACAATTGCTTCCGTGGGAAGTGGGGTAATGTTACTATTCTTAATACCTGTTTATATTTTCATGATATTATTTTACCAACCCCTCCTACTTGAGTTTTTCCGCAGGCTCTTTGGCAAAAGTAATCGTAGTGAGGTAAGTGAAGTAATCACCCAAATAAAATCGATCATTCAAAGTTACCTCATCGGGCTGATAATGGAAGCTGCAATAATTGCTACGCTCTATTCTGTTGGGCTTTTAATTTTGGGAATAAAATATGCCTTCATACTAGGGGTCATAGGCGCATTTCTCAATCTTATACCTTATCTGGGCGCCATAATTGCAGCATCATTGCCAATGATGATCGCATTAGAGACAAAAGTTTCACCCTGGTTTTCCTTGCTGGTACTTGCCCTTTACGTATTTATCCAATTCATTGATAATAATTACATTCTTCCAAAATTGGTTGCGTCAAAAGTGAAAATCAATGCGCTTGTCAGCATTATCGTAGTAATTGGATTTGCAGCTTTGTGGGGTATTCCTGGTATGGTTTTATCTATTCCGCTTACAGCCATTGTTAAACTCGTCTTCGACCATATCGAACCCTTAAAACCATGGGGATTTTTATTAGGTGATGTCATGCCCCCTTCATTCAAAATTAAAACAATTCGCATGAGGCGGATAAAAAATAAGCCCGCATGATTGAATTCAATAATCCTCAATTATTTATGCGACGTTTTGATTTCCAGGCTGTATGACAGTTCTAAAAAATAGAAGGAATTGCTTTATTCTTAAATGATCGCTTAAATTTTAATTGTACATAAATTGGAAAACATGACGGAAATTACAGGAAAATGAAGGGTATTGCTAAATGCCCCCATAACAAGTCGTTACAGAATTATTTAAGTTACTAATACATAATACTTATGAGACAAAGATTTTCACAGGAATACCTGCACGAGCTTAAAACAAAGTTAAAAATGAAATATCCTCAGTTGACAGAGGCTGATTTGCAGTACAGTGAAGGTATGGATGAAAAAATGTTAAGGATGGTAGAATATAAACTTGGAAAGACCAAGCAGGAGATGCAGATAATAATTTCAGAATTATAAGCTGTTGCTGCTCTAATAATATTTACATAAAAGAAAGAAAATTGAAATGAACTATTTGTATTTAATAATTCCGGTAGTATTCCTGTTTTTAGTTGGGATCAGAATAGTCAGGCCAACCCAGCGGGGCCTGATTGAAAGATTGGGTAAGTACCACAATTTTGCAAATCCCGGATTTCACTGGATTATTCCGATCATCGACCGCCTCTTTTTGGTTAATATAACCGAACAGATGGTAGATGCCGAGCCCCAGGAAATAATAACGAACGATAATCTGAATGCCAGCGTTGACGCCCAGGTCTACTTCAGGGTGAAATCTGATGAGGAAAGCGTTAAGGAGTCAATCTACAATGTTAATAATTACACCTGGCAGATTGTAAATCTTGCGCGCACCACATTGCGTAATATTATCGGTACACTTACGCTTAAATCGGCCAACAGTGAACGTGGTAAAATTAATGATGCCCTCTATAAAACATTGCACGATGAAACTAAAAGCTGGGGTATAGATATAGTGCGTACAGAATTGAAAGAAATAGACCCTCCAAAAGATGTTCAGGAAACCATGAACAAGGTGGTAAAAGCTGAAAACGAGAAAATAGCGGCCATTGATTCAGCCACTGCAGCTGAAACAGTTGCCGATGGTATAAAACGTGCTAAAATAAAAGAAGCTGAAGGCTTTAAGCAATCAAAAATACTACATGCCCAGGGGGAAGCTGAGGCAATCAAATTAGTAAACGAGGCTGCGGATAAGTATTTTGTAGGCAACGCTCAGATGTTGCGAAAACTGGAGGCGTTGGAAGCATCCTTAGGCAACAATGCAAAAATTGTAATTCCAACCGGATCCGAATTGGTAAATATTATTGGGGATATGGCAGGAATAGTACCATTAGTTAAAAAAGGATCAGAAATTAAAAAATAAATACAATGAACCAGGTTGCATTGAAATTTTACAATGCCTCGAAGGGATCATGAGCCAATAATATGATAGCAAAAATAAATAAAACTGCTGCCATAATAGTGGCCCACCCCGATGACGAAACCCTGTGGGCAGGAGGAACAATATTAAGCCATCCGGACTGGGGGTGGTTTATTGTTTCATTGTGCCGTGGCAAGGATCCTGATCGCGCCCCAAAATTTTTCAATGCTTTAAAAGCTTTAAAGGCAAAAGGTATCATGGGTGACCTTGATGACGGACCTGAACAGAAACCGTTGAAAGGAATAGTAGTTGAGACTGCTATTCTTGATTTGTTGCCTGTAAAACATTTTGATTTGATAATCTCTCATAATCCAACCGGAGAATACACAAGACATCTCCGGCATGAAGAAGTAGGTGAAGCAGTAATTAATCTGTGGCATTCCAATCATATAACTGCGAACCAATATTGGGCGTTTGCTTATGAGGATGGTACCAAGAAATATTTACCAAGACCTGTTGAAAAAGCAACCATTTACACTGCACTTACAAAACGAATGTGGGAAAGAAAATATAAAATTATTACGGAATTATATGGTTTTGAAAGGCATAGCTGGGAAGCAAAAACAACACCTCAAGCAGAAGCGTTTTGGCGATTTATTGAGCCCGGAGATGCGTTGAAATGGCTTGAAAGTATGAAGTAAGGAAGGGCAGTTGTTTGCATCGCTGCAATTACAACCACGCATACTTCATACTACCACTAAAACACGATAACAGATCGATATTTTACAAATTAAAATCACCAAAATCATGAAAGTACTGGTACTGTATGATTATCCTCCTTCTCCAGGTGGTCTTGCCACCCAGGGCGACCTTCTGTTCAAGGGGCTTGTCGAAATGGGCGTTGATGCCCATGCTGTTCATTTTGAATCGGCACAGGAGAAAGAATGGTACTATCGCTGGTTTGAACCGGATGTGGTTCTTGGTGTGGGTTATTGGGGCCATACACCACAAATCGTACTTCACCCTCAACGATATGGCGTACTGCCGGTACCCTGGCTGGTTGCCGATGGTTATATTGCAAACTACCAGGAGGTATTGAATGCTCTTCCGCTTATCCTGGTAACCTCCAACTGGGTAAAAGAGATGTATATCCGGGATGGTATTAATGGCGAGAAAATTGAAGTGTTGCCGGTAGGCTGTAATACAGATGCCTTTGTCCCCTTTGACAGAAACGATCCGAAAATCCTGGCTGTGCGCGAAGCCCTGGGTATTTCACCCGAGCAGATCATGATACTCACAGTTGGTGGCGATGCTGCATCAAAAGGAGCCCAGGAGGTAATGCAGGCACTGGCCATCATTGATACGAAAGCACCCGACTGGAAATACGTGTGTAAAGTATGGCCACAACCCCGGACAAAGCTTCAAAATCTTGCCGATTTGGAAATGGCGACGCACCTGGGTATCGAAAAAAACGTAACCTACGCAACCAATACCATTTCACGGAATTTTATGCCGTACCTAATTGCAGCATGTGATATTTATGCAGCTCCATCCCGGCTCGAAGGATTCGGAATGCCCCAGGTAGAAGCGGGAGCCTCAGAAAAACCGGTTATTGGCATTAAAGCCATGGGAATGCTCGACACGCTCGTGCATGGTGAAACTGCATTCCTGGCAAAGGTAGCACGTAAAATTGCCGTGAAAGAAGTGACACTTGGTGATGAATCGGGTTTCGAAGATAACCACATAGTAAGATTTAAGCTGCCCAGAACGGTAGATTACCGGGCAGATGTCCATGATATTGCCAAATATTTGATGCTTTTGATGACGGATAAAGCATTGCGTGAAAAAATGGGAAAAGCCGGACGAAAAAGGGTTGTATCAAATTTCGACTACCGGGTAGTTGCCAAACGATTTGTACAAATTTTAAAAGATAAATTAGATATCTGTTGATAGCACTTAAGAAGTGATAAAAAAAAAGTAATCACACATTATACATAATCAAGGATAAAAAATACAATATGCAAACTACCGACCGGTTAGAAATTGAAAAAGCAAAAAAATCTGCCCTTGAAGTGCTGCGTCATAATGCCCACGGACCCTATCATGGACTTCCGCGCACAGCCGGATGGGGATATCCGGAGCCCTATACCAGGGACCTGATGTTTTCAATTTTTGGCATTGCCGTTACGGAAGATCCCATTTTAATGGAAAGTATTAAAAAAGTACTGACAACATTAGCGAAAAACCAGACAGCACGGGGACACATCCCTTCCTTGGTGCACGATAAGGACGACCGTGGATCAAGTGATTCTACACCATTGTTTTTACTGGCAACAGGCATTTATAGAAAAGTATCAGGTGAAATGGATTTTTTGAAAGATGCTGTTGAAAAGGCACTGATCTGGATGGAGTTTCAAAGTCCATCCGACCGCTACCTGGTGGCCCAGCAGCCCACGAGCGACTGGCGCGACGAACAGTGGGTGATCGGCTATGGTTTGTTTGTGAACACCCTTGTATACTCTTACCTCAGGCTTCTTGGACATTATGAAAGAGCAGAAAGTGTACGCCATGCGATGAGCCGGTTTACCATTACCGGAGGAACAATGCACCGGCATGTTCACGAAGGTCTGGTGGTTAAACACAAACCTTACTATGCTTTATGGTCTTACAAAATACTTAGCAGTGAACGTTTCGATCTGCTGGGAAACAGCCTTGCTATTCTTTCAGGATTAGCCTCGCCTTCACGGGCGGAGGAAATGATCTCCTGGATCGAGGAGGAGTGTTCGGAGATGCGAAAAAGAGGCGAACTTGCCATGGACCTTCCGCCTAATTTCTTTCCTTTTATTAAACCGGAAGATCCCGACTGGCATACACGATATTCATCCTTTAACAATCCGGGAGAATATCATAACGGGGGAATATGGCCATTTATATGTGGATTATATATTGCAGCGTTAATTGCTGCCAAAAGGTACACACTCGCCAGTGAAAAGCTTATGGAGCTTACCCGGTGTATTAAAATTTCTAAAACCGGAACCGTCGATTTTGGATTTAATGAATGGATAAAAGCCCAGGACGGAAAGCCCATGGGGCAGGACTGGCAAACCTGGAGCGCCGCGTTGTACTTGTATGCCGCAAAATGTGTAGAAGAAAAAAGGACACCTTTTTTTAATCAGATACGAGATATTTCATTGATATAATGCAACCAATAATTAATAAACCCATGGTTTTGAAAGAGATAGTTATATATGAATGTCTTCCGAATATAAACGCTCAATAATCCCCCCACTCCTCCCCTGATGAAATTCAACGTTATTTTGCACAGGAGGACTATTCGATTTTTTCTACGAGGTTTATAGGGGCATTCGAATAGTCAGTTCAC
Organism: uncultured Bacteroidales bacterium; assembly: GCA_963732905.1. GTDB lineage: Bacteria > Bacteroidota > Bacteroidia > Bacteroidales > DASQZK01. Next base: position 443,106 of record CAVTBM010000008.1, read on the forward strand.
CCGGAGAAATATCCATCTGACATTTCCTGAAGATTTTATTCGGTGAAAATGGCGTAATTTATTTTAAATGTGTGAATCATGTAAGTTATTTAGTTAATTGTGTAGGCTTCCCTTAAGGTAACATCTTACCTTTGACTAGTGAAAATTCTTTCACGAATAAACTCACAAAATGAAAATAATAAAAATGATCGCAACGATTGCGTTGCTATTGATTGTATCAATGACTGCATGTAAGAAGGATGATAAAAGTACCGGCCTGGATCCCTCGCTGACTTCGACTACACCTTTAGATAACGTTACAGGCGTACCACGCAACACTTCAATTTCTTTTACTTTTAGCGAGGCCATGAATCCTGCAACGATCAACGCTTCTACATTTACGCTGGTGCAAGGATCAACTGCCGTTCCAGGAACAATTACTTATAACGGAACAACGGCAACATTTGCACCAATAAATACGCTGGCGGCATCTACTTTATATACAGCCACCATGACAACCGGAGCAAAAAGTTTAACTGGTAAATCGCTTTCAAAAGACGTAGTATGGAGTTTCACTACCGGAAGTTCCTCGGCCACTCTTGCAATTGTGAATCTTGGAGATGCAGGAAATTTCGTGATTCTTGCAAAAACCGCTATCAATAACAGTGTGACTTCCGCAGTGACAGGAGATCTTGGTCTTAGTCCGGCTGCCACATCTTATGTAACAGGATTAGCTCTGACAAATTCCACAGGTTATGCAACATCCGCACAGGTCACAGGGAAAATTTATGCAGCGGATATGGCTGATCCTACACCTATAAACCTGACTACGGCTGTCAATAATATGATTACGGCATACAACGATGCAGCCGGCCGTCTTACTCCTGATTTTTCTGAACTGGGTACCGGAAACATCGGTGGAAAAACCCTCTCTCCCGGGCTTTATAAATGGACAAGTTCAGTTACAATACCCTCAGATGTTTCTATTTCAGGCAGCGCGACTGATGTTTGGATCTTCCAGGTCTCAGGTGATCTTACGATGAGTTCTGCAGTAAATATTACATTGACAGGGGGCGCAAAAACTGAAAACATTTTCTGGCAGGTAGCAGGCCAGGTAACTTTTGGAACGACCTCTCACTTTGAAGGGATTATCCTGTCGATGACTGGTATTACGTTTCAAACAGGCGCTTCTATAAATGGCAGGGCCCTGGCACAGACCGCTGTAATTCTGGACGGAAACGCTGTTTCCAAACCTTAATCAATTAGCAGATATAAAATCCGCTAAGGCAAAAATAAAAAGGAAATCAATTGCAATATATGTAATAGCCGTTTTGGTAATCGTATTGGCTATTGTTCTGTCAGGTGGCGGACATTTGTCAAATGGAGTAATGAACGGTAACAGACCGGTTAAGATAGCTAACCGGAATTAGGAAGAGATCATTATAAGTTTAGGTATCGGGTTCCTGGCAGGTTGGCTTGCATGTAAGAGAAGTAGGTTTCTTTATCCTGAATTCATTATGAATAAGCACGGTGTCGATTAGCGGCAGTGCTTATATCATAAATGAAGTACGCTAAATAAAAGTTTAAATCATAAATCCGAAACAATGAAACTATCCAGATCATTTGCCTTACTTATTATATTGGGAGTTCTATTCAGCACATCATCGTGTATGGTATTTGTCTCAACAAAAAAAGGAAATCATCATGGATGGTACAAAAATCCAAATAATCCTCATAATCCAATTAGTACAAATCCTGGACATCCTAAAGACAAACATCATAAAAAAAAATAAATACATGAAAAAATTTCTAATCACATTTATTATCGTTCTTTGTTTTGCTTCAGTTAGTTACGCGCAGGATTACCGTACTGGAATAGGACTCAGAGCAGGCTTTGCCAATGGCTTGACTATTAAGCATTTCATTGGAGAAAAGCCTGCAATAGAGTTTCTTTTTGCCAGCAGGTGGAGAGGTGTTGAATTTACAGGGCTATATGAGATCCACCACCGGGCTTTCAACACCGAAGGATTAAAATGGTATATTGGTTTCGGGGGTCATATTGGATTCTGGAACGGTAATTATACTCACGATTACTGGGGAGAAAAAGGGACAACTTATACCGTTGTTGGTTTAGATGGCATTTTAGGTCTGGAGTACTGCTTCAGTGAAGTTCCTGTAAACTTAAGCCTCGATTGGAAACCCGCATTCAATGTGGTGGGTTATTCCGGATTCTGGGGTGATGGCGGAGCGCTCTCAATACGCTATATCTTTTAAAAAAATATTAAAAATCATTGGCATCCGGTAAAGCAAATGTGTGAATCATGTAAATTAATCATGGAATTGTGTAGTAATTAATTTCGGTCTGAACCTACCTTTGTCAGGTATTAATCAACTTTACATTATAGCCTCATGGTGAATATTCCATATATATCATATCAACCCTGAATTTAAAAATAAAAAAAATATTATGGGGAATCTACTTTATCTTATTGCTGTGATCATGCTTATCGCATGGGCAATTGGGTTTTTTGCGTATAGTGCCGGTGGTATTATACATATTCTTCTTATACTAGCAATTATCGCTATTCTGCTCAGGCTCATTCAGGGCCGGAGAGTCTAATTAAATCAATTTAAATAAATCAGAAAAAATGAAAAAAATGATTTTTTGTTTGATGACAGCATGCCTGTTACTAACCTTTGCCCCGATACAGTTACAAGCATCGACAAATGAACCAACTTCGGTACCTGCTCCAATGGCTGCAGAACCTGTTATTTCGGCTGATCCCAGAGCAATGCTTCTAAGGTTAGATGAAATAAATGCAATGGATAAGTCAAATTTGAATTCTTTAGAAAAGAAAAATTTGAGAAAAGAAGTTAAATCAATAAATCGAAATCTTAAAACAAATGGTGGCACAGTATATCTTTCCGGTGCTGCAATCGTTCTTATTATTATCCTTCTTATTGTTTTATTATAGACTTTGAAAAGGAAAAGATTAAGTCTGTATCTCGACAGGTTTTACCCTCGGCTATCTAATAAATCATTAGATAGCCTATTTTTATTGTATTGCGTATTTTTTACAATGTTTAATCTTAAAAGTACATGAAAAAGATTGGATATATTATTATTCTGGTTGGCTTAGCGCTAACCATCTTTACAGCTGTCACTTTCTTTACAAAAGAGAGGGTGGCAAAAATAGGAGATGTTAATATAACGGCAAACAAAAGACACCACCTCAAATGGTCTCCTGTCATAGGTATTGTAGTAATGGTAGTCGGAGGAGTTCTTGTTTGGCAGTCTCCTAAAAGTTAACTCCTGACATTCATTGCATTTTTATTCCTGTTCAAGGGATATTAACTCCACCTCACGTGCTGACCGGTTTTAAAAATCGAAACCATTCATACACATGCACCGGGTAACCAGGCTTCTGTTTGTGCATTCAAAGATTTAACAACCAAAGAGCTTCACGAAGGAAGACAGGTCAAATTCACTTTCTACAGGCCCGAAACTGATCATTGGGAAGGTACGGACTTCATCATTCGTGTTGGCCCTCTGCAAGGTTTTGGGCATGTGCCTGCTGAAAGGAGAAACACAAATGAAAAATAAAGCCGTAACGGAACGGTTAACAGCTTTCACCATGGTAATCGGCCAGGAAAAGCAAATAAATCGAAAAGTTCATAATTCATGATAAAGAAAATTATTTTATCCCTTGTTTTTCTTATCATGGCCATCATTGCCTCGTTTTTTATATGGCGGTATTGGGGCTATGTACATGATAAAGACCCAAACAAAACATTTTTGCTGCCGCGACTGGAGTTGTCAGAGTTAAACATAACTTCCCTTACTTCTCAGAAGACAGATATAAAGGTAAAAGTGGAAATCAAAAATCAACTTCCATTGTCATTCACAGCAGACAGTATAGAATACATGATTTTTATCAACGGTACTGAGATATTGAAAAATCATTACAAAAAATCAATTTCATTAAAAAGAAATGCCAGCAGCCTGATTGCGCTTCAAATCACCATTTTCAGCGATTCACTTTCTTCGGTCATGAAAGCAAATGAGCGGGAAAATCCCGATTCTGTTGAATTTCATTTTCAGGGATCTTTCTTTACACACCTTTTTTTTCAGAAGCAATTTAAGATTGATATTAAAAAATTAATTCCAAGGATTTACATTCCTGAAGTAAAAGCAGAGCACTTCGAAATTGATTCACTTAATTTTTCAAGAGCAGTTGTTCAGTTGCTCGTTTCAATAAATAATAGAAATGTATTTCCGTTTAAAGCTGACAGTATAGCTTATGAGATCTCCATTGAAGATAATCAATGGATTAAAGGAGTAATCCCCGGATATAAAGATATTCAGGCAAAAAGTGTTACCGACCTGACTATTCCGTTGACAATTTCTTTTAAGGAAGTGAGCAAAACATTATTCGATTTGCTGACAAAAGGCAATAAAGTACGTTACAACTTCCATCTCACATTCAGAATTGAATCGGATAAAAAAATGATAATGAACAGCAAAGTAATTCTTAACAGTGAAGGCACTGTAAAATCAGTAATGAAAGCTGCAAAAAAATAATTCTATTTTCTCTTACATCCACTATGGAGTAGCTTGTGGTAAGTTCCGTTAAAGCAGATGCTGTTATTGGCGTTGCCCTGACTACTGTTGTGGTCGCCGTGACACTCCTGAGCCTTGTAAAGTTCATCGGACAGGCCATGACTTTTTGGATATATTTAGTCATAGCTATCACCGCATGTTTTTTTAAGCTGGTACCAGAGACTAATAGTATAAACATTGAACAAATTGAAGAGCAGTGGTGAGCCGGAAAACATCCACCTGCCTTGTATGAGCAGAGAAAAATGAATACTGGATGTGCATTTTCTAAAGGCGCTGCACGAAAATGACGTGGTGAAGCCTGAAAAATTTAGAAATCCTGACAATCATCGGCAGGCCACCCAAGAAATATTTAATGTGTGAATGATATAACTTTTTCCGAAAGTTATGTAAATCTTACACAGATAATTAGCATAACTTTAATGTCCCTATATTCCATTTCTAATACGACTTCAAAATCGAAACAGGCTGGATTTCAGGAAAGATAAAATAAACTCTTTTAATCTTGCAGGATAGCAGGAAGACCGAATCTCAGAATTACACACCCTTGCTCCTTAAATAGATGCCCTTATTATTCCCGGAGACTATTACTAAGTAAACTGCAGCGTGGGGGATCAAATTTGCATTGCTTTAATTGCAACAGACTATGAAAGGATCAGTTACTCATAAACCGGATGGTGTACAAGGGAAAAGGCAAAAAGGACAAAGCTTAAAGGAAGCGTTAACTGCTTCAGAAACTCGCTATCGCCGACTTTTCGAATCGGCAAAGGACGGTATCCTCATCCTGGATTTCGACTCTGAAGAAATAATAGATGCTAACCCGTTTATGGTAAATATTACGGGCCTTTCCCTGGAAGAAATTCAGGGGAAAAAACTTTGGGAAATAGGATGTGCCGAAAATAAAGCACACTCAAAACGTGCTTTTACCAGTCTGAAAGCAAACGGCTATATTCGGTTTGAAGACATGCCGATACTGAATCAGAATGGAAATATAACTGAGGTCGAAATCGTAAGCAATGTCTACTCAGAAAATAATCATAAAGTAATCCAGAGTAATATTCGGGATATAACTGAAAACAAACTTGCATATAATAAACTGCACGAAAGTGAACTGCGGTTTAAACAAGTATCGGAAAGCGCCAATGAATGGATTTGGGAAGTGGACATTAACGGAATGTATACTTATGTTAATCCCATTGTGAAAGAGTTATTGGGCTACCAACCGGAAGAACTCACAGGAAAAAAATATTTTTATGACTTTTTCGAACCGGAAAAGAAAGAAGAACTTAAACAGGATGTATTTGAAGCGTTTAAGCGCAAAGAAAGTGTCAGGGATCTTACGAATTGTAACATTCATAAGGATGGAAGAAAAGTATTCCTATCCACAACCGGGTTCCCAATCCTTGATAAGAATAATAAACTTATAGGTTATCGTGGAGTTAATGTTGATATAACGGAACATAAACATTTTGTTGAAACCTTGAAGAGCAATGAGCAGAAATTTACGGCGCTTGCAGAACAATCACCTAATCTGATTTTCATCAATTTCAACGGGAGGTATGTGTATGTAAATAAAAAATGTGTTGATGCTTTGGGCTATTCAAAGGAAGAATTTTATTCTGATGATTTCAATTTCCTGAATGTGATTGCGGATGAATATAAAGAACTAACCAGGGAGAATAATTCTAAACATGAACAAGGCATTGAAATAGAGCCACATGATTATGCATTAATTGCTAAAAACGGAAAAAGACTGGACGTCATACTTTCAATTAATTTGATTGATTATGCAGACGGTAAGGCAAGCATGGGTACAGCCATGGACATTACCGAGCGAAAACGCGTTGAGGCGGTGCTCAGCCAGAGCGAAAGAAAGACAAGAGCTTTGTTGGATGCCATTCCCGATCTGATATTCCGTGTAGACCGTGAAGGAACATTTCTGGACTACAAAGCTGATAAAGCAGATCTTTATAGCCAATCCGGGGAAACAATCATCGGTAAAAAGAATCGGGACATAACACCTCCTGAGTTTGCCGATTTAATAGACCGGTATATCCGTAAAACCCTGGATAGCGGAGAGATTCAGGAATTCGAATACCAAATGACCGTTCCAAACCGCGGGATGAGCGATTTTGAAGCCCGCATGGTAGTCAGTGGCAAAGATGAGGTTATTGCCTTTGTACGCGATATTACCGAGCGTAAATTAGCAGAGCTGAAAATAAAAGAAAGCGAAGAAAAATATAAAACTTTATTTAAGAATGTCCCTATTGGAATTGGTGTTACCGATTTGGCAGGCAACCTTGTTTCTTTTAATGATGCGATACTTGAACCTGGTGGTTATTCCCGTGATGATCTGATCAGAATCGGAAAAGTAGAAAATATTTATTATAATTTGTCTGACCGGGAAACACTTATTCCATTATTAAAAGAAAAAGGAACAATTACTCAGCATCCTGTAAAGTTCAGACGAAAAGATGGCTCTCCCTACGATACTTTATTGACACTTTCATTAGTCTATATTAATGAATGTCCCATGATCATGGCGGCAATAGAAGATATAACCGAAAAGAAAATTGTAGAAAATAAATTAAAGAGAAGTGAAGAGCAGTTAAAAGAAGCACAATCAGTAGCTCAAATCGGTAGTTGGGAATTGGACCTTGCCAAAAACACAGGTACCATGTCGGATGAAATGTATAAAATCCTCAACCTTAACAGCTCAATTGACATTACGATTGAAAATTTTTTAGAAGTACCGATTCCGGAAGACCGCGAAATGGTTCGGGAGAATGTCATGAATTCACTGAAAGCACATGAGCCTGCAAACTTTGATTTCCGTACCATTGCTCTAAACGGCGAAATCCGTTGGATTCATGAAAGAAGCAAGGTTGAAGTGGACGACAAAGGAAATCCAAGTCACGTCTTTGGTACCAGCCAGGACATTACAAACCGCAAACTTGCTGAACTAAAACTTAAAGAAAACGAAGCCAGGTTAACTGATGCTATGAAGATTGCCGAACTAAGTACCTGGGAATATAACTTCGTTCTCGACCAGTTTACTTTTACCGATCAATCCTTCTCACTGTTTAATACAACAGCAGAACATGAAGGCGGTTATATAATGTCTTCCGGGCAATTCGCACAAAAATATATTTACCCTGATGACAGGGCAATGATTGAAAAGGAAATGCGTAAAGCGTTGGAAACTCCTGACCCGGCTTATACTTCCCAAATGGAATACCGTGTAATCTATGCAAATGGTGAGCATGGCTACTTCGCAGCCAATATTCGGATTGAGAAAGATGCAGATAATCGTACTGTTAAGGCTCTCGGGGTTAATCAGGATATCACCAAACGAAAGCGGATGGAAGAAAAACTTCTTCAAATTAATAAGGCAGTGGAGAGTTCAAGTGAGGCTATCTGCATATCTGATCTGCAAGGACATCACTTGTATCACAATGGGGCGTTTACAGAAATGTTCGGATACGCTACAGAGGAAATTGAAGCAGCAGGCGGTGGACAAACTGTTTATGCCGACAAGGATATAGCCCGCGAGGTATTCGATATAACTGCGGGGGGTGGCTCCTGGAATGGTGAGGTGGAAATGTTGTCAAAGAGCGGGCGTAAATTCATGGTATTGGTGCGGGCTGATGCGATAACTGATGCGAATGGAGCAATTGTGGGATTGGTAGGAATGAACACCGACATCACTGAACATAAAAAGGCAGAAGCAATACTGCGTGAGAGCGAAACCAAAACACGGACTATCCTGGAAGCAATATCAACCGGGATTATGATTATTGATCCGCAAACACACACCATTGTCGATGTAAATTCGGAAGCCATAAGGTTGATCGGGGAAGGGAAAGAAAAAATTATCGGCAGTATGTGCAACCAATTCATTTGCCAGGAGGAAAATGGAAAATGCCCGATTACAGATATGGGGCAACTGATAGATAACTCTGAACAGGTATTGATAAACAAAGATGGTGTACGGGTTCCAATTTTAAAAACAGTAACACAAATAAATTTAGGAGGACAAAAACTGCTTCTTGAGAATTTTACCGATATCACCGGGCGCAAACTTGCTGAAGAAAAAATTAATAAAAGCGAATACCGCTTCCGCAATTTATTTGAAAATTCAGGAATAGCTATTTGGGAGGCCGATCTTTCGGAGGTAAGAAAATCTATCAATCAAATAAAAGAGAGCGGTATCCGTGATTTTCGACTGTACTTCGACCAACATATGGGTGAAGTGATCAAGTGTACTTCAATGGTCAAATTACTTGATGCGAATAAAGAAATATTAAGTTTGGTACAAGCTAAAAGTAAAAAAAAGGTACTTAATAATTTATCCGATTTTTTCATTGAAGAATCATTTGGGGCGGTCAAGGAAGTATTAATTGGGCTCGCGGAGGGAAATTTAAGATTGGACGGAGAAATCCCACTCAAAATATTAACCGGTGAAATAAAACAGGTCCTTTTCCAGCTTTCAATTGTCCCCGGAGAAGAAGATACTTGGGCACAAGGATTAATTAGTTTTATCGATATAACAGAGAAGAAAAAAACGGAGCAGGCACTCAGGGAAAGTGAAAAGCATTTACAGGAGATATTGGAAAACGTTGATGCCGTATTTTACATGATGTCCGGTAAAACCGGCGAGATTGTTTATATCAACTCTGCATATGAAAAAATTTGGGAACGCCCGGTTGCCGGGATTAAAAAAAATCCGGAAATATGGCTTGATGCGGTTCATCCTGAAGACGTTAATTCAGCAAAAGATTTATTTGAAAAGGGAAGCGGTGAATTGCACTACCGGATCATACTGCCTGATGGGACAATTCGATGGATTTGGGACAGGATGTTCCCCATCCTGGATGAAAAAGGTGAAATCCAATACTTATGCGGAATGGCGGCAGATATCACCGAGCGCAAGCTTTATGAAGCAGAAATACTCAGAAGTGAACTCAACTACCGGAATTTATTTGAAAATGCCGGAATTGCTATTTGGGAGGAAGATCTTTCGGATGTAAGAAATTATATCGGGAAATTAAAAGAAACCGGTATTCACGATTTTCGTTTGTATTTCGATAAACGCATCGATGAAGTGATTAAGTGTGCTTCACTGGTGAAGCTACTTGATGTTAACAATGAAGTGCTTAATGTAGTAAAAGCAAAAAGTAAGGAGGAAGTAATAAGAAGTCTGCCTGCTTTTTTTATTGAAGAATCATTGCCTGCGGCGAAAGAAGAACTAATTGCTTTGGCAGAAGGGGAAATGAGAATTGACGGTGAGATACCAATAAAAATAATGAACGGTGAAATAAAGCAGGTTCTTTTCCAGCTTACCATTGTTCCGGGGTATGAAGAGACCTGGGCAAAAGCATTATTTTCATTCATTGATATTACCGAACGAAAACAAATTGAAGAATCGCTCCGACTTTTCAAAACGCTGCTTGATAAGTCAAATGATGCTATTGAGGTTATTGATATGGAAACGGGTCAGTTTATTGATGTAAATGAGAGGGCATGTGCTGATCTTGGTTTTAGCCGAAATGAACTTTTAAAAATGAAAGTATTTGATATCGATCCAAATCAAACACCGGAAAGTTTCCAATCATTAATGGATGGATTTCATCATTCAAAATCAACGATTTTTGAAACGTTACACCGCCATAGAGATGGTTCCGTATTCCCGGTTGAGGTGAATGTGACAGCAGTGAAACTTCAAAAAATGTACACCATTGCCATCGTACGGGATATTACCGAGCGCAAACTAGCAGATAAAAAATTAGCGGCATCAGAGGAAAGATATAAGTTGCTTTTTGAAAGCGCTGCGGAAGGAATACTGGTTGTTGATGTTGAAACTCAAGTACTAAAACTTGTAAACAAAGCGGCATGCCAAATGTTCGGATACACCGAACAAGAGATTACCGGACTGAGTATTTCGAACCTGCATCCGGTCGAATATCTCAAAGACCTAATTTCTGTATTCAAATCCCAGGCTCAGGGGAGCGGCCCCGTATCCGGAGAAGTGCCATGTAAAAGAAAAGACGGCACATTATTCTTTGCAAACGTTTATAGTGTAACCGCCTTAATAGATGACAGGAAACACAGCATCGGCTTTTTTACTGACGTAACGGCACAAAAAGAAGCCAATGCAAAAATAGAATTATTCCGTACATTGATTGAACAATCAAACGATGCAATTGAACTTATTGACCTTAATACGGGCCGCTTCCTGGATTGTAACGAAAATGCATTTCAGTCTCTTGGTTATACCCGCGAAGAATTTCTCTCCTTGAAGTTATATGATATCGATCCAACTTTAACAGAAGACAATTATCCTGAACGTATAGGATTGATGCGTAATTCAAACAATAAACTAATAGAAGGTATCCATCGCCGAAAGGATGGATCTGAATTTGCTGCTGAAATTAACAGTAAATATGTAAAGATAGAACGTGAGTATGTCGTTGCGGTAGTTCGCGATATCACGGAACGCAAACGGATTGATAAAGAATTAATTGCTGCTAAGGAAAAGGCAGAGGAGAGTGACCGGCTAAAATCCTCCTTCCTGGCCAATATGTCCCATGAGATCCGTACACCCATGAACGGTATTCTTGGTTTTACCAGCCTGTTAAAAACACCATTGCTGACCGGAGAGAAACAACATCAATATATCGATATCATTGAGAAAAGCGGCGTCCGTATGCTCAATATCATTAACGACATTATAAGTATCTCAAAAGTAGAAGCTGGGCAAACGGAAACAATCCTTTCAGATATAAGTGTAAATGAACTGATTACGTATATTTATGATTTTTTCAGGCCGGAAGCTGAACAGAAAAAATTGTTAGTCTTCTTTAAAAATTCGCTGCCGGAAAATGAAGCTATTATTAGAACAGACAGGGAAAAAGTCATTGCGGTACTTACAAATCTGGTTAAAAATGCCATAAAGTTTACTTTGACGGGCTCTATTGAATTTGGCTATTATAAAACGGGCAATTTCCTTGAATTTTATGTAAAAGATACGGGTATTGGCATTCCCCCGGAACAATATGAATTCATTTTTGACAGGTTCAGGCAGGGCAGCGAGACACTAACCCGAAATTTCGAAGGATCAGGGTTGGGATTGTCTATTGCTAAAGCCTACATAAAAATGCTTGGTGGCGAAATTTGGGTGGAAAGTAATTCAGATTCGCACCTGCCTACTTTGAATCGGAATGAAAAAGGCTCCACATTCTATTTTACTCTTCCCTATAACAAAATACTTGATATGAAAACAGATGAAAGAAATGACATACCGATAAATACAGTAGAGAAGCAAACTGAAAAACTTAAAATACTCATAGCCGAAGATGACGAAATATCAGAACTACTCATGTATATTACAGTCGAAGAAATCAGTAAAAAGATTATAAAAGTCAATACCGGGCTTAAAGCAGTTGAAGCCTGCCGCAATAATCCTGACCTTGATATCGTGCTGATGGATATCAAAATGCCGGAAATGGACGGGTATGAAGCCACCAGGCAAATTCGTCGGTTTAACAATGAAGTTATTATTATCGCTCAAACTGCTTATGGACTTACTGGTGACAGGGAAATGGCAATAGAAGCAGGTTGTAATGACTACATTTCAAAACCCGTTAAGAAGGAGTTATTGATTGGAATGATCAAAAAACATTTAAACAGGAATTAAGAATCTGTTTGTTACAGTTCAATTTCAAGCTTCTACAATATTCAGGTTCCTGGAGGAACCTGAAAAAATGTAAAAATGATGTAACTAATTATCGAAATTATGTATTAGTTTTTTTAATAATGGGTTCCATTTTGACTTACTAAGCATCCATATCGATTCTTTTCGATATTCCTTTTCATTTTTCCGTTTCTCACGGATAGAGGGTCCCCTATCGCGCTGATTGTGACAAACGCTAATTTGCAGCCGGCCTCTTTTACCGCAAGATTCAAATCTTTGGGAATGTTTAGATCAGTCATTTGCCTGTTCAATACAGAAAAATATAGAGCAGCTTTTGCTTTTCGCCCGACAGTGGGTTAATTTGAAAAATTGAAATATTAAAAAATATCTGATTGATTTTTCAACTTTGAATTTTTTGAAATCAATTATTTTAAACAACCGACTTTATATTTCAAGATTATAAATTACTATAAACTCATTACTTTGTATTTAACTGCTACCTTTAGAGAATACAAATTTATTTTAGGATGCAAGTTTCAGTCCATAGAAAAAATATAAGATTCGAGCCCGATCCCAGCCGGGTAATAGCCCGTTTTCTGTTTACAGATGATGCAAGAGCCTTGAATACCATACGTTTTGTGCTGGAAATGCCTGACAAGGAAATTTCGTTTGCGCTAAATCAAACGCTGAGGGATTATTCGATGCGCCATCGGAACATTTCAAAAATATTTGAGAAACACTTTAACAAAATTTCCTATTTACTCTCAAAATTGAATAAAGAGCCGAATGATATTGATTATTCAAAAAAAATTCTCATTGGTTCTTATTTCACAATGGAATATTCTATTGAATCTGCAGCTTTCTTTAATCCTTCCATGGTTGACCATCCTGATCAGTCTGAAATAGGGCCCGGCTCTAAAAGGGTGATCATGAGTTTCAGGGCTACCGGCGAAGGGCATATTTCATCTATTGTGTTCAGAACCGGCATTCTCGATAAAGCCAACAATTTTGACCTTGAGCCTGTTGGTCATATGCTGGAAGAGGCTGAACACATTCGGCGACATACTTACGATAAAACATCGTTTGCCCTTAAACTGGATGAAATGCAGGAAGTCCACAGAATTATCCCGCCTGAATTAATCCTGGATAAATTAAAGGACGAATTTTCTTACGACGAACTGTTTAAATGCATTGAAGAGGCACGAAAGGCCATTCATTTGGCAGCAGACAAAGAATACCTTTTTAATCAAATCATCTGGCTGGCGTCGTCACATTATGAACTTCAATTTTCTTTAGACACGAATATTTCTGAAAGGGTGATTTTTCCTGTTTCCATAAACGAAAAGAACGGTATTGAAGATGCCCGGTTTGTGAAGTTCATGGATGAAGACGATAAAATTAATTATTATGCCACTTACACGGCATACGATGGTACCACCATTATGCCCAAATTACTTGAAACTGATGATTATTATCATTTTAGGGTAATGCCCCTTCATGGCGAGATTGCCCGGAATAAAGGAATGGCATTATTCCCGCGGAAAGTCAAGGGAAAATACGCCATGCTATGCCGCTTGGATGGTTTTAATAATTACATTGCCTTTTCCGATAATATTACCCTGTGGCGTGAGGCTAAAATGTTGCAAAAACCAAAATACGCCTGGGAGCTAATTCAAATTGGTAACTGCGGCTCCCCTATTGAAACAGAAGAAGGCTGGTTAGTATTAACTCATGGCGTAGGACCCATGCGCGAGTATGCTATAGGTGCATCTCTGTTCGATCTTGATAATCCTGAAAAGGAAATAGGAAGATCAAAAACTCCGCTTTTAATCCCAAACTCCAAGGAAAGAGAAGGCTATGTCCCCAATGTTGTATATTCTTGCGGTTCAATGATACATAACGAAGATCTGATCATTCCTTATGCTATGTCTGATTATTCTTCTACCTATGCTTCAGTAAATTTAAAAGAACTTCTGAACGAGTTAAAGAACTCTAAATAGCATAAAGAACACCCTAAAATCAATCCATTTCTTCCAGTTTCATTTCGTCCTGACCTGCCAGAATCAGCCTTTGCGCAGTAACCACCATCTGTGGTCCTTGTCAGAGAATGTGTGAATGTGGCAATTCCTTTACAGAGCTGTGTACCGTAGGCACATTTATTAAATTGTTCAAATTCAATAAAAAATCCGGCCAGCATCAGAAAATGAAATGACAAAAAATCGGACAAAAAAGCCTGCTTATCATTTTTTGCCGATAGCATTAAAGGTGGAAAATCAATAATCCAGGAGAAGACACGCAATAACAAAACAAAAGGGAAAGATTGTGGTTACAGCTAAAGTGCAACGGTGGTTACATAACATCGTGCATCCGACTAAGGTCTGATGACAATACCGGATTTTTCAGATGTTTCGGTTCCCCTGGAAACAAATCCAATAATACGGTCATTTCAAAGGATCCCGGTAAAGCAAGTGGTGCGTTATGCATACCGATGTGGAATGGATGATAGCAAAAAAGGTCAGACAGTTGATAAATCTTACTGAAATGAAATTGGATAAATCAGAATACAATGAAAACTAAAGAAGTGTCTGAAAAGAATATTGCCTCCAAAACGAAAAGCATAGAGGCAAAGGGTAATATATTATCGCAGGAACTTTTGGAAAAGATGAATGCCTATTGGCGCGCTGCAAACTATCTGTCAGTCGGACAGCTCTATCTGCACGACAACCCATTGCTGCGGGAACCGCTAAAGATGTCGCACGTTAAATCTATGCTGCTGGGACATTGGGGTACCACTCCGGGACAGAATTTTATTTACGTGCATTTGAACCGAATCATAAAGAAGTACGACCTGGATATGATCTATATTTCTGGCCCTGGTCATGGTGGCCCGGCACTGGTCGGTAACACCTATCTGGAAGGCACCTACAGTGAGATATATCCAACTATCACACAGGATGAAGCGGGGTTGAAAAAACTGTTTACCCAGTTCTCATTTCCCGGAGGGATTCCCAGTCATGTTTCCCCTGAATGTCCGGGATCAATTCACGAAGGTGGAGAACTTGGGTACTCACTCAGTCATGCTTTCGGGGCCGTTTTCGACAATCCCGAACTTGTCGTTGCTTGTATCGTTGGCGATGGTGAGGCGGAAACTGGACCACTGGCTACAGCCTGGCACTCCAATAAATTTCTCAATCCAATCACCGACGGGGCCGTGTTACCCATCCTGCATCTCAACGGATATAAAATAGCCAACCCAACCGTTCTGGCCCGCATCTCAAAGGAGGAACTAGAGCAATTTCTTCAGGGCTGCGGCTGGACACCTTATTTTGTTGAAGGTGATGAACCGGAAAAGATGCACCAACTCATGGCCGTCACCTTAGAAAAGGCTGTCGAAAATATAAAGCAGATTCAACACAATGCACGGAAAAATAACGACTCAAACAGGCCGCAGTGGCCAATGATTGTATTCAATTCACCAAAGGGCTGGACCGGACCGAAAGTAGTGGATGGACTGCAAATTGAAGGCACCTTCCGGGCCCACCAGATCCCTCTTCAGGTAGATTCCGAGCATCCTGAGCATCTAAAACTCCTTGAAAACTGGATGAAAAGTTATAAGCCAGGGGAATTCTTTGACGAGAGCGGTCGTCTTTTGCCTGAGCTGGCCGAACTGGCGCCCAAAGGTGAACGAAGAATGGGCGCTAATCCACATGCAAATGGAGGCCTGTTGTTGCACGATCTCATCATGCCCAATTTTAGAGATTACGCGGTAAATGTACCTTCGCCGGGATCCGTTCACGCAGCTGATACTCATGAACTTGGAAAGTTTCTTCGGGATGTGGTTGTTCTCAACCGCAAGCAACGAAATTTCCGGATCTTTGGCCCCGATGAAACGCTTTCAAACCGACTGCATGCTGTTTTTGAGGCCACCAACCGGCAATGGGAAGCCAAAACAGTTGACAACGACGAATTTCTTGCCTCCGAAGGCCGGGTGATAGAGATGCTGAGCGAACATCAGTGCGAAGGTTGGCTTGAAGGATATTTACTCACCGGACGGCATGGATTGTTCAACTGCTACGAGGCATTTATTCACATCATCGATTCCATGTTTAACCAGCATGCCAAATGGCTGAAGGTAACCGCAGGTCTGCCATGGAGACGGGAAATAGCATCTCTGAATTACCTGCTTGCGTCGCACGTCTGGCAGCAGGCGCATAATGGCTTTACCCATCAGGATCCGGGCTTCATCGATCATGTGGTAAATAAAAAGGCTTCTATAGTACGTGTTTACCTTGCGCCCGACGCCAACTGCTTATTGTCTGTGTGGGATCATTGTCTGAGAAGCCGTGATTATGTCAACGTCGTCGTTGCGGGAAAATATCAGGCACCTCAATGGCTGACCATGGATGAAGCCATTGAACATTGTACCAAAGGCATAGGTGAATGGCAATGGGCCAGCAGTGATCAGGGTGCTGAACCAGATGTGGTTATGGCCTGCTGCGGCGATGTGCCAACGCTCGAGACCCTGGCCGCGGTTTCCATCCTTCGTGAACATCTTCCCGATCTTAAGATCCGGGTTATCAACGTGGTCGATTTGATGAAACTGCAACCGGAAACAGAACATCCGCATGGATTGAGTGACCATGACTTCGATGCGTTGTTCACGAAAGACAAACCCATCGTCTTTGCTTTCCATGGTTACCCATGGTTAATTCACAGGTTAACATACCGCCGGACCAATCACGAAAACATGCATGTCCGTGGTTATAAGGAAGAAGGTACCATTACCACTTACTTTGACATGACAGTTCTGAATGATCTTGACAGATTCCACCTGGTGCTGGATGTTATAGCCCGTGTACCAAATTTGGGCCCCAGCGGTGCCAGTCTGAAAAAGATGTTACAGGACAAACTCATTGAACACAGAATATACATTGATAAACATGGTTTGGACATGCCGGAAATTCTAAACTGGAAATGGAACCGGGAATGAATAAATAGAATAACAATCCTCATCCTCAGAAAGTGCAGGATCCACATCATGGCCCATGAAGATCTGATAGCCGCGACAAGGGAATGTTACCTGCTGATTAACACTATGGAATTTTAATTGCTTTTATGAAATTCTTCATACGCCTGTAAAACCGTTAAATGAGAAATTAAATAAGATAGTGAGCTTTCTGCACCCTGGTTGCGATTTACCCCGTAATTTTCAAATCCATCGCAGCATCCCTTGGTTTCAAAGTCATACAGACTCATACGCAGGTCATTCTCCCCCAGAAACCACAAAAATGAAGTGTAAAGTTTGTTCAGGTATTCTTTGTCCCGTGTCACAAGAAACGCTTGATGGTACATTAAAACCATGGCCATGGCATCAATGGGTTGCTGTGCAAATAAGGAACGCTCCCCTTCTTTTTTGAACCATTTCTCATTCCCGATTATCGATAAATAATTATCCTTGAGGGTGTGTCTTGTAAGAAAATCCATCGATTCCAGGGCCTTTTCCGTTATATTTTCATCATTGAGTATTTCCGCCGAATGCAACAGGGCTAAGGGCAGAATGCCATTGTCGTAGGCCAGAAGGGATTCAAACCATTTCCAATCGGAGGATTCATTTTCCTTATAATGGTTAAGTAAGATATTGGCCATATTTCGCAATCTTTCGGTCATTGAATCATCGGATGGATTGCTTTTTAGATAATAACAAATCCCAATCATTGTATTGGCAATACTTCTTATCGATTTTAATTTTTCAAAATTAGGTGCTGCATTAAAAAACAGCATGCGCCCGGTTTGGTAATACGCATCATTAGGGGCATTGCCCAGCAAATATCCCAGAGCCCATATGGTCCGGCCAAAAGAATCCTCGGAACCTACTTCATCAAGGTAATTTCTACTGAAACTCAAGAAATTCCTGAAGGTACCATCCGGATTTTGCATATAATGAATATAGCTTAAGTAGATGGGTGACAGTTCAAGCGCCCTCATATTCTTCATTTGCCTGTATGCCATTAACACCATGAGCAAAGCCCTGGCGTTATCATCAAGGCAGTAACCTTCCTTTAAGTTTGGAATGCCGAATTTTGCATGCTGTATAATGCCTGTATCATCCGTCATTCGGTTGATGTGTGTGAGCGAAAACGGAGGCAGGATAAGGAGGTCCAGTTCGGTTTCTTTTTTTACAATTACCCTGCTTTCATCCTTCAAAACTTCTGCAGCAAGCAAAGCGTACTTTTCTCCAGTTTTTGGCCAGGTCATCTGGCGGCCATATTCGTAAGCTTTTTTCTTAAGCCTAGTCATCTCCTCCGGGTTGTGAAAAAGTTTTTCCAAAGTGGCGGTAAGATCTCCTGAATCGTTAAATTTAAATAATCTTCCTCTGCCTTCTGCCAGCAACTCTTCGGCGTGCCAGTACGGTGTTGAAACAACGGCCGCACCTACTCCGACAGCATAAGAAAGTGTTCCACTGGTAATCTGAGCTTCATTCAAATAGGGGGTAATGTAAATATCAGTAGCGCACAGATATTTAAACAAATCCTGTTCATTAATGAATTCATTAAGAAACACCACATGGCTTTCAAGCTGTAGATTTTTGACAAGGCGCATCAGGAAAATACGGTATTCCTCACCGGAATGCCTTAACACATTGGGATGAGTTTTGCCCAGAACAATATAAATGACATCAGGATGTTTTTCAACAATTTTGGGTAATGAGTTAATTACGGTTTCAATTCCTTTGTTACGTCCAATAAAGCCGAAAGTAAGCAGTAGTTTCTTGTTCTCAAGCTTAAACTCCCTTTTCGATTCTTGCTGATCAAAATGAATGTCGGGTACACCATGCTCTATAAAAACAATTTTCTCCTCGGGGACATTGTAAATATTCACCAGAAAATAAATCGCTTTATGGCTCATCACCACTACTTTGTATGCCATTTTACATATTTCCTGTAAAATCGCTTTTTCGTTATAAGAGGGATTTTTAAGTATGGTGTGCAGTGTCACAATCAGAGGAACATCCAGCCGGTGAAGCAAAGGAAGGATATATACGCCGCTTTGACCACCAAAAATACCAAATTCATGTTCAACGATACAAAGATCGGTACCACTCAAATTGATAAACTTAACTGCTTGTAAATAGTCTGCCTGGTGTTCCTGCCGAATAGTCAGCTTTACTTCCGGAGGGTAATCATAAGTAAGGTCGTTATCATTCAAAGCAACAACAAAACCATCAGAGAGGCCTTCCTTACCTTTCATTGCATTGAAAAGATTATTTGTAAAAGTTCCAATGCCACATTCTCTGGGTGGATACGTGCCAATAAAAGCAATTTTCATTTCTTAATTTTAAATAAATGCTATAACTGAAACTTAAGAGGTAAATCTCCTTACTGGATAATACCAATATTATTTGGTTGAATGCGTGCCCTGTAATTTGCTCTTTTTGTTTTTTTCTGCCCTTTACTGTTCCAGGTTTTTAATTGGTGTTTTTTGGTTTTTCCATTTCGTAAGTTTATATCTGCCTTGTTCAAAGCAGAATAAAAGCAGTGTACCTCTCATGATAACGTGTTGACTTACTATACATTATTCACGCATTCACAAGAATATATTTCCTATATACATTCTGTTTTGAGGAATTTACAATTAATATGTAATCATATCCTGTTATGAATATATGGTGGTTATATTCTAATGAGCGTTTTCTTAGGCTTGCCTAAGACCGTATATCGTTCTAAAATGATAGCCATAAACGGCAAATGTTACAGCATCCGCAAACAACCCGGGTCTTTTAAACAAGGTCCAGGCCAGTAATTTCCAATATTCGGCTCTTCCTTTATTAACAATGCCAATAATGTATACCGATTTAAGAAAAGCCCCGATAAGTGAAAAGTTAATTCTTTTTTCCTTTTTGTATAGACGCTTATAATTTAAAAACATCTGCCGTACTCTTTTATAATAGGGTTTGGTTGCATAAATATTATGGATTATTTTTTGATACCCGCCCATCAATTCGTCATAGTCCATTTTTGGAATAAAATTCATCGATGAATCGGTATTGTTGCCGGTAGCTTCAATGGTTAATCTGTTTTCAGCCTCCATGCGCTGATACAAAAGAGTATTTTTTGGGGCGTTCAGCAGGCCCACCATGGCCGAAACAATCCCACTTTTTTGTATAAAATCAATTTGCCGTTGAAAAATACCGGGTGTATCACTGTCAAAACCCACAATGAATCCGGCTGAAACCTGAATCCCTGTATTTTGTATTTTTTTAATACACTGCAGCATATCCCTGTTTTTGTTCTGCAGTTTATTGCAACTATTAAGAGATATTTCATCCGGAGTTTCTATCCCGATGAATGTGGATGTAAAGCCCGTTTCAACCATTAACGACATTAATTCTTTATCATCAGCAAGGTTAATAGAACTCTGAATATTAAAAACAAAGGGATAATTTTTACTTTGCATCCATTTTTTCATTACTGGTAGTAAGCCTGTTTTTATTTCCTTTTTCTTACCTATGAAATTATCATCGACAATTGAAACTGGACCACGCCAGTTAAGCTGATATAATGCCTCCAGTTCATTAATGATCTGGCTGCTGTTTTTCATCCGGACTTTATGGCCCAAAAGTGATGTTATTTCACAAAAGTCGCATGTAAACGGACATCCACGGGAAACCTGTATGTTCATAAAGACATATTTCTTCATTTGCAACAAGTGATAATCAGGGACAGGTGAGAGAGAGAGATCTGCGTATTTATCAGTTTTGTAAACTTTTTCAGGCTGTCCTTTTAATAGATCTTCGAGAAAAAGTGGTAATGTAATCTCAGCTTCATTTAAAACAAAATGGTCAATCTGAGGGTATTTTTTATATTCCTGTGTAAAAAGCGGACCGCCGGCAACTATTTTTGTTCCAAGTTTTTTGCATTCAGAAAGGATCATATTGACGGATTCTTTTTGAATGTACATAGCACTGATAAAAACATAATCTGCCCAAAGGATATCCTTTGTATCAAGTTCTGATACGTTCAGGTCTACAAGTCTCTTCTGCCAGTTATGGGGGAGTAAAGCCGATACTGTGATTAAACCGAGCGGAGGCACTGCAGCTTTTTTGGATATGAATTTCAGGGCATGTTTAAAACCCCAAAATGAATCAGGGTATTTCGGGTAAATAAATAATATTTTCATCATTGCAATCCAATTTTATACAGACTCTTGATGCACCAAATAAAAAATGCATAAAAAATATTTGATAAGTGTTGTTGAAAGGTTCTGACTAAGATCCTATACCTGCTTTCTTGCCCGGATAAAAAATCTCCATGCGTTTAAATCGAAAAATAATTTAAATGTAAAGTTCGTGATCACTGATGAAATGATCTTACAAAATTTTTTAAAATACTTACATCTTTCACACATTTTAATGTGTACCATGTCCTTTATTTTTCAGCATTTTAAGGTGGAGGGCGTACGTTCTGTATTTTTTAATATTGATTTGACAGCGGAAAACGGGGAAAATGAACAACCAGTGTATAAAAATTCTTATCAGGAATATTCATTAAAAGCTACCCCCCGCCTCCCACTTCAAATGCCTGTAATTTTGCGGGCGTATTCTTCCCCTCAAAAAAATTCCCGGGAAAAGGAATCCGGATATATTAATCCGGTAATGCAATATCAGGAACAACATATAAGAATGCACGCAAACTCAATGCCTTCCATGACCTCCATGTCCTTCTCCTCCTTCATGACCTTCCCCATGACCATGGCCTTCAAAAACAACTCCGGGGCCCCAGTTAAAATTCCAGTAATTATATGGCCAACCAAAAGCCGGACCTCCGTAATAATAACCATCCCAACCGGGCCACCAGTAATTCTGATCTTCCAGTTGCTGGTTATTTCTCACCGCATTAATATGGGTTTGCTCCATGTAATCAATCACCTGGGAGGAAACACCCTCTTTTTGTAAATCGGCGAGCTGGGAGGCACTCAGACGGTACACCGTATGCGATTCTTCCATTTTTTTGATTATCTTCTCGGCCGGAACACTGTCTTTGCTCATTTGTATAATATCAGGGACGGTAACGGGTGGGGTTTTATATACATAGTAGGTTGTCATACAACTTTGTAATGCAGCTAATCCTGCCCCAATGAGTGTCAAATATAAAAGACGCCTCAACATTTTTATTTTTTTCATCATCTGTCCTCCATTTTAAATCAGAATTTGTAATTGATATCGAAACATCAGGATCTTTCATTAAGTTTGCTGATTTTGAGATCGTTTTACCCAATAAATGTTAAAATCGCTGTCATCTGGTAAATGATCATTCCTTAGGTTAATTCTGAAGACAGATGTGATGTGCGAAGCCCGCAATTCCAGATCAGTTAAGGGATTCTTCTTTCTTCACAGTATATCATATATAGAGAGATACGCCGCCCTGAAGACAGGAGATCGAACCGGAAATCTGCTGCTTTTCTGCTTGTGGGAAGTAAGCATCGGTTTGAAGTTCGGAAGCCAAAACAATCTCAGAAAATAATTGTATTATAAATGAATTTAAGAAACCGTTGAAAGAGGTTTGCAATAAAAATTGTTGTTATACTCTTGTTTTTAGAAAACCTGCAAAAGATTATAAAATGAAAACAAACATTGGATTAACAGAAAAGAACAGCCAGGCCGTGGCTGATGAATTATCAAAAATTCTGGCAGATGAGTATGTTCTCTACACCAAAACAAGGAATGCTCACTGGAATGTGGAAGGAATTGACTTTTATGAAAAGCATAAATTCTTTGAGAGTCAGTATGGGCAATTGGACGAAGTTATTGACAATGTTGCCGAACGTATCCGTTCCATAGGGCATTTTCCGTCTGCATCTCTGAAATTATTTCTTGAGTTGACCCAGCTCACTGAAATGAGTCGTGAAAAAAATGACAGTCGCGGATTTATGAAAGAATTACTGGAAGACCATGAGAGCATTATTATTAAGCTTAGAGAAGACATCCATCGTTTTGCCAATGAATACCAGGATATGGGTACCAGCGATTTTGTAACCGGACTAATGGAAGAGCATGAAAAAATGGCTTGGTTCTTACGCTCTCATTTATAGATAATTACCCCTGTTGAATGTGATATCGTGATTGCCAGCAGAGGGGAAGTGAAAAAGGTTCACTAAAAGGCTTTCTATTGCGGTACATACCAGGTTACCTTAAAAACCCTTTACCCTTTCATTAAAATGGGGTTTACAGGGCACTTTTACCGTTTTAAAGATACCGAACGGTCATCTCGCAACAGGACTTGCCTTGTCATTAGTCTGAATCTGGATGAACAGGCTGCCTTCAATCATTTTGACAGCCAATGCACCAGGTGAAGAAAATATTTGAAAAACCATAAATAGAGAATCGTGATGCAAACAATTTGTGAACACATCAGGCAAATAAAAACCATACCCAACCCCGTTACTCCTGAGGGTTGTGAAGAATGTTTAAAATCCGGTGATGAATGGGTTCATTTAAGATTATGTCTTATTTGCGGACATGTTGGCTGTTGTGATAATTCAAAAAATAAACATGCAACGAAACATTTCCATGCAACAAATCATGCTGTCATAAAATCGTTTGAGCCAGGGGAAGACTGGATGTGGTGCTATATAGATAAAATATTTATTGAATGAGGGAAGCCAGGGGAAATCAAGTAAGACCCTGATTGCCCTCCAGGAATGCGGATAGATCCTTACAACTTTCTTAGGAAAAATTTGGATTCCGGGATCGCAGCCTGAGTGCGTTCTAACAAACATACTTCCCTTTCGATTATCCGGAATATAATATGTCTGACAAACAATAGATTAATGTTGATCGTAGAGACATTATGAAACACCATTTATATATTTTCTGAAAGGAAAGGCGTTAAAAACGAATTGTGTATGTACATTCCCATTTAACTGGGTGACCGGAAGATGACGGAAAGGAGAATTGTTTATTAAAGAAGACCTGAGTGTACCTGTAATTCTCTTAAAAATAAGTTACAACTGTCAGTGAGTGCTGAGTAATTCCAAAGTCTGCTCTTGATTATTCTCTTTAATCCAGTACCTTTGAAACTTCCATATCACGAGGATAGATTCAGATTGAGGTGGCACTACAGGATCTGAACAAAGCGAAGCAATCTCACGACCAAAAGGTGTAATATTATGCTTGGTTCAGGAAGCCTTGTACATGGAAATCCCACTATGCCAATGACATAAATAAAGTATTTTCTAACGATTTATGAATAATCCGGATTAATGGAATTTAATTTTTGCAGCCTCAGCAGCGGTAGCAGCGGTAACTGTTATTACCTGGGTAATGGATTTCATGGCATTCTCATCGATGCTGGTATTTCGGCCACTGCCATCCGTAAGTTCCTGCAGAAGATGGGGATATCCATTCAGTCGATTATGGGTGTACTGGTGACTCACAACCATTCCGATCATATCCGGGGACTTGAAGTGCTAACGCGGAGAAATCATCTCCCTGTGTTCACCACCCGGAAAATATGGAACAGCATTCTGTCTCGGCACAAGGACATCTCCTTTGACTGTATCCACGAAATCCGGTTGCAGGAACCCTTTCATCTGTCCGGTTTTGATATCGAAGTATTTCCTGTCCATCATGATGCCCCTGAGACCATCGGTCTACATTTCCGCGCCGGGGACAAAAAAATTACCGTAGCCACCGACCTCGGACATATCTGCGAGACGGCTGAACCATACCTAAGGGCTGCCAATTTACTAGTCATTGAGTCCAATTATGATGAACAAATGCTTGTGAACGGAAGTTACCCCAATTATTTAAAAACAAGAATACAATCCGGTAACGGGCACCTGGGAAATCACCAGACCTCAGCTTTCCTTGCTGATATGATAAACGATGAACTCAGCCACATCTGCCTGGCCCACCTGAGCAAAAACAACAACACACCCGAGAAAGCTCTCGAGGCCCTGAAACAGGTATTATCAGACAAAGGCATTCAACTGAACGGTCATCCTAAAGTCTCCATACTGAAACGGAATGAACCCTCGGAGATGATTAGACTGGTGTGAGGAAACAAACCGGAACCAACAGTCCTTTATAAATCATTTCATATTTAAGCAATGAATAGTCATAGCCGCGGATTCTGTATATCCGGCGGAACAGTTTTAGAGCCCCTCCCCTTTCGTTTACCGATTTAATCCTGCCACCCACCGGTGACAGCTTACCATTCACCGAATTCCTGTTTCAGACTTCAGGGAGCTGCGATAATTTTGACCCGAAAATTATAACGGTTGAATGAAATGTGGTTCATCATGAAAAGAAGAAGAAATATTCCTCAAAATCCAATGATGCGTGTGATGACGCTCCGGGATTTCCGGTTCCTTTTTTCAGGGTCGGCAATTTCTTTGCTGGGAGATCAGTTTGCGCTAATTGCCACTCCCTGGCTGGTACTGAAACTTACGGGTGATCCCCTTATACTCGGTATTGTCCTTGCCATGGAAGGTATTCCGCGGGCTCTGTTTATGCTGGTCGGAGGGGCGATCACCGACCGGTTCTCCCCAAGGCTTATCATTATCATCTCAGATATTCTACGGTTAATACTTACCGGATTTCTGGCTATGGCAATCTTTGCCGGATTCACCCAGGTATGGATGCTCTATGCCTTCGGTTTGGGATTCGGACTGGTGTCGGGCTTTGCCATCCCGGCCCAGAACAGCATTGTCCCGATGATCGTTAAAGAAAAGTATCTGCAGGCAGGCAACTCCCTGATTATGGGTATCTCCGAGCTTGCAGGCTTTGTAGGTCCGACAGTAGCAGGCATCCTGATCGGGATTTATGCCAACACCTATTACGGGATTGGCCTGGCCTTTACCATCGATTCGGCAACCTTTGCCTTCTCAGCACTCTTTTTATGGCTGATTCGCAAAGAAAGAGTGAAACGCGGGGGCTACGCTCAGGACGAACCGGAAAACATTTGGCAATCCATTGCCAGTGGCGTGAAATTCCTTTGGGACGACGCGCCCATGCGGCTCATGTTCTTACTGCTAATGGCCGTAAATTTCCTGATAATCGGCCCTGTCCTCGTCGGTATCCCCGTACTGGCAAATCAGCGCCTGCCAGAAGGTGCCGTCGCCTTTGGTTTACTGATGTCCGCGTATGCCGGGGGAAACATGGCCGGCTTTATGGCAGCAGGGCTCTTCAGGCGGCCGGGGGGGACGACGATGCAAATTATCCTGATATCGCTGCTGCTTGCCTTTGGTTTGGTGATCGGGTCCCTGGGCCTGGTACCATACACCTGGGTGGATTTCACTACCCTTCTTCTGACCGGCATGGGCAACGGGTATATTGCTATTATCCTGTTCACCTGGATACAGCTTCGTACTCCCAAAGAAATGCTGGGACGGGTCATGAGTATCGTGCTTTTTTCCAGCTTCGGGCTGGTGCCTGTTTCCCAGGCTATTTCCGGCTTCGTAAGCAAATGGAACCTCACTTTGCTCTTTGTTGGATCCGGTTTAATGGTTCTGGTGATCACCGTCTGGGCGGCTTTCCGGCCTGAGATGAGGATGTTCAGTGAAAGCCTTACCAAAGCAGAGGTGGATAATAGATGAGCATGACCATCAATGCACGTCTCGCAAACACGCTTTCTTATCAGTCAAAACCATTTTGCCCGGCCAGGCAATCCCACAATACAGGCAATTAACTGCACTAAAATAGAAGAACACACAATTTATGAAGAGGCTGTCCCAAAAGTCCTCTTCTAATAAACTTGAGTTTTAAATTATAACACCCTTCGGCTTCGCTCAGGGACCACCTTCGGCTTCGCTCAGGGACAGTTTTTCAGAAGATTATTGAGCGAAGTCGAAATAATCGTACTGGTGAAAAAGAGTTTACGGTCCCTGAGCGTAGCCAAGGGTTATTGTGTTGTAGAAGCTACCCTACGGTCGCTGAGCGAAGCCGAAGGGAATAGCCAATAACTTACAAATTGTAACTTTTATAATCTAAACCCGGACTTTTTGGACAGCCTCTTATCCATCTGAGCCGGGACCGACAACCGGCCGGCCCAAATTCCATATATGTATCCGGCCTTATTTCACAGCAACCGCTGCACTTACCGGACCCGCGAGGGGAATTATATAAGAATCACTGAATCCTGCTTCCCTGACGAAACAGTCAAATGTTCCGGCCGTCATATCATAGCCGTGGGGCGTTTCCAACAGCATATTCAGTGACATCAGCAGGCCAAAATCATTATTTTTTCTCTCATCATCAAGGATGGTCTCAATGACCACCAAAGATCCTCCTTCGGGAAGGGCATCATAAGCTTTTCTGATAAGGGTCTTTTTATCCGTTGTACCCCAGTCCTGCAGAATATTTCCCATGGTGATGATATCCGCCTTCGGGAACGGGTCTTCAAAAAAATCACCCTCCCGGACATCAATTTTATCTTCCAGGTGAGCCGCTTTCACATTTTCACGGGCGACAATGCAAGCAGCCGGAAGATCCAACGAAATGCATTTCATATGCGGATGCTGACTTATCACCATCATACTTAACCTTGCACCAGCCCCCCCGATATCACAAAGGGTTCTGTATTTTGAGAAATCAAAGGCTGCTGCCAGTGCCAAAAAGTTACCGGTCTGAAAGCCGTCCATGCCCCTGATGAATTCCCGCATCTTGTCCATATCCTGGTATAGAACGTCAAAGAGAGAATCCCCTCCCGTAAGAATTTCATTCTGAGGCCTGCCCGTCTTCAAGCCGTTTTCCAGATTATTCCAGATAGGATAAAGCCGGTTATTGCTCATCTCAAGGATTCCCCCGATATAAGTGGGTTTGCTTTTATCCAGAAATAATGACGTGTCTTCAGCATTTAAATACCTTGCTTCCTTCCTAATCCCTTCCCGGTTTAAAAATCCAAGTGCCACCAGTGAATCCAGGAAATCGTACAATCCCCTGCCTTGAAGCCCCAATTCTGCTTTGATTTCATCCCGTGTTAACGGTTTTTTCGCCAGGAGGGTGAAAAGATTCAGTTTTACTGCAGTTAACAGTGTCTTTGAGCTGAAGAATCCCATACCTGTGTTCATGATCTTCATTGGATCAATCTGTTGCGTTGCATGCCCTGTCTGAGCTTGTGTTCTGGTTCCCATAGTAATAAACTTTTAGTTTAACATTAAAATACTGATGTGTTTCTTTAAATAGGCGGGGAAACCAGAACACAGGTCAAAACATAATCAGTCATTTCCGGTAAACGAAATTTCGGGAGAAATTCTGATACGGTCTCAGTTCATAAACTTTGGTGTGAAGGTGACGATCCCGTGTCAGCTGCGCCAGCTTTATTTTTCAATGGCTGAAGTTGACCAAGCCAACGGGTCTACTTTCAAAAGCACCGGTTTTTTAACAAAATTTGCTATGGAATGTTCAGGACGGGCTTAAAAAACCACGATTATTGTTAAGGCTGGCCCGGTCAGAGGCACAATATATGAATCCCTCCATCCTGATTCCTTTTCCAGAAGCACGACTATTATTATCCTGAACCCTATCCGTCCGCCATTTCACGTTCATTCTTTCACGCATTCGCGCATTTCGCTTTAATATCTTATTCGTGCTTTCTTAGCTTTCCATATCCCATTCGTGTATTCGTGGCTACCCATATCTCATTCATGCATTCGTGCCAATCCATACCCCATTCGTGCATTTGTGGCTTTCCATATCTCATTCGTGCATTCGTGGCTACCCATATCCCATTCGTGTATTCGTGGCTACCCTATCCCATTCGTGCATTCGTGGCTACCCTATCCCATTCGTGTATTCGTGGCTACCCATATCCCATTCGTGCATTCGTGGCTACCCTATCCCATTCGTGTATTCGTGGCTACCCATATCCCATTCGTGCATTCGTGGCTACCCTATCCCATTCGTGTATTCGTGGCTACCCATATCCCATTCGTGCATTCGTGGCTACCCATATCCCATTCGTGCATTCGTGGCTACCCATATCTCATTCGTGTATTCGTGGCTACCCTATCCCATTCGTGCATTCGTGGCTACCCTATCCCATTCGTGTATTCGTGGCTACCCTATCCCATTCGTGTATTCGTGGCTACCCTATCCCATTCGTGCATTCGTGGCTACCCTATCCCATTCGTGTATTCGTGGCTACCCATATCCCATTCGTGCATTCGTGGCTATCCATATCCCATTCGTGCATTCGTGGCTATTCCATATCCCATTCGTGCATTCGTGGCATTCCATATCCCATTCGTGCATTCGTGGCATTCCATATCCCATTCGTGCTCTCCTGGCTTTCCATATCCCATTCGTGCATTCGTGGCTACCCATATCTCATTCGTGTATTCGTGGCTACCATATCCCATTCGTGCATTCGTGGCATTCTATTCACATTATTTAAAATTTTTTAAGAGATTTTAACACTTAATTCTATGATCTTTAAATGTTGAAAATTCAGAAATAAAAAATATTGCCAACTACCTTTAAATGACTATAAATCAAATTGTTTTAAGGCACTATTCAAAATTTTCAATTCGTATGTCAAAATTCATTTAAAAATGTTAGGAGGATTTTTTTATGTCATTTCGTACGATACTCTTAGGTCTGCTGCTTTTCCCCTCATCCATTCCCGGAATATCATTTGAGACTATTGCTGAGGCTGCTAACGGTGTAACGTTGTTTACTCCTTACACGAACATTTCCGTACCGCCCGGAGAAACGATAAATTACACTATTGAGGTGAGCAATGACGGGAGCACCACAAAAAATATCAATATTTATGTGGCATCCTTTCCGAAAGGCTGGACATATACACTGAAAGCGGGCGGCTGGAATATTAAGCAACTCTCCGTAAGCCCAGGTAAGAAAGAAACACTTTCACTCTCTGTTCAGGTCCCGATGAAGGTCAACAAGGGGAACTATATGTTTAAGGTTGTGGCCACAGGTTTTTCCGAGCTTCCCCTGACAATAAATGTTTCGGAAGAAGGAACCTTTAAAACGGAATTTACTTCAGATCAGGCTAACATGGAAGGCAATTCCAAGTCCTCTTTTACCTTCCGGACCAAGCTGACCAACCAGACGGGTGATAAACAACTTTACTCTCTAAGGTCTGACAGCCAGCGCGGGTGGCAGGTGACTTTTAAGCCAAACTATAAAGATGCCACATCTGTGGAAATTGAGCCCAACAACACCAAAGATATTAACGTAGATATCAAGCCACCTGAATATATCAAAGCCGGCACCTATAAAATACCGGTGCATGCCGTAACGAATACGACTTCAGCATCCCTTGAACTGGAAGTCGTAATCACCGGAACTTACAACATGGAGCTCACCACTCCTACCGGTCTGCTCAGCACAAGCATTACCGCAGGAGACGAAAAACGGGTAACTCTTATCATCAAGAATAACGGCTCTGCCGAACTGTCAGACATTTCGCTACGTGCTTCCACCCCCGCTAACTGGGAGGTTGTTTTCGATCCCAAAAAAATCGATAATATCGAAGCAGGTAATAACGTACAGGTTTTTGCCACCATAAAAGCCGGTAAAAAAGCCATTGCCGGGGATTATGTGACAACTCTGACGGCAAGTACCCCCGAAGTGTCGTCCAGTGCGGCATTCCGGATTTCCGTTAAAACACCGATGCTCTGGGGATGGGTCGGTATTCTGATCATCATTGTCGCTTTGGGAAGCGTATTTTATCTGTTCAGGAAATATGGAAGGAGGTAAGTGGTGGATGGGAATATTATTGAACTGGTGGATCTTACTAAGAGTTACGGATCTCAGACGGTAGTTGACAAACTAAGCCTGTCGGTGAAAAAGGGAGAAGTTTTTGGACTATTGGGACCAAATGGCGCAGGAAAATCGACAACCATTCTCATGATCATGGGCCTGACTGAACCAGATTCCGGATCGGTAAGGGTTTGCAATATCGATTCCATAAGAAACCCGATCGGCGTGAAAAAAAGAGTGGGTTACTTACCTGAGGATGTCGGATTTTATGACGAATACAGCGGCCTGGAGAATCTAATTTTTACGGCCAGGTTGAATGGTATTTCTGTAAACGAGGCCAGGGAGAAAGCGGATAATTTACTGAAAAGGGTCGGCCTCGCCGGGGAAGAAAACAAGAAATCCGGAAAATATTCGCATGGGATGCGCCAGCGCCTGGGGCTTGCCGATGTTTTAATAAAAGATCCCGAAGTAATCATTCTCGATGAACCCACGATAGGCATTGATCCCACCGGAGTAAAAGAACTGCTGGAGCTTATCGCTAAATTAAGCAAAGAAGAAGGTATCACAGTTTTACTGTCTTCACACCAGTTGCAACAGGTACAAAAGGTATGCGACCGGGTGGGATTATTCGTCAGTGGCAGGCTGCTGGCGCAAGGCAATATTCAAACCCTTTCGCAACAACTTTTTTCCAACAGCGCTTATACAATCGAAGCCCGCATTTCCGGTTCTGAAAACATTAAGCCGGACGGCCATGCAAAGCATCAGGCTGCCGATCCGGTATACAGTGTACTCCGGAAAATCGATGGTGTCATTGCCGTCAGAAAGAAAGACAATGTCTATCGTATTGAATGTTCCAGTGACCTTACCCCCGAGATTTCAAGGGCTGTGGTCTCTTCAGGGGCAAACCTGAACTATCTGAATAAAAAGGAATACGGTCTGGATGAAATTTATTACCGATATTTTGAAGGAGGAACGGATGATGAATGATTCAGCAAAAGAGACCAGGTTCTCAGTTGACCCCGGAATATTAAAACCTGTTCATTCTGTACTACAGCTCAGGGAAAAAATCAGGTACAGGAAGAACAACCGGGTAATTCATCCTTTTAATGTCATCGTGCAAAAAGAAATTTCCGGCCATGTTAGAAGCTGGCGATTTATAATCCTGATTACCATCATTGCCCTGACCTGCCTCGGATCACTTTACACTGCCCTTACCAATATTGGAAACACAGCCACAGCGAATGAACCTGAAGGCACTTTCTTTTTCCTGAAATTATTTACCGTTTCCAACGGCACCTTGCCATCGTTTTTTGTTTTTATCAGTTTTCTCGGTCCGTTGCTTGGCATCGGACTTGGATTTGATGCCATCAACTCGGAACAAAACAGGGGAACGCTCAGCCGTATCCTGTCGCAGCCCATACACAGGGATTACATTATCAACGCCAAATTTACGGCATCATTAATCGTGATCAGCGTTATGCTTTTCGCGCTGAGTTACCTTGTCATGGGCATCGGGCTTATGGCAACCGGCATCCCGCCCACTGCGGAAGAATTTATCCGGATAAATCTTTTCATTATCATCAGCATCATCTACATTGCATTCTGGCTGAACCTGTCCATTTTGTTTTCGGTGCAGTTCAAACAATCAGCCACTTCAGCTCTTGCGGGAATAGCTGTATGGCTCTTTTTTACAGTATTTTATCCGTTAATCGTCAGTTTGATCCTGAAAGGTATCGAACCCTCGAAATTTTCACCCCCTCATATCATTTACCTTTACGAGAAACTGAAATTTATCCTGGTGCAGATCATGCCGAACCAGCTTTTTAGTGAGTCAACCACAACACTCCTGATGCCGTCGGTGCGCAGCATCGGACCTCTGACCATGGAGCAGATCCAGGGAACCGTTCCCGGCCCGCTGCCTCTCGGCCAGAGCATATTGCTGGTGTGGCCACAGGTTACCGGCCTCATTGCCGCAACCGTACTGTGTTTTGCCATATCCTACCGTTCATTCATGCGGAGGGAAATACGTTCAAGGTAGGAACAGGAGTGACTAATTTTTAATCAAAAGAAATATCCACCAACATGATCTCTGATTTACCGGCTGTCTTGACCGGCGGACCCCAAAGTTGCAGACCGCTCGTAACGAAGAAATGGGTTCTGGCGATTTTTTTATATCCGTAGGGAAGTTCATAAATACGACGAATCAGGAGGTTTATAGGAAACATTTGCCCGTCATGTGTATGACCTGAAAACTGAACATCTACATCCCTCCGGCTGACTTCATGTAACTGGGTGGGCCGGTGATCCAGCATGATCACGGGTAAATCATGTGAAACATTTCCCAGCAACAGCTCCAGAGATTTACGGTCTACGTCATACTGATCATTCCTCCCGGCAAGGTAAACGGTATGATCGATGCAAACCACCGTATCAACAAGCAGAGTTATGTCTGCCTTGCGGTAAAAAGTCCTGAATCCCGCCCCCCCATATAACTCGTGGTTTCCAGGAACACCAAAGGATCCGTAGGTTGAATGGATTTTTCTTAACACCGAACCGATTCCGGTGTTCATGATATCTTCATCATGATGACCTTCGATTATATCACCACCAAAAAGCACAAGCTCCGGCTGCAAATCATTCACCTTGCGCACAAACCGTTCTGCAAAATGCAGACTAGTATTTTGCTGAATATGAAAGTCGGCAACGTATGCAACCCTCAGGTGTTTTAAGCCACTTTTCCTTCCCGTAACCGAAATGCTGTATTTTGAAACGCGAATGGTTTTCAGATTGATCACTCCGGCTATAACCACGCCAATGGATAGTATGATCATAGATGTAAGGATATAAAACCGGAAGGGAAAACTCCTTCTTTTCCCGCGGGGAACAAGGCCGGACACAGAATTAAACAGAAGGAAGAGGTCGTAAAGCAGCACGGACAAGAATAAATACATGAAAAAAGCCAGGCTGTAACCTGTTCCGGCTGAGTTCATATGTGATATCGAGAACCTTTCGGAC
Organism: uncultured Bacteroidales bacterium; assembly: GCA_963732905.1. Classification (GTDB taxonomy): domain Bacteria; phylum Bacteroidota; class Bacteroidia; order Bacteroidales; genus DASQZK01. The sequence continues at coordinate 477,135 of CAVTBM010000008.1, forward strand.
AGGGGAAAAACCGATACAAGAACCAGGTAAATCACAAGATACGGCAGACGGTATTTTTTACTGATAAAGAGCCTGTTAATACGAAAAAAAATATAAATGCAGGAGAAAATGTAAATAATAGTGATGTAGAAATGATACATACGGACCCTTTTGGGAAGTTTAAGGGCATTAAGTTATGAAATTTCTGCACTATCCTAACCATCCACATTTTTACTTTAAATGAATTTTACCTTCAATTTCGTCAATTCCAGGAAAAGCATTAAATTAGATATACCATTCATCAAAATTGCCTAATAAAAAAATCGATAAGAATAAATATTAATCTGCATAAAATGAATCATGAAGCGAAGCTACTTCCTCACCATTTTCATTCTGCTGTTAATCAACTTTCAGTCCCGGGCCCAGAAGGAACCATTCATTAACGGCGCTTATAGAAACAGTGTGGACTTTTTAAATCATAAGCCACTCTATCAGGCAGATTTTACCTTCAGTCCGAAATACAGCAAATCTGTACCTGCGCTCTATTATGTCAGGGCCAGTAATCCTCAAATCAGCAACCAAAAACTATTCAGGAATGTCTGGTGCATATATTTAGATGGTTTTTTTTATCTGAATGCAAAGAGATATGGCATGAGGTCAGGATTCATACGCATCGATTCGCTCGAAACATTTACCTGCTTTGAAGGGCAGGTCAAGAACGGTTACCTGCGAAAAGAGCGCCTGGAATCTTCGTTTTTAATGTTCGGAGTGGTCGGTTATGCCGTGACCTCTTCGAGAATCCATAGTGAAAATTCAGGTAAAATCCATTTCATCCTGAACTATAAAACTGGCATGGTGAATCTTCTAACAAAAAACTACCTCATCAGAATTTTACAGAATTATACTGATATCTTGCTGCAATTCAACCTGGAAACAGAGCAGGAATCTTTTGAGGTTCTTTCTCGCTATATTAAAATGATAAATGCGGCAGATAACTATACGGGAGAATTGGAACCGGAGTCAGATAACCCGTAAACCGGTATTTGTCATCTACATCAGGGACCCCTAATCCCCCTGGCTGTTGATTGGTATCTGGCTAAGAAGGCTGATATTTTCAGTACCGCTGTAATCATACTGGTAAAGCCCTCCGGATCCGATCATCATGAGAATGCCGTTATAGGGGATCACATCAAAGGCATTCACATCCGGGAACCATGCGATTTTTACCAGGTTTTCCGGATCGGCCGCGTTATAGACTTTGAGTCCGGCCGGGCCGTCACATACAAACAGCGTTTTATTGTCCGTCCCGAGGCCATAGGGTTCCTGCATCGGATAGGATTGTTTCCATTTGGGACTGGAAAGGCTGGAAATATCAATCACATCAAGCTGACTGGTGGCTTCACCGCAAAGATTGCCGGCCCTGAGTGTTACGTATGCAAAATTTCCCTCCACCACCACCGGGTCACAACTCCTGATATGGTTGTAGCTGGATACATAATCAGGGCTTGAAGGATCGCTCAGGTCGTAAATGATCATACCAGTCTGTGTGCCGAAAAATAATTTGTTCCTGTACTGAAAAATTGTCTCTACTCCCCACCCTACTGACTGATCCGATATCAATAAAGGGCTGGCGAGATCGTCGATATCGAAGACCTTCAGGTTATACTGATCCACCGTATACAGAAAGGTATTGCAGATGGTGAACCTGGCCATTGAGCCTCCAATTCCTGCCGACATCGAACCCGACTCACTTCCGGAATAGCTGATTTTACTATTTGGCGCCATATCATTCATCAACATGTCGGTTCTGTATAAAAATTGATAATCAGGTTGCTGGGAAATCACTTCCTCCTCCACCCTCCTGGTTTGCCAGCCTACAACGATACCCTTTGAAGGATCTACATTCTCAAAGGGCAGATCATTTCCTTCAGTCAGCGGCGGCAGTGCATACGGGAAAATACTGTCCACCCTGCCAACTTCACGGATATTATGTATATCACTGATATCGAGAGCGACCAGGTCAGTGAAACTGTCGGCGTACAGAATACTGTCCTTGACAGCCATATCCACGTTGCCCGGGATTTCAATGAACGATACGAATACAGGATTGGCGGGATCGGTGTTGTCGATGACATGGATTCCTTTCAGCGATTCATTAATAAAAATATAGTGATCTTTGAAATAGATCTTGCCCGGTGAGGTAATATTTTCCGATCCGGTAACTTTGACCGCTTTTTTAAATGCCTGGACGTTCATGTAAACCGGTGAATTTACGTAATAATTGTCAACGATTTTTTCCTTGCATCCTGTAAAAGCCAGGATCAGGAAAATGGACATGGTCAGGTTTTTCGGAGTTTTCATCAGTTTAAGGGTTTTGTTTTTCTTTAGATGTAAAACACGGGCATAAGGATGCGCGGACGGAAATAAATTTTTCCCGCGCAACTTTTTTAACGATATTCACATCAACAATGAAATTCCCTACGATGGCAAAAATTCTCAAACTAACCGCACCACTCCTGTATCTGTTACTTATCTCATGCACCGTATTTGGTCAGACAGAAGATGTTATCTACCTCTCCGATGGAAGTATCATACGGGGAAGGATTATTTCTGACAGTGCGGGCACACATGTTCGGATTCTCAATCACGCCGGCGATACATGGTCTTTTGACCGGTCGAATGTTGATTCGATACGGCAGGAAAAACCTTTTGAATATAAGGCTATGATATTTAACCAGAGAGGTATGGAGTTCGCTATGAACGGTTCGATGCTGGTCCGTTCCGGAAGCAATGTCATCGGAAGAACAGTAATCCCCTGTTTCGACCTTTCATACGGCTACCGATTCCGGTCGGTCCTTTCAACCGGTGCCGGGGTTGGTGTCGATTTTTATCAATGGCTGGAAGTGCCCGTAACTGCTTACGTACGGTTTCGTGCCTCCGGGACGACGATTGCTCCGGTACTCTTCCTCAAAACAGGGTATGCCATAGCAGCTGAAAAAAGAAACGATGACGGTGCCTATTCCTATACCTCCACGGGCGGTCCCCTTGTTATCGTGGGCGTTGGGGTGGAAAGGATTCTGAGTGAAAATGCCTCCTTTATCCTCAGCTTCGCATGGCACTACCAGGAACTGAATTACCATCTCACCCCCAAATACGAATGGGAACTGGAAAGGGAACGGAAGGAGATCTATAGCAGGCTGAGTATCTCCCTGGGTTATATTTTCAAATAACAGAGTCACCGTTGACCGGCACATGATACCTGTCAGACAGAATATTTTTCTGTAGAATGAAAAAGGTTAATTGAATAAACTTCGGCAAACAAACCGGCAATGCTTCCCCAAAAGCATTAACGCACAAAGAGTATGTGCCGGAACGGAGAAATAGAACAGGCATCTAGGGGACCAGATCTTCCTCCCACGTTTCTGCGATGCCGCTGATCTTTCCTTCCAGCAGTCCGGCGAAGGTCAGCAATGACTTACGTGCATCACCCAGCGGAAAATAGAACGCATCCCAGTTCTCGCTGTCCTCTCCGTCGTGGTTTGGGATGACATACTGAAAATAATGGGCTTCCTGAAGCTCCCTGTAAGCGCTTGAAGCCCGCCTTTCAATGATTTCCAGATCTTTTTGGGAAAGTTCACCTTTTTGTTTCCTTGTCCTTCTTAAAAGTCTCCGGCGCATGACATCGGTGACAAGGCCGGAAAGATCAATGCCGGGTTCAACGGATTTCAGAAACAAAATTTCTTCACGGGACAGAGGGGACATAAAAACACTTAGCCTGTTTATCCTTTTAAGTTCGGAATGGGTTTGCAGTAGCCTTCCAACAAAAGGATTGCCTTCAAAGAACACCTCTCCCCTCTCCAGGTCATCCGAAAGTTGCTGCACATCCAATGCCTGCAGGTCACCACGGACATCTAAAACCACAAAATGATCTTTTCCTTTAAGTTTCTCTATCTCATCACGGCTCCGAAAATGATAATCAATACCATCCGTTTCGCCGGGACGGGCACTGCGGCTGTTGTACAGAATCAGGGTCTGAAGCGGTTTTTTCAATCCTGGATAAAACTGGCCCAGGGCTTTTACAAGCGGGCTTTTGCCGGCACAGGATGGCCCGGCCAGGATAATAAGTCGATGTTGTCTGGTCTCCTTCATTTTTAAACTCTGTATGATATGAACGTATTTTCTGAAAACAAGGACATGACAATAACATTCATCATAATGATCTCGCTGGTCAAACCGTTCATCGTCTCAGGAGGCCATTTGAGACTTCAATTCATATCCCTTTTTGGTATTAACGGGATCAAAGAAACGATAAGCGAGTATTTTTATCCGGTCATTCACGACGAACCAAACCAGTGCATAAACCCAGATGAGCAATGTCCATTTCCAACCTATCGGAGCCATAAACACCCCGTAAACAGCAGCCACCGTAGCCAATAATTTTGATCCCACTGCAGACCACAGAAGAACCGGGCTTGGAGCTATTGACCAGAATGGTCCCCGGGTACGGGTGACAAATATCGTCAGGTGTCCCGCTACTGCGAGTTTGAGGAACATGAAAGTCTGGATAGCCCCCGGACCCAGATGAAATACCCGTTCAGCAAGGTAAAAGAGCCCAAACGACGCCACAACTCCGGCAATACCGAGCACCGTGGATATCTGCAGCACGAGAGGCATATTCCATGACTCAGGCTGATCCTTGTAATGAACTCTGTCATAAGCAATGGCAAGGATAGGGCCGTCGTTAAGCAGGGCCAGGAGGACAATCATCACCGCGGTTACCGGGTAAAAGTTGAAAATGAGAATGGACAGCGTCATAAAAAAGAGGACACGTATTGTCTCTGCAATCCGGTAGATTGCATAGCTGTTCATCCGCTGGAAAATTTTCCGGCTCTCTTTAATAGCGTCGATGATTACTGACAGACCGGCGGTCATCAACACCATGGATGCTGCTGCCCGTGCAGCGTCGGTAGCGTCTGAAACGGCAATACCGCAGTCTGCTTTCTTCAGGGCCGGGGCATCATTCACCCCGTCACCTGTCATGCCGACAATATGATTACGTCTCTGTAAAACATCTACGATATGGAATTTATGTTCAGGGAACACCTGGGCGAAACCATCTGCTTTTTCAATAGAATCTGCCAACTGCGCTGTCTCATGATGCTTCGTATCTCCGAAGCTGCTGGCATCAAGGATATTTGCCCCCAGCCCTAATTTACGAGCGGTTTCCCGGGCGATGGCCATCTGATCGCCCGTAACCATTTTGACATTAACTCCCATTTGTCGGGCGGTTGCAATAGTCGCTCTGGCATCTTCCCGGGGCGGGTCGAAAAGTGGCAGCACACCAAGAAAAAGCCATTTGCCTTTTCCTTCGGCACGTGCTACGCCCAATGAACGAAACCCTCGCGCAGCAAATTCGTTTACGGCCTGGTCAACTGCCGGCTTAACCTGCACGGCATTGTCCGATAATTCCAGGATCACCTGCGGCGCACCCTTGGTAACCTTAAATTCTTTTCCGTCAACACCTTTAACGGTGGCTTCAGTTCGTTTATGCACCGGATCAAACGGCATGAAATGAAGTACATGGTAGTCTTTCAAAGCCTGGTCATCTTTCAGACCGCCTAATACGGCCAGATCGATAGTGTCTTTATTTTCTGCACGTGAGGCCAGTGCGGCGCTGAGGATGACCTTGTCAGTGCTGACATCCTTAATGCTGAAGGGATCACCCAGGGTAAGCTTGTTCTGTGTCAGGGTGCCTGTCTTATCAGAGCACAGTATATCCACGCCTGCCAGTTCCTCAATAGCTGCCAACCGTGTCACAATTGCCTCTTTTTTGGCCAGCAGTCGTGCTCCAACTGCCATAGTCACCGAGAGTACCGTTGGCATCGCCACGGGAATGGCAGCCACAGTCAGCACCAGAGCGAACTGTAAAGTGGTCAGCATCTGGTCGCCACGGAAAAGAGCGACGGTAATAATTATCACCACCAGCGTTATAGCAAGGATGATCAGGTAATTGCCTATATTCAATACTGCGCGCTGAAAGTGGCTGATAGTTTGAGCCTCCTGCACCAGTTCCGTTGTTTTGCCAAAGTAGGTGTTTGTACCTGTAGCATAGACCAGTGCATCGATTTCTCCCTGGCGAATGATCGAACCGGAGAACACTGCCTCACCAGGTTTTCGTGTGATGGGCAACGATTCGCCGGTCAATGCAGACTGATCCACTTCAACCGAATCACCCTCCAGTAAGCGTGCATCTGCCGGCACAATGTCGCCCAGTCGTAAGCGAATAATGTCGCCCGGCACCAATTCCCGGGATGCTGGGTTTATCCAACTACCATCACGTTTCACCCGGGCCTTTATAGCCAGTCTGGCTTTCAGCGCAGCGATGGCATCTCCGGCCTGGTGTTCTTCCCAGAATCCGACCACGGCGTTGGCAAAAAGTAATATGAGGATGATAAAAAAATCCGGCCAGTGCCTGGCTACAGCAGAAAGAATTACAGCTGCTTCAATCATCCAGGGTATAGGACCCCAAAAATAGGTGAGAAATTTCAGAAAAGGATTGACATTCTTTTCTGCAATCTCGTTGGGCCCGTATTGGGAAAGCCTTTTTTTCGCTTCAGCCTGGGTGAGGCCGTCAACAGATGTACTCAATTTTTTCAACAATTCCTCCATGGGAATAGATTTCAAATCCTCTTTTCCATCGGATTTTAACTCCTGCTTCAATTTAGGAGCCTTAGCCTCCTTTTTTCCATTGGATTTCATAACTGGATTTCTCCTTTCAATTTTTTTTCAGCAATATTTATTTCATTCAACAATTTTGCTTCACATAATTTTTCGTTTCGCAAACACAATCCAACCATACTGGGATTGTATTATACTGAAAACCGGTTCTTATCGTTGGCCGTGGTCTCTAAATACAATGTTATGACCTGAGCGAATTTATCTTTTCTAATTACTTTCTTTTGTTTTGAATTCGCATTTTCCATCTTAGTGAGACTAATGTTGCCATAGAATCCTTGAAGACTCAAGTGGAACTGAAACACCTGAGAAGTAAGGTATCACTCTCGGGGTATAATCATTTGCAGGACGTACATTAGTTAATGAAGCGTTATAATAATAGCCTTTGGATGTGCCTTCTGTTTTTTTACCCCGTTTCATCTTCTCAACGAAAGGTGCACTTCCATTTACCCCATCGGCAAATAGCTCAACCTGCACTGTATCCGGATCAAGATCATTGAAATATACCTCCACTTCGAATTTATATTTCTGGCTGAGGGTTTCAACCTTCAATTCACCAAAACGCATTGAATTCCAATTCTGCTCCAGCTTATGCAGCCACCCGGTTAATTGCTTTCCCTTTGCGGCCTTCCCGGCAGCACGCTCAAGATAAGCCGATGCCGCGGGCAGGTAATGTTGTTCAGTGTACTCCCTAACCGATCTGTCAGCCGAGAATCGCGGTGTCAGCTGTGCCATGCTTTCCCTCATTCGTGATATCCAGGCTGTGGGAATACCCTTTTCATTGCGGTCGTAAAATTCAGGCACCACCTTTTGTTCGAGTAAGGTATAAAGTTGTTCAGCTTCCCTGGCATCCCAGGCGGGATCATCACCGTGTTCATTTCCGTCCCCTAACGCCCAGCCCAATTCTGGTGTGTATGCTTCAGCCCACCAGCCATCCAGTTCAGAAAGATTAATTCCGCCATTGACAAGTACTTTCATACCACTAGTTCCGCTGGCTTCCCAGGGCCGTCGTGGTGTATTGATCCAAACATCTACTCCCTGCACCAGGTTTTCCGATATGCGCATATCATAATCGCTCAGAAAAATCACATGAGGATGGAGACCATTCTGCCGTATAAATTGAATCCAATCTTTAATTAATTCCTGGCCTTCCTGATCGGCAGGATGAGCTTTGCCTGAAAGAATCAGCTGAACCGGATACCTGGAATTTGTTAACAACCGTAACAAACGCTCCGGATCATGGAGCAGTAGATTGGGCCTTTTGTAGGTGGCAAAACGTCTTGCAAAGCCCAATGTTAAAATGTTGGGGTCAAACAAATGTTTTGCCTGTTCAATCGATTCTGCTGAATGACCTGAACCATGTAATTGTTTCGAAAAATATTCCCGTGCAAATTCAATGAGCGATTTGTTTGCTTTGGTTCGCATTTCCCAGAGCTTTTCATCCGAAACATGACGGAAATCCTGTTCAAGGGTTTCTTGCATTCCCAACCAGAGGTTTTTGCCGCAAAATTCTGTCCATACCTCGTCAGCATTCATAGAGGTCCATGTCGGCATATGCACTCCATTGGTTATATGACCGACGGGCACTTCGTCTGTCGGCCATTCAGGGAATATTGGTTGGAAGATGTGACGGCTGACTTTTCCGTGAAGACGGCTAACCCCGTTTACTGCCCCGCTTCCCCTGATAGCCAGGTATGCCATATTGAATGCTTCCGATTCGTTCAATGGATTCTGCCGGCCCAACCCAAACAATTGCTGGCGTGGAATACCAAGTTTAAGTTCAGCATATTCACCGAGGTATTGTCCCATCAGAGAGGGTGAAAAACAGTCAAACCCGGCAGCTACTGCTGTATGAGTAGTAAAGAGATTGCCGGCCCTTGTAACTGACATGGCGACATCAAAAGGCTGACCTGTATCCCTCATAAAATCATAAGCACGTTCCAATATTGCGAATGCGGCATGTCCCTCGTTGAGATGACATACCTCGGGGTGAATACCCAGAGTATTTAGCAGGCGCCATCCTCCAATTCCCAGCACTATTTCCTGTTTTATACGAAGCTCAGGCCCCCCGCCATACAATTCACTTGTTATACCACGGTGAGCAGGAAAGTTTGCTGCATCGTTGCTATCCAACAGATAAAGTTTAATCCTGCCTACCTGAACCTGCCAAACACGCAACCAGACAGAGTATCCAGGCAGACTAATCTCCAGTCGTAACCATTCTCCATTCGCCTGACGCAGAGGTGTGATCGGCAATTGCCCGGGGTCATTATAGGGAAATAGTGCCTGTTGCTCTCCATTGTTGTCTATTTCCTGGCGGAAGTAACCCTGTTGATAAAGTAAACCTATCCCGACAATGGGCACCCCCAGGTCGCTGGCAGCCTTGAGTTGATCACCAGCCACATTACCAAGTCCTCCTGAATAAATCGGGAGAGCCTCACTTAACATGAATTCCATGCTAAAATAAGCAACACAGGTAAGCTCACTCTTCGGATGATTTTGTTGAAACCACGCCGGAACAGTATTTGCATGCTCCTTGGATTGAATAAGTTCATCTACTTTTTTACGAAGGACAGAGTCAGCCATCACACTCTGATACTGGTTTTTTGAAACTGTCTGAAGTACAACCCATGGATTATGAGTGAGCTCCCATAAGGCAGGATCAAGTTTTTGCCAAACCTCATCGGCTTCATGATTCCAGGACCATCGCATGTCGAGAGCAAGCTCAACAAGGAGATCCAACCCTTCAGAATCAGTTGGTAAAAAATTGTAAACGGGCTTTTTTAAGATGGATTTTTCTTTCATGGTTTTAGATACATTTCTTCGTTGTAATTTTCTATTTCAGAGCATTCAATACAATTGTCTGTGCTGCTTCAATTATTTTTTTAAGATGATCCGGCCCTTTAAAACTCTCCGCATATATTTTGTAAATATTTTCTGTCCCTGAAGGACGGGCAGCAAACCATCCGTTCTCCCCTTCAACTTTCAAACCACCGATGGGAGCGCTGTTGCCCGGCGCATGAGTGAGGATATGCATGACTTTCTCGCCAGCTAACTCCGTTATTTTGACCTGATCGGCCGATAGTTTAGCCAATAGTTCTTTTTGAAGGGGTGTGGCAGATGCTTCAACACGATCATAGGCGGGTTCTCCATACCTGTCGGTGAGCTGGTGATAAATTTCGCCGGGATCACGCTGCATTGTCGATGTAATTTCGGCCGCAAGCAAAGCCAGAATAATTCCATCTTTATCTGTAGTCCATACAGTACCGTCAGAACGCAGGAAAGTGGCCCCGGCACTCTCTTCGCCTCCAAAACCAAGCGATCCGTTAAATAATCCGCTGGCAAACCATTTAAATCCGACCGGAACTTCATACAGTTTGCGACCAAGACCGGAAACGACGCGATCTATCATCTGACTGCTCACCAACGTTTTGCCTATGGCCGTCTGACTGTTCCATTTGGGCCGGTGCCGGAATAAGTAATCGATGGCAACAGACAAATAATGATTAGGCGGCAGTAAGCCATTACTTTTTGTGACAATCCCGTGTCGATCGTGGTCCGGATCGCAAGCGAAAGAAATGTCAAAACGATCTTTCAGCTTAATCAGCCCCTGCATGGCATAAGGAGAAGACGGATCCATACGGATTTGCCCATCCCAGTCCAACGTCATAAAGCGAAAGGTCGGATCCACCGTTTTATTAACTACTGTAAGATTCAGCTTATAGTGCTCGCCAATACGCCCCCAGTAATGAACACCTGCCCCGCCCAAGGGATCAACACCAATTTTAATCTTGGCATTACGAATGACCTTCATATCAATAACACTGGAAAGATCAGATATGTAAGTATTTAAATAATCATGTTGATGCGTGGTCGATGCTTTGAGCGCTTTTTCATAAGGAATCCTTTTGACGCCTTGCAGATTATTTTCAAGTATTTCATTTGACTTTGCCTCAATCCAGTTTGTAACACTGGATTCCGCAGCCCCCCCGTTGGGAGGATTATATTTAAAACCTCCGTCAGCAGGAGGATTGTGAGAAGGCGTAATGACAATTCCATCAGCTAATCCGGTTTTGCGACCCCTATTATAGGTCAGAATAGCATGAGATATGACAGGAGTTGGCGTATATTCCTCTTTTCCTGCAATCATCACTTCTATACCGTTGCCCGCCAATACTTCCAAGGCGGTAACAAATGCAGGTACGGAAAGAGCATGTGTGTCCATGCCAAGAAACAAGGGACCATCTGTCATCTGCTGCGTCCTGTATAAACAAATAGCCTGGGTTATTGCCAGAATATGCTTTTCGTTAAATGACTTCCTTATTGATGAACCACGATGCCCGGATGTACCGAAGGAGACCCTCTGCTCTTTCATTGATAAATCGGGTTCATCACTATAATAAGCCGTGATTAACCTGGGTACATTTATGAGTTTTGTCTGATCCGCTATTCTGCCGGAATACTTATTTATTTCCATAATATGTAAGATGAATCGTTTATTTTATCGATTCCTGTTTCTGGCCAGGACAATACTGCACACTCTTTGAAAGGCTCATTAAATTCGTATTTTCCAGCTGGTAATCATATCATCAATTCAAAGTTCATGTTTCCTCCGGGCCTAATTTTCTAACCACTCCCCGTAGGATGGCCTTTTGCGTTTATCTTCAAACCTTTTGCGAGGTTGCTTTACAATTAAATTCTAAAAAAGCCTTAGGATGCTTTCCTGAATAATAAAAGTCTTCCATACCGTTTTTTGTTTGATTTTACTGACAGAACTTTAAAATCACTTCGAAATATTAAAGGCCATTAAAACCGTTGTCAGTTTCAATTTGCAGACTGTACAATTAATTCATTCAAAATGTTTATTCCTTGCCAACAAAAAATTCTTCTATTTTGACACTGGAACCTTCTCCCTACATAATTGCTGATGAATTCCGGATGAACATATCCGGGTTCTATTATGATATCTTGTTGAACCATAGCCTGGAACAACCAGGTTGCACTGATCGAATCCCATCCTTTCCATGGTTGCCAGTAACAACCGGATCTGTTTCCTGATACCATGCTACATTTCAAGGCATTCATTACCATTACATAATCACTTTATCTGTAATTAATTCTTTATCTTTGAGAAATGGGTATGATCTCTTATCCTTTATTTCAAAACACGATAATTTGGATAATACCCGCAACAATAAAATTTCCGAAACCAATAAGTTCTGGTTCTCTCTGGATAATGCAGCAAAGATTTTCCCTGCAATTATTACGGATGAGGTCACCTCTGTATTCAGGTTGTCTGCAGTATTAAAACACGCAGTCAGGATAGCAGCCTTAAGAAAAGCAGTTTTGCTGGCAGAAGAGAGGTATCCGTTTTTCAGAGTACGACTGAAAGAAGGCTTTTTTTGGTATTACCTGGAGCACCTTCCCCGGCACATCCCCATTGAACCCGACAGCGGGCTGATCTGCAGGAAATTCCCGAATGGGAATTTGCTAATCAGAGTATTGGTTAGAAACAACACCGTTAATGTTGAATTTTCCCACATCCTGACGGATGGCGGCGGGGCTTTTGAGTTCTTCAAAACGGTTCTTATAATATATTCAGGAGAGTGCGGTACCGAAATACCTTCTGAATACCGGTTCAAGGATCCAGGTAATCTGGTATCAGAAGAAGAATATGAGGATGCCTATAAAAGGTATTTTAAAGATGACATCCCTCCCATGGTCAAAAGATCCAAAGCTTTTCATATCCCCTTCCCGCTTAAACCCTTACCCCGTTTCACAAGGCAGATCGCAATGGTTTCAAGCAAAGAGGTAAAACAAATCGCAAATGATAAAGGAGTAGGTATCACCGCCTACTTTGCCGCCATTTATTTATATACATTGCAGGAAATATTTGAGGACCCGGCAACGGGGAATACGTTTAAACGGAAAAAATGGCTTCGTATACAGATCCCGGTTGATTTAAGAAAAATCCTGCCATCAAAATCCATGAGGAATTTTTCTCTTTTTGTAATGCCCGAAATTGACCTGCGCCTGGGACACTATAGCTTTGATGAGATTCTAAAAGTGGTTCATCATCAAATGATGCTTGAGTCCGATGAAAAGCTGATCCATAAGAATATCTCAAGAAACGTAGGAAGTGAGAAAAAAATTTATGTCAGAGGAATCCCTCTGGTGCTGAAGAGTCTTATTTTGCGGCTGAAATTCTATTCTTTGGGTACAAGCCAATATAGTGGAGTAATATCCAATTTAGGAAAAATAACACTGCCCGGGGAAACCAGCTGGCCTATCGACTATTTTAGTATCATCGCTCCTCCTCCAAACAAAATGCTTAAGATCAATTGTGGGATTGTGGGTTTTGGTGATAAACTGGTTCTGACTTTCGGGAATATTACGAATTCAATTGTTTTTGAAGAGAAGTTCCTGCGATTTTTAAAACAACAAAATATTTCAGTCGAACTAAAAACTAATCCGTAAGAAACCATGAAGATTTGCCCAAACTGCGGAGTAGAACTGGACGAAAACGCTAATTATTGTTCTTTATGCGGAGAGCCATTGGCCGACAATATTGAAAATGCCCCGTCGTATTTAAGATCCCGTAAAACCTCACAGGAACAGGAACTCCTTAGCGGATATCAGAAATTAACCGGCCTGCAAAAGAGGAAAATCATATGGAAAATTTCATGGATTATCCTTGGTACAGGTATGATCATTACCGCTATCATCGATTTGACGGTAAATCATACTATAACCTGGTCAGAATATCCATTGTCTGTTAGTTTAGTCGTCTTTGTCAATATCAGCCTGATCCTCTTTCTTTACAGGAGAATCTTGCTATTGCTGCTTTTAAGTTTTCTCTCTTCCTCCGGTTTGTTAATTATTCTGGATTTTTTTGCCGGAAAAACCGGTTGGGGAATGAATCCCGGAATTCCGATTTTACTGGCAGCCTATGTAACCATTTTCTTTCTTATCCTTATGATTAAGAATTCAAATCAAAAAGGCCTTAACATCATTGCATTTTCACTCCTGGCTGCAGGGATGATGTGTATTTGTACAGACGGAATAATCTCGGTATATCAGGATAACAAACTTAGCTTTGGCTGGAGTCTGATTGTTTTTGTCTCTGCAACAATTGTTTCACTGCTGCTTTTATACATTCATTACCGCTTGAAAAGGGTAACCGATCTGAAAAGATTCTTTCACATTTGAGACGACCTCTGCTTTCGTGGAATTGTCCCTTCACTTTATCATAAACAGAACGTCTGAATATGGTAACCCATCATACTATTTTCCATAATTCAACCCACAGATCCCGGCCCATTGCGAAGAATAAAAAAAGACTTCCCAGCCAGCCATGATAAAGACCAAGCGGCCAGAGGTTTCTCCATTTGAAATATGCAAAAGTAAATAAAACCTCCATAAAAAAGGCGAAGATCATTAAGGGCAAATAAGGATAGTGAACAAGGCCAAATAACAATGATGTTACCAGGATGGCCTGGTGACTGTTCAGGTTTAATAATTTTATGGATTTCAGATTCCCGGCAATAAGGGCTGTCATCAGAAACTGTTGGATACATCCCCATAGCGGATAAAGAATTAATACAGGTATTACATGCCAGTTAAGGAAGTTTGAGTGAAATGAAATACCGTACCAAAGAATTCCTCCAATGGCTGTCAATGAAAAAGGCAGGAGAAAAAGGAAAACCCTGTTAAAATTTTCTTTCCGGAATCCCCAGATCCGAAGCATATCCTTATTCTCTTTTCGACGTTTCAATATGTAATAAACCCACAATAGACAAGCGGCTGTGATGTAAAACACACGCAGACCAAGCCAGTCCACCAGAACATATTTCAGTGCACCTGAAATGATCACCGCCAGGATTTCAAGCCATTTCCGCCTGTCTGAATTTGTCACTTTACATTATGAATTATGTGTGAATATCTCATGCTTTTCCTGAAAGAAGAATGAAAACCAGGAAAGATGAAATGTAAGGTAATTTGCCGGAGATAAGATATTTCTATGCAGAAAACCGGAATTTGCCCATCATAAAAATTATAAGTGTTACATACTCTGCTTCAACCCCTATACTTACCCATTCTTTTCGTGCCGGTCACAATCATGCATAATTTAAATGGATTATAGAGTATGGATTGACTGCCGATGGATATTAAAGAAATCCGGTTTATCCGGGTCAGATCGTATGATGACCGTTCCCCGGGAGGAACTGCCTGAAAAATCGGAATAAATGAAATTCGGGTTTCCGTGTATTTATCTTCTTATCCTTTTCGTCATAGAATTCTTTTATCAGGGCAAGCACTTCGGTAGAAAATATAACCCCCAATCCGGTTTTGCCGATCCGTCGGCGGAATTTTACCAGCTCATAACGGCTGAATGGCAGTTCTGCCTGTTGGTAAACTTCTCCGCAGAAATACTGGAAAGCAGGATCTTCCAGCCACTGATTCATGATACTCTCGTCAGTACCCTCATAAAGATGCTTCAGAATGAGCATGCCGGACATGGTTCTGACCGGAATAGACTTACGGCCTTTGTCTGGTGAATAATGAATGCTTAATTGAGTGATTATGGTTCCCCAGTTAATTCTCCGGGCCAGACGGACAAGTTCATGATCTTCCCGGATAATATGGGAGAGAGGTACCTTGAATATCTCCAGTTGGGGTGATTTTTCCAATTGACCTATCATGGCTGTTTCTTTGAGTAAAGCTCTGAATTTTTGGTCACATTAAACAACTGGATATCAATTATTTTTCAACATAAAACTGTTAATATCCCATGCATTCAAACGGACTACAAAGCCCACAGAGAATCATTCAGTCACAATAATCCCTCACCTATGAAAGAAAAGCTACCGATAAATAAGTTAAATTTGCCCGGACCGGGGGTACAGATTGATTTGAATAGTCGACATTAAACCTGAAGTTCCCTTTCCATTTTTGAAAAAGGAAACAGGAAAATAATAAGATCTGGCAGGGTTGCCAGGGCCGGAAGGCAAAGCATTCAATTTCTGTTCTTTCTGATCATCGTTGATACAAAAGGAATCGACAGAATCGTTACCAACAACAGGATTATACCTATGGTACAATACGTTGAACAGAAAAATGTATTACCGGCGTGGCAGGTTTTTGCGATAACTGCAAAAACGATCATAAGCAACCAGTCGGCAAACAACATTGTTCCGGCAATAAAAAACCATTTTGCGATTGTTGCGTTCATTTTTAATATTTTAGTAAATTTAATCAAAATTTTATTATGATCATATGTTCATACCTTTTTTTTTGAACAAATGTTATTAAATTATGGCAAGACCAAAACGAATAAGAAAAATAAACAGTCCGCCGGGCTTCAGGGGGTTCACTCCTATCGGCGAAAAGGAGAATTCAAACCCTGTGGTTATGAACCTGGAAGAATTTGAGGCAATCCGGTTGAGCGACTACGAAATACTCGGACAAGTTGAAGCGGCGGAACGAATGGGTATTTCCAGGCCCACTTTTACCCGTATCTATGAAAGTGCCAGACGGAAAGTAGCTATGGCCTTTAACCAGAAATTACCGATTATTTTTGAAGGAGGTAAAATTTATTTTGATACCGACTGGTATACCTGCCACACCTGCGGCAGCTGGTTCAACCATCCTGAAAAAGAATCTGACGTGATATCCTGTGCTCTTTGCGGGTCGGAAGATGTTTCCCGTTTCAGCGGGGACCCTGTGAGCAAGACTCTTACCGGAACGTGTATTTGCCCCGAATGCGGCTTTGAAAAACAGCATGTTTCCAATTGTCCCTGTAAAAAAGTAAAATGCCCTCAATGCGGTCATATTATGACGCATAAGCACAATACTCCTGATCCGAAATTAAATCATAAATTCATCAACCCATGAAGACAGCCATAACCTCAGAAGGAAATAGCCCCGATGACATAGTTGACCGGCATTTTGGCCGTTGCGCCTGTTTTGTGATCTATGATGACAGCACCGGCGGGATCGAATTCCTGCCTAACCCAAACCAGACTAAAATGGAAAATTCGGGTCCGGCATCCGTCGAACTGCTTGTAGAAAAAGGCGTTACAAAGGTTGTCTCAGGCGAATTCGGCGTCAAGGTAAAGGAATTGTTCGACATCATGAAAATTCAGATGATCATTGTCAGGGAGACGAAAAAGGTTTCAGAAATTTTAGCCCTTTTAAAACAGCCCCGGTAAAAGGATCAGAAGCCTTACATCCCGTGCAGTCTGACAAAGGTTGAAGTTTTGCCATGACTGTCCTCCAGTTTTATTTCATTGGTTGTAAACGAAATAATGGTATAAGTACCCGCTTTGTTTAACAATTCTTCAGCATCCGCTTTTGTGATATTGAGGGTTAGCCTGTTGTTTTCAATTTTCCAATTTCCCGTCGCGTTTCCATCAATGCCCTGGGAGATTGTGTTACCGATAAATCCTCCGGAACGTAACTGCGATACGAAGCTTTCGTCTTTATCAAAACGGATATATTCCTTGTAATAATCTCCGGGCGATTCCTGCCAGTGACCAATAATCGCGGTCGGGTAATCCTTTTCCACCACTTTCGTGGCAGTTGGCTGGCATGAATAACTGATAAAAAAAGTGATCAGTGCTAACAGATAAATTTTTTTCATTGAATATTATGATTTTATTTGGTCTTTTCCAGGATCATAATGCCGGATGAGCCTTCCCGATACTCAAACTTCCCCGCATACGGTCGACAGGATGTGGACAATGTGTGAATTCCGCACCGTTGCTCAGTTTCACTGCTGATGTGGGTTGAAGAAAAATCATTTCCTGTCCCTGGTAGGTATAATGAACAATGGAATGTCCGTTTTTTCGAGAACCTCTTCCGTAACACTTCCTATCAGGATTTTTTCAAGCCATCTCTGGCTATGGGAGCCCATGATGATGAGATCTGCGTTGATCTCAGCGCCAGCTTCAAGAATAGCAGTAGCATCATCACCCTCTCCCACCCTGGTTTTTATTGACGGGTCACCCAGATGATTCTTGGTTTCACTGAGAAACCGGGTTGCAGCCTGTTTTAGCGCATCAATGTTAATATAAGGTAACTCACCCATATCCATGAATCCGGTAAAACCCATGATCGGTGAGTAATCTCTTGAAGTGTAATAAATAGCATCGGCCACAACGTGCAGCAGTGTGATCTCGGCATTCATAGATCTGGCCAGGGCATACCCGATTTCTGCCACTTTCTGAGCTGTGGGGTCATAATCCAGGGCAATAAGCACTTTGCTCATGATCATGGACTTGAAGCCGGGTTCATTGTTTTTTTTGGTCATAGACTGAAGTTTAAAAATGTGACGGGTGACTCATATTAGTTTTGGAACCCTCTTTCAAAGTTACACTGTTTAAAAACTTTTGTGCAAAACGACTGCATACAAGAATTACCGAAATGTATCATGTATCCTGTTGCCTGAAAAACTTCTCAGTCTCCCAAGTCATCTTCCAGATCCTCATGATCATCACCACCCAGGCTGTAATAATCATTCTCCTCATCTTCCAGACCATAATCATCATCATCCTCATCACGGCTGGAACCAGGAACATCAAGATCACTACCGGTTTCAACATCATCAAAATCCTTTTCATTGGATTTCGCGTATTTCTTCCCTTTCTTTTTATGCTTTAAAGGGTTTTCCGGACTTAATTCCTGTTCTTCTTCATCCTTCTGATATATATCTTCATATTCAGGATTCTCAGGATAACCAGGAAGATATTCCTCGTCTCCTTTCATTGATATTTTGTTTGTCTTTTTCATTTCGATTGTTTTTCAGTGAAACAATGATTCCGTTAATAAGTTCTGAAGTTAGCTACTTAATCGACCCAGAATTCCGGCCTTCATTCCGTGACTATTTTACATAGATGTGTCAAAAATTCTTCAGAGTAAGTATAACATGAGTAACTGATTCCTGAAGTGCAATGAAATCTGACAGTTAGATTCAATTACTGAGTCAGTGTAAAAAACCCTTGTATACCAGAAGCATTACAAGGGTATCTTATACTCAAATGCATCAATATTTCTCTCTTTATTATTATAGGGTGACCGGAAATTGCCAGGGATATTTTAAAATGAAAAATCTGAAAGAAGCAAAGATCAATCACTGACAGCTGACAAAATTGGAATAACTTATATAATATATTGTGTATCTTTACTTTACAACACTGTTTTTTTTAAAATATCTATATAAGAATCCGGTTTATTTTCCTGAATTTCATCATGTTCATAAAAATGTTTATAACTACCCTAAAATTTATGTCTGATAGGTAACATTCCATGTAAAAAATGAATATACTTGCACAAAATAACCAGTGAAATAAAAAAAACGACTGTTGGCACATAAAACGCTGATTGTTTGAAACTTAAAGTTGTATAACTGTATAATGAAGCTACCTTCCACAATAATTTTACATGAAATCAGAAGAAAAAAAAGCCATGATTTCTGCTTCAGGTGAGGCTGATGTTCAGGAACCTCCGAGCACACCATACCTCCTGGCAGAAAGCCCGGGCTCTTCAGAAGAGCAAATCCCGGGTTTTCAACCGATCAGTGAAAATTCATTTCAATTTCTCCAAACTTATTTTCCGGGAACCACACTGCGTGAATGGAACAGCTGGCAATGGCAGCTACGTCATAGTTTTTCCTCTATTCAGGAACTGGGCACATTCCTCAGACTTTCAACCGAAGAACTGCTCGTAACATCCGAAACCGGAATTAACCTGCCTGTGCGCATCACTCCTTACTATGCGAGCCTGATCCACCGGGATGATGCCCGTCATGCGCTGCGCAGGACGATGGTACCGGTCATTGATGAACTCATCCTTTCACCTGGAGAACAGTCCGATCCATTGAACGAACATCAGCACAATAAGCTGAATTGCCTCGTACACAGGTACCCCGATCGTGTCCTTTTTCTGGTTACCAACTTTTGCAGCAGTTATTGCCGTTATTGTACCCGGTCTCATATTGTAGCCGGAAAAGGTAAGTCTCACAGCCGTCGAGCCGATTGGGACGAAGCCCTGGAATATATCAGGGAGCACTCTGAAATAAGGGATGTTCTGCTCTCCGGTGGCGATCCGCTTACCCTGCCGGATGATAAGCTGAAGTATCTTTTAACAGAATTAAGAGCAATACCTCATGTGGAGATCATCCGGATCGGAACAAAAGTGCCGGTTGTCCTGCCACAACGAATCACCACCACGCTGGTCAGATTACTGCGAAAATTTCATCCTCTGTATTTAAGCATACATTTTACTCATCCTGAGGAAATCACTCCGGAGGTCAGCACTGCTTGCAACCGGCTGGCAGATGCCGGTATACCCATGGGCAGTCAGACCGTACTTCTTAAAGGTATCAATGACGATCCTGAGGTCTTTAAAAAGCTTATGCATGAGCTGCTTAAAATACGTGTCAGACCATATTATCTCTACCAGTGTGACCCTGTTCCGGGATCTGCACATTTCAGGACTCCAGTGGAAAAAGGACTTGAAATTATCCGGTCACTACGGGGTTTTACTTCGGGTTATGCTGTCCCTCATTTTGTGATCGACGCCCCTGGCGGAGGAGGGAAAATTCCCATCCTGCCCAATTATGTTGAAGGCCGGAAGAACGGGGACATTCTTCTCACCAATTACCAGGGGAAACACTTTTCTTATCCCGATTATATATGAACCTTTTCACCGCGATTTAAATCCGGAGATACATTTAGTTACGGTTGTTTATCAAACAAAAAATTCGTCTTAATGAGATGAAAACAGGACTAACGTATGACCTGCGATCCGAATATCTGAAAATGGGTTTCAGCGAGGAGGAAACGGCCGAATTCGACAAGGAAGAAACCGTTGCTGCCATTGAGCATGCATTGAATATTCACGGATTTGAAACCGAAAGGATCGGGAACGTGAAACAACTGGGTCAGGCCCTGGTTAAGGGTCGCCGGTGGGATATCGTATTTAATATATGCGAAGGCATTCATGGTATTGGTAGAGAAGCTCAGGTCCCTGCTATCCTGGACGCATGGAACATTCCTTATGTTTTTTCAGGTCCGTTGGTATTGTCGCTGACCCTTCATAAAGGTATGACTAAAAGTGTAGTCAGGGATGCCGGAGTGCCGACAGCTGATTTCCAGGTGGTCAGATCGGCTGAGGATATCAAGGGCATCGACCTCCCTTTCCCGCTTTTCGCAAAACCCATTGCAGAAGGTACCGGTAAAGGTATCAATGGCAGGTCTTTCATTAAGGATAAACGGCAGCTGGAAATGGTTTGCCTGGAATTACTTGAAAAATTCCGGCAGCCTGTACTGGTCGAAGAGTACCTCAGTGGCCGGGAGTTCACGGTTGGTGTCGTGGGGACCGGAAAAAATGCCCGGGCAGTTGGAACCATGGAAATCATCCTGCAGGAGAAAGCCGAAACGAATTCCTACTCCTATCTGAATAAGGAAAACTATGTGGATTTGGTAAAATATGCCAGAGCCGCCGTTAAGGAGGCCGCTGAATGTGAGAAAGTTGCTCTGGATGCATGGCGAGTCCTGGAATGTGAAGATGCCGGAAGAGTCGATATCCGCTACAATGACAACGGTGAAGCCTGCTTCATAGAAGTAAATCCACTTGCAGGACTAAATCCGGTTCACTCCGACCTGCCAATTTTATGCGGTCTAAACGGCATATCCTACACGATGCTCATCAAAATGATCATGGATTCAGCCATCACTAAATCAAAACCGGAAGCAAACAAAGACAATGTTCCGGTGGTGGTCCCGCAAAATGTAAAATGACCGGAATACCTATCCGGCTGTTTGAATTAAATAGTAAATCCTAGATGAAAAAGGCTGTAATCCTGCTGAATGCACTACCTGATGACGCTCTGCCTGATGAGCTGGATGTCCTGGATCAGGCCTGCACTGTGGAAGATGCACTTGACGAACTTGAGTACGAGAGTAACCGGGTTTTCATGGATATGAATCTTGATGGCTGCTCCAACACCATCCGTGACCTGGCTCCTGATGTCGTCATTAATCTTGTGGAAAGTGCCGGTGGAAGAGCTGACCTGATTTACCTGGCTCCTGCCCTGCTGAAAACAACCGGTATCCCTTTTACAGGATGCAATACCGAGAGCATGTTCGTAACCTCCAATAAACTTCTGGCAAAGAAAATCATGAAAGCTGCCGGGATACCAACACCCGCATGGTTAGAACCTGATTCTCTCAGCCAGATCAAAGCCGCCGGAAAATGGATTGTCAAGCCTCTCTGGGAAGATGCCTCTGTCGGTATCACCGACGAAAATATCATTACAGGTGGCAATAAAAAGCTTTTGGATGAATTCCGCAGGAAGTATGGTGAAGATTTTTTCGTTGAGGAATATATTCCGGGAAGAGAATTTAATATTTCCATGCTTTGTGATCAAACCGGACCGGAGGTTTTACCTCCGGCTGAAATGAAGTTTATAGCTTATCCATCAGAAAAGCCGCATATCGTTGGTTATGCAGCCAAATGGGATGAAAAATCCTTCGAGTATGAGAATACGCGTCGAACCTTTGAATTTATAGATTCCGATGGTCCCTTGCTTAAAGAACTCTCCCGGATTTCTCAGGCATGCTGGAACCAGATGGGCTTGTCGGGTTATGCCCGAATCGATTTCCGAATAGATAAAAGTGGTCATCCTTTTGTTCTGGAAATCAATGCTAATCCATGTATTTCAGCTGATTCCGGATTTTATGCCGCCTGCGAAAAGGCCGGGCTTTCCTTTAAAGATGCCGTAAAACGGTTAATTGATGAAGCTATAAAAACTCAGAATGGACATCACCTTTAGAAATTACATCCGGCCGGAAGACATCAGGACGGTCGAAGATATTATCAGGTCTACCGGGTTTTTCAGGGAGGATGAAGTCATCATTGCGGTTGAACTCGCAGAAGAGCGACTGGCAAAAGGTGCGGGTAGCGGTTATGAATTCTTATTTGCCGAAGTGGATGGAATCCCTGTTGCCTTTACCTGCTACGGCCTGGTGCCCTGCTCGCTGGTTACTTATGATCTCTACTGGATCGCTACAAATCAAATTTTTCGTAATAAAGGTATTGGACGGTCTCTTCTCGCCAGAACTGAAGTTATGGTAAAAACATCGGGCGGTTTGTCGCTGTATATAGAGACTTCTTCAAAACCGGAATATGAATCCACACGCGTTTTTTATTACCGGAATGGATACCATCTAAAAGCCGAATTGGAAGATTACTATGAAGCCGGCGACAATAAACTCATCTTCGCTAAGAAATTGTAACCACATCTGCCGGTTTCCCGGCGCGTCCTGAAACTGGCTTAAACTTTTTAGCTGTACTCTTTAAGTGAATCTGGTTCCAAAGTATACATTTCCTCTCCCCTACACATACTCCCAGGGTACATCCGAATGGACCTGCCGGCGCACAGAGTCTTCTGCCTCTTTTCTTTACTGTTTCAATAAACCGTCATTCTTTCTTCCCCAGCGGCTTTTACTTCAGTGCCTGTTCCCTGACCTGGCCGTATTAACTTCTTCTGTTTTTTATAAATTCCGGCTATGAAATTGTATTGATAAAAGGTATTATTGTATTTCAATAACTATACCGGCACATATTACAAATCACATTTGAAATGAAACGATTAAATACCCTGATTGCTGTTTTATTCCTGGCAACCTCTATGACTTCGGCAGCCGACCTGATCGAAGTATTACCGGTTACAAACCGTATCCTCAGGCTTGAATTTGATGAGGGTTACGTAAAAATGGGGGGATTTCTTCTCGGTCCCTCACACGATACGATATACCGGTGGCCGCTGGATGTGGAAAGCGCCACGAATCCATCCTCCTACTACATTGCAAGTAAGGATGATCCTGCATACTCCACACCATTAAGTCCTCTAAAGACCGGGCGGAAAAGCAAAATCGACGATGTTTCCCAGAAATGCAAATGGGATTCTGTAAAACAGATCTGCTGGAATGATTATGTGTCACTGCACATCATCTACCTTGTTCTTCCATCTCCTTTAAAGCCTGGCAAAACCTATACTGTAAACACCGGCTCCCTGGCTGATAATATGAATGAATGGACTTTCTCTTACAATAATACTTCCATACGGTCGGTAGCCGTCCATACGAACCAGACGGGATACCTTCCCGATGGTCCCAAATATGCGTACATCTCACAGTGGATGGGTGACCTTGGACCTCTGAAGGATAACCTTTCAGGTCACCTTTTCAGTATCTATCCGGTAAACGCAGGTAAAACCGTCGATCAGCCGGTGTTTTCAGGAAAGGTTACTCTCCAGAAGAAACTCGGATCATCACCCGACATTTCTCAAGCCGGATTAACCCCTGAGGGAAGTTTCGTTGGGGCTGATGTCTGGCAATGTGATTTTTCCGGATTTACCGAAAACGGAGAGTATATCCTCTCTGTTGACGGTCTTGGTGCCTCATTTCCTTTTCGTATCGGACCTGATGTATATTATAATCCGTTTTATTTTGTAACAAGAGCTCTTTATTATGAACGGGCAGTAACCGCTCTGGATGAACCCTATGCGCTAAAATGGCCGCGTCCGGAATGGGAAAATCGCAAAATGGTGTATACCAGGATCCGCACTCTCGACCTTACCGATGAAAGCGGCAAAAATCAGAAAAAAAAGATTTTTGACAATTTCGACCGTTCGGTCAACCTAAGTCACATTCATGGTTGGTACCATGATGCCGGTGACTGGGATGGATATTTCTCGCATTTCAGGGTACCCCGGTCTCTTATGATCGCTTATGAACTTACCCCGGAGAGTTTCCGCGACGGGGAGCTGAATATTCCTGAAGCCCAGGAAGAAAATGGTTATGAAGGCACTCACATTCCCGACCTTCTGGATGAAGCTGTATGGCTGGTCGACTATTTTAAACATAATGTAGGTCCGACTGGTGGTATTTTCGGAAGCCGGGTTGAACCTGACATTTCAGATCAAAGCTGCCAGCCCGAAGGAATGCCTTCATGGATGGATTGTACGGAATGGATCGTCTTTGGTGAGGATCCCCGCGATTCGTATGCGTTCACTTCTGTAGCCGCCGAATATGCTTATTGCCTGAGCCTCGCGGAGAAACAGACCGGAGAGGATTATAGTGCGATCATCGCTGATTACCGGAATTCTGCACTGAAAGCTTATAAATGGGCCATGACCAATACCCTCCGGGGAGATGAGCAAAAGAGCATGTTCATTGAAAACCGGATGGCCGCGTCCGTTTGGCTTTACAAGCTGACAAGGGTCTCTGATTATGAAAAACAATTCGAAAAAGATGTGAAAAGTAAAGGAATTGGAGCAGGGACACAGGACCTTGGTGAAGCAAAATGGGCGGTCTGGGCTTATGTTACCATACCGGAAACCGGGAATAAGACTTTGAAAAAGATGCTTATTCAAGCCACGAAAAATTTCGCCGACGTATCGGTCACGGATGCTATTGACGAAAACCGGAGTATGCGAATGGGCGGCAAAATGAAGGTGCCCCTGAATAATGGGCAGGCTACTACACCCCTGATCATCCCGTCAATGATGGCCTGGTCGGTATGCAAGACAACCGGAGATCCGGATGCAAAGAAATATTACGATGCCTGCGTGAATACGACCAGCTATTTTCTGGGCGACAATCCCCTGAATATGGTCTGGATGTCTGGTTTTGGCCATAACCATCCCCGGTATGTATTCCATCTTGATTCATGGTATGACCAGATCAATGAGTTCATTCCCGGCATTGTACCTTATGGACCGCGTGTCCTGTGCGACTGGTTCGCCCCTGCCAAATCGGGAAACAACTGCGATTATAACGGACCCCATGATGCCGATTTCGCACTTCTCGACGGCCGGCTTTATCCTGCCTATTTCAATGAGGAACATCAACCGCAGTGGCCGGCTCACGAATTATGGGTTGAGAATTACCGGTCGGTTCCCGCAGATGAATTTACGGTTCACCAGACTATTGGCCCCGCTGCAGCTGCGTATGGGTTCCTCACTGCAAAAGGAGGTAAATCAACTCCCGATCAGTACCCTTTTGTGATGATCCAATCCCCAAAGGAGTCATACCAGTCTGGAAATGACATATCCCTGGACCTGGTCACTGCCGATGATCACTGGGTTTACAGCGTGAAATTCTTTGCCGGCGAACACTTTATCGGATCTGCTGAACCAGGGGCCGACCATTTTATATGGCATGAAGTTAAAACCGGTGAATATACCATTCATGCCGTTGCTGAAGATAATATCGGGCTGCGGACAACATCGGCACCGATAAATATTATCGTGAAATGACAGGGGTAACTACAGAACTATAGCATTATAGAAGTCTTCATCCTGTTTTTTTTTTTGTAACTTGAGGCATGATCAAAATTACTAAATAACTGACTTATGAAAGAAAAAAGTATAGAACTGCTCAACAAGGCTGTGGCCGATGAGCTTTCGGCTGTACACCAGTACATGTATTTTCATTTCCATTGCGACGACAGGGGATTTGACCTTCTGGCCAACCTCTTCAAAAAAACTGCCATCGAAGAAATGGGGCATATAGAACTTCTGGCTGAACGAATATTATTCCTGAAAGGGGATGTTGAAATGAGTACCTCGCAAGCGGTCAAAAAAATACATGATGTAAGTGAAATGCTTGCCCTGGCCCGGAGTATGGAGGAAGGCAGTGCACATGATTATAACCTATGGGCCAATGAATGTTCACAAAATGCAGATTCCGCTTCAAAAAAGCTCTTTGAACAGCTCGTGAATGATGAGGAAAGACACTACGACCAATACGATGTCGAGCTTGAAAATCTTGAAAAATTCGGGGATAACTACCTGGCTCTTCAATCCATCGAACGCAGCAAGAATCAGTCCTCCTCTCCTGGTGTTGCCTGATAGATTGACAATCGGAAACAACTGTCAGGGCATACCTTTTTTGTCTGTATACTTCTTAAATGTTTTATTTCATCTGCCAGGGAACGATAAAATCCATATCAGTCCTGTGCGATGTCAGTTTCTTTTTGCCGTTTTCCTGTGGTGAATAAAGGCTACTCTCAGGCCAGTAACCAGGTGACTGATCTTCAGCCAGATCCTGATCCAAATCCTGGATGACCTTTTCAATTTTCTGGATTTCCTTATGGAGATTCCTGATTGTTTTTAATGATGATTTCTTTGCTCTTTCCATAATACCGATTTTTACCAATAACTCTTTCTCCTGCTGAACGGATCATCAAACTGATCTGTTTATATGTTCTAAAGAGGAAATAATCATAAGCCAAACATCAATCAAGTGAAAATAGTTGTTTTTTTTTCATAAATTAGGGGGACATAAAAGTACAACACAAAAAGCCTGAACGGATTAAGAAGAGATTAAACATGCATTAGGATAAGATTAAATCGACATACATGTTTATATAATAGAACATCATACTTTTAAAGAATCAGAAAAGACTTGTACAATTCAATTTTAGCCGTTTACACTTCTTCATTATCATCCAATACATAGCCCATTCCTATAACCGTCCTGATGAGCTTTTTATCAAAGTCCTTGTCAATTTTATTTCGAAGCGAGTTGATATGAACATCAACCACATTTGTTCCTGAGTTGAAGGCATGTCCCCAAATCTGATCCATAATCTCTATCCTGTCCAGAACCCGGCCCTTATTCCTCGCCAACAGCTCGAGCAATTTGTACTCTATGGCCGTCAGATTTATTATCCTGTTTTTACGCCTGGCTTTTTTAGACCTGGTATCCAGTTCAAAGTCCAGAATCCGGAAAAGATGAGAACTCGTCCTCCCTGAAGATCTTCGATTCAGGGCTTTGATTCTGACCTGCAATTCCTTATAGCTGAAAGGCTTAACCATGTAGTCATCTGCTCCGCTTTCAAATCCTCTGACCTTATCATCCACAGAATCAAGCGATGTCAGCATCATTATCGGAGTGTCGATATGCTCTCTGCGAATTTTTTCACAGAGGACAAATCCATTCTCCCCGGGCAGGATCACGTCGAGGATGATAATATCAAAGTTTTTCGACATCACTTTCTTTTCCCCTGCTTTGCTGTCATAAGCTACTTCAACATTATGCCCGTCATTTTCCAGTCCCGTCTTCAGAAAATATGAGAACTTCTGATCGTCTTCAACAATAAGAATTCTCATTTTGATTGTTATTTAGTCATAAACTTTTCGCTGATGGTTTAAATAAGGGTATGTTATAATAGAACAACACTAACGGGGTAAATGTTAAGAACAGCTCTTTGTCAGAAACTACTGAAAAAGAGGAAGGATACCTGATTGTTTCCCTAACCGGTAACTACTCGGTAAAAGCGGCAAAACCTCCACGGGGCAACAGCCCTATTTCCGGATTACCGTCTGACAGTTTAAATCTGTTGAATAAGAATGTTTTTCCATCAGGACCGTCGGAAATAATGTTGATGGTGGCGGCATTCCCAAGGAAAGAAAGATCCGGACTGATATTTATGGATTTATCCTGTCCGTTGATCCCCGCTATAAACCATTTGTAACCCTTTCTGCGGGCCAGGACAATCATCTCTCCGGGGTACCCTTCGATGAACCGGGTCTCATCCCAACTCACAGGCACCGATTTCAGAAAGTCCTGAACTTCCTCCGGTTCACCAAGGTAAATCTTATCATTATCTGCAAAATGTAAAAGTCCGGATTGAAAAATTACGGAGAGAGCAAGCTCATGAGCATTGGTAGTAAGGTGCGGGTAATTTACACTGGAAAACGTGACCGGTGTGTAATCCATCGGACCAACCACATTGCGCGTAAACGGAAGGATGGTATTAAGCTGTGCAGCTTGTTCCGGGAAAGTTTTGTCAAAACGGTAGGATTCTGCACCCCTGACAGCTTCCATAGTCAACAGGTTGGGATAGGTTCTGCTCCATCCTGTGGGCATGGTACACCCGTGAAAATTGACCAAAAGGCCATAATGGGCAGCATCTTCAAGAATCCCCTGGTATAGTTTGATGGTCTCCTGTTTGTCGCTCAGAAAAAAATCAACTTTTATACCTTTAACACCGGTTTCCTTCAGCCATTCAAATTCTTTTCTCCTGATTACAGGATCAATCATACTTTTCAATGGATCTGATCTTCCGATTTTAACTCTGCTCCCCGAATCATACCATACCAGTATACCTACATTACGGGAATTTGCATAGTTGACAAGTTCCGTAAGGTCACCATTCTTCATTCTTCCCCATCCGGCATCGACCAGGGAATATTCCCACCCAAATTTTGCAGACAAATCCACGTATTCTTTAAGTCTGTTAAAATCACGCGGACTACTTCCTGCCGACCACCAGCTCCAGCTTGAACGGCCAGGCTTGATCCACGAAACGTCAGAGATGACAGACGGACGGTTAAGATCATAGACCATATTCGACATTACAATTGTACCGGGATGGTCTGCAACAATACCATACCGCCATGGCGTAGTCCATGGAAGTGTGGAAACCGGTTTTTGCCCTGTACTATCAAAGGCTTCGTTTATCTCCGGAAAACGAAGGCTGTATAAACCGTCTTCCGGATGGTCACAGAGATGCATGGCACAATAAGAACTGTCGAGGCCGGCTTCAGAGATCAGGATCCACAAGCCGTTCGTATTGAATAATGCCGGGAATGCCCACCCATTCCGGTTTGCCGGACTGGCTGTGCCGATGGGTATCCCGTTCCCGTAATACTGTTCATATCCCGGCGCCCACCATGAAACCGAATCATAAGGCTGCATCCAGGCTTTGCCGTCAACAGGAAGATGAAATGCCGTCAACTCTTGCTCAATAGTATACAGTTCCGGCGATTTTTCCGGAAAATGATAACAGAGTGCAAATCCCTCATCATAGGCTCTGAAGATCATTTCAATGGTATCGCCCTCAGGATTTCTGAAAACAAGGGTCATCTCGTTGGCCAGGTTTCGGTTTTTCAGACGGCTTCCCGTCACAAGTGTGTAGCTCTCATCAATAACCCGGTCAGACCTGCCTGAAAAATTAAGATGTGTAACAAATTGTGAATCATCTCTTTTAATCCCCAGTGGTGAAGGTTCAACCACAGTTTTCTCATTTCCTGCACTATCAAAGAATACGCTGTATTCAAGCTGATCCGAGAGCGGCGATTGCCTTTCAACAACAATTTTTATGTGTTTGCCAGGGGAGAATACTTTCCAGCTTTCCGGTGCCTTTGTGCACGCAAAAAGGAAAATCAGGATCAGAATAATGGGTACTTGACGAAGAAGATTTTTCATAGCCGGATGTAAATTTGAATAATCGTATATACTAAAATGGTAATTCAGTTTTGAGGTATTTCAGAATCCGTCATTTTATGGTCTTTACAAGATTAATGTAAATAAGGCATCGTTCTCCTGCAGTCATAACTTCCAAAAATACTTTTAACGGATAGACGGGGCAATCAGTATTAGCGTCAAACTAGTTGTATCAAACCATATATCTTTCACTGCGAAAGATAAACATTATGATCAAATGATGTTGCATAAAAAAGGCCGGAATGTAATCCCTGTTCAGCAATCTGCTATTTTAAGACTGAAGAAAAATACTCTTATAGCCACAGGCTTATTATCTTGTTCACATTGCTGGCTTATAGGTGACGGGCAATATATGTCAAGGTCATGCGGAAACTGTTTTGCCTGTGTAGGTTGTAAAATCTATTCGTGTCCTAAGCTCAACAGCATCTACGTTCCTGATTTTTAATGTGAGGAAATTTTCCCAGCGTATTTCAATGGCAGCGACCGATTCAAGAGTGTACCTCACCTGACTTAGTGAATATGCATTAGTGTCCGGTGATTTGTCTTATAGAATTCATCGTTTTCATTTATCATGTACCATTTCAACAATTTAAGTGATCATGATGTTTCTTCTTATGGTTTTTGGCAGGCAAAAGGATTACATCAGTTACAGAATCACCTTATCTTACCTATATAATCCATTCAGATGAAAAAGATTATCTCCACTTCCGACAACATGGCTGTTATCCTGATCAGACTTATGGTTGGTGCAGTTTTTCTCTCCGAAGGCCTTCAGAAGTTCCTTTTTGCTTCATCGCTGGGCTTCGGGAGATTTACCGAAATCGGTTTCGCTTATCCCCACTTTTATGCCGGGCTGTCAGGTTATTTTGAAATAATTTGCGGCATACTCATCCTCTTTGGTTTATTTACCCGTCCTTCAGCATTTATCATGCTTTTCAATATTTCCGTAGCCATCATTGCAACAAAAATTCCGATTTTGCTCGGACATTCTCTCGGGCCCTTTAACCTTCATATGATG
Source organism: uncultured Bacteroidales bacterium (assembly GCA_963732905.1). Lineage (GTDB taxonomy): Bacteria > Bacteroidota > Bacteroidia > Bacteroidales > DASQZK01. The sequence continues at coordinate 508,167 of CAVTBM010000008.1, forward strand.
AAAAGTTATGGTTTCTGGCCAATGGCACATGAAATCAGGGCAGATTATTCCATGTGGCTGGGAAGTCTGTTTCTGATCATTACCGGCGGAGGACGATGGTCTGTGGACAGATGGATGTCCCTGCGTCCTGGCAAAAAAAAATAGTACAACATAATTTCAGCCTCACGTATCGACCTATGAGAGAATACAGGAATCGGTATTTTCCGGATTGAACGAAGAAACGATTGTAAACATCTAATTTATAGCATTATGAAAGAGAATGCTGTTTCAGCAGTAGATCTCAATAGACGTGATTTTTTAAAAAATGCTGCTCTTCTTGTAGCTGCCGGCTCCGCCCAACCTCATCTTTTCGGGCTGTACTTCAAAGCCGGATAAAAAAATCAATGGTGAGAAAGTAAACTGGAAAATGACGGAAGCTGTATGTCCTCCCGAAGATCTGATGCGCGAGCATGGCCTCATGAAGCCAGAGAAGATACCATTTTGTTCCCCCGTATACGGGAAATCGTCACACCCGCTGAATTTGATGCAATGGGTGAAGAATTTGAACAAAAGGAACATGAGTTGTTCGGAGACGATGGTTTTTCAAACATGGTAGATCATGTAGCTCAGATTGAAATCAAACCGGGGATATATGACCTGGCATTGTTTACACCCTGAGGCATTTACAAAGCTAAAAAATTTAAGCAAATCTTAAGAATGTGTGAAGTGTCCTTTAAGGTAAAGGGATATTATTTTGTGATCATGAAACCATAAAATTTAAAGCTATGCCTGACCTTACACATTTACATCCCATGATCGTGCATTTTCCGATCGCACTTTTAATAATAGGCTTCTTATCTGACCTTGCCGGATTGATCTTAAAAAGAAATTTTTTTACACAAGCCGGATTTTATTTGTTAATTTTAGGTGCACTTGGTATTACCGCGGCGTATTTAAGCGGTCTTAACGCCGGAGCCGGAGTTTCAGAAGAAGGTCTTTTAAAACAGGCACTTGAAACCCACCAGGGTGCAGCTGTGCTTACCTTCTGGCTTGTCCTGGCAGCAGCTCTTACCCGGATTACTGTGGTCATGCTGAAAAGATACAAAGGAATTTTGAAGGCCGGTGTTCTGGTACTTTATTTCTTTAGTGTGGTAGCCATTGCCCGGACAGGTTATTATGGCGGTGAACTTGTGTATAAACATGCTGCCGGCGTTCAGTTTGACCTGGGATTTGGCCTGGGTGCTGATCTTGAAGAATAATTCATGAATTATGCGAATACTCATCATTGAGGATGAACCTGGAATTGCTGATTTTCTCAAGGAAGGTCTTGAAGAAGAATCATTTGCAATTGATATAGCATCCAACGGCAATCAAGGACTGGAACTAGCCCTTGTAAATGACGGAGAATATGATCTTCTCCTGATTGACTGGATGCTGCCGGGAATCAGTGGCATTGAAATAATAAGACAATTAAGAAAACAGAATTCAGAAGTCCCGGTTATTTTTCTCACGGCAAGGGATACGGTTGAAGATATAGTTTTTGCTCTTGAAATGGGGGCAAACGACTATATTAAGAAGCCATTTTCTTTTAACGAATTAATGGCCAGAATTCGGGTTCAGCTGAGAAAAAAGAATTCCGAGCATTCCAGGTTCTCTTATAAAGATCTCGTTCTCGATGTGAGTACACATCAGGTTTATAAAGCCGATAATGAAATCCGTCTCACCCAGAAAGAGTTCGCACTTCTTGAATTCCTGTTGAGAAACAAAGGCAAAGCCTGCACCCGCACCAGAATCATTGAACACGTGTGGGACATTCATTTTAACTATGACACCTCGGTTATCGACGTGTACATCAATGCTCTTCGAAAAAAAATTGATGCAGGTGAAGGAGAAAGCCTTATCCGGACTATCAGAGGTGTTGGCTTTATTTTGAGTGAAGAATGAAAAATCAAAGCTTCAGTAACAGAATCGCACTGCACTTCATGTTAGCAGTAGCTGTCCTCATGCTGATGATGTTCTCGGCAGTTTATTTTGTTGTTTTCCGGACAGTTTATAACCATATTGATTCTGACCTCAATGCAGAATCGCTTGAGGTGAATAACAGCATCGTCATGCTTAGCGATGAACTTATTTTTTCCAATCCGGGTGAATGGTTCGAAAATGAGCATGGTCAGATAGAAGTTAACCCTACATTTATTCAAATTGCCGATAGTGCCGGGCAAATCCTAAAAAAAACACCTAACCTTCAAGGGAGTAACTTAATCATACATAGAAAAGAACATGACAAAGAATTTTTTAATTCAACGCTTTCCGGATCAAAAGTACGGCAACTCCAGGTCACTCTGAGAAATTTCCGGGGTAACCATTTCGGATACCTTTCCATCGCCGTTCCCCTGGAAGACGCCCAGCTGGTCTTGGTGAACCTAAGGACTGTTCTGCTTTTTCTTATCCCGGTAGCCTTTATTTTTCTCTTTTTTGCAACCCGATTTATTGCTCAAAACAGCATCCGGCCCGTTCTCACCCTGACACATACTACTGAAAAAATTACCAGGAAAAACCTTAATGAGAGAATTCCCATGCCCGCACATAAGGATGAACTATACATCCTTACCGAAAGCATAAACAATTTGCTGGCCCGAATCCAGGACGCAATGCTGAGAGAGCGACAATTTACATCCGATGCATCCCATGAATTAAGAACACCACTTTCTGTTATCAAGGGAAATCTGGAGATTATGTCACGAAAAGAGCGTGAATCCTCATATTATCTTGAAAAATCAAAGCAAATTCTTAAAGAAGTTAACCGCATGTCACTTATAATTGAAAAACTATTGCTATTGGCCCGTTATGACATGGCGACAGGTCAAATCAATCTTGAGAAGATAAACCTCACCAACCTGATGCAGGAGTTTATTCTGCGGTTTGACCAGGCATTGAATGACAAGGCGCTTATTGCAGATTTGAAAGTGAAGGATCAGATCATCGTAAATTGCGACCGTTTCATGCTCGAACAGATCGTTGAAAATATTTTTTCAAATGCTATAAAGTATTCCCGCAAAGGAGGTCATATAGTTTTGAAAGCCGGATATAATCCTGACCGGAAGCTGGAATTATCCATATCAGATCAGGGCCCTGGAATTCCTCAGGATAGACTAAATACCATCTTTGAACGATTTTTCAGAACGGATGAATCCCGCAGCCCTGAAACAGGTGGCAGCGGTCTGGGACTTGCCATCGTAAAACGTTTCTCGGAAATTATGGATATTAGCATTAGTGTTCAAAGCGAAGAAGGAAAATATACCGTGTTCAATCTTATATTTCCAGCCTCCTTAACTTTACCTGTTGAACATACCTGAAAGATTCTTTTTAAGACAATTTTAAGATTCCTTTTAGGAATGGTTTAGTCAACCCACCCTATTTTTGTTTCAGAAATTTTATTATTTCTCAAACCAAAAATAAATTGAAATGAAATCAAAAACATTTACCATCATTATGCTGAGCTTTTTTGCAGCCGGCGCGTTATCGTCATTTAAACCCTCTCCCGTTTCTGTAAAAACCGCAACGATTAAAGATCTGAAGGATGCATTTACCGGTGAAACAACTGCCAGTGCCAAATATATTGCTTTTGCTGAAAAGGCACGAGAGGAAGGTTATTCAAAGGTTGCCCTACTTTTTGAAGCTGCTTCAAAAGCCGAGAGTATTCATGCGGGAAATCATAAAGCTGTCTTGATTCAATTGGGCGAAAAAGCTCCCGAAGTTAAGCCGGTATTTGATGTAAACAACACGGAAGCTAATCTGAAAAATGCTATCGAAGGTGAATCCTACGAAATAGCGACAATGTATCCTGCTTTTATTAAGGATGCATCCAGTGAAAATGTAAATTTGGCTATGATTTCCTTCAATTATGCCTATCAGGTAGAGAAAAAACATAAAGCACTTTATGAAAAAGCTTTACAAAATCTGACGGCAGGAAATGAAAAATCATTACCTTCCCTGTATATGGTTTGTGTAACCTGTGGTAACACTTATGATGGAGAAGCTCCTGCCAGATGCGGTATTTCAATGACTCCCAGGGAAAGGTTCCTACGTATAGAATAGCCTCAGGGATGATCTGATATTACAACCCGGTGTTATTTTCTCACCGGGTTTTTATATTTTGACAATTTCTTTAAGATTTGCCATTGCTCCTGATAAGAAGTATTATTTTTGATTGGAAGAAAAATGTACTCCTCATAAACCATTTTATAAGATGATATATGTCAAAATATTGTATAATAATAACTTAAATATATTTAGAATGAAATTTATTCCGTTTTTTGCCGTAGTATTGTTTCTCTTTTCCTCCTGCCACACGAAGCCGGTTCCCTCGACTGATACAAATGGCCTCAGGAAAATCAATGATTACCAGGTCATGGCCGATCTCTACAATTACTATTCAGCTGAATACAAAGCCCTGGCTTACCAGGCATATAATCTTGCATCGGCCAGACTGGATCAGGTTCGTTCGAAAAAGCCCGGAGCCAGGAATCTTGCCGTTGTTGTTGATGTTGATGAAACCTTACTCGACAATAGTCCCTACCAGGCCAGAATGGTTCAGCTCAACGCCAGCTATGACAGTTGCTGGAACACATGGTGCAATCTTGCCTCGGCACGAGCCGTGCCAGGATCGGTAGAATTTCTGGACCATGCGGATTCTCTTGGATTCAATATTTTCTACGTATCCAACCGTAAAAACGCTTATGTGAGGAAAGGAACTATTGAAAATCTAAATAAACTGGGTTTCCCCCAACTTGATGATCAACATATCTACCTGAGAGAAAAAAATTCGGATAAAGAGCCCAGAAGAATAAAAATCTCTGAGAAATATGAGATCGTTCTCCTGGTGGGTGATAACATAGCTGATTTTTATGAAGATACCAATATTTTCGGGGAACGTGACAGTCTGGTCACTGCAAGGAAAAATGAATTCGGCCGGAAATTCATCGTACTTCCCAACGCCATGTATGGCAACTGGCCTGCCAGCATTGGAATCACTACTGGGCATTTTCCGGTGGATTCTTTACTTGACCTGATGACAAGATCTTTTACGAACAACTGCCCGGAATGACCGTTATGTATTTGATTACCCATTATTCACGGAATTCATGAAAGAATATCAGGCAGGCATCCCAGGCCTCACAGAAGAGTTGACTTTCCAGGCTTCCAGAAGCAGCGGAGCGGGAGGTCAGAATGTTAACAAGGTAAATACAAGGGTAGAACTGCGGTTCAGGATCGATGATTCACAACGACTAACTGCTGATCAAAAGGAAATTCTAAAAGAAAAACTGCAAAACCGAATCACCAAAGAAGGCGAACTGATGGTTGTCTCCCAGTCGGAAAGGACACAACTTGAAAACAGGAAAAAGGCGGAAGAACGTTTCATGGCTCTGGTCAGCAAAGCTTTAAAACCGGTTAAGGAACGGAAACCAACCAATCCCACCCGGTCATCAAGGGAAAAAAGGCTTGCTGAAAAGAAAGTCATGGCAGAAAAAAAAGCACGGAGAAGAAGTATTGATCCCGAATAAACAGCATCATTGAAAACACCATGTACACTGCAGAAGAGAAAAAAGGAATGAGGCAGGAATTCTGGGACCGTTTCAGATCTTACTCTGCTGTAAGGCGCCGGCAAAAGGGCAAACCGGCAAAGTGGATCATGAATAATACTGGAATAAATCAACTGAAGCTGAAGTTTGAATTCGACGAGCGATCTGCAAGTGTGGGAATCGACATTGAGACCCGAAATGATGAACGAAGGCTCGAACTGTTCGAAAAACTAGAACAGCTAAAAACCATTCTTCATAAGAAAGTCGGCTGTGACATGGAATGGGAATTGGAGCATATTCTTGAAAACAGGAAATCCATAAGTCGTATAAGCCTTAGTCTGACTGATGTAAGCATTTATGATCAGGGAAGCTGGGAAAGAGTTTTTCCCTTTTTTTATAAAAATATGATGAAGATTGAATCTTTTTACGAAGAATACCGTGATATCCTGAAATATAGGGATTGACTCTGGCTGAATGGCTCTATCGTTCCGGGGACGAAGAGTCTGCTTAATGTTATACTTTGATATTCTTAAAAGCCGTTCCATATTTCTTATTTCACTTCTGAAGAAATCGCGCCCTTCATCAGTCTGTTTTGCATCCTTATTGTGAATACTGCCCTGGATCATCAGCAGGGTTCCCTGCTCCTCATTCAATGTCGTTTAGATGCTCCCTTCGGCTGTGCTCAGGGACCGTTAGATTCAACGCAAAAATGAGTACACCCTTCGGCTACACTCAGTGACCTTATCGAAACGACATTGCCTCCCCATTTTACTTTTTGCCATTACTCACTATAGCATTCCAACTTTTCTATTTCCTTAATATCATTATTTTCACTACATTTAGAGGTTCGATTAACCTTAAATCAAAGATTATGGGAAAAGGAGATATTAAAACCAGACGAGGAAAATTTTTCGCCGGATCTTTTGGAAAAAAGAGACCAAAACATAAATTAAACAAAATAGGTAAAGCAGCGGTACCTCCTGGAATAAAGCCGGAAGACAAACTGCCGGTGAAGCCCGCAGCGAGTACCGACGATATAAAAGAAATGAAGACTAAACCTCTGGAAAAAGCTGCAACCCAGGAAAAGACTAAACCTCAGGAAAAAGCTACACCTCAGGAAAAAGCTGCAACCCAGGAAAAAGCTATACCACCGGCAAAGGCTGCAACAAGAAAAAAATTACAGGATAAAAATTCTGACGAAAAAGAAAACGACAAAAAGAAGAAAGAAGAGGATAATCTTTAACTTTTGATTTTTGTGAAAATTTTGTCTGATGAATTTTGCTGTGCTGGATATTGAAACTACCGGGGGTAGTCCGAAACATGAGAAAATAACTGAAATAGCCATTTATATTCATAATGGTGAGAATATCATTGATGAGTTTACCACACTGATCAATCCGGAAAAGAACATTCCTCCTTTCATTACCAGTCTTACCGGAATTACAAATAAAATGGTTTCAGAGGCTCCCCGTTTTTTTGAAGTTGCCAGGCAAATTGTTGAGATTACAGAGAATTGTATTGTTGTCGGACATAATGTAAACTTCGATTACAGTTTTATACGTGAGGAATTCCGGCAACTTGGATATGATTATCAGCGAAAAACACTGTGTACGCTGAAGCTTAGCCGAAAACTAATCCCAGGGTATAAATCTTACAGTCTCGGTAAAATTTGTGAACAGCTGGCTATTTCTATAAACGGAAGGCATAGGGCTTCCGGAGATGCTTATGGAACTGTAAAACTCTTTGAAATCCTTTTAATAAAAAACAGACTGTGCGGAAATGAACTTCCTATGATGATCAAACCGGAGGGAAGGCTCAAAAATCTTAACGGGTATCTGAAACCTGAAAATATTTCTGAATTACCTTCTGCCACAGGGGTATATTATTTTCATGATTCAGAAGGGAATCTGATCTATGTCGGAAAAAGTAAAAATATCCATTCAAGGATCCTGGAACACCTGGGAAATAAAAACAGCCGTAAATCAACCGAAATGAGCGGGCGGATCGCAGGAATATCTTATGATCTTACCGGCAGTGAACTCGTTGCTCTATTAAAAGAATCGGAAGAAATTAAAAAATTCAAACCCAGATATAACCGGGCACAGCGCAGAACGCTTACGGTTTGGGGATTATACAGTCATTATGATCAGCAGGGATACATGAATTTCAGGTTGAGTAAAACCTCCTCTGAAAATAAGTTGCCTCATATCACCTTTAATAGTGCAAAGGAAGCCCGGGACTGGCTTTCAGAAAAAGTTCAGAAGCACTGGCTGTGTCAGAAGTTGTCTGGTTTATATCAGACCGAAGGTGCCTGTTTTCATTATAGTATCAGGCAGTGCAACGGTGCATGTATCGGTTCTGAAACGAAGTCGGTATATAACGTAAGAGCCAAAGAACTGATCGAATCCGTCGAATTTGAAGATAAAAACCTTATCCTGATCGACCAGGGTCGTACTCCTGAGGAACGATCAGTTATACTCGTTGAAAATGGCCTTTATAAAGGGTTTGGATTTCTGGATATCACTGTTTCCTACCTTCATATAGACGATCTTAAAGCCTGTATTAAGGTTGCCGCGGATAACCATGAAATCAGGCAGATTATCCGTAGCTGGCTTAGAAAAAACAAAGTTGAAAAAGTCATCCGATTCTGATAACAAAATCACCCTGTTTTACTCATTAGACCAACTTTCCAGACCTGTGCATAGTACCGATTAATGTGCTGAACATTCACCCAAGTTTTTAGTAAACTGTTAATTAGATTGTTGGTAAAAACGAACTGATTTTTCAGAAATAAAATAGTAAAAGACTTTGCACAGAAACAATATTCCTATATCTTTGCAAGCCGTTAACAAAACAAGGAGATTCAGTAGCTCAGCTGGTAGAGCACATCCCTTTTAAGGATGGGGTCCTGGGTTCGAGCCCCAGCTGGATCACAATTTACTACCGCGTTCATGCTGAATGCGGTTTTTTGTTTTTCAAGGTTGGATGAAGGCAAATTGAATAGCTTTTCACAGGTAATCATCTCCTAATTTTGCCTGAACAACTGCCAATTATTGACTTACCTCAGGAAGTTGACTAACATTTAGGCAATACTTACACCGGATGACTGTTCTTTTGTTTCAATATCTCCTTAAGAATTTTTTTGACAAACCCCGGACCTTCATAAATGAAGCCTGTATACACTTGTAACAAATCTGCGCCGGCATCCAGTTTCTCCATAGCATCTTCGACACTCATGATACCTCCTACACCAATGATAGGCAAATCTTTTCCGGCTTTCTTCCGGATATAACGGATGATTTCAGTGGAACGGTCCGTTAATGGTGCTCCAGACAGACCGCCTCGTCCAATTTTCTGAACTTTTTCTTCGGAGGTTTTCAAATGCTCCCTGGTAATCGTCGTATTAACGGCGACGATGCCATCAAGCCCTGTCTGTCTTACGATTTCAAGAGTTTCATCAATCTGGCGCCAATTCAGATCAGGCGATATCTTAAGCAGAACCGGCTTTTTAATTCTTTTTTCGTTCCGAACAGCCATAAGCCGTTCCAGTATCTCCCTGAGCCTCTCCTCATCCTGCAATTCAGCCATGTCAGAAATATTCGGACAACTTACATTGACCACAAAATAATCTACTCTGTCATAAAGCTTCATGAAGCAATATTCATAGTCATTTGCCGCCAGATTATTCGGAGTTAGCGTATTTTTGCCAATGTTTCCCCCAATGACAAAACCCTCATGTCCGGATTCCAGCTTTTGGACAGCGGCCTCTACACCTCGATTATTAAATCCCATCCTGTTGATCAATGCTTTATCCTCAATCAGTCTGAAACTCCTGGGTTTAGTATTGCCCGTCTGCGCTTTAGGTGTAATGGTTCCCACTTCAATGAAGCCGAATCCAAATAGTCTGAAAGCCTTGTAAAAAGAAGCATCCTTGTCAAAACCAGCAGCCAGTCCAACCGGATTTGAAAATTTTAAACCAAATAGTTCGGTTTCAAGATCAGGATGATGATAGGTAAAAGCTTTCCTGACAAAGACGGAAATCAATGGAATACGATAAATTGCTTTAACAATGAAGACAATCATGCCGTGCACCCGTTCAGGAGAGAATAAAAAAAGCACCGGGCGCAGCAGGAGTTTATACATGGAATTTTTTCTCAAAGATAGTGAGATTTATCTATTCAGGCTTATAGCGTCTGAAAGTTCCGTCTTTATGCAATATAATGATGCTTTCAGGTTCAAGTTCAAAACTTTGTTTACTTTTGTAAACTTGTGTATTTACTCCCGATTCGCTTTGAGCTGAATTTTTAGTATTACCGGCATTGAACCCTGGTATTTCCGGATCCACAGTACTTTTAGCGGGTTGATTCATGTCCGTATCCGGTTCATTTTCCTTTCCCTTTGTCATACTGCCCTTCCCTGTCAGCAACCAGTTTGCATCAATTTCAGGGAAGTTTTCAGTCATCCTGACCAGGAATTCATAACTGGGATTATTGCGTCCAGCCAGAATATGAGATATGCCAGATCGCTGAACATCGAGCATTTCAGCCAGTTTTGAAGCCGAAATACCGTATATTTCGAGAATATGTTCCAATCTTTCCCTCATATTGCAAAAAATTTATAATTTCTCATATAATAAGTTCAATCCGTGATGCTATTCAGCCTTAGTGATTTGCACACAGCTCCATGGTTTGCCCGACGTACACCCCCCCCTCTTCCCACATCACAATCGTTTACCGCCACGTTAAAAAATGTTTACAAAATGAATAATTAATATTACAAATGTAGTAAATGAAATGTTTATATCTGTAATCTAATGTTGTTTATATTTGTATACAGTGTTTATCTGAACACAGGTTATATCCCTAGATACCCGGAAAGCAAATCAAAACGGGTAATTACGCGTATACGCTATAAAATGTTGCTTTACTGAATATTATCCTAAAGTCTGTTACTTGAAGTAATAATCTATATAAAATCTTTAAATACATGGTATACAGCTTATTATGATTAATTAACCTCGTTTAAACGCCAATAATCCCTAAGATTGGATTATTTTTCATTAAATAATTAAACATATGCTTTATTAATATTTAATAAGTCATTGGTTATTAATTTATTATGATAATTTATATATGAAGGTATTATGATTTTAAATTTTACGCAAACTGAATCACCTCGGTTTGAACAGAAATTGAATATTTATGTTTATGTTTGTCACTTTACGTGTAAATTTTGTGATTAATTAGTTTTATTTGTAAACATATTAATTTTGCTGAAGTCTATTCAAATACAAGACCAGCAGAAAACTGCTCCGGCCCATCCCTTCGCTCCTGGAAGTGAATTATTGCCTGTTTTTTTTAGTTTGAGCATTCTGGCTCCATCCAGCTATGCTAAATCCTGGTTTTTGCTTCATTTCAGAGAATAATATCCAAAATATGCGTAAAGTGCATTTTATGAATGGTTTTTCATTGGCAGGTCAATTGACTTCAAAGACCTGAATTATTGTACAATAGCTGTACTTTCAAGAGAATTTTAAGTCCGCGAGGATCGCATATTTGCTTACGATCTTCCCATTGGGCCGGGATAATCCGGCCATATTAGCTTTTCAATTCCTACTACCATAGTTTTCTTTGAGCCTCCTCTCCTTTCATATCGATTCGTGAAACCTTATCTTAGTAAAGTCAAAAATCACCCTTATGAAGAAACCGGCTTTACACTGGCAGATATTGATTGCTCTTATTCTGGCTGTTATTTTCGGACTGCTGTTTCCGACCCGTTACAAAATAACGAATCAAACCATTAAGAAACTTCTGAAGAAGGAAGTCCCCGGAAAGGTCATTACGGCATTAAAGATTGAAAAAGGAAATACATTTGATTCCCTGTCTGAATATTCCGAAAAACTTTCCACAATACTTGATAAATCAGATTTTAATGAATACCAGGCAACCATCACAGGCGCCTCATATTATAATCCTCCCATAAATAAGGTAAGCTGGTTAGGTGATATTTTCCTCCGGGCTTTACGAATGCTTGTTATTCCCCTGGTGGTAAGCTCACTGATATCCGGATTAACGAATCTGGGTACAGGGCAAAAAATTGGCCGGCTTGGCCTTAAAACTTTCAGCTACTATATCGTTACAAGCCTCGTCGCAATATTTACCGGCCTTATTCTTGTAAATCTTATACGTCCGGGCATCGGCTCAGATCTGAATCTTCTTCAAAAAGTTCAGGGTCTCGCTGAGAACCAGCGTGATTTCAGGGATATGATCATTGATATTGTACCTGACAATGTATTCAAAGCAATGGTGCAGAACGATATGCTCTCTGTAATTTTCTTCAGTATGCTGTTTGGTTTTTTTATTACACGGGTTCCTCAAGAATCCAGGAAATTCCTGACTGACTTGTTTAATGCCGTTTTTGATGTAATGATGAAAATAACCATGTTTGTGATTTTATTTACACCTCTTGGGATTTTTGGAATTGTAAGTAAGGTCGTGGCAGATCAGGATAACCTGATTGCATTGGTAACGAGTATGGGACAATACATGGGTACCGTTCTTCTGGCCTTATTTTTTCATTCTTTCATTACCCTGCCCCTGTTGGTCAGGTTCATAGGTAAATCGAGGCCTTTCAGGCATTTCGCAAATATGACCACTCCCCTTTTAACAGCATTTTCCACCTCATCCTCGGGAGCTACTTTACCTTTAACTATGACGGCAGTTGAAGAAAACAGCGGTGTATCCAATCAAATCTCCAGCTTTACATTGCCGTTAGGGGCTACCATTAATATGGACGGAACGGCTCTCTATGAATGTATCGCCGTCATTTTCATTGCGCAGGCTTATGGCATCGATATGTCGCTGTTCCAGCAATTCACTATTGTCATCACGGCTTTGCTGGTTTCCATAGGAGCGGCTGGCATTCCAATGGCCGGACTCGTAATGATGACGGTCATACTTACCGCTGTTGATCTGCCGCTGGAAGGTGTCGGACTCATTCTTGCCGTAGACAGGATTCTGGATATGTTCCGTACCGCAACCAATGTATGGAGTGACAGTTGTGGTGCGGTTATCATTGCCAAATCTGAGGGTGAAGTTTTGAAAGTTTAAAAGCGGGAGAGCCTGGACCCGACTACATTTCTGCCTTTCATACGCTGATGAACCGGATTTCATGGTTTTGTCATATCTTTTCACAGATATGACAGGACTTGATTCTGCTGAAGCCTGAAGATGTGAACCTGACCCGGACTTATGTTTTTCGCGTTCGTCTTATGCCTTCCTGGCCAGGGCATTATACAAGATCTCCACAGGATGAAGAGCCTTCCGGCCTGTACCGTCCTTGATCTGGTGACGGCAGCTGGTTCCGGGAGCGGCAATGATCGCATCTTCGGAAGCAGTTCTGACTGCAGGAAATAAAACCAGTTCTCCGACTTTCATGGATAAATCATAATGCTCTTTCTCATATCCGAAGGAACCAGCCATTCCGCAACATCCAGATGGAATTTCTTCTACCTGATAATTCGTCGGGAATGAAAGTACTTTTATAGTGGGTAAAGTTGAAGCAATGGCTTTTTGCTGGCAGTGACCATGAAGTTTGATCACCTGTTTTTCCCGGGTAAACTGCTCGACCCGTATCCTGCCACCGTCCATCTCCATGGAAAGAAATTCATCAATGAGTAAGGCATTCTGAGCGATTTGCCGGGCATCATCCTTCAGTCCGTCACGGACAAGGTCAGGGTATTCATCCCTGAAACCCAGGATGCCCGATGGTTCAATACCTACCAGAGGTGATTCGGCAGTAACATAGGGTCTGAGCAAATGGATATTCCGGATGGCTTTCTGACGGGCTGTCCGGAGCAGTCCCTTGGAAATGAAAGTGCGGCCGCTCTCAACATGTCTGGGTATCCTGACCCGGTATCCCAGGTCAATCAATAATTTAACGGCTTTGATTCCAATCTCCGTGTCATTATACTCGGTAAATTCATCAGCAAAAAGGTTTATGACTCTCGCTCCGGAGGGCAAAGTATGGTTCAGCTTTTCCAGGTTTTTTACCGCCCAGGCATGAAAAGTCTGCCTGGATAATTGTGGGATGCTTCGTTTTCGGGCGAAGCCGACCGTACGCTTAATGATACCCGAAATAAACGGGTTTGAGGTAAAAAAATTAAACATCCGGGGAAAGAAGGACCCTATTTTATTGAGTGAAGTGATATAGGCTATTAACCTTGTTCTCAAGGGAATTCCATTACTATCATAATAATGTTGTAAAAATTCAGCTTTCAGTTTTGCCATATCCACATTGGACGGGCATTCTGATTTACATCCTTTACAGGAGAGGCAAAGATCCAGAACCTCATATATTTCCTTATGGTCGAAAGGATTTTTTCTGTCAGAGTGGGTTAAAAATTCCCTGAGGATATTTGCACGGGCTCTTGTGGTTGTATTCTCGTCGCGTGTTGCCATATAACTTGGACACATTGTACCACCGATGAGGGCTGATTTGCGGCAATCTCCCGTTCCGTTACATTTTTCAGCCGCTCTGAGAATCCCACCTGTATCTGAAAAATCGAAGTAAGTCTCAATTTCCCGTTCTTCCCTGCCGGGATCATATCTCAGAAAGCGGTTCATAGGCGGAGTGTCTGTGATCTTTCCGGCATTGAAAATATTTCCGGGATCCCAGGTATTCTTTATATCACGAAACCACTGGTAGATCTCCTCTCCCACCATCAGCGGAATAAATTCTCCCCGCAGCCGGCCGTCACCATGTTCACCACTGAGCGATCCCCTGAACTTTTTTACCAGATGAGCAGTTTCTTCGGCTATGGTATGAAACATCTCCACATCCACCGGGTCTTTCAGATTCAGAATTGGACGTAAATGCAATTCTCCGACTGAAATATGTGCGTGATAAACGCATTCAAGATGATATTTTTCAAGAATCCGGTTGAATTCAGAAATATAATCCTCCAAATACTCCGGGTTTACTGAAGTATCCTCGATAACGGATACTGGTTTGGCATCACCGGGCATATTTGACAATACTCCAAGGCCGGCTTTTCTAAGGTTCCAAACCTTCCGGATGTCGTTTCCAGTGATCACTGGGAAATGATATCCTAAATGCTCCTTTCTGAGTTCATTTTCGAGCTCCTTACTTAAAGTGTTAATTTCATCCGCACTATCCCTGGCGAACTCGATCATGAGTATTGCTCCCGGATCACCCTTGACAAAAAAACGATTTTTTCTCTGTTCAATGTTTTTGCTCGTCAGTTCAAGGATCTTGTTATCCATAAGTTCCACTGCACCGGGATGGTATTTCAGGGCAACAAGGTTCCCCCTAATTGCTTCGATAACTGAGTCAAAATGAACACACATCAATGCTTTGAACGATGGTGGCAAAGGGATGAGGTTCAGTTTTGCTTCGGTTACCATTGCCAGTGTACCTTCCGAACCGGCTATCAACCGGCAGAAATTAAAGTCCTGTTTTGAATTCTCATCGAAAACCGAAGCTTCTTTCAGGAGGTCGAGAGCATATCCTGTGTTCCGGCGAACAATGACCGGATCAGGATACTGGTCATCAATTTTCGAACGGTTATCCGGAACCGACAAAAGGGATGATATATTTCTGTAGATTTGGTTTTCGAGGGTATCACCGGCACATCTGGATTGAAATTCCTCTTTTGTAACGGATCCGAAAATTGCGGTACTTCCATCGGACAGAAAGGTCCTGACTTCGAGGAGATGCTCCCTGGTTGTACCATAGATCAGCGAATGGAGGCCGCTGCTGTTATTCCCAATCATGCCTCCTATCACACAACGATTAGCCGTGGATGTTTCCGGTGCAAAAAATAATCCGTAAGGTTTCAGTTGCATGTTCAATTCATCCAGGACAACTCCGGGTTGAACTCTAACCCATCTTTCCTTCGGATTTATTTCAAGGATTTTATTCATATGCCTTGAAAAATCAACAACCAGTCCGTTCCCAACAACCTGGCCGGCAAGCGATGTGCCTGCTCCCCTGGGAATGAGATTCAGATTATTTCTGCGGGCATAAAGGATGATGGTATGAACGTCCGCCTCATCGACCGGCCATACTACGCCGACAGGTTTTTCCCTGTAAGCCGATGCATCCGTGGAATAAATGAGTCTTATGGATTCGTCGGTGAAAACATCTCCCTTGATTTTCAGATCGTTGATTATATTAAGAGGCATAGGGCAGAAAAAAGCTGAATTTTGGGCAATAAAGGTAGAAATAAAAGCCATATTGCGAGGACGGGAATACCAAAATAAGTGATTAAAATTGTCGGAGACGATTCCGTCCATCCTTTCGGGCATGCTTTCATCCTGCTGGTGGGAAGGACATCCTGATCCTTAATTATTTTCTGAAATTCGTGCTTTCGAAAATCTTATCGGCTGAATCAGCAATGAACCCGCTGAAAAGTTTTCCTGTTTTATCGGGAAACCGTTGGGCAAATTCATAGTAACAGGACGGAATGACCTTATTTCCTTCTTTAAAATTTACATCCACTTTATCGGCCAGAATACTCGACTGCAGCAACAGTTGTTCAGCTGAACCCTTGATTTCGCCACCGGAACGGTTCAACTCGAAGCCGTTGTTTTTAAGAAAGTCGTTCACCTGTATCAAATCCCTGAATTTATTCAGCGCATTGACGCTTACCGTGAAATGATTGGCTCTGTATCCAAAAACATATAACCATGCAGCGTATTCAGATTCATCCCGTAATTTAAGATATACCTCATACGAAGGGACACCGAAAACGGCACCGGAATTGATCAGGTCTTCTGAATCCAGTATTTCCTTAGGAACTTCATCGAGTAACCCGGTAACGGTGTGCACCATGTAATCTGAAAAATCCTCAAGGATCAGCTGACTGATGAAAATCCGGGGTGCCTCCTGGTCACCGGGGAGTTCAAAATGGAAGGCTTCAAGATGTTTGTGTTTGAAATGATACTCGCCTTTTCCTACATATCCTGCATCAATAAAGGGTTTGGAAAGAATTTCAATACTGACCCTCGGGTCGTTGAAGGTTCGAAAAGCGATATGGTCATTTTTCACCAATTCCCCTTCCCGTGTAAAAAGATCAAGGATACGTGCGGCCGATGGTGTCTTGCTGACATAATCGAGCCAAAGACTGTTGAATAATTTATGAACTTTCACGATGAATAACGGTTTTGGTTAAGTGAAGACATAACAATCCGTGAACGATTTTGATCAACAGCAAAAATTGTTGTAAAACACCTGACAAAGCTGATATAAATCATCAAAAACACCGATATGGCTATATTATTTTTAACTAATTTTACAACCTATCACATAATCAACACAATCAATTGAAAATCAATGAATTTACTAGAACAAATCAAAGCAAAGGCTAAGCAACATTATAAACGTATTGTGTTACCCGAGGGCGATGAAGAACGAACACTTAAAGCCGCTGACATTCTAATTGAGGATAAAATTGCTGAAATAATCCTGATTGGAGATCCGGATAAGATTAAAGAACAGGCCAGGCAGCTTTCTCTCAGAAATATTGATAAAGCACTCATTATCAACCCGAAATCACATGACAAAAAAGAATCCTATATTCAGCTCATGCTTGAATTGCGTCGGAGCAAGGGGCTGACCCGTGAACAGGCAGAAGGATTAATTGAGGACCCACTTTACCTGGGTACGATTATGATTAAAGCCGGTGATGCTGATGGAGAAGTTGCGGGTGCCAGGAATGCTACAGGTGACGTCCTGAGGCCAGCCTTCCAGTATGTCAAGACCAAACCCGGGATCTCTGTGGTTTCCGGAGCTTTTATAATGATATTAAAGGACCGGAATTTTGGGCATGATGGTCTGATGGTCTTTGCCGATTGCGCTGTTCACCCCGACCCTACAGAACAGGAATTAGCCGAAATTGCCGTGGCTACAGCAGCAACCACAAGGGATATTGCAGGTTTTGAGCCTAAAGTCGCTATGCTGAGTTTTTCCACCAAAGGGAGTGCCAGGCATGCGATGGTGGACAAAGTGGTGAATGCCACCAGAATTGCAAAGGAGATGGCTCCCGGGCTGAAGATTGACGGCGAACTTCAGGCTGATGCAGCCATTATTGATGCGATTGGAAAATCAAAAGCTCCGGGAAGTGAAATCGCAGGTAAGGCAAATGTTCTGATATTTCCAAGTCTGGAAGTCGGAAACATCGCCTACAAACTGGTCCAGAGGCTGGCCGGGGCAGAGGCTATTGGACCGATTCTTCAGGGAATGGCAGCCCCGATCAATGATCTCTCGCGGGGCTGTTCAGTAAGTGATATTGTCAACCTGGTAGCCATAACAGCAAATCAGGCAGCCGGAAATTAAGAAATTCTCTGCCAGAAAAACAATTAAACATATACAATATGACCGAGACATTAGAAGATTTTGCCCTTAGCCAACAATCCGCCAAGAAATATGGTAGCATCCAAAAAGTAGCTGTGATCGGGTGTGGCACAATGGGCCAGGAAATAACACGGCTTGTGAGTCAGCAGGGCATGGAAGTGGTATTTATCGATGTATCTGATGAACGAATTAAGGATGTGTTTCGAGAAATGGAGTTGCAGCTTGACGAGATCATCAATAAATGGGGACTTACTGAAGGAGAGAAACGCGCAATCCTTTCGAGAATCAAGGGATCTACCGACTATAAGGATATTGTGGATGCAGACCTGGTTATTGAATCCATTAACTCGCGCAAACCCGGAACGAATATAGAAATCAGAAAGGATGTATTTAAAAAAGTTGAAGCTGTTGTAGGTAAGGATGTAGTGATCACATCCAACAATTCCACTCTCATGATCTCTGATCTGGCTAGTGTGCTGGAACATCCTGAAAGAGCGATAGGTTTACATTTTATTGCTCCGGCTTCATCGGTGAAAATCGTTGAACTGGTCAGGGGCGTTGAAACAAACGATGCAACGTTTGACTTTATCATCCGGTTTTGTAAGATGATTGACAAGACTCCCATTGCTCTTCATGAATCGCCCGGACATGTTAGCAGCCGCCTGATCGTCACTCTTATAAACGAGGCCTGCGAAACCCTTATGGAAGGCGTTGCTTCTGTGCAGTGCATCGACACAACGATGAAACTGGGTTACGGACTCCTTTTTGGTCCGTTTGAAATGGCCGACAGGATCGGGCTTGATAAGTTGCTTAAGTGGATGGATAACCTTTATGCCGAATTCGGACTTCAGAAATACAAACCCTCACCTATTCTTAAGCGACTTGTCAGGGCAGGTTATCACGGCACAAAAACCGCTAAAGGGTTTTACAAATATGAAGATGGCAAGATCATAAGTCAGGCCATCCAGGCTACTGAATTTAAATAACCGGAAAATGGTTTGCTCAGCAGGGACAGGTTGTCTCGGGTTAACCAATACAAAAGTCTGTCCTTCTTATTACGGGTTTCGCTCCGGGTCTTTGACATTCTTAATGATTAAACAAGGTTTTCCTGTTCAGATACGACGTTGCCAAAACGACCCATCCGGATCAGGAATGATTCCCGCTTCCGGCGGGGAGGTATAAAAACAAATTCATAACTTATGAAAATTATCATTTTAAACTGCGGAAGTTCCTCCATAAAATACCAGCTTATTGATTCCTCTGATTCTGTTGTTCTCGCAAAAGGGGTTGCTGAAAAAATCGGGCTTCATGGTTCATTTATCAAACATGAACGTGACGATGGTGTTAAAGTAAAACTTGAGGGAGAAATCCTGGATCACCAGCAGGGTATTGAATTTATTCTCGGAATCCTCAAGAGTGAAAAGTACGGATCTCTGAAAAGTTTTGATGAGATCGATGCCGTCGGTCACCGGGTTGTGCATGGTGGAGAAGCCTTTAAGGACAGCGTCCTTATCACCGATGAAGTAATTGAGAAGATCAATGAGTGTATTGACCTGGCACCTCTTCATAATCCGCCTAATCTTAAAGGGATTTATGCCATGAAGAATCTTCTTCCTAATATTCCGCAGGTGGGTACTTTCGATACGGCATTCCATCAGACCATGCCCGCACAGGCCTACATGTATGCGATTCCATATTCGCTTTACGCAAAATATGGACTCAGACGTTATGGATTTCACGGCTCAAGTCACAAATTTGTATCAACCAGGGCTGCTGAACTCTCCGGAAAAGATAAAATCAAACTTAAGATCATCACCTGTCATCTGGGCAACGGGGCCTCTGTTGCAGCGATAAAAGGCGGGAAATCGATTGACACCTCCATGGGCCTCACGCCGGTTGAAGGCTTGATTATGGGTACCCGCACCGGGGATCTGGATTTGGGGGTTCTGATCTATATCATGCAAAAAGAAGGTATCGATTCCCACAACGCCAATACGCTGATCAACAAGCACAGCGGCATGCTGGGAATCACAGGTATTTCTTCCGATATGAGAGAGATAGAGATGGAAGCTGAAAAGGGTAATGACAGGGCCAGGCTGGGGCTGGATATGTACCACTACCGGATCAGGAAATATATCGGGGCTTATGCTGCTGTGATGGGAGGCGTTGATATTTTGGTTTTCACAGGTGGTGTAGGTGAAAACAGTCCGGAAAGCCGGGAGGAGATCTGTAAGGATTTTGAATACCTCGGTCTTGAATTTGACCGGGAAGCCAATTCCGGTGTCCGGGGAAAGGAAAAAGTCATCTCCAAAGCCGGTTCACGGGTATCGGTTATGGTAATACCAACTAACGAGGAATTCGTCATTGCCAGTGATACTGAGCATATCATAAACGAATCACTGTAAAAACATGGAATACAAATCACTCGATGAGATCAGGGAAAAAGCCAGACAGCGTGAAACACGGAAAATTGTAGTTGCCGCAGCCGAAGATCTGCCTGTTCTCAAAGCCGTGATGCAGGCTGTGATTCTGGATATTGTCACTCCCATACTTGTTGGTAACTCACTGAAAATTAAAGAATTAGCAAAGACAATAGAATTCGACCTGAGCTCTGTTGATATCATTGACGAAAGGGATCCGGCCCGATCATGTATCCGGGCTGTTGAACTGATCCGTGAAGGCAGTGCAGATATTCTGATGAAAGGACTGGTACAGACTGCTCCGCTCTTGCTTGCTATTCTTGACAAAGAGAAAGGTCTCCGGAACAGAAGTACTCTCAGTCATCTGGCCATTTTTCAAACCAGGTATTATCACAAACTTCTGGGAGTTACCGATGCGGCGATGAATATTTCGCCTGACATTAATGAGAAGGTCAACATCATTCATAATGCAGCCGAGGTATTTAATGCCCTTGGAGTACCGGAACCTAAAATAGCTGTACTAGGTCCTCTTGAAACCGTAAATGAGAAAATCCTTTCAACCACTGATGCAGCAATTCTGACCCAGATGAATCGTCGTGGACAAATTACGGGTTGTATTGTTGACGGTCCGCTGGCACTTGATAATGCCATTTCGGCAGATGCAGCAAAGCACAAAGGCATCCTTTCGGGTGTTGCCGGCGATGCTGATATCCTTCTTGCACCCGATCTGAACAGCGGGAATATTCTGTATAAATCGATGAGTTTCCTCTCAGACGGTATCTCTGCCGCTATCGTTACCGGTGCAACCGCCCCTGTTGTACTGACTTCACGTGCTGATACAGAGGAGAGCAAGCTCTATTCAATTGCACTGGCAGCGGCCATTTAAAATTAAAATTATGTCACTAAAACAGATTCTTGCTATAAACCCCGGATCCACCTCGACCAAAATTGCGGTTTATATGAACACCAAGGTGATATTTCTGAAAAGCATTCAGCATTCTACTGAAGAACTTTGCCGGTTTGATAACATCTCGGATCAGTACAGCTACCGGAAGGATATTATCATGGATGAGCTTACTCTCGCTCAGATTGAACTTGACAAGATTGAAGCAGTTGTTGGTCGCGGAGGACTTATCAAACCCATTAAATCGGGGATATATATCATCAATGAGCGTATGAAACAGGATCTTCGCGAAGGTATTCTGGGCGAGCATGCCAGTAACCTGGGAGGTCTTATTGCAGATGATATAGCCAGAAGTCTGCCCAATGCCAGAGCCTTCATTGCCGACCCCGTGGTTGTGGATGAACTGATTGATGTTGCCAGGATTGCCGGACACCCTGAATTCAAGAGATTGTCAATCTTCCATGCCCTTAATCAGAAAGCTACAGCCAGATCTTACGCGCGGCTCCTGAATAAGAAATACGAGGATCTCAACCTCATTATTGCACATATGGGTGGAGGCATTTCTGTTGGAGCTCATCTGAGGGGAAGAGTAATTGATGTGAACAATGCACTTGATGGTGAAGGTCCTTTTTCACCAGAAAGATCCGGCACAGTTCCTGCGGGTCAGCTTATCAGGGAGTGCTTTAGTAAAGGATCTGATATTGAAAATGTAAAGCGGATGATCACCGGTCATGGCGGGCTCATGGCTTATTTTGGCACAAACAGCGCTTACCAGATTGAAATCATGGCCATTGAAGGAGACGATCGTGCCAGGCTGATCCAGGATGCGATGTCGTACCAGGTTGCCAAAGAAATCGGAGCATTGGCTACCGTACTTCAAGGTGAGGTAGACGGTATCATCCTAACCGGCGGGATTGCCAACAACCCAATGGTCGTCGAATACATAAAAAAAATGGTCTCTTTCATTGCCCCGGTTATTATTTATCCGGGAGAAGATGAAATGCATGCCCTGGCCATGAACGGACTGATGGTACTAAAGGGTGAAGTAGAACCAAAAGAATATTCTGAGGAAAATATGGTGAACACGGATATCTGATCGTTTCGAATTTTAAGGCGTGGAGAGGGCGACCGGTAAAATTTTCCCATTCATGAAACGGTGACCGTTCAAGGCGAAATCAGATACAAAGCCTGCCATTTCCGCTGCACTCAGAAATGACTTATAACCCGGAAATGCCTCATCCAGCATTTCTGTCTGAACCGCTCCCAGGGCAAGACAATTAAATGAGATGCCGGCATCCTTGTATTCTTCTGCCAGACACTCGGTAAGTACTGCCAGAGCCGCTTTAGAGGCACTGTAATGTGATAGTCCGGCGAACTTAACACTCCCCTGGTAACCTCCCATGCTCCCGATGTTCACTACATGAGCGTGATCTGCTTTTCTCAGCAGGCTATTCACCCCTTTTATTAGCATTGCCGGGGCAAAATAATTTATACGGAAAATAGCTTCAGCCTTCATCCTTTCCATGACCTCGAACTGTTTATTCACCAGTAAGCCTGCATTGTTGACAAGGATATCCAGGCTGGGGATTTGTTGCCCAAGCCATGAAGTGAAATGATCCAGATCATCCTCGTTGGTCAGGTCGACTGCCCTGACCAGAACAAGGCTATCAGGATTTTGTGTTTCAATAGTATTTTTAAGCTCATTCAGCCTCTTTTCATTCCTTGAAGCCAGAATGATATTCCCTTTTGTTTTGGCTGCAAAATCAGCCGCTAATGCGGCCCCCAGACCACGGCTTGCTCCGGTAATAAGAATGTTCATTTTATGTTGTTTTAACAGAAACGGAATTGGAGATTAGTTCCGTTTCATGAAATAAATGTTTTTTTTTAACAGTTATGCATGTATAAGTGTTTTAATTTTAAATTTACGCATATCATTGTAAAAAGTAAAGACTAAGAATGAAAAGCAACACATACCGGATCGTCCTGTTCCTGCTTTCCCTTTTGGTTTTCATTTTTCATGATTCATCTCTATCTGCACAGGTTGAGATACCTCCTGAAGATGATGTGGAAAATGCAGGCAGATTTTTTATCGCTCCTGATTTTGGATTGATACTCGGGACGGTAACCCGCATTGAAGTATCTCCAGCTCTGGGCTATTATCTCACCAACCGGATTTCGGTGGCTGCCGGCGGACGATATGAATACCTTAAAGAATCAAGGTCATATTATTCGTACAATGCATACAGCACCCATATTTACGGCATAAGGGTATATGGTGAACTTGATGTAATAAAGGATTTAGATAACGTCATTCCCCTAGGTCTCAACAGCGGAATTTTCGGCCATATAGAATACGAAGGTCTCAGCCTTGAAAAACAGTATTTCGATTTCCCGTATTATCCTGCAAACGGAAGGTTCTGGTACAGTACGGCACTAATCGGCGCCGGTCTTCGGCAACCGGCAGGACAGAGAGCCTCTTTTAATTTATTGTTCCTGTGGGATACAGATACATCGAGTCGTTCTCTTTATACTAATCCGATTGTCAGAATGGGCTTTCAGATATATCTCCGCTAACATGGAAGGATTCTCCTCATACGCTATCATCATTGCCTGTTCAGTAATTGTTATTCTCAGTTACCTGTTCAATATTATCTCCCGCAGAACCAGCATTCCAAGTGTACTTTTGCTGATTATAACAGGAATATTGATAAACCTGGCTTTAAAGGCATTTGATGTGAAAAGCATCAACTTCATGCCGGTACTCGAATTGCTGGGTATAGTCGGGCTGATTATGATCGTACTCGAAGCTTCACTGGATCTAAGACTCAGCCGGGAAAAGCGGGGAATGATCTGGCGTTCTTTTTTGATGGCCTCTCTTTCCCTGATATTTACTTCATTTTTTATTGCCCTGATTCTTACTCAATATTTGAAAACCGGACTTAATGAAGCTCTGATTTACGCCCTCCCCCTGTCGATTATCAGTAGTGCAATTGTCATTCCGAGTACTGCGGGTCTTGATGAGGAAAAGAAAGAATTCATGATCTATGAAAGTACATTTTCCGATATCCTTGGGATCATGGTTTTCTATTTCCTGATTGGAAGCCTTGATACCAAAAGTGCCGGAGAGGCCGGACTGCACCTTGTTATCAATATTCTCGGGACTATAGTCGTGTCGTTTCTTGTAAGTTATGTTCTTATCCTGGTTTTTCAGAATATCCGGACTCAGGTTAAGTTATTCCTGCTGATTGCCGTTCTGATTCTTCTGTATTCCATGGCAAAGCTTATGCATTTATCTTCCTTAATGATCATCCTGGTGTTTGGTCTCGTACTTCAGAACAGGCATATCTTTTTCGCCGGTAAGCTAAAAACACTGATCCGGGAAGATTCATTGCAGGAGATAAGCAATAATTTCAGGATTATCACACTCGAATCGGCCTTTATTGTCAGGACCTTTTTCTTTGTGATTTTCGGAATAACCATTACGTTATCGTCACTATACAGTTGGAAAGTTCTTCTGGTGAGCCTCATTATTCTTTCAATCATTTATGGCTTAAGGTATATCATTTTCAAGATTTTGTTAGTAAAGAACTTATTTCCTGAAATTTTCCTGGCTCCGCGGGGATTGATTACTATACTGCTTTTTTATGCCATCCCTTCTGAAATCACCAACGATCGTTTCGATCCGGGTGTATTGTTGTTTATCATCATCGCAAGTAGTATGGCCATGACATTTTCCCTGGTAAACGCCAGAAAGCGCAAGGAACTTGAAATTCCGTTTCCGGGTGTCTCCCTAGCAGGAAAGCCGCAGGTACCTGAAGATGATCTAAACACCGTACCGGGAAACAATAATCAATAAAAAATGTTAGTTATATTGTAATTTATTTGAATTTTATCATATGCTGGTTTTGATAAGTTGATATAAAGACTTTTATTTGAGGATTAATTAAATTAAATCATTTTTGCGATGACAATAGAAGAAAACAAAGTAGTTTCCATTATTTATCAATTAAGGAAAGATAACCATCAGGGTGAAGTTGTTGAAGAACTAACCAAGGAAAAACCCCTAACCTTTCTCTTTGGAAGAGGTAATCTCCTGCCAAAATTTGAAGAAAATCTTAATGGTCTGGGCGCTGGAGATCCTTTTCAGTTTAGTCTGACCAGTGATGAAGCATATGGTCCGGTAAAAGATAATGCCATCGTTGATGTTCCAATAGATGTGTTTCGCATTGAGGGAGAGCTGGATTACAACCTTTTGAAAATGGGTAACATAATCCCGATGCTCGATCGAGAAGGTAACAGGCTGAACGGTATTGTTAAAGAAATTGGTGATGAAGCCGTGAAAATGGATTTCAACCATCCTATGGCCGGCACCAACCTGTTTTTTAACGGTGAAGTGACAGAAATCAGAGATGCTAATCCGGATGAACTGGAACACGGTCATATTCATGACCACGAAAGTTGCCAGGGATGCGACAAGGAAGACTGTCATAGTAATCATGAACATTGACAAAAAAGGTTATAATGAACTGGCGAAGCTGTCTGCCCAAAAGGCAGACGGCTTTTTTTTCGGGGTTCCGTGAGCTATGGATTATCCGGATGGCATGAATCATATCGACTCCGAAATATTATTTAGATCTTACAGCGCAAAGGCAAATCTTCAAGGTGAGGCAATCCATAAACCAGAACGTTTTTAGGATTGAAAAAGAGAATGGAATCAATGGTTTATGACAAAATCATCGGCATCATTGACAACTGGAAATTTTTTCCTGAAAGAGGTCAGTTCCTCCGGAGAAATTTCAGCAATGGTTACTCCAGGATAGCTGAGATCAAAGCCGGTTATTACATCACCTCTTGGATTTATCAGTTGGGTATCGCCCTGGTAAATGACCCCTTCTCCATCGCTTCCTACGCGGTTTACCCCGGCAACAAATACCTGATTTTCGATAGCTCTGGCTTTTAGCAGGATGGTCCATGCCTGTTTGCGCGATGCCGGCCAGTTTGCCACGTAGATGAGCATGTCAACATCATTGCGGTTCCTGCTCCACACCGGGAACCTGAGGTCATAGCAAATAAGCGGGTTTATCCGCCAGCCTTTATAATCAACGACAAGTCGTTGTTTTCCTGCATCATAAAATTTATTTTCGCCACCCATTCTGAACAGATGGCGTTTATCGTACCATTCTAAGCTCCTGTCGGGGTAGACCCAAAGAAGCCGGTTATAATAGCCATCCCCTTCTTTAATGATCATACTTCCGGCGACCACAGCGTTCAAATATTCAGCTTTATCAAGCATCCACCTTACAGATACTCCCGACATTTTTTCTGCCAGTTTCCTTGAATTCATTGAGAATCCTGTGGTAAACATTTCAGGCAGGATAACAAGGTCGGCCTTATCCTTCAAATCCATGAGGAATTCATCGAACATATTGAGATTTGCCAGGGGATCTTCCCAATGGAGATCAGCCTGAACAAGAGCCACCCTCAATGTTTCCATCGTCGTATTCTGATTTGTAAAAACCCCATCGAAGAATTCATTCACACGTTGAAAAGGTCATATCCCGGCTTCTTTCATTTCACCAAATTGGTCATTTAAAACCGCTGACATGAACGGAACATAATAGGTCTGGAAAAAGACTCCCGGATCGTTTGTCATATTTCCAGCAACAGAACGTATAAGATTATTCAATATCCGGATTCTTGACCATACGAGCATAACCTTTTCTTTTGAAAAATCCCCGGCAAGATAGTAGAACGGATGACCCACATATTTGATGACGGCAGGAAAACGGCATTCAAGCCCATTTTTCATTAGAATCTCTTTTCCATTATCATTCAGGTTCAGGTCAAAAGTACTGATGATATCATTATCCCCCTGATATACAATCGAGAACCAACCAATGAAAGCACTTTTTTCAGGAATATGAAAAAGACCTGTGTACTTCTCACCGGTTAGCACTTCCGGATAATCCTTTATCATAGCTTCACTACGGGGAAGCACAATTATACGGTTCTGTTTTTCATTAATGATAACTATTCCCGGTCCCTGAAAGTCCCAGTTTTTCCCGTAATAATCCTTATACCTGTCGATCCATCCGGGGTCAAGTTCAAAGGATATCTTTCTGGCATTAAGATTGTTGAAAAATTTGCCTCTCCACCCAAGACTGTGAATATCGAGCATTTGTTCGGTATTATATCTAACCAGGTCAACAGTAGGATTGGAAAAAAAATTGTATTCGGCAATGATCAGTTTATCTGCGTTCAGCATTTGCTTAAGAAGAAGGTAATCGTTCTGGTTGAAACCGCCATAATAGTCAGAGGCAGTTTTAACGATGCCGCCGGTGAGTTTTACTCCCTGGTTATCAAGGAAAAAGAGTGCATTGTACTTTTCCAGAATAGAGGGCAGTTCAGCCAGGCTGTAAGACCGTATTTTCCATTCCACATCAGGTGCATCGGGATGATAACCATAGTAATCTCTTTCATACCTATAGCGGGAATGATCCGTTTTAAGGATCTTGTTATAATTCAGAACCCAGTTTAACGATTTGACCTCATTAGAGGAATTTTTGGGTACCGTTTTGTTTATGATCATTATTTCCATGTCACGGCCTTTTTGCAAAATCCACAAAAAACGGCCAAAAAAAGGCAGCACAATGATCACGGCAAGGAAAATCAATAACAGTCTGGTTGTTTTCATGATTCAGAAGGTTTTGATGATGGCTCAATCCTTCTCCTCCACAACGCTCCTACACCCTTCTAAATGTACGAAAATTTTTAAAAAAGAAAAATTTAGTTTTAAACGACAATTTTCCTTCGGTTGAAGATACATTTTTCCGCAGTCTGAAAGAGGGTGACCCCTACAGGTTCAATTGCTGGATCAAGGAATCCACTACAGTAAAAAAGAAATGATTGTAATGGGTAAACCGGGGCTCAGACTTCATATTTATAGCCTACTCCCTTGATGGTTTTAATCCTGTCCAGACCGATTTTTTCTCTTAACTTTCTGATGTAAACATCAATAGTCCGATCATTCACATATACATCGGCGCCCCAGATATGATCAAAAATTTCTTCGCGGGTGAATACCCTGGATGGTTTGGATGTCAGGAGTGATAACAGGTTAAATTCTTTTCTCGGAAGGTCGATTTTCTGACCTTTAAGCATTACCAGGTGCTTTTCCTGGTCGATTATGAGGTCGCTTAAAAGGAAGTCCCCTTTTCCTGCCAGATCACTGTCCGGTATTGAACGGTATCGTTTAAGCAGAGCCTTAATCCTGCTGGTCAGCACTTTCGGCCTTACAGGCTTGGTAATGAAATCATCAGCGCCGGCGGCAAATCCGGCAATTTGTGTATAGTCTTCTGATCGTGCCGTCAGGAAAGCAATAATCGTATCGGATAGTGACGGGATAGCTCTGATTTCTTCGCAAGTTTCAATACCATCCATCTCCGGCATCATAATATCCAGGAGGATCAAATGCGGATGGAAAGAAACAGCCGTTTTTATGGCTTCCCTTCCATTCCTGGCAATATCCACATTGAATCCTTCCCTTCTCAGGTTATAACTCACAAATTCCACGATATCTTCTTCATCGTCAACAATAAGGATTTTAAACAGACCATCACTCATACTGATTCCGGATTATAATTGTGTTTAAAAACATGCACATTTGCAACTGAAGGATCGAATTATATGCATTCAAATGTAAATCAGTTTATTTAAGACATCGTTAATTTAACTTTATCAATAGGCTAATTTTAAATAAATGCCTGATCACACTGCATTAACAAACTGTTCATTTACTGTTAACGTTTGATTAATATTCATTTTGGAATATTTGAATAATATTGCCACTCATTTAAGAAAATAACTAAAATGGAATATTATTATCTGATTATTGTAGTTGTCCTGTTCGCTCTTGCGATATCAGACCTGATCGTTGGCGTCAGCAATGATGCGGTAAACTTTTTGAATTCCGCCATCGGTTCAAAGGCTGCACCTTTCAAGATCATTGTTTTAGTAGCTTCATTAGGAGTAATTATCGGTGCCACCTTTTCAAGCGGAATGATGGAGGTTGCACGAAAAAGTATTTTCAATCCCGACCGGTTTTACTTTTCAGAGATCATGGTAATTTTCCTGGCCGTGATGATGACCGACATCATCCTGCTGGATTTGTTCAACACCTTTGCCCTGCCGACCTCCACCACGGTATCCATAGTATTCGAATTACTTGGTGCAGCCGTAGCAGTTTCCATAATCAAAATCAGTAAGGCATCACAGGGGATCAATGAGCTGGCGAATTACATTAA
This sequence comes from uncultured Bacteroidales bacterium, assembly GCA_963732905.1. Lineage (GTDB taxonomy): Bacteria > Bacteroidota > Bacteroidia > Bacteroidales > DASQZK01. Next base: position 537,730 of record CAVTBM010000008.1, read on the forward strand.
TTCCGCCAAAGCGCTGGGGATCATTTCCGGCATTTTCATTTCCGTTTTAATAGCCTTCAGTGTGGGAGCGATTGTGCAATGGATCATCAGGATCTTTTTCTCTTTCAGGCTCACAAAAACGATCAAGTACTGGGGAGGTATCTGGGGAGGTATTTCCATGTCGGCCATCTCCTATTTCTTGCTTGTCAAGGGAGTAAGCGGAGCCTCATTCACCAGTCAAAATATGGTGAACTGGATTACATCCAATACTAATAATATTGTCATTTACAGCTTTCTTGGTGGTGCTGTCCTGTTTCAATTGGTTGTGATGTTTACCCGGGTAAATATCCTGAAACCGATCGTACTGTTCGGTACATTTGCGCTTGCCATGGCCTTTGCCGGCAACGACCTCGTGAATTTCATCGGAGTTCCGCTGGCCGGTTTTGAGTCGTTCAAAGAGTTTATTCATCATGCCGGAGCACAGCCTGGTTCATTTCTTATGGAAGGTCTGAACGGAAAGGTAAAGACGCCAACTTTAATCCTGCTTATGGCGGGGATTGTCATGTCGCTCACGCTCAGGTATTCGAGGAAGTCCAGGTCGGTAACAGCCACTACGGTAGATCTGAGCAGGCAGCAGGAAGGATTGGAAAGGTTTGAATCTTCCGCTCTTTCCCGTTTTCTCGTTCGCTGGTCGGTTGATGCCACTGCGTTCCTGCAGAAGTACACCCCCATAAAGTTGCAGAAATTTATTCAGCAGAGGTTCGACCAGTCGCGGGCAGAGCCGGATCCGAGGCAAAAAAAGGAACTGACGTCCTTTGACCTTGTCAGGGCATCGGTCAATCTGGTAGTAGCAAGCATATTGATCAGCACTGCTACTTCATTGCGATTGCCTCTTTCCACTACTTACGTCACGTTTATGGTTGCCATGGGTTCTTCCCTTTCAGACGGAGCCTGGGGCCGTGAAAGTGCGGTATACCGTATTACCGGAATGCTGACAGTGGTAGGGGGATGGTTCCTGACTGCCCTCACTGCCTTTACATCTGCTTTCCTTTTGGCCGTGCTTATTTATTATGGTGGGATGGTGATCATATTTGCACTCATCGCCCTGGCTATTTTTGTTGTCATTAAAACTCATACCATTCATAAAAAACGTGAAGAGCTGGCAATGAAAAAATCAGAATTAGCTTTAGGTGAAGGCCTTGGCTCTACAAGCATAATGGATACCTGTTCGGATACGGTCACAAGGGTTATTATCCAGGTTGCCAAGCTCTATTACCTGGCCATACTTAATTTCTCCAAGGAGAAAAGGAAGGAACTTTCGGCGATCAGAAAAGAGGCCCGTGAACTCAACAAAGAAACCAAAGAGCTTAAAAACAATGTGCATCTGACCATTCGTCAAATGAAGGAAGATGAGACCGATTCAGGTCCTCACTACGTGCAGGTAATTGATTATCTGAGGGAAACCACCAACGGACTGTACTATTTTGTTCAACCGCTATATAATCATGTGGATAACAACCACCCACCGCTGAATTCATCTCAGACCGATGAATTGCTGAAGTTCAACGAAAAGATGTCGGAGTATTTCAACTATGCGCTGACGATGCTGAAGAAAAATACCTTTGAACACATGGATGATTTTAAGAAGTTAAGGAATGATCTGATGGAGATGATCAACGATCTCAAAAAGAAACAGGTAAAATCGCTTAAAAAGGCCGGTAAAGGAACAAAAGTCACGATGGTATACCTTGATATCCTCTCTGAATCGAAGAACATGTTATTATTTGTGACCAACGTTCTTGAGGCACACCAGGAATTCATGAGTGTCGGGGATAAAGCTTTGAAAGCCAGGAACGTGCCGGTTTAATGACACAAGTCTATTTAAAGAATCAATGCCCGGAGGTTTGAATTCTTCCGGGCATTTTTATGATGACGCTAAAGTTGAACGGATTCTAAATGTAATTCAGGACGAGAAGTAAAGCCGGGTTGGGTACAGTGAATCAGGCCGAGAACTTATACCCCACTCCTTTTATCGTACGGATATAATCATTGCCTAATTTTTCCCTGAGCTTACGTATATGAACATCTATGGTTCTCTCACCTACGATGATGTTATCCCCCCAGACTTTCTCGAAGATTTCCTCCCGGGTAAAGACTTTTTGAGGACGTGAAATTAAGAGGTTTAGCAGTTCGAACTCCTTTTTGGGAAGGAACATCTCATCCCCTCTGACGATAACGATATACCTTTCCTTATCGATGATAATGTCTTCCACCTGCTGTGTGACACCTTCTTTTTCAATTTCCTTTGTAGCCTGTTTATACCTTTTCAGGAGTGCTTTAACCCTGCTTATAAGCAATTTAGGTTTAATAGGTTTGGTAATATAATCATCACCACCGGCTTCAAAACCTGCAATCTGGCTGTAATCTTCACCCCGTGCCGTCAAAAAGGCAATGAGAATATTATTGAGAGCCGGTATTTTGCGTAATTCCTCACATGTCTCAATTCCATCCATTCCCGGCATCATAACATCGAGGAGAATAAGCTGAGGTTCATGTTTTTTAGCCTGGTCAATGGCATCGATACCATTACCGGCCCGGAAGATCTGAAAGCCTTCCCTTTCAAGATTATAGCTCAGAAATTCAAGAATGTCCTCCTCATCATCGACGAGAAGGATCTTATACTTGCTGTAATCCATTTGCAGTAATTTATGTAAAGATATTTAGGCCTTGATAAAGATAAGATAAAAGACCTGAACTGAGATGACTCAAACCAAAAAACAACATCTATTCAGAAAAAGTTTGATACCTGTCAAAGGAGGTTAAACGGGATTTGACCAATAAGGAAGGCATTCAGCCTGCGGGAAAATAAGGAATCTGACCTGTCGACCTTTCCTTCCTTTCACCGGAAAGTTTTATCTGCACCGGATGAATTCCGGTAGTGACATCTTTGATAATCATTTTACGATAGGAAATGAAATTGATTTCAAGTGTATAGTGGGTTCCAGGTTGAAGGTTTTCAATCTTAAACGCACCGTTAAAATCGGTATAGATTTCTTTTTCAGAACCACTAATGCAAATTTCAACCCCGGAAAGTTCTTCGCCCGAAGAATTATCCGTGACTCTTCCGGAAATCGTAGTTAAATTCTCACCGACAGTTTCAGTTAATGGTATAGCTGCCTGGAAGTGAATATGAATAAAGAGACTTAATACGAGCAGAGGGAAGTTCATTATTGAATAATTTGTTCAAAGATATGGACGGGATATTAAGTGAACCTGAAGTTGTCATAAGGTTAACCTTAATTTTAATTTAATTTAATCTTAGGTATTCCTGATATGCTTAATATTGTCAGGAATATATCCGGTTTACCGCAATCAAATCAGGTACAGGGTAAGTAAAAATTGCATGATTTGCATGATGGGCACCGGAAAGTCACTATACATATAAAACCAACCACTTTAAATAATGATCTAATGAAAAAAATCTACCGGATAATACTGCCATGTATATCTGTCATGGGGATTTTTCATACTACCCGGGCACAGGATACCGGTTCCGGAGAAATACTCAAGGTTTTCAGCAATTTTCATATTGGGTTAACGGAAGATGACCGGTCCACAGCATTCGCAGTAGACAGGGTTTACCTGGGCTACAAACATGACATAGATGATCAGTTTGCTGCAGAGGTAAAGCTGGATATCGGTAGTCCGGATGATCTCTCCCAATATTCTCTCATCAAGCGTTATGCTTATTTCAAAAATGCTGCATTGGCTTTTCACAGGAATAAGGTAAAAGCCTGGTTTGGATTGTTTGATATGCAGCAATTTAAGGTCCAGGAGGATTTCTGGGGATACCGGTATATTTATAAGTCTTTCCAGGATGCTTATAGGTTTGGACCCAGTGCTGATATTGGTGCCGGGGCTGCCTATTCATTCAACGATTATATCGAAGCTGACCTGGTAGTCTCAAACGGAGAAGGCTATAAAAACCTGCAGATGGATAACGTTTACAAAACGGGTGCGGGAGTAACGGTACACCCTTCAGGTAATGTCACTCTCCGATTTTATTATGATTTTAACCATAAGGATATTACCCAGAGCACGTATGCATTCTTTGCCGGGTATAACCCTGGAAAGTACCGGCTTGGTGCAGAATACAACCTTCAGGATAACTATGCCTTTGCCGGAGGGCACAACCTGCAGGGGTATTCCATTTACGGAACTTACGTTTTTAACGATAAGTGGGAGGTTTTTGGACGGTACGACTGGCTTAATTCAAGCCTGAATCCCAATGAAAATATTCCATGGAACCTCAACTATGACGGGAGTGCTGTAATCGCGGGGCTACAGTTTTCACCGGTCGAAGGTGTCAAACTTACCCTGGATTACCAGGACTGGTATTCCTACGCAAAAAACGGCCCGGACAATACCTACCTTTATTTTAATGTTGAGTTTAAACTATAAAGTCCTGTCTGATGAGAATTCAAATCACCATTACCTGTCTTGCTGCTACTATGATGATCATGTCGTGTCGCAAGAGCAATTACTCCCTTGAAAACACCGATGTGGTGCATGATTTAGGTGGCGGCACCGGCACTGTTACCTGGACCAAGGACAATCATTACCTGCTTGATGGTTTCGTTTTTGTGAACGATGGACAGGTCCTGACCATCGAACCGGGAACGGTGATCAGGGCGAAGACAGGACAGGGAAGTCATGCCAGTGCTCTTATCGTTGCACGCGGAGGCAGGATCATTGCCAGCGGGACCTCAGACAATCCGATTATTTTTACTGTTGAAGGCGATGACCTGAAAGGATCCATTCCTTTAAAGGCCAGGGGCTTGTGGGGCGGGGTCATCCTGCTTGGTAACGGACCGGTCAACACTCTTTCGGGCGAGTCAAATATTGAGGGTATTCCTATAAGCGAACCCCGTGGTATTTACGGAGGGTATGATGCAGATGACAATTCAGGGATCCTGGAATATGTATCCATCCGGCATGGCGGGACAAACATCGGCGAAGGCAATGAGATCAACGGACTCACCCTGGGAGGTGTAGGCCGTCAGACTACAATCAACCATATTGAGATCGTCTCCAATGCAGATGACGGAGTAGAGTTTTTTGGCGGTACCGTCGACTGCCGCAATATGGTTGTTGCTTTTTGCGGTGATGATGCATTTGATTTCGACGAGGGATATTCGGGCAAATGTCAGTTTCTTCTGGCCATCCTTGATGAGGATCTCAGTGATCATGCAGCAGAACATGACGGAGGACCGATGAATGGTTCGGGCAAACCCTATTCAAGACCTGAAATTTACAATGCTACCTATATTGGCGGAGGACTTGAGAACCCCTCCTATCTTGTTTATTTCGATACCAGCAGTGGCGGGATATACAGGAACTCTGTATTTCTGCATGCCAGGATGGGTATAGGCATCGAAGCCACAGACAGGGGCAGCAGCTATTTACAAATGGAAAATGGAAATCTCGGGTTCAGCAATAATGTTTTCAACGATGTTGAACATAATGATAAGGATAGTATCATTGCCTATTTCGGTACAGGCTTAAGCGGTGATATGACAGACCCCGGGACATATTTTACCGGCCATACCAATCTTATTGACGATGATGGCATAACGTACGATTCCATTCCTTACAATCTCCTTCCTGTGACGACCATTTTCTCGAATATGGCGGATTACAGTTCCGCCTGGTTTGAAAATGTCACATACAAAGGGGCTTTCGGTTCGAACAACTGGCTGCAGGGTTGGTCACTGCTGTGGAAATCGGGCGAGGTTAACCCTGAATAACGGCATGTACTTACCTGTGTTCCGGACGCAGAAGATCAAAAACGGTTTTTACAGGAGTAAAGGTAGCAAGCGGCAGATCCACAAAGTACGTTATCCAGTCTGCCATTGATCCATTCCATAATCCCGGAAGTTCGAGGGCTTTAATATCTTTCCCTCCAATTGATTTTTTAGAGATGAATCCGAGATCCGGATCCCTGAAGCTGAACAGGTCGAAGGGTTCCCCTTTGAAGTCTTTCGTGAAGCAAACCATATCGACAGGATTAAAATGCGTGGAGAGATTAAGTATGGTTTCCTGCCCAGAATCGGACAAATCGACCTGAGACCGTTCAACGATCTGCCGGCTGATCTTACCCGTATTGTCCTTTACCCAGAAAGGACCTCCTCCGGGTTCGCCAACATTTTCGACCATACCACAAACCCTTACCGGGCGGTTCAGGAAATCGAATGCTTTTTTTATAAAGCCAATGTCTGTCTCTTTCTCCAGCAGTGATGCTTCATCATTGGACATTTCACGAATAAAACGGATTATCTCCGTCCGGAAAGGCTCTTCATGTTCTCCCTTTTCCAGCTGTCTGAGAAATTTATGAATCGTCTGAACACGGCTGAGCAGGTATCCCCCAAGGATTTTTTTATACCTTACTTTGAACAGACGCATAGCTTCGGGGGCAATATTATCAATATTTCCGATAAAAACTACGGAACCATCAATATCCTGAAGATTGCCAAGCAGTGCTCCGTGGCCTCCGGGCCGGAATACAAGCGTCCCGTCCATATCCCGGAAAGGCTGGTTATCCAGATCCACTGCAAGTGTATCGGTTCCTGATTCCTGTTCGGAGAATTCAACAACAAAGCGGGTGGCCCGGTTTTCAGAATACAGGTCGGTGGTACTTTGGGCCAAATCTTCAAAATGCCGGCGGTAAAGGGGGGAAACCGTAAAATGGAGGAAGACTTCCTCATCTTCATCGGACAGGTAATCCATCGTTTCCTCAAAATGTTCTTCAAAGGCAGTCCTGGAGATGCCTTCGTATACGTGAAATTTGAGCAGACCTTTCGGAAGATCCCCGTAATTGAGTCCCTCGCTTCCAAGCAATAACTGAAGGATATGTTCATAGTCCTTTTCCTTCTTCATCACATCAAGGTCCAGATTTTTTTCACGGGCCTTTTTCTTGAGATCGAAATAAAACGGATACGCTTCCAGATTGTCAAAAAAATCTCTTACCTCAGGATTTTCCCGGAAAAATGTTTCTCCATTTTCAGGATGATGTTTAAGGAAAGTATGAGCTTCAAAAAGGGCTTTGAACATCCGGGAGGCGGCACCAGAGGCCGGAATGAATTTGAAAATCCGGAATGCGGTTTTCAGTTCATCAAATGCCTGTATAAGAAGCTCTTCATCTTCTTTTGATACTGTTTCAATGCCATCACCAATAATGGCAGGCCGTACCAGTTCGATTTTTGAAATACCGTTTCTGAAATATCCGATTTGTTTTTCAACATCACTGAATTTTATTCCTTTGCTCTCAATCTGTTGTAAATCCTTTTCGTTAAACATACTCTGATGAATTATTTAGAGGAAACACGAAGCTCAAAAAAATGTTCTACGCTGAAATATCTTCAAGATATTTCATGGCGATAGCCTTGCCGGCCAAAAAAGCCTGGATGTTCAGGTTTACAACCTCTTCACCTTTCCTTGAAAAAACGGCACGTATTCCATCTTTTAACCTATCTTCGGAAATACCTATATAAGGACAGGCTGCACCCAGAATAACCATGTTTGAAGACCTTGAGGAGCCGTTGTCTTTCGCAATCTGGTCAGCATCAATAATCACATGGCGACCTGTTTTTTTCACTTCGGCAAGGACTTCATCTTTCCCGGGGTAATCCGGAATATTAATAAAGGGATTCGAATTGGTCACAAGCCATCCTTCCGGGGAAAGGTAGGGAAGATATCGTAATGATTCCATTGGCTCCACGGAAATAATAAGATCCGCAGTACCGAGGGGTATCAGATCAGAGGATATCTGCCGGTCTGAAAGCCGAAGGTGGGATTGCACTGCTCCTCCTCTCTGGCTCATTCCATGCACTTCCGCCTGTTTCAGATTAAAGCCGTTTTCTACAGCGGCCATTCCTATGACTGCAGCGATGGATAAAATCCCCTGACCACCGACGCCTGAAAGTATGATATCTGATTTCACAATAAACAACTGTTTTAAGATTCACTAAATTTCAACCCCTGCCTTATGCAGGTAGAACCTCAGAAGACTGCTCTTTCCGGTAAGCAGCCTGAGAAGATTTCTATCAGGTCGGATTTATTATGCCGGTCCTGATTGTTTTTTTTCTTTTAGAAGCTGTCTGTATACATTCCCTCTGTGCAATGATAACTGAAACTCCCTGGTATTCTAGTTCCCTGCTGAGGATGTCGACGTTTTCTGCTTGATTTTTCTTAAGCGGTACAATTGTAATCACATGATCGGGATGAACACCTACACCAATACAAATTTTTTCCAGCCGGCCTGTGGCGGCTGATTTCTGACCGCCGGTCATACCTGTTGTGGAGTTGTCGGAGATGATGACAGTAACAGGAGAATTTTCAATGACAGCATCGAGAAGTCCGGTGATCCCTGAATGCGTAAAAGTAGAGTCCCCGATCACAGCTACAGAGGGAATCAATCCGGCATCAGCCGCGCCCTTTGCCATAGTCAACGAAGCTCCCATATCAACACATGAGTTAATGGAATTAAATGGTGGAAGGGCACCGAGGGTATAGCAGCCTATATCAGAAAAAACTCTTCCTTTGCCATATTTTTCCATGGCCTCATTCAGCGCGAGGTAAACATCAGCATGGCTACATCCTTGACATAAGGCGGGGGGTCTTCTGGCCACCAGTTCAGGTACATCAGGACCATATTTTTCTGCAAATCCAAGCGCTGAGGCAACGAGGTTCGGATTTAATTCACCTACTCTCGGGAGATGGCCGTCGAGCCGTCCTTTCACTTTATAGGGAGCATTAAAGAAGCCCTTGACCATTTCTTCCACAAAAGGATAGCCTTCTTCAATCACGAGTATCTCATCGACAGAATCAGCAAGTTTCCGGAGCAGTATTCCGGGAAGTGGATATTGTGAGATTTTCAGTACAGGATAATGAAGGTTATAGCGGACCGCATTTTCCATATAATAGTTATAACCCAGTCCGCACGCTATAATGCCAAGAGAAAAATCAGAACCCTTTGTATAAAGGTTATAACCCGAATCTTCAGAAGCTTCGGCGAAAGCGCTTTGTGCATTCAGAAGAGCATTGTATCTGATCCTGGCCATGGCAGGGAGGAGGATAAATTGTTTAAGGTCTTCCGGTAGTTTAAGGTCATTTTGCGGACGGCTTTCCATGGTCGTAACACCTGCACGTGAATGAGCCAGCCTGGTGGTTATCCTTAACATTACGGGAACTCTGAATGTTTCAGATAATTCAAAAGCATAAAAAACCATTTCGTATGCTTCCTGCTGATTCGAAGGTTCAAGAACCGGGATATGGGCAAATTTTCCATAAAAGCGGGAATCCTGTTCATTCTGGGATGAATGCATGGAAGGGTCATCTGCCACGGTAACCACCAGGCCCCCGTTAATCCCGGTAATGGCGGCATTGATAAAGGGATCGGCAGCCACATTAAGTCCCACGTGTTTCATACACACCATAGCTCTCTTTCCGGCATAGGCCATCCCCAGAGCCGATTCCATTGCAGTCTTCTCATTGGCTGACCATTCACTGTGTACATTGTTATGTGCGGCTTGTTCTGAAGCCTGAACATATTCTGTAATTTCGGTGGAAGGAGTACCCGGATAAGCATATATGCCGCTTAGACCGGCATCGATAGCTCCCTGTGCGATGGCTTCATCACCCAATAGCATTAATTTCTGCATAACCCTGTTCCATTAGATTGAGAACTCAAAAATAGAAAAATAAGACCAGTTTGGAGATGTTTAATAGTAGGTCATGCCTTTTATCAGGAATAAACGGTCAGAACAAAACGGCGGCTGCCGCCGTGGTTTCGAAATTCACAAAGATATATACCCTGCCAGGTCCCTAGATTCAGCCGGTGTCTGGTAACTGGTATCGTCAGACTTTGTCCGAAAACCGATGATTTGATATGTGCCGGCATATCATCTTCCCCCTCCAGTGTATGGGTAAAATCTAAATTATTTTCCGGAATAAGCTGGTTCATGAATTGCTCAAAATCCTCTCTTACAGAAGGATCTGCATTCTCATTCAGGGTCAGTCCTGCCGATGTATGTTTAAGAAGAATATTCACCAGTCCCTTTTCAGGAAGTGGAGGAAGGGCATTTTCAATCTCATTGGTGATCAGATGAAATCCCCGTCCCCTGGGCGTGAGAGATGTTTCTTTTTGTTCTATCATAACAGATACTTTTTTTTATTCATTGCCGGCCTGGTATAAGACTAAACAAGTCATAAAACAGTAAGGTTGCCTTTTACTGTATTTACCATTTCCGACAGATGATCTGAATAATTAACAATTTGGATGAACAGAGCGTTATTCGGTTATAAAATCCGGTAAAAAATATTCATTCTGAAGTTAATTTTTTTATCTATTTTTAGACCTTGTAACTCAAACGCAGCACATGAGTATTAAACCGCTTCTCCTCATCCTGGCTTGTTTGCTGATAACAGCTGGTGCATCCGGTCAGAATCAGAGAGACACACTAATACAGTTTTCCGGTGTCATCAGAAATCTCAAGTATGAAGCCATTCCCGACGTTCATATTATAGATATCAGTAAAAGAGCAGGAACCACAAGTAATTCGGAAGGAATCTTCTCATTCATTGTCACTCCCGGCGACAGTGTTCTTTTCCGGTGCGTCGGTTATAAAAACACCCTTGTGCTTATTCCCGACACCGTACCTACCGGGCATTACCCGCGTGACATATATATGCTGAATGACACCATACATCTTGCCGAAGTTAAAATATTCCCATGGAAAACCTATGAGGATTTCAAGGTTGCCTTCCTGAATCTTGATCTTCAGGATCAGGATACAAAGAATGCCGTTAAAAATATTGAACTTATAAAAGCACAACTCAACATGGATTTTGAACCTGACGCGGACCTCTCCTACAAAAACGCTATGAACCAGCAGTATGAAAAACTATACTATAACGGCCAATACCCCACCATCCCGATACTCAATCCATTCAACTGGGCCAAATTTTTCCAGGCACTTAAGAACGGGGATTTCAAAAATAAGGAGAAGAAATAAATAACCAGGCCCCGGAACACAATTTTTCAATGAATTAATAGTTTTAGACGACAGCTGTCTATGAATGGATCCAGGACCATATTCTTACTGCTTCTCCTTTCCATTTTCGTTCTGAATTTAAATGCCCAGTCTGAAATCAGCGGCGTTATCAGGGACGATCAGGGAGAGCCTGTATTTCTGGCAAATGTAACTGTCAAGGGCACCAAAGCGGGCACCATGACTGACCGTAACGGTTTTTACCATCTTACCGTTCCCACCAACACCACATTCACCCTGGTTTTTTCCTGCATTGGTTTCAGTACAAAATCGTTAGAGATGCAATTGAAGGACGGAGAAAAAAAGAAAATGGATATTCTCCTTCCAACTGAAGTGCGTGCATTTGATGAGGTATCTGTCAGTGCGCGGCAGGAAAGGGCAACGACCCTGCGAACCATCGATCTCAAGTCCTTTGATATGGTCCCCACAGCTACCGGATCCATAGAGTCTATCATCAAGACCCTGCCGGGTGTATCTTCCAATAATGAACTGAGTAACCAGTATTCCGTCAGGGGTGGTAATTATGATGAAAACCTGGTCTATGTAAATGATATTGAGATTTACCGGCCATTTCTGGTAAGGTCGGGACAGCAGGAAGGGCTTAGTTTCATCAATTCAGATCTGATTTCTTCCATTCGTTTCTCGGCGGGAGGTTTCGATGCCCGATTTGGCGACAAGATGTCGTCGGTTCTCGATATCACCTATCGCACACCAGATAAATTTGCAGGCTCTGTTGCAATGAGTCTTCTTGGAGGATCGGTCCATCTCGAAGGTGTTTCAAAGAACCATAAACTGACTTTCCTTGGCGGATTCCGTTATAAAACCACCTCATACCTTCTCAGGAGTCTTGAAACAAAAGGAGATTACAAGCCTCGGTTCTCCGACTTCCAGGGGCTGGTGACTTACAAAATTAATGACAAGCTTGACCTCAGTTTTCTTGGGAATGCGTCTGTGAACCAGTACCGTTTTATTCCCGAAACCCGGACAACCGAATTCGGCACCTCGAAGGAACCCTATAACCTGGTCATTTATTTTGATGGCAACGAAATAGATCGGTTTGACACCTATTTTGGGGCTACTTCTCTGACTTACAAGCCTTCGGCGGATGTGAAGCTAAAGTTTATCGGAAGTGGTTTTTCAACCCGGGAATATGAGCGCTACGATATTCTGGGGCAGTACCTTATTAATGAACTTGACAATACAGTCGGATCCAAGACATATGGCGACAGTATCCTGAATATCGGGATCGGTTCATTTCTGAACCATGCCAGAAATTACCTGAATGCTTATGTTTACTCTATATCCCATATTGGTGAATACAACGGATTCAGACATAAAATAAAATGGGGTACCAGGTTTGAATATGACCGAATCTTTGACCACCTGAGTGAGTGGCAGTACATTGACTCTGCCGGATTTTCTGTGCCATACAGCGGAGAAAGTGTTAACGTTTTTGATCTAATCAAAGCCAACAATCATCTTAACAACTCAAAACTTTCGGCTTATATACAAGATACCTGGGGGTTCAAGGGAAATAGTAATGAGTATTATGTAACCGCAGGAACAAGAGCCACTTATCTGTGGCTGAACAGGCAATTTCTGTTCAGTCCCCGTGCCTCATTCAGCCTGAAGCCTGATTGGGATAAGGACATCATGTTTCATTTTTCCTCAGGCGTTTACTACCAACCTCCATTTTACAAGGAGATGCGCGATCCATCAGGAAAAATCAATACCGATCTGAAAGCCCAGGAATCCATTCATTTTGTCCTGGGAGGCGATTACATTTTTTCTTCATGGGAACGTCCGTTCAAATTTACAAGTGAACTCTTTTACAAGTACCTGAACGATCTGGTGCCGTATAAAATCGATAATGTCAGAATCCGGTATGCAGGGGAAAACCTGGCAAAAGGCTATGCAACCGGTATTGACTTCAAAGTGAACGGGGAGTTTGTAAAAGGGGCTGAATCGTGGGTAAGCCTGTCATTTTTGCGTACACGTGAAGACATTAAAAATGATTCTTATATCAAGGTTGACGATGACGGTGTACAGTCGGTTGTTTATCCGGGTTATTATCCGCGCCCAACGGATCAAATTATGAATTTTGGCTTATACTTTCAGGACTACTTCCCGAATAATCCTGACATAAAGGTCCACCTGAATTTCCTTTACGGGTCGAGGCTGCCTTACAGTTCACCCGATAAAAACAGGTATGACCAGGTATTCAGGTTACCCCCATACCGGCGTGTCGATATCGGTTTTTCAAAAATCCTCAAGAAAGAAAGCACCACGCTTGCCGAGGGAAATCCCTTCCGATACTTCAAGGATATATGGATCAGCGGGGAAATTCTCAACCTGTTCGGGATTAACAATACCGTCTCCTATCTCTGGGTTCAGACCGTTTCGAATCAGGATAACCAAAGTGAAGTATTTGGCGTTCCTAATTACCTTACATCCAGGCTCTTCAATCTTAAACTCATTGCAAAATTTTAAGTCTGATCAGGGTTATGAACATACGACCCGGCCGCTGCCTGACTGCGTAAAAATTATACCAGCCTGCGGTATATAAGTTTCTCCGTATAGGCTGCCACGCATAGGATTGAACCAGATCTCCCCGGGTTAACCTGATTTATATCATAGTTCTCATGATTTTTGATTTATTCGTGCTGTTTGTGAAATGTTTCCATTATTTTTGAATCTTTTAATCAATTAACCTTTAATAATCAGCAGGAATGAATAGTCAGGATTATATTGCACGGGAGGATAAGTATGGCGCTCATAATTATCATCCGCTTCCGGTTGTGCTTGACAAAGGTGAAGGGATCTTTGTCTGGGATGTGGAAGGAAAGAGATACTTTGATTTCTTATCAGCTTACTCAGCTGTAAACCAGGGACATTGTCATCCAAGGATCACAAACGCCATGGTTGAACAAGCTAAAAAGCTCTCTCTCACGTCGAGAGCATTTTACAATTCTGTTCTTGGAGAGTATGAGGAGTTTGTGACAAAATATTTCGGCTATGATAAAGTGCTGCCGATGAACTCCGGTGCTGAAGGTGACGAAACGGCTCTCAAACTATGCCGTAAATGGGGATACCTGAAGAAAGGCATTAAAGAGAACCAGGCTAAGATCATCGTATGTGAAGGCAATTTTCACGGCCGCACGATCACTATAATATCCATGTCCACCGATCCGGATGCATTCAAGGATTATGGTCCGTTCACTCCGGGTTTCATCAAAATACCCTACAACGATATTCCTGCCCTTGAAAAGGCTTTGGAGGATCCTGATGTTGCCGGTTTTCTTGTTGAGCCCATCCAGGGTGAAGCCGGTGTTTACGTTCCTGAAGACGGATATCTGAAGAAGGCTTACGGAATGTGTAAAGCCAAAAACGTACTTTTTATAGCAGATGAAGTGCAGACCGGCATCGGCAGAACAGGTAAACTTCTTGCATGCGATCATGAAGGTGTCCGTCCCGACATCCTGATCCTGGGCAAGGCCATCTCGGGAGGTGTTTACCCTGTATCTGCAGTTCTGGCCGACGATGAGATCATGCTGACCATCCGTCCCGGTGAACATGGTTCCACATTTGGCGGTAACCCTGTAGCTGCTAAGGTTGCCATTGAAGCCCTTAAGGTAATCAGGGACGAGAAACTGGCAGAAAACGCTGAAAAGCTCGGAAAAATTTTCCGGGATGAGCTTAAAAAAGTGAAATCGGACATGGTTGAAACCGTGAGAGGGAAAGGCTTGCTGAATGCTGTTGTAATCCGTCCCAAAAACGGCAAGACAGCCTGGGATGTCTGTTTAGCACTTAAAGATAAGGGACTTCTTGCAAAACCCACACACGATCATATCATACGCTTTGCTCCTCCCCTTGTTATCAACGAACAACAGCTGAGGGAAGCCATTGGTATCATTGTGGATACATTTACACAGTTTAATTAACTAAAACAGGATGAGAAAAACATTGCTTCTATTTTCGATTTTAGGCATTATTGGCAGTTACAGTTGCACTTCAAATAAAGATATGGCATTAGAAAGAAAAAACCTGAACACCTCTGTACAACCTGGAAATGATTTTTATGAGTATGCCAACGGCGGCTGGCTTAAAAACAATCCGCTTCCAGGCGAGTACAGCCGTTACGGAGCTTTTGACAAGCTGGCGGAGGATAACCAGAAAATGGTTAAAAATCTGGTTGAAGCAGCCGCTGCACAACAGAATGAACAAGGCAGTATCGACGCCAAGGTAGGGACTTTCTATGGTGCCGGAATGGATACCGTAACGATTGAACAACAGGGCATCACTCCCCTTAGAGAGGATCTGGCAAAGATCGATGCTGCCAGGTCGGTGAGCGATATCCAGGATATTATTTCCGAATGGCATACCGGGAACAATTCCGTACTGTTTCATCTTTATGGATCACCCGATGATAAAAACAGTAGTATGATGATTGCCAACATCATACAGGGAGGCCTGGGGCTGACGGATGTTGCCTATTATCGTGAACAGGATGCAAAAGCAAAAGAAATCAGGGAAACATACCAGAACTATGTAGCCAGGATGCTTACCATTACCGGTGAAAGTCCTGAGATGGCAAAAAAGGATGCCGACTTGATCATGAAAATGGAAACGAGGCTTGCCAATGCTTCGATGACCAGGCTTGAAAGACGTGATCCTCATGCCACCTATAATAAAATGGCGGTATCCGAACTGGAGAGTCTGAGCCCTCATTTTAACTGGGACGGGTACCTTGATGAACTGGGCCTCAGCGGGGTTCAGGAGATCAATGTGGCTCAACCTAAATTTTTTGAAGAAGTCAGCAACATGATGACGGATACGCCGGTTGAAGACTGGAAAGTTTACCTGAAATGGAATCTCATCAATCATGCAGCACCATACCTCAGCTCAAACCTTGTGGATCCGCACTTTGATTTTTATGGCAAATATCTCTCTGGACGTAAGGTTAACCAACCCCGGTGGAAACGTGTTCTTCAGACCGAGGATTATGCCCTTGGGGAAGCTATCGGCCAGATGTTCGTGAAAGAGCATTTCCCGCCGGAGGCTAAACAGAGAATGCTAGATCTGGTCGGAAACCTGAAACTTGCTCTCGGAGAACGGATCAAAGGACTGGACTGGATGAGTGAGGTCACTAAAAAAGAAGCTCTCGTCAAACTTGCCGCAATGAATGTAAAGATTGGTTATCCTGATAAATGGAGGGACTATTCAGGTCTTGAAGTACAGGATGATTCATATTATAATAACATCAAACGGGCATCCCAATTCAATTTCCTTTACCGCATCAATAAGATTGGTAAACCTGTCGATCCTGAAGAATGGGGTATGACACCTCAAACCGTCAATGCCTACTACAGTCCGAACCGGAATGAAATCGTGTTCCCGGCAGGTATTCTTCAACCTCCTTTTTTCTACCTCGATGCTGACGATGCCGTTAATTATGGTGCCATCGGCGTGGTAATTGGTCATGAAATGACACATGGTTTCGATGATCAGGGAAGGCAGTATGACAAAGACGGCAACCTGCGCGACTGGTGGACCAGTGATGATGCAACCAGGTTTACCGAGCGGGCCCAGGTGCTGATCAACGAATTTGATCAATTCAATGTTCTCGACACCTTACCAGCCAACGGGGCACTCACCCTTGGTGAAAATATCGCCGATCTGGGAGGACTGAATATCTCCCTTACCGCACTTGGAAAAGCCTGGGAGAAAAATCCCCCGGAAAAAACGATAAACGGCTTTACCCCGGAACAGCGATACTTCCTTGCCTATGCTCATGTCTGGGCACAGAATATCACTGACAAGGAGATCCTCAGAAGGACGAAGGAAGATGTTCATTCACTTGGCCGTTTCAGAGTTAACGGACCATTGTCCAACCTGCAGGCTTTTTATGATGCTTTCAGTATCCCGGATACGGCATCGATGTACATTCCGGCAGATAAAAGGGCTATCATCTGGTAAGGCCAGAAGAAACTGCATAACTTATAAAAGCTGCCTGTTTTCCCGGCGGCTTTTTTTTGGCTGCAGATTCAGACACGCCCTCTGATTTTTTCAGTAGGTTAAGAGGAACCATTCCGGGAGACTTCGGTAGAAAAGCCTGACCAGGGCGGTCTGAAGGAAGGTAGCGGATCAGGGATACCCGGCCGTGCAGGAGCATATCTGCCGGTTCATATTCAAGGTTTCATATTCCTTCCTGGATTTACCTGTGTCTTTCCTGCAAAACCCTGACGACATCCCCAAGGCCATAATTCCGTGCTGAAAGGAGTACCAGCAGGTGGTAAACCAGGTCGGCGGCTTCGTTCAGGAAAAGATCATCATTAGCGTCTTTAGCCTCGATGACCAGTTCCACCGCTTCTTCTCCCACCTTCTGAGCAATTTTATTAATTCCCTTTTTAAACAAACTGGTGGTATAAGAACCCTCGGGCAACTGTGTTTTCCGGAGATCAATCAGTTCCTGAAGATCGTTCAGGAACTGCAGTTGCTGTTTACTGTTTACTTCGTCAAAACAGGTATCGCTGCCCGTATGACATACCGGTCCATTTGGAGAAGCTTTAATGAGCAGAGTGTCACGGTCACAATCGGGAATTACCTCTTTGACAGTGAGGTGGTGACCACTTTCTTCCCCTTTCGTCCAAAGCCTGTTCTTCGTCCGGCTGTAAAACGTTACCAGGCCTGTTTCGAGGGTTTTACGGTATGCCTCGTCATTCATAAAACCGACCATGAGCACTTTACCGGTATCCGCATCCTGTATTACAGCAGGAAGCAAGCCGTTCATTTTACTAAAATCAAGTTCCATTTTTCAGGTGATTTATCTGACAATAATATTTTTTTCCTTAAGATACTTTTTCAGTTCAGGAATAGGTATTTCATTGAAATGAAAAATACTGGCGGCAAGTGCGGCATCAGCCCTGCCTCTGGCAAACACATCCACAAAATCTTCCTTCTTCCCTGCGCCGCCACTTGCAATGACTGGTATTGAAAGGCTTTCTGCCAGCCGTGCGATGGCATCATTTGCATAACCGTTTTTGGTCCCGTCGTGGTTCATGGAGGTGAACAGGATTTCACCGGCGCCCATATCCCTCGACTGTTGAGCCCAGGAAAAGAGCTCCCTGTCGGTTTTTACACGTCCGCCATTCACATAAACCCTCCAGATATTATCTGATCCGAGAAGTGCATCAATAGCCACCACGACAAACTGACTTCCATAAGCTTTTGCAATCTGTTCAATCAGCCCGGGATTTTGCACAGCAGAAGAATTAATAGAGATTTTATCAGCTCCGGCACTTAGCAACCTGTCGGCATCACTGATTTCGTTGATCCCACCGCCGACCGTAAACGGAATATTCAGGTGCCGGGCAATCCGTTTAACGAGGTCTGCAAATAATTTTCGTTCTTCAAATGTAGCCGTAATGTCCAGGTATACGAGTTCATCGGCGCCATCCATGGCATATTTGGCCCCCAGTTCAACCGGGTCTCCCACATCCTGAACGTCAAGAAAATTGATTCCCTTTACCGTTTTTCCATCCCTGATATCCAGGCAAGGTATAATTCGTTTAGCTAACATAATTCAGTCGGTTAAGAATGCTCGGATTTCCCTTTCCACAATCCTGCCTTCGTAAATAGCTTTTCCAATGATAACCGCGGGTACGGCTATTCTTTTAAGATCGTCCAGATCATTGAGACCACCGACACCTCCGCTGGCAATAAGGTATATCCCCGGAAACCGCTCCCGGATCTCAAAATAGGTCTGAACCGATGGACCTGCAAGCATTCCGTCACGGTCTATATCGGTACAGATAACTTTACGTACGCCCTTGTCAAAATAGGTCTCAATGAAACTGAAAAGATCCGTTTCACTCTTTTCGGTCCACCCGGTTACTGAAATTTTTCCTTTCCGGTGATCTGCACCCAGAATGATCCTTTCTGATCCATAATCTTCAACCCAGGACAGAAATATCTCTGGATGGGTCACGGCAATACTTCCTCCTGTCACCATTTGAGCACCGCTGTCAAAGGCCATTTCAAGATCCTTTTTTGTTTTGATACCTCCTCCGAAATCGATAACGAGGGAAGTATGGGATGCTATTGTTTCAAGAACCTCATGATTTACGATATGACTGGCTTTAGCACCGTCGAGGTCCACAAGATGAAGGCGCTTTATCCCCCAGGACTCAAACATCCTGGCTACTTCAAGGGGGTCCTCACTATATACCTTTTTACTGCTGTAGTCGCCCTGACTGAGCCTCACGCATTTTCCGCCGATGATATCGATAGCTGGTATGATTTCCATCAGAGACGAATAAAATTTTCGAGAATTTTCTGGCCTATTACTCCGCTTTTTTCAGGATGAAACTGGGTTGCGAAGAAATTATCTTTTTGCAGTGAAGCGCTAAAAGCCTCAATATAATCACACTCCGCAGCCGTTTCATCACACAGTGGCACATAAAAACTATGGACAAAATAGACATAACTGTTTTCCGGGATTCCTTCAAACAGCTTACCCCTGGTATTCATCAGGCTGTTCCAACCAATATGAGGCACTTTCAGGACCGGTTCAAACTTCCTGACGCCCGTGTCGAAAATTCCGATACAATCCGTATTTCCCTCCTCGGAATGAGAACACATCAGCTGTTGACCAAGGCATATTCCAAGAACGGGCTGTTCCAGTTCCCTGAGCAGTACATCAAAGCCATGCTGTTTCAGAAAAGCCATAGTAGTGGATGCTTCACCCACACCTGGAAAAATAACCCTGTCGGCCCGTCTGATATAGTCCGGATCTCCGGTCACTTCCGCCTCATAACCTAACCTGCCAAGAGCGTACTGAACTGACATGATGTTACCGGCGTTGTATTTAATAATAGCAATTTTCATCTTACAAAACTCCTTTCGTACTGGGAAGAGAATTATCGTAGGGATCTTTTTTTATCGCCATTTTCACAGCTTTGGCAAAGGCTTTGAAAACGGCTTCAATTTTATGATGTTCGTTATCACCTTCAACTTTTATGTTCAGATTGCACTTTGCTGCATCACTGAAAGACTTGAAAAAATGAAAGAACAATTCGGTGGGGACGTCCCCTACTCTCTCCCGGTTAAATGACGCATCCCATACCAGCCAGTTTCTTCCGCCGAAATCAATGGCCACACGGGCCAGACTGTCGTCCATAGGCAGCAGAAAACCATAGCGCATAATCCCTTTCTTATCGCCCAGGGCTTTGTAAAAAGCTTCTCCAAGGGCCAGCGCAGTATCTTCTACGGTATGGTGTTCATCCACCTTCAAATCACCATCCGTATTGAGGGTGAGATCAATACCGGCATGTTTGGGTATCTGTTCCAGCATATGATCGAAAAATCCCAGTCCGGTGGAAATTTCCGATATCCCGGTACCATCAAGATTGAGCCGGATGCTGATCTGTGTCTCTTTTGTATTTCTGTGTATTTCAGAAATCCGGGGTGGCAGGGAAAGGAACGACCAAATTTCATCCCAGGATTTCGCTGTCAATGCGCAAGATTCTGACAATCCGGCGCTTTCAATTTCGGAAGCCTGGGATTCAGAGCCGAGAAAAATTGCCTTTGCCGACAGGTTTGCTGCCAGTTGCACATCAGTAAGCCTGTCACCAATGACAAATGAGGAAGGAAGATCATAGTCACCGCTGAGGTATTTACCGAGCAGTCCGGTGCGAGGCTTACGTGTCGGGGCGTTGTCGGCAGGCATGGATGTATCTATCAAAACATCGTCAAAAACCACATCTTCATTTTCAAAGGCTTTAAGAAATTTCTCATGAGGTTTGATAAAGTCTTCATAGGGAAAACGATCCGTCCCCATGCCATCCTGATTACTTATGATGACCAGCTCATAATCCAGAAAATGTCTGATCTTGTAAAGATTCCGGAAGACACCTGGTATAAATTCAAGCTTCTCCAGACTATCGACCTGGTAATTGACCGGTGGTTCAACGATAAGAGTACCGTCTCTGTCGATAAATAATACTTTCTTCATGTTGTGCCGGGTTTTAAGTAAGCCCTGTCATTGGGTCCAAGTCATCAGCCTTGCCGGGAATAATTCTTTAAAAGGTTAATGAGTGCGTCATTTTCTTCAGGAGTACCAACAGTAATCCTGAGGCAACCTTCACAGAGGCTCACGCCTGAGCGGTTACGGACAATAACTTTCCCATCCCTTAAGAAGTCGTACATTCTGGCCGGCTGGTCAACCTTCACCAAAAGGAAATTAGCATCGGAATGATAAATTCTCCTGACGGCAGCAAATTGCATCAGCTCCTTTTCCAGCCACCGTCTTTGAACAATGATTTCGCGTACCCACATTTCTTTCTGCTGAAGATCATCCAGGCACTTCAACACATACTCCTGGGTAAGGGAATTTACATTATACGGATATTTAATATGATCCAAAATCCGGATGATTTCAGGCGAAGCATAAGCAATACCAAGTCTTACACCAGCAAGTCCCCATGCTTTTGAGAAAGTGCGTAAGACCACCAGGTTTGGAACTTCGGTAATGTATTTAAGCATCCCGCCGGAACCTGAAAAATCGATATAGGCTTCATCCACAATCAACAGACCAGCAAATTGCCCTGCAATTTTCAACATTTTGGTCTCATCGAGAAGATTCGATGTCGGATTGTTGGGTGAACAAAGGAACATCATTTTTGAATTTGTGTTGCAAGCCTGAAGCAAAGCTTCGGTATTCAGGCTGAAATCGGGGTTGAGAAGCACTTTTCTAAATGCCACATCATTGATATTAGCCGATACTTCGTACATTCCATAAGACGGATCGATCGAGATGACCTCATCGATGCCGGGGTTACAAAATGCCCTGAAAAGCAAATCAATAGCTTCGTCGCTGCCATTTCCGAGAAAGATACGGTCGGTATCGATACCATAAAGGCCGGCGATTCCCTCCTTCAGTTTTCTCTGATGAGGGTCGGGGTATCGGTTAAAGGGGCTGTTATACGGATTCTCGTTGGCATCAAGAAGAACAGCATTTTCACCTGTATACTCATCCCGGGCTGAGGAATATGGCACGAGGCCTTCAATGTTTGACCTGACCAGTGTTTTCAAGTCGAATTCCATCATTTATAATTGTTGGCCACTTTGGTTACTCTTATTCTTACGGCATTTTTATGGGCTTCCAGGTGTTCAGCTTCAGCCATTTTTTCAACTGCAGGCCCGATATTAAAGAGGCCGTATTCGGTGAGTTCCTGGAAAGTCATCTTTTTAGTGAAGCTGTCGAGGTTCACACCACTGTATGCCTTGGCTGTCCCGTTTGTCGGAAGGGTATGGTTAGTGCCCGAAGCATAATCGCCGGCACTTTCAGGGGAGAAACTGCCCAGAAATACTGATCCGGCATTGATAATCCTTCCTGCCAGGGCAGTATAATTTTTCGTAACGATGATGAGGTGCTCGGGAGCATACTCGTTAATTAATTCAATCATCTCATCTTCATCATCCATCAGAACGATCTTACTGTTATCCAGCGCTTTCTTTGCGATCTCCCTACGGGGCAGGTTTTTAAGCTGGTCATCCAGTTCGACCTGCACTTTTTCGATCAGTGCATTTGAATTTGTGACGAGCATCACCTGACTGTCTGTGCCGTGTTCTGCCTGTGAGAGCAAGTCTGAAGCCACAAAGGCGGCATTGCTGGTCTCATCGGCAAGAACGGCAACCTCAGAAGGGCCTGCAGGCATATCGATAGCCGTCTTTTCAAGACTCACCTTCATCTTGGCGGCCTGCACGTACTGGTTTCCCGGTCCGAATATCTTGTAAACTTTAGGCACCGTTTCGGTCCCGTACGCCATCGCAGCGATAGCTTGTGCACCCCCTATTTTGAATACTTTGCTTATGCCGAGAAGATCGGCAACGTACAAAATTGCCGGATGGATTTTACCTTGTTTATCGGGTGGTGTACAAAGGACGATTTCATGACAGCCTGCCATTTTTGCCGGAATACCAAGCATCAGTACGGTAGAGAGCAGCGGTGCCGTTCCGCCGGGGATATAGAGGCCGACCTTTTCGATGGGAAGGGTTTTCTGCCAGCATTTAACGCCCGGAGTGGTTTCCACATTGACTGTGGTAAGCTTCTGAGCGGCATGAAACTGTTCTATATTCGCTTTGGCGATGCCGATGGCTTTTTTCAGTTCATCGTCAATCTCATGTTTGGCAAAGGTAAGCTCTACTTCAGTGACTGCCAGGTCATCCAGTTTCACCTTATCAAATTTCAATGTATAATTCTTAACTGCCTGATCTCCTAGTTTTTTAACGTCAGACAGGATCTCAGAAACAGAACTCATGAGGGACTCAAAATTGATTGACGGCCTCTCGAGAAACGAACTCCAGAGTTCTTTACCGGGATTTTTAATTATGTTCATTTATTCAGAAATTAAGGTTATTATACGATCATTTTTTCAATGGGAACGACCAGAATGCCCTGTGCACCAAGGTCCTTTAACTGATCGATCACTTCCCAGAATTCATTTTCATTCAGTACCGAATGCACCGAACTCCAGCCTTCTTCGGCCAGGGGCATGATGGTAGGACTTTTCATGCCAGGGATGATGGAGATAATTTTTTCCAGGCTTTTATTTGGCGCATTCAGCAAAATATATTTATTACTGCGGGCGGTTCTTACCGATTTGATCCGGAAGATCAGTTTCTCAAGGATCTCTTTCTTTTCTTCACTCAGTCCGGGCGTTGAAATCATCACGGCTTCCGAATCAGTAACATTTTCCACTTCCATCAGACCATTGCTGATCAGTGTACTTCCGGTACTCACAATATCAAAGATTGCATCCGCAAGGCCGATTCCCGGGGCGATTTCCACGGAACCGCTGATCTCATGAATATCGGCCATCACCTGATGTTTCTCCAGGAAATGGCGGAGAATAACAGGATAAGAGGTGGCAATTTTTTTACCGTTGAACCATGCCGGACCAGTATATTCAACATTTTTAGGAACTGCCAGTGACAGGTGGCAACGGGCAAATCCCAGTCGGTAAACAATTTCAACCTCACAAGGTTTTTCCATGATGACATTCTCTCCGACGATACCTATATCGGCAACTTTGTCATTGACGTATTGCGGAATGTCGTCATCCCTCAGAAACAGAATTTCCAGGGGGAAATTTGAAGATACGGAGACCAGTTTCCTCTCCCCGTTATTTAATCCGATCCCTGCTTCTTTAATTAATTCAAGTGATTTCTCACTCAGCCTGCCGGATTTCTGCACTGCGATTTTAAGTCTTTCCATTTCGGACATGTATTTAAAAAAAAAGGTTTGCAGAATCTGCAAACCTTTGACTGAATATTTTTCTGAGCTTACATTTTCTGCATACTATCCTACTTCATCATGGGTACGATGATGGTAACTTATTACAGTATGTACAGAAAATGGCTTCATAAACTTCAAATTTGTGACAATATTAGCAATTCAATTTTAAATTATCAAGCTTCTCGGGATAATTTAATTATAAATTCATCATGAGATGTCTTTCAGTAAGACATTGGTAGGTGAAGATTTCAGGTTTTCATAGATGGTATCGTATATGGCACTAAGTTTTGTGAATGCCGCTGACTCTTTGACCATGATCTGGTCGATACCCATGGCATCCAGTCTTTCGGTAACAAACTGAATACTGATCCTGTTAATATCTATAGCCGGCTGATAGCCTTTTTCGCGGGGACTTTCAGTAACCGTTTCATTGAGAATACCGGCTTTGGTGAGGTCGAAGAGGATATCACGGACCAGTCGTAACGGTATTTCCAGCTTCTGGCCAATGGTTGTACTTGTATCGGGTTCACCCCCGACCTCAAAGTTTTTAACGATGTAATGAACGATCAGAAGGGACAGTATCCGCTTATTATGCTGGCTGATATGCAGTGATCCGGCCTCCACCGCATACTCGTGAACGTTCTGGTATGCGTAGGAAATTTCGGCACCCAGAAGAACGATAAGCCAGCTCAGCTGCAACCAAATCAGGAATAAAGGCAGCGCGGCAAACGTACCATATATGGCGCTGTACTTGGTTACACCGATCTGGAAATGAATATAACCCCATTGTAATACCTGGAATCCTGTACCGGCAATAATTCCTGCAACAAGAGCATGCCTGAAAATCACCCGGGTATTGGGTAGAATGATGTACACCAGTGTAAAAAGCAGCCAAATCAATGCATAAGGCACGAATCTGAGCAGGTTTTGAAACACCGGAGAGATGACCTGGAACATATCGATGCTTTGCGTCACGGATTGTACCCTGGTTGAGATATAGACCATAACACTGCTCGAAACGATGATAAGCAGGGGACCTATCAGCATAATGGAGAGATAGTCACTAACCTTCCGGAAGAAAGACCGTGACTTTTTGATCTGCCATATTGCATTAAAGGAACTCTCTATATTGTTCAGGACCTGCATGACGGACCATATAAGTACTACCAAACCGATTCCGGCAAGAAGCCCTCCCTGTACTTTTTCGAGTACAGAGTTAGAAAGGTTGATCACCCAGTTCATGACCTCTTCCTGCCCTTTGAAATTACTGATAATAAATTTCTCCATGGTATTCTGAAAGCCAAAACCTTTGGCCACACCGAAAGCCATTGCGACAATCGGAACTACTGAAAGAAGGCTGTAAAAGGTTAGGGCTGAAGCC
The DNA here is from genome assembly GCA_963732905.1 of uncultured Bacteroidales bacterium. Classification (GTDB taxonomy): domain Bacteria; phylum Bacteroidota; class Bacteroidia; order Bacteroidales; genus DASQZK01. Next base: position 563,495 of record CAVTBM010000008.1, read on the forward strand.
CGAAGGCTCACCCGGTCTTCGAGGAAGCCTTTAAAGGCAAGAATAATAATCCTGAGCTGCCTGATCAGGAAAGTCCGGCTTTTCGACTTCTGATGAACAGGCGTCTGCCAAAGTTCTTCCTGGATGAATTTGCGGAGTTTGTCTAGCATGAATGCAAATTTTACTGCTAATATACGAGAAATGTGGGGTATTGTCAGAAAAGTTGAGGGTTGCTTTTATGAACAAGATTCCGGAGGATCAAAATATCTTTTTTTATTATACCATTATTTCTTATCATTGCAGCCTTTATTTCGCGTACAAAAGGAACAATGAATATCAGGATTTTACACCTCATCGAGGGAGCCCGTGAGGCTGAAGGACTTACGGTTGTCATCGATGTTTTCCGTGCTTTTTCTGTCGCGGCCTATGCGTTTGCCGGGGGAGCTGCAAAGATCATCCCCGTGGGGGAGCTGGATATTGCCCTGCGGCTTAAGAATGAAGATCCTTCCCGCCTGCTTATCGGGGAACGGGATGAACAGAAGCCCGCCGGTTTCGACTTCGGAAATTCACCGTCCCAGATCATGCAGGCCGACCTCCGCGGAAAAACGCTTATTCATACTACCAGTGCCGGAACCCAGGGGCTTGTTAATGCCGTACATGCCGATGAGATCATCACAGGCAGTTTTGTTAACGCCGGGGCCATTTCCAGATATATCCTGAAACAGAAACCTGAGAACGTATCCCTGGTATGTATGGGCTACTCTGCCAGATACCCAGTTGAAGAAGACAGCTTTTGTGCCGAATATATTAAAAATGAGCTTGAAGGACGCGAAAGTGATTTTGAGAAGATGGTTCAGATCATCAGACAAACCAGTGGCAGGCGATTCTTCGATGATCAAAAACAGCTCTATGCGCCTGCTGCCGATTTTGATCTCTGCCTGGATCTTGACAGGTTCAGTTTTGTTATCACGGCTGAAATGAATGGAGAGAGCCATGAACTTAAAATGAAGGACACATGAACCATTCATGAGGCGCCCTGTTATAGGTTCGGTTATTGCCAAAAGCAAATTGTGACAGATGATATTGTTTATTTAAAGGAAAAAATGGAAAAAATAAAAAACTGGTTTAGCAGTTATTTCAAGAAGAATTCAAAAATCAAGATTTTCGGTGATGTGTTATTCTATATCCTTATCATTCTCATGATAATACCTTCAACACGAAGGGAACTATCGGCCGTTTTGATAAGGGCTACCTTACGGAAACCTCATGTAACCACTGAACGAAGCATAAAAGGCCTTACGTCCGTTGATTATCAGTTAAATTTTGAAGACCTTAAAGGCAAAGATTATATCCTGGGAGACTTCAAAAACAAAGTTGTCCTTTTAAATTTCTGGGCAACATGGTGTCCTCCCTGCCGCGCTGAACTCCCTGCCCTCCAGGATTTGTACAATGATTATGGAAGTAAGATCAACTTTATTCTGGTGAGCAGCGAAGAACCCGGAAAGCTAAATCAGTTCCTGCATGAATCGGGTTACGATATTCCGGTATATATACAGCAATCTCCATTACCCCCTTCTTTCCCGGTACAAAGCATCCCTACAACCTTTATCATTTCCAAAACCGGAGCGATCGTGGTAGATAAGAACGGGGCTGCTAACTGGAATTCAGATGCATTCCGGCATCAGCTCGATGAGCTGATCAACGAGTGATCAGTTGACTTTCCTGTATCTCCAAACGGCAAGGCTCAGGATTACTGACGCAAAGATGAGTAAAGAATAAAGCTCACGATGAATATCTGCAAAGCCTGAACCTTTAAGCAGAATCATCCTAATCACCTTCATAAAATAGGCTAACGGATTGACTATGTTGACATTCTGGGCCCACTGCGGCATACTTTCCACGGGAGTAAAAATACCCGACATCAGGATAAACGTCAGCATAAAAAAGAAGGAGAGGAACATCACCTGCTGCTGATTTGATGAAAAGGTGGAGATAAGAAGGCCTATGCCGAGCACCACAACCAGGTAAACGGCGGCAAAAAGGAAAAGAAGACCCACACTTCCAAGAATGGGAAGATGAAAGAAAAACCGTCCGATCGTCAGTCCGACAGCCAGTTCAAACAAGGCAATAACCCAGAAAGGAAAGAGTTTGCCAAAAATGAAATGGTACTTTTTGATGGGTGTGACATTGATCTGCTCCGAGGTTCCGAGTTCCTTCTCCCTGACCAGGTTTAGTGCGGCAAGGAACATACCTATGAGGGTGACGAGGATAACGAGGATCCCAGGAAGCATGAATATTTTATAGTTCAGTTCCGGATTGTACCAGAACGCGGTAATGATATTGAAGGATTTCAGGCTGTTACTGTCCGTCATACCCAGCCATTCGGTGCGTATCCTGCGGTTGAAATCCATGATGATATTGGTGGCGTAGACATTGACAAGACTGGCTTTCGTGGAATTTACCGCATTCACCAGTAACTGCACCGGTACGGCGTTTTCCTTCCTCAGGTCTTTTTCAAATCCCGGCTTAAAATGAATAACCAGGTCGGCCTGGTCTTTGTCCAGCAAATGTTCGGCTGCCGGCAGGTCGATTGCCGTTCCCCCGAAGTTAAAAAACTTCGAGCCTGAGAATTCAGCTGTCATCCGGCGTGAAACGGAAGAAAGATCATTGTCAACCACCACGAAACGTATCTCTTTCATTTCAAGGTTAGCTGCAAAAACCAGGATGACCATCTGCACGATGGGTACCAGAAAAATGAATGGCAGCATTACCCGGTTCCTGAAAATCTGGATGAACTCTTTCCGGATGATGGACAATATGATTTTCATACTCAGCTCAATTACATAATTTACGTACCGGTTATTCCAGTCTTATTTTGAATCTCTTTATACTCAGTAATATGAAAAACGCCGTCATTCCCGTCAGAATAAGGAGTTCTTTCCAGACATAGAAGAAGCCAGTCCCCTTGATCATAATATCTTTCAGCAATGAGATAAACCACCTTGCGGGCATAATGGCCGACAGCCATTGCAAAACAACAGGCATATTCTCTATAGGAAAGATGAAACCAGACAGAATAAGTGTCGGCAGCATCAGGGCCAGCATCGAAATGAACATGGCCATTTGCTGGCTGGTTGCGACGGTTGAAATAAAGATACCCAGGGACAGAGCCAGGGAAACATAGATGATGGTAGCCAGTAACAGCAATATGAGACTGCCGGTAACCGGTACACTGAAAACGTAGTATCCCAGAAGGATAATCAGGAGGGCATCCATGAATGAGAGAAAAATATACGGGGTTACTTTCCCGAGGATGATGTGTGCCGGACGCAGCGGAGAAACGAGCAATGTTTCCATGGTTCCCATTTCCTTCTCCCTGGTGATGGAGATAGAGGTCATAAGGGCAGAAATCAGGATGATGATCAGCGCCATGGTTCCAGGAACGAACATGTAAACGGCTTTCAATCCCTGGTTGAAATACATTCTGGGCAGAACTTTAATTTCGTAGGGGATCTGCACTCCTTTATTTACCGTCTGCAGGTAATTCAGAAGGATACCCCTGGTATAGCCGGAGATCAGGTTGCCTGTGTTTGCATCCGAAGCATCCGCCACAATCCTGATTGCTGCTTTTCCTGTTTTTTCAAGATTTTGTGCAAAATCAGGTTCAAAAACGATCACTTCCCTTACCTTTCCCCCTTCGAATGCCGGTTGGATCTGCCCGACCGATGTCAGTTCCGATTCGAGGACAAAGTATCCAGAGGACAGGATCTTGTTTATGACAGAAGTGGTCACCTCATCTTTGGATTCATCGAGAACGGCAATTTTTACATTACGGATCTCATTGGTGACGACATAACCAAAGATCATGATCTGGGCTATGGGAATACCGAAAAGGATGATCAGGGTCCTGTAATCCCTGAAAATGTGATAAAATTCCTTGATGATGAATCCAATGAAACGTTTCATGCTCCAAAAATATCATTAAGCTTTTTTATATCGATACCGAAAAAGTCATGAATGACGAAGTCGGTATTTACCAGGCTGCCAGATTCATGGGTTGTGGCCACTCCGACGACATGCATGCCAGCCCTGCGGGCAGCTTCGATACCCTGGAAAGAATCTTCGAAGACCAGACAACCGGCAGGTTCCACACCCAGTTTCAGGGCTGCTTTAAGGAAGATCTCAGGATCGGGCTTCCCCTTTTGAATATCAGATTCATCGGTCACCGCGTTGAAGAAGGCTTTTAGGCCTGTCTCCCTGAGAACAAATTCAACGTTTTCCGGCGGTGCGGAGGTGGCCACCCCCGTGAGGAATGATCCGTTGAGTTCCTTCAGTAATTCAGGCAGTCCCGGAACTGGTTTGATGACCCCGGCATACAATCTCCTGTAAATCTCCTCCTTCTCCCTGCCCATTGAAGTTATCTGCCCCTTACTCAGGCCTGTTCCAAAAAGTCCCTCAAGAATAGTCTTGTTCGTGCTTCCAAACCAGCTTCTTACTTCATCAAAACCTACGGTTTTTCCATACCGGCCTGCAAATTCTTCCCATGCCAGGCAATGGTACCTGTCATTATGTACAATTACCCCGTCCATATCAAATATAAGTGCTCTTTTCATACTGCATCCTGTCGTTACTTTGCTCTTGCCAGTTTTAAAAATACTGAGTTCATATCATTTACCTTATAGGTTTTTTTCAGTTCAGACGGCGAATCAAGTGCCTCGATACGGCCATCGACCATTATGGAAACCCTGTCACAATATTCGGCTTCATCCATGTAGTGAGTGGTTACAAAAACCGTAATTCCCCGTTCTGCCGAATCGCTGATCAGTTCCCAAAACTGCCTCCGTGTAACCGGATCCACGCCGCCTGTAGGCTCATCGAGAAAGACGATAGACGGTTTGTGAAACACTGCCACCGAAAAGGCAAGTTTTTGTTTCCAGCCCAGGGGGATATCGCGGATCAGCCTGTTTTCGATGCTCCGGAGATCAAGACGTTCCAGCAATTCGTCGGTACGTTCAATGATTTTCTTCCGCTTCATCCCGAATATGCCCGCATAAAAACGTATGTTTTCCCTGATTGTAAGATCTTCGTACAAGGAAAATTTCTGACTCATATATCCTATTCTGCGCTTGATCCTGTCACGGTCTTTGTATACATCAAGACCGTCGATGGTGATTACTCCGGAGGTAGGATATGAAAGGCCGCAAAGGATCCGTATCGTGGTGGTCTTTCCGGCACCGTTTGCCCCGAGAAATCCGAATATCTCTCCCTTCCTTACACTGAAACTCAGATGATCGTTAGCTATAAAATCACCGAATTTTTTTACAAGATCATTAACGATAATGATATCCCCGTTTCCGTTCATCAGACTGATGGCATTAATTCAATAAACATATCTTCCACGCCTGCAGTGATCTCGGTGATACCGGCCACGTCATCCCAGGCCCCGGCGAGCTTCATAAAATCTTCCCTGCGGTTCGCGGCGGTAAGGCTGAGATGGATGTCCTGTCCGAAAAGCCAGGCTGTATGACACCAGTCATATTTGCGGAGCTTCAGTAAAAGCTGGTAGTTGGAAGTCACCGAACGTATAGAGTATAGCGGACGATCGTAGTCACGGGGAATCATGGCAGGCTTGTCGATTTTCAGGATTTTTCCCTTCTGGATAAGTCCCACCCTGTCGCACCGCGACGCCTCATCCATGTATGGTGTAGAAACAAGTATGGTGATCCCCTGTTCTTTGATCCTGTCCAGGAGATCCCAGAATTCTTTTCTGGATACGGCGTCAACGCCGGTAGTTGGTTCGTCAAGCACCAGTAATTCAGGCCGGTGGATAAGAGCACATGACAGTGCGAGCTTTTGTTTCATCCCTCCCGACAGGTTACCGGCCCTTCTTTTGCGAAACGGTTCGATCTGCTTGTAGATATCGTGGATCAAATCATAATTTTCCTCTATGGTCGTTCCGAAAACCGTGGCATAGAATCTCAGGTTTTCTTCAACAGTCAGGTCATGGTACAATGAAAAACGGCCAGACATATATCCTACGAGGTTTCGTATTTCCCTGTACGATTTGACGACATCATAGCCGCAGATCTTAGCTTCACCGGAGGAAGGCAGGAGAACGGTGACGATGATCCTGAAAAGTGTCGTTTTCCCTGCCCCGTCGGGGCCAATCAGTCCAAAAATCTCGGCTTTATCAATTTCCAGGCTGATGTTATCCAGGGCCTGTATCTTACCAAAATTCTTTGTGACGTTATGTATTTCAATTACTTTCATAAAGATGGATTAATTCTTCCGATCTCACCCGGCATTCCGATTTTAAGACTTCCGTCATTCGGTACGATCACTTTAACGGCATATACAAGGTTGACACGTTCCTCCCTTGTCTGAATAATCTTGGGCGTGAACTCAGCTTCAGAAGAGATCCAGCTGACCACTCCTGTTTTGCTCAAAAGCTTTTCACCAGGTCCGTCATATCTGACTTCAACTTTATCACCGATTTTTATTGAACTCAGCTGATCTCCATCGATAAAAGCCCGAAGTATGATTGAGGAAAGATCCGCCATATTATACAAAGCCCGTCCTGTGACTGCAAGCTCACCCTGTCGTACATATGTCTCCAGTATGGTTCCGCTCATGGGTGTCCTTAACCTGCATTTGTCTATCTGATCCCTGACCTGGAGCAGCTGTGCCTCATTGGATTGCAATTCGGCATATACGGTAGCTTTCTGGGTGCTTAAAGCAGCATTCCGGGCACGAAGCAGATCGACATTGCCCTGAAGGTCATCAAGCTGCTTATCGGTAGCCGCACCTTCCTTGTGCATAGCTTTAACACGGTTAAGGTCGCGTTCAACATTCCGGATGCTGACGTTATTTACATTGATCTCCTCATCAATCTGTGCCAGGCGGGAACGGACGCTCTGTCCTGCAGCCCTGATCTGCATTACTTTCAGGTGCAGCTGAGAGGAATCGACAATACCCACCAGCTGATCTTTTTTGACCATATCACCCTCATTCATCGTAAAAAGCTCAAGAGTGCCCGTGGTTTCGGCTGAGACCAGAACGTCCTCCGATTCGAAGTTTCCATAGGCAAAGGCCTCGTTTTCATTCTGTCTGCATGAATTCATGGTGAGAGCAAAAAGTATTGCTGCTGGAGTTAAAAATGTAATTTTCATGTCTGTAAAATTGAATCCGTATCAATGTTCCTTAAAAAATGGTTTGTATCCCAAGATTATAATGTACCCTCAGTAAATTTATAATCGGCTATGGCTTTTTGCAGCAGGATCTTTTCAGAAGCCAGCTGTATCCTCGCGATCTTTTCCGCATTCAGAACCTGCAGGAAATCGTTGGTCTTAATCGTTCCGTTGCGAAGCTGTGACTGGTAGGTTGCCGTGATGTTCTCCCTCAATGAAAGAATTTGCTGAAATTTTGCGATATTATCGTGGTGTGTATGAATATCTGCCATTTGCTGTGTCATGGCATCATCTATGTTCATGACAAAGTTATCCCTCTGGTGCCCGATCATATCCGATTGCATCTGCAAATTCGACCTGTCTCTTTTTACCTGGTTCCAATCCCATAAATTCCATTTCAGACCGGCACCCACAATATAATAGGTATTAAACTGATTATTTAACAAGTTCAGTCCGGGTTTTCCGTATCCGAACTGTCCGAAGGCATATAACACCGGAAGTCGTTTTGATTTTAAAAGGTCCTCCGACTTACCGAGTACTTCCCTTTTCAGATCAAACACTTCCAGTTCAGTCCTCTGCAGATCCGCCTTTTCAGGAATATCAAAACCGGTAAGCAGGAAGCTGTCCCTGTCGGTGATCTGAAGTCCGGTTTTTAATGCAAGAATTTTCAGGAATGCCTGCCTCCGGTTTTCAAGTTCGGCTAAGTTTTGCCGGAGCTTCATCACCTCCACCCTGAGCAGATCCATATCCGAACTCAGCAACACCCCGTTATCTACGCCCGACTGAACCACACTTCTGTTCACATCCAGCTGGCCGATGGATAATGAGGTGATCTTCATACTCTCCTGCAACAAAAGAATATTGAAATAGAGATTTTTGACAAAATCCTTATCCTGATTAATATCACTTTTCAGCTGTTTCACAGAAGTCTGTACATTTGTCTTTTCCACCTCTTTCTGCTTTTTGGTCATGCCTGCGTCGTACAAAGTCTGGTTAATATCCAGCGACACTTTATATTGGTCTTTGGGAGCCACCGGAAACTGCAGTCCGGGAATGGGAGAATTAATGCCCAGCTGTATCACATCCGACTGGTAAGTGGCCGATCCGTTTACATTAAGTTCCGGATACCATTCCGCCTGGAAATTTTCCAGTCTGTTCCCGGATATATTTTCAAGAAGCTGATAATCGCCTTGCCGTGGATGGTTTTCTTCGGTGGCTTTGAGGCATTCCCCCAGGCTAATCGTATCCTGTGCATTGGCCATGGCCGGTATGATCAGGCAAAATAAAGTGACGATCTTTTTCATTTTTCAGACCTTAATCGATTCAATAAAATATGTTTTGATGTATTCCCTTCTCTCATCGAGAAAACGGTCAAAAGCTTTGCTGTCATTGGAAAACAATATTCCCTCTATGACGGTTCTTGCAGCAAAAGGAAAAATAATGAGACCCAGAAGATTAACCAGGAGCTGACGGGGATCTGCCTTCTTCAGTCGTCCGGCAGACATTTCAGTTTTGAACTCCCCTATCAGTTTATCCGGCCTGATGCCCTGCTTACGCATGCTATGGACAAGACGCGACGGATCGGTGCTCAGTTCATGAATAATAAAAACGGATGCATACGGACTCTCCTTCAATATGCTATAATACCTGTCTACTACCCTGACAATCTTTTCTTCTAAGGATATTTCCGCATTGATTTCAGCAGCAAGGTCAGGAAGAAACCTGACGAAAACCCTCTGAAAAATCAGGTCGAACAATTTGTCTTTACTGCGAAAATAGTAATTCAGCAAAGTACGGTTAATGCCTGCCTCTTCAGCGATGTCCTGCATCGAAGTACCGGCTTTCCCTTTCCGGACGAACGCCCTCGTTGCAGCATCCACGATCCTGTTCTCCATGTCCGTGTTCAATTCCTGAGTCATAACCTGTATTAACATTATTGTTTGACAATCTTGTTAAACGAGGTTGTAAAAGTAGATGATTTCAAAACACGGCGCAAGAAAAATTCAAGAATTCTTTACTTTTTTTAATAAAGTATTCCTGACATAGGAAACGGCTTAATAAAGAAGAAGTATTATCATACCAGAGAAGTAGCATTTCATACAAAAACAACTAAATTTGCTTTTTTTATCAAAAAACAGCAGAGATGAGAAAATCACCGTTCATAGCCGGATTATTGTTCCTTTATGTGGTATTATGTCTTTCGTGTACCCGAAGCTATAATCCGGCGATTACAGCAGAGGATCTGCTCTCCGACCTGAATTTTCTGGCCACTGACAGTCTGAAAGGCCGGTATCCCGGTACGCCGGAAGACTCTGTCCTCATGCAGTACATAGCAGGTAAATTCAAATCGTACGGATTGAAGCCTGCTGGCGATCAGTTTATACAGCATTTTGAAATCATTTCGGCCATCACACCGTCGGAGGAGGATATCCTGAAGTATGGCGGACGTTCATTTGTTCAGGGCAAAGATTTTATACCGATGGAATACAGCGGGAATGATACATTGAATGTTCCGGTGGTATTTTGCGGATATGGTTTTGATGTCAAAAACGACACCTTTGCATGGAATGATTATGAAGGAAAGGATCCCGGTGGCAAATGGGCACTCATTTTCAGGGGTGAACCGGAAAACAGTACAATTTTTATGGACCATTCACGAGACCGGGACAAGATTCTTCTGGCAAAAGATAAGGGAGCTGCAGGAGTTCTTTTTGTTTCGGGGAAGGAATACGATCCTGCAGACCGTTTTCCGGATGAGAATGGCAAGGAGCCTTCTGTAGGCATACCGGTAGTACAGATCAGGCGGGAAGTTGCGGATGACATAATGAAAGGCAGCGGGTTTGAAGTTGAGCCGGTTGAGAAAAGGCTTCTCGCAAAGAAGAAAGCTCCAGCCTACGAAAGTCTTTCCGGTTTGGAAGCCGGCATCAATATGGTGAGGACCTATTCCAGAACAGGCAATGTAGCTGCCGTTTTAGAGGGTTCGGATCCTGTTCTCCGCAACCAGTGGATCATCATTGGTGCACACAAGGATCATTTAGGCATGGGTGGACCCGGGTCTTCCTCACGCAGGCCCGATACCATTGCTATTCATTACGGTGCCGACGATAATGCTTCCGGAACGTCCACCGTACTTGAGCTGGCCGGATATTTTTCAGGGATGAAGGAGAAGCCAAAGCGCAGTATGCTCTTCATCACTTTCGGTGCCGAAGAGGAAGGGATTCTGGGATCCAGGTATTTTGTGGAACATTCTCCCATAGACCTGAAAAAGGTTTCTGTCATGCTCAATGTTGATATGATTGGAAGGATGAGGCCGGATTCTACATTACAAATCGGCGGTGTTGGCACAGCTCCGGAAACCCGCGAAATCCTGAATCATTTGAATGGCAAATATCATCTCCACCTGGAACTTTCCGACGCAGGTTACGGTCCGTCTGACCATGCTTCATTTTATGCCAAAGATATTCCTGTGATGTTCTTTACAACGGGTCCTCATAAGGACTATCATACTCCTTTTGACCGGGTGGATTCCCTGAATATCCCCGGACTGGTCATGGCCGATCATTTCATCGCCGATGTGGCAGGAATCGTAGCTGACCGTGATTCCGTCCTTCATTTTACGGAAGCCGGACCGAAGGAAAGCACTTCAAGGAGTTACCGTAACAGGATTACCCTGGGTATCATGCCTGATGTTTCGGGTGAGGGAAAGGACGGGATGGAAGTCCTGGCGGTTACCGGTGGTAAGCCTGCGGATATCGGCGGCATGAAACGCGGTGACATCATTGTGGCTATTGATGGCAAACCGGTCGGCAATGTTTACGATTACATGTACCGGATGAATGCCATGAAATATGGACAACGCATTGTGGTGAGTGTTAAAAGAAATGATAAAATTGTTGACCTTCTAATACAATTATAAGTTATGAAATGGAAGAAAGCACTATTTTGGATTATTGCCGTTATTATCACTATGTTTACAGCCGTATATCAAAGGATGACCGGGCCCACCTATCCCAAAAGCATCAACTTCGAAGCCGGTGGTAAAAGTTATAAATTAGAGTTGCCCAGGAGTGTTAACGGTTATATGGATGCAATCATCAGTCTCGACATCAGTGATCCTGAAATTACAGGTAACCTTATTTACAGGAGATTCCCGACCCATGAGCCCTGGGATACCATTCACCTCGTAAGGGATGGCGGCCGGCTTATTGCCTGGCTTCCCAAACAACATGCCGCAGGAAAGCTGGAATACAGGGTTGAATTTTTTGATCAGGGCAAGCCGGTAGAGATCCATCAGAACGAAAATGTTGTCATGCGTTTTAAGAGCAACGTGCCTGCATGGGTCCTGATCCCTCATATCCTGTTGATCTTCGCTGCAATGTTATTGTCCAATTTAACCGGCCTGTATGCACTTGGAAAGTATCCTTCGTATAAATTCTATACCGGGCTGACGCTCATTCTTTTTCTTTTTGGCGGGATGATCATGGGTCCGGTTGTACAAAAATTTGCATTCGGAGAATTCTGGACAGGATTTCCCTATGGCATGGACCTGACGGATAACAAGTCGCTGATCGCCTTTGTACTATGGATTGTTGCCTGGGCCGGTAACCGGAAAGGTGCCAACAGGAGATACCTGGTTTACATTGCGACGGTGGCGAATCTGATCATCGCATTTATACCTCACAGCCTGGGAGGATCACAACTTGATTACTCCTCAGGAGAAATAAAAACAGGTATGATGTATCTGACCGGCCTGTTCTTCTAGACAAAAAAAAACGCCGGAAATTATCCGGCGTTATTTTTTTCATGATACACCTTTACTTGGATTGCATAGATGTATCACTGCTCATCTGAGTTGTGTCTTCCTGCATATTGGCAGGAGTATTGTTTTCATCAGCGGGAGCCATTTCTTCCTCAGTCTGATTGGTTTCCTTAGGCTTTTGCTGACATGAATTCAAGGAGACGAATGCGAAAAATGACAAAAAGACCAGGATGAAGCTTAATTTTTTCATAGTACCGATAATTTTAGGGTTAGGAATTTAAATTTAATATTTTTGAACTTGTACAAATTTAGCAAAATATCTTAATTTGCAATGGTTTACGTGTTATTTTTGACCAGAAAACCGGAATTCAGTCTAATAAATTCAATTCATCGGTGCAGCGTCAACATTTTTTTACCGTCTCTTAAATGAAATCTGGCAACCATTCTAAGGATATTCACAAGGCATTGATCGATGAATGCAAAAGAGGTGACCGTAAGGCACAGTTTAAAATATACAGGCTCTATCACATGGCCATGTTCAATGCCAGCCTGAGGATTCTGAATGACAGGTTCGAAGCGGAAGACGCCATGCAGGAAGCCTTTATGAAAGCTTTTGAAAACCTGGATCAGTTCAGCGGAACAGTAAGCTTTGGAGCCTGGTTGAAAAAAATTGTGATCAACACCTCATTGGACACACTGAGGAAAAGAAAGCGGTATTTAACTGAACCACTTGAGGATTTCGATACAGAAGCGTTCCCTGAAACAGATGATGATGAAGCGTACGTTTCTCAGGATGACCTCAGGCTGATAAAAGATGAGATCTACCGTTTGCCCGAAGGTTACAGGATTGTGCTGTCACTGTACCTTCTTGAAGGTTACGACCATGATGAGATTGCCGGTATTCTCGGAATCTCGGCTTCTACTTCACGGTCGCAGTATTCGAGGGCAAAACAAAAGCTACTGCTAAACCTGAAAAAGAAAAAAAATGAGTGACCTTGAAAAACTTGTTAAGGAGAACAGGGATCTTTTTGATGACCGGCAACCTTATCACGGCCATTATAAAAGGTTCAGGAGAAAACTCGGCGCTGCACCCTCAGGTTTTCATACCGGCTTTCTCAGGATGGCTGCAGCGTTCCTGGCAGGTGTTATTATAGCTACCGGGATGTATATTTACTTTTCGGGGAAAAGTGATAAATCGGTACTTTCCGAACTCCCGGCAGATGTCAGGGAAACGCTTTATTACTATAATATGGTCAGTGATGAGAGAATCAGTGAGATCAGGGAGATTCCGCTGCATGACAACATCACAAAGACCAGGGTTTTGAATGATGTAAATCATGCCGGTAAAGATTATGATAAAATTATCCGTGATCTGAAAAGGTATCCCGGAGACAAGCGGGTCATCAATGCGCTGATCGAATATCACCGTGCAAGGGCAGAATTTCTTGAATACGTCCTGGATCAACTTGAAGAGGGGGGTACAAAACCCACTAAAAATCTATGACCAGGAACCCACCAGATCATAAAAAATACAACTTATCAAATTGCATCAAGGGTGATCCCCTGAAATTAACCGAACCGATAAAACAGAAATATTCTACTAAGATGAAAACATCACACTACTGCCGGGCATTGCTTTTCACTGGTTTATTATTGTTCATCTCCGATGCACTTCAGGCACAAAAGGAAGAAAGAACCATATCCAGGGACTTTAAGTTTAATCCGGGAACCACCCTTACCATTGACAGCAAGTTTGGAAACGTAAATATCCTGAATACCGATGATAATACGATAAAAATTGAAGCATCCATCTGGGTAAAAAGTGACAACCCCAAGCTGGCCGGTGATCTGGCCAACAAGCTGGATGTTCAAATCAAGGAAGCTGGCAATGAGATCAAGGTCATTTCAGTATTTCCCGATAATCTACCGTCAATGGATAACACACAGCTTGGCATTGATTTCACGATTCATGTACCTGCATCCGTAGATATGAATCTTAAGAACCGTTACGGGTCGGTCTATATCGAACAGATTTCAGGCCTTGCAAATATCAGCGTTGCATTCGGGACAATTAAAGCCCAGATATTATCCAGAGGCAAGGCCGGTACGCTGAATGAGATCACCCTCGACCATTCCACAGGTTCAATAGGTGAAACAGCCTGGCTGAAGCTCAACCTCATCTATTCAAAGCTGAGTATCAGTGAAGCTACTGCCCTGGTTGTGATAAGCCAGTATTCTGGCCTGAATGTGGATGAATGCAGTTCACTGGTAGTTGAATCCAAATATGACACGTACCGGGTGGGTGAACTTAAGAATTATGTCGGTGACCTCAAATACAGCAATTTATCAGCAGATGTAATCCTGGATAAATTTGAGATCACCAGTGACTATTCGGTAGTCAAAGTCGATGAGATCGGGAAGGATTTTCAAACCATAAAAATCGATAACACCCGTGGCAGTTACAAAATGGGTATCAATGCGGGATCCAGTTTTATTATAAACGCCTCTGCAATGCGTGGTGAGATTGCCGTAAATGGAGTAGAGAATCTGAGTAAAAGGATCGAAAACGCAGACAAATTTATCTCGGGAACTTACGGCTCAAATCCTAAGGCGAAGGTTGACATTAAAGTTACAGAGGGCAGCCTGAAAATCAATGTTAAATGAGGAAATCCGGCTGTACTTCCCCGGCTCAGCGACTCAGCTTTAAAGGGTGCCTTACCTGCAGGGTGGGTTAATCAGACACAGAGTCATGGGAATAAAAATCTCCGGTGCGGCTGTCAGCTCTTTAAAAGCAGCAACGGGTTACTCTTCATCCGGGATCCGTAATTTATATAGGTAGCTTTTGTTACCTTTAGGTAGTAAATCACTAAACGGTCCTCTGATGAAACGCGCTACCCTTTTTCTGATCCTGACGGGATTCCTCGCTTTATATTCCTGTCAAAATGAAAAAAAACCAGGCATCAGTTATGCATTGATCATTCATGGTGGTGCAGGAAACAGTCTGACGCCCGAATCTCTCCCCGGGGCAGATCAGGCCATCTACAAGGCTAAACTGAATGAAGCCCTTGACAAGGGTCTGCAAATCCTTTCCAAAGGAGGATCTTCGACAGATGCTGTTGAGGCAGTCATTGTACTCCTGGAGGATTCCCCATTATTTAATGCCGGGAAAGGCTCGGTATTCACCCACGATTCAACCAATGAAATGGATGCCGCGATCATGGATGGCAGCAATCTGAATGCCGGAGCTGTGGCGGGAGTGATGGATATTAAGAATCCCATCAGGGCTGCGAGGAAAGTCATGGAAAAATCGGAACATGTATTTCTTTCGGGTGAAGGTGCTTCTGCTTTTGCAGCAGAGCAGGGTCTCGAGATCGTCAATCCGTATTATTTTTATACAGAAAGAAGCTTTAAAAGACTGGAGCAAAGCCTGGAGGAAGAAAAGGCCAGAGCGGATACTGCCAGACCCGGCAAATACGGGACTGTCGGGTGTGTTGCCCTGGACAGGAGCGGGAATTTGTGCGCCGGAACTTCTACGGGAGGAATGACCAACAAGCGTTATGGACGTATCGGAGACTCTCCCATCATAGGAGCCGGGACCTATGCAAACAACAACACCTGTGGTATCTCAGCCACCGGGCACGGGGAATTTTTCATCCGTTATTGCGTGGCGCACGACATTTCGAGCATGATGGAATACCTGCATCTTTCAGTCGGGGAGGCTGCCAATCGGGTGATCCGGAAAAAGCTGAAGCCTGCAGGTGGTGATGGAGGAGTTATCTGTCTGGACCGGACCGGTAATTATGCCGCTGAATTCAACACCAAGGGCATGTTCAGGGCATATGCCAATTCGGAAGGCGAGCGGTTTGTAAAAATCTTTGCTGAAGATGGTTCAAAAGTAAATCAGTGAAAGAATCGGTACCGCCACGATCATATAGATAAACGTCAGAGGCCCTCCTACTTTCATAAAATCTCTAAAAGCATAGTTGCCGGGGCCATAAACCATAAGGTTGGTCTGAAAGCCTATCGGCGTCATAAAATTGGCTGCAGAAGCAAAGGCCACAACCAGTACAAAGGGTATAGGATTCAGGTCCAGATTGGCTGCCATGGTGAGAGAAATCGGGAAAATAATGGCTGCAGAAGCCTTGCTGGTGATAAAGGCTGCGAGAACAGCTGTAATAAAGAATATGCCGAAAAGAATACCGATCTTCCCCAACGGCATGAACATGTTGATAATAGAATCCGCCAACAGGTCGGCTGCTCCGGATTTTGCCATAGCGGTACCCAGGGCCAGTGAAAGCACGATAATGATGGCCAGATTGTAGTCGATACTTTTTGAAAGGTCTTTTGGGTTGGTGATCTTCAACGCCAGAGATGCAATGATGACTATGATAAGTCCCATAAACAGACGTATGACACCAAAAGCCGACAAAAGGATGGACAACATCAGTCCTCCAAGAAGTACAGCCGTTTTATACCATTCCAGTTTCACAAATCCACGCACTTTTGAGATAAAATAAAAATCCATGGTATTTTCCGTTCTCACGAGGAAATTTTCACCCGTAAAAAGGAGTAGAACGTCACCTGCTCTGAGCATAATATCACTGAGCTTTTCCTGTATCCTCACCCCGTTGCGGTGAACGGCTATGATGGCTGCATCATATTTACTTCTGAAGTTAATGGTTTTAACTGATTTGCCGATCAGTGACGAATTCTGGCTGATCACAATTTCGACGATCTCCGTTTTCCGCCTTCTTTGCATCATCCCTACTTCAGGCAACTGCAGGCCCGATTTCCCTTCGATTAATTCGGCAATGGTAGCTGTATCACCAGTAAATACAAGAAGATCGCCATTCTGCAGGACAAATTTTTCACTAAAGGATACAAATTTAATATCCTCCCTGACAATCTCAAGGAGTGTATAAGAGCGGTCACCAAAGAACCCGGCCTCTTCAATAGTTTTGCCAACCAGGTGAGATCCGGAACGGACTTTGCTTTCCACGATATATTCACGGCTCTGGCCGGAAGATTCCTCATCGGATTTATCAGTCTCAGGAAGAAGCCTGTCCCCGAAAAACAACAGATAGAAGAAACCAACGATCATCATGGGCAGACCGACGGCTGTAAAATCAAATATTTTAAGGGGTTTTAGTCCCGGGATGATGGTCTGACTTTCAACCAGGCCGTTGACGATCAGGTTGGTGGATGTCCCGATAAGTGTTGCACATCCGCCCAGGATAGCAGCGAAAGACAATGGCATCAGGAATTTTGAAGGGGCAATTTTGTTCCTTTTACACCAGCTGTTCACATAAGGCATCATGACGGCTACCAGGGGTGTATTGTTCAGGAAGGCAGAAAACGTGCTGATGATGATAAGCATACGGCTGAGGAAGCCACGGTAGCTTTTTGCCGACCGGAAGATCCTGTCGAAAATCACTTCAATCACAGCTGTCTGCCTGATGATATCGCCAATAAGCAATAACATGATCACCACGGCGATCTGCTCATTGGCAAACCCACTCAATATTTCATTAGGAGTAAGTATGCCGACAAATCCCAGAAAACTGATACCGATAACGAAAGTAAAAGAAGGTCCAAGTATACCCCAGTAAAGGGATACAACGATGAACGCGATTACGACGAATACCAGAATCAAGTCGAAGCTCAGCATAGCCGGGGTTTTCCCACTTTAGTTCGTCCAAATTAATAGTTTTTATGTGGATTACCTAATTCCGGGAAAAAATCAATTAACCCTCCAGGCGTTCGCGAAAAGCATTATAGGTCATAAAGTCGGCATGATGCACGATTGTTGCTTCAACCGATCTTTTTACCTGGTCACCCTCGCCTGCATGTGCAGCGATGATATGGCAAACTTCGGGCGGAACGCCGCACTGCTCGGCCAGGGAGACGCCGGAAAAAGGATGTCTCAGGTATTTGCCGTAACGACCCTGTACTGCCCGGCCATCGGCCATGTCGTATTCGAGAAGCTTGCCTACATCAGCCAGGATAGCACCTGCGATCAGTACATCCTGGTTCACCGGCAGATCGCTTCCGTAAAAGGCGGTGATCGTCTCCCCTGCCTGCCTGGCGATATGCACCACCGACCTTTTATGCGCCATAAAGCTCACCTTTACACCGGGGACCAAAAGTGTGAAAGGTATTTTATGAAGGTCAGCGGCAGAGAGTGCACTTTTTTCGAGGGCCAGTTCCCAGGTCCGGGCAACCTTTTCACGCAGGTCACCGTCCAGTATCCAATCCAACTCAGGCCATAGTTGATAAACTTTGTTAGTCATTTCTTGAGATTTTTACATTACGTATAACAGGTCAATCCAGGGGACGTTTTCAGTTCCTTAATTTTGAGATTACAGCATCAGCCATCTGCCGGGTTGAGGCTGCCCCTTTCTTAATAACATCAGGTTTACCCGTCATTTTCAGCATATCATAGGTCCTGACTTTACCTTCGCTGACTACAAGGGCTAAGGCGTCACGGATACGTCCTGCCCGTTGTGTTTCACCGATATGATCGAGCATCATGCATGCAGAAGCGATCATAGCAACAGGATTTACGATTGATACCGGAAAGCCGGCATACTTTGGTGCGGAGCCGTGTGTAGGCTCAAAAACAGCTACGTCCTCACCCAGGTTGGCACTGCATGCAAACCCAAGACCTCCGGTAAGTCCGGCAAAGCCATCCGACACAATGTCCCCGAACATATTACCAGCAACGATCACACCGTAATCTTCAGGGTTTTTTGTGAGCCACATCATCTGGGCATCGATATTGGTGTTCCAGAGTTCAACCTCGGGGAATTCATTACGCTGCATTTCTATAGCCATCTTATACATCATCCCTGATGTTTCCCTTATCACGTTAGGTTTTTCACAGACCGTAACCGAGTGGTAGCCGTTGTCCCGGGCATGAGTGAACGCGGCCCTGAGGATACGATCCGTGGCTTTGCGGGTGAAGATCCGGGTTGAAACGGACAGGTCTTCTTTCGGGACACGGCCATAGTTTTTGCGGAATTTGGGATGGGTCATGAGAGCATCGTACACCTGTGCAGGCGGATCGGTCCATTCTACACCACTATAAAGTCCTTCCGTATTCTGCCTGAAAATGACCACATCAATTTCCGGCTCCTCAATGGTGTTATGCCTGCCCTTCCTGATAAAATTCAATGGATTCCCTTTGTAGGTATGACACGGCCGGATACAGATATCGAGGTTGAAATGCTGTCGTAGACCCACGATGGGACTGGAGTAGACAAAGCCTTTAGAACGCAGTTCAGGTGCCAGTTCTTCTGCCGCAGCATCCTTTGGTTTTGAAGTGATGGCCCCGAAAAGACCAATCTTATGCTTCTCCAGCAGACGGATGGTCTGGTCGGGTAAAGGATTCCCTTCACGACACCAGAAATCCCAGCCTATACCGGCTTCGATGTAACCGGCTTCAAATCCCGATGCATCCAGGACGCGCAGGGCTTCTTCAAGAACAACCCGGCCTATTCCGTCCCCGGGCATGGTAACAATTGTTGGCTTTGTACTCATCTTTTTTTGGAATGTATTTGTATCAGATATTAATGAACCAGCGCTTATAATACATCCCTGATCCGTTGGATGGTTACCCCGTAAACCAGGATTCAGGCTTCCAGACCGGATGATCCGGAAAGGTCTGCCGTGTCAGAAAAGGTTCCAGTCAAATATAAGGGGCTGAATTCTTTGAAAGACACTTAAAGGATATGTTTAAAAACAAAATGACTCCGAAATCTTCAGCTTATACTGGTTATCAAATATTCATCCCCCGAAATTGAAGAACTTCGCAGGGGATTTTTTGTTTATCCTGTTTTAAACATGTTAATTTGTGATTCACCTGTAAAATATCAACCTGATGGACTCATTAAGTGCACTAAAGCCGGTCGAACTATGGTCTTATTTTGAAGACATCCTGAAAGTTCCCCGGCCTTCAAGAAAAGAAGACAAGATAAGATCATTTCTGATTCATTTCGCCAAAGAGCATTCACTGGAATATAAAACCGATGACGCCGGTAACCTTCTGATCAGTAAACCGGCTACCAAGGGAATGGAAAAACGTCAGTCTGTGGTACTTCAGTCGCACATGGACATGGTTTGCGAAAAGAATTCCGCCGTGAATCATGATTTTAATACCGATCCGATCAGGCCGGGCATTCATGACGGCTGGGTCAAGGCTGAGGGCACTACCCTCGGTGCCGATGACGGGATTGGAATCGCTGCACAATTAGCCGTTCTGGCTTCAGAGCATGTTGAACACGGACCACTCGAATGCCTGTTTACTGTTGACGAAGAAACAGGTCTTACCGGAGCAAACGAGATTAAACCCGGATTTTTTACCAGTACTATTCTTCTGAATCTCGATTCCGAGGATGAAGGTGAGCTGTTTATCGGTTGTGCCGGCGGTGTGGATACTGTGATCAATTTTCAGTATCATGAAAAGAAGGTCCCCACGGGACATATTGCATGCGAGGTTTTGGTGAAGGGTTTGACGGGCGGCCATTCCGGTGATGATATCCAAAAGGGCCGGGGAAATTCAAATATGATCATGAGCCGCTTTCTTTGGAATGCTACCCGGAAATACGGTATACGGCTTGCAAGTTTCGACGGCGGGAACCTGAGAAATGCCATTCCCAGGGAAGCTGCTGCCATCATCACGGTATCTGAAGCCAAATACACAGGGATGAAATCCTGGTTTGAAACATTCAGAAAAACCATCAAAGAAGAACTTCATATTACTGAACCGGGTCTTAACATGGAACTGATCAAGGCTGACATACCTGCCTATGTCGTAAATAAAAAAGCTCAGCGCAAACTTCTGGGCAGTCTGTATGCATGTCCGAACGGCGTTATCGAATGGAGCCGGGAGATTGAGAATCTTGTAGAAACCTCTTCCAACCTGGCGTCTGTTAAGTTTGACAAACAATGGAATATCCAGATTGCCACGAGTCAACGCAGTTCTGTTGATACAGCCAAAAAGGATATCGCCGGCCGGATTGAGGCACTTTTTCTGCTGGCAGGTGCTGAGGTTGAACATTCACAGGGTTATCCCGGATGGAAGCCCGAACAAAATTCCAAAATACTTACGATCACCGAAAAGGCCTATTCCGATCTCTTCGGAAAGAAACCTGTCGTCAGGGCCATCCATGCCGGATTGGAATGCGGACTCTTCCTGGATAAATATCCGGGACTCGATATGGTCTCTTTCGGTCCGACTATTAGAGGAGCCCACAGCCCCGATGAGAGTATTGAAATTCTTTCAGCTGATAAATTCTGGCGACTTCTCCTGGAAACCTTAAAGCACATTCCGGAAGCCTGATTCAGTCAATCGGTTCAAAGTCTTCCTTGCTTACCCCGCACACCGGGCAATGCCAGTCATCAGGAATATCTTCAAATGGCGTTCCGGGTGGTATACCGCCATCCGGATCTCCTTCTTCCGGATCATACACATATCCGCAAACGGTGCATTGATATCTTATCATAGGTACAGGTACTTCAAAAGTTTATTGCACAAAAATAGGATTATCCTGGAAAATACACAGAGGATTTGTACATATAAAGATTAGCTGTTCATTCATGCATATTATAAACTATCAGACGGCCTCTGGTATTTATGCGCATTAAACCTGCTTTTCCCCGGAAAATATAAGCCAACCGAGTTTAGAAAAAGGCACTGCAAATCCTGTATCAGGGAACACTGATCCGGGGACAGTGAAAAAATAATGAAGGGATGTGTCGGATTTTACAGCGACGTAATACATACCGTCTCACAAGACCTGTTGTTCTGTTCGCAATTTTTAAACCTGGACCTGTCGTACCACGTCTAAAAGTGTGCCATCCACCCATTTGACGGCTGCTACAATACGGTCGGCAAAAACCGGTGTCTCCGGTGTTCCGCAGATCTTATATGCTTCATCGAGAAG
Organism: uncultured Bacteroidales bacterium; assembly: GCA_963732905.1. Lineage (GTDB taxonomy): Bacteria > Bacteroidota > Bacteroidia > Bacteroidales > DASQZK01. The sequence goes on from CAVTBM010000008.1 coordinate 585,364, forward strand.
ATCATGAATCGATCTGAGAGGAAGGTCTGAACCTCTGACTTTTTCGATCAGGTCCTGGCGCAGGGGATTGACAGCGATGCCTCTTTCCGTGATGACTACATCGATGAGTTCCCCTGGTCCGCAGAGAGTAGTGACCTTTTCCCTGATGACAGGTATCCTGTCGCGGAACAGTGGCAAGGGAAGGATGACTGTTTTTGAGAAAAGGCAGTTCTGCCAGCCTCCGATCCCGTGAAGAAGGTAACCGTCGGAATGGGTAACCACATTAGCGTTGAAATTTACATCCACTTCAGTGGCGCCGAGGATAACGACGTCGACCATACCGGCGAAATTTCCCTTTCCGTGATAATTATAACTTGTGAAGGGGCTGGTCCAGACATGGCCTGGGTTCTTAGCCATGGAATGAACACCGTCCAGGTCGAAGGTCTGTCCGTCCAGGATATAATCCACCAGACCTTCTTCGAGCATTTCCACGAGATATTTGTTACTGCCGCCTCTGGCAAAGCGTGCTTTGATGCCCCTTTCTTTCATGATATTCCTGAAATATCCTGTGACCGCCAGTGCGGTCCCTCCTGCCCCGGTCTGGAATGAGAACCCGTCGCGGATGATTCCTGTAAGTTCGCAAAAACGGGCTGTAAGTTCAGCCAGCAAAAGTCTGTCAGGTGAACGGGTGATCTGTGTTGTACCCGAAATAATTTTCGACGGATCACCCAGCCTGTCAGTCACAACGGTATAGTCCACATAATTTCCCTGGATCTGCCAGGGTATACATGGAAATTCGACCAGGTTGTCGGTTACGACAATTACTTTACGGGCATACTGCGAATCGGCCAGGGCAAAGCCGAGAAGTCCGCATGCCGAAGGTCCTGAGAGACCGTTGGCGTTACCAAAGACGTCTGCTGCCGGTGCACCAATCACTGCGATATCAATTTCCACTTCACCATCCTGGAGAGCCTGGTACCGGCCGCCATGTGAACGGAGGATCCCGGTGCCCTGCATTCCGCCTTCCGACACGAAGCGGCCCAGGGAACCATTCATGCTTCCTTCAATACGTTCAATGGTCCCATCTTCGAGATAAGGGATGAGGTGAGCGTGACAGGGGAAAGAAGCCGAAGGAAACCACCTGAGGTTCTTTACTCCCATAGCATGGGCGATGTCGAATACCTTATTGGCCAGCAAGTCCCCATCACGGAAATGATGGTGGGTTGAAATGGTCATACCGTCGCGCAAACCGGCTTTTTCAAGTGCTTCACGCAGGGAAGGAACCAGTTTGTTCCCATCAGCCGGAAAACTGGCATTGCTGGATATCGGTGGCCCGGTTATTCGTCCTTCCGGGATGTATTTCCCCACGCCCATATAAGGATGCTGTTTCTCGCCATTAAGGAGTATTGGAACAGAGCATCCGGCTGCATTCGTCACAAGTTGTTCATTCGTCATGAGTATCCCTCCAGTTTTGACTGACGAGGCCCAGTCTACCCGCAAGATCGATAATCATCAGAGCCCTTCTGACCACCGGCGGATCAATCATTTTCGTTCCGAGGGCAACGACTCCAAGCCCTTGTTCTTCAGCTTTCTTAAAAGCCATGGCAATTTTTTGCGCTTGTTCAATATCATCCGGCTGAGGTGTATAACCCTCCAGAACCGGCTTAATCTGGCGGGGATGGATGCAGCCCATTCCCTCAAATCCAAGAGCCCTCGACATTCTGATAGTCTGCCTGAGTCCTTCATCATCGCCGACATCAGAATACACAGAATCGATAGCCTGTATTCCGGCAGCTTTGCAGGCATTGACCAGCCGGGTCCGGGCATAGAGCGATTCTTCACCCCCGGGAGAGCGCCTGGTACCAAGATCGGCTGTATAATCTTCAAGACCGATGGCCATGGCAACCATATTGGGTGAAGCTGTGGCAATAGAAAAAGCATGTTCCACGCCAAGGGCACTTTCTATGACCGGCATGAGAAAGACCGGCTCCTTCCTGCCGCACTGTTTACTGAGTCTCTTAATCTCCCGGTCGACAAGGCTGATCTGTTCAGCATCCTCACACTTGGGTACCAGTATAAGATGCACATTATAAGGCACGACACTGGCGAGGTCATCCAGGCCAGCCGGGATCTGATTGATGCGGACCATCCTTTCGGCCCTGTAAAAATTCACCTGGCAGAGTGCATTCCTCACCAAAATCCGGGCTTCCTCTTTTTTTGCAGGGGCCACTGAATCTTCCAGGTCCAGGATGATCCCGTCGGGTTTGTGAAGGCCCGCATTCAGCATCAGCGAAGGAGTATTGCCAGGAAGATAGAGACGTGTGAACCTGAACCGGTCACGTGAAGATGCATACCTGTTTTCTTCGATGACAGGCAGGAGGTACGACGGGTCAGAATTTAACATCTTTCGTGCGGCCGCTTCCATCCGTGCAGCAATGACGAAAGACAACGCCCCGGAGTCGTCCACGGACACACTGGCATGCTCAATTCCAAAGTGTTTGAGTACATCACGGACGAGACGTTCGATATCTTTTCCATACAGGGCTTTGACCTTGCTTTGTAAACTGATCCGGATGCCCCCCGATTGTTCCGGACTCAGAGCCACCAGGCAGTCGGACCTGACTTTATCACCCGTATTACCCGCAGTGAAAACTTCTGGCATATTCGATGGAATGAAGTTTGTGATATGTGCAAAGGTAAAAAAGGCATGCTTTGAAGATCAGGAAAGCTGTATGTTTAAGAATAGATAAGGCGGGTGAGAGTGAGGATCAAGGTAAAAAGGTATGGGTATGTTTTCCTGTAATTCACAAAAATGAATGGGCGGTTTCATGACGGGCACGGAAAGCTGACTATTGACAGAGTAACAGACAGCCAATGGAAAGTCAGGAGTTTTCCCTGTTCCGGAATCTTCACGGCAGATCCGGCGTGGGGATGTGCAACGGATAGCATTTAATCTGCCAACCAGGGGAGGGATGAGAAGCGGAAAGAAAAAAAGCGGTAATGCCTCTGCTTTACCGCTTTTTAATTTATTGGCGGATCCTCCTGTGACGCTCTTCTAAACTGAAGTTCCCAACCTCAAATGAGCTCATGATCCCTGCATAAAGCTACTATAAGAATCTATACATTCTAATCGTTTGTAAATGATATAGCTTAATCTTTTTAATGATATTCCTCAATAAAAGCGGCATTATTCGCCACAGAATTCGGTAAGTACACCAAAAGTGGATTTGGGGTGAAGGAATCCGATATGCATCCCTTCGGCGCCCTTCCTGGGAACTGCATCAATAAGCTTCACTCCCCTGCCCTCAGCTTCCCTGAGTGCTTCCCCAACGTCAGACATTGCAAAGGCTATATGATGAATGCCAGGACCCTTTTTTTCTATAAACTTTCCTATCGGACCTTCCTGATCCGTACTCTCTAACAGTTCAATCTTTGTCTCCCCAACCCTGAAGAAGGCGGTTTTCACTTTCTGGTCTGCCACTTCTTCAATGGCATAACATTCAAGACCGAGGACCGATTCATAATATTTCACGGCTTCTTCAAGATTTTCAACAGCAATTCCGATATGTTCAATATGGGTAGGTTTCATAGTTCTTTATCCTTTTTTGGTTGTAAAATTAACCTTTATCCATGAAAAAGCCCCATGACATAAGTCAGACCTGTAATTTTGCCTTCATTTATTTTTCATGAAACGGTTGGGTGTATTTTGACATGGCTCTTTTCCCTGCGTCTGATTCGCCCTGTCGAATCTGACTATTGAAAGATCCGGCCCTGAAACAGGAACCGTTATATCGTATTAAATTGGAAAAGGACTTAGAAACGAGAATACCAGAGGATTTTTTATTTCTCATACTCTTCTTGAAACAGCTATCATAGAATATGGAAATATTTTTTTTGAGGGTGATATAAAGCGTTATCCCTTTCTATACATTTGCAAGGTTTCCGGAGCTTAAATAGAAATCTCTTTTTTTCACCGCATTATGAATATGAAAGGTTTAGTCACAATAGCCCTGCTTTTCCTGTCAAACAGTTTTATGACAGTGGCATGGTATGGTCATCTTAAATACCGGGATTTGAGATGGTTTTCCAACGCAGGATTGTTCAGCATCATACTTATAAGCTGGGGCATTGCCTTTTTTGAATACTGTGCCCAGGTACCTGCGAACAGAATCGGATTTAATGAAAATGGAGGGCCGTTCTCGCTGGTCCAGTTGAAGGTCATCCAGGAAGTAATCACACTGACTGTATTCACCGCTTTCACCCTGATCTTTTTCAAAGAAGAGACACTGAAGTGGAATCATCTCGTCGGCTTTGTTTTCCTTGTTCTGGCCGTCTACTTTATTTTTAAGAAATAACGATGACGATCCTTACCCTGAATCCTTAATGCAGGAATATACTTTTTCATTAATGCTCTTCACATCGGGAAGAAAAAGCATTACCCCAAAAATTTTATGACGATCTGACGAGGTGTGCAGGCGCAGCAACTTCATTTAGACGATTCATTCTGCCGGTTGGGATCGATCACCGCATCATAAATCGTCTGCTGGATGCGTGTCCTGATGTCCTTCTTAACCAGCAATTCGTTATACTGGTTGGGATTGACACGATTTGAAAGGAAGATATAGACGATATCATACTGAGGATCGGCCCAGGCCATGGTACCGGTAAAGCCTGTATGTCCGTAGCTTTCAAGTGAAGCGCCTTTACATGCCGGGCTTATTTTACTGTCATCCGGTTCAGGTTTATCAAAGCCGAGACCACGGCGGTTACCGTTGTCGCTGCAAACTCTTTCAGAGAACCGGTTTATAACAGAATCGCTCAGGAATCGTCTTCCGCCGTATGTTCCTCCGTTAAGGTACATCTGCATCATTTTAGCCAGGTCGTTGGCATCGGAGAACAGTCCGGCATGACCGCTTACTCCGCCGAGCATGGCTGCACCCGGATCGTGCACATAGCCCTGCAGAAGCTGGTGCCGGAAAAGGACATCATTTTCCGTAGGTGCAATGCGGTTTGCAGGGAACCGGTTCAGGGGCAGGTAGCCAAGAGAGGAAGCCCCCATTTTTGCATAAAAGTTATGGTAAGCATAAGGATACAGCGCTGTGTCGGTAACCTGCTCAATGATACGTTTAAAAAGATAATATCCCAGATCACTGTACCTGTATGTTTTATCGAGTAGCGGGGAGTTCAGAATATCATTGTAAATAGTATCGAGGTAATCTTCACGCAGGTAGAGATCGCGTGCCACATTAACTGGATATTCAAGGCTGAAAGTATCACTGTAAACGCTGTCGATGTAGCGGACATTCCTGTTAGCGTAAGCCTTTGCACCCATTTTATAAGGATATTCATAGGAAAAACGGGAACTGAGCAGTTGCTCACTGGTATCCATGGGTTCAAGGGTAGAGAGATAAAAGGGGATCCATGCCACCAGACCGGACTGATGGGTCAGAACATCCCGGATGACCAGGTCCTTCTTGTTGCAGGTGTCTGGCATAGCCAGGTAGTCGCCCAGCGTTTTATTCACATCAAACCGGCCCTGATCCGTCAGTTTCATCAGGGAAGGAAGGGTAGCGAAGATTTTGGTAAGGGAGGCTATATCGTAGAGGTCATCGTTTTCAACGGGGTGTTCCTTCCGGTAGGTAAGGTAACCGTAGGATTTATCGAACACCACCTTGCCATGACGTCCCACTACGACCTGGCAACCCGGGGTGGCTTTGAGATTAATAGCTTCCTGAGCTATGGAATCGATCCTCATCAGTATCTTTGAATTTAGTCCGGCTTCTTCAGGGATGCCATAAGAAAGCCGCTGGATCGACCGGCTTTCGATTCCTGTTCCCGACAAAAAACCATGTCCGCAGCTTACCGGGAGTGTGCCTGATATTTCATACGCCCCGAATATCCCCTGGGCAGCCAGTTCCTTCGTAACAGGTTCATCATCATACGCCACGATCACAGCATCAAAACGGTCCAGTTCTTCATGGTTGAATTCGTTCAGCAGATAGGGATTTCCAAAAATGACCAGGACAAGATTCCCCTTAAAATCAAGGTTTTGAATGAATTTTATTTCTCCGGTTGTAATGCCGTACTTCTTTGAAGGCCATTGTGAGGTATTCTGAATACTGACAATCAGGGTATTGTATTGCAGAAGCCTGTTGCTCAAGGTCGTATCGGGTACTGCAATGGCGTCCTTATTTACCATGAATGTGTCCACGCTGGTATACAATCCGAGTGTCTGGCTGAAGGCGTCGGGTTTACCCGTTCCCAGGGCAAGTGATGCGATATGGTATGCTTCAAGGTTGAAAAAGGGAACAACTTTCCCCGTGTTTTTAACCAGGGTCAGAGAGCTGCGTACCAGTTTCCGCATCTCAACTTTATAGAAAGGATCGTTAAGTGCTTCGGCGAGCGAATCGGTTTTCACCGGAGAGAAGTGCATCAATCCAGCCCAGGCTTTGGCATGAAGGATCTTCCGGCAATGGTTATCGAGTTCCAGTTCAGATACTGACCCGTTTTTTATTTCACTTTTAATAGCGGCTATGGCTTTGGGAATGTCGGAGGGCATGAGCAGGATATCGTTACCCGCCAGGAAAGCTTTGGCTTCAAGTTCACCGGGTTTGTTACCTTCACTGGCACCCTTCATATTGAGGGCATCGGTGATAACCAGACCTTCAAAGCCCAGTGTTCCATGGAGGAAATCGTGAATGGTTTTACGTGAAAGTGAGGAAGGGATCTGGTCTGTTGAATCGAGAGCCGGAACATGAAGGTGGGCCGACATGATGGCTGGAATTCCGTTGCGGATACCGAATTTAAACGGGAACAGTTCCAGGGAATCGAGTCGGCTCATATTGTACCGTATCACCGGGAGGCCGTAATGTGAATCCGTATCTGTATCGCCATGCCCTGGAAAATGTTTGTATACAGGAATAATTCCGGCGTCCTGGAGTCCCATGGCATACATCAGCCCTTTTCTTGCCACATTCATCCGGTCCTCCCCGAAAGAACGGGAGTTGATTACGGGGTTGTCCGGGTTATTATTCACATCCACCACCGGGGCAAAATTGATGTTCAATCCGAGGCGCCGCATCTGAGTGCCGATATCGTAGCCCATCTGGTATATCAGAGCATCGTCATGAATGGCCCCGAGCATCATCTGGTGAGGGTAGGAAAGTGTGCTATCCAGCCTCATGGACAATCCCCATTCGCCATCGATGGAAATGAGTAACGGCGTTTTAGCTGATGCCTGGAAACGGTTGGTCATTTCAGCCTGCCGGACAGGTCCGCCCTGGAAAAAGATCACTCCGCCAACGTTATATTTGGATATCAGGCGAATGATGTCCTCTGTATGTTCTTCATCCCTGTTCGAATACGCGGCAACCATAAATAACTGTGCGATCTTTTCATCCAGGCTCAGGGAATTCAGGACCGAATCGACCCACAGGGAATCGGACCTGAAAAAGGAAGGTTCTTCTATCTTAACTGGTTCAAAGTCATCAATAACGCGACCTCCGGATATATTAAAGCTGGCAACCGTCAAAAAGAAAAACAGGAGAATAACAGTCTGGATCAGATAGCTCTTCATTTTCTCATTCCTTTATTCATTGCGAAACACAAAGATAATTTAACGAACTTTTGATTGGTTACGATGTTTTCAACAACATCAAATTAGCAGCCAATATAGATTTGTTTTAATTAATTTTACAGCTCAATTTATTATTCCATTCAAAAATTAACATTATGAAAAAGATTTTACTGACTTTCCTGGCCATAGCTTTCATTTCGCTTACCGGCCTTTACAGCCAGGGAGAGGCAAGACTCCTTCGCTTTCCTGCAATACATGGCAACCAGCTGGTGTTTTCCTATGCCGGGGATCTCTACACCGTAGATGGCAATGGAGGAATGGCACGGAGGCTCACCAGCAGCCCCGGTTATGAAATGTTCGCTCATTTCTCTCCGGATGGAAAGTATATTGCTTTCACAGGTCAATATGACGGGAATACCGAAGTTTTTGTTATTCCTGCCGAAGGGGGTGTGCCCAAACGGTTAACATTCACGGCAACACTTAGTCGCGATGATATCGGAGACCGTATGGGGCCCAATAATATCGTGATGGCCTGGACTCCAGACAGCAAATACATTATCTACCGTTCAAGGAAAGAGTCTTTCAACAGCTTTAAAGGGTCACTTTTTAAAGTTTCCATTGATGGCGGACTGTCTGAGCAACTGCCTCTTTCTTTCGGAGGATTCTGCTCCTATTCACCCGATGGCAGCCAGCTGGCCTTTAACTGGGTTTTTCGTGAATTCAGGACATGGAAGTATTACAGGGGTGGTATGGCCGACGATATACGCATCTATGATTTCAAAAACGGGAATGTTGAAAAAATTACGGATAACGATGTTCAGGATATTATCCCGATGTGGGTAGGCGATAATATCTATTTTCTCTCAGACCGCGACCGGACAATGAACCTGTTCGTGTATAACACCAGTAGTAAAAAAACTGAAAAACTTACCAATTTCGACAATTACGATATTAAATTTCCGACAGCAGACAACGATTATATCGTTTTTGAAAATGGGGGCTATATTTACAAGTATGATCTGAAAGCCAAAAAAGCGGATAAGGTAAACATCACCATTGCCAATGATGAACCTCTGGCCAGGTCCGAGCTGAAAGATGTCAGCAAGGATATCCGTTCCGGCGATGTTTCACCTAATGGTGAGAGGGTGGTTTTTGGAGCAAGGGGTGAAATCTTCAGCCTGCCTGCCAAAGAAGGTGTAACTTACAATTATACCCGTTCGTCGGGTGTGCATGAAAGAAACGTTGAATATTCTCCTGACGGGAAAAATATTGCTTTTCTTTCCGATAAGAGTGGTGAATTCGAGATATGGGTTCAGAAACAGGACGGCTCCAAACCTGCATGGCAGCTTACGCACAATGCCGACACATACATTTTCAGTTTCGATTGGTCACCCGACAGCAAAAAGATATTATACCACGACCAGAAGTTAAGGCTCAGGTATGTTGATGTGGTAACCGGCAAGGTCACGGAAGTCTTACAGGGCACATACGGGATCCCCCGGAGTTACGACTGGTCACCCGACAGCAAGTGGATCTCTTATGAATTTGCAACAGCAAACCAGTTTTCCATCGTCAGGTTATTCAATGTTGATTCAGGAAAATCTTATGATGTTACCGATAACTGGTACGATTCCGGCGGACCTGCATTTTCAGAAGACGGGAAATACCTTTTCTTCATCTCAGCCAGAGATTTCAATCCCATTTACAGCCAGACAGAGTGGAATACCGCCTACGACGATATGAGCAAGATCTACCTGGTTACACTTTCTGCAGACACGAAATCGCCTTTTGCTCCAGTAAATGATACGGTCAATACAACAACAAATGATAATGGAGATAAAAAAGTAAGCGAGGACAAATCCAAAGACAAGACCGTGAAGATCGACATCGATGGTATCAAGGACAGAATAGCTGTTCTGCCTGTTGAAGCATCGAACTATTTCAATATCCAGACAACCGGTTCAAGGGTGTATTATATCGACTTCAGCATGGAGGGGGGAATGACTGCAAAGGTGTTTGACCTGGAAAAGAAAAAAGAAACCGTTCTAGGAAAAGGACTCAGGTTCAGCCTTTCGTCCACAGGCAAAAAGATGTTAATAGGAATGCGTGATAAATGGGCTGTTATCGATCCGCCTGTTTCCGAAGTGAATATCACTGATCCGATTGACCTTTCGGGTATGAAGACCGAGGTGAACTATGCCGAAGAATGGAAGCAGATTTTTAATGAAAGCTGGCGCCAGTACCGTGATTTCTTCTATGTACCAAATATGCATGGTCTCGACTGGAATGCTATGAAAGAGAAATACGGACAGTTGGTACCCTATGTCAAAACAAGAGATGATCTAACCTATCTCATCGGTGAAATGATCGGCGAACTCAGTATCGGTCATTCCTATGTTACCACTGGTGAGAAGAAAGAAAAGCCGGTTAGGATTCAGACGGGTCTTCTGGGAGCAAAGTTGAGCAAGAATTCATCAGGGTATTATGAGATCAAGGAGATTCTGAAAGGGGCCAACTGGAGTAAAGACCTTCGTTCACCCCTCACCGAGATCGGGCTGAATGTCAAAGAGGGCGATTATATCCTTGCGGTGAACGGGGAATCGACAGCAGACATGAACGACATTTATGCCTCACTGGTTGGAAAGGCTGATATGGATATCGAACTTACGGTTAATGACAAGCCAAAGATGGACGGCAGCCGGAAGATCACGGTAGTTCCTATCAGCGATGAATCTCTGCTGTATTATTACAAATGGGTACAGCACAACATCGACTACGTGAGTAAAAAGACCGACGGACAGGTTGGATATATTCATATACCCGATATGGGTCCTGAGGGGCTCAATGAGTTTGTGAAGCATTTCTATCCTCAGCTCGACAAAAAAGGACTGATCATCGACGACAGAGGCAATGGTGGCGGCAACGTATCCCCGATGATCATTGAACGCCTCAGAAGAGAGGTCACCAGGTCGACGATGAGAAGGAATTTCCCCTATGGCGAACCGGTACCGGATCAGATGATGCTTGGTCCAAAGGTCCTTTTGATCGACCGTTACTCTGCATCCGACGGTGATCTCTTTGCCTATTCCTTTAAGAAGCATCATATCGGAACGGTTATCGGAACCCGCACCTGGGGCGGTGTGGTCGGAATTCAGGGATCATTGCCATTCATTGATGAACAGGACCTCCGTAAACCTGAATTTGCGTCCTATTCTGCAGAGAAGAGCGAATGGATCGTTGAGGGACATGGTGTTGATCCCGACATCAGCATTGACAACGATCCTCACCAGGAATTCCTGGGTAATGATGCACAGTTGGACAAGGCCATTGAGGTTATCAAGGGTCAGCTGAAGGATTATAAGGGTGTTCCTCCGGTTCCGGCACCGCCGGTGAAGAATAAGTGAGGGGGTGAGTTATGAAGTTATGAAGTTATGAAGTTATGAAGTTATGAAGTTATGAAGTTATGAAGTTATGAAGTTTGGCGCGAATGCTTGCCGGCCGGGGGGTTGGCGGGTGTTCGCGTTTTTTTTTTGGGGGAGCGGAGGGCGGAGGGCGGAGAGTGGAGAGCGGAGGGCGGAGAGTAGAAGGCGGAGGGCGGAGAGTAGAAGGCGGAGGGGAAGAGAGGAAGGGACCTGGTGACGTGGGGTCTGGGTGATGTGGGGTCATGGTGATTAAGGGAGTGAGGGAAGAACGGATGTTCAAAATAGAAACAGCCGGGGGATTAGATAAAGACGCCGGTAAAAAATCATTGAATCGAAACCTCTGCTACCAAAAACCCCGAAGGTTGCACAAACATTAGCCCGGGGTGATAACCCATAGCCATTAACCTAATGGTTATTGGTGACACGTTTTCGTGCAGGGGAATATTGGTTACATGAATCCTTAGGGCTTTAACCGCTTGACTCTGTGATAAGTCTTACTTTGTTCTGGTGTTTTATAAGTGAAATATTAATTTTATTTTGTTATCGGATATTTTCGTAAATTTAGATTATTTGCTTATGAAATGCCGGAAAATCGATAAGGAGACATTCAATATCGATCTGAAAAATCTTTCGGATTTTGGCGTTTCGGTAAGATATCCGGATGATTTTTATGTCCCCGGAATATAGAAGAATTGGCATAAGAGATCAGTCAAATTGGTGACCCAAGGATTTTATTATGATGGGTATTATGGATATTCGTTTTTTGTATTTTTAACTGGTATGATTATGGGGCGAAATTTTATGATCCGAGCCTGGTTAGATTTATTAGTATAGATTCTTTAGCTTCAGAGTTCCCATATTGGGGACCTTATAATTACGCCTCTGATAATCCAGCTAAATTTATTGATCTTGATGGACTCGAACCGGCATGTATGTCTCTGCAAACCTGAACGGTTCTCCATCGAAATCGGCTGGTTATATAAAAGCTAAGCAAATGATGGGTGAAAAGCCAAATCCAAAAGTTGTCAGCGAAATGCGAAAGTCTGAGGCTAAAGACTTGAAAGTATATGGAAAAATTGCGGAATATGGGCTCCCAATTGCCGGAATGTTTATAAATCCTTTCTTTTGCATTTTCTTCGAATAACATTACATCTTCCTTGCTTTTCACCCACGGGCCCCAACATATATTCCGTTTTCATCCAAAATTCCTCAACACACCACGCTGATTTTTTCCTCTTTTTCCCATTAATTGGTGAAGGATTCCCGGACAGTTACTTCGTGTAGTTGCTTTATAAAGTTATAAAACACTCTTGCGAAATAGTGAAAGCACCCTGATTGTAAGGCGGATATCCAGGTCGGGTCGATTACTGGTGGCTGAAGAATTACAATCTCCGGCAGGTTGAGTATATGGCAGGTCATAAGTATGAGAATTCGACTTAACGGTACCATCCGAATAATCTGGATAAGCCGCTGGAGAGATTTGAATAGCCGGATCCATTAAATATAACCTTTTAATTCTATAGAATCGAATACATTTAAGATGGGCAAAAAGGATAATTCTATCGTTATCGACGAGGAAATAATTGTAAACAAAATATATCAGGTAAGAGGCAAATAAGTAATGCTTTCTCAGGATCTGGTTGAATTATACCAGGTAGAAACGAGGGCATTAAACCAACAAGTTAAACGAAATATCGGAAAGTTCCCGGAAAGGTATATGTTCCAGCTTACACGGGAGAAATACGAACGTTTAAGATCACAAAATGTGATCTTAAAGCGAGGTCAGCATCCCAAATATTTACCGTATACCTTTACTGAACATGGGATATTGATGCTTTCCAGTGTTTTAAACAGTGAAAGGGCAGATAAGGTAAATATTCATATTACAGATACTTTTGTCAAGCTTCGTGAGCTAATGTTCGTGCACAAAGATGTAATCCGGCAACTTGAACAAGTTCAAAATAAGCTCAAAGAACACGATAATCATCTATTAATAATTTTTGAATACCCCAAACAACTGGAAAAATCCAAACAGGAAAAACTTGATCAGAAGAATCGTCCCGGGATAGGATACAAACAAAACAAAAAGAAATAGTCACCTCCTTCACCCTCCATTGTGAGCTACAGCGGACACGTCAGCTGCAGTTTTTTGTCACGAATTATAACCGGAATTTTACTGCAGGTGGTTTTTTGCAGTTACCGATTATGCTGCGCATAGCAAAAGGATTACGGGATGAGCTTTTACCCTAACGTATCAGACTCTCAGAACTTTTGATCCGGTGATCACCGGACATTACCTCACATCCTTCGCCATCCCACTATTGCCTATGGCCTTTTTACTTTTTACTTAATTTCTTCTCTCCTCACCTCTCACCCGCCGGTGGCGAATCCTGGAAAGAGGGTCATACCGCCGTCGACGAAGAGAGCGTGGCCGGTGACGTATTCCGACTCGTCGGAGGCAAGCCAGACGGCGGCGCGGGCGACATCTTCGGGTTCGCCGATACGGTCATCAGGGATGAGAGTAAGGAGCTTTTTGCGGGCGTCAGGGTCATCCCACACTTTTTTATTGATCGGTGTTTTGATGGCCCCGGGAGCAAGGCTGTTGGCCCTGATCCTCTGAGGCGCCAGTTCCTGGGCCACGGTCCGCATGAGCTGTGCGATACCACCTTTGGAAGCCGCGTAGTTCACGTGACCACTCCAGGGGATGACCTGGTGGACCGAGCTGACGAAGATGATCTTTCCGGCCGAAACGGAGATTTTCTGATCAACTCCGCGACGTAGGAATTCTTTAGCCGCTTCCCGGGCACACAGAAACTGGCCTGTAAGATTGACGTCAAGTACCTTCTGCCAGTCGTCCAGCGTCATATGAATAAATCCGGCATCTTTCTGTATACCGGCGTTATTGACCAGGATATGGATGGTGCCGTATTTCTCCATTGCTTTTTCAAACAATTTTTTAACTTCATCCTCCTTACTCACATCTGCTTCAACGGCAATTGCCTCACCGCCATTGTTTTTGATCTGTCGGATGACATCCTCCACGGGATCGCCTTTGAGATAGTTCACCACGACCTTTGCTCCTTCGATGGCAAAGCGGATGGCAATAGCTTTGCCGATGCCTGTAGCACCGCCTGTGATAATTGCTGGCTGATCTGTTAATCTGTTAAAGGCTTTTGTACTCATCGTTTCACTTTTTAAGGTAAATCCAACTCACGGTCAAGGTTAAATGCAGCGCTGATGAGGGCCAGGTGAGTAAATGCCTGCGGGGTGTTTCCGAGGGCTTCGCCGCTGAGACCAATCTCTTCGGAGAACATGCCTAAGTGATTTGAATATCCCAGCATTTGTTCAAAGATCAGGCGGGCCATATCCAGTTTGGCCCGGTCGTGTTTCCCGGCCCGTGTGAGGGCTTCCACAAGCCAGAAGGTACAGATGTTAAAGGTACCCTCATCACCGGAAATTCCATCTGCCGAATCTTTGGTATTATACCTGTAAACGAGGCTGTTCGACACCAATCCGCCTTTTGAAGGCGGTTTGGTGATGGCTTCGAGGGTTTTGATCATCAGCGGATCGGTGGGTGACATGAAGAAGACCAGGGGCATCATCAGGACCGAGGCATCAAGGGTGTCGGTATGGTAATACTGGCTGAATGCCTGTTTTTTATCGCTCCAGCTGTTTTTAATCACGTCGAGGTAGATCTCATCCCTGACTTTCCTCCACTGGTCGAGGTCGGAGGGTAATGAGCGTTTCGTGGACAGTCTGATGGCCCTGTCTAGCGCTACCCAGCACATCATTTTACTGTAGGTAAAATGCTGGTCACCTCCCCTGACTTCCCATATCCCCTTATCCTCCCGTTTCCAGTTCCGGCATACCCAGTCGGCGGTTTTGGACACCGCCTTCCAGGTTCTGTAGGAGATGGGTGAGCCATACTTGTTATAGAGGTAGGTCGAATCCATCATCTCTCCGTAGATATCAAGCTGGAGCTGGTTATAGGCGCCGTTGCCGATACGTACCGGCCCCGATTTGCGGTAACCTTCGAGATGATCGAGCGTCTCTTCTGTCAGTTCGTGGCGGCCGTCGATGCCATACATGATCTGCAGGGAGCCTGATTCAGGGGACTCATGGCAGCGTTCCACGATCCAGTTCATGAACTGCGCGGCTTCTTCGGTAAAACCGATACGCATGAAAGCATAGACGGTAAAGGCGGCATCGCGTATCCATGTATAACGGTAATCCCAGTTACGGCTTCCGCCGATATTTTCCGGAAGGCTGCAGGTTGGAGCCGCCACGATGGCTCCTGTAGGCTGGAAGGTGAGCAGTTTCAGGATCAGTGCCGACCGGTTGACAATCTCCCGCCAGCGTCCCCTGTATTGTGATTTCTTCAGCCAGTTCCGCCAGTATTCGATAGTCTCCACAAAACTGCTGTCAGCCTGCTCGATTGAAAACGTCATCACATCTTCCTTACGTTTTACTTTATGGAGGACGAACACCACAGTTTCTTCTTCACTGATCTCAAATTCAGTATAGACTTCATTTCTTCGCTCTTTTGCCTGCAAATGGAAATTGCTGGACAATCCCATCGACATCCCGGAAGATTTAAATATTGCCCCTTTCCCGGTCAGTTCCAGTTCATGCGAATCACGGGCGTAGTTAAATGCAGGCTTGCATTCAAGCTTCATTTTCACCGTGCCGTGCACACCCTTGATACGCCGGACAATGTGGTAATCCATTTCCGTTTTCACATCTTTGCCGACCGGCATATAATCGGTTACGTCGACGATCCCGCCTTCGACGGAAAAGCGGGTGATCAACACGTTGGTATCGGGCCAGTAGAATTGTTTGGATTTAAAATCTTCTTCTTTAGGGGAGACCCTTAAAAAGCCGCCTTTGTGTTCGTCGAGCATCCGGGCAAAAATGCTTGGAGAATCGAAGTTGGGAAAACAGAACCAGTCGATGGAACCATTGATCCCGACCAGCGCTACCGAGCGCATGTTGCCGATGATGCCATAATCCTGTATAGGTAGGTAAGCCATATCGCCGTGATGATTGATTTCAGGTAGGATAACAGATGAGGCGGGGGAATAGTTGGGGAGGCGGAGGGCAGAGGGTGGAGAGCGGAGAGCAGAGGGCGGAGGGCGGAGGGCGGAGGGCAGAGAGCGGAGAGCGGAGGGTGGAGAGCCGAGAGCGGAGGGTGGAGGAAGCTAAGCCTTCACCCCAAACCTGTCAGGTTTACGACTAAATTGACAAACATTTTTTATATTTAATATTAAGTTAAGTCTTAATCTTTACAATGAACCAGAGTATATAATAAATAATGTAGAAATGTATCCCATCACACATCGCATCATGCGAGGTGAAACTGTGCCAATTCATATTCATTCTAATCCGGAATTTTCAAAAATTTGTGAAAAACCGAGGACTATGGAATGCAAAAAAGAAGGGAACAGCAATTCATGTAACTGTTCGTATCCCTGTTCACGCAAAGGAATGTGTTGTGACTGTATTGCTTATCACCGTCGTATGGGAGAACTGCCGGCGTGTTATTTTCCTGATGATGCAGAAAAAACCTATGACCGGACTGTAGATCATTTCATGGCGTTGTACAAAGGGCGAGGCGGATGGTGGAATTAGAAAAAGCCTGACAGTCCCCTGATCCATCTGCAGATAACCTTTCTCCGAAATGTCAGGGTCAGGGAACAGAAATACCAGGGATACAGGCCGTCATGGATGCATCAGTGTGATTTTGCCGAAGTGCTTTTCGATGGATGATGCGTGGTCATTCCAACGCAGGTGATAAGGAGCCGGCAGGAACGACGATGAAAGCCGTCATGGATGCATAGGGTGATTTTGCCGAAGTGCTTTTTTGATGGATGATGCAGGTCATTCTAATGCGGGTGATAAGGACCAGGCAGGGACGGCGATGTAGGCCGTCATGGATGCATGAGGAACATTTTGCCGAAAGTATTTTTCGATGGATGATGCAGGTCATTCCATCGCGGGTGATAAGGATCAGGCAGGAACGGCGATGTAGGCCGCCATGGATGCATGAGGAACATGTTGCCGAAAGTGTTTTTCGATGGATGATGCAGGTCATTCTAATGCGGGTGATAAGGACCAGGCAGGAACGGCGATGCGGGCCGCCATGGATGCATGAGGAACATGTTGCCGAAAGTGTTTTTCGATGGATTATGCAGGTCATTCCAACACGGGTGATAAGGATCAGGCAGGAACGGCGATGAAGGACGTCATGGAGGCATCAGGATGATTTTGCAGAGGTGCTTTTGGATGGATGATGCAGGTCATTCCAACACGGGTGATAAGGAGCAGGCAGGAATGGCTATGCTGGCCGTCACGGATGAATGAGGAACATTTTGCCGAAAGTGTTTTTCGATGGATGATGCAGGTCATTCCAACACGGGTGATAAGGAGCAGGCAGGAGCGGCGATGCGGGCCGCCATGGATGCATGAGGAACATGTTGCCGAAAGTGTTTTTCGATGGATAATGCAGGTCATTCCAACGCGGGCAAGTTTAGTATTTCAAAGAATTTGTTCGTAGGTAATGGGATCCCTCCCCCGCCACCGCCCCCGAAGCACCCCTTTATGGCAAAATCGCCCAAAAATCAGCGTCCAAAATCATGATTATTTATGAAAAGTTATAAACATCCGGAAATTGGGCAAAACCATTTTTTCGGCATTGTTAATAACTCCATAAGAATAGTATCCAAAAAGGTTTATTCGGCCTGCCTTTCCGAACACATTCCATAACTTTTTAATTTTTCCGGATTTGAAAAAGATGGTTAAATGAACCTTAAGTAACAGGATTATGGCGTAGATCACGGATTACAATCCCAGTTTCTTCCGAATGGCCGGGGGAATTCCATTCCTATTCACCATGATAGCCGTTGTTTTATATTGTACATAGGCTTTTGAGGCATACAGGTAACCCTCGTACCGATTTCCCGTTCCCCAGGAATTCTTCACCAGGTAAAAAGGCGTTCCATTCTGATCTTTAGCTGAACCGGTAATATGCATTCCATGGTCATCGGTTGTTTCATAATTATCGAAAGCAGCCTGTCTCATTTCCTGGGTTATCGCTTTTTCCTTATGAGGGTATGAAAAATCATATATGAAAACTTGTTTCTCACGGTCGGAAAGGGCGTTCCATTCATCCTGACTGACGCCTTCAAGATCTTTGAAATCATCGCCAGGTACGACTGCAAGCCCGTTACTCCAGCTAAATCCCTTTTCGCTCACGTCAGCACCCCAGGCCACCGTGAACCCATTTTTCAGGGAATAATCGATGATGCCGGTCAGTTCGTCTATCTTTACATTGTAGACTTCTCCCCAGGCCCAGTTATCCGGGATCTCAAGGATAAACGGTTTGTAAAACGGATGGTGTGTAAAGGAAGTGACCATAACATAATCATCCATATTAAGTCCAAGAGATTCCTCGAAAGATTTGGGGGTATATTCCTTACCCTTGTATGTAAATGTTTCCGGATTCTTACCCAGGTATGCATCAAGCACTCCTTCGAAACCCGCGTCCCAGGCTGTAGTGAGTTTCTTATTTTCGATAATGGAACTCATGTAGGCTTTCAATGCACTATTAAGTTCTTCATGATCATATGTTTTCTCTCCATAATTCAAACCCGGATAAACAATTTCAGGAACTATGCCCTGAGTTGCAAACATATTGGAGATATCATCAAATTCTCCACCTGCATCGAAATTGATTGTTCCGTGCATCCTTACATATTTCTGAGCCTTCAGGTCATAGTCATTACGAACCACGTACATCTCTGACAGGTTGTATTCGCCTTTTCCCATTCGTAACAATTCCGATTCAAAAAAGGAAATCCCGGAGAAGCTCCAGCAGGTTCCTGTATTACTCTGATTTTTTACCGGCGTTGCCGGCAAACTGATAAGGCTGGTGAATTTATATCCTGAATCCTGGGCGAGGATTCCGGCGAAATAAAGAATAGATAAGAAAAGTGAAAAAACAATTTTCTTCATAATGATTATTTTGAATGATTTTATCCTTTTAACAGATAATAATAACCATTATTGTTTAACCTTAAAATGACTTTTATTAGTTTATAAATAGTCTACCATGACGGGAATCCAATACAATGTGCCAAATACTCCGAGGCTCAAAGACCTGTAATCTTCAGCTCGGTCCGTCTGTTGAGAGATCTTCCTTCCTCCGTGTCGTTGGGGGCGATGGGTTGTGTGGCTCCGTACCCCTTAAAGGTCAGCCTGTCGGGACTAATCCCCTGGCTTTGAAGGTATTTTACAACCGACCCGGCCCTGCGTTCCGACAAATCCTGGTTGTATGTTGCCGAACCGATTGAATCGGTATGTCCGCTGATTTCCACTTTTATTTCCGGATTGGCATCCAGAAATTCAACAACCTTGTTGAGTTCAATTACAGATTCGTTCTGCAGGGAATCGGAATCGAATTCAAAGAAGACATTTTTTAATATGATCTTTTGTCCTGATTTTAAAGGTTTCAGGGGTACATCCTTAAGATATGGACTGGTTTTTTCATATCTGCCGTTAAATGCAAAATGTTCTGAGTAGAACATGTAACCAGGATGAGAGACATTAAGAGCAAAATTATGACCAGTCGGCAGCGGTACCAGAAAATCCCCTTCACCTGCGTTAGACCGTGATTCAATGGTTACTTTTCCGTTGGCAAGATCAATGAGCTGAAAACGTGCCGCAAGTCCCTTATAGGTTTCGGCATCGTATACACGGCCTTTCATGTAGGATACCATCTCCGGCCTGGCTGCAGGATAGAGATCAAAAGCATATATATCCATTCCCCTGCCCTTTAACCTGTCGGAAGAAAAATAAGCGCGGTCACCGGCAGAGTTTACGATCAAGCCTATTTCATCATGAAAGGTATTAATAGGATATCCCAGGTTTTGGGCTTCACTCCAGGAGCCGTCGTCCCTGAGCCGGGAAACAAAAATATCACCTTTCCCCATATTGAGGTGCCCTTCAGATGAAAAATAAAGGGTTTTCCCGTCGGGATGAATAAACGGAGACTGTTCATTACCAGTGGTATTGATACTATCACCGGCATTTACCGGGGGAAGCCAACCTCCCGTACGTGATTTTTTGCTGTACCAGATATCCAGGCCGCCTTTCCCACCGGGCCGGTCTGATGCGAAAAAAAGTGTTTTTCCATCGGCCGAAATGGAAGGCTGCTTTTCCGAATAGGAAGTATTGAGCGTCCGGCCGAGATTAAACGGAACAGACCATTTCCCTTTTTTAAATTCAGACATATAGAGGTCACACATCCCCTGTCCGTCGGGTCGGTTGCATGCGGTAAAATAGAGAAAGCGCCCGTCGGGAGAAAGGGATTGTGCTCCTTCATTATCAGGTGAATTCAATGGTTTTCCAAAGTTCTTGCGTTTGCTCCAGCCATCACCGGCACGTCGTACCGAGTAATAAAAATCTTCCTGCATGTTCCCGAACCCTACCGGCTTTGATGCATCCTTAGGATCCAGGACAGTAAAAACCAGAGTTGATTCATCCACGGATAACGAAGGCCAGTATTCATTTTTAGCGGAATTGACCGAATCCCCAAGGTTTACCGGATCAAATGGCACCGGATTTTCCACGGCGTGGATAGCGAAGTTGCATTCTGTTCTGAAATGTTCTGTTTCCGAACGGGAGATCTTCCCGAATTCCTTAAGGTCGAGGAAACGGTCAACATTTACAAGAGCCTGTTCATATTTTCCAATACTGTATTCCACTTGCGCTAAAACCATAAAACCTTCCGGATAGAAGGCCGTATCGATGTTCAGTGCTTTTTCAAAGTCGGCTATTGCATCATCGTATTGCCCGTTGTCCTTGTTTATCTGGGCCATCAACATCCAGGCTTCAACAAAACGCGAATCGGCTCTAACGGCTTTATGAAGATTTTGCAAAGCCTCCTGTTCTTCCCTGTGATTGTATTGTTCAAGCGCCTCTTTAAAATATTTCACTGCTCTTTTCGAAGTGGAATGGTACTGAGCCATCGCCTGAACTCCGAAAGTAAGGGTGAATATTAAAACAAGTATATTTCTGAGGCTGTTCATCAGGATTTATTTTGGGCTGAATTTAGTCAATTCCCGGCGAAAGAAGAAATGCAGATCGGGTAGATAGGGTGAGCGAGGGGAAGAAGAGGTTGGGAAAAAGGCGAAAGGTGAAAGGCGAAAGGCGAAAGGTGAAAGGCGAAAGGGAAGAGAGGAATAATGAATATCGAATATCGAAGTAGGAGACGGGAGACGGGAGACGGGAGACGGGAGAAGGACTTCGTAAATGCTGCGGCGGGCTGGGGTTTCCCCTTTCAGGGGATCAAGGGGTGAGCGAGGGGAAGAAGAGGTTGGGAAAAAGGCGAAAGGCGAAAGGTGAAAGGCGAAAGGGAAGAGAGGAATATCGAATATCGAAGTTGGAGACGGGAGACGGGAGACGGGAGACAGGAGATGGGAGACGGGAGAAGGACTTCGTAAATGCTGCGGCGGGCTGGGGTTTCCCCTTTCAGGGGATTAAGGGGTGAGTGAGGGGAAGAAGAGGTTGGGAAAAAGGCGAAAGGCGAAAGGCGAAAGGGAAGGAGAGGAATATCGAATATCGAAGTAGGAGACGGGAGACGGGAGACGGGAGAAGGACTTCGTAAATGCTGCGGCGGGCTGGGGTTTCCCCTTTCAGGGGATCAAGGGGTGAGCGAGGGGAAGAAGAGGTTGGAAAAAAGGAAAAAGGCGAAAGGCGAAAGGCGAAAGGGAAGAGAGGAATAATCGAATATCGAAGTCGGAGACGGGAGACGGGAGAAGGGAGAAGGGAGACGGGAGACGGACTTCGTAAATGCTGCGGCGGGCTGGGGTTTCCCCTTTCAGGGTATTCTCATAAATTTATGAGCCTGCAGGGATATCTTCCAGCTTGGATTTTCCTTAATAAATTCAACAATGGACGGCATCATTGCCGAATATACACTCCATTCGGGCTGGAGATAAAGGATACAGTGCTCAGATACCAGACCTGAATTTTCGACAGCCCACTCAAAATCATCTGGCTTGCTGATGATCATTTTTAATTCATCAGCCATGAGATATATCTCCGGATCGGGCGGCATCTGCTTTTTCGGGGACAGGCATATCCAGTCCCAAGTTCCGGTAAGCGGATAGGTCCCCGATGTCTCCAGAAAAGTCTCAATTCCGTTATCCTTCAGCCGGTTACAAAGATACGTCAGATCGAAGATCAGCGGCTCCCCTCCCGTGATCACCACTGCACCGGCCGGACAGGCTGTTATTCGTTCGATAATTTGGTCGACATCCACAACAGGGTGAACACCCGGATTCCATGAGAACTTCGTATCACACCAGCTGCAACCGACATCACATCCGCCTATACGCAAAAAATATGCTGCTTTGCCAAAATGAAATCCTTCGCCTTGCAGGCTATAGAATTCCTCTACCACGGGCAGCATTTTCCCCCCTTCAAACAACGCCTGATCAATCTGCATAGAAAATTTTTTAAAGATCTGCAAAAATAATTCTTTTTAAGGGGGTAGCATCATGAAGGGTAAAAAAAGTTGCCCGTGGGACAGGTCCCGGGAACATTTAAAATGGATTTTTAATTCTGAGCAGACCCTGGGGGCGTTTGCTTTTTTCATAGCTGAGATACACGTAGCCATCGTCAGCACAAACAATACCTTCAGTCTGTAATCCGGTTCTGTTCGACAACCTGATGCGGAGAACAGACCTGGGCAGACTGTTCTTTTCCAGGCGGTATACTCTGATAACCGGTTTGAAATGGTGATACCCAATCAGCCAGAGCATGCTGTTCCGCTGGTCAAAATCTGCACCGGTTACCAGCATTCCGGGTTGAAGCCGGTATCGTGGTCCGGTGAAATAAAACCCGGGCTGTTTAGGATAAATATAGATCGAGCTGGATTCATCCTGCCAGTTTTTCGTGAACAGCCAGAGGGAATCGCCCATGACTGTCAGAGCCTCGGAATCGAACGGATTTCTCCTGCAATCATAATATGCCGTGGACTTACCTGGATAGGAAAAGGATATGACTGACCTTACAACAGCAGCATTCTCTGCCGTGTCAACACTAACCTGGTATATTCTCATGGTATCCCTGCTACCTAAATTATTACCCGCATCGGATATATAAAAGTACATACTGTCAGTACTTATATCTTCCCAATCGATGTTCATGGCACCCCGGACGGGATACTCCTTTTCACTTCCTGCAGGATCGGAAGGCAGGAATGAATATAGCACTGCCTCTCCCCCGCTGTCGTTAAATGTCCACAGACGGCCATCCCTGTATGCCAGTCCGGAGGTTTCCGATAAAGCAGAAGGCAGTCTCCCCGCAAAGTTTTCTTTTTGAATAACGGGCCCGGTGCTCCCCTGCAGATAGCTCACCGACCGGCACGAAAACAATACGGGAACCAGCAACCATCCAATGGATAGCCAGCCCCGGGAGGGTATACATTTCTGATACATCCGGGATTTATTTACCCAAATCCAGGGCATTCATAATTTTGTCAAATATGGCTGTGTTTTCATACACACCTGAGAAGGTTTCTGCTCCGGGTCCAAAGGCAAATACCGGTACCATTACAGCTGTATGTCCTCCGGTTGCGAAAGAGGCTTTTAAATTTCGTGTTTTATTGTCGCCTCCAGTTAGGGCCATTCCTCCGGTCTCATGATCAGCGGTAACTATAACGAGGGTATGTCCGTCCTGTCTTGCAAATTCGAGAGCTTTGCCAACCGCATCATCAAAATCAATGGTTTCAGAGGTAACATATTCGCAATTGTTGGCATGTGCACCCCAGTCAATCTGGGACCCCTCGACCATCAGGAAAAATCCTGCCTTGTTCGAGGAAAGCAATTTTATGGCTTCAAGTGTTGCACGAGGCAGCATGTCACCCCTGCCTTGTAAAACCGACAGAAGATCCCCCGGAGCACATAATGCTGCAAGTTTACCTGATCCAACAGTTTCAGCTTCATCCATACTTTTAGCCACTATGTAGCCTTTAGCTTTCAGTGAATCAAGAAGATTCTCTGCGTCTTTACGTTTCGAGAAGTAATCCAGGCCTCCACCAATAAAAACATCTATATCCGTTTTTAGAAAATCGGCAGCAATGGCCTCATAATTATTCCTGTTGGCTACATGGGCTATGAATGAAGCTGGTGTGGCATGTGTGATTGCCGAAGTTGAAACCAGTCCTGTTGCCATGCCGTTTTCAAGGGCGAACTCAAGAATGGTTTTCAAAGGGTGACCAAGTGTGTCTTCAGCTATGATTCCATTCCCGGTTTTATGGCCCGTTGACAGAGCAGTGCCGCCTGCACCTGAATCGGTGATATAGTCCGATAGTGAACTGGTTTTTGAAAATCCGGTAAAGCTGAATTGTTCCATGTTCAGAGGATGATCAGCTACTTTCATGGCAGCACATACCTGGGCAATGCCCATTCCGTCCCCAATCATCAGGATAACATTTTTAACCTGCGTGGATTTTCTTTGTGAAGTCAGGGAAGTGCATGTGGTCAGCAAAAGGCTGGTGGCGATAATAAGTGCCGGGTAGAGTTTTCTCATGATCCAGGGGTGTATTAAAATTTGGTGTTATTTATTCAGATTTCATATCAATGGCACATACGATGAAAGGATTCAGGAAATGAAAGCCTAAGAATTCCTTTTTAACTGGAAAAACGTTCATGACTTGTTGAATATCCGGTAAATTCTGGTAAAAACCCACCAGATTGCCCTAACTATGGTTAAAGCAAAATACAGGAACGCCGTCAATGCAAATACAACAGGTAACTTGGTTATCAATTCCTTCACGGGAGTACCGTAAATGACAATTCCGGCGAGATTCACAATATTTGCTGCGATAAATGATAGAAGCAATATGAATAGTTCACGCTTTTTTCGCCGGGCTGTAAAAACTGTATCTTTCATTCTATAATAATTTTGATTTTAGAGGTAGAATAGCCTGTCCCGCTCATGAGGGAGTACCACACATGATCGATTATTATAAGGTCCCTTTTAGCTCCGTTGAGCTATCCGCATCATACGGATCGGTTGTGTTGTCATCCTTCATGCGGGTAGCATATGATTAAATATTTCATTAGTACTGAATGTAGGATTACAAAACCAGATTTCCGGGCCAGTACATGATTTTATTCTGCATCATGGCCTCGAATCCGAGAAGTACAGCGACCGTGGCGTAAAAGCCCTGTCGGGTCAGTTCAATATCCACCCTGTTATCCCTGACATTTGCCACGAATGCTTCAAGTGACATTCTGGAGCCGTCATCTTCCATAACCTCGCTGGTTATATCCCTTCCCTTTCTATTGATTGCCGTTTCAGGCACCCAGCTGGCTCCCCCAATAGGAATAACATCGAAAAATTTATGCTCGAGGTTATTTATCAGTTGAAGAACCCCCGGTGCCGGTGGCGGGAATTCCTCCCACATTTTACCGTTCTCAAGTTCCATGGTTCCTTTTGGTCCCATGATTTGCTCCTCCAGTCCGTAATGCCGGTTGCTTGCCATGGAATCGTAAACGAGGTGGGTTCCGTTGGGGTACCTGTACACGAGGTTCACATTATCGTAGACTTCACGGCCATCTTTCCAGTAGTTAATACTTCCTGAGCCCCATACCATTTCCGGAGGCATGCCAAGGATCTGGTTACCGACCTGCACCTGATGGGCAGCAAGCTCTGTCATGAGTCCGCGGGAATAATCGTGATACAGACGCCAGTTGATAAGCCGCTCAAATTCAGGAGAAGGCACCGGCCTCCGCCAGTCATTGTTTCTGTGCCAGTAAGCCCTGATTTGCGTAATATCTCCCAGTTTCCCGTCCCATATCTGTTTGTAGGCCTGCTGATAAACCAGGCTGAACATCCGCTGATGACCGATCTGAAGTATTTTCCCGGTTTCAAGCGCCGTCTGTACCATAGCGTTGGCATCCTTAACGGTAAGTGCCATGCTTTTTTCACAGAACACGTGTAATCCTGCATGAAGTGCGTCAATGGTCATCACCGCATGCCGGTCAAGAGGTGTTGTAATCATAACGGCATCGAGATTCTCTTTGGCAAGCATATCCCGATAGTCCTTGTAGCCCTTCGCCTGAGGTCCAATAATTTCCCTGGCCTTCCTGAAGTTGGGTTCATAGATATCGCAGAAAGCTGCTATTTCCAGTCCGGGAATCTGTTTGAGGTTCGACAAATGGTATGAACCTCTTGAACCGACACCGATTATGCCAAGTCTTACTGTCTTATCATAACCCCGGGCATTAACAGTGGACAACCAGGGCATCTGTGAAGCAATCATGGTGGCTCCGGCTATTAAAGAAAAAGTTTTAATGAAATCCCTCCGTGAGGTCTTGTGATTATCGTCCATAATTATATTGAGTGATTACAAATTCTCCAAAACCGGGTCTGCATTTTTTCCGGGATAAGAAATTTTAACGGCTGTATAACCCGAAAAATTGCCGAGAATAACAGCCCTTTCATCATTCCCGGCCAGGATGAGTGCTGTAGACAATACCTCTGCTTCCAAGGCATCGGGACCTGCAACGCACACCATCTGATATCCATCCACTTTATTGCCGCTGTAGGGATTAACAATATGACCTTCGGGATACTTCGCTTCATTATTAAGAGAATTGCCTGATGAAGAGACCGATCCATCATTGATGTCAAAAACGAAAACATTCCTGTCTGTCCTGAACATATCCTTTATACCCACTTTCCAGTGATCTCCATAAGGATGATGCCCGAGAGTTAACACGGAACTCTCTCCAAAACTAACAAAAGCATTATAAATTTTTGACTGACTAAGTATCTTTTTGATAGAATTAAGAGCCAGTCCTTTCCCAAAAGCTCCTGAATCGATATTAATCCGGGGGGAGTTGAAACCAACAGTACAATTTGCCTCATCGAGAATAATACCCTGATCCGGAACCTGTCCTTTTTTAACCTCCCTGCTATGATCAATACCGGTGCCCATGGTTATATCAAAATAACCAAGTGTAAGATGATGAAAGCCGGCCAGTTGGGAAAAGAGGGCGAAGACTTCATGGTCAACAGGACAGGGCGACCTTGCAGCATTATTATTCAGAAATGAAAATAGTGAGTCATTACGGTAAATACTAAGCATCTGCTCCAGCCGGTCCATCTCAATGCGAATTTCTCTGCAGATCTGATCGGCCGGTTCATCATCTGTCCCGGGCATCAGGATATCGAGGCGGGTGCCCATGGACCACATATTACGGTAAGCATGGTTATTAGACATGTGTTTTATACCTTTAAGCCTTCGATCACAAAACTAGCAAAATTATGCCGCAACGAGTAAAAACAGGGATCGCATCTTTTGGGATGTCAGGGACGGTGTTTCACGGACCCTTGCTCCATGCGCATCCTGAATATGAAATAAAAAGCATTCTGGAGAGGAGCCATGACCGAAGCCGGGATATTTATCCCGACAGCTGTATTGTCAGGCATTTCGATGATCTTTGCGCTGACCCCGATATTGAACTGATTATTGTCAACACTCCCGACCATACTCATTATGATCTGACATTTCAGGCTCTCAATGCCGGAAAGAATGTGGTTGTGGAAAAACCGTTCACACTGAAGTATGACGAGGCGGTTCAGCTTTCCGCTCTGGCCGGAGAAAAGGGACTTATACTGTCTGTATTCCAGAACAGACGGTGGGACGGCGATTTTCTGACCGTTAAAAATATAATCGGGCAGGGATTATTGGGCAGACTTACGGAATATGAATCTCACTTTGACCGGTACCGGAAGGAAGTGAATGAAACGACGTGGAAGGAAGATCCGGATAGCGGAAGCGGAACACTGTATAACCTTGGTTCTCATATGATTGACCAGGCCCTGGATCTTTTCGGCATGCCGGAAGGTGTGAGTGCGGATATCAGGATTCTTCGTACCGGCGGCAGAGTGGACGACAGTTTCGATCTCCGGTTAAAATACCAGGATCAGAAAGTGACCATTAAAGGCGGGTATCTGGTGAAAGAACCCGGGCCCAGGTATATTCTTCACGGAACTGACGGATCCTTTCTCAAATGGGGGCTGGATCCCCAGGAACAGGCCCTGAAGGAAGGGCGCTCACCTGCGGGGCCAGACTGGGGTAAAGATCATCCTGATTATTACGGTCTACTGAACACTTCATCCGGTGGTATGAATTTCCGTGGACGGATAGAAACCTTTCCCGGAAATTATCCGGCATTTTACGATGCCCTTTACAAGACGCTCAGACATGGAGCGCCACTGGCCGTGAAGCCGCAGGAAGGTGCAAATGTGATCAGGGTTATTGAAGCAGCATACCAGAGTGCCCGGGAAGAACGGATGATCAGTCTTTAAGACCGGATATATGTTCCCGGAGGTGTTCGGGCCCTCAGGAGGAAACTCTGCCGATGGTAGATCAGACTATAAATTCTCTTTGATCAGCCAGGAAAGGACATCTTTGGATTAAACCGGCCGGTTTCGGATGTGCCAACGGCTTCTCTTAATCTTTCCGGATGAATTGCCGGTAAAGACTGTCTGTCATCGCCGGAAGAATAAAACCTTCAGATTTGATGATCATTTCGTGCGTGAACATTACACTGTCGCCCTGTGGAAGGTCAAGGGTGAGGGAGTCAAGGGAAGGCTGATAGGCTTTGCGGGCCAGGTTATTGACCGAAAAGAGGCCATAATCCCTGGCATGCCAGTATGCCGGGAAACCAAAATTGTGTGGATGGTCAAAGATCACCACGGATATTGAATCCCTGTCTTTCACGGCTGAAACGGCTACCCATTCATTCGGCGTTCCCCAAACTCCTGGACCTTTCTTACCACTGGAGGAAGTGAAAAATCCATTTTTCCCCTTATCGTAAACCAGCTTTTCCCCTGACGGATGCAGTTCGCTGTCAAGAATGATTACCGGCTTTCCGAAATCTGACTGGAACTCCCTGGCCAGTCTGATGGCAAACAGTCCTTCCTTGTTATCACCGAAATGGATCCTGGTTTGTGCAATCAGTACTGTTCTGCTTAACATCGACCAATAGTGGCCATGTGCACTGAAAATATATAAGGCCTTTTCCTTTAGCAAAGGATATCCATCATTGTCTTCCCAGGTATTGAAGGAGGTAAAGCCACAGCCATTGCCTTCAGGGCTGTTAATTTTCAACGAATCCATGACGATACGGCCATAGCCCGCCTTTTTATCACGCGGTATCGCATAGGAATTGTTCCAGAAGTCGATGCCGTTCACATCACCAAAGGTGAACCAAACGCCTGTTTGATGGGGATGATCCACCGGTTCGTGAGGCCGCGGATCCAAAGGATAACCACGGGTGACAGTGACGCCTTCGAGCGTGTTGACAGGGAAAAAAAACGGTTTACAGAGCGTATCGGCAAACTGGTAGAGCGTGAGCAGTTCACCATTCCCTGTAAGGGCAATACAATTTTCCCCGGGTTCATAATCGAGCCTGAGCGGTGACATCGTACTCTGAGAATCATTGCTACAGCCCTGTATGAGGAATAAAGTAAACAGGATATACCAGAATTTTTGAATCATCTGTCCATTCAAATTATAGTAAATGATGAACGGAAACTACCGAAAGATATACTCTCAGGTCAGTTTCATTTCCCATCCGGGTTCATATTCACGAGTCCACATCTGCATTGCTTCACCGTCACCCAGGATATGCCCGTTCCCCAGGTCGGTATAGAGGGTTCTGCCCATCTTCTGGGAAATGTTACCCAGGTGACAAAGGAGATTGCTGACTGCCCCTTCACTGATGGGTGAATGCAGCTTTTCACCAATGCGAATGGCATTTACGAAGTTACTCAGGTGATACACATCCTGCATCCCCTCACCCCGTGTGTCGGTCGTCGCTTTTTTGCTCTGCTCTGACACTTCTTTGATCACCTCATTTTTTTTGTTGTACGCTATAAAGCCGTTCGCATCCATCACAACGGTTCCTTCAGTGCCGTAAACAGCCACTCCCCTGCTCCGGTCATAAACCCCAAATCCATTGCAACTACGGCCTTCCCAGGAGATCATTTTATTTTCGGGGAATTCATAATTTACAACCTGGGTGTCATAAAACTGCCAATCGTCATCGTAATGGTAGCGGCCGCCTCCTGAAGTAACTTTTGAAGGGAAATCAACACCCAGGGCCCAGCGGCAAACATCGATCTCATGTGTGCCGTTATTATTTACTTCTCCGGTTCCCCAATTCCAGAACCAGTGCCAGTTATAATGCACCCAGATATCCTGAAAATCCCTTCTGGGGGCCGGTCCCTGCCAGAGTTCCCAGTCGAGCCATCCGGGGACATCAACCTTCTTACCCTTGCCTATCGAAGCCCTGGTATTTGCATACCAGGTATAGCCGTGATAGGCCCGGCCAATGAGGCCATCCCGGATCTCCTGTACCGCCTGGATAGTGGTTGGTGCTGACCTTTGCTGATTACCCATCTGGACAATTTTACCGTATTTTTTCTGTGCTTCAACCAGGATTTCACCTTCCGCGGGATTATGGCTACAGGGTTTTTCGACATAAACATGTTTACCTGCCTGCAGGGCCATAAGCGTCATTGGAGCATGCCAGTGATCGGGTGTGGCAATCGTTATGGCATCCAGGTCTTTTTCTTCAAGGAGTTTACGTATATCGGTGAATGCTTTTGGCTTGTTGCCGGTGAGATCATTCACCATCTTCACCGCCTCATCCCTGACGCGGGAATCCACATCGCAAATATATCCGATGTTAACATTTTCGATTTTGGCGAGGGCATTCAAATGAGCCTGTCCTCTGCTGTGAATACCAACAACCGCAACGTTAAGTCTGTCATTAGCCCCGTTTACGGATGCTAAGGCAGTTGAACTGAGCTGTAACCCTCCCAGGGTTATACCAGCTGTTCCAACGGCTGCCTTTTTAAGAAAGTCTCTTCTTGAGTGGTCCATAGTCATGTGGTTTTTAGCAGGAAGTTTTATCAGAACTTTGAGACGAGTTGTTTCAGCCATTCACGGAACTCATCCCCGAAATCATCCCGTTTAAGGCCGTAAATTATATTCGTTTTCAGAAAATCCAGCTTGTTACCGATGTCGTGTCTGACCCCTTCGAAACGCAGTCCGAACATAGCCCTGTCCTGCACCATCAGATGCATGGCATCCGTCAATTGGATTTCATTGTTTTTCCCGGGAGTAACAGCATCCAGATAATCGAAAATTTCAGGAGTAAATATGTACCGCGAGGCAATGGCGAGGTTTGACGGAGCATCTCCCACTTCCGGTTTTTCGATGAAATCATCGACCCTGTAAACATCTTTTGATATTTCCTTGCCTTTGATAATGCCGTATCGCGACACCAGAGCAGGGTGCACTTCTTCGAGAGCTACGACTGATTCGTGATACAGATTATAGATCCCGATAAGCTGACCCATGACGGGAACAGAGCTGCTGGATTCAATGAGCGTATCGCCCAGCAGGACGGCAAAAGGTTCATTGTTCACATGATTCCTGGCATATTTTACAGCATCGCCCAGACCATTCATCTCTTTTTGCCAGATAAAGTGTATGTCGGCAAGTTCGGTTATGCCTTGGATGGCCCTGAGTTCTTCATCTTTGTGGCTCTCAGCAAGCTGCATCTCCAGTTCGAAATTCCGGTCAAAGTGTTCTTCGATGGCTCTTTTCCCCTTTCCGATAATCATAAGGATATCGGTAATTCCAGAAGCCACCGCTTCCTCAACCACATGCTGAATAGTAGGGGTATCAACAATGGGAAGCATTTCCTTGGGCTGGGATTTTGTGGCGGGCAGGAACCTTGTTCCAAAGCCCGCAGCGGGGATTACTGCTTTTTTTATCATATTATTCTTTTTCTTCCTCCCTGCAAACGATATCAGGTTTAAGGACTTCGACGCCAATCTGGCTGAGTCGTTTTTTAAGTTCAGTGAACATAGTCTCATCATTGTATGTGCCGATGATTGCACCACCTGAACCGGTGAATTTTGCACTTGCCCCGGCAGACCTGGCTGTCTCGACCATTTTTAGGTTTTTGGGACTGATGGACATCACCGATTTACGAATATCAAAATTCCGGTTAATAAGCTCCCCCACATTTTTATCTCCCGCTAAAAGTCTGGCATACATCTCCTCGGAAAGTGCCTTCCAGCTTTGGATCGCTTCATGCACCGCTTTATCCTTGAAATGATACCTTTCACGAAAATCATTGTGAACGACTTCTGAACCTTCGGAGAGATCCTTCCGCCAGGCAATATACAAAAGAGGCAGGTGGTCCTTCTTCATGGTTTTATAAATGCCAAAACCCTGCCTCTTCATTACCGCTTCTTCAAAATCCATATACACAGGACATTCATAAGCCTGTGCTACCCTGTCCTGCAGACCTGCAGATATTTTCAACTCATCGAGTTCGACAGACAGAACAAGGTTGGCCAACACTGGTCTGGGAATATCGATGCCGAAAAATGACATCAGGGCCCGCATACATGCAGTGATGATGGCGCTGGATCCGGCTAGTCCAAGGCGGTAAGGAATGTCAGACTGGTACCTGATGGTAAAATTTCGCTCTACGATCACTATTTCATTCTGTTCACAATACTCATAGAAGCGTTTGACGGCGGCCTTCAATAATCTAAGCCCTCCGTAATAACCAAAGAGCCTCACATCGTTAACCAGGGCTTTCATACTGCTGAAGACAGCCGAATCATACTCAGCCGGCAGAATTTCAAGTTCAGGAGATTCATAAAGAATTACCTCTGCCTTAAAATTTCTGAACAGAAAGGCAATGGTTTTTCCATAGTAACCATCGGAAGGGTTTCCGATCAAAGCAGCCCTGGGGTACGATACTGATTTTATGATCACTGCCTGAAAAATTTAAGGTTTGACATTCTGCGGATTCTGAAAAATCCTGAAACGCCAGAGCCCCGTTTTCTGAAGAAAATAGCATACAGATGTTTTCAGTACACCGAGGCCGTATATCGAACTTCGCTTCAGATTGATTGACGAAGCCTCTTCGAAATATTTCGTCGGACATGTGATTTCAGCAATTTCAAATCCGGCATAGAAGATCTGGGCCAGCATCTGGTTATCAAAAACAAAATCATCCGAGTTGGCCATATAGTCGATAGAGTGAAGAACCCTGGCCGAAAAGGCGCGATAACCGGTATGGTATTCCGACAGTTTCTGGTTCATCAGGATATTCTGAAACAGGGTCAGGAAACGGTTGGACATGTATTTATATAACGGCATACCACCTTTCAGCGCTCCTTTTCCCAGGATCCGGGAGCCCAGGACCACTTCATACACCTCGTTGGCGATAAGGGAACACATGGGCTGAATCAGTCTGGGAGTGTACTGGTAATCGGGATGAAGCATAACGACGATATCGGAACCCAATTCAAGAGCCTTATTGTAGCATGATTTCTGATTCCCGCCATACCCCTTGTTCTCCTCATGGCTTACAATATGCCGTATGCCAAGGTCCCGGGCCAGCTGTAATGTATTGTCTTTGCTATTATCATCCACAAGTACAACTTCATCGACGATATCAAAAGGTATTTCCTCGTAGGTTTGCCTGAGCGTTTTTTCAGCATTGTAAGCTGGTAGTACAACAGTGACCTTTTTTCCTTTTATCATTCCTGGTTCGTGTTTTCTTTTCGCTTAGTGAATACAAATCCGTTCTTCTCATAAAGAATATCCAGTTGAGGATATTCCTGAATGTATTTTTTTCTGTGCTGGATCTTAAATACAAAATACGCCGGCCGGTCGATATTACCATGGATAAGCCAGTTGGTATCTGCACCTCTTTTATCACTGTAAGGTTTCATTTTCGTATAGAACAGCTGGGCATAACTCTTGAAGCCCAGCGTTGCTACATAGACTTTTTTATCCTGCAGTCCCGAATAAAATTCAATGGCGGCCCGCTGGCTGTATCCTTCAATTTTTGGGGTTATGAATACTACATTAAAGTAAGTAAAAAAGATTGTAACCGCAAAAATTCCGGTTATAGCATACTTCCTGTTTTTCATAAACCAAATAAGGTATATCATCAGAAAAAGGAATGCTACGCCAACAAATGTTTCCAGTCCCGACCAGTGTACTTCGGCACTCAGGTTTGCCTCAGCAAAGGGATCTTTGATCCATCCGCGTGCCACAATTACCCGGCTGTATTTTCCAATCAACGGAAGGACCATAATGGCCAGGGAATACAGCAGGGCGATGAACATGAGAAGGTATTTTGTCCATCGTGCCCACTGAACTTCTCCGTTAAAGATCTTTTGGACATAAACAGCAGCCATGAACGTGAGGGGGTAATAACACAGGGAGCTGTAGTGGATAATCTTTGTCTGAACGATCGTAAAAAGGATCAAAACCGTCCAGAAAAGGATCTTCATCCAGAGTGCGAATGCCTGTTGCACTGAGTTCTCCCCCGCCCTCCTGAATATAACAGGGAGCGCGAGCACCGATGCAGGAAACACACCTGCGAGCAGAACGACAAAATGGTAAAGCAGGAACCCGCTATGTCCGGCATCATGTGTACTGAACAGCCTTATCTGGTATAGGATGAAATCCCTGATGATCCCGTAGTTACCGTTCAGAATCTGAAGGATAAACCAAAAGCCGCCGGTGAATGCAAGGACGAGACAAAAAACCACGACATCTTTCACACTGGTTTTGATCCTGAACCTGACGTAAAGGAGGAAAATGGTGAAAACAAGAAATAAAATCAGGATCGACACAGGACCTTTGGTAAGGACTGCCAGACCTGTAAAAAAAGCAGAAAGTATTATTTTCAGGCTTCTGTTCCCTTCATCCATAAAATAGCGGCATAAATGGATAATGGCGAGGAAGATGAAAAGGTTGAACCAGGGGTCGATGATTCCCGACTTAAAGTAGAAAAATGGCAGGATGCTACCACCGTAAACGAGCATCCACAGAAAACCAAACTGTTCATTGAAAAAACGGCGGCCTGTATAAAAGAGGGTTATCAGGGTAAAAATGCCGCAGATAGCATCGGGAAAACGTGCAGCAAATTCGTTAATTCCGAAGGTTTTCATAGACAGCACCTGCATCCAGATGAACAGCGGTGGTTTCTCCCAGAATGGCTGGTAATTTATTCTGACTGTAAGATAATCACCGGTAGCCATCATCTCCCGGGCTGACTCGGCAAAATTGATTTCATCCCAGTCGAAAAGGTGAACCCCTCCCAGGAACGGTATAAAGAACAGCAATCCTGCCAGAATGGCCACAACCCAGGCCGTGATGATATTTTTCCTGTCCTTCATCTTCTGATCACGGAAATTAACGGGCGGTTTAACCAATCCTTTTCCCATGATCCCACATAATTATAAAACAACATTGCTGCAAGACCCCCAATAACAGCTCCGCCAATAATATCTTCGGGAAAATGCTGGGCAAGGTAGATCCTGGAATATCCGATAGCAACCGCCAGTATGAAGAGTATGATTTTCAGGAACATATTTTTCACGATGAACGACAGTCCAAACCATATTGCAAAAGCGGTAGTTGTATGCCCGGAAGGAAAACTGTGGTAAAAATGGATGTGTACACCGGGAACCGTGTCCAGGCTGATTCCCATATCACTGAAATATTTCACAGGCCGGTGATGACCCGGAAAGACGAAGATCTTAAGCATTTGTGTCACTATGCCGGAAACAGCCGCTGAGAGTCCGATATAAAAACCATATCTTATTTTTCTCAGGAAAAGAAGAAGGGCCAGAACTACAGCCGTCAGACCACTACCCAGAGAGGTAAGCACTTTCATCACTATATTCAGAAAATCAGAGTGAAAAGCATAAAGTTCCAGGAAAAGACCGGGTTTAGGTTTAAGATATAAAAGAATCAGGCCTCCAATAAGGAAGAGGTAGAACAGATAAATAATGATCCGGTTCCGGGAGATTCCTTTGAACATGTTCAGGGTGTTAGTCGTCCAAAGATAGTTATTCTATTTCATAAGTTGGTAGCCGGACTCCACCCCTTTTTTGTAAGCGGGAATGCCCTGGACCATCCATTCCGGTTCGGGTTTGGCTTTCAGGTAGTGGTCGAAGAACTGCATCATCCTTATACTCAGGTCAACTCTGTCGGGCCATTTTGAGAGGTTGTGTCCCTCATCGTTATAACTCAGCATCCAGACAGGTTTATTGAGCCTCCGCAGGGCTGTGAAGAATTCAATTCCCTGGTACCATGGCACCGAGCCATCGGAATCATTATGCATGATAAGTAAGGGGGTCTGAATATCGGGAACATGGAAAAGGGGTGAATTTTCGATATATAGTTCAGGCTTTTGCCATAGTGTTGCACCAAGTCTGCTTTGTGTCCGTTCGTACTGAAACATTCTGCTCCTACCTGTACTCCAGCGGATTCCACCGTATGCACTGGTCATATTGCTAACAGGTGCGCCAGCCATTGCCGCTTTGAAGAGGTTCGTCCTGGTGACCAGGTAGGCTACCTGGTATCCGCCCCAGCTTTGCCCCTGGATGCCCATTCTCGTACTGTCAATGAAAGGAAACCTGTCAACCATAGCCTTAGTCCCTGATACCACTGCATCGTACGCGCTCTGCCCGGGATAACCGATCCTGTAAGTGATATCCGGAACAAAAACAACATATCCATTACTGGTGCACCAGGGAATATTGAGGATGGACCAGCTCGGAGCAGGAACAGAGTGCACATAAAGCTGGTCGGAACTTTTTTCATAAAAATATACCAGCATCGGATATTTGCCGGCAGGATCGAGATTTTCAGGCGTATATAAAATCCCATTCAATTTTTCACCGGTTAGGGAAGTCCAGTTTACCAGTCTGGCCTCCCCCCAAAGGTATTTGGCTGCCTGCGGATTAACTTCCGACACCCGGGAAGGTGATCTGAATCTGTCATCGGTGACATAGATATCCGGGTAATCCCTGAAATTACCTTTCCTGAAAAGGAACATCTGGCTGTTTTTGGCTTTCGCCAGATCCGAATAGGCATCCGTAGATTCCAGCAACAGCCTTGGGATGGTGCGACCTCCGGGATAGAGATAGGCATAACCAGGCTGCATGGTCCGTTCATTAAAGGTGCTCAGGTAAAGAGGCTGCTTTAAGCTTATAAAGTACTCATCCTTATCGAGTTTAACGTACCTCA
Source organism: uncultured Bacteroidales bacterium (assembly GCA_963732905.1). Classification (GTDB taxonomy): domain Bacteria; phylum Bacteroidota; class Bacteroidia; order Bacteroidales; genus DASQZK01. The sequence goes on from CAVTBM010000008.1 coordinate 622,508, forward strand.
GTCGGAGCTTGTTCTGGCGGCCATATTGAGAGGTAAGACAAAACGGAATTTTTAAGCCCGAGGGATCAACACACCAGATATCGTAACGGTCGTATAGAAGAACGTATTCATCGTCTTTTGAGAAACCGGCAATACCATAACTGTCTGGTAATTTGGGGACATCATTTTCTTCATCATAGAAACCGGCCCGGATTCCCGATATAAGATTGATGGTTTTCGCAGTAACTGTGTTGTAAGAATGCCAGCTACTGTCGGCCGGCATATAATACACGATAAATTTCCCGAACGGGGACAGGACCACGGTGTTGCTGAGATTTTTTGCGACCAGTGTTTTTTGTCCGCTGTCGGTGTTAATCAGCCATACGTCCCTTGCGGATATTCCGGTCCATGAAGACTGCCGTTCATATGGTCCGGCCTCAAAGCCGAGCATCCAGGGCCCATCACCGCCATGCATCGTAACCAGGGTTTCTACTACTGTATCGGCCAGCTGTATGAATTTCCTTTGAACGAGGTCATACATAGCCTGATAATTAAGCCTTTTCGAATGCTCAAGTTGCTTTTTCTGCTGAGGCTGAAGGTAATGGTCCTGCCATGACCATACATCAAGATGAGGCTTTTCTTCGTCAAGCAGAGTATCTTCAGGTTCCTTTGCGGGAACCGGGGATGTACCAAAAAACAGGCGGGACTCATCGTCAGAGAACCAGAGTGTACCGTTCCGGTTCACTCCCCACCCCGGAAACATCCAGGATGCGGCCGAATCGACAAGTGAAGTTGCTTCCCGGTCTCCGATCTCCCAGTAAAAAAGTTTGACACCAGCCACCGTGGAGGAATCGATGGACGTCATAAAGGCCAGTTTGCGTCCCTGTTTGTCGGTCGCCAGGTTCCATGCCATTCCATGGTTTTCGTGCACAATATTGAGCGACTCATCAGGAATGATCATTGCGTAGGTTACTGTTACTGGCACACTGTCAGGGGCTAGTTGCTGAAATGCCAGCAGATTACCGTTTTCCGATAAAGCGTAGTCATAGACATTCTCGTAGGTAAATGATTTATGGTTAACCGGATTGTAAAGCACAACACTGGCAAGCTTGAATTTTGATTTCAATTTCCGGAACATTTTTTCCTGGCTGGTTTCAGGCAATGTATCGGTTTCCGGTTTTTGCTCTTTGGCAAAACCATGATACAATGCAATCCAGTCAGAACCTTCACGGGGAACGGAGAAAGATCTGACATCAGGAAATTTAACCGTTTCTCCCGTGCTGAGATTATAGACAAACAATGAATCGTGAGGATAATCTGCCTTATCCTTTTTTTCCTTTTTTGCCTGTCTGATCATCCACCCGGGAGGAACGATCTTACCTGCGATAAACTTTGAACCTGGTAGTACTTTAACTCCGGTACCTCTGAAAATCGTATCGGTAGAGCCTTGTGCAATATTATTAACACAATAGAAACCATCACCCTTTTCCCTCTTAACCTCGAAACCGACAAACTCCCCGTTGTCAGTGATGATAGCATTTTCTGCTCTTTTCCATTCATCATAAATGGAATGGTCCATAGGAATTTTATGCTGTCCCATTGCCGGAGTCAACATGATGGTGGTCATCAAAGCAATGAACAGCCTTGTCTTATTCATAAAAAGATAGAATTGATATTTCCCTTTCAGCTGGCACAAAATGATATCAACACAGATTTAAAACAGGTTCAGGTTCAGGTTCAGCCCGGAAAAATAAATAAAATTAATTATATGAAGGTAATCAACAATGTCTAAAAATGAAATTTTAAGATATTTTTTTGCAGGTATGAACTCATTTAAAACCTGAAGTTATTTAGAATTGTTCTCTTAGCAGATTTTTCTAATTTTGATCCACCAGAATCCAGTGTTTCCTGAATCTACAGGCTGTTTCTGCCGGTCCATAAACCTAATTCAATGATAAAAACGAATGAACCTATCGAAATATTTTTTGAGCTATACGGTTCTCAAAGCATAAATCCGGGAGTATATTTTTCTCCCGGAAGGGTAAATCTTATCGGAGAACATACTGACTATAACGGAGGTTATGTCTTTCCATGTGCTCTTGATTTCGGCACCTACCTTATCATACGGAAAAACGGGACGAACAAGTTACGTTTTGCGACAACGAATTTTGACGACCGTGGTACCGTCCTTCTGAGTACCCCGGTTAAAAAACAGGACAAGCGCTGGTTCAACTATCCCCTGGGGGTTATCGATCAATTTCAAAATCCGTGTTGGTGAAAATTACAAACAAAAGACCGGACTCACAGCCGACTTTTATATTGCCGGCGTTGGCGACGGAACAAAAAAAATTGAATAAATGATGACAGGAAACTGGGAACGAAGATGGCATCCCCTGCTCCAGGAATGGGTCATCCTGGCTGCTACCACGGCAAACCGTCCCTGGTCGGGGGAAACAATTGAAGATACAGGGAACCATGAACCAGCTTACGATCCGCAATGTTACCTGTGCCCGGGTGTGACCCGGGCTTCAGGGATCACTAACCCTCATTATACCGAACCTTTTGCCTTCACGAACGATTTCGCCTCGTTCTCCATGGATGCGCCCGATGTTCATCACCATGAAGGATTTGAGCTTTCCGAACCGGTACACGGCACCTGCCGGGTCATCTGCTTCTCTCCTGTTCACAACACTACGCTTGCTGAACTTTCCCGGGAAGAGACCGGAAAGGTCTTTGAAATCTGGAAGGATGAGTTCCGGAATCTGAGCCGTCATGAGAAAATCAAGAATGTGTTGATGTTCGAAAACAAAGGAAAAGTTATCGGCGTTTCAAATCCTCACCCACACGGACAAATTTATGCCACGGGTTTTGTACCTCGTATTGTTGACAGTCAGCGGAGTTCCTTCAGCCGGTATTACCAGGAGCATAACACTCATCTGCTGTGCGACCTGCTTGATCATGAACTCGGCAATGGTTCCAGGATCATCGAATCTAACGAACACTTCGTGGTGTTCATTCCCTATTTTGCGAGATTTGTTTTTGAGACGTACATCGTTCCCCGCAGGCACGTGGCCAGGATCTCTGATCTGACTTCCGAAGAAACGGAAGCACTCACACAGATCTTCAAAAATACAATTGTCAGGTTTGACAATCTGTTCCATATTTCCTTCCCCAATATTACGATGCATCAGAATGCCCCGTGCGACGGAAAAGAAGAATCAGATCTGTTCCATTACCACATCGAATTCTACCCGCCCATGCGCTCACCCGACAAGCTGAAATACCTTGCAGGCTTTGAATCGGGCGGCGGAAATATCATCAATCCGGTGAAGCCGGATGAAGCAGCGGGACAGATGAGAGAGGCAGGGATAAAACATTGGAAATCGCGGTAAACCAGGCGAAGAAACCACGGGAAAAACATACAATTGGAGATTGGGAGATTAGGGATTAGGGATTGGGGATTGGAGATTGGGGATTGGAGAGATTGGGGATTGGAGATTGGGGATTGGAGATTGGGGATTGGGATTAGAGATTGGAGATTGAGAGATTGGGAGGGATTAGAGATTGAGATTGGAGATTGTTCCTATTTCCAGATAATATCCCATTAATATTGGTCTTTTAGGTTCCGCATTTCATCTTGCAAAACTTCAAGTGCTAAAAAATATTTGGAGTATAATTTCAATTGAGCTATCAGCTCCACCCCTCCCCAACCCCTCCCCTGAGAGGGGCTTGTCTTCTAACGACATAAGCTGATATGAGAGCACTTTTTTAATTAAATTTTCTTGTGCAACGTTACCGGAAAACCGTTCGATTCAAAACATATTTTATCGGAGTGAACACCCCCTCTGCCTTCCAGGAGAGGGGGCCGGGGGGGTGAGGTGGAACGAATGAAGTCCTGACTTATCCCTTTCCCTATAACTCCATAACCTCATAACTCCATAACTCCATAACTTCCCCTACTTTATCTTCATAGCCTTCATTGAATAAAAAGAACGATCAGCAAACTGAACTCTGATCAGGTACATCCGGGTGCCAGGGTGATATCTGAAGATAGTAAAGGCCGGCTCCCATATCTTCAATTTTTAATCATTTTTAAAGAACAGATTGAATGATCTGCAAACCACACCGATATGAAATACAGGCCGGGAGCCAAATCTCCGGTTTCCAGGATTTTATTTGTCGTGAACAGGGATTTTTCTTCATAAACCACCTTACCATATATATCATAAACGGTTATCGCCGTCACGGTCCGGTCTGATCGGATAGTCAGATGCTCATGGAATGGATTTGGGTAAATATTCAGTTTTTGATATGAATCATTCCCAACATTAAGAGATAACAAATTACAGTTATCACAAACCGAATCCTGATCAGAACATTCTGAATAGCCACTTAAAATATATTCAATCTCACCGCAACCAGCTGAACCGAAATAACCTAATAATCCACCTGAATATCCTATACCTTCAACTAACGAAGGCCCACAGGGATTGTCAGGATAACCATAACCAAATTCACTGTATCTTTTATGATACAGGCCGGATATCTCAACTGAATCTATGAAATTGACAACAAAATACTCCCAATGTTCCAATCCATAAATAGTATCTCCTAAACTAATATTAAAATTATATATCGTTATCGGCTGATCCTCACCTGTGGGGATATATTGAACTGTTTTATCAGCGGAATTTCTGATAAATCCTAATAATGTTGAGGGTGTAAAATAGTGGTCTCCCAAATTTGGTTCAACCAGCATATATTCATATATTTTATGATAAATGAGATTGCCAATTGTGGTATCATCACAACAGAATTTATAGATATCTTCTGAATTACCCGGTGGTTCAAAATAATATTCATGCCAAACGCCTTCTTCAAAATTCATAGGAATGTAATCCTGTGAAAACAGGGATTTGCTCAGTGCAAGCAACAACACCGCACTAAAAAATTTAAAGAAAAACTTGATGCAAAGTACCATGGTAGTTAATTTTTATTGATTGAGCCATAGTCTATATCCACAACAGCGCCTGTTTCGGTATTGAAGGCATCACCATCGGAAAGTTCGATGCTGCCATTATTGGCTATTGTAATACTTCCGCCGTTTAATACAACCGTATTGCCATTGATCAGATGTCCGCCCTGAATGGTGACCATCCCGTTGTCTCCGATATATAGTGTACACCCCGGTGCCAGGGTGATGTCTGAAGTTATTACAACCCGGCCGCCATCCTGGACATAAATATCATTACAAAAACTTTGTGGTGAGTGCCAACTCTCAATTGATGTTACATACACCGGATTTTCATCATAACATTCCGGAAGATCCTCTGTTTCCCACAATCCCCTTCCCCAGGTTGATGCATAAAGTTTTCCCGAAGTTTTATTCAATGAAAGTCCGGTTGTAATCGCATAAGGCAGATCACCCAAACGCTGCCACGAGGTTTTCCCCTCTTCAAGATAATAAACACCAACATCGTTTGCAACATAAATCATGTGATTGACATAATCATATTCTATATCGGCAAGGGGCAGGTTAGGCAAATTGTAGCTGATATTTGTCCAGTATCCGCCTCCGTTGGTGGTGGTATATATTTTTTTACCCGCGGATAATCCCCCGAAACATACCCAGACTTTATTTGGATTTTCGGGATGGATTTCAATGGCTGTCATTTTTGCTTCAGTTGTGATGGATCCAAGATTTGAAGTGATATCGGTCCATGTACTTCCATCATCAGTAGTACGTACTAGTGTAATAGTCTGAGTCCATTCATTCCCATTAAATTCATAAAGATCCTTTGTTAAATAAAAATAATCAGGATTGGATTTACTAATTGCCATAGCCATTATACGATCGTTTGGCCATTGGGGAGAATAGTCGGTCCAGGTGACACCTTCATCGGTCGACACTTTTACTTTTTGCCATGCAGCAGATATATATATTTTGTTTAAAACAGGATGTAAGACAATGGGAGGATCATATTTAAGTGGATCATATTGTCCGGTATAATACCAATTTGAGCCACCATTTTTTGTGTAATAGTAACTTCCATTTGCCATCGCGATCATATTTTGAGTATTGTGGTCATTGATCAGGCTTGTGCCCCCATCAGCGTGTGCAATACACATATGTACCCATGATGATCCGTTATAAAAATGCGTACCGCAATCTCCGACTCCCCCAATATAAATGTCAGGATTTGCATCAGAATTGGCAATGCCGTAGAATAATGAACCCTGAATGCCATCTGTCAGATTCGTCCAGGAAGAGCCATGATTGGTTGAAGAATATATACCGGCATCGTTTCCCTGATAAATAGTTTCCGTTCCACCGGAGGTGTCAATATAAAAATCTCTTAAGTCATCATGTAATGAAGATCCAATTTGATCAAATTCATGATTTGCAGAATCGTATTTATACTGAAAAATACCACCTATATAAATCTCGTCTGAATTTTCAGGTGAAATCGTCATATTATACATCATATGGTCGCGTGTATAAATATAATCCTGATCCACTAAAGTTGTTCAGGTTAGACCCTCATCAACCGATTTTTCAAGAGTTGAATAGTTGGAATCATCCCGATAAATTATATAAATAGCATCAGGATCATCGGGAGTAGTAGCCATTGCCATCCAATGGAGTGTTTGTGATCCATATTTAAGATTATCAGCGTAATTCGTTGTTAACCAGGTTCCGCCACCGTTATTGGTTTTATATATAAATCCATCGGTTACCGAGTTTGTATTGTGATCTCGTCCATCTGAACAAATAAAAAGTGTATCGGGATCACTTTGCTTATAGACTATATCTCTATACCATTGATTATTTGGTAAAGCAGGTGCATGAGTGTCAACCCAGTTATACCCATTATCAGTCGATTTATAAACAGTATATCTTGACAAAGCGTAAATAGTATTTTGGTTTGTGGGGTCAAGGATTATTTTTACCATATATAAATCTTTATCCGGAACGCTGGTCATTCGATCCGTTACCCAGGTGGATCCTCCGTCATTGCTATAGATCACTCCCATTCCATAAATATCATCTCCTTTTAAAGAGCCATTCTGACCGTCCCATCCGGTAGCAATATATATTTTACCCGAATTGTCGACTTCTATATCGGTCACGGAAAATGCATATGTGTGATCTGTTAGGTTGGCCCATGACGTGCCATTTCTTTTCCAAAGTCCTCCGCCATTTAATCCGACATACAAATCAGTGGAATTTGCCCAAATACTTAGTACCTGACATTGACCATTAATTATTTTAACATAAGAAGAACAATTATCTATAGGGATGGAATTTGGCCCGAGAGGATCCCAGTGAAACGATGGGGAATATTTTTGTGAAGCAGTACCGGTCTTAGTCATTGCCATATGTCTCAATTGTCTACCATATTCTTCAAATCCGCCGTTTTTATCAATCCTGCTGCTCCAGAACCATTCCCATCTATTAAACAAATCTTCTTCCTCATTACCCGATACGTTTTCGAATGGTGAAAATGAAGATGTATCTTTTTCAAGCTTATCATGATGATCCACAACTTCGAAAAAAGATTTATCTGAAAGATTTTCAGGCTCCTGACATTTCGCAATTTTTGGCCATAAAAATGCCATGGAAACAGAAATAATGAGAATAAAACGTATCATTGATTTAGGTTTTTACAATTGGTAAAGAATAAAATGTATGATCATTAAATTGAATTCTCAGTAAGTAAATACCGTTAACCAGATGATTCAATTCTAACAATCTGTCATCATTGAGTAAGGAATTTTCTGAAAATATTTCGTGTCCGAGTATATCGTAAATCTTTATCTGAATGACCGGTTTGGAAGACTGAACCTTTATCCGATCAGTAAATGGATTAGGATATACATGGATGCCTGATTTCCGAACTGAAATACCTTCGATGAAATCACACGCTGCGCAATCCTGATTGGTCCATTCAGAATAACATTCTAGCGTTTTGACATCTTCTACTGCCTGATGGAAAGGATCAAAATAACCTAATAATCCATTTGAGTAACCAATGCTCTCAATTAATGCAGGAAACGAAGGATTATCAGGATATCCTGTACCAAATTCACTGTATCTTTTATGATATCTACCACATATCTCAACTGAATCTATGTTATTGATAACGAACCCATCATAAACCCCCTTAACTGTATCACCAATATTAAGATTAAAATCATATATCATAATTGGCTCAACCTCTCCTGACGGAATGTATTTTACAGTTTTATCCGGAAAGTTCCCTATCAGCCCTAAATAAATATTATATATAGTATCGGCAGTATAATAAATCTGTATTTTTGTTTCATATAGTTTATAGTAGAGATCATTATCAATCAAAGTATCCTCTTTGCAAAATTTTTGTGTTCTTTCCATATATTCGCCGTTTGCAAAATGATTATCTATCCAAACGCCATCTTCAAAATTCATGGGAATATAATCCTGAGAGATCACGACATTGCTTTGTACGATAATCAGAATCAATGCTGAAAATGCTATCAGGTTAATCCGTTTCATTATTTCAGTATTTTATAATTTTTACGGAAGAAGTGGAAAGATCAACAAATTGAACCCGGATCAGATACAATCCTTTCGGGAGATCTCCTGTATCAAGAATTTCCTCAGTGGTGAAAAGAGAATGATCAATATTCACCGTCTTCCCGTATATATCATAAATTGTTATTCTCTCGAATAAGCGATCGGATCTGACAGTTAGATGATCCTGAAAAGGATTGGGAAAGATTTTAAATTCAGCTTGAGAGGTGTTTATATTATTAAATATTGCACAGTTACTACATTCAGTATTAGACCGTTCTCCATAACATGAAAGTTCATAGGTTGTTTCTCCACTACCACATAATGGCCAGAAATTAAAATAGCCTAAGAGGCCACCGTTTGAATAACCAACCCCTTCTATTAAATTATCCATAGTGGAATCCAGAGGACACCCAGGTTCTGATCCACTGAATCTTTTATGGAATCTGCCACATATTTTAACTGAATCTATTTTCCTAATGATCCAGGCTGCAAAACCATCGGGTCCAATAATGGTGTCACCAATCCAAACATTAAAGTCAATTATAGTAACCGGATTTGTCCCGGATGTAGAAGTTAGTTGAATAGTTCTGTCAGGCATGTTTGCAATAAATCCGGTAAACACCCAATCCAGGGTATCCGGATAATATCCTGGTGGAGATTCTACAATTTTTCTTTCAAATAATTTATAATATAATTGATCATCTATGAGAGAATCTCCAAAACATTCTCTTTGAATGTATTCAGTTATACCAGTAAATACATCATGATACTCTGTCCATACACCATCATCAAAATTCATAGGAATATAATCCTGTGAGAACGCAACATTGCTTTGTGTTATAAGCAGAATCAATGTTGAAAATGCTATCAGGTTAATCCTTTTCATTTGTTTAATTTTTTGTAATTTTTAAGGAGAAAGTGGAATGATCTGCAATTTTTACCAGGATCAGATACAATCCGGATGCAAAATCAAAGTTTTTATTCCGTCAGTATCATCCTCTTAGAATCCACCATTTTCCCATTAACCGTTAATGTATACAGATACATGCCTCTCTGAAGGGATGAACCATTTACCGTAATTTTAATATCTCCATGTTCCGTCAGGTCCTTAACCATAACCTCCTTGCCATTCAGATTATGGATGTATAATTTGGCACTTTGGGTGTCATCAGGAAGGAAAACTTTGATTTCCGTGTTGTCATAAAAGGGATTTGGGGAATTCTGGTAAAGAACCGGGACATCACCACCCTCAGGTTTATCAGAAGGTTCCTGAGCAGTGCTCTTTTTAATACCGCCTTCATTGTAACCTACAAAATCCTTGATACTGATAATCTCTTGTTCCTGTGAAGTAACAATGTTCTGAAGTGTTTCAATCCGGGATTGCTGTTCCTGTAATGATTTTACGAGGTAGGGAATCAGTGACACATAATTTATGGAATATATATCTGCTGTTGAATCGTATTTTACCAGGTCGGGAAATACTTTAATAAAATCCTGAGCTAAAAATCCAACCCGGTTCTTCCCGCTATTATAATCACCGTACTTCATTAATTCCGGCGAATCGGGAATAATCGAAGGTATAAAGTCATACCTGACCGGTCTTAAAAGCATGATCTTACTTAGTGAGCTGCTGTCAACATCCCGTATATTCACCTTTAACCGTGCATCGGAGTTTTCATTCTGCAATAATTTTGATTTTAAAGGTAGAATGGAACCACACATGATGGATATTTATAAGGTTTCTTTTTTGTTATTGTCCATCATGTGGGTTTCATAAAGATTGTCACAATACACCGAAGCCCACGGATTAGTAGACGTGCCCAGGGATCCCACGTGAGTACTCAAATTGGTCAGGTAAGCTTTCAGAACCGGACCGTTCGGAGTAGCTTTAATTACCGGGGGATATGAATCATACGTGAACACAGTTTCACCATTTATCCTGCTTATCCCCTCTACATTTAAAATATAAGGTGATTTTGTGGTTCCTCCAATACCGGTAAGTCCGCTTGAATTTACATTTATTTGTGAATTCAGAGTAATAAATACTCCTAACACAAATAAAACAGATGATAGTAATTTTTTCATAGTTAGTAGTTTTAATAAAAGATGTATCAGAATTAATATTTACTAATCCAAATCATCAATTAAAAAATAAGTTACAACTGAATTTAGAAAAAAAAAAATCATTTGTCAATTTAGAAAGATTACGGATAACGATTCAAAGAAAAACAGATTATCTGAATAGATGAATGATCCAATATGAAACATAAGCAGTTTTACTATTATGCATGTTTAGTTTTGTTCTGTTTAATTGTTTGGAGATTGGAGATTGGAGATTAGAGATTAGAGATTAGAGATTAGAGATTGGAGATTAGAGATTATAAATAAAAAGTAAAAAGTAAAAAGTAAAAAGTAAAAAGTAAAAAGTAAAAAGTAAAAAGTAAAAAGTAAAAAGTAAAAAGTAAAAAAAGAGGGTGAAATAAATAATCATTTCCGGGAAATACCCGCATTGTTTAAAATTACTTGAATATAATTTCAATTAAGCTGTCGGCTATTGGCTATCAGCTATCGGCTGGTCTCTTTCTCATTGACTCACCGGCTTACTTATTACTCCATAGCACATAACCCAATAACTCCACCGCGTCCTCCGAAGCTTAAGCGAAGGAGGATCACTTCATCACGCTGTCACTTTTCCCGTATTGAAGCAACTGTCCATTCTTTCCACGTTCCCCGGTCCACCCTCTTGACTTTTACCTCAAAAACCAATACTTTTAAATTCCATGCAAAACCTTTATCCATGTCAAAGCATAAAACCAAAAAATCCTCCCACCAGTCTCTTGACGGGACAAGGGTTGAAGCAACCCATGATTCGCACCCCGAGAGATTGGAAAAGAATTTCTACGAGGATGAACTGAAGAGAATGCAGATCGAGCTGGTGAAGCTGCAGCGCTGGATCAAAGCGAAAAGCCTGAAGGTAGTGATCCTTTTCGAAGGCCGGGATGCGGCCGGAAAGGGAGGCGTGATCAAACGCATTACCCAGACGCTTAATCCCAGGATCTGCCGCGTGGTGGCCCTGGGCGTTCCCACCGAAAGAGAAAAAACACAGTGGTATTTCCAACGTTATGTACCACACCTGCCCGCCGCCGGTGAGATGGTATTATTCGACCGGAGCTGGTACAACCGTGCCGGTGTCGAAAAGGTAATGGGTTTCTGCACCGAAGATGAATACCAGGAATTCCTGCGGTCATGCCCGGCTTTTGAACAGATGCTGATACGCTCGGGAATCATTCTCATCAAATACTGGTTTTCCGTTAGTGAAGAAGAACAGGAAGCCCGGTTCAGGGCCCGTATCGATGATCCGACAAAAAACTGGAAGATCAGTGATATGGACCTGTCATCGCGGACCAGGTGGGATGACTACTCCAAAGCCAAAGATGTCATGTTTACCTATACAGACACGAAAAACTCACCCTGGTGGGTGGTAGAAGCCGACGACAAAAGGAAGGCCCGCCTGAATTGCATTCACCATCTGCTTCAACAGATCCCGTATGGCGATATTGAAACCGACCCCATCGAACTACCGGATATCAAACGGGAGAAAGGTTATATCAGACCACCCATTTCAGAGCAGACGTTCATTCCGGAGGTTTACTGAGCGCAGCCGGAGAGTGGTTATCTAAACAACATTGAATTACGTTTTGCTATTCCTTCTACTCATCCCTTTACTGAGTAAAATACCAGCTTAACGTAAAAAATACGCTAACTAATTTGGAACAGTCGGGACTATTTTCCTATATTTATTAAAATTTCAATCCAACCGTCTATGAACTCAAAATTATTTCTACTGCTGGCCCTTTCCGGGCTATTCCTTTTCTCATGCAAATCGAAGTACGAATACCCGTTTCAGGATCCTTCCCTGAGTTTTGAAAAGAGGGCCGAAAATCTCGTTTCGCTGATGACCCTTGATGAAAAGATAAGTCAGCTGAACTATGAATCGGCAGCCATACCCCGCCTTGGCATCCCTGAGTACAACTGGTGGAATGAATGCCTTCACGGGGTTGCCCGTGCCGGTGAAGCCACCGTTTTTCCCCAGGCCATCGGACTGGCAGCTACGTGGGATCGCGACATGATGAGGCAGGTATCAGACATCATCTCCGATGAGGCCCGTGCCAAACATTCCGATTTTGTTGCAAGGGGAAAGCGAGGTATCTACCAGGGACTTACTTTCTGGTCTCCCAACATCAATATTTTCAGGGATCCCCGTTGGGGCCGGGGCATGGAAACCTATGGTGAAGACCCTTACCTTACGGGTGAGATGGCTGTTCAGTTTATTAAAGGACTGCAGGGTGATGACCCCAAATACCTTAAGCTTGTAGCCACATCGAAGCACTATGCCGTGCACAGTGGTCCGGAGCCTTTGCGTCATACCTTTAATGCCCAGGTCAGTGTGCGGGATCTTCGTGACACCTATCTTCCGGCATTCCGGAAATCTGTGCTCGATGCGGATGTCTATTCCGTGATGTGTGCCTACAACCGTTTCGAAGGAAAGCCCTGTTGCGGCAGTTCAGAGCTGGAGAATAGTATTCTCCGTGATGAGTTCGGCTTTAAGGGTTATGTGGTTTCAGACTGTGGAGCCATCTCCGATTTTTACAGGAAAGGTGCACACGATGTTGTAGGCACACCGGAAGAAGCAGCCGCCATGGCTTTCACGAACGGAACCGACCTGAATTGCGGCCAAACTTCACAATACCTGAAAGGGGCCTACGATAAGGGGCTTATCAAAGAACAGGACATTAACCTGTCTGTTAAGCGACTGATGCTTGCCCGCCTGAAACTTGGCATGTTTGACGATGATGCCCTTGTTGCGTATGCCAGAATTCCATACGATGTGGTTTGTTCAGAAGCAAACCGCAGCAAAGCAGTTGATGCGGCTAAGAAGTCCATCGTCCTGCTGAAAAATAATGACCACGCTCTCCCCCTTAAAAAAGATCTTAAACGGATCGCCGTGATTGGTCCTAATGCCGATGATGTTGAGACCCTGCTGGGCAATTATAACGGTACACCACGGCATCCGGTAACCCCGTTGCAGGGTATCAGGGACAAAGCCGGCAACACCGCGGAAATCGTCTATGCCCCCGGATGCCGGGTAGCAGACGGTATACCTCTCCTCGATGTTATTGGTTCGGGATACCTGTACACTGATAAAGACCTCAAACAACACGGCCTTAATGCCCGCTTCTTCGGAAATCAGGATTACAAGGGAGATCCGGTGATCACCAGGGTTGACAGCATAGTTGACTATTTCTGGTGGGACCGTGACCGTTATGAAGGTCTTGAGAATGATAATTTTTCAGTGGAATGGACCGGTTACCTCGTGCCCCCTGCAAGCGGGAGATATGCTTTCGGATGTGAGGCCAAAGTGTGTGAGCTGTTCCTCGACAGCACCTCGGTTGCAAGCATGAAAAACGTTCATGAATACCGCAAGAATTACAGTTATGTTGATCTGGAAGCCGGTAAACCGTATAAGATCACGCTAAAAACCCTTGACTTTCATGGCGATGCCAAATGTACGCTGTTGTGGGATATCCCGGGCCGGAACCTGGAGGCACAGGCATTGAAGGCCGCCGGGGAAGCCGACCAGGTGATAATGTTCATGGGCTTGTCCCCGAGGCTGGAAGGTGAAGAGATGAGGGTTAATGTAAAAGGATTTAAAGGGGGTGACCGGGTAATGCTCGGTCTGCCTGAACTGCAGGAAGCCCTGATCAAGAAGATAATTGCCACGGGTAAACCGGTGGTGCTGGTTCTCCTGAATGGCAGCGCTGTATCCGTCAACTGGGAAGAAGCCAATATTCCGGCTATCGTGGAAGCCTGGTATCCAGGTGAAGCAGCAGGTCCGGCTATTGCGGATGTCCTGTTCGGAGATTATAATCCGGCAGGAAGATTGCCGGTGACATTTTACAAATCAGCCGATGACCTTCCCCCTTTTGAAGATTATGACATGAAAGGTCGTACCTACCGGTACTTTGAAAAAGAACCACTTTTCCCATTTGGTTTCGGACTGAGTTATAGCACCTTCAGTTATGCCGCTCCTGCGGTAGAAAAAAGTAAGGTGACAACCGAAGAGCCCATAAGGTTAAGTGTGGATGTAACTAACACGGGTACTCTTGACGGGGATGAGGTTGTGCAGCTTTATGTGTCGTACAAAAACAGCGGGATCATTCGTCCGCTGAGAGACCTCCGTGGATTCCAGAGGGTAATGATCAAAGCCGGTGAGACCAAAACCGTGACCTTTGAACTGAAGCCGGGTGAACTGGACTATTATGATGAAGATGCAGGCAAATACATGACCGAAAAATGTGTATATACGCTAAATGTAGGACCGTCATCAGATCCGGCTGTGCTGAAAGGGGTTGATGTGAGCGTGGAGTAAGAGAGCGTGAGCACTATCGTTTGGAAAATGAGTGATCTCACAGGTATCTGTGGGCCGGAACCTCCTTTTTGGATGGTCTCCGGTCTTCGCTTGAATGGGGACAGCCAGGGGAAAGAGAAAGCAATGTTGCAGCATAAAAACCATTGAACCATTATTCAAACGACTGGTTATCGTTTTCAGGAAAGGGCGTTCCTATTCATTTACCTTCACAATTTTCGTTGTGTATTTTTTCCCGTCCGCTCTCAGGATGACCAGCAGGAAAATACCCTGCTGAAGAGAGGAGAGATTGATCTGCAAATTGACTCCTTCGGCAGATTTCCTGTACATGAGCTGTCCCTGGCTATTGGTAATGTATATTTTACGTCCGGGAGACGGGCTTTTGAAGGTAATATTTATATCCCGTACAAAGGGATTTGGCGAGAGCTCAAAGTAGGCCGTATTAAGTGTGGTTTTATACACGCTTGATTTCATCAGGATATCCAGATCAGGATCTGCCACCACCGAATTCACCTTTTTCATCACAGGAAAAGCGAACCGTTCATGGTCGTTTTCATACCACACCCGGAAAAGTGTATCAGAGCCGTCTTCAAAGGTAACCTGATAATCCATGTGGGTTTTGAATACTTTTATCTGGTTGTTGACTTCAACCTGGTAAGAATCCAGGATCAGGCTGTCGCTCTGCTGGTCCCAGGAGGTCTCAAAGATGGGGTATCCGCTGCCATAATACCACTGATTAAAGAACCATGTGTAGTCTTTTCCGCTAAGATCGTTTACCACATTAATAAAATCGGATGCCAGTGCCGTTCCGTTTGCGTAGGTATCCAGGTATTTTCTGAGGATGCCGAAGAAAAGGCTGTCATCATTCATCTCATACCTGAGCATGTGGATGATGGAAGCACCTTTCTTGTATGTGGTGTTGTAATCGAATATGCGGTAGGGATCTTTCACTTCCTGTTCCGTAAGGTAAATGGTCATATTTGGGTCAGACATAGCCCGGTCGTGGGCGTCGGACATCCAGTTCAGTGCTTCGGATTTTCCCTGGAATTTAAACAGGGCAAGGTATTCACCATAGGAAGCAAAACCTTCGTTGAGCCATATATCACGCCATGAGCCGCAGGTAACATGATCGCCGAACCATTGATGGAAAAGTTCATGTGAAACGAGGGTGAAGTTGAAATTTTGCAGTGTTGTCATGGTCTGGTGTTCCATGCCTCCGCCAATGGGCGCCATACAATGCCCGTATTTTTCACGCATAAAAGGGTATTTACCCAGCAATTCCGAAAAGTAGATAATGAAGTCACCGGTTTTATCAATATTCTTTTTCTGGCTGTCGAGAATACCAGGCGAATTATAGATGAAATTCTGAACCAGGAGCGAATCTCCCAGAACAGGGGAATGGACATAGAAACTGTAATCGATATAGTCGGCCACAGTGAATGAAATGAGATAGAAGTCGGTGGTGTAACGGGATTTCCACTCATATCTCACTTTGCCGGGTGAAGGATGTGAAATCCGGGTCAGGAGGCCATTTGACCCCGCCATCAGGCCTTCACGGGTGGTGATAAAAACCCAGACGGAGTCGGCCTTGTCCTGTAAGTCCTGCTTTACCGGAAACCAGTCCTTAGCCTCATAGGGTTCTGAGAGAGTATACGTTATTCTCTTATCATACATGTAGTCGTGGCCATTGGACAAACCGGCGAAAAAACCGGAAGAAGAACCCGTGCCGGCGTACCGGATCATGACCTGGTTCGTGCTTCCCCTGGAAATTGGAATCTCCGGCACTATTTTTAACAGTTCATCTTCCTGGATGAAATTTTTCAGGTTCTCACCATTCAGGGCGATACTATCGACCACCTCTGAAGCAGTCAGCTCGAATACCAGCGTATCGATATCAGCCAGGGCTTCGAAATGAACAACAGTGTTTCCCCTGATGTTTGCCGTGGAATCATCAGCCTCCACACTGATAAAGTAAAACTTCACATCATAGAGGCTTTCTTTAGGGGAAAATACGGGTGATACGGATCCGCTGACCATTACACCTCTGCCAGGCAATTGGGGATTATTCCCGGCGACGATGAAAGTGAAACAAGACAACAATACAGAAGAAATGAAAAATATTTTCATCCGCGTTTATTTAGTCCCGAATTTATATATGGTTGTTTGTCTGTATACCTCTCCCGGTCTCAGGACAGTGGTAGGAAAAGCCGGGTGATTAGGAGAGTCTGGAAAATGCTGTGTTTCAAGACAAAAAGCATCCAGCTTCTGGTACGTTATTCCTTTTTTTCCTTTGATATCTTTAAGATAATTTGAGGTATAAAACTGAACCCCTGGTTCTGTTGAAGCCACTTCCATGATGCGACCGGAACCAGGATCTTCGACCCGGGCAAACCATTTCAATTCAGATAAATCTTTGTTGATAACGAAATTGTGGTCATAGCCGTTCTCCAGCTGGCCGAAATCCCTGCCTATCTCTTTCATCTCCATAAAGTCAAAGGGTGTACCGTCGACACTTCGGATCTCTCCTGTTGGGATCTGGGCTTTATCGGCAGGTGTATAGTAGCCACAGTCAAGGATCATCCTGTGTCTTAAAATATCCGAACTGACACCATTGAGATTGAAGTAGGAATGATTCGTCAGGTTTACGTGTGTCGGCTTGTCAGTCTCAGCCTTATACCTGATAATAAGTTCATTGTCATTATTCAGGGCATAATCTACCTCTGTCTTCAGATTTCCGGGGTAACCCTCTTCCATATCAGCTGAAAAATAGGACAGTTTAAGAACGATTTCATTCTCGGTACTGTCTTTTGCTGCGAACCAGAATTTTTTATCAAATCCCTTAATTCCACCATGCAGAGAATTAGGGCCGTTGTTTTGGGCGAGAGTATATACCTTACCGTCCAGTTCAAAGCGCCCTCCGGCTATACGGTTTGCAACGCGGCCGATGATGGCACCGAGATACGGCTGATTGACAAGATAACTTTCGAGGTTATCGAAGCCAAGAACGACATCATGGGTATTTCCTTTCTTATCCGGAACCAGAATATTCGTGATAATACCCCCGTAATTGATGATTTTGACAACCAGACCCTGATCATTTGCCAGGGAAAATTGTTCCACATCCCTGCCTTCTGGCATAACTCCGAAAACCGATTGTGTAATTTTCATAATGATACTGATTTTGGGATTCGTAATTTGAAAACACCTAAAGGTAATAAGAAGTTCCGTAACTGGAATTAATTTGTCAGAAAACCCGCTGTCTATAGGCATATTGGGAACCCGGTACCAGGATGAATAATCTGTCAGGGTTTTCCGGTACCCGGTGTTTCCTATTAAAAAGTGTTCCTGTTCTGTATTTAAAAAGAGAGATTTTAGTAAATTTCGCTTTCCCGGAAATGTTATCCTTTTGTGCTGAATCTGAAATTGACCCCGGAGATTATGAGTCAGAGTTTTATAGATGCCCTGATGCATTTTTTTTCACTCTTGTTTCTTCCCCTTCCCGGGAGGAGACCGGATAATATACGCCTGAAACTGGCCGAATATTTTGAAAAAGCGGCTATTACCTTTCCCGTGGAAGAATGTCTGAAAATATTCAGTTCGTACACTGAGAAGTACTATTATGAACTCACGTCCCACGCTTACAGTCAGGCTACCGACCCGAACGAGATCAGGAAGAACCTCCTGCATGAGGCCGGAAACAAAGCTCAGAGCAACCTTTACCTCCAGGAACGTCTTCTTGTCATCCTGGCGATGCTCGAATTCAACCGGATTTTCTCCGGTGCTGACGAAGAAAATATCGGATATATCAGGGAACTCAGTACGAGTCTTAATCTTTCACCGGGAGATTTCCCAGCCGCCTGTGATTTCATCAGAGGCAAGACAGATATGGAATCAGGAAATGATCTGATCTTGTCTGAAGATCAGGATAAAGGTGATAAGCTCGAAGGTGTCTGGGTTGAGCAACATAAGCCGGGATCCTCTCCATCCATTGATACGGCATTTTCGGGAAGGATCAGCGGTGAATTACATTTCCACTATTTTTCGTCGTATAATTATCTTATATTCAGGAATACAGGTAAAGGCAACCTTTACCTGAATGACAAGAGGATATGGGAAGGCTACCTGTACACCTTACATAAGAAAGACCAGATCCAGTTTGAAGGTCTCGAACGCATCTTTTATGATGAGATCGCAGAACTTTTCAATACACCGGACCGACCACAAAAAATTAATCTCTCTGGTTCGGATATCTTTTTCAGGTACAAATCCACACATTACAGCATCAAACCCTTTTCCTTCTCAGAAGATTCTGGCCAGCTAATCGGCATTCTTGGTAATAATGGTTCCGGGAAGTCCACCATTCTGAAACTCATTTCCAATCAGCTTACTCCTACCACGGGCCAGCTTTTCATTAACGGTTCCGATCTTCTGGAAAACCGTTTCAAACTAAAATCAGCCATTGCCTACATATCCCAGGAAGATCTTCTTTATCCCGAGCTGACGGTATACGAGAACATGTACTATTACGCCCAGCTCAGTCTTGGATCGCTCACGGAAAAAGAGATCCGGAAAAGGCTGAGAGAAACACTTGAGCGATTTGATCTTTTGGGTATCAGTCATGTCAAGGCCGGAACAGGAAGTGATCACCTCATAACGGATTTTCAAAGGGTTTGCCTGAGGATGGCCCTTGAAATGCTAAGAAATCCTTATATTATTTTCCTCGACGAGCCACTTAGCGGACTCTCCTATTCCGATTCCCGCAGATTTTTGTCGATACTGAAAGAGGAAGCCTATAAAGGTAAACTGGTTTTTATCACATCACCTCTGCCTGCCGCCGAATTATTCAATATGTTCGACGCGGTCTGGCTGATAGATCAGGACGGATACCTGATCTATTCAGGAGAACCTTCCGGAACATTTTCACATTTCCGGAATACCGGTCTGTTACCTTACTATTATATTCCGACAGGATCTGAACAGGTTAATCCGGAGGATGTGATCAAGATCGTGGAAATGAAAAAGATACATTCAGACGGGGCCGTAAGTGATGAACGTCTGGTGTCACCAGGAGCATGGTATGATGCCTGGCGGGAAGTGTCAGGTGACGGAAAGCCTGGTAGCAGAACAGATGGAAAGCCCGTCCCGATCAACCCATCAAGGTTACCTGGTATTGAGAAGCAATTCATGGTATACCTGCTCAGGAATTTCAGAGTCAGATTTTCAAACAGGTCTTATATTCTTATGGCTATTTTGGGTGTTCCCGTAATGGGAGCTCTCATCGCAGCAACCATTCGGATCTTATACGGCAGCCATTATGTATTCGCGGATAATGAGTACCTGCCATTGTATATTTTCCTGGCGGTTAATTATGTACTTTTCAGCGGGCTTCTGACAGGCGCCGGCGAAATTTTCAGCGACAGGAAAAGAATGGAGAGGGATCTGTCGCTCAATTTGAGTTATTTTAGTTTTCAGAATTCGAAAGTTGCCTTCCTCATGATCGTTTCTGCCATCCAGACCTTCCTGTTTGCACTGACAGGCAATCTCATCCTGGGTATAAATGACATGTTACTGCCTTATACTGTTACCTTTTTCTCGCTTGCTGCATCCGGCAACCTGGCAGCTCTTGCGCTATCTGCTGGCATTCGCAGGATTAATTCCATGTTCATTCTGATTCCTTTCCTTACCATTCCCTGTCTGTTATTTTCAGGATATCTAATCCGTTATGATCATTCTATAAGGACGGTTCCCGACGATAATATGGTCCCGGTCATAGCAGAAATCGTACCTACCCGCTGGGCATACGAAGCCCTGATGGTGGATCAGTATGCTGAAAATCCCTACAACCGGTACTTTTTTAGTGAGGAGAAGAAATTATACCAGAACCGGTTTATCCTCAATCAGGTCATTCCCGCACTCGAAAAACGGCTGACACTTTGTGAACAACTGCGGCAGAAAGGTGGCCAGGCCGACAGCCTTGAAGATTGTCTTTCCCTTATTTCCCATGAATTCACCCTTCTTGGTGAGGGAGATGAAATTGCTCCATTTGAAAAACAAAAGCTTTTAAGCGCTTCTGCATACGACAGTTCCTTGTACAATGAAATATCAGGTTACCTTACCTATGTGAGGTTCCTTATGGAGAATACCATTCCTGAGACCCTTGAAAAAATTGGCTTCACAAAGCAACATCTTGCAGATTCACTTGAAAGTACTTCCGTTGATGAATTCCGGATTCAAAACCAGAATAAATCTGTCGAAGATATGGTAACCGGACGTCGCCGGAACGATATGATCCTGGATAATGGCGTCAGGCTGGTAAAGTATGGAAGCCCCGTCTTTATAATTCCGGAGTCGGATTACGGAAGAGCCCGGTTTTTTGCTTCACTGAAAAGGTTTAATGACCAGTTCATACCGGCGTTCAGGTTTAACCTGTCGATGATTTGGATGATAAACCTGTTAATATATCTTGTCTTCCTAACCGACGGAGCAAAGTATTTACCGGGTCTGTTCCGCAATCAGCCGGAAGAATAAAAAGTCTGTAGCCGGGAGGATCACCTTCCTGAATAGAGAATCATCTCAGGTGTTTTTCGATGACCTCCAGTAAATTCGCTTTTTCAATCGGTTTGGTCAGGAGGTCGTCACACCCTGCCTCAAAAGCCATCCTGCGGTCTTCGTCCATGGTAAAATCTGTCTGGGCAATGACCGGCACAGCCGGATTAATTGTTTTGATCAGCTGTGTTGCTTCATATCCGTTCATGCCCGGTATCTGCATATTCATAATGACAAGGTCGATCTCCTTACGATCGCTGACAGCCTTTACGGCCTCTCTTCCGTCAACGACATGTTCGTACACGATTCCGGTATCCGCAAGATATTCAGTGATCAGTTCATAGATGTAAGGATCATCTTCGACCAACAGAATCGTTTTGCCAGTCCATTTTCCCTGCAATGACTTCTTTTTCGGGTTATGACCATGAGCACCTTCTTTTGCGTCCTGTACCAGAGGTAAAATAAAATAAAAAGTGGTTCCCTTACCTACGTCAGATTCTACCCAGATCCGTCCTCCCAGCAGGTTTATCAGTTGTTTTGAAATGGCGAGGCCCAGGCCGGCACCACCGTAAATTTTTTTCTTCATGTTTTCCAGCTTCCTGAACCGTTCGAAGATAGATTCTATCCGTTCTGGGGGAATTCCGATACCGGTATCTTTCACATGAAAAAGTACATTCTTTTCCTTCGAAGAATAATGATAACCTATCTCAACTGACCCTGTATCCGTAAATTTCAGGGCATTATGCACGAGGTTAACGAGCACCTGGCGCAATCGAAAACCATCGGTATACGTCCAAAGCTCGGACGCATCATAATTCCGGATCAGACGAACTGAAGTTTTTCCATCCTTTTTCATGACGCGCGACATACTGTTAAAAATATCCTCGGTAATCTCATGAAGGTCACACGAGGTTTTCTGTATTTTAATCTGGTTTGATTCGATCCTTGAAATGTCGATAATATCGTCGATAAGGTGGAGCAGGTTTTCCCCGTTTTTATTGATATAGTCAATATATTTCTTTTTCTTCTCATCACTAAGTCCCTGTTTGTCAAGCAATCCTGAGAAGCCAATGATAGCATTCATTGGAGTTCTGATCTCATGTGACATATTTGAAAGAAAAGCGGTTTTGAGTGCATCTGCCTCTTCAGCGGCTCTTCGGGCTTCCTCCACTTTCTTTTCCGCCTTTTTTCGATCTGAAATATCACGGACGATGGAAATAATGTATACCGGTATGTCGCCGGAAAGAACCGGGAACAGAATAAAATCAATAAATATCTCTTTGCCGTTTTTACGGGAGACATTCAATTCACCTTCAAATCCCTTCTGGTAATCATAAACCTTGTAAATCTCATCGAACAGCTTTTCGCCAAGAAACATAGCAGGGGATTTACCGTTCAGGTCATCCCGGCTGTAACCCAGTATCGCTTCATAGGCCGGATTTTGTTCGGTATATCTGCCTTTCATGTCCATGATGGCAATGCCGTCCTCATTGTTCATGAATATGTCCCTGTAAAGAAGTACGTTCCTTTCAAAATTCTTTTCCTCAGTGATGTCCCTGGTGATCCGGACAATCCGGTAACCGGAAGCTGTTCTGATCGGAAAGGTATAATTTTCGAGATAAAATCTTCCTGTACCTGGAATCAGAACTTCACGGCTTTCCTTAAGCGGTATCAGTTCAGAGTCACCGGTTTGAAATAAGTTACTGACCCAGGCTTCTATGACCTTCAAATCGGGAACCTTTCCGATACTATACCTTTGTACCTCTGACAGAATATCCATAAGTGCAGAACCCTTTGCCGCAGAGCTTCGGATGCCGGTGAGGCGTTCCATACTGAAGTTCCATTCCTGGATGACCCCTTTCTCATCGGTCATCATGATCCCATCGGGTGAATGATCCAGGAAAGTAGTAAACTTTTCATCACTGGACAGAAGACTGGCATTGGAATTTTTCAGGTCCTTTTCAACCCTTTTCATTTCAGACACATCCCTTACGATAGACAGCATCAGGCTTTTATTGTCTATACTGATAAGGGTTGAGGAAACCAGGACGTCGACTTCATGGCCGTATTTAGTCCTGAGGGTCAGCTCCTTGTTGATGAGATTATGGCCTTCCATCAGACTGGCGAAGAAGTTTTTCCGGGTTGTCAGGTCCCGGAACAACTTCAACTCAACAGATCCGTGATTCCGCACTTCCTCTGCACTGTACCTTGTAAGGTCAAGGAAGGCAGTATTAAAATCGGTAATGATGCCGGAATCATAATCAGACATCACCAGTGCATCGGGAATGGTATGAAAAATATGTCTGAATTTTTCTTCAGAGCTGGAGAGACTCAGCTGAATGCGGTACAAATCGGTTTTATCCCTGACTATGCCGACTACTTTTGGAGAATCAACGTTAAAAAACGGATCCCTGTGCACTTCGATTTCCAAAAATATGGGAGGCTGCTTTATCATCACCACCCTGAATTCGCCTTTAACGGGATGTATGTTGGTGATGGCCCTCCGCAACAGATAATTAAGTTTCTGATATTCCTTTTCCGACATCACCTTCTGCAGTTCGGATTCTTTCAGAGGGCCTTCCTGTCTTGGACGGTTTGAAAGCTCATACAGCCCGTCACTCCAGAATATCTCACCGGTTTTGAAGTTAAAAGTAAAGCTGCCTGACCTGGATAATTTTTCAGTGGCGGCCATGATCTCCCGGACCTTTATCAGTGCCCTTAACGACTTCTGGTTCTCGGTGGTATCTCCCAGGATGCCCAGTACTGAGCCAACTTCTCCGTCCTGGCTATATTCCGGCACGAATCTCCATTTCATTGAACGGTAACCAAGTTTCGTTTCCTGTTCGAATTCCAGTTCAAGGGAATTTTGCTCCTCAAATACTCTGCTGATGTATTCTTTAAAAAGGGTAATTTTTTCCGTACTGAAATCAGGAAGGGAAAAAAAAGC
Organism: uncultured Bacteroidales bacterium; assembly: GCA_963732905.1. Classification (GTDB taxonomy): domain Bacteria; phylum Bacteroidota; class Bacteroidia; order Bacteroidales; genus DASQZK01. The sequence goes on from CAVTBM010000008.1 coordinate 646,964, forward strand.
ACCGGTCAATTCTTCCTGTGTAAAGGAAAAGAGAGAAGAAACGTCAGGGCTGACATAGGTGACTTTCAGAAAACGGTCAAAGCGGAAAAGAATGAAAGGAATATTTTCCACAAGGCTTTTATACCTGTGGTGAGAGGCTTCCATCTCAAGCCTGAGTTTGATCTGCCGGGTCACGTCGCAGGAGCTGACCATCAGGAGTAAACCCTTTTCCCCTGTCATGAATGATTTCGAGCGACTTTCAAACCATACCCATGATCCGTCGCTGTGCCTCATCCTGTAAAGTACAAAGTCTTTCCCTGTTCCCCCATCCAGAGCGCTTTGGCGGTTCTGTAGGACCTTAAAAATATCTTCCTCGTGGATAATTTCAGCTGGATTACGTCCTATAAGATCTTCCGGTTCATACCCGAGGATGGTTTTTGAAGCATATGAAACATACACAAACAGCCCATTTTCATCGTGTATGGATATCAGGTCGTGACTAAATTCTGCAATTTCCCTGAACCGCTCATTTTCCCTCTCAAGGATTTTCTCCCTTTCTCTGACCCGGTCTAGTTCTTTCTGAATTTTTTGTAATTCTGATTCTGAACTATTCTTTTTGCTCATCACAAACGGCTTATAATTAGGTTGCCTGCCAACCACAAATTAACAATTTTAACTTCTATAACCTATTTTAGATTCATTCTTTGAACAATTTTTTTACATTTGTTTGGTTCAATCTCAGACCTTTATAAATGCTATGAAACTACACCTCATTGATTTACTGATCATACTGGCATATCTGCTAACAATAAGCATACTTGGTATAGTTCTGAAAAAAAGGGCACAATCAAGTAAAAGTGAATACCTGCTTGGAGGGAATAAATTGCCCTGGTATATGCTGGGTTTGTCGAACGCTTCCGGAATGTTTGATATTTCCGGAACGATGTGGCTTGTTACCGCGCTCTTTGTATACGGTCTGAAAAGTATCTGGTTACCCTGGCTCTGGCCTGTTTTTAATCAAATTTTTTTGATGGTGTATTTGTCGGCCTGGTTGCGCCGTTCCAACGTAACCACCGGCGCGGAATGGATCAATCACAGGTTCGGTGAAGATTTTGGTGCCAAGATGTCCCATGCTATCATCGTATTGTTTGCGATAGCCAACAGCCTTGGTTTCCTGGCTTACGGTTTTATCGGTCTTGGAAAATTCATGGAAATATTTATTCCATGGGAATTTGTCAACCAATACCTTCACCTCAATATAGCCCCGCAATACATACCTCACTTATATGGCATTGCCTTCACATTATTTGCCGTCTTTTATGCGGTTCTCGGGGGTATGGTCAGTATCGTAATTGCAGATGTGATTCAATATACCATCATGACTGTTTCAGCAATAATAATCGCCATCATTGCCATGAAAGCGCTTGGCACGCATCATCTAGATGTGCCGGCAGGATGGGATAGTCCCTTCTTCGGAAGAACACTGGGTATTGACTGGAGCTCGAAGATTGCCGATGTGAACCAGAAAATCAGGGAAGACGGATATCAGATGTTCACGGCCTTTTTTATGATGATGCTCTGCAAAGGATTCCTGGTCAGTGCTGCGGGGCCGACACCCACGTACGATATGCAGAAGATCCTCGCAACCAAGTCTCCGGCTGAGGGAGCAAAGATGAGTGGCTTTGTATCGGTGATCCTTATGCCTTCCCGTTATCTGATGATTGCCGGTTTTGCCGTACTGGGCATCCTGTTTTACAATAATCTGGACCTGGTAGTGGCGGGAAAAATCGATTATGAGCAGGTACTACCTTCTGCCATCAACCAGTTTGTCCCCACGGGACTGCTGGGGCTGCTTCTCGCGGGTCTCCTGGCCGCCTTTATGTCCACTTTTGCCGGTACACTGAATGCAGCCCAGGCTTATATTACCAATGATCTTTATCTCAAATATATCAATAAAAAGCCAAATCACAGACAGGTTAAGCTTTCCAATTATCTCTCAGGGATCATTTTCGTGGTCATAAGTATCATCCTGGGTATGGCCTCAAAGAATGTGAATCAACTGCTGCAGATTATTGTTTCTGCGCTCTGGGGCGGGTATGTTGCTGCCAACGTCCTTAAATGGTACTGGTGGAGATTTAATTCATACGGATTCTTCTACGGCATGTTGTTCGGAATGGCCGCCAGTGCAATACCTCTGATCTGGCCGGATATGCTTGAACGGATGTATCCTCATATAGCTTATGATTTACGCTTCCTGTATTTCTTCCCGTTCATACTGGTAATTTCCACCATCGGAAGTATCCTGGGAACCTTCCTTTATAAGCCCACCGACATCGAGGTGCTGAAGAACTTCTACAGGAAAGTTAAACCCTGGGGATTCTGGAAGCCCATTTTTAAACTTGTGGTTGCCGAAGATCCTGATTTCAAAAGGAATACGAACTTCTGGCGCGATATGCTTAACGTCGGCCTGGGAATCATTGGCCAGACAGCCATCGTGGCCCTGCCCATCTACCTGGTCATTAAACAGTATATCCCTCTCATGATTGCTGTTGCCATAACCGTCATCATCGGCATTATCATGAAGAAAACATGGTGGGACAAGCTGGAGGAGTTCTAGGACCGGGAGGCTGTGATCTGTAACCGGGGAATGCCGGTGTAGTGAAAGTTCTGTCTGCTTAAGCGGAGGGTTTTGACGCCGGATATTAACTGGTAACATACACCTGAAAACTGCAAATCCGGATACCTTTTCCCATATGACCGCTGTCCCTAAAACTTAATCTGCATTAAGGCTCAGGGGTCTTCTCTTCAGCCTTCTCCTCATCCCGGTGATTCCTGATATATTTCATCACTGCCGATTCATAATCAGCCAGCATGAGTTCCTTGTTCAGGTAGGTATAAACATTTATACTCCGCTGCTTATTCTCGGGAGGGCTCAGAGCCGGCACTTCTTTCACCAGCTCGGGATCGATCAGGGCCTCGATCAGGGATACATCCCACATGACCCAATCCTGATACCCGGGGAATTTTTGTTCCCACCGGTTAATGAGAAAATCCCAAACCGGCCCTTTACCTTTCATAAGATCCGATGTTTTGGTTTTGTTGAATTTGAATTTCCCGGAGGTGGTAGCTGTCATGATGTGAATTTCCACTTCCGGATTATTCAGGACATAGTCAATTGCGTCGAGATCGTTTCGCACATTGAACTCATTCTTGTTCCAGACCCGGGATTTGGTATCATACTTCAGTGCCATGGAATACAACCTGATCTTAGGGGCGATTTCCGGATCCATTATAATGGCTGAAGCCACATTGGTCAAAGCGCCGAGTGTCACAACGTTGAGTTTTTTACCGTGTTTCAGGTTCTTTGCTTTTTCGATGATGAATTCTGCCGCCGGCGAGGGCTGGGGAACAGGTTTATCCCAAAATCTAAGCATGTCGGCGGCGCCGACAGGATGAGGTATATCCAGTCGCCCGAGATCTTTTAGCAACTGAACATTGAGGCGCTGGCTGACCTGCACGCTGCTGTCGCCGGCCTCCGGGTGAAAACTCCACTGCTCCGAGGTGAGTCCGATGACATCCAGTTCAGGCGATATAATAGCCCTTGCCACTGCATAGAGATCATCGATCTCATTGCCCGAATCCGTATCAATGATAATCTGAGTTGCATTCCTCTTAAACATCTTCGTTCCCCCGAAAGTGGTGAAGGTTATCACAAGGATGGCTACAGCACCCAGGATGAGCAGAAGGATGACCAGTTTTCTCAATCCTTTCTTAAACCGTGTGAAAATTCCCATATTCTGATGTTTTCGGATGAACGATTCCTGATTTATAATGACGAATTATGAAGGACACTGCATGTAAAAATTATCCCGTGGTTCTTGTCCGGAACCAGGATGTCCATTCTTTCACAATAATACGTCTTTTTTCAAGAGTTAGTATAAACCTTTGAATTTCCGGCCGGGCCCCTGACCAATAGGCCTTTTGACGTGGATTTGCATTCCGCCCGAAGATTCAAACCGGCCGAAGATCACATCCCTCATATTTTTGAACCGATCCTTCATCTCAGGTTCAGGAACCGTATTGTCAACAATGGAACGGATACGCGTATATTCTCTGGTCAGAATATATATCCTGGACAAAGAGCAGAACTCTGCAGAGGAGATAACATGGCAGAATGCCACATTTATTTCTTCTTCATAAATTTGAGATTCTTCCGGATAAGTTCACTTCGGACCTGAACGGAGGCAGCTGACCGAAGGCCGTCCTCAGGAGTATTGATCACATAATCGAGGAGCCTGTCGACGGTGGAAGAAGCCACATGAAGACGGGTGTCGGAAGAAGCATAATAGATCAGGACATCACCGTTTTTCCTCACTACCCAGCCATTGGTGAATAGTACATTGGATACATCGCCGATCCGCTCCTCACCTTCCGGAGCCATAAAATACCCGCCCGGCTTCTTAATCACCTTTTCAGGATGTTCAAGGTCGGTAAGGAACATATACAATACATAGCGAAGTCCGGCTGCACAGTTTCTCACACCGTGGGCCATGTGAAGCCATCCTTTTGATGTCCTGATGGGTGCTGGTCCCTGACCGTTCTTCACTTCTTTGATGGTATGATAGACTTTTTCATCCACGATGGTTTCTTTTTCAATTTTGGCACCATCCATACTTTTTGTAAGCCCCCAGGCGATACCCCCGCCGGCGCCGGTGTTGATAAAACCATCCTGTGGACGGGTGTACAAGGCATATTTACCGTTGATGAATTCGGGATGCAACACAACATTTCGCTGCTGTCCGCCATTGGTGACAAGATCAGGCAGACGCTCCCAGGTTTTCAAATCCCTGGTACGGGCGATGCCGCACTGGGCGACAGCTGCCGAAGTATCAGATTCAGGTGCTTCGGGATCTTTTCTCTCCGAACAAAACAGGCCGTAAATCCAGCCATCTTCGTGCCGGATTACCCTCATATCATAGACGTTCACATCCGGTTCTTCCGTTTCGGGCAAAGCCACCGGATAATCCCAGAACCTGAAATTATCGATGCCATTTTCTGATTCGGCGACGGCGAAAAATGATTTGCGGTCACTGCCTTCGACCCTGGCAATCAGATGGACTTTTCCATTCATCTCGATAGCACCTGAGTTAAACGCGGCGTTTACACCCTGACGCTCCATCAGGTACGGATTCATTACGGGATCGAAATCATACCGCCAGAAAAGAGGTGTGTGTGCTGCAGTCAGCACCGGGTATTTATAACGAAAGAAAATGCCGTTTCCTGGTTTGATTTTTTTATTCTTCCTGGTTACCAGCTTCTCATGTTGTTTCTGGAGTTTCTCAAGCCTTTTGTTATGCTCTTTCTTCTTCATCGATTAGAGTATTAATTATTGAATTTTTGGATATACAAAGATAAACGAATAATCGGAAATAATTCAAGAGCGAAGGGTCATAGCCTGCATTCCATATGCTATCTATGGCTTCCTGACATCTCCTCCTGACTGTGTTATTGTGCACATGCAAAGTACAGGGGACGGTTCTTTGCCCGGAATATGTTATCTGCCTCCCGTAACGGTTGCGAAGTCAGGCCCTGTTTTAGCTGTACGAAAAATATTTGAACAATCTCTCAGCCTTAATAGCCATTCATGGAAATTGCTTAGAAACCAGGCTTCGTTCGCTGAACAAGGCTTACCAACCCGGCCTTGATCCGGTCGCACTTTGCTCCTCTCAATAAAGGGTTCGTTGCAGGATCTCAGTCTGGATGTCTTTCTCCAGTTCAACGAAACGTGCACTGAAGCCGCCTACACGCACCAGAAGATTTGGGTAGTTCTCCGGTTCCCGGATAGCATTCTCCAGATCTTCCTTGCCCACAACGGTAAGCATGAGTTGGGCACCGCCCTGCTTGAAATAAGTTTCAATCAGCGCTTTTGTCATTGGAAGATAATGGTTCATCATTTCTTTGGAGAATTTTATATTCTGTGAAGCTCCGGCATGAATATCGGTCCGCATTTTTACCATGGAATTTAAGAGGGCGGTAGCACCGTTCCTGTCCATTCCGGGTGTTGGTGAGTTTCCGTTGGCCATGCCTGTCAGGCTCAGGCGTCCGTCAGCGGAAGCAGAAGTAAAGCGTCCAAGCGTGGTGTTTGCACTATTGTTGATATTCACGACCAGATAACTGTCCAGTCCAACCCTTTCAGCCATTTTCATGGTCATAACACATACATCCTCGTGCACTCTTTTCATCATAGCATCGGCTTCATCGTTATCGTTACCATATTTGGGTACGTCGAGGCAATCCCGTCTGATCTTTTCATAGCCTTCAAAATTGGCATCCAGGATCTTGACAAGTTGTTCAAGCGTCAGTTTCTGATCCTCAAAGACCAGTTTTTTGATGGCAAGGAAGCTGTCAGCAGTATTCGTGTTGCCATAGGTCTCAAGGGTACCGCCCAGATATTCGACCCCGCCGTCAAAAACAGGCTTTCCACGGTTGATGCAATCATCGAACAGAAGACTCAGGAACAGAAAAGGTGCGGTTTTAGCCGCAATATCGTATTCGAATTTCTCCTGAACCGCAAGAAAATAGATATATTGTTCCAGATTTTTACTCCAGGCTTTATAGAGTTTTTCAAAACTATCAGGCCACGCGGAAGAGGCTTCATCAGTCCCGATCTTCCTGCCGGTCATAGGGTCTGTCCCTTTGTGAAGGGTAACCTCCAAAGCCTTCAGCAGGTTGACGACACCACTTGGAGTTCCAAAGCTGCGGTGATACAGGACATACTCGCCACATCCGAACGGGATGCAGTCTTTTGCCGTCTGTTCATCAACCTTAAAAATTTTCATAGCCGACGGAATATTAACATCGTCATTATACAGCATCGGATAAGGGTTTCCCTGACCAAGAACCTCCAGGGCTTTATTGAACAGGGCTTCATCCATGCCTCTGAAGCAGCGGAGGGTAAGCTGTGGCAGAACATCAGAGATCCTGGATGTCGTTTCCAGGATGATCTTTGCCATTTCATCGGCTTCCTCCCGATGTTTCCTGCCACGGCCACCAATGATAACCCTTGCATCCCAGATGATCTTCCGTTCATTGATCAGTTTCCAGAATGAAGAAAGGATTTTAATGGCACGATCTTCATCAATAAGTCCGTCCTTCAGGTCTTTTACATAGAAAGGTGCCAGGTAATCGTCCATCCTGCCGTAATTATTCGACCCGGAGATGAGAGCGTACAGATGGCTCAGCTGCACAGCTTCCAGGAAATTTGACGGAGCGGATTCCGATATATTCTCCAGGGCCTGTTTAAGGTCAGCAAGATTATCGTAGTCGGAATCTCCTGCGTCTTTTAGCAATGCGCCGGTTTTTTCGGCATAATACAGGCATAGTTCAGAAAACACATCCAGGGCACCGGTCAGTCCCAGGTAAAATTGTGTCGAATTTGCATTATGGCCGGAATTTGAGCTGATTTTCTCCGCTATCAGTTTCTTAAGACCGCTTATACCGTAGTTCAGCAGTTTTTCATAATCGGGCTGAGAGCCGGACATCCTGTAAAGGGGAAAGCCTATGCCCGGTTCACTGGTCCAGTTATCCGAGGGAAGCCCGGTTTTCAACTCAACGGGATAGGCGGCCCGGGTAAGGAAGGCCGAATCATTTTCCTGCCAGAATTCTTCTATTGCATCAAGTAGCTTCAGGTCGGCATCTTCGAGCGAAGAGCTTTTACGTAAATCATAAAATTTGGCTTTATCGTAAATATATCCGAAACCGCCTTGCTCAGCCATGCCCTGGGGAGCAAACACCAACGGAGGGTATTTCATCCGCCCGGTGATTATGTCAGCCTTTTCGGGAGGAAGAAACATTGCCGGAACCTGATAAGCGAGGATGGCAAGCTCCCTTGTAATGATTTCCTTTTTAGAGTATCCTTTATACAAATTGGTAAATCCATCAAGGTAGCTGACTTTTTCCTTGTCGCTGAGTTCAGTATATAACTTTTCCAGACTCATCACACCTGACTTTAGGGGTTATTAGCATTGCAAAGTTACAGAATTTAAACCAACCAGACCAGATAATACAAACATTCCGGTTCCGAAACGGACAACTTTTTTCAACAAATAATCGTTGCATATTCGTGAAGTTGTAAGGATTAAAACCAGACCACAGCCACTAATAAAGAATTCCCCATGATGTCTGGTGAGAATCCTTTTTCCTGCAAGCATTTTACCGATTTTTTTCGTAATTTTCGAACCTGCATCATATAACCAGCCAATTAACTAAACTATTACAAGTAATATGAGAAAAAGACATTCCCTTTTCCCGATCCTGATTTTAATTACAGGACTGATAAGCAATGGATTAAGAGCTGCCGACACTCCGGAAATCACTTCTCCGGACGGCAGGATCACCATTAAAATCGACCTGAAAGAGAAAATTTATTATACCGTTTATTATGGGGGTGAACTTGTGATTTATCCCTCGCCGCTGTCTCTCACGGTAAATGACGGTCAGGTTCTTGGTTTAAACCCGGAACTAACAGGCAATAATGTTGATCATCATTCTGGTGAACTAAAACCACTGTATGGAAAAAGAAGCGTTATTGAGGATGTATATAATGAGCTGACAATGAACTTTAAAGGTGATTTCGGTATAAAATTCAGAGTGTACAATGATGGTATGGCCTACCGGTTTTTCACCGCTCTTAAATCACCAATGAAGGTCATTAACGAGGAAGCCAGCTTTTATTTCACAGATGATTACCAGGCTTTGCTAGCTGTTGCCGGTGATTTCCAGACCTCGTTTGAGCAGATCCGTGAATGGATGCCCATCTCACAAATGAATGAAGAAAACTTTCGCCACCCTGCCGGCTGTGATCGACTATAAAGGCAAACTGAAAATTGCCATTACCGACGCCGATGTCAGGGATTACCCCGGGATGTATCTTTACCGCCCGGGAAACAATAACCGGTATCATCTGAAAGGTATGTTTGCCCCTGTCCCGTCCAAAACGGAACAGGGAGGCTGGGGACTTTTCGAAAAGCGCGTGACTGCACGCGAGAATTACATCGCCATGACCAGCGGAAAAAGATCTCTTCCCTGGAGGGTGATGGTCATCACCGACCGTGATGCTCATCTTGCTGAGACCGACATGATATATAAGCTTGCTTCACCGGCTGAGATTGACGGCTCCTGGGTTAAACCCGGCCTGGTTTCATGGGAATGGTGGAATGACTGGAACCTTGAAGGTGTGGATTACAAAACCGGCATTAACAATCAGACTTATAAGGCTTATATCGACTTTGCCTCTCAAAACGGGATCCCTTATGTAATCATGGACGAAGGCTGGTCCGATCAGTTCGACCTGACACTTCCCGTTCCGGGTCTGGATGTTCCGGGACTGATGAAATATGCCCGGGAGAAAAACGTAAAGCTGATCCTTTGGTGTGTCTGGTTCGTACTTGATAACCAGATGGAAAAAGCTATGGCCCTTTTTTCACAATGGGGTGCGGCCGGGGTAAAAGTGGATTTCCTGGACCGCGATGACCAGCTCCTGGTGGATTTCCAGGAGCGCTGCGCCAAAACAGCTGCCAAATACCACCTTATGGTCGATTTTCATGGCTGCCCAAAGCCCACCGGGCTGAGCCGGACATTTCCCAACATCATTAATTACGAAGGGGTCATCGGAAACGAGTATAACAAGTTTAACAGCAACGGTAAATCTCCGACTCCCCGTCATAACGTGACCATTCCCTTCACCCGGATGATGGCCGGACCCATGGACTACACTCCCGGAGCCATGAGAAACTCCACGGAAAGTTCCTATAGCGTAAGTAATTCAACGCCGATGAGTCACGGGACACGCTGTCAGCAGCTAGGTATGTACATCGTATATGATGCTCCCCTTCAGATGCTGTGCGATGCACCCACACAGTATGAAAAATATCCCGACATCCTTGCCTTCTTATCTAAGGTGCCGGTAAGCTGGGATGAAACCACAGTTCCTGACGGAAAGATCGGGGAATACATCGTGACAATCCGGAAAAAGGGTCAAAGCTGGTATATTGGTGGCCTTACCAACTGGACACCAAGGGACTATACGATCGACTTCAGTTTCCTGCCTGAAGGATCCTATTCGGCAGAAATCTTCAAAGACGGTGTCAATGCCGATAAACTCGCTGAGGATTATACCCATCTCACTAAAACGGTTAAAAAAGGAGATAAACTGACTCTCCATTTAGCACCCGGGGGAGGCTTCGCCATGGTAGTGAAATAATAGCTGGTCCGCAAGGGTGTTTTTCTGTCTGACGGGTCTTACAGGAGTATACCCTGTCAAAATATTCAAAACGCTGATGATTTGATATCCTGATAACTGACCCGGCATAAATCAATTTAAAATGAGCCTCAAAACACGAACCTTCACCATCCTGATCTTTTGCATCAACAGTTCATTATTGTTTTCACAACAAAGGAATTTACTGAGTGGCAGGTATTCCGGTGATTTTATCAAAGAAAACGTTGAGAATGCATCAGAATACAAGCCTCTCCCACCCTGCGGCGACAAGGCTTGGAATGTCATTCCTGAGAATGAGCGCGACACGTTCATCCTTGAAGCCGAGCGGTATCTGGGATTTGATTATCCCATTCTGAAAGCCTCGGTTTACCTTGATTTTGTCAGGAACGGAAACCGTACCCGCTACCAGGCTGTGTACAGTGAGAGGCGGGATGCACTGGCAGCCCTTCTGATGGGAGAGATCCTTGAGAACAAAGGACGATTCGTGGATGATATCATGAACGGCGTCTGGACAATATGTGAGGAAACATCATGGACGATTCCAGCACATATCGGGACGCAGAAAGCCGGAAGCGGATTACCGGATAAGGATGATCCTGTAGTAGCTCTTTTCTCGGCTGAGACTGCAAGTCTGATGGCTGCTGTCGATTACTTTGTGGGTGATAAGCTTGACAGAGTCAATCCATTGGTCAGGAAGAGACTGCGGGATGAGGTAAAGGCACGCATGCTGGATCCGTTGCTTACCCGGAACGATTACTGGTGGATGGGTTTCAGCGGGAGAATCCCGAACAACTGGAACCCGTGGATCGTTTCAAACTGGCTGAATACCATCCTTGTCCTGGAACAGGATCCACAGCGCAGAACAGAAGGGATTAAAAAAGCCCTGCTCGTCCTCGATCAGTTTCTGAACCCGTACCCGGCTGACGGCGGTTGCGACGAAGGGCCCGGATACTGGGGACATGCCGGGGCAAGCCTGTTTGACTGTCTCAACCAGCTCTATACGGCATCAAACGGAAAAATCGATGTCTTTCATGATCCGCTGATCAAAAACATCGGGGATTATATCTGGAAGGTATACATCTCGGGTCACTGGTTCGTGAATTTTGCCGATGCTGCCCCGCGTCTGCGTCCCGATGCCAGTCTGATGTACCGTTTCGGAAAAGCTACCGGGAGCAATAATCTGATGGGCTTCGCCAAAATGATGGAGAGTTCCGGTAACCGGCGAAAACCGAAACCTGAAAACTACGGGCTGATGATAAGGACCATGCCCGATTACTTCACCGTTCCCGGAACTCAGTGCGTGCACCCTGACCTTCGATCCGGGAAGTGAAAACATTCTTCCGGATCTCCAGGTTTTTACTGCCAGAGAAATACCCGGCAGCACTTCCGGACTATTCCTTGCAGCAAAGGGGGGCAATAATGATGAAAGTCATAATCATAACGATGTGGGTAATTTCGTCATATATCTGAACGACCGGCCGCTGTTCCTTGATGCAGGTGTTGGAACGTACACCGCAAAAACCTTCAGCCCGCAGCGTTATGAGATCTGGACGATGCAGTCGGCCTACCATAATCTTCCCGATATAAATGGCGTGATGCAAAAAGACGGACCCGAGTATAAAGCCGAAGATGTCAGCTTTCAGAAAAGCAACAGCAAGCCGGGATTCAGCCTCGATATCAGCCATGCATACCCGGCAGATGCCGGTATCCTGAAAGCTGAAAGAAGCCTGCAACTCAACAGGTCTCAACACCGCATCGATATTAAGGACGACATGATTTTTCAGAAGAAGGGAAACCAGGTAACCTTTCATTTCATAACACTTTATAAACCCGAATTAAAATCCGGCCGGTTAATTTTCACCGATCCCACAAGCGGCAATGAAACAGCAGAACTGCTTTTCCCAAAAGGCACAGAACCTAAAGTAGAGGTCATAACACTGGAAGATCGTTCGCTGATCAGGTCATGGGGTAAAGAGCTGTACCGGATCAACATCCGTTCGGAAATCGCCGGCGATCGGGCATCCTTTTCATTTCATATCCTGAGGAAGTAGCAGAACCTCCGGTTAAAATGAGGGTAGGAATATCTGCAGGAAAGTTTTTTGAATGACACGAAACGCAAAACAATACATCAGAAAATGACAAAACTTTATACTGTTCTGCTGGCGCTCATCATAAGTTGTCCTGTTTTTTCCCAGCATAAGGACTGGGAGGATGAACAAGTGATCGGGTATAATAAAGAAAAACCGCACGCAACGTATATTCCTTACCAGGATCGCCAAAGTGCACTTACCTTTCAACGGGAGGGTTCGGCTTATTATAGGAGTCTGAACGGCACATGGAAATTCCGCTGGGTCCCGGATGATGACAAGCGCCCTTCCGATTTTTATCTTCCAGGCTTTGACGCGAGCGGCTGGGATACCATTCCCATACCGTCCAACTGGCAGATGCTGGGTTACGGCATTCCCATCTACACCAATGTCACACATCCTTTTCCAGCCGATCCTCCCATGATTAAACGAGACAATCCCGTCGGCTCCTACATCCGTGAATTTGAGGTCCCTGCTTCCTGGACAAACAAGCAGGTTTTCATACATTTCGACGGTGTTCAGTCCGCCTTTTATATCTGGGTAAACGGACAACTCGTCGGCTACAGCCAGGGGAGCATGACTCCTGCCGAATTCAACCTCAGCCGTTTTCTTAAACAGGGAAAGAACAAGCTTGCCGTGCAGGTATTCCGCTGGTCCGACGGCAGCTATCTCGAAGACCAGGATTTCTGGAGACTCAGTGGTATTTACCGGGATGTTTACCTTTTTGCAACTCCTTCACTTCAAATCAGGGATTTCAGTGTGGAAACGCCCCTGACAGACAATTATACCAATGCCAGGCTCAAGGTTGACCTCCGAATTACAAATCATGATTATTCCCTTTCGATACCGCAGACCATCATCTTCACTTTGCTGGATAACCAGGACAGGGAAGTTTTCAGCAGGACTGAAAAATTCATACAGCAGATAGCTTATAATCAGGAAACAGGATTATCACTTGAAGTCAATATAGACCATCCTCTTCTCTGGAGCGCTGAAAAACCGAACCTTTACAGGCTCGTCATTGAGATGAAGGATAAACCGGATCATACCGCGGAAGTTATCTCAACACGGGTGGGATTTCGCAATGTAGAGCTTAAAGGCGGTAACCTGTTGGTAAATGGCAGGCCTGTTTACCTGAAGGGCACTAACCGGCACGAGATCTGGCCAACTACCGGGCGCGTACTTACCCGTGAGATCATGAAAAAAGATATCTTCCTGATGAAGCAGAATAATGTTAATGCCGTCAGGACCTCTCACTACCCAAACAACCCTCTCTGGTATGAACTGTGCGATATTTATGGCATCTACCTCTGGGATGAAGCCAATGTCGAATCTCATGGTACCAGGCCCCGGTTGCCCATGGATCCGGCCTGGCGGTCCGCCTTTGTCGACCGCGCAGTTTCCATGGAAGAACGCGATAAGAACCATCCCTCGGTCATTGTATGGTCATTGGGAAACGAGAACGGTTTCGGTCAAAACATCCAGGCAGAGGCCGATACCTTGCGCCTCCTCGACCCGTCAAGACTCATCCACTATGAAGACAGGAACGACCGGACTGCACAAAGCCGTCCCCCCTCCTACTTTGATATCATTTCAAACATGTACTCGACACCTGCTGAAATGCTTCAGCTAACTGAGGAAGATACGACACGTCCGGTCATCCTTTGTGAGTATGCCCATGCCATGGGAAACAGTGTTGGCGGGCTTAAGGATTACTGGGACATGATCTATTCCCACAAGCGGATGCAGGGCGCTTTCGTGTGGGACTGGGTTGACCAGGGCCTTGAAAAAACCACTCCCGACGGACGTAAATACTGGGCGTATGGCGGAGATTTCGGAGACACTCCTAATGACAACTCTTTCTGTATTAACGGCCTCATTTACCCCGACAGGACAACCAAACCGCAGTTGGCCGAGGTCAGACGGCAATACCAGAATGTCCGTTTCGACCTTCATGACCTTAATCCGCTGGAGGTGAAAATCAGGAATGACTTTTTCTTTACCAACCTCGATGAATTCGAATTCTCCTGGTCTGTCCTCAGAAACGGGGAGATCATTAAATCAGGTCCTGCAGAGGTCCTTACCCTTTCACCGCAGCAGGATACCGTGATCAGTATTCCTTTCACTGCCACAACAGCCGGTCCTGCGGAAGAATATCTCCTGAACCTGAGTTTCTCCCTCCGTAAGGACCAGCCATGGGCAAAAAAAGGTTACACAGTAGCTGAAATCCAGTTCCCGGTGAATACAAACCAAAGCACATTTGCAGTGCGTGAAACGAAAAAAGACCCGGGACTTAAACTGGAAGAAAAAGGGAACACTGTCACCATTGCCGGGAAAAAATTCAGCCTGGAATTTAATAAGAAACAAGGCATTCTAACCACTTGGGAAATTAATGGTGAGCCGCTTCTGCTGAAAGGCCCCGAATTGAATTTCTGGCGTCCGCCGACAGAAAATGACTATAATGACTGGAACGGTTACAAAGCCTGGAAAAATTCAGGTCTCGACAGCCTGGAAAAGATCATTGGCACCACTATCGTAAAGCAGATCCAAAAAAACCTTGTTGAGGTAGGCTTCGAGGTTATATACCGTTATCATGGAGAAATAAGGATCCAGGCTTATCAGCAATACCTGGTCTACGGAAATGGTGAAGTAGCACTGACCAGTTGGATACGACCTACACCTGAGATCCAGGCTTTTGCAAAAGTGGGACTTCAGATGGAACTGACCGCGCCTTTTGAGCATGTAAGCTGGTATGGACGCGGACCCCAGGAAAGTTACCCCGACAGGCAATCCTCGGCTGATGCAGGTGTCTATAGCATGAGTGTGGACAGCCTGTGGGAGAATTATATCGTACCGGAAGAAAATGGCAACCGCTCTGGTGTGCGATGGATGACGATAGCCGATAATAAAGATCATGGTTTGTTCGTCACCGGCGATTCCCTGTTTAATTTCAGCGCGTATCACTACACCGACAGAAATATTGAGGATGCCCGGCATCCTGTTGAACTGGTGAAACAGGATTTCATCACTTTTAACATCGATCACGTTCAGCAGGGCCTTGGAACAGCCACATGTGGCCCTTCATGCTTTCCTCCTTATGTCGTCCAGGTCAGGAACATGAAGTTCACCATTAGAATGAAACCTTTTGTATCCTATCCCGATGTTCAGGATGCCTATGCACAAAGATCTCCTCTTGTGCCGGTCAGGTTCAGCCCCACACCAACCCTGTCAGGTGATCACTATTTCAATACATCCCTGAAGGCTGTCCTTACAGTCGACAATAATGCATTGATCCGCTATACAATGGACGGAAGTATCCCGGATGATCACAGTTTACTTTATTCTTCTCCGGTCACGATAAGCCAGAGTTCGGTGATGATCGCCAAATCCTTTGCCGGCGACCGTACCAATGCGCTGAACAATGTTATGGAAAAGTTTGCGAAAACCCCCATTTCCAATCCCGGCTTTACAGGCTCACAGCCACCTGCCGGATTCCCTTCTTCACCCTGGATCCTCTTCGATGGGAAGGAAGGCCAGGTTGGTGACATTTATAAGAACTGGATCGTATTCAGGGACGGGGATATGGCTCTTAAAATGGATTACAAGTCAGAAAAACCGGTCAGTCATATACGACTGCGTTTTCTACAGGATTTCTGGTGGAGTGTTTATTTTCCTGAAAAGATCAACGTGGAATTCGTCTATCCCGACGGCACCCAAAAAACCGTTTGGACCAGGACATGGACGACACAGGATATTCTGAATGCCGGTTCCTATTATGTTAAAAACTATGATATAGAACCGGATTCGGGCATACCCTCGCAGATTATAATCTCGGCCACGTATCTGAAGGATTTGCCTGAAAATATGGCCAACAAACCCCAGCATGTACTAATGATGACTGATGAAATGATCATTAGATAGTAAAACGGAGAATTCCGATATCATGCCTTATGGCCTGAAAAACATTAAATAATCAGCATTAGCAATGAAAAGAAGAGATTTTCTTACCAGTGTAGCGCTCGGAGCAGCAGCTGGAAGCATAGTAACCCTGCCGGGATGCCTTCCTCACGAGAAAACAAACCACGAACAGGATGAAGATACCTCCGGGAAAGCAGCCCTGAAAGAAACCTATTCAGGTTCTCAAAGGATTAGAAGCGGCATTGCTCTCGGGGGAATAGGTACTGGTTCAATTGAGCTGAGAAAGGACGGGCAGTTTTACAACTGGAACATCATGAATAATTTCCCGTTCGGTGCCGGACCGGTTTTTACCATTCCCACGTTCCCGAGGGACGGATGGGAAGATTCCCTCCTGTTTTTCCTTCTTCGTTACCAGGTGGAAGGTGAAGATCCCAGGATCAAACTCCTGCAAATCAACAATGGTCTTAACCAGGGTGCCATGGACAGTATTGAATATTACTTCCCGTGGATGTCTCCCGTCAGTGACATTGAATACAGGGGACGATTCCCGTTTATAAATATGAAATTCTCCGATTCCGACATGCCTTTCGTTGTGGAAATGGAAGCATTCAGTCCGTTTATCCCGCATGATGTAAAAAATTCATCGTTACCCGGAGTATATTTTAATTTTAAAGTGATCTCAACCGGATCTAAGCCGGCCGATGTCATGTTGCTGGGCAGTATGAGGAACCTGGTGAGTTATGATACGTACGACAAATACTTTACCTCGTTTCAGAAAGAAGGTCCGGGATTTAAATATTACGACATGTCGGCAGGTGGCGTTGACGAAACTGCCAGTGCCTTTGGTCACATGGGTATGGCATCGCTATCGGATGATACAACATGGTACCTTGGATGGGAACATCGTCATCCCTATTATGAAAAATTGCTTGTGGACAAGGAGCTTGCCAATATCGACGATACGGAAAACCGCAACCACACGGATAAGGCAACGGGCAGGAAGGTCGCCGGCAAACAATCCGGTACCGAGGACCAGAGAGCATTCAGTTCCATCGCACTGACCCGGCGACTCGAACCCGGCGGGCAAATGGATCATTCCTTTATCATGACCTGGTATTTTCCGAACAACTACGGTTCCTTCATAGGAGGGTCAAAACACGAACCCTGTCTCCCATACCAGATTAACCAGGTGATCACGACTAACCAGGAACATTATTATCAGAACTATTTTAATTCATCGGAGGAAGTAGCTGAATATATGTCTATTAATAAGGATGATCTGACCCTTCGCTGCAAGGCCTTTACCGATCATTTTTATGCCAGTGATGCTGATCCGTTTATCCTGGACCAGATCAACTCCCAGCTGAATACCTTCATTACTTCATCGAGGCTGACCAAAGACGGGACCTTTGCCATCAGGGAAGGCATGACCCCGGATAAAAGCTGGGGGCCTATGGCCACCACCGATGTAAGTCTTTATGGTGACCTGCCGGTGTTGTTTCTTTTCCCCGAACTGCAGAAATCGACCATGCGGGCACATAAAAATGTTCAGACCGAAAAAGGGGAGATTGCTCATGGACTGGGACTGGACCTTACGAAAACCGAGAACGGGACCTGGGGTGTCTATAACCGAATTGACCTCCCGGGCCAGTTCGTACAGATGACACTTCGCGATTTCTTTTACACGAATGACCGGGCATATCTTGAAGACATGTGGCCGGCGGTTAAAAAGGCCATCAACTATATCCTCGAATACCGCGACGATGACGGGAACCAGATGCCTTATATGAAGGGTATTGAGAGCAGTTACGACAACTTCCCGATGTACGGTATGGCAGCATACATTCAGTCGCAGTGGCTGTGCGCTATCGCTAGCGCCATCAAAGCCGCTGAAGTGCTTGGTGATCACGAGGCTCTGAATCTATATTCCGGGATCCTGAAAAAAGGCTCCGAACTCATGGAAGAGAAACTCTGGAATGGCGAATATTACCGTTTATACAATGACGAAGGCGGAACTGCGAAAGGTGACAAATCTGAAGGTTGTCTCACCGATCAGATCATCGGGCAATGGGTGGCCCATCTCACCGGCCTCGGATATCTTTTCAAAGAAGAACATGTAAAAAGCGCACTTAAGAAGGTTCTGGACTTTTCCTACAAACCTGATTTTGGTCTGAGGAATTGCACGTGGCCCGAATATCCCGACCGTTTCCCCATCGAAAAAAGTGACCTTTGGGTGGACCAGGCTAACACTACCTGGTCTGGTGTTGAACTGGCTTTTGCTTCATTCCTGATCTATGAAGGTTTTTACAAGGAAGGCCTTGAAGTGGCGAAAACCGTGAACACCAGGTATCGAAAGGCCAGCCTTTACTGGGACCACCAGGAATTCGGCGGACATTACTACCGGCCCATGTCTGCCTGGGGCATTGTCAATGCTTTGCTGGGCATGTCGGTGAACCAGGATGAATATACCTTCAGTCCGAAGATCCCGAAAAAAACGTTCAGGTTATTCTTCTCAACAGCCAAAGGCACATCGCATTATATAAAGGAGGCTGATTATGCCGGCATTGAATCCCTTACCGGTGAGCTGACATTTAAGAAGATCACTTTTAATACGCACGGACTTAATGGTAAGGCCTTTAAAGCTGAAGTTCCGGGCAATCGGGCGACGGCTACGGTAACCACGACGGGCGACAGTATCCTTTTGGAGTTCGACAAACCATTTACCCTTCATGCAGGAGAAACATTGAAAATCAGCTAAATATGGAGAAAAAAGCAAACCTCGGAAGGAGAGACTTCCTTAAGACTGCCGGCCTGGGGGGTATCGCCCTGGGATCGGCGGGTAAACTGATTACAGGTGAGAATGCAGAACGATCCGAAAAAAAGCCGTCGGCAGGAGCCCGTCCAAATATTCTTTATATTCACTCTCATGATACCGGACGGTCCATCGAACCCTTCGGTGTGGATATTCCAACTCCGAACCTCAGGAAGCTTGCCGACGAGGGCATCCTGTTCCGGCAGTATTATACCACACATCCCACTTCATCGGCCAGCCGTGCCAGTTTGCTTACAGGTACTTACCCGCACAACAACGGGATGATCGGACTTGCTCACCGGGGTTTTTCGCTGAAAGACCCGGGGATGCATATCGTAAACACGCTGAAGAAATACGGATATATCACCGCCCTTTCAGGGGTACAGCATGTGATGAGCTGGAAGCCCGGAGACCCCTGGAAGAGAATTGGTTATGATCAGTATGTGGGAGATGCCGATGTGGCTCATACCAAAGCAGCCGAATGGCTTGATCATGCACCCCAGGAACCATTTTTCCTGTCGGTTGGTTTTGTCCAGACTCATCGTGATTACCCTGAAGAAAGCTACCGGATCGACGCTTCCAGGCAAAGTACTCCGGGGCCATTTCCCGATGTTCCCCCGGTGCGTAAGGATATGGCTATGTTTGAGGAAAGTGCAAAAATCCTGGATGACAAAATGGGCACCGTCTTCGCAGCCCTTAAACGGAATAACCTGCTTGAAAATACTCTAATCATCTGCACTACCGACCACGGGATTGCCTTCCCTGAAATGAAATGCAACCTTTACGACGGTGGTACCGGTATCTTCCTCATCATGCGGGGCCCCGGAGGCTTCAAAGGCGGAAAGGTCATAGACAGCCTCGTGAGTGTGATCGATGTTTTCCCTACAATATGTGAACTGCTCGATATAGAAAAGCCGGTATGGCTCGAAGGAAAATCAATTATGCCGCTGATCAGGGGGGAGAAGGATGAGATCAGAGATGCCGTGTATTCGCAGGTGAATTATCATGCATCCTATGAACCTATGCGTTCAGTAAGGACGAAACGCTGGAAATACATCAGGCGTTATGGAGACAAGAAAACACCCGTTTTACCGAATTGTGATGACGGCCTTACGAAAACCTTCTGGATGGAAAATGGATGGAAGGATCATATTCTGCCAGAGGAAGAACTTTTCGATATCTACTTTGATCCGCATGAACGAAGAAACCTGGCCGGAGACCCACAGCATAGCGGGATTCTCCTTGAAATGCAACATAAACTCGCCGAGCAGATGAAAGCATCCGGGGACCCGATGATGAAAGGTTTTATCAAAGCCCCTCCCGATGCCAGGTTAAACGATGCCAATGGAATCTCCCCCAAAGAGAAAACATCAACAGCAGCAGAGCTATATGACTTTAACAAACCATAAACCACTGAACATGAAAAAACTATCCATTCTTTTTACTCTGACAATACTGATGCTCGTTTCGTGCAGCAAGCCGAAACCCGGATCGGATATCATCAGCCTGACTAACGGCTGGAAATTTATGACGGGGGATGACCTTCAGCGGGCAGAGCCCAAATTTGACGACTCATCCTGGAAAACCATGACTGCCGGAAAGCTCTGGGAACAACAGGGCTTTGAAGGTTATGATGGCTACGGGTGGTACAGGATCAAAGTCTTCATACCGTCGAGCCTGAAGAAAAATGCATATTTTAAAGACAGCCTTCAGTTTAGTATCGGTAAGATTGATGATGATGATGAAACCTTTTTAAATGGCAAACCACTAGGTTACAATGGAACAACCATCGAAGATCCCAATCGACCGTTTCCTCCCGATTTTCAGGGCACGCACGATACCTACTCTATCTTCAGAAATTATGTTATCCCGGCCGATGACCCCAGAATATTGTGGGACCAGAACAACGTGATTGCCGTGAGGGTGAATGATACCGGTGGCGGTGGCGGACTCTACACTCCAAAACCTTCCATAAGCATGGTTGATCTGAAAGATTATGTCAACTTTGATATTTATTCAGATCCCTTTGAACTCACTTCCAATAATTATTCGAAAAACATCTTTCTGATCAACCGGCTGAAATCTCAGGATATTTCCGGAAACCTGACAATTAAAGTCAGCGGCCAGTTCAACAACGAGGATGTATACAATATCACTGAATCGGTAACCATTCCTGCCGGTGCAAAGCTGCCCCAGATGTTCACCTTTGAAGCTCCACAAACCATGAGCTACAAGGTAGAGTATATTTTCAAGGTTAAAAATGCCAGGAATATGCTTTACGCTACCCAGTCTGCACCCTATATTCTCACACCCCCTGCACCTGATGAAGCAAGGATCAACGGACCAAAGATCTTTGGCGCCCGTCCGGGAAGCCCGTTTATGTATACTATTCCTGCTTCCGGTAAACGCCCTATGACCTTTGGGGCTGAGGGCCTTCCGGCAGGCTTAAGCGTTGACCCCGAGACAGGTATCATAACAGGTAAAGTATACCGTGCCGGCGATTACCCGGTAACCCTTAAAGCCGAAAATGGACTGGGTTCCGATACAAAGGCCTTTACCATCAGGATCGGTAATACTATTGCCCTTACATCACCAATGGGCTGGAACAGCTGGAATGTCTGGGGACTCTCTGTTGACGACGCTAAAGTGAGGAATGCTGCCGATATGATGAAAAAATCGGGACTTGCAAATTATGGCTGGACATATATCAACATCGACGACGGATGGGAATCGGCAGAAAGAAAGTCCGGAGGTGAAATCGGATCGAATGAGAAATTCCCTGATATGAAGGCTCTTACAGACTATGTTCACAGCCAGGGTTTAAAAACCGGTATCTACTCCTCCCCTGGTCCTAAAACTTGTGGCGGCTACCTCGGTAGTTACCAGCATGAATGCCAGGATGCACAGACATGGGCTAAGTGGGGCTTTGATTACATCAAATACGACTGGTGTTCGTACGGCCAGATCGCCAAAGATAACAGTCTTGAAGAATTGCAAAAACCCTATCTACTCCTGAGAAGCTGCCTCGACAAAATCAACCGCGACATTATCTTCAGCCTTTGCCAGTATGGCATGGGTGATGTTTGGAAGTGGGGTGCAGAAGTCGGAGGTAACCTCTGGAGAACAACCGGCGACATCACCGACACCTGGGAAAGTATGTCGGGTATCGGTTTTAATGCCAACAAGTACGCCAAATATGCCCAACCTGGTCACTGGAATGATGTAGATATGATGGTTGTCGGCTGGGTCGGCTGGGGACCAAGCACCCATCCTACCAGGCTCACCGCTGATGAACAGTATACACATGTCTCCCTTTGGTCATTACTTTCAGCCCCGATGCTCCTGGGTTGCGATCTGACCAAACTCGATGACTTCACGCTTAACCTGCTTACGAATGCCGAAGTTTTGGATGTTCATCAGGATATTAAGGGTGAGTCTGCTGACCAGGTATATAACAAGGATGATCTTCAGGTATGGACGAAACCACTGGAAGACGGCAGTACGGCAATAGGATTCTTTAACCTGAGTTCTGAACCTAAAACGCTGAGCCTGGCCTTTGATCAGTTCGGAATGGCCGGAAAATACAAAGTCAGGGATCTCTGGCGCCAGAAAGATCTGGGCGAAATGGAGGGAACGATTAAACTTAATATTCCCATTCATGGCGTCCTTCTGACCAGATTTTCAAAATAAGGTGGCAGACGTAAATAGGATTATGGAATATATATTTATATAGATCATGATCCTGGTCATTGAAACATAGGGACGCGATGCATCACGTCCCTATGTTTATAACCGACGATTTTCATTCAAACCCGGTGTCCTTGTAAAACCATCGGTAATCGTCCGGAAGCGCCGGAAGACGGCTTAAACAGACTGAAACCACATTTTATTGGCCTGACCCACGTTCATCCAACCATGATGAAAGACAAACAGCCTGAATAAACGAAAGAAAAAGCCGAATTGTTATGCCAAAGAAAAGCGCAGGCATCCTGTTATACCGATTCCAAAACCACCAACCTGAATTTTTGCTGGTACATCCCGGAGGTCCCTTCTGGGCCAAAAAGGATAAAGGGGCATGGTCGGTTCCCAAAGGGGAATTCAATGAACCGGAAACGGCTCTTCAGGCTGCGCAGAGAGAATTTTTTGAAGAAACAGGCACAGCAGTTACCGGTGAATTTATCGATCTGACCTCTGTCAGAATGAAGAGTGGTAAAGTCTTGTATGTCTTTGCCCTGGAGCATGACCTTGATGCTTCAACCATAAAAAGCAACCCGTTTTCAATGGAATGGCCTCCAAAGTCCGGGAGGATTCAAGAGTTCCCGGAGATTGATATGGGAGCCTGGTTTAATGCTGACACCGCCCGTGAAAAGATATCCGGATCCCAGGTCAGTTTCATTAACCAGCTCATGGAAAAGTTCTTGCCATGTTCCCATGATGACCTTCGAAATCAGGTCACATGAAAGAAAAAAAAAGACTCTGAAAGACAGTCATCATCTTAAGTCTGAAAAGTCTTCAAAGAATTAACACAATGTTAAAACAGGAGTAATACAATTTTCAGATATTTGCAACGAAAAATTAAAACACTCCGGAAACGTTTTTGGGTAAAAATGTTTCCATTTCAGGAAAAGTTATTACTTTTGTGCCCTGATGGAAAAAATGAAAGGTATATTGAGCAAGGCTACCGACCTTTTCCGCAAGTATGGCATCAAGAGTGTAACCATGGATGATGTTGCCCGCGAACTGGGAATATCGAAAAAAACACTTTACCGGTATGTAAATGACAAGACAGATCTGGTTAGTAAAATCGTGGATTTTGAACTTGAAAAGAACAAAGATTGTTATCTGACTTTGATCCATACCGGGAAGAACGCCATTGAAGAGCTGTTTGAAGTACTTAAGTATCTTAGCGTTCAATTAAAAAGATACAGTCCTTCGTTTGAATACGACCTGAAAAAGTATTATCCGGCGATCTATAAAAAGGTTCATCAGATCCAACGGGATAACATGTTTGAAGCCATGTTGGAGAACAGCCGTAAAGGGAAGACGGAGGGACTTTACAGAAAAGAGATGCAGGAAGAGATTATAGTTAAGCTTCAGGTTTCCCGTATAGAAAGCATGTATGAAGATCATCTGTTTACCATTGAAGATTTCACGTCGGGCAAGATCTTCCTGGAGGTTTTTATTTATCATATCAGGGGAATAGCAAATGAAAAAGGAATCGCTGTTCTTGAGGAAAATCTGAAAAAGTTACCCATGATTTAAAATTTAATTATTAGTGAAGATATTATGATGAATTATAAGAAATTACTGATCAGCTCCGGATGTCTAATACTGGCTTTTTCACTGGCAGCTCAGGAACAGCCCGACACCTTAAGACTATCATTACCGGATGCACAAACGTATTCCCTTCAGTACAACCGGACCGTAAAAAGTTCTCAGCTTGATATTGAGATAGCGAAGAAAAAAGTACAGGAGACCACAGCTATTGGACTGCCGCAGTTTTCTGTCACGGCAAACTATCAGCATATATTTAAAATACCGGAGTTAAGTTTCCCGGTAACGGGATTCACGCAGGATCCTCTTATCACTTCCGAACCGGTATCGGGACTGCAACTGTTAGACGGACCCGGAGGCTTGTCCCAATACGTGTATTATGGTCCGTCCATTCCTTTGGCATCGAAAAATAACACTACGGTTAATTTCACAGTGAGCCAGCTTATCTTCAGCGGGGAATATATCGTTGGACTGCAGGCGGCACGGATCTACAAGGAAATTTCTGAAGATGCCTATGAAAAATCGGAACTGACAACCAGGGAGTCGGTGGCCGATTCATATTACCTGATTCTGGTTTTGAATGAGAGTCTCAGGGTACTTCAACAAAGTGTCAAACTCCTGGACAAGACGTATACTGATTTGGAAAATACGTATAAGCAGGGATTTGTTGAAGAGACAGATGTGGATCAGATCAGCATCAACAGGTCCAATCTCCAGAACATGGTTACCTCTCTTCAGGGTCAGAGTGAAGTTGCACTTAAATTACTGAAGATCCAGCTCGGGGTTAGTTTTGATCAGCCGATGGAATTAACCGACAGCCTTTCGGGGTTCATCGAACAGGGGAAATTCCAGTACCTTATCACTGATCAGTTTAACGTGACGTCGAGCATAGATTACAAGATGATTGACAATCAGGTAAACATTAATGAAGCAAGTCTGAGACGGGAAAAATCAAAATTTCTTCCCACGATTTCAGGATTTTACCAGCACCAGGAACAGACCAATGCTGCTGCTTTTAATTTCCAGCCGAAGGATATCGTAGGCATAACTGCGAGCCTGCCCATTTTCACCAGCACACAAAGAATGTCCACAGTTGCACAGGCCAGATTGACACTTGAGAAGTCGGAACTGAACCGGAAAAATGTAGAACAGAATCTCTCCCTGGAGTTCGAAAGTGCAAAGAATGACTATCAGACTGCGTTTATGAACTACACCAACAACAGGAAAAGCATGGCACTGAGTTATAAGATATACCAGAAGAATCTGACCAAATTTAAAGAAGGCGTGGCTACCAGTCTTGAATTAACACAAAGCCAGACGCAGTACCTGACTTCAGAATCCAATTACTATAATTCGCTCATTGCATTATTAAAAGCCAAGGCCAAACTTGACAGGATCCTGGCAAAGAATTAAGAGAAATCAAAATATAAATCATATCATAATTCATCGAACATGAAAATCTTGAATTTGAAAACAGCAGGTTTATTGATGCTACTGACCATTATTTCCTGCAGCAGTGATAAGCAGGCCAAACTGACCGAACTGAAGAAAAAAAGAGATGCCATAAGCGAACAGATCAAAAAACTTGAGAATTCGATCCCGGCAGGTGATAGCCTTTCAATAAATTTATCAAACACACCCTTCGTAGCCGTCAGAACAATGACACCGGAAATCTTCCGTCATTTCATCGAAATACAGGGAAATGTGGATGGCGAAGAAAACCTGGGAATCAGTGCAAGAACGATGGGGACTGTTGAGGATGTCAATGTGAATATGGGTGACAGGGTTAGCAAAGGACAGGTCCTTGCAAAGCTGGATGACAGTGTACTTCAGCAAAACCTTCGTCAACTGGAGGACAATTACAAGTTTGTCAGCGACCTCTACGAAAAACAGAAAAATCTTTGGGACCAGAAGATCGGTTCGGAAGTTCAGTATCTGCAAGCCAAAAACAGCAAAGAATCGCTTGAAAACAGCATAAAAGCCCTGAAAGATCAGATAGATATGACCTTAATAAAATCACCCATTAACGGAACGGTGGAATCGGTCGATATCAGGATAGGACAGTCTGTTGCCCCTGGCTTACCTATAATCCGGGTGGTGAATTTCAGTTCCGTTAAAGTTGTGGCAGAAATTTCCGAATTCTATTCCTCAAAAGTCAATAAAGGGGATGAAGTGGAGATTGAGCTTCCAGATCTTGGAACCAGTATAAAGGCTAAGATTTCCTCAGCCAGTAAGTACATTAATCCCCAAAACAGGACATTTGAGATCGATGTCAGGCTGAATCCTGAGGCACAGCATTTCAAAGCCAATATGGTAGCAGTATTAAAAATCAACGATTACAAGTCGGACAATGCCATGGTGATACCCATCAACCTGGTACAGAATGATGAAGAGGGAAATTTTGTATTTCTGGCGACAAACGGTAATCCCACTGCCAAAGCAAAAAAAGTAAGGGTGACCCTGGGTCAGAGCTACAATGGACTGGTAGAGATCATCAAGGGTTTGCAGGCTGGAGACAAGCTGATTACTTCCGGGCAGACGAATCTTCAGGATGGGGAAGCCATCAGATTATAAATCAGGGAAAAGTAAAATCAGATGGAACAAAAGTTTAAAGAATTCAAACCGACGAGCTGGGCAATCGACAATAAGACCAGCATTTATGTATTGGCAATTATAATAGCTGTATTTGGAATTTTTAGTTACAGAACGATTCCCAAAGAACAGATACCCGATATTGTTATCCCCTACATTATCGTAAATACCGTTTATCCGGGAACATCACCGGAAGATATGGAGAACCTGGTGACGCGCCCTCTCGAAACCAATCTGAAATCGATCAGTGGGGTTAAAGTCATTAACAGCACATCAGTGCAGGATTTTTCCTCCATCGTGGTTGAATTTAATCCCGACGTCAAAATCGCCGATGCCAAACAAAAAGTAAAAGATGAGGTAGACAAAACAAAAAGTGATCTCCCCAATGATCTCCCACAGGCCCCGGATGTAAGGGACATTGATTTCTCCGATATTCCGATCATGTACATAAATATATCCGGCAATTATAACCTGGAGAAACTCAAAAAGGATGCAGACCTCTTGCAGGACCGGATTGAAGCTTTGCCTGAAATAACAAGGGTGGATATCGTGGGAGCCCTGGATCGTGAGATTCAGGTCAACATGAATATGTTCAAGATGCAGGCTGCCGGGCTGACACTTAGTGATGTTGACAGGATGATTGCTTCTGAGAACCTGACCATCTCAGGTGGCAACATCGACGTGGAAGGCATGGAACGGACAGTCAGGATCGTAGGGGAATTTAAAAATCTTGAAGCCCTGAAAAACCTGGTAATAACATCATCCACCGGCGCCAGGGTTTACCTCAAAGATGTAGCCGAGGTGAAGGATACCCATGCTAAACGAGACAGTTACGCACGTATGAACGGCCTGAACGTGATCACGCTTAATGTAATTAAAAAAAGCGGGCAAAACCTTCTGAATGCATCCGATCAAATAAAAGTTATTTTAAAAGACCTCAAAAAAACGCATTTCCCTTCCGACCTGAAAGTCAGTATTACAGGCGATCAGTCTAAATTTACCCGGAACACGCTCACCGACCTGAACAATACCATTGTGATCGGCTTTATCCTGGTTACCGTGGTACTGATGTTTTTCATGGGTTTTACCAATGCTTTCTTCGTGGCACTTTCTGTTCCCTTGTCGATGGCTTTGGCTTACATTGTGCTTCCGGAAATCAATTTCACCATGAACATGCTGGTCATGTTTTCTTTCCTGTTTGCCCTGGGGATTGTGGTTGATGATGCCATCGTTGTCATCGAAAATACGCACAGGATATTCAAAAAGTCAGGGATGGATATTACAACTTCGGCCAAGTTCGCTGCCGGAGAAGTATTTGTTCCGATATTCTCTGGTACGCTCACCACTCTGGCACCCTTCTTCCCTCTCGCATTCTGGCCGGGTGTTGTTGGAAAATTTATGTTCTACATCCCGATAACCGTTATTCTGGTCTTATTTGCCTCACTGATCATTGCTTATATTCTGAACCCGGTTTTCGCCGTATCGTTTATGAAACCTGATGAGGAAGAAATTCAAACTATGAGCCGCAAGAGGATCTTTACGATCACGGGAATGATTGCCGGTGTCGGAGTTGTCCTTCATTTATCCGGCCTGTTGTTCCTCGGGAATCTGATCATTTTCATCGGCATACTGTTTCTGTTTCATAATATTTATGGCTACAAGATGCTGCTTCATTTCCAGCATTTTCTGATACCCAAAACGCTGAATAAATACGAACAACTCCTGTCCTGGATACTCAAAGGGAGGCGTCCGTATTATCTTTTATTCGGGTTAACCGGAACGCTGCTATTTACCTTCTTCCTTATGGGCGTGGTAAAACCCCAGGTGGTTTTCTTCCCTGATAATGAACCCAATTCGATCTACGCACTGATAAAGATGCCGGTTGGCACCAGTGTTGCAGTGACCGATTCAGTGACCAGGAATGTGGAAGACCGGATTATGGGCATACTAACTAAAGACACCTCCATTGTTGAGTCTGTTGTGGCCAACGTTGCCCTGGGAGCCTCTGAATCTCAGTTTGACCAGGGAAATAAAGTTTCTTCCAAGGGAAAAGTAACCGTTAATTTCGTGGAATATACAAAGCGTCACGGGGTGAGGACAGAACCATATATTAACCTGTTCCGTGATGCCGTAAAAGATATTCCGGGGGCAGAAATTACCATTGACAAGCAAAAAATGGGACCTCCCACCGGAAAACCCATTAATATTGAGGTTACAGGTGATGATCTGGATATGCTTGTCATGACAAGCAACAGGCTCATGCGATATCTTGACTCACTGAATATTCCAGGCATTGAAGAACTTAAAACCGATTTTGATGCCACCAAGCCTGAACTACTGATAAGTATTGACCGCATCAGGGCTAATAGTGAGGGTATTTCGACAGGACAGGTTGGCATGGAATTAAGAAATGCCATATATGGAAAGGAAAGCTCCAAATACAGAGAGGGCGAGGATCAGTATCCAATTATGCTTCGCTATGAGGAAAATCAGAGGTCAAATATTGACAAGCTCATGAACAGCAAGATTACTTTCCGGGATATGAATACCGGGAAGGTAAGGCAAATCCCCCTCTCGTCGGTCGCACAGGTCAGTTACCAGAATTCTTACGGAGGGATCAACCGGAAGGATGCTAAGAGGATCATCAATGTTACGTCAAACGTGCTTTCCGGATTTAACACGAACGAGATCATTGCTTCTATCCGGAGTAATCTGCCATCGTTCAGCAAGCCTGAAGCCGTTGATATTAAAATTACCGGTGAGCAGGAAGACCAGCAGGAATCCGCCAGTTTCCTTGGAAAGGCTATGTTATTGTCGTTGTGCCTGATTCTTTTCATTCTGATCACCCAGTTCCAGTCCATCTCGAAACCCATCATTATTCTTACTGAAGTGATATTCAGTATCATTGGCGTACTTCTTGGATTTATGATTTTCAACATGCCGATTTCGATCACCATGACCGGTATGGGAATGGTTGCTCTTGCAGGGATCGTGGTCAGGAACGGAATCTTGCTGGTGGAGTTCACCGATAAGCTCCTGGAGAAGGGACTCAAGACAAGAGATGCTATCATTCAGGCCGGCAAAACCCGTATCACGCCCGTTATGCTGACGGCTACGGCAGCCATCCTTGGGATGTTTCCTCTGGCCATTGGCTTTAATATTGATTTCATAAATATGTTTGCTCATTTGCGACCACATATATATTTTGGCGGTGAGAACGTAATGTTTTTCGGTCCATTGTCATGGACGATCATATTCGGATTGGCTTTTGCCACCTTTTTAACACTTATCTTTATTCCGGTAATGTATTACATCATGTACGCCGGGAAAGTAGCTATGCGGCGGAAGTCGGGAACTGGCGGTAAAAATAAGGCAACGAACCTGAATGATCTTGTCTGAGAGAATGCAACAGGAACCTTTACGATCAACCCCGAAAAGGTGATCGTAAATAAAAGGAGGTCATGTGACATCAAAATTTTCATCTAAACTATCCAGGCGAAACCTGATAAAAAGCCTGGGAGCCCTTATGCCGGCAGGTTTTTTCCTTCCTTCGCTGGCCCGGGCAGGATTATCCTTTCCTGAAGCTGAAGAAAGCCAGTCACTTCAGTTCAGGGAATTTCGAAAAGCTTCTACCGGAAATTTTGAGATCGCGGCAAGCATATATCCCTGGGATCTTGCCGATGAGGGCGTCGAAACCGTTCTTGATAATCTCCAGCAAAAGAGCGCCTGTAACAGTGCATACCTGATCGGCATTATGCATCGTGAAAAACGCCCTCCCGGAGAGCTGTTCTTTCCACATAATCCAAACAGGAAGTATTATATCCCCGAAGACGGCTGTGTCTACTGGAAGCCCGACCTGTCGTTTTACAAACGGATCAAACCTGCCCTGGTGGTTCATGATGAATTTCTGAAGGGAACAGACTGGCTTGATATGCTGGTCAAAGAAACCCGGAAAAGAAACATGAAGACCGGGGTGGAATTGTCACATACCCTTATTAACCTGGAAAGGGCAGATCATGAACTAGCCGACTGCATACAGGTCAATGCTGCCGGGCAGAGGCTGTTCAAGTTCCTTTGTCCTAATAACCCTGATGTTCAGGATTATCTGAAAGGCCTCTATTCTGATCTTGTCACACATTACGACCTCGATTTCATACAGACCTGTATGATCATGTTTGAAGGAGGAAGGAGAGACAGTCATCCCGCACTGCGTATCATGGGCTTGCCTCAGGGCGGTTGTTTTTGCGACTCATGCCTGAAAAAGGCCGCCGGTATGGGCATTGACCTCGGGAAGATCAGGAAATCGGTGTTGCCGATGGTTCAATTTGTTGAGCACCCCACTGATGATGAGTCATTTAAAAGAGAATTACTTAAAGAATCAAACATCTCTTCTACGGCAATACTCATGGAACATCCGGAACTAATTGATTTCCTGGTATTCAGAAAAAAATCCGTAGATGATTTTTTCAAAATGATTCACGATACGGCAAAAGCCATCAAACCGGGTATTGAACTCCGATACAATGCGCACCGTAAAACTGACGAAGAATTATACGGTATAGATCCTTCAACGATGAGTCAGTGGGTGGATTCTTTCAGAGCCTCCCATTACGGGGAGGAAACGGGTGATGCCAGCCAGATCTTGGATAAACGTAGGTTCCTGCTGGGATTAAGATATGATATCGGGGAAGAAAAACCATTGATTTCAGCGATCAGTATCCGGAAAAATTCAACTCCCGCACTCATCAGTGAAGCCGTGGTGATGGCTAAAAAGTGTGGCATCGACGGCATTTCACTCGGACATTACGATTGCGGAACATTCCCCAATATGGAAGCCATCCGGCCTGCACTGGATAATGCGGGTATTGAATACCGGGAGGTCTGGCCTGATCATTAAGTCATCCCAAAGCCCGGTAACCTGAATTAGGCACTGATTAAAATCCCTGATTATTCTCAGAAAACGGTATCCGTCAAAATCAGGAAATAATAAAAACCCAATTTTAGTGAGAGACTGAATATATTTGACTACCTTTGCACTCAGTTCTGATTTGAGAATTTGCGCTTTTATCTACTAATTTCTTACTTTCTGTATTAGTTCATCACTGCTCTCATTTTTAAATCCAATTCTTTAACCATTTAACAACACTCATTATTTGACTGTTCTCCCCTCTGAATCAGGAATGTGCCAATTTGACTGTCATCAGGCAGAGCTCTGAAACATTTCCTGTAGCGAGTTGCAAAATCTACTCTTTCCTTTTTTTCTGAAGACGGAAAACAACATTTTGCTGATAAGCAAACGGGCGGCAGTTTAAAAAAAAACGAATAATCCCGGTGTGGTTAAAAAATCTAATATTTATAATCATGAACATTTATGTAGGAAACCTTGATTTCAAGGTAAATGAGAAAGATCTCGAAGACATTTTCAAAGAGTACGGAACCATTAGTTCTGCAAAAATTATTACCGATAAATACAGCGGTAAAAGTAAAGGTTTTGGCTTTGTAACGATGGAGGACGAGAGTGAGGCATTAAAAGCCATAAAGGAACTCAATGGCGCTTCTTATGAAAGCAGGGACCTGATCGTTAATGAGGCCAGGCCCAAAAATACTGGATATAGCAGATAGATTTACTGCTGCCAAGAGTATCTCAGAGCACGATTTAACAAGTTACGACAATCTCTGAGAAACCGGAATAAAAAACCGGAACCTGTGTTCGTTGTAATATCCTGATTATTAAATTCGATGGGATTATATACGAGCACGGCTTTGCATTTAAAACCAATGAGGTGAAGGCTACCGCATTGGGGAGTTTGTAATAAAGTAAACTAAATCAGCTAATTTGAATTCATTTAATATCGGAGATCTCACCATACCTGTCCCCATAATACAAGGAGGAATGGGTATTGGTATTTCTCTTTCAGGACTTGCTTCTGCAGTAGCTAATATGGGTGGAATTGGTGTTATCTCAACGGTTGGTATCGGTTTGGTACGCACAACCGAAAACAAGGGATACAAGAAGGGTAATATTGAGGCCATCCGTCAGGAGATCAGGAAAGCCCGTGAAATGAGTCTGGGAGTTATCGGTGTGAACATTATGTCGGTCATTACAAATTTCTCCGACATGGTAAAAACCTCTATCGAAGAAGGTATCGACCTTATATTCTCAGGTGCCGGTCTTCCTCTTGACTTACCCAAATACCTGGGAAAAGGGATCAAAACCAAGCTTGTACCCATTGTTTCATCCGGACGGGCAGCCTCGATCATTGCCCAGAAATGGAAACAAAATTTTGATTATCTGCCCGACGCATTTGTGGTTGAGGGACCTTCAGCAGGAGGACACCTCGGATTCAAGCCGGAAGCTTTACTGGATGAGCGTAATACTCTGGAAAACCTTGTGACCGAAGTCATAGCTGTCACAAAAGACATCAAAAAAAAATACAATAAAGATGTCCCGGTTATTGCTGCCGGTGGCATCTACAGTGGGTACGATATGTTCAAAATCATGAAGCTTGGTGCTTCAGCAGTTCAGTTAGGTACCCGCTTCGTTGCCACAGAAGAATGTGATGCTTCGGATGCCTTTAAAAATGCTTTCATCCAGGCAAAAAGCGAAGATATAAAAATTATTAAAAGTCCTGTTGGCATGCCGGGGAGATCCATCTTTAACCAGTTTCTCAAGGAGGCTTATGAAGGGAAACGGAAGCCGTTAAACTGTAAACATCACTGTATAAAATCATGTGATCCTAAAACAACATTATACTGTATTGCAGAAGCGCTTTTGCAGGCCTTTCGTGGTAATCTCGGTGACGGTTTCGCCTTCACCGGAGCCAACGCAGGTAAGGTGGATCGGATATCTACTGTCAGGCATATTTTTAATGAGCTTATCACAGAGTATAACCTGGCAGAAGAAAAGAATAAACCCAAAGAGATATGCGGCAGCTGAAAATAACACGACAGATCACTTTACGAAATGAAGGTTCCATAAACAGATATTTTCAGGAAATAAATCGGTATCCACTGATCTCAGCAGAAGAAGAGGCCGAGTTGGCCGGCCGGATAAAAAACGGGGACAACGGGGCTAAGGAGAGGCTTGTTCTTTCTAATCTGCGTTTTGTAGTGTCCGTGGCGAAGCAATATCAGAACCAGGGTGTATCCTTTAATGATCTGATCAACGAGGGGAATATAGGGCTGGTGAAAGCTGCAGAAAAGTACGATGAAACAAGGGGCTTTCGGTTTATCTCCTATGCGGTATGGTGGATACGTCAATCAATTATTCAGTCTATTTCGGGACATACCAGGATTGTCAGGCTGCCTT
This sequence comes from uncultured Bacteroidales bacterium, assembly GCA_963732905.1. Taxonomy (GTDB): domain Bacteria; phylum Bacteroidota; class Bacteroidia; order Bacteroidales; genus DASQZK01. The sequence goes on from CAVTBM010000008.1 coordinate 681,214, forward strand.
TGAACCGGATCTCCTCGATCAATAAAATCAACAAAGCGACTTCACGCCTCGAACAAGAATTTGAACGGGAACCCACCGAAGAAGAAGTTGCCGGATACCTCGAGCTATCTCACGAAGAAGTAAAACTTGCGAACAATATTAAGAGACAGCAACTCTCTTTAGATATGCCCCTTTCTCAGGAATCTGATAATTCTTTCAGCCTGTATGATGTCATTCACACCGGGGATATACCTTCACCGGATAACCTGCTGCTAAAGGAATCTCTTTCAACAGATATAGACCGTATTCTGAAAAAGCTGACCAACCGTGATGCCTCTGTTTTAATTATGTCATTCGGATTGTATGGCACACAAGCATGCTCCCTGCAAGAAATAGGATTAAAATTACAAATCTCTTCCGAGCGAGTCAGACAAATTAAAACCAGTGTATTGTTGCGTTTAAGAAGGTTACTGAAAGAAAGTCACCCCTATTTGTATTATTGAAAATACACGGTGACTTTCAAAAAAATTCATTATTTTTAAACTAAAAGTTAATCTATGGGAAAATCACAGGAAACATTTAATAAAAAGGAAGTCCGAAACAAGAAAGAAAAAAAGAGGAAAGACAAGGAAAAAAAACGGCTGGCAAGAAAGGATAAGGAGAAGAAGGGCGGCCTGAATGACATGATTGCATATGTTGATGAATTCGGAGTGATATCTGACACTCCTCCTGATATGGATAATAAAAAGGAAACCAGAGCGGAAGATATCGAGCTCGGCGTTCCCAAGAAAGAAGCAGCCCAGAATTACAGTCCCTTCAGACAGGGCAGGGTAAGTTATTTCAATTCATCGAAAGGGTATGGATTCATTAAGGATTCGGAAACAGAAGATACCGTGTTTGTGCATATCAACAATGTAGTTGACGAAATAGCAGAGGGCGATGTCGTCAGCTATGAGGTGGTGAAAGGACAAAAAGGTCCGGCCGCAATAGATGTAAGACGTGTGAAATAGGTCCGCAATTTTGCCTTCTCTATATGTAACCGGTAAGCCCGGGATTATCTATCTTTTACTAAATCACAATATTTGTTTTTCTGTTTGATCGCTGCCAACCGCATCGATAAAAGATCATTAAAATATTCTGCTACCGGCCTGATTTTGCCATGATAAATACGACAGGATCGCCCCGTTTGACATCCCCCACAAGTACAAATCCTCCTGAAAGTACAAGACATTAAACGCAGGATCTTCCTGGCACATTATTTTCAGATTCATAAATCCAGCATCAATTCAACGATTTGCGGGACAGACCACAGTTAATCCTGGCCTGTTGTATTATACCGGCCAAAACCCACCTACCCGGTAATTAAAAAACGTAAATAATTTCTTCCCGAAGCAACCGGTGACGGCAGACCTTTGTTTATATCATCGGTATCGACCCCAAATATACAATGAACACTGAAAGAAAGCTTATCCTTTACATTGCAGTCAGTCTGGACGGCTATATTGCCGGCCCTGGAGATGATCTTTCCTTTCTGTCAAGGGTTGATCAGGAAGGGGAAGATTACGGATATGAGGATTTTATGAGCACAGTTGATACGGTTATCATGGGCAGGAGGACGTACGACTGGGTTATGACAAAGGTTTCCGTATTTCCCTATACTGATCTTGAATCTTATATTATCACGCATTCGGAGCAGCCTGCCGAAGGCAACATGAATCACTACAATGGCTCACCAGGAATGCTTGTAAAGGAATTAAAGGCTAAACCGGGAAAAAACACTTTCCTTATCGGAGGAGCTGAGATTGTCCATCAGCTGCTCATGGATAAACTGATCGATGAATTTTACATTGCCGTGATTCCCGTCCTGTTGGGTGATGGGATAAAACTTTTTAAAGACGGAAGGCCGGAACAGAATTTGAAACTTAACGGTATAAGATCTTTTCCGGCAGGCCTGACAATGTCGCATTATGTTTTACCATGAAAGGGACCCTGGCCGTGCATCCATGAACAAATTCTCTATTCAGGAGGTTATTAAAATACTCGGTTCTCATTTCTCAGAGAATTTTACATTCTTTTCATTAAGTCGGCAAAATGATCATTCATTTTTTCAAATCACCGTCCGATCTCCGAAGCTGGTTTGAAAAGAACCATGAAAAATCGGATGAATTATGGGTAGGATATTATAAAAGGGCAACCGGTAAAGAAAGCCTGACCTGGAATGAATCTGTGGAGGAAGCCCTTTGCTTTGGCTGGATTGACGGTATCAGGATGTCAGTTGATGAAGCCAGCTACACCATCCGTTTTACCCGCCGCAAACTCAAAAGTACCTGGAGCCGTAAGAATATCTCTACGGCTGAAAAGCTGATCAGTGTTGGGAAAATGAAGCCCTCAGGCCTGGCCGCCTTTCAAAAAAGAAAGGAAGACAACTCCGGAATTTATTCCTTTGAGCAGGAAAAGATTGCCTTAAGCAGTGAATTTGAACATCTGCTGAAGGAAAACACCAATGCCTGGACCTTTTTTAGTTCACAGGCGGCATATTACCAAAGGACGGTGACTTATTGGATCATGAGCGCCAAACAGGAGAAAACCCGACTTAAAAGACTCCTCGAACTGATTGCCGATTCCGAAAATAAGCAGAAAATTAAACCTCTCCGAAGGACAAACAGCTAACCTGAAAATGGACACTTTACGTAACGTCTTAAAAGTGAAAATAAGAAAAGTAAGACCTGACGATTTGGTAGCCATTCTTCAACTTTTTCATGAAACCATAGAGCATGTCTGTGCTTCCGATTACCCTCCGGATCAGGTCAAGGCCTGGTCTGCTGCCGGTGAAGATCTTCCAAAATGGCGGCACCGTCTGGAAAATCATTACTTCCTGGTGGCCGAAACCGGTAATATCCTGGTGGGTTTTGGCTCAATTGATCGCAGCGGACATATTGATTTACTTTATGTTCACAAGGACTATCAGAAACAGGGGATTGCCGGCAGGATTTTATCCGGGCTGGAGAAAGAAGCCCAAAATCAGGGGAAGGAGAATCTTTCAGCAGAAGTGAGTATTACAGCCAGGCCATTTTTTGAGAAACGCGGTTACATTGTCCTTAAAGAACAATTGGTCAGATTAAAAGGGGTTGAATTGATCAATTATATCATGCTAAAAAATCAGTCTTAATGATCAGGCTGTGGCCTTTAGTTTAATTTTCAGCCGGATCGCCGTAAACTGCACCGCGTCCGTGCGTTCCGACATATACCCTGCCGTATTTTTTTGGATCCCCGGTGACATGCAAAATCAATCCCCACTGATGGTCATCGTCGTTGATCCTGGTCCAGGAAACGGCCCTGTCGTTGGAACGGAAGATACCACGCTGACCATTAATTGTCCCAACCAGATAAAGGGCGGGATAAGCTCTCCGTTTTACGGCTTTTCCAAAGCCAAAGGCATGTATCTCCTCCACATCAGGTAACCTGGTGAAAAGGCTGTCCCTGGTTGTTTTAAAATACAATCCGTCCCAGGCTGCGATCCATAATTCATTCTCCCTTTCCGGTGTGGCGTATATTCTGTCCTGCCCACCACGTGAATCTCCTCTGTCATGTAACTGTTCCGGACTGAGTTTTGGTAAACCGGACGGGAGGACTGCAAAATGATGACCACCGTCGGTACTGCTGTAATACAACCCTTCCCTGATATTCACCCCGTAAAACCGCTCAGAGTTCACCTTATCGGCAACAATGCGGGTATTTTCAGGTAATCCGGAAATCTCTTCCCAACTGGCGCCCCGGTCACAGGTGAGATAAGGTCTGCTTTGCTGAGGTGTCCATACCCAGCATTTGCCATTGGCAGAAACGGCGATATGCCCATGACTACTTTTTTCTGTCGGCATGGTTGGTGCAGGTTGCCATGTTTTGCCCATGTCAGTGGAATATCCGATGTTATGCCGGTCTCTTCCACCGGATTCGACTCCTACCCTTACGAGTATGCCTGGATTGAGCTCAGCACAGGCAATGCCATCCGTATTGCCGAAATGGGGATTCTCAAAATTTCCTTCAGGAACCGGTCTGTCAAGGTCCCAATGAACGAATCCTCCATAGTCACCGATAGCGGTTATTAATGCAGGCCCCTCTGGAGGGCTCAAAAGCTCGAGGGGCACTGTTTCCTCGATGCCCGTGCTCATCACCGACCATACTGTCGGTTCACCCCGATCCATTGCGGTCAGGTTGAAGCATTCGTGACCACCATAACCGGTGGTGAAAAGTGCATGGTCAGGATTATGGGGATCGATCTCGCAGTCGAAGAGCCAGTGGATGCCCGTATGTCTCACATAAGGGGCTTTAGAATAATCGTAGGTTCCGCCGCTGGCAAACACGCCCTTCCATGACGTTCCTCCATCTGTTGAACGGAAGATCTCCTCCCCTCCCAGCCCGCCCGGACGATAAAAGCTGCATGCCAGGATGGTATTTGGATTTTCCGGGTCAACAGCAACCGAGGCATAACCGAAAGCATGGGCAATATTTTCGGGATCGGGCTTATCCGGGGTAATATCAGTCCATTTTTCTGAATGTATATTGTATTTCCACACGGCGCCGTTCTTCATTCCCCATGGACCCGGATTGTCACCGTAAGAAATCACCATTATACCGTCACGCGACAATACTGCATGATTAGGCCGGTAGGTTTCAGGCTGGCCCGCCACCGGTTCCCAGCTTTCCCCGCCGTCTCTGCTCATGAAGAAGTTGTACCGATTCATCAAAGAAACGAAAGCATAAACATCCTGGCTACCCTCACCCCTGTTTCCGGAACCGGGATCACAAAGTACCACGACTACTCCGCTTCCAGCCATAGCAAACGACCAGTACCTTCTGAAGCGTTCATTTTTGATTGTATCGGGTGCCGTTTCACTGATATCAGGAAAAGAAACCAACTTAATCCAGGATACGGCACCGTCGGTACTTTTCCAGAGTCCGTCGTGACGTGTGCCAAGGTAAAGAATGTTCCCGTTATTGGGATCTACCGTCATCCGTTCTCCGTTTCCCCGGCCATTTTCATTCCCACCCATTTTGAAGGGCACTTTCGTCCGCCTGAAGCTGTTTCCCCGGTCATCAGAACGAAGAATCTCCCCGTCGGGAGCCCTGTCATTCGTGTAGGTCCCACAGGCCATGAACAATTTATCCGGATCATTGGGATCCAGGGCTATGCTTTCAATACCCATGAGGTTTACATCCTTGTATGAAACCCAGTCCATAATAGGAACCCAGTCTTCATGAGCAGAATCTCTCCGGTAAGCTCCACCCATATCCGTGCGGGCATAGACCAGACCCTTTTCAACCGGGTGGTATACGAAACCATCCACAAAACCACCACCAACTATCCTGACACTTTTCCAGGTGTATTTTTGAGTTGAAACGAAACCGGTCTCGCCGGAAGTGCAACCTGCCAGCAGCAGAGTTACCACTGCCACAACCTGAACAAAAAGGAATGTCTTTTTAAGCATGATATAGTTTTAGCGTTTGAATTGCTGCATCTATAAAAATAGGTAAATTAAATCAAATGTTCTATTGTGTGAGGACATACAACAGGGTCACGGCAGTGTCTTCTCATTAACTTGTGCCGGTTACCCGGAGTATCAGGTTAGCCCTTATTTTTGTGATAACCGGGATATGCACTTCCCACAGACCGGCTTTACAATATGAGGAAGGATCATCCTCCTGAAAACCGGGATATTCTGCGTAAATGCGCACATATTCTGTACCGACCGGGATTATTCCATCTCCACTGCTTTTTTCAATATATTACTTTCAAAACCAACCCCGGTTTTTGCCTTTTTCAGCCGGTTATTCCGTAAGTCAATATCACTGCTTTTTTCACCACTGACCCTGATGAATGTGCCACATCCTGCCGTCGCCCGGGATTCCCCGATCACGCCGTCTGAAGCATTTTCCAGTGCTATAGCCGGATATCTGCTGTCTTTAAGTCCCTGACGACCGGAAAAGTCAAGAATTTCAAAACCGGACACGTTTTCCAGGACCAGCGCACTCTGCCATTTAGCTTCAGGCTGGTCTTCCGACCAGCGAACTAACATGTTGCGGATTTTAAGGTCCCGGACATTTTTGATCTGCATGATGTCAGTGGCACGTTTGTCTTTTGCATCTTCGGCCTCCATAAAGATCTGAATGTCGCTTATCCAGATATTTTCAAGGGGTTGTTCAGGATGACCCTCAATAATGCTTGTCCCCCTGGGATGAGCGATCACCGTGTCAATCACGATATCTTTAATCTTCCCGAGTTTTGAGGTTTTCTCCCTCTTCTTCAGAACAAATTTACAAAGTTCACAGCTCCCCCACCAGTTCCAGTGTCTTCTGCGGGTGTCCAGTGTCAGGTTGCTGATGATTACATCGCTGACGGTTGCCCCGTCCTGCACATTTATACCAAAACCTTTGTTTGAATCGCGAATTGTGCAGTTGCTGAAGATAACATGGTGAATATCGGCATACGTTTCAGTTCCGATCATTAAAGGTGTGGAGGAAGAGGTCAGGACACAATTGGTAACCAAAATATTTTCAGTGGTACCGGCCGTCGTTTTGCCCCGCTGCAAGGGTGTTTTGAGAACGATAGAGTCATCGCCGGTAACAATCACCGAATCGGAAATGGTAACATTCTTCGATGAACAAATATCGATTCCGTCGGCATTCACACCCTTCTCAAGGTCGGAAAAAATATATATTCCCTGTACAAAAACCCGGTCGCAATCATTCAGCCTGATATTCCAAAGTGGGGAATGGATCACCGAGATATCCCGGAGTAACACATTTGTGCAACCGTTCAGGACAAACATAAAGGTTTGCATACCGGTACGGTAGTACCTGCGCATATCTTCACCTGCTTTCCTTGCAATTTCGATTTCTTCGGAAATCTCAACGTCGGTATCATTCATTTCCGTGAACTCATACTGTGCCAGGCCATCCAGTATCCCTTTCCCAGTGACGGAGATTGTTGCAGCATTCTCGGCAAAAATCATGGTGCGTGCACCCCTGCTGAAGTCGTTCCGGTCCTGGCTGAGGAAAAATGTGGCTCCTGCCCCCAGATTCAGGTTCACATGGTCTTTAAGCTGAATGGTCCCCACGGTATATTCGCCCGGCGGAACATATACTACGCCGCCACCCGAAATCGTACAGGCATCCACCGCAGATTGTATGGCTTTAGTAGCATTGTCATCACGTTTCCCTGTAGCCCCAAAATCCTTTACGTTAAAAAGGTTGTCAGAATGACCGTCCCCTGATCCGTTCCCGCTACCAGCTGCCGACCCCAGTAGTCCGGCCCCAAAAAGGGCTGCACCGTTCTTTACCAGCGACCGCCGGTTTATCTTCCGGCCTGCAGGAGGAATTTTGTTCTGTTCCATGATTGTAGCATTTTCATTATTAAATAATACAGATTATAGAGGTAGAATAGCTTGTCCCTCCCGTGCGTTAGAACCACACATGATTGATAATTATAGGCAGGGTTTAGCTCCGCTGAGCCAGCAGGCTCGGTTGTGTTGTCATCCATCATGTGGGTTTCATTTGAGATTTGTGATAAACTTAATAAAAAATACCGATGAATATGGCAACATACAAGATCCAGACGACTTTAAAAATATCTTATCCTACAGTCCGCTTCATCAGGTTAAGGACGATGTCAACTACCCGGCCACCCTTATTATGACATCAGAGAATGACGACAGGGTTCCCCCATTCCACTCTTATAAATTTGCGGCTAGACTGCAGAACCGGATAGCCCAGAATAATCCTGTTTTATTGAGGGTTGAGAAAGATGCCGGTCATATGGGGGCAGAAAGCAGTTATAAAGATATCATTAAAGAGGAAGCCGATATGTACGATTTTATTTTGTACTACCTGTTGGAGAAATAAAGGAAGGTGAACCTTATTGATTAACGACTGCCAATGTAATGACGTGATTGTCATGAAAAACTTTCAGATGGTGTGAAGCCGGTCATCAACAAACCATATTAATAAAGAAGAGACATGCCAGGTGACATGTCTCTTCTTCTTTATTTATTGCATATTCCCTGGAATGATCTGAAAGGTCGCAGCATTACTGCTTCGACCTTTTTGGGAACGCAGATTATTCAATCACAAACCTCAGGGTAAGTGATTCCTTAGAATTCTTCAGCATCAGAATGTACATCCCTTTTTCAATGCCTGTAACATCCAGTTTATAAATCGAATGAACATTCTTCATGCTCTTATTCAGAACGATTCTTCCCGTCAGATCCGTAACCACCAATCTGTCGAACTGTTGTCCGTTCAGGTCGATATTCAGGACATCGGCAGCCGGATTAGGATAGATCCGGGTCTCCTTCTGGTACTTAGGAACACCGGTTTCGATGACAGAAATATTGAACTGGATTTCTGTGGTAGCTTCCGGCGTCCCATCGTCAGTTACGGTCAGAGTGATCCCGGCATCTCCGGTCATATCGGTTACCGGGGTATAGGAGAGTGTTGCCGTGGATTGACCCTGTGTATAGCTGATCTCCGGATCGGGAATCAGACCGGTGTTATCACTGGCAGCGGTGATGGTAAGATTCTGAACATGTCCAACGCCATCATCGATTCCGGTTAAGTTAATGGTTTGCAAACCTGAATTTTTATCGACGCTTACATCTTCAACCGCATCGATCCTCGGTGCCGGATTGGAAGTTACGGTGATCTTGAACTGTTCCGAATTTTCACCTACCGGTTCTCCATCGTCTGTCAAACCAATTGTTATAACAGCATTTCCCGTCATCCCTGAAGCCGGGGTAAAGGTAAGAGTTGCCGTCGATTCACCCTGAGTATAACTGATTACAGGATCGGGCACCAGGTCGGTATTGCTGCTGCTGGCAGTAATAGCGATATTCTGGGCGAAACCTTCTCCATCATCAATGCCTGTTAAAGTAAGGACTTGCTCACCTGCATTGTTATCGACGGTCAGGTTAGCAACAGGATCAATGTTTGGAGCCGGGTTGCTGTTGTCAGCCACAAGGGTGGTAATGCTTGAGGGCGGAAGAATAATAAGTCCGTCCGGTCCAACGCCTTCACCTTTTTCACAGTTCCTTGAGTTGGAAGTGGTGTAGGAATCCCAATTTGAGGGCAATCCTTTGCCCTTGATCTCAATCGTTTGAGGCTGGTCGGTGTTGTTAAACAGGACGACCGAAAGGGTATCTGAGTTTGCACTTCTGAAAGCCAATGTGGGTACACCATCTGAATTGGCACCTACCCGGACGTAACCCGGACGTATAAATTTATAATACTGTTTGGATACGTAGTACCTTGATGAGGGCCGGTTGGACACAACCAGACCATATTCAGGACTTCCCTCAGAAACAGCAAAACTCCAGAATACCCAGGCGCTGGCACTGCCGCAATCCAAAGCATTAAAAATATTCCCGGCAAGAGTCATGGCTCCACTCCAGCTGTCGGGATGTCCCGATGTCTCAGTCATCCATGTTTTGTATACTCCCGGAGGTGTCTGTGCCCTGGAGTAAATACTCTGCCACTGGCTGCAACCGGCACCCCCTACGCTGGCGCCATCGGCGTCATAATTATGAATGGCCACAATATCGGCGTACTGGTAAGCGGTAGCATCATTCTTAACAGCGTCGATGTAATTATTGATACTTCCCTGGGCAGGCAATGCTTCAGCCCAGAATAACTTCACATCGAGTCCTTCGGCTACAAGCCTCGGACCCACCACATTAATAATGTCGCGGTATTCGTTCCAATCCACCTGGCATGAAGGATAAGGTTCGTTAAACTGTGGTTCATTCTGTAAACCAATGGCATAGATATCTTTGCCGGTTTCGCGTTTCACGATCTTGCACAAGGCGACGACTTCTTCAGCATATTCTTCATAATATCTCGGCTCCAGCTTGTTGTCGGTGGCATAACCCTCGACGCCGTTTTCCCACTTGTTCTTTTTCATCCAGCCGGCCGGGCTCCAGAAGGTTACGATAAACTTATCGACAAAAGGAGCAAGCCTGCGCATATTTTCAAGAGAGAGCGCATTAGCATTATATGCATCGAGATCGGTAACGTACGGATCGCTGTTATCGTTTATCTCTTCAAATCCTCCCCCGATAACCCCGAAACGGGCCATAGACATGCCAATGTCACTTGCAAGGGAAATGATCGTATCAGGGCTGGTATCCCCGGAACCCATGAAGGCGCCAAATCCGTCAATAACCTGGTATTCGGTTGACATATCGATGGTGACTTCACTTGCCGTTATGCCGTCAATGTGAACCACGCTTACAGTAAACGTTTTTGAAACAGGATTTGAGCCCGCGGCAGAAGCGGTAACCGTAATTTTTGCAGTGCCCGTTCCCATGCCCGGAGTAAAAGTCAGTGTGGCATTTTTGCCGGTTACAGCACTTACCACCGGATTAGGGACAAGGTCAGGGTTGTTGCTGCTGGCCGTTACGGTCACCGGGTTTGACCCGTCACCTCCGTCAGAAAGTCCGCTAAGGGTTACTGTCTGCATGCCTGCTCCCTCGGAAATAGCAAAGTCAGGTATATTGTTCATCGTGACATCAGGGGTTACTGGAGCCCTGTGGGCTTTATCTCCTACCCTGAAATCGTCAAAGAAGAAACTGCCCTGGAACAGTGGTGAGGCTCCGCCCGGATCAAAATTAATCAGAAGGGCTTTGATTCTGGTCATATCAAGAGGTGTACCATCACTTTGCAACTGAAAACTTGGATCAGAATAATCGAAAAAATACTCCACATATTCTCCGGTTACCGTTTGCCGGATTGTCTTTGCCGTATTATAATGATCGTTGGCGTCCCACAGGAAGATCAGCATCTGAGTACCGGGATGATCCGTTTTCATGGTGATGCTTATGTAGGGACTCTTGGACAGATCGAGTTCTTCGGGTATGTTGAACCATAGTCCGGCCCATTTATTATTGGTCCTCGTTTTGTCGATCTGAATCTGCATTACGCCGTCGGCTTCGGTGCATTTATGAGTATTCTCACCCGGATCGCCCCAGTCAGCCGGCCATTGGGGACCGAGAATCCCGTCGTTAAAGTCATCTTCCCAACCAGTGATAGGCTTTATCCTGACATCTATATCAAAAGTGTAGACAGTGCTTGCATCCCCGTTATTGTTTATAGCACCACCATTATCAGCCATGGTAACGGTTATCGTTGCATTACCAGTCTGACCCGGCACAGGAGTATACATAAGTTCTCCCGTGGATCCCGATGTGTAAGAAATGGTCGGATCGGGAATGAGGGAAGGGTTTGAACTGGCAGCTGTGATAATGACGGTTTGTTCTTTATCCGGATCCCCATCAGTGATATCCTTTAATTCAACTGTCTGTTCATCGGCATCCTCTAAAATAGACATATCCTGCAACTTCATCATGGCAGGGGGTTTGTTGACATCTTCAAACACTGAAACCTGAAAAGTCATTGTATGTGTGTCGATTCCGCCTGCCACAGTTCCACCATCATCCATAACTGTGACGGTAACGGTTGCCGTTCCTGACTGTCCTAGTGGTGGGGAACAAGTCAGGGTAGCTGTAAAATCGCTATTGTCATACATAACAACCGGATCTGGCAGTAATCCGACATCAGAACTGGTGGCCGTAATCGTTAATGCCTGGCTGGCATTGGGATCTCCGTCTCCCGGCCCGGTTAGTATAATGTCTGTGGACTCGCCTGCCTTGATGTTCTGATCAGCGGCCTGGTCAATTACGGGTTCCATATTCTTCTCAACCGTAACATTGAAGGTCATGACATTATCCGATGGTGCATTCCCAGAAACGACCACAGAAACAACGGATGTGCCTGCCTGGTCCGCAACAGGGGTGTAGGTTAGTGTACCTTCGCCGGTTGCCGGATCAAAGGAAACAGCCGGGTCGGGGATAAGACCGGTATTGGAGCTCGATGCAGTCACCGTCAGCGTAGCTGCACCCGTCATCAGATCTACAACACCATGGAATGGCACGGTTACCATGCCTGAATTGATAGGGTGGAACTGATCTTCGATCCTTGAAATTTTCGGCATGATGCTGGCATCACCGCCAATTTTGAGGTCCTCAAAGTAGGCGGTTGAATTACAGCCCATAGCGCCTGCCGGATTAAAAACGAAATTCAGGAGGCTGGCAGCTTGCAGATCTGCAGCTGCAGCACCGGAGAAATCGAATACATATTCCGTGTAACCGTCAGAATGAATAATCTCCTGGTAGTTTCCACCATTGCCATAAGACTGGTCTGAATTAATGAAAAAATTCAGGTTGAAATCGATATTCGTTTTCACTTTCAGACTCACATATGGATTTGCCGAAATATCGGTGGCCGGAAAAGTGAATGTGAAACTGTTCCAGGTCGATGTTTTATGTGCAGCTATCTTCAGTTCACTGCCCGTATTTGTAAGGGTATAATCTGGTGATGCACCCCATCCGGAGAGATCACCATCGTCAAAATTCTCCGTGAAGCCCTGGCCAAAAAGCCCGATGGACAGGAGTGTTGACATTAGTAATGAGGTAAAGAGACCTTTCATGTGATAAGAATTTAGTTAGTACTGGTTAATTTAAAGCTAAAGTTTCTGCTTGATGAAGAATACTAAAAGTAAGGTTTTTTTATAAATTTTCAGAATGATTTGTCAAAAGAACACAAGTTTTGTTAGTTCCCAAACTTAGGATTCATTCATATCGTTTTCAATATGACCCGACTGACATCCTGAAGGTAAAATCAGGCAGAGAGTCCGGGAGTCCAGAAATTCATATTGCCATCCTTAAAAGTGCCATAATAATAAACCATTAGGCCCAACTGGCTGTTTCTAATCTGAAACTGCGGGATGAGACTACGGGATGAACACGGCAAAAAACCTTGCGGTCTCATTCACCAGAGCAACAACAATATCCAGGTCAGTCCTTACAGGTCACAATAACCAAATGCACTGACATTGTGGATTTACAGCAAAACAGATTTGTCATGAAAGCAGAGAACAATAATCCTCAGACAGCCAATGCGGGTGGTTCAAAGATGGTCAGTGTCAGGTATATCGTGAATGACGTAGGAGAAGCCATACGGTTTTACAGTGAAATGCTTGGTTTTGAGATTGTCATGCATCCGGCGGAGGAATTCGCCATCCTCTCAAAAGATCAGCTCATCCTGCTTCTCAGCAAGCCTGGTAACCGTGGCGGAGGTGGGCAGGATATGGCTGATGGCACAAGTCAGGAAGCAGGGGGCTGGAACCGTTTTGAAATTGTGGTGCAGGATCTGGACGTTGAGGTTGAAAAACTAAAGAAAGCCGGCTGCCGGTTCAGGAATGATATTATTAGCGGCGTGGGCGGCAGACAAATTTTACTCCAGGATCCTTCGGGAAACCTGGTGGAGTTGTTTCAATATTTCAAATCCTGAGAGTCTGCACCAGTCCTTCCAGTTTTAAAGGCCCGGCTTTCCTGTCAAATAATTTTTTGATAGCTTTAAACCCCGTTTCAGCCTTTGCAATTCATCATATCTCAATGATAACCTTCCCCTGATATGAAAAAGATAATATACCTGTTGGCCTTCATATCCCTGATACCTGGATCATGTAAAACTGAAAAAGAGAAAGCGTATTTCCCGGGTATATCCGGATTGATTCACCGTGTGGTTCCCCGGCTGGAAGGCCGGGTAGTCATTGACTCCATTGCTCCGGACAATGGAAAGGATGTTTTTGAGATCAGTTCACATGCGAACAAGATCATTCTTGCGGGTTCCTCTCCGGTTGCGGTCGCTTCGGCTCTGAACTGGTATCTGAAATATACCTGTCATTGCCAGTTTTCGCAGGCCGGACAAAATCTTGAGCTTCCGGAACCCCTTCCCATGGTAGAAGAAAAGGTTCGTATTTCCTCCCCGTATAAGTACCGTTACTTCCTGAATTACTGCACTTTTGATTACACCATGGCCTTCTGGGGCTGGGATCAGTGGCAGCGGGAACTCGACTGGATGGCAATGCAGGGAATCAACCTGGTGTTGGCCATAAACGGCACGGAAGAAGTATGGCAAAACGTCATGAAACGATTGAATTTCACTGACAATGAGATTTCAGATTTTATCTGCGGACCGGCATACCAGGCCTGGTGGCTTATGGATAACCTCGAAGGCTGGGGCGGACCGGTTTCCCGGGAATGGATCGAAAGCCGCACCCTTCTGCAGAAGAAAATCCTCGCTTACATGAAGGATATGGAAATGCAGCCTGTATTACAGGGGTTCTATGGCATGGTGCCGACAACGCTGAAAAGGAAGTTCCCAAAGGCAGATATCCGGCCCACGGGCGAGTGGTGCCAGTTTACCAGGCCTGATTTCGTTGTGCCCACGGATACCTCATTTCAATATTTTGCCGGCATTTATTACAAGGAACTTGAAAAACTCTACGGTAAAGCTCTCTTCTACGGTGGCGACCCGTTTCATGAAGGCACCATCCTGAACGTGGATCTGCCGGACTGTGGCCGGACCATTCAGCAGTCTATGCAAAACGCCTCCCCTGGTTCAACCTGGGTTTTGCAGGGTTGGATCGACAATCCTTCGCCTAAGTTACTCCAGGGCGTTGATACAGCTCATACCATGGTGATCGACCTTTTCTGTGAGAGCGATGAAGCCTGGAAAACCCGTCATGGCTTTGAGGGTTGTAGGTGGCTGTACTGTACCATTGATAATTTCGGTGGCAGGACAGGCCTCTACGGCAAAATCGATTCCACCACCCGGTATCTTGGAGAGGCCCGGAAAAGTGACTACGGTAAACAACTTGAAGGCATGGGCATCATCCCCGAAGGCATCAACCTGGACCCTTTCATTTTTGATTATATTTTTGAACTGGGATGGCACGATCAGCTTCCCGTGCCAGAGAAATGGGCTGAAGAATACCCGGTATTCCGTTACGGAAAAGACCTTCCGGCTGCCTGTGAAGCCTGGAAAATCTTATCCAGGAGTGTATACAATATCCCGATGCACAGTGATGAACCCCAGGATGTGATCTGTTCCCGCCCGACTCTGAAATGGACAAGTTCGGCGCCATGGGGTGCCGGACCAATTAAGTATAAACAGGCAGACCTGGAAGATGCATGCACCAAGCTGCTGAGTTGTGCCGGTGAGTTGAAGGAAAAAGATTCCTACCGGTACGATGCTGTCGATATGGTGCGTCAATACCTGATGGGTGTCTCCGAAGAGGAATATCATCACATGATCAACGCCTACGATTCTAAAAATAAAGATGATTTTGAAACCGCCTCACAGAAATTTCTGAACCTGATTCAGGATATGGATACCCTGGTGTCAACCCGTAAGGAATTCCTGCTCGGCCGCTGGATCAAGGAAGCCAGGGACATTGCCCCCACCGAAAACGAAAAGGATCTTTTTGAGCGGAATGCACGTATGCTTATCACCACATGGGGATACGGCAAATCCCATGAAGTGCTGAATGATTACGCGCACCGGGAATGGGGCGGATTGCTGGGGACTTATTACTATGAGAGATGGCAGATGTTTGTGCATGACCTTAAAAACCGGCTGAGCGGGAAACCCGGTACGAATATCGACTATGCAAAATTTGAAGAAAACTGGACCAGGATGACCAATCCATACCCGGACAAACCATCAGGAGATGCGGTCGAGGTGGCTGAGAAGATGTTCAGAAAGTATTCCATGTCCCGGAAGGGAGATTGATTATTTAGGGTAAGAACATAAAGCACTGCCTGTCACAGATGAATCAAAGAAGCAGCATTCTTTACTGGGAACATAAATTTGAATCTGAGAAAACCCTCTGGGGTTTTCAGCCTGCCGATTCCGCTATAATGGCGAGAGATCAATTTCTCAAATACGGTATCCGTAAAATATTGATCCCCGGTATTGGATACGGCCGTAATGCCATGGCTTTTTTAAACCATGGTTTTGACATCACCGGCATCGAAATTTCACAGGAAGCTATCCGTCTGGCCGGTGAAAACGGCATGGCTTTTACAATCCATTGTGGTTCTGTTGTGGATATGCCTTTTGATGACAACCGGTATGAAGGGATATTTTGTTATGCTTTGATACACCTTCTCAGCAGGAATGAACGGAAATTTTTCCTGCTGAACTGTTTTAACCAGCTGACTGAAGGTGGTTGGATGATCTTTACCATGGTGACAAAAACTTCCGAAATGTATGGGAACGGCCGCCTCCTTTCAAAAGACAGGTTTGAAATTTCAAAGGGGCTGAATGTTTTTTTCTTTGATGAGGATGCTGTCAGGCAGGAATTTGGTAAATTTGGTCTTGTGTCCTATAGTTTTATAGAAGAGCCGGTAAAACATATCAAAGATACTGATCCTCTTAAACTCATTTATGTACTATGCCGCAAAAGTTAAACAAATCCCTGTACAGGGCTGAGCAGGACCCTCCCCTTTCCATCGCGCAGTGGGGATGGAAATATCATCATACCGGTATTCCGACGTATGAAACCCGGCAAGGTGAACGTTATCTTCCGTCCATTCAATGTTTCGTATCCGGTTTTTACGATTCTCCTTTCGGCATTGAATGGATGCGTTTTGAAGAGGAAAGCCCTGTTCATCCCCTGGTCAAAGCTGTTCCTCATATCGCTTTCGAGGTGAACGACCTGGATTTTGAACTTGCTCACCATGACCTTAATATCATCACTCCGCCGGTCTCCTCTGCGGCGGGTATAAGGGTAGCCATGATTGAGCATAACGGGGCACCGGTTGAATTGATTGAATTTAAAACCCCGCAGACAGGTGAAGCAATCTCCTGAAATCCCGGGAAATGATATACTGGCTCCATGCGGTATCAATTGCAGTCTCTGCATGGCCTATCTCAGGGAAAAAAATGTATGTACGGGTTGCCGGATGAATGGAGGTCACAAATCCAGGAGCTGTATGAGCTGTTCCATAAAAAATTGTGAACTGTTAGCCGAAACAGTTTCAGGCTATTGTTATGAATGTGCGGAGTATCCATGCGACCGGTTAAAACGTCTCGGTAAAAGATACAAGATGAAATATCATACGGATATATTTGCAAATTTCGATATGATAAGAGAATACGGTGTCGAACATCTTATCAGGCTGGACAGGGAAAAATGGCGGTGTCCTGATTGTGGAGGTACGGTCTGCATGCACCGGGGGTACTGTCTGAAATGCGGAGATAAAGCGAAATGCTGAATTTTTCTGGCCTATTCCAGTCTTTCCTTCAAACGCAACAGCGCCTCAACAAAATAATAATCGGCATAGGTCAGAGGCACATCCACCTCGCTGTTACCAGGCAGGGAACCAACACTGTGTTTCAGGATGAAATGACCATTTTCACCTGATTTTGCCCGGTATTCGTCAGATCCTAGTGTGTGTAGGGTTGTTATAGCGCTGTTTACAAACAGGGTTGAATCGGCGGTACCGGCATAGGCCGACAGTTCGATGAGGGCGGAAGCCATGATGGCTCCTGCAGAAGCATCCCTGTAGGTATTGGGTATTGCCGGATCATTGAAATCCCAATATGGTACCATGTCTTTGGGCATGTTTGGATTACCCAGCAGGAATTTTGCAATGTGAACAGCTTGACTAAGGTATGCAGTATCATGTGTTTCGCGGTAACCTACGGTATACCCGTAGAGTCCCCAGGACTGGCCCCTGGACCATGCAGAGGAATCGGAGTATCCCTGAACGGTCTGTTTTCCGAGGACCCTGCCGGTAAGGGTATCGTAATTAACCAGGTGCCAGGAGCTGTAATCCGGTCTGAAATGATTCGCCATGGTGGTGTTGCTGTGTCTGACACATATATTGTAAAAATCCTCATCCCCGGTGGCTTTGGCAGCCCAGTAGAGATATTCGAGATTCATCATATTGTCGATGATTACCGGGAATTCCCATTTATCATTATCCCATGACTTTATACAGCCTACTACAGGGTTAAACCTGGTTGCCAGGCTACGGGCACCTGTTTCGAGAATGTCTTTATATTTTGGTTCTTCAGTAATACGATACGCATTACCAAAACTGCAATACAGCTCAAAGCCCAAATCATGTGTGCCTTTATTGTTTTTCTCGGGTTCGATGAGCATGGTCCTGTCAGTAGCAATACTCCTCAGTGCTTCATCACCCGAATATTCATACAGGTACCACATGGTTCCGGGATAAAAACCGGAACACCACCATTTTACGCCGCTGGTAAGAAGATTTCCGTCTTTATCTGTTGTTCTGGGCATTACCGAATCGGGAAGTGCTTCTTCCATGCCTTTGTACTGATCGATGGCGAAACTGAGCTGATCACCGATAAAGGACTTCAGTTCCCGTTCTTTTTTATCTGCGGGAGAACATGAGAAAATGAATATGCAAAGCGCACCGTACAAAACAAAGGGCTGGAATCTTTTCATGGTAATAGGCTTTTGGTTATGATAATCAGATAGCATGATCAATAGGAAATGCCTGTCCTGACCAGGCTTTTCTGGAGGTCCAGTCGGTAAAGGGTGAAGTCCAGAAATCATGGTCGGCCGGTAGTCCGAGAGGTAACAACCCCTCAGTGCAGAGATAAAGGCTGCCGGTAGAAATATATGTCTCTCCAATCCCGGCCTGCGCACCGCAAAAGCCAATCTTCAGCCAACCCTGGTCATCGAAAGTGCCGGGCGCTTCAATCATACGATTGATTACAGCCGACATTGCCGACTTCACCTGTCCGAAAGACAGATGTTCCGGCAGGTTTTCCAGCAGGGTCATCTGTGCCAGATCCTGAAGTGCTCCGAAGCGATAGGCAATAGACCGGCCAAATGCCGGGAAGGTACCTTCCGGAGAGATCAGCCTTTCCTGTACAGCAGCATACCTCCGGGCTCTTTCCAGGATCTGGTCATACCACTCTCGCTTTGCCTTGTCGTGTTTTACGAGTACAGCGCCCAGATCAACAAGCATTGGCTGTATTACATAAGAGTTATAGTAATCCCAGTGATATGATGAACCGTCGCCATACGTTCCGTCACCTACATACCATTCATTATGCTTATTGACGGCATAGCTGATCCTGACCATATCACCTTCATCATAAAATTCCATCAGTGCGGCCTCTACGAGTGCGGTGAAAAGCAACCAGTTGTTGTAAGGCGGATTGATAACCCGTGTTGACAGTAAAGCATTCCTAAGATTTACCCTGGTTTTTTCCGGCAAAGGATCGAACAGCACTTTCGGAGCCCTTAGCAGGCCCTGGGCCAGGAAGGCGGCATCGACCAGGGGCTGGCCACCCTGGGTGAAGTTCATAAAGTCTGGAGATGATGGATCTACGGCATGGTCAATAGCCTTATAGTAATCGTCCAGGATGGTTTTACGGAGATTTTGTTCAGCCTCCACTGCCATACCGTTACAGGCCAGCCAGGGCGCTATTCCGGCCATTAATCTTCCGAAGGCCTCAAGATGAGACACCAGCCTGCGTGGTGTGTCATGTCCTTCCCTGGCTTCAACAGGCATATTCTCCCGGAGCGTGCCTGCTGCAAGATTGGTCAGAACAGGTTTCGCAATCCGTTCCAGCACACTAAGCCAGTAGTCCCGGCTCATCCCTTCACCAGGTTTCTGGAAGTTTCCGGCCAGGATTGCCGGTGAAGGTCTCATTCCTGCAGCTATAACAGGAAAAATTCCTGCAAGAGGCAGGGATACGAGAAAATTCCTGCGTTTCATTCGTAAAGATTTTTCCGAAAAATACTAAAAAAATTGTCGATTCAGGCCGAATTTCTTAACATTGTTACCCGAACAAAAACGACATAAGCCATGATACACAAACCCTCTGAGAAACGTTATGATAATATGACCTATAATCGTTGTGGTGTGAGCGGAGTAAAACTACCTGCCATATCTCTGGGATTTTGGCACAACTTCGGTGGCGTGGATGTATTCGAGAACGGGCGCAGCATCGTAAGGCACGCCTTCGACTGCGGCATCAACCATTTTGACCTTGCCAACAATTATGGCCCTCCTGCCGGTTCTGCAGAAGAAAATTTCGGCAGGATCCTGAAGGCAGATTTCAGAGCATACCGTGATCAGATGATCATTTCCAGTAAGGCAGGCTATTACATGTGGCCCGGCCCATATGGTGACTGGGGATCCCGTAAATATTTGGTTTCCAGTTTAGATCAAAGCCTGAAACGGATGGGGCTTGAATATGTCGATATTTTCTACCATCACCGGCCCGACCCCGAAACGCCACTGGAAGAAACCATGAAGGCTCTCGATCATATTGTCAGACAGGGAAAAGCTTTATATGCGGGAATATCCAATTACAGCGCAGAACAGACCAGAAAAGCACTGGATATCCTGGATAAACTCGGAACGCCCTGTCTTATCCATCAACCCAAATATTCCATGTTTGAACGGTGGGTAGAGGACGGTCTGCTCGATGTCCTTCAGGACAAAGGTGTGGGATGTATCCCTTTCTCGCCTCTCGCCCAGGGTATGCTTACCAATAAATACCTCGGCGGTATCCCAGAAGGATCCAGGGCCAGCAAGGAACACGGATTTCTGAAAAAAGAACATATAACCCCTGACAAACTTGAAAAAATAGGGAAACTGAACCAACTTGCAGGGAAAAGAGGTCAGTCACTGGCTCAGATGGCGCTGGCATGGATCCTGAAAGATCCCCGGATCACGTCCGTTCTCATTGGCGCCAGCAGTGTAAAACAGCTCGATGATAACCTGGAGATGCTCGGAAACCGTCATTTTTCGGATGATGAGCTGAACCGGATCGATTCTATTCTGAAAAGTTAAAATTTTTCTTTTTATCCTAATTTTGATTTTAGAGGTAGAATAGTTTGTCCCGCTCGTGTGGGAGAACCAGACATGATCTATTATTATAAGGTTACTTTTACGTTCGTCAAAATTTAATATGAAAAGGACAATCATCAACTTTATAGTTTCATCACTCTTGAAAGGATTATTGCTCTTTTTGATAATTCTGACAGGAGATTTTGTTGAGTCAATACCTGTTCTTCTTCGATTCTTAGTCTATTTTATCATAATAGGACTTCTTGATTGGCAAATGCTGAAAAGAATAAAAAATGAAAAAACCGGGCACCAATTTATTAAGGCCTTGTCCTTTAGTTATTTTAGCTTCGCAGCAATCCTCTGGATAACTGGCCCACT
This sequence comes from uncultured Bacteroidales bacterium, assembly GCA_963732905.1. Classification (GTDB taxonomy): domain Bacteria; phylum Bacteroidota; class Bacteroidia; order Bacteroidales; genus DASQZK01. Next base: position 702,312 of record CAVTBM010000008.1, read on the forward strand.
ATTTCAACTCTATAATTACCTTACAAAAACAATAGTTGAAGGAAAAACTGAAATGCCAATTGCAGGGCTTATTATGTTTCTGACCTTTGGACTCATAACGAGTTTAGTCAGTTCATATACCTGGATAAACAAAAACAAAAAAACTGCTGCTAACAGGCTAAGAAAACACGATTGGTCCTCCGGTGTTTAGCAGTAAAGAGTCCATGACCATTTTTATACCATAGCATCAGGTAAGGAACGCCCGAATACTAAATTTATCATACCATGAAACATGAATACCATTGGGGCATTCTCGGCCCGGGGAAGATTGCCCACCAATTTGCCAAAGGTCTGTCTGTAACCGGTAAGGGCGTTTTGTTTGCGGTAGGATCCAGGAACAAGGAAAGAGCCGCTGACTTTGCCAGGCAGTACGGTGCATCCCGTTCGTACGGCAGTTATGATGAGCTGATTCAGGATCAGGATGTGGATGTAATATATGTTGCCACCCCGCATCACCTTCACTATGAACTTACGAAGAAATGCCTGACCGCGGGAAAGGCCGTTCTCTGCGAAAAGCCGGTCACGATCAATGCAAGGCAATTTGAAGAACTCGCTGCCCTGGCAAAAGAAAAAAAGGTCTTTTATATGGATGCCCTCTGGACCCGGTTTCTTCCCACCATCATGAAGACAATGGAGTTCATCGAAAGTGGGAAAATCGGGGAACTGAAAGCCCTGAAAGCTGATTTCGGCTTCAAAGCAGAATTTGATCCTGCCGGGAGACTCTTCAACCCGGAGATGGGTGGCGGAAGCATATTGGATATCGGGATCTACCCCGTCTTTCTCAGCCTCCTGATACTCGGGTTCCCGGATAAGATCAAAGCCCTGTCCATTATAGGTGAAACCGGCGTTGATGAGAGCTGCAGTATGGTTTTCAGTTATCGCAACGGGGCTGTGGCAAACCTGCTTAGCACCTTTACCGTGCATACCGACACATCGGCTGAAATCTGCGGGACGAAAGGCCGAATCTGCATCAACCATAGATGGTTTAAACCATCCACTCTTACCCTGATCATGGATGGAGAAAAACCCGAAGAATTCTCTTTTGAAACCAGGATGAACGGGTATGAATATGAGGCTGAAGAAGTAATGAACTGCCTGGATAAGGGTCTCACAGAATCCTCCCTCCTGCCTCCCGGCTTCACCCTGCAGCTGATGCAATTGCTCGATGCAGTAAGACAAGAAGCAGGGATGGTTTACAAGGAAGACCGGATGAAATGACCCTCAGCAACTGTCTGCTGATATAGTATAAAAAAAGATGAGGTGTAAAATAGTACACCCCATTATTTTAGTTTCCGGTTTCTTCCATTTTAAAAGTCAAACAAGCCTGCAGTGAATGCTTTTCAGGCTTATGACCGTTTTGAAAGAACTTTTTCCTCGTAATCCCTTACTAACTTGATATATTCACAGCCTGCCGGAACGTCATTCTTCAGGCAGTAATAATTCCATACATCGGCAAAAGGCATGATTTTGGCGGCTTCCAGCAGAGCCAGCTTTTCAAATCCATAGCCTGCGTTTTCATAGTCCCTGATCTTGGTGGTTGGCTCGAGCAGGGCATGAAGGAAACTGATCTGTGTCGATCTGGCTCCGATAACATAGGCACCTATCCGGTTAATGCTTGCATCAAAAAAGTCCAGTCCGATATTGGCCTTGTCGAGTGCATTGGCACGCACAATTTCCTGCGTCATAGCATTCAGCTGATCATCAAGGATGATGACATGGTCACTATCCCATCTCACCGGACGGCTAAAGTGGAACATGAGTTCATCGGTGAAAAGAAGTAATGAAGATACTTTGTCAGCCACCAGCTCGGTAGGATGAAAATGACCCATATCGATACAAATCATTTTGTTCCGGGTCAGTCCGTAACCCATATAAAATTCATGACTTCCCACAACATAAGCCTCGCTACCGATACCGAACAGTTTTGATTCAATAGAATCGGCCATTTCGCTGGCGGAATATTCCGTTTCAAAGATCTCATCCAGGGATTTCCGCAAGGTTTCCCTGTAGATATACCGGTTTACGGTAAGATCTTTGGTTCCGTCGGGGATCCATATATTGTGTACACACCTGGAGCCGGTTTCTCTTCCCAGGAAGGCACTGATCTCGCGGCAACGGTTAACATGCTCTACCCAGAATTTCCGGATATTCTCATCGAGGCTGGACAGTGTAAAACCGTCATTCGATTTTGGATGGGAAAACAGTGTTGAATTAAAATCAAGTTTCACGCCCTTGTCATTGGCCCATTCAACCCATGAATTAAAATGTTCCGGCGAGATTTTGTCCCTGTCTACAAAACGGCCTCCGAAGTCTCCGTAACTGGCGTGCATGTTGAAGCGATGGTGGCCCGGGAGCAGACTGTATACTTTTTCCATGTCTTTCCTGATCTCATCGATATTCCGGGCTTTGCCGGGATAATTTCCGGTAGCCTGGATTCCTCCGCCAGAAAGTGAGGAATCGGGTTTTTCAAGTCCGGCAACATCATCCGTCTGCCAGCAATGCAGAGACAAGGATATCTGGTCTAGTTTTTCCATCGCTTTACCTGTATCCACGCCAAGTTCAGCATATCTTTCCCTGGCTGTTTCATAAGATTTTTCAATTCTGGTATTCTTATCCATTGTAAAAGTGTTTTATAGGTTTTTCCAGTCTATATTCCATATTTTTAGATGGCAATCCAGGCTGATTCTTATTTCACATCCTTTTTCATGATCTGAAGGAACTTTTTATAGGCCTGCTCCCATTCAGGGATATCTCTTGGCTCATACATCTCCAGACGGAATGAATTACGCACCACTTCCCTGATCTCCTCCAGAGATTTCAGGTATCCAAGTGCATACGCCTGCATGAGCAGATTACCTGCAGCTGTTCCTTCAGCAGGTCCTGAAATTACAGGTAAGCCTGTGACATTGGCAGTGAACTGGCAGAGCAGTTTGTTCTGCGTACCGCCGCCGATAATATGAATTTTCCGGATGGTCTTGCCGGAAATTTCATTGAGCTGATCGAGGACAAAACGATATTTGAAAGCGAGACCTTCAAGGATGGTTCTCACATATTCTCCGATTGCCTGCGGAGATTCCTGGCCTGTTTTCTGGCAATATTCATCAATAGCAAGCGGCATGTCAACGGGATTGTAAAATCCCATATAATCGGGGTCGATGAAGGTTCTGAACGGTGGAGAACTCTGCCCTATCTCAACAAGGTCTCCATACGAGATCATTCTTCCTGATTTAGACCAGGATTTACGACATTGCTGCAAGAGCCACAAGCCCATGATGTTTTTCAAAAAACGGTAGGTTCCCGCAGCCCCACCTTCATTGGTAAAGTTGTATTCCGAGCTTTTGGCATTGATTACCGGCCGGTGATTTTCAACTCCCATTAGCGACCACGTTCCTGAGCTGATGTAAGCCCAGTCGTCACCTTCAGCCGGAACAGCAACGATGGCCGAGCCCGTATCGTGGGAGCATACAGCTACTACCTGGATTGGGTTGATTCCTACCAAACGGGCTACTGAAGGCTGCATCATTCCGATCACAGAACCCGGTTCTACGATCTCGCTCATGATCGAAACATCCATGCCCAGCAGGTTGAATAACTTCTTTTCCCATGTCTTGCTGATGGGATTATAAAGCTGCGATGTTGTTGCAAAGGTGAATTCAGAACTCCGGATGCCAGTCAGGAAATAATTGAGAATATCCGGAATAAAGAGTAAGTTTTTTGCATTTTCAAGAGCAAAATCGCCGCTCTTTCTCATAGCATATAGATGGAACAGTGAGTTAAAGGGCTGCATGGCAATGCCGGTAAGGATGTAAATGTTTTCGGAGGCCATTTTTTCAGCAAAAAAATCCTGCATACCCTGCCCTGACTGCGGATCCCTGTAAGCGTAAGGTATGCGGCAAAGGGATCCGTCACCGGCAAGCAAACCAAAATCCACTCCCCAGGTATCAATCCCTATAGATTCAGGCTTAATCTGATCTTCATTCTCGCAGATCCTGATCGAATTCAGAATTTCCTCATAGAAACGGTAAATATTCCAGTAAAAGTGACCGTCAAGTTCGATCATACCGGTAGGAAAGCGGTGAACCTCTTCGAGGAAGAGGTGCTTATCATCCAGTATGCCGGCTACAGTGCGGCCGCTTTCAGCCCCCATGTCAACCGCAAGAAAATGATTTACTGCCATATGCTTCTCTTATTTTATGTGAAAGGCAGCTCTGAGTTCATCGAGCTGCGAATCTGTAAGTCCTTCCGGTTCATATCCCGCCTGCCGGATCATAAAAAAGATATGTGCCGACTTCGACAGGATATCGATCATGTCGAAGGCATCAAATACTGATTCACCGACAGCAAAAGTACCATGTTTCTCCCACATCACCACATTATGATCGGTTATGCGTTTCAGGGTGGCATCGGCTATTCTCGTGGTCCCGGGAAGTATATACGGAACAAGGGCCAGTCCGTCAGGCACACAAACCATCGATTCGGGATGCATTCCCCAGAGAAGCTTATTCAGCTTTTCTTCATCCTGGAATTCCTTTATCTGGGTTAGTGCCACAAGTTCGTTCGGATGTGTATGGACCACTGCCCGGTTTGGTGATTTTGTCTTTACCAGTACATTATGAATAGCCAGATGTGTAGGCAGCTCTGAAGTCGCGCGGAAATCATATAAATTATTTTTATTCTTTGAGATGATGTGATATTGATTACCCTTATTGTTCATTTTAATAATACAGGCATTCTTCATCGGATTACGTGCCAGGTCACGCATTCTTTTTCCCGTTCCGGTAACAAAAAAATAACCATTGGCTATGGAGGGATAGGCATTTGTAAGATTGAAGACCGGGTAAAGGTTCATGTCCTTAATCTCCGAATTCACCAGTTCGGTGAGGTTGACTGTTATATTTCCGGCATTGCGTTCAGCCCAGCCCTTTTGCCAGAGATATTGGGCCAGTTCAGCAACCTCAAGTATCTTCTTCTGAATTTTTCTGTTCGTTAAAATCGCTTCTTTCATATATTTTAGATTATTTACAAGACCGGTTGTTCACGATTCAAATAATGTTGTGAAAGGATGATGATCATATGATACATGAATTTATTTCACAATATCCCAAAATGATGAACTATGTTTCCGGGAAAACCTTTGAGCCTGATATCCATCCAGGCTATATCCTCCGTAAAAATAGAGAATTATCTGAAATAAACCTTCATTGACAGGCAAAGCCTTTCCTTTCAACTAAAAAATACCATATACTGCCTGGGCACTGGTATTACAATATATTGAAGAATAGATATGAAAAGAAAGTCTGTTGGTTTCAAATTTCCGTTCAAGATGCAATACCGGATCTCCCCTGCTGATGTCAAGGAAACCGGCAATCGTTTTGTCGGCTTTTATTGCCCTGAGTTTTTGTTCCCCACCCTTGATCTCAATATGATACGCCGTGCGTAAAATGTCGAATAACGATTTATTCTCCAGATTCCGGCTGGTAAACCGGGGAAGATTGATGTTCGGGATATAATTTATATCATAAAAGATCGGTTGCCCGTTAAAATACCTTATCCTTTCAAGGTAAATGCAGCCGGCAGCCCTCTCATTGGTTGTGAGGCTGAACATAAAATTTTCATCCCACGATTGAGCTCTGGGTTTTACAATGATATCTGATTTCAGGTTTCCCGCACCCAGGGCTGAAGTTGTTCCGGCAATGGATAAAATACCAACACCTTTCGGAAGCTTATGAACTATACTGCCTTTACCCTGATGCTTCCTGATAAAGCCATCATTGACCAGGGCGTCCAAAGCATGCCTTACCGTAGGACGTGTCAGGCTATGAACAGCGCAAAGTTCATTTTCCGACGGCAGAATATCCCCCTCCTTGTAGAAACCATCAACAATCTGCTTGCGCAGCATTTCATACAATTGTCGGTACTGGGGAATTATCCGGTTGTTTCCGGCCATATTCAGAAGTTTTTATGCAACAAGTTTCATAACTCCCCGTAAAAATAAATCATTTTACTTGTAAATACAAGTTATAAATATTATTTTTACAAACTTTAATTGTAAACCTTACAAACAAAGGTTTATATTTCATCTATTTTGAAAACATATTAGAACAAGTTCATTAAAAAACGAAATAAACATTCATCATATAACTTTTAGCAGTATGGCTGAAGCAGTATTTATGCCAAAACAGGGGCAATCGGTGGAAAGTTGTATCATTACACAATGGTATAAGAAAAAGGGCGACGCGGTAAAAGCCGGTGACCTTTTGTTTGCCTACGAAACAGATAAAGCGGCCTTTGAGGAAGAAGCGCGGATTGACGGAACGTTAATCGATATTTTTTACGGTGAAGGGGATGAAGTCCCGGTTCTCAGCAATGTGGCGGTAATTGGCATGCCTGGTGATGACATTTCTTCATTCACACCTGGGGGTGTTACAAAAGCCGGTGCAACGGAAGAAAATGCAAAACCTGCCGCGGCCACACCCGAAACCGTGAAAACACAAGGCAATCTTCCTGGGGAAAAGATAAGAATATCTCCGCGTGCACGGAACATGGCCGGTGAAAACAGCATCGATCCTTCTGCTCTGAAAGGAAGCGGTCCAAACGGCCGGATTATTGCCCGTGACGTGGAAAAATACCTGGAGAACAAACCGGTTCAGCCACAGACCGGTATACAGGCAGCCCCTGTTTACGAATATCCTGTGTTTTCTGAGTCAGGTGGCGACTCTCAGGTTGTTCCCCTGACAAATATCCGGAAGATTATTGCAAGGAATATGCAGGCTTCACTTCAGAATTCGGCTCAGCTGACCCATCATCTCAGCGCCGACGCACGTAAAATTCTTGCACTCAGGAGAGAGATCAAAAAACGTTCAGTGACGGAGAATATTCCGAACATCACCCTGAACGATATGGTTTGCTACGCCGTGGTTCATACCCTGTTAAAAATGCCAAATGTAAATTCCCATTTCCTGGGGGATAAGATCCGCACCTTCAGCAAAGTTCACCTGGGTATGGCCGTCGATACGGAAAGAGGACTTATGGTACCGGTTCTCAGGAATGCCGATGAGCTTAGTCTGAGAGGCCTTTCCCTTCACCTGAAAAGTCTGGCTGAAGCCTGCCGTACCGGGAAAATCGATCCTGAATTGCTTAAGGGTGAAGCCGGATCTTTCACTGTCTCAAACCTTGGTGCTTATGGTATAGAGATGTTCACACCGGTAATTAACCTGCCACAGGCCGGCATTCTTGGTGTAAACACCATAATTTACCGGCCGTCCGATCTCGGGGATGGCAGCATCGGCTTTATCCCGGTTATCGGCTTGTCGCTTACCTATGACCACAGGGCCATTGACGGTGCTCCAGCCTCTGCCTTCTTAAAAGAACTAAAGGAGCATATCGAGCATTTTAGTGCCGGTATTGACTAATGTTATGCACGAAGCATGCTATTCAAATAACCTAAACAATATATTCGCAAATAATAAAACAACATAAAAATGCCTAAGTCACAATTTATTGACCCGTCCGTTGTAAGAAAGAAAGGTGAGATCACATTCGGGACGATCCCGGTGAACCATTACAGCAAAAGTCTAAAGGAGGAAAGGAAGAACTTTTCAGATGAGCAGCTCCTTGGAATATACAGAGATATGCTCATTATCAGAGAATTCGAGACCATGCTTAACCTGATCAAGACCACCGGGGAATACCAGGGAATGAAATACAACCATCCCGGACCGGCACACCTGTCTATCGGTCAGGAGGCTTCGGCGGTCGGAATGGCTTACCATCTGAGTGTTGAGGACTATATTTTCGGTTCTCACCGGTCTCATGGCGAGATACTGGCCAAGGGGATGAGTGCCATTCACCAGCTGGACGATGAACATCTGATGAGGATCATGAAAAGCCATTTCGATGGTATGATTTTAAACGTGATAGAAAAAGATTTCAGCGGAAGTGTGAAAGAACTGGCCACCGACTTCCTTCTGTACGGTACCCTGGCTGAAATTTTTGCCCGTGAAACCGGTTTCAACCATGGGCTTGGCGGATCGATGCATGCGTTTTTCACTCCTTTCGGAGTTTATCCCAACAATGCTATCGTTGGTGGTTCGGGAGATATAGCCGTAGGAGCAGCCCTCTACAAAAAGGTCAATCAGAAGCCTGGAATAGTTGTAGCCAATATTGGTGATGCATCTATGGGATGCGGGCCCGTTTGGGAAGGCATCAGTTTTTCATCGATGGATCAGTTCAGAAAGCTCTGGCCGGGTAAATTCAAGGGTGGGCTTCCCATTATTTTCAACTTCATGAACAACCAGTATGGCATGGGTGGTCAGACCCAGGGGGAAACCATGGGATATGATATCCTGGCCCGCGTAGGTGCCGGTGTCAATCCGGAGATGATGCATGCCGAAAGGATTGATGGCTATAATCCCCTTGCCGTGATCGATGCTTTTAAAAGAAAAAAGAAAATCCTTGAAGAGAAAAAAGGTCCGGTCCTCCTGGATACATTGACATACCGTTTTACAGGCCATTCACCATCGGATGCCTCTTCATACCGGTCAAAGGAAGAGGTAGAAGCATGGCAGAAGGTCGATTCACTTGCTTCCTTTGCCAGTGATCTGTTAAAGGAAGGCGTTATTGATGAAGAGCAACTGAACGGCCTGCAGAACGAGGTGACCGGTTTGATCAAGAAGACCATGGAATTATCCACAAATGATAAGCTTTCTCCCAGGATGAACCTGGAAAGCCATCCGGAACTTATTGGTCAGATGATGTTCTCCAACGGTTCGGTGGATAAGATGGAAGACCGTGAGCCTGAAGTACTCATGACTATGGAAGAAAACCCTAGGGTTAAACAACTCAAAAGCCGTGAACGGTATGCTTTTGACAAAGATGGAAACCCGGTATCGAAGCTCAAGACTTTCCAGTTGAAAGACGGAATTTTTGAAGCCATCATCGACCGGTTTTACAAAGATCCCACGCTGGTGGCTTATGGTGAAGAAAACCGGGACTGGGGAGGCGCCTTTGCCGTTTACCGAGGGCTTACAGAAGCTTTGCCATATAACCGGCTGTTCAATTCCCCCATTTCCGAAGGAGCCATTGTCGGTACTGCAATCGGATATGGTATGTGCGGAGGAAGGGTCATTGCCGAGATCATGTACTGTGATTTTCTCGGACGCTCCGGCGATGAAGTCTTCAACCAGCTTCCAAAGTGGCAGTCGATGAGCGGCAACATCATCAAGATGCCTGTGGTGATCAGGGTATCGGTAGGGTCCAAATACGGAGCACAGCACTCCCAGGACTGGACGTCGCTTGTAGCTCACATCCCGGGTCTAAAAGTAGTTTTCCCTGCCACCCCTTATGATGCCAAGGGCCTTATGAATGCAGCCTTGCAGGGTACCGATCCGGTCATTTTCTTTGAAAGCCAGCGCATCTATGATGTGGGAGAACAATTCCATGAAGGTGGCGTTCCTGAAGGGTATTATGAAATTCCTTTGGGCGAACCGGATGTCAAACGGGAAGGCACAGATGTGACCATCCTCAGCATAGGCGCTACATTATACCGTGCACTGGATGCAGCCGACCAGCTTAAAGAAAAGTACGGCGTTTCAGCAGAGATCATTGATGCCCGTTCGCTGGTACCATTCAATTATGATATCGTGATTGAGTCGGTAAAGAAGACCGGGCGGCTGGTGGTTACCGGCGATGCCACGGCCCGGGGATCCTACCTTAAGGACCTGGCGGAAACGGTCACCGAACTTGCCTTCGATGATCTTGATGCACCACCTGTTGTAGTCGGCTCAAGGAACTGGATCACCCCGGCACACGAACTGGAGAACTATTTCTTTCCCCAGCCTGAATGGATTATTGATGCAATTCATCAGAAAATACTGCCGCTGAAAGGACACGTCGTTAAAAATGATTTCAGTAACGGAATCATGCAGGACAGAAGCCGGAAGGGCATTTAAGGAAGTGAACAAGCCATGGGTGAAGAAGGATGCCGGAAGGGAGAATTCGCCTTTCTGAGTTGTTGAGTTGTTGAGTTGTTGAGTTGTTGAGTTGTTGAGTTGTTCGTAATTCCTAATCTGTGCTAATCTGTGTAATCTGTGGTGAAAAGGTTTCCTGCTCCCCATGTACAACTCAACAACTCAACAACTCACTTCCTAACTTTTCCAAAGAGAGTTATGGGGTTATGAAGATGTTAATTCCGGAGCACTCTTCCTAACTCCCTTCCCCCCTAAATCCCCCCCATATGCTTATCCGCAAAATCCAAAAACTGTATCCAGTCGTAGGCCTTCAGGTCATGTCCTTCAGAACGGATATGATAACCTACGATGTTGCCGGTAAGCGGGAAATTAACAACCGGGGGTTGTTTGGACGCCAGTCCCTTGAGACCGTAAAGTTTATATACTTCACCGGCATAATACCCCGACAGGTATTCGCCAACGGGATCGGCCCAGTCATCTTCAACAGCGCTGGCAATATAAACAGGTCTGGGAGCGATCAGGGCAATGAGTTCATGCTGATCGAAGGGTAAGGCAGCCTCATTATCGTTGTATTTCTTGAAATTATCGCAGAACCAATGTGGAAAGGCATCATTGATCAGCTTAACCGTCTCTCCATGTTTCCGGCATGAAAGGGCCGCGCCTCCGCAACCGGAACTGTTAGACACCACGAGGGCAAACCGTTGATCGGTTGCTCCGGCCCACAGGGATGTTTTCCCGAGTCGCGAATGTCCCATCACGGCAATCCTTTTTGCATCAAACAGCGGATCGGTTTCCAGGTAATCCATAGCCTTCGACAGGCCGAATGCCCAGGCTGCAATGGATCCGCCTTCATCCGGATCATGAACGGTGTCCTTTGCCGTATAAAAGAATTGATGCAGGCCATTATGAAAACCGTCATCAAAATCCGGATCCAGATCACCGTAGTAGATTGTGGCCAGGGCATATCCCCTGGAAATGATATATTCAACGGGCCACCGTGAAACCCTCACCCCCCTCGATGCTTCGGTTGCCTTGTTTTGGGTAATATGAAAATCGTCATCGTTGCGAATCCATGTGTCGGGCATAATAATAGCCGGATCGGGGTTGATGGTCTGATTTCCGTAAAAATTCATTCCGACAAAGGCGGGATGTTTCTTTGCCCCGTTCAGAGGATAGTAGATCAACATGAAATAACTCATGGATTTACCTGTCTGGTCATTCTTTATCAGGAATTCAACCTGTTTTCTTCCGGCAAGTCCTCCCAGTGCATGCTCACTCTGTTCAACTACTTTCCAGGTAACTTTCGTACCTGGAGCCAGAGGAACATTACCGTACATCTGTTCGGTGAACATCGCAAGAATCTCCGGGCGTCGGACATTTTCCCACTGAGCAGTGGTTGTGATTTTTTTCCCTTTTAAGGTAACCAGGGGATCGGGCAGCTTACATCCCTCTTCCTGGGCAAAGCTGCCTGCCAGGAGGGTGAGTACTGCAATGGTAGTCGTCATTATTCTCTTCATGTTTTTATTCCGAATTTATGAAATATTTATCAGTGTTCAGATTCTCACATTAGAAAAAAGTTTTGTATGTTTCATGACCAGGCCCATGGCTTCATGCTGAAACACAACGCTCCATTTAACTTTGCCTGTACAGGTCATAGTACTGCTTTACCTTTTCGTACTTTTCAAAATTCCGGTTTTCATAATAGGTCCCTCCCAGGTAAAAACAGGTAAAGCCTCCGGAAGCGATTCCCCAGGCAATGGCATCTGCCAGATCGGGTTTCCCTGAATTTTCCTCGAGCTTTCTGGCTATCGCATAAATCACTCCGCCTGCGAAATTATCACCACAGCCGGTAGTATCCCCTTTTAAACCGGTATTCTGAAGATCGCGTATCACTGTTTGCGAGACAGGAAATTCTTCCCTCATCAAGGAACGGAAAGCACCCCGTCCACTCCAGGCTTTAACCGGTCTTGTTCCGTCGGTAATGATCACCCCTCTGATGCCCCCGGATATAAAATAATCCATAGCCTGTGTACTATCTGTTGTTCCACTGATCTTTACCGCCTCTTCCCGGTCCATAATCAGAAGGTCGATATTCCGGAATGTCCCCGGTTCGTGTCCTAATGGCCAGGGTGTACCGGGGGCCGCTTCCTGATTCCTGAAATCATATACCGTATTCACAATGGTAAACGAATTATTCTCTTTCGCATGCCTGAGCAGCAGGCTTAGCTTATCATGGATTTGGGGAACCAGGGCAGTGCCGCCGAAGACGGTGATATCCCCTTCAAAAAATGAAGGATACGGAAAATCAAGTTCGGCAGCAGCTCCGATGTTATTGATAAAGATGCGTTCACCATGACCGCCATCATAATCGGGATCGGAAAGTACATGGGTGAATGGTGTTGAAGAAGGAAATGTTTTAAGATACTGACCTGACAAAGGTGTTTTGGACAGTAATTCCTTCAGGTTACCAGCAGCCCGGTCATTCCCGGCAGCACCGTAGAACCTGACATGGTTACCCGGTCCGGTCAACTGAGCAAGGTGGATCATGGGAACAATACCTGGACCTCCGATATTCATCGCATCAGGATTTCTTCCATTGGTTATACGAGCCAGTATATCCGGATAAGGTTTCCCTGCAAAGTGTTCCAGCTCTTCTGTAAAGACAAGTTTACCCGGCAGCAGTCCTCCATCCCCCTCCTTCACAGAGAAAAACGGAGCAATCCGGTCCCCGGTAAACGAAATGCCGTTATACAAATAATCCATCAGCGAACAGCCGATACAGGAAACGGTAATCTTAGCCATTATTGAAAATTTCGATAGTCAGAGACCAGGAGATGCAAAGGAGGTTCATCTTCTTCAATTTTGGGGAAACGTCCTTCCTTTTCGAGGAAACGGTTATCTTTTGCATCATCATTCACGGCACTTACCTCTCCCACCAATACCCTGCCCTTCTTCGGTTCGCCCCAGAAGCGGTGATACAGGCCGGGTACAAGGCAGATGCTTTCTCCCGGCGTAAGTGTGATGACCGAACCGGCAGGAAGGGTCCTCAACATACCGTCGGTCTTTACGGAAACATCCTTGAAACTCAGTTGCTCATCCTTATCCGAATTGAAAAGTTCAATCATGAGGTTCCCACCGCCGCGGTTTATAATGTCTTCCATTTTACTCCAGTGGAAATGCATGGGCGTTTCCTGCTTTTCTTCAACGATCATTATTTTTTCAGCATACGGTTTTTTGTCTGTTTTCTGGTTCCCGTTCCGGAGAGTAAAAAGCAACAGCCCTTTCTTGTGAAAACTTCCACTGCCAAAATCAGTGAGATCCCAGCCAAGCATGTTGGATACTATTTCAGAAACCACCTTCTTCTTCCCTTTCCATTCATCGGGAGACCATTCAGACCAGGGAGGCAGTAAAAAATGCTTCTCCCTGAAAAAGATTTTCGCTTCAGAAATCAAACTGTTTATTTCAGATCTTAGCATATCCTGTTTTTTGTAAAGGTAGTAAATGTCCTGCCTGCCGCAAACTGTAAAATAATCTTTACCATTCAACAATGGAGATTGCCGTTTTTATCTAAAGCCAACCTTAACTATCAATGTCGTTTAGATAAGCTCCCTTCGGCTGCGCTCAGGGACCACCTTCGGCTGCGCTCAGGGACCGTTAGATTCAACTCAAAAATGAGTACACCCTTCGGCTGCGCTCAGGGTTTGCGTTTTAGAAAATTATTGAGCGAAGTCGAAATAATTTTGTCAGAAAAAAAGATACGTCGGTCCCTGAGCGCAGCCGAAGGTGGTCCCTGAGCGCAGCCGAAGGGAGCTTGTCTAAACGATATTGACTCAGCTACAATAAAAATATTTTGCGTAATTTAGGGTTTTGTCATAAACTCTGGCGGGTTTGAATTGTTTGTCAGTTATGAGTGATAAATCACTTTATATTAAGAATATGGTCTGTGACCGTTGCATCCGGACCGTTAAGGATGAGCTTTCTAAGCTGGGCTTTGACATTGGCGGGATAAAACTTGGTGTAGTTTACCTGAACGAACAACCCACTGAAGGTGAGATTGAGCGAGCTGCAACGGTTCTGAAAGACAATGGATTCGTGCTCCTGAGAGATAAACAGACGGTCATTGTTGAAAAAGTAAAAGCTGCGATTGTAGAACTCGTCCATCATTCGGAAGAAACGCTTATCAGGGTGAACCTTTCGGAGTACCTGTCCCGCAGATTTGACCTCAGCTACAAACACCTTAGCAGTCTGTTCTCCGGGCACGAGAACATGACCATAGAAAAATATTACATTTTTCAGAAAATTGAACGGGCCAAAGAATTACTGGAATACGGTGAAATGAACCTTAGCGAGATAGCTTATTCTCTCGGCTACAGTAGTGTACAGCATTTTTCTTCCCAGTTTAAAAAGATCACCGGCCTTTCTCCCTCTCATTACAACCGCCAGGGCAGCATTGGTCGCGTTACATTAGACAGTATCTGAAAAGCGGAAAATTATATAAACATTCGCGTTAATTGTGTAAGCACCCGCTACACAATAAAGTCTACATTTGCAAAGTTATTGATTCTGATGGTTAAGAAGATATCACATATCATCCTTTCTTTTATCCTTCTGGTCGGCACCATGGGTGTAACCTTCAATGCTCATTACTGTGGCGGCAGGATGCAGGCCATTAATATTTTCTCTGCTGATCATCATTGCTGTAGCGACCGAATGTGTAACCAGTGCGAAAACCATCTTATTACTTATAAGGTAAAAAGTGATTTCGTAGCTGTCACTGATACTTTCGGCGGTCAGGATATGCCCGCTCACGATCTGTTTTGCGTTGTAAACCATCTTTTCAATACGCCCTTTTCCTATTCATCACCAATTACATCCGGGAATTATGCTCCCGGCCTTCATGCCCCACCTCTGCTTCCGGAGGTCATCCAGTCGTTTCTTTGCTGATCCTTTTCCGTTACATACCTTTCATTGCCGGCCATGATAACCGGCATGATGCTGTGTATGCTTTTTTCTGTAACTGACAGACATGTCCTTCGCCCATCTGGCGGCATGGTCTGACGATCACAACATTAACGGACGGAAAAATGGTAAATAAAATCATAAAGTTTTTTCTTGAGAACAAACTTATAACAGGCATTGCGCTGATTACATTTATTGTTTGGGGTATTGCAACAGCGCCCTTTAACTGGAAAACCGGCATCATTCCCAGGGATCCCGTACCGGTTGATGCCATTCCCGACATTGGGGAAAACCAGCAGATTGTCTATACGGAATGGCCCGGGCGTTCACCCCAGGATATCGAAGACCAGGTGACTTATCCCCTCACCACAGCCCTGCTTGGTATTCCCGGCGTAAAAACCATCCGGAGCAGCTCCATCTTCGGCTTATCAAGTATTTATATCATCTTCGACGATAAAATTGAATTCTACTGGAGCCGGACGCGGATCCTTGAAAAACTCAACTCCCTTCCTTCGGGAACACTTCCGGACGGGATAACTCCTGCCCTGGGCCCCGATGCTACTGCCCTCGGACAGATATACTGGTACACTTTAGAAGGCCGGGATAAATTGGGAAACCCGGCTGGAGGATGGGACCCTGAAGAACTGCGGACTATCCAGGATTTTTATGTCAGGTACGGTCTTTCTTCAGCCAAAGGGGTATCTGAGGTAGCTTCCATCGGAGGGTTTGTAAAGGAATACCAGGTCGATATTGATCCGGATGCCATGAAAGCCAACCACGTAAATGTGGCACAGGTTATGAAAGCAGTGAAAAGCAGCAACCTGGATATCGGGGCACGGACCATTGAATATAATAAGGCGGAATATATGATCAGGGCGCTCGGGTATGTGAAAAGCCTTGACGACATCGAAGAAAGTGTGGTGGCCGTTCACGATAATGTCCCGGTCAGGGTCAAGGATGTTGCAAAGGTGAACTTTGGCCCGGCCACCCGGCGCGGAGGTCTCGACAAAGGCGGTGCTGAAGCAGTTGGTGGTGTAGTGGTTGCCCGTTACGGTTCGAACCCCATGGAGACCATCGATAATGTCAAAGACAAAATCAGGGAAATATCGCCTGGTCTTCCTTCCAAAACACTGGACGACGGCACCGTTTCGAAAGTCACCATCGTACCTTTCTACGACCGTACAGGACTGATCAAAGAGACGCTTGGCACCCTCGAATCAGCTCTGACGCACGAAATCCTCATCAGTATCATCGTGGTCATCATGCTGGTCCTGAACCTGGGGGCTTCAATCCTGATTTCCAGTCTTCTGCCCATTGGCGTGCTGATGACTTTCATCGTGATGAGAAAATTCGGCGTGGATGCCAACATCGTGGCTTTATCAGGTATAGCCATTGCTATTGGTGTTATGGTAGATGTGGGAATTGTCTTTACGGAAAATATCATCCGGCATCTTGAAATGCCTGCAAATAAAGGGGTACGGGGCAAAAAGCTCACGAATGTCATTTATGAATCAACCACCGAGGTGGCTTCAGCTATCATGACGGCCCTGGCCACAACCGTCATCAGCTTCCTTCCGGTGTTTGCCATGCAGGCTGCAGAGGGAAAACTCTTCAGGCCGCTGGCCTTTACCAAAACATTTGCCCTGCTTTCATCACTGGTAATAGGGATCATGATCATTCCGGCCATGGCCAACCTGATCTTCTCGATACGCTTTGATAAAAAACATGTGCACAGGATATGGAATGGTACTCTCATCGGAATGGGCCTTGTGCTTTCCATCGTGTTCCGCTCCTGGCTGGCGCTGTCACTGGTTGCCTTTGGGATAAACAACCTGCTGGCATACCGCTGGCCTGAGGAGAGAAAGCAATTTCCAAAATATATAAACGTCGCCATCACACTGCTTGTCATCCTCTGGTTTCTCACCAACGAATGGATGCCCCTGGGTGCCATGAACAGCCTGACCGCAAACCTTTTATTTGTCGTTGCCATTATCGGCACAGTACTCGGTGTACTGATGACTATTGTACATTATTATGCGAATATTCTGAAATGGTGCCTGGGCCATAAATGGCAGTTTCTGAGTATCCCGGTTATCGTGATTTTCATAGGCATGATGGCATGGCAGGGTACCCACACGATATTCGGATTCCTCCCCGCCTCGTTTAAAGGGACAAGAGTATGGACCGCCATGGACAAATCATTCCCGGGTGTGGGAAAAGAATTCATGCCGGCCCTGAATGAAGGATCCTTCCTGCTTATGCCGACAACCATGCCCCATTCAGGGATTGCAGAGAACACTGAGGTGATCAGGTCGGTGGATAAAAGAGTGAACGCCATTCCGGAAGTGGAAAGTGTTGTTGGTAAATGGGGCCGGGTGAACTCAGCCCTGGACCCTGCACCCATCTCCATGTTCGAAAATATTATTAATTACAGGCCGGAATACATGCTTGATGAAGATGGCAACCGGCTTCGATTTAAAGTCAACCGCAGCGGGGCATACATCCTTAAGGACGGGACAACCTATGATCCGGCAAAAGATTCCTGGCGTACAGTTGAAAAGGATGAACTGCTGCCCGACAAACATGGTGAATACTTCAGGCAGTGGCGGACGAAGATCAAAACCCCCGATGATATCTGGAAAGAGATTGTCGGTGCTTCGACCTATCCAGGCCTGACTTCGGCTCCGAAGCTTCAGCCTATCCAGACCAGGCTGGTCATGCTTCAGACCGGGATGCGGGCCCCCATGGGTATCAAGGTCTTCGGTCCCGACCTGGAGACCATAGAAAAAGTCGGATTCGAGCTCGAGAATGATCTGAAACAGGTCCCTTCTATCGAACCGGCATCGGTTTTTGCCGACCGTGTCGTCGGAAAACCATACCTGGAGATTCATATCGACCGCCGGAAAATCTCACGATATGGGCTCACCATTAGTGACATGCAGTCCTATCTAAGCGGGGCAATAGGTGGAATGCCGCTCACCACTACCGTTGAGGGACGTGAGCGCTTCCCTGTAAGGGTCAGGTATGCCCGTGAATTCCGCGACAACCCGGAAGACCTGAAGAAAGTGCTGATCCCGACCCCTTCGGGTGCACAGGTCCCGCTCGAAGAGCTGGCAACGATCACCTATACCCGAGGCCCCCAGATGATTAAAAGTGAAGACACTTTCCTGGTAGGTTATGTGATCTTTGATAAGAAAGAGGGGCATGCAGAAGTAGATGTCGTTCATGATGCTCAGAAATTCCTTGACAGTAAAATTGCATCGGGTGAATTTGTAGTACCGGCAGGTGTGAGTTATAAATTTACCGGCAATTATGAGAACCAGGTAAGGGCTACAAAGCGCCTATCCATGGTTGTACCGGTATCACTGCTTCTCATCTTCCTGATCCTGTATTTCCAGTTCAAGTCGGTCACCACTTCGGCCATGGTCTTTTCCGGCATCTTTGTCGCTTTTGCCGGGGGATTTATCATGTTGTGGCTCTATGGCCAGGGATGGTTTATGAATTTTTCCGTTGGCGGCATCAACATGCGCCACCTTTTCCAGATGCATATCATAAACCTCAGCGTGGCTGTTTGGGTCGGGTTTATTGCCCTGTTCGGCATCGCCACGGATGACGGTGTCATTATGGGAACCTACTTAATGCAGGTCTTTGACAGGGAAAAGCCCGGAACCGTGCAGCAAGTGAGAGATGCCGTACTCCAGGCCGGAAGCCAGAGAGTACGTCCCGCAATGATGACCGCTGCTGTTGCCATCATTGCCCTGATCCCTGTCCTTTCATCAACAGGTAAGGGCTCCGATATCCTGGTTCCCATGGCTATCCCCAGCTTCGGCGGCATGCTCATCCAGGTAATGACCATGTTTGTGGTACCGGTACTGTACAGTATGTGGCAGGAAGGGAAAGTAAAAAGAAACCGACTAAACATTCATTCAACTGAAAACGAATCGTAATGAAACATTATCCTATTATAGTCCTGATGATTTTGCTGGCGCCTTTTACCGCCCTGAAAGCTCAGGACCAGGAGCTGGCCACCTACCTGATTAAAGCAGCAGATAATAATCCGGGACTGCAGGCTGCATTCAGCGAATACCATGCTGCACTCGAAAAAATACCCCAGGTGGGGGCCCTGCCCGATCCGCAGGTTATGTTCGGCTACATGATCGAACCTGTAGAAACACGTCTGGGTCCGCAGAGAGCCAGAATAAGCGCCAGCCAGATGTTTCCCTGGTTCGGCACCCTGAAAGCCAGGAAAGATGTGGCATCCTCAATGGCAGAGGCCAAACTGGAAAGTTTCGAACAGGCGAAATCACAACTTTTCTACGATGTCAGATCAACCTGGTATAACCTTTTTGTAGTAAAAAAAGCCATTGACCGTACAACGGAAAACATCGCCATCCTGAATTCCTTCCATCAGATCGCACTGGCGAAAATCTCTGCCGGCCTGACGTCATCACTTGACGAAATGCGCCTGCAGATGGAGATCGGAGACATGGAAAACCAGCTCGCTCTGTTGCGTGACAATGAACGCACCCTGAAGGTCATGTTCAATAATCTTTTGAATGCCGGTCCTGATTCTCCGGTCAGCACTCCCGATACATTATATGCCGATACACTGGATATGACACCGGCGGAGACCTGGGACAGCATCTCAGTGCAGAACCACCAGATAAAACAGCTCGATCATCTCATCGACTCATGGGACAAACAGGAACTGGCCGCACAAAAGGCCGGAAAACCCTCATTCACTCTGGGATTTGAATATATCGTCATCGGTCAGACCAGTAGTTCTATGGCCGGAAGTGACAACGGCAGAGATGCTTTTACGTTTCCGACCGTCGGTATCATTGTGCCACTTTACAGGAAAAAATATGAAGCAATGGTGCGTGAAGCCGGGTATAACATGGAAGCAGCCCAATTACGGAAACAGGATAAAGTGAATACACTGAATACCATTTTTGAACAGGTTCAGAGAGATTACCGTGATGCCGTCCGCCGGATAAGCCTTTATGAAAACCAGTTATCGCTGGCGGAACATTCACTGAAGATTCTCGAATCGGATTACAGCACCGGAGGAAAAAATTTCGAAGAAGTGCTCCGTATGGAGCGCAAGGTCTTGAAATATGCTCTGGAACTCGATAAGGCCAGGGCTGACCGCAATGCCTCCGCAGCTTTTGTAACATTTTTAACAGGCAAATAATTCACACCAATGAAGACAAAGACCACCATAAATAAAAAGAATATCCGGAACATAGCCATCGCTGTGGTAGCCGGACTTATACTTGGATTTGCATTTTTCCACAACGGTGAAAAG
Source organism: uncultured Bacteroidales bacterium (assembly GCA_963732905.1). Taxonomy (GTDB): domain Bacteria; phylum Bacteroidota; class Bacteroidia; order Bacteroidales; genus DASQZK01. The sequence continues at coordinate 722,586 of CAVTBM010000008.1, forward strand.
AAATCCGTCAGTGAGACACACCTGGAAACAGCTCACGAAAAACAGACACAGATCTGGACTTGCTCCATGCATCCCCAGGTGAGACTTGATCACCCGGGACAATGTCCGATATGCGGTATGGATCTGATCCCGCTGGAACAACTTGAGAAAAGCGAAGCCTCCTTCCCCAACAGTATACCGATGAGTGAAGAGGCCATGAAACTGGCGGATATCAGGACTGCCACGGTCAAAAAAGCCTGGCCGGTGAAGAATGTACGTCTTCTGGGAAAGGTTAAACCCGACGAACGTAACATTGTGGAACTGACGGCCCGCTTTGGGGGAAGGCTTGAAAAGCTGTTTGTGAATTTCACAGGCCAGCAGGTTAGAAAAGGCGAAAGACTGGCCGTGATCTATTCGCCGGAACTCATCAGTGCCCAGAAGGAATTAATACTGGCTTATGCGAACAGGGAATCAAATCCCTCTCTTTTCCAGGCAGCCAAAAATAAACTGCTTCTCTGGGATATAAACGAAAGCCAGATCCGTACTATCGAAGAGAAAGGCACGCCCCAAAATTATTTCGACGTCCTCTCCCCCGTTTCCGGAACCGTAACGATGCGGCATGTTGCCATGGGTGATTATGTAAAAACAGGATCGCCCCTTTTTCAGGTGATTAACCTTGACCAGGTATGGGTCATGTTTGAAGCCTATGAAACCGATTTACCCTGGCTGCATATGAACGATCCGGTAACCTTTACGGTCCATTCCCTTCCCGGTGAAGAATATAAGGGGAAGATCTCATTCATCGACCCGGTACTCGATCCCCAGACCCGTATTGCCCGGGTCAGGGTAGCCATTTCCAACCCCGATGCCAGGCTCAAACCGGAGATGTTTGCTGACGGGATTGTCCAATCAACCCTGGCAGGAAAGGGTGAACAGATCCTGATCCCTAAAACCGCATTGCTCTGGACAGGAAAACGGTCGGTCGTTTATATAAAAATTCCAGGCACAGACGAACCCAGGTTTGAATTCCGGGAGATCACCATTGGCCCTGAAGCTGGTGATAATTATGTGGTTGAAAAGGGGTTGAAGGAAGGTGAAGAAATTGCTGTGAACGGGGTCTTCAGCATCGATGCTTCTGCACAGCTGTCAGGAACAGTCAGTATGATGAACCCGGCAGGCGACAGTGTTTCAGGCGGACCTCAGCATAGCAAAATGGATATGGGGAGCCTGCAGGATCAACATGTAGTTACACCTGAAAATGCTTCCGAAAATCAGGAACAGCCACAGAAAGTGAGCGCCGAATTCACTGGTCAACTCACTAACGTTTATCTTGCCTACCTGAAAATGAAAGACGACTTCGTAGCCTCAGATCCGGTAAAAGTTAAAGGTGCGGCATCCACTGTTGCTTCAAACCTTAAAAAGGTTAACATGGAACTGCTGAAAGGTGCACAACACTTGAACTGGATGGATTATCTGAAAACCATCGACTCCGGAATAAAGGGTATCATGGAAAGTGATAAAATCGAAACTCAGAGAAAATCACTTGCCGGTGTCAGCCATGGCATGTACGAGGCGGTAAAAGCATTCGGACTGAATAATGAAAAAGCTTATTACCAGTACTGCCCCATGGCCTTTAACGAGGAGGGTGCTTACTGGCTCAGTGAAAGTTCAGAAATAAGGAACCCCTATTTCGGCGAGGATATGCTAAGTTGCGGTGAGACGAAGGATACGTTGAGATAAAGTTGCCCCGGATTTCAGGCCCGGGGACAGCTTTGGCTGCCCTCAGGGACCGGAAATCGCCCGCTTCGTCTGCTCCTTTCGGATTTGCTCAAACGAGCCGGTTAAAGAAATGGAAGAGTTGAGAAAAATAAGAACATGATTGAATACGAATATTTGAAACCAACTTAAAGACAATGTTAAACCATTAAAATCAAAATGTTATGAGAAAGAAAATGATCAGCATGTTTATCGCGTTCCTGTTCAGCGGGGCGTTGATGTACGGACAGTCGGGCACGGAAAGCTTCAAGGTTTGGGGCAAGTGCGGGATGTGTGAGACGAGGATTGAAAAAGCGGCGAAAACGGTTCCTGGCGTTAGCTCCGCAGAATGGAATAAAGACACCAAAATACTGAAGTCAGTGACCTATGATCAAAGCAAGACGGATCTGAAAAACAGATTGAGATGGCAATTGCAAAGTCGGCCATGATACTCCTGATTTCAGGGCAGATGATAAGGTCTATGAAAATTTTCCTTCCTGCTGTCACTATGCACGTAAGCCCAAAAGCTGAGTTCAAAGGGCAGGGAGAAGAGAAGTAAAGCGGTGAGCTGTATCCGGGAAAAGTATTAATTACCCAGATTGTACTTCAATCCGAGTTGCATCTCCAGAAATCTTAAATCCCCTGTGAAAACAGTGGCAAAACCCTTCTTGTTATAGTCTTTCCCCACAAGGAATTCCGGCCGTACCGTAATACAGAGTGATAACCGGTCAATGAAAATTTGTTTTAATTCAAATTTTGAGATCAGACCAAACCCCAGATCTCCGGCCGTTTCATTGTCCCTGGTAAAATAAATCAAGTCTGAGTTTTCATCCACATACTCATGAACTTTATCATACCCCCATAACCAATTGTATGAAATTTCAGGGCCTATGCCAATCGAATATAGCTCATTATCTTTTATGAGTTGCTGGATATTTATTCTGACAGATATACGCTTCGAATATGAATTAATCCTGTCCACAGCATGAAAACGGGGGTCTGCGTCATTGTAGGGAATCACTGTAAATTTTGAGTTGCTAAAGTTAAAATGCGTTCCTATACCCAATATGCTCTTATGTCCGATCGATTGCTGAAATTGAAGACCGGTCCCGGATGCGTTCTGAAATCTGTCCTCTGAAGATGTATTTATTGAAGCAGATAATTCCATTGTCTGACCAAAGGCGGAAAGATTTAGCAGGATAAAGAGCAATGGTAAGATTAGTTTTTTCATTTAGTTGAATTGTTGGCGAATATTTTATAAAATTTTAATTATGAAATAAATATACAATTAACCTTACATAAATATTACATAGAACCGGCAAATTCAAAATTGACTTTGATGCTGAGGAAAAATTCATGATCACCGGTTTCATGGCAGAACTGAGATATACACTGCAGTAGTTTAAAAACCAGAGTAATATACTTATAAACCCGTCAGGGTTGACTTGTAACGGTGACCCTTCAAAGAAATAGTTACCTCTTTGCATTTGGAAGAACTCATCGAGGGAAAGCTTAGGCTATTCCTTTTGCAAGAGTCTGCTTTGACCTTCCGTTTCCCTTCTTCAGATTCTCATCCCCGCAATTCTTTCTTTCCCCCGATCCGATCTTTTCATCTTCTTATACTGTTAGTAATATAGAATTTAAAGAGTCATATCATTAAAAAAACATACTATGAGCACAACAGCCGAACATACCATCGACGATATCAGAAATTATCTTGGAAAGGAAGCAGATTCGCTACTGAATCATGAATGTAAAACCCTCAGCCGGGAATATTTTCATTTGCCCGGAAAAGATGTGATTGAGAAGGTTTTCATCCCCAGCGACCGTAATGTGCGTACACTCCAGAGTCTTGCTTCCATCTATAATCACGGACGTCTGGGAGGCACAGGATATCTTTCAATCCTGTCTGTGGACCAGGGCATTGAAACACCGGGGCAGTGCTTTTACGCCAAACCCTGAATATTTCGACCCGGAGAATATCATCCGCCTTGCCATTAACGGTGGCTGCAATGCTGTAGCAACTACTTTCGGCGGACTCAGCCTGTACGCCCGACGATACGCCCATCGCATCCCCTTCATCGTGAAAATGAATCATAACGAGCTTCTCACCTTCCCAAACCACTACGACCAGATCATGTTCGGTACGGTTGAAGAAGCCTGGAATCTGGGAGCGAAAGCCGTTGGGGCTACCATCTATTTCGGATCGGAGGAATCTGACCGGCAGATCATTGAAGTTTCGGAAGCTTTTGAACAGGCCCATGAACTGGGAATGGCCACAATCCTTTGGTGCTATACACGTAACAGCGCCTTTAAGCATGAGGGAACCGATTACCATACCTCGGCCGACCTTACCGGTCAGGCCAATCACCTGGGAGTTACCATCAAGGCCGACCTGATCAAGCAGAAGCTCCCCACCACAAACGGCGGATTCAAGGTCCTCAAATTCGGAAAGACCGATCCGGAAATGTACTCCAAACTGTCGTCGGATCATCCCATCGACCTGTGCCGGTACCAGGTTATGAACTGCTACCTCGGAAAAATCGGGCTGATCAATTCCGGCGGGGCTTCGGAAGGTGCCTCCGATTTTAACGATGTTGTCCGGACAGCCGTTATCAACAAAAGAGCCGGGGGAACCGGCCTCATCTCGGGAAGGAAGGCTTTCCAGAGGCCTATGAAGGAAGGTGTCGAACTGCTGAACCTTATCCAGGATGTGTATATGAATGAAGAAGTCACTGTGGCCTGAGAACGGTCAGTGATTGAAAATTTCAAACAGGCAATCAATATCAGGCCTTCAAGCCCTTCCACAAACAAAAACCGTCGTGATACTTGGTGGTCAGGATGACGTATTTCATCCCTGCGTCTTTGGCCAGTTTCACCCATGCATCCACATTAATATTCACCGGATCGAACTGTTTATAGATACAGTCATATTCCTCATCAGGTATTACCCTGCCTCTCTGCCAAATAATTTCAGTGCTTTTCAGGTCTGCGACCCCAAGTGAATTAACATACAGAACCGGGCTTCTTCCCACCACTGAAGCTTACTTTGAAATGCATCGCTTCTGTGACTGTAGGAGAAAATGGCGATACAGAAGAGTACTAAAATGATATCCGGTCTATCTGTAGTGTAAAGATTTTATTTATGGCTCCTGTCGTTCAGAATATGACCCATGATAATGCCGATTTTTTGCAGCGGATATGGCTGATCATTATACCATGCCGATTAAAATTCCCGTAAGCACGGCAATCCCAAAGCTAAGAAGAGTTCCGGTAAGAACATATTCACTCTTCTGCGTTCCGTTGAGACGCAGGATGGATTTCGCGGCTATGATCAACCCAACGGCCTCGAACTGACCATTCAATATCAGTACCAGGGCCAACAGGCGTTCCGTTATTCCAATCAGTTTTCCCGCATTGGGTAAACTGTCATGTTGACTATCCGGAGAAGTTTCCTCAGATATTCTGATGTCAAAAACGGATAAGAGATGCTTGATCATAATATTCGCCGGTTTCATGCACAGAATAATGCCAGCCACAATTGCGATCGTTTTGGCATTCAGATCGAAAATAAAATGGATACCGTGCAGCCGGTCATAAGCCACAACCACTATACCGATTAAAATCAAGTGAATAAACTGATCCATATAGAAAAACCGGCCCTTGTTATCCGGAAATTTCATTTGAAGAAAACTCTTCAGAATGTCTGTCATTAAGTGTAAAATGGTCAATACAAGAGCATAAAACCAAAATCCGGGATCCAGTGAGAACAGGTAAGTGAAGATCCCGACAATAAGAATATGGTAAAAGTGGTGCAGGGTGAAATATCCATGAGTTTTCTTTTCACTCCAGCTTTGCGGCTGAAACAAAAAATCGGAGACCAGGTGAGCTGTGATCTGAAGCAAGAATAATTTAAGAATCATCATCGTATCCGGTTTTCATAATGAAGGACAGCCTTTTCAATCGAAAGCCATCCAGCCGAGGTTGAATGCTGGCTTATGGTCGACTGCCCCCTTTTTAGTTTCTGACTGATTTCCTTCTCCGAAAGTCCCAGCAATTTATAAAAAATAACTTCGCTTTGTTTAGCCGAACACTTTGAAAAAATTGTGTCCAACAGCGAAAAAAGAGCATCCATCTCCTCTTCCAATTGTTTATCGGTGCTGCGAAAGAACATCGTGTTTTTAATAACGACTTTCGTTTTATCGGAGGTCGAATAATTTTTAATAGCCCTGCCCGAGAGATAAATAGCTTCACCATCGATTATACCCCGCTTCTTATCAAACGTAAACAGGGGTGCTACAGCGACAGCCAGTCTTATGCCATAATCGGAAAAATGCTTCAGCCGGGAATTACTTCCTGAATCAGAATCCATCTCAATGGATTTAAGATATGATTTCAAAATAAGCGCTATCCTGAGGGAATGTTTGGGTATTTTTAATGCACATTCAATGTAATCGCCCTGAACAATTCTGCCAAAGAAATCATCCTTCCTGTATCTCGTGCCCAGGTCTTGCAAAAGATCCTCTATCCCTTTCCCAACCTTCCTTTTCAGCCCTTCTGAAAGGGATGTGTAAGATATTATATCGGCAGAAATCGTTGCTGAATTCATAGCTGAGACTTATATCGGTAAATAGACTAATAAATGAATTTATCGGTAAATATACCAATAAAATCATTTATCGGCAATATTACCGTTAAAAAATGAGTTCAGGATCATCTGCTCTTAAAATGAAGGTCCCGTCTTTTGTGTTCAATGAACAGCACGTAGTCTCTCATTATCATTCACTTATACCTCTTTGAGCAGTATTCAGTGCTGAAATGATTTCATTCCTGCTTCCCCGGTTTAAAATCCGGATTTAATTCTTCCGGCACCGGCGCCTTTGTCCGTTCGCGCCATACTTCCAACATCCTGTGCAGTTCTTCCGTCTTTTGAGGATAGGTTGATTCGAGGTTTTTCTTTTCATCGATCTCTGCACCGAGGTTGTACAATTCGAGATGTCCGTCCTCAAAATATTCATGCAGCTTCCATCCTTCATATTCCATCACGGAACCTGGTCGGGTGCGGAACGTCAGGTCTCCGGTTTCTTCGTTACCTCCTTCCAGATAAATAGGGAAATGCCAGAATAAAGGCCTGTCAGCAAGCCTTTCTCCCCTGAGGGCCGGCATCAGGCTGACACCGTCAAGGATCTTTCCGGTGGGTGGTTCAATACCGGCAACCGCCAGGAAAGTGGGATAAAAATCGATATTGCTGACCATCTGTTCTGAGATTTTCCCGGCTTTGATCTTACCGGGCCAGACAAAAAACATCGGTATACGTATTCCGCCTTCATAATATGAACCCTTGCCCGCTCTTAGCGGCCATTGTCTTGTTATCCGGTATACACCCCCATTATCCGACGCAAACACGATGAATGTGTTGTTCATCTTGCCGGAGCTTTTAAGATAGTCCATCAAGCGCCCAATGTTGGTATCCAGTGCTTCGATCATGGCAGCATATGATGCATTTTTCTGACCGTTCCATCCGGTTTTCGCTTCATATTTCTTTTTTAATTCCGGTTTGGGTTGAAGCGGTGTATGAACGGCATATGTGGCGAAATTCATGAAAAAGGGTTCATCATTCCCCACCGTTTTCAGGAAGTTGATGGCTTCGGTAGTCAGGCGGTCTGTAAGATATTCGCCGTCGGGACCGTCTTTAAGAGCTTTGTTGTGATAAGGACTGAAATAGCTGGCCGGGTGGCCATATTCCGCACCGCCGATATTCACGTCAAAGCCCTGTGATCTTGGATCCTGGCCGATGTGCCATTTACCCACGTGACAGGTTTTGTATCCGTGATGTTGCAGGACTTCAGCAATGGTTAGCACTGAATCAGCTATGAACAGTGTATTCTCCACCGGGATAAGTCTCCGGTTTATTGCCTCTCCCCTGTCGGAGTTTCCCACCGTATAGACACCTGTGCGCGGGGAGTACATCCCACTGAAGAGGCTTGCCCTGCTTGGTGCACAATTGGCTGCCGCGGCATAGGCATGCGTAAATATCATACCCCGGGAGGATAATCTGTCGATGTTAGGCGTTTCATAGTATTTACTGCCCATGTACCCCGGGTCTTTCCATCCCAGGTCATCAACGTTGATCAGGAGGATATTCGGTCTGGCATTTATCTGACGGTCCTTACCTGAAGGCGTTTTATCAGACAAATTAACCACAGAAAGCAGGACAAATGTAGCCGATAAAACAGGGTGGTTCATGATTTACGGTACCATTTATAGATTTTCAAGATCTCACTTTTCAGAATTTAATAATCCTTTTTCTGTACGATTTACCGGAATGTCTGTCATGAATCTCAAGGATATAGATTCCATTATTAAGGCTACCTATGTTAATGGTATACTGATGAGCATGCATCTCACTTTTATAAACCAGTTTTCCATCCGTACTGAAAAGCATTATAGTACCATCAATTTCTCCCGGAGAATGTATGGTTACAGCATCTGTTGCAGGATTCGGGTATACGCTCAACTCACCGGCACGAATTTCCTTTACTGAGGTGTAAGTGCTGATTCCGGTCAGCCGGACCTGGACGGCAACCCGCTGAACCAGCGTATCCGAGTTGATATCGGAGTTAATGGTGAGAACATCATTGACCACCCTGCTGGTGGCATCATAAGGATAAAAATACAGGTTTATGTTTTTCTCTTCACCGGGAGTAAGAGTCAGGGGAAAGATGTTTTTATCCAGAGAAAATTCATGGGTATGCAAAGAATAACCGGTAAGTTCCAGCTCGCCGGCCAGAGTTGTTTTTAACCTTCAGCAGATACAGCGCCTTGGTGTAACCGTCCCATTCCCCAAAGTCGACCAGATCGGTATTGGTTTTAAACAATGTTGTTTTCCAGGGGAATTTTGAAGCATTTCCAGCTCTTATGGCCGGATCATTAAAGTGTAAACGGAAGGCAACCGTACCATCCGGTTTGACCTCGGTAAGTGCCGGATCCGAAACCTGACCGCCGTAGCATATCAGGCTGTTACCGGAGGGAAGGCGTTGCACACTGCCTCCTGAAGGTGAATATATTGCTTTGTCAGCATCATATTCCCAGACCTCTGCAATGGTCTTGTTTACTTCGTCGAGGCTGTATTCAATGGCTCGTGAATAAGGCGGAACACGGTACGATCCGTTATCGAACATGGTAATGTGTCCGTTGGCCAGTCGCCGTATGTTATGCGGAAAAGAAAACATCTGGGATGAATCTGCAAAGGTGAACTGGTTGTTTTTACCGCCAAGTCTCCAGATGATATCTCCTGTCTGCCTGTCAATTTTGGTCATTTCATTCATCTCCCGCGCACTCAGGATGATATTCCCGTCCGTGTCGACATCGATGGCATTGGGATGCACATACGGGATAGACGTTTTGGTAACGTCCTTGTAGGTGTCGGTAATCTGGTAATGATCAAAACTGTTCCATTCGAACACGACGTTCTTGTTCTCATCCAGTTCCTGGATAACGCATCCCTGCACCGTGGCATCGGTCTGTCCGCCTGCCACGATCTGACTCATGTCAACCGTGCGATTATCGAGACCGAAGAGCAGGTAATGACCGTTGGCCATCGCAATAAAATCGTGACTGTCGAGCTCATAATTATCCATCCATACAGAATCAACAATCTGGAAACTGCTGTCCATCATATAAAACTGATTATAGGTGTCATCACTCCTGAGGAAGGAGATCAGCCCGTCTCGCTGTATGGTGAATTTTCCCGACTGATACGGGATGTACCTGTAGTACACCGGAACTCCGACAGTATCGACGATCATCAGATAACCGGGGAATTTGTCAGGGTCCTGGGGTCGGGCAAACATAAAAAGATAACCGGGATCAGGTTCATTCATTGTATCGATCGTGAAAACAGGGAAATTATCGGGCAATACCAGATCCTGCGAAAAACCCTGACCTGTCATCAGAAAAGAAATCCCTAAAATCGTAATTAGTTGCTTTAGTCTCATTGCTAAATTTATTTTTTATTCTCAATGTTCTTTGTGCTATCTATCCTTCGGCCCAATTCTTTGTCAGCCCCGGGTACTATTGTGATACCTGTATCTCTTCCGGCATTTGATGTAAACCGCAGGATTCAAAAGCGGGTTAGCAAATTAATCATGAAATTAAGATTTTTTCGCCATTATACATGTCTGAATCATACAAAAAACAGTTTCATTTCAGGATCAATACCTGAGTTTTGGATTTGTCGAAGTAATAAACAGTTACAACGTAGGCACCATGCGGAAACCTGCGGGTATCCATCCTTCCGGACAGTCCCGTATGGTTCGCGGCAAGAACCCGTCTGCCCTTCATGTCCCGGATTTCAATTCTGTCAACCGGTTTCTCAAATCGATACTGCAGATATTCATTGAAAGGAACCGGAAAAAACAGGACAGGATTCGTGTTCACCAGTGTTGTAAAATCAGGACCCCCAACTCCCGTTCCTTTCATGGCCACCTGGATGGCAATGCCCTGATTATCCTCAGCGGATCTTAACGTAAGAGTATCGACCAGGGTTCCGTTCTTTACAGGTTTAAAAACGATTTCAAGATCCGACTGTCCGCCGGGTAAAATAGTAACCGAATCCTGATTTACCTTAAAAGCAGTTTGCCTCCAGTTTAATTCGTTTATCACCAGAGTATCATTTGAATGATTTTGAATACTCACATGCCTGATAACTGAATCGCCCACCTCCTGCGATCCGAATTCAATATTTTCCTGACCGGCACTGAATGACTTATTTTTCCAGGCAAATTTACCAACCCTGTACGTATAGAAATCACAATTCAGAAATTTACCTTCATGAACAATATGATCCCCGGCATCATACTCCGAAAAGGTATTATTACCCCAGTCAATAAGGGTGTTTCCATTCTCCAGGATTTGCACACCGCCCATAATGGTTGAATATATATCCGGGTCATGCCTGTATTCCTTCACCTCTGTAACCGTCATGGCCTGTTCGTCGATGGTAAATTCAATGCCTTTTGAATACCTTGGATTTCCGTTCACCCCGTTATCAAACAATGAGTATTTATTATCCTGTATCCTCCGGATATCATGCTGGTCTGAAAACATCCTGTCAAAGCCCACGAAGGTAAACTGATTGTTTTTCCCTCCCATCCTCCAGATGATGTCACCGTTCCTGAGGTTAATCCTTGTGAGTTCACTCAAATTCCTGGAGGACAAAATGATGGTAGAATCCGTATCTGTAGCAATGGCATTAAAGTGGGCATAATCGATATATGAAGAGGTCAGGTCTGCATAGCTGTCCGTGACATCGAAATGATCAAAGCTTTTCCACTCGAAAACAAGATTTTTCCGGGCATCCAGTTTCTGAACCACCATACCAATGACTGTAGCGTTTTGATCTCCCCCTTCAACAATTTTACTCATATCGATGCTTCGCGGGTCATCGCCAAACAGCAGGTAACTGCCATCCTCAGTTATTCTTAGCTCATGATAGTTTGTACGGAAACCTGTTGTTATAACTGTATCCACCACGTTGTACAGACTGTCCATAAGGAGAAATCCCTCAACATCATCATCATAATAGGAAAGCAGGCCGTTCGGCTGGATCGTAAAATTATAGCAGAAATTATCGAATGTCTTGTAAAACAGTGGCTGACCGTTCGGGGCGAAAATAAAAAGTCCGGATTGTTCGGTATTTATCAGGGCTGCAAAAACACAATAAGGCGAGGTGGATTCATCATAGGTTGGCACGAAGTAGGGCAATTGTTTCGCCAGGCTATTCATTCCGTCAAGCACTGGCATCGGTTTAAATTGACCTGGTCGGGCAATGGTCACCGGATTATTGCCCGGCGGCACGCCGGTTTGTGAAAAACCTGTGTTGATCGTTAATACATGAATAACGAATAACGCCGCTGTTAAACTGACGTATTTATGCCTCAGCATCCTTTGCAAGCGTTTTAGTCCCATTATGGAAATCATTGCTTAAGGTTCAAAGCAGACTGCTTCAGCCCTGCTTCCTCCAATTCCATCCTACAAATACAAAGTTCGGAAAATATTTTGACAGGATCCGGCAATTTGTAAAAGCTTTGACAGAAGATTTTTTGAAACGGCTGCTGATCAGATCATTTGTGGGTAAGATTTTCGGAGACGCGAAGCATCATGTCACCTACGTTTTGGTTTTTCATTTATTATTCGATATTTCGGTTTCCATGGTTCCATCGAACAACAGTTTCGTTCATTGGTTATAATGGTTAAACCCTGAGACTATGAAATACTATATTGAAAAGACCATCGACCAGCCGTTTGAAGAGGCGATCCAACGAACCACTGAAGTTTTGGCTGGTGAAGGTTTCGGTGTACTGTCAACTATTTCCATCAACGAGAAACTGAAAGAGAAACTGGGAGTAGACTTTCGGAAATACACCATACTTGGCGCCTGCAATCCTGCTTTTGCCTACAAGGCGTTACTAAGTGAAAACAAGATCGGGACCATGCTACCCTGCAATGTCATCGTTCAGGAGACGGAGGATGGAAAAACGGAAGTGGCAGCCGTCGATCCCATTGCTTCCATGCAGGCCGTGGAAAATCCGGCACTTGCCGGGCTGGCTGCCGAGGTAAGAGCCAAACTGGGCCGTGTGATTGAGGCGTTGTAATACTCCTTAGGACAGCATCCGGAATAAAGTATTCATGAAGAATCGCGCTCATTATTCTTCACAATCCACATGTTTTTCTAATTTTGTGGATCATTAACCAACCATGCTTCAGCAAAACTATTCAGGGAAACTCGTCCTTTTTGGCGCCGGCAAAATCGGCAGGTCTTTTATTGCACAGCTCTTCTCTAACGGCGGTTATGAGACTGTATTTATTGATATAGACTCAACCGTGGTGAACGGGATCAATCGCCTTGGTACCTATGATGTCATCATCAAAGACCGTGAAGAAAAACGCCTGCCTGTCTCCGGCATACGGGCTGTTCATCTGAATAATACGGAGAAAATCGTGGATGAAATTGTTACGGCAGATATTCTGGCCGTATCGGTAGGACAGAAAGGACTTCCCAACGTCGTTCATCTCATGGCTCTGGCTGCCGGGGCAAGGCAAAAACTCTTTCCCGGAAAACCTCTCGATATCATTATTGCAGAGAATATGCGGGATGCTTCCGGATGGATGAAGAGGCAGTTTATGGCTGAACTTCCCGAAGATTTCCCAATTGAAAGCTATCTCGGGCTGATTGAAACCAGTATCGGGAAAATGGTGCCGCTGATGACTGCCACCGACCAGCATGAAAATCCGCTAAATGTCTTTGCCGAAAACTATAACACACTGATTCTCGATAAAAGGGCATTTAAGAATCCTATACCCAACATCCCCGGTCTCGCTCCAAAAGATAACATGAAAGCCTGGGTCGACCGCAAACTGTTCATTCACAACCTTGGTCATGCGGCCCTGGCCTATTTCAGTTACTTAAAAAATCCGGATCTTACCTATACCTGGGAGGCACTTGAAGATTCAGTGATCAGACAGAAGGTTGCCGGGGCCATGCACGAATCGGCGGTGGTCCTCCGACACCAATATCCTGATGAATTCACAGACGAAGCCCTGGAGGATCATATTGACGACCTGCTGTCCCGCTTTGCCAACCGGAGCCTTGGGGATACCATTTTCCGTGTGGGTTGTGACCTGGAGCGTAAACTGGGACCAGAAGACCGCCTCGTTCCGGTGATCAGACTGGCCTGCCAGCAAGGCCTACCCTATGACAAAGTTCTGGAAGCGCTGGTTTCAGGCATCTTTTTCGATGCCCGGGATGTGCAGGGGAATCGCCATCCGGCAGATACCTCCTTTTTACAAAAATTTAACCGCAGGGTAACAGACATCCTGCAGTTTCATTGTAATTTTGACCCTCTGAGATTCCCTGAGATTTATTCAAAAACTCTTCTCCTTGAATCAAAATTACAGCTAACCAAAAATAAATCCTTATGACCAAAAAGACTGATATCGAAAAGATTAAAAGTAAAAAAGGTTTTATATGCGATATGGATGGCGTGATCTATCACGGCAACCGGCTTTTACCCGGGGTAAAGGAATTTGTTCAGTGGCTTAAGGACGAGAAGAAAAACTTTATTTTCCTTACGAATTCCAGTGAACGTACGCCTAAGGAGCTGCAGGAAAAGATGGAACGTCTCGGCATCGAAGTGGACCGGAGCCATTTCTATACAAGCGCACTGGCCACAGCCGCCTTCCTGGCCAGCCAGAAGCCCAGGGGCAGTGCATACATTATTGGTGAAGCCGGCCTGATCAATGCCTTGTACAATGTTGGCTACACGATGAACAATGTCGATCCTGACTATGTTGTAGTCGGTGAATCCCGCTCCTATAGCTATGAGAGGATTGAACATGCGGTAAACCTGGTAATTAGAGGAGCCCGGCTCGTAGGAACCAATCCGGATATTACCGGTCCGACTGAAGATGGTATCACTCCTGCCACCAAAGCACTGATTGCTCCTATCGAACTGTCTACCGGAAAAAGCGCTTATTTCGTTGGTAAACCTAACCCGCTGATGATGCGTATCGCCCTCAGAAAACTTGGGCTGACACGGGAAGATACCATTATCATTGGCGACCGTATGGACACCGACATTATCGCCGGTATTGAATCGGAAATAGATACTCTACCTGGTACTAAGCGGAATCACCTCGCGCAACATGATTGATTCTTATGCCTATCAGCCACATTTTGTGCTGAACGGCGTTGTTGACCTGGTCAAAATAAAACCTGAAGATGATAAAAGCAGTACTGTTTGATATGGATGGTGTCCTGGTCGATACTGAGAAATACATCAACCGGGCCGGCATACAACTCTTTAAGGAAAAAGGCTGCAATGTAAAGCCTGAAGATTTTTTACCCTTTACCGGAATGGGCGAGAACCGCTACCTTGGCGGTGTGGCTGAAAAATACGGCATTCCTTTCGATGTGGAGAAGGACAAAGCCAGAACGTATGAAATTTACGACGGGCTGGTTCAGGGCAAACTGGAACCCCTGGATGGTGTGAAGGAATTTATCGGATTGTGCCGTCAGAAACACCTTAAAATGGCGGTGGCTTCCAGTGCTGATGAAGTGAAAGTTAAGATCAACCTCAGGGAAGCCGGCCTGAATGAAGAACTCTTTGATGCTCTTGTAAATGGCCAGGAAGTAAAAAACCGGAAACCGGATCCTGAAATCTATCTTAAAGCCGCCGGATTACTCAATGTTAATCCCTCAGACTGCCTGGTAATTGAAGATGCAATCAGTGGAGTGAAGGCAGCCAGGGCCGCCGGATGCAGGTGCCTTGCCCTGACGACGAGCTTTTCAGCTGCTGAACTGCAGGATGCCGACTGGGTTGTTGAAAATCTGGGCGCTGCTCCCGATGAATGTTTAAACTGGTAATTAAAATTACATCCGCCATGGAATACCGTACTCTCGGAAAGACTAACGTAAAAGTTACGCCCATTGCCTTTGGCGCCTGGGCGATAGGAGGAGCTATGTGGGGCGGTGCAGAAAAACGGGATGCCATCGATGCCATTCAGAAGTCGGTGGATCATGGTATAACAACCATTGACACCGCTCCCGTTTACGGCTTCGGGCAGAGTGAAGAACTGGTTGGTCAGGCCATCAGGGGAAAACGCGACCGGGTACAGATCCTGACCAAGTACGGCCTTCGCTGGGATGAAAAGGCCGGACAGTATTATTTTTCGCTCCAGGATGAAGAAGGTAAGAATATCGATATCTACCGTTATGCAGGAAAGGAGTCCGTGATCCGGGAATGTGAGAACAGCTTGCGTCGTCTGGGAACCGATTATATCGATCTTTACCAGATCCACTGGGCCGATCCCACCACACCCATGGAAGAAACCATGGAAGCCGTCAATCTGCTCCTGGAGCAGGGAAAGATCAGGGCGGCAGGCGTTTGCAACTATCGAGCTGATCTGCTGAACCAAGCCATAAAATCGGCCCCGGTTTGTTCCGATCAGGTTCCATACAGCATGGTGCAAAGGAATATTGAAAAAGAACTGGTTCCCTTTTGCCTGGAGCATCAGACATCCATACTGGCCTACAGCCCGCTTCAACGAGGACTGCTGACCGGGAAATTCTCACCCGATCACAAATTCAGGGTTGGAGATACCCGTGCCGAATCACCCCACTTCAAAAAAGAAAACATCCAAAAAACCAATGACTTTCTTGAAGAGATCAAACCCATAGCCGAAGCAAAAGGAGCCACGCTGGCCCAGCTTGTAATCCGCTGGACACTCGAACAACCCGGTATAACGGTTGCCCTGGTTGGGGCAAGGGATGCCCGGCAGGTAGATGACAATCTGGGAGCCCTGAACCTTAAACTTTCCAAAGAAGACATTGCACACATAAATTCAAAACTTAACCAACTTAATTCCGACCAATAAAAATGGCAAGAAACATTTTGAAAGATTTTCCCGGAAGAACAGAAATCCTGGAATGGTACAGTAAAAACGGCAGCAATATCGTCCATGAAGTGAATGGTCACTTTCACACACCCTATTCCTTCAGCGCTTTCAGAGATCTGCGGCAGGTATTTGACATGGCCAAAGAAGAACAGGTCAAAATACTGGGTATTAATGATTTTTACACCATGGCCGGCTATGAAGAATTTCAGGACCTGGCAGAAAATTATAAACTCTTCCCGATGTTCAACATCGAATTCATGGGCCTGCTGAAGGATGAACAAAAGAACGGCATCAGGGTTAACGATCCGACCAATCCGGGCCGTACCTATTTCAGCGGTAAAGGCCTTGATTTCCCGGTAAGCCTTGAAGGCAGCTCACTCAAAAAACTGGAAAATGTACGTGCCGAGAGCCTCAACCAGACCAGGAAAATGGTTGAACTGGCATCGCAGCACTTACAAACCGTAGATCCTGAACTGACGCTCGACTATGATGACATCCTGGATAAATACACAAAGGGGATGGTACGTGAACGGCACATCGCCAGGGTAATACGGATAAAAATCTTTGAGAAGTATCCCACCGAATCGCAACGGAAAGAAATGCTGAAAAAGCTATATGAAGGAAAGGAAACTGTCGTCAACATTAATAACGCTGCTGCCCTTGAAGGTGAAATACGTAATAATCTGCTTAAATCAGGGGGTGTTGCATTTGTAAAGGAAGATCCGAAAGCTTTCCTGGAAATTGACGAGGTCATCCGTATAATCACCGATGCCGGTGGGATCCCCACCTACCCTGTCCTGCTCGACGACAAAGCGGGAAATTACACCGAATACGAGGAAGACATGGAACAGTTGTACAAGGAACTCACCGGACGGAATATCTATTCAATAGAGCTTATCCCCGGCAGGAATGATTTCTCCAATCTGAAGGAATTTGTCACCTTTTTCAGCGACCGACATTTCGTGATCACTTTCGGAACCGAGCATAACACTCCCGAACTGATCCCGTTGCGAATCTCAACCCGCGGTGGCGTTGATCTGGATGAAGAACTGAAACGTATCAATTTCGAAGGCGCCTGCGTCATTGCCGCTCATCAGTATCTCAGGGCAAAAGGTGATGAAGGTTATATTGAACGCAACGGTAAGCCACGGCTGTCCAGCCGGGATGAATTCATTGAGCTGGGAAATGCGGTGATTGAATATTTTCTTTATAATTAAACAATTGATAAAATGGATAAAACCATCCGGGATCTGATCGACATTTCCCGTTTCTACGGAAGACAAAAAGATTACACCCTGGCAGGCGGAGGTAACACCTCGTGGAAAAATGCAGAACATATCTGGGTCAAGGCCAGCGGAGCTGCTCTGGCCACCATCGATGAAGAAGGTTTTGCTGTACTCGACCGTGAAAAAGTCAGGATTACCGGGACAAAGGTTTACAGCTCCGATCTGCAGGTCAGGGAAACCGAGGTGAAAGCCGATCTCATTGCCGCCAATATCTATCCGGAAAAACAA
This sequence comes from uncultured Bacteroidales bacterium, assembly GCA_963732905.1. Classification (GTDB taxonomy): domain Bacteria; phylum Bacteroidota; class Bacteroidia; order Bacteroidales; genus DASQZK01. The sequence goes on from CAVTBM010000008.1 coordinate 740,291, forward strand.
AAGCGGCCTTCCGTCGAAACCTCTTTTCATGAACTGATTGAATATGCTTATGTGGTCCATATGCATCCCACCATCACCAACTCACTCACCTGTTCGAACAAGTCCAGGGAAAAGACACTTGAGCTTTTTGGTGAAGAAGCGATGTATATTCCCTATGCCCCGGGATATGAATTATTCAAAAAAGTACAGGCAGCCATGCCGGCCTACCGTGAAAAATTCGGATGTGACCCGAAAATGATCTTCCTTGAGAATCACGGCGTCTTCGTCAGTGCGGATCATACAGAAGAGATCAGATCCATCTATGACCATATTACGAATACCATTAAGGCTGCTTTTAAGGAGAGTGAAACGGAATTTGAGGATCTGAAGGTCCATCAAAACATCACGGAATTTCTGCCGGCCATCCGCATGATCATGTCTGAGGATCAGCCGAAAATCGTGAGACTCAGACATAATCGCCTGCATTCACATTTTTACGGCAACAGGAAAAGCTTTGAAAAAGCTGCCCTTCCCTTTACCCCTGATATCATCGTGTATTGCAAGGGAGATTACCTGTATATTGAAGATTCGTCCACTCCGCAGGCTATCGTTACGGACCTGCAAAAGCAACTCCCTGAATATTAAAGAAGAACGGGTATGCCCCCAGGATCATCATGATCAGGGATTACGGTGTGATTGCTGTGGAGGATACTGCAGATGCTGCAGAGATAGCCCTGGATGTGTATGAAGATCTCCTGAAAATCAGTTATTTTTCTGAAAACTTCGGCGGGCCTCGTTTCCTGGGCCAGGAAGACATTGCATTTATCGACAACTGGGAAGTCGAGAACTACCGCCGTATGATCTCAAAGGGATCTGCTACACGAGGCCTTGTTGAGCAGAAAATCTGTATTGTAACCGGTGGCGCCCAGGGTTTCGGAGAAGGCATTGCCCGTTCGCTTGTTGAAAGCAGTGCGAATGTAATTGTAGCCGATCTGAATGAAACCACCGGTCGGGCCACGGCCTCTGCATTGAACGGGCTGGCGGGAAAAAACGAAGCTGTATATGTCACCACGGATGTTTCAGATGCTGAATCGGTAAAAAACCTGGTGGTAAGCACCGTTCAGCTTTTTGGAGGGCTGGATGTCTACATCTCCAACGCAGGGATTCTGAGGGCCGGAGGACTGGAAGAAATGGAGCCGGATACCTTCCGGAAGATGACCATGGTGAACTACGAAGCCTATTACCTGGGTGCAAAATATGCCTCTGCTGTGATGAAACTTCAGCATAAGTATAAACCCGGCCATTTTGCCGACATTATTCAAATCAATTCAAAGTCGGGACTAAAAGGAAGCAACCGGAATTTTGCCTATGCCGGTGGCAAATTTGGCGGTATCGGCCTTACACAGTCTTTCGCCCTGGAGCTGGCTCCGTTCCGGATAAAGGTGAATTCGGTCTGCCCGGGAAATTTCTTCGAAGGCCCGCTTTGGGCTGATCCGCAAAAGGGGTTGTTCGTGCAATACCTGGAAACCGGAAAAGTGCAGGGGGCAAAAACAATCGAAGAGGTAAAACGTTTCTACGAAAGCCAGGTTCCGCTCAACAGGGGATGCCGCACCGAAGACGTCATGAAAGCCGTTTATTATATTATTGATCAGAAATACGAAACCGGACAGGCTATCCCTGTGACCGGAGGACAAATCATGTTAAATTAACCAAGACAGAATATTCATTATGAAAACCAAAGCCGTTCGTATATATGGGAAAGATGATCTGAGACTCGAAGAATTCGAACTTCCCAAAATGAAAGATGACGAGATTTTAGCACAGGTCATTTCCGACAGCATCTGCATGTCAACCTATAAAGCCACCAAGCAGGGACCCGACCACAAGCGTGTACCGGATGATGTGGCTCAGAATCCAACCATGATTGGTCACGAATTCAGCGGTGTGATCCTTGAAGTTGGCAAAAAATGGCAGAAAGAATTCAGTCCGGGTCAGAAATTCAGTATTCAGCCGGCCCTCAATTACAAGGGCAGTCTCAATGCACCGGGATACTCCTTCCGCTGGATCGGCGGGGATGCCACCCACATCATTATTCCCAACGAAGTGATGGAGATGAACTGTCTGCTTCCATATCATGGCGACGCTTTTTTCCTTGCATCCCTGTCTGAGCCCATGTCGTGTGTTGTGGGCGCTTTTCACGCAAGTTACCACACCTCATATGGTTCGTATGTGCATCACATGGGTATCAGTGAAGGCGGTAACCTGGCTGTCCTTGCCGGCGTAGGTCCTATGGGTCTGGCAGCCATCGATTATGCCCTGCATAATGATCTGCGTCCTTCCTTTATGGTGGTGACCGATATCGACCAGGCCCGGCTCGACAGAGCTGCCAAGCTTCATACCGTCGAAGAAGCCCATAAGCACGGTATAAAGCTTCAATATGTGAACACTGCAAATTACAACGATCCGGTGGGTTACCTGCGTTCACTCACCGGTGACAAAGGCTATGACGATGTCTTTGTCTTCGCACCGGTTAAACAGGTTGTTGAGCAGGCCGATGCCCTTCTAGCTTTCGATGGTTGTATGAATTTCTTCGCCGGCCCTGCCAATCCTGACTTCAAAGCCAGCTTTAATTTCTACAACGTACATTATGCTTTCACTCATATCACCGGTACAAGTGGTGGAAATACGTCCGACATGAAGGAATCGCTGCTGATGATGGCAGAAGGAAGCATTAACCCGGCTGGTATGGTCACCCATATAGGCGGACTGGATGCCGTGATCCCCACTACGAAGAATCTTCCCAATATCCCCGGAGGGAAGAAGCTGATCTATACTAATATCAGCTTGCCGCTCACCGCTATCGATGACTTCGAAAAGCTCGGAGAGAAGGATCCGTTCTTTGCCAACCTCCACAAGCTGGTGAAAGAAAATGACGGATTGTGGAATGTAGAGGCAGAGAAATACGTGCTGGAGAACGGAAAGGGGATCTGAGGAAAGGAGAGAAAGGAGACGGGTGACAAAAGATAAGACATCGAAGAAGCAATCGTAGAGGCACGCCAAGGCGTGCCTTTGAATGATCACCGGTTTCTTATTTTGGTATAGGCAAGCCCCGAGGCATTCCCCATGAATGGCCGCCAATTTAATCCATTCTTCTCTTAGATACACACCCCAAGGCGTCTCTCACTGTGACCATGAATTTATCAAAAGCGGTTACAGGTGGGTTGATAACCGGTGACCGATCAATTGGTAAACGTTAACGATAACCGTTGCCGGTTTTGGAACAAGATTTCCTTATACAAAAAAGTACTGAAATATTCTTGCAGTGAGAAAAAAAAATGAGGATTTCAGCTTGCATTCATCAAAACGGGGGTCGTCATTTTGGGTGAGTTGATAACTTTTCGTCAAAAAGTGGAAAAGTGGACGCTGAGATTTGGGGGGCGGAATCCATTAAGGGGCGGAGTGTTGGAAGGCGGGGGAGGGATGCCCTATCTAAACAAAGACTCCTTACAAGAACGATTCCCAGGACTCTGCCCTGACTTAAAGGCTCCGAGCAAGCCATGAAAAATCCGAATATCCTCTTCAGTTAAGAATATCAATATATCCCTCCTTAATCTCTAATCTCCACATATACCAGCTGTCTACAGTTTTTTTCCGGCTCTTTTTCCCAGCCTGCCAGCCATTAACCGTTTTGAAAAAAGCAATCAGGGCACGGTCCAGTTCATCATTCCCCGACGACTTCACCATGTGAAATCCGCCTCCGATCCCGCCACGGCAATTCACCACGAACTGTATTGCCGGTTCACCTTTGAAATCCGGATGATCCTTTGCAAAAGTCACGATCCTGTTTAACTTCATTTCAATGGAATCCACCGGCTCCAAGGGTCTGGCCCGGTTCTCAATCAGGAAATACACCGCATCCGGATTGCAGGCATTATCGGGATGAACGCCTTCAGCCGTCATGATCATCTGGCCAAAGCTGCTAATTCCGATCATCATGACCGGTATTATTGAAATCAACTTTTTCATGAGAAAATAGTTTATTTACGTTTAATGCGATTATTCCATTAGGGCAGATTTAAAACGGATATTTCTCATAATCCCGAAACTCATTGTTATACTCGGATCGCTAAATCTGACTGTATTATAACCTCCAAAACGTGACGGCATTTCTAATTTATAACAATACAATCCGTAATCCCCGCGGACAAAACATGAAACATTCTTCAGAAAATTCCATTCCAGGTTAAGTCCTGCCATATACCCATAGTTCGAATCGGTCTGGATATAAGCTGCGAAGTATGGACAAATCCGGAATTGCTTCCCTATTATAAATTTTACGTAAAGCGGAAAACGTCCCAATGATCCTGAGAAATCCCTTTCAGTAACGAGGGTAGGACTTGTTTGTAGTGAAAACAATGCATGAGACGGCCTGAATTCCAGATTTGCTGAAAACGTCAGGATAGAAAACAGGTCCGGTTGATAAATAGAATTACTGATTGTTCCAATGCTGCCGCCGATATCCATGGATTGTGAAAATATATTCCATGAAAAGGTGACCAGGACCATAATCATGATCTGCTTTTTCATATGCCCGAAAATTCCTGACTGACAATTTTCAAAATGAAGACTATTGACCATCTTATCATGATGTTATTTCACTTTGCTTCGTACCCGGATAATGTAGTCTTTAATATTGTTGATCAAATCTTCCGACAACTGACAGGCGACAAAAGGATGATCAGGTAAAAAGATCTCATAGAGGATATAATCATCGATCATGCCCTTGTCAATGGCCAGTTTAACAGCCTTCAATTCCTGTGATTTTTTCAATGTTTTCTTATCTCCTGAAGTCATCAGGGCCACAATCGCTTCTTTTTCTTCAAGGGTTGAAATATTTGAACTTTTTACTCCCATGCTTTCCTTATACCCGGGTTCGTACTTCCAGACGGCTTTTACCATAGCATAACCAAGCCAGCCTTTACCCGAAGCCACATCCACTTTATTCACTCCTGTACTGTCGATCCTGATCTGCGGATTGAAAATGAAATCGGAATAATGCAGCTTTTTTAACTTGTAAATATCTGTCAAAGAGTTCTGCAAACGGGGATTATTCCGGTTCAGAATTTTTGCAATCGTGATCTCATCCACGGCTTTATCGATTTGACCCGTCATACGGTAAGCATCAGCCAGGAACCAGTGTGCCATATAATCAATATAATTCTTACTGATGGCTTTTTTATACCATTTGATGGCCTCATTCCAGTTCTGCTCGATTTCATACATTTGTCCGATATAGGTCATGACAGCATAAAAGGTTGTATCCTGGTTGAGTGCTTTTAAATACATGTCCCTGGCTTCAACAATCTGGTTGTCCTGGTACAGGGCTTCAGCTTTTGTTAAGTATTCTTTAACCGAATCAATGACGATATACGTTCGCGTGACAAGGTTTCCGTCTTCCACCGTTCGGTAATAATTGTGATCTATTAAATTTTCAGATCTGTCAGGAACCGGAATATTCTCATCCAAAGTCATCATCCTGTAGGTGACCGGTGATTTCTGCATGATCTTGAAAATCCCGGCAGGTGTGTGGATTTGCTGAGCAAAACAAAGGAGAGGTGTCAGGACTATAAGTCCTGAAATTAAAAAACGTTTTTTCATAAGTAGTAGTTTTTGAGCAGACACTTGAATAATTTCCGGATGGATTTAAACAGTAAATCTAATATAGGAAAATTTTCGGAATGTTGGAACAGGAGGCCTGGTTTTTATTGTTTTATACGGGTCTTTGAGAGGTACGCAGAAATGAAACAGAAGCGGGAACTATTGTAACGATCCCAATCCCGGTTGATATCTCCGGTCGAATTTTACACCCGATTTCAGGATATTTAATGTCAGTCAATGGCTTTCCCAGTGCAGATCCGACAGGAAAACGATACTTCAGGATAAGTGGATTTAAACCCCAAAATTTACGATCAGGGTTTCTCCATGGCACGCTTCCGCATATCCTCAGGCATCTTCTCAATGGCATAACGGAGTGCTGTGCGGGGCATGACGGTGCGTTTACTCATCACGTAATCAAAGATTCGCTTTTGATCTGCCTGGCTGGCTGCCTTGAGCATCCATCCGTACCCTTTCTGAACCATGTCATCCTGATCCTGCAACAGGATACCGGCGATGTCCAGAATATCGTCATGAAACTTTCCCTTCCTGGCAGGAATGATAAGGGATACGGCAGCTGCCCGGCGCATCCACCGGTTTTCAGAGCGGGCCCAGGATTTCAATCCGGAAAGGAACTCAGGGTACATTTCCATGAACTCCCCAACGGTATGATTACAAAGAGTATCACACGCAGCCCAGTTTGTGACATACGAACTGACCCATCTTTCAAACACAGTAAAATCAGAAGGCACATACTGCTTATGGATGAAGTAGGACCACTCACAGGCTGCAACGGCTTCCTCCATATAGCCCGATTTCCAGAGCTCTTCACAAAGACTGAAAATTTCATCTTTTGGCCTGTCCTTAATCCGGGCAAACCATTTCTTAATAATTTTCCGGGCATCGGCTGATGTAAGCCCGTAAATATTCACCTCCTCTTTGAAAAACCGCTGACTGGATTCCCGGGTTTTTTCATCGGCATGGGTCAGGAATTCGTTTCGTAGATTTTGAATAAGGGCTGTCATCAGGAATTTATTTTTCCCGGGAGCTACCGGGATTGTCGTTTATAATTTTAAGACCTGGTAATTTGGTGAAGTGGCAATTTACGGGAAAATTAAATATTTTTTCTCACCGGAAGGTTGAAATCTTTTTCCCGGCATCTTCTTCCCCACACTCACCCCTTAGTCCCCTAAAAGGGGAAACCCTGCCCTCCGTAGCATTTACTAAGTCCGTCTGCTGTATCCAAATTCGGGCTTCATTTTCACCACAGATTGCACAGATTATCACAAATTGTTTTAGATTTTTATAGATAGGGTATCTGGTTTTTTCACAGACGTGAAGCATCACATCTCTACTTTTTGGCTTTTCATTCAATATTCTCCCTCAATCCCTCACTTTCGCCTTTCGCCTTTCTTCCCTCTATTTCCTTTATTCTTTTTCCCTGTAACTTCCTCCCCTCGCTCACCCCTTATTCCCCTGAAAGGGGAAACCCTGCCCGCCGCAGCATTTACGAAGTCCTTCTCCCGTCTCCCGTCTCCCGTCTCCCGTCTCCCGTCTCCGACTTCGATATTCATTATTCATTATTCATTATTCGATATTCTCCCTCAATCTCTAATCTCTAATTTCTAATCTCCAATCTCCAATCTCTAACTCCCTCACTTTTACCTTTCGCCTTTCGCCTTAAAGATTTAACCTCCGGGCATACCCCGGGCTTCGTCTTTTCTAAGGAATCTGTGTTAAGATAGGGCATCCCACCCCCGCCTTCCAACACTCCGCCCCTTAATGGATTCCGCCTCCCAAATCTCAGCATCCACTTTTTCACTTTTTGACGAAAAGTTATCAACTCACCCGAAATGATGATATCGGTGATGGTTGAAAACGATGTTCATTCATAGGCACGCCACGGCGTGCCTCTACGATTGCTTCTATATATTACCCCTTCGCCCGTCTCCGAATTCGTTATTAGATATTCATTATTCTTCTCTTCCCTTTTGCCTTTCGCCTTTATTCCCTCTATTTCCTTTTTTCTTCTTCCCGGCACCGGATATCATCCCACCGGTAGCCGATTCCTGGAAAATCTTGTTAAACGGGAGACATGCCTTGAGGTGTTCCTCTATTGAGATATTAAATACCCCATTCAATCTGTTTTCCTACAAATTTCGAGTACTCAACGGCTTTCTTCAGGATCTTTTTTCGGATGGCTTCAGACAAAGTATTAAAATAATCAGGTTCAAAGATGATTTTATCTTTCTTAAGGGTCCGTCTCCAGGTGCCTACTACCCTGCCATTTACAACGATTACCGGCCTAAACATTCCGTTGTTCATGATCGCTTTCAATTGAGTACCAGGGGTAAGAGCCGCAGATCTGTCGCGATAGCTGATGATAAATTCATCGTAAGCCGGCAGAAGATAAACTGTATCTTTTACGGGGGGAACAGCCGAAACAGGGGACATCCAGTATTTTTGTGAATCCATGTCAATGCCCACCAGTTCCTGACCGATCATTGTAAGGCCGCGGGAGGCATCACGGACAGTCAGGCCCGACCACCATACAAAATCCTGAAGTGTGGCCGGACCATGACTGTAAAAATACCTTTTTGTCAGCCTGGCCAAAGCCTCCTCACGTGCCAGGGTATTCTTTACCGGTACTCTTTCTGAAAGAAGGGCATATGTCGGTTTGTTCCTTACGATCCTGCCGCTGCAGATCAGTCCGTCGATCTCGGCATTCATCAGGAGGTGAGCTGCCCGGTTATCGGCCAGTGAGAAGCCTGCTCTTATAAAGCTTTCGACGATTTGTTCCCGGGTAGAAAATCCGTTGACGGCAATGGTTTTAACTATGATGTCGTTGCTTTTGCGAATAACGCGGTTGTCCAGTTCAAGTTGAACTTGTCGCGACCGCATTGAGGCTTTTATCCGCGGCCCGGTGAGTTCGAGCAACCAGTAAATGTCATCCGACGAAACCATGTGCCAGGTAGGACGCATCAAATGCGTTCGTATGATATCCCCGTCATTGAGGGCTGCCTCAATGAGTTGTTCCGTTGTTCCGGGCAATCTCAATCCGACAGCCCATTTTGCCATGCCATAATCCTGGGCCTGTATCGCTCCCATCCATGCCACCAGTTCCTTTGGCGAACGATGTTCTGATGCGCTTATTTGTTGACTTACCAGCCTGATATTTGCAATGTCAGCCGACGTCATCCCCTGTCATCGCATTAAAGGCTGCAACAGGCTAACCCGGTTTCCTTCCGTATCGAGAAATGAAACATACCTGCCAATGCCAGGAATATCAACCGGTTCACCCAGTACCTGGCCCCCAGCCTTGCTTACCATTTTCATGGAATCCCCAATGGAATCTACCGCTATTACCACAGATGGATATTTTGCCGGTGAATCTTTTTTGGGATAAAAACCCCCATTGATGGCTCCCGGGGTTTTGACCATCTGGTTTTCATCCGTTTCGGTGGTAGAAACCGTCACGTAATTGCCCATATCTTCACCAAGCAAATTTGTTTCCCAACCAAATACGGTTGAATAAAATCCGGCCATCCGTTCCCGGTCCTCCGCGGGCATTTCAAAATGTACTACAGGATCCTTTTTTTTCATGGCTTTGCATATTAAATTCATCTGTCCGGATCAGTACTTAGTTCCCGTCTTCCAGGATCACCCTGCTCCGGATTTAAATATTAACAGGAATTGATAAATTTGGTTCAGATAAAGCCCGGCAGCAACAACCCTATTTTCATTTAAATTATAAACGGAATGAACCGTTTGCTTTTCCGCATATACACCTTGTACCTTTCACCAAAAAAATCAATACATTCCCTTTCATCAAAGCGGGCAGTGAGAAACAGAAAAAGGGTCGAAAGTATCGCGGGAACCAGTAAAAGCAAATTCGTATTTTTCAAATAAATACCCCAGGTAAGGAACAAAAGCGACGAATAAAGCGGATGCCTGATATATTTATAAATCCCTTCCTGAACCAGTTCACTTGTTCTCTCAAACCGGAATATTGAGCGGTCTTCCCTTCCTCTGCCTGGTTTTCCTGCCTTTTTAAGTTTAATTACACCTGCCGTGACCAGGTAAGTGGAGAGGATAAGGCAAATCCATGAAGCGATCTGTAAAAAACTTGCCGGATTCACAAACCAGTATTTATAGTTTGCTGCAAATAGAAAGATGATACATTCCCAGCTGAAAAACCGGTAAAATCCATGACTCTTTAACCTGGATAATCCACGCAGGGAGAGAAGAATTACTGGGATGCTCAAAATTCCGAAGATCAGATATCTTTCCATAGTCTCTAAAAACCTCAGGGCTGCTTTTTTTACAAACATGACCAGGTTGCTTCATGTATTCCGGGATCATGATTATTTTTATTTCTTCAGCAAATCGCGGATTTCCGTGAGTAAAATTTCTTCCCTCGATGGTGCCGGAGGAGCCGGAATCGTTTCTTCCCGTTTTTTCTCCATTCGCATTTTCATGTGATTGTACGCCTTGATCACGAAAAAAATAGCAAAGCCAACGATGAAAAACGTAATGATGGTGTTAATGAAAAGGCCATACGATATGGCCACTTCAGCAGCTCCATCGCCTGCACCTGCAGCCGATTCAGCAACTTCGGGTGTAAGGACCCATTTTAAATGCGAAAAATCAACCCCGCCTAAAAGTAAACCAATCGGCGGCATGAGGATATCGCCGACAAAAGATTTCACGATGGCTCCAAAATATAAGGCCATGATCAGACCCGTAGCCATCTCGATGACATTTCCCCTGTTGATAAACTCCTTAAATTCTTTCATGATCTTGAAGATTGGTTAATATTTGAGAAAGTATAAATTTTTAAGGTTCATTGGGGATCATCTTGATTTCACTCTATTTCAATGTCATATTTTTCCAGGAGGCCTGGCAACCCCTGCAGGGAGAACAACGCTTTCCTGAGACGGTTTAATTCAGGATCTATCGAGTAATGTGCTGCCGTCCTGAAATCAGCCTTTTCAAGGATGGTGTGATCAAAAACTGCCTGACTCAGATCACAGTTTTCAAACACGGACCCCGTCAGATCCGTACCCGAAAAATCCACTTCCCGGAGTGTACAGTTTTCAAATACAGTTTTCCTGATTTTCAGGTCATGGAAAGTGGAAAGGTCCAACCGGCAATCTCTAAAGGAAAATGAAAGTAAAAATTCCTTACAATCACAGAAATTCAGTCCTATTAGCTTGCATTCGCTGAATTTCATTTCCTGCATGATCGTATTTTTCAAACCGGCATTGCTGAAATCACACCGCTCAAACTCACATTGCTGAAAAACTCTTTCCGACAGATCGGAACCCAAAAAATTACAACCGCTAAACCTGCATGTATCGAATTCGCCCGCAGCCAATTCCACTGTTGAAAAATCGATGCCTTTGAAAGTTTTATTTTCCGTTATCGCATAATTCATATTGAACATCCTGAATTTTAAATAAAAAATCCTATCACATTAAGCTTCGTGACCTTATTATAGAGGACCAAAGTTACAATTCACTTTGCTTTTCCTGAATTATTTTAACCTGACTTTTCACCTCCGCAATAAAAACCTTACAGGCAAACGCCAAAGACGTACTCAGCCGTTTCGAAATTTCTTGCCGTACAGGAAAATTTCGTACTTTTATTACGGTAATACTTGACTAACATCATCAAACACGTAAATTGCCGGCATCATTTATTTATGGAAAGAGATCATCCGTTTTTCCAGAAAAATTTATAACATTTTCCAGAGATATAAGTTGACCGATTATCCCATTTCTATTGATAATTAAAACCGGAGGATTTCAATATGTTTCAACATGCATCAGCAAAGTGCATCTCAGCCGGGCTCATCCTGTTCTGGATCACTACAAATTTCCCTTCCGTTCTGGCACAGGATTCAGCATTAACACAACGACAGATCGCCCTTGATGCCATGAGCCGAAGACCTGACGATCTCTGGCCAAGGGGCGATGGCCATGCTTTACTTGGGGAGCCCGGTAGCCCACTGAGTCAAAAGGCATATTACGAGCCCGCCGGGAGTTTCAGTCCCTCGCCCGGAAGTTTCGGTATGGCGGTATGGGTTCTGGATAAGAACAATCACGTAGTCGCCACGAGTGATAATATTCCTATGGACCAGATAGGTCAGAATTACGTCTGGGAGAAGGATGACATGATGCCTTCCATAAGTTCAACAACTCCATATTACCAGTGTGTGTGGAAGTATGATGAACCAGGATCATGGACTTTCTCTTTTAACCCCGCGGATCACCCTGATTACTCATTTGCCCTTTCTTTCCGGAGTACGGGTCCTGCAGGTGGCCCTTTGACCTCGATCGTCTGGGACAAAACACGACTTCTGATCAATCATCGGTGGATCGTCACTCCGTCATCCCTTCCGTTAGCTGTTTATACAGGCGATGAGGATGAAGGAGAGCTTTTTACTGCCCGGCCTGGAGGAAACCCCGTACAAAGTCCTGAAGGATGGGCTTTTGCCAGGCTCGAATTCAGGGATTCACCCCTGGTGATAACCATACAAGATACCCGGCCTGTATTCAACAGTCCCCTGAATCACCGTCGGACGGTGCCGCAATTCAGCATTGACGTTCCCGATAAAGCCTTTACAGACTGTATCAATGCCCAGGCTGCGAACCTGATGATGGGTTATATCGGCCGGCAGACCGGTCCCGGAGAGCCTGTGAATTACCCGCTGGCCTGGGAACGTGACGGGGCTTACTCGCTGATGGCAATGGCAAAGAGTGGTAACCTGGAAACGGCCAGAGAACTTTCAGTATACTTTGCAGAGAATGATTTTTTCGGTGGATTCGGTGCCGAAGGTGATGCCCCGGGTTCCGAGATCAACGCTCTCACAGAAGTGGCTTTTTTGATCGATGACCCTGAATACTACAGGTGGCTTTGGCCCCATATTGAGAGGAAGCTCAGATACATAGACACAATGATGAACGCAGAAGGCAATATTTATGAGAATTACATTGGCCCTATTGCCCCTCATCTTCAAAACGATCTGAAACGCAGGCAGCTTATATGTATGAAATCGGAAGACGGCCTTATTATCGGAGCTATGGATCTCCATTTCCCGGCGTTATACATAACGGCCATATCTTACCGCGGGCTGATACAGGCCTCAAGGCTTGCTGCTAAACTGGGTAAACCGGACGTGGCAGATCAGTGTACGGAGAAAGCGGCTAAACTTAAATCGGCCTGGATGAAAGAATTCGGCCAGTCGAAATACGAAAATGAAAGAAATTATATGGTAAGCATCTGGCCCACCTGGATCACCAGTAAGGATAATCCGTTTTTTGTCGAGAAGCTGACCAATGAACAAGAGGATACATGGGAAAACGGCGTTCCTAAGGAGAGACCGCTGTGGACTTACTTTAAGATGGCCGAGGCCCATCAGTGGCTATTTTGCGACAAACCGGAATACACCTGGCAGACTCTTTACTATTTCTGGAATAATCAGTGTTCGCCGGGCCTTTATACCTTCTGGGAAGGGAATGGAGAGGAAAACTCCTTCCACGGATGGGATCAGTACAGGGGATGGCTCAAACCTAAATATGTAACTCCGCATTACTGGACAGCTTCAGAACTTCTTCTGCTGCAGATCGATATGCTTGCCTATTTTGATGAATCAGGAAACCAGCCTGAACTGGTCATTGGCGCCGGCATACTCCCGGCCTGGCTTGGGAAAAAGATGAGTCTTGAAAATTACAGGACAAAATATGGAACGATCAGCTGGTTTTATAACCAGAATACCCTGAAAGTAATCATTCATGAGGCAAGGGCTGAATTTAAAGTCCGCCCGGGTGTATCCTTCGGGAAAGACATAAAATTGGAACTCAGCTACGATTAGTCACCCCGATTCAGGATGGCGGTAGGCATTCCGATTGAGCATGGCCATTTCCGGTGTTTCAAAGTCCACCGGCAAAAAGTAGGATTCCTTAAGGTCATTTCCCGTTAAGGTGGAATCAACCTGCTTGCTGCACGAATTTATATTACCCGGGTATCGCACATTCATAATGAATAGCAACAAAACCCCTAATCATCAAAGAACCGTCCCTTCCCGCTTACTGAGTTCCGGATCCCGGATCAGTTGATTCATTCTTTTATCTATTTACTGAATAAGAGCTCTTTATTGTATTGAAGAGCTTGAAAATAAATTTATCCGGCCGGATGACCATTTCAGGAATTTTATTGTTATACATCTTATTAACTGAAATATCCCAGCAACAGGTTAACCCCGATACAATGAAAATACAGACCGGTTTTACCGCCGCATCCATCCTGATCACCATGTCGTGTCTGATCTGCGGCTGCAAAAAAAGTAATGATGGTACAAATAAACTTCCTGTATGCACAATCACCCATCCCCAGAATGGCGACGAAATTAGTAAAGGTGATACTGTGGTCATCAATGCAGATGCTACCGACCCTGATGGTAAGATCGCAGAAGTAAGATTTTACATCGACGATAACGGCACCGGTTTCGCAGATCAGTTCCCATATACCTTCACCTGGCTGACAGGAACACTGCAAACCGGAACACACAAGATCAGGATCAGCGCAACGGATAACGACGGAGGTTCTTCATCGGATGAAATCGCTGTTTTTCTCACTGCCCCGGTTCCCGTCGACCAGCCACCGGTTGTGGATTTTTCCGCCGATAAGACCTCGATCACCCGTTACGATTCCATTCATTTCACCGACCTTTCGACCAACAACCCTACCACCTGGGCGTGGAATTTCGGTGACGGAGAGACATCTTCGCTACAGAACCCCACACATACCTTCACCAAAAGCGGAACCTTCACAGTTTCACTTACGGCAGCGAACAACTTCGGGTACAATACGTTGACAAAGACAGGTCTCATTGCGGTGGCCGCGGGAGATACTACCGGAATTGTCACCGATATTGACGGGAATGTTTATAAAACCATAAAAATAGGCACCCAATGGTGGATGGCGGAAAATCTGAAAACCACCCATTACAATGATGGAAGCCCGATAACCCAGATCACAAACCTTAATGACTGGAAAACCAACACGGGACCAGCATTTGCCTGGTTTTATTATGATCGGGTTGCCTATAAGGACCGTTTCGGGGCACTTTACAACTGGAATGCGGTAAATACCGGGAAGCTAAGTCCTGAAGGATGGCACGTCCCTACTGAAGATGAATGGACCAACCTCATCAATTACCTTATTGAAAACGGGTATAATTTTGATGGGACCACCACAGGGAATAAAATCGCCAAGGCAATGGCCGACACTTCTTCATGGACCCTGTTTAACGTGACTGGCGGAAACCCGGATAATACCGATTACCCGGCATACAGGAACAAGTCGGGTTTCACCGCAGTCTCAACTGGTTATTGCGACACTGAGGGCGGTATGGGCGATCCCGGATATAATACCTACTGGTGGACGGCAACAGAATACAACAACGATCAAGCGTGGTATCACGGCATTCTCGGATATCAGGTGGACATCCCAACGTATGCCGGGCAAAAAAACTTTGGCTTTTTCATCCGTTGCGTCAGAAATTAGCAATTATTCCAGGAGGTATGGTGTGACCTGGTAAACATAATAATTAAGCCAGTTTGAAAACAGCAGGTTGGCGTGCGCCCGCCATCTTATCACAGGAGTCTTTGAGGGATCATCATCAGGAAAATAGTTTGAAGGGATGTCGATATCCAGGCCTTTTTTGATATCCCGTTCATATTCCTGCTTCAGGGTAAGCGGGTTGTACTCAAGGTGACCTGCAATAAAGATCTGACGGCCATCGTTGGAAACCACGATATTGGATCCCACTTTTTCCGACCAGGCGAGAACAGAGAGGTCGGGATGATTCCTGAGATCTTCCAGACGGTTTTCGGTATACCGGGAATGTGGCGCCGGGAAGACATCGTCAAATCCGCGAACCAATGGCACTTTAGGATCCGAAATGAAATGGTCGAACACTCCGAAGGCCTTTTTCGGAAGCGGATATTTCTTAATCCCGTAATGGTAATACAGACCAGCCTGAGCTCCCCAACAAATATGAAGTGTACTCGTAACATTGGTCTTGCTCCATTCCATCACCTCACAAAGCTTATCCCAGTAATCAACCTTTTCAAAAGGCAGAAGTTCAACCGGGGCCCCGGTAATGATGAGCCCGTCGTATCGGCGGCAGTAAACATCATTAAAAGTTTTGTAAAATACCTCGAGATGTTCCCTGGGGGTGTTCTTTGATTCATGCTCATTCATGTACAACAGATCGAGTTCCACCTGAAGCGAAGTATTCGAAAGGTTACGTATCATGTCAGTTTCGGCAACTTTTTTCAGTGGCATAAGGTTTAGCAGGGCTACCCTCAGAGGACGGATATCCTGTTGTGTTGCCCGCGATTCTTCCATGATGAAGATATTTTCATTCTTCAATTCCTTGATGGCAGGCAGATTATTGGGAACGTTTATAGGCATAATAAAAACTTGATTTCAGGAACTGTAGATGCAAAAATACTGTATTTCATAAAAGTACTTAACAAATCTCAGGCTGTCAGGTTCAAAAAAGCGTAGGTGGAAACATTATACCCGGAGCAGAAATATAACCTGCAAAATATAAGCATTAGGTAAGACAAATGCATGACCTGTCTCATTCATTTTCCGGATTACCGGCCTTCAAAATGTTCTGTAAGAATATCCGTTAAGGAGTCGATCAGGTAAGGAGGGACATCATGACCCATATTATCAACCCAAAGTGTTCTTGCACCGGGAATCACAGATGCGAGTTTTTTACTGTGCGCAATAGGAATAAACGGGTCATTGACCCCGTGGATCACCAGGGTTGGAATATCTATGGATTTTAGTTCTTCGTACCTTGAACCGGAATTCATGACCGCCTGTTGCTGCTGTTTTGAAGCTTTCCTGTTATAGCCGTTCCTCTCCCTCAGATTATAGAGTACCTGTTGGGCTACGCCGGTCACATCAATATCATAATCGGCATCACCCTGCAGGATTACCCTCACGGCAATATTACGTTTGACGACGTTCTTCTCAGAAGAAAAGAGACTGTATTTCAGGCTGGAACTGACCAGTTCTATCACAAATTTTTTGCTTATAGCCGGGAGTTCAGGATCCACAATATTGCCTGAAGACATAACCGATGTGAGCGTGGAAGCCCTTTCGGGAAAATGGATCGCATATTCCTGGGCTACCATCCCTCCGAGGGAAACACCTACAAGATGTGCTTTTTCTATGTGCAGTGTATCCAGTATCAATACGGCATCAGCTGCAAGATCTTTCAACGTATATGGATCATTTTCAACGGAACCGGACATCCCGGTACCACGGTAATCGTAACGTATGACCCGGTATCCCGAAGCTACCAGATTATCGATAAATTTCTGTGGCCATCCCAGTGCATCATTTGATATTCCCATGAAAAGAATCACAGTGCCTTTTACCGAATCATCAGGAGTGATGCTTTCATACCACACCCTGTTCTCACCGGACTTAACGAAACCTGCATCTCCCGTAACAAATTCAGGAATTTTGGTTTCTATAAGACTATCGACAAGGGCATTGGTGTTTTCGGGAAGCGTTGGCCCAGTCAAAAATATTTTATACAGCAATCCGATAAACAGAGCAAGGATAACTATTCCTGTAATCATCAGCATTCTCGTTACCCATTTTTTCATTGTTCTGTAGTTTTAGCTCTAATCATGTGGCCTTTTGAGGGTAGTTTAAATCGTTTGAGAAACAAAGCATGCTTTTGCGGGTCTGTTGATCCATTGAATGGGTCAAATATACGAATAATTCCGGAGGAAGAATGAAAGAGAAAATGAAACGGGTTCGTATATAGAAGCAATCGTAGAGGCACGCCCTGGCGTGCCATTTCATGAACATCGTTTTCAACCATCACCGATATCATCTTTTTGGGTGAGTTGATAACTTTTCGTCAAAAAGGGCAAAAGAGGACGCTGAGATTTGGGGGGTGAAAGTCATTAAGGGCGGCGGGTTTGGAAGGCGGGGGTGGGATGCCCTATCTAAACACAGACTCCTTAGAATCTCGAGACCCAATGCTATGTCCGGTCCTCTGAAGGTGAAAGGTGAAAGGCGAAAGGTGAAAGGTGAAAGGGAAGAGAAGAATAATGAATAATGAATATCGAAGTCGGAGACGGGAGAAGGGAGAAGGGAGAAGGGAGAAGGGAGAAGGGAGAAGGGAGAAGGGAGAAGGGAGAAGGGAGAAGGGAGAAGGGAGAAGGGAGAAGGGAGAAGGACTTCGTAAATGCTGCGGCGGGCAGGGTTTCCCCTTTCAGGGGAATAAGGGGTGAGCGAGGGGAAGAAGAGGTTGGGAAAAAGGTGAAAGGCGAAAGGTGAAAGGCGAAAGTGAAAGGTGAAAGGCGAAAGGGAAGAGAAGAATAATGAATAATGAATATCGAAGTCGGAGACGGGAGACGGGAGACGGGAGAAGGGAGAAGGGAGACGGGAGAAGGGAGACGGGAGAAGGACTTCGTAAATGCTGCGGCGGGCAGGGTTTCCCCTTTCAGGGGAATAAGGGGTGAGCGAGGGGAAGAAGAGGTTGGGAAAAAGGTGAAAGGCGAAAGGTGAAAGGCGAAAGGTGAAAGGCGAAAGGGAAGAGAAGAATAATGAATAATGAAAATCGAAGTCGGAGACGGGAGACGGGAGACGGGAGAAGGGAGAAGGGAGACGGGAGAGGGAGACGGGAGAAGGACTTCGTAAATGCTGCGGCGGGCAGGGTTTCCCCTTTCAGGGGAATAAGGGGTGAGCGAGGGGAAGAAGAGGTTGGGAAAAAGGTGAAAGGTGAAAGGCGAAAGGCGAAAGGCGAAAGGGAAGAGAAGAATAATGAATAATGAATAATCGAAGTCGGAGACGGGAGACGGGAGACGGGAGACGGGAGACAGGGAGAAGGACTTCGTAAATGCTGCGGCGGGCTGGGTTTCCCCTTTCAGGGGAATAAGGGGTGAGCGAGGGGAAGAAGAGGTTGGGAAAAAGGTGAAAGGTGAAAGGCGAAAGGCGAAAGGCGAAAGGCGAAAGGGAAGAGAAGAATAATGAATAATGAATATCGAAGTCGGAGACAGGGAGACGGGAGAAGGGAGAACGGGAGAAGGACTTCGTAAATGCTGCGGCGGGCAGGGTTTCCCCTTTCAGGGGAATAAGGGGTGAGCGAGGGGAAGAAGAGGTTGGGAAAAAGGTGAAAAGTGAAAGGCGAAAGGCGAAAGGCGAAAGGTGAAAGGCGAAAGGGAAGAGAAGAATAATGAATTTCGAATGATAAATCAAAATGTTGAGACGGGATGCTTTACGTCTATGAAAAACCGGATACCCAATCTTCGATAATCTGTGTAATCTGTGTAATCCGTGGTGAAAATGAATGAAAATCCGGAATCCTCATTCCTCACCTTTCACTCCCTGCATCTCCGCTGCAAACGCCTCCGAGATATAATTCTCATAATGCCGGCAAACGTCAGATGAGAAGGCGATGCCGTTCTTACCTGCCTGCTGCCATACCGGACCTGGAATCTGAGACGCGGCATGAAGGCTGTCCTGTTGCAGAAAAGTCCAGAGAATGCCTGCATTGAAATTATCACCGGCACCAATAGTGCTTACCGTTTTGATTTGAGGAACGTCCAGGTGAAAAGCATAGTCCGGTGTCAGAATTTCTACGCCATTCTTGTTTTCAGTGTAAAACAGTCCTTTACAACCGGCATTCCTTACTTCCTCCCAGGCCTTTGCTGCGTCGGTTGTACCGAAGATCACTTCAAAATCCTCATTGGAACCTCTCACGATATCGGCATACTGCATGTTCTCCCGGATGATGGGCCTTAGCCTGTCCAACTCGTGCAGATGGGCTTTCCTGAAATTCGGATCATACATGATGATGCTTCCTGCCTGCCGTGCGGCAACCAGAAAACGCTTCAGTGCTTCCCTTACATTATCGGTCAGTGCGAAGAAACTACCAAAAAGCAGGAGGTCATCCTTACTGAACGGGATGATGATGTCCTCCATCCTTTTTACCGGGAAATCCTTATAAAACTGGTATGCCGCATCGTTATTTTCGTCCAGGAAAGCCAGGGCGAGTCCTGACTTATGCTGCTCATAGCGCTGAACATAATCGGTTTTAACCCTGTTATTCGTGAGAAATGTGTCAATCATCTTCCCAACATGGTCTTGTCCGTAATCACTCACAAAATACACATCTCCACCCAGGCGACCCAGACTCACGGCGGTGTTAAGCATCGAACCACCCGGTGTAGCCGACACGGGTTGATCGTTTCTGAATATAACATCAAGGAGGGTTTCTCCAACAGCAAATACTCTGGACATAGATAATTATTATTTTACCAGGCGCGAAATAGCTTTAAATTGTTCTGTCCCGCTCACCCGGGCAAGTTCGAATAAGATAGATTCAACGGTACTGATCACCACTCCCTCTTTCCTCATTCTTTGGATGGCGACGGCCTTATCACCGACTTTCCGCGACGAGACGCAGTCTTCGATAACCACCGGTTGAAATCCGTTTTCCAGCAGATCAACTGCCGTCTGTAAAACACAGACATGAGCCTCGATCCCGGCAATGATGATATTCTTCCTGTCGAGATTGTTCAGCTCCACCATGATTTCAGGATCGTCACAACATGAAAAGGATAATTTCTCATGAGGCTCCGGTGAGGCCAGTGCGCCTTTGATTTCCGGGATGGTATAACCCAGACCTTTGGGATACTGCTCGGTGACCAGGAGGGGAACATTCAGGATTTTAAGCCCTTCGATAAGTATGCCCGTATTCCGGGCCAACAGCTCATGCTCTTGAATATGCGGGAAAAGTTTCTCCTGCACATCAATGATGAGTCCGGCCGATTGTTCTTTAAGGATTCTCATGATCGTTTGCCTGGTTTCTGGATTTATCGCCTAAATACCCGCCGTGGTGACGTTTTGCATAATCGATGGCTGAAAATTTGATCTTCTTCATCAGTAAAACCACCAGGACATCGCCAATTACCGTCATCGTTGTGGTTGAGGTGGTCGGTGTCAGACCGAGTGGACAGACTTCCTGCGGATTGCCGGTGTAGATAGTCAGGTCGGCAATAAGAGGCAGATTACCTTCCGGGTTGCCGGTGATGACGATAACCGGGATACTGTCATAGAGGTTATGGGTAAGGGATACCAGTTCAATGATCTCCCTGGTACGGCCTGAATTTGAAAGCACCAGCAATACATCGTTTTCCCGCATCACTCCAAGATCTCCGTGTTGGGCTTCACTGGGATGAAGGAAAGTAGCCGGCGTTCCGGTCGAGCTGAAAGTGGTGGCAATATTTTCGGCGATCTGTCCGGCTTTGCCCATACCGCTGGCAATGACCCGGCCTTTATTCACATGCACACACTCGTAAATAATGTCGACAGCCCTTACAAAATCATCTGTGGCAGGTATATGCATGATGGCTTCTGCTTCCTTTCGTAACAGATCTTCAATTTCCTGGATCATAAATTTCGGTTATAAATATTAAAACATGGACACGATTAATTTTTTAAGACTTAGCAGATCTCCGTTGAATTTCCGGATTCCTTCTGCAAGTTTTTCGGTAGCCATGGCGTCTTCATTATGCATCCATCTGAAGGCGGCCTCATCGGGGTGAATCTCTTCAAGTTCGGCTTTTACAGCTGAAACCCCGTTCAGCTTCCTTTCGAGTATACCCTCCGTTCCGGACAACTCCGACAGGAGCGCCGGTGAGATGGTCAGAAGATCGCATCCTGCCAGCGCCATGATCTGCCCGCTATTCCGGAAGCTTGCTCCCATCACCTCAGTGCGGTAGCCGAACTTCTTATAATAGTTATAGATGAAATGCACCGACTGTACACCGGGATCTTCATCCGGAGGAATATGATCCACTCCCCTCTCCTTCCGGTACCAGTCGTAAATACGGCCTACGAAGGGAGAGATCAGCTGAACGCCGGCATCGGCACAGGCAATCGCCTGGGCTTTGCTGAACAACAGGGTCAGGTTACAGTGGATCCCTTCCTTCTCAAGGATCTCTGCGGCCTTTATCCCCTCCCAGGTGCTGGCCACCTTAATGAGAATGCGTTTCCGGTCGATGCCGTTTTCTTCATACATCGAGATAAGTTTACGGGCTTTCTGAAGAGTTTTTCCGGTGTCAAACGACAAGCCGGCAGCAACCTCCGTGGAAACCCTTCCGGGAACGATCTTCAGGATCTCCATCCCAAAATTAACCGCCAGCCGGTCGATGGTCTCATCCACCTGCATGTCCCGGTCAGACGATGACCTTTTACCGTAAGCCACAGCCTCCGAAACCAGATGATTGTATTCGTCTTTTTGCGCTGCTGCATAAAGCAGTGACGGATTGGTAGTGGCATCTTGTGGTTTAAATGCCCTGATGCCGGCAAAATCACCCGTATCGGCGACCACAGTGGTGAATTGTTTAAGTTGTTCAAGCAGGTTCATGGACAGGGTGTCTTTTTCTGAATATATTTTCCGGAACTGATCATACTTTACAATCAGCATGAATGAAATGAACTGGCAAACGACTGCCGGAATTATGGTCTCAAATTTAAACATTATTTTAAAAACGGCTGTTGGTTATTTTTCAGTGCAATGAATTATCTTTATGTTTTTAAATTATAAACCCCGGATAGACTATGAAAGCAATGATGTTGACCGGGATCAGGCAGATGGAAATGAAACAAGTCCCTGATCCCATGATCGTTAATGACACAGACGTACTAATCAAAATGAAAACCCTCGGCGTCTGCGGTTCCGATGTTCACTATTATACCACAGGAAAAATCGGGTCGCAGGTGGTTCAGTACCCTTTCCCGGTTGGCCATGAAGGTGCCGGTGAAGTTGTGAAAGTTGGCGATGCCGTAAAAAGTGTAAAACCAGGTGACCGCGTTGCAATCGAACCGGCAATGCCCTGTGGGGTATGTGACCAGTGCCTGGCAGGACGCCCGCACACCTGCCGTAAGCTGAAGTTCCTGGGATGCCCTGGACAGGCCGACGGTTGTCTTTCCGAATATATCGTGATGCCTGAGCAAAGCTGCATTCCCATTTCAAATAAACTGAGTTATGACCAGGCTGCCATCTCCGAGCCTTTGTCCATAGGCGTTTATGCTGTTCAGGAATCCATCCCCATGAAAGGTGCAACAATAGGAATCCTGGGCTTCGGTCCCATTGGCATGAGTGTCCTCCTCCCTGCCCTGGCCGAAGGGGCCGGGAAAGTTTATGTCACTGACAAGATCGGCGACAGGCTGGAACTCGCTAAAAAATCAGGCGCTCACTGGACCGGCAATCCGGATAAGACCGATGTGGTTGCGGAAGTAGCCGCTGCAGAACCCCTCCTGCTGGATGTGGTCTTCGAATGCTGCGGTCAGCAGGAAGCTGTGGACCAGGCAATCGACATGCTGAAACCCGGCGGTAAACTGATGATCATCGGCATCCCCGAATTCGACCGCTGGTCGTTCAGCGTCGACAAGATGCGTCACAAGGAAATCACCGTTCGCAACGTCCGCCGGCAAAACAACTGCGTTGAAAAGTCACTGGAGATGATGGAAAACGGCAAGGTCGACGTCAGCCTCATGCCCACTCACCGTTACAAATTCGATGACACCAAGGCCGCTTTCGACCTGGTGACGGAATACAAAGATGGCGTGATGAAGGCAATGATCGATTTTGATTAAAAGGAATCTTACCATACCTGCCTCTGAAAGGCTGAAGACCCGGGACGTTGATCTCGGGTCTTTTTTATGTGGAAAAGTAAGGCATCCGGTTCATCATCTGCTCAAACTGTTCAAATCTATGAAATCAACGGGATATAAGGAGAGACGATATTCCTTATATCAGGATGGGGATTTCCAAAGAATATCCCCTGGCAAGCAATTCCAAAACTCCTGATTGCTTACACCCCTTCCTTCGTCTTCTTCCCAAGCCAGAATGAACCCGTGAGGAACCAGACAAACATGCCGATGGCCATCCAGGTTTTCATTGTATCCATCTCCATAACTCCGCTGAAGTGCAGAAGTGAGGGCAGAATGGTCATGATCAGGCCAATGACGGCCAGAACACGGATGGTGATTTTTAATATGATATTGTTTTCAAACATTTTTCTGATATAATTTACTTAGTGCAACATAAAGAATGATGGAAAGGATCCAGGTGGGTACCGGAAGGAAGAACAAGTCCACGTGAAAATACAGATTGGCAAAGAGGGCGGCCGCCAGCATCAGGAACCAGGTAAAGCCCGCTGCCAGGTTAAAACTGATACCTTTCGCCTCCGCGTAAAATGACTGCATTTTCATTTTGGGCAGGAAGTAATAGTCGGCGAAGATCACGCCTCCCATCGGGATGAGGATAAGTCCGTAAAGTGCAACAAAATCGAGAAGTCTCATGACCAGTGCAGGAAAGAGAGCAGCCAGTGTGGTGATAAGTCCGGCAAAAAGGGTCACTTTCCAGCGTTGCCAGTTGGGTGAGGCTACCTGAAGAGCAAGTCCGGCACGGTAAAGTGTCGGGTTGGCGGTTGTCCATCCTGCGATAACGACAGTTACGGCTCCGGCAAGACCTGCAGCCTGGAAGGCTGAAACGCCGGGAGCATCACTGTGGAAAGCGGCATAGAGGATACCGGAGGCTATCCATGCGATATAATGGCCAAGAAACATGCCTACAGCGGATGAAAAACCGTAATACCATTTTTTGGCATACCTGAAAATCGAAAGGTCCGACATACCCAGGTGCATCGCCGCGTTAGCCAGCCACGTGAAGAAAATAACGTGCCATATCGTAAACTGCGCCTGCCCGGGCAGTGCATGGCCGGTCCATATCTTGTCATGTGCCACCTGCCAGAAGTTGTGCGATCCGAGATGCACACCCAGTCCTGGCAACACGGCAAAAGCCACAGCTACAAAAATCAGGAACATCCAGGGAGCCGACACTTTGGCAAAGCGTGCCAGGGCGTCGAAACCGAGGATAGCCATAGTGGTGATCACCGCACCCACGGCGAAGACCGTAACGACCCATCCGATACTGTTTGGGTAAATATC
Organism: uncultured Bacteroidales bacterium; assembly: GCA_963732905.1. Lineage (GTDB taxonomy): Bacteria > Bacteroidota > Bacteroidia > Bacteroidales > DASQZK01. The sequence goes on from CAVTBM010000008.1 coordinate 764,990, forward strand.
GGTGAGCACAGGCATCTTAATGTGAAAGGGAATACCGACGGCCGTAGCGGAAACAGAAACCATGGCACCTGCAAGGAAACAGAACATGAGGGCATTCACGATGTTATAGATGAACACCAGAGATGAACCTGTGATCTTTTTGAGCTGCCAGTACAAGGACAGACGCAGTTTGACGGCAATGGGTGCGGTGATGAACGCCCAGCTCAGAACCGCCAGGATGTTACCGATCAATCCGCCGATAAACATGTCGGTAACACTGACGCCATGAGCGACAAACAGCATACCGATGACGAATTCCGTGCCTGCCACGTGCTCCCCGGCATACATTCCAAGGAAATTACCGATATTCTGAAGCTTATTCTGACTTACCGGCTCCCGGTCGAATTCATAAAGCTTATCCAGCTTCTGAGCAATAGCGGAAGAACTCATATACTTTTCAAGTTTTGTAATTAGTCTGGTTAATGAGGAATTACAATGATAATAATTTTTTTGGTTTTACGGCGTCTTTGTGGGGAAGATTGTGGGGGTAGGAGGTTTGAGATTTGAGATTGAATGTCGAATATTGAAATCAACATCGTAGAGGACGTAATGCATCACGTCTCCGTGGAAAATCGAATATCGAATATTGAATGTCGAATATTAAAATCAGAGAGCTAACATTTTCTGTGAATCACAGTCTTCTGACCGCGAAGCGGTAACCCTTGCATAGCCACGGTTTTGCCCGTGGTTGGAATGGTCACCGTTTCATGGCTCTCTTTAAGGGTTTAATTTTCATTTCCGGCTGCTACAGGAACCTTCACCCTCATGGTGAAAATAGCCGTTCCGCTATACAAAAAAGGACTGAAATATTCTTGCAGTGAGGAAAAAAAATGAGGATTTCAGCTTGCATTCATCAAAACGGGGGTCATCATTTTGGGTGAGTTGATAACTTTTCGTCAAAAAGTGGAAAAGAGGACGCTGAGATTTAGGGGGTGAAAGTCATTAAGGGCGGCGGGTTTGGAAGGCGGGGGTGGGATCCCATTTCAAGCACAGACATCCTAAATATGACGAAGCCCTTTGCTGTGCTCTGAACTCTGGCCTAGTGAAGATGCTAAGATGCGAAGAAGCTATGGAATTAAGAGAACCTCCCTTCTGATTTCCCTCTCATAGCTTTTACCCATATCTTAACTCATTCAGCTATCGGAATCTTCGTCCTGACGTACTCTCCCTCCTAGCACTCTTCCGACATATAAAAAAAACCGCCTTCATGAAAGAAGGCGGCCTTTGCAAACATTACTCAGAAAAATCGAAATTATCTTTTTACAATCCTGGTGATGTGGGTTGTAGCATCGGTATCGGTCATTCTGAGAATATAGAGTCCATTGGAGAGAGACGAAACATTCAGTGTAACGTCTTTGGCTCCGTTCAGGTCTGTTCTCATCAGGACTTTACCGGATACGGAAAGTACTTCAACAGAATTGAGGTTATTAACGGAATTGATCTTCAGTACATCGGCTACCGGGTTTGGATAGATACGGGTGATGTTACCGTATTTCCCAACCGAGGTGGCAAAGATGAGGTTAAGGGTGTACACCTGCTGTGAACCGTCTTCGGCAGTAACCGTGATGGTTGCTGTTCCGGGAACATGATCAGGCAGGCTGATCTCGAAGGTTGAACTGGCATCATTTGCTGTGGCATCAATCGTCGGAATAACAGCACCCGGACACTCAACATCATAGCTGGTGGTAGCAGCGTCGAATCCGCTAATACCGGCACCGTTGATGGTGATATTTGCCAGTGTGGCATCACTCGAAAGCATATTGGCTGTCAGGGTGATATCGTCGATCTGCCATCCGTGGTTAACATCGGGGTTCCAGAACATGACCTCAAAGTTTTCTGCCGGCGGAAGATCTTCACCAAGAGTAACCCATGCCCAGACGTTGTTTGCCGGGAAGGTATCGGGAGCTACAACGAAGTTCTTGTCCATCGGCGTCCAGGTAGTGCCATCGGTAGAATAAGCGGCATTGAAGGTATGATTACGGATTCCGGGCCAGCCCGTATCGTTGTAGATACCGAATGACATGTGAATATCTTTGTAACCGGAGGTGTTGATATTCATCATGGTTACCGTGTCGCTGCCTCCATAATAGGGACCAAGATACAGGGCTGCATCACCCGATGCATCGGCATATCCGGTAGATGGATTGGAATTCCTGATCAGAACAGTATCCGTACTCCAGCTTTCCGGTCCGGTATAATCGGTATAATCACTGGCAGCACCCATCCAGTAGGCACTTCCTGTGCCAAAAGTTTCCTGCATAATAGTTTCTGTGCCCCTCACAACCGGATACCTGATTTCAACAGTATATACCCACTGAGTTACACCATCAGCAGCAGTCACCGTAATGGTGGTTGAACCCGGAACAGAAGCAGCCGGCGTAACTTCAACTGTTGCTTCAGGATCTGTGGCTGTAGCAGTAATTGCAGGCACTTCCGTTGTGCCATCGGGAACATAATACCTGTAATAGGTGGTGTTGGCCGAGAACTTGGCAATGGTGGTACCGTCAACCTGGAGATCAGAAAGGGTGGCATTATTGGATATCCCTGAAAGGGTGATATCATCCAGGAAGTATTCATGAGGATTGTCTCCGGCATTGATGAACATCACGTGGAGATTCTTGGAAGTAGGAAGTACCTCTGCCAATGATACCCATCCCCAGTATTGGCTTCCAGGGAATGTATCCTGGGCAACCGTGGTATGATCCATAACAGTCCAGTCCTTAGCATTGGTACTATACTGAATGGTTACTGCATGGTACCTGATTCCAGTCCATCCGGTATTGTTAAACAGACCGAAATGAAGCTGAACGTTGCTCATACTGCTGGTGTTCACGTTGAACAAAAGAGTATCACTTTTCGGATCGGTACCATTCCAGTTGTAATGACCTTCCATGTCTACATAGTCTCCACCTGAAGCATCGGCATAACCATTGGACGGCGTAAGATTCCTCATAAAGATAGTAATGGAATCTACATTAAAGGCATCGGGGTTGTCATACCTTGAGAATGTGTTCTCAGCACCCTTCCAATAGCCATCACCATCCCCAAAGGTTTCCTGGAAAAAGGTGTTTTGTGCGCCTACGTTTGCAAAAGCAAACAGTGCGAAAATTAGCGCAAAATAAGTGTAAACTTTTTTCATAATGTAAAAATTTAAGTTAGTAACTGATTGGAGAATCTAAATTTAAAGGATCATGATCTGCCCGTATAGAGGCAGATCATGATCATGTATAAAGAATTATTGAATGACAAGGTTAAAGACTTCTTTGTCTCCGGGTCCTTTCAGGATCAGCAGGTACGTTCCTGAGTGGATACCTGTAAGGTCTATGCGTTTTGAAGTCTCATAAGGCTTGATCTGTTCGGTCCTTAACATCTTACCGCTCATATCGGCGATGATCAACTGATCATAGCCTGATTTCTGAAGTTCGATCTGAACGAAATCAGTAGCAGGGTTCGGATAGATAAGCGTAGAAACTTTGTTCTGCCGGATACCGATGTTACCGGAAACGGTGACTTCGAATACTGTCTGTACCGAATCGATACCGTTATTAACAACGCCTCCGTCATCTCTTACCGTCACGGTGATATTAGAGGTTCCCTCTGCACCGGATACCAGTTTATAGGACACTTCTCCGGTTGAGCCGGTCATGGTAGCCAGAACTTCACTGATCAGGGCGGGATTGTCATCCATGGCACTGATAGTCAGGTTCTGGACCGGACCGTAGGTGTCGCCATAGCTGATGCCAGCCAGTTCTACAAATTGTTCTGCTGAGTTCACCGGGATGGGATCGGGACTGGTCACAGGATCAATGGTCGGTGCGTCGTTCACCGGGGCAACCTGAACGAGGAAGTCCTGGTAGTTGGACATGTTCCCGTTGTTGGTTGCAGTACCGCCATTGTCTGCTACGGTTACGCGTACCGTTGCTTCGCCATATGCATCTTTTGCTGTGGTGAATTTAAGGCTAGCCGTACCGTCACCGTTTACGGTTGAAGTAAATCCTGTGATAAGAGCAGGGTTATCGGAATCTGCAGTGAGCGTAAGGGTCTGACTACCCTGATCACCGTCGGTAAGCCCGTAGATGGTCACTTCCTGTTCACCTGCATCTTCCATGGAATAATGGTCTGCAGGACGGTCGATGGTTGGCGCATTGTTATAGCCGTCATACACATCAACACGGAAAGTTACCTTCTCCTGGTTAAAGCCGAAGCCGGTGCCGTCATCAGTAAGCGTAAGTGTGATGTTGGCCGTTCCTGTCTGATCCGTTTTCGGAGTGAAGTTAAGGGTAGCTTTGCCATCGGTTACAGTCCCGACGGTAACATTGTCGATCAGTGAAGTATTGTCACTTTCGGCTGTCACTGTAAGGATTTGTGTTCCATTATCACCGTCTGATACATTGGTGAGGTCAACACTCTGTTGTCCCGGATTCATCATCAGCAACATATCATTGGGCTGGTCGATGGTCGGTTTTTTGTTGCCTTCAGCCACCAGTGTGGTCACAGTTCTTCCCGGAAGGATCACCTGGTTATCAACCGTACCGAGATCTGTCAGATCCTCGTAAAGTGATGTCCGGTAACTTTCAAACTGAGTCGGGAGGTTTGCACCAGTGAAATCGGCACTGATGGGCACTGTGCTCAGGTTGATGGCTACGATGGTCAATCTGCCATTCGCTTCATCGATGAATGCACTTGTCAGCAGACCGGGATTCGTTGTTGTAGCATCGACCCTGTAAGCACCGGGTTTGACAAAGCGGGCAAAGTTGGCTGTAGCATAAAGCATCTTCGTGGGTTTGCCCTGTTTGACTTCCTGTCCGTCGAAACTCCACTGTGTCCAGAGGTTGTTGTTCCCGTACACCAGTCCGCCGTGAATGGCTGCTGCCATGTACATTGCATCATCGAATGAAGTGTACTCAGTGTAGGTCTCAGTCATCCAGAGTTCCTTCGGATACTGACCCTGCTGTGCATAATTGTACATATCGGTCCACGCACTGAAGTCAGGCTGACCCTGACCTATACCGTCAGCGGCATAACCGTGAACAGCGATGATATCACAGTATTTGTCAGCTTCAGGATTGGCCTGGATAGCATCCATGTAGTCTTTCATGGAGTAGTGATTCTGCGGGAAGACTTGTTCCGGCATAAAGAATTTGGTCTTAATGCCTTCTTTTTCGAAACGTTTTCCAACTACAACAATTTGTTCTGCAAAATGAACCGGGTCGAGTATTGCTGAAGGATACGGTTCACAGAAAGCAGGTTCGTTCTGCAGACCGATGGCATAAATGTCGATACCTGCTTCTTCCTTGAACATAGTTACTGCGGCGACGAGGTACTCGGCAAACTCATCATAGTATGTTCTGAGGAGTTTATTATCGGTAACGTCGTAGCTCGGAGTACCCGCGGAACCAAAGCTCTCATCGAGGTTCCCTTTCATCCATGCCGGGGGACTCCACGAGGTCAGTATAAAGGTTTTCACACCGCGTTCTTTCAGATCCCGGAAATAATTCCAGTCATACGCATTATAATTGAGAGCGGACCTGTTCAGTGTGAACGGATCATCATTATCGTTAACCGGCTCGATCTGGTTCTCGATAATACCGATACGCATGGCTGAACCGCCCATCAGGTCGGTGTAGAAATCAGAGAACCTGGGTTCATTCATATACGTACCGAAGCCCCTGATCAACTGGTGACGGTTGGTCATGTCAATAGTGACGTTCTCTGCGTCATTTACGTTGGAAGAGAGACCTGTAACGACAAAGGTCATTTCCTTATCCAGCGAACCGGCAGCAGAAACGGTAACGGTAATGGTTGAAGTACCAGTTCCGCTTGGCGTGAAGGTCAGAGTGGCTGTGCTGTCGGCCTGAACGGCAGAAGCGGTCACATCCGGTATGAAACCGGTATTCGAACTGGTGACGGCCAGTGTTGGGGTAACTGATCCGTTGTTTCCGTCTGAGATACCTGTAAGGGTGATCTGTTGGGCACCTGCTCCTTCAAACAACGAAATATCCATGTGGCTATCGATGGTAGCTACCGTCTGAACCACAGGCTTTTCAGCCTGATCGCCAATGCGGATATTCCTGATAAGGTAAGCACCATTATAGTTTGGGGGTGTAGGCCAAACTGCTTCATGATTGTGCATATCCATCAGCACCCTGCGGATCCGTTTGTTGTTTATATTGGCTCCGCCTAACTCATTAGTGTTAGCCCAGTCATTCTCCCCGCTGAAATCAAAAAAGATCTTGTTCCACTGATGGGATTTAGCCCAGTGTCCAAGGGCATAATTGTTCTGGTCGTTCCTGTATCCGTCGCTGTCATAGAACCATACCCAGTGACGTGTACTGTCATCCAGGGGATAAACTTCCATTGACATATAAGGATTTTCCGACATATCAAGTTCTACTCCATAGGTAGCAAAGATATTAATGTTGATACCGTCCCACAGGAACTTGTCATTACAGTCGACCCTAAGGCAATAATAAGACCCGGAATCGACAGAGGTAAACGTAAAAACGCTACTATTGCCGCTCCATTCCGCGGTAGTACTCAGATCGGAGATAAAACCCGAAACGGATTGTGGGGCAACATCCACCAGAACTTTAAGCGTTGTGGACGCATTCCCGTTATTGCCGGCTGCACCGCCGTTATCGGTCAGGGTCACAAGGAAGGTATCCGTTCCGATCGCACCGTCAACGGCATGGAAAGTAATAGTGCCTGTTGCAGCTCCGGTGGTATAGTCAACACTTATGTCGCCATCCGGAACCAGGCTTTGGTTGGTACTGACAACTGTAACCGCTACATCCTGAGTTTCACCCTCACCGCCGGAAATACCTGTAAGGGGAATATCATAGGAAAAAGTGGACTTATTGAAAGCCGTGATTTTTTGGACAGGATCAATTGTTGGCGGATTATTGAACTGATCGTAAGCCGAGAGGTTAAAGGTCCTTGAAAAGGTATTATTTGCTGCACCATGATCATCGAGGGTTACGGTAACCGTCACATCCTGACCGGCAGCTGCAGGGGTAAACGAAATATCGCCGTAGGGCTGGTCACTTGTGTAATTTATTTTGAAATCACCGTCCGCAACCACTGACTGATCAGAAGAGGTTACAGTAAAAGACAGCTTCTGTTCAACATTGTCATCTCCGTCGGCTATCCCTGAAAGGGGAACATCCACTTTATTTCCTACTTTGGTAATAACGTTACCCAAAGCATCAAATACAGGTGGCATATTGGAAGTAGCCATAACATTAAAGGTCTGGGTATTGTCCTGGAATCCTTCGAGGCCTTTGGCTGTCACGGTAAGTTCCTGTGACCCGTTCTGGTTTCCTGCACAATCGAAGGTAATGACGGCATTGCCGTTGTAAATACCTGAAACCCTCATATTCTCGATAATACTGCCTGCACCCGAAACTTCGATCCCAGAGGCATTTTGAAGGTCTTCCACGATCACTTTGTGACCTTTCGTTCCCTGGTAGTAATTCTGATCCTGAATCACTCCCATACCGGCTATATTAACCGCCTGATCGCCAATGCTGATCTGATCGATATAGACCGTGCCGGAAAAGTTGATCACGTCCTTGGCTAAGTTAAACCGTAAACGGCTAATCTTCGCCAGGTTGACGAAGCCGTGATCCCCTGAAAAATCAAGAGTGAAATTCACGAAACCGTCTTTTGGTCTCAACCTGATATTCTTGTAAAAGAAATTACCCCCCGAAAGCAGGGCTACAGAAACAATACAGGGCTGATCGGCCTTCAACGATATATTTACCACCGGATTGGCAGAAATATCCTGCAAGCTTGGAAGGTTATAATCCTGATACTGGTCAGGGGCATTCTTATTGACACCCATCGTCAGAATCCCGTCAGCCTGTGAGAGGCTATAGTAGCTTGAAGTAAGCCAGGCACTGCTCAGTGCGCCACTGAAATCGTCCAGATAACCGGTCTGGGCGCGTACACCCAGAAGCCCGGTCCCCAGCACTAAAAACAGAAGTATAAATTTTTTCATAATAGTAATTGGTATTGGTTAGAAAAACAGTTTGCAATATAAAGGTTATTAGCTGGTCTTATTTCCTTATGATTATTTTCTTAAACATAAAAAGGGTTTCGGTTCTGTATAATTTGAGAACATACAATCCGTTTTCAAGGTTCGTTAACGGGATCATTTTTTCTGTACTCTTTCCAATCTGACCCGTCCTCAGAACCATTCGACCCGTCATATCATACATTTCGCATTTTGTGAGGTCGGCATCACCCGTAAAAATTCGAATCTCATTCCCGGCAGGAACGGGATAGACATGCACGCCGGAAAACGCCGCGGGGGAAATGCCCTCCGATTTTTCAATGTTTACGGGGATAATGATGTGAGTCTGGTCGATACCACCGAGATCAGTTCCAAAATTATCCTTAATGAACAGGTCGAGTGTATCCAATCCCTCCGCCTTCGGGGAAAAGATCATCTGGGCAGTGTCGCTTCCCTGAACATATTTAACCTGCCGGGAGGTCAGAAGGCCCTGGCGTGAGGTGAGTGTAAAGGTCAGGCTTTCCCGGCCGTCGTTGGTATTACCGTCTGAAACTCCTGTAAGCTTTATATGCTGAAGACCGGAAAAGGGTTCAAAGCTCATCGGGCCCACCTGATCTATCTGGGGAGGCTGATTAATGTACGGAATGATTTTAACATTAACCTGCCTGGTAGAAAACGCATTGAAGGCACCGTTCTCTGCAGTGGTATTCTCACTAACCTTCACGGTAAGCACCGTCTGGCCGTAGCCAGCCGGATCGGGGGTAAAAGTCATCACTGCAGAATCCTGTTCCGTTATTCTTACCAGTGATGAAGATGAGATCAGAGAGGGATCGGAGAAGCTGAAGTCCACACTTTCCACGGTACTGACATTGTCACCTCCGTTGGTAATATTTCCAAGTCCCAGCACTACCTGCCCCTGACCGGCCAGGATCACAGTGTCGGAAGTTGACGTGTTTAAGGTAGGGGCCATATTGGTAGTATAGGCCACCATTGTGGTGATGGATTTTGCCGGCAGGTTGATGGTATTGCCGTTCAGCGGAGTTACTTCGGCGAAATTTTCCGAGGCGGAACTCCGGTAGAAGTGCATGCTTTCGGGAAGGTTAAAATCCAGGGTGGTGGATTTCTGAGTAGCGGACATATTCATGATGACCAGCGTGAGCATTCCCTTCTTATCGTTTCTGAACGCAACCGGTATGATATCCTGGTCGGGCGATTCAGCATCGATCATGACGGCATCCGGACGGATATACTTATAGAAATTCTTCAGGGCATAAAATTTTTTGTTCGGCACATTATTGTTCATCAGGTTTCCGGACATGTACCAATGAACCCAGGCGCTGATCTTCCCGTACTTCAATGCCAGCATTACGCTGTATCCAAGGCTGAGAGCCCCGTCCCAGTTTGTATCGTATCCTGAAGTTTCCGTCATCCAGAGTTCCTTTCCGTGACTGTGGACGAAATCATACATCTGTTGCCAGCCGGTGGCTGACCCGGTAGTGGGATTCACCCCGTCCTGATATCCGTGAACAGCATAAATATCGAGGTATTTACCGGCATCCGTATTGCTGAATACCGAATTAAACAAAGGCAGGTTCCCGGTGTAGGATCCCATATGTTCGGGTCCGAAAATTTTAGTTTTAAGGCCTTCTTCTTTAAACCGTTTACCAACTACTCCAAGAACGGCAGCGTACTGGTCGGGGGTGTACACGCATGATTCGAACGCATTGGCATATAACAGCTCATTTTGCAGGCTGAGACCATACAAGTCCACACCGGTTTCATTCTTGATGGTTTTCACATAAGCCACACAATATTCGGCAAACTCGTCATACAGTGCTGGATTCAGATATCCGCCGCATTGTCCGTTACAGAAATTGGCCAGGGAATTATCCACATCGAGTTTCATCCAGATAGGTGGGGTCCATACCGAAGCGATCTGTTTCATCTCTGGAACGGTATCCAGATCGGTCATGAAAGGGAATTGACGGCCATTATTGGAGGTTGAACTGATATTGAAGCCGGCCCAGTTGAAAGTGTTCGGATCGCCGTTATCATTGGAAGGCTCGAAATCCCAGTATAATTGTGTACGTATAATATTCACACCCAGATCATTAATGATCAGGTTCATATATTCAGGATCGTAATAATTGCTTGTATTGGACCACCAGACCTCCTTTGGTCCGAAACCACCAAAGCCTTCAATGGTTTGGTATTTCTGATCGAAATTAATCGTAACCTGGGAGAAAAGAGCGTCTGAGTAGCTTAATGCAATAAGGATCAGACAGGACACGTAGATTTTCCTCATTCAATTTAAGAATTAGTTAATAAGTTGTTCTTCGAGGGTAGTTGGTAAAAGACTCCACAATATAACCATTCAATTTCTTAAAACCAAATGACAAATTAGGAGAATAATGAATTTTTTTAATGAATATTTTATCGTGTTGAGGGAAAACATGATAGGTATTTTTGTATTCCGTTAACAAGGATAAAGGCAGGTTCTAGGTCGAAATATTGGAGGCTAAAAGGTCCCCCGTTACCGTGAATATATTCCTTCAGAAAAAAAAAGCCCTCCCGGGAATACCGGGAAGGCTTTTCAAAAGGTAGTACCAGCTACAGTTTATTTGCCTGCATTAATGGTAAGCGTATATGTATCTCGCAACGTTGCACCGTCAAATAATTTTACTTGATAGGGAGATGCATCATACGTAAATTCAGTGGTCCCACTGGTAAGTACAGTAGAGCCAATTTTTACCGTTTGATGATCTATGCCAGTAAACGTAGCCACGAGCTTATTGTTGGTCGTCGGGCTGTAACCGAAGACACTGATGGTTATGGTCTTGGCAACCGGATCAATCACAGCTTCGGGAACAGGATACAGATCCACCAGGGTACCGGATCCATTGTCCATCTGGGTGAATTGGAAGCTGGTAAAGACATCGATAACGGTGAGAGTAACCGCATAATCCTTTTCCGATCCGTCTTCAGCGATCACTTTGATGATATTGTTAGTCACGAGGTCGACAGATGCCGCTTTACTCTGAATTTGAGTATTACCCACTTTTACCTGAGCATTTTTACCACCTGATGCTAAAAGGTCAAAGGCTGAGAGATCGCTGGTTGAATAATAGAAGATCTGAACAGAGCTTGCCCCTATCGTAAAGGTAGCCCCTGTACTTGAACTCAGGCCGTAGAGCGTATTATCTGTTGAAGGATCGGAAAGGATATACTTAACATCGTAATCCGTTGATGCTCCGTCGGGTGCAACCACCGAATAGGTTACCGTTCTGCCTTCACTGTCTGCGGAATTGAGCGGGGAAAAATCCTGGGTAGTACGACCCGATTCCTGGAGTTCATTGTTGACATAAACCTTTGCATCGGCAGAAGCCGTAAGCCATTTAGCCTTTTTGGCGGTCAGGTTGGTGCCCTTGGTGGCATAGAAAAGAATGGTAGTACTCCCCGGGACGAATTCACCATCTATCTTATCGATGGAAAAGGCGGTGAAGCCCGATCTTCTGTCTTTTACGGTTACATCCAGTGTATAAACACTCTTTTCATAATCTTCAGCCCAGTTGCCTGAACTTGCAGCAATCAGGGTCAGAGGATAGGTTCCTGCCGAGTTGTAAGAAGTAATTGGAAAAGAATCCACCACGCTGGTGATAGCCGTACCGGTTTTTGTCGGATCATTAGGATCATAAGTCGACTTATCGGTAACACCGGTAAACAGGGTGAAAAATTCACCGCTGGTGTTTGTAAAGTAGATGTAGAAGGTTTCACCTGCATACGCTGTATTATCGACCAGCTTGGTTGAAAATTGAGCGTTGGGTTTTATCGGCGGTTCTTTGGTACATGAAAAAAGCGCCACAGAACCAAGTAAAATTGCGATAAGGGCATTGATAGTTTTATTTTTCATAAGGCATATTAAATTTCAAATTTAGATGTCGGTTACCAGCCTGGATTTTGTTTAAGAACACCCTGGTTTTGGTTAATTTCGACTACAGGTATCGGGAGAAACTCATTTTTACCCACTGTGAATACAGATTTCCCAAAGATCGAGTACCAGTCTATGTTCCAGTCGGGATCAAAGCTCCATCTTACCAGGTCAAAGAACCTGAAGCCTTCTGTAGCCAGCTCAACATCCCTTTCGTGCATGATAGACTGCCTCGTCAGGGCGGAAATATCAGGCATGCCAGCTCTTTCCCTCACCTTGTTCAATGCATTCAACCCGGTGCCGTCGTCCCCGATAAGGAATTGTACTTCAGCATACATCAGTAATACATCGGAATAGCGGATGATGGTGATGTTGAAAGGAGCATTATTAGGTGCATCACGGTCATTATAGGTTGGGTAGTAATACTTTTTCAGGCCAAAGCCGACGGAGGGTTGTCCCACGTGGTTCAGTCCGCGGCCGCTTGCTATTTTCTTATTATTGGCACCACTGGCGTATAAAACCTGTGAATAAGGCTGATCTGCCCTGAAATCCAGTGGTTCTCCATCAAGCCAGCAGGTGGCATATGCCCTCGGGTCCCTGTCGAATCCGGCGGGAGCACCAGCGGTTTCCCAGCTGTACCACATATTTGGAGTAATCTCCTGGTTTTTAAAACTGGACGGATGTGCTGAAAAATAGTGAAAATCAAGCTGTCCGGTCCACTGCCAGCCAGGGAGCCAGCCAGAGGCAATCCTGTCATCGGAATACTGAACCTGCCAAACTGCTTCGGCATTGTTTTCCGACGGATAGATATTATTTCCTGCAGGCAGATCTATATAGCTGAAGTTACAGAGAAAAGCGTTGATATAGTCTTCCCGTGCGAAGGGAGCTTCGGGCTGGATGAGGTGGTATGGACCACTTGTCATCACCTCATTAAAGGCATCGTGTGCTATTTGCAAGTCGGCCTGATCTTCAGCAGAGCCGGCAGTGCCGAACCTTGCGCTGTAATAATAATGCTTGTACAGCATGGCCTTCCCGAGAAGGGCTTTTACTGAACCACTGGTTATACGGCCAAGATTTGCATCGTCCCAGGAAGCAGGGAGAACAGCCGCAGCATCGTTACAATCCTGGACAATTTTATCCCAGAACTGAATTTGCTCTCCATTGGTAAAGAGTGTTTTCGGATCTTCCGGGATTGAATTCTCATCATAGAAAGTAGGGCGGTCGAAGATGGTCACCAGGTAGAAATAATACATAGCCCTCAAACCTTTAAGCTGGGCAATGTAGTTATCCCTTGTGGCGGCGTCCAGACCAGGTATATCCTTACTGTTAAGGTCAAGGATAATATGGCTGCACCGCCACAACCCGACATACAGGGCCCTGTACATAGAATTGAGATCTGGCCCAGTGATGAGCCGAACACAAAATCATCGTAATTCGTGGTTTCAAAGAGGATCCTGTCGCTGAATGAATTGAACAGGAAAAAATAATTAAGTCCGAACATACCGCCGAACTGAAGACCGTTATAAGCAGTATTGACGGCAGCAATTGCATCCTGCGGCGATGAGTAAAATGAACTCAAAGCTACCGCATTCGGGTTGCTAACGGAGAGAAAGTCCTTTGAACAGGAGGAGCTCAGCATCGTTAGTACCAAAAGTATCGGAATATATTTTATGAGTATTTTTTTCATTGCTATATGGAATTTATAAATTAAAAATCAACCTGGACACCTACTGTCAGTACTTTCGGGTTTGGATAACCGCCAGCGTCGGTACCTGCTCCTGTAGGTGATGAACTTGATCCAAATACAGCATTCTCAGGATCCCTGCCGGTATATTTGGTAAACAGGAAGGGGTTTTCAGCACTTCCGTAAATCCTGATCCTGGAAATTCCGACAGTATTCAGAACTTTCTGGGGAACGTTGTATCCCAGCTGAATATCCTTTACCCTGAGGAAAGATCCTTTTTCAATCCACCAGGTGGAGAGCTGGCTGTTCTGGTTCGAGTCATACAGGTCGGCCCGGATGTTGGTTGTGGAAGGATGCTCGAGAGTATAATAATTCTCGGCAAATTCCACCAGCTTATTGTTCCCGATATCCTGGTTGACAAAGCAGTCGAGACCGACTTTCTGAAGGTTGAAAATGTCAAAATTCTGCATACCGCTCAGGAAGAACGAGAAGTCAAAGTTCTTCCATGAACATTCAAAGTTGAACCCGTAGGCAAGATCAGGAAGTGCCTTACCGATGATAGTACGGTCGAGGTCATTGATTACGCCGTCGTTATTCAGGTCCTTGAATTTAATGTCTCCGGGTGATGTACCGATCTGCTGTGTCGGGCCGAGGTAGGTATAGTTCCCGTCAGCGTCGGTGATCAGGTTACCGTTTGCATCCTGTGCAAAATCAGAAGGCTGAAGAATCCGTTCAGCGACACGTCCGTATAAACTTCCGATTGTATTTCCGACGATGGTGATGTTTCTGCCTGCAGGATCAAAGATCGAAGCGGTGGGCAGATACTTGACCTCATTTTTCAACGTGGTAAGGTTAGCCGTTACAGAGTACTTGAAGGCTCCACTGTAATCTTTCCAGGTTCCGTTGAATTCGAAACCCCGGTTCTGGTTCTTTCCGGCATTTGCCCAGGGATCGGATCCGTCGCCTGATCTTCCGAAAACAATGGAAGTAGGTACTCTTACGAGAAGGTCATTCTGGTTCTTTATATAATATTCGGCGGTGAACTGGATCTTATTGTTCAATGCATTTAAGTCAACACCGAAGTTCCACATTTTGGCTGCTTCCCATTTGATAATCGGGTTGGCAAAAGAATAGAAAATGTAGGTACCGGGGGCGAGAGCCTGCGGATTTCCAAAGACAGGAGAGAATGCATCAGACCCTGAAAGGAAATCATCGTACAGGAAGTCTCCGATAGCTGAGTTACCGGTGCTACCCCATCCTGCCCTGATTTTCAGCATATTGATAAAATCTACATTCTGCAGGAAGTCTTCGCTTAGCTTATAAGCAACTGATGCTGAGGGGAATGTACCCCACCGGTTTGTTGGGCCAAATCTGGATACACCGTCACGGCGGATAGACCCGGTAAATAAGATTTTATCCTTGTATCCGTAGATCAAACGACCCAGGTAGGACAGCTGCCTGTAGGGTGATCCGCCAAAACCGGTCAGTGTACGGTCGCCAAAGACTGTATTATCAGACATGGACAGTATCCTCAGGTTGGGGTAGGAATATCCACGTCCAATACCGTCAATACTTCGGCTGTCATTCTTACGTACCTGGTACACGGCGGTGGCCGTCAAACTATGGTCACCGAAGGTCTTGTTAAAGGTGAGCTGATTTTCCAGCATCAGACCCAGAAATTCACTGTATCCTTCCTCAAGTGAGGCCCGTGCATTACTTCGGACACCCTCGTTATAAGCCGGAAACCAGTTATACGTCCGGTTATTGGTAAGTTCAACAGAGGGTGATATACGGTAGGTCAGCCATTTGACAGGCGTATATTCTGCATAGATATTAATTAAAGCACTGTTATTATATGAAAAATTGTCCCGGTAGGTTGCCATTGCCAGAGGATTATCCCTGTCGCTGCCACCGGTGTTCGGATAAAATTCAGTGGAATCCTGAATACCGTTATGGTTCTCATCATACCAGAACGGGATCTGGGGTCCGTCAAAACCGTACCCGTCCAAATTACTTGGATCATATACCCTCATCAGGGGCGAGGCAATATTGGCGGCGTTAAAGCTTCCGTCACCGTTCCGAACAACCTGGCGGGCGGCATTGAAAGTTTCTCCCACCCTTAAGTGGTCGCCGATGGTGAAATCGGAATTGGCCCTAACATTATACCGTTTTGCACCCGTCTTGATCAGAATACCTGTCTGGTCAAGGTAGTTGGCAGAGATACTGAAGTTGCTGTTTTCACCTCCGCCGGAAACCCGCAGGAAATGGTTCTGGGTTTTCCCGGTCTGGGTAATCAGATTCTGCCAGTCGGTGCCGGTTTGCCATCCCGGACCGTAGTAAGCCTGGCGGAAACCGTCGGTGTAAGGGATCATGGTGATACTGTCGCTGGCATACAACGTATTATAGAAATTCGCGTACTGGTCGGCATTCATCACGTCAAATTTCTTGGGTACCACACTCATGGAGAAATAATCGTCGTAATGTACCTGGGTTTTCCCCGACTGGCCGCGTTTGGTGGTGATGATGATAACGCCGTTTGCCCCGTCGGAACCATAAATAGCAGTGGCTGATGCATCTTTCAGTACCTGCAGGCTCTCAATGTCTGATGGGTTAATGGCATTCAGGTTCCCAGTGATCACACCATCAATGACATAAATTGGGTTGGAATTCTGGGTTATGGATCCAACACCTCTGACATTAATGGAAGCTCCTGAACCGGGACGACCTGAAGTATTGGAAACCAGTACTCCGGAAGCTCTTCCCTGCAGCGCTTTTGCAAAGGATGATGCAGGAATGCGGTTCAGGTCTTCAGAGGAGACGACTGCAACCGAACCGGTCAGGTCGTTTTTCTTTACCGTACCGTATCCGATCACGACCACATCCTGTAACTGGGTGGCCTGTTCCGATAAAGTTTCATTTATAGAAGAACGGTCGCCTACCGTTTCTTCCTTTGAATCGTAACCGACATACGAAAAGATGAGCACATCTGTCGGACCGTCAACACTAATGGAGTAATTGCCACTCATATCAGTAACGGTCCCCCTGGTGGTACCTTTTATCTGTATGGTGGCCCCTATTAATGCTTCGCCGGAAGAGGCATCGGTTACTGTACCAGTTACCTGGCGCTGGGCAAAAGCCTGCAAGCCGAAGAGAAAAACAAACAGAAATAGCAGCAGAGCTTTCAGCTTTGGTAAAAGTTTTTTCATGTTAGTTAGCTTTATTGATTGATTAACCTCACAAGTTTATGAAAAAAAATTCAAATGTTAAATCACGTTTCATTATTTAAATCCGATAAACATTAAAAAAATATGAAGGATTTGTGAAATTAAAAAAAAATGCTGTACTTTGGCTTATCCATAAAATAATTATTATTTCTAACCGACTAAAAATTTTTCGCTTATGAAAAAACTTAACGCACTTCTCGTACTTCTGGCAATAACTGCCGGAATTTTTGCACAGGGACCTTTCACTATTGTGAACTGGGTCAATATGACTGATGCTGGTCCCTATCCATTTGATTTCAACGCTACACCCTATGCCAAAGCTGAAGCTTCAGCAATGCAAACTAAATCTGATGTAGTGATTGACATGGGTGCCATCGATGAACTGGGCATTCAGGACATCTGGAGCAGACTTGGCGCGCCTAATCTCGTTAGTCTCAATACAAATAGCACCGGTGGTGATCCTTTCGATCTGACCGTGGCTGAAAATGGTGTTGATGTTGACGGCACCTTCGGTGTTGCCTGGAAAACTTTTTGGGATGCAGAAAACCTCTACCTCATTATTGAGTATGTAGATGCCAACAACTTTGCTGTAGGCTCTGCCGACAATGATACCAGAGCTATGGAAATCTCCTTCCAGACAAAAGAAAAAGATCGGAATCAGTTTGGTTACGACGCTGCTACTGATGTTTACGGCCCTACCGGTAAAAATGCCCAGTACGGACGTTACGTAGAACTTGGTGGTGGTAAATTCAAATTTGATGCTTCTGGTGCAATCGAATGCGTTTCAACTGTAGGTCAGACCGGCGCATGGGGATCATCAATCGGTGTTGCCAATACACCCGCTGTATCCTGGAACCTTACACAGGACAATACAGTCTGGGCTATGGTACAGTTCAACTTCGCCGATTACATGATGTATCTCACTGACGTATGGGGCACAAGCACTCCTGCTAATGAAGTTGCTTTTGATCCTACAGCCATGCCAACCATCGCTTTTGATGTTAAAAGTGATGCCAATGTTGGTGCCAACAATGATCCTTCAGAATACTGGTGGAGCAGTAATGACAACAATGGTTATTGCCTGGTTTATTTCAATGGTTACCTGAATTTCGCAACTGATTATTGGATTCCCATTGGTAAAGCCAACTACCTTAAACCTGCCGACAAATCAGCTTACATCTATGACAATATCCTGAGATTCAAAGGATATGACTCACCGGTGAACGTTGACGTCTACTCTGTAGTAGGCCAGAAAGTTAAATCAGCTACAAACGTAAGTACTCTTAGCGTTGCTGATCTTACAAAAGGCGTATACGTAGTTAAAGTTGGTGATGATGTTTACAAAGTGATGAAATAAGCATTATTATCATTGATTATATGAAAAGGCTCCCTTGCGGGGGCCTTTTTTTTTGAGACAGGAGACAGGAGATGGACTTGGTAAATGCTGCGGCGGGCAGAGGTTTCCCCTTTCAGGGGATCAAGGGGCGAGCGAGGGGAAGAAGATTTGGGAAGAAGGCGAAAGGCGAAAGGTGAAAGGTGAAAGGGAAGAGAGGAATAATGAATATCGAATAACGAATAATGAATAATGAATATCGAAGTCGGAGACGGGAGACAGGAGAAAGACTTCGTAAATGCTGCGGCGGGCCGGGGTTTCCCCTTTCAGGGGATCAAGGGGCGAGCGGGGGGAAGAAGATTTGGGAAGAAGGCGAAAGGCGAAAGGCGAAAGGCGAAAGTGAGGGATTGAGGGATTGAGGGATTGATTTGTTCGTAATCCTAATTTTTCTTAATCTGTGCCAATCTGTGTAATCTGTGGTGAAAAAAACTCCTGCTCCCCAGGTACGACTAAACGATTAAACAACGGGAGCCCTTCTTACCTGCCATCAATCTGTAACGTCTTCTTCACGGCGGCATCGACCCTGAAGCCCTTTGCTTCCAGGCTGTACATTATATCACGGGCGGAATTCCTGTTGCCACTCTGAAGGAAGACCAGCAGTTTGGCATAAGAAAGGCCATTATTATCCGGAATTACCTGAAGTCCTTTATCCAGAATGGATATTGCGGTGGAAAATTCCGAGATTTCCGATAATGCCCTGGCCATATTTATATAAGCCTCCGGCAACGACGGATTTCGTTCGATCAGATCGGCATTCTGCTTAATATTCTGTGCTGCCTTATAATAATATATATACTGTTTGTGGTCCTTTGCCTCTGTATGGGAGGCCAGTATTTTAAAATCATCAAGGGCCTGGTCGAATTTTTTATCCAGGAGGAAGGACGTACCCCTTACAAACCGGGCTTCCAGGTTGGCGCTGTCTGCATTAAGCACTGTATCGGCATCATATACGGCCGCCTCAAATTCCCTCATACCAAAAAGCTGCTCCGCACGCTGTAATTTCAAAGTGTAATTATATTTGTCTTTGCTGATCATGGTATCAAGAGAATCAAGCGACATCCATCGCTTTTTTGCCTCAAGGATATTCTCTTTCTCGTTCCGGTATGTCCCGTTACCACTTTCCAGCGTCAGTGCCTTTTGAATTTCATCAGAAGCCGGTATGAATTCATGCTGATTCCGGTAACAAACTGCTTCAAGATAATACAGGTTGGCATCCGGACCATACACCTTAAGCAAATGATCGATAGCATACCTGGCTTCGGAGAAGTATTCCTCCCTGATGAGATCCCGGATCAGCCCGGCTGAAAATGTCCTGTCCGGCTTTTTGTCCGTCAGATAACTCATCTCAGCAAGTCTGACAGTATAATCAGACGCCGATTTCCCCTTTTTCAGATCCATAATTTTCTGCTGTGCCTTCTCATCGCGGTGACATGCGCCAACCGGAAGGAGGATCATCGTAATAAGGATCAGTACAGAATTATTTTTTCGTCTCATGATGGTATTCATTCAGAAAATACGGTTCCAGGAATTCTGCTACCTTCTTGTGACCAAACTCATTCCAGTGATTGTCGTTCTTTATATAGTACATTTCGTTAACCAGTACGGGATTTTCGCCGTCAATAAACACGTTGAAAAGGTTGACGAAGCTGATTGCGTTCTTCATGGCAAAGGTTTTCCAGCGTGTGACGTAATAATCATCAGGATTCCCGATAAGCACCTGGGGATGCCAGGGATGAACCGAAATGGTAAGCCCGATGCCTTTTTCATCACATAATTTCTTCAGCAGAAGCAGGTAATGTTCACCCATATCGATGCCTTTGTCAGCCAGGGGTTTGAAATGATCGTTGTAATACCATTCCCCAACTCCGTGAAACTGTGGATCGGATAACAGCGTTTTGTCGTTGAAATGATCAAAAAATCCGGCATACAGCCTGTACGTGTCATTTTCACCTTCCTGTTTTCCCTGGGTATCAAATAATTTGGCGGTTTTCATAAATTCATCCTGTTGCCTGTGCTCATTAATAGTTGATACCATATAATAGATAAAGGAACGGGCCCTGAGGAACCGCTCGACATGCATCATGAAATCAGGCAGGAAATGTATATTCAGGTCGGGGTTGAATTTGTCATATACCAGTTCATTCTGCAGGTCGGAAATATCGATCAGAACAAAAATATGATTCACTTTAAGTCCTACTTTATCGATGAGATACCTTGCTTTCAGGTATTCAATCTTCGGGCTGTAACTGATGCATGAGGCGTTCAACACCTCTATGCCCGACGGTTTTAAGTCCCTCGCGAGTATGCCGCTGAATGTTTTCAGGTAGGGCACTCCTACCCCTTCCGAATGGGAATCACCAAGGATAAGCAGGCGGTAATTATCCGACTTAAGAGGAATTTTCTCTGCCACGGAATCTATAAAACCCAGGGAATTGGTTTTTACAGGATAGATCAGGGAACCCCATTGGCCGCGAGTATCCTGGTTGGGCAACAAACCGTGGTGATAATAATAATGCTTGGTCCTGAATGAACTGAAATTTTCGGGAATGAGCACCGAACCGGTAATGAAATCCAATCCGGCAATAATCAGGATGGAGAAAAACACCCGTTTCAAAATGATCCAAAGCAGATGCCCCTGCTTCTTAGTCCCTTTTTCTTCTTTTTTTACCATGGGTCATTGAAATCTTCAGGCCTGTAAAGGTGGTTTCGTTCGTGATAATAACTG
Source organism: uncultured Bacteroidales bacterium (assembly GCA_963732905.1). Lineage (GTDB taxonomy): Bacteria > Bacteroidota > Bacteroidia > Bacteroidales > DASQZK01. The sequence goes on from CAVTBM010000008.1 coordinate 785,997, forward strand.
TCATCCCTTCTGTTCAGGAGCATGAAATCTTTCCTGAAAAGTTTGGACAGGGCACCCACGGGCACCAGGATGAGGTAAAACAAGGCCCCCAGGATAATCCGTGACATGATGTACCCCAGGATATCGGCCAGTTTCATCCATGCTTTATGAATGAACAGGCTAAGCGGGCCGGGCAGGAGTCCCGTAACACCGGCCAGGAATGAGATATACAAAAGCCATAGCTTTCCTGACACCAGGTACAAGGCAATAAATCCCAGTGTAATGGTGAGTATGGTTTCCTTTACTTTACTCTTCTCCATAACTGTCTAGAACAATGTATAAATAAACGGGGCAATGGCGCTGTTACCGCCAATGATCAGCAAAACGCCGATAATGATCAAAAAAAGAATGACGGGGATCAGCCACCAAAGTTTGCGCTGCCGCAGAAAACGCCAAAGATCTTTAACAAAACTCATATACCTGGTTTTTTATTGAGAATACCACCGCAAAAAAACAAAATTCTTTTACAGGTCAAAAGGGTATACGCTTTTTTTTATTTTAATGAACGGATGGAATTAGGGATTTATGTCTTCCTCCAGCTTGTTCACCACAGATTACACAGATTATCACAGATTATTTTTGATTATTATAGATTGGGGTCCGGTTTTTTCACAGACGTGAAGCATCTCGTCTCAACGATTTGGTTTATCATTCATTTTCACCACAGATTACACAGATTATCACAGATTATTTTAGATTATTATAGATCGGGGTTCGGTTTTTTCACAGACGTGAAGCATCTCGTCTCAACGATTTGGTTTATCATTCATTTTCACCACAGATTACACAGATTATCACAGATTATTTTAGATTATTATAGATCGGGGTCCGGTTTTTTCACAGACGTGAAGCATCTCGTCTCAACGATTTGGTTTATCATTCATTTTCACCACAGATTACACAGATTATCACAGATTATTTTAGATTATTATAGATCGGGGTCCGGTTTTTTCACAGACGTGAAGCATCTCGTCTCAACGATTTGGTTTATCATTCATTTTCACCACAGATTACACAGATTATCACAGATTATTTTTGATTATTATAGATTGGGGTCCGGTTTTTTCACAGACGTGAAGCATCTCGTCTCAACGATTTGGTTTTTTATTCATTTTCACCACAGATTACACAGATTATCACAGATTATAACCTTTCGCCTTTCTTCCCTCTATTTCCTTTATTCTTTTTCCTTGCATCTTCTTCCCCTCGCTCACCCCTTAGTCCCCTAAAAGGGGAAACCCCGGCCCGCCGCAGCATTTACTAAGTCCTTCTCCCGTCTCCGTCGTCTCCTGTCTCCAACTTCGATATTCGATATTCATTATTCATTATTCCTCTCTTCTTCACTTTCACCTTTCCCCTTTCGCCTTTTTCCCGACCTCTTCTTCCCCTCGCTCACCCCTTAATCCCCTGAAAGGGGAAACCCCGCCCGCCGTTGCATTTACTAAGTCCTTCTCCCGTCTCCCGTCTCCCGTCTCCCGTCTCCCGTCTCCCGTCTCCCGTCTCCCGTCTCCTGTCTCCTTTCGCCTTTCACCTTTCTTCCCCCTTAATCCAACCCCACCTTCTTTCGCCAGTCTTTCTCCTTCCATTCCGGCTGTTCTTCTTTCAGGAACAGGAGGTCGCCGATAACGAGGACGTCCATTTCCGTGCGCATGAAACAGGTATAGGCATCGGCTGGTGCACATACAATGGGTTCTCCTCTCACATTAAAGCTGGTATTCACGATAAGCGGACAGCCGGTTTTCATTTTAAATGCATGGATCAGTTCCCAGAACCGTTCATTGGTTTCACGGTGAACGGTCTGTACACGGGCAGAATAGTCGAGGTGTGTAATTGCGGGAACGGTGGATCGCTCATAATACAAACGGTCCGTCAGACCCAAAGTATAATAGTCCTGAGGCAGCTCCTTCCTGTACTTTTCACTTACCGTTGCAACCAGTAACATATAGGGTGAAGGTACGTCCAGGTCAAAGTATTCGTGGTTATCCTCAGCCAGCACTGCAGGGGCAAAGGGTCTGAAACTTTCTCGGTACTTGATCTTCAGGTTAAGTTTCTTTTGCATCTCCGGGTTCCTGGCATCTCCCAGGATGGAGCGGTTTCCGAGGGCACGCGGACCGAATTCCATCCGGCCCTGGAACCATCCGACGACTTTTCCCTGGCTGATCAGCTCTGCTACTTGCTCCGTCAGGTCGTTCAGAGGTGTTACCTCATGGTAAACCGGACTGAATGCTTTCAGGTCCTTCTTAATACCCGGAGTATGATATTCCGGTCCAAGAAATGCCCCTTTCATGAGGTCCGGCCCTGACAAAGGTTTTCGCTCCTTTCCAAAATGAATATGATAGGCTGCCAGGGCAGCACCGAGGGATCCGCCGGCATCGCCCGCAGCAGGCTGTACAAAAATGTCGTCGACAATGTTTTCCCGAAGCAGCATCCCGTTGGCCACGCAATTCAGGGCTACCCCGCCTGCCAGGCACAGGTTCTTCGCTGAAATCCGGTCACCGGCAATCTCCAGGCCATGCCGCACCATTTTCAGGATGATCTCCTCGGTGACATTCTGAATGGCCATCGCAAGGTTACAATGGTACTGTTCCGTTGCCGCTTCGGCTTTCCTTGCCGGGAATCCGAATAAGGCTTTCCACTTCCTTTCAGGCATCATCCTTAATCCGGTGGCATAGGTAAAATACTGCCTGTTCAGCCAAACAGAACCATCGGGTTTAATATCGACAAGGCTATGCCTGATAATATCCTCGAACTTCCTGACTTCTTCCGAGCCGGGAATTCCGTACGGCGCAAGTCCCATCAACTTGTATTCGCCCGAATTGACTCTGAAGCCCAGATAATGCGTGAAGGCGGAATACAGCAGTCCCACGGAATGGGGAAATCTCAGTTCTTTAAGGATCTGAATGTTGTTGCCCCGGCCAATGGAAATAGATGCGGTCGACCACTCTCCCACCCCGTCAATGGTAACGATCAGCGCTTCTTCAAAGGGCGAAGCAAAAAAAGCACTGGCAGCATGGGAAAGGTGATGCTCGGGGAATAAAAGCGGCTGCTTCCGGGGATCATAGGCACCCAGTTTTTTGAGTTCCCTCGTCAGCAGGCTTTTCAGGAACATCTTCTCCTTCACCCACACCGGGATGGCCGTGACGAAGGAGGAAACACCCCTGGGAACAAAATTGTAATACGTTTCGAGGAGGCGTTCAAATTTAAGAAAAGGCTTGTCGTAGAAGACGACGGCATCAATATCTTCCATATTGAGACCGCCTTCATCAAGACAGTACAGGATAGCGTTTAATGGCAGAGAAGGATCGTGTTTTTTCCGTGTGAACCTTTCTTCCTGCGCAGCAGCAATAATTTCACCGTCACAAAGCAGGGTTGCCGCAGAATCATGATAAAAGGCTGAGATGCCGAGAATATTCATTCAACATGGATTGGACCTCAACAAATATAGAAAAAAACGCCAGAATTGTTTACTGTAAGATTTTTTAATTGTATTTTAAAGGGATCATTACCAACCTTCAGAACCCTGGATTTTTATGCCGGCTTAGCGTTTCATCCCAACGGGTAGTAAATAAGCTGAGAACCTTTGATACGAAAGACAACCGGCAAAATCTGATGATCTGAATATCGGAGTCCTGATTGACTAAAACATATTCAAACTACAGCTATGAAAAAACTGACCTTGCTCCTTCTGATCCTGGCTTTTTTCCCACTCGTCAAAGCACAGAACGGCTACATGCCCGGAAAGGAAAATCTTGAAACCCGGGAATGGTTTCAGGATGCAAAATTCGGACTGTTTATCCACTGGGGCGTATACAGTATCCTGGGGAATGGTGAATGGGTGATGAACAATACGGAGATCCCGATCAAACAATACGAAAAGCTTCCCGGTTTTTTCTACCCGGTCCATTATGATCCGGCTGCATGGGTAAAACTCGTGAAGGAAGCCGGGATGAAATACATTGTTATTACTTCAAAGCATCACGATGGTTTTGCCATGTTTGACTCCAAAATTTCGGATTATGATATCGTGGACCGTACCCCTTACGGAAAGGATGTACTGAAAATGCTGGCAGACGAATGTCATAAACAGGGTATTAAAATCTTCTTCTATTACAGCCAGCTCGACTGGCATAATCCCGATTTCTATGCAGGAGGCACTACCGGTGGCAGTTACACGGGCAGAAGTGATCAGAGAGATTTCCCGAAATACCTCGATTACATGAATGAGCAGCTTCGTGAGTTACTGACCAATTACGGTGAAGTCAGCGGGATCTGGTTCGACGGGTTGTGGGATAAGCGTGATGCCGACTGGCAGCTGGAAAAAACCTACAATCTGATCCATGATCTTCAGCCTGGTTGCCTTGTTGGAAACAATCATCATGCTGTGCCCTTCGAAGGAGAAGATTTCCAGATGTTCGAAAAGGACCTTCCGGGTAAAAACACCACCGGCTGGGCTTCCGGTCAGGCTATCAGCCGCCTGCCGCTCGAGACCTGCGAAACCATGAGCGGTAACGGCTCATGGGGATTCAGCATCTACGATAAGAAACCAAAAAGTGCTGAAGATCTCATCCGTTACCTGATAAAGGCTGCCGGATATAACAGTAACTTCCTCCTGAATACAGGTCCGATGCCTGATGGGAATATCCGCCCCGAACATATTGAGATCCTTAAAACCATGGGGAAATGGATGTCGGAATACGGTGAAACCATTTATGGTACGCGCGGTGGTCCGTTTGAACCCAGACCATGGGGTGTATCCACACAAAAAGATAACAGGATCTTTATTCACTTACTCGATTGGAACGATCCATTACTGGTACTTCCGCCCATGACCCAAAAAATCCATGCAGCCAGAATTTTCGGTACCGACCAGAAAGTGAAATACAGCCAGGACAAAGAAAAGATCCTTCTTGAATTTCCACCGAAACATCCGTCACAGATCGATATGGTGATTGAACTGGATGTCTGAGAGAATCGGGATTGGGGATTAGGGAGTGGAGAGTGGGGATTGGTGAGTGGTAAGCGGTAATCGGTAATCGGTAATCGGTAACCGGTAATTGGTAATTGGTAAGTGGTAAGTGGTGAGTGGTTAGTGGTTAGTGGTTAGTGGTTAGTGGTTTAGCATAACCATCTTAATTAAACTCTCACTCTGTGTAATCTGTGTAATCTGTGTTGAATCCCTTCCAAAAGTTACAATCCGTAAGGTATTAGCTATTCCCTGAGCGAAGCCGAAGGGTAGTTATCTTACAGAAGCTATCCTACGGTCGCTGAGCGCAGCCGAAGCGTAGACCATTCATTGCGTGGTCCTACGGTCGCTGAGCGCAGCCGAAGCGTATACCATCTATTGCGTGGTCCTACGGTCGCTGAGCGCAGCCGAAGCGTAGACCATTCATTGCGTGGTCCTACGGTCGCTGAGCGCAGCCGAAGCGTATACCATTCATTGCGTGGTCCTACGGTCGCTGAGCGTAGCCCTACGGTCGCTGAGCGCAGCCGAAGCGTAGACCATTCATTGCGTGGTCCTACGGTCGCTGAGCGCAGCCGAAGCGTATACCATTCATTGCGTGGTCCTACGGTCGCTGAGCGCAGCCGAAGCGTATACCATTCATTGCGTGGTTCTACGGTCCCTGAGCGCAGCCGAAGCGTATAACATCTATTGTGCAGTCCTACGGTCGCTGAGCGCAGCCGAAGCGTATACCATTCATTGCGTGGTTCTACGGTCCCTGAGCGCAGCCGAAGCGTATAACATCTATTGCGCAGTCCTACGGTCCCTGAGCGCAGCCGAAGCGTATAACATCTATTGTGCAGTCCTACGGTCGCTGAGCGCAGCCGAAGCGTATAACATCTATTGCGCAGTCCTACGGTCGCTGAGCGCAGCCGAAGCGTATACCATTCATTGCGTGGTCCTACGGTCGCTGAGCGCAGCCGAAGCGTATACCATTCATTGCGTGGTCCTACGGTCGCTGAGCGCAGCCGAAGCGTATACCATTCATTGCGTGGTCCTACGGTCGCTGAGCGCAGCCGAAGCGTATAACATTCATTGCGTAGTCCTACAGTCGCTGAGCGCAGCCGAAGCGTGATCCCATTGATTGCGCAGCCGAAGGCGGTCGCTGAGCGCAGCCGAAGGTGGTTATAATTTAAAACTCAAGTTTATTAGAATAGGACTTTTTGGACAACCTCAATCCTGACTTCCTTATAGTATCCCGGCGATTCTCCTGCCTTATATTCAAGGCGGACTGCTCCTTTATTTATAGCTGTACTTCTTCTCCTTAAAATCAGCTGTCTGAAAAAAAATATTTTTGCATATTTTTATATGCACCCCCCTTATTTTTAGCATCAATCAAAATATTTTTTAATATTTTGTAATGTTACCCCCCTATTTTTTGTTGGTTTTTAAAATATTTTTTCTATTTTTGCAGTGTGACCCCCTATTATTAACTAAAATATTAAAAGATGAAAGCAAAAATTGTAAAGGGCATGTCCCTTTTAGCCATCGCGTTAGCCGTAAGTGTGGGAATTAGCGCCCAGGAAAAGACTTCAAACTTTTCGATGGGTGCCGATCTGGTAAGCAGGTATATCTGGAGAGGCGTTGATCTTGGCGGACCCTCGCCACACATTCAACCATACCTGGAATATGCCTTCGGAAATACCGGACTTACTCTTGGTACCTGGGCTTCTCATTCAATGGGAGGCATCTCCACAGGAGCTGAAGCTGATCTGTACCTGAATTACGACGTTGCAGATTTGTTCACGGTAGGTGTCACCGACTATTATTTTCCATCCGACCAGGCCTTCGCAAGGGACGGGTATTTCAATTACAAAAACAAAACAACCGGACACACATTTGAAGCCATGGCCAGTTTCAACGGCACGGAAAATTTCCCATTGACGGTGCTCTTTGCCATCAATGTTTACGGAGCCGACGGGACAAATGCCAAAGGGAATGCTTACCATGCAAAGTACCTTGAGCTGGGTTACTCACATACTGTGGCAGAAACGGATGTTTCGGTTTTCATGGGTGCAGCCCTGGATGATCCGGATGAGCAGAACGGTGCAGTAGGCTGGTACGGTAATAATTCGGCCGGGATCATTAACCTCGGAACCAAAGTTTCAAAGACCCTGAAAATCACCGACAGCTTTTCTCTTCCTGTTTCCACGTCGCTGATCTTTAATCCCGAAGCTGAAAATATTTATGTCGTTTTCTCTATTTCCCTGTAAAACACGAATCCAACCGGTGACGGAATTATCGCCTTTCTGAATGGTATAATGCGGAATTGCATCACCGGCAAATGAACCTTAATAAGAAGAAATATGAAAAAAATTGAAGCCATTATCAGAAAAACAAGATTTGAGGACGTCAAGGAAGCCCTCAATGATGTAGGTATTGAATTCTTTTCCTTCTGGGAAGTGAGGGGTGTAGGGCAGGCCCGTGAAAGCCGTGTTTACCGCGGCATTTCGTACGACACCAGCACCATAGAAAGAGTTCTGCTCTCTATTGTGGTCAGGGATATCAACCTGACCAAAACCCTCGATTCCATTCAGAAATCAGCCTGGACAGGAGAGATCGGTGACGGGAAGATCTTCGTCTCAGACATTAAGGAGAGCTTCCGCATCCGGACAGGCGAAAAGGGGGACGAATCCCTGTACATTAAAGACTAACCTGAAAAACCTCAAACATTATGGAAATAAATACTTTACACATAACGATTGCTGATGCGGTATCCGGACTGACCGTTTCAGTGGATACCATCTGGGTATTAGTAACTGCCTTCCTGGTCATGTTCATGCAACCTGGTTTTGCGATGGTTGAAGCAGGCTTCACGAGGTCGAAAAACACGGCAAACATCCTGATGAAGAACTTCTCCGATTTCATGATCGGTTCCATCGTTTTTTGGATCATTGGATATACACTCATGTACGGAAAAGACCTGGGTGGAATTGTCGGGAAAGTTTCCCTTTTCTATAACGACAATAGTATTAACGGCATACCAGGGATGGCCAGTCTGATGTTCCAGACAGTATTCGCCGCCACTTCGGCAACCATTGTTTCAGGAGCAATGGCAGAACGGACCAACTTTTCCGCCTACCTGATTTTTTCACTGGTCATCAGCGCCGTGATCTATCCTATCTCAGGACACTGGATCTGGGGTGGTGGCTGGTTGTCCCAGATGAAAACCCCGTTCCATGATTTTGCCGGATCGACGGCCGTCCATTCTGTCGGTGCCTGGGTAGGACTGATGGGTGCCTGGCTGGTTGGCCCGAGAATCGGGAAATATGGAAAGAATGGCAAGCCAAGGGCTATACCTGGTCATAACCTTACCTTTGGTGCGCTGGGTGTATTCATTCTCTGGTTCGGATGGTTCGGTTTCAACCCCGGATCACAGCTGGCAGCATCGGGTGAAATAAATGCACAGGCTATCTCGCACATCGCCATCACCACCAACCTGGCTGCATGTGCCGGAGCCCTCACCACACTTTTCGGGACATGGCTTATTTATAAACGTCCGGGACTCAGCCTTACGCTCAACGGAGCCCTGGCAGGACTGGTGGGAATCACCGCCGGATGTGACGCTGTATCACCCGGGGGAGCCATTATGATTGGTGTCATCGCAAGCACGGTTCTGCTCCTGGCTGTACCTTTCGTCGAGCGTATACTCAAAGTGGACGATCCCGTAGGTGCTGTTTCGGTACATGGTTTTGCCGGAGCTACGGGAACGATCCTGGTAGGGCTTTTTGCCACCAAAGGCGGACTGTTTTACGGCGGAGGTACCGACATGCTCGTATCGCAGATCATCGGCGTTCTTTCAGTGGCAGCATGGGCACTGGGTACCGGTTTCATACTGTTCATCATTATGAAATATACCCTGGGAATCCGGGTTTCCCGAACTATTGAGGAAGAAGGACTGGATCTGTACGAACACGGAGAAACCAGTTATAACATGTAAAAAACCGGGACAGAGCAGACGGGGAAATTCCCTGTCTCTCTGCCCTGGACTCATGAACTTTTAGTATAAAAGTGAATCTTATTTGATGCTAACCCGACCTGAATAACCATAAATCAATGAAAAAAGACCGACTTCCGAAAGGAGACGGTCTTTTTTATATTAGCTGTCCGGAGAAAGACAGGACGATATCATGCGGTTTTCCCGGATAGCCGAAATACTAAGCATTTAAGGGAGTATGGATTCCAGTTCACTGAGGCTTTTGCGTATTTCCTCATCCGTCACTTCATGATCTTCAAGCTCACCGCTGAAATATTTGTCGTAGGCTGCCAGATCGATGAGTCCGTGACCGGAATAATTGAAAAGGATAGTTTTGGGTGTACCTTCTTTTTTGGCCTTTTCGGCTTCGCGGATCACTGCAGCAATGGCATGGCAGGTTTCCGGAGCCGGAATAATGCCTTCAGTCCTTGCAAAGATCAGCCCGGCCTTGAACGTCTCCAGCTGTTTTACCGACTGAGCTTCAATCAACTGGTCTTTCAGCAACTGGCTGACGATAGAGCCTGCACCGTGATATCTCAGTCCGCCGGCATGGATCTTGGCCGGAACGAAATTATGTCCGAGTGTGAACATAGGCAGTAGCGGGGTAAGCCCTACCGTATCGCCAAAATCGTACTGGAATTTGCCACGGGTGAGTTTCGGACAGGAGGCCGGTTCAACCGCAACGATACGGGTTTTCTTTCCATCCCTGAAATTCTCTCCTAGGAAGGGGAAAGAGATCCCGGCAAAGTTGGAGCCACCGCCAAAACAGGCGATAACAATATCGGGATAGGAATCTGCCATTTCCATTTGTTTCTGGGCTTCCAGACCGATGATCGTCTGATGGAGTAATACATGATTGAGTACACTGCCCAGTGAATACCTGGTATCGGGTTCTTTCATTGCCATCTCGACAGCTTCGGAGATAGCGATGCCCAGGCTTCCCGGAGAATCAGGGTCAGAGGCCAGGATCTGCCGGCCGGCATCTGTCAGGTTGCTTGGTGAAGGCACCACATTTGCATTCCAGACATTCATCATCGATTTCCGGTAGGGCTTCTGCATATAGCTGATCTTCACCATAAATACCCTCAGGTCGATATTGAAATGCTGGGTGGCAAAGGCCAGTGCACTCCCCCACTGTCCGGCACCGGTCTCCGTGGTAATCCGCTTTACACCTTCTTTGTAATTATAATAAGCCTGGGCGACAGCAGTATTGGGCTTATGCGATCCGGCCGGGCTTACCGACTCATTTTTATAATAGATTTTCACCGGTGCATCGAGATATTTCTCTAAATGATAAGCCCTGTGAAGAGGTGAAGGACGCCATATCTTATAGATATCCCTGACTTCGTCGGGAATATCGATATACTGCTCGGTTGAGACTTCCTGTTTGATCAGTTCCATAGGGAACAGAGCGGCAAGATCCTGGGGTCCGATCGGCTGTTTTGTACCGGGATGGAGCGGTGGCAATGGTTTATTTGGCATATCGGCCGTAAGGTTATACCACTGCCGCGGCATGTCCTTTTCATCGAGGAAAATTTTAGTGGCGTTACTCATGATGTGCTTTTTTTTTAGTGAAACAATGAATCGTTAGATATTATGGCATAAAAAAAGGCAGGTCGTAAACAACCTGCCTCTTATGTGTATTTATTTTTTACTCACACAAACGTTGCTTACGACTCTTCAGTTATAAAGCGCCACCACCAACGATTGTATGTAAAATTTGTTCTCATAGGCAACATTCAGTTTCAAATGTAATGAAATCTTTTGAAAATGCAAATGAAAAATATTGACTGCCTTATTTTATACTGTGGCCAGGTATGCATCAATATTTTTAGCCGCCTGACGGCCGGAGGCTATTGCCCTGACTACAAGGCTTGCACCCAGCACAGTATCGCCGGCGGCAAAAACTTTTGGATTATTGGTCTGGTACTCACCGGAAATTTTCACATTTCTCCGCTCTGTCAGTTCCGTCTGAAGCTGTTCAAGCAGGCCTTCGTGTACAGGGTGAACAAATCCCATCGCAAGTAATACCAGGTCTGCATCCAGGCTTTTGGTACTACCTTCAATCACCTTCATTTCAGGCCGTGAGAACCCATTCTTTATCCACTCCACCTTATTTACCTCTACATTGCTTACCCTGCGCTGGTTTCCAGTGAATTTGCCTGTGGCAAGGCTCCACATCCGGTTACAGCCTTCCTGGTGTGAGGAGGAGGTTTTCAACACGTTTGCGTAGTATGGCCATGGGTTATCGTCTGCCCTGGTATCGGGAGGCTTTGGCAGGATTTCGATCTGGGTAACCGACCTTGCACCCTGGCGGATGGCTGTTCCCACACAGTCGGAACCTGTATCGCCGCCGCCAATCACAACCACATTGCGGTCTTTGGCACTGATATGAATGTCATAAGGGATCATCATGCCACGGTTGATCTTGTTCTGCTGGGTAAGAAATTCCATGGCATAGTGAATGCCGTCGAGATCGCGTCCTTCTACAGGCAGATTCCTAGGCTGCATGGCTCCAATGGCCAGGCAGATAGCATCGAAGGAATCAAGCAGCTCCCCGGCGGAGATATCGTTGCCTATCTCAGAATTGGTCCGGATGATCAGTCCCTCTTCCTCCATAATTTTCACCCTGCGGTCGATGAAGACTTTATTCAGCTTGAAGTCAGGAATGCCATAGCGGAGAAGTCCGCCAACTGCATCTTCCCTCTCGAAAAGCGTAACGGTATGACCGGCTTTATTCAATAAATCAGCGCAGGCCAGTCCTGCAGGACCCGATCCGATCACCGCCACCTTTTTGCCGGTCCGTTTTTCAGGCGGATTGGCTTTGATGTATCCTTCTGCGAAGGCGTGCTCGACAATGGCTGCTTCATTCTCCCTGATCGTCACAGGCTGTCCGTCTATATTCAGGACGCATGAATGTTCGCAGGGGGCCGGACAAATTCTTCCGGTGAATTCAGGGAAATTATTGGTAGACTGAAGCAGGTCGATGGCTTTCTTCCAGTCACCCTTGTACAGGGCATCGTTCCATTCCGGAATGAGGTTGTCGACCGGACAATTCCAGTGGCAGAAGGGTATGCCGCAATCCATACACCGTGAGGCCTGCAATTTGCGGTCTTCGGAGTTCAGGGTCTGTTCAACTTCCCCGAAATCAGTGATACGTTCCGTAATAGGACGGTTTCCCGCTTCTTTCTTTTTTATCTTGATAAATCCTCTTGGATCTCCCATTTTTCTTTCAGTTTAATCGTTGCACAAACTCAGATGGCTTTGATCTCCACATCAGTTTCCATCTCATCGATCTTCTTCCTGAGGGCTTCCAGTTTTTCTTCCTCAAGTACTCTCTTATATTCATAAGGAATGACCTTGATAAAGCGATCGATATAATTCTCCCAGTCGCCAAGGATCTTTTCGGCCTGTGGACTGCCGGTATAATTAAAGTGGCGTGTGATAAGATCTTTCAGTTCCCTGATGTCGCCACGTTCTTCTACCAGCGAAAGTTCAACCATTCCCATATTACAGAAGTAATCAAAGTTTCCGTCAACATTCAGGACATAGGCTATCCCGCCACTCATACCGGCGGCAAAGTTCTTACCGGTTCGCCCCAGTACAACCGTTCGTCCCCCGGTCATATATTCGCAGCAGTGGTCTCCTACCCCTTCAATCACGGCAGTAGCACCCGAGTTGCGGACGCAGAATCGTTCACCACCTACTCCGTTGATATAGATCTCTCCGCTGGTCGCACCGTACAGGACGGTATTGCCGATAATAATATTTTCTTCAGGGGCAAATTCAGATCCCTTTGGAGGAATGACGATGATCCTTCCGCCGGAAAGACCTTTACCAAGGTAATCGTTGGCGTCGCCTTCGAGTCTGAACTCTACTCCTTTTACGAGAAATGCTCCGAAACTCTGTCCGGCAGAGCCACTGAAGCCGGCACGGATGGTGCCGTCGGGCAGACCTTCTGACCCGTATTTTACTGAGATCTGTCCTGAAAGCATTGCCCCCACCGTACGGTCGGTATTCCTGATCATCCTTGAGAGGATGACCGGCTCTCTCCTTTCCAGGGCAGGTGCCGAAAGTTTTATCAGGTCGTGATCCATCACGCTCTGTATTTTGTGATCCTGGATGGCCGTATGTCTCCTGTCGGCCTGGGTATCGGCTTCGGGCATATACAGGATAGCCGAAAAATCCAGATTTTTGGTTTTCCAGTGTCCTACATCTTTCCTTATAGTGATCAGGTCGGATCTGCCGACGATGTCATCAAATTTTCGGAAGCCCAGTTCAGCAAGCAGTTCGCGTACTTCCTGTGCCACGAAGGTGAAAAAGTTCACCAGGTGATCGGCTTTGCCCCTGAACCTGGCCCTGAGCAACGGGTCCTGCGTAGCCACGCCCACCGGGCAGGTATTCAGATGGCATTTCCTCATCATTACACAGCCGAGGACGATAAGGGCGCCGGTAGCAAAACCAAATTCCTCAGCCCCGAGGAGCCCGGCGATGATGACATCCAGTCCGTTCTTCAGCTGACCGTCGGTCTGAAGCACAACATTTTTGCGAAGGTTGTTGATGACCAGTGTCTGCTGAGTTTCCGAAAGGCCGAGTTCAAGAGGAAGACCAGCATGTTTGATGGAAGAGGTAGGGCTTGCTCCCGTACCGCCTTCGGTGCCACTGATAGTGATCAGGTCGGCTTTGGCCTTGGCCACCCCGGCAGCGATGGTCCCCACCCCGGTTTCTGACACCAGTTTAACGCTGATGTTAGCATGCGGGTTTACGTTCTTAAGGTCGAATATCAGCTGGGCCAGGTCTTCAATAGAATAGATGTCGTGGTGCGGCGGAGGGGATATGAGGGTAATCCCGGTGATGGAGTACCGCGTTTTGGCGATGATCCTGTCCACCTTGTGACCGGGAAGCTGCCCGCCTTCGCCGGGTTTTGCACCCTGTGCGATCTTGATCTGTATCTCGTCGGCATTAACCAGGTAATGGTTGGTTACGCCAAAACGCCCCGAAGCCACCTGCTTGATTGCGCTGCGGGCACTGTCGCCGTCGGCCCTGGGAAGGAAACGTACCGGATCTTCCCCACCCTCCCCTGTATTGCTTCTCCCTCCTATGCGGTTCATGGCGATGGCCAGCGTTTCATGAGCTTCACGACTGATGGAGCCGTAGGACATTGCCCCTGTGACGAACCTTTTCATGATGGCTTCCACCGGTTCTACTTCAGAAATATCTATTGGCTTTGCGCTCTTTTTTATGTCGAAGAAGCCCCGTATAAATGCAGGCTGACGATTCTGTTCTGTCACCAGCTTGCTGAATTCCTTGAATTTTTCATAATTGTTGGTGCGCGTACTCCATTGAAGCAATCCGATACTATCAGGATTCCAGGCATGATGCTCACCATATCTCCTGTAGGCATATACACCATCGAAAAGTCTTTCGGAAGAAGGTGTTCCGGAAAAGGCATCGTGGTGCGGAATAAGCGCTTCTTCGGCTATCTCTTCCAGACCGATGCCGCCGATACGGGATACGGTACCCTGGAAATACCGGTTGATTACGTCGGGGTGGATGCCGACAGCTTCGAAAATCTGCGCGGCACGATAGCTTCGCAGGGTTGAGATGCCCATCTTGGAAAGGATCTTCAGTAATCCCTTGTTCACAGCATTGATGTAGTTCTCTTCAGCCTTCTGGTAATCCTGCTGGATCACCTTTTCCTTAACCAGTTTTTCAATGACCGAGAAGCTGAGGTAAGGGTTGATGATGGAGGCTCCATAGCCGAAAAGCAGTGCAAAATGATGCACTTCACGGGCGTCGCCGGTTTCCACCACCAGGTCGATCTGCATCCGTTTCCTGGTTTTGATGAGGTGATGATGAACCGCTGACACAGCCAGCAACACCGGTACCGGAGCCATATCCGCACTGATACCCCGGTCGGTGAGAATGAGATAGTTCTTCCCGTCGTCAACACCCTTTTCAGCCGCTGCACAAAGTTCCTCAAGCGCAGCTTCAAGCCCTTCCCTTCCTTTGGAAGCATCGAAATGCATGGGGAGAACAACATTCGAAAAACCCTTGTATTTCAGGTTTTTCACTATATCGAAATAGGTGTTATTGATAATCGGGCTCTTAAACTTTACCATCTTGCAATGATCAGGTGTCTCATCAAGCATGTTTTGCTGAATGGACCCGATATAGCCGGTAAGGCTCATCACAAGCTCCTCACGGATCGGGTCGATCGGGGGATTGGTGACCTGTGCAAACAACTGCTTGAAATAGCTGAACAAACGCTGTGGCTTTTTTGACAAAACCGCAGCCGGGGTATCATTCCCCATCGATCCTATAGGTTCTTTGCCACTTTCAGCCATGGGCTTGATGATCAGGTCTATATCCTCGTGGGAATACCCGAAACTTTTCAGGTAATGGTCAAAATCACCATTAAGTCCGGGAGGCACGGTTTGCCCGGTTTCAATATCTTCCAGGCTCACCATATTCTTTTCAATCCATTCCTGGTAGGGATTTTCGGAGGCAAGGTGCTTTTTCAATTCGGGATCACGGTAAATTTTTCCTTCCAGGGTATCGATCAGCAACATCTTCCCGGGTTTGAGTCTTCCCTTTTCCTTGATCTCGCCGGCTTCAAAACTCTGCACACCAACTTCCGAACCCATAATGATCAGGTCACTTTTCGTGATCACATACCTTGAAGGCCGAAGGCCATTTCGGTCGAGCATACCTCCAATATACCTTCCATCGGATACCAGCAGCGAGGCAGGACCGTCCCATGGTTCTGCAAAGGTGGAGTGATACTCGAAAAAGGCCCTGAGATCATTGGAAATAGGGTTTTTGGTATTCCAGGATTCCGGGATCATCACCGAGAGGGCGTATGGCAGCGATTTACCGCTCATATAAAGGAATTCAAGCACATTATCGAAAGACGCTGAATCACTCTTTTCAGGTTCAATAATCGGGTAAATCTCACTGAGGTCTCCCAGGAGGTTAGATTTCAGGATCGACTCCCGGGCTTCCATCCAGAACCGGTTTCCTTTCACCGTATTTATTTCACCGTTGTGAGCGATCATCCTGAAAGGCTGAGCCAGATCCCACGACGGGAAGGTGTTGGTGCTGAACCGTGAATGCACCAGGGCGATACCACTCTGGAACCTCTTGTCCCTCAGGTCGAGGTAATATTCTCCCAGTTGCTCGGATGTAAACATGCCCTTATATATCAACACTTTTGTGGATAATGAAGGGATATAGAAAGAATGGCGGTGTTTCATGTGTGAATTGCGGATGGTCTTCTCAGCTTTTTTCCTGACCATGTAAAGCTTTCGTTCGAGTTCATCCTGTTCCATATCGGCCCCGAGCAGTATCTGCCGGATTCTCGGTTCGGCAGATTTTGCAATTTCGCCAAGAGTGGAATTATCGGTCGGCACATCACGAAAGCCAATGACGTCAATCTTCTCATGAGCAATAAGACTAACCAGTATCTCTTCACATTTATCCGCCTCGGATTTATCCTGTGGAAGGAAAAGCAATCCGGTACCAAACTGACCCTCGGGAGGAAGTGCATAACCCTGGATGAGATAAAAATCGCGCGGTACCTGTAACAGTACACCCGCGCCATCGCCTGTCCTGCTGTCGGCACCCTCGGCACCACGGTGAGTCATGTTTTCAAGAATCTCAAGCCCCATCCTGATGATATCGTGTGATTTCCTGCCATGCAAATGGGCAACGAAACCGATTCCGCAATTGTCATGCTCAAATTCAGAGCGGTACATGCCTTGATTGAACTGATCTTTCACTTTCATAATTAATTCCCTTTTCTTCTCGACTCTATATAAGTAAAAAGCCGTCCTCCTGTGTTAACGAGAACGGCTTTGAGAGTTTTTTATTTCGTCATACCATTCTCACCCAAGGTAGTAAACCTTAATATTTGAAGGTGTAAGTTTAGTATGCCTGGTATGCCTGATTTTCATCCTGACTGTTATTTCAAGACAAAGATACTACATAATATTTCAATTCAAAACAAAAGTGAGTGATTTAACGATAAATTAAAACATAAAAATGCACACAAATCAATTTTCGTCAACAAAGCAAGTGTTTAAGTTACTGATGCGGTGAGGATTGGTATCTGAGTGATTTGGTGATCCCCTTTACTATGGATCATCTGTCTCTGATACATTATTACCTGCGTTATTCCGTAATTCAGATGACCCTGGAAGAAAGGTATTTATAACCCGAAAAAACGGTCTATGCAATTTCCCCGTTACAGCACTATTTACGGGCGGGAAGATACCCCAGTCCGGTCAAAAAGTTTTTCATTTCCTCCAGGGTGAGCCGGTAATATTTTCCATTATCCACATTCGGATTGAAGAATCCATGCCGGCAACCCTCGTAGGAAATCAGGCGGCAGTTGTTGCCTGCACCGGTCATTTTTTCACAAAAGGCCTTGACATCGGCAAATTTCACAGTCTGATCGGCGGTGCCATGCATAATAAGTGACGGAGGACAACCCGAAGTTACATGTTCAAAAGGTGAAGCCTGCCTGGAAAGTTCGCCAAAGCGTCCATTGCCGTAACCACCGTCCCAGGTCTTTACTACCGGATTAAAAAGGACGAGAGCATCGGGTACCGGCGACACCGTCAGGTCGTCAGAATCTTCGTTAATATCTTTAATAAGAGCAGTGGCCAGAGCCAGGTATCCTCCGGCCGATCCCCCGCCGGCAGCGATCATGTTTTGCCTGATCCCGAGTCTGTCCGCATTTTCCTTAACCCAGCGCATAGCCGACAAAGCGTCTTTCAATGATTCGACGGGTGTTGTGCCATGCCTTTCTTTCGTCCTGTAATCGGCCGCGAGGGCAATCATGCCATCAGCCGCCAGAGCTTTGCACTGGGGATCGAAATGCGAAGGATCTCCCTTAACCCATCCCCCGCCAAAGAAAAATACAATGGCTGGAAGTTTCTCTCCTTCTGTATAGTTTGGCGGATAATAAACATTTATAGTCAGCCCGACCGTATCTATTGTTTTATAGGTAAAGGTCTGATAAGGATGATCCTGGGCCACGGCAGGCATTAACCACAGGATGATGAGTATTACGGAAAGGAATGTAGTTTTCATAGCATACAATATTACCTTTTTTTACAGAATTACAGATACAATTCCAAGCCGGGCAGGAAAACGGATCCGTACCATGGTCAGGGCCGGGATCACAACAGAATCCAAAGATACAATCCACACCATTCATTTCCTGCTTAAACAGGTCTGTTGATATATTCCGAATAATCTTTAATCCGGGGTAAGTATTTTTCATTGAACAAGGTCGATGTGATCAGAAAATCTGCCGTTGATCTGTTGCAGGCCGTGGGAACATTGTACAGAACCGTGATCCTTAAAAGTGCCTTGACATCGACATCATGTGGCTGTGGCTGCATCGGATCCCAGAAAAATACCATCAGATCGATTTTCCCCTCACTGATCAAAGCCCCCAGTTGCTGATCACCCCCAAGCGGGCCTGATTTCAGCCGTGTTATGGTAATCAGTTTCTGACCAGATTCCGTCAGCCTTTTGTTAATGGTTTCCTCAACCATCTTACCCGTGGTTCCGGTACAGATGAGTTTATGACGTTTCAGGTTACTCCAGTTATGATCCACCCATTCGCTCAGGTCTTTCTTACGGTTATCATGTGCAACAAGTGCAATTCGTTTGATCTTTTCCATATAAACAGGGTATTTTGATCAAAAGTATGAATTTAAATCCACTGCGAAACAGGCCGGAAAGAAAAAAAGAAGGGGAAGAACGGGGAAGATGGAACAGACCGGGAAGACGGGAGACAGGAGACGGGAGATGGGAGATGGGAGACAGGAGAAGGGAGATGGGAGATGGGAGATGGGAGAAGGATGTAGTAAATGCTGCGGCGGGCCGGGGTTTCCCCTTTCAGGGGACTAAGGGGTGAGCGAGGGGAAGAAGATGTTGGGAAAAAGGCGAAAGGCGAAAGGCGAAAGGTGAAAGAAAGGACCATGAAGATGGAGTGGAGACGGAACGAAACCGTGCGCCGGCAGTTCCCCCACTCTGGGGGTTAGGGGGCGCGGGAAGGGGGAAAAGGTGAAAGGTGAAAGGTTAGAGGTTTATGAAGAAATAAGAAAGGCTATCGGCTTTGATATATGAAATTTTGGGATAAGAATTTATTTGTCATTGGAGAGAATTTAAAAGTTGATACAACCTGGTCAATCTGTGAGGAGTCGGGATTACCGGCTATCCTTCTTTTCTTTTTTCATCTTTCCTTTTCCTGTAACTAGATGCCACATTGCCGCAAAATTTCTGTCAGGCAGCCAACAGGTAAGGTTTTGTTCATCCTTTTTAGTGCCACCGGTTTGATATGTCCCACTGGAAAGATAACCGGTACTGCCGGCTGACCCGTCAATTTTCCTTAAAGACCGGTAATCAACAGCCGTATCCCCTATTCCCGGCATTCTCAAAGGTAAAATGGCTTCAAAAAAATGGATAGAAAGGGATTTACTGAAGCCGACCTCATGCGATGAGCCAGGCTCGCTGACATAAGTCCAGTTTGCCCCGAACCTTCTGTTTATGGAAAAAATGCCGTTAACGATATTGGTCCGGTACGGGATATCCCTGTCGCCGGTGAAAAATATTCCCGGAACATTCCGTGTTTGGATTCCTGCCAGAGCAGTATAATACACTCCTCCTTTGTTTACTACGAATCCGATGACCCTTTCCGGTTTCCAGCAGGCAAACTCATAGTTGAACTCGCCTCCGGCAGAAAAACCCCAGAGTAAGAGCGGTGCAACCGACAATTCCGGGCGCCCCGACCTGAAGGCCAGACTGTCGATCGCCTCGAGCAGGGCCTGACCGCTGCCCCGGCTAACATCTGCATATTCTTCAATGGCCATATTATCATGTGGGTGATCGGTGATATAGCAACCGAGTAATGCGAAATGATGCACTAAAGCAAAAGACTCCCATTCGTCATCCGTCACCTCACCACGCCCGTCACCGTTTGAACCCGGCATCAGGACCAGCACTCCCTGTAAAGGCTGACCGGTATCTTCAAACCAAAGTCTGAACCCGGCCATATTAAAATTGTCACCCGGAGAACAGGTAAAATCAAAAGTAGCAGCGTGACTCAGACTGTCAGGTAAGAACAGTATAATAATGAACAGCAGGAATGACATATTCTTTTTCATGATCCTGAGAAAGGGTTCAATATAAATATTTCATCATCCGGTGATGATATGTTAAGACTGATTTTATTTTCAATTAGATAAGAAATTTAAAAGAGACGAATTACCATTGTGTTGACCATTCTTTCCGCCGGCCAAACCGTGGTTTGACAAGGGTTACCGCTCCGTTGTCCGGGAGACCCAATCCCCGGGATCTTCCATTTTACTTTTTCCTTTGGCCTTTCGTCTCTTACCCTTCTTCATTCGACATTCATTATTCTTCCCCTCCATTTGGCCTTCTGCCTTTCACCTTCCATATGAAATCGGCATTTATCGTATGCACGCCTGGGCGTGCGTCTACGATTTCGTTTACCGGGTTTTATCTAATTTCACCCGTCTCCAATTTCAATATTCGATATTCAATTCCCCACGGAGACGTGATGCATCACATCATCTACGTTTTGATATTCATTTAACAATCAGAATCCCTGTTTACACTGTTCACACGCGTTCCCTAACCTCAAACTTCCTAACTCAATCCCTCATTTCCATTTTTTCCCGTGTTCCTTCCTCCCCTCGCTCACCCCTTGATCCCCTGAAAGGGAAACCCCAGCCCGCCGCAGCATTTACTAAATCCTTCTCCCTTCTCCTGTCTCCCTTCTCCCTTCTCCTGTCTCCAGTCTCCCATCTCCCGTCTCCCGTCTCCCGTCTCCGACTTCGATATTCGATATTCGATATTCATTATTCGATATTCATTATTTTTCTCTTTCCTTTCACCTTTCGCCTTTCGCCTTTCACCTTTCACCTTGGTATTACCCCCCTGCCCTTCAACCAGTTTTCCATCAGCAGGGGCCATACAGAAAGGGCGGGATCATCAGCGGCAAGACCTACGCCATGTCGTCCATTTTCAAAAATATGGAGTTCGGCAGGAACATGAACTTTCCTGAGTGCCTGGTAAAACAGGACGCTGTTCTCGGAAGGTACCGTATTGTCGGCATCGGTTGAAAACAGGAAGGTTGGCGGGGTGAAGGTGGTGACCTGCAGTTCCGAGGAAAGGTACCATGCAAGGTCTTTATTGAGATCTTTGCCGATGAGGACTTCGCGGCTGAAACGGTGTGTATATGGTGTGGTCATACTGATCACCGGGTAGGCCAGGATCATGAAGTCAGGGCGTGAGCTGAAGCGTTCAACTTCATCCACGGCATCGGGATTTCCCGCATCGAAGTGTGTACCAACGGTGGAAGCCAGGTGTCCGCCGGCCGAGAATCCCATGATACCAATCTTGTTGGGATCGAGGCCATATTCCCCGGTTTTCGAGCGTACAAGCCGCATAGCACGGGTAGCATCTTCGAACTGGGCAGGGTACATATATCCTTTAAGATCCCAGGTGCTCAGGCGGTATCTCAGTACGAACGCAGTGACACCACGGTCATTGAACCATCGTGCAAATTTGTACCCTTCCTTATCGATGGCCAGGGCAACGTAAGCTCCTCCGGGACAGATAACCACGGCCGCGCCGTTTGGATGCTCCGGTCTGAAGACCGTAAGTGTCGGGATATCCCTGGAGGTGTTCCCCAGAGCTCCCGGGGCTCCGTCAGGAAAGATGACAAGCGTATCATTGGTGGTCTGTGCAGTCATCCATATTGCCGGGATAAGCAGCAGGAGGAATAATAGTGTTCTTTTCATGAGTTTCTCTAGTTAATTTTAGTCATCAGTGCATAAAACAGAAAGCCGTTATTCATATTTATCGTTTACAGGTTTAATTTTTCTGGACAACCCTTTGTCATTCATTTTTCAGTGGTTTTGAACCAGACCTTGCGGGATATTCCGTTTTCCCTGTTGCCGGTTTTATAAAATGGAGTGAACAGGATGTCGTTGAAGACGAACGCGGAAGAATCCTGACGTACGATTTTTTGTGCCAGATTCTGAATATCTTTTTCCGTGAGGGTGACAGGAGACGGATCTTTCGCATCGTCCTGCATTTCGCCGGACAGTACGAAAGGGCCATAATCAAGGGCGACGTAGCGGGTGGTATCATCCATAAACCAGCCTTTTTCATTATACTCGCTGTTTTTCTGGACCATCCTGAGACTGCGCGGAAACACAAGGGTAATGCGGGTCGTGCCCTGCCATTCATCTCCGGGTTGGATGTAACCGTCCCGTACGGGTTTCAAATCAGACTTTTTCCCGTTAATAAAAACAGAATACCTGTTAACCCAACCGGGAATTCTGAGCCATACCGGCACTTTCACTTTTTCCACGGCTTGTATTTCAACATTCACCGTATCGGAGAAAGGATAACCGGTCACCTGCCGGATCTCTATCTCTTTACCTTTTACAGAGAATATGTCGGATGAGGGTGCGTACAGGTTTACGGCAATCCGGTCGTGGCCTGTATAATACATCACCTGTGTGAAAGATTCAAGGGCAATGGGTCCGCTTGAAGAACAGCAGGCCAAAGGAGAGGTTCGCTCTCTCTTCCCGTTCATTTTGCTGTGGTAGATCCATCCTTCCCCATCGGGGAACATGGCCCCGGTGATGGCATTGTACATCGACCATTCGAGCTGATCGGCAAATTCAGCTCTTCCGGTGATCTTCAGGAGTTCTTCATTCAGCCTCACCCAGTCCATGGAAGCACAGGTTTCGCTCAGGCTGTATGGACTGAACATATACCCGACGTTAAAACATTCGGGATGAATGCCCACTCCTCCCCTGGGTCCCCCGGCAGCATTGAGATGATAGTCTTTGATATTTTTCCAGGCATGAAGGCAGGCATCGAGGAAATTCATATCGCCGCTGATGGTATAGAGTTTAGCCAAACCCACATAGTTCCTCAGCATCTCATACATTTTGCCATTGCCGATCTCCGACACATCATATCCCTTGAGGTTCCTGGATACCAGGCCCAGTCCAGGACGCTTTTCCATCTCATCCACACAGTATATGGCCAGTTCCATATACTTTTTGTTGCCGGTGGCTTTATACATGTCCACAGCTGCTCCCAGCGTACCCGTTCCCACCATTCCGCTGTGATAGCTAATGTTGGCAATGCTTTTACCTTTCGTCACAAATTCGTCATGCATCATGTCCATGATCTTCCCGGCTGCCCTGAGGTAAGCCGTATCAGGGAAGTAAGTATTCAGGGCTAAAAAGCCTTCCACCAGGTAGCTGTGTACCCATATATCCCAGCTTTTAACGTTCACCGCCGAGTCATGGGTCATCCTCAGAGGTAGAGCATATGTACCCAGGTAACCGTCGTCACGCTGTTGTGTGATCAGGTAATGAGCTACGGTCTTCAGATGATTTTCAAGTGCTTTGTCGCCGGTGCGGTAAGCTTCCGGAGCAGCCGCGATCATCCACTTCCCCACGTGCTCCCCAAGCCAGTTGGGTTCATACTCATGGTTGGCCACCTCCCTGCTGAACAGCTTGACCATGGGGCTGTTCTCATCCACGATAAAATCACTAAGTCGGCCTTCCCTGCTTTCATCAAGAGCTGAACCATACAGTCCTTCCACTTTCAGATTCCTGATATCCGAGGTTATACGCCCATCTTCCTTCCCTGTCTTCTGACATGCCGTCGTAACCATCAGCAGCCCTGAGAAGACTGCCAGGCCGGGTGCTGTTTTATTCATATTTTTCAAGTATTGATACAATTTCTTTTTCATTAGCAAAGAAGATTTTTAATTTTTATCGCCCGACAGATTCAGCCAGATGTCAAGACGGGGAGTCTCCCAGTTATAAGGTTTCCCGAAAATATCATAATCACCGTCGCCATCCAGGTCTCCTATCCGGGATTCGTGGTTTCCATATCCTGTAAACAGGACCTTGTCGGTGAAGTTCCCCTTTCCGTCACCCAGGAGTATCCTGGTTTTTGCATCCGGATTCCCATTTCCCAGCCGCATTTCTGCGCTGAAAATATCAAGATGACCGTCGTGGTTAAAATCAAGAACATCAATGGTATGGCCGTTATTAACTTCAGGGATGATAAGTTTACGGACCCAGGTCCCGTCTTTCCACGAATACATGTACATCGGGGCTATCCCGTCGCCGGCAACCAGGATGACCTCAGGTCTGCCGCCTTCAATAAACTGTCCGGCAGCCGCCCGGGTAAAGGTATAGGACGCATCGATAATATTCTCAGCGAATTTACCATTACCGAGATATTTAAACCAGCGTCCGCCACCCACGATGTCTTCAATTCCATCACCGTCGATATCGCATTTGGTAAGGCCTTCATGTTCGTTTACCGATTTCCATGTCGGGTATCCCTCCTGTCCGGTTTGTTGCATCTCGCTGTCGGTAAAGTATCTGTAAACCGGGATCCGCTCCCACTCTTTCGCTTTTAAGGGATTGGAAGGTATCTCTGCCATAAAGAGCGTCCCGGCGTTCTGATTCCAGAAAGCCAGTTCGGCTTTCCCGTCACCGTCGAAATCGCCGAACAACTGATCATGATGTTTGGTGGCACCCGAATTTTTGATGTAATAACGTTTCCAGGGTTTATCCGGCCTGATATCCGGAAACGGATTTTCCCACCACCACACCTGGTTGCTTTTCGATTCCCCGCCGAAAACGATATCTTCATCACCGTCGCCGTCGATATCATAATGTGCAGAGCCGGCCTCGATAAACAGGGTATCAGGATCAATCACATACCGGTCCCACGTATTGCCGTTCTTCCTGTACATCACAACAGCTGGAGCCGTGGTCCTCTCCGTGACGAAGAATTCCGGGATGCCGTCCTTGTCGATATCGGTCAGGAGGCTTGACGTCTGCTGTTTTCCGGCGTTGGGAACTTCCAGGTCGCCGTTGGCTGTGGAAAGGTGTTTCCACTTCAGCGAATCCCTTATGAAGTCGTTCCTCCATAAGTGAAGGTATTTGTAATTATCCCAGGCAGCACTGACCAGGTCGGGATCGCCGTCATTATCCATATCGGCAAAGCGGGTACCGAGGTGAGATTCTTTTCCGGTGTCGAACACTGTCATGGTAAACTTGCCATGCCCGTCGTTGAGAAAGAGAAGATTTTTATGAACCGTACCCTTATGTTCATTGGTGACGATATCTATATCCCCATCGAGGTCCACATCCCCGACATCGAGGTTATTCAGTGAATAGCCGGTGTAAAGGGTTGTTCGGGTATAATTCTTATCGTTATGGAACCAGTATATGCTGGCATCCGGCTCCAGTCCGGGATAGCGCTCTTCGGTAACCACAATATCGTTTTTATGGTCCCCGTCAAGATCCGCAATGGCAACCCGGTCAACCGCATGACTGATCCGGCCGGCAATATGGTACTTCCAGACCGTATCTATATTTCCGGGATTTTCAAACCAGCGAAGTTCCACGGGATCGGTCTCCCCTTCCGGAATGTACCCAATGGCTATGTCGATATCCCCGTCATTATCCATATCTCCTGTCCCGATACCTTCCTCAGATCCCGATTCGGCAATAAGCCTGAAATTCCAGTCACCTTTTTCAGGATCAGCAGGTATTTCGCAGGCATATATTCCACCCTTACCACTAAGCAGGATCTCAGGTTTTCCGCCTGGGATGATATCGGCCAACTTATATCCCTGGCCGTTAATATGGTCGGTAGGCGGAATATGGCCGATGATCCTGCCTTTCCAGGCACCTGCCTGTGTGTCGCCGGCTTCCAGCCACCATACATCCGGTAAAGCTTCAGCAATAATATCGGCATATTCGTCACCATCAACATTGGTGATCAGCATCCCGTCCACATTCATGCCAAGATCGATCCTTTTCCAACTCCCGGTAAGGTCGCCTCCCGGATTAAGGTAAATGTACCTTCCGGCCACGATGTCCCTGTAACCGTCATGATCCATGTCTTCCATATATAACCCGAAATAGCGGAGGAACTGGGGGTCATCAAAATCGCCCCATTTTGCACGATGGTCATCAACCTGGATATACTTCCATGACGGACCCTGTGAGAAGACCAGAACTGACATAGACCATAAAATTCCTGTTAAAGTTGTCTTCAGCATTCTTTGGTGTTTAAGTGTCAATACATTCATATAGGTTACAATTTCACAAGGACAGAAACAGAAAATGTTCGTTAAAGTGCGATCATCCGATTGCCGGATAACCCGAACTAAAAGTAGAAAATATAATACTAAATTCAAATCACCGAATCAGTAGACATGGGACAAAAATAAAACTACCGGTCCTGCATTCTGAAATTATAATCAAACCAGTTTCAAATCTGCTGAATAAATACTATCTTGGTATATTACATCACTATTTAGGATTAAATGAGATGAAAAAATCTATCACAAAACAGGCTATAAATATTGCCGTAATTTACTTTGCTGTAAGCGCCGGGTACATTTATTTCTCCGATACTCTCCTGGCCAGGATGGTCAAGGATACAGAAACTTTTTCCAGAATAGAGGGATTTAAAGGCATTGCTTTTGTCCTACTGAGTGCAATCCTGATCCTGATTGTTGTGGATCGGGAGATGAGAAAAAAGAATGCACTTATCCTTGACCTTATAATGCAGAAGAATGAATTCGAAGCCCTTAATGAGGAGTACCTCTCCTCGAACGAGGAACTCCATAATGCGAATGAAATGCTCAGTGAGAGTGAAGTGAGATACAGGAATATTTTCAATAACCAGCATATCATCATGTTTTTGATTGATCCGGATAACGGGACGATTGTAGATGTAAACCCTGCGGCGGAAAAATACTATGGGTTGACCCGAGATGAGTTTATTCAGATGAAAGTTGCCGATATCAATGTCCTTACTGAAGAGTCGATAAACACTCTGATGGATGAAGTCCTTCATTTGGGAAAATCGGCTTTTGAGCTTAAACACAAGTTGTCGAACGGGGAAATCAGGGATGTGGAAGTTTTTACAGGTCCGATAAAAATCAACAGGAAAGACCTGATTTATTCCATAGTGACGGATATTACCGAACGGAAAAATTCCCGTCAGGAACTTATACAGGCAAAGGTTAAAGCGGAAGAGAATGACAAACTTAAATCCGCATTTCTGAATAATATGAGTCATGAGATCCGTACGCCCATGAATGGAATTCTGGGCTTCTCCTCCTTATTGATGCAGGAGGGCCTGAGTGATGAAAAGCGGCGGGATTTTATCCGGATCATTGAAACCAGCGGAGAGCAGCTCGTCAGGATCATCGACGATATCATCGATTATTCAAGGATAGAAACCGGTCAGGTGCAGGTGGTGAAGGAGAAATTCGGTTTGAATGAAATGCTGGATACTCTCCTTGCCCTGCTTGAACAAGAAGCCATTAAAAGGAAAAAAAACGTAGAACTCCGTCTTCATAAAGGGCTCACCAACGGAAATGATGTCGTTTTTTCAGACCGTGGGAGGCTCGCCCAGATTATTACCAATCTTGCCATGAACGCCTTAAAATTCACCGAAAAAGGCTTTATCGAAACCGGTTACCTGATTCAGGGCCGGCAAATTGAATTTTATGTCAAAGACACCGGAATAGGCATCCCGGTGAACGATCAGGAAAAAGTATTCGACCGGTTTCACCAGGCAAATATCGATATTGCCAGGTCGTACAGCGGAACAGGCCTTGGATTGTCCATTGCCAAAGGACTTACTGAATTACTAGGTGGCAATATTGACTTCATCTCGACACAGAGCACCGGAACTACCTTTTTCGTCCGTATCCCCTATGAGCAAGCGGCCAATGGGAAGAGCCTGAAAGGGGATTCCTCCTCCGTAGCTGACTTCCACGGAAAGACCATCCTTGTTGCCGAAGATGTTCCGGAGAGTATGGAGCTTATCAACAGTTATTTCTCCGGTTCCGGAGCTCTCATCGTTAAGGCAGCCAATGGCAAAGAAGCCGTTGAATTGATCAAGGGTAACCAAAACATCGACGTAGTACTGATGGATATCAGAATGCCGGTTATGGACGGGATGGAAGCTATGAAAGCCATAAAAAAGATCCGGCCGGGAATGCCGGTTATCGCCCAGACGGCTTATGCAATGTCCATCGACAGGTCTTTATTCCTCGATAACGGCTTCGATGATTATATTACCAAGCCACTGGATAAAAGAAGTTTGATGCTGATTACCGGCAAATATCTGGGCGGTAATAACAGACCAGGATGATTAATTTTCCATGACTATCACGATTTCTTTTCCCTTCTCCAGCACAAACCCGTCGTCAAAATCCACGGTAAACCGGTCTCCGTCAACCCTGCTGTGCATTGCCGATTCAGGCAACTCCATGATCTTCTTTGCCGAAGGATGGGTGAAAGAAAACGTTTTTAAGGGTTGGCGGCCATACTCTGTTCGCAGGCTTACTTCATTCTTATTGACCGAAAAAGAACCCCATGCACTCCCGGTGCTCCAGAATCCGAAAAAGGCATCACGGTTTATTTTCGGATCAAAGGAGAGTGAACGGGATACTCCGTCGTACACATATCCGGTCAGGGCGTTCAGCAGTGCCCAGCTCGACATGGAACGGGCATAATAACGGCCTGATTCAATTTCTCCCAGAGGATTGCGGTTGTAACCCCGGTAGCGATTCCTGACGGCCCTGGCGACTTCGAGTCCTTCATCCACAAAACCATGCCAGATCAGAGATGCTGCCACCTGGTATTCAACCCCCGTCCACACTTCGTCGGAATACACAAAAGGAAGAAGGGGTTTTCCTCCTTCGGGCCATGAGCACAGAAGCAACCCTGATTCGCCGTTCAGTGCATACACCCTTTGGACGTTATCAAAATCGCGGAAACTCTTAACGAAATTATGATTGTATATGGAACTGAGAGTACGGCTGATATGCGTTGAATCAAGAAGATCGCCCAGTCCCGTGACGTCTGCAAGGAACTGTCCCAGGAGCTGGTCGGACAGGCATCCTTTCTCAAACTGGTATTTGGGCAGTGAATCTCCGGGGCTGCGTAACCGTCGTGGAATTCTGATCCCGTCGACCACTTCCACTTTCTGTTCATAATAGGAGCCGTTCCAGAGAAGTTTCTCATACGCCTCCCGGCCCTTCTGTGCCAGCTGTCGGTAATCTTCGGCGGTTTGAGGTTCGCCCATGGCATCAGCCATTTCGGAAGCCGCCTTCAGGGCGCCGAGGTAGAGTGACCCGGTCAGCATATTCGGTCCAAAAAAATTGATGTCATACGTGTTGGGCTGGTTTCCCCTGATCACACCTTGTTTACCGGGATCCCACGGAATCTCTGCATTCCGCATCCAGTCCTTTCCCGGTTCCGGTTTTCCGGCGCCCTTCCAGGTAAACTCAAGAGAGGCTTTTATTTTCGGCCATAGCCGGGCCAGCCATTCAGTATCACCGGATAGCTTCCATTCCCGGTAGGCCCGCATGATGGTGCCAAGCTGCCCGTCTGTAGCCAGACCGTACATATGATAATTGCCAAGCGGGACAATGGCCCTGCACGACTGGTACCCGTCATCTTCCGTGTCATGAAGATAATTGGTCTCCCGCATGTTCCTTTCCAGGTCGGGGAAAAGAAACGCCATCGATTGGGCATAATCCCATACGTGAGTGCAATTCCCCGGGCAACATCCGAAGGTATTCCCCAATCCTTCGAAGGCATGCACAGTCCCTTTTGCGGTGCGCAGAATGAGGTTCGATTTCATACCAGCCGTATTGGATGCCAGTGCATCGAGAACATAAACAGGAAGAGTGGACGAGAATAAAAGATCATGATATCGTCTGGTCGTCGAGTTTAGCAACCCCTCACGTTTGATATAGTAATCAGAAAGTACCGGCGTGCTTTCAAATTTCCCGGCGTAATAGTTATGGATGATTTCGGGTACCACATCACCGGCCCCCAGGGCCATCGAAGCTTCCCTTTCCCTCACGGGCATCCTCCAGAAAACATAGAACGGAATGGTGATGCTCTTACCCGGAGGAAGAGTGAAGGGTACCGACAGGGTTGCCACATCCTGGTCTGATGATGAAAAGGTATATGCCTCCCTGTTATCACTAATCCGGCCATCATCGGAGAAGTCATCCCAGAAAACATGGGCATTGTCCCACCAGTTACCTCGGTACCACCGTGTTTCGACGTCCGGTGATAATGCAGAAGTGGCAATCATGACTTCTCCCTTTTCCGGTGAATCCTGTCTGAAAAGGACTGCAGAAAGACCTTCCTTACCGTAATATTCAACCGTTCCCGAAAGGCTGCGTGAATTCCGGTATGTCCTGAACGGATTTCCCATATTAAATGCCAGGGCCGAGCGGACAGTATCCTTACCCGGGTTTTCAATTTTCCATGAAAAAATGGCCATGGGAAGGCTGCTGTCGTCGGTATCCAGAGGGATGAACGGGTTCCAGGCGGTAAGCGCCGCCTTCAGCGGAACATCCTTATCTTCGAGTATCACCCTGGCATATGGATATTCAGCAATGAACCTGCACGATTCAAACCTTGGAATGCCGGACAGTTCTTCCCTCGGAACGCCGAAGGGGTTGGGAAAATCGTTCAGTAATTGGCCTTCAAGGATGCGTGTGCCCGAATATTCCTTCTGATTTTTAAACCAAAGTGAAAAAAAAGTCATGTATGGCGGAACCTCATCCCAGTCAGCACGGCCAAAAATCTCGAGTTCGAGAATGTTCCCACGGCCACCGAGAAGAATGTCACCTGTGCCAATCCCCCCTGCCGGGAAGGCGATATTTCTGAGGCTGTCGCCCGAATAAACGACAGATCCGGCGGGAGAAAGCGGTTCGTTTTTAAGGGTTGTCTCAAGTACTTCACTGTATTTACGGACGACCTGCTTATGACAGGAAGGCAGGAGCATCAGTACAAGGGCAAGGAGTAAACCGTTTCTTTTCATAGGGTGGTTGGTTTTATCGTTAGACAGGAAAAGGACAGGTGCTTTCAAAATACATAAGATCTTCCGAACAACATCCTCTTTCCGGTTTGCATAAAATTCCTTATTAACATCGAAAAAAACAAGCTCTGAACCCTTTATTTGTTCATGTGTTTATGCTAATAATGACCAAAGCTTCTGACATACATACCGAAATAATGGAAAAAATCATTCACCGTGCTAAAGAAAGAGGATCAGCCGACCACGGCTGGCTTCAGACCAATCATTCATTCAGCTTTGCCTCATGGTACGACCCGGAGCGGACGAATTTCGGCGCACTGAGAGTCCTGAACGATGATTTTGTATCCCCCGGAAAAGGTTTCGGTACACATCCGCATGATAACATGGAGATCATCTCGATACCCCTGTCGGGAAAACTGGAACACCGTGATGACATGGGCAACGGGAGTGTGATTCGTGAAGGAGAAATTCAGATCATGTCAGCCGGAACAGGCGTTCATCATTCGGAATTCAATCCGTCACCCTCCGAGATGGTTAATTTTCTTCAGATATGGATCTTTCCCCGAATCAGAAATATCGAGCCCCGTTACGGGCAGCTGAAATATGACCGGAACGATTTACAGAATAAGATCAGGGAACTGGTCTCTCCCGACAAGGGCGAAAATACCCTGTGGATAAATCAGAATGCTTTTCTTTCGCTTTCCAAACCTGAACAGGGCCACACCATAGAATACAGGAAGAGACTGGCGGAAAACGGTGTATACATATTCCTTATCCTCGGGCATGCTGAAATTGAAGGGCAACTTCTCCAGGAAAGGGATGCCATAGGCCTTACCGGCGCGGGCGATATATCCATCCATGCAGAACGGGATGGCTTCTTTCTGATCATTGAAGTACCTGTGAGAGGCTTCTAGCAAGGAAGAAATATTCCACCGGCCGTTTCAGTGTCACTCCTGAGAGCACAACCGAAGTCTTCCGGTCTGTCAATGATCTTATCATCAGGGTATGGCTTGTGTCCGGTTCGATTCCGGATTTGAAGGTGAATATAAATTTCAACAACGATTACAAGTCATCGACTCCCGGTTACCTGAAATGTTCAACAATCAGTTTATCAGCTGCATTGGCCAGAAAGATAAAATCCGAGGCGCCGCCAATCGTATATTCGGTCTGGATCCACAAAAACGGATCATTCTTCCTCAATTCGAAAAGGCCGGGATTCATCCATGCCGGTCCCGGAATGACACCTCCCGGGATATAACTGAAATCGGACCGGTTAAAACCAAAAGCCGAAGTCATGCTTTCGCTCCCGATGCCGGTAACCAGTGAAAGATTATTGGCGGGATGGACACCGGTCATATAGTTCAGGATGTCGAAGACCGGTTTGTCGGAAAACATCTCCGGAAAATATTGATGAAGGTAATACTGGTTCATGGCTATGTCCATGGCAAAATATCCGAGGCCGAATAAGCTTTTCTCAAGAGGCACCCCGTAAGGATTCGTCTCCAGCCGGCTTTTCAGCCAGTCTTTATATTTCTTCATCAGGGCATCCGTCTTTCCGGCAATGGCAGTAAAATCCCCGGTATTCTTAAGCCGGCTGAGAGCCCATGCACTCTGGTAGAGAAACCGGTTGTCCGATTCAAGTAAACCTGACAGGTCATCAATATACACCCTGTCACCGGTGGTCAGGTACATTTCAACAGCAGCCTCAACGGCCAGGTTACCTCCATACCCGGAAATATAGGATCCGGGCGTTTTATGGGTAAAGTCTTGCCCGTTACGATAAGCCTTTTCAGCATAATGCAGACACTCTGCCGCCAGGTCAGGATTGTACCTGTGAAGTACACGATATGCGGAAGAGAGAACAGCCGCCATATTGAATTCCAGGTTCCCGTTCCTTCCCGTAAAGACATACCGGTCATCATGATAGTCTCCCTCATCATTCTCCTGATCCACAAGATTATCGGTTTTATCCTCTGCCTCACCCAGTTGAAGGTACTGAAGCCAGTTCCCGGAAATGACTCCCGGATAGGCGTAACCGTCGTTACGGTAACCGGCAAGAATATAGTTTACACCGTGAATAATTTGTTCAATGATATCCGGTATGGCGTCGGGTGCATGGAGAACGACGCTGTGAGTGGTATTGTCGACAGAGGTCTCATCGATCAGCGGGCCGAATTCTTCGAATGTCAGGCAGAGATTATAAACGGTTTTTGCATTCGATCCAGTGGGTAGCTGAAAGTCTCCGGCATCGTGCCATCCTCCCCGGGTCAGTCCGTTTATATGTTCAAGGGGGTTATGACTATAAGTTTGCGCAGTATCCTGATAATACCCGAGCCAGTTCCGTGTTCCATCGGGCGCCTGGACAGCATCGTCCATATGACACGCGCTGTGCCACAGGCGGATCCTGTCGGCTACATTCATATGACACATCTGAACGGGAAGGAAAGTCCCGAGTGTTGTCTTCCACAGATCTTCACCATAGGCCCGTGCTGAAATCACAAAACGTTCTCTGTATTTGGCGTCCAGTGTAAATATATAGATCCCCTCCTTATGCAGGTCTGTCAGGTCTGCTGTCATGTATTTTTTATTCAGGTAGCTCCCGTATTTTACGGCGTTTCCGGACAGTACTTCCGTCTTTTTCCCGTCGCCTCCAAGGCTCCACACTTTATAAGCTCCGGGCTCCGGATCGTCCGGGTCCAGTTCTATCACCACTTTTTTCTCCGCCAGTGGGTGGTACCCGGTACGGCTAATACCGATAACCGGAGCAGAATGAAAACCGGGGACGTTCTTTGGTTTTAGTATCCATTCGGCAACTATGCCGCTTTTCCCTGAAGGAAGCTTTTCCATGACCACAAACCATTTATGGTTGGTACTGGCCCTCCCGTCATGAAGCTCAATAGTGCCGGTTTCCGAAACCATGGAAAACTGTTTGAGTTCATCTCCGGGAGCTATCGTAAGACTCCTGCCGGTGGCCATGGGTATGGAAACAGTGTCGCCGGGGGAAACAACCGTCCGCCTGCCGGTATACTGCCTGGGGAAGATCCCCTGCTGATTATCCAGGATCCAGCTCTGACCGAAATAGTCTTCCGGGTATATCTCCATCATAACATATAGCGGCTGATCGACAGAAAGTGGTTTATCGAGTTCTGCTTTTAACCGGATCGTATTGCCATCCGGTATGAGGTGTAGAATGTAATGGACCCGATACGCCTGGTAATCTGCGAACATACGCACTTCACCGGTAACCGGATCGGTTTCCCTTTTTTCGAATTCGGGGAATTTAACGTCAACCCCGTCAGGAATGGGAATGGGATTTATCCTGAGATCAAGCGATGAAATGATCCTGGAACCATTCTGAATAATTTCAATACCTGAACGATGACCGGGATAATAATGATTCTGGTAGGTAAGCAGCCTGACCGAGGCCGACTTCAGACAATCATCCTTATCAGGCATGAATAATGGCTTGCCCGCAGTCTGTGATGACGACGATGTGTTGAATGCCAGGGAAAAGAAAAGAGTCAGACTAAAAAATGGTATCGTAATTTTCATAACCTGTACTGGGTTTTTCGTAAACGGATCTGTCTCACCTCGTCCGGTTTTGTTAAGCCGGATATGACCCGTCTTTCCGTTATTTTCAGATTTTCTTCAGCGTAATACTCATGAGTTTATAAATTTTATCTGAACTCGTTTTACACGAGATTTTCAACATTCGGTCCGTTTTATTCAGTTCAATGATTCCGGCATTTCCAACCGTATCCAGGGCAGCTTCTTCTATCCTGTTTCCTGTTTCTGCCGTAAAGACGGATCCTACCGGCATATCCCCCTGGAAACCAAGTATCACCGCATATTTTGCAGGAGTGAGCACATCGATATTATACTCCGACCAGTCAGCCGGATTATTCCAACCCCAAAGAGAATTAAAGGTATTTTTCAGGCTTAAGGAATTCCGTACCGGCGCTTTAGCCGGAATTTCATTTGAAAGGGTATCGGCGATGAAAAATACAGGCATGGCAAAAGAATGGTCCGATTTCTTAATACTTTCAAACCAGTTAAAGAGATCTTTTCTGAGGTCCTCAAAAACCTTTTCGTTTTGAGAGATGATATTATGATCTTCCGTCGGATCGTCTTTTATATTGACCAGTACATATCCGTTCATATCTTTCGGCGTACCGGCATAACGGGCAGGATTAAGTAAAAGCTTAAAGTCGCCTTTGCGAACAGATATAATCTGATCAGCCGTAACCATACCAGCTTTTTCTTCAGGTGTTATGGGCCGGTACTCATCTTTTACACCCTCGGGTGTCCACGGCAGATCGGTGGGAGGCCAGGCCGGATTGGCATAGTTGTAACTTGTTTTTTGCTGCCGTTTCCCCTCCCCGTCCAGAAAGGATCTGAAACTGATCCCATCGGGCGGCAGGTAACCTCCGGGAAGGCTTACGTCTGCGATATCCATCATGGTTGGCAGAATATCGGTAATATCGGTTACGTCGTCGATAAATTCTGGTTTATAATGTCCTTTCCAGCTGACAAAGAATGCCGATTTCACGCCATTCTCCCAGATATTTCCCTTGTGACCCTTCAGGTGGTTCACATACCTTATAGCACGGTCCTCATCGGTAAACTTGTCATTTTCAATAGCCGGACCATTATCGCTGAGAAACATAATGACCGTATTACCCGTCACCCCCAGGCTGTCTATTTCCCTGAAAAAACGCCCCAGGCTTACATCTGCATGATCAATCATGGCATACAGTGTGGAGAGGTTCCTTGATAAGCCTTTGTCCTGGTATTTCCTGATCAGCTCTTCGGGTGCGTCAAGAGGACTGTGACAGGTAAGGAAAGAAAGATAAGCCACAAAGGGTTTTGCGCGGTGGCGTTTGATAAAGTCAAGGGCATAACCGGTGATCACATCATCGGCCCAGCGGTTGGTTTTCACTTCCTTACCGTTAAAATGTCCATAACTGTTCCGGTGGGTGTACAGATGTGCCTGGTAGGCTTCATCGAAACCGCGTTGCCAGGGATAATATTCGTCAGCCATCCCGCTATGCCATTTTCCCCACATCCCTGTGGAATATCCGGCCGATTTCATGACATCTGCAAAGGTATGTTCACTGAGGTTAAGGAAATCCTTTCCTCCGTGGACATGCGAAACGCCGGTTTTCAGAAATTGCCTGCCCGTAAGCAGGGATGCACGTGAAGGTGCGCATACCGGGTTCACGTAGAAATTCTGAAATTGTACCGACTGACGGGCAAAGGAGTCAATCTCGGGAGTTTCAACGATCTTGTTCCCGTGAATGCCAAGGTCGCTGAATCCCAGGTCATCCATCTGGATGATGATGAAATTGGGCTTTTCGTGACCTTTCTTTGGTTGGTCTGTGCAACTTCCTGCACCAATCATTGAGACCAGGGCCAGGAAAGTCAGACCCTTCGTGTTTACCATATCAATTGATCTTCAAAGTTAGTTCACCACGTCTGTCAAAGGTGACCTGGACATCCGAATAGAAATTCCGGGTGGTGAAGGGAATATCCCGGTTGTTTTCATCTTTTACAGAGATTTTTTCAGGCACGGCGTTATGCAGGATGACGTAACCCGGACCCATGCCGGTCAGATAGTAAGTCCCGTTTCCCGTGCTGTCAAGACGTACATCCGATGATACCAGAACAGGTGTTTCAACAGGCTTGTCTTCACTCATGATGACCTTTATACTGGTTTCCGGTCCTTTCAACATAGCCTCGGGAACCTGGTAGGTACCGTCAAGCGGTTTCCCGTTAACCTCGATTCCGGAAATATTTCCCTTTCCTTCAAATGCTACATTGACAATGCCTCCACCATACTGATACCGTGAAATTTTATCAAGGTATTTTGTCGGGCGCACTGCCAGTCCAAAGGGCAGCTTACGTAAACCAAGGTTTGTCATGGTTGCCAGCCATGGAGCAATGGAAAATACAATGGGTCGTACATCATGGAAAGGATGGCCGTCTTCTACATCGATAATCTCCGGAATGGTATTGGCCATAGGAAGGTATTTCCCGGGACGTACACATTGCGGAACGAGGTATTGAAGTGCACTCATTACCGAATCCTCAGGAAAATACTCCGTATCCAGTGAGGAGAGCAGAGACAGGTAACTGACGAAAAATGCTCCTTTTGGTTTTTTCCTCAGGTCGGTAAAGAGCTGTTTCCTGGCCTCGAATATGCGGGTACCGAAATCGGGGTAAAAACCGGGAAGGGTAAGTGACCAAATATAGTCAGTCTGATCCAGTCCGTAGGGGCTGGCTTCGATATCCCTGCCGTCGCCGGTCACCAGATCGCCATAATCGGGCAACGGCTTATCGTTGAAAAAAGATTGGATGTGCCGGCCGAGGGCTTTCGCCTTTGCAAAATATTCATCAGCCTGCTGACCTTTCGACATCATGGCAAGCATCATATAGGTGCTGTACGAGAGATTATTGATGTAGATATCGTAGGAGCGGACGATGGAATGACCTTCGTAGAGAGCGGGCCATTTTTGTGTGGGCCGCCCGACAGCGTTGTCCCAGCCGTCACCACGGCTGCCGGAAAGTGGCGTTTCACAATAATGGTACCGTCCAAAGAGACCCTTTTGAGGATCGTAACAATACCGCTCGAGCCAGTCCATAGCCTGGTACATTGTTTCAAGATTTTTGCCCGACACCAGTTCCCGGTTTCCGGTCATCGTCCAGTTCAGAAATGCAGGCCATACCACGTAAAACAGCCCGTCTTCTTCCCATTTGGTGATCGGACCGGCCATCAGCTGTCCGAAAAAGATCCCATTCGGATCTTCGTCCGATACATTCGGATTCTTCAGGGCGATGCGCACCTGTGACATGGATGGATCAACCCATCCGGAGCGTGCAAGGTGCGCGGTGTTCATCCCTCCATCGCGAAACCAGATAAGGTAGTAAATGTATTTTGAGGATGAACGCATCGCCCCGTTCTCATCCTGCATCGACCACGCAATTTTCCGGTTCAGGTCGCTAATGGTTTGCAATTCAGGCTGATTTCTGAAACTGACCATTCCGAAATTCACTGCTGAATCCACCATGGCTGTATTTTCCTTAACAAGTCTGGAGGGATCCTGCTGAGCCAGGGCTTTGGCTGCAAGAGCCGGGGCCGTCTCTTCCAGTTCACCGGTAATGATGACCGGCTGTCCGGCTATGAGATTCGCCTGGGCATAGATACTGCGTCCTCTGTCCATGGCCAGCATGTGCCGGAAGTTGCCACTGCCTTTCCCCAGAACAGCCGCAAAATTGAAAGTGTACCCACGGTCCTTATGTTCAATACTGAAAACAGATGGGGATTTTTCCAGAAGGCTGTCGGACTTATCGGATTTGAAGTCAATATCAGCCGCCTTATCAAACCAGATCATAATTGCAGGCCGGTCAGCCAGGTTAAGGATGTGCATGGTCTGATCCCTGAATTTTACCACGGTATAAAACGGATCATAGTCGCACGACACAAAGCTGTCGGCTGAAATGCCCGGAAAAGTAATTTTGTCGAAGACATCGCAATGATCATCCCGGTTTGAAAAATTTCGGTCGAAATAATCGAGCGACTTTCCGGCTTTGGGTGATATCCATAACTGGAGCCTCTGCTGGTCCAGGTTCAGTTCTATCCTGAGCCCTTTCCTGTTCTGCATGGTGATGAACGTCTCGGGATTCCTGACTCCATATTGGGTTGCATTGGCGGAATACAAGGCGGTATTCCCCCTCTCCTCCCCGATTTGATCATTCCCGCCGTTTTTAGCATCCGGCCGGCACGATGATGCAGCCAGTATCAGCGCAATTCCTGCAAATATCTTCCTGAACGGGTATTTCATAATGTTTTCCATATTTAATCGTTTAACGAATATTTCCTCATAAATCTGCTGAATGTTCCTTTCAAAACCGGGTGTGCCGGTAAATGGAGGCCTTCATTCAGGTGATACGGCGGCAGCGCCGGATGTTTTCCTACTGGGTACCCCCTGAATGATGAGCAACCCTGAGGGTTATCATCTTATTCAGTCAGGATCCTGAATGGCTCAAACAGTCCGTAATCAAACATATCATAATCCTTTCCTGCAGGTTGTTCTTCCGGTGCATATTTAAAGCTCCAGGGAGTCACCAGTCCTTTCGTCCTGATGAGATGGAAGGGCCCGATAAGATTTTTCAGACTGCCGGTGACGGTCACGCTCACCCTGTTCTCCCCCTCTTTCAGATATGATGAAATATCTGTGCTGTATGGAGGCCACCCAAGGACTCCTGCAAGGATGCCGTTCACCTTCACGGTGGCAACGGTACCGTTCCATTTACCCAGGACGACTTTTGCCTTTGTTCCTGCCTTTACCGTGATGATCCTGGTATATTCTATATCATTCGGGTAAAATGGCATGCCCATATTTTTCCAGGAGCCGGGCATTACTGGCATTTCTGACTCAATCTGCCATCCGTGTGATGCAGATGTCACTCCAAAATCCCCGATTAAATAAACAGGAGCCAGTTCCATTTTGACAGAAAAAGGCGAAGCCACAATATCGATAAGGTTTTCACCTTCCCTGAGATATTTGCCGGCGGGATACACTCCGGTACCCTTATCCAGGTACCATTCGTGATCCAGTCTTTCGAGTTTATGCCCGTTAACCATTACCGTGTAAAGCTCCGGCCGCTCAACCACCACATTTATCCCCGAAACCTCGGTGTTTTCTGCGATGCTAACCGGGAAAGTGGCTTTAAATCCGGTGTTGACGCCAAACGTGTCCCTGTCGAGGATTTCTGTTTTAAACTGACTTGTCGAAAACCACGGATTTTCACTGAAGCCGTAATGCCTGAAAATCCGGTCATGTGCTGTATAATAATAGAAGAGCGTGTCTCCGTCATTTTTTACATCCGGAAAATCAAGATAACAATAGTCGAGAGCAATCACGTTGGGACTGAGTCTCCTGACTTCGCTGGAGAGCGATTTAATCTCGCCTTTGGCTACCCATGAAGCGCGATCTTTCCTGTCAACATTTATTTTAGAGGCAGATGTAAAATAGAGCATGCTTCCGGCATCCTCCAGATGGACATCCAGGGAAATCCCGTTATCAGTGGCTGTAAACGGAACATTGTAGTATTTTCCGTCTTTAGCATCCATCTGAACGATGTGCTTCATTCCCGGCAGGGTCACCGTGAAATCCTTCACCGCTCCCCGCTCATAATTGGCAAAGAAAATAATTTGTCCGTCATCCAGTACTCTTCGCATATAATAAACACTGTCGGCCCTTTCTGCAGCATCGGCGATTTTTATCTTTCCATTGTCGAGCATCTG
The DNA here is from genome assembly GCA_963732905.1 of uncultured Bacteroidales bacterium. Lineage (GTDB taxonomy): Bacteria > Bacteroidota > Bacteroidia > Bacteroidales > DASQZK01. Next base: position 826,278 of record CAVTBM010000008.1, read on the forward strand.
GAGAACAGCAGGGTCGGTGACCGACGTGGCTTCAAACCAGTTTTGGCTGTACTTCGATTTCAAACCGGCCATCCTGTCTGAAAGACCTCCGTCAACATACGCCGGTGGAGTTACCAGGGCAAGGATCTTACCACCGGAAGCAAGATATTTTTCGAGCATATCCGCTGTACTGCTTTCCACATTCTGTATTCCGGGGGGAAGGATGACCAGGTCGTAGCTTCCGGAACCGATTTTTAACAGGTTCTTTTCAGCCTTCCCAAAATCTTTCATGGTTTTTTCCGAGGCGAGATCATATTCAACTTTTGATCTCTCCATGGCGTCGATAAATTGACGGAAGGTCAGTTCAAGACTGTCCGTTTCATTGTTCCTGTTTCCCGGGGCATAAAACATCCAGGCGGTTGAGGTGGGTTCTATCACCACCGTCCTGTTGACCTGTTTTCCTGAAGAAAGAGCCAGAGAGAGCCGGCCAAAGTAGTCGGCTTGCAGCGGATATTCACTCCACCATGGAGCATGATAGGAAAAGGTCTGTGGAAAATCGTGTTTGCGGTCGCCAAGTATAGACTGGTATGAGAGATGCTGGTTCATGAAGTTTACTCCAAGAGCATATTCCCAGTCCCCGTTTCTTTTCATGGATACAAAATCGAATTCGTACCCCGATCCGCCATAGGTCTCGCTCAGCGCCCTGCTTCGATCGAACTGGTTGGCAATGCTTGCGAGCTCCTTAACCGATCTTACATTTCCGAACTGGTCCGGACGTTCAGATTCCGTATTGAAAAGCATATCGATGGCAGGAACCTGGTGGTACGCGTACATGGCCATGTTATCGCTTCCGGGCGACGGGTCCGGCCAGCTATGCTCCCAGTAATGTCCGGTCCATTCCAGGTTTTTTGCTTCTGTATATTTATGCCACGGTATCGACCAGTGCTGGATAAACATGTCGAGCAAAACCGAATAATAATCATGTCGCACTTTCTGCCAGTCCCCCGTTTCTTTGAATAAACTTAAAAGCTGAGGAACGAGGTCATATCCCCATGTTTTCTTAAAGGTTGAATACAGACCGGGGGTCCACCTGACTGTCCCGCGACCCGGGGGTTTGATGTTAGGTTCGTCAGTGAAAATACCCGGTACTTCTTTGCCAAATTCATTCCCAATGGTTTTTTCATAGCCCTTCATGGTTACCTCAATGAATTTTTCTGTTACACCCGGGTAGAGCAGGTCGACATACGAATACCCGGCAAACCTGGGGGATTTTCCAAAGAAGACCAGTTCGAGGGCTTTATAATCACCCGGTTTCCCCTCATAGTCTTTTACCCCGGAGGTTATATCTTTCAAGGATCCGTTCTCCGCCAGGAAAACATGCTGGTAGACTTTAGACGTATCAAGATTCAGGACCTGCATCTCATCCAGCTTCAGGGCTACGCCTTTGTTATATGACTCCGGCATTTCGGCCGGGACATGTCCACCGGCAAATCCGCTCGGGTAGGAATTTTCATCATACAGCCACAGCTTAATGCCAAGTTCCTTCGCCCTCTTCACCGAATATTCCACCAGGCTGTACCATTCATCCGACAGGTATTCGGTCATCAGTCCGTAACGCGGATGAACAAACACACCGCCAAAGCCTTTCGCCTTATAATCGGCAAGCTGTTCATCGATCATATCCCGGGTAACCTTTTCATTCCAGACCCAGAACGGGACGGTTCTGAACTGAGCGGGAGGATCAGCAAACTGGTTGCTTATTGACCGGAAAGAATCATAGTGTCCTTTGGTTTCAGGCACTTCTTTCTGTTTACAGGAAGTAAGGGCAAGGATGGTCAGCAGCAGGGCGAGCAGTTTTTTCATAATGTTACTATTTTTAGTTTTCACCGGAAGATTCATAAAAATCAGGGCTTAGCCGGTTCTCTTGTTTTTCATGGTGAAGCCGTTCGCCGGCTTGGTCTGTCAGGAGTTCTTCAATCTAAAGATTATTTTTAAAAATCCCCCTTGTATTCAGAACCAGTTTTTTCAGCGCAAGTTTACCGGCAGGTTTGACCTCAACCTTCACACCTTCGGGCGCTGCATAGTCGAGGAACAGCACGTCCCCTTTGACCTGCCAGTCGACACGGATAATCCCTTCCGGATGTGGAACTGTTCCTTTGGCCCAGGTGACGGAGGATGTCTGCGGGGCTATCAGCACGCTGCCGGGGTCGGTAAAATCGGGATATCCCAGGTGAACACCAAGAACCCGTGTGGTCAGGTAATAGGTCGGGGATCCGCTCCAGGCATGGCTCAGCGTACCCTGCCCCTCGCTATCCGAGCCATCACCGAAATTCTCCCAGGCTGTGTCATCATGTTTCAGGATCATGGGAGACCAGTATTTACGAATGAAGAATTCTGCGAGATCCTCCTGTCCGATATCATAGAGTGCGCCAAGAACGTAGAAACTGCCGTACGGCGTTGCCATCCTTTCGCGATCGATATCCCCTATGTCGGTGAGGGTATTCACGAAATGCCGTTTCAAAAGAGTATCCTGCACAGCGGTGGTCTGTCCGAAAAGTACGGGCCACGCACTCGAAATGGGATAATAGTGATCTATGGGTACCCCTTTCTTAAAGCCGTCGCGGTAAGCCTGCACCTGGTCATCCCAGCAAAGCTTTCTCATCACTGCAGTGGCGTCAGCGGCCTCTTTTGTAAAACGGGCTTCATCTTCGCTTTTACCAAGCTGACCGGCAACCCAGGCCATGGTGCTCATACTGCGGATGATAAGCGACTGCATGGTGGTCAGTGTCGCCGAACGGTCGATTTGTGTCCATTCGATAAAGGCACCGCGTGTTTTAAAGAGGCCGTTTTCTGTCTTGGTTTTCAGGTAGGTATCGACCATATTCCTGTAGCCGTCGTAGTACTTCATGGCAAATTCCCGGTCACCGGTTCGATTGAATGCCCAGGCGTAAAACTGAAGAGTTATGAGGGGGAAATCTCCCATGGCATTCACATTATTCTTTATTTTTTCAGATCCGGGATTCATAAGGTCACGATACATCTCCGAAAAAAGACTCACACTTCGTTTGATCAGTCTTGAATCACCACTCGTTGCCAGGGTTATCGCATATTCAGGCAGGGCGTCACCAGCGTACAGGCCCCTTTCCCTGAAAGGTGTGTCAGTATAGCTGTCCTCGGAGCACACCCTGAGGGTCCGCCATCCCAGGGCCCATATCTGATTCAGCATGGGATCGGAACAGGTGAAGTTCCCGGTTTTCTCATAGGGATAGATCTGGCTGAACACACCAACTTTGTCAAGATGTACCGGTCCGGCCGGACTGTGTACGTTGATCTGCAAATACCTGAGACCGTATGGTTTGAAGGTCTCAAAGTGTGCTTTTCCACCCGGCGCTATCGTCCTTGCAGAAGTATAGATGCCAAAACGTTTCAGGATCCAGGGCCTCCCCCTGTACATATCCTCCGTGAAGGCCAGGTCAAAAGTCGTTCCCTCAGGAGCGTCATAATCGATGAAGACACGGCCGAGCGTTTTTCCCCCGAGATCGAAAATCAGTGCAGTGCCGCCGGCATCAGCCTGATCAATATGGATATCGCTTACCCGGAAAGGTTCATAAGACATGGGTTGTTTAAAATTACTCCAGGCGATGTCCATGGCCGGGTTCCCTGCAGTGCCGGTTCTCTCCTTTGCCACCCATTTTACATCGAAACCGTCAAGTGCTGAGTGCCGGATCCATGAAAGGGACCGCGAGATCCCTGGCTTTCGCTTCTTCATTTTCAGGGAAAGGACCGGCCGTCATGAAAGAGTAGGGAGAAGTCTTATCCCTGCCGGGAGAAAATACCAGTCCGGCATTTTTCGGCACTGCCATATAATACTCCCACGAGGCCCACACAATGCCGTAACGGACAAAAAAGTAATTCCATCCTTTTCTGAGTTCGAGAGCATAATCCCGGCGATAGAATTTGTCCGGATCCGTCGAAAATTTCGTAAGCGGACCTTTGCCGTTGAGGTAAAAATCACCCCACCAGAGCCCGGTATTGACCGTCTGATCGCGTGGCGACCATATCCAGGTATAGGCAAAAGCAATTTTGTTGCTGTTGAAAGCCTGCCGGGTGCTGTCAGACGACTGAACCCTGAAAGAATATACGTCTTCATCATTCTTCAGAGAATATATCCCCAGGCATGATTCAGGAACATCTTTGTCCTGTGTAAGATACGGAATGGTCCTGGCCTTAAACGGTCCAAGCTGGTTCTGATCACTCATCACCACTGCTTTCTGCCAGGCCTGCGTGGCGGCAGAAAAGCTGTTCCATTCCACAGTGTCCTTCCGTGCATCATAGCTCTCAATGGGACCCGTGGCAAAAGTCATTTTCGGTGAGGTAGGATCATATCCGTTCAGACGGAGAACTTTCCAGTCGCCCGGTGTGGAAAGATCAGTGGAAGCATTCCCTCCGGTTACCTCTCCTGAAGCAATGAACAGGCCATTGTGTTCGGCTACCTGGTATGTGTAAACACCATTATTCATGACCTCCACAGTAATAAAATTTTGACCTTCCTTAAGGTATGGAGTGAGATCATAGCTGTCATATTCCGGCGAAGCAGGATAAGACCGTGCCGGACCAAAATTCACAAATATACCGTTGATGTTCAGATGATACCTGGACCAGGCGAACAGGTTTATGATCCCGGAGTGGTTTCCCTCCAGGTTAAAATCCCTGCGGAAAACGAGATATTCCTGGCGGCCTGTACCGGTCTCGTCTGCCCACACATATCGTGCACTGTCAAATACGTTCTCCTGCCTGTCCGTTATCATGCAGGAATTCAGACTTATCAAAGCTATGAACACAAAAAGAAAGAATCTCCGTAACATATATGTATCTTATTATTTGGTTAATATGTGGGGCCTCTGAACAAGATAAATTTATCACTACCGGATTATGGTACTTTTGATGCCATTCCGGAAACTTTCCTCACAGCTCCCTTTATCAGAAAGAAAGGGGCCGGATGATAAGATTTCAATGATCCGGCAGACTTATGAATACCTATTCTGCGCCGATGTTGGCATCCTTATCAGGTGGCCTGCAGAACCATACCAGTTTCTGAACATCACTCAGATTTTCCGGAAGTGAATCCGCACCCGGATAGGTTTTCATGAAAATGCTGATCATCTTTTTCTGCATCTTTTTTATCCTTTTCTGGTACCCGGGTTTACCGGCAAGATTGGTAGTCTCACCAGGATCGGCCTCCAGGTTATACAGTTTGTGAAGAATGCCTGTTGGCCCATATCCTGTGGCATATCCCTGACCAAGATCCCTGGCCCCGGTGGTAAAAATATATTTCCATTTACCATCTGTCACCATTGCTTTATTATCGACCAGAAATTCAGCGAAGACATAGTTATCGATCTCTTTTTTAGCATCGGTGATCAAAGGCCGCATACTTTTACCCTGTAAAACAGCGGGTTGGGGAATCTTGAGAAAATCGAGAATAGTGGGGACTACGTCAATAAACTGCACCAGGGCGGAATTCTTCTCGCCCTTTCCATAAAGTCCGCCGGAATAGAAGATCAGCGGCGCCTTGATGGCCGGATCCCACATGGTATGCTTCTCAAACCGTTTATGGTCACCCAGAAGATAGCCCTGGTCGCCCATGTAAATGATGAGCGTATTATCATCCAGGCCCAGCCGGCTGATTTCATTGATGATCTGGCCGACATTTTCATCAAGATATTCGACGGAGGTGTAATACGAAGCAATAATGCCCTGTTTGTCTTTCTTTGTCAGATCTCTGAAAATTGCCGGGACAAAACGGTCATCCTCTGGACTTCCTTCCGGGACAGGCATATCCTCCGGATTATATTTGCCCCTGTATTCAACGGGGAAATTAAACGGTGAATGGGGCTCGTGAAAGCCAACCCACATCAGGAAGGAAGTATCCTTATTGGCACGCAGGAATTTAATCGCTTCTTTGGCATCCCATGCGGCCGAACCGTCCTCTGCCCATTCGGCTGTAGGCAGATAATCTGCATTAAGCCAAATTCTGGCCGGGTCCCTGAAAGGTCGCCAGGGTCCCAGTGTTTTGATGGAATCGGGAATGAGTGGCGGCGGATTCTGTTTCAGCCAAGCCTGCCTCTCCTTTTCATCAACCATAATGTCAAAACCATGATGAGACGGGTTCTTATCCCTGTTGTTATTAAAATGGGTTTTACCAATGACACCGGTAACATAACCATGCTCTTTGAGAATTTCAGCCAGCGTCAGATTTCCTGAATCGGGAAAAGGAGTGGTAAGCAGCGTAACGCCGGTAGAATGAGGATACTTGCCGGTAAGGAGAGACTGCCTGGAAGCACTGCAAACCGGAGCATTCGAATAGGCATCCGTAAAAATGGTGCTGCGGGATGCCAGCCGGTCAAGGTTGGGTGTCCTGACAATCGTGTTGCCATAACAGCCAAGTACGTCAGCAGAATGGTCATCCCCGATGAGGATGACAACGTTCCTGATCTTAATTTCCCGGGCTTTTTGAACCTGGCAGGAAGGCAGAAAACCGGCGGCAATTATTCCGGGTAAAAGAAAGCCTTTGATCAGATTATGTTTTGACATGTTCATTTCCGTTGATTTACTGTTTATTAAAAACGTCAGCAGAGGGATGCCAGCCCTTTTCATTGCACTACAGTATTTTTACAAAGGCTAAAATTAGCATTGAAAATCATAAATACCCAATAAAGTGTCCAAAATTCCGCAGGCATGCCGGGATACACCCTTCATCCCAAACGAAGAGCATACAAGGATACACTTTTTGAGCCGCATACTCAAAGTAAAATATTTTAATTTTCACTATATCAGTTAATTATAAATATTTTTTTTCTTGAATTGACTAATGTTGATACTGCTGCAATCACTGAAAAACGAAGTTGATAAGACAAGGACACGACGAAAATTTTGCGCTTTTTGACGAATGTCTCACAAGTAAAAATATTTTTCTATTTTTGAGAGCTGTTTAAAAAGATATGGATTCCGAAAAAACATATACATCACGTTTCAGAATAACTGAGGACTTACTGGATAATTTCGGACACGTTAACAATGCCCGGTATCTCGATCTTTATGAGAATGCCCGCTGGGAAATACTGGATCAATATGGCATGGGAAGAGATATGTTAAAAGAAAGCCATAAGGGACCTATCATTCTGGAAGTTACGGTACGATTCAGCCGGGAGGTGGGTGCCGGGCAGGATATTACAATTGAAACCAAAAGCCGCAGAAAGGACGACCGGATCTTCTATTTCGACCAGACCATAAAAAACAGCCAGGGCAAGGTATGCAGCAAAGCGGTTTTCACTGCTGCTTTATTCGACACGGAAAAGAGAAAAATGATAAGGGCAGATGAAAAATGGCTAGAAGCATTTGGATTTTAATCGCGAGTTTCCTGTATATATCCTTCTCCCCACCCGTGGTAGCTTCATCATCCTTTCCCGTGGATGAGTACCAGGAACATGGAGAGGCCGTGATCACAAGAAGCTTCATTCTTGAAGACACGACCGGAAAATATACCATTGATCAGGTTAAAAACCTGCCCGACAACCGTTTCCTGCCTTTTCTTCAAAATGATTTCATCAGGAGGGATAAAATATACTGGATCAAAATCACCATCCGGAACACCACCGATATCAATAAGGTCCTGTTCGAGATCAGGCCCAGGTTCAGAACTGCAGAATTATTTGAGCAGAGTACCCATGGTAAGATGATCCGGATGAAAGCCGGCCTGGATACCCACTGGTCAAAATGGATCATCAATTATGATAACATAATCTTCCCCGTCAGGACAGGATCGGACAGTACATGGTACTACCTGAAGATCAGATCGGATTATGATACCGGATTCGGACTCATGCTGGTCAGGTATAACCAGTTTTTACGACGTGTGATCCCGGAGAATTTTAATGACGGGCTTTTTTTCGGAATCATAGCGATCGCTGCGGTGTTCAGCCTGATCTTTTTTTACCAGCTCAAAGAACGTACCTACCTTTTTTATTCGCTTTACGTACTGAGTTATGCATTATTCGCATCGGTCGACTGGGGATTAATCGTCAAGTACCTCACCTTTATCCCTCTGAAATGGCACAGGGATATCTATACCGTTCCCTTTGCCTTAATGACCATCTTTTTGCTTCTGTATGCCCGGGGACTCCTGGAGACCAGGAAAAAGGCACCGGCTTTCGATAAGATCATTGTCGCAGCCATTGCAATCCGGATCATTATCTATTTTACCGGTTCGCTTTTTAACATTTCTTCTCTCTATAGCCCCTCAATTGACAATATCCTGCTGTTTAGCGCCTTTATAGCCGGTGTCGTCAGGTACAGGAACGGCTATAAACCGGCAAGGTATTTTCTGATCGGATTGTCATTTCTTTATCTCGGACTGATCCTGCATTCATTAACCTCTGTTGGCTTTGTTTCCCCGGATACCCCTTCCTGGTTTTCCATGTACAAAACTGGAATCATTGAAATGCTTTTCTTCTCGGTGGCTCTCGCCGACAGGTTCAGAATCCTGAAACGTGAACAGGATCTGGCCCAGCACAACACCATCCTGTATCTCAGAGAAAACAGCGAGCTGCAGGATAAGATGATCAGGCAACTGAACGAGAATGAAATCCTCAAGGATAATCTTAACCGGGAACTCGAGGAGAAAGTCAGGGAACGCACCGGTGATCTGGAGGAGGCCAACAATGTGATCATGGAAATCAACCGGTTCCTCGAAGAAAGCAACCGGAATCTTGCCGGCGAGGTAAAAAAAATATCCCTTAACCGGATCATGCAAAAAACCGTGACCTTCGACGAATTCAGGGAGATTTATCCGGAAGAGGAAAGTTGCTACCGATTCCTTGAAAAACATAAGTGGTCGTCGGGCTTCATCTGTAAAAAATGCGGACATGAGAAATACAGCCCCGGCAATACCCCTTACTCAAGACGCTGTTCCAGGTGCAATTATATCGAAAGAATCACCTCCGGCACCATTTTCTCCCATACAAAATTCCCGATTACCAAGGCCTTTTATATGCTCTTCCTGGTCAATTCCGGTAAGAATATTACCATCGATCAGCTGGCTGAAATCCTTCATATGAGGAAACAAACGGTCTGGTATTTCCGCAAAAAACTGGAAACGGCCATGGAACATGCCCCAAAAAGGAAATCTTCACTCGACGAAGGCTGGAGCCGCTGGATCATCACCCCTGCAGACAAAAAAAAGGCAAAGAAATTTACTGCCTGACCCTTTAGTCATTAAGCGTAAATACCGGTACTGCCCATTCCTCGAAAAAGGTCGGTTCTTCAAGCCATTGGCTATCCTGATCATTAGTCAACATACGTAATAATACTTATTTAATATATTGATTATCTGCATGTTATATGATTTTTTTCTTGCTTATTAGGATTATTTTATGTAACCTTGTGTTGTCGAAATAATGTAAAGAATAATCGCATCTTTTCATGGACAACAGAAGAGAATTTATTAAAAAGGCGGTCCTGTTTGGTGGTGTGCTTAGTACAACCTCTTTAAATAGTCAGGTTCTGGACGGGCTGAATCATTCGGCGGAAAATCCCGGGGACGGGGAAATTTTTAAATTCTCAGGTAACCCCACCGGAATGTACCGTCCTCTCGACCCTGTCTCATTGAAAGGATTACCTGAATGTTCCCTCGCTGTACTTGACGGTAGCGGCGTACCCTATATTAAAGCAGACGGTGTTAAGGACAATTTCTCATTTATGGCAGGTGGAGCACTGGGCACGCATCTGATCATTCTCACCGATAAAAAAAACAGGTTCCTTGATTCCGGCGCTTTTCTCCTGGATGCAAAAACAGAAATTGAGGATGAAGATGGATTTTACAAAGCATTACTGGAGACTTTGTATTACTCTATGATCAAGGAATTCGGTGTTGTGGATACCGCCTGGATCGAAGGAAAATTTTACCGCTATTTCGTAAGTTGGCTGCGCGATCATGTTCATACCATGAAAGGTATGAAATATTTCTACCCGAAGCTCAAAAGCGCCATTGACCTGTACGCGAACTACCAGCGGGAGGACGGCATGATCTGGGACAATATCACACCCCGTGACAAATTGCCCAACGATTGGGAACGGCGATTCAGTTATGGCGACTTTATTAAGATCATTGATGATTCAAGATATGAACTCAAACGGATACCCGTCGAAAACGACGTTGAGTACCTCTTTCTTGAAGGGATCTATTATACCTGGAAGGCGACAGGAGATCACGATTGGATGAAATCCATGCTTGACCGGGCTATCAAAGCCGTGAATTACAGCTTCTCGAGCCCTTACCGCTGGTCGGAAAAGTACAGGCTTCTCAAAAGAGGCTATACCATCGACACCTGGGATTTCCAGTCATCGTTCGATGTAGCCAGGAGTGGTGACCCCATGGTCATCAAACTTGACAAGACTGAATTCGGCATCATGTACGGTGATAACACCGGCATGGCAGCAGGGCTCAAATATCTGTCCACGATGCTTGCATTTGCCGGGCGGAATGAGGAGGCTGAAAAGTACGACAGGATGTCGGATGAATTAATAGAAAGACTGAACAGCCTCTCGTGGAACGGTCAGTTTTTTACGCATCATGTACCTGAAAATCCGTCAGTAAGGCGTGATTTCGGTGTCGACACCGACAGCCAGGTGTCCCTTTCCAATGCATACTCCATCAACCGGACTGCCACCCATGAGCAGGCTCAAGCCATCATCCGGACCTACCAAAGGATTCGGAAGGAAATGCCCGGCTCCTCCCCTGGTGAATGGTATACCATTTATCCACCCTTTGAAAGAGGCTTTGGCGATCATAATGGCAAATGGGAATACATGAACGGAGGAGTCATTTCCATCGTTTCGGGTGAACTCGCTCACGGTGCCTTCGAACATGGTTTTGAGACTTATGGTGTCGATATTCTGAAACGCGTGAAACATCTCTCGGAGACTACCGGGGATTACCTGCACTGCACCTACAAAGGTGCCATGCCGGAAACACCGTCCAGATCTTTCACCACCCTCTCTCTGGAAAAAACAGCAAACACGGATACTTCGGGAAAAGGCAGCCGGGGAGTTCCCGGATGGACCGGTGAAGGGAATAATGACCTCCATGAATTCCCCTCAGGGAGGAGAACCTTTGAAGATATTCCTTTCGACCTGGTTAATCCTGCCATCAATGACAGAAAAGCCTGTCTGGGTATCTCATGGGATGACCATTATTCCCGTCAGGCTGTGCTCCCGGTTAACGCTTCGGCAAAATCAGTGTACCTCCTCCATACAATGGGCAGAGGCAGTATGCCCGCCGGCATGTTTACCCTCAATTATACAGATGGATCGCATCATGTTGTCTTTATACAGGGAGACCGTATCGGAAACTGGTGGTATCCCTCAGTACGTGAAAGTACAAGGGGGCCCGTTGATACCGTGGTAGGCTGGAGAGGAAAAAATGACGCATGTGCCAATGTCGGGGTATATCTTACCGGGATAGACAATCCTCATCCAAATAAGCCCATCCGGGAAATCGGCTTTGAAGCTTTTGAGAACGGAACAAAGTGGATGATCCTCGGGGTTACCCTTTGTGATGCCCCGGTATTTTTCACACCCCCCGTGGTTTCTTACGGCATTCCCGACAACTGGGGATCGGCAGCCAATGTTTACGCGCTGCTTGAAGGCCTGGCCGGGATAAAAGATGAAGGAGTGGCTTACGACAAGGCTCTGATGGCCCCCCGCTGGGCTGCAGCAGGTATAAATAATGTCAGGGCTACCGTAAAATATGAAGCATCCGGAGGCTACCTCTCTTATGATTACCATGCAGACCCGGATGGTAAAATGATCACTGTACTATTTACTTCTTCCGGCAACGAAACCAACTGCAAAATTCTTATACCTGATGCATTATCTGTCGTTTCAGTTAATGTTGATGATGCTCCACAGGATGTTAAAACAGAATCTATAGAAAACTCAGTGTACCTTCTCCTGAATACAAGCGGGAGAGGGGTGCGGAAAATAAAGGTCAATTTGAGGTAATAATTATGAAAAGAGAGAGTTAATCAAGCAAATGATGATTGCCGGAGCGTTACCGGCAATCATATTTCCCTTAAAATGATCCATACAATACGATGATTTAACAACCAAACTCAATTACCAAACAAACTTACATGAGGTTGTTATGAGTACCCGCCAATTACCTTACCCGGCAGGCGGGTCATAAGGATGATAACTGTTGCAGGCATGCACGTCGCAATGACGGCATCCTGCAACATATCACCCTTTGAGCCGGGAACGAACCCGGAGCCTTCCATCTGGCTGATAACCCGTTAAAGATGGATAAATGAGCTTCTGAAAGATCATCAAAAAAGTTAGGCTGAAAAGTTTAGGGTTAACCTAAAAAAAGTGTATATTAACGGTGAAAAAAATTTACCTGCAGTCACCTGTTAATCATTCAGCAATGAAAATATTAATTTCAAGAAAACCTGATCAAATTCCCGGATCAGGTTGTTCCTGATTATTTGAGTTAACCGTCCCCTGCTAAACAAAATATATCCCGATGATCCGCAAAACCTTTTCCTTTTTACTCCTGTCTGTCATCATTCTGGGAGTCTACTCGTGCCTGAAAAAACCAACTGAAAGTTTGATCTCTCATCAGACCTGTGAGCTGAGAACAAATCCGTTGGGTATCGACAGCCAGACTCCAAGGTTATCATGGGAAATGAACGACACCAGCAGAGGTTCCGGTCAATCGGCATACCAGATACTGGTTGCTTCCGGCCCTGAAAAACTTACGGAGAAACGTGCCGACATCTGGAATTCGGGAAAGGTGGAATCGTCACAATCCATTTTTGTTGATTATGCAGGGCCTGCATTAACCTCAGCAACCACTTACTACTGGAAGGTCCGGATCTGGGACCAGGATGGGGCTGTCCATGGTTTCTCCAATGCGGCCACCTGGGAAACAGGGCTTTTAAATGCATCCGACTGGAAAGCGAACTGGATCGGGTTTAAACCCCAGGACGGGACAGATACGGTTGCCCAAAAAAGCGAAAGCAGCCCGAGGTCAGTCCTTTTGCGAAAAGAATTTCTCCTGGATCATCCTATAAAAAAAGCCCGGGTATATATCTCGGGCCTGGGAAGTTATGTCCTTTACCTCAATGGTGCACGAGTAGGTTCAGATCTTTTGCTGCCAGGCTGGACGGATTACCGGAAGAGAGTACAATACCAGGTGTATGATGTCACTTCCATGCTGCACAAGGGTGAAAACGCCACTGGAATCATGCTTGGAAATATGTGGTGGTCCAGCGGTTTGGGATGGAATGGCGGAGCGGTCTATTCCCATGGACCTCTGAGGGCGATCATGCAGCTGCAGATCGAATATCCCGATGGGATAACCGAAACATTCGGCACAGATCAGAGCTGGAAAGGACAACTTTCTCCCGTTACGGCCAATTCAATCTATCACGGGGAAACCTACGATGCAAGGCTTGAACTCCCGCACTGGGCACAACCTGGTTTTCAGTACGATCAATGGTTCGACGTGAAGAAAATTCCTATGGAAAATATCGCCATTTCAGCAACCATAGGTCCTCCGATCAGAATCAATGAGGAGCTGGAGGCATTATCGGTCAGGGAAGTGAAACCGGGAATCTTTGTTTATGATTTCGGGACCAACCTCGTTGGTTCGGAACGTCTCATGGTGAAAGGTCACAACGGGGATACCGTGGTCATGAAGTTCGCCGAGCTGCTTCATGATGACGGAACGGTAGCCCAGGAAAATCTCCGGTCGGCCAAAGCAACAGACAGGTATATCCTCAGGGGTGATTCAGCAGAGACCTGGCAGCCGTCATTCACATATCATGGTTACCGGTATGTGCAGGTGGAAGGATTTCCCGGCACTCCGGGGAAGGAAAATCTCATTGCCCTCAGGTTTTTCTCCGACGCTCCTGTGATTGGCCATTTTGAAAGTTCAAACGCCCTTCTTAACCAGATCTGGCAGAATGTACTTAACGGACAGAAAGGCAATATGATGTCCGTTCCAACCGATTGTCCCCAGCGCGATGAAAGGCTGGGATGGATGGGGGATGCACAGATCTTTGCCCCTACAGCCAGCTATAATATGAATATGACGCGTTTCTTTGAAAAATGGATGCGAGACATAACCGACAGCCAGGATAAAAGCGGATATGTTTACGATGTAAACCCTGCCATCGTCGTTGACGGACCGGCAAAAGCCGGCTGGGGCGATGCAGTCACCGTCATCCCCTGGGTGGTTTATCAGTATTACGGCGATACGCGGATCCTAAAGGATAATTACCCGGGGATGAAAGCCTGGGTGGACTATATGAAACGAAAAAGTGAGAGCAATATCTACCGCTGGAGTCAAAAACCGGGCGACTGGGAAGGATACGGCGACTGGGTATCGGTGGTGAAATCCCCGACAGCCCCTATCTCCGATGCTTATTACTATTACAGCGCCAAAATACTGTCTGATATTGCCGGTGTCCTTAAAAATAATGAGGACAAGGATTATTACGGCGCGCTGGCCGACAGCATTGCCATTGCATTTCAAAACAAATTCTTCGAACCGTCGAAAATGAATTACCCGGGTGAGACCCAGACGGCAAACCTCATTCCCCTTGCCTTCGGTCTTGTTCCCGATTCCCTGCGCCCCGCCATTGCAGGAAATGTCGACAAAAATGTGATTGAAAAAGGCTTTCATCCAACCACAGGATTTCTCGGCACACCTCTGCTCCTGCCCATTCTGAGCGAGTATGGCTATAACCAGGATGCTTACCTGACAGCCACCGGTGAGGACTACCCTTCATGGGGCTACATGATAAAGAAAGGAGCCACTACCATGTGGGAACTTTGGAACAGCGATTCTGAGCCACCCGAAGGCATGAATTCAAGAAACCACTTTGCCCTCGGATCGGTTGTCGAATGGTACTACGGATACCTGGGCGGGATAAGACCACTTGAACCCGGATTCAAAAAAGCGCTCATCGCACCTTTGCCTCCCAAAGGACTGGATCATGTAGAGGCCGGACTGCAAACCCTATACGGTATGCTCTCTTCAAGCTGGAGTAGAACCAGCACAGGTTTCGAACTGAAAGTGACAATCCCTGCCAATACCACCGCTCTGGTAAAAATACCCAATCTGTTTCCGGAAGGTTATACCCTCACCGAATCAGAAAATACCCTGGTAAAGGATGGTAAGACAATATATAACAGCACTTTCATCACAACTGAAAATATCGGAAACGATGCCATAAGCCTGAATGTGGCTGCCGGCAGTTATCATTTCATACTAACCAAAAATTGAATCATGAAAGGTAAAATTCTTTTTAACAAACACGGATACAAGTTCCTGGCAATAGTCAGTCTGATGATTACTTGTATTTTCCCATCATGCAGGAATAATACTGCAAAATTTCCATCTGAATATGGTCTTGCCTTATATACCGTAAGGGATGCCATGGTAAATGACCCGGTAAAAACCCTTCATAGTGTCGCTGACATGGGTTATAAATATGTGGAAGCAGCAAGCTACGACCTGGATAAAGACACCTTCTACGGTTTTTCACCCGAAGAATTTAAGAAGATGGTTGAAGATGCCGGTCTCAAACTGGTTTCCAGTCATACCAGTGTAGAACTACTTCTCGATGAAAATGGCAATTTTGACCATGAAAAAGCGGCCAGGATGGTGGATGATCACGCACGAGTCGGGGTTAAATACCTGGTTAACGCACATATCAGTGAAGCCTACAGCAAGTCGGCCGAAGGGTTCAAAAAGATCGCCGATGCCTGCAATACGGTCGGGGAAATGACCAGGGCAAAAGGATTTGGCGTACTCTACCATAATCATTCCTTTGAATTCGATACTCTGGATCATACCGACGGCTTTCATATCCTTATGGAAAACGTCGATCCAAAGCTGGTAAATTTTGAGCTCGATTGTTACTGGGCCGAGAGAGCCGGAAAAGATCCTGTCACCCTGATCAACACCTACCCTGGCAGGTTCAAGGCCCTGCACCTGAAAGATATGGCAGCCGATTCCACAAAGAGTTTTGCCGAAATCGGACAGGGTACCATGGATTATAAAGCCATCATCCAGGCAGGAGTTAAAAACGGCGTTGAATACTTCCTTGTCGAACAGGACAGAAGCAAGAGAAATTCGATGGAGAGTGCCGAAATAAGTGCCGAATATTTAAATGCACTGAATGACAAAAAGTGAGATGCATCAGACGGTATTCATTCATGCCGGAATGATCCTGATTCGTTCATTTTAACTGTAAAATGCCTAAATCCTGACCTATGAAAAAGTTCAGTCTGATACTCCTGGCAGTAGCTCTTGTTGCCGGTTGTACCCCTAAACAAGATGGAAATTATAATATCGCCGATTTTGGTGCCGTGGCCGGTGAAGGTCATATGAATACCGCAGCCATTAACAAGGCTGTCAATGCCTGCAACCAGAACGGCGGAGGTACGGTGATCGTTCCCCCCGGGATCTATTTCAGCGGAACCATCATTCTGAAGAGTGACGTTGAACTATTCCTTGAACATGGCGCGGTGTTGGAGGGAAGCAGCGACCTTGCAGATTACGACACGATAAATGCAGTCGGTGGCTTGATTTATGCCAACAACACCCGCAATATTGCTATCTCCGGTACCGGTACGATCAACGGTAACGGGACACATTTTCATATTCCGGGAAAGATGCATCTCGCGGGTGACCTGGAAAGGAAGTACATCAGGCAGGGAGAAAGCTATCTGCGTGAAGGCGCTACCTTTGCCGACGGTCCTATCGCTTATGAGCACAGACCGGGAATGATGGTGGTTATTATGAACTCAGAAAATGTCAGAATCAGTAATATAACCCTTAAAGACAGTCCTGAATGGACATTCAGAATAGGAGACTGTGATAATGTGATCATCAAAGGTATCTCCATCCTGAATAATCTGCTCATTCCCAATAATGATGGAATTCATTGCACCGACTCACGCAATGTGCTGATATCCGATTGCGATATAAGGACCGGTGATGATGCGATCATCGTGACAGGATTCGCAGCGGATATAAACGTTCATGGGGAAGCAGAGGAGAGAACGGTGCGGCAGACCTACGGGAACAAGACCGGTTTCGCTGAAAATGTCACCGTTACCAATTGTGCCCTCCAGAGTCGCTCCAGCGGTATCCGGATCGGTTATGGTGAACATCCGATCAGGAACCTGGTTTTCTCCAACCTGGTTATTTACGATTCCAACCGGGGAATCGGTATTTTTGCACGCGACACGGCATCGATCGAAAATGTCCTTTTCTCCAACATCATTATCCGTAACCGATTGCACTCCGGCCATTGGTGGGGTAATGGCGAACCAATACACGTATCCTCCATCACTAAAAATGAAGGCAAAAAAGCTGGACATATCCGTAACATAAGGTTTTCAAATATCATTGCTGACAGTGAGACAGGGATCCTTCTCTGGGGGCAGGAACCAAACTCACTCGAAAACATTGAATTCGACCGTGTCCGGTTACACATCCGAAATTCTCCGCTTGCCAGGGATTACGGCGGAAATTTTGACCTGAGACCCACGGCTGATATGAAGTATGCCATTTTTAAACACGACATCCCGGGTGTATTTGCAAAAAACACACTGAGCCTTAAGTTCATGGACTTTGATCTGACCTGGGATGACAACGTAGCCGATTATCATTCTTATGGCCTTGAAGCAGAAGACATACAGGGCCTGTATATCGATAAGCTCAGCAGATTTCCTGCAGCTCCGCATTCGGGTGACAAGAACATCTCGCTGACCAATGTTACAAAAACCGGCTTTTGAAAAGACTTACACATACCGTCTTTCTTTTCCTTCTCCCATTCATTGTGAACGGGCAGTCGTATCATCCGTTATGCTTCCGCGACAGTTCCGATTATGGCAGTTCCATGACCCGGACTCTCTCACTGCTTGCCGGCAGCAAACCCGACCGGCCCTACGATGTGAATATTATCGTATACGGACAGTCCATAAGTAAGCAGGTATGGTGGACATTTCTGGAGGAGAAACTGAAGGAGAAATATCCCTTTGCCCGGATCCATATGGTGAACAAATCTGTTGGCGGATTTTCCTCCCAGAAACTTTGGAAGACAACAGAGTACGACATTCTCCCCTTTTACCCCGACCTCGTGATCTTCCACGTCTTTGGCTCCGACACCGACTATGAAAAGATCCTGCGGATGATCCGGAGCAGGACCTCTGCAGAGATGCTGGTTTGGAACGATCCCTGGGAAGGTCCCAATGCATGGTCTGATACCATGTCATATCACCTTATCCCGTCCTTCTGCGAAAAATATAAACTCGAATTCGCCAATATCAGGACAGATTGGTTCAATTACCTTCACGACCAGGGGATGACCAGTAAAGAATTAACGATAGACGGAACACATCTCAATGAAGCAGGAAACAGGCTCCTTGCCGGTATGCTGATCCGGTATTTTAAGTATGATCCTGCGAGAGAGGCCGATCCCTGGCACCTTGTCGATACCATCGTTCCTGATAAAAATGTTTCACCCGGACCCCTCAACATCCGGTTTACCGGAAACCGGGTCGATATCAGGCTTGTCCCTGCCGTCAACGATACCATTAGGGCAAAAGTCCTTATCGACAATGATACCCCTTCTGACGTGCAGAGCATGTACTACATCACCCGCCCGAATGCCGACAGTACCAAAGACTGGCCTTGGCAGACAGGAGCCGTCATTCGCATATCACACCTGGCGCCCCTCGTTCCGGAAAAATGGACCATTACGATGACCACCGTCGACGACAGCCTGAAACGTTTTCATTTTAAAATTTCAGGCTCTCTCACGGGCTTCGACGGTAACGGGGTGAGTGATGAAAAATTTGTCTCCAATTCGGGGAAGGTGATCATCGAACCCGAAGACTGGTTCGTAAAACAAGCCTGGGATATGTTCAAGGTCGACTTCCGTCCGGGGTATACCATTTCCTGGGGAGTGAATATTACCTGTTCCGATGATATCGATAATTCGGAAAGGCAGAATTACACCCTGATCCAGGGAACGGATAACCGGTACCATGTCATACGGCTGATCCCGTACCGGAATAAAACCATCCCTGTTGAAAAAATTATTATTTACAAACCGTTTATCGTTCAGGAATAATTAAATACGTTCATTTCATTTCGGCTTAAGATCACATTTCAATTTCATTTCAAATCTTTTCAGTGCAACCGGAAATGGTTGAAAATGAAAATCAGCCGACCAAAAAAAGATAAGATTATGAAAAAGATGTTATTCTTTGTTGTGACCGCTATTTTCGCCGGTGCAGAAGCATGGGGGCAGCCGGCTTCCGTCTCAGGGTATTATCCACAGGGAAAAGTCATGGAAGATCTTACCATTCACAGCAAGATTCTTGGCTATGACGTTGCCTACGCTATCTATCTCCCTCCCGGATACGACGGATCAACACAGCGCTATCCTGTCGTCTACCTTCTCCATGGCTATTCCGATAATGAGACCGCATGGATCAAGTGGGGTGAAATAAGCGAAACGGCAGACCGGGCCATTGCAAACAGGGAAATCCCTCCAATGATCATTGTAATGCCCGATGCAAAAATCACCTGGTATGTAAACGACAAAGAGGGTAAAAACCGGTATGAAGACATGGCCATCCAGGAAATGATCCCGTATATCGATGCCAACTACAGGACAAGGGCTGAAAAAAGCGACCGGGCCGTGGCCGGACTTTCCATGGGCGGGTATGGATCCCTGGTATGGTCACTACATCATCCTGATTTGTTTACGGCCTGTGCGGCTTACAGCCCGGGAGTCATGACCGATGACCAGGTCAGAGAGCTGCCTCAGAAACAATACGACACCTGGTTTGGCAACATCTTCGGCGTAGGTAAGGACGGTAACCGGATAACAGAACACTGGAAAAACAATTCCCCCGTTGATCTCATGAATACCCTTCCTAAAGATAAGATCGAACAGGTAAGGTACTATATCGACATCGGTGATGATGACTTCCTGTACAAGGGCAATTCAACCATGCATATTAATATGCGTGACAGGGAAATAGCCCATGAATACCGGGTACACGACGGTTATCATAACTGGCAGTACTGGAGAACGAATATTATTGAAGGGCTGAAATTCATCGGTGATCGGTTTCACAAGTAAAAACATATACGGGGAATGAAGCAAATCCAAAATCTTTCCCAGTGCAAATGGCGTTTCCGAAATACGGGACAGGAAACTTTTTATCGTGCTGAAGTTCCCGGCTGTATTCATACCGATCTTTTTAAGAACAAACTGATACCAAATCCCTTTTTCGGGCTGAATGAAAAAAAAGTCCAGTGGATTGAAAAAGAAAACTGGGAGTATGTCTGTGAGTTTGAAGCGGGAAAAGAGATACTTTCCTCCGGTCATATTATCCTTCACTTTAAAGGCCTAGACACATATGCGGAAGTCAGCCTCAACGGTAAAAGGCTCTTCGAAGCCGATAATATGTTCATCCCCTGGGAATATGATGTGACAAATCTGCTGATTCCCGGAAACAATAAATTAAGGGTATTCTTTCTTTCACCTTTCATAAAAGGGCTCGAAAAATATAAGAGTCTCTCTTATCACCTTCCTGCCAATAATGATGAAAATGAGTTCCGGGTCAGCCCGTTTACCAGGAAAGCCCCGTATATGTATGGCTGGGACTGGGGTCCCCGTCTGCTGACCAGCGGGATATGGAAAGAGGTACTCCTACTGGGAAGCCAGGGCGCCTTCCTTGAGAATCCCGACATCAGGCTGGATTCCCTGTCCTCATCCGTGGCTGTAATGCAGGTGGATGTCCCGGTCAAATGCCGGAAGCCTGGAAGGTACAGGCTTCGCCTGTTTGTCGATGAAGTTGAATCAGCCGACCTGACGACGGCCATAAGTGATAAAGATACCCATCACCAGTTCCGTATTAAAATCAGTCATCCCCGGCTCTGGTGGCCCCGTGGTTTCGGCGATCCGAATCTCTATACCTTCCGGCTGGAACTCTCGGATGACAACGGTATTATCGATGAATACGAATTGCAGACAGGTATCCGTACCATTGAACTCATCCGAGAGGCAGATGATAAAGGCCGTTCATTCCAGTTCAGGATAAACGGGAAGGATATATTCATCAGGGGTGCAAACATCATCCCCGGCGAATATTTTGTGTCGGAGGTAAAGGCCGGAAAATATGAAGAACTGACCGATAATGCCGTTGCTGTTAACATGA
Organism: uncultured Bacteroidales bacterium; assembly: GCA_963732905.1. Taxonomy (GTDB): domain Bacteria; phylum Bacteroidota; class Bacteroidia; order Bacteroidales; genus DASQZK01. Next base: position 847,569 of record CAVTBM010000008.1, read on the forward strand.
ACATGCTCAGGGCCTGGGGGGGAGCTGTTTATGAAGATGATGAATTTTACACGCTTTGCGACCATAAAGGGATCATGGTATGGCAGGATTTTATGTTTGCCTGCGGTATGTATCCTTCCGATGAAACCTTTCTGGACCTGGTTAGCCGTGAGATTAAATACCAGGCAGGACGCCTCAGGAATCACCCTTCGGTGGTTTTATGGTGTGGTAATAATGAAATCATGGAGGGCTTTCACACCTGGGGATGGAAAGAAAATCTGGGTGAACATGCCGGAGAGGCTTATCAATCTTACAAAAAAGTCTTTCTTGATCTTCTTCCGGGAATTCTTGAGGAAATGGACCCGGAAAGGCCCTACTGGCCCAGTTCACCATACAGCGGAGATGATCAGATCATCAGCCTGAACAGCGGGGATTTCCATTATTGGGAGATCGTGAAGAAAATCTCGCCCATTACCGTTTATTCTGAAAATATCGGCCGTTTTATGAGTGAATACGGCTTCAAATCCTATCCTCATCTTAAAACCATTGAAAGCTTCGCAGGAAAAGGACATCACGATATACACTCAGAACTTATGGAATCCCACCAGGGATGGCCGGGAGGAGCCGAACTGGTGGAAAAAAACCTGGAATGGTTCTATATCAACCCGGGGGATTTCAGTGATTTTATTTACCTGTCACAACTTCTTCAGGCCGATGCTATCACCGGCGCCATCCAGGCCCACAGGCGGGCGAAACCCTTTTGCATGGGTACCCTGTACTGGCAGCTTAACGACTGCTGGCCTTCGGCTACCTGGTCGGGAATCGATTATTACGGAAGATGGAAAGCCCTGCACTATCATCTTAAAACCGTCTTCAGTGATGTGCTGATATCAGCCGAGATCCTCAACGGGGAAATCCGTGTTTACCTTATCTCCGATCTCCCGGAACAAATCCAGGTTACTGCCAATCTCCGGATCCTGGACTTCGGAGGGAAAGAACTATTCTTTAAAAATATACCTTCCTGTGCCTGTCCGGAAAAGGCTACTCTCATCTTTAGTGATGAACTGAATAATCTTCTTCCGCAGACAGACCGGAGTCGTTGTTTCCTGCAAATGAACGTGTTCAGGAAAGACCATCTCCTGTCACACAACAGCCTCTACTTTGCAATACCCAGGGAACTGAAACTTGAGGAGCCGGGGCTTCAGCTTAAATCAGAGAAGGTGTTTGACAAAATTTTCCTTTTCCTCAGGAGCAATAAACTGGCTAAAAATGTCTACCTTGACCATCCCGGTCTGGATGGATTTTTTAGTGATAATTTTTTTGACCTGCTTCCCGGTGAGGAGAAAATTGTCATTTTTCAATCGGACAGGAAAAATCCTGATCCCGGGATTTTTACCTTTTTAAGCCTTTATGATGTTTTCAAAAAAAATGATCTGATCTGATCAAAAAAAGAAGTGTTTGAGGAGACGACTATACGTCCTGTTTTCTGGTAACAGTTCCATGATATCCCGAAACGTATTCCTGTAATTTTAACCAATGAACCACAAAATGAAGCCCACATGATGGATGACAACACAACCGGGCCTGCGAGCTCAGCGGAGCTAAACCTAACCTTATAATAATCAATCGTGTGTGGTTCATTATACCGTATACTATTAAAATCAAAATTATTATAAAATGAAAAACATTACCGGCCTGATCCTTCTTCTAACGTTAACAATGTCCTGTTCCGTGAAAACATTCGATCAAAAAAAAATCACCAGCCTTGACCAAAACTGGGAATTCTCCAAAGCCGGTGAAGATAAGTGGTATCCGGCAACTGTACCGGGAACCGTGCATACCGACCTGATGGCTAACCATCTTATCCCTGACCCTTTTATCGGATTTAATGAAGACAGTGTCCAGTGGATCGAGAACCAGGACTGGATCTACAGGACCAGTTTCAACCTCAGTCAGGACGATCTTGACCGGAAAAATATCGAACTTGTATTTGACGGCCTGGATACATACGCAGACGTTTACCTCAACGACAGCCTTGTAATAAGTGCTGATAACATGTTTATCCCCTGGCAGACAGACTGTAAAAAATACCTCCGCGAAGGGATAAACAACCTGCGAATATATTTCCGGTCCCCGGTCAGAATGGGTATGGAAAAACTGGAAAAGCTCGGCTATCCTCTTATCGCAACAAATGAGCAGGCCCCGGATGACAAAAAAACCAATGTGTTCACCAGGAAGGCGCCGTTCCATTACGGTTGGGACTGGGGCCCGAGGCTGGTCACCAGCGGCATCTGGCGTCCCGTTTACCTTTTGTCCTGGGATAAGCTGATCCTCCGTGACATACGTATGATTCAGGATAAATTCAGTCCGCAGGAATGCACCTACACAGTTGAACTCGAAGTTGAATCTTCAGGAAGTGGCAAATATCCGGTCAATATCACTGCTGACGGACAGAATATGGCCCAGGCCAATGTAAGCCTCAATCCCGGCATGAATAAAGTCGACATCGGTCTGAACTTTAAAAATCCTGAACTGTGGTGGACCAATGGACTGGGTAATCAGAAACTGTATAAGATCGGTGTGACCATCGGCGAACCAGGCAGGGCCATAGATTCAAAATCACTTAACCTGGGGATCCGTAAACTGGAACTCGTCCAGGAACCAGACTCTGTTGGAAGGAGTTTTTATTTCAGAGTAAATGGTGTTCCTGTGTTCATGAAAGGTTCAAACTATATCCCCGGCGATATCCTGACCCCAAGAGTTACCCCCGAAAAATATGAGAGAGTGGTGAAGGAAGCCTCAGATGCCAATATGAACATGCTACGGGTCTGGGGTGGCGCCATCTATGAAAATGATATCTTCTTTGATCTCTGTGATAAGTATGGCATTCTGGTCTGGCATGATTTTATGTTTGCCTGTGCCCTGCAGCCCGGCGACCAGCATCACCTCGACAATATCCGCAAAGAAGCGGAATATAATGTAAAACGGCTCCGGAACCATCCCTGTATGGCGCTCTGGTGTGGAAACAATGAAAACCTCATTGCATGGTACAACTGGGGGTGGCAGAAGAATTATACTCCGGAACAACGGGATTTTCTGTGGAAGACCTATCAGAATATCTTTTACAAAATACTCCCTGAAGCTGTAAAAGAGAATGACCCCGGAATTTCATACTGGCCTTCTTCACCCCAGTCTTATGGCGATAAACTTCCAGACAGAAAATCGGGAGATGAACATGACTGGTCTGTCTGGTTCGGCCCGAATGATTTTAAAGATTACGGCAACAACATCCCGCGTTTCGTCAGTGAGTACGGACTCCAATCATTCCCCCAGATGTCTACCCTCCTGTATTTTGGTAAACCTGCGGACATGACCATGTTCAGCAAACTATTCGACCGCCGGCAAAGGAGCAGGATGGACTGGATAAAGCCCGGATTTAACGGGAATGACATGCAGCTCAGGTATGTCAGACAGTATTTCCCGGAACCTCAGAATTTAGAAACGTTTATTTATCTCAGTCAGATCACACATCAGCTGGCCATGAAAGAGGCCGTTGAGGCACACCGCAGGAATATGCCGGTATGTATGGGTTCTCTCTACTGGCAGATCAACGATTGCTGGCCCACAATTTCCTGGGCGACAGTGGATTACTTTGGCAACTGGAAAGCTTCACACTACCAGGCGAAACGGTCATTTGAAAACCTTATCCTGGCACCGGACGTCCGTAACGGTAAAGTGGATCTCTACGTTGTATCCGACAACCTTGCGGATAAGGAAGCAATGCTTCAACTGTCCTGGATGACCACAAGCGGTAAAGTGACCGGAACCTCGGACAGCCGGAATATCACCATCAGGGGTAATACCTCCGAAAAAATTTTCTCAGCAGGTTACCCTGAAAAAGAATGTCACAGCCCCTCGAATTCGACATACCTTGTGGCCAGACTTTTCGACGGCAATATCCTGCTGACTGAAAAGCTTATCCCCTTCTGTAAACCGAAGGATGAAACACTTCAACAGGCCGCATTCAACAAATTGGTAACGAAAAGCCCTGACGGTTACGATATTACGTTAAGTTCCAAAGTTCCTGCCCGTTTCGTGCACATCGATTACCCGGAGGTTAAGGGATTTTTCGCCGATAATTATTTTAACCTGATACCGGGTACTGTAAAAACGATTCATTTCCAGACAGATGAGACCATATCCGATCCTTCAGGATCACTTAAAATTGAATGTTTGAATAATTTCTGAGAACTTTAATACATTCATGATGTTTTATTGATGGAAGTTTTATACTGAAGGAAAACCATTCCTGCCGGAAAATAAATCTCTGCCCTCCCTGTCCATACGGGGAATTTTTCCTGCTCATAAATCTGCCATAATCACTAACCTGTTTTATCTGCTGCCTTCTATGCAGCCTAAAACTAACTGTCATGACACACCCGCGTTTTGAAAAGAATTTCCGCAGATTCAGAAACTGGCTAAACAGAATAAAGGTTCCTGCACGTGTTATCTTCATCGTGATGGGCATCCTTTCAACACTCTGGTTCCTTATCAGAGTCATCCCGAAACCACAGCGCGCCGGATACCCCTGTATGAAGGCGGCTTTCCCCATTATGTCCGGTTTCATCATCTGGCTGGTAAGCGCCAGCGGATCAATTACCGCTTTCCGGCTGGCAAAGAAAAGCCTGAAAGCTCAGCGTTACCTGATTGGAGGTACCTTTGCCATTTTAGCCGTGGCACTCGGTGCTTTTTCAATCATACAGCATCAGAAGAAAGCTGAGGCGGCAGAGCTCTATGTTGCAAACGATTTTTTCATTCCCAATCAACCTATTGGGGAACCACACGGAATACATCCCGGCAGGGTAGTCTGGATCTTCAACCCCGATGCCACGAATGAGAACTGCCCTAACACCCAAAACAGCCCCTACTACAGCCCCTCGAATAACAACCAGACCGTTATTGACCAAATGGCAGACTCTGCTGTTCTCAAACTTACCGGTGAGAAGACCCTGGCAAGTTCATGGAACGCCATCTTCAGAAATTTTAATAAAAGCAAAGGCAAAGGCGATGTAGGCTATGTCAGTGGTGAAAAGATATTCATCAAGATCAACCAGGGCACAGCCTCCTGGCTTAGTAATCCGTCGACCCTTGAAAGAGACTATAGCGGATGGATGGCCGGCTACGCCCCGGTTTCAGAAACCTCGTCCTTTACCATTCTGAGCGTGCTCAGACAACTGGTTGATACGGCCGGCGTTCCCCAGGAAGATATTTACATCGGGGATCCGATTGCTCATGTGTGGCAGCACACTTATGATTACCTTCATGCCGCTTACCCAAATATCAAATATGTAGACCGGGATGCGACCTATGTTTCACTCGGCAGGTCAACACTCGATGTACCGGATGACCCGGTGATCTTTTATTCCGATCATGGAACGGTTATGCCCGATGCTATCTCGGACAAGTTGTACACGCAGATGCAGGATGCCAACTATATGATCAACATGGCAGCCCTGAAAGCCCATGCCCGGGCCGGCATCACCCTTACCGCCAAGAACCATTTCGGTTCACACACAAGATTGAGTGCGGAACATCTGCACCCAAGTCATGTTGCCCCGGAAAATGACACACCTCTTCCCTCCACTACCGGTTATCATAAATACAGGGCGTTCGTGGATATTATGGGGCACCAGCTGCTGGGGCAAAACACACTGCTGTATTTTATCGACGGCCTGTGGGGTGGCGGTGAAGCCGTTGAACCACCTGTCAAGTTCACTTCTGCACCCTTTAACAACGACTGGTCCAATTCCATCATCATCTCCCTCGATCAGGTAGCCCTTGAATCGGTCTGCTTCGATATTCTGAGAACAGAATTCAACAACCCTTCAGACCTTACCAAATACCGGCCCCATATGTATGGTGTCGATGACTATCTGCAGCAGGCTGCCGACAGGTCAAACTGGCCCCAGGGGATCCTCTATGATCCCGAAGCCGACGGAACCATTCTGAAATCCCTCGGTGTGAATGAACACTGGAACAATGCAATCAAAAGACAGTACTCCAGGAACCTGGGAAAAGATTACGGCATTGAACTGGTTACCGTACCCGGGAATATTGCCGAAGATGACCCTTTTGTTTCCACGGCGGCCTCTGCCGCTCCTGTCTTTGACGGACAGGGCAACGACGATTGCTGGAAATCAGCCGACTGGTACAACATGAACAACGACTGGATGCCTTACGGTGTATCGGTCCCGTTATCGGATTATTCGGGCAGATATAAAACACTCTGGTCAGCTTCGGATAATGTCCTGTATTTCCTGGCCGAGATCCATGATCATACGTTTATCGACGGTTACCAGTACCCCGACTCAGGGTTTTCAAAGTATGATATGCTGGAACTCCTGATCGATGAAGACCACTCGGGAGGAAACTACCTGTTCGATAATTCCTCCACAGGTAAAAATGCCTTCGATTACCACATCGCCGTCAACGCTCCTGCTGATGGTGAAGTAACTCACGATTTCGTGGCTGCTGACATCACCGGCACAAGCTGGTCAGACTATACTGTTGCCAATTATGCAAGTCATTTCAGCAATTTTGCCATGAGAAAAGACGGTAATACCTATACATGGGAATTCGCCCTGAAAGTGTACAGTTCGGATTATGATGCGGCTAACCCTGAGCTTTCAAGGGTTACGCTTAGTGATGGTAAAATCATGGGAGTAACGCTCGCCTATAATGACAATAATGCTCCCGATGGCAGCAGGGATAACTACTTCGGAAGTGTCTGGATTCCAAAATCGGATGATAATACCCAGGGGACAAATGCAGACGACTTCGGAAAACTGACCCTTCTCCCCTCTTCACTTCCTGTGAACCATCCCCCGGTGTATATTGCAAAAATACCTGATGTAACCATTTCAGCGTTTGACACCGAAATCACCCTCGTTGATAATCTTTCAACTTACTTTACCGATGAAGACGGCGACAGCCTCGACTACCAGGCTTTTGATACCAACCCTGACGTGACCTTAAACGTTCAGGATCATAAACTCATCGCCACAGTTTCTTCCGGCTTCAAAGGAAAATCAGACGTTTCAGTCCGCGTTTCCGATCCTGGAGACATGGTCACGTATGGCCACTTCTCCCTGAATGCTGTGAATCAGGCACCGGTCGTGGTCAGCAATATCCCCGATTATACCCTGGCCGCCCTCAATGAGACCTATACAGTCGTGGACAACATCCTGAGTGTCTTTTCCGACCCGGATAACGATGCCCTGACCTTTTCCGCCTCCTCAGATAACCAGGATGTGTCCGTTTCCTTTTATGGTAACATGCTGAGGGTTATGGCAGCTGATGGCTTCTCCGGAGATGCCAATATCACGGTGACTGCCAGTGACGGAGTCGATGAAGTAACCACAACCTTCAAAGTGTCCTTCAACCCGATCGGCATCTCAGAAAACACGATACTGACTTCATTGATCTGTTATCCCAATCCCGTGACTGACGGCTTCCTGAATGTACGCTTCATCTCACCCGGAACCGGTGACGTCAGACTGAGTATTTTCAATATGAACGGCCAGCAGGTAAGAAGCTACCTTCACAGTAAACCTGAAAATGTGTACAACGATAAGGTTGACGTATCCGGATTGAGTCCCGGATTCTATTTACTTCAGATCCGGTATCTGGGGAAAAAAGCTGTTTTCCGGTTTACCATATAAAACGACCGGTTCCGGTTCTCTTTTCATGACAAACCATCGCCGGATCATTTTCCCGGGCTAAAAAAGGCCGCCCGGGAAAATGATCCGGTTTTCTTTTGTTGCTTACCCGCAGACAGGATGCCAATCCGGAAGCATCCAGGGTAAACCTGTCGGAAGGTAAAGTCATGGGAATGTCGGTCGCCTACTGTGATAACGCTGAGAACGACGGAGAGAGGGACAACATCTTTGGCAGCATATGGGTAACAGCTGACCGGTATAACAGCCACTGGGAAAGTGCCGGGCAGCTGAAAACCTGGCAGTCGCGTTTAATGACTAAACGCAGCGATGGTGCACCAAAAATGCATTATCCTGCGTTTTTCAACAATCCCCACCTCCCCCGGATCCGGAGACGACCGGATCTTCCGGATAAGCCCGGTCTAAATTAGAATTAAAATGAATTAGGAGGTAATTCGAATTATTTAATAATATTAAAAAACATAAGATAATATTTTAGGTAGTTTTAGGCCGCCAACTATCCAAATACCTTACTTAAACATAAAATTTAACATGACACATCCCAAGTTTGAAGATTCCTTCAGGAAGGTCAGATCATTTCTGAAAAGAATCAAAGTGCCAGGAACAATCATTTTCGTTATCATGGGAATACTTTCCACTGTATGGTTCCTGGCAAGGGTAATCCCCAAACCTTCACGGGCAGCTTACCCCTGTATGCGGACTGCATTTCCGGTGATGACAGGTTTTATTGTCTGGTTCATCAGCGTCAGCGGATCCATTACCGCTTTTCGTCTTGCACGAAAAAACGTTAAAAACAGGAAATTTATTTTAGCCGCATGTCTTATCGTAGTAGCTTTAGCTTTCGGAACATTCGGTCTTGTCCAACAGCATAAGAAAGCCATGGCAGCTGAAAATTATGTCGACAATGACTATTTTGTACCGAACCAGCCAATGGGTAAGGGACAGGGTATTCATCCCGGTCGTGTTGTATGGATTCATAATGCTGATGCAACAAATGAGAATGCCGCAAACACTGTTGCTGTACCCTATGATGCTCCATCAAACAACGATCAGACAGTTATCGACAATATGGTAAACGAATCCATCCTTAAGTTGACGGGAGAAGCCAATATTTCTGATGCCTGGGATGCCATTTTCAAAAGTTTCAACCTAAAAAAAGGAAGAGGCGACAGGACATATAGTGCTGGTGAAAAGATCTTTATCAAGATCAATCAGGGAACGGCCAACTGGGCCTCCGATAAACAAACACTGGAAAGATTGAGTTGGCAGAAACCCATTACCGAGACATCACCCCAGGTCATTCTGAGTATTCTAAAGCAACTTGTTGATGAAAGAGGAATAAATGAATCTGATATTTATGTCGATGATCCGCTCTCTCATATATGGCAACCCACTTATGATTATCTGCATGCTCAGTTCCCGAATGTAAAGTATGCCGATAAGAGTAGCCAGTATACAAGTCTTGGCCGTACCACCATTCATCCTTCACTTCAGGATGCCATTGTTTACTCAGATAAGGGAACAATCATGCCTGATGCCGTATCGGATGCTATGTATTCAGAAATGGAAGATGCCGATTACCTGATTAATATGGCGTCTCTGAAAGCACATGCCAGAGCCGGTATTTCACTTACTGCAAAAAATCATTTCGGTTCAACTACCCGTGACGGAGCAGGACATCTGCATCCTGCACTCCCTGCCCCGGAAAATGATCAACCGAATGCTACAACCGCCGGATACGGAAAATACCGGGTACTTGTTGATATGATGGGACATGAGAAACTCGGACAAAATACCTGTCTGTATTTCATTGACGGACTTTGGGCAAGTGATGAGGCAACCAATCCTCCCTGCAAATTTCAGTCAGCACCTTTCAATAACGACTGGTCGAGCTCCATCCTTGTTTCCCTTGACCAGGTGGCTCTTGAATCGGTTTGTCTCGATATTTTAAGAACCGAATTCAATAACCCGAACGATCTCACCAAATACAGGCCGCATTACTTAGGTGTGGACGACTATCTTCACCAGGCTGCGGATCCCGCCAACTGGCCTGAAGGTATCACTTACGATCCCGAAGATGACGGAACTCCTATCGGATCACTCGGTGTACACGAACACTGGAATTCAGCTACGAAAAGACAATATTCCAGAAACCTTGGAAAGCCTTACGGTATTGAGCTGATAACTGATCCGGCCAACCTGTCCGAAGATACACCTTTTGTGGCCAGGGAAGCTACAACAGCACCGACCATCGATGGAAACGGATCGGATGATTGCTGGAAAACAGCTGACTGGTACTCTATCAACCAGACATGGATCCCTTATGGCGATTCTGTTCCTGAAAGCGACTTCAAAGGCCGTTTCAAAGTTATGTGGTCAGCCAGTCAAAACCTGATGTATTACCTCGTTGAAATCCATGATGATGTGTTTATCGATGGTTATCAATGGCCGGATGCTGGTTATCCGAATTTTGATGTTGTGGAAGTATTCCTCGATGAAGATCATTCAGGCGGACCCCATGTATTTGACACCCAGACAGAAAACGCTGAAAATGCATTTTCATACCATATCCTGGCTACAGCCCCGGCTGACGGACAGGTTTCGAACGATTTCGTCGTGTGTGACATCGCCGGTACCAGCTGGTCCAACGAAATCATTCCGAACTATGCCAGCCATTTCCCTGAATTTGCCATGAAAAAGAATGGGGATGTCTATATGTACGAATTCTCACTGAAGGTTTATAACGATACCTACGTGGATTCCAATCCCGAAGCATCCAGGGTGAACCTGTCACTGGATAAAGTCATGGGCATGTCGGTTGCCTATTGCGACAATGATGCCAACGACGGAGCAAGAGATAATTTCTTCGGCAGTGTATGGGTTACTGCTGCCCGGTATAACAGCCACTGGGAAAGTGCAGATGACTATGGTGTTCTTAAGCTGGTTGAGCCTGGTGAAGTGATTGAGAGCACACCTAAAGTTGGTGCCGTTAACACCTTTGACCATGCCGTTAACGTCTATCCGAATCCGGTTACCGATGGCTATGTAAATGTAAATTTCAATGACCCGTCAAACGGAAATGTAAATATCAATATTTACAGTGTAAACGGTCAGTTACTTAAGAATTACCATATGTATAAGTCAACTCCGGACTTTGTGGAACGGCTCAACATCAACAATTTAAGTAAAGGAATTTATATGGTTGAACTTCGATTCAACAACAAAAATTCGGTTAAAAGGATCGTTAAATAAAAATAAATTGCTGTTTCCATAAGCATAAACTGTCCTGCCATTGTGATTCATAGTGGTGGGACAGTTTTTTTATGGAGGCTGTTTAAGGAATTGTAAAATGTCAGCACAAAAAGATGGATCGCCTGGCAGATAAATGTCAAGTTTTATTATTTTTGGTTTTTCGTGACAGATATCACCGTGACACCTTCCTGAATGGTTAAAATAATCCCGGATTATCGGGTCGATAGTCGGGACCTGAAAATAAAGAAGAATTATATTATTTTAAATGAAGTCAGATATGAAAACACAACCTATGTACACAGGCTCTCAACTCAGTCTGCTGGTTATTCTCAGGATTGCCATCGGCTGGCATTTTTTATTTGAGGGGCTGACAAAAATATTTAATCCTGGCTGGTCATCCATCGGCTACCTTCTCGACTCACAAGGATTATTTTCAGGAATGTTCCACGCCATGGCGGCAAATCCCTCCGTTGTTGCAACCGTGGATTTTCTGAATATCTGGGGTCTGACAGCCATCGGGCTCGGCCTCATCCTGGGATTTCTGACCCAGATTGCCACCGTAGCCGGTATCGTGATTCTTGCCTTTTATTACCTGTCCCATCCTCCGTTTATCGGGCTCGACTATGCCGTGCCGAGTGAGGGTAATTATTTCCTGGTTAATAAAACCCTGATCGAGATGATAACCTTATGGGCACTGTATCTCTTCCCGACAGGTAAACTGATTGGGCTGGACAGATTCTTTGTTAAATTCGCAAAAAGTTGAAATGATGGACGAAAAGATAAACAAAAACGAAAACGAAAATAAGGAGAAAACTCCCTCCCCTAAAATGAATCGCCGGGATGTACTGAAGGGGCTGGCAACAATACCTGTCCTGGGGGCCGTAGCTTATGGGGTGATAAAAAAAGAGCGGTATTCGCGATTGTTCAAACAAAATGTGCAGGATGCTGTGGACCTGTCATCCCAGGCCCCGATGATGTACACCTCACCCAGAACAACTCCACAGGTCAGAATCGGGGTGATCGGTTATGGCGGAAGAGGGGAATACCTCCTGCGGGGCGCCGGCTTCGCTCATCCCGATATCATCGATGAATGGAAAGAGGCAGCCCGTCAGAACCGGGATGATAAACGATATGATGACTTCCTGGCACAGGACGATCTTAACCTGGTGCTCAACGGCGTGTGCGATCTCTTCGACCTAAGGGCCGAACGGGCTATGGCAGCCTCTGCGAATACCGGACGGGAAGGTTCGGACGGGAAATTCGGAACCAGGGCAAAAAGATATACCCATTACAAAGATCTCCTTGACTCTGATGATATCGACGCTGTAATCATCGCCACGCCCGACCATTATCATGCCGAGATAGCCATCGAAGCGGCTAAGCGCGGCAAACATGTGTATGTGGAAAAAGCAATGACCCGAACCATTGAGGAAGCCTACCGCGTAAGGGATGCCATTAAAAACAGTAACATCGTTTTTCAGCTCGGTCACCAGGGACGACAGACCGAAAGCTACCTGAAAGCCCGCGAAGCTATCCAGAATAAAGTTATCGGTAAGGTCAACCTGATCGAAGTTTGCACGAACCGGAATTCCCCGAACGGGGCATGGGTCTATGAGATCATTCCCGAAGGAAACCCGAAGACCATCGACTGGGATCAGTTCCAGGAACCCTGCGAAATAAAGAGGCCTTTCAGCGCTGAACGCTTCTTTCGCTGGAGATGCTGGTGGGATTACGGAACCGGCCTTGCCGGCGACCTCCTGACCCACGAATATGATGCCATCAACCAGATCCTGGATACGGGTATCCCCCATTCCGCTGTTTCCTCAGGGGGTATTTATTACTTCAAGGATAAGAGCCTGGGACATTATATCAATGAAGTCAGAGATGTCCCTGATGTGTGGCAGGTGGCTTATGAATATCCCGACAGGGATTTTACTCTTCTGTATTCCGCTACACTCGCAAGCGATAAGGAAAGAGGTAAAGTGATCATGGGACACGACGGTTATATGGAACTGGGAAACAACCTGACCATATATGCAGACCGGGAATCCACCAAGTACAAGGATAAGATCGAAAAAAAACAGATCAATCCCTCCCTTCCCATCTTTACCTATATTCCGGGCCGGAATAACATCGATGCAGTAGCCACTCCTACAGAACAGTATTTTGCAGGAAGAGGGCTGCTATATACTTATCGCGATGGTAAACGTGTCGATACAACACACCTTCATGTTAAAGAATGGATCGATTGTATCCGCGATACACTCGCCACCGGTAAAGTGGTCTATCCGAGCTGTAATATCGACCGGGGATTCGAGGAGGCTATTACTGCCCACATGGCTACCCTCGCCTACCGTGAAAACAGGAAAGTGTTCTGGGATGCTGAAAATGAAAAGGTGATCTGAAATATGCATTCCAGGTAGATTACTATTGAATACAAGGGCGGCCTGTTTCCGGCCGCCCTATTACAAAAAAACTGCCTCTTCCGATGAATCTTTTAGAGTATCCCCCTCCCCGGTAAACGCTGTCTGTCAATATTTATAAACGAAACTACATATCTAAATACGATAGTAAGTTACCCATTTTCAGAACTTTATCGTTCTTTTTATATAATTATTATTACTTTTAAGACCTTAATTTCAATTACAGCTAAACATTTTAAGCACGGGACAGGTTTAAGATTAGAAACTATTGTGATACATCGACGGTTCATCCCTGCTTACCAGCATTACTTAGACCATTACCAGCAACTATCATAAAACAGACAACATGAAAAGAATTTCTACGCTAATTTTCCTGATTGCTAGCCTTCAGCTAAACGCCCAATGGGAAACCTATAACACAGGAAACGTATCTGAATTAAAATCGAATAATATCAACAGCATCGTAGTAAGCCCTGCAGATAATAATATATGGTTTGGAACAGATAACGGGCTCACCAGGTACAACGGTAATGTATGGGTTACATATACTGCTTCATCAGATAATATAGCCTCAAACACGGTGAATGATATCAGCTATAAAAATACAAGTTACGGTCCTGAATTATTGTTATCAACAGGTAACGGTGCAACCGTCCTAAACTTTAATGTGGATGGTATTTCTACAGCAACACCTTATCGAACAGACAATTCCGGAATAATATCTAACCAGGTTTATTCAAATGGAATAAGTTCGGGTGAAAATAAATTTTTTGGTACAGAGAAAGGTGTGAGTATGTTTGTGAATTCCAATTGGGTACATGTCACTGGTTTTGACAGTACCTATCTTGCTAACGCTCCGGTGAAATCGATTAAAGCATCCTCGGACGGATATACGTACCTTGGATCAAGGGGAAATGGTATTTATCAGTATCAGGATGGCGTTGACGGGGTTTCACTGGTAACTGTTTTTGAGATACCCTGGAGTAATATCCCTTCAGATACCATCTTTTCCCTGTTTGTTGATAGTAACGGGAGTCAGTGGTATGGTACCAACAATGGGGTTAAACTTCATTCAAGCCTTAAAGCAAAGGAAGGTTGGGACTCTATCTACTACAGGACACAAGAGGGCCTGCCCAATGACACGGTAACTGCAATCATCCAGGATGTTAAAGGAAATATGTGGTTCGGAACAAATAATGGGCTTGCTTTAAGGCAGGGCGAAAACTGGACAATCTTTACGACGGCCGACGGACTGGCAAGTAACAGAATTCACGACATTGCCCAGGACATGAACAGCAATATCTGGATAGCCACTGACAAAGGTATTTCCAAATATATACCGTCGTGGGCAGGAATTCCTGTAAAATCCTCAACCACTTCATTCAGCCTTAACATACATCCCAATCCGGCCCGGGATGGTGTCTGGATCAAATATAACCTGCCATCGGGCGGTCCTACCCGGGTTGCCGTATTCGACCTTGCCGGCAGGATGATCAAACAGCTTCAGTATGGTTTCAATGAAGCCGGCGAACATGAAATTTTCTGGAATACCGCCGGCGATAACGGCAGTTTCGCCGATGCGGGGATTTATGTGGTCAGAATACAGTCTAATAATCTGAGTACAACCAAAAAAATGGTCATCCTCAGGTAATACTATTCAAGGTAATTTAACCAGTTAAATACCGGGTCTCATGAAAAAGATAACCGTATTCCTTCTGCTGCTTCTTCCCCTTACTGTGGCGTTCCCGCAGGATACCCCCGTATCCGACACGGCTCTGGTGCTCATCGATATTCAGCAATTTTACTTTGACCTGGATAAGATGCCCCTGGTTGGCAATGAAGCGGCGTCCCGGAAAGCGGCTGAAATTCTGAACTATTTCAGGGATCATCAAATGCTTGTCGTTCATGTAAGGCATAAAGGCGGTGGAGAATTTCATGCGGATGTGATGCCCCTGGCTGATGAAAAGGTGATAGAAAAGCATGAGGTCAATGCTTTCCTCGACACTGACCTCCTTGAATATCTCCGTGACCATGGTATCAAAAACCTGGTGCTTGCGGGCATGCAAACGCATATGTGCCTGGAAGCGGCCACTCGCGCTGCTTCCGACTATGGTTTTAAATGTACAGTCATAGGAGACGCCTGTGCAACCAGAGATCTTAAATACGGAGGAAAAGTGATAAAAGCTGAGGATGTCCATCTCTCAACACTGGCCACCCTTGAATACTACGCCACGGTAATGACCACAGACGAATTCCTTAACCCGTCAAAATAAATTCAGGTTTCACCACTTCCGTATTATTCCGTTCCCATCCCGTTTAAAGCATTCGGATATTCTAATCATGTTAATCGCATGTATATTCTGACCCTGACTAATCTTTCCATAAAAAACAAGGATATATATCAGGAAATTCTTAATTTGCCAATTAAATTATCCATTGTAACATGGGGAACATCATTACTGAAAAATTCAAAGGGAAAAAAATACTCATCGTTGAGGATGATCCGATCAGTACAGAGTTCCTGAAGGAGGTCCTGATGGCACTGAATATGAAGATGACACATACTACCTCAGGAGAGGATGCCATCCGGATATGTTCATCTGACCCTGACATTGACCTGGTACTTATGGACATAAGACTGAATGGAATGGATGGATATGAAGCCACAAAAGGGATTAAGTCCTTGAATCCGGGTCTTCCTGTAATTGCCCAGACTGCCTATGCCCTCCAGGGAGATAAAGACAAAGCGATGGAGGCCGGATGCGATGATTATATTACCAAACCCATCCGGATATCCCGGCTTATGGAGATCTTCGACCACATATTCTGACATCGGAAAGGCACAATCTTTCTATCTGTGGCATCATAGCCCCGAGCATTCTGTAGCAGGATACTGACCAACAAATCCTTATGCCATCCTGTTTCTGGCTCAGTTCCTTTATGAGGACTGGCGGTGTTTCATTCTATTATTATTTTGATTTTAAAGGTAGAATAGCTTGTCCCTTTCGTGCGGGTGAACCACACACGATTGATTATAATATGGTTACTTCTGGCTACGCTGAGCTCTCCGCCTCAGGCGGATCGGTTATCTTGTCATCCATCATGCGGGTTTCATTTCCTAATCTCTCCTGAAGGTGAACGGTATACTTTTTCCGTCCAAACGACATAAAGCCCTTTAAAAGGTTATCCGGAAAATGATCCGGGAATCGACCCTGTGTCTTTCTTACCCCGTTTATTAAAGAATAAGGATTTTATTTAGAATCATTGAAAATAAACTATAAATTTGTTTGACCATCCAAAAAGCTAAAATGATGAGATCTCACAGGTTTATTTTCTTACTCCTGGCTGCTGTAATGACAACTTTTGCGGCATGCAATCAGGCTCGTTCGGAAGAACGTAATCATTCAAACGTTTCTCAACCAACCGTTGAACATGTTATGCAAACAACCTCAATACTTGGAGAAGGGAGCATCTGGGATTACAGAAAACAGGTCCTTTACTGGATCGATATCCAGAAGGGACTGCTGTACAAGTATGATCCGGTAGCAGAAACCAACACGATGTATGAGTTACATCAGAATGTGGGTACCATTGTTCCGGAAACCGACAATACCGTCATTGTTGCCCTGAAAGACGGCGTTTACCGTCTTACCCTGTCAACCGATTCCCTTGAATTCATTGGCAAACCAGCAAGCCTCAAAACGCAGGAACGGTTTAATGACGGCAAATGTGATCCCCAGGGCCGGTTTTGGGTAGGTACTATGAGGATTAGCGGAAAAGCCGGAGATTCTTATCTCTATAAAATGGATCATGACGGGACCTTCACCGAAATGCTCGATTCGGTTTCCATATCTAACGGAATCATCTGGTCTCCCGACGGAACAAAAATGTATTATGTTGACACCCCCACCAGGAAAGTCATGGCCTTTGACTTTGACGGGCAAACCGGTACAATTTCAAATCCCCGTGTTGCCGTCACGGTTGCTGATACGCTTGGACATCCTGACGGGATGACCATTGACGCGGAAGGCCGTTTATGGGTGGCCATGTATGGAGGGCATGCCGTATGCCGTTTCAATCCCGACAACGGGGAACTCCTGCAAAGGATTGAAGTGCCGGCGAAAAATGTGACTTCGTGTGCTTTTGGAGGACCAAACCTGGATGAACTGTATATTACCACTGCCAGCCAGGGCATGAATGAAGCAGATAAAAAGGCTTATCCCCTGGCCGGAGGATTGTTCAGGGTCAAACCGGGTGTGAAGGGAATGAAGTCCAATTATTTTAAACCGGCAGAATAGACATGATGAAACGCAGAAATTTTATTAGTCTCTCCTCTCTTGCTGTTTTCGGAACCACCATGAAATACCGTGGTATTGGTTTTGGCCCCTCCTTTGCTTTTACCGGTAATGACAGCGCTTACCTTGCCCGGACACCCGGGTATAAAATTCACAGCGACGGCAGGTTTGACATCACCTCCGGCACAGTTCTGCTCCGCGGCTGCTACCCCGTAATAGATGAAAGACAGGTGACCCCGGTAAAGACAGAAAACGGGCTGGATCAGGAAGGCCAATATATCCTCTATACCCTGGATGAAGGTACCATCACCCTGCGTTTTCAGATAAAGGAAAACAGGCTGCTCCTTAAATCGCGGCTGACCGGTTTTTCAACCCTGCCCTACTGGTTTAAGCCGCTGGGTTATGGTGAGGTTTCCGGTGCTGACCGTTTTTACAAGCAGGGATTCGGTTTTGCCGGCCCATCGGGTGTATTCCCTTTTCCGGCGGGCACTGCTAAGATTGAAGGCGACCGGTTAAAAGAGGAAGCCTGGTCGTACGACAGTTACCTGGTCTCAGGACTGCTGGCCGATGACGGTGAGACTCTGGGATGGACGGTAAGCGATAACCACCGGTTTCTTCACCGGACCACCTTTTTTAACCGCTACCACCGGTTCGGACTGATCGACAGGCATCTCCAGATCGACCGTTTCTTCGTCGATGCCGGCTTCTCAACAGAAAACATCAAGGCAGCAGAAAATACCGACCTTCCTGACATAAGCTTCATGGCAGGCAAACCTCCCTACGAAACCTTTCGGAACCTGATGAAGGTCGTAGCCGCAGATAATGGCATCTCCACGCTTAAGCCACCCGGCTACCTGTGGTGTTCCTGGTATGAGTTTGGAAAAGATTTCAGTTTTGATATCCTGCACGATTTCGTGACCGGAATGAAAAAGATGAAAAACCCGCCTGAGATACAGGCCATCCAGATTGATGACGGATACTGTGAACGGGGCGACTGGCTGATTGCCAATGATAAATGGCCCGGTGGTATCGAAAAGGCTGTTCAGTTTATAAAAAAGAACGGTTTCGTGTCCGGTCTGTGGGTAGGCCCATTCATGGTGGGTCGCGAAAGTCTTTTGTACCGCGATCACCGGGACTGGTTGCTCAGGGACCGCTCGGGGCAGATTATCGACGAAAATGGCAGTTATATCCTCGACACCAGCCATCCCGAAGCTTTTGAATACCTTCGTCATGTCTTTCATACCCTGTACAGCTACGGGATAAGATATTACAAGACCGATTTCATGGACTGGGGGTATCAGGATTCCACCCTGGTCAGACGATACACTCCGGGTAAAACCTCGGCTGAATATTATCATGATGTGATCAGCATGATCAGGGAAGAAATCCACGATGACAGCTTCTGGCTGGGCTGTATTTCACCATTTCAACCTGTTGTGGGTTTTGTTGATGCCGTCAGGGTTGCGAATGATGTCCAACCGGGCTGGAACGGCGGTTCAACCCTTAATATGTTCAGAGAGATGTGGTCCGACCAGATCTTTAATAATATCCTCTGGCAGAATGATCCGGATGTGCTCTATCTCCGTGACACCGACTCAAAATTTACAAGTGAGGAAAAGTATTCCGTTGCCCTATTTGACGGATTCACTGGCGGCGTTGTCGATACCAGCGACAGGTTCAACATTCTTGATGAACAGTCACTCCGCCTCTGGCAAATGCTGAAACCCGGGGTTACACACCTGACTGCCACACCCCTCGAATGGGATCAGCCTGACGGCATTCTGAAAATGACCAGGACCCTCAGTGAGACTTTACTGGCTTACTTTGCCGTTAACACTTCCGCAAAGGAAGACAGTCTTCATTTTGATCCCTATGCCATCACCGGATGGTCGCAGGTTTACCTGTACATCTTTGTTCCCGGGACAGGATTCAGGCCCTCACCGGCATCTACCGATCAAATGCTTAAACTAAAACCCCATGGGAGTGTTCTATTGTATGTCAGCGATTCTGTACTGAATGATCCTGATCGTATCAGCTTATCAGGTATAAAAATTAACTAAACGGAAAAGTAAATCCACATGATAAAAATTGCTTTCCTCGATGCTAAAACTGTTGGTGAAGTAGCCAATTTTAAGGTCCTTGAAAAACAGGGAGAACTTAAAATTTATGAAACCACCCTGCCGGAGGAAGTGGTTGAAAGATGTCTGGACAGAGAAGTGATCATCGTAAATAAAGTGATAATTAATAAGGCCGTGATGGACCAGTTGCCGAAACTCAAAATGATTTGTGTTTCGGCCACCGGTACAAATAATATTGACCTTGAGTACGCAGAGAAAAAGGGCATCACAGTTTCCAATGTGGCAGGTTACAGTACCGAGTCAGTAGCCCAGATGACTTTCACTATGTTGCTATATCTTATCAACCGTCCTTACTATTTCGACGCCTATGTGAAATCAGGAGCCTGGTCCAAAAGCAATATGTTTACACATTTCGGCCATCCTTTCTGGGAACTGAATGGTAAAAAGATGGGGATCATCGGTCTGGGTACAATTGGCCGGAGGGTGGCTCAGATTTCTCAATCGTTCGGAATGGAAGTCGTATTCTATTCCACCACCGGACGTAATAATAATATAAATTTCAAACGTTTCGATCTGGACACCCTTCTCGGAACTTCTGACATCGTCTCAATCCATGCACCACTTACAGAACAGACCAGGGGCCTGATAAATTATGAAAAGATGAAAATGATGCGTTCGTGTGCCATTCTTCTCAATACCGGCCGGGGCGGGATCATTGTCGAACAGGATCTGGCCCGGGCACTCAACAACAATATCATCGGCGGCGCCGGAATCGATGTCCTGGAAAAAGAGCCAATAGCACCGGACCATCCGCTGCTGAAAATTACAGATAAGGAAAAACTTATCATTACACCTCATATTTCCTGGACAAGTATTGAAGCACGGCAACGTCTCATCGACCGGGTGGCAAGAAATATTGATGAGTTCAGGAAGAAGAACCAGCTTGATTGAGGTCCGGAAGGGAATTATTATGTATTTTTGGTTGACCTAACCAGCCAAATTACCAAAATTATGGTTCGACTACCCATTTTAATGAGTCTGTGTCTACTCTCATACGGGCTCTCTGCAAAAAATTATTGTATATCTGCCAGTGGTACTACCCAGACTGAATTAACCGAATACGCATTTACTCAAATTGACAAGGTTCTAGGCCTGCTGGAGCCCGGAGATACTCTGTTCTTCCGGCAGGGGGAATACATGGTAACCGGTCCTGTTCAGCCCGTAAAATCAGGCCTTGAAAATAAGCCCATTGTCCTTACGGTTTTCCCGGGAGAAAGGGCTGTTTTCAACGGTGCTGAATTTACGACCATGAAAGATTCCGACCGGCCAATGTGGCGTGGAAGAACCGGGATCATAACGGTGAAAGGCATTCATGACGTAAAATTTATTGGTCTGGAGGTGATGAATTCGCATAATATTGGGATCGTAGTGGAAGACACTACGACCACGAATATTCAACTGATCGGCTGCAAATCCCATGGTTCCTATAATTCCGGGATCGGTCTGTGGTATTGTCGCCATGTTAAAGTACTGAACTGTGAAGTGACCGGTGCAAATGACCAGGAATATCGCACCGTTCAGCCCATCAGGCATGAGGGCCCGCATGAGGCCATTTCCATCGCCGGAGCAAGGTACTTTGAAGTAGCTTACAATCATGTCCATTCCTGTGCCAAAGAAGGTGTCGACTGTAAGGAAGTCAGCGCCCACGGCACCATACACCATAACCTGGTTCACGATATGCCGCGACAGGGCATTTATACCGACAGTTGGTTCGGAATGCTGGAAGATGTTGAAATATACTCAAACATTGTATTTGGATGTGAATGGGGAATAGCTTTATCTTCGGAAGGAAGAAACTCTTCCATGAGAAATATCCGCATACATCATAACCTGCTCTTTGAAAACCGGGCTTCCGGTATCCTTTTTGGCGTTTGGGGTAACGATGAACATCGTGAGAACATTATGGTATATAACAATACGGTTTACCATAACGGCAGCCCATCCCACTGGGCCGGTAAAACCGGAGGCATCGATGTCAGGTCTGCAAATATCAGTAATGCCAGTATATTCAATAACATCTGCAGCTCAAACTGGGCATTTGAAATTGCAACCTTCAGTGAGACGGCAGATGCGCCCGCTGTTCTGAAATCAAAAGACATCCGTATATTCAATAATCTTATTGAAAAGCATCCAGACGTTAATGAAGAACCCGGAGAATTTAACCAGGTATATTCATGGGATGGTCTTTCACCGGTGTATGGAAATCCCTCGTTTGCAAATCCTGAACGTTTTGATTTCAGCCTCAAAAAAAATTCACCGGCCTGGAAGGGATATGCCATCCCCGGCGGTACGAAAGCCTCAAAATTCATCGGGTCAATGGGTAAAAAGAATAACTTTCATCCCTTTATGGAAAAACTAAACTAAAACATCCTGTTATGAGCAAATTTATCACTCCCGCCTTTCCTGTCGTGATGGCAATACTGCTGTCATCCTGCATGTCTTCAGGGAAAAAGGCCGTAAACCTTAAATCACCCGGCCAGACCGCCCAAATCAATATCAGGCTTGACGATCAGGGACAGTTGTTATATAACGTTGATTATAATGCTTCAACCGTTATCCATGACTCAAAACTGGGTCTCAATCTGGAGGACGGAGGCTATCTCGGTGACAACCTGACCATGGTTTCAGAAGAACCCTACTCACAGGATACGACCTATGTAGTTATCGCCGGCAAATCCGATTCGGCGCGTAACCACTTTAACGGTGTACGTCTGAACTTCAAAGAAACCAAAGGCAAAGGGCGGACCTTTATTCTGGACGTGAGAGCATACGATGACGGTGTGGCTTTCAGGTACGAAGTTCCAAAACAGGATATGATGCGCTTCTACAGTCTCATTGAGGAAAAAACGCATTTCTCTCTTGATCCCACACTAACTGCATGGCCAATCCAGTTTAACAGTTTCAGAAACAATTATGAAGAACATTATCTGCCGGTAAAAGTGGGAGAGATCACTAAGGAAACACTCGTGGGCGAACCTTTTGTTTTCACCGGGAGCAATTTCACTGCAGCCATTACTGAAGCTGAACTGACACATTACGCCGGAATGTATCTTCACCGGTCAGAGAACGATTCAGCTTCACTGTCGGTGGTTCTTCCTCCCAATCCGGAACATTCCTCTGTTCAGGTGTATTCATTGTCCGGACTGAAAACTCCGTGGAGAGTCGTGATGTTATCACCGGATGAGGTTGGGCTGATTGCTTCCAATCTTATCCTGAACCTGAATGAACCCGATGCGATCAAAGATCCTTCCTGGATCCAACCGGGAAAGGTAGCCTGGGACTGGTGGAACGGTGAGGTGGTCAAGGGAAAAGGGTTTAAAGGGAAAATGGATAACCGGACCATGGAATATTTCATTGACTTTGCTTCCGAAGCCGGGCTGAGATACATGCTGATCGATGCAGGCTGGTATGGCAACTACCGCGATCCAAATACCGATATTACCACCTGTATTCCTGAAATAAACATGGAACAGCTGGTTGCCTATGGCCTTAAGCGCAATGTTGACATCATGGTGTGGGTACACTGGAAGTCTCTTGAACGTCAGCTCAATGATGCTCTCACGCTTTACCAGGAATGGGGCGTTAAAGGGATTAAGGTAGATTATATGGATTCAGATGCCCAGCCGATGGTGGATTATTACCATAAAGTGGTTGAAGCGGCTGCAGATCATAAGCTGCTCGTTGATTTTCACGGGGCTTACAAACCCACCGGACTTCGAAGAACTTATCCCAACCTGATGACCCGTGAAGGTGTTATGGGTATGGAATACCTGAAGTGGAGTTCAAAGGCGGACCCGGAACATAATGTGACAATACCGTTTACCAGGATGCTGGCAGGGCCGATGGATTATACACCGGGAGGATTTAACCAGGTGGTCAGATCAGAATTCGATTCCGCCAGTGTTGAACCCAAAACACTTGGCACCCGCTGTCAGCAGCTTGCCATGTATGTCGTTTATGAGTCACCGCTGCAGATGGTTTCCGATCACCCGGCAGCCTACAAAGGACAAAAAGGTTTTGAATTTATTAAAATGGTTCCTACAACGTGGGATCAGACCATCGGCGTAGACGGAAAAATATCCGATTATATCATCGTAGCCCGCAGAAAAGGCACAGACTGGTATGTGGGTGGGATGACCGACTGGACAGACCGGACACTGTCATTTAAAACATCCTTCCTGGAACAGGGAAAAGCTTTTCATGCAGTCATTTTCAGGGATGCAGACGATTCGGATGTCCACCCGAAAGACCTGGTTCAGGAGGAAAAAACGGTTAACGGCGGTGATGAAATGACCTTCAGCCTGGCACCGGGCGGTGGTTTTGCGATACAGTTTACTCCTGTGAAGGAATGAAATTAGAATTATATTCTCAGGGTCCGCCCTTCGGTTGCAGGGACAGTACTTCGGTTAAAGTGACCGCCCTTCGGTTGTAGTGACCCATTCGACTGCAGTGACCGCCCTTCGGCTGTAGGAACCGCCCTTCGGTTGCAGTGACCCATTCGACTGCAGTGACCGCCCTTCGGCTTCGCTCAGGGACCGTAGGAACGCTTCTATAAAATGACCACCCTTCGACTACGCTCAGGGACCACCCTTCGACTACGCTCAGGGACCGCTCTTAGACTACACTCAGAGTCAGCTTTTAAGAAGATTATTGAGCGGCGGTCCCTGAGCGGAGCCGAAGGTCGGTCCCTGAGCGGAGCCGAAGGGGTCACTTCCGGAATTACCCGTCATTTCTTCCCTTTCTTCACAATCTTCTCCAGGAACCGGATCTGATTTTCCGGTTTATGTTTCCCCTTGTATTTATACACCGTCCATCGTTCCCAGGTAGTAAAATGCCCGCCCGGCTGGAGGGTTTTGTATGGTCCGTGATATTCCAGTTCCATCAGGGCGTCGCTGCGGTCGTGAGACGTATGGTCGTAGATTTCTACCATGCCTTGCTCCGGATGGGTCTGTTCCGCTGGATAAAGAGGGAAATGGATCTGCAAACAATAATCGCCGGTGAATGCTGCCAGCCAGTCGGCCGAAGGGGTGACCAGGGCTTTGCTGTTTTTCTGTTTCACCTGCGAAGCCGGTTCTTCCGGCAGATAATAGAAAAAATTACGGCATATTGCATGCTTAACCGTTACGGCTGGATCGTCCGTTCCTGCATTGATACGGACGTCCTGTTCCCGGCTCACCGGCACATAAGCCATACTGTACCCGTCTACCCTCGTATTCAGCCACAGATCCCAGCTTACGGGAAGACGGTTATAATTGATGCCTTCCACCTGAAAGAATACCGATCCGTCATCCTCTACCCTGACCTCCTTTATAAGTCGCAGGCCGGAGATCTCGCTGTACGGGCTCATCATCTTAATACTGGTATTACTTTGGGCCAGGATCTCATATTTTCCATAAATAAGCCAGGGGTCCGGCGGCCAGTTGGCTTTACTCTTTTTCCTGGCCTGGTTACCTTCCTGGTGAGCCCACCACTGACTCTGTGGTCCTACCCATACGATATGCCCGTTATAGGCTTTGAATTCAGAATTATATCCGGGAACCTGACGTTCAGACTCAGGCTCATCCCAGAGGGAAGAATCGGATTTCAGGATATTCGGTGAACCGTCAGCGCTGAGAAAAACGATACGGCCTCCGACATCCGGCAGGATACCCAACACCGTTCCTCCGTTCTGAAGATGAATAACCTGTCCTGAAACCGAAGAAAATCCGGCAGATACAGAAGATAATGTCATGGTCAAAAGTAAAATATATCTGTTCATCTGATAGAAAGTAAAAAGATTTCCGATCGTTCTTATCCTGCAGGGAGGCAGGAAATTCCCGCTCCGTCAAATTCCCGGTTGTGTTTATGTTCATACTGCCTTCCCGGCTTTGATCAACAGTTTAAGAGTGGCTTTGATCCCGTCATCTTCCGACAACTCGCCTCCTTCATATTCAACATCAATATACCCGGTGTAGCCTGAATCTTTGACAATTTTCAGCATTTTGTAGTAATCGGTCTCCTTTTCATTCCCGTCACTGTCAAAAACATGGGACTTGCCGCTCACACCTTTGGCATAAGGCATCATCTCACTCACACCCTTGTAACGGTCATAGTCCTTTCCTCCGTCGATATGGAAATTGCCAAAATCGGGCAATGTGCCGCAATTCGGCATATCCACATTTTTAATAACACCGGCAAGCCAGGTTCCTATTGAGGAATAGCCCCCGTGATTTTCAACGATCACACTGATATTCTGTTTGGCACCGTACTCACACAGCCGTCTCAGACTATCCGTTGCGGCACCGGCAACCTTTTCGGCAGGACCGTCACCTCTGGCGTTTACCCTGATGGCATGGCAGCCGAGTAACTTCGCCGCATCGATCCATGGATAATGCCTTTCGACAGAGCGCAGACGCTTCGGCATATACAGATCTCCCAGGTCTCCTTCACCATCGATCATGATCAGGACATTTTTAACACCCACATCAGCAGCGCGTGATTTGAGCTTGTTGATATAGGCATCAGCCGCACTCGGGAAAAACTGGTTGACATACTCAACGGCAGTAAATCCGAAATGATCCTTCGCATATTTCGGGAAGTCAAGATTATCGAGTTCGCCGGCAAATAGTTTGTGGTTAAGGGACCATTCAGCCAGGGAAATCTTAAACCACAGATCATCAGGTAAGGCAGCATAAAGCAGTCCGGGCATTGCTGCGGCAACAGACATAGTAGCAGCGCCTGCCGCTGTTTTTTTCAGGAATGTTCTTCTGTTCATGATATGGTTTTATTGGTTTTGTAACAACATGGCCGGATGTCGCTCCGGAGGACCATGGAAAAATGACAGTTTATTTTAATTCATCTGAATAAGCAACTTCCTTCTCCGGATCAGCAACGGGGCACATTCTCCGGAGAGCGGATACCGGAAGCCTTTAAAAAGGTTGAGCACGGACCGGTACCTTCAGTACAACCCCCGTGCTCAAAAACCTGTATGACGAATACTTCGGTTCAGTGTAATTTTCAGGAACAGCCGCAGGGTATTTGTTTTACACATTTCCGGTACAACTTTTCAGACCGGAAATTTATTCCTGCAGTGAGCCGTTACATTACGACAGACATACGTGTCATTTCACACTGAGATCTTTGATTTTAATATTTTTGAACCATACATCATTGCCATGGTCCTGAAGTCCGATATATCCTTCCCTGTATTTTCCGAATTCAGGAAAATCCTTGAATTTTGAATTGGCGATCATCTGGATAAAATCGGGGGTGCCAATGTGATATTCGAGCACTTTTTTACCGTTCATGTAGTGAACAACTGTACCCTGGTAAACCATGATCTCAGCAGTGTTCCATTCACCGGCAGGTTTAGCATTCTGCGGGTTTGCGGGGATCAGATCATAAAGGGAGCCAGCCTGGCGGTTACCGTTTTCACCCAGCTTGGCATCGGGGTGTCTTTCATTGTCAAGAACCTGGTATTCAGGAGCGGATTTCCATATGGGTTCTCCAGGAATTTCCTCTGCCAGGTAGAAGATGCCGCTGTTGCCGCCTTCTGAAATCTTCCAGTCCAGAGTCAGGTCAAAATCTTTGAATTTTTTATCATAAATGATGTCGCCTCCCTTACCGCCGGCTTCACCTTCACCTGAGCCAACGCATTTGAGGGCGTCACCATCAATAACCCAACCGTGTGCCGGGAAGGAGGTTGAATCATAACCTCTCCAACCATCAGTACTGGTTCCGTCAAACAGGGTGATCCATTGCGATTCGGTCGATTTTTCTTTGTTCCCGGTTTTGGTTTTACAGGACATTAGCATCAGTCCTGATAACATGAAAAGACTTCCGAGGAATAATAATGATCTTGATTTTTTCATAGCGTGTTTTATTTGTTCTGTTAAAATAAATGTTGGTCTGATTGACGAATGTAAATTTCCTTAAAAAAAACAGATTTTACAAATTCATTCCATGCATTATTCTGCAGGTTTAGAATTTGAGGGCCATTATATTTTCATAGCTTGTTCTGGCGCATTCCATGGAATGTTCAGGATGATCGTGCTCCACGATTAGATGCTTCACTCCGGCTGTTCCGGCTTTATCCAGAATCGCCTGAAAATCAATCTTTCCCGAACCAACACAGGCGAAAGTCTGATCAGCATCATCATTCATGTCCTTCATATGAAGAAGTTCGAAACGTCCCGGGTACTTTTCAAAATAATGAAGAGGGTCACCACCCCCTTTATTAATCCAGTAAATATCCAGCTCCATGGTCACAAGTACAGGATCGGTTTGAGACAGAAAATAATCATAGATTACCGTGCCATCCACTTTCCCGAATTCTTTGTCATGGTTATGAGCTGCGAACCTCAGTCCAACGTCATTGCACCTCTCACCGATTTGGTGAAAATGATCGACGGCGTATTTCAGATCGTCCATCACGATATGTTCTCCGGATGTCATCCAGGGCCAGTAGCATACCACATATTGTTTCCCCAGGCTGAGTGACTCGTCGATCAGCTTTTTGAGATCGTCGCCCTGCATCTGGGCCATACTTGATCCTCCGGCAAGGGAGATCATACCGATTTCTTTCATGACAGATTTAAAATACTCCGGATCGTCCCCCATCGCTCCCCCATATTCCAGGTATGTATATCCAATGTCAGCCACCTCCCGGAGGGTCTTTTCCCAGTCCTGTTTGAGAGGGCCGGCTATTGTATTTGTTATGATACCGATCCTGCGCAGAGGATTTTCTGTGCTGCTGCAGGCTGCCAGGATTCCCGGCATCAGGGAGATCCCCGCAGCTCCGGCTGCTGAACT
Organism: uncultured Bacteroidales bacterium; assembly: GCA_963732905.1. Taxonomy (GTDB): domain Bacteria; phylum Bacteroidota; class Bacteroidia; order Bacteroidales; genus DASQZK01. The sequence continues at coordinate 876,182 of CAVTBM010000008.1, forward strand.
TTTAATAAACTGTCTTCGTTTCATGATGTTATGAAATTTTATTCCTTACGGTTACTCCCCGGATCAGAATTTCTCATGCGGATGATCGGGGATGAAATTCAGTCTTTTTCTTTTCCTTTCCCGTTTACTTTCCGGCAGCCGGATTATATTCAGGATTAGGTACAGGCATCTTTGCCCCGGTAGCGATTCTCCAGCTATTCAGGAGATCAGCCAGCTCTTTCACCTTACCAGGCATGGTGGCTGCGATATCGTTGGTTTCTGTACGGTCGGCATCCAGATCATAGAGTTCATAATGATCGTCTTCAAGGAATTGGATGAGTTTGTATCGACCATACCTGACTGCGCTTGCAGGCTTCCCTCCCTGATTGCTGTAATGCGGATAATGCCAAAAGAGGCCCCGTTTTGGCAGCTCCTTGCTGAACCGGATCTGTGGCAACAGGCTGATGCCGTCCACATCACCGGGATCCTGCCCCAGCAATTCGGCTATCGTGGGAAATACATCACATCCGATAACCGGCGAATGGCTCACCACGCCTTTGGCACCTGTACCATCAGGCCAGGACACGATGAATGGTTCGCGGATCCCGCCTTCATAAATATACCCTTTTCCGCCACGATAAGGACTGTTTGTGGTCGAAGGTGTACGCGGACCTTCCTGTACGGATAGTCCGCCGTTATCAGATGTAAAAATGACCAGGGTATGGTTGGCAATTTTCAGTGAATCCAGCAGGGCCATAACTTTTCCGATGTTCTCATCCACGGCTTCAACCATGGCAGCATAGTATACATTTTTATGGAGATAGGAACTGTCGGCGGCCAGTTTTGCCTCGTATTTCCTCACCAGGTCCTCCCTTCCCTCAATAGGTATATGAACGTTATAAAAACTGAGGTACAGAAGAAAGGGTGATCCTGCATGTTTTCGCACAAAACCCATGGCTTCAGAAGTAAGCTGATCGGTAAGATACTGGCCGCTGTGACTTCTGTCTCCAAATTCGGTAAAAGGAGTGGTATCCTGCTCAGATGCTTTCCTGTAAGGGGCATAGTACGAGGGAGGCGACCCCCTTTTATCGCCGGCAATATCCACATCGAAACCCTGGTCGGTAGGATAATATCCTCTTCCCGCCCAAATGCCACTTTCCTGCAAAACCTGCAGCATAACCGGCTTTCTTAACCAGTTCAGCCAGGCTCGTTTCCTTTAGTGCAAGCTGGTGGGAAAACTCCGGAGTTTTTAATTTCTTACCGGCTTCCAGACCCTTGTTGAATTGCCGTCCCGGTATCCAGTCGGTCACATCCACCCGTACAGGATACTTACCGGTCATCAGGGCTGCCCGGGATGGGGAACATACCGGGCAGGCGGCATAGGCATCAGTATAGCGTATCCCCTGTTCAGCAAGCCTGTCAATATTGGGCGTCTCATTAAAATGGTTACCGTAACATCCCAGGTCGGAAATACCCAGGTCATCCACAAGAAAGATTACAATATTAGGCTGTTTCTTCTCCTGCCGGGTACATGATGTAAAGCTGCCGAGTACCGGTAAAATGCCTAGTGTCAGAGCACCTGCAATAAGACCTTTATTCATGATTTTTCGAAATTGAAGGTTCTCTTGTTTTACCCGCCAAGGTAGTGTTTCAGACGCTGGGATCAAATTTATTTCGATCGAAAAAAGACCTTCTTTTGAGAAAAATATAAATAATCTGAATGAATACTTTACCTGCATATATTTATTTCGTATATTGTGTTGCTTTCATCTATCATTAGGTTAATTTAGGGTTAGCCTGTAAAAATAAGGTGCTCGTGGCTCACGGGCACCTTTTTTGTAAGGAAGAAATTCCATAATTTTCATGGTTTTAGGCAGAACCGGACATTAAATGCCCGGCACAAACCGTTCTTGACTTCACAGGTCCTGCAACGACAGGACAAAAGCCGGATAAATCATCTTTTATCATGAAAAAAACATTCCTCATCTGCTCCCTGTTCCTGGTTTTTCTTCCTGTACTTCCGCAGAAAACCGACAATCTCCTTCAAAAGGCAAAGCTGTTTTATCAAAATGATGAATTCAGGATGGCCATCCCGCTTTATCTGCAGCTTACTGAAAAATATCCGGATAATTTCAGTCTGTGCACTGAGTTAGGTAAGTGTTATGTTCAAACGGGCCAGATAGATCAGGGCATCCGTTTCTACAAGAAAGCGCTGAAGATCAGACCGGATTATCCGGAAGCTGTTTATGGTCTGGGTAATACCTATGATATCTCTGACAACACCGACAGTGCACTTTACTGGTTCAGGAAATATACCCTGTTAAAGCCTGAAGATCCTTCCGGCTTCCTTCGGCTTTCCGTCATCTCAATGGACCTTGCCGGGGAAGCCGACTCATCGGTTTACTATGCACAGAAAGCACTCATCCTCGAACCTTCAAACCAGAGTGCCTATTATACCCTGGCCATGGCTTACATAAAAAATGGAAAGTATAACCATGCCATTGACGCTGCCACTAAAGGGCTGAGTTACGATTCCACGAATTACCTCCTGTATTATCCCTGGGGTCTGGGCCTTTTCTTTCAGCATAATTACGGTCTGGCATACCAGGTCTTTAGCCGTGGTGCAAAATTTGAAGACCAGGGAAGTAAGCTTATCAGTTACCGGGCAATGGCACTGATCATGAAGAACACACCCCCGGAGACCTACACTTTTGATGATACAGGCCAGCCCAGGTTCCAGACGTTCAACGTCAGGAATTCGGATGATCTTGACAAAAGGATCACCGACCCCCTGGACCGTTACTATTTTCCTGCCCTCCAGAAGAAATTTAACACAGACCCTTTATCCATGGGCCTGGATGAATTCTTCATGCTGTACTACGGATATACCGGCAGCAAGGACTACGCGCCATACAACCTGAAAACCGATTCCCTCGATCACTACCTCAGCGAAGGTCAGTATGACAAGTATTTACAGCATGCCGAAAATTTCCTCTCTGATGATCCTGTTCAGTTCCCGGTCTATAATGACCTTTCCCTGGTTTACAATATAAACGGGGATAAAGAAAATCAATATGAATCCCTCTTTAAATACTACGGTTTCAAAAATGCAGTGATGGCAACAGGTAACGGAAAGGATGCAGGCAATGCCTTCATAGTGATAAATGTGAATCATGAATATGACATACTACGGAACCTGGGATTGCAGCCTGCCGGGCAAAAGCTGGTCACAGAACATGATCGCAGTTTTGACGTGCTGACAGGAAAAGCCTCCGATGGCACCCGGGAAGAAGTCTGGTTCAGTATCGACAAACCGTTTGGAGCCCTCAACAGTCTGATGGAGCAACGGCAGTCGAAAAAGAAGGGGAAAAAAAGGTAGGGCAAAGAAGGACCGAATAAAGGAGAAGAACCGCAATCCAAATCCCTTTTCCGCCTTAGGTCACCGGATGATACACGGGCCCGGAAAAGAAGCGAAGAATGATGCCCGCATAGAAATATTCTTAGAAAAAGAATGATTCAGTACAGATATCTTTTCCCAAATGATTTCAGCAAGATCCGCACCGGGCCTGTTTATTCTTTCACTTCCACCCTGAAATCGCCGGTACCATCAAAAACCACCATGTATTCACCTTTTACCGGCAGAGCCGTTTTTTCAAAGGCTGTCTCCTCTCCCGATCCGGTATTGATCACTTTTACCGACGATGCTTTATCGAGATTATCGAAAACCAGATGTGACTTCCATGATGAATGTACCTGGTAGGTATAGTTTCGTTCTGATTCCACATATCCCATAAGCCTGGTATCGGATGAACGGAGTCTGAGGTTCTTACTTTTTCCCGTCCGTTCCACAAAAATACCGTTGGTGCCCGTCTGCATCCTGTCTTCGGGAATCTGCAGCGTACCGGTGAACTTTTCACCATTCAGCGTGAAAGAAGATACATCATCGCCCTTTCCTTCCGCAGTAGCATTGAAGGTGCTGTTCCGGTACCTGAAATTATTCAGACTGCTCACCTTCTGGCTGGCTCTGACCGACAGTCCTTCCGGCAGGGCATGAATCAACTGGTATCCCATGGAATAGTATAGCGCTCCGATCTGGAAAGGCAGGGCACGCCAGCCTTCCACGTTTCCCTGATACTCGGTCACAGCTCCCGGCATCGTGTATTTATTGGTGAGCATAAGTGCTTCCTTCACCTCCTGGGAGAGCATATCCTCATAATCGCCTGAACTCATGCCATACTCGTATAGGAAACCGGCCAGTGTGTTCCAGGGACAATAGCCGTAACTCCGGATGGATGGCCAGGTTTTTTCTGTCATGCGGGCACTTTCAATCTGTATATCCAGCGCCGGGAAGAAAGGTCCCAGGGATACCGCCCATGCATATTCCCAGTAATCAGCACCTCGTTCGAAACGGCGCCAGTGCTCGGTGCTATCTGACATCACTTCAAGTCCGGAGTAAAGGTAGCCTTTGTCATCCCTGAAGGTCGTCTTTACCGTTTTTTCAATATCCCCGGCAATTTTAGCGTACCCGGCATATTTTACGCCATCGTACCCCGCGTCCTGCTCCATCAGGATCATTGCCATCCTGAGAAGATTATAGGTGTTCACCTGGTTATAAAGGCTGTATGAACGGCTCAGGGTGGTATGTTCCACATCGCTTTCCCTGAGGTCGGTATACATGATCCCGTTCACGGCATCATAACCGTAAAAAGGGCTCGAACGAAGCGAAGTCTCCCCCCTTGTGTCCGATCCGATCATCTTTTTATCCGGTTCCCACGTTTTACTTAAAAAACGGTCGATGGCTTCCAGCAGCCGGGCGAAATCGTCGGTTTGGATCAGCTGGTCGGAACCGGTTGTCATGAAATGGGTGTACACCGAAAGAAGGGCATAGTAGATCCCGTCGTCTTCCGATTTGGTCCACCGTGTTCCCAGGATCTGAAGGTATTCGGGCGTATGCTCCCCGGTCACCGGATCTGTAAGGATCCAGTTCGGATTGTGGAGAATGAACGGAGCCCAGAGTTTTATAAGATCGGGCATTCCGGCCATAGCCATCAGGGACGAAGACATGGACCCGTCCCTGTTCCAGATGAGATCATAGATGCGTGCCAGGGCACCGTTTACGGCCCCGCCTTCATCAAAAGCTGAATAGACGATCCGTTTGTTGATATCCAGCACTTTCTGAAAATCCGCATTATCAAAGAAAAACGTCGACCGGTCAAGAACCCTGCTCAGTACCTGTTCATTTTCATTGTTGATCGCATCAAATGTCATCCCGCTGAACCGTTTGATAACCCGGTCTACCTGCTGAAGATTCTCTTCCCCCCCAAAAATAACCACATCATTTTCCATAACCTGCAGTACAATGGTCCCGTCTTTCAGCATCCGGAAACGGTTTTCACTGAATCCGGCGAATTTCACATAGGAAACAATGTTTTCTCCCCGCTCATTGAAAGATTCGGTGAGTAAGCCGTTACTTATTTCGAATTTTACTTTGGGTCTGATGGAAATCAAAAGCGGTGAACTTGCGGTAACGATGAAGGCGTTCTCATCGGCAATGTTGAGAAAGGATAGGTTATTCCGGGCCTGTGATGGCGCCTGCATCTTCAGGACGGTCAGGAAGGGATCGTAACCGTATTCTTTCATGTAAGAAGCCCTGACAAACGGAAGACTGACCTTGTCAAACAGGCTGGTGAAATTGTCCCTGTCAGAAAAATTCCTGGCCCACAAGTCCTTTCTTCTGAAGGCATTGGGCTTATAGATGAATTCCAGGTCCGTATTCTGGTCATTCATAATAATGGTCAACCGGTTCCCGCACCTGTTCTGAAGTACTATATTGTGAATCCCCGGTTCAACCTGGGGTGTTCGAAAATAGTCAGACATTGAAGCCGTTACCGGCGTCTGGGCAGAGGCATTCCATAGTATGCACGAAAAGACTGTGAGGAAAAACATCCATTTGTTCATAAAACTCAGTATTAAATATTCATTTACGTAAGTATAATATCTCTCAAATCCTCACCCGATCCGGGGGCTATTTTGCCCTTTTCCCATATGAGGCCCACCATCCCAATCACGGCGGTTACCGGCATCAGCACCCCTCAATATCCTTAAGCCCCGTCACGAAAGCACCAAGATCAGGGAATCGCAAACCGGAAAATTCTTCATCCAGGGGCGGAACAGGATCGTGGTACCTGTTGATCCACACGGCGTTCATACCCAGGTCACGTGCCGGAATGATATCATGGAATCGGCTTTGTGCCACATGTACGATCTGGTCGGCAGGCAAATGAAAACGCCGGAGAGCCTCCATAAAATTTGCAGGTGAAGGCTTGTACGATCCCAGCTCTTCGGAAGTAATGACCACATCAAATTCAGTATTCAGATGACGGAGGGTCTGCTCCATGAGATTTCTGTCCGTATTGGAAAGGATGGCTAACCGGTAATCTTTACCTTTCAGTTCCTGAAGAGCGGCTATTGTATCGTGAAAGGGCGGCCAGGAAGGCATTGATTCTGCAAGAATATCGATGTCTGAAGGCTGTATATTGATGTTCAGCCTGCGGGCGATGCGGTTCATGATCTCACGCAGAATATCGCGGTATAACCTGAATTCTCCCGTCACAAGGTCTTCATCAGATTCTGCAAACAGGCTGAAGAGCTGTTCATCATTCATCGAGATGAAATAATCATCGAGAACGGGCCGCAGTGCATCCAGTACGCCTTTTCTCCAGTCGATAAGGGTACCGTAACAATCAAAGCTAATCAGTCTGACCTTTTTCATTCCTGTCATTTTTTAACGGGCTGGTAATCAAACCAGTCAAAATCGGCGGGTTTAACGGCATCCCGGCCGTTGCCGGAGGCAAACATTCCAAAGAACATCCCGGTAAATGTCCCGGCGATCTCGCTGCCGATATACTGGGATTCACCGGTACCTAAAAGCATGGTATCCTTCCTGGCTTCACAGAACCAGAATTTATATTTCCGGGCATCGGCATCGATCCCCAGTACGATCCTGTCACCGGTAATCTCCTGTACCGCCACATCCGAACTGAGGTCGCCAATCGTCTTGCGAAGAACGACATATACACGGTCGCCCCGGCGGGTAACCAGGATGTCGTAGTGGTGCTGGTAATTCATGAAGGCCGTCAATCCTGCTTCTTCGCCGTTGGCCGGCCGGTATTCCATCCGTGCACTGACCTTACATTCCAGGTCTTTTTGCCGATGGCCGACGAATACCGGGGAGAAATAACTGTTGGTATTAAATTCATTCCCGTGAAGACGGAGGAAGCCCTGCCGTTCAGTCAGCGACCAGCTCCCGGGGTCAGGGTTCCGGATGAATTCGTACTGCAGGCTGAGTGCGCTGCTGTCGAAGTTATCCCTTACCGGTAACATGGGCCAGGGATGCAGGGGAAGCGTTTTGGCATAGTTTTTTATCTCGGCGGTGTGATTCTGATTTACCACAGGCCAGCCATTGACCCATTCCACGGGCTCAAGAAATGTCTCGCGTCCCAGAGGACTGGTATGGTCATATCCGGGATGCCGGGTAGCCAGGTGCACCATCCACCAACTCCCGCTGGCCGCCTGGATGAGGTCGGCATGACCCGTGGCACGAACCTCTTCACCCCAGGAAGTATGATTGGCCAGGATGGGATTATGCGGACAGGCTTCGAAAGGTCCCGACGGCGAATCTCCACGTGCGATGGTCTCCATGTGAAGAGCCCTGGTGCCCCCTTCGGCCATCATAAGATAGTATTTACCAGATATTTTGTAAATATGCGGCCCTTCGCAGTCGGGAGAGACCAGACCTTTGGAGATGACCTTCAAGGGTGTAAGTAATTTCCCGGTTTTTATATCGATTTCAGCCTGTACGATTCCCGCTTTTTCGAATGTGCTTCGCCGGGTGTAATATACCTTACCGTCATCGTCGAAAAAAAGATCGGGATCGAACACCGGCTTATCGACCCATAACGGATCAGACCAGGGCCCCGCCGGATTATTGGCCGTCACATAGAAATTTCCATTTCCGCTGGTGTTAGTAGTGATCATATAGAACGTGCCCTTGTGGTACCGAAGGGTTGGAGCGAAAATTCCTCCCGAAGGCCATGCGTTTTCGAGGTTGAGCTGGCTTTTCCGGGTCAGGGCATAGCCAATTAATTCCCAGTTCACCAGGTCTTTACTGTGATATACCGGCACCCCGGGGAAGTATTCAAAGGAACTGGTAGCCAGGTAATAGTCGTCACCGACCCTGCAAACACTCGGGTCCGGGTTGAAACCCGGAAGCACCGGATTGGTGTAAGTTGGTTTCACCGAATCGGGCATGGGGTCGGGGATTGTAAGCATATTCCGAAGCGGCAGGTCCTGGGCCGCAACACTGGCGGATATCCCCACGAGAGCGAAAAGAATGGAAATGGTCCTCATTTTATACTTTGAAAGTTTAATTGAAAACGGATATTAAAGTGACCTTAACGTAAATTTTTAAATTCCGAATCATCGTTCCACTTCGGGTATTGCTTTGCACGGGTAAGCTTGTAGCCCACTTCAAATGCCAGTTTAGCGTCTTCGGCCACCCCGCTGAGATCCCAGCTGGCAGGATCGTAATTGTCGGCGGGCCGGTGATACCTGTTTTCGATATAATCTTTTTCCTGTGCAGCGGCCCATGCACGGCCGTATTCGCGGCTGTCACAATTTCCTCTCACAAAAACGGACGGCACTCCGTAACGTGCAAAGCTGAAATGGTCGGAACGGAAAAACATCCCGGTCTGGGGATTTGGATCGGGCATGATGTAACGGTCCTGTTCCTTAGCCACTTCTCCCACCAGGTGATCCAGATCGGACTGTCCGTAACCGGTGATCATCACATCCTTCATCCTGCCAATGGGCAGCATCATGTCATTGTTGATGCAGGCCAGCGTCTTTTCCATCGGCAATTCCGGATGAGCAGCATACCAGGCGGATCCGAGCAGACCCTGTTCCTCTGCTGTAGGGGCAAGAAAGATCACCGTCCTTTCCGGTCCCGGATCCAGCTTTTTAAAGGCACCGGCGATCTCAAGCATCCAGGCCAGGGATGTCCCGTTGTCGACAGCCCCGTTATAAATGGAATCACCGTTCTCCGGCTCTCCAATACCGAAATGATCCCAGTGTGCGGTATAAATGATACTCTCCCTTGGATGACGTGTTCCGGTTATTTTTCCAACCACATTATGGGAGGTGTTGAACGAGATCATATTACTTATAGACAGGGAAATACCGGCATGCATATCAAAACCCCTGAAGCTTTTACGAGTGGCAGCCGCCCGGAGAGAGTCCACGGTCATTCCCAGATCAGCAAACAATGAATCAGCAGCCTGGGCGGAGATCCATCCCTGAAAATCGCAAAGCGCAGGGTCACTCTTACCGGGGACGAGATAGAAATTGGAGTTCAGTGCACTTTTCCGCGGGATTGCCCAGGGATAGCCTGCGCCCCTTGTCTCATGAATGATGATGATCCCCTGCGCTCCCTGCCTGGCAGCTTCTTCATACTTGTACGTCCAGCGGCCGTAATAGGTCATCACAGTTCCTTTGAACAACGTCGAATCACCGGTGTAAAGACCCGGATCATTGACGAGAACAACCACCGTTTTACCCTTCACATCCAGGTCACGGTAATCGTTCCATCCGTATTCCGGAGCAACAATGCCGAAGCCGGCAAAAACCATTTCCGAATTACTGATCTCAGTAGTATTCATCAGTTCGGGGGAAACAACCGCCAGATCATCGGGAAAACGGAGAAACCTCTGCCCTGCCGAACTTATTACCATGGCAGGTTGATCTACAACAGAAGAAATCTCAACCATATCCACCGGCTGGATATAAGAACCATTTATACCGGGTTCAAGCCCGATCTTTTTAAATTGCGCAACCAGATAGCCAATGGTTTTATCCTCTCCGGAAGTAAAAGGCTTTCTTCCCTGGAAATCATCCGACGCCAGAACGCTGACATATTCAGACAGGTTGCCGGCATTGATGCTTCCGGCGGCCTTCTCTAAATCAGCATTGTTCCTGCAAGACAGAAAAGTAAACAGTACCGTTGCAGAAAGCAGTACGGGTAATCGGTAACCTGATCTCATGATTTTTCGTTTTCGTGATTTTGTTGTTCGTCCTCAGCAACATAAATAATGTACACTCAATACCGGGAGAAGCTTCAGACCTTCCGTTTACTTTTGCCTTTCACTTTGGCGATAAAAGTCTAAAGAGTGATTCCCCGGGCGCTTACAATTTGGAAGGGTAAATTTAAAACATGTGAGCGAATTTGCAATGGCCGTAAAGATTATTCTCATGCCTGTGAACACATGAATTCATGATGAGGACCGAAAACAAAGCGAAGCGGGACAGGCAATAAAACCTTTCCTGACAGAAGAAGGCCGGATTAGTGCCCGTCCAGAAAGAGACTGATTTTCGCCAGCAGCTCTCTCACTTTAATCGGTTTGGTCACATATTCGTCACAACCGGCGTTCAGGCATTTCTCGCGGTCCTGGGACATAGCATAAGCTGTTTGTGCAATGACAGGGATATCTATATTTTTTCCCCTTAACATCCTGATGGTCATCAGACCATCCATGCCTGGCATTTTTATATCGAGGAGTAAGAGATCGAAATCATTTCCCTCTACGAGAGCACTGAGTACATCTTCGCCACTGGTTACATGGTGGATCTCCACACCTGTCTTTTCGAGAATATGTTTGAGAAGGTAAAAATTACTGATCTCATCCTCAGCGATGAGGATTTTCCTTCCTTCCCAATTATAAAGGTATGGTTCTTCTTTTCCGGCAGCTCCCTTTTTTTCCTTTACAGTGAAGGTTTTTTGGGGAATTTCGAAATAAAATTCACTGCCCTGGTTTTGCCTTGAGGTCAACCATATTTTTCCCCCCATAGCTTCAACCAGACCCTTTGAAATGGTAAGGCCAAGACCATTGCCGCCGTATTTGCGGGTGGTGCTCTCGTCGGCCTGCCGGAAGCGATCAAATACAATTTCGAGGGCATCTTCTGCGATGCCTATCCCTGTATCCTTGACATAAAACAGGATCTTATCATTGCCGGAAGGCTCATATCCAAAATCGATCCGGCCAAGAGAGGTAAACTTATGGGCATTGGAGAGAAGATTATATAGAATCTGCCTGAGCCGGCCTTTGTCCTCCATGATCCAGCTATCTTCATCTTTCATGGCTTTGGTAAGACCAAGGACCACCGGGCTGTCTTTGAACCGGATGCTCTCAGTGAAAAAGAGCAGAAGCTCGTCGAACAGGTTGTTCAGGTTAAAACTTTCGGGATGCAGTTCAACCTGGTTGGCTTCAATCCTCGACACTTCTATCAGGTCATCGATAATGGTAAGCAAATGCAGTCCGGATTCTTCCACTACCTGGATATAATTCAACTTTTCCTCTTCGGTAAGGTCGTTAACCTTAAGGAGTGAAGCAAAACCAATGATCCCGTTCAGGGGGGTGCGGATTTCATGGGAAAGATTTTCGAGAAAGACTGTCTTGAGCCGGTCCGATTCTTCTGCTCTTTCTTTGGCCCTGATCAGGTCGTTCTCCATTTTTTTTCTTTCGGCAATATCGCTGAAAATGACTTGCGCCGAAGGTTTCCCGTTAAAGGTTATCGGGGAGGAAGCCACTTCGAGAATGAGGGTTTCCTTCTTTGAATTTAAAAATTTGATCGCAACGGGTTTTCCGGTCGATTTACCTGAATACAGCTTTTTCATCCGTTTTTCGATGATATCCTTGTAATCAGGATGGACATAGTCTGTAAGCTTTAACCCTTCAAGCGAAATACCGTCTTTTTCACGCATAACCTGCAAAGCCTGCTTATTATGGTAGACGATCTCTCCCCCGGCATGAACGATGATTCCATACGGGGATGACTCGGCCAGTTTCCGGTAATTTTCCTCCCTCTCTTTCAGGGCCTCCAGTGTGGCAACTTTTTCCTGCTGCATCTGCAACCGTTCCATGGCACTGTTGATTGCGGGAATAAGCCGGTAAATATTTTCCTTTAAAACATAATCCCAGGCACCCTTCCTGATTACATCAACGGCCACCTCATCGGGCAGGGTACCCGTAATCATGATGATTGGTTTTTGCGGACACAGCTGTATGGCGATTTTTATGGCTTCCAGGCCATGAAAAACCGGCAGGGAATAGTCGGTAAGGATAAGATCGAACTGAAAATTGCTGATCGCATCGATAAATTCATCCCGTTTCTCAACCCTTTTTAATTCTTTCAGCACCTCTCCCTCCTCAAGAATGGCTTTCACCATCTCGAAATCAGTGGAGTTATCCTCGACGTAAAGTATACTGTATTTTTTCATTGTAACTGATGACCTTCAGTGACTTCGCAGGTTTTAAGCCAGAAGTCGAGCATAGAATGAAGTGTTCTTTCAAAATCTTCCAAATGCACAGGTTTCGATACAAATGCATTGACCCCTAAATTATAACATTTCCTGATATCTGACTCCATTCCTGATGAACTGAAAATAACCACCGGCGTGGTAGCCATGTATTTTTCCGCCCTTAACATCCTGAAAACCTCGCAACCATCGCGCACCGGCATCTTCAGATCGAGAATGATCAGCCCCGGGAACCGGGTATTGTCGAACCTGCCTTCCCGCATATGCTTCATCTCCTCCAGGACGGCCTCACTGTTCTCGAAGGAGAGAATATTTATGTCCTTCATATACTGAATGATCACTGACTCCATCAGCTCGATGTCATGTTTATCATCATCGATGATCCAGATGCAGGATTTTGCTTTCATTCACTCTCTTTTAAGGTAAAGAAAAATAGAAGGCCGCACCTCTACCCGTCTCACTTTCAGCCCATACCTCACCGCCGTGCCGGGTGACAATTCGCTTCACATTGGCCAGTCCGATCCCTGTACCCTCAAATTCCGCCTCACTGTGCAGGCGCTGAAAAACGCCAAAAAGCTTGCTTTTATAGGTACTGTCAAAGCCTACGCCATTATCCCGCACAAAAAATGCTTCTCTCTCACCCACCATTTCCCTGCCAACCGTGATCACCGCATTCCTTTCATCCCTGGTAAATTTCACTGCATTGGCAATGAGGTTGTACCATACCAGCCGTATCAAACCGGCGTCAGCCATTACTGTACCAAGCTTACCAATATCGATACGAATATTCCGTCCGGAAAGTTCGGGTTTCATCTCCTCCAGAATATCTTCCACCATGCTGGTAAAATCCACTTCTGTCTTTGTGATGGCCAGGCGTCCCATGCGGGAGAAAGATAAAAGGCTTTCGATTAGGTCGTTCATCTTGTCGACAGAACTTATGATATTCTCAAAATAGTGCCTGAGTTTGGATTCACCGGCAATGACAGGTGACTGATCGATAAGCCGGGTAAAAGCAGAAATATGCCGCAGTGGCGCCCTCAGGTCATGCGATACGGAATAGGAGAATGCTTCCAGCTCATGGTTGGCCTGTTCGAGTTCCGTGGTGCGCTTTTTTACCATTTCTTCCAGACCCGCATTAAGCTCACGGATTTTCTCGTCTGTCTCTCTGATCTTCTGTTCAGAAAGAATCCTTTCCGAGATGTCAACAGCATAAACGATGAATGAGTTATCTTCAAGAGCCGTTCCCCTGACCATGGCATGAACTTCACGCCCGTCATTACAGAGAAAACGGGTTTCATCGTCGAGATTCCTGTTTTTTAAAATCCTCGCCCCCTGCCGGGGGACTTTCTCCTTTTCACCGGGGGGTTTCACCGATGCATAAGTTTTACCGATCAGGAAGCTCACAGGATAACCAAGATAGACCGATGTGGCATTATTGACAAAACGTATAATACCCTCTGCATCTATGATGAACACCGGAATAGGTGAGTTTTCGATATAGCTTCTGAAACGGCGTTCGTTTTCCACCAGGGTCTTCTGTGCTTCCCTCCTCTCACTGATATCTCTTGCAGTAATAAGTTCGGCCATAGCCCTGCTGTGAATCATGATAGGTGCAGAGCTGACTTCAACCGGCATTCGCCTGCCTTCCCGGGTAAGCAATTCAATCTCGTAAAGAAATCTCGACTTCTCTCCGGCTTCCCTCCGCTCCGCAAAACTTTTCAATACATGGTGATATTCACCGGGAATGATATCTGAAAGCTGGAGACCTTTCAACTCTTCGATAGTATACAAGGTAGCTTTGAGTACTGCTGAATTGGCATAGGTGATGAAGCCTTCCGTGTCCTGAACCATGATAAAATCAAGCGTGGTTTCAGCAAGGAGCCTGTAATTTTCTTCGCTCTGACGCAGTTCTACTTCTTTACGTTTCCTTTCGCTAACATCCCTGGAAACACCGAGAAAAAAACGGGGATTCCCGCCACGTTCCGGAATGATGGTAACCGAGGCCTCAACCCATACCGGGTTGCCGTCTTTTGCAACGAGTTCCAGTTCGGTGACAGCAGAAGGAATCCTGCCCGGATCATTGCGGATAATGCCGAGGAAATGCTCAAAAAGACCGGCTGCAATTTTCCGGGATTCGGTGGTCAGGGATTCTTCGAAATATTTGCCGGTTGTTTCTGCTGCAGTAAATCCAACCAACCGGTCAACTGCCGGGGATATATAAGTTAGAGTGCCATCGAGATCCATGGTCCAGATCACATCGTTGCTGTGCTCGGTAATGAGCTGGTACCGTTCTTCCTGTTCCTCAATCCGCTTCCTGACAGACAGGTACCGGGTATGTCTTTGGACCAGGAAATAACCGGACACGGCAATGATGAGCGAACAGATGAGACGGGTTACAAGGCTTGACAATGGTACGTCCAGTAAGAATATTCCGGGGAATGAATATGCCGGATAAGCTGTATAATATTCTACCGCAGCATCAATAGTCCAAACGAGAATGATAAATGCCGCAGTGACAGCAATATATTGATTTCTCAACTTCCCCATATTCCATAGCTAAATTTGTTGTAATATAAAGATTTTATCTTAATTAGTTGTTTAGTTGTTTAGTTGTTGAGTCGTTTAGTTGTTGAGTTGTTTAGTTGTTGAGTTGTTGAGTTGTTGAGTTGTTGAGTTGTTGAGTTGTTGAGTTGTTGAGTTGTTGAGTTGTTGATGTGTGTTGAGTTGTTGAGTTGTTGAGTTGTTGAGTTGTTGAGTTGTTCGTAATTCTTAATCTGTGTTAATCTGTGCTAATCTGTGCTAATCTGTGGTGAAAAATATTCCTGTAAACAACTCAACAGCTCAACCCCTCCACATTTCAGATCATTGAAAAAGACAATCTGTCAAAGAAAAAACAAACATTATGAATAATCCGAAACGCAAATTTCTGCGAAGAGACTTTTTAAAAGGACTGGCAGCACTGCCCTTTTTAGGGTATTTTTTATTCGCTTTTAAAAACAACATCGAAAGGGAATTGGATGAACACCGGCAGGATACATCCCGGATGTTGGGCATAAACAAACTCAAAGCTCCTTCTGCAAAGCTGATCCCGACCGATCAGGATCCCTCCAAAAAGATCAGGATCGGCTTGATAGGCAACGGTTGGCGTGGCGACCAGCTTTTGAATTCTTTAGGTTATATGCATCCCGAGCTTACCGAAGCATTCAAAGTAAACGGGCAATACAATAAGTCGATAAAAAAATTTCTGGAGCAGGAACCATTAAATATGGAACTGGCCGGAATTTGCGATACGTTTTCCATTCATGCACAACGCGGAATAGAAACTTCGGCCAATGATATCCGCCCTGGTGGATTGCAGGGAAAAACCCGGCCAGCCAAACTTTTCCAAACGTACAGGGAAATGATTGAAAGCCCGGATATTGATGCGGTCATCATCGCCACGCCGGATCACACACATGCCCCTATCGCAATTGCTGCCGCAAAAGCAGGAAAACATGTTTACCTGGAAAAGCCGATGACCCATAGTATTGAGGAAGCCATCGAACTCAGGAATGTGATCAAATCCACCGGCGTAGTATTTCAACTTGGACATGAGAACCGCCAGCAGATGAGCTTCAAAATGGCAAATGAAATGTACCGGAATGGTATCATGGGCGCCGTTTCAATGGTTGAAGCTCATACCAACAGGAACAGTCTGGACGGAGCCTGGATCAGGGAAAGGAAGTACGACCACCTTGGAACGCCGGAGAACATCAACTGGAAAGAATTCCTGGGTAATGCGCCGTGGCACGATTTCGACCTCAAAAGGTACTTTAACTGGCAACGATACAGTGACTACGGAACAAGTGTCACCGGAAACGATTTTTCGCATCAGTACGATTGTCTGAACCAGGTACTGAGCCTTGGAATCCCCGAAACAGTGGTGACAACAGGTGGACAATATTATTATAAATACGATGGGGATATGCCTGATGTGATCAATGCCATTTTTAACTACCCGTCACGGGATCTTTCTGTTTCGTACAACGGAACATTAAAAAGCGGCATATACCGGCAGCTTCGCATTATGGGTTCGGAAGCAACCATGGATATCGACCGGGCGATAATGCTTTACAAGGATGCTTCTTCAAAACGTTACAAAGATATCCCGACCGATTCTTCCAATCCGCTTTACTATTATGAGCCTGATGCCGACGTGGATGCCGTCACTTCTGCAACAGCGAGGGCCTATATAAAAGGAGGTTATGGCCCTACGTTTATCGATGGTAAAGTGATTGATGCAACTTACCTGCACTTAAAAGAATGGCTGGATTCCATCCGTGGCCAGGCAAAAACCAGTTGTAACATTGACGCCGGTTTTGAAGAAGCAGTAACGTTCAATCTCTCAAACCTGGCTTACAGATATGGGAAAATGGTAACGTGGGACTCTGAAAATGAAAAAGCTATTATCGGTTAGATTAAAGAAAAAATTATGAAAAGGAATCAGACAGAAATCGAAAATTATTCGAACAAGCAACTTTTTGGGCTGACATTTTTACGGGTTTTGATTGGCTGGCATTTTCTGTATGAAGGGCTGGTTAAATTCTATACACCCGGATGGACAGCCAAACCCTACCTTCTTGGGGCAGTCGGACCGTTTGCCCCAATGTTCAAAAGTATGGCTGCCCATACACAGCTTATGGTGATCATTGACCTGCTTAATGAATGGGGACTGGTACTTATCGGGCTATGTCTTTTTATCGGGCTGTTGTCGAAACCGGCCAAACTTCTGGGCATAGTGCTCCTGCTGTTTTATTACCTGGCTTATCCTCCGTTTGCATCACCGGGTGGGAGTGCCCACATGGAAGGAAGTTACTGGGTGGTCAATAAAAACCTGATCGAGATGGCCTCACTGCTGGTTTTGTACCTGTTTCCGTCCAGCCGGATAACCGGGATAGACAGGTATCTCTTTAAGCGCAGGAAACCTGAACATTAATCTGGAAAGAGATATTAGGAATGGAGATCCATTCTACTTCTAAAATCAAAATTATTTCGAATGAACCTGTAAAATAAAACACAATGAGTACACGAAGATCGTTTCTGAAGGCGATAGGAGCGGGAACTGCCGCATCAGCCCTGGGTTTTTCATCAGTTACTGCCTCAGTCCTGAAAATGGCAGATCGGAATGATGATACTGAAAAGTCACTGGTCATTGGCATTATTGGGGCTGAAAACACACATACAATCGGGTATGGACAGGTTTTCAATATCGAAAAAAAATTCCCGGGAGTTGAACTCAAATACGTTTGGGGGGAAACAGAAGAATTTGCAAAAAAGGCCATGAAAGAAGGAAACATTCCTTTTATGGTGAAAGATCCCAAGGAGATGCTTGGAAAGATCAATGCATTAATTGTCGATCACAGGCATCCGAAATACCATCTCGATGCGGCCCGGCCTTTTGTGGAAGCAGGAATCCCTACATTCATTGATAAACCGTTTTGTTACAGGGTGTCTGAAGGGGAAAAATTTCTTGAGATGGCCCGGCAAAAGGGGACACCTGTTACTTCCTACAGTTCCATTGCCCAGAGCGCTGCAACATTCGACATGAAAAAGCAGGTACAGGAAATGGGTGAATTTAATAATGTTGTCCGTTATGGCCCTGCCGATTTGGATTCTCCATATGGAGGGATATTTTTTTACGGAGTCCACCTGGTGCAACCCCTGATGTATATTTTCGGGGACGATATTGTAAGAGTTAAAGTTACCAGGAACGGAAGTAAAGGGAGTGCAAGCCTGCTGTATAAAAACGGCTTGTTTGCAACATTAGTTTTCGGCGGTCTTTTCTATGGCTGGACTACTTATCTGGAAACCAAAGATGGAGTAGTAGAATTAAAATCGCGTGTAAATGAACCCAACCCTCCCCTGAACGATACCGACATGATTAAAATGTTCCGTACTGGGAAGGAACCGAGAAGCCATGAAAGCATATTAAAGTGCGTTGCGGTACTTGAAGCATTGGAAAAATCGGCAAAAAGCGAAAACTGGGTAGTCGTTTAGTTGTTTAGTTGTTTAGTTGTTCGTAATTCCTAATCTGTGCAAATCTGTGTAATCTGTGGTAAAAAAGCCCCCTGTAAACAACTCAACACTTCAGATCATTGAAAAAGACAATCTATCAAAGTAAAAATTATCATCTATGAGCAGAGGTTTTGTTAAAGAAGACGATCAGGAAGAAATTCCGGCAGTACCACCAAGGGCATTTTTGCCGGAAGGATTAACCAACTATGTGACCCAGGTGGGTATGGATGAACTATTGGCCGAAAAACAGATGCTGGTCAATGAAAAAGACAATCTGAACAGTGCCAACGAAAATGAGAAACGAATAGCGTTGAACCAGATCAATGCAAAATTACAATTGTTGGACAGCAGAATTGTTGAAGCCAAAATTGTTAATCTGGAAGAACAGCCACACAATGAAATAAAGTTCGGCGCAACAGTAACACTCAAAATAGAAGCAACCAAAAAGATTCAGACTTTTCAGATAGTAGGAGTTGATGAAGCAGATATTTCCAAAGGCAAAATCTCCTTTATATCACCTGTAGCCAAAGCATTAATAAATAAAAAAGTTGGGGACAAAGCTATTTTAAAACGACCGGGGGAAGATCTCGTCTTTGAAATTATGGATATTGCCTACCGTTAAAAGCGAATTAAGCACCTTTCCATCACTCTCTGACTTGTATGGCTCTTTTTGGACAATCCGTTGATTGATAAACAGCCATTACGTGCAGCTATCAGCATTTTGATCACATAATTATGTAATCATGTTGACCAAAGCCTCCCATAGGAGGCCGCGAGCGATAGAACGATAGACGACATTAAACACGGCGCCCCGTAGGGCGTGCAACACCTATTCTTTTTATGGGATATAACCAGAAAAGCAATTAAAAAAGTGCCTGCTGTTAGCGGGGAAGCACTTACTGATTGAAGGATTCCCGAATTGTGACCGGGAAAAATTGATTCTTCAAAGCAGGAAAGTGTTTGCGCATCAGGAAAACCAGGTAATTTATGAAAGTACCAGGATTCAGGTGAAAGCTTTCAGGATACTAATAATCTCAGTCAAGATCACTTTTTAAGCCATCAAGATCACTTTTTAAGCCATCAAGATCACATTTTAACCCATCAAGATCACATTTTAACCCCTTAAGATCACATTTTAACCCCTTAAGATCAAAATTCTTCCCTTCAAGATCAGATCTTGATCCGGAGAATATTGATCTTGATGTACAAATTATGCATCCTGAAGCCTTTTTTATCTATTCTCAAGGGTGTCTTTTATGATCTGGCAAAGCTTAAACCTGACGGGATGTTAAAAGTACCGGGCTCGTGCCATCGGCCATCAGGCTTGCAAATATGGATACAGGACAATGTACTTTGGAGTAAACCGGAGGTTTGGCCCCCAAATCATTGTGTCCGATGATTTAGGGGGCTAAGAAATTTTCATTGGGAATTACCATCTGATAATAATGACAATAGCAGTGGATTTACAGCTTTACCCGGTGGATGGACTTACGAAAATCAGGAATACCTGGGAATGGGAAGTTACGCTAATTATTGGACAAGATCCGAATCAGCCGGAAGTGATGATGGTGTATTTGTTTACATGTATTCCTCATTAGGAGATACTTATTTTCGTTTTAATCCCTATTCATGCGGATATGCAATACGTTGTATAAAGGATTGATTATTGGAAAAACCATTAATAATAAAGATAATTAAAGCTTAACCCAATAATCATTCATTTCTTTATCCCAAAATTGCACAATACCCTCGTTTTTCACGATGGTAACTTCGGTATATCTGTAATTACTTTCATCGTTGATATTAATTGTATCTCCCAATAGTTCATTAGAATCTGTTATAGATTGATCATCAAATATTTTGGAAAAATAGAAACGATCATCAAACTCTTTACTACTGAATTTACATACAAGTTCTGAACTGCTCCCATCGAAATAATAACCTAAACTTCCTTCAATATTTAATTGAAGTGAACTGTCTGATTCCATAAAATAGTCTAAGCGTGAATCACATCCGCATTTACAATTCCATTTAATATCATAGCTGCCAGAAATATCATAAGTAATTAAACTAAAAGCAACAGTGTCATTAGTGCTATTCTTAAATTTGATGATTTGAACATCCTCATATGGAAAATAACACGTTAAAACTTTAGGAAATTCAGGACAAAATGTGCTTTTACATCCACATGATAACAGGATAAGAATTATGATTAATGTTGTTTTCATATAGACTTGCATTTGTTTAAAAAAAAACTGTACAAAAAACCCAACTATCCGGAGGTAAATGTTCCGGTTCAATTTTGATTATTTGTGCTACAGAGTTTTATAATGTATCCCATTTCAGGGCAGGTAATTTAAGATTTATTTTTACAACTTAAATCACTGTCCTAAATTTGGGGTACATTATAAGATTTTGTTGATAGGAGATATGGTTTAAGCGTTAGATGTATTAAGGCCTAATCGAGATTATTTAATGTAAAATAATTCTATGCGTATGCCGAAAAGCATGAATAGAGTAAACAAACACTAAATCTACCTCAAATGAAGATCCATTAATCACTATTGAAAATCAACTTTATCTGACCTTGCCTATTTTGCTACCCGATTTTTCAATTTTAAGAGGAAGTATCAATCTGGTATCAAATTTGGGTAATTTTTTTTCCTTTTAGTATATCTGTATTCTCTAAAAGAATGAAGCGACAGCCGTTTTGGTAACACTTTCGACCATCGCTTTCTCTTATCTTGTGATTCCGGCGCGACTCGAACGCGCGACCCACAGCTTAGAAGGCTGTTGCTCTATCCAACTGAGCTACGGAACCAGTCTCTATTCCGGTTTTTCCGGATCGACGGCAAAGATAAAAAAAAAATGTTACCCGGAGAATGCTTTGGTTGCTTTGAAAACTAAAAATTGTACGATTCCTGAAAATTGTCTACTTTAGTTTCAATTCATAAGCCTGAATCAAATTCATCCTTAACCAATGACTACAAATGAATCCTTTAAATTAGCACACCCTTTACTTACGCTTTTGCACTCAAAATTGCCCTCTCCTTAGGAATACTGTGAATATTTATTTTCCCCGGGGTACACTGCATCTTTATCCGGTCAGACCAAAGTGACGATGTCCCCGCTTATTTACCAACTATCCGTTGGTTCCTGACTATAATGTTCAACGGAAAATACCTGCCGGCCGTATTCACCATTTACCCGGGAAACCTTATGAATACTTTTATCTGATCCGATCAGTCCCAATTTCCTGAGTTCATACTAAACCCTTAATACCAAACCTCAATGAAAACTTCATGCACAATTATCGCTTTGCTTTTAAGCACGCTTACCATGTTTGGGCAAAATGAAACACCACAGCATTTCGAAGTCAGCGGATCCGTCATTTTATGGACTCCGACATCACTGCATCTGAAGTCAATCAACAGTGTTACGCAGTATGCTTTACCGGACGGAACCTACTATTCTATGGAATCTTTTTCGGGGTACGGATTCTCCTTTTCGCCGGAGCTGAAGGTGAGCTATTTTTTTAACGAAAATCTCGGGATATCCCTGGGCGGCAACCTGGTTCATATGGATAACGAACTGTCGGTTATTAACACCGATTCAACCTTTTCAAGTTACGAGAATATGGCTGATATTATCAATATCACCTTAGGCCTTTCCGGCCGGTTCAAGAATTCATCAGCGATGAGCCTTTACTATGAAGCAGGGATAAATGTTGTTGCGCTTTATGACCTTGAAATGAATTACTCAACCGAAAGTTCCGATCCGCCCGACATGGAGGCCACCGGTTCAGCTATCGGACTTTACATTAATACAGGCGGAGATATCAGACTTTTTCCCTCATTGTACCTGAAAACTGGTCTGCGTTATAATTTTATCCCGGTGGAAATGGAATATAAAAACGGAGAAGGCAGTGAAAAGATCAGTGTAAAATCCAACCTGGGAGGAATCGGTATTCAAACGGGCCTGTCTTTTAGATTTTAAGGAAAATCTTTTATACAGTTTTTTTTTCATGGTCAGAACAATTACATCCCGGAGGTGTAATCTTATTATTTTAATGCTGCTTAACAAAAGGAACAGTAGCTGACAGGATACCCAAATTATCCATCGGGGATCATGATTCCTTAATTAAGTAACGAGATGATAATTTGACCGTACAGAAAAATGGATTCCCGGCAATTTCTCCTTTTCACAGTGCTTACCTTCCTTCCGGTAACGACCTTTTCCCAAAGCAATGATTCATTGACCGTGATCAGGAAGCCGGTAGGTTGGAAACTGGCTTACAACAGCTCACTGATCTATCCCGGCGCCAGGGCAGGAATAGAAATCCCGGTAAAATCCATCAGGATAACCAGAGAAAACAGACCAGGAAAGATACCAAGTCTTACCAAGTACCGTTTTATAACTGCTAATATAGGATGGTATCATCATCCTGAATTCCATGACAATATCTATCCAACAGCAGGTTTTATTATGAGACGGACAAAATCCAGTGGGTTTATAACCGAATTTTCTCCCGAAATAGGGTACAGCCGCACCTACCTCGGCGCTACCACATACCGGATCGATAATAACGGGAGAGTGACTATTGAGAAACATGCAGGCTACAGCTACATGCTTTTGTCTGTGGGTGAAGGAGTCGGTTATGATTTCTCAGTCACCCGGTCCAAACCGTTTATCGCCTTCTTAAAATTTAATCTCCTCATGATGTTCCCATACAACAGCACCATCTATCTCCGTCCTGCCATTGATGCGGGATTGATTTTCACACCTTCGGATTTTCTGCGGGTCAGGTTTACATCAAAATCCACAACCCGTTGAAACAAATCCTCTCACTCGTTCTTGCCGCCGTAATCTTCGGTTCCTGTCAGAAGGAAACCATTACCATCGCAACCCATGTTTCCGAAACGTTCTACCTCGACAATGAAGGAGCCTCCATGAGGATACTGGTTGAAGGGAATACCGCCAGCCATACTTTTCTGATCATTGTCCACGGAGGTCCCGGTGGCGGCTCACAAATCTATCATACCGAATATATCAGCCGTCACATTGAGGACAAGTACGCGGTGGTATACTGGGATCAGAGAAATGCTGGAGCATCCCAGGGAAACAACAATGGCAGCAAGCTGAACCTGCCACAAATGACCAACGATCTGAAGAAAGTTATTGAACTTCTAAAAGCCAGGTACGGCCAGGATGCCGGAGTCTTTATCCTTGGACATAGCTTTGGAGGGATGATCGTCTCTTCGTTTATGACGGATAAGGAAGATCAGGAAATGGTGAAAGGATGGATTATGGCCGATGGCAGTCACAGTTATCCTTTAAACGACAGCCTGACAAGGGAGATGTTGTTAGCGATCGGACAGGAACAGGTTGCCGAAAATGTAAATACGGGACAATGGGTGCCTGTCGTTTCGTATTGTCTCTCCCATCCGACAACTGCTTCACTTGAAGATGCGCAGGAACTGGAATCTTATGCCTCTGCAGCGGAGACGTATTTTCCTGAAGTAAAACCTATCGGCGTATCCGATTTCACGGATTTAATTGTAAAACAGGACTGGCCCCTGATGTCGATGCTGTTTAACTACCTTTATTCAAAACATGCCGCCCTTAACGAAGACATGGAAGAAACAGGATTTTCAGATTCCCTGTATAAAATTGTGAAGCCTACCCTGATCCTTTACGGCAAATATGATTTTGTATGTCCTAAAGGGCTGGGGGAAGACATCTATAACCGTATCAGTACTCCTGCGGAAGATAAAACGATGGTAATCTCACCCATCAGCGGCCACGCCATCATGTTCCAGGATCCGGTTTTCTTTTGTAATGAGGTGGATGATTTTATTGAGAAATACAGGTGAATAATACCATATCAAATTAATCTGTGTTATCGGTGTAATCTGTGTTTAATCTTCCTCTTGTCCACCCCTCCCCAAACCCCTCCCTGAGGGAGAGGGGCTTTTCTTCTAATGACCTAAGTCGTTGTGATGACAGTTTCTTTCATCTGAATTTCCTTTAGCGCATTACCACAAAACGGTTCGTTTTACGACAACGTTTATCGAATTGAACACCCCCTCACTGAGGGAGAGGGCTTTTCTTCTAATGACCTAAGTCGTTGTGATGACAGTTTCTTTCATCTGAACTTTCGGTAGTGCATTACTAAAAAACTGATCGTTTTACAGCAAAGTTAATCGGAGTGAACACCCCCTCGCCTTTCAGGAGAGGGTGCCGGGGGGTGAGGTGGAATAAGAGGGAGTTAGGGAGTTAGGGAGTTAGAGTTTTCCGCAGAGACACGTACTCATCACTTCCTCAGCCGTCATACGCCGACTGCAGCAGCCCGATATCCAGCTTTTTCATTTTCAGCAGCGCAGCCGATACCCGGCCGGTCTTCACCGGATCGGGATCGCTGAGTAACTTCGGGAGTATTTCCGGAACGACCTGCCAGGAGAAGCCGAATTTATCCTTTAACCAGCCACATTGTTGTGCCGATTTATCACCTTCCGCGGTAAGCTTATCCCAATAATAATCAACTTCTGCCTGGTCGGCACAATTGACCACCATCGATACGGCTTCATTAAATTGTACATCATCCATCGGAACCCCGCTGTCCATGGCAATAAACAATTGCCTTTCCAGCTGAAATTCACCATGCACAACCGTCGCTTTTATATTTGTCTGCCCGGCTTCATAATGTGCATTCATTGTAATGTCAGACTTTTTAAATACCGAGGTATAAAAATGCATCGCCTCTTCAGCCCGGTTTTGCTGTGGTCCGGTAAAAATCAGGCATGGAATGATCTTCTCCTGCCTGTTACCCAGGATGAGCTGCCACGATACACCGTACTGATCCTCGATCCAGCCGTATTTTTCACTGAACGGGTATTTATCGAGCGGCATACGGATACGACCGCCTTTCTCAAGTTTTTGCCAGAGTTCATCAATCTCTTCCGGTCGCGGACAGGTCACGTAAAAGGATACTGATGGATTTATTTTGAAGTAAGGGCCGCCATTGATAGCACTGAATTCAAAGCCCTCCAGTTTGAAAGCTACAGTCATCACACTTCCCGCAGGTCTCCCCGATGCTTTGGCCGTGGCTTCATCGAAACGGTTCGTACGGGTAACGGCTGAATTCTTAAAAACTGAGGTATAGAAATTCACGGCTTCTTCAGCCTGGTCATCAAACCAAAGGAATGGGGTGATCTTTTGACGGCCTGATGATCCCGTCTGTTCCCCATTTTTACTTGCATTCATAAGTTTCCCGGTTTACGTATATGTTTAGGCCTGCTGACCGGATGCTGCTGTATCGCTCTGAACATGAGCCGGATCCATCCATATCACTTCCCAGATATGACCGTCAGGATCATTGAAGCTCCGGCCATACATGAATCCATAATCTTCCGGATCCCTGGCTTTACTGCCGCCCGACATAAGTGCTTTATCCACAAGCTGGTTTACTTTCTCCCTGCTGTCTACAGTCAGAGTTACCAATACCTCAGTGGTCTTAGTGGCATCGGCAATGTCTTTTTTCGTGAATTCTTTGGCTTTGTTGTGGGTCAGTAACATGGCATAAATATCGTCGGAGATGACGAGACAGGCAGCCGTATTATCTGTGAACTGAGGATTAAAACGGTATCCCATACTTTTAAAAAAATCCATTGACCTGCTCAGGTCACTGACCGGCAGGTTCACAAAAATTTTTGTATCCATAGCAATTCATATTTTATATTTCAGGTAAACAAATCAAATTGTTTTTTGCCCTCTAAATACTGTTTAAATAATCAAGTGCAACTTCAGTTTCCCGCCCCGGCACTATTCCTGGCTGAAGGAGTTTACCCTCACCAGAGGTCCAGCCACCAGGCTGTATATGATCCTGCCGGATCCGGGCCGGCACGTCCCAATGCCATCTTCACAGTATCTGCAGTTCTGCAATCGACCTCCCTGTTTTACCGGTAGGGATTACTTTTGAAAATTCAGGCAAAAAAAAGCATAAAGGCATGAATGAGGTGTTCAGCCCTGTGAATTTTTCTACCGGTTTTCATAAAACAAAAATGTTGTACCGGGTTCCCCCATGCCCCCCGGATACCGGTTAATGTAAAAATCGTCGAAAAATCAGCGTGTATCATCCAATATTTTCAACTTCCGTTCGTCTTTCCTTTTAAGATCCAAATTGAAGAAGAGTTCGCAAGTAGTATATAGTATATAATAACGTTATATCAGGGGATCCCACCCCCCACCCAACCACCCTTAAATGGCCGTTTAACCCAAATCTCAGCGTACAAATTATATGTTATTTAACACGCCGGAAACTTTAGCTTTATTCTGCGTAATCTGTGTTTAATCTTCCTCTGATAATCCTCTCCCATACTAATCTGTGTTATCTGCGTAATCTGTGTTTAATCTTCCTCTGATAATCCTCTCCCATACTAATCTGTGTAATCTGCGTAATCTGTGTTTAATCTTCCTCTGATAATCCTCTCCCCATACTAATCTGTGTAATCTGTGTAATCTGTGTTTAATCTTCCTCTGATAATCCTCTCCCAAACTAATCTGCGTAATCTGCGTAATCTGTGTTTAATCTTCCTCTGATAATCCCCTCCCAAACTAATCTGTGTTATCTGTACCGATAACCTATCGGTATCTGTTTAATCTTCTCCTTGTTCACCCCTCCCCAACCCCTCCCCTAGGGAGAGGGGCTTGTCTTCTAATAACATAAGTCGTTTTGATGACAGTTTCTTTCATCTGAACTTTCGATAGTGCATTACTAAAAAACTGATCGTTTTACGGCAGAGTTAATCTGAGTGAACGCCCCCTCGTCTTCCATGAGAGGAGGCCGGTGGGGTGAGGTTACGAGGTAGTCTGTATTATTACAATCTGGAAATGACTTTTCCCGGTTAAGTTCCATTTTTCTGGAAATCCCGGATTGTGAATAATCCCAATTTTACACTATTATTGTATTCTACATCCAAACAAACCTTCCCGACATGAAAATCAGAAAAATAGCAAACCTAACCGTCCTTGTTTCAGTGTTCGTATGGCTTTCGGGCTGTAATGCTCCCAAAAGCGACGTTATAATCAATACCCTTACCACCGGGAACCAGGCTGACCCCGAGGGGATCAATATTACTCAACCGCACCTGAGCTGGATCATGGAAAGCTCAACCCGCGGTCAGAAGCAAAGCGCTTACCAGGTTCTGGTCGCTTCTTCCCAAGATCTACTTGACCAGGATAAGGGCGACCTGTGGAACAGTAAAAAACAAAAATCGGATCAATCCATATTGGTTAAATATGCCGGAAAAGAACTTCAATCCGGCATGAACTGCTACTGGAAAGTCAGGATCTGGGATAAGGACGGCCATGTCTCACCATGGAGTTCAACAGCGCAGTGGAGTATGGGATTACTGAAACCAGGGGACTGGAAAGCCGAATGGATCGGTATCGATAGTACGTTCCCAGGTGAAGATGCGACCGGCCAGTTCAGGAAACTGGCTGCACGGTATCTCCGGAAAAACTTCGAGGTTACCAGGTCAGGTAAAGAAAGCCGTTGTATATATTTCAGGGCTCGGTCTTTATGAGCTTCACCTGAATGGCCAAAGGACGGGAAACCGCGTCCTCGCTCCCGGCGCAACCGACTATACGAAGACAGTATTTTACAATACTTATGATGTCACGTCTCAACTGGTACCAGGCCACAATGCCATCGGCGTGATCCTGGGTAACGGCCGCTATTTTGCCATGCGCAAGGATGAGCCTTTCCTGATGCAGAACTATGGATTCCCCAGACTGCTGATGCAACTCGATATTGAATATGCCGACGGCACCCACCAGATCATTCCTTCAGACCAATCCTGGAAACTGACGGTTAAAGGTCCCATCACCGAAAACAATGAATTTGACGGTGAGAAGTACGACGCCCGCCTGGAAATGCCCGGATGGGACAGGGCCGGCTTCGATGCCGTGAACTGGATGGACGCGCGCCCGGTGAAAGGACCGGAAGGAAAGCTTACCGGTCAAATTAACGAACCCATTCGCGTTACCGGACATATAAAGCCTTTATCGGTCAAACAACTAAAACCGGGCGTTTACATTTACGATATGGGTCAAAACATGGTTGGATGGGTTTCGCTGACAGCCACAGGCAAACCCGGCGACAAAGTGACGATGCGTTTTGCCGAGAACCTAAAGCCCGACGGGAACCTGTATCTTGCAAATATCAGGTCTGCAAAAGTTACCGATACGTATATCTTTAACAATGACAGCGTGGTGAACTGGCAGCCCAGGTTCACATACCATGGCTTCAGGTATGTCGAACTGTCGGGACTTACATCCAAACCGGATCTTTCCACCATCAACGGATGCGTGGTGAACAATGACCTCGCTTCAAACGGGAGTTTTGTATGTTCCGACACCATGATCAACCGCATATATACCAATGCGATGTGGGGCATACGCGGCAATTACCGGAGTTTCCCCACCGACTGCCCGCAGCGTGATGAACGTATGGGCTGGCTGGGCGACCGTGCTACCGGGTGCCGGGGAGAAAGCTATATTTTCAATAACGGAAGCCTGTATCAGAAATGGCTCGGAGACATGCGTGATGCCCAGAACGCTCAGGGCAGCATTCCCGATGTCTGCCCGGCATACTGGGCCATGTACAACGACAATGTCACCTGGGACGGAACCGGCATCATGGTCATGGATATGCTGCTGAACCAATACGGCAATGTTCCTGCCATCGCAGAAAATTACGATGCCATGAAAAAATGGGTGTTTTACATGGTCAACAAGTACGGCACAAACGGACTAATGCCCAGGGACACGTATGGCGACTGGTGCATGCCTCCCGAAGACCTGGACATGATCCACAGCCGGGATCCCTCCCGCATAACTGCCGGCACCCTGCTGGGAACAAGTTACTTCTATCATGATCTCAAACTCATGCAGGGTTTTGCCAAACTACTTGGTAAGCCGGATGATGAAACCCGTTTTGATACCCTTTCTGCAAAAATGAAAACCGCCTTTAACGAAACGTTTTTCGTCCCTTCGGAAAATTACTACGGTAACAACACGGTAACAGCAAATATTTTATCCATCGCATTCGGCCTGGTCCCAAAGGATAAGGAAGAAGCCGTTTTCAATAACGCGGTGAAGAGCATCGAGACACAATACCACGGGCACATACCGGTGGGCCTTATCGGCATCATGTACCTGCAAAGGATTCTCACCGACTGCGGAAGAGCCGATATAGCCATGCGCTTCGCAACCGAAACCACTTATCCCAGCTGGGGGTACATGGTCAAAAACGGAGCCACCACCATCTGGGAACTGTGGAACGGAAACACGGCCAACCCGGCCATGAACTCAGGTAATCACGTCATGCTCCTTGGTGACCTTATTATCTGGATGCATGAATACCTCGCAGGTATCCGCCCGGCAGAACCCGGATTTAAATCCCTGGTCATGAAACCGCTGGCCGGAGAAGGGGTGACTTTTGTGAAAGCCAGTCATAATTCACCTTACGGCAGAATCGTTAGCGAATGGAAAATGGACGGGAAGAACAACTTCTCCTGGGACATTCAAATCCCGGTCAACACTACCGCCCGTGTTTTCATTCCGGCCAACGACACTTCTTCTGTGTTGGAAAGTGGTAAGGAAGCGTCCCGGGCGGAAGGTGTGACTTTTGTGGAATTTAAGGATGGTTTTGCTGCATATGAAGTTCTTTCGGGAAAATATCACTTCGAGTCCGGCAACGTGGTCATCCCCAAATCCGATCACGCCCGTTCAGCAAACGTATCCATTATGCCGGAAGATCAGTCGACAGGGCACAGTATCCTGGTCAGCATGTCATGCCCTGATCAACAGGCACAGATAAGGTATACACTCGACGGTACAGAACCCGGTGATATGTCCCCCCTTTACACGAAACCTGTTGAGGTTTCCGGCTCCTGCACTGTCAAAGCCCGTAGTTTCAAGAAAGGCGTCAGGCCCGGCTACGTCACCGGCAGAAATTACGATATCTATAATCCGGGTATTAACGGCTTGAATTATGCCTATTTCCGGGGAAAATGGGACAGTATCCCGGATTATGATCAGATGAAACCCCTGAGAACAGGTAAGGTTAAAGGATTCAATCTGAAAAGTATCAAAACCATTGAAGATTACTGGGGAGTAAAGTTTACCGGATTTATTGAAATTCCCCGTGACGGATCCTATAGCTTCTCAACTCTGAGCGATGACGGATCCCGGTTGTTTATCAATAATACCATGGTCGCGGATAATGACGGGATCCACGGGCCTTTTTCTGTAAAAGGAACCATTGATCTGAAAAAGGGCAAATACCCGGTCAGACTGGATTATTTCGAAGGGAATCAGGGTGAAATGCTCCGGGTGGAAATCGAGGGACCTGGTATTCCACGCCAGTCACTGCCGGTATCGATGCTCCTTTACCGCTGAAGACCGCGAAAATAGTTATTGTGTCAGCCTGTCCTGCGAATTGAAGTGAATAACTGATTAGGTGTACTTATAACATTCTTTTATCATGAAGAGGATCTCTTTTGCCCTGGCAACGCTATGGTTGTTGTCAACTGTTTCTTTAAAATTAAGCGCCCAGGAATTCAGCCCAATACCACACTGGCTGGTTGCCGGATCATTCAGTAACCAGGAAAACGGCAACGTTCCGGTTCAGCCATTTATCGATGAAACACATATAACCCCTGATGAAGGGGAAAAAGCCGGAGATGCGCTCTGGACAGCCGTAGATCAGCATGCCATTGATTTCCTTCATGCCGGATTCTCCAAGACAATTAATGTCATGGCTTATGCTTTCGTTTATATATACTCGAAGCAAGACCAGCTCGCCACTCTACTTCTGGGTTCGGACGACGGGGCCATGGTCTGGCTCAACGGTCTGCCGGTCTGGAGTAAGACTGTCATAAACCGGTCTATGATTGAAAACGAAGATTCGATAGCCATTCAACTAAACAAGGGATATAACAGGCTGCTTGTAAAGGTTGAACAGGCCGGAGGCGGCTGGGGACTCGTCTGTAACCTGCTATCTTCCTTTCCTGTCAACACTGTCATAAGCCGTCCACCAATAAATGAACTTGCAATTGCTTCCGGTTTGCAGGTATACGATGTTTCCACATTCAGCAATAAAGGAGAGGCAGGCATACAGGTAAACGTCAAAAACTTCAACGTAAACATCACCGGGAAAACTGAGATCGGGATCATGAACGCCGGAAATAAAATCCTCGCAGGCAAAGCAATAGATACCCCTTCACCCGGCGGCAAGACCTCGGTTATCTTAAGCTTTCCGGTTCAGCAGGCAGCAGGCATTCTCGCACAAAAAGACCTACGGATCAGCCTTAGCAATCAGAACGGTAAGCATCAGGTTTACCTTCCCTCTTCACTAGCCACCGACCTTCTCATGCAGCTTGCCGACGACAGTACCATTTGCAGCCCTGAAACGATGAAGACTGCAAGGGAACTTAAATACGCAGAACAGGTGTATGGTTTGAATGAAGCATCCGTTTTGGGTGCCCGAAAGGCATTGCTGGATGTAGCCGGTGGTTGGTACGACCGCTTAGGAGCAGTTTACCGGTCCATGCTCAAAGATAAACTGAAGAATATTCCGGATCTGTCAAAGGATACCATCCAGATTATCGGTCATGCCCATATGGATATGAACTGGCTCTGGACGTACCCGGAGAGTGAAAAAATGTTCCACGACAATATAAGGCAGGCAGTGGCTTTGATGGAGAAATACAGTGATTTCACCATGCTCCAGAGCCAGGCTACTATCTATCAGTATATCAAACAGGTCGACCCTCCGCTGTTTGAAAAAGTGACGAAGTATGTTAAGGAAGGCCGCTTTGAACCTGTGGGGGGAATGTGGACCGAGGGGGACCTTAACCTGACCGGCGGTGAAGCTTTATGCCGTTCATTTCTCCTGGGTCAGCGGTTTTTCTACGACAATTTCGGAAAGACAGCACATGTGGGCTGGCTGCCCGACGATTTCGGACATATCTCCCAGTATCCGCAGATACTGAAACTGGCCGGTTGCAATTATTATTACTTTATGCGCTGTAATCCTTACGCAGGAACATTCTGGTGGACAGGGCCCGATTCTTCAAGAGTACTTTGTTTCTCAGGGATTGGCTACGGCAATACAATTACGCCGGCCATAAAAAATGAAATCGACGCATTGTCGCCTGAAAAACATCGTATCCTTGTACCTACCGGCGTTGGCGATCATGGCGGCGGACCAACACTCAAGGATATCAATATGATCCATAAACTGGACTCCACACCTCATTACCCGGCAGTAAAATTCACCACCGCAGAAGAATTTTTCAAGGTATCTGCCAGTGAGATGAAAAACCGGCCGACACATTATGGGGAAATGCAGTTCATCTTTCCCGGCTGTTATACCTCTGTTGCCGAAATCAAGGAAAATACCCGAAAAAGTGAACAGTCGTTGTACAGGGCAGAATACGTCTCCTCGTTGCGCTGGCTTTTCGGCGAACCTTATCCTGCGTCTGAACTGAAGAGTTTATGGGAAACCGTGGCCTTTAACCAGTTTCATGATATTCTGCCTGGATCGGCTATATACGAGACATACCGGGACGCTGTCGCTGATCATAAAATGGTTCAGAAAACATCACGTGAAATCTTTGAACAAGGCTTCCGGCATCTGGCTGATGAGATAAAATTCAAACCGGGAATGGGTCAGCCGGTGGTAGTGCTTAACATGCAGCCCCGTGATGGAAAAGTCCTGGCTGAGGCAGAGGTATTCTCCTATTCAAGTCCGGTAACCGCCAGTCTGACCCACTGGAGCGATTTTAACGGTTCTGATGTGGTTATCCCGACAGACGGTATATCGGCGACTGTCCTGGTCAGGGATGATTCGGGAAAAGTTTACCCGGCCCAGATCACCGGTGGCAAAGTTTCACCTCCGGGATACCGTACGAGGATCCAGTTTGTGATCGATGATATGCCCGCCGGCGGATATAAAACCTTTTATGCCGACGTCTCCAGACCCGGGATCGAAACGGAGCCGGTACCCGTGGAAAAGGGAACTTTTGAGACGGATTACTTCACTGTTGGTTTCGATATGAAGACCGGCGATATAATCCGGTTAAAGGATAAACGGACAGGAAAAGAATACGTCGGCAACAACGGCCGGCTGAATAAGCTGACCATGTTCATGGAAGCACCAAACGGAATGAATGCCTGGGATATAGGTAAGATTGATGATGTTCAGGACATTTCCGATGTGGAGAGTGTTAATATCGTTGAAAATGGTCCCGTACGTGCCACGGTTGAAGTGGTGAAAAAATGGGGAAATTCAAAATTCATCCAGAAAACGTACATATACAAATCCTATCCGCGTATCGATTTTGATCTCGATGCCCACTGGTTTGAAACCGGTGATGGTGAGCATGATGCCCCGTTCCTCAGGGCAACCTTTGATCTGAACATCGACCATCCTGTTTTTGAAAACCAGGTTCCCTTTGACGTGGTGGAACGCCCCGTAAACGGCCAGGAAGTCCCGGCCCAGGAATGGGTTGACGTGACAGACGATACCGATGGCATCGCCCTGCTGAACAGGACAAAATTCGGCCATTCCTTTGAAAATGGCCAGCTGAGACTTTCCCTGCTCAGAGCAACTTATTACCCGGATGAATATCCCAACATAGGCATCAATCACATCCAGTACTCTCTTTACCCGCATTCCGGCGATTGGAAAAACGGCGTTTGGGAGGAAGCAGATCGGTTCAACATTCCCGTTTACGCAGCCGAACCTCCTTCTCTCTCCCTTGTAAAAACTCATGCCACCAGGCCTCCGGAAGATTCCTTCATGTCAGTTTCGCCTGCATCGGTCATCCTTAGCGGTATTAAACAGGGTGAAGGTGGCAACAACCTGATCATACGCCTGGCGGAAGTATGCGGGAAAGAAACCACAGCAACGGTAAAATTGCCGGTGACGATTACAAAAGCCGACCGAGTAAATATCATCGAATTTCCACAGGACTCCGCTAATAAACCGGCTGTCGATGGAAAGACTGTGAGGGTAAAACTTAAACCGCATGAAATTGTGACATTGTCGCTGACAACAGAACGGGAAAGGTAAATCATTCATTTAGAATCCGTAATCAAACATTGAAAACCATGAATTCAACATTCCATTGTACAGATATAAACTGGTTATCGGTAATCGTCGTAACTATCCTGTCCTTCCCCCTTGGGGCTCTCTGGCATTCAAAGAAACTGTTTGGCAAAGCATGGACCGAAGATGCCAGGCCAGTGTTTGACTCTTCCAAAAAAGGCATCTTCCTTAAATTATTCGGACCTTCGGCGGTCCTGCACTTCATTGCCGTCACCGGACTTGACATGGTGATCGGTCCAGGATCATCAGCTGTGTCGGGCCTTCTGACCGGTCTGTTCATAAGTATTTTATGGGTAACAACCGCCCTTGCCGTCACCCATCTATTTGCCGGCCGTTCCTTCCGGCTCATCCTTATCGACGCAGGATTTTACGTGGTCTTTTTCTCTCTCGCAGGACTTATACTGGGAGCATGGTAGTACAGGAGATCTTGTATCAAATATTGACTCACGAGTATCCTGACAGATTTTTGTCTTCCTGATCAGGACAATACATTACAAATCCGGGGAAATACTTGTAATTCGTTGTATTTTAATTGTTTTCGTCAAAGATTGTCATAAAATACTCTTTCTTTGTCTCCCGCCAGGTAATTCAGGGATCATTTTTTTCCTTTTCGTCCCTGCGTCTTTCTCCGTTCATTCCCACCACGGGCAAAACCGTGGCTATGCATGGGCCACCGTTCTGCGGTTCGGGGTAGCGATTCCATGGATTATTCTTCATTTTCCCTCTCCCCTTCTTCACTTTCTAACTTACTAACTTTTTAACTTTCGCACCTCCTCCCATCACCACAGGCCGGGGCACAGCAAGGGGCTTCGTTATTCTTAAGAAGTCTTTTCTTGAAAAGGGGCCCTCCCCCGCCTTCCAAACCGTCCGCCCTTTATGACTTTCACCCCCCGGATCTCAGCGTCCCCATTTCCACTTTTTGACGAAAAGTTATCAACTCACCCAAAATGATGAGATACGTTTTGATGAATGTCAACTGAAATCATCATTTTTTTTTCTCACTGCAAGAATATTTCAGTCCTTTTTCGTATAGGACTATTTCGACCTTCTGAACAGGAATGAAATTCTCCACGCGATGATTACCGGGATCATTTTTTCCCTTTTCGTCCGTGCGTCTTTCTCCGTTCATTCCCACCACGGGCAAAACCGTGGCTATGCTTGGGCTACCGCTCTGCGGTTCGGGGGATACAATTCCAGGAATTATCCCTTCTTCACTTTCTAACTTCCTAACTTCCTAACTTTCTAACTTCCTAACTTTTTAACTTTCTAACTTTCTAACTTTCTAACTTTCTAACTTCTTCCCATCCTCGCCACAGGTCAGGGCACAGCAAGGGGCTTCGTTATTCTTAAGAAGTCTTTTCTTGAAATGGGGCCCTCCCCCGCCTTCCAAACCGTCCGCCCTTTATGACTTTCACCCCCCGGATCTCAGCGTCCCCATTTCCACTTTTTGACGAAAAGTTATCAACTCACCCAAAATGATGATATCCGTTTTGATGAATGTCAGCTGAAATCATCATTTTTTTTTCTCACTGCAAGAATATTTCAGTCCTTTTTTGTATAGGACTATTTCGACCTTCTGAACAGGAATGAAATTCTCCACGCGATGATTACCGGGATCATTTTTTCCCTTTTCGTCCGTGCGTCTTTCTCCGTTCATTCCCACCACGGGCAAAACCGTGGCTATGGTTGGGCTACCGCTCCGCGGTTCGGGGGAGTGATTCCGGGGATTATTCTTTTTTCCTTTTCGTCCCTGCGTCTTTCTCCGTTCATTCCCACCACGGGCAAAACCGTGGCTATGCATGGGCTACCGCTCTGCGGTTCGGGGGAGCGATGCCAGGGATCATTCTTTTTTCTTTTCGTCTTTGCGTCGTTCACCGCTCATTCCCACCACGGGCAAAACCGTGGCTATGCATGGGCTACCGCTCTGCGGTTCGGGGGATACAATTCCAGGGATTATCCCTTCATCACCTCTTCACTTTCTAACTACCTAACTTCCTAACTTTCTAACTTCCTAACTTCTTCACCTCATAACCTCATAACCTCATAACCTCATAACCTCATAACCTCATCACTTCCTCCCATCCTCCCAAAAAATTTACTATGTTTGTCATAACAATAACCGAAAATTTTCCAACCCCCCATGCGAAACATCGATGTAAAAGTCCTTACCGGTATGCTTCTGGCTCTTGGAGGATGCACCCACAATGACCATGCAAAACAGCAGGCCGAGAAACCCAATATCATCTATATCCTGGCTGATGATCTCGGCTATGGTGACCTCGGATGCTATGGGCAGAAAATGATAAAAACCCCGAAACTCGATGAGATGGCCAGCGAAGGCATGAAATTCACCCAGTTCTATGCGGGAAGCACGGTATGTGCCCCATCAAGGTGTACCCTCATGACCGGCCTTCATACCGGGCATGCCTATATCCGAGGTAACGCAAACAATGTATACCTGAGGCCTTCAGATACGACCTTATCCCAGGTGCTTCACAATGCCGGATATGTTACCGGGATGTTCGGAAAATGGGGACTCGGAAATGCCGGCACAACAGGGGATCCGGCGCTGAAGGGCTGGGATACCTTCACAGGTTACACCGATCAGGTGCAGGCCCATTATTATTACCAGGATTCTATCAATAAGATCGTGGACGGAAAAACCGTTAATGTCCCCATTGATTCCTCCAGGTATTCCTATGAGTACGCAATAGATGATGCGCTGAAATTCATCCGCGGGAATAAAAATAATCACTTCTTTGCCTACCTGCCGGTAAGGCTCCCACACGCCGAACTTCTGGCTCCGGAACAAGACCTCAAACCTTACCTGGATGAAAAGGGGAACAGCATCTTTAAAGAGGTGCCATATACCGGCAATGAATTCAAGCACACTGACAAACCCTACGCTGAATATGCCGCCATGATAACCAAACTGGATGGTGATGTGGGACGGATCCTTCAACTGCTCAAAGATCTTGGTATCGACAAAAACACCATCGTGTTGTTTGCCAGTGATAACGGTGCCGATGAAGGTTATAGCGGCGTGAAAAATGTGTATTTTGACGATAACGGACCCCTTCGTGGCATTAAAAGGGATCTGTATGAAGGTGGCATCCGCGTTCCCATGATCGCCTGGGGACCAGGCACTGTTCCTGCCGGCAAAGTAAGCGATGTGATCTGGGCACACTGGGACCTTGCCCCTACCTTTTGTGATTTTGCCGGTACCACTTTCACTCCTCCGACAGACGGAATCTCTTTCCGCAACGCGCTCACCGGCAGCGAACAAACCCGGCTGCATGAGTATATCTACTTCGAATTCGGCGTGCCCTGGTATCTCAAATATATGCAGGCCGTGCGCAAAGGGGACTGGAAACTCATCAGGACAAAGCGGAATATTCTGCCTGAACAATTTGAACTGTTTAACCTGAAAGACGACATCGGGGAAACGAGAAACCTCTCGGCAGAACACCCGGAGATCGTGAAGGAACTGACCAGTATCATGATATCGGCTCACCGGAAACCTGCTCTCAGTGTTTTCGATTTTTCCTACATGCCTGAAACTGATTCCATTCCCGTAAGTGATCTGTTTACCATGCAAGGAGAGGCTGGCGGCCTGACCGGATCCTATTACAAAGGCAAAAGTTTTGAATCCCTGGTTAAAACCGAAACCGATCCACAGATTAATTTCGAATGGGCAGGCGGAGCACCCGAAGGTCTTCCCGATGATGCCTTCAGCATCCGCTGGACCGGGAAACTTGAAATACCCGCAATCCGGTACATACCATTTCTATACCGCCGAAGATGACGGACTGCGGCTCTGGGTTGACCACAAGCTCATCATCGACGACTGGAAAGCCCATGGTGTTGAGATACACGAAGGTACCATCAACCTTGAAAAAGGACAGAAAGCCGATATACGCCTCGATTATTTTGAGAACGTCGGAGGTGCTGAGGTGCATCTGAGCTGGAAGAAACCGGCTGAATAACCCTGTGGATGAAAGATTACGGAAGCCACGTCCATTAGGGGATCTGTAATCTGAGAAAACGTTCCGTCGTCCCTTTGTTTTATTCTTGTATCTTGCAACAATAAAAGTCTGCAACAATGAAAGCGCTACGGTTTTCTATATTGTTTTTTCTGGCCCTGCAGGCATGCCAGTCCAAAACACCAGATTATATCAAAGGCCGCTGGAAAGGTGAAAAACCCCTGGGGACGGTGATCTCTCTGAATGGGACATGGAAGGTCGCTGCAAGGTTCTCTGGAACAGATGCCCTCCGATTTCAACCATACCGTACCTGTACCGGGCCTGATAAAGAGCGCGGCTCCCGCCTTTGAGGAAACCGGCGTAGCTTCGTCAAAAAGGGAGGCATACTGGTATAAAACAACTTTCACCATTCCGGAAAATGCCGCGTATGACGTTGCCCGGCTGATCATAAAAAAATCCCGTTACGGAACCGTCGTATTTGTTAACGGGAAAGAAGCAGGCCGGAATATGCTGAATTTCACGGCTTCAGATATCAACATTACGCCTCTGATAAAAAAAGGGGATAAGAACGAATTGATGGTCCGCATCGGTGCACATATCAGTAACGGACCTGACACGGTGAGTACTGCCGGTGAGGTGGAAAAACACAGATACTATGCCGGTATCTACGACGATGTGGATGTAGTCCTTTCCAAAGTGCCGTATATCTCGAATGTTCAGATCGCCCCCGACCTTAAAAAGAATGAGGCACTGGTCGAGACTGAGCTGGTCAATCCCTTCAATAGAGTTGAAAAATTCAGCCTCTCCCCTTCGATTTACGATGATCAGACCAAAGAAAAGGCAGCCGGAGCACAGGATGTCAGCGTACTTCTGAAACCCCTGGAAACAAAAAAAATCCAGTTCACGGTCAGCATCCCCAACGCTAAACTATGGACACCTGAAAAGCCTGACCTGTACGTTCTTGAAATACGCAAAGGCGCAGAATCCTCTTTCACCAGGTTCGGGATGCGGTCATTCCGGGTCGACAGCAGTTATACAAACAAAGCGCTGCTGAATGAAAAACAATATTTCCTTCGGGGCACCAACGTTGCCCTTTTCCGCTTTTTCGAAGACACCCTCTGCAGGCAGCAACCCTGGGATTACAAATGGGTCACAACATTGCATGAACGTTTTAAAAGTATGAACTGGAATTCGTACCGGATATCTATCTCTGCCCTGCCCAATTTCTGGTACGACATTGCCGATGAACAGGGATTTGTCATCTTCGATGAATATCCCATGTGGTACGCCATTCAAAACCAGATGGCCGGTGAGAAAGCCAGGGAAAAGAACC
Source organism: uncultured Bacteroidales bacterium (assembly GCA_963732905.1). Lineage (GTDB taxonomy): Bacteria > Bacteroidota > Bacteroidia > Bacteroidales > DASQZK01. Next base: position 916,078 of record CAVTBM010000008.1, read on the forward strand.
TGGATGATCCGGTCAGGAAATACGGTGTATACCCGCCAAAATTAACGGCCGACAGGCTTGTTAACGAATATACCCATTGGATGAGTGAACACTGGAACCATGCTTCCGTTTGTGCCTGGGATGCCCAGAACGAGACCTGGACCCCGGCTACGGGTGAGGCGATCAACATGGTCAGGCATCTCGACCTTTCGAACAGGCCATGGGATAACGGCTGGTCACCCCCCGCCGGAAAGAATGATTATCGCGAGGCTCATAACTATTTTGCCTCTTATAATGTGGGAAGCGAAGATAAAAATCCCCGCGCAAAGGTCAGGGCACCGTTCAGCCTCTCCGATCTGCCTGACAAAGACAAAATCGGCTATACTTTCTATGAGCCTTACCAGGCCTATTATGAACATGGCAAATTCGATGAGTACTGGGACTTTCCATGCGTACTCAACGAATACGGCTACCTGTGGCTTAACCGCGACGGCAGCCCTACGACATTGACCAAACCCTATTATGACGCCGTCCTCGGGCCGGAAGCTACACCAGATCAGAGATTTTACCACTATGCCACAATGCTTGCCGCCCTCACGGAATACTGGCGTGAAAACAGGACCTTCTTCGGTGTTCTGCAAGTATTCGGCCTCGACTTTTCAGCCGGGTATGCCGCCACCGGTGATATCTTCACTAATATCGACAGCCTGACTCTTTACCCCTATTTTAAAAAATATGTTACCGATGCCTTTGCCCCTGCCGGCATATGTATCGATTACTGGAAGACGGAGATGAAAGCCTATCACTCCGGCTGGCCTCCCATCCAAGGCTTTGAAGTGCCGGTGGTCATCACAAACGACCGGGATGAAAAAATAACCGGTACTTTCATCCTGAAACTGATCAATAATCAAACCGGCCGGATCTATCATCAGAAAGCATACGCTTTCGAGGTATGTGCGCTGCAACAAACCAGGCGTATTGTCAAACTTTTAATCCCCCGTGATGCCGGAAAGTATATTCTCTCAGCCGAATTGCAGATCCGGGATGAAAAACCTGCGACCAGCTACCGGGAGATTTTGTTTTCAGACAAGGATACAGAATAAGCCTGAAAAATCCTGAAAGAAGAATGCCGGATGCTGCACCTTACCCGCCAACCGTACACGCGATATCATCCCTGTTCAGAAACCTGAATTTCATGTCCCGGAATCCCTTCCTGCTAAACCATCATTCGTTTATCTTGTTTCTCTCTGTATGAGGAATCAGACTGCCCGCAGACGCGACACAAAAATCATCCTGATATTAGGGGCATTGACCACCCTGGTCCCGTTCTCCGTCGATACTTATCTGCCTGCCATTCCGGCAATCGCAGAGGAATTTGGAACTTCTTCCGCTCATATGACGTTCTCACTGACCTCCTTTTTTATTGGTTTTTCGCTTGGTCAGCTCATATATGGACCGCTTCTGGACAGGTTTGGCAGGAAGAAGCCTCTGTATTTCGGTCTGGCAATCAGCATTTCAGCCAGCATTGCCTGTGTGATGGCAGGAAACGAGCAACAATTTATCACCTTCCGGTTTATCCAGGCCCTGGGAGCTTCTGCAGCCACGGTGGCTGCCATTACGATGGTGAGGGATTTTTTCACACAGGAGGAAAGCGCCAGGATATTTTCCATGCTGATCCTGGTTATCGGGACATCTCCGCTTCTCGCACCTTCACTCGGGGGTCTTATCACTACTCATCTCGGATGGATCTGGATTTTTGTCTTTCTTTCGCTGCTCGCTGTAGGTCTGTTGCAGCTGATTATTTTCACTTTACCCCAAAAGTATATTGCCGATCCCGGCATTTCACTGAACATTAAACACCAGACTAAAAGATATATTTCTATCCTGAAACAAAGAGATTTCCTGACCTATGCGCTGGCTGGGGCTTTTTCGTTTGCCACCCTGTTTATTTATATTGCTGGTGCCCCGATCATCTTTATGCAGGTTTTTCATGTAAAGCCAGAGACATTCGGGGTCATCCTGGCCTTACTTTCCTCCGGTTTCATAGGAGGAAGTCAGCTCAATGTATTATTACTCAGGAAATTCAGCAGCAGGGAAATATTCAGGATCGCCATGTCAGGCCAGGTGATCATAGCATTGCTGTTTCTTCTTGGCACACTGAGTGGATGGTATGGTGAAGTCGGGACTATGATCAACTTCTTTTTTCTTCTGTTATGTCTTGGATTCACCAATCCCAATGCTACGGCTTTGGCTTTTGAACCGTTCAACGAAAACCTCGGGAGTGCCTCCGCCCTCCTCGGAACCATCCGGATCGGTATCGCCGGCCTTGCATCGGCAGCTATCGCCCTCTTTCACACAAAATCCATTCTGCCTGTTGCCTTGATGATTGCTTCAACAGCCATTTTAGCATTGCTGATATTCCTTGCCGGACAACGAAAACGCTGATCGGTAATCGGTGAAAGAGCTCAGGGGTGAGATGCGCGCTGAGTTCCCCCTTCAGGGGGTCAGGGGGCGTGCGCAAGGCGATGTGTCTTCCTTCATAGTTCAGCAGTAAGCCGCGCGTTGAGTTCCCCCCTCAGGGGGTCAGGGGGCGTGCGCAAGGCGATGTGTCTTCCTTCATAGTTCAGCAGTAAGCCGCGCGTTGAGTTCCCCCTTCAGGGGGTCAGGGGGCGTGCGTACAGCCTTCCGGAATCCTCACAACAACCCTACCTTGTCTGCCATAAAGGTCAGTCCCAGCGAAAGCAAAAAAGCGATCGTCGGCGCAATGATCCACATCAGGAAGAACTTCCTGACTTCTGTTTTTCTGAAGATATTTTTGGTGCCAAGCTTGGCTACACCAATGCCCAGGATAGCTGCCACGTTAAGCTGAACCAGAGAGGAGGGTATCCCCTTCGTGACAGAAGCAACCAATAGTAAAGAAGCCGAAACAAAGGCGATAATGACTGCCTCAAATTTACCGAACAGGACGATCTCCTTCCCGGTGTTCTCCAGAATCCGTTGGCCGAAGATAGAGCTCCCTATTCCAAAATTCGGTGCCACAATGAGAGTGGACAGGATCATGATCAGAATGAAATTCCTGTCAGGAGAAATATGAAGTTCATTTGCCGTCATACTGGCAATAGGCCCGGCAGCATTGGCTACATTATTTGCGCCGATGGTAAACGCCACATACAGCGACATGACGACAATCAGGATGTTGATAATGGATATCCTGTTCAGGTTGCTGGAGCGCGTAGTCATTGTATACCCCCTTTTCCTCATCGGCCTGTAGATATATTTCCCGAGGAAAAAACTGAGGAAAAAAGAAATCACCGGCAGAATGAACCAGGTGGGGATGATTTGAAACAACAACTTGTCAGAATTCAGCTGATGGAAATAAATTGCCGGTGCAACAATGGCAAGTACCGTAGCCTGGCTGGTCGACTGCGGTATACCGGCAAGGTTGGCAACAAGCAGCGAAATGGCCACCGAGAACAAGATGATAGACACCAGAGTGAATGACATCATTTTGGGATCAAGCAGATCTTTCCCCAGGGTCGTAGCAGTACCCTTCCCTGCCAGGATAGCACCGAGAAATACCATAATGCCGAATAGTCCCGGGATAAGACTTTTACGCAGAACATTGGAACCATAAGCGGCGGAAAAAGCCGGTCCGGTGCCACTGCCTCCCATATTGATGGCAAGAAATATGGCAATAACAAAAGGAATAAGCAAATGATTGAAGAGAGGAGACATTTTCTGATCATATTAGGAATGACCACTATTTCAGTTTTCGAGGTTAAAAGTATGAATTTCACCCGAAATTAAACCAATTTTCGCAAAAATCTGCCGCCCCGGGAGAATGAGAGTGAATAACAGGAATCTGCATGTTGAATTATGGCTTGGGCAATCATGAAACCTTGTAAGAAAATACCTTGCTGAACCGGCTTTCCATTCCGTTATATACCACGAGAAGCTCATCCTTGAAGCTTTCTGAATACTTAGGAATTATAATACTAAGCTGCCTTGATGTAATATAAGCCACCTGGCATTCCTGCCCGTGCAGGCTGACGCTTAGATTCTTAATATCATTGCCAAAATTAAGCCCGGTAACAATTACTGTTGAACCGGTTGTTCCTGAAGCAGGATACAACCATACTACAATGGGATAAGGTTTTGAACCTTGGCTGATAAAATCGATCGGACCTCCGGAAATTAGATTTATCTCGGTTGATGCATAAGCGGTGACAACGTAGTTATTTTTATTTAACAAAGCACTTTCCACCCGCAGTGAAAATTTCTCCTCATTGTCAGAGGGAATGGCAACTGTATCGGAGAATGAATAGGTAAACCCGGGGCAGTGCGGACATTCCCACCGGAACCACAGCTTATTCGGCGGTGTTTTCCCATGACTGTGAAAAATACCATTAAATGTAGCTCCGTCCTTATTAATATCGGTTACAGCAAGCGTCTCTAGAGACGGGTAGTTTGTGTCACTGGAAAATTCAGCATCTTTAACACAACCGGTCAGTAAAAGAATGATTATTACCACATGCATCCTTTTGTTGGTTTCCCGTTTTATAACAGCAGCCATTTTCAAATACCTTTATGAATGATTATTAAATATGTAATAAATATATCCTGAGTTTAAAGCCAAGTATATAGGAGCTAAGATCGTGCTTTTCGCTCAAAGTCGAATTATATAAGACTGAAACATCTGATTTTAAATGGTTTGAGACTTTAAAAGCCAAACCTCCGGCAAGATTAACTGATATGCATAAATTTTTAAAAGAGTATGGACTAAAGTACGTATTATTTAACGACAGATTATTATTGGTGAATTGCTGAATATGCTCCCTGATTTCATTTTCCAGATGAATTTGAACAGCTTCTCCGGCAGATAAAAACATATATGTTTTGCCAGGGCTGAAATGAAAATTCAAAGAAGCCGGAATTTCGAGAGTATGCTGGTTAAAAATAAGCTCTTTAATCTTATTATTCACATAGTATCCGTCATAAATGGCAGTTTTATAATAATTAAATGAGGATGTAAGGGCAAGTGTTCCTCTCTTCGTCAAAGGGATATCTATACCAAAACCAATTACAGGAGAAATAGCTGATTTTAAGGTCTTGTGGCTGAAATCCTCCAGCACATAACCGGGATCTGCAATGTTTATGTGCTTGATTTGAAAGCCTCCTGAAATAAAGTACGAAGTTTTGGGTTTTCCGGAATACCCACTCTTGAATCTGCACAAATGATATCTTTGACCAAATTTTATAAGTGATTTGGTATTTAATTTTGTGTGGCTGATGTATTTCGAAACAAATTCACATGAGTCGGCGTATTGTGCAAGTACATTTCTAAACTGATTGTGCTGTTTCTCAAGCAAAGTCACTTCGCCATTGCAGTCAAGTATATAATAGGATGACGAAAGTTTTCTCTCCATTTTCAGTATCTTGAAATTACCTTCATACAAAACCAGCAGAAATACATTAAATTTTCGTGTCGTACTGGAGATATTAACGGATTGATACTTATACAAATGCTCATGATTATCATTGTAATAAAATTCGAAACCGACAATTTCTGACGCTGTATACGTTTTTTTTGTTTCACTTCGGCCTGCGGAAAACTCAATATGGTCAATACCTGTGGAGGTAATATCAAAATTGATGTATCCCTGTGCCGATGCAGTGTCAGAATAGGAAATTGTCCCGACGTATTGTGCATTCGCCTTTATAATTAAAAATGACAGGAAGGACAGGAAAAGGAGATGTTTAAGCATGTGGGAGTTGGTTATTCGTTTTCTATATTAAAGATAACAAAAATTATTTCTGTTCAAATAAAAAATCATGTCCGGGACTATTAAAGAACATCCGGGGATGTGTAACAATTCAGTCATATTTTTTGAAACTTGCAAAAAAAAAGATGGGAAAGACCTTTGCAGAGAAAATTCTTGGTGCGCCTGCCGGTGCAATTGTTTTCCGGAGCCCTTCGCTCGTCCTTTCACACGATAACACAATCAGTATTAGGAAAACTTTTGAGAAAATGCACGGGACGGCACCTGCAAACCCCGGCAGCCTCCTTGTGGTCCTCGATCATAATGCACCACCCACGAATGCCGGGCTGGCCAACGATTACCAGGCAATACGTGATTTTGTAAAAGAGTTTAAAATTCCCAATTTCTATGATGCCGGGCGGGGGATCTGCCATCAGATCATGTCATACCATGCTCTGCCGGGAATGATCATTGTAGGCAGTGACAGTCATACCTGTACGGCGGGTGCCTTTAATACGCTCGCGGCAGGTATTGACCGTACTGAGACAGCCGGGATCTGGAAAACAGGTGAAACGTGGTTTATGGTCCCCAAAAGTATCCGGATAAATCTTATAGGCCGGATGAATACCGGCGTCTATGCCAAAGATCTGTCTCTATGGATTATAGGCATGCTCGGATCGGAAGGAGCCAACTACATGTCTGTCGAATACCATGGCGACGGTGTTCGCACACTCAGCATATCCGAACGAATGACCATAGCCAACCTCGCTTCTGAGATGGGAGCCAAAAATGCAGTCTTCCCGCCTGACGATGTTCTCGCGGCATTTTACAAAAAAGATAAACTCAGTAACGGCATCTGGGCCGATGCAGATGCCCGCTACGAAAAGGAATTCACTGTCGATCTGGGAAAGGTCGTCCCCCTCGTGGCAGCTCCGCACCAGGTAGACAATATCAGGGCAGTAGCCGGAGTGGCCGGCACGCCTGTTCACGAAGGACTGATTGGAACCTGTACAAACGGAAGGATTGAAGATTTCAGGACCGCAGCAGAAATACTGAAGGGCCGTAAAGTAGCCGATGGTTTTCAGCTGCTGATTATCCCTGCATCACAGGAAATTTATCTCCAGGCCTTGAAGGAAGGGATCATTGAAATACTGATCGAAGCCGGGGCAAACGTATTAAGCTCAAGCTGCGGTCCCTGCCTGGGAACAGGTCAGGGTATACCTGCCGACGGCTTTAATGTGATTTCCACAGCAAACCGCAATTTCAAAGGGCGGATGGGCAACCCCAATGCTTCCATATTCCTTGCATCACCAGCCACCGTGGCCTGGTCAGCCATAAACGGCTTCATCACGGATCCCCGGCAGGTCAGGTCTGAAGATACTTTCCCATTCCCGAACAAACCATCTCACACCATTCAAATTGAGGAAAATGAGCACCGAAAATCAGGCAACGTTTGGAATTATGCCGATGCCGACAACCTCAACACCGATCAGATGTTTGCCGGCAACCTGACCTATACCATCCACAGTTCCGACCCGGCCTCCATCCTGCCACATCTCCTGGCCGGATTCGACCCTGATTTTTCAAAGGAAGTGGCAACGGGAGATATCATCCTTGCCGGTGATAACTTCGGCTGCGGAAGCTCCAGGGAACACCCTGCCGTCGGTTTGGCTTATGCTGGCATTCAGGCAGTGATCGTGAAATCGGTGAACCGTATTTTTTACCGTTCGGCTATCAACCAGGGACTTCTCCTGCTGGTTCTTCCTGAAGTGGTTGAAAACTGGCGGCCCGGTGACAACATCAGGATCAATACAACCCGCGGAATAGTTGCCACAGGCTCCAAAACCTTTCACTTCGAGCCGCTGCCGGGTAAACTAAATGAGATCCTGGAGAAAAAAGGGCTGGTTAACTGGATGAGGGAAAATGTTGCAGATAAATCATGATGTGTATTGCACGACCTGTTATTCCATGTTAGAACATCGAAATGCCGGATGCTGAATGCCTCCTTCTTCAACCCTGGCGGAAAACCTTGTATAGACTTATCCCTTCAGTATTAATCGATATCATCGTTATGGTTGCCCTTGTATCCCTTAATGATACCGCGTTTTGAAGTCCTGATAAAATTTATGATCTCATCCCGTTCCGGAGTCTGATCAAAATTTTCTTCAATAGATTTTAAGGCTTCGGAAGTAATTTTCCCCGACTGGAAAATGATCCGGTATATTTCATGAATGACGGAAACCTGTTCTGACGAGAATCCTCTCCTTTTTAATCCGACGATGTTCAGGCCTGCATAAGACAGGGGATCACGGGCGGCCTTGACAAAAGGCGGAATATCTTTTTGTACTTTGCTGAGACCACTGGTAAAGGAATGTGAACCAATGGTACTGAACTGATGGATACCACATAAACCACTTATGATCGCCCAGTCCTGGATGACCACCTCACCTGCAACACCGGTGCTGTTCCCGATTATACAGTTGTTCCCGATAATACAGTCGTGGCCTACATGAACATAAGCCATAAGCAGACAATTGCTCCCGATAACGGTTTTCCCCCTCGAACTGGTGCCCCGGTTGACCGTCACACCTTCCCTGACCGTTGTATTATCACCAATCTCAGCAGTGGTGCTTTCGCCTTTGAACTTCAGGTCCTGAGGTATGCCGGACACAGCAGCGCCGGGAAATATCCTGCAATTTTTGCCTATTCTTGCACCACTCAAAATAGAAACATTGGAACCTATCCATGTTCCATCGCCAATTTCCACATTCTCGTCGATGAAGGAAAAGGGGCCGATCGATATGTTCTTTCCAAGAACCGAATCCGGGTGAATAACTGTATTGGGATGTATACTCATAAGACCTTTCTTTCAGAAATTGTTTAGGGTAAAATCCCTGATTCCGGGATACCTTCTGGACCGGGGATTTTAGCGGTCCTATAAATACGAAACAGCGGCAAGCATGTTTCTATATACCGGGCATAAAAATAATAATGTTTGAAATTGAAAAAGAAAAAAAATGTGAGCTTTTTTCAATCCACCCGGCACATCCTGACTTCAAAGGCTTTGCTATCTTCTACCTGATTAAGAAAACCTGAAAAGAAAGCCTGTCCGGCAGGCAGAGCCGGCAGACATCCCACCCAGGTCTGAGTTGATCGTGGCAAAACAGTCGAAACCAATCCGTCAGACTTTAGGATGAGGTCCTTCACGACGGGTCAGATCAGAATGATCCCGCTCTTCCGGCAGTGAGAAACCATTTCCCCCGGCCAGATGCTCGACTGAATCTCGCCAATATGAGCTTTTCTGAGCAGGAACATGCACAACCTCGACTCACCAATACCTCCGCCAATGGCATCCGGGAGTTCATCGTTCAGGAGCCTCCTGTGGAAAAGCAAGCCTTTGCGGTCTTCACATTTACGGATGATAAGTTGCCGTTTCAGAGCTTCCCTGTCAACGCGGATCCCCATGGATGAAAGCTCAAAGGCCATTTTCAATATCGGGTTCCATACGATGATATCACCGTTCAGGCCCTGGTGGTCCCCACCCGTTTCCGTTGTCCAGTCATCATAGTCCGGAGCCCGCCCGTCATGCGGCTTTCCGTCGGCCAGGTTGCCTCCGATACCGATGATGAAAATGGCACCATATTTCTCTGCCGCACGGTTTTCACGTTCCCGAGGCGGAAGATCCGGGTACATTTCCAGGAGATCCTCGGAATGAAGAAACGTAATCTCCTTTGGAAGGATAGGTTCGATCTCTTCATAATATTCGTAAATCTGAAATTCCGTCCGTTTGATCACATCATAAATTTGCTTCACGATGGCCTTGAGGTATTCCAGATTACGATCTTCGCTGGTGATCGCCTTTTCCCAGTCCCACTGGTCCACATAGATCGAATGAAGATTATCAAGCTCTTCATCGGGTCTCAGGGCATTCATATCCGTATAAATGCCATATCCGATGCGGATATCGTAATCACGTAACATCATCCTCTTCCATTTCGCGAGGGAATGCACAATTTCAGCAGTCTGATCGGACAAATCCCTGATCTTAAAGGATACCGGACGTTCAATGCCATTAAGGTCATCATTGATGCCAGTGCCTCTCAGAACAAAAAGTGGGGCCGAGACCCTGCGGAGTCGCAGCTCGGAAGAGAGTGAGATCTCAAACGTGTCTTTTACAAGCTTGATGGCTTTCTCTGTTTGTTTCAGATCGAGTACAGGCTTGTAACCTTCAGGAATAATAAGCTTCATAACAGGTATTTTAGGGTTAGCAATGTCGTTTAAAACAGTCCTCCGTGTTGATATATTTCCATTTGAACATCCTGGAATTTTTCCGCTTTGACATGAACATCTTTTGAAATGTTGATCAGTTCTCCGCTTTCCAGGTTTAAGCTTATCGTATCGCCATCGGTGAGTTTAAGTTCCCGGATATGTTTGCAGGTCAGTACCGGAAAACCCGCATTGATCGCATTACGTTCATAGATAGCACCGAAAGATTCTGCAATAATACCCTGAATTCCAAGAGAAACAAAACAATCAACAGCTTGCTGCCGCGAGCTGCCCGCACCGAAATTTCTGCCGGTAAAAATGATATCACCCTTCTTTACCTTCGTTGCAAAACCAGTAAACCCCTCCAGGTTGTCGAACGTGAATTTACCCATTTCAGATGGGTCTGTGATGGTCAGATAACGATTATGAAAAATCATGTCGGTATCGATGTTGTCCCTTTCAATGAACCATACCCGTCCTCTCAGTACAACAGGTTTAGGGTCCACCGGTTTCTGCTGCCCTGAGCTCCCAGTAACACCGGTCTGCTTCTCAGGTTCAGAGAAAATCTCAGCCAAAGGATTATCCGGAATATGGTCGGGCGTGGTTATATATCCGGCAATAGCTGATGCTGCTGCTACTGCAGGTGAAGAGAGATAAACGTCTCCCTGCCCCTGTTTACCGGGAAAATTCCGGTTCCCTGTGCTTATACTCACCTCCCCGGGACCGTTCTGTCCTACCTGCCCGGCAGCACATCCCGCACATCCGGCATTGGAAACCATAGCACCGGATTCCTTAAAAATGTCGATAAGACCCTCATCCAGACATCTCTGCCAGACAAGGTCGGTAGCAGGAACAATTTTCAGAACGACCCCATCTGCCACCTTCCGTCCCCTCAGAACTTCAGCGGCTTCACGCATATCACTGATCCTCCCGTTGGTACAGCTTCCGATAAAGGCGGAATCGATCCTTATCTTAACAAATTCTGCGGCTTCGACAGCATCGGTGGGTTTTCCCGGCTTTGAAATACGACGTGTAAAATGTGCCACATTAAGTTCTTCCTCCACGGTATAAACGGCATCGTCATCCGCCTGCAGGGGCTGAACGGGCTTACCGGTCCTCGACATACAATATCTCATCACTTCCCGGTTGGGAACAAAAAGAATAATGATGGCACCCATCTCAGTAGCCATTGATGAAATGGTGATCCTGTCATCGAGAGATAAATGATCGACATCATCGCCATATACCTCAACAGCATATCCAAGCAAACGATCAGGTCCGAAATGTGAGAGCAGATTGAGGGCAATATCCTTGGCCGTAATATTTTCAGGAAACCGTCCTTTCAGGACCAGTTTAACCGATGGAGGAACTTTGAACCATGTTTTGCCCTTACTCCACGCAGCAGCAATATCCTTATCACCCATACCCTGTCCGAAAGCCCCGACGGCCCCGAGGATATTGGCATGCGAATCGGTTGACACAGCAGTGGAACCGGGGTAGACTAAGCCTTCTTCAATCAGAATGTGTGTCCCGATACCTTTGTTGATATCGTAAACCCTGATGCCGTGATTCCGTGCATAGATACGGCAAATATGCTGGTTCGCAGCATACTTCTGATCCGATCCCGTAGGATTGCAATCAAACGTGAAATACGTCTTCGATGCATCATCAATGCCCAGATTGAAATCACGGAGGGTTTTAACAACATTTGCCCCGCCAAAATCCCTGGCTACCCTGGCGTCTATCTCTACATCAATGATATCACCAGGCATTACAATGTCCTGTTCACTGTGCGCGGCAAGAATCTTTTCTGTCATTGTCATCCCCATAAGCCGGATAATTTTTTGTTTTTCAAAAATAGATGAAAATTGAATGGATACTAAATATTTCAGGCACTAATTCACTTTTGTGGCTAACAACAAAAACCGCAGATCTGCATCCTGTTCTTTTCGAACAGTTCTGATTGACCTGCGGTATAAACGGAAATGGTACCAGCCTCTTCATCCTTTACCTGTCGGTTCAGCGAGGACTGCTGCCCGTGAACAAAGATCAACACTTACTCAGTATGTAGTTTCTCCCTGGTAAGTATGTGTCTGATCCAGCGGCACAAGGCTACCTGAATAATTCAACTGGCCCCTCCTCATGCCTGTTATCGAAGCCGTTGCACTACCATCGGCACTAACATCCATGCTGATGTCAAATACACCAATGCTGGTTATAACATTTGCCTGGATATGATAATTCAATTTCTTCTCATTCTTGTTCACTCTCCATGATGTTACCCGGCCTTCGGCGGTGACCCCGCCAACACCGTTATAACCAATCCCATGCGTCGAACCGATCTGAAGAACCGCATATGTTGTATCGATCCTGATAAAATTCAGGTCGGGAACTACGGGTACTCTTTCACCATACTGATTACTCAACCAGTCGGCTTCCAGGACAAAACTTTTGTTTCCGATGAGGTCAGACGTTTTTGCAAACTGTTCCTCGAGTTTTGCCCTTCTTTCTTTTTGTTTAGCCTCTCGCGCCGCTTTTTTATCCTGTTGTGGCCCTGCATAAACGGCAGATGCAAAACCTGCCACCAGGATTATGGCCAGGAGGATCCTTGCTGTCTTTTTCATACTATTTTTTTTAATCCTTAAAGAGCTTCAAATTATATACCAGAAACCCTGAAAGCGTAACAAAGATGAATCACGCATTCAATGATTAACAATATTTAACATGAATCGATATTTTCTTGAAATGATGAGGTATATATTACTAAACTTTAAAGACTTACAATTTAGTTTTGAGCGAAGTATTTTCCATCCTGGTTGGGTTCGGCTTTCCCCTGAACGGGTGGGATGGGAAATCATGGAAAGGGAAGACCTACAACAGGTTTATATCGGGGGAATGTACCGGCCAGGAAAAGGGTCTGACATGCCTGAGATCGTGAACGGGGAACGTGAACCGTCAACATGAAAAAGAATGGCAAGTATGAAATTCCGGTTTACATGATCAGGTTAAAGACATAGCCGACGATCACGATTCCGATGGCAACAACCCCAATAAAAACGGCTATCAGCTGCCACTTCAGGACTTTCTTCAGGATGACGATTTCGGGAAGTGAAAGCCCTACGACCGACATCATAAAGGCCAGGGCTGTGCCGAGACTCACACCTTTTTCTATCAAAACACTGACAATAGGGATGATACCTGCTGCATTGGAATACAGCGGTATACCAACAGCGATGGCCAGGGGAACCGAATACCAGTTGCCGCGGCCTAAAGCACCGGCCAGAAAATCATCGGGCACAAATCCGTGCGCACCGGCACCAATGGCAATACCCAGGATGATGTAAATCCATATCTTCCCCACGATCTCCCGTACTGCCTGAAAACCGGCCTGCATACGTTGAACAAATGTAATTTTTTCACCGGCCGGTCCTGCATGGTTTGCCTTCACCTCAAAAACCCAGTCGGCCACATATTTTTCCATACCCAGTTTGCCAATTACCAGTCCCGAAAAAATCGCTATGACCAATCCGGTGACTACATAGATCAAGGCGACTTTCCATCCAAATAATCCGATCAGTAGTACCAGTGCCACTTCATTGATCATCGGAGCCGCAACAAGAAATGAGAATGTTACCCCAATCGGAATGCCCGCCTCCACAAATCCAAGGAATAACGGGATCGCCGAACAGGAACAAAACGGAGTGACAATTCCCAGCAGCGAAGCCATGATATTCCCGGTAAACAAAGATCTGCCTTCCAGCGCTTTTCTCGTTTTTTCCGGGGAAAACCAGGTGCGGATAATCCCGACGACAAAAACAATCAGCACCAGTAACAACATAACCTTGGGTACTTCATAAACAAAGAACCTCACGGCTTCAGTCAACCGGTGCCCTGGTGGCATTCTTAACATATTGTCGGTGACAAGCTGAGCAAGATGATGCAGGTTCATATACACTACAACCCACAGGATTATTCCTGCAGGCAGTGTTATCCATCGACGTTTTAGTACTTCCATAAATAATTCATTTTCTGCATATCATCAGTCATACTTCAGTGGGAAACCGAAGCCTGTCCAATGCAGGTAAATGTATGCTGACCCTGTTTGAATTCAGGCCGCACACTGATATACTCCCTTTCAGTCAGCCGGATTCCCCAGGCTGACACTGCTGCCCAGTAGAATTTTCATCTCAGACAGCCCGGGAACCTGTCCCGATAAAACGATCTTGTCATTAATCATCAGTGCCGGTGTCCGCATTACACCATAAGCCATGATTTTCCTGATATCTTCTTCTTTTTCGACTTTGACGTCCAGACCCAGATCTTCAACGGCCTGAACCGTGACTTTTTCAAGGGATCTGCACCTGGCACAGCCCGTGCCTAATACTTTAATTTCCATATTATTATTTTTTGTTCGTTGTTCGCAGAATAGCGAACGTTTTTAGTAAAAAAAATCACGATTTCAATAATCCGCAAAGAAGCTTCTGTGCTTCTTCCCAGTTTTCACGGTTCAGACAGTACTTGATTTTCGGAGCTTCAATCTCACCCTGGATCAGACCTGCATCCTTCAGTTCCTTAAGATGTTGTGACAGCGTGGATTTTGCAATCGGAAGGATCTCGGTGAGATCGCCGCTATAACAACACGAATTTTTTGAAAGAAGCTCAAGTACATAAACCCGGACCGGGTGCCCCATCGCTTTAGCGTATCGGGCCAGCTTTTTCTGCTCTTCACTTATCACAAGACTAACTTCCATGGTTGTTCGTAATTATGCGAACAAAGTTAATCTGTTATTTCCGATTACCAAAACAAAATTGTGATTTTTCAGGAAAATTCAGGGTGAGAATGAGCATCCCTACTGAAACCCTGCAAAGACTCTATTTTCCCAGCCTCAGAAACACCACATCATGCGGCCGGATACTAATTTTCAACGGACTGACAGTAGTTCCGGCACTCTTCCCGGTCCAGATATCCTTGATTTTTTTTGGACCGCTGATATCCAGATTAGTCCAGTCAACCGTATATTCCATATCTTTTTCTCCCCGGTTCAGAAAGCAGAAGGCGTAATCTCCTCCCGACAATTCTTTCTTCCAGATCTCGAAAAGCCCTTCGTCTTTAAACCTGAAACCCTGTTTTCCCAGGAGATCCTGGTCCACAGCAATAGCATCGGGGTTAATAAGGACATCACGGGTACTGTGTGTCATATTCCGCAGATCATTTCCAGCCATCAGAGGGGCTGAGAGCATGCACCACAGACTGAACTGAGCTCTTTCTTCTTCAGGGGTAAGCATGCCGTTTCCAATCTCCAGCATGTCGGGATCATTCCAGTGTCCCGGTCCGGCATATTTTTCAAGTCCGGCCTGCATATCGAGAATGATGAGTACTCCCCCGCCCCATACCTTACCTTCCTTGGCATCGGGTAGTGTCCAGTTATTCCTGATGTCTCCTGTTGTCCGCCACAGATGCCCCACATCACCGGCCCATAACCACGGTTTGCTCAGTCCCCACTCACAAATACTGAATACGACCGGCCGGTCAGCTTTATATAGAGCATCCCTCATAAGAAGATAGGATTCTTCAGGATTCTGCTGACCGGTATTGCACCAGTCATATTTCAGGTAATCGACACCCCATGAAGCATACGTCCTGGCATCCTGAAACTCATACCCCCGGCTGCCGGGACGCCCCTGGCATGTCTCACGGCCGGCATCTGAGTAAATCCCGAACATGAGCCCCTGGCTGTGAATATAGTCGGCGAGGGCTTTCATGCCCGACGGAAACTTTTGCGGATCGGCGATGATGGTGCCGTCGGCTTCGCGGCCAACCTGCCAGCAGTCGTCAATGACAATATAAAGATACCCTGCATCACGCATGCCGCTGCTCACCATAGCGTCGGCCACGCCCCTGATCACGTCCCCGCTGATGCCTTCACAATTGAAATAGTTCCAGCTGTTCCATCCCATCGGCGGAGTTTCGGCAAGCCCGTCGAATTTCTGGGCCTGAACTACTACATTCAGAAACAATAAAACAGGGAAAAGGAAAGATAGGCGTTTCATAAACTGTGTATTTAGGTGAAGTCCAAAACCGGAATCCTGTCAATTCTTAGATGCACCGGTTATCCATTTCATATATTCGTCCAGGTGTCTTTCATAAACATCACGCGGTGTCCCTCCATATTTATGGCATACCCACGCCGCATACCCCACGGCAGCACCCATCTGCCCGGTTGTCCGCATAACTCTCGGTCCGCCAAGACCCACATGTGAACAGCTGAAACAGCGTCCTGCCATGAAGAGGTTTTCAATATTGACAGAGTACAGGCACCGGTAGGGTACATAGTACCGTTCCGTTTTGTAAAATATTGCGGTGGAGAGGAAATCAGGACTATTCAGATCGACGAGGTCATCCTGGTAATGTACATCCACCTCCCGGTCTTCCATAACCACCGCGTCGGGAGTCCGGCGATGCTGCGTTACATCGTTGAACGTAAATATATAATCTCCTTTCAGCCGTCTGGATTCCCGTTTCCCGATAAGGTACGACACCCATTCCAGCTCAAGATTTTCGTTGCCCGGTTTCTGCTTCTCATTGTAAAACGATCCGTAAATAGCTCTGAACATGTGATCCCGGATTGCTTCGGCATCTTCAGCCTGGTTCAGGTCATCCCTTGAAAACTCCCACTGCCATTCACCATTGGCAGCTGCATAACGCCCTGCTACTTCTGTCGCCCAGGGCACTTCAGGGAAAATACTTTTCTGATCAGCAGTATCCGATCTCCATAAAACCGATGCACCCATGACCCGGTTATCGGGATTGAAAGGACTCCACAGTTCACCGTATTTACCGTATTCTTCACCAAACTGCGTCACCTTTTCCCTGCCGTACATGTACTCAGCACCGGCCCAGTAACCTATCCAGCCGTCGCCGGTGCAATCGGCATAAAGAGGAGCGATGAACCGGATGCGCTTTCCCGTCGAAGTCTCCCGTGCATCCACAGAAAGGATACGATTGTCCCGGGTGTTGGCCGAATAAGCTCTCCAGTTGAGGAAAAGATGAATATTGGGGTATTTATGGAGATTGTCCATTCTTTTTTCATCCTCTTTCCCGGCTTCGGGTGAACCATTAGGGTAATGTTCCGTATCCAGCATCTTCAGGATGCGCTCAAAATAGCCATATATCCCCAGGGTATGAACCCTGATCTCGTTGCTTGCATTTCCTCCTGCCACAGGGCGGTCATGAACCAGCGCCACATTCAGCCCCATTTCAGCCGCTGCGATGGATGCAGCACAACCGGCGATGCCACCTCCAACAACAACCAGGTCGAAGTTCATCTGCTTTTCAGGCACCGGCGACTCCCCTGTCACGGACCTTCTCCAGTCCTTCAATAAATTGAGATCGCCGGGGGGAGGGATCGCTGACTTTGAAAGATATACCGCATCACATCGTCCTTCAAAACCGGTGAGGTCTTCAATCTCCAGCTTAACACTTTTTTTGGTGATATTCACAGATCCGGCATCCTGCCATGCCCAGCCGGGCTCAGTCCCGAGTGTTGCCCCGGCAGGTGTTCCATCCACCAGGAGTTTGAATTCACCGGGCGGTGTCCATTCACCGGGAGCCCAGTTTTTGGTTCTTACCCATAGATGATAAAGTCCTGTTTCAGGAAGACGAACTACCGTAAATGCATTTTCAACCGGCTTGCCCAAACCATGTGCCAGGAGATAGGGAGATCCCATCTCTTCAACAAACTGAGGATCGACAAGCCAGCCGCCCTTGTGTTCAAAGCTCTCAGCCTCAACGAGCAGGCTTTGCGAATATCCGGTAAAAGATACCTGCATTACAATGAAAAGGGCCATCCAGAATTTCTTCATATTTTTTTATTTAGCCGGCACGGATTAGAGCAGGTTAAAATACGAAAGTTTTGCAGAAAATGCAGGCTCAGCCGGTCCTGATTTTTAAATTACCCAACGGAGGTTACAGGGCTCTAAAAATTTTTGTTACATTCGCACGTTAGCTCAAATACTCCCGAAACAGATGAAAAAGCTCCTCCTCCTGACCCTTCTGGCCGGCCTGTTAGCCTCCTGTGCTCACCAAAGTGTACAAGATAAAAAAATTAACAAACTGCTTTCACAGCTTACTCTTGAAGAAAAAATCTCGATGATCCACGGGAATACCTACTTCACCACGCCACCCGTCGAACGTCTTGGAATTCCCGGCTTCACCCTGTCCGACGGTCCTGCCGGGATCCGTGAGGAAAACAACGCCTCCGACTGGGGTTCTGCAAAATGGACAAACGATTCATCGGCATACTTCCCGTGTCTTACGGCTCTGGCATCGACCTGGAATCCTGCGTTAGCCACTGAATTTGGAAAAGCTTACGGAGAAGAGGCCGTCATTCGAAATAAGTTCATTACCCTGGCACCAGGTATCAACATTCACAGGACCCCGCTGAACGGGCGGAACTGGGAATACCTGAGTGAGGACCCTTTCCTGGTGACACAGTTTGTTCCCAACATCATCAAAGCTGTCCAGAAAGAAGGCATGGCCTCGTGTGTGAAGCATTATGCGCTGAATAACCAGGAAAAAGACCGGAATAGTATCAATGTGGAAGCCAGTGAACGTGCGCTCAGGGAAATTTACCTTCCGGGCTTTGAGTCGGCTGTGAAAGAGGGCGGAGCACTGGCCGTTATGGGTGCATATAATAAATTCAGGGGCCAGTTTTGCTGCCAGAACAGTTATCTTCTGAAAGATATCCTGAAAGACGAATGGGGCTTCAAAGGCGTGGTCATCTCCGACTGGGATGCCGCCCACAGTACCATGGGGGCTGCAGAAAACGGCCTAGATATCGAAATGGGTACCAATAAACCTTTCGATGAGTACTATATGGCCGGGCCTCTCCTGGATTCGATCCGGGCAGGGAAAATCGACAGCTCGGTGGTAAACGATAAAGTCCGCCGTATCCTGTATGTCATGTCTCAGCTCAACATGTTCAACAGGCCGGCGTATGATACAACCGGCATGGAAGCTAAACTGGCTACCCCGGAGCGCCGGCATGTATCGCTGGCTATCGCAGAAGAAGCCATTGTCCTTCTTAAAAACGACAAAAACCTGCTTCCCCTCAAGCTGTCATCTGTGAAGAAAATTGCCGTTATCGGCGATAACGCCGTACGGAAACAGTCCCATGGCGGAGGAAGCACCATCATCAAAGCCAGGTATGAAATAACCCCTCTGGAGGGTATAAAAAATTTCGTGGGCGACCGTGCCGAAGTGACCTGGGAACCCGGCTATAAGTACACTCATACAGGGTATAACCGTTACAATCCGGCATCAGATACACTGGATTCAGAATTGCTGGCCCGCGCCAAAAAAGCGGCTGCAGATGCCGATGTAGTTCTCTTTGTTGGCGGTCTGAACCACGACTGGGGGCTGGATTGCGAAGGCGGTGACAAAACCAGCCTGCATCTTCCCTATAAACAGGATGAAGTGATTCAGGAAATCATGAAAGTAAATCCAAATACCGTTGTGGTGCTTATCACCGGGGGACCAGTCACCCCGGGTGAATGGCTTTTGAATGCCCCTGCCCTGCTGGAAACCGGATATATCGGCAGTGAAACAGGTACAGCCCTGGCGAATGTCCTCTTCGGCAAAACAAATCCTTCAGGCAAGCTCTCCGACACCTGGCCGAAACATCTTGAAGACACGCCGGCTTTTGCCCTGGGCGAATATCCCGGCAGTGATGGCACCGTGCATTACAACGAAGGGATTTTTGTCGGGTACAGGTACTACGACTCCTACAACGTTGAACCCCTTTTCCCGTTCGGATACGGACTTTCCTACACACACTTTGAGTATTCTGACCTTGCCCTTGATAAAACAGGAGATCACCGGTATAATGTTATGTTTACCATTAAAAATACGGGTGGCAGAGCAGGTAAAGAAACGGCTGAGGTGTACGTAAGTGACAAAAAATCGTCCTTACCGCGACCCGTGAAAGAACTTAAGGGATTTTCCAAAATTGAAATCATGCCTGACAGTTCTGTCAGGGTCAGTGTTCCCCTGGATGAAAAGTCGTTCAGTTATTATGATCCGGCTAAAGGATGGACCCTCGAACCGGGTGAATTCGAAATCCTTGTCGGAGCATCATCGCGAGATATCAGGCTGAAGGGAACAGTGACGGAATAAAGACTTGATCTTTTAAAGATCCGGAACATACTTTTTCTTCAGAACACACTTCTGGTTGCCTTACTTTGCTACCTCTTCAAAAAAGCTGGCGAAGGAAGTATACTGATCAGCGGGCATTTTACCGTTTCAATTATGAAATTGAAAATTTTCTCCCGGCAGGGAAATTCATTGGTCAAAAACTGGAAAATATCCTCAGGGATGAGGGATATATCAACATGAAGAAAAGACAGGAACGGATCCTGCCTTCATTCTGAATTACCTGTCCTGAATGCTGTGTGAACTGATGAAAGGTTCGCCTGCCGGAATAAAAACGACCGGTACTTCAGGTATAAATCCTTTCAGCCAATCGGTACACCAAACCATCCCTGCTTCTTCGGAGAGTGCATGACCGGTAATGATCAGGGCTTTATGCCTTCCCTGCTGAACGGCATCCCTGGCATATTCGACCGTTTCCCATTCACGGGATTCACCGGTAAGCACAACCTCAACCCCGGGTTCTTCCAACATGTTTATCTGGGAGGACGAAGACGGGGCCCCGACAACCATACCAAGAGTTCTAAACTTCATATCCGGATCACCAATACATCTTATGGCATCTGTTCCGAATAACCCGGAAAGGTAGTTCACATATTCACCCACCGTGGTCTCCTTCAACTTAAAAACCGGAGAGGGAAAGCCTTTCTGCGGCTCGGGAAGACCAAGTTTTTCGATCATGCCTGCCTCGATGCCGTCGGGATTCATCCGGTGAATATGGTCATGAAAACGAAAAATGACAAGGCCGTGATCCATGATGTATTTTTGCTTTTCTTCGAAAACGCTGTTCCCTGCAAGGTCTGATGTCTGATCCAGGTGATTATAAAATGTCGGCTCGTGAGTAATGATCATGTTACAACCTTTTTCCACAGCCTGACGCAAGACATCCATGGTTGCCGTGAAACAGACTGCAATACCGGTAACTCTGGTGGCCGGATTTCCAGCTTTGATCACATCCACGGTTTCTCCGCTCCAGGAAACACCACTCTGCTCCCTGATCAGGTCAATGACACGGGAAGCTGTCAGAGGTTGAATTGCAGAATTCTGTGCCTTGATGGATGCCATATTTATAACAGTGAGAATGCAGACATTTAAAACATGTATTACATATTTATTCATATTTGCTACACAGTTTGGTTATCGGTGTATCAGGACCTACTTACTCTTCAGATTCCAAGTCCGGATGGCCAGAGGCTGAATTTCCGGTAAAGAGTCTGAAGGTGTCTCCAGGTAAAAATATACGGTGGCTGCCACGTCATCGGAACGGTAAAAATTGGTCCAGGCTTCGTCACCGGGCAGTTCCGGATTTTCAAGATCTGTAATACTGTCCTTATGGTAAATCATGACCATCGGTGGTTCGGGCGTGTTTACGGTCACTGGGATGAGAGGTACATGACGTTTCTGCATCTCAATCACCTGCTTTTTTGCAATCCCGCCAATCTGCTGGATCGTCACCTTGCAATCGCTTCTGAAGTATACCGGATCTTTTATATGAAACCGGTAGAATGACCACTGCAGGTTTTCAGGATCGGCGACGGAACAACCGGTATAATCATTGAAAAATTTGCTCTGCCCCCATGCCGTACCAATGTAATCTTCTGTCCCCGTACCTACAAGGGTCGGGAAATCATGATCCCCGTTGAGGTAGATTTTTACTTCTCCTTCACCCCACCAGTAGGGCTGGTAAAGCGGATTGGCATTCACGCTGATATTTGATCCGAGAAAGCGGCCCCTGCCACGTGTTTCCGGCAGGATTTCGAAATCCTTGCCCAGGGTGGTTGCGGTGTCGCGATGCCAGTAACTGTGAAAATACATGTAGTCGTCATTCCACGTTTTCATCAGTTGCAGGTCGACATCATAAAAGATCATTTCAATATCGTATGACAGTTCATTCACGATCTCAATCTTCGCGTGTTTTTTGAAAGGCATCTGGACGAAGGAATTGAACGACCGGCCTTCCGGACTGGCAAACAGTGCATTCTGAAATGTCGCTGTTTTTCCCAGGCCGACACTGAAAAAATCACCGAAAGGTACTTCAACGGCCGGCTTTGCCTCCCCGTCCCAGTATATTTTCAACACCAGGCCCCTGAGCGTATACTCCGAGCGGTCGGAGATGGTGAACCACATCCGGTTAATGATCCCGGGCCCTGCAATGTCCACCAGCGACAGGATTTGTCCTGCATGGATCATATCAGAAGGATGTCCTTTTGCCCCGTTGTTTTCCATCCCGCCTTTGCCTTTTTCACCGGTCCGGTTCTCAAAGCTGATCCAGCGGGGTTCAATGTTTCCTGAATATTCATACATTGAAGAAGGATAGGCTGCAGTGTCTGACTGTTTCTGTTTATCCATGGTATTACAACTAAATAGTGCAACTGTTAAAACAAGCGTAGTAAAGATGGTGAGTTTCATATTTTAAGGGTTAGTTGATTATAATTCCATTCGAAAAATAAGTCAACAAATCTGAAACTCCAAACGGTAGGCTAGAAATTCAGTTTATTCACCTGTTTTTTATTTTTGTTTTTTTTTTGTGTTTTGTTTTGGTTTTTTATGTTTTTGGTAGTTTTTTAAGTTTGTGTTGTTTTGTTGTATTTTTTGTTTAGTTATAGTTGTTGTAGTGTTGTTTTGTTTTTTTTAGTTTTGATTATTTGTGTTTTTAGTTATTTGTTGTGATGAGTTGTTATGTGTGTTTTTTTTTTTTTGTGTGTATAATTGTTATGTAAGTTGTGTTTTTTAGTAGTATTTTTTTTTTGATATTATTGTTTAGTGTTTGTTTTTATTTTAATAATTTTATTAGTTTTTAGTAGTATTGTTATATGTTTGTTTGTTGTTTATATTTTATTTGTGATGTTGTGTTTTTTTAGTTTTATTATTTTTTTTTTTATGTTATTAATATTTGTTTTTTTTATATGTATATTTTTTTTTTTTTTTTTTTTTATTTTTTTAATTTTTGTTTTATTTATATATTTTTATTTTTATATTTTTTATTTTATTTTTTTTCTTGTTTTTTTATTTTTTTATTATTTATTATTTTTTTTTATTTATTATAAATATTTATTATATTTTATTTTAATAATATTAATTTTTAATATTAAATAAATTATATTTTTTAAATTAAAAATTAATTATATAAAATATTATAATAAAATAATTTATAAATTTAATAAAATAAAAAATTATATAATAATAAAATAATTTAAATTTAAAAAAAAATTAATAATATAAAAATAAAAAATAATTAAATAAAAAAATAAATAATATAAAATATATAAAAAATAAAAAAAAAAAATAAAAAAAAATATAAAAAAAAAATAAAATAAAAAAATAAAAAAAAAAAAAATTAAATAAAAAAAAAAAAAATAAAAAAAATAATAAAAAAAAAAAAAAAAAAAAAAAATAAAAAAAAAAAAAAAAAATAAAAATAAAAAAAAAAAAAAAAAAATAAAAAAAAAAAAAAAAAAAAAAAAAAAAAAAAATTCTATTTCCTCCCGGTTACAGGAAATCAGGACTGTTGCCAGAATAACACCGCAGATCAGAATTAAGGAAGGCCGGTTAAATATCATGATCATTCCAAGATTTTTCATGTCAGGGTGAGAAGTTCTCTTCAGCCATTCACACGGCAGCACGGAGGTAAATATACTAAAGGTTTTCAAGACCATCTTTTCAGATCAGGGATTTTAAAACAGCTCACTTACAAGCAGGCGCCGTAGTATATTCATGGCAGGCGGCTATCTGTCGGGGCTGAAATTTACGCCTATGGTAAAGGTCACCCCGGTAGGTGTTCCATCCGGTGCGCTCCCCGATGTCCATCCCGTCGATTCCAGGATCACTCTGAGAGCCTCCATGCTCAGATCAGGATTTTCCCAGGAAAGACTTGTTGCACTGCTGATCCTGCCTGTGCTATCCAGGGAAAACCTGACGAATACCCTGCCTGAAATTCCCATATCCCTTGCATACACAGGATACACGAGATGATTCTGAATATAATCGGTCAGAAAAGCCGGATCTTTTCCCTGGAATAAAGGCAATGGGGCAATCAGGTATGGCTGGCCAGCCGCTGCTTCGTCTGTGCTGTCAAAAAGTGATGAAGCCTGATCACCGCTGTTAACCAGGCCTGATATGGCATCAGAGGTTTCAGGATTACCGGCAATGAAATCCAGCACATACTTATAGTCAATCACCTGTGTGAGTTTACCGTCCGGATCATAATACAACCATTTTCCATAAGGGATATTCCGGTAATAAAAACCGGCTGTTTCCACATTTCCCTGTTTGTTGTAAAAGCTGAACCTTCCATTCCTGATTTCAGGAACCAGCGATGCCAGAGTCCCGATAAACAGTAGAGTCGAATCCTGGTCAAATGCCTGGATGAGATAGGTACTGTCTGACATCGGCATGATCTTCCTGAACGTTTTAGCCACCGGGTCCTCTTGCGATAAGGCCCCGATAAAAGGAATGACCAGGGACAACAGAAGAACGATATGTTTCAACTTCATATTTATCCTTTCACAATTTCATGGAAAGTACTCCAAACAATGTCTACGTTAAAAAAACCGGGCAGTTCCAAATACTGACTTTAATATGTCCGCCGACAGTCAAATCATCAGAATCCTTTCCCGGAAAACCAGTTTACAGTCCTGTTCAGTTGATCATCCTTTACAGATAACAATTTAAAATGAAATGTTTCCGGCTGTTCCTGTAATATATTAGTTTTGCATACTGAACAAATCAATCACACCATAGAAGATAGGACCACTTGAGACTGAACGCCAATATAATCAAGCTTTATCTTATCAAGATTGCCAAGTGGTTCATGTTATACATGCCCATCGTTGTTCCTTTTTACAGGGCCAACGGACTGGGTATGAAGGATGTTATGCTTCTCCAGGGCGTTTATTCCGTTACCATCGTCGTTCTTGAAATCCCTTCGGGATACTTCGCTGATGTCCTCGGGCGTAAACTGTCACTGGTCATCGGAGCCATCATGGGATTTTTCGGATTCCTGACCTATAGCCTTTCCTTTGGCTTCTGGGGATTTCTGATCGCCGAAACGATTCTCGGTATAGGTCAGAGTTTCATTTCCGGCTCCGATTCTGCCATGCTGTATGATACACTGCTTGACCAGAAACGTGAAAAGGAATACATCAGGTTTGAAGGCCGGATAACCTCCCTGGGGAACCTCGCTGAAGCCGTGGCAGGCACTCTGGGTGGTCTGCTGGCCGCAGCCTCCTTAAGGTATCCCTATATCGCACAAACCTTTGTTGCCTTCATCGCCATCCCGTCATCCCTGTTGCTTGTTGAACCTTCACGACATAAAAGCCTGACAAAGCTTCGCTTTAGTGATATTTTGAAAATCGTGAAATTTTCACTGTTCGATCATAAACCACTGCAACGGAATATCCTGTTCTCATCCATCATCGGTACAGCAACACTGACCATGGCCTGGTTCGTCCAGCCCTTTTTTGAACATATTCACCTTTCCCTGCAAATGTTCGGTATTCTCTGGACAGCCCTAAACCTGACGGCAGGCATCGTGGCCTTCATTGCCTACAGGATCGAAGCCCGTTTGGGACAAATACAATCCATACTATTCATCGCTGTCCTGGTGCCGGCGGGATATATCAGCCTGTACTTCTTTCATTCTGCCTATGCCCTTACCATTCTGTTCCTCTTTTACATCGTCAGAGGTTTTGCCACACCGGTGCTGAAAGACTACATCAACAGGATGACCGGTTCTGACAAACGCGCAACCGTTCTGTCTGTCAGAAATTTTATTATCCGTATGAATTTTGCTGTCATCGGGCCCTTCCTGGGCTGGTATATGGATGTATATTCACTGCCCATGGCCATGCTGCTGGCAGGTATATTATTTATTACCCTGAGCGGGATTTCCGTCTTTCTCTTTGTAAAAGCACTAAAGATTACCTGACACATCATACCTCAATGGTCAGCCCGTCCCATGCCGGGAGTATGTTAGGCGGGAGCTCGCTGAGGACTTCCTCGTGAAGCCCCATCTGGTGACTCATATGAGTGAGATAGCCGCGTCTTGGACTGAGTTCGTTGATTAGGGAAACGGCCTGGCTAAAGGTGAAATGTGAAATATGCTTTTCATGGCGCAGGGCACTAACGACAAGGTGTTTAACACCAATAAACTTTTCCTTCTCTTCCTCAGAAATATAATTTGCATCAGTCAGATAACCGAAATCACCGATGCGAAATCCATATACCGGAAGCCGGTAATGCATTGCCCTGACGGGTATAATTTTTAAGCCGTTAACGGAAAATGGCTCATTATCAATACGGTGAAGATGGACCTGCGGTACACCGGGATATTTCTTTTCCGCAAAAATATAGGCAAATTCGTGCTTTAATGCCCTGATAACCCTTTCTTCAGCAAAAATGTCCATGGGCTTCTGCTGAATGAAATTATACGCACGGATGTCATCCAGTCCCGCTATATGATCCCGGTGTTCATGGGTGTAAATAACCGCATCGACCTTATCCGCCTTTGCTCTCAGCATCTGCTGACGAAAGTCGGGACCGGTATCTATTACGATGGCCGTATCCCCTTCCTCGGCCAGGATGGAAGTCCTTAGTCTTTTATCATGCGGATCAGAAGACATGCAGACCCTGCAACGACAACCAATAACTGGTACCCCCTGTGAGGTTCCTGTGCCTAAAAAGGTAATTTTCAATTTGGATCGAATTTTTCTTTACGAAATTAGCAAAAATGAACGCATGACCTCTGCCGCGCATAAGGAAACTTTGGTTATTTTTACCTGAAAAATGAAAGGCTGTCTCTACATGATACCCAATACACTGGGTGATAGTCAGTTAAATACTGTCATACCGGAAAGTGTAATGGAAATAATCCGGGAACTGGATCATTTCATTGTTGAAAATATCCGTACAGCCAGACGATACCTGATCAAATGCGGTTATCCGAAACCCATCGACGACATCCGTTTTTTTGAGCTCAATAAACATACTCCCGACGAACTGAAATCCGGATATCTTTCGCCCTGCCATAAAGGTATCTCCGTCGGTATTATCTCAGAAGCCGGTGTTCCGGGTGTGGCCGATCCCGGTGCCGAGATCACTGCCCTGGCGCACCAGCAGGGTATCCGGGTGATTCCCCTCACCGGTCCTTCCTCTATTCTGCTGGCCCTGATGGCTT
This sequence comes from uncultured Bacteroidales bacterium, assembly GCA_963732905.1. Lineage (GTDB taxonomy): Bacteria > Bacteroidota > Bacteroidia > Bacteroidales > DASQZK01. Next base: position 943,463 of record CAVTBM010000008.1, read on the forward strand.
CAGGACTTAACGGACAACAATTCTGTTTTCACGGATATCTGCCGGTGAATAATCCACAACGGTCTAAAAAGATCAGGGAAATTGAAAATGCCGCGGTGAAATACGGCCAGACACAGATATTTATTGAGACTCCGTACCGTAACGACCGGATGATTGAGGAGTTACTCAAAACCTGCGACGAGGAAAGTCTTCTTTGTATCGCCTGCGATATCACCCTCGACAGCGAATATATCAGAACCATGAAAATCGCCGGCTGGAAAAAAGAAAGGGTCAGCTTTCACAAGCGACCCTGTATTTTTCTTCTTGGCCGGAACATCAATTAATCGCCACCAGTTCCACCTCATATTTCAGGGAGGAATAGGGAGGAATAGCCACACGGGTATACCCGTCATTCGTATATTTACCATTGCCCAGATATCCGCGGTAATAGGGTACGATGATCGTGGCCTTCTCCCCAACCGTCATCGTTTTAATGCCTTCGATCAACCCGCTGGTAAAAAGGGTGGAGGTGGTCGTGCTGATGACTGTACGTACAAGCTTGTTGGGTGCAAAAACCAGTCCGTCCATCAGCGAACCCTTAATATACATAGTCATTAGACGGTCTACATTTGCCGTATCACCCGTTCCCGGGATATTCTCAATAATATAGATCCCACTTGCCGTCGAATCCACGTTAATACTGTTGTCTGTCAGGTATTTGGTTATGAGAGAGCGCTCATAATCAGCCGGATAGGGCAAAACTCTACGAAGCTTGATATCGATGATAATCGAATTGTACGGACCTACCGGGGAATAGGGATTCGTGCCCCAGGCAAGATCTGAAGGTACAATGAGTGTGGCACTCCCGCCTTCTTTCATGCTCTCCAATCCCTCATCCAACCCTTGAATATTTGATCCGACAATAATCCGTTCAGGACCGTACAATATGTAATCGGAAAAAATATTATTTTCTTTTGCCACTGCGCTGTCTGTCGTTATAATGACCAGATTTCCATCCAGTTTCCTGAGTGTATAATCAATATCAGCGTAATCACCTGCATAAGGCATATCGCCTGTACCAACGGAATCAGTAACGATATACAAACCCGATTGTGTAGGTGCAACAGTTATATTATTGTCGGTAAGGTATTTTTTCAGCTTATCCTGTTCCTGTCGTTGAAGATCTTCCTCTTTATTCTTTAAACAGGAGTTTAAAACCAATGGAAGGATCATCAGGAAAAGACTCAGGATTTTTAGGGAATGGTGCTTCATGTGATTGTATATGTGAATAGGTTAAAAACTTGACGGTGATATTTCAGATGACACCGGTTCCAGACTTAAGCATCTGATTAACGATATTACCGCCATGAAAATTATCTTCACAGGCATTAGAATTCAATTTACCCGGCTGAATTTTGATTTCCTCTTTACGATGTAAATTTACGCAAAAAGGTTGCTTGTTAAACCAAATTATTCAACTTTCAGTACTTCGAGTTCATAAACCAGTGCTGTCCATGGAGGTACAATCCCTCCGGCAGATCCCTCCGGCCCGAAAGCTTCCTCTGAAGGGAGGATGACAAGTGCCTTCCCGCCTTCCCGCATCTTCCCAAGTGCATCATCAATGCCCCTGAGAACAATGTATTCACTGCCATAAATGAAATCCAGCGGATCATTCCGTTTTACCGTGCTGTCAAAATATTTCCCGTTAAGGAACCGTCCCTCATACTGAATATATATATGACGTCCTTTCTCAACTCTTTTTCCCTTCCCTTCTTTCATGCTTACGAAGTAGTATCCTTCCTTCGTCGGCTGAATATCAAGCTTTTCCTTTAACAGGAATTTACGGATCAGTGTGGCTTCCGAGCTGTTCAATTCCTCAGCCCACAAGAGAAACATCCGCTTTTCCTGATTGAAGTCCTCCGGTGTCTGAATGTCGATCAAGTGGATATCCACCCTCATCTCATCATCCTCTCCGATAAAGCCGGGCAAATCCCTTTTCAGAGTATTCCGGAAAAAACGGGATGCTGACAGAAAGACTGAAGCACTGTCACCTTTTGAAAGCCTGAGAAATACTTCATTTATGGCTCCCGGATAAGGGCTGGCCTCCAGGAGAAATTTTCTAGTCCCGTGAAAAAACGTTGAATCGTCAGCCGTTGCGTATAGCAGGTCCACTGTGATATAATCACCCATGGCAGCATCACGCCCTTTCTCACCAAGACGAATAAGCCTGAAATAAAGATCAGGACCGATCTTTTTATAGGCCTCATGATGAAAAAGATTACAGGCACCGGTGAATAAAAGCAATAAAAAAAGCAGGATCCTTTTCATTTCATTTCACGGCAAGCAGTTTTAATTCATATAAAAGTATGGCCCCGGGAGGAATTTTACCGCTGTCCCCGAAATTTCCGTGGGCCAGATGGGGAGGCAGGACAAACCGGGCACTGTCACCGACATGCAAATATTTCACACCTTCCTCCAAACCGGCTTCCACTCCTCCGTGGCCAACCACAAATGATTCAGGGTGAACAGAAGTGGATGAATCCACGGCTTCCCCGTCCAGGAGGAATATTCTGCAGCTCAGGAAGACGGTCTCTCCGTCCCGTACTCCCGGACCGTGACCGTGCCGGATTATCATATACCAGAGGCCGGTGCCGGTGCTGTGCATATCCCAGCCCGTTCGGGTAATAAAATTCTCAATCATCTCCTGGTTCCGCTTCACCATATAATGGTTGATATTCATCAGCTCATTGCTGATATGCTTCTCCTGTTCAGCCTGATGTGATGGAACCTGCGTTTTGGGCCGGCAGCCTGTGGTAAGACAAACGCAGGCGATAAGAGACCCTTTCAGAATGAATGCCGGATATCTCATTTAAGATCCTCTTTGTACAAAGGAAGTAACGAAATAAATCTCTCAACAGCCTTTTCCAGAGGTTTGTCCCATTCCCCGCCGGATGCGTTCACGTGACCCCCACCATGGAAATGATCACTCGAAAAGATATTGACCGGGAATTTACCCCTCGACCTGAAGGATATCTTGACGTGATTATGCTTTTCAATGAACATAGCCGTAAACTTGATGCCCTTAATGTTAAAAGGCAGATTTACAAATCCCTCTGTGTCACCCGGCTGATGATTGAACTTCGCCATCTCCTCCCGGCTAAGGCTGATAATACCGGTATTGAATTCGGGAAAGATCTGCATTTTCTCATTCAGACAATAACCCATAAGCCGCATCCGGTCTTGCGAATAATTATCGTATACCCGGGCATGTATAGCGTCGCGGTCAATATTCCACGACATCAGATCAGCAACCGTATGCCATACCTCAGGATAGGAACAGGAATAACTGAAACTGCCGGTATCGGTCATGATACCTGCATACAGGCATTCAGCAATATCCTTGTCGATAAGCGTCCTGAAACCCATATCACATATCAGCTTGTATACCAGCTCGGCCGAGGATCCGTATTGTGGCTCGGAAAAAACCAGGTCGGCAATAACGGAAGGATTGGGATGATGGTCGATCAGTACGATCGGAGCGCCCGATGAAAGAAAGACTTTTTCGGCTTTTTCCAGCCTCCCCGGATCGTTAAAATCAATGAACATCAACAGATCGGCTGTCGAGGAAACTTCCTTAACCTTCTCCGGACTGTTCCTGTATACCATCATCATCTCGCTGCCTGCCATCCAACTGAGAAAAGCCGGATAATCATTGGGCGTAACCACATGAACCTCTTTACCCAGTTTTTTCAAAACCATCGCCATGGCCAGCGTTGACCCCACAGCATCACCATCGGCGTTAAGATGCGTGCCGATGAGAATATTTGTAGATTGGTCTATCAGTGTTTTTAACTTTCCCGGCTGGTAGTTGGTTTCCTGTTTCACGTTGTGGTTTGTTTTCAAGGTTTAAAGATAAGCATTATCATACTTTGATGAACACTTTATGCATCAATAACCCGGCTGAGATGAAAATGTTGTTTTACCTGCCGCGGAATACAAAGCCTTTTTTCCGGAAGACGGTCATGAATCCGATTATAAATTTTATCTTAGCCATCATTTTTTAAACCGAAAAATATGAAAGGAAAGATCACTTTTACCATCATTAAACCGGATGCTGTGAAGAACGAATTCATCGGCCCGATACTGAACAGGATTCATGACGCCGGGTTTCATATCGCAGCACTTAAACTAACCCGGATGAACAAAACACAGGCCCTGGAATTTTACAGTGTTCACAAAGGAAAACCCTTTTATGAAGATCTCGTGAATTTCATGATCTCCGGGCCCATCGTTGTCGGTGTTCTGCAAAAAGAGAATGCCGTTGAAGACTACCGGAAACTGATCGGCTCAACTGATCCGGCCAAAGCAGATGAAGGGACTATCCGGAAGTTGTATGCCGAATCCATGCAGAATAATGCCGTCCACGGATCCGACAGCGATGAAAATGCGGTAAATGAATGTGACTTTTTCTTTTCGACAAGCGACCGCTTTTACTGGTGAAAGGTTGTTTGCATCCCGGAAGAGCTAAATAATCCATTGATCAGGTAAAAGGGAAATCAAATGTATGCCCGGGGTCCGGAGGAATCCGTAAGCCTGTTTCTGCCCTGTGCATTGCTACCCCGGTTGAGCCTGTAGCTTTTCGTACAGGTACCTCACCTGAGTTCAATACGATCGATGACATCCCTGCCCGCCCGCTCGTTCAGCCTTTTGATGATCTCATCCCGGATCATCATCAATTCGTTCCGCACCACAGAAGAAGTGAGACTCACAAAAAGTGTCCTTTCCCTGATGTAGATATTTCTGGTAACCTTTGCCACTGAACGCCCGAGGAGATCTTCCCAGCTGTTTATCAGCCTGTTCTCCTCCAGCTTACCCTCCAGCCCCTGCTCCTTTAATAAGGCCGAAATGATCTCGGAAATATTTGCCGTCTTGCTTCGTCTCATGTCATGTCCCTGATTTTCTGATGATCGTCAATTACAAACATTTTGTGATCCGTTCCGATACGCTCAAGCATAGCCTTCATCCGCGGTTCTGCAGTGTCGGTGATAAAGATCTGCCCGAAGTCGTTCTCCGATACCAGCCTGATGATCTGTTCAACCCGGACGGCATCAAATTTATCAAAGATATCATCCAGAAGCAATACCGGCGTAATTCCGGAAACCTGCCGGATGAATTCAAACTTGCCAAGCTTCAGGGCCACCTGGTAGGTTTTCTGCTGCCCCTGGGATCCGACTTTCCGGAGGGGAAAGCCTTCCAGGAGCATGTCCAGGTCATCACGGTGGATACCCTCAGTGGTATACTGCAAAACACAATCTTTATGAAGGCCCTCCCGGAGAAGAGGCAACATCTCTTTCTTAAGTAACTGGCTTTCATACCTGAGCCCGGTGTCTTCAGTCCCACCCGAAATATAAGTATAGAACCTTGAAAATACGGGTACGAGGTTTTCAATGAAGGCTTTCCGTTTTTCAAAAATGGACTGCCCGTAACCCGACAACTGCTCATTGTAAATATCGAGCATTTCACCTCCCTTTACCGAATCTCCGGCAATCTGTTTCAGCAGTTTATTGCGCTGGATGAGAATGTGGTTGTAACGAATCACATCCTCAAGGTATATTTTATCGTACTGGGAAATCACACCATTCATAAATTTCCGCCTTTCCTCCCCGCCATCAAGAATCAAGCTGCTGTCTGAAGGAGAGATCATCACCAGAGGAAATAATCCAATATGATCCGAAAGCCTGGGATAGTCCTTCTTATTTCGCCTGAACTGTTTGCGTTTGTTGCGCTGTATCCCGCAATAGATACCCTCCGGCCTGTCATTTCTTTCAAACTCTCCCTGGATGACCGAAAAATCCTGGTTGTGCATGATGTTCTGACTGTCAACCGGATTAAAATAACTTTTACAAAGAGCCAGGTAATGAATGGCATCCAGAAGGTTGGTCTTACCTACACCATTATTCCCGACAAAACAATTGATCCGGCTGCTGAATTCAAGATCAGCCTGGGCATAATTCTTGAAATTAACAATGGAAAGATTTTTCAGGTACATGTTCAATATTTTCTGGAAACAAATTTACAAAATAACTTCGGGATGAAAACAGGATCTCAAAATCAACGATTTCTTTTTGGCCGATTGCTGGTAATTAACAAAAAACAATTACATTTGCGTTTGTTTTAAAAACCAGTAATAATCAAGTTTGAAATATGGCTAAAAATGCGAAACAGACGCATCAGGATAAAAATCTTGAAGGAATTGAAGTAGCCCTGACACGTACTGAGCAATTTATTGAAGACAATTCAAAAACTCTTTCTTTTATCGTTCTGGGCATAGTTCTGGCGGTTTTGATTTTCATAGGTGTTAAGCGGTGGTATATCACCCCGCTTGAAAATGAAGCTTCTCAGCAGATGTTTATGGCTGAACGGTTTTTCGATAAAGATTCATTCAACCTGGCCCTCAACGGATATGGTACTTTTCCCGGATTTTTGCAGATCATGGATGACTACGGTATAACCAAATCAGCCAACCTGGCAAGTTATTATGCAGGTATCTGCTATCTGAACCTTGGAGATTACAGCAAGGCTATCAAGTACCTGGATGATTTTAAGACAAAAGATGTCCTCGTGGGACCGGCAAAATTCAGCAGCCTGGGTGATGCTTCGGTTGAACTGGGAAAATATGACGATGCCATTAAATTTTACAACAAGGGAATCGAAAAATATCCCAATGAGTTTACCACACCTATCATACTGAAAAAGGAAGGTATAGTCTATGAAAAGATGGGCGATTATCAAAAGGCCGTCGATTCGTATGAAACTATCCGGAAAGAGTACCCTGATTCAAATGAAGGCAAGGATATCGCTAAATATATCGACCGTGCCAAACTGGAGAAGAATAAATAGGTTTAAAATTTAGTATGCACGAAGATCGTGTATTAAAAAATACCCGTGGGCTACATAAGGGGAAAATTCGTTCACCTCAATGTAGCCCATGGTTTTTTAACCTGACCGGTTTTATTCGCCGGTGTGATTATTAATTGACAATCATTTTCCTGGTCAGCGTATTTTCAGTACCTACGATCCTGATGATATAAATACCAGCTTTCAGATTCCCGGTATTGATCGTCATCTCTGAATTCCCCTTATTGATTTTCTTAAAAATGACCCGGCCGTCGGTATCCGTCAGGTAAACTTGCGAGTTTTTAAGAATTTCGCCTTTTAGCGTCAGTTTTCCGTCCTGTGCAGGATTCGGATACATGGTAAAATCAGAAAGTCTGGAAGGCTGGATACCGATGTTGTAACGATAAACATTGATACTGCAAATATCCTGGTTCCCGCCGGAATTCGTCTTAACACTGATCTCGACATTGCCCTCAGACACAGCACTTACCTTTCCGTTGGAATCCACAGTTGCTACCGACTCATCCGAAGAGGTCCATGTAACCGACGTATCGCTGGCATCCGCAGGGCTGACAGTGGCCGTCATATTGTATTCCACTCCTGTTGCAATCGAATCGTCCGGACAATTATCGATGGTTACACTTTCGGTAGCTATCGCGGGTTCGAAGTTCATCCAGTTTATATTGAAAGGATTACCGGTATTTTCAATAATCAGGCTCTGCTGACCTGCATCCAGGTAAACTAAGTCTGAAACGTCGGCCCACTGGCCCCATCCTCCTGTATTGGGAACATAAACGGATTTAAGGAGTGTTGTGCCCTCCAGGAAATCAAACTCGCCGGGGTCTATTCCCCTGGCTACCCTGAACGTTACCAGGTAACCCCCTGTATGTTCAATACTCACGGCATATTCCAGCGATTCGCCCTCATCGAACCATCCTACATAATCAGTATTGTCGACATCACCTGAAGCCTCTGAAGCCACTTCTCCCACAACACCGTCGTAATCTTCAGCCTGGATGAGGCCGGGTATAAATTTCCCGGATTTGGTAATGGTATCGACAGTATTACTTGGTGATGAATGGGTCCCGGCAAAGTCGACCGCTTCAATATATATGGAATAACGGGTGTCAGCGGTCAGTCCGTTGATTGTACATTCCGGAAGGATTGATGTTTTCAGTAGCTCATTATTAACGAATACCTCATAGTCCTTAACCCCGGCATCATCGGATGATGCATCCCAGGCTAAATCTATCAGTAATGCTTCAACGTTGGTGAAATGGAGGTTAACAGGATCGGTCGGGGGCTGGTCATCTACCACTACGGTTACCGATTTGGATTTTTTGTTCTCGTCTTCCGACCAAGCTTTTGCCGAGATGTCATAAACGCCGGCAGGAAGTGCGTCCAGTGTAAACTCAAACGGAGCGAGAGTGTCCTCGCCAACAATCGTACTTCCTGAATAAAGCTGGACCTTTGATATCGTTCCTTCAGAAACCGATGCCATGACTGAAACCGGAACATCCGAACCCGGTATAAATACCGAATCTTCAGGGATCTGGACATTTATAATAAATTGTTTCCCCGAGGAAGCGGCTTTCAGATAAGAAAACAAGGAAGCCATGGGGTCGATCGTTTCATTAACAGTAAATTCGGAAGCAGGGATATAATCACGCGCATCGTTACATTGTTCCATTACCGGCCATGCATGCGGATCAGAAGGTTCGGTGAACCAGCTTGCATTGTATACCGTGCTGGTATGTTTATAGGGCGGAATTCCCGGTATCCATCCCGGGACACCGTCATAGTTTGAATCAATGTGCAGAATGTCCCTGAGCACCCTGTCGGCATTCACACTTTCCGCGCCGGTTATGAATACCTGCTGGTCATTGTTTTCCCCGAGATAAAGATCGGCCGTGGTGAAAAGAAGATCCATAACATCCTCATCTCCTGAAAGATGCTGATAAACCATCTGCAACATCACATGCGGATAATAACCACCCCAATCGAGCGTCGGGTTTGAACCTTTAATAAATCTCATTGCTCTTTCCCTGGCCTGATCGATGCCCTGCTGATATGCAAGATCGTGGATGGTGGCTATCAGGCTGCTCTGAAGTGTTTTTTCCTCAGTGGTAAAATTCCCCCACTGGTCCGATGGCGTCAGGCAAAAGATGTAAGTTCCATAACTGGTATTCAGATCAGTGTACCAGGAACGGCATTGAACGAAATCGTCCAGGTATTTATGATCGCCTGTCATCCTGTAAAGTGCGGCAGCAGCATAATACTTCTGTTCAATATATGTTCGGCCCTCGTTCCCGGAACTTGCAGAGTCAGCCCACGCATAGGCATCTGTAGCTTCCTTTACCCATTTGTCGATACTTGCCTGGTCCTGGCCTGCCAATTCGTAACAGTAAGCCAGCTGTGCTGCCGTTCCGGCAAAATCCCATGTCGTTATGGCTTCTTCAGCAAAAGCGTACCACATATGATTGTCTTCCCATGAAGGATGATAATAGCCCGTGGTTTCAAGTCCGCCACAAATCCCACCGGTCGGTCCCTTCAAGCGACGGAATAAGTCGACGCCCCACTCGGCTTCATCAAGGAAATCGGGCAAACCATTACCACTCTCCGGAATATTCAGCTCATTGTCATGGAATTTACCGGGATTCATTTCATAGACGAGCATCAAATCCGTACTGACTTGGAGGTGATGGCGTCCACGGTTATAATCGGCCGCATCGAAATACCCTCCCCAACCCCATCCATCGGGTTCGTCCAACATATGATCATAAGGGTTGCCGGGCCAGACCCAATCGGTAGCCTTGGCCGGTAATTGTGCAAAATTGAGTGCATCATCCCCTGAAAACGTCAGTGTGGAATAAGTAATCTCGAAACCATTAACCCCGGGCGTATGATCCACGGGTTTTACGAAAGGCGTATATTCCACTGTCCTGGCCGGACCACTCCGCTGGTGATAGAGTCCCCGTACAAGTAGATAAGACAGATCAGTATACACATCTTTATCTATTCTGAATGGGAAGGAACATCCAACGCCGTCAACGGCAAGCCGGTATTCGCCGGGGGGAACGGACACGGAATTTCCAATATCGGAAAAGTCACACTCCCAGATGTCGCTGCCGTTCCAGCCAACAGTGGAAATGCCCGAATTCTCAATTTGCATCTTTTTTCTGAGCTCCAGTCCTTTACCATAATCAGCACTCGAATATACAACCGTACTGTCGGAACTTCTGACCAGGTAAAAGGGATTGCCTTCATACGAAGCAAAATCGGCTCCGCCTGCCGTACCCATCCACTGATAAATGTATGCGAACTTCAACCCTGCATTCGGAGCATAACCCACTTCGTTCACGTGCACTGCTTCCGACCGTAGATTTTTGGTATTGAAAATGAAGGTTTCCGAACTCTTATTGGAGGCCAGGCTTCCCCATCCGATGGTATATGAATCACCTTCCTTCAGTGCCGACGGTAACTTCAGATAGACCCAGTAGGTACTGAAACCGGCTTCCTTTTTCGATTTATAACCTATGCTCTCAGGATTAACGGCATTTGTGTAGTTTTCATCATCCGTGCTTGTTATGGTGTAAGTAACCGTATTTTTAGCAGTTGCCGCATCGAGGATACCGGTATTCCAGATATCCGAACATCCCGCTGCGGTATAGCCAGGAGATTCGGATGTGTTTTTTTCACCCTCCCTGAAATACAGGAGTACAACATCATCGTTCACTGGCGATAAAAAGATGATGTTGGCAGGAAACGATATATTTGAGATCATCAACAGCAGACTGGTAACAAATAATGTGAATTTGATTTTCATAGGGTATAGAGTATTAGGTTTAGACAGGGATACACGTTAAATTCTCCCGGGATCTGCATCCGGATTTGAATCCCAGCTTCTTTGGATGCATATAATTGACGGATAACAGGTACTTACCTGTCAAAGCAGCAAAATCATACTGCCTGGAAAAGGCAACTATTCTCAAATATAACATAAATATATTTTAAAGCATGTATTTAATCAAAGATTAACTCAAACGCCAGTAGGAAAAGGAACTCCAAAACCTGTTAGGAATTAACGAATTACCATCGTGAATGCCTGTTAGAGCTTAGACTGAAAATCAGAAATTATTCTATATTTACAGAAGGATGAATACAGACATCCAGCGATCGCCGGGCGTAGCCGAAGTAAGCCGAAAGGTCTTTCAATATGACACTATCTTGCCGGTTCCTGAGTGAAGTCGAAGGCGCTTACAATATGATATCACTTACAATTATTCAGGGTTTTTAAGCAGCCATTTGCATAAGAAGTGGTTCGCCAGTGATATATCTTTTCTGGCCTTCACTCCATTTCTTTTTGGAGGGCAACCATTTTTATGGCTGTCACCGCCGCTTCATCACCTTTATTTCCAAGCTTCCCGCCTGCACGGTCCCTGGCCTGTTCAAGGGTATCCGTTGTCAGTACCCCAAAAATGAATGGCATACTGTAGTTTAAATTGAGGTTCGTGATCCCATGAGTTACTCCCTGGCAGATAAAATCAAAATGACGTGTCTCCCCCTGAATGACGCATCCAAGACAGATCACAGCGTCAACATTGGTGTATTCGGCCATGAACTGAGCGCCAAGCGTCAGTTCAAAGCTTCCGGGAACCCATTTCACACGAATATTCTCATCCTTGACTTTAAGTGCTGACAGGGTCTGCAGGGCGCCGTTGAGTAAGGCCCCGGTAACGTCATGGTTCCATTCCGACACCACAATGCCAAATTTCATGTTCGACGCATCCGGCATGGTTTCAGGATCGAAGGATGACAGGTTTTTTAGATTTGAAGCCATAATAAACTGATGTAATTTTACCTGCAAATATTGGAGTATTCAACGTTGTAAGAGCCGTGAAGATCAGGCTTTTTGTAAAAATTTCCCGCTGAACGGTGACCTCAAAATAATCAAAAGGCTTCTTCCCTGTAGTATGCAGTTCCGGGAATTTTCTTACTTCCTGCCCCTTAATACTTTATTCTTATTTTTTCGGTGCTTTATAGCCTCTTTGTTTGGCTATATCTTCAAGCCGTTTTTGAAAGCCCGATTTTTTTATCTCTTTGGGTTTTCTCGAATGGAGTTTCTTCCTAAGTTCGTCTTCGTCCACAAATTGTTTGAACAAAACATTCTGTCCAAGAGTGATCATGTTGGCGAGAAAATAGTAATACGTCAGTCCGGCGGAATAACTATTAAGGATGAACATGAACATCACCGGCATCACGTACATCATTCCTTTCATGCCGGGCATCTGTGTATCGGCACCGGTGGGACTGCTATTCAGTCGCATAGACAGTATTGTTGATACGGTCATCAGAAGGGTGAAAAGGCTTACATGATCTCCATACATCGGAATGGTGAAGGGAAGATGCAGAATGGAGTCGTAGGTAGAAAGGTCGTGCGCCCAGAGGAAAGGTTGTTGCCGCAGTTCAATGGAGGTAGGGAAAAACCTGAACATGGCATACAAAATAGGCATCTGGAACACCATAGGAAGACATCCGCCCATGGGGTTTACACCGGCTTTTTTATAAAGAGCCATGGTAGCCTGTTGACGTTCCATAGCCTTGTCCTTCGGAATCTTTGCATTGAGCTCCTCAATCTCCGGCTTCAGGGCCCGCATCTTTGCCTGCGACATATAGGAACGGAATGTCAAGGGTAATAAAGCCAGCTTGATGATCAGTGTCAGCAGAAGGATAATGATCCCATAATTACTGATAAACCTGTTCAGGAAATTGAAGATCGGTATGATCACCCAGGCGTTGATCCACCTGATGATCGACCCTCCGATAGTAACCAGGTCCTGGAGGTTAAACCCGATGCGCTTCAGTCCTTTGAAATTATTGGGGCCGAAATAGAAATGCATGGGCATCAGAAAATCATTCGTCCGCTCATAGGGTATGGCTAATTCTGCGCTGAACCTGGCCAGGTTCTTGTGAGGTTCGGGGAGTCTGTCATAAGCTATATATCCGCCCTCGAAAGGTATCTTATCTGCAATGAGGACGGAAGCAAAGAACTGATCTTTAAAGGCAAGCCAGTCGATTTTCGTGGTTTCGTTCACATCCTGTACTTCCTTTTTCGTCCTGGCTTTGAATTTCTCAACTTCCCCCTGGTAATAGCGGTAATACAGGTTAGACCAGTTCTGCTCGTTCGACCGGTTTTGCTCCTGCTGGGGGGCAAACTGTACCCAGTTCAGCTGAACGTTATCGGTCCTGTATTCTTCCATATTCTTCATGCTCAGGTCGATATCTACAAGATACCGGCCGGGGTGAATCGTATACTTATATTGGATATATGCCCCTGAAGAATCCACGGGCAGACGCATCTCAAGGCTGACCGAGCTGTCTTTGGCAACCGACATGTTCCCGTCCGTGATTTTATCAAAATAAAGATCGTTTGTGGAAACGCTCCGGCCGTCAGAGAAAAACTGAAGACCGAAAACAGTCGAGTCACCGGTAAAAAGGATCAGGGGAAGAGAATCGTAGGTCTGGAAATTTTTCAGCTGGACAGTGTAAGGCCTGCCGCCCTTGTTCGAAATGGTAAGCTTTAGCTTGTCGTTTTCAAGTACGTAATACTTCTCTTCACCCACTGTTCTAGGGGTAAATATTCCCATGTCCTTCTTTAATTCTTTCTTTGGTTCCGGAACCACAGCAGCTGCTGTGTCCACAGCAGGGGCCTCTTCCGCCTTTGACTGTTTTTGCTGTGCAAGCATCTGCTCTGTCTGTACCTGTCTGAGTGAGTCGGCTCTCCGCTTCTGCGCTTCCATCTCCTCCTGGGAGGGTTTCATAAGGACACTGTAGCCAATGAGAATAACGGCAATGATAAGAATACCTATTACTGAGTTCCTGTCCATCCTGTATTACTTGATTTTTTAAGTTACTTCCTCTCTCCCCTTGTCTCCCCGTAGACGAGAGCTGCTTTTATGAAATTTACGAATAACGGGTGCGGGTTTAACACTGAACTGCGGTATTCCGGGTGAAACTGTACACCGATAAACCATGGATGACCTTTCAGTTCCATGATCTCTACAAGTCCGCTGTCCGGATTCATACCCGAAGGAATCATGCCGGCTTTCTCAAAATCTGCCAGGTAATCGTTGTTGAATTCATAACGGTGCCGGTGTCTTTCCCTGATATGCTCCTCATGATACACTTTAAAGGCAAGACTGTCCTTTTTAACATCACAGGGATAAGCACCAAGTCTCATGGTGCCGCCTTTTTCCGTTACCCCTTTCTGATCCTCCATCAGGTCGATGACCGGATGTTCCGTCATGCGCGTCATTTCAGTTGAATGGGCATCCTTGTACCCCAGCACATTCCTGGCAAATTCAATGACGGCACATTGCATACCCAGACAAATGCCGAGGTACGGTATTTTATATTTACGCGCATAAGTAACGGCAAGGATCTTTCCCTCTATGCCCCTGTCACCGAAACCTGGTGCTACAATAATCCCGTTATATCCGGCGAGTTTCTCTTCCAGGTTATCCGGGAAGATGGTTTCAGAATGGATGCAGGTCACGTTCACCTTGCAAAGATTGATCGCACCGGCATGGATCAGGGATTCAAGAATGGATTTATACGAATCGTGCAATTCAACGTACTTCCCAACCAGGGCTACCTTTGTTTCTGTCGTGGGGTTTTTCAGTTTATCAACAAATTCTTTCCAGGGTTTCAGCTCGGGAGGGCTGCCATTGGGCAGGTTGAGCTTCCGCAATGCCGTCACATCCAGCTTCTCCTTCTGCATAAGAAGCGGAACTTCATAAATAGTGGATACGTCAATGGATTCAATTACCGATTCAAGATTTACGTTGCAAAAAAGCGCGACCTTTTTCCTGATCTCTTTATTCAGTGTTTTTTCAGTTCTTAAAACAAGGATGTCGGGCTGTACTCCGTTTTCGAGCAGTGCCTTTACCGAATGCTGTGTGGGTTTGGTTTTGAGCTCTCCTGATGCAGCAAGGTAGGGCACAAGTGTGAGATGAATAACCAGGACATTGCTCGGACCAAGCTCCCACTTCAACTGCCTGACCGATTCAATATAGGGTAACGACTCAATGTCACCAACCGTCCCTCCAATCTCCGTAATCACTATATCATAGTTATGCCGTGTCCCTAAAAGTTTAATCCGGCGTTTTATCTCATCCGTAATATGCGGGATCACCTGAACGGTTTTGCCAAGATAATCTCCTTTCCTCTCCTTGTTGATCACCGACTGGTAAATCCTGCCGGTTGTCACATTGTTGGCCTGAGATGTGGGGACGCCCAGAAAGCGTTCATAATGCCCCAGGTCCAGGTCGGTTTCCGCACCGTCTTCCGTGACATAGCACTCACCATGCTCATAGGGATTGAGCGTACCGGGATCTACGTTGATATACGGATCGAGTTTTTGTATGGTGACGTGATAACCTCTGGCCTGAAGCAACTTTGCAAGAGAGGAGGAAATAATGCCCTTACCCAGTGATGAGGTAACGCCTCCGGTTACAAAAATATATTTCGTTGCGGCCAATATTTCGTTTTTTGAAGTTTAATCCGCAAAGTAAATAATTAATTCTTAGAAGGTGTAATATTAAAGGAAGAAAATGCGAATTTAATCTTCATCAGAATCAAGCTCATCAATAAAGATGATCTTCTCTTCCAGCAACTTTATTTTGTCTTTGGCACTTGAGATCTTCCGCTCAAAATCCTTGACCATAGTCTCTGCACTTTCCGAATTGGCGAAAAAGCCAATGTTGTTTTCCCACAAACTGATATCGTTTTTCAGCTGTTGCAGTTTATTCATTAACTTCTCCCTTTCAAACCTCATCTTGATTTCAGGACGCGGCTTCTGCCTTATATTATCCAGTTTATTCCTGAATTTGAGCATGCTTTTCTTGTTGTCGTCCATCTCCAGGTTATCGTAATGAAGATTGATGGCTTCCCGGTATTTCTGCATGATTTCGTCCTTCTTTTCGAAAGGCACAAAACCAATTTCTGTCCACCGCCTCTGGAATTCATTGAGCTGATACAGGTTCTGCTTCTGGTTTTCGCCCTGCTGGAAATTTCTGATCTCCTCGATGAGAGCCTCCTTGTCCTTCAGGTTCTTTTCATAGGTGGAATCAATCTTGGAGAAGAACTCGGCCTTTCTGTTGAAAAAACGGTCGCAGGCAGCCCGAAAACGCTTCCATACCTCATCACTGAACTTTCTGGGGACAGGTCCGATGCTTTTCCACTTTTTCTGAAGCCTGATAAGCTCGTCGGTAGTGGATTTCCAATCGGTGCTGTCCTGTAATGCTTCAGCTGAGATGCATAGATCGAGTTTCTGTTGCAGGTGATTCTGCTGCTCTTCCATATTCTGAGCATAAAACTCCCGTTTCTTCTCGAAAAAATGATCACAGGCAGCCCTGAAACGGGCATATATACGGTTATTATCTTTCTTTGGAGCAAATCCGATTGTCTTCCAGACTTTCTGAAGTTCAAACATCTCTGCAGTTTTCTTAAGCCAGTCGTCATGACTTTCCGGTTCGAGCCCTGCCAGTTCTTCGGCTCTATTACACAAAAGGGTTTTCGACTCCAGATTTTTCTTCTGGTTTTCCTTAAGCTCCTGGTAATATTGCTGATGTTTTTTATTGATCTTTGATGTGGCGTCCTTAAACCGCTCCCATATCTCTGTCCGTTTCTCCTTTGATACAGGGCCGATCTCCCGCCATTGATCATGGAACTTTTGCAGTGTCTGAAACGCATTCACTACATTAGGCTCCAGGAGAAGAGCTTCGGCTTTTTCACAAAGTCCGATCTTGGCTTCAAGATTTTTTTTCAGGTCAAGATCTCGCAGTTCCTTGTTGATCTTGATATAATCATAAAATTTTTCAACATGATAATGATAGGTCTCCCAGAGATCTTTTAAACTTTGCTGAGGAACGACACCAACGTCGTGCCAGCGCTTCTGGAGGTCTCTGAATTCCTGAAAAGTCTTGTTTATCGATTCATCGCGGTTAACCAGCTCATTGATCTCATCGATGATTTTGTATTTCTCTTTCAGGTTCGCTTCCTTCTCATCATCATCAACCCGCGTCAGGTCAAACTTGATATCACGATATTTTTTAAGGAGATCCCTGAACTTTTCTCCCTCCTGATCCTCCGAAGGTCCGGTTTCATCAGGTTCGGCATCTTTTGACGGGGAAACCTCCTGGGTTTCGTCCCCATCCGGAGGCTGTTTCTTATAAAATGCAATTTTGATGGCCTCGACATCATCCCTGATGTCTGAAATATTCTTACCGGAAATCAGATCTTCAAGCATGCTGACGAGATCTTCTCTGCTGAGAAGATTGTAATTAACAGCTTCTTCTTCCGGTTTAGGATTTATTGGTACGGCAGTAGGCACCTCCGGCGCGCTCTCATCCTCTTTTTGCGTGGTGTCCGCTATAGCATCTGCTAATGGAACAGGGGAAGACTCTTCCGTGCTTTCAGGTACTGACTCTTCGGTCACTTCATCGCCGGCAGCTTCCTCAGGAACGTTTTCCTGTGAAGGAGATGGAACAATATCCTCTTTCTCAACCGGTTTAACCTTCTTCTTCGTTTTAGGTCCGGACTTCGTCTTTTTAGGGACTTCCGGCTCTCTGTCCTCTTCCTCTAAAGGACTCTGTCCTTCTTTCCCGGAATCATGATTTGGTTGGCCGGCAGAATGTTCTTCAATATGCGTATTTTCGGTTTCCTCGCCGAATTGTTCGTTACGAACAGAGTTTTTGGGATCTTTTATATTCATAGGAAATCATTTTTTCCTTTATTAGAATTTCCATTTACTAAATTACCACATTCTTAACTCGTTTCATATTTTTTTGACAAATTACAACAAAATTAAGGTATTCGGATGAGGTAACATGATTAATTTAAAATACCCTTCCTGTAAATGAATCATCTGACACACTATAAAAGTGATCATGAATTGGCAATAAGTAAATAACTCCTTACATGACCAAACAAAGCGTAAGTCCAAAAGTTTAGTTATCACTTTATTGCCCGGAGGTATGCACTGAAAAGTTAAAGGCCGCACCCCTTGCGGGAAGCAGCCCTTTTTTAAAAACGCGTAACATGTTCTGTCACTCTTTCTCTTTTCGTTTATGAGATGCTGACCTTAACCGGCCCCCTGTCTATCGCCTCATCCCTTTTAGGAAGTTCAATTTTCAGTATGCCATTTTCCATGGAAGCTTCGATCTTTTCAGTGTCAATCATCTCGGGAAGATTGAAAGTCCGTTCAAATGTCTGGTAGTCAAACTCCCGGCGACTGAAACTCTGACTTTCCTCTCCACCTTCTGACGGTTTACGCGAAACACTCAGCACGTCCTTTTCAACATGAATGTTCACGTCAGACTTTTCGACGCCCGGTAAAGCCATGAAAATGGTGAAACGTTCATTCTCTTCAAGGATATTGACCTTCGGAATGGAAGCGGTTTCTATCCCTCCAAAGAAATCCTTCATCAGGTCTGAAAACCTGTAATCGGAAGCACGATTCGGTACGTCATGCCCGTTGCTGTTGTAAACTCTTAATAATGTCATTGCTTTATCTTTTGTTTGGTTTTAAATCTGTATTCTGAAATAGCTTTATTCAAAGGATGTGCCATCACGTTTTCCAGACATAATTTCTGAAATCTGAAATCTACAACATGTCATATTGTCATTATATATATAATTTATATGCCATTATGTCATTTATAGAAAATGGGTTTGGGACCGGTGAAGAGGCTTCGAAAAAAACAGGATGCACCAAAAAGGACCGGCATCGGGTCCGTCTGTCCATGAAAAGCAGGGCCGTGAATATATCCGGTCACTTTCCGGAAGATTGTTCCGGGAAAGAGGAGGATGAACAGCCGGGCTCGTCCTGAACTAAAATATTTTTACTTTTGTAAAAAAAAACATGAGGATAGATATCATCACCGTTTTACCCGGACTGATTGAGAGCCCGTTGAATCATTCGATAGTCAAGCGTGCGAGGGAAGCCGGGCTGGTCGAAATTATTGTTCATGATCTGAGGGACTTCTCAACGGATAAACATCACCGGGTGGATGACTATGCCTTCAGCGGGGAAGCCGGAATGGTAATGAGCATTGAACCAATTGACAGGGCTATCAGCTTTCTGCAATCACAGCGTGAGTACAACCAGGTCATTTACACCTCCCCGGATGGCCTCCTTTTTGACCAGCCAATGGCTAACCGGCTGTCGACCTGCGAAAACCTGCTCATCCTTTGCGGCCATTACAAGGGTGTGGATCAGCGTGTACGCGACCATCTTATCACCATGGAAATTTCAATCGGCAACTATGTTCTGACCGGTGGTGAACTGGCCGCCGCCGTAATTACCGACAGCATTGTCAGGCTTCTTCCGGGAGCAATCTCTGATGAGTCTTCCGCCCTTTCCGATTCATTCCAGGACGGACTGCTCTCTCCCGTTGTGTATACAAGGCCGTCCGAATACAAGGGATGGAAGGTGCCCGAAATACTCATGTCGGGGAATGCTCAACGGATTGAAGAATGGAAAATGCAGAATGCCCTCGAAAGAACAAAAAAACTCAGACCCGACCTGCTTCGTGATGAAGATTAAACGCAGAGGTAAGCCGTTACCATGATTTCCCGGGCCGGTGACATATTCCCGAATACGGACAGTATGAACAGCGGTTTATGTCTTCAGTCTGGCTGAAGGGTATATTCCGGTCGAAAATATCGTGTATCAGCCCGGCAAGATGTGATCCAAAGTCGTCCTTTATTTCACTGAAGTTCCTCAATGGACGAGCATCCTCCTTGTCAGCCTTAATAAATATGTCAGGTGAGAAATCGTCCATAAAAAGCTCACCGGCCACGTAAAGTTCCGGTTTTACCCCGGCATGATCCGACGTGCCGTCAATTATCCAGGCATAGACAAAAGTCTGTAAGATCGCTTTCAACGATTTGCCTGAAGGCCAGTTTTCACGTTCGAAAAGCTGATCGAGAGAGGTAAAAACTTTTTCTGCCCGTCCGGTTTTGTAATCCACAATCCGGACCAAACCGTCCCGTTCATCCCTCCTGTCAATCGTACCGCCAATCCGTATCCCCCGGCCCTTATCCCCTGCAGTGCAGATCCGTTCTACTTTTTCTTCCAGTGCAAGGATCCTGAAAGGTGCATGCAGGCTGTCATTCTTCAGAATTGCCGAAACCATCTTCCTGATCACCTCATACACGATAATATTGCGGCCTTCGGGAACAACCTCAGCCGCTGGATCGACACTCTTATAAAACACCTGCCTGAAGGCATCATCCAGACAGCCTTTAATGTAGTCTTCCTGCATGATCCGTTTAAAATCAGCCTGTGTAACCTCAACTGAGACAAAGGGTTCATACAACAATTCCATAGCCTTATGCAGAAGATTTCCGAATCCCGGGGCATCGATGTCTTCTGCTGCCTCTTCTTCTTCCCTGATGCCTGCAATGTAGGTGAAGTAGAATCGTAAAGGACAATCCAGATAGGTGGTAATCGAAGTCGGAGAAAGTTTCCTGCTACCCTCAAGGGTGAAGTCGGTAAGCTTCGCTATCACAGCATCAGTCTTATCAATACTGATAGCCTCAGGCTTCTTTCCTCCTGTACGGAACGATACGGTTTCATAACGGATATCAAAGTTATACAGGTATTTCAGCTGGTAAATGTACCGCCCTGGTTCGCCGGTATTTAAACCCTCCGTTTTACTGTTATACATGATATCAATATGATTTGCACGTTGAATTAACCGGTAAAAATAATAGGCGTAGATGGCATCCTTGTCTTCACGGGTGGGCATGCCGAAGGCATAACGAAGACTGGCCGGTACAGAAGATACACCAGCCGAAGGATCAGGCATGACACCTTCGTTAAGGGACAGGAAAACCAGTTTATCAAAATCCAGAAGCCGTGTCTCCAGTATTCCCATAAGCTGAATACCCTGCAACGGCTCACCTTCAAAAGGAATCCGAGAACTGCTTAAAAGCTTTCTGAACAGGCGTATGAATGTCTCAAGGCCATCGTATGCCGGATTTTCCGAGAATACCTGATACAGCTTATTCAGCCTGGTCCTGATATGAAAAATGAACTCCCCATCGCCCGGTAATTGATCTTTCTGCTCTTCACCGCCCATGATAAGCGATACCAGTATATCCAGGATCTCTGAAAGGTAGCTGATCATTTCAGTTGCTGATCCGGCTTTTCTGAATATCCTGGAAAACAGCTGGTTTCCTTCAAAAAAGGATGACCGGATATAGATCATGTTCCGTTTATGTATCTCTGCCGACATCTCTTCGGCATCTTTCCCGGGAATAGCTCTCGTATACTGATGATTTAGAACCGACAGAACATCTTTGTAATAAAACCGGCCGCCGACCTGATCAGACCCCGATGAGAAATTTTTCTGGAGTCTTAAAAGATTATCGATAAAACTGAAAACCGGTGTGTTCCTGAGCGGGTATCCCATTGTAATGTTCAGACCGGGGATATTGTCGGGAAGTGACGACAATACCGGCTGTAAAAGATCCTCGTCACAGAGGATGACTGCCGTATCGCTGAACGAAGACTCCGGCAGCAGCTCCCTCTCCGATAGCAATTTATGAAGTTTTTTAGCCTGAAGGACATCCGAAGGCAGATTGAAAACACGGAAAACCTTCCTCTTTCCCAGGTTGTTAAAATCTTCCGGAAAATCAGGGTCTGGCGGAAATTCTTCAAGGTTCCGCCTGATAAACCGGCCTGCCTCGGCAACTGTATCCTCCCTGTACTGTTGATCGTAATCCCAGTAAAACAGGGCCCGGCCCGAATTTCTCAAATGCCTGAAGAGTTGCCTCTCTGCCGCGCTGAGCGCATTAAAGCCGCAAATGATCACCTTTTCACCGGGGATATCCGGGTACTCCTCCCTGCCTATTCGTTCGGCAACCTCCCGGTACACCAGTCCTTCATAACCTGTCTGCCTGCTGAATAAGACTTCCCGGAAACCAGTATAAAGCGGATGCAGAATATTCCACAGTCCCAGAAAGGATTGCTGCTCACTGCTCAGGTTTTTGTCCCTGAAATGACTCCAGAACCGGATGATTAATTCCTTCTGAGCAGGGCTGAGGTAATCGAAGATATTATCCACATCTTTCAGATCTGCCATGTTCCGGAAAAGATCCCCCGCATTCACCAGGTATTTGTCAATATCATTGAAATCGCCAAGGGTCATCTCTCCCCAATAATAGAATTCGTCATACGTCTCAGGTTTACCAACCAGTCCACAGTAAATCCTGTACAGCTCGAAGTTCAGTTCAATGGGATCGGCATAACTCAATCCCGAAAGGTTCTCCATAAAACCGCTGATGGTATGGATCTCCGGTAACCATGCCGAAGAGTCCAGTGTATTCTGAAGGTAATGCCTGAAAAATACTCCTGCCCGTCGGTTGGGAAAGATAATGCACTGCCTGCCCAGCGCGTCACCGAAGTGGTCGTGGAGATGATAAGCCAGCTTTTCGAGAAATGCTTTCATATATTGCTGTTCTTATTTGACTTATGTTCTAAACAAACCTTAGTGCCACAGTAAAAAAGATCCGGTTGCATCCGGGATCTCAGCACTCCGGCAACTGTGATCCGGCGTTTCCGGCCACGGGGAAAACAGCTTTTCCTGGTATTTTTCCAGTGGTCGGTCACCTGCCTTCGTTCTCATGGCCATCAAACTTCCGCCCCTGCCAGGTATCCTTCATTTCCAAAAGAGCTTCGAAACGGCCCAGGACCTGGTCATACCGAATCTCCCAGCCCGGTCTCAGATTAAACCGGGGCACTGTTTCACCGGCAATACGTTCGATTATTATCGATGAATTAAGCTTTTCAACGATTTCAACCATCAGATCCAGGTATTCTTCAAGGCTGTATTCAGGGTAATCTGCAGGATGATTCCGCAAATCCTCACCCATCTTTGTTCCCTTCACAATCTGAAGCTGGTGAAATTTCAACGAATGCAACGGTAGTGCCGATAGTATGCCTGCAGTTTCCATATACCTGCCGTGGTCTTCTCCCGGAAGTCCGATAATAATATGCCCCCCGGTTCTGATCCCCCGCTGTGCTGTCTTCTCAATGGCTTCGGCCGTCGTCCTGAAATCGTGCCCCCTGTTGATCCTTTGAAGAGTATCGTCAAAGCACGACTCTATTCCGTATTCCACCTGGATATAATATTTCTCACCCAGCCGGGCCAGAAAATCAAGAACCTTCTCATCCACGCAGTCGGGACGTGTACCGATCACCAGTCCGGCGATGCCCGGAAAAGACAACGCTTCCGTGTAAAGATCCTTCAGTCTTTCAAGCGGCGCGTATGTATTGGAGTAGGCCTGAAAATAGGCCATGAACGCCAGGGAACGGCGGTACCTCTTCCGGTGGAACTCAAGACCCTCCTCAATCTGACGGGTCACACTCTTCTCCGGCACACAATAGGACGGGTTGAAGGCATCGTTGTTGCAATATGTACATCCTCCCCTGCCCTTTTTCCCGTCGCGGTTAGGACAGGTGAAGCCGGCATCTATGGCCAGTTTTTGCACCCTGCCTCCGAATTGTTTCTTAATGTACCCGGCGTACGAATTGAACCGCCGTTCACCAAACCACTCAGGTATTGAATTCATCTGCTTACCTCCTCAATCCTGCCCGGCGTAAAATACCAGACAAATCCCCTGACCGGCCGGTGCTCGATATCTTCCAGTGCTGACATGTATTCATGCACCTGTCTGAGATGAGCCGGATCCTGTCGAAGGCCAAATTTATAATCAACCACTGCGATATGATCATCAAGGTATACCACCCGGTCGGGCCGCAGTATCCCCCGCCCTGCAAAAACAAGATCCTGTTCGGTTCTCACAAGGTAACGGCGGTTAAACCATTCTGTCACTCCTTTCGCTGCCAGCCGCTCCTGAAGCAGTGCCAAAATCTCCGTTCTCTGTCCACGGCTGATTTTCCCCTGCGAGAAGGCGCGCATCACGGAATGTTCAAGATCACCCTGTGTGCGGATTCCTGCTAAAATCTCATGCATCACGGTACCATAGCCGAGGGCTTGTGACACGTCCTCCTGCATCTGCGAAAGATAGGCATTCCTGCTGTTCAGTTTAAGCTTATCACCAGGAAGTGTTATGGGATATGAATTCAAAAATACCGTCTCCATGGTATCCTTTTTGCCTTCGGCCCTGACGCCTGTTCCTGCAGTATGTTGTGTTCCGAAGAGAAAGTTCTGGCTTCCCGCATCGAAGTATTTCTCCGGATCCAGAGAAGGATAAGATCCCGGAGGCTGGTGACCGTGGCTCAGGATTTCGAAAAGCAGATTGCCGGTATTACCCTGTTTTGAAGTATCACGGTCTCTTTTTGCCAGGATATAAAGCTCTTCTTCAGCACGAGTTGAAGCGACATACAGCAGGTTGAGATTATCAATATAACTATGAAATTTTTCATTGAGGTATTCCATGCGGAAGGCTGAATTCAGAAGATTACTGTGATATTTCACGGGCACATGGCCGGGCGGTTCAAACCCTGTTCCTTCCGTACTGCACCAAAGATATAGATCCTTACTGCCTTTGGTGTCGGGGGTTAGCGACCAGTGGCAGTAAGGGATGATCACCGTCTTAAACTGCAGCCCCTTTGCCTTGTGGATGGTCATGATACGAATGGCATCCTGAGCTTCGGAAATACCAAGGGTGGCAGAAGAGCCGCTTTTCTCCCAGTAATCCAGGAAGGCATTGATATCGGAGGTCTCATTCCTTACAAAATCGAGAACAATATCCTGGAAAGCCTGGATATATGACAGGTTTTCGGTATCCAGGTTCAGCTCAAAAATATCGATCAGGCGTTCCGAAAGCTCATACAGAGGCAGGATGCGTATCTGGTCAAATTCCCCGTAAAAACGTCCGAATACCCTGTGAAAATCGCCCTGATCGTTAAGATTCATGAACAGGGCATTCATGTCGCTTAAGGGTTCCGGATCCTTCACCAGGTAACGCATGAATTCATGACGTATGAACCCCAGGTTGATCTGATCGGCCGGATTCTTCAGGTACCCCAGTAGTGCCGCCAGGAAGTTCACTGCGGGATTGGCATTCAGATACAGCGAATCATTTGATATCACGTTAAAGTTGTACGGTCCGTCAGGCAGGCTCATTTCATCCATAAGGAGGTTCGCAATAACGCGCCCTTCCGAACCTGTTCTGACAAGGATCGTGATATCCCTGGCGGCATACCCCCGGTCCTGCATACCCTTAATGATCCCGGGCAGCGTGTCTTTAAGCCATAAAGTATATTCTTCGCCGGACGCGGCTTCCCTGAAGCCAACAGAGACATGACCGCCTGTTCCTGTGTACTTTCCCGGTACAGACTGCATGGCATCCCGATAGATCCCGGAAACCAGATCAGTCCATCCTTCAGAAAAGGAGGCTCCGGCAGAGGCTTCCTCTGAGTCATTTTTCACCAGCATGGAGACGATTTCAGCGGCGTTATGGAAAAGGGTGTTGTTAAACCTGACAATATTTTCATGCGACCGCCAGTTTTCAGTCAGCGGTTCTACGTCCGGGCCGTATTTCCGGAAATAGGACTCTACCTCCCTGGCCAGAATCATCCAGTCACTGTTCCGCCATCTGTAAATGGACTGCTTTACATCGCCCACGATAAGGTTTTTATAACCCTGAGACAGGGCATTATCGATGAGAGGAGCAAAATTCTGCCACTGGAATCCCGAGGTATCCTGAAACTCATCCAGCATAAAATGGCTGAAGTAATTGCCTGATTTCTCATAGATAAAGGGTGTCGGATTCCCGTCAACAATCTTTTTCAGGAAAAAGGTGGCATCGGAAAGCAGAAAGATATTTTTTTCATTGACGACTTCCCTGATGTTCAATGAAATATTATTCAGTATGCCAAAAGCAAAGATGTTTTTATATATGGCATTGGCCGTGTTAAACCTGACAATATTTTCAGTATAATACTCAACAGCCTGCCTAAGCTTGCCTGCTAGCACCCGGTCGGTGAGGGATACAATGACATCCCTTACCGGCGAACCGGAAGAATACCATTTAGAAGGATCTTCATTGGCTGCCAGCGCACGTTTAGTGGGGGGCACAACTCCCTGCTCCGCCATGTTCTTCAGGTAACCGGCCACTCCTGCCGATTTGTACGCGAAATCATCGATCCCGAGACCTGCTTCCTCAATGGCCTTGATCGCTTCCCCGCCTGTTTTCCTGAGATGCCCGTTTATGCCGTTAACCGTCTCTGCAAGATTAGCCGTGTATCCTTCAAGGAGTTCCCCGAAGGATTCAGGCGATGCCGGCTGATCAAAAATCTCCCGGTATTTTTCCTTGAAAACCTCCGTGCCAAGTCTGAAAATATCCTTATTCGGATCCCATGGCTTTCCTGCAAATATCCGTTCATCAGCAAATTTCACCAGCCAGCGGCAAAGCCATTCGTTTTTATCCAGACCGGCCATCATCCTGTCAACAGCCTCCGTGAGAATCCTGTCGCTGTTCAGCTCCAGGTTATAACCCGACTGCAAACCGATTTCCCGGACAAATCCGCGAATAACCATCTGGAAAAACTTATCAATGGTGCTGACATAAAATGAGGAATAATCATTCAGGATGGCAGTAAGGATCTCCCGGGCAAGACGGGTAATATCAGCCAGGTTCCTGCCGGTTTCTCTCATCAGCTCAGTACGGTATTCTTCAACTGTGGGATCACCATTGGCAAGCCGGTATAACGATTCAAGAATCCTGGCTTTCATCTCCCCGGCGGCTTTATTCGTGAAAGTTACCGCCAGAATAGTCCTGTATGCAGCAGGATCCCGGTAAAGCATCAGAAGATATGTCCGGGTAAGCTGGTAGGTTTTTCCCGATCCCGCAGAAGCTTTATATACGAGTAAGTCTGACATCCGGAAAAAATTTATGCACGAAGGTACAAAATTGAAACGGACCTCCTGCAAACAGGTACCTCCTTATCCTTATTTCTTAGCTGAAGTTTCGCAGATAGTGATATCCACCATGAAACCGGGACCGTTAATCAAACTCCGGCCTGTAATATGCTCAAAAAAGGTGTAATTTGTATATTTACTGCAAATTAACCCCTAAAACCTCTACCTATGAAAACATTCAGCATGATCATTTTTACCTTTTTTATGTTGGCGGGACCGGCACTTGCCCAGTTTAATACCGGAGACAAATTCCTGTCCGGCACTACAGGCCTTTCTGCGGGCTTCTCTTCCGAAAAGGACAAAGCAGACAATTACACAAGTGATGCCACAAAAAATTCGAATTTCAGCATATACACCAGAGGTGGCTATTTTATCAAACAGCGTTTTGCACTAGGTGGATTGATCAGCTATTCCCATTCAGGAAGCAAGTACAATGATGCAAAATCATCCTCTAATACCTTCATGGCAGGCCCTGTTGTCAGGTATTACAGGGGATTCTACCAGGGTATTTCACCTTTTGCCGAAGGACTGGTGGCATTCGGGGTCTCCAACAGCAAGTCTGTTTCGGAATCAACATACAATGATAAGCACAACATTCTTGAAATGGCCGGCGGTGTTGGTGCCAATTACTTTTTCAGGGAAAATATCGCACTGGAAGGACTTTTACAGTATGAATTTATGAACAGGAAACCTGCCGGCGATAATCCGAACCACAATCATCACACTTCTGGCGGACTGAACCTGTCGTTCGGAATAACGGTTTATTTTTCCTCTATCTGAAAGAAACTCAGTTCTCACTTTTCAGAACGAGCCGCCTATTAGACCGGATGGTTGGAATGAAAAAACATTTCTTTTAATGTTATCGGAAATGAAAATGAAATATGTATTTTACCCGTTCATCATTTTTGCACTCATGAGCTGTACATCAGAAAAAATGCCTGTAAAAACCGTCAGTGAAGTGAACCTGGAAAGATACGCCGGGAAATGGTATGATATTGCCCATCTCCCGGCGCGGTTTATGACCGGTTGTGAATGCGTTACAGCCGAATATGGAATCACAGGTAAAAACTATGTTACGGTGAAAAACAGTTGCCGTAAGTCCGGGAAGTGGACTTCTATCTCGGGAAAAGCTTTTACCGTCTCCGGTACCGGGAATGCAAGGCTGAAAGTTCAGTTCTTCTGGCCCCTAAAAGGAGACTACCGCATCCTGGCTCTTGACGAAAACTATCAGTACGCGCTGGTAGGCACCAACAACCGGAAATACCTCTGGATTCTGTCACGTACACCGCACCTGGGCAAACCGGTTTATGATATGCTCGTCAGTGATGCAGCCCGGCAGGGTTTCCCGGTGGAGACACTGGTTATAACAAACCAGGATTGCACCGAACCTCAGGGGAAATAACCTTTTGAACGGTTTGACGGTGAAAATTTACGGATCCTGTACGGACCTGAATACCGAAGAGGAAGTCTTCTGACCTCTGCCCTGCTTTCTCTTCTTACAGGTATCGTATCCTATCTGAACCGAAAGGTTAGGGAGGTGAAAAATGAATGCTTTTTCCCGGTATCCCTGTTTCAGGCATCGATGACCCCTGAACCCAGTAACTCATCACCGTCGTACCAGGCTGCGAACTGTCCGGCGGCAATTCCTCTTTGTGGTTCATCAAAGACAATATACATGCCTTCATCCCTCATTTGGATATTGGCTTTCTGAAGAGGCTGGCGATACCTGATCCTGACCATGTAAGACCTGTCTTCACCCGGGACCATACCCATGTCGGGTCTGATCCAATGGATTTCATCCGCTTTCATAAAAAGTCCCTTACGGTACAGACCGGGATGCGACTGTCCCTGACCGGTATAAATCAGATTTGTGACCGTATCAGTAGCAATGACGAAAAGAGGTTCTTTCTTCCCTCCCACATTCATTCCTTTGCGTTGTCCAATGGTAAAAAAATGCGCCCCCCGGTGTCTCCCTACGATCTCGCCGTCAGATGGAGTGT
The DNA here is from genome assembly GCA_963732905.1 of uncultured Bacteroidales bacterium. Classification (GTDB taxonomy): domain Bacteria; phylum Bacteroidota; class Bacteroidia; order Bacteroidales; genus DASQZK01. The sequence goes on from CAVTBM010000008.1 coordinate 972,297, forward strand.
AAACCCAGGGCGAACATACCTGACTGAGTTGGAGGTCTTTCCCTTCTGAATATTGAGGCAGATCTGACGGTATCTCAATAATGTCGCCATCAATGGCATCCAGCTTCTGCTGAAGGAAGGAAGGCAAATCCACCTTCCCTACAAAACAAATTCCCTGGGAATCTTTCTTATCTGCTGATGCCAGGGAAGCTTTCCTGGCAATCTCCCGCACTTCCTTCTTGTGCAAATGGCCAATCGGGAAAAGTGTTTTGGATAATTGTGCCTGATTGAGCTGGCATAAAAAATAACTCTGCTCCTTTCCAGGATCATCACCGGCCAAAAGACGGTAAAGGATTTTTCCATCCTTTTCAATGACATCCTTCCTGCAATAATGTCCGGTAGCCACGAATTCCGGATCGAACGGTTTGATGGCCTCAAAAAACTCATCAAACTTGATCTCCCTGTTGCACAGGACATCCGGATTCGGAGTCCTTCCCTTTTCATATTCACTGAACATATAATCGACAATACGCTTCCGGTACTGGTCACTCAGATCTACCACATGAAAAGGAATGCCTATTTTTCTGGCAACCATCTCAGCAAACAGCACATCTTCATCCCAGGGACAATCGCCCTTGAGAACTCCGGTTTTGTCATGCCAGTTTACCATGAATACAGCGGTGACATCGTAACCCTGATCTTTCAGCAACCATGCTGCAACACTGGAATCGACACCACCTGATAATCCTACAACCACTTTGCCTTTCATAGTCATTCAATTGATCGCGCAAAGGTAATCATTTCATCTCAATCGTAAGAAAATCATGGTTAAGGAAGAAGAAATCAATAGCCTTTCACCCAGAATATCCTGTCCTCATCAATGCATAAATCAACCAATTCAAGCAATTCCTCAACAACCTGCTTAACCTGGTCCCGGATATTTTCCCAGGTGATCCTCCATTTGGGATAAAAGGTCCTGATCTCATTCAGAAAATCGATACCTGACATCTGCTTTAACGCATAAGCCTCAAGGGTTTCCGCACTTTCTATCTGCGTTATCCGGCTGAACTGATCTGCGAGATGATTCCGCAGATTAATAATTTCCGAACCGGTGAAAGGGGTGGGAGTATAATATTCATACTCCGGATTACTTAGCTCAAAGGCATGTTGGAACAGGCCGAACACCGCAGCATTCAGGTACCTGGACTTCCCCGTAATGCCCTCAAATCCATTATGATCAGAGGAAAACGAAAACTCAACTAAATTCAGGTCCTCAGAAGAATAGAGTTTAATTTTCATACCCCGGCAGTTTTGCCGAAAGATAGGAATTAAATTTTCTTAAGTGCGGACACGATAGTAGTTTATCAGCAGATCAGGAATTTTTTTCTGAAAACAAGGGATGAAGGTATCGCTGAGATCCGGTCTTCTTTACACCGTGATGGTCCCCGTCAGGTTAAAGAGTCTTCCTCTTTCAAAATTATATATTTACTTTGCATTAGTAAACGACAGGATATGGATACAGATATATTGAAGAAACTATTCAGCGAATATACCGGAAAGGAAGTCACGGAAATGATCGCTCTTCCTCCCTCCGGTTCTCACAGAAGGTATTTCCGACTGCGAAATGATACATTCACCGCCATTGGGGCGTATCATAATGACCTTGCAGAAAACAGGGCTTTCCTTGAATTCACCCGTCATTTTCTCCGGAAGGGACTTCATGTGCCGGAACTGTACGCCACAGATCAGGAAGGTTACTATTATCTTTTAAGCGATCTGGGTGATACCATGCTCAAAAGTTTGATCGACGAACGTTCAACGGATTTTCAGTTCCCTGAAAGCGCCACTCCTTATTATAAAAAAGCACTGAAGGAGCTGGTTCGATTCCAGGTTGAGGGAAATACGGGACTGGATTATTCAGTCTGCGTCCCGCGAGAAAGCTTCGACCGGCAGTCTGTACTCTGGGATCTCAATCACTTCAAATACTTTTTCCTGAAGGTCACAGGCATTCCATTTGATGAACAGAAGCTTGAAGATGATTTCAGAACCTTTGCCTCATTACTTGAGGAGGCCGGCACAGGAAGCTTTATGTTCCGCGATTTTCAATCGAGGAATATCATGATCCAAAACCAGGAATGCTACTTTATAGATTACCAGGGGGGCAGACGCGGTGCTTTCCAGTACGACCCAGCTTCACTCCTCTTCGAGGCAAGAACAAACCTGCCGTTCAGCCTGAGAGAAGAACTTCTGGAGTACTATCTCGATGAACTGGACCGTTATAAGAATCCCGGCCGAAAGGCATTCATGACCTATTATTATCCCTTTGTCCTTATCAGGATGCTTCAGACTATGGGCACTTACGGACTCAGAGGATGGGTGGAGAAAAAACCTCTTTTCCTTCAGAGTGTACCCTTTGCCGTCAATAATCTGAGATGGTTACTCGATAACCATCTGGTACCTGATATTGTGCCCGAATTGAAAAAGGTTTTATACGACCTCTCCGCATCGGAAAAGGTACAGGTTAAAATACCCGTACAAACCGACAAGCTCAGGATCAGTATTGTAAGTTTCTCCTACATGAAAACCATTCCCGACGATCTCAGCGGAAACGGTGGCGGATATGTCTTTGATTGCCGCGGGATAAACAATCCCGGCCGGTTTGAACAATACCGCAGTCTCACGGGTCGGGATGAAGCTGTTCAGAAATTTCTACGTGAGAAAAGTGAAATGGCAGACTTTCTCTCCGATGTATTCAGTATAATAGACCGCACTGTATCAACCTATATCATCCGGAATCATCATCATCTGCAGGTGAGTTTCGGATGCACCGGTGGCAGGCACCGGTCAGTGTATGCAGCGGAAAAACTGGCCGAACACCTTAAACAAAACGAAAATGTGGTTGTTGATCTGGAACACAGGGAAATGAACCAGAACTTTTAAACATGATAAAGGATCTGCCTTCCCGGACATAACCATGATATGAGTAAAAAACTCTGTAAATACGGCGTTGATCTGAACAAAAAAGGAAAAAAACTCAAATACGAATGCAAAAAATGCGGCCTGAGAACCAGCAAAGAAGAGTATTGCTGTAAACCTGTCAAACTTTAATATTCAGCCTTGAAATGAAAAAAAGGGCAATGATCATGGCTGCAGGCCTGGGAACAAGAATGAAACCCCTCACGGATGATCTTCCCAAAGCCCTGCTCACCTGGAATAACAAAACCCTGCTTCAGGATGTGATTGAACAACTCCTTAAACATGGTTTTCAGGATATTATCATAAATATCCATCACCATGGGGAAAAAGTGCTTCAATTTCTGAAGGAACATGATAATTTTGGAGCTGATATCCTCATCTCCGATGAAAGAGATCAACTCCTGGATACCGGCGGAGGTTTGGTAAAAGCCGGACCTTTCTTCGGAAATGATCCTTTTCTGGTACATAATGTGGACGTCCTGACAGATCTCGACCTCAACGGACTGATGAACTGTCATCTTAAAAAAGGCTCCATTGCCACCCTCGCTGTAAAACACAGGCAAACTTCCCGATCCCTGCTGATGGATGAAAATCAGATCCTGTGCGGCTGGCGCGATAACCGGACAGGAGACGAAATCCTAGCCAGGGGGAAAGAAAGCCTGACACCCATTGCTTTCAGCGGCATTTATGTACTCAATCCGGAGATCTTCAACTATCTGAATAAAGCAGGCTCTTTCCCTATCATACCCGAATTTCTTCGTATCGCCGAAAAGAGAGATATATGGCTGTACAGAAGTGACAAATCCTTCTGGAAAGATATGGGAAAACCATCTTCCTACACCAATGAATGAGTTTCCGGATTATTGTATTATTTTTGACACGGCATAAACAGATTGATGAAGGATATGGAAGCAACACAGGAAATGCTGGATAAGATCGATAACCTCAACGAACGTTTTAAAAACAGCGATCCACATGAGGTATTGGGATACTTTCTGCAGGAATATCGTGGAAGGATTGCCCTGTCTTCAAGCCTTGGCGCAGAAGATCAGGTGCTTACCGAGATGGTGGCGGCCATTGATCCCTCCGTCCGGATCTTCACCCTCGACACCGGACGACTGTTTCCTGAGACCTATGATCTGATCGACCGTACTAACAAAGCCTATAAAATCAAAATTGACATCATGTTCCCCGATTATGCCAGGGTTCAGGAAATGGTGAAGGAAAAGGGGATTAACCTGTTTTATGAAAGCATTGAGAACAGGAAACTTTGCTGCGGGATCAGAAAAATCGAACCCCTCCGGAGAGCATTCAAAAATCTTGATGTCTGGATTTGCGGCCTCAGGAAAGACCAGTCTGTCACGCGCTTTTATTCAAAACTCGTGGAATGGGATGAAAATAACGGTCTCATTAAGCTTAATCCCCTGATCCGATGGAGCGAAAAACAGGTTTGGGAGTACATCCGGCACAGGGACATACCATACAACCCGCTGCACGATGAAGGTTATCCGAGTATCGGTTGTCAGCCGTGTACCCGTGCAGTCGAAGCCGGTGAAGATGTCAGGGCCGGCAGGTGGTGGTGGGAACAGCCGGATCAGAAAGAATGCGGCCTTCATAAAAGCTGATTTGACCCATAATATGCGCTCTTCCAGTAGCTTAACACAGGAGGGCATGAATCACCCTTTTTTTTCTGAAATTCCTATCCAACATGAGTTTTTTTTTCTAAATTTGCAACCCCGGCGGGAAAATGAAAAACAGTGCCTGACCGTATTACAGAGCCGGATGTTCTTTTATGCCCAGATGGCGGAATTGGTAGACGCGCTAGTTTCAGGGACTAGTATACGTAAGTATGTGCAGGTTCGAGTCCTGTTCTGGGCACCAAAAAAAACCGTTCACGATCGTTAGAATTGTGAGCGGTTTTTTTTTGTAAATCTCCGGACTACGTCTCCGATAATGCCTGTTCCGTTGTCATGGCTGACTCAAGAAAAGGCAGGTCGGTTCCGGAAGCCTGTTTCATCAGAATCTCATGATCGCATTTCTGAAGGCTGCAGAATTAATCTCAATGCCTGCTTAATCCTTATATAACCGGAGCATCAGGACATCATGCCCGGGGATATTTTCTTTCAGCACTTTACGGGTATTTCCCATGTCCTTCTTCGTCCAGACATTAACGATCTTATACCCGGCTGATCCTGCTTCAAGGCCACGCTTTGAAAAATCGTCGTATACCTTTGTTTTCCAGTCAAATTCAACAGATGCCGGTTGAGTTGAACGGTTCAGGAAACAGACAGCCCAGTCGCCATTTTTTAAGGGTTTGAACCAGGTTTCCACACTGTCCTTTACGGCAAATTTGAAACCTTCGATGCCGAGGGAGTCCTGATCAATACCAATGGCACCTGCATTGGTAAGGATAGCAACCGTTTCATCGCTCATATGGGCCAGGTCGTTCCCGGCAATCAGCGGGGCAGCAAGCATGCACCACATCGAAAAATGGGCCCGGTCCTCATTCAATGTCATGCCCCCATTTCCCACTTCAAGCATATCGGGATCATTCCAGTGTCCCGGTCCGGCATATGTCCTTAAGTCTTTCTGCATATCCAGGATCTGCATAACACCATAACTCTTCCAGCCTCCGTCATGGGTGTCAATGCAATCAAAACAATCTGTGATATCGCCGGTTGTTCTCCACAAATGACCCACACTCGCGGCCCAGAGCCAAGGTTTATTCTGTCCCCACTCACACAGGCTGAATACCACAGGCCTTTTTGCAGCATACAGGGCATCCCTCATGGTGGTATAGGAAGCCCGGGCATTCAGCCCATCCGTATCACACCAGTCATATTTCAGATAATCCACACCCCATTTGGCGTACATCAGGGCATCCTGGTACTGGTGGCCGCGGCTTCCGGGCCGACCCGCGCAGGTCGTATTACCGGCACAGGAATAAATACCAAACTTCAGACCTTTTGAGTGAATGTAATCGATCAGCGCTTTCATTCCCGAAGGAAAATTTTCCGGATTGGGATGAATGAAGCCAAGGCTGTCACGCTCTCCATGCCAGCAATCGTCCACCACAATGTACTGGTAACCGGCATCTTTCATGCCGCTCTCCACCATGGCGTCGGCAATGTCGTGGAGCATTTGTTCATTGACGTTACATCCGAATTTATTCCAGCTGTTCCAGCCCATGGGAGGCGTAAGTGCAAGATTTTCGAATTTCTGGCCAAAACTGTTCAGGGTGGCCATGGTAAGTGCAAGTAACAGAAATTTTTTCATTTCAGGATCAGTGTTTTGACAGTACGGTGCCAGGATGTAAAAAATCCGCCTGCCGGTTAGTATTATGCTCGTGCATGTACGATAAAAATTTCAGTCAACCGTAAATTTATCCATATCATCACGCCGGTTTGATCAAATGTAAACAAAAATTTCCTGAATTTCGTCTTCCTGACCATGACAGGGCCTTCCAGCTTTTGCTTTCGTGAAAATATTCCCTTAATTTTCAGAAAAACATCCTTATGATGTCTGCTGAATATCCTCACTAAAAGAGTACAACCCATGAAAACTATGCTGTGTCTGATTCCCCTGTCTGCTATACTGCTTCTCCCGGGCTGCGGGACAAATCATCCCGCCTTTGAAGAAAAGGTCATCGACGATAAAGGTCCTGTGTGGTGCTGGACCAAATCCACCGGCGACCTTAACGGAGATGGAAAAACCGATCTTATCGCCGGTGGATATAAAAGCGGTGGGATTGTATGGTATGAGGCCCCTGACTGGCAAAAACACCTGATAACCAACATGAAAGGAGCCTCTACCGACGGAGAAACCGCGGACCTCGACCATGACGGCGACCTTGACCTGATCAATATTTTTGAAGGTGCACTGGTATGGTTTGAAAATCCCGGCTGGGAGGTCCATCTCATCGATTCGCTGGAGCTGCACGACATTGAACTGGCTGATTTTAATGGCGACGGCCTTGTCGATATTGCCGGCCGGAACCAGGGTGAATTCGGATCGAAAGGAGATGCACTTTTCATCTTCAGACAATTATCACCCGATCGCTGGGAAACCACCAGGGTAAGCATCATTGACGGCGAAGGTTTACTGGCAACCGACATCAATGGAGATGGTAAAAAGGACATCGTCATTAACGGGTACTGGCTTGAAAATACCGGGGACATCGGGAAATGGAAGACACACCGCTTCAGTGACACCTGGACCTGGAAAAATGCCTTCATTGCATCGGGCGATATTAACCGGGACGGACGTACTGATATCGTGATGAGCCCTTCCGAACTGAACGGTCATTTCTACAGGCTTTCCTGGTTTACGGCACCGGAAAACCCGGCAGGGATCTGGGAAGAAAGGGTGATTGAAGACAGTATCGAAACCGTGGTACATTCGGTCCATACCGCAGACTTTGACCTGGACGGCGATCTGGATATCGTCACCGCTGAAATGATCCAGGGAGAGGATCCCGATGAAGTAGCTATTTACTACAACTCTCGAAAAGGTTTAAAGTGGGACAAGCAAATCATCAGTACGGGAGGATCTCATAGCATGAGAACCGGCGATTTTGACGAGGACGGCGATATCGATATTTTCGGGGCAAACTGGCAGGAAGATACGGTGAAACTCTGGATCAATCACCGAAAGTGACCCTGACTTCTGCATGTCCTTTAAAGTCATGAAAGGTGACCGTTTCGGACCGGGCATCGTAGATCCCTCCTGACACCTCTTTTGCTTTCAGACCATCGGGATGAGGAAGCCTGATATTCACACAATCCGGACCACGTCCTGAAAGACAATCCACCGTGGCTTCAACATATCCGTCACGGATGTGGGACCTGACATCCAGGTTAAACTTTCCGAAGTAACTGGCAGCATTCTTAATGACAATTGAATCGCCCTCATTCAGCCATTGCCTGGGTATTCCGGGTAACAGGCTGAGCGTATCGGCGTCTTCCATGTACAGCATCCACCGTGTCTGCATCAGGAACCAACCTTCCTCATGGGTCTTATGAGGAGATACCCGGTAGTAGTGCTCCCAGAAATCATATGTTTCCCTGTCGGAGATACCGGCAAATGTGTTATAATAAGTTTTCAGAAATGGCTTTACCATCCCGTCTTTCAGTTCCATCCAGGCATGGCGGTGATAGTAAGGCTGGCTGAAACCTGCATTCCTCTGGAACAAAAGGTCAGTATAATAGTCGAGCATCATTCTGGCAGCCTGTTCATGCGGATCGAGTACTTCGGTATATACCAGGTGAAGGGGACCAAGGAGACCGTCACGGGTAAAAAAGGTGCCGTGGGAAAAGAACGTTCCCGGTTCGGTGTACAAAAAAGCCGGTGATGTGGCTTCTGCCCAGGGCGGTATGGTCGGCGTCCACCTTCCGTCACCAAGGGGTACCACAGGTGATCCGGCGCGGGAGGCAAAGAAGGAGTCTCTGATATCCCTTTTCCATGAAGCGGCGATACCATTCAGGTACCTTGCATACCGGGGATCCGCCACCCTCGCAATTTCAGCGGCCCGGCTGATCCCCAGATATGCATAGCCGTTGAGCATATACTGATGATACTCATCTTCCGGATCGGCTACCTTTCCGGCGATCATGCCGTAACCTCTGCCTTTAAGGGAATCAGCGAGATTCCTGTTTCTCCAGTTGACTAAATAATCGCAGGCCTTTTTGAGGTGTGGAAGAGAACTTCGTACCCATGCAGTATCCGCCGTATACCGGTAATATTCACCCATGAGCCAGAGCACAGCACCCGTTTCTATCATATATCCGCCGAAATTCTGGATCATCCCGTCATCATGCTGTTTATCCAGAAAATACTGAATGGATCGCCGGGCCCGGCTGTACAGCCCCATCGATAAATAATACTGAATAATAGGCGCACTCTCCGTTCCGATAGGTGAATATACGCCTGTGGCCGGGGCAAGGGTCCCGTCCGGTTCACTGCCATAGGTGATCAGATCCAGATGATTCAGCCCTGCATAAAGCATCTCGTTTATGCGTTTCTCAGGAAGATAAATCTGTGCGGCCCGCCGCTCTTTGTTCTCCCAGAAAGATCTGCAGGAAGCCAGCCGTTGATTAAACGGTTGTGAAGCCAGGGTGCGTGCCCGGTCCAGTGGAACGGGCTGGTGCGGCAGAAAAAATTCGAAGAGGGCCTTCTCCCCGGGAGGAATGAGCAATGACACTTCTTCATTGTGCATGGGCATTCCGTTCAACCTGGAAACACAGAATACACTGTCGCCGCTGTATTCTGAAAAACCGTTCGAAGCATCGAAATGATATGGAAGCCTGTACCACCAACCGGTACCGGGTTTTGGGACTTTGAAAAAGGCGTACCGGGGCACCTTGCCATGGTTAACTGCTTCGCAGCGAAAATAAAGGACGATTTCCTCTTTATGATTCATTGACTCCTCATGGATCTTGTTGAAAGCTTTCTCCTGATCCGGGGTAAAAGTGGTGCCCTGGCAATAGTAGTCGGCTACGAGGTATGGCGTGCCTTTCAGAGTGCTTTCTGTCAGGGGTGAAGTTTCGTAGGAAGCAAAAGCCACTGAGTGATACGTTATATCCTCATCCTTCAGGATCGTATGAAGGACCGGCAATGAGCCTTCATCCAGGTTCCGGCGCACATCGGGGGCCGTTCCCTGACCACGCCCGACTGCAAAACCATAGCTTATACCCCTGCCGCCCGTTTGTTTCAGTCCCACAGGACTTGAGGCGAACTGAGGCGTGATACTGCTCATCTCGTTAAAACCACCGAGAGACTGTTCTATCTTAAAAATACGGATGTCCCTGCTCAATCCCAGCCAGGTCGGTACTTTCTGATCCCTGTCATGCACGGCGGCACCGGCATACGTCTCTTCCGGTTCTGCATCGATTTCCTGTACCTTTGTTTTCAGGCCGGCACTGTCAATATCCTTTTCAATATCCTCGTAACTCCTTTGATCCTGAGCATCGGTAACAGCTACTGAAAACTCAGGGATGAACACCGGAAAGAGGCGGTTGACATCCCGCAGCAAAAAAGTAAAAGGATGAGCTGCCGTTTTAACATGCACCATGGTGGCGCCGGGACCCGCTTCAAGATGAGAGCCTGTCACCGTAATTTCGATCCTGCAGGCTCCCGCTGATGTCACGGTAAACAGGTTTCCATCGGTCTTTCCTTTTCCCGTCCGGATAATGAGTTCCTCCCAGGGAGCCGTTCTCTGTTTCAATTTGTCCGTGTGGCCTGCCATCTTTCCATTCAATGGCAATGGTCTTCTCCTGTTGCTGTGCGGTCACAACCTTTACAGCGGGGAGCAGGGCAATCAGAACCGACATACTCAGCCGGATCAATCTCTGTTTTTTCATCCTTTTCATATATTAATGACCCAACATCGGAAATAAGGTCCGGATTTCAGAGTCGTCAGGTATTCTGCCGTATTCGCAGATCTCGAAAGCTTCAGCATCGGTTACCGCATTGCCTTTCTCCGATCCGTACCATTTTATCAGGCATTCCCGTACAGCCGGGGACACAGGTCGTTTTCTTTGCGCCGCCAGCCACTCCAGTCTCTCCTTCTCACCTTGCGGTACCTGATCCAGTTTACCCGACACCCAGGGAAGCCATTCAAAAAATTGGGACCGGTGTGCAGCCATTGCATAGATCTTATCTTTGTAAACATCGGAAATATCTATGGAAATATCAGGGTTGAAAGGACATGGTTTTTGAAAACGGTCCTGTGCGTATAAAAATACCGGGTTCTTCCTTAACGGCGGAGTATCAGGAGCAATGTCGGGTACCATAACCATATACGCGGCATCCTGCACCACAATGGCGGTATTGCGGTGGTCGGGATGGTAATCGTAAGGACGCGGACCGATGACAATATCTGCATTCCACCCGCGAATCAGCCGGATCACCTCCATGCGGATGTCCAGGTCCGGCATCAGTTCCCCATCGTGATTATCGAGCACTTTGTAGGTGACACCAAACCTTTTTGCAGCTTCCTGTGCCTCAGCCCTTCGGATTTTCGCGAGGGCGCCGCCGCCTTTTTCAAAATGCCCGGCATCTCCGTTAGTGAGTGAAACAAATAGGACATGATAACCCAGCCGGGCAAATTTTATTGCGGTTCCACCCGCGGTTCCATCAGCGTCATCAGGATGTGCGCCGATAACTACGACATTACATTTATCTGTCTGAGACATCACAGAACCGGCCGTGATGATTGACAGTAAAAGAAAAAAGGCAGTCTTCATGATTTTAAGGATTAGTGAATTCCGGAATATGATATTTAGAATGCAGTACTCATGAGGGTTAAGGGTTTTCTTTGTCGTTCAGGAACACAACATGGTAAAGGAGTTCGCATTTCAGATTCAAAATTTACAGAAAAAGTATGGAAAAGTAATCCTTAATCCGGTTTTCTTATGATATATCCAGGGCATCTTTATAAGGCGATGGGGGTATGAATGGGTCCCCATAATGCGTTCAGCTTCAGGAAAAAATCAGCCAGACCGGAGATTCCCGTAAATTTCTTAAAAAATTCCGGGAGGATAGAAAAAGTTATTTTTGTTAAAGTTTTTTTTTATATATTTGCTCCGCTTTTAACGCCACTGCCCAGGTGGTGAAATTGGTAGACACGCCAGCTTGAGGGGCTGGTGCTCGTTTAGGGCGTGCTGGTTCGAGTCCAGTCCTGGGCACATAAGCATACAAGCCATGATCGGTAGTTTCCAATCATGGCTTTTTTTTATTCGTGAAAAAATGACCAGATACAAAAACCGCCGGATTGCACCGGCGGTTTTTGTAATCAAGCACTGATATTCGACATCAAAGGTTATCCTTTACCGTTTCATCATTTTTTACCACTGTTGGCTTTTATTCTGGGAGCTATGGCGTTTCCATTCTGCCTGTAAAAAGACTTCAGTTCTTTCCTGGTGGCTGCAGACTTTTTGGACGGCGGTATATAATCTACATAGGCAATGAAACTGTTCAGGGCCCCTGCAATCAGGACCTGTGTTTCGATCCATGCAACATCTTCATTTGCAAGCTGCATAGTTATTGTAAAATTCCTGGTAAACATCCACATAATACATTCGTCCCGGCTCAAGATTGGTAAACACAACACTACCATCATTATCGGTAAACCCTTCAATTATGGCGTTGGTCTGATTGTCCCAGTCAGCCAGAGTGGGATAGAGGATGACACTGGCATTCGGAACAGGGTATTCATCGTAATATTCCTTCACAACGATTTCAAGATCGGTAGTTGGTTCCAAGTACCGTTATATTTAAGCGGTAGACATCCACCCTGTCATTCTTGCTATAGGCAGAGAGAGTGACTGTATATACACCGGGATTATCCCAGTAATGAGAAACATTATAGTTATTTGAGTAATAGCCGTCACCAAAATCCCATTCATAAGAACGGGCATCCGTTGAACGGTTGGTAAAGTATATGTCTTCTCCCACATTAACTGTGTTTTTCGAGACGATGAAGTCGGCGTAGGGATCCCGGGTACAACCCGTAAAAAGCAGGGGGATAAAAAATAAGAGGATAGATAAACGTTTCATGACTCTGCGTTTTAAGTGTTCAACTGGTTTGGATAAAAATTTTCAAATAGCGTGCCAAAAACTGTGATTATCCTGAATTGCCTGTTTTTCCTCAAAAAAGTGTGTCTGATCGTTATGGTTAAAAATAATATTTCCTTGAAATAAAGATCCCTGAAGAACAAAACATGCAATGATTTTGCAATCTGAACAAAGGTGATTAGCTTTATCCTAATATTTAAATACGTCCCTGATGGACAGATCAGAATTCCGAAAATATGCACATGAAGCAGCCGACTGGATGGCTGACTTTTATGAAAACATAGAAAATTACCCGGTGAAATCAAAAGTTCAACCCGGGGAAATTATAAACCAGCTACCAGATCATCCGCCTTCAAAGGGTGAGGATTTCAGGCAAATAATGGAGGATGTGGACAGGATCATCCTTCCTGGAATGACCCACTGGCAAAGTCCGAATTTCTTTGCCTATTTCCCTGCCAATTCATCCTTCCCCTCCATACTGGCTGAGATGATCACTGCAACGCTGGGAGCCCAGTGCATGGTTTGGGATACTTCGCCGGCTGCCGCCGAACTGGAGGAACGTGTCATGAACTGGCTGAGGGAAATGACCGGTCTTCCGGCCGGATTTGAGGGCGTCATCCAGGACAGTGCCTCTACTTCCACACTGGTCGCCATGCTTTCGGCCAGGGAAAGGATCACCGATTTCCAGGTGAATGAAATTGGTTTTCTCACAAATAAATATCGCGTCTATTGCAGCAGCGAAGCCCATTCCTCCGTCGATAAAGCCGTGAAAATTTCAGGCTTCGGTCAACAGAGCCTGGTCAGGATCGAGGTCGATGACCAGCTGAGGATAATCCCTGAAAAACTGGAAGAAGTCATTAAAAGCGATATTATGGCCGGACTGATTCCCAACGTGCGTTGTAGCTGCATTGGGTACTACAGGTACGGTTGCTATCGACCCCCTTCTGCCTGTCAGTAAAATCTGTAAAAAATACCGGGTCTGGCTCCACGTGGATGCCGCCTATGCCGGAACAGCCCTCGTGCTGGAAAACCAACGCAAAATGATCGAGGGAATCGAAGATGCGGACAGCTTTGTTTTTAACCCCCATAAATGGATGTTCACCAATTTCGACTGCTCGGCGTATTTTGTCAGGGATAAGGAGATGCTGATCCGGACTTTTGAAATTATGCCTGAATATCTGAAAACCAAAAACGACCGGGTGGTCAATAATTACAGGGATTGGGGTATCCAGCTGGGCAGAAGATTCCGTGCACTCAAACTCTGGTTTGTCATCCGGAGTATGGGTGTCGAAGGCATCAGGGAAAAAGTCGCCTTTCATATTGCTCTCGCAGGTGAGCTGGCACAACTGGTTAAACACCAGGAAAATTTCGAACTGTTCGAGCCTCAGAACCTGGGACTGGTATGTTTCAGACTTAAAGCCGGTGACATGACTGACGGAGAAGCCCTTAACCAGGTTAACCGGGAATTTCTTGAACACCTGAATAAATCAGGAAAACTGTACCTGTCGCATACCGCCGTGAGAGGAAACTTCACCCTCAGGCTTGTCATCGGGCAAACATACGTTACCCGCGGGCATGTTATGAATGCCTGGCAATATATCGTTGAAGAATCTCAAAAATTCATTAAATGATAATGAAGGATTGGAATCTTAATGGTTTTAGAGCAATTGTAACGGGCGGGACTAAAGGCATCGGCAAAGCCATGGTTGAGGGACTTTGTGAATCCGGAGCAGAGGTACTATACATTTCCAGAAACGAGGAAGAGCTCCTGTCTATGAAGACTGCCCTTCTTGAAAAAAAATATCAAAGCCATATTTACCGGGCAGATATTTCTGTTCCTGAGGAGAGACAGATGGCCATCCGGCATATTCATCAACTCTGGCCCGGCACCGTTCATATCCTAATTAATAATGTCGGGACGAATATTCGGAAAAAAGCACATGAATATAGCCGGGAAGAGTTCGACAGCATATTCAGAACCAACCTGGAGTCAGCCTTTTACCTGTCGGTTGGACTCCGTGATCTCCTCAGTGAATCGGGTTATGGCAGTATTGTGAATATCTCATCTGTCGCCGGTCTTGGTCATTTACGTACCGGCATTGTATATGGCATGACCAAGGCTGCTATGATCCAGATGACCAGGAACCTCGCTGTTGAATGGGCAACACTTGGGATAAGGGTCAATGCTATTGCGCCCTGGTATATCAGGACACCACTGGCTGAACAGGTCCTCAAAAATGATGATTACAGGGAAGCCGTCCTGGAGCATACGCCCATGCACAAAATTGGCGAACCTGAAGATGTGGCTTCGCTGGCCCTGTTCCTCTGCCTGCCAGCAGCTAAATATATCACTGGTCAGTGTATTGCCGTCGACGGGGGATTCTCCGTTAATATGTTTTGAATCCCCGGGTCCTGCTTGTTCATGGTATGGCAGATGACAATGTTCATCTTCTAAATTCAGCGAATTGATTAATGCACTTCTTCAGGCTGACAAACAATTCGATATGCAGTTTTACCCCAACAGGCACCATAATATACAAGGAGGCAATGCGACCATTCACCTGTATACCCGAATGACTGACTTTATTAAGGAAAATCTGTGAAATAACAAAAGTGTCCGCCGTACTTGTATTGAAAGTCATCCCCTGAACTTCAACCAATTACGAACGGACACTTCTGAATGAACACGAACAATTGATTAATCGATTACGATATTGTGCTGATGCTTTCGATTGTCAACTTCAAGAACGAGTTGGTAGGACCCCGGACGAAGTTCACTCAGATCAAGCAGAAAGGTATCTCCTTTCTCAGCCTTCTCGATCCGCCTGAGAATTAAAATGCTTCCGGCGTCATCCAAAATACTCAGTTTACTTTCCGAATCACAAGGCTCCGAAAATTCGAACCAAATTTTGTCCCTCATCAATTCCGGATATATCTTCATCATTTGTGAAAATTAAATAATCAGGTAAGTCTTGCAGCATTGCACTCGCTTTGTTTCAGTCTATATAAACGCCGGATGAAACAACCCACCCAGATGATCATGTATAATTCCGATTCAAAGGTGAAGATACTGAAATGCAAATTTTCTCCTTGTCCAAAAAATAAAATCCTTTTACCAAAAGGTAAAAATATGTTTTCCTTATTTTCATTTTTTATATATTAGCCTGAAATAAAACAGAATACAAAGTTAGTACCGAAAAGAGTATTGAAAGAAGCTCTAAACCGAAACCAACCTGTGATGTTAAAAACCGCTATTGTACTGAATCCAGTTTATGTGACGTTGTTCTGGTCGGTCGTAATTCTTCTGTCCCAGAAGCCGGGCAGCAAACCCGGCAGAAGTCTCTTCATCTTCATGCTCACCGCCACAATACTTTATTTATCACATGCCCTTTATTTCTCCGGAAATCTTCTTCAGTATTCCTATATTGACGGCCTGTACCTATTTTGTTCTCTGTCGGTTTATCCGTTGTTTTATTTTTATGTCAGGCAACTGGCAACAAAATCAGGAGTTCAGCCTGTACAGCTTCTCCACCTGGTAATCCCCCTGGTTTTCGCCGTTACGCAGTATATCCTGTACTCTGGTTTAACCCAGGCGGACAGGGTTACCTACCTTTTAACGAACATTGATCATCATCCTTCCCCAGGAGGCAGGTTTTACGGGCTTTACCTGAACAGTCTGCTCGGACGTTATGTCTTTGCCACACAGGTGGCGGTTTATATCATACTTTCCATCAGGCTTATTAAAAATCACCAGGAACAGGTGGAACAGATGTTCTCCAATGAGGACCGCTATGGCCTGGGATGGGTAAAATGGTTAACTTTATTTATGATTATTATGTCGGTCACTGTGATTCATCCTGGCTATTGCCGGCCGTGAACCTTTTGCCAGACATGACCATCTTCTAATGATCCCGTCGGTCATCGTCAGTATCCTTCTCTTTTCTTTTGGATATATTGGCCATGTTCAGCTAAGAAGGACCGAGCTCATATCTCCCATCATTGAAATAGAAGAAGAATCCAACAGGTTCTTTTCCGGTGAAGATGGTCTGAGAAACAAATTCGATGATTTTTTTTCAATGCAAAAGCCCTATCTCGACAAAGACCTTAAGATATGGGACATTAGCCGTGAACTTGGTTCAAACCGTACGTATATTTCCAGGATCATCAATGATGAATACGGTATGAATTTCACAAAATTCGTAAATCGGTATCGCATTGAAGAAGCCAAGCGCCTTATCAGGGAGGATATAAAGGGGCAACTCACCTATGGAATTATTGCAGAGCTGTCGGGTTTTGGTTCAGTCAATTCGTTTAACCGGGCATTTAAAGAATTTGAGTTAATACCACCCGGTGCATATCGTGAGAAACTGCGGAAAAAGAATATCACCGGATAGAGGATGATCAACCTTTTCCCAACCCGTCCTTTTTTAATCATTTTCAAATCTGTATTGTTAAAACTAAAGTAATTTGACTAATTTTGCCTTTCGTTAAAAAATCAAGGTAATACGATGATTAATATTACATTTCCCGATCAATCTACAAGACAATATCCCGAAGGTTCTACCGGTCTCGAGATTGCTAAAAGCATAAGCAACAGCCTGGCAAGGGAAATCTTGTCGGTGAGTATAAATGGTGAAGTGATGGATCTTAACCGGCCTGTCTTCAAAGATGCAGAGGTCAGGTTCCATAAATTCGATGATCCTGAAGGCAAGCATGCGTTCTGGCATTCGTCGGCGCATCTTATGGCTGAATCACTGGAAGAACTGTATCCCGGGATTAAATTCGGCATTGGTCCGGCTATCGAAAATGGTTTCTATTACGATGTTGACCCTGGTGATGGTGTCCAGATCAGTGATCTCGATCTGCCTAAAATAGAGAAGAAAATGAAGGAACTGGCTTCACAGAAGGAAATATTTAACCGAAAGGAAGTCAGCAAGAAAGAAGCTCTTGAATTTTTCGGTGCCAAGGGAGATGAATACAAGCTTGAACTGATCAACGACCTTGAAGACGGAACCATTTCCTTTTATACACAGGGACATTTCACCGATCTCTGTCGCGGGCCGCACCTGCCCGATACATCTGTCATCAAAGCGGTCAAACTGCTCAACGTTGCCGGAGCCTACTGGAGGGGTGATGAAAAACGGAAAATGATGACCCGGATATACGGTATCACCTTCCCTAAACAAAAAATGCTGGATGAGTATCTTGAATTGCTTGAAAAAGCTAAAGAAAGGGACCACCGCAAAATTGGTCGTGAGCTCGAATTATTTGCGTTCTCACA
Organism: uncultured Bacteroidales bacterium; assembly: GCA_963732905.1. GTDB lineage: Bacteria > Bacteroidota > Bacteroidia > Bacteroidales > DASQZK01. The sequence goes on from CAVTBM010000008.1 coordinate 990,106, forward strand.
GAAAGTCGGACAGGGATTGCCGCTCTGGCTTCCCAAAGGAGCCAGGCTACGCGAACTTCTGGAGAACTTCCTTAAAAAAGTCCAGGTTCAATACGGCTATCAGCCGGTGATAACCCCTCATATCGGGCAGAAAGAGCTCTATGTCACCTCTGGCCATTATGCCAAGTACGGCAAGGATTCGTTTCAACCGATATCCACCCCGCAGGAAGGAGAGGAATTTCTTTTGAAACCTATGAACTGCCCCCATCATATTGAAATATATAAAGTTAAACAACACAGCTACAAAGACCTCCCTGTGCGTTATGCAGAATTCGGTACCGTTTACAGGTATGAACAAAGCGGAGAACTCCACGGTCTGACCAGGGTGAGAGGATTTACCCAGGATGATGCCCATATCTTCTGCCGTCCCGATCAACTTAAAGATGAATTCAAAAAGGTGATGGATATTATCTTTTATATCTTTAAGGCCCTCGATTTCAAAGACTATGAAGCACAGATATCCCTGAGGGATAAGGATAATCACGAGAAATATATCGGCGATGACCAAAGCTGGGAAAAAGCCGAGAGAGCCATTATCGAAGCAGCAGATGAAAAAGGCCTGAAAGCAAATATTGTATACGGGGAAGCAGCCTTTTACGGACCCAAACTCGATTTCATGGTCAGGGATGCCCTCGGACGTAAATGGCAACTCGGAACCATACAGGTCGACTACAACCTGCCGGAACGATTTGAGCTTGAATATGTCGGCTCCGATAACCAGAAACACCGTCCCGTGATGATCCACCGCGCACCTTTCGGTTCTATGGAAAGGTTCGTGGCCGTTCTTATAGAACATACCGCAGGTAAATTCCCCTTATGGCTCACACCCGACCAGGTGGTCATTTTGCCTATCAGCGAAAAATATGAGGTTTATTCACAAAAAGTTTTAAATTACCTAAATAATTACGATATTCGCACTCTAATTGACGACAGGAACGAAAAAATCGGTAAAAAGATCAGGGACAATGAGTTAAAGCGCATTCCTTACCTTCTTATCGTGGGTGAAAAAGAAGAAGAAAGTGAGACCGTTTCTGTCAGAAGACAGGGTGAAGGAGATAAAGGCAGTATGAAACTACAGGAATTTGCCGAATTTATCCAGTCCGAACTCAGGCATCAGCTTGAAATAATAAATAAACAATAGTATTCATCAAAAGAAAGGAGTAACGAACTATAGCCGGACCGACATTTAAAAGAGGACCACGTCCACCAAGAAGGGAGCAACATCCCCACAGAATTAATCGTGAAATAAGAGCAGATGCTATACGCCTGGTTGGCGATAACATTGATAACCCGGGAATCTTCACAGTACCGGAAGCACTGAAACTGGCAGACAACCTGGAACTCGACCTGGTGGAAATATCTCCAAAGGCGGATCCACCTGTTTGTAAAATCGTAGATTATAAAAAGTTCCTTTATCAGCAAAAGAAAAAGCAAAAAGAAATGAAGGCCAAGGCCGTTAAGGTCGTGGTTAAAGAAATCCGGTTTGGTCCAAATACTGATGAGCACGATTATGATTTCAAGTTGAAACATGGGCGGAAATTCCTTGAGGAAGGTGCTAAACTTAAAGCTTTCGTATTTTTTAAGGGTCGTACAATTCTTTATAAGGAGAAAGGTGAGATCCTCCTGCTCAGACTGGCTCAGGATCTGGAGGATTATGGAAAAGTAGAGCAGCTGCCCCGTCTCGAGGGAAAAAGGATGACTATGTTTATTGCTCCAAAAGTAAAAAAGAAATAACGTTTAATTCAATATAAAACGACAGAAGAATGCCAAAGATGAAGACAAATTCCGGTGCCAAAAAGAGATTTACTCTTACTGGTACAGGGAAAATTAAAAGGAAACACGCTTATAAGAGTCACATTCTGACTAAAAAAGCTACGAAAAGGAAAAGAAACCTGACGTATTTCGATACCGTTGATAAAGCGGATGAAAAAAATGTCAAGCTTCTCCTTGCCATGAAGTAATCTATGTTAAAATGTTTAACCAGAGTGTATCAGCCTGAAAGTGTCGAATAAGACCGCTTGCACTCAAAAAACTGTAAAGAAATGCCAAGATCAGTAAACTCTGTAGCATCCAAACAGAGAAAAAAGAAGGTTTACAAACAGACGAAAGGTTCCTTCGGAAGAAGAAAAAACGTCTGGACGGTTGCTAAAAACTCTCTTGAAAAAGGATTACAATATGCTTACCGCGACAGAAGGAACAAGAAAAGAGAATTCAGAGCCCTTTGGATCCAAAGGATCAATGCCGCGGCCAGACTACATGATATGTCCTATTCCGAATTCATGGGTCTCTTGCATAAGAATAACATCACTATCAGCCGTAAAACACTGGCTGACTTAGCCATGAACAACCCTCAGGCTTTTGAAGAAATTGTAAAACAGGTTAAAGCCTGAGTTTTCTTCTTAAGCAAAATATATCAGCCGTCTCTGCATTGCTCCTGAGACGGCTTTTTATTTACTTTAACTCCTGTCCCTTCTCTGAAAAAAAACTAAATTTAAGCCATCATACGAAAAACATACCCGATTATGAAAATTGCATTGATAGGTTACGGCAAAATGGGCCATGAAATTGAAAAGATGGCTGTCGGGAGAGGACACACAATTGATCTCGTAATCGATATCAACAATCCGAATGACCTCAATCCAGAAAGCCTTGGCAAAGTTGATGTCGTCATCGAATTCACTACTCCTGCATCGGTAACAGATAACCTGAAGAAGTGCTTTGAAGCAGGTGTTCCGGTTGTGACCGGGACAACAGGCTGGTATGAGGAACTGCCTCTAATTACAGAATTATGCAATCAAAACCATCAGACACTTTTTTATGCTTCTAATTTCAGCATCGGGGTGAATATCGTCTTTGCTGTTAATGAATTCCTTGCCAAATTAATGGATGGTTTCGAACAATATGAAGTGATGATCGACGAAACACATCATACTCAAAAGCTGGATGCTCCAAGCGGAACAGCCATCAGTCTTGCAGGTCAGATCCTGGGCTCACTTGAAAGAAAACAAAAATGGTCGCTTGATGCAGTACACTCTGAAAGTGAGATCCTGATCAGAGCCCACAGGGAAGGCGATATCAAAGGTATCCATGAAATCAGGTATGAGTCGGATGTCGACATCATCACCCTCAGTCACGAGGCTAAATCAAGAAAGGGATTCGCTTTTGGAGCCGTCCTTGCTGCTGAATTTATCCCCGGGAAAAAAGGTGTTTTTACCATGCGTGATCTCATGGGAATCTGATCCTGTATGAAAAATAAGCTAAAAATATCTGCTATTATTTATTTGTTCCTTTGGTCTCTGTTTTATATTTTGTTCCTGGCCTGGTTCAGGGTCTGGATATTGTTACCGGGCCTCCTCCTTATCATCGACGCTTTTATTACCCACATTATCCCGTGGAAAAAAATTAACCGGTCTGTCCGAGTTCCGGAAAAATACCGGGGAACGGTTGAATGGACCAGAGCTATCCTATTAGCTCTTGTCATCACCCTTTCCGTAAGAATCCTTTTCATTGAAGCTTATAAGATCCCGACCCCTTCTATGGAAAAAACCCTTCTGGTCGGCGATTATCTTTTCGTAAGCAAAATAGCTTACGGACCGAAACTGCCCAACACACCCCTGTCGATTCCTTTTATGCCCAATATGCTTCCAAACGGCAGCGTGACCTACTCCAAAAAAATTCAGCTACCCTATATCCGGCTTAAGGGGCTGGAAAAAGTCAAGCATAACGATGTCATTGTATTTAATTTCCCTGAAGGAGATACCATCATTGTGGAATACGCCGGTCAGAGCTATTACCGGCTGCTCAGGGAATACGGGCGCGACTACCTGACGAGGAGGTACCATTTTGTGATCAATCCGGTTGATAAACGGGAAAACTACATCAAACGCTGCGAGGGATTACCTGGCGATACTGTTCTGATCACACGCGGTGTGGTATTTATCAATAACAAAAAAGTCAGGGATCTTCCAACACAGCAATTTAAGTATTATGTCAGAACATACAGGAACCGGCTTAGTGATTCAATCCTGGAAAAGGCTGGTGTAGTACCCGGGGAAGTTGTTTACAATCCCACCAGCTCTCTGCATATCATTGCGCTTACAGATTCTGCAGCTGAATATCTCCGTCATCTTCCCCAGGTAAAAAGCATCCAGAGATATGTTGAACCCCAGGTTTCTTTCAGAAATTCAGAGATTTTTCCACATACACCCAATAACCGGTGGACAGCAGATGAATTCGGTCCGCTCATCATTCCCGCAAAAGGCATGACCATGAACATCAATGAGGAAAACCTTCCTCTTTACAGAAGGGTTATTGCGGTCTATGAAGGCAATGACCTCAAGGTTATAGACGGTGAGATATACATAAACGGTGTAGTTTCACGTTATTATACTTTTAAAATGAATTACTATTTTGTCCTCGGTGATAACCGGCATAATTCTGCTGACTCAAGATTCTGGGGCTTCGTGCCTGAGAATCATCTGGTTGGAAAGGCTGTTGCAATCTGGTTTTCGAAAGATCCCGGGAAAAACATTTTTCATGGCTTACGCTTTAACCGAATGTTTAAATCCATTAAATAATCTGTCATGTTAGAAATTTTAAGGAGCAAGTACTTCAGGTTCGGGGTTATTACCCTACTCTACCTTCTTTTCGTTATCTGGCTCGGGAACTACTGGTTCCTGCTCGGTATACCAATCATTTTCGATATGTATATCACCGGGAAAGTGAACTGGACATTCTGGAAAAAAAGGAACGGTAAAAACAGCGTTGCGGTTGAATGGCTCGACGCACTGATCTTTGCCGTAGTTGCTGTAACTCTCATCAACATTTATCTGTTCCAGAATTACAAGATCCCTACTCCCTCCATGGAACGTACACTTCTTGTTGGCGATCACCTTTATGTGAGCAAAGTTGCTTACGGACCACGCGCACCCATTACTCCGCTATCCTTTCCCTTTGCCCAAAACCGAATCATGAACACCGAATCATATCTGAAATGGATCCAGCTCGATTACCGGCGTCTGAAAGGTTTTGGACATGTTAAACGTAACGATATCGTTGTTTTCAACTTCCCTGCAGGTGATACTGTTGCGCTGGAAAATACAGCCACAAGTATCTACAGCATTATCCGCCAGGCTGCCATGGAACAAAAGATGAAAGATGTAACCACAGGCAGGCCTGAAAAACCGTGGGATGAATACCTTTCTGAAGCCAGACAGAGGGTTTTCAACGTGGCGCATATTGTCGTGAGACCCATCGACAGAAGGGATAATTATATTAAACGGTGTGTAGCACTGCCGGGTGACAGCCTGGTCATTATTCAGGGACAGGTTTATATCAATGGTGAAGCCGAGCCTCATTTTAAGGGCATCCAGGGTGAATACCTGGTTCAAACCAATGGCCGCCCTTTGAATCCAAGAGCTTTGAGAGATTTTGATATCGATCCGGAGAGCCTGGGTATCCAGTACAATCCAAACTACAGGCTGACACTTACTGAAGAGAATGCTGAAAAACTAGAAAAAACCATCCCGGATATCGTTAAAGTCAAAAAAATTGAAAACACAGGTTATAATTTTCAACTTTTCCCTCATGACGACCGGTACCAGTGGAATATTGACAATTTCGGTCCCATCTGGATACCGAAAAAAGGCGCTACAGTCCAACTGAATGCCGGAAACCTTTCGTTCTATAAACGGATCATCCAGGCCTACGAGAAAAATGATCTGCAGATTAAAGACGGAAAGATCTTTATCAACGGCAAGGAAGCTGAAACATACACGTTCAAAATGGACTATTACTGGATGATGGGTGATAACCGTCACAGTTCGGCAGACTCGCGGTTCTGGGGTTTTGTGCCTGAAAACCATATCATCGGAAAACCAAAATTTGTATGGCTTTCCATTGATAAGAATGGAAAATTTATCAACAAAATAAGGTGGAACAGACTGTTCAAGGTTGTAGATCCGACACAATAATACCTAATGCATGTAAAAGTCAGTAATATAATTAAATGTAAGGGCGGAAAATTTTCCGCCCTTACATTTAATTATATTACTGACTTTCTTAGCCTGACTCAGAATGGGAAATCTTCATCAGGCTTTGGCGCTTCAAGCTTTTCTTCTTTTGGCTTTTCTGCAATCTGATGAATCGGATTGCCATCTACAAAAATCGCCTTGTAAGGCCTTACCGGACAGGCATGCTCGCAGGCTCCGCATCCCACACATATCTTGTTATCGGTCTCGGGAATAGTAAGGGACCCTTTATACGGTACCATCTTTACCGCCTGGGTAGGACAATGCTCCGAGCATGATCCGCAAGCTGTATTTTCAGTGTAAACCACACAATTGTCCTTAATAAAATTGACTTTCCCCATCTGCAGGGTCTTCTTGTTCTCTTTGGTTACCGACATGATCGCACCGGTAGGGCAAATATCGGCACAGAGGGTACATTCAAAATTGCAGTAATTACTGCTGTAATCCATGTGCGGCTGCATGTAACCTGTAAGTCCGTATTCAAGGACAGAAGGCTGTAATACTCCTGTCGGGCACTGACTGACACATAACTGGCAGGCCGTACATATTGAAGTGAAGTGATCAATGCTTAATGAACCCGGGGGTGAGACCGGTGATGTTTTTTTGACCGGTACTGTAGTAGGTTTCTTATTTAAAGGTTTATCATCATCACCCGATGCAGCTTTAAGATTCTTTATCCCGGCCAGGGAAGAAAGGGCGACGAACGAAGTAAGGATGAATCTTTTCCTGCCTGTATCGATGCCGGCGTCAACAGTCACCGGTTCGGGTTTAAACTCCTTTACCTTACTTCCGGCGGTAAAATGGATGGCCCCGTCTTCACATGCCGGCAGACAATCGAAACAGGCCACACATCTCGAAAGATCAACGTTCAGATTCTTTATGCTAATACATCCAGACTTGCAGGCAAAGGCACACTTACCGCATTTGATGCAACTTGCAGAATCAATCCTTATCCTGAACAGGGAATATTTTGAAAGCCAGCCCAGGAGGGTACCCACAGGACAGATGGTATTACAATATAACCGGCCGTACCTGCCGGACATGTATACCAGTACCAACAGAATAACCACAGGGAATAATATTGCCGAAAGGTGAAACATGCTGATGTCTTTTGCATAGAGCGAAAAGATATTCATTTGCTCAAGGATACCGGCAACCGCGTTGTTGATCCAGATACCGGCAGGCCGGAACAGTGCTGTAGCTATTTTCCCAAAAAGACTGTAAGGATCAAGCAGGCCCAGGATAAAAACAGAACCAAAAACTCCGGTGAGCGCTGTCACTGCGAGGATGGTGTATCGGAGAATATTTTTGGGTTTCAGGTATTTATATTTTCTCTTCCTTTTCTTCCTGAATAATTTTCCTGCCCGGCTGAACATGTCCTGAAGAATTCCCAGGGGACAAATAGCTGAACAGTAAACCCGGCCAAAAAGGGCCGTCAGTAAAAGGATAACAATAAACCCGGCTGCCGAAAGACTGAATATGGTCAGGAATTTCAGCAGTGAAGGCACGAATTGCAAAAACAGGATATGATTAATGTCTTTCTCTCCGGCAATCCCCCTGAAATCAATAAAGACCAATGTGGTCAAAAGAAAAAAAACCAGGGCAATAGTCACCCTGGTCCATTTAAGCCATCTGTATGTCATACTTTGATTCTGGAAATGTTAAGTTTATCAAGATCTGCTGTTCCCACTCCCAGCTGCTCCGCAAGTGCAATATATTTAACAGAAGCAGGGTCGGTCCCGAACAGTTTGCATCCTGCTGCATCAGCAGCTACCATGTCTGTGGTAATGATCTGGGCCTTCATGGTGATGATATCATCAACGGATACCCCTCGCGGACCATTCCGTTTCATGACCCGGTAGGCATCCACTATATTTAAATCCGGTTTCCTGTACATGGGAAAGTCGGCAATACACTGGTTCAAATCGTTGGCATGCCAGAATTTCCTGTCCCATACAACACCCATCAGGTTTTTCATAGTGATGGTCATATTCGCACCACCATGATTCTTAAGCACCGGCACATTGATGAACACGTCAGACTGAAGGAGCAGTTCATGGACTTTGGCATTTTTCATCACCTTGCCTCCGGTAAAACTGACCTCCTGGTAATATTTTTCACTGTTTCCGGAAACTACCTTCGCCCCGGCAGATTTCGCGGCAGCTTCAATCTGGCTGTTGGTATAACACTTGCTCCATTCGTTACAGGTATGATCGAAGACATACACATCTTTGGCGCCTGCATTGAAACAATGCTGTATGATCCTTTTTACAAGGGCAGGATTGGTATTGGCCGCTCTTTCCGGACTTGTATCCCAGCCGATATTGGGTTTCACAACAACAGTTTGTCCTTTTTGAACGTATTTTCTCATACCACCCATCTCCTCAATCGCCCGGTCAAACATTACTTCGGGCTCTCCTCCCCTAATGGCAACCATATCGTATTCACCTGCCAGCGGAGAGGCAAAAAGATTCTTATAGGGATTGATAGTAAATGCCGTTCCTGCAACAAATCCCACACTTAAACCTCTTTTTAGGAAGTCTCTTCTTTTCATAACCATTTTTTTAAATTTTGGATAACCTATAAAAATACAGGACCTCTGCGGACTCAATAATAATCATCAGCTAAACCAATCCTGCACTCCCCGGCATTTTCCATCAATGAGATCAGACTTAATCTGCGACTCATAAACGATAACCTGCTGTTTAACCACGATACAAATCATGACCGCAGTTATACCTGACCTTCATCAATCAGCCCTGTCAATGTCATACAAATACAAAACTAATCCTATTATCGGAGATATGCCACCCACAACTCAGCGATAATTAGTCTTTTGGCTAATCCTAAATAAGTCTAAATAAAAATATAGTTCCTCTTCATTTAACGGAAAAAAGAAGAGAAAACTCAGGAATATATATATTTGCGGTTCAAAGACGTATGGAAAATATATCACATATACTACTTTCGACAGCATACCTTGGCCCTCAGCGGTATTTTTGTCCTTTTACCACTGATTATCAGATTGAAATTGAACAATATGATCATTATACAAAACAGACCTACCGGAACCGTTGTGTAATTCTCGGTGCCAACGGGTCGTTATCCCTTGTCATTCCGGTTAAAAAGAACCACGGACATAAAATGTTTTTAAAAGATGTCCGCATAGATTACGCCACCAACTGGCAGAGGCTTCACTTTAACGGGATTCGTTCGGCCTATAATTCCTCCGCTTTTTTTGAATATTACTTTGATTCGCTTGAACCATTTTACAGGAAAAAAACCACCTTTCTGATCGACCTCAATACTCAGCTTACTCATACCATTCTCAATGATCTTGGCATACGGAAGGAATTCTCGCTGTCGGCCGAATTTAGAAAATCCGCTGACTCCACGCTGGATTACAGGGACGTCATTCATCCGAAAAAAAATCCGGAGTCGAATTCAGCATCGACTCCGGAGAAATATATACAGGTATTCTCAGATAAATACAACTTTGTTCCAAACCTGAGCATAATAGATCTGTTGTTCAACACCGGGCCTGAAGCACGGGTCATTCTTGAAACGGGATGGAAGAACGGACCCTTCTGATTGAATCAGGTAATGCGTATCTAATGACTTTCAGAATCTGAATCCCAGGGTCAGGATGATGTTGTTGCTGTCGTAAGTATTTAGTGACCCGCTGTTAATTTGTTCGGGGTACATATAATATCTTTCCTGCCTGGTTGAATAGGCATAGCTCAGATCCACGAAAGTATATTTAGACCTGACACCCACGCCAACAGAAAAAATCTGATAGTTGTTATTTGAATTCGGTTCATACGATTTATAAGGACTCTGGTAGTAGGCATAGCCTGCCCGCATGTAGTTGGTGCCAAACCGAAGCTCCCCACCTGCCCTGAAATTATTTACAGGCCTGTAAATATCATTGATCGTCTGGTTGATATTGAAGTAGAGATCGGAACTTCCGTCACCCTCCATATCGATCTTTGTATAATTGATGCGTTCATAGTCGAAACTGATCAGACCGGCTTGTCCGAATGTCAGGACGGTACTTGCAGTCATTTTCGGTGGTGTTCTGAGACTGTATTTGTTTGTCATTGGTCCTGCAACGTCATTGCCGTTAGTTATGCCCGAGTTGGCATCAAAATAAGAATACATTTCCGTAGTAGCATCGGTATTCAGATTGTAAAAGGTAGGAAGTTCATAGCTGATACCAAGCCTGAGAAAATCAACAGGTCTCACGATAGCGCCAATTTTGAAATTATAGCCGACGCCTGAAGTATGGTCGGTCTGGGTAAAATCAAAAGCCGTGAAATAAGGAATAGAGTCTCCGATATCCGATTCGGAGTGCAAAATCTTTTCATCCCATCTAACCGACTGAAGTCCGAAAGTTCCGCCGAGATAAAGCCTGTCGTTATAATTTGCACCGAAGGTAAAGGTGTATTCTCCAATGTTACCCGAGGTGGTCTCCTTCCGGCTCATGAGTTGCCCGTATCCATGGTCGGCAAGATCATTTGAGTACACATTGTAAACGGTATCATAATAAACAAGATTGGTATTTTCTGCCAGGCCCTCGTACATATCACTCACCTGTGACGGATAATTATTCAGGTTATCGGTAAAATTATCAAGGAAGGAGGTATTCTTGCTGATCCCTCTCATCAGGATGTCTTTATTAAAATTATTAATCCTGTTATATCCGATACCGAATGAGGTACTTTTCCAGCCTGATGAATTTTTCAGGTCATTATAATTAACATAGCCAATGTTTCCGATATTGAAGTTATATCTTGTCTGATCGTACGAATTTCCAAGAAATTCGGAGGTTCCGTTGACCCAGTACAGTGAAGGGGATAGGGTAAATTCAGATTGTCTGTATAAAGCAATACCTGCCGGGTTAATGCTGAGGCTGGTAAAGTCGCCGCCAAGTGCACCCACTGCACCGCCAAGGCCGACTGCTCTGGCAGTACCGACAATGTAGTGCTGTGAAAAACGTAAGGCATCTACTTCATTTTGTGCCCTACCGGCAGAGAGGAAGAACAGTATTCCTGCAACAATGATAATATAGCGTTTCATAGCTTTTAGAATTTAGTAACTGTAAATCAGTAAGTTAAGACAATAATATGTTTTTAACCAGGAACTCCCTGAAATGCATCGTCTGGTTTTCGATCATCAGAAGATGTGGGGATATTTTTCCGGAATTAAAAAAATCAGTCCCACCAAACGGTTGTGGGACTGATGTCAATGAAATTGTTTTTATCTTCTTCCACCACCAGACGACCTGCTGACTGTTCCTGAGGATCTGCTGCCGCCGCCACTGGATGATCTTGAAGGTGCACTATAGCTTCTGCTCCCCGAAGATGATCCGGAAGGTGCGCTATAGCTTGACCGCGACGGGGCGCTGTAGCTCCGGCTTCCGGATGATGATGATCTTGATGGGGCACTATAGGTCGATCTTGAGGGCGAGCTGGGTCTGCTGTAAGTATTGGTTGAACGCGAAGGTCTACTGTAATTGCTTCTGGTATTTGTATTGTTAGAAGGTCTTGAATACGTATTCCTTGTGTTACTATTGGAAGGCCTGGTATAGGTACTCCTTGTGTTACTATTGGAAGGCCTGGTATAAGTACTCCTGGTTTCATTACCCTGGTTATAGGAGGGTGTATTTCCGGATCTTGGTCTTTCATAGCTCGGAGTATAGGTCCTGGTTGCAGGACGGTTATAGGTTGGCCTGGTCTGCTCAGGCGTCCTGACGGGACGTCCTGTTGACTGTGTCCGGGTATTTGATCTGACCGCATTAGAATTACCTTCTGTACGGGTAGCTGTTCTGGGAACACCGTTTACATTTTGCGTACGGGATGTTGTCCTGACCGCTTCACCGGAAGCTTTTCTGTCTAACGTTCTTCCCGTGGAAGTGCCGGTTTGTTTTGGGTCATAGGTTGCCGAATTGGCTCTGCTTCCAACCCTGACATCACCACCCGCTTTTCTAACACCTGTATTGCTTGCTGAAGATGATCTTACGGAGTATCCTGACCTGTATGGTATATGCCCGTAACTTGATGAGGACCGGCTGTAAAGGCCTCCCCCACCATAATATCCGCCGTAGCCATTCCAGTATGAACCATAATAACCGGGATATCCGAAGCCATAATAACCAGAATAATAGTCATTATATCCGCCGTAGCCGTAGCCGTAGCCGTAGCCGTAGCCGTAGCCGTACCAAGGCGTGTAGAAATAGGGCTGGTACCAGCCAAAACTCATTGCCCAGGGTGAACCGAAATATATGCTGGTCCCCCATGCGGCAGGATTATAACTATACCAGTAATTGTCGGAATACCAGGGATCGTAATAATTCCAGCCGTAATAAGGGCTGTGAAATCTTCTCAGCCTCGAAGTATAGTAGTAATCGTAATACCCGTCGTCGTTGTTGTAATAATAGTTGTTAACAACCGAAGGCTGCTGCTGGGTACTGTCATCATAGTATTGACCCTGGTAATCTTGCTGAGGGACATAGCTTGTGTCGTAAGCACCTGCCTGTGACTGATCATAGTACTGATTATCCTGACCGGAGGTATTATCTTCACTAAGCATTTCCTGCTCTTTTTGCTGCTTATACCTCTCATAGTCTGTAAGCCCTTGTTGATCAGGGGTATTCTGTTCTCCAGACAACGCAGAGTTTTCACCGACCCGTTCAGTACTAAGGGCCTCATGGTCAACTGGTGCGCTGGTTTGCGCCTGTTGCCCGGTTACCGTGGCTTCCGCTGACTTTTTACCTGAGGGAGTATAGTAGGCATCGTCATAATTGCCGGAAGTGGCGTAATAACCACTGGCACAAGAAGCGAGGAGAAAGGTTGCTGATAAGGTGATATTTATTAACGTTTTCATGATTAAACCTCCTGGCTTATAATTAGGTTTTCGTTTTTCAAATTTAGATGATAAAAGACAAATACTATACCAAAACTAATTTCCTATCCGATTTTAACAGGTATACTCAATTTTTTACAGTTCCAAATTACATTTTTTGATTTGAAAAACGCAGCAAACGGTCAATTTTAACAAAACATACAGAAAAACTGGAAATTCAGAGCCTGAGTTACGAACAGAGATTTTACGTACGGGTCTGTTCAGGAAAAAACCAAAATCTGAATTTGACAGAAATTCACGGACTTCATGTTTGACCCCTCATCAGGATCATAAAAGAACAGAGATGGATAATTTGAATACGATCATTTTTGTAATAGGATATATTTTCGCAAATTTGCGGACTGATTAAAAGTTAATAATATGGCAAAAGTCCTCACATCCAGGGAAGAAAATTACTCTCAGTGGTATAACGATCTTGTAATCAAGGCTGATCTTGCAGAAAACTCCGCCGTAAGAGGTTGCATGGTTATTAAACCATACGGATATGCGATATGGGAAAAGGTCCAGGCTGCTCTTGACAAGATGTTCAAGGATACCGGGCATCAGAATGCCTACTTTCCCTTATTTATACCAAAGTCATTTTTCAGCAGGGAAGCCGCCCACGTGAAGGGTTTTGCCAAGGAATGTGCAATTGTAACCCATTACCGTTTAAAAAATGATGAAGAAAACGGAGGCGTGATCGTCGATCCCGAGGCTAAACTGGAAGAGGAGCTGATTATCAGGCCAACGTCTGAAACCATTATCTGGAACAGCTATAAAAACTGGATTCAATCTTATCGCGACCTCCCTATATTAATAAATCAGTGGGCCAACGTTGTTCGCTGGGAAATGCGAACCAGGCTCTTTCTGAGAACCACAGAGTTCCTGTGGCAGGAAGGGCATACGGCTCATGCAACCCGGGAGGAAGCAGTTGAGGAAACCCTAAAGATGTTGGAAGTATATGCCACGTTTGCGGAAGACTGGATGGCTATTCCTGTCATAAAAGGTATTAAATCGGAGAGTGAGAAGTTTGCCGGCGCCATTGACACCTATTGTATTGAAGCCCTTATGCTGGATGGGAAAGCATTACAGACAGGAACTTCTCATTTCCTGGGCCAGAATTTTGCTAAAGCATTCGATGTTCAGTTTACAAACCGGGAAGGTGTTCTTGAATACGTCTGGGCTAGCTCCTGGGGTGTCTCGACAAGGCTGATGGGAGCCATTATTATGGCACACAGCGATAACAACGGCTTGATACTGCCGCCTAAACTGGCCCCTATCCAGGTGGTCATCGTTCCTATCTATAAAAATACGGACCAGATCGCTTCTATTTCTGAAGTGGCATTGAAGATGAAAGCGGAACTCGAAGCATTGGGGATTTCAGTTAAATACGACGACCGCGACACCCATAAACCTGGTTGGAAATTTGCCGAATATGAACTGAAAGGTGTTCCGGTAAAACTCGCACTCGGACCACGGGATATTGAGAATGGAACCGTCGAACTGGCCAGGCGTGACACCCTTGAAAAGTCGGTGGTAAGCCAGGAGGGCATTGGTAAACGGGCAGAAGACCTCCTGATCGAAATCCAGGCAAATATCTACCGGAAAGCCCTTGAATTCAGAGAAAATTCGACCCATGAAGCTGCATCGTGGGAAGAATTTACCGATATCATTGAAAATAAAGGCGGATTTGTGAGCGCATTCTGGGACGGGACTCCTGAAACAGAGGAAAAGATCAAGCAGGAAACCAAGGCTACGATCCGCTGCATCCCACTTGATGCCGGAAAGCAAAAAGGCAATTGCATCTTTACAGGTAAGCCTTCAACCATTAAAGCTCTGTTCGCCAAGGCATACTGATTCATTCTCCGGTCGTTTCATCCCGGAATAAGATCTTTACTGCAACTCTCAGCACAAGCATCTGACGGGCTGCTTAATTGCATTAGGAGTTAAACTAACCTCTACTTTTTTCCCGCCAGGAATCTCACAGGTCTGTCAACCAAAATCGGGGGCCGGATTACGCAATGCCGGAACAGGGTATATTTATCGGATTCGACCATCCCTCTGGCCATTTTGTATAAAATCTACATCAAGTCAACAATAGATAAACTTGCGTGTTAAACTTAACATTAGTATCCTACTTTTTATAAAGTATTTACTTATAAATTTACATGTAAAACCAAAAAATACCGATCAATGAAAAAGCTGTTTTTCCCTGGATTATTCTTTCTTGCATTATGGTTTTCATCCTGCGTAAACAAGGATTACAGTTACCTGTATCATACCTATAGAGGTACCCAGATTGTAACAGAAGTAGATTCCAGTATCGACGTGGACATGAAAGCTGACATAACTGTAATCGTACAACCTGATGGCGTAATTACAATCAATGACCAGGTGGGTACGTATCAGATCATCAATGACAAACCAGATTATGTCACTCTTCTGGCCCAGGTTGAGAAGGGCGATGCTGATGTTACACAGTCTTTTCAATATGTTAAGCAGGACAGCTCCCTGGTGATGCTGGGCGATACACCCGACAAAAATATCACCCTTTATACTGAAGAACAGGTTTTTAAAAACAAGCTGAATGAATTTGCAGTTGTTCCGCTTACTGCCGACATAAGCCAGCTCAGTCAGAATCAAAAAGAAATGCTTAAAATTCTTTTCAGCGCTGCTGATGTCATGAATAATCTTTTCTGGAAAGAGGCGTATCCCGGAAATAAAGATTCACTTTTTGCCTCAACACAAAATGAAACTCTGAAAGAATTATTCACTATAAATTATGGTCCCTGGGAACGGTTGAACAATGACAAACCTTTTCAGGAAAAGTATGGCCTCAAGCCGGCGGGAGCAAATTTTTATCCTGCTGACATGACTGTAAATGAGTTCCTTAATTTCAATAATGCTGATAAAACCAACCAGTATACACTGATCAGGCGGGATAGTTCCGGCAACCTCAGAACCGTTTGGTACCATGATGCTTTCAGCGAACAGGTATTGAAAGCATCAAGCCTGCTCAAACAGGCTGCCGACCTTGCTGATGATCCGGGATTTAAAAAATACCTGAAGCTCAGGGCGGATGCACTGCTAACTGACAAATATTATGACAGTGATGTGGCCTGGATGCAGATGAAAAACAATGATATTGATTTTGTTGTCGGCCCGATTGAAAATTATGAGGACCAGTTATTTAACTATAAGGCGGCCCATGAAGCTTATATCCTGATAAAAGATCATCAATGGAGCAACAAACTGAAAAAGATCTCCGCCATGCTGCCGCAGTTACAAAAAGAATTGCCGGTACCAGACAAATACAAGCAGAAGGTCCCTTCTTCAAACTCTGATCTAAATGTCTATAATGTAGTATATTATGCAGGTGATTGCAATGCCGGCAGTAAAACCATCGCCATTAACCTTCCCAATGATCCTGTAGTAAGGACCAAATATGGCAGTAGGAAACTTCAGTTGAAGAATGCCATTCAGTATAAATTTGAGAAAATCCTCGTTCCAATATCAAATGTTCTGATTGACGAAGATCAGCGGAAATTTATCGACTTTGATGCCTTCTTTGAGAATACGATGTTTCACGAAGTTGCCCACGGTCTAGGCGTCGATTATACGGTGGATGGAAAACAACAGGTAAGGGATGCTCTTAAAGACACCTATTCTGCCATAGAGGAAGGCAAGGCTGACATTGTCGGATTATACATTATCACCAAACTTGCAGAAGCCGGAAAACTTGGAAACAAGGACCTGATGACCAATTATGTTACGTTTCTGGCCGGTATTTTCCGGTCAGTCCGATTCGGTGCTTCATCAGCCCATGGCATCGCAAATATGATCCGGTTCTATTATTTCGAGGAGGCCGGCGCCTTCTCCAGAAACGATGATACCGGCACTTACAGGGTGAATTTTGAAAAAATGAAAGATGCCATAAACAACCTGTCGGCCGAATTAATTACCATCCAGGGCAATGGCGATTATGATGCGGCAAAAAAGCTGATTCAAGACAAAGGGTATATCCGGGAAAAGCTTCAAAAAGACCTGGATGAACTGAAAACTATGAATATCCCGGTAGATATCATTTTTAAACAAGGCCCTGATATACTCGGGCTGCAATGATCAGAGCGGATATTCCCACCGATATTTAAACCCGGACCCGGACTCTTGTTTTTGCCGGCTTTGTTGAGTTTTGCTCAACACTACCATAAGACCGTAAGACAAGACTCCGGGTCTGCTGTTTTATGACCTGCCTGTTTTGAGAATATTTCACCTGAAAGTTTAGTATATTTCCGCACTAATTGAATAAAATTTTGAGGTCAACTCTGGTCCATATTACCTTTATGATATGTTTTGCAATGACTGTTTCTCCAGTGTTGTTCGGACAGAAGCCTGATCAGAATATTCCCCGCCAAAGTGCCGACAGCGTAATTAATAGCGACCGTCAGAAGAAAACCCAAAAATTTTTCGAGTCGTTAAAAGAAAAAGCCTATCGAAATAATTGGACAAAAGAACTACATAACATTGTTATTTCACCGCCCAGTAAACCGATCAAAGACACTCTGGGGACACATCAGAGTGAATCGGAATATATGCCGTATGCCGGAAAAATCATCCGGAATATCCGTTTCATCCGGATGGATCCTTTTGGAACCAGTATTGCCGACACAACCTATCAAAATAATACCTGGCTGAACAACGCTGCAAATGCAGTTCATGTTAAAACAAGACTTGATGTCCTTAGTCGTAACCTTCTGTTTCACGAGGGAGACCGTGTTGACCCCCAAACTTTTTCAGATAATGAGCGGCTTTTGAGGGAACAAAGCTATATCGAAGATGACAGGATCATTGTCAGTACCGTAAAAGGGAATCCCGACATGGTTGATATTACTATCCTTATCAAGGATGTTGCGTCGAAAGCTTTCTTTGTTGAATTAAGTGATGTAGAGTCTGGAAAGGCTGAAATCTGGGACAGGAATATACTGGGAACAGGACATGAATTGCAGAACAACGTTTACTGGGATCCTTCAAAATCCCATCTCCTCGGATATGAGGCCTTTTACAGAAACCGGAATATTCTGGGCTCATTCATTGATAACAATATTTTCTACCAGAATGTATATGACCTGAAATCCTATGGCATCTCACTCCTGCGCCCCTTTTTTACGCCAAACACAAAATATGCCGGGGGCCTCTCAGCCAAACATACCAGCACGGCAAGGTATATTTGGTTTTCAGATACAGCGGCAATAAAAGAGAATCTCAAATTTAACTATTATAATTTTTGGATTGGCAGAGCATTCCCCTTCACTAAAGTCAGCAACTTCAATGTCAGAAGAACAAACCTTGTGCTTTCCACAAGGATATACCATGAAAAGTATTTTGAAAGACCAACAGTGGAAAAGAATTTCCTCTACGAATTTCATAATAAAACGGTATGGCTGAATAGTATCGCCATATCATCCCAGTCGTTCTACCGTAGTAACCTCATATACAGTTTTGGCCGGACGGAAGACATCCCGATCGGGTGGAAGGCAAATCTGATTCTTGGCGAAGAATTCGACGAATTTTCAAACCGTGCATACACCTCCCTGACCCTGGCTCACGGAAATTTTATCAAAAATGAAGGTTACCTGTATCTCAGCACCTCCACAGGTGGATTTATAGCCCCCTCAGGAATATTTCAGCAAGGTGTCCTGAATTTAAATGCCAACTACTTTACCAACCTGTATATTCTGCAGCAATTTAAATTCCGCCATTTTGCCAACCTTATTTATACCCGTGGAATCAACCGTTTTCCTCTGGAAAGGATTTATATAAACGACAAATCAGGCCTTACCGGCCTTTCACGAAATGACATTTATGGCGGTCAAAAACTGGTGCTGAACCTGGAATCTGATGCATTTACCCCGTACTATCTTTATGGGTTCAGATTTGTTCTTTTTGGATTTGCCGATTTTGCCTTTATTGCTCCTGAACAGGCTCAATTTTCAAGCGTGAATGCTTACAGCGCCTTGGGCCTGGGCGTCAGGATTAGGAATGAGAGACTCGTATTTCCAACTTTTCAGTTCAGGTTTACCTTTTATCCAAATCTTACAGGGATGGGACTGGGCGATTTCCTTGATTTTTCTGGTGAAAAGAAACTCAACCCAAATAATTTCTATATCCAAGCACCTGATATTCTGCCTTATTAATCCCTCCCGGCAAATCCGTAGAGGCCATTTTTACCCTCATTTCAAACAATAGCCGCACTATCATTGTTTACAAATCTTTCTCTCCATTAACCTGAAATTAAATCGTATTCATAGTATTCAAAACCCTATTTGTGTAAAACAGGGAGTTGACAGGTCAGTAAGAAGACAATTCCTTTACCTTTGCACATGTATTATTAAACCTAAAAATAAAGTAAACATTATGGCAGTATTAGTTGGAAAAAAAGCACCGCACTTTTCTGCACCGGCAGTCATTAACGGCGGTGAAGTAGTAAATGAATTCTCACTTGATCAATTTCTCGGACAAAAATATGTTGTATTTTTCTTTTATCCCGCGGATTTCACTTTTGTCTGCCCCACTGAGATAATTGCATTTCAGAATATGATCACAGAATTTGAAAAAAGGAATGTTGCTGTTGTCGGCTGTTCGGTCGATTCTGAGTTTTCGCACTGGAAATGGCTTCAGACATCCAGAAATGAAGGCGGTATAAAAGGAGTAAAATTCCCGATCGTTTCAGACCAGGCAAAAACCATTGCTGAAAATTACGATGTTCTGGCCGGCGAATATGAATATAACGAAGACGGGGAAGCCGGTTTCAAAGGGATTCCTCAGTCTTACAGGGGACTGTTCCTTATAGACCGGAAAGGGATTGTACGGCACCAGGTTGTGAATGATATGCCTCTTGGCAGAAGTGTGAATGAAACGCTCCGTATCATCGATGCTCTTCAGTTTTTTGAATTGAATGGAGAAGTTTGTCCCGCTAACTGGCACTCTGGTGAAAAAGCACTGAAGGCAACACATGAAGGAATAGCCGCCTATCTTTCGGAAAATTAAACCCTGAAAAACAGGTTCATGCTTTTAAGAGGTCGCCCATTGATGGTGCGGCCTCTTTTTTTTACCTTAGTTGAAAATTTTTTCGTATGCTTGAAGACTTCTCATCCTTTATCAAGGACAACGGATTATGCCGACAGTCGGATACTCTACTTCTCGCGGTTTCAGGCGGCATCGATTCAGTAGTCATGCTTGACCTTTTTCATCACGCCGGTTATTCCTTTGCCATCGTCCATTGCAATTTCAAACTTAGGGGGTCAGATTCAGACGAAGATGAGATGTTTGTGAAAGATTTGGGGGAAAAGTATGATGGGGAAGTGTATACCAAATCGTTCAACACCATTGACCACGCTTCCAATAATGGTATCTCTGTGCAGATGGCAGCCCGGGAACTTAGATATGAATGGTTTGAAGAAATGAGGATTCAGACAGGCAGCGATTACATTGCCACCGCACACAACAAAAACGATATCACTGAAACCTTCTTCATCAATCTTTGCCGCGGAACAGGCATCAGAGGTCTCACCGGCATCAGGGAAAAGACCGGGCATCTGATCAGACCGCTGCTCTTCTCAGACCGGTTTCATATCTCTGAGTATGCCGTGGAACATCATCTTGAATGGAGGGAAGATTCAAGTAATGCTACAACCAAATATGCCAGGAACAAAATACGGCATGGGGTCATACCGGTGATGGAAGAAATCAATCCCCGCTTCAACGATGTCATGCTCGAAAATATAATGAGACTCAGGGAGGCAGGTGAAATATACCTTCAGGCTCTCGAATTAAAAAAACAGGAACTCCTGGTCAGGGAAAAACGAAAGATGACCATTCACCTGGACCGGCTGCGAAGCGACAGGTTTGCTCACACCTGGCTTTATGGAATACTGAGCGACTTTAGTTTTCCCCCTGCTGTGGTTGACGACGTCATGAAGAGCCTGCGAAGTTCGCCGGGAAAAATATTCTTCTCCCCCACACACAGGCTGGTTAAGGACAGGGATACTCTTATAATTGAACCACTGAGACCCGATCAACAAAAGCGCTATTATATCGAAAACCCGTATCTCAATATCGAGGAACCTGTTAAACTTTCACTCAGTGTTATAGACTACTCCGACGATTTTGTCATCCCACGGTATCCCGACATTGCATGCCTCGACTATGATTTGCTCGGATTTCCACTGATCATCAGGAAATGGGAAAAAGGTGATTATTTCATGCCGTTGGGTATGAAGAACATGAAAAAACTTAGCGATTTCTTCGTCGACAGTAAAATATCAATCCCCGACAAGGAAAATACATGGCTGCTTACCAGTGGTAAAAATATAGTCTGGATTATTGGTAAACGTATTGATGACCGCTTTAAGATTACCGGTGATACCCGAAGGATCTTACAGATTGAATTGCTCTGATCAGAGAGAAAGGAAGGGGAACCTCAACTGCCGGCAAGAAAAAGTGCCTAAAATCCGTTGGTATCTCAGAATATCATTAATTTTAAAACCACAAAAAATATTCAGGCACAGGATTGCCTTTCCCCTTTCTCAGACGATCCGGAATTATTTACCTGTACCATTCATTCTTAACAGAAACTTTATGATGAAAAAAATGATAACCATTTCGTTGCTCACACTGATTATGGGAGCTAATGCGAGGCTCAAGGCCCAGGGCCCGGAATCCCTGCTGATAAATCCGTTGAACAGGCATGGATTGAACCTGAACGGGAAATGGCATTACATTGTCGATCCGTATGAGACTGGTTACTACGACTACCGCTACCAGCCTTATGATACGTATCCGGATCAGACGAAAGCAGGCGGGGCATTTTACCGCGACCTGCAACAAACAGATAAATCAGAGCTGCTGGAATATAACTTTGACAATACTCCCGGCATTCTGGTGCCCGGAGACTGGAACACCCAGGATAGGAGTCTGTTCTATTACGAAGGTTCCATCTGGTACAGAAAGAAATTTGACTTACCGGCGGGGCAGGAAAATAAACGTTTGTTCCTGTACTTTGGGGCTGCCAATTACCGCGCTGATGTTTACCTGAACGGGGCAAAAGTCGGAACGCACACCGGTGGCTTTACCCCTTTCAACTTTGAAGTGACAGGTCTGGTCAAACCGTCGGCTAACTCACTGGTTGTTAAGGTTGACAATAAGAGAGTAAAGGAAGGAGTACCTACCCTGAACACCGACTGGTGGAATTACGGCGGTTTAACCCGTGATGTCAGGCTTATCGAAGTACCTGGGACATTTATCAGGGATTATAAGCTTGATCTTAAAAAGGGTGAAGGGGATATCATTGAGGGTTATGTGAAACTCGACGGTAAAAATTCGGCCGGCCAGGACGTCACCGTGAATATTCCCGAACTGAAGGTCGCCAAAACCTTTACCACCGGACAAGATGGAACCGCGGCTTTCCGGTTCAGCGTGAACAAACTTGTCAGGTGGTCACCCGAAAATCCCCGTCTTTATAACATTTCATTAACCATGCATTCGGATACCATGAATGACCGGATGGGTTTCAGGACCATTGAAGTCTCAGGAACCGACATCCTGCTCAACGGGAAACCGGTCTTTTTAAGAGGAATCAGTATCCACGAGGAAAATCCTGTCAGGGGAGCGAGAGCATATTCCGAGGATGATGCGAGAATGCTTCTGGGATGGGCAAAAGAACTGGGCTGTAATTTTGCCAGGCTCGCCCACTACCCTCATAATGAGCACATGGCCAGGGTTGCTGAAGAAATGGGAATCATGCTCTGGGAAGAGATCCCTGTATACTGGACCATTCAATGGAATAATAAGGAAACGTTTCAGAATGCGGAGAACCAGCTCAACGAATTGATTACCAGAGATAAAAACAGGGCTTCCGTGATCGTATGGTCTGTTGGCAACGAAACCCCGGTCAGTCCGGAACGGACAACATTCATGTCGGGACTCATCAAGGAGGCTCGCCGGCTTGACGATACCAGGCTGGTCTCTGCGGCCATGGAGGTAAATTATGAAGATTTTGATAAGAATGTCCTCAAGATCACCGATCCGCTTGGAGCATTCACCGATCTTCTCAGCTTCAACGAATACCTCGGCTGGTATACCGGACTCCCCGACAAATGCCGTGACGTTACCTTCCAGTTTGCTTACGATAAGCCGGTATTCATTTCCGAACTCGGAGGTGGTGCCCTGCAGGGATTTCATGGTGACAGCCTGACCAGGTGGACAGAAGAATTTCAGAAGTACCTGTATGAGGAACAAATCCCGATGCTTAGAAAAATTCAGCCACTCAGAGGTATGACCCCCTGGATCCTGGCTGATTTCAGATCGCCTAAACGTCCCCTGCCCTTTATCCAGGACGGGTGGAACAGAAAAGGACTGATCGGACAGAAAGGCGATAAGAAAGAAGCCTTTTATGTGTTGAGGGACTTCTATCTCTGGAAGAAAAAAGAAATGGAAAAATAAGCATACAGAGCATGGCCGGAATGAGAAAATAACAAGCCTTTTCCTTATGCTGTCACAAATGTTTCACCCAACCCCAGGTGAATAAAATTTTCCTGCCAGGCTTCCTGGAAATATTTAGTGGCGGTATCACCGGTGCAATGCGAAGGTGCGATCTTTCGTATTTTCAACCCCAACAGGCGGTCAATGATACTCTGAATTTCCCTCTCATCAAGGGCTTCCAGGTGGAATCCTCCAGTTATCAGTTCAAGGTCGCTGTCCTTGAAATGGCTCCGGGCAAAAGCTGCAATATTTTCAATTCCCGGGTGTGAGCAACCGGTTAACAGGTATGATTTTCCATTCCGGTTAATCATCAGGGACTGTTCCGATAAAGCCTTCCCTTTATGATTTCCCGGCAGAGGTCCAGTAGTCCAGATCTCACCCGTAATACACTGAGGGGCGGATACGGGGATGATGTCAGATCCGGGTGAAAGAACTCTGATCTGTTCTTCAATATCTGCAGGCACAAATATAGGAATCTGGCGTTTAAGTTTACTGGTTATGACCGGCAAACCGTTCACATGATCCCAATGCTCATGTGAGATGACGATGGAATGCAGGCGGGTCAGATCAATACCCGAGGCTGTAATATTTTCAAGCAGGATATTGCCGTCACTTCCGGTATCAAAGAGCACTGCTCCTTCCTGGTTCTCGATCCACATAGCAAAACCCCACGATTTCTGCAAACACGGATCTGCTGAAATATTGTTAAATACAACCGTCATTGTCAGAGAATCCTGGTCCTTTGCTGTTTCATCTGTCTGCGGATCCCCTGAAATATAATAACCGGGGGATTTTAATGTCTTATCTTCTGAATAATCCTGATCCTTCATAACCTTGTAATTTTTGTATGATTTTACCTTTCAGTTCATCATATATTCTGATTCTGAACTTAAGTGATTTGCTGATTTTGATTTTTTAATTCTGCCACAATTCGCTGAATAGCCTCTCCCGGACTGACAGCTTTATATCCGAATTTGCGGCTAAATTTAGAACTGTCAAAAAAATAATCCCTGTCATACTGATAGGCCATTTCTTTAAATTCCCGTAATACCGGAACAAACAGACCCGAAATACCCATCATCCATATGGGTAAAACCTGGACTGAGGGTTTAACATCGAGTTCCTTCGCAAACAGTTCTACCCATTGTTTTCCTGTCAGCTTGGTATTATCTGTAGGTAAATGCCAGGTTTGTCCGAAGGCTTCCGGTGTATTTCCCAAAATTGCCGTTGCCCTGGCTGCATCAGGAACAAATGTGCAAGTATGTACTTTATCCAGATTGGCAAACCACATAGCTTTCTTGCCTTTTTGCAAATTTTTAGGAACAAGCTCAACCAAAACACTGTTCGAAAGGCCAATAAAATCAGCGGATCGGGCAATTAAAGCCTTAAGCTTCCCCAATTTAACCTCTTCCATAATCATCCCGACAATCTTTTCCCTCACTTTTCCCTTCCGGCTTGACGGACGTACCGGAGTTTCTTCAGTCATATGTCCTATATAATTCTTATCGTAGAGGTAAACATTATCAAAAAATACAAGCCATGCATTATGCCGGATACAACTATCAATGACACTCCGGATGAATGGCGGCCATGTTTTTTCCCAGACCTTTTTTTTGTACTCAAATCCGACGGTTACATATACAATATTCGATCCCTCGACAGCCTTATCAAGCTGCACGGGATCTGTCACATCAGCAGCGAACAACTCGTCCGATTCATTAATTTTGGTGGGATGACGACTGACCAGCCTTATTCTGTCAGTGTATACCAGAAGTTCTTTTGCCAGTATTGTTCCGATACCACCACCGGAACCAATGATAGTCTGCATAGCTTCATGATTATTATTATGTATTATATAACATTATAATAATCCTAATGTTGAATCAGGATCCAAAAACTATGTTTTTTTGATTATAAAATGAACCTTCCATGCCACCATTATAAATTTTAATAGAGGTGGAAAAAAGGACGTAAACTTAGCGAAGCGATCTCACGACCGAAGGGAGTAACTTAGCGAAGCGATCTCACGACCGAAGGGAGTAAAATCAAGCATAATTCAAGAAGAATGGAGCATGGAAGCACTATGAGACCAATAACTTAAATTAACTTTTTTCTTATGAAAAAATTCAGGCCCGGGTCCTGAAAACAGGTCTACTGACTGAGAATATGAAAAAAAAGGTTCAGGAATTAGTATGTAGCCTGAACCCGCGGAAAATATTTTGCAGGTAACAATGATAAAAAGAATGCCTTTCTAGTGGGAGTTCCTCAGCTTATTGATCTCATCGAGATGTTTCCGTTTAACCACCTCCATTTGTTCTCTGGAATGTTTTCGGTGATCTTCAAATTCCTCTTTCAATTCGTTCAGATCCCTTTTCATCTGGACCGTAACTTTATTACTCCTATTAAAGAGTCCGATGAAAACGGCAAGTAAAGCGATCAGTCCGGTGATCAGTGTCCATAGTATCCCGTTATAGAGATTTTTATGCATCCTCATGCCAAACAGGATCAGGCTGTCTCGTTCTTTAATGGCTGTTTGAAGCTGAATCCTGGTTTGTTGTAATAGGGAATTCAGCGAATCGATCCGGGAGTCTTTCTGATTTATCTGGATTTGTTTTCCAACAATATCACCTCGCATAGATTTCACAGAGTCTGCAAAATGAGCCCTAAAAGTAAAAACCCAGGATTTCTTAATGACTTTGTAATCCTCGTAATTGCTCGATTTATCAACCATATAATCATATTGCTCCTCAATTGTGCCCGTATTCAGTGATGGTTTTTGCTCATCATCGGTTTGGGCCGACGTCAGATTAAAGGATGAAGCAAGTAAAATAATAGTAATGAAAGCAAACAGGTGTTGACTCAACTCGCGTGATAAGTAGTTTCTCCTCTGCATATTCCTGGTTTTAGTGTTAATTTGTTTTTTAACGATGATTGTGCACTAAAAATTGTTCTAAAAAAGAGAGATGAATAAAAATTTGACATACCATTTATAATGTTGATAAAATTACATATTACTTACTGGAAATGGTCACATTATCCGCGGGAAATTTGCTTTCACACTTCATTATTCTTTCATTAACACCAGATATTGGCGTTTAACCGGCACAATATCCCGGAAATTAAAGGAGCGGACATTTCTTCCGTATTCTTTTTCTTTCATGAACTATCGGAAATAGAACAATGTTTTTTAAAACAGGTTTTATATCTTTAGGATCAAAGATTACTCATCAACACTACTCAACATGATAAAAAGAAAATGGCGATCCCTTTTGTATGTACTTCTCCTGGCAGTCATAGGCTCCCCAATGAAATCCTGTTCCGGCGAAAGACACAAACAGACCGGTAACAGGAATGAAGTCAGTACTCCCGACACCCTGGCATTAATCCACAGGATTGACTCCTTCAAAAAAGCCGGATATTCTATGACAGACCTTCATGCGCACCTGAAAGGGGGCCTTACCCTGGAAGATGTAACAAAATACTCCCAACTCACAGGAATTACTTACGGTATTGCAGCTAATTGCGGTCTTGGATTTCCGATTACCGGGGATTCTGCTCTGATGGTATATTATCATTCGCTGGACGGATATCCTTTTGCCCGCGGAATTCAGGCTGAAGGCAGGGAATGGATAAAGCTTTTCTCCCCTGATTCGGTCGCTAAATTCGACTATGCCTTTACTGATGCCATGACCTTTACAGATGATAAGGGACGCAGGACCAGACTATGGATGAAAGATGAAGTCTGGGTCGAAGATGAACAGGCATTTATGGACATGCTGGTGAACAGGATCACCGGCATTATGGAAGACGAGCCGATCAATATTTATGTCAATGCCACATTTATTCCCCAGGTGATCCAGTCCAGGTATGATGAACTTTGGACACCCGAAAGAATGGACAAAGTCATATCTGCAGCCGTAAAAAATCATATTGCCATTGAAATCGGAGCCAGGTATAAAATACCTTCAGCCACGTTTATTAAAAGAGCTAAAGCCGCCGGGGTGAAATTCACAATGGGAACCAACAACGGGGATAAAAACCTTGGCTTTCTTGAATACTGCATGGACATGATCGAACAGTGCGGTTTAGAACCGGATGACTTTTACACGGTAAGCCAAAAGGACTGAAGCCGGAATATTGACCAGATCCTGAGAAATAGTCCCGGGAGTAATCTTGCTGAAAAAACTACTGTATCGATGGCATTATGACAAATATTGCCGTCTAAAACACTGTAGGAGGAAGAATAAAGAGAGAATGCCGCGAGGATAAAAGCCGGCAGAGTCGTCAGCCTGCTCTTTTTGAAATCCACCGTTTACAGAAATAAGGATGGCTGATAAGATTTAGTAAGGATGATATAAAATTCGTTCAGACTAAACAAAATATTCAACCGGCAAACTTCATCCTGTACCTTGTCTTCACCTTGCCTTCGGAGATTTTCCTGATCCGGCCGTTAATCATCCGTTTTTTTAAGGGTGAAAGGTAATCGGAAAAGAGTTTTCCTTCGAGGTGATCATATTCATGCTGAATGATCCTGGATGTTTTTCCGCTGAATTCCCTGGTCTGTAATTCAAAATTCCGGTCGTAATACTTAATTTTAATCGTCAGCGGTCTTTCCACTTCATCCCATATTCCGGGGATACTCAGACAACCTTCGGCGTCTGTCCATACTTCTTCAGACCTGAAGGTTATCACCGGGTTGATAAAGGTCTCAGTGATACCTTTATCTCCGATAAACCATTCTCTTTCCTCTTCATCGAGGTATTCGTAAGTGCTTTTACTATCAACGATAAAAATACGGCTTGCCTCCCCGATTTGCGGAGCTGCCAGGCCGACTCCATCGGCGGCATATAAAGTATCCCAAAGGTTATCGATCAGGGTTTTGATTCCTGCCTGCCCCGGACCAACCTCCATACATCTGGTTCTTAATACTTTGTTCCCTACTGAAACTACGGGTACTATCATCAGGTATTGACTTAATTCTGTTTCAATTTAAACCAGCTGAATAACAGCGTTTTCAAAAATGCAAAAATAATATTTTTTATGAAAAACCGAAAATAAGTAAAACGGCAAGTCGCATTGACCAATAAACATGTGGATTAAAGGCCAGTGATAATTATTACGTATTATAATCTGATGTGTTACAGGACATTCGTTATTTCATGATTCATACATCAACATCTTCACTCATACCCAAATTTTTACGTAATTCATGAAAGTAATCTCTAAGACCCCGGGTATTCCTCTCCCTGATCAGTTCAATAAGTGACGTCAGGCTGTCCCTGATTTTTTCAACCTGCTCGAGGCTGTAAGGATTAAGCAGTATTTCCGATAAGAGGAAATCATCCTCAGACAGCAGTCCTTTGGCTATTTCCAGGTGTTTCTTGAATGTGGTGCCCGGGGCTTCCTGTGTTTTCATGCAGGATGCAAAAACCAGGGTCGATGAGAATGGTATCGACAGTGAGTAAGCGATGGTCCTGTCATGTTGCTCAAAGGTATATTCGTGAATCTTCAGCTTATGGGAGGCATAGAAGTTCCTGAAAAATTCCTTGCCTTCCTCATCTGATTCCTTTATGATAATGGCACTTTCATCACCCAGATCTTTTACATTGGCAAATGTAGGCCCAAACATGGGATGTGTGGAAACAAACCTGTGGCCGGCTTGTTTGTAAAATTTTGCCAGTCCGTTTTTTACCGAAGTGATATCGGCAATGATGCAGTTCTCATCAAGATATGGCACCATTTCTTCAAAGACCTTAACCGTATTTTCGAGGCTTACAGCATTAATCAGCATATCCGGCTGGAATTCGAAGAGTTCCTCATAATAGAGAAACTTCCTTGAATTGAAAAAGTATTTGAGTTTTTTTCTGTCAGCATCATATACTCCGACTTCATAATCCAGACAGAGAGATTCAACAAACCAGGAGCCCATGTTACCGGCTCCGACAACGGCAATTCTCATAGTTGTTCAGTTTTCCTGTTTATAAATCCTGTTTATTTTACCTTCAAGCATCAACAGATCTGCCAGCACAATGGCAGCGCCTCCCTCGATAACTGGAGGGACACGCAGGGCAATGCATTTGTCGTGCCGGCCTTCCACTTTCAGTTCTTCGATCTTACCCGTTTTCAGGTTTATGGTATTCTGGGGTTGAGAAGTGCTGCTCGTAGGCTTAACGGCAATCCTGAAAACGATATCATTGCCGTTGGTTATACCGCCATTGATTCCTCCTGCATAATTTGTTTCTGTCGTACCTTTATCCGAGATAATATTATCATTATGTTCGCGACCACGCATTTGTGCTGCCCTGAATCCGGCTCCGAATTCGATACCTTTGATGGCGGGAATGGCAAATGCAATGTGTGCAAGAAGAGACTCAGCCGAATCAAAGAACGGTTCTCCCAGTCCGACCGGTACATTGCGTACGGTGCATTCAACGATTCCCCCTATCGATTCATTCTCCCTGATGGCCTTTTCCACAGCCATGTCTATATCCCTGATACCACCGGCTTCGATAAGCCTGGCTTCAATGATTAACGGGCTGATGATCTTTTTGGCGATGACACCGGCGGCGACGAGACCCAGAGTAAGCCTTCCAGAAAAATGCCCGCCACCCCTGTAATCTTCAAAACCTCCGAATTTTCTGGATGCTACAAAATCGGCATGACCAGGTCTCGGAATATCCCTGAATCTGCCGTAATCACTCGAGCGGGTATTTGAATTTTCAAACTGGATGTTCAGGGGGGCTCCGGTAGTCAGATCATTGAAGACTCCACTCATCAGGTGGGGGATGTCAAACTCCTTGCGTGGTGTGGTTCCTTTGGTTCCCCCTTTCCTCCTTTCAAGGTCGGTCTCAAAATCAGCTCCTTTAAGGGGTATGCCGGCAGGACAGCCATCGA
The DNA here is from genome assembly GCA_963732905.1 of uncultured Bacteroidales bacterium. Lineage (GTDB taxonomy): Bacteria > Bacteroidota > Bacteroidia > Bacteroidales > DASQZK01. The sequence continues at coordinate 1,020,510 of CAVTBM010000008.1, forward strand.
CGATGATGCCCACAGAGTTACCATGGGATTCACCATAAACAGACACACGGAATAAACGGCCAAAAGAATTCATTTCAGTTGATTTTCAATATGTTGTATATTTCAGTCAATTCCTTTTCTGTGAGTTGACCGGGAGCGGTGGCTTCACCGGCCGATGAAGAAGCAAAGGTAAATTCGGCTCCCAGAGGGACAGAGGCAACCCTGGTAATCAAACCCTTATCTCCCATTCCAAGAATAACTTTCCGGCCTTTCTTCCTGTATAAACCAAGAAGATTCAAAATATCTTTATCCTCATTGACCATGGTAGCAATTTTTGCCACGGTTGCACCCTTTCGGTAGCATGATTCCATAACCGATTCCAATTCCCCGGCAGAGGGCGTTTTTTCGTAATTATGATATGAGATAATCAGATCATGGTTATATTTCAGGGTCAGATCTTTTATTTTATCCAAAAAGTCCTCATCGCTCTCCATCTCCACATCTCCGTAAGAGGCTCCATGCTCCAGTGCAAAAGAAAACAGGTCAAGCCGTTCATCATCGTTCAGAAAACCCGGACGGCAGGTAATAATACTACGGTTCGCCGTTCCGGTCAATGAAGCTATTTCCGGAAAAGTATACCGGGCCAGGTCCTGCCTTATCTCGATCATCTGAGAATCACGGGCAAGGGTGAGTGCACTCTCAAAATCAATATTCCCGATACTAATACAGATCATTCAAAACAGGTTTTAAATCGTTAACCGGGATACTTCTGACCACGGCTTTCCCTATGTCTTCCAAAAGAATAAACTGCAGATCCTCTCCTTTTCGTTTCTTGTCATTGCGCATAATATCCGCCATGGCTGAAAGATCCGCTTTCATTTCAACCGGTAGTCCTGCAGCCATGATGAGCTGTTTAAGTCCGGCAACCTTTTCTTCCGCTATCATGCCAAGGTTAACCGATAGTTTTCCTGCCATCAGCATGCCAATTGCCACGGCTTCTCCATGACTTAGATGGTACATTTTTTCCAGGGCATGTGCAAAGGTATGTCCAAAATTTAAAAGTTTGCGCTCCCCCTTCTCCGTTTCGTCCGATTCAACAATGCTTACTTTGGTAATGACCGATTCATAGATCAGTTTGCCAAGAATATTCATGTCAGCAGCTACGGCTTCATGCATATGCTCCTGAAGATACGGGTAAAGATCGGCTCTGCGGATAGCAGCATATTTTATGATCTCTGCAAATCCGCCGGTAAATTCCCTCCTGGGCAGGGTCTTCAGAAGACCCGTGTCACATAGTACAAAAGCAGGCTGGCGGATGACACCGATCATATTTTTATAACCCTCATAATTCAGTCCGTTTTTTCCTCCAATGGAGGCATCAACCTGTCCCAGCAGGGTTGATGAAACGAAGCCAAACTGCAGTCCCCTCAGGTAGGTAGAAGCGATATAACCGGTCAGATCTGTAGCGATCCCGCCTCCGATACCGACAATGGTCCATGACCTGTCCACTTCATGATGTATGAGATCCCCATATATCCTGGCAGCATTTTCAAGCGTTTTGTTACCCTCACCTGAACCGGCATTAATAACCCGGAATCCTTCAAACTTTTCCTCATGAAGCCTCAGCACATTTTCGTCGACGATAAGGATTGTACTTTTTGGAGAACAAACCTGCCTGAGTTCTTCAAGCCTTCCAGGTACGGAGATCAAGGAAATCCCGGTGTCTGTTTTAAGTTTTACTGTCGGCATCGATGATTTCTTCTTTAGTGTTCATCACAACGGTTTGATGATTGATTGATTCCTGGTGAATCGTCCTGAAAATTTTCATAATGAACTCTTCACTGAGACCTTTTCGGCTTCCAAGACTGACCCTCTTTTTCAGGATGTCATCCCAACGTTTGGTCTGAAGGATCGTCAGATTATTGACTTTCTTCTGCCGGCCGATTTCTTCAGAGACCTTCATTCTTTTTTCGAATATATTTAACAATTTGTCATCCAGCTTATCAATCTGCTCCCGGAGTTCAGCCAGTGTAAGTGCGGCCTGGAAACCGGCGTCTGGATCTCTCATAACCAGGCGGGCAAGCAGTTCGCTCAGAGTTGCAGGGGTGATCTGTTGTTTTGCATCACTGAGTGCCTTATCGGGGTTGATATGAGACTCGATGATCAGCCCGTCGAAGTTCAGGTCCATGGCTTTCTGGGACACATCAAATAACAGATGTCTGTTGCCACAGATATGGCTTGGATCGGTTATGATCGGCAGGTTGGGTATTCTCCTTCTTAACTCGATCGGGATCTGCCATTGAGGATCGTTCCTGAACAGATTTTTATCATACACTGAAAAGCCCCGGTGAATCGCCATCATTTGACGGATGCCTGCATTATTAATCCGTTCCAGTGCTCCTATCCACAATTCGACATCTGGGTTAACCGGATTTTTTACGAGTACAGGAATATCAACACCCTTAAGGGCATCAGCGATATCCTGAACGGCAAACGGATTTGCGGTTGTCCGGGCACCGATCCATAAAATATCGACCCCGTTCTTAAGAGCTTCATAGACGTGCTTTACATTGGCCACTTCCGTGGCTGTCAACATTCCTGTCTGCTCCTTTACTGTCCTGAGCCATTTTAAACCTTCACTCCCTACCCCTTCAAATGCGTTGGGTCTGGTACGGGGTTTCCAGATTCCGGCTCTGAAAATTTTTATACCGCGTTCTGCCAGTTCAATTGCAGTGGAAAGTACCTGCTCCTCTGTCTCAGCACTGCAGGGACCGGCAATTACTACGGGCCTTTTCAAACATTCTCCACAAAGGTTTAAAGGCTCAATATCCAAATTAATTCCCATATCCTTAAGTTTTATTCCATGATTGATTTTCCTTTTTCATATTCGCCCAGGATACCAAGTTCGCTGGTAAACGGGCTTATAGCACCTATAGATTTTCTGTACCAGTCGTAATCATCAAACATCAGGTCGATGTAGAACTGATACTCCCAGTCCTTTCCCATGATCGGCATGGATTGTATTTTGGTCAGGTTAATATCGTAGTAGGATAATATCGAGAGGATCTTGGAAAGCGAGCCGGTTTTATGTGCCAGGGCAAAATGGATGGAAGACTTGTTAACATTCGACTCGTACTTATCCGTGTCATCGTTATTTTCCTTTAAGATCAAAAACCGGGTGTAGTTCATCTTGTTGGTCTCAATCCCTGTTGCAAGAATTTCAAGATCGTATTTCTTTGCAGCAAGTCCGCTTGCGATAGCTCCGATACCCATAAGCCCCTGCTCCTTTATATCTCTGGCGGAAAGGGCTGTGTCCAGACTTTCAATAAGTCTGATTTTCGGATACTGATCGAAAAACATCTGGCACTGGAGGATTGCCATGGGGTGTGAGTAGACTTCACTAATATCACTGATCTTTTGTCCGGGCAGTGCTACCAGGTTTTGCCTGATCCTCAGATAAATCTCACCAATGATCTTCATATGTGAGTCTTTGATGAGTGTATAATTAGGAAGTATACTGCCTGCCAGGCTGTTCTCGATCGCCATAATACCATAATCGACCTGATGTTTTTTAAGGGACTTCATCAGGTCCTTAAACGTATTTCGCGGCAGAATCTCAACATTCTCATCCCCGAAATAATGGAGGGCAGCAATCTCATGAAAAGCACCATAGCCACCCTGGATGGCGATCCGCTTAATTTGGTTTTTTGTCTCAGTATCCATGGTCTGTTAAACTAAGAAAGGCCCCGGTATGAACCGGGGCCTCTCAGATTTTATATTTTGCATACAACAACAGGCATCCCGGCGGGTTAATTCCCGATAAAAAAGAAAAAGTAATAATACCAGGTCTGGTTGTTATCTGACTGCTTCATAATAAAAAAAAATTACCCGGTACCTGACCGGGATAAGAATAAAGATTATATATTCCCGATCTCTGTTTAGAGAAGAGCAAAATAAAAATAAAAATAAAAATAATTGCGGCTCCGGGACATTGTTTTACATATTTTCAACAAAATAAAGCATAATGGTTAATAATTGCAAGTGTTTCAACAAAAATAACACTGAATTAACGGAATATTTTATTTGCATGAATCAGGTCAGGCCTATGGGAAGGTAAACCTGAGCTGAATAACTTTTTTAATTTTCTAACAGAACTGTCGTCCCATTTTTAGTATTTTTAGGGCACGAAAGCTCTGCAAACATGAGAAAAAAGGAACGTTTCGAAAAAATCCTGTCCTGGTTTGAGGAAAACATGACTATTGCGGAAACCGAGTTAAGGTACACCAAACCTTACGAACTGCTGGTAGCCGTTATCCTTTCCGCACAGTGTACTGATAAAAGGGTTAACCTGATCACACCTGCACTTTTCAGACGGTTTCCTGATGCAGAGACCCTGGCGTCTTCACCGGTCGGGGAAATCCTTGAATACATCAAATCCTGTTCGTACCCGAATAGTAAAGCACGTCATTTATCCGGGATGGCCAGAATGCTCGTGGAGGACTTTAAAGGAGAAGTACCCTCCGACATTGTCCAGCTTCAGAAGTTACCCGGGGTGGGTCGCAAAACAGCCAATGTCATTGCTTCCGTAGTATTTGATTTACCCACACTAGCCGTTGACACCCATGTCTTCAGGGTTTCAAAACGTCTGGGCCTCACCACCAATGCCAGAACACCGCTGGAAACAGAACGTCAGTTGCTGCGTTACATCCCGGTAAGTATCATCCCTAAAGCACATCACTGGCTATTACTGCATGGCCGTTACATTTGTCAGGCCAGAAAACCAAAATGCGATAGTTGCGGTTTGACCGATTACTGCAAATATTACCAGGAACTTTTGAAGAAGATCTGAACGGACCGCCGTAAGGATGGCAGATGATGAAGCAGAGAAGCGAAGCCGGAAGATTCCCGCTTCCCGGGAAATTAAGAGCCATACTACAGGGTCGGAGAAAACAGCTTCACTTTTTAAAGTATATTTGTGTCGATCAAACCGACGAAAAATATGGAATTGCCGCGACCTGATCCTCTCATTTGGAAACTTTAGTATTCATGTGAAATACATCTGAAATGAATCCTGTCTATCTGGATTACAATGCTACCACACCGATTGATGCAGAGGTGGCCGATTATATGATTCCCTTTCTCAGGGAACATTTCGGGAACCCCTCAAGCACTCACCAGTATGGGATTGCAACGAGGAAGGCCGTGGAAGAAGCACGGCAAAAGGTTGCATCTTTGCTGGGCTGCGGACCGGCTGAAGTGATATTTACAAGCGGAGGAACAGAATCCAATAATCTTGCCATTACAGGAATGGCCCATGCCTTAAAAGATAAGGGTAATCATATCATCACATCAAAAATAGAGCATCCGGCGGTTCTTGAAGTATGCCGTAAGCTTGAAAAAGAAGGATACGAGGTCACTTATCTCGATGTAGATGAAAAAGGCCGTGTCGTACCTGAGGACCTCAGAGCTGCCTTAAGGCCTGCGACGATACTCGTAAGTATCATGCATGCCAATAATGAAGTGGGCACCATTCAGCCCATCCGGGAGATATCTTCCATCCTTAAAAACAGGGATATTGTTTTTCATTCCGATGCCGCACAATCAGCCGGAAAGATCGAAGTGAAGGTTAATGACCTGGGTGTGGATCTTCTTTCTCTCGCCGGGCATAAATTTTATGCCCCGAAAGGGATCGGAGCCTTGTTTATCAGGGAGGGCTTAATACCGATTAAGCTCATGGAAGGAGCCAACCATGAACAGAACATTCGCCCGGGCACCGAAAACGTGCTTGAGATCGCGGGTATCGGAAAAGCTGCGGAGATTGCCCAACGGGATCTCGGGAAAAATGCCGCGGGCATGAAAAGGTCCAGGGACAAATTATTTGAAGCCATCATGAAACAGTATCCTGAGGCAATCAGGAATGGCGATCCGGAGCATTGTCTGCCGAATACTCTCAGTATAAGTTTCCCTGATATAGATGCCACAACCCTCCTTTCAGAGCTTACTACCGTTGCCGCCTCTGCCGGTGCCGCCTGTCACGCCGATGAAATTACCATATCCCACGTTCTCCTGGCAATGCGTATACCAACCGGAAGAGCCATGGGGACCATACGCCTCTCCACGGGAAAGCACACCACTGATGAGGAGGTCAGAAAGGCTGCCACGGCCATCTGTGAGGTTGCCTTACGTTTAAGTCCGAAAGATGAAACATCCGTATTTTCTCCACATGAGCCGGACGTTTATAAGCTGACCCGCTATACCCATGGACTGGGTTGTGCCTGTAAGATGTCTCCCAGAATCCTTGAAGAAATACTCAGGGATATACCCATGCCGGTGCACCCCGATATCCTTGTTGGGGCGAATACGTCGGATGATGCAGCCGTGTACAGAATAAACAGCGAAACGGCTATTGTACAAACCGTTGATTTTTTTACTCCTGTTCTGGATGATCCGTTCCAGTTTGGTGCTGTCGCTGCCTCAAACGCACTCAGCGACATCTACGCCATGGGGGCAAAACCCCTGTTTGCACTTAATATCGTGGCTTTCCCCAATCAGAGACTTCCCCTGGAAATTCTTAAAAAGATCCTCGACGGTGCTAATGAGGTCGCCTCGGAAGCCGGCATTTTTATACTTGGCGGGCATACCATTGAAGACAATGAGCCGAAGTTTGGAATGGTCGTGACCGGACTGGTTCATCCGGATAAAATACTTAGAAATTCAACAGCCCTTCCGGGAGATGATCTTATCCTTACTAAAAGCCTGGGAACCGGTGTGCTGAGTACAGCACTGAAACGCGGCCTTATTGATAACAAGACAGCGGACCTGCTCTATCAAAGTATGCGAACACTTAACAAAACCGCTGCGCTGATTAACCAAAAATTCAAGGTGAATGCGTGCACCGATGTCAGCGGTTTCGGTCTCCTCGGACATCTTAGGGAAATGTGCGTGGCTTCGTCTACCGGTGCGGAAATTTTCGCGGAAAAAATACCTTTACTGGAAGAATCCTATGCCCTTGCTGCACAGGGAATCATTCCGGGCGGTACTCAAAATAACCTGTCGTGGCTGAGTGACTTCCTGGAATGGCACAAACAGATACCCCAGCCGCTTAAGGTGCTGCTCGCCGATGCACAGACTTCAGGAGGACTGCTCATCTCCGTTCCCGGCGGACAATCACAACCACTGCTCGATGAATTACATTCTGCCGGAATTACCGATGCCCGGATCATAGGTAAAATGATCCCGATGCCAAAACACGGCCTCATCAGAATCTTCCAGTAGATAATTTTTAAAAAAAAATCAAGAATCCCGGGTTTAAATACAAATTAATGTTATTTTTGTATTACCTGAATGTTAATTTAATGTTAACACATTCCGGAAACGTTGACCGGCGGCGAACCAGGGGTTCAGTATTTACGGATCCTGAATAATACAAAAGCTATGAAGAAACTAACGGTAACATTCATTCTGCTGGGTCTGGCAGTGTTGAGTCAGGCACAAATTTTCGAAGGAACAGATGGCAGATACTATGCCGATAATAATACACTTTACACCGGAAGGTACCAGGAATATTACCAGGATGGAAATACCCGGATGGTAATGAACCTGTCCAACGGGGTTGCTGATGGTAAGATGATGGTATTTTATCAAAACGGTACGGTAAAGGAGACCCGTTCCTATAAATCCGGGAAATTCGACGGGATCTGGACAACCTACAACAATAAAGGAGTGAAGGTTGCCCAGGCCAGTTATACCAATAATGTGAAAAACGGCAAGTGGTTAATCTGGGATGATAACGGAACGTTGCGCTATGAAATGGAATATTCGATGGGGGTTAAATCCGGTACCTGGAAAGAATGGGATGAACAAGGAACACTCCTAAACGAGAAACACTGCGGATGAAGCCCTTCCCGGGCCAATCTATTTGAAGGGACCTTAGCTGTCTGACAAGGCAGTTTCTTTTCGAATTACCGGAATAAACAGATTTTTGGCACTCCTGAGCTGATAATTCTGATTTCGTCCGGATGAAAAACAACTTTTTATTTCAGATTACGTAAACAGACCATCATTGTAAGGGCCTGACTGGATTAGAACCGGGCTTTTCAGAAGGATTAATATCCTCTGAAATTTCCGGTAAAACTCAGTGTTCATGGAACTTTCAGTAAATTTTGTTTTTTAAAAAAAAGTATTAATTTTATTCAGTGAAATAAAAGCATTCAGAATCAGAAAAATAAAAGAGGATCTTTATGAATATTAAAACTTTGGATAAACCTGTTAATTTTATCCTTCTATTGGTTTTCCTCGTATTCAGTCTTAGTAGTTGCAAATCTGACAAGGACAAGAAAAACAAGGAAAGTGCGAATTCTGAGATTTCAGATGATTTTAATACTGAACTGGATGACGACCTCGTCGACAAGATCAATACGGCAAAAAGAATATTCTATTCGCTCCCCTCCCCTCTTGAAACCGCCATGTTGATAAAATCTGCAGGAGCAACATACGATGAAACCCTTCTCAATCCCGTCTCAAATGCCGCCAAATACAGTACGAATCTAAAGATGGCTTTGAATCTTGGCATTTACAGTACCGATCTGAGTTATGCCAGTTTGTTTGATCAAACCCAGGCTACCCTGAATTATATTAATGCAGCGAAAAAAATGGCCGACGGGCTTGAGATCCTTGATGCCATTGATGAACAGACCATTTCCAGACTCGAAGAAAATATTAACAACAGGGATGTCATCATCGACATTATCTCTGAAACCCTGCTTAATTCAAGTTCATTTCTCGAAGACAGGGGACTCCAGTCAACTTCAGCCGTCATCCTTGTCGGTGGTTGGATTGAGGGCCTGTACATTGCCTCAAATCTTGTAACACCTGATGCTGACTTGAAACATAACAAACTGGTTGAAAGGATCGTGGATCAGAAACTCTCACTCAGTATTGTGATCAACCTTCTTGAAAACAACAAGGAAAGCGTTGAAGTACAATCCGTACTTAAAGATATTGAATCACTAAAAATCATTTTTGACCAGATAAAGATCAAGCAATCTGAGATCACTGCTGTTGAGGATCCGAAGACGAATGTCACTACGCTGAAATCCGAATCTGAAATCACGATTACGAGGGAAATTCTCAACAATCTGAAAAAACAGATTGCCGTCATCAGAACAAGATATATTTCATAAATATCAAATATCTTCATTATGAAAAGAAGTTTGTTTGTCAGCATCATACTATTCGTTTTTCTTTTCTTGCCCTTCAGGGCTGACGCCCAGTGCAAACAATTCGCCAAAAATACATGTAAAGTTGGATTAGCACCCTATCAGCATGACGGTAACTACCACGCCGCCGTTCTTCTTGAAGGTGAGGAAGCTGAATTGTATAAGACTTTTTATTCCGATACCGAATACCGGATAGGCGTTTGTGGTGCCAATAATCTTGGTCCGATTGAATTCAGTGTGATCGACGGAAGCGGTAAAGTCCTTTACGACAATAAATACAAGGATTATGAATGGAAATGGGACTTCAAACTTGACGCCAGCCAGCAATTGAAAATTGTTGTGAAGGTACCTGTGACGGACAGCCTTGCTGAAGAACCCAAGGAAGGATGTGTGGCTATCATGTTTGGTTTCAAGGAAAAGTAAAAGTATAAACCCAAGCTCTGAGCCTATGAAGTTTTTTTTCATAGGCTTTTTTGTACAAAAAAAGATTATGAAAAAGATCATATCTATCCTGGTTATCATGATTACCGCCGTAACTTTATCATCCTGTGATGAGTTGCTAAAAACCGTTTCATCTCTTCCTGCCCAATCTTCTCCGGGTCTTTCATCCTCCGACATTGTGGAAGGGTTGAAAACTGCACTGAGGGTCGGAACGGATACCTCGGTCGCCTTAACCTCCAGAATTAACGGCTACTATAAGGATGATGTTATTAAGATCTTACTCCCGCCCGAAGCTGATATCATCTATAAAAACAAGAACAGTGTTTTATTCAGGGCAACCGGGCTCGACCGAAAAATCGAAGATGCGGTAATGGCACTGAACAGGGCTGCAGAGGATGCCGCAGGAGAAGCAGGACCGATCTTCAGGGACGCCATCATGAGTTTGACCATTACAGACGGGCTTTCAATCCTGAAGGGCAAAAATCCTGCTGCTCCGTCAAATAGTTCTGCTTTTGATTCGACTGCTGCTACCGAATATCTGAAAAGCACCACATATAACCGGCTTCGTGATGCGTTTGCCCCAAAGATCAATGCATCCCTGAATAAGAAACTTGTTGGAAATTACAGCCCTAATCAGGTTTGGGAGAGGCTTACTTCCGGCTATAACGGAGTTGCTGAAAAATCACTCGGACTTATTGAACCGATGCAGAATACAGACCTGGGTGCCTGGGTTACATCCAGGGCACTTGACGGACTGTTTTATAAGGTGGGCAGGGAAGAAATCGAGATCCGCAGAGATCCTCTGGCCTGGGCAAAAAGTTCAGTTGGGGGGATTCTGAAAAAAGTATTTGGCTCAAAATAGTGCAGAAATTTCAAAACCCTACAGCAACAACTTTCTTTTCAGAAATTTCCCCGTAAAGGTGTTACCGTTTTTCGCAAGGTTCTCTGGTGTGCCTTCAAAAACAATTTCCCCGCCTTGCTCTCCACCTTCGGGTCCGAGATCAATAATCCAATCGGCGGATTTAATTATTTCGAGGTTATGTTCAATGACCAGGATGCTGTGTCCCCTTTTTATCAATGCGTTAAATGCATCCAGGAGCTTGTTGATATCGTGGAAATGAAGACCGGTTGTCGGTTCATCGAAAATGAAGAACATGGATTCCTTCGATCCTTCTTTGGAAAGGAAGAAGGCAAGTTTCACCCGCTGGCTTTCACCCCCGCTGAGGGTACTCGATGACTGACCCAGTTTAACATAGCCAAGGCCAACATCCTGAAGTGGCTGTAGTTTGCTGACAATACGCTTTTCTGTCCCCGATGTCTTTTCGCCAAAAAAGTCGATGGCCTCGTTGACCGTCATTTCCAGTACATCATAGATATTTTTCCCACGATATTTCACTTCGAGAATTTCATCCTTAAACCGGTGACCTTTGCAGCTTTCGCACAACAGGTATACATCAGCCATGAATTGCATTTCCACTTTGATAGTGCCTTCTCCCTGACATTCTTCACAACGACCACCGTCAATATTGAAAGAGAAATGACTTGGACTGAATCCGTTTTGTTTTGAAGCCTGCTGGTCGGCAAAAAGTTTGCGGACTTCATCATATGCCTTAATGTACGTGACCGGGTTGGATCTGGAAGATTTACCAATAGGGTTCTGATCGACAAATTCAACACCCTTTATCAGGTCTATATCTCCTTCCAGGAAATCAAATTTACCAGTTTTGTCTCCTGCCCCGTTTATCCGTTTGTTGAGCGCCGGGTAAAGGATTGAACTCACCAGAGAGGATTTACCCGAACCACTCACACCGGTTACAACCGTCATTACATTCAGCGGAATTTTGACTCTCAGGTTTTTCAGGTTATTTTCCCTGGCGCCAATGATCTCGATATAATTAGAGGATTTTCTTCTTGTTTGGGGAAGCGGGATCTGCCGTTTCCCGGTAAGGTACTCTGCCGTTATGCTTTTGGTGTCCTTTTCCAGCTGTTTATGATCACCATGGAAGACCACCTCTCCGCCAAGTCTGCCCGCACCGGGACCGATATCAATGATCATATCTGCTGCCCTGATGATCTCCTCATCGTGTTCAACAACTACCACGGTGTTACCCAAATCCCTAAGCTCTTTTAAAACTTTAATCAGAAGGCCCGTATCCCGGGGATGCAGGCCGATGCTCGGCTCGTCGAGGATATACAATGAACCAACCAGGCTACTGCCAAGCGAGGTTGCAAGGTTAATCCTTTGTGATTCTCCACCTGAAAGTGTTGAGGACAAACGGTTGATGGTGAGGTAGCCAAGACCCACGTTGATCAGAAAGTGCAGCCGGTTCTGTATCTCAAGTAATAGTCGTCCGGCAATTTTTTCTTCCTTTTCCGACAGCCGGAGGCCGTCAAAAAAGTCGATAAGGCGTAGTACCGGAAGGTTGACGAGGTCGGTGATGGCTTTACCACCCACCTTCACCCACGAAGCTTCCTTTTTCAGTCGGGTGCCATGACATTCATAACAGGTTGTTTTTCCCCGGTATCGCGACAGCATCACCCTGTACTGGATTTTATATTTTTTCTCTTCAAGATAGGCAAAGAAATCGTTCAGTCCTTTGAAATACCTGTTTCCGGTCCAGATCAACTCCCGTTGGTCATCGGTTAGCTTATAATAAGGTTTGTGTACAGGAAAGTCAAATTTATCGGCACTATAAATGAGTTTTTCCTTCCATTTCGACATTTTTTCACCTTTCCAGCACACAATGGCATCCTCATAAACAGATAGACTTTTATTGGGAATGACCAGGTCCTCATCGATACCGATCACCTTTCCATAGCCTTCACAAACAGGGCAGGCTCCTACCGGATTATTAAAACTGAAGATATGTTCGTTAGGTTCTTCAAACTCAATACCATCGGCTTCATAGCGATCAGAAAATTCGGTATATTTTTTTTCATCGGCTTTCTTCAGTCGGCAAACTCCTTTTCCGATACTGAAAGCCGTTTGTACAGAATCCCCAAAACGTGTTATTTCATCTACATCATCACTGACAATGATCCGGTCAATGACCAGGTTCTGCCCGGGCGTCCGTTCTACCAGTGTTTTATCTTTAAGGATGTCCTCAACAGACTGAATTTCATTATCGATCTCGATCCGGGTAATCCCCTGTTTGAAAAACAACTCAAGCTGATAGTCTACAGTAGAACCATTACAACAAAGAAACGGTGTAAGAATAAGCATCCTCTCTCCCCGGTTATTCTTCAGTATAGCGTTCACGACATCTGTCACCGAGTGTCTTTTAACCTCTTTACCGGATACAGGTGAAAAAGTTTTACCTATTCTGGCAAACAAAAGTTTCAAATAATCGTATATCTCAGTCGACGTCCCAACGGTTGATCTGGGATTACGGGAATTCACTTTTTGTTCGATAGCTACGGCAGGCGGAATGCCATGAATATAATCAACATCCGGTTTGTCAATCCGGCCAAGGAACTGACGGGCATAGGCAGAGAGGCTTTCAACATAACGACGCTGACCTTCAGCATAAAGCGTGTCAAAAGCGAGAGATGATTTACCAGATCCCGAGAGACCTGTAATCACAATTAGTCTGTCACGTGGAATGGTAACATCAATATTTTTAAGATTATGAACCCTGGCACCTTTGATAAATATAGTATTCCCGATCGTATCGTTAACTTCTGGCATAAAAATTGTTCTTTCTTTTATTCTAAAAAAACATTATTTAACAATAATTAACAGCATTCAAAAGTAATATTTTTTGCAGAAAGAAAATTTTAAACTATTTTCGAACTCTTTGTAAATTCTGATCAATAAAAAAGGAGGATTGCCTATAGCCGAACATCTACTCTGGTAAACCAAATAGAGGAGGTAGTTTTGAAAGCAAATAGTAAAACTGATTACGAACTCGTACAGGAGTTCGTGAGTGGCAGGCAATCTAGTATTGAAATCCTGATCAATCGCCATAAAAACAGAGTATTTACCTATATCATGCTCGTAGTAAAGAACGAGCAACTGGCAGAGGATATTTTCCAGGACACCTTTATTAAGGTTATTCATTCCCTGCAGGAAGGCAAGTACAAAGATAATGGCCGGTTCCTCTCCTGGGTGATTCGCATCGCCCACAATCTTGTCATCGATCATTTCCGGAAGGAAAAACAGCTCAATACGCTGTCCAATGATGATTTTGAAATGGATATTTTCAATTCGAGAAAAATGTCCGATAAAAATGTTGAGGACCACCTTATCCAGGAGCAAATTCATCTTGACATCCGGAAACTGATTGAAGAATTGCCGGAGGACCAGAAAGAAGTCATACTTCTCAGGCACTACGGCGGATTAAGCTTTAAAGAAATTGCAGACCAGACAAATGTCAGCATTAACACTGCTTTAGGCAGAATGCGGTATGCCCTGATAAACTTAAGGAAGCTGATATCCAAGCACAATATTTCACTTACCATACAGTAAAAAAATTCTGGTAAAACAATAAAGTGTTTTTTTAAATCGTTTGATACTCATCTAACGATTAAAAAAACACTTTTGCCTATGGTAAAAATCTCTACACTTTTCTTTTGTTACAACAATTTTGATTCGGAGTATAACCTGTATACCATAAAAGATCTCGATGAACCAGAGGGCTTGTATACAAAGGAATTAAGGAATATCTTTGAGAGAATCAACTATTCTCCTTCAAAGAAAGTCATCAGAAAAATACTTGAGAAAATCTGATGGTAAAAGTTCGCTTATCGAATATAAGGCTGCCTTTGTGAAGAGGGCAGCCTTTTTTATAACGTATTGTGCTAACGATTTCGTTTCAGACACATTCTGTCGCTTATGATTTGTGCTGCTACAACGCCTGCTGTTTCCGTCCTCAGCCGGCTCATTCCAAGTGAAACGGGTAGAAAACCGCTCTCAATGGAATGCTCTACCTCTTCGGAAGTGAAATCACCTTCAGGTCCGATAAGAACCAGGTAGTTGTCACCTTTACCTTCTGCAAAAAGTAAGTCACTACGCATTCTGTCTTCCATGCAATGAGCGACAAAGCAACTGACCATGTTAAAATCGTTTTCAAGGAAATCATCCAGTGTGGCCATCGGTTTCAATTCAGGCTTCAGTGCTTTTAATGATTGTTTCATGGCTGACACCAGAACATTTTCAAGACGATCGGGACGGAGTTTTCTGCGCTCAGATCTCTGGCAAATTAAAGGAGTGATGGTATCAATGCCGATTTCTGTCGCTTTTTCCAGGAACCATTCAAATCGGTCGATATTCTTGGTCGGGGCAATAGCGACATGAAGCTGAAAGTCACGTTTCTCAAAATCCATTACCCTGTGAGTAATCTGAACCTGGCATTTCACCGGATCATTATCAATGATGGTACCTTCATAAAAACCACCGGTTCCGTCAACAAAACGGATCTCTTCACCTTTACCCATCCTGAGTACTTTGATACAATGATGAGACTCCTGCGGATTCATTGTGCATATCTCGCCCGAAATACCTGGGATATAAAATAGCTGCATCTCGTTTTTCCTTCAAAATTAAACTTTCTTTTCCATTCTGAAAAAATAT
The DNA here is from genome assembly GCA_963732905.1 of uncultured Bacteroidales bacterium. Classification (GTDB taxonomy): domain Bacteria; phylum Bacteroidota; class Bacteroidia; order Bacteroidales; genus DASQZK01. The sequence continues at coordinate 1,035,720 of CAVTBM010000008.1, forward strand.
GGAAGGACGGCATGAGAGACTATGAATTCTGAAAACAATATGGTCCTGGTCGGAAAATATAATCAGTCAATTGGCTATCTTTACCCTTGCATCTGATGATGTTCGAATCTTTGCCGGAACAATGAAAAGGATAGGTTTACTTTCAGACACTCATGGATACCTGGATCCGAAGCTCCTGGATTTTTTCGTCAGCTGCGATGAGATTTGGCATGCCGGAGATATCGGCAACTTTGAAGTTTCGGATATCCTTTCCCGTTTCAGACCTTTCAAAGCGGTTTATGGTAATATTGACGGTACAGATCTGAGACAGATGTATCCTGAACATTTAAGATTCAGGTGTGAAGAAATGCGGGTCTGGATCACTCATATCGGAGGTTATCCCGGCAATTATGACCGCCGTGTAAGGGAGGAGATCAGGAAGGATCCTCCGGGACTCTTCATCTCGGGGCATTCACATATCCTGAAAGTAATGCCAGACCGTAAGCTCGGATTTCTTCACATCAATCCCGGTGCAGCAGGGAAGAGTGGCTTTCACCAGGTACGAACGGCAGTACGCTTTATTATTGAGGGTAAAGATATCCGTGACCTGGAAGTGATCGAGCTACCCCGTCACTGAGTATCAGACTCATCCCCCGCATCCTCCCCGGAAGAGATAAACCTGCGAAGGAATAACTGGGCCCTGCGGTCTGCCGCCAGGGAATAAATATAACCCGTCAGCCCCAATCGTGTTTTCACCTTGCGCAGTCCGGGTTTCAGATCAAAGACGATACCATTGTACTTCCGGTTGGAGGATACTGTTTGCAATGATCCGGGATTATACCCGAAGTAATACCATGTGCGGTCATCCAGTACAAAATAAATGTCCAGAAGGTCTCCGGTTGATCGTTTGGTCAGTTCAATATAGACCTCGGCTTTCTTATTAATGAGCTTGTCCCCCACCCTGATAATGGCTACATCACCATGATACCTGAATGTTCTGGTGAGCTGGTTCCATTTCAGTCTGACACCAGACAATACCAGATTCTTTTTAAAGGCTTCCGGAATATTCCTGTATTCACCATACAAGCCTATATCGGCATCCATCCTTTCAGCGGCATCTGCACCTACGAGCTCTTTCAACGATTTTTTGTAAAAAGGATCAGTGAGATCATACGGTGAAAGGGACGTCAGGCTGTCAAGATCCCTGCCGAATTCTGACAGTGCCTCCTGAGAAAAGAAGAAGTCCATCGTCATCAGCGCTTTTGTTGAGAATGTATCCGCACTGGCATTATCAAAAGCATCTCCGACCGCTTTGAGGCTCAGCTGCCCGTAATTAACCTGGTAATTAATGTCCCCTTCACTGTAAGCCATGCAGGACGATATATCCAAAGCCATATAATTGCCAGGATTGGCCTTATTGGCGAGTTTTTCAAGGGGACCAACCTCGTATCGTCCGGCAAAGCGGTCGTATCTGAGATAGCCGTAGGCTGAGGTGATCAGGGCATCGAAGAACTCCTGCCTTGAAGAGGAAAAGGCTGAATAGATGTGTGATGAATCGCGGGTGAGAAAGGTTCCGAAATACGTAGGATTAAGATTAATATCCAGAGGAGCTTCGGGAACAGGAATCATCACACTGTCAGGATTGATGGACGCCTTAAATTTCAGCCATGATTTCCCAAGGCCGCAGTCGTGTGTCAACCTCGCGGCACCGTCGAAAAACAGATTTGGATCACGTGATGCCAAAAGGACCTTCCCCTGGTAATCAAAAAACGGGCTTAGCCTGAAGCTGTCAAGTACCGACAGTTCAGCCCGGCCGGTAGTCTGAAGTGTGCTGTCGACAGAGAGATGATTGAAAAATAATTTCTGCGGTTTACCGCTAATATCCATATAATCATAATAAGCACTGGCTGTATAATCTTTGCGGCTGTTTATGGTTACGGATGCATCGTATAATGAATAATATTCATGCAGGTTATCAGCAACAATACCGGCATTTGACAGGGTTTCCATTTCAGCATTTTTCCGGATGATCACATTTCCCTTATCGGGATAGATTCTGGCATCCGCCACACGGATAAACGGTACATTCCTGGCATTAAGAAGACTGTTCCTGTAATCATATACACCAAGTGGCGCAATGAAATTCAGAGAATCCTGGCTGGGTTTCAAGGAGATGTAACGGGGGCCGATGAGGGTATCTTCACCTGCACCTGTATTCTTTAAGGGTGCCCTGTTGAGACCCATTTCAATTTTTTCATTCCGGAAGTCCCATTTAAAGTAGTCAAGGCTGGAGACATATCTCACTTCCGGAAAGTTGACCTGGGTATAATTTTCATTCGAGAAAAATTCCCCGGTATTTTTATCGAAGTTTACGTCAGACCTTACATTATCAGCCGTGATGGCGAACTGATCACTTACGAGTGAATTCAGGCTGAAGCCGGATGAGTCGGCCAGGATGTTCCTTGCCTTAAACTGAAATACCCGGGAGCCTACGGATGCTGTCACCATATCGACCGTTCCGGTACCGGAAAGACCTTTGGGTTCAACAAGGAGATCGCCTTTCAGCCGGACCGAATCGTTATACATTGTAAACGGAACATCCTGCTGGTAGGCATAGAACTTATCCTCCTTTGTCAGCCAGCGGATGCTGTCATTTTTTGATTCGACTGTTGGAAACTGCGTCCCCTGGATCTGTTCCTTTACATCAAATTTCCGGCTTATTGCCATGACAGAATCCGGATGCATCAGAAAATCATCGGAGTACGTACTGGAGGCCAGATATTCAATCTTCCCTGCGCCATGTAAACCATTACTGCTCATTACGAGGTCGTGATAAAATGTCCCCTTGCCATTATAGACAGGGATGCCGTTTTCCGGGGTGCTGTATGAAAATCCAAGGGAATTGTCGCTCCGGAGGGTTAGTTTTTCCTCAAGAGGAGGCAGCATGCCCGCCGATTCGAATTTCCCCTTCAGATTCAATCCGTGCCTGTCGAAATTGTCCAGGCTGTCCATATTGAAGGAATAGACCTCAAAGTATACATCTTTGCGCTTATAAACCCCATTCTGTATGGAGGGATCATCAAAATAAACAAAAGAATTTTCCCGGCTGCTGAAGACAGGGTATTGGGGGAAATTTTTCAGTCCTGATTTATTAGAGGGTTCATCGATCAGCAATTCTCCGGTAATATCTTCAATGAGGTTTTTTATATCAATAGTTTGTGTTACGCCGGTGTTTGAATTTGATTCCAGGATCTGCATCTTCAATGAATCGATATCCTGGAGGTTAATCTTAAAACTGTCATAACGAAAGAAAAAATCTGAACCGTAAAAGTTCATCAGGCCGGCCCTGACCTGTCCGTCAAATTGAAAATTGCGGTTCCGCTTCATTATAATTTTATTTTCTTTCGGAACGAGAACCACATTTTGAGAATCGCTGAGAAAGATATTGGGAACGCCAAAGATGGTCAGATCCCTGGTATTCAGGTTAAGCTGAGCGTTGTCGTTTGGTGTGTTTACCTGTGAAGTAAATAAGATCACATCATAATCTGTTTTTCCCACGCTTGCATCAAGGTAGTAAAACAGCTTATCGTTGAGAGTTATGATATCCTTCTGATCATCAAAAAAGACAAAACCGAGACGGCTCAGTTTCATAAGCTGGTGTCTTATCTCATAAGGGGCCATACCCTGATCATCAGCATAGGCCAATACCGAAAAAGTTCTCAGGTTATTCATCCGGCGCGAGAACTGCCACAGGGCAACCAGTGGATTAACGTAATCCCTCCCCTGCAGTTCATCAAAGGTCCTGTAGTTAAACAAATTATTTGATTCAAAACTGGCCTGTCCGGTAGACCTTCCAATGTAAGGCCTGATATGGATTATCCCCGTTCCGCGATCCCAGTCAAGTTCTTCCAGGTTCATGTCAACTTTATGGTAGCTATCCCGGTAAGGTACGCCGGATGTATAGCGGTCTCCGGTCGTCAGCCTGATTTCATCTTTGTCTTCAAAATACAGGAACTGAAGGTCCGGATGATAAATAGAATCGTTCTCCAGGTAAAGAGATACCGCTACACTTTGTGCATTCATACTTGCTTCCCTGATTACCACACTATTTGTCTGCAGTTGCATCCGTAAAGTATCTACTTCATAAATATTGAGCCTGGCCGGGACACCATTTGAGCCGGTCCCAACGAGTTTTGCTCCCTGCATAGACAGTCCTCCAATAAATTCGATCCCTTTAAAGAGATCAGGAAGGATATATTTACCCTGGTAAGAGTAAAATTTGGGAAACATGGCCTGTTCCGGTTTATTGATAGGCATGGCCTTTTCTTCAAGTTTTCCCTGCAGCGGGTAATCAAAATATTTTTTGTACATGAATTTTACGGAATCGGCTTCATACTGTGCCCTGTTCATCTCGATCCGGTAATCTGAAAGGTCTGCATATACCTCGTCTGGGTTCAGCCCGGCTCTTTCCCAGGATACCCGGCCGCCATGTCCCAGCCATTTAAGCGTCAGCAGATTATATGTACCTGATGTGTTTAGAAGGGTCAGAGTATCTTTGTTGGAATAACAATATAAATCTGTCGATGAAAAAACGGCAAAGGGCATAAAATCCTTCTGATCAAAATGATATTCCCCCCCGATGGATTTCCAGTTATTACCCGCAAGGTTATACAGGTTCCGGTTTTTTACCAGGTCGAGCGAAAGTGAAAGAAACCTTTGTGTATTTCTGAATGGGACGTTACGGTCGCCTGCAATATGATAAAAGGTTTCTAACCATTTGTCGAGACCCAGCGAAGAATATTCACCGGACAAAGACATGAGATAAATGGTAAGGAAACTGCTGAAATCAGGCTCAGGCTGAGCACGACGGGTAAGCATGAGGTTGGATACTTCAATCAGTTTCAGCTTCTCAGGGTAACTAATAGAATCCGCTTGCCAGGCTGCGATCAACCTGTTTGTTAACTTTATCGATTCTTCGCCGGCACTGCTCATAAAATCATGAAGCTGGGATGTGTAAACAACGGTGTCAACAGCAAATTCCCTGATTTGTTGGGAAAAGACAGACCGGGTCAGCAGTAACAGGATCAGAACAGGAAGGATCCTTCTCATAGCAGGGTAATATTTGTTTTCAAAAAATTATCCTCTGAATTTAAGGGAAATCCAGTTATTATCATAGTCTTCGGAAATAAAACTCAGACCGGAGGTTACAGCACCTGACAGGACCAGGTTTTTATCGGCAGAAAGGATTCCGCTAAGAATAAGCGTGCCTTTCGGGGATAAATGACTTTTATATGCTGGCATATCCTTCAGAATGAGATTCCGGTTGATGTTGGCAAGGATGGTATCAAACAGGATGGCGGGTATGAATCCGGCATCACCCTTAACCACATCATACATGCCGGTCTTACAGCCGTTCCTCCTGAAGTTCTCCTGACTGTTTCTAAAGGCCCACTCATCGATATCGATTGAAGTAACCGATTTTGCTCCCTTCTTCAGTGCAAAAATTCCAAGGACACCCGTTCCGCAACCCATATCGAGGACGGTCTGATTAGTTAAATCCGTGCCATGCATCTGACGAAGCATCAGGCGTGTTGTCTCATGATGTCCTGTTCCGAAGGACATTTTTGGCTCGATCACGATATTTGTCAAACCCTTAACCGGAGCATGCCAGGGAGCTACAATAGCACAGATCCCTTCCAGTACCACCGGCATAAAGTTCTTTTCCCATTCTGCATTCCAGTTCAGGTCGGGGAGCAATTCATGTTCAGCCTGAATCCGGATTTCCTTTAAATCAAGCCTCTCTATATACTTGTCCAGTTCATCCCTGTAGAAGTTATTTTCCGGAATAAAGGCCAGAAGAAAAGGCTCTGCTTCCTGGAAACCTTCGTAGCCAAGATCATTCAGGCCGGCGATCAATATTTCACTGATGCCGGTACTGAATGGATCTATTTTCAGTCTGAGCTGTATATATCTCATGACCGGTTCCCGGCTTGCGGATCAGAAGGCATTCACGATCTGAATGAAATCTTTGGCCTTAAGAGAGGCACCCCCTATCAGACCTCCGTCCACATCCGGATTGGAAAACAATTCGGCGGCATTGGAAGCTTTACAGCTTCCCCCGTAGAGGATGGTAGTATCATCTGCCAGGGCAGCATTGTATTGCTCCGCCAGTTGTTCCCGGATAAATTTATGCATTTCCTGGGCCTGTTCCGGGGAAGCGGTTCGGCCGGTGCCTATTGCCCAAACCGGTTCGTAAGCGATCACAACATTTTTCATTTGTGCCACGTTAAGATGGAAGATCCCCTCCTTCAACTGTTTACGAACCACTTCAAAATGTTTGTCCGCTTCACGTTCGGGTAGAACCTCCCCAATACAGAAAATAGGCTTCAAACCGGCAGCCAGTGCCAGATCCACTTTCTTTGCCAGGACGGCATTATCTTCATGATAATAAGATCTCCTTTCCGAATGGCCGATGATCACATATTCAGCCCCTGTCGATTTGATCATATCCACCGAAACTTCACCGGTAAATGCGCCGCTTTCTTCCGATGCGCAATTCTGAGCCGACAGTTTTACCTTTGTCAGCACCTTATTTACTTCGGCAAGGTGAATAAACGGCGGTGCAATAATTACAAGAGCATCCCCTTTTACGGCCACTGCCAGTTCATTCACGGCACTTGCCAGTTCAAGACCCTCCTGCAGATTGGTATTCATTTTCCAGTTTCCTGCAACCATGTTTTGTCTCATAGTATCATATTTAGGTTAATTCAACAGAACCCCAAAAATAGCAAAGAAGAAGCAAGGCATAAAAAAAAACAAACAATATTACATGGTAAGTGGAAATAATGGTCAGGAACGGACCCGGGGATCAAGGATCACATAGAGTATATCCACCAGGATATTCACTGCCACAAAAACCACAGAGATGGTAAGAACGCATGCCAGCACGACTGGAAAATCATAGTAGTTCAAGGCATTGACGATCATATAACCCAGGCCGTGCCATCCAAAAATATATTCGACGAAGACCACTCCGGCAAGCATTCCGGCGAACCAGCCACTGACAGCCGTCACCACCGGATTCAGCGAATTCCTGAAGGCATGAACCAAAACCACCCGGTTGTACCGTAATCCCTTGGCGAACGCGGTTCTTATATAATCCTGGCTGAGAACATCGAGCATGGAATTCCGGGAAAGCTGTATCACAACTGATAAAGGCCGGATCCCGAGAGTCACAGCCGGAAGAACGAGATTCTTAAGTTCAAGGTGAATCCCGCGTCCCAGATCGTCAACCTCGTATAGATTACCTGTGAGATTCAGATGAGTGATACCTCCCAGCTTATAAGCAAAGAGCCAGGCAATAAGTATAGCAGCAAAAAAGGATGGCAGTGACATCCCAAAACTGGAGATGACCAGCACCGTCCGGTCAAACCAGGTGTCTTTTTTCAGGGCAGAAAGTACTCCGAGAATATTCCCTGCTATAAAGGCCAGGATGATTGCAAAAAATGCGAGTATCAATGAATTGGGCAGAGCCTCGGATATCATTTCCCCAACTGCGCGGTTGCTCTGGAATGAACGACCAAGCCAGGGCTTCTTCAGCACCAGGGTCAGACCGCTTTTCAGGGAATACACTTTCAGGCAGTGTCTGTATTTCAGTGTATCCAGGTAAATTGCAGATCCGGGATGATCAGCTTTGTAAAGGGAAACAAAGGACAAATCATTCAGATATTTCAGGTATTGTATGTACAATGGCTGATCCAACCCAAGTTCTTTCCGGATGATTTCCGTATTTTTCAGGTCGGCCCTCTGTCCGAGCATCATCTGTGCAGGGTCACCCGGCAATACGTTGAAGAGCACAAAGATCAGGGTGATCACACCCCAGATCACCAACAAACTGTAAAACACTTTTTTACCTATCTTTCCTGACATGTTTCCCAAATTACTTTCTCATGTCCTGAATGGTCCTGATAAGAAAAACGGCTGTGAAGAAACTGAATATCATTATATAAACCAGTCGTTTTTCCGAAAGGTTCTGATATCTGTTCAGAATGAAAGGCAGAAATACCTCTTCAGCCGTCTTCAGTGGTTTAAAATGTATCTGATCCAGTACGGCAGGATCCGGAAAGTTCCCATCCTTCCACACTTTTTCAATTTTCCCGTGCCGGAGCATGACCATCAATATTTCCCGGTAGTCAGTAATGTCAAGTGCTTCAGCGGGTACATGAAAAAATTCAACCGGACTGACAAATTCATCTGTAAAACGCTGGATATCCTCATCAGGCAGAGAGGTCAACCCATAAACATCAAACGGCATTTTAAGATGGTCACCGGCAAGTCCGGCAAAGATATTCATTTTCTTCAGCAGCACCGGATCGGTCTCAGAAGGAGAACGAAGGAATATCAGGAAACTGACATTTGGATTGGTGAGGGCCATTTCAGTGTAATCCATCCCATATATGGAGGTGATTTTAAGATCTTCCAGTGGTGACCGGAAGCCGCCGGGGATCTTTTTGGTTTCGGAATCTTTGAAAACCCAGTTGTCGTTATTCCTCGGGAAATTTTCCATGGTATAAGAAGCAACACTATCGGTATGAATATTACGGTATTTCAGGATCGTTTCGAGTTTTCCCGGCATGGTACCAAAAGGAGGACTGGCTATGGCGTCAGGATCACATCCTTCACATAACGGGTAATCTTCGAACACTGAAATGTAGGCTTTTAGTTCCTCCCTACCCGGAAAGTCTCGGCTTCCCCATTTGCCCAGGATCGTACCATCCTTGATCAGCAGCAATCCAGGGTTGGACCTGACAATCGTCTTTAGCGTGATCTCATCTGCAAGACAAAAATCATAATCAATGTCGGTTTCCTGTTTCAACTTACGGAGAACATCCTCGTTGGATGCGGTGACGGCATAAAAATCCAGGTCGGGGAGTGTTTGCGAAAGATGGAAGAGATCGTCGGCATGTTTAAAGGCGGTCATATCGCCTTTGGCAGCATCATAGGAAATGAGCAGAAAGGTGAATCCCGTTTCGGAGAGGATATGGCTGGTGATATCAGTCCCGTCAGGAGCCATGATATTGAAATTATGAATAGGTGGTTCATAACCTTTCTTAACCAGTTCAGAACTGGCATCCACAAATTGCCACATCAGGGTATCCCTCGGAAAATTCTCCATGTTAAACTCTTTTTCTTCACCCGTCTTCCGGTTTTTATAAATAAGATGGGTGGCATATTCATCTTCAGGGGCATCTTCAGGAACAGCCATCCCTTCACTGATATTCTTTCCAACTGAATAGGGTCTGAAATCGAGCAAAGGCAAATGGATATAATTGTAAAAGGAGAAACCAGCAACGCCTGCAAAAAACATGACCACGACAGCCCATTCGGTCAACGGGCCATGGAGCATATCATATTTATTACGTCCGGCAAATATGATGATCACAAAAATCATCAGAATGACATTCTTAAAAAATGTCTCCCAGTTGGTCAGGATCAGGGCATCACCAAAACAGCCGCAGTCGGTCACAGGGTTGGTCAGAGCCAGAATAAACGTCAGCGCGGTAAAGAAAGACATAAACAGAAGGAGTACCCAGGCAGCCACTCGCATACGATACCCAAGGATTAGTGTGATACCCAGGACCAGCTCGATAGAAGAGAGCAGAATGGCAAGAGGAAGAGCTGCCGGTTCCAGAAAGCCGATATGAAAGGCATTGAAGTAGTCTGTAAATTTGTAGGTTGAACCCAGTGGATCGACAGCCTTCACGAAGCCTGAAAAGACAAATACCATTCCGGCAATCAGCCGGCTGATCAACCTTAAAGTTTTCATAATCAGAAAATCATTTTAATGATATTTTGAGATATTTCACGGGGAGACAGCATTTGTCCGCCTGCATCGGTACAGTTCAGGATATGGTAGCCGGGAATTTCATCTTTAAGGGAAAGGTAAATCTCCCTGACTTTTTTCTGAAAATCGAGATTACTTTCATGAATGTCGGCTGCACCTCTGAGATATTCGCGGTCTTCCCCGGTCCGGTTATTAAGGAGTTGCTTCGAGGTAAATGAAAAAGGCACATCGAGAAAAATATTCAGGTCGGGCACCGGTAGTTTATTATACGAATATTCGAGATTCATTATCCAGTCCTTCAGTTGAAGAGCCTTATCCGCGTCTTTCAGCTTTGCGCACTGAAAGGCAATATTGGAGATGACATACCGGTCAGCCAGTACGAGATAATCATCCTTACGCCATTGCCGGATCATACTCTTGGCTGTATTCCTGTCACCGGCATAAATCAGGGCAATCAGGTAAGGGTCCACTTCACTTATCTCGCCCATTTCGCCCCGGAGGAATCGTGCGATCAGCTCTCCGTACACCGGAGAATCGGTGCGTGGAAAATGTAGGTACTTAAACCCGATATTCTCCCGCTTAAAATAATCCTTCAACATGTTTATCTGGGTAGATTTCCCGGATCCGTCGAGGCCTTCGATAACAATGAAATTCATTTGTTGATAAGTGATTTAATCCAAATCAGGGTTCAATTGATTACCTTTGTATTTTGGATAAATAAAAAATTGAAATGGTTTTTAAAGATACATTTTTTTCAAGAAATCTCAGTATCAATTGCCGGGGCAAACTCATGGATTTAAATGAGCCCAGGGTCATGGGCATCCTGAACGTAACACCGGATTCCTTTTATGACGGCGGAAAATACACGGATAAGGAAAGCATTGCCGGAAGGATTGATCAGATCGTCGGTGAGGGTGCCGATATCATAGACATCGGAGCATACTCAACCCGTCCCGGAGCTGAAGAGATCAGTGCGGAGATGGAACTTTCAAGGCTGTTACCTGCCTTTGAGCTGATGCGGAAGATGTATCCGGAGTTTCCTGTATCGATCGATACATTCAGAACGGAAGTAATAAGCCGGGTATCCAGGGAATTTGAGATCGATATGGTCAACGATATTACCGGCGGCAGCGGCGATCCCGGGATGTATGACCTGGTTGCAGAAAGGAAGTTGCCGTACATCCTTATGCATATCCAGGGGACGCCCCGGAACATGCAGAAAAATCCGGAATACAATGATGTAGTGAATGACATCATGAAGTTTTTTGCAGAACGTGTTGAACAGCTTATCAGCAAAGGCGTTAATGATATCATCCTGGATCCGGGATTCGGGTTCGGCAAGACCCTCGGGCACAATTACAAACTGATGGCCTCACTCGAAGTTTTCCGGAGTTTTGAGTTGCCTTTGCTCGTCGGTGTCTCGCGTAAATCGATGACATACAAGCTTCTGAATACCGACAAGTCGGATGCGCTGAACGGTACGACTGTTTTACATACCTATGCGCTGCTGAAGGGAGCAAATATCCTGAGAGTACATGACGTGAAGGAAGCTGTGGAAACGGTTCAGGTGTACAATTTTTTACATAAGATGGAAAAACAGGGCTAAATTCCCTGTAATTGTTAAATTTGCTCTGACAGAAAGCGCATGATTTCTCTTTTCATCCATATACGCATTCTTGACATCCTGGATATTTTCCTGGTGGCCTTGCTGATGTATCAGTTGTATATGCTGGTGCGTGGAACCGTTGCAATTAATATTATTATCGGTATTCTCGCAATCTATTTTATCTGGGGTATCGTCAAGATGCTCAAGATGGAATTGCTTAGCAGCATCCTGGGGCAGGTTATCGGTGTGGGAGTGATAGCGCTGATCATCGTTTTCCAGCAGGAGATAAGGCGGTTTCTGATTTTTATTGGCGCGAGGTATATCACACGGAACAGGATCCGTTTTGAACACATGTTACGTATGGATTTCGACACCCGGCCACAGGTCAGGCTCCGCTCTATATTGAAAGCTGTGATCAGTCTCGCCGGCAGCCGAACCGGTGCTCTTATCGTGATCAAGGCCAAGTCAACGCTGGACATTTATGCACAAGCCGGTGACGTCCTGGATGCCGATACATCGAGCCGCCTCATTCTCAGTATATTTAACAAGCTAAGTCCGTTACACGACGGTGCCATCATAATCGACAGTGAAAAAATCTCAGCAGCCAGGGTTGTTCTTCCGGTCACGGATAATCCCGACCTGCCTCCTGAATTCGGACTCAGACACAGGGCTGCCATTGGTATCACAGAACTCACCGATGCCGTAGTCATCGTGGTCTCTGAAGAAACCGGTCAAATTTCTTTTGCACAAAACGGGAGAATATATAACAACCTGAGCCCGAAGGAGCTCCTGACCAGGCTGGAAAATGAATTTCAGGGTGTCTGATATACAGGTCTAATTTTGTTGGTGCCGTTTGAATAAAAAGGTGGCATGGTGTTCCTCTCCCCTTATCAAACGGCCGATGTTCTTCCTGTGGGTAACTAAAAGAAGAACAGAAACCAAAAGAGAAAATATGTTCAGCAGGGTAAAATGAGAATTGAAGACGAAAATGATCCAAACCGGGAAAGAAAGTCCGGCCACCATTGAACCCACGGAAAAGATCTGAAACAGCAGCAGTACCAGCAGGAAAACACCTGCTGCACAGAGTGTGGCGAGAGGCTGTATGGCGAAAAGTACTCCAAATATTGTAGCTACCCCTTTTCCACCACGAAAACCGGCATAGACCGGAAAAATATGTCCAATCACGGCAAGGATGCCAAGAATGATAGCTACGTTGATATAAGCCTCAGAGCCTTTGGGGTAAAGATGAAACAGTGAGGCATATTCAACAGACATCCATCCTTTAAAAACATCAAAGATCAGTACGGGAATACCTGTTTTCAGGCCCAGGACCCGCATAGTGTTGCTGGCACCTGCATTTCCACTTCCATGTTCCCTGACGTCGATTGCATGAAACAACTTTCCAATCCATACCGCGGTCGGAATGGCTCCTGTAAGGTAGGCCAGTGCCATTGCCAGCACCATAGCTAAAGTATGATTCATCACTCTCCTTGTTTGGGGGACTAAAATATAATTATCTATCCATATATTAAACTATCGGGATACTTTTTATGCTCTTCATCGCCTGAAAAGGAATACATTCATAAATAAATCACTGACTGCCAGTTTAAATGAGATTGTCTCATATGTCAAAGAATAAGAAATTAAACTTACAGTTTGAAAGTTACAGCATCCCGGTACTCCTCTTTGCCTCCCTCCGATCAGGAGCATCCGCCCGATCTCGCATGATTCGGATAGTATTAAGACAGGAGTACTTAACGATTTTACTTCGCAAATTCCTGACACAAACTTTTCAGACATCCTCCTCATTCCACAGGGAAAAAGTCTGGATCAGGAGATGAATCGTTTCAGTCGATTTTTGGTCCGGCAGTGTCTGCAAGTCTTACAGCGGCATCATTATCTACAAAATGTCTGAAATTCTCGATAAAACGGCTGGCCAGAGATTTTGCAGCAGTATCCCATTCTCCAGGGTCCTTCCAAAGGTTTCTCGGGTTCAGGATAAGGTCGTTGCAGCCTTCCACGTGCACGGGTATGCTGAGGTTAAAATAGGGGATCGTCTGGTATTTCACATCCAACAGTGATCCGTTTAGAATGGCGTCGATGATGGCTCTTGTGGAAGGAATATCGATACGTTTCCCGACACCGACAGGTCCGCCAACCCAACCCGTATTGACCAGCCAGGCAGTTGAACCATGTTCCTTCATTTTCTTTGTCAGCAGTTCGGCATAGACCGTCGGATCAAGCAACAGAAATGCCGCACCGAAGCAAGCGGAAAATGAAGGCTGAGGTTCATTGATTCCTCTTTCAGTCCCGGCCACCTTAGCTGTATAGCCGCTGATGAAATGATATTGGGTTTGCTCTGGGCTCAATTTTGAAACCGGCGGCAGCACACCAAAAGCATCAGCCGTCAGGAAGATCACGTTATGGGCGTGCCCGGCTTTCGAAACGGGTTTGACAATATTCCGGATGTGATAAATGGGATAGGAAACCCTGGTATTCTTGGTTTTCGAATCATCAGAGAAATCGATGCTTCCGTCTTCTTTCACCACGACATTTTCAAGCAGGGCATCGCGTTTAATGGCTTTATAGATATCCGGTTCTTTTTCCGGGTCAAGGTCTATGGTCTTGGCATAACAACCCCCTTCGAAGTTGAAGACTCCGTCATCATCCCAACCATGTTCATCATCCCCGATCAATGCCCGGTTCGGTTCGGCTGAAAGAGTGGTCTTTCCGGTTCCCGAGAGCCCGAAAAATATAGCTGTGTCCCCGTTATTTCCGACATTTGCCGAGCAGTGCATGGTGGCAATACCTTTCAAAGGAAGGAAATAGTTCATCACCGAGAAGATACCTTTTTTCATTTCACCGCCGTACCAGCTTCCGCCGATGCAGGCCATTCTTTCTTTCAGGTTGAAAACGGCGAATACTTCGCTGTTCAGCCCGTGTTCTTTCCACCGTGGATTTTCTGTTTTGGAAGCATTCAACACCACGAAGTCAGGTTTAAATGTGTCCATCTCTTCTTCGGTGGGCCTGATGAACATGTTTTTTACAAAATGAGCCTGCCATGCCACTTCCATGATAAATCTGACACTCAAACGTGTTTCAGGATTAGCCCCGGCGAAACCGTCCTGGACATACAATTTTTTACCAGAAAGCTGGTCTGTGGAAATTTTTTTAAGATCGTCCCAAACTTCAGGTGAGATGGGCTTGTTATCTGAGGCTTTCCGTTTTTCGTTTTTCCACCAGATATTCTCCACAGAAGTTTCTTCCCTGACGATGTACTTATCTTTCGGTGAACGGCCTGTGAAACATCCTGTATCGACAGATACTGCACCAAGGTTGGTCACGATCCCTTTTTCAAAGCCTTCAAGAGCCGGGTTTGTTTCATGTTTAAAAAATTCATCGTAGGAAAGATTATGATAAATATCTTTTACATCAGTAATCCCGTAAACATTCAGATCAAGTTTTTTCATGCCTCGTATTCAATAAATTATAAAATTAAAACAAAAAATTCCGGCCAAATATACAAAATATCTGTCAGTTGAGCCCAAAAAAGGCGGCAATTCGGAAGAAAAGCCGCCTTTTTAATATCAGATTAAAAGAATCAGGATTCTTTTATTTTAGCCTGTGCTGCTGCAAGTCTGGCAATGGGAACACGGTAAGGTGAACAGCTGACATAGTTCATGCCAACGGAGTGGCAGAATTCTACCGAGCTGGGTTCGCCGCCATGTTCGCCGCAAATACCCACTTTAAGATCGGGCCTGGTTGACCGACCCTTCTGGATTCCCATTTTGACGAGCTGACCAACACCTTCCTGGTCAAGAACCTGGAATGGATCATTTTTAAGGATCCCTTTCTCAAGATATACCGGCAGGAATTTACCGGCATCATCCCTGGAATATCCAAAGGTCATCTGGGTAAGGTCATTGGTTCCAAAGGAGAAAAATTCAGCATCCTTAGCCACGAGATCGGCGGTAAGTGCAGCCCTCGGGATTTCAATCATCGTACCAACCATATATTCCACTTTGTCGCCTCTTTCTTTGAACACTTTTTCCGCGGTTTTACGGACGATATCTTCCTGCAACTTATACTCTTTAGCTGTACCGATGAGCGGTATCATAATTTCAGGTTTGGTTACCACGCCTTTCTTTTTCAGGTTAAGAGCGGCTTCAATAATAGCTCTGGCCTGCATTTCCGTAATTTCGGGATATGTAATTCCAAGCCGGCATCCACGGTGGCCGAGCATCGGGTTAAATTCAGCAAGGCTATCCACTTTGGATTTCACTTCTTCGACGGAGATTCCCATTTCAATCGCCATTTCTTTCTGGTTTTCTTCTTCGTGAGGAACAAATTCATGAAGAGGGGGATCAAGAAGACGGATGGTCACAGGCAGTCCGTTCATAGCTTCGAGAATACCTTCGAAATCACTTCTCTGCATAGGAAGCAGTAAATCGAGTGCTTTCCTCCTGCCCTGTTCGTCGGAAGCCAGAATCATTTCGCGCATGGCTTTGATCCGGTCGCCTTCGAAAAACATATGTTCTGTACGGCAGAGTCCGATACCTTTGGCTCCGAATTTTCTGGCAATGACCGCATCTTTAGGTGTATCGGCATTGGTACGAACGTGCATGCTGGCGTATTTGTCGGCAAGAGTCATCAGTTCACTAAAATCACCACTGACTTCAGGGTTTTTGGTTTTTATCTGGCCATCATAAACTTCGCCGGTTGAGCCGTTCAGAGAGATAAAGTCTCCTTCTTTATAAACCATACCTTCAACCGTCATCGTTCTTTCCCGGTAGTTGATCTTGATACCGCCGGCACCGGAAATACAGCATTTGCCCATCCCCCTGGCCACAACGGCAGCATGGGAAGTCATTCCGCCCCTGGCAGTGAGGATTCCTCTGGCCAGGTTCATGCCTTTAAGGTCTTCAGGCGAGGTTTCAACACGAACGAGAATGACCCGTTCACCCTTACTGGACAGTTCTTCCACTTCGTCGGCAAAAAATACGATCTGACCTGTTGCAGCCCCTGGGGATGCAGGCAGACCTTTGGCTACTACTTTAGCGGCTTTAATCTCATCTGTGTCAAAAACCGGATGAAGTAATTCATCGAGTTTATTCGGTTCGATTCTCAACAGGGCCGTTTTTTCATCGATCACACCTTCTCTTAGAAGGTCCATGGCGATTTTCACCATTGAAGCACCGGTACGTTTTCCATTACGGGTCTGGAGCAGCCAGAGTTTTCCTTCCTGGATAGTGAATTCGAGGTCCTGCATATCGCGATAATGGCCTTCAAGTTTCCTCTGTGTATCGAAAAGGTCATTAAAAACTTTAGGCATCTTTTCTTCAAGTGATGGATAATCAGAGACCCGTTCCTGCTCAGAGACACCGGCAAGGCTTGCCCAGCGGAGGGAGCCTTCTTTGGTGATCTGTTGCGGCGTGCGAACACCGGCCACCACGTCTTCGCCCTGTGCATTGAGAAGGTACTCACCGTTAAAAATATTTTCACCGGTAGCAGCATCCCTTGTAAAGGCAACGCCGGTACCTGAAGTATCTCCCATATTACCGAATACCATTGCCTGTACATTAACAGCTGTACCCCATTCCTCAGGTATACCGTTCAGTTTCCTGTAATAGATAGCTCTGTCATTCATCCAACTGTCAAATACGGCCATGACGGCACCCCAGAGTTGTTCCCATGGATCGGACGGAAAATCCCTGCCTGTTTTATCCTTAACAGCTTTCTTAAATTTTACAACGAGTTCCTTAAGATCATTTACACTGAGATGTGTATCGAGATCAACTCCACGATCTTCCTTCATTTTTTCAATGATTTCCTCAAAAGGATCAGCATCTTCTTTGGATTCCGGTTTCAGGCCTAATACCACATCTCCGTACATCTGCACAAAACGGCGGTAGGAATCCCATGCAAATCGCTCATTATTTGTTTTGGCAATCAGCCCTTTAACGGCGTCATCATTCATCCCGAGGTTGAGAACAGTATCCATCATACCCGGCATGGAAACACGTGCACCTGAACGAACTGACACGAGACATGGATTTTCACTGCTACCGAATTTTGTCCCCATAATATTTTCAATATTGCCAACTGAGGCAACGACATCCGCCTTGATCAGGTCAATCACTTTTTCCTGTCCCAGCTGATTGTATTCGGTACATACTTCAGTGGTAATAGTGAATCCTGGAGGAACGGGAACACCAATGAGATTCATTTCTGCAAGATTGGCTCCTTTCCCGCCCAATAAATTTTTCATGTCAGCTCTACCTTCAGCACTTTTATTGCCGAAAGTGTAAACGCGTTTTACTTGTGACATTTTTGATCTCCTTTCTTTTCTTATTTATTATAAATGAACTATTTACCTAAATAGTTTGATTTTTTTTCAAGATTACAAATGTATTCAAAAAAAAGATAAATCAATTCTAAATAGGATTTATTTATCGTTATATATATGGGATTTGAAAGCTTAGGAGTTGTGTGACCGCGGATGAAACCGGATGATGGTTTCGCGGAGAAATTCACTGTCGAGGTGGGTGTATATCTCGGTGGTGAGAATGGACTCATGGCCAAGCATTTCCTGGACAGCCCTGAGATCGGCACCGCCTTCCACAAGGTGAGTGGCAAAAGAGTGCCGGAAGGTATGAGGACTTACGTGTTTTTGTATTCCTGCCTTTGAACTCAGATCTTTAACAATGGTGAATATCATGACACGGGTAAGATAATGCCCGCGTCGGTTCAGAAACAATATATCCTCACAGTCTGCATCAATAACCGGTAAATGATTTCTGTCGGGTAAATAGTTTTCAATCTCCCTGACAGCCCGTTTGCCAATGGGAACCAGTCTTTCCTTATCGCCTTTTCCTATGACCCGGATAAAGCCTCTGTCGAGATACATATCGGTAAGACGCAAACCTATAAGCTCTGAAACCCGCAATCCGCATGAGTACAAAACTTCCACAATGGCCCTGTTACGATGGCCCTCCGGTTTGCTGAGATCAATGGCAGCAATCAGTTTGTCGATTTCGGATACACTTAACACATCAGGTAGTTTCCGTCCGATTTTCGGAGCTTCGATGAGAGCTGTCGGATCTTCCTTTATCCGATCCTCAAGAATGAGGAACCTGAAAAAGCCTTTAAGTCCTGAGATCACCCTGGCTTGTGTGCGGGTACTCATTCCCAGTTCGTTGATCCATTGAATGAAGCCCCTCAGGTCATCAAGTCTGATTTCTTCAGGTCCCGGACTGAAATCTTTTAATTCGAGATACTTTCTGAATTTTTTTATATCGGCACTATAGGCATCAACAGAGTTTGCAGACAGGGACTTTTCGAGTCTGAGAAAATGTTGAAAATCGCGATAGCAGTCGTCCCAGTTCATTATTTTTAACTTAACCTTTTCTATTACGTAAAAAAAAAAATGATGTTTTGAATATAATTGTGAATATTCAAAGACTGCGTACAACTTATCCCGGCCGGCACAGGATGGGACGAATAATTTTCACTGCAAATCCCGAATTCATGATTTATCATTCCTGTTCACCACGGATTACACAGATTATCACAGATTATTTTAGATTTTTATAGATTAATATAGATCGGGTATCCGGTTTTTTCACAGCCGAGGTGCATCAAGTCATCAAGGTTTTTGATATTGATATTTAACAATCAGAATTCCCGTTTACACTGTTTACACGGGCTCCCTAACCTCTAATCTCCAACTTCCTAATTTCCTAACTTCCTAACTTCCTAACTGAACCCGAAGCTATATTCAAAACTTACACAATTTAATTTATAAGGTATAGGACTTTACGATGAAAGCGTTAACCGAGGCAGGAAGGTATCAGGGCAATACCCGGAGGAAATACCGGACGGAAGTACGGAGGCTGGTATCAGCAGGTTTCTGCAGCAGAAAATCTATTGCAGAAACCGGTTTGATCACCACGGAAACCGTTGTGCAGCTAAAAGAAAAGCGATTCCAAGGGCGATACCAGAAAAAACGAGGGTCCATTCCCGCCGTTTTGCTCCGAGAATATCCACGGCCAGAAGCGTAATCCCAATGATTATCAGAACAATGGTGATCTGTCCGAGTTCAATACCGACATTAAATGCAAACAGGGGCACCACCATGCTGTCTTCTTTGCCAAGCATTCCTCTAAGATAGTTGGAGAATCCCATCCCATGTATCAGACCGAAGAACATAGCCGCTGCATACTTAAAACGGTGTGAACTCTCACTGATCTTTTCCGATTTCTGAAAAATATTTACCAGAGCTGTCAGAAAAATGGTAACCGGAATAAGGAACTCAATAAAATTTGTAGGAATCCTGATAATGTTAAGTGTTGCCAGTGCGAGTGTTGTGGAATGGCCAATAGTAAAAGCTGTGATCAGGATCAGAAGTTTACGCCATTGCTTTAAAGGGTATACAATACTCAGTGCGACAATAAAAAGGATATGGTCATACCCTCTTAAATTGGCAATATGATCGATGCCCAACCTCAGATAAAGTGCAAAAATCGACATGATATTCTGGTTAAAGTCACAAAGAAAACAAAATTCCGGCTATAACTGTTAAATCTCGCAAAGCTTCATATTGCTATTAGTCAAAAACGCGGTACAGATCATAATTTCCTGGGAAGGACATCCGTTATTTTTATGCTTTGAACCAATTTATTCAACCGGCTATACTATCCGGCATTCTTTGATCCCTTTTCGAAATCCGGTAAAGAATTTCCTGAAGGTAATTTTTAACAAACCCATGTCAACAACCACGGCTTATTTTAGTTAATTTTACCATAAAAATTGAAAGCTTGAGAAAACTTTTGCTGATATTATTAATATCTTTCGTTTTTCTTCACTGGCTGGATGCTCACCCGGTTCATGTATCGGTATGCAATTTTGAAATAAGCAAGGACTCGATGACTGTTGCGGTGAAGCTTTTCAGCGATGACCTCGCACTGGCCCTTGAGAACAGGTTCAGGAGGAAGATCGATGTTGAAAAGCTGAATGAAGAACCCGAAAAGAAAATCATCCTGGGGTATATCACCGGAGAGCTGATCGTTATGATAAACGGGAAAGATTCTGCAAACCTTGAATTTTCGAGGAGTGAAGAGAATGAGGGCGCGGTATGGCTGTACTTTAACGTAAAAAATACCGGGCGGATCCAGCAGATGACCATACAGAACAGCCTGTTGCTGGATATGTTTCATGATCAGACCAACCTGGTCATAGTCAACGCCTTCGGTAAACAAAACGGATACAGGTTTAATATTAACAATACAGAGCAGGAGATTCAACTGAAATGAAAAAAATTTACAGGAACGTCACCACGGCTCTGACAACGACCCTGGTCCTGGCTTTTTTCCTTAATACAAGCGCATGGGCCACCCACAACAGGGCTGGAGAAATTACTCTCAGACAGATCAGTGATCTGACATACGAGATCACGATAACAACCTATACCTACACCCTGAGTGCCGCCGACAGGAAACAACTCCAAGTAGAATGGGGTGACAATTCAACCTCCATTGCTCCAAGAAGAACAGTAGAAGACCTCCCCGACTTTTACCGTCATAACGTGTACATCGCCCAGCATACTTTTCCAGGCCCCGGAACATATCAGATCGTTGTACAAGACCCAAACCGCAATTTTGGAGTAAAGAATATCCCGAATTCGGTAAATGTTATCTTTTCCGTCAAGACGATACTTACCATTAATCCCGGAATAGGTGAAGACAGTACGCCGATCCTTCTGAATCCCCCTATCGACAAGGCCGCTCTCGGGCAAATCTTTATACATAATCCGGCAGCCTTTGATTTCGACGGCGACAGTTTATCCTATTCATTGACGCCGTGTACCGAAGAAGACGGGAAGCCCATTGAAAACTATACTGTGCCCAAAGCCAGCGATACATTATATGTTAACCCTGTCACTGGTGATCTGGTATGGGATACTCCGGTTGATTCGGGCATATACAATATCGCCATGAATATCTCCGAATGGCGCAACGGGGTTAAAATCGGGAACGTAGCCCGCGATATGCAGATCGAAGTTTACCGCACCAATAATCATCCGCCGGTGAATGATTCCCTTCCCGATTTTTGTATTATGGCAGGCACCCGCTTTGAGCAGCTTGTCCGCTCAACGGATCCCGACGGTGACAATCTCACACATTTCATTACCGGTGGTCCCTATGCTTACCGCGATTCATCCATCTATGATACAATCGTTTCAAAGTCACCCGGTCAAATTACGTCACGCATCATCTGGCAGACTTCATGTCTCGACCCTAGAAGACAACCCTACCTGATCACCATAAAAACAGAAGATCATAACCCGGAACTCAGCCTGATCGATATTGATAATCTTAAAATCACGGTACTGGCACCTCCTCCTCAATTATTCGACCTTCTTCCATCCAACAACTCCGTGAATATTTTGTGGAATAAATACGAGTGTGCCAATATCAAAGGTTATAAAATCTATCGCAAAGAGGGCTCTTCAAATTATACCCATGATGATTGTACTCCGGGATTACCCTCTTCATCCGGTTTTGAACTGGTCGGTAAAACCGCCACCCTGGATGATACGGTTTTTAATGATAACAATAACGGGAATGGGCTTTCACAGGGAACTGAGTATTGTTACCGGGTCACTGCAATCCTTTCCGATGGTTCGGAGAGTTTTCCGTCCGATGAAATGTGTACTTCCCTTGTACCCGGATCGCCTTCACTACTCAATGCATCCGTGGAAGATCCCGGAGAAAACGGCGCGATATTTATTTCATGGGCGAAGCCCCTGGGCCTTGATACTATTCCGGGAGCAACGGGGCCTTATCAATATATCATCTACCGTTCCGACGATCTGTGGGGGAAGAACCTGAAACAAATATATTCTTTTAACACGTCGGATCTGAACGATACGACATACACCGACCAGCCGGTGAACACCCTTGTTTTTCCTTACTCCTACAAGGTGGAACTGTATAATAATGCCCCCGGAAACCATTTCCTGATCGGAAAACCTGAAATAGCTTCAACCATGTATCCCGAAGTGAATATCGGGGATAATAAAATATTCCTGAACTTTAAAAAGAATGTACCATGGGTGAATTCCAGTTATATAATTTACAGACTGAACAATAACACCGGCATTTACGATTCCATTGCGGTTACCGGCGACGATCATTATACCGATACAAACCTGACGAACGGCACACAGTATTGCTACTACGCCGTTTCAAAGGGATTCCGGGACAATAACGGCATTCATTACCAAAACAGCAATATCTCTCACCGGGCGTGCGGTATCCCTGGCGATACAATTCCTCCCTGCCCTCCCGATCTGACAGTACATTCAGCCTGCGACAGCCTCTTCAATCAACTGAGCTGGGGATACAATGATTCGATACCCGAGTGTGCCGTCGATATTGTAAAGTACAAAATTTACTATACTCCACAGGTTAATATGAATTATACCGTCATCGACAGTCTGAAAGGTATAGACCAGACTTCCTATAACCATTTTCCGGTCGACGGACTTGCAGGCTGTTATTATGTTACGGCCATAGATTCTTTCGGCAATGAAAGTCAGCCTTCGGTCAAGGTTTGTGTTGACGAATGTATTAAATATGAAATCCCCAATGTCTTCAGTCCGAATGGAGATGGAGTGAATGATATCCTTAAGCCTTATGCCTACCGGGATGTTCACAAGATCGATATGAAAATCTTTAATCGGTGGGGCCAGCTCATTTACAAGACACAGGATCCTGACATTAACTGGGACGGAAAAATCCAGGGAACCAACAAACTTGCAGCACCCGGTGTCTATTACTATATATGTGATGTTTATGAAAAAAGAATCACCGGCATAGAGGTCAGAAATATGGTCGGTTTTATCCATCTCTATCATGAAAAAGGTGCAAAAAATGATAACTCCCAACAAAATAATTTTTAAGGCTGTTGTCGTATTCCTGCTTTTTCCGATTGCGCTTCCGGCACAGAAATTACCGGACGATAATTATATCCGGGGATTTGCTTTTTATCAGCAGGAAAAATATGATTCGGCCATTGCTTCATTTGACCAGAGCCTGAAAGATAATGCAGGGAACTCCGATGCCCTGTTTTACCGCGGATTATCCTATCTGAAGGCTGGTAATGGGGACAAAGCCATTCAGGATTTCGCTGAGGTTGACAAATCAGAGCCGGGCAAAGGAGCCATCTGGATCGCCCGCATCTATGCCCGGAGAAACGATATAGACGGAACTCTGAAATACCTTGACCTTCACCTTAAATCCAATTACCGTCTTCCGGAAAGTGCTATTCTTCTTGACAAGGACCTTTCTGTGTTCGAGAATAACAGGAAATGGAACGATTTCTGGAAGAATGCCACCTACTATACCGGATTCGATAAAGCCCTGGCCCAGGCTGATTACCTGATCAAATCAAAAAACTATGTTGAAGCGGCTGATATTTTAAGCGAAGGACTGAAGGGCAACTACAGGAAAGCACCTCTCTATGCCAAACGTGCTGAAGTATATATAAAGACGGGGAATGACAGGCAGGCTCTTGAAGACCTGGATGCGGCTCTCAGTACCGACCGGAGAAATGCAGACCTTTATGTTCAGCGTGCTGACGTCAGTTACCAACTGGGGAAATATAAAGATGCACAGGCCGACTATGAGACTGCGATCAAATATAACCCGGATAATTTCAGCCTTTACCCGAAACGTGCGCTTGCATACAGTAAAAACGGACTGTACGACCAGGCAGTGAACGATATGGAGTTCTATCTTAAATATTTCAGGAACGATCATCGGACCTGGTATAATTACGGTATGCTCAACCGTGAAAACCAGAAGTTTTTCAAAGCCCTGGAATGTTTCAACAAGGCGCTTTCTCTAAGCCATTCTGAACCTGATTATTTTGTGGCACGTGGGGAGACTTATATGGACACCCGCACATTTAAATACGCAAAAAACGATTTTTCTATGGCTCTCGATCTTGATCCGTACAATGCCAAAGCCTATTTTGACCTGGGAATGGCTGCCAGTCAGCTTGGGAATAACGACCTGGCCTGTTTCGGTTTTAAAAAGGCTTATGAATTTGGGATATTAGAGGCTGGAGACTACATCAGAAAATATTGCAAATAATAGAGGATGACGACAGAAAGAGAGAGTGAAATTCTGAAAAAGAACCAGGAGATTAAGGATAGACTCCACTCGGGCCGCCAGGAAGTAATCCTGGAGACCATTAAAAAATTGCGTCATTCGGGCAACAGGGATATTATTCCTGAAATAATCGATCTGATTTCTTCAGATTTCAGCGATGAAGTCACCGATGCCTGTGCAGGGCTGTTAAATGACCTGAAGGACAAAAAGTCAGCCGGAATGATTCCTGAAGCCATCCTGCAGAACCGGCACCGGAAGAACCTGGACCAGATCGTTGCATCATGCTGGCAGAACGGACTTGACTATTCGCCCTATATCGATCTGTTCATCGACCTGGTCCTTGAAGAAGATTTTATGACTGCGCTGGAATCTTTTAGCGTGATAGAACAAAACATTCATGCATTAAGCGTCGAGGAAAGAGAGATAAAAGCAGCGTATCTCCAGGGCCGGATCAGGGAAACAGATAATGAAAAGTCACTCCTGGTCCGGGATCTCATCCTCATAATAAAGACTTTCCAGGGACCTTTCCGCACTGATCTTACATAAGATGCATTATCATTTGAAATGACAGTTAGTTCAGGTCAGTTTCGAAAAATATTTCATAAACTGGGCTCTTTCGTAAATGGCCGGATCATCGATCATGGCATAACTCATTGAACCCCTGAATTCATCGATGGTTTTGAAATTCCTGGAAATCATCCAGGATTCGAACCGGTCGATCATCTCCGTCAGATATTCAAGCCCGTTTTTATACAGCACTGAACATACCTGAACAGCGCTGGCACCTGCCAGAATCATTTTCACGGCGGCCTCACCCGAGTGGATACCGGTTGAACCGGCAATATCGATGCTTCGAACCTGACTTGAAACGATACCTACCCATCTCAGGCTGCTGCGTATATCAGCCGGTGAACTTAACACTTCTGCACTTCCCATGGTGAGTTCTTCAATATCGATATCAGGGGCATAAAACCTGTTAAAAAGAACGATACCACTCGCTTCGCGATAATATAACTGGCTGACGAGGTAGTTCAGATTAGTGAAATTAGGACCAAGCTTTAAAATTACGGGGATGCTGACCCTCTTCCGGATGCCGTCGAGCAAATCAAAGTAAATCCGTTCATAATAAGTCGCTTCCTTATCCCTGTCAACCGGCAGGAAGTAGACATTCATCTCCAGGGCATCTGCTCCGGCTTCTTCAATTTTTACGGCAAAATCCATCCATTCCCGTGCTGATACGCAATTTATACTTGCAATCACCGGAATATGAACAGCTTTCTTCGTATCTCTGACCAACTGGAGATATTCTGAAAGAGTATTTTCAAGTGTATACCTTCTCACATAATCCAGTGCCTCGGGATAATCGGTCTTTTGAAGCAGATCGCCTGTCTCGAACATGATCTGCTCTTCAAACAACGATTTAAGTACTATTGCCCCTGCGCCAAGCGAATCCAGTTTCCTGATCCGCTCAACCGAGTTAGTAATTCCAGAACTGCTGATGATAAAAGGATTTCTTAATTTTAATCCTGCAAAAGTGGTATTCAGGTTTGCCATATTACGCGTGTTTAGTAAACATCAGAATCAATAATTTCTCTCACCGAAAATCAGACTGCCGATGCGCAGCATATTGGAACCTTCTTCGACTGCGACCTTGTAATCGTTGGACATACCCATAGAAAGCCATTTAAAATAAGGTTTATCCTTAAACCAGGTTTTCTTAGTGGTATCGAAGAGGTTTTTCAGAAATCTGAATTCCTTTCTTACCTGATCGTCATCCCGGGTAAAAGTAGCCATTCCCATCAGTCCGCAAATCCGGATATTTTCAAGCTCTCTTTCCCTGCCCGTTGAAAGGAGGTCTGTCAATTCATTTTCTGAGAAACCAAATTTAGTTTCCTCTTCTGCGATATAAATCTGCAAAAGACAGTCGATGACCCTATTCGATTTATATGCTTCCTTATCAATAACCTTCAACAGTTTGTAGCTGTCAACAGAATGGATCAGGTGTACGAAGCCGGAAATGTATTTGACCTTATTGGACTGAAGATGGCCTATCATATGCCATTCGATATCTTCGGGCAATTCGCCGGCTTTATGGACCATTTCCTGGACTTTGTTCTCACCGAACACACGGTGACCAGAATTATATAGTGCCTTTATATCCTCAACCGGTTTGGTCTTGGAAACGGCAACCAGCTTAATGTTTTCTGGCAATTGGGTTTTCAGGAGGTTTAGATTTCTGACCAGTTCAATCACGTCCTTTTTATTTCAAAATTATAAAATTATCTGTGAAATACCTTGGAAGAAAGTGACGGATCGTGGCATTCCTTTTTATTAAAAAGATCCCTGCTGTCCCGGAATAAGCGTATCAATCTAAGGATGACGATTTAACCTCTCTGATACTCTTCCTGTAGAAATACATTTTTTTAGGTTGAAAGTATTTTCATACCGGATCATTGTTTACAATTTTCAAGGCGAAGACCCGAAAAGAAAAATAAAATCCCTATCATTGCAGGCATTTTAAATGTTACACAGCATGAAAATTACCGTAGTAGGTGCAGGCAATGTCGGAGCGACGGCCGCTAATATCCTGGCAGAAAAAGAAATAGGGAACACCATTGTTTTGCTCGATGTTATAAAGGGACTGGCTGAAGGAAAGTCACTTGACATTATGCAGATGGCTCCGCTGGCCTTGTTTGATACCAGGACAGTCGGTGTCACTGACGATTATGAAGCTACTGCCGGATCTTCCATAGTGATCATAACCTCAGGTCTTGCCAGGAAGCCGGGCATGAAACGTGAGGATCTGATTTCAACCAATGCCCGGATCGTTAAGAATGTCACTGAAAATATCATCAGATATTCTCCCGACGCGATACTGATCATCGTCTCAAATCCACTTGATTCCATGTCATATGTGGCATACAAAACTGCCGGCATCCCACCCGAAAGGGTGATAGGCATGGCAGGCCTGCTTGATACTGCCCGTTACAGGGCTTTCCTGGCCGAAGCCCTTGATTCATCCGCAAAAGACATTCAGGCTGTAACGCTGGGCGGTCATGGTGATAATATGGTTCCCCTGATGAAATATACCACGTTGAGTGGTGTACCCATAACCCAGCTTCTGCCAAGAGATAAGATTGAGGAGATCATCAACCGTACCCGCAAAGGCGGTGGTGAACTGGTGAACCTCATGGGAAAATCAGCCTGGTATGCCCCGGGGTATGCCACGGCAAGAATGGCGGAAGCCATTAGCAAAAATCAGAAGAGGTATTTTCCCTGCAGCGCTTATCTGGATGGGAAATATGGCTTGTATGATATGTATTTCGGTGTACCTGTCAAGTTAGGCAGGCATGGTGTCGAGGACATCCTGGAAATAGAGCTTGATGAAGAGGAGAAGAGACTTGTTGAAATTTCAGCTAAAAGTGTCAGGGAAAATATTGATTTTTTAAAGACGCTGGATTTGTGGTAGGAGGACCTTATACTGACATACATCTGACAGAAATAAAGAGGCTGTCCAAAAAGTTGCTGCTGTTAATAAAATACTTTAAAAAAGTCATTTTAGACAGCCTCTTCGTTTATAATGGCCGACAAAGCCGGTAATCAGCCCAGCGAATGGATCACCAGTCCGCTGCGCAGCTTAGGTTCAAACCAGGTAGTCTTTGGGGGCATAATATTTCCTGTATCGGCGATTTTCATCAGTTGTTCCATGGAAACCGGGTAAAGGGCGAAGGCCGCTTTCATTTCTCCGGAATCCACCCTCCTCTTCAGTTCCTCCAATCCCCTTATTCCCCCCACGAAATCAATACGTTTTGAATTTCTGAGATCGGTGATTTCAAGGATGGGCTCGAGTACCTGGTTAGACAGGATGGTTACATCAAGCCCCCTGATCGGATCGTTGTTATTATAGGTTCCTTCCCTGGCCGTAAGGGAGTACCACTTTTTGTTTAAATACATAGAGAAATTATGTATCTGCATGGGTCTGTAGATTTCTTCTCCTTTCTCTTCAATCTCGAAACTGTCACTCAGCATGGAAAGAAACTCCTGTGTTGAATACCCGTTGACATCCTTCACTACCCTGTTATAGTCGATAATGGTGAGCTGACTGGCCGGGAAATGTACAGCAAGGAAAAAGTTATATTCCTCGTCGCCCCGGTGATCAGGATTATTCCTTTTCCTTTCATTCCCAACCAGGGCTGCGGCTGCTGTGCGGTGATGTCCGTCGGCAACATATGTTTCGGGGATATCCTTAGCAAAGATGTCAATTATGGCGGCAATGGTTTGCGGATCGGAGATGATCCAGAAATGGTGACCTACCCCGTCGACAGTTGTAAAGTCGTATTCCGGTTCCCCTTTCACCACTTCAGCCACGATATGTTCGAGTCCGGGATCATCGGGATAGGCGAAGAAGACTGGCTCGGCGTTGAAATTGGTAACCCGGATATGGTTCATACGATCCTCTTCCTTATCCGGTCTGGTCAGCTCATGCTTTTTAATCACGTTATTCATATAATCCTCAACCGCGGCACATCCTACGATACCGTATTGTGTTTTCCCGAACATGGTCTGTGCATAGATATACAGCCGGTCCTCAGCGTCCTGAAAGAACAACCCTTCCTCAATGAGCCGTGTAAGGTTTTCTTTTCCTTTATTATACACGACCTCCGAATGCAGATCCACATCTTGGGGAAGGTCGACTTCCGGTTTAACCACATGAAGGAAGGAATACGGATTTCCTTTCACTTCCTCTCTGGCTTCTTCTGAGTTCAGCACATCATAAGGCCTGGATGCGACCTGGTCTACATGGTCTTTTACAGGTCTGTAACCTTTAAACGCTTTAAGTATTGCCATTTTAAAAGAATCATTTTATGCGGAAACCGGAGCGTAGAACCTATTTCGCTCTGCCATACCGCCTGTTACCTCATTTAGAAAATCCCGGTCAGCTTTATCAAACATACAATGCAGGCCAGGGAAAATTTTCAGTTTACTTTAAATTTAACATCACCGGTTTTGAAAAATGCGACAATCTGGTTTGCAGCTGCAAGTCCGGCGTTCAGATTGGCCTCAGCGGTCTGTGCTCCCATTTTTTTCGGTGTGAAAAAATACCTGCCTTCATAACCGGCCTGGATATCGGCTACGCAACCCGGTGCGATATCAGAAATATAGCGAAAATCGGGGCGTTCGGCAAACATCTTAAGAAGAGAAGCCTCGTGGATCACTTCTTTTCTGGCTGTGTTAACCAGAGTGGCTCCCTGTGGCATATTATTCAGAAGGCTGAAGTTGATGGATTCCTTTGTAGCCTCATTGGCAGGAATATGAAGTGATACATACTGGCATTTACCGTAGAGTTCCTCAACGGTCCCAACCCAGTTTACACCATCGTTTTCGATCACAACACGGTCGATGAAGGGATCAAAGGCAAAGACATTCATGCCCAGTCCTTTGGCGATCGCTCCCACAATTCGTCCCACATATCCGTAAGCATGAATACCAAGTGTTTTACCCCTGAGTTCGATGCCGGTGCTTCCGTTAAAACCGTTGCGGTTGAGATAGATCATCATGCCAAATGCAAGTTCTGCCACCGCGTTTGAATTTTGTCCGGGTGTATTCATCACAACGACATTTTTTGCTGTTGCTGCGGCCAGGTCAACATTATCGTAACCTGCTCCAGCTCGCACAACGATCTTCAGGTTGGAGGCCGCATCAATGACATCCTTATCCACTATATCACTGCGGATGATCATGGCATCTGCATTTTTTGCAGCTGCTATGAGATCCGACTGGGCGTTGTATTTTTCAAGCAAAAGAAATTCGTTGCCCGATCCCTCGACGATCTTACGGATGGCATCAACCGCCGTCTTAGAAAAAGGCTTTGAAGTGGCTACTAAAATTTTTTTCATATCTCTTGGTTTTAAGTTACCCGTACTTACATAAACAAACAGCAGAATCAGACATTTTTTTCGAACGCCTGCATGGTATCGATTAGAGCCTTGACACTGCTTACCGGCATAGCGTTATATATAGAGGCCCGGAAACCGCCAACAGAGCGGTGTCCTTTTATGCCAACCATGCCTTTGGCAGTGGCAAATTCAAGAAATTCAGCCTCTTTATCTTTATACTGGTCCGTCATGACGAAGCAAACATTCATAATTGAACGGTCATCCTCTTTGGTTACCGTACCCCTGAACAGTTTGTTCCTGTCAATCTCTGCATACAGCATACCGGCTTTCTCAATGTTTATCCTGTGCATGGCTTCGATCCCACCCTGTTCCCTGTACCATTTCAAAGTTTGCAGTGCTGCATAGATGGTCACGCAGGGAGGTGTATTAAACATAGATTCATTATCGATATGAGTCTGGTAATTCAGCATGGTGGGGATCTGCCGTTCCACTTTACCCAGGATATCATTTTTAACGATCACGAATGCCAGGCCGGCAGGAGCGAGATTTTTCTGAGCACCGCCATAGATAAGGGCATATTTTGAGACATCCAGCGGTCTGCTGAAGATATCGGATGACATATCTGCAACAAGGGGCACATTCACGTTAAGGTCTGTTTTAATTTCAGTGCCAAATATTGTATTGTTCGTGGTAATATGAAGATAGTCGGCATCGGCGGGTACACTCCATCCTGTGGGGATGCTGGAATAATTATCAGCTTTTGATGAAGCAACAACATCCACTTCTCCGAACATCCTGGCTTCCTTGATCGCTTTGGAGGCCCATGAACCCGTATCGAGGTAAGCTGCTTTTTTATTTAAAAGGTTATAAGGCACCATGCAAAACTGCATACTTGCTCCTCCCTGAAGCAGGAGCACAGAGTAACCATCAGGAATAGCAAGAAGTTCCCGGAAGAGGGCAATCGTGTCTTCAGTGATCTTCACAAAATCCTTGCTGCGGTGAGAGATCTCCATGAGTGACAAGCCGGATTCATTCAGATCGAGAATGGCATTAGCTGTATTTTCAATTGTAAACCTCGAAAGGATTGAAGGACCTGCAAAGAAATTATGTTTTTTCATGATCTGAGAAATTTTGGTTGGTTTGCTTTAAATTCTGAGCTAAAATTAGGAAATTAATTACGATTCTAAACGACAAAACCATCGATCGTTGATAAATTGCATTGAATTGTTAATTAATTCACAATAATTTCCCTTCTGCAGGAAGGCGGATGAGGTAATTGTTTTCCAGGACAGGGATAACATCGGTGAGATCGATGGTATGACAATATTCAATCACGTCATCCAGGTTATTTATTTTCAGACGGTGACGCTGGGCGGCTTTTTCGATATATCCTACCAGGTCATTGCGTGCCAGGGTCCAGAGATCCTGAGCTGCCAGGGACGAGTCACAAATGGTCATATAATCACCGTGGTCAAGAAGCCTGTCAACCACTGCACCGGCAAAAAGGGTATCTTCCAGGTTGAATTTGCTTTTCCATCCGGCACAGAGAAGGAGGACATCACGTTGTGCATTGATCAGATGACTGACAACGGATGACAGGTTCAGGAACGATCCGACGATCACCTCTGAGCTGGATGAAGCAAGCTGGATAGCCTGGGTTCCGTTTGTTGTACTGTAGACGATGCTTTTTCCTTTAACCTTTTCCGGTGTGAAATTAAAAGGTGAGTTTCCAAAATCAGCAAAATCCCTTACGATGCCATCCCTTTCCGCCGCTACCATAAAACCATCCGCCTTAAATGCTTCAGCTTCTTCAAGGGTACCTACCGGAATGATCTTCTCCACACCGCTCATGAATGCTGTACAGATCGCCGATGAAGCCCGCAGGATATCAACCACAACGGTTATAGCCCCGGGATTTTCAAAATAACTGTATAAAGCGGGAGAAAAGCAAACCTCTACCTTATGTAATGTTTCCATCCGTCTCTGAACTATTCTGGTTTAATGAAAGGGGGTTTGACGACCTTTGCCCTCATTGGCCTGTTTCTGACCTGAATGGTTAACACAGTGCCTTCCGTGTTAAAGGGAAACCGGACGTATCCCATTCCGATCCCTTTTTTCAGAACAGGCGACATTGTCCCGGAGGTCACCTCACCAATTTCCTCTCCATTCAAACTGGTGATCTTGTAATGCTGCCTGGGAATAGCACGGTCTATCATTTCAATTCCTACGAGTTTGCGGGAAACACCATCCTCATACTGCTGGTATAACCTTTCCCGGTCAATGAACTGGTTATTTTCATTGAATTTGGTAATCCAGCCCAGGCCGGCTTCGATCGGAGAAGTTGTGTCATCAATATCATTCCCATACAGGCAAAAACCCATTTCGAGTCTGAGGGTATCCCTGGCTGCCAGTCCTATGGGTTGAATACCTTCAACAACGCCGGCCTTCATAATTTCACTCCATAAAAGCGGCCCGTCCTCGTTGCGGAAATACAGTTCAAACCCTCCGGCACCTGTATAACCCGTATTGGATATGATGACGTTATCCACCCCACCGATGGTACCTGTGACGAAGTTGAAATACCCTATTTTACTCAGGTCGGTAAGGGTTATCTTTTGGAGAATCACCGTAGCTTTGGGCCCCTGAACAGCAAGTTGTGACAGGTTACCGGAATCATTCTCAAGCACAGCTCCCTGTTCATTACATTCATTAAGCCAGTTCCAGTCTTTAGAAGTATTCGAAGCATTGACCACCAGAAGGTATTTGTCTTTTTCGAACATATAAACGAGAAGATCGTCCACTATACCTCCTTTACCGTTTGGAAAGCAGGAATACTGAACTTTTCCCGGAATTAGTCTGTCGACATCATTTGTTGTCACCTTCTGAACAAAATCCCTTGCCGCATCACCTTTTACCCAGATCTCACCCATGTGTGACACATCAAAAAGGCCTGCTTTTTCCCTTACTCTGAGATGCTCATCTATAATCCCGGAATATTCCACAGGCATTTCGAAACCGGCAAATTCAACGAGCCGGGCGCCTGCCCTTCTGTGAGTCTCATAAAATACAGTTCGTTTCATTCGTATTAGCTGTTAGTCGATATTTTTATGATTGATTGCACCGACAAAAGTATGATTTTTTGATGGAATTAAAATTGTTTAATAGCAGAAGGCGGAGCGGACGAACTGAAACCGTGAGTGGAAATGAAAGTCCGGCAATCGGGTATCAAAGAAGACACCTGAAAAACAGGATTATCTTACGCAGGAGACGTTGATATTTCCTTAACGATATTCACCTGTATGTTTTTGCCAGTGGTGATTGCGTACTTTGTTCACACGTAATCTTCATCACACCAGTGGCAAAAAGCCGTCCATTCCAAATAGCGGTTCACTCTTTTCTTAACCAGTACAAACGATTTTCCATTAAATAATCCAGCATCTCATCATATAAAATCAGTTGAATGTCGAGAAGGTCATCATAGGTTATGGGCGGCATGGGAAGATTTTTTGTCAGGGAACCATGGGGGCATTCGAAAGTAAAGGACATCGTTCCGGAAACCTGGTGCAGGGCACTGACCAGGTTAAAAGGTTTCCGGGGAGGGAAATCTTTATCTTCCACGCCGGGTGCAACAATGTTTTTATCATCATCATGCGGCAGATCAAGCACTTTGTAGCGGTTATTCAGTTGAAGAGCTAATTCATACACCCTCTCTTTCATGAAAAAGGGCTCATAGTCGGGTTGAAGGATGACCGGGGGATATTCATGCGAGTGCAATGAAACTGTCATATCCGGCGCTTCTGAACGGGCAATCTCCATGATGGCTTTTGTTTCCTGGGCCATCGGAGAAAAAAAATCGTCATGCATCATATTGACCCCGTTGTCGTTAAAATAACTGCCGAGTATTCCTACATCTCCTTTCATCGGATGGACGGATTTTGCAAGAGGCCATCCCCACAAGCTGCCATCCTTCCGGGTTCCCTGCCCGTATTTTGTCATGATGAGTGTCGGCAGTCCCAAAAAGCTGTCGTATGGGCATCTCCTCCGGCCATCAGGATTAGCGCACGGCACAATGATGACCCTGCATTGCTGAATCTTTTTTTGGAGAGATGTCCAGTCTTTTCCCCGGTAATCCCTCCCGGTTTCGATCACATGAACGAGGTTCACCAGACCGGCTATGCCTTCCACTTCCTGGCCATGGACAGGACCCAGGAAAAAGATAACCGGTTTGGTACTGCTGTCTTTTTCTGCATACCAGGCCGGACTGCCTGCTCCCAGGGCAGAATTATAATTTGCCTGTGAATGCAGATCATCTTTACTGCCATAATAAATCGCATATACAGGTAATCCACCGGGTGTTCTGCTCACAACCTTAACCTGTCCTTTTGTTATATGGTTTACTTCCCATTCGATATCGGAAAGTTTCGATTTAAAGAAAGCAGGGATGTCGGAGTTATTTGGGGGATCACCCTCTCCGGGCATCACTTGTGAAGTTGCAACCGGTGAAAGGAAAACAAGCGTTACGATCCATATACTGGCATATACAGGCATAGAAAAGTGGCAGAGGTCCTGCAATACTACTTTCAATCTGGCTGAGAAATGTACTTTTATCATCTTATACGATATTAATAGAATTGCCATACATACGTATCAAATTAACGCAGTGAATCATTTAAATACAAATCTTCTCAAAGAAATTTGACCGGCAGGAGAATGATGCTGACAGAGATGCCCGGGATATCATGCTTGTGTAATACTGTGCATGCGGTAGAGTGTCCCCGATGGAGCTTAAAAAAAAGCCACGTGTACGGCTGAAGTGTACCACGCGGCTATATGAAAAATTACATTTGGGGTATTATTTTGCAATCACTTTAAATTCCACCCTTCTGTTTTGTTCCCGTCCTTCGGGGGTATCGTTGGGGGCAATGGGCTGCGTAAAGGCATAGCCTTTCCATTCAAGCCGGGAAGCATCGACACCTTTGGACACGAGGTAGTCAACGACTGCTTTGGCCCTTTCTTCCGAAAGCTTGGTATTGTATTTCAGGGAACCTATATTATCGGTATGGCCGGAAATCTCAAGTTTGACCGATTCATTGTTTTCCAGGAATTTCAGCACCTGGTCAAGCTGCTCGTAAGAATCGGGTTTCAGCGTAGCCTTATTGGTTTCGAAATAGATATTCTTCAAAACCACCTTGGTTCCTACCTTCAGTTTTTCGAGGTAAAAATCCCTGGTTGTCGGTACGTCAGAGCTGGCTCCGCTCATGTCAACTGCATCGAGGAAGAAAAGATAATCTTTCGCCAGGATTTCCACTCCATAGTTTTTCGCTTCATCAAATTTAACCCGGTAAGTTCCGCTGTCGGCGGAAAGGGAAGTTGCAGCAATACGGGAGTTTGCGACATCGATGAATTCCAGTTTAGCCAGAACAGGCTCTTTGGTTTCCTTATCGAGCACGCGGCCTGTGAGGTAGTAGAATGAGTCGATATGCACAGGTTCGGGCATAGTAAAGAATCCGGTTTTAACCGTGTCGCTGAGGCCTGCGATAAGCACATCCTCGTTACTAAGAAGGAGTTCCTTTTCCGAGCCGAGAAATACCACTTTATAAATGTCTTTTGCCCCAAGTCCTCCTTCTCTGATGGCTGAATAGTATGCATATTTACCATTAGCTGATTTCCGGAAGAAAAGATCGTCGTCCGCTGAATTTACAGGATATCCTTCATTTTCAGGGTCTGACCAGGTTCCGTCATCCATGCGTACAGAATGAAAAATATCAAAGCCACCCATTGAATTATGGCCTTTGGACGAGAACCAAAGCTCATTTCCTGCCGGGTTGAGGTATATCCCTTCCTCATCGTACTTTGTATTTACCAGGCTCCCCAGGTCATGCGGCGACTGCCACCGGCCTTTATCGTTCTTAACCGTGTACATGATATCCTTCCCGCCCTGCGTAAGCTCTTCATTGGCAGAAATAAAATACATGGTATCTCCGGTTGCCGTAAAAAACACGGAACCTTCAGCCTGTTTACTGTTAATCTTGCGTGACATGGATTTCGGTTTTTTCCATGCACCCTTTTTAGGATTAAACCGGCTTACATAAATGTCTCCGGCATTTTTATTTCCGCGGTATATGTACAGGGAATTGCCATCGGGAGAAACTCCCAGTATAGCATCATTATGTTTACTGTTGATCTTTTTTGACAATGGTTCGGCCCCGGTCCATCCTTTTCCTTCCAGTTTGCTTGTGAACACATTTTCAAAATATTTATTGTCATAAGGATTACGTTTTTCGCGAGTGGTGGTCGGCCGTTTGGAGCTGAAATACAGGACGGAATCATGATCGGCAAAAACCGGCAGGTAATCATCGAAAACAGAGTTAACGCTATCACCCAGGTCAGTAATGATGACACGTTTAGGGTTTTCGACGAGAGTTTTTCCATTTTCGCACTCCGTGATACGTTTATCGACCACAATGACCTTGTCGACCTGACCGGAACGGGAATAATAATCACGGGCAGCAAGATAATGTTCTTTAGCTTTGTCAAAATCAAGCACGAGGTGGTAAGCTCTTCCGAGATAAAACTGAAGATCGGGGCTCAAATCCGGATCCTTATCAAAAGCTTTACGCAGGTATTTAAGGGCTTCATATTTATCGTCGGTGAAAAGGTAACAAATCCCAATTCTGTAATTGAGCACGTTATTGTCGCTGTTATATTGATGAGCAAAAAGATAATGGTCTCTGGCAAGTGCAAAGGTACCCACCCCTGCTTTAAAATATTGGTCAGCCAGTTTAACACTTTTCCATGCTTCCTTAAAGCCCTCTTCCTTATCCGTCTTAAATTCGCTCTTTTTAATTTTCAGCCCGTCATGGTTGGGCACCTGGGCAATGATGTTGCCAGAGAGTAAAATCATGAATACAAGAACTGTAGAGATGCGAAAGTTCATAATGATAGTATTTGATTTCATTTGCATTCCTTGACATAATTCTTAGCCTGTTCAATGCCAAGCCCTAGGGCCTTGTTCCAGTCGGAACAGGCGCCATCCAGATCTCCTGTGAGTTCCCTGACCAGCCCGCGGTTCAGATAAGCACGGGCAAAACCGGGATCTTCCGTAAGTATTTTGTTAAAGATATCCACGGCCGTGGTATAATCGGTTTTTTTGGCAAGCACGGCAGCTTTATTGTTCATGGCGGGGATATAGGTTTCTCTGATGGAAACAGCCTCGTCAAAATCTTTCAATGCGGCATCGAAGTCACCCAGAAAATATTCTGCACTGCCCCTGTTATTATAGGCCATGTAAAATTCCGGGTCAAGGTTAACGGCAACGGAATAGTCCTCTATTGCACCCTTGTAATCGCCGAGGATGATCTTGACACTTCCCATATTGTTAAAGGCCTCGGGAAAGTTGTGCAGGTAATTAGTAGCCATTCTGTAATCATAAAGGGCGCCTTGCATATCTCCAAGCAGTCGTTTCGCAGTAGCGCGGTTATGGTAAGCCAGGGGGAAGTCCGGCTTCTTGTTTATTGCGTCGGTAAAATCGGCGACAGCACCGGTATTATCACCGGTTTCAAGTTTATACAATCCACGGTAATAGTAGGCTTGATATTCCTTATACCCTTTTTCTATGGCTGAATTAAAATTCTGAAGAACGTTTTCGTCCGGTTGATTGTTAAAATTCAGGTAAGCAAGATAAAAATCGGGTTCGCCAAGTGTGGCATCCCTGCTTCGAAGGAGCTCAAAATCTTTGATAGCTCCTGTAACATTTCCGGTCTCTATTTTGGCTTTCGCTCTGGCGCTCAGGGCTGCATTGAAAGTGCTGTCCAGATCGAGGCAGGCATCAAGATAAGTGATGGCGGGTTCCCAATTGTCTGCGGTGATATATGTTACTGCCTGATTATAAGCCTTTTTGGCCTCTTTTTGGTTTTTATCCGGTATTTGAGCATCAATAAGAACTGCAGGGATGAAGAGAAAGGTCAGTAGAAAAGCAATTCTTTTCATATTTTTGTTTTAATTTATACTTTCCTTCCTATACGAAGTCAGGCACGGAAAGTTATTTATGTAAATAAAAGATTTTTAAATTTAATTTTAAAAATTTATTTTACTTTTAATTTACAGGTAGAAGATTACAGAATTTGACACTTATGTTTTTAATTGTTTACTTTTGTTTTTAAACGAGGAGATGAAAGATGAAAACTGACTTGAGCTATTTAAAATCTATGGGTGGTGACAATCACGAGCTGATACAGGAGATGATTGACATTTTTACATGCCAGGTTGAGGAATTTTCGATAGAATTGCAAAAGTACCTGGATGAAAAAGATTACGACTCGCTGGGCAAGCTGGCTCATAAGGCTAAATCTTCGGTTGCCATCATGGGAATGGGAGGACTGGCCAACAAGTTACGAGAGCTGGAAATCCTGGCAAGAGATTGTAAAAAGCCAGAAAAGTATCAGTCCTACGTTGATCTGTTTATTTCAGATTGCTATGAAGCGGTTAAGGAACTGGAGACCTATAAAAAACTGATTGCTGAACAATAATACTACCGCACACTATGCTGAGTATTGAAAATGTTAATGGCATTATAGTTGTCGCATTCAAAAATGTCAACCGGTTCAATGCCCTTATCTCCGAACCTGTAAAGGAAGAGATAAAGTCATACTATTCTGCACCAAATACCAGGCTTATCCTGGATCTGGAAGGAATAACCTTCATTGACAGTTCCGGCTTCGGGACGTTTTTATCTATCATGAAAACGGCTAACAACAGCTTCGGATTTTTCAAGATATGCAATATTTCAGAGGAGGTGATGGAACTTTTCAAGCTCCTCCAGTTGCATAATGTATTTGAGATCTACAATACGAAGGAGGATGCTTTGAAAAGCTTCTAGGGCTGGTATTTTAATGGAGGAGAGTCATCAGTTGGAAAACTCCAGCTCACCATCCTTTACATCTATGATGATGGGGTTGTCGCGGTTAACAGTGTCAGCAAGGATCTTCCTGGAGAGTTCATTCACAACATACTTCTGCAACATCCTTTTAACGGGACGGGCGCCAAACTGAGGATCAAAACCTTTCTCTGCGATCCATTCGAGGGCAGCCTGCCGGATCCTGAGATCAATGCCGTTATCTATTAACATCCGTCTGATCTGATCAAACTGAAGTTCGACAATCTTCATAATTTGTGATTCATCCAGTGGGCGGAACATGATGATCTCGTCGATCCTGTTCAGGAATTCCGGCCGTATGGTCTGCTTCAGCAATTCAAAGACCTCTCTGCGGGTATCCTCAAAAACCTGTTCCTTATCCTTATCTTTCAGCACCGAGAGCTTTTCACTAATGATCGATGAACCGAGGTTCGAGGTCATGATTATGATGGTATTTCTGAAGTTTGCTGTTCGTCCCTTATTGTCGGTCAGCCGTCCGTCATCAAGGACCTGAAGAAGGATATTAAACACATCGGGGTGAGCCTTTTCGATCTCATCGAGCAAAATTACCGAATAGGGTTTTCTTCGCACAGCCTCAGTAAGCTGTCCTCCTTCATCATAACCTACATATCCCGGAGGTGCACCGATAAGGCGGGAAACGGAGTGCCGTTCCTGGTATTCCGACATATCTATTCTGGTCAGGAGGCTTTCATCATTAAACAGGAACTCTGCGAGGGCTCGGGCCAGTTCTGTTTTACCAACACCGGTGGTGCCAAGGAAGATAAAGGAACCGATAGGCTTTCTGGAATCCTGCAGTCCGGCCCTGCTCCTTCTTACAGCATCAGCCACTGCTGAAATCGCTTCATCCTGTCCTACAACTCTTTTATGTAGTTCATCCTCAAGATGCAGTAGTTTATCCTTTTCACTCTGCAGCATCTTATTCACGGGAACTCCGGTCCAGCGTGATACGATCTCAGCAATATCCTCCTCACCTATTTCTTCTTTTATCAGGGCTGATTCCGATTGTTCAACACGCAGTTCCTTATTCAGCTCGTCGATGTGATGTTCCGATTCTTTAATGAGACCGTAGCGAATTTCAGCAACACGGCCATAATCCCCTTTCCTCTCTGCCTCGTTTGCCTCAAGTTTAAGCTTCTCAATGGCTTCCTTTTCTTTTTGGATATTTTCAATCAAACCCTTCTCTGTCTGCCATTTAGCCCTGAGTTTATTACGCTCCTCCGTCATATTGGCAACCTCCTCACCGATCTCTTTTTCCCTGGCATGTTTCCCGTCCCTTTTGATGGCTTCCCTTTCAATTTCCAGTTGTTTGATCTTTCGTTCAATCTCATCTATTTCCTCGGGCAGACTGTTCATCTCAATACGAAGCTTTGCTGCGGCCTCATCGATAAGATCAATGGCCTTGTCGGGAAGGAAACGTTCGGTGATATACCTTTTGGATAATTCTGCGGCAGCGATGATCGCATCGTCTTTAATTCTTACTTTATGGTGATTTTCATACGTTTCCTTAAGTCCGCGCAATATAGAGATCGTACTTGCTACATCCGGTTCGTCAACCATCACGATCTGGAATCTTCGATCAAGAGCCTTATCCTTTTCGAAATATTTCTGATATTCGCTAAGGGTAGTGGCCCCGATGGCCCTCAGTTCACCACGGGCGAGGGCAGGTTTGAGGATATTGGCAGCATCCATGGCCCCTTCGCTTTTACCGGCGCCAACAAGCGTATGTATTTCATCAATGAACAGAATGATATTGCCGTCGGAGTTAATAACCTCCCTGATGACGGCTTTCAGCCTTTCCTCAAACTCTCCCTTATATTTGGCACCTGCAATCAGAGCCCCCATATCCAGTGAATAGACCTTCTTATCCTTAAGATTTTCAGGTACATCACCATCGACAATACGGTGGGCCAAACCTTCTGCAATGGCCGTTTTGCCTACACCTGGTTCGCCGATCAGGAGAGGATTGTTTTTCGTTCTCCGGGAAAGAATCTGCAATATCCGCCTTATCTCATCATCCCGCCCTATAACAGGATCGAGTTTCCCCCGGGCAGCCTGATCATTCAGGTTAATAGCGAAACGGTTTAATGCATTATAGGTATTCTCAGCCGTCTGTGAATCAACGGCTGATCCCTTCCGGAGTTCGGCAAGGACCAGTTTCATCTGTTTCTCATTCATGCCACTGTCCTTCATCACCTGGGAAATCTCATCTCCGACAGAAAGTAAACCCAGAAAGAGATGCTCGAGAGAAACATACTGATCGCCCATGGCCTTGGCCTGTGTCTCGGCTTTCTGCAGAGCCTTTGCCGTTGCATTGGACAGGTACTGATCTCCCCCGGTAACTTTTGGGTAGCCTTCGACGATATGGTTTACCACATTCTGAAAGCTGTTTTTATTAATGCCGAATTTGCCAAGAATGAATCCGGTCACCGATTCTCCTTCAGAGAGGACAGCTTTTAAGAGGTGGCCGGTTTCGACTGCCTGCTGAGTATAACCGGCAGCTATGGTAAAAGCCTGTTGCAGGGCTTCCTGTGCTTTAATAGTCAGATTATTTGTATTCATTTTTTTTATCTCCTTACATCGGTCAGGAGCTTCAAATCTGAAGCCATTCTCATCCGCAAAGCCATTCTCTGCCAACTTGACATATTCCTATTTTGAACAGCAATGGGAAAAAGGTTGTTAATTCTGTAACCATTTGGAATTGAACTTCATTTATTTTACAGATATATTGATTTCCGAATGCTTGATTTGACACCAGAATTTCATAAGTTTATCCTTCGTGAAATACAGAGTATCAGGTATGAGTGCTATTATAAAATTCACATCCGCAATCTTGCTGGCGTTTCTGATTTTACATGACAGCCTTTGTCAAAATCCGGTAAAGCAGCTTCATTTCATAGATCCGGGGAAAAAATCCGTTTCTGTCCATTTTACATTTATCAATAATCTGATCATCATACCCGCAACCATCAATCATTCCGACACCCTTCACTTCATTGTCGATACAGGTCTCACAACGTCTTTAATCACCGAGTTGGCTTACAGCGATAGTGTGTCGCTTAACTATGCCCAAAAAATAGAGCTACAGGGTCTCGGTTCAGGCGGCCCGCTTTCCGCCCTGCATTCAGTAGGAAACGAGATCACCATTAAGGGCATTGAAGGGCAGAACCAGGATTTGTATGTGCTTACGCAGAATATTTTTCACCTTTCCTCAAAGCTTGGGCTGCAGATCAACGGCATTCTGGGCTACTCGGTTTTTGAGAATATGATCGTCGGGATCAATTACGACCGGAAGCTCCTTACGTTTTATAATCCGGCGTATTTTTCACCCGATAAAAAATTACGAAAGTATACGACACTTCCCATTACCCTGCATGATACCAAGCCGTATATTTCGATGACCGTAGTAGATGAGGACGGTCACGTCTTCGATGTTAAAATGCTTCTGGATACCGGTGCCAGTCATGCCTTATGGCTGAATCCGTCTTCGCTTCCGGGTCTGGTAATGCCTGAAAAGAAGCGGTATAGTTATCTTGGAAGTGGTCTTAACGGAGACATTCATGGTACGGTCACCAGGATGCATAAAATTGAGCTGGCCAATTTCGATTTCGACAATGTGATCGTGTCCTTCCCCGATTCCACATCCATTGCTCATGCCATAGGCCTTGACAGGAGAAACGGGAGTGTGGGATCAGAAATTCTCAAGCGCTTTAACCTTATCATCGACTACTCGAACCATCAGATCAGCCTGAAGAAAAACACCTATTACAAGTCTGTTTTCACGCAGAACCTGAGCGGCATGGAAGTGATCGCCCCCGTACCGGAACTTCATACTTATTTGGTGGATGAAGTCAGGAAGGGTTCACCGGCCGAATCAGCGGGCATTCAAAAAGATGATATCTTACTGTACATCAACAGCGTTCCGGTCAAAAAACTTAGTTTGAGTGAAATTTACGGTATCTTACAATCCAAGCCGGGCCGGAAAATCATCATCCAATACCGCAGGGGCGACCAACAGTTTAAGACCAAACTTATTCTGGAAGATTTCATCTGATTGCACCTGTCGCGGCAGCTGGATATTTTCATTCTTTTTCCTACATTTGTTTCAAACTAAAATATCCCTGCTAATGAAAAACATCTTCATCGTTTTAATGGCGATTGTTTTCCTGTCATCATGCCAGAATCAAAGTACGGAAAGTAAGAAATCACCGGCAGAAGTTCCTGTCATTACCATCGAAGAATT
Source organism: uncultured Bacteroidales bacterium (assembly GCA_963732905.1). Classification (GTDB taxonomy): domain Bacteria; phylum Bacteroidota; class Bacteroidia; order Bacteroidales; genus DASQZK01. Next base: position 1,079,396 of record CAVTBM010000008.1, read on the forward strand.
TTTTGCTGACCCCGGAGCTTTCATTGGTAAAGAGATTGCCATATCAGGAATGGTGACCCATGTCTGTAAACACGGCGGTCAAAAGCTTTTTCTTGCAGGAACAGGAACTCCGGAGACGCTCAGGATCAATACCAGTGAGGCCATACCGGAATTTGACATTGAGATGGAAGGAAGCAAAACCCAATTCACAGGCGTTGTAAAAATCATGGATGACGCATTTATAGCTGAAGCCAAAGCCGAGGAAGATGCACACCATCCTGTTGCTGACAGTACTGAACCTGACGGACAGAATGCCGGCCGGAATATGGAATATTATATTGAAGCCAAAAGTTACAGGACTATCGATTGATAATATATTGCCGCTCCTGTTTAAAATAATCTGCATCTCTTTATATTACTTCACCTCCTGTGCCGGGTTCTTCAGAAAAAGGGCAAATGGTGACTGTCCTGTTCATCTGTGTAAACCGGCAGTGCGAATGTCATTTACAAAAAGGGCAACTGACAATCTTAGTCATGATATGAATCTCACCGACACCTATGAAAAACGAATCTGTTAAAATTCCTTGTCAATGAACTGGAGAAAAATCAACAAAATCCTGCACAGGGACCTTGGTTATATCTTTTTCGGCATGATCATCATCTACTCTGTTTCAGGAGTGGTTTTAAATCACCGGTTGCCATCAGGAGATGCAAGCATCGTGACGAAATCAGTTGAATTCCAGGTACCTCCGGTGACAAAGGCGCAGACCGATAATACATATGTTATTGGGTTACTGAATAAGCTGGGGGAAACGAAGTATAAGAATTACTATTTCCCGGCTTCCGGCTCACTCATAATTTACCTTGACCAGGGGCACATATCGCTTGACCTGGAGACAGGCAGTGGAAGGCTTACGCGGTTTCGCAGGAGACCCGTTCTGACAGAATTTAACTTTCTGCATTATAACAAACCCAAACAGCTATGGACCCTTTTTTCCGATATTTTTGCCGTATCGCTTTGTATAATAGCTGTTACCGGGTTATTTATCCTGAAAGGGAAGAACGGTATCCGCAAAAGGGGGGCGGTTTTGGTTACGGCAGGAATAATTGTCCCGCTGCTGTTTCTGATTTTTTATTTGTGGGCAGGGTAGTTCACGATTTAAGATAGTCACACATAAACGATAATTTACTATATTCGAATATTTTAAAACAATCTGGAGCGGCCATCCGTAAATGATAAAAACAGGTCTCGATGAGTGAACAAATTCTTAAAGCCCTAATGCAGCTCTTTGCTATTATAGCGAGACCTGAGAGTAATGTCAGGGACAGGCGCACCATCGTTGAGTCTTTTCTTAAGCGCCAGCTTAACCAGGAACTTGTTGCGGAATATCTTAGCGTTTTTGATGATTATTACAGCAGACACCAGCAAAAACAGAAAGACAAGGATTCGAGGCGCAGACGCATCGCTTCCAGCTCTGTAAGGGTACTTAAGATATGTACAGAGATTAATGAAGAGCTGGCTCAGCCTCAGAAAATCATCGTCCTGATCCAGCTTCTTGAATTTATCAAATCGGAAAATGATGAGATCACCCCCCAGGAGATGGAATTTGTAAATACAGTTGCTGAGACATTCAACATCAGTTCATGGGAGTATTCTCAAATAAAAGATTTTGTGTTGTTCTCATTCGAACAGATACCCGACTCGGATGCAATATTAATTATTGACAACAAGGATGATGCGGCCTACTTCGGGAGGGATGTCAGGCACCTGAGGGTTGATGGTATAGTTGGGCAGATCAGGGTTTTACATGTAACGTCCACCAACCTTTATTTCATCCGGTATATCGGGGTGAATGAAATCAACATGAACGGGCAACTCATTGAGAAGGAAAAAGTATATGCCTTCAATACGGGTTCGTCCATCAGGAATCAGCAGATCGATCCAATATATTACAGTGATATTGTCAGCCGGTTTGCCGGGGACAAGATCAAATCCAGGATTGTTTTCGAAGCCAGGAAGGTCCATTACAGGTTCAAGAGCGGGAAAGTGGGCTTGTACGATATCAGTTTTACTGAACAGTCGGGCCGGCTGGTGGGTATTATGGGGGCCAGTGGTTCGGGAAAATCAACCCTGCTAAATGTCTTGAACGGCTCCGCTGCGCCCGATTCCGGGGATGTGCTCATAAACGGGCTTGATATTCACGGTAAAAGTCATGAAATAGAAGGTCTCATTGGTCACGTTTCCCAGGACGATCTTCTCATCGAAGAACTAACTGTTTACCAGAACCTGTATTACAATGCAAAACTCTGTTTCGACAATTATACCGAGGAGCAATTGGAAAAGGCGGTGGACCATGTGCTTAAAAATCTTGGTTTGTTTGAGATCAAGAATATCCAGGTAGGATCACCCCTGAACAAGAAGATCAGTGGAGGACAGAGAAAAAGGCTGAACATTGCCCTGGAGCTGATCCGCGAGCCTGCAGTACTTTTCCTTGATGAACCAACATCGGGACTTTCAAGCCGGGATTCTGAAAATATTCTTGACCTGCTCAAGGAACTTTCCCTGAAAGGGAAACTGGTATTTGTAGTGATTCACCAGCCCTCTTCGGAAATTTTCAAAATGTTTGACAAACTGTTGATTCTTGACACTGGGGGCTATCTGATTTATAACGGTGATCCGGTCGATTCCATCATCTATTTTAAGTCGAGGGTTCATCATGCCAACTGGAATGAAAGTGAGTGTCATGCCTGCGGGAATGTCAATCCTGAACAGATTTTCAATATTGTAGAATCATCTGTCATTGACGAATACGGAAAACTGACTGATATGCGGAAGATCTCTCCGTTAGAGTGGAGCCAGTATTACAAGAAGGGGCAGATTGAAGATGAGGCTCCTGAGGCTGGAAAAGATGAACTTCCGGAAATTTCCTTCAGTATTCCTGGCAGATTTAAACAATTCAGAGTATTTGTCACCCGTGATGTTCTGAAGAAGATCAGTGATCTGCAATATATGGTCATCAACTTTCTGGAGGCGCCGGTTCTGGCGTTTCTGCTGGCCTATATTATCCGGTATTACGATGTGGATGTTGCCAACAAGTTCGGGTATACCCTTAGTGGGAACAGCAATCTTCCCATATATATCTTTATGTCGGTCATTGTTGCTATATTCATAGGCCTCACAGTAAGTGCGGAAGAGATTATAAAGGACCGAAAGATACTTAAGCGGGAGGCTTTTCTTAATCTCAGCTGGTCAGGCTATCTTTTATCTAAGGTCTTTGTGTTGTTTTTCATTTCGGCTGTACAGGCGGTTCTCTTTGTTGCGATTGGAAACAGCATACTGGAAATCAAGGGTATGTATTTCGTATACTGGCTTGTGCTTTTTAGTGCCTGGGCCAATGCCAATTTGATGGGTCTTGTTATCTCAGACAGCTTCAAGACCGTGGTCACGATCTATATTCTGATCCCGTTCCTGGTCATCCCCCAGATTGTCCTTAGCGGAATTATTGTGAAGTATGAAAAACTGAACCCTAATATTTCAAGTCCGGAGTCTATTCCGTTCTATGGTGAAATCATGTCGGCCCGATGGGCGTATGAAGGACTAGCCACCTATCAGTTTATTGAAAACGAATACGAAAAACTGTATTATGCCAAGGATAAGCTCATCAGCAATGCCAGTTTCAAAGATAATTTTCTGATGAACGACCTGCTCAACAAGGTCCGGTTTGCTCAAAAAAATTTAGATAACCCTGCTCAGCAAGAGCACATTTCATATTTACTCCATCTGCTTAGAACGGAGATCGACAAAGAATTTGTATACCGCAAGAGACTCAGCCGCGAGGAAAAAAGCATCCCCATGGAATACCCTGCTGACATTGATAAGCTCAACCCGGAAAGTGTAACTCCTGTTGTGCTTTCGGAAATTCAGCTATACCTCCAGGGTCTCCAAAACTTTTACAATAAGTTATACAAATATGTTTATCAGAGGAAGAACGAGCAAAAAATGCATGAGAACAGAGAATTTATTGCAGGTCTGAAACGGAAATATTATAATGAAAGTCTGGAGGAATTTGTGACCAACAAGAATGAATTTCAGCGTATTGTAGAATATAATGGTGAACTGATCCAAAAAATCGACCCCATCTATCTTGATCCCCAGTTCAGTTTTATCAAAGCACATTTTTATGCCCCGAGGAAGATGGTTTTCGGACGGTTTTTCCCAACGATATGGGTGAATATCTTCGTAATCTGGCTCTCCTCTCTTATATTGTATATCGTATTATATTTCCGGCTTCTGAAGCGGCTGATCGATTTTTTCAGCAGGGCCTCCAGCACTTCTTAGGGATCATTCGTGGGTTTTAATGCCAATATCTTCCGGATATCCCGAACCTGTGTGAAAGAGTGCCACAAAAAAAAGCCGCCGTTTCTCCGGAGAAAAACGGCGGTAAATTAAAAATAACGAAGAGGGTTTATTCGACAATTTCGATCATTTTGAAAGGTACCCTGATAATGGATTCGTAATCTTCACCGGCTTCCAGCATATCCTCATCATCTTCCTCATAATACCAGTTAATAATCACCTCCTGTTTCCCCTTCTGAATACCTTCCAGCTTTTTAAAGACATCGAGTATACATTTGGATGAACTGGTGTTGAAGTATTCAAGCTGGACATTAACCTGAGTGAGTCCTTTAGGTTCCTTTGAATAGCTATCCAGCCAGTCAACTAAAGGCTTATAAAACTCTATTGAGTTTTCAGGAATTGATCTGCCCTTTATCTCCATGACCCCTGTTTCAGAATTAAATTTGACAGTTGGGGTTTTCGCAGTTCCTTCAATTGAAATAGGTTCCATACTACGTTTTTTCTTTTAAAATATATTTACATTAATCAGGATACAAAAACATCCAGGTTAAAGAAGTAATAATCCTTTTCATAATTTTCAAAGCTGTATTCGAGCTTGTTCCCTGTTTTTCTGGCGATATCTACAAGCCCAAGACCCCCACCGCCCTTAGCACTAAGCTTCTGATGATTAAGAATAAATTTATACATATCCTTCAATTCATCCTTTGAAAGCGAATTGATCTTATCAATCTTATCTTTCAGCGGTTTGATTCTCCCGGAACTAACGAAATTACCTGTGGTGATTTTATACATGTTAGTGTCGATCCTTGACACAACAAGAACACCGAATTTAGGCTCGTAATCGTTCTTCATTTGATTGGGCAATTCTTCAATGTGATGATAAAGATTTTGAAGACTTTCAACAAGAACGTTATAAACCTTTTTGCGGATTTTTGATGTTTCGCTCAGGTTATCGAGTTTGGCTTCGATTACCTCCAAAACATTGCCAATAAGGTCACTAGTAATACTACCCTTATAGGCAAGGAGTACATCACCGCCGTTTAATTTCTCATAATACTCGTTAATATCAAAGCTCATTGAGGCTTTTATTTCTTTTAAGTACGTATTGGGAATACGTCGTTAACAATTGCTCAACAAATATAAAAAAAAACTCAAATACAAAAAGTAATACAGAATTAAGTATTAAAAAAGATTCTTAAACAGCTGACCCATTCAATCCAACAAGGGTTGCTTCGTCATTTAAAAATAACAAAAAAAAAATGATACGTGAATTTTTTTTTATCCAGATGATGAATTTTTCGTAAATGTAAAAAAAATACCTGAATAACTAATGAATGGTGTTCAATAATAAAAGAATCCATTTGAATTCATTTTTCCCCGAACTGGTCTTTCCTTTTTCCTTTAAAAAGGTCGTACATATAAAACCTGCATTTGAGGCTGCCATTAAGCAGTTCCTGTTTTACCGAGGGTTTCAGTCCGATAAACTTCATGGCTTCGATATTTGCACTCAGTATCCAGGCTTTGTACCCGGAGAACTCGTTTTTCAGATGGTCACCGATTGATCTGTAGAAGTCATCAATACGTTCCTCCCTTATCCTTTCTCCATAAGGTGGATTCATGATAATGAGCCCATTATCTCCCTTTGCCTTGAGATCAAGAAAATCAGCTCTTTCAATCTGAATAACATCGCTAAGGAGTGCTTTGCCGGCGTTTTCCAGTGACAGGTTAACGGCTTCTGCTGAAATATCGGAAGCGATGATTTTATGTTGAAAAGGTTTGCTTACCATTAGTTTCTCGACGATACGGGTGTACAGATCTTCGTCATAATCTCTCCAGTTCATGAAAGCAAAAGACTGTCTGAGTATTCCGGCCGGCACATTCATAGCAATCATGGCGGCTTCGATGGGTAGCGTTCCGGAACCGCACATAGGATCGACGAAGTCACTTTCCCCGCGCCATCCGCTCATCAGGATCATACCTGCAGCAAGTGCTTCATTCAACGGCGCAACATACTGTCCTGTCCGGTAACCGCGTTTGAACAGCGGTTCACCCGAACTATCCAGAGAAATATCCACACGGTAATCATTAATATGCACATTGACCGAGATGTCGGGGTGCCTGGTATCGATATCAGGCCTTTTACCAGTTTGCTGCCTGAACTTGTCGACAATGGCATCCTTGGTTTTAAGGGCTATATAGTGGCTATGTGAAAAATATTTTGAATTCACGGCGCTGTTTATGGCCAGTGACCGTCCGGGAGGAAAATAGCTGTCCCAGTCAATTTCAAAAACCGATTTGTAAAGCTGATCCTCATCCCTGGCCGTAAAGGACTTGATATTCATCAGGATCCGGATGGCGGTTCGCAGGGTAAGATTGAGTTTGTATAAAAGTGCAGTTCCGCCTGAAAATCTTACTGCACGGTGGAAAGGTCTGATATTTTCAGCTCCCTGTTCGAGGAGTTCCTGAGCCAGTACTTCTTCAAGTCCGAATAGTGTTGTTGCAACAAATTGATCTTCAGGCATTTCTTTTATTGTTTTGTTTCCTGTACGGCATCCAGGGCCATCCTGAACCTGTCGGGACCGCTTCCTGATATGATCCGGAGTGGTACATCCAATGCCTCAATTTCTTCTTTATAACGGTTAAAAAGCGAAGTCCTGCTTTCGCTCCCATTTTCCCTGACATTGTCGGGTTCCCATGGTATATCAGGAGAGCATAAAAGATACAGATCCATAGGATGCTCTTCTATTTTCTGATCGATCCATTCCGGGTACTTACCGAAAACCACCTCGAACCACACTTTGGTAATGATCAGCCATGTATCGAAAATTACCAGATCATGTCCCTCGCCGGAATATTTCATATAGTCCTCTATCTGCTTCCTGGCAATATGTTCGATATCTGAGTAGCTGTATTTCTCCCTGAGTGAACTTACATAGTACCTGGCGTATTCGGGAATCCACACAGCATCCAACTCCCGCGCCAGATAATCGGAGATATTTGTCTTGCCGGTCGATTCAGGGCCGGTGACCACAATTCTGATCACGTTTTTTTCAAGTCTTTTTTCCATTGCCTGAAGCCAATAAACGCCATAAAAGTATAAACTAAAAACAAGATAACCGTGGGATAAAGCCCCTTATAAATATACATTCCCATAGAAACCGCATCGATTACGATCCAGAATAACCAGTTTTCAATCATCTTTCTGGCAAGCATCCAGGTAGCAACCACACTGGCAGCTGTCGTAAAAGCATCGAGATAAGGCAGGGGATCCTCATAAAATTTCAGCACATAACCTGAAATGACCGTCAGCCCCATGCTTACGGCGATAAGTATAACCCACACCCCTGGAGTGATGCCTGTGACCGGGATCTGTCCATCAGAATCCTGTCTCTTTGAACCGTGAACCCAGTGAACCCATCCGTAAATGCTGATGAAGAAATAATAAACCTGCAAACTCATATCGGCAAACAAACGGACGTGATAGAATACATAGATATACAGCAGGGATGTAATAATGCCAAGCGGCCATAACCAGATGATCTGACGAATTGAAAAATACAGATAAATAAGCCCTGTAATGGCCCCCAGGATTTCAATGTAGTTTTTGGACAACCAGTCAATAAGCATTTCTGATTCAGGATTGTGAATTTAAAAAGCGAATTCCGGAATAAGGACTGGAGGATCTATGAAATTGTTCCGTTTATTCCCCGCTCCCCAATCCCAGGTCCCTTATTGACCCTTGTAAACCTGTAGTTTAGAATTATACAGATCATTTTTGCTCATTACATCTACAGCTTTCAGAAAGATAGGATCCTTAAGGTTATAAATCTCGTAAAATGCCTTAGTATCCCACAGATCTCTCGCAATATAAGCTTTGATCAGCATGGTAATCATATCCTTACTTGTTGCAAACTGATCCTTGTCGTATTTGATGCCCTGACTTTCGGCATATTGCTGTAATTGTGAGGTTATTGCAGGGGTAATTACAAAGTTTTTTCTATAACTGTCAAACTGCGGATAGGAAGCCAGCAGTGTCTTCCGGTTATTGTCGACATATTCAAGGATGAACTGATTCAGCACACCCTGGCTGATAAGGTCCCTGTAGTAATCGGAATAGGATGATGTGTCGATAGGTACAAGATAATCCGGAAGAATCCCTCCACCGCCATATACCACCCTGTTTTTAAGCAGGGTATGAAATTTCAGAGAGTCGGGGAAATGTTTGGTATCCTCACCGCTGAGTTCACCGGAATTGTACCGTTCAAGAAGTTCATGCGAGTAAGCATCAAAGCCTTTGCTGTAAGATTTTTGAATGAGGCGGCCGGCCGGGGTAAAATATCGGGCGACGGTAAGCCTGATCTCGGATCCGTCGTTGAGTTCAAAACGGCCCTGAACCAGTCCTTTGCCGAAAGAACGGCGGCCAACAAGAACAGCCCTGTCCCAGTCCTGCATAGCACCGGAAACGATTTCGGAGGCTGACGCTGATGTTTCATCGATCATGATTACGAGCTTGCCGCTTTCAAAAGATCCTTTATCGGTAGAATAATAATTGCGTCTTGGATTATGAACCCCTTCCGTATAGACGATCATTCTTCTGCCGGCAAGGAACTGATCGGCCAGGTCAATAGCAACGTAGAGATAACCACCACCATTACCCGACAAATCAAGGATGAGGCTTTTCATGCCTTTCTCCTGAAGTTCGGTCATGGCCTGGGTGAATTCATCCATCGTTGTATTGGAAAACCGGGCCAGCTTTATATAGCCGACATTATCATCCACCATATAGGCAGCGTCGATGCTGTAGATCGGAATTTCGTCCCTGGTGATAGTAAAATCAAGCAGTTTATCCACATGCCTGCGTCTTATAGTCACACTGACTTTGGTTCCCTTGGACCCTTTCAGCTTCTTCATCACATCGAGATTTGTGATTCCTATGCCAGCCACATTTTCACCGTCAATTTTAACAATGCGGTCTCCTGCATGAATGCCGACTTTTTCAGAAGGCCCTCCGGCGATCGGACTGATGATGAAAATGGTGTCCTGCAGAATATTGAAAGAAACGCCAATTCCTTCAAAGCCGCCTTCGAGTTGTTCCTGGGAGGCAGCCACTTCTTCCTTACTGAGGTATGTGGAATGCGGATCCAGGTCATGAAGCATATTCCGAAGAACCTGTCCTACTAGTTTGTCTTCGTTGACGGTGTCAACATAATACCTGGAAATATCGTTGAGTACTTCACCGAATTTAAGCGATTGCTCAGTAATCTGGCCGAATCCGGGGTTTAAGAACAGGACCGCAAGGCCTGTAAGGATGATCGCAAATTTTTTCAATCTCATATCTGTATAATTTATAAGTTTTACCATCCGGGCATCCCGTTTTGATCATCCTTCATACAATCCTATATATGATATTCAGGATATTTACAAATTCGGGGCAATTTCGATATACTATTCCTTTCCGGGTATCAAGGGGCAATAAATGCTTTCCTTTAGTGTTCAGCATTCATCAATGAATTTAGGATTACCCGGTTCCGGACTACTGCGTTTTCCGTCCTCCCCCATTTTAGTTAAAAGCCATTACTCAATTTCCGGAGTCGATGAAAGGAAATATAGATTGTAACAATCCCGGAATTTAAATTGTTGATTTATAACATCAAAAACCGGGTGTTTCATCTATATCAGCATCAGGTTATTCCCATTCGATTGTGGCCGGCGGCTTGGAACTGATATCGTATACGACCCTGTTTATACCTTTTACTTTATTGATGATCTCACTTGAAACCCGGCCGAGGAATTCATACGGCAGGTGTGACCAGTCTGCCGTCATCCCGTCGGTAGAGCCAACCGCCCGGATTGCGACGACGTTCTCATACGTTCTCTCATCACCCATCACACCCACCGACTGAACGGGCAGAAGGATCACCCCGGCCTGCCACACCCTGTGGTAAAGACCGTATTTCCTTAGTGCCGAAATAAAAATATCATCAGCTTCCTGCAGGATACGTACTTTTTCAGGGGTCACCTCACCCAGAATCCGGATAGCAAGTCCCGGTCCGGGAAAAGGATGACGGCCTATCAGGGCTTCGGGAAGCCCGAGTGCTCTGCCCACCCTTCTGACTTCATCCTTGAAAAGGAGTTTTAGCGGTTCGACGATCCTGAGCTTCATCTTCTCCGGCAGTCCTCCCACATTGTGATGGGATTTAATTGTTGCCGAAGGGCCATTAACGGATACTGATTCGATGACGTCGGGATAAATGGTACCCTGTCCGAGCCATTTTACATTTTGTATTTTATGAGCTTCTTCATCAAAAACCTCAATAAAATTTTTGCCAATGCTTTTACGTTTCTGCTCTGGCTCGGTTAAACCGGCAAGACCGTCCAGGAATTTTTTCCTGGCGTTGACACCTTTCACATTCAGTCCAAGGTGCTGATAAGAATCCAGTACACTTTCAAATTCATTTTTTCTCAGCAGCCCGTTATCGACAAAAATACAATTCAGGTTCTCACCGATCGCCCGGTTTAGCAGAAAGGCAGCCACCGATGAATCCACGCCGCCGGAAAGGCCGAAGACTACTTTGTCGTCGTGCAGGGTATTCCGCAGTTCCGCCACGGTCGATTCAATAAAGGAAAGCGGGGTCCAGTCCTGTCTGCATCCGCAGATACCCGACACAAAATTTTTAAGAATAACAGAGCCCTCGGTAGTATGGTATACTTCGGGATGAAACTGAAGTCCGAATGTCTTTTCACTCTCAGCCGCAAAGGCGCCAATCCGGATGTCGGCAGTACTGGCAATGACATGGAAATGTTCCGGCAATTCCATAATGGTGTCACCATGAGACATCCAGACTTGTGTATTGGGTGAAATGCCCCTGAGGAGCGGGTTTTCAGCATCAATAAAGCCCAGCCTGGCGCGGCCGTATTCACGTGTATTTGACGGGGCCACATCGCCGCCATAGTGCAGAGCAAGAAACTGGGCACCATAACAGATCCCCAGCAAAGGAATCCTGCCTCTGAGGTGATCGATGGATGGTAACGGTGCATTGGCATCACGCACTGAAGACGGACTACCAGACAATACTATGCCTTTGACCGTTTCATCAGGCTGCGGGAATGCATTGAATGGAAAAATTTCGCAGTACACATTGAGTTCCCTGATACGGCGGGCTATCAATTGTGTGTACTGCGAACCGAAATCCAGAATCAGTATTTTCTCGTTCACCTTGTTGATTTATCTTTTTTGAGCCTGTAAAATTAACAATCTATTCCGAAATGTCAGTATAAAATTCTTTATTGCAGGCTTACCCTTTGCCTTTCAACCTCAAAAACATCACCATCATTCACCAGGAATACATCGGGGAAAACAGCCCTGGCCTCATCGAGCAATTGATCCAGGTTTTTATAGCGTGACGAGAAATGACCGAGCAACAGTTTACTCACACCGGCTGCTTTGGCGATGGTGGCAGCCTGTTCCGCCGTTGAATGAAGGGTCTGTTGGGCCAGTAGTTGTTCACTGTTCATGAAGGTCGCTTCATGATAAAGGAGGTCGGTTTCCTTAATGACCTCAAGGATATCAGGATCATAGACCGTATCGGAACAATAGGCATACGACCGGGTTTTCCAGGGAGGAAGCGTAAGCTCCTTATTTGGAACCACTGTTCCGTCGGAGAGCACAAGGTCATCTCCTTTCTTGATTGCAACCACCTGGGCTATCAGGGGTTTATAAATATCGAGTGCCTCTTTCCTCAGATTCAGATCTACCGGTTTTTCCCTGAACAAAAAACCGGTGGTAGGCACGCGGTGCTTCAGGGGAAAAGCAGTAACCGTCACCCTCTCATCATCAAAGATCACGGTGGGCGCCTTATGGCCGACAGAGTGCATGATAATGTTAAAATCTCCTGCCTGGGCAAAATTTTTCCTGTAGAAACGGATCAGTTCATTCAAGTCGCCTGGGCCATGGATATGCAGATCGGTTTTTCGCCCCAGGAGCTGAAAACTGGAAAGCAGGCCAAAGAGGCCAAAGATATGATCACCGTGGTTATGAGATATAAAGATATGATTGATTCTGCCGAGATGGGCTCTGAATTTTCTGAGCTGTATCTGCGTACCTTCCCCGCAATCGATCAAAAAAAACCGCTCATTCACATTGAGCAAATGAGCGGTCGGAAAACGTTTTGAAGTGGGCAATGCTGAACTACTGCCCAATATGGTTAAAGAAAATGTCACAATATTCAGCCCTGTTATTTTTCAGCACTCCTGATCAAATCCAAGCCTTCTTCAACAGAGTTGGCAATATTCAGAACTGTATCGAGCTGCGAAATGGTGATCAGCCTTTCAACTGCATCGTTCAGTCCGGTCAGAATGAAAGTGCCACTGGCATTCTTGCAAAGTCGGTTTGCCACCAGGATGGCACTCAGACCTGAAGAATCACAATAGCGGCAGTTACTCAGATCGAGAATGATGTTCTTTTCGCCATTGCCGGATATCAGCACCAGTTCTGATTTCAGAGTTGGGGCTACATGTGTATCCAGTTTTTCTTCCAATACTTTGATCAAAGTATAGGTTTCGAATTTGTCAGTTTTAAATTCCATTGCTGAAAAATTTAAATTACAAAGCTAATTTAGTTATTTTCTTTGTCTTTTTCAGCATTTTTCTTCTCATTCTCTTCCATTTCTGATTTAAGTGCCGCCAGATCAGAGATATCACCAAAAGTTGTCTTTTCTATGTTCTGTCTGATTTTCTTCTGCGTCTTCTTTATTGTTGATTCTACAGATTTTTTCTCAGAATCATTTTTAGATTTCTGCTCATCTTCAAAGACCCTGCTATGTGACACGATGATCTTTTTAGCCGATTTTGAGAACTCAATGACTTTAAATTCAAGTCTCTCATCTGCTTTTGACTGTGTTCCGTCTTCCTTTACAAGATGCTTCGGTGTGGCAAAACCTTCCACGCCGTAAGGGAGAGCAACGACAGCACCTTTATCTGTCATTTCAATGATTGTTCCTTCATGAACGGAACCAACCTCAAAAATGGATTCGAATACATCCCATGGATTTTCTTCGAGCTGTTTATGACCAAGACTAAGACGTCTGTTTTCCTTATCGATTTCGAGAACGACCACTTCGATATCATCACCAATGATTGTGAATTCAGCGGGATGTTTGATCTTTTTGGTCCAGGACAGATCGGAAATATGGATCAGACCGTCGACACCTTCTTCGATTTCAACAAAGACGCCGAAGTTGGTGAAATTGCGGACTTTCGCAGTATGCCTGGTTCCGACAGCATATTTCTCATCGATTTTTTCCCATGGGTCGGTTTTCAGCTGTTTCATTCCGAGTGACATTTTTCGGTCCTCGCGGTCGAGTGTCAGAATAACGGCTTCCACCTCTTCCCCAACTTTCAGGAATTCCTGGGCGCTGCGGAGATGCTGTGACCATGACATTTCGGAAACATGGATCAGACCTTCAACACCGGGAGCGATTTCAACAAAAGCTCCATAATCGGCCATAACCACTACTTTTCCTTTGACCTTATCACCTAATTTAAGGTTTTCGTCGAGTGAATCCCATGGGTGAGGGGTCAGTTGTTTAAGTCCGAGGGCGATCCGTTTCTTGTCGTCATCAAAATCGAGAATGACCACATTCAGCTTCTGATCAAGCTGTACGATCTCTTCCGGATGGTTAACACGGCCCCACGAAAGGTCAGTAATATGGATAAGTCCATCAACACCGCCAAGGTCGATAAATACACCATAGGAGGTGATATTTTTAACGGTTCCTTCGAGAACCTGGCCTTTTTCAAGTTTGGCAATAATCTCTTTCTTCTGTTGTTCAAGTTCTTCCTCGATCAGTGCTTTGTGGGAAACAACGACGTTTTTGAATTCATGGTTGATCTTAACCACTTTGAATTCCATGTTCTTTCCGACATATGCATCATAATCACGGATAGGCTTGACATCAATCTGTGAACCGGGGAGGAAGGCTTCAATGCCGAATACATCGACGATCATACCGCCCTTGGTCCTGCATTTGATGTAACCTTTGATCACCTCGTCCTGATCAAGAGCCTGGTTGACCCGATCCCATGATTTCATGGCCCGGGCTTTTTTGTGAGAAAGGACAAGCTGACCTTTTTTATCTTCCTTGCTTTCAACGTATACTTCAACCGTATCACCCGGTTTCAGATCCGGATTGTAACGAAATTCGTTCAGACTGACGACACCCTCGGATTTATAACCGATATTGATGACCACCTCCCTTTTGTTCATGGAGATCACTGTACCGTCGGTTACTTCATTTTCAGCAACGGTTGATAACGTATCGTTATACTTTTCTTCAAATTTTGACTGGTCACTTTTCGACAATTCAATTGTACCTTCTTCAAAGGCTTCCCAGTCAAAATCATTCATTCCGGCTTCAGTAGCTTCAACGGTGCTTTTCACCGGTTCCGGCTGTTCATCGGCCACCTCGTGTACTTCAGCTACAGTTTCTTCAGCAACGGGTTCTTCAGCAACAGGCTCTTCAGCAACGGTTTCTTCAACAACAGTTTCTTCAGCAATGGGCTCCTCCGAAACGGTTTCTGCAGCAACAGTTTCTACAGCAATAGTCTCTTCAGCAACGGTTTCTTCAGCAACGGTTTCTTCAGCAACGGTTTCTTCAGCAACGGTTTCTTCAGCAACGGTTTCTTCAGCAACGGTTTCTTCAGCAATAGTCTCTGCAGCAACGGTTTCTTCAGCAACACTACTGTCATCTGGTTTGTCTGAAGTTTCTTCTGCTTTTACTTCCATACCGGAATCGGCAGTTTCTTCTTTCTGAATCTCTTTTTCGGAGATGTCCTGTGCAGATGTTTCTTCAACTTGATTTTCAGCAGTTTCCTGCTCATGGTCTTCACCATTCATTACGCTCTCAGCGTTTTTTTTGATGATGTTTTTTTCTTCTTCTGTCATGAATAAATAGTTTAATTCTAATAAATTAGACAATATGTTGTTCAATTCGAGGTGCAAAAATATAAAAAGATTTACAAACAAACTATGCTTTCGAATATAAATTAATTACCGGATATCATTACGAAATCAACTGCTTTACTGTAGATTAGGTAGTCATGTCAGATGGTTGGGCATAAAAGCTAACAAATTGATTCAAAAGCTTCAAACCGGTTCAATGCTTCGTATCTTAAGGATAAATAGTTCATAAAACAGATTGAAAAATGGTGGTCAGATAAATCAAAACCTCTATTTTTGAGGTTTAAAACGAATACCCGATCTTTAAAGTCTTGCGCGGATAGCATGTTACGCCGTCAGGCTGAATGTATCATTATGGTTTGGATAAACTTAAAATATTAATCATCCGTGAAAATCACCATTATAGGAACAGGATATGTCGGACTGGTTTCAGGCACCTGTTTTGCAGAAACGGGCATCACTGTGAACTGCGTAGATATAGATGAGGACAAAATTGATCGTCTGAACCGTGGCATTGTCCCGATTTATGAACCTGGACTGGAAGATATGCTCAGCACAAATGTCGAAAAGAAGCGACTTTTTTTCAGTACAGATCTTGAGGAGAGCCTGTCGGACTGTGATGCTGCCTTTATTGCTGTAGGAACTCCTCCGGGAGAGGACGGCAGTGCAGATCTCACACATGTTCTGAAGGTAGCCGGCGATATCGGCCGCTATATGAAGAGTTACCTGGTTATTGTGAACAAAAGCACTGTTCCTATAGGGACTGCTGTCAGGGTAAAGGAAGCGGTCAGGAAAAGTCTTGAGGCCCGCCATTCAGGGCTTGAATTCGATGTAGCCTCGAATCCGGAGTTCCTCAAGGAAGGTGCGGCCATCAGTGATTTCCTTAAGCCCGACCGCATCGTGGTGGGTATCGACTCCGAAAGGGCCGAGAAAATTATGCAGAGGCTCTACAAGCCTTTTCTTCTGAACGGACATCCCCTGTTGGTGATGGACATTCCTTCAGCGGAGATGACCAAATATGCGGCAAATGCCATGCTGGCCACCAAGATCAGTTTCATGAATGACATTGCGAACCTCTGCGAGATAGTCGGTGCCGATGTCAATAATGTCAGAAATGGGATTGGAAGTGACAGCCGCATCGGCACGAAGTTCATTTATGCCGGTGCAGGGTATGGAGGTTCCTGTTTCCCGAAGGATGTCAAAGCCCTCATAAGAACTTCCGATGAGAACCATTATTCTCTTGAGATCCTCAAAGCCGTTGAGCGGGTTAACAATCGGCAAAAACTTGTCTTACCAGAGAAGATCAGGTCGCATTTCAATAATGATCTGAAGGGGAAAAAGGTGGCCATCTGGGGTCTTTCATTCAAACCGAAGACGGATGATATGCGTGAAGCACCGGCCCTGGTCATCATTGAAGAACTGTTGAATGCTGGCGCCATGGTTGTTGCTTATGATCCGGTAGCAGCGGAGGAGGCCAGGCGAAGGCTGGGCGACCGTATTGAATATGCCAAGGATATGTATGAGGCCCTGATCGACGCCAGTGCATTGGTCATTGTTACCGAATGGTCTGAATTCAGAATGCCAAATTACAAGGTCATGGAAAAATTAATGCTGGAAAAGCTTATCTTCGATGGCCGGAATATTTATGAACCTTCCGAGATGGCGGAAAACGGCTACACTTATTACAGCATCGGAAGAAAACCTCTTAAGTCTAAATCATGAAACGAATCCTTATCACCGGTGGCGCAGGATTTATCGGGAGCCACTTATGTGAGAGACTGCTGGATGAGGGCAATGAAGTATTATGCCTGGATAATTATTTCACTGGTTCCAAACGAAACATTGTCCACCTCCTTCCCCACCCTTATTTTGAGTTGGTAAGGCATGATGTCACCGTGCCTTATTATGCCGAGGTGGATGAAATATACAACCTTGCCTGCCCTGCCTCGCCCATTCACTACCAGTACAACCCAATCAAGACGATCAAGACTTCGGTCATGGGCGCGATTAACATGCTGGGTTTAGCCAAAAGAGTGAAAGCGAAAGTGTTGCAGGCATCCACCAGTGAGATTTACGGGGATCCTAAGGTCCATCCGCAGAAGGAGGACTACTGGGGGAATGTGAACCCGATCGGGATCAGGTCGTGTTATGATGAAGGAAAGCGTTGTGCTGAAACCCTGTTCCACGACTATCATGCGCAGAATAAGGTAAGGATCAAGATCGTCAGGATCTTCAACACTTACGGACCACGCATGCACCCCAACGATGGCAGGGTCGTTTCAAATTTTATTGTGCAGGCCCTGAAAAATGAACCTATTACGATTTACGGTGACGGGAGCCAGACACGCAGCTTCCAGTTTGTGGATGACCTCCTGGAAGGCCTGGTCAGGATGATGGCCACAGGCGATGATGTCACCGGTCCTGTCAACATTGGAAACCCCGGTGAATTTACGATAAAGCAGCTTGCCGAGATCATCATTGAAATGACCGATTCCAAATCGGAAATCAGTTACAAAGCACTGCCAGCCGACGATCCTGCACAAAGGCAACCCGATATCGGTAAGGCCGGAAAACTTCTCAGTAAATGGGAACCCCGGGTCCAGTTGGAAGAAGGACTGGCGAAAACCATCAGCTATTTTCAGGAGCTGATGAAGGTTGATGCATAGAATATTCATATAAAAACAGGTAATAAAGATGAGAGGAATCATACTTGCCGGAGGATCCGGATCACGACTTTATCCCCTGACCCGGACAATCTCAAAACAAATCATTCCGGTTTACGACAAACCAATGATCTATTACCCCCTGTCGGTACTGATGCTGGCGGGTATCCGCGATATTCTCATTATTTCAACACCAAGGGATCTTCCTCTTTATAAAGAGCTGCTCGGAGACGGGAGCTCTCTGGGCCTTACCTTCACCTATGCCGAACAACCCAGGCCGGAAGGACTGGCACAGGCGTTTCTCATTGGAGAGAATTTCATTGGGAACGACCCGGTTTGCCTGATCCTTGGCGACAACATTTTTTACGGACACGGTTTCGGCGAGGTGTTGTCCGTTACCGCTTCACTGAAGGAAGGAGCGGTTGTATTCGGATATTATGTCAACGATCCGGAAAGGTACGGAGTAGTTGAGTTTGATGAGGCCGGGAATGTTCTCAGCCTGGCGGAAAAGCCGTTGACTCCCAAATCGAACTATGCCGTAACCGGACTGTATTTTTATGACCCTTCCGTAGTGGAAAAATCGAAATCTCTTCGTCCTTCCTTAAGGGGAGAACTTGAGATTACCGATCTCAATAAGTTGTACCTGCAGGAAGGCAGGCTGAGTGTCAAACTCCTGGGCCGGGGAATGGCATGGCTTGACACCGGAACGCAGGAAAGCCTGCTCCAGGCTGCCAATTACATCTATACCATCGAAAAGCGCCAGGGTTTGAAAATTTCGTGCATCGAAGAAGTCGCCTTCAAAAAAGGGTATATTGATAAAGAACAGCTTCTCAGGCTCGCTGAAGATCACGGAAAAAGCCAGTATGCTGAATATCTCATGCGAATTGCCCATGAGAAGAAGCAACAATTTTCTGTCTGAACAGTTAATCCGGTGAAAGGGTGAACTGAAGGGCGAACTGAGCTATCACCTTTAATAAAATATAATAAACTATAATCTAAACGTATTCCGGACCTGCCATGATTTTTAAAGAAACCGGGATTCCCGGACTGATCATTATCGAACCACACCTCTTTAGAGATGACAGAGGTTATTTTTACGAAAGTTTTAACGCCAGGGAGCTGGAGAAAGGCGGCATCTCAATTACCTTCACACAGGATAACCAGTCAAGGTCGGCTTACGGCGTGATCCGGGGCCTCCATTACCAGCTCGAACCGTATGCGCAAACCAAGCTCATCCGTGTTATTGAAGGAAAAATTTATGATATCGCCGTCGACGTAAGGAAAGGATCTCCTTCTTTTGGTCGTTGGTATGGCATTGAATTATCCTCTGAAAACCATCTCCAGTTCTATATACCTAAAGGATTTGCCCATGGATTTTCAGTTCTGAGCGAGTATGCGACCGTACTCTACAAATGTGACCGTTACTATAATCCCGCCGCCGAAGCCGGAATAATTTACAACGATCCCTTCCTCAATATTGACTGGAAGATCAACAAAGGCCGTGAACTTGTTTCCCCCAAAGATGGAGCTTTGTCTTCCTTTGAAAATGCAGAACTTAACTTTAACTTTGCAGGTCAGG
The DNA here is from genome assembly GCA_963732905.1 of uncultured Bacteroidales bacterium. Lineage (GTDB taxonomy): Bacteria > Bacteroidota > Bacteroidia > Bacteroidales > DASQZK01. The sequence goes on from CAVTBM010000008.1 coordinate 1,098,931, forward strand.
AACCGGAAACTGAAATATCGTGATACCGACATGGCAAAAATACTGATCACCGGATCGGAAGGGCAACTGGGCAACAGCCTGAGAAAGCTGGCCCCGGAGTATCCCGGCATAAGTTTCATCTATACCGATATCGGTGAATTGGATATCACGAATGAAGAAAAGTGCAAACAGCTTTTCCTGAAGGTTCAACCGGACTTCGTTATAAACTGTGCAGCCTATACCGCTGTCGACCAGGCAGAAACCGATTCCGGTACCTGCTTTCTTCTGAATGCGGATGCTGTTCAACGGCTAAGTGAAGCCGCCAAAACAGCCGGGGCAAAACTCATACACATCTCTACCGACTATATTTTCAGCGGAAGGCAGTATCTCCCTTATGCCGAATCCGATATTCCCGATCCGGAATCGGTTTACGGGCAGAGTAAATTAAAAGGAGAGGAACTCATCCGAGATGAAGACCATGTGATGATCATCCGCACATCATGGCTTTATTCGGTGTTTGGACGCAATTTTTTTAAAACCATGTATGCACTGACCTCCCGGGAAAAGGAAGTCAGGGTAATTTTTGATCAGATTGGCACTCCTACCCTGGCATCCGACCTGGCATCGGCCATCATGCAGATCATCAGCGCCATCCTCGATAATGCAAAAAGCTTTGTACCGGGGATATTTCATTTCTCATCCGAAGGTGTGGCCAGCTGGTACGATTTTGCTTTTGAGATAAACAAACTCGCCGGTCATAAAGCCCGGTTGCTGCCCGTGGAAACAACCGAATTTCCTTTGCCTGCCAGGAGACCCTTTTACAGTGTTTTAAATAAAAAGAAAATAAAAGAAACCTACCATATTGAGATACCTCACTGGAAGGATAGTCTTTTGATATGTATGAACGAATATAAACACCTTATATAATAAACGTATATGGAAAACACCGGTATGATCAACGATGTGAGGCAGCGAGCCAGGGCATGGCTTGGCAGCAGTTTTGATGAAGAGACACGAACCGAAGTTAAGCGCCTGTTGGATAAGGATGAGAAAGAACTCGTCGAATCATTTTACCGTGACCTTGAATTCGGCACGGGTGGCCTACGGGGAATCATGGGTGTTGGCACCAACCGCATGAATATTTACACGGTCGGGATGGCCACCCAGGGGATGTCAAATTATATCAAAAAACAATTCTCCGGGAAAGCAGGGATCAAGGTGGTAGTTGGCCATGATTCAAGAAATAACAGCCGGCTGTTTGCAGAGACAACAGCGAAGATTTTCACGGCCAACGGCTTCCGGGTTTTCCTTTTCGAAAGCCTGCGGCCAACACCCGAGCTTAGCTTTGCCATCCGACATCTCGGTGCACAAAGCGGCGTCATGATCACCGCCTCACATAATCCAAAAGAATATAACGGTTATAAGGTATACTGGAATGACGGCGGACAGGTCATCGCCCCGCATGACAGGAATATCATCGATGAAGTTCAGAAGATCACCTCGCCGGAAGAAATTCTTTTCAAGGGTAATGAGTCGATGATCGAAATCATTGGCAAAGAAATCGATGACATCTATACAGATAAGATCAAAGGCTTGTCGGTAAATCCTGAAATTATCGCCAGGCAGTCTGATCTCAGGATCGTCTACACTCCTATCCATGGCTCCGGTGTCACCCTCGTTCCCATGGCTCTGAAGAAAATGGGATTCAGGAACATCCATAACATCCCGGAACAGGATATTACCGATGGTAACTTCCCAACCGTCAAATCACCCAATCCGGAAGAACCAGCAGCCCTGGAACTGGCGATAAAAAAGGCACGGGAGATTGATGCCGATCTTGTAATGGCCACGGATCCGGATGCCGACCGGGTAGGTATTGCCGTGAAAGACCAGGAAGGAAAGATCAGCCTGCTCAACGGGAACCAGACCGCTTCACTTCTTATTTACTACCTGCTCAATGCATGGTCTTCCAAAGGAAAACTGAAAGGAAGTGAATATATCTGCAAAACGATCGTAACTACCGATTTGCTGAATAAAATGGCTGATAAATTCGGGGTAAAGCATTTCGACGTTCTTACCGGTTTCAAATACATCGCAGATATCATCAAGCGAAATGAAGGCGTTCTGAAGTTTATTGGCGGCGGTGAAGAGAGTTACGGGTACCTGGAAGGGGATTTTGTAAGGGATAAGGATGCTGTCATGTCCTGTTCGCTCATCGCTGAAGTGACGGCATGGGCAAAAGACCAGGGAAAATCCCTCTTCGATATCCTGATTGATATTTATCTCGAATACGGCTTCTATAAAGAATCACTGATTTCGGTGATCAGAAAAGGAAAAGAGGGAGTTGAGGAAATCGGCCGGATGATGGAAAATTACCGGAGAAATCCGCCGGTATCCCTTGACGGATCCAGGCTTGTGATGATATCGGACTACCAGAGCAGCATGAGTTATGATCAGCTGAGTGGTAACGAAACGATGATCGGCCTGCCTACATCCAATGTCCTCCAGTTCTTTCTTGAAGACGGTACTAAAATATCTATCAGGCCCTCTGGAACTGAACCCAAAATAAAATTCTATTTCAGCGTTAATGAAAAACTGGGGAATAGAAGTGAATTCGGACTGACAGACCGGAGGCTCAGTGAGAAAATCGTCAGGTTGCAAAAAGAGATGGAACTTCTTTAGAGACGGCTTTCCGGTTGTTAAGGGCTGAAACGGTTTAGACCCCTAAAACCACCAACATGTTTCGGGGTATGTGCACCCGTTTTTGGCTGCCGTTTCACTGAAAAGGACGGATTACTGATTTCTGTTGTTATGAGCCGGACTTTTCTGCCGGTTCATGGATTTTTACCGGTAATGATTATTGAGGATTGAGTGAGTTTAACGGAATCACCCATAAAATCAAAGATTATGAAATCATATCGCAAAGAGCTCTGGTTTGATGTTACGAAACGCAGAGAGCTCATCAACATCACGCCAAAGATTGATAAATGCCTGGTAGAGAGTGGAGTAATGGAGGGCCTTGTGCTGGTCAATGCCATGCATATCACGGCAAGTGTGTTCATCAATGATGACGAACCTGGTCTTCACCAGGATTTTGAAGTATGGCTGGAAAAGCTGGCTCCTGAAAAACCGTATTCACAGTATAAGCACAACGGCTTCGAAGACAATGCCGATGCGCATCTGAAGCGGACCATCATGGGACGAGGTGTGGTGGTGGCGGTCACCAACGGCAAGCTCGATTTTGGTCCCTGGGAACAGATCTTCTACGGTGAATTTGACGGTAAACGAAGGAAGAGGGTTTTGGTGAAGATTATTGGGGAGTGATTGGGGTGTGGGGGTTGGAGAGTGTAGAGGGCAGGTTAGGAAGTTAGGGGGTTAGAAAGTTAGAAAGTTAGAAAGTTAGGAAGTTTGGAGGTTAGGAGTTAGAGAGTTAGTGGTTATTCCATTATTACTGAAATCTGTGGAAAAATATACGAATAAACGCTCTCCATTATCCCATAACTCTTCTCAGCCTGCGCTACCCCCGACCCCAAAAGGGGAGGCCTGGTGCGCCGGTTCCTTCGATTCACTCACTCACTTTTTATTTTCATAGCTTCCTAACCTCCTAACTTCCTAAACTCCTAACTTATACTAAAATCTGTGTTAATCTGTGTAATCTGTGGTGAAAAAGCCTCCTACTCCCTATTTACGACTAAACAAATTTGCCTTCATGAAATGTTGATTCGTTGATTCGTTGAGTTGTTGAGTTGTTGAGTTGTTCGTGATTCCTAATCTGTATCGATAACAATCGGCATCAGTGTAACCTGTGGTTGAAAATTCTCCGTGATAATCCGCATAATCCGCCTGTAGATAAAACGATCAAATCATTTCCTGCTGCATAACATAAGAATGGCACGCTGATTTTTCGGTGGGGCTGGCCATTAAGGGTGGTTGGGTGGGGGGTGGGAAACCCCGTCTTAAGTATGAATTCCTTAGAATAATATAGCAATGACCGGGAAAATAACACAGGGAAGTCGAGGTGAAATCCTGATATCACTTACCAATAAGGATATTTGAGTTGTTGAGGGATTCGTGAGTACAACTAAACAACTAAACGAAAAGCCTTTGAAAATTTAAAAGGAATATGTGAATCGAAGAAATGGTGCGATGGGCCTCCCCTTTAGGGGTCGGGGGTAGCGGGCTGGGGCGTTAAGTCATGCCGATACCAATCGGCATCTGTGGTTGAAAATTCTCCGTTTGCTTTTACAGCAGAACACCGGTAAGACAATACCAGGGGGCCGCTCCTGCCCCACCATACAACCGTGGTTAATACCTGTGCACGAAACATACCCATTCCCGTCATCCTGTGAAATTTTAACGATCTCATATATTCATGGATCATTTTACAAAAAATGGATACATATACCATCCGGCAGTGGAATAAACTGTTTTTGCGGTCATGAATGGCATCAAAACAATATGATAAATTCCCTATAGGATTCTGATGCAGTTCGTTATTTAAACTGAAACTATTTTGACGAGTGCTTCAGATTTTCTGAAAAAAAATATTAAGTTTAAAATTAGAAACCAAATCCAAGAAAAAAATTGAAGCCCCGATTTCCCCAATTCTATCGTACATCCCGGGTGGTTTGCTTCTGGCTTTTTTTATTTTTGATCAGTACAGAGGCAACCCTGTTTTCACAGGAAGACTATGCGCCCGGATACGTCATCCTCGAACAAAATGACACGACTTACGGCTTCATTGACCAGAATAGTTTTAAAACCAGCGGAAACCAATGTATATTCAAAGGCTCTTCTGATGAGAAGCCGGTAAAATATACACCGGACGATATCAAAGGATATCAGTATACAAACGGAAAATGTTACATTGCTAAAACCATTCCGGAGGATAAGGATTCAAGCCGTGTATTCCTTGAGTATCTGGTAGACGGAATTGCCAACCTTTATTTCATCAGGGATTCTGATAAAGACCGGTATTTTATTGAGAAACCCGGCAAAGGATTGATTGAACTCACAATTGAAGAGAAGGAACTGTATCAGAACGGAAAGAAAGTCATCAAAACAAACAATATCTATAAAGGAGTATTGAGGTATACGTTTTCAGATGATCAGAATCTCTTTGACAAAATTGACAAGGCATCACTAAGTGCCAAAGACCTGGTCAGGATCACCAAAGACTACCACAATGACGTTTGCAGTGATTATAAATGTATAGACTATACCCGGGATTTAAGCTCTTCATTCTCCTGTGCCCCGGAGGCCGGGGTAATTTTTTCCTGGATGACCATGAAAACATCACATGATTTTACCAGGAATCTCAAACCTATCTATGGTATAAGGTTTAATTTGCAACCTGCTTTCTTTTCAAAAAGATGGTCACTTGAGTCGGGTATTTTTAAATCTGCAAATCACTTCAAGGATATTTTTCACACCAAACTTCTGGGCTGGGAAGCAAATCAACCAAACCTGAATTATAAAATTGATGTCTCGTATGACCTGTTGAGGATGCCTTTTCTCTTTAAATATACTTTTCCAGGAGTAAAAATTGAGCCCAACTTGTCTTGTGGATTAAGCGGTACCGTTCTATTGAACAAAACCTATTCATGTTGCAGGTATGAGCAGATCAGCGCCAATACTTCCAATTGTATGAAGATCAATTCGAGAATGACCGGGGGGCACCTCGGGATAACCGGGGCAGCCGGAGTGAAATATATACTGAATGAAAAATCAAACCTGGACCTGAACCTTATTTATGAACGGAGAGCTCCTGGATCCGTCACTAAAAATCTTATGGATTATCAGATCATCCATTCCCTTGCACTGACCTTTGGTCTGGAATATAATCTTGGCAGAGGAGATAAGAAAAAATGAGATTTTGATCAGATCTAACTTTTTTAACAGAACATATAAATTAAATGCATGAAACGATTATTTTACATATTTTTAGCTCTCCTGATTTGTTGTTCGGGAGAAAAAGTAATGTCGCAGGAAGATTTTGCTCCGGGATTCATTATTAATGAACAGAATGACACAATACGGGGACTTCTTGACCAGAAAAATTTTCAGGCAAACAGCAGGCAATGCACCTTCAAGGCCTCAGCTGATGCCGCACAGGTAAATTATACACCGGAAGAAATCAAAGGATACCAGTACACAAACGGAAAATATTACGTTGCCAGAACCATTCCGGAGACTAGGGATTCAAGCCGTGTATTCCTTGAGTACCTGGTGGACGGTATTGCCGACCTGTTTTATATCAGGGAGTCTGACAAAGACCGGTATTTTATTCAAAAACCCGGAAATAAGCTGTCAGAGCTAACCATTGAGGAGCAAGAACAATATAAGGACGGGAAAAAGACCATTAAGACCAGTAAGAAGTACCTTAAGGCGTTTTGCGATATACTTTCTCGGACGATCAGCCGCTCTTTAACAAAATAGATCAGACCTCACTGAGTGCCAAAGACCTTGTCAGAATAACAAAGGAATATCATCACGATGTTTGCAATGCGTATGCCTGTATCGACTATACCAGAGACTTAAGGTCAAACCTCAGTGTAGAACCGGAAGCCGGGATAATCGTTTCGTGGATGACTATCAAAACCTCAAAGGATTACGCCCGGAATATAAGACCTGTTTATGGGATAAAGTTAAGTGTGAGTCCGCCTTTTATTTCAAAGAATTGGGCGCTGGAAACAGGAATTTCCAATTCAACGAATCATTTTGACAGGATCTACAATCACTGATCTGGCGAATGGAAGGATATAATTTGAAAATATTGATAACCGCATCAAAATCTCTTACGATGCCCTTCGAATCCCGCTTTTATGATCAAATACACTTTACCCTTTAAGAAAGTTAAGCCGTTCCTGATTTGTCGAACTGATGGCACACTTCTTCTGAGTAAATCATTTGAAGCCTACCGATATTAGAAGTACGGAACTGAATTTTTTAAACCCTTACCTGTTGAATCCAGACTCCCAAACCAACATGGGACTGATCGGAGGACAGGAATCAACTTCAGCCTGAATGAAAAAGCACTATGGATATAAACTTGCATATGAACGACGTGCACCAGGTTCCAATTTTAGAAATCTAATGGATTACCAGATCATCCATTCCCTTGCACTGACTTTTGGAATGAAATTTAAAATCGACAAGAAATAACCCGTCTTCCTAAAAGGAGGACTTATTTGTATTGCATTCCTGATATGTTAAACGACCTTCAGACATACCTGTTATCTCATTTTAAAGAAAGCTTTTCCAGGGAAGGCTTTTAGCCAGTCAACTTTAGGACCGTTATCATGAGACAAATCTTAACATTAGGCATATGGTTTTTTAGTCCTGTCACATTCAGGGAAGACCTGGTGTCAGAAAGATTTTGCCGCCGGTTTCATCATCACGCAAGCCAGTGATACCATTTACGGCTTTATCAGAGACAGGCAAAACCCTGCTTCCGACAGGGAATGTATTTTTAAAAGGACCACCGGTTCAGATGCAGTAAAATATAAAGCCGAAGACCTGAAATCATATAAATTTACGAACGGGAATCTGTATGTTTCAAAAAAAATTCAACTGAATGGCGATTCTGCATGTGTATTTCTCGGTTGCCTGCTGGATGGCATTGCAGATATATATTTCCTGAATATCAAAGGATCTCCGCATTATTATATTGAAAAATCAGGACTTGGCCTCCAGGAACTCATCAGAGAAGAAGAAAAAGTTGTACAGAAGCCGGAGGGAGTGGTAGGTGCGAATGATGAGAAGGAATTTCAGGTTAATCATGACCTGTACAAAGGGATCCTGCATGTAGCCTTTGCCGATGACCGACCACTGTACAATAAAGTTGATCAGACGACATTTACCGCCAGGAATCTGGTAAGAATCACAAAAGAATACCACAAGGATGTTTGTGACGATTATAGCTGTATTGACTATACCCGGAATCTTAAAACAAAAATTTCATACAGCCTCGAAAGCGGGATAAGTGAAAACCGGACAGGGCTGAAATCAGTTGAGGGGTATGGCCGTGACTTCAGTTTTATCTATGGCATAAAGGTATATATCCATCCGGCTCTGATCTCAAAAAGCCTGGATTTTGCCGTTGGGCTGATGAATTCAGCTCACCATCTTGATCATACCTATACCGGTGAAGGCACCGACATTTACGGATCAGACTTTGGCATAAAACTTATAACGGATAATGATGAACTGCAAATCCGGTTTCCATCCGTTAAACCTTTTCATACTCTAAAATTAAACCCTTTATTGAAGCAGGTTATGACCATAATATTCTTTTAAACAGAAAGTCTTCAGCATTCCGGAGAACGAATACAGGTGAACTGCTTCCCGGGTACTCTGAACTGAGTATTTATCAGGCAGGGGTTTTTGCAGGAACCGGATTATCCTGTTCCGTCAGCCATAAAACCAGGATAAATCTTACGGCAGAATATGAACTTAGGCTTCCCAAAGGCGATCTCCGTGTGAATTCCCTGTGCCTGGGTTTAGGTGCGGAATTCAACCTTTCTAAATAAACCTTATGGATAAAAATAAATCAGAGAGATAAATTCAAATATAATGACTCTACTTTGACGGATTGGCTTTTTTAATGGTTTTCCAGCTTTTTCCTCAGGGATTATAGGTAAAAGAAGGTTGATTTTTCTAACCTGTCAAAGTAGAACAAACTTAAACTTATATAATAAAAGCTACTAACATGAAGTACAGACTGCTATTCATTTTGCTTTCGGCCGTTTTATTGCCGGGGGTAAAGGTCATGGCACAGGAAGACTATGCACCCGGATTTATTATTAACTCTTCCGGCGACACCATCCAGGGTTTCATTGATCAACAGGACTACATGGCCAGCTTCCGGGAATGTAACTTTAAGTCTTCCCCTGATGCCGGTCCGGTAAAATACATGCCGAAGGATATCAGGGGCTATCATTTTAACAAGGGGAAAATGTTCGTTTCGAAAAAGGTGGAGTTTCATGGTGATTCCACAGACCTTTTCCTCGAATGCCTGCTCGATGGTATTGCAGATATCTATCTGCTGAAAGAAAATGGAGCACCGCAATATTTTATTGAAAAACAAGGCGAAGGATTGCATGAGCTTATCCGCGAAGAGAAAGATGAATACAGAACGGTTGATAATACAATGGGGTATCCAGGCGAGAAGCATGTACGGATGGTGAAAAACAAGTATCTGGGTATTCTGCATAGTACGTTCAGTGATGACAGGCAACTGTACGATAAAATCGACCAAACACCTCTGACTGCAAAGGGCCTGATACGGATCTCGAAATCATACCATAATGATGTTTGTACCGATTACAACTGCATAGATTATACCCGTAACATGGGAAGTAAATTTTCCTACGGTATAAAAACCGGTATCAATCAGTCATGGGCAGGTATAAAAGATGCTGAAGGTTCAACGACGGATATCCGGATGATCTATGGGTTACAAATGATATTTCATCCCCCGCTCATCTCAAAAAATTTAGGATTTGGATTGGGCATTATGGGATCCCGCTTCCATATTAAAAATATTTATACCGGAGATGTCTTAGAACATTGGGGCGGATGGGATGGGATGAATGTGGAAACCAGTTATCAAATATTGCAAATTCCGGTATTCCTGCAGTATACATTTCCATTCTCAAAGATTCAGCCTGTTGCAGAGTTTGGCTATAATAACGAATTCCATCTGAATACTACATCTTCCGTCAATAAAGTTACCCGGTTTGGTGATGTCCCTGCCATATTAAGTTCCCCCTCATTTTACAGTTTCGGATTATTCGCCGGAGCAGGGGCAAAAATCAGATGCAATGACAAGCTGCACTTGAACCTGATGGTGGATTATCAGTATATGATCCAGAGCACGTTTGTTTTAAATGCATCAAAATATACCGATGAAAATCAGGGTCTTCCAATACTGGATCTTATATACCGGAAATCTGTCATTTTTACCGCCGGCCTGGAGATTGACCTCGACAAAAAACAGGTCAAAAAATGAAGATCGGAAACACGACAAATTCAGATATACAGACTAAAAACTATACAATGAAAACCAGTACACTAAAACAAAAATTGTTATTCTTCATTTTTCCGGCACTTATCCTTCCGGGATTAAAAATCAACGCACAGAACGACTTTGCCTCCGGATATATCATCGAGGTTTCAGGCGATACGGTTCAGGGATGGATTAATCAGAAGGATTACCTCACCAGCTTCCGGGAATGTACCTTCAAGTCTTCCCCCGATGCCAGCACGGTAAAGTACGGGCCGACAGATATCAGGGCCTATCATTTTGACAAAGGGAAGATGTTTGTTTCAAAGAAAGTGCTTTTTCACGGTGATTCGACTGACCTTTTCCTCGAATGCCTGCTCGATGGTATTGCAGATATTTATTTCCTGAAAGAAAACGGGGGACCCCATTATTTTGTAGAAAAAGCCGGGTTTGGACTTCAGGAATTGCTTGTCGAAGAAAAAAAAGTGACACAGGAGGTCGAAAATGTTGAAGGTATAATGGAAAAGAAGGATTTTTTAGTCAAACATGACCGTTACAAAGGGGTATTGCAGGCAGCTTTCGTCGATGACAGACCACTATACAATAAAATCAACCAAACACCTTTAACTCCAAGGGGTCTGATAAGAATTTCGAAGAATTATCATAATGATATTTGTACCGATTATGCCTGTATCGACTATACCCGTAACCTGGACACGAAATTCTCCTACGGTGCAAAAACCGGTGTTATCCAATCGTGGTGCGAAATGTCTGATATAAAAGGAGGCAGCGCGGATCTAAGTATGCTTTACGGCCTGGAGATGCAATTTCATCTACCCTTCCTGTCCAAAAACCTTGGAATAGGTGTAGGATTTTTGGGATCCGCCAATCATTTTCACGATATTTTTACAGGTCCGAAACTTGAAGAGTATAATGGATTGGACGGCATGGATGTGGAAACCCGTTACGACATCCTCAGGATCCCCATATTTCTTCAATATTCATTTCCTGTAAAAAAGATTGAGACAGTAATTGAAATTGGATACAATAACGATTTTCACCGTAACATCAAATCTTCTGTTTCTGAATTAGGCTACTGGGGAGAACTTCCCGGGTCGGCATATGCTTCATCATACCGTTACGGGTTATTTGGCGGTGCGGGTCTGAAATTCAAATTAAGCGACCGCATCAAACTGAACTGCATGGCGGATTATATTTATACTGCACCCGGAACTGCCTCTGAAGACGGAGCTTTATATCTGCAGTATAATCATTCCCCGGTGGTCGATTTTATCTCTATACGTTCTGTCTCCTTAACTTTTGGGGCTGAATTTAAACTGAATAAATAACCCGGAAGAAATTGGGATTATTGATTGACGTGAAGGCAAACTATCTGAGGGGAATCATTGTGGGGGCCGGTATCTCCTATGATATAAAGAAAAAAGCAAGGATTAAGATGATGCTGGAATATGAAAATCAAAGTCCCCGGATCTCATCAACACACTGGGAATATTTAAATGAGCCCACTATCCGGTCAGTATCGATGACAATGGGGGCTAGATTCAATCTGGACATATAGAATTTTCGGTTTCCTGGAATGAAATCATGAGAGTTTAACTTGCAATAGGTTTATATGAGACACTTTCTTCAAATCTGTGTCCTGCTTCTACCCGTGCTTTCATCTGTCAGCGCATGGTCACAGTCCGCCTTTGCACGCGGCTATATCATTAAAGAAAACAATGATACCATTTATGGACTCATGAACAGGAAAAGCTATATTGCAAACAGCCGTCAGTGTTCTTTCAAAAAGTCAGCCGGTGATAGTGTAGAATTATTCAAACCGGATGAAATCAAAGCTTACCGGTACTTCAGCGGGCAGTATTACATTTCAAAAAAGATCCTGCTGGACGGAGATTCTGCGCAGGTCTTTCTTGAATTTCTTGTGGACGGTATAGCAGACCTGTACTATCTTAAAGAATGGGGAATCGAACATTATTACCTTGAAAAAGCCGATAAGGGTATAACTGAACTGAGCCAGGAAAATAGGACCGTATATAAAAACCTGCAGGAATTTACCTCTACATATGATAAATATAAAGGAATCCTGAAGTATGTCTTTGAAGATGATAAATCCCTGTACAGGAAAATAGATCAGACACCTCTTAATGTCAGGTCAATGGTTAGCCTTACCAAAGACTATCATAATGACGTTTGTAATGACTATTCCTGTATCGATTACTCCCGGAATCTTCATTCGGTTTTAAGCTATGGAATGATGGGAAGCATCCTTTTTGCACGACTGGGACTTAAAGACTCAAAAGGCTTTACCTGGAGTGTCAACCCTGCATACGGCATTATATTTCAAATCAATCCGACCTTCTGGTCAGACAACTGGTCATTCAGTGCAAGCATTATGAATGCCTTCATGCACTTTAAAGGCATCTTTGATAAGGGCATGCCAAACGGGACATACACACTACATTATGATATAGACTATAAATACATCAGTCTCATGGTCCCTTTAAAGGTAAATTACACAATTCCAAGGAATAACATGAGAATCAGGTTTGACCTGGGTCTGGATAATATTTTCCTCCCGGAAAAGACCCTTAATGTGGACTGGTATTATTATGAAAATCTGAAATACAGCGAGGAGGAGCATCCTCCGGCTTATGAGATAGGTTACTCAGCTGGCGCCGGCTTATTGTATGACTTGAATAAAAAATGGACCCTCCAGACTTCGCTGGATTATGAATTACAAACCACTCAGCATTTGAATAAGTGGCACACAGATTTAATGAATCAACAGGTCATCCATAATGTGATGTTTAGTTTTGGGGCGATAATTAAAGTAGGCAACTAAAACCATAAAGGATTTTCCTCACCCAAAAAATTCCCCGGGGAAATTCACCAGGTAAAGCTTTTCCGTGGCCCGGGTGACGGCAGTATACATCCACCGCAGGTATTCGATACTGATCATATCTTCCCTGAAGAATCCCGGATCGATAAAGACAGCCTTCCACTGACCACCCTGGGCTTTATGGCAGGTCACCGCATAGGCGAACTTCACCTGCAGGGCATTGAACCAGCGGTCCTGGATCACCTTTTCCGTCTGTTTTTTACGGTTACTTTCGTCTGCATAGTCTTCCATGACGGCGTTGAAAAATTCCTTCTGCCGGTCAAGCGGCAGGGATGCGGTATCGATGGCCAGGGTGTCAAGGTTTATGATGGCATCCAGCTCCAGCTTCTCATAATCGGTGAAACTCAGGCTCACTTCTGCAAACCTGTAACCATAGAGGGTCTGGTATCTGTGAATCCGCTCCACTTTAGCGATGTCACCGTTGGCGATAAAATCAAGTTTTTCGGCTGCAGAGGTCCAGTAATAATTGTTTTTAACGATCATCAGAAGATCGTTCATGGCGATCTCTTCTTCCCTCCAGAGGATCTGGTTTCGGATTCCCTGGTTAAAGCGGTTAGCCCTCTTGTTTGATCTGCTCACCACTATGGTGTCGTTTTCTCCGTAGCGTGAATAGCAGTTTTCCAGTTCGTCGAGAAGTTCAGCCCCGCCTATCCGCTCAATATCCGGAAAATCATCCGTATTGAACCTGGGCAACTCAGGCCGGTTTTCTTCTATCAGTCTGCGAAGACTTGTTGCATTAGCCAGGATTCCTGAGTCTTCGGCCTGCCTCATCACATCCCGTAGATAAACGTCCGTAACAACGAACCCCATGGATTCAAGTCTTCGTTTATCCAGTGCGGGGCTGATATCCAGGCCCACCGGGGGAAGCTGTGCAGTATCACCGATCAGTATAAGATGACAATGGCTTCCTGATTGCACATATTGGTCCAGGTCGGATAAGAGATCCCCCGAGCCGAAGAGACTGTTTTCCGTGTTGCGGTCACCAATCATTGAGGCTTCATCGACGATGAAGAAGGTGTTCCTGTGCAGGTTCCTGTCGAGTACGAAATTGCCTAAGCCATCCCTGCCTGATTGCTGACGGTAGATTTTTTTATGAATGGTATAGGCAGAATGACCCGTATACGAAGAAAGGACCTTGGCCGCCCGGCCGGTGGGAGCCAGAAGAACCGACTGTTGTTTTAATTCTGCCAGCGTACGTACTAAAGCGTTGACTATGGTCGTTTTGCCTGTACCGGCATAGCCTTTGATCAGGAAAAGTTCCCGGTTTCCCGGTGAACTGACATATCCGGATAAAGATTCCAGGAGGATTTCCTGTCCAGGAGTGGGCTCAAAATCCAGATTTTTCCTTAGTTCCTGCTCAATATAGTTTTTCAACATGCCTGCAAAGAAATGATAAATTTCAAATTTTGAATTATTTTTTTTGCTAAATTTGTCCGCAAACGATAAAACCATTTAACAACCATTAGAATGAGAACAGTTCTCCAAATCATCATGGCCATAGCAATCCTTTTCCTGGGGTATCTTGTAGTTGACAGTATCATGAACCCGATCCGCTTTAACAAGGCTAAAAATTATAGAGAAAAGATTACCATTGACAGGATGATACAAATTCGTGAAGCCCAAAAGGCATACAAGGATATTAAACTGAGTTACACGGGAAGTTTCGATACACTGATTTCATTCCTTGAAAATGATTCATTCGCCATTACCAAAGCAATCGGTATGATTCCTGAAACTCTCATTGATTCGGTTGGTATTGAAAAAGCCAGGGTTATTGCGCTAAGGGAAGGCATTATCAAGCGGTCGATCACCAAAGTTCCTGTTAAGGATTCCCTTTTCGGAAAAAATTTTCCTGTTGACTCTCTGCGGTATGTTCCCTTCACCAAAGGTAAGCAATTCAGCATGAAATCCGGTGAATATGTTACGCCCTCCAAACTTACTGTAAAAGTTGTCGAAGTCTATGTACCTTACAGCATCCTGTTAAAGGGCCTCGATCCGCAGCTAGTGGTAAATTATGCCGATGAAAGGCAAAAGATCACCAATTACCCCGGTTTGAAATTTGGTTCTATGAACGAAGGGACACTAACCGGAAACTGGGAATAATTATGGTCACATGAATGACTTCAAATACGTATCTGAACAGTACGACTTAAATAAAACCATTGCATACAGATTATCCATCCAGCTTAACCCGGATGGATTTTCTGTCTTAATCGCCGACATGCATAAGAATGTCATGTTCCTTTTGCACCGGCAAAGCGAAACAAACGCTGAGAGCCTTACGGAATTAAAGGAAAATACGGCTCTGTTTCCCATCACCAAACTCAGGTTCAACAAGACGGTAATCCTTATCAACACACCGGAATTTACTCTTGTCCCTCAGGAACTCTATACTGAGGATCTTAAAGGACTCTATTTTAAATATAATCATCCCCTGAAAGATTATGAAACTGTCATGGACTGTCAGCTTGAAATTCATAAGGCTGTCCTGCTTTTTAAACTGGATGAAAAATTCATCAGCCTGATCAAATCTTTCCATAATTCACCTGCAGTCGTTCATTCTTCCGTGCCATACCTGGAGTATATTAACTCATCGCCTTCTGCAGGAGATGTTTTATACATCCATCAAACCGGCCCTCTTCTCTCATTAAGCGCTTTAAGGAATAACAGGTTGTTACTGCATAATCTCATAGATGTAGGGGAAGATAACGATGTTATATACTTTACCGTTAATACTTTAAAGCAGCTGGAGATGAGCCGTGAGAAGACGGAAATCATCTACTCCGGAACATTAAACAGGAACAGCAAAGCCATAGAGGTTTTATCCAGGTATGTGGATGGCATCCGTCCATTGAAAAATGAATTCCCGTTCGAGCTGGCAGGTAACCTGAATGAAAATTATTTCATCAATCTGCTAAAAAGTACAGGGTGCGTATAATCAGTGGCAAATACAAAGGCAGGCAGATTCATCCCCCTACTAATTTCAGGGCAAGACCAACTACCGATTTTGCCAGGGAGAGTTTATTTAACATCCTCAATAATTATTTCGATTTCGAGGGATTACATGTACTCGATCTTTTTTCAGGGACCGGGAGCATAGGTTATGAATTTGCATCCAGGGGGGCCGCTGAGGTGGAAATGGTGGAAAAGAATTTCATTCATGCTGAATTTATCAAAAAGACCATCCTCACCATGGGTATGGAGCATGTGCGTGTCATCAAATCAGATGTTTTCAGGTACCTCGATAAGGCCGGTTCTTCGTTTGATATCGTCTTTGCAGATCCGCCTTATGATCTGGTCGAATTTGAGCAAGTTCCGGTCAGAATACTGGAAAAGAAAATCCTGAACGGGGATGGATGGTTCATCCTTGAGCATTCAAAACATTTTGACTTTACACACCTTCCCGGGTTCTTTGATCACAGATCGTATGGAAGCGTGAACTTCAGCATCTTCCGTCCTTAATCGTTATTCGCCGGCCACGATCAGCCGGAAGGGAACGACCGTTTTGCCATCCTGGTATACCCCCGGGTAAACGCCCTTATCCCAGCCTGAAACATTAATCTTCAAAGATTCTCCACTGAGGTTCGTCCTTTGGTAGATCATTCTCCCGGTCATATCAAAGATCTTTATCCCTGCCTCTTTACCTGATTGAGGATACACAATCTGAACTTCACTGCCGGCAGGGTTTGGGAAGACGTTTACCTTTTCTGATAAAACATCCCTTATTCCCAATGGCCCCTGGTTAATTATAACTATGGTGATGGTATCCCGCACTTCAGGGTTATCCCTGGAAATGGCCTCTATCGTTACGATGCCGTTCCCATCCGAAGTCCCGCTGGCTTTAAGCTTGCCGGATGCTTCGCTAAACGTTCCGGGTACCGCGGTCGATTCATTTTCGATGAGATGAAGATCATAATAGGGAATATCACAATTTTCGGGAAAGACTTTGGCTACGATATAGGCTGATCCCTGGTTGGTACGGATGGTGTCTATCCCTGTCTTTTCATAAACTCTTATGGAGTCAGCGTTTATGTGACGGTAGAACCCTGTTGATGTCTGCAGGCCGCTTTCAGGTCCCCTGAATGACAGCACAGCCATGGAAAAGGGGGGTATACTGACAGTGTACCCGTCGGTAAACGGATCCACAGTGGATTCACTGATCAACACATCAGCAGATTGAGTTACATCCCAGCTGGAGGCGCTAAGTAATGTAAAATGCGCGGTATCATTAACCGCTTCAAAGGGAAGATGAATTTCTGAACTCCGGGTATTCTCATAATCCCTGTTTATGAGCAAAACCGAATAACGGGTGCTGTCATTGAAGACGTAGCTGTCAATTACCGGGTAAGTATAATCCCGTTCAAAATTACTGGTAACAGTCTCGCCGGTAAATGAAGATTTGAGGACCGTGCCTTTACAATAGGTATTGAAAACCTTAGCCGCATAATAGAGAGGAAGCGGTTTGTAAATGAAATTATCCATGCTGATGATCCGCCACTGACCCTGATTCATATTAAATATGACAGGTATGGTAACTCCTCCGGAGGCGATCATTGCGGCACAAAAGTCGATGTATGCCACAGCCTGACCGAACTTACCCGAATATGCCGGACTGTCGTTTGTCATATTTCCTTCATATAGAAAAAGAGGAAAAGCCTTATTATATATTTGAAACATCGCTTTCCTGAAATTAGCAACGCCGGCCTTCTGCGATTCAATGTATGCAAATCCCGATTTATAATAGTTCAGTTCGGATTCGAAAGGGATTGACGGATCGTAATTAAAATTTCCTCCCATATACCCGCTCACCGCGATCCAGTCGGGCCATATAGCAGAATTGTCGATCACCGTTTTACTCCAGCCACCTCCGTCGGCAATATCCCTGCCGCTGATCGTAACAAAAAATTTACTCTCATCATAAGCTGTCGATTCCTTCATATTTTCGATGAGCGGTCCTGTCCAGTTCCCATACTCTGCCGCTCCGGCAAAAGGAGCATTGTGTGCTGAGGATCCCCATACTTCATTGCCCAGTTCCAGCACGATTCCTTTGGAGCCGGAAAGCAGTTCATGATACCCTTCCGCTTCACGAAGGGCTCCCATGGGGTTTTCGGAACCAGCTCCCAGGTAATCCACGAAACGTTTCATGGTTGTGGGATCTTTGAAATAGTCGGTATAGGAAGCCGTACCAATCGTAATATTGCTGTAAATCCCCATCTGATTGCACAGGCTGACGAAATCGGCAATGGTATAATTACTGTAGGGGTAACCGATGGAAAAGTCGTTGCTTCCGCCAGGCACACCTTCCAGGCTGAAAACATTGGCCGTAAGAGCTCCCCAGCGGATAGTAGCAGGTTGCAAAGCTGTAAGAAGTTTCATCATTTCCGACGAAAACCGGTCACCACGCTTATCGGGAAGCTTGTGAAGCTGAATATCGTCGAGGTATACAGACCCGGAAGAATAGAATTTAATATCGATGTTCTGGCCTGATACATTGCTCCCGTAAAAGGTAAACGTATAAACAGCCCAGTCTGTTGTAAGATCCTGTTTCGGACTGTCGAGCATTGCTCCCAGCTTGACAGAGAACTGACCGGTATACCCTGCATCTTTTTTAAGTGCAAAAGAGAGTTCGTACTGTGAATCGGAACGATAGTAAATATTTCCGGCCTGACACCTGATAATAGACGGATTGGCATCTGTTCCCAAACAGTTGATCACTGCTGATTGTTTTCCCTGGTATGGATCGTCGGTATATGCATCCCATGTACAATTCACCCGCTTCCAGACATCTGAAAGGTTCAGGTTATGCTCAAGGGTCGAACGCGGGATAAAATTGGACAGCAGGCCGCTGAAATCCCATGTAGGATAGGACCGGATGGATACATTCAGACCCACACCATCGGAATGGGCAACGGCAGTATCACTGAAGCTCACGCTGTTCTGACCAAAAGCCGTCAGGCTCAGGAATAAGAGGAAAATACCGGGGAGTATATTTTTCATGGCAGTAAGGTTGGATAATTGATGGGATGAATATACACATTTTTTTGTATGAATGATCGCTCCCGGGCGTCCGGAGAAGCTGTCAGTACTATTTATTTCATTCCGGAACAGGGTCGAACCCGGAGGTACAAACATGTCATGGTAAGCAGGTTGAAACGCGTATCCGTAAATTCTGCAGAAATCGTACATTTACTTTAAATGCTTTGATATGAACAAAAAAATATACGTCCTTGGGGCCGGGCTGGTTGGGAGAGCTATTGCCATGGATCTGAAGAACAGTCAATACGATGTCACCGCCGTCGACATGGATCCGGCTGCCCTGAACAGCCTTCACACCGATTCCGGCATACGGATTATTGAAGCGGACATCACAGAAAGTGCCCTCCTGAGAAAAATTATCGATGATGCTTCTCTTGTTGTTGGAGCCATGCCCGGTCGCCTGGGCTATGCCGTAATGAAGAATGTGATTCTAGCGGGAAAAAACATCACCGACATTTCATTTTGTCCTGAAGATTATTTCGAACTGGATGATCTGGCCCGGGAAAACCATGTTACGGTTATACCAGACATCGGTATAGCCCCCGGCTTAAGTCACGTTATCTGTGGCTATCACAACCGACGTATGGAGGTAAATTCCTTTACCTGCATGGTAGGTGGTCTGCCTTCTGTGAGGGAATGGCCGCTGGAATACAAGGCAACCTGGTCGCCTTACGATGTCATCGAAGAGTACATGCGTCCTGCCAGGCTGATGGTGAACGGGAAAGAGATCGTCAGAGAAGCGCTTTCTGATCTGGAAATGGTAAACATTGAAGGGATTGGCACCCTGGAAGCCTGGAACTCGGACGGTTTAAGATCTCTTCTGAATACCATGTCCCATATCCCCGATATGACTGAAAAAACCCTTCGCTACCCCGGAACGACGCAATATCTTAAGGTCCTCAGGGAACTTGGTTTTTTCTCGGCATCAGAGGTGGATATATCTGGTATACGCATCAAGCCGGTCGACTTTACCGCCAGGATGCTGTTTCCTCACTGGGAGCTTAAAAAAGGTGAAATGGAATTTACTGTGATGACAGTCAGTCTATCCGGTTTGGAGAAAGGCAGGGAGAAAACCTTTGTCTATAAGATATATGATGAATATGACGTGAGCACGGGAATCAGTTCCATGGCCAGGTGTACCGGATATACCTGTGCAGCTGCCGCCAGTATGATCCTGGAAGGACATTTCAGCCGGGAGGGTGTCTGTCCGCCGGAATATCTCGGTGAAGACGAGGCAAACTTCAACTACATCCTCGGTTACCTTTCACAACGGAACATATCCGTTACGGTTGAAACCAGGGAGATTTGAACCTTAATCCCAAAAGCCTGATCAGGGATCATTTCAGGGATTACTGTCTTTACTATTTAGCGACCCGGCCTATATTTGTCGGGAAGTACAACGTTGTGGAAGGCCTGGCATGCAAGGGCGGTGAATACCCGGCACAGGATGGTTTCGAATGGACCAATGGTGTGATGATGATGATCATGGGTTCGCAATACACACCATATTAATCAATGATCTGGCGAAGACCAGTCCTGAAGAATGATTTCGCGGCCTGCGCTCCGGTTACAAATCACAGAGTGTCCGGCGCTACTGTCAGATGCTAAAGCAGTTGAAGCAGGGCTTTCTCCACAGCCGGGAAAAGGAAGCTCCAACATTCATAATATTTTCAAAATAAGTTTTGGGATAATAAAAAAACACTTATTTTTGCAGGGCATTTAAAAACACCCTGTGTTTTGAAGGTGCACCTGGTTCGGTAGTTCAGTTGGTTAGAATGCTGGCCTGTCACGCCGGAGGTCGCGGGTTCGAGTCCCGTCCGGACCGCAAAATTAGCCTGTAAGATATTGACTTACAGGCTTTTTTGTTATTTACAACCAGATATACCTTCTAATTAACAACCACCATTAACAACCAAATATTCTTCTGATACTCCCTCTCAGGATTCATTCCAATTAATTTCTCTCATCCCACTGTGGTTGTCGCAGAATTTTACAATCTCCATTTCCAATCCTGCTATCCAACTAATTAGTATTCATTTACAGGTTGTTACAAGTTTTTGAACCCTGTTTTGAACCGAAAAGTAAAACCCTGTCAGAAATGGCAGGTTTTTTTTTGTTCTTATGACTGACATGTAGCAACAAATTATTAAGAGTCCCCTACGGACTTCAAAACACCCTCCAATGCTTCAGAAAAGGAGGGCTTTTTTTAGGGGAATCTCTATAAAGTATTACGATCTCACATCCAAACCGCCGGAAATCCTTTTTTGGACATTTTCTGCGTATAGTGACACATCTTAATGCTTTTCACCGCCGGACTCTCAACACAATTTCCGTTTATATCCAAAATTCCTCAACACAACGTGCTGATTTTTTCCTCTTTTTTCCATTAATGGGTGAAGCTTTCCCGGACATTTACTCAGTGTGGTTGCTTTCATAATAAGTAAAACCCAGCGTGAAATAATGAACGCACCCTGAAAGCAAAGTTCAAATCCGGGTAATTCTGTTCATCGGGTAGTTAAAGGATTTTAACCTGAGGCAGATGAAGTATCAGGCGAGGCATAAGTATGTAAGCAGTAAGGAACGGTATCAGCTGAATAATCAGGATACGCTGCAGAGGCAGTTGGAGAAGTATCATCCTATGGCAGACTAAGCTTTAGCGGGGTGTTGCCATTGGGGTGAATTGTTCAAATGGAATCAATGGCGGCCAAAGGATAATGGCTACTTTTATTACAGATAAAAAGGAATAACATGGCAAAGAAGGAGCCTGAAATAATGATCCCGGACGAAGTGATCATGAATAAAATCCTCTTGATTAGAGGACAAAAGGTTATGATAAGCAATGATCTGGCAGAGTTGTACGGAGTGACGACCAAGCGACTTAATGAGCAGGTGAAACGAAATATTAAGCGTTTTCCTAATCACTTCATGTTCCAATTAACAGAACAAGAGAAGGACAATGTGGTCGCAAATTGCGACCACATTCAGAACTTGAAATACTCCCCGTATTTACCTTATGTTTTTACTGAGCATGGAACTGTTATGTTGGCTAATGTTCTGAACAGTGAACGGGCCATACTGGCTTCTGTCAGGATCGTCGAAATCTATATCAAAATGCGGGAGAATATCCTGACTAATAAAGAATTTTTGCTAAAGATGGAACAACTGGAGAAAAGAGTTGGCAGCCAGGATGAGAAAATAATCATGATCTTTAAGTACCTAAAAAAGTTTATCGAAGTCCAGGATAAGCCCAGAAAGCAAGTAGGCTATAAAAGAAAGGACGAACAATGAGTTGAAAGCTCTCTCCCCGCAACCTGCCCTTCTGCAACAGTTTTTTGTCCTGTATTATCTGCCGAAATATAATGAAGGAGGCTGTCATCTTATGAGAGCCGAAAAGGAAGCATATATCAAAGGATGGCTCTTCCGGGCAAAGGAAGATATTTCAGTCCTGGAAAGTCTGACTTCGATTAATCTTGAATATTACACAAGTACGATATGCTTTCATGCGCAACAAGCCGTTGAGAAATACCTAAAAGCCTACTTGATTTTCTATGATATTGATTTTCCCAGGACACACGATCTGGATTACTTGTTTTTGGAATGCCCGAAAATCGATAAGGAGACATTCAATATTGATCTGAAAAATCTTTCGGATTATGGCGCTTCGGTAAGATATCCGGATGATTTTTATGTTCCCGGAGTACATGAAACGAAGGAATATATTAAGTTGTCAAAAGAGATAAGCCAAATCGTTGAAGCAAAGATTTTATTATGATGAGTATTATGGAAATTCGTTCTTTAAATTGATGATTGGTATGATTACGGAGCACGGTTCTATGACCCGCATCAGGAAGATGGCGCGTGATTGATCCAGCCCCTGAAGACAATCACTTTGAGTGGTCTCCATACTACATGAGACCGGCTCCGGCACTTTAACCTATTCCCCGGTGACCAGCGGATCATGTTTTTAAGGCTGCTCTTCCTGACACAAATCATCAAAATATACTGCAAGCCCTTCCAGGATCCGGGCATCCGTTTCGATTTGTTGTTGTGCAAGTTTCCACTCTTTTAGTTCAATGGCTTCCCTGATTCCTGGCATGGTCTTTACTTCGTATCCCGTATAATATCCCGGTGCATACAACGAATGTTTATACCATTCCCTTCCCGGCAAACCGTTTTTATTCAGTAACTGTTGCTCAGCCCTGTAAAGCGCCTGGTTAAATGCATTGCCGACATTGTTTTCCTGAAGTTTTTCACGGTAAGTAACACGCAGAGAGTCCGTACTTTTTTGAAGATGTGCGAGCGCATTTTGTAAAGGTGAAAAATCAAGATATGGGACTTCCGTTCCGGTAGCAGGGACTTTATATCCCTTTGTCGGGTCTTCGCCAATCTGGTAAAACCTGTCATGAATGATCTCATTTTCCAATTCAGTGTTCTCACGGGTACTATTGAGAAGGTCGGTCAATTCACTTACATATTTATCCACTGTTTTATAGAGATGCGTAAAATCAAAAGGCAGGCCGTCAGCTTCCGACATGCGTAGTACAGCATGACCCGCTGTTTCGGCAAGTGCCACCCCGTAGTGAAAACCGGGATCCTTAAAACGGGTATACATATCGTATGAATCGTAAATAGAATGGTATTCACCCCCATTATCTTCACCTCCGAATCCCAGGTCTAAGGCAGGAATGCCTGCATGTTGGATAAAAGAACTAAAATCAGATCCTGATCCCAATGCACCCAGTTTTAAGTCATTCCCGTCCCAAAGTTTTTTCCGTGCAGCCAGGTTTTCTGTAGAAATAATTTCATGTGCTTTCCTTCTTTCAAAAACACTTGCTTTTGTTTGCGGGTCAATCACATTTTTGGCAATTTCGTCCATAAAGGGCTCAAGGGCATGCGATCCTTCGGCAAACAGGAATCCACGTCCATTGCCGTCGGAATTAATATAAATCACCGCTTTGTCCCTGAGTTCATTTTCATGTTCTTCCACCCATTCGGTGGAACCAAGTAACCCGGGTTCCTCACCATCCCATACACAATAAACAATGGTCCTGTCAGGTTTCCATCCTGATTTTAGCAGTGTCCCCATCGATTTGGCTTCTTCAAGCAATGGAGCCAATCCACTCACCGGGTCAGCTGCACCATTCACCCAGGCATCCTGGTGATTTCCCCTGATAACCCATTCATCAGGAAATTTTTCCCCTGGAATTTTTGCTATTACATCATAGCAGGGCACCTGATCCCAGTTAAATGAAACTTTTAGATGAACCGTGGCTTTTCCCGGACCAATGTGGTAAGCAAATGGCAATCCCCCGTGCCAGCTCACCGGAACTACCGGACCGTCCAGGGCTTCGAGCAATGGAGCAGCATCATGATAACTTATGGGGAGGACAGGGATCTTTAAAAGGCTGGGAGCTTCAGACCGTTCAAGTCTTTTGGCATCTTTTACAGCACCGGTGCCCGGTGTCAGGGGATCACCGGGATAAATAGACATATCGACCACTGACCCTCGTTGCACCCCGTATTCATTTTTAAACGCACCTTTCGGATAAATATCGCCCTGAAAGTAACCATCATCGGCAGGGTCGCTGTATATCAGGCAGCCGACGGCCCCGTGTTCCTGGGCTACTTTGGGTTTGATCCCTCTCCAGCTATGCCCGTATTTGGCGATCACAATTTTACCTTTTACATCGACACCCATTTTATCGAGAATTTTGTAGTCTTCAGGAAGTCCGTAATTAACGAATACCAATTCAGCAGTTACATCCCCGTCAGCACTGTAGGCATTATAGGTATCCAGTTGCCCCGACTGTCCCGATGTTGCATCTTCCTTTAGGGCCGGTTCTTTTAATAAAGCTTTATATGTCGTTGGGGAAGTCATTTCGAGTAACCTTGTTTTTGGTGTAGGGAACAAAACATAAAACTTTTCGATATTTGCGTCCCACCCCCATCCCTTAAACAGGCTTAAAATGTATTCGGCATTTTTTTTACTTCCGGGAGATCCCAGGTGGTGAGGTTCTTCCGAAAGTTTTTTTATGGTCTGCCCGATGTTTTCACTGCTTAAATTGTTATCAAACGCTGATTCAAGATTAAGTTCCTTTTCAACATGATTCTTATAGAATCCGAAAATAGCGGGTGATTGAGCCATTGAAAGCTGCATAATTGCCAGCGTAAAAACAAAAATCAAGGGTTTTTTCATCTTGAAAAATTTTGATTGATAATATTTTCAAAAATCATGACTAAATTAATAAAAAATTATATGATTTAAGTTGGCCCTGAAAGAGTTCCCGGAGATAGAACTCACTTTCTGAGCCTGAAGAGACCGAATCAAAAGGCTCAGTAATAAACCGGATAGAACTGATTTTTTCAAATTATTGATAGAAAAAAGATAAAAAGATACGGAAGGGATTGAAAACCTGCACTTCGCTGAAAAATCAGATGCCCGATTCTGAATTACGGGTAACTGCTCCTTAGGTCAAATTTATATACTATCAGTGAAAATTTCCCGTTATGAAATTGTAACTTTCTCCATCAACTAATCCCAAAAACCTTCGAGATGAAAACCAATGATGTCAGGCGAAGAGATTTTTTCAAATACCTCGGATTAGGATCAGCAGCTTTCGCACTTTCCGGATTTACCCTCCCCGAGGATAAGGCAGGTCAGAAAAAATCCGATTCCACTGAAGAACAGATCTGGAACAAGGTATTCAGCACTTCAATTGTTGACACGCATGAACATCTCATGGATGAGAAGGAGCGGCTAAGCGGTAAAGCCGTAATCAACGGGAAATGCAATGACTGGACGATGATCTTCAGTCACTATATCGATTCTGACATGCGTTCGGCAGGCATGACGGAAAAAGACTATAACCGTTTCTTCTCACCTGATGTAGATCCAATGGACAAGTGGGCAATCCTGAAACCATGGTGGCCCTATATAAGGCAGACCGGGTATGCCTGGGCGGTAAGGATCTCCCTGAAGGAACTTTACGATATCGATGAGTTGTCGGACGCAACTATCGGCCGCTTACAGGCCGGGTACGAAAAAATGTTACACCCAGGATTTTACAAGGAGATTCTGAAGGAAAAAGCGAATATTGAATCGTGCCAGGTGAACAGTTATCCCATTCTGAAATCCGAAATGCCCGATTTCCTGATGACCGATCTCTGGGCCGACAACCTGATTGCAAATCCCGGAGGAAGTGAATACAGTAAGCCGGCAGGGATCGAAGTGAAGGAGCTTGAGGACTGGCATGCCGTAATTGACTGGTGGTTTAAGAAATACGGCAAATATATTGTGGGTGTAAAAGTCGCAATGGCATATAAACGGAACATCAACTTCAAAAAAACTGCGGCTGATGAGGTGAAACGGATCTGCAGGAATTACATCAAAGGAAGAGAAGTAAACGACAAGGATAAGAAGAAACTTGAAGATCACCTGTTCTGGTATGTGGTTGAAAAAGCCACGGAATACCATCTGCCGGTGAAATTACACACCGGCTATCTGGCTCAGTGGAAAGGAAAGACCGACCGTATGAAGCTCAAAATGATCCGGAATAATCCATCGGATGCCTGCTACCTATGCGATCAGTCGCCGGATACGACCTTTATTTTCTTTCATCTGAGTTATCCCTACTATGAGGAAATGCTGGCACTGGCAAAGCAATTTCCCAATGCGCATATCGACATGTGCTGGTCATGGATCATCAATCCGGCTACTGCCAAAGAATTTCTGAAGAAATACCTGGTGACCGTTCCTGCTAATAAGATCCTGACATTTGGCGGAGATTATGTACCTGTTGAACCCGTACTGGGCCATTCGGTGATTGCCAGGAACGGCATAGCTTCCGCACTCACAGACCTGACCGACGAGGGCTTCCTGACACTTGATGAAGCCCTGTCTCTTACCGACAGCCTTCTGAACGGCAATGCCAGGCGCATTTTCAACCTGGAAGAGAAAGAGAAGGTACTGAAAGGACTGGACTGGGCAAAGATATAGCCGTTACCGGAACGTAAAAAAAACGTTGATTGGAGAATTTACAGACTGGTGGGTTTCCTTGCTGCCGGGAGAATTATACCAACGACCAGTGACAATATTACGGATCCTTCCTGGCGGATTACTGCTTACAAATTTTCAACGCAGTTTTTAGGCTTTTTCAGAGCTTACTCGTTCTTGGCCACGGGTATTTTCGCCCCTGTATTTTCCAGCCATTTATCGAGTTTTTTGTTCAAACTGTCCCTGACCAAAGGAAATTGTTCAGACACATCATGGTATTCCGCCAGATCGTTCTCCAGATCGTAAAGCTCAAATGCCTGGCCCTCATAATATTTAATCAGTTTCCATCTCCCGTCCCTGATAATACTGTACGGAACAACATCCTTACCCCGGTAGTGCGGAAAATGCCAGAATAAGGGCCTTGGTTGAAGAGGTTCATTGAAAAACAACGGACTGATATCCACACCATCGATTATCTTGTCCGGCATGGGAGTTCCTGTAAGTGAACAAAATGTCGGCATAAAGTCTATGCTTGAGACCGGGGTTTCACATACACCAGGCCTGATCCTGTCTTTCCAAAAAACAAACATGGGCTCCCTGATCCCTCCTTCATAGGGATAACCTTTACCGGCACGGAGCGGTTTATTGCTCGTTGAGGAAAGCAACCCGCCATTATCTGAGAAAAATACAATGACAGTGTTTTCCATCAGACCATTCTTTTCAAGGCAGGTGATCAGTTTTCCAACGGCCTGATCCACACTCTCAATCATTGATGCGTATACCGGATTGTCCTGTGCATCCAAAGCGTTTTTCGACTCATATTTATCGATCATCTCCTGTTTTGCCATCAATGGAGTGTGAACCGCATAATAGCACATATTGATAAAAAGAGGTTTGTCCTTATGCTGATCAATGACATGGACCAGTTCATCAGCAAGCCTGTCTACCAGGTATTCTCCCTTTTTCCGTGGCTCCAGAGTTGGAAAATGTACGCCTTTCTCATTAGCATAAGGATCAAAATAATTTACGGGCTGCCCCATGTCACAGCCAGCGATGTTGACATCATATCCTTGTTTTTCCGGATAATAATCATCCGGCCCCAAATGCCATTTGCCTATATGGCAGGTGAAATATCCCGATTGTTTTAACTGTTCAGCTATGGTAATTTCATCAAGACTCATCCAGTATGGATTGGAAGGTGTTTTCAACAACCGGCCCGGATTTTCCTGATAAGCAGGTGGTGCTTCCAGAGCGCCACCGGGAACCTGAAACCGGGCCCGAATCCAATCGGTCACACCTGTCCGTGCCGGATAACGACCGGTTTGAATCGAAGCCCTGGTTGGTGAACATACAGCGCAGGCCGCATAAGCATTGGTGAATATGAGGCTTTCATGAGAGAGCTTATCAATGTTGGGCGTTTCATAAAATGTACTGCCCATGAAGCCAACATCTCTCCAACCCAGGTCATCTACCAGAAGCATAATGATATTGGGTGCAGGAGCCTGATGCTTTTCCGCACATGCCGTTAGTGATAAAACTCCAGCCAGGGATATTGCAATGTTTTTTCTCATGATTGTGTTAGAGGTTTAATTGTTGAGTTGTTGAGTTGTTGAGTTGTTGAGTTGTTGAGTTGTTTGTGATTCCCAAGGTACGACTAAACAACTAAACAACTAAACAACTAAACTCAATCCTTGCTAATCTGTCCCGCATAGTTATCAGGATCTGTGGTGAAAAAGTCCAAAAAGGCTCTACCTGGGTCAGATCGACAGAATATTTGACAGGGAGGGTTCCCCGGCGCCCCGTAGGGTGCGCAACACTGTTATATTCATTGACATCTTCGGTCTGATTTTGTAACTTGCGAAAAGGGATATGATATAAAAAAAGAGGTCCATGACAAACCATCATTTTTTATGTCCGCATTGCAGGGGGCACCTGAAAGTCGGAGACTTTATCGTCCTTACAGTACGAAACAGTAAAAAGGAAAAAGGCCTGCTGTTACTTCATCCGGAAATAGGAAATTACAACAGTCTTAAACACCCGCAGTTCGAATACAGGGAAGGAGAGAGTATTGAATTTTTCTGTCCACTGTGCCAGCACAGATTACATTCCGATTTTGACGACAATCTCGTATTTGTGAATATGATTGATGACAGCGGGAAGGAATTCGACATTTACTTTTCAAGGATAGCCGGAGAAAAAAGCACTTTCCAGGTCTCAGGAGAGACGGTTATGGAGACCGGTGAGCATTCCGGCAGGTATACTTATTTCAAAATGTCGCATAAATTCAAACGGTTTTTGAAGAAGTGAGGAATGAAGAGGGGTTGAGGTGTTTAGTTGTTTAGTTGTTTAGTTGTTCGTAATTCCTAATCTGTGCTAATCTGTGGTAAAAAAAACTCCTGCTCCCCAGGTACAACTAAACAAATCCGTCTTCATTTTTCGTAACTGAAAGAAAAACGGTAGTTCCCCGATCCGAGACGGATCTTATACCGTACAGGCTCGCCAGCGGCAGAGAGATTAATTGAGAGCGTTTCATTTGGTTGAATATCTTTTGCATTCTGCGGAAAATACAAAGTAGCCTGCGTATTCACCGGAACCGTCACGTTCCATATTACCCTATCACCCTTCCTCACCCAGCTTGAAATGATCCTGCCATACATGGTAAGGTGACTGGTATTTACTTCATTGATCCCTTCTGCAAAAAACGGCTGAAGGACGAATTCCCGGTAACCTGCGCTATGATCCTCATTTCTCAGACCAAGCAGCACATCATACATGTACTCGTCCACAAAACCAAACATGATATGATTCCGGGACTGCGAGCCATCCCAGTTCTGCCACAGGGTGGTGGCACCTTCCCTGATCCAGTAACCATAAGAGGGGTATTCGGGATTTGTGATAACACGAAGGAAGACTTCGGGGTAACCCTTTTTCACCAGGGCACTGAATGCGGCATTTGTGCCAATCACGCCGGTGTAAACATGATAATCATTCATCCGGATACGTCGTACCATTTCCTTTATGAAAGTGCTGTCCATTCCGGCAGGGAGCATATCGAAGCCAACAGCCAGTGCAATGGTCAGAAATGTGATACTGTCAGCAGTAGAATTAACAAAATATTTATTTATAAAGGACCGGGCAATCTTCCCGCTTAAATCTGAATACTTTTGTGCCTCCACGGGCATGCCGGTTACTCCGGCAATATTCGCCATGGTGTAAGACAGGAGGTAGTAACAGGCTGAAGATACTACTGCCGGATCACTTTTCACAAGTGATTTATGGTCGTCGATGCCAATGTCAAGCAGGTTATCTTTTGCAATAGAACCCAGGAGATTCATGTACTTTTCCATCATCGGGTAGTAATCAGACAGGACCGTAGTATCACCGTAGTTCAGGTACAGCTTCCATGGGATGGTAATACATGCGCCGTCCCACTGCGGGCCATAACCATAGGGCCGTGTTACCGGATCCCTTCCATAATCATATCCCCAGCCGCTGGTGGGAATGATTCCCGGAAGGTTACCGTCGGGCTTCTGTTCATCGGTAAAATCATTCAGCCATTTCCGGTAACCGTTATAGGTGAAGAAGTTAAGCATCCCGGTTCCGGCGGCAAGCTGGCCATCACCTGTCCATCCCATTTTTTCGCGGTGCGGGCAGTCCTCCGGTATACTGTGAAAATTGCCGAGATAAGACCACAGGGTATTTTCATGTATTTTGTTCAATATATTATTTCCTGTATACAATTCGCCGGTCGCACTGAAATCAGTATGCACGATACAGGCTTTCAGGGTTTCCTCTCCGGGTTTTTCCTTCAGACCGGTAACTTCTGCATAGCGGAATCCATAATAGGTAAAGCGAGGCTCCCAGGTTTCCTTTCCCTGTCCTTTACAGATATACCGGCTTGTCTGCGTTTCACCGGTAAAAATGAAGCGGCTCAGTTCTTTCTGGTCGAGTCTGCCAGCCGAATCGATACGCTCACCATGTTTGACAACGATCTCGTCCCCTTCCCTGCCCTTCAGTGTCAATTGTGTCCATCCTGTTAGGTTCTGGCCGAAATCGAAGAGATAGATACCGGGAGCAGGCTCGGTGATCGAAACGGCTTTTAAATAACTCATCTTATGCATCGGAGGAATGATGGCGGGTGAAAGTTTTCCGGCAGGACCTTTCACGTCAATAGCCCGGTGCCACGATGAATCGTTGAAACCGTAGCTGGTCCATCCGTCCTGTTCTTTGCGGGCATCATAGCTTTCCCCGTTTCTGATCTGGTTAAAAATAACGGGACCGGCAGTTGTTTTCCATGATCCATCGGTGATGATTACCTGCCGGCTACCGTCCTTCATGGTCAGTTCCAGGTTGCACATCACTGCAGGCCGGCCCTTCCAAGGAGCTTTGTCGAATTTCCAGGCTGAACGGGTGCCGACATTATAAAAACCGTTTCCGGCCATGCATGCCAGGACGTTCTCGCCTTTCCTGAGTAAAGAAGTAATATCTTCGGTGGTATATTCTATCCGTTTATCGTAACGTGTAAAGGAAGGTTGAAGAACAGCTTCGGAACAATGAGATCCGTTGACATACATATCGATATATCCTGCCCCGGTATACCGGAGAATGGCATTAGCCGGCATTTCCGCCAGAGTAAAATTTTTCCTGAACATAGGAGCCGCTGAATTGCCCGGGACATTTCTGCTTTCCGTCGAATCACTTATCCATTCTGCTCTAATGCCGTTTGAATCTTCAGACACAAAAAACCGGCCCGGCTCGCTGAAGGCCGACGGGCGTCCCTTTTCATCCCACATTCTTACACTCCAGAAATACTGTCCACCACGGTCAAGTTGTCTCCCCCGGTATTGAACCCACTGTGACTGACCTGAAAGGATTTTACCTGAATTCCATACATCGGCTCCGGTATCTGTCAGCAGGGTTGCTGAAGATGCGACCAGTATCTGGTAAGCCGATTGCCTTCTTTCGGTGCTGTCAGCTGCCATCTCCCATCCGAAAAGAGGCTCACTGCCATTACAAACCGGATTTTCATTACCATTACAGTACAACCGGTTTAACTTTACCGGATGACTGTTCTCAGAAGGGAGAGATACACACCCGCTCAAAATAAGCAGGGTTGAAAAAATCATTGTTTTTAATCCGTTCATCAGATGCTATATGAATGTTTTAATAATCAGTCTTGGGCGTTCAGTTTTCGCTAAATTAATCAAGTACCTGAAAATATTGCCATACAATGGAGATTTTTAAGAAAAACGGTGAATATGCGCCAGTACATACTGTACTTTTCATGTATATCTGCTTTCCTTCAATCTGACCCTGGTCAATAAAAGAGAAAATCCATCCCTGCGGAGGCCGGCCGTCATTCATAAGCATTTTGGGCAGCTTTTTGCAAATGATGGATATTTTCTTATTTTTAACAGTTGCATGCACTGTAATTTCTGATCGCTTGTGAAAAGACATCTTTTCAGGAATAGTTCAAACTCAGTCTTTTGATTGCTTCTGTAAGGTTTATATGTAATCCTCTTATTCCAACATTCATGACCATAACACGACGGGAATTTATCAGAAACACTGCTCTTGCAGGAACAGGAGTAATGCTGCATGCCACATCCTGTTTTGGGAGATTCCGGGAATCCGGAAGATTCCTGGAAAAAATTGGTGTATGCACGTCCATCACCAACAGCAAGCTCTTTGAAGAAGCCGGATTTTCCTATATTGAAGAAGGAGTACGCAGTTTCCTCGTTCCTCAGGAGGATGAACGCATCTTCGCAGAAAAACTGTCTCTGGCACAGAACGCCAGCCTGCCTGTTGAAGCCTGCAATTCATTCCTGCCGGGTGAGTTAAAGTGTGTCGGACCAGATGCTGTGCCTGATGATATCCTGAAATTTGCCGCAACGGCTTTCAGGAGAGCTGAAACAGCAGGTATAAAAACTATTGTTTTCGGCAGTGGGGTATCACGGAAAATTCCGGAAGGTTTCTCCAGAGAGAAAGCAGAAAGGCAGTTTGTCGAACTCGGAAAACGGATGGCTGACATTGCCGGAAAACACGAGGTTATCGTATCTCTGGAGCCGCTGAACTCCGGGGAATGTAATTTCATTCATACCGTTGCTGAGGGAGGCGAACTGGTGAAAAGGATCGATCATCCCAATTTCCGCCTGCTGGCTGATCTGTATCACATGAAAATGGAAGATGAATCACCGGAGAATCTTATATTATACGGCGATCTATTGTACCACCTCCATATTGCAGAGAAGAAAGACCGTTCAGCACCAGGCGTTAACGGCGAAGATTTTACACCCTATTTTAACGCTCTAAGAAAATCGGGTTATGAAGGCCGTATATCTGTGGAATGTCGGTGGCAAAACCAGGAGGAAGAAGCGTCAGGGGCCATCAGGGCCATCAGAAGTCAGATTTGAGGCAGGCAGAATTACGAATATCAATCATCATAAATAAACAAAACCATCATTCCATGAAAACAAACCGGAGAACATTCTTAAAAAGCACGACTGCTGCTTCTGCAGGAATCATGATCGGCGGACTGGGGATGAGTGCCAAAAGTTATGGCAGGATCCTCGGTGCCAACGACCGAATCAGTGTTGGCATTCTGGGTTTCTCAGACCGATTCAACGGATCCCTGAAAAAAGCCTTTCATAAATATGCTGATGACATGAATTTCGAATTCACCGCCCTTGCCGATCTCTGGAGCCGGAGACGTGAAGAAGGCGCAGCAGCTATCAAAGAAATGACCGGACGCAGCATTAAATTAACCCGGAATTCAGAAGAGCTTTTCGACCAGAAACTTGATGCTGTTATGATCAGCACGGCTGACTTTTCACATGCATTGTTGCTCGCTGAAGCAGTTAATGCCGGATGTGATGTCTATTGTGAAAAACCATTCGCCGAGACCATGGATGATGCTATCACTGGTTTAAAGGCCGCACATCATTCTGGTAAAGTTATCCAGATCGGTTCTCAGAGACGAAGCGGGCCAAACTATCAGGCCGCCCATGACTTTATTCAGGCCGGCAAATTTGGTGACATTACCATGGTGGAAATGACATGGAATGTAAATCAGCCGGGACGGTGGAGAAGGCCTGAACTCGTTGCAGACATCAGGGAACAGGATACAGACTGGAAACGTTACCTTCTGAACAGGCCTTATGAGCCCTGGGATCCCAGAAAATATCTCGAATATCGCTTATTCTGGCCATATTCATCAGGAATTCCCGGACAATGGATGTCACATCAGATCGATACGGTTCACTGGTTTACTCACCTTCCTCATCCACGTTCTGTTGCTGCCAACGGTGGTATTTATGTATGGAAGGACGGCAGGAAAAATTTTGATACAGTAACTGCAGTGTTTGATTATGGCCCGTTGGATAATCCCGATAAAGGATTCCAGGTGGTTTACTCATCAAGGATGCACAATTCTTCAGGCGGTACCAAAGAATGGTATTTCTCAAACGGAGGAAAACTGGATCTTTCAAGCAATAAGATTGACTCTGAGGGTGGACTGACAGAACAGTATGCATCTGCGATGGATATGAAACCATTCCTTCTCGATGAAGTGGAGTTGCCACAGATCAAGGTGGAGACCGATGCCAATACCGGAGCAGACCCTCTTACCAATGCCCATGTGCAAAACTGGATGCAGTGTGTAAGAGACCGGAATGTACAGACACATGCACCTGTGGAGGCCGGGTTTAACCATTCCATCGCTAATATTATGGTTACCGCGGCTCTCAGAACCGGAGAGAAAGCTACGTTCAACGAGGAAACCCAACAGGTGATGGCGGGCGGTAAAGTTTTTAAATACTGATCGGCACGGTTACGCAACAATTGTCAGGAAAGGTATGATCATCTCTACCATCAGGGATAATTATCCGTTGTATTCTTCTTCCTTTTCTTTATGAATATAAAGGCAAGCAATGTACTGAGCCAGGAGGCCAGGGCGGAAATATGAGTGACCTGGTCAAAGGATTCGATAAAGGAGGAATGAATGATTTGGCGTACACGATCTTTTTGAAAACCGGAAATTCCTTCCGGAATTTGTGTTGCGGCAAAATCAGAAGTATTGCCTGTGAGTTGAAGTTTTTGTTCCAGGTTTATCTCCAACGTGTTTATCTTCTCCCCGACAGCATTCCTGAAATGATGTATAGCAAAAGTACCCATGAGGGCAATGGCCATGAGACCGGCGATCCTTGAGACTGAATTGTTGATACCTGATGCAGTGCCGCTGTTCTTCCTGTCAACAGAACGCATGACTGTCGTTGTAAGGGGTACGACGGTAATTCCCATTCCTGCACCTACAAGTAATGAGGGCAGCAGGAAGGTATTCCAGTAATCCTGGGGGCCCGCGGTCTGGCCAATGGTTCCATACACAAAAAAGCCAGCGCCGGTAATAAAAGGACCGGCTATCAGGAATACTCTTGAGCCAAACGATTCAATCAGCCGTCCCATCAGTGGTGATAAACAGGCAATGAGCAGAACGATCGGGAAAAAGACCAGCCCACCCTGCCATTCAGAATACCCCTGCACCTGGACCAGGTTTAGCGGAAGGAAAAATGTCAGTCCGCTAAGTGCCCCGTACAAAAATAAGGTGATTCCGTTCGATGTGCTGAAGTGAACCGACCGGAACAAACCTGAAGGCACAAGGGGTCCTCTAACCGTCATTTCGGTTTTCATGAATGCCAGCAAAAAAACTAACCCTGCACTAAGAGCCAATATGATCGGGGCATGACCAAATCCTTTTTCGGAAGATTGAATGAAGCCATAGGCCAGTCCCGAAAGTCCGAGTATGATAAAGGCAGCCCCGGTGTAATCCAGTTTTGTAACCCTGATGTTCCTGGACTCGGGCACTTTCCGTGTGATCATCCAAAAGGCAAGCACAGAAAGCGGTATGTTAATAAAAAAGATGATCCGCCAGAGTCCGGGTGCCGCCAGCCATCCACCCAGCAATGGACCGGCAACAGAAGTCAGTGAAGTAAAGGTAGACCAAAGGCCAATCGCTTTACCAACTTTTTTATCGGAGAACTGTGTTATGATAATGGACAGACTCCCCGGAGTGAGCAAAGCACCGCCGATTCCCTGGAAGAGTCTTGAAATGATGAGTTGAGTACTTGAAAATGAAAGGCCACAGCTAACGGATGAAAAACTGAAAAGGATGAGTCCGGCTGAAAAAACCTTATTCCTTCCCAGGGAATCTCCCAGCGAACCCCCGGCCAGCATGAGGGAGGAGAGTGTCAGGAGGTAAGCATCCATGATCCACAATAATCCGGAGCCGGAAGCATCCAGATCGGACTGGATGACAGGAAGAGCGATGTTAACCGTTGTACTGTCGATGAATACCATCGATGACGCCAGGATGGTAGACATGAGAGTGTATTTTTCTATTCTGGTGTATGCCACGGCTTTACTTTTTCACTATCCCGGGATGGGAATAACAGTCCCTTACCCATTGAATATTTTATAAACAGATAACCGATGCGGACCTGAAAAAGTTAAAAGGTAACAGGTGCAAAAGCATTTGAAGGCTCAGGAATGTTAACCTTACCCGGCCGGAAGGATGGTCTGTGATAACGGGAATCCAGGGCATAAAGACGATTTTAAGGTTTCATGCCGGGAAAATGAAATGAAGAATTACCGGTTCCCCCATGCCCCCGGTATTGTATTCATGGAAAAATCGAAAAAAAATCAGCGTTAGTACAGCGATTATTTTTCATGAATGCAGTGTTTATCAAAAATAAAATTCCTGTAACACCCGGGAGCCGGGCATTTAGCAGGAAAGTCAAGATAAAATGTTTAATAACATACGTTTGAGACGCTGATTTTTTGGGGGTTACGACCACTTAAGGGTGGTTGGGTGGGGGGTGGGACCCCGAATAATAAAGAATTACATAGGTAGTATAACCATCAAATAGTATAACCATCAAATAGTACAACCATCAAATAGTATAACCATCAAATAGTATAACCATCAAATACTACAACCATCAAATAGCATAACCATCAAATAGCATAACCATCAAATAGCATAACCATCAAATAGCATAACCAACAAATAGTATAAAAAACAAATAGTATAAACAACAAATAGTATAAACGACAAATAGTATAAAAGACAAATAGTATAACAAACAAAGGTCCGTCCGAAATCAAAAACATGACCTGAGAAAAGAACCCCCAAACAAAAGAACAGGCAAAAATAAAGCATTGCGGATATAATTACCTTTTCTTAGAAAAATCATTCCTCACAAAAAAGCCACGGCCGTCATTATTAAAATGACGGCCGTGGCTAGTATTTGAATGACGCACTTTCCGCTATTGAGTCA
Organism: uncultured Bacteroidales bacterium; assembly: GCA_963732905.1. Lineage (GTDB taxonomy): Bacteria > Bacteroidota > Bacteroidia > Bacteroidales > DASQZK01. Next base: position 1,136,196 of record CAVTBM010000008.1, read on the forward strand.
ATATAATTTTGTCACAATACTGAGAATTTTATATTGCGGACCAAAAGGCCCGTATCAGTATTGAAAAGACATAGGGAATATTCAACCGGAGAATAATTCGCTATGTCTTTTCAACGAATGCGCCGCCGTCAGGAATTTAATGCGGCATCCGTTTCTTCGCGTCCGAAAAAGCTACAAAACGATCAGTTTTGTCTCAACATTGTTATCCTTACTCATGATTCTCAGAATATAGGTACCTGGACCTGTAGTGAGCTCTACTGAATTTCTTCCGCCCTGCAGTATTTTTTCCATGATCACTCTACCTGCGAGGTCGGTGACCCTAACCGTATATGTCATGTTCATGTCAGGTAGGGTAACATTCAGAATACCTGTAGAAACAGGGTTCGGGTAAATTTCCATTCCAGCGGGAAGATAGTTATAAACGGAATTTGGTCCGGCTTCCTGGATAACAGGAACCACCTTCGTGCCTCCGCAGCCTGTAACCGTAATCTCGCCTCTGCGCTCATTCACCGTGGTATTCTCATTAACACTAACTTGTACGGAATCACCCGTCGCTACTTTCTTTATACTGAAAAACGTATCACTGCGTTTGACCGTAAAATCATCATTGGTATTCACCTTGAAGGTAAAGGTTTCCGGATTGCTGCTAAACCATACGGTATCGACGCCTGTTTCGAAGACGCAAGGGGCAGCTGACTGACCAATCGTTACAACAGCCGATTCATTACACCCATAAATGGTCATATCTCCTGATCGTGGAACAGCGAAAGGATTTTCATCGACGGTCACGGAAATTGAGTTTTCCGTTGCATCGGTCGTATAGAATTCGCCGGTATTTTCTACAATACTGAAACCCTGGTATGATCCGACGGTAACAACCTGGCTGGAAGATGTTTCATCAAATGACAGGGTTAGCGGGTCAACGCTAAGCTGACAGGGTTTTGAGCCTGATTCGATAGCTCCGGCGTCTCGCTGGCCTTCAGGTGCTTTGCCTGAAATATCATAAAGGAACGGCCCGTCGGTCTCCCATGTATAGAGTTCTCCAATGGTGGTTTTGGCATCCGAAAGCAAGCCCTTGGATATTCTCAGAAAATCGATGCTGCCTTTAAAGAAATGACCATCATCATTTTTACCAATAAGAAGGTCTGCTGTATTCGAAAGGGATACGTCCTCGGCAGGTACCGTTCCTGCAGAGACTCCATTCGATAGCTGACCATCCACATAAATATTGATGATCCCGGCCCGGTTTATTTCGGCCAGAAGATGATGCCATTTGCCATCATTTATTACGTCCAGACCGGTCAGGCTGGCTGCCGTACTGCCTCCGGAAAAAAGTGTCACCACAGGTTTTCCGCTTCCATCAATGCCCAGTTCATAACCGTTGGTATTATCATGTTTGGCAATAAGCACTCCGTCAGTAAAAGCGGAATCCGGTCTTACAAACATTTCAAGAATAAAGCTGTTTGTAGTCATATCTACGTTGTTACAAACAGTAGACCGGGTATCGGCGTCCGTTACACTGCACCAGATCGTCTGGCCATCGAAGCGCAAAGCGCCGGTGGTCCAATCTTCCAAAGTCCCTTTGATAAAGCTCGAATCGGTTACATTATGAACCGTGAGATTATTTTTAGGAACGTTCTGGTAGGATTCCCTGTTTGTAAATTCAGAAGTCATATAGAAATTTTCACCCATGATGACAGAAGGGTCTGACGGGTGTTTGATGAAATCCCATTCTCCTACCACAGAGCTCAGAGGAAATGCAGTAAAAAATTTCACTCCGCGGTCGATGGCTTCCCCGTTGGTCTTAAGGGAGAAATTGTGGCTTGCTGCATCTTCAAGTACCGGAAGGGTTGCATTCCATCCGGTCTGTGAGAGCTGGCTTTTGTACGATTTCAGGTCATCGCTGAAATCACTCAGGTTCATCAGGCTTCCGCCACTTTCGATTCTTCCGGCAAACGGCAGGGTACTGCTGACATTGTGGCCGTAGGCTTCAAACGGAATATACGAGGCTTTGATCTTGTGATCGAAAAAGGTACTGACATTATCCCCTATATTTCCAAGATAAGTATTATACCCGTTCAAAGCGAGATTCCCTGTAGCCGCTTCAAAAAATACATTGGTGTTGTACGCAGTATTCTGGGCATAAATGTTATAAAATCCAAGTACCTGCATGAAGGAGGCGGCATTACGGTTATGGGAAACACCGGATGCGATATTGTTGAAAACGATTTGTTTGAATGCACCGTCAAAATAATAGGTATAGCCGATTGACGAGTTATTATAATGCTTATATCCGGAAGCATTATGGGATGCATTGTTAAAGCAGAATGCAGGTCCGCCCTGCCAGCTTTCGATCCCACCGTAATCGTTGGTTCCGATGAGTGTATTGCTGGCCTGGTTCTGATAAATCATCCCGCGGATAAAGGGGACATCCCGGCTGTCGCCGCTCGATTTACCCCAGCTGAAATCCAGTCCGTTACCCCACGAAATATCCACAATATTCCCGGCCACTTCACCATCCCTGAAATTTCCCATCAGGGCCGGAATAGAATTGTACCAACGTCCCAGGTCCCTGGCACCGTTATCATAAACCCTGTTCCGCATGATCTTCATATTACGATAATACACACCGTTATTTTCGGCAAAGATGATGGCCAGGTCATCCACCACATGCAGATCATTATCTGATACGGTAATATTTTCCGATGTCAGGTTCTCCGACGAACTGTTCTGTCCCGTAATACCGGAATTAACGTAAACAAACTTGTTGTTCTTTATCTCGATATCCCGGCAGCTTCCCGTCATCCTGATGGCTGACCGTGTATCGGAGTAACCATACCGTACCTGGTTTGCTGTTGTAAACCCAAATGTAAGTCCGCTGATAATAATATCATGCTTCCCGGTAATATTCAGAAGCTGATCCGTTTTAGCCACTTCAATGGTAGTTGTATTCGGATCCCTTTCACCTTCAAGACGAACAAACAGTCTCTGGGCATTCTTATCGTAATAAAATTCGTTGACCGTATCGAGGAGATATGGAGTATTCTCAATGAAATAACGAGATTTTATCCCACCAAAATTCTGGTCATTCACGGTGATCTGATGCAGTGCCGGATTATAATCCTGGATAGTTTGTCCCCAAACCGTGCACATCACGATGACATCTTCCTGGCTCCATACAGTCCCGCCTTTGTAATAATCCACTTCCGGCTGGGTCAGGTTTTTAGAGTCGGTAAGCAAAAGTACATTATTGCTTTTGGTCTTGCCTGTCCATGAATACCACGTCTTAAGCGGATCATCCGGCGTATCCTGATAATTGGGTGTACGTGCGACTCTGATCCTGTTATACTGATCCCCGTTGGTTTCAACAACCACTTTCGTGTCGGGCAGTGAGACATTCCTGAACCAGACCTTATCCGGATCCGGAATATTGGGAGCTGTTGTGGCATCAGCCTGCGTCCATCCGTCGGTAAACTGAACCGAACCATAAATACCGGCTTCACCGGTTCCCCATGAGGGATCGGATGTCAGGATGATGGGATCACCCGGTTTTCCGGATTCTTTGGCGTTTAAAGTTCCGCGGTAAATCACTCCACCTTTAAATACATAGGTTTGAATTCCGGAAGCACTGGCTGCATTCCCGGTTGCATTCGAATCCCAGGGATGGTGTTTCCATGCTGTAACTTCAGACGAACCGTCGTTTGTATCACTGCCATTCTCGAAGTCAATGTACCTGACAGAACTCCCGGGCTCATACACAAAAGGTTTGGGATTCCATTCAAGGCTGCCGTCAGGAAGAACGGTTGCCTGGGCCTGTTGCCAGTCGTATTTGTAATCCGGAGGAAGTGCATCCAGGGTTACCTGCAGAGGGGCACTCGGAGCAGAAGCATTTTCAACCAGATCAACCGCTTCTACCGTGTAGTCCGAGGTTGACCCCGGAGCCAGGTAATTGAGCACAACGGAATTATCTGTGGCCGATGTAAGCAATATGCCGTCGCGGTAAATGTTATAATAACCTATGCCTACGTTATCGGTGGAAACGTTCCACGACATGGCAATACTGTTATACGTTTTATACAGGATCTGCAACCCGGTAGGCTGTGATGGCGGAGTATTGTCTGCTCCAACCCCGGAGACCTTTATATCATCAAAACGAACGGACTGCATTGCATCAGTAACGTTAAATTTCAGCCGGAGATTGGGTACAGCAGGCAGTGCCCCGCTCAGGGTCACATATCCCCAGGTTGCATCACCATACTGGCCTGAAGCAAGATCATTATCATCTATCAGGGTCCATATGTTTCCGTCGGTACTGTAATAAATATCCATATAACTGCTGGCGATGCCATACCAGGTAGCAGCACCAAAGGATAAATGAATATTGGTAAAGTCGGCTGTGTTAATTCCGCTGATGATGATCAGACCCATATCACTCCCTACACTCGTGCCGCACACGGCAAAACTCCCACCGGAGGCGCCTGCATACGAGGAAAAGGGGTCGTAGCTTTGGATGAGTATCGAATCGGATGAAAACATGGATGAACTTGAGCTGTAGCCTGTATATGTATTGGCAGGGCTTCTGAAATAGCCGGTAGTTCCAAAATTTTCATAGAAAATGTCTTCCTGTGCCATCAGCCTGATAGCCGCAAAAAGACACAACATAAGGAGTAGTTTTTTCTTCATTGAATTGGTTTTTAATTGTTGGTATGGTTTTGAAAATTGAAGCTTAACAATGTAGATAATATCCTAAGCATATCCCAATACAGGGAAATATTTAGAAAGATTCCATTCTGATGGTAATAAAGCACGTCGCGCCTTCCAGGTACAGGAATTTCACGGGTTCACTTCCCTTTCATGAAAATTTCCTGAGGTGAAGGTTTTGTACAGGATGAATATTAGGGAATGGTTATATCGCCCCTGAGCTTAATATCACGCGAACTCTCGCCTACCAGGAGGTTAAACACGCCCGGTTCTACCATCCATGCATCATTTCCCGGATTCCAGAAGGCAAATGAAGAACGGTCCAGACTCATGTGAACTGTCCGTTTTTCACCAGGCTCCAGTTCGACCCTGCTGAAAGCTTTGAGTTCCTTCAAAGGCCTGTCAACAGAACATACCGGATCGGCGACATAGAGCTGAACAACATCTGCACCCCTGACCTGGCCCGCGTTGGTAACATCCACGCTGATATTGAAGGAATATTTGTCAATTTGATGAATTTGCAGGTTACTATAGCCGAAACGGGTATAAGAAAGTCCGTAACCGAAGGGGAAGAGTATCTCCTTTATGTTCTTGTCATAATGCCTGTAACCGACGAAAACCCCCTCGTAATACGGCTGGTCGAGAGAGGGATCTTTATAACCCCACAATGCGTAATTTTTGTCAAGTGTCTGTATGTAGGTGAAGGGCAGTTTACCGGAAGGATTGACCTTGCCAAAAATTACGTCGGCCAGGGCAGTACCTGTTTCCTGTCCCAGGTAAAATGCATCGATAAAACAAGGAACTTTATCAATCCATTGATCAGCAAGGAGTGATACCCCGCCATTGATCACCACGATGGTATTTGGATTTGCCCTGAAAACCCGCTGAATCAATTCGTTCTGATCGGCCGGCATATGGATGTCAACATCATGGCCTTCTCCTTCAAGCCTTTCGGTCAACCCGACAAAGACAACAGCCACATCTGATTTCCGGGCAGCATCTTCCGCCTCTCTCAGCAACGGTTCATTATCGGTCTTAACCGGTTTTACATCATGATCCCAGGCCAGTCTGAAACCGGCTCCCATCTGAAGATCGTAGAATTCAATTTTTATGGAATGGGGCTTGTTCTGGTCAAGAAATACGGTGAGAGTGTCTCTTCCGGCTGAAGGATGTTCCCAACGGTTGAGGATCAGTTTGCCGTCAAGCCAGAACCGTACCCCGTCATCATGGTCTATATCGAGTTTATATTCCTTTGGAACAGGAGAAACCAGGAAGCCGGTCCAGCGGATCCCGAAATTATCTTTTGGCTGACCCGGTACGGCAGGCTGGTCGCCGAAACTGAAATCCAGGTTCTCATCCGTCCTGACCAAAACAGGTTTACCCTTGAATTCACTGTTGTCAAAATATTCACCGGTCAGACCGTGAGTGGTTTTTGAGGCATCGGTGTAAAAATATTCTCCGGGAATGGCTGGCAGTCTCTGACGCCTGGGGAACCTGTCGCCTTCTGCATAACGGATCTGTACATTTTTCAGATGATTTTTTATGCCATCGAGAGGTGAAATGCTGTAGAAAGGCGATACATGAGAACTTCCTCCACCGCCCGTCCTGGCAACAGCCGCATTAGGGCCGATCACGGCAATACTTCTGATTTTATCCGGGTTCAATGGTAAAAGATCCCCGTCATTTTTTAACAGGACAATGCCTTCCCTGGCGGCTTCAAGCTCCAGAGAGCGGCTCTCCGGTGTATTGACGAGGGCAGAGTCAGGTGTCACCGTGTGATCGAAAAGGCCGGCTTCAAATTTTAGCTTCAGAATACGGAGGACTTTCCGGTTGATCGTCTCCTCACTGACCTCTCCGTTTTTCACGGCTTCCATCAGCTTATCCCCAAAGAATACAGGTTGGGGCATCTCGATGTCCAATCCCGCTTTAGCTGAAGGCACCGTACTATGTGTAGCATCCCAGTCAGAAATGACAATACCTTTAAAACCCCATTTTTGCCTGAGTATGGAATCCAGCAGAAACTCATTTTCCGAGGCATATTGTCCATTGATTTTATTATAAGCTGACATCACTCCCCAGGCTCCGGCTTCTTTCACGGCAGCCTTAAAGGAAGGGAAATAGATTTCTTCCATGGCACGGCGGCTGACCCTGCTGTTTACACTCATCCGTTCCCATTCAGCATTGTTGCATACAAAATGTTTTACCGTGGGTATGATATGACCGGACTGAACACCTTTGACAAATGATACTGCAAGACGTGAAGAAAGATAAGGATCTTCACTGTAGCTCTCAAAATTCCGTCCGCCAAACGGCATACGTTGAATATTCACGGTGGGACCTAAAATCACATTCAGACCTTTCCCTCTCATTTCTTCAGCAACAGCCTTCCCTACCCTGTTCAGGAGTGTCGTATCCCAGCTCGCCGCCATGGCGACGCCGGCCGGCCAGGCGGTAGCCTTGCCTGTCCTGACGCCAATGGGCCCGTCCGACATTTTAAATCCCGGAATACCCAGCCTGGTGTTATCAGGTGTCAGTAATCCGTCACCGGACAGTTGTGCTATTTTTTCCTCCAGGGTCATGCGCTTAAGCAAACCCTCTGCTCTTTGATCTGACGGAAGATCAGGATTTTTGTAACTCGTGTTTCCCTGCCGGCATCCTGTAAAGACAGCCAATGTCAGCAGTAATGCAGAAATGTGTATACGAACCATAATACAATGATGATTTTTGTTTCCCTAAGTACCTAACCTGCCGCTATCGACAATCATGTCTGGCAGCTGAATGATGGTCCCTTCCGGAAAAGATCAGCCGGATGGAAAATCGCAGACCTGAAGGCAGACCATTTTATGACCCCAAAAATATATATAATATTGAAATTCCGGATTCTGAAATCCCTATTTGCTGGAATCCGGCATTTAAAAGTCAGAATTGTCGGACATTTTTGATAAAGTCCATTTTAAGTTCCATAACCTCAGGCATAGCGAAAAGCGGAACCCGGGCTAAATAATAAGAAGCGAAATCGACACCATATTATTCCATGCGGGTGAAATTATTTCATTACTTTTATCGTGACCGGGATCCGGTCACGAACCAATTACCATTGAATACCAACATCATAACCCGTAAAAACATGAAAAAGAAAAGGATCAATCAGCTTTTTACCTTGCTGGCCGTCATTGGTCTGCCGGCATGCTTATTGCTTTCAACATCGTGCAACCAGCCCGGTAAGTCCGCAACAATGATCAGCTTCAATCCTGATACTACCTATCAGACGATGGAGGGATTTGGCGCTTTCAATACACTTTCATTCTGGAAGGATGAATCGTATAATAACAAGCTCGACATGGTTGCAAATGACCTTGGATTATCCATCCTGCGGCTGGAATTACCCCCGACATTCCATGCGGTACAGGACAGTGCCTATAATCTGAAGGGATGGGTTTTCGGCGGACCCACTCTATGGGATAATTTCCAGGATGTCAAGGAATTGCACAAACGCGGTGTGGACAAGTTCATTGCCTCCATCTGGAGTCCGCCGGCATGGATGAAGACTTTAAATTCGAAAGGTGAAGGCCCGACCACTGCCCTGGGCGGTAGTTTACGTGAAGATATGTACGATGCCTTTGCCGGGTATTGCGCCGACTACTGTAAAACGTTCAAAGAACAAACCGGCGTTGAACTTTACGGCATCGGGCTGCAGAACGAACCTGAATTTTCAGAACCCTATAATTCATGTGTTTACAATCCGGATCAGATGAGGGACGCTCTCCGTGCCGTCGGACGTAAATTCAAGGAAGAAGGTATTTCCACTAAGGTTTATCTTCCGGAAGCATTACCGGCACAACAGCATATTGCCGACTTCTTCAATGCTATCAACAATGATAAAGAAACCCTTAATTATGCTGATATCTTTGCGATCCACAATTACGACAGGGATGGTATGAATGTTGGGGGAGCAAGCGCCAGACAATGGGAGGAGTATTATCAGCTGGCACAATCCGTGCCGCCAGCCAAGGAATTATGGATGACAGAAACCTCGGGCCATCCCAATACATGGGCTGGAGCCATGTTACTGGCGGCCAACATTTACAATGCCATTCAGTACGGCCATCTGAACGCCTGGCTGTGGTGGGCCCTGGCGGACAAAAAATCCTCGGAAGTGTATGCCCTCATCATCGACGGAAAACCAACCGGAAGGTATTTTGCCTCCAAACATTACTACAGGTTTGTCAGGCCGGGAGCCGTAAGGATCAAGGCTGTGAGCAATGACCCCGATATACTTGTTCTGGCTTTTAAAAATTCCGGTGACTACAATCTTACATGTGTCCTGATTAATAAGAGTGATGAAGCCAAACGGGTTCGGCTTCCCCGCGAAAAACAGGCCGGGGAAAGAAAACTCTATCTGTCGAGCGACAGTCTCAGCTGCGAGCTGCAAACGAATCAGACCGGAAGTTTAATACAGCTTCCTTCTCAGAGTATTGCAACAGTAGTCTGGGAAAAATAATCGCTATTTATTTGACGAAAAGTTAAGGAATCAGGCTGTTGACAGAAAATTTACAGTCCCAGGATCATTTTCCGGAATACCAGAAGCCCCGTGTCCACGCATGATCACGAAGCCTTAATAATATTTCTTCCGGCAGATCTTCCAGCCCGGAAACTTCAGTGTTTAGAACGGCCTGTTCCTTATTCCTCATTCCCGGGATTACCGTGCTTACGGATGAAGGTGCCAGAGCAAATTTCAGTGCTGCTTCAGGCAGGGAGAAATTTGTACCGGCAATTACTTCCCTGATCCTTTCCACCCGCTGTACAGCCCTTTCAAGACGGTCGCCTGCAAAATACAGATGCCGGAAATCATCCTCCGGGAATGAATCATCCGCCTTGTATTTTCCCGTAAGCACACCTTCATCGAAGGCAACTCTTACGATGATCCCGGTGCCGTATTCTTCAGCCACCGGTAACAATTCAGCGGCCGGCTCCTGTTCGAAAATATTGTAAATGACCTCAACCACATCCACCAGGCCGTTTCTGATGAGTTCGATCACACAATTCTGATCATGTTCGGGAGTGGAAATACCCACAGCCCTGATTTTATTCTCAGCTTTTAATCTCTGAAGCACTTCGAGGGCTTCCGGCCTTTTGTTCCATGCCCTGGTCCAGGTGTGAAGGAGAAGTACATCGAGGCTTTCCGTTTCAAGGTTGTTCAATCTCTCCTCAACATTCTCCCTCAGGTATTTTTCAGGGTAACGTTCCGAGATCCTGTCGTATGGTGTAGGAGGCCAGGGACCGTTTTTTGGTGGAGTTTTCGTACATACCATCACGTTTTCCTTCCGCTCGTGCAATACTCCGGCAATGATGCGCTCACTCTTTCCGTTTCCATACCCTGCGGCTGTATCAATAAAGTTTACACCTTCGTCAATGGCTGCGTGAAGAGCCTCGAGGGAATCGGCTTCGCGTTGTTTCCCCCAGCTTCCGCCAATGGCCCAGGCCCCGAAGCCGATTTCAGAAACATTCATTCCTGTTTTTCCAAGTTTTCTGTATTTCATCGATTTCAAATCTTTTAGTGGTAGAATAAAATCTAAATGCTTCCATCCTGCTGTCATCCGCCTTCACATGAAATCATGCGGAATGAATTCACGGTGACTTTATTCCCGAAGGTAACCAAACTGTTGGCTCCATCACTCCTTCACAGGATGGTCTTCTCTGAAATTGGAAGTATCAGATATAACTCTCATCCGCCTGAAAGCTGAGAAATAAAGTGCAACCATAAACGGGACGAAAAATAACAGGAGCAGGGTTTCCTCAGAGAGAAGGATGAAATCATAAATGCCATGAAGCAGGAAAGGTACAAAAAACGCCTTTCGCAGGAATGCATTTCTCTCTTGTGGGTCAAGATGGGCGATGCCAATATAATAGCCCATAGTGATCCCGAACAGGGCGTGAGCAGGAACTGCTGTAAGCGACCGGGTAAGGGCAACGCTGACTCCTCCGCTGGCAACATACATCACATTTTCAACACCGGCGAAGCCAAGGGAAACAAACACCGCATAGACGATGCCGTCAAATTTCTCATTGAAATTGGGATTTTTCCAGATCAGGATATACAGGGCCAGGAATTTGAATAACTCCTCGCTGAAGGCGGCAACCACAAAAGCCTCATAACCTGCCTTGTACAACTGGCCTGAAGCGGGTATAAATGAAGATAAAAACGCTTCAACAGGAAGCACTGGTAAAACAACAAGACCGCCAATTAATAATGCTTTGAAAAGCATGCTTAGCGGTTCTTTCTCATATTTATCCCTGAAATATACATAGATCAGGATGATAAAAACAGGCGCAAGGGAGAGGAAGAGAAGCTTCATGGCCAGGGTGTAAAGGGGTAAGGTCCGGAGCTAAACCGGTCGAACTGACTGAAGGGGTAAAGACTATTATAAGGCTGACCGCTCATACGCAGGGAGGCTCCAAATGAAAAGTGATCCCCGAGCTTCAGGACTGAGCCTACCGTAAAACTGTCGGAATAGAAAGGCGAAAATGGCGAAATCAGTGGTGGCGGTGTCCCGAGATGTTTTACCCCGGTACCGTACAGCATGATATGATCATTAAGCTTGTATGATGCGGTACCGAACAGGGAAACCACACCAGTGGTCGTTTGCATCCCGGATTCTGGCAAAGGAATGCCGCCAGGCATATAAAAACGTGTTACGGATGCGCCACCGTATACAGACAACCTTTTAGAAAGGGGCATGGAAAGCACCGGTGTAACAGAAAATCCTGTTAATGAACCTGAATGCGGAGAATACACCATACTGCTTCCCAGGCTTACGTTCCAGACAGGTTTGAAATAAGTTGAATTCGGAAGCATCTTACGGTTGTTATGCACATCCTGATCTGCCGCAACCCCTGTTCCGGTAATATTCTCCTGGGCAAGAAGGCCAGGTAAGGATAAGAACATAAATCCAAAAAGCAATATGTTAATCCTGATTCTCATTATGTTCAGAAAACGTTTTACGTAAGGAAATGTTCTCTTGTTCTGCCAATTTCATGCACATTAAAAGTATAGATAAAACTGAAGAAATCCATCAACAGCCCTGAAAATTATTATTTTTTAACGATCCTCACAATGGCAGCGTATCCACCGCCCGGAGCCATCCTGATTTTCAACACATCCGAAGAATCCACGGCCTGGCTCTGCTTGACCAGATCTTCAGCATTAACATCGGCATCGGGGGCATCAGACCAGCTCTCAAGAGTATACTTACCCGTGCCCAGGAAATCCAGGACAATTTGGGTGGTGCGGGCTTCGCTGTTATTCAGTATGCCGATATACCAGTCCTTCCCTGATCTTTTTGCAATAGCAATATACTGACCGGGATAACCGCCCAACACCTTCATATCATCCCACACCACCGGTACTTCCTTTAAAAAATCAAGGCCAGGCTGATTAGCATAGTTGTCAGGGTTATCACATACGGTGGTAATAGGGCTGTTGTACACAACGAACATGGCCAGTTGCTGACATCGGGTATTCATCACATTTGCCGGAACGCCGATCCTGAATTGATCGGGAGAACGGTTCAGAAATCCCCCCGGTGTATAATCCATCGGCCCTGCCAGCATGCGGGTGAAAGCAAGGGTGACATTGTGTTCCGGGGTTATCCGTGTGGACCATTTGCTGTATTCATTTCCCATTACACCCTCACGGGTCATCAGGTTCGGATAGGTCCGGCGAAAGCCATCAGGTTTGTATGCCCCGTGGAAATTGATCATCAGGTGATGATCCGCTGCAGCCCTGACCATTTTATGATACCAGTTGACCATAGCCTGGTAATCACTGGCCATAAAATCAATCTTGACACCTGCAATGCCCCATTTCTCATACAGGGGAAAGGCGTCCTGATATTGACGATCGGCATCTGTCCAGTAGAGCCACAACCAGCATCTCACATTTTTCTCTTTTGCATAACGCAGAACTTCCGGCATGTCGACATCCGGATTTACCGTTGTAATATCTGATTCCGGTTTGTTAAACTCCCCGTACCACTGCCAGTCAATGAGCATATACGGGAAGCCCATTTGTGAGGCAAACAAAATATACTTCTTTATGGTTTCCGTATCCATCTTCACCTCTCCGCTCCACCAATGATCCCATGCACATTTCCCGGGTTTGATCCAGGATACGTCATCCAGAGCATCAGGCTGATTCAGATTCATCACGATCTCCGATTCCACCAGTGAACCCGGAGTACTGCCCAGCATCACCACCCTCCAGGGCGACCATTGTTCACCTTCATACGTCACTTTCACCGAATTTTCATCACCACCAGGCGGGGGAGAAAGTTTCGTAAAGAGAGTAACTCCGCCATCGGGTTCAGGGCCGTAACCTCCCAGGTAAAAGCCTGCCCAATCGGTGATGTCAGCCTCTGTTACAGCTGCATAGCAGTGGTTTGTTATCTCAACGAGCGCAGGTAATCCAATATGGCTTTTTTCACTTGCAACATCTAATCGTACAGGTTTGAATTCACCCTCCTGATGAGTATAATAGCCACCGTAATCGGCTACCCATGCGCGATGATCTGCCGGAAAATGAAAGGTAGTGTTTTCTGCTGTAATGGCCGGCACCAGATTATGTTGCTCAGGATAAAGGTAACGGAAAGCAACCCCGTCATTGTAAGCCCTGAATTCAATTTTCAGTACCCTTTCCGGAAATTTAATCTCCTTCAGACTTACCAGTAAAGCATTATACTTATCTGATATAGTACTGTGCACACCAAAAACAGGTTTCCATACCTCATTATAGCTGGTGCGAACAGAATCCGTAATCAGCATGTACTGACCCAGGTTGGGTTCCTGACTAAAGGAAAGCCCTATCCCTGAATTTTCGAGAACTGTTATTCCATTGAAGTATACCGACCAGGTAAGGTGGTTACCGGTTCCGAACTTCAGACTTATATTTCCATCCGGAGATTGAAGGATAAGATCCGCCGCACTGGCGGTCAGTGTTTGCAGGCAAAAAAACAGAGCGTAGAAAAAATGTTTCATCTTTAATCCTGAGGTTAGATTTAAAAATCTAAAATACACAAAAAGATGAAACCGTGTTCTAACATGATGGCGAGTTAACCATTTAATTAATATTCGATGAAATTAAATGGTATCCCGATTTTACTCTGAATGATCTCACCGAGTTCAAGAATTTCAGGATCATCATAATCAAAATACCAGTTGACGATCACCGAATAATCCTTTTTCAGATTTACCTCCTTCATATCATTCAGGATCTCAAATACATATTTAACAGAGGCTGTATCGATATAATCGAATTTCAAATTAACCTCAGTCAATTTTTCTGGTTTCCTGATATAGTCCCTGACCCAATTTTTTATGGGAGTAAAAAAAACTCTGGGATCATTCGTTATGGAACAACCGATTAAATCCAATTTTCCAGGAATACAATTGACTTCCAGTGTTTTAGCGGTTTTGTTGATGCTCAGGTCTTTCATTCCGTTAGCGTGGCGTTGAATTGAAAATAAAAATAACCATAATATAGTTAGGAATGTTCATTTCATTTACATTTTGACGTACAAATGAATTTCATTGATAATTTATGAATTTTATTGTTTAAATCTACTCTTTATGTTAAATATTTTCTTTCCTGTCTAATTAGTTTGATGAAGATTCCCTTCTCCGGCAAATATATTCATTTAGCAATGATAAAAGAATACTGATCAAAATCAGGGCTTCACCGGGCTTGAAATCCTATGATATTAGCCAGGTTTTTCCCAAATTGCATAAGAAAGAAAGAGCCTAAATTTTATACCAGTATGAGTAAAATTATCAGCAAGCTGTCGGATTACAAGATTAACAACCAGGGAAGAATTAAACTACTCCTTGACCTGGTTGAATTTTTTGCTGTTGTGATATCATTCCCAATTTCCATTTTCATTGTAAAAGAAATTTTCATCCCTTCCTGGGAAATAAATATCTCTACCACCTGTCTTTTTGGATTCTATCTTCTTGTTTCCTGGTACGTCCTTTCGCGGGTAACCGTCATGGCAAAAATTCCCAGGACACAGAGGTACCTGACCCTGATCTTCCAGTTCATCCGTGTCAATTTTATTATCCTTCTTGTCCTTCTCTTTATTAAAGTAGCTTTCAGACTTACTTCGATACCCCTTGTTTTTATTTTTACTTACGTAACCCTGACTTTAATCACCACACTTTTCATCCGTTTAATAGCGTATTCCTTCCTTAAAACTTACAGGGCAAACGGATATGATCTCCATCATGTACTTATCATTGCCGATTCTTTCTCCGACGGGATAATCGGAAGGTTGTTTAACCAGAAGGAATGGGGTTTCCAAATCAGAGGGATCGTCACCAGTTCCAAGCTGATCAGGGCCAAATTCGGGAAGGATATTCCCATCATCGAATGGACATCGGATATTAAAGGTATTATCGACCGCAATGTGATCGATGAAGTCCTTTACTGTAAAAGTAACGTTGACCATCAGCAGGTTAAGGAGATTTCTGAAATCTGTGCTGAAGTAGGTGTGATCTTCAGGATGCAGTCTTCGGTTTCCCCGCTGGACCCCCTGCAACTCCAGCTTAAAACACTGACCAATGCGAATGACCTTACCCTCGTAGATATTCCATCAAATAATCTCTCTCTTATTCTAAAGACCGTTAGTGATATCTATTTTTCTGTGTCCGCACTTATTCTCCTTCTGCCGGTCTTAATTATTATAGGTATCCTGATCAAGCTCGATTCAAAAGGTCCGGTATTCTTTAAACAGGAACG
The DNA here is from genome assembly GCA_963732905.1 of uncultured Bacteroidales bacterium. Taxonomy (GTDB): domain Bacteria; phylum Bacteroidota; class Bacteroidia; order Bacteroidales; genus DASQZK01. The sequence continues at coordinate 1,151,686 of CAVTBM010000008.1, forward strand.
GATAGGTCTCAGAGGCAGAAAATTTCAGCTTTACAAGTTCAGAACCATGGTGATGAATGCTGAAGAGCTCCTTGAAAAACTCAAAGACAAAAACCAGGCTGACGGACCTGTCTTCAAAATGAAAAAAGATCCCAGGATAACACGTATTGGACTTTTTCTCAGAAAAACAAGTCTCGACGAGTTGCCACAGTTGTACAATGTGGTCAGAGGCGAAATGTCACTGATCGGACCAAGACCTCCGCTTGAATCTGAAGTCCGCGCTTATGAAAGATGGCAGCTGCGAAGGTTGTCTGTTAAACCAGGCATTACCTGTACCTGGCAGGTTATTCCAAACCGAAACGATGTCAAATTTGAGAAATGGATGAGAATGGATCTTAACTATATTGATAACTGGTCACTCTTAAAAGATTTCCAGCTGGTGTTTAAAACTATCCGCACCATTTTCCTGGCCGGCGGACATTAAAATATTTTTCATCTCCTCTATCGTGTATTTTTATTCTCAGATCAGAGCCGGATTTAACTCCGGCTCTTCTCTTTTTTCACCATCCATCACTGTGCTTTTTCCTCCAAAAAACAGCTCATGCCCGCGACCTCATTCTCCGGTCTTCCTGTCGATGAATGACGCTGCCTGACCAATTCATGGAACTTTAACAATTTTTAACGCCCTTTCCTGAGAATTTTTGAAAGGGATGGTAAATTTTTTGTTAAGCATAATGGCAGTCATATTAATTGGGTAAAGAGAAAGAAAGGATTATGAAAACGTTTGAACAGTGCAAGCTGTTGTGGATCATTTCTCTTATGATGTTGTGGCTGGCACCTTCTGACATTTACTGTCAGTACTTTGGCCAGAATAAGCCTACCTATAAGGTTTTCAATTACAAGGTTTACCAGACACCTCATTTTGTTATATATCATTACCTGGACAATGATTCCGTTCTGAATCGTCTCGCATCTATGAGTGAAGCATGGTACAGGGAACACCAGGAAATGTTCCGGGATACTTTTATCAGAAGAAATCCCATAATTTTTTACAATGACCATGCTGATTTCCAGCAAACCAATGCTGTTGGCAGTCTCATGGGTGAAGGCACAGGCGGAGTGACTGAGGGATTGAAGCAACGCGTCATCCTTCCGCTTACCCCTTCGTACGCCCAGACCAATCATGTGCTCGGACACGAGCTGGTTCATGCTTTCCAGTACAATCTGCTATTAAACGGGGATTCCCTGAAACTCTCCAGTGTGCAAAATATTCCCCTCTGGATGACGGAGGGTATGGCTGAATACCTTTCCCTTGGAAGTGTGGATGAAAATACGGCCATGTGGATGCGTGATGCCGTGATCAACCATGATATCCCGACACTTAAGCAAATGACACAAAATACCAGGTATTTTCCTTACCGTTACGGACAGGCTTTCTGGGCCATGATCGGAAAAACGTACGGGGATACTGCCGTTGTCCCCCTCTATAATGCCACCGCCCGCTTCGGTTACAAAAAAGCCATCAAGCAAATGTTTGGTATCACCGCCGAAGATCTTTCCAAAAAATGGAAAAAGGCACTTCAGGACCAGTATGACAGCATCATGCCCGACACGGTTGACCATCTGAGCGGGGAAAAGATCCTCTTCGCGGAAAATGCCGGGAATGTAAACGTGTCCCCTTCTCTTAGCCCGGATGGTAAATATGTGGTCTTTCTTTCAGAGCGCGATATTTTTACCCTTGACCTTTACCTTGCCGATGCACACACCGGTAAAATCCTGAAAAAACTGACCTCGAGGATCAACCGGAATGAGATCGATGCCCTGAGCTACATTGAGTCATCAGGAACATGGTCGCCCGACGGAAAATTCTTTGCATTTGTTGTCTTCAGCAAAGGAGCAAAAAAGCTCATCATCCTGGATGTTGACCGCAGAAAGGAGGTGGATGAGATCTCTTACCCGGGAGTGCCTGCCATTAATAACCCGGCATGGTCACCCGATGGGAGTACTATTGTCGTATCGGGTCTGGTTGAAGGCGTTTCGGATTTGTACGCCTTCAATGTGCATACCCGGAAAATGCACCGGATCACGAATGATGCCTGGGCAAATATGGAACCGGCATGGTCACCCGACGGCAGATCTTTAGCTTTTGTTACAGACAGACCACTTCCCGGTCAGAAAGAAAAATTCAGCCGGAGTTATTATAACCTTGCCATACTTGACACCGGTAATCCTTCCGGGGAAAGACTTCTTCCTGTTTTTCCTGGCGCGGAAAACCTGAACCCCGTCTTTTCATCCGACGGAAAAAGCCTGTACTTCCTTTCAAATCGTGATGGTTACAGGAACCTTTACAGGGCAGACTTGCAAACCGGCCAGATTTATCAGCTCACAAAATACCTGACGGGAATATCCGGTATCACTCCCCTCTCTCCCGCCATCTCGGTAGCCATGAAAAAGGGAAACCTGGCATATTCATATTATAATGCTCATAAATATGCCATTTACTCCGCCGTATCCGGAGATTTCAATGAAGTGAAAGTGAATCCCGATTCACTCAATTTTGAAGCTGCCACCCTGCCTCCCCTTGAACATGAATCTACGAACATTGTCGACCGGTCTCTTTATGCACAAGAGCCAGAAATTCGCAAAGATACCGGCCTCTTCAGGACCATTCCGTACAAACCCAATTTCAGACTCGATTATATTTCAAATGTATCCGCCGGAGTTGCAACCAGCCGGTATGGTACAGGCATAGCCGGAAGCGTGGCAGCCATTTTCAGCGATATTGCGGGTGACAACCAGTTATATCTGAACCTGGCCCTGAACGGTGAGATCTACGACTTCGGAGGACAGGCATCCTTTGTCAACCAGAAACACAAAGTGGACTGGGGAGCATCAGTATCCCATATCCCATATTACTACGGCGGCAGTACCATATCTCCCGACACACTTAAACAGAATGGCGAACCTGTCCCTGTGTCCAAACTTAGTATGGATATCATCCGGATGTTTGAGGATAAAATGTCCCTTTTCGCCTATTATCCGCTTTCCCAAACCCGCAGGATTGAACTGGGAAGTTCAGTTGCTTACTATAGCTACCTGAATGAAGAGTACAATACATATTACGACAGTAAGGGAAACTCCGTCGGATCCGACCGTCACAGACTCAGTGCTCCGCCCGGATTTCCACTGGAAGAATTCGATGCCGCTTATGTATTCGACGACAGTCAGTTCGGGATGACTGCTCCGGTGCTGGGACAACGCTACCGGATCTCCGCCGAAAAATATTTTGGAAAGGTGGGACAGGTCTCCACGACAGTCGACTACCGGAAATATTTTTATCTCAAACCCTTTACGCTCGCTTTCAGAGGGATGAATACCGGACGGTGGGGAAAAAATTCAGGAGAAAACCTTTTCTATCCGTTATATCTCGGATACCCATGGTATATCAGAGGCTACGACTACTCGACCATCTATGCGTCAAATCCTTCCCAAACCAATTATGTGGGCAACCTCTTCGGTACAAATATAACGGTTGTTAATCTCGAACTCAGGATGCCTTTTACCGGGCCGAAAAGGCTGGCATTCATCAATTCAAAATATTTTCTCAGCAACCTGAACTTCTTTGCCGACGGCGGTCTCGCCATGAGCAGGGGCTATACTCTGGGGCACGACTGGTTTAATCCGGGTCCGTCTGATCGGGTACCTGTATTCAGTGTCGGAACTTCCTTGAGAATTAATGTCTTCGGTTATGCCGTGCTGGAACCTTTTTACGCCATTCCGGTAACTCAGCGTTTCAGTATCAAAAACGGCTCGTTTGGATTGAACTTCTTTCCGGGATGGTGATGATGAATTTAGGATGGCCTGATTTGGACTCCATTTTATTGTGAAACAAAATATCTGGTTTCTTACATCCTGAATTTTACCCCTTCCATTCCGGGTTCTGCAATTTATTAACGATGAATCAGGATTATCGGGTCCTGACCATTCAATACAAAATGGACAACCTTGTTCCCGTTGAATTCCTTTGGTCCTGACTTCATCCCGGTGGCCCGGATACCCGACAGGTCACCGGTAATCATGATATCGAATTCAGTCGCACCGCTGGCTTCAACAGTGACCTTCATTTCCTGCCCTTTCACATATCCCGACAGGCTGATTCCCTGTGCCGTATGGATTCCCCTGAAGCTGAGTTTCTGATCCTTCCATTCAGGTAACATGCAGCCGAATAAATCGGTATAACCCCGCCAGTCCTGTACAACTGCATCGGTAAAAGTTTCGAGGTAAAGCGCCATCATAGGGAAGTAATAGGATTTGTTTTCATGCCAGCCTGGCCAGAAACTCGATTCATAAAATTGTATCCACCGCGGATCTGCACCATGGCAGGTTTGTATGGTCCATAAATCCTTTTCCAGTTGTGCCGGGTCTTTCATGCGGCAGGAAGCCAGTGCAAATTCACCTATCGTCCATCCCAGCGTGAGCGGTTTTTTGGCTTCATGAGTTAGTTCATACCTGTTTTGCCAGGCCAGTTTTACCGGTGTACTGTCGCCGGTCAAATCCGGCATAGGAAGATAGGCTATTGGGTTTAACTGTACAGGGTGTTTCTGGCTGTTGAGAGGCCGGTCATCCCCTTCGTAGGTGGCATACCAGCCTTCCGGTTTCAGAAGCGTCTTCCGGGTATAACCCGATTGAAGAATTCCGGCGGCCTTTACCCGTAATGCCGAATCAAAATGACCGGCAATTTTACAGGCTGCAAGGTAATTCCGTGTGGTATATTCAGCACTGTAAGAGGCTCCCAGTAAATTCCTCAGATTACCTGCAGTTGACGATGCCTCATCCTGACCCCTGGCTTTTTCATGGTATATATCGTAGGTACCATCCGTATTTTTAAAGGATATATTGGAATAATACCGGCAAACCTCTTCCAAAACGGGGAAATATTCCTCAAGAAATGCCCGGTCTCTGGTAACCAGGTAATATTGCCATACCATGGCGGCAACATACGCCGGGTTATGCAGTTCATAGGAATCGGCACTCACCACGCCTTTCTTCTCATAGCTTTCCCATTCGGTAAAGGGTGGTGTCCATGGGTAGTAAGCCCCTTCAACACCGATGATCCGCCTGCAATAAGCCTTGACATCCGGCAGGATCTTTAGCCAGTACTGCATGGCTTCTTCATACCTGTCGAAATGGCCAAGCCTTGGAAGTGTCCGTGCCACATAGTAAACATCCTGCGGAAAGGTGAATCCCCAGATGTTTGAGTTCAGTCCGGTTGGAATCATGGGTTTTTCGGGTATGGGCGGAAAACAGGATAAGGTATAGTATTTCATCCTTGTCCAGATCTGCCGGGAACGGGCGTCAGGGAAATTTATCCAGGATTCATCCCAAAGCCGATGCCAGGCATCCTTATGCTGTGAGAGTATTTCATCATAGGGCTTGTTCAGGATATCCTCTCCCGGGCAGTCTTCCCGTTTGATAAAGAATTCCACCAGGTTCTCTTCATTTTCAAGAGGGATAAGGATTTCATTGCCGCTGGTCCTTATTTTATCATTTGATTTAATGATCCAGTCAGTTACCGAAAGATTGGTAGTGGAACGGATATTCACCTGTGTGTTCCTGACATCAAAATCCAGCCGGATGGGATCGACTGGCCAGCTAAAATGGTTGTTCTGGGATTTTGAGGTCTCGCAGTTTATCCTGAGGACGATTTTTTTCCCGGGTTGACCGGTTTTTCGCAGGATCCTCATCACAAAAAGATTAGGTGCTGCCTGACTGGCAAAAGCTTTTATCTCCACCCGACCATAGAGGTCATATTGTGTGGTCAGTACGCCGTCAAAAATATCGAGGACCTGGGAATAGCTTTTGCAATCCATCAGGTTAAGGATACTGTTACCATCGGCAAACTCAGCCTGGATAATGGCCAGGGGAAACTGGATCTGACGGGAGGATTCAGTCCTGTCATAATTCCGGATATATCCGAAAATGGTCCTTCCCTGAGGATATCCATAATCGGGAGTGCTCTGAAAACCCATCTGATCGAAACACCCTCCCACAATACCGTTGGAGACCATCAACGGAACATAAGGATCTCCGGTCTGAAAGGAAGACAGATCATATTCTATATTACCTTTTCTGACGATATCAGAGGTTACGGGTGTATCCTCAGTGCCTGGTTCGTGTCCGGTACAGGCAAACAGGAACATTGCGGTTATGATCAGAATAACCGGGGAGAAAAATCTCTTCATGATATATATTTCATTTTTGAGGTATTGCTGCACGGGAATAAATACCTTTCCATCGACATTCATGTAGTTTACCAGTGAAAATCCGTTTAGTCTTTATCCTGATATGATTAAAGGCCTTTAGTCAGGATCAAACCTGACCATAATAAGCATCCTTGCCGTGTTTTCTCTGAAAGTGCTTGTCGAGCAGAAATTTCTCCAGTGACCGGTTATTGCCGAGAGCAATGGTACGGTAAGCCATCCGGGCTACCTGTTCCAGAACGACGGCATTATGTACTGCACTGAGGGGACTGTCGCCCCAGGCAAACGGGCCGTGACCGGCGACCAGTACTGCAGGCATTTCAAGTGGATCGAGATCCCTGAAGGTCTCGATGATCACATTCCCGGTACTCAGTTCATAATCATTCTCCACTTCGTCTTTTCTCAGGAACCGGGTGCATGGTACATCACCATGGAAATAATCTGCATGAGTGGTACCGAAAGCGGGAATAAAACGTCCGGCCTGTGCCCAGCTGGTGGCCCATTCCGAATGGGTGTGTACGATGCCTCTGATATTCCTGAAGTTACGGTAAAGTTCCAGATGGGTAGGAGTATCGCTGGAGGGTTTTAAACGGCCTTCAACCGTGTTTCCGTCAAGATCTACCACAACCATTTGCTCAGGGGTCATTTCATTGTAAGCCACTCCGGAGGGCTTGATTACCATTAACTTGCTTGAAGGGTCGAAACCGCTGACGTTCCCCCAGGTAAATATTACCAGGTTAAAATCTACCAGTTGCTTATTGGCAAGGTAAACCGTATGTTTCAAATCACTTAACATATACCTGAAGTTTAAATTTCATACCATAACAAGTCCACAAAGGTACGGGATAGCAAACACTTTTCACACAATAGTGACCGCTAAAAAATCCGGCACTTTACCAGAAATAGATATAGAAAGCCACAATGACGCCAATGATAATCAGTGAGTTCAACACATCCCAGTTATTCCAGCTTGCCCTTGTAATAGCCTTCTGCTCCGGGGTAGCCGATCTGAGATACAATCCTCTGATTTTATCCGGGTCCATTTTCTCGGTAAAAAAGCTGACAATGATCATCAAAAGGATTATAACGACAAACAATACGATCTCATAATGGAGCCAGTTGGGTGCCACGATAAGCTTATAGAAGAAACCTTCTGACGTGGTTTTACCATAAATGATCTCCATGGCAAGTCGTAACATTCCCAGGATAAATCCGACCACCAGTCCGGTGAAACCTGCTTTGGGAGTGGTCCTTTTAGACAGGATGCCGAGCAGGAATACCGCTGCAATTCCGGGTGCCAGCAGCGACTGGACATCCTGCAGGTAGGCATACAGTACCTTACCCATTGCTTTCATCATGGGAATCCACAATATACCCAGGATCACAATCACAATGGTGGCCAGTCTCCCAACGGTAACATAATGCCGTTCAGAAGCATTCGGCCGGTATTTCTGATAAAAATCGACGGTAAACAGCATGGCTGAGGAGTTAAACAGTGATGCCAGGGAGCTCATGAGTGCCGCCAGGATACCGCCAACCACAATACCGGTAAATCCTTTGGGAAGAAGATCCTTGACCAGTGTTGAAAAGGCAGCATCGTTGCTGGCCAGGTCGAGCATTGGCTTATGGGTTAACGGATCGATTTTTTGGGTCAGTGCAAAGGCGATCATTCCAGGGATCAGGAAGATGAAGACGGGAGTAAGTTTGAGATACCCGCCAAAGATGGCTCCTCTGCGTGACTGTTTCTGGTCCCTGCCCGAAAGTACACGCTGGACTATAAACTGGTCGGTACACCAGTACCAGAACCCGATAATGGCGGAGCCTACCAGCACACCGGTCCACGGAAACGTCTTATCATGGGCTGAACGGATCAGGCTGGTCATATTATCCCCGAAATCGTTAACTGGCGCTGCCCTGCAAATTTGCATCATCTCTGTCCAGCCACCAAGTTTTATCAGCCCGATAACCAGGATGGCTATGGAACCGAACAACAGAATCGGGGTCTGGAGTACCGAGGTATACAATACTGCTTTCATACCCCCGAAGGTTGTATAGAGACCGGTAATAAGAACGAGACCTACGGCGCTCACCCAGAAAAAGTCGATTTGCCAGGTCCCGATCCTGATCGAATCAATCCCAAAGACATCCTTAAAGACTATTCCGCCCGCGTATACGGTAACAGCTACTTTGGTAAGAATGTAGCTCACCAGTGAAATAATGGAAAGGAAGGACCTGGATTGCGAATTATATCGCCGTTCAAGAAACTCAGGCATGGTGAAAACACCACTTCTGGCATAGAACGGAACGAAAACCCATCCAAGCAGAAGAATGAGCCATCCGTGCATTTCCCAATGAGCCATAGCCATGCCGCTGGAAGCACCGGCACCCGCAAGCCCTACTAAATGCTCCGATCCGATGTTCGAAGCAAAAATGGAAGCCCCGATAGCGATCCAGGTCGCATCGCGACCTGCAAGAAAATAATCAGAGGTATTTTTATCTTCCTTCCTGAGAACCCACACAATAATTCCTACCAGACCCAGGCAGAAAATACCCAGAACGATCCAGTCAAGTGTTGCCATCCTGTTGTAGTTTAATAGTTGAAGTTTAGAGAGTCCGAATGTGGAAAAACAGGCATTAAATTAGTGCGAAAGCATGATAAAACCATAGAGCGTGCCAATTTAGAATAAATTCAAACAGAAAGTGGCAATTTCATTCTCCTGATTATTTGTCACTTATCATACCCTGTTGGCGCGGCTGAGTTCCAGACTGTAGGGTCATTATTGTTGTAAAAATAGATTTAGTTTATACATTTGGAAATAAAATTCAAAATTTCACATATCTAACCTTAAAATACGCATAAGGCATGAACACATTCAACCTAACCTGGATCGATTATTCGATCATGCTGGTTTACATTGCATTTGTGCTGGGCATTGGCTGGGCATTAAAGCGTTTCATGAAATCATCCACGGCCTTCCTTGAGGCCGGCCGCTCTTTACCTGCATGGATAACGGGTCTGGCTTTTATCTCCGCTAATCTGGGAGCCCTTGAAGTGATCGGTATGGCTGCTTCAGGTGCAAAGTACGGCATGATGACCGTACATTTTTACCTGATCGGTGCCATTCCTGCCATGATTTTCCTGGGTATCTTCATGATGCCCTTTTACTATGGCTCCAAGGCCAGGTCGGTGCCTGAATATCTCAAACTGAGGTTTGATGAAAAAACCAGGGGCCTGAATGCCTTCTCTTTTGCCATCATGACCATTTTTGCCTCGGGGATCTCCATGTATGCACTGTCTATGCTGATGGAAACCCTCCTCGGATGGGATTTTACTTTCAGTCTAATGATTTCGGCAATCATCGTCCTGGTATATACTTACCTTGGCGGGCTTTCTTCAGCAATATACAATGAAGTACTACAGTTCTTCCTGATCGTGATCGGCTTTCTCCCCCTTGTTATACTGGGCCTTATTGACATTGGCGGCTGGAGCGGACTGATGGACAAGCTTTCCAATATTGCAGTCGAACAGGGACATAACGTTGCTTATTATACCAGTACCTGGGCACTGACCGGCAAACCAGGGTCAAATGCCATGGGGGTCGACTGGATCGGAGTTCTGATGGGCCTTGGATTTGTACTCTCTTTCGGTTATTGGTGTACCAACTTCCTGGTAGTACAGAGAGCTATGGCAGCCGATTCCCTGTCTGCTTCAAGACGCACTCCGCTTATCGGAGCCTTACCTAAAATGTTCATCCCGGTCCTTGTTATCGTTCCCGGAATGATCGCCATCGCTTTAATGAATGTGAATCCCGGATTTTTACCGACTAAGGTTGGAACAGGGGATATCAACTATGATATGGTTATCCCACAGCTGCTGATGAAGTATTTCCCAACCGGGGTTCTCGGCCTGGGCCTTACCGCTCTGCTGGCTTCCTTTATGTCGGGAATGGCCGGAAATGTGTCAGCCTTTAATACCATCTGGACCTATGATATCTACCAGAGCTACATCCAACCCGGCAGATCTGACAAACATTACCTGAAGGTAGGTCAGTTAACGACTATATTCGGCATACTCGTGAGTATTCTCGCGGCTTATGTGGCCAGGATGTTCAACAACGTGATGGACTTCCTCCAGCTGATTTTCGCCTTTATCAACGCTCCCCTGTTCGCCACCTTCCTGCTCGGGATGTTCTGGAAAAGAGCCACCGGTCACGGTGCATTCTGGGGACTGTTCTCTGGGATCACGGCGGCTGCTGTCCACCATGGCCTTACCCAGCCCTTTGGTGCAACATCTATTATCAAGGGAGGCTGGCTGGGATCTGTCGTTCATATATATCCGAGCGAGATGGCCCAGAACTTCTGGACAGCCATCTACGCCTTCTCTACCGCCTTCGTCCTGACTATCATCATTTCGCTTTTTACTAAACAACAAAAAACAGATGGTGAACTGAAAGGACTTGTTTATTCTCTCACCCCAAAACCTGAAGACGATTCAAAACACTGGTACCAGAAACCCGTCGTCATGGCTATTGTTGTCGGAGCTATTGCACTGACCCTGAGTTTGATTTTCTGGTAATCGTAAAAAATTTATAATTATGGGCTTAGATATAAAAATTCCGATCGGACTGATGTTCTCACTATTTGGGATCCTTCTGACCATAGTCGGACTGTTTACCAATGGAAATGCCATGTACAAGGCATCTCTCGGTATTAACATCAATCTCTGGACAGGTCTTGGAATGCTCGCTTTCGGAGCATTCATGCTCCTGACCTCAACACTGATGAAGAAGCGTAAACCTAAAGAATAGCAGGTCTTGCGCTTTGACGGGAATAAAAGTTCTGTTTGATGTACGTGTGAACAACAGAACCAATGGATGAGGTGCAGGTGAGCCATACTATGGGACGTGCTTTGGCTCACCTCTTTTGGGGCAGGGAGGCGTGTGTGCAGGTAAAAATCTGCGGAACAGCTAAATTCGTTATTCTTCGTTTCGTTTCCTGCGTGAAATAACGACGATCGAGGCTCCCGTGAATACGATCGCAGCTCCGGCAATGCTCAGCGGCGTGAAATGCTCCGGTGAAATCCATGTTACGGAGGCTTCTCCCAGCAAAGCCATTACTCCAAAGGTGATCAAAGGATTCAGCGTGATGATCACACTGATCTTGTTGGCTTCCGCATACTTTAACGCAAGTGCCAGGGAACCATAGGCGAGAAGCGTATTCAGTCCGAGGAAAAGTAGTAACATCCAGTCTCCGAAATCCAGTCCGGAGAATTTATCAAACTCGACAAACGGAAGGAATAAAAGAGAACAAAAGCCGTAAATGAGCAGGTTCAGATGATTTGGATTCCACTTTCTGACCAGTGTTTTCTGGATGACAGAGAATACAGCCCAAGATAATCCTCCCAGGATCACTGAGAAGATTCCTTTCATATAACCCGCCGTATGGCCTCCCAGTTCCCCCGACTGCTCTGAATAAAAAAGCCAGAACCCTGACAATAAAAGGATAAAACCCAGAGCATGTTTCCATGAGAGTTTCTCCCTGAAAATAAAAATGCCTGCAAAGGCGAGGCTTACAGGTCCGATCTGAATAAATACCTGTGCATTTGACGGAGTAGTATAACTGATTCCCGTGATGAAGCCGAGATAATTAAGACCCAGAAACGTGGCTGCTGCAAAGACACTCAAGGGAGGCCGACGGACGGAATTTATCAGCGTCCGGTCGGAAAATAACAGTATGATGAGGAGAATGACAAATGCCACGCTAAAACGGAACCAAACGACAGATACCGGATTCATTTCATGCAGTGACACTTTGAGTGCTATTGCCAGAAAACCCCACAAAAGTGCCGTAAACCCGGCATAAAGTAAACCTTTTGTATTTTTATTCATCACAGCGATGCTGATTCAGGATGACAAATGTAATTCATTTTGGGGCGCATATACCCGATAAAAAATAAAATGCTTAAATTCATCCGTTCCTTTGCCTGAAGGATTTTTTCGAGATCCGGACCGCTCTGTCGATCAGAGAAAAACCATTAATTGAACAAAAAAACAGAAACCTGTTTAAATTGCAAAATAAAACGAACGATCATGAAGAGAGAACTTACTTTGATTACAATGGCCCTTCTTATTCTTGCCGGGGCCAGTTCATGCAGCCAGGGAAATAAGAAAGAACCTGCTGAAAACACTTCATCCGATGACGGATGGGTCTCCCTGTTTGATGGGAAAACCCTCCATGGCTGGCATTCTTTCAATTCTGATTCGGTCACCGGTTGGGTAGTCACAGACGGTTGTCTCACGGGACTTGGTGAAGGCGGCGACCTGACGGGTGACCTGGTAACGGATAAGGAATTCAAAAATTTCGAGCTGAGCCTGGAGTGGAAAATTTCCCAGGGCGGAAACAGTGGGGTCATGTTTCATGTTGTTGAAGATGGAAAACACAAGACAACCTATGAAACCGGTCCGGAATACCAGATGATCGATGACGAGGGTTACGCGGGAAAACTGGAGGACTGGCAGAAAACTGCAGCCAATTATGCCATGCATCTTCCTGAAAATAAGGTCCTGAAACCGGTTGGAGAATTCAATACCATGCGCATCGTCGTCAACGGGTCCCATGTGGAGCACTGGCTCAACGGAAAAAAAGTTCTCCAGTACGAAATGTGGACCGATGACTGGAACCAGAGAGTTAAAAACGGGAAATGGAAAGATTATCCCGATTACGGTAAAGCAACCACAGGCCATATCGCTTTACAGGATCATGGCAGTAAAATATGGTTTAGAAATATAAAGATTAAAGAATTGTAAATGCTAAAAAGGGGTTCACCGGTATTGCTGATTGCACTCCTGCTGGATGTACTGACGGTCAGTTACGGCCAGGATACGGGTTTATATATCCCACGGGATATCAGGGCGGCATACGACCGGGGTACCCGGTCATACGATGGATATCCCGGTAAAAACTATTTCCAGAACCAGGCTGATTATGAGATTACAGCCAAGATTGATCCCAAAAGCCGGACGCTGACAGGATATGAGAAAATCATTTTTCATAACAACAGCCCTTATGATCTGAAAGACATCGGGCTCCGGTTTTATCAGAATATATTTATTAAAGGCGAAATCCGGGGCAGAAAAGTCAATCCTGAAGATCTGACCAACGGCGTGGAATTACTTTCACTGACTATCAATCATGTAAAACAGGATATCAGCCAATCAGCGGTTACCTTTTTTGAGACTCAGACCAATAAATTTTACAGGATAACGGCGAAGGCGGGTTCGGTGAATACCATTGAGGCCACCTGGAGTCTTACCTTTCCCGGGAAAAAGGAAGAGAGGATGGGAGGCATTGATGAATCTTCCTTTTTCATCGCTTACTGGTACCCTCAGGTTGCTGTTTTTGATGATATCAACGGATGGGATACCTTCGATTATAACAATGTGGCTGAGATGTATAATGAATTCGGGAATTTCGATGTCTCCATTACGGTCCCGGAGAACTTTGGCGTATGGGCCACGGGTGAACTGCAGAATCCTGAAAAAGTTCTAAGCGACGATTGCCTTGAAAAATATCAGGAAGCCCGCTCCGGGGAGTCTGTCATTCATATCATTGACCGAAAGGATCTCCGGAAAAAAAATGTGACACGGAAGGGGAAAAATACCTGGAAATTTCAGGCAGTGAATGTGAGTGATTTTGCATTCGGATTGAGCGATCATTACCTCTGGGATGCTTCAACGATGAAACTCGGAAATGGGAAAACCGTCTTCGTTCAGAGTGCTTACCTTGCTTCCTCAGACCAGTATAAGGCTGTAGCGGAAATGACACGATATGTGATCCGTCAGCTATCCGATTCCATTGTAGGCAGGGCTTTCCCCTACCCTTCAATGACGGTGTTCAATGGCGATGACGGCATGGAATTCCCAATGATCGTCAATGATGAAGAAGAGACCGATTCGGGTGGCACATGGTTTCTGACAGCACATGAAGTTACTCATACCTACCTTCCGTTCCTGGTTGGAATTAACCAGCGACGCTTCGGCTGGATGGATGAGGGCATAACCACTATGCTCGGCTGTGAGATACAGGAGAAGAAAACCAGTAAGTACGATATGAGAAGCCTGTATCTGCAAATATATCCCCAAATAGCAGGAACACAGGAAGATGTTCCCCTTGCCGTAAATTCCTCGTACCTTCCCGACATTATCTTCCAGCAGCATGAATATATGCGCCCGAGCATGGCATTATGGACGCTTCAGGATATCCTCGGAAAGGATACCTTCAGAAAATGTCTCCTTGGATTTGTGGACCGTTGGGCGGGAAAACATCCCACACCTTATGATCTGTTTTTCACTTTCAACGATATCAGCGGTGAGAATCTTAACTGGTTCTGGCAGCCCTGGTTTCTGGGATTTAACTATCCTGATCTTGCCATTAGTAAAGTGGACAGCTCCGGCACGGAATACGATATTTACCTGGAAAATTTAGGAGGAATGCCTTTCCCTTCAAGTCTGGAAGTGCAGTTTGATGATCATACCACTAAACGGATCCGGCTTGATGCCAGGATCTGGGCTGAAAATAACCAGCATATAATACATCTGCCAAAAAACAAAAATATCTCTGCTCTTGTTCTTGACACTGAAGGTTACCCCGACAGCGATTCTGAAAACAACGATTATCCCTCCCTTTACAAATAACGGGTATCCTCCGGATAAACAGCAATAATACCGATTATGAAAGTAGCGATATTTAGTACTAAAACATATGATCAGGAATATTTCGACAGATTCAATAAGAATAAAGAACATGACCTGACCTATTTTGATGTTTCCCTGAAACCTTCAACGGCCAAGCTGGCTTCTGGATTCGATGTTGTCTGTGCCTTCGTCAACGACAGGATCAACCAGGACACAATTGAAGAACTGGCATCTCATCACATAGGCCTGATTGCACTGCGGTGCGCAGGGTTCAACCAGGTTGACCTTGAGGCCGCAGCCCGGTCAGGCATCCGGATTATGCGGGTTCCTGCATATTCGCCTCATGCTGTTGCTGAACATGCAGTTGCTTTAATCCTGAGTCTGAACCGCAAAATTCATAAAGCCTACAACCGTGTAAGGGATAATAATTTCAGCCTGGAACGCCTGGTTGGCTTTGATCTTTATGGAAAAACCGTCGGTGTTGTCGGCACCGGTAATATTGGCAGGGTTTTCGGGAAAATAATGATCGGCTTCGGATGCAAAGTCATCGCGTATGATGTCCATAAAAATGCCGAGGCTGAAAACGAGGGTATGATCTACACTGACCTCACCACTGTTTTTCAGGAGGCAGATATCATCTCCCTTCACTGTCCTCTCACACCTTCAACCTATCAGCTGATCAACAAACATACGCTGGAGATGATGAAAAAAGGCGTTATGGTGATCAACACCAGCCGGGGCAAGCTCATTAACACTGCCGATGTCATCGAGTCACTGAAGGAACGGCACCTGGGCTATCTGGGTATCGATGTATATGCTGAAGAAGAGAAAATATTTTTCAAGGATCTCTCCGAAAGGATCATCGATGATGAAATGATCACCCGGCTTAACACCTTTCCAAACGTACTCATCACCGCGCACCAGGGTTTTCTGACCCAGGAGGCTCTGGAAGGGATCACCCGGACTACGCTTCAGAATATATCCGACTATGCCGCTGGGCGGAGCAGTATAAATGAAGTCACCTTTGAGAAAATCGAACCCAAATGACAGGTCACTCCATGCTTCAGCGATGTGAATGGTGCGGGCAGGATCCGTTATATATCAGCTATCATGATCACGAATGGGGCATCCCCGTTCACGATGAAAACCGGCACTTTGAGTTCCTGATGCTTGAATCGGCACAGGCTGGTCTTTCCTGGATTACCGTTCTCCGGAAACGTGAAAATTACCGGAAGGCTTTTGATGGATTCAATCCCGGAAAAATTGCCGGCTATAATGATAGTAAAATCGCTGAACTGCTCCAAAATCCGGGTCTTATCAGGAACAGGATGAAGATAGGCTCAGCAGTGAATAATGCCCGAAAGTTTCTCAAAGTCAGTGAAGAGTTCGGCAGTTTCGACCGATATATCTGGCAGTTTGTCGACGGGAAAACCATCGTCAATCATTTCAATACACTAAAGGAGATCCCGGCCAGCACGCCGCTCTCCGATAAAATATCGAAGGATATGAAGGAGAGAGGCTTTACTTTTATCGGGACAACGATCATGTACGCCCATATTCAGGCGATTGGGATGGTCAATGATCATCTTGTGAGTTGTTTCAGACATGCACAGCTGGCAGGATAACTTTTGCCTTCAGGTCGTCATTCAAAAAGGTCTTCATCCCTTATCAGAAGAAGGATCGAGGAATGAGGTATGATCAGGTATTTTTCATCGTTAAACTCGATCTCCCACCCGCTGTTCTGAAGATAAACCGCCAGATCCCCGGCTTTTGGCTGCAACGGGACGTATTTCACATTATCACCGGTGGCTTTCCATGGTTCATCGCTTTCACTAATGACAGGAATAGGATATCCGGGACCGACTTTCAGAACATACCCGCTATGCACCTTTTCGTTATCCGTCACGTTGGGAGGAAGATAGAGCCCCGATTTGGTTCTCACCTGGTCACTTTTCGGTTTTACGAGCACCCGGTCACCCACCAGGATAAATTTATTCAGATCTTTTTCGTCAATATTGAGGATCATAAGTCCGGCTTTTATACTGGCAGCAGTCAAAAAACCTGCCGTAATACAAAGATGTCAGTTTTTCCTCTAATTTTGTCTGATCAGGAATAAAAAACGGTAATTATTTCAGTATGTTCGAGACCCGCACTGCTCTCAGTGGCAGAATTTTTTGGGGTACGAAAGGATTATTGTAAAGCAACCAGGGACAATTGAGACTGTTTCTCAGTAACATTTTTATTCTTTTCCTATGCAACGTTTCTTCTGACTCCGGTCATGTTTTTTGCCACTTAACCTGCAGACCGGAGTTTTCTTTCATTGGTGGTCTCTTCCGGCATCGGTGATATATAGCTTCGCCTTTGTCCCGTATGTAAGTTCACTCAGTAAAGGTGAAGCTTCCCTGGTTGGTCCGATGTACAATATCAATGTTTTTTTTTCGATTAAAGTGTATTAATTTTATCACTGATTCAAAATGACCTGAAACCTCCAAGAACCTCAAACAAATATGAATCCCAGGTTTTATGTGATCCTCATCTTTTTACTTTTTCCCCTGAGTGTTCTCCATGCCCAGAATGACACAATCAGAAGACCAAGAATCGGTCTGATCCTGAGCGGAGGTAGTGCCAAAGGACTGGCTCATATCGGTGTATTGAAAGTCCTTGAGGAAGCCGGGATCAGGCCTGATTTCATCGGCGGAACCAGTATGGGGGCCATTGTCGGAGGTCTTTATGCCATTGGCTATTCAGCCGATTCACTTGAAAGTATTGTCAAGAATGCAGACTGGAGTTACCTTCTGGGGGATGAAGTCTCCAGGAGAAACCTGACCATAGAGGAGAAGGAGGATAAGGATCGTTTTGTGATCTCCTTTCCCATAAAGGAAAATAAAATCAAGATTCCATCCGGTGTTATCAATGGCGAAAACATCGAAGAACTTCTCAACACTTTATGTGCCCCGGTATACGACATCCGCGATTTCAACAAGTTTCCCATTCCCTTTCTATGCGTAGCCACCAATATCGAAACGGGAAAAGAAGTTGATTTTACTTCAGGATACCTCCCCCGGGTCCTGCGGGCCACCATGTCGATCCCCAGTATTTTCAATCCCATTGAGCTAAACAATGTCATGCTTGTAGACGGCGGGTTGGTAAATAATTTTCCCGTGGCCCGGGTGAAGGATATGGGCGCCGACATCCTGATCGGAGTCAATGTGGGTTTCCAGTACTATAAAAAAAATCAGCTGAATTCGATCTTCCGTATCATTGAACAGTCCATCTTTTTCTACGGGGAAGCCCTGAACCGGTATAACATGAACCTCTGTAACTTCCTGATTGAGCCCGACCTGGAGGGATACAATTCCACCAGTTTCAGTTCAACCGACAGCCTTATCAGCCGGGGTGAAAGAGCAGCCAGAAAATACCTGCCTCAATTCAAAGCCCTTGCCGACTCAATGAAAAAACTGGATCCCGGTTTCGGACCTGCACAACATATTCCTGAGGTGGATTCCCTTATGCTGATGGAAATCCGGGTAAGAGGACTGGAAAGTGTTTCCGGCAAACTCGTGACAGGTAAACTCCAGCTGGAAGTGCTGCATAAAGTCACTCCCGGACAGATTGAGGCTGCCATTGAGCGGTTATATTCCAGTCTCTATTTTGAAAAAGTCGATTACGAGATTGAACCTCTCGACAAAGGCATCCGGCTAATTATTAAGGTGAAAGAAACTAAAGGAGGCCAGTTCAGGGTTGGATTGCACTACGATACGAACTACAAATCGGCTATCCTGCTCAACACCACTTTCAGAAACCTTCTGTTCGACGGATCGAAGTTATCCGTAAGTACAGCACTGGGCGAAAATCCTTTTTTGGAAGCCTCCTTCTTTAAAAATAACGGCTGGAAACCCGGGCTGGGCATTAACTTTGAATCCAATCGCTCAAATATGTTCCGGTATCAGAACGGAGAAAAAACTTCCTCGTTTGTGTTTTCCAAAACCACCACCAGCGTATTTACGCAGTCCATTATTAACAATTCATTCGCCATCGGAGCCGGTATTGAATACGAAGCCTCCAGAATAAGATCCCTGATCAATCCTGTACCCGACATTCCATCAGCAACGCTGGTTTACCTCAACTACTACGGTTTCGTTGAAATGGACACCTACGACAATGGATTTTACCCGGAAAAGGGAGTGCAGGTTCATACCGAATTCAAACTGATCACGAATAAGAATATGGATCCGGTGGCCTTTTTTACCGGAAGGTTCAGCCAGGCTTACCGGATCAGTGACCGTCTTACCTACATCAACCATTTGTATTGCGGGTCGGTCAATGGCATAACCATTCCTTTCCAGTATATGTTCTATACGGGAGGATTAAATCCGTCAAGATATAACGGACTTATTCCTTTTGTCGGACTGAATTATATGGAAGAAACGGGCGAAAATGCCCTCGTCCTGGCGGGCGATCTCCAGCTCGAAATGTTCCCGCATATCTATCTCATCGCCAAGGGCAATGCCGGAAACATGAAAACCAATTTTAACGACCTGTTTAACATGGATCACGTACTCGGGGGTTTTGGACTTACCGCCGGATATGAAAGCATCATTGGCCCGATTGAACTGAGTGTGATGAAATCGGCCAACCGTAGCGGATTACTGGGTTTTGTGAATATCGGATTCTGGTTTTAACCGGTTCTTCAGTTTTACCCGGTCAGATTTTTATAAACTTCAGAATATAGGTTTTTCCAGGATATTCCAGTTTTACAAAATACAATCCCTGGTGCAGATCCTGCACTGTAATTGTGATTACCCGGTTTTCCATCCCAGGATTCTTCAGTGTGAGCATAGCTTTTCCTGTCATATCGAAAATAATGACGGATGATGGGGCTTGCGATGAAGGAGAATTCAGATGCAGAATATCTGATGCGGGATTCGGATAAACGGTCGGCTTCGTTTGCAAGGTATTTTTATCGATCGACGAAGCTTCACTGACGGTAATGGTCCCTTTCATTCCCAGAGCCACATGATAGGAACAGACATAGTAAACGGTTCCCGCCTGTGCGGGAACGAATACGCCTTCACCATTCGTGAAATCAAATCCTCCCTGAAGCGCTTCGGTACCATTTGCATTCCACGTAGCTTCACTTACCTGCCGGGCAGTATGCGAAGGTCCTACATCAAATTTCACCGAGTCTCCAACCACTGCGTTCAGTTCGGATGGAACAAAATTGTATCCCGAAGAAGTTATGATAAAGCTTTCCTGTGCCCGGAGAAAAGGGGAAAGGAAAATCAGTAATAATGTAGGTATAAGCCTTTTCATCACCTTTGTTTGTTATAAAACAATTTGGAAATGAAAAGGTTGTACCTCTTTCACTTATATATATTTTCACTGAAAAAGAAGGCTAAGGGAAGTCCCTGCAAAGACGGGAAAAAATATTTACATTTGAAAAAACTTCTATCATTATGAAAAGACTCATAGCACTTTTAGTCCCGCTCATGCTGACAGCCCCTTTCATGGCTGCACAGAATCTCAAAACCACCGATTCTGCCACTGCTGCAGCTCAACAGCAAAAAGAAAAAGAATATAAAAACTGGCTGCGCGTGAAGGACGACTGGCCAAACCTGGCCCGGTATCATGATGCTAATACGGAACTTGGCTCGCCCATAAAAGGAGAAAAACGCGTAGTTTTCATGGGTAATTCCATCACCGATGCCTGGATTAGAGTTTCCCCGGAATTTTTCGAAGGAAAACATTATATCGATCGCGGTATCAGCGGACAAACCACACCACAGATGCTGGTCCGTTTCCGCCCCGACGTGATTGACCTGCATCCGAAACTTGTGCTCATTCTGGCCGGCACCAATGATATTGCAGGAAACACCGGACCCTCGACCCCGGAAATGATCGAGGGGAATATCGCTTCTATGGCAGAACTGGCCAGGGCCAATAATATCAAAGTGATCTTATGCTCCATACTCCCGGTATACGATTATCCCTGGCGTCCCGGTCTGGAACCTGCCGATAAGATCGTTAAGCTCAATGAATGGATTAAGGCTTATGCAAAGAAAAATAAATACATTTACCTGGACTATTATTCATCTCTGGTAGATGAACGTGGAGGCATGAAAGCCGGCTATTCCCGTGATGGTGTCCATCCCACCAAGGAAGGGTATGCCATCATGGAAGCGCTTGCAGATAAAGCTATCAGGAAGGTGCTGAAGTAAGGAGAAGGGAGAAGGGAGAAGGGAGAAGGGAGAAGGGAGAAGGGAGAAGGGAGAAGGGAGAAGGGAGAAGGGAGAAGGGTGAAGGGAGAAGGGTGAAAGGTGAAAGGTGAAAGTGAGGGAGTGAAGGGAGTGAGGGAGTGAGGGAGTGAGGGAGTGAGGGAGTGAAAGAGTGAGGGAGTGAGGGAGTGAGGGAGTGAAAGAGTGGGGGAAAGTATCGGATGTTGAAGGTTGAATTCGAAGACGGGTGGCCGGAATATTGTATGAAAAATCAAAACGTAGAGACTAGATGGAGACTGTGAAAAAGGAGCCTGTGAAAAATTTTGTGTAAACTGGTAACTGCAGGTTATATTCGACATCTGTCTCCAAATTTAATAACAAATTGATTAATAATAATTCCCCATTTAGTGATTGGCATTGTCCACTTTAGCTGGATGTTGCTCAGGGCAAGGTAAACAGCCTTCAGGACTGCCTGGTCATCAGGGAAAACTGTTTTAACTTTGGTGTATTTACGGATTCCACTATTCACACTTTCGATCGCATTTGTGGTATATATGATTTTTCTGATTTCCAATGGAAAATCGAAGTAGGCCGTGAGTTCCTCCCAGTTTGTCTTCCAGGATTTAATGGCATAAGCATATTTTGCCCCCCATTTTTTATCAAATTCATCCAAAGCATCGTAAGCAATTTCTTTGTTAATAGCTCCATAAACGAGTTTAAGATCAGCCATAAACACTTTTCTTTCTTTCCATGCCACATAACGTGCACTATTGCGGATTTGGTGAACAATGCAAAGCTGGCAGATCGTTTGAGGAAAAACTGCGTTTACAGCCTGGCGTATTCCGGCAAGATTATCGGTGCAGGCAATCAGGATGTCTTCTACCCCACGGGCTTTGAGATCGGTAAGCACATTCAACCAGAACGATGCACTTTCGGTTTCGGATATCCACATTCCAAGAACTTCTTTTAGCCCGTCTTTCTTCAGCCCGATGATCAGATAAATCGTTTTCCCGATAACCCGGCCATTATGACGAACCTTTAATACAATGCCATCCATCCAGACCACAAAATAGACACTTTCCAAGGGCCTTTGCTGCCATTGCTTAATGTTCTCTAAAATGGAATTGGTGATATTCGATACCGTGCCTTCACTCAACTCAATGCCATAGATCTCCTGGATTGTTGCCTCAATATCACGGGTGCTCATACCCCGGGAATACAAGGTAATAATCGCCTGTTCAATGCGTGCCGACATGCGCTGGTGCTTTGGAACAATCACCGGATCAAAGCTTGAGTCACGATCCCTGGGAACCTCCAATGGAATATCTCCAATATCGGTTTTTAGCGTTTTACTGCTATACCCGTTGCGATTATTTCCACCCGTCTTTTCATTGGGTTTATGCTTCTGGTAGCCAAGATGTTCATCCAACTCTGCCTTTAACATGCCTTCAACCGCCTGTTTATATAGCACATGGAAGAAATCATCCAGCTCAGATTGTGATTTGATCTTGCGCAGTGCTTCCTGCGGGATCTCAAAATCATCTTTGTTCTTGTCTTTGTCTTTCATAATACTGCATCATTTTGTAAAATTAAACGATTTCAATTCGGTCTAAAAAATCTTTGAGCTTTTTATGGCTCCAGATTTTTTAAACCTTTTGTGTAGCCTGTGAAAAATTTTGTGTAAACCAGTAACTGCAGGTTATATGCTTCACGCCTGTGAAAAAACCGGGTATGCGATCTGTGTAAATCTGGTGCTGTAATTTACGCTCCGGTTCCTTTTGTTAGACAAAATCAGGATCCTTCGGACTCTCTGTAATCCCGAATCCTTCATGCTTCCCGTCTAACCTTCTGGCATTTGGTAGCAGCATCGATCATCTTTGTCCAACTCACCTGCCGGCCATTTTCAAGGGATTCGTAGGTCAGCCCTGCATTGGTTTTAAGGATACGGCACCTGCCCAGATCATAACGTAAGGACATCACGGTATCCCCTTCAGTGAGCGGCCGGCCATCAATATCGGTGAACTTAAGATCTTCACCGGGAGGTGTTTTTTTCTTAAAAAGACTGAACATAACTGATGTATTTTTACCAAAGGTAATCAATCCCGTTTTAAATATCCAGCACCTCTTTCAGCCGGGAAAGTCCTGACCGGCTGACCGGGATCTGACGACCGTCGGTCATCACAAGAATGCCAGCCGATTTTTCGTAGGGTTCAATCTTTCTGATCTGGTCAATCTTTACTATGTAGGACCTGTGAACACGAAGAAACTTCAGTGTATCCAGATGATCCTCAAAATATTTCATGGTTTTCTGCTTCAGGTATTTCTCAGCCTCCAGGTAGATCATCACATAATCGTCCTGCGCTTCGAGACAAACGATATGATCTACGGGAATGACCTTTATGCCGGTACGCGTTTTAACCACGATGCGGTTCAGTTTTTCGGGTGTTTTATCCAGGTGTTTTTCCAGTCTCACGACTTTGTTTTCTTCGCCCGGGGTCTCAAGTCTTTTGACGGCTTTCCATACTGCCTCATCAAAACGGTCTTCAGCAAAAGGTTTGAGAAGATAGTCAACCGCATTTTCCTCAAACGCTTTGATGGCATACTGATCATAGGCTGTGGTAAAAATGATGGCCGGCTTTTTATCCATGAGTTCCAGCATCTCAAATCCGGTAAGCTTGGGCATCTGGATGTCCAGAAATACGATGTGCGGATTCAATTCATTAATTGCTTTCAGACCTGTAAAACCGTCTGAAAATTCACCGGCAATCTCAATCTCGTCATGCTTCCCCAGGTATTCCTTAACAATTTCCCGGGCATAGTTTTCATCGTCGATAATTATAGCTTTCCACATTATAATAGGGTGTTTGATATCTAAAATTCATCTGACATTTGCGGGATGTATAGCTTCACTGTGAATTTGTGTTCATTCCTGCTGAAAGAAAAGAGATCGTCCCGTCCGTAAAGAAGACGTAACCTCTCCCTGATGTTTTGCATTCCGATCCCGGCCCCTTTCCTAGGTGTTGATTCCGGATCAAAATCATTAGTGACCGAAATAACCAGGCCTGCCGAACTTTCTTCAACCGTGAGCCTGATCAGGATGGGATCTGTACTCTCATAAACTCCGTGTTTGACTGCATTTTCAAGGAGAGGTTGAAGGATCATATCGGGGATCCTGGCATTCAAAAGGGCATCATCACAAAGACTCTCATAAATCAGCTTATCCCCAAAACGAATTTTTTCAATGTCGAGATATCGTTTCATATTATCCAGCTCTTCCCTCACTGTGGTTGTTTCGTCTTCCCGGAATCGCAATGAGTAACGAAGAAATTCCGAAAGTTTAATGATCATCTCCCGGGCCCTGGCCGGATCTCTTCCAGTAAGAAAGCTGATTGAATTCAGCGAATTGAAAAGAAAGTGCGGGTTGATCTGGGCTTTCAAAGCATTGAGTTCGGCTTCCCTCACCAGGGTCTGCAGATTACTCTCATTGGATATTTTTTCCCTCAGGTTGGTACTGTATACCATAAGTGAATATACCAGTACGAGCACGATGTAAAGCAAAACGTCCGTGACGATCCTGTAGGGCAGCGAGTGGTTCAGAAAACTTGCAAATTCCGGTTGACCGGCGAAGAGGCTCTTCAGGATAATATAAGCCGATCCGACCCATACAAACACCGTCAGGAGTCCGGTAACAGTGATGTTTATCAAAGGATTAAAAAGGTTTTGGGAGGTCACGGGATTAAATCTTACAGGGTACCATACAGCCAGGCCGGTGAAAAGGTGGATCAGATTCACTGTAAATGCATCGGCAAAAGCCATTGGAACTTCAACGTCAAAGAAAAAATGCTCAATGCCTACCTGGATGATAGAAATGAACATCCAGATAAGCACGTAAGCAATAAAGTAGACTCTTTTAGTGATAATGGGATTCAGCATGGCCTTCTAAATACTGACGATTTCACCTCCCCCGAACATTGAAACTCCCTTTATTATAAGTCGCTTATCGGGAGACACAGCACTGATTATCCTTTTATCACTGAAACCACCGAAGATGGCCACAACTTCAACTTTAACATCCCAGTCGGAGGGGAGTATCAGCTTGCCGCCACCGAAAACGTTGGTCATCTCGAGGATGTTGGTACCACTTGAAAGTTGTGCATTGCGAAGATCGTACTTTCCTCCGCCAAAAACAGAGATGATGCTCCCGCCCCTGAATGACCGTGAGGTGATGATCCGGTCGTGTCCGCCAAAAACATTTACATCGTCGAGGTAGTCATCGTCCGTACCTTCCAGCTCATGATCCCGCCTGTGCCGGAATGATGCACCGAAAATAAAGGAGATCCCGACAATGATCAGGATTACCGGCCAGAATAGGCTCCTCCATTCATAGGAAAGATTAAAAATATCCGGGACGAGAAAGAAGCCTCCTATAAATATCAGGATAAAACCGGTTGCCATGTTATCCCTTCTGGTCAGAAAAATCAGACCTATGAGAATGAGAAGACTTTGCCATGTGAAAACGTATTGTCTCAGATCCCCGGGGATAAAATTTAACTGATTACCGACCAGTACCAGGCCGACCAGGATGAGAATCAGTCCCAGCAGTCCCCTCCTGCTTCGACTGTGTTGATGCTTCTCCATAATTACATTCATTTTTTGTTCCTCCGTTTGGTTAAAATTTATGAATCAAAATTAAGGAGACGCGGAGGACTGTAAAACAAATAATCGGTAAGCTGATGTATATTGCCGGTAAACGGTATTTTTCAGAGGTAAATGGTATTATTCACCTTCAACCGTGATATCATAGGGTATTCCAAGCTGATCATAAAGGCGTTTGCGGGCAGCTTTATCTATCCTCAGAACTTCGTGGGCGGCTTTTGCGACCTCAACAGCATACTTCCTGGGAACAACGATAACGCCATCTCCGTCAGCGACGATCACATCTCCCGGATTTACCAGTACACCACCGATCACCACCGGCTTGTTCACCGACTCCAGCTCATTTCTGCCCGGACGGATGCCCCTGCCCCTGTTGGCAACATTCATATAAAGGGGTATCTGTTCCTTGATGATCTCATCATTGTCGCGAACACCACCATTTGATACAATCCCCACAGCACCTTTCGTTTTCCATATCATCGAGTTATTTGAACCTACCGTTCCGACGTCATTATGCCCTGCATTATCAATGATAATTGCCTTCCCGGGTCTGATCGAATCGATGAACGGTTCTCCCGACAGGTTGGTATACCAGTCATCACGCCATTTTTCATATTCTTTTCCACGCAGATTTGAAGGAAATTCCCGGTTGGTTGGCACATACCTGACGGTAAGGGCAATGCCCCTGAAAATATGGTGGAAATTTTCAATGTCCTTCCACAGAGCCGTGATGGACTGATCCATAAGACCCTGGTCGTGTAATCCGACATAATCCATGCCGTCGCATACATCGGCCACTCTAAGACCATCATAAAGTTTGAGAATTTGCTGGTCAGACAGGTTCTGGGCTGAAAGCCCTGCAGAAAATGCCATGAAGACAGCAGCCTGAATTAAAATGTTAAGCCTTTTCATTGTCTTTTGATTATTTGGCAAGTTATAAATATCTGTTTTTCAGAAACTGAGCTAACTTTACAGACAACCCATTTCCTCATCCTATTTATCATCGGCATAATACCTGCCCAGGTAACTGATGATCACTTTTCTTACTTCCGTCAGATCGATGCCTCCTGCATGTTTATAGATCACTTCGCCTCCGGGTTTAATGATGAGGGTATATGGAAGAGTACCCTGCCAGTCTTTATCAATAGCGTCGATCATCTGGTAATTATCATCAGATGCAAAAATGTAATTGGGGTTGGATGCATGATGTTCCTGCAGAAAACTGAGCACTTTATCTTTACGGCCGGGCTTGTCGGCGCTGATACTGATAAATTCGAAGTCGCGCCCACTGTACATCCTGTATGTATTCACAAGTTCCGGAAACTCGATGACGCAGGGTCCGCACCAGGTTGCCCACACGTTTACCAGCAGCAGCTTACCGCTGTCATTGGCCATGATCCTGTGAATGTCGTCTACATCCACCGGGGTTACACTGACTGGCTCTTTCGCCCAGTCTTCAATCAATTTTTTGGTCCATTCATTTTTCCAGGCCCATTTGATGGAACACCCGAATGTTTTCGTGGTCTTTTCTGTCACTTCCTTTCCCGCCAGCATCTCGTCAAGAGCATTTCTGAGGTCCTGTGTCTTTGGCTCAACATAAGGATTCTCCGTATCATCAATCCTGCCCCGGTACAGTAGCCTGCGCTCCTTGTCAAAAACAAAGGCATGGGGAGTAGCCTGGGGACCATAGTTCATGGAGACCTCTTCATCCTTGCCGTCATACAGGTAAGGAAAATTGAAATTCTTGTCTTTAGCCCTGAGCTTCATACTTTCGTAACTGTCGTCGAGATCGGAGTAACCAATTTCGGCCAGGCTGAGGGCCGAGTCATCGTTAGGCATGATGGCCACCACAGCCACACCTTTGTTCTTATAATCGGATGTCAGCTTAATGATCTTATCTTCATAAGCCTGTGCCGTCGGGCAATGATTACAGGTAAAAATCACCACCAGTACCGCAGCACTGTCGTAATCATTCAGGGAATGATACTTACCATCAACACCCTGGAGGTTGAAAAAAGGTGCCTTTTCACCAATTTCAAGAGGTTTGATATCGGGATGATCCTGTGAAAAGACGCGATGTCCGGGAACCAGCACAAAGGCCAGTAGTATCCATAGAACGGTCAATGATTTTTTCATGGTCAATGCTTTTTTTGTAAATATACGGATAGCAGATGGAAAAATGAAAGGGAAGGGGAGTGGTGAGGGGTGAGTGGTGAGTGGTGGTGAGTGGTGAACACTAAATGAGAGTTATTTAGATATAATCGGGACATCAAACACGGCAACCCATAGGGTTTGCAACACCTCCATAACTCCATAACTTATACTAAAATCTGTGTTAATCTGCGTAATCTGTGGTGAAAAATATGACGGACGCCCGAACGAACCCATAACCCCATAACTCCAGTTGCACACCCTACGGGGCGCCGCGGAACCTTCCCTGTCAAATATTCTATCGCTCTTCGACCCCTCTGGGGCCTTTTGGGCAATCCGTTGACTGACAAATAGCCATTTCGCGCCAACGATCAACATTTTGATTCCAAAATTACGTAATCACGATAAACCAAGCTTCCCATAGGAGGCCGCGAGCGTTAGAACGATGCACGACATCAAACACGGCAACCCATAGGGTGTGCAACACCTCCATAACTCCATAACTTATACTAAAATCTGTGTTAATCTGCGTAATCTGTGGTGAAAAATATGACGGACGCCCGAACGAACCCATAACCCCATAACTCCAGTTGCACACCCTACGGGGCGCCGCGGAACCTTCCCTGTCAAATATTCTATCGCTCTTCGACCCCTCTGAGGCCTTTTGGGCAATCCGTTGACTGACAAATAGCCATTTCGCGCCAACGATCAACATTTTGATTCCAAAATTACGTAATCACGATAAACCAAGCTTCCCACAGGAGGCCGCGAGCGTTAGAACGATGCACGACATCAAACACGGCAACCCATAGGGTGTGCAACACCTCCATAACTCCATAACTTATACTAAAATCTGTGTTAATCTGCGTAATCTGTGGTGAATCCTTTCCCCGTTTCAGAAAATGCAAAGAAATGCCTATTTTAGCTGACCAACCCTTTATTAAATTTACTCTTATGTACAAATCAGCCTTCCTGACCTTTTGGATCTTGTCAGTTTGTCTGTTTTTACCTGCACAGGAAAGCCAGATTGTTTATTTGTCGGGAACCGGCAGTGACCATACCGTCGACTGGGATTTTTACTGTACCGGCGGGCGCGACAGCGGCGTTTGGACGACCATACCTGTCCCTTCCAACTGGGAGTTGCAGGGCTTCGGCACGTATAATTACGGCCTGGATAAAAATAAATCTGATGAGAAAGGCATCTATAAACATTCCTTTTTTGTGCCTTCCGAATG
This sequence comes from uncultured Bacteroidales bacterium, assembly GCA_963732905.1. GTDB lineage: Bacteria > Bacteroidota > Bacteroidia > Bacteroidales > DASQZK01. Next base: position 1,180,875 of record CAVTBM010000008.1, read on the forward strand.
GAAAGGAAAAGTGACTGAACTGGTTTTTGAAGGGTCGATGACGGATTCTGAGGTAAAGATCAACGGCAAACCTGCCGGTCCGGTTCACCGGGGTGCTTTCTATCGCTTCTCTTATGATATCACCAGACTGCTCAGGCCGGGAAAAGAAAATCTTCTGCAGGTGACGGTAAGCAAAATGTCGTCGGACGCCTCCGTAAATGCTGCTGAACGCTATGCCGACTTCTGGGTTTTCGGCGGGATATTCCGCCCGGTTTACCTTAAGGTCATGCCTGCTGAATATATCGAAAGGGTTGCTATTGATGCTGGTGCTGATGGGCATTTCCATGCCGACATCTATACCCAAAATCTCCGCAAAGCAGACAAAATACAAGCGGTTATTTCGCCTTTGTCAGGTCATGGCCGCTCCTTCACTTTTATTGCAGATGCAGATAAAAGCGCTATGATTCAAACAGTTGAGGGTGTGGCTGATCACCCTGACCTGTGGAATCCCGAAATCCCAAACCTTTATGTTGTACGTTTCGATCTGATGTCGGGTGACAAGGTCATTCACAGCGTATCCAGCCGGTTTGGCTTCAGAACGGTAGAGGTGAGGACCCGGGATGGCATATATGTGAATGGGACAAAGATCATGTTCAGAGGTGTATGCCGGCACTCCTTCTGGCCATCGACCGGCAGGACACTGAACAAAACTCTTAGCATAAAGGATGTAGAGTTGATGAAGGACATGAACATGAATGCCGTCAGGATGTCGCATTATCCCCCGGATGTACATTTCCTGGATGTATGCGATTCACTCGGCCTGTTCGTTCTGGATGAACTGGGTGGCTGGCAGAAGCCGCCTTATGATACAGAAGTCGGAAAAAAACTGGTGAAGGAGATGGTTACCAGGGATGTAAACCATCCTTGTATCGTGTTATGGGATAACGGGAACGAAGGGGGTTGGAACAATGAACTAAACAGTGAATTTGTGAAATACGATCCACAAAACCGGAAAGTGATCCATCCGTGGGAAATTTTCAATGGTATGGACACGCAGCACTACCGTGACTGGAACTACGGGCAGGATGTCTTTTTTAATGGCAGGGATATTTTCTTCCCTACCGAATTTCTGCATGGACTGTATGACGGTGGCATGGGAGCCGGCCTCGATGATTTCTGGAACCTGATGCTTGATCGTCCACTTTCTGCCGGAGGATTTCTATGGGACTTTGCCGATGAAGGTGTGGTCCGAACGGATATGAACGGTAAAATTGATGCCCAGGGAAACAAAGCCTCCGACGGAATTGTTGGCCCATACAGGGAAAAGGAAGGCAGCTATTACTCGGTAAGGGAAATCTGGTGTCCGGTTCATTTTGAAACTGAATACCTCCCTCCTGCCTTTGATGGAAACCTGCCTGTGGAGAACCGCTATTTTTACACCGATCTCGATGAGTGTAAATTTTCAGTAAGCCTCCTTTCATATCCCGGATCCGGAATGGATGAAAGAGATACCACATACAGCATCATCTCCCCTTCAACAGCCCCTGGTCAGAAAGGCATACTGGACCTCCGTCTGCCTGACAACTGGCGTAATTACGACGTCCTCAAAATTTCTGTGGATGATCCTCACGTAAGAAATATTCTGAACCGGTCCTGGCCGGTAAAAAGTGCGGGAGATGCAGCAGAAAAATTCATTGCACAAGGCTCAGAGAACAGGAATAATTCTTTATCTGAGAATAAAAACCAGATCATTCTGAAAAGCGGTCATACCTGGATGTATATCACAAAAGAAGGCGGCCTGCTGGACTCTGTCATCTCAGGAGGCTATCGCATTCCCTTTGGAAACGGACCTGTGCTCGCTCACGAAAATGCCACTTTTGACACAATCTCGTATTCAACAGAGGGCGACCGCATTATGATCAACGTCCGTTATAAAAATGATACCCTGAATTTCAGCTGGATCCTTCATCCCGACGGATGGCTCGAATTGGATTACAGCTACTTCATGAAAGGGAAATATCCCTATGCCGGTCTGAATTTCTCATTTCCTGAATCCGAAATCGAAGGAGTCAGTTACCTCGGTGATGGGCCTTACAGGGTATGGAAGAACCGAATGAAAGGTCCGCAATTCGGCATGTACCACAAAACATACAACAATACAGTGACGGGTGAGACATGGGATTACCCCGAATTCAAAGGGTACTATTCAAGATTATACAGGGCAAAGTTCATCACCGCCGGTTATCCCTTTTATGTGGTATCGGCCACCGATGATGTATTCCTGCGGCTTTTTACTCCCCAACCACCGGCAGGAGCATACAATGACAACACCTCACCCCTCTTCCCCGGCGGAGACATTTCGTTTCTTTCGGCTGTAAGTCCGATCGGCACCAAGTTTAAACCTGCTGAAAACACAGGCCCCCAGGGAGAGTTGAATGACTTTGCGCCTCACAGCATGCCGCCTTACCGGGAAGGCAGGCTGTACTTTTATTTTGGAAGCTTGTGAGGAAATGCTGAGTCCTGTCTGAAATGTTAATACGACGAACCAAAGAGTATGGCGTCGGAAGAAGCCGCGCATACAGAACCGTAGCCGGATTTCGCTCCTGAAATGTTGTCGTCCTGACCTCCGTGCTATCGGCCTAAAGCTTTAAGAAAGGGTTGATCGGGCAGTTAAAAAATTATAGCGAAGGCAACCGATGGTACGCGGCCATGTCATTACGGAAAGCGCCAATAAAGGAAAGTAGGTACTTTAGCACTGGGACATAGAAAGGGGCTTCGTTATTCTTAAGGCGTCTTTAGAAGAACCGGGGTCCCCTCCCCCTCCGTCCTGCCGCCCGCCCTATATGGGAAACACCCCGAAAATCTCAGCGTCTCAAATCCAAATATTTATCAAAAGTTTTCAACATATGAAAAATTTGTTCAGGTTTAATTTTGAAAGGTTAATAACTACCTTCATCATGAAATTTCAGTGAAAATCCTTATTTTTGATTCTTCGGGGACTGATCCGTCTCTGTCCACCTGACCTGAAAAAGCGTACTAGGAGAATATAAAGACCTGGTTATTAATGGATAAAATTTTCCATTAGTGAAATCTGAATAAGATGGACCGGCGATTATATGGTTTAGTAGGCTTTTTTTAATGGCGTACCTTCTGATCATTTCAGTGACCTAAAACTGCACAACATGAGCAAACAAAAAAACCAGACTTTTAACCGACGCAATTTCTTTCGGCTTGCCGGGACGGCCGGTTTGGGCATGGGGCTTTCATCCATGCAGATAAAGGCTTCTCCAGCTATGGCAGACGAAACGCCTGCCACTAATATCGCCGATGCAGCGAAATATCCAAGGAATGAATGGTCGATGCCGGGAAAGTTCCCGGGAAAGGTTGTCAGGGTGAACAGTGAACATTGTGTTATAGATGATGAGCCGGATGAATCCGTTGCATATGAGATGATCGGACAGGCAATGACAGAACTGACCGGTAAATCATCGGCAAAAAAAGCCTTCAGACTGTTTTTCACACGCAATGACCGGATCGGACTAAAAGTAAACCCCGTAGCCGGGAAAAGCCTTACCACCAGTCACGCCGTAGTGAAAGCTGTCATACGTCATCTCAATGAGGCCGGGATTAAAAATGATCAGCTTCTGATCTGGGACCGGCGGGAATTTCAGTTAACTGAATGCGGGTTCACGGGCGAAGCCTATCCGGGAATCAGGATCGCCGGGACTGAGCGGAAGGAGAACGATTCCTTTTATGGGAATGACGGCAAACTGCTCAGCGAAAAAATGACGGATAAGAACTGGTATTTCATGGCTGATGTGGAAGGCGAATATGATGAGTATACAATGCCCTATATGGTTAACGGCGGGAAATATTCGTATTTCACAAAACTATGCACTACGGAGGTAGACAAGATCATCAACCTTCCCATCATGAAGAATGCAGGTGCATCCATCACCATGGCCATGAAAAATCTTTCATTCGGTTCGGTAGGAAACACGGGCAGGCTGCATTCAAAGCTCTGGGCTGAAACGGTTGCCGGAGTATGTGCCTTTCCTCCGTTAAGGGATAAGGTTGTACTGAACATCGCCGATGGTATAAAAGGTTGTTTCAACGGAGGCCCGGCCGCCAATCCTCAATTTTTCACCTTTTACAAGACCATCCTGGTGAGCACCGATCCCGTCGCTCTTGACAGGATAGGATATGATATCATTTTAAAGAAACGTATTGAAGAAGGAGTGCAAAAAGCCGATATAGAACAATCCAAACGCTTTATGGTACTGGCTCATGAGCTGGGCCTGGGGGAATGTGATTTGGAGAAGATCGACTGTAAAACGATCAGCGTTTGAGGGAGGAGATGGGAGACAGGAGACAGGAGACAGGAGACGGGAGACGGGAGACGGGAGGAGCGAAAAACCGGGCGATGGCGGTACCCTCATTCCGTGGGTAACGTTCATAATACTGTGGTTTTCACTAACAGGATTAAGCATTACCGCCGGAAGGGCACAATTGTTAATTTTAAGAAATGGATTATAGAGTAAGGATAAAGATCTGCTGCATCAGTTCAGAGGATGAAGCAAAATTGGCTATTGATGCAGGAGCTGACGCGATCGGGCTCGTGGGACAAATGCCCGGCGGACCGGGGATCATCACGGATGAACTCATCCGGCAGATTGCCCGAACGGTTCCTCCGCCGGTAGCCACTTTTCTTTTAACCAGCGAGACTTCGGCATCAGGCATCATGGCGCATCACAACCGTACGCATACGAATACGATACAGATCGTTGACAGGCCACTCCAGGGGACATACGCCAAACTGAGATCGAAGCTTCAGGATGTAAAACTGGTGCAGGTCATTCATATTATAAACCAGGATTCCGTTAAAGAGGCACTGGAAATTTCGGCAGAAGTCGATGCTTTGTTACTTGACAGTGGGAACCCCAGGCTGAAAATCAAAGAACTGGGGGGTACCGGTAGGATCCATGACTGGAATATCAGCCGGGAGATTGTGGAACGCTCACGAGTTCCCGTTTTTCTGGCTGGCGGACTAAATCCGGAGAATGTGAGAGAAGCCTTTGAAACTGTAATGCCTTTCGGAATTGATGTTTGCAGCGGGGTTAGGACATCGGGCAGGCTTGATCCCGGTAAGCTTGCTGCTTTTATGGCTGCCTTGAAATAATTTGATATACCCGGGATCACACCGTGGTTTTTATAGCAATTTTATAAACAGAATGATTCACTGAAACAATTAAAATCTTTTGGATGAAGTACATTATTCTCACCCTTTACTGCTGTCTTTCAATGAATTTAACTTACGGACAGGACAGTCTGAAATTTGACAGCAGCGATATCCCCGGTGCCAGGATCATTGAATATAAATATTTCACAGGCAACAATCTCTGGGGTCATATCGATGGTGCTGCCGACCTGTTCCTCGAGTATGGCTTCCGTGATCTCAGGTACTACCAGGTGGAGGTGAACTCTCAGAAGCTCGAAGTTGAAATCTACCGTTTTGAAAATCCTTATGAGTCGCTGGGCATCTATAGTGTGAAAAAATTCGGCTGTCTTGAGAATGACACAACTCTCAACCCGATGTTCTGCGAGACCAAATATTCGCTCTCCTTTCCGGTTTCCGACTATTATGTGACTATCACCGGGTCTCATGGTACCGGTGCGGAACAGACAACTGTGCGTAAGATCGCAGATGATCTTTATGCTAAACCGGTAAACACAGGACTAACCATGAAAGACATTTTTCCGGCTTCATCGGGTGATTTTCATTTCAACGACTATAAAGTCATCATGGGGCCGATCGGCTTTCAGAACGGACTGCCCGACTGGTCAAACCGTTTCGGAGATTACAGTGGATATGTTTGTATCTGGTACTTGGTTGGCTATAAAGGTAAGGATATTGACGTCTTCCTTTTCAACTTCAAAAAAGCCGATCAACTGGAACAGATGCTGAAAGAGAATGGATGGCAGTTGAAAGACAATATCAAGACCATTGAAGGAAAAACGAACTGGCTTATTTCAAGGCGGGGGGATATGTTGATGATCCTGAGCGGGGAAGTTCCCCTGGATGTGCTGCGGGAATTGAAGATTCTTGCGTGATTTGGGGCATGGGGTTAGGAAGTTAGAAAGTTAGAAAGTTAGAAAGTTAGAAAGTTAGAAAGTTAGAGAGAGTTAGGGAGTTAGGGAGTTAGGGAGTTAGGGAGTTAGGGAGTTAGGGAGTTAGGGAGTGACTGTTAAACAAAGGATTCTCAGCTTTGATAAAGTTCATCTGCCCAACGTCAACCCTGTATTTGTTGTAAACAACTTAATCGCGATCGCCAACAAAATGATCCCGAAAAATTTCCTGATAACATGTAGCCCGCCCGGACCCAGTATCCGTCCGAAAAAATCAGTAAGCCTCAACACCAGGTAGACAAAAATCATGTTCAGGATAAGGGCGATAAGGATGTTGATTGTTTGGTATTCTGCTCTTAGCGACAGCAGGGTGGTGATCGAACCGGCACCGGCAATCAGCGGGAAAGCCAATGGTACAATGGAAGCGCTGTCTCCACCCTCATCGTGCTTGAAAAGCTCTATACCGAGCACCATCTCAATACCTAACAGAAAAATGACTATGGAGCCGGCAATGGCAAATGAGGAAATATCAACGCCAAGCAACCCAAGCAGTGGCTTACCAATAAAAAGAAAGCCGATCATAATCCCGAATGCCACCAGGGTCACCTTTTGGGGATTAATCTCACCGGTTTTCTTTTTCAGGTCAAGAATGATGGGAATTGAGCCCAGGATATCGATGATGGCAAAAAGTACCATGAAAGAGGCCAGTATCTCAACAAAATTGATATGCATGACGAATAATTTTCCGCTAAAGTAGTAAATTTTTAAGGATCAGGAATTGAAACAGGTATCAATAAACCATGATAAATAACAGGTTACAGGTCTGAATCGGGCCTGACTTTTTATGCAGGATGACAGTACATGACCTATTTCGGCTACTGCTCAAAATTTATGGATTGTTTCCGCCGTGGTACTGTCATAAAGAAATGACATTCAAACTGAAATAAAATTTCCCGGGCCGGAATGCTTAAATCAGGAAGTTTGAATTAAAGTACTTTTTTCAGCAAGGTATCGCCAGCTATGTAAACCAAAGCATGGTACACAACCGAGAGTATTCCTAATATCCAGGCAGTGTTGTGTGCACCTGTGAAATATAACAGCACCACAACCAGACCAGTGATCACCAACTCCTGGATCAGGCGAAGTATTTCTGAAATTTTGCCAAAGCGATGAAAATCAACCAGGCCCCAAAAACCAAAGCCGGTAACCGGCGCCAGAATCGCCAGAGCGACCTTCGAAAAAGGACTGTGGCCGGTATGGTATCCCCAGTAGCCAAAACCCAGCACAATGCCAGCCTCCATCACTGCCCGTAATACTACATTTATCCATCTTAACTGTTTCATCCTGAATACAATTTGACTTGTCAATCAATCACTTGTAATGGGTTGAGCCGTTGTATGAACTTCATAATATTCCAGGGAGTTGCACTCCACCATGCGATCAGGGCCGGGAAGTGCCGGCTCTTACCGAACGGTTACGGTCTACCCAATAGGCCAGGATAACAAATAACCATTGTAACTCACCGGCCCAGGCAATAGCCTTCACACTTGGTGGCGGGGGTCCCACGAGGTTACTGACATAGATCAGTACCAGTAACAGGATCATCACCCAGAATCCGTACCGGCCCACCTTGTTCCTTGCCTCGGTAACCCGGAGATAAAGCAACAATCCGATCAGAAAGATCAGACCCTCCAGAAGGACCGCTGCCACTTTATAATTCCAAAGTCCAAGACCAAGCAAAATTGTACTTCCCGGATATAGCGGCAGATCGGGAATATGAACAAACAGGTCAAGTACCCAGTGACTCAACACACACAGTCCCACCACGATTGCTGCAACCGGCTTTCGCTTGATCAGATAATAGACAAGGCCGAAGAGTACTCCCCAGATACAGGCCATCAGCAGGCTGTGCGAGAGAGGGTAATGTGTAAAACTGAGTGGTGTCATGACGGTCATGCCAGGTTGAATTTTCACGCGTTCCCAACCAAGCAGCAAAAACGTAGGCCAGAGCAGGTCCAGAAATTGAGCTGCCAGGAAAAGTGTTCCGAGCGATATGGACGGAGCTGCTTTCTTAGCCCCCAGTCCAACGCCAAAATGTCCTATAAACATATCGTTTGATTTTAAGATAATAATTTTCTGATGCGGGCGTCTCCAGGGTTTTTATGAAAATGAATGAATTCTCAGTGATAACCTCTCCCCTTTGGCTTCGCTAAGCGACCATACCCTTACGAATCAAAGGCTGTTAAAGTGTCGCCGCCCGTAACATAGCTTCAATAGTATACAAGGCCCCACAAGATGATAATTACAGTATAGATTATCGTGTAATAGGTCTTATAGCGGGGTTGTATCGGTCTCTCAAAGGATATTACCGAATTGGTTCCCGCGATACCAAAAACAATAACATTGGTGAGATTTCGGCTGAAATGAATGATTGCGGCTACCCAGACGGAACCGCTCAGCCAGTATATACAGAATAACATGATCCCGCCTAAAAACCAGTCTATGGCCTGGAACATATTGACTTTGTTTGTAAGAAAATGCCACAAGGTAAAAATGGTTGCCGAAATAATAAGTGCATAGAAAAAGCCTGATGGCAGCAGAATGTAAGCAAAATAGCCCCTGAAAAGGATCTCTTCCTGGAGAGCAGCTATAAACAGTACCAGAAATACGAGAAACATGACGGGCAGGCTTTCAACCTGACTGAAATAGTTTTTTACCCGGGTGATGCTGATGACTTTGTATTTGTTCAGCATCCAGACATATCCAAGGGATAAACCGATGGAGAGTACAAGCCCTGTCAGAACAAACCAGATGTCAGGTATATGAAATGAAAATCCAAGTACTGACAAAGGCTGATGATCCCAGAAAAGTAAGAGACACTTAACGGCAAGGATAAACAGAAGATTGAAAATGCCCGCGATGATGAGAACCAGTGGTTTGTTCCGTTGTCTTATATCTTTAAGATCAATTGCGGTAAGCTTGATGGTTAGCATCGCAAGAACAGATAAAAGTACGGAAATTGCGATGACCGCCAATAGGTGAAAAATTGCATTTGTAATATCCATATGCTATATCAATCAGGCACCGGAAAGAACCGGAATTATATGACTATCCATTTTCTACTAAGCTTAACAATACATAATATCAGTGAGTTCCGGTTATATTTCCAAAATAGCCTCTAAATTACGGCGGATGGAATGAATGCTTGGGTAATTTTGGGGGAACTCTTTTCCCGATTTGGGCATAAGATAGTTGGCACTTGAATTACCTGTATTGAGCCAACAGAAATAATATGGCAGGAAAGATTCGTGGTAAACTCTGAAAAAACGGATTTGTTAAAAATAACCCTGTGTACAGACAACACCGGTATTTTTATTTTCTGAAAAGCGTCTGTCAGGACTTAGGAAAAAGGGGCGGAATGATCTTTATCTTTTCCCAAAGTGCTTAATCCAATGCCGGCCCTCCCTTTTTTGAGGAGACAATGGCAATGATCACGGGATTTACATTTACCTGAATTTGAAACAGTTACTCAGGACTCATCTATCCTTGAAGTATGATTAAAACCCAGGACTGACCATTGTGGCATTAATACAGGATCGTGCAGGACGTGAATTCCAACCTTACTTTTGGCGGGGCTGACCACAATTAATCCTGGCCTGGTCCAGCGCAAAGCCGATAAACATCGGGTACATCCAGTTTTTATACCCGTCGCCCACATTCCCGTAACATTTTTCAGCTTCCTGTATTATGTCCGGAAGAATCGGCTTCGCATCACCGCCGATCCTGCGGATGGAAATGGCTGCATCCAGAACGGTAGTAGGACGGTCATCCTTTAAATATCTTGCCAGGGTTCCCAGACCCCTTTCCTTATTGATTCCGCGCTCAATGACGATTTCAGAAGCCAGTATGGCCACCGCCGGCGAACTGTTTCCGGTGAGACCTTCAACCAGTTTGCCTATTTCATCATTTTTAGCAGTCGAGTTCATGACGGCATTCAAACCCCAGAATACAACTCCTGAATCGTCATCTTTCAGCAATTTGGCTATGATTTCCGGATCCTGGTTTTTCACAGAGGCCAGAAATGCAGAATGTATGATCTTGTCTGCATCATAGCGGGCAGGATCTTGTGCAATTTCATAGGGCGAAGAACCCTCGGAACGAATCATCATTTCCGACTCGTACAGGAAGCCGATGTCTTTCTTTTCGATAAGCGAGGACATAAGCTGCGCTTTCAGCTCATTCTTTTTGTCAAGCCAGGCAGGATCTGAGGCCAGGTTATTTAACTCGTAAGGGTCTGAATTAAGATCGTATAGTTCTTCCGTATCCTTTGGCCGGTACATCCTCATGACGGTGTCGTTCAAACGGCCTTCATCCTTCAGGGCATTTAATTCCCGGTAACTTCTCTTTTCGTCACCAAAGATCAGGGCTTTCTGAATATAAGGTTTATAGGGCATGAAATTATGGATATATTCATACCTGCCGTCGCTGATCAGCCTGGATATGTCGTATGCATCATCAGCCCGGCTCCTGGCCCCGTAGATATATTCGTTCTTTTGTATATGCTTACCTGCAAAAGGAACACCCTGCATGGCCGGAGCAGGCTTAAGTCCGGCAAGGCTCATGACTGTCGGTGCAAAGTCAGCAAAACTGATCAGTTTATTGTCCTTCGTTCCTTTTTTCGTCTCAAACAACGACTTGTACTTGTCGGGAACATATACCACCAGGGGCACCTGCATACCGCTTTTATAACACCAGCGTTTATAGCGGGGCATCCCGTAACCATGATCGGCAAATACGAAGATTATGGTATTGTCCATCTCCCCGGCGTCCTTCAGTTCCTTTATTTTTTCGCCGAGTTGCATATCGAATTTTGTGATCAGATCATAGAGATGAGCCCAGATGGTCCGCATTTCAGGTGTATCGGGATAATACGGAGGAAGCTGGGCTTTTGCAGGGTCATGGTAATCAGTCAGTCCGGCGATATCCCTTGCCTCAAAGCGGTTTGTATTGCCTTCGTGAGTAATGCCGAAATTAAATACGCTGAAAAATGGGGTACCTTTCGGACCATGCTTCCAGTGGGCATCCCTTCCGTTTTCATCCCATCGCCCGGCTGGATCAAAATTGTAATCCGTTTTGTCGTTGTTGGTGCAATAGTAGCCCGCCTTTCTGAGAAACTCCGGAAGGATCTTCAATGAATCAGGAACCGGAATTTCCGACCGGAGATGCTGTGTACCGAGAGAGGTGGCCTGTATGCCCGTGATCAGGGCCGAACGTGCCGGAGCACAGATGGCCGCAGTGGCATACACATCGGTGAACACGATTCCTTCTTTTGCCAGTTGATCGATATTGGGTGTCTTTGCCTGTGGATCTCCATAGCAGCCGAAAGCAGGACCTATATCTTCAGCGGTGAGCCAAAGAATATTGGGCAAAGGTTCCGACGTCTTCTGACGGGAACAACCGGCAAGCATAACAAAAGCAAGCGGCAGTGTGCTATAGGTCAACAAAGAATGCTTCATGATATCATGTGATTTAATGAATTGTCAATGGTTGCTGTTGATCCAAAAAAAAATTAAACCGGGATAGAGCCATTAAATTTAACGCATTTATTACAAATGAAGAAGAGCCTGATGCTGTCAGATTTATAAGTCTTCCCCGTTTTCTATATACCGGGTCAAATCGTTCACAAATCTTACCATCGGAGCCCCGTCGATGACATCGTGGTCAAATAGTATGGTCATATTCAGGATCTCCCTTACTCTTATTTCATCCTGGATAACAACAGCTTTTTTTATTACAGAACCAACTCCGAAAGATATTGGATGCACGCTGCTATGGATGAACCATCCGTTGATCCTCCCCATCATACCCAATGAAGTAACCATTGCATTCCCCATTTTGTTAAATGCCACCCGTGGATGTCTCAACATGTATTTCCAGACGGCTCTCCTTAAAAATCCCGGCAAGCGGTAATACAACCTTTCATAAACATCTGATTGTCTGTTCAGTACCATCTCGTTCTCAGATAATGTCTTTTTTCCTGCATTTTCAATCTCCTGTGTTATTGCAGGTATACTTTTCTCATTAGCTCTTTCTATGACAAGGGGTATTGGTACTTTTTTCCCCCCTGATTCTTTTTCAACAACAATGGAGATGTTTATGTCATCAAAGGATATCAGCTTTTTCTTATTGTACAGAAAGGATGAGGCATCCGGGTGTTTTTCCAGGGCTATGCCGATCACTTTTATGATCCAGGCAGTAAAGGAGACTTTAGATCCATTTCTTTTCAGCGCCTTCAGTTTCATTCGGCTATCCGTCACGTCAAATTCAAGCAAAGCACTTACATGATGCCTTAGCATACTAACGGAATACACATCGAATGTCGCGATCCTTGATGCCGGAACTGACTGAAAATGGTAAGCTTTATTCATTTATCCACGGAATATTCCTGAACACCGCATAGCAGCAGGTTTAAACGGGTTACCTATTTTCGTCATTTCTTTTTCAGGAGGTATCAGGGGTTTAAATTATAATTTTATTCTCTTTCACTCCCCATATTGTGGACATAATTACAAATATACCGATCTTTTGGCAGATTGACCTTGAATATATTCAAATGGCTGTTTCACACGAAGGGCATACTGCCGGTATACTACTCAGAGGACCTTACCACTTCGGGATGTGACATTCATCCATAGTCATAAAATCAACGATTTTTAAACCGTAGGTTAATGAATGATCATCATCTTCCGGGATTTTGTTCCTGTGGAAATGCCCCGGAGAGTATAATAATAAACACCCGTATTAAGCCCTGTCCCCTCAATTTCCAGGCTGTGCCTCCCTGCTCCCTGTAATCCGGGGACATAGCTTCTGAGAAGTTTTCCGGAAATATCATAAATATTGATTGTGATATTATCAGAACGATTCAGGTAGTAGTCAATTCTGGAGGACTCGTCAAAGGGATTCGGATAGTTCTGGTAAAGCTCCAGACCTCCTGAATTTTGCAAAGGATAATCAATTACTGCATCAGTCTGTGAATCCTGAAGCGAGATCCATCCGGTGTTATTGTTCTCATGTACTTCATCGATGGTATTATCGGGGTCAATAACCATATACAGCCTGGATTGAGACAGATCTTTGGGCTTGACCCATACAAAGCTGATGGTTTTAACGCTTCGTGAAGCGACAGGGCCATCCGTCAGGAATTCGGTATTTCCATAAATATCACTGACAAGTTCACCACCTGCCCTGGGGTCTCCAAGATAGAATTGTACCTTAACAGCCGACGGTGTATTTACCAGGCTGAAATTTCTCACGTTAGCAGTAACAATGGCTGTATCGCCCGGTGAAAGATAGGAAGGTTTAAGCAGGATATCCGTTGTTTGCTGACGCTTGGATTCATCTGAAACCGCGAAACCTTTTTCCGGATCGAGTAACCATGGAAGGATCATAGTGGGGTCTGGTTTGGAGCCATACATTTCCTGCCACCATGTTTGTCCCCCCTGCAGATCAATTTCAGGTTCCACACTGTAATCGATGACGAGGGCTCCCTGATTTGACCAGTAAGCATAAGGCGTTATCCTGTATTCAGTAGGGCCAATGGATCTGTCAATACCGCCAATGTCAACCCTTAGCCTGATTTCATCAGATATCGTTGTTGTAGAGGTATACAGGTAAGCATCACTCTGATTGAAACTTTTTTTAAACCCTAATGCCATTGAGCCTGCATCCACACCAAACTGTATGCCTTCATAGGCATCGTTCTGAATAAAATTGCTTTCTTTTAATTCCCAGTGATAGTCTGAATTAGAACTTAATGTAAAGGTCGGTGTAGAGATATCGTTCTCAGGTTGTATCTCCTGAAAAACTTTTGGATTTTTATGAATGCTATCATACGAATAATAGGATAAAATATTGCCGACTTCATGGATGGGTTGATAGGAATACCCACTTACACTTTTACTGGGGAACCACCTCGCTTCTGATTTGGTCGGAACGAATGTCACGATTACACCCGATTCTTCAGTACTGTTCCCGATAAAGTAAGGATATTCCCAGATATCATAATCGGTAATGGTTGAAAATATTTGGTCATCTTCAATCGCCGAAACTTCAAGCTGAACCGTTTGAGACTTGCTGACGGTACTTGTCTTTTCAAAATGCTCTCCGTAATTGGCGAGTAAATGATATTCAAAATTGTCGGTGTATGTAGCCGAAACCGAACCTCCAACGCCCAGGGGGGCAGCTTCCGCCTGAAGGCCGACACCCAGGGACCCTTCTCTTGCCAATCCTGCAGAAACAGCCCATGAACTTTGAATGTCCGTTTTAAGCTCAGACGTCTGAGTAGTAGATATGAAATAGGTGGATGTAAATTTACAATCCTGATTGCTGTAACAGGTATTGATATCATAGACGTTACCATCAAAAACATCAAAATGCACTGGCGGGGCGTTCAGGACAACTATAGGCTGGCTTATTCCGGTGCGGTGAGAATACCTGGGGGCCTGAATGGTCACTTTTGAATTTTGAAAATCTCCAACCGCAAGAGCATAGGTGCGGTTTGGCCAGTTATATGGAATATTTGTCTTGTTCACAGCACTGGATTTCAAAGCGAAACCGGATAATGTTCCGGTAGTGTCGCCGTAGACACTCAGATTAAAACCCTGTGGAAAAGGATTTTCCCAGTCGGTGCTGTATATGTTTTTCACCACGATAAGTTCCTCCCCGGGAATGTCGTCGAGGTTACACATTTCCATATAGTCGTAACTGTCGTGCAGATCATCCCCGTTGTTACTCGTTGTAAACCCTCCGCTGGTCACTTTAGTCAGATCCAGTGAAGCTGTGGTAGTGTAGAGGTCAAATGTGCCGGACCGGGAAAAGACAAGCTCGGAACTTCCGTCAGCGTCCATATCGCCTGATACAAGTGAAATCGAAGGTAGAAAATTATCATTGTAATGTTTGGATACCCGCTTACCCTCATCAGAAACCAGGCTGTTTAGATCCCCGCTTGTTTTAACTATCTGAAGATAAGTATCATCAACATTAGGTCCCTCATTATGAAGGGTTGTAAAAGCCAGGGCAATCATATCCTGCTGCCCGCCATTTCCCGGGACAGTGGCTGCAGCCAGCCCTATTTCATTGAGGGAAAACTGTGAATCTGTGATCGTAGTTTCCGGAATAATAACCGTTTTTGCCTTTGGCACAAAACTCCCATTTACATAATCATATATCCTGACGTAGACGCCTCTTTCATATTCAGGATCGTTATCAGCATCGTAACTGATAAGGGCTATCTCATCCTTACCGTCCTGATTAAAATCACCGGCTATGACGCAAAAACGTGATTCATCCATGGGATTACCGGATAAACTCTCATTACTGACAGAAGCCTTTAGCTGCGGAACCAGGGTTCCGTCAGAATCATATAATCTGATATTAATATTTTTGTTCACATCCATGAAAGCCAAAACAAACTCATCATATCCATCGCCATCAAAATCTCCGGGTACAGTAAATATTCTCCTCTGTTCTCCGGAGCCCTGGATTAATTTTCCTTCAACCGGAACGTTCAGGTGATAATTCGGATCCATGATGGTTAACACTACGGAGGAATCAGCTCCTTCCCATGCACCAACAAGTTCATTGGTTCCGTTATGGTCGAGATCGACAACAGAAAGGTTCATTTTTTTATTCCCGCCGACAGGAAGATTCAACGAGTCGGCTCTCAGGTTTTCAACCGTATGACTGTCGGTTGAACTAAAATAGACATTCAGAAAAGGGTTAAGGGAATCGGGATTCAGACCTCCGCTCCATAAAACATAAATACTGCTTGGGATAACAATGGGTTTGGTCCAGTGAAACGGATCTTCGGGTTGCTGTGAATAGGAGGAGATAAAAAATAAGGCTAAAATTGCCATTGCACTGATACATTTTTGCATAACTCGCTGAATTAGTGAAATGGGGATATTCACTAACCCCACAATTCTGTGTTTGTTCAATGAATTATCCTGTAGTTTTTAATTTTACATTGACAGACTGGCATTTTCAATGATTTTTCAGCTCGTCTACCCCCAGCCCTTTAGGGAGCAATCTGAAAAATATTCCTGTTCCCTTCAGGATAAAAACAGGTTGATTTTTCCAAACTGTCAGAGCAGAATTAATCGAAAATAGTATTTCCCGGATAATATGGATTCCTCACACCGGAGGTGCTCATTGGAATTATCCCTGTTTACGCCTATCTTCGGGATGAATGGAGACAGGAGATCGGAAAGGTAATCGGTAATCGAAAATTACATGTTGGCAATTTGCATCAGAATGGTGACCGGTTATGGCAAGTGAAAAAGGAAATCATTCGGCCAGTTCCAGAGTGTGTGTGACAAGGTCCATTCCGCCCCAGGCACCATGGCCGGGGATAACTATTCCGGCATCAGAAAACCGTTTCAGGAGCGTTTTCAGAGTTTGAGGATAGGCACTAAGATCACCGTCCACCACATTTCCCAGATTCACGGAACTTATACTTTTTATCATACAACCTGCAAAAAGGATCTTCTCCGAAGGGATCCAGACAACGATATTATCCATGGTATGAGCAGGGCCGGGATAATAGCAACTGATGATTTTATCGCCGGCTTTCAACTGCAGGGAATCCAGGAACCCATGTCCCGGCACCGGAAGGTTCCCTGACCGGGCTATATCAATGGTCTGTTGATTGGCCCAGGAATCCACATGCTGCGACTGAAGGTACCCAAGGCCCCCCATGCAGTCGGCATGCCAGTGGTTTGGTACAAAACCGGCCAGTTTAAGATTCATCGAATTGGTAATCCAGGAATATAGAAGCATGGTGAGTGAATCATTCCAGGGCGTATCGAAGAGGAAGGCTTCATTACCGCTGACAAAAACCACTCCGTTGGCGCCAACACGCCCATAGCCTTCCAGGCTGGCATAAGACACGTGAATATATGCATTTGGTGAGATACGGATCAGTTCGAGGTCTTCCGATAACCAGGTAACAGAATTTTCCGGCTGGGCATTCATTTCCGACCGGCACAAAGCTGTCAGAAAGAAGATCAGGAGCATTTCCTTCATCATAACCATTTATAAGAAGCAGTGACCGTTTATGTTTCGCGTAAATTCGATACATGGAAACCTGTCAACCCGTTTGGAGAGATACGTTCCCGGCAATCCAATCCCGGAATTTACCAGAACCATTCTACGTTCTCTTTCAGTACTTTTGCCGGGTTTCCACCGATAAGTGCATTTTTCACAGTAAACGAAGATCTAACCACAGAGTCGGACGCAACAATACAGCCATCCGGGATAACCGTCCCCTTGTAGATTTTAACCCCGCATCCTATCCATACATGATTACCGATACGGATGGCATTGACTTTTTCTTTTTTCCCGGGATAATTACATTCATGGAAGTCATCGTCCAGGAGGTGGCAATCCCATGAAATGCCACTGTCATCGCCGATGGTCAGCTCATGCATTATGACCAGCCGGGTGAAACAGTTGATAAGCCCCTTTTTCCCAATGTGGACGATGGCGTTTTCCCCGATATCGATCCGGCATCCCCTCCCTATTGAAAATTTTCCATCGATCTTCAGTTTTCCTTTTATATTTAAGTAGGTCAGATCCGACCGGTGACTAAAGCCGACATACCCCATGCCGATTTCAACTTTTTCCTTAATCTGCAGGTTTTTCATTCCCTTTATTCTGACCTTCTGATGCATGATCAGCGTCTTGCGGTAAAATATCCTGATAAGTAAATAACGGATAGCAACATGTAAAAACGAGCTGTTGGAATTTTTACACCTTGTGTACAAGATACGTAGATTTCTCATGGTGTCTTTTTTAGGCGTTCCAGACCAATTTAGCAAATAATTGGGAATTTTGCTTTTAAAATACCCGGATTGTTTGATCCGGTTCTGCGCGGACCAAAGTCAATGAAATGGTTATGAAAGTAGATTTACGGATTTTTCAGTGTTTCAGACCGACGCCGTACCGCTATATATGCGCTGCACACAAACATTAACAGGACTATCTGCCACTGATGCGGCGGATTTTCTGAAACCGGATAAGGTGTACCATATTGGAAGGCAGGGATGTGAAATTGTATGCATCGATCCGGGCGGGATTTGTCAGCTGATGCCTCAAATACGATCAAAGCAGAGTTTCCTCCATTTGAACAGGACCAACTGACTTATAATATCCCCTTTATTAAATCCTGCTGCAAGACGAATGTTAAAACAGACCACCTTCAACATAAAACTGGAATATCAAATATGTAGGATCCTGTTCTTATAAAGGTTACGGCCTTTCCACTGGATGCATATGCCCATACCTTTCCAGAATTCACCGGATTCACTCTTCATCAGCTGAGCGTGGAGATGTGGCCTTTCAGACATACCCGAATTGCCGGCCATTCCGATCATATCGCCGCTTTTCACCTGGTCGCCCTCGTGAATGGTGATACTCCCCTTTTTAAGATGACCCAACAGAAAATAATAGTCATCCTTTTTCAGAACAATAGTATTGCCGGTATTATAAGGATAGTTACCGGTAAAAGGCCGGTTATCTTCAATGTCATTCTTCACCTGTACTACGATGCCATCCATCGGGGCAAACAACTTCTCCCCAAAAATCGGGTAATCCTCGTTTTTTAAAGGCAGAAAGCCGCTGCTCATTCCTGACAGTTTTACGACATCTGTAGCATACCGCATAGACTTATTGGTACCCTTCTTTTTGTGGACAGATGAATGATAATGATAATTCATCATCCGGCTCATAGATGAATCGCCTCCATCAGTAACCATGTATTCTCCGTCTTTAAAAGGGAATTCTATTTCGAGCCTTTCCGGATCTTTTTTGAAGATCACGATCAGGATCCTGATCAACAAAAAGAGGGACGCAGCCAGTGCAATACTCAGCACCACAATCCAAACAGAGGAAGGTCTCACAATGTAGGCGGAAGCTATCCGGGTGCCCGCTGAAACGAGTATCATGACTTCACAAAAAAGAATGAAGGACCATTTAAACCATTTGCTGAAAAACTCCCAGTACCCGGCCATCAGAATGATGATAAGAATACACTGGGCTATCGGGAGAACAAGAAGACTTCCGGTTCTGTGGAAAAAAGAGAACAGGATGAGGACAGGCACCAGGATGAAATGTGCCAGGATAAGTTTGAGAATGATCTGGTTTCGCTCTTGCATGACAAAAGAATTTTCGGGAATGAAACGATTTTCGAAACTGAAAACAAGAACCAGAGTATTTCCTGAGTTGCAAATTTACAGCTGTTTTGTCTTTTCACCATGCCACACTTCCAATTTTCACCGTTATTTCAATACATCAGTGTACACCAATGACGTATTATGAAATTGATGATCCGGTTCCTATTCCTCAAAGATATGTAAAAAGATGAATGAGCCCATTGCAAAAAATCAAGCCAGGGGTGTGCAATGGTATTTTAGAAGTGATCCATCCCGAAAACCTTTTTCAGAGTTGACTCTCAGCGATAACCAGATAAATGCTTAATCCTTCAGGCTTTACCTAACACTTGTTTCTTGCGCAGGGGTTGTTTGTAATAAAAAAGCCAATGAATCCTCCTACCAGCATACCCTGGAATATATCCCCGAATGACATATCCACGATATGCTTCCCTTCGGTCAGATAAAAGACCAGTAGCCCCGCAAGGGCTCCGCCAGCAATAAAGATCATCGTTTTCCGAAAATGTCGGCTTTTCAGGGTTTTTGTTATCCAGGTGCCTTCCTGTTTAATCTCCAGCTCTTTGAATTTTATTGTATCCATATATCTATTTATGAAGATACAAAGATATATATTTTTTGGAGAAACGGAGACACTTAAAAGGAAAAGAGAGTCGGGTAAAAGGAAAATGGAATTGTTCCGGATTTCAGTGCATAAACGTGGTGCTGGCCAATGCATTAAAAATCCGGATAACGGCTGCAACTTTTCCGACAGCCTCTTATGGTAATAACCTGGCTAAAAATGGGCAGGAGTAACAGTGGTAAATTAAAAACCGGAATTCTAGTATGAGTTTCGTTTGCGGGATGCGAAGAACTCCTGCTTCCTTCTTTGTTTTTCTTTTTCAAAAACCTTTTTTTCCTGATCCGTCATGGGTTTATCCGTCTGGGGAAACGGATTAGCCTGGGCAATTTTTATCTTCTTGTTGATCAGTTTTTCGATGTCTCTCATATATTCATTTTCATCAGGCTCGCAAATGGATATGGCAATTCCTTCCTCTCCTGCCCGTCCTGACCGGCCTATGCGATGGACATACGTTTCGGCGATATTCGGAATATCATAATTGATCACATATTTGAGTTTATCAATGTCAATACCCCTGGCGGCGATATCCGTTGCCACCAGTACCCTGATTTCTCCGGCCTTGAACTGGCTCAGGGATTTTTGTCTCTGATTCTGGGCTTTGTCACCATGGATAGCAGCGGTTTTGATCTTTTGCTTCTGCAGGTCACGTGTAATCCGGTCGGCACCATGTTTTGTCCTGGAGAACAGAAGCACCTGATCGATATTTTGGTCACCGAGGATATGAAGCAGCAGGTCTTTCTTGTTCGATTTGTTTGTGTAATAAAGGTACTGCCTGATCGTATCAGCGGTAGAGGAAATCGGGCTGACATCAACCTTTATTGGATTTTTTAGAATTTTTCGTGAAAGTTCGACGATGCTCTCCGGCATTGTAGCTGAAAAAAACAAGGATTGCCGTTTCTCAGGCAGTTTGGAAATGATCTTCCGGATATCGTGGATAAAACCCATATCCAACATCCGGTCCGCTTCATCCAAAACAAAATATTCAATATCGTTTAGTCTGACATAACCCTGATCCATCAGGTCCAGGAGTCTTCCGGGTGTTGCCACGAGTACATCTACACCACGGCGCAAGGCTGCCGTTTGAGGGTTCTGGTTCACCCCACCGAAGATAACGGTATTCCTGATGCCGGTATATTTTCCGTAGGTCCCAAAGCTCTCTCCGATCTGGATGGCCAGCTCGCGGGTAGGCGTGATGATGAGTGATTGAATTTTCCTTGTGTTATTAGGCTGCCGGCGTTCGAAATACAGGTGCTGTAGTATCGGTATGGCGAATGCAGCCGTTTTGCCGGTTCCTGTTTGTGCGCTGCCCAGCACGTCTTTACCGTTCAGAATGAGTGGGATGGCTTTTTCCTGTATGGCTGTGGGTTCGGTATAGTTCTCGTCTATTAAGGCTTTAAGGATAGGTTCTATAATGTTAAGATCTTCAAATAGCATATAAATGTGATTAATTTTTCCGGGATGATTCCCGGGGTTCCCCTTACGGGTGATGAATAAAGGCACAAAGGTAACCATTTAATTGACATAAAACTTAAAAACCCGAATATGGAGGAGGGATCGGAGCGAGAAGGGGGGAGCAGAGAACCGGGTGAGGGGAGCAGAGATGAAGATAAAGCAATCAATGTCGTTTAGATCAGCTCCCTTCGGCTGCGCTCAGGGACCGTTAGATTCAACGCAAAAATGAGTACACCCTTCGACTTCGCTCAGGGAGCTTATCTAAACGACATTGATAAAGCAAATCACTTCTCTCCTGTCAACAGATACCTGAAACCAAACTGAACATTCAGCCAACCAATAAAATACGGATCATATGATCCCAGCATTCCCAGTTTCTCATAGTTGGTCACTTCCGGATTTACAGTGAGGCTGGCAGAAATATGCTCACTTAAAATATTGCAGAGTTCGAATTCCATCAGGAAACCGGCACCGATCTTTGGTCCGGAGGTGTTGTCTGAAGTGAACCATCCGGCACTAATAAATTCATTTGCAAATCTTTGGTAATCTTCCCTGATGATGAAATAATTCAGTCCGGCTTCCGGCCCGATGTAAAGCCTCGATTTTGGATGGTCAACCAACCGGAACGCGTATCCAATTCTCAGGACCAGCCTTTGATTGTGAGGCTCGACCTGCCTGATGTATGTGGAAACTCCGTCTTCCAGTGAACTATAAATATCGTTGTAGGGTTGACTGAAGAAAGTCTGAGAAAAAGATATATCGAAACGGTTACCGGATTTCAGGCTCTGGTTATAACCTGCTTCGTACCCGTAGCCAACAATGTATCTTTTAAAGTGACTGCTGCTGTGAACGGCACTGATGCTTATCTCCTGCCCGTAAAGTGAGCCGGCAAAACAAACCAGAATTAACAGACTGAAAATAGACTTCATTGACAGATTTTTTTAATTAGTAATATAGTTACAAACCTTTTGGAACGCCATGCAACACCTGGACAGTCCATTTCAATAAAAGTCAACAAAACGGGACTCACCCCAAATGGCACAGATTTGCTCCGGCAACAAATCGACGAATTTAGAGAATAACTAAGATAATTAACGGAGAAACCCTCTATCGGATAACGAAAATAAAAAAAACTTTCATAATAAAGCATCCAGCGATAAAATTCAAAATCGTTACTTAATTCTACTCCGACAGATTAGAAGATCCAAGCTGTTTTTACACTTAATTTCTGAAGAGAACAGGTCGTTTTTCCAGACTGCTCCCTTTAGGGCTGGGGCAAACATGCTGAGCTGCCGGCTTAAAGGGAACAATCTCTTTAACACAAATACCTACAGACAGTACAATATTGATGACATCAGCATCACCATTACGGATTACAGGCTGCTGCCCGGGATGGTGCTGGCAGGCGTGGAATAACGGTTTTGAGAGAAGTTCCCGAATATCTTTCAACCGAAACTCTTTTATTTACCTGTTTCGGAATATCTCCGTCACTACCGGCTTCTTGGCATTTCTTCTCATCAACGACCAAAAAGATACGCCACACCCTGGATAAGGTCGAGGGAATTCAACAGGCAATGCACAATAATACCAAGGTAAATATTTTCTTTGCGTTTGACCACGAGGATGAGTGGCAGAACACCTATAGCCCGGGTCAGAAACATCCAGGGCGTCCATGTGTGATACAAGGCAAAAAGGGCACTATGCACAACCGGGGCCCAGCCTTTCAACTCAGAAGGCATCCGTGGCAGAAGATATCCGCGAAAATAAAGTTCCTCAGTGACAGGGAGAACGACGACAACTGTTAACAGGAAGACCACATCGGTGATGATCAGTCTAGAGGTGGTGAAGGCATTATTTAATCCCATATCCAGTAACAGTCCGGGATTTATCCAGTCGAATACAGGACGGAGCAAGCCGGCGGAAAACTTAAACACGGTAAACAACAATCCGGAGGCCAGAAAAATGACCGGCACCCACAAAAGGTACTGCAGAACCTTCAAAGGCTTAACATAACGGATGATGCCTTTAAAAAACGGTTCTCCGGTTTTTCGCTTTTGAAAAAATAACCAGCCCAGCTCAAAGGGTACCAGGACGAATATCCCGGCCAGGGAAAGTGCCATGACCGATGGGAAACCAAGGGAGCGAACCGCTGGTACCAGTGCAAAATAAGCCGCGCCGGTAAGTAGGCCCGGGAGAATATGTAACAATATGGATTGGGGAAGCGAATGCCCGGAAATTTTGGAATTGGCCATTGTAAATTGATTTTGCACCTTTTGCGTTTTCTTTAACCAGTTGCGTAAAGACGTTCATTCTTCTGAGAAGCTGCATCCATGATCACGGGACCTGATCCCGCCTTTTCCGATACGAAATTCAGTTTATGAAGAATTTCTATACCTTATGACAATCAATCACCACAAACGGTACACTTAATCTGATAAATCCTTCTGCTTCAGCCCTGTCATTCATTATGCCTTCCACCATTCTGAAAACCCCGGTTACCCTTTCTTCAGGAAGAAAACTTTTCCACCCGTCCAGGAACGCCAGCCTGATGAAAAAATGGTTCAGCAAAGTAGTCCCATCCACAAAGGAATACTCAAATTTATCATAAAGAATACGATCCACTGAAAATCCTGAGTATACCAGATTATGATTGTATTCATCCAGAGGTTTCCTCTTTTTATAAATATGCTCCCGCAATCTCCTTAATTCTGTTTCCATATTCTGTTCCCTGAGAACTTCGACCATGATCTTGTAGAATTCCTCAAAAGATGTATCCAGGTTCATCGTCTGAATAAACTGGCCGCCTGTTTTCAAAACCCGGGAACATTCCGACAGGGACTTTCTCAGGTCGGCGACATTATTTAATCCATTGTTACTGGTTATAAGGTCTATACTATGGCTGTCGAGGGGAATGTCTTCTGCAACACCCCGGATCAGTCCGGCATTTGTGATACCATACAAAGCCAATTTCTTTTCGGTGCGCTTTATGGCAGCTTCCCAGGGATCGATACCAATGACTTTACACGTTTTACCCAGCCTCATAGCCAGTTCAGTCAGGGGATATCCGGTTCCGAAACCTATATCCAGTGCCATGATATTTTTCTTCAATCTAACCAATTCAAGGAGCTTCATACCGAAAGGGGCTGACCAGACAGGGACTTCATCCAGCACATCGACAAGTTGTTCCGAACTAAGGTCGAAATTTGAGTTGAGATAGTCACTCATGGGTCTTCTATTCGTTTTTTTTAACGGCATTATAACTATTCATCACCTTCAACGATGGCATAATGATAGTTGTCTTTCCATTCCCCTCTTACAGGCAGAATTTTCCGTCTGAGTCCTTCCCTTTTCATTCCCGCCTTTTCCAGTACCCTTACCGATCTGGAATTTTCCGTGGCAACTCCTGCTTCCACCTTATGAAGGTGAAGGTCATCAAAACCAAATTTTATCATTCGTCTCACGATCTCAGTACCATATCCGTATCCCCAGAATGAGGGATCAAGGTTGTAAAAGATCTCACCCAGCCTGAAGCGGTCAGCAGACAGGCTGATGCCGGCTTCCCCGATAAACTCATGATTTTGATTGTCGAATACAGCCCAGGAAATCTTCTTCCTGACCGGGCTAAATTTATCCTCAATGGATGTTCTGAGAATATTCCGGGTAGCATTTATATTTTCAGGTATTCCCAGAGTGTTGAATTCATCTACTTCCGGAAAAGAATGAAGCCGGTGAATATTCTCAAGGTCGTCCCAGTTTACCTCTTTAAGAATCAGCCTGTCAGAACTCAATGTATAATCCCTCTGATTAAATATCCTGTCCCAGTTTCCCGATTGTTTTCCGGTCATAGAACCTATCACCAGCTTCAGAATAATCACCGAATTTACTTCCTTATCATCAAATTCAATTGCATCAGGCGCACCGTAATGAGACATGATGATCGCGAGCCCCTCTTTCTTTTGTTCAAAGTCTGTAATAATTTCAACGCTGGCATGACCCACAACAGAACGGTACAAGGCTGCCCACTTGCAGGCTTTTTCATGAGGGATGACGTCTGCAGTGTGTTCGACCTCGAAAGTAACTTTTGTGTTTCTTGTCAGTAAATCCATCTTCTTTCCCTCTTTAGCAGAATGGATAAAAATACAGTTCCCGTGGTAACCGAAATTAACAGGAATAAGATAAGGCGTATCCTGATCGTTTACGGCAATCCTGCAAACTTTGGAAAGGGACAGAATCTCTTCAAGAACCGACCGGTCTGTTATCTCCTGGTTAGATTTTCTCATGGGTTTATGTAACGTGAGTGAGACTTAGTTGTCTTAGTAAAAAGATACCTGAAATTTAATTTTTACCTGTGCTATCAATATAAATCCATAATCTTCATATGATACAATGGCTTCGTCTTTTATCCTCTCCGCTTTCTTTCCCGTGGACCTATATTTTCAGACAGTTACTCTTCCCGCCTCATCTCCCCACCTTGAGTTCCAGTCCGGCATAATAAAATCCGCCGTTGAAGCCAAACTGTGTTACAGCGGTATTATAGGGAAACCTGCCGTAGTTTTGCAGGACCTTATTGTTCTTATCAGGATAAACGTTGAACAGGTTGTTCGCACCTGCTGTCAGATTAAGTGACGGCAGAAGATGGTAGTCGAGTCGTGCATCAGTCAGCCATTTGGGGCTGTAATCCTGGTCCATGGCCAGCTCGCCGGCACTGGTATCCGTACCCCGGTAGGATACCTGTCCAAAGCGGATAGTACGTATTGTAGCCGTAAGCTTTTTATAGGTATAGGTCATCGAGAGATTCATTTTGCTCAGTGGCTGGGCAAGCTCCATCAGAGCACGGTCCTGACGGTTAAAGAGGTAAGTTGTGAGTCCCCGTGATTTGATTTGTTGGGAAGCATGGATCTCACCTGCCACTTTCGTGCGGTTTAGGTTAATGCCGGCGCTGAAGCCAAGGCTACCCGTGCTGAAGGGCATGAAGTGTGACAATACGACGTCCACACCCCGGGTCCGGGTATCCACGGCATTGGTAAAAAACTGTGCACCGAAAACCGAAGGCAGGGAAGAAAGAAGATCAGCGACCTGGGGTGAAGACGACATAGAAAGTTCCCGAAAGAACGATCCTGTTCTTCACATCAACCTGATAAGCATCGGCGGTAATGGTTGTATTTTTAACCGGGTCGGAAGTGAAGCCGAGACTATAGCTCACGCTGGTCTCTTCCTTCAGCGACGGGATACCGAAAGCCGAAGCTACCCGGCTGTCGTTGGCTGCCGTCAGAACCTCAATCAGGTAACCTTCATAATAATATGACCCTGTATTGCTGTAATAGAACTGCTGCAGCGATGGCGCACGGAATCCGGTACTTATTGAACCTCTTAGATTCAAAGGAAAATGAAAGGAATACCGGGCAGCAATTTTTCCTGAAAGATTACTTCCGAAATCGGAGTAATCCTCGTAGCGGCCGGCTATATCGAGAAGAAGTGCCGGCGAAAACGTCAAGCCGGCATCGCCATAGAAGCCGATATTATATCGCGAGCGATCGGTGGCATCTGCCGGTTGGAATCCCGGGAAACCCTGCGCACCCGGAAAATGCACCTTATCCTGGTTTATCCATGATGATTCCTGGCCGGGTAGGATCTTATAGTTTTCAACCCTGAATTCACTCCCGAAATTGAGTGCAAGATCGTGGATGAAGGCTATATCAGCATAATGTCTGGAAAGATCAAGATTGGTGGTGTTCTGGGCGTACCTGGTTCCTCCCGACTGAAAATCTGTCGGACTGGAGGCGCCCATGGAAGCATTGGCCGAATGGGATACATAAAAATCGATGCCGTTGGAGCCATAGGTATTACTGAAGTCAGCATCCCAGCCATGCATCGTGCCCCTGATCCCTGCCGAAACGAAGTGATCGGTAAGACGGGCACTGATACGGGGAAGAAATCCGTCCGGATATAAAACGGAATCGCTCCTGTTGGAGTCATTCGGTAAACGGTAATCTCCTGCCGATTCGCTATAACGGTAATTCATGCCTCCAAAAGCATAGAATTCTGCATTCCTGCTTACCGGGATCATGGTATTGAAAAATACTTTTCCATCGCCCAGGGTCGAATTTCCCAGGTGGAGTCTGAAATCCTGCCTGGAAAGGTTCCTTGCAGCAAGAATCTGGTTGTCCAGAACGAGGTTTTCATCATAGCTCAGACCATCCTGGTTTGCAGTACGAAAGATCAACCCATTGTATGTTCCTGCCCGGTTCGTTGCTCCCCGCTTGTTAAATTCAGCGGTCAGATTTACAAAACCACCTTTTTTACCGATGCTTAAACCATAATTTGCGGCAATATCCTCCCTGAGTCCGTCGCCCTCATATGTCCGGCCGATCTGCGTATGCAGATCCAACCCGGATGTATCCTGTTTCATGACGAGGTTAATCACGCCGGCAATGGCATCGGAGCCATATTGCGCAGACGCCCCGTCGCGAAGAATTTCAACGCGGCTGATGGCGGAGGAAGGAATGGTATTCAGATCGTTGATGACAGATCCTTTCCCTACCACACTTAACAAGTTGACGATGGCTGTCGGGTGATGCCGTTTGCCGTTCACCAGGATCAGGGTCTGGTCAGGATTCATCCCTCTGAGAGCAGCAGGATCTACGTGATCGGTCGCATCGGAATAAGTCATCCGGGTGGAGTAAAAGGAAGGGGCCAGGGTGTTCAGCTGCTGGCTTAAATCCGTGTACCCGCTGTTATTCAGCACCGGTGAAGAGAAGAGGTCCACCGGCACTGCCGACCGGGTTATGCTGCGTGGAAGAGTGCGGTTTCCAACTACGACCACTCCGTCGGAAAAGGCGACAAGATCGCGGTTAAGCCGGAAATGTAAAGTGGTGTTATATCCGGCAGAGACTTCAATATGTGTGCTGTCGGTGCGGTATCCAACATAGGATGATACAAGGGTGTAACTGCCATAAGGCAGAGTGAAAGAGAAGGAACCATCTTTGCCTGCAACAACTCCCGTCTTCCCCGTCCGTGTATAAACAGACGCACCTGTAAGAGCTACGCCTGTGGCATTATCAAATACATCTCCCTTAATGGTCACCTGCTGGCCCATAACCGGAAGACTTCTTATCAGAACCATTAAAAAAAGTATTACTGGTAGTTTCCGTGCTGTCATCTGGTTTGACATTGAGATTTTCAGGATCTATGCAAATCCCCCTTTTTTCAAAACTGTCCGAAAAATACGTGAAATAATTCCGACTTGAAAGCTTTTTATTGATCTCACTTACAATTCATCAATTTTAGCGGCCATAATGAAGTCATTTTCAGATAAACCGAGAATAGCGTGAGTCCAAAGTTCGATATCAACTTTAGAGAAATAAATATGCATGACCGGATGGTGACCTTCCTGTTCAGCAAGGTCGGCCACCTTAACGGCGAAGTTCATACAGTTCCTGAAATCAGGAAATATGAAGGATTTGTTGATTTTCATTCCATCCACGACTGTCCATGGTACTTTTAACTGAGAGTTGTAATCCTGAATGGCCTGTACATTGAGTTTGTCTACACCACCTTCACAGGGCCGGCATTTTTTGCGGGTAAGATCCATTGTTCCGGGTTTTGAAGAAGGAACAACAGAATGGGGAGAAGGTTCGTGAACAGGGCAGGTAAAAGGTGGTTGGAAGATGTCCTTTGCGGCTACCCACTACTTTCCTCCTACTCTCTTCCTAGTATCTGTTCAGCCACCTGTATCTTCTGGCGTTATCGCCGAATTTGATGGCAAGCATGATTTCATGAGAGCCATAGGTACGTTTCATAAGGCTGCTAAGGGTATAGTCGAAAGCGTAGCCGAAAAAGAATTTATCGACTCTAACGCCTCCCATGAAGATCAGAGCACTGCCGGTACGATAGGAAATGCCGGCCCAGTAATCTTCGCTGAAGATAAACTTGGAATTAACATCAAGCTGGTAAGTCCCATTCTCAGCAGTTTTAAGGAGAAAAGAGGGTACAATACTAAAATCCTCATTAATAATGAAATCATAACCTGCAGTGAGGAAGTAATAACGTTTCATTCTATATTCGGCATAGTCTTTCGGACGTAGTTTTAATGCCGACTGAAATAATTGTGAAGCCGAAAAACCGGCATACATATTAGAATTTGAAAAATACACCCCGGCGCTTGCATCAGGAATAAATATGGATTTGGGAGCATTATCATAGACCTGATCACCCGATTCCAGAAGTTTTGCTTTATTTTCGTCAATTGCAAACTGGTAAGCGATACCTGACAGGCCGAATGAAAGCTGGGAACGGTGCATTCGAATATGGTAGGCATAGGATAATTGCATACCAGTGCGGCTGATCGCACCATTCTGATCATTAAAAATATATCCACCCAGGCCAACATTTCCGCTTCTTGAGCTAAGGCGTTGCCGCTTTCGAACGGATGAATTTTTTGAAATGTAACTGTTTTTAAGCATTCGGGTCTGACCACTTAAAGCCTGGGTTTTGGGAGCATCTTTAAGCCCGAGCCATTGTTCCCTGACGGTGAGGTTTACAGCTGTATATCCCTCACTTCCGGCAACGGCGGGGTTGAGCAGGAAGCCATTCATCATATACTGGCTGTATAGAGGAATCTGCTGTGCTTCAGAGAATGAAGCATACAGAAACACCAGTGCAACAAATATTACGATCCTTTTCATCTTTAAATTATCTCTCCCACATATTTCCGTACTTTTTATGCCCAATATCTTATATTTCAATGCTCGTGGAAGAACGCCGCAAGTTAATAACCTGAAAAACAAACTGCAAAATAAATTATTCACAAATCCTTTACTTGATCAGTGTTACAGTACCTGAGAAGGGTTGCGATTTCCCGTCATGGAGATCAATGATAAAGTAGTATGAATCCATTGGCATGACCCTGCCATCATTAGAGATACCGTTCCATGCATCGGAATATCCTGGTTCCGACCGGAATATAAGATTTCCCCAGCGATCATAGATCTCAACAACTGCCCGTGGGAAAGGTGCAAGCTGAGGTATTTTCCAGACATCATTTTTCCCGTCACCATTCGGCGTAAAGGCAGTAGGCATATCTTTAAACCTCTCATCCACTTTACATGGATCAATAACTATGGTATCGCTTGAAGAACAAGTATATTCATCCGTTACTTTAACCCAAATTGTCCGGGAACCTGCGTATGCAGTAATTTCGCGTCCTGTTTCACCTGTCGACCACAGATAGTTGGTACCATCCGGACCAGCATCAAGAGAAATGGTTTCTATACCACAGAGAGATGTATCCGGACCCAGATCAACATCGGGAAGAGTATGTACGGTCAGATAAAGACTGTCAATCCGGCTGCAACCATCTTCATTTGTTACGGCCACTGTGATATAACCCTGGTTATGTGCAATAAAATATGGATTTGTTGATCCATCCTGCCACAGGTATGAATTGAATATGCCTTCCGGACGGATCTCAACGGATTCGCCCTGACATATACTGATATTATCACCCAGGTTAATATTCGGCGCAGATACTTTTACACGAGCCGTAATGGGAACTGCCGGACAACCATACTGTGATAGTTCCTGCACCCTTATAGTATAAACACCTGCCTTATCACCCCAGTTGACACTAATAGAATCGCCCCAGTTGACAGCAATAGTACCTCCTTCCACAGTCCAGTTGAACGTAGAGCCGGGTGTTCCTTTAATCCTGTAAACCACACCGATATCACCCGCACACACCGTATTGACATACTGTGCCTGCAGTTCCGGTATGATCCCCAGGAGGATCACCATTAGCCATATGTACTTTTTTAATATCATATACTAATCTTCATTGCAGCCTGTTAGGGCACCCATCAGGAAGAAATCATCTTTCCAGGGTCTTCCTTATAATCTTTTTTTATAATCTGCAGGCCAGCCGCTTGCCGGCCTGCAGATGTAATATAATTCAGTCTGCTACTATCTTCTTGTCAGGCTGTTATCACTTGTGATATCACCAGTTTCAATGGTCGGATGAACGGTAATAGTGATGGTTCCGTCAAGGATGGTACCTGAACCTGTAAATGTATCATTCATGTCCGTGATGGTCACAATGTAAGTCTGATCGACGGTTGTAGTGCTGTTCACCAGGTTAGCCGGAATAGCAATGGTCGTGGTAGCTGTCGTTATACCTGTAACAACCTGCTCAGCACTAACGTTACCATCCAAATCTGTGATGGTGTATTTGTAATCAAAATTCGGAGCACCTGTGAAAGCAACTGTAATGTCGCCGTTCGTAGCATCACCCGAACATATTTCGTAATCGGCATCCTGTATTGAAATGGTCGGATTACTCCAGAGGGTCACATCCATGGATTGGATCTGGCTGGGACACTGTACTGTGGCATGGGCTACACGCCTCTGTACTGAAACATTTCCCGTAGCTGAAG
Source organism: uncultured Bacteroidales bacterium (assembly GCA_963732905.1). Classification (GTDB taxonomy): domain Bacteria; phylum Bacteroidota; class Bacteroidia; order Bacteroidales; genus DASQZK01. The sequence continues at coordinate 1,212,704 of CAVTBM010000008.1, forward strand.
TGATGGTGCTGTCATCAGCCGGCCACTGAACCTCGATCTGGGTCTGACCAGCCGTAAAAGGAACAACATACGGATCAGCACCCGTACCTGAACCTGTTACACCGGCAGCCGGACTTGTTACAGTACCACCGACAACTTCCCAACTGTATTCGTCAGTGGCTGGTCCCGGTACAGTATATGTACTGACTAATCCTTTTCTTTCTTCAACCGGAGTTTGAGTGACAGTGGCTGTTGAAGCGAACTGCGCAAGCAGTGATGGAGCTGACGCTATCGCAAAGAATAATACAACAGCCGTCCTGGCAATTTTTGAGTAAAGTTTTGTTCTCATGACATTGTAATTGTTAAGTGTTATTTTTTGGTTTACTGAATTCATCGTCTTAATAATTTATGATTGGATTGAATTTCAAATATTTCAGGTTGATCGTAAATTTCAATATTCTGAACCGCCGAGGTCCCGGAGCAACCGGTTACCGTATCGGTAACGGTCACCTGTACTGTTCCCGAACCGGCAACGGAATAATCCACACTTAGCTGATCTGAAGTAGTACTGCCTGAGGCACTGCCACCAGTAATGGTCCATGAATAGGTATAGGCTGCATTCACTTCCGTGCTAAAAATGGCTGGTCCGGGCAAACAAACCTCATCGGGTCCGGTAATGGTTGGCGCCGGATTTGGATTGACCGTTACGGTCACAGATTTAGCTGACGAATTACCGCAATCTGCTTCAAACCTTACATAATATACAGAGGTTAACAGGGGGGCAGCAATGGTCAGATCATTGCCCGAACCGATCAGAGAGGTAAAGCCTGCATCTGAATACCACCTGGCAATACCACCCGTACCCGGATCTCCTCCTGAGTAACTCAGGACGATATCTCCGTCAGCTTCACAAACCACAGGCCGGTCGGCACTTGCAGAAGCCGGAGCAACAGGAATGTCCTTAATATCTTCCGTCACACTGGCGGCGGTGGTTGTATCGCAGTCGCCTTCGAAGCGGACGTAGTACGTTGTCGTTGCTCCCGGGGTAGCCAGGGTCAGGTTGTTGCCGTTGCCAACGCTGGTGGTGAAGGCAGCATCGGAGTACCACTGTGCCGTGGCGTTTGTTCCGAGTGTTCCGCCTGCATAGCTCAGGACGATGTTGCCATCTGCCGGGCAGAGGTTGTTGCGATCGATACTGAAGCTGAAGTCGGAGCAACACTTATATCTTTAATGGTCTCCGTAACGCTGGCGGCGGTGGTGGTATCACAGTCACCTTCGAAGCGGACATAGTAGGTTGTCGTTGCTCCCGGGGTGGCAAGGGTCAGGCTGTTGCCGTTGCCTACGTTCGTTGTGAAAGTGGCATCAGAGTACCACTGTGCCGTGGCATTGGTGCCAAGTGTTCCGCCTGCATAGCTCAGGACGATGTTGCCATCAGCCGGGCAGAGGTTGTTGCGGTCGACACTGGCCGAAGTGGGAGCTACACTTATATCTTTAATGGTCTCCGTCACGCTGGCGGCGGTGGTGGTATCGCAGTCGCCTTCGAAGCGGACATAGTAGGTTGTCGTTGCTCCCGGGGTGGCAAGGGTCAGGCTGTTGCCGTTACCAACGTTGGTTGTGAAAGTGGCATCAGAGTACCACTGTGCCGTGGCATTGGTGCCCAGGGTTCCGCCTGCATAGCTAAGTACGATGTTCCCATCAGCCGGACAGAGGTTGTTGCGGTCGACACTGAGCCGAAGTGGGGGCTACGCTTACATCTTTAATGGTCTCCGTCACGCTGGCGGCGGTGGTGGTATCGCAGTCGCCTTCGAAGCGGACGTAGTAGGTTGTCGTTGCTCCCGGGGTGGCAAGGGTCAGGCTGTTGCCGTTGCCAACGCTGGTGGTGAAGGCAGCATCGGAGTACCACTGTGCCGTGGCATTGGTGCCGAGTGTTCCGCCTGCATAGCTAAGGACGATGTTGCCATCAGCCGGACAGAGGTTGTTGCGGTCCACTGAGCTGATGTCGGAGCAACGCTTATATCTTTAATGGTCTCCGTCACGCTGGCGGCGGTGGTGGTATCGCAGTCGCCTTCGAAGCGGACATAGTAGGTTGTCGTTGCTCCCGGGGTGGCAAGGGTCAGGCTGTTGCCGTTGCCTACGTTCGTTGTGAAAGTGGCATCAGAGTACCACTGTGCCGTGGCATTGGTGCCCAGGGTTCCGCCTGCATAGCTAAGGACGATGTTCCCATCAGCCGGACAGAGGTTGTTGCGGTCGACACTGGCTGAAGTCGGAGCAACGCTTATATCTTTAATGGTCTCCGTCACGCTGGCGGCGGTGGTGGTATCGCAGTCGCCTTCGAAGCGGACGTAGTAGGTTGTCGTTGCTCCCGGGGTGGCAAGGGTCAGGCTGTTGCCGTTGCCAACGCTGGTGGTGAAGGCAGCATCGGAGTACCACTGTGCCGTGGCATTGGTGCCAAGTGTTCCGCCTGCATAGCTAAGGACGATGTTGCCATCAGCCGGACAGAGGTTGTTGCGGTCCACTGAAGCTGATGTCGGAGCAACACTTATATCTTTAATGGTCTCCGTCACGCTGGCGGCGGTGGTGGTATCACAGTCGCCTTCGAAGCGGACGTAGTAGGTTGTCGTTGCTCCCGGGGTGGCAAGGGTCAGGCTGTTGCCGTTACCAACGCTGGTGGTGAAGGCAGCATCAGAGTACCACTGTGCCGTGGCATTGGTGCCGAGTGTTCCGCCTGCATAGCTAAGGACGATGTTGCCATCAGCCGGACAGAGGTTGTTGCGGTCGACTGAAGCTGATGTCGGAGCGACGCTTATATCTTTAATATTGACAGTTACGTTGGCTGCAGAAGTGGTATTGCAATCGCCTTCGAAGCGGACGTAGTAGGTTGTCGTTGCTCCCGGGGTGGCAAGGGTCAGGCTGTTGCCGTTGCCAACGTTGGTGGTGAAGGCAGCATCAGAGTACCACTGTGCCGTGGCATTGGTGCCGAGTGTTCCGCCTGCATAGCTAAGTACGATGTTCCCATCAGCCGGACAGAGGTTGTTGCGGTCCACTGAAGCTGATGTCGGAGCAACGCTTATATCTTTAATGGTCTCCGTCACGCTGGCGGCGGTGGTGGTATCGCAGTCGCCTTCGAAGCGGACGTAGTAGGTTGTCGTTGCTCCCGGGGTGGCAAGGGTCAGGCTGTTGCCGTTACCAACGCTGGTGGTGAAGGCAGCATCGGAGTACCACTGTGCCGTGGCATTGGTGCCGAGTGTTCCGCCTGCATAGCTAAGGACGATGTTGCCATCAGCCGGACAGAGGTTGTTGCGGTCACACTGAAGCTGATGTCGGAGCTACACTTATATCTTTAATGGTCTCCGTCACGCTGGCGGCGGTGGTGGTATCGCAGTCGCCTTCGAAGCGGACATAGTAGGTTGTCGTTGCTCCAGGGGTGGCAAGGGTCAGGCTGTTGCCGTTACCAACGCTGGTGGTGAAAGCAGCATCAGAGTACCACTGTGCCGTGGCATTGGTGCCGAGTGTTCCGCCTGCATAGCTAAGGACGATGTTCCCATCAGCCGGGCAGAGGTTGTTGCGATCCACTGAAGCTGATGTCGGAGCAACGCTTATATCTTTAATGGTCTCCGTCACGCTGGCGGCGGTGGTGGTATCGCAGTCGCCTTCGAAGCGGACATAGTAGGTTGTCGTTGCTCCCGGGGTGGCAAGGGTCAGGCTGTTGCCGTTACCAACGCTGGTGGTGAAGGCAGCATCGGAGTACCACTGTGCCGTGGCATTGGTGCCGAGTGTTCCGCCTGCATAGCTAAGGACGATGTTGCCATCAGCCGGACAGAGGTTGTTGCGGTCGACACTGAAGCTGATGTCGGAGCAACGCTTATATCTTTAATGGTCTCCGTCACGCTGGCGGCGGTGGTGGTATCGCAGTCGCCTTCGAAGCGGACGTAGTAGGTTGTTGTTGCTCCCGGGGTAGCAAGGGTCAGGTTGTTGCCGTTACCAACGCTGGTGGTGAAGGCAGCATCGGAGTACCACTGTGCCGTGGCGTTTGTTCCGAGTGTTCCGCCTGCATAGCTCAGTACGATGTTGCCATCAGCCGGGCAGAGGTTGTTGCGGTCGACACTGAAGCTGAGGCCGGAGCTACGCTTACATCTTTAATGGTCTCCGTCACGCTGGCGGCGGTGGTTGTATCGCAGTCGCCTTCGAAGCGGACGTAGTAGGTTGTCGTTGCTCCCGGAGTAGCAAGGGTCAGGCTGTTGCCGTTACCAACGCTGGTGGTGAAGGCAGCATCGGAGTACCACTGTGCCGTGGCGTTGGTGCCAAGTGTTCCGCCTGCATAGCTCAGGACGATGTTGCCATCTGCCGGGCAGAGGTTGTTGCGATCGACTGAAGCTGATGTCGGAGCGACGCTTATATCTTTAATATTGACAGTTACGTTGGCTGCAGAAGTGGTGTTGCAATCACCTTCGAAGCGGACATAGTAGGTTGTGGTGGCTGCCGGGGTAGCAAGGGTCAGGCTGTTGCCGTTGCCTACGTTCGTTGTGAAAGTGGCATCAGAGTACCACTGTGCCGTAGCTCCGTCACCAAGTGTTCCGCCTGCATAGCTCAGGACGATGTTCCCATCAGCAGCGCAGAGGTTGTTGCGGTCGACACTGGCCGAAGTAGGGGCCACGCTTGGCATACCGGTCAGAACGGTGCCGGAAACGGCACTGCTGGTATTACATGTGCCTTCAGCCCTTACCCAATAGGTTGTATTTACTGCCGGGTCAACGGTAAGTGTAATGCCGTCGGGACCGGCAGAAGTGGTAAAAGTATTGTTGAGATACCATTTCCAGGCAGCTCCTGTTCCAAGGCTTCCCCCAGAGACTACAAGAATTTTAGGAGTACCCTGGCAGACATTGTTGTTGGCTATACTTATTGAATCGGGATCTGAAGATAACAGTCCGCTTACCTGGACTTCAATACTATCACTAACAGTACAGCCAAGGGCGCCCGCATCGGTTACAACCACTTTGTACCATGCTGTATTAAGACCATTGATGGTTTGAGTAGTTTGTCCGGTCGGCGATCCATTCCTGTACCAGTTATAGAGATAAGCCGCTCCTGTCCCTCCTGAAGGCGTGGCGCTTACAGATCCGTCGCTTGTACCGGAGCAGGATTCGCTGGTTGAAGTCAGACCAACGAGTAATGCCGGATCTTCGTTGACTGTAACGGAACGAACGACAAACGATCCGTCACCATTATCCGTGATGGTTACAGCATAAACACCGGGACCCAGACCGGTAGCAGAAGCGGTGTTAATTGCATAAGGAGTCCCGTTTTTGGTCCAGCTGTAGGAATATCCGGTTTCGGTACCTCCCTGGGGAGTAACCGTAACGGTTCCGTCGGAGTTACCATAACAGCTCACATCGGTACCGGTGATATTGGCATCGAGAGGATTTCCCTGGAGACACATGGAGAAAGTACCGCTCGCATTATCGTCATCTACAGAAATATAGTACCAATTACCGGGAGTCAGGGTATCTGCTGTAAGGGTTACCGTGCCGGTAGTGGTCGTCCATCTGGCACATGAAATTTCTGTTCCGGCATCATTCCATAAGGCAAGTTGCTGCCTCTGCATGGTACCGTAAATATTCCCGGTTTTAACATTCACGATAATGTTTTGCGTCTCAGCCTGGAATTTGAACCATACATTTTTCTTAATTGTACCTGACCAACAGCTTCCAGCCTGACCGTCAGGAGTGGCATAGACGTTGGTATATTCTGCATCGTTTGAGCACCAGTTGCTGATATTGGTAAGTTCCAGTGCACCGGCCTTATAATCAAAATCAACATGGTCATCAATACAGAGAGAGAAACTTCCGCTCGTGAGGTCATCATCCACAGAGATATAATACCAGTTACCCGGTGTCAGGGAGTCGGTTTGTAAAACGACCATTCCGGTAGTATAAATCCAACGGGCACAACCCACCTGGGTATCGGATTCATTCCACAGAGCAACCTGTTGACGCTGCATGTTTCCGTATACCGTTCCGGTTTTAATCTGCAGCTTCATTTCAGGGGTAAGGGCCTGGAATTTGAACCAGACATTCTTATTGGTTGTACCACTCCAGCAGGAGCCCTGACTCCGGTCAGCACTGGCCATCAGGTTTGAGAAGGAAGCATCCGGATAGCAGCCGGCATTGTGCTGGATTACCACGGCCCCCTGTTTATAGTCGTAATCAGGCTGGTCACTCATGCAAAGGGTGAATGAGCCGCTTGCATAATCATCATCAACGGAGATATAATACCAGTCTCCCGGGTTAAGTCCATCGTAACTGATAGAAGTGGTGCCCTGGTCAAGGACCCTTCCAATGCATTTGATTTCAGTGCCATCTGCCTTCCAGAGGGCCATCTGCCCTCTTCTCATGTTGCCGTAGACATTACCGGTTTTCAGCCCGACAGACACAAATTCACTCAGGGCCTGAAATTTAAACCATACGTTTTTATTTTCTGTACCAGACCAGCATGAAGCCATGGATTCATCCTCAGAAGCAGATGTATTGGAATATTCGGCATTGGAAGAGCACCAGACGGCATGAGGTATCTCGATAGCGCCGGCCTTATAATCAAAGTTAGGCATATCATCGAGACAAAGGGTAAAAGAGCCGCTTACATAATTATCATCAACGGAAATCCAATACCAGTTACCAACCGTCAGGCTGTCGATGCTCATCTCGGTCGTTCCCTGGTCGTATACCGGACCGATGCATTTGACAACCTGCTTCTGGGAGTTCCAGAGAGCCATTTGTCCCCGTCTCAGGTTTCCATATACATTGCCTGTTTTTAACTTGACGGTAACGAATGGTGTCAGAGCCTGGAATTTAAACCAGACGTTCTTATTTTCTGTGCCTGACCAACAGGATGCCATAGACACGTCGTCGGTTGCATAATAGTTGGTGTAAGCAGCATTTGCCGAACACCCTGCATCATGGTTGAGAATTTTGGCGCCGTCCCAATAGTCATAATCGAGTTGATCGCTGAGGCAAAGGGTGAAAGATCCGCTGACATAATTATCATCGACGGATATGTAGTACAGATCACCAATACTCAAGGTGTCAAGGCTGAGAATAAGTGTACCCTGGTCAATCACCGGTCCGATACATTTCACCTCGGTACCGTCCTCACGCCATACGGCCACCTGCGGCCGGCGAATTGTACCGTATATATTTCCGGTCATTAATTTCAGGGTAAGGAAACTGGAGGTGGCAACAAATTTGAACCATACGTTTTTATTAATGGTACCTGACCAGCAAGAACCCATATCCTGGTCGGCCGTGGCAAAGTAATTTGTATAAGCCGCATCGGCTGAGCAGCCGGAATTATGATTAATCAGTAAAGCTCCCTCCTTATAATCGAAGGTTGGCTGATCGTCAAAGCAAAGGCTGAAACTCCCGCTTTGATAATTATCATCCACTGAGAGATAGTACCAGTTTCCGGTAGTTAACGAGTCTGAATTAATGGTTAGTGTTCCCTGATCAATTACAGGTCCGGAGCAATTGACTTCCGTTCCGGCTTCGTTCCAGAGGGCCATCTGAGGTCTGCGCATATTCCCATATACCGTTCCTGCACGCAGATCTATATTAATGAACCGGCCGGTTGCCTGGAATTTAAACCAGACATTTTTATTGGTTGTTCCCGACCAGCAGGAGCCCATTGCTTCATCGGCAGTGGCCCACAGGTTACTGTAAGCCTGTTCCGCCGAACACCAGTTACTTATATCCGTGATCTCGAGGGCGCCGGCTTTAAAATCATAATCCGGCCGGTCATCGGTACACATACTGAAAGTACTGCTGACATAATCGTCATCCACAGCTATCCAATACCATTTGCCGGGCGTAAGCGTGTCGGTCTGCATTACGATGGTGCCCTGGTTGGATATCCATTTTGCACAACCGATCTCATCCTGGTTATCATTGAAAAGAGCGATCTGCTGTTTTTGCATGTTACCATAGATCGAACCGGTTTTGAGCTGTACTTTGATGAAAGGAGTGGTAGCCAGGAATTTGAACCAGACATTTTTATTTGCAGAACCAGACCAGCATGATCCCTGAGTCACATCACCGGTAGCCCAAAGATTGGAGAACTGGGCATCTGATGAACACCATCCGCGAGGATTGTTAATGGTGTAAGCACTATTGAAGAAGTCGAAATCCACACTGTCATCGATACAAAGGGTAAATGAACCGCTGACCAAGTCATCATCGACGCCTATCCAGTACCAGTTACCGGCCGTAAGTGAATCGGCCTGCATTACAATGGTCCCCTGGTTACTGACCCACTTTGCACATGCCACTTCATCACCTGAAATATTCCACAGAGCCGTTTGCTGGCGCTGCATAGTTCCATAGGATCCGCCTGTTTTTATACTCACTCTTATTTCCGGCGAGGTGGCAAGGAACTTAAACCAAACATTTTTATTGACTGTTCCGGTCCAGCATGAGCCGGAGGTAGGATCGATCGTCGCGGCAGCATTTGAGAACCCGGCATCGGGAGAACACCAGTTAGTGATGTCAGTTAGTTCGAGGGCCCCCTCGGGGTAATCATAGGTGACATCATCATCGATACAGATGCTGAATGTTCCGGAGGTACCGTCATCATCCACAGCGATATAGTAAAGGTCTCCTGTAACCAGAGCATTGGATACCAGAACCAGCGTATCGGAGGCGGGGTTTGCCGGAGCGCAGTCAATTTCGTTGCCCAGGGCATCGAAGAGAGCGATCTGCTGCCTCTTCATACTTCCAAGATCGCTGCGTGTTTTAACGGTAACGGTCACAAGGCTGGAGGTAGCGATAAATTTAAACCATACGTTTTTATTTTTAACTCCGGTCCAGCATGAGCCGGCCGATTCATCTGGAGTAGCTATGGAATTGGTGTATTTTGCGTTTTCAGAACACCAGTTATTCAGGTCATTGAAAAGAATGGCATCATCATGGTTATCATTTATAATATGATCGGTAACGCATATTGTGAACGTCCCCCTGTATCCGGTGTTGTTGAAATTATCGGCAGAAATATAATACCAGTTTCCGGGAGTAAGGCTTGTGGAATACAATTCAAGGTCAGACCCGTCTGTGGAGTAAACCTGGCAACCCACCTCATTCATGGATGCATCCCAGAGAGCCAGCATCCCCCGCCTTAGATTTCCCTCTATTCCGGATGTCCTCATCTGAACAGAAATATTGGAAGTTGTGGCCTGGAATTTAAACCAGCGGTTAAAATTGGGTCCATTGGGCCAGCAACCTGCCTTCACCTTGTCAGGTGTGGCATTCACCGTACTGAATTCGGAAGGTGTTGAACACCAGTTATCTGTATCGGTGATCAATTCTGCGCCGTCCTTGAAATCATAACTTAACTTATCATCAAGGCACAGGCTGAATGTTCCCCTATAGCCGAGATTATTCAGGTTATCCACCGAAATATAATACCAGGCTCCCGGAACCAGTTTAAAGGTATCGGTAGTGATTTCCAGATCAGAGTAATCACTTGCGTATCTGCGACAGGTTTTTTCATTTCCGGCGGAGTCCCACAAAGCAATGTAGGGATATCTTAATGTGCCTTCTTCCCCGCCCGTCAGAAGCCTGACCGTAACATCCGCCGTAGTAGCTTTGAATTTAAACCAGCGGTTATTGTTGGGTCCTGAATTCCAGCACGAGGCAGCCAGTTCATCCGGTGTGGCTCCTAAGGTTGTATAAGCTTCCAATGGTGAACACCAATCTGAAATATCTGGCAGTTCCATGGCAGCGGAACGGAAATCATAATCGACGGTATCGGATACACAAAGGGAGAAGGTTCCCCTATAACCCGCATTATTCAGGTTATCAACGGATACATAATAAACCTGTCCGGGGGTAAGAATATCCGAAGATACGTTGATGTCACTGTAATCGAAATTGTACCTCTGACTGCTGATCTCATTTCCGGCATCGTCCCAGAGTGCTATATAGGGATACCGCAGTGTGCCTTCATCACCACCTGTTTTTACAATGACGTTGATCATACCGGTTGTTGCAGTAAACCTGAACCATCGGTTATAATTCGGACCTGAGTTCCATGCTGAGCCGGCAGTTTCATCAGGCGTGGCATTCATTGTAGTATAAGCCTGCAAGGGGGAACACCAGTTATTCAGATCGGTAAGGTCGATGGCTGCAATTTTATAGTCATAATCCAGTGTGTCATCGATACAAAGGCTAAACGTTCCGCAATAACCGGTATTGTTGTAATTATCAACAGAGATGTAATACCAGTTGCCAGGTGTCAGAGTATCGGAGCTGGCCACGATATCATCGTAATCATAAGAATATGTGGAACCGGCCACTTCATTGTCATTTTCATTCCAGATGGCGATATATGGGTACCTGAGTGATCCTTCCACGCCTCCGGTCTTAACCTGGGCTTTTACCATACTGGTAGTAGCCTGGAACTTAAACCACCGGTTAAAATTAGGTCCGGTATTCCATTCCACAGCTTTAAACCTGTCGGGGGTGGCTCCCACGGTGGTATAGATGCCATTGCCTGAACACCAGGCATTAATATCGGGAATCTCGATAGCAGCCTCCTTATAATCATAATCGAGCGTATCGGTGATACACATCGAAAATGTTCCGCGATATCCGGTATTGTTGGCATTATCCGCCGAAATAAAATACCAGTCACCGGGAACGAGTGCATTGCTGCTCACCGAAATATCAGCGTAATCGTTAATATACCTTGCACTGGTTATTTCGTTTCCTGCAGAATCCCAGAGAGCAAGCATGGGATAACGCAACGTACCCTGCAACCCGCCGGTCTTCATATCCACTTTCACAAAGGCGGTGGTGGCCTGGAATTTGAACCAGCGGTTGTAATTCGGCCCGTTTGGCCACTGACTGCCTTTAACACCGTCAGGTGTCGCATCCATAGTGGTATAAACACCATCTGCAGAGCACCAGTAATTTAAATCATCAAATTCAATGGCAGCTTCCCTGAAATCATAATCCAGCGTGTCATCAACGCATAGGCTGAAAGTGCCCCTGTATCCTGTATTGTTGTAGTTATCAACCGAGATATAATATCGCTGACCCGGTACAAGACTATTCGTACTCGCCACCACATCATCGTAATCAAATGAGTAACGGGCACTAACGATCTCATTATCGGCAGAGTCCCAAACGGCAATTAATCCATAGCGGAGTGTACCTTCATCTCCCCCTGTCATCAAAGTTGCCTTTAACTGACTGGTGGTAGCCACAAAGGTAAACCACCTGTTAAAGTTAGGGCCGTTGGGCCAGGCAGAACCGGCCAGTCTGTCGGGTGTGGCTCCCATCGTGGTATAAATGGCATTGGCAGAACACCAGTGATCAATATCATTCAATTCAATAGCTCCCTCTTTGTAATCATAGCCGATGGTGTCGGTCACACAAAGTGAAAATGATCCCTGGTAACCTCCTCCGGAGTAATTATCAACCGAAATATAATACAGGTCACCGGGCACCATGGAAACGGAACTCACGGCTACATCACTGTACTGACTTGAATACCTGGCACTTGACACTTCATTTCCGGCTGAGTCCCATAAAGCTACCAAACCGTATTGAAGTGTCCCCTCTCCACCGCCGGTCTTCATTTCAGCCCTGACCATGGATGTTGCTGCCCTGAATTTGAACCAACGGTTATAGTTTGGACCACTATTCCAGTTCGAAGGACGGATTCCGTCCGGTGTTGCTTGAACAGTAGTATAGGCTGCATTTGCGGAACACCATTCATGGGTATCCGGCAGATCAATAGCTCCCTCTTTAAAGTCGTAGGTAACCTGATTATCCATACAAAGGGTAAAGGTACCCTGGTAACCTCCGCCTGCATAGTTATCCACAGAGATATAATACCAATTGCCCGGTGTCAGGCTGGCATTGCCGATCAAGACGTCATCATACGCAGATGCATACCTTGAGCAGGACATCTGGTTACCGGAAGCATCCCAGAGGGCAACCATTATATTTCTGATAGTGCCTTCGGTTCCACCAGTCTTTACATTAACAGTCAGTTCTGACGTAGTTGCGAGGAACCTGAACCAGCGGTTGTAATTTGGTCCGTTGGGCCAGCAACTGCCTTTAGAGCGATCGGGTGTAGCATTGTAGGTGGTAAATTCCGCTTCTGCAGAACACCAGTTATGAAAATGGGGTACCGTGAGCGCACCTTCCATGAAGTCGTAATCTACGGAATCGTCAACACATAGGGTAAAGGTGCCACGATAGCCTGCATTGTTATAATTGTCGACGGAAATATAATACCAATCTCCCGGGGTCAGATTCGGGCTTCCCATGGAGATATCACTGTAATCTGCATAATACGACTGACAGGCCAGTTCATTCCCCGAAGCATCCCACAGGGCAACATAAGGACGACGCAGGGTACCTTCGCTCCCACCCGTCTTCACTTCCACCTTCACCTGTGTGGTCGTAGCCTGAAACATGAACCAACGGTTAAAATTGGGGCCTGTGTTCCAGCAACTTCCTGCCGATTCATCAGCAGTTGCACCAACGGTTGTATAAGCTGCATCTAGTGAGCACCATCCATCAATATTTGGAATCACTCTTGCTCCGGCAAGAAAATCATAATCTTTAACCTTAGTGGTTAGAGTATCTGAATTAAAACAGCCATTTATATCCGTGTAGGTATAGGTAACATTATGTACCCCCACTCCTGCAATTGACGGATCAAATGTGTTTCCAATTATTCCTGGTCCTGAAAAGACACCCCCGGCCGGAATCCCGAATAATATTTTAACCGGATCTGAAAGCTGATAAACAGAGTCAAGGCCAGAAAAGCTTACAATAGGGAGTGGGTTAACAATTATACTGACGTTAGCTGAAGAACTATTCCCGCACTCAGCTTCGTACCGAACAAAATAAGTTTGTGATGAGTCAGGAGCAGCCAGACTTAAATTATTACCCGTACCAACAAAATTTGTAAATGTGGAATCAGAATACCAGTTCGCAACCCCGCTATCTCCAGGTTTTCCACCACTGAATGACAGAACTATCGTACCATCTGCGGAACAAATTGGTGAACGATCAACCATAGCTGAGTCTGGGACTACAGGAATTTCCTTAACTGTAATACTTGCACTTACCGCAAGAGAATTATTGCAAACTCCTTCGAATCTTACAAAATATTCTGTATTTGTCAGGGGGGCAGGAATAGTAAGATTGTTTCCTGAACCAACATTTTCCGTTAATAATGAATCGCTGTACCATTCTGCTGTGGCTCCGGTGCGTAAAGTTCCTCCTGAATAAGACAAAGTAATATTTTCACCCGGACATATATTGTTTGTATCAATCGCTGCAGAGGTTGGCCCAAGGATGGAATAAAATTCAATCTGATTACATTCAACTTGTTGTCTTTCAGTGGAAGAGATTGTTTTGGGGAATATAATAACCTCAGGAACGCTACCGCTAAAATAACCATAATTCATGCCACCTATTTGATAGGATGCATATACTGTTGATTTCGGCGAAACCAAACCAGTCTTGACCAAATTTCCATTCAAATAAATATATGGCCTTCGGTTGGCGTAAAGAACATCAACAAGGTTCAATCCTGTTACTGTACCTGAATAAACAGCAGTGGCTGGCATATAAGCATTCCCATGCTCATAATTTGATATGCCATTGATCCCAAGGGATATTCCCTGCCCCGCATTATTTCCACTATTTGCAGGTCCCATTAAATACTTCTGATTATTTATGCCTACTGTGCCACTGGTGGATTGCGGATCAATCTCGTGCGTAACTGTGGTTTGAGCCACGGTGAAAATAGAAAAATTATTCTCCACAAAATTGCTAAAGGAGAGCATATCATTAGCTCCGTCAAACTTAAGCATCGGTCTGGTATTAATGGTACTAATCTCCCCATTGATTACCAGCAAAGGTTGTGAAGCAGCATTTGACTGGCTGGCATTCCTGGCATTTCCACTTTGATCGTACCATATTCTAACAGTAGCGGAACCCGCACCAATCCATCCACTGAGAGTCAATGCTGTTGGATTTCCACCTCCTGCATCTGAAACGGGTGAATTTAAAGAAATTGTTTCCACTGAATCAAAATAAACATCTCTTAGCTCGCTGTCACCAGTTCTTCTTAGTCGCAAAGCCGGCCCATTATAGGCAGGTGCTATTTTCCTATTTGAATATGCTACTTCAGCATAGATATCGTTCCCAAGAATCCGGTTAAGGACGCGAACGGTAATCGGATGGTCGGGTATACTTCCTCCACATGTGTTTACTGCCGAAAATGTTCCAAAATAAACATCTGCTTCGGATATCCCTCCAGGTAATTCAATGATGACAGGACTGGCAGGAAGAGTATCTTCTACAATGTTGTTGAAACCTGATGCTAAAGCATTAGCATCCCATGTGATGCTGTATAACCACTTCTGATTCGTTCCTCCCAAATATGGAAGGGATGCTGTTGTGGAAGTATCATAAGTTTCGGATATATCGCCCGGGATCAAGTCTGCAATAAAATAGTAGCAACTTTGATCAAATTCAATAGCTTGTCTATCAGCATTGGTTAAAGATGAAGGGAAAATTATTAATTCTGGTACTTCCCCATTAAAGGCTCCATAAGTACCTGACCCAATTTGGGTCGAAGCTGTTACGGTTGCTCTAGCCGAAAAAAGTCCGGTCCTAACAAGTAAACCATTTTCATAAATTCGGGGCTGTCTGTTTGTATATATTACATTTATCTGATTCAACCCGGTAACATTTCCTGAGAACACTGCTGTTGAAGGCATATAACCCGCTCCGTGTTCATAATTAGAAATACCGTTTGTGCCAACAGATAATCCCTGACCAGCATTTGCCCCTCCATGGGTAGCTCCCAACAAATAGTGCTGGCCGGAAGTTCCTCCGGTACCCGAATTTGATTCAGGATCAATCTCATGTGTAAGGCTGGTTCTCGCCAATGTAATTTCAGAAAAATTATTTGCAGGAGGATTTGCATAGGTTAGTATATCATCTATGCCATCAAAATGTAACATTGGTCTTCCATTAACATTCATAATGACTCCACTGCTAACAATCATCGGCTGGTATGCATTAATTGCCTGCAGTGCATCGTGCATATTTCCACTTTGATCGTACCATTTTGATACATATGCATTTGAAGCGCCTGTAAAAGTAAGTAGGGCAGCAGTGTCGAGATCACCACTGGCAGTGAACCCAATGTCCTGAACTGAATTATCGCTGCTACGCCTCACACGAACCGCAAATCCGGAATAAGTTGCACTAAGCTTCCGTAGCGAGAAAGCGACGGTAGAATAGGGATTCACACCAAGTACTGAATTTAAAATTGAAATGCTTACAGGATAACTGAGGCTGGTATTGCAGGAATTCTGCACTGTGAGGCTACCAGTATAAGTATTACCGGCAGTAGCACCAACCGGAACTGCTATTGTAATAGGACTAACAGGTAGGAGGGCATCAGTAATGTTTGTAAAACCAGCAGTAATTGAGGCAGGATCCCAGTCAATTGAATACGTTACAGGACTTTCGGTGACACCTGAATACCCAAGATTAACAGTCGGAGTACCAACTGGAATTGAAGGGATTGCATTCAGGTTGATTGTAGGAACTAGTGAGGCAGGAAGTATTATTTCTGTATTGGAAACTGCTGAAGTAGTGTCACAGTCACCTTCAAAGCGGACGTAATAAGTTGTCGTTGCACCCGGGGTGGCAAGGGTCAGGTTGTTACCGTTGCCAATATTCGTTGTGAAGGCAGCATCGGAGTACCACTGTGCAGTAGCATTGGTACCAAGGGTTCCGCCTGCATAGCTCAGGACGATATTGCCATCACCCGGGCAGAGATTATTGCGATCGACAGAGGCAGAAACCGGGGCTACACTGGCGGTTGAGACTATAACGACTTCCGGACCAACAGTAAGCGTATCGGCACCCACAAGCATCTTCAGGGAAAAACTGCCTCCCGTAGTTACTGTATATATATAGGTATTGGCGCCGGCAATAACTGCATTATCCTTATACCACTGATAATATGTACCGTCATTGGTAACGGAAAGATTAACAGATCCTCCTTCACAGAAAGAGGTGGGGCCGGAGGCCGTGATAACATGTCCGCCTGACGCAAAAATATTAAAAATCGTAGGATTCGATGCCAGAGCAGTGGAATCGCCATAACCGCAATCAGGATTACATTGCAGGTCAACAAATCCTGCACCGGTTTTTATCCCCGGGGCAGGATCGAAAATATAAACGTTTCCTCCGGTAATATCAAAAGAACCCTGATTATTTGCTCCCGTCTGGGTAAATGTGCCGGTGACAACCAGGGTTCCACCTGTGATAACATTTACCTGGTTCCCGGAAGTATAGTCACCATAAATTATAAAGACAGCACCGTTGGATAAGGTAAGATCTGCATTATTTCCAAATGAAACATTTCCAAATACGATCAGTGTATCATTAACGGTCAGGTCCCCGTTGTTAAAATCCAGGTTTCCTGTTCGGGTGATAAAGCCGTTAACCTGAACATTCACGTTCAGTCCTGAAGTACCCGGGCATGTCCCGCTGGTCCAACTTGCATTGTTGATCCATGAACCTGTATAGTTGTTTAATGTGGATTGCTGTGAAAAAAGGGAGCCGGGCAGAAAAAAAGCGAAGGATATCAGACAACATAAAATGAGAAGGAGTCCACGAAGGTGTACTTCTTCATAAAGCCTTTTAGACAAATATCCCCTATTAAGATTCTTTTTCATTCACTCGACAAATCAAAAGTAAGCAATTTAATCATCGCTTCCTTCGTCCTTTATGTGGTGTTTTCTACGAATTATCAACATGAATGTTGCAGTGTTGAAATCTTGACATGTTAAGGAATTCCGTCCAGTACTCATAGAAAACAGAATAATTGCACTAATTATAATTGGCTGAATGTGTATATCTTACAGGAATCTGCTAATAGACAACCTGTCTGGCGTCATGGAAAGCCAGGCGAGAGGGGACTCTCAGCCTAAAAAGGAGTAATAAGAATTTTCGTAGTGTGATAAAACCTGTTCACATAAAAAAACCGGCGATTAATCAATATCCCCGGTTTTTTCTTGACAAGTTTTATTTGTCAATTCATTTGTTTATAAGTTTTTTATTTCTGTAACGAGCTTTTGAAGTGTATCTTTCGCGTTTCCGAAGAGCATCCTGGTTTTATCGTCGTAGAAAAGATAATTCTCGATAGCAGCATATCCTTTTCCCATTCCCCGTTTCATAACGATAATATGTTTGGCCTCAAATGCCTTGATGATGGGCATGCCATAAATAGGGCTCCCCGGATCGTTGATCGCTGCAGGGTTGACCACATCGTTAGCCCCGATAATGACGGCTACATCAGTATTGGGCATATCGGGATTGATCTCATCCATTTCGACGAGTTTATCATAGGAGACGTCTGCTTCTGCAAGGAGGACATTCATGTGTCCCGGCATACGTCCGGCAACAGGATGAATGGCATATTTTACCTCCACGCCGTTGGCCTCCAGGACGGTTTCGAATTCATGGCAAAGATGCTGAGCCTGGGCAACAGCGAGGCCATAGCCTGGAATAATGACAACTTTCCCTGAATATGCCAGGAGGACGCTGGCATCATTCAGTGAAATTTCTTTAATATTTCCGTGTTCATGTTCGGCCGAAACGCCTCCGCCGCCAAAAGCCCCGATGATGACGTTGATAAGTGACCGGTTCATGGCCCGGCACATCTGGATGGTAAGGATAGTTCCGGCAGCACCCACCAGGATTCCGCCCAGGATCATGGCTTCATTCTTGTAAATGAATCCGGCCATGGCAGCTGCAATACCGGTGAAAGAATTCAGCAGCGATATAACCACCGGCATATCAGCCCCTCCGATTGGGAGCACGAAGGTAATCCCATAAATCAGACTTATGGCCAGGAGTAAATAAACGAGAAGTTTCTGTGTTTCAAATGCGAGACCTCCTGTCATGACCAACACCACCATAAAAATAATCACGAGCAGGATAAAATTGTTCAGATACGTCATAAAACGGGCAAAGACATCGCCCACTTTGCCATCAAGTTTACCATAGGCGATCATACTGCCGCTAAAGGCGATGGCACCGATGACAAGTCCCAGGAGGGTGACGAGTGTAGACTTATTATTAACATTGGAGAATTCAATCAGTGCCACAAGTGCTGAAGCCGCACCACCGGTAGCATTGAAGAATGACACCAGCTGAGGCATAGCCGTCATCTTAACTCTGCGTGCGACCACTGCGCCAACCACAGAGGCCGCAAGGATGGTTACCACAACAATACTTCCATTGAACAGGGATATGGTATGACCACCGTCATCCTGATGGAGAAAAAGAGTGGTGACCATTGCCAGGAGCATACCGGCGGCAGCCCAAAGGTTCCCCCGCCTGGCACTTACGGGTGTACTCTGAAGTTTCAGCCCGATCACAAAGAATATAGCCGCCAGAAGATAACTGAATTCAAGAATGATTTCACCTGTAGAGGGGTTCATTATCGATGTATCCATGATTTTTTGATTTTCCTTGGTTTGTTATTATTCCTGAACCTGGGTATGATCTTATGGATCATGAATCAGGTCAGTTCACTTTTTTTTTCTTCTTTTTAAACATCTCAAGCATTCTGTCGGTAACGACAAAACCACCGGTCACGTTAAGGGTTGCCAGGAAAACAGCTAATATTCCCAGTGCCCATTCAAGAGTCGTGTCAGCATGTCCGACAAGAATGATCCCTCCAATGATAATTACACCACTGATGGCATTGGCGCCAGACATGAGCGGTGTATGAAGTACTGAAGGAACATTCGAAATAACTTCAAAACCAAGAAAAACGGAGAGCACAATGATAAAGATCATATCCTTATGTTCCCAGAAAAATAGTAATACCTTTTCCATGATGGTCAGATTTTATGATTGATATGACGCTTTAATTTTTTCATGAACGATTTCCCCTCCTTTAGTCACGCAGGTGCCGGCAATAATATCATCTTCATAATTAAGATTGAGGGAACCATCTTCAGCAATGAAAAGTTTGAGGAAATTGACTATATTTTTACCGAGCATACGGCTTGCATCGGTAGGCAGCTGAGAGGGGTAATTTGAATTCCCAATGATTTTAACCTGTTTATGAGTTACCGTTTCATTATTTTTGGTGAGCTCACAATTGCCACCTGATGATGCAGCAAGGTCGATGATGACAGCCCCCGCTCTCATGGCATCCACGGTTTCCTTCCTGAGGAGCAGTGGTGCCTTCCTTCCGGGAATCTGGGCCGTACAGATCACTATATCGGACTTGACGGCGTGGTCATGAACGGCCTGTTGCTGTTTCTTCTTATACTCGTCCGACTGTTCAACGGCATAACCTCCGGCCTGGACATCTTCCTGGGCCCCTTCCACTTCAACGAACCTGCCACCCAAACTCTTCACCTCATCCCTGGCGGCCGTTCTGACATCGAAGGCTTCTACCACAGCACCAAGTTTCCTTGCCGTTGCAATGGCCTGAAGACCTGCCACGCCAGCACCAAGTATCAGGACCCTGGCAGGTTTGATGGTACCTGCGGCAGTCATGAACATGGGGAAAAACCCACCAAACTGGTTGGCAGCATCCAGTACAGCCTTGTAACCCGAAACGGTGGCCTGTGAAGAGAGAATATCCATAGCCTGTGCCCGGGTTGTCCTCGGGATGATGTCAAGGCTGAAGGATACGATATCTCCTTTTGCCATGGCTTCAACCGGTCCGCGATTAAAATACGGATTAAGGATCGCCACAACAACCTGACCTTTCTTAAGTTTTTTTGTCTCCTCCAAGGAAAGAGGATGAATCATTACCAGCACATCCGACTGTGCTTTAACCTTCTCCCTTTCGTCAGTCTTTGCCCCGGCTTCTTCATATTCCTTATCGGAGGCAAAAGCAGACATGCCTGCCCCTTTTTCAATCAGAACTTCAACTTTAAGACCGGTTAGAGAGGCCACGCCTTCGGGTAACAATGCCACCCTGTTTTCATCAGAAGATTCCTTAAGAATGCCAAGTTTCATGGTTACGAATATTAATAGGGTTCAGAAAAGAAAGAAAAGCACAAATATAAAAAAAATGGTTATACATGGAGACACATTTTAGATGATGCCTTCCGTAATACCCTGTACCGGATATGCTGAAGCATTTTCTAAAATGCCGTATACTGTATAATAAGCGCCTTTTATTAAACAAACCGGGCATTTCAGATGTTTTAAAAGCTGAAAATACCATTTCCAAAACATGTTTAATAAATAACCTGAGAGGTACACAAAAGTTTTATACTTTTGAATTTTATAAGCCCAGTGAAAACTTAATTATGGATGAATTATCATACTTAGGCAATGGAGAGATCGATGCCATTGAAGAATTGTTTGAAAAATACCAGAAAAATCCCGAGTCACTGGATCCTTCCTGGCAGAAATTCTTTCAGGGCTTCAACTTCGCTCTCAGAAGCGCACGTAATGGTGATATCCACTCTGAAGCTTTTGACAAGGAATTTAAGGTAATCAGTTATATCGATGCCTTCCGGAAACGCGGGCATCTCTTTACCCGAACCAATCCGGTCAGAACCCGTCGAAAATACTTTCCAACTCTTGATCCCGAAAATTACAGCCTTTCCGAAAGTGATCTTGACCTGGAATTTCATGCAGGAAGGGAGTTAGGTATAGGGAAAACCTCGTTACGTAATATTATCAGTTACCTCAACCAGACGTATTGCGGCTCTATCGGCTCTGAGTACATGTTCATCCGGAATCCGGAAAAAATAAGCTGGCTTCAGGAGAAAATTGAGCAGAATATGAACCGGAGTATTTTTTCCGATGAGGAAAAAAAGGAGATATTCATGCACCTAAAGCATGCTGTCGGCTTTGAGAAATTTATTCATAAAAAATTTACCGGTCAGAAACGTTTTTCGCTTGAAGGAGCCGAGATCCTGATCCCGGCACTTAATGCCCTCATTGATCACGGCGCGTTTCTGGGTATTGACGAATTCACTATCAGCATGTCGCACCGTGGCCGTCTGAATGTTTTATCGAATGTTCTGCAAAAGCCTTACGAGAGGGCTTTCAAGGAATTTGAAGGTGAGGAATATGAGGAGGGTATCGCACTGGGAGACGTCAAATATCATCTAGGATACAACAGCATCATTAAAACAAGCAGCGGGAGAAAAGTACGTCTGAACATGGCCCCGAATCCTTCACACCTGGAGGCCGGAACACCTGTAATCCAGGGTATTTCAAGGTCCAAAATAGATCATGTTTATAACGGGAATGACAATAAACTGGCCCCTATCATCATCCATGGCGATGCGGCCATTGCCGGCCAGGGCGTTGTGTATGAAGTTATTCAAATGTCGGAACTGACCGGTTACCGCACCGGGGGAACCATTCATCTTGTCATCAATAACCAGGTCGGTTTTACGACCAACTACCTCGATGCCAGGTCAAGTACCTATTGCACCGATATCGGCAAAGTGACCAAATCACCCATCTTCCATGTCAATGGTGATGATGTGGAGGCTTTGATTCATACCATCCGCATTGCGATGGAATACAGGCAGACCTTCCATACCGACGTTTTTATAGATATCCTGTGTTACAGGAAATACGGACATAATGAAGGAGATGAGCCCCGGTTTACACAGCCTCTGCTTTACCAGGCCATTGCCAACCATCCGAATCCAAGGGATATATACGCACAAAATCTGGTCGGGCAGAAGATCTACACCAGGGAAGACATAGAACAGATTGAAAAGGACTTTGACGAAATCCTTGATGCCAAGCTGGAACAATCACGCAAACTGAAGAAGGTAAGCATTCCCCAGTTTCTCGGGGAAGTGTGGCGAAAGTTCAAATACGCCGAACCGGAAGATTTCAGACAGAAGGTTGCCACAGGTGTTGCCAAGGAAAATCTCCTCGACCTGGCGCACAAAATAAACCATCTCCCTGACGATAAAAAGTTCTTTAAAAAGATCGTAAGACTTCTGGAAGAAAGGACAAAAATGGCTGAGGAAGGACAGGTAGACTGGGCAATGGGTGAATTGCTGGCGTATGCCTCTCTCCTGACAGAAGGACATTCTGTGAGGATAAGTGGCCAGGACAGTATCCGCGGTACTTTTTCCCACCGTCATGCTGCCATGGTAATCGAGGACACCGATCAGCTTTATTCCCCTCTCAAAAACCTGTCCGCCGACCAGGCCCGGTTCGAAATTTATAATTCACCGCTCAACGAATATGGCGTCCTTGGGTTTGAATATGGTTACGCAATGGCGACACCTGCCTCTCTCACCGTATGGGAAGCCCAGTTTGGTGATTTTACCAACGTCGGCCAGGTCATCGTTGATCAGTATATCAGCTCGGCAGAAGAAAAGTGGGGTTTGATGAACGGGCTGGTAATGTACCTCCCTCACGGATTTGAAGGACAGGGACCGGAACATTCCAGTGCGCGTCTCGAAAGATTTCTTGTGCTGGCAGCCAGGGGCAACATGCAGATCGTTAACCCTACCACACCGGCCAATTTGTTTCACCTTCTCCGCCTCCACCTTAAACGGAATTTCAGGGTCCCTGTCATTGTCCTGACACCTAAAAGCCTGTTAAGACATCCAAAATGTGTGTCAACCATGGATGATCTTGAATTTTCACATTTCAGGCCGGTAATTGATGATGATAACGTAGATACAGAGGAAGTACGGAGAATCGTTCTCTGTTCGGGTAAAATCTATTACGACCTCCTTGCCCGCAAGGAAGAGTTCAATGCCCGTGATATTGCCTTAATCCGTGTTGAACAACTTCATCCCTTTCCTAAACAGGAACTGGAAGATATAATTGCGAAATATAAAAACAACCTGTTAACTTTATGGGTGCAGGAAGAACCCGAAAATATGGGCGCCTGGTATTATATTCAGAACATCATGAAAGGCAGCGGAGTAATCCCTGTCACCCGGCAACCAAGTGGCAGCCCGGCTGTCGGCCTGTTCAAACTGCACGAAATTCAGCAACAGGAGATCATTGGAAAGGTGTTCAGAAGATGTACCTGTGAATTGCATAATAAATACTGTGGCCTTCAATGCGTGGTCGGGAGTTCCAGGAAAGAAATTCTCAAACAGCATCATTATTTGGAAGCATAACCAAAAATAAATCAGGAAATAACATGGCCATAGAAATTAAAGTACCCAGCCCGGGCGAATCCATAACTGAAGTCGAAATCGGCAGCTGGTTTGTAAAAACCGGTGACCATGTGGAGAAAGACCAGGAGATTGGTGAAATTGAGTCTGAAAAGGCAACCTTACCTCTCATAGCGGATGAAAGCGGTGAGATCACGCTACTCAAGGAGGAAGGTGAAACCGTACCGGTAGGTACGGTTGTTTGCACGATCGACACGGCCAGTGCCGGGAAAAAGCCTGAAGAAAGGAACCCGGAGCAGGAACAGGAGAAGGAAGTCAAAGCTGCTCAGAAACCGGAAGTCGTCACCACAACAAAAAAACCGGTTAAAGCCGAAAACCGGGAAGTCATTGAAAAACCTGCACAAGACACGAAATCAGAAGTCATAAAGCAAGAAATACTCCCTGTTGAAGAGGAACTTCCTGAAGCATCAGGCAAAATTAAAGCAACCCCGGTCGCCAGAAAAATGATGGATGAAGAAGGACTGAATCCTGATGACATCGTAAACGGCCTACGCAAAATAACCAGCCGGGAAGTAAGTGCCGTCCTTCAGGCACGTCAGGAAGGATTCAAAAAGCCGGGACTTACCGGCGGAAAGGTAAACCGTGAGGAACAAAGAATCCGGATGAGTAACCTCCGGCGTAAGCTTGCCCAACGCCTGGTGGCTGTTAAAAACGAAACGGCCATGCTTACCACATTCAATGAAGCTGACATGAGCAGGATCATGGCGTTAAGGAAAAAATATCAGGAGTCGTTCACAAGTAAACACGGAATTAAACTTGGTTTCATGTCCTTTTTTACCAGAGCAGTGTCTCTGGCTCTACAGGAATTTCCGAATGTGAACAGCCGGATTGAAGGCGATGAACTGATCATGCCAGGCTATTGCGATATCGGTATTGCCGTTCAGACAGACAAGGGACTTATGGTTCCTGTTCTCCGGAACGTGGAAAATCAAAGCCTGGCCGATATTGAAAAAAACATCATGGAACTGGCAGGAAAAGCCAGAAAATACAGGATTAGTATCGAGGAAATGAGTGGTGGCACTTTCACCATCACCAACGGAGGTATATTCGGTTCGATGCTTTCGACACCGATCATCAATCCTCCACAGGCGGCCATTCTCGGGATGCACAATATCATCGAAAGGCCCGTTGTGGTTGACGGACAAATCGTGATCAGGCCCATGATGTACCTGGCACTGTCCTACGACCACCGGGTCGTAGACGGGCGGGACTCCGTGAGCTTCCTGGTCAAAGTAAAAGAATATCTGGAAAATCCCGTCACTATGCTGATGGGAGGGTTGAACCCCGAAAGGACCCTCCTGGATATCTGATCCGGTTTTTGTACGAGTTTACAGCGTCCGGAATGTCACCTCTCCGACGCCATAAACAGGACACCTTCACTTCACCTTTTTTGAACCTTACAATCGATGGAAACAAAATCAAAAGATAAAACAGCCCTCGTGTTTGGGTATACCGGACTTACCGGCAAGGCTCTCACAAACCTGTTGCTGATGGATGACCGCTATTCAGTAGTGAAAATTTTTGTCCGGCACCCGGTCGAAAATCTTCATCCCAAAATAAAGATCATCGTTGACGATCTGACAGATCTCGCCAGAATAGCCGGTGAAATAAAGGGTGATGAACTGTATTGCTGCCTGGGGACCACCATGAAAAAGGCCGGATCCAAAGATGCCTTTAAACGTGTGGATTACGGGCTGCCTGTAAAGTTAGCAGAAATCGCTTACTCCGGGGGTGTCGGAAAATTCCTGGTTATCTCTTCCATCGGCGCAAACCCGGGATCCAAAAACTTCTATCTTCAGACCAAAGGCAAAATGGAAGCGGAAGTCAGCCTTTTCAATTTCCGTCAGCTATCCATTTTCAGACCTTCATTCCTGATGGGCCGGCGTGATGAATTCAGGTTTGGGGAAGAACTTGGTAAAGTGGCCTTTTCCATTTCCAGTGTCCTTCTCTTCGGCCCGTTAAAAAAATACCGGGGGATAAAGGCTTCAACCTTAGCAAGAGCGATGATCCGAGTTGCCAACAATATCCCTTCAGGAAGAATTTATCAGTCAGATGAGATCGCAAAACTGGGAAGCCCCGGAAGGAAATAATGACTGTCCGCATAATTCTCTTTCAGGCGGAAGGAGATCGTCCGGGACATAAAAGATAGGGGTGGTATAATCTATTTTTCTTTCGCCTGTTCCTCTGCCTGATCAAGAACCTTTTTTAACTGTTCCAGCATATTCTTCTGGTCGGGAGTGATTTCCAGGCTGCCGGCTTCGGTGATATAAATGTTGGCCTTATCAAAATTCCCCTTCATCCCATTGACATAGGCCGCAAGCAGGATATTGTCAAAGGATCTTTTAAGGTCGAGTGCCTGGTTAACCCAGGCCAGGGCATAGCCAAGAGCATCATCACTAAAGCTGTAGTTGTTGGCTATCTCATAAGCTTCGGAGTAAAGGAATGTGTCATCCCCCTTATGTATATCATTGTACTGTCCGGTCACAAGATCGCCGTACTTCTTCCACTGATCGGTATTCGCAAAATAGATTTTCCTCGTGATGTAAGCTCCTGAACTGATATCTTCCGGTGTGTCAAGGTAAACCGGAAGAAGTTCACTAATGATACTGTCACGCAAGGCCGTATCCTTTCTTGCAATGGCTTCACTTAAGGTTGTGTTGAAAATAGTCCCGAAAAGCTGGTTAAGTTCTTCTTTGGACCAGCTTTGCTGAAATTTAGCCTTATTGGCTTTCAGTACCTTAAATACAATGCTGTTAAGGTCAGGGGTTGCAGCCAGAATGATATCCTTGTAGCCGGGATTCAAAATGTCAGCTTCAGTCAGAGATGGAAGGATAGCCGCCCCCACCTCACTTGCTTTGTCATCCTGCCCGAGTGTGGTCAGGATCGCCTGGTATTTCTGAAGTTCATGCAGATTCAGCGTTTTATTGCTGAAATGATCAGCAAAATAAAGGATTGAATCCGAATTCTCATTTACTGTTTTGCCTATCTGCTGCAACGGACCGGCTTCCCTGACTCCCACAACTCTGGCGATAAGATCGGCTTTTGGAGTAAGGAAGAACATGGTTGGATAAGCCTCAAGCTGGTGTTCACGGGCAAAGGAGGCACCAAAATCGGTTTCCCCGTCCATCTTTGCATTGACATATTCTGCATTGAAATACTCGCCCAGGTCGGGGTTGGTGTAAACATTCTTTTCCAGGTATTTACAAGGCCCGCACCATGTAGCGTAGACATCAAGGAAAATAAGTTTTCCGGTTTTCTGAGCCTTTTGCGTAACCTGGTCCCAGTCGGAAGCCGTTTTCACTTCGGTAAATGTAATCTGTGCTTTGGTTTCTTCCTGTGAAGCCATGATCAAAAGTAATGAAAATAGTGCTATAAATATTGCTTTGAATTTCATCTGATTGTTTTTATTGAATGAGGTTTAAAAGGATAAAAAATCATTAATTACCATGCTTTTTTCAGTTATGACTAAAATCTATTCCTACTTTGTTATAAATGTTCTGTAATCTCTTTTGTTCACATTCCCAGGATAATTCCGCAGCTGCTTTGACGGTATTTTCCTTCCAGACGAGCCGCATTTTTTCATCATAAAGCATGGTATGGATCAACCGGTTCAGTGTTTCTGTGTCTTCCGGGTCATCAATAGTCATACCAACGTCATAGGTTTCCACAATATTTTTCATTTCGGGAAAAGAAGTCGTCAGAACCGGAATGCCGGCATGAATGTAAGAAAACAGTTTGTTTGGAAGAGCATAATAATAATTGAGACCCATATTCAGCTCGCAGGATACACCCAGATGTGCCTGTGAAGTGAGAGAAAGGAGTTCTTCCGGTTTTATTCTGCCGGTCAGTATTACCTTACGATCGAGGTTTTCCTGTCTTACAATTTTCCGGATATCATTCATGATATCTCCATTCCCGGCTACAATAAAAATCACATTCTCAAGGCTCTTCACAGCCAGGATAACCTGTTCTATCCCACGACCCTTATTGACCGCCCCCTGGTAAATCACGATCTTTTTTCCTTCTGCCTCATCCGGAAGTCTGAAGAAAACCGCAGCTAAGGCCACGGAAGGAATATTCCTTACAACCTGAAAAGATGTACCGTACTTTTCTGAGTATATTCCGGCAATAGAATCATTCACAGTATAGGCCAGTTTAAGGCGGGGTACGAGGAGTTTCTCAATGAAACCCCAGAAAGATTTTACAAATCCCCTGCCTTCGAGTTCGGGAACTTCGGTGAAAAACTCATGGCTGTCATAAACCAGTTTGGCCCGTCTTAGCTTTGACGCAAGGAAACAGGAGGGCAGAGTATCCAGGTCATTTGCGACAATTATATCTGTCTTTTTCCTGGTCAGCAGGTAAAGGAGCAACCGGACGTTGAAGAAAGCATAAAAAAGGAATCCCTTTTTAAACAGAAGTTTTAACCTGAAGGTCTGATATGGTCTTTCACCCGGATCGGGAGATTCGGGCAGTTTCCTTCCGACCAGGCATACCTTCGTCCCTGCAGAATGCAAAACACTTGCGGTACGATGAACGCGCTGGTCGGTCACCAGGTCATTAATGACGGCTATATATATATTCAGAGGCAAGGTAAAACCCAGTTGTTACGAAGGTAAAAATAAACCCCGGATTTTTCATATCAATGGAAGGCTTATGTTATCTTTGTTTCAACAATGCAATCATGACAGCTATCCTGGAAAATTACTCCCTTAAAACCCATAATACCTTTGGTTTAGATGTCAAAGCCAGGTCATTTATCCGGTTCGGTAAAACATCTGAAATTCTTGATTTTCTCGATGCTCATGGTTTGGATAATATGGAATTTATGATCCTGGGTGGAGGGAGCAATATCCTGTTTCTGGGAGATTTTGACGGCATGATATTACATCCTCACATCCTGGGAATTAAGACGGTCAGGGAGGATGACCTATTTATTGATCTCAGGGTTGGTGCTGGTGAAAACTGGGACCAGTTTGTCGGTTACTGCGTAAGGGAGGGTTATTCGGGGCTGGAAAACCTTTCACTGATACCGGGAATGGTAGGCTCGGCTCCGGTTCAGAATATCGGAGCTTACGGTGTAGAGGTAAAAGACCGTATACTCCGGGTGGATGGGGTTCATCTGCAAAAGAAAAAGCGGCAAACGATTTATGCAGAAGAGTGCGGTTTCGGTTACCGGCAGAGCATTTTTAAGCAGGAATTAAAAAACCGTTTCCTGATCACCCATGTATATTTCAGACTTGACAAACAACCAAGGTTTGAGTTGGGTTACGGGATTCTTGAACAGGAATTCAGAAAGAAAAAAAAGCAGGATGCCGCATCCCTGCGTGAGACCATCATCGACATAAGATCGGCCAAACTTCCTGATCCGGCTGTTTTTGGCAATGCCGGAAGCTTTTTCAAGAATCCGGTTCTTTCTGTAAAAACGTTCGGTGAATATAGAGATATGCATCCCGGCCTTCCCTCCTATCCATCGGGTGAAGAGATAAAAATCCCGGCAGCCTGGCTCATTGAAAAGGCCGGTTGGAAGGGTATCCGGGAAAATGACACCGGGACCTGGCCACAGCAACCTCTGGTTATTGTTAATTACGGAAAAGCAACGGGAAGCGAGGTTTTCGAATTCTCAGAACAAATCCGTGCTTCAGTTAAAAAACAGTTTGGGATTGACCTTGAACGGGAGGTCAGCGTCATCTAAGACGACATGATAGCCTCATAACCCGATCTAAGCAGATCCTGTGCTTCATCCATCGAAGGAGCTTCAGCATAGGTTCTGAGTATAGGTTCCGTTCCGGAAGGCCTGATCATAAACCAGGAATTCTCATCGAAAAAGTATTTAAAGCCGTCAAGGTCCTCCACTTTTTCCACACTGTGCGACCCGAAAGCTCCAAATTTACCCTTCTGGCACTTGTCCAGAACCCTGTTTTTCAGGTCCTTTTCTATATGAAGATCGGACCTGGCAAAGGCAAAACTACCCGTGATGGAATCGATTTCATCTAATAGCTCACTGAGACTTTTTCCTGATTCATGGATAAACTGCAGGATGGTAAGCCCCATCCATATTCCGTCACGTTCGGCAATATAACCCTTAATGGTGATGCCTCCTGATTCCTCACCGCCAACAAGGACATCCTCCTTTACTATGTGACGGGATATTTCCTTAAAACCGATCTTCACACGTTTAACGGGCAGTCCGTAATGTTGAGCAAGTTTTTCAATTTTTACCGTTGAGGAAAATCCGGTTATAACACTTCCCGTTTCACCTTTATAGCCAGCCAGGAAATGGATGAGAAGCAGGATGATATGATGCGAGTCTATGTACCGGCCGTGTTCATCCAACATGGCAATTCTGTCAGCATCGCCATCAACGGCAATTCCAAGTTTTAGCTCAGGATCACTGGCGACAAAATTCACAAATTCACCCAGATTTTTTTCAAGAGGTTCGGGAGAGGTGTTTCCAAAAGCAAAATCCTGTTTGTTATGAATGATCTTTATTCCAGGTAAAATAGCCCCAAGGATATTCTGTCCGCTGCCATACATGGGATCAAAAGCGACCGACCCGGCATGTTCCCGTAATGCCGGAAGATCGAAATTCTCGCTGACATGCTGGACATAATACTCTTCAATATTCCCGATGGTAAGCACATCGCGGTCGATGAGAGTATCTATCCGGATCATATCGAGATCGAGCTGATAATCATAGTCGATCATATTCTCGATATCCCTCACATCATCATCGAACAGTGGTCCTCCATGCGTACCTTTCAGCTTAAACCCGTTGTATTCGGAGGGATTATGGCTGGCTGTGATCATGACCCCCAGCTCAGCCTTCATCATATTGACAACGAAGGATACTACCGGTGTGGAGGTAAACCTGTCGGTCAGAATAACTCTTATCCCCTTTGAACCGAAAATTTTAGCTGCAGTTTCGGCAAACATCGGTCCGCCAAACCGGGAGTCATATCCAATGACAACGGTGGCCTCCCTGTACTTACGCAAGAGCCATGTAGAGCATGCCAAAGCAACCCTGGCAACGTTCTCCGTGGTGAAATCACGGGCAATAACAGCCCTCCACCCATCTGTTCCGAATTTGATCCTGTTCATCGGATGAAATTACGTTATTCTGACCAATTATAATCCACTATTTGAATATTTTCCGTTGATTGAGAGCCTGTTGGTATAAACGTGCATTTTTGTTATGTTGAGCAAGAGTTCTGGCAAAATTATGATATCCCGAAAAGTCAGGTTTTGCACAAAAATACAGGTAATTATGATCCTCATGATTCAATACCGCATCAATAGCCGATTTTGAGGGGATGCAAATCGGACCCGGTGGCAACCCACGATACCTGTAGGTATTATAAGGTGAATCGATTTTTTTCTGTTTATTCCATACCCTGTGAATGCTGAAATCCTGAAGCGCAAAAATGATCGTCGGGTCAGACTGAAGAGGTATTCCCTCTTCCAGCCGGTTAATGAATACACCGGCAATGATTGGGTTTTCATCGCTGTGGAGAGATTCCTGTTCAACAATGGAAGCCAGGGTAGAAACCTGATCAGGCCTGAGATTTTCTTTATCGGCCTTTTCCTTTCGGGATCCGGACCAAAATGCAATGTATTCACGTTTCATCCTGTTCACGAATTCTTCCGGCGAAGTATTCCAGTAAAACTGGTATGAATCGGGGATGAACATTACGGCGAAGGTTTGTGGTGTAAAACCATTCTTTTTCTGGACATCCGGGTTATGAAAATATTCAGCAAAAGCGTCAGAGTCGGGTTCCAATTGTTGCGAGACCACTCCGGCCAGTTCATCCAGCGTGCGCATGTCATTAAACGTCACCATAACCGGTTCCTGTCTCCCGGAACGCAGCAAATTGATGAGATCATTATTACTCATCCGGTTCGGAATCCGGTAACGGCCAGGATGAATATGCGCTGCATAGTTTTTTTTTGCCGCCAGCCATTCAAAGCTCTTTTTATCATTAATGATCCCCTGGCGGGTAAGCTCATACAGGACATCCTGATATTCCGAACCGGTAGGCACATAAAACACGAGACTTTGCCCTTCAGGAACATGAACGGAAGGACTGAAAAGTACGCGGTACAGCCTGATAGATGCAAACAACGCAATGATAATGGCAGCAAATATCAGCCAGAGAGAAAATCTCATTAAGCCCGGTGTCTTTCTTGAAATCTTTTGTCGAACCATCCTGGAATTATCTATCTTAAAAACTCAAAATTAATAAATATTTCATTCTCTGATCATTTTGATTTTAGAGGAAGAATAGCTTGTCCCGCTCGTGCGGGAGGCCCCCACAAGATTGATTCATCTAAGTTTACCTTTAGCTCCGCTGAGCTCTCCGTCTCAGGAGGATCGGTTTTGTTGTCATCAACCAAGTGGGTTTCTTTATTGCTTAAAACGCAAAAAACCTCCTCTAATTTTGTAAAAGCGGAAAAAACAGAGAATTGAATATGGATTGATTAATGCGAATGCCGGATTTACCTGTTAGAGACGGTCTCATAAGTCTCCTTTCCGACGAGATTCCTTTCCAGCTGGTGGCCCCCTCCAACCAGGTTCAGAGACCGTTTTGTAACAAACTATACAATTTCTCTGATCGAAGTTGAAGGGAGTTTACAATCTGAAAGATTGAGTATTTACATCAAAACCTTTGAGACAGCTTTCTACAAATCAACCGTTAATCTAATGAAACTTCCATGCCACGATCATAAATTTGGAGGTGGCACAACAGGAATTCCCTGCTATTTCAATGCTGCCAGTGCATCCCGCAGCCGGTCCATGGCTTTTATAAGATTCTCATCCGAAGTGGCATAAGAGATCCTGATGTTGTCAGGCGCACCGAAAGCATCCCCCGGGACCGTGGCAATAAGTCCTTTCTCCAGGAGATACATGCAAAGATCCATTGAATTACCGATCTTTTTGCCATTGAAGGATTTGCCAAAGAAGGCGTGCATATCCGGAAAGACATAAAATGCACCGCCGGGTGTCGTACATTTGATGCCTTTGATCTGAGACATACGACCCAGGACAAGATCCCGGCGTCTTTTGAAAGCGGCATTCATATCCGACACACAGGACTGATCACCTTCGAGTGCCGCCAGAGCAGCCCTCTGGGCAACGGAGGTGGCGCCGGATGTCATCTGGCCCTGAAGTTTATTACAGGCTTTAGCAATCCAAAGCGGCCCGCCCAGGTAACCGATACGCCAGCCGGTCATGGCATAACCTTTGGAAACGCCGTTGACTACAACGGTCCTTTCCATCATTCCGGGGAATTCGGCGATGCTGGTGTGCTTACCCACGAAATTAATGTGTTCGTAGATCTCATCGGAAATCACAATGACCTGAGGGTGTTTTTTCAGCACTTCCGCCAGTTCCTGAAGTTCTTCATAAGTGTAAACACTGCCGGTAGGATTGGAGGGAGAGCACAGAATAAGAGCCTTGGTACGCGGGGTGATCGCCGCTTCCAACTGGGCAGCCTTCATTTTATATTCATTTTCCAGCGTGGTATCGACAACGACGTTCACACCCTCTCCAATTTTAACCTGCTCAACATAGCTTACCCAGTAAGGTGCCGGCACGATCACCTCGTCTCCTTTATCAATGATGCAAAGGAGAACATTTGCAATGGAATGCTTGGCACCTGTTGATACAACGATCTGGTCAGGCGTATATTCGAGATGATTCTCATCCTTAAATTTCCTGCAGATAGCCTTTCTCAGGTCAGGATAGCCCGGCACAGGAGCATAGAACGAATAATTATCATCTATGGCTTTCTTGGCTGCAGTCTTAATATGATCGGGGGTCGGGAAATCCGGTTCCCCAACGCTCAGGTTGATAATATCCATTCCCTGATCTTTCATCTCACGGCTTTTCTGGTTCATTGCTATCGTCTGCGAGGCAGATAAACTGGCCAATCTCTTTGAAACATTTTCCATAGGTTGTAATTTTATGTGCAGGTAATCCTGTTTGTTTGGTATTTCGGTTTCAAAAATACTGCATTTATTATAATTTGATAAAAAAATTATTCCCTAAGTTTGAAAAAATTATAAACATGAATCAAATTCTTGAAATCATTAAGTATACCCTTCCGGCCTTTATTGTTTTTCTCACGGCTTACCTCCTGATCAGGATATTCCTGCGGAATGAGGATAAACGGAGAAGCTTTGAGATTACAATGAGTCAAAAAGACAATACACTGCCGCTCAGGCTGCAGGCCTACGAGCGGCTGATCCTCTACCTGGAAAGAATATCACCCGATTCTCTGGTCATGAGGATGAACCGGTCCAACCTGAGCGTTGCCCAGTTTCAGAATGAACTGGTGACTTCTGTCAGAACAGAATTTGAGCATAATCTTGCACAGCAGACTTATATCAGTTCACAGTCCTGGGAGAAAGTAAAATCAGCCAGGAACAGCATCATCAAACTTATCAGTGAATCGGCTGTAGGGCTGAATCCTCAGTCTGCCGGGATTAACCTCGGAAAGAAGATCCTGGAAAATGCCATGGAGCTTCAGAACTCTCCTACCCTGGAGGCTATTGAATTTCTGAAGAAAGAAGTAAGGGAAATTTTCTGAAAGGGATGAAAAGCCCTATTTTATCAATTCCACACTTCGTTTCACAAAATTCGTCAGCGCTTCGCCGGTAAGCATGTTATTGGAGAGAAGGGCCAGATCGATCAGCTGCCGTACCAGCTTATTTTTGCCGGCATATACCTTCAGCACATCCCTGCGTGAATTTTCAATGGCAGAAAGGTCTTTGTGCAATTCCTCCATGCGGTCTTTGTCGGCCTGGGAAACTTCCTCTTCCTTCTTACTCTCGTTTTTATTCTTTAACGTATCGTTTTCCTCGTTCAGAATTTTTTCCCTGGACTGAAAATCCTCCAGCTTTTTAGAAAGCTTCTTATCCTTATCTTCGATAAGCTTTTTCACCAGTGAATGGTCGGTATTGATCACAAGATTGTAGCTGTCGGGCATACTGCCGTAAAAAGAATCCATCCCCGACATTGCCGACATATCTTTCATCCGGCGGATAAACTCCGACTGGGTAATGATTACCGGGCTTTCCAGTTCACCCAGCGATTCAAAGGTTACCATGAACCTGTTCTTTTCCGGGACCTGGGATTCAATAATAGCAGAAAGGTCACGTCGCTGATCTGCGGAAAGGTCCGTTTCTTTTACATCCTCCTTTTCGATCAGCTTGTCGATCACATCGGCATCGACCCTGCTGAACCGGGCATCCTTTAACTTCTGCTCAAGGTGATTAATAAAGTGCGGATCAAGCTGTCCGTCCATTTGGAGGACATCGTATCCTTTTGCCCTGGCTTTTTCAATATAACTGTGTTGAACCTGCAGATCGGTGGAATATAAATAAATCAGGGTTTTGTTCTTGTCGGTCTGGTTTCCCTTGATAAGCTCTTCATATTCACTGAAGGTGAAATATTTGCCATCCGTATTTTTCAGGAGTGAAAATTTCGCGGCCCGTTCGTAAAACTTCTCGTCGGTGATCATGCCATAGGTGATGAAGAGTTTCAGGTCATCCCATTTCTTCTCAAATTCGTCACGCTTTTCCCTGAAGATCTCTTCAAGCCTGTCGGCTACTTTTTTGGTAATATGGCTGGAAATCTTTTTGACATTCGAATCACTTTGCAGATAGCTCCTCGACACGTTGAGCGGGATATCGGGAGAATCGAGAACGCCATGCAATAATGTCAGAAATTCAGGCACGATGCCCTCAACCGAATCTGTAACGAAAACCTGGTTACTGTAAAGCTGTATCTTGTTTTTCTGAATCTCAAAATTGCTCTTTATTTTCGGAAAATACAGAATTCCCGTAAGGGTAAACGGGTAATCAACATTTAGGTGAATATTGAATAACGGTTCGCCGGATACCGGATATAACTCGTGGTAGAATTCCTTATACTGCTCTTCGGTAACATCCACAGGCTTTTCGGTCCATAATGGCTTGGTATTATTGATGATATTGTCCTTCTCTGTCTCTGTTTCCTTCCCGTCTTTCCATTCCTTTTCCTTGCCAAAAGCAATCTGAACAGGAAGGAACTTGCAATATTTATTAAGAATATCACTTATCCTGCTGTCTTCAAGGAATTCCTTCGATTCCTCATCAATATGAAGGATCACCTCTGTTCCGAAGGTTTCTTTTTCAGTTTCTTCGATGGTATATTCCGGGCTGCCGTCGCAAACCCATTTCACAGCTGCTGAATCGGGTTTAAAGGATTTGGTGATCACTTCAACTTTATCAGAGACCATAAAGGCAGAATAAAATCCGAGTCCGAAATGGCCGATGATCGCATTCCCCTGGTTTTTATACCGGGTGAGAAATTCTTCGGCACTTGAAAAAGCAATCTGGTTAATATATTTTTCAACTTCTTCCGATGTCATCCCGATCCCGTGGTCGGAAACCTTCAGCGTTTTTTTCTTCCTGTCGAGTTCCACATGAATGGTCGGATCTCCAAGGTCACCACTGAATTCTCCCAAAGAGGAAAGGGTTTTGAGTTTCTGGGTTGCATCAACAGCATTTGAAATCAGTTCTCTGAGAAAGATTTCATGATCCGAGTACAGAAATTTTTTAATGATTGGAAAAATATTCTCGGTAGTAACATCGATTTTTCCCTTTTGCATAGTCTTGTCTTTTTAACATTAAACATCCGGGCATTTGACTTTCAAAGCCCGTGCCACAGGAACCGGCCTGACAATTCGGCAGTGATATAAATCGGAGTAGGATTAGTAATTCCGGGCATCGACATCTTTCTGAAACACGAATGTCCCGTTTTCAAATTTGAAAGCATCGTAAGAACCGTCGGGGCTGTAAAACCGGTAGCTTCCTTTTAGAATGGGCTGTAAAGGTTCGAGGTGATCGAATACGATCATGTCAAGATGCGGGTTATATCTTAGCGAGCTCACGACATCTGCAGAATATTCAAGAATGAACCGGTTGACGGTTTTCTTTTCCAGGACGAATTCGCCTCCGAAAACGGGATCTCCTTTCCTGCTGAAGGTCAGGACATCCAGGAGTTTCTTATGGGAAAACGAGTTATTAAATTCATACCCGAATAATACGTACCAGTTATTTTTCCGCTTTTTAAAGGAATGAATTCCGTAATAAAGGCAGCCATACCAATCCGATGTGTCGGGACGGGCAACCGTTTCAGGGTTTTTAATTTCATTATGATGATCGAGCAGCCCGAACACGTCCACCTTTTGCCGGTTTTTTTTCTTTCCGGTCAGGTGCTGTACAAATCCGTAATAGGTGTACAGCCCTTTCTCATTTTCAAGATACCATGTATAGACTCTGACCCGGTTATCCTGTGAACGGAAGATGCCTACGTTTTTGATTTTTTCCCAGTCGAAGAAAAAACTGTCCCATGAGTTCAGAGCCTCACGAAAGCGGGAAAGTATGACCTGGTTAAGGGAATCGCGCCCCGGAGAGTCGGGAAGGGAGTACAACATTGTAAATTGCTGCGAGAGTTCATTTTCGGCCTTGATCAGCAAGGGAAATTCCGTTTCCTGGGAGAACAGAGGGACAGCCAGTAACAGAAACAAAATACAAACATAGATTTTCGTCACGACAGCATATTTTGAAGAGAACGGAGAACGAAGTCGATTATTGACTTTCAGCCATATTAATTGCCTGGTTCACCATTTCGCAGGCTTCCCGGATTTCTTCGTGGGTAATATTGAGCGGAGGCGAAATTCTGACAGCTGTGTCACAAAACAGGAACCAGTCGGTCACAAATCCTGAATTTATTCCACATTTAACCACCTTATGCATCAGGTCTTTATTCCCAAGTTCAACGGCAAGGAGCAAACCCTGTCCCCGGATTTCCTTTATAGAGGGGTGGTTCAGATATTTCCTGAAAAGAGATTCTTTTTCACCTGCCTGATCGGTCAGTTTGTCGCGAAGAATAATCCGTAGTGTCTCCAGTCCGGCTGCACATGATACCGGGTGTCCCCCGAAGGTGGTGATATGACCAAGGACCGGATTGTCGGCTAAAACTGACATCATTTCCTTTGATGCGATAAAAGCACCAAGTGGCATTCCTCCTCCAAATCCTTTGGCCAGGACAAGGATATCAGGAGTTATATTGTATTTCATAAAACCGAAAAGTTTGCCCAGCCGCCCAAAGGCCGTCTGCACTTCATCCAGGATCAGGAGGGTCCCGGTTTTGTCGCACCGGCTTCTAAGGGCCTGCAGAAAACCCTCATTCGGACATACCACACCTGCTTCAGCCTGCACAACTTCGGCCACCACACAGGCAGTCCGGGTGGTAATCTTACGGAGATCTTTTATGTTGTTATACTCCAGCAGACGTACTCCGGGCAGCAGAGGCCTGAAAGCGGCTTTGAAATATTCATCCCCGAGAAGGCTCAGTGCCCCGTGTGTACTTCCATGATAAGCATTACGGAATGAAATCATTTCACTTTTTCCGGTGAATTTTTTAGCCAGCTTAAGGGCTCCTTCAATGGCTTCCGCCCCGCTGTTCACGAAATACACATTATCAAGTCCTGAGGGGAGTTGTTCTGCGATCAGACGGGCATATTCAACCTGCACAGACTGAATAAACTCGCCGTAAACCATGAGATGAGAATAGCGGTCAACCTGGTCCTTTATCGCTTTGAGAATCCCGGGATGGGCATGGCCGAGGGCAGAAACATTCACTCCGGCTATGAGGTCGATATACCTTTTGTTCCCCGGGCCATACAGGTAAATCCCCTTTGCTGATTCGATCTCGATCAGCATAGGTGAGGGTGATGTCTGGGCGATATGGTTCAGGAAAAGAATCCGGTTTGAAACCATTTTAGGGATAAATAATACCTATTTGATGATCAAATTGATATCCTTCATTAATTTATCCTTGTATGATTTACCGATGGGTATACTTCTGGATCCGTCATCCGTCTTGATAATAACAGAGTTATCCTCTATCACATCGATACTGCTGGTATTGACAATATAAGACCGGTGTACCCTGGTGAATTTACCTGAAGGAAGTTTGTGTTCGATGGCCTTCATTGTAAAGTGAATCGTGTACTTATCCTTGAAGGTGTTGAAAATCACATAATTCTCGAGGGCTTCCACCCAAAGAATATCTTCATACCTCAGTCTGACAAGTGTTGAATTTTTCTTGATGAAGATTTCATCCTTGCCCAGGATGTTCATTTTATTTCGTTCGAAACGTGCTGCTGCTTTATCGACTGCCTTATAGAAACGTGAATAGGTTACCGGTTTGAGAAGATAATCTGTCACATCATACTCAAAGGCATCGATAGCATACTTACCTTTGGAAGAAAAGATAATGATCTGAGGGGGATTTTTTAATGAATTCAGGAAGTCGATACCACTCATCTCAGGCATCTCGATATCAAGAAAGATCAACTGGATCTCATCGTCCTTTTTCATAACATTAATTGCCTCAACCGCGTCTGAGAATGAATATCTCAGTACTAATCCCTCAGTCTTCTTTATGAATTCTTCGAGAATCCTTCTGGACAATTTATCGTCGTCAATAATTATGCAATTCATCAAGTTCCCTTTTAGTGGAGAATAAAACAAAATTAATCAACACAAACTACTGTTTGGTCAAAGATAAAAAATTATACGGATTTTTAATAACGGGGTTTCAATTTTAACGAACGGGATATTTTATTTTTTATTTTCCCTGAACTTTCGCTCAATTGCAAGGCTGCTCTTCACAGATTTCCTGAGCCAGTCGAGTTTTAATTTTTTCTTTTCTTCGCTTCCCAGCCTCCAGTCGATCTCAGATTTCTGAAGCCGCCAAAGGAGATTCTGAAGGACAAGAGCAACGGAAACAGAGATATTATAGCTTTCGGTGAAGCCGAACATGGGAATCCTGATCAGTTCATCAGCCTGTTTGGCAACATTTTCAGATATTCCGGTGAGTTCAGTTCCAAAGAAGAGTGCTATCCTGCCTTTTTCAAGGGAGAACTCATCGAGGGAAACATTTCGTTTATCGGGGCTTGTGGCTACAATGCGGTAACCAAGGGTGCGAAGGTGCTGAATGGCTCTTTCGGTATTGTTTTCATGGTTCCGGTACCTGAAAATGCTGACCCATTTTTCAGCACCAAGGGCCACTTCACCGTCCATTTTGAACGGGTTCTGATTTTCGATGATATGGATATCCTGGATTCCGAAGCAGTCGCAGGTTCTTACAACTGCACTGGCATTCTGAGACTGGTAAATGTCTTCCAGAACAACGGTAAAATATCGTGTCCGGGATTCCAGCACCTGCTCAAAACGCTGCAGTCGTTCCGGTGTTACAAAGCCTGAAAGATAATTTATCAGATCATCCATGAGGCTCAAAGTACAAAAAAAGGGAGCATTGGCAAGCTCCCTCAAAGGTAGGATAAATATTTTTTATTGAACAGCGTCGCCAAGTTCACTACCAGCTTTAAACTTAACCACTTTTTTAGCACTGATAGTAATAGGAGCACCAGTTTGGGGATTTCTTCCGGTTCTTGAGTTTCTTTTTGATACTGAAAATGAACCAAAACCTACAAGAGCAACACGATCACCTTTTTTCAGGGCAACGGTTGTAGTTTTTACGAAAGCATCCAAAGCTCTTTTAGCATCAGCTTTAGTAATGTTAGCCTCGGCAGCAATTGCATCGATTAATTGTGCTTTGTTCATAATAAAAAAATTTTAGGGTTAGAAATCATTAAAGTGTCAAATTGTATACAAATATAGAGTATTTCTGATGTTTAGCAAATTTAGGGCTAAAAAAATGCGGTTTTGTTGAAAAAAGGGTAAAATAGGGCCAAAAACAAGGACAGAAATCCGGATTAACGAGAACTGTAAAGGGATTTCGGGAATTAACCGGTGTCCTTTTCGAAAAATTCAGGCAGGCCATTTCCGATTAAAAAAAATGTGTTACTTTTGCGCCCGGAGGAATGGCAGAGTGGTCGAATGCGGCGGTCTTGAAAACCGTTGTCCGCTCGCGCGGACCGGGGGTTCGAATCCCTCTTCCTCCGCAACCTCAAAAGCCCAATTTTGCGACAGCAAAATAGGGCTTTTTTCATTCCTGCTGCCATTGAAAATTCATTTTCAAATGGCAGCAGGAATGAAAAAAGGCCGTAAACCCGGAGCGATAGCGGAGGGTTTGGGCTTTTGAGGTTGCAGTACTTCCCCTTTGGGATCATGAAATAATCCCTCTTCAATATCTCTGAGATTAAAGACCGTAAACCCGGAGCGCCATCAGAGGGTTTGGGCTTTTGAGGTTGCAGTACTTCCCCCTTGGGATCATGAAATAATCCCTCTTCGAGTCTCTTTGAGATAAATGACCGTAAACCCGGAGCGCCATCAGAGGGTTTGGGCTTTTGAGGTTGCAGTACTTCCCCACTGGGGATCATGAAATAATCCCTCTTCGAGTATCTCTGAGATAAAAGACCGTAAACCCGGAGCGCCATCAGAGGGTTTGGGCTTTTGAGGTTGCAGTACTACCCCCCTGGGGATCATGAAATAATCCCTCTTCGATATCTCTGAGATAAATGACCGTAAACCCGGAGCGCCATCAGAGGGTTTGGGCTTTTGAGGTTGCAGTACTTCCCCACTGGGGATCATGAAATAATCCCTCATCAGTCTCTTTGAGATAAAAGGCCGTAAACCCGGAGCGATAGCGGAGGGTTTGGGCTTTTGAGGTTGCAGTACTTCCCCACTGGGGATCATGAAATAATCCCTCATCAGTCTCTTTGAGATAAAAGACCGTAAACCCGGAGCGCCATCAGAGGGTTTGGGCTTTTGAGGTTGCAGTACTTCCCCCCGGGATCATGAAATAATCCCTCTTCCTCCGCTTGAATACTTAACAAAATTTTGCAAATGCCTGAAATCAGTCTGATTCTCAGGCATTTTTCATTTTACCCCTCAGAAAGATTTATCACCATAATGAAAGTTTTCGGTGGGTTATTCGGTTGACTTTAATAATCCCCCAAAATAAGTCCACCGATTTAGGAAGCTTTTCTCTGATATGTAACCATTTGCATTTTACGAAAGCCGGTCTTCCCGGTATCGTTATAACCAGAGTTTTTAACCTTAAAACAGGAGGATTTATGAAGCGTACGACATTTTCAGTTTCGCACTAATTAAAAGATAGAAGTTATTAGGTAATGGTGAGGCACCCATCATGGGCAGGATCACTGTAAACGGCCAGAGGGCTGAATTTTCAACAAAGGGAAGCATCCCGAAGGATGAATGGATCCGGCAAAAGGCAGATCAGAGTAGTGAAACAATAGATAACCACAGATCAGGATGACTTCCGAACAGGCTGTATACTCCGTTTTTTTTATCAAAGCCAAGACGTTTTCCCCTGATATAATCCAGCTGCCTGTAAATGATGAGGGTTGAAATGATCATTCCTGATGAGATGGTAAATTGAATGAACACAAGGATATTTCTCAGCAGCTTATCTGAAGCGCTTCCCGGGAGTTTGCTCCTGAGAAGCCATACCGGCTCAAATGAAGACAGGAAGAAGGCCGGATAACTTCCTGAAAATAATCCAGGAAAAAGAGCAATCAGTCGGAAACCCAGGATGAGCTTCCAGTTTTCAAGATAGTTTACGGTAATAACAACAGGCGAATTATCCTGTTCAAATCCTCATCATACATGGATTTTACCAGGTGTTCATGAAATTCCGGAAAATTCCAAGAACAAATCTAACTGGATATTGTTCAGAAGTTTATTTATATGAAATGAAAACTAAGGTTTTGTCAGCGGTTGCCACTGCAGTTTTGACAATTTCTTTGGCTTTTTCACAACCCGGTTCTCTGGATTCTGATTTTGATGCTGATGGTATCGTTCTGACCTCTTTAGGCACGTACAATGCGTTGGCGAATGCTGTTGCAGTACAAAAAGACAGCAAGATCGTTGTCGCAGGTTTCGCGGTAAACAGCATGGCTGACGATGATTTTGCTCTCCTCCGCTACAATCCCGACGGGTCACCCGACGTATCTTTCAATACAACAGGGAAAGTTCAAACCGCTCTGGGTCCTTCCAATGACTTCGCCACCTGTATTGCAATTCAACAGGACGGGAAAATCCTTGTGGGTGGATACCTATACAACAGCGGTTATTATGATGCTGGGATTGTTCGGTACAACACCGACGGTTCGGTGGATGGATCGTTTGGTAGCGCGGGAGTTGACACCTTTTCTTTCACCCCATATGATGACTATATCAATGCAATTGACATTCAGCCGGACGGAAAAATCTTTGTCTCGGGAACTACCAATAACGGGACCGATTCGGATATGGCACTCGCGAGGTTGAATACCGACGGATCGCTTGATTCGACCTTCGG
Source organism: uncultured Bacteroidales bacterium (assembly GCA_963732905.1). Lineage (GTDB taxonomy): Bacteria > Bacteroidota > Bacteroidia > Bacteroidales > DASQZK01. Next base: position 1,255,264 of record CAVTBM010000008.1, read on the forward strand.
AACAGACGGCAAGGTCATAACGAACCCGTCGGGCTCTAATGATTATGCCCCTTCGATGGCCCTTCAGTCTGATGGTAAGATCATTTTAGGAGGAAGTGGTATTTTCGACACCAAATACGATTTCTGTATGGTGCGTTACAATACTAACGGCTCCATTGACAGTAGTTTTGATTTTGACGGTAAAGTCATCACATCCATGGGGATTGGATTGTGTCAAGGAACGTCGTTATTGCTTCTCCCTGACGGGAAAATCGTTTTTGCCGGGAAGGCCAACGACGGCAATCGGCAGTTGATCGCCGTTGCCAAATATAACTCCGACGGTACGCTTGATCACAGCTTTCATCAGACCGGAAAATTTACCACCTATATTCCCGGGATCCAAGAATATATATGGATATCTGTCATCCGTGAACCGGATTCAAAACTGATCATTTCGGGAACGGCAATAGATGCCCTGAACAACGGCGATATTTTTCTGATGCGACTGGACTCTGCCGGAACGGTTGACTCCACCTTCGGCAATATGGGCGTAGTCTCGACAGATATCAAGAATAATTCGGATGATCGTGCAACAGCAGCGGCGATGCAGCCCGACGGCAGGATACTGGTTGCCGGTTCTACCGTTACCAATGATGTGATGTACAACCGTATTTTCGTGTGCCGTTATCTTACGGGGGTTGACGTTACCGGGCTTGATCACCTCGTGGCTCCGTACCTTCATTTGACCGTTTATCCGAATCCCGTCAGTGATGAGTTCAGGATCAGGTATACGCTTCCACATGACGAGGATATTTCACTGAGACTGTTCAATCTGCAGGGCAGGCAGGTACAGACACTTCTGCCCGGTCAGCACAAACCTGCCGGAAATACCGAGGATATGTTCCGGTTGGATCCTTCAGTCCCGGCAGGTGTCTATCTGCTGGAACTTTTTACCGGTGAGGGGATTCTCCATTCTAAGATCATAAAACAATAAATGAAATCCAGGATCATTTTTGCTGTATTCATTGCCGTTTTGAGTTTTCCGTCCGCCTTTTCTCTGTAATCGCACAGTTATCCCTCATCTGCTCACTCATACCTCAACGCATCCACAAGCTCAGCGGAGGCTGTTTTTATAGTTTGTGCGTTAATAATGATGAGTGCAGGCAATAATGTAAACAATGCAGTCAATGGAAATACCCACAACGGGATGCTGGTTCTGTATGAGAATTCTCTCAACCAAAACTGCATGTGGTAAGAACTGATTGGGCAGGCAACAATATTGGAAATCAGGACAAGTCTGAGATAATCCACAGAAAGTAATATACTGACTTCAAATATGCTTGCGCCAAGCACTTTTCTAACACCAACTCCCTTTGTTCGCTGCTAAGCGGTATAAGAAGCCAGGCCTGGTAATCCCAAAGATGCGATGAAAATGGCGAAAAGCGTCAGGTATTTAGTTAATACCCCTAGCTTTCGTTCAGAACTATACAACTCCTGGGAAGACGAATCCATAAACTCATAATTAAAAGGCAGTTCTGGATTTAACCTGTTCCAGGTCTCAGCTATTCTTTTAATCGTTTGTTCTGTTTGTCCTGCCTTGAGCCGCACAACCAGGATAGCAGGCAGATCACTCTTGTAAAAGATCATGGTCGGACCAATCATCTCAGGAAGCGAGCGGTAATGAAAATCCTGAACCATGCCTATAACATGGTACACCCTCCCGCTGTCCCGGCTATTTCTGATGGTCATTCCGACTGGATCAGTCCATTTTAGCTTTTTCATGAGCGTCTCATTAATGATCACAGCATCAGAATCGGAAGGGAAGGAACTTGAAAAATTCCTACCTCCAACAATTTTCATTCTCAGTGTTTTATCTACAAGGTCTTCATCTGAATCAAAATTATATATCAGCCATGGCTCTTTATTGAAGCCTTCGGGATAATATAAAGCTCCGGAAAGACTCATGCCGGGTACTGAAGACGCCAGGCTGGCAGCCTGGATACCAGGCAGCGATAAAATATCCGCTTTGAACAGGCAGCCATTTTTCTGTCGCTAAATTGTTTCGCCATTTTCTACCCGCATTTAAAAAGTGTCAGATTCAGAAAGATAAATCCGATTGTCCCTGCAATAAATGAAGCGATAAGAATTGCAATTTTAGAATCGTTTACGATGACTGTATTGTCAAACGCAAGAAGCGTAATGAAGATAGACATTGTAAAACCGATACCGGCTAAAAATCCTGCTCCAATAATATTTTTCCATTTCAAATCAGACGGTAATGCACAAATTCCCAGGCTAACACCAATGAATGAAAAGAGCCAAATACCCAGAGGTTTCCCGATTATCAGCCCTGAGATAATGCCTAAGCTGTTTGTTTGTCCTAAACCACTTAACCAACTTTCGCCAATTGAAATGCAAGTATTGGCTATTGCAAACAATGGCAGAATTAGAAATGCTACCGGTTTATGCAGGAAATGCTGAAGAATAAATGAAGGGGATTTCTCCCCACCGTTACCAAATGGAATGGCCAGCGCCAGTAAAACTCCTGTTATTGTAGCGTGAACGCCTGAATGCAGCATAAAATACCACATCGCTAAACCACCAATTAAATAAGGTATTAAATTGAAAACCTTAAGTCGGTTGAGAAGAATAAGCAAACCCCAAATGCCCAATGCAATAAACAAATTTGTAAAAACCAATGAAGTCGTGTAGAAAATGGCAATGATTATGATTGCGCCCAAGTCATCCACTATTGCAACGGCCAGTAAAAATATTTTTAGTGAAGCCGGAACACGATTTCCCAAAAGTGATAAAATTCCAATTGCAAAAGCAATGTCCGTTGCCATTGGAATCCCCGCACCCGATTGTGTGTCTGTCCCGAAGTTGAACAATAAAAATAATCCCGCTGGAAAAAGCATACCACCTATTGCTGCGAAGATTGGCAATGAAGCTTTTTTTACGTCGGAAAGTTCTCCGTTGTATAATTCCCGTTCTAATTCCAAACCAATGAGAAGGAAAAAGATCGTCATTAATCCGTCATTAATCCAATGAACGATACTGTGTCCGCCCAAATCAAAATGCCAAAAATTGATATAGCTTGTCTGCCAGGCAGAGTTCGCAAGAACAAGTGATAGAACTGTCACGAAAACTAAAATCAGTCCACCTGCTTTTTCGCTGTTAAAAAATTCGTTGAACAGTTTTGTTAATTTCATCTTATTAATCTACAAGTGCCATATTTTTTGTTCGAATAATTTTAGGTTTCGCTTCGTGAATCTCATATATTCCTAAGCTTTAAACTTCGGAGCACAGCGTTTCATTCTTCTTTAAGCAGTGCTATTGTTTTTTTTGATCAATGATATTTATTCCTTTTTCATAAGGTTCTTTATCTGCTCCGTCAATGATTAACTGCTTTACCTGTACTGCTGTAAGATTCGGGTTCAGTTCAAGAATTTGTATTGCCAGGTTGGCCACAACAGGCGCTGCTGCTGATGTGCCGCCTGATTCACTTTTTTGTCCCCAACGGTAATTAAATTTTACAAGATGAAGCGGAAAATGAGCAGGAGCAAAAACATCAACTCTGCTTCCATAATTTGAGTAGGAAGCTTTATGCAGATCTTTATATAATGCGCCTGCGAGAATTATATTTGGGAGGTGAAGGAAATTAATCAGGTCGTGTGTTGAATCGATACCAATATCAATGTTATCGTTCCCTGCGCTGTTAATAAAAAGTGTGTTGGGCGCTTCACCATAAGCGATCGCATATCCTTTTTTAAATTTGGCCTGCATTTTTTTTGCGAATGCTTCCGCGTCTGTACTATCCCTGCCACAGTTTTTGAAATGGAGAACGTTCAAATTACCGAAACCTATGGAGTTTATTTGAACTACTCTTACTTTGTACCGGTTACAGTACGCTGCCATTTCCTGGAAGCTTTTGATTAAAAGATCAACAAGAGAATCTACGACATGCCGGTTATGTGCAATATCGGATGTAAGCAAAGATGAAAAATATTTTGACTCATATTGGTGCTGATTAAGTACCATAAAATGTACCCTGGGATTTCCTTTCAACATCAACTCAACAGACATAGTTCCATGTGCCATAGCATAGTTCCATCCCTGAACTGCCCCTGCAAAACGTGTCGTATCAAATGGCCCCTTTAAGACAGTTGCGGTATCGGTTTCTTCCCAACTCAGCGCTACTGGTTCTTTTATTTTTAGGTTGTCTATTTTATATTCATAGCCATGCACATCATCCACAATTCCATTATTGTCGTCGTCAATATGATTGCCGGGTATTTCACCAGGATTGTTCCAAAGTATTTTTGGGTCAAATAAGCCACGATAAATAGCCCCGTAATTACAGGCCAGCACATCATGCAGAGAATCTTTTTCAGTAAAATGATACAACATGTTGCTCCAGACCATATCCCATTTTTCAAGATGAAGAGGATCTGAATTAATAAAATCATTAACCACTGCATCAGCAATAATGTTTGCACCACAAACCCATAGAAGATCACCCATCTGATTCATACTTAATTTTTTCAACTTCGTATGCAGAGATTTAATAGCATCAAAATTTTTACGAAAATTAATCGTGTCCCCGGATAAGAAACCAAACGAAGTTTGAGAAATAAAACCCGGGTTTTTTCGAAGCATATCTTGCCCGTAACCGGACTCGAAAGCTTCAATAAATTGCCGGTCATAATGTGGTTTCAACTCATCTAATATTGCAATGTCGTAAGATGCCTCTTTCCCTGTCTTTACATCTAAAAATACCTTGTCCGGTAAAAAGTTAACCAAATAAATGTCCGGTTGTTTTGCAAGATAGGTATCCAAATCTTTTTCTGCTTCCTGGTAGTTACCAAGAATTATATTCGACTGTTCAAGATTTAGAATTAAGTATAAAGTATCCACTGAATCTGTAAAAAGGTGTTGACTGAGAACTTTAGATAAAAAGTCAATATAAATTTCTGCATTCTCAGTAATAAATTTTTTGTCCTTTATTAGTTTTATTACAGAATCCTGAGTAAAAGTAAATACAGGAGCCCCCGGCACGCTGTCAATAGAAGAGTATTTTTGAGCAATCGAACTTAAGGAGTAGATTGTTACGAATAGCGTGATTACTAATTTTCTCATATTTGAAATTTTTATCGCGTTGTCATTAATGCAGGGCTCACTTTTTCCGCGCTATTTCATCTGAAAATTTTTATCTCCGCATTGCCATAAAGCAAAAGCATACATATCTGCAAAGTTGGCAAAGGTTACAGATAAGTCTTCTGTAAAATGGCCGTTATCATAATTTACTTTCATTAATACAGGTTTACCTGACGCAGTTGCATTTTGCAAGGCAGCAGCGAACTTTCCGGGCTGCCATGGACTTACCCGTGAATCATTCCAGCCTCCTACACAAATAACTGCCGGATATTTTGCATCCTTCACTACATGCTGTATTCCATCCATTTCATACAGGGCTCTGCATTCAATACTGTCTTTCACCGTTCCGAATTCTGGCATATTCGCAGGGCCGTTTGGTGTAAATTCCAAACGCATAGCATTTGCCCAACCTACATTACAAATAGCCGCGGCATACAGGTCGGGCCTTTCGGTAATAGCCCTGCTGATTAAAATACCTCCGGCACTGGCACCCATTCCTGCCAGTTTATTCGCAGACGTATACCCATTTTTAATTAAATATTCAGCACAGCTATTAAAGTCTTTCCAGGTGTTGGGCTTGGTGGTTTTAAATCCTGCTTTATACCACGCTTCGCCTTTTTCGCCGCCGCCGCGAACATGAGCCATAGCAATGATAACTCCCTTAACCGCTAATGAATTTTTCATATAATCAAACTGGGGAACAAAACTGTGGCTATAAGCTCCGTATCCTTCCATTAAACAAATATTGTTTCCGTCGAGCTTAGTTCCTTTTTTATAAATTATGGAAAGCGGTATCATCACGCCGTCATGGCCTTTCGCTTCAACTTCCTTTACTTCTAAATCTTTATATGCAGCAGGGTAAACGGGTGGCTCATTAAATGAAGATGGAGAAAATTTATCTGTTGCAGCATTGAAATCAAATTCAGTCCAGGGTTTATTCCAGGACATAATCCCAGCATAGCAATTATTGGTAGTATCATCCAGGCACCAAATAGCAAAAACTCCCGAATAAGGAAATTGTATATCTGTTATTTTTTTTGTTTTGAATTGATATTTATAGGGATGGTCATTAATGCCATCACTATAATCGATAAATAAATAATCTTTGCAATGGCTAATATCTTCGATTGTTTCGTTAGGTTTCTCTTCAGCTATCGTTTCTGCCTTATCCCAATCAGGGTTTGTTAAGGTAGTATGAACAAGTTTATAATTTTTAGCTCCTTTATAGGTAATGGCATATACATCATTTCCTATAATGATCATCTTTCTTACAATCTTATCTTCCGGCCTGCATAAAATTTTCCAGTCAATTTTACCCGAATTAAACTGAGAAATAGGAGCATAATAAATAAGCTTTTCACTTTGCGAAGTGCTGACGTTGGCAAAAATAAAGTCTCTTGAATCTTTATTCAATGAGGCCTCAGGAAATTCAGCGGGCTTGATTCCCAGGCTCGGATAACTGGAATCGCTAAAAAAATCAATATCATTTTTTACATCGACACCCAATTTATGTAACCTGGTTTTAGGATTTAATTTAAAATCGGCCCTTGTATTGTCGCTGTTATTAAGGGAATTATATAAAAACGCTTTATTATCAAAAGTCCAACTGTATATTCTAAAACTTGGGTATATTGTTTCGGGCAAATATTTTTTTGTTTTTACATTTATTATTTTAAGGGTAGATAACTCTTTACCTTCTTCTGTATAAGCAATAACTACTTTTTCCCCGTCATGACTTGGCAAAAATTCTTCAATAGGAAGTGTTTTGCCTTTTATATAATTCATAGGGTCAAAAAGCAATACTTCTTTCCCATGAATCCCGGTACGATAGTAAAGCTTGCTCACTTTTTCACCGGGCATTTTTTTGGTGTAAAAATATTTACCTCCTTGTTTATACCACACATTGATGGCCGGAGGTTGCAGCTTATCCAGCTTTTCCCATTCTGCAATCAATTCATCTCTCCCTGAAATTTTATTTAAGATAGAATCACTGAAATTGGCCTGCTGTTTAAACCAGCTTACCACTTGCGGGTCTTTCATATTTTCCAGCCAGCGATATGGGTCTTTATAGGTAACACCAAAATAAGTATCGCTGCTGCCAACTGTTTTTGTCGGCGGATAATTGTATTGCGCATTACAGGTTGCAGTAACAACTATGGCAGAAAAAATTGAAGCAAAAGTTAATAGCTTTTTCATTTTTTATGTTTGAATAATTTGAATTTACACTTTGTGAATCTCAGATATTTCAAAGTCGTGAACTTTGTAAGAACCTGCTTTCACTCTTCTTTAAGCAAGGCTAAAGTTTTTTTAGGGTTGATAATATTTTTTGCTATTTAGAAGTAGCTGAAAATGGTAAGTCAAAACTGCCATCGGCTAATTGAACAACTTTTTTTGTATTGGGGTTAAGCAAGGTTCCTGAAAATGTACCAGTGAGATACGATGAGTTGGCTGTTATAATAAGTTTTATTGAGTTCATACATACAATAACAACAAAATAAGTACTGCCAGAAAACACAATATTGTAATCAACAGAAACAGCAACTTTATAATTTTTATGCTTCTCATCATCAGAAGTGTATTTTTCTTTACCAGGAATTAGTGTAACCGAGTTTACCAGGATTTCGAAAATGAAGGAATGTTAAATTCCACCATTTTCTGAAATATTAACATCAGGTATCCAAAACCCATATAGGTTACATACAAAAAAAGAAAAGCGGATACTGAAATTCGCTGCATTTATATTTTTCCATTTCATTTACATTCCATTTTTATCTTCAGTATATCCGGCAGGTATCTGAAACATGCTGGATGGAAGATTTCTATGCTCCACTTTAGTAAGCTGATAGATCGTTGAAACATCTTTACTTCCCATTTCCATCTTAACCATAAAACCCTCGCAACCCATTTGTTTTAATTGATCCGTTATCTCTTTTGAATACATAAAATTTCCTGTTCTTGATTCGAATTGGCTCATTAAATTTTTAACAGTTGCCTGCACAGGAACATCATCGCTTCTCCATATATCAATGGTATCTACTGAATTATAAAAACTCCCCATGCTTTTATTGGAAATAATCCTGACATGCACACTATTAAAACCTAAAATTTTCTCTTCACCGATTTTAGTAACAGTAGATGTAATCTTTTCACCGGTATCGAAATCTTCTGGATTAAAATGAATTATCGAATATGTCTTTGTTGAATCATCAATTGAAATGCTTTCATCAGGCTTATCGGAATGACCAATGATTACTATCGGCACAGTACTTTTATTTCCATTAAAAGAACTTACAGTGCTCATTTCTATGCGCATATCACCGCCAGAAGAAACAAACATCCTGGTAACTACATTTATGGTTATATTATTTCCGGTTGATGTTGTTATTAATTCATAATACATGCCATTGCCTGAACCAGAAGTTGTTGTTCCATTAGCAGAAGTATTTGAAGTACTTTCTTTGTTTGAGTTTGCTGGATTATTTCCCAAACACGCAAACAAAAAAACGGTTGACAGAATAAAGAGTGATAATAATTTTAAATCTTTCATAATTTTTATTTTTTAATTGCTAATTGAATATTGCAGATTCATTTCTGTAAATCAAATTTTCCATCAGTTATCTGAATGTATTGAGGATAATTCTTTGCCCCGTTGGTCCCTTCATCATAATAAGCATTCACTAACTTTCCCGAGAAAGTACCAGTTAAATGATTTTTATCATAAGAGCTGACAACAACAGTTACATCTTCCCCTGTATAAGTAATCCCTTGGGGATTGTAATAATTGATTATACAATTCATATCACCGGTAGCATCAGTTTTAATCTTAGTGGTTCCCGTTTTTTTGAATTCAAATTGAAATCCCTCATTTTTTACATCACCATCAAGTATCTCCAGACCGTCTTTTGCACCGTTAGGATCAATGTCCAGTGATATTTCAAAAAAACCTTGTTGAACTTTAAATGTTTTTTGCTGGCCATCCATAATGCAGGTTATTGTTCCTTTGTCACCGCCTGACAACACGGCTGCAGCGCCTGAAGCACTGTCAGAACTGCCGGAACTGCTTCCTGAGCCGGATGAATTATTACATGACGCAATCGCCGGTAAGAACAGAAATGGGAGAATGATTATCTTTTTCATTTTTTTTATTTATCAATTATTTCATTATTGCAAAAAATTATTCTGCGTTATAAAATTTTATCCAGTCTGCAGAGGTTGAAAAAGGAATATCAAACTTACCGTCTGTTACTTCAATGGTTTGCTTTGAACTACTAGTACCACTGCCTTTTTGTAAAGTATATTTTCCTGAAAAAGTGCCCGATACTCTCGAAGAACTGATTGAATTAATGGTAACCGTAACAGGATCATCAATGTAGGTTGCAAAATCACTGGTACTATAGCCGTCGTAACTATTAGCAAGAGTAACACTAAACGTTGTCGATCCTTCTTTAGCCGGTACCTGGAAAAACAGCTTGTCGCCGATATCATTCATGTCAGAGAGTCTGAAAAATATCTGTCCCTTATCCTCTCCGGTAAGATGGAAAGCGGCATTGATATTTTGATCGGTGCCTTTTCCTGAAAATTCTTTTCCATCGAGTATGCAGGAAAAACTGGCATCAGCATTGGATGGAGAAGATGCTTCTTTTGAAGAACAAGAATTACCAACGGACAATAAAGCCGCTGCAAATAAGACTGAAATAACTTCTATTACTTTTTTCATGGCTACTTTGTTTAAATGATTTATATTTTCATCATCGTAAAAGTACCTTTGCATTGGAAGTTTTATTAACATTAACCGACGAACGTATTTCTAAAATCGTCAGATAGCTTTTTTTAACAATTACGTCACCCTCCTTTTGCAGATAAAGAAGAATTAATTTTGTGTTCTATGGCTGAAGACACATCACCTATCTTAAAATTTTCCTTAGTGCTAAAAATACTTTTGTATTAAAGAAGCAGGAATTAAATCCGCTGAACATATTCATAAAATCGGTGGAAAATCAAAAAGATATTTTGTAGTTTTATTGTAAAGAATTTCATCACCTTTTTAAGGCATTACATAATGGATATCCCCGACCTAAAACTTAAATTTGTTATTATAGATGATGATGAAATTGACCGTGCGGTTATAGAAACAGAAGCTGCAAAATTTTCCTTCTTAGAAAAAATTGCATCCTGCAGCCACCCGCTTGAAGCCATAGGAATTAATAACTCGTTTTAGTCCTGATATTATTTTTTTAGATATTGAAATGCCCGTTATGACCGGCATCGAATTGATGAGGGAAAAAATAACGGCAGATGCTTTGATTGTTTTTATTACTTCACATCCGGAGTTTGCTTTAGAAAGCTATGAACTGGATGCATTTGATTACCTGTTAAAACCCGTTTCATCTGAACGCTTTGCCCGATGTGCCTTTCGCCTTCGTGATTTTTACCAGATGCGTACAAAAGCTTTCACCTTTGATACCGAACAAGACCAGAATTTTATTATTATTAAGCAGGGTTACGATCAATATAAAATACCAATTCATGATATTCTGTATCTTGAAGCGATGAGAGATTATACCCGAATTACGACTGTTAAAAAACAATATTTAGTATTAACAACTTTAAATGGTATTACCGAAAAATTACCATCAAATGTATTTGTGCGTATTCATCGCAGCTACGTTGTAAACCGCAATAAAGTAGATGCAATTCAAAAAAATAAAATAAAAATACAATCCCATGAGCTGCCTATAGGAAAATCATATAAAGGCATCTCGAAAAACCTATTGTCAATATAATCATCTAAATAATTACATCTTCCTAACCTCATAAGTCTCTTTGGAAAAGTTAGATATAGGAGTTATGGAGTTATGGAGTTATGGAGTAGTCCATCGTTTCCTCGCTTGCAGCCTCTTATGGGAGGCATTATTCATCGTGATTACGTATTTTTGTGAACAAAATGTTGATCGTTGGCACGGGATGGCTGTTTATCAATCAACGGATTGTCTAAAAAGACCCCATCGGGGTCAGAGAGCGATAGAACATTTGACAGGAAAGGTTCCCCGGCGCCCTGTAGGGTGCGCAACCAATTTTGAAATGAGAATAGAGTTGTCCATCGTGATTGCGAAATTTTGTGATCAAAATGTTGATCTTTGGCGCGATATGGCTAATTATCAATCAACGTATAATCCAAAAAGACCCCATCGGGGTCAGAGAGCGATAGAATATTTGACAGGAAAGGTTCTTCGGCGCCCCGTAGGGTGCGCAACAATTTTTGAAAAGAGAATAGAGTCGTCCATCGTTCTACCGCTCGCGGCCTCCTATGGGAGGCTTTATTCATCGTGATTACGTATTTTTGTGAACAAAATGTTGATCGTTGGCACGGGATGGCTGTTTATCAATCAACGTATAATCCAAAAAGACCCCATCGAGGTCAGAGAGCGATAGAATATTTGACAGGAAAGGTTCCCCGGCGCCCTGTAGGGTGCGCAACCAATTTTGAAAAGAGAATAGAGTCGTCCATCGTTCTACCGCTCGCGGCCTCCTATGGGAGGCTTTATATATCGTGATTGCGAAATTTTTTGGATCAAAATGTTGATCTTTGGCGCGAAATGGCTATTTATCAATCTACGTATAATCCAAAAGGACCCCATCGGGGTCAGAGAGCGATAGAATATTTGACAGGAAAGGTTCCCCGGCACCCCGTAGGGTGTGCAACCAATTTTGAAAAGAGAATAGAGTTGTCCATCGTTCTACCGCTCGCGGCCTCCTATGGGAGGCTTTATATATCGTGATTGCGAAATTTTGTGGATCAAAATGTTGATCTTTGGCGCGAAATGGCTAATTATCAATCTATGTATAATCCAAAAGGACCCCATCGGGGTCAGAGAGCGATAGAACATTTGACAGGAAAGGTTCCCCGGCGCCCTGTAGGGTGCGCAACCAATTTTGAAAAGAGAATAGAGTTGTCCATCGTGATTGCGAAATTTTGTGATCAAAATGTTGATCTTTGGCGCGATATGGCTAATTATCAATCAACGTATAATCCAAAAAGACCCCATCGGGGTCAGAGAGCGATAGAACATTTGACAGGAAAGGTTCCCCGGCGCCCCGTAGGGTGCGCAACAAATTTTGAAAAGAGAATAGAGTTGTCCATCGTTCTACCGCTCGCGGCCTCCTATGGGAGGCATTATTCATCGTGATTACGTATTTTTGTGAACAAAATGTTGATCGTTGGCACGGGATGGCTGTTTATCAATCAACGGATTGTCCAAAAAGACCCCATCGAGGTCAGAGAGCGATAGAATATTTGACAGGAAAGGTTCCCCGGCACCCTGTAGGGTGCGCAACCAATTTTGAAAAGAGAATAAAGGAAATCTGTATGAAATTCTATAATCTTTGAACAGAGGGGGCTTGCTTTTGAAATTTAATTGTGGACTTCGATTATCAGGCAATTATCAGAGGAAAATTATAGATTTTCGATTTTACCGGACACCAATGATATCAAAACTATCATTTGGAAGCTATATTTGCTTAGTCTTACAGAATAAATATAAGCAGAATGAAAAACAAATTTTTTATTCTCTTCATTTTATTGAACAGTATTGCAGGTACAGTTACATCACAGATTCCGGATTTATCAAAAATTAAAAGCGATAAAGAAAAGGTAAAGGCATGGCTTGATTACTGCAGTGTTCTTCGCTTAAATAAGAATGGTGCAAAAGATAATTATGTTGCCCTGCAGCACGCAGGATTAAAAGGTTTGCAATTAGTAAAAAATGATGATGATGAAGACAAAGCCAGTTTTTTATTATATACAGCGCTTGGATATTATTACCAGATAAAATTTGACAGCGCTCAATATTATTTTTATGAAAGCCTGCATAGGGCACAACAGGCGAAATCAACCAAACTTATCGCAGGTGCATGTGAGGCATTGATGAGTATCAATTTTCAATTGCAACAACCAGGTAAAGTTGATGAATGCAAAAATATTCTTCAAACCATTGCTGACACTACAAAAGATAAATCAATTCTGCAGGATATATATTCAGCATTTGGAAGTTATTACCAGCAAAAGTCTTTTTACAGTATGGCGCAGGATTATTTTATTAAGAGCATTCAGTTACGTGAAAAAGATGTAGACACCACACAAAATTCTAAAGCAAAATTCGATTATGCCATTCAATGCGACCAACTTTCCAAATTATATCTTAATACGGAAATGCCTGATAAAAGTCTGGCAGTTCTTAGACAGGGTGAGCGTTTCGCAGATATTTCACCTCTCGTAAGCAATCGTTTATTAAGCTCTTTTGTTGAGGCATTTACTACTTCAGGCAATATTGATTCAGCATTGCATTATAATAATCTTCTTGCCATACGTACAAAGAATCAATCTATATTTCCTTCAGAAATAGTTTCTTCTAATCTCAATATCGCAATATATTATATTGATCATAAGGAATATAATAAAGCGGTTCCCTATGTTAATAAAGGTGATTCAATTGCTGCAATTATTCAATCTCCTTTTTTAATTTTTCAGGCACAAATGATAAAGGGAAGATATCTTGAAGAGACAGGCAAGTTCGAGCAGGCTATATCGTTATTAACCCTGGCGTTACCGGTTGCCCAAGAACTTGACAAAGGTCTATATTCAAACATCTTACAGTCTATGGCCCTTGCTTATAAAGGGAAAGGGGATTTAAAAAATGCTTTACAATATTATGAGAAGTATTCTCAGGCGAAGGATACTCTTATGAAAGAAAAAATGTCAAGGACCTTCGCGGACCTGGAAACACATTATCAAACCAATGAAAAAGAAAACCGCATCGCCTCACTCAAACAGCAAAATAAACTGGATGTGTTAGAACTTAAGCAAGCTTCCAATACGAGAACATTATTAATTTTAGGGTTAATCAGTTTAGGAATTTTTTCATTACTGCTTTATTACATTTACCGAAATAAAGAAAGACTTATCAAATTGCTTAACCAGCGCAATCAGCAATTAGATGAACTTAACAACGAACTCTCAATTGCCAACGACACAAAAGCAAAACTGTTTGGGGTTATCAGCCATGACCTGAGGTCGCCTGTAAGCAGCATCGTGCAGTTATTACATTTACAAAAAGAAAACCCGGAATATTTTAATTCAGAATCACACAATCAATACAATGAGCGTTTAAATAAAGCTTCTGAAAATGTTTTGGAAACAATGGAAGATCTTTTATTATGGAGCAAAAGCCAGATGAACAATTTTACTCCACAATATAAAAAAATTATGATAGCTCCTTTACTGTTTCAGGAAGCAGAACTTTTTGAAGAGCAAATCAAAGAGAAAGAACTGAATATAATCATAAACGTTAGACCTGAAATCACTCAAGATACGGATGAGAATTTTATCATAGTCATATTAAGAAATTTAATTCAGAATGCGATAAAACAATGCGATAATAAAGCAAATATTATAATTAATGCAGATGTCAACACCATTACAATCACAAACCCTTCGGTCAATAAAAATGCATCAGATTTAAATTCTATGTTGCAACAAACTCAAATCAACAGTAAATATTACGGACTGGGTTTACAGATTGTAAAAGACCTGGCCACACGACTTGGTATTAAAATATTTTATAAACAGCTGGATGATTCCACCATAACAGCAGTATTAAGCTGGATATAATATAAGCACATCCACAATTATATAACGCTGGCTCATGTCTGAATATGCAAAGTTTTGCATGCTTCCCTGGTTACGCAAAATCATTTTTCGACTGATAGTATTCCCATTTAAGATGTAGTTAATGTACAAAAAATCGGTATAAAAGACTTTTCCGGGGCTGGCATTGAACGTATGTTGCAGGCACGTAGTTTGCAAGTCCATGAAAAGGAATTGGCTCTTGCCATCATTTCCTGACACAAACTCCGTTCGCAGATGACCGTCTCAGTATGCCTGCATAACCACTTAACCCCAATGTTTTAAAACGCGTGTTATAGGCACGCATTTTTCTGTCGTTAAATTGTTTCAACTCATAACCTGTTCAATCTTCCCCTTTTCCACTACTCCAAAATTAATCTGTGTTATCTGAGTAATCTGTGTTTAATCTTCCCCCTTTCCCAACACTCCAAAATTAATCTGTGTTATCTGAGTAATCTGTGTTTAATCTTCCCCTTTTTCCAACACTCCAAAATTAATCTGTGTTATCTGAGTAATCTGTGTTTAATCTTCCCCGTCATTTTAAGTGTCAGATTCAGAAAGATAAATCCGATTGTCCCTGCGATTAATGAAGCGATAAGAATTGCAATTTTAGAATCGTTTACGATGACTGTATTGTCAAACGCAAGAAGCGTAATGAAGATAGCCATTGTAAAACCGATACCGGCTAAAAATCCTGCTCCAATAATATTTTTCCATTTCAAATCAGACGGTAATGCACAAATTCCCAGGCTAACACCAATGAATGAAAAGAGCCAAATACCCAGAGGTTTCCCGATTATCAGCCCTGAGATAATGCCTAAGCTGTTTGTTTGTCCTAAACCACTTAACCAACTTTCGCCAATTGAAATGCAAGTATTGGCTATTGCAAACAATGGCAGAATTAGAAATGCTACCGGTTTATGCAGGAAATGCTGAAGAATAAATGAAGGGGATTTCTCCCCACCGTTACCAAATGGAATGGCCAGCGCCAGTAAAACTCCTGTTATTGTAGCGTGAACGCCTGAATGCAGCATAAAATACCACATCGCTATACCACCAATTAAATAAGGTATTAAATTGAAAACCTTAAGTCGGTTGAGAAGAATAAGCAAACCCCAAATGCCCAATGCAATAAACAAATTTGTAAAAACCAATGAAGTCGTGTAGAAAATGGCAATGATTATGATTGCTCCTAAGTCATCCACAATTGCAACAGCCAGTAAAAATATTTTTAGTGAGGCCGGAACACGATTTCCCAAAAGTGATAAAATTCCAATTGCAAAAGCAATGTCCGTTGCCATTGGAATCCCCGCACCCGATTGTGTGTCTGTCCCGAAGTTGAACAATAAAAATAATCCCGCTGGAAAAAGCATACCACCTATTGCTGCGAAGATTGGCAATGAAGCTTTTTTTACGTCGGAAAGTTCTCCGTTGTATAATTCCCGTTCTAATTCCAAACCAATGAGAAGGAAAAAGATCGTCATTAATCCGTCATTAATCCAATGAACGATACTGTGTCCGCCCAAATCAAAATGCCAAAAATTGATATAGCTTGTCTGCCAGGCAGAGTTCGCAAGAACAAGTGAAAGAACTGTTACGAAAACTAAAATCAGTCCACCTGCTTTTTCGCTGTTAAAAAATTCGTTGAACAGTTTTGTTAATTTCATCTTATTTATCTACAAGTGCCATATTTTTTGTTCAGAGATTACATATTTGGCTGACGTTTGGCATCATGGTCAGTAAGGGATTGCGGGTAAATCACCTATCAGGATACAACGAATTTTATGAGGACCACCTGGGCATCGAAACCCAAGGAAACCCTTATTTACTATACCGCGTCTTAGTGGCTGTTCTTCATTTATTTAACCCTATTGCCATTTTATAGGCCAATGCGGCGTCGGGAAGTGGTGATAGAGTATCAAACATAATATTGTAAGTTCCTTTTTCTGATAGTTCATTAGCAACTTTCTTTATTAAAGCTAAAGTAGCTTTCATCAAACTTGAACCCAGGCTTAAACGGGCGACACCTAATTCCTGCAGTTCACGAACAGATGGAGGCAATCCTGCCCCGATTGAAGGATTTGAAAGAATATTAACTGGGGCATTAATTTCCTTAACCAGTGTTGAAATGGTTTCTTTTTCCCATACAGGCTGAACAAATATGCAGTCTGCACCTGCTTCCCGGTATTTGTTGCCACGCTTTATTGATTCAGATAATTTTTCCCGTGGCGAACCTGACGATGTATAAAATGAATCAGTCCTTGCATTAATTACCAGATGAAATCCCAGTGAATCTGATAATGCACGAATAGCTGATATTCTTTCACAAAACTCCATCTCGTCAATTAATGCCGGACTTAAATCAATGCTGTCTTCAATGTTTATTCCAACAATTCCAGTTGCAATGATCTTTTTAACCGAATCAATAATTTCATTTAGATCTTTTCCGTATCCGGCTTCTATATCCACTGTTACCGGAACTTGTACTCCATTAACGATCCCCTTTATCGCTTCAATCATTTCTGACAATTTTATGACCTGGCTGTCAGGATAACCTAAAGAGGCAGCTATTCCCATACTTGTTGTAGCGATTGCTTTATAGCCACATGCTTCTATTAATTTAGAACTTCCGATGTCCCATGAGTTTAAAAGAACCAAAATTTCCGGGTCCTGATGAAATTTCAGGAACATTTCAGCTTTTTCTTTTTGAATACTTGAAACCATATTCTTGTTTTTTTATTGTTTTATACAAAAAAATCTAACTTCTCCTTGAATTGCCACTAACGATTGAATAAACAATTCCCACAGAGTTTTTCTTTTTCTTCTAAACTCAAATACATTAACAATCCATCGTTAACAATTACTATTTTTCCAGCAGGAAAATTTTTTATGCCTGAATTACTCTAAATTATCACTGCTGTCCGGTAAACCGAATAGGTGTTGCACACCCTACGGGGCGCCGTGTTTGATGTTGTGCATCGTTCTATCGCTCGCTGCCTCCTATGGGAGGCTTTGTTCATCGTGATTGCGAAATTTTGTGATCAAAATGTTGATCTTTGGCGCGATATGGCTAATTATCAATCAACGTATAATCCAAAAAGACCCCATCGGGGTCAGAGAGCGATAGAATATTTGACAGGAAAGGTTCCCCGGCGCCCTGTAGGGTGCGCAACCAATTTTGAAAAGAGAATAGAGTCGTCCATCGTTCTACCGCTGGCGGCCTCCTATGGGAGGCTTTATATATCGTGATTGCGAAATTTTGTGATCAAAATGTTGATTGTTGTCACGAAATGGCTAATTATCAATCAACGTATAATCCAAAAAGACCCCATCGGGGTCAGAGAGCGATAGAATATTTGACAGGAAAGGTTCCCCGGCGCCCCGTAGGGTGTGCAACCAATTTTGAAAAGAGAATAGAGTCATCCATCGTTCTACCGCTCGCGGCCTCCTATGGGAGGCTTTGTTCATCGTGATTGCGAAATTTTTTGGATCAAAATGTTGATCTTTGGCGCGATATGGCTAATTATCAATCAACGTATAATCCAAAAAGACCCCATCGGGGTCAGAGAGCGATAGAATATTTGACAGGAAAGGTTCCCCGGCGCCCTGTAGGGTGCGCAACCAATTTTGAAAAGAGAATAGAGTCGTCCATCGTTCTACCGCTGGCGGCCTCCTATGGGAGGCTTTGTTCATCGTGATTGCGAAATTTTTTGGATCAAAATGTTGATCTTTGGCGCGATATGGCTAATTATCAATCAACGTATAATCCAAAAAGACCCCATCGGGGTCAGAGAGCGATAGAATATTTGACAGGAAAGGTTCCCCGGCGCCCTGTAGGGTGCGCAACCAATTTTGAAAAGAGAATAGAGTCGTCCATCGTTCTACCGCTCGCGGCCTCCTATGGGAGGCTTTATATATCGTGATTGCGAAATTTTTTGGATCAAAATGTTGATTGTTGGCACGAAATGGCTAATTATCAATCAACGTATAATCCAAAAAGACCCCATCGGGGTCAGAGAGCGATAGAATATTTGACAGGAAAGGTTCCCCGGCGCCCTGTAGGGTGCGCAACCAATTTTGAAAAGAGAATAGAGTTGTCCATCGTTCTACCGCTGGCGGCCTCCTATGGGAGGCTTTATATATCGTGATTGCGAAATTTTTTGGATCAAAATGTTGATCTTTGGCACGAAATGGCTAATTATCAATCAACGTATAATCCAAAAAGACCCCATCGGGGTCAGAGAGCGATAGAATATTTGACAGGAAAGGTTCCCCGGCGCCCTGTAGGGTGCGCAACCAATTTTGAAAAGAGAATAGAGTCGTCCATCGTTCTACCGCTGGCGGCCTCCTATGGGAGGCTTTGTTCATCGTGATTGCGAAATTTTGGATCAAAATGTTGATCGTTGGCATGAAATGGCTAATTATCAATCAACGTATAATCCAAAAAGACCCCATCGGGGTCAGAGAGCGATAGAATATTTGACAGGAAAGGTTCCCCGGCGCCCTGTAGGGTGCGCAACCAATTTTGAAAAGAGAATAGAGTCGTCCATCGTTCTACCGCTGGCGGCCTCCTATGGGAGGCTTTATTCATCGTGATTGCGAAATTTTTTGGATCAAAATGTTGATCTTTGGCGCGATATGGCTAATTATCAATCAACGTATAATCCAAAAAGACCCCATCGGGGTCAGAGAGCGATAGAATATTTGACAGGAAAGGTTCCCCGGCGCCCCGTAGGGTGCGCAACAAATTTTGAAAAGAGAATAGGGGAAATCGATATGAAATTCCATAATCTTTGAAAAAAGGGGCCTTGCTTTTGAAATTTAATTCCAGACTTCAGATTATCAGGAAATTATAAGGAGAAAATTACCTATTTTTGATTCTACCGGACACCAGTGATTTTAGAGATAATTATTAATTTCATTAATGTATAAATAAAAGCGAAACATAGTATACACGAAAAATACCAGTAAAGCATATGAATTTAATAAAAATAGCATGATGCTGTATATTCGAAAATTTATCGTGGTCATACTTTCATCGTATAATCATTATCGGGCATAAGAAGAGAATATTTCTGTTTAAATTATAGTGATACAGTTAAACAATATCTTAGAAAAGAATCTGAAAATACCATATATGAAAAAACTATATTATCTTGGTTTACTTCTCTCAGTATTACTAAGCGGTTGCAAAAATGAAAATCCAAAAGCAGGATATATTAATCCATTTATTGGAGCGGTGACTTATGGTGAAGAAACATCAAATATTCATGGATATGGGAAGACTTTTCCAGGTGCCACAACTCCTCATGGATTAGTACAACTTAGTCCTGATACCCGTACAGGTGGTGATAATGGTTGCGGATATTCATGGAATCACACTACAATAGAAGGTTTTAGTTTTACGCACATGAGTGGTGTCGGTTGGAATGGAGATCTGGGTAATTTTTTAGTTATGCCAACCATTGGGAAACTTCATACAAACAAGGGAGATGACGGGCATCCGGAAACTGGTTACCGTTCCCGGTTTTCACATGATCATGAAAGTGCTGAAGCGGGGTATTACAGTGTACTGCTTACCGACTATAATATCAAGGCTGAATTAAGTGCTGCACCCAGAGCAGGTATCATCCGATTTACTTTTCCGGAGAGCGACAGTTCAAGAATTCAAATCGATTTATCGCGCCGTGTCGGTGGTACTTCAACAGAACAATATGTCAAAATTGAAAATGAGAACACCATCAGCGGATGGATGAAATGTCCACCTGAAGGCGGTGGCTGGGGCAACGGTGACGGGCATCCCGACTATACAGTTTATTTCTATTGTCAGTTCAGCAAACCCTTGAAAGATTATGGCGTCTGGAGCGTGAATGTGCCTGATGAAATGATCCGTAAGAATAATGAAGTTGCAAGCGAACAGTTTCAAAACCTGGTTTCAAAGGCTGCTATTCAAATGAACGTTAAAGAATTTCAGGGAAAGCATACTGGTTTCTTTACAAATTTCAAGACCCGTAAGAATGAAAAGGTACTGTTGAAAAGCGGCATTTCCTTTGTTAGTATTGAAGGTGCCAGATTAAACCTGGAAAAGGAGATTCCTGATTTTAACTTCGAAAAAGTAGTTCATAATGCAAAATCATTATGGAATGAGGCTCTTGCTTCAATTTCTGTAGAGGGTGCTGATGAACGTGATAAAGTTATATTTTACACTGCACTCTACCATACAATGATAGACCCCAGGTCATATACAGATGAGGATGGGAAATATATTGGAGGTGATCGGAAAGTACATGTGTCCAACCAGTTCACCTACCATACTATTTTTAGCGGATGGGATGTATTCCGTTCTCAGTTTCCCTTGCAGACCATTATTAATCCTAAACTTGTAAATGATGAGATAAACTCTTTAATCCAATTGGCTGAATTAAGTGGTAAAAAATATTATTCCCGCTGGGAATTTCTTAATTCCTATTCAGGATGTATGATCGGCAATCCGGCAGTTTCCGTCATTGTTGACGCGTATGAAAAGGGAATCCGAAATTACGATATAGACAAGGCTTTTCAGTATTGTAAGAATACTGTCGATTTATTTGGAAACGGAAAATTAGGATATGTTCCCTATAATGAACCCGGTTCTTCATCCATATTTGTGGCCGCCTCAATATCTGAAACCCTGGAATATGCTTATTCTGATTGGTGCATGGGCAGATTTGCCGAATCATTAAACAGAAGTGAGATCGCTAAAGAGTACTATGAGAGAAGCAGAAATTATAAAAATATATGGAATGATGAAGTTCATTGGTTCCGTTCCAGAGATGATAAGGGGGGTTGGGCAAAATGGGAAGGTAAAGCTACCCAGGGGAAACTGGGGGGCCAGGGCTGTGTCGAGAGTAATCCCTACCAGCAGGGATGGTTTGTGCCATATGATATTCAGGGATTGGCAAAATTGATGGGTGGCAAAGACTCTATCCAAAAAGAGCTCATTCAATTTTTCGATAAAACACCGCAAGATTTCTCCTGGAATAACTATTACAATCATGCCAATGAACCGGTCCATCATGTCCCCTTCATATTTAATGAGATAGGTCTTCCGGCTTTAACGCAAAAATGGACAAGACTCATTTGTAAAAATGCCTACGGCGATGGTCCGTTTGGTTTATGCGGGAATGAGGATTGCGGTCAGATGTCAGCATGGTATGTGTTGGCTGCTATCGGCCTGCATCCGATAAATCCCGGAGATAATAAATATCAAATTACAAGTCCTGTTTTCAGCAAGGTTGAACTGCAGCTGGATG
Organism: uncultured Bacteroidales bacterium; assembly: GCA_963732905.1. GTDB lineage: Bacteria > Bacteroidota > Bacteroidia > Bacteroidales > DASQZK01. Next base: position 1,277,374 of record CAVTBM010000008.1, read on the forward strand.
ACGATTATTATCATGGTAATAAATTTACCATTATCGCTCATCATAATTCAGAAGAAAATATCTATATAAAATCCATCAGGTTAAACGGGAAGAAACTTGACAGATGGTGGATATCACATAGTGAAATTGTAAATGGTGGTTTATTGGAATTGGAAATGGGACAATAATCGCATGGTTGGTTAGCAGGTTTGGTTGGTCCCGGAAAATAGGTATTTAACACCTCCCCTATCCGGAGACTTCAGAGGGAAGATGGTTTGTGGAAGATCTGACGCCCCGAAACGGAGACGCAGATCGCCTGAGAGCATGTCAGAAATGAAATACCTCTTCCATTCCGGCCCACCATTCTCCTTCCTCCCTGGTGTCAAGAGGTCTCTGCATGGGCATCATAATATCCCACCATTCCCGGGTTTTAGGGTCGGCAGCCATTTTGGCCATGTCAGCCCCAAAATCTTCACCCGTGTATTCAAAATAGGCAAACAAGAGACCATCCTTATGGAATATGGAATAATTGGTGATGTTGCATGTTCTGATCATTTCCAATACTTCCGGCCAGACAGCACTGTGATATTTCTTGTACTTTTCAAGCTGGCCGGGATCGACCCCGATAATTTGTCCTATCCGTTTCATGGTAACTGATTTGATTGATTATTCAGGTTATGGTAAAAGTGTGATTTCATAGATTTCGGGAGTATCTGAAGATTCCGTAATGACCAGCCTCACTTCCCTGGCGTTAAATCTGGGAAGCCTGATTTCTGATTTGGCACCAAGGTTTTTACCCCTATAGGCTGTCTTCCAGTTTTCACCTGACTTATATTGTATTTCAAATGATCTTACCGCATTTCCCTTTTCAAAGATGACGGCTTCAGATACCTTTTCGGGTTTGCCGAGATCGATTTCTGCCCAGGGTCGTTTATCCACTTTGGAAGGAGACCAGTAGAGTCCTGACCAGTCGCCGTTGTTCACGAAGGAGATTCCCTTCCACCGTGGATCCGGATTACTCGATGCCGAGACGTTTTTACGGTAAGACAACGACTGGGGCTCCGTTTCCATGGCTTCAACATTCATGACATTGCCGGCCATTTCAAGTTCAACGATAGTATTTATGGGTTTCAGATCTTTACCGGAGAAGGTGATGTTAATTTTTCCGTCCTTTTTATAACACTTTACCTCTCCTCCCTCCACGAGTCGACAATTTTTAATCTCCATGCCGAAATCGGGAAGGACAAGATGCGGTGTATTTCCACACCAGTTCAGGATATGCAGATAGATCATGTTTCCTTTCCTGGTACTTACCCCCCAGTCGGTCGGCTTATAAGGTCCGCCCCTGGTCCCGTAAATAGTAAATCCGTATTTTTTAAGCCATTCCCCCATCTCTTTCAGGCGCTGCACCTGCAATGGCTCGATTCTGCCATCGGACCGCGGCCCTACATTGAATAAAAGGTTTCCGTTTCCCCCGGCAGCACGAACCAGGGACTGAAGACATTGTTCCAGTGATTTTACGTCGTCATTGGGTTTCCATGCCCATTGGTCGCCTATGGTCATGCAGGTTTCCCAGGGGCGGTCATCCTGATAGGTCCCGATACGCTGCTCGGGCGTGTCATAATCACCTTTCGCACCGGTCCTGTCGTTAATGAGAATATCGGGTTGAATGGTGCGGGCAAAATCGATAACGCCCTGTCCGCGGATTGAATCGAATCGCTGAGGTACATCGAACCACAGTGTAAGCAGGGGTCCGTAATTCAGGAGCAGTTCCCCGACCTGTCTTTTCAGGTAAGTGGTGTATGCGTCCAGGTTTGAAACGGGCCTGATAACCTGGCTGTTCAGGTAGGCTGCAAAATAGTTGGTGTCTGAATCAGACTTTATATCTTCTATACCACCGGGACTGGTGATGGGGAAATCGGGATTATGCCAGTCACAGGTGGAATAATACGCACCGAAGGCAATACCCTGCTTTCTGCAGGCTTCGGATAATTCCTTCACAACATCCCGCCCAAAAGGTGAATTCATAATGTTGTAATCAGTTTGCCTGGTATTCCACAGGCAGAAGCCGTCGTGATGTTTGGTGGTCAGCACGATGTATTTCATGCCGGCCTCCTTAGCCACCCGTACCCATTCGTCGGCATTGAAATTCACCGGATCAAACTGTTTATAAAGATTATCATATTCTTTAACCGGAATTTCCCGGCCTCTTGACCAGCTGATCTCAGTCCCCTTAAGAGATACCGGTCCCCAGTGGATGAACATCCCGAACCGGGCATCTTCCCACCATTGCATCTTCTTCTGAAATGTATCTGCTTGCTGGCTGAAAACGGCAACAAAGATCAGCTGGACAAACAACAACAGAAAACCTGATTTTTTCATGATACGAGGTACTTTATTAACGATTAAATTCTTTTACAGCATCGAACATGGCCACTATATTCTGAGGAGGTACATCGGGTAAGATATTATGAACCGTATTAAAAACGAAACCTCCGCCTTTAGCAAAAATGTCCAGTCTTCCGAGCACCTGTTCCCGGACCTGTTCAGGGCTTCCGTTATTCAGTGTACCAACGGTCTCGATTCCTCCACCCCAGAACGTAATATCTTTTCCAAATTCCTCTTTCAGAAATTTTGGTTCCATCCTGTAGGCATTTGTCTGAACGGGATTGAAAATTTCGATTCCCGCATCGATCATATCAGGCATTAACAAGGATATGGAACCGCACGAATGGATGAACGTATGCATCCGGCTGTTTTCCTTCACAAAGTCGCATAACATTTTATGCCTGGGCTTGAACAGTTGCCTGTAGATCTCCGGATCCATGAACGGTCCCGAATTCATACCCAGATCATCTCCAAAACGGATAATATCGACGATATCGCCTACTGCCCTGCATACTTTGTCAAGTGTGGAAAGATGGCGTTTCATCAGTTCGTCAAGGAGCTTTTCAACATTATACTGATCACACATCAGATCCATCAGGAAATTGTCCATTCTTCTCAGAAACGTTCCCCATTCAAACAGATTGCATCCACAGACTACCAACAGGGCTTTGTCGGTGGTATTCCGGAGACGGATCGTATTCTCGCGTAGTTTTTCCCAGAAGTCTTCATCCGATGCATGGTCCCACGGACTATGTGCATGGCGGGACCACATGATCCGTCCCATTTCAATGTCGAGGTTTTCATAGGTACCGGGATAACCATCAAGGTACGGAAAATAGGTCTGATCAAAAAAAGTCGCCCCGACCGGCATTTTTGAGAGCACCCGTTTACCGTCATCATCATAGGTCTGGCAGGATCCATCGGATTGTTTTTCAGGGTTAAACCATGCGGGATAAAAGGCTGGTGAACCGTTGGCCATGATTACCCGATGCCAGTCTGACGATCGATCATTAAAGGTCCGGCCGATATCCAGCACATCAATCCCAAACTCATCGAGTAACGATATGTCAGGCTGGGCCAGCTGTTGCACCACATCATAAATCCATACCGGCAGTTCGCTACAACCGGTATATTTTAGGAGATTACCATAGGCAATAGCAGAAATGCCCGAACTTGGCGTTGCGCCGAGATCTGCCGGCACCCGGTCGGGTTCCTGGTGGCTGATGGCGGCAAGAATGCGTTCTCTGGAGGTCATACTCACAACAGATTTAAATTTTTATCAGGAAGCGGTTTACAGGGAACCGCTGATCCCGATAATAAAAGACGATATGATCAGCACCAGCAGTGAAATACCCATGAAGATATAAACCTTCCGCGAAGCGCCCTTCCATTCTTTCCGGATTAGTCCCCATACAGTGGCAAAGGCAATGGTCAGGGCCATAAGGATCCCCCAGGCAATAAAGGAAAATGAACCCATTTTACTCTTCCCCATGCCGAAGAGGATAAACTGGATGAACCACAAAAATCCCGCGAGTAAGGCCCATAAATAATTTCCGGCAAGTTTTTTTCGTGAGACAGCACGGATATAATTCTTCAGCGACCGGTTTTTAAATCCCAGGAACAAACACCATATCAGCGTGGTAACGAATGTTCCGGACAACAGGAGCAGTAGTACCGGGGTAATCGAAAACAAGGGATCGACACCCCCGGACCGGGCGATCTCTGAAATGACGGTACCCTGCTCGATACCCAGAGCCATTGCTGATCCGGTTATTCCCACGAGGAAGGCTGCTAAATATCCTTTCGTGAGATTATATTCGGGAACACCATCCCTCCCCTGTTCTGTGGATATCTCCCGGTCTTTAAGTATCCCGGCCCTGGCAGAAAATCCGATACCGGTTGCCGCCAGGATAATTCCGGCGATCAGAACACCGCCCCCGGATGTTTGCATCATCAACTGCAATTTCCCGTCAATCAGGGGCGGAATGAGTGTGCCGATGCCCATCATCAGTCCGAGTGACAGGGCATAACCCAGCGATAAGCCAAGATACCTGAGAGCCAGGCCAAATGAAAGATTCCCGATGCCGTATACCGCACCGAGGATAAATACCTTTACCAACACAGCTGAGGAGGTGGAATGAAATATCTCTCTGAAATTACCCGAGAAGCTGAGACAAAAGAGCAACGGAAAGATCAGATAAGCTCCAGTACTGTAAATGAGCCATTGGCTTTCCCAGTTCCATTGACTGATCCTGCTGAAGGGAACTGCAAAGCTACCGGAAGAGAACGCACCCAGAGCAATAAATAAAAGGCCGCCGAGCATGCTTACCATCATGGTCTTCGATTTTTATCAGGTATTTTCTAAATTAACGATCTGAATGAAAATGTGAGTAAAAACAAAAATAATTCTTCCTCTCCGCATAGCCTTGGACAAAAATGGCGAATTATACCACAAATACGACATTTATTCTCAACCATAAATTTGTATATTTATAACCGAATAAGGTAACCAATTATCTGATAATAAGATGTACCTTGAAGAGATCGGAAATTCCATAACCTTCCAGCTACGGAATATTGCATTTTTACGTTTTGACCGTTTATCGGAGTATGTGAATGTCATCAGTCCGTTTACCAGGATTTACCTGGTAACCGAAGGCCACGGTTCAATCACGGTAGGAAGGGAAAAATATGTACTCGAGCCCGGATATATTTACCTCGTTCCAAGTTTCACACCCTGCACCTACCTGTTTGAAAAAGACCTGGCGCACTATTACATTCATTTCAGTGTGATGATCCAGAACGGGCTGAATATTTATTCAAACTACAAGATCCATACTCAGGTACTATGTACGGAAATCAACAGGATGCTTTTTGAAAGGCTTCTTGAAATCAATCCGGATTTGCAATTGCCACATCATGATCCCAGGGTATATCAGCAAAAACCCTGGATCAATAAAAAGGTAAGATATAATTCGGTCAGTCAGCACCTGGATTCCTTAGGAATTCTGTTTCAACTTTTTTCTGCTTTCCTGCAACCTGGTGAAATTATCAATGCCCGGGAATTACTGAGATACAACTTACATGAGATCCTGATGTTTATCCAAAACAATCTCCAAAATGACATTTCCATCAGTGAACTGGCCTGTAAGGCCTGTCTGTCCAGAGACCACTTTACCCGAATATTCAAGTCCATCATCGGTATGGCACCTTATGAGTTCATTATCCGGAAACGCATTGAAAAGGCTCAGTTTCTCCTCATGACCACGAATATGACACAAGACCAGATTGTGGCGGAAACGAATTTTAAAAGTTTGTCGTATTTTTCAAGGATGTTTAAAAAATACACGTCGTATACGCCGGGGAGCTTCAGGCAGGAAAGGTAACCGGATCAATGAAAGATCAATGACTTAGACTGAAAACCAATTGCTTAATTTGATGAGAAAAATATTTTTCAGTTGGATATTAAAAAGCCGGCTGAAGGGAGCTCAGCGAAGCTAACCGACAACCACCGGGAAGTAGCCCGGTGAAACCAAACCCGCATGCACTATACCATTTATTGATCATAGCATTTTATAGTCTCTCTAAGTATAGTTCTTTAACTTCAATTGTTTTGGAAAGATTTAATCTCAGCCATCCGTATGTTGTATCATTAAATATCTTTCGAATCCCTAAATATTTATCACTGTCAGAAATCCAGTTACCATAAGATATTTCAGGTGGCGGAAAGTTATAAAGATCAATCAGAGTTATCTTTCCTTTCTTTGCCCAATTCCTCCAAATCTCAATGGTATCATTTGATGAAAAACAAACTGCTCTTAGGTTTGTATCACATGCTATCTGAAACGATGTATCTTGTATGTGTATATATTTATAAATTCTTCCTGAAGGCCAGCAATCACAGATTATATCAGAATCATCCGGACAATCACAACATTCACCGGAAATATCAGGTATTTGATTCCATGAATTAAAACTCATATCAATATTTTTGTCGTTATCAATATCTATACTGCCATTCCCCGTATAAAATAAGCATCCCTTTTCTGTCTCTGCAATTAGCATAGATGGCGATAAATCAGAATAAATACCACTTGAATCAAAAATTCCGGCAATCACTGGTATTTTCTGTTCATCGGAATTATCAGGATTAACTCTGTCTTTTTCACACGAAATCAGAAATCCAATGAAGAAGCATAGAATCCTAAATAATTTGTAAGCTTTTTCCATATTAGTAACTTTTTTTATTACTGCCTCCTCTGATCGGTTTTCGGCTATCCTTTTTAGAACTTAGATAATAAGTTATTCCAATGTTTAGCGAAAAATTTTGTGATAAAGGGTGTGTAGCAGTGTTCCATGGATAGGTATATCCTTCTGTAGAATATTTTTTCAAATCTTCGAAATATTTATATGAAAATAACATCTGGAAATCTAAAATCAATGTATTTTCTTTATTTGCAAAAGCCCTAAACCCAATGAACGGATCGAGGACAACTCCACTGAAATCAGTTAAATGAATGTTAGCAAGTGTATCGGTGATAAAAGAGGCATTATCCCCTTTGGTATCTTTGTCAAGTTGAATTCAGATAATTACTAAGTTGTCGAGAATTACCGACTCAATTCTTTTTGCTATCAATCACATAGATTATATTTTTTGCATTGGTGTCCGGTAAAATCGAAAATCGATAATTTTACCCAGATAATTGCCTTATCATATGAAGACCAAGATTAAATTTCAACAGTAAGGCCCCATTTTTCATTGATTATGGAATTTCATATCGATTTCCCCTATTCTCTTTTCAAAATGGGTTGCACACCCTATGGGGCGCCGGGGAACCTTCCCTGTCAAATTTTCTATCGCTCTTCAACCCCGATGGGGCCTTTTTGTACAATCCGTTGATGGATAAACAGTCATACCGTGCCAACGATTGACATTTTGCTTAAAACTACGTAATCACGATGAATAAAAGCCTCCCGCAGGAGGCCGAGAGCGATAGAATGATTGACGACAATAAAAACGGCGCCCCGTACGGTGTGCAACACCAATTCGGTTTTCCGGACACCAATAATTTTTTATTTATTTTCTATGCTTTGTCAAAAAGGGTGGCCTAAGATGTACCAACTTCCCTCACATGCTAAAAAGAGCATCAATGCCAAAACATATGGTTTATAATTCAATCTGTTTTTTTTGTCAAATATGATTAAGACAAGAAGTACGAGATCACAGAATATGAATGATATTAAATAAGAAGTGAATTGGTTAATATTAAACCAAAGGACTGATATTCTTGTTAACGATGGAATAATTAATATCACAGAGGTACATATCATATATCGCATATGAAAGGCAACTTTTCGTCTATTACGTATTGCCAGCAAATAGAAAATAGAGAACAAAACTATTTCTGTAAAAGGAATAAATAGAGTTTTAAGACTTTCAATTTTTGTCATTTTTTGCACAATCCCTTCATGGTACTGTTTATTAATAACTCCAACTGATGTGACAATTATTAATGGCACTAAAAAATAGGAGAACTTGCCCAATAATCGATGGACCTTAAATCTGCTATACCGGATGAGAAATGGTTGTATAATAAGCAAGCCAACCCAAGTAAGCAATGCTGATGCATGAACTTGAACAAGAGTATTTATCGTATTATCAAAATGAGGGAATAAAGCAAAATATTGCTTATAAAATCCAAGGATGACAAATCCCAAAAGGATCAAAATAAAATATCCTGTATTCTTATATTCTCTTTCCATCCTGATGTCATTTACAATGATTCTTTTTTGAGCTCTTTAAATCAAAGGTGAAATGAAAAATAATAATAAAAATGAAAAAAATCCTTATAATTAATACAGAAAGAAATTGGTGATTATTCTCAAGTGATTTATCCTTTACATATTCAAATGAATAGATTATCTGAATTTTAATTAAAGTTATTGTTGAATATTATTACTTCTCATTCGTTTGATTCTTAATCAGGTTTTATGAACAAGAAATAAACATAGATTTATTACTACGCCATATTTAATTATAATCGCTATCAACATGATCAATTAAAAAAGTGGCAATCTATTTCTGCACGAGACATAAATCAAATCTTGCAATCCTAGCCAAACCAGCTGTGATTTTTATCGCATTTCTTTCAGCCAGTCATTCAATGTCTCTGGTGCAAGATCTCTGAGCAGTGAAATTCCGTTGAGGTCTTTACCTCCGGGCTTATAATTGTCGAGCACCTCTTTTATGTGATCTGTTTTGAATTGCGGATAAAGCTTAAAGCCAAGCTTAGCAAATTTGCTTTGATACCAATGATAATTTGAGGGTCCGACTTTAAGATAAAATTTCTGAAAGTCTTCAAGGCTTCTGTGTTCCACCGGATAATCAGCTTTTAGCTCGTCTTCAAGATTAGGCTCAAGATTTCTCTCCTTAAGATAGCATATCAAAAAATAGGTCGCCAGAAATTCATTAAACCATTTTTCTTTATTGATTTTATTTAATGTAAAGAAAAAATAATGGCCAAGTTCGTGTAATGGCTGATAGTCTAAACCGGTTAAAATACTGTCGGATGTTTTCGGGACATCCTTTAAACCGGTGAGTTTGGCAAGCGCATCTTTTTCTGCAGCAATAACCAGTATATCATAATACTGAGAGTAAAATGGCATACCATAAGGTTCTTCAAAATTTGGTCTTTCCCAATCGTTTTTATTTAGGATGTAGACATGAGGAGCAAATTTTTCTTCAGGGAAAATACCCTCATAATAATTAATGCAATCATTGAATAATTTCTGCAGAGTGATTGCACGAGTGTCAAAGCCCGCACTATACAAAATGGTTGGATTTCCTTTCAAAGAAACAAGATTCTCACTTAAAAGAATAGAATCAACACTTTTCTTTGATTCTTCTTTAGTGCTGACTTGTTGCGCATATACAGAGCTCTCTACTGCAACGCTGGTTAGTAACAACACTAAAGCAAATGTGAAATATCGATTACTTTTCATGTTTTTAGTTTTTGGTCACAGCTATCGTCCCGCATGTATGTCCTGTTGAAACAAGCTTATCCGCTCTAATCAACGACAAACATAAAATCATCGTAAAAGTTCAAAAAGATATATTACATACCAATAAAGATTTTGGACTCCTATTCTGAGATTCTTTATGAGGTGGACTTTATGTCTCCACAAACAGACTGTCTGGTCTGATAAAGGCAACTGAGTTAACCAATCATGAATTAAGTGTTGTATAATCTCTCTTTGATTTAAGAGGCATCCTGTCCTGGAATATGATTATAGTTATAAGTACAATAAACAGAAATGGAAGAAACTGGAAAAGACAGAAGATAAAATCCGGGAAGAGATGCAATGATTTGAACTGTTAAAGCTGATGTTTACAGCATCAATGTCAGCTTTTACCCTTTCCCGGCACGAAATCCCGGCCATATTACATTGAATTTAGCCGCACAAGAGGGGAATATCAGCAATATTGTGTAAAAGGGAAGCAGAAACCTGTGTCATGAAGATAAGATTTCACACATAAAAAGGTTCCTACCCCTGCATGAACGGGTACTTTTCTTACAAGGATGGGTACTTTCCACTCAAGAAAGCACTTCTACCCCTGCATGAACGGGTACATTTCTTACAAGGATGGGTACTTTCCACTCAGGTTGGGAAGCACTTCTACCCGTACATAGAAGGGGTAAATTACCTCTGGGAGGGGTATTCCAGGTTCCGGGAAGGACATTTACCCGCACATATAAGGGGTGATCAGTGGTAGGTTGACCTTCCCTAAATACGAGTTCATGCTACTTTTAAAGGCTTGTTGCTCTTCCCTTGTCGACTTGTGGTCCTGGGCCATTTGGTTTTGCTTTTCTATGGCATTCTAAAAATTTTCTTTGGTGCGATTGGCAATATATGTTTAATATGGTTTGATTACTGCACCAATGTATCTTACTCCTTGGCTGTAATGCTGTAAATATATTTTATCGGGGTGCAAATTCAACTGTAAAGTTGAAAGTAAAAAGTCTGAAAGTGTTGGGATAACTGATTGCAAATAATCTTTACTTTCGTGCCTTTTGAAGCACATCGGCTTTTTAATGCATCGTATTGGAGCGATAAATCAAAGTAAGCAGTTCTATCGTTTCTTTCTTCAAACTCTAGCCCACGGTTTATTTATGCTCCTTGCTAAACTCCTTTGTAAACTGGAATATAGCTAAAAGCAAATCAAAAGTTGCTTTATAAACCAGAAGTTCGTTATACTGTGCCATGCAAAAAAAAATTGACCCCTTCGCGGAAATATCAAGTAGTCAAATGAATCAATTAAATTAATCCCTCACACAACGGACAGAATATCCAGTCTCCTTAATGTCGTAGTTTATGTTGATACTGCTGCTATTGAAGTACATGTAGCGGTACCAGGCGTTACTGGCACCGTCCTCAGTAGCACTCCACCAAAAACCGAGGTAACCAATACTGTCGAACCAACCACCGTAGTAACGGTCGTTACCATCATCCTTTTTACAGCTACTGAATAAAAATAATAATACTGCCATATTCACCAATGGGTAAATCAAACTGTTTATTTTTATTCTCATGATTTTTAAATTTAAGGGTCAATATTCATATTATTTGGGTGTTTAATCTTTGTCGCTGTCTTTTTTCCAATGAACGCACACCGTTTTGCGGCTGAAAGAAGTGGCGGATTAGATGCACTAACCTGTCTAAACGCATAATGTTCATTCATTGCACATCTGTTTATATTCGGACTTCCCCTGCCATTTTTTTAGGTGCTGTTAGCGGTTCGTTAGAGACCAGTTGGTAAAATATTACAAGACCTTACAACAAAGCACCGTTGAGCCTGTTTTTGGCACATTAATCAACTTTACAGGGATGCTGCATCACGCGGGTTCCCTGCCATTAGATTCATTTTTAATACTCCGGGAAGGATATTACCGAATGTAAGAATGATTTTCCTCCATTGATGAAGCAAAATTTCAGGTCAAAGAAGGATATTTTCATCCCAGATAAACCTTCTTCAAAGAGAGAATCTGGAAATTTGAAGTAAAATAAGCCGTGAGTGGTAAGTGGTGAGTGGTAATCAGTAATCGGTAATCGGCAATCGGTATAGCAAATCGAAACATCACCGATTACCCGGGAAGGCGGAAGTCGTTGGTTGGTAGGAGCCTAACCAATCACCCAATTACCACTCACCACTCACCACTCTCCAATCACCAATCACCACTCACCACTTACCGATTACCACTTACCGATTACCGATTACCGATTACCGACTACCGACTACCGGTTCCCCAGGAAAGATTATCGAAACCCCATAAGTAATGAGTCTTTCAGACCTTATGAAGCCTTTTAATTGTTTGCTGTAATTATTTAACACAATCAACAACAAGAGACATCGCTCTGTATGGATTCTTTACCCTATCATCATGATCAGGAGTTCTAATTATAAATCCTTTAGAATAATCTATTTCATTCGTAATACTTTCCCCGCTCTCATTGTAATAATGCAGAAATGTAAAATTTTTAAAGTTTGTTTTTTCAATTAATTCTTTGACTTGTAAATATGTAGGAAACCACAAATGACCTCCATTCACAACTTTTCCATCAATAAATTTTCCACCTCCAAAAGAATCAAATATTATCTTTCCATTTTCATTTTTTTGAGATCGTTCATAAAACAAATCACAATTATAATCAGGAAGTGATAATCTAAACAAACCACCTTTCTTTAGAATTCTATATATTTCATTTATAACTTCAGGTAACTGTTCAAGATTTATGTGCTCAAATACATCTTCAGCCTGGTATCTATCAACAGAATTATCTTCGATTGGATATTTCTTCAGTATGTCTTGTTTTAAATGGTTTTTGTTCCATTGGGTTAATGATAAACCAATATATTCGTTATACTCTTTCATAAGAGGGACATCTCCGGCATATAAATAGACTTTTTCTTTATTAATCAAATCTGAGAATTCAACTTTTTTCATGAACAAATTTTCAATTCTACTTTTAACTTTTTTAAGCGTTTTCATTTTTTCCCGAATTTTAATTGAATGAACAACCTTAATTTATAGCACACAAAGTGCGTCGGTGCAAAAAAACTCATTTCCAAATTGAATTTAAGCATTTATTGCTATATACCTAAGCATTACAGCCTACAAATTTCCGGTTTTTGATTTCCTCCGGTTCTCACCAACAGGTTTTAAATATCGTGTTTTAGCCTTAAAACACCCTGGTTTTTAGCCCTAAAATTCAACAAACACTTTCCCAAAGCGCTTTAATAAGCTTTTCTTCTCCATGGATCGTGATGCACCGGCTTAGGTTATAGTCAATAAACATCAAACCGGCCTCTGTTTGCAATCTGTTCCTTGCATGTGAACCGTGGATTAGCAATTAAGTTTATTTTAAGTTACTAAACCGCTATGGATTAATGAACTTCAGGAAAGGAAGGTTACGAACCATGTTAGGGGAGTTTTTGCACGACCTGTCCCGTTCGGCGTGAGGCTGACTGTTGACATTATAAAACGTTGGGTTTTCAAAGCGAGTCTTTATCCACCTTGTAAAAAGCTAAATTAAAACACCAAAGCCGTACAAACCACTGATCCAAAACTGTTTAATATTATATGTCGGCGGTAGTTATTGATTATTACTAATTTTTTTTACTCCAAAATATTCTGTTTGAATATATGAATTATTATAAGTCCTCTTAATTATCAAAGAATCAGTCGTTAATTTTAGAATCTTTCCAATCAAAACATAATTTTTAGTCGTAATGGTTAAAGTATCCATCTGGGGAGTTAAAGTCCAGGAAGCCGTATCAACAATATCAATTGTATCTTTACATGTTGGTGGTCCACTAAAACCTGAAGTAGTATAAGTTGTCCCCAAATTGTCAATCAAACAATTCCCATTAATCTGAAATTTATATTCATCATCGACGATACAAGACATTGGTATAATCGAAATTGATTCGGAGTTCACAATCTTTGATAATCGCCAAATCTTTGAAGAACCATTTGTCAATAAATCGACTCTGGTAGTGGGATTGCTTTTATCTTCCTCACATCCAATAATTATTGTGATGATTACTCCTACAGGAATTAGTAGATAAAGTAATTTCTTAATCATGCTATAAAATTGTTAAGTTTCAATTTTATTTCATATGAACGACAAATCCCTACTTGCGGGTAGGTGTTGTTATGGGCTGGTTTTCTTATTTCTCAGATTACAATGTAAGCGCAAATAGAAGCCAGGCACACCAACCTAACGCTTCCGCACCTATCAGTTGTCCTTTTGCTTTACTCTTGTAACAACTTAGATATTCCAGGTCACTGAATTGGTCTTTGTTTTTTGACATCATATAAGTCTGTTTACCTTTTTCAGGTGTCGGGTTTGCCAAAGCAGTTCCAATCATTGCAAATGGACCAAATAGGACTCCTAAAACGAAATGTCCGCCTTTTTTACCATGGTAATTTTCAGCATCAAGTCTACCGTTTAAGCATTTGCTTGGGTCTCCGTCAGCTATTTTCAAATACTCTGTGTAAACTTTGTCTTCTGAATTCTCAAACTGAAGTGACAATATTTCAGATGCCGGAACTATATACTTGTTTCCATCTGCTTTGAAAACAACAGAACAGTCTTTGATTTTGGTTACTTTACCTTCAAATACCATTTCGTTGTTTAGCGTTAAAATGTCACCTGCAAAAGAGGCAATAGCGAACAATGTTGCAGTTAATGTCAATATTATTTTCCTCATTTCTGTGTATTTAAGATTCTCTACTCGTAAGGCTTTTCGATTACGCCCCGTTTTTTTAAATGGTCGCTGAACTCCATTAAATATTTGTTTAGTCATTTTTTGCGAAACTTTCAAGAAGTGTTAAAAGTCTCTGATTCTCTTGTCAGTGTCATTCCGTTGTGTCGTTTTTTAAACTAGCCCATAACGTGAGTCTGCGCTAAAACTCAATTTCAAATTGAATTTAAGCATTTATTACTAAAAACCGAAGCAATACAGCCAATAAATTTGAGGTTTTTGATTTTGATTTATTTCAAGTTGGCATTAGTAATTTTTTCTACTTGTCCTGATTTCATTTCTCTTATAAATGATGTTATCAACCATGTCCATAAAACAACCGTTGACATCACAGATAGGATATCATTACTTAACCAATGAAATATTTTAAAAATTGATGCACCAGACCAAAAAATAACTATAGCTAATTTTATATAATGATACGGGTATGCTTCATTGAAAATTTTGACTAACGTTTTTATAACGTATTGGCATTTACTTTATTAAATATAGCATCATTTCACGAATTGTCTCCAATTTTTCTGGAAAAGGTTAGCTTACGAAATCAGTTTCTCAGAATCAGAGGGAATTGAGCACAACGCCCGACAACAGGCCTGGTGCCAACATTAATACGTTTATCATTCTGTTTTCTATTAATTTCACATATACAAAAACCTCTGAAACTAGCGTATAGCAAGGCATTGGACATACATCTTTGTTAGCAGGCGCTAATACTTGATGATTTTTCTAATGATAATGGTATTATTATTTTGCTGAATAGACAAAATGTATAAACCTTTTTTCATTAAACCCAGGTCAACACGAGTTGAATTATTGAAGACCTTATGAATAATTGGTTTACCTAATAAATCTGTTAAAACTAAGAGTGAATTATAATTATTATCAAGATTAATATCAATAATTCCGGTAGTTGGATTTGGATAGATACTAAAAGTTGGTTCAGAGTCTTGTTTTGAGATCTTCGTCAAAACATAAACATAATCGCAAGAATCAGCAATTCCAGTTGAATACTGGCCGAATTCATTATCCTGATAACATCTGAGCCCACGGGTGAAATTAGCATCGCAGGCCATTGATGTTGTCCAGGGATACCAGTTAAACATATAGTTCATGTCTCCAATCTTCTCAACGATTACAGATGTTTCTGTTGGAGGGTAATAATTATTCTTTGAATAGGTAACATATAGTTTTTTCAAATCAGTTTCATTCAGGCGAATCACGGATGTTGAATCAACTGTAACTAAAACAGTATCTGTTACCTGGTCTTCATTTTTCACTCTGATCATCCATGAATCATGCTCTTTTGCCGTAAAGTCATATAGCAATTGAAATTCATTGAAAGCCTCATCAAAAAAGAAAACTGAATCATTCCTTGAAAATACAAATTCATTCAATGGTCGAATAGCACAATCCAGTTGATGTCTTTTGGAAAGCTTCCGACATACCACATTTTGAAGCATTGTGTCTTTTTCTGAGGTTAATGACATGTAGTCTATATCACCAGAAAAGGCGAAGCTCTCATCGTAATACCATTTGGCACCAATAGGTGCAAAATCCTGACTAAAACTTTGAAAGGAAAAAAGAAGTGCGATGAAACTAATCAATGTGAATTTCATGATTATAATTTTAAAATGAAGACGCCCGGTTTCAATAAATAAGGATAAACTTTAGGTCCACTATTTTTCCAACTGGTATTTGGTTTTCGGTACAAGGTCTGCCTAACGTTCCGCAAATACACGCAGGGCGGGAGTTTCACGATGAACTTCCTACGAAGATTTGCATTTCAAAATTTCAATTTCCTGCCAACGAAGCACCAGAACCCTACTTGCGGGTATTGCTGTTGTAGCCTATTGTTCTTTTCTTCTTGTTTTTTTCAAAGATAAATGTACATAAATATTCAGAATCAGGATAATGGTCGCAGAACCGGAATAACACCAACCAATACTCATTTTAAAAAATCACTTGTCATCTGATTAAAAAGGTCAAGTGACATAATAATTTCCTCAAGTGAAAAAAATATTTTCACTTGACCTTCTTTTGTTTGCACAAGTGAAAATTATTTATTGTCCATATTTACCATCTCCGAATCTATTTTTTGTCGCTAATTCCTTCTCAAATGGTGAGTACAGCTAAGGCATTTTATCTTCCAGCTTTTATCTACGGTTTGATTTCACCTAAATTCTCAGCTTTCCATTTCATGGCTGATAATACCCTTGATTTGCCACTGGGGTGGTCGTAAAATAAAATTTCTTCCCAATAGCTTGGTTCAATTTTTCTGTATGTTGATAATTTCATAGCCACCGAAGCAAAACCATCTGGTTCTCTGGCAGCATTTAATCCAAATATATCAGCTTCTATTTCGTTTACACGTATTATGTTGTTGTTTATCGGTGTTATTATAAAGATGTATAATGAGAAAAGTACAATAAACAAGGGTAATCCTGAAATATCTGAAATGTCTTTTATTTGCCATTTGTGTCCCCACCGTTTGATAATTTTATTAAACGACCAGTTTATAAATACAAATCCCAGGAAAATAAGTACCCCAAAAGATATAAGCATTTTATACATATGATGGAGTACGTAATGTCCTATTTCATGGGCCATAACCGATTTGATTTCTGCGGGTGTACATGTATTCAGCAGGTTGTCGTTTAGTGAAATACGTGTTGTATTTCCAAAACCGCCTACATTGGCACTTATTTCACTGGTTTGTTTTGAGGCATCGAACTGATATACTTCGCTCGTAGGAACGCCATTGGCCCTGGCTAGTGATAGTATTTCTTCTTTAAGTTTACTTTCAGGAAGAGGTTTATATTTATTAAAAAGAGGGTTTATAAAAACAGGGGCTATGAACAAACCTATAATCAGGAAACCTATGGCAATAATACCGCCCCAAATCCACCAGTTTTGCTTCGCTTTTCTTATGGCAATATACAATAACATGATAACAAGGCTACCAAATACCAGTTCCAAACCAAACGAAATCATTTTTTCGCCAAACCAGTTGCCAAACGTAAGGTTCGAAAGGTTATACTGATGTTCGCGGAAGAAGTTTTCATAAATATTTATCGGAAGGGTTAAAAGGAACGCGAAAAGCAGGTAAAAGCCAATATAAATGAGATTCTGTACATTTATTCTTTTCGCTTTTAAAGCCTGCTTTTTAATCCAGCTGGATAATCCCAGGGAAAGAAATATCCATGCTACTACAAACGCATAAACCATATTCCAAAGGATAATCCAGTATTTTCCTTCAAAGTATGAGTCCGATTTACTTTTCTGCTCAGGGGTAAGAATCGACAGGTATTCCTGTGTAGCAGTATAGGGATTAAAGCCTTCTGTTTTTGGAGCAATTAAATCTGCTGCTATGTCAGGTTTTGAAGTTGGAATGGCATAAGAATTAGCCATTAAGCAAATCATAAGAATTAGCAGGAACGTTTTCATAAGTCAACGATTTTAGTTTTAATAATATCGCATATTTGATTGATGATTTTTCAAAGTTCTGTCCTTCAGGTCATCTTACGTAACATACTGTTTTTCAGGGTTTCAAAAACCAAAACCGTCATTAAGTACATAGAACTAAATTTCTGCAAAATTTGTCGGGGTGTAGTTCAACACCGACTCCTCGCTGTTCCGATTACGATCGGAATGCAGAACGCTCAGAGTCCTATTTATTGGCGGTAGTTATTAGATTAATATTTTTTTATCCCCTTCAGTTACCCTCTAATACAAACCGTTTGTTTTACGATACTTGATTAGGATAGTATGATTAGTAATTGCCTGTTAAAATAAGATTTAAATAACTATAAAATATAGTTACAGAAGCATTCATTTAGAAAAAGCAAGAAAGTTATTAATACTACTATTCACTTAATACTTCGTTAATTTTTGGTATATCCTCGTTTTTAGGAATAAAGCAAATGCTTATGAAGTCGATCATCCACTTATCGTTTATTCTTACCAGGTGTAAGGTATTGCGGGCTGGAAGGACCGGACTCATAACCGGCATGATATATTCTTCGATTACCGTGGCAGAATTGCCGTCAGCGGCCACTTTCACTATACGCTCACCCATATAACTATGCTCAGGCACTATACTGGAATAGTATTGTGTCCACATATCGACCACCTGTTTTTTATTATAGAGTTCTGACGGAGCAGTACCTGTAACCAGGGCATCTTCAGTTAAGAATGAAGCCAGGGTGTCGGTGTTGGTAACAGCTTCAAATTTATCGATTAAGGCATTTAAAGAAGCCTTTTCGACTTCAAGATCAACTGGTTGCTTCTCAGCCTGTTGTTTGCAAGCTGATAATAAAATCATAAAAATTATAAAAGGCAGTTTAATCTTTTTCATAAAATTTAGATTTTATTAGATTTGCAAATAAAAATAATAAATTTATTATTTGATTCAAATAATAACCTATGGTAGTTAATTAAAGGACCAAAAATAGAGGAAGGTATAGAGATTTTTTATTAAATATCACAATTTCAGAGCTTTGTATTAATTACCGCCAACGGGAGTCTCCCGCCGAGCGGGAGGCTGACGGTCACTTGTAAGTTGTCGTTGCGGATTTCGAAGAGCGTTCCTGTCCGAAGGACACGGAACTGCGAAACGAGAATCCAGCGTACGACACACCACGAACCCCGCAATGCAATTTACAATTTAGCAACCGTACTTTATTTAGTCAGTTGATAGTCATTGATTAATAATTCTGGCGAAAGGTTTAATCTTGCAGTCAATTTTCTGATCATTTCAACTGTCAGTTTTCTTTTTCGGTTCAATATTTCTGAAACACGGCTTTTTCCTCCAATTTCATTTATTAGATCAACCTGTTTCAGATGCATTTCCTCCATTCTTATTTTAATAGCTTCAATTGGATCAGTTGCTTCGACTGGATAATGTTTTTTTTCAAATTCATCAATCAATAGACCAAGCACGTCTGCTTCATCGCTTTCAATAGTCCCAATTTCTGCACTAAAAATGGTTTCAAGCCTTTTCAATGCACGATTGTAGTCAGTTTCTGTTTTTATCGGGCTTATTTCCATGTCATGTAATTTTAAATTGTGTTTACCTCAATCTTGTCGTATTCACTATGAGTTCCAATAAAACGAATAAATATCCATTGTTTCTCAAAGTTGAATTTTGCAACCAGCCGATATGAATTGCCTTTTATATTAAAGACAATTCTGCTGTCCTTTAGAATACCTGCATTAACGTAAGTTTGTTTAATTTCAACTGGAGTCTTCCAGTCAGAATTCATTGCTGTATCAAATCAGGTTTTCAAGTATTGTTCTGAGTCTGGATGTGTTTCCCAAAAATTTCTGAGTGTACTTTTTGCAAATATTCTCTCCATAGCAACTAATTATTGATGAAAAGATAAGTATAAATTCTCGATTTGGGAACTTTATTTTTCTGACAGTATGGTTGCTGTTGGTGCCCAATTATTTTTATTTTTTATTTCTCAATAGTTGTTAAATCCATGTAATCTTCACCAGCGTGCCCAACAGCTAAAAATATTTTGTCTCTTGATCACCACTGTCCGATAAAAGAGAATGCAACCTATAACACTTTCGTTGAGCCAATTAAGTTTGCTCCAAGGTCAGCATTCCAACTATTTCCCTTATTCGCAAACTGTATACAGCGCCTGTTAGCACTTTTTTCTTTAGGATCATTGATCTTCAGGTAAATATCATAGTCCCCGGCAGGAACGCTACCAAATGAGGACATTATAACCGAAAAGTTCAAATCACGCCATGCAGCAGTATTATCCGGCCTGCCATTGCCACCCTCATCGGTCAGCCAATCCCTTGCGTCCAGCTTCGTAAGCGTAATGTAAGTGTCAGAACCGGCTTTGGGTTTCAGAATAACCGACACATTTTTTCGGTTGACAATATTACCAAAGCCGACGTTTTGGATCTTTCCTTCGAACCTCAGGATGCCGTTCTGCTCTACCCATTCACTTGCTTTAGCCTCACGCAACACCAAACGGTAACCTAATCTGTCGCGGAAATATTCCAGCCCGGTTCTGCCTGCATATACCGGGTCAAAGATCGCCGTTTTTGTTGGTCCGGTAAAAGGAGGAGATGTCTCTTCATTTGATGCGGGAAATGTAACTGGTGCAGTGACGTTTGCCTCATTATAGATAAAATTACTCCACCGGGAATAATTACCATGTCTCATATTCAAAACAGTTGTCCGGAATTCATGGGCTTCGATAATAGCGCCCGGCATATTTCCAAAAGCATTATTGCCGATCCCGCCTTCACCTTCAAAAATGGTATTTAGGTTATGAAGCCAGGTGAGAGATCCGAAACGTTCATATGGATAATCAAATCTGCCATTGTCGCCATAATTAGCCGCATAACTATCGTCGAAAAGACCAAAACGCGACTCCGGTGAGCCCTTTGGCGGAACCGGCATTGTATTTACATTAGTAACAGTGTAAGTGGTCCCATACGTAAGGTTATACCATGCCAGTAATAAGCGGTGATCTGTTAAAAGAGTACGCGAAGCAGGAACAGCGTCCAGATATGCATCCAAAAGCTTTTTAGCAGCATCCGCACTCAGAGCCAAGGGTGATGAGTGCTGCTCGCCCCATGGACCAAGCATCCCCGTTTTAACACACATGATGATGTCTTCGAATTCATGGAAAATGGGTTTAAGCTGCCAAAGATGATATTGTATCCAGTCCTGGTCTGTATGACCGGGTACGTCACACATGGCCGATAGATTATTTGGCGTTACGTATGCTGGTTCCGGGCCAAGAATGAGCCCTTCGGTGAGATTCAGGTGGGGATACTTTTGGGGTTCAATATAACTAAACCCGTTGCCATCATAAGAAAATTTCACAAAGGCTACGCCGTTGCCATCTCTAACCTTCTGAAGCAGGCCTCTAATGTAATCAAGTGCAAATGATGTTAACGGTTGAGTTTTTCCTGTTCTTGTGGCTCCGGTACCCGGATCTGCAAACAATCCATCATCCTTGTAAGCAAAAGCATCTTTCGCCGAGAGGAACGCATTCGACGAAAAGTTACACAAGTCAAAACCCATAAATGATACAGAAGGAAGGGCAGAGACCCCGGTACCGCCAACGTAAGGGTTGGCGTTTTGATTAACACCATTATAAAATTGAGTCTCTTCAATATCATCACCTTCCACCGGGGGTACCTGTCTTCCCTGATAGAGCACAGAATTTGCGTCAACCGGAACCCTGTGATCTACTTCAGGCGTAATACCAAAAGGCGAATTAGTCTCATTAACCGAACTCGGCGATATATTCTGCCAACGGCCTCTAAAGGGGCCTCTGTCCGGATTCGGAATATCAACAGGATTCTCCGTATAGTCAAGCGCCTGTAAAACAAGCGGAGCTTCTTTTCTATCGTCCTTACCATTCCCTGCAATGTCGTTTTTGGGATCCTTTCCCGCGTATATGACAAAAAACAAGGCTGTAAATAGCAGCCCAATGATGAACCTGATTTCATTCGCTCTAAATGTTTTTTTCATAATCTCCAATTTTATATAATAAATGGATGCTTTGCCGATGTAAATGTCAGTAGTAAAATAATCTACAATAAAGTTATGAAAATTAATTTTCTTAATAAAACCGTGCAAAACGGCAAAAGAACCACACCGGCTGGGACAGTATAAAATCGTTTAATCCCCTTAGTGTATAGCTTTGATCGACAGCAGTTAAGCCCAACACAAATTAAAACACAATTGAGCCTGCATTTTGATCCACACTACAACAAAAAAAGAGGTAGATGGTTAATCAACAATCTACCTCTTTTTTGGGCTCAACGGTGCCTTAATTCCTAATTTGTTATGGCGCGTTTTTATTTATGCATTCTTTCATCAATCAGTCTTTGAGCTGCTTTTACGTACTCAGTCCGATACATGTTCTTATTATCTAAAATATCCTTCAGTTTTGAATCTTTCTCAGCTTTCAATTCATTGTAGTGTTTTTCAGCAATCCTTTGTTGTCTTTGCGCAACAATATTAGGATCTTCGGAGAATAATTCCACTAACAAATTCATTAAGTTAGAGCGATTAGCAATAAGTAAAAAAATTAAAAGAATCAAACTTAATGGTTGAATTCCAAAAGAAAAAGTCTTATCATCAAAAGCAGCACAATTTAAATTAAAGAAAAAGGTCATGGTGGAATAGGTAAATTGAATAGCATTAATCGAACCAATTACCAATAAAATCCCAAGAATTGTCTTAAATCGTTTAATCCTAAAGAATCGCAAAAGACTAATCCCAATCAACAAACCGTATCCAATATAATTTTGAATCCCAATCTCATATGAGTAAAGAATCACAGAAATCACCGAATAAATGGAAACTATCCAAATGATCGACAGAATAATTACATCGTTGTATTTCTTAATCATTGCTCAGTTTTATCGTTAGTGTGCCTTTTTTAAAATGCGCCATAACGGATGGTGCATGTTGCGGAGCGGATTTCGAAGAGCGTTCCTGTCCGCTAGGACTGAACTGCGTCGCAAGAATCTGCTGTTGATTGCCGCACCGAAGCCGCTCTGAAATATGCATAATGTTATGGTTTGGTTGTCTTGTTAAAACATTGACAAATAAAAAAACATTCGTGTGATATTAAACAACCACATGAAATAATATGTGAATTATAAAAACAATAAAAGCAGATAGCTCTTTATGCTTTCTTCTTTCCCATGCCCATAACCCATGCCACAACACCTCCTGTAATCGATATGGCGCAAGTGTTAATAACAATATCAAGCGTTATTATGGAAAGATTGTTAAAAACCAAGGCACTTGCATACATCGTAAAATCCATAAAGCTCATTATTAAAAATCCTAAAATTGCACCATAAATGGCACCAGTAATTATTCCTGTTGTATTTGATCGGCTGAATACTATAGATAGAAGGAATCCAAGTAAAAGAGCACTTATCAAACCAGCCCACATAACTATGTCCTTCTCTTCTCTCCAGCATGAGTTTGTTAAATTGGCATAATAGTAAGGTCCAATAAACAAAAAAATCAAAGCACTAGCCACTATAAAAGTAATGGCTCCAGCTAATCCACCGATTAAAATTTTTTTCATTTTGCTTTGTTTTAATTTTCCCTACTCATAAGGCTTTTCGGCATCGCCCCGTTTTTAAAGTGGTTTCTGGTCTCCACTTTTTATTTCAAATTTTATAACTTAAATTTAATAACAATGCTATGCACCTTTGTCGTTTTTAATAAACCATAACGGTGGCGGTATAAAATCGTTGGGGATTTCGGAGCTGCTTTCTTATCAAAGTGCAACGAACTTTGATGCGAGAATAGTGGCTCGAATAACCACTTCGCCCCCAATGTTTTATGACCGCATGTTATAGCACGTGCTTTTACCAATTTCCAATTTTTAATCTATGAATCATTTTTATTGGCGCTCATTATTTGTAACAAACATAATGCACTTTCCAACGGGGTATCAATTGTAAAGTGGCGTCAACTGTATCTGCTTTGCAAGCTCGTAGGCAGTTTGCAGGTCATTGTCGTTTTCAACCAATGTACGGCCAAAAATGGCGACTGAATTGTTTGGACACTGAATCTCTGTCATGCCGTTTGGTATCTGCCCTTTCCAACCAGATCCGGTAATGAGGTAGTCGCCTGCCTTTGTTCCAGTAGTGCGTTTTCCCACATAGGCAAAATTGGTGTTCTTACGCGTATTGGTGAACTGTAGGCTGTAGTAACGGTTGGCCATGTCTGGCACGTGCAGCACCTGCGCACCTTTCCTGAGATCCAACCAACCAACGGTAAGAAGCGTGTCATGGTTTACCCCGGTAGTTGCAAACTTTGTGGCTGAAGCGGGTGGGTGAAGCGGATCCGCAAAAATTTCTTTGGGTATTGTATAGAGTGAATTAATAGGAACAGGACCATCGCCTGCTCCTTTGGCAAGAAATGATTTCTTGTACATAAACAGCAGCAAAGGCGGCCATAGGTAAATAAAAAGAAACCATGTTGCTAAGGCTACTCCTCCAAATATAAGTAAATATTCGTGTGCCATAGTTGTGATTATTTTGATGTTATTTCGACAATTGGCGGCACCTTGTAGGAACCGTCAAGAATTGTTTTATCAGGCATATACACGCGCAGCCAGATATTGAATACACCTGTTGGTGCAGGCAACCAGTTTGACTCATGTCTTTTGGGAACAAGGTTTTGAATGTAAATATCCACGGAGCCATCAGCGTTTTGTAAGAGAACTGAGCGATTATTGACCATAAACCTGTTGATAGGATTTGAAACAAAGTGATTTTTTGCATCGGCCATTGTGAGTGACCAGAAAGCATGTTGGGGCGGGAGACCGCCCGGAGGAAAATGAATGAGATAATTATTTTCTCCCGAGAGGGTATGCCCTGTACCATCTACATGTACCCACCAATACATAGCTTCCTCAGGTATATTTACCGGACCTGGAAAAAGTCGGGCATGCGCAGCTCTTGTAAACATTCCATTACCAGGCAAGCCACACCCCAACGCAGTGACCCAGCCGTTTACCTTAGTGGCCTTCACCCTTGCCAGGATTTCGACCGTAACAACAGCTATCCCTATACCAACGAAGAAGCCCTGCACAACAGCATTGCGTAGAGTAAGTGAGTTGGAAAAGCATAAATATTTGATGATAACATAGCTGCATATCAGGCCAATAAGTACTATATAAATTGAATAGGTTTTTTTGGCCATGTCATTTTTATTTATTGTGGTTGTAAGTGGCTTAATTGCTGCATGTGCTATAACGATTACATATATGTGCTGCAGCCACTTTCGGTAAAGCATTATAAGAAAAAGTTATTTTATTCACCGGCATTTTTGCTTTTTGAAGCGATGAAAAGTGGCTGTAGCATATATATGATGTTGTAACCAGTTGATAATTAATCAGTCAATCGTCAGGTTAACTCGCTTTCCAAATCCAATTTCAACCAGCCGATATAAAGTTGATAATTGAATATCACTGTGTCCATTCTCAATCCGGGAAATGAAACTTTTTCTTGTCCCGGTCTTACGGGCTAATTCCTCCTGGGTCATGTGTGCCTCTTTCCTTGCTTCTCTGATAATCTCTCCGATTGCAAAGGCTTTGGCTTTTATCTCAAAATCAATACGCTTCTCGGTACCAATCTTACCATACCTTTTATCCAGATGCTCCTCAAATGTTGTTATATCTTTCATCTTTAGTATCCTTTCTGTTTATAATCGAAATACTCTTTCATTATCTGCATGGCTTTTTCAATCTCTTTGGGTGGTGTTTTCTGAGTTTTCTTCTGAAATCCATTGAAAAGAACCACAATATTTCCCTTGTCAAAGCAGCAAAATACCCGATATATGTTACTCTCAAACTCAATCCGGATTGCGAACAATCCGTCATATCCGGTCATATGTTCAAAAAATTTTCTAGGGATATGCTCAGCTACTGTTATAAGAAAAAGAACATAATCAATTTTATCCTTTGTTTTTTCAGATTGCTTATTGAAAAAATCCCAAAAATATTCTTTGAAATATATCAATTGTCGCTTTTTATCCATCTTGCAAAGTTAACTAATAATGGAACATTGTCAAAAATATTTTCTGAAATTTTGAGGATTGAATGGTTTTTCTTTCAATTGGTTACAACGGTTTACAATATGAAACGGTTGGGTTTTCGGAGCACGTTCGTATCCACCGAGGAAAACGTTGATGCGGGAACCAAATCCTCGCAAATCACTAAACCCCAACTGTTGTATATTGTGTGTTGGGCAAAGTACATTTTAATATCCAGTAAATCGTTGAAATATCTTACCAGTTTTATCTTTTTTAAACAATTTATTATCAATATATAAACTATCATCTTTGAATTTTAGATTTATTCTTTGTATTGAATCAATATACTCAATCTTTTTATAATTGAAGTCATCCCTTTTAATAAATCTCAAATCTGAATATTGACCATTGAGGTTATTCTCTAATTTTCCAACAGTTTCTATATTGTCTAAAACGTAATTCTCGCTATAAATAAAGTTAAATAAGTTATCATTAGTCCAGTCATCGTAAGTCTTATAAATCGTAATAGGAAATATTAATCCACTAATACTATCGTTGTATATCCAATAATACATTAAATTTCCTCTTATACTATCCAATGAGTATCTGTCCAAACTATCAATATTGTCAAGTTTGTAATAAGAGTTATCAAAGGGGGCCTTTTTATTTTGACCATATAATCCAAATACTAAAAATATAGTTAAAACAGTTGTAAATATTTTTTTCATTTTGCGATTATAATAATTCTAAAATCAGTTTGATATATTGTCTCTATGCGTTATTTTGTATTTTGCCCAACGGTAAGTATAAGAATAGTAGCCGACTTCGTGGTACTTCCCTATCAAGTTGCAAGAAAGTTGATGCGTGTTATAACCGCTGAATTTACTGCTATCTCGGCTATTATTTTTATACATTGTTGGCAGTTCGTTATTTTAATTCCTCAATCAGGTTTTCTATCTTTTTTCGTAGGTCTTTGTCAATTTTAACTAATTCTTCTTTTGATTTGGCTAATTTGATTAATCCATATCCTATATCAACTAATTTTCGCATTTTAGTTCCATCCGATGGAGACCAAACTGTTCCAGATTTTAGTCCAAATTTGTTTATCGAAAAGTAATAGTTCGCGCCATCTAATCCCATAGTTTCGTTTTCTGGAAATTTAGTTTTGGCAATCGCAATGTCAAAAAGGGATTTAATTAATTCAACAGATTCCTTGTCAATCTCTATTTTGTATTTTTCTACTTTAACCTTATCCCATTTCTCATTATACCATATCATTTTTTCACAAATATGGTAGACTATATAATATTTGCTACTATCCCTATCAAATTCAATGTCCAAGACATTTTCAGGAGTAAACGAAGGCATAACTTGAAATCGAATCTCTGGAGAATCTGTCAATCCATTGAATAATACTTTTCGCACTTTAGAGTAATATTCGAACTGAAAATCATAAATATCATAAATGCTACCAACAGGTTCTAAATGGTCTCCCTTATCTTGAGCTTTTATCGGTACCAAAAAGCTCAAAAAGATTAATGCTATAATGATTCGATATATGTTATTCATTGTCTCTTTGTTTTAATGACTGCCAACGTTGACCGGTAAGTTTCGTTGCCAGGGTCGTTAGTGTTCGTTAATAGTATTTTCATCTTTAAACGAATATACACAATTCGACGAAAACCTGGCAATGAAATTTACCGGATGTTGCCAATAGTATTTTATATTCTTTTTTGAAATTAAAATGGTAATGGATCTGTCTCATAATTGAACTCTCCTGTAAATTGAAATACTTCTAATAATGCTTTTTTAGTACTTGAAATTAATTTTAGATCTAGACTTAATTTTTTGCAAAGTTCCTCGTCCTCTGTTACAAATATCCTTAGGTATTTTTTACCCTCTTCCCATATGATGAAAAAGTCTTTTCTAATTTGCTCATAATTTAATTTGTAACCACTTGCTTTAATTATATCTGAGGCAATTTCCGTAAAAAAATCATTTGTAAGCAAATTAATTTTTGCACTGATTTTAATAGCATCAGCATAAAATGTTTTTCTCATAATTTTGAAAAAGTCTATATTCGAATCATGCAATTGATTAAAACTTTCAATGTATTTTGAAAAACTATCAGCTTGTATAAACCGAATTCTAAAGAATTGCTCCTTCTTTTTGATAATGTATCGAGCAACTAAGAGTTCTGATTCTCTTAATTGTTGGGTAATATTATCTTCCATTAAATGCACTCTTACTAAATATGAATCAATTATTGAGATTAAATTAAATTGATAAATACATTTATTGTTTTTTCTAGATTCTAAAGCACCAATTTCATAAGATTGTGCCTTCATGAGGGTTGTTAATGACGCGAAAATATTTTTGTCGTTTTGGGGTTTCCCATTTGACTTGTTCAACTCCTGAAATGCAAAAACATCAACCTCAGGTGATTGCATTATAGTGACTCCCCTTTCTTCACAAATAAATCTATAATAATCCTTATTTATTTCTTTTGAGTTTAACTGATGTTTTAAAGGGGTGTCATTTGTCCAAATATGTAGAGGCCACCAATTCGAATTCGGATCAGTCAAATTAATATCACGTGAAATTAATGCCCATGCATTCTCTTCATTTTTCTTACAACTTAATAATAGTGCAGTGTAAAGACTTATATCATCTATTTTCGAAACTTTATAGGCCAAAATATCCATTTCTCGGACAGTATCGGCTAAATCATCTTCATAAAACTTATTATTAATAATACTCCATCCATTATTTTTAAGAATTTGAGTTATTTTATGTTCTAAAATAAACCCTGTTTTTTTTATTCCAGATGTATAATCTATCATAAAGTTGGCTGTGTTTCAATATTGCTGGCAACGTTTGACAATATGAAACGGTTGGGTTTTCGGAGCGCTTTCTTGTCCACCGACAAGAATGCTGAAGCGGGAGCCAAACGCTCGCAAACCATTGAACCCCAACTGTTTTATATTGTGTGTTGTATGCCGTGTTTTTTAGTCAGTTTTTATATTTTTTAATCAATTCAGTTGCTAATTGTCTATAATTCTTATTTGTTGAATTTTTAGATATCTCAGAATATTTATCTATCAACTCTTTATCTGGCTCATCCCACACTGCAATATAATTTGCGAAGTTTGTCCTTTGTCCGGCTTGTCTTTGGCTATACATATCAAGAAATCCAGTAGGATTATTTCGTATTGCCTTGACTACAAAATCTCCCATTGCTTCTGATAGTTCCGCATTTGTCCTTATATTATTTTCAAGTATAATCAATCCCGATATGAAACATGTATCTTTAATACTCTCCTTTACCATTATCCGAAATGATTGCCACACCAATTTATAATTCTCGTCATTGGTAAGTAATTGTGAAAATAAAGATTCACCAGAAAAATAATCGTAATCAGAATATAGAAGCACTAAACTATCAGATTGCGATTTACTGATTGATTCCGAATTTACAATTTTTGTCATCAATGGTTTTAGATTTTTCTCTATACGTCTATATTTTTCAATTGATTCGTCCGAAGTCAATGCCTCAAGTCGTTTTATCTGCTTTTTTAAAGTTTCCTGGTCTTTTGCTGGATTACTTTTAAAATAAAATCTGTAAAGAGATAAACTATCATTTGGAAAAGCTTTGATTGCTTTTAAAAATAATCCCGGTAATGCTGATTTTAAAATAGGTTCATTATCAGAAGTTTTGACAATTATTTGATTTAATGAATCTGTAATTGAACCCTTTGAATCTATATCATTGTGGCTCTTATTATTGTTAGTTGGATTATCCTTGCAGGAATAAATCAATAAAAGAGTCAATATTATTAACTTAATCTGTCTCATTTTGCAGTGTCGTTTTAACATGGCATACAACGTTTCGCAGCTACCCGCAGGCAGGGACAATTACCACTGAATTTCCTACGAAGAACTGAACTTCAAATTTACTATTTCCCTGTCCTACGAAGCACGAAACCCCTGCTTGCGGGTAGGTGCTGTTATAAGCCGTTTTTCTTTTAATAACACATTGCATCGTCAATAATTTCCATGTCGATTAACCAATTTTTCAAAATCTCAATCTCCTTTGTGTCAAATCCATCAAGTCCAGCATTGTATTGCTCAAATAACTTTTTACCAATTAAAGTCCCGAAGGTATGAGGAAGAACAAACCAATCTGTCTCACCACCCATTGCATTTGTCATGCTAACCTTTTGTCCATCTTTGCCTTTGTAATTTCCCGGTTTTAAATATCTTAACGCGATACTTTTCAATGATTCATTGTCACGGTCAGTCAATATTTTAACTTCGATTACTGAATCTTTATAAAGAATTTGTTCGTTCATGGTCGTCTTAAAATGGCTTATAACGGATCTGCGGTATGAAACGTTTGGGTGAGCGGGCTGCGTTCTTATCCAGCGTTGTAGAAAGTTGATTGCGTGGCAGGATGCTTGAATAACCACTTTCCCCCAAATGTTTTATGACCGCATGTTAGGCATAGTGCTTTATAGTCATTAATCTTGTCATTTTTATAATTTTGTCAATTATCAATTTATTTCTTTAATTTAAAAATAGGATAGTAATATCGTAAGTTAAATATGTGTTTTGAAAAATCAGACAATTCATTTTCTTTAAAATCAAATCCGTAACCCCAAGTCAATACAAGTCCGTATAATTCAAGTCCAATATATGGTTTTATCATCCAATTATTTAATTCACCATTTGTTAGATAACTATTACTTACACCCAAAACTAATACTCCATTAAACCACAAATTTAAGTTTCCAGTCCGTATCTTACTATTTGAAGGGAAATAGTCAGTTGTCAATGAAAACCCAACGAATGGTTTTGTAAATAGTTTATTATCAGGTCTTGTCTCAAAGTGATTGTAAGCTAAGCCTAATTCCATAGAATAATTTTCAAATCCGCTTAATCCTGCAATTAATCCAATAGCAGGATTTGCATCATACTCATATTGATTTATATACAATTTTGCTTGTCCAAAAATATATTGGTTACTTATTATTAAAAGTGATATAATTAAAGTCTTTTTAATCATACTGTTTAAGTTATCGAGATGGTTTCGCATTATGCCTAACGTCCGCGGGTATAAAATCGTGCCGGATTGCGTGCTGCGTCTGTATCCGCCGTGAAAAAACCACAATGCGGGACGAAACGCTCGAAAAACCACTGAAACCGGCATGTTTTATGACCCGTTGTTAGTGGCTGCCCTTTTTATTCTTTACGTATTAGCCAATACCAATGTGAAGATGCAATTCTTCTTCGACTAAATTTTGATTGGTCAAGTTTAAAGTGTTCTCCAAATGTCTGCTCAATATATTTCGGGCTTAATTTTATCCCGCTTGGTGAACTATCCATCGCCCAAATCAAATGTGTTGCCCCGGGTTTTAACAACCTGCGTATCTCGGAAACATATTTTTGCTGACCTTCTTCATTTAAGCAATGAAAACAACCAACATCAAATGATACATCAAATTGTTTATCAATGTTTTTTAGATTAGTTACATCGCCAACAATAAATTCAGGTTTATCTGTATTGTTTGCAACTCGTTTAGTTGCCTTATCTATGGCTACAGAAGAAAAATCAACTCCTGTTGCTTTTATACCTTGCGATGCCATAAAACTTGAAAATATTCCAAGGCCACAACCTAATTCTAATGAAGTTTTTGGGTTATGCACTTCTACTATTCCTTTCAGTTCCTTTGGAATACGATTATCTGTCCAAATCCAGTGACCAATAGAACGATAAACTTTATTAAACTCTTCCCCTGTTGTTGTTGATGATTTACTCATATTTTTTATGTTTAAAATTATGATGTAAAATTACTCAGGTGGTAGGGTTGAAAATTGAATAAATCGGTCGTTTTCGTTTTTTGCCAATCTTTTTGGGGTAACCTTTGTCAATCTTTTTACTTCACGAATAAAATGCGCTTGGTCAGCAAAATTTTGCTCAGGAAAAAGATTACCTTCTTTTATATGTTGAAATGATGCTTTGAAACGAAGAATGTTACAAAATGCCTTTAATGAAAGACCAAAAGTTTGATTAAAATAGCGGTTGATTTGTCGTTCTGACCAAAATACATGTTGAGCATATTCTTTTACCTTCAAAGCTCCATAGGTTTCATAAATATGATTAAAAAGCTTTCGTTTTCTCTCATCTATTTTATGTTTGATTTGTTCTCGAATACATTTTGAAATTTTATCACAAAAGCTATCAAAGTTGCTTAAGTCATTGCTTGTAATACTCCAAAAATCGTTGGGTAATTTTCGTGCACCATTCATTATTTCGGCGATTGTAGTGTGTAAAATATATTCAATGGAAAGGAGTTTTAAACTCATACCAATGAAAATGCATTTAGGAGGAAAGGAAGCTGTTGTTGGTTGGGTTTCGAGGCCAATAATAGTTCCAATAAACTGACCTGTTTCCAAAATAATAAAGAAAAGGTCAATCCTTCCGTCGGGTATAAGCACAACCTCTTTTTCTGAGGTAGAAGGATTTATTACCATATAAAACCTTTCTACAAAGTCAGAGAGTGCAGGCTCGGGATCAACAATTTTATATATTAATCCAATGTCAGGAGTTTCCAAATTTAAGTCTGTTTATTCGTTCGGAGTCGACTTGTATGGTTGCAAAAATATTGCAGAGTTATAGTGCGTTTGTCAAGGTCAATTTGGGGTCTGTCACGGGCTCCGAATGCACTATAACGTTGATAATATGGGGCGTTTGGCATTTCAAAGCTCCAAAGTATCAAGCCGCTATTTACTTTATTAAATGTTAACATGCTCAAATTTAGCACCATCCTCCAAATGACCTATATTTATTGTTAGCCATAGTTTTTACTCCTTCAAATATATAAAATCTGAAAATCCATATTTATCTGTCCATCTAGGAATCAATTTAGTTTGGTATTGCTGATTCATAAACCAATCCTTAATTTTCTTTTTTAATTCCTTATCTGGTTCGTATCCAAAATCGATTGTTGTTGTTTTTCTCAAAGTCGGAGTAACATAACACTGCACGCACGTACCATTTTTATCAATCAAAAGGGTATGAATATAGATTTGAAGTTTTGCTGAATCTATTTCATTTTCGGAAGATTGGTAACCTAAATAATCTGCTAGTTTACTTTCAATAATTTCTTTACTATCAAGAAGTGGCAACAAGAATTTATCAGGTAATCCATGTTTTTTAACTGATAACTTTCTCTTACTTCTGTGAGAAGAATAGAATTCATATTGTTTACTATTCAATTGTTGCTTATCTAATTTAAAGTCTTGTAATGCAACAATAATTTCAGAAGTATCAATGCTGATTAATTTTAGAGTATCATTTTTGATTAAAGCTGGCACTTTGATTCCTTTGTCTTTTGTACCCCAATAAAATTGATTGTAATTACTTTCGATTTCAGACTTGTCAATTTGCAAATCTTTAAAATCAATGGACTTCTCTAATTTTCCAAGTTTATAAATATTGATTGATTCACCTTCAAATCGATTAACATAAACGGAATCTCCATTTTCATTCTCAATGAACCCGTCAAACATTAAATCGGGAAGTGAAAAGTTAATTTCAACTAGAATTTCACCTGATTCATTCGTGAGTACGTATCCAGTCAATCGCTTACTAATAGAATATAACAGCTTATTATTCTTATAAATCCATGAAATACCAGGTTCTGGTGAATCATAAGTTCTATAAGCAATGCTTTTAATCTTTATCCCATTATCCAGTTTTAAGGTGTAGGGATAAAAGGTCGAACTACTGAAAGTCAAATTTGAAATCAGTAGAAAAAACCCAAGTGTCAATATGTTCCGGACGGTTCTCATAAATTATGG
>CAVTBM010000009.1:0-371618 GCA_963732905.1 uncultured Bacteroidales bacterium
CATTTACTCAAACCCTCCAACATGATTTGATATATTTAAGCAAAATAGTTACCTTTGACGTTAGTAATGTAAGATGATAGTATGATTGCTTCATTTGGTTCAAAGGATACAGAAAAGATTTGGAATGGAGAACGTGTCAAAAAGATACCGATTGAGATTCAACAGATTGGACGGAGAAAATTGAGAATGATAAATAACTCACAAAACTGGTCTGACCTGAGAATCCCTCCATCTAATCGACTTGAAAAGTTACAAGGCTCTGATTTCTGCAGTATCAGGATTAATGACCAATGGAGGATTGTGTTTCGGTGGATTGACAATAATGCACATGATATTGAAATAATGGATTATCATTAAAAATTTGAGGATTAAGAAATGGACAGATTAGCAAATATTCACCCAGGGGAGGTTTTACTTGAGGAATTCTTACGTCCTCTTGAGATAACTGCGTATAGATTATCGAAGGATACGGAGATACCACAGACTCGTATTTCACAGATTATTAAAGGTAAGCGGAGAATTACTGCGGATACTGCGTTGAGATTTTCATCATATTTCGGTACAACTGCAAAATTTTGGCTTGGGCTTCAAGATGATTTTGACATCGAAGAAGAGGGAAGAGATAAACAAGATCTATTGTCTAAGATAAGGATAAATGCACCACAACACACAAAATAAAATAGTTGTCGTTCAATGGTTTGAGAGCATTTCGTTTTCAAATCACCTTTTCCAGCAGAGGATACTGACATGCTCCGAAAACCCTCAATGGGCATAGCTTCGAACCGTTATGGGCAACTAAAACACGCAAAATGAAGATTTACCTTATATTTCTCTTTGTTTTTTTTGTGATAACGGTAAAAGCACAGACATATAAATATCATCCGTTTCCGGATTCTTCTGCATCCTGGAATTTTCAATATATTCTATACTGTGATGAGGGCAAGAGTAATGAATTATACTCGATAATAATATCTGGTGATACTATTATTCAATCTCAAACCTATCATAAATTGGATATTCCTTATATAGAATCTAATAATTCAGGAATTTGCGATCATAAATTAATTGGATATCAGGGTGCTTTTCGACAAGATAAAGAGAATAGAAAAGTATACTTTATCCGCCCATCCGAGACTTTCGAACAATTATTATACGATTTTACATGGCAGGTTGGAGATACGGTGAAAGGTGTTCTTGCATCGTTATATAGCGATCCTGACATCATTAAATCAATTGATTCTGTACAGGTGGGTGATACCTATCGTAAAAGATGGATAATTAACTCATGTTATAATATTAATCTTATCGAAGGAATAGGATCAACTTACGGTTTGATTATTCCGTCACCTGGATGTGTGACTGATCTTTGGGATTATTCAATTACTTGTTTTCAACAAAACAGAGAATCTCTATATCCCAATAACAGCTTAAATTGTGAACTTATTACTTCTTCAGGTCTCAGGAATAATATTTCAGATCAGGTAAAGGTTTATCCGAATCCATCAAACGGATTGATTACAATTGAATTTAATGAAGAAGGATCCTATTCTATTCTGTTAGTCGATATTTTGGGAAATATTTTACTTGCAAAAGAGATTAATAAACAGCAAAAAACTGAAATATGTAATACTCCATTCGGGATGTATTTTCTAAGAATAATTGATAAAGACAAAAATATACAAACCATTAAAATCATTAGCTGCCCATAACACCATATAAGCCCAATGCGGGCGGTATTCCGGTTTGCAAATGTCAGTATATCAAATTAACCTGATTCCCGGTGAATAAAACATCAAAGTGGATAGATTAATAGTAATAGTTTTTGGATTGGGACTTATCGGATTGATCATTATTATTAAGACACTGATAATTTGAATTGATAAGCCCGCATTCACCTACTGTCC
Source organism: uncultured Bacteroidales bacterium (assembly GCA_963732905.1). Classification (GTDB taxonomy): domain Bacteria; phylum Bacteroidota; class Bacteroidia; order Bacteroidales; genus DASQZK01. The sequence continues at coordinate 1,905 of CAVTBM010000009.1, forward strand.
TTACCGTCAACGTTAAGTGTAACCAAAACAACAGGACGGTACAGGTGAGATTGAACATAAATAAACTCAAAATAATGAATTCAGAAAAAACGATATTAAAATTTGGATCATACTCATCACTATCATTAACTCTATTGACAATTATTACATTTGGCTTTGCAATGACAGCGGTCCCACCAGTTGGGCCATACTGTCCGGGGGATTGTATGAGTTATCCATTTTCTGATATTCTTTTATATTACCCGAGAGATTACTATTGGATGTATTTTGCGATATTTCAGTTATTTGCGTATTTAATTTTTATTGTATCCAATTATTTTATCGCTCCGATTGAAAAAAAGTTATTTAGTTTTATAAGCGTTTCTTTTGCTCTTATTTCTACCATAGTTTTATTGATTGCATACTTTGTTCAATTTTCAGTAGTGCCAATAAGTTTGATGAAAGGCGAGACGGATGGGATTGCTTTACTTACACAATATAATGAACACGGAATATTTATTGCGATGGAAGATTTAGGCTACATAACCATGAGTATTTCACTCTTGTTTTTGGCCTTTATTTATTCTATGAAAAATCGTTTAGAAAGGACTATTCGTCTTATACTTATATTGTCATTTTTATTCACGGTACTTGCATTTATTTATTATTCTATTAAATTTGGAATCGATAGGAGTTATCGATTCGAAGTTGCTGCAATTACTCTAAATTGGATAACGATAATAGCTATTGGGATTTTAATTTGTATATTTATAAAGAGTAGATTAAAAATGATAAAATAATGGCAGCAATTCACACATGGTTTAGTGCATGCGGGTTTGGTTTCACCGAGCTCCTCCCCGTGGTCGTCGGTTAGCTTCGCTGAGCTCTCTCAGGTCGGTTGTAGCTCTTAAAAAAGTTCGGTGTAATCGCCATAACTATCGGGAGATAGGGAATCACTTGGAAATCCTGCCCTGGAAATGGGGTACATTATATTATAAAAAATGAAAAAATTTACTGTATTTTTAATTTTTATGACATTTCAGACTGTAGTATACGGACAACATTTGTTCTCAGACGACTATTGTGTTGGATGGTACATTTTCGATTTTGAAGATAATACTTGTCATAAACAAATGTTTATCGATACTGTTCCTGATCAGCTCTGGCAAATAGGTAAACCTCAGAAAATTATTTTTAATACATCACATTCCTTACCTAATGCAATTATTACGGATACTATAAACTCATACCCAGTCAATTCAAATTCCTCCTTTATAGTGAAGCACCTTGCTGATCAGGGATTTGAATATGATCATACTGTAGCTGTGTCGGGATATTATAATGTTGATTCTGATTCTTTACTAGATTTCGGAAAAATTGAATTCTCCGGGGATAATGGAATCTCATGGGTCGATTTATTAAATGATTCAATATATGAAACCTGGCTTGAAGGTGTGAAACCTATATTAACCGGAAACTCAAATGGATGGAAATTCTTTTACTTAGGCGTAACTTATTTAAAATATTATTTTAATATTAGAATGGGGGATACTGTACAATTTAAATTTTCCTTTATTAGTGACAGTATTGATAATCATAAAGATGGTTTAATGTTTGATGATCTTTTATTCGAAGACTATGCTGAAGGGATTGAAAAGCAAAAGTTAGAACCTTTAGAACTTTACCCGAATCCTGTAACAAATTCTCTAACAATAAAAGCAGACCAATTTTCAGGAAGTAATTGCGTTCTGAATATTTATCGTTCAGACGGTAAATTACAATATCAAATTATTCAAAATTTAAATAATATAACTGTTTTAAATGTTGCAGATTATCCAGGTGGGATTTATTTACTTGAGGCAATAAACCTGAAAACGAATGAAAGAAAAATAGCTCGATTCTGTAAAGTAAATCAATAGGTTGCTAACAGCCGGTAATTATATTCGTTACCCTCATGAGTTGGCAGTGTACTGGCATGTGGGTTACGAATAAACTTACCGGTTAACACAGGTGCAACCCATCTGAATCTTGAAAAAACCGGAGGAAGACGTTTTTAAATGAACAATATGACAGAGAATAACAAACTTAATCAAAATCTCCTGCGGACAATTGCTCTAACATCATCATTGATTGGGACAATTATGTCCCTTTATTTTATGTTCAGAGCCGGGAGTAATCAAAAATCAATTGTCCTGATTGGACTTTTTACGATTTGGGTTCTTTCCCCATTCATGGGACTTTTTATTGCCCACAAAGTTACTTCCATTTGGACAGTTATTACACGACCACTACTCTATTGGCTAATGCTCGGTCTGACAATTGTTTCTCTAATTGCATACAGTGGTTTAGCAAAGATTCCTAATACAAAACCTGCATTTATTTTTCTGGTACTCCCATTTGTATCGTGGCTTACTATTTTGACAATTTTTCTAATCGCAAATCAGCTTAAACAAAAGAAATCAATGCGGTCTAAAAAATAGCAACAGAAGAAAAGTTTAAATCACCATCTTATAATTCGTAAGACAAAAAACACAGGACAGAAGAAGCAAATTAATTGGGTGTGCAGCTAACGGGCGGTAAATTTCATGCCGGTTCCTCGTTTTTTATGAAATGTATCCTGAAAATTAACTAAGTTTATTAAACGAATTTTTTAGCGACGGCACGAAATCTACAGCAGAACTTTATGCTAAAAAATAGACACAACAGTAAAAAACGATATGACAAAATGAATAGACTAATCATAACATTATCGATTGTAACACTTCTTACAAGCTGTGATTCGACAACTAAAAAAACAAACAATATGGAAGGCAAAACGAATCAAACAGACAAATCAACTTCACCTGTTGACACGACACCAAAGGTGACAGGAATTGGCGGCATTTTCTTTTATTCAGACAATCTGAAGGAAACAAAAGAATGGTATACTAAAAATTTAGGGATTGAATTAAATGATTGGGGTTCTTCGAGTTTTGAATCCAGAAACGTCAAAAGACCTGACGAAATTAATTCTCTTCAGTGGAAACCTTTCAAAAAAGGGGACGAATATTTTTCCCCATCCAAAAAGGATTTTATGATTAACTATACAGTTCAGAATATTGAAGGACTTGTAAAAAAACTTAAAGAAAACGGAGTAACTATACTCGACAGTATTGCAGCTTACGACTTCGGAAAATTTGTACATATTATGGACGCAGAAGGCAACAAAATAGAATTATGGGAACCAATTGACAATGACCAAAATGACGTGAAACCAACAAAATAAATTAGATTGAGCAAAACAATTTTGGAAAAATATAAATTCAGAGATAAAGTTGATTTAACTCTGGGAGAAGATCAGATTATTATAAAACCTCTCTCTAATCCACGAAAAGGCCGGGAAGAGGCATTTAAGGAATTGGCATAGGAGGGAGATGACAGATTGCTATTTAATGATGTTTTTGAGGATGAAAACCTTGAAGAATGGAAATAAATCAATATCAAATTTTTCTGATTAATCTGGATCCAACTATAGGTAGTGAAGTTAAGAGAACCAAACCATCATTTGTGATTTGTCCTAACGAGATGAATAAATACCTTTAAACTGTTGTTATTGTTCCTATGTCAACAAGTTCCAAAAATTATCCTGCCAGAGTTGAATTTAAGCATGATAATAAAATTGGATGGATCGTCCATGACCAAATCAGTACTATTCCTAAGCAAAGGATAATTAAACCATCAGGCAGACTTTCAAAACCTGAAAGTAAAGAAGTAAAAAGCATTATTAAGGAGACATTTGTTGATTAACAACTAAGCCCGACATTCATTGCCAATTGGATATAATGAATGATTTACGGCGGCTAACGCGGTATAAATAATTGCCGGGATAATTAGTTATTCAAGGGTTGTAGCCCGCTTCAACTATTGTGTGCCTTGACAGGAAATCGCCCGCAATCGCCTGCTGTGCATATACTGATACGTTGTGCTTCATGCTCGGAAGCCGCAGTATCAAAAGGTTTTGACAATTAAAATGAGTATATTTGTGTATAAACTTTCAAACTCCCAAACACAACAAATACGCAAACGTTAGCTATGCTGGATACTTCTTTCAGCCGGTAAAAAAACACCTCCAACCTTAAGAATAGCACCTTCGGCAAGTTCTGTTTTTATACCGGTAATTAGCCTGGTACTTTTGTTTCATAAATTTTTCAAATAATAACTGAAAACATGAAAAACATGAAAACAAAAGGATTAGTATTAGCAATGCTTGTATTATTATCAATCAGCAGTTTTGCTCAGGAATCTGAAAGAAGATTTGGATTTGAACTAAACAGTGGTGCTTCAATTGCAACAAAAAAAATTGATGACGTTAGTCTGAATCCTGGATTTGGCTTCGAAGGTACTTTTCATTATCGTTTTATGCCTCATTTGGGAGTTTATGCAGGCTGGGGATGGAATAGGTTTGGCTCTGAAGAATCATTTACCGGCAATGATGTTTGCTTTGAAGAAACAGGTTATGTTTTTGGTCTCAACTTTAAGCACCCAATTGGTACTTCAAAATTGGCATATTATGTAAGAGCCGGAGCACTGTACAATCATATCGAAACCGAAAACGCCGGGGGCGATATAATTAATGATAGCAAACACGGATTTGGTTATCAGTTTGCAGGTGGAATTGACATTAAATTAGGTAAGAACTGGAGCCTCACTCCCGGGCTGAAGTTTAACTCTTTGTCACGAGACACTGAGTATGAAGGGACATCTAAAAAGCTTGACTACCAATACATTTCTGCAAGAATTGGCATTGCAAAAAAGTTTTAATGAAAATACCCGGAGAGAGTGATTTGTTGTTACAAAAGCAAATTGCTCTCTCATGTCTTTAATTCAATAATGAAGTATTAGAAACTATAGAGATGAAAAAATTTAGCCTTTTTATTTATATAACATTTATTTTTTTCTTAATCTCCTGTGAAAAGGAGCCTTTTATCAATTTTGGATTTGATTCCCCGATTGATAAAAATTCAAAAGGACTGGTGATTGCTGATATTTCGCAAAATGTTGAAAAAATATATCTGAACGGATTTATCAGCCTTGCGCAAGGAGAAGTGGAGATTAATCTACTCAATCCAAACGGTGTTGATGTTTATTCAAAAACAATAATTGCACCTGTTGAATTAGAAATAAATGAAACTTTTAATGCAACCAATGGATACTGGAAATTGAAGTATAAAAGTCATGAAGGAATCGGAGAAATCAATTTACATTTACATTGATGCTGCAAACCAAAGGGATTAGGAATCCCCAACTTGAAGTATTTTTGATTGAAATAATTACTTTTAAGTAACATACACATGGCATTTAAACAAATTCATAGCTTTTTCCCATTCAATCGTCTGTTAAAGTTTCTTATAGGATTAGCAATTGGAGTCCAATTAGTCGTCATTTTATACAATCACATAAGCGGCTATTATATTCTTGATGGGTATGTACATTTTTTTATGAGACTTTTAAGAGGCTCCTTATTGAGTTTGCTTGCAGGCTTTTTAATTGCATATCCTGATTTGTTTGTAATTCAATACATGAATAAGATTGCACCCTGGGGCAAAAATATTTTTAAAAGAATCCCATTACAGCTTGGATTAACTGTTATTATAGCAGCAATTACAGCCACATTTATTACACTATTTGCTAATTGGATTAAAGCATATACCGACCATGAAGTTGCGAGTATTGTAATATCCAATGTTCTGATTTATACTGTGGTAAACATCGTTGTAATGGCCATTTTTGAAGGTTGGATTCTCTTTATTGAAAGAGCAAAGGCGAAACAAATAGCAGATAGTTTACAAACCGAACTTTCACAGATTAAATTTGAAGTGCTGAAAAGCCAGATTAATCCTCATTTCATGTTCAATAGCCTGAATGTTCTGTCAGGATTAATTAATAAGGATGTAAAAAAGGCTCAACAATTTATTGATGAGTTCTCGATGATATATCGCTATGTGCTGGAAACCATAGAACAACCGGTTGCCACCCTGGGGAAAGAACTTGAATTTATGCGGTCGTATCTTTTTTTACAACAAATTCGGTATGGCGAAAATCTAACCTATTCTGTAAATATTACAGCAAGCCTTATGGAGATGTTTCTCCCACCATTATCGTTGCAGGTAGTTCTGGAAAATGCCATGAAACACAACATTATCAACGAATTGAAACCTTTGCACATTGAAATTACCGATGAAGCGCTTACACTTATTGTAAAGAACAATATTCAACCAAAAATTTCGAAAGGGATTTCAACCGGCTTGGGTTTAAAAAACCTCATAAAGCGATATGCATTAATCAGCGACCTTGTGCCTGAATTTAAGGTAGAAACCAATCATTATATAGCCAAACTTCCATTGATAAGAATTGAAAACCATGAACGTACTAATCATTGAAGACGAAGTTTTTGCAGCTGAAAAGCTGGAACAAATGTTAATTGACATTAATCCGGCCATTAGCGTATTGGCAAAATTGGGCTCCATTAATGAATCGGTAAAATGGTTGATGAATAATACTTCCGACCTGATTTTTCTGGATATTCAGCTTTCCGATGGGATTAGCTTTAGCATATTCGAACAGGTAACCATCAACACGCCAATAATCTTTACCACCGCATACGACCAATATGCCATTAAAGCATTCCAATTAAACAGCATTTCCTACCTTCTAAAGCCGATCAGGAAAAATGATCTGGAAGAGAGCCTTAAAAAGTATCAATCGCTGAAATCTGCTTTTAGTATTGACTTTGAAATGCTTTTGGCGAATATACAGGGGAGAAAACCAGATTTTAAAAAGAGATTTCTTATACAGATTGGAGAAAAAATAAAAAAAGTTGAGTTAAGCGAAATAGCTTATTTCTTTGTCCTTGAAAAAGCTGTTTATTTAAAAACCTTCCAGGGGAATTCGTACCCGGTTGATTACACACTCGATAAACTTGAAAGCCTGATCAACCCTGAAAAGTTTTTCAGAATTAACCGCAAGTATATTGTCAGCGTAGATTCTATATCCAATATGTTAGCTTATTCAAGGTCAAGAGTAAAACTGGAACTTAAACCAAACGCTGATGAAGAACTCGACACCATTGTAAGTATCGATCGTTCTTCGGATTTCAAAAAGTGGCTGAACACTTAACCTGAAAAAAAAACAAATACTGGAATTGTCGATTATAAAGTATTCGATCTCATAAGAGGGCTGGAATAGAAAGTTTATGCCTGCCATTTCGCTCTAATTACCAAGCCAAAAAAATTGCCTCTCCGGGTTTAATTAGTGCAAATTTTAAACTGATAAATAAATTCAAACAACAATGAGTATTAATTTAAAAAAAGCTTTACGTATGCTATTTATTTCGATTTCAGTTCTAATACTACCATTCCTAATCCTGTTGATTGTATTATTCCTTTATAGCCCAGGAAAGCCCGAACCATTTTTTGATAATCATGGAAAGAAATTAAATGGAAGCATTTCAGAAAAAACCTTTGTAACCATTGGAGGCATTCGGCAAGGAATGTTCATCAGAAGTAAAAACCTCCATAACCCGGTATTGCTTTATATACATGGAGGACCTGCTTTCCCAAATTATTTTCTTATAGAAAAATACAAACCGGGACTTGAAGAACACTTTACAGTTTGTTACTGGGAACAGCGTGGCGGCGGTCTTTCATACAGCCCTGATATCCCACTTGAAACCATGACATTTGAGCAGCTTACATCCGATGCCATTGAAGTCACAAACTATTTGCGTTCGCGCTTTGGGAAAGATAGGATTTATCTGATGGCTCATTCAGGCGGAACACCCATTGCTATTCAGGCGGTAGCGAAAGCTCCACAGCTATACAGTGCATACATTGGCATGGCGCAAATCACTTGTCAGTCTGAATCGGAACGTATTGCCTATAAGTATATGGTAGAACAATACACGGCCAAGGGCAATTTAAAAGCATTGGACGAACTAAAGAAATATCCGGTATTGGATACAGACACCTGTTTTACGAACTTTTTCAAATCACCCTTCCGTGATAAAGCTATGCACGAACTGGGCATTGGTACTATGCGAAATATGAAATCGGTTTTTACCGGGGTGTTTATACCCGTTTGGACTTGTAAAGCTTATACGCTGAAAGAAAAAATCGATATATGGGTATCAAAATTTAAATTTGTAAAAAAGGCCAGGTTTATCGATGAGCTTTTTGAAATGGATATTCCCACTATGGTGACTAAGATTGATATTCCAATATATTTTTTAAGTGGCAAATACGATTTGACCGTCAACATTGATTTGGCAAAAGCATATCTCGAAAAATTGCAGGCGCCACTAAAAGGGTTTTATACTTTTAAGAATTCTGCACATAGTCCCCTTTTTGAAGAACCTGAAAAGGTAGAAAGAATCATACTGTCAGACGTTTTGACAAGAACTGATACACTAACTGATAAAAATTAAATGGCAATACCAACATCAAGAGAAAAAGAGGCAGCTAAAATTGGCGTTAGCCCCGCAAAATTATCAGGGGTTCTCCCTCCCCAAAGTACGGGACAGGTTGTGAGAACCTGGAGGTGAACAGCGATGCCCTCATGAGTGGGCAGTATGCCTGCAATTTGGGTAACGAATAAATTCCCCTGGGTGACCCGACTGGCGGTCATACAAGAAGGCACTGCTCAAAAATATTATTGATTAGGATTTATAAAATTGTATTTTTGTATTTATGGCAGAAAGAGCATTCATAACACCAAAAGTCTTTAAGTGGGCAAGGGAATCAGCTAAATTGACTGAGGAAATTGCTGCATTGAAGATTTCTGTTTCTGTCGAGAAATTGCAAGAATGGGAAAAGGGAGAAGGTCAACCAACCATACGACAGGCTCAAACCTTAGCTAAGGCTTATCGCAGGCCATTTGCGTTATTTTTTCTTCCAGATATACCAAGCGATTTTAAACCATTACAGGACTTTAGAAAAAAAGGGTCTAAGGTACTAAGTACGTCTTCAATTTTTATTATTAGAGAAATACAACAAAAACAAGCGTGGATTAGTGAAGTAAATGAAGATAATAATGAAGAGATTATTCCCTTTGTTGGAAAATATTCACAACATAATAATCCTGGAGATATTGCAAAGAATATTATAGATACGTTGGGGATAGAACCTACCAACTACGAATCTAACAATCCGATTTTAGAATGGATAGATAAAGCTGAATCCAATGGAATTTTTATTTCTAGAACTAGCTTTATACACTCAAAACTGAAATTAGATTCAGAAGAATTACAAGGATTTGCTATTGCTGACAAATATGCTCCATTCATATTTATTAACTCAGAAGATTGGGATGCTCCACAATTATTTACGCTTGTGCATGAACTTGCTCACATCTGGATTAATAAAACTGGAATTTCAAATGAGATTGAGCCGATTATAAAAGATAAAGAGAAATATAACCCAATTGAATTATTCTGTAACGAAGTCGCAGCAAATGCTCTTATGCCTGTGGAATATATTAACCAATTAGATAGGAATAATTTTAATAATGCCAAAAATGTATTTAAAGTAGCTAAAGAATTTGGGGTTAGTTCATTTGCCTTACTTGTAAGAGCCTTAAATCTTAATTTAATTTCAATTGATACATATAAAAAATTAAAAGACCAAGCTGTGATTGAATTTAAAGAATTTTTGAGAAGAGAAGAGGAAAGGAAAGAAAAGCAAAAAGAAAAATCAAAAGATAGCCCAATTTATTATCCTTTAATAATTAATAGAAATGGACGGTTATTTACACAAACAGTGCTTGATGCATATCGAGGTGGTGATATTGAACCGACGTTTGCCAGCAATTTACTAAATGTTAAAGTAAACAATTTTCCAAAGCTTGAATCTCAAATGTATAGATGGATGTAAATAATGTGAAATATTGTTTGGATGCAAATGTTTTAATTCAAGCTTGGCAAAAATATTATTCACGAGATATTTGCCCTGAGTACTGGGAGTTATTAAACAAATTTGGGCAAGAAGGTAAACTGTTTATTCCTGCCCTAGTTCAAGAAGAGATAACAAGAACTGAAGATGATTTATCGCGCTGGCTAAAATCTAGTAATATACCTATTAGGGAAATCACCGAAAATGTTACTAAATGTCTAAATGGCATTTATGCTGCCAACCCAGATCATAAATATTTAGTTGATAGCGTTAAAGGTAGATCTATAGCAGATCCTTGGGTTATTGCGCATGCAATTAATGAAAATGCAATCGTTGTTACAAAAGAAGAAAAAGTTACTGCATTAAATAAGAAAAAAAATAAGATAAAAATACCTGATGTTTGTGACAACATGAAAGTCAAATGGATGAATGATTTTCAACTAATAAGAGAACTGGGAATTAAATTTAGTTGTCAAATTGAGAACAAATAATGTATGAACCGTCAATAATTGGTATAGTGCATGCAGGTTTTAGCGTTTTCCAAAGGCTTAGCTTCACTGAGCTCTCTTCAGTCTGTTGTGGCTCGTAAATAAAAGCTGGTTGACCTGTTAGCTTACTCCGAAGCATGAATAATGAAAAAGGGGCAAAGAGAACAACAGAGGGGGAAAATGTTTTCATGGCAGCTTGTTAACCGAACCTCTAAAGATTTTTACCTGAAGAATCCGCGTATTCTTTTTCGATACCGGTCAGGGCCTGATAACTTGAAAATCCTTCTACCCCTGATCATCTGCTGGAGTTATTCCAGGATGATCTTCTTTACAACCACATCTTTCTTCATCACATTCAGCTGCAGGAAAAAAATGCCGTGGCCTATATCCGTTACAGGTATGGAGAACTCATTCTCCTGCAGGCTGCCGATCTCAACCGACCTCGTATAGGCCAGCCTGCCGTCGATGGAATACACCTTCAGGATCACGTTTCCCGATTGGCCTGTACCAAATTTGATATGCAGTTCATCACTGGCAGGAACCGGCCAGACAACGATATCATCGGGACTTTTTAATTCTTCGATGCCGGTGGTTGTGGAAAGCTGTACCGGTCCCGCGGTCTCTGATTTTCCGGCAAAATTGTAACTGTAAACGGAATATTCATACAAGGTATTCCTGTCCAGCCCGTCATCGATAAGCTGGTATTCATTCCTTGACAGGTCGAATTCCACTTCCACTCCGTTGGATTTATTCGTTCTGGTAACCACATACCCGTCACAGTCGTCGCATTTTCCCCAGCTGACAATCAGCTTGGTGCTTGGTGATGAAACCGAATTTCTCACGGAAAAGTCTTCCAGGCTGGAAGCTTTCAGTATCCGTTCATATTGCAGCGTTGCCCTGTTCCTGAAGGGAAGGTATAATGGCTGATGGTTCGCGTGAATGACAACGGCAAAGGATAAATACTGGTGAGAATTGTCGATGGAAAGTGAAGAGAGGGGGATCTTAAATTCCCGGTCGTGTGAATTGGTCATGAAAGAATCGATCAAGGAAACCTCTGTCCAGGATCCCGATGTATATTGATAAAGCGTGTCGTTTACGCATTTGAATTCAAAGCCGGAACTTTTCCATGAAGGGTTGATTTCCCCCGTGAGGGGATTGTTATCTGTATCGATGTACAATTCGGATCCCTCAATGGAATCTCCTGAGAGTAAGATATTGAGATCGTCGTTGCTGCAATAGACCTTTAAAAAAATGTCCCTGCCCTGGGCCGATATTCCCTGAAGCGGGGGAATGGCATTCCAGTCGTTTTCATCGCCGTCGATCCGGATCACTGGATACCTGAAATGGCATTCGCCTGGCGTTTGAGCGGAAACCACCTTGGAGTAATCGGAATTGATACCGTCCTTTACCCGAAATATCCGGTAACTGACCGTGGAATTGGCATCCAGGTTATTGTCCCTGAAATAATTGACCGGGGATAATCCGGAGAAGACGGATACCGGGGTGAACGTATTGTCGCCGCCGGGGCTTTTTTCAATGACGAATTGCGCTGTTGAATCCTTTTCTTCCGGGGCAAAACTGATGATATTGTTGTTGCACCACGACGTCAGGTACGCAGCCGGGGTCGCGGGAAATGGTTTGATCCCGTAGGAGATCATGCTTTCTCCGGGGGCGGGCAGGGCCTCGTTCGTGGACCAGTCGGCTGATACGGTCAGCACTCCTGCCCTGATATTCCCATTGAGGCCTTGCGGGCCAAAAGAACTTACGGGTACGGCAACCTCAACCGTCGTATCATTCCCGGCAAAATCCAGCTGGCCGGTAACCAGGCTCCAGTCCCAGTCGCTGCTACCATTGGCGCCGTTATATTTGTAGATCTCGTTGTTTTGAATGAGAAAATCGATGCCGTCGTCATCTGACCAGGTATAGTAATTCATTCCCGTGCTGCCATCGTGATCGGCATCGATGAATATCTGGGTGTTCGGGTTCAGGTTTGTGCCTTTGAGGAGGAAAAACAGCGTGTCTGCATTGTTATGAAGCTTGACCATCTTCAGCATTGTATTTGACGGAACAGTGCCGGCGGTATCGGTCATGCTCCAGTCTGCCGGGTCTCCGTCAATGATAATATGTGTGATATCGGTGTTATTACTATCATAATTGATAAAATAATCGTTGCCTGTATAGGACTTGTGGTAGGAAGCTTCATCGTTTACGTATAAAACATGATGGAGCGAATTCATACCAAGGGATTCGTTCCATACACCGTTATTTGCAAGCCTGACGGAAAATTCGGGATTATGTTTGATGGTAAGCCTTGGGTCCGGAAGATTCAGGTAGACGTCGTAAGCGCCATTGGGCACAAAAGACGGAATACCGATTTCAGCGGAGACGTCGATAGAGGTGTTCAGTTCATATTTTCTCAGATCAATATCGAACGGGTAATAATACAGTTTTCCCGTTTCCTTGTTCCGGATGACAACTTCCAGGGCTCTCGGGTTCATGGGATTTGAATAGCCGAAATTTTCAAGGGTGAATGAAACGGTGGCCGAACTTCCACTCCGGCAGGAATCCTGCAGTCGTGAGTCGATCAGGAAGTACCGGTATCCGAGCCTTTTCTGCATCTCGGAAAAGCAGCCGCCGGCTTTCCAGTTACTGATGGTTTGACCGAAGTAATCGATGTTAATGAAGCTCCAGTGAAAGCGTTCCATTTCATAGGTGCTCGTATCGCAGTTGGACCGTGGTTCGTACCACGCGCATGTTTCTCCTCCGATGGACGTGTATTTCGAGTCCTGTTCCAGGTAATGTTTATCATACTGGATATTGTGATAGGATCCGACGTCATTGCTGGAGGAAGCAAAGCAGTCATTGTGGTGAGAAATTCTCGATTTGGGTGATCCGGAGTAGGCCTCTTCGGCGGTAACCGGGATGGAATCGAAAAGTTGCCTTTTGTAACCTACATATCTCAGCTGGATCATCCGGTCCTTGGGGATGGCATCAAGAAGGTTATATACCAGTGTTTTTCGTTCCTGCAGATCTTCATCGGTGACATTATCAGGTGAGCCGGTCGCAAAATAATCGGTATAGTACCATTCTCCCCACGCTCCAATGAAACCAGCCTGGAGAACGAAAATGACATCGGAATTTTCGATGAGAATCGGCTTCAGCTGTTCAATATGGCTGTTAACCTGCCCGGGAGAGGCATCTCCGTAAGGCTTGGTCATGGATGAGGTATAGGCGAAACGGATGACGCCTTTTATGCCGGCGAGGCGCATGTGGCTGAAATCCTCCCTGATCTTGTCGAGATAAGCCTGTGAGATCGGGGAATTCACGAAGTCGCGCATATAAAATATCCGGTAGATAATCGTATAACCCTGGTCCCGGTACGATTTCAGGGTACTCACACTCAATGAGCTGTTCGCGTCACTTCGTTCCGTGTATCTGTAAAAGCCCCGTTCCGGATTAGTGATCACGGAATCGCTGTATTGATAAGTATGATTCGAAAAGGTCTGTGCATTTGCCGTTCCCCATATACATATGAGGATAGCCGGAAGTAAAAGTTTCTTTATCATCAGTTATTTTTTTCGAATTTATGAGGAATCATCCAGTATCAGCAAGGGCCAGGTATAGCACGGTCTGATGACATTAAAAAGGACATTGACTATCCGCAAAAGCCGGTCTTCAGAACAGGGGGCTTGTGTTTTCGTTTCAGAGAAAGGGAAGGTTCTGTTGCCAGAACCTTCCCATCTATCAGGGTAGATTGAATCGCTTAGGGTTGCGCAATATTTACTTGAACGTATATCCGGCCGGGACAATCAGAGGATCCTGTGAATTCGGAGGCAGCGAGCCTACTTGTGTCCAGGTATTATCGCTATTCGCGAAGACGATCCGAATCGTTTGTCCGAGTGCCGGTGACGTAAACATCTCTCTTAACATCGAGAACTCGACAACCTTATTGTTATCGACAGTAACATAATCGGATTTTTCATAAATGGCATTGCTGGCAATGAAGGGTTCCCAGGGCCAATCGGAATCAGGTCCGGTAGCTGACTGCAGGCTGGATGAAGGATCGGTACCTTCCCAGGCCACCATGACGGCCTCCATCAGGTATTCTATACCTGGCGTTTCGTAGTAACTCCAGTAGTCCCAGCCTGTTGAGCCGCTATTATCGGCATCGATATAAACCTGAATGACTTCACCCAGATTTGCTGTTCCCTTGATGTAGAAATAGAGGAACTGATCGCTGTTGGTCACTTTGGCTTCCATTAAGGTTCCTCCTTCACCATCCGGATAGGAATAATAATCCGGTACATCAGTCCAGTCGCTGAAATCCCCATCAATAGCAATCGGTTCCGAACTTGCCACTGTGACGTCATACGTTGCAGTGCTCGTTCCGCCGGCGCCTTTGGATGTTAAGGTTACCGAATAGGTTCCATAATCTGCATAGGTATGTGTCGGTGATTTCTCGGTGGATGTTTCGCCATCCCCAAAGTCCCACGAATAACTCGTTGCATTGGTTGAAATATTGGTAAAGCTGACATCCATATCGCTCACTTCGAACGCAAAATCAGCAACCGGTTTTGGTTCGTCTTTCTTACACGCCGATAAAGAAGCGATAAGTCCTATCGCCAGGTATAAGAAGTGTTTGTTAATCCTTTGTTTCTTGTTCATGATGATCACAATTTTAAGTTAGTAAAAATATTTAGTCGTTTTGCTTGCAAAGCGGGTTATAAATAACTTCATTCAACGGAATGAAATAGATTTGTCTGGGTCCATTGTAGGGATAGATATCCGTTTGTCCATCCACGTTCTGCCCGGAAGGATAGCTTCGGTTCAGATCGATTTTATTTCTCATGAGGTCGTCCCTGCGTTGTCCTTCAAACGACAATTCCAGTCGTCTTTCTGCCAGGACGGCATCGAGAACACTCGAATATCCGTGTTCACTTGTAATGTTGCCGGAAGTTACCAGTGCATTGCCGGTGAGTCCGGCCCGTGCACGGATCGTATTCACATCGGCAAGGGCATCGATATCGTCCGACAAGTGGGCATACGCTTCAGCCCTGTTCAGGTATAATTCGGAAAGCCTGATATATGCCGGGGATGATAATGTGGGGATACCATTCTGATTTGAGAATTTATTCATATACAGCATTGAGAAGGTCGTTCCCGGATATTTCGAGACATTTCCGGAGCCATTAAATACCGTATCGATAAACTGGTTCCGGATATCTTCGGGGTACTTGGAAATCAGGTCCAGGTATGGTTGCGAGGGATAGACCTCACCCCAGCCGGAACCATTACCATTGTACATGGAACCGAGGGAAGCCTCTCCCACATCTTCATCATTGCTGTAATAAATGATAAACAGGTCTTCTTTCGACTGGGGTGTATTCCAGAAGGAAGCCATATATGATTCTCTTGGTTCCAGTTGAAACGGGCTGTTATCGATGACATCGGTGGCGTAATAGACAACAGAGTCATACTGTTCTGTAAAAAGATAAGCCCGGGACAGAAGGCCTTCAGCAGCCCACTTGTTTCCGTATTTTTTTGCCTCGGTCAGATCTCCTGCATTCCTCATGGTCATCAGCTCGGTTGATTTCCGCAGATCGGAAATGATCTGTTTGTAGGTATCCCCCACAGTGGCCCTGGCTTTATTGTCTTCTTCAGTGAGACTTGTCCTTAACAGAATACCGGGTTGATCTGTTCCCATGGATGGAGGGAAGGAAAAAATCCTGGCCATGTCGAAGAATACCATGGCGCGGTAGAAGTATGCCTCACCAACATATTGTTTTAACTCAGCGTTTGAGGACTCGTCAATCTTGACTTTGTCGATGATGCTGTTTGCTTCCAGGATGATCTTATAGCCCATATACCATAAATAGGATGTATTTAACTGGTCGGGAATATGTTGAAAGTTAAAAGAATACCACAGGTTATCCGTCGTACTCTTCACGATCAGTACATCATCCGAGGGGAATTCGGTCAGCTGAAACAAGTGCCGGACGTACATATTCCTGGGGTCATCCGTCAGCTGCTGTTTCATCATCATCAGGCAACCATTGGCCATTCCCTTTGTGCCGTCGGCGGTCGCAACCAGCGATTCGGCAGTGATATCGTTATAGGGAACCAGATCCAGTTCGCAACTGTTGAAGAGAGTCAGAACCGGGATCAGGAGAATATATTTCAGAGTGGAATATTTCATTGCAGTGACTGTTTAAGGTTAAAATCTGATTTGGATACCAGCGATATACTGTCTGTTTATCGGATATTTGAATGAGGAAATACCAGGGAGTAAATAGCTGGTATTATACAAAGGGATATCAGGATCCATGCCGGTGAATTTCGTCCAGGTTTTGAGATTATCGCCCGACAGGCTTAAGGTAAGATTGTTAAGGCCGATCTTTTTTGCAAAGGATGCCGGTATCTCATAGCTAAGGGTGACATTCCTGAGGCGCAGGTAGCTGCCGTCCTCAAGAAAACGCGATGAATATTCATGTGCATTGTTGTTCCCTCCGATCATCGGTTTTGGATGTGTGGCATGGTCGCCGGGTTTTTGCCACCTCGACATACCATCCTGTAGTTTGAATGCATTGACGTTGGTATTCGCCCCGTCATTATCGAGTTCCTGACGGGTATAATTATAGACTTTATTCCCATAAACATAGGAGAATGATGCGTATAATGAAAAGCCCTTATATTTCAGGGACGTTCCGAATCCGCCGGAAAATTTTGGAAACGGAGAGCCTAAATTTTCAAAGGTTGCATCATTGTAGACGGATGTAACTTCCTTCCCTGCGTCCGTGACTTTTTCCCACATCGGTGTTCCGTCATCCGGATTGACACCGAGCCATTTCGGCATATACCAGTCGAAAGCGGATTTTCCCGGGATAAGGATCTGGAATCCAGGTCCGGAGTTCGTGACCACGATGGTGTCGATCCCTGCCTTATCGGATAGTTTCACAAGGTCGTTGTGGTTGGCGGAAATATTGAAATTGATCGTCCAGGTCAGGTCTTTGGTTGAAATCGCGGTGGCATTCACCGTTAATTCAACGCCGCTGTTCCTGATCTCACCCACATTTTTCCATTGGAAGTCAAATCCTTTTGAGGCAGGCAAAGGATCCCGGAAAAGGAGGTTTTTGACAAGCGTGTTATAATAATCAAAATTCACCTCCACCTTTCGCAAAAATCCAAAGTCGACACCCATGTCCAGTGGATAGCTCGTTTCCCAGGTCAGGTTATAGTTCCCTATATTCGACGGGTAATATGCCGTCTGGCTGTTGTAAATATTCCCTCCTGAATACGCCGGGAAATAAGGGTAATAAGTGTTTCCCGGGAAGGTTTCGTTTCCGGAAGATCCATAACTTCCCCTTAATTTGAGGTAGTTGATGACATTATTGGATTTCATGAAGGGTTCATTGCTGATCAGCCATGATGCTGAGGAGGTAAAGAAGTTGGCATATTTGGAATCGGGCGAAAATTTCGATGAGCCGTCCCTTCGTGCGGAAACGGTGACAAAATATTTCTTTTTGAAATCATAATTGACTTGCGAGAGCATGGAGAAGCCGGCTGATTCAGCTTTGAAGCCAACCGGCTTTTCAACCGAACCGGCAACTCCGATCACTTCCTGTCCCGGCAAAATACCGGTGGCATTTCCTCCAAAATCCGATTCAACCATATATTTCCCGCCTTCTACGCCTGCCAGGCCGCTGATGCTGTGAACTCCGAATGTCTTATCGAACTTCAGAAGAGAGGTATTAGAATACGACATGTCGAAGGAGACGGAATTCATGATGCGGCCGTTTACCGATGCCCCTTCATACGACAGGGGGGACTCGATTTCCTCATATTTTCCATGGCTGGTTGACAATGAAGTCCGGGAATCAATTTTCAGCCAGGAAGTGAGCCTGTAATTCAGCGAGAAGCTTCCAAATCCGTTCACTCCGAAATTATCATATTTGTTATATTGTAAGGAATGGTAGGGATTGTTTGTCACATTGGAGTACCATCCGGCCTTCTTGATATCGTAAACAGGATCACCGTTATCATCATAGGGAAGGTCCCAGGGCATCAGTCTGAAGGCTCCCTCCGCCAGCGTCCAGTGGGGGTAGCGGGATTTGTTGAATTCGCCGGAGATGTTCGTCGTGATCGTAAGACGATCGGTGAGCAGATACCTGACTTTTGACCTGACGCTGAGTCTCTTATAGTTTGTGGTAATCAGGGTTCCATTGTCATCCATCAGATCGACCGACAGGTAGTAATTCGTTTTCTCTCCGCCTCCGGAAGCTGAAAAATAAGCCGTCGTAATGTCAGATTGCTTATAGGTGTTTCCAATCCAGTCGTAATCCCGGGCCAATAATGTTTTCGGCCGGATGGTCGCGAACAGGGTGGGAGAGTATATCATCTTCTGATAGCTGTAAAGTTCCCGGCTGTTCATAACCTGAAAGTTTCCGAATTCAGGTCGTTTGATGCCTCGGGTTATTTTGGCGGTGATTTCTCCTTTGGCGCTGTTCCCGCTTTTTGTTGTGATAAGGATAACTCCTGATGCAGCCTGTGAACCATATAATCCTGTTGCGCCGGCATCTTTAAGGATCGAAACACTCTCGATGTCGTTGGGATTATATGTTCCCCCGATAACGCCATCTACGACAACCAGGGGGGTCTGGGGTGAAAAGATAGAACCGACGCCCCTGATCCGGATATCTCCGGCCTGGCCGGGTTGACCGCTCGCCGTTTGCACCTGGACCCCTGCAACCTTTCCGGTCAGCATGTCGGTTACGCTGTTGACCGTCACCTTGTCGATCTCATCGGCTTTCAGAAAGGCCACGGCACTTGATATCTCCGTTTTTGCCTTCTCAGAATAGGCGGTGACGATGACCTCGTCCAGATTGAGCAGGTCTGTTTCCATGGAAAGATCGAAAACGGCCTGTGTCCCGACTGTCATGGTCAGGCTTTTGTAGCCGACAAATGAATAAATGAGGACATCTTTGGGTCCGGAAACATCGATGGAATATTTACCATCCAGGTCCGTCACCGTTCCGTTACCCGTTGTTTTATCGATGACCGTAACGCCAAGCATCGGTTCCCCGTTTTCATCCAGGATGGTTCCTGTCACTTTATGGGGCTGATTCTGAACAGGCGAAGAAACCGGGGTCAGAACAATGACATGGTTATCCAGAACCTGGTAGGTAATACCGGAATTGGCAAGAAGCTGATCGAGAATTGTCCCGACCTTCTTGTCGGTCACCTTCAGGCTGACCATCTTATTCAGATCGGTTAACTCGTCGTTGTAAAAGAAGCGGTAATCACTTTCCTTTTCGATAAGTTTAAGGGTCTCCCTGAATGACACCTGGTCAACAGAAAGACTCAGCCGTGTGTCCTGAGAATACACAGATGCAGAAACCTCTAAGACGGAAAGTAACATGATAAGGAACGTCAGTTTCATAGTTAGTAGAAATTTACCGGATCCTATATTGAAAATAAAAGGATACCAGGATGAGTTTTTTTTCATAGTTTTGTAGTGTTTAGTTCAAAATAAATTGACTAAGGTATTCTATGCAACAGAATGTCTTAGCTTGATTTAACCGGGGCTCTGAAGTCCCGGTTTTTTTAGCCTGGTTTTTCTTCTAATCTCATCTTCTTATATTTATTCTGAAAGTCATCTCTTCAGCAGTTTGGAATATTTCTTCTGGAGATCAGGGTCAAGATCCCAGGTCACTTCTCCTACATCAACGGTATACTTCAGAGGAGTGGTCAGAACAAGGATCCGTAGAACCTGTTCGAGAGTTTCATTTCTCAGCGTTCCCGTAAATTTGTAATTCTTAAGGTCATTGGAATCAATGATGATCCTGGTATTGAACCGGCGCTCAAGTTGTTTTGCAAGATCATCCAGTGTGATGCCTTCGATTACCCACGTATCGTCTTTCCAGGAAGTGTATAAGAGAGTTTTTACATTCTGTTTCACCTGGATATGATCCCCGGGATTCTTTGTCGAAACCGGACTGGGCTTCGAAGGTGTTATTTTTTCCTGCTTCTTTTCCTGCACGATGCCCGTACGTACACTCCTTTCCCTGATGAAATAGGTCAGGTTTTCTTTTTGCTTAAGATGGTATTCCGCCGGAGTCCCGTTTGTATCGTTCGTACTGACCACGATATTTCCCTTGACCAGTGTGGTTGAAACGGTCTTCTCATCGGGATAGGCGTCGACGTTGAATTCTGTACCATAGGCTTTGACCGTCAGGTGGGGGGTTCGGACGATGAACGGTTTCTTCTCATTGGTTGTGACATTGAAATAGGCTTCCCCAATAAGGTCTACGATCCGGTCATCCTTGTTGAAATCGGTAGTGTAGCTAATTTTACTTTTGGCATTGATCCAGACCTTGCTTCCGTCGGGCAGGGTGACCAGAGATTTTGAACCGGGAGGGGACGAAATTTCGCATATTTCAGGTTTTCCGGCTTTACCATAGTTCGTTGTGACATACCATCCGAACATGCTGCCAACCGACAGGAGAAGGATGATTGCGGCTGCATAGCGAATAAATCCGTTGATCCTCCGGTTTAACTTCAACGAACGTTCCCTTGACTTTCTCCAGTTCACAAACCACCGGGCCTTCCTGACAGCCTTAGCTGCATCATAATTTTCAGCTTTAATGTAAACGGCAGAAGCAAGCCATATGTCTCTTACAGAGTTGAATAAAAGAGAATTTTCTTCTGAAGCATCAATCCACTCTTCGAGTGAACCAATTTCATCGTTGCTGATCTGACCATTGAGAAACCGGATAATTGTCTCTTCATTCATCTCATTCATAACAAATCAATTCATAAATACATTTGAAATTCAAGCTCATCGTTTATGTCATTCCGGGACTTTTCGCTAATAGTAATTCCTTAACTTATAACCTGATTTTCGATAAAACCATCTGTAAGACATCTCCCGGCATCATGGAGGGTGACAAGGGACACGGATTATTTTTGAAAAGATTCCCTGAGTTTCGCCAGGGCCCTTTTCATCTGGGTTTTCACGGTATTGACCGAGATATTTAATTTTTCGGCAATTTCAGAATAGCCGAGAAATTCGAACCTGCTGAGCATAAAAATTTCCCGGCATTGTTCGGGTAAGCTCCGGAGTGCGGCATTAAACCGTGTCTCCATTTCGGAGGCGTACAGTTTTTCCAGGAAACCGGGATCCATGTGTTTTACCATTATCTCGTTGCGATGGAGAATCTGATCCGCAACTTTTTTCAAAGTTTTCCTGAAGGCTTCTGTTTCCTTTAGTGAATTAATGCAGTTATTATGCACTGCCCTGAACAGATAGGAACGGAAGGAACCGTTAATTTGCAGGGTTGTTCTGTTTTCCCAGATTTTTATGATGGTTTCATGAACGACATCCTCTGCCAACTCGCGGGATTTGAGAAAGAGAAAAGCATAATTGCAAAGCTGGGAGTAATATTCAGGATAGATCAGTTCAATAAAACTCTCATCATTTGCGGTGATGCGACTTCTGATCTCCTCCTCGATATTGCTGCTGTCGAACATGGGAAACGGGTTAAATTTGAATCACTCCCAATCCTCTTAGCTTTCCTGTCAAATTATTACCGATGACACTACCGGGATTTCCGGCCGGCGGTGTGCGAACCTGAATCAGTTGATCCTCCGGCCTGCCCACAGGTTAGATAAACCGGTTACAAAATAATGAAATTATGCCAAATCCATTACTAATGTCGACAAGATAGCTGAAAATACAAAATAGTTTTGTGGATTGAAAATAATTTTCTGTGATTTCTTTTTTGTTTTCTGATCGGATGAATATCCGGGTATTTCCCATCTGGATATGAGGTTATGAAGATGTTAATTCGGTGGCACTCTTTCTAACTTTCTAACTTTCTAACTCCAGTTGCACACCCTACGGGGCGCCGGGGAACCCACACTATCAAATATTCTATCGCTCTCTGGCCCCGATGGGGCCTCCATTATCCTATAACTTATACTAAAATCTGTGTTAATCTGTGTAATCTGTGGTCAAACGGTCTCCAATATCCCATAATTCCAGTTGCACACCCTACGGGGCGCCGGGGAACCCACACTATCAAATATTCTATCGCTCTCTGGCCCCGATGGGGCCTCCATTATCCTGTAACTTATACTAAAATCTGTGTTAATCTGTGTAATCTGTGGTCAAACGGTCTCCAATATCCCATAATTCCAGTTGCACACCCTACGGGGCGCCGGGGAACCCACACTATCAAATATTCTATCGCTCTCTGGCCCCGATGGGGCCTCCATTATCCTATAACTTATACTAAAATCTGTGTTAATCTGTGTAATCTGTGGTCAAACGGTCTCCAATATCCCATAATTCCAGTTGCACACCCTACGGGGCGCCGGGGAACCC
The DNA here is from genome assembly GCA_963732905.1 of uncultured Bacteroidales bacterium. Taxonomy (GTDB): domain Bacteria; phylum Bacteroidota; class Bacteroidia; order Bacteroidales; genus DASQZK01. Next base: position 24,677 of record CAVTBM010000009.1, read on the forward strand.
ACACTATCAAATATTCTATCGCTCTCTGGCCCCGATAGGGCCTCCATTATCCTGTAACTTATACTAAAATCTGTGTTAATCTGTGTAATCTGTGGTCAAACGGTCTCCAATATCCCATAATTCCAGTTGCACACCCTACGGGGCGCCGGGGAACCCACACTATCAAATATTCTATCGCTCTCTGGCCCCGATGGGGCCTCCATTATCCTATAACTTATACTAAAATCTGTGTTAATCTGTGTAATCTGTGGTCAAACGGTCTCCAATATCCCATAATTCCAGTTGCACACCCTACGGGGCGCCGGGGAACCCACACTATCAAATATTCTATCGCTCTCTGGCCCCGATGGGGCCTCCATTATCCTATAACTTATACTAAAATCTGTGTTAATCTGTGTAATCTGTGGTCAAACGGTCTCCAATATCCCATAATTCCAGTTGCACACCCTACGGGGCGCCGGGGAACCCACACTATCAAATATTCTATCGCTCTCTGGCCCCGATGGGGCCTCCATTATCCTGTAACTTATACTAAAATCTGTGTTAATCTGTGTAATCTGTGGTCAAACGGTCTCCAATATCCCATAATTCCAGTTGCACACCCTACGGGGCGCCGGGGAACCCACACTATCAAATATTCTATCGCTCTCTGGCCCCGATAGGGCCTCCATAACCCTCTAACTTCCTAACTCCAGAGCAAGCCGAATCCGGTTCACGAAATCTGCACGGTCTGGCATATCGGAATGATTAATTGCCGCTGTTATCTCCACATTTTATCTCTCAATTCCTTAATTCTCTCATCCGTAATATAATCATCATAACTCATCAGCTTATCGATTACTCCCCCGGGTGTCAGTTCGACGATCCTGTTACAGACCGACTGGATAAATTCGTGGTCGTGAGAGGACATGAAAATATTCCCGGGAAATTTTATCAGGCTGTTATTGAATGCCTGGATGGATTCGAGGTCGAGGTGATTGGTCGGGGTATCGAGCACCAGGGCATTGGGATTGTTCAGCATCATGCGTGATATCATGCAGCGCATTTTCTCGCCTCCCGAAAGGACATTCACCTTTTTATAGACTTCTTCACCGGAAAAGAGCATTTTCCCAAGGTAACCACGGATGTAAAACTCCGTAGTGTCATTGGTGAACTGGCACAGCCAGTCGAAGAGGCTCTTCTGGCTGTTGAAGAACGTGGAGTTATCCAGCGGTAGATATGCCGGCGTAATGGTCTGTCCCCACTGGTAATGTTCCGCTGTCGGCTTTGATCCTGCCGTTGATGATCTCGAAAAAGGCACTGGCGGCACGGGAATCCCGTGAGAGGAAGACGATCTTATCTCCTTTGTTGGCAACCAGGTTAAGTTTATTGAACAAAATGGTTCCGTCGATGCTTGCGCTCAGATTGTGAATATCGAGGATCTTGTCACCGGCTTCACGTTCTGGAGTGAAGATGATGCCGGGATATTTACGGGTGGAAGGTTTGATATCTTCGATCCGGAGTTTCTCCAGCATTTTTTTGCGGCTGGTGGTTTGTTTGGATTTGGATACATTGGCGCTGAAGCGGGCAATGAACTCGAGCAGTTCCTTTTTTTTCTCTTCGGACTTCTTGTTTTGCGTCTGTTGCTGGCGAAGGGCAAGCTGACTGCTCTGGTACCAGAAACTGTAATTCCCTGCAAAAAGTTGAATTTTGCCAAAGTCGATGTCGATGGTATGCGTGCTTATCGCATCCAGAAAATGCCTGTCGTGAGATACCACCAGCACCGTATTTTCATAATTGGAAAGATAATTCTCCAGCCATACTACCGTTTCCAGGTCCAGATCGTTGGTTGGCTCATCCAGCAGCAGGTTATCCGGCTTCCCAAAGAGAGCCTGGGCAAGAAGAACCCGCACCTTCTGCTTACCGCTGAGGTTTTTCATCAGGCTGTAATGCAGTTCCTCTTTTATCCCGAGATTGCTGAGCAGGGTGGATGCGTCATTTTCCGCATTCCAACCGTTGAGGTCGGCAAATTTTCCTTCCAGCTCAGCGGCCCTGATGCCGTCCTCTTCCGAGAAATCGGGTTTCATATAGATCGCGTTTTTTTCCTGCATCAGGTTCCATAGAAGATTATGGCCTTTCAGGACGGTATCGATGACCGTGTTATCATCGAAAGCATGATGATCCTGGTTCAGAACCGAAAGCCTTTCACCGGGTCCCAGGCTTATGTGTCCGGCGGTGGGATCAATCTCTCCCGAGATGGCTTTCAGGAAGGTAGATTTTCCGGCACCATTTGCGCCAATCACCCCGTAACAGTTCCCTGCCGTAAACTTCATGTTCACATCCTGGAACAATATTCTCTTACCAAACTGTATTCTTAAATTCGCAACATTAATCATTCTTTGCTATTCCTTTCAAATTCTTTGTCTAAAAAGGCTGCAAAGGTAGGAATAAATAGCGAGATATTAGGATTGTGGGTTGGGGGATGATTTACATTTGGATGGAATACGGGGATAATTATTTTGGAACGGCCATAATTAATATCCCTGTCAGGGTTACGGACCCTGTCAGGGATGTGGTCAATCCGTGTTCCTTCTTCTCATAACTACAAACCTTCCCAAAAATCACTCTTCTAATCTGTGTCCTCTGTGTAATCTGTGGTTAACCATCTTCTCTTCCCCTCAATCATCAATCGTTGTTTCCACCATCTGCCGGAATTTCCATCCTGTATTATCAGAGGGGATATCCTGGGTTTGTTTCATGAGAATACCTATGATCTGCTCTTTGGGATCAGCAAAATACTGCGTGTTGAAATATCCGCCCCACTGGAAGGTGCCGGCATGACCTTTACCACCGAGGTTTTGGGCTTTTTCATCTTCACCCCCGAAAACGAGTCCGTAGTAGTCTCCCTGGTCATCCATCAGTGTGCCGATCTGGTTGGTGAGGATAAACTCAACAGTGGTCCTGCTTAAGAGGCGTTTGCCGTTCAGCTCACCCTGGTTGAGATACATCTGCAGGAAGGTCGCGTAATCTTTTGCTGTACTGCTAAGTCCCGCACCTCCTGCAAAATAGCTTTTTGCACCTTTCACCGGGTATTCCGTGTCGTAAAAATGAGGGGAAGGGAAATGCATCCATTTATTATCCTGCCAGGTCTGGACAGGGACCAGCCGTGCAGCTTTCGAATCGGGGAGATAAAACCAGGTATCATCCATTCCCAGGGGATTAAAAATACGCTCACGAAAAAACGTATCGAGAGGCATCCCCGACATGATCTCCACGAGATACCCCATCACATCAAGACCTTCGCTGTAAGAATAATGGGTACCCGGATCAAAATGCAGGGGAAGTTTTGCCAGTTTTTTGATATTATCTGCAAGTAAGACAGGCTTTGTGGTGAAGGCATCGATGATACCGGCTTTCTGGTAAATTTTCCTGAAGCGGGGATCCCAGTCAATCATTCCGTAACCTATTCCCGAGGTATGGGTGAGCAGATCCCTGATCGTGACAGGACCCTCAGCAGGCCGGGTAGTATAAGAGGAATCGGCCTCGTTAAAGCTGACCAGTACCTGCGGGTTATCAAATTCGGGGATGTATTTTGCGATAGGATCATCGAGCTGAAACTTCCCTTCCTCCCAGAGCATCATAACGGCAGTTGCCGTGATGGCCTTGGTCTGTGAGGCGATACGGAAGATGTCGTCGGTTTTGAAATCCCGGCCGGCATCGGCATCTGCTTTTCCATAGGCTTTATAAAATACGATTTTCCCATGCCGGGCAATAAGGGCTACGGCACCCGGAATTTCGTTTTCCTTAACCGATGCAGTCAACATGCTGTCAATACGGGCGAGCCGCACTTCGGAAATGCCTTCTGACGCAGGCTGTGCCATGGAAAGTGGGGAGGAACCGTTATCAGGCCCGGTTTGCATTGTACAGGCAGCCAGCAGGGTGAGGAACACGGTGAAAAAAGCAGTTTTCATGAGTAGGCGGATTTAAAGGTTATATGAAGTCTATAAAAATACATTTTCCTTGTCGTTTTCGCAATGTCCTGATTTTTCCAGCCACAAGACGACTTTGAATTCTGGATCGATACATTCAAATCGCTGAATAATAATATTATACATACCGGCACATCAATTTTCCTTATCCTTTTTCCTGTTTTTATGTATCTATTCCTCTCCGGGATGAGTATTTTTACAGCATGGAACATCATTTTATACCTGACGTATTTTCCTGTTAAAGGAACTTTATCTTTGGATAATGCTCACTGTTAGCTGGCTTATCGTCTGGCATCGTAAAATTAAAACAGCTTGTAAACGGAAGGTCGCATACCCTTCAAAAACACGATGAAAAAAAAAGAGCAAAGCAGGTTTGACATTTCGGAACATATTTCCATTGATCCCAATTCATCGCATCCAAAGTATGAACAAATTGCTGATCAGATCATGGATCTGATCGATAAGGGCATTCTGTTCCGTGGACAGAAATTGCCCCCTATTAATACAGCCCATAAAGCCATCCATGTTTCCAGAGATACACTCATCCTCGCTTACAAGGAATTGCAGAACCGGAATATACTCGAATCCGTTCATGGCAAAGGATTCTATGTTGCTAAAAAGTCGGCTGTAAAAAAGAAAAAAGTGTTCCTGCTTTTCGATGTCATGAATGGCTATAAAGAAGTGCTTTACCGTTCCATCGTTGAACACCTCAATAACGATTTCGAAGTCGACATTTTCTTCCATTACTATAGACTGAAGCAATTTGAAAGGCTGATTTTTGACAATATGGAAGACTACGATTACCTGGTTATCATGCCGCATTTTAATGATGATGTCTCACCCATTGTTTCAAAGATCCCGGTAAACAAATGCATCCTTATCGATAAGGATATCCCTTCCCTTAAATTCGTACCCGGTGTTTTTCAGGATTTTGAGTCAGATGCCTACCATGGGCTGATGAGTGGAATTGAATTAATCAAAAAATACCGGCTGTTCCATTTTATCAGTAACCGGAATTTCCAGTTTATCCCCGATGGAATACTGAGAGGCTTCAGGAGATTCTGTGATGAGCAATTCATTCATTATCATTTCATTGAAGATGTTAAAACACATCAAATCAGCAAAGGAGATTTATTTCTGCTGTTTAATGACCGTGACCTGATCAACGTGATTAAATCGGTTGAAGAGCTTAACCTGAAGCTGGGTGCCGATGTCGGAATCATATCCTATGATGATACCTCTTTAAAGGAGGTTCTTAAAGGCGGGATTACCGTGATGTCGACCGATTTTCACCAGATGGGGGTCTTAATGGCTGAGCTGTTAAAGGGAAACCGGAGAGAGAAGATCGCCAACGAATTTTCACTCATAAAGCGGAATTCTCTGTGATCAGATACGGATTCCGTTTGTCATTAAAACCTTCATCCTTCTTTTAAAAAGTTTCTCTGAAATCTCTTTTAAGGTTGAAGAATATTCCTTAAACTTGTATCATAACACTACATAACACTTATCCTGTAACATACTAACTAATAAATAATAATATGTTCTCCGTTGAAAACTATTCTGTGGCTATAGCAATGTGCTTCCTGGCCATGATCTGTTGGGGATCCTGGCAAAACACCCGGAATGTAGCCGGCTTAAACTGGCGTTTTGAATTATTTTACTGGGATTTTGTGAGTGGAATTTTGCTTTTTTCCTTACTCATGGCCTTCACGTTTGGAAGTTTTGGCCAGGAAGGCAGGTCATTTCTTACTGATGTGAAGCAGGCCTCCCCCGGGAACATCGGATTTGCAATGCTGGGCGGGGCCATTTGGAATATCGGCACCTTGTTGTTAACGGCGGGCATTGCGATTGCCGGCATGTCGGTTGCCTTTCCGATTGGCGGGGGTATAGGCTGGATTCTCGGGATTGTTGTCCTGTATATTGCTACGCCACAGGGAAATCCAACCCTCCTGTTCGGGGGAAGCGCTATCGTCGTCATTGCAGTAATATTAAGTATGTTATCCTACCGGCAGCTGGCTTCACAACAGAAAAAACCTTCTTTAAAGGGCATTGTGATCTCGCTTCTGGCTGGTGTGGCTATTGCTTTCTTTTACCGGTTTGTGGACAGGTCCCTGGCCCGGGAGTTTACACCCGAATATGCTGGTTACCTGACACCATATACCGCCGTCGTTTTCTTTTCGGTGGGAGTATTTTTGACCACATTGATTTATAATCCACTTTTTATGCGGAAACCGGTTGAAGGTTTACCCGTTACTTTTGCAGATTATTTGAAAGGAACGCCCCGGCAGCATTTGATGGGTATACTGGGCGGTGCGATCTGGTGTCTGGGAATGTCGGTCAGTTTTATGGCCAATAAGGCAGCAAGTCCTGCGATAGCATACGGTCTTAGTAATGCTGCCCCGGTGGTAGCTGCCATTTGGGGGATATTCGTCTGGAAAGAATTCAAAGATGCTTCCCGAAAGACGGGTTACCTGCTGGGAGCAATGTTTCTGGCCTATATCATCGGTTTGCTGTTCATCGTTTATGCAAGGCTTTCGTGATCAATTATAAATGCTTATGCAACTGGGAATTTCATCGTATGCGTACAGCTGGGCCATAGGCATTCCCGGACATCTGCCGGTGAAACCGCTGACGGTTGCCGGATTAATCGAAAAAGCAAAGCAACTGCGGGTAGACTGTGTGCAAATTGCGGATAATCTGCCATTGCATAATCTTTCCTGGGATAAACTAAATTCACTAGCAGACCAGGCCAGGACAAGCGGCATCCGTGTGGAAGTGGGTAGCCGCGGATTAACGGCAGACAACCTGGAACATTATCTGAAAATAGCCGGAATCTTTTCTTCCCCCCTGTTACGGATGGTGATCGACACCAAAACGTATGAACCTTCCATTGAGGAGGTTATTGAAGTCATTAAAAGCAGCATTGATCTCCTGAAGGATACCGGCATAAAACTGGCCATAGAAAATCATGATCGTCTCAAAGCCAGGGAATTTGAACGTATCGTCCTTGAAACGGATCCTGACAGAGTCGGTATCTGTCTCGACTCAGTAAATTCCCTGGGTGCCGGCGAAGGAATTGAAGAGGTCGTAAAGATCCTGGCGCCCTATACCATCAATCTTCATTTAAAGGAATTTGTCATCAAACGTACCTGGCACAATATGGGATTTTTGGTTGAAGGTGCGCCTGCCGGCAAAGGCATGTTAAATATTCCATGGTTATTATCAGGCATCCGTCAGTATGGCCGTTGTGAAAGTGCCATTTTGGAACTATGGACAACGCCTGAAGACAAACTGGATAAAACTATAGAAAAAGAGGAACAGTGGGTGAGGGAGAGTGTTTCTTTTCTTATCCCCTTTTTTAAACAATAGCAGTATGATGAACGAGCGTAAAAACCTGAAGTTTGCAATTTTTGGATGTGGCTTCTGGTCACAGTTTCAGTTGGGCGGATGGCAGGAACTGGAAGGTGCCGAATGTGTCGCCCTGTTTAACCGCACCCTGTCGAAAGCCGAAAACCTGGCGAAACGGTTTAATATTCCAAAATTTTATGATGATGCCGAAGTCCTGCTGCAAAATGAAAATATTGATTTTGTGGATATCATCACCAATGTCGAGACACATGCCAGGTATGTCGATTTGGCCGCCAGATATCACAAAGATGTCATTTGCCAGAAACCCATGGCCCAGGATTTTGAAACGGCCAAACATATGATGCAGGTAACCAGGGATTCGGGCGTAAGATTTTATGTACATGAGAATTACCGCTGGCAACCCCAGATACGCCGGGTAAAGGAAATCATTGATTCAGGCGTTATTGGAAAACCCTTTCGATGCAATTCATTGTGGAATACAGCTTTCCCTTTGTTTGAAACACAGCCTTTTTTGGCTACCCTGGAAAAATTTGCCCTGACAGACCAGGGGTCGCATCAATTTGATGTGCTCCGGTTTCTTTTTGGTGAAGCGGATACGATCTATACCCAAATCCAGACGGTCAATACCACCATAAAAGGAGAGGATGTGGCAACCAGCCTGATTCGCATGAAAAACGGAATGGCTTGTGTTCAGCAGATATCTTTCAGCTCACCTCTTGAAAAGGAGATTTTTCCACAGCTGTTACTGGTAATTGAAGGTGACAAGGGGAGCATACGGCTCGATGCCGATTATCACTTTGCCATTACGGTGGGAAATGAAACATCTTACGAACATATCACCATGCAAAAATACCCCTGGCAGACCGACCGGCTGGAACCGGAACCGCCGGGTATCGTTGCCTGTAACAATGATATCCTGCAGGACATGCTGGGCGTTTCAACCGCGGAGACCACCGGGGACGACAACTTTGAAACGGTGCGCATGGTTTGGGCTGCCTACGAATCGGCCCGTTTAAACACGGTGATAAAACTTTCAGAATTTAACTAATAAAAAACAACAGACATGAAAAACGTTGTATTAATCGGGGCCGGAGGAAAAATGGGCATGCGGCTGACAAGGAACCTTGGGAATTCAGATTATGACATGTCTTACTTTGAAATAAGTAAGGAAGGTATCGCCTGGTTAAAGGATGCTGGCATACAGGTTGAAAAAGAGGATGAGGCTATCAGGAAGGCTGAAATGGTAATCTTTGCCGTGCCCGATGTGGCGCTTGGAAAGGTCACCGCGCAATATATTCCTTTGATGAAACCCGGGGCCATGGTGGTAACCCTTGATCCGGCCGCTGCCCTGGCCGGGAAATTATACCATAGGGACGATGTGGCTTACTTCATTGCGCACCCTTCACATCCATCTATCTTTAACTGGGAACCCGCCGAGGAAGCCATGAAAGACCACTTTGGAGGCGTCGCGGCCAAACAAACCATTGTCTGCGCCCTGCTGAAAGGAACGGAAGATGATTACAAGCAGGGAGAACAGTTGGCAAAAACCTTTTATGCCCCAGTATCAAAAGCCTTCCGGATAACGACTGAGCAAATGGGCCTGCTGGAACCGGCCCTGGTAGAAACACTGGCTTCAACCTGTGTGTATGTCATCCGGGAAGGACTGAACGAAGTGATCAAACGGGGGGTGCCGGCTGAAGCAGCAAGGGCGTTTTTACTGGGTCACCTGCATATCCAGATGGCCGTTCTCTTTGACGAGTTGCCGGGGGCCGTGTTTTCCGATGCAGCCAACAAGGCCTTGCAACGCGGACTTAAGACATTTATCAAAGAAGACTGGCGTAAAGTATTCGATCCGGATAATGTCAAAGACCAGATTTTATCAATTACTTAGCTTTACATGAATGAAAGCCGTTCCATGAAGTCCGGATCAAATCATGATGATGATTTTCACAGGTTAAGGGCAGGTGATCTTGAACTCTGTTTTCACAACGGAAACGTCAGGTACATTCAATCCGGTGATACGGAAATCATCCGGATGATCTACCTGGCCGTCCGTGATCGCAATTGGGGAACGTTAAGCACAGAAATTCACAATCTTAACATTCAACAAGGCACCCGACAGTTCTCGGTCACATTCAAAATGCTTTTTGGAAACCCCGTGGTTTTTGAAGCTGACTGCGCCTTAAAAGGGCATGCAGATAATCGCCTGGAGTATCATTTTTCAGGCAGGGTCACATCTGACTTTTGGCGAAACCGTATCGGTTTCTGTGTTCTGCATCCCGTTGATGATTGTGCAGGAAAGCCCTGCAAAATAATTCACACAAGCGGTACGGAAGAAATGGGCCGTTTCCCCGGAATTATCAACCCTCACCAGCCATTTGTGGATATACAGCGGATAGGATGGTGGCCCCGACCCGGTTTTGCTGAACTTACGTTTGAAGGGGATATATTCGAAATGGAGGACCAGCGCAACTGGAGTGATGCTTCGTTTAAAACTTATTCTACGCCTCTTGCAAAACCTTTCCCAGTTAAAATGAATACAGGCGACCGGGTTGAACAAACCATAACCCTTCGGGCCGACCTGCCATCTTTAGATAAAAAGTCTGAAAATGAGGAAAAGGATGGACTGATCCATTATTCCTTTCATTACGACCGCATGACCGGGGTGCCTTCCATAGGCTCGCTGTACCGGACAGAAAACGGAAAACCGGATTCCTCTGCCATTCATCTCCTGAAAAAAACAGGAATTACCCATATACGTTATGACATTGATTTCTCATCTGGTGGCTGGCATGAAGCACTGTTACAGTTTATCGGTGATGTGGAAGATATCGGCACTGCAGCAGAACTGGCTTTTCACGTCAATGGGAATGACCATAAAAACCTGATTCAGGCCTTCAAAATATTTGAGAAAATCACTGAAAAAGTCCGGTGTATCGAGTTTTTTACCATTGGATCGAAGACAACCCGTCTGAATACACTAAAAGATCTTCTGCCGGTTGTCCGGGATACCTTCCCCGGAGTCAAAATCGGGGCCGGTACGGATTTCGATTTTGCGGAAATCAACCGCTACCGGTTTAATCCGGATCCGGTTGATTTTGTCCTTTACAGCATCTGCCCCCAGGTACATGCCTTCGATGATCTGAGTCTTGTCGAAAACCTGGAGGCGCAGCCAGACACGGTCAAATCCGCCAGATCTGCCTTTCCCGGTAACGGTATCCATGTTTCCGTAATTTCACTCCTCAGGCGTTCAAATCCTGATGCAACAAAGGAAGATAAACCAGCCGGCAGGGTAGTACCATTCGACAAGCGGCAAATGTCGGTTCTGGGTGCACAATGGGGTCTGGTCTCGTTAAAGCACCTTATGGAAACAAAGGTCGACTGGATTACAATTTTCGAAACGCACGGCTACAATGGCTTGATTTTAAAAGACGACCGGATGGAATACGGTGGCCTTTATCCGTCTGACAAGTGGATACAGTCCCCGTTTAGCATGATGCTTGAAATCATCTTGAAATTCAGGCCAGATACGATTGTCCCCTCTATTTCTTCTGCACCCCTGAAATCGGAGGTGATCTTGTTGAAAAGAAAAGATCAGCATTTAATGGTTCTGATCAATTTTACCTCCCAGGATCAAGGTATCAGAAAACCGGTTTTTCCAGATCCGTCTACCGCTATTTTGTTAACCGATGAAATTCTGCAGAATCACTCCCCGGATGATGCTTCAATACTCACTTTTAAACCGTCGGAAGGGAAATGGCAGAAGGATTCTCTGATTATTCCGTCAAAATCTGTATTATTTTTAATGTACTAAAGTATTCACTGGAGCATTATTGTTAACCAGAATTATCCACGACTTAATCTGAAAGTCAGAGACAGAATAATATAATCATGGTACAATTTTTATTTCAATTTTCTGTTAATGATGTTTAAACCAATCGGTTTAGATTGGTTAAATTCTTAATCATCATGAAAATACCATTTTTCATTTTGCTTCTTTACTTTCCCGGATGTCTTGTTTTGTCGCAACCGGTATTTAAAAACCCAGGATTTCCGGATCATGAATCGTATGTTTTGCATGAATATCTCGATGCAAAGGTGGGATACATCACTTCAAAAATCAATATCAGTCTGAAAGTGAAGAACAACATGAAATATTATTCCATTGTTGTTGATGAGGGTGGACTCTTCAGAAATGAAATAGATGTCCGGTATTCAGATCTGACGACCATCTCAGAACAACGTGTTGACCTGAAAACCAACTCAGTTGTACAGTATTTTACTAAGACAGGCGATTCTGTACGCTTTTTTAATGAAGAAAAAAATGTCGATAAGAATATTTTCACCCATGAGACCAATATTTATTCTCCCCTGGCATATTTTCTTTCTTTCCGGGGATTTCCTTTTAATACCGGTAACAGTGTTTCATTCAAAACTTACATGTACGCCTATGGCGGCGTTTTAACCATGAATCTGAAACAAGTGACAGGGAAGACGGTAACGGTCAAAGCGGGTACTTTCGACTGCAATGTGCTTGAACTTTCGGTGGGAGGGTGGCAGTCTATGTTTGCCCCGGATAAGTATTATTTTTATTTTTCTGTGGATCCTCCTTACCGTTTCATTAAATACGAAGAAAAAGTTGACGGAATATGGAAGGGTGATGAACTGGAAAATATACTGTAAACGGTACATCTTTGAAATGTTAAAAGTATACCACTGAGAAATGAATGTAAAAACAGGCTCACCGGGACCTGAATGAAATTTTCTCCAAACCGGTTTTAATGGAACCTGGCGGAAATGCCAGGACAATGGCTTACGCATAGAACGAGTACCCGTTCAATGACCCTGAAGGCTTACGATCACCGATGTGCCGGGCTTGAGTTCTTCACTTCCCCTTGCAGACAACGTATCACCCTCCGGCAGATTGCAAATATTTCAGCACTATCCTTCATCGATATCCCCTGCTTTACATCTACAACTTCACTTTACCGGGATTAGCCCGGACAACGAATTATCTCTCAAGGGATGTCACAACAGAGCTAAAAGCTACTACGAAGGACCTTCCGGCACGTATCAGTCATCCCTAAAAAAACAAATTCTTCAGGGAGTTTATGACATATCCTGACTGGTTGAATTTATATGAAACCTTAATGTCCCCGGGAATAGCTCCCTGCATATCCTGCGCCGCTATTTGGAAATTTTAAAAATACCGGATGACCTTTTCATCTCTTTATTAAATTTTTATACCCCGCCTGGTAATCTTTATAAAAGCTTTATAAGTTCCGTCGCAATTTTGTACCGGTATAAAATTAACGGGAATGAAATCAATTATAGACTTTCTTATGGTAATGCCTGCAAACTTGCCGCCTGGCAGGATGCAGACCGGAATGAACAGTACTTCATGGCTTGTTGCAGGGGCAATTATTGCGTTTTTATTGCTCGTTTATCTGGTTATAACCTTGATTAAATCTGAAAAATTCTAAGCATGACGTCACAAGATTTCATTCAGTTACTGTTTTATTTTGCAGTGCTGATTATACTCACACCGATTCTGGGAAATTATATGAGCGAGGTCTTTACAGGGCACAGGCATTTCATGTTACCCGTGTTTGGATGGCTGGAAAAATTAATATTCAAGATTACAGGGGTGGACCGTGATGAAGAAACTAACTGGAGATCTTACACATTCAGCTTGCTACTATTTAATTTTACAGGATTTATTTTTTTATTCCTGATTCAGCTATTTCAGTCCGGATTGCCCCTCAATCCTGAACATTTCCCTGATGTTTCATGGCATTCCGCATTCAATACTGCAGTCAGTTTTATGACTAATACCAATTGGCAGGGATATGCCGGAGAAACTACCATGAGCTATTTTGTACAGATGCTTGGATTTACCGTTCAAAATTTTGTAAGTGCAGCTACAGGTATTGCCGTATTGTTAGCCCTAATCCGGGGAATTGCAGGAAAAACCACCGACAAACTGGGCAACTTTTGGGTTGATCTTACACGCACAACAATATACATACTTCTGCCTCTGTCTATGTTGTTTGCGCTTTTATTAGCAGGGCAGGGAGTGGTTCAGAACTTCAAATCTTATGAAACAGTTCAAACTTTGGAAGGTGCGCATCAAATAATCCCAATGGGGCCGGCAGCTTCACAGATAGCTATTAAACAACTGGGAACGAACGGCGGCGGATTCTTTAATTCAAACAGTTCGCATCCTTTTGAAAACCCTACGCCACTGAGTAATTTTCTCGAAATGCTGGCTATACTGTTAATACCGTCAGCCTTAACCTTCACATATGGCAAAATGGTTGGGTCAGTCCGGCATGGATGGATTGTTTTTTCTGTTATGCTGATATTGTTTGTTGCCGGCCTGAGTATTTCATTGTATTCAGAATATTCTTCCAATCCTGTCTATGGTAAAATTCCTCTCATGGAAGGCAAGGAGACCCGCTTTGGGATTACCAACAGTGTTCTTTGGTCGACATCAACTTCCGCAGCCTCAAATGGGTCTGTAAACGCTATGCAGGAAAGCCTTTCTCCGTTGGCTGGTATGATATCCATGTTAAATATTATGCTGGGAGAAATTATATTCGGTGGGGTGGGAGCGGGACTATATGGCATGGTAGTTTTCATCATTCTCACAGTATTCATTGCCGGGCTTATGGTTGGAAGGACACCCGAATATCTGGGAAAAAAAATAGAAGCCTTTGAAATTAAAATGGCAATTCTGGCCGTACTTGCACCAAGCGCGGTGATACTACTTTTTTCTGCATGGGCAGCCATATCCAAAGTAGGGTTGTCAAGTTTGAACAATGCAGGGCCACATGGTTTATCGGAGATACTTTATGCGTATAGTTCGGCCGCAGGTAATAACGGAAGCGCCTTTGCGGGGTTAAATGCCAACACGGTTTTTTACAACCTTACATTAGGCCTCGGAATGTTAATCGGGCGTTTTGGTGTGATTATTCCGGTACTTGCTATTGCTGGCAATATGGCTTTGAAAAAGAAAATTCCACCCTCATCAGGGACTTTTCGCACAGACAACTGGCTCTTTATTGGCTTACTCATTACTGTTATTCTCATAGTCGGCGGTTTGACCTTCTTTCCCGCCATATCTCTTGGCCCGCTCATCGAACACTTACTTTTAAACATGGGAATTACCTTTTAATTCCGGTATGCTATGAAAACAAATCTGAATTCGAGTATTTTCAATAAAAAATTATTACTACAGGCGGTAAAGGACAGTGTAATAAAATTTAATCCCGGATTATTAATTAAAAACCCGGTTATTTTTATTGTAGCGGTAGGTGCTGTATTGTCAACTGTTGTGGTTATTACAGATGTTTTCCTTCATAGTTTCTCGTCTTCCAATTTTCAGATAGCTTTGTGGCTGTGGTTCACCGTTTTGTTTGCCAATTTTTCGGAAGCTATTGCTGAAGGCAGGGGAAAGGCACAAGCGAACAGTTTAAGGAAAAACCGTAAACAGGTTAAAGCAAGAAAGCTTAATGATAAAGATGAGCAAAATGTATTTGCAATTGACCTTAAAAAGGGAGACATTGTAATTTGCGAAGCGGGGGATATTATACCTTCGGATGGAGAAGTAATTGAAGGGATAGCAAGTGTTGACGAGTCAGCAATTACAGGAGAATCTGCCCCGGTCATCAGGGAAAGCGGGGGTGATCGATCGGCTGTAACGGGTGGCACGAAAGTAATCAGCGACAGGATAATCGTTAAGATAACATCTGAATCAGGTAATACTTTTATTGACCGGATGATTGGCCTTGTTGAAGGAGCCAAACGCCAAAAAACGCCAAATGAAATCGCTTTGTCAATTTTACTCTCAGGTTTATCCATCATCTTTCTCCTCGCCGTGGTTTCCCTTCCGGCATTCTTTAGCTACAGCCTTTCTGCTTCGGGACTGCCTTTGTCCCGGAACCTGACAATCCCGGTATTAACAGCACTTTTGGTTTGCCTTGTTCCCACTACAATTGGCGGATTATTGAGTGCTATTGGCATAAGCGGTATGGACAGGCTGTTACAGCACAATGTGATTGCAACGAGCGGACGCGCCATTGAAGCTGCCGGGGATGTGGATGTTCTTCTGCTCGATAAAACGGGAACAATAACGTTAGGTAACCGAATGGCTACGGATTTTATCCCCGCCGAAGGTGTAACGGTTGAGGAACTGGCCAACGCGGCCCAGCTTTCCTCATTGTCTGACGAAACACCCGAAGGCCGCTCCATAGTTGTATTGGCCAAGAAAACATACAATATCAGGGGCATAGGCGTTCGGCAGATACAGGCCACCTTTATTCCTTTTTCGGCTCAATCCCGCATGAGTGGTGTTGATTTCAAAACACCCCAAAACCAACTACACCAGATTCGTAAAGGTTCATCAGAAGCAATTCGTACTTTTATTGACAATAACAATGGCTATTTTCCTCAAAAAGTTCAGGACATGGTTATTGACCTTGCCCGTCAGGGAGCTACACCTTTGGTTGTTGCAGAAAATAACAAGGTTCTTGGAGTAATATGCCTTAAAGATGTTGTAAAAGGCGGGATAAAACAACGTTTTACCGAATTGCGGAAAATGGGCATAAAAACAGTAATGATAACAGGTGATAATCCATTGACCGCCGCAGCTATAGCAGCCGAAGCAGGCGTTGATGATTTTATGGCTGAGGCAACACCGGAAGATAAGCTAAGCCGGATACGTGATGAACAGAGTAAGGGTCATCTCGTTGGCATGATAGGTGACGGTACTAACGATGCTCCGGCGCTTGCTCAGGCAGATGTGGGAATAGCCATGAACTCAGGTACTCAGGCTGCCCGTGAGGCTGGCAATATGGTTGACCTTGACAGCAATCCAACCAAACTAATTGAAGTGGTTGAAGTAGGCAAACAACTGCTTATGACACGTGGGGCATTAACAACATTTAGTATTGCAAATGATGTGGCAAAGTATTTTGCTATCATTCCTGCTTTAGCCATATCTCTGTATTCCGGTAAAAACATTGCCGGTCCACTTTCCACACTGAATATTATGAAACTTGGTTCACCGCAAAGCGCTATTTTAAGTGCGGTAATCTTCAATGCACTCATAATTATTCTTTTGATTCCCCTGGCATTAAAGGGTGTACGGTATAAACCGGTAACAGCTAACGCAGCACTGACCCGTAACCTGTTGATATTTGGAATAGGGGGTATTATTGCGCCTTTTATCGGAATAAAACTGATTGATATATTGATAAACTTGTAAAACATGTGTAATGGAACGTCTGATGCACGATTTAAAGGACAAGCTCGCTTTACGTAAGGAAATTGAATTTGATAAAATCCGGGAGTTGGACAAAACAGAGGATAGGGACCTCATCTTAATTTATTCCGGTAAAATCCTTGAGCTTGATTTTTTGATTAATTCCATAAATGAAATGCTGGCATACTTCGATCAAACAAAGAAGATCGTGAAGTGATCCTTAAAAATTTTAAAGTACAGGTATGAAAACATTAATGATTTCTTTGAAGATATTTTTCGTTTTAACGATACTGACAGGTTTGATATATCCGCTCCTGATTACCGGGATTGCTCAATTGGCATTTTATAATAAGGCAAACGGAAGTATGGTGTCATTGGATAATCATCTGGTCGGAAGCGCCCTGATAGGACAAGAGTTCGACAGTTCCATTTATTTTTCGTCCCGCCCGTCAGCTATATTATACAATCCGCTTCCCTCCGGGGGCTCAAATTTTGGACTGACAAATGCAAAACTCAAGAAGCAGGTCATTGAAAGAAAAGAACATTTTATAACTGTAAACCATTTGGATAGTCTGACAAATGTGCCTGCAGAAATGATTTTTGCTTCTGCAAGTGGCCTTGACCCTCAAATTTCTCCGGAAGCCGCTTTATTACAGGTAGAAAGGGTTGCCAAAGCCCGGAAATTTAATGAGGATCAAAAGAAGGAACTGATTCAATTGGTTAATGACATGACCGAAGCCCCTCAGCTAACATTTTTGGGAAAGAAACGGGTTAATGTATTTTTACTTAATTTAGCTGTTGATAGGATATAATCACCACAAAGACACTTAGTTCACCAGTGAATACAGGACTATGTGGAGAATGTGACTATATGGTAAAAAAATAAAAACATGATCACCCAGGACTATTTAGATCAGTTAACCTATAAAATTATCGGATGTGCTATTGAAGTCCATCAAGAACCTGGGCCGGGTTTGCTTGAACACATTTACGAGAAGTGTTTCATTTACGAACTTAAGCTTCATGGCTTTGATGTAAAAAGTCAATTTACCGTCCCCGTTTTTTTACAAAGGACTTGAAATGGAGTGTGATTTAAAGCTTGATGTATTGATCAATAATTTGGTTATTGTTGAATTAAAATCAGTAAATGAAATGCATCCTTTTTTTGAAGCACAATTGTTAACTTACATGAAGTTAATGGAGATTCCGAAAGGGATTCTGATCAATTTTAATTGCAAAAATTTATTTCATGATGGCCGGAAAACTTTCGTAAACGATTACTATGCTGAATTACCTCAAAAATTAATTTATATGTTGTATGTGACGATATAACAAAGTTGTAAAAAATGGATAAACTTGATGACAACAGGCCGGACCCCGATGAATTACTGGCTTCTCTTATTTATGAAGAAGAAAAAAGTAAACGCGGCAAACTGAAAATATTTTTCGGTATGTGTGCCGGCGTTGGTAAAACCTATTCTATGCTTCAGGCCGCGAATATTGAAAAGACAAAAGGTAGTGATGTCATCATTGGTTATGTTGAAACACACAATAGAAAGGAGACGGCTGAACTTGTTCAAGGTTTTGAGTTAATACCAAGGAAAAAATATCTGTACAAATCAACGATAGTTCAGGAAATGGACCTGGATGCCATTATAGCCAGAAAACCCCAAACTGTACTTGTCGACGAACTCGCCCATAGCAACGCACCGGGAAGCCGTCACGCCAAAAGGTTTCAGGATGTTCAGGAATTACTTGAGCAGGGAATCAATGTTTACACAACGCTAAATGTGCAACACCTGGAAAGCCGCTACGATACTGTTGCTCAGATAACCGGAATTATGGTAAGGGAGACTGTACCAGATGAGATTTTCGAGAATTCAGATGACCTTGAATTGGTTGACCTGACCCCGGACGAACTATTGCAGAGACTTTCAGAGGGGAAGGTATATACACCGGAGCGGTCGGAAGAAGCCATAAAGAACTTTTTCCGTAAAGGAAATATCACCGCTTTGCGAGAAATGGCCCTACGTATTGTAGCAGACAGGGTTGATAAGCAATTGCACGATTACATGCAATACAAACGTATTCGCGGCCCCTGGAGATCAGGGTTGCATCTCTTAGTTGCAATTGACTACCATCAGCAATCCACCCGCTTGCTTCGTTGGGCAAAAAACCTTTCATACTCAATGAGAGCAAATATTCAGGCTATTTATGTTGAGACATCTCACAAGATGACAGACAAAGAGCGTGAACAGCTTGATAAAAATATTAACCTCGCCAAACAATTAGGAATTAAATTCCGGATTATAACAAATTACAATGTTGTAAAAGCAATCATTGATTTCGCCAATAAAGAAAATGCTACCCACATAATTGTTGGAAAACCTCGTGTCCGCAACCTCCTTACCATGTTCAGGCTCAGCAATTTTGTGAACAGGCTGATTCAATATAGCGGAAATATTGATGTTTATATTCTCGGTGCAGACAAACAGGCTAAAGACCGGTTTAAAAACAGAGTTGCCCTGCCATCTTTTACCTCAACGATCGGCCAGTATATTGTTATTTCAATATTGGTTATTTTAGTATCTGTGATTTTCTTCCAGCTTAAAGAATATGTTGGATATCAGGTAGTTTCTTTTGTTCTGTTGTTCCTGGTTTCCATTTTGGCTATCTTTTATGGTTCAGGCCCTATATTACTTGCTTCTACCCTGTGTGCTTTAATTTGGAATTACTTCTTCATTCCTCCGTTGTTTACCTTAAATATTGGAAAAACAGAAGATGTAATGATGCTCATCATGTTTTTTATCATCGCCTTGCTCAATGGTATTTTGACATCGAGAGTCAGGGTACAGGAAATGAAAATCAGGGACAGGGAAGAACGAACCAATGCGCTGTACCAGCTTACAAGAGAACTGACTATGGTATCAGGTATTGAGGAAGTAACCCAGACTGCACTGAAATACATTCATAAATATTTCAAACTTGAGAGCGCCATCATTATTAAAAACGAAATCAACCAAATTGATAATATGGTAAGGCATGCTACTAAAATTCAGTTTACGGAAAACGATATGAGTGTAGTTAACTGGGTATATAAAAATTCAGCTAAAGCAGGTAAATACTCTGATACGCTCCCTTCTGGAAATTATACCTATTATCCGATGATTGGGATCAATGAAAATATGGGAGTAATTGCGGTGGAACATCAGCGAAGGTTTACGCAAGGAGAAGAACAATTTTGGGAAGCATGTATTTCCCAAATTTCAGGTAAATATGAACGTGAATATCTGCGTAATGCTGCCAGGAAATCCTATATTTTAAGTGAATCGGATAAACTTTATAAGACTCTTTTTAATACCATATCGCATGAATTACGCATTCCGGTAGCTACAATTCTGGGAGCTTCAGATACCTTACTTTCTCAGGAATTTACTGAAGAAACGCGTAAAAAACTATATTCGGAAATAAGTATTGCCTCGGTGAGGCTGAATCGTCTTATTGAAAATCTTCTGAATATGTCACGCCTTGAATCCGGACGTATAACTCCCCATCCCGATTGGTCTGATGTTCACGATCTGGTGAATAAGGTTACTGAATCTCTTTCACAGGAGTTACAACCATTCAAACTGTCGGTTGTTATTCCAGCTGAAATGCCGCTTGTAAACATTGATTTTGGGCTTATTGAGCAGGTTTTACATAATCTGGTGTTAAATTCCACCCAATATTCCCCGGCAGGAAGTACCATAAGAATCAAATTTTTCTATGATAATGGCACTCTAAGTATTCAGATCATGGACAGGGGTGTCGGTTTTCCGGAATCTGAATTATCCTCGGTTTTTAATAAATTTTACAGGGGTAAAGATGCTAAGGCAGGAGGAACTGGTTTAGGACTGTCAATTGTAAAGGGATTTATTGAAGCCCACAAGGGCACAGTGACCGCCGAAAACCGGCAAAATGGGGGTTCTGTTTTTACGATTAAACTTCCAGTGGAAATATCTGATATGAATTCATATAACAGTCAAGATGATTAAATGACAAACGCCGGTACAATACTCATCGTTGATGATGAAGTGCAAATACGCCGCCTTCTTGAAATTACACTCTCTGCAAATGGCTATAAAGTTGCTGAAGCTTCTACAGGGAAGGAAGGAGTCTCACTTGCTGCCTCACTTCAACCTTTTTTGATGATCCTTGACCTGGGGTTACCTGATATTGACGGCCTTGATATGATTAAAAAATTGCGTGAATGGTATCAGAACCCTGTTATTATACTTTCTGTCCGCAATTCTGAAAGTGATATAATAAAAGCCCTTGATAATGGGGCTAACGACTACCTTACCAAACCTTTCCGCACGGGAGAATTACTGGCTCGTATACGGGCAGCTATTCGACAAAACCAGACGTCGACCGACGATCCCTGCTTAGTCTTTGGTTCATTGAACATTGATTTGGCAAACCACACTGTCCGTAAGAATAACGAAATGATTAAACTGACATCCACTGAATTTTCACTGTTAGCCCTTTTGGCCAAAAATGAAGGCAGGGTACTTACACATCAATTTATATTAAAAGAAATATGGGGAATGGGCTACGTTGAGCAGACCCAATATCTCAGGGTGTTTATAGCTCAGTTGCGAAAAAAAATCGAAGATGATCCTGCCAGGCCTAAACTTTTCAACACAGAATCAGGGATTGGATACAGGTTTGGAAGTTAAAATGCGAAGGTGACCTTACAAATGAAGTGATTTCAACAGGACAGATTTGTCTGTTAAATCTTTAAATGCTTACTTGTTTTAAATCCTTATATTTCTTCGATTTCCTCAGCTGAAAAATTGATAATGTCAATCTCCTTATCTCCTTCACCCGGATAAAAACCTCAATGGCTTCTTTTTGTATATCGGTCCAAAATGAATTTTTGAAAAAAACGGGAATTGGAGACCACGATAACGGGGTAATTTTGCCATATCCAAAATAACCAACTCTCATGCTATAATTAACGCTTTTGTCTCAGATCACCCACAAGTTTATTACCCTGGCATTGGTTTAAGGGTATCGTTAAAAATATCCGGTAAGTCAATAATCTGTAAACCAGTTTAGCAAATCGTGACAAATATCCGTTACCTTATTCAAGGAAATTATTACGGCATCTGTGTATATTAAATCGTCTTATAAAACCTCATATTTCAGTTGCTACGAATTTTTTCCTGTCCTGGTGACATATGATCTGGAGTACATCGCGTGAAGTCTTGGCGCCGGTGGGAACACCCCCGGGGGGCTGAACCCACATTCCGGAGAGCCAGAAATTCTCCAGTCCGGGAAGGGTCTTTTTTATCATGCGGTGACGTTTCATCAGATCCGGTGTCATCACCCAGGTCATGTACGATCCTTTGAAATTGCCGGTATACCTTACATACGTCATGGGAGAAAGCACATCGGTTACTTCAATGGCGGAAATAAATCCCGGATATTTCTTCTCCAGTTCTTCAGCTGCCATTTTGGCTATTCTCTCTTTCTCCGCCTTATAGGCCGGTCTGTCTTTGTAAAGTTTTTCCCAGTAAAGATAATCATCGATCATGAATGTAGTTTCAACGACGGTTTTTCCCGCGGGAGCCAGGGTCGGATCGAAACTGAAGTTGCGCACCATAAACCAGTCAGAGTTCTGATTACCTATTAACATTGGTTTGTTTAGCTTGTAAATTTGGGCAATACAATCAGGCTCCCCGGAGAAATCCATGTTGACACCAAAGGAAACCTGTACTGAGGATTTGTAGATCTTTGAATGACCGAACAGATCTTCATGCTGGGGTTCAATATAATTACCATCGAGCATGTGATATATGGTAGTATTCAGATCGGCACAGGAGATGACATAATCCCCGGAGATTTCTTCTCCCTTTGCCAGTCTTATACCGCAGGCTTTGCCCTCCCTGACCAGTATCTTTTCAACTTTTTTGCCATAGAATATTTTCCCTCCCAGGTTTAACAGGCGTTTTTCTATGGCCCTGGCAAATTCCAGGGAGCCGCCTTCAGGAAAACCACCCGCCCGGTTATTTAAGAGGGCCATTGTTGCAACTAAACTTATTAAGCTCATATCCTTGTCGACCAGGATCAGGGGAAAGACTTCCCGTAGTAACGGATCTTTAAACCTCCCTGCGAATTCCTCCATTGAGGTTTTGCTGCAGAGACTGAATGTCTTCATGAAAGGCCTCATTTTAAAGATCATTTTGACAATGTCGGGAAACCTGAATAGTTCATAGGCTTTATCCATGGGCGGATTGAATTTTGAAAATTTCCGGATCAGCTTGCAGAACAGTTCGATGGGTTCCCCGTCGGCAGGGGAGAGTTCTTTCAAATGCTTTTCGAGCCGGTCAACATCATTGTACAGGATAAGCGTTCTGCCGTCAGATCCCGTGTAACGGTAAAATTCTTCGCGGTCATAAATTTTCCGGCCCTGTATCGCACCCAGTTCTTTCCAAATCCGGTAAAAACTGTCTGCAGGTGCTGATCCTGTCAGCCAGTGCAGACAGCCGTCGATGATATATTTTCCTTTTTTCCATGACGTGCAAAGGCCGCCGGGAACGCTATGCATTTCATAAATTTCAGCAGCATAGCCATTCATCCTGGCATAACATCCGGCGGATAAACCGGCGATTCCGCCACCAATAATGATGATCTTTTTTTCCATGGATTGATTTGTTTAAGATGAATCCGTACAATAATATAAAATTGTCATGTAAGTCTGTGCCGGCAGCCGGTCACCATCACCGTCCCATCCATCCGGAGAAGATTTGCCCGACAGATTATGACGTCGAAATTTAATCAAATGAAAAATATTCAGGCATATGGTAAATGGGGAATTTTCAACTTTGAAAGGGAAAAGTGAGGAGTTGAGATTAGAGATTGGAGATTAGAGATTGGAGATTAGAGAGTAGAGATTAGAAAATAAAGAATAGAGAATAGAGAGTAGAGAGTAGAGATGACGTAGAGGCAATGGTAGAGAAGCGCCAGGGCATGTCTTATGAATGAACCCGGTTTCATCCATTTTTTTCTTAGAGGTTAGTCCTTTCCCGGTGACCATGTATTTGCATGAACCATATACTCGCGGGTTTATACTCGGTGCCGGTTTGGAGACAAAATTTCTATATACAAAAAAGGACTGAAATATTTTTGCAGTGAAGGAAAAAAATATGGATTTCGGCTGGCATTCGTCAAAAGGATAGTCATCATTTTGGGTGAGTTGATAACTTTTCGTCAAAAAGTGGAAATGGGGACGCTGAGATCCGGGGGGTGAAAGTCATTAAGGGCGGACGGTTTGGAAGGCGGGGGAGGGCCCCTTTTCAAGAAAAGACATCCTGAAAATAACGAAGCCCCTTTCTGTGCCCTGTCCGGCGAGGACTCAACCTGATCGGTCGGGCAATAAAACAGATTGGATTAGGGATCCGCCTGCCATCGCCGGAGATGGTAAATTTAAACTGGTGTAAAGAGATTCGTTAACCAGTTTTTCGCCGAACATTATTTGTGTTTTATTGTTTGATATTAGCTTATGTATTTCAGACAATTCCGGAGTTTTCTACCGGGGGTTGTGTTCTTTAATATCACGGAAATAAGTAATCGGGGTCTAAACCGGAAATTATTTTAAATGGGATTTACCAATCAGGTAACATACAGGGATATGAATCTGAATAGCATATGATCAGAAGTTATATTGTTAATGAAATTCTAAACTAAATCACACCAAAATGAAAACAAACAGCCTGTTCATCAGAAACATTAGTCTGATCATCCTGACCGGATTAATTTTATCCTCCTGCAAGAAGGACTCAACTCCTACGAAAGACATAGTAGGGACATGGACTACCGGTACCGTTTCGGTCAATGCTATGGTGGGTGACAAGACCCTGGCTCAGTACTTTATGGATGATGCCGGTTTATCAAATGTCGTTGCACAAACGTATGCTGATGCGTTTAGTCAGACGAGTCAGCAGGCCCTTGCCGGTACCCTTGATATAAAGAAAGACGGAACATATACCTCCACAATGGGTGGCTCAACTGATTCTGGAACATGGAGCATCAGTGCCGATGGTAAAACACTGACGATTGATTCCAATAACGATGTTCCGTATACATTTAATATAGTTGAACTGACTTCCAATAAGCTGCATATTACGATGACGGAAAACGATAGTGAAGACCTTAATGGTGATGGCACACCCGAAACGATAACGATCACAGCCGATATTACTTTAACCAGATAAATCATAATCCGGGTAAACAGGATAATACCTGACTGGTTATTGCACTTTATAAAGGTAAAAGCAGACCCCCTGACCACCTGATTGCGGGTAAAGGATCCCTTTGCGCGAAAAGCGGAGACCAAGTTTCCGCATCACTGATTCAGGGTAAAGGATGGTGGGATCCCGACCGGTGACCAGCCATTGCCATCAAAATGGGAGAGGGTCGTGTCGGTGATCGCCCAGATGTCATTATTTACGCCGGCAGTGAGATCTTCAATATGGTCACCTGTCAGCCCGTCAGCAACGGTGAAGGACGTCCAGTTTATCCCGTCAAACCTGGAGATCCCCGCGCCGGTACCAAACCACATCGCCCCGTCCTGATCCTGGGTGATGGCTGTGACATCGTCATTGACAAGGCCCGCTGCAGTGGTATAGAGAACCCAGTTCGTGCCGGTTATGAACGGATTGGAGCCTACATGTTTCTGAACGCCGGAAGGCATCCCGATCCACAGGTTATCTGTGTTGTCGGTAAAGAGGCAATGGATCACATTATCGTTCAGACCGCAGCCGTTTGAAGGCCAGAGAGCCGATGCCCCGGAGACCCCGTCGGCATCCCTGATATACCGGACGAGTCCTCCGCCCTGTGTTCCGGCATAGCATGTGTCGTTTACTACCCCGATGGAAGTTACAGGATGGGAACTGAAGATGGCCGGGCCGTAAAAATGGGTGACCGGCGGCCACGATTCCCCGTCCTTAGCAGAAATCCCTAAGGGCGTGGCAAACCAGCTTATCCCCTGGTGATCTACGTTGATGCATGAAACGGTATCTGAACCGGTAAATGCGCGGGAATAAACGGTGGTTACTAAATTGATTTCAGACGACACTTCTGCATAAACGGCTCCCGCCATAGTGGCCATCCAAATCCCTGTCCCGTCGGAAGCCAGATCTGATACTGATACCGGCGTGCCGGTCAGGCCTGAAGGAGTGAACAGTTTCCAGTTTGTCCCGTCATATCCAAGCAACCCTGAATTTGTGCCTATCCAGATGATGCCGTTATCGCCCGCGACGATTGAAGTAAGTCTGTCGATGTTAATGATCACCGGGTTGCCATTGCTCCCGGGTTTATCCTTTGAACAACCGGCCAGGAAGGCCAGTGTCAAGAAGGCAGTCAATGTCTTTCTGAACATGATAATATTATTTTGAAAGCCTGGATACCGGATGGGACTGCCCCATCCGGCAGAATGAATCCATTACTTATCTAAAAACATTTATTTTGCGACTGAGCATGGACATGCCCTGATCATTTCTGATGATCACCCTGGCCAGGTATATGCCGTTAGGCAGATTCCCGCTTGCCAAAGTCAGGTTCCAGCCTTCGGTATGTACACCTGCATCCATATGCTGATCGGAGACACAGGCGATGAGCCTGCCATTTAGGTCCAGTAGCTCAATCCGGACGGATGCCTCGGAAACGAGGTTGTATTTAAACCAGACCTGGTCTGATACCGGATTGGGATAAACCGTAAAGGCATCATCAGAATATGTCCTGGCTATGGCGTCTGTCTTGTTGAGGTGCTGGACAAGATCATAGGGTACCGAAACGAGGTCGATACCCCGGTTGTTCACCATGGTTGTGGCATCGTAGAAATTCTTGGTATACATCTTATCCACGGGGTTGTTCCAGTGTTCATGAACACCAAGGCTCCCGGGAACGGTACCGTCGGGTGCATAGGTAATGTCTTCGGGCCAGTTGGACGGGTCGGCCGCCTGGTGCAGGTAGTCATCGACACCGTCATAGTGCGGACGGTTGGTACGTCCGCCTGTCCCGTCATATTCCGTCCACAGAAAATCGAAACATACCGATTCCAGTGCCACATTATCCTGCGACATGAAAATCGACGAAGGGTAATCGTTGTTGAAAGGTGCCATCCTCCATTTCACCGAGTTGGCGCCACTATACCCTTCCTGTCCGCTGTACAGACCGTCTACGATAAACAGCAGGGTATTCCTCCCCAGCTTTTCATGTGCCATCAGATCTACCTGTACCCTGTATTTATGATAACCGCCATTGTCGATCACATCGTTCGTGAGGCCGAGCAGTCCCGGGTGAAGGTGGCTGGAATTCGGGCTGGTATGAGAACCGAAATGGTTCTTGGCACACAGGGTGATGCCGGCACAGGCATGGGCCTTCAGGGATGCAATGTTGATCATGTACGATGCGTCCTCGATGATAGTGTAAAAATAATCGGTGCCCAGGACTGGATCAGCGTAAGTGATCATGTCGGTGCTGCCCTTGACGAGCGCGACTCTTGCAGCTTTGGCCGCAGCATCGAGCCCGGTGAGGTAATAGTCGTTGTACAGAATATGCACCCCGGGGAACTCATCCGTGATAAGATCGGCCATGTCCTTGTACACTTCTTTCATCGGATCACCAATGTAGATCATGTTTTCAGGGACACCTGCCTTTTCTACCAGTTGTTTGACCACGGCCAGGATCGAGAAGGGAGTTGTTTCGACAATATCGGCCTGGGTGTTGATCCTGGAGAAATCAGGGTGAATTTTGCCCCAGTACTGCCCGTAGGGACAGGTACCAGACCCTTCACCGGTCCAGACATCGGTCATATTGATCTTGATGAAGATTTTTTCACCGGCAGTATAGCCGACCTTTCCCTTGCCCTTTGAATTGTTGAAGTAACGGAAAATCGAATCCCATGCGGCAGTTTCTTCATCAACGCCGGCAATCCTGAGGATACATGAGTCCACCATGGCGTTTATCACTGTCTGGTTGTTGTTTTTCCTCTGGAAATAATAGTCGTCCGCTTCGCTGTTATCGGCACCAGTCTGCCCCGTATTCGTGCAGTTTTCGTTCGTAGCATCCTTGTTCCAGGCCCAGACTACCCGGCCGGCTTTCACTCCCCTGGGTGTTCCCATGGGAGCATTGACACCGTCGGGATGTTCATCGAGGATGGTATTGGCGGCATGGGCCAGGCTGGAACTCTTCATCATGTAGAAGGTCATGAAGACTGCTGCTATCATTAGGAGTGAGAAGGCAGCGGTATACCTGGCTTTCGAAAAAAGTTTGCGGGCTTTCCGTATGGCAGCCACTGTGCCCCCGAAAGAAAGAAGGTAGATCACAAAACCTGACATGACAGGAGCTGCAGCCCTCATACACGGATAGGTGGCACGTGAGGGTTTCGGAATAACCCTGATGAGGAACCAGGCTGTGGCTGCAATGCCACTGATAATAAACGTAATACGCGCAGGAAGCCTGAGCTTTTTCATCCGGGACAGGATTTCCCGGGAAAAGCGTAAGAGGGATCTTTTCATTTTTGTGTTGATTGAGTCGTAATGGTTACTTAATTAATTGATTATTTTGTGCCTCTGATAATCACTTTGTGTATGACAGAGAGTATCGGGCATAAATTGCTTGTTACAGACTTCACTCAAAAGTTTGGTAATTATACCCATAATTTTTCGCTTTGTTGCATCACCCCGGATAAAAAAATCTCCCGTGAATTGATGCATTCTCTTTCCCTGCGCCACATATATCTTCCGGGTTGCCGTCATTGGGGGAACCATACAGCCGGTTTCTCACCGGGTGTAAAGCAGCAGCCATAGTTTTTGTAACGAAATTTAACGTCGAATTCTATCCTTCCCGGAAACCAAAAAGCAAAACAGGTTCAGAGGAAAGAAAGAAAATGGGGATGTGTTTCAATTTTTCCATCCGGCTAACCGGTTTCTGCCTGCCGGCCTGATGTATTTTGCTATTCAGGTTAACTGATGAGTATTATGGGAAAATTATCGATTTCCGGTTTTACCCGGCATCCTTGATTCCTGCCATCATCGGTTGAGTTCTGTTCGGAGGAAAGGTCTTAGATTTTTTTATTTATTATTCATCACCGGTTGCCGTTAGCGATTAAAATCCTAATTTTATTTAAAATTCACCTAAGTAAAGCCCCCGTATGAATAAGATACTCCTCCTTTTGACAGTACCACTCCTTTTCTGGTCCAGCGAGGTAATGGCCCAGCCAGAGTCTGTCAGGCTTGTGATCCTTCATACCAATGATCTACACAGTCACCTGGACGGTTTTTCACCCGAGTCGGAATACACCCCCCTGACTGTGAATGATGATCATACTGTCGGGGGTTTTGCAAGGATCGCGGCGCTGATCGGGGAGGAGAGGGAAAAAGAAGGGAACAAACTGCTGGTGCTGGATGCGGGTGATTTCCTGATGGGGACTTTCTTTGGACCCCTCGAACCATCCACCGGTTTCCAGCTGAAGCTGATGAAAGAGATGGGATTCGACATGGTGACCCTGGGCAATCATGAGTTCGACTTTGGTCCGGAAGTTCTGGCAAAGATCCTGGTAAGTTCCTGCGAGGGGAACTCTGCTCCGTTGCTCGTGGCTTCCAACCTGGCCTTTTCAAAAAAGGACCACGGAGATGATGATCTTGAAGCGCTGTTTGAGAACGGTACTCTTAAACCTTACCGTATTATTGAACGCGACGGGCTCAGGATCGGGATCTTTGGCATTCTCGGCTACAGCGCCATCCATGATGCTCCCCTTGTGCGGCCGGCATGGTTTAAAGATCCGGTGAAGACAGCCAAAAAATATGCCAGGTTACTCAAAAACAAGGAAAAGGCTGACCTGGTGATTTGCCTGTCCCACAGTGGCGTTGCCAGGGACAAGGCTGGTCAGTGGGCCGGTGAGGATGTGGAACTGGCGAAAAAGGTTCCCGGGATTGATGTGATCATCAGTGGTCATACACATACCCTCATTGATGATAACCTGGTGGTAAACGGTACGCCTATTGTCCAGACCGGCGCTTACGGTACCGGACTCGGGCGCCTGGAGCTGGAGTTAAAGGATGGGAAAGTTGTGCACTCCGATTCCCGTGTAATACCGATAAACGATGCAATTCCCGGTGATCCGCAGATACAGGAAAAAATTGATGAACAGGAAAAGCTGATATCAAAAGAGTTCCTGAAATCCCTGAACCTGGAATACAATTCGATCATTACAGAAACCGCTTTTCCCGTATTATGTGACGAAGATACCCTTCTTGAACAAAGCAATCTCGGTCCCCTAATCTCTGACGCCATATATTCTTACCTGAACAGGAATATACCCGGAGGCGTCGATGTGTCGCTATTTGCTGCAGGAATGGTCAGGGATAATATCCTCCCGGGAATGACCGGCAAACAAAGTGTTGCTGACCTATTCAGGGTAGCACCTCTGGGAAGCGGTAAAGATAGTATCCCCGGGTACCCGCTGGCCCGGGTATATGTTACGGGAAAAGAGCTGAAGGGAATCCTGGAGATCCTGTATATCGCACCGGCAGGTAATAAGGATAATTATATTTATTTCGGAGGATTAAGAGCCACCTACGATCCTCATAAGGGGATGCTTCATAAGATTACCTCCATTGAGACCGGGGATCCCGTGAAGGGCTTTACGCCGGTTGACTGGTCGAAACACAACACAAAACTTTACAGCCTGAGTGCCTCAATTTACCTCCTTCAGTTTGTCGGGATCATTAAAAAGCTCAGTCACGGACTTGTAAGGGTGACGCTGAAGAACGAGGACGGCCAACCGCTGAAATCCATCGATGATGGGATAATCGACGGAAATGCCAGTGCTCCCGGAATACAAGAGGTAAAAGAATGGATTGCCCTTATCTGGTTCCTGCAAAAGCAGCCTGATGTCAATGGTGACGGGATCCCTGATATCCCTGAGTATTACCGTACCGGCAGCCCGAGACTTTATGAGAAACCGGCGCAATTTTAGCCTTTCTCTTTGCTGGACAGGGTGATTGTAATAATTCTCTTCAGACTGAGACTGCAGACTCTGCACAAAGATCCATGGCTGATTCTTTGAGAAAATATTCTAAATGCCCATTATTCATTCACACTCTCACACCTCACACTTCACTTTTTCACCAGTTCCTGTGCCATCGGTACCCCGGGTTCTCCTCCACCACCTACAGCATCAGCCGTGTTGTTAATGACTACATACAGGTTCAGGAAAATCCGGTCCATATCCCTGCTCCAGGGTGTATCCTTGCTGTCAGGATCCATTTTAAAACCCCAGGCTTTTTCAAATTCATCTTTTACACGTCCGTCCGGACCCCATTCGGTTCCAATGGAATAGACATCCCAATAGGTATCATCCACTACATATGCTCCGTAATCGCGAAAAGCCTCAGCCAGACGACGTCCCGGAACGGTTTCAAATCTCAGTGAGTCCATGGAAATGAAAGGGGGTATGGCAAGCAGAGCTCCCATGCGACATTCTTTTACGAAGGGTGTTGTCCTTTTCTTCCCGTATTCTGCGGCGGCATAGCCGTCAGATCGCACGGCCGGCCATCGGAAGCCTCTGGTGATCGTATCGTAATAAAAATTTTTAGCCCCGTATAGATTCACCTTTAAGACATGTTTTAGCGCACCCGATCCCGGCATTAATTCACCAACCCGCAAACAGCCGCCGATCACGGATAAACCCGATCCGCCATGTGAACCATAATAACCATCTCCGTAGATGTCTTCATCGGCGGCCATATAATGAGAAGTCCCTGGTTCGTTTGCTTCGCAGCGTGCAAAAGGCTGGGTCTGCTTTATCGTCCTGCCATCAGGCAGCAGAACCGCTAGTCCCGAGTTTGGTGTCAGACCGTCCCAGGTATCCCTGCTAACGATAAAACCTGAAGGGATGGGCGCTGAAAAGAGTAAATTACCTTCTGTTTTGCACCGGTCTTTTGCCGGGTCCCAATCTGCATAATTGGCGTAAATACCGGTCATGGGTGCACCGGGTGTTAACACGATAATATCTTCATCCACGGTCATTCCTTTCGCCATGGCCTTTTCAATTCCGGCATGAACATACACGGCACCGGTACCAACAGGCATATTCCAGATGGATCCGGAACTGAACGGCTGTTTATATGGATCCCGTGGGTTTTGTCTTCCCGGGATTTCACCCCGGATGAAAACGCAGGAAACCGCAACACCGGTGACGAAGACTAAAAGCAGGATGTATTTGGTCATGGGTATAGCGATGAAGAAAGATTTTATTTATTAAGCCGGGCCATTATTCCAACAGATTTATTAAACGGTTAATCTCCATCTTATTTTCGTCCGAATATATAGATCTTAAAATGATTTGATTTTCATGTTTTGTCAAATGCCAGCTTAGTGAAATTTTTTTATCCGGAGAGCCTAAATTCAGTTTTATAAAGTAAAATTTACCTGGAACAGCCCTGTTTAGAGAGTATAATAGCTGAAGATAATTAGATTTTTGAATGTTTGACAGATTAGATACCAGGGAACTGGCAGGTTTAAGGACATCAGAAACAATGGATGGCTTATTATAGTAATATTCTTTATAATCATTATTCTCATCCAGACTAATAATGATAACTCCATCCGTATTTTTCCTTATCCATTCCTGAAAATAAACCACGAAGCTATAAACCGTCAGGTAACCGAAATCGTCATTGATCCCGGCGTCGAAAACTGTCAGGGTCGGATTTCCAGGTAACGCAACCCGTGGACTGACATAAGGAAAGCTTGCAGACATTCGAATCGCTGAAAGAAATCTAAGGCTATCTGCTCCAAAGGGTCTGTAATGATACCGAAACTCTAAATTTCGCAAACTGTCTGAATAACCTGATTTAACGAGGTATGAAACATTCAAAGGCGAAATAATAAGCCTTGAACCGGTATTCATTATCGTGGGATTAAAAATCATCATGGGTACCAATCCCCTTTTTTCGGGCTCATAATACGCAGATAAAGGTTTATCAAGGGCCGAAGCTAAGTTTATATTCACATACTTTTCAAACATGAATGCCCGGTCCTTGTAATAGCTGTATCCATGATAAGAAAATCTTTGCAGTCTGAAAAACCAGTCACTCATTGAAAAACTATATAGAATCGGGTTTAAAAGATCTTTTGATAACCTGTCAATATGGGCATTTGAATAATAGCTGTTAATTTTGCCGTTCAAATGTTCGAGATAAAGCTCCCGCAGGTAAGCAGCTCCCAACATTCCCCCTGAGGCTCCGGTTATTAACTGGGTGTGTTTTAAAAGAGACCCATGGGTCAGACTGTCTATATAACCTAAGGAGAAATAGGTCCACACGGCCATTTTAAGTCCGCCACCACTGGTACATATCAACACCATTTTAGGTTTACTGTGATTATCGGTTATAATTGAATTTTTTTCTTTCCATTTTTCGAGAACATGAATGGTCTCAAGAGAATCTTTCGCATAATCCCCGTGTTGTAATATGTTTATATTCTCATTTTCTGATTTATATTCAAGCCCGTAAGCACTATCATTCCAGCTGTTTTTGGAAGAATAGAAATAATTGAGACCAAAAATGAATATAATAAGAAAGGATAAGGTCCATTTCTTAAAAAAGATGTAGACCAGGGTGAACAAAAGCATTATTACTGTAAATATCAGCAATAAACTTGCACCTGCAGGCAAAATAAGGAATGCATCATCTTTCATTTGCCCCCGGACAATGATAAACATCAATATAGCTATGACATAGTAGAGCACATTAAAATGCTGATGGTAAAGGATATTTGTCAGGATCGTTTCATTATAATGCCTGTATTCGCGGGCTTTTCCTATTTTCATGAAGCCCCTGAGGTAAAACTGAACATTGACAAGACCATGGGCCCCTGAATATATATTCTGAAGTTTAGTGTCCCGATCCTTTTTGTACTTTTTATAAGCTCCTTTGAACCATCTTTTCTCCAACTGCTTTGCGCTGAAAGTGTAAATGGATGGAAGTCCTATTACGAAAAGATAGAAAATTCCGAAGGACAGATATACAAAAATGAATACACCTGAAAGAAAAGACAGGCAGTTTAAGAGTATATGACCCAATGGGATCAACTCCTGTGTACTCTGGTTTTTAATGCTTTGAAAAAGATATACGGCTATATAAATAACAGGAATCACAGAATTATTTAATGCAAAAACATAAAATGGTCTGGAGACGGCAGCTATAAAAGGATACCGGTGAATCATTGCTACATAAGAAGAAACATGAAAAGCCATGATAAACCCACCGGTTGCCAAACCCATAAAAAGGAAGGAGATTATTCCTGAATGACCCTCTTGTTCAGGATATAAAAAAAGTGATGGTATTCCAAAATTAAGCCCGAGACTGTTTAAAGTGATTAAAAATGGTAAAAGCCAGATTAGCAAATAAAGTTGATAATCTCTTGCGTATGAAACTAAAATCTGAATCGGATAAAAATTGATTAGCGATCGTAAAAAAGAGAATGATTTTTTAACGGTCCCTCTTAAAATCATGATTTTATTACAAATATAAATAAATTCATCAGTCAAACTGTGAGAATGTTTTTATTAAAATTCACTGTTGTTCGGTAAAATGAAAATTCGTTGCGCACTTTACGGGGTGCCTTGTTTAATGTTGACCATCGTTCTATCGCTGTCTTCCTCTCAGCGGAGGCTTTCTTAATCGTGTTTACGATTTTTTGATCTAATGATGAACAGGGAAGCGAAATGGCTTTAAACAATTCATAGGATTGGTCCAATAGACCCCAGAGGGGTCAGATAGTGATAGAATATTTAACAGGGAGTGTTCCCTGGCACCCCGTAGGGTGTGCAACGAATTTTTAAAGTAGGATGAAGAGATATTTGTATAAAATTACCTGTTCTTCGAAAACGGGGGGGCTTATCTAAACGACATTGATTTGGGTATTGGCATTCAGATTATCAATCGATTAGCCTGGACAAATTGATATTTTTTGATTTTATTGGACACCAGTGACATAGAATATATTCTTCTTCTTATATTTAATGAATTAGACATCTTATAAAAATTTGTTGTGAAAAGATCAGGAATTAAAATGTTAACGAGATAGTATTACGATAAAAGCAGTCAGAAATAGGCTCCTCACTCAGATGCAACCGGTCTGTTTTCCTCAGCCCATTTATCATAAATTCCGGGGGGAGAAAGGGTAAGGAATTGTATTTGGAGGTGAGGTTAGCCGTGTTCATGATGATTACTTTGAAAATCAATTTATGAAAATGAAGGCTGCTTTGACAGGATTGAGGAGGTTGAAGAAACATTCTACCTTTTTATAGTGATTATTTGGGATAGTATAAGGCGACAATTCAATGATGAAATTTCAATATCTTTACAACTATGGCACTTATTGTTGATAAACAGGAGGTTCTTGACGTATACCAGGAGGCATCTGAACTCAAGTGGGTTATACCATGTTTCTGCACCGAAAATCTTACAACGACAGAAGCAGTTCTTGATGCCGTGAAATCATATGGAGAGCAAATAGGGAATAATCACCTGCCTGTCACCATCGCGATTACGAATTGCTATTCACATCGCAGCCAGAGCGTGAATTACTCGCATACGGGAAACTGGGAAGTTGGTCTTCGACTGTTTCTCGAGGATTTAAGGATATTAACCTCAGAGATAAGCCCCTATAAAGATTTAAGAGTCCTGGTTCATCTTGATCACATACAGCATGATATTGATAAAGAACTGCTATCGTGGGACATGAAAATGTTTTCCTCGATCATGTATGATGCCTCAGGCTTAAGTCTTTCTGAAAATATTTTGGCTACAAACAGGTTTGTTGATCAGAATTCCGGGAAAATTCTTATCGAAGGTGCCTGCGATGAAATCGTGGATGCGGGTACAGGTGGAAATAATTTAACTACCCCTGAAAATGCTGAGATCTTTTTGCGGCAAACGGGATGTGACCTTATTGTCGCCAACCTGGGTACCGAACATAGGGCGAACACTGCTGAATTAAGGTATCATGGGGAACTTGCGAAAGAAATCAAGCGCAAAATCGGGACAAAAATTGTACTGCATGGAGCGTCTTCAGTTGGAAATGATCAAATTCATAACCTGTTTGATGATGGTATCTGCAAGGTAAATATCTGGACTATTCTGGAAAGAGATACCTCCCCGGTTCTATTAACCCGGATGCTTGAAAATGCTTCTAAAATCACGGGGAAAAAACTGGCAGCAGAGCTAAGGAATAATGGTCTTATTGGTAAAAATGTTGAAGTTGACCATGATAAATCTATTCAATATTTTACTACAAAATATCGTCAGGATATTATTTTCAGGGAAATGAAAAGAATTATTAAAGACTATTTATCCATCTGGTATGTATAGGGGACCACAAAATAGCGGCATATATTTAATTTAAGACATATGAGTTATTTAGGCCTTGATATCGGCACAAGCTCCTGCAAGGGGGTAGCTTTTGATGAAAGGGGAAAAGTTGTTGCCTCAGCACACCGGGAATACAATTTAATTTTTCCCGCTGAAGGCCAGGCAGAACTGGATTCTTCCGGGGTTTGCCTCAAGTGCTTTGAGGTAATTAAGGAGATTGCCCGTCTTACCCAACACAATCGTGTGAGGGCAATCGCAGTATCCTCACAAGGAGAGGCGTTTACCCCGGTCTCCGAAGATGGCGGAATTCTTCGGAATGCCATGGTATCGTCAGATTCCAGGGCTGTAAATTTTGTTGAGCAGTTCTGCTCTGAATTCGGAGCTGAAAAACTCTATTCTATTACCGGACATACCGCATACCCGATGTTTACGCTTTTTAAGCTCCTCTGGTATAAACATAATCAGCCTGATCTTTGGGCCCGTACTGCGAAATTCCTGTGTTTCGAAGACCTGATTCATCTCAAACTGGGTCTTGAACCTGCCATCGGATATTCCCTGGCAGGACGTACAATGTTATTTAATGTTCTTCTGCATAAATGGGATGATGAGATACTTAAGGCAATTGGCCTCCAACCCTCCAAATTAGCGAAGCCGCTGCCTTCCGGAACAATCATAGGGACCATTCCGCCGGCTATTGCTCTTGAACTTGGACTTACAGAAGAGGTCGCAGTAATTACCGGCGGTCACGATCAGACATGTGCTGCCCTCGGTGCCGGTATTGTGAAAGAAAATACGGCCATGTATGCCACCGGTACCGTCGAATGTATTACACCTGTTTTTGCCAAACCTGTTTTTAATCCGGAACTCTTTAAAAACAATTATTGCACCTACGACTATACATTAGCCGGGATGTACTGTACAGTGGCTTTTAGTCTGTCGGGGGGGAATGTTTTGAAGTGGTTTGTTGATGAATTCGGGGAAAAGGAAAAGTCGATGGCCAGGAAAACCGGAAAAAATATTTATGAAATTCTACTGGAATCACTACCGGACAAACCTTCAAAACTTCTTGTACTTCCATACTTTGCTCCAACAGGTACCCCATATTTCGATAGCAATATTGCCGGAGCAATAATTGGGTTGCACTTTCACACTTCCAGACAAGAAATTATGAGGGCCTTATTGGAAGGTGTTGCATTTGAAATGAGGTTGAATCTGGCAATTCTTGAGGAATCGGGTATTTTTATTGAAGAGTTAAGAGCTGTCGGCGGTGGGGCAAAGAGTAAAATATGGACTCAACTGAAAGCAAATGTATTGAATAAACCAGTTACAAATTTAGAGATTGTAGAGGCCGGATGTCTTGGTGCTGCAATCCTTGCCAGGTCTGCAACTACCGGAGTGCCTGAAATTGAAATCATTGAGGAATGGATAAAAACTTCCGGCACAGTTTTCCCACAGGCAGAATATGTCCATCACTATGATGATCAATTTAAAGAATACCTGAAATTGTACCCGGCAATAAAATCCCTCCACTATCGCGAAAATGTTTAAGTAGATTTTATTCCGGAGCAAGATATACGAACTTATTACTGTATAGATACCCGGGGTCAGGCAGAAATAAAACAGACAAATCCTTCCAATCTTTTTTGATCCTTTAGCCTAAAGAAATGAAGCAATTTCTCGTAAATCTCCATTCAATAAATTGACAAACTACCGGAAAAAGTTGGTCCCTTACTTCATCAGAATAACCTGCCTGGTGAAGTATTTCCCGCCAATAGTCAGCCTTACCAGGTAGAGTCCGGCAGGCATATCAGAAAGGTCTGTTTCCATGGATTCTCCGTCGGTGAAGGTCAGATTCCTGATCGTCCTTCCGGAAAAATCGATGATGCTTAGCGTTATCTTATGTCCCGGCGCCAGGTCAGCTTTACCAGTACATTTGATCCTGATGATGCCGGTGGTCGGATTCGGGTAGACGACGGGTTCCGTCAGATCCTGGTAATTCCTCTCCACTCCGGTATTGCTGTTTTCATATCCCGGTGTGGATAGGGCAGCTACAGACCAGGGCCCGGTACCATCGGGATACCTGGCCAGGGATATGTCTGATGACAGGGCAGGGAATGAGACGGAATCGATAACGACCATGTCTTCACCGATTTGTTTGAAGAGTCCGGCCTGTTCCCCCGATTTATCCAGTTTGAATCCCAGGTGCAGGACACCCTCATCAGGCTCATTGTCGGCCCATAAAACGATAAAACCGCCGGCAGGAACCGTGGTGACTTCGGGCTGTGTGGCCGGGATTTTCCACTTCGCCGGTTTACCCAGTGAATCGGTCATGAATAAACCGCCAA
The DNA here is from genome assembly GCA_963732905.1 of uncultured Bacteroidales bacterium. Lineage (GTDB taxonomy): Bacteria > Bacteroidota > Bacteroidia > Bacteroidales > DASQZK01. The sequence continues at coordinate 63,051 of CAVTBM010000009.1, forward strand.
GATCTACATCTTTCATTCCTGCATTGTAAATCTCGATCCAGTCATCATGGTTCCCAAATTCATCTACAATACCGTTGGTATTACCGGCCATGATCTCATTGATCTTCAGTTCCGGGATGTCATCATCACTCTCCAGCCGGGCCGTGATCTTTGTTGCACCTTCAATATTGATTTCCACCGGATTTTCTGTAAAAGATACCGGTTCCCCGCCATTGACGGAAGGATCCTCAACGGTCCATTCGATGAAACGATAACTGTCGGTCGTCGATAATGAAAGATTCAGGACCAGCCCTTTGTAATATTCGGCAGTGAAATCCTGACTGTCCAAAGGTGTCCCGTCAAGGGTGATTTTACCTCCATCCTCACAAATGATCTCTACCGGCACTTTATCACCCTGCTGCAGACCAAACGTTTCCGCAAGCTGACTGAGGGCATAGTGCGGCCTTTGGTTGGCAAAATCCCGCATTCCCTGGATGTTTTGACGCCAGGCTGGCATTGAGGTTATACCGCCGTCAGCCGACCACCGGGCGATATGTCGTGGCATCTCATTCTCCAGGTTGGCACTCAGGGAGTCGACGATATGGATAACCCTGCCGGGATTATACGTTGTACCGACCTGGCTGATGAATGCGCTTATAAATTTTTTCCTGAACGTTTCGTTCTGCGTCAGCTTTATGAAGGCCATTGTCGCCCAGGGAGCTTTCTCTCCTTTCCTGACATAATCGTCGATATCGGGATTGAGAGCTACAGGAAACATATTGGTTGAAGGCGGCGCCCACTGAAAGCCGTTAAATCCGAAATCCATATCGAAGAGCATCCACCTCCACTTTCCTCCCGCGGCCTCCGGCCTCCACAGCCTGTGATTATTTGCAGGCCAGTCAATATTGCAGCAATAGATCTCGGTAATCATGTAACTTATAAATTCATCAATATCAATCATCGATGCGGCGACCTGGTAATTTTCATCCGTAGAGAGGTCGTTGTTCTTCAGGAAGTTCATCATTTCAGTGTACAGGAGATCATTGCCCGCAACGGCATCGTTATTCTTAATGATATCCACGCTGTCCCTGTCAATGCCATAATGTACTTCGCAATAATCCTCGTTTTGTTTATCCCTGAGGTTGAGAATTCCCCAGTATTCCCCGTTAAGATAGATAACTGCCGGCTGGTAAGCCTGATAATCAAGGTCCGCCCTGTTTTCGACAATCGTTTGCATTAAGGCATCCCTGAACATGGTTCCCCGCCAGCTTCCGCTCCAGTCATTGGCTGAATTCCTTAGGACAAAGGATTTGTATATGCCGGTCTCCCTTCCGGGCAGAAGGGGATACTCTATTGGCCCGTCACCATATTCAGAACGGGCATACACCGCCAGCGATTTCTGGGCAGCACCCCGGCTGGCACCTCCGAAGATGCTGAGACCTGCATTCGTACTGAAAACAGATTCCCCTGCAGGGGTAAAATATTCCAGGCCACAGGGTTTTTCCCAGTCTTCTTCATAATTCACGTAGATCCCGTTCAGAGGATCCCATAGGTTGTCTGGACCTGTAAATATCGACAGTACCGGCATATCATGTTCCTGTTCATGGATGAAGTAGGTATGGCTGACAGTCTTTCCTGCCAGCATACCATCATCATATATCCTGGCACGGAGGACAGTTGTGACCGGTATGGACAAAGCTGTAACGTACTGCAATGAAGAGGCATCCGGTTCAGAGCCGTCGGTAGTATACCGGATAACGGCTCCGGTTTCATTTGAAGACAGGTCAAGTGTGATGGCTGAGTCATAAAATCCTCCTGTGAGGGAAAATTGTGGCACTCCGCTTATGCCCGGGTAACCAACCTCCCCGTTTGGGGCACCCGGCGTGGGATCGGGGAAAAATAACCAGCCTGTGCCAGACGCATCTCGTCCGAAGGAAACATTTGAATACTGAATACTGAAGGTAACCGTATCGATCAGCTCTTCCTGCGGATTGAACAAGCCGATCTCTTCTCCGTCGCCGCTAAGTTTGAAACCGGCATGCAGACCTGAGTTCATGCCGTCAGCCCAGATGAGCAGGTAAGCATTGGCCGGAAGGAAAGTTCCTGCAGGGATCTGCCATTTGGTCTTGTTCAGCAAATTATCGGTAAGATAGTATCCGGAGATGTCCGTTCCGGAACTACCGGCATTGTATAATTCGATCCAGTCTGAGAATTCGTGGAAATCAGGATCCTGTATGAATGAAAGGTTCGAAGCCTGGAATTCGTTGATCACCACCTGCCCGGAAAGATCACGGATGGTAAACAGGCTGAAGATCAGGCACAGAACTATAATATGATTATATCTTACAGTTCCCATGCTATTTTGAAATTAATGCTTCTTCCATTCCTTAAAATGTAAACAAAATACTTCCAACCGGATCAAACTGACTTTTTAGCCATATCGTATTGATCATCGGATTTGAACTGATGCCTGGACGGGTTTCTATGTATACGTGGAGTTCCAGGGTATGAGCAGGGGCAAAGGGTATCCTTGTAAATCCGTTTTGCTCACTGTAAATATAGAATAATTCTGAAATATGTTTGAACGTTTGTGACAGGTTAAATGAAAAAATCTTTTCCGTTGTCATAATCAAAAGCTATTCATTTTTTTTGTAGCTTTGTTCGTTATTAGACGAACTACGAATAGAATCCTGAAGATCATAGAATTATGGATATCAAAATTTTAGGAACAGGCTGTCCGAACTGCAAAGCCCTTGAAAAAGCCACCCGGCAGGCGGTGACTGAAGCGGATCTCAATGCCACTGTGACCAGGGTGGAGGACATTATGGAGATCATGAAGACCGGTGTGATGGCCACTCCTGCACTGGTTGTTGACGGGCAGGTTGTCGTACGGGGCAGGGTTCCTTCAGTGCACGATTTAAAAGATTTGTTAATGAAATTTAAATAAACCGGATATGAATACAGTAAAAATCACTTTTGTTGCCATGATGGCATTCATGGTATCTGTTATGAGCTGTGCCCAGTCATCCACCGCTAAAACCGGGGCAGACGGCACTGACGCATCTGAAGTCAGTGTGTATTATTTTCATTTTAACGCTCGTTGTGCTACCTGCCGGGCTATCGAGGCTGAAGCACAGGCCGGCGTGAGTGAATTACAGGGCAGTGATGTCGGCTTCTCTGCTTACAACCTCGATGATGCAACAGGCAAAGCAAAGGGCAAAGAGCTGGGTGTCTCCGGGCAGACCCTGCTCATTGTAAAAGGCGATAAAAAAATTGACCTGACGCGTGAAGGATTCCTGTATGCACGGACCGATCCGGAGAAGTTCAGGAAAATTCTAAATGACGCGATCAAACCGTTGCTCTGAACATGGAACGTATTCTGAGCGGACTGCTCGAGAATAGTTCGCTGCCTTTTGTTACCGCGCTCATCCTGGGACTGATGACCGCCATCAGTCCATGCCCCCTTGCTACAAACATCACGGCCATAGGCTTCATTGGTAAGGATATTGAAAACCGGAACCGGGTTTTTTTCAACGGTCTGGTCTATACCCTGGGCAGGGCAGTATCCTATACAATGCTAGCTTTTATCATTTTCCTGGGCGCCGACCGGTTTGCCCTGTCGGGAACATTTCAGAGGTACGGTGAAAAATTTATCGGCCCGCTGCTGGTCGTTATCGGCCTGTTTATGCTCGATATCCTGAAGGTCAGGTTCCCGGGCCTGGGAAAACTTACCCGGAGATTTGAGGAGAAAAGCACCACGACATATTGGGATGCACTGCTGCTCGGTATACTGTTTGCCCTGGCTTTCTGCCCTTACAGCGGTGTGCTCTATTTCTGCATGCTTATCCCGATGACCATCACCAGCGCTTCAGGATTATACCTTCCCGTAGTTTTCGCGGTGGCTACCGGGATTCCGGTGATTATTTTTGCCTGGCTCATCGCTTTTACCGTTTCCGGGGTGGGCGGCTTGTATAACCGGCTCCGGGCTTTCGAAGTATGGTTCCGGCGCACCGTCTCCATTGTGTTCATTGCCACAGGTCTCTATTATATTATTACGGTTTATTTTTGATTTTTTTAGCTCAGAATGATTTGCTGAAGGGGATGATGCCGGATGAACGGGTGTCTTTTCTCCAAAGAGGGCTTTATGACGGGGGAAAACTATGCCGGAGCCTGAGGGTTGTGATTAAAAATCCGCCTGAAGAAATTATACCCGGATTGATCCATACCATGTATTCAGGTCAACCTTAAAATCCAAAAGAGCATAATACCCAGCCACTTGCCAGGTTAAAATACCTTTCTCCTTTTTCCTTTCTCTCCAACCTCTAATCTCCAATGTCTTCAATAGAGATTTTTGATCGATGCGAAGAATGGAGAATCAATTTCGTTAGATAAGCTCCCTTCGGCTGCGCTCAGGGACCGTTAGATTCAACGCAAAAATGAGACCACCTTCGACTTCGCTCATGGACCTTATCGAAACAACATTGAAAGGAGAATAGAGAGATTGGAGAATGTGTGATTCCGGCACTTATTACTCATAACTAATCACTAACCCCAAATCTCTATGAGACACTTCAGGTAATTTTATCAATCCAAAATCTGATGATGCATGGTATATACAATCTTCCGGCTGCTAATAATTGTAAACGTCGATGGCACTTTTCAAATGTTTCGGTTTTGATAAATTAAGAATATAAGTCACAGTGAAACAAGCGGTTCCTAATCCTATCGTAACGATACTGCCGGTTACATCAGGTTCGGTCTGCTCTCCATATCCATAGTCATCTCCCGATTGCGTTTTGCTGATTAATGTGGCAAAACCTGCTATTACTGCTACTCCTCCGATAATCGCCGACAAGACCTCACCATCTCTGAAAGACTTATATTTATCTAAATATTTCTCACTTTCCGGATTATCGGAAAGATCGATATGTAAATTTTCATAATTTGCTTTTTTCAAATCACCAAATCCCTTATTATAATAGTTATAAATTTTTTTTGGCATACCATTGGTATAAATTACTCTGCTTTCATACAAATTGATTTTACCTTTACGTATTCTTTGGGCAAAATCCGGACTACTCCATGTATTCAGGTTTTTTAGATTGGCATAAAAACCGGTTTCATTTTTGCAAAACTTAACCAGATCAGGTTTTACCTTAGTTGAATTAATCAAAAAATAAGGCTTAACAAACTGCTTTTTATATTGTATTATTCTGCCGTAAATTACTGAATCGGAGAACAAATACAGGTAATTACGGCTTTCATCAACCTGTCCGTAGAGGAATGATAAATTAAACAGGACCAAAAGGGTTAGTTGTGTTTTTCTTTTCATTTAAAGGTTAATTTTTTAGCAATAAATAATTGTATTCTGAGATTTGATATCCGGGTAGGCTGCGAGATTAAGCGCAAATTTCTTTTTATATTCAGTTATTGTCTCCATCCTGTTCAATAAAAAGTTTGTAGTTTGTATTTATGCAAGCCTCCATTTATCAGGTGTTCATTAAATATTAAAACTAGCAATTAATTTTATTTTATTGCCAGAGCAGGTGTAGTTTTTTCTGAATGATTCTTATGGATTAGTATTGTCTATGGAGACTGTTCATGATATTCCTGCAGAAACCGACTGAGAATCTCGTCGGCCACAACTTGATTTCCCTGGTACAGGATGAATGGATGTCTTCATCAAATTTTGTTTTTCCACCCACGTCCGTACACTTGTATTTCATGGGATCGAAGGCTCGTTCCAGGAAGAGCACCTTTTCACGGGTCTTGTAAAAAAGTAGCAAACGTTGCCTATAGTTGTTTTTGGAATATTCATTAATACCGGAATTTTATTGGTAAGGTCAGCATAATTTTTATACCCACTGTGAAGGTGAATAATAGTCTTTAAAAAACAGAAAAAACACGGTTCCTCTAAGCATCCCGGCAGAATGCTTCCGGGAACCGCGTTCCTTTATTTTCAGCGTTTGTTCAGGCTTCAGCCTATTTTTTCCCCTCTTCTCCCTCCTCCTTCTTCTTTTTCATTTCCATCATCTTCTCCATCAGATCCGGAACTTTTTCAAAAAGGCCCGACAGACCTTTCTTACCCTCTGTACTGATAAAAGAGATTTCACCATCTTTGGCAACCAGGAAGCCCACCGGGCTGATTCCAATACCGGCACCGGCACCCCCGCCCGTTCCGGCAGCTTTCTTTTTCGGATCCTCGCCCTGGCCCATACCGCTGCCGAAACCGACTCCGACTTTGATTACCGGCCGGCAGGAAAAATCGCCCAGTTTGAATTCCTCACCGACCACGGTTTCGGTTTTTACCATCTTCTCGATGTGATCGGTCACCTTGTTCAATAATTCATCAATCTTTAATTCCATCGCTTTTCGTTTTTAGTTTATAATTTACCAACGACTTATCTTGTATCGTATTAAAATGAAGAGCATAATGATCATTCTGTTTCGAAGTTCGAGCCTGAAGTTGTTTACCCCGCTGTTATTGACTGAAATATGGATATTCTCCTGGTTCAGGAAAACAGCAGCCGGGACCAGGTAAGCGTTGGTGATCACATCGCCGGTATCGACCTCGGCCTCCACCTCTGCCCGGAAGGACCGGAACATCTGAATAATAAATTTTCTTCCTGACCTTAACGAGCGGAAAAAAACCTTCTTTTTTACCGGTTTCTCAGGCTTCTCTTTCTTAATACCTGCTTTCTTTTTACGAGGTTTAAACGGGTCTATGCTGAACCTTAAAAAAAGCACCCTGATAACGATCTTAATGACGTCTTCCCTTAAAAGCAGTTCAGCACTTCCAAGGGTCACCAGTTTTACTAAATAACGTTCGTTCCCGGTGTCGATAATGATGATAAAGGGTGCCACTAAAATCCATAAAACAAGGAATGCCACAAGGCATAAAATAACGGATATGATCTGCAGCACTATCATGCACACAAGTTACCAAACTTAAGATTTACATGCTATTAAAATATTATTGTCACACTAATAACTGATGTGAAATATCATTTTTTGCTGATAATCTTTTTTGAGATACCATCTTAGTTGGCACCCTTCGCTTTGTCATAATCGATCAAGGCATTAAAGCAATATATAACACAAAAGCGGCTTCGCTCAGGGACCACCCTTCGACTTCGCTCAGGGACCACCCTTCGACTTCGCTCAGGGACCACCCTTCGACTTCGCTCAGGGACCGACATATCTATTTTTCTGTCAAAATTATTTCGACTACGCTCAATAATTTTCTAAAACGCAAACCCTGAGCGAAGTCGAAGGGAGCTTATCTAAACTACATTGAAAGCGCTATCCGGATCTTCATGCAACCGGTAATAGTACACCATATAAAGAGGCTATAGCAGAGCCAGGATTTTCATGAATGTTTCAAGTCTGTTGATTTTCATAAGACCAAATTTAGAATGATAAGAAAGGCTGCGAGACCGGTCAGTAAAAGAATGACGGAAAAATAAAACGCAACTTTTCAATCCTGGCCCATGCTGCCCTGGACCGGTTTTTCAGACCAGCTTCGATATTCCGAAAAGCATAATTCCTAATGCACTTACCAGGTTAAAATACATTAATGTTGATGGTCGGGAAAAAAAACGGGCCAGTTTGCTTCCTGCAAAAGCAATCAGCATCTGAACGGAAAGGCTGGCGACAAATATGGAAAGGGCATGGAAAATTATGTGACCTATCCCTCCACCGGACACCAGGCCGGCTAAACCGGCAAAAACAATGATCGTCAATGGATTGGCAATTGTTAATCCATACGTGGTGGCAAATGGAAATTTGCATGTCAGGGAGTATTTTCCGGTATTGTCACCCGACTTTTTCTTAAGGGTAACATAAATCATCCAGATGCCGAAAAGGATGAGTACTAAAGAGGATAACAGCGGGATAATTTCCTTTTGCTTTTCCAGCAGGGGGAACAGGTAACTCCCGGCTGTAAAAGCAACCACGGCATAAGAAAGATCTGCTGTTGCTGCTCCCAGGCCGCACAAAGCACCATTTCTGAGTCCGCAGTTGATGCTCTGGTTCAGGATCAGGATGGCTATCGGCCCGATGGAGATGGCCAGCGTTAAACCAAACAGGAAGGTCTGAATATATGACATTTTACTTTATAATGTTGTAACAATGTGTAACAAACTCTTTGCTTTTCTGTTGAGTTTTGTCCTGTTTAACATTCCTTGACCTCCGGCCTGACGGGAAGTTTACAGGCATTCAATCATTACCCGGCCGGACCACTTTCTTGCAGCCGCTGTTCAGTGGACCGATCATCCCATTATATTGTATATCGGTTTGTTTAACTTCAGAAGTCCTGACAACCGTTCTCCCTCCTCAAGAAAATATAGTTCCGGATTAACCTTTCCTGTGATCATGATGTTCATTAATTACATTGACGTTTTTATAACCCGAGCCTGATTGGGAAACCGGGAAATAAAGAGAGAATTAACATCAGTGTTATGAACAGAACGACACGCAAATTCGAGCTGCTGACAGAACAGCTCCTCAAAGGGACAGGCATTCAGATCAATGGCTCCAACCCCTGGGATATCCATGTTCACAATGAGAATTTCTACCGGCGTGCCCTCACCGAAGGGGAGCTGGGCATCGGAGAGGCTTATATGGATGGCTGGTGGGAGGCGGAAGCCCTCGATGAAACCATTTCAAGGATTTTACTGGAGAGGCTCGAAGAAAAGATCAGACGGAAATTTTCTGTCCTTGCAACGGCGGCCACAGCCAGGATCTTTAACCTGCAGTCGAGACGGCGGGCTTTTATCATAGGGGAAAGGCACTACGATACCGGCAACGACCTTTTTCAGGCCATGCTCGACAGACGGCTGAATTACAGTTGTGCGTACTGGAAAGGTGCCCGAACTCTCGATGAAGCCCAGGAAAACAAGCTGGATCTGATTTGCCGGAAGATCTATCTTGAACCCGGGATGCGGGTACTGGATATCGGCTGCGGTTGGGGCGCTTTCGCAAAGTACGCTGCTGAAAAATATAAGGCTGAAGTGACAGGCATTACCGTGTCGAAAGAACAGGTCGAGCTGGGAAAAAAGCTTTGTAAAGGGCTTCCCGTGGAGTTTAAACTGATGGACTACCGCGAACTGACCGGGAAATTCGACCGCGTCGTCAGCGTCGGAATGATCGAACATGTGGGATACAAGAATTACAGTACCTACTTTGAGGTGGCTGACCGCTGTCTCAGGGATGACGGACTGTTTCTCCTGCATACCATTGGCAGCCCTCTGTCGATTCATTCGATCAACCCCTGGACGCACAAATATATCTTTCCAAACGGAATGCTCCCTTCCGTCGCCCAGCTCGGCAGGGCCTTCGAACGTCATTTTGTGATGGAGGACTGGCACAACTTCGGAGCCGATTATGACAAGACCCTCATGGCGTGGTTTACGAATTTCAACGAAGCCTGGGAAAGCCTGAATAAGAAATATTCTGAGCGTTTCTACCGGATGTGGAAATTTTACCTCCTTTCAAGCGCAGGTGCTTTCAGGGCCCGACGGAATCAATTGTGGCAGATCGTGCTGTCGAAGAACGGGGTACCAGGGGGATATATCACGGCAAGGTAAAGGATGACGGTTATTTTCAGTCTGGCTATGGTTTTTTCTCCCGATATTTCACGAGCGTTTTATGACCGGTTTGGAAAGATTTCCTGTTAAGGAAAAAACGGTCCAGGTCATGTGTCCGCCCCTTACATCTCCCGGTTCGTAAGGGATTTTCTTATACACTTTATCCGAAAGGTAACCGGCCAGCCGGCTGTTCAGGTTCCAAAATTTTCGTCAGAATCATCAGCTGATTTATCCGCCTCTGACCTCCTCCTTCCTCCCCAGATATGCCCTCACCATCTTCAATTGCCCGTATGTAAACTTGTTCTCCAGCGCTTCCCGGGCATCGTTCAGCCCGTAGTTGTCGCTGCTGGTGAAATATTCTGAGATCCTGGTGACCGCGGGTTCGTCGATGAGCTCAAGGATATCTATCTCACCCAGGCTGATAAAGTAGGCCATATGATTTTCAACGGTAGATTCCTTAAGATTCCTCTGGGCCGCGATTTCGGCAATAGTCTTGCCTTCCCTGAACATATTATAACTGATCCTGAATGTGTGACCTTCATCGGTGCGAACTTTTTTTTCCCGTTTTTGATGCTTTTCCACTAAGTCTTCGCGTTCTTCAACCTGTATACCTTCTTTGACGACAAAAGCGTTTATGAGCTCAAGGATCTCCTGTCCGTAATCTTCCAGCCTCTTCTTCCCGAAACCTTTGATCCTCATCAGCTCTCTTTCGGTGACAGGCAGAAAATGCACCAGCTCTTTCAGTGTCTTCTGTTGCATGATCATATATAGCGGCAGATCCATCTCTTCAGCTTTAGCTACCCGCCAGGCTTTGAGATGGTTATACAAACCTTGTTCGCCATGACTGTTGAAATTTGCTTCAGTGATCTTCTTGCGTGCTGTTTTCATCTGGGGAACAGAGATTGCAGATTTTGCCCTGGCCGAAAGGTAATCGCGTATGGAAAATCCCGTACTGCATGCTCTCAGGCACGACAGCTTTACATGGTTATTTTCCCAGAGCTTAATGGTCGAATCCTTGAACGATTTGGCAACCGCTTTGTTATCGGTGTCAATTTCAATTGTCTGCAACGGAGTCGTGATGATATCTTCAAGCTTTTCCACGAAGTATATCGCCGCTTTTTTCATCCTCTCCCTGAAGGCTTCGTCCAGACCTTTCCTAAATGCCTGGTCAATCTGTGTATTGAATTTCACGACTATCTCATTGATCTCCTCCATATACCGGTTCATCATTCCCGTGTAAACCGTGGTGACTTCACCCATTACACTTTCCCGGTATTGTAACGCCGTTTTCAGTATTCCGTCCAGTCTGTACAGAACAGGGGAAAAGTCAAAAAGATCTTTGATAAGGCTGTGTTCATATTCCAGCATCGAATGATCCAGGAGCACACCATCCGGGGGGTTATGCCGCAGGCCGTCGGTGAAATGCTCGACCCTGAGATCGGTGTTCAGGCTGTGGTAGTTGACCGGACTACTCAATACCAGGCCGTCGAGTGAGCGGCAGCGACTCAGGGCAACGTAGACCTGACCGTGGGCGAAGGCAAGCTGCGAATCGATCACTGCCCGGTCGAAAGTGAGACCCTGGCTTTTATGAATGGTAATCGCCCAGGCCAGTTTCAGCGGGTATTGTCCGAAAAGTCCCAGGATGTTCTCTCTGATCTCCTTAGTCTCCTGGTCGATAGTGAATTTCATGTTCTCCCACTCAAGTGGCTCAACAGCGATGAGTGAATCTTCGCCCGGACAAAGGACATAAATGATGTCGTCGTCAATTTCGGTAATCTTCCCAATCTTTCCATTGAAGAATTCTTTCTGAGGCTTAGGATCATTCTTCACAAACATGACCTGCGCCCCGGGTTTTAATACCAGCCGCTGATCAGTTGGGTAGTTGTACTCAGGGAAGTCGCCCTCGATACGGGCCTTAAAGATATACTCCTCAGTCCGAAGTTCAGAGAGCCTTGAATCATTGATCTTTTGTGCCCTCGCATTGTGGGTGGTAAGGATGATATGCCCCTCGTTATCCGCAGGTTTGAAATCGGGGATATACCGGCTGTTCAATGTCCGTATCGTTTCTGCATCGATCCGGTTATCCCTGATATTGTTGAGGATATTGATGAAGTCATTATCCTGCTGCCGGTAGATATGTTTCAGTTCAATACTGATATACTCGGTGGATTGCAGGGCGTGACTGCTGAAAAAGAAGCCGCTCTCATAGTGGTTCTTCAGGATCTCCCACTCATCTTCCTTAATGACCGGTGCCAGTTGCTGCAGGTCGCCGATCATCAGTAACTGCACGCCTCCGAAAGGCTTCGACTTTTTTCTGAAGCGCTTCAATACCTCATCAATGGCATCGAGCACATCGGCCCGCACCATGCTGATCTCATCGATGACAAGCAGATCAAGGCTCTTCATGATGCTGATCTTTTCGCGGCTGAAATGTTGCCCGGATGACTGATATCCGCTTTTCAGTCCATTCTGAACGGTAGTAGCACCACGCTGCAGCCCCGGGATATATGGTCCGAACGGCAACTGGAAAAACGAATGCAGGGTGACACCCCGCGCATTAATGGCTGCCACACCGGTGGGCGCGGTAACCACCATACGTTTGTTCGATGCCGACATCAGGTTGTGCAGAAACGTGGTTTTACCCGTGCCCGCCTTACCCGTCAGAAAGACATTCTTACCGGTGTACTGTACAAAGTTAAAAGCCAGATCCAGCTGTGGATTTTCAATGTTTTCCATGGTTTCAAACAAGATTTAAAACTACAAAAAATTATACATGATTTTTCCGGCAACATGAAGATTTGCAGGAAAACATCCAGACCCTGCTCCTCGAATTCATGACGTTTCTTTTTTTACTTAATAGGAAAAAGTGAAAAAACTCGCAGGTGAGTCGCTGATTTTTTTCAGGTTTTTTCATTAAGAGTCAGAACTTAAACATTCCTACTTATGAAAAATAACCAGGAGAAAAAAGAAAATACGGGTAATCCACCAGGAGGACTTCAACCCGTGATACATCTCAAATGTGATCAATGGTGCATCACATGTCGGTCGAGACAGAAGTGTTCCCTGTTCTTCACCACTGAAAATTCTTGTAATGAGAAGAAAATCGGAGAGTTTATGGATGCAATAGACAGGGTACTGGCATTAACGCCTGAAGTCGGACAGAATGGCGAATCTCGTCCGGGAGAAACTGATACCTTATTTGAAAAATCTGATCCCGGTTACCTGAAATTAACAAAGGGATTTTTGGTCTATACGATTGAAACAATGGACTGGATGGATGATCACAGGGAAGAATTTATAATTCTTGATGTGATGCTGGATGCCGCGGAAATATTGGACTTTCATTCCTGGTTTATGGCCGACAAACTTCACCGTATAGAGCTGGCTGTTGAGAGAGACACGGCCCTGGAAGCCGATTGCACGGGTCTGGCCGGACTGATCTCATCTTCCTTAAATAAATCTCTCAAAGCATGGACTGTTTTATTTGAACACATGCCGGATTCACAGGACGATGTTCTTGAACTTGCATTGATGCTTTCGTTTTTCAGGGAAGAATTGGAACGGCTCATTTTTCCTTTGGAGATGTACATTCCTCCGCAGAACGATGATGGTTGAACGGCAGCATGGACAGATCACCTGGCATTCTTAATAACCAGGTCAACAGAGACTTTACACATAACATGTTAAAAAACATGTTCAGGAGACGCCGGGATTTTTGGGTTTTTGCCATTAAGGGTGGTGGGAGGGGGGTGGGAGACCCCACAGTACATATGAAATTATTAGAATACTTAAGCTTCCGGATGACCCATACCCATACCCTCTGCCCTTTTGGATCAGGATGAATCAGATTATTAAGCAAATCGAAATTCATTGAAAGCATGTTCAGGGCACTATGACCCGTTTTTCACGGGATAACCATGGATTCATAAGCCCTCTGAATGACATTAAATAATATTGAGTCGACACCCTTCCCGGCATCTGGTTCGCCATCATTTTCAAATCATCAGGCTTATTCTTGTCATTCAAATGAACTTTTAAAGACGAATCCCTGATTTTTTATCTGCCCCTAACAACAGTAAACACAGACATTGAGAAAGATTTTAGAAATAAATCTGAAAAAAGTGGACAACCAAACGCTGATTTTTTTCAATTATTTCCATAAAGGAGTGAAAGCTAACCTTTGCATTTATGAAAAACAAAAATTACACAGAAGTCGGCTCAGGCAGAGATACCAATCCGGATGCTGTTCCGGGTATCTTCAATTATTGTGACCGCTGGTGCATGCTGTGCAGCTCTAAAACCAAATGTGCTCTGTATGTGAAGGACCAGTGGATCCGCGAAGAGAGTGAAGAGGATTCGGATATGGAGATCATGTGCATCCTCGATGTGACAATGGACTTTTTGCAGGATTCCTGGGAAGGTACAGGTATTGGGTGGGTCAATGAAAGAGATGAAGAGATATTTTGCGGACCCGAACCGGTCTATGATGATCTTAACATGAGAGCAAGAATGTATGCCGAGACAGCTTTGCACTGGGTCCATACCTACATGGAAGATGTCCCCCCGCTTGACAAGGCAAGATTTTCCATGTATGTGGTAGGGTATTATACCTGGATTATCATGTCGAGGATAGAACGAGCAAGTCTCCCTGTTGACGGGATCTGTAAAAGGGAATCCGACCGCAACGCGTTTGCCAAAGTGGCACTGGTATCCATGGATAAATCTCTGAAAGGTCTCATGGCGCTGGTTGAGTTTATGCCCGATCACCAGGATGAGATATTGCAATTTTTAAAAGATCTCTCATCACTTATAAAGGAAGCAGAGTATCACTTCCGGGATGCCCGAAAGTTCATAAGGCCGGGGCTGGATGAATGAAATCTTCAGGCAGGGAGGGTGGACTGCCTGATGAATAATTCGACCTGTATCCTAAGCAGCCTGGTTGGAAGGTGGTTATGGCAAATCTGCTATATAACATACGCAGATGAGGGCGAGATTTTTGGTTTTTTGTCATTAAGGGTGGTGGGAGGGGGGTGGGTAACCCCGAAATACGTAAGACATTATTAGAATAATACAAGTGTCATCTATATTGGAGACTTAAAGACAGGGGTAGTTCCTGAAAGAGATATTCATCCTGAATATAATGGATTCGTCGTTTTTCAAAATAAGCGTATGTCAGATATCCGTAAACTCAACCTGACCTCCGGGATTCAAATTGTGGTAACTATTCAGGTCCAATTTAGCAATAGTATGAAAGGCGAAATCAATTTAACATTCTACGTTCTATTTATTTATACACGTTTCGGTGATGGATCGGATGATAGCGTAGATTTCTGTTCCAGTTGGGATTTAAATTGTCCGGAGACTCTTTGTTTTACCTGGATTTGAGGAACGATCTTTCCGAAGCATTGTTATCAGGAGAAACTTCAGGATGGTACAGGAAAGTAAATAAATAATCTTTGTACTTGTTCATTCGTTTCTGTAAAGCACGATCCTCCTTCATCCTTTTTGCGATTTCGGTTTGTAATAAGACTTCAAAGGTGCGTTCAATTTCAGTTCTTTGATGTATTGGGTTGTCATATTATCCTGGGATAAATTATTTTTCAATTTCCAAGAATCACTTATAAATAGTTTTTGAAACTGGGTGTCTAATTGATAGAAACCATCTCAGAAAAGTTAATTTCTTTTCATTCATTATTGCTAATATATATTCCTTCAACGGTCAAAAAATATTTCAATTGAAAAAGAGGAAACGCAGGCTTGTTTTGACAGACCCTTCCATTTCCAACCGCATAGGCTACTTGCAAAGCCAGCCATGATATTGACCGGGGGGGCGGGTAAGGATTTTGCATACAACCTCATTATCGATCGTAGTAAAGAAATCTTGGAATTTCCATATCTTTGTATTATAAATAAACCAGGGAAAATCAAAAAGTCAGCAACAAGAACATTACATCTTCCGATCCTTATCGAGCAGGACGAAGATAATTACTATATCGTGAGCTGCCCTGTATTTAAAGGATGTCATTCATATGGGGTTACCATTGACGAGGCATTGAGCAATATTAAGGAAGTCATTGATATGTGCATTGAGGAGGAGGAAGAGGATGGACCGCATATCAACCGTTTTGTCGGCTTCAGAGAGATGCAGGTGTCAATTAAAAATGCAGCGGGTTAAATTAACAGACGATGCCTTAATTACCTGTAATCTCCGGAAAAGCATTTTTAAAATTCCTGCAGAATATCGGATTTATTGTTATTCGTATTAATGGTTCACACCACAGGCTAAAACATCCCGATGGCAGGATGACAATGTTCCTGTTCATAAAAACCAGGATCTGCCAAAAGGATTGCTCCGTAAAATAATCCGGGAAGATCTGGAACTAGATTTTGATGATTTTGTTACACTATGGAATAAAAATAAGTAAAAAAGCCTTGGTTCTGCCGGGGTTTTTTCATTTACAGGTTGCATCTCAGGTTTTGTCTGAGTAAAACAACAGTTATCCCATCCAGCCCAATATTATTTCTGTCTGATAGATTACTGGTATCATTAAAAGAGGTATGATACCATTCCAAAGCCTCCGTTTGAATGACCTTTTCTTCTGACCAAATTATTTCTGACGTATTACTCAAATCTAAGATTGAAAGGTTAACCGTACACGAGTACATCATGATAATCCAATAAAACAATACAATAATTCATAAAGGCTGGCATAAAATTAATCCCGATTGTTTGACCTGAACTCTCAAGGAAGTAAAGAATATGAGTGGGAATAAAAAAAGCCCGATTTTGCTTTCGCAAAACGGACTTTTAGGATTGCGGAGAGAGGGGGATTCGAACCCCCGGTACCCCTTGCAGAGTACGCCGGTTTAGCAAACCGGTGGTTTCAGCCACTCACCCATCTCTCCAACAATATGTTTACGGTGTGTGACTAAAGGTCTTTTAAGCCAGAATGTAGTGTACGGTTGCTTTTTAAAAGCTCAGCAAAAGTAAAAAAACAAAACATATCTGCAAAAGAAAAATATCATCATGTCAGGAAAGAAAATTCACTGCCATCATTGTTCTGCAGGGGATGGATTTTCTTCTGCATATTTCTGAATATCGAAAAGATAAAGTCCGCAGCCTACGCCGGCAGCTGTACCTGCTTCAGAAGCCTGGAATGCAATGTATTTTCCGTCATCACTCACCACAGGATTGGACGACCGGTAGCCCTTTGTGTCACTGAAGTGTGTAAGACGTTCGTAGTGTTTGCCGGTGCCGTCGAGCTTCAGCTTGTAAATGTCGATAAAGGCTGTTCCTTCCGGGTGATGATGGTCACATTCCACCAAAGTGTATTCTCCGTCCGGAAACATTCCTTCGGGCTCATCGTACTGGTTCGGGGCTTTGCTGTAGTTCGTCAGTTTACCGGTGGTGAGGTCGCAGCCAAACACTTCACTTGAAAACCGGCCGTGGTCGTCTTTACCGTATTGTGACCAGATGAGTTCTTTTTCATCAGGAGGACGGAAGCTCTGTGGTTCGATCATGCCCTCATACTTAATACTGTCTGCCACCACATCGGAGTTATCGACGACAGCACGCCTGTTCTCAATTTCAGGAACGCCCTTCCGGTATACGATCTCTCCCAGCCAGATCTTTTTCTGGGCGGGGGTCCAGGCAATCTTCATGTCTTTGCGTGAAATGGCAGGTCCTTCATTGATCGGCTCATTCAGTGTCCATGGTTTTTGTGAGAAATCTCCTTTCACGATCTGAATCACCGTCCCCCTTCTGTCGGGCCCGCATGTCAGCAGGTAATTCCCGTCCGACAGTGCCATGACACGGTAATAGCCCCATCCCTCAGGCCGCCATGTGCTGTCTGAGATCTGCCTTGTCCTTTTTGATTTCACATCGACCATCCAGACTTCCCCGCCGGCCTTGTCGACAAAAAATACCTTCTTTCCGTCCAATGACCATTCAGCCCGCTGACCGAAAGAGGTGAGGGGTGAAATATAGTCCGGAAGATTCTCTTTTGGGAAACATCCTTCAGGTTGGGTTGTGTTGCAACCGGAAATACAAGCCAGGAAAATGAAAAAAAGGGGAAAACGAATTTTCATGTTACGTATCATATTGAACCGATGGGATTTATTCGATTGTTACCTGGTGCATCAAACGATGTTATAACAATATATTCCGTTTTATTTCTTCTGACTTCCGCCATGTCCGGGTCCCTGCGGTTTATCGTCGGGTTTGGAGAAACGTTCCCGCATGCCCGTATCGGCCTGGATATTTTTGAACTTGTAATAATCCATGATTCCCAGGTTTCCTGAACGGAAGGCTTCGGCCATAGCCAGGGGGATCTGAACTTCGGCTTCAATTACCTTTGCCCGTGCTTCCTGTGCCTTGGCTTTCATTTCCTGCTCGAGGGCTACAGCCATGGCACGTCTTTCTTCGGCCCGTGCCTGGGCTATATTCTTGTCGGCATTGGCCTGGTCCATCTGAAGCACAGCCCCGATGTTTTTTCCAATATCGATATCGGCGATGTCAATCGATAAAATTTCAAAAGCCGTACCGGCATCAAGACCTTTCTCCAGGACAACCCTGGAAATGGAATCCGGATTTTCAAGAACTGCTTTGTGGCTCGCTGCCGATCCGATGGATGACACGATACCTTCGCCTACCCTTGCCAGAACTGTCTCCTCACCGGCGCCACCGACAAGTTGTTTGATATTGGCGCGCACTGTAACCCTGGCTTTAGCGATGAGCTGGATCCCGTCTTTGGCTACGGCGGTAACCGGCGGTGTATTGATCACTTTCGGGTTTACCGACATTTGAACAGCCTCAAAAACGTCACGGCCGGCCAGGTCAATCGCGGTGGCCATTTTAAACGATAGGTCAATATTGGCCTTATTGGCTGATACGAGGGCATGAACCACACGTTCGACATGTCCCCCCGCAAGGAAATGGGCTTCGAGATCATTCCGGTAGATATCCAGACCGGCTTTTGACCCCTCGATCATTGCCCTGACGATGATCCCAAGAGGAACCTTCCTCCAGCGCATGATGACCAGTTGAAGCAGAGAGATCCTGACGCCGGAGACAAGGGCCTGGAACCAAAGTCCTATTGGAATAAAATAAAAAATAATCCATAAACCGATGATCGAGGCGACGATTATGATAATTAACTGAATTTCCATATTTATTTAGTTTTTGGGTTTTACAATGACCTGGGCACCGACCAGTTTTACTACTTCGATTTCTGTTTTTGGGTTGAGGTATCCTTCAATAGATTTACCTTCCAGAATGATACCGTTAATATTCACACGGCCAATCGGGGCAAGTCTTGTCACCGTGATCCCCATGTCTCCCGGGTTGATTGACCCTTCCGCCGGGTTTTCGCTGGTCTTGCCGTCAATATTTGTGTTCAGCATCGCTCTTTTCCAGGTCTTGGCGCGGAGTGAAAATGACAATATAACCACCGAGGCCACCAGGGTTCCGATAAGAACAAAAAGTGCAGTATCAGGACCTAAATTTTTATAGGCAAGATAAATCCCCGCTCCGGTCAGGATCATTCCTCCTATACCGGCTATTGTGACTCCCGGAATGATCAGAAATTCAATGATAAAAAGGAGGATTCCAAGTAAGATCAGTATTATTACCCCTGTCATGCTTTGAACCGGTTAATCAACAATGGCTTTAAGACCCTTCTTAATGAGACCTAACTGCATCTCCTGAAGCTCTTCTTTATCACCTTTTTTAACATCACATTGCCCCCTGTAGTGCGTAATGATGGTACACTGTTCCGCCTGTACGCTCGAATGGCCGCAAACCTCTATAAGACTGTCCATAACAAAATCAAACGTGTGGATTTCGTCATTATAAAGGATCAGGAAGTGACAGGAAGAACCTTCAGAATCTTTCTTTTTCCTGGTCAGGGGCTTATCCTGTAATCTGTCCGTCATCTGAATAGATTTAGATCCAAAATCAAATTTAGAAAATTAATTCTGATAAAACAACTGAATTGTGTTATCTGGCAGTATCGCGTTTTTCAAGTTCCAGAACGCGGCTTACCGGCATTTTCTGCCCGTCGTACCAACTTACTACGAATGCATCTTTATAACCGGCCTGTTTGATTTTCTCAAGAGCCTTACGGGCATCTTCGTAATGGGAGAATTTTCCGGCAAAGAAACGAGTAAGGCTCTTCCCCGGTACCGTTTCAGCTGTAACCGGGGTTATTCCTCCAAAGGTGTCGAATCCGATGGTGGAATTAAAGACCCCGAGCTGGACCCGGTAAAATGAGCCTTTAGGGATTTCAGTGTTCAAAGGGAACGGATTGCTGCCACTATAAGGTGATTTGCTAAGGATGACGAAATGATTCAAAGACTGATCAGCATTTTTTGGGGGCGTGACTTTACCTCCGGGTTCGGCATCCGTACGGAAGGTATCACCGGTATCCGGAGTTTTCTCTTCTTTAACCTGCACCTTTGCGGGTGACACCGGTTTTTTTTCTGCCTCCTTGTAGGTATACAGGGTGATATCGTTCATAACCGTGTCTTTCTGAATGGCAGGAGGAACAGCCTGCGAACTTTGACCCTGCTCCATTTGCTTTACCTGAGCGTAAATTTGATCCGCCTTCTCCTGGTAATCACCGGATTCCTTTTCCCAGGCTATAATCTTGCGTTGCCATGCCCAACGCTCGTTGGGATCAGGCATTTCTTTCACATTTATCCGGGCTTCCCTTGCCAGCCTCGATAAAGAATCGGCACTCACCTGGTAGCTCAATGCTTTTTTAACATTGGACTGATAGTGATCAGGCAGGTTTAGGCTCTTGTTTACGACAGGTTCTGCTGCTGCCACCGCCTTATCTGTGGTCACAGGTGACAGGTCAACAGCTTCCGTCCTCATATCTATGATTGATGAAATTGCCTCAATACCGCCGAGTTCCCCGATCTGCCGTATTACATCCGGACTGGCGTTGGCCAGGGATTTTTTCGGTTCTTTCATCTGCAGGATATAAACCAGTAACATGGAATCGAGACCCTGCCTGTCGGTGATAAGCAGCAGTGTGCCCAGGTCGGGACCGGGCATAACCAGGTATTCATTGTCGGGGGAGTTCACAGGAAACCCCATCGAAATAGGCTCACTCCAATTGTCCCTGTCCTTATCGTAATGTGATTTGAAAACATCATAGCCGCCGATGCTGTTGTGTCCGGTGGAGGCAAAATACAGGTCACTGCTTACCGGATCATAATAAGGCATGATCTCATTGTAGTCGGTGTTGACCATAGCAACCGCTTCAGGCTCACTCCATCCGTTCCGTAAGGTTCGTTTTACCCGGTAAATATCGGCCCCCTTTTTCTTCGACCTGCCATAACCGGAATAGTAGACATAATCTCCCTTGTTCAGATTACGGGGCTTAAAGTAGTAATTCGTCAGGTCGCCTTTCTCCTCGTTTTTAGAGAACAATTCCTCCGGCTTGACCGTAAGAGTGCCGCCTTTGTTTTTTATTTGCCTGACATAGTTCGAGTCGGAGAAGGAAAACAGTGAGGTCTCATATACTTCAAACGGATTGTAGTTGTGGGTAAACTCAATGGCATTGCCCGACATTTCTGATTGATGAGCGGGATCTAAGGTCCTGATTCCTGCCTTATCAGCTGATTCAGCATACTTCCTGAAGACACCCAGCGATTCGGTAAACTGATAATTCTCCCGGTACGCTTTCCCCAGGTAATAAAGAACATCCGTGGGAACCATGCTTTTTGTTGAGGCATATTCCAGGTATTCAATGGCAACAGGAAGGTTCTTATGCTGCTCTAAAAGGCTGATTCCCGCATAGTAATGGAACAATCCGTCTCTGGGATACCTTTTTAAAAGGATATTGTAGGCTTCATATGCCGATGAAAAGTTGCCATTATCAAACTCTTGTTTTGCCTGGGTTTTGAGTTCAGGGGTTGATTCCGACTGGTTCTGACAAATACCACTGCCGGCATTGAAAAAAAGGAGGATTACAACAACCCACCCACTGTGTAAAGCTCTAAACATATAAACTCCTTCCTTGTTTTATCATCGATGACAGTTTCCGATAATCCGGCTAAAAATAGTAATTAAAATTCTTCGATGATTGTTGATAAACATTGAAGTTACTAACTAATTTTTTAAACACTAATTTGTACTTTTACACTTAACGATTCACATTATGATTGCATTAAAAACAGGAGACAAAGCTCCTGATTTCGAGGCAAAAGACCAGAATGGTAACCCAATAAGTCTTGCCCGGTTCAGGGGAAAGAAGATCGTGCTTTATTTTTATCCGAAGGATAATACCCCGGGTTGTACCGCTGAAGCCTGTAACCTCAGGGATCATTACGGGGAATTTATCAACCGTGGTTATGAAGTGATCGGTGTCAGCGCCGACAGTGAAAAATCACACCAGAATTTCATCAGTAAATATGAACTGCCGTTCCACCTGGTTTCAGATCCGGAGAAGGAGGTGATCAAAAAATATGGTGCGTGGGGTAAAAAATCAATGTACGGAAAACAATTTGAAGGTATCATCAGGATGACATTCATCATCTCAGAAGATGGTTTTATCAATAAAATCATTGAAAAGGTCAAAACCAACGACCATAGCAGGCAGATATTTGATACGTTATCCTATTAATAAGAAAAAGTTAACATGGCAAAGGAAAAAGACGAAACTGAGAACATCAAAAATGAAAAATTAAAAGCATTGCAGCTTACATTGGATAAGATCGAAAAAGGTTACGGAAAAGGGGCGATCATGAAAATGGGCGGAACTGCTATTGAGAATATTCCGGTCATATCTTCCGGATCGATTGGACTGGATGTAGCAATGGGCGTCGGCGGATATCCAAGGGGAAGAGTCACTGAGATCTACGGTCCGGAATCTTCCGGAAAAACAACCCTCGCCATTCATGCTATCGCTGAAGCGCAGAAAGCAGGAGGGATAGCTGCATTCATCGATGCCGAACATGCTTTTGACCGCTTTTATGCTCAGAAACTGGGCGTGGATATCGAAAACCTGCTGATTTCTCAACCCGATAATGGTGAACAGGCCTTGGAAATTACCGATCACCTGATCCGCTCGGGTGCAATCGATATTATCGTTATTGACTCGGTGGCCGCTCTTACCCCGAAAGCTGAAATCGAAGGGGAAATGGGAGACTCTAAAATGGGACTCCAGGCCAGACTGATGTCACAGGCCCTGCGTAAACTTACGGCAAACATCAACCGTACCAATACCTGCTGTATCTTTATTAACCAGCTGAGAGAAAAGATCGGAGTGATGTTCGGTAACCCGGAGACCACAACCGGTGGTAACGCTCTGAAATTCTATGCCTCCATGCGCCTCGATATAAGACGCACCGGCCAGATCAAGGAAGGTGAGGAGATCCAGGGTAACCGGGCCAAAGTGAAGGTCGTCAAAAACAAAGTGGCACCACCATTCCGGAAAGCTGAATTCGACATCATGTACGGTGAAGGCATTTCAAAAACCGGAGAACTGATTGATCTTGGCGTAGAACTCAATATTGTCAAGAAAGCCGGATCCTGGTTCAGCTATGGCGATACCAAGCTGGGACAGGGCCGCGATGCCGTTAAATTACTCCTGATGGATAATCCTGAACTTGCTGATGAAATCGAAGGAAAGATAAGGGCTGAGCTCACGAAAAAACCTGTCTGATTCATGCCTTCATACTAAACTCCTTTGCGGACACCCGGGCAAATGAATATGATGCGATATCTTCTGCCCCGTGTGTCCGTTTTTATTTAAAAGAAAATTTTCTCTGGCTAACCCGACATCAACCATTAATATGTTATAAATGAAATCATTCTTCGCTCTTATCTTCGTTTTGCCAACACTTTTCTTTGCTTCTTGCACACCCAAAAAGACCGCAGAAACCACAAATAACGATTTTACTGGACAACTGACAGATCAGGAAATCCGGGGTGGCCGCCTGACACCCGAAATTCTCTGGAAATTCGGCAGGATCACTGAAGACAGGCTTTCTCCCGATGGTTCCACAGTGATTTTCGATATCACCCGTTACGATTATAAAACGGAAGCCAGGGTTACCGATATTGCATCTGTCCCTTCTGCAGGAGGCGAAATGAAACTCCTGACCTCTTCGGACGGTACTTACCATAATATGAGATGGACGCCCGGCGGAAATAAAATAGGCTATATCTCAAATGCTGCCGGCAGCGACCAGGTATGGGAGATGAACCCCGATGGTTCAGGTAAAACCCAGGTTTCCGATATCCAGGGTGGCATCACAGGTTTTGAGTATGCCCCCGACGGAGCACATATTTTATACCTGAAAGAAGTGAAGGTTGGGGAGACAGCGAAGGATATCTATCCCGACCTGCCTCTTTCCAATGTCCATATCATCACCGACCTTATGTACCGGCACTGGAACACGTGGGAAGATTTCTTTTACAGTCATATCTTCGTTGCCGGCTATGGGAAGGGAACCATCGACCATGGTACCGATATCATGAAGGACGAACCCTGGGATGCACCTATGGCCCCTAATTTTGACCAGACGGAAATCTCCTGGAGTCCCGACGGACATTACATCGCCTACACCTGCAAAAAATTGAAAGGTAAGGAGTACGCCGTTAGTACGAATTCCGATATTTACCTGTATCATATCGACGACAGTTCCACGGTGAACCTTACCAGTGGTATGACCGGATATGATAAATATCCCTCCTTCTCAGGCGACGGGACCAAAATAGCCTGGCAGAGTATGGAGACTCCCGGAAATGAATCAGATAAGGACAGGTTGTTCGTCATGGACCTAAAAACCCATGAAAAAAAATACCTGACTCAAAACTTTGACCAGAGCGTTGAACACCTGGTCTGGGACGGAAATAATACGGGAATCTATTTTCTGAGCGTCCATCACGGGACGTACCAGGTCTATCATGTGGATACCCGGTCGGCAGAAGTAAGGCAGATCACTCGTGGCATCCATGATTATCAGTCGTTTTCGCTGGGGAACGGTTTTCTTACCGGAGAAAGAATGTCCATGTCTATGGCAACTGAAATCTTCAGGGTGGATCTGCCGGATGGCAGGGAGACACAGCTCAGTTTTGTGAACAGGAAAATTTACGATCATATTAAATCAGGCAGGGTTGAAGAGAGATGGGTTAAAACTACCGATAATAAGGACATGCAGGTCTGGGTGATCTATCCGCCTGATTTTGACCCTCATAAATCATATCCGGCTCTGCTGTATTGCCAGGGCGGGCCTCAGAGCCCGGTCAGCCAGTTCTTCTCGTACCGCTGGAATTTCCAGATCATGGCGGCTAACGGTTATATCATCGTGGCACCTAACCGTCGAGGTCTGCCGGGTTATGGCCAGGCCTGGAATGATGAAATCTCAGGCGATTACGGTGGCCAGAATATGAAGGATTATCTGAGTGCCATTGATGACGTGAAGAAAGAACCTTATGTGGATGAAAACAGGCTGGGCGCCGTAGGTGCAAGCTATGGCGGTTATTCGGTCTTTTACCTTGCCGGCCATCACAACAAGCTGTTTAAAGCTTTTATTGCCCATTGCGGTATCTACGATTTTGTGAGCATGTACGCCGAAACGGAGGAGGTGTGGTTTGTTAACTATGATATCGGCGGACCCTACTGGGAAAAGCCTGAACCGGAAAGCTATAAATTTTCGCCCCATCTGTATGTCGATAAATGGGATACACCCATTATGATTATTACAGGCGAGAAAGACTTCAGAATTCCCTATACACAAGCCCTGGAGGCTTTTGATGCAGCTCAGCTCAGAGGCGTTCCCAGCAAACTGCTCGTTTTTCCCGATGAGACCCATTTCGTCACTAAACCACAGGATGCTATCCTCTGGCAACGGGAATTTTTTAAATGGCTGGATAAATATTTGAAATGATTTTTATGAATTTGTTGTGAAGACGAGCCTGAAGGCACGTCTTTACAACACAGGAATTTGTAGTTTGATACAAATACATTATTTTAGATTTTGAAAAAATCCCGGATATGAACGGTTTTCTTAATTTTCTGCTGCATCTGATCTTTATCGGCACGTTTATTTTTCTTTTCGTGGTGTCGATCATTATCCTTCGCCCTTTTCGGGTACACAGGAAAAGACCCGTTTCCACTATCGCCCTGAAAACCAGTTACATTCTTTACCTGGCGGTGTTTCTGGTCCTTGCCTATCTGGTCCTTTTTCATGCCGGTGAACCTCCTGAAACAGAAGATCCGGCCACAGACAGATACCTTAATATATACTACGTGGTGGTTATTATTGCTTTCTTCGTTCCGAACATCGCTATTATGGTCAGGCGGAAGATCAGCAGATTCAGGAAGGAGTATAACGTCTTCTTCGCGGTCATCAATGTTCTGATCACCCTTTCTCTATCCTATATCATCTACTCCCTCAGCTGGGATTTCTGAGCCGGTTCTGCAGGATCTCAAGACTGATTTTCAGTTTCTCCTTCAAGGACAGTTCACCTTCAAGCCAGTGAATGACTGTTCCCCCTCTCTCCATCTTCCTGAACCATGTCATCTGTCGTTTTGCAAAACGGTGTATGGCCGAGTTCAGGCTGCTGAACATTTCATCGTAACTGATCTTCCCGATGATATACCAGGTAAGATACTTGTATTCCAGACCATAAAATTCAAGTTTCTCCGCAGGAACTCCTGATTTCAGCAAAGTCTTTACCTCATCGATCATTCCTTTGTCCAGCCGGAGCTTTAATCTCTCGGTAATTCTGGCCCTCCTCAATTCACGGTCAAAGGAGATACCGAAATTGACGGGCTCCAGGACCGGATATCCGGTCGGGTCTTCTTCATGTTCCTGGTAATAGAGCTCAATCTCGATGGCCCGGGTGATCCTCTTCCTGCTTGTGGTGTCGGTTGTGTTATGAAGTTTTTTAAAGGATGCCAGCCAGGATACCAGTTCATCCATCGGCATGTCTTCCGTTTTTTGCCGTAATGCATTGTTCACCGGGACGTTGATCAGCTCATATCCGTTGAGAACCGCTTCAAGATATAATCCTGTTCCCCCGCACAACACCGGCATTTTACCCCGGGAAGTTACATCACTGAATACCCTTTTAAAATCACGCTGATACTCATAGACGTTGTATTCATAACCCGGATCAACAATGTCTGTAAGATGGCAGGGTACCGGATGTCCGTTGATGATATAATCCTCATAATCTTTCCCCGTTCCCAGGTCCATTCCCCGGTATACCTGCCTTGAATCAGCTGAAATAATTTCTCCGTCCGTCATACTGGCAAGATGTGCAGCAAAAGATGTCTTTCCGGCGGCTGTGTGTCCAAGGACGGTAATCATATTTACTTTGTGGTTCAGCGTCATGGTCGAATGTATTATCCGGAGGATAGTTTTTCTCAAAATTATCTTAATTTTACCGAATAAGCTATTTATGGATTTCAGAAGGATATATATAAGGACACAAACACTGCTGTTACATCCACAGCAGGCCTGGCGGGAGATTACTGTTGAGGACCGGAAAAAGAGAGGTGTTATATTTGAGTACCTGCTTCCCATGTCTGTCATCGTGGGAGTATGTACCGTGCTGGGTTCCCTGTTTTTTGGCGATATTGAAGATACTGTTTCGATCGGCTATGTATTTATCAACGGGCTTATCTCTTTCCTTATAGTCTTTCTCGAAGTGTATTTTGCAGGGTGGCTTATTACCGAGATAACTGAAAGTTTTGATCCAAAGGTCGATTCAAATACCGTCTTCAACCTGGTGATATACTCTCATGCACCTTTTTTCCTGGCTCTGATGATTTCCCGCCTTTTTCCGCAACTGATGTTCCTGATGGTTACCGGTATCTATTCTTTCTTTGTTTTTTGGCTGGGGATCACACACCTGCTTAAGATTGACGAAGACAAAAGGCTTATTTTCCTTTTCATTTCTTCTCTGCTCATGATCCTGATATTCCTGCTGCTGACAGTTATTTTCAACAGCATGTACAGTTTGTTAATTAATCATTTTGCTGCCTACTGAAACTGAAATCAACGGCCGGTATGAGTCAGAACACGATAAATATTAAAAATAAAAGGGCGTATTTCGATTATGAGATACTTGAGAAATATACTGCCGGACTGGTGCTGACAGGTTCGGAAATTAAGTCCGTCCGCATAGGGAAGGTAAGCCTGTCCGATTCTTACTGCTATATCAGGGATGGTGAAATATTTGTCAAGAACATGAACATTGCCGAATATAAATTTGCCAGCCATTATAATCATGATCCTGTAAGGGACAGGAAACTTTTGCTGGAGAAAACCGAAATACGGAAACTTACCAGGAAAACGAGGGAGACCGGACTAACCCTTATCGTCCTCAGGATTTTCATTGCAGGAAATGGTTATGCCAAGTTGGATATCGCTCTGGCAAAAGGTAAAAAGCTTTATGATAAGCGGGAATCCATAAAAAAGAATGATACCAGAAGACAACTTGACCGGATGCAAAAACATCACTAAAGGTCAGAGAAAATCCAAATCAACAATAATTTATTTCAGATTACGGACCGTGGATGCTGGTATGTTTTATAAGCCGGTGCAGTTATCAGGTCTTCGGAATCATCTCAGAGGCAGGTAGTCTATTGTTCAAAAAAGAAATTATTCAGTTCGTAAATATCCTCTACGGTGAATTTAAGCTTGTAATCGAAATAATCGTCGATGCTCTGAAGGAGTTCGTCAAATGAAATATAACCGTCTTTATCCTTATCAAGCTGCCTGAATTTCTCCGGAATTTCCGTAACAGCTTTTCTGACATAACCACTGCCGATAGATTTAAAATAGTTTTTGATGTCTTCGCGTTTCATAGCATCCTTTCGGTCAAGTAATGTTGACAGGTACTGCTGTTCAGTGATCGTCCGGCCCTGATCATCGACCCATGCCCCTGGAGACGTTCCGGGTTCTTTATCCTGGAAGTCAGGGATCCCGTCACCGTCCGTGTCAAGAGGGCAACCCGTGGTATCCACAGCCACACCGGCGGGGGTACCCGGACACTGATCCACGGCATCGAGGATAAAATCTCCATCCTCGTCACCGTACATGATATCGTCGAAATCCAGCTCTGCGAATAGCTTCTCGACAATTTTGGATTTCGGTTGGGAGAAAAGATCAAACTGGAGTGAAAAATAATTATAACTGAACCTGTCATTCCCTTTTTTCCCTTTCACTGAAGTTCCGGTGTAACTGATATTATCCATGTAATCGGTAAAGGTAAAGTGATAGGATGTACCAAGGCGGCAGGATACCCGGTCGGAGATTTTAAAATCCAGTCCTGCATCCACAGGAATGGAGAATGTGGAGTTACTGTAGCTTCCAAGTCCGTAAAGCTTTTTTTCCATGGATCTCAGGTCGGTTTCATAACTGTAATCCCGGTAGAGCATTTCACCGTTGGTGAGGTCACCCGCGGAATACGGGACATCACGGATGGTGCCGTCCTTCCAGTAATAATAACGTTTTCCGTTTTCATCCAAAAGATCGCCCTTCGGATTGAACTGAATATTTTCGATGCCGGCGGAGATATACGGATGGATGAATTTACTTTTCGGAATCAGATGGTTGAAATCATACTCAGCTGTAATGCCGAAATTCGTCAGATCAGTCCGGAAGTTCAGATTTTTTGAAAGATCTGTGAGCGACTGCTGGTTTGCAGAAAGACTCCCATACAGGAAGAAAAGATTAAGTTTATAGAATCGGTTCTGGTCAAGAAAAGTAGTGACGGTAAACCTGTATCCGAAATCTCCGATCGTGGGAGTAAAATAGTTATTATGGATGTCTCCGTAAAAACCAAGAACGCCAGAACTCAAACTGATTACAGGCTTGTAAACAGGACTCTCCACCGGGATTTTCTCATTGAGAATATCCTCGACATCCTGTGCCCGCAGTGGCAACGAAAAAACAAATAAAAAAACCAGCCCTGCTAATACTCGGTTTATCATCCCTTTCCTGTATATAAGGTTCTTTCAGGGATACCATTTCTGGCTGGAAATCATCAGAGCTTCCTGGACGGTGATCCGTGTTCCGTTATTATAAGCGGACACAAACGCATCCTTAATAGGTGTGGTGTTCCATATCTTCACCCTGTAATTCCTGGCATCATGGTAAATATCAAAAGAACCTGTTGTATATTTTTGCCATCCCTCGTGGAACTCCATCATCACGGGATCGGTCACTTTACGTTTCTTAAAATAGGTGTCGATATTAATCTTTTTATGACCTGCCGCCAGTTGCACCCTGTAATAAATCCCTTTGGCAGGTTGAAGCAGATGAGATTTGTTCTCCAATCCCTTCGGGGTTTCTGCAGCAGTCTTAACCAACCCGGTTTCAGTCGGGCCGGTCGTTTCGTTTGCCGGATTTGTCTCCTGAACAGCCGCTACATAGCCGCTTGTGGTATCCTTATCTGTTTCCTCTTCCGCAAGATTAAAATTTTTCGCTACAACGGCAACTGTTTTTGACTGATTTCCGGCAATATACGAAAAGGATCCCGAAATATTCAAGTCACTAAGCTTTTTTCCGGGATCGGGAATGATCTTGTAGGTGACAACAAATTCCGGCTCCGGTGGCAGATTCATCCAGAGAATTTTAGCTGTGCCCTGACTGAACGAGAAAATCCCGTCTTTTGAATCGCCTTCAACAGCTCTGAACCCTGCGGGTAGATATTCTTCAATTTTGGCAAACTTATCGAGATGATTCTTTTTGACCAGTAAGCTTACCGTAAATTCATGAGCGCCGGTCTGTACGGGATCTTCTCTGAGGACAGTCAGATTTTCGTTTCCAGGCGACAGCAGCTCAGGGGCCATTTTGGCAAAATCATGGATGTCCACCAGCATACTGTCTGCCACGGTGGAATCGGGGATGATTCTGATCTCATGACCTCCAACCACGATAATATTTTTACGCTCATTCTGTTCGATAAAGGATAACTCTCCCTTCAAGGTGAAAGAACCTTTCAACCGCTTATCCACATTCACAACATAAGTTACTTCAAGCTTAGGTTCGGCCGGAAGTTTCAGCCAGATAAGCCTGACCCTCTGATCTTCAAATGTAAAATCGCCATTGGCAGTGGAGACACGTTTGGCGGTCAATCCGTAAGGCAATTCCTGAGTAAAGCGTGAAAAACTCTCCAGGCTCCCCTTATCAATTATCAGGGTAACCTGAAATTCCTGTCCGCCATGAACTTCAGCGGGTACCTGCATGCTGACATTGATTTCCTGTGCCGCAAACCATGTGAAAATGGCAACGCCCAGAAAATTAAAAAGCAATACAAAATTCCTGATCATACGTTATCCGGTATATCTGCGAAAAGTAAAAAGATATGCCACACGATGAAAGAAGTATTTCATTCAAGATATCAACAATACAGGGTTATTATCAACACCGGGAAGTCTCAGAAGTTGGGACTGAGCATGTATTTGGAGTAGAACTGGTTTATATGATCCACGGCTTCCTCTGCTGTATTGGCTACGGTAAACAGGTCCAAATCCTTTTCACTTATAGTGGTCTCTTTTTCGAGCATGACATTCCTTATCCATGTAATCAGGCCCTCCCAATACTCACTGCCGATAAGGACAATAGGAAATCGTCCGACTTTTCCGGTCTGCATAAGAGTGATGGCCTCGAAAAGTTCATCAAAAGTGCCGAATCCGCCTGGCAGTACGACAAATCCCTGGGCATACTTCAGGAACATGACCTTTCTGACAAAGAAATGTTTGAATGTGATCAGCTTATCAGAGTCAATGAACAGGTTGGCACTTTGCTCGTGAGGAAGATCGATGTTGATGCCTACACTTTTTCCCCCGCCTTTTTTTGCTCCCATGTTGGCTGCTTCCATAATTCCGGGGCCCCCTCCGGTAATGATTCCATAACCGTGCCGGGTTAGCTGGAAGGCAATTTCTTCCGCCAGTTTAAAATATTTATTGTCGGGAAGGGTCCTGGCCGATCCGAAGATGGAGACACAGGGGCCGATACTGCCCAGTTTTTCAAAGCCTTCAACAAATTCGGCCATGATCTTGAAGATCTGCCATGAATCGGATGTTTTAATTTCATTCCAGTCTTTTTCCTTGAAGGCATTGATAATTTTTTCCTCACTAGATGACATATACAGTTCAGTTTTTATGATTTATTCAAATTTAGCATTTTTTTTGATTTTGCAGGAAGTGGTAGTAAACAATATGACCTGTTCTGGTGAAGGATGCGTCAAAGCCCGGGATTCAGCGTCATTTACCCGCAATCTGTGGCTGCTGTCTTTCATAACTGTTCATCAGTTCTTTTTTAAGGAACTGCCCGGTATAAGATTGCTCCATATTCGCCAGGTCTTCAGGAGTTCCTGTGGCGATGATCTCACCGCCGCCTGTTCCGCCTTCTTTGCCGATATCAATGATATAATCGGCAGTCTTTATCACATCCATATTATGCTCGATCATGATTACGGTATTTCCTTTGTCAACCAGTTTGCCTACTACTTCAAGGAGCACCCGTACATCTTCGAAATGAAGACCTGTGGTAGGTTCATCCAGGATATAAAGGGTTTTCCCGGTATCTTTCTTGGCCAGTTCGGATGACAATTTCACCCGCTGCGATTCTCCGCCCGATAAGGTGGTGGAAGGCTGGCCTAACGTGATGTAGCCAAGGCCCACTTCCTTCAGGGTTTTTATCTTGCGCTTGATGGACGGGATGTTGCTGAAGAAATCGAGAGCCTGGTTTATGGTCATGTTCAGGACTTCGCTGATATTTTTGCCTTTGTATCTGACTTCAAGCGTTTCGCGGTTATAACGTTTCCCGTTGCAGTCGCGGCAGGTCACATATACATCAGGAAGGAAGTTCATCTCAATGGTTTCCACGCCGGCACCCCTGCAGGTTTCACAACGTCCGCCTGCCACGTTGAAGGAAAAACGGCCTGCATTATACCCCCTTATTTTTGCCTCCGGTGTCTGTTCGAAAAGTTTGCGTATGTCTCCGAAAACAGTGGTGTATGTGGCAGGGTTGGAACGGGGAGTGCGGCCGAGGGGTGACTGATCAACCTCAATGACCTTGTCGAGATGCTCTATACCCTGGATGTCTTCATATTCGAGAGGCTCCTTGTCACTGCGGTAAAAAAGCCGGCTCAGGATCGGGTGGAGGGTTTCATTTACCAGTGTGGATTTTCCACTGCCGGAAACACCGGTAACGCAAATGAATTTTCCGAGCGGGAAAGATACTGTGACATTCCGGAGATTGTTCCCTTTGGCACCTTTTAACACCAGTTGCTGACCATTTCCCTCGCGGCGGATGGCCGGGATAGGGATGACTCTGCGGAAATGAAGATAATCGGTGGTCAGGGTTTCAACCGACATGATCGATTCCGGACTACCTTCAGCCACCACCTGTCCACCATGAAGGCCTGCGAAAGGACCCATGTCTACGATGAAATCGGCCGATTCGATCATCTCACGGTCGTGCTCCACTACGATGATGGAATTTCCGTTATCCCTGAGCTGCCTGAGCGAGCGGATGAGTTTAAGATTATCCTTCTGGTGAAGACCGATACTGGGCTCATCCAGGATGTAAAGTACGTTAACCAGTTGAGAGCCGATCTGTGTGGCCAGCCGTATACGCTGGCTCTCTCCGCCTGACAGGCTCCTTGAAGGTCTGCCGAGGGCAAGGTAATCCAGGCCTACATCGAGCAGAAACCGCAGCCGGTTCCGGATCTCTTTAAAAATATCCCGGGCGATGATATTCTGCTTCTCACTCAGCCTTTTTTCAATGTCCAGAAACCATGAGTAAAGGGATGCGATATCCATCTGTGAGAGTTCGGCGATATTTTTATTGTCTATCCTGAAATAGAGCGATTCTTTTTTTAGCCGGGCTCCGTTGCATTCAGGGCATGTGATCTTCCGGATGAACTGGTTTGCCCATTTCTGCTGGCTTCGCGTATTACTTTCTCCGTTGTGGTTCTGGATATGGCTGATTACTCCTTCGAAAGTGAGAAAATAGTTGGAGGAGACCCCCAGTGGTGTATTGGAAAGTTTGAGCGGTTCCTCTGTGCCATAGAGAATCCTGTTTAGTGCCTCTTCAGGGATATCCTGTACCGGATCCCCCAGCGAAAAATCATACTTTCTGGCCAGGGATTCGAGCTGCCAGAAAATCAGTGAATTCCTATAGGGGCCGAGAGGTTTGATAGCACCCTTCTTTATGCTTAGCGTCTGATCGGGAATGATCCTGCTGATATCTATTTCACTGATAACTCCGAGACCATTGCACCGTGGGCAGGCACCCTGCGGCGAGTTGAAGGAAAAGGAGTGTGGTGCAGGTTCGTTATAGGAAATCCCCGAGGTGGGACACATCAGCTTCCGGCTGAAAAACCTGGGGGTTTCACTGTCTTTCTCGAGAACCATCATGATACCCTTGCCCTGGTCCAGGGCCATCTTTACAGATTCACGGAGCCGTTTCCGGTCACCGGCCTTTACTTCAACCTTATCGATCAGAATCTCGATGTTGTGCGTTTTATACCTGTCAACACGCAGTCCGTGTGTCAGTTCAATGATCCCACCATCGATCCTTACGGAGATAAATCCCTTTTTCCGGATCTGTTCAAAGAGTTCCTTGTAATGACCTTTTCGTCCCTTCACAATGGGCGCAAGAAGGTATAGTTTATTTCCTGCGAATTTTTCAATGATGATATCGATGATCTGGTCATCGGTATAATGCACCATCTTTTCTCCGGTAACATAAGAGAAAGCTTCGGAAGCCCTTGCATAAAGCAACCTTAGAAAATCGTAAATCTCAGTTATGGTTCCGACGGTCGAGCGGGGATTCTTGTTGGTGGTCTTCTGCTCGATGGAGATGACAGGGCTCAGTCCGGTGATCTTATCCACGTCGGGCCGTTCCATCGTACCCAGAAACTGACGGGCATAGGCCGACATGGTTTCCATATACCTCCTCTGGCCTTCAGCATAAATCGTGTCGAAAGCCAGCGAAGATTTACCGCTTCCGCTGAGTCCGGTGATGACGGTCAGCGTATTGCGTGGAATCTCAACATCAATGTTTTTAAGATTATGAACCCGTGCCCCAAGCACGCTTATCTTTCTTTCTCCTGTCCCGGCCGGTAAATGATGATCATGCGTTTTCAATTCGCCTCCTCTAACCCGTTAAGGGTATCGACCCTCGCCGGATCAAAAAACCCTTCCCTGGGAATTTTAATATAATATGTTTTGTTCCGGCTGTTGGTAAGATAACTCTCACGCAGCCATGGATTTAGCCACTTTAATATTTTATAGTTTACCCCATACTGCCTTGCAAAATCGGGAAAATCCTTCACCGGGCCATCAAGGCTTACCTCATAATACGGGATTTGCGGATACAGGTCCTTCTCCCCAACGTAGAATCCAAATTTAGATGGGTTGGAAAGGATCAGTTTAAAAGCAAGTATCCTGTAAACATAACGTGCCGTTTCATCATATAACAATAGATCATAGTATTGTGTTTCATTTTGCCTGTTGATCTGCTGATCAATGCCCTTTCTGCCCGCATTGTAGGAGGCTGCAGCCAGCGTCCAGCTGCCGTATTTGTCGTAAGAAGACCTTAAATATTTACAGGCAGCTTCGGTGGACTTTTCAAGATTGTACCGTTCATCAATTTCAGTATCTACTTCAAGACCGTTTTCTTTTGCCGTTCCCGACAGAAGCTGCCAGAAGCCAACGGCGCCGGCAGGAGAAACAGCATTGGTCAGCCCGCTTTCGGCAACCGTAAGATATTTGAAATCATCGGGGATATCATACTTTTTCAGAATATTTTCAATGACAGGAAAATACCGGTTTGCCCGCTTGATAAAAAGCAGGGTCTGCGATTGCCAATAGGTATTCACCAATACTTCCCGGTCAAGGCTTTCCCGTATGTCCACCTGGTCCAGAGGCACTTTCTCGCCGGCAAATTCCAGCTGCTCGGGCAGGTCTACTGAGAAAATCGCATAACTATTAACCGGCCTTTCGGGCAGGGGTCGGGTTTCTTCAGCCGAAGTGGTAGTCGAATTATTCATAAATACCATACCCATAGACAGAATAAGGGCTGCCACAATAATCATCCACGACTGTCTTACAGATCTCTTTTTCATAAATCCTTTTTTTTCAACTTAACGTATGTTTCCGGGCTGGTTGTCTGGGCTTGCTAAAACACAAAACTAACATAAAAAGAAGGGAATTATTGCAGAATTATCCTGAAATCAGTCCTTTGCAGGCATATTCTGAATGATTCCGGATAAGGATCAGAAAGCAAGCCGGACACCAGTGTATAACCCCAAATAATACGGTTTAGAGATAATAAGGTTATGATTATTGATGGAATTCAGATAATATTTAAACTGGGGTTCAAAAGTAAAAAAAAGCTTGTCACTCAGGTGGACATCGACGCCAATGCCGATATTGCTGCTATAATTAACCCTACGGACATTTCCGGTGGTACCAAGGTAGCTGCTCTCCCCGTGGTCTTTCAGGATAACGTCATCGGCAAGGAGAAAATTTGTGCTCAGTCCGCCCAGAAGATTGAGGGCATAGGTCCTGTCGATGATTGTATACTGGAACATGACAGGCACTTCAACAAAATGGAACCACTGGTTTATACTTACATCCGGAGACTGAACAGGGGGCTGACTCTTTACCGGATTACTGCCCTGGGAAGAAGAATAGGCCATCCAGTATTTGTAGGGATCGCTGTTGCCCGACAGGAGAACACTGTTCCCTGAACTGGCATTCACCTCACCGGTGGAATTCTCGACCAGAAGAACAGTATTATTGACGTCCGGCTGATTGTAACTATCGGGACCGGCCTGTAGGATGCTAACCACACCCACTTCGAGGCCAAGGCGCGCATACACAAGACCTGTTCTGATACTCAGCCTGTCTGAAGCCTGGTAACCGATATTTACCCCGCCGGAATAACTGATTCTGGCATTTTCCGATTGATTATAGAATTGGGATACCTGAGATTTTTCCCCGCCCAGGCTGCGGTAGGAATAAACCGGGCTGAAGGCGGCGGAAAGCGATAGTTTGTCCTTTTTTTCAGTTTCAACAGGCGCAGGTTCAATATACAGCGTCAGTAAATCCGGGGAATTTACTGCTTTCTGTTGCCTGGGTATAATGGTATCATATGCATAGGAAGGATTGTCAGTGGAAAACACATTTCTGAAAACATCCGGTGAAATTACGGCCTGCATGTGAATAGTGGCGGACTCCTCCGGCCTGAGGCCATAGGTCTTCTGGTTTGTCTCCGGCAGTGATCCGTTAGCCATCCTGGGACCGGAATGAGTAATTTTCAAGGCTGGAGCGGCTTTTTTATCAGCTTGCTCTTTCGAAACCGGGAGGGCCGTATTTATCGTATCTGAATTTCGGACCTGCCCTGCAGATGGCTCACGGATTGTTGTCCCTGTCTGAACAGTAGCAGGCACCTCCGGTGTGATCGTACTGTCTTTTCCACGAACGGCGATGGGTGTGTTAAGACGTTCGGCTCCATGCCGGCTTATATAATAATATCCTGTGCCGATGGCCGTTAACAAAGCAACACCGGCAGCCATCCGTCTTATCCATATGATCGTCTTTTTCTTCCTGCCGGCATCCAGGTTTTCCCTGATACCGTCCCAGATCATTTCAGGGGGTTCTTTGCTGAAATTTTTCAGTTTATCACCTAAAACATCGTCAAGATGGTTTCTTTTAGCTTCCATGTTTATTTCGTGTCCCTTGATTCCTGATAAAGGATCCTTATTTTTTCCTGCAGAATGATCCTCGCCCTTGACAGGTTCGATTTGGATGTTCCTTCAGTGATACCCATCATTTCTGCTATTTCACGGTGACTGTAACCTTCAATGGCATAGAGGTTAAAGACCATTCGGTATCTGGGAGTGAGAGTTCCGACGATAGCCACTATCTCATCCGCCGTGATATTCTCTATGGTCTCTGTGCCAGACAATTCAATACGACTGTTTACCTGATAATCTATTCTCTCCGTTTCAATCTGACTGCGAAACTTTTCAAGGGCAGTATTGACAATAATACGGCGGATCCAACCTTCGAGCGATCCCTTTCCCGTAAACTGGTCTATTTTTCTGAACACCTTAATAAAGCCGTCCTGCATGATATCATTTGCATCATCTTTATTCCCGGCATACCTCAGACAGAGCCCATACATGGCCGGGGCAACAAGCCGGTACAGTGCTTCCTGGCTCCTGCCGTCACCTTTTTTACAACCATCGATTATCGTGTCAGAGATATTTGTCACACCAGTTAAATTATGGTAAATTTATCACTCTTCCCGGGATGGACAAATATCTTTTAATACGGATTCCGGATTCATCTTTCCTTTAGATGAAAAAACAGGGACCGACGTTGCGTGGAAAATTTTCATAAGTACGCAACCCGATATGCTTCAGAATCATCATTAGACAGAAGTGGTCAAAATTATATGAGGTTTTGCCGTTTTAACATTGAACTCAATAACCATTCATTATGAAAACATCAGCATGGATACTGCCGATTGCATTTCTGAGCTTTGCCTTTAATACATCCTGTCAGAAGAAAGATAGCATCAACAGGAACCCCGGTTACCTTACGACGGATAAGAAAGCGGCTGGACTGATCGCCGCAGATAATGCTTTCGCCTACGATCTTCTTTCAGAAACAGATAAAATAAATGAGGAGGATAATTTCATGATATCCCCGCTCAGTGTGGCTATGGCCCTTGGAATGACATACAACGGAGCTGAAAATGAGACAAAACAGGCCTTTGAACAGACGCTCCGGCTTGATGGTCTGAGCCGGCACGACCTGAACCGCATTCACGGCGACCTGTTAGCTTACCTGATAAAAGCCGATCCCAGGGTGACTCTGGAGATCGCAAATTCAATATGGGTTCATAACCTCTATACCCTCATGAAAGCATTTGCCGATACCAACGCATATTACTACAAAGCTGAAGTGGCGAATATTGATTTCAGAAGCAATGATGCCACAGAAATTATCAATAACTGGGTTTCAGACAACACTCACGGGAAGATTCCTGCCATCCTGGATCAAATTCCCCCCGAAGCTGTCATGTACCTTATCAATGCAATCTATTTCAATGGTACCTGGACGTTCGCCTTCGATAAAGACAAAACAGGCGATATGCCTTTTCATTACCGGGACGGCTCCATGGGTCAGGTAAGAACCATGCAGATGGAAGGCGATATGGATTACTATCGTAATGATCTGTTCAGCGCGGTGGAATTACCCTACGGCAGCGGAAAATTCGTCATGGATATTTTACTTCCCGGGGAAGCTCATACAGTGTCTGATCTTACCGCCTGGCTTACGGCCAACGGGGAAGGTTCCTGGCTTATGAATTTCAGTGAGGCAAAAAACCTGCTCATTAAATTACCGAAATTCAAATTCGAATATTCGACAATTCTTAACGAAGCCCTCAAAAACATGGGTCTTGGCAATGCATTTTCAGACTCCGCCGATTTTTCCGGCATGCTGGAGGAGCTGAAGAATCTCAGTATTTCAAGAGTAATCCACAAGACCTTCATCGACGTAAATGAAGAGGGGACAGAAGCGGCAGCTGTAACCGCCGTTGAGATCGAGTACACTTCGGTTTCCGAGCCGTCGTCCTTTATCGTCGACAGGCCCTTCCTGTTTATCCTCAGGGAGAAGAAAACAGGAGCTGTAGTATTTACAGGAAAGGTAGAAAAGCCGGTTTATGAGGAGTGACTGCCCGGCCGGTTTTATATATGAATCACCTCACCGTATGCAGCGGCCGCAGCTTCCATGATGGCTTCAGACATGGTCGGATGCGGGTGAACCGATTTGATGATCTCATGACCTGTCGTTTCCAGTTTCCTTGCCACCACCATTTCAGCGATCATCTCGGTGACGTTGGCGCCGATCATATGAGCACCGAGCAGCTCACCGTATTTGGCATCGAAGATCAGTTTAACAAAGCCATCCTTCTGACCGGCAGCAGCAGCCTTTCCTGAGGCGGTATAGGGAAATTTACCGACACGGATCTCATAACCGGCATCCTTTGCAGCTTGCTCCGTAAAACCGACAGAGGAGACCTCAGGGTTGGTATAGGTGCAGGCGGGAATGTTATTGTAGTCGATGGGGTCCGGGTTCAGGCCTGCGATTTTTTCAACGCAACAGATGCCTTCGGCCGAAGCGGCGTGTGCCAGGGCAGGGCCTGCAATGATATCCCCAATGGCATAAATGCCTTTCACGTTCGTCCGGAAGAAGTTGTCAACCTTTATTTTACCTTTTTCAACCGCAACACCCAATTCTTCGAGACCTATATTTTCAAGATTAGGGGTAATACCTACTGCAGAAAGTACGATCTCTGCTTCCGTCTCTTCCATGCCCTTCGGCGTCTTGATGCTCACCTTGCAAAGTTTTCCGCTGGTATCGACCGATTCAACCGATGAGGAGGTCATCACCGTAATACCGGCTTTCTTAAAGGACCGTTCAAGCTGTTTGGATACTTCAACATCTTCAAGAGGTACGATATTGGGGAGAAATTCTACCAGGGTGACCTTGGTCCCCATGCTGTTGTAAAACCCGGCAAACTCACTTCCGATGGCTCCCGATCCTACAACGACCATGGATTCGGGTTGTTTCGGCAAGGTCATTGCCTTTCGGTAGCCGATGATCTTTTTCCCGTCCTGTTTCAGATTGGGAAGTTCCCTGGAACGTGCACCGGTGGCCAGGATGATATGATCGGCTTCGTAGATGGTTTTCTTTCCGTCTTTTTCAACCTCCACCTTCCCGGCGGAAACGAGGCGGCCAAAACCGTCGATCTGGTCAACCTTGTTTTTTTTGAAAAGGAACTGCACACCTTTGCTCATGCCTTCTGCTACCGTCCTGCTTCTCTTAACGACTTTCTCAAAGTCGGGTTTGACCTGGCCTTCTATTTTAAGACCGTATTCCTCGGCATGATTGAAGTAGTCAAAGACCTGGGCACTTTTCAGTAACGATTTGGTAGGTATGCAACCCCAGTTAAGACAGATGCCACCTACATTTTCACGTTCGATTACGCCAACCTTCAGTTTAAGCTGTGATGCACGGATGGCAGCGACATAACCCCCGGGGCCACTGCCGATAACCAGTAAGTCATATTTCATAAGTTTAATATTTTTGGGTATTAGACATAATCAGACGTCACGGATTTTTCGTTAAGGAACCAAAAACAGCACTGCGTTCCTGTGCGCCAGACAATTCAAAAATGTTATGACGTTTATTCATTAACGTTTTTTCAGGCTATTTTAAGTGAAATATCATTCTCTTACAGAAATGGTTGCATAACCGGACTCTGTTGTCTGCAGGATGAAAGCCTCTTCACTCAGGTACTAGAACAAATTTAGTTCTTTTTAGTTTATCTCAAAAATTGCAGAAGCCTTGTCATGCGGTGTTTCTTTGACGCACGGCTTCAAAAATCAGGATGGCCGCCGAAACGGATACATTCAGGGAGTCAACTGCCCCGTGCATGGGAATATGAATAATGCTTCCGGCATGTTCACGCCATACCGGGCTCAGTCCTTCCGCCTCTGATCCCAGCACAATGGCACAGGCTTTCCTGAAATCAGCCTCGTAGTAACTTCTGCTGTCTTGCAGAGCCGCTGAAAATATGGTGATCCCATGATCCTTAAAGAAACCGATCGCTTGTTCCGACCCTGTCACGACAACGCTGGTAGTAAAAACACAACCCAGGCTGGCCCTGATGACATTCGGATTGAAGATATCCGTCCGGTTATCGCAAACGATAACACCATCTACGCCTGCACCGTCGGCTGTGCGTAATATTGCCCCCAGGTTCCCCGGCTTTTCCACGGTCTCAATCACCAGGTATAATGACTTTGCCGAAGGCCTGAGATCATCGAGATTTATATATCTGGACCTGGCCGTCGCCAGCAAGCCGTCATGGTTGTCACGGTAAGCAATTCGGGAAAATACATGCCCGGAAACTTCGGTTTTTTCTTCAACCCTCAGCGTTGCCGTGAAGTGCTTCAGCTGTTCATTCTGGATTTCCGGACAAAAATACAAAGACCTGATTTCAAATCCGCTGTGGGCCGCTTTCATAATTTCCCGGTATCCTTCGATAACGAAAAGTCCTGTTTCCTTTCTTACCGCGGCTTTCTCCAGCCTGAGAAGGTCCTTTATCCCAGGGTTCTGTGTGCTGGTAATCCTGGTCATGACTGGTAGATCAGATGAATGGCATACCCGATGTAGATCAGAAGAAAAACCAGGCCTTCCCATCGGTCCAGGGTCCTTTTTTTACCTGTAAGCATGGACAACAGGATAAGCAGACTGGCAAAAAGATATAAGAGAAGATCGGTGTTGAAAGACGGGGAATAGGTGATGGGGGTGATGACACCGCTGATCCCAAGAATAAAGAGAAGGTTGAAAATATTTGAACCAATTACGTTTCCTATAGCCAGATCACTGTTTCCCCGGTATGCAGCCACGGCAGATGTTGCCAGTTCGGGGAGTGATGTTCCCGCTGCCACAATGGTCAGACCGATCAGCCTTTCAGAGAGTCCGTAATGCTGAGCAATGTCAACAGCCCGGTCAACCACCAGTTTTCCCCCGAGGATAAGCCCGCCAAATCCGGCAAGGATAAATAATACCAGGATGATGGTCTTCTCTTTACCTTCGTAGGGAACCTTCATTT
Organism: uncultured Bacteroidales bacterium; assembly: GCA_963732905.1. GTDB lineage: Bacteria > Bacteroidota > Bacteroidia > Bacteroidales > DASQZK01. Next base: position 105,302 of record CAVTBM010000009.1, read on the forward strand.
TCTTATCACTTTTAATGGTCTCGAAGACCATGAACATAAATAATAGAAAGAAGGCCAGGAGAATGATGCTGTCGAACCGGGTGATCTTGTCGGGGATTTTGGCGAAAAAATTGTCATTGGCCATGATAAACAGGATCACTCCGGCCAGGACAGAATACGGAATTTCTCTGCGAATTGTACTTAGGCCGACACTTACCGGCCGTATCAGGGCCGTCACGCCAAGAATGATCAGGATGTTGAAAATGTTGCTTCCCAGAACGTTACCCAGAACCATCTCATTGAGATGCCGGATGGCTCCGAGCGTATTTACCACCAGCTCCGGTGTTGAGGTGCCGAAAGCAACAATGGTCAGACCGATTACCAGTTCCGAAACGCCGAGTTTTAATGCAATGGAGGCTGAGCCCTTCACCAGCCAGTCGGCGCCTTTCAGTAACAGCAGGAATCCAAGGATCAGGATGAGAAAATCAACGATCATGGCTTAGACAGGTATTATCTAAATTTGCACAAAGTAACGGGAATTTTAATGTTTTTTAAAATAAAATATGGAATATGCCTGCGATTTCATAAATTGAATGGCTGATTCTGGTCAATAGAATTGGCATCCTAAGTCTAAATGGCGGTTTTGATGAAACGAAGACAATTTTTTCTGAATTCTGTCCTTGGAATCCCCTCCCTTTCCTTTGGAAGCTTTATTCTGAAAAATGATACCCTCAGTTCCCTCCCGGCATCGAAAACGGAAAAGGTTAAAAGAGCCTTGCTGACCATGCAGCGTGCGGCATGGGAACAGGGTGTGGCAGCCCAGGCTTTCCTTGAAAGCGGTGATGAAGACATCACGATACTGATGGCACGGGAGAGTGTCCTGAGACAGAACAGCGAAGGCCAGCTTTCAGTGTTGTACACCGAAAACGGGGTCACCGATCCGGCTGCTGCTGGCGAAGCAGTGCTCTTTGCATGGAAAAAAACCGGAGATGAAAGATTCAAAAGTGCAGCAGACAGGATGTTGGAATACCTGATGATCAAGGCTCCGCGAACCGGCGGCATCATACATCACGTTAAAGACAAACCCGAAGTCTGGATTGATTCAATGTATATGGCGCCGCCGTTCCTGGCAATAGCGGGTGAATATGAGGAAGCCCTTAAACAGATTGCAGGATGGAAATCATGTCTGTGGAGCGAAAGTGATCATCTTTTCAGCCATATCTATGATTTGGAACGGAAGAAGTTTGTCAGGAAAGCCTACTGGGGAGTGGGCAATGGCTGGGCCGCTTCAGGGATGGCACGAGTTATCGATATTCTTCCCGAAAATTTCAGAAAGGAAAAAGAAGCCCTTATCCAAACCGAGAACGAGCTGATCGGGGCATGTATGGAATATTTACGCCCGGATGGTTACTTCCATGATGTTATCGACGATCCCAAAAGCTTTGTTGAGACCAACCTTTCCCAGATGCTGGCATATACCATTTTCAGAGGGGTTTCATCAGGCTGGCTTCCCGGTCACCTTCTTGAAAAGGCCCGGTTTATGCAACAGGCTGCCGAAAGGAAAGTGGATGATCTCGGACTGGTGCAGGGTGTTTGCGGGGCGCCGTTCTTTAACAGCGCGGGAACGGCACCTGAAGGCCAGTCGTTTTTCATTCTCATGGAATCTGTGGCAGATAAATTCACGGGACACTGATTTTTTATTAACTTAATCTGAATCTTCATAATGACAGTTAAAAAAAATTTTGGGACAGCACCTGTTTTCTTCACAGCCATTGCCACAATACTGGGTGCCATATTATTCCTCCGTTTCGGATTTGCTGTCGGGATGCTTGGTTTCTGGGGGACACTGCTGGCGATCTTCGTCGGCCACCTGGTAACCATTCCCACAGCTCTTGCTATTTCTGAAATCGCAACCAACAGAAGGGTAGAAGGGGGCGGGGAATATTTTATCATCTCCAGGTCCTTCGGACTAAACATCGGGGCCACTATTGGAATTGCCCTGTTTTTATCACAGGCCATATCCGTTGCTTTCTATGTCATCGCTTTTACAGAAGCTTTCTCACCATTCTTTGATTTTGTAAAATCCAGAATCGGAGTTACCCTTCCCAGACAGGTAATAAGCATACCAGCAATGTTGGCCCTGTCCGCCCTAATCCTTAAAAAGGGGGCAAATATAGGAGTAAAGACTCTATATATTGTGGTCGGCCTGCTCTTTGCTTCTCTGGTTCTCTTCTTCCTGGGAAAAACAGCGTATTCCCAGTCCACGGGCTTTTCACTGGCTAACGCGACATTCAAAAACAAAGATCAGTTTTTCTTAGTTTTCGCCATTATCTTTCCGGCGTTTACCGGAATGACGGCGGGTGTAGGACTCTCCGGTGAGCTGAAAAAGCCTTCAAAGTCGATTCCAATCGGCACAACCCTGGCTACGATTAGCGGCATGATCATTTACATTTTTATATCCTGGAAATTTAAAAATTCAGCCTCCTCCGAGGATCTGGTAAACAATCAACTGATCATGAGCCAGATTGCAGTATATGGCAAATATATCATCCCCATTGGGCTTGCCGCATCCACCCTTTCGTCCGCCATCGGATCGGTGATGGTTGCCCCTCGTACTTTACAGGCCCTGGCATCAGACCGGTCCTTTCCTTCTGAAAAATTCAACCGGCGGCTGGCTTTTATAAACAGGAAAACCGGTGAACCTTACAATGCCACTCTGGCAACTTGTATTATAGCCTTTATATTCGTGGCGCTTGGAAACGTTAACGCAGTTGCACAGATCATTTCAATGTTCTTTATGGTAACCTACGGATCACTCTGCCTGATATCTTTTCTGAATCATTTCGGGGCCTCTCCCTCTTACAGGCCATCTTTCAAATCCAAATGGTTCCTCTCTCTTATCGGTTTTATCACGGCGGTTTGGCTGATGTTCAAGATGAATTTCTTCTATGCCCTTCTGGCAGCACTGTTTATGATCCTACTCTACCTCTTTACCAATGCCTACCATAAAAACAGGAAAGGTCTCGAGGAAATTTTCGCTAATTCACTTTTTCAGATCAACAGGAATATACAGGTATACCTGCAGAAAAGATCGCGTGGCCGGACACAGGGTGAATGGAGACCCAGCGCTATCTGTATCAGTAAGGCATCGTTCACCAGAGATAATGCCTTCTGCCTTCTTAACTGGATATCCTATAAATATGGCTTCGGCACTTATATCCACCTTATCGAGGGATATTTTTCCAATGCCATGTATAACCGCTCTGTGGAAGAACATGTTGCCCTTATCAAAAGATACAATAAATATAAAAACCAGGTTTATCTCGATACGCTCATTTCACCATCCTACACCTCTGCTATTGCCCAATCTATACAGCTTCCCGGAATATCAGGCATGGAAAACAACATGGTAATCTTTGAGTTTAACAGGCAAAACCCGGAGGAGATTGACAACATTATTGACAATTTTGCTCTTGTCAGGTCCGGTGATTTTGACGTTTGTATTCTCGACACTTCACCCGCAACAATAGATTTTAAAAAGGATATCCACGTCTGGATACGGAGTATAGACCAGGATAATTCCCATTTGCTGATCCTGCTGAGCTTTGTAATTCTGGGTCATCCCGACTGGAAAAAAAGCAATATCAGGATTTTTGATGTATGTAAACCCGGGACAGAGGAAGAAACACGGCAAAATCTTGAGGACCTTGTAACCAGCGGCCGTTTGTCAATAAATATCAGAAATATACAAATCATCCCCGAAGATCCGGATAAAGGAATTAAAACACTGGTGAATGAGAAAAGCGCCAATGCGGCCCTCAGCCTTATCGGTTTTCATGCTGATACCTTAAAACATGAAGGGCGCAAGACCTTTGAAGGGTATAAGACAGAAGGCCAGATTCTGTTCGTGAATTCAAAATCACGAAAAGAAATCAACCTGGAGTAAACAATTCTGCAGGTTATAACTTTAAACCTGTATGATGAAATTAACCTTGTTTTCCATGCAAATCAGCAATAGCATTATTGTCTCCGCAGCTGTTTTCCTGGGCGGATTAAGCCTGGTATGGTATGCCGTAAACAGGATCAGACGGGAGATCAAAGGAGCCCCCGGTATCCAGAGAAGTGGTCGTATACTTAGGAAAGCCATCATGCCGGTAACGATCCTTACCGTCTTGCTGGCGCTGAAGTTAAATCTGAAAGTGATCCTTCAGGATAAAGATCTCGTTTCCTCCGGGCAGGCTATTTCCAATATCATGATCATCGCCACCGTAGCCTGGATCTCCATAAACTTCATTCAGATCGTCCGTCTTCTGCTTCTTCACAGGTACGATCTTTCCAGTACGGATAACCTTCACGCCAGGAAAATCTATACCCAGTTCAGGATCCTTGAACGGATCATCATTTTTATCATTATTTTCCTGGCCATAGCTTTTTCACTGATGACCTTTGATCCGATACGGAAGATCGGGGTCAGCCTCTTTGCTTCCGCTGGTGTGGCGGGGATAATCCTCGGCCTGGCTGCCCAGACCATGATCGGAACCATTCTCGCCGGTTTCCAGATTGCCATTACCCAACCCATCAGAATAGAGGATGTGGTGATCGTAGAAGGAGAATGGGGATGGATCGAGGAAATTACACTGACATATGTCGTTGTCAGAATCTGGGATAAACGCAGGCTGGTATTGCCAACAACCTATTTTATCCAGAAACCTTTCCAGAACTGGACGCGGACCTCTGCGGAAATCCTCGGTACGGTATTTATTTATACAGATTACACCATGCCGGTGGATGAAATCCGGAAGGAGTTTGAACGCCTTCTGAATGAGACAAAACTCTGGGACGGAAAGGTCGGGAACGTTCAGGTCACCGATACCAGTGAAAGAACCATGGAGATCAGGATGTTGATGAGTTCTGCCGATTCTCCGACTTCCTGGGACCTTCGCGTATATATCAGGGAAAAACTCATTGAATATCTTCAGAAAAACCATCCCGACAAATTGCCTCTGACCAGGATTCAGATCCCCGGCGTGAAGAATCCGGAAAAATCCTGAACACTTCAATTATTTCATGCTCATTCCAAAAACATAATGGCAATATGCATTGTAAAAGGACGGATTTTGCCGGATTTATCCTTTGCCGCCTGATGATGGCTTTCCTTCTTTTCCCCCTTATCTTTGCTGTAAACCGGTGACAGGATCAATGTCTGCAACTGTACGTAAATGTACTGAAGTGTTCAAAACCGGACATTTTTTTTTATAGATCGCTTAATGGATTTATTCTTAATTTTTTGATTTGCAATGGGGTAGCCGGTAAGGCATATTTTTTGTATTTTTTTCCATCACTTAAACCACTCCAGATGATAGACATTAAAAATCTACATAAATCGTATATTTCCGGATCCAATAAGTTGCATGTGCTGAAGGGGATCGATCTTCACATCGGACAGGGAGAGCTGGTTTCTGTCATGGGTTCTTCAGGATCGGGAAAGTCTACTCTGCTCAACATTATCGGGATTCTTGATGCATACGACAGCGGTGATTATTACCTGAATGGAAGTCTCATCAGGGATCTTAGTGAGACAAAAGCAGCATGGTACCGTAATCAGATGATCGGATTTGTCTTTCAGTCCTTTAATTTAATACCCTTCAAGAATGCCATGGAAAATGTCGCTCTGCCTCTTTATTACCAGAAAGTGAGCCGACGCAAAAGGAACCGCATTGCCATGGAATATCTTGAGAGGATGGGGTTGACCGACTGGGCCGACCATCTTCCGTCCGAACTTTCAGGTGGACAAAAGCAGCGGATTGCCATAGCCCGTTCCATGATCACCAAGCCTAAAGTCATTCTTGCCGATGAACCGACAGGGGCACTTGATTCACAGACCTCACTGGAGGTTATGGAGCTTTTCAGGGAGATTCACGGTGAAGGCATTACCATCGTCATCGTAACCCATGAAAGGGATATCTCAGCCATGACTCAAAGGATCATATACCTGAAAGACGGGTTCATTGAGAAAATCTCTGTAAACGGAAAAGTTAAAAAAGAGGCCAATGTTTGATCTGGATAAATGGCAGGAGATTTTCAGTACGATACGGAAAAACCGTATGCGTACATTCCTTACTGGCTTCAGTGTCGCCTGGGGTATTTTCATGCTGATCATCCTTCTTGGCTCGGGGTACGGACTTGAGAACGGGGTGAAGCAGGAATTTAAAGGTGGAGCGGTAAATGGCATCTGGATTACGAGCGGGATGACCAGTAAACCGTTCAAAGGACTTCAACCCGGGCGTGAGGTAAAATTCACCAATGAGGATTATGAACTCATCAGGAAATCCGTCAATGGAATTGATCTCATTTCGGGGCGGTTCTGGATATGGCAGAACAATACTTTTTCCTACAAGAATAATTATGGAAACTTCACTATAAGTCCGGTTCATCCCGACTATGGAAAAATTAAGGAACTCACCATGGTGAGCGGCAGGTTTATCAACAACATCGATCTGAAACAGTTCCGGAAGGTTGTGGTTATCGGGGAAAAGGTAAAGGAAGCTCTTTTCAAACCCCCGGATACGGTTGCGATGGGTAAATACATCAATATCAGCGGAGTACCGTTCAAGGTCATTGGTGTATTTCATGATGAAGGCAGTGAGGATGAACAGCGGCGGGCTTATCTGCCCATTTATACGGCTCAGCGTATTTTTACAGGCAATAACCGGATAAACCAGGTTTCGATCACTACCGGCAACGCCACACTCAAAGAGAGTGACCAAATGCTTGAATCCATAAAACGCCAGCTTTCCTCACTTCATTCTTTCGATGTTAATGATCCGAGAGCTCTGAATATTTTTAACAAGGGGAAAGAGTATGAACGAACGATGAAACTCTTCAGATCGATACGGATGTTTATCTGGGTAATCGGGATCGGGACTATCATAGCCGGCGTTGTGGGCGTCAGTAATATCATGCTGATCGTTGTGAAGGAACGTACCAAGGAAATAGGGATCCGTAAGGCTATCGGGGCAACACCGGGATCTGTCATAAGCCTGATCCTGCAGGAATCCGTACTGATCACATCCTTTGCCGGTTATATCGGACTGGTGCTGGGGGTTTTACTCCTCGAAACCGTTTCAAAAGTGATGCCGCCAAATCCATTCTTCCTTCACCCGGAAGCTGATTTCGGCATTGCTGTCGGGGCAACGGTCCTTCTTGTTGTTTCGGGTGCCCTGGCCGGACTTGTGCCTGCTATGAAGGCGGCTTCCATTAAACCTATTGTTGCACTCAGGGACGAATAAAAAGAGGGCTATGTTTTTTAAGATCATGATCGATATTGACAAGTGGCAGGAAATCATTTATTCACTGAGGCAGAATAAGTGGAGAACCTTCCTGACAGCCTTCGGGGTCTTCTGGGGTATCTTCATGCTCCTGGTCATGCTGGGTTCAGGTCGGGGACTGGAAAATGGTGTTACCAATGGCTTTGGTGATTTTGCCACCAACTCGGTTTTTATCTGGCCACAGCGGACCAGCATGCCTTATAAGGGCTTTTCCCGCGGGCGCGGGTTTACCTTTAGCGATGACGATGTAATAGCCCTCAGGAATACTATCCCTGAAATTGCCCTGGTGGCTCCCCGTTTGCAGGGCGGGGGATTCCAAAATGGTGACAACGTTGTACGAGCCGATAAAACGGGTGCATACAGTATATATGGAGATTCTCCCGATTATTTCAAAATTGATCCGGTAAATATTGTCAGTGGTAGATCGTTAAACGAACTGGATATACGGGAGAAAAGGAAAGTGGTGATCATCGGTAAAAGGGTTTATGAGGAACTCTTTGCCAAAAATGAAGACTGCCTGGGTGAGTACATTAAAATTCAGGGGATTTATTTTAAGGTTATCGGATTGTTTTCTTCCAAGAAAACCGGGGAGAGAGCGAATGAAGAACAATCGTCCATATTCATGCCTTTCACCACGATGCAACGAGCCTACAATTATGGGAACAGGGTATTCTGGTTCTCTATGACCTCAAAGGAGAACGTACCTGTCTCCTTTGTTCAGGAAAAAGCCATTACCCTGCTTAAGAAAAACCATAAAATTCATCCGGATGATGATGTCGCCATCGGGTCTTTCAATGTTGAAAAGCAGTTTAAGCAGATGAGAGGTCTGTTCGGAGGAATCGATCTCCTGATATGGATCGTGGGTATCGGAACCCTTCTGGCCGGAGTTATTGGCGTGAGCAATATTATGCTTGTAATAGTGAGGGAACGAACACGTGAGATTGGCATTCAGAGGGCACTTGGAGCCACACCTGTGCATATCATCACCCAGATCATCAATGAAGCCGTTTTTTTGACCACCCTTGCCGGATATGTCGGACTGGTTGCTGCCGTACTGGTCATCGAAGGGGTCAATTATTTGCTTGAAAACGCCGGCGGAGAAGGTTCATTTTTCAAACATCCTGAGATTGACTTCAGGGTGGCCGTCATTTCACTTATCATACTCGTTTTGTCAGGCGTTCTGGCAGGTCTCATTCCCGCCAAAAGGGCCCTTAATATTAAACCGATAGAAGCATTAAGAACTGAATAAAATTACCTGAACATGAAAAAGTTTTTTAGAATATTGATCATCGTTGTCATTCTTGGAATTTTCGGATGGACCATCGTGTACCTCTATGGGAAGTCCAGGAGTAAACCGTTGGTATTCTCCACAGAAAAGCCTTTTGTGGATAATGTGGTGAGGAAAACCGTGGCTACCGGAAAAGTGGTACCCAGAAAGGAAGTGGAGATCAAACCGCAGATATCAGGGATCATTCAGAAAATTTATGTTGAAGAAGGACAGATGGTCAAAGAAGGTGATCTGATCGCAAGGGTCAAGATCATTCCAAACATGATCAACCTGAATGAAGCGGAATACAGGTTGAAGACTTCTGAGAATAATTTCAGCGATGCCAGAAAGAATTTTCAGAGGCAAAAGCTGATGTACGAACAAGGTGTCATTCCGGAGGCCGAATTCCAGAAATACCAGCTCGAATATTCCAACGCACAGGAGGAGCTCGAAGCAGCTAAAAACAATCTGACACTGATCAGGGAAGGGGTGACCTCCAAATCGGACCAGGCTACCAATACCCTTATCCGGTCAACGATTAACGGAATGATCCTGGACATTCCTGTGGAGGAGGGTAAATCCGTCATAGAAACGAATACGTTCAGCGAAGGAACAACCATTGCAACAATAGCCGATATGGGGGAAATGATTTTTGAAGGCAAGGTGGACGAGACCGAAGTTGGAAAGATCAATCCCGGCATGAACCTGCTTCTTTCCATCGGGGCGATTGATGAGCAGAAGTTCAATGCAAACCTTGAATTTATAGCCCCCAAAGGCGTTGAGGAAAACGGTGCTATCCAGTTTGAAATCAAGGCAGCAGTCAAACTGAAGGACAATTATTTTATCCGTTCGGGCTATAGTGCAACCGCCGACATCATCCTGGAAAAGCATGATAGCGTGATGGTCATCCCGGAAAGCCTGATCCATTTTGAAGGTGATTCTTCCTTTGTGGAAGTTGAAACTGCTGACCAGGTTTTTGAGAAAAGGTATATTCAGACAGGTCTTTCCGACGGTATAAATATAGAAGTCGTATCCGGGCTCGCGCTCGACGATAAGATCAAGGCTAAAGAGAAAGAGCAGATTTGATTTTTTTTTCATTGACAGGAGAGCTGCTATAGTCAGGATGGTTTCTGTTACCTGGCTTTGGCAGCTTTTCTTATATCTGCACTCTCAGAGATTGGTTTTACCCGGTTATCCTGTCGCTTTGCTTTAAAACCTGTCTCTGAATCACCCCATCTGGCATGTCATATGATTTTTATTATATTTGCCTCTTCACCATTAAAAATCCTCAGACGCATGCAAAAGATCAATGCATTTCTGTTAGAATTAAACAAGTACCTGGGAGGGAACGAATGGTTTGTTTACTTTTTGCTGGGAACAGGGGTGTTTTTCACGTTCTATCTTGGTTTCCCGCAAATAAGGTATTTTGGCCATGCACTGAAAATTGTCCGTGGTAAATATGATAAACCGGGCGACATTGGGGATACATCACATTTTCAGGCTTTGGCCACAGCCCTTTCAGGGACGGTGGGTACGGGTAATATTGCCGGCGTTGCCCTGGCCATTCACCTGGGCGGACCGGCAGCGTTGTTCTGGATGCTTATGACAGCCCTGCTCGGCATGTGTACCAAATTTGTTGAAGTCACGATCTCTCATAAGTACAGGGATATCCTTCCCGATGGATCCATTTCCGGGGGGCCGATGTATTACATGAAGAAAAGACTCAATATTAAAACCAAATCGGGAAAGCTGATTCGCACCGGAGCCATCCTCGGAGCATTCTTTGCCTTTGCTACCATCCTTTCATCCTTTGGTACCGGCAGCCTTCCGCAGGTCAACAGTATCTCCGACTCTCTGTTTGCAACCTTCCACATCAACAGAATAACCTCGGGCGCCGTACTGGCTGTATTGCTCGGCCTCGTAATCATCGGAGGTATCAAACGTATCGCAAAAGTGACATCCACTCTGGTACCGTTTATGGCAATTTTTTACTTCCTGGGTGCCATATTCGTGATCGGGACAAATTATCAAAACCTCCTGCCCTCGCTTGCTTCTATTTTCACGGACGCTTTTACGGGAAGTGCTGCTGTCGGAGGATTTCTCGGAGCAGGATTTGCCTTTACTTTCAACCGGGGTGTAAACCGAGGATTGTTTTCCAACGAGGCAGGTCAGGGCTCCGCTCCGATCGCCCACTCCGCCGCCAAAGCCCATGAACCCGTATCCGAAGGAATGGTCGCCATACTTGAGCCCTTTATCGACACTATCATTATTTGCACACTCACAGGTCTTGTCCTTCTCACTTCGGGCGTATGGAAGGAAAAGATTTATAACCAGTTTGAGGAGGCTGATCTCAGGATCGTCTCCGGAATGTATCATGAAAATGTAAAGCCGGAGAGCACTGAACTCAGAAATTATTTCTCCGGAAAGTCGACCCTTCCCCTTTTTACGGGTAAGCTGAGCGTAGACAGCGGCAGGATAACCAATGCAGTTACCCTCCTTCATGCACAGTCGGTTGCCGATGATGTCACGGTGAAGGAAAACGGTAAACCGTTTACCGGAAATCTTGATGTTCAAAAGGGCAGGATTCAGCAAAATGAATTTTCACAGGTCAGGATATGGGGTAAATCCCTGATACATAGCGCACCCTTAACCACTGAAGCCTTTAACAGGAGCTTCCTTGGCGACTACGGGCAATATATCGTTGCCATTGGCCTTCTCCTGTTTGCCTTCTCAACGGCAATTTCCTGGTCGTATTATGGCAGTCGCGCCGTGACCTATCTCTTTGGAACCCGTTATGTGGTGATCTATAAAATATTCTATGTAGTCGCTTTTTTCTTTGCAGCATTCACCGATACGACCATAGTGTGGAATCTTTCATACATAACGATCGCACTGATGACCATTCCCAACCTTTTAGGTCTGTGGATCCTGCACCGGGATATCAAATCGACGATCAAACAATACTGGATAGATTTTGTAAAAGAATGGCCCGATGACAGGTTACCCAAACGTCTTCGGGGAAAAGGGTAACCGGTTCGGCTAAAGGTCATCTTCTTTCCAGTTTGGCTACATTCTCTACATGATGGGTCTGCGGGAACATGTCAACAGGCTGCAGGGCCGTAACCCGGTAACTTTCGTTCAGTAACTGAATATCCCTGGCCTGCGTGGCAGGGTTGCAACTGACATAGACGATCTTTTCCGGTCCGATTTTCAGGATCTGTTCCACTACCTTAGCATGCATTCCGGCCCTTGGAGGATCCGTGATGATGACCTGGGGCTTTCCATGCCTGGTCACAAAGGATTCATCCAGCATATCCTTCATATCTCCTGCGAAAAAGTGTGTGTTCCTGATACCGTTGATCCCGGAATTCACAATGGCATCGCTGATCGATTCAGGAACCGATTCAATGCCGACGATTTTAGCGGCTTTTGCTGCGATAAAGTTGGCGATAGTTCCCGTCCCTGTATAGAGATCATATACCGTTTCGTGACCCGTAAGTCCGGCAAAATCCCTGGCAACCCCGTAAAGTTTGAGAGCCTGCCATGTGTTGGTCTGAAAGAATGATTTCGGACCTATTTTGAATTTCAGGTCCTCAAGGTTCTCAAAAATATGATCCCGGCCGTGAAATAACCTGATATCCTGGTCGTAAAGCGTGTCATTACCCTTGCCATTAATCACATACATAAGGGAGGTGATGGAAGGTACTTCCTGAAGAAGGTGATCAAGCAGTCGTACTCGTTTTTCCTCATCATCGTGGAAAAAGGAAAGCACAACCATGACTTCACCGGTCGATGCCGTCCTGATAATCAGATTTCTAAGAAAGCCGTGCTGTTCTTTCTGGCTGAAAAAGGTATAACCGTTTGACAGGGCATAATTCCGGATCACGTCCCGGATGGTATTGCCTGGTTCTTCCTGAAGCCAGCATTTCTGAATGTCAACCACCTTGTCAAATAATCCGGGGATATGAAAACCCAGGGCACGGGTATCGGTGATTATGTTGCCGGCGTCAATCTCTTCCTGGCTCAGCCAGCGATGGTCGGAAAAAGTATATTCGAGTTTATTGCGGTAAAAGCGGTCCCGGGGCGAACCGATGATCTCCTGAACCGGTGGAATCTCAACGTGGCCTATCCTGCGTATCGCGTCTTCTACCTGTTGCTGTTTATATCTCAGCTGAAGTGAATAGGGAAGATGCTGCCATTTACACCCTCCGCAAATTCCAAAATGCGCACAGAAAGGTTGCTGCCTTATATCTGAATATTTACGGAAAGCGGTGACCCTGGCCTCCATATAATGACTTCGTTTTCTGGTGACCTGCAGGTCAACGATATCACCCGGCACAGCCATGTTTACAAAACAGACCATGTTGTCAATCCTGGCAATGGCTTTTCCTTCGGCTGCTACACCTGTGATCTCAATATTTTCGAGAAACGGCAATCTTTTTCTTGACAAATCAGTTATCTTTAAATGAAGATCAATCGCAATTTTTGCTTCGCAAAGATAATCAATACTACGAACATCGCTGAACAATGCAACAGCTTCAATACCTTTGCATTAATATTCATGGCAGAAAAAACAGCCATGTTTATTTCTTTGTTATAGCTTATTAAATTTACTTTGCAGATTCGAAAAAAGTAATTGTTGTAAGATTAGTTTCACCGGATAATTTTTCTGAGGATGATTTCTGTTGATAATATTTCGGTCAGGTTTGGAGGTTTCAGCTTACTTGAAGATGTTTCGCTGATGATCGGTGAACGCGATCGTATAGGTCTGGTTGGCCGGAACGGTGCCGGAAAGACCACGCTGATGAGGATAATCTCGGGCAGGCAGGAGCCTTCAGAAGGCCGGGTGGTATGTTCATCGGGACAAACTACAGGGTATTTACCACAGCAGATGTCGCATCATGACGGTAAAACCGTTTACGAAGAAGCAATGGCAGCCTTCGACCAGGTATTGAAACTGGAACGGCAGATCAATCACATCAACGAGGAACTTGGGAGCAGAGAAGACTATGAATCTGAAGCGTATCTTAAGCTGATCGACGACCTGACGACCAAGAACGAGAGATTTGAGATGGAAGGAGGAAGCTCAGTCCATGGTGATGTTGAGAAAACTTTAACCGGCCTCGGCTTCGAGAGAAGTGATCTTGAGAGGCCGGTTTCCGAATTCAGCGGAGGCTGGCGTATGAGAATAGAACTGGCAAAGATACTACTTAAAAAGCCTGATTTTATTTTGCTTGATGAACCGACAAATCATCTCGACATTGAGTCCATACAATGGCTTGAAGAGTTCCTGTCCGGATATTCCGGCGGGGTAGTACTGATATCCCACGACAGGGCATTTCTTGATCAAATTACCAACCGGACCGTTGAGATAAGCCTCGGGAGCCTGACCGATTATAAAGTAAGGTATTCGCAATATGTAATTCTTCGAAAAGAGAGACGGGGACAGCAACTCGCTGCCTTTCAGAATCAGCAGAAGAAAATACGGGATACGGAGGAGTTTATTGAGCGTTTCCGTTATAAAGCGACCAAGGCTGTCCAGGTCCAGTCGCGCATAAAACAGCTCGGAAAACTCGACCGGATTGAGATGGAGGAAGAGGAAAATATGGCGATGAACCTGAAATTTCCACCTGCTCCAAGATCAGGTAAAGTGGTTGTGGAAACCAGAGCGCTCGGGAAAAAGTACGGAAACAAGATTGTACTTGACAAAATCGACCTGGTTATTGAACGGGGGGAGAAAATTGCTTTTGTGGGTAAAAACGGTGAAGGGAAAACTACCCTGTCCAAAATACTGATCGGAATGCTGGATCATACCGGTGAACTCAAGAAAGGGCATAATGTTTCTGTTGGTTATTTCGCACAGAATCAGGATGAACTGCTCGATGAAAACAAAACCGTTTTCGACACCATCGATGCTGTAGCTGTGGGTAATATCCGGACGAAAATCAGGGATATCCTTGGCGCCTTCCTTTTTAGCGGGGATGAGGTGGATAAAAAGGTTAAAGTGTTATCCGGGGGAGAGAGATCACGGCTTTCTCTGGCAAGCATGCTCATGCAGACAAATAATTTCCTGGTTATGGATGAGCCGACCAATCATCTTGATATGCGGTCAAAAGATATATTGAAATCAGCCCTCAGAGACTATGACGGCACCCTGCTGGTCGTATCCCACGACAGGGAGTTTCTCGACGGACTTGTGGACAAAGTTTACGAATTCAGGAACCATAAAATTTACGAGCATCTCGGAGGGATATATGAATTTCTCAGGCGTCGGAAACTGGATTCACTCAAGGATCTTGAGAGGTCAGCTAAACCGGCCGCGAATGCAGATGGCCTGGCAGCTTCGGATAACAAAGCCGACTACCAGAAAAGACGCGAAAAGGATAAGACGATCAGAAAAGTGGAAAATCAGCTGGAGAAGACGGAAGAGATAATTACAAAGTTGGAGAAGGAGTTTGAAGAAATGAACCGTCTGCTTGCCAGTCCTGATAAAATTGATGATCAGAACCTCTTCGGACAGTATGAAAAAGTGAAAAAGGAGCTTGATGTTCAGATGATTGTTTGGGAAAGGATTCACTCGGAACTTGAAAAATTGAAAGATGAAAGATTTTAGTTAAATTGGGATAAAAAATACATGGAGTGAACAGGCATTCTTTTATGACCATAGGCATTGTACTGATCTTTTTTTTGCAGGCATGTGAAGTGCCTCAAAAAACAAAGAGGACTGCCGGTAACCTTGCTGATATTTATAATCCCGGACGGGTTACCGTCCATCCTGATTTTTTGGTTAACCATATCAACGACTCTGCTTCTGTACTTTACATCCGTATTTTCCCGGCTGAATTATTGTTTAACCAGGCTAATGAACAGGGTGCTTTCATTGCCAGGCTTAAGGAGAGTTTTGTCCTTAGCGAGACGAATGCGAATCCGGACAGGGAGAAGGGTATCATCGATTCCGCCTCTGTTCTGCGGACGCTCAACAGGAGTGATATGAGGAACAGCTTCTTCTCAGCTTTGCCACTGAAAGCAAAAATAGGGAAAGAATATTTGGCAAGGGTTGATATCGCCGATCTTCTCAGGGGTTCGGTAAGTGAAAATTTTCTCATAGTGGACAAAACATCTCCTTTCAGTCCACAAAACTTCAGAGTACTTTCCGTAGTTACAGGATATCCTTCTTTTACCAACGTTTTTACGGCACAGGAAAAATTCAGGATCCTGTTCAACCGTATGGGGTATGACAGCCTTTTCGTTGATTATTATACTCCGGACTTAAGCCTTCCAAGGCCAATCTTCTCAACGGCTCCTGAAATCCCGATGAAAACCTACCCAGACAGCGTATGGTCGCTGCCTTTTAATGATACAACGGCATATCAGCTGCCTATGAGAGGGATGTATCATCTCAGGGTAAGCCCTGAACATAAAGAAGGATTGACCCTGTTTAATTTTGGTGAGAACTTCCCCAGAATTCAAACACCCGATGATCTTCTCGGCCCACTGGTTTACCTGTCCTCATCAGCCGAATTCAGAGACCTGCGGATGGAACCGAACCGTAAGCTGGCCATTGATAATTTCTGGCTGAAAATGACCGGAAACATGGATGCGGCGCGTGAACTTATCAGAGTGTATTACACAAGGGTTTTATATTCAAATCTCTATTTTACCTCGTATAAGGAAGGCTGGAAAACGGACCGGGGAATGATCTACATAGTTTTTGGCCCGCCAAATCTTCTGGAGAAAACTTTAGACACTGAAAAGTGGACGTATTTTGGTAAAAAAGGCAATTCACCAATTGAATTCATCTTCGACAGGAATAAAAATCTCTATACATACCGGGATTTCATATTAAACCGAACTGCCAGTTCGACTTCGTACTGGTCAGATGCTGTCAGTTCCTGGAGACGAGGTAAAATATATTCCCCGGAATACTAAAAGAAATAGCAAGTGAAAAAACAGGAAGATTTTATTTATGGTATCAGGGCAGTGATGGAAGCCATCCGGACCGGAAAGGATGTCGACAGGGTGCTTCTGGCAAATAAGCCGGACAGTCAGGTAGTGCTGGAATTGTTTCCACTTGTGAGGCTGCATGAAATTCCTTTTCAGTATGTTCCTTTTGAAAAATTGAATAAAATCACACGAAAAAATCACCAGGGTGTGGTGGCTTTCATCTCTTCCATTACCTACAGCCCGCTTGAGGAAATTGTGACTTCAGCCTTTGAGAAGGGTAAAGATCCGTTGATCATTATCCTCGACCAGGTGACTGATGTCAGGAACTTTGGCGCTATAGCCCGGTCAGCCGAATGCATGGGCTTTTCCGGTATTGTTATCCCGTTTAAGGGTGCAGCCAGGATAAATGCTGATGCCGTTAAAACATCAGCCGGTGCACTGTTGAATCTTCCGGTTTCAAGAGTCAGCTCACTGGAACATGCAACAGGGTATCTGAAGGATTCCGGCCTAAAGATCATCAGTGTAACAGAAAAAGCGGATGACTTTGGCTATGACCATAGCCTGTCAGGACCTTTAGTCCTGATCCTGGGTAGCGAAGAAAAGGGCATTTCTCCAGGGCTGTTAGAATTGTCCGATCTCAGGATTAAAATTCCGATGACTGGCTTGACCCAGTCATTGAATGTTTCCGTTGCCGCTTCGATCATGATGTACGAGGTAACCCGGCAAAGGTTAGCCGTAAAATCCTAATATAGCGGGATATGCCTGCTGAATGATTCTTCCAGAGAAATGAATGTTTCCGTTCGTGCTATGCCCGGAATAGCCTGGAGTTTGTCAACCAGTACATGCTTCAGATCCTCATTACTCTTGGTATATACCTTGATGAAGATACTGTAATTCCCGGTGGTGTAATGGCATTGCACAATCTCCGGAATATCTTTAAGTTTTTTGACAACCTCAGGGTACAAACTTGCACTCTCCAGGAATATCCCCATGTAGGCACAAGTATGATATCCGATTTTCTTCGGATTGATCCTAAATTCTGAACCGACGATAACGCCCAGCCGGGTGAGCCTTTGTATTCTCTGATGAATGGCGGCACCTGAAACATTACATTCCCTCGCAACTTCAAGGTAGGGAATCCTCGCGTTTTCGGTGATTAGTGACAGGATCTTCCGATCCAGGCTGTCAATCTGTAATATCTCTTCCATTTCTATTGTTGATAATGAATAAATTCCATGTAATAATTATGAAAATAATTTTAATTCCAAAGTAAGCTAAAATATTTAATATAATAATGTAGTCATAATTGCCGGATAAGTTATAATATCATATTTATTTGATGGTTTTCGTAAGTGTGAATAAAGGAGATAGCGATCGGAATATGGTATGTTACAAACTGTTTCACCTCAGGTAAAAATGATTAAGTGCTCCTTTATTATTCAGATTAAATGAAAGAAATCCCATTAATCTGATTTCAAACTGTAAATCTAAATAATATTGTCCTGATTTTTTCTACAGGATTTAAAAAAGGGCTTTCAAATTGCCTAAAAGTGCTGCATAGCATGTTACTTACAAACAACGTGTTGCCAGCCCGGAAGGGAAAAGGATGCAGGCGCCCCATTTTCTCCCGAGCATGTAACGCTTTACAGACTGAGGTTATGTATATACCACAGCCAATCTCCTCACAGGATAACGTTTCCATAGTGGGGTTGGGTTATTCTATTATTTGAATGGTTCAGGAACGACCCGCTTCATCCTGAAAGCGAACCAGATTTTTAAAATCATCACCTGTTGGATTTTGAAAAACCCTGAGTTCAAAATAGGGAATTGCAGCCAGGATATGGTCGAAGATATCTGCCTGGACAGATTCATACTTAGCCCATTCCTGATCACGACTGAAGATGTATATTTCTATAGGGATGCCTGTTTCCGAAGGCTGGAGATGACGGACCAGGAATGTGAGTTCAGTGTTAACTTTGGGATGCTGCCTGAGATATGCTTCGATGTACCTCCTGAAAACGCCCAGATTTGTCATTCGCCTTCCATTGACGGGTATTTCGGGATCGATATTTCGCTCCTGATTGAAATGAGTAATCTCTTTTTCCCGCTGATCAATATATTCTTTGATCAGCTGGATCTTTCTGAGTTTTTCTTTTAGTTCGGGATTAAGAAACCTGACACTTTTCATGTCGATACTGACAGACCTTTTAATTCTCCTGCCTCCCGATTCTTCCATTCCTTTCCAGTTATTAAACGCTTCGGTGACAAGAGAGTATGTTGGGAATGTAACGATCGTTTTATCCCAGTTCTGTACCTTGACAGTATTCAGTGTAATCTCCAGAACAGTACCGTCAGCCTGTCGGCTGGGCATCGTGATCCAGTCTCCGGGTTTTACCATTTTGTTGGCTGAAACCTGAACACTTGCTACCAACCCCAGGATGGTGTCTTTAAAAACCAGAAGGAGAACGGCTGCCAGCGCCCCCAGGCCGGCCAGCAGTTTCAATGCCGGAGTATGACTTAGAATGGAAATAATAAAAATGAATCCGATAAAAAAAATAATCAGTTTAACGACCTGCACATATCCTTTCACCGGTTTCTCTTTTGAAATCGGGAACGTAAGATAGATGGAATGTATGGCACTCAGAAATGAATCAGAAATGAGCAGGCCTACGATAATCATAAAAAGAACAGAAAGGGTTCTGATCATCATCACCAGTCTTGGCATGTCAAGGGCATAATCAATGGTAAAGTATATTACCAAAGCAGGGGCGATATGAGCCAGTCTTTGAAAAAACTTATATTCAAGAAGAGCGTCATCCCATTTATTTTTACTCTTTTTGACATAATTCTTTAATGAATGAATCAGAATTTCTTTGGAGGTCTTATCAGCCAGCCAGGCCAGCAAAATGATGAATAGAAGAATAATTATTGTTTCCAGCCAATTGGCTGTCCTGGCTGTAAGCCCTGCTTTCTGGAGAAGATGATTCAATCCGGCAATCCATTGTTCGATCATGATAAAAGACTTGATTTGTTTTTCTTTGGCGAAGTTATAATTTTACTACGTTTTCTGAAAGTGTTCAATTTCTGAAAGGATTAATTTATCTGTTATGCAATGAAACGATTGTTTTTCCTTCTTTTGACCATATCTCTGCAGGCACATGCCAGTATCGGTTTCACAGCATGGTTCACAAATCACACGATGCGTGTCGATTACCTCATGGCTGGAGATAATACCTCATTTGAAATTTACCAGATTAAAGTTTATCAGGAACCTTACTGGGGAGGGTCCATGATAAATCTTGTCGACACACTTAACTTCGGTGACTATACCTATGAAGTCAGGGACAGCAGTACGAATCAGCTCTTGTACTCACGTGGTTTCAACACCCTTTTCAGGGAATGGCAGACCACGGATGAAGCGAATCACATAAAAAAAGCCTTTAAACAGACCCTGACGTTTCCTTTTCCAAAAGGAACCGTCATTTTGAATATTTACAGGCATCAATCCCAGGATGAATCGGAATTGAAATACTCAACTTTCATCAATCCCGGAGATATGCTCATAGAATATAGAAAACCGGCTGAATATATTACTGAAGATATTTTAATTTCCGGTGATCCGCACGAAAAAGTAGATGTCGTATATATCGCTGAAGGTTATACCGGATCTGAAAAAGAAAAGTTCTTCAATGATGTGAAACGATTCAGCAACTATTTGTTTACTATTGAACCTTACAGCAGGAACAGGAACAAGTTTAACATCCGGGCGGTATTCTCCGTGTCCGAAGATTCGGGCACAGACAATCCAGGGCTGCATGAATGGAAGAATACGATTCTGAATTCGAACTTTTATACGTTCTACAGCGAGCGATACCTGACTACGGCCGATTACTGGAAGGTGAGAGACATTGCGGCAGAGGTTCCCTATGATCAGATCGTTGTACTGGTGAATACGGATAAATATGGAGGAGGAGGACTTTATAACCACTATACCATGTTTTCTTCCGATAATGCGTCTTCAGAACAGGTGTCCGTACATGAATTCGGACATGCCTTCGCTGGCCTTGGTGATGAATATTATACGTCAAGTGTGGCTTATAAAGGTTTTTATGATCTCACCAAAGAGCCGGTTGAACCCAACCTGACAACCCTGGTTCATTTCGACAGGAAATGGAAGACAATGGTTAGTTCTAAAACACCTGTTCCAACTCCCGAAGAAAGTAAATTTAAAAATAAAGTCGGGGCGTTTGAAGGGGGCGGATATTTGGCAAAAGGGATTTACCGGCCTCAGATCGATTGCAGGATGAAAAGCAATACGGCAAAGAGTTTTTGCAAGGTTTGCCAGAAAGCAATCCAGGATATGATCAACTTTTATTCAGAATAGAGCCATAAGGCTACTTTTCTGCCAACTTTTTATGATGATTTTTCGTAAAGAAGCTTAAATATCAATAAGCAGGACTGTTTGATGAAAAAACTGGCGATGGATCTTTTATCTCAGATTCCGGCAATTTTTTAGACAGCCTGTTTTTTTTTAGTAGATTTGAGAACAAAGGATAAATCTGCCTGTGAACCGATATTCAGTAACTGAGATAATAGATGGCCTGAGACGTCGGGATAACCGGGTATTACGGTATATTTATAAAACCTATTATCCACCGGTAGTCAAACTTGTTCTTACAAACAGTGGAACGGAAGATGATGCGAAAGATATTTTCCAGGAAACACTAATTGTCGTTTTCCGTAATATCCGGGACAAGGCTGATTTCAAGCTGGAGAGCGGTTTCCAGACATATCTTTATTCAATTGCCCGCCTGCTTTGGCTTAAACACCTTCGGAACAGCCGAAACCAGGATAAGAACCTCAAGGAGAATCATACCTTTATTGAATTCGAAGAACCCAAACCATTTAACGAGGAAGATATTCGTTACGCACTGTATCAGAGAGCTTTCATTAAAATTCCATCCGATTGCCAGAAGATACTGAAAATGTCAGTTGATGGTGTTCCACAGAAAGAAATTGCCGATTCCCTTGGCTTTAAAAGTGAAAACTACATTAAAAAGAGAAAACATTTCTGCAAAGAATTCCTCATCCTTAAAATCAAGGAAGATCCCGAATATAATGCGGATGGGGATGGGGATTAGGATTATGCTCTTTTGATGGTCGCGTCCCTGCGGTATCTTCGGTATAATAGGAAGACGACAGGTACCGGGATTAGCAGGATCAGGATATCAATGATAAGATTCCATATTTTATTATGGTACACAGGTTCCGAATTTCCGATGATGACGAAACTGGACCAGAAGAATGGATTTGATTTAAGTTGGTCGGCATTTGCAAGGAATTCAAGTTTCGACTTCCTGAGAGCTTCCGATTTGGATTCCCCCTGCCCGAGGTAATAATAGAAACGGTCCATTAATGATACAGTTGACTGATCGGCCACCTCCCAGAGTGTCATGAGAATGCTCGGACATCCTGCATATGTGAAACCTCGGGCCAGGCTCTGCATCCCTTCCCCCTCCTGAAACTTACCGAATCCGCTGCCGCAGGAACTTAGAACGGCGAGACTGGCGTTCAGTTTCATATCATAGATCTCGTATGTATGAAGAAAATTGTCGTTGGCAGTGTCTTTAATCTGGGTGAAGGCAAGTTTTGAATATAATGGATTGTTATCGTCCAGTATGGTGTGCATCGCCAGGTGCAGGATCTTGTAATTGGCAGCCTGTTTTTTGAAATTCGTTTCTGTGGCATTTATACCTTCATAAACTTTGCATTTCATTTCGTTTGAGATCTTATCAACCTCCATTTTGACACCGGGAATCCTGATTAGCTCTTCCTTGTCTGATTGGCGAAGAAGTTCAAATCCGGGACTATAGCTTGTAAGGTTTGCATATGAAGGGGCAAAAGCCAGAATTTCATTTAGTGCTTTTCCGCTATGTGGAATTTCGCTAAAATGAAGTGTGGAAGAGTAGGAGGTGCTAAAGGCATGCTCATATATCAGAAAAGGTACAGTATAATAATCAGGGGTTAAATCTTTGACAGGCTTTGTAATCAAAGCCTCAAAAGGCACATAATAAATAGCGCCATCAGGCACGATGATCACATCTTTACCCTCCAGGTATGGCTCAACAGGGGCGAAAAGTTCTTTATAAAGTTTATATCCCAGCCGGGTATAATTCTTATATGTGGTAGTCACATCGTACGAGAAATTCTGTCTGGTCATAACATTATAAAACCGGTTGCAATCAGCTGCAAGGGAAGTGTCAATTTTTTGTTCCAGGACCAGAGATCTGTCCCGGGAGATGATATAAGTATAAAGCAGGCTGTCCATAAACGAATATTCCACGATGATGGAACGCTTTGGGATCTTTTTCTGCACATCACTAATGCTGATTACAGAATTGTCGTATTTAAGCCTGAAATACTTGGGGTAATTCTTCTCTATAAATTTGATCAGGTCGTCATATTCCCTGGAATACTCAAATAATTTTTCTTCCCAGATCTGGATCTTGGCGGTGTCCGGAGTCATTTTTTGTTTCTCATTCATGACCATCTCATTATAGGCAGAGATTTTCCGGTTCATTTCGGTTTCCCGTTTTGTCAGCTCGTAAGGTACATCCCCGTATTCCATCGCATTTTGTGAACGGATGCTGGAAAGCAGACTGAATGCCCGTCCCTGCTCATTGATCTGAAAAGCCATGTTTTCATACTTTCGGTCGCCAGTGACTTTATACATGGCTTGTGCAATCTGCTGTCCCGTAAAGTAAATATCCTTTTCACCTGAACTTATAAGAAATTGGCTGCTCTCTGAATCGATACGCAGCCTAATCTTGTTCAGTATAATAATTGCATGGTTTAGTGCATCCATACTATTATTTAAAGTATTTAGCTTACCATTTTGTCTAAAGATCTTATAGAGGATAGTAGCTTTGTACTTCAGAGAATTATATGCAATGTTTTCATTTTTAATTTGTGAGATATCGGGATTGGATGAAAGTGAATAATTATTAAACGATTCAGAAGATAGGATTAAAACTTTTTGAAAATTCTCTAATGCAGCATTATAGTTTTGAGTGAGATAGAACAACTTACCTATGTCAAAGTAGATATAATTAAAGATTGGATTTTTAGGATTAAATTCTTTTTTTGCCAGCTTCTCCGCCCGTTCATAAAGGTCAAAAGCCTCACTAATTTTGCCTAATTTTCGTGAAAGAAAGTCTCCATATTCAAGATAAAAATTGATTTTCACGATTGGATTTGTTGATAAAACGGTATTTTCAATTAATTTTTGTCTTTTACGAAAGTAATATAAGGCAAGGTTAATATTGTTTTTATAAATTCTGTCAAAAGAAAAGTTGCGATAAGTTGTGTTCATTTCGTATGGAAAGATCAACTCCACCAGAATTTTCAGCCAAGGCGCATGTATTTGTCTGATTCCTCCAAGTTGTCAAAAAAAGCATACGTTATACTTAAATTTCCATATACCGTAACCTTAATTCCAATATTTACATTTGAATTTTTGTTAATTATTTGCAAGGCTTGTTTTAGATATATTTGGGCTTTGGTATAATCTCGTCGTTGTCATTATCAAAGAGGCTTCATTATTGAGAAGCGCTGCTATCTTGCCGGGGTTTTCATCAGTTTGCTTAAAAAGTTCTTCAGCTTTATCAAAAGCCGTTAAAGCTTCATCAAATTGAAACAACTCCTTATTCAAAACGCCTAAGTTGGTATATGTATTTCCTAAATTTTGTTGATCTTCAGACCAGTATCGAAGTTTCAGATCCAATACATATGATAGTTGTTTTGCTGCCTCCTCATACCTTCCTTCACGAAGCCAGGTAACTCCCTTTTGGTTTTCGGCAACAATAAGGGAATCTATGTTCTCTGCCTGCATAATGAATGAAATAAATGGCAGACATAGTATTATAAATAAGGAGATTCTTTTTATCATTTCATAAAAGGACTTATAATAATGTAAAAATGTAAAAAGTTTTCGGTTTATAAAAGATTTTTTTGTATTTATAACCCACTGTAATGCAGTTAAATGCAAATTATTTTATTTAAATTTTAAAAATAGTTGAGTTTTCAGGGTAACGTTTGCCTTCCCGGGGGAATTAATTAATGAGAACAAAAATTAACCCCAAAAATTAGAAAAGATGAAAAACTTAAACGCTTTATTCCATCGGAATTCAGAAGTAGCTTCGATCAGTAATTTCGAAAAATTTGCAATGACGAGAAATTTAATGAATAATGTTCTTGGAGGTGATGGTGTTGATATAATTCTTGATGATGATCCTCATACTCCTCCTCCTCCTCCTCCTCCAAAACAAACCAATCCCTGATTGAGAATTCAGAATTGATTTTCTGAGTTTCAGGTTGACGGTTTTCGGTAAGCCTTTTGGCTGCCAGGTGTAAGAGGGAATTTATACTCTGCTGAAGAGAGTTAATGTAATTGGCTTTGAATGTAATAACATAGCTGCAGAAATGTAGATAAGTGGTGAATCTTTACAGGATAGTGGCATATACCATTATCTGGTTAATGCACCTCAAAATATAAACGCAGCGATGTCAGCATAGATAATCTTGCATAACCATTGGTTATGAGCATAATATAAAATTATGAATACTAATAAACACACATAGTGATGGACAAAAACAGGCATTTAATTTCGAAATACCTGGAAGGCGAGCTGGATCCCGGTGAAGTCGCCAGGTTTGAAGAAACTCTGCTGGAAGATCACGAGCTTCAGGAGGAACTTGACCTCTACAGGGAGGTGGATGACGCTCTGGCAGATACTGAAGTATTGGAACTGCGTGCACAACTGGATGAGTTGCACGAAGAACTAACACCTCAGTTGGAGAGGAGAAACAAAAGATCCTCGAAACGCGTTCTGCGTTATGCAGTTGCAGCATCTGTTGCAGTTGTTATCAGTCTCGGAACTTACAGTTTATTCTTTAAGAAAGTTTCGGATAACAAAATTGTCAGCCAGTTTTACAAGCCTTATGATGTAACTCTGGTCAACAGGTCTGCAAACACTAACCTGGATGTAACACTCAGAAGTGCTCTCCTTAAATATGAAAACCGGGAGTACGACGAAGCGATCAAATTGTTCCAGGAAGCTCTGGAGATTAATCCAAAAATGGTCGCATCCAATCTTTACACCGGGATTTCATATTTCGAAATCCAGAAGTACAGGGAAGCTGATAAGTCCCTTTCCAAGGTAATTGAACAGAACGATAACCTGTATATTGAGCAGGCTGAATGGTATCTTGGATTTTGTTATCTGAAGCTTAATGAGAATGAAAAGGCACGTGAACAGTTTGCAAAGCTTGCCAGCAAATATGGTTATTATCAGAAAGGTGCCAAAAAAATTCTCAGAAAGATCAAAAAGTAGTGAGTTAATTTTTCTGAAGACGGATGTAGACGTTGTGTAATATAGTTCTGTGAGAATGAGAGGAAAGCTAACATATGATGAGGTTATGAGTTACGTAAGCGAGCTTGAGGCGAAGGTTGCGGATCTGGAAAAAAAGCTCAGTGAAAACCGTGAAAAGACGGAGAGGCTGAAAAGCAGATTTTTATCCAGTATCTCTCACGAATTGCGTACTCCGATGAATGCTATCCTGGGTTTTTCCAACCTGATGGTTGATAAGAACTTACCTCATGATAAGAAAGAAGAGTACATGGAGCACATCAATATGAACAGCAACAGTCTTCTTAGTCTGGTCGACAGTATGATCGATGTTTCGTTACTTGAAATAGGTGAACTGAAGGTGAAAAAGGAGAGGTGCAATCTTGACATGCTTATGCAACAGATTTATCATTATTTTAATATTGATAAGCATAAAATGGGAAAGGATCATTTGGCACTTCTTCTCAACAAGTACAGGAGCGAAGGTGACTTCCTTATTTACACCGATCCTTACCGGTTATCACAGGTTCTTTCAAATCTTTTACATAATGCCTTGAAGTTTACAAATAAGGGCATCATTGAGTTTGGATATGCGGTCAGAGATGATGGGAAACTTGAATTTTTCGTCAAAGACAGCGGGAAAGGTATTCTGGCTGAAAAAGCAAGGTCGGTATTTAACAAATTCGAAAAACTCGATGATGATGAAAAGGGGAGACCCGAAAGTGGACTGGGCCTTGGTCTGACACTGGCAAAAGGAATAATCAATTTGCTGGGTGGTGAGATCTGGATCGAATCCAACATTTTTAAAGGCTCGACTTTCAATTTTACGATTGATTATGTTGAAAATCTGGAATATAAAACAAAACAGGCGAATATTTTACAATCACTGTTTGTTTGAAACAACTGCCAGATCTTTAGTTCTTTGTTCTGAAAGTTTTAAGTCCCGGGATTTTAAGGGGTTAGAATCCGGGGAGTGTACTCAAAACAACCGATCGGGCAGTGATATCAGAATAGCGTTTAACCGCAGGATAGAAAGAGGTTAGTTTTTGTTCTTCCGTTCTTTAAAAGTTATGAAAAGCCAAAGCAGATTATTGATTTTAAGGGGTTAGAATCATTAATCATCTTTTTAAGTTCTCATATAAACTTGAGCTGAGTAGGGCTCAGGATTGAAAGGTTAGGTTTAGTATAGTTTTTTAGTTTTTGATCAAGCGATGTTAGGTTCTTTATTTTTTGGTTAGCTGAGATTTGTCAGAATGGCAGGTCGTCAAATTCCTGGTCGGGTGAGGAAAAATTTTCCTCTCCCGGTAAAGGGATGTTTTCCGGCGGAAAATTTTCCGGATGAGCATCGCCAGGAGCAGAAGACTGATGTTCAATCTTCCACGCCTCAAGGTTGGTAAAATAACTTATGTTACCATCTTTTGACCACTTGCGGCCGCGAAGATTAAAACTGACTTTCACGTCTTCACCTGTTTTGAAAGAGTCAAGGAGTGCACATTTATCCTGCGTAAGCTGGAATTTAATGTAATCCGTAAACTCAAAACCATTTGAATTTTCATTTTTCTCGATGACAAATTCTCTTTTTTTGAATTTACTGCTGATTTCACTGACATCATATTTTTCGATCAGTGTTCCGGTAATTTCAAAGTTCATGTTTGCAAAGTTTAATAATTTAACAATAGTTGAATTTAGTTTAATATCCTTTATTACTTTTTGACAATTCACCTCGACAGAAAAAGGTTAGAATATATTCTAACCTTTTTCCTTTTTGTATATATGTGAAAAGTGTTTAAAAATCAGCGTGCTTTTCTGATTTTTTTGAGATTTATTTCTTTATGTCGAGAAGTTCAACTTCGAAAATGAGAACTGAATTGGCAGGGATCTTATCCTGAACTTTTCTCGTGCCATAAGCCAGACTACTTGGAATATAAAGTTCCCATTTTGAACCCACTTTCATCATTTCAAGTGCTTCACTCCATCCCGGAATAACACCTCCAACCTGGAAAGTAGCAGGCTCACCTCGCTTGATGGAACTGTCAAACACCGTACCGTCAATGAGTTTACCGGTATATTGTACTACCACAGTATCGTTGGGTCCCGGTGTCGGGCCGTCACCTTCAGTCAGGACTTTATATTCAAGACCAGATTTAGTGGTTTTTACACCTTCTTTACCCTTATTATCTTCAAGAAATTTTTCTCCTGCAGCAAGATTTTCCTCTGCAACTGCACTTTCTTTTGCTTGCATTTGCTGTGATTTTTTCATAAGATAACTCTGGATGTGCATCCCGGTTTCTGAGGTTGGCATGACTGATTCATCCTGTACCAGTCCGGCTTTAACACCTTTCAGAAACAGGCCATGATTAAAATCGGCTGTGTCGCCCATTTTTTCAACATTACCCTTGACAAATTGACCCATGTCGTAGCCATAGCTATAGGCGAAAGTGTCAACTTCAGAGTTCATTTTGGTTGAGCTTGTCACCCCATTTGCGGGAAGATACAAGCCGAGAACATATCCAATTGCAAGGAAAACTACTCCTACAACTATGATCACTCCATTTTTTTTCATATTCAAATTTTTTATAAATAATTAGATGAGCGAAGTTACTACAATTAATTTAAAGCGAAAAAAGATTTTTTATTTGATGGCTCTGAGTATTTCCCTTTTTCCCGGTGGCCCCTTGATCTTTTCAGTCCTGTACCCGCATGCTTCAAGAGTTCTGCGAACACTGCCCTTCACAGAGTAAGTCGTAAGCTGCCCTCCTACATTCATGGCATCGTAAATTTTGACAAAAACCTCTGCTGTCCATAACGATGGCTGAACATCCGGGGAAAACGCGTCGAAATAAACCAGGTCGGGCTTAACGGTAAATTCAAAGGATTTGAGATCGTCCTGAATTTTAAACAGTGTGAAACTTTTATGCAGCGGAATACTGCAATTCCAATCTGACTCATGGATCAGACTAAAGTACGGACGTATTTCTTTTGTCAGCAATTGGCCGTAATTCAGGGCTGACCATTCATCCTTCTCAAGCGGGTATTTTTCAATGGCATAATAGGTTATAGTCAGGCCATAATGCAAGGCTGCCTGTAAGGAAAGAATTGCATTCAGACCGGTACCGAATCCGACTTCAAAAATGACCGGGGATTTAATCTGACTGTGCAAAAGACATTCACGAATAAATATATGTTCCGATTCATTTAATGCGCCATGTACAGAATGATAATGCTCATCCAGTCCGGGAACATAAATCGTATGAGAGCCGTCTTTGGAAACAATGATCTGCCTGTCCATACTTTTTTTATGACGTGCCAAAATTACATCACATTCTGATAGGACAGGGTTAAGAAATGTTAATATTTTGGTATGCACAGAAAATCTCCTACACAGCGACTTTCACCACACTGAAGATTATTTAATCCCAGTTGAGTTATTTAAGATTTAAATTCATTCTGTTATGACAGATTAAAAAAATCAACATGTTTTTCCCCATAACCAACGAAGGGAACAGGTTGATTTTTCAGATTGCTCCCTTCCGGGCCGGGGATGAATTACAGAATAGGTTAACCCGGCAATTCCCTGACAGGACCCGAAAGAAAAATGTCGGAGTTATTTACAATTTCATCAGCATATTATACATTTACGGCAAACTGTATCAGGTTTGTTATCCAGGTCCCTGTATAAACGAAATGAAGCTGTAACAGATCAACTGCCTGCTTTGAGAATATCCGGAAACAGTTCAGTGTGACGGATGAAGAAGGTATTTATAAAATAAACATAATTAATGAAGAAGCATCATGCGGATGTTTTAGGTCTGGCACTTCAAGATTACCTGTCCGGTATCGCAAAAAAGAATATCATCGTTCACTCACCTGATTTTGAGGATGATGTTATTCCGGTTTCCTATTACTTCAGGGACAAACAACATTTGCCGGCGCTTGAAAGCAAGGCGATCGGGCTTTGCAGGGGCAGTATTTTGGATGCCGGCGCCGGCGCCGGTTCTCATGCGCTCATCCTGCAGGAGAACGGAATGGATACGACGGCACTTGACATATCCATGGGCGCTTGTGAGGTTATGAGAAAACGCGGTGTTCAATCTGTGATCAATGGTAATATCTTCGATTTCAAGGGCGGAAAATTCGATACAATCGTGATGCTCATGAATGGCATCGGATTAACAAAATCTGTGAAAGGATTAAATGTCTTTTTAAAAAAAATTCCGAATTTACTCAGAACTGGGGGACAACTCCTTTTTGACTCCACGAACCTGATCTTTCTCCTGCAACAGGACGACGGATCTGTGCTGCTGAATCTTAATGACGTCTATTATGGGGAGGTGGAATTTCAGCTTGAATATTCGGGTTTCATCTCCGAGACTTTCAGCTGGTTATATATTGATTATGACACCCTCGAATGGATGAGTGAAAAGGCCGGGCTAAAAGCCGAAATGATATTGGAAGGTGAAAATCTTAGCTACCTGGCAAGGATCACTTTTTAGGCTTTTCCGGAAGATATTCTTCGTACCTGTTTCCTAATGCCCTGAACATATTAATTTTAGAATTTGAATTAGATCTCTGTATATTTTCAATTACCTCCCGGACATATCTCCGTTTTGTCTCACTATCCCAGGGGCAGGTTTTTTCCTCCTTCAGGAAATTTCTCAAACCGGCGTAATCCCGCAGGTCATGTTCCCAAAGATCCAGGAGGGGACGGATCAGATGGACCCTTCCCCCGAACATGGATAGTGAATAAGGCAGGGAACTGATAGAGCCATGATAGAGTAAATTCAGCATGAAGGTTTCAAGGGCATCATCACGATGATGACCAAAGGCTAATTTATTAAACCCATCTTCCCGTGTAACATTAAAAATAGCTTTACGCCTTTGCCATGAACAGATGAAGCAGGGTGATTTACTTGTGCGTTCCGGATAAACCGAGACCGTCCGGAGAATAAGAGGAATTCCCTGATTGTCACAAAGTTCCCTTAGATATTCTTGATTTATGGAATAACCTATGTCTTCCACCGCTACATGTATGGCAGCGATATCCACATGAAAAGGAAGAGTTCTGATGGTATTGGCAAGAATTTCAAGCATTATAAAGGAATCTTTTCCTCCTGATATTCCGGCAAGAACCCTGTCTCCCTCTTCGATCATGTGGTGTTCGATCATGGTCTTTCCTGCTTTTTTGCAAAGTTTTCTGAACAGTTTGTCTCTGCTGATCTCGGCTTCAGTTCTCATGTCATGATGTATTTTTACTGGTAAACCTGCACTGTTTGATACTCCCCGGATATTCCAATTCGTCCCGTCAGACATTGAAACCCGGGTTTTAAAAGAAAGAGAAGTACAGGCAGATAACCTTAAAATTGTAAACGTGATAAAATAGGCACAAAGTTCGCAAAAAAGCCGGACAGGTTTATGATGTCCGGTCAGGTAATTCCATTGGCAACATGATTTACTTTGAACCCGCAAAGTTTAAAATGGTTAATAATGTTTATCACTACATGCGAATTTTAATTCCACGTACAAAAAGGGAACTTTTTTCAGCTAATTTGAAAAAAATCTATTAAGTTCAACCAAAATTTTAACCTATGCTACTACAGACTGTTGACTGGATTATTTTAATCATTTTTTTTGTGATTTTGCTCTCCCTCGGTTTTCTGGCTTCACGAAATGCAGGGCGAAGTACAGCTGATTTTTTCCTTTCCGGCAGGAATATGCCATGGTGGCTTCTAGGTGTTTCAATGGTAGCTACCACCTTCAGTTGTGATACTCCAAACCTTGTTACGGATATTGTCCGGCAGCATGGTGTAGCAGGAAACTGGGTCTGGTGGGCATTTGTTCTGACAGGCATGCTTACAGTTTTTGTGTATGCCAAGCTATGGCGCCGTTCTGGAGTCCTTACCGATCTGACATTCTACGAAATCAGGTACAGTGGCAAAACGGCTGCTTTTCTACGGGCATTCCGTGCCCTTTACTTGGGAGCTTTTTTTAATATTGTAGTCATTGCTTCAGTGAGCCTGGCACTGATTAAGATCGGCGGTGTCATGCTGGGATGGTCTGCTCAAAGGACTCTGATCATTGCGGCTGTCATTGTTGTGATTTACAGTACCATTGGTGGATTGAAAAGTATACTGGTAACAGATTTTTTCCAGTTTTTCGTTGCTATGGTGGGCGTTATCGGAGCCGCCGTGATCATCATCCACTTACCACAGATTGGGGGAATGAAAGGGCTCATCAGTAATCCTGCTGTCAGGCCAAAGCTTGACTTGATACCCAGTTTTAGTGACCGCGACCTTTTAATTACTGTATTTATCCTGCCGCTTGCCTTGCAGTGGTGGAGCGTGTGGTATCCTGGTGCTGAACCCGGAGGGGGAGGATATATCGCTCAGCGGATGTTGTCGGCGAAGAATGAAAACGGTGCAAGATCAGCTACTTTATTGTTCAACATCCTCCATTATGCACTGCGGCCCTGGCCATGGATCCTTGTCGGACTGGCATCCCTCGTTATATTCCCTGATATTCAGTCGCTCAGGGATGCTTTCCCGAATGTGCAGTCTCAGTTCATTCAGAACGATTTTGCCTACCCTGCCATGCTGTCCTATCTTCCCGCCGGTTTTCTTGGCCTCGTCGTAGCCTCGCTGGTTGCCGCCTTCATGTCAACGGTTGCATCCCAGATAAACTGGGGTTCTTCCTATATTGTTAATGATTTTTACCGGCGTTTTCTGAACCCTGAAGCAACAGAGAAAAAGCTTGTACTTGTTGGCCGGATATCCACTGTAGTTTTGATGACATTATCCGTCATGCTTGCCCTTCTTCTCAGCAATGCTCTCCAGGCTTTTCATATACTGCTTCAGATCGGCGCCGGTACCGGTCTGATATATATCCTGAGGTGGTTCTGGTGGAGAATAAACGCTTTTACAGAGCTTACCGGGATGATCGTTTCTTTCGCCGTTGCTCTTTACCTAGAAGTTTTTCACGTAAAACTCGGCTTTCCTCCACTAAGTATTCCTGTTAAACTTGTTGTTGGTGTCGGAATTACTACTGTATCGTGGCTTTTAGTTACGCTATTAACCAAACCTGAGGACAAAGAGACCCTGAGAAATTTTTACAGGCTGGTTTATCCCGGCGGCCCTGGCTGGAAAAAGGTGATTGCCGAAGCAGAACGGGAAGGTGTTGCCCTTGTTCCGGTTGAAAGACAGGGATGGGATGTTCCTGCTGGAATTCTTTGCATGTTCCTCGGAAGTTTCGCCGTCATTACAACCTTGTTTTCCACTGGCTATGTGCTTTACGGGAAATTTCGGTTGGCTGCAGTGTTCATTTTTGTCGATATTATTTTTATATACCTCTTATCCAGGGCCTGGAAAAAACTGAAAAAGAATTAGTGTGCTAAAATTTCTGTAAGAATGAAACCAACTCTCCTGATATTAGCGGCCGGTCTGGGTAGCCGTTATGGCAGTATGAAACAGATGGAAGGTTTTGGCCCGTCCGGAGAAACCATCATGGATTATTCGCTGTATGATGCACAAAAAGCCGGATTTGGAAAGTTCGTGTTCATAATCTCCCCCGAAATGGAGGAAGATTTTAAAATCCATTACCTCTCAAGGTTGCCACATGAAATGGATGTCGACTATGTAATTCAAAGTATCCATTCCATCCCGGAGGGCTTCAGGATCAGTGAGGAGAGGAAGAAACCATGGGGAACCGGCCATGCGGTCCTTTTATCAGCACCCAAAATCAATACCCCCTTCGCTGTCATCAATGCCGATGATTTCTATGGCCGGTCAGCGTTCAGTCTTATTGCCGATTTCCTCACGGATATTAAGGAAACCTCATTCCTGGAGTTTTGTATCGCCGGATACAGGATCAATAATACCCTGTCTGATTACGGTACTGTGTCAAGAGGCGTCTGTGAGGTCGATGAACATGGATATCTCACTGACATCACCGAACGTACCAGGGTATGCAGAACGAACGCAGAAGTGGTGTTTCTCGACGAAAACGACATTGAGCACAAAATCCCAGATTCAGCACTGGTATCGATGAATCTCCTGGGATTTACACCTGGGATTTTCGATTTTCTGGAAAAGTATTTCAATGAGTTTCTCCTTCAGAATTCCGGTGATCCTAAAGCCGAATTCTATATCCCCTTTGCGGTAAACCTGATGATCCAGGAAGGTATTGCCCGTACCCGTGTGCTGGAGACCTCCGAAAAATGGTTCGGTATTACCTACCAGAATGACAAACCACATGTTACGGAAATGATCCGCCGTCTCACCGGCGACAACGTTTATCCGTCAAAACTTTGGCCCTGAAATATGCAAAGCAGTCTTAAAAAGATCTTCGGACAGTTTCAGACGGATGCGGATTTCCTCTCTGCAGAACCTTATGGGACAGGCCATATTCACCAGACTTACCTCGTAAATAGTCCGGCTTCAGACCGTAAATTCATCCTTCAGAAGCTCAATCGGTTCGTTTTCAGAGATACCGACATCCTTATGGAAAATCTTGAAAGAATAACCTTCCATTTGTCGAAGAAAATTCCTTCCTCCGGGACAGGATGGGACATCCTTGAGTTTTTTCCTGCCTATGACGGCAGGTTGTACTATACGGATGAAACAGGTGAGGACTGGCGGGTGATGAATTACATTTCGAATGATCTTACGGGGGACCATCAAAATGATGTTCACAGAGCTGCAGGTGAAGCTTACGGTAAATTCATCACTTTACTCGGTGACCTGCCTGGTCCTTCATTAAAAGAGAGCATTCCGGATTTCCATAATCTCAAAAAGAGACTGAAGGATTTCCACCTGTCAGTGGAGAGTGGTCTCCCGGAAAGAAAAAAGGCTGCAGCAGAAGATATTCTTCTGGCTGAGGAT
Organism: uncultured Bacteroidales bacterium; assembly: GCA_963732905.1. Classification (GTDB taxonomy): domain Bacteria; phylum Bacteroidota; class Bacteroidia; order Bacteroidales; genus DASQZK01. The sequence goes on from CAVTBM010000009.1 coordinate 140,100, forward strand.
AAGGCGGAAGAAATGTTGTATATTCCCAATATTCTATCCGAAGGAAAAATAAAGCTGCGTCCGACCCATAATGACACCAAACTCGATAATATCCTTTTTTCTGCATCAGGCAAAGTCAGGTGTGTTGTTGATCTGGATACCGTGATGCCAGGCCTTCCTCATTTTGACTTCGGTGATGCCATCCGGTCATTTGGTAATTCGTGCAAGGAGGATGAACCGGCACTGGACGGGATTTTCCTCAGAATGGATGTTTTCAGTGCTTTCTCTGAAGGATTTATTAGAAATCTCCCCGCAGGGCTTAACGAAGACGAATTAGGCAGCCTGGTATATGCACCCGCTATGTTTGCTTATATGCAGGGAATCCGTTTTCTGGGTGATTACCTTACCGGGGATCATTATTATATCACCACCTACCCTGAGCATAACCTTATCAGAGCGAGAAACCAGTTCAGATTGTTACGGAGTATGACTGAGAATTTCAACCGGATGAAGGATATGATTGAAAAAATCCTTTGAATATCCTTTTTTGCAAATTAAACCTTATTTTTACAGGTAGAGCATATTCTGCTTTTCTTCAAGACCGTAAAAGAAGCGAACCAACGGAAATCAATCCGTTCTGTTCTGCCAAACTCCAAACTAAAACGCATGTCTATGCAAGCATCCATTAGATTCATGTTTTTGGGACTTATTACTTTTCTTGCCATCAATGCGACAGCACAAGAGAAACCTGAATGGGACAATCCCGATATTGTGCAGGTAAACCGGATGGATCCGCATGCGACTTTTTTTCCTTTTGAAAATTATGAGCAGGCACTAGCTGGCGACTGTTCAGCTTCGGAAAAATTCCTGCTTCTGAACGGGAAATGGAAGTTCAACTGGGTCAGGAAACCTGCCGACAGGCCGGTGGATTTTTACAAGCCGGATTTTGACGTTTCGGGATGGGATGAGATTGATGTCCCGGCAAACTGGCAGCTTAAAGGATATGGTGTGCCCATTTATGTGAATATAAGGTACGAATGGACTGATCATCCCAATCCCCCCGATATACCGCATGATTATAATCCGGTTGGGTCGTACAGGCGGACCTTCATGTTGCCTTCTTCATGGCAGGGTCAGGAAGTATTTGTGCACCTTGGAGCTGTAAAATCAGCTTTTTATATCTGGGTGAATGGCCAAAAGGTTGGGTATAGCCAGGGGAGTAAAACACCGGCCGAATTTGATCTGACAAAATTCGTCCATCCCGGCGAAAATACAATTGCCCTGGAAGTGTACCGCTGGAGTGACGGTTCATGGCTTGAATGCCAGGACTTCTGGCGGATCAGCGGTATCGAGAGAGATGTATATCTTTTCGCCACACCAAAAGTGCATTTGTATGACTTTTTTGTCCGGCCCGGCCTTGTTAATCAGTACAGAGATGGTTCATTCAGGTTCGACGGGATTGTCAGGTCATTTTCCGGAGAGAAAGGAAAATATAATCTAAGGGCAACCCTTCTTAAGAAGGATAGTGTGATCTTCAGTGAGTCTACGGATTTCAGATCTAACGGGGATGATGTTCCCCTGTCATTCAGTAAAGTGGTGAAAGATCCGGACAAATGGACGGCTGAAACACCAAATCTCTATACACTTGTTCTCGCACTCTCAGACAAAAAGGGAAATCCACTCGAATACATCGCTGCCAGGGTCGGATTCAGGACCTCTGAAATCAGGTATGGCCAACTGCTGATAAATGGAGTACCCGTAACAATCAAAGGCGTAAACCGTCATGAACATGATGAATTTAACGGTCACGTGATTTCTGAAGCCACCATGCTGAAAGACATCAGCCTGATGAAACAGAACAACATCAATACGGTCAGGACAAGTCACTACCCAAATGATCCGAAGTGGTATGAACTATGCGATAAATACGGTCTTTACATTATTGATGAAGCCAATATCGAATCACATGGCATGGGTTATGCTCCCGACAGAACTCTGGGCAACAATCCTTTGTTTATGAAATCTCATCTCGACCGTACGCAGCGTATGGTAGAACGTGACAAAAACCATCCGTGCGTCATCCTTTGGTCACTGGGAAATGAGGCGGGTGACGGGGTCAATTTTGATGCCACACACGACTGGATAAAATCCCGTGACCTGACGCGACCTGTGCATTATGAAAGAGCCCAGGGTGGCAGGAATACCGATGTGTACTGTCCCATGTACCCAACCATATCCTCCCTGGAAGACTATGCCAGGGAGATAAGGCCCAAACCTCTGATTATGTGCGAATATGCACATGCAATGGGGAACAGTACCGGGAATTTTCAGGATTACTGGAATGTCATAGAGAGATACAGTCAGTTGCAAGGTGGGAGCATCTGGGACTGGGTTGACCAGGGACTGGTAAAATATACCGCCGATGGAAGAAAATACTGGGCATATGGAGGAGATTTCGGTCCGGAGGATACCCCCAGCGACGGAACATTCTGTATTAACGGACTTGTTTTTCCTGACAGGACACCTCATCCCGGTCTTATGGAGGTGAAGAAGGTATATCAGAGTATTGGCTTCAAACCGGTAAATTTCAGTTTTGATGAAATTGAAATCACAAACAAATACAACTTCATCAATCTTGATAAATTCAATATCTACTGGGAAATCGAAGCAGAAGGGAAAATCCTTCAGGACGGTATGGTAATGAACCCGGATATTCCCGCTGGCAAATCGAAAATTTTCACACTCGGAATAGTACCGTTCAAACCGGAAAACGGGGTTGAATACTTTATTAACCTTACTGCCTTTCTTCCGGAGGGAAATGATATTATTCCTTCCGGACATATCTTTGCCTTTGAGCAGTTTCCGGTCCCTGTTCCGTTTCTAAGAGAGGTTAAGAACGTGGATAAAGGAGCCAAAGCTGTTTTTGAAGCCAATAACCTCATTAATATTGAAGCAGGCGGCACAGTATATTCCTTCAGTAAAGCAAATGGTTTTCTTGTCTCTGCAAAATCCGGTGATATACAATTGCTACAAAGCCCTCTCAGCATCAATTTCTGGAGGGCTCCGACGGAGAATGATTTCGGCAATAAGATGCCTGAGCGGTGCAAGGTATGGAGGACAGCCGCTGGAAATGCAGAATTCAAAGGGATTAGTCATTCCCAGGATGAAAAAGGATATTATTCCGTGTATGCAGAGTACTGGTTACCCGATGTCCAGGCAAAATATACCCTGTCCTATATGATTAACGGCGCCGGAGAGATGAAAGTCACAGCTTCCTTCATTCCTTCAGGAACAGATTACCCGGAACTTCCCAGGTTCGGTATGATGTTTTCTGTCCCTGCCGGTTACGAAAATCTGTCCTGGTTTGGAAGAGGCCCCCAGGAAAACTATATTGACAGGAACACCTCTGCCTTTGTCGGATTATATCATAGTAATGTTGACGATCAGTATGTTCCCTATATCTCACCTGAAGAAAACGGATACAAGACGGATGTCAGATGGGCTACGCTTCTGGATGGAAAAGGGAATGGCCTGATGATACAGGGAGATCCTCAAATCAGTTTTTCTGCTCTGCACTTTTCGAACGAAGACCTGACCAGGGAAAAGCGTGACGGCTATCATACCATTGACCTTGTGCGTAGGGATGATACCTGGCTGAATGTTGATTTTAAACAAATGGGTGTTGGTGGTGACAATAGCTGGGGAGCTAAAACCCATGCTATATATTCTCTGCCTTACAGACAGTATTCATATAGTTTCATTCTCAGGCCTTTAAGAGAAGGACAAAATATCTGGACCACATATAAAACTATTTTTTAAAATTAAGCTGATGGACAGAAGAAATTTTATAAAAAAATCGGCAATGGCTGGTGCTGTATTATCAATGCCCGCCGAAATGTTTACACGTGGCATAGTAAAGGAAAAAGTCAGGCTTGGCTTTATTGGTGTGGGTTTGAGAGGTTGTAATCATTTACAGAATGTACTGATGCGGGATGACGTTGAGGTTCCTGCAATATGCGATATTGATCCGAGCCGTTTTGATGTGGCTGAAGGGATCATTGCAAAAGCAGGTGCGCCCAAAGCTCAGATATACACCGGAAGCGAATATGCTTACCAGGATTTGCTGGCACGCAGCGACCTCGACGGTGTGATTATAGCCACCCCCTGGTTGTGGCATACGAAAATGGCTGTCGATGCGATGAAAGCCGGAAAGTACGCAGGTGTTGAAGTTTCAGCAGCAACATCTATGGCCGATTGCTGGGACCTCGTCGACACTCATGAGGAAACAGGTATACCCGTTATGATCCTTGAGAATGTTTGTTACCGGCGTGATGTCATGGCGGTACTCAATATGGTAAGGGACGGCCTGTTCGGGGAACTGATCCATGCGCGGTGTGGTTACCAGCACGATCTGAGAGGAGTCAAATTCAACGATGGGAAGACGCCTGATGGCAACGGTGTGGAATTTGGTGATAAAGCGATTTCCGAAGCTGCATGGAGGACCCAGCATTCACTGAAACGGAACGCAGACCTGTATCCAACCCACGGCTTAGGACCGGTGGCTACTATGCTGAACATCAACCGGGGGAACCGGTTCCTGACCATTTCGTCCTTTGCAACCAAATCAAGGGGACTGCATCGCTATATCGTTGATAATCCCAACGGCGGGCCCGACCACCCCAATGCCAAACTGAAATGGGAACTGGGTGACATTGTCACCTCTACCATTGAAACAGCACTGGGAGAGACCATTATCGTAACACATGATACGAACTCGCCCAGGCCGTACTCCCTTGGTTTCAGGGTTCAGGGAACCAGCGGGCTGACACAGTTTGACGAGGGCATGCAACGTATTTATGTTGAAGGGAAGAGTCCTGAACACGAATGGGAAGACATGAAAAGCTACCTTGAGAAATATGATCATCCCCTGTGGAAAAAATATGGGACTTATGCTGAAGGATCGGGTCATGGGGGAATGGACTTTTTTGTTGACCGTGCGTTCGTTGAAATAATCAAACGTCAGGACGAAGCGCCAATGGATGCTTATGATTGTGCTGCCTGGAGTGCCGTAACTCCCCTTTCGGAAGAATCCATTGCAGAAGGTGGTGAACCCAGGGAATTTCCTGATTTTACCAGGGGAAGGTGGATCAAACGTCAGCCGGTCTTTGGCTTCACGGACGAATATTGAGCTGCGGTTCCTTAACAGGAATAGCCATCATGTCCGATCGAGAAAATCCAGGAGTAAATTCATAGATTCTTCTATGGTAAGTTCTCCGGTGTGTATCGTCAGACTGCTATGAGCCGGAACTTCATAAGTAGCATCAACACCTGTGAAGTTTCGGATCAGTCCTTTCCTGGCTTTGCTATACATCCCCTTGGGATCACGTTGTTCACAAATTTTTAAGGGCGTATCAAGGTAAATCTCAACCGGCTTGTCAGGGGAGAGTATGATTCTGACCATCTCCCTGATACTTTCGGTTGGCGTAATAAAAGCATTGATGGTTGAGATATTATGCCCGAGCAAAAGTTTGCTCAGTTCAGCAACGCGCCTGATATTTTCACGCCTGTCCGATTCTGTGAAACCAAGATCACTGTTCAGCGAATGACGGATGTTATCCCCGTCGAGGAGAACGGTTGTAATGTCCCGCTTTTTCAATTCGTTAAAGAGATGACGGGATAGTGTGGTTTTACCGGCACCCGGTAATCCGGTGAACCAAATGGTCAGGGGTGTCTTCATTGGTCTGCAAACAGGTTAGGATATGAAAAATTACGAAGGACCGGAAAGAATAAAAATACGAGAAAATTTATCAACTTTGCCTATAAATACAGGGAAGTCTTGAAGAACTATATTACCAGTACGACCTTTCTGGCCATCGTAGCCTGTTTACTCTGGTCGTCGGCTTTTACAGGGATCAAAATAGGATTGCCATATACAAGTCCTCTGCATTTTGCCGGGTTACGGTTTTTTCTTTCCGGCCTTATTATTCTTCCCTTTAGCGGTTCATTCAAACGGTACCTGTGGGTTGTTCGAAGAAACTCGGGGAAAGTTCTGTTACTGGCCTTCCTTACAATGGTTTTACAGTATTCCCTGTTTTATCTTGGTCTGAATATGGTACCTGCAGCGCTGGCTGCCATAATCATCGGTTCCGGGCCGTTATTTGTCGCGCTGGTTGCCCATTTTTCCATACCTGGTGACCGCCTGACCCTTTTAAAGTTTTCGATATTTTTGCTTGGCTTTTCCGGAATAATCCTTGTAAGCTTTGGCCGAAATAATTTCTCGACGGTTCATGAAGCCAGCATTACGGGCATTATACTGCTTATTCTGAATAATGTCGTTTCCGGGGTTGGAAATGTGATTGTGTCAAAGGACCGTCAGAACATACCTCCCCTGGTACTGAGCTCTTCCACCATGCTCATCGGGGGTGGAGCATTGTTTCTTCTTTCACTGCCCGTGGAAGGCTTTCATCCCGGACCCAGACCTGTCGAATACTATGCAGCGCTTGCCTGGCTGAGTTTCCTTTCTGCAGCAGCTATCTCCATCTGGTATATTCTGCTGAAGCGGCCCGGCGTAAAGGTTTCTAATCTGAATTTTTGGAAATTCCTCATCCCTGTTGCCGGGGCTGTGCTTGCCTGGATCATTCTGCCTGATGAAAAACCGGTCCTTATAGCTGTTGCCGGGATGGTGATCATCGCTATTTCACTGATTTTGCTCAATATTTACAAACGCCGGCATGCCTGAGTTTGAAATCATTTCCGGAAGCCAAATGAAAAATCCTCTCCCGTTCAGATGAGACTGTCTTCATGTTCCCCCGGACAGATGAGTTCGATCTTTTCCGGATCGGCATATCCCAATTTATGTTTGGTCTCAGCCTGGGAAAAAGATAACTGCGATGTCATGATGATCAGATGAAAAGGTATACTCCATTTACTCATAAAATGATAGTTTGAAAATCAAGTTGAAAAATTTAAATAAGGAAAACATGGGTTAATCAAAATTAATATTTTTGGCCAGCGGGCATAAGACGGTTTTCATATCTTTACAGAAACCAGAAACTAATCCAAAAAACGAACATGAATTTCACTCTTCCACAATTACCATTTTCTGTGGATGCACTTGAACCTGTGATAAGCAGGCGCACCATAGATTTTCATTATTGCAAGCATCACCAGGCCTATGTCAACAACCTTAACAAACTAACTGAAGGTTCGGAATGGTCAAAGAGATCGCTTGAAGATCTTATCAGGCTTACCGAGGGTGGTATATACAATAATGCCGCCCAGGTCTGGAACCATACGTTTTACTGGGAAAGCCTGATCCCGTCTGAATTATCAACTGCCGGAGCCAGTCTTCTTGAGGCTATCAACAAGAGTTTTGGAAGTATGGATTTGTTTAAGGAGCAATTTGTCCAGGCTTCCGTTACGCTTTTTGGTTCGGGATGGGTATGGCTCGTCAAAGGGAGAAATAACGGACTTAAGATCATGCAGGGGTCAAATGCATGGAACCCTTTAAGAGAAGATTATATTCCTCTTTTAACCTGTGATGTGTGGGAACATGCCTATTATCTTGATTTTCAAAACAGAAGACCGGATTATGTTGAAGGCTTCTGGAAAATAATAAATTGGGAAAAAGTTGAAGAAAGATTACGTACGTAGTAGACTTTTCTTAAAGACTTATCCGGTTATTCCCGAATAAGCGGTGAAAACCCAAACTGCCCCCGGCCTCTCATAGATGGTTTAGTTGGTAAATGATGTTTTCTGACCTCTAACAGGTAAGCATCAAGGGGGCAGTTTCTTTCTTTTCAGAAATCCTGTTCTCCCTGCTGAACAAGTGCTTTCGTGCTGAGAAGGCCGCAAGCTGCATAAATGTCCTGTCCCCTCGATCTTCTGATGGTTGTAATGATGCCCCGGTCTGTGAGGGCGTCCCTGAAGCGGATGATCTGCGCATCGGGAGAGCTCTTCAGGGGAGTATCCGGTATGGGGTGAAAACGGATCAGGTTGATCCTGCATTGAATGCCATTAAGCAGACGGCTGAGTTCTTTAACATGGCGTTCGGTATCGTTGATTCCATCGAACATGATGTATTCAATTGAAATCCTTCTTTGCCCCGACCAGTCGTAATGTTTAATAAATTCGATGATATCCGCAGCAGGATATACCGACTGTACGGGCATAAGCTTGCGGCGTTCATCATCAAACGGGGTATGCAGGCTAATGGCCAGATGGCAGGAACTGGTGTCAAGAAACCGTTTCAGTCCCGGAAGAATGCCGATGGATGAAACGGTTATTCGTCTCGGGCTCATGGCAAAGCCCCATTCCGACGTCAGGATCTCCAGGCTTTTCAGAACCTCTTCGGTATTGTCAAGCGGTTCTCCCATGCCCATATAAACGATATTGGTAAGTTTTTCTTTTTCCGGGAGGCTGCCGATCTGATTCACAATCTCCCCGGCAGTGAGGTTTCCCTGGAAACCCTGTTTTCCGGTCATGCAAAAAAGGCATCCCATTTTACATCCTACCTGTGAGGAAACGCAGAGTGTGTTGCGGGTAGTTTCCGGAATATACGCAGTTTCAATAAATCTTCCCGGTCTTGCAGGATAAAGGTATTTTTTCGTACCGTCAACCGATTCCTGAACTTTTACAGGATCCGTCCGTCCGGTCGTGTACTTCTCAGAAAGAAGATCCCTGTTCTTTTTTGAGATATTGGTCATCTCATCGATGGAAGAGATATCCTTTTTATAGAGCCAGCCGGCAATCTGCTTCGCCGTAAACGAAGGCATCGCCAGGGATGATGCAACTTGTTCGAGTTCCGTCAGCGTTTTTCCGTATAAAGGTTCCTTTTCCATTCAATCAAAAATAAATTTCAGCCACAATGTTATCAAAGGATATCCCTTCCGAAAGAAGAAGATCCCTGGTTTGAACCACCATTTCGGCACTTCCGCAAAGGTAGTACTTTCTGTCGTCGGGAAGAAGTTTACATTCGCGAAGGTATCCTGTCAGCCTTCCTTCATACACCCCGTTTCCTTTCTCCATGGAACAACAACGGATATAATCCCCGTTTAGTACAGGCCGGAAATCTTCTTCGAAATAGAAACGGTCAAGAGTCCTTTCTCCATGAATCAGAACCTTGTTTTCCCAAAGCCCCGAATAAAACATGGAAGCAAACGGAGCTATGCCTGTTCCGGCAGCGATCCAGTAGGCAGGACCCGGCTCACACGTAAACTCGCCAGCGGGACCGGTAGTGAGGATCACATCTCCCTTTTTTAAAGAAGCCAGCCTGGGTGTGAGCTGGCCGCCGTCTTTTACATCGAATAATATCCTTACTTCAGGTTCGTGTTCACCGCTGGCGATACTGTAAAGACGGTTTGGGGTTGTGACACTGTTGGTGATCCCAATCACCTGCCCGGCAATAAAATCAAACTTTCTTGGGAACCAGATAATATAAACGCCGGGGGATATTTCCCTGACACCTTCAATCCTTACTTCCGATAAATTTTCGTTTGAAAAGTCGTTTTCAGACATTTTATTCCGGTTCGTTTGTGCATCTGACCGTTTTATTTTAACGGTCTTATGCCAGTCCATGTTCATTTCAACATAAAAATTTCATGAAAATATTTTTTAAATTTAAAAATATATTCAATCTTTGCTTTCAGATTGAAAACAAAATGAAGCATTTTCTGAACATATGGTGGTGGCCTCTCTTACTGACATTCTGCAGGAATGTAAGATAGCCCCGCTGTATATATATGATATTCATCGGCCTGTCGGACTTCCGGCAGGCCTTTTTTTATTGTGGTCGGTCAAAACTTACAAACATGAAAGAAACAAAACTTTTCCCCGAAGTACACGCCTTACCGCCAGGCATTGCCGATCTGGTGACGCCGGTAAGCATCTACCTTAAGGTCAGGGATCGCTATCCCAATGCGATTCTTCTTGAAAGCTCCGACTATCATGGTAACCGTAATGCCATGACCTACATCTGTTTTGATGTGCTTTCTTCCTTCAGGGTAGAGAAAAGCCAAATAAAGATCACCTTTGCCGACGGGGATGAAACATTCCTGGAGGTGAAGGACCAGTATTCTGTCAGCAAGTTACTTGATGAATACATTCATTCTTTTACTAGCGGGTCTTCACAGGCTCTGACCGGAATGACAGCCAATGGTCTTTTTGGATATACTGCTTATGATGCCGTCACGTATTTTGATACCATAAAATTCAGACATTCGGCGCCGGAGGATCTGCGGATTCCGGATATCAACTACTCGGTTTACAGGTTCATCATTGCGATAAACCACTTCAGCAATCAACTCAGTCTCGTGGAAAACAGGACAGACCAGGATGCCGGGAGATACGAGGAAGTAAGGACGCTTTTAGCTAACCGGTCTACCGGGACATTCAAGTTTGTCACTTCCGGAAGTGAAACGTCTGTCATAACTGATGAGCAGTATATGTCGCTGGTGAAGAAAGGGAAAGAGCATTGTTTCCTCGGCGATGTTTTCCAGGTAGTGCTTTCACGTCAGTTCATCCAGGAGTTCAGGGGGGATGAATTCAATGTATACCGGGCGCTAAGAAGCATTAATCCTTCGCCCTATCTTTTTTATTTTGACTACGGCGGATATAAGCTGTTTGGGTCTTCTCCTGAAGCACAACTGGTCATAAGTGAAGGCGTGGCCAGGATCAATCCTATTGCAGGGACATTCAAACGGACAGGAAATGATGAAAAGGACCGCCAGCTGGCCATTGAGCTGACCAACGATCAGAAGGAAAATGCAGAGCATGTGATGCTGGTTGATTTGGCACGTAACGATCTCAGCCGGAACTCGGACGAAGTGATGGTGAAAACCTATCGCGAGACACAGTTTTATTCCCACGTTATTCATTTGGTTTCTGAGGTTACAGGAGTGCTTAAAAAAGGATATAATGGCGTCAGGGTTTTTGCTGATTCCTTTCCTGCAGGTACACTTTCCGGAGCGCCGAAATTCAGAGCGATGGAACTTATCGATGATTACGAGATGACGGACCGGGGCTTTTATGGAGGCGCTATTGGTTATTTTGGATTTAACGGTGACGTGAATCATGCCATTATGATCCGTTCGTTTATGAGCAAAAATAACCGGTTGTTCTACCAGGCAGGAGCAGGAATTGTTGCCGCCTCAGTTGAGGAGAATGAGTTGAATGAAGTAAATAATAAGCTGGGTGCCCTGAAAAAGGCCATCAAACTGGCTGTAGAAATGTAGGCGGACGGGCACCGGTAATATGAAGCCAGCCTGAAAAGTTTCGGGTTACGAGGCATTTAATTTTAATTTTTAACGGAGGAACACAACGATGAAGATCATGGTACTTGACAATTACGACTCGTTCACTTATAATCTTGTTCATTATATCAAAGAACTGTCCGGCGAACCTGTCGATGTGTACCGGAATGATGAAATAACGCCGGAAAAGGTGAAGGAATATGACAAGATCATTATCTCACCAGGTCCCGGTTTACCATCAGATGCGGGCATCACCCTTGAACTGATAAGATACCTGGCCCCGGAAAAGAGTATTCTGGGCGTCTGTCTCGGTTGCCAGGCTATTGCAGAAAGCTATGGAGGCAGCCTCACAAACCTTAAACATGTTTTCCATGGCGTGGCTACCTATATGAATGTCACAGACTCGGATGAAAAATTGTTTTCCGGCATTCCGGAGAGTTTTACTGCAGGAAGGTATCATTCCTGGGTGATCTGTGAAGATAATCTCCCTGAAGTGCTGAAGGTGACTGCCCGGGATGAAGAGGGTACCATCATGGCAGTGTCACACAACACCTATGATCTTAAAGGTGTCCAGTTCCATCCCGAATCGGTCCTTACCCGTTACGGTAAACAGATGATCGTGAACTGGCTGGATCTTTAAGAAGAAGACCTTTGACATGATTAATAGAAAATAAAATGATACGACATGAAACAGATACTGCAAAAACTTACAGCTCATCTCACCCTTGAACGGGATGAGGCAAAGGCTGTCCTCATCGATGTGGGCACCGGAAAGTTCACAGATTCTCAGATTGCCGCGTTTCTTACCGTGTTCATGATGCGGCTGGTAACCGTTGATGAGTTAGCGGGATTCAGAGATGCCTTTTTAGAGTTATGCCTTTTTACCGATTTGTCGGAGTTCAATTCGATCGATCTTTGCGGAACGGGCGGAGACGGGAAAAACACTTTCAATATTTCAACACTTTCTTCCCTTGTGGTTGCAGGTGCAGGAGTAGCCGTTGCCAAGCATGGGAATTACGGTGTATCATCGGCTTGCGGTTCGAGTGATGTGATGGAATATTTTGGATACCGGTTTACCAACGACAGAGATACTCTCCTGCGGCAGCTCGACAGGGCGGGGATTTGTTTTTTGCATGCGCCGTTGTTCCATCCTGCCATGAAAAATGTAGGCCCTGTGCGCCGTGATCTGGGTGTGAAGACGTTTTTCAATATGCTTGGTCCCCTGGTCAATCCGTCATTCCCTCCCAACCAGGTAACAGGTGTCTTCAGTCTTGAGACGGCCCGCTTGTATCATTATATCTTTCAGCAGACCGATAAAAAATACACGGTGGTATACTCTCTCGACGGTTACGATGAAATTTCCCTTACGGGTGATTTCAAACTGATCTCAAACAACGGGGAAAGCCTTATGGCTCCTGAGGATATCGGTTTTAACAAGCTGAATGCCGAAGATCTGAACGGAGGCCAGACGGTAAAGGAATCTGCTGCGATTTTCCTTTCCATTCTTGAAGGAAAGGGTACAAAGGCTCAGAACGATGCCATAGTTGTCAACTCGGGTATGGCTTTCCGCTGTTACTATCCCGAGAAATCAACAGAGGAGTGTTTCGGGATCGCACGCGACTCATTATTTGGCGGCAAAGCACTGAAAGTTTTAAAAGACCTTACAGAAGTTAACTGATATGAACGTGCTTGAACAGATCATAGCGAAAAAACGTGTTGAGATTGAGAAGTCAAAAACCCTGTTCCCGGTGGAGATACTCCGGCACAGTCCTCTTTTTAATGCTGTAAGACCATCTTTCCGGGCATCCCTGGATCAGCCGGGGCCATCTGTGATCGCTGAATTTAAAAGGAAATCGCCTTCAAAAGGATTGATAAATCTAACTGCCAGACCGGAAGACATTGTCAAGGCATATGAGGCCGCCGGGGCGGCTGCCGTGTCTGTCCTTACCGACCCTCATTTCAGCGGTACTCTCCAGGATCTTGTTACGGCTTTTAGTTACGCTGGCATCCCGCTACTCAGAAAGGATTTCATCATTGATCCCTATCAGATCTTTGAAGCCCGGAGTGCCGGTGCTTCGGCCATCCTTCTTATTGCCGCAGCGCTGGAGCAGGATAAACTGAAAGAACTTTCGGCACTGGCGCTTTCACTCGACATGGACGTGCTTTTTGAAGTTCACAATGAAGCAGAGCTTGAAAAATGCCCGGACAATGTTTCAATAATCGGCGTGAATAACAGGAATCTTGAGACCTTTGTGGTGAACACGGAAATTTCGATGCACCTGGCAGGTAAAATTCCCGGCCATTGTCTGAAGGTCTCGGAGAGTGGCATCAGCGATCCCGGTAAGATCCGCACACTTTCTGATGCCGGTTATGATGCGTTCCTCATTGGCGAAGCCTTTATGAGTAGCAGAGATCCGGGTGAAGAGGCTGCCCGGTTCATCAACGCGATTAATGAGTCTAAACCTTCGGTGCAATGAAAATAAAAGTATGTGGCCTTCGTGACCCGGTAAATATTCATGATGTGGCGGGTCTGGGTCCTGATCTCCTCGGATTTAATTTTTACTCTGTATCACCAAGGTATTGTGGTGAGGTCCTTAAACCCGCTGACCTGTCCGGCTTACCTTTTTCACCGGGAAAGGCCGGGATATTTGTCAATACCTTTATCGATGATATAGTGGCGATCTTCCGGAGATATAATCTGGATTATGTTCAGCTTCATGGCGGGGAGACAGCGGCATTCTGTGAGCAGATCAGTCTCTCAGGCATACCTGTCATAAAGGCTTTTCATGTAGATGAACAATTCGATTTCAGGCAATTGAAGCCCTACATTCCTTTCACCCGTTCCTTTCTTTTTGATACTCCAACCGTTAATTATGGCGGCAGCGGAAAACGGTTTAACTGGGAACTCCTGAAGAGATATGATCTGGGACACCCGTTTTTTCTGAGTGGCGGAATTGGTCCCGGTGATGCCGAAGACCTTCTTGCATTCAATCATCCCGCCCTTGCCGGGGTGGATGTGAACAGCCGGTTCGAGAGCGAACCCGGCTTAAAAGACCCGGAGATACTTGGAGCCTTTATTCGAAAAATTAAATCATATTAATTCTGATGAAACCTTCATGTACCTGCATGCGCAGATGCGCAAAAACAAAATATTGGAGGTTCTCCTGTTGCAGCGCGACAGGCTTTGCGAACATTGAAAATTAACTCTGTACGGATGAAAACATTTCTTTCAAGCCAGGACGGCTTTTTTGGGGAATACGGTGGAAGTTATATCCCGGAAATGCTCAGACATAATGTTGAAGAGCTAAGATCTCATTATTATGACATTATTATTTCGCAATCATTTCAGGATCAGTTTAACTCCTTGCTGAAAAATTATGCAGGCAGACCTTCTCCCTTAACTTTTGCGGCACGCCTAAGTGAACGGTATGATACAAGGATCTACCTCAAAAGGGAAGATCTCAATCATACCGGTTCCCATAAAATCAATAATACCATTGGGCAGATATTGCTGGCCGGGCATATGGGTAAAACCAGGATTATTGCCGAGACCGGTGCAGGCCAGCATGGTGTGGCCACAGCCACTGTGTGTGCAATGCTGGGTTTGAAGTGTGTGGTATACATGGGAGAGCTGGATATGGGGAGACAGGAACCTAATGTAAAACGAATGGAGATGCTGGGGGCGGAGGTAATCCCGGCTCTCAGCGGGAACAGGACGTTAAAGGACGCAACCAATGAGGCGATGCGCGACTGGATAAGGAATCCGGAAGATACCTATTACCTTATCGGTTCGGTTGTGGGGCCTCACCCTTACCCCGACATGGTAGCCCGGTTTCAGTCGGTGATCAGTGAGGAACTGAAAGGGCAACTGGAAGAACAGACGGGCCGGGATTACCCCGACTATATCCTTGCCTGTGTTGGAGGCGGCAGTAATGCTGCAGGTATTTTCTACCATTATATTGATCATCCGGGATGCAGGCTGGTGGGTGTTGAAGCAGCCGGTAAAGGGGTCGGCACGGGTATGTCTGCCGCTACTATTGCAGAGGGACAAACAGGGATACTTCACGGCAGCCGGACCCTTCTGATGCAAAATGAAGACGGACAGGTCACGGAGCCATACTCCATCTCTGCCGGTCTCGATTACCCGGGTGTTGGACCGATGCATTCCTACCTGGCTCAATCAGGCAAAGCAAGCTATATAAGTGTAACTGATGAAGAAGCACTGGAAGCGGCTTATCTTCTTACGAGAAAAGAAGGCATCATCCCCGCTCTTGAGAGTGCTCATGCCCTAGCCGCACTTAACGATATTCCCTTTAAAAGGGAGGATACAGTGGTTGTGTGTGTTTCGGGCCGGGGTGATAAAGATATGAGTGCGTATACTGAGTTATTGGACCTGAAACTTTGATCTCATCATGAACAGGATAAATGAACTTTTTTCCCGCAAAGACAAAAACATTGTGTCGGTTTACCTCACTGCCGGTTTCCCTGAACTAAATGATACATCACGGATAGTCTGTGCTCTTCAGGAAAGCGGTGCCGACATGGTGGAAATCGGCATTCCGTTTTCGGACCCGGTTGCCGACGGACCCGTCATCCAGGGCAGCAGCCAGATCGCACTCAAGAATGGCATGTCATTAAACCTTCTTTTCGATCAGCTTAAAAACATCCGTCTGAAAACAAGTATTCCACTTCTTCTTATGGGATATCTTAACCCCGTCTATCGTTTTGGAATGGAAAACTTTGCCAGGAAATGCAATGAGACCGGCATCGATGGCGTGATCATACCGGATCTGCCCATGGATTATTACCGCGATGAGTACCAGGATCTCTTCCATAAATATAACCTGGCCAATATACTGCTCATCACTCCCCAGACACCTGAAAAGAGGATCAGGGAGATTGATGATCTCACAAAAGGATTTATTTATATGGTTTCATCCTATTCCACAACAGGTTCGCGTGAGAATTTCGACGAAATCCAGGAGGCCTATTTTAAAAAGATCAAAAGGTTGAATCTGAAGTCACCCTGCCTGATAGGCTTTGGCGTAGGAAACCGGGATACCTTCCGGACTGCATGCAGTTATGCCAACGGTGCCATTATCGGAAGTGCTTTCATAAAAGCCCTGGACTCCCGGGACAGTATTGAAGAAAATGTAAGATCTTTTATAAATAAGCTTCTATAAGGTTTTCCTTCTTGATTTTTTAAAAGTTATGATATCTTTGAAGATGACAGGTGCAGTGTATGAAGGTTCATTCAAAACTGCACAGTAAGCCTGATAACTTGTTTTTACTTCTAATTGCTACAGGAAGGTATCAGTGCAGACAATTCCCGGGACCGTTTTTTTTCACTGATGACGCATCGTATTATCTTTGCTGTAAACCTTTCCATTCCCGCTCTTGTTTAGATTAGAAAAAACATGCAGACAACCACCGCAAGCCTGTTGCCGGAACAGGTAAGACAATACCGTGAATCAGGGTACCTGTTGTATTCATCGCATCTGTTTGACCAGGAGGATCTGGACTCTCTGGTTGCCATTTTTGAGCAACACCTGGCTGAAAAGGGCGAAAAACTGTCCGATGAACTGGATACTCCGCATTTCCGTGATGAAAGACTGCTTGATTATCTTCTCCATGAGAATGTTCTCAATATCGTGGAGAGTATTCTCGGTCCTGATATAGGATTGTGGTCCAGTCATTTTATATCAAAAGAACCTTTTAAAGGTCGCAGGACCCCATGGCATGAGGACAGTGCTTACTGGGCGGGCAAATTCGACCGGCTAGATAAAATTGTCACCGTCTGGCTGGCTCTCGATAATTCAACAAAGGAGAATGGTTGCATGGGGGTAATCCCTGGGACCCATCACAACGGTTTCTCCGATTATGAAGAAGTAGAAGACAAGGGAAACAATACATTTCCAAAGGAAATAAAACAGGGGCTGTTTAACGAAGAAGATGCAGTCTGGCTGGAACTGAAGAAAGGGCAATGCTCACTTCATGATGCCAGGATCATACATGGCGCGTTACCCAATACCAGCAGTAAAAGGAGAGCAGGGTATACCATGCGTTACTTCTCGCTCGACATGAAATTTAATCCCATGGCTGCTCCGGGACATAAAATCTGGTGGGCCAGGGGAAAAAACCTGGCGGGAAATAACCTGCTTTACAGGTAGAATCCTTTCATTCTGGGCGGAAGTAAGTCAGAAAGAGTATTTTCCTGAAAAGACATGTTTAATAAAACATAGATTATTTCAAGTTAATTCGACTATTATTTTATCTTAGCAACAGATTAGCATTCTTTCAGTTTCAGACTGGTTTTAGTCTGTTAGTTGGTTAGTTGGTTGATGATCGGCATTAAGCTGTGAAACGGAGAACTGTCAGATAATTTCTGGCAGTTCTCTGCGTTTGGGGTCTTTTGACGTGTTGTCTTCAGCGGGTTTGATCCTTCCATTTAGGAGTCATACAGATCTCGGTTTTCCAGCTTGTCATGTTAGGTTCCAATTCTTTCGGTAACAAAGCAGCTACTCAAAATATGGCAACGATTAAAGAAGCCAGAATACTGAAAATCCACTTGATGAATTTCATATCAGGCAACATTCATAGTGAATATGATTGAGTAAACAACTTACAGATGTCCTGTATTTACTTATTCTTCAGGAATTTTCGTAAAATTCTCGTCCTTTCTCAGGTAGGTATTCAGGATTCTCTTCTCCTCCAGATCAAAATCTGTGGAGGGGAAGGCCTCATCGCCTCTGAGCCAGTCGGTGATACGTTCAGGTTGTTCGAGAACAATCAGCAAACCTGACTCGAGGGTCATTTCAGGAATGTGAAAACCCCGTTCTCTTAACCATGACGCAGCACCTTCATTGATCATCCTGCCGGCATGCAGGGGGAAATCAATGAGACTGGCAAAAATGTCGGGATTTTCCGGATTATTGAATTCGCGGATGCAGGAGTCCACATCTGTCGAAAGATAAATTCTGCAAGCCATTGGCCGGGCAGAGTACACTGTGCAAACTTTTTCTTCGAGCAACGGGCAGAAATGCACCAGTGACAACATCTCTTTAAGCCCTGTTTGGGAGGTCACTTCATGTTTTGTCTTTAGCAGTGACAAAATCCCCTGGATTCTCTCCTCTGAAAAATTCCTGGATATATATCTTCCCAGGTGGATCACCTCCCATGGATTCGTAAATACTGCCTTGGAACAACACCAGTGGCATCCTTTTCCACAATGCAATGGTTGTCCGTCACGACAAACCCTGGCACTTAGCGTATCTATAAGTGAATCAACGGAATGGTAGAGTCCATGGCTTAATTCATCCAGATTTTCCGTATCCGGTTGCTCTTTGATGATATTCTCGGCGAGCCGGTAGCCATCAGCAAAAAAAATCCTGTCAATCCTGTTATAATCTATGGTCATGGGCAAAATATTAATATTATAAATGTAACTGATATCTAACAAAGAAACAAGAAGAGTTCAAGGCAGATCCAGACCTTTCCCTTATAAAAAATAGCAGCCTCTTACAGTCTGGCACCTCGCTGAGATGTCCGGCTTTTACCCGGTTGCAGAGGGGAGCCTGTTAAATGGGACGGTTTTACCGGGATATTTTTTCAAAATATGTTGACAAATCTGTTCTATCATTATGTGTTTCATCGTTTTAAATTATAACTTGCCATTAACTAAACCTGTAAAAACTGTAAATATGAAAATCCTTATCTCGGGGATATTTGTCTTCCTGATCTGGGCAGGACTGTCTGGATGGTTTTACGTATGCCAGATAAAAGGGTTATGTATTGAAACTGCAGAAGCGGAAGTTATTCCAATGACAGTTCCTCCGGCCCACGAAGAAATGGTTAACCCCGACACTATTTCGGGGGTAAATGTGCCCACACCTGCCAACCTGGTTATTCACTTTGCAACAGACCGCTGGTCAGTTACTCCCGGTCCGGATATTGAGAGCAGTTGCAGTCAGTTTAAAGCCTGGTTGGAGAAACACCCGACTGCCGTGATCTATATTACCGGTCATACGGATGCTACTGGCTCTGGTGCTTATAACATGGCACTTGGGGGAAAACGGGCCAGGGCCGTAAGGGATTATTTCGTGAACACAGGCATTCCTGCCGGACGCATTGTCACTGCATCAATGGGTGAAGATAAACCGGTTGGAAATAACAGTACCGTACCGGGCCGTGCAAAAAACAGAAGAGCTGAAGTATCATTAAATCAATAAACGCATTATGGGATCAATTATTCTTTTGACTCAAACCAAAACCACTGCAGCCTTTGAGATCATTGTTATCCTGGTGATTGCAGCGCTTATAGGATATCTGACTTCCTATTTCTATTATAAAGTGATCTATACAAAGAAGATCAATGAGCTCCTAAAAGAAAAGGAAGATCTCAATGCAAAAATTGCTGGACTGCAAGCTGAAAAAAGCAATCTGGAGCTACAAGTTCAGAAACTGCAGGGGGACATTGAAAAATTAAAAGAAAAAGATAAAAAGAAATCTCAGGAAGGCTGATTTCCGGCATGACGGTTCCGGTTTGTTTGCCGGGAGGTTTTACACAGATTTCCTTTACTCAATACATTTTATTTCTGATCTCCCTGGTCTTACCGGGCAAAGTGAAGACATGGTGTGGCATACAAGACCGGTTTATCGGGAGAAATTGTCATTAAGACTACCAATCCGGAAGAGAAAATTAAACACAAATTGAACGTAAAAGCCTTTGTAGTGTTTAGTTTAAAACAAATTACAGATCGGAACATAAGATGTCAGAGTCATTCGAATCACAGCCGGAATGTCGCTTTTGTCATACCAGATTAAAGCATACATTCATTGATCTGGGCATGCAGCCCTTGTGCGAGAGTTATGTCAAGCCCGGGGAACTTGGTCAGATGGAGCCTCATTATCCTCTTCATGTATATGTGTGTGATCAATGTTTTCTTGTTCAGGTGCCTGAACTGGTATCCCCTTTGGAAATTTATGATGATTATGCTTATTTTTCATCTTTTTCCGATAGTTGGCTTGACCACGCCAGAAGATACACCCTGGAGATGACAGGGAAATTTCATCTTGACAATAAAAGTCTGGTTGCCGAAATTGCCAGTAACGACGGTTATCTTCTGCAATACTTTATTGAAAAAAACATCCCTGTGGTGGGCATTGAACCATCGAGAAACATTGCCACATTTGCCAGGAAAGAAAAGAAAGTTCCTACCGAGGTCGTGTTTTTTAACCGCGAATCTGCGCTCTGTCTTCGTGAAAAATACGGACAACCTGATCTTCTTGTCGGGAATAATGTACTTGCTCATGTACCCGATATAAACGATTTCGTTGAAGGAATGAAAATCTTTCTGAAACCCGATGGCGTGATAACGATGGAGTTTCCGCATTTACAGAGGCTTATTGAAGAAAATCAGTTCGACACCATTTATCACGAGCATTTTTCTTATCTTTCGTTTACCACCGCATCGCAAATTTTCGCGGCTCATGGCCTTGAATTATGGGATGTAGAGGAATTGCCAACCCATGGTGGTTCTCTCAGGATCTATGGTAAGCATGCCGGAGATCGATCCAGGAAGGTTTCGGCCAGAGCTGAGGAACTCCTGTGGAGGGAGGAATCTTTAGGAATCAAAGATCTAAGTTACTATTCAGGATTTGAGGAACGGGTCAAAGAGACGAAACGAAAAATTCTGGATTTCCTGATCCAGGCAAAAAGGGATAACAAGTCAGTGGCAGGTTATGGTGCTCCGGGGAAAGGGAACACACTGCTCAATTATTGTGGTGTCAGAACGGATTTTATCGATTATACCGTTGACAGAAATCCGGTGAAACAAAATGAATACCTTCCCGGTACGCTGATCCCCATTTTTCATCCCGATAAAATCAGGGAAACGAAACCTGATTATATTTTCATTCTTCCCTGGAATTTAAAGGATGAAATTTGCAAACAGCTTGAATATGTCAGGGAATGGGGTGGCAAATTTGTCGTTCCAATACCGGAATTAACTGTCTTCTAATTTATTCATCTTCATTATGAAAGTTGTTTTGTTTTGTGGAGGAATGGGAATGAGGCTCAGGGAGTATTCCGATGTCATTCCCAAACCCATGGTGCCTATTGGTTACCGGCCTGTCCTGTGGAATATTATGAAGTATTATGCCCATTTTGGTCACAGGCAGTTCATTTTGTGCCTTGGCTACAAGGCCGATGTGATTAAAGACTATTTTGTCAACTATCACGAATATGTTTCAAACGATTTTGTTTTGCAAAAAGGGGGAAAGAAATTGAAGCTTCTTCACTCCGACATTGATGACTGGGAAATTACGTTTGTGGATACCGGGATTACATCCAATATCGGGCAGAGGCTTTTAAAAGTGAAGGATTATCTGAAGGGTGAAGAAATGTTCCTGGCCAATTACAGTGATGGCCTTACAGACCTGAACCTGAATAAGATGGTAGATGAATTCAAAGCTCAGCACGGGATGGTCGCCTCCTTAATGGTTTATCAGCCTACCCAGAGTTTTCATGTCGTAAAACTTGACGATCACGGCTTGGTGCAAAGTCTCAGCCATATTGGGGACAGTGGCCTTTACATCAATGCGGGTTATTTTATTTTCCGTTCCGAATTTTTCAATTATCTTCATCATGGGGAAGAACTGGTGAACGAACCATTTACCAGGCTCATCAATGAGCATAAACTGATGTCTTATCCTTATGAAGGATTCTGGGCCAGCATGGACACATACAAGGAAAAGCAGAACCTGGATGACTTATACAGTAAGGGAAAGACATACTGGGAAGTATGGAGGAATACTAACCAATAAACTATGGTAAATCTGACTTTAAATGTCACTGGCAAAATAAATGTCCTGTGTCTTGGTGCGCACTGCGATGACATCGAGATCGGTTGTGGCGGCACACTTCTTAAGCTTAAGGAATCGGGCAGACTGGGAACCGTCAGATGGATGGTTTTCTCATCCACTGAGGTACGTAAACAGGAGGCCCTGGTTTCAGCGGAATCTTACCTTTCGGGAATAGCAGGGAAAGAGGTATTTATTCATTCTTTCCGGGATGGTTTTTTACCGTTTCAGGCTGCAGAGGTGAAGGACAGGTTTGAAGAACTGAAAGCCGGCACAGTTCCGGACATCATTTTCACCCATTACCGTCATGACCGCCATCAGGATCATCGTTTGATCAGTGATCTGACCTGGAACACCTTCAGAAATCATTTTATCCTCGAGTACGAAATCCCCAAGTGGGATGGTGATCTTGGCGTCCCGAACACCTTTGTCGGTCTGGAGGAAGATATCCTGGATCAGAAAATCAGGCTGTTGTTCAGCGCCTATGCCACCCAGGCTAAAAAACACTGGTTTGACGCTGAAACGTTTAAAGCCTTGCCCAGGATCAGGGGGATGGAATCGTCTGTTAAATATGCCGAAGCATTTTATCTCCGAAAGGCGGGATTCATTTTTTAATCCCTTATTAACTCAAGCGATTCACAATCCTGCTAACTCAAATCCAAGAAAAAAAATCTATTAACCTTTGTATTCATTATGACAGGCTTCTTTCATATAAATCAGGCTCAGGAAAAATCATCCTTTGCCGGAATAGACATTCCGTTTCAAAAATTCGTGCTCGACAATGGACTGACGGTCATTATTCATGAGGACCATAAAGCTCCGGTGGTTGCAGTGAATATCTGGTATCATGTAGGTTCGAAAAACGAGGTTCCGGGACGGACCGGTTTTGCTCATCTTTTTGAACACCTGATGTTCAATGGCAGCGAACATTTTAATGATGATTATTTTAAAGCCCTCGACCGGATTGGGGCTACGGACCTGAACGGGACAACAAGCAACGACAGGACAAACTATTTTGAAACCGTACCGGTTTCCGAATTCGAAAAGGTCTTATGGCTGGAGAGTGACAGGATGGGTTATATGGTGAATGCCATCGACCAGGCTAAACTGGATGAACAGCGCGGAGTGGTCCAGAATGAAAAACGACAGTACGAGAACGAGCCTTATGGTATGGCAGACGAGTATATTACGAAAGCAGTCTATCCCGCGGGCCATCCTTATTCATGGACCGTCATCGGGTCGATGGAGGATCTTTCCGCTGCTTCGCTTGACGATGTAAAGGGCTGGTTTAAATCGTATTATGGCCCCAATAATGCCGTGCTGGTCGTTGCCGGAGACGTTCAAACGGAGGATGCACTGGCTAAAGTAAAAAAACATTTTGGTGGGCTTCCCTCCGGACCTCCCGTAACCAGGATGCAGGCATTTACGGCACGGCGGCACGGCGCTGTCAGACAGGTAATGCAGGACCGGGTGCCACAGGCCCGCATTTATAAGGTCTGGAATGTACCCGGAGACGGTTCTCCGGAAGCCAATGACCTCGAGTTGGTGACCCGCCTGTTGTCTTCAGGTAAGAATTCCAGGCTTTACAAGCGGCTGGTTTATGAAGATCAGATCTCCACAATGGTGTATGCATATCTTGACAGCCGTGAGATCAGTAGCCTGTTTACGATTGTTGCCGATGCCAGGCCCGGCACCGACATTTCGGTTGTTGAAAAAGCAATCGACGAAGAGCTCGCCCGGTTTATCCACGAAGGCCCTTTCATCGTTGAGCTCGAACGCATTAAAGTCAAACAATATGCTTCCTTTATCAGAGGACTTGAAAGGGTAGGAGGGTTTGGAGGTAAATCGGATATTCTGGCGATGTCGCAAACATTATTCGACAACCCGGAATATTATAAAACTTACCTCGATCACCTGGCCTTAGTTCAGCCGGCCGGCATCCGGACCACCGCTCAGGAATGGCTGAGTGATGGAGAGTATGTGCTGACTGTTCAGCCCTTTCCTGAGATGAAAACCAGGATAGCTGACGTAGACCGCTCAGCGATGCCTCCTTCTGCTACCCCGCCGGATCTCTCCTTTCCAAAATTTGAAAGGGCAAAACTATCCAACGGTCTCTCCGTGATTCTGGCCAGACGTAATACCATCCCGGCAGTCAACATGATGCTCACGTTTAATGCAGGTTATGCTTCTGATGCCTTTAGTTCTCCGGGCACAGCCCGGCTTGCCATGGGAATGATTGATGAGGGAACGGATACCAGGAGTGCTCTCAAGATCAGTGAGGAAATCGATGGTCTCGGTGCCAGACTCAACACCGGATCAGACCTCGACCAGTCTTTCATATCTTTGAATACGTTGATACAGAATCTGGATCCGGCTCTCGATATTCTGGCCGATGTAGTGCTTCATCCCTCATTTCCGGAGACTGAAATCGACCGGCTGAAAAAAGAACAGCTGGCCACCATCCAGCGTGAGAAGTCACAGCCCAACGGCATGGCCTTCAGGATACTTCCCCGGTTTCTTTATGGTGAAAGCCATCCTTACAGCAATCCCCTTTCCGGGTCTGGTTATGAGGCCGGTGTAAAGGATATTTCCCGGGAACAGCTGGTCAAATTTCACGAAACCTGGTTTAAACCGAATAATGCCACCCTCGTGGTCGTCGGGGATATCCAAATAGATGAACTCAAAACCAGACTGGAAAAGAAATTCGGCGGATGGAAAAATGGCCCTGTGCCGGATAAGAGGATCTTTGAGGTGAAAAAATCTTCGGAGCCTGTGATATATCTGATGAACAGACCAGGATCCATACAGTCCCTTATTATTGCCGGAAATTTAACTGAACCTTTCGGGAAATTGGATGAGGCTGCACTGTCACTGGCAAACAGCATTATCGGAGGAGAATTTACCTCCCGCATCAATATGAATATCAGGGAAGACAAGCACTGGAGTTATGGTGCGAGCTCCTTCGTTATGGATGCTACCGGTCAGCGCCCGTTTATGGTTTATACTTCGGTACAATCCGATAAAACCTTTGAAGCCCTGAGAGAAATAGACCGTGAGCTGAAGGAGTTTGTTACTCTGAATCCGGCTACCGATGATGAAGTCGCCCGCAACAGGGAAAATAAGTTACTGCAGATACCCGGAAAATATGAAACCATGTCTTCCCTTTCCAACGGGATAAACCAGATCGTGCATTACGGGCTTAAAGATACCTATTTTGAGGACTATGCCCGGGAGCTGAAGACCATCAAAACGGCGGATGTCAGGAATGTGACAGGTGATATCATTACCCCTTCCGGTATGGTGTGGGTTGTGGTAGGTGACCGGGAACAGATTGAAGAACCTCTGAAAAAACTGGGTTACACGATCCATATGATCGACGCAGATGGAAATACGATGGATTAATTGGTCGCTATGTTGTTTATAACTGTATTGTGCGCCAGGCTGCGGCGGAAAAAGATTGAATTTTTGATCCGGGAATAATGAACGATCAGACTTTATTCGCGTATTTTTATTTCTCACGGTTTGTCTTTACCCGTTTTGCTCCATGGGATATTTGAACAGGGGATGACCTGCCAGCCCTTTTTTCTTTATTGAAAGGATTTCATCCGGGGTAAGGGGCTTGAACTGAGAAGTCAGTTCAAGGGCCATTCTGAACAGATCCTCGTGACCCGGCGGAATAGCTGCGGTCACAGGGTGCGACAGGGTGAAGCGAAGTCCCATTTTTGCTTCCTCCCGTGTTGACAGGGGTTCATACCAGGTCTTGTTATTCGTTCTTTCTGCTCCTTCAGGCCAGGGTTGTTTTGCCATGGCTTTAAGTGCGAGTATACCCATGTTTTTCTGCCGGGCTTTTTCAAGAACCTGGGGGCCGAAATTTCCGGCATACCAGGTGGCAAAGTTGACCGGAAAAAGGATCGTGTCGAATTCAAAGCGGTCCATTAACGCCAGTGCAGCTTCCACGGAATGTGCAGAAAACCCGAGGTAACGGATGATCCCTTCTTCCCGTGCCCTGATAAATGCATCCATGGCCCCTCCGGGAGCAAAAATCGTATCCACCTCTTTCAGCTCCCTGACAGCATGATGCTGGTAAAGATCAAAATGGTCAGTCTGCATTCTCTTCAGGGAAGCTTCAAGTTCCCTTCTTGCCCCATCGCCCGTGCGTTCCTGCGTTTTACAGGCGAGGAAAAGATTTTCCCGGTAAGGTTTAATGGCCGGGCCCAGCTTTAGTTCCGCATCTCCATACGTGGGTGCTACATCAAAATAGTTGACACCATAATCCAGGGCCTGGCCCACCCGTATTTCCGCTTCTTCGGGAGTGGCATTCATAACGACGATACCGCCGAAACCGAGGATGGAAAGTTTCTCACCCGTACGACCCAGAGTCCGCCGTTCCAGTTTAAGCGGCAGAAATTCCCTGCCGGAATTCGTAAGGTCAGCCGGGAAAAAATGCAGTGCCGGTACAGCCAGGGCTGATGTCCGGATAAAATCTCTTCTTTTCATTACAGGGTAGTTTAGAGTTGAATGAATAAAATCCAGCTTAAAATGATCGAATAATGAAGAGGACAAACAAAAGGTAAACAACGACCATAGTATTACAGTTTTGTGGAGAAGTTGTTCATTCAGAGATGGATTGGATCGGCAGGTGATGCGGAAAGGCGCTATCCTGGTATAAAACCTTAAAACGTAACTAAAAGTTAACTTTTCCATAATCATGGCTAAAAGTTTAAGCTTCACCTTTGACGACATATTTCATAAAGCCTGTTGCATGAAAGTTCTGCCGCTGCAGCGGGACAGGCTCAGAGACCAATAACTTAAATAGACTATTTCCACATGAAGATCAAGAAAAGAAAAATCGATATCCTGGTACTCTCAGATATACACCTGGGGACATTCGGTTCTCATGCTGAAGAGCTGGTGCAATATCTCGGAACCATAAAACCCGGTATGGTTATCCTGAACGGTGATATCATCGATGGCTGGCAATTCAGCAGGCGATACTTCCCGAAAGCCCATATTAAAGTGATCCGTCAAATACTTGAATGGTTGACAAAAGGAGTTAAAGTATACTACATCACCGGTAATCATGACGAGGTGTTACGAAGGTTCAGGGGCTTCAGGCTTGGGAATCTGAAAATCGTAAACAAACTCAAAATTCATCGTGAGGGCAGTACTTACTGGTTCTTTCACGGGGATGTATTCGATGTCACGATGCAGTATTCGAAATGGCTTGCAAGACTGGGAAGTGTGGGTTATAATTTGCTGATTCTCCTGAATTCCGTGGTGAACAGTATATTGAAACTGGCCGGCAGGGGAAAGATATCCTTCTCAAAAAGAGTGAAAAACGGGGTAAAAGAGGCGGTAAAATTTATTAATAACTTTGAGAATACGGTCGCCGGAATTGCTGCGGAAAAAGGGTATGATTATGTAGTCTGCGGACATATACATAAGCCCGAGATCAGGAAGATTACCACAAATAACCGGGAGGTGGTATATATGAATTCGGGCGACTGGATTGAAAGCCTGTCTTCACTTGAATATGCAAACGGAATCTGGAGGCTTTACTATTATGAAGAGGATGTTGTTGCGAGAGCTTTAAATCAGAAGTCCTTACTAAAAAATGAGAAGAAGACAAAACAACTTTTCAGTGAGATGCTGACTGAATTTCAGATATTAAATGTTTCATGATATCCTGGCCGTGTGGCCGGAGTCTGGTTAGGGGTTTTGCGGTTATGATGAGTGAAACCGAAGAGATCATTCTGAGAGGAAACCGTTATTTTTTCAGCGATTTCAATATCTTCACGACCTCATCATGGTGGTTATTCTTTGCAAAAGTGACGGCATCATCGCCGTCCACATCTTTTAAGTACGGATTGGCATGGTTTTCCAGAAGAATCCGCACAACATCGGACTGACCTTCCGAAGCGGCAAACATGAGTGCCGTAAAATGATCGTTTTGATCGGTCAGGTCCGGATCGGCACGGTGACTGAGAAGGAGACTTACCGTCTCCGAGAACGGTCCGCTTGAAGCGAACATCAGCGCTGTTCTTCCGTAATTATCCTTCAGGTTTACATCCGTTCCGGCATCAAGTAAAAGCCGTGATATTTCGGTGTGTCCGTTGTATGAAGCCAGCATCAGCGCATTGCGGCCATCCTCGTCGGTGACATCAGCCTTAGTGTTTTCTGACAGGAGTTTTTTAACCGTTGCGGTATTCCCGTTAAGAGCGGCATCGCGCAGCATTTGCTCATTATTCCCGGTTTGCATGGCCCTCTGTTGCCGCAGGCCGGCCTGGATCTGTTCCTGTATATCATTGGCAGGGGTTGTGACCTCGGGCCTCGATTTGCAGGCCGGAAGGAAGATTGCGCAGACGAGCAGGAAGGAATAAATCAATTTCATAAGGGATACTATTTATGTTACGTTTATTCAGGAAGTGAGTAACCCGGATACTCCCGGCAATTCTCAATGAATAATCCTCTCCGGGGATCAAAATTAATGAATTCCTCGTACTTTCCAGCACTTTGAAGTATTCAAAGGGTATGTTCCAACAAAGTACTCCGGATTTAAAGTTTAAATCTCCTCATAATAAAAAACTGATCATATTTAAGATAAAAAAGTGTTAAATTATAATATTGGCCATCTGAATTGGGGTAGAATGTAGAATAAGTTTGTTAAATTTGCAGATCGGATTGGCGGGTAATGTAATTTCGAAGGGCCGGGGAGAATAAGATACTGGAGAGTTAAGAATTATCATTACGTGATGAAGTGTTTTATTATCAGTAGCTTATGCGGAGCGCTGGAAATGGGAAAGATTCCCATCACTTTAGTGGCTCCGCATGGTTGTATTATACGGATCACCGGATTGCACCGGTCAGTCTGAACGCCGGATGAACAGAAACAGGTTGCCGTTTACACGGGACGGCCTGTTCTTCATTCTGGCATTTTTTGTTGAATTTAAAAACGATTAAAATTGGCAGGAAAAACTCTTTTTGACAAGGTATGGGATGCCCATGTAGTTGAAGAAATCAAAGGCGGCCCCAGTGTTCTTTATATCGACAAACACCTGATTCATGAGGTTACAAGTCCTCAGGCGTTTGCCGGTATCGACCGCAGGGGTATTTCAGTGTTCCGTCCGGAGAATACAGTAGCCACTCCGGATCATAATGTACCCACAGAAAATCAGCATCTTCCAATCAGAGATGAGCTTTCGAGATTCCAGGTAAACAAACTCACGGAGAATTGCAAAAGACATGGCATCACCCTGTACGGTCTGAATCATCCCTACCAGGGCATTGTTCATGTGATCGGGCCTGAACTCGGCATCACGCAGCCGGGGATGACCATAGTATGTGGTGACAGTCATACTTCCACGCATGGAGCTTTTGGCAGTGTGGCTTTCGGTATCGGGACCAGTGAGGTGGAGATGGTCCTTGCCACTCAGTGCGTTCTTCAGCCCAAACCCAAACGCATGCGCATAAACGTTGAGGGCGATCTTGCCAGGGGAGTGACAGCCAAAGATGTGATCCTCTATATTATTTCCAGGATCACTGCAAGCGGAGGCACGGGTTATTTTATCGAGTATGCAGGGTCGGTCATCCGGAGTCTCTCCATGGAAGGCCGTATGACGGTTTGCAATATGAGCATTGAATGTGGGGCCAGGGGTGGTATCATTGCACCGGATCAGACTACGTTTGACTATATCAAAGGGAGGGAGTTTGCGCCCCGGGGAGAAGGTTTCGACAAAGCCGTTGCACGTTGGGAAGCTCTTAAAACCGATGATGGCGCCGTATTTGACAAGGAAATTCATTTTGATGCCGCCGATATCCGTCCGATGATCACTTACGGAACCAACCCTGGTATGGGCATCAGGGTGAGTGATCATATCCCTGTGGAAAAGGATATCGATCCGGCCAATCTGCCTTCATTCAGGAAATCTCTTAAGTACATGGGATTTGAACCTGGAGAAGCCGTTTCCGGCAAACCGGTGGATTACGTGTTCGTCGGATCCTGCACGAACGGCAGGATAGAAGATCTCCGGGAAGTTGCAGCTTTTGTCAAAGGCAGGAAAAAGGCGGATAATATCACGGCCTGGATTGTACCTGGATCGAAGCAGGTTGAGAAGGAGGCGCAGGAAGAAGGGATCACTAAAATCCTGGAAGATGCAGGCTTCAAACTCAGGCAACCCGGTTGTTCAGCATGCCTGGCTATGAACGATGATAAGATTCCCGAAGGTAAACTGGCCGTCACCACTTCCAACCGGAATTTCGAGGGCCGCCAGGGTCCGGGAGCCAGATCCATGCTGGCAAGCCCCTTGACAGCTGCTGCTGTAGCGGTCACCGGAAGGATCATCGATCCTTCTGACTTACTCTAAAAATAGACTTAAACTTAAATTGAAAGAGCATGCCTTCAGATAAATTCACAACCATTGAATCTTCCGCTGTTCCGCTTTCTATCGAGAACGTTGACACCGACCAGATCATACCGGCCCGGTTTCTTAAAGCGACCACCCGGGAAGGATTTGGGGAGAATCTTTTCAGAGACTGGAGATATGATAAAAATAACCAGCCTAAACAGGATTTTGTCCTGAATGATAACAGGTACTCAGGGAAAATCCTGGTGGCCGGTAAAAATTTTGGCAGTGGCTCCAGCCGTGAACATGCTGCCTGGGCCATTCACGATTATGGCTTCAACGTCGTCGTTTCGAGTTTCTTTGCCGACATTTTCAAAAACAATGCACTGAACAATGGTGTTTTACCAGTCCAGGTATCCGAAACTTTCCTTGCAAAGATTTTTGAAGCCATTGACAAAGATCCGGATACAAAAATCCGGGCTGACCTGGCACTTCAGAAAATTACTCTCCTGAGTACAGGTGAGAGTGAAAGTTTTGAGATCAATTCCTATAAAAAAGAATGTCTGTTGAATGGTTATGATGATATCGATTACCTGATGAATCTTAAGGATAAAATCGTAGCATTTGAAGATAGCAGGGCCTGATGAACGGTACCGGCTGAAGATGAAACCTTCGGGAGAAGGCCGTTTGCAAAAAGATTTCTTATATAAAGTCGAAATGACTTTTTACATCAAAAAATGTAAATACAAGAGTGATGAAGATAACGATAATGGATACAACCCTTCGCGACGGAGAACAGACTTCCGGAGTATCGTTCACGGCGAAGGAAAAGCTGAAGATAGCCAAATTGCTGCTTGAAGATCTTAATGTCGATCGTATCGAAGTGGCTTCAGCAAGGGTTTCCGATGGCGAATTCAAAGGTGCACAGATGATCTTCGACTGGGCCGGGGAACATGGATTTCTGGACAGGGTTGAAGTACTGGGATTTGTTGACGGTAGCGTTTCCCTCGATTGGATAGCCAGTGCAGGCGGGAATGTGATCAATCTTCTTACAAAGGGATCCCTGAAACATTGCGAACATCAGCTTCGCAAAACACCCGACCAGCATATTGACGACATCAGGGGAGTTATAAAGCGGGCAGATGAAATGGGTATCAGGGTAAACATTTATTTTGAGGACTGGTCTAATGGCATGAGAAATTCCCGGGGGTATGTATATCATCTTCTCGACAATCTCAAGGATGAAAAGGTAAACCGTTTTATGCTTCCCGATACCCTGGGGATACTGAATCACCAGGAGACCTACGATATGTGTCTGGATATGCGTCAGAGATACCCATGGCTGAATTTCGATTTCCATGCTCATAACGATTATGATCTGGCAGCCGCCAATGTGTATTCGGCAATAAAAGCAGGCGTCACCGGTATTCACACAACGCTGAACGGCCTGGGCGAGAGGGCAGGGAATGTCCCTCTGTCGAGTGTTATCGGCATTGTAAAGGATCATCTGAAGGGTGAGCTTTCGGTGAGGGAGGAAAAGCTTTATCTTGTGAGCAAACTGATCGAATCATTCTCCGGCGTAAGAATCCCGGCAAACAAACCCCTTATCGGAGAAAATGTATTTACCCAGACAAGTGGTATCCATGCCGACGGCGATCAGAAAGACAACCTGTACTATAACGACCTGCTTCCGGAACGTTTCGGGCGTACAAGGCAGTATGCCCTGGGGAAAATGTCGGGTCGGGCCAGTATCATGAAAAACCTGGAAGAGCTGGGTATCAAACTCGACAGGAATGAGATGAAAATGGTGGCCGAAAGGGTGATAGAACTTGGTGATAAAAAGGAAACAGTTACCAAGGAAGATCTTCCCTATATCATTTCTGATGTGCTCAAAAGTGAGAAGATTGATGATAAGATCAAAATAAGGAATTATTCCCTTTCCGTTGCTGCCGGGTTGAGATCGATGGCCACACTGAGTATCGAGATCGATTCCCAGGTATATGAAGAAACGGCTTCGGGTGACGGTCAGTATGATGCCTTCATGAAAGCACTCTGGCGGATCTACGCCAGGCTCGATAAAAACAGGCCGGTGCTCAAAGATTACGTAGTCACCATTCCTCCGGGCGGGAAAACGGATGCATTGGTGGAATGTATGATCACCTGGGATTACAACGGGAAAACCTTTAAAACCAGGGCTCTTGACTGCGACCAGACGATTGCTGCCATAAAAGGCACACTCAGGATGCTCAATATTATTGAGTCGCTTGAGCAGGAAAGCCTGAACCGGCAATCCCTTCAGAAAGAAAAAGAGAAGCGGAAAGTGGGAAGCTGAAAAATGCTGTTCCGGTTCGATATCGATTTAATTTCCCCGTATTTTATACATACAATCACAGGGGTCGTTCGTATCTTTGCCGACCCCGGACAAAACGATTAACTTTATAAACGAAACCTAAAAACATATTTTTCATGAAGGCAAGAATTGCGTTATTACCCGGTGACGGTATCGGCCCGGAGATTGTAGAACAGGCTGTAAAAGTACTTGAATCCATTGGGAAGAAGTACAATCGCCAATTCGATTTCACCCAGGCTGTTGTCGGCGCCTGCGCTATCGATGCCACAGGTAATCCATTTCCTGATGAAACCTATCAGCTTTGTATGAATTCGGACGCTGTACTCTTCGGGGCTATCGGTGATCCTAAATATGATAATGATCCCAGGGCAAAAGTGCGCCCCGAGCAGGGTCTTCTTGCCATGAGGAAAAAGCTTGGCCTTTATGCCAACATCAGGCCGGTAAGTACCTTCAAGTCGCTCCTTCATAGATCTCCCTTGAGACGGGACCTGGTTGAAGGTGCCGACTTTGTAGTGATCAGGGAACTCACCGGAGGCATTTATTTTGGTGAACCGAGGGGACGCTCCGAAGACCTGAACACTGCTTACGATACGCTTATTTATACACGTGAAGAGATCGAACGGATTACCAGGCTTGGATTTGAATATGCCGCAAAGCGCAATAAGAGGCTTACTGTTGTCGATAAAGCTAATGTTTTGGCCAGTTCAAGGTTGTGGCGGGAAACAGTACAGCAAATGGCTCCCAATTATAAAGATATTACCGTTGACTATATGTTCGTGGACAATGCAGCAATGCAGATCATCCAGTGGCCGAAGAAATTCGATGTAATGGTTACCGAGAACATGTTCGGGGATATTCTTTCAGATGAGGCAAGCGTGATCACCGGTTCCCTCGGACTGCTGCCTTCGGCTTCCGTGGGCGTTCACACATCGGTATTTGAACCCATACACGGGTCCTATCCCCAGGCTGCAGGAAAAGATATTGCAAACCCCCTTGCTACAGTGCTTTCAGCTGCTATGTTGCTTGAACTGGCTCTGAATCTTACGGAAGAAGCCACTGCTATCCGTGATGTGGTCAACCGCTCCATTGATGCCGGTGTGGTCACGGAAGATATTGCAGAAGGCAGGGCTTATAAAACTTCCGAAGTAGGGGACTGGCTGGCATCGAATGTCTGAGACATTGCAGTCAGATCAAATTTAAGTCAGTTTAAGGCATACTATCACAGAACAGGATGGTAAGTGTTTCCATTTTCCGGTTGATATTTCTACTCCTATCAACGGCTCTCAATGTTGACCGACCGGCAAAACTTTTCATTCTTTTTTCTCAGGACCGGACAGAAATTCAATTCCTGTATGCCGGTCCGCATCTCATGCCTCACTCTTCAGGTGTGTATACTTTCTGTCCTGTGAGTCTGCATGTTTCTGTCAGATTGATGGAGAGGTGCCCCGGTTCTTCATTATTTTTAGGGCATTCAGCCGGTAAAGTTTTTCCAGTGTTGAATCGGTCAGGGAGAGAGCCGATAGCGCCCAGTGATAAGAGAAATCCATGTCATATATGTGCTCGTCTGCGGTTTGAAGCAGCCTGAAAGTAAACCTGTACATCTCGGGGTCCCTGCCCATGTCAGTTCCGTAGACTAACCTGTCCTGGTATTTTTCAATGAAAGCGCGTGCAGCCCTTGGGATCGCGCAGATCTCTGCATACCTGGCACTGATGTCCATATACAGGTTAGGGTATTTATCCAGGAGGGAGGCAGCTTTATCCAGGTCATAGGAACAGTTGGCCAGGTGACATGCGATGAAGGTGGTACCTGGATGTTTTTTAACGGTGTGTTCCAGGATGTCTATCATCTCCTGGTGACTTGCTATGCCGGGTTGGTTATCCAGCCTCCACGTGTATGCATTCATCAGACCATCATTCGTGGAATCCATGGTTTCATACATCCATTCCGGATCGGCAATATGGATATTTACGGGCATTCCCAGCTGTCCGCATTTTTCCCATACAGGGTCCATCCTCGGGTCATCGGGATGCATTCCGATGGCTTCCGGCTTTGAATAATACAATCCC
Source organism: uncultured Bacteroidales bacterium (assembly GCA_963732905.1). Lineage (GTDB taxonomy): Bacteria > Bacteroidota > Bacteroidia > Bacteroidales > DASQZK01. Next base: position 174,947 of record CAVTBM010000009.1, read on the forward strand.
TTTCCTTTATCTCCAAGTTCACCCACCCCTGAAGCACCCAGTTCATGACAACGGATCAGCTCGGATATTGCTTTTTCAGCAAAATCAGGTTCTTTATATGCCGTATAATCAATCCCGCACCAAAGCTCAAATCGACCGGGGTATTTGGAATATACCTTAACCAGTGAATCGAAGGACGCTCCGTGTTCCTTGGACAGGATAACCACTCTCTCTATTCCTGTTTCATCCATGGTTCTGACCCATTCATCCAGACCCGCCAGACTACCGGCATAATCGTGCGAATGCATGTCGAGCACCGGGAATTCAGACCGGTCCACTTTTGTCACAGGGATATGGTAGATGGAATGAGGACGGTAGTTTTTCAGCAACAGGGTTTCCGGGTTGGAACCGTTAGTACCTGATCCGGATCTTTCGCTTTTCATACAGGCGGAAAGTGAAAGGATGAGCAGGGTTAAAAGGACAGGAAATGACAGATTTCTGAACCGGTTCCTGAATGGGAAAAAAGCTAATGTTTTCATGGCGAAGAATTGAATTGTGATAGGTATAAATATAGTTTAAATACAGGGAAACGCAATAAGATCCGGAATCAGGGTTGTCACCTACGGCATTTTTACGAATCTGCGGGACAAATGCAGGGCGTCCTTTCCGGTCACCTGTAAAAAATACACCCCGGGTGAGAGTCCTTTAATATTCAGGCTGAAGGAATCTTGTTCAATACTACTGACCATCATTTCCTTTCCGTTGCGATCCACAATCCGGATTGTGTTTCCGCGGATGTTGAGGCTAAGTATTCCGTACAGGATGTCACTTGCCGGGTTAGGCCAGAGAAACAAACTACCCGCTATATGACTGTCAGCCAATCCTGAAGGCAGTGCAACCATGGTAATATCGAGGGTTGTGTCGGTCACGAGGTGCAGATCATCTTCGATGGTGTAATAATCCTCCTTACGGATGGTAAAATGATAATCGGTATTGACAGGCAGGCTGCTAAAATCAGCAATGCCCTGCGTATTGGTATTCAGTGAATCATCATTGATTTTCACCATGGCGTTTTCGATAGGGAGGGTACTGTCTTTCAGACTGAACCTGACAGAGGCTTCGGTACGGGTGAGAAGAAAGGTGAAGGCCGTATCGGATAGGATGTCAAGGTTTCCTTCTTCAGGTTTAAATAAAATCTTTTCAATGGAGTATGCATTTGTCCCGGCTTTTACCGTGAAGGTTGCCTTCCCTTGTCCGTCGGTCGTCTTACGGTCATCACCCATGCTGATTTCCACGTCCAGGATCGGTTTACGGGACAGATCATCGAGAAGAGTGAATGTGACATTACAATCTTTTTTATCGAGGAAGAAAGTCAGGGTAGTATCGCTGTAAATCACGACCTGCTTTTTTTCCACAGGCAGGTATAGATCCTTTTTAATGGTAAGGAGGAAACTTTCATAAACGGAAGTAAAGTTTGCGGACCCGTTCCCGTCAGTGTTTTTTTTATCGTTATAAATCATGATCTCACTGCCTGAGAGGGGTTCATCCGTAGTTTTGTCCTTCAGGATGACAGTGACGTTATATTTTCCGGACGACTTAGGACGGTCCAGTCTTCGCTGAAGCTGATCAAGATAGAGGGATACAGGTCTGAGCCCTTCACCCAGGCCCTGGCCTTCAAGGAAATCTTCTGGTGATGTGTCGTAGTTGTATCCGTTGGATATCCCCGATACCGGACCTGAGGTTAACAGCGGAAGCCTGTCCGGAGGTTCCGATAACATAGCCCCTGCCGAACTGACGTGAATCAACGATATAGTCGTTGCCGGGGTGATAAGCTTCCCCGCGGGTATTATAGCACACCGACTGGGTTGATGAATACCCGTGGATGGCATCGCCCCCATAGGGTCGGAACACCGATTCTATGAAATCACCGTTCATGGTGCACTCATCAAACAGGTTCGCCATACTCAGGTACATATGGAAATCACTGGCATATTTTGAATTTTCTCCCCGGCAGTTCAGGATGACGTTACCGTTGCTGTATGGATACTTGAAATCGAAGTTATGCCTCCCATCATTGGCCCGGCTGTTTTTGATGAGGCAATCATTTGACTCCAGGATGTACATATATCCGTTTCCACCCCCGCCTTCGTACTGGGGTTTTTCGAAATCACAGGAGTCGATTGTAATAAAACGGCATTGTACCATCGACAGGCAGTTTGACAAAATATGGACATCCTGTGTATTCATGGGAGGTTTATAAGTATGAACATTTTTCACCCAGCAATTTATGCCGAAATGAAACAGGATCACCTGGGAGTAGTGGACATCGTAAGCTCCGGTGCCTGCCGTGTTGTAGGTTTCTTCATCCCAGCCCTCCTTAGGATTTTCCAGGTTGCCGACAGACAGGTTTTCGATGCCGCATTCGGTAATATGCTTTTTGGCATGGTAAACCCTGGCTGTATCCCTTGTTTTGAGATAGTACCTTGTCGGTGCATCAATGATCAGGAGATGGTTTTCCGTGTCAACGGAATCGATCTGTCTGAGGAAGGCCACGCCTTCAAAGGCTTTGGCTGTCCAAACACCGTCCATATGATGTTCCTTCATGAATGCTTCGGTAGGTTCAGCCCTCACCACCACCTGGTCGCCCTTGCTGAATCCGTCAACAGAGCTTACCGGCAGAATACCGGTTGGTTCCATAAGGTCTGAAGTAATTGTGGTGGTGGCGCCATAGGGATAACGCCAGCCCGCATATTCGCCATACACCTCAATGATGTTCTTTTCTCTGAGAAAAGTTTCGTCATGAAAAAGGAATGTTGAATCGGGGCCTGCACCGCGGAGGATGGTGCTGTCGAACCTGATTCTCAGTCCGTATTCCCGTTCAGCAGGGGTTTTTATCCGGTATGTTCCTGCGGGGAGATAAACCACGCCTCCACCTGCCGAACCCACATCATCGAGGGCTTGCTGGATGAGGCCGGTAACATCGCTGTTGCCCGTATTATCCGCATTATATGGAGCCTGGGTGATGTCCACAAGGTTTTTAGTGATAACGGGTATCTCCGCTTCCCCGCGGTGGTAGCCGGCGTAGGAAAAATCATGAAGGTACTGTCCGGATTGGTCTTTAAAACCAGGTTGCCAGTTTTCGGGATAGAGAGAACTGCGCCATTCATAAACAGCCGGGAGGTCATCCGACTCGAGAGTGAGGACATCCGCATCATCGAAAATGTCGTGCAGGTGCTGTTCCGAATTCTGCTGTGTCACCATGTTGCTCCACGACGTGAAATATGACCAGGGTGCGTCGGAGCTGAAGCATTCGGCAGGATCAGGAATGGGACCGTTCTCCGTCATGGCGATCAGCTTTTTACCACCGGTAAGTTTATAGAGCACATCGAACGAGTATTTCTGGGCACCGTAATTATATTCGCCCGGGTAGGAATCATAGCCGATGATATCCACCCTGTCATTCCCTGGATACCAGTTGGTTTCAGAAGTCGACCACACCCAGATGAGGTTATGAAGGTGATGATAGTTCTGCAGCCTGTCGAACATAATATTGTACAGCGCTTTACAGGGTTCAGGTCCTTTGGCACCCCACCAGAACCAGCCGCCTCCCGCTTCGTGCAATGGTCGCCAAAGGACGGGAATACCTGCGTCCTGAAATTTCTTCAGTTCGGCAGCGATATCGTCAATGTCCCTGATGATGTCATTGTATTCCTGCGTTCCGGGTGTTACAGCCCGGGTAATATCGAATGTCGTCTCGGTAGTATAAAAGGTATTGGTGCCGGGTGAACCGCCTGAAGGGGAATGCCAGTGCCACTGGAATGCCACGATGCCTTTTCCTGAGGTGCTGTCGTACCAGTCCATAAGGGCTTTAACCGTACCGTTATCATATTTACCGAAGGTATGGCCCCCGTTTTTCCAGATGTAGGGGTAACCTTCGGTGTAACTCTGCATATCTCCGTCGCGGATCAGTGGTGTCTTGCCGGTAAGGCTGCAGAGTTCATCATAATACTGGTGGGTCTGGCCCGATAGGATCTTTCTGCCGAACTGTGACAAAAGGAAATGATACAGGGCCCTGGTTTGCAAGGTTGCATCCGGATCTACCGGATCCGGGGCGATATGATAAACATTCTTTTCTGTCTTATAAATCCTGAACTGGTCGATGTCTGTCCATCCCCAGTTTTTCCTCACTGTAAAGGTATTTACTCCCTTTGCAAGCGTGTACTTGCCGGCGTCTGCATCGGCAAAACCCGTTGTGTACGGGAAGCTGACGGGTGCAGCAAAACCGTTATTCACGATGACATCCTGGTATTTATCACCCCCGGAGCCGTTGTACCTGATGATGAGCTTATAAATACCATTTTCAGGTATGTCCATGCTCACCGTTACCTGGTCGCCGCTGTTGTCAAATCCGGTGACATATCCAGAGCCAGAGAAGCCCGACCGGGAAGAAGACACATTAACCCCGGTAAGGATTCCGTCCTCGGCTTCAGCTGTGGCAACCGGGAGACTGTCCTGTCCAAGGGATGCGGTAATGGTTGCACAGTAAAGGAGCAGGACGGGCAGGATTTTTACGGACAGTTTTTCCATTATTCGCTTATTCCTGCCAGCTTCCGGTAGTAATCCCTGGTTTTAATGCCCGATTCTTTAAGGTCGGATTCTTTCCAGCCCCCCTTTGAATCAGCGGATGGTTTCAGCATAGAGCAGGTCTCATCCTTATCGGAGACAGACCAGCTGATCCAGCTTATCTTATTTGACTCCATCCAGTCGATCCATTTTTGCCAGGCTTCATAATTGATGGGCCCGTTACCGCTGGCTTCCATACCGGCAGATTCGGAGACGAAAAGCGGGATGCCTTTCTGCAGTGCGTAATTACCCCTGTCCATCAGGGACTGCCCATGAGTGGCAGCATAAAAATGCAGGGTATACATAATATTACTGAAGCCGGTGATCGGATCATCGGCAACCAGGTGAATATCCTGATCCCAGTGGGGTGAGCCTACCAGGATGACGTTGTCGGGATCGTACTGCCGGATGGTCTTGATTACATCTACCGAATACTCTTTAATCTTTTCCCAGGAATCGTTCACCGGTTCATTGAAGATCTCATAGATCACGTTGGGATATCCTCCGTATTTCTGTGCCATTTCGGCGAAGAATGTTTTTGCCGCGTCGAGTTGGATGCCGTGGCTGTGCCAGTCAATGATGACGTATATGCCGTTATCGATGGCCCCTTTGATGACAGATTCGATCTTTTTCTGCGACCCTTTGGGATCCTGGAGATACCCTTTATCAGGTTCAACGCCCATGGCTGCTCTTACCACGTTACATCCCCAATCTTCGTAAAGCCATTTAACCGATTCTTCATTGTAAAACCGTGGCCACCAGTTATGCCAGCCATAGCTGACCCCCCAAAGCATCACCGGATTTCCGTCCTCAGCCGTGAGGTTTGTTCCTTTTACACTGAGGTTGCCGTATTGTTTGACAGGCTGAGCCTGAATCAGGCTGAGCCCGGCGAGAAGAAAAAAGGCAATCGCTGCTGTTTTTTGCATGGTTTTCATGTATTGTCATTTTAGTTTGTTGCCGGGATATTTCGTTTACTTTTTTTACCATTGTGGCAACTTAATTTACCGTTTTTTTTGACCTTATACTCCTGCAGAGGTGATGAGAAGAAAGCTTCAGCCACTTATTCCGGTATCCTGTTGAACCATATCCTTATTCCATGTTACTTATAATAGTTTTCCCTTTGAAAATCCCGTTCCCGGTGACTGCCCGGACAACGTATAAGCCGGCGGGAAGACCCGTGACAGATATATGCATTTCATTTTCAGGCATTTTTGAGGTATAAACCATGGTGCCGGTTATGTTGTACACTTCGATCTTTTTTATATCAGGGCAATTATCCAGCCGTATGACCAGTTCCTGGTCCTGGCTCTGATACAGAGACATACGGGGGACCTCATGAACAGGAACAAAAATAGTTGTCGTATCCTCCTGCTGTTGGATCTTGAACTCAAATTTATCAATATGAAACTGAGGTTGCGAGATCACGGTAAATCTCATGATCTGTTCGCCGGCAGTCAGGTTCAAAGTGGTGGACACGGCGTTAGTCACATTCCAGCCGCCTGAATTTGCCACGGTCAGAGTGTCTGATTCCACACCTCCGATCTTCAGCCGGAATTTCCCGCCATCCTCCTGTGAGGCTACCATAGTGTTGACGGTATACTCACCGTCCTGCTCAACGTTGATTGTATATTCACACCATTCGCCATCATATGCATAACCGATCTGATAACTCTCCCAGTTAATGAAAAAGATGTCAACTCCTTCATCCGGCCGGTATTTACCAGGAATATTTAATGCGTCAAGGTCATGATAGGTAAAACCTTCACCTCCGATGTCGTAGTTTTCAGCTTCCACTGTTCCGGGCACTGAAGCCGGTTCCCCCAGGTATGGTTCCCTGACTTTGGGGACATATACAGGAACCAGTGCTCGTATGGGTTGGGAATAGAGGTCATCTTCGGCATTATAGTGGGCAATGACCCGGTAATAATAATAGGTATTCTCCGAAACGGCAGAGTCGACAAAACTGGTTGCATCACCTGGCAGGGCTGCAATTTTAGTATATACCGTGGTTGCTCCCGTCCTGCGCTGGATAAAGATGCTGTCATAATCGGTCAGGGGATCGGACCAGGTTAGATTCAACAAAGTATCCTGGTACAGTTTCAGATCCACCCCAGTCGGAGACTGAGGGTTTGTATGAATAAGGATATCCTTGATTTCATTCCAGTTATGACTTTGTCTCTCCATGATTCTGAAGTCGCCACCGTCATCCCAGGCACAGTCTACGAAACCATAAATCTGGGAATATTCAACATAAGCCCTGTAGTGTCTCATCCTGGAATTATAGTCACAAGATTTCACGGAACCGAATTCTCCGAGGAAAACAGGAATGTTATGAGCATCGGACCAGTTTTTCACGGCGATAAATTTATTTCTCAATACAGTGTAATCACCTGCTGTTCCCCAGGTACCCTGACCTTCGAGGCCAAAGAGATAAGGATCATAGGAGTGGAATGACCCCATAACATAGTTATCATCGGGGATGGCAGCTGTGATCAGTTCATCGGATCCTCCCCAGTTATGTCCCTGGAAGATCACTATCCGGGTGGGGTTGGTATTTCTGATGATGGAAAGTTCGCGTTGGTGGAGATCATCGTTCTGTTCCTTGGTCAGGCCGTAAGGCTCATTGATAATCTCAAAAAGGAGCTTATCTGATTTATCACTGAATCTTACTGCAATTTGTGACCAGATACTGTCGAATCTGGCCCTGTAGCCGGCGTTATCATAATTGGCCTTGATCCATTCTTCGTGGTGAGCGTTGATTACAATAAACAATCCCCGGCTCAATCCCCAGTCCACGACCTGTTCAATGCGGTTCATCCATGCGTCATCAACGTGGTATGGCGGTGAAGTCTGGGTATGTTCATCCCATCGTATGGGTATCCTGACGCATTGGAATCCGGCTTCTTTATATAGATCAAAATAGTATTCCTGAACGGGTGGGTTACCCCAACCACCTTCATCAGGTGGTTCCAGGGTATTTCCCAGATTGATGCCTTTTTGCATCGCAACGGCCGCTTCCTGCGGGGTGATCTGGGCGAATGTGGCAAAGTGAAGTACTGACAGGAGTAGCACAGCTAGAAGCAATTTCATTTTTCTCATCTCCATTTTCCTGTATAAAATCAATTTTTTGACCTGTTATTATTTTGTTTCAGCTCATTTCTGTTCATGGCAGGGCGTTGAAGATGTGTCTGTAAATGGAAAGGTCAGAAGATTCCAGGCATCTCCGGTCCGGGATGTTTGTCCCAGCAATCCTGTCTGAATGAAAGACCATTCAACAGCTTCAAAGGGTTGCAATGTTACAGAAGGTCAATCTGCAGCAGGAACAAGCTTAAAAAAATAAGAGCCTGAATATTACAGGCTCTTATTTTATCATCAGAGTTTACATTATTTCAGAATCAGTTTGTAATGCCCGATAACCTGGTTGCCATTGCTAACGACAACGAAGTACATACCGGCCGGCTGACCCTGGAGAGAGATTTCTGCGGTAGACTGTTGTACGATGATATCGCGCAGACGGGTACCGGAGAGGTTGTAGATATGAACACGGTTGCCCGGTTCAAGACCAGAGATGTTAACCAGTCCGGTTGTCGGGTTCGGATAAAGGGAAATGGCTTTATTGTTGAAGTTAGCCACAGATGTCAGTACATCGACAGTATAGTAGGCAGTAGTCTGATGGTTACCTGAAGTAACCTTCAGCTTACTTTCCTTCTTCATAGTGCCGGTGTAGGTTGCACCATCTTTATCCTGCAGCTGGAGGGTAGCACCGGGGGCAGGGACGAGGTTTCCGATGAATTCGGTCACGGGAGTACTTTCATAAACCTCACCTGAGATACTCATGCCAACCTGGTCGACGGTATAGATATCGGAAACAACATAAGCCAGGTAACCGACGTCTTCCAGCATAGACAGGAAGTATGTCCGTGTGGTCACGCCATCCTGGGCTGTCACAAGCAGTTGGTCATCTTTATAAAGAGTGCCGGTCATACGTTCCAGTCCTTTCTTGTCCAGTATCTGCATAGAAGCGCCATCGCAGGGCATAACGTTTCTCATAAGTACGTCGACCGTAGTTCCCCTGGGAACGAGCTGGATAAGTGAAGCTTCCTGATCCACATTATAGACGAAGGATGTCACGTAAGCATCGGTAGCCAGTGTTTCCGGTAACAACCGGTAGGTGATCTGTGTTACACCGTCTTCAGCAGTAACCTTCAGATAGGTCTTGTTATTTGCCGGAACATCGACATAAGTGGTGTCGTACCTGAGTCGTTTTACTGAAACATATCCTCCCTGATCATCGATAACGATCATTGCGGCATATGCAGGAACTGTTACGCCATTAATGATTTCCCTCAGGGTTTTCCCTGTCTGGAATCCGCTAACGGTACCTTCAGATCCGGAGATATCGATGGTATAGGTGGAAGAAGTCAGCACGGCATCGTTACTGAGACCTTCATCTGTAACGTCCAGTAGGTATGCTGAGGTATTGACGTTATCAGCTGAAAGTACAATGAGTGAGTCGTCAATTGCAAGAGTCTGATCAGCTGTCAGTACTTCACCAGTAGCAGCGCTTTTCAGCGTAAGGGTTTGCCCGGCATCAGCCTTGGTGATATTCGCCAGGAAATCGGTGACACTGGTTCCGGTCACCACACCCCTGATTTGTTCACTCATGGAGTAGCCTTCGCTTACCTTGTACACGCTCGAAAGAACAGTTGATTTGTAAACAGTAATTTCATTCATGAAGTGTTTACCGAGGTCGCTGGCAACGAAGAGGATGTCATTAGGCCATCCGGCATTCCGTGCATCATAATAGGCCTGATCTCTCATCATCCATTCACTGCTGGCAGCATCTGTTCCGAAAGATTCACTGAATCCCGGTTTCGGTTGATAGTACTGTGGTTTTCTGATGTAGGTGTTAATCATTTGAGCTTCTACTCCTCCTACAACCCACGGGCTGCCGTCGTTGTTCCCCCAGGTTTCGATAAGCTGGAAGTCGTTCGGATCGTTAGCAGGTTTCAGACCCAGTTTAATGGAGTCATTGAGGATCTTGAAAAGATAGACATCAAAACCTTTCCACTGGTTAATGCAGGTTTGATCAACGGGTTCAGGTTCGTCAGCGGAGGGTCCCCACGGGTTATGCATTCTGAACTCAACATTACAAGCCTGGCTGGCAAACCATGGATCCCCGCTACTACCGGTCGTAGCGATATCACCCAATACGAATACGCCTCCCGGTTCAACGATCGGATTTATGTTCGGATCCTGAACAGCAATAACCGGCTGAACTTTCCAGCTGGTACTGTCCTGCCATTTATATCCGGGTATATACCTTACGTAACGGTCCAACCAGGCATCCGTTGTATTTTCAGCATTCCAGGTAAGGACGACAGCCGGATCGGTTGACCACTGCCCCATGATCATATAATTACTCAGGTCGAGGGGCCGGGTACCTGGATTACAGATCTCCACGAAATTGTTAGCCCACTGTTCCCACCAGTCATATTCGGAAATGAAAGGATCGGGTGTGAAAGGCTGTATGTTTCCGATTTCTTTCTGTTTATTGACCTGAACGTTATAAACCAGGACGGTTGTGTCATCTTCGGCTGTTGAAGTAAAGGAAACAACCCTGTCATTGGCAGTACCGCTCATATTCGTTAAACGGTCAACCTTGATTTTGGTATTCAGCTGCTCAGCCTTGGCAATGAGTGCCGGTTCGGCGGACTCACCCGGAGGAAGAGTAATCGTATAATCATAGAGGTTCCGGCTGAATCCGGGGATTGTATCGTTATCCCAGATCGTACCCTTAGCCCAGTCAGGAATATCAGGCCAGCTGATGGCACCGAGGAATGCGCTATGATTAGGAATATACGGAGTCAGCTTGAGGTAGTAATCCTTTGTGCTCCCGTTTTTTGCGGTAACCCTGAGGATATCACCCGTTTTAAGGTCGACTCTTTCAACGCCGTCAACCCAAACCACTTCCCACGTTGCCTCGGGAGCTTTTTCGAGGTATTTATATAAGGTATCCACTCTGTCTGCAAAGGGTATATCCCTGATGGTATCCATACCCGGAACCTTATCGGTTACGTCAAAAAGAGGTCCCACAAACATACCGTAATAGCCGTTACTGCCCTTTGCAGCTTTGGGGATAACACGGTTTTCACCATTTCCCGGAGCGCTGACCTGGAGGTGGAATTTCATCATATCCAGATCTTTGCCACAGGCATAAACAGTCAGAATATCACCTTCTCGAACGGAGGTGAAAGCTGAATCCGCCGTAGTGGGGGCAAGGGTATAATGCCATGCCAAACCCGGGTGGTAGTCGAACTGCATCATAAGAGAGTCCTCATTCCTTACGCCCCACGGAACGGTAAGAATTGAATCAGCCCAGTTGATGGAAATGGTAGAGGAAGTAAGGGTGGTTTCATCGAGGTTGTAGTCACCATGATTGCCCACTGTCCAGAATGCACGGCGATTGGGTTCCCAGTTATCGAAAAGCATGGGAACCGGTATCCATTTTGAGTCGGCAAGGTCGATACCCCTGTCGTCAGCAAAAACGGTATCACCTTGCGTAACCGTGAATTTCCGGATCAGGATACAATTGTTGGTGGCATCGGTAACACCGGCAACGTCGTAGGCTCCGTCATGGTTATGGTTGGCGTTTTCCCAGTTTCCGTTTACCTGGTCAACCACAACCGAATCGCCATTGGATAAATGCTGTTCAATATACCAGCAACTCCTGCCGCCGTATACATCCATTACATAATAATATGGTGTTATACTGTCGGTAGGATCAGGGTAGGGAGCTTCTTTTGCATTTAACTTTACGTCGGCAAGAGTCCACATCTCGTCCTTGGTAATCTTTTCATTATATTTACCTGCATAAGGGTACTTTTTCCACATCTTCGGACCCCAGTCATACACCATAGTAATGACAAAGGATTCTCCCGGCTGGAGGACAGAATCAGGTAACATGAAATAATGATTAGGATCAGCAGTGTAATGATTTGTCCAGGGACCAATCTCACCAAATTCAAACTGTCCCAGGTGAAGGGCCGAATCTCCCATGTTGGTTATCTCTGCATAGGCTGAGGCTGGAGAACCCATCCTTGCCTCGGTAATGATCAGTGATCGTATGATGGGCGGATCAACCGCGAATATCATTACACCACACGACATCAGCACAGCAAGCAATAGTAGCTTTCGTTTCATAACATTTGTATTTTAGTTAGTAAATGAGAAGAAGTTTGTCCAATTTAGTAAAAAAAAAATTAAATAATCAAATAAAATTTTTTTAAACCATTTATTCTTTTAAAAAAAATCGTGTCTATCATATATTTTAGTGGTCTAACAAATTGATAATTAAGTTAGAATGTCATGACCCTGATTTTGGGATGAGGCTGAAAAATGACTCCCTGAACAGAAAAAATGTGCTTACAATTTGAAAATGATCTTTGCATTTCCCTCTTCATTTACTCTTGCAGGCCAGGAAATCCGCTGTTTTAAGACGATTATCAGAAAAAAAAGAAGTTGATCCTTATAAATTGTAAGCTGAATTTTCTAAAAGTGGATTTAAGGGGTTGTTTTCCCATTGGGAGCATATGTACATTGGTTTTCCCGGTGTTTTCAAAATGCCGGGAAAGCAAGCTAAAAAATACATAAGAAACTGATAAATAAAGACATAAAAAAATAATGGATAAAGTAAAAAATTATTCTTTTAATTTACTATATAATGATTCTAAATTAATTGGTGAGGTTTCGCTATATTAATTTTTTTTTATATGTTTAGTATCGTAAAACTACCAACAAATTTCAGAGGGAGGGAAAAGCGATATGACATAACCAGGCTACCTGAATCTTTTTGATATTTGAGACTGAGACGAAAGATACATCTGGAACTACTAACACATTTTTCAAACTACTAACATGACAAGGACTAAACTGCTGGGGTTACTTGCGTTTTCATGTATTGTTATCACCAGTTGCAAAGATGTTCTCAACAGGGAGGACAGGTACAAAAGGCCTGAATGGCTTGCTGGTAAGGTCTATACGCAAGTCAAAGCCGATCCCGATCTTTCCACATTTGCAAAGTGTATTGAACTGACCGGATACGACACTATCATAGATGTTTCGGGCAGTTATACGGTCTTTGCTCCCAATAATGAAGCCTTCACCGTCTATCTTCAGAGTCATCCTGAATACAATACGGTTGAGGACATTCCTGTTGATGTCCTTTCCAATCTCATTAAATATCACATCGTACAGAATCCCTGGAGTAAAAACCAGCTTACCAGTCTTGATGTATGGGGATGGATTGATTCCACGGATATTACCAATAACAAGCCACGCGGGTATAAGAGGGAGACATTGCTTCTTGAAAAAGACAAGAAGTACGGTGTTAGTTATGTGAACGGGTTTTTTCATATCATTGACACAACCAAAACCAGCTGGTACCGCAGAGTGATTACCGATTCAAGGAAATATGCACCTATTTTCTACAAGCAATACTTTGATATTTACAATCTGAATACCTCTGACTATCAGTTTTATTTTGACCGGCCCATTGATGGGGCGTCAGACATTTATTTTGTCGGCGCACGGATCATTGGTGATGAGATCTTTGCCGAGAACGGGTTTGTATATCATGTTGACCGGGTGATCGATCCTTTGCAGAATGGTTATGAGATGATCAGTTCGAAAGTCGGTAAGTATTCATACCAGGATTTTCTTGGCCTTATCGATAAATTCCCGAAGTTCGAATACAATGAGCAAAAAACCCTTGATCAGCCTGGCGCCGATCTGGGTCTGGCTGTTGACTCCCTGTTTAATCTGACCTTCCCTGATCTGACCTTTAACATCGCTGCGGAGGAGACTTCATCGCCCCCGGGGACGCATGGTCTTCCTGATAATGTGACCATCCGCTACCACCACGGGATGATTGCCCCGACAGATGAGGCTTACACGAATTTTGTCAACACATATATGGTAGGGCCCAACCGCTGGGGCAGTATTGACGAGGCACCATATAGTATACAGAAGATCATCGCAAAAAGTCAGCTCTGCATCAATCCCGTGTATCCCACCGATTTCCAGAATGGTTTTTATAACGGGGAGCTGGATTACATAACCCTTGACCCGGCTACAATCGTTGAGAAAAAATATGGCAGCAATTGTACATTTATCGGGGTGAATACCATGGTTGTCCCCAGGGCATTCAAAGCGGTGACCGGCCCGATTTATCTTTTGAGAGGATATAATAAGGTAATGCTGGCAGTTGAGGCTACCGGTCTTCTCCCGGCCCTGAAAAAGCCGGATGCGGATTACCAGTTTTTCGTCGAGTCGGATTTGAATACACGCCTTGATTCATCCCTTCTCTACGAGAGAAAGGATGGTATTGATAGATTTTACCTGTTTACCAGGGGCGGATCCCCCAGGAGGATTGACCTGAGCATTGGAGACCTCAGGACGTTGCTGATGAACCATATCGGGGTCAACAGTCCCAAAGGATTCGCACGAAAGGAGTTCATCAGGACCCTTGCCGGGAACTATCTGATTGTGAATAACGAAACAGGAACCGTCTCCGGCCCCTCCCTTTCAAAGGACGGGTACCAGGGGCCTGTAACCGGGCCTTCGGTTCCGGTCAAAATAAGTACTGATGCCGATAACGGCGTGACCTGGGATATCCCCGACTGGTTTCTCTTCAGCCCCACCTCCATGTACCAGATCATCGATGCTGATTTCCCGGCATTTCAAAGCCTGCTCGACAAGGCGGGGTTGATCATTAAAAATAATTACAAGTACACCTTCACCAATGACAATGAAATTTATACCGTATTTGCACCTACAGCGGAGGCTCTTGATGCGTACAGCGCCGATACCTTAAATATAACGGATCTGAGGAAATTCCTCCTTCTGCATTTCGTAAGGGGCAATATGATCTTTACGGATGGGGAAAAGACGGACGGGTATTATGAAACGATCAGGACGGATGAAAAATCCACTCCTTATAGTACTGTGTTTACAAAGATCCATATCAATCCCGGTGTTGATTTCATCGGCTTTAAGGCTAAAAACGGGAGTGACTACGCAAAGGTAGAGGAGTCTTCCTCAACCAATTTTCTGGCAGGACGGACACTCGGTCAGGGAACCGGGGCCTATCCAGGTGTTAGCTATAATGCTGTGATACATGAGATTGACACAGTATTGATTTACAATAGGCTGGACACAAGGTAGACGGGCCAAAAAAATGCATCTGATTTTAAACTTAAGGTTTTTGAAAAATATGAAAAATATCAGAAAGACCATCCTCCTGCTGCTGGTATTGTTTAGCTGCACGAGTGCTTTTTCCCAGCAAAAAGCCGTAATAAGGGGCAGAGTGATCGACAAAGATAGCAAGGAGCCTGTTATTGGGGCCAATGTCATTGAATATGACAAGGAGAATCGGATCATCAACGGGACCATCTCCGATGTGAATGGCGATTTTGTTCTGGAAATGAAGGACAGGAACCACATCCTGAAGGTGAGTGTGATCGGATATGAAACTAAGGAGGTTGATGTAAATCACCACAGGTGCGATGACCATTGAACTTTCCACCACCAGCACGGAGATTGAGGAGGTGACGGTGACAGCCACCCAGAAATCCAATGTCAGCCTGACGAATATTGCCGACCGTGACATTGCATCGTCCACCGTGAAGGTGGATCTCTCGGATATGGCAGATGTGGGGGTGCTTTCCGCTTCCGATGCCTTGCAGGGGAAAGTATCCGGCCTGGATATCATAAGCGCTTCAGGTGACCCGGGATCGGGTTCCCAGCTGGTTATCCGCGGACTGAGTTCCATGGGTAACAATAAGCCTCTCATCGTAATCGACGGAATCCCCCAGTCGAAAGTTTCCGATAACTTTGACCTGAGTACGGCTGACAGCGAAGACATCAGTAACCTGGTCAATATCGCCTTGCAGGATATCAAGTCTATCGAAATCCTCAAAGATGCAGCTTCTACAGCCGTTTACGGTTCCCAGGGTGCTGATGGCGTCCTGCTCATCGAGACCCATAAGGGAAAGATGGGGAAGGTGAAGTTCGACTACCAGTATAAAAACAGCATTAACATTCAGCCTCCCCCCATTCCGATGCTGAACGGGGATGAGTATATCATGCTTCAGCTTGAGGAATGGCATAACAGCAAGGGTGTATTCGATGTTCCTTCTGAAATAGCTTATGACCGCGATTATCCGGGATTTTATAACTATTCAGCCAACACCGACTGGCTTGGAGCTATTACACAAAATTCCGTGACCAACGACCATTACTTTAATATCTCGGGTGGCGGTCAGAAAACAAGGTATTTTACGTCTTTCAGCTATATTGATGAGGGAGGGACTACTATCAGTACCGATTCGAAACGGTTCTCCACCAGGGTAAACCTCGACTATTTCCTGTCCAAAAAACTGATCTTTTCCATTCAGTTTAACTACGTCAATAACAATACAGACGGGAACCTGAAAGTGGGAGACCGCAATATCAGGGAGATGGCATATATCAAGGCTCCGAATATGAGCATCTGGGAATATGATGCCAACGGAATTCCTACCGGTGAATACTTCACTCCCATTAACAGTTACCAGGGTGACGGGAGTACGTATTTCAATCCCGTAGCAGTAGCAAAACTGGGACGGAACGATCTTAATTCCAATAACCTGGAGAATACCTTCCGGCTCAACTATAAAATCTTTGACTGGCTGACATTCCGAGAAACGGTTTCCTACCAGTATGGCGGAAGCAAACAGTCGAACTTTCTGCCGTATAATGCGATCGGGGCTGACTGGCTGGCCTGGAATATCAATTTAGCTGAGGAAGGCAATAACCTGAGTTCATCCATCAGGACTGAATCCCAGCTGGCTTTTGAACCCCCGTTTCAAAACAAGGATCATTATGTTTCCGGAACGGTAAACTGGATTACAAGCCAGTCCAGTTACGAGTGGATGAACATACAGAGTGACCTGACCCCGAGCACTGATATTCAGGATCCGGCCATCAATGCCCAGATCAACTAGATAGGTGATGGTTCCGGTGAGGCCAGGTCGCTGGGTGCACTCGTAAACCTGAACTATAAATACAAAGACCGGTATATCATCAATACCAATTTAAGGGCGGATGCCTTTTCGGGTTTTGGTTCAAATAATAAATGGGGCCTCTTCAAAGGTGTGGCCGTTGCATGGCGGTTTTCGAGCGAGCCTTTCCTTTCCAACCTGAGCTGGCTGGGAGAAAGCAAGGTGAGAGCCAGCTGGGGAGTATCAGGCCGGCAACCGGGTGACGCCTATGCCCGTTTTGCCACCTTTGCCTCTACTTATACCGGGAGTTACCTTCAGTATCCTTCTATCGTACCAACTCAGATCCAGCTGAACAATTTACAATGGGAAACGATCAGTTCAACTGACCTGGGTCTTGAGTTGAACATGTTTAAGGATCGGGTTTATCTGGAAGCTGACTTGTATACGAAGAATACATCCAATATACTGTTTAACGGGTATAAAATTCCAACTACTGCAGGTTTCGATTCACTAAAGTTTTTAAATGGAGGTGAACTGGCAAACAAAGGATGGGAACTTATGGTGGATTATAAGATCATTCGAAAAGATAAAATAATATGGTCCGTTTATTTCAATACATCCCAAAACTTAAATTCCTTTACCAGTCTTCCTGAAAACTTCAACACGGAACAGTCTACCTCGATCGGGAATGGTGAATATCCCCTCAGGGTTGTTGCAAGTGAGCCTATTGGTTCGTTCTTCGGATTCAGGTACCTGGGTGTTTATTCTACCGATGCGGATGCAATGGCCAAAGATGCCGCAGGAAACCTGATCCTGGACAGCAAAGGCAATCCCATTCCCATGACCTACCTCGATACCTACACTTTCCATGGTGGCGACGCCAAATATGCAGATATCAACCATGACGGGAAGATTGACCTGAATGATGTGGTTTATATTGGTGACTCTAACCCAAATTATATTGGTGGTTTCGGGACCAGTTTCCGGTATAGGAATTTTGATATCGGTCTGGGCTTTCACTACCGCCTTGGGTTCGATATTATTAATGGTGTGGCCATACAGACAGAAGGCATGGACAGCCGGAACAACCAGAGCAAAGCGGTATTGGCACGCTGGAGAGTGCAGGGTCAGGACGAACCGGGTATGCTGCCAAGGGCTTTTCTGAATCATCCGGCTAATAACCTGGGTTCAGACCGGTATGTGGAAAAAGGAGACTTTATCAGACTGAACAATGTGAAAATCGGGTACCGCTTCCCCAATCAACTGTGCAACCGGATGCATATCAGGACGCTGAACCTCACTCTCAGTGCCCGGAAGCTGATAACCGTTACCAGGTATAGCGGGCAGGATCCCGAAGTAGGGCAGGATGCCAGCAATCCTTTCTGGATCGGAGTTGACAATGCCAAAACACCCCCGCCAAAAATTATAACGATGAGTGTGGCTGTTGGATTCTGAAATACTGAAAAAACAAGAAAGATGAGAATAAACGCAAGACTTTTTCTGATGTTTCTGCTGCTTTTTGGGCAGGTTTCGTGTAAGGACTGGATGGATCTTATCCCGCCTGAAGGGCTGATCCGTCAGGAATTCTGGAAGACCAAGGAGGATGTTGCTTCGGTGGTGATGGGTGCCTATGAAACCTTTTCCCATATGGATGCCCTGCTCTTTAAGTATGGAGAGATAAGAGGGGATATGCTCAAGGGCGATGTGAACCAGTCGGATGATGAACGCAAGATCATGGAAGGCAATATTTATCCTGATAACTACATGAGTGACTGGAGCCAGTTCTATACGGTTATCGATTATTGCAATGAGGTTATTAAAAGTGCCCCGAAGGTAAAGGAGAAAGACCATACCTTTACCGATTACCAGCTGAAAGGATACCTTTCGGAAGCCCATTTTCTGAGGGCCCTGACTTACTTTTACCTTGTAAGGATCTTCAGGGACGTCCCCCTGGTACTCGATCCCACAGAAAGTGACGATGCTGACTTTTACCCTGTGAAAACGGATGGGGATGAGATCCTCGACTTCTTGATCCAGGATCTTGAAAGTTACAGGGATTATGCTACCATTGACGGATATCCCACCCTGCAGGAGATAAAAGGAAGAGCTACCAAGGCTTCTTACGATGCTCTTCTTGCCGACATTTCCCTCTGGAAGTTCGATTATCCATCCGTTGTCAAATATGCCAACAGGATCATATCCAACAAGGATTTCCTCATGATCCCTTCGAACAGCTGGTTTTCCCTCTACTATCCCGGTAATTCACTGGAGAGTATATTCGAATTACAGTTCAATGATGCCCGGGATCAGAAGAATGGCATGTATGGTCTGACACAGGAGAACAGCCTGAATTATAATGCCAGTGAAACCGCACTGGATCTGTTCAGTGGCAAAACCAGGAAATCCGTTGAACTCGTTCGCGGTGTAGGCGGATCTATCGCCAAACGTTCGGATAAATACATCGTCTGGAAGTATGTTGGGAGAAGCAATGACGGAACAACCGCCAGAACGGGTACCGATCAGAACAGCTGTAATTTTATCATATACCGCCTGTCAGATATTTACCTGATGAAAGCCGAGGCTCTCTCACAGACGGAAGATTACTCGGATGCACTTGAATGCATCAATATTGTCCGTCGCAGCCGCAGCGTTTCGGATATAATCTATATTCCGCCGTCGCCTGCCGGCTACGAGGATTTTATTATGGAAGAACGGGCTGTTGAATTAGCCTATGAGGGCAAACGATGGTTCGATCTCATGCGAATGGGCAGACGGAATGATTTCAACCGGAAAAGCAAGCTCATCGAGATCCTTGTAAAAAAGGTGCCTTCTACCCAGAAGAGGATACTGGCAACCAAACTGACCAATCCTCTCGGATGGTATATGCCGATTTCGAAAACCGAGATAGAAAGAAATAGAAACCTGGTCCAGAACCCGTATTATAATTATTAGCCGATGAAAAGCGATGCCATTCTATTCAGCATTTTTCTTATCCTGATGACCCTGTTCTCATGTAAGGAGACCCCGGTTCAGCCAAATTTCAAAGACCAGGAGAAGATGAGCATTTATGATTATATTGTTGCTAACGAACAATATTCCGATTTTCTTGAGATCATGAAAGCCGGCCACCTGGATAAGACCCTCAGTGCATATAATCCCGATGGACTGGGTTATACCCTTTTTCTGCCGGATAATGGAGCAGTACAAAAATTTATAGATGCAACTGACCAGTATACCTCCCTGGATGATATTCTGAGGGATACGGCCTTTGATTACGTCTTCAGCCGTTATCATGTTGTAAATTCCGCCATTGATGCCAATGACTTCCCGTTTGGGGCACTTCCCGATTATACTCTTTCCGGTGATCTGCTGACGGTTAGTTTTGTATTGGGAACCGACACTGCCTATTATAAAATCAATAACCAGGCCCCTGTGATCCGCGAAAATATAGAGGTGTCCAACGGCTTTATTCACCTGATTGGCGAAGCTCTAATACCTGTGACCCACACAACGTATGGCTGGTTAAATACCCATCCCGCATACTCCATCTTCAGGGATGCCATAGATGCGACCGGAATGCAGGACGTCCTCGATTTCAATCTGAAGGACGAGGCCAACACATCCAGGCCGGTTACCCTTCTGCTGGAAGCTGATTCAGTCTTTAACAGGAAGGGCATCCATTCCCTGGATGATCTCATTGCAAAGGTCAGCCCCGCTAACAGCGATTACACCAATTCAACCAATCCGCTTCACAATTTCGTCGGCTATCATATTTTGCAGGAAGCCTGGTTTCTGGATGATTTTACCGGGAATACCACGAATTATAACACCTATTCATCAACGCCCCTGAACATAAACGGGGAAGGAATCGATATTGCCATTAACAAAGGCAAGCAGATTTATGATACCATCGTTGAAAATCTTGACACCACTATCATTGATTATATCACTTTTTACTATGATCAAAGCAATGTGATCACTCAAAGTGGAGCTATTCAGTTTATCAACAGGATAATGATCCCGCAGGAAGCATCCAGGGCAAATATGAATTTTGAATTTTATGGAGAACCTTTACTGGATATATATCGGCAGGATGTCGGTTCATACCTTATTGAAGATACTTCCGCTCTTAATAATATTAAATGGTCGGGAGCGGACCTGAATTTTATCCAGGGAGGACAGGATGACAACAATGCCTGGTCAAATAACTACCTGCAGCTGGACGGAAGCTTCAGCATTACCTACCATATTTCGAAGATCGTTCCGGGAAAATATACCGTCATTCTCAGAGCACAGGTCAATGATCCTGCAGGTGCTACGGTGGAATTGTACATCGACGGAAAGATCTTCGGTGAACTCATCGATCTGTCCGGAACCCGTAATGCTGACAATATAACATTCAATGATTTGACGCGGGGAGAAATTACCTTCTCTGTTTATGAAGAACATACCATAGAGATCCGGTCTTTTATTCCAGGGATTTTCCTGTGGGATAATATAAGGTTCAATATACCCAAAACTAATTGATATTAGGATGAAGAACACAACCATCATTACCGGCTTTCTTTTGATGCTATTCTTTACCGGTTGTAAGGAAGACTGGGACAAACACTATAACAATCCCCCTGATACCATCGATAAGAACGTTTGGGAAGCTATCCAGGAAGATGATAACCTGAGTCTTTTCGTCCAGTATGTGAAGGAGTTCAAATTCGATACTCTTTTTCTCAAGGATGATACCTGGACATTATTTATCCCGGATAATACTGCATTCTCAGGATATCTTGACACGGCCGAAGTCACGCCTGCCGTTCTCGACTATCTGATCTCACCGGCATTTCTTCAGACGGTTATGGTGAACGGAAAAAGGAAGATCCAGACCCTGGGTGAAAAGTTTGCCCTCTTTCAGAGAGATGGGAGCAAGATTTCCTTTGACGGTATCTCTGTTCCCTTTGAAAGTCCTCTTTATAAAAATGGTAAATATTTCATTATGGACAAAGTCGGAATACCCAAACCAAACCTCTATGAGTATTTTGCCATCACCAATCCAGCTCTCAAATTATATATCGACAGCAAAGATTCGGTGATTCTCGACAAGGAAAAGAGCCGGCCCATCGGCTTTGATGAAAACGGCAATACCATTTATGATACGGTTGCCGTCATCTATAATAAGTTTGAAGCACGTTATTTTCCGGTTAGTGAGGAATTCCGGAATCAGACAGCAACCATTGTTTTCCCCAAGCAGGAAGATTATGACAATGCCCTGACCGAAATGGCCCAGTCGATGAGCAGTATTTACCAGGATTACCGGGATATTCCAATAGACTGGCAGCAAAATATTCTGCTGCCGTACCTCCTTGAAAGAGGCGTTTTCGAGAATATGATGGAACCTGAGGAATTTATCCCCAATTATAGCATTAACGATACATTTAAACTTAAGAACATTCTCGGTGACAGTATCATGATCGAGTACGGCGTAACAGATAAAGCCATCTGTAGCAATGGTTACGCCTATAACTATGATCATTTTGCCGTCCCTGACACATTGTTTAAAGGTGCTGTCCGGTTTGAAGGAGAATGGCTGCTTACCCGTACAGGGATTGATAAGTTCAGCTGGAGAGACAGCGTTACGTATGCCAGCGATATTCCATTTCCTCCAACCCAGACCAATGTAAAAACCGCATCCAACGATTCCATACTGCAGGTTAGCTTCAGTTCAGGGTATTCGGGACAATTCCTCGTCGGGTTTAAAGTCAAAAACCTGTTCCCCAGGAGGTACCTGATGGTAATCAGAACACTGGTAAGAAAAGGCGGGATCTACGATATCTATGTGAATGATCAGCTTGTCCGGACCTTCGACTATGTTACTCTATACACAATATCCAAGGAACCTGATCCAGAGTGTGGTTTCCGGAAAATATTATGTTTCGGATGCACAGGGATATAACAATTTCGATTGCTGGGTCCAGGATGATGTGCCCTATGGGATGACCAGTATACGCTTTGAATATAAAGGACCTTCAAATGATCCTTTGAAAACTATAAGTCCCGGCCTGGTCATCGATTATATAGATTTTATTCCTTATGACTGAGTGATGCGGAAAGAAAGGAACAGGATGAATGAGAATAAGATGGGTATTTAAAAAGGTCATGACAACCGGAAGATAAAAGCGCCGGAATACTGAATAATGCAATTCATGAGGGCCTCCGGATATCACGGCCTTATTTAGAAGATAACAATGAGCAAATCAATACTATGATGAATAAACTATCACCTCATGCCGGTTTGAAAAGAATAGTGCTTTTTGCGGCTCTTCTCATTATTGGTGTTTCTTTGGCTCACTCCCAGGATACTTTGCTTGTCAAAGGCATTGTTCTGTCGGGGACATCCGATCCTGTTCCCGGTGTAGCGGTGAGTATTGAAGGGTCAAGTCAGAGACCGGTAGTCACCGATAATGAAGGTGAATTCACCCTGAAAGCTCTCTTCAGGGGATGTATGGCTGATCATTTCGCCAACCGGGGGGTTTAAAAGCAAGAGGGTATATCTGAACAACAGGAGCAAGCTGACCATCTTTCTTACCCCGGATGATATGCCCTCTGACAATGATATGGTAACCATTCTTTCACAGCAGTTCCGGAAACGGAATCTGATCGGTTCATTTACTGATCTCAACGTGAAAAACATAGATCACACCAATGCATTAACGATTGACCAGTATCTCCAGGGAAGGGTACCCGGTATGCTGGTGGTCGACCGGTCGGGGATGCCGGGCAGCGGTGCAGTGACAACCATTCGCGGGGTCAATTCCATCTACGCAGGAAATGCACCACTCTATATTGTGGACGGAATTCCCCTCACCTCTCACGGCATCTTCGGATCCAACCTGAATGGTTTTGCCTATAACCCTTTATCAGCCATCAATAATTTTGACATTTCAAAAGCGACCATCCTCAAGGATCCTGCATCTACTGCCGCCTATGGTTCGAAAGGTTCCAACGGCGTTGTGGTTATCGAGACCCTTGATCCCAGCGTAACCCAAACGACCATTGAACTCGATCTCAGGACGGGCTACTCCCTGTCTCCTTCCAACCTTATCCCCCAGCTCAATGGCGGGCAGCATAAAACACTGATCAATGAGGAACTGTTTTCTGCAGGATTATATGAAGAAGATATCCAGCTGTATTTTCCGAACCTGTTCCTGACCAGGGACAATCCACGATACATTGATTATCAGCATAATACCAACTGGCAAAAACTGATCTTCAACAACTCCTATATGACCAACGTAAACCTGAATGTTAAGGGAGGGGATGAGATTGCAAGGTACGGCCTTTCATTCGGATATTTCAAGAGTGACGGAATCATACGCAAGACAGGTTACCAGGGTTACGACCTCAGGTTTGTAAGCCGGCTGAATGTTTTCACCTGGTTAAAAATGAATGCCGGTGTTTCTCTGAATTACAATTCTGCAGCCCTGAAGGAAGCGGCCACATCCCCCGAAACAAGCCCGATTAGGGCCAGCCTGGCGAAATCCCCGCTTCTCAATCCGTTTCCAATATGATGAAGAGGGGAATGAGATCACGACCCTTGCCGAAGTAGATGAACTGGGAGTCAGTAACCCGATGGCTATCATCGAAAATTATGAGGCGACGAATACGAACTATAACTTCACCGCCACACTGGGGCTGGAAGGCAGTATTAGTAAGGATCTGAAAATCAACAGTAATTTCAGCCTGACCTATGATGTGCTGAAAGAACAGATCTTTATGCCCAACCACGGGATGGAACTGTATTACAATTCCGAAGCCATCAATGTGGCTAAATCCACCAACAACGACCTCAAATCTTTTTACAACAACACCTACCTCATATACAATAAGTCTTTCGGCACCAATCACCAGTTTTCATCAAATACCGGTATGCATGTTTACAGCAATTCCTTCCAGTTAGACTGGGGATTAACAAAGAATGCACATGAGAACGATCAGTACAGAACCCTTGCCGACGGACAGAATGACCAGCGGGAAATAGGAGGACAGAACCGTGACTGGTCATGGCTTTCCTTCTATGAATACCTGAATTATGCCTATAAGTCCAGGTACCTTGTTACAGCCACCATTTCCCTGGATGGTTCTTCACGCGTAGGCGACAATGCTATCAATACGACCAAATTTGCCGGTCAACCGTTTGGATTTTTCTACTCTGGAGGTCTCGGCTGGAGGCTTTCCAATGAAAATTTCCTGAAAAATCTTGCCTGGCTTGAGGACCTTAAGCTACGGGTAAGTGCAGGCCGAACCGGAAATGATGATATCGGGGAATCCAGTGCCACTAATTATTACCAGGCTGTGAAATTCAGGGAGACTGTTGGACTGTATCCCGCAGTGATACCCAACGATAAACTGAGTTATGAGATCCTTACGCAACTTGATGCAGGCATCGACCTCTCACTGTGGGGCAACCGGTTTTCCATTAAGGCCGATGTGTTCAAGTCCTCTACCGATAATATGCTGATATATACGCCTCTGGATCCCTTCCTCGGGTATGATGTGCGTGTTGAGAACGGCGGAAAAATGGAGAACACCGGTAAAGAACTGAGTGTTTTTCTCAGGTTGATCAGCACGTCGAATTTTTCCTGGGATATACAGGCAAACATTTCCAGGATAAGCAACCGTGTGGTTGAAATTAAGGGAAATAAGATTGTTACCGAGATCCCCGGCGCCGAATTGGTAAACAAGGTTGGTGCACCGGTAAATAGCTTTTACGGATTTATTTATGAAGGCGTTTACACGACTCAGGCAGCCGCTGATGAAGCGGGTCTTGTCAATGCGAAGGGCATTGCCTACCGGGCCGGAGATGCCAGATTCGCCGATCTCTCGGGACCTGACGGTGCACCGGATGGTATCATCAACGAGTACGACAAGACCAATATCGGTTCTTCCATGCCTGAGTATTTCGGAGGATTCTCCACTGCAGTAACCTTTAAACGCTGGACCCTCAGTGTGTTCCTGCAGGGTGTTTACGGCAACAAGGAATTTAACTACGTCAGGTATCTGAATGAGTCTATGACAGGACTTGAAAACCAAAGTGCTACCGTTCTGAACCGCTGGCAATACGACGGCCAGGAAACCGACATTCCCCGGGCACTGGCCAACGATCCTGTCGGGAACTCATCCTTTTCCACGAGATGGATAGAGGATGGTTCATACCTGAGACTTAAGAATATCAGCCTTAGCTATACCATACCCGATGAGTTCCTGACATTCAAAAATGCGGAGTTTTATTTTTCAGTCAATAATGCATTTGTACTGTCGAAATACCTGGGATATGACCCCGAATTTGCCTACTCATTTTCAAACATACATCAGGGCGTTGACTACGGTCTTATGCCCCAGGCCAGGCAGTTTATCGCTGGAATAAAAGTCGGATTATAACATTAACAGGAATATAAGATGAGCAAGATCATGAAATACCCGGTTATATTAATCATACTGTCATCCCTTTTCCTATTTCCTTCGTGTGAAAAGTTTCTGAATCCGGAACAGAAACTGGACATCACACAGGACAGGCTGTTTAACGACTGGTATGAATACCGGTCTGTGGAGATGGGGATGTATGGTCTTCAGCAAAAACTCGTGGAACAACTGGTTGTTCTGGGTGAATTAAGAGGCGATCTTCTGACCATTACCCAGAATGCCGATGCAGACCTGAGGGATGTATACAATTTCAATATCTCAAGGGATAACAAATATGCCTCACCTACCAATTTTTTTAAACTGATATCTGCCAGTAATAATTTCATACGGGTACTGAAAAGGGAGCATCCTGAAGTTCTGGATCCGGAGAGCCCTGTTTCCAATTTTGACAAACTATACGGTGAGGCACTCTGCATGCGGGCCTGGGCCTATTTCAATGCTGTAAGAATTTACGGAGTGGTACCCTATATTCCCGAATCGCTGGTGACAATTAACGAAATTGAGAATTTTGTCAACTCCCCGGGAACCTATGTGGACAGTGTTTACATAAATTTTGGAGCAGACGGATACTATAATGATACGACGATCAATAAGCCTGTTACACTCGAGAAGCAGTTTTATAATACGGATCAGATCATCGACATATTTACGGATCAGCTCGAGCATGACGTGAAAGATGTCGGGGTGAACCATTATATCGAGAATAATGACATATCGTGGCAGGTTACCATCTGGAACAAGTATGCCCTGCATGCTCTCCTCGGACAGATGTATCTTACCCGGGGCGATCTTCTGAAGGCCCGGAATCATTTCAATTCGATCTTGTGGAATAGTGAAGCGGCAGCAACTGAAGCCGACAACAGAGCCAATAATGTAACGAACCATCTTCGCTACCAGCTCGATAATACCTTTTATGGAGCATTGTGGAGAAACATTTTTACAACCATCGATAATAATGAACATATCTACACCATATGGTTTAATAAGGCCAATTTTCAACAGAATAAACTGCAGGACCTCTTCGATCCGCGGCCACCGCATAAGTATATGCTTCAACCGAGCGGACCGGCTATTTATAAATTTGAGACGGTTTGGTATGGACAGCAGATGGGGACAAAAGACCCGTTTGACCCGGCTAAAACCAAGATGACATCTGTTGGATTCCCTTGTGATTTTTACAGGGGATACGGTTCTTCCTATATTTACCTGAAAGGGAATGGGGTACTCGACCCTCAACAGTTTGTCAAGATGCTTGATCTTAGAATGCATGGGGATGAGAGGGGAGTTAAGGCCATTATGGATGGCGTGGATACAATTGTCTGGAAATATTCCATTGATAAAGGGACCTTTGACCAGGATGCCAATTTTATCGTTTACCGGGCAGGGAGTATTCATTTGTACCAGGCGGAAATACTCACTCATCTGGATCTTTCGGATGAATATGGTGCCGTGTTTTCCCATTCCGACAGTGCCATTAATCTTGTAAATAACGGATCCTACTTTAATGACCAGACCAACCGGTATCAGCGTGGCGTAAAAGGGCGGGCCGGAATTTATTTTACTTCAGATGACGGGATAAAGGTCGGAGATGACTATTATATTCATGATCCGTATACGAATAAGATCGTAGGGTACAGGAATTTAAACCATAATCTTCCGGCCAAACAGGAAATCATTGAAGACGGGATCATGGATGAACGTGCCCGTGAGCTGGCTTACGAAGGTGAACGGTTCTACGATCTCATGCGGGTGTCATACCGCCGGAATGATCCTACATACCTCGCAAAGGCTGTAGCGGCCAAATTTCCTGAAAACCAGCGCAGCCAGATAGAGGCGCTGCTGAGTAATCCTTATATCTGGTATATCCATTATTTTGATTGAGGCGTTTATACGTCCTAAGTACCCAATACCTTACCGTTTTCAATTTCCGTTCCTGATAATGGCTGTAATGGTATTATACCTATATGTAAACCATCTTACAGGCCGAAGTACGCCCAATTCAGTCGGTTGTGACTTTCAGGATGACTACTGCCATCTGTCCTGTTATATTTTCATTCCGGTGAATTCCAAGCCACTCCCCAGTATTGGTTTTAATACCTGGATCCTCAAAGTATATGCCCGTCAGCGGGTCGAACCAGGTAACAGAGACATTCTTTCCTTTCAGCTCTGGAAAATTTCCCTGAAGGCTGATCATCCCTTCCGGAAGATAAAACAGGTAGGTGGATTTGTGATCCGTAAGACAATAGCCGGCAGAGAATTGCCTGTCGGGAACGAGAGAGTTATAATCGTACCTGGTGAACAATCCGGTCAGGTGCCTGTAGAAGTCAAAGTGAGGTTGTGTTTTCTTATCAAGTGAAAAGGGATCCCAAACCAGTTCATACCAGGATGAATTTTGCCAGTAATAGGTTGAATAGGTTCCGGCAAAAATACATTTGTAATTCCGGTCCAGACATATCACCGGATCGGTGTAGGCACCGTCAAATATGGAATGCATGGTTTTTTCATAACCTCCGTGCTCGATGTTCAGCACAGGGAGGCCAGGGTGCTTCTCAACAATCTTTCTCATACCTGAATAAATCCCCGGCTGCCAGTCCTGGACTGAAATAAAATCTACTTTCCCGGGATAAGCGGAACAGTAAGCATAATCATGAACCGTTACCAGCCGGTGATGGGCATCCA
This sequence comes from uncultured Bacteroidales bacterium, assembly GCA_963732905.1. Lineage (GTDB taxonomy): Bacteria > Bacteroidota > Bacteroidia > Bacteroidales > DASQZK01. The sequence goes on from CAVTBM010000009.1 coordinate 203,743, forward strand.
GGCTGCGGAGCCGGTCGATCCGCCGGGTGATGTAGCCCATGTCGTTGTGATTGTAGGACAGTGCTTCCTTGGAGATATCCCAGATCAGGTTTGGGAAAGCCTGGTACCTGTTCACCACGTAATCGAAGTACAGATTGTCTGCCGCAGATTCAGGCTCAGGCCAGTTCACATGCTTATTCCATACATAGATCATCAGGTGTGCAACAATGTGTTTCTCGTTCAAATAAGCCAGGATATGGTCGATATGCTTGAAAAAATCAATATTCAGGGTGGAATAGTCGGGTGTCTGATTCGTTCCGCCAAACGGGAACACTTCCGGCCGGGCAAAATTATATTCAGGAGCAATTTTGTCTCTCTCACCCCAGTCGGCATCAAAGGCATAAACATTCATGACCACCTGGTTGAAATGGTTTTCTGCGATAGCTGAAATGATCTTCCGGGTTTTCGGGAGTTCGGCAGAGTCCGGATTTTCCATGTCCTGTTTAGCATCAGGGGCAAACAGCCAGTCCATTTCGTACGCCATGAGAAAATATGGTGTACCATCCTCCCGGGTAAATTTTTGGGGATTCTCTTTTGATACCACAACAGCACCATGTTCTTCAGGGTTGGTATTAGGGGATACGCTTACGGTTCCGGTGAGGCCGGATAGTCTTGGAACGGAAGACCAGGTGGTATAGGTCCATTTCCCCTCTGCAGGCGGAGTAAAACGAATGACCCAGGTGTCATCGCCATTGTAAAATCCGTTTATTTTGCGTAGGGATGTGCCATGAGGCACGTCTCGGCTGTCATTTGTGTTTTCACGTATAATTGTCGCCCCGAAAGTAACATCCAGAGGATGATCAATATGCCCTTTCAGGGTAAAGGTCATATCCAGTACCTGCCATTTTTCGCAGGTGTAATGTTCGTCGACAGCTGCAAAGGATGATGTTATCATAATGGTAAGTAAAGAGATTATGATCAGGTTTTTCATAGGGGGTTGGAATGTTTGATTTTTTGGGTTCGGTTATGATAATATCTGTCATGAACACAGATATCATCATAACAATTGGTAAAATTAAAAATACATTTTACAACCGTATCAACTTCATCCGTAAAATTTCGTCCTTGGTTTCAATAACGATTTCATAATACCCGGAATTCAACACACCGGTGTCGAGGGTTGTATCTCCGTGGAGTTTCTTATCCATAAGAAGGGCTCCATTCAATGAAAAAATTCTCAACCGGTAATTTTCCTGGTACCGGCAGAAAATATAAAGCGTACCAACGTTTGGATTGGGGTAGATATTAAAATTACCTGTAATTCTTTGGCTGGCTGCATAATCATTACAGTGTGATGCATCCAGAACCGGTGAAATGCTGGTATTCCCTCCTGCACACACCCCGCAGGAATCCAGGAAGGCCGTTCCGTTCTCATCACCGTTGCAATCGATCACCGGTGAGCAGGCTTCAGGATCCAGAAGCGGTGAGTGTCCGGTATTTCCGCCTGCACACACACCGCAGGAGTCGATAAAAGCCGTACCATTTTCTTCCCCGTTACAATCGACCGGAGGATTACAGGTTTCAGGATCCAGAACCGGTGTATGTCCGGTATTTCCTCCTGCGCACACACCGCAGGAGTCAATAAATGCGGTACCGTTCTCGTCACCGTTGCAGTCAACAGGAGGAATGCATGTTTCAGGGTCCAGCTCCGGATCGATTCCGGTATTACCGCCTGCGCAGGTGCCGCACGAATCGATGAACGCCGTACCGTTCAGCACACCGTTACAATCGACCGGCGAGCATTGACTTTTGTCATCCGTCGGTGTAATCCCGGTATTACCGCCTGCGCACACCCCACAGGAATCGATGTAAGCAGAGCCGTCAATATCGCCGTTGCAATCGGTCTTTGCGGTTACGAATTTTGACAGCAGACGGATGTAATTGACCTGGTACCCGCAGCTGTTTTCGGTGACTGACCAGGAGTTGAGCGGCCAGCTTGTATTGAAGTCCTTGTACGATTTCTGTGCCGGTTGTCCTTTTGGCGGTGAAATGGATTCAGAGGTACAGATGGCATTGTTTGAGGTCGATCCGCAGCCGCCAGGGCAGCAACCATCCCAGTCATAACTGGGGTTCGCACCGCCGGTGAGATAGCCCGGGGGAGGGCCATAGGTTGAAACCCCCACACGGTCCCATAGCGGGCTCCCGTCGCAAAACCAGGTGTGGTAGAATTCATTTACGCCATTATCTCCGCCATAGTCATACATGTTCGACAGGTATACAAAATTCATCGGGTTCACACCATGAATATAATTGACATAAGCCCTGGCAGCATCCTCTGCCGTTGAGTCCAGTGTTGCATCGATATGATAGGTGATGACATTATAAAACATACTTCCGAAGGCGGATTTCACACCATTGCTGCCCCAGGTGTAGGCTGCCAGGAATGCCATGTAAGGATCCTTGTTACCTGTCCACGAAGGCAGGTTGTCGCTGCCGTTTTTCATGGCATTTTTATAGGTGTTTATAATATCATCCTTCACTGACGGTGTTGCATCATCGAGGCTCGAATAATAGAGAAGTATTTCCTGGTTCTGCGTTTCGAAAGGGTAAGCATAATTCCACATCATCAGGTGAGCTTCGTTGTAATGGGAGTCAAAATACTCCTGAAATACCGGATCCGCCGTCGCTTCGTACAGATAGCATGCTGCTTTGAGTTTAGCCATAGTCCTTCCATAGTCATCCGTCTCCTGGTCGCCGGCTCCAAGACCTGCCGAGCTGAAACTGGGATTATTATTGCTGAAGATCACCGAAGGATTTGCGTCTGCCCAGGTCCATGCCCTGATGGCGCGTGCGAGCAGGGTATCGGCGTATACTGTCATGCCGATGGCGCGGTACACCTTGGAGCATATGGCAAATGCTGCGCCCGTGTTGAGGGTTGCTGAGGTACTTACCGGTCCGTAATAGCTGGGGCCGGTTGCCGATGAAGGCGGACTGGCAGACGATTCGGCCACGATGGTCAGCACACTCCCGTCATCTTCCTGCATCCTCTGGAGAAAATCGAGGCCCCATTTTGCCTCATCGAGAATGTCGGGAATGCCGTTGCCTGATTCAGGGATATTATAGTCGTCGGCCCAGGCATCAGGTTTCTCCATCCAGGCTTTCATCATCTCCACCACGTAGCCAGCGGTCCAGTTCGTATATTTGTTGAAGTCGCCGGCATCATACCATCCGCCGCTTACATCCCGTTCTGATGCAGGGTTGTCCTTGTCATAAAAGGACCTGCAGTTTTTATCCTGGAGCGGCCCGATATGGCTGGCACCGTCGGCCCAGCCTTCACCGGCATATTGTGCCTCTTTGGCAAAGCCCACGCGCTGGTAAAAAAACATCCTCATGGCCTGCTTAAGAACCTCGTTATATACGTTTCCCGAAATGTCAAATTCGTATGATCTGAGGTTGTTTTCTTCGTCCAGAATATAATAGCTGCCTGACTGTGAAACGGATGAAAAATCAAAGTGCCAGGCTTTATCGCCCGACGATGGATCGGTGTTCCCATTGTTCCATTTCGTCACGGTTCCTGTAAAGACTTTTTCGCCGGTCCTGGCATTTACAACCGAATATGTGTTTCCGGGAGTAAACGATTCTGCTGCATCGAAGCCTGTCTGAGGATCTTTTATGACCGCAATCTTTATAGCTTCGGGAAGATATCCGAAATGGTCAACAATGATGAATTTTGAAGTTGCCTGGGAAAAGGATGAAATGCTTGTTAAAAAGGCAAGCGTCATTAGTAAGGTTGTCCTTTTTATTTTCATAGTAGTATTTTTTGTTTCATGGTTTCCTTGTCATGTTGTATCATTCCAGGTCATCATAATTCAGGGATCAGAATATCGGGTTACGGGGACAGATTTGGTATCGCTCTCCGCTCTTTCCCCCCGGCTCTCAGCCTTCCGTTACCTCTTCCCTTTCACAAACTTCGATAACAGCCTGATATACCGCACCTGGTAACTGCAGCTGTTCTCGGTGATCTCCCAGGAGTTAAGAGGCCAGCTTGTATTGAAGTCCTTATATGATTTTTGTGCCGGTTGTCCCCGGGGTGGGTTGATGGATTCGGAGAAGCACATAGCGTTATTCTCTTTGGTGTCACAATTTTCAGGACAGCAACGGTCCCAGTTATAGTGCGGATTGGCGCCTCCGGTCAGGTATCCGGGTGGAGGACCGTAAGTAGATACACCCACCCTGTCCCATTTATCACTGCCGTTGCAGAACCACGAGTGGTAAAATTCATTCACACAGCTGTCACCGCCAAAAGAATACATATTTGACAGGTATACGATGTTGAGAGGATTGACGCCGTGGATATAATGCACATAGTTCAGGGCTGCATCCCTCCATTCTGTATTTGTTTCTGCGTCGGGAACGTACAGGATCATATCGTAAAACAGGCTTCCCTGGGCAGATTTTACTCCGTTGCTGCCCCAGGTATAGTCTTTCAGGCAGGCGAGATAGGGATCTTTTTCACCCTGTTGGGCAGGCAGGTTATACTCCCCATTGAGCATAGCCTTTCTGAAAACATCTTTAATTGAATCCTGCACGGCTTTGGTGCCATTCTCCAAGGTGGTATAGTACAACAATGTCTCCTGGTCGGTCGATTCGAAGGGTGAAACTTCATGGCTTGTCAACATCTGTGCTTCGGAATAATGCTGGTCGAAATATTCGCGGTACGCCTCGTCCCCGGAAGCTTCAAACAGGAAACAGGCTGCTTCCAGTTTAACCATTTTACGGCCATAATCCCGGATTTCCATCCGGCCTGCGCCAAGACCCTGTGAATGGTATCGCGGATCATTGTTATTGAAGAGAACATCCGGATTTGCCTCAGCCCAGTTCCAGGCTCTGACGGAAGCATCGAGGAGCTTATCTGCATAACCTGACATGCCGTTCATTCTGAACACTTTGGAACTGACCGCCAGGGCAGCTGCCGTATTCAGTGTTGCCGAGGTATTCACCGGACCATAGTAGCTCGGACCCTTTGCCGATGACGGAGGGCTGGCATGGGATTCGCCAACGATGCTAAGTACACTGCCATCATCCAGTTGTAGCCGGAGAAGATGATCAATGCCCCATTTGGCTTCATCCAGCAGATCAGGCAGGCCGTTGCCGGATTCAGGAATGTTATAGTCATCGGTCCATGCATCGGGATTTTCCAGGTAAGCCTTCATCATTTCAACTACGTAACTGGCTGTCCAGCTTGTATATTTGTTGAAATCCCCGGCATCATACCAGCCGCCGCTAACATCGTGTTCAGTGTCCGGGTTGTCTTTATCGAAGAAAGACCGGCAGTTTTTATCCTGAAGGGGACCAAGATGGCTGGCCCCGTCAGCCCAGCCTTCACCTGCAAACCGGGCTTCTTTGGGGAAACCTGCTCGCTGGTAGAAAAAGGACCGCATAGCCTCTTTCAGAACCTGGTCATAGACGTCATCAGCGATCCGAAAATTATAGGATTTGCAGTTTCTGTCATTATCCAGCACATAATAAGTCCCGGGGGTTTCAACTTTGGAAAAGTCGAAATGCCAGACCTCATCACCAGAGGATTTGTCGGTCGCACCATTTTGCCAGGAGGTTATCTGTGCTGTGAACACTTTTGAACCGTTAAGGGCATTTACGAGTGAATAATTTGTTCCCGGAGTGAAGGTGGCGGCAGAGTCGAAGCCAATCTTTGGATTTTTGATGACGGCCGTTTTAGCAGAGGAGGGGAGGTAACCAAACTGGTCGACAATGATAAACCGGCAGGGGTCCTGTGCGATGGATACGCCGGAGTACAGGATTGCCAGGGCAAACGTCAGTAGTCTGGGTAACATGGTATGAGTTTTAGTTAGTATATACAAGGATAGGAAAAATTCATGAGAAATGAAATAAATCAGGGCAGATAGATGAGGTTGGAGGTTAGGGGTTAGGAAGTTAGAAAGTTAGAGAGTTAGAAAGTTAAAAGGTAGAGAGCTAACATTTTTTGTGAATTACGGTCCCCCGGACCGCGGAGCGGTAGCCCATGCATAGCCACGGTTTTGCCCGTGGTGGGAATGATAGGTGAACGGCACATTGACGAAAAGGAAAAAGAATGATCCCATAAATCAGTCCCCCGAACCGCAGAGCGGTAACCCATACATAGCCAAGGTTTTGCCCGTGGTGGGAATGACCAGTGAATGATGAACAAGATGCAGAAGGACGAAGAAGAAAAAAGGATGATCCCCGGAATCACTCTCCCCGAACCGCAGAGCGTGTAACCCATACATAGCCAGGTTTTGCTCGTGGTGGGAATGACCGATGACCGATGAAAGTACGCTAGGACGAAAAGCAAAAAGAATAATTCCGGGAATCATCCTGATGGAAAATTAATCATCCCTGTTAGAAGGTCGAAAGAATCCTATACAAAAAAGGACTGAAATATTTTTGCAGTGAGAAAAAAAAATGATGATTTCTGCTGTCATTCATCAAAACGGATATCGTCATTTTGGGTGAGTTGATAACTTTTCGTCAAAAAGGTTAAAACGGGACGCTGAGATTCGGGGGGTGAAAGGATTAAGGGGCGGTGTGTTGGAAGGTGGGGGAGGGATCCCATTTCAAGAAAAGACATCCTTAGAATAACGAAGCCCCTTGCTGTGCCCTCTCACCAAATCACCACCTGCAGTATGCAAGCTCCGATCATCTCACGAGGAAATAGTTTATTAAATGTATTGGCCTCATAGCCTGTCCCGCTAAGCGGGAGAATATCCATGCTCCAGGCTTCTTAAATTATGCAAAATTTTACTCCCTTTGTTCATGAGATCGCTTCGCTAAGTTACTCCCTTTGGTCGTGAGATCGCTTCGCTAAGTTACTCCCTTTGGTCGTGAGATCGCTTCGCTAGGTTCATGTCCTTTTGTACCAACTCTATCTGAAATTATCATCGTCGCATGGAAGTTTCATTTACACAAATGGATTCAGAGTAACGGTATTTTCTCCGCCAAAATGCAACAATCTTTAAACCCGGGGAAAGTTCTAAAGCATTGAAAATCTTCAACCCCACGAGGGGAAGGAAGATGATTCTCCCATCATGACAATGATCCGGAAACAGGCTCCAAACGGAGGGGTTGCGACAATCCACAACTGAGTTTGTAGCATATTGGGAATATTGGTTCTCCTAACCTGGTGCATACCAACTTAAACTTACCTTCCTTTACCCCGGATAGCCACCGGGGCGGAGTCCAACCCTAGACATCGTAAAAGACGGGCCGGGTGCAGGCGAAGTCTTACACGCAGATACACAGACAGGGAAAAAGAGATTTTACCGGCTGCATTTTCCGGTCCGGGAATGCATGCAAACGCTCCGGGTCTTCAAGATCCCTCACTACAGCAAACGGTCAGGTATTTCAGAGAGTACAAGTCATCCTTAAAACCGGTCAGATATGACCGGGATAGTACCATCAGCACTCCTGTATCCCTCATCAGATCAACGATCCGGTCTTATCTTTCTCTTTCTGCGAGCCGGTCTTTTATCTCCAGGCACATCCTGACGGTATGATAAGGGCATTTCCAGAAACCGGCTTTCTCATATGACCGTACCGGTGTTCCATTCATATCAACCCGGTAGTGCCATTCACCATTGGTCCGGTCTATAAAATATTTTTCAATATAATCCTCCAGACCCACGGCTATTTCCAGGAAGCGTTCTTCAGAGGTGTTACGGTAAGCATTCAGGAAGCCAACGATAGCCTCTCCCTGGGCCCACCATTCCAGTTCATTGTTATTTTTTCCTTTATCCAGGTGACTTTCGTGTTTGAGTCCTCCTTCGGGCAGTAGCGCAGGCATCACCGCCCTGCAAATTTGCAGCGAGATGGTTTTGAATGCCTCTGTCATCGGCTGATCACCGATGCATTCTGCAGCTTCCTGTAAAAGCCATGACGCTTCAATATCGTGGCCATAGGATATGTCGCCTGATTTAAGAACCCAGTTTTCATCGAAAAAGAGATTCAGGTGACCGGTTTCCCTGTTTATGATTTTTGTCCTGAACAGTTCAAGGAGATTCAGAATGGACGGCTTCAGACGTTCATTTTTATTCAGCCTGTACAGACGGGAATATGCCTCGATCACATGAAGATGGGTGTTCATCGTTTTTTTTTCGTTCATGTCAATGTCACTCAGCCTCAGATCCCCGGTCTCACCCCATTCCCTTGAAAATGCTTCCAGGTACCCATTCCGTTGACGGTCCAGGGTCCTGGATTCAAGCAGTTCAAACAGATCTTCCGCTTCAATCAGAGCCTCCACGGATCCCGTGGCAGCCGAATATTCAGCCAGTGCATAAATAACAAAGGCATGGGCATAGGTCTGTTTTTTACCATTTTGAACAGAACCATCGGGGTTCAATGACCATAAATAGCCGGGATATTCCGGATCCTTAAAATAGGTAAGGATATAAGTATATGCCCTTTCGGCCATCACACGGTATTCCGTTTTGCCGTACCGGGCGAATACTGCAGAAAACGCCCATAGTATGCGTGCATTGAGAATAAGTCCTTTTGGCTTTCCGGATTGTATCCTGTTGAAATAATCCCGTTCACCGAAGAATCCGCCGTTTCGTTCATCCGGCATATTTTCCATCCACCAGGGTAGGATCTCCTTGAGAAGCTGTCTGTCTGCAAAATTCAGCAGTTTTTCGCTCTTGGTTCTGGTCGTCATCGTGCCGTATCGTTATTTTTGAAATAGAATGGATATTGATTTATAAGTTACCCGGTCCTCTGTGTTCGTCCCGTATCCTTTACATGTTCTACCGTCTTTCCCTCATCCTTTCGCCTTCGGTGTTGAAACGGGCAGCCGGTAAATGACGTGCGTACAATCCAAAGACAAGGTTCGGGTTACGTCATTTCAACCTGCAAGGTAAATGAAATTCCGATTTACGGTGATTATCCGCGTCATGGCTTCTCCGTTCTCCTCTTTTCTCTCATTCCCTGTTTTCCACGGCATACATATCAGGCAGATCCGGCAGGAACCAGGTAAAATCGTCCTTCTCGAATTTGATAAAATCTGCTGCTGACGAATGTCCCGGATATGGAGCATAATGGTGTCCAGGTCTGGCATTACGCCAAACCAGCAGGTAAGTTATCTTCCTGGCTGTGCTGTCATTCCTTATTGGATTGAGTAGGTAACGGGTCCACCAGTCATCCACCGGGATAGACTGCAGCCCGGTTTCGGTAAGAGCCACAGGCTTGTTCATCCTTTCACCAAGTAATACCAGCGTCCTCAGCGATTTTATCCCTTCCGGAATGGAAGCTGTTTCTGAAAAAGAATGGTAATCATCATAGCCCAGAAGATCGACATAGTCCTCTCCCGGGAATCGCTCCAGGTAATCCGCTTCATCTTTGAACCGGTCGGTTGAGTATGCATAGAGAAGATTGTGCAGTCCTTTTACATCCCTCAGGTAATGGACGGTGAAACGGAAAAGACTGATGAATTCTTCCGGAGTGCAATGATCGCGTCCCCACCAGAACCAGCTGCCGTTCAATTCATGAAAAGGCCTGAAAATGACAGGTACTGCTGTGCCGTCGGAAGTTTTGATCCCGGAGATGAAATCAGCCAGATCATCCAGTTCTGATTTGTAAAAATCATGTTTTTCTCCCCCGGGTAAGATAGCGTAAACCGCCCTGGTAGAGTCCCATGCATCGCCGCCTGTGACCGGATTATCAAGGTGGCAGCTGAGCGTGTTGATGCCTCCCTTTTCGTACACGCGGATCATCCAGTTTTGTATTTTGTTGAAGCTGACCGAGTCGATGTTCCTGGACTGGCCTATCTCCCCGGCATCCCAGCCGAAAACTGCCGGAAATTTACCGGTGACATCATTCACGTCGGAACGGAAATCGTCAGCCCACCAGCCAACACCATATGCCAGGTCATCCTGATGACCAAACATCACAGCATCATTGCGGTATTTCAGCAGATTAATGAACAGGGCACGGGTTTGAGGTGTGGCATCCGGATCGGCAGTCTTGTAAATAACGGTATTCACTTTGTTGTCTTTGACTCCTGGATTCTTCAGGCTGCAGGAACTGAAGAGCAATAAAGGTGGTAAAAGCCGGATAATGAGCCTGGTGTAATACATCGTAGTTTGTTAAGTAGTTTAAAGCAAGGTACGGAAAAAATATTAATTTGCGCGAAAAACAGATTCCCGGCCCGCTGTCGGAGACAGGTTGACCAATCCAATATGAGGATGCTGCTGGCCAAAAAATTTCAGGGTCAGCAAAGGAATGGGATCGCCGTAGATAAAGCCCCGGAGCTTTCACCTCACTCACGCCACAGGTGGCTTAATGACTGAACCGTGATGTGCCGGTCTGGATTTTCCATTGCGTTCAAAGGCTATTTTAAGTCTGTCCGGTCCACGGATTAAATTGATGCGTGGATTCAGGGTGAAGAATTCCTGAACGGTAAATCAGTGGAATGAAAAAGGAGGCCGGTACACGACACCCGTCCACCGTTTATCGTTACACCGACCTCCCCAAACACAAGAATAGTAGTTGGTAAATGAATGATCGACTCCTTTTTTAATTCTGCTACTTCTTCTTGTTCTTTTTCTTGTTTAGGAAATATCCCCTGGTTTTAAACAATCTGTCAAACAGACCGGTATTTCCACTGACAAAATACACATCCGGATTCTGATCGGAATGAAAGATATATTCTTTTGGGTTGTCGCCCTGGTAACATTCAATCTTCAATGGTTGCATGCTATTTCCTTCAATGGTCATGCTGTAAAGCGGTTGTTGTCCGGGAGTGTAATGGTCTTTAATGGAGGAACCTTCTGTAGTACTGATCCTGCTGAGGTAGCCGTTTGTCAACAGGGAATCGGCCGGGCTGTTTTCAGCATACCAGACTGAATCTCGGTTGGTGAGTACAAAAGAAGAATCGGACGGATAGTTGAAACTGATTTTATTGATATTATCTTTTACCAGATGGATGAAGCTCTTATCGCGCCACGAATCAAAATTCCTTCTGAGCATCATAGACAGGAAGCCATCCACTGCATATACGTTATTATCATCCGGCAATCTCACAAATGAACTGCCCGAAAAACTTTGTCTTCCATACCCGCCAGATCCTCCCGACGGCTGATTATAGTTAAATCTTCCGATAAGGATCCCTGCCAGTGTTTTCCCATCCTTATTTTTAAAAGTGATTTTTGTTGCTGTACTGTCGCTTAGTTCATAATCTTTCCATTTCGATTTTGATGTAGCTACCAGGCGCTGCGGTTTTACCGAAACCAGATTTTCAAGGATACCGGCAGCGGCACCTTTCTCTTCTTTGGCAGTGACATCCCCCTGACTTACCGTCCAGGTGTTTCCGTTCCGGCTGAATTCAATCGGTTTGTCTTGATCAGATCCGTTGTTGATAATGATTTTACTGACTTCCGTGGTATCCATCGATACCAGGTCGGTTTTAAGGGTTGACTGTTCTCTCGGTATTTTGATGAGCCTGGTGAGCACAAGGATCACAACAAGGGCCAGGAGAATAATTATCAGCTTTTTATTGTTCATTTTCTTACTCATAGCTTACCTCCATTCTTTTAAATCGTTTGTTGCGGTTCATTTGCATTCTGAAGAGGCCATAGATGACTACCAGGAGGATAGGTGCCATGAAATTAAACCATTTCAGAAAGGTTTTCGTGCTGTCCTTCAGTTCCTTGATAGGCCTCGAGGTGATGCTTTTTGTCCTCAGCGAAATCAGACCGGTATCATCTGAAAGCCAGTCGATGCTGTTCACCAGAAGGTTGACATTGTCCTCATTGACACTGCTATTTGACTTTGAGTCGCCACCCACCGCGAAATCACCGTCAGAGATAACGACCATCTTTGAAGGAGTGTTCCCTGATAATTTTCCGGAGAGGGCGGCGGCAACCGGGATTCTGGACATTGGGAAATCGGATTCCTGCCATTGTTTGTTGATGTTGAAGTACAGGGGTGTTGGAAGTTCTCCTGATTTGTCGGATGTAAAGGCAATGGGGGTAAAGGTGATTGAGGAATCTCCGGAAAAGCTTACCGGGCTGGCGAAGCGCATCATGACGGCTTCAAGCCCGCTGGTGATCGGGTGTTTTGCAAAATTCTGGATAACAGGCAGGTATGGAAAGGAGATCTGAACCGGAAAGGGGAAATTCCCCTCGCTCTGCTGAACACTTACCGATCCGCATTTTGAATCGACCACGAACTCGGGGGCAATGGTTACACCTTTCCCTTTAAGCCACGTTTCAAGGCCGGTATTATGAACACTTCCCATCACGGTGGAGAAATTCCCCGTGACCCGGTCCATGGCCAGGAAGATATTTCCGCCCCTGGCCAGAAAATCATCCAGCTGCTTCAATTGAACCGGAGGGATACTGTCCTGGGGTTTTACGATCATGATGGTTTTAAATTGATCGGGTATCGACGTGGTATCTGTCATTGTAAATGGTTTGACATTATACAGCACGCTGAGTTCGGTATAAGCCTGAATGAGGTTGGCAATGGACGGTTCGCCATGACCCTGAATAAGGGCAACGGCCGGTTTATCGGTGACGGAAAGCTTTTTGATGGCCGAAGAAAGGGCATATTCCATAGCCGATCCGGGTTGCAGAAAGGGGATGATCTCCTTGCTGTCGCCCATAGATACCACGGCACCCAGATACGCCTTTTGTTGTTTCATCTGGTCCTTTTCTCTGACATTGATCATGACAGGCTGAACTCCGGCCTGCACGGCTTCCTGTTCCAGTTTCGGATCGCCGTTGGGATTTTCAAACTTATATACGACCATTCCTTTGGACCGGTCTCCATATTCAATTAACATGTCCCTGAATTCCTTCGAGACGCTTTCGACATTCGGAGGCAGGTCCTTTGAAAAATAAGCGGTTACCGTTACAGGCTCCTGCAGGTTAGCAAGGATATTCCGGGTTGCCTTGCTCAGGGTGTACTGATGATTTTCTGTAAAGTCAAGTCTCAGGTTGTAATTCTCCGACAGTACATTCACGAGGATCACGATTGCTGAGACCAACAGGATTGTTGTTGATATTTTGAGTGATTTCATATTTTTCGTATTTAATTGGAAAGGTTACGTTTGGCCAGGGATACTTCCGAAAGGAAAATTCCCATGAACATGATGGAGGCGAAATAGATCACATCCTTCGAATCGATGACTCCTCTTGAGAGGCTGTCGAAGTGATCCGAAAGGCTGAGCGTGCTGAAAACGTTTCCGGCGATTCCGCTCATATCACTGGCTATAAACCTGAAAATAATATGAAAGAACAATCCTATAAAGATGGCAGCCAGGAAGGCTACGATCTGGTTACTTGTGATACTGCTGGTAAACAGTCCGATGGCAGTGTATGCACCGCTCATCAGGAGAAGAGCGAGGTATCCGCCGATGACCGCGCCGTTATCGAGATTCCCGATGCTGGCAACTGTGATGACATAAGGCAGGGTGAAGAGCAGGGCAATAGCTATCAGGATGACCGTTGCCAGGAATTTTCCCAGAACGACCTGCCGGTCATTGACGGCTTTGGTTAAAAGAAGCTCAAGGGTGCCCGTTTTTTTCTCCTCGGCAATCAGTCGCATGGTGAGTGCCGGAATGAAAAAAAACAATGTCCAGTAGGCGATACCGAAGAAGGATTGGAGGCTTGCCTGGCCAACAAAAAATATGTCGTGACCGTATAGCCAGGTAAAAAAACCGCTGAATCCCAAAAACAAGACGAGCATAATATAGGCGATCAGGGAATCGAAAAATGAGCCTAATTCCCTTTTTGTTATGATCCAGATTGTTTTCATCCGATAATGATTTTATTAATTGGTGGTTAAATCCCTGAAGATATCTTCGAGCTTGGTTTCAAAAGGAGTAAGCTCGGTCAGTACCCACTTATGATCTACACAAAGATTGAAAATGTCGCGTTTGGTAGTGGTTTCGGGCCGACATTCGACCGTAAAGCTGTTTTTGCTGCGATCGGTAAAATCAACGAGTTTCACGGTGTCAAGTTTCTGAAGGGCTTTGAAAATGCTGTCCGGTTCCCCATCTTCGATCCGGATCTTAAGAATTTCCTGTCCGCTTGCCTGTTTCCGCAGCGTCTCGGCTGTACCGTCAGCTACGATCTTCCCTTTGTTGATGATGAAAATTCTGTCGCAGGTGGCTTCCACCTCGGGAAGGATGTGAGTGCTCAGGATTACGGTCTTTTCACGCCCGAGCTCCCGGATTAGCTTCCGGATCTCAACAATCTGGTTTGGATCAAGTCCGGTGGTAGGTTCGTCGAGGATCAGGATCTGAGGGTCGTGGATCATCGCCTGGGCCAGTCCGACCCTCTGCTGATAACCCTTCGACAATTGACCAATCTTTTTGTGTTTTTCCCTGTTAAGTCCTGTAGTCCTGATCATTTCAATCACCCTTCCGGGGATTTTTTCCCTGTCCATGCCCTGGATTTGAGCACAAAAATTCAGGAAATCGATGACCGGCATATCTTGATACAGGGGATTGTTCTCCGGAAGGTAACCGATGTATTTTTTGATCTCATCATGATCTTCCCGTACCGATTTTCCACCGATAAAAATATCGCCGGAATCAGCAGTGAGATAATTCGTGATGATCTTCATCGTTGTGGTTTTACCGGCACCGTTTGGGCCGAGGAAACCCAGGATTTCTCCTGTATTCACCTTCATGGAAATATTATCCACCGCTTTCTGACTGCCATAGGTTTTCGTCAGATTCTCAATGACAATATCCATTTTTTTTTAATTTTGATGAACCAGTTTTTATTTTCGGACGTGATTTTACTGCCAATCGATATAAAATGAAAATCTTCGGCGTTAATAAATGTTAAAGACCTCAGATTTTATGCCGGGGGGGCCTTTTTTAGGTGCCCTGTCATCAGGATGTAAGTGGCAGGTATACCGGGTATAACAGATGCTGAAAAGGGAAGATAAAGCCAATTCCTGCATAATCTAACATTGGTTGGTATAGAGAATGAAGACTGTTTGGCAGGGTCCGGAAAAAACTGGCATCAGGAATTTAAGTTCCTGCTTCATCTGAGTTCATTTAAATTTCAAACTTTAATAAACAGGAAAAATATGAAAACAGCCATCATCCTTACTTTCTTGATTTTCCTGGGATTCAATGTAAATGCACAGGATACCGGTCCACTCTTTGATCAGGCACTGGCCGATTCATTAGGGGCTGATGTTTACGGTATGAAGACATACGTATTTGTGATCCTTAAAACCGGTTCAAATAAGTCGGCAAATGCGGAAGAACGAAACCGGATATTCAGGGGACATTTGGAGAACATACGCAGATTGGGCAAAGAAGGGAAGCTTATCATTGCCGGTCCTTTCGGGAAGAATGATCAGGACTACCGGGGGATCTTTATCTTCGATGTTAAATCCGTCGATGAGGTAAAAGAACTCCTCAAAACCGATCCTGCCATTAAAGCCGGTATTTTTGACACGGAGATCTTTCAGTGGTACGGTTCAGCTGCCCTGCCGGTTTATCTGAAAGTTCATGAAAAGATTGCCAGGGAAAATCCCTAGGACTGGGCATACTTCCGCAGAACCTCCGGGTCTGAATTCGCCTGGTTAATGCGGATGATTTTTACAGGTTAAAGGAACAGGTGCGCCGCCTTCCGGATTAATGCGGCTCTGACAGGATATACCTGAATTAACCGCTGCGGGGCCGTTCATTCTTAGTACGGGTGGCAGGGGATCTCAATCAGTTATCTTACCCCAAAAATTGACGGAAGGGTCATTCTCTTCTGAAAATTTTACTATATTTAAGATCGAATCGATCACGATTGGCTACTAACTTCACTCAAAATGAAATTTACTGCCTTATTGTTTTTGGTATTCCTTATTCTTCCCCTGCATGCGCAAAAGTATGTCCTGGTGTGGGGCGATGAATTCAACACGCCGGGTCTTCCCGACAGCACCAGGTGGGATTATGAATTGGGAAAGGTACGGAACAGTGAACTTCAGTATTACACTTACCGGCGCCCGGAGAACGCACGGATCGAGGATACGGTGCTGATCATAGAGGCAAGGAAAGAGAATTATAAGGATGCGCAATATACCTCTGCCAGTCTGATCTCAAAGCTGAAGGGTGACTGGACCTATGGAAAGATCGAGATCAGCGCTAAGTTACCCACCGGTAAAGGTACCTGGCCTGCCTTATGGATGATGCCCACCTACAGTGAATACGGGGGATGGCCAAAGAGTGGTGAAATCGATATTATGGAATATATCGGCGTGGAAGCCGAACATCTTTTTTATACGGCACACTTTGAAGGAACCAACGGTACCGGTCACGAATCTTCTGGCAGCGGTGGAACAACAGGCATCCTTCATCCCTGGGAAAAATTTATCAATTTCACCCTTTACTGGACGCCCGACAGCCTGACATGGTATGCCGACGGTGTTAAATATCACAGTTACGCCAAGACGGCCGATGATTACAGGGTCTGGCCTTTCAACAAGATGTTCTACCTTATCCTGAACCTGGCTTACGGGGGTTCCTGGGGAGGATACGCCGGTGTGGATGACACAAAGCTTCCCCATCAGCTTCTGATCGATTATGTCAGGGTGTACCAGTTGCAGGATGGTCCCGGGCCGTATACCCTGGATGTCAGACCGTCAAACGGCGGGACCGTACGGGTCTCTCCGGAAATGGACACCTATCCCGAAGGCACGCAGGTTACCCTTACTGCTCTGCCTGATTCTGAATTTATATTCAAAGGATGGCTTCACCTCGGGGCTGCAAATCCCTATACCTTTACCCTGCAGAAGGATATGACCGTCCTTCCTTTTTTTTTGCGAAAGAATGAACAACTGACCAATGGCAGCTTTGATACCGACACCTACGGATGGTCAAACTTCGTCAGCAACATTCAGACCGGGAATTCAGAGCTTAATGCCCAAAACGGAGAGCTGATATCCAATGTAATCCTTTCACCCCATGTTAACTGGGAAGTCGGCTTTCAGCAATCCGGGTTCTCCCTGCCGTCTGGATATTACCGCATTTCATTCGATGCATATGCAGAAAATCCTGCTTCGTTGTTGGTGATCCTGGCGAAAAATTATGGCGACTGGGGATCCTATTTCACCTGGTCGAAGAACCTTACCGGAGACATGCAACATTTTTCCTTCGATTTTCATTTTATGACTGGTGAGGAAAACTGCAGACTGTTCTTTGGTACGGGAAACTTTTCGGGGAAGATTTTTTTCGATAACATCAGCCTCGTGAAGATCGATGAAATACCGCAGAACATAACTCTTGACAGGCACGAGCTTAGTCTTCTCCAGGGGCAGAAAGACAGCCTCAGGTATGTAATGAAGAACCAGTTCGGAGATGATATGACGGGCATTCAGGCTGGTACTGTAATCTGGTCGGTAAATGGTGATGCAGCCGAATTGACCGGAAACGGATCATTCAAAGCCTCCGGAAACAGCGATGAAGGATGGATCATCGCTTCTTACGGAGATCTTCGGGATTCCTGTCACCTTTTTGTTCAGAGGATATCAGGCATTCAACTCAGTCCTGATACGTTAGTTACAGATTCCCTTCGGGCTGCAAAATTCAGCGTTCATACCATCGATCCTGACGGGAAACCTGTAGGGATTGAGCCTGGATTGTATTCATGGGATGTCTCCGGTCCGCTCTTCGGAACAGTGGATGCTACGGGCTGGTTCAGGGGACAGACGGACGGAATGACCCGGGTATATGTTTCACTGACAGATTTTAGCGATTCGTCCTTTGTGAAGGTGGAATGCGGAACAGAACATGTCTTTCTCGACAGCCTGAACGAACCGGATCAGTGGGCCAGCGAATTTGCAGGTATGGAAGATGTGTCTTTGGAACCTTCAAAAAGCCGGTCAGGTCTTCCGGTTTTCGATATTAGCTATACCTATGCCTGCGGAGAATCCGGTCCCATGATACAACTATCGAGACCTGTCAGGATCTATGGCCTTCCCGATTCCCTGTGGATGGAGGTGGAGACCGGCGGCGTGAATGTCCTGCCTTCCTTCAGGATCTTAAAACATGACGGGACTTCAGAGTGGATCGAAGGAAAGGTTCTGAGCAGCCTGATACCGGTATTGACGGGCATTCCTGCTGGACAGGAAATCATAACCGATTATCCGCTGACCCTTACCGCCGTGAAATTTCAAATCGTCACTGACGGACAAGTCTGTGAAACCGTTGAAACCGTTTCAGGAACGATCAGGTTACGGAAACTAATGGCAAGTTACCCCGGGCATGCTGCTTTTTTTGCAGATGAGCCGGATAATACAGGAGTGTTCTTACCCGGAAGAGCCGCTGAAGCAACTGTCTTTCCGAACCCTGCAAGCGAAAGGATCACAATTCATCTTTCGCCGCAGATCATTGGTCGGCCTGCACTGCTTCAGATCTTCAGCCCCGACGGCAGGTTATTCATGAACGGTCAGATCCGGGGTGAACAGGCTGAAATCAATATTTCAGGCTGGAATCCCGGATTATACATCCTCAGAATAACCACTCCGGATGCCGTGAAAAATGTTAATCTCGTCATCCTTCATCATTAACCCGGCAGTGTATCAATACTGAAACGCTCCGGTTTTTTATAGCCCCGCCTTCGTGTAGTCGGATTGTACATAAAAAGGTACTTTAAAACCCCGAAATTTTTGCGGAATTTCCGATTGCCACTCCAAGCCGGAAAAGCAAGCGGTACAACTGAGCTTCTATAGATCACTTCACCAATTATTGATGTCGGGAATTGCAAATTAAAGTAAGCCAGATCATCATCGAATAGAATTTTTATTATATTCGTAATATACTACGAATACTCAACAAACTAATTTTCATGAATACAACCTTGAAAACCATTATGATGGTTTCGTTTTTGCTTTGGCAATTCTCCACCTTTTCATATGGGCAGAATGAGGAATTTTTGCCGGGCTTTATTATCAATTCTGAAGGCGACACCCTTAAAGGCCTGGTGAATTATACCGATTGGAAATCCAACCCGGATAAGATATGGTTTAAGAAGGGAAAGGAAAGCGATAGGGAAATTTATTCTCCTGCGGATATCCTGGCCTTTGGAATAAAGGAAGATTATTTTATCAGCACCACCGTGGATGTGGAAGTCAGCACAACAGTTATGAGCATGATGTCAGAGAATCCGACGCCACAACTCGAGACAAGGGTCGTTTTTCTGAAGAAGCTTGTCGAGGGTAAAAAAAGCCTCTACTATTATAAGCATGCCGGACAGAAGGAGAACTTTTATTTTGAAAATAACGGTAAATATGAACTCCTGATCCATAAACTTTACCTGCGAAGAAATTCGGGAAGAACCTTTCAGGCTCACAACAACATGTACGTTGGGCAGCTGAAAGTATATTTTGAAAACTGCCCGAAGGTAACCAGGAAGCTTGTCAACATGAGGTATAACCTTAAAAGCATGATCTCCATTTTTGAAAAATACTACAGTGCATGTTCAGAAACATCGGCGAGTTATCATATCCCTAAAAAGTTACACAAATCAAATAATGGCGTGTTAGCGGGCGTCTCTCATACTGATCTCAGATTTATTACCACTGTGACCCCTTCACCTTATCCTAACCTGACTGACCGGGTGTATACCTCCTCAACAAATTTCGTATGTGGCTATTTCTTCGATAAACAGTTATTTTGGAACAAGAAAAATTTGCAGCTGCATAATGAGTTTATTTTCAACACTTTTGAAACGACCACAAATTTCACGGTCCCTAAGTATGAAAATGAGTATTCCGTATATGACATTCGTATTGGTTGCACTTATCTCCATTTAAACAGTATGCTTCGGTATAAGATTCCGGCAGGTCCCGGTGCCTTTACGATAAGTGCCGGAGGTTCGGCGGGATTTACAATTGGCCTGGTGAATAATCAGACTATCACAAAACATTTCTATTCTACTAAGTATACAGGAACAAGCAGAGCGATTCCAAATCACCGGCCATATTCATTTGGTTACAATGCAGGTTTAGGGTATGAATACGGGCGCTTTGGACTGGAGGTGCGATATGCCGGTGAAAATGGTATGTCAAACATCGACGGGATAAAGTCCCCGGTAAGGCAGTATTTTGTGCTATTGTCCTATCATTTCAAAAAGCAAGACAGGTAGAAACAGGCTTTTATCCTGTAATTGATTTCGGATTCACTCGGGCTTTTTTTGTATTTTCGTGGTAGGTAAAAACTGAAAAACCATGGAAAAGAAAACGGCAGTTGTTACCGGTGGGGGATCCGGTATAGGATTTGCAATCGCACAAAAATTTTGCAAAAAAGGTGTTCAGACCTTTATTATAGGGAGAAACAGAACGAAGCTGGATGAGGCGTGTCAAAAGCTTGGTCCGTTCAGTGCCGGTATTCAGGCCGACCTTTCATTGCTGAATACCATACCTTCCATGGTTGAACGGATCACCAGCCAGTTTGGACATATCGATATTCTCGTCAACAACGCCGGCATCCACCACAAGGCGATGATGACTGAGGTTACAGACAGTGATTATCAGAAGGTTGTACTCACTAACCAGACAGCTGTGTTTACATTGTCCCGTGAAGTGGCACGGGTCATGATCCGGCAGAAATCAGGCGTCATCCTGAACATCAGTTCCATGGCTTCACAGTACGGCATTCCGAAAGTCATCGGGTATACCGCTTCCAAATCGGCTGTTGAAGGTATGACAAGGGCCATGGCTGTGGAATTATCTCCACTGGGTATCCGTGTGAACTGTCTGGCCCCGGGGTTCATTGCCACGGAAATGTCAATGAAGGCCCTGGACAATGATCCTGAACGCAGCCAAAAAGTTTTAAGCAGGACGCCCATGGGACGCCTGGGCACTCCTGAAGAGGTCGCGGATGCAGCATATTTTCTTTGTTCCGACGAATCCGGTTATATTACCGGCGTGGTATTACCCGTTGACGGCGGGAATTCGGTAGGTTTTTAATATTATCGGGATGATTACCTTACAAAAAACATGGCGGTGGTTCGGGGAAAATGATCCGGTTACCCTGGGTGATCTTCGGCAAATGAACATTGAAGGGGTGGTAACCGCACTCTACGATGTGCCTCCCGGCGCTGCATGGAAGAAAGAGGAAATCCGGAGGATGAAGAAGACGATTGAGGATGCCGGCTTGCTGTGGAATGTGGTGGAAAGCCTGCCGGTAGCTGAAGGGATCAAGCAACATACAGCAGATTATGACCGACTGACGGAGAACTACCGGACCTCACTCATTAACCTTGGGGAGAACGGCATCCGGACCGTATGCTACAATTTTATGCCTGCCATTGACTGGGTGCGGACTGAAATTGATTATGCCCTGCCCAATGGAACGGCGGTAATGTATTTCAACCGTCTGAAATTTATCGCCTTTGACCTCTTCATCCTCAGGCGACCGGATGCTGAAAAGGATTATACGACTGAGGAACGAGAGCGTGCCTACGGGCTTTTTACAAGCCTGCCCGAAAAAGAAGCGGAGGAACTGGCTTATAATATTATTGTAAGGACACAGGCATTTATTCATGGAGAAAGTTATCGGGGAAATGAGGCTGACTATAAACAGGGGTTTCTCAACCGGCTGGGTGCATACCGTGATATTGACAGTGGCCGGCTGAGAAAGAACCTGCTGACTTTCCTGGGAGACATCCTACCGGTGGCGGAACAATATGACCTTAACCTGTGCATCCATCCCGACGATCCTCCCTTTCCTGTGCTCGGTCTTCCAAGGATTGTAAGCACTTTCGATGATCTTAATGAAATATTTTCACATGTCCCTTCTCTGAATAATGGTCTCACTTTCTGCAGCGGTTCACTCTCCATAAGGAAGGACAACAACCTTGAGCAAATTGCAGAAACCTTTGCTAACCGGATCCACTTTGCCCACCTGAGGAATAATATCCTCCTGGACAACGGCGATTTCCGCGAGTGCGGTCATCTCGAAGGCGATGCCAACCTGCCGGCCCTTGTCCTCATCCTGCTGAAGGAGATGCAACGCCGAAAGGCAGCCGGTCGCAAAGATTACCGCATTCCCGTCCGTCCCGACCACGGGGTTAAGATGCTGGATGATTTCCGGAGGGACTCTCCTCCCGGATATCCGTTGATCGGGAGGTACAGGGGGCTGATGGAGATTGCGGGCGTGGAAAAATGCCTGATGTCCTTGGAAATGTTAAAGATGTAAGAGTGAAAAATTTTTCACCTTTCCGATTTTATCCTGCCATGATCAGCAGGAATTTCCCCGGATCTAAATTCCCGGTGCATACGGGAAACTCCTCTTCTCATACTCCTCCAGTTTACCTTCCGGCTGTTCTGTTTCCGCAGGGAAAGGCATTCCGGAGAACTGCTGAAAATACAACAGGCAGGCATTTCGCCACCAACGGGCTTCCTTTTGCTGGATATGAAGGAATGCTTTTACCTGGTTGAACCGGATATTGTCGATATCCCCTTCAAGCGTTATCCAAAGCTCATTCATACGATCCACGGCGTTTACGCCCTGGTCATATTTCAGGCACAGCTCATCCCACAGGTTCTGCCCCGATTTCATTTTGTAATTCCATGGCAGATGGTGAAACCACAGCAGGAATTCATCGGGGCAGGAGGCAGGATCGCCATATTTTTCCTGTACTTCAGGGGCATACTGGGCAAGAGCGTTACTGCCTGTTACTGTCCGGTCAAAGCCGACGCCGGCACTGTCTGCCCGGTGATAATACACGGCTGTCCAGTCGGGACGGCCGCCGCTGACCCAGGGACCGGGACCGTAATGGTGGCCGCGGGCCATAATATGATGCAGTCCCAGCGGAGTCATGTAGTCAACAGCTGCCTCACGCGATGGCAGCATGATCTGTTCGATGGTTTCCACCACATCGGGTGAATGGCCAAAGGTTTGTTTGATCCATTCCCCGGCGATCTCCTTTGAGGTCAGCTCATGGTCCCAGGCCAGCCGCCCAAAGGCATACCAGTTAGCCTGACCGAAGAGGTGACCTGTCCAGTTGCAGTCGGTGCCGATGTTCGATACCCCTGCAATGGCCGAGAGCTGGTGATTGTCGAGCGACCCATCGATGACCTTTGCAACAGTTGACCCCTTTCCTTTAGCATAGGTATCCGATTCCAGGCATTCTTTGAAAAGCTTGGCCAGGTAAACAAGGTGAGTGCCCTGCCCGAGGTATTCCTGTGTGATCTGGAACTCCATGGCCAACGGTGTGTGTGGCATGGCACCAAAAAGGGGATGAAAAGGTTCGCGCGGCTGAAAGTCGATGGGGCCGTTCTTTACCTGGATAAGGACATTGTCATGGAATTTGCCGTCGAGAGGTTTAAATTCATTATATGCCTGTTTGGCACGGTCGTCGGGAACCTCTCCTGAATATACAAAGGCCCGCCACATTACTATCCCGCCATGTGGTGCAAGCGCTTCGGCCAGCATGTTGGCCCCATCGGCATGAGTTCGTCCGTAATCCTGCGGTCCAGGCTGACCTTCGGAATTGGCCTTGACAAGGAAACCGCCGAAATCGGGAATAGAGCGGTAGATCTCATCTGCTTTGTCTTTCCACCATTTCCGAACTTCAGGTTCCAGTGGATCGGCTGTAGGCAGACCACCCAGTTCGACAGGTGCACTGAACCGGGCAGTGAGGTAAACCCTGATACCGTAAGGACGGAAAACATCTGCCAGGGCTGCCACCTTTTGGATAAACTGCGGTGTAAGCACCCAGGAACTGGCATTCACATTGGTCAGCACTGTACCGTTGATGCCGACGGAGGCGTTGGCACGGGCATAATCAATATAGCGGGGATCAATATAATCAGGCAGACGGGGCCAGTCCCAGATGGAAAATCCGGCATAACCCCGTTCCACTGTGCGGTCGGGATTGTCCCAGTGATCGAGCATGCGCAGTTTGATGCGGGGTGTTTCGGTAACGGGTAATGAAGGCAGGTAGAGGCTTGTCTGCAGCAAACGGAGAAGGTGGAATGTGCCGTAAAGGTCTCCGATGGGAGTATTGGCTGCTATGGCCAGGTATTTTTTCCGGCCATGTGTGATGTAGCCGATGTAAAAGCCTTCGGGGCCCAGCGGTTTAAGAAGGCTTATGACCCCGGGGGTATTTAGAAACGGATTGGTCTGTGGAGTTCCGATGATCAGTGTGGCGTCCTTGGGAGAAGCGCTGGTGAAAGAAGGATTCCGTCTTGTTAGCCCCCAGCTTGCACGGCTGAGTTCATTCCGGATGACAGCCAGCGTGGGGGAGGATCCCGGAAGATATAAAGTCTTCAGGATGCTGCTGATCATGGTTTTCTGCCCGGCATCATCCACGGGCGAATAGCGAAGCCACAGGTTGTAGCCGTTGTCAGCATACAGACCGGGAGGTGAAAGATACAGGAAGGTAAGCAACAATATGGTAAATGCCTTTGATTTCATCTTTGCAAATGTTTGAGAAGAAAGATGATGATCAATGATACGAATTTTATTCTAACTGACCAAGATGTGAGGAAGCATCAATGAAAGCTGATTCAGAAGTACCAAGAAATTAATTAGTTTAATTGCTGCTATAACGTAATTTGCCCTATATCCCTAATTTGAACGGTTGATGCCTTGCCTATTTCGTCGGGATATAATTTTCCATCTTCCATGCGGTAAATTAAATTTCAGCGTAATTTACTCACAGGAATGTCCTTTGCTTATTTTTTCAGAGAAAGCAGGGGTCCTGTTTCCGCCTGTCTTCCGGATCTTCATCGTTTAACTGGAATAAGTAATCAGGTATTGCAATATACCGGTTAAACCCTTATATTTAAGTCGCCTGAAAAATGTTAAACGTATGACAAAAAAGGATGGTAAAAATGCCACCATCAATGATCTGGCCAGCCGGTCGGGAGTGTCGGTGATGACCGTGTCGAGGTATTTTAACCAGCCGGAGAAGGTGAGTGAACGCACGAAGAAAAAGATCAGTATTGCGATTGAACGGCTCAACTATCATCCCAATGAACTGGCACGTTCACTCATCATGAAAAAGACGTTTACCATCGGGGTAGTGGTACCCGATATCAGGAACCCTTTCTTCAATACCATGTATCATGAGATCGATCAGTTCGTGAGACCAAAGCGGTACAAACTTTTGCTGTGTAATACGCAGGAAGATGAAGAGGAGGAGATCAGAGCCTTGCATACTTTGCTGAGCCGCGCAGTCGACGGGATCATTATTGCACCTGTCACTACTAAAGCCATCACCTTGTTGCAGAAGCAAAAAACGCCTTTTGTACTCGTCGACCGTGATTTTGAAGGAATGAATGCAGATTATATCGGGTGTGATCATTACAAGGGAATGTGTACGGCCACGGAGCACCTCATTGGCCTGGGACACCGGGATATCGCCCTGTTGGCGGGTCCGTCTCATCTTTACCCTTTTCAAATGAGGATCAGGGGGTACCAGGATACTCTCATGCAGCACGGTATTGAAGCTGTGCCAGGATTTATTCGTCATGTTGAGATCACAGGAGTGAAAAATGCCCGGGATGCCTGTCATCAATTGCTCAGCAGGGAACATCGTCCCACAGCCATTATCGCTTCCAACAATAACATAGGTTCAGGCGCACTGAAGGCGATTTTTGAGTCAGGGCTTTCCGTTCCTGAAGATATTTCATTCATTGTTTTTGATAAGATCAATGGTTATGACGTGATCAGGCCACAGATAACCTGTATCGTCCAGCCGCTCGAATTTATCGGCCGGAATGCAGCCGCGTTCATCCTGGAGAGGATAGGGAATCCGGGAACTTCGACACAGAGGGCTGTCATCATGCCGGAGTTGCTCGTCGGTAACTCATGCAAGCGGCATCCAAATGCAGTTCATCAACCATAAGTTGAAATGATCAGAATACAGAAAGGAAGATGAAACATATAAATTATTAACTAACGAACCTTACCATTATGAAACCAACCAAACATCTCCTATGGCTGGCAACAGGGTTTTACCTGCTCAGCTTTGTCCTTCCATCCGTTGTTCAGGCCCAGACTCCAGGCGCACTTTCTGACCTGGCCGTGATTCGTGACAATGTTAAGAGCAAACGAATCAGCAGTTATGACCGGACAGGTGGCAATGGCGACAATGTCGGTAATATCAAAGACGGTGAAAAGCGGATCCTTGCCGATATTAAGGGTTCGGGTGTCATCACCCACATATGGATCACCATTGCACCACCGCCCCACCAGCTTAGCCGGAATGACATCATCCTCAGAATGTACTGGGACGGTAATGATTACCCTTCGGTTGAGTCGCCCATCGGCCCGTTTTTTGGGCAGGGCTGGGATGAATCCTACGCTTTCAGTTCACTGCCTCTGTCGGCAAACCCGCTGCTGGGCAGGGCTATGGTCTGCTACTTTAAGATGCCTTTCCGTAAAGGCGCCAGGATTGAGATCGAGAATCAGTCGGGTAAGACGATCCAGGCCTTCTATTATTACATTGATTACCTCGAGACACCGGTGGATGACCATTTAGGCTATTTCAACGCCTGGTACAATCACCAGATAACGGAAGCTCCTGAAACCGGTGAAAATGAGTGGGGCAGCCTGTCGCCGGAAACCGGGGTTAATCCTGGAGGAGAAAGAAATTATGTCATCCTCGACACACAGGGAAAAGGACAATATGTCGGCGTGAATTATTATGTCAACAATCCCGGACCCATCTGGTATGGGGAAGGTGATGATATGTTCTTTATTGACGGTGACAAGACGCCGACTCTTAACGGAACCGGTACTGAAGATTTTTTCAACACCTCCTGGAGTCCAAAAACGGCCTTCTGTGAACCTTACTTCGGCTATCCGAGGGTTAATGACACGTTCGGATGGATGGGCCGCACCCATCTGTACCGGTTTAACATTGAAGATCCGGTGTATTTTGATAAGTCATTGAAGGTTACCATTGAGCACGGACATAACAACTGTCTCACGCTCGACCTGGCAAGTGTGGCTTACTGGTACGCCTCTGCGCCTGCAAAACTTCAGCCGATTCCCGATAAGCAAGGGCGGAAGTTCATGCCTGAGAACTCCGTAACCGATATCAACCGTTGGAGGGATGCCTGGCGAAAAGCCCATGGCAATGGTCCGCAATTGTGGGGGAATGAGAGATAAGGACACTGCGCACTGAAATTTTTCAATCATATATTTCCAAGCACTATTAAACACCGAATAAATCCACAACCATGAGACGTATTACATTTTTCATCTTTATTCTACTGGCACTTGGGTCATGCAGCCGCGATCAGTCTTCCGGCCATGAATCAAAGGGCCACAACTTCAACGGACCCTACACGGGTGATAATCTGAACAGGGTGGCATTCCCGATTGGGGGCATTGGCGCCGGTATGTTTTGTCTCGATGGCAACGGGGCATTTTCGCACATGTCGGTAAGACATACGCCGGATGTCTTTAACAGCCCTTTTATATTTGCCGCTGTTTCAGTTAAAGGACTGGAGAACGGGGCGAAAATTCTGGAAGGACCGGTGCAATCCTGGAAGATTTTTGGCAGTCCGAATACCGGGACAGGATCGAATGTTTTCGGGGTACCACGGTATTCTGATGCCAGCTTCGAAGCCCGTTTTCCCTTCGGAGAAGTCAAGCTCACCGACAAAGAGATGCCGGTAGACGTGGATATCAAAGGCTGGAGCCCTTTCATACCTACGGATCCTGACAATTCCAGCCTTCCGGTTGGAGGTGTTGAATATACCTTCAAAAATACCTCTTCAAAGGAAGTCGAAGCTATGTTTTCCTTCAACTCCGAGAATTTTATGCATGTGACCGAACATTCGGAGTGGGGAGGCATACCCATTGGCGGCGATTCTATCGGCGCAATCCAAAACGGATTTGTTCTGGATCAGTCGTGCTTTCCAAACAAGCCTGAATACAAAGGTGACTTTGCTGTTTTTACCGATGATCCTGATGTTGTGGTCGATCATTGCTGGTTCAGGGGCGGGTGGTTCGACAGCCGGACGTTACTGTGGAAAAACATTAAGAACCTGACCCCTGAGTCAAATCCTGTAACCCGGGGTGCAAAGGGTGCTTCCATCTCGGTTCCTTTCAAACTTAAACCCGGCGAATCCAGGACAATAAAAGTTTACCTTGCCTGGTACGTACCTCACTCCAACCTTCGTATCGGATGGTCACCGGTGGATAGCGCTGCCAAAGCCCAGTTAAAACAGCTGACATGTACTTCGGCTTCCTGTAATTGTTCTTCGGTAAGTTCATATTTCTTTGAACCCTGGTACGATAGTAAATTCAGTGATATAAACGAAATTACCAATTACTGGCTGACCAACTACAACGATCTGAAAGCCAAGTCAGAGTTGTTCACAAACACATTTTACGGGTCAGATATCCCTGATGAAGTAAAGGAAGCTGTGGCTGCCAACCTTACCATTCTGAAATCTCCGACGGTACTGCGCCAGAAGGACGGTAAACTCTGGGCATGGGAAGGCTGCCACGACCTTGGCGGCTGTTGTTACGGTTCATGTACGCATGTCTGGAATTATGCTCAGGCCATATCTCATCTTTTCCCGTCCCTGGAAAGATCTCTGAGGGAGACGGAATTTCATGAAGACCAAAGCACTGCAGGGCATCAGACCTTCAGGGCTAACCTGCCCATCCGCGAAACAGGCCACTCTTTTTATGCCGCATCCGACGGACAGCTGGGTGGCATCATGAAGGTATACCGTGAATGGCAGATCTCCGGAAATACAGAATGGCTCAAAGCGCTATGGCCCAAAGTCAAACAAAGTCTCGACTATTGTATTGAAGACTGGGACCCTCGGCATACAGGAGCACTTGAAGAACCTCATCATAATACGTACGATATTGAATTCTGGGGTCCCGACGGAATGTGTACCAGTTTTTATCTTGGTGCCCTGACCGCCGGCATTGAAATGGGCAAGGCTCTTGACGATGTCCAGCCCCTTTACAAGGAACTTCTGGACAAAGGGATTAAACGAATGAGCACCGAACTATATAACGGTGAATATTTTATCCAAAAAGTACAATGGAAAGGACTGAATGCTCCCGATCCGGTGGAAGCATCAAAGCAAAGTTTTGGCGGGAACTATTCACCCGAAGCTCTAAAAGTGCTGGAAAAGGAGGGTCCGAAGTACCAGTATGGCGACGGCTGTATCAGTGACGGCGTTTTAGGTTTCTGGCTGGCTGAAATGTGTGGTGTGCCCATGTTGATGGACAGCACTAAAGTATTAAGTCACCTTAATTCAGTGTATAAATATAACTTCAGAACCGATCTGAGTAATCATGTCAATCCCCAAAGGGCTGGATATGCTTACGGACATGAGGGAGGTCTGCTGATCTGTACGTGGCCGAATCACGATGAGCCCACCTTTCCCTTCGTGTACAGCAACG
Organism: uncultured Bacteroidales bacterium; assembly: GCA_963732905.1. Classification (GTDB taxonomy): domain Bacteria; phylum Bacteroidota; class Bacteroidia; order Bacteroidales; genus DASQZK01. The sequence goes on from CAVTBM010000009.1 coordinate 233,114, forward strand.
AGGTGTGGACAGGGATCGAATACCAGGTCGCCTCACACCTGATGATGATGGGTGAAAAACAGGAAGGACTTAATATCGTAAAGGAATTGCGCAAACGGTATGACGGCCGCATCCGCAATCCTTTTGACGAATACGAATGTGGTCACTGGTACGCCAGGGCTATGTCGAGTTACGGCCTGTTGCAGGGTCTTACCGGCATTACCTATAATGCCCTTACACAAACCATGACCGTTGATTCCCGTGCCGGTAACAATTTTAAATGTTTTTTCAGCTGTGAGACCGGTTTTGGATTTGCAGGTCTGAAAAACGGCAAACCATTTGCCGATGCGAAATACGGGACGTTCATGGTCAAACATTTTGTTGTGGACGGGAAAACCGTGGATATGTAATAATATCCCGGCAGGACGTATTTTCGACGGGCTGTCGTGAATTCGGAATAAACCGGATTATCGGTCGGTTTTCGAAATATGGAAATACATTGGATTATCGGTTGGTAGCGGCAAGGAATGCCTTGCTACTACCAACCGTTCAGTACATGAATAATTCGAAAAACCGATGAATATTTTTTTTCAAGCAATATTTTTGGACAAATTTGTAATTGCAAGTAAAATTCACCAAATGCGTATGAAAAACCATAACAACTTCATCCAATTCATCACCATCATCACTCTCTCGTTAAACGTTGCCAACCAGGCTAACGGTCAGACCGGACAGGAATCAACATTCCGGTCTCAACCCATTAGCGACAGTATTTTTATGGGTGACCCGTTCATGATCTACCATGACGGCTACTATTATCTTTATGGGACCACCTCTTCCGGTTCGGGGTTTAAGTGCTGGTCGGCGGTATATAGGGAGGATTCAGCCCACGGTGAAAGTGTGGATTTTGTGAACCTGAAATGGAAGGATGAGGGATTCGTCTATAAAAAAACGGGAGAGAGCTGGGGTAAAGGTAGTTACTGGGCACCGGAGGTGTATTTTTATAAGGGTTTATTTTATATGGCTTACAGTTGCGAGGGAAAAGATACTACCAAACGGATGCTCTTATGCCTGGCGAAAAGCAATTCTCCCACCGGACCTTTTACCGATGTTTATGCTCCCTGGTTCGACCCCGGGTATTCATGCATCGATGCCCATATCTTTTTCGACGATGACGGTCAGATATACCTGTATTACGACAAGGTAGGCTATGAAGGTAAATGGCCTGACGGGCATTTGTTCGGTTATATATTTTGCAGGAAACTGAACCAGGACCTGATGCCGAAAAGTGATCCGGTATTTTGTTCGAAGGCAGAACAGCCCTGGGAACATCCCCTGAGCAACCGTTCCCGCTGCAACGAGGGTTGCTCCGTGATTAAACATGACGGTGTCTATTACATGACGTATTCGGCCAATCATTACCAGGACCCGTATTATGGTATCGGTTATTCCACAGCCACGTCACCTTTCGGACCATGGACCAAGTTTTCCGGTAACCCGTTGATTGGAATGGATGAAGAAGCCGGCATATACGGCCCGGGGCATAATAGTTTTGTATACTCTCCCGACAGTTCAGTCAGATATATCGTTTATCATACCCATATATCCAAAACCAATACCCAGAGAGAGGTGCGCGTTAGCCGGGTATATTTTGATAATGCCGGTAAATTAAAGGTTGAAGGATTGTGAAACGGAGATTCATTCTCTTTCAACCAAAAGGATCTTGATTTTTGAAGGATCCACAGAGCCATTCCCGAAATATTCCACAGTGACCTCGTCGGAACAGTCATTCTCATAAAGGTAGAAGGTAATTTGCAAATCGCAACTTTTTACTGGATCAATTGTGTTGAAGATCAGATTGTTACCTGCTGCGTTGAAACTGCCGACATTCCAGTTGACTGGCCCGTCGGGTGATATCGGCATATACCACAGGTCTCCGCTACGTTTAGCCTGCAGTGTGGTGTCCTGTCTAAGTTCAGCAGCCAGGCTATCGGTAAATCCGGATCTGTTTTTCGATTCCGTCCTTCCCGGTTACCATTACCTTTCTGTTTTTCAGATCACCGCTAAGCACTTTTACACGGTAGGTGTCATTCTCCTTTATGAAATGGCATGTCGCCCCTGGAATGGCAAAAAATACAGTATAGTTCTGATCAGGGATGCAGGGTTTAAAACGAATGATTTCCGGTCTGACTGAGAGTCCCAGCATACCGTTGAGGATTGCCCAGGATGACATGGGGCGGGCATAGTGTCCCATAGCTTCAATATGATTGAAATACAATCCGGCTTTGCGATACCGTTCATCGACTGTTTTAATAACCTGAAGGGCTTCATTGTAAAAGCCTTCATAAAGGAGCAAGGAGGCAAAGGCAAGTTCCACGCCGCTCCAGGGGGTATTATCCTGGTCCCACCACACGTTTTGCCTGATCTTGCCGTAAAAGGGCTCGCCGGGGTATGAACAGTTTTTCAGGATAAAGCCGTTCCTGAAATTTCGCTCCAGCACCACTTTCAGGATCTGATCCCTGCGTTCCTTTGGCACCTGTTCCCCCAATCCTGACTGGTGCATCAGCCACTGGCCAAAGATCTGGTCGGTCAGACAGCCTTCATTGACACCATGACCTTTAAGCTTGTCGGAGGAAAGGTTATAATATGATCCGTTCCAAAGCTCTTTTTCACGCACTTTTACAGCGATATTCAACAGTCTTTTAAATTTATGCAGGGCGGCTTTATCATCCAGGTCTTCTGCACAGGCTATAAGTGAATAAAGCGAAGAGATCCAAAGTGACACGATGTACGCAGCCACACCGTACATTGGCAGGTTATCGTAGGTGCAGCCGTTGTTCTGGGCGTAGATCTCGGGTACCTGGTCCCCGTCCTGGTCGAGTACATTCAGGCAGTATGCTACAGAACTGTTCAATGCCGGCCACATATCTTCAAGAAATTTACGATCGCCGGTCCAGAAGTAATGCCGGGTAATCATCAAAATCATATCCGAAGGCCAGTCGGAACGGTTCGATCCGATTTCTCCGCTGGGCCGCTGTCGTTGGACCATACCCCGTAGTGCCGATTCATAAAATTCAGGATACAGGGAAGCAAACAGCACTGAAGCATAAATATTTACATCGGGATTCAGGCCGCCGTTGCGGGGTGTACGCCTGGCACCAAGCAACCCTCCGTCATCAGCTATGTAATATTTTCCGTCTTTATCCAGGAAGCTGTCGGTTACCATGGAATTCAAATGGGAATTAATCTGGTCAAGAATAAATCCGTCGATGGTGGAAGCATAAAAATCATTAAGAAATTTCCCGGTGGCCTTTCCCAGGTTATCCTGATCTTTTACCAGGTATTTTGCCACATCCAAATCAGAGCCAAAGAAATTCATGTAATAATGTCCGCATTTATCCAGCACCGGATTTTCAGTTCCTTTTTCAAGAAGATCAAATGCGTTGGCATTCCTGTATTGATTGGGAAAGTACCAGGTGAGCAGGAAGGTGGTCTTCAACGGCCTTTTATCCAGAAGGTTGAAAGATGCAGCCAGAGTGCTGAAAAGGGCTTCTTCACCTTCACTTCCGCCGGCAGTTTTCTTGCCGGTATCCGGATCGGTTACATTTCTGCCGCTGGTTTCGGGCATCCATTCAGGCATAGGCTTCTTCAGACTCCCGGTTCCATTCGTATCGTCAATATTTGGAAGATTTTTATTATCCAGGGCTACCTGGAAGAAAGGATGAAGTATTGCCCAGCCTGCATACCATGAAGCATCGGGCGATGTACAGCCAATGCCCATTTTTCCTGCCGTAGGATAACGGTCATCCATCTTTGCTGTCATGCTGATGAAGGTCAGATCCTGATCCTGTGAGATATCCGTTATAAAATATTTGTCGTTGGTGTGATACCCCACAAGGTTACGCTGTAGAGCTAAAATGGTAACATCAACATCTGCATTTTTATCCGGGATAATTTCAAAATTGAAATAAACCCCTGGCAGGGTCGAGTTTTTTACATCATGAGGGATAAAGGGACTGAAAACTTCCATGGTCACTTTGAATGGCATGTCGGGATCGCTGAACTCCAGCCATGTATATGGAAATTTTGCTTTATAACGGATATTTTCCACCGGGGTCATCCAGGGGAAAATATAGGTGATATCGTAAATACCGGAACCGGGAACCTCTAAATGATCGATGAGGCGGAGAAGTTTCATTTGCGGATCCTGTCCTTTCACCTGGTAACGGACGATAAACCTGAGGTAGTCATCCTGTCGGTTTATGTCGTAGCCGTTGGGAATATGTCCTTTGATAACGGCAGGAGGGGCGATACCCCTGGGAAGGTTATTGAAGAGTGACCAGTTATAGAACTGCCCGTCTTTTCGTAGTTCAATGCCGCCCGTTCCGATACCTCCATGACATATGCCGCTGCGTACACGGTTTGGTCCGGAATATACCTCAAAATCGGGGACAGTGGCAGCGCTGTCCTTTAAATGCGATTCCTGATTTTCACCGGGAGGCAATCCAGCCTGGTCACGAAAGGTCACAGGAATGAAGGCCCCGGCAGCGGCGGCCCCAAAGCCGCTTTTTAGGAAATACCGTCTTTTCATACGTTGGTTGGTTAAGTGGGTATCAAGATAAGGTTTTTGTTTTTTCCTGACAATACCCGCTTCTGATACTCACTGTTACCGGCTTCAATCTGAGGGAATAAATCTGCAAAACCTTGATTTTTTCAGGATTAATGAGGAACTTGCCTGTCTGTTCCTATTCCAAAGAATCTAATACTACTCGACATGGCAAATAACGCTAAAACAAATGCTCCCTCAGGCGCCATTTACGGACTTGGTTTAATTGGTGCGGCTATCTATTACATATCCGCTTCCACAACATTCTGGATGGGTGTTATAGGTATCCTCAAATCCCTGGTCTGGCCGGCTTTTCTGGTGTATGAGCTTCTGAAGCACTTCGGGGCATAGGATTCCCACGGCACCTTATCCTTCTGTTTCTTTTTCTTACCTGACTGCTTTTATGTTTCCGGACTCTTCGGGTTCCGGTCGTCCGGAAGAGATTTGTATTTCATGAACCATCCTTCCACACAGAGATTTGCTTTCCTTTTTGCTATTTCCTTTAACCGGATCTTCCTCCAATCAGCACTCAAAACTACGGTTTCGAGCAATCAGAGCAATCCTGGCTGTAATATTTACAGCCGATTGGTTACGGGGAGTATTCTGCCAGACCACCAGGTTCTATGACGTGTCACACAGGGTATGATAGTTATTTGGGGAGATTCAGGGGAAAATATCAAAATAAATTCTGAATATGGAATTGCCAGGCCTTCGCAGAATGCGCCTTGCAGACGCATGTGTTGTAAAATACAGCATATGATGTAAAATACACCACCCCATGTAAAAATCAGGTAATCAAATATATAAGGTATAGCGCCAGGTTGAGTTGTATAAAAATACAACAGTATAACCGGAGACCTGACCTTAACGGATTTATGTAAGTAATTGTATATCATGTCAATAAACCAGGATGGCATCTGGTTTGATAGATGTATTTGCAGCGATTGAATAAGATTTCCCATCGATAAACCTTGAAAAACTGAAATATGAAATCACTACTGAAATTATTTGGATCACTGACAATGCTTGTGAGCATGGCTGTTCCCGCCTCTGCGTTACCCTCAGGAGATACTCCTGTTGACGGATCTCCGGTAAAGATATGGAGCAGCCCGGAACTGGAAGCTGTGAGCACAGACTGGATCAACGGCTTCTCCCTGCTTCACCCTGATAAGGCTGTTTCGTTTGAAACAGCGGGAAGTCTGGATGAGTTTATCAAGAATTCAGAAGCCATTGGCCTGATCAGAGGTAAAGACTTAAAAAAAGCGAACATTCCCGAAGCCTGGAAAATACCGGTTGGCAGGGAAGTCATCGTAGCCGTCATGAATGCTGGAAATCCTTTCAGAAAGGAGATTGAGGCATGCGGGTTATCTGCCGCTGATCTGGCATCGGTCTTTACCAACACCGCCGCTCATGGAAGGGGTGTATTCACTAAAAACGACAAAGCAGTACCTGTTGCACTTTACATACCTGATGACGAACAGATACAGTCCTACCTTGCTGATTTTACACAGACCGGACCGGCTGGTATTTCCTTTGTTCAAACCGGGGCCCCGAAAGATCTGCCTGGCAGGATCATGAATGACAAATCAGGTGTGGGCTTCTGCCGTCTGGCCGACCTGCAGGGATTTAAAGGAAGTACTTCAGACCAGGGCCTGGTATTTGTTCCCCTGGATATCAACGGCAATAACAGGCTCGATCCCTTTGAAGATATGTATAGCAGTACCGATGAGTTGATCAGGGGAGTCTGGATCGGGAAATATCCGAGGGCTCTTTACAGCCGTATTTATGCTGTTTCGGGAACCGAACCCGCTGGGGACGCTTCCCTGTTCGTAAGCTGGATTTTGTTTGAAGGCCAGTCGTATCTTGCCATGAACGGTTTCACCATGCTTACTGCAAGTGAAAGTCAATCAGGTCTTAAATACCTTATTTCGCCCGTTATTACGGCCTCTGAGGCTCAGAGTCACTCCCCCGTCATGGCCGCAATACTGTCCGTTTCCATCGTGATCCTGGCCGGAATTCTGATTCTTTTTGTGCTGGTCAGGATATTCAGGGAACGTACACCCGGTGAAGGCCCGGAGGGAATTCATCTGAAAACGGTTTTCAGGGAAAGCTCTGTTACCGCTCCTCGCGGCTTATTTTTCGACAGATCGCATACATGGGCTTTCATGCAGAAGGATGGCCGTGTTCTGACCGGCATCGACGATTTTCTGCCCCGGGTCACCGGAACTGTCACACGGGTAAAAATGAGAGGGTCTGGAGATGTAGTAAGAAAAGGTGAGGTGTTTTTTTCCCTCATTCAGAATGGGAAACAGCTCGATATCCTGTCACCTGTGTCCGGCACCATCGTTGAACAAAATCAGCGGCTGCTTTCCAACGCATCCCTGATCAACACTGATCCGCTGCAGGGTGGATGGGTATACAGAATTGAACCCATCAACTGGATTAAAGAGATACGTTCTTACCTGATGGGTCAAAATTACTCTGACTGGATAAATACAGAATTTACCAGGCTGAAGGATTTCCTGGGATCCGTTTTAAAATCAGGTATGTCCGAACCGGTGCTTCAGGAGGGGGGTGAAATGAAAAACGCCGTGCTGGAAAGTCTTGGACCGGATGTATGGGAAGAATTTCAGACTGGATTTATCAATCTTTCCAGGTAGTTACTGATGCAGAACCTAAACTTAATAACCAACTAATACTTCTAGAAATGGGAATTAATCGAAGAACCTTTTTTAAAGTACTCGGTGTGACAGGCGTGTCATTGGGTCTGGGTGAAAAGCCCGGCCATGCAAATACCACGGGTGATGATAAGGAGTTTTTTGCGATATTATATGATTCCACCCGTTGTGGCGGTTGCCAGACCTGTGAATTCGTATGTGCCTGGGAACACGGTTTACCCGAACCGGCCAAAGATGACCTGCCTGTTGTGGGTACTGTCCGTAAAACCAATGAGAACAGGCGGACCGTTATAAACGCTTATCAGACTACAAAAGGGGAGATGTACGCTAAAAGGCAGTGCATGCAGTGCAGTCAGCCGGCCTGTGCATCGGCCTGTCTTACGGAAGCTATGCATAAGACGGTTGAGGGTCCGGTGATCTGGAGAGGGGACAAATGCATGGGTTGCCGTTACTGCATGGTATCGTGTCCTTTCGAGATGCCGAAATTCGAATACAACAGCCCCAATCCGAAAATCGAAAAATGCGATATGTGTTTCTCCAGGCTTGGTAAAGGTGAGGTACCTGCCTGTGTGGAAAACTGTCCGGCTGAGGCCCTCGCTTTTGGTACCCGCAGGGAGATGATAGCGGAAGCACGTAAAAGGATCAATGATGATCCGGATATGTACTATGATTATATCTATGGTGAAAATGAAGCCGGCGGTACGGGATACCTTTATCTCTCGGCGGTACCGTTCGAAGAACTCGGTTTCAATACGGGACTGCAGAAAAGTTCTTATCCCGAACTGACCAAAGGATTCCTGTACAGCGTGCCATCCATATTTGTCCTGTGGCCTGCTTTATTACTGGGCATACATAATTCAACCAAAAACAACCAACCCAATACGGATACCAGCCATGAATAATACAGATTACAGCCTTTCACGTACCAGGAACGGACAACCGCTTTGGAGATTCCTGGTCTCGGAATTCAAACCCAGGGGAAAATTTCTGACCCCGTTTAATCTTATTACCCTTCCGGTTATTATTTTAGGCATCATCCTTATTGTCATTCGTTTTGCAAAGGGACTCGGGTCCATTACCAACCTGACACAGGAAGTGCCCTGGGGTCTGTGGATCGGTTTTGATGTAGTCACAGGGGTGGCTTTTGCCGGTGGGGCTTATGTCATCACGTTCATTGTCTATATTCTGAATAATAAACAGTACGAATCCATTGTACGGGTAACAGTGCTGAACGGATTCCTGGCTTACCTTTTCTATGCCGGAGCATTGCTGCTGGACCTGGGAAGACCATGGAACGTGATCAACCCGATCATCGGGAATAATTTCGGAGTCAGCTCCGTACTTTTCCTCGTCGCCTGGCATTTTCTTCTGTATATGACTGCTGAACTCATCGAGTTTTCGCCGGCCATTGCCGAATGGATCGGGGCAAAACGGGCAAGAAATATTCTCTCGGGCATGACCCTGGCTGCCGTGATTTTTGGCATCACCCTGTCAACCCTTCACCAGTCGGGGCTGGGAGCCCTTTACCTGATGGCTAAGGAAAAAATTCATCCCTTATGGTATTCTGAATTTATTCCGGTGCTCTTTTTGGTTTCCAGCATTTTTGCCGGATTGTCCATGGTCATTTTTGAAGGTTCTATAAGTCACCGTGTCTTCTTTGATCAGATAAGTCCTGAAAATCGCAGGAAACATAAGGGCATTCTGCATGGATTAGCTAAAATCTGCGGCTTTACGATGTTCGCCTATTTCTTCCTGCAGATATTGGTCTTTGTACATGGTAAACACTGGGATCTGCTGAATACACCCATGGGATACTGGTACCTTACCGAAATGCTGGGTTTTGTATTACTGCCTATGCTCCTTTTCTTCTACAGTTACCGGAGCGGGAATATTTTTACCGTAAGGCTGGCTGCAATCGTGACCATGATCGGGATCATCATCAACCGGGCCAATGTAACAATTATAGGCTTCCACTGGGATGCCTCCCCTCATTATGTTCCGTCTTGGATGGAATTTGTGGTCACACTTACAGTTCTTTTTGTTGAAATCTGGATTTTCAGATGGGTCGTTAACCGGCTGCCCGTGCTCAGAGAAGCTTCGCTGCCGGAGGATGATGAATAATGTAACTTAAAAATACAAGCATTATGGATGGATTTTCATATACCAATATTTTTGATACCAAAGGTATTGAATACCTGATTATCATTGCATTTCTGCTTTTGATAATCCCGGTCTGGATCCTGATGAACAGACCTTTGAAGCTTAAAGTCAGGATCAGGGAACGCATTGGCGCTCTTTCCGGACATATCCTTCGCATTCCTCAGGGTTTGTTTTTCAGCAGGTATCATACCTGGGCATATCTCGAACCATCGGGAATGGCCAGGATGGGAGCCGACGATTTGCTGATGCATATCACCGGTGATGTTCAGCTGAAGACTATGTGTGCAAAAGGTGAGCAGATCTCAAAAGGTGAAGTTATAGCTCGTTTTCTGCAGGACGGAAAAGAGCTCAGTTTGATTTCACCGCTCTCCGGGAAAGTGACCGGCATCAATGGCGCCATCATGAAAGATAGTCGTTTGATGAGCGACGACCCGTATGATAAAGGATGGATATACAGGATACAACCGGAAAAATGGCATGAGGAAACCCGGTCATGTTATCTGGCGGAAGATGCCAAAACCTGGATGATCAATGAGCTGGCCAGGTTCCGGGAATTCGTTCTCGATACGGCATCCGGATTTACCCAGGCTTCACAGACTCATCCCGTTCTTCAGGAAGGAGGCGAACTGGCAGACCATCCTTTGACTGACATGCCCGGGGAAGTTTGGCAAGAATTTCAGCAACGTTTCCTGGAATAAGTACTCCGGCCGAAAAAGATGCCTGAACCGGTGAAAAATCAATGGAATTTATGTAATTTTAAGATCGGCCCGAAAACAAAAATCATATAGTTTACAAATCGTGGAAGCGCGCCATTGGGCGCGCTCTTAAACGATTATTTCCGGGAGCATGAATATTAGAATTATCAAACCTTCATATTTTGAAACCAATGATGAAGATCCAAACCGGATTTTTCAGGAAGATTACCGATTGGCAACAGATCAGAAAATTTGTCAGAATCAGATCGTCGATTTACGGCCGTGTGGTTTTCATTACTGCGGCTTCGCTTATCTTTCTCTTTATTCTGTTCAATATTGTTTTCCGGTCGATGTATGTGGAGTTATTCAATACCACCATAAGACAGAACGGCGATCATGTAAGTTCTATCGTTGAAGGGGCTTTGTATTACTCGATGCTGGAAAATGACAGGGGAATGCTGCAACGCACCCTTGAAACGATAAGTACAATGTCGGGGATAGATGAAGTGAACATGTACGATGATCATGATTACCTGGCCTTCACCTCGGTTTCGACTCAATTTAAAAACCGCGGAAATCCCAACTGCAATGAATGTCATTCTAATCTGGTTTCCCTGTTTTCCGGAAATGACAAGTCCTACAGAATTCTCGACAATGAGCTTGGCTGTGGCGCGTATGCCAATGAAAACAGTCGCAGGCAACTTCTAATCCGGAAACCCATATTGAATGCACCATCGTGCTATACAGCTGCCTGCCATGCCCACTCACAGAATGAAGAGTTTCTCGGATCGCTTATGATAAATATTCCCCTGGAAGATCTGGATACTTTTGTTCAAAAGTCATCCAATGAGTTTCTTTTACTGGCGGCGATTATCACAGTTTTCCTGGTTTCTTTCCTGGTCCTGTTTACCAGGCGAAGGATCAAGAATCCCCTCAATTCGATCATTCAGGCCAGTGAAGCCGTATCCAAAGGGGATCACAGCATTCGCCTCGATATCAAAAATGATCTGCTCGATGATATGAGAAAAGTATCTCTTGCCTTTAACGATATGCTCGATAATATCAATGCAGCTACCAATGAATTGCAGAACTGGTCTCAGCAACTCGAGTATAAGGTTCAGAAGAAAACAGAGGAATTGTCGGAAGCACAGAAGGAACTCATACACGTGGAACGGATCGCTTCACTTGGGAAATTGTCTTCATCTGTTGCCCATGAGATCAACAACCCATTGTCGGGGATTCTGATTTATGCCAAGCTTATTCATAAACACCTCGATAATTCAAGTTTCAAACACGAAAAAAAAGAAACGATACTTAAGGACCTTAAGCTGATTGAAGCCGAGACTAAACGTTGCGGGGATATCGTAAAAGGTCTGCTCGACTTCTCAAGGAAAGACAGGGAAGATTTTGAAGTGACCAGCCTCCACAAATTGCTGCGAGAGACTTATAACCTGATGATCCATTCTATTAAAATTGCAGATATCAGCTTTCAAACCGATTTTAAAGCTGCTTCCGACCTGATTTTTTGCAGTCCGAATCAGATCAAACAGGCATGCGTTGCACTTCTGGTCAATTCGTCGGAAGCCATAACGGAACAAGGCGAGATCATCATCCGGACATTTAATCCCGACAAAGAGAGTATCCGTATGGAGATTTCCGATAACGGTTCGGGCATTGCCCCCGGTGATATACCCAACATATTTGAACCTTTCTTTTCCACCAAACGGGATATCAGCGGGATAGGACTGGGACTTTCCATTGTACACGGAATCGTCGAGAACCATAAAGGGAAAATTGAGGTGTCTTCAGAACCGGGAAGGGGAACTACCATCTCCATTATTATCCCTCTGGCAGTGAAATAAATCTATACCCTATCATAATGGCTGAAAAAATTTCCATACTGATCGTCGATGATGAAGAATCCGTCCGTGATTCGTTGTACAACTGGTTTATTGAAGACGGCTATGATGTTGAATGTGCCGAGAATGCCAAGAAAGCCCTGTCAATGCTTGAGAGCAGAAACTTTGATATTATTCTGGCAGATATTAAGATGCCCGGCATGGACGGGATGGAGATGCACCTGCGGATTAAGACCCTGCCCCACGAGCCAATATTTATTATTATGACTGCCTTTGCATCGGTTGACACTGCCGTACAGGCCTTGAAAAATGGTGCTTTCGATTATGTGACCAAACCGTTTGATCCCGACGATCTCTCTCATCTTATCCGGAATGCTGCTGCCCAGGTGGCACTGAAATCAGAAAATCAAAGTCTGAAGGAGAAAATTACATCACTTGTCGATGTCGAAGATATCATCGGGGAAAGTAGTGCTGTGAAGAAGGTCCTCCGGGAGATTGAAAGCATCGCCCAGTCAAGTTCATCCGTGATCATCACTGGAGAGAGTGGCACGGGTAAAGAACTGGTGGCCAGGGCTATTCATTCCAATTCGCTGAGAAAATATTTTCCAATGATCAGCGTCCATTGCGGTGCGCTTACAGAAAGCCTTCTGGAGAGTGAACTGTTTGGCCATGAGAAGGGCGCTTTTACCGGTGCTACCTTTAACCGGAAGGGCAGGTTTGAAATGGCTGACGGCGGCACGATTTTTCTGGATGAGATAGCTACCATCTCTCCCAAAATGCAGATTGAACTGCTGAGGGTGCTGGAGACCAAATCCTTTGTCAGGGTAGGAGGGAACAAAGAGATTACCTCTGATTTCAGGGTGATTTGCGCCACCAACCGGGATTTGAAGAGCATGGTCAAAAATGGTACTTTCCGTGAAGATCTGTTTTACCGTCTGAATGTTTTAAATATTGTCATTCCTCCCCTCAGGGAACGTATTGAGGATATACCCCTTCTGGTAAATTATTTTATTAAGAAATATTGTACGTCCATGAGCCGTGATCTGATCAGTATTGAGCCGGCTGCCATGAATCACCTTATGGAATTTGAGTTCCCCGGGAATGTTCGTGAACTGGAGAATATGATCGAACGCGCCATCGTGGTGGGTAACGGAAAGGAGATCTGCCTGAGAGACCTTCCCATGGGCAAGGAGGTTCTCAGTAGTTCAATCGAGAGTCTGGATGAACTGGAGAAAAAGCACATCGGTAAAATCCTTGATAAATATGGCTGGAATATCTCGCGTTCGGCCCTGGCTTTGAATATCGACCGGGCTACCCTTTACAATAAGATCCGGAAATATGAACTGAAACAGGAAAGCTGACCCTGTTTCCGTATCTGAATTTGTATCAATCATCGTTAATATTCACCGATTATCACTGAGCCTGATTGGAGACCCCGAACATCATATTGTATACGTGCGGTCATTTTGAAGATGACCTCACCCGGCGTATTATCAATGATATCGAACGGGAATTTCACTTTCCCGTCCGGCTTATCGGGTGTGAAACCGATTTAAATATATATTACAATCCGGTTCGCCGGCAGTACGATGCCAATTCATTGCTCAATATGGTTTCGGCCATGATTTCCCCGCAATCATTCAAAGCTATGGGGCTTTTCAGAGTCGACCTGTACATACCCATCCTGACGTATATTTTCGGACAGGCTCAGTTAAACGGTAATACAGGAATCGCATCCCTTTACCGTCTTCGGAATGAACTTTACGGACTCGATCCGGACCATGAACTGCTATCCGAAAGGTTCTCCAAGGTAGTGATGCATGAACTCGGCCATGCCTTTGGCCTCATTCACTGTCACAACCCTGTATGTCTCATGAGGTCGAGTACTTATGTCGAAGACCTGGACCAGAAAGAAAGTCATTTCTGTAAAAGCTGCCGTGAACATCTGTTGGATCATGCTTCTCAGGAATAATAACAGGAAACTTGTTGAGGTATGAATGATGATCTGGCGACAGGTAAGCAGAAGTCGGATGAACAGACAGGTGGATCACTTTCATCTTTTTCACCGGCTGGTTCTGCAGATCTTATTTAAGAGTTGTATTCTCTTGTCATCCATGAATGTAAGATCGGGCTTAAAAATTTTTTGTAAGTGAATTGCAAGAATCTAAATTCCATTTATCTTTACTCTGTGCACAGGATGTTACTCTTTTAGCAATAACACATAAACCTTAATTCTCAGACTATTATGAAACCCGCGGTGCTTTTTGTAGCCATGGCTATGCTCTGCCTGTTCCAGTCTTTGTCCTGGTCTCAAGATCTTACTCAGACGATTAAGGGCACGGTTGTCGATAATGAATCGAAGATGCCCTTATTCGGGGCAAATATCATTTTATTAGGTACTGATCCTGTGAAAGGTACTATAAGTGATGCAACCGGTATGTTCCGGTTTCAGGACGTCCCGGTGGGAAGATATGATATCCGGTTCAGTTACGTAGGTTATGAGGATCAGATTCTTCCCAATATCCTGGTGTCATCAGGGAAAGAAGTTTACCTCGAGGTCCAGCTCACCGGTATGGTCTCAGACCTGAAGGAGGTCGTTTTTTCAGGTAGCCGGAAAAAAGACAAACCTCTGAATACTATGGCATTGGTTTCGTCACGTGCCTTTAACGTGGAAGAGACCCAGCGGTATGCTGCCAGTTTTTTTGACCCGGCAAGGATGGCCCAGTCGTTTGCCGGTGTTGCTACGGCGGATGATGAAAACAATGAAATTGTCATCAGGGGAAATTCGGCTTTAGGTCTCCTTTGGCGTCTCGAAGGCATTGAGATTCCCAATCCCAACCATTTCAGCAATGGCGAAGGAGGTTCTGGCGGAGGTATTTGCATGATCAGTAATGCTGTCCTTTCCAACTCCGATTTTCTTACCGGTGCCTTCCCAGCGGAATATGGCAATGCTACTTCAGGTGTGTTCGATCTTAAATTCAGGAATGGCAATTATGATAAACCTGAATTTTCGTTTCAGGCAGGCATCCTCGGTCTCCAGGCTTCAGCCGAAGGCCCTCTGGGAAAGAACAACAGAGCATCGTACCTGGTAAACTACCGGTATTCATCACTTATGATTCTCGATAAGGCGGGGATTAAATTCGGGGGTGAGAATGCTCTGGCTCCTGACTTTCAGGACATCAACTTCAAAATCAATATACCGACTTCAAAATACGGGACATTTTCCCTGTTTGGCATCGGAGGTATCAGCAAAACAGGTGACAATGCGATCCGGGATACGTCACAATGGCTTTACTGGTCTGACAGATTGCAGGAAAGGGAGAATCACCGGACAGGGGTGGCAGGGCTTTCACATTTTCTTATCCTCCATGATGCCAATACGTGGATCCGGAATACCCTTGCCATTACTACCGAGGAAAATGGTATGAACCAGGATACCCTGGATTTTTCGGTTAATTTCCATGATGTGGATAATGAAACATTTATAAACCGGGCTCTCAGGTACAGCGGTCTGGTTAACCATAAATTCAACAACCGGAACGTCTTGCGGGGTGGTGTCATATTCAGCCGACTCTATTTTGATTTTTACAAATATGGATATATCTGGGACCTCGGGAATTTCGAGAAGTCAATCGATCAGTCGGGCAGTGCATCGGTATTTCAGTCTTACCTTCAATGGCAAAATAAACTTACAGATAAGCTCACCATCAATGCCGGACTTCACTTTATCGATGAATTCCTTAATCATTGCCTGTCTGTTGAACCAAGAGTAAGCCTGGGATACCGGTTCAACAACCGACAGTCATTTTCCTACGGTTTCGGAGTCCACTCAAAAACCCTCCCTCCGTCGATCAATCTTGCTCAACGGCCTTTGTCTTCCGGGGGCTTTGAACAGCCGAACCGCGACCTGGGTCCGGTAAAGGCCGTTCATAATGTTCTCGGATATGACCGGTCGTTATCAGACAATCTCAGGCTGAAGGCCGAGGCCTATTATCAGTACCTTTATGATGTTCCGGTTGCCGCCGACAGTTCTTACGTTTCAGCCATTAATGAAAATTCCGGTTTTACCAATGAGAAATTTGTGAATAAGGGAAAAGGCAGGAATTATGGAGTAGAACTTACCCTGGAGCGGTTCTTTGATAAAAATTTTTATTTCCTCATCACTTCCTCTCTCTTTCATTCGGAATACCTGGCACTTGACCATATCTGGCGAAATACAAGGTTCGACGGAAATTATATCTTCAATGTTCTCGGCGGAAAGGAATTTAAAACCGGTAAAAACAAGGATAATATCTGGAGCCTCAACACAAGGATCATCTGGAGAGGAGGTTACCGTACAATTCCGATTGACCTGGAATCATCGAACCAACGGGGAGAAACAGTACTGATCACTCAGGAGGCGTTTACAAACCGTGCACCGGACTATTTCAGAATCGACCTGGGTACTGGTTTCCGGAAAAATAAACCGAAGTACAGCTGGTCTCTGAACCTCGATCTGCAGAACCTGACCAACCACATCAACCTTTACCAGGAATATTACAACGCGGCCGATCAGCGGATTGAACGATATACCTACTCGGGACTGATCCCAAACCTGAATTACAAGGTGGACTTTTAGGAAATTTGCATGGCTTGTGCCACAGGACCGGCTGAACTTATTAGGAAAGCAATGAAAGGGAAAGAGGAACCCCATACCATTAATCATCATGTATTATGAAAAACAGGCTGCTTTTTGTTCTGTGTCTTTTTATGATCATCGGTTGCGAATTATCCGATGAAGAAATATCTTCGATCGATGTAAGGGAAGTTGATATGAGCCTTGTCAGTGACGGTACTTTTACCGGGGAATACAAGGATCCTGACTCGGATGGACGGGCAAAGGTTTCGGTCACTGTTGAAGATCATCAAATCACTGCCGTTGATATCCTGGAATTGAATGCCTCTCCTGTCGGACGAAAGGCAAGGTATATCGTCCATACGGTTTTAGAAGAACAATCAGTCAGCGTTGATGCCGTTTCAGGAGCAACCCTGACGAGTCTTGTTATACTTAAATCCATTGAAGTCGCATTGATGAAAGGTATTCCTGATATAAAATAACCATGAAATATACATTACGCACTTTTTCCATTGCTGTCATTCTCATCTGCGGAGCTGTCTCATCTACTTTTGCACAGCAACGAAGGCCAAACAGCATTTATGTTGAAATGGCAGGGGTTGCAGGCAACTATTCGGTAAATTATGACAGGATCCTTGGTAATATAAACCATTGGCTGCATTATTCTGCCGGAGGCGGATGTTCAGTCTGGAACAATACGGTAGTAAACTTTCCCCTGCATATATTAATGATGGCGGGACCAAAATCCCACAACCTTGAACTTGGGCTGGGAGGCCTGCCGGAATTGTATTTCAGCCACTACGGGAATGATCAATCCTTCTTACTGTTCTATTCTTTCGGTTACCGTTATCAGAAACCGGATGGGAAGATCAGGATGAATATTACGGTTTCCCCGATGTCGCAGCCTTCCATAAAATGGAATACCACTGCTGTTGGAATTGGAGCCGGGTATGTATTCTGAGAATATTCCGCCTTGGATGTGATGGTTGGTGTCTGATAAAAAAGGAAGAATCTTCAATTGCTATTCCATTTGTTGAGACCCATTTTTCATCTGGTCCTTAAATACGCATTGCAGCCTGTCAAAATTCAAAATCTTTCCCGATATTTATTCCGGAATTCTGACATATTGATCATTTAAGGCCATGAAAAATGAAAAACACTGTTTTAATAATGCTGATGCTTTTGATTATGGGAAGTTTCTTAAACTGCAGTCATAACCAATCCGACCCATCGACATGGAGCCGGAACAAAACAGACCATTGGTTCGAAGCCGGACAATGGTTAAACGGGTGGAATGTTCAGCCCGATTCCACCATCAACCGCAGGGCCCTGGCTGAAGCATATTTTAAGAATCCTGAAAGGTGGGATCAGGCATTCGAATTTCTGAAAACCCATGATTTGCAGAATCTTGAGTTAAAACGATACGATATTGACGGAGACAGCCTTTTTGCCACCGTTAGTGAATATACTACTCAAAGTGAAGATGAAAAACATTATGAAGCACATAGGAAATACGTTGATATACAGTATGTGATTTCAGGCAGGGAGGAAATAGGGGTTTCCCCTTTGGCTGATACCACGCAAACGTTCCAGAATTATGATCCGGCTAAAGATATAGGTTTTTATGAGGTGAATCCGGTGAAAAATTATGAGGCCACACCCCGCAACTTCTTTATATTTTTCCCATCTGATGCTCACAGGCCGGGTCTCGACCCCGGAGAAAAGACCCAGGTTAAAAAGCTGGTCATCAAATTAAAGGTTGAATAAAACGGGTCGGAAATGACCATTTGGCCAGTGCCGGCAGCCTTGCTAAATAACTGTACCATGAAATATTTCTTCATTTGTCTTTTAAGCCTGAATCTGATCGTCTTGCAGGCTCAGACTGATCAGATGGCCGGAAGATCGGGCCTAAACCGGCTGGCCCAGACACCCCCCATGGGATGGAACAGTTACGATTGTTTCGGATCCATGGTCACTGAAGCCGAGGTTCGGGCCAATGCTGCATATATGGCGGAGCACCTGAAAAAATATGGTTATGATTACATCGTGGTTGATTTTCTCTGGTCGTATCCTTTCCAGCCGGAGGCTAAAATCGGGAATTATCCTCAGTTGAAACTCAGTAATGATGAAGGCTATACGCCCTGGCTGGCAATGGATAAATACGGACGGCTTTTGCCCGACCCTTGGAGGTTTCCCTCATCAGCCGGCGGACGGGGTTTCAGACCCCTCGCCGAGTATGTTCACAGCCTCGGACTCAAATTTGGCATTCATGTAATGCGAGGAATTCCCAGGCAGGCTGTTTGGGCCAGATCACCGGTGAAAGGTACAGCCAACATCGACGCTTCCATGATCGCTGACACCACTTCCGTCTGCCGCTGGCTGAACCAGATGTGGGGTGTTGATATGACCCAACCGGGTGCACAGGACTACTATAATTCCCTGTGTGACCTGTATGCTTCATGGGATGTTGATTTTATCAAGGTTGATGATATGTCCTCACCCTTTCACGGTCCTGAGATCGAAGCTGTACATAGCGCTATTGAGCAATGCGCACGACCGATGGTTTACAGTCTCTCCCCGGGCAGAACACCCCTGGAAGAAGCAGATGATGTGCGAGCCATGGCAAATATGTGGCGTATCTCGGGAGATTTCTGGGATAGCTGGCCAAAACTCCTTGACCAGTTTGAACTGTGCAAAGACTGGGCACCCTATATCTCGCCAGGGCACTGGCCCGACGCCGATATGCTTCCTGTGGGAGAACTTTCAAAAAGGGGTCCTGTGGGCAGGGAAAAGAGCACCGGCTTTACTCCTGAAGAACAGTATACCATGATCTCCCTTTGGTCTATGTTCCGCTCCCCGTTGATGATCGGCGGCGACCTTACCGGTTTCGACGACTTTACCCTCGCGCTGCTCACCAATGACGAAGTGCTGGCTATCGATCAGAACAGTGTCAGTAATCATGAGGTTTACTCTCGTGAAGGGATTATCGTCTGGCAGGCGGAAATACCCGACTCCACGGTGAACTACCTCGCAGTGTTCAATACCACCGACGCTGATATGGATAAAGTTGTGGTCAAATGGAGCGACACGGGTCTGACTGCACATAAATACGAGGTCAGAGATCTGTGGGCAAAAAGTGATCTTGGTTCATTCAGGAATTCCATAACTCTTGAAGTTCCGAAGCATGGAGTGAAGCTGCTGAAGCTGGAATAAGAAGAGCAGAGGGTATATGAGACCGGGGTACTGAACGAAAAACAGAATCCGTTCAATATTCCTTAGTAAACTTCGGGAAAAGGAAACTTCCAAAGAGTACACCGAAACACTTTAACAAGAAGAGAGAGGATATATTCCGGTGGGCAGTTATCCCCGGGTCGCTGGCTGCGTTTTCAGTTTTTCATTCATTTTTCGCTGATTTAACATGTCTGGATACTATTATTGCCTAATAAAACAGGAATTCAACCAGAGTTACATTAATCCCTTCTCCCTGGTTTCATTCCAGGCCCGGACACCAAGCTCTTATTATCTTTAGATGGTTCCTACCGGGAGTATGACTTTACCATACACCTCATTCAACAGAACAGCCATGCCGGCATAAATGGCGGATGCCCCGCAAAGGATCCCTTCATAACCGGTAAAGGTTTTGATCCCGGCATTTCCCGTTTTATCGCCTATTGCAAGCAGGAAAAACAAAATCGTCAGTGTGGCAAAAACAAGTTGCAGAGCCCGGTTAATTTTAAGGGTACCGACAAATAAAAATCCGGTGAAAATACCCCACATAACAAAAAAGGCAACCATACCGCCGGTAGAAGGAGCGGGAATCCAGTCCCATTTTGGCATCAGGATCAGTGCCACCAGTGTGAGCCAGAATAATCCGTAAGAGCCAAATGCTGTGAGCCCGAACGAGTTGCCCTTTTTGGCTTCCAGGATTCCGGCGATAACCTGGGCCAGGCCTCCGTAGAAAATGCCCATAGCCAGGATCATCGAATTCAATTCAAAAAAACCGGCATTGTGAAGGTTTAAAAGAACAGTGGTCATACCAAAAGCTAATAATCCCAACGGACCCGGATTTGCAGTCTGGTCTTTAATCGACATTGTTGATAGTTCCATAATGAGTAAGATTGAAGTTTGAAGAATGTTGATGTATGATCGTTTTCTATTATGATTCTGCTGTCCGTTCTTCATTAACAATTCAAAATCAGTTTTATCCAAGAGTGATGATGGAAAAGGAAGCGATTTCATGAAAAAGGGTAGTATCTATTTACCAGGACCCGACGGTTTATGCGGGTTGGGATGAAAAATGACGGTTCTGTAAATTTTGAAAAGATTAAGCCGGTTTTGGTTGACGTTTATCCATTATTCCGTAAAGTGTTCTGGGCTAAAATAAGTGTATCAGGGCCTGCTATCAGGAACATGGAGAGCCGGGCAGGGGAGTCCCCTTGAAAATAATTCCCTGCAGTAACCATTATTGTGGTCTCTGAGCGTAGCCGAAGGGTGTACTGATTTTTGCATTGAATCTAACGGTCCCTGAGCGAAGCCGAAGGTGGTCCCTGAGCGAAGCCGAAGGGAGCTTATCTAAACGACATTGAATGGTGAGTCTGAACCTCTAAACCATCAGGGATTGATCTTATGCCGTAATTCCATGAGCATAAGTGTAAGTACGGGAGTGAATCATAAACGCCCGGGAATCTGTTTTGGTGATTTTATCAGTTCCTGGTTTGTCGCTTCCCGGGTCTATATACAACATTTTAACTAACCAGAGTAATGCCAGGATGATGAAAATGGCCAGGATGACTTTTACGTATCTCGTTTTCATATTAAGCTGATTTAAGCTGTTAAGATTTGGTTCAGGAAATTCATTTAAATAGAAAAATTATTTCTTATTCTTCCCCTGTTCATTCAATCAAGATACTTCTTTAAGATTTTGGGAGCCTTGTCTAATTTTTTATATTCAATGTCTTTAAAAAACAATTCAGCACCTTCCGACTGCAGAGTCAGTCTTCCCGATTCCAGTGGGAAAAGCTCCCCGTCTTTCCTGTAAAAGGCGTTCAGTACAATCATATTCACCTTCCCGTTCACGATATGTACGGCGTTGTTTTTCCAGCAGATCAGCTCCAGGGTGTTCCATTCGCCGGGGGGATTTTCATTGTAGGGATTGGCAATAACGATCTGCCAGGCTTTGGGTCCGCCGTCACCGGAAAAATGGTGTAGCGGCGCATCCGGATTAAAAATGAGCATGGAATCCGTCAGTGTGCTGACCAGTGGGGTAAGGTATGGTTTAGCCTTCACGATGGCAGGCGGGATATCTCTTGTCCATTCAGCCGGGATATCACAAACCGACCGCATTGACCAGTAGCTTCCCACATCCCCTTCATGGATCTGAAATTCGTGGCTGGCGCCTTTCCTCTGATGATAAAGGATACCACCGTCTTTCGGGCGGCCCTCCATCCAGCTCCATTTGATGTTGCCCCATTTGAATTTCAGCCTTAAATGGTAGTTGGACAGGCTGTCGGTCAGTACCAGTCCGCCTATGATTTCCCCGGAAATCCTGATTGCCGGTTCTCCGTCCAGATTCACCACTGAAAAGACGTGCAGCGGATCATCCCATCCCGGGCTTTCCAGATAATTCCCGAGGCTGTCGCGTTTCAGTCCTGGAACATCCACCGATGCATCGGGTGTACCCAGGTAATGGTGAGGTGCAGGGAGGTCTTTGCCGTTGAATAATGGCTGCCATGCTTCGTTACGGCAGCCTGTCATTAAGGTCAGCGTTAAAAGAAGCAGGCTAAAAACAATTGGTTTCATCATTTTTTTGTTTTTGGGAAGATATCCGGATTGGTTGCCCTTCCATGACAGCTTTTTACATTAAGATATTATCAATCATCCGAACCTGAGAAACAGACTCACAGGTTTAAGGAGTTGAAAGATGAAGGCGACGATGAAAGTACAAAAATAATTTGAAAGAGCATATCTCACCCTGAAAATTGTCAGAGACCATGAACGGTAAGGCTTGATTTTATGAAACTCACCGCCGGCAGGATATCAGGCAAACAGGATAAAATAATATGCCTTCCAAAAATACATCTCAATGGATTGGAAAAAGGGTAGGTTAATCATAAGATTTTGATGTTCCATGAATTTTCCGGCGGTGTGAAAGACCCTGGTGTAAACATCATTAAGTATTTGGTGTTATTAATGACGTATATGACGAGTCACCGGAAACAAAATGGGATCGGAGAAAGCCGGGCTATTCTTCAGCCTGATGCATACAGCCGTCGCCAGCACACACTGACGGAGGTTATACAGCCGTGATTCCTCATATGCTATGGTCAGATACTGAGTAATTAAATTATACATTATTCCAAATCTGTAAAAAAATGGAAACATCTAAATTCACCCGCATCATCAGCATTATTTTGGGAGCATTCCTGATCATTTATGCAGTCAACCAGTTCCTGCATTTTTTCCCGACCAGTTACGGGGAAATGCCGGATTTTGCAAGACAGTACCTGGATGCGATAGCGTCCTTTCTTCCGGCTCTGTATATTTTTGAGATCCTGGTTGGTATTTTCCTGGTCTTCAATATCTGGATCCCGTTTATCGCGATCGTTCTTGCACCGCTTTCTGTCAATTTCCTGATCTTCAATTTTGCCAACGGTGGCTGGAACATTTTGACTGCAGCTTTTGTGGCTGTTTTGAACCTGATTCTGATATATCAGTACTGGGGGAAATACAAGCCGTTGTTTAAATCATAAGAGAGGCCGGTGACCGGCATATTTCGCTGCTGAATGTAAACATTTCCGGAGACCTGGATCCGTGTAAAAAACCGGATGAAACCCACCACGAATTCCGAAACTATGCGGGACAGATGAACACAGATCTACATCGAAAACTGCGTTGTATTATGAAGTCCTGATTTCACTTTTTACTCGCCGGGTGGTAAAAGCTGAATACTATTTGACTTTACCGGTGCCGATTCGCCACCGTCTCTGTAAACGGCTTTTATGGCATATTGGTAGGTTCCCTTTTTAAGTGCCGGTTCATTCAATGTATGCTGTCCGGGGGGAAGGTTACGGTAAGTCATCAATTCCGAACCGTCAACGGAGCGGTAAATGACGAACCAGAAGTCACCGGCTGCATTATATTTCCACGTCAGTTCCAGTGATTTGCCATCCGCTGATTTTTTTACCGTAAAATCTTCAGCTGCGGGCCGTTGTCCGGAGTCATAAACCCTGACATTCAAAGGAAAAGACTTTTCAGAATGCAGTCCTGAACTGTCTACAGCTTCCAGGGCGTATTCATACCAGTTCTGTTTTTTTACCTTATGATCGGTATACGAATTCAGTTCCGGCATCAATTCGGCATATTTAGTCCAGTTGCCGCCTTTATCCCGGCGGTAGAGGATCTGGCTCTGCACATCCGAACTGCTGCTGACGGCCCAGCTTAACATGACGCTTGAATCGGTAACGAAAAACTGACGTATGGCTGGCGAAACCGGTGGAATTTTATCCGGGCGCTTCAGATCCAGTGGTTTGGAAAAAGCGCTGGGGTTACGGTTTTTATCGAAGGCCACAACCTCGTAATAGATGTGTTTTGTGAGAGTCTTCAGGGTTATGCTGTCGGTAAAAGTCGTATCGGCAACAAAATCTTGGGATACCGGAGTAAAAATATGATCGGCAGCGTTGGCGCTGTACACCATATAACCCAGCATATCGGGTTCTTTGCCGGCTTTCCATCGGATATGCACGATGCCTGTCGTATCCACATTTCCTGCAAGTCCGGAAGGAGGGGCAGGAGGGATGGTATCGGTCATGATGACGTATACCGGAACGGATGTGCCGGCATTGCCCGCGGTATCGATGGCGGCAACGACATAATAGTTGGTTCCGTGGGCTTCGGCCGTATTATCCGTATATTCTGTTGCTCCTGTTGGTAATGGCTGCGTTACCAGCGGCAGAAAAGGTCCGGTGGCTTTATCGGCCCTTCCGACAAGATAACCACTGAAGTCGGCTTCCTTTATCCGTTTGGTCCAGGTAATTTTGACGGTATTATCTTTGGTGTTTTTGGCGGCGATTTCTTCGGGTGGCACCGGTGGGGTCCTGTCTCTCCCCATGACGGGCATAACCGGTGAAGGTTTTCCGGGATCGCCGAAAGGAGTGATCCCGGTTATCCGGTAATAATAAGTTTTGTAGTTCTGCGGCACCGAATCATCCAGTTCAATGAGGGACTCTGACGCCAACTCCTGTCCTGAGGAGAGCTGTGTATACAGATGCCTGTTGAGGCGCTTAAAGGTCTTCCCGCCGTCATCGGAGCGTTCGTAATTGTACCCCGAGAAATACATGCCGGCCATCTGGCGGTTCCAGGTAAACCGGATCATCCTGTCCAGCTCTTCAACCCGGATAGCGGGCATCCCGGGTACGGGCATAACGGCTGCGGTACTGATGATGACACCGGCGGTATCCGATTTCATGACCTTCGGGTCTGTTAACGCACAGACAGAGTAAGCATAGGTTTTTCCCTTTTCAATGCTCCGGTCAGTGAGCCTCAGTCCTAAGCCGGTGGCCAGGAAAGCGGACTGGTCGGCCAGGAACAAGGCCATAGCGTGCCTGTTTTCCAACTCATATTTTTTATCGAGGGCTTCCTTAAGATTGATATCCTGGTTATTCCCCTTCTTCGGGACTTCGGCCTTAGAGGTGCCATACAAAATCTCCGCGCATGCAGCAGCCAGGCTGTCGTTACGGTTGGCCTTCTGCTTCCATTCATTCAACGACCAGGGCTTCAGAGGTTCAGAGGTCAGGACCTTTTCTGAACCGGGGACGGGCTTGTGGTGATCCAGTTCAAAACGGGTGATCCTGTATCCCGAAGTATTGGCAAAAGTCCAGAGTGTAGCCTTTGATGGTGCCCAGCGTAACACCACCGAGTCGCCGTAAAACCTGGCAATAAGCTGGATATTGCGTGCCTCAGGCAATGTGTCAGGCATTGGTGTTACCTTTTGAGGCATTACCGGATTACCCTTTTTCGCGGTATTCTGACCGGTTTTATTTTGCTGTGCCATGATCACAGGATCCAGGCACATCAGGATCATCCAGAACCATAATTTTTTCATAATTCAATATTTTTTTCAGCCACACCGGATCATCAACATTATTTTTGTATCACCATAATTTTGGAAGCACTCACAGGTGTTCCCGGCATTTTATAGATCTTCGCATCATAAGGTGAAGACTGGGTGTTGTTCAGGTAATCCTCCTCGATGCTGCCGTATTCAACCAGTTTTGGCGGATTAAACCTGAAGTTTAGCTTCACATTCACCTTATTATAATCCGATATTTTTACAAAATCATTATAAATCAGGTTGTCGAATGCCTGTTGAACATTGGCCGGGCTGTTATTATAAATGGTTTGATCACCAGCAATATCTGAACTCAGATTGTTCTTTACAGCGATATACTCGAATAGGATCGATATGGGAATGCCGTAACTGACTGCAACTTTCTTTTTGTAATTACCTCCCTGCTGGCTGACAACGTTCATGGCCTGGCCAGATGATGTCCCGTTCTTATTGCCCGAATTAAGCATGTTGAATGCATTGCCAAAGGATAAACCGTTGACCTGGGCGGTGCCTTCAGTGACGGCCATAGAAAGACAGAATACCCATAAAAGGCAAAACCGGAGCAATGATGTCGTTTTTTTTGTATTCATGATGTTCATCTTTTAATACTTCATTTTTTGAGAACCCTCACTTATGATTTTATAATTCTTATTGGTTGCAGCATTAATTTCCTGCAGTGAAAGAGGGGGTTCGCCCGATGCAGGAAGGATACCCACCGGTTCCAGTGAGGGCTCGAAGAGCAGGCACTGAAGCCCTGTTGAATTCTTCCTGATAAAGTATGGGTTAATATCATTTTTATAGTCGCTTCCGAAAATATACGCTGTTTTCCAGTTATTGTAAAGCGTCTTTTCAACATAATTCTGGATCCAGAGATTGCCCGGTGACTGTTCGGAGATGTGGACCAGGGGATAGATTACGAATTTTTCTCCGAATGCTTCGAAAGTTGTTTCATTCACATCATACACATCAAAACCTTCGTCAAAGTTGAAATCTGCTTCATAACCTTCCAGGTTGCCATACCCCGATTTACTGGCTGTTGCCGAATAACCGGAATTGCCCAGTTTTTCTGCCAGGGTATTATACTTGCTGGTCTTGAAATAATAGCTGTACAATTCTAGGTCGACAGGTTTGTTGGATGTGGCAAGTCCTGAGATTTGGTTGCTACGTACATTTATCATATTGTTGTTAACACCCTGACCTGAACTTAGGTACGCATTTTTATCCTGATATGTCAGGTTTGCCTTCACCGGCTGGATGAACTTATTTACGTTCATTCGCTTGATGATCCTCAGTTCTGTGATCTCTTCATTCGGCAGTGCAGGGATCTGGAAGGTAAGCTGGTTACCGCTCTGCTGAACACTGACCTCTTTCACCGTGGTTTGTGAAGGAGACTGGTACGACACGAACTGGGCCAATAGCGTATATCCCGGGTCATTAATCAGGCACGGATAATTTTTGTCAAGCTGGATAAATCCTGTTTTTTGCTCGTTCTGAAGGAAGTACCGTTGGTTTTTGAACGGGTAACTGCCCAGGAGCGTCCCGGCATTTTCATCGAGGCGGTGCAGGCAGTCACCGGTTTTAAAGTGAATGACCCGCGTCTCTTCTACCGGCTTGTTTTTATATGAAAGCGGAACTTTCGTACCGTTCTTCACCTGGTATGCTTTTACTGATACCGTGACCGTATAGTCGGTCTGAGGATCCAGGGCCGTTGAAGTATACAGGGTGGCCAGCTTCATTTCACTGGTAAATGACAGGTTCTGGTTGGAATTCAGATCTGCCAGGATGGTCTGATCATCACTTGTGGCAAGCGTGAATCCGGTGACATCGATGTGGATGGTATTCAGTACGGTTTCTCCTTTATCATTGGTATTGGTGACATCAAAATCCTCATCAACCGGGAAGTTAAAGGCTGCAGAAGGGTTCGCGGCAATGGAGATGTCATCCGCATTGTCTTCAGGACTGAGATCGGATATTATTGGAAGATCCATCCCAAGCGGATTTGCTTCCTGTACACATTTATCACCGACAGATACCTCAAAGTGCATGTCACCGGAGATAAGTCCGCCAAGGACGTCGAAATGTCCGTAAAGCCAACCCTGGAACCAGGACGGATTGATCAGTCCCGCCTGGAAAAGCGCAGCGGCTTTAAGATCGGCCACATCGATTTTCCCCTTATAGAACCATGCATCCACATTGATCCCGAAGGCAAAGGAGATCCAGGCATAAAACTGTCCGTTGGCATACCATCCGTTGATACCGGGTAAATTATTGCTGCCTTCGCATCCTTCACTGTATTGCATTAAACTCACATCGTAGCCCATACCTGCCGAAAAGTCCATGTAAAAGATCAGGTAGGAAAGATCCACCGGGCCGTATTCAAAACCGGCACCAAAGGCAAAGCCGGGATTCAGCTTATTGGATACCAGAGTTGAGTTCCGTGAACTTTTATATTGCGGAAAATACTGCAATATTTCGGCAGGCGGATCAGGGATACCTGGTATGTTGCTTCCCATCATCACGTATGCATTCATCTTTTGAAGATCGAGAACATTGATCTGTATCCGGTTCGACGGTTCACCAAGCTTGAAATACCATTCACCGTTCTGCCCGTTGATGTTCAGAACCAGCCAGCCGCTGCCGGTAATGATCTTGTAGTTGACATTCAGCCCGACGCCGGCATCAAATATTTTCTGCGGAAAATCATAACCGATATGACCGTTGCCGTTTATCGGTGCCTTGCTGTCATCAGCCGTGATATCCGACATCATGGCAGCCTGGACATCCAGTCCGACGCTCTGGATGCCGAAGTCGGAAGTAAATTCCATACTCAGCGTTCCTTTGGCATGAAACTGCGTTCCGTTCCCGACGCCCACAATCATACTGGCTTTAAAGCCTATGATATTATTTTTCGGCTTATACCTGTTCAGGTCATCCGACGTACCTTTAAGAAGGGCGTCAGGCGACGGGTCTTCACCTTTTGACATATTGTAATATACTCCGCCACCCAATCCGAACATAAGCAGGGGCGGCACAAGAGGAGTGCCGACAGTGGTCACTGCCGACAGATCGGCATACCAGTAATTGAATGTGGTGTGGCCAAACATAACATGACTGCTGATCTGCAGCTTGTTCACTCCCAGGTCGAGCTTAGCGGTTATAGCACCTTTTACTCCGTTACCGTAGGTGGCATCTTTATCGAAAAATTTAACGTAACCATTGATATCCAGCGGACCCAGCGGGCCTACAATAGATATACTGTCAACCTGCAGGTGCGGGTTACCCCAGTCAAAGCGCCCGTTGGTCATCTTAAGATCACCGAGGATCCCTAACCTGAAATCTGCCTCGGGCAGTGCCTTGATATCGGCCAGGGAGATGTCCAGGTCAAACATAATGCCCGCCTCTGAATTGGCAATCGTGGGTTTGACATTCTTGATGGTTACAGGGAACCCGGCTGTCGATTTCTGAGGACTGGCAAAGCTCATGAAGGTGAAATTCCCGGAGATATAAGGAGCATACGTCATCAGCTTTAGATCCTGGAACTGCATAGCCTTCAGGCTGATCTTCGGAACCGGACTCAGATCCGCCACAATGGAGATGTCGCCGTTCAGTGTGGCTGTGGCATTGAAACTGCCTTTGCTGTTCGATACCACGATGTTGGACGTCTTGTCCAGGTTCAATGTGGCAGCCCAGAGGCTGGCAGAGATATTGTCTTTAGGCTGGATCACGAACTGAAATTTCATCGAGCTGTCAGCTGAAGGTTTACTCAGGGTGCAGGTATAGTCCAGCTCATCCTGGGGTGAATTGCCGGGATTGCCGGATGTTGGCAGCAACACTTTTCCAAGTAGTCCGCCCCGGATAAAGGAGGTATTGACAAACCGGCCGGTGATGCTGTCGAGGGAGTAATACCACCCACCCAGGTCACCGTCATCAATAGCCAGCACATTGGCCGCAAAAATATCACCAGTGATCCCCTGTTTATCGATCATGAAATCCTTGACCTCAATGGTAAACGGTTTTTTATCCGCCCTTTTGATGATGGCCGGCAGGGAAGCCTGTAGGTCGGAGAAGAAAAATCCCATCCAGGACTTATCCAGGAAATTCGTTTTACCCTCTATGGCTGTCTTTGGCATATCGGGCGCATTCAGACTGTCGGAGTGATCGTAGTACGCCGGTGACTTCAGTGCGAAAGACCATTCATCATAACCGGCAATGCTGAACGTGTCGATATTCACCTTTGCATACCAGTTGTTCCAGCTTTGGATATCGGTCTCCAGGCTGGCTTTGACAACCCCCTTGTCTGCTTTCCTGACGATGACGTTCTGTGAGAAGTCATATTCGGCTTTTATATGCAGCCGTTTAAATCCTTTGGGGTCAAAGATTGCATACGTCCCGGCCTGGTTGTTGTTATTTCCCGTGGCTTTAAGGAAAGTGAAATTCAATTCATCAATTTTGAAATCTTCCACGAGGAATAACGTAGCATCGCCACAAAGACTGGTATTATCCTTAAAACAGATATTCTTAGCTCCCAGGGCCAGCGTATGCGTAGTGCCGCCTTCATCAATATCATAGGCCAGACATGCATTGAAACCGGACTGAACCGGGGTGAAGACGATATCGGTGATGGCAATGGTTATCTTTTGTCCGGAAATATCTTTCTGAATACCAAACGGCATTTCCCATCCGGCCATATTGATGGAATTATTGACATCGGCGATTGCAGTATTTACATTATTTTTAATATAATCGCCGACTTTCAGAATATCTCCTGCTGTAAAAGGCTGGGGTTTTACATCCGGGGAATCTGCTACCGGAAGCGCAGATACCGCATTGGGATTTCGTATGGCTTTCACGGTTCCGCTAAAGGCCTGGTTGGCTTTATTCACTTTCAGATCTGAAAATTCAACCCTGATCTTGAAGGCGTTACTGTTCAGGAATGGCACGGGAATGGTGCCGGTGCCCTTTAATACTCCATTGGTTGAGGTCACATCTTTGCTAAGCGTGAGATCAAAAGCGCCGATCTTAATGACCGCCCCGTTTTTGGCATTTGAAAGGTCCGTAACAGTGTCCTGCACAGGATTTATTTTACATGAACAATTGAGTTCGGGAGCGTCCATCAAGGTGATGGGGTTTGGATTGTTTTCCTGGTTGTTGCTCGTGTCGACAGATACATTCTGTGTTGTATCTGCTGTGTAGGTAAAGTATGCCACCTCACTCCGTCCTCCGTTCCGGAAGACAAGATTATCAGATGGGTCGATGGCTGTAACCATGAAGGCGTATCGGTTACCGGGGGTCAGTGGCGGATCTCCCGGACCGTAAAGCATTGCATTTGCATTGACTGTTTTTTCAAAGAACGCAGGGGTTGTAGCCGACTGCATGGCATCGTTCGGGTTTCTCTGCGGATCCGTAATCTCCACCATTGTAAAATCGTACTGTATTCCGCCGTTGACTCCCGGGGGGATGGACCAGTTAAACAGCAGATTCTGGGGTTTTTGTGCAGTGATGTCAGCAGCATCCTGCGGGTTGATGATGACAGGAGGTTCCAGGTCCGTAACCGGAAAACCATTGCTGCACGTTTCATCAGACAATGCCTGTCCGGCTTGTATACCGGAGGAAACATCCGCAACTGCCGCAACAGGGGTAATGCATAACTGATAATTGCCTTCCGGTAATCCGCTGCCGTTCACCAGGTCGTTATAATTTATGCCCTTCAGACTGACATCCTCAACGTTGAAAAGATGACTGATTGACGTCGCGTTCAGAACCACTACCGGCTGATTCTTCAGGAGAGTAATATCGGGTAACTGGCTTATTTTATCCGGGCTGGTACTTATCTCGATCCCGTTATCACCCTTCAGTGATGCGGTTAGCTTTATCTTATACTGGTCGACATTAATATTGCCTGCCACAGTGATCATCACCTTCGCAGGATTGTTCAAAAAGCCCGATAAATGGACCGGATAAGGATAAATAACCTGTACATTCTGTACGCGTACATCGATTGACGGAGGATTCAGGGTGAACGTGTTGCCGCATACCTCATCCGACAGGGTTTGCCCTGCCTGCTGCCCGGTGGCCGCATCGGTTACTGCCTCGACAGGAGTGATGCAAAGCTGGTAGTTTCCAGGGGGGAGGCCTGCGCCGTTCACAAGCTCATCATTTGTTATTCCCTGCAGGATAACCCCGTCGGTGTTGAACAGGCTGCTGACGGAGGTGGCATTCAGCACCTGGGTGTGGACTCCGTTAGCGAGGGTGAGCTCCTGGAGAAGGTCGAGCCGGCCAGGGTCGGTCGTGATCTGGACACCGTTATCTCCCTTCAGTGAGGCCAGTAATTTTACCTTGAGCTGCGAAAACGTAATGTTGCTGTACAGGGTTATCAAAACTTTGGAAGGGTTACTCAGGTAATCTGTCAGTCTGCCGGAATAAGGAGGGATGACCTGGACATTCTGGATTACAACATCGGCGGTTGGTGCGGTAATGATCATCGTATTGCCGCATACCTCATCCGACAGGGTTTGCCCTGCCTGTTGTCCGGTGGCCGGATCGGTCACTGCCTCGACAGGAGTGATGCAAAGCTGGTAGTTTCCAGGGGGGAGACCTGCACCGTTCACAAGCTCATCATTTGTTATTCCCTGCAGGATAACCCCGTCGGCGTTGAACAGGCTGCTGACGGTGGTGGCATTCAGCACCTGGGTGTGGACGCCGTTAGCGAGGGTGATCTCCTGGAGAAGGTCGAGCCTGCCAGGATCGGTCGTGATCTGGACACCGTTATCTCCCTTCAGTGAGGCCAGTAATTTTACCTTGAGCTGCGAAAACGTAATATTGCTATACAGCGTTATCATCACTTTTGAAGGATTGCTCAGGTAATCCGTCAGCCTGCCCGAATAAGGAGGGATGACCTGGACATTCTGGATCACAACATCGGCAGTTGGTGCGGTAATGGTCATCGTATTGCCGCAAACCTGGTCTGAGAGAACATGGCCCGCCTGCTGCCCCGTGGCCGGATCGGTCACTGCCTCGACTGGCGTGATGCAAAGCTGGTAGTTTCCCGGAGGGAGTCCTGTGCCGTTCACAAGTTCATCATTTGTTATTCCCTGCAGGATAACCCCGTCGGCGTTAAACAGGCTGCTTACAGAAGTGGCATTCAGCACCTGGGTGTGGACGCCGTTAGCGAGGGTGATCTCCTGGAGAAGGTCGAGCCTGCCAGGATCGGTCGTGATCCGGACACCGTTGTCCCCTTCAAGTGAAGCCAGTAATTTTACCTTGAGCTGTGAATATGTAATGTTGCTGTACAGCGTTATCATCACTTTGGAAGGATTACTCAGGTAATCCGTCAGTCTGCCCGAATATGGCGGGATGACCTGGACATTCTGGACACTGACATCGGCGGTAGGGGCATTGATGGTAAACGTTCCGCTGCAGAGTTCCATCGACGCCGGATCGCCGGCATTCTGTCCAGTTGCAGGAAGTGAGGTGGAAAAAACGGCCTGAACACATAACTGATAATTTCCCGGAGGCAGACCGTTTGTCTGCAGATTATTGAGAGTCGTTCCACTAAGGTCCACATTATCGAGATCGAAGACATTCCGGACGTAAAGAGCATTAACCACCTGGCTGGGGGAAGCGGAGGTCAGCGTGATCTCGGGCAAGGCATTCAGGGCTGCCAGGTTGGTTTTGATCTCAATTCCGTTATCTCCCTTAATCGTGGAAAAGAGTTTTACAGACTGCGTACTCCCGGCCCCGACAACCATCTGAACGGAAATGACTATTTTGGAAGGGTTATTGACGTAATCCGATAACGTTGATGAATACGGGCCAATGACCTGGACAGAATTGATGTTCACGAAATTTTGAGAATGTGCGAGAATAAATACCTGACCCAGTATGAGTAACAGGATGTAGCGGATTGCCTTAAACCGCCCTGGCCCTAAAAATCCCAAGACTTGTCTCATTTCCGTAAGGAATTAATATTGAATGTCATTAAAGAACATATCTGTAACTTATTTTCCCCCTGAATTCGGAATAAGTAGCAGCAAGGTTTGTATTTGCCGAGTTGTTCTTTATGTAATTCAGGTTTACTGCCATGCTCTGGTGTTTACTCACCCTGTAATTCAGATTGGCACCTTCATTCAGGATCAGACCGGTCGTTCCCCCACGCAATCCCTCCAGGAAAGAGCCGGTCCATCCCAGGATCAGTTTGCTTTTCAAAAGTGTTTTGTTGATACCTAACGTTATACCGGAATTGCCTTCCTCAAACGTTTCACCTTTCACATCTGTATAATTCAGATTTGTACTAAGCGTCAGGTTTGTGGGTACAAAAGTGATCTGGTAATTCAGAAAGATGTTATAGCTTTTTGTATTGTTCTGAATAGCGGTACTGTTATCCAGACTTGCGAACAGGTTATAATTCGCCGAAAAGACAAGTGCGTGAATATGTTCGGTTCCGGCAACAATGTAGTGGGGTGTAAAGGAAAAATTTTGCGACACCTGGGCAATCCGGAAGGTGTCCCTTAGCAGTACGGTGCTCGTTCTCTGTGAGTTTGAATAATTAGAATAGTTCAGATCAAATCCGAAATGGTCATTCAGGTTCGCCGAAGCATTGGCTGAGCCAATTACCCTGCTGCTCGATGACTGTTTTTGTTTTTTCAGGTTATCGTGCTGCATTCCCAGGCTACCATTGAGTCGCAACTTGTTTTTCAGTAAATTGAGAGAAGGGGCAATGGTCAGGTTCTGAAGATCATTACTGAAAAAATAGGCGCCCATGGATTTATAGTGGGGATCAATCCTGCTGAATTGTAATCTGAGTCCCATCTTTTTGCTTTTATATCCCAGCGATGTCTGCAATGCATTACTGTGTTCGGTAGTGCCGTTACGGTCAATGAAACCATCCAGCAGCCTGACGATTTGAGTCGAAGTACTGTCGTGAAAGGGTGATGAATTTCTCAGGTTGTTTGTATACAGACTGGTTGCGGCTTCCACTGCAAAGGTGAAATTCTTAAGGAATTTAGCCTGCCCATGCAACCCGATAACCACATTTTCAGCCGGGGATATCCGGCCCAATGTATCTTCTGCCAAATTGACACTAGTGCTGTCGTCTTTTGCTTTTAAAAAGCTGAGTTCGAGAAAATTCGGTCCTTTGCCAACGCCTATTTTGGTTGCAAAACCTTTGTTTTCATAGGAGTAGGGCTGTAAAGCACGTGTGGTTGTGTCGATACCCGTGGCCCGGTTAAACCTGCCGTAAATAAAGCCGAAACGAAAAATCCCCGGATGAAGGTCCACCCCCGCACCCAGAAAGGTATGGCCGGCAAGGGTGAATTGTGAGTAACTGACATTCCGGTAGCCTGCATAAACTGTGATCCATTTGTAGCTTGGACTGATACCGAACTGATTGAAAGGCTGCCTGAACGATCTTTCCTTCTCACTGAAGGTAAATTCAAAAGGGATGATCAGACTTTTGTACAGGCTGATCGTCGGGTTTCCTGAAATGATATAGGAAAACGGCTGGTTGCGGTTTTGAATTCCATTGGCATTGTAAAAAAGACCTTGCAGGTTGATACCTCCGCTTAACGTGAAAGGCTTTTGCTTACCAATCCCCTCGATGTTTTGTGCTGATGCTGATCCTGTTAGACAAAACCAAATCATTGCCATTGTGAGGAACCGGGCAGACATGGATTGGTAATTTTTACATTTGCAACTTAACTGAATAAAGAACAAAAAATCCAGCTCTTTTATCTGCCCAACCACTCTAACCCTTCAAAGACTTTTTATTCAATGTAAAATCCGTTATTTACGGATGTGACAGGTTTATCAGGAATCAAATGCTGAAAAATCATTTTGCTAAAACAAAGCAATACGTAACATTTAAAATACCGGAATTGTTCAACTCTATTATTTTTTAAACGGCAGAAAAGAAAGTGTAAACCCGGCCGGTTCCGAACCCGGCCGGGGGCTTCAGCTCCTGAAAAATAAAAGTGAAGGGATCGTGACTTGCTGTTTAGTCTGAATGGATATCACAGCAACAGACTTTAAACAAGATATACTGTTAAGTGTAATTTTTACACGGACATCCAGGAAAAATTACCTGAACTGATACAAGGTATGAAGCGACAGGGATGAAAAGATGATTCCTGCCAGCTGGATCATACTTCGCAACCAGTTCATTGCACTCCATTGCGACCAGGCATCCCGGAGTTCCCTGATGCCCGCCATCGGAACATTCAGGAACATGATGTCGTTCCTGGGATAAAAATAGGAAAACGTGAAAACATCAACCAGTATATATAAAGCCAGTGCTAACCCTAAATATAGCCGGACATGTCCTGGTGATTTCCAGAAAAGGATCAGGACAACCAGGGCAATGACCTGGTTGAGAGGTGTAAAAATTCTGAAAAAGTCACCGGGGTTCGATTTACTGAAATAGGCCCTGGCGGTTTCAAGGGATTGGGGGATATTTGCTCCCCAGTTTTTTGCATCAACCAGTGAATTGTAAATATTCACTAATAAGATACCGCTTGCCAAAATAATGGAAGCATACAAAATTACAGTCTTCATTTTCATCATTGTTTTTTTGCGCAATGTTGAAAATTCCAGAATACTGAAATTGTATGTAAAGGACATTTAATGAAAAAGATGCCCGGGCAGATCACTTTTTGACGTCAGATATTCACGGGGAGCCATGTTCGTGAACAAACGGAAGGTCCTGATAAAATGAGATTGATCGTAAAAATAGCAGGCGTGAGCTATTTCAGTCAGCGAAGATTTTGTTTTGTGCATGAGAGCCAAAGCATAAAGGTATTTCCTGTAAAGTAAGATTTCTTCAGTATTCATACCGGTTAGTACTTTCAATTTTCGGGAAAGATGGCGCCTGGAAATCCTTAGGTTTTCTGCCAGAGACACAACCGAGATATCTGATACCTGTGAACTGTACAAAAAATCTTTCAGCGTTTCCTCCGAGGTGTTCGTGTGAAGCTCCCGGTAGGATAGCCATGTAACAAACGAATCCACCCTGTCACTGAATTTGTTTAGAGCTGCCATGGAATGCCACAATGAATCCATCGATTTGTCAATAAGTGTCAGATCAAGAGACAGATTCAATAATTCTCCGGGGGTAATTCCGAATAATAGCCGGATCGCAACCGGGTTAAAGCGTATTCCGAAGAACGACTGATGACCGGGAATACTTAATAATACAGGGTTTGTGTTGTAGCCGTTGATGAAACACCTCGGAAGCTCCATGGTCTCACCTTCATTCCGGACCTGTTTTATGCCGGAATTCGAAAAGTTAAAGATCAGATCAATAACACCCTTGGGTAATATGATCTCCCTGGAATGGGATGGATTCCCGTTTGTCTGCCAGATACAAAAAATGAGACTCCTGGTGTAATTCTGGTTTGGTATTACGAGATGGTTTTCCATGTCTAAGATTTAAGTCTCTTCCCACGATACCAACTGGGCCGGCCCCTCTTTTCATTCTGCCATACCTTACGGGCCTTTACAGATAAGGTCCGTTGTTAATACCGGCACCCCTATTAACCACTTGCATTTTCTATGGTTCAAAAGCTTCCGGTTTTTTTTGGAAAAATTTTATTTTGAATGTGGAGTGAAAAGGCAGGGATAACTTAAACCGACTTCAGACATCAGTAGGCTATTCCTTTTCAACCTCAAGTGCAGCCCTAAACCTAATGCCATTTCAGGACAATTCATGGAATAAATTCTCCCTTTTCAGGGATTAATGGTATTTTTATAGTGCATAATCGGGCGCAGCCCGGGCCTGGGTTGAATCAGATTTCAAATTGACCTTGTATGCGATCATTCCTGTATAAAAAACACAAAAAATAAAATGCATGGTATTCCCAAGATCTACAATTATTTTTCTCCTTCTGCCATTGTTGCCGGGGTGCATCTCCGGAAGTAATTCATCACAGGAGCGGAATGCTCCTTACGTTGAAGTTCCCGTTGAAACCATTATGGATAAAATCCGTGGCGGTGTTGCAGGACAGATGATAGGTGTCCTGAATGGCCTTCAGTATGAATTTAAATTCATAGAAGAACCGGGAAACGTCACGCAGTATACTCCCGCTTTACCGGATGGCGCATACACCGATGACGATACTGATTTCGAATGGGTTTATATCTGTGAAATGCAGCGTAAACGTACTATTATGCTGCCATACCGTGATATCGCTGAATTATGGAAAACCCGGATAAACAGAAATATCTGGTGTTCGAATAACTATGCAAGAGGATTAATGGATTTGGATATCTTCCCGCCAAACACAGGGAATATTGCACTAAATCCGTGGGCTGAATTCAATATTTCAGGTCAGTTTTTATGTGAAACTTTTGGTTTACTGGCTCCCGGTATGCCCCAGACCGCAGCGAAAACAGGACTTCATTATACCCGGGTTGCTATCGGTTATGAACCGGCTCAATCGACACAGTTATTTACCACTATGATAGCCACTTCCTTCCTTGAAAATGATATGGGTAAAATCATTGATGCAGGGTATGCAGCGCTGGATTCCCGGAGTGTTCAAAGGCAAATTATTACTGACGTTAAAAAATGGCATAATGAATACCCGGCCGACTGGAAAACTACAAGGAAACTCATACTGGAGAAGTATTCACATAATTCATGGATCCGGACTTACAACGGATATGAGCTAAATACCGCCGCGGTAATTTCATCCTTGTTATATGGTGAGGGTGATTTCTCAAATTCCATCAGGATGGCATTTAATTTTGGCTGGGATGCCGATTGCAACGCGGCTACCGTTGGAACCATTATGGGAACCATCAAAGGTTACAGATGGATCATGAGCCAGGGATGGACCATTGTTGACAGGTATAAGAATACTACGCGCGACAATATGCCAATGGACGAGACCATTACCAGTTTTGCTGATCGTGTTATTGAATTATTTACCATCGTAAATGAAGCAAATGGCGGGTCGGAACGGGTTATTGAGAATAAAGCGGTTTACAGAATCAGGACAGAATTGCCTGAACCAATAGTGGCTCTCGGAGATATCCGGTCACAGGAACAAACACTGGCTGCTACGTTTAAAGATTCGGTTAGAAATGACCTCCGGAGTAATGATCCTCAAAGATTGGCACGTGCCGTATACCTGGCAGTTTCGCTAAACATGTTTGACCAGTTTAAAGAAGAGTTTCCTGAAGCTGTAAAAGAGGGATGCAAATCTATGAGCCACTACCCGAGAGTGATGAATAATATTTTTTACGGCTCAGAGTTTACCGGGCTGGACAGCTTAAAAGGAAGATTTATTAAGGCTGGTTTTATCGCTCCTGAAAGAAAACTGACAAATGATGAAATCGTTACGTTAACTGAAGGGGAAAAATAATAATTCGTTCTATATGGAGATTGCCGAGGGTCATCGTTTGGCTTCATGTCAATATGATCCGGAAATGGATTGAAATGCCTGCTTCTGCCATCCTGTACTTGCACAATGGCAGTTGAGGATTCTCCGGATATCCCGCGCTCACGAACCCATAGTCTGACCGGGACGCCATTTCATGGTCCATTCCTTTACAAACTCATGTAGTCTTTAGATTATGCTTTCACATTTGGTTTCTCTGGTTTGGTTTTTGACGGATACTATTTTCACGTAACTTTGGATGAGGCTAAGCCATTATGACAGATCAGGAACTTAAATCAAAATACTCCGAAATTTGGAGAAATCTTTCTGCCCGGAGGCTGAAACCGGCCTTTGACTTGTTGGGGAAACTCATTTCGGAAAACAGCCTGGGAATTTATTTCGATGAATACAGGAATCTTGAGGACACCTACCAAAACATGCTTAAATATACAATTGAAGGCGTCTTCGATCCGGAACGGCAGAAGGTCTACCGTAAACTCATTGTTTCGGTTTTCGAAGTGGCGGATAAAGTCAGGGAAGATCTGCTTCTGAAATTTTCTCCTTCACTGGAATACGAAAAAAAACGGATGTTCAGGGATTTATTCATCTCCAATCCCGGGACATTTTTGGCAGAACTTGAGGATTTTTATCATCGACAGGAACCGTCTGCAGCAGAGGAGAATGCTGATCAGGGAAAAACAAAAGAAAACCATCAAAAAATTCAACGCTTTTTTTATCATATCTGGTTTAGTGACAAGCTTACCGCCGAAGAGGCTAAACAATGGAACCGGATCTGGCTGAGCCCCGTGCTGCCTGCTCCATACAAAGCCGTTCTGAGTACGGCAGTAACCCTTAGCCTCCAACGGTTTTTCGATCCGGGGAAATTTTCTCTGTTATTTGATCTCTGCGCATCGGAGGATCCCGGAATTAGCCAGAGGGCACTTGTTGGATTGATGATCAATCTGTTTAAATACGACTCCAGGCTTTCATTCTACCCCGACGTTACCGGCAGACTGAAGATCATGAGCGAAAATCCGGAATTCAGACGGCAGGTCGAAGCTATCATCATCCAGTTTATCCGCAGCAAAGGTACCGAAAAACTACAGCAGCGGATCAGGGATGAAATTCTTCCCGAAATGATCAAAATAAGCCCTAATCTAAGGAACAAGATAAACCTCGAAAGTCTTATGGAAGAAGGTCTTTCGGAGGACAAGAATCCTGACTGGGAAGATATATTCAAGGATTCTCCCGGCTTGCTGAATAAGATGGAGGAGTTTTCAGAAATGCAGATGAAAGGAGACGATGTGTTTATGGGATCGTTTTCGATGCTTAAATCCTTCCCTTTCTTTGATGAACTGGTAAACTGGTTTATGCCGTTTTTCCGCGAGAATCCTGAAATAGCCGGAACCATGAATATGGGTGAACAAGACATCAGCATGCTACTGGATACACTTGAGCAGGCCCCTATTTTGTGTAATTCCGATAAATATTCATTCTGCCTGAGCATCCAGAGGCTGCCAAAAGAAAACCTCGGCTTTATGACACAGGCTATGCAGGCTGAAATGGAGCAGGTAAAGGAACTAAAGGATGATGAAGCATTGCTCGAACCCGGCCGGAAGGCAGAATTCATTTCCAACCAGTACGTCCAGGACTTGTACCGCTTTTACAAACTATTTCCCAGGAAGGCTGACTTCGAAGATGTTTTCGGCTGGCGACTGGATTTTCATAACCGGCAGGTCATGGGGGAAGTTTTTAAGGAAGACCGGAAAATGCTCCGGAATATTGCGGAGTATTACTTTGCCCGGGAGTATTTTACTGAAGCCTCCGGAATCTTCTCCTACCTTGCTGAAGAAGAAAAAAGCGGGGAAATGTACCAGAAAATTGGCTGGTGTCATCAAAAAACAGGCGATTATGAAACGGCCCTTGATGCTTACCTCAAAGCTGAATTGTACGGAGCCAATAATCTGTGGAATCTCAAAAAGATAGCTCTCTGCTACCATAACCTGAAAAAGCCGGCAAAAGCAATTGAATATTACCATGCTGCCGAAAAACTCGATCCTGAAAACCTGAGCATTCAGATCAATATCGGGCATTGCCTGCTCGAGCTCTACCGCTATGAAGATGCCCTGAAATGCTACTTTAAGGTTGAATACCTGGCCCCCGGAAACAAAAAAGTTTGGCGCCCGATTGGCTGGTGTTCTTTTTTGATTGGGAAAAAAGAGCAGGCCGAGAAGTACTTCCTTAAACTGATGGACGACGAACCCAATAAGCATGATTTCATTAGCATGGGGCATGTGCAGTGGAGCCTGGGCAAACGGAAATCTGCATTGGAAAACTATCAGAAATCCATCTCAAACAACGGCTTTTCCGAAGAGGAATTTATGAATATTTTTGAGGAAGATTTGTCTCACCTCCTCGATCAGGGTATCGACAAAGACGATATTCCCATTATGCTGGATCAGCTGAGGTATTACCTGGAACCATAACAGATCAGGTCATTATGGGAAATACCTGGCAAGTGGTGTGATCACGGATAAAGAGATGAATTACGAAAGTACCGCCTGGGTATGACCCATGCCGTAAAATCCGCTTCCCCGTTTCATATTGTCCGTTTTTGTTTGATCAGCAGGATAATTTTGAATAATCACCGGAGGATTCTTAACTTTCATCTCTGAAAAGTTTAATTTTGGGTATAGGATTGCAATGTCAATTAGATAAGCTCCCTTCGGCTACGCTCAGGGACCACCTTCGGCTACGCTCAGGGACCGTTGGATAAATCGCAATAATGAGTTCACCCTTCGGCTACGCTCAGGGACCGTTAGATAAATCGCAATAATGAGTTCACCCTTCGGCTACGCTCAGGGTTTGCGTTTTAGATAATTATTGAGCGAAGTCGAAATAATTTTGTCAGAAAAAAAGATACGTCGGTCCCTGAGCGCAGCCGAAGGTGGTCCCTGAGCGTAGCCGAAGGGAGCTTATTTAAACGTCATTGAATAAGATCGCGCTACTCCTCACAAACTAAAAAATAGTATACCATGAAAAGGCCTTTTATGATCATCATCACCGCCTGCCTTGCTATGTATTCCTGTAACCGGGCTGAAGTAACCAAAGAGGAACATGGCATTACTGTCAGGATTGGTAAGGACCTTGTCGGACTAACCGTTTATAACGAAAACATCATCCGCGTAAGGGCCACCGACAGCACGGATTTTTCTGCGAGGAAAAGCCTCGTGGTTTTGGATAGTGCTTTGAAGATGACCCCGTGGAACCTGGAAGAAAACGGTGACGCCGTTATCATCTCCACGTCGCGTATAAAGGCAACGGTCAACAGGAAAACCGGCCGGGTAAGCTTTTCAGATCTTTCGGGTAATCCTTTGCTGACCGAGGCGGGAAGAGCAATATTGCCCAACGTGGTAAACGGCAGGAAATACAAAAAGACAGAACAAAAATATTTGTGGCAGGGTGACGAAGCCCTGTACGGGCTGGGACAGTTTCAAAACGGGGTGATGAACTACAGGGGAATGCACCTTGATCTTTATCAACAAAATACGGTGGTTGTTACACCTGTCCTGATCTCATCAAAAGGCTACGGCGTATACTGGGATAACTATTCTCAGACACAGTTTGCGGATACTACAGGCTATGTGGCCGGAAAGCCTTCAATAGGATCACTGGCTTCGGAAGTCGCTGATCAGATTGACTACTATTTTATATACGGTCCTTCTATAGATACGGTGACAGCAGGTCTGCGGGAACTTTCAGGAAGAGCCCCGATGTTTGGCCGCTGGGCTTACGGCTTATGGCAGTGTAAGGAACACTACAATACCCAGGCTGAAATTCTCGGGGTTGCCGCTGAATACCGAAAACGGAATATTCCTGTCGACAATATCGTACAGGATTGGTTTTACTGGAACCCCGAACCCTGGGGTTCGCATTATTTCGATCGCAAACGCTATCCTTATCCCGCCTCTATGACACGGGTACTTCATGATACCTATCATATGAAAATTATGATCTCGGTTTGGTCAAAATTTATGGAAGGCAGCCCCAATTATGAAGAGATGAAAAAGGCCGGGTTTTTATTTCCCGCAACTCAGCCTTTCGGTAACAAGGAATATTACTACGATGCGTATAATCCGGCAGCCAGGAAATTATACTGGAAGCAGATATCCGATTCTCTCTTCAGCAAGGGGTTTGATGCGTGGTGGCTCGATGCCACTGAACCTGAAATTGGGGATCTGAGCCGCGATTCAGTAAAGAAGGTGATGGATAATTATCTCGGTTCCGGAGCCCGCTATCTGAATACCTATTCACTGATGACCACGGAAGCCGTCTACCAGGGCCAGCGCTCTGAAAGTGAAAAACAACGGATCTTCATTCTTACCCGTTCCAATTTTCTCGGACAGCAGCGAAATGCAGCAGCATCCTGGTCAGGCGATATCGCGGCATCATGGGATGTGTTCCGAAAACAGATTGCAGGAGGGTTGAACCTGGGGCTTGCCGGATTGCCTTACTGGACAACCGATATCGGTGCCTTTTTCGTCAATGGCTTTCCCGGGGGAAACCAGAATAAGGAATACCAGGAGCTTTTCGTCCGCTGGTTCCAGTTTGGGGCCTTTTGCCCTGTTTTCCGTGTTCACGGAACTTCAACCCCAAGGGAAATGTACCAGTTTGGCGAGAACGGAAAACCGGCCCGGCCGGGGTACTGGGCATACGACGCCCAGCTGAAGGCGGATAAAATGCGGTACCGCCTGATGCCCTATATCTACTCAATGGCATGGAAGATCAGCGATGAAGGCTCAACACTGATGAGGGGACTCATTTTTGATTTTCCAAAGGATAAGAATGTTTTTGATATAAACGATCAGTACATGTTCGGACCATCCATCCTGGTATGCCCGGTCACCGAACCCATGTATCATAAAGACTTCTACAACCAGGAAGGAATGGCGGAAGTGATTCCTGCCGGTAACCTATTCTCGCCCGACGGAAAAACCAAAGGTCTGAAGACAGATTATTACAACGACCCCGACCTTAAAGATCATGTCGCCACAAGCACTGATCCTGAAATTGATTTCGACTGGGGATCAGGATCTCCTGAAAAAGGCGTTAAAACAGATGGATTCTCTGTTATGTGGACCGGGAAATTGCTGGCCGACG
This sequence comes from uncultured Bacteroidales bacterium, assembly GCA_963732905.1. Taxonomy (GTDB): domain Bacteria; phylum Bacteroidota; class Bacteroidia; order Bacteroidales; genus DASQZK01. Next base: position 277,345 of record CAVTBM010000009.1, read on the forward strand.
AAACGGGGGATTATACACTGATAACTGTGGCCGACGATGGTATCCGGCTTTACATTGACGGCAAAAGGGTCATTGATAACTGGGTGGAGCAGGCGGCTACATATAAAAGTGCTGACATGAAGCTTGAGGCCGGTAAAAAATACAACCTGAAAGTGGAATATATGGATCTGCAGGCTGGAGCTGTCGCCAGACTATTGTGGATCTCTCCTTCCAAAAAGTCCTCTCTAAAAAAGACGGAAGAAGATTTCTACGCTCAGAAGCTAAAATCCAGAAAAGTCTACCTGCCTGAAGCTGAAGGATGGTATGATTTCTGGTCGGGTGAAAAACTGGAAGGTGGACAATCTATTGACGCCCCCGCACCTGTTGATGAAATCCCCCTCTTCATAAAAGCCGGGTCCATTATTCCCCTTGGACCGGTCATGAACTACTCAACGGAGAAACCCTGCGATCCTGTCGAATTACAGATCTATCCGGGCAACAATACCTCCTTTGAATTTTATGAGGACGAAAACGATAACTATGATTATGAGAAAGGACTTTATTCCATAATTCCCATGGAGTGGGACGATGCTTCATCCACCCTGACAATCGGAGTCCGAAGAGGACAATTCCCGGGCATGATGCAACATCACACGTTCAATATTGTCCTCAAAGGGAAAGGCGAAATCAAAAAACAGGTTTCCTACGACGGGAATGAGATCCGGATAAAAATGGAATAAATTCCTGCATTCCTCTTTTCCATGCTCATGTACTCCCTGGTGAGCCAATACAGGCATCAGGATGGCATTTACACCTAAGCCCCGGAAGATCTTCCGTATGGATTGATTCTATATACTCACATGTTCGCCGAATAAAATGTTTGGTGGTACACTTTTTTTTTTATATTTGCCAATGTTACTTTTTTTAAAAAGGTGTTACTATGGCAGTCGAAAGAATTGGTGTATCGCTGGAGAAGAATCTGCTGGATGCTCTCGATGGGTATGTGAATGACAATCACTTTTCAAACCGGTCGCAGGCTATACGCCATCTGATCAATAAAAATACGGTGGAGCAGAAATGGCAATGCAATAACTTCGTGGCAGGCTCCGTGACCCTGCTTTACGATCCCTCCCGGCGGGAGATACAAAATCAGATCGCCGATATTCAGATCGATTATCACAATGAGATCCTCTCTACACAAAGGATCATCCTTACCCAGACTAAACACATGGAGATCATTGCCATTAAAGGCATAGCAAGCCGGCTGACCGAGCTTGCGGATAAGCTGATCAGCATCAAAGGTATGCAGAACGGTAAGCTGACCATGAGCAGGGCAGACTGAAGATTGAATAAGGCAATCCTCAGGGAGTCACTGCGTTGCTTTTATGTTTTAAACTCAACAAAGATGAATGAATTAAGTCCACAATTACAAGATAAGCTCAGTCGGCTGGAAGATTGGTTTTCCGCAAGGAAAGGGTCGATTGTGGCTTTCTCCGGGGGGATCGATTCTACCCTGGTCTTATTTCTGGCCAGGAAATTCCAGGGGAAAGAGAGGGCCGTCGGGGTCATATCCAATTCGGAGAGTCTTAAAACCCGGGACTTTGAGATGGCCAGAGATTTCTGCCGCGACTTCGATATCCGCCTTGAGATCATCAAAACGGATGAGCTCAACGACGAACGCTACAATACTAATCCGGAGAACCGTTGTTATTTCTGCAAGGAGCATCTTTTCAACGACCTGCAAGCGATGAAGGATAAATACCCGGAATTTGATGTTCTGAGCGGAACCAACCGGGATGACCTGGGGGATTACCGTCCCGGATTACAGGCAGCAGCCAGGTACAAGGTTCTGTCCCCGATGGTTGACTGCCGGGTTGCCAAAGATGAAATACGGCAGATAGCCCTTCACTTCAACCTTCCGAACTGGAACAAGCCGGCCAGCCCTTGCCTGAGTTCCCGCATTCCTTATCATCATGTCATTACCAACGAGAAACTGCGCCAGGTGGAAGCAGCTGAGAATATCCTGAATGAATATGGCTTCAGTGATGTGCGTGTTCGGCATTATGGAACCTACGGACAGATTGAAGTGCAGAAGGGTGAACTGGAGAAGCTCCGGCTGGTTGAGGATGAAGTGATCGGGAAGATCCTGGCCCTGGGCTTTAACGAATTGAAAATTGACCGGGAAGGACTGGTTTCGGGGAAGCTGAACAGGGTGATACAAACAGATCAAAAGATATAAGTACGGCGCATGAAAATCCTTTATTACGATTGTTTTGCAGGGATCAGCGGGGATATGAACCTGGGGGCCCTCCTGGACCTGGGAGTTGATCCTGCTTACCTGAGAAAAGAGCTGGCCAAGTTAAATATCAGCGGATTCCATCTCGGGATTACCCGGGACAAACGCAAGGGAATCAGCGGAACGAAAGCGACGGTGATCATCATGAACCAGGAGAATGAAAAACATCGTCACCTGAGCCATATTGAAGGGCTGATCAATGCCAGTACTCTTTCCGAAAAGGTTAAGGAGAATTCTCTGAAGATCTTTGAACGTGTGGCTGTTGCAGAAGCCAAAATACACGACATCCCTGTTGAAGAGGTTCATTTTCATGAAGTCGGGGCCCTCGACTCTATTGCCGATATTGTTGGTGCTGCCATCTGTCTCGATTACCTGAACGTCGGCAGGATCATGTCCTCACCGGTTCAGCTGGGTGGTGGCACGGTGAAATGTGCTCACGGCGTCATGCCCGTCCCGGCGCCGGCCACCGCTGAAATACTCCTGAACATACCGGTAAAGACGGGTCTCGTAAACCATGAGGCCACCACACCCACAGGCGCCGCTATCCTGGCCGCCATGGCCGATGAATTCACCTCCTCCATAAATTTCCCGATCGTGAAAACCGGCTATGGCATCGGGCATCGCGACACGGAAATTCCGAACGTCCTTCGTGTTTTCCTTTGCGAAACGTCAGATGTGGCAGACGATGTAACCAGTGAAGAAGCTGTTTTGCTGGAGAGTAATATTGACGATATGAACCCGGAACATTACGACCATATTCTGGAACAGCTTTTCCGCGCCGGAGCCAGCGATGCATGGCTGGTGCCCATCGTGATGAAAAAATCGCGGCCTGCCGCCACTCTCTCTGTGCTTTGTCAGCCCGGACTAAGCGGTGAAATGAAGGATATCATCTTCACCCATAGTTCTTCCATTGGCATCCGCGAGCAGAGGCTTAGGAAAGATATGCTGCGCCGGGAAGAAACGACTGTGGAAACAGAATATGGCCAGGTCAGGGTAAAGCAAAGTTATTACAAGGGCAGACTTGTCCGCTCTAAGCCGGAATTCGATGATTGCAGGATGCTGGCCGAGAAACTGGATCTGAGAATAGATGAGATAGAAAGAGCTGTTATTCAAACAACCGGAAAAAGATGACACCACAGGATATCCTTCAACAGTATAAAAAAGGGGAAATTGAGCTGGAAGATGCTCTCGAACAATTGTCGGGCCGGGGCATTGAAGAAATGGGTTTTGCTACCATCGATACTGACCGTCAACGGCGTACCGGGCTTCCCGAGGTGATCTATGCTTCAGGAAAGACGGTAGAACAGGTGACCATGATTGCCACGCGCATGTTCGAAAAGGGTATCGACATCCTGGCTACCCGCGTTACACCAGAAATGGGTGCCTCTCTCAAGAACGTCTTCCCGGATGCAGATTATAACGAACTCGCAAAAACCGTTACCTACAGCAGGTCAAAGAAAGAGGTCGCAAAGGGGCATATTGCCATTGTTGCGGCAGGAACCTCCGATCTGCCTGTTGCCGAAGAAGCGGCTGTCACAGCCTTGTTCCTGGGTAACAGGGTTGAAAAAATATATGATGTCGGTGTAGCCGGTATCCATCGTCTTTTTAACAAGCTCGACCTGATCCGCAATGCCCGTGTCATCATCGTGGTGGCCGGGATGGAAGGTGCTCTTGCCAGTGTGGTAGGCGGACTGGTAGACAAGCCCGTAATCGGCGTGCCCACAAGCATTGGTTACGGAGCCAATTTCCAGGGACTTTCGGCCCTGCTCTCTATGCTGAACAGCTGTGCCAGTGGTGTGAGCGTAGTGAATATAGATAACGGGTTTGGTGCCGCATGCCAGGCCTCTTTGATTAACAAGTTATGAGGATTATATCATGAAAGAATTGTATCTGCTCGCCATTTCGTCTGCCTCCCTCGGATTTGTGCATACCCTTCTTGGTCCCGATCATTACCTGCCTTTCATCGTGCTGAGCAAGGCCAGGAAATGGTCCGATACCAAAACCATGTGGATCACATTCATATCCGGGATCGGTCATGTAGGCAGTTCCGTTATCATCGGGATTATCGGTGTTGCCCTGGGCTTCAGCCTGAAAAAGTTACAGTTTATCGAATCTTCCCGTGGTGACTTCGTGGGCTGGATGTTATTTGCCTTTGGTGTCGGATATACACTGTACGGCATTTATAAATACATCCACAGTACCCACCATCATCATCTTCCAAGGTTCCTGGTGCCGAAAAAAGTCAGGGAAATGCACCACCTTCCCATGGATGATAAAGCGAAAGACAACAAAAGTCTTACGCCCTGGATCCTGTTCCTGATTTTCGTTTTTGGCCCGTGCGAAGTACTGATTCCCCTGTTGATCTTCCCGGCCTATTCGAACAGGACATTAGGGATGATCGCCGTTGCCCTCTCCTTCGGTACGGCCACTATTCTCACGATGCTCATGACGGTATACCTGGGGCATAAAGGCACGTCTCTTATCAGGTTCCATGGACTGGAAAGGTATGTTCACCTGATCGCCGGGATCATTATTCTGTTTACCGGATCGGGGATTGTGTTCTTCGGGTGGTAGCTGAAAAAGCTTCGGGAAGCTGAAAGCTATCCGGTTCAAGGGTAATTTGGAGACAGGGTTGGATGCACGGTGTTACTGATCTCCGTCTTTAATTTTACCCGTTGCGTTGCTTCATTCGGTCAGCTTTTTAATCGGTGTTATCCCCAGGTTCCTGAACTCCACCTCTGATCCTTCAGCCTGAAGGGCGATCTGCCCCTTATCAGCCGTGCAGTCATAACCATAGTTTACAAGGTCTCCGTTCTCCCATACCTTGATTTTGTTTCCAACACATTCGATGATCATTGTGTTCCATTCACCGGCAGGTTTTTCCGAATCGTCCGTGAGGTTTATGATCCGCCGGTTCTTATCTTCGGTCACCCCCCATTTTTCTTCCGGCCCGCGCCGGGCAACCATATCAGGAACGGTAATATCCTCACCGATGCACCAGAAATCGCCGGCATTCTGATGTTCCAGTTGAACTTCGATTGATTTCGGGAACATGTGATACAGGAATCGCGGAGTGCTGGCATTGACCAGTACACCTGAGTTTCCAGGCTTACCTGCAAAGCGGTATTCCACTTCCAGACGGTAATTTTGATATACGGAATCGGTGATGAGATGTCCGCCGGGTGTACCCAGGCTCACCAGTATACCGTTTCGAACAATAAAGGGATTAAGGGTGTCGGGATTGGTGTCCATCGCGGGAACATCTACATGCCAGCCGGTCAGGTCTTTGCCGTTGAAGAGACTTTTGGTTTCTGGTTGCTTCTGGTTCATGCTGCATGCACCTGTGAAGACCAGTAAGACAAAAAAATGCTTTTTCATGGTAGTAATAATCATAAGGGTTTTGTATTTATATGTTTTTTATGATTTTAAGGATAATCTCTTGTGTTGGTTTATGGAAACCCGGATTTGAAAAATGGCTCTTATTTGCTCCCACAACCATCGGGATTACTTTTAGTTAATAATTCTCATCTGTAGCTTTCGGGCATTCCTTCCGGGAACCTGGCGTAGGCTCTAACCTGTTCAAATGGCAGATCCCGGAACCTTGATTCTTTCTTATCCTTCTCCTTCATGACCATAGCAATAATGGTATTGATCGGCACGGTAAAGACCATTAATAATCCATGAGAAATAGAGATCAGCGGAGGCAGCACGAATACCGGTGTTTTGCAGAACTGAATGTAGTAACTTTTTACCGAACTTGTATCGACATAATACAAAGAAGGTTTGTTTTCGTTGCGTATTACCAGACTGTCTCCATTCAGAGCTAAGAATTCACCGTGCAGTATTTTATTATTCACCATATATACTTTGATGTAGGAACCATAGGGGCTCATCCAGACACTTTCCCGATGAGGCAGATAGCTGTACTGGGCACAACCGCCCAACAGGATCAGGGCTGCAAAAAAGATTAAAACTTTATTCATGGTCGTTGTAGGTTTTTGTGTTTAACCTGCTGCTCCAGAAGATCTTCTCGATTTCATTCTCATATCTGGCGTATTTTCCGGCTTCTTTCCGGAAAAACCTGTCGGGGTTTTCAAGAAGCCGGTTCAGCTTGATGAGGTTCTTATCTTTAAGCCAGTTTTCCCGCATCCATTCGAGGTAATACCCTTTCGACCATAAAAAAAGGTCATAATTTTCCGCCTCGCCGGGAAGCTCAAAGGACAGACTGAATTCGTCACCAGGCATCGAAACTAGTTGTTCTATGCTGTCATTCAGCGATTTCAGAAGTTCAGGACAGTCTTCATTCCGGTATATCAGCCTGTGGGGTTTTATTTTTACAGCTTCGGTGGTTCCCTCAACAGGTAACAGGGCGGCATAATCGAGTCTCCATAATCCTTTGTTAAGCACCAGTTTGATGGTTACTTCATCGTCCTGTGGCAGGTTTCCCAGGTGCACAAGTTGCTGGTTGGAAGCAATGGGCCCGGTTTCATTGAACGATCCACAGAATTTGTATTGGGAACCTTTAAGGAGGTAAACATCGATGCCACCGAGTTCGTCGTCAATAAGATTGTGTTTTTTTAGCGCCTGGTTATTCATTTCGAGCCCGGCCATGACATCACTCACAGTGTTTCCCATGTAACCCATCACGGTATAAATCAGATAAGTCGTCATGAGGCTTTGCCGGAAATTCAGAACAAGTCCGGCGTCATCGATGATGCCTCTCCTGAAAGTCAGCAATATTTCTTCCTTCGATTTCATGTTTTTCGGATCGGCCGGACTGAAACGTTCGTCCAGATCGGCTTGAATCAATTCACGGGTGATATCACCTTCTTCTCCCACAGCCTTTGACGGAGGCTGGGTGAGTACGGGATCGGTGAGGTAAAACTTATCATCGTTTCCGAGTACTACCTTCAGGGAGGGATCTCGCTCAACAGCCAGAATGCTGACATCACGGACAACATGTGTTTCCAGTGCTTCATTTTTCATTTTGATCGCGAAATTCCTGTCTTCGGGATGGAAATTGTAAAGAGCATCAATGTCACCGTATTCCATTGATGGCAGGATTGCCTCTGAAAAACCCTCAGCATCAGCACTAAAGACATAATCACCCTCACCGGTATAAAAGGTGGGACAGGAACCCCAGCATGCTTTGGGAATGGTGATGCAAAGGACGCCGATTACCGCATCGACTCCAGTGAGGATGGTACGGGTGGCCAGCCTCCTCTGCCGGCCTTTCATGTCGAGCCTGCGGTTGGATTCAAACAATACAACAGAATCGGTCATAATATCGGTCATGCCGCTTCGGACAAAAATTCTCTGCATATCATACACCATGGCGTTTCCACTCAGGATATCTGTTTCCTGGTTATAGGTCCATAGTGTATCCATAAAAATGCAGAGTCCGCCTGATTTCAGGTGGGCCTTGAGATAGGGTTCATCCGTTTCAGATGCCTCTGAGCGGTTAAAAGCATTAATATCTCTGAAAACGGATTTGTAGGTTGCCTGCTGGGAAGAAGCACTGAAGTAATTCAGTAGAAGATACAAGAAAAGAATAAAGGCACTTTTCATGTTATAGTAGTTTTATGAGTTTTGCTAGCTCATATAGTAACAGTTCTTTCCTGATAAAGTTATATATGGTATTGATTACAAAGCTGAAAGACGAATGAATGGATTGATGATTTACACAACCTGATTTTCAAAAAGAGTAATTTTTCTTTTTACTCTTTTTGAACATGGAGGAGATTTATCGGTTTATACTCATTCGGATCTCAATTATCGGGACGACACGGGCTGATGTTCTGTCTTAGATATCTGATAACAAACATAATTAAATCAGTGAATCCATGAAGTATTCAAGGGCCATTCTATTCGTCATTCTTGTCTTATTATCTGACATGAATTATGGTCAGGAATCACACCTGGCAAATATCCGGCAGCTTACTTTCGGTGGTGACAATGCCGAAGCCTATTTCAGTTTTGACGGGAAAATGCTGACATTTCAGAGTAACAACCCTGCCTGGGGACTGAACTGTGATCAGATTTTTATGATGAATGTTGAAGAAACCCTGCAGGATTCAACGGTAAAACCCAGTTTGATCAGTACAGGCAGGGGCCGCACTACATGTAGTTTTTTTCTGCCGGGGGATTCCCTGATCCTGTATGCTTCAACACACAAGGCAGGGGATGCATGCCCGGAGGTCCCACATATAGAAGGGGAATACGTTTGGCCGGTATATGATTCCTATGATATCTATGTAGCCGATCTGCAAGGGAAAATTGTCAGACAACTGACCCATTCTCCCGGCTATGATGCTGAAGCCACGATATCGCCAAAGGGTGATAAGATCGTCTTCACCAGCACACGTAGCGGTGACCTGGAGCTTTGGACAATGAACATCGACGGCAGCGGCAAGAAACAGATCACCTCCGGACTGGGCTACGATGGCGGTGCCTTTTTCTCACCCGACGGGAAAAAACTTGTGTTCAGGGCATCACGCCCGAAAACGCCGGAAGAGGTGGCAAAGTATAAAAAGCTGCTCTCACAGGGACTGGTGGCACCGACCGACATGGAAATTTATACCTGCAATGCAGATGGTAGCGACCTTAGACAAATTACCCACCTTGGAAATGCCAACTGGGCACCCTTTTTTACGCCAGACGGAAAGAAGATCATCTTTTCGAGCAATTATTTTTCGCAAGGCGGCTTCGATTTTCATCTTTTCATGATTAATACCGACGGAACCGGTCTCGAACAGATCACCTCCGCAGGCAATTTCAATGCTTTCCCCATGTTTTCTCCCGACGGCCGGCACCTGGCATTTTCCTCCAACCGCTATAATGCCGATCCGGATCATATCAATGTTTTTATCGCCGACTGGAAGGAATAGTGAAATCTGGCGGATTTCGGAATAACCGGCGTGGATGAATTTGTCGGATTACCGGGGTGAAATTCAGAAGAGGGCAGGTGCGTTGTTCATTCATCAAAGGATCACGATCCGGGATGATACAATTCTGATGAACGGAGAGACTGTCCTGTGATTTTTATTACTTATCTCCAAGACAGGTTCCTACTTTTCTTGCACTCCTCAGCCATTCATGATCTACCGGTACATGTCTTGTTTTTCCCACCACTTCTTCCAAAGGAACGGCAACAGTACTATCCCTTCTCGAAGCCACCATGATTCCGGACGATCCTTCATTGATGAATTCCACTGCGGCGGTACCCAGCCTGGTGGCAAGCAACCTGTCTGCTGCCGATGGTGTTCCCCCTCTCTGGATATGCCCGAGGATCGTAACCCTGGACTCCAGTCCGGTCATTTTTTCGAGCTCGGCCGACAACCGGATGGTGTTTCCGTTATGCAATGCCTCCATCTCCCTGAGACTGGATTTCAGTGTTTTACACTTGTCAGAATCTTCCTCTTTCTGGATTTTATCCCTCAGCAACTGTCGTTTTTTATACTCATCAACCGACATGGCACCTTCTGCCACAGCCACGATACTGAAATGTTTGCCTTTACGGCTCCGGTCCAGAATAGATTCTGCAACGATATTAACAGAGTACGGGATTTCAGGAATTAATATTGCATCGGCTCCGCCGGCAATTCCGGCACCCAGCGTCAGCCATCCTGCACGGTGCCCCATGATCTCAACCACCATAATCCGATGATGGCTGGTAGCCGTACTGTGCAGGCGGTCGATGGCATCTACGGCAACATCCAGGGCTGTATCAAAGCCAAAAGTGATATCGGTACCTTCCACATCATTGTCGATGGTTTTGGGCAAGGTTATGATATTTAATCCCTTCTGTGCCAAACGGTAGGCATTTTTAATGGTACCTCCGCCCCCTAGGCATACCAGCGCGTCGAGATGGTGGTTGTGATAATTTTCTACGATGACATCGGTCATATCAACCAGTTTACCGCCCATGGACATCTTATGAGGCTTATCCCGGCTCGTCCCCAGGATGGTTCCTCCAAGGGTCAGTATCCCTGAAAGCAGATCATTTTCCAGTTGAACGGCACGATTTTCCATCAGTCCTCTGAACCCATCTTTAAATCCAATGACTTCCATGCCGCTGCTGGATATGGCAGATTTACCAATAGCCCGGATAGCCGCATTTAATCCCGGACAATCCCCTCCTGAGGTAAGCAGACCTATATATTTTGCCATAGTTTTTCGATTTAGTGTTTTGCAATCCTGTTTTCAAAGGTGGTTAACCGCCGCAATTGTCCTGCTAAATTAATACACAACACGTAATAGTCCATAAAAATCTGAAAGGAAATGCCAGTTGGTTACTTTTGAATGACAATTGTAAGCGATGGTCGGAATTCGAATAGCGAGGCTGTCCCGAAGGTCCTCTTCTAATAAACCTGAGTTTTAAAATTATAACCACCTTCGGCTACGCTCAGGGACCGTAGGACAACGCAATAGACGGAATACCCTTCGGCTGCGCTCAGGGACCACCTTCGGCTGCGCTCAGGGACCAGCTTCGGCTTCGCTCAGGGACCGTAGGACAACGCAATAAACTGGTAATGACACCTTCGGCTTCGCTCAGCGACCGCAGGACAACGCAATAGACGGAATACCCTTCGGCTGCGCTCAGGGACCGTAGGACAACGCAATAAACGGAATACCCTTCGGCTACGCTCAGGGACCAGCTTCGGCTACGCTCAGCGACCGTAGGACTCCGCAATAAACGGTATGCACTTCGGCTTCGCTCAGGGACCAGCTTCGGCTGCGCTCAGGGACCACCTTCGGCTGCGCTCAGGGACCGTAGGACAACGCAATAGACGGAATACCCTTCGGCTGCGCTCAGGGACCACCTTCGGCTGCGCTCAGGGACCAGCTTCGGCTTCATTCAGGGTTTGCGTTTCAGAAGATTATTGAGCGAAGTCGAAATGATCGTACTAGTGAAAAAGAGCCTACGGTCCCTGAGCGAAGTCGAAGGTGGTCCCTGAGCGAAGTCGAAGGGAATAGACACTAAATTACGAATTATAACTTTTGTAATCTTCCCCCGGACTTTTTGGACAGCCTCCTGCGCCGGCACGAACAGTTTTTTTTGATGTTCACCTATGTTTCAGCTTACATCAACGCAATTTCCGGTTCCCCTCATCCCATCTTCCTGCTCCCTGGATGTACCCGGGTCTGTCAGAGGATAGGGCATAGTAAGGGGATTGTAGCTTTTAAGGAGTCTTTGTTTAGATAGGGCACCCACCCCCGCCTTCCAACACTCCGCCCCTTAATGACTTTCACTCCCCCAATCTCAGCGTCCCTTAAACCCCTTTTTGACGAAAAGTTATCAACTCACCCAAAATGATGATATCCATTTTGACGAATGTCCGCTGCAATCATCATTTTTTTCTCTCACTGCAAGAATATTTCAGTCATTTTTTGTATAGGGAAAATACCGTTTCCGCCTTTCGCGTTTTTATTCTCCTCGCTCATATCTCCCGTTCGGTAAAATTGGTGTCCCTCCACGAGGCATGTCTGAAGGTGTGTCTCTGCTATGAAAAAAAATCTTCAAAAGGTATCTCATTCCACGATTGATACCATGACCCGTCCTAAAAAACATCTGCAGATATTTGACTTACTTTTCACGAGAAAACAGTTTATTTAAGTTATTGGCTTATTGAAATTTCCATGCACCGGAATACTTGAATTAAGCATAATGTTACTCCCTTTGGTCGTGAGATCGCTTCGCTAAGTGCATGTCCTTTTATGCCACCTTCATCTAAATATATTAACGTGGTAAGGAAGTTTCATTTATATTTTCCTTTTTTAATCCTCTCACAGCTTCATCCTCCTACGCTTTATTAAGCCTGGAGAGGATTAAAGTCGCTACTCCTGGCCTCTGCCAGCCATTTTTTGTAAGAATTTTCCAATGCCTTTTCACCATCCCCTGAACCTTATGAGCTTCAGAGGGTGTCATCATATCCATACTGATATCACGGCATTATTATCCGATTCCTGTTCTTCCCGTCTCCCGTCTCCCCGCTTACTCATACCGTATCGCATCGATCGGGTCCAGATCAGCCGCTTTCTTTGCAGGATACCAGCCGAAGAAGACACCTGTCACCGAGCATACCACAAACGACAGAATGATGGAGAAGGTGCTGATGATGATGGGCCAGTTCAGGACATCCTTGATGATAAAGGAACTGCCTACTCCAAGCAACACACCGATAATCCCCCCAATAACGCTGATCAGGACGGCTTCAATAAGAAACTGCGTAAGGATATCCATGCCACGTGCGCCTACAGCCATTCGCAGGCCAATCTCACGTGTTCGTTCGGTTACCGAAACAAACATGATGTTCATGATGCCAATACCACCCACGAACAGTGAAATACTGGCGATCACCGCCAGCAGAGTGGTCAGGATATTGCTGGTGCTGCTGAACATGCTGAGGATCTCTTCCTGGGAACGCACATTAAAATCATCATCTTCTCCGGTTTTGAGCTTATGTTGCTGACGCATGACCGTTTCCAGCTCTGTCCGGGCCTCGTTCGTAGCTTCTTCACTCCTGGCGGACGCAAAAATTTCATTCAGGTAGGTAATCCCGAGGAGCCTCTTTTGTACAGTAGTATAGGGTGCCAGAATGAGATTGTCCTGGTCCTGTCCCATGGCATTTTCACCTTTCGGTGTAAGGGTGCCGATAACCTTAAACGGGATTTTATTGTAACGGATTGTCAGTCCCACCGGATCGACACCTTCACCAAACAAATTGTCGATCACGGTTTTACCCAGAAGGCACACTTTGGCTGCCGAGCGGATGTCCCTTTCCGTAAACATTTGCCCGTCGGCAACATCGATCTTCCGGATTGCAGGGTACTCTGTGCCTATGCCCTGCATGGATACCGGCCAGTTGTTTGCCCCGTATATCGCCTGTCCCGATGCGTTAACCAGGGGTGAAACGGCAGAGATATCGGGACAATCCTTTTTGATGGCTTCATAATCAGTAAACACGAGTGTCTGTGAACCCGACGATGCCATCCGGGCTCCCCGGTACATGCCCGAGCCGGGTTGTATAATAAGCATGTTGGAGCCCATTTTGGAGATCTGATCCTGAATGCTCTGTCTAGAACCCTGGCCGATGGCCAGCATGGCAATAACCGAAGCCACACCAATGATGATGCCAAGCATGGTTAGCAGGGCTCTGAACTTGTTATTGACCAGGGCTTTAAGTGAAATCCTTATGAGGTTGATAATATTCATGATGTGTTATTTTTCCTGTAGTTCAAAAATTTTCCTTGAAGTCACTGATCCGTTTCCAACTCCGTTTCTTCTTCAACGGGCAGTTTTGCCAGTGCTTCTGCGGCGGATACGCGGTTGATTTTCTGTTCATCCCTGATGACTTTTCCGTCGCGAAGTAAAATGCTTCTGCCACTGAACATGGCAATATCCTGTTCATGGGTTACAAAAGCTATGGTTTTTCCCTGGGCATGCAGTTCCTGGAACAGGGCCATAATCTCGTAGGATGTTCGGGTATCGAGGTTACCTGTTGCCTCGTCAGCGAGGATGATAACCGGATCGTTTACCAGGGCCCGGGCGATGGCCACCCGTTGTTGCTGACCCCCCGACATCTGGTTGGGGGCATGGTTCAACCGGTCGCCCAGCCCTACCGCTTCAAGCATCCGGATGGCCTTTTGTCTCCGCTCTTTTGAAGAGACAGATGAATTGTACATCAGGGGCAGTTCCACATTCTCCAGCGCAGTGGTTCGGGGAAGAAGATTGTAGGTCTGAAAAACAAAACCGATTTTTTTATTCCGTAACCGTGCCCGCTGGTTCTTCGACATATTCCTGACCGGAACGTTGTCCAGCAGGTACTCTCCTTCGGTGGGTGTATCCAGGCAACCCAGGATGTTCAGCAGGGTGGACTTTCCAGATCCGCTGGACCCCATGATCGTTACAAACTCACCCTCTTGTATGGTGAAGGAAACCCCTTTCAGGGCAAGGACTCTTTCGGCTCCAACCTGGAATTCCCGTTTTAGATTGTTTGCATTAATTATATCGGCCATAAAGCATTCATTTTTATTGTTATGGGGAAACAGCCGGCGGGCTTTTACCTTTGTCTCCTGGGACGTTGCGGCATGAACGGACTCCTGGGTGTGCTTTCAGCGGTATATCCTGTGACTTTGCCTGATCGTTCAATGGACAACACAACTGTATCCCCGATATGAAGGCCGCTTTTTACTTCCACGTTTATATCATCGGTCAGACCGGTCATTATCCTGGCTGGCCGGATGGAATCGTTAACCGCCAGCCATACCAGGGCCGGTAAAATTGAGTCTGACGGCGCTGCTTTTGCTGAACCATTCGTACCCCGGTTTTTAAAGCCGCTGTTCCTGTTTGTCCCGCTGTGATTACGATACCGGTCCCTGAAGGACGACAACAGATACCTGGATAGGGTCAGGGAATCGGGTCTGAAACGTAAGGCCCCGGCAGGAATATAGAGGACATCCTTGTGAATATTAGTGTAATCCGTGATACTGGCTGTAAGTCCGGGTTTTAGTTTAAGTTCCGGATTGGGCGCATCGATGATCACCGTATAGGTTACAACATTGGAGTTAATGATGGGTTTAAGCCTGACCTGGGATACGGTGCCCTTGAAAACCTCGTCGGGAAAGGCATCCACCGTGAAAGCCACCTCCTGCCCGTCTTTTACCTGGCCGATATCGGCCTCATCCACATCCGCTTCAACCTGCATCTTGGTAAGATCCTGAGCAATGGTAAACAGGGTAGGGGTGTTGAAACTGGCGGCTACCGTCTGCCCCTCATCTACGGCACGATCCAGCACAACGCCGTTTATCGGGGAATATATGGTGGCGTAGTCCAGCGATGTCTGGGCCCTTTCAACCCCGGTTTTCATTTTATCGACATTGGCTTTGGAAACATTATACTGGTATTCGGCATTTTCATAATCCGTTTCGCTCACCGCACTGCTGTCATACAATTGCTTGATACGGTTATAATTGTCTCTCTGGTAAGTATACTGACTCTGTGCATTTTCCAGGTCGGCTTTTGCTGAAGCGAGCTGTTCCAGAAGGGGTGTCTTGTCAAGCACGGCAAGGATCTGACCTTGCTTTACCCTGGAGTTGAAATCTACATAGATTTTCTTGATAACTCCCGAAACCTGGGTGCCGACATCAACCTGTTTTAATGGTTCAACGGTACCGGTAGCCGTAATCGTAGTACTTATGGTGCCCTTTTTTACCGGAGCTGTTTCAAATTTAATGTCGTCATTCTCTGTGTTCCTGACATGATGCCAGTAAATTAATGCTGCTACCACCAGCAGAACAGCTACGTAAATGATTATTTTGGTCTTTTTCATCGGATGTGGAATTACTTTATTGAATTTCCGGATAACCGGATTGATTTTTTATTGAAATAAAGGAACGGTTGGATAAACGATCTTCCGGCACTATCCCCGTTATTTCTGTTTTTGTCTGAATTACTCATAACAGGATGGGTTTATCCTGATAAAAATCAAGGAGTTTATAATTCAGAATTGCGCTGTATTTGGCCTGAAGGTATTCCTGTTGAGCAGAGAGATATTTCACCTTTTCGGTCAGAAGATCCACGGTATTTTTCATGCCCAGATTAAACTGCTGTTCTGTAAGCTGATAGCTGATCTTCGCCGAATTGAGCAGATTTACCGCAGAGCGGAACCGGCTTTGTGCCGAAACAGCATTAAGATAGGCCGATTCAACATCTGAAAGCAGCGTTTTTCGTGTGTCTTCATCCGCCAGCTTTGCTGTCTCAACATTCAGCTTAGCGATTGAGACGGCTGATCGTCCCTGTTTATTGGTAAAAATGGGGATGCTCAGGTTGAGACCCAGATTCTGATAGAAATTATTCTGTAACTGTGTGGAAAACTTATTCTGAAAATCCGAATTATAACCCGTGGAAACGCCGGCACTTAACGAGAGATCGGGCAAAAGCGAAGCCCTGGCTATTTTCGTGTTCAGTTCAGCCATTGCAATATTTGTTTCACTGTATTTCACCTCCGGCATGACTTTAAGAGCCGTGTTATAAACATCCTTTTCAGACGGGATGATATTAAGAACCAATGAGTCGCTCAGTTCCGGGTAATCAATTTGAATGGACTGATCGATATTCAGTTCAAGCAGTTGCTTCAGGGCCAGAATTTGCTGGTCGAGGTTGTTCTTTGCCTGTACTTCAGCATACTGATCACTGCTGTACTGCGATTGTATCTGTGCATAACTGCTTTGGGGGATATAACCGGCATGATACTGGATGCCGGCCTCCTTAAGTTGTGCAAGCGACGATTTGACGGTATTTACCGCATTGGAGAGATTTTCGCGTGTGTATAATATCTGAAGATAAGCAGCGGTTACTGCAAGAATGATATTATTCTCCGACTCCTTAACATTAAACTGCCCTGATTGAACGCCAAGCTTCTGCAAATTGATGGTGTTATTGATCTTATTGCCATTGTACAAAACCATTCCGGAATGCAGAGAGTAATCGCCGGTGAAGGAACTGGAATGAGAAGTACCGGCACCAGAGATGGGCTGCTGGTGTGTGTAAGATTCATTTAAACCTCCGGTGAGTCCTGGTAAACGCGAAGCTTTGGCCTCATCCAGGTTTACCTTGCTGACATCCAGGCTTACTTTCGCCTTTTTAATCTGAATGTTGTTTTGAACGGCGTAGTCGATGCATTTCTGTAAATTCCATACTGTGTCGGGCTGCTGAGCCCGGCTCTCTGTTCCTGAACAGAGCAGGCCGGCAAACAACAGGATCAGGATATTGCAAGTTCGGTTCATCGTCAATTGTTTGAATAAGATATTCGATTTTGAATAGTACAATCATTAGACATAAATTGTGATGATGAGCATTTAACCGGATTGTGTTTTTTATGATTTTTTAACTATCGGGGCATGAAGTCCGGTCCTGAAGTTTTTTATCCGTAAATCCAGGTCAGTTCGTATCTTTACTACTTAATTCGAAGGTGTTATTTGCCAAATAAATTTTCAATGATATGAAATACCTGTCTTTCTTAGTGATTATTGCTTTTTTCGGCATGAACATTCATGCTCAGGATTATCCCTTCCAGAACACCAGCCTGAACGACAGTGCCCGTATTACCAACCTGATCAGCCTGATGACTCTTGACGAAAAGATCAACTGTTTGTCGAGCAGAACGTCCATACCCCGATTGGGTGTGGGTTACAGTAGTTTTGTTGAAGGACTGCACGGACTGGCTTACAGTGGTCCCGCCAACTGGGCCGTGAAAGGGGACAAGGCTTCACCTACCACCACGTTTCCCCAGGCCATCGGCCTGGCTGAGATGTGGGACCCTGGGCTGCTTCAGAAGCTGGCCGACGAGGAAGCAACCGAAGCCCGGTTCCTGGCGCAGAATCAACATCATGGCGTTAAAGGACTTATCGTGCTGGCTCCGAATGCCGACCTCGGCCGTGATATCAGGTGGGGGAGAACGGAGGAATGTTACGGTGAAGATCCTTTTCTGAACGCTACCCTGGTCACGGCTTTCGTCAAAGGCCTGCAGGGCGATAATCCGAACTATTGGAAAACCGCTTCGCTGATGAAACATTTCCTGGCCAACAGTAACGAGAACGACCGGATGTCCAATAGTTCCGATTTCGATCAGCGACTGTTCAGGGAATATTATTCCTATGCCTTTTATAAAGGTGTCGTTGATGGCGGCGCCCAGTGTTTTATGGCCGCCTATAACTCCTATAACGGCGTACCCTGCATGGTTAACCCTATGCTGAGGGATATTACCATGGACGACTGGGGTCTGCACGGTATTATCTGTACCGACGGCGGGGCACTGACATCCCTGGTGGAAGCCCATAAATGGGCTCCCGACATGGCTCATGGTGCAGCTGAAGGATTAAAAGCGGGGATCAGCGTTTTCCTCGACAGATACAAGCCGGCTGTTCAAAAAGCACTGGATGAAGGACTGATCACGGAGAAGGATATCGACCAGGCAATTTACCGCAATTTCTGGATCCTCCTCAAACTGGGAAACCTTGATCAGTCACCGGACAATCCGTATTCCGGGATCGGGGTCACTGACACCATTGAGCCCTGGACACTTCCCCATGCCCGTGAACTGGCCCGGAAAGCTACTCAGGAATCGATCGTGTTGCTGAAAAATGATAACCAACTCCTGCCTTTGCAAAAGGACAGCATCAAATCGATAGCTGTGATCGGACCGGTGGCTGATGCGGTGATCTCCGACTGGTACTCAGGGACGCCACCTTATAAGGTTGCTGTGCTCGACGGCATCAGGAATGCACTGGGGGATAACGTCAAAATCAATTACGCGGCCAGCAATAAGGCCGACTCGGCAGTGGCATTTGCCCGTGAAAGTGATGTTGCCATCGTCTGTATCGGAAACGATCCTCTGAGTCACGGTCTTGGCTGGGAACAAAACTATGTTCCTTCCGACGGACGCGAAGCTATTGACCGGCAGGCCATCACTACCGAACAGGAAGACCTGGTGAAGCTGGTTATGGCGGCCAATCCGAAAACCGTTCTCGTGATGGTCGCCAGTTTCCCGTATGCCATCAACTGGTCGAAGGAACATGTGCCTGCAATCCTCCGTATTACCCAGTCGAGCCAGGAACTGGGCAACGGACTGGCCGACGTAATTTTTGGCGATGTCAGTCCCGCCGGCCGACTGGTTCAGACCTGGATAACCTCCATCGATCAGCTTCCTCCCATTCTCGACTATAACATCCGAAACGGAAGGACATACATGTACGATCCAGATCCGCCGCTTTTCCCGTTCGGATACGGACTTTCCTACACGACTTTCGCCTATTCCGGATTGAAGACGGATAAGAAAGCACTCAGGGATGGGGAGGAACTCTTGGTGACATTCAGTATAACCAATACAGGGAATTATGACAGTGACGAAGTCTCGCAGCTCTATGTGAGCTATCCGGATTCAGAGGTCGAGATGCCCCGGATCGCCCTTAAGGGATTCAGGCGTACCTTCATCCCAAAGGGCCAGACCGTGGTAGTGACCATTCCGCTGAAAGCCTCCGACCTGAAATACTGGGATGTGGAAAGCCAGGCATGGAAGCTGGATGCCGGTAAAATGGACTTTTTTGTGGGCGGTTCTTCGATTGACCAGCGGCTGGAAGGAGAGATCACGCTCAAAGGAAAATGAAGATTGAAGGAGGAAAGGATTCGCAACAGATTGCACAGAGGGAGAGTTAATTAAGGGGGTTGCTGGCAATAATACTCACGACTCACAACTTACGACTCACGACTCACCGTTCACCGCTCACCGCTCACAACTCACCACCTCCAACCCCTGTTCTTCCACCCCTCCCCAACCCCTCCCCTGAGGGAGAGGGGCTTGTCTTCTAACGACATAAGTTGATAAGAGAGCACTTTTTAAATTAAATTTTCTTGTTCAACGTTACCGGATAACCTTTCGATTTACGAGAGCTTTCATCGGAGTGAACACCCCCTCGCCTTTCAGGAGAGGGTGCCATCTTCTGACGACCTACTTTAACATGACAGCACTTTCTAAATTACATTATCCTGTGTAACGTTACCGGATAACTTTACGATTTACAACAGCTTTCATCGGAGTGAACACCCCCTCACCTTTCAGGAGAGGGGGCCGGGGGGGTGAGGTGGAATACGTGGAAGTTAGGGAGTTAGGTGTTCATGGAGTTAGGTGTTCATGGATTAGTGTCAGTCCCTCATCCAATCAGGTAGTCATGGAGTTAAGTGGTCAGGAAGTTGAGCCGACTTCAATATTTAATTCCAGACGCAGAACCTGCAATATGCCGGATCGACCCACTGATATCTTTTGAAGAAAGGTATAATCCCATGACTTTCGTCGTAAACGAAATATGGCTTATCTTAGCAGATGGTAACGGGGCCGGACGATGGTGCAGAACGCCTTTACTTTCAATAACTTCAGTTTGGGTTAGCAAAATACATTTATCCATGAAAAAGAGTTTTCTCTTCACTTGCCTGATTGGCTTAGTAACGGGGTTGGCCGGATTATCAGGTCAGAACAATATGAATATTGATTTTTCCCCGCTATCCGAAAGGAAGGATGTTCCCAAAGAGGCGATATACACCAATACAGATCTTTCACCTGCTCAAAGAGCCGGTGATTTGATTGCTCACCTGACCTTTGACGAGAAACTGGAGCTTACCGGCGGATGGAAAGGTTTTTATTTTCCGGGAATTGCCCGCCTCGGATTACGGCCCGTGAGAATGTCGGATGCATCGCAGGGTATCCGGCTCATGGCATCCCGGAAGGATGGTGAAGTGAGCACTTCCTTTCCCTGCATGCTGGCCCTGGCATCTGCCTGGAATCCGGAACTTGCGGAGACGTTCGGTGAGAATATGGGCGAAGAATGCCGGGCACTGGGCATTGATATTTTACTGGGTCCGGGGATCGACATGTACCGCACCTCTGAAGGCGGACGCAATTATGAATACATGGGAGAGGATCCCTTACTGACGTCCAGGATTTCCACCGCATATATTACCGGACTGCAGAGTAAAAAGATCATCGCCACAGCCAAACATTTCATATTGAACGACCAGGAGTTTTGCAGGCATATCGTCAGTTGTGATGCCGACGAGCGGACGTTGAGGGAAATCTACCTCCCTCCATGGAAATCGGCTATCGTAAATGCAGGTCTGAAAGCCGTGATGACCGGCAATAACCTGGTAAATGGCATCCCCTGTTCCATGGATAAAGACCTGATGCAGGATATCCTCAGGGATGAATATGGTTTTACGGGAATTGCCATGACCGATTGGCAAAACACCTGCTATCATCCCAAAGAGCAACAACTGGTACTTCCTTCGGGTGAGAGCCTGTTGATGCCGGTCAACGAGACGTTTGCCGGCTATATTGAGGCATACTTAAATGACCATCCGGAGAAAAAAAAGGAAATTGAATCACAACTGGAGAAGATGATCTACCCTAACCTCCTGACCCTTTTTGAAATGGGTGTTTATGACCGCAACCCGGTGGATTCGTCCTTCATTAAAACCATTGAACAGCATAAAGCTTTTGCTGAAAAATGTGCCGACGAAGCGATTTGTCTGTTAAAAAACCAGGATAACATTCTCCCCATTCCTCGCGGTACAACCATTCTGTTGATGGGTGAGCCCGAGATCCATAGCGGTCAGGGCAGCGGTTTTGTTAAGGGATATGACCATGTTGATTTTTCTGCCGGATTGGAAAAGGTATACGGAAAGAACTTTACATGCAAGCTTGCCCCGTCGGATGAGGAGATCCGGAATACCGGTATAGTGCTTTACCGGTTAAACAAGCCGGCTGGCGAAGGCCACGATGTCCCGTTTGACGAACCCAAAGATGCCGGAGAAGAGATTATCCGCCTTGCCCGTCTTAATCCCAATCTGATTGTCATTGTCAGTTCAGGGAACGGGCTTGACATGTCGTGGCTCCCCGATGTAAAGGGTGTGCTCTGGACATATTTCCTGGGGCAGGAGAGAGGTGACGCCCTGGCAGACATCATCAGCGGTAAAGTCAATCCTTCAGGTCACCTGCCGTTTACCATCGAAAAGGCATTTAAGGATTCGCCGGATCCGACATTCAATTACCTCGGCGGGAAACCATACTGGCAGGGCGATAACAAGGATTACAAAGAATACTGGTTAGGGCATGAAACGAACAGTGACAAGGAGATAGCCCGGTATGTAAAACCCGGAGAGATCGTTCATGAGCCATATAAGGAGGGAATTTTTATTGGGTACCGGTGGTATGAAAAGAACCACATCCCCGTGCGTTTTCCTTTCGGTTATGGTCTGTCATACACGACATTCAGGTTTAAAGGTTTAAAGCTGTCCGCTTCATCCATCCTCGGGGAGGAGACACTGAATGTTGAGTTTACGATAACGAATTCAGGTAAGATGGCAGGTGCGGCAGTACCCCAGCTTTATATACGTGATGTAGAGTCAGGCGTTGAACGGCCGGTAAAAGAGCTTAAAGACTTTAAGAAACTCTGGCTGAAGGCAGGGGAGACCCGGACCGTTGAATTTACGATAGACCGGGATGATCTTTCTTTTTGGGATACTGTGTCGAAATCATGGAAGGCGGAACCGGGAAAGTTTGAAGTCCTGATCGGATCTTCATCAGCAGATATTGAGTTAAGTTCGGGTTTTGAACTGAAGTGAGGATATTGATCCTAAAGCCCGTCGGTCACCTTCTTCTCATGTCATGCACCCGTATGGGGATGCGAAGCCCCGGCCGGTCGTCTCTATTGTAACTTCCCGTTTCACACTCCTCACCGGACGCTTCTTTCAGACGCTTCACGGGAAGCGTCTGTGAGGAGAACTCCGTTACGCAGCAGGCCATTTATCTGCCTTCAATCCGGCTGATTGGTTCAGGTGCCTTTCAGAACCAATAACTTTCTTATAATAAATCCGTTATATAGTAATATATCTAACGAATGAAAATCACCTATAAAACCATATCCAAATTTATTATTCTGCTGGTCGCATTAAGTCAATTTCTTAATGTATCCTGTTCCAGGGGGCTGTATCCTGAACCATCATTTCAGCACATCGAAACGCGGGCGGAAAAGCAAAAGCTGAAAGATTTTATGGATGGAGGTATTGAAAAAGAGTTAGATACTCACCATACCGGTGCTGAGGAAATCATTGCAACAGCTGAGGAATTCATTGGGGTTCCTCATTGCATGGGTGGAACGACGAGGAAATGTATGGACTGCTCCGGATTACTCGTAGCGGTTTTCGCAAGGTACGATATTCATCTTCCTCACAACTCTGAAGAACAGGCACGGTATGGGGAAATTGTGACCGGAACAGGTGACCTTAAAAAGGGCGACCTGGTCTTTTTTATTGAATCCTACAATACACGGCATTTCATCACCCATTCGGGTATTTATACCGGGAATAATGCATTCATCCACACCTCCTCCAAAAAAGGCGTAACGATAACTTCACTTGACGATCCCTGGTGGAAGGAAAAATTCATTTTCGGAACCAGGGTACTTGAATAATTAGTGTAACGGAGAAGGGGACTTTACGTATACCATGGTTAATTAATCCCCTGAACAATGCCTGATTCATACTTTTCCAAAGAAAAAGGTGAAGATCTTTCCTTACGGTCAACACTTACTTCAGTAGTTGAGATCATGAATTACAATTATTTCCTTGAATCAGATAAGCTTCACGAGCTGCAGCTGTTTTATCAGCAGCTGGCTTATGAGATATATCATATGCGGCTAAAAAATTATGGATATGGTCTTGAAGCCATACAACCCGAAATAACCATTCTCTCTGACAGGATTTACCTGTATTCAGACCTCCATCTTGAAAAAGATGTGCCGGAACTGCAAATGATGGTGTTCAAAATTTTTGTTGAAACCCTCAATCTGCTACTGGCCATTGGTCTGAAGCATGAGCTTGCAATCCGGGGATTTGCAGGTCCGGACACAGGCGTCCGGTCCCTGACAACTTCCGGCATTGCCCCACGTGCTGAATTTAAAGACAGAATTTTCCTGGCCGATATGCTAAAGGTTTTTAGCTTCGATCAAATATTTCCCGACGAGCTTGACCAGAAGTTTGCTCCCTCTTTGAATTTTATGTCATTGCATTCCGGGCATTTTCTCCATGCCAACAGCATGCTGAAAGAGATCAGCGCAGTGGGTATCTATTTTCCTGAGAAAATAAGTAAATGTCCATATGCAGAAGTCGCTATTTTTTCCGATATGTTAATCGAAACAAACCTGGAGGAAAACATGCATTTTGTCTGCAACTGGCAAAATTGGGCTGTCAGAAATGCTGAAAAATTTCCTGTTGAAGAACTCAGTGCAACCATCGTTGAAGGTGCCAATGGGGATGAGAATATCTTTGGTTCAATGTGGAGAAAATTCAGGGAGATTGGGTGAAAGTTTTGATAGGATTTCTATTAATACCTGTTAACCCTTCTTACAGTATTAATGATTTTCAATCGACATCTCATTTTTACGGTACACTTTTCTGAACAGACTTCTGTTAATATGTGATGTAGTCCATTATTTTTGTAGAGTGTTCAGAATGCAGGAGTTTAAATTCCATCGTTAATAGCGTAATAATTCCATAAAACCCAGCTGTGGGCATGTGCACAATACACCGGAAATATTCTTCCCCATGTTCTTACGATGCCTTCATTGGGTGACAGGGAAGAATCAAAGGTGTCGGGTCCCGACCACATACCAACCCAGTAATCCGGAAATTTTTCAGCGTGGGTAGTAAGGCGGATACGATTAAGGGTTTTCATAGCTTCGTTACGGTCTATCCCGATCAACCCATTGATCATTGGCCCATTGAGTGAATACCAGAAGCCGGCATCTTCACCGCTCCCCTTTCCGTCAGGACCATTGCCGGATGCATATTCCGCCTGCCGTATACCATATTTTTCATCTGCTCCGTTTAGCTTTTTTATTTCCTGCCAAAGCTTCAATCGTTTTTCGACGGGTATGTCTTCAATTCCCAGGGCAAAAGACTGAGATTCGAGGTAAAGATTATCGAGGCCGATTTCTTTGCCGCTGCCCAAATATGCTCTTGGAATATACGGGTGGTCGCCCCATTCCCTAAGAAATGCCGTTTTTAATTCACTTCGGAATTCTGTAGCGGCCCGTATTAATTCGTAAATATCACCCTGATGCGATTGCAGGACGGGAGCATCCTTTAAAGTGTTTAACGTTTTGGTTAACTGTCCCAGGTAAAGTAATGCCATGCCAGTGTTGGAAAAACTCTCCCCGTTTCTGAACGTTGAAAAAAAGTCTTCATTTTTGAAAATGAAGTAAAATGCATCGTTCCAGTCGGATAACAGTATTCTTGTTAGTCCATGCTGACCAACGTACACTTCGTCGCGCAAATACAGAAACAGCCTCTCAAGCCGATCGAGAACGGTTCCATTTCTTGAATAATCCATTCCGTAAAATGGGATTTCTTCATTTAAAAATGAGGCATCACCTGTAACTTTAAGATATTCTCCAACAGCCATAATATAATAAAGTGGTGTATGACTTTTTATCCATGGAGCCTGGGGAATTCGTCCGGCACCTTCGTTTGACGGGTTGGTAAATCCTCTGAAATCGGTCTGTTTAAGACAATAACGGAGCATACTTCTTGCAAAAGCTGGATCCATATAGTTGAACGGCAGGATTTGCATGGCATTATCACTGGTTGTAGCCCCCACACCCAAAGCATATTCATATAAATTTCCCTGGGGAACATAGAGATCCTGGTAAATCTCACTGTATGTTGTCATGGCATATAATACAGCAGCATCCCATCTCATTTCTGCCCGCAGGAGCTCATTTTTTTCCTCCCGGAAAGCCGGTAATCTGTCTTTCCAGGCTTTATTGCCCGGTATTTTTTCACTGGCTGCTTCTCTCAGCATTTTTACCGATGTATCCCATAACTGTTCATTATTATAAAAGGTATATCCAATGTAGAAGCAGAGTTTAATGCCTGAATGGGCAGGAATAATACCCTGGTATTCGCCTGACAGCTTTGATGACATGGGGTCTAGGGAATCTGCTTTTGCCCTGCATGTAATATTTCGGACTTGATCGACCTGAAGATACACCCCTGGAGGGAAGGATTCGGAAACAGCCGGTTCGTGTTTTTTACCGGTAAGGACTAATGCGGATTCAGTTGTGGGAATGAAATCTGCTATGACACGATTTCCGGCCAGTTCAGTCCGGGACTTAACCGGATAAATTGTCCTGATATTAAAACCTTCATAGTTGTGTTTAAAGGTAAAGTCGTAGCGTGCTGTGAGACCCTCACTATAGATGAAATTAATAGGTTCATTGCTATTATTGTTGATTTCAACGGTTACCAGAAATACCGGACACCCATCATCAGGTTTCATCGATGGTAATGTTGATAGTATCCGTGTAACTCCGATATCTTTCCGGATAGGATACTTATAAGCAGCATATCCGCAACCGAAGGCCTTCTCTGTAAGGTCGCTCATGCCCGGACCCGCTGTTTTACCTGTAAGGCTGTACTTTTGATCACCAAGTTGAAGTATTGCAAAATTTGCCCCGCTGTTTGGTTTATTTCCATAATTGAGCCTGGCCACACTTCTTTCCAGGGTCATGAGTTCATATTCACCACTGGCATGGGTAAACAGGGTAAGTTTATTGTTCCCGATAAGAAAAAACGGATCGTCCGGATAATTGATCAGCTCATGTTGTTTATTATAGGTTATTGTGGGTAATTGAGCGGTATATTCAAATACCGGAAGACCTTCATCGTCAAGTCCCCAGAATCCAAGGTTTCCTGAGTTGTGAATAGAGGAACAAAAGGAGGCTTTTGGTTTCCACTGATTCAGCAGTTCTTTGTTTTTGTTTACACTGGCTTCAATGTCCTTTTTGTTGGATGTGTCATTTTTATGAAGTGACTGACACGATATATTGAGTATCAGCAGGCAACAGACCGGCAGAAATATTGGCTTCAAAGTAACAGACAGTTTTGACAGGGTCTTCATGATGTCATGAAATACTAGAAATCATTTGTGACGGGTAAGGTAATCATAATTTAGATATCATCTTAGCTGACGCAATTTCATGGAAGGATTAAAAAATCATTATCCCCGGATTTTATATCCTTTTGCCCGACGACAAATGGCCGCCAAAACACACTTCCCCGGATCATTTACCTTCAGGTATAAATCGACCTTCTTACAGGTACAAATAATTCCTTTTTACCGGACTATATTGCCATTAATTATAATTTTTTTCCTTCAAAATGATAACTTCCCGAACCAACCGCCACTTTTACCCTTCCATTTTCATCACCGAGGTATTTTATGCCTTTTGTCTGCATGATGGGAATACCGTTTTCGGTTACATCCGAGGCAGGGATATAAACTACGGCGGTTGTGTTAGCCGGTATCTCAACATCGAGATTAAGACGACCGGCTTTCACTTTCCATGCCGATTTCAGATCACCGTACCATGTTTTTAATGTAGCCTTGGCGTAGGTCAGATCTCCTCCGATGTAGGGTTTGATCCGGATCTTTTTATAACCGGGATAATCCTCATAGGTATCCAGTCCGGTGATAGTACGGTACATCCAGTCGCCAATGGCACCGTAGGCATAATGATTGAACGAGTTCATGCTGGGAGTCTGGAAGGTGCTGTCGGGCCTGATCCCGTCCCAGCGTTCCCAGATGGTGGTGGCACCCATGGTTACCGGGTACAGCCAGGAAGGATATGTTTTCTGAAGGAGCAGTTCATAGGCCACATCATCATGCCCGAATCGGGTGAGTACATGGCACAGGTAGGGAGTTCCCAGGAAACCGGTGGTCAGATGGGTATGATAACGACGGATATTATCCACAAGTCTTTCCGCAGCCTGTTTCCTCAAACTTTCGGGCAGCATATCAAACTGAAGGGCCAGTACATAAGCGGTTTGTGTGCCGGAGACCAGCCGGCCGCTGCGTGTAACGTATTCCCGGAGAAAGGCATCCTTTATCCCTTTCAGCATGCCGGAATATTTTTCGGCATCTCCGGTTTTTCCGAGAACTTTGGCCGCATTTATCAGGTTTTGCGTTGAATAGGCATAGAAACATTGAGCGATCAGGCTTTTATCGGTGATGGCCGATTCACCGCTGCGATCATCGTTGATGCTGTAAAAAAGCCAGTCACCGAAAGACCAGGAAGGGATCCACAGGGAATCACGGCTCTGACGCGTGATATGATCCACCCAGCCTTTCATGCTCTCATACTGGTTTTCCAGGATTCGTTTGTCACCGTAGGCAAGATACATGGTCCACGGTACGATGGTGGCAACATCGCCCCATCCCGGGCTTCCGGATACATTTTTACCGATAAACGGTACGATGGAGGGAACATCGCCATTATCCTGGTCCGCTGCAAGGTCCTTCAGCCATTTGGCAAAAAAGTCATCCACCCTGAAGTTAAATGATGCTGTCCGCGCAAAAGCCTGTGCGTCGCCGGTCCAGCCGAGCCGCTCATCACGCTGTGGACAGTCTGTCGGGATATCCAGGAAATTTCCGCGCTGACCCCACTGGATATTATGCTGTAACTGGTTGACCAGCTCGTTGGAACATTCAAACATACCCGTCGGCACCATGTCGGAATACAATGCTGTGGCCTGGAAATTCTTCAGATCGATGTCTCCCCGGTAACCGTCAATTTTAATATACCTGAATCCCTGCCAGGTAAAATGAGGCTCGAAGACTTCGGTACCTCCGCCTTTCAGAACGTAAGTATCTAATTGTTTTGCGGTTCTCAGGTTTTCGGTGTAAAAATTCCCGTCTTTATCCAGGACTTCCGCATGGTATATCCTGACGGTATCACCTGCTTTCCCGTTCAACTTCATCCGGGCCCAGCCCACCAGGTTTTGCCCGAAGTCGATAACCCGGTCACCTTGCGGTGTAATAATTAGACGTTGTGGCCGGAAAGATTTCATGTTTTCTTACCGGTTCGTTATACGTGGCTACCAGGTTGTCTATAGGATAGGCTTTCTCCGTTACGCTTCCCCATCCGGAATCGTCAAAACCCGGTGATGACCAGCCGGGTATTTCAAGACGGGCATCATAGGTTTCGCCATTGTAAATGTCGGAATAACGGATTGGACCTCCCGAGGTTTTCCATCCCGAATCGGTGATGATCCTCTGATGACTCCCGTCGGAGAAAGTGATTTCCAGTTGCAGAAGAAGGGATACGTCGTCTTTGTAGATCTTCAGATTATAGCCCATATCCGATTTGTACCATCCATTGCCCAATACCACACCCACGGCATTGGATCCGTTGCGGAGCATTTCCCTGACGTCATAAACCTGGTACTGCAGACGTTTGTTGTACGATGTCCAGCCCGGAGTGAAAATGGCATCTCCAACACGACTGCCGTTGATAAAGGCTTCGTACATACCGTGACAGGTCACATACAGGTTTGCGGTTCTGATCGTTTTCTGCAAACCGAATTCTTTTCTGAAGTATGGGCTGGCATTGCTGTCAGCTTTAGATTCAGGTTGTATCCATTTCGCTTTCCAGCCGGACAATTGAAAAAAGCCGGTTTGGAACCATGCCGGTTCACTCCACACGGAAGCCTTGTTGTCCTGGTCCCATACCCTGACCTGCCAGTAATACCGGGTGTCAGACTGCAGTTTCTTTCCTCCGTAAGGAACCTGCACCGATTCGCTGGATGGGGTCTTTTCGCTGTCCCAAAGAAGAGATTTCGATTTATTCAGCCCGCCGGGTGTTTCCGAAATCCGCACTTCAAATGCCGTCTGGCTTACACCCCTTGCATCGGAAACCAGTTGCCAGGAGAATCTCGGGACAGGCGTGTCGAGGCCGACAGGGTTTGTGCGGTTTTCGGTCAGGAGGTTGCTGACACCGGTTTTCGGGAAGACGTACAGGGGGATTAAAAAAAGAAGAGAAAGAAGGGTGATTGACTTTTTCATGGACGGTTTTGATTAGGCGGATTTGAGTTTTGAAATTCAATGTATGAAATTAGGATCTATGACTATTTTATGACAATTCCTTTCGCGAATTCCTGGTAAAGCTTCAGATCCTCAGTGGTCATCACCCGGTGTCCGCAAAAGGTCAGATTCTGGATAGTAATGTTCTGAATCATATGATCCTTATCGTATCCGTTGATGATGGAAAAGGGCTTGTATCCATCGACCGCAATATCCTTGAACACCACGTTACGGATCTGTCCCCGGTATTTGGCATGCTCTGCTTCCGTTCCCCTGGGGACAATCATTGCATTATCCCAGGCTCCCAGCAGCCATTGCTTTTGCTGTTCTTCACGTGTCGGCGGCTTGTCGAGGCTCCACAGGGACCTGAAGATCCCCAGGTCGATCAGTTTCTGGTTGACCTGTTCTACCCGGATATTTTCAAAGAGCACATTTTCCACTGTTGCGCTGTCGCTGTTATGAATACTGAAGGCAGCACCCATCTGGACATGGATAATATCGTTATCCCGGAAAACAATGTTCCTGACGAATGCTGATCTCAATTCAAAGCCGATCTCCAGCGCATTTCCCCAGGCGGCATTCCAAAATGTATTGTTTTCAACCAGGATATCCTCACAATTTGCTGCTACCGGCTCACCTCTGGACATCGATTTTATGGAAATGCAATCATCCTTGGTGTGAATGAAACAATTCGTGATCCTGACATTCTTACAACTGACCACATCGATCCCGTCGTCACCACCATTATCACTTATAATACGAAGTCCGTTGATCTCCACGTTATTACAATTCGTCGGTACTACCTCCCAGGAGTGACTGTCAACCACGAGGAAATCTTTGAACAGGATGTTTTTGCTGTTCCTGAAATCGACAGAACGTGATCTCACTCCCATCGCCCGGTTATCCGTTCCCAGCAAAATGCCACGACCCATCACCTTAACATTTTCCACGTCGCTGGCATTAATGGCTCCTTTTACCACAGCGCCCCCGGCTATGTATACGGTTTCACCACTTTTCGGTGTGATGAGACCTGCATTGTGCACTTTTCCTCCCTCAAAATAAATAACCCCCTTATCTCCGGTTTTGGGTGCATTTACTTCGGGAGCATTAGTGAACAGATAGAGGGGGAATTTAAGGTAGTCACCATTTAATTCAATACTCAGGTTGCACGGTTTGGTAAGAGTAAGATGAATGAAAGAATCTTTGAATTCAGGTTGAATGCCCAGGCTCAATGGCCTTACATCCACCCATTTAATGTCGGTGGTGG
Organism: uncultured Bacteroidales bacterium; assembly: GCA_963732905.1. Lineage (GTDB taxonomy): Bacteria > Bacteroidota > Bacteroidia > Bacteroidales > DASQZK01. The sequence continues at coordinate 308,357 of CAVTBM010000009.1, forward strand.
CCTGGATGTCAACCTCAACTTTTCCCGTAAAATCAAAAACGGCATAGGAAGCGAACGGAACATCATAGACCATGACGTCTTTCCCGTTTGCCTTAACTGTATAGTGTTCGGAACGTTGCATGCTGTCGGTGGCAGGAAAGGTGACCACCTGGGCATCGGCGAGACAAAACATCCCCGCCAGGACAATAACGGCGGAAAGGATTTTTTTCATGATTCGTGTTATTTTTGGTTAGGACTTATATTTACTCCGGGTAAATACATCAGGATCAAAGGCAATATGGAGGAGGCTAATGCAAACATAAAAAAAATTTTGATATCAGCCTCCTGCGAATTTATACCGATCATGTTGTTTTATGGAACGGTAAACCGGATAATTCTATCTTTTGCCGGAGTTCGGGGGTCCGTCATATTTTTCACCACAGATTACGCAGATTACACAGATTAAGAAAGATTTTAGTATTAGGAAGTTAAGGAGTTATGGGGTTATGAAGTTATGAGGGGCGGTCTTAATTCGATATTCGATATTCGATATTCGATATTTCTCTTCTTTGAACATAGAAGTTATGAGACGGTGCCAGGTGCGTGGGGACTCCCCTTTAGGGGTCGGGGGTAGCGTGGGGAAGTGGAGAGCAGGAAATTAGGAAGTTAGGGGTTAGAAAGAGTGCCCCCGAATTAACATCTATCATAACCTCATAACCTCATAACCTCATAACCTCATAACCTCATAACTCTCTTTGGAATTGCTGTTGCACACCCTACGGGGTGCGGTGTTTGATACCGGCAATCGTTCTATCGCTCGCAGCCTCCTATGGGAGGCTTTGTTCATCGTGATTACGTAATTTTGTGATCAAAATGTTTATAGTTGGCGCGAAATGGCTTTACAATATTCATCGGATTGGTTCAAAAGACCCCAGAGGGGTCAGAGAGCGATAGAATATTTGACAGAGAAGGTTCTCCGGCGCCCCGTAGGGTGCGCAACTGGGGTTAAGGAAGTTATGGGTTCGTTCGTCCGTCATATTTTTCACCACAGATTACGCAGATTACACAGATTAAGAAAGATTTTAGTATTAGGAAGTTAAGGAGTTATGGGGTTATGAAGTTATGAGGGGCGGTCTTAATTCGATATTCGATATTCGATATTCGATATTTCTCTTCTTTGAACATAGAAGTTATGAGACGGTGCCAGGTGCGTGGGGACTCCCCTTTAGGGGTCGGGGGTAGCGTGGGGAAGTGGAGAGCCGGAAATTAGGAAGTTAGGGGTTAGAAAGAGTGCCCCCGAATTAACATCTTCATAACCTCATAACCTCATAACCTCATAACCTCATAACTCTCTTTGGAATTGCTGTTGCACACCCTACGGGGTGCGGTGTTTGATACCGGCAATCGTTCTATCGCTCGCAGCCTCCTATGGGAGGCTTTGTTCATCGTGATTACGTAATTTTGTGATCAAAATGTTTATAATTGGCGCGAAATGGCTTTACAATATTCATCGGATTGGTTCAAAAGACCCCAGAGGGGTCAGAGAGCGATAGAATATTTGACAGAGAAGGTTCTCCGGCGCCCCGTAGGGTGCGCAACTGGGGTTAAGGAAGTTATGGGTTCGTTCGTCCGTCATATTTTTCACCACAGATTACGCAGATTACACAGATTAAGAAAGATTTTAGTATTAGGAAGTTAAGGAGTTATGGGGTTATGAAGTTATGAGGGGCGGTCTTAATTCGATATTCGATATTCGATATTTCTCTTCTTTGAACATAGAAGTTATGAGACGGTGCCAGGTGCGTGGGGACTCCCCTTTAGGGGTCGGGGGTAGCGTGGGGAAGTGGAGAGCCGGAAATTAGGAAGTTAGGGGTTAGAAAGAGTGCCCCCGAATTAACATCTTCATAACCTCATAACCTCATAACCTCATAACTCTCTTTCGAAAAGATGTTTCATTTCTTCCAATAAAACGTAAATTTAAACACGCAATCATTAACCACTTATTTTACAAATCATGAAGCATTTCATTAAATCAGGGTTTCGGTTAACCGGCCCGGTTATTTTATCAGTTGTTCTTTGTATTGCCATCCTGAGCGGTTGTGGTCCGCAGGATAAATCTAACCAATCAAAAGAAGGCAATAGAAACGAATCCTCCTTCTTCACCATCCGTAACGGAAAACTTACAAAAGGCGGAGCAGAATTTTATCCCATGGGAATTAACCTTGGGAACTGGCTGCTTTTAGAAAATTTTATGATAGGCATACCGGGCACCTACTCCCAGATGCTCCGTGGCATGGATGAAGTGCTGGGAAAAGAACGTGCCGATGAATTTTGGAAAACCTATGAAGTCAATTACATTACGGAGAAGGATATTGCTTACATTAAAAGTCTGGGACTGAATTTTATCCGCGTGCCCTTTAACCAGAACCGCTTTGTCTCCCAGAACAACCCCGGTGTCATCGATCCTGCACTCTGGGCACGGCTCGACAGCGTCATCTCCTGGTGCAAGAAGTACGATCTCGCTGTTCTGCTTGATCTGCATGCAGTTCCTGGCGGACAGTCCTACCAAAATTATGCTGACGCTGAAACCGGGGACAGACTTTTCTGGCGGGTTGAGGCATTTCGAAAGAGCGCCACCCGGTTATGGACAGCCATTGCCGACCGTTATAAAAACGAACCTACTGTTTTTGGCTATGGTCTGTTGAACGAATCCAATACAGGAGGCCACTACACGGAGATCCTTAATAATTGGCTGAAGGAGACTATTGTTGCCATCCGCACCGTCGACAAGAAGCATATCATTGTTGTCTCAGGAGAAACCTGGGGAAAAAGTATGGAGGGGCTGGATAAAGAAATGTTCAAAGACCCCCAGGTTATGCCCGAAATTCATTTTTATGCATCTTTTGCCTCATTCGGCCACGAACCAGATGAATACCCCACAACCATCAACGGGATAAAAATTGACAGGTCCAGGATAGAATACTGGGTTGACAGTGTGACGAAACCGGATTTCGGCCGGCCTGTTTTAATGGGTGAGTTTGGCACAGGATGGGGCTCCCGTCACTCCGATCTCAGCATCAAAATGATGAAGGATCAGGTGGCCGTCTTTAAAAGCCATAAAATCGGATGGTCGCTCTGGACCTACAAGGATATTGGCGCAATGGGTCTTGTGCACCCGGACAAGGGAACGGCCTGGTTAGATTACCGGAGCAATGACACGGCCAGGATGGCTCAGCGGATCCTGCGGGAAATGACAAGTATGGGCCGGAGAAATCAGGATACGACTGCAAACATTTATCAGAGCCTTCTCAAATTCAGCTACTGTCTGCCCGAAAGCTATATCCGTGAAAAAGCCGAAGGGATAGACCGGAGAATTGAAGAGGTTGCCGCCAGGGCCTTTCTGGAACCACTTGCGGCTTATTCTGATGAAGAACTTCATGACATGGCTTCTTCCTTCAGGTATGACAGCTGCGAAGTTTACCCTGATGGAAAAGCCTTCATTGATTGGGCTGTGGCTTATGATAAAGAACCCTGATTCCTTCACGGCTGATTCATATGGAATAGTCTTATGCTATTAAGGATTTATGAGGTTCATTTTCGGGTAAACCATTAAATCAAATACCAATAGAAGAGGGCGTCTCAGAAAAGCGTTTTGAGATCACCCTCTTTGGTTTGTTTAACCCTTTCAGGGTTTCATTTCAGGCCGTCTTTTTAACCTTTTGTTTATCAATGTCGCCACCTTCGGCTGCGCTCAGGGTTTGCGTTTTAGAAAATTATTGAGCGAAGTCGAAATAATGTTGACAGAAAAATAGATACGTCGGTCCCTGAGCGCAGCCGAAGGTGGTCCCTGAGCGTAGCCGAAGGGAACTTATCTAAACGACACTGATTCGTTTTTTGCAAGATCTTCTTAAGTCTATCGATTCAAGTACTGTCAGTAATTAATCTGAACGAACCATCCCGGATCAGGAACAACATTGAAAATGAAAAGAGCTGTTGTCCTTTTCATAGGTCAGGATCTTTTTTAATTCAGATCAATATTACAATTTTCATCCCGGAAATAATTGCCATAGGAATAGTATTGAAACAAAGGAAGGAGAAATTCAAATAAATTTTTACCGGTCAATCTGAAAAATCAATTTACGAAGAAAAACACCATAATGTATATGAATTATTTAACCAAATGCCTTAACAGATGTTTAAGCCTGTTTACAATGGTGCAAAGGGAATGTTACTTTTTCGGAAACTGAGACAAATAATTAAATTGCCTTGGGAAGATGAATGGTCGGTGAAAAATCTGTAGAATGTTTCTGGCATTCTTATCCTGTTCATACTAAATAAAAATTGAAAATGAGGTGTTGGCTTATGACGGCCTCATAATATGTCATTTAAATTCATACAATATGTCAAATTCTACATGGAATACCAGTAATATTCCTGATCAGAAGGGACGAGTAGTTATTATAACAGGGACCACCAGCGGACTTGGAAAGACTGCCGCCACGGTGTTCGCCGGTAAAAATGCCACGGTGATCATGGCCGTTCGGAACATTGAAAAAGCCGGAAAAGTTGCAAATGAAATAAAGGAGAAGTATCCTGGTTCCGATCTGAAGATATTGGAACTTGACCTTACCAGTCTCGTTTCAATAAAAAGTTTCTCTGACGCTGTAAAAAAAACATACGATCACCTCGATCTTTTAATAAACAACGCAGGCATAATGATGTGCCCGTATTCAAAAACCAGTGACGGTTTTGAGATTCAGATGGGTACGAATCATCTTGGTCACTTCGCATTGACCGGTCATTTATTCCCGCTGCTTAAAAAGACCAGGGATTCACGTATTGTAGCCACTTCAAGCCTGATGCATAAGATAGGAAATATTGATTTTTCGGATATCAATTGGGAAAAGCGAAATTACAATACCCGAAAAGCCTATGGTGACAGTAAACTGGCGAATCTCCTGTTTGTTTATGAACTGGGAAGAAAACTGAAGGATGAAAACAGGGCTCCGAAAGTAACAGCCGCACATCCTGGCTGGACACGAACGGAGTTGCAGCGGTATTCGGGTTCGTTCGAGTTTTTGAACCGGTTTTTTGCGCAGGATCCGGACATGGGTGTGCTGCCAACACTCCGGGCAGCGATCGATCCGGAAGCTGAAACAGGTGATTTCTATGGCCCGTCAGGATTTATGGAAGCGAAGGGATACCCTGTGAAGGTAAAATCAAACCGACGGTCACACGATATTCACTCCGCCGGGAAATTATGGGATCTGTCGCAAGAGTTAACAGGAATAACGTATTAAAATTTTTATGGTTGAACGGCATTGCAGAGACAGGATCGATAAGCTGAATTGGGATCTTCTCAGTCACAGGCAACCCAAACATCGGCCAATTTTCATCATAAATGGCAGGAAAGCTAAACATTGAAACCTTGAAACTCTGAGACCTTTCCCCATTACCTCCTCACCTCACCATCGAACATTTTCCTTTATTTTAACTTATATATATTATTCCATTCCAAAATAAATTGGTTTATGCAATTTAACCCTGGAACAGCCCGATGGTGGGGGGCACCCAGAAAATTTGACAGGCCGGAGACAGACCGGCGTGTAAGCTGGCTGGAGCTTTTTTATGATCTGGTTTATGTGATTGCCATTTCCCGGATCACGAATCAATTATCCTTACATTTAAGTGCCGGTGGTTTTCTGGAATTTATCTGCCTGTTTATCCTTATTTTCTGGGGATGGCTGAACGGCAGCCTTTATCACGATCTTCATGGCTCCGAGGGCCTGAGAACCCGGCTGATGACCCTCTGGCAAATGATGATCATCGCAGCCCTGGCGGTGCTGTTTGGTCAGCCGGCGGCAAAACACTATTTCAATATCACCGTCGTATTCATGATCATGCAGATCTACATCACCTATATGTGGTGGAGTATCGGCTTTTATGACCGCTCTCACCGGCGGTACAACAAGCCTTACACTGTCCTTTATCTGACTGCCCTGGCATTGATGGCGCTCAGCCTCGTCGTTCCGGTGTCATGGCTGAAATTTATTTTGCCCGTGGTTCTTATTTGTAATTATGCTCCTCCCTTCGTTACTCACACCTTGCTACGCCGTGACTCTACAGACCTGGACCTGTCTACCAGTATGTTCGAGAGATTGGGCTTGTTTGCCATTATCATTTTCGGTGAAGTGGTCCTGGGCGTGGTAAACGGTATCGGCCGGAACCGTGTGCCGGACTTCTCTGCCTGGCTGGATTTTGCCCTGGCCCTGGCCATTGTTTTTGAACTCTGGTGGATATTTTTTACACTGATAGCCAGGAGGGAAGCGAAAAAAGGGTTCATCGCCGCTTCCCTGCTGGAAATATTGTACATCCCTGCGCTTATATCACTTGGACTGATTGCCGTCGGCTTCTCAACTTTCATGGAAGCTCCTCATGACATGCACCTGCAAAAGATGTTCGGGTATGCGGTGGCGACTTTTTTAATCTGCATTACCCTGATGATAGGTTTACTGGTGATCCCGGAAATGTTTCGCGCACTAAAACGACCGATGCATATTTCTTTAATGATAACGGCATTGGTATTTCTTCTTTCAACATTAATCAGGATCAGTTTTGACCGTACGTATTATCTGGCCGGGGTCACGATCCTTCTTATGCTGGAGATCTTATACCTGAATTCCCTCTATTATGGGATGGTAGCTAAAGAAGGGCAGGAGTAATTGGATCATTCCCCCCTAATCATCTTACCCCGGTTCTCCCTGCAGTCCTACTTGGTTTCACAGGGACTCTTCGGCCTCTGACTTCCGTTTCCTGAAACCGGCGCGCTGTCAGACTCGACGGAAACGAACCACTGACCCATGGAACCGGGATTCTTTGAGGTGACCGTAACCTTTAGCTTACCGGTGAAGAGATAATATTGTCCCGACTTCAGGCTGTATGCTTTGCCGTTAACCATGGCCGTCCCGCCCCCTGCGATAGTCTGAATGAACAGGCTGGAGGCCGGACCGGAATAGGTGAAGTTCGTATTCCCCAGGTTTTCCCGGTTAAAAGAGCCTCCCGGAGTTTGCATGCAGAATTGCCATGCAGAATTTCCTGGATTGATCCTGGTCCCGAAGGCATCTTCTTTCCGGGTGATGTTCACTGATCTGGAATCCTGTCCACAGTCATTCTTTGCCGCTACCACCACGGTATACGTACCCGGACTGAAATTAAAGTCTGCAATGAACTGCCCGGTACTGCTCGTGTAAGTAAAATCCTGGCTGACTTTACCGTTGACGGTCATCGTTATTTCACTCTTGCTTTTAATATTGGTCAACGTCCCCCGGAGCTCGTGGGTGGCACCCGCACGGTCAACCTCAGCCAGGTTTATGCTGACCTTAGGTGGCTGGCAGGGCTCTTCCATATTAACGGAAACGCTTTTACTGTCATTGCCGCATTCATTTTTGGCACTGACGGCGACGGTAGTTGTTCCCGGGGTGAATTTATACTTAGCAGTGATCTGTCCGGTAGCCGGAACAAACTGAAAGCCCTGGTCTGGTTTGCCGTTCACCATCACGGTGATGTCGCTCTTGTTTTTGACGTTCGTCACCGTCCCGCTTAGCTCGTGAGTGGCATCGGTACGGTTTACCGCTACCATGTTAATGCTGACCTGAGGAGGCTGGCAGGGCTCTTCCATATTAACGGAAACGCTTTTACTGTCACTGCCGCATTCATTTTTAGCACTGACGGCGACTGTGGTTGTACCCGGAGTGAATTTATACTTAGCACTGATCTGCCCGGTAGCCGGTACGAATTGAAAGCCCTGGTCTGGTTTGCCGTTCACCATCACGGTGATGTCGCTCTTGTTTTTGATGTTGGTCACCGTCCCGCTTAGCTCGTGAGTGGCATCGGTACGGTTTACCGCTACCATGTTAATGCTGACCTGAGGAGGCTGGCAGGGCTCTTCCATATTAACGGAAACGCTTTTACTGTCATTGCCACATTCATTTTTGGCACTGACGGCGACTGTGGTTGTACCCGGGGTGAATTTATACTTTCAGCTGATCTGCCCGGTAGCCGGAACAAACTGAAAACCCTGGTCGGGTCTGCCGTTCACCGTCACGGAGATGTCGCTCTTGTTTTTGACATTGGTCACCGTCCCGCTTAGCTCGTGAGTGGCATCGGTACGGTTTACCGCTACCATGTTAATGCTGACCTGAGGTGGCTGGCAGGGCTCTTCCATATTAACGGAAACGCTTTTACTGTCATTGCCACATTCATTTTTGGCACTGACGACGACGGTGGTTGTCCCCGGGGTGAATTTATACTTTGCACTGATCTGCCCGGTAGCCGGTACGTATTGAAAGCCCTGGTCGGGTTTGCCGTTCACCATCACGGTGATGTCGCTCTTGTTTTTGATGTTGGTCACCGTCCCGCTTAGCTCGTGAGTGGCATCGGTACGGTTTACCGCTACCATGTTAATGCTGACCTGAGGAGGCTGGCAGGGCTCTTCCATATTAACGGAAACGCTTTTACTGTCATTGCCACATTCATTTTTGGCACTGACGGCGACTGTGGTTGTACCCGGGGTGAATTTATACTTTCAGCTGATCTGCCCGGTAGCCGGAACAAACTGAAAACCCTGGTCGGGTCTGCCGTTCACCGTCACGGTGATGTCGCTCTTGTTTTTGACGTTGGTCACCGTCCCACTGAGCTCGTGGGTGGCATCGGTACGGTTTACCGCTACCATGTTAATGCTGACCTGAGGTGGCTGGCAGGGCTCTTCCATATTAACGGAAACGCTTTTACTGTCATTGCCGCATTCATTTTTGGCACTGACGGCGACTGTGGTTGTCCCCGGGGTGAATTTATACTTAGCAGTGATCTGTCCGGTAGCCGGAACAAACTGAAAGCCCTGGTCGGGTCTGCCGTTCACCATCACGGTGATGTCGCTCTTGTTTTTGATGTTGGTCACCGTCCCGCTTAGCTCGTGAGTGGCATCGGTACGGTTTACCGCTACCATGTTAATGCTGACCTGAGGAGGCTGGCAGGGCTCTTCCATATTAACGGAAACGCTTTTACTGTCATTGCCGCATTCATTTTTGGCACTGACGGCGACGGTGGTTGTCCCCGGGGTGAATTTATACTTTGCACTGATCTGCCCGGTAGCCGGAACAAATTGAAAGCCCTGGTCGGGTCTGCCGTTCACCGTCACGGAGATGTCGCTCTTGTTTTTGACATTGGTCACCGTGCCCCGTAGTTCGTGTGTGGCATCCGCACGTTCAACCTGTGTCAGGGATATATTCACCTGGGGCGGACTACAGGGTTCCTCAATGCTGACGGAAACGGTTTTATTGTCATTACCACAGGTATTCTCTGCATAGACCGTAACCGTTGAGGTCCCCGGATTGAATTTATACTTTGCAGTGATCTGCCCGGTAGCCGGAACAAACTGGAAGCCCTGGTCTGGTTTGCCATTCACAGTTACCGAGATATCACTTTTGTTTTTGACATTAGTCACCGTGCCGCGTAGTTCGTGTGTGGCATCCGCACGGTCAACCTGTGTAAGGCTTATACTCACCAGGGGCGGGTGGCAGGGTTCTTCCGTGTTGACGGATACGGTTCTATTGTTATTCCCGCAGGCATTTGCTGCATAGACCGTAACCGTTGAGGTCCCCGGATTGAATTTATACTTGGCAGTGATCTGGCCGGTAGCCGGAACGTATTGGAAACCCTGATCGGGTTTGCCATTCACCGTCACGGAGATATCACTCTTGTTTTTGACATTAGTCACCGTGCCCCTGAGTTCGTGTGTGGCATCCGCACGGTCAACCTGTGTAAGGCTTATACTCACCAGGGGCGGGTGGCAGGGTTCCGCTATGTTTACGGATACGGTTTTATTGTTATTCCCGCAGTCATTCGCTGCATAAACCGTAACCGTCGAGGTCCCCGGATTGAATTTATACTTGGCAGTGATCTGCCCGGTAGCCGGAACAAACTGGAAGTCCTGGTCGGGTTTGCCATTCACAGTTACCGAGATATCACCCTTGTTTTTAACATTGGTCACTGTACCCCTGAGCTCGTGTGTGGCATCGGAACGGTCAACCTTTGTAAGGCTTATGCTCACCAGGGGCGGATGGCAGGGTTCTGTCACTTTTTCGGGAATATAATTAACCCGGACTGTCCGGCTGTCTTCTCCGCATTCGTTTTCGGCAGTCAGACGAAGGGTATTCATCCCCTGCCTGAGAGAAACCGTGTATCTTAAGGTCCTGCCGTTAAAATCAAAGGCAAGCGGATTGTCATTCAACGTTAGTCTCAGCTGGTTCCTGTTTTCAATATTCAAAAGTGATGCGCTGAACACATAGGTTTGGTCCGCAGTGGTCAGCTGATCCTGGCTGGTGGGCAGGCTGATCTCAGGACGCGGACATGGCTTTGCTTCCCGGATGATGAGCTGTGAACTGACATCCCTGCCCGCCGCGTTCTGAGCGGTAATGGTGATTATATTCTGACCTTCGGCCAGGGCAAGATTCGTCCTGAAGTCCCCGGTACCGGCATTAAAACTGAAGTTGCGAGTATTTGTACCATTGATATTCAGGATGATGTTCTCCGGGGAATCCATATTGGAGACCGAAGCCCGGAGTTCGGTGGCAGATCCGGGCGTCCGGTAAGGATTGACAGCCGGAACCAGGATCCGGATCGCCGGCGGACTAAGCAGGACCGGTTGTTCATACCGGATGGTCGTTCTCTCCGACCTGTTGCCGGCCTCGTTCCTCCCGCTGATCTCAACGGTATTGAGACCTTCCCTTAGGTTAAGGTTCGCGCTTAATTCCCCGGAGCTGCTGAAAACGAAATTACCCGAAATGTAGCCGTTTACGCTTAGCGTTACATCATTTCTTGAGCTCACATTCCTGATCTGTGCCCTTAACGGGAACAGGTCGTCCTGAACGGCAACCGGTGTGCCGGGATTAATAAACAGGATGACGGGCGGGGGCATCATGGCTTGTCTGCGGTAGGTAACGGTCAGTTCATCTGCTGCAGATCCTGAAGGATTATCTGCGGTTATGGAGAGGGTATTCGTACCCTCGTTAAGATTTACGGAAGCACTCACCGTTCCATTTCCGGGTTGAAAATTGAAAAAAGTGGATCTGCCGTTCAGGCGCAGCTGAATATTTTCCTTGTTACTCACATTTTGTACGCGCGCGGAGATATCAAGAATTTCCGATTCCGAGTTGAAAAGTGTCGTATTCGGGTAGGTAAAGTGTACCGTGGGCGGCGGGGTCCCGGTTTCCCGGGTTACCCTGATGATCCGGATCCCGTCTTCCGCCTTGCCGGCTGCATTTTTTGCAATGATCCGCAGGTTGTTGTCCCCTTCATGAAGCGTAACGCTGACTGAAAAGATCTTCGTATAGGAATTGTAGGTGAAATTGCTATTCTGAATTCCATCCTGGAAGAACAATATATTATCCGAACCGCCTGCATTCCGGATATCGGCCTTCATCGTGAGGTAGCCGGAGGAAGTACGGTATGGGTCGGCACCGGGATCGGTAATTTGTACAGTGGGGGGTGACGAAACTACCGGATTCGTATGGTTGTCAGGATTGACCGTGATAACAGGATTTGTCAAAACATCCGGTGTATCGGGGAAAAGGGTCTCATCACCACCCGATCCTGTCCGCCTTGAAGACCCGAGGCTCCATTTCAGGCAGATGGCAGTATAATGATTCATATCCATGCGCGAGCCGGTCCTGATCCGGTTATCCATGTTGATACCCGTACTGCTGTTCTGCTCGGTAAGTGAAAAACTGGTTTTATGTTCAATGCCAAGGGAGAACGCATGTGTAAACTGGTAGCCGAGATATAAACCTGCTGTAGGCAGTAAGCTGGTTTTGTTGTTAAGGCTGGTTTCAAAATCGTTATCGGAAAGATTGACCAGGTCTTTGTACAACTGTTTCCTGTCCTGGTTCGGATCGATGCTGCTATAGTCATACAGGGCATTATTCGCATCGTAGAGGTCGGTAAACGTACGGCCGTGGGTGAGGCCGGCACCTGCAAAACCGGTGATCACAATCCGGGTGCGCTCCTGCAAACGGTTCAGGGTGAGCCCAAACTCAAGATCGTAATTTAGAAATTTATATTCCAGGTTACTGTATGTACCATCCGTATTGATCCGGTAGTCGAATGCCTTGTTTTCTCCCGCAAGGAAGCGGAATTTCCAGTCAGCACTCAGGAAGGCCCCTTCCCTTTTGTACAGAGGGGTTCCAAAGGTAAGATCAAAGCCCGTTCCCCTGGAATTGGCTATGTCTGACTGCTGGTAGGCTGCTCCAAGGCCAAACCCCAGGCTGATACCGCCCCGGGTTGTATAGATTGCTTTTTGTGCTTCGGCGTGACTAAAGGTGAGGAGGGTTAGAACAAAGATGTTCAGGAAGGATAATTTTGTTTTCATCCGGTTGTAGAATGGGTAGTTATCATTTCGGAATTTTGGTCAGGACCTGGTCTTTTCAACGAAAAGATAATAAAAAGGTTCCGGAAGAAGGGCCTGGTAATTCCGGGAGACACTTATCCTTTAACCCGAAGAACATTTTCCATGTCACATTGTATTATCTGCATATCACATTGTATTATTTGTATGTCACAAGGTACTATTTGCATCTCACATTGTACTATCTGCATCTCAAATTGTACTATCTGCATCTCACATTGTACTATCTGTGGTGACGCGCCCTGGCGCGACCTTGAACAGCCCCTGTTCAACCCATGTCATTCAATTTCAAATGGTTTGAAAGAATATTTTAGATGGAAATGAAATACTAATAAAATAAAAGAAGATGGAATATATTCGTTTTGGGAACACAGGGATGAAGGTATCCCGCCTGTGTTTGGGGACCATGACATATGGAACCCCTACGGAACGCTGGCCCTGGGCGTTGAATGAAGAGGAGAGTCGTCCTTTCATTAAAAAGGCGTTGGAACTTGGGATTAACTTTTTCGATACGGCCGATATTTATACTCACGGGTCAAGTGAAGAAGTGGTGGGCAGGGCCTTGAAAGATTTTGCCCAAAGAGACGAAGTCGTGCTGGCCACCAAAGTGTTTAACCCTATGGGTCCGGGACCCAATGACAGAGGCTTGTCGCGTAAACACATCATGAGTGCCATCGATGCCAGTTTAAAGCGGCTGGGAACCGATTACGTCGACCTTTACCAGATCCATCGCTGGGATTATGAAACGCCCATCGAAGAGACCATGGAAGCTCTTCACGATGTTGTAAAAGCCGGGAAAGCGCGGTACATCGGTGCATCATCCATGTACAGCTGGCAGTTTGCGAAAGCACAATACATTGCTGATCTTAACGGATGGACCCGGTTTGTTTCCATGCAGCCGCATTATAACCTGATTTACCGGGAGGAAGAACGGGAGATGATACCGTTCTGCATTGACCAGGATATTGCCGTTATTCCCTGGTCGCCGCTGGCCCGGGGTCTCCTTACAGGGAACAGGACCAAAGAACGGAATGAAACCGAACGTGCCAGGACGGACAAATTTGGTGTAATGTTGTACGACGCGGATGCAGATTTCGATATCGTTGACCGGCTGGCAGAAATCGCAAAAAACAAGAACCTTCCCGACGCGCAGGTTGCCCTGGCCTGGATGCTTTCCAAGCCATACATTACAGCACCCATCATCGGTGCCAGTAAACCCGGGCATCTCGAACATGCCGTTGCCGCACTGGAAGTAAAATTATCTGTTGACGAAATCGAACAACTGGAAGAACTCTACCGGCCACATGCGGTACGCGGATTTGTTTGAGAACATTTAACCCTGTCAGGGTTTGACACCCTGTCAGGGTTGATATTAAAACGAAACGATATGAATAAACCAAATCCGGCTCCAACATTCAAATTAGGGGGTGTATATGAAGTGGACCGTTTCGGTTACGGTGCGATGCAGCTGACCGGCTATGGTGTCTGGGGTGAGACGCCCAGACGGGACCTGGCAAAAAAGGTTTTACTGGCTGCCGTGGAGGCCGGCGTGAACTTCATTGATACTGCCGACGCCTACGGACCGGAAACCAACGAGATCCTCATCCAGGAAACGCTGTCTGATGATTATGGAAAAATCACCATCGCCACCAAAGGCGGATTTGAACGCACCGGCCCGAACCAATGGGTCGTTAACGGTCATCCCGACTATATTAAAAAAGCCATTGAAGGAAGCCTCAAGCGCCTGAAGGTGGACCGGATCGATCTTTGGCAATTACACCGGGTAGATCCGCGGATCCCGTTGGAAGATACCCTGGCCCCGGTGGCAGAGGCGGTAAAAGCCGGAAAGATCCGGCAGGTTGGACTTTCCGAAGTGTCTGTTAAGGAGGTAGAAAAAGCTCAGAGGGTCCTGCCGGTCGTGTCCGTTCAGAACAGGTATAACCTGGGCGACCGTCAGTGGGAAGAAGTACTGGATTATACGACTGCACATCAGATCGCCTTTATTCCCTGGTTCCCGCTGGCTTCCGATCCTGAATCCTTAAAGGACAAAACAGGTGAAGTTGCAGCACACCATCATGCTACCGTGGCCCAGATCGCCCTGGCCTGGCTGTATCACCGGGCGGAGAATATCATCCTGATCCCGGGAACCCATTCTGTGGAACATCTCCGGGAGAATATGAAGGCTGCAGAGCTCAGTCTGAGTGAAGAAGAGTTTTTGGCGCTTTCTGAATGATCTTCCGGCATGAACAGGAAAGGTCTGCCGGCGCTGAAGCTTCCGAGGGTGGGGGTGGAGCGTTTCGGATTACAAGACCTTCCGGATACTTAACAGGTTCTTTTATTTTTTGTATTTCCCGTTTTCCCTCTTTCAATTCCGGTCCGGTTTTTGTAGATTTGTGCTTCCTATTCCTGGGGCTGATTTGGTTTTGACAGCAGGTCAAACAGGTATGGAAGCATGCCGGGCTTTGTGTTTTGGCCCGTAAATCCTAAGGCTCAACATTTTTAACTGGCAACACTAATTATGCTCTCGCAGCTTAATTTTACCAAGTAAAATTAACTTTATCCCGACACTAGGTGTCGGGACGAGATGTCCCGCCACAGTTTCCACCTGATTGGCTGTGGTATAGGGGCACAGGTTAAACCGGGTTAGCCGTTGTGAAGTTCCGGCACAATGGTGAAATTAAGGGACTAAGGTTCAGCCGGGCTGTCTGTCGCCAGTCTGTTCCCGACAACCAATGGCAGAATAAGCATGTAGAAACCATATTGGTTTCCTGTTTGGACCGGGGTTCGAGTCCCCGCAGCTCCACTAAGATTACTGAACGTGCCTGACCACCGAGTCGGGCATTTTCTTTTATACCCCTGTAATACACTGATTCCCACCCCACTTTCGCACTCCTTTAGAATGGCACTGCGGTCACATCATTTCTACCGATGGTGAGATTAAAGGTTACCACTCAATCTCTTTGCTGTACGTATCACTCTGATGATACTTAACGATATCATGGAACAAATGACAGGGTAATAATCTTGTGATTTGGGACAAAAGCGTTAATTTTATCATGGGAGTTGGTTTTTTGTGGTAATTGTAAAATTGCCCCGTTTTCGGGGTATCTCCAACTCCCCCTTTTTTCTGAAAATTTATTTTGGACGGATGTGTATATAAATAAATAGATTGATGAAGCATTGATTTTTTTCTAATGAAGAATATAAGTAAAATCTTGATGGCGGGGGCGTTTTTTATGACGAATTTTGCCTTTTCTCAACAGATACAGGTCATTACAACCTCCTCTGACGGAGATCGGCTGGCAAAGAGAAGTGATGTTTTTTTTGACATTGATCCTGTTCCATCGGGAGATCCATTGCTTGTTTTGGATCAAAATGAAATTCTGATCAATCCGCTTTGGAGGTTTCAGCGGATTGATGGCTTTGGAGCATCTTTTCTCGAAGCAGGGATGATCTGCGCCAATTCGCTGGAGAAGAAAGAGAAAGAGATGCTTTTTCAATCATTGTTTGACACCATCTCCGGGGCAGGCTTCTCTGTCATGAAATCACCTTTGGCCGGGAATGATTTTATGTCAGATGGTGGCTGGTACAGCTATAATGATACACCCGGAGACACTGCAATGCAATATTTCAGCATCGAAAGGGATCTAAAGTCAAATGGATTAATTATGTACATTAAAGAAGCTCAAAAGTATGGTAGTTTCCTGATTCAGTCTCCCATGGACTATCCTCCGGATTGGATGCTTACTAATGTTTTGGAACCAGGCAAACAGGATGTAGATGAACAATATTTCCCTGCGCTGGCAAAATATTACTTACGGTATATTCAGGAATATAAAAAGCAAGGTGTAAATATTGACTATCTCAGCCTTTTTAATGAACCCGGCATTTACACCAAAATTTCGTATTCAAAAATAGGCTCGTTGCTGGCAGATTATGTCGGACCACTTTTTAGGAAGAATAATGTTCATACGAAGATTCAAATGTGCGAATCCAATCACCGATTATATGGGTGGAATTTTTTTCCCGGGGTTCTGCAAAACGAAAAAGCTGCTCAATATATTGGAGGAATGGCTTTCCATGGGTATGACTACCAGTGCAACTTCGATAAAATTGCTGACTTAAGACAAAATTATCCCCAATTGCCGATATGGATGACCGAGATTTGTCATGCTTATGTATGTGGTTATCCCCGGTCGAAACCTTTGCCAAATTATGACTATTCCGATGGTGATTTTTGGGGAAATGAAATTATTTCTGACCTCGAATCTGGTGTCTCGGGTTGGATATACTGGAATATGATTTTGGATGAAAAGGGTGGTCCCTGGCTGGTTTCAGTTAATCATGGCGATCCTGAATCGAACGCACAACAACCAGTTGTTGTGGTCAACCGAACTGATAATACAGTTCATTACACCGCGCTCTACTATTATCTTTCTCATTTCAGCCGATACGTTCGACCGGGTTCTATCCGGATTGGAACATATGAAAATATGGATGGCATCCGGGCAATTGCTTTTATAAGTCCGGATAATCAAATTGTATTGCAGGTTTTAAACAGTTCAGACGAAAACAAAGATGTTAAGATCAGAATAGATAATAGACAGGCAAATTTGAGCGTTAAGGCAGCTTCTGTCAATACTTTGATTTGGCAGAACTCTCTTAATTGATATAAAAGCTTTAATTATAGCCTAATAGCAAGATTGATTATACCGCAAATAGTGAACCTGGTAGCTTCAAATCCCCCATCAAATAGTTCGGGTTTTGTATCATAATGGTCTTTTGCTTTGTGAAATCTTTGTTCCATCATATTTCAAAAATTTCCTGAAAAGTACTTTCAATTATTTCAATTTCATCTTCCTTTACTTCGGTAAATTCTGTTGTTCTGGCTTTCTTGGATAGGGTGCCACTATTTTGTTCCGGAAATCTCACCAGCAATGAAAGCAATCCGAAACGCAAAGGGATAGGTTTTCAAGGTTGTTATTCGGGAGTTTGGTGATTCTGTGAAAAATAATTGACTTAATAATAAGTGGTTATCTGTTGGAAAGAATATGGCTTACCTTGGGTCCGGCTCCTGGTGATGGTGTTGAAGTCTGAAAAACGATGGTCCTATGATTTCGCTTTAACATCCATAAAATAATCCACCCAAAAATGCCAAAATCAACCGTTTTCTACCGGAAATTTTTGGAGAGCGTTCCACGCTGAAGCCAAGTCTTCCGGACAAGGCTCCGGAAATGAACCCACCCAACACCATTCCTAAAACTTCGAAACTAAGCCAGGATTTCAGGGGCTTTTTACCATCCTCAAAGTATTTGCTGTAATAGGGGGATGCCTGCACATGATTGTCACTGACGGCGCCAACGACAGATACCACACAAAATTTAATTCCGCCACTGGCTCCCAGGCCCCTGCCTGAAAAAAACATGGCTGAAAGAAGTACCAATCCTAAGAGTGTGCCTGCAAGATAGGGGTTCATGTAAGGTTTTCGTTTCATCGTTATTGAAGTCATATGGGAAGCAGGGGCAAACAGACATACGCCCCTGTTCTTCGTTATGTGGCTAAAATACCTAATTTAAACGATTCGCAACGAAATCTTCTATTCAAATAACATATGAATGACGAGCAGGCTGAGACAAACACACCTGGCAGCGATCCGCCTCCGGAGCCGGTCAATGTGAACACAGAAGATCCCCGAAGCGGCAAGATACTCTGTACCGGGAACAGACCCGGGCATCTATATCAGGCTGAACCGGGGAGAAAAAGGGTATTCCCCCGGCGAACGCCGGTCCCTGAGCGGAGCCGGAGAGTCTTTGGATTTCTTAATCTCTAAAGTTCCGTCTTATATAAAAGCGTTTTCTGCATTCCCCCGACCATGATCGTAAACTCACCCGGTTCAATCATCAGGTGATTATTCTCATCGGGGAAACTGAATATTTCCGATGGAACAAAACTAAAATCCACCGTTTTTTCCTGCCCCGCATCCAGATCAATCTTTTCGAAATGGAACAACTGCCTGACGGGCCGGGTAATGCTTCCTTTCTCATCCCTGAAAAAGACGAGCATCGTTTCTCTTCCTTCGCGTTTGCCGGAGTTTTTGATTTGCATGGTTACATGGATGCTTTTTCCGGTATCACTGAATACTGAATCAGACAACTTCAACCCGGAGTAACTGAAACGGGTAAAGGATAAGCCACTACCAAAGTCGAACAGATTCTCCGAAACATCCTTGTTTTTATGGTAATAAGGAATGGCATGACCGGGATGTGCCGGGTATGAAAATGCCAGACGCGCCGAAGGATTTACCTCGCCGGCCAGGATTCCGGCAAGGGCTTCCGGGCCTTTCTCGCCCGGGTATCCGGCAAAAAGAATCGCATCACACCAGGGCTCAACCCCGGTAATCACTCTTGGTCTGCCTTCGAGGAGGATCAGGATGATTTTCTTTCCCATCATGTGAGCGGTTTGCACCAGCGCAAGTTGTCCGCAATCCAGTGAAAGATCTGATAGATTTCCTTTGAACTCACTGTATGGCTGTTCCCCCAGTGCCAGAATCACCAGTTCACATGCACTTAGTGAAGCTTTAAAGCTCGTTTCATTGTATTTTTCGCCGTCGGCACCGGTAAGATAAACAGAAATATTTTTCCCGGGGAGCGCTTCCCGGAGGGCTTCTGCAAGTGTCTTCATACCCCGGGGTTGCCTCTGCTCTTCGGCTCCCATCCAATCCAGAGTCCATCCGCCATTCATCATCCTTCTGGAAACAGCTCCCGGACCACTGACCAGGATTCTGCCCGGCTTACCATCGAGGGGGAGAATGTCATTTTTATTTTTTAGTAATACAATCGAATTTTCAGCCATCCTGCGGGAAATATCTTTATGCGCCGTCCCGTACTCTTCCCACTTTTCTTTTTTCACAGGATATGGATTTTCGAACAGGCCAATTTCATATTTCAAACGTAAGATCCGGCGAACTGAACTGTCAATCCTGCTCTCTGAAATCCGGCCCCCGGTAACCAGTTCCCTGACAATCGTTATAAAGTCGTACGAATTGCAGGCCATGTTGATATCAATACCGGCTTCAATGGCCTTAAAAGTGGCTTCTTTTTCTGATTCGGCGGCGCCATGCTCGTCATATACCTTGTAAATATCTTTTATATCAGTAACGATCACTCCTTTAAAGTCCAGCTGATTCCTCAGCAGCCCGGTAAGCAGTTTTTTTGAAACGTGAACAGGTATTCCGTTAACCTCTCCACTGTTTACCATCAATGTTTTTACCCCTGCCTTTATAGCCATTCTGAACGGAGGCAGGAACTCTTCGTAAAGCCACTGGTCAGGAATCTCGGCCGGAGTCCTGTCCCATCCTGATTTAGGATCTGAATAACCGATAAAATGTTTTGCCGTGGCTGTCATCAGCAAATTCTTTCCACCCTTTACCGACTGGAGTGCCCTGATGAAAGCAGAACCCAAAGTGCCGCAGAGTAGCGGATCTTCACCATAAGTTTCGTAAAACCTTGGCCAATATGAATTTATGCCAATATCAACAACAGGAGCAAAATTCCACGTTATACCGGCTCTCAGAGTCTCCTCCGCAGTAAGTTTACCTTCAAGCGAAACGAGCGAAGTATCAAAACTGCAACCAAGATTGATGTTATGGGGAAATATGGTCCCTTCATCAATGTAATTTGCTCCGTGCACATGATCAATGCCTATAAGTAACGGAATTTTCAGGCGCGATTCTTCCATGGCGACCCTTTGAAGCTCTGTGACAAATGTGATCCATTTCTCTGCCGGACCTGTAGCAGATATTAATGAACCGACATCCTGTTCCAGGATTGCCTTCCTGAAAAGATCGGGATTCATGTCAAGGTTTTTATCCCCGTTTAAGGTGATGCTGCTCAGGCACATCTGTGTCATCTGGCCAATTTTTTCATCAAGAGTCATACGGGCCAGCAGGATCTCAATTCTCTTATCCGTTTCATCACCTGTCTCCGTTTTATCAATGCGGCAGGAGCCACTGAAAAGGCAAAGCAGGATGAACATAAGTGATCCTCTATATCTAAGGTTTTTCAACATTCTTATGACTTTGTAAATTTCAGAATTTTCGTTTCCCCGGGTTTGAGCATCAGGGTGCGGCAGTGTAAAAGATAATTTTCGTTGAGGATATCATTAACCTGTTTTTCCGAATCAACAAATAGCCTGATCACAGCCTGGCTTTTGCCGGGATTGCTGACTTCCAGCCTGAGAAAACGGGGATTGACATCTAAGGTTTTTATAGCTAACTGATCAAACGCAACGGCAAGGTCACGTTCGGGGAAAATATAGATCCCCGGGATTTCGGTGTATGTGAGCATCAGTGATGTCTCTGCCCATGTAGAGCCGTGCATAATCTCGCCGATGCCCTCGTACCAGTCGGTGGTTGAAACCCTCTCCGACATCCACCCTATCGGAAGACCTCCTAAAGGATGTTCTGCCATAGAAAGGTTCTGGGGGATGAACCGGGTGATCTCCTGTAGCAGATCGAGATATTTCCGTTGCCCCGTCTGCCGGTAAAGCCTGAGCAGGGCCATTCCGCTGTATGTACAGATCCCGGGGGCTCCATGCTTGTTCTGCACATTGGCAAAGACTGCCCCGGTCGTTTGAATACCCGCCTTTTGAAGTTCGGACCCTTCCGGGAAATGATAATTGTAGCCTATAACCCAGGTTGAAAACTGTGCCGCCATATCTTCAGCCCGCACCCGCCATTTCCGGTCATGGGTAGTATCGTAAAGCCGGGTGAAGGATTCCAGCATGGCATAGGATGATTCGCTGTCGGGACATTGCAGGGCATCACCCGGACCGCCACAGCTGATCCCCTTGCTGATATAATTTTTGTAGAAATAATCGGCGATTTCAATTGCAACCTCTTCATAGTGTTGATTTCCAAAGTATTTTCCAGCAAGCAGCAGGGCAGCCGGCACAATGGCTCCACTGATCGATCCCCCGACAATGATCTCCCCTGTTCTGCTGTCAATAAATTGTCCCAGCTGCTTGTTGTTCATCCATAAATTCACAAAAGCATCGGCCACGGTTTTTGCTCCCTCTTCCCATGCCGGTCCGGGCTTAATTCCCATTTTCTGAATGAGCATTAGCTGCTTGATGACATAGAATAAGCCGTCGCCACTTTTTCGTACCAGGTGCCAGTTGGAAGTTAACGGCCTCCGGATATCGCCGCCGTACCATTGCATTCGGCCATCCGATGATTCCCCTGAATCCCAGAAAAAGCCTGATGGAGCAATGCCATCGGGAAATAACCAGTCAAACATTTTTAAAACCCGGTTCACAGTCAGTGAATCGCCATTAAAAAGCAAAGGATAGGTACTTATCATCCCACCCGTCCATCCGATCTGCCAGTCCTGCAAGAAATTCTCTCTCATCCCCACAGAATAATAGCCCGGAGTCTTCACCCAGTTGTAAGCATTGAACTTTTCCTGCTGCACCTCAAAACAATGTGAAAGTGGAAAGGATGTCGGAGGCAGGTTCCGGCCGGAAATATCGTGGCGGATCTCCAGGTATTTGTTAAAAAGAGCCTGCAGATCCGTTGCACGGAAAAAATATATCCTTGCTGAAACAACGATGCTATCGCCTTTGGTCAGATCAGTTGCACGATCCGGTGATGGGTAGTTGTTATCGCAGATATGATAGCTGTACAATTCCCTGGTCACAGGTGAAGTAATCTTCAATTTGGCGGAGTTTCGCGTGCAGTCTTCCAGGAAGGTGATCCCAAAGTCTCCGCGGCTGTCACCCTGGGAGGTGATCATCCAGAAGCCGGACGAGTCAGCTGGTACATAAAAACCCGCTGATGGGACGGCCATATCTCCTGAACGCGCCTGGATGAAGGATGGTCCGGGGCGATTATTTAACCTGGGGACATCAGAAATAATCTGTGGCTTGTCCATTCCGATATCCCGGAAATCACAAAGTTTAGGTGAATAGGCGATTTTCCTCGATTCAAAGCGGTTTCCGTTATAGGCTTCCCCGGGCATCAGGAGGTAATTCTCTTCATTCCAGTTATCAAAGGTGAATTCGACTGCCGGAACCGTTTGCGGAGAAACCCCGTCCCTGATTACAAAACGTACGGTGATGTCATAAACACCGCTGTTTCCAATGACTTTTTCAAAGTCGGAATAGATCTGCCAGGTCGTTTCCTTAGTTTTAATCACCCTGGATTTATGATTTTCTTTCAGGTCGCCATGGACCGTGTTCAGCACCTGGTTGAAATATGTCTTATCATATTGGGTAATACAATAACTTAAGTGAAAATGAGGATTCAGGGCAAGGGTATCCGAAATCCCTGGAAAAGATGAATATCCGGCATTCAGGCAGACAGGGTATATGAGTAAAATAAGGAGGTATGGAACTTTCATTTCATCAGTATCAGCAATATATCCCGTTTATCAAAATTAGCTAAAGGATGACAATGGATAGAGGAGAAATGTCCCTTTACACCATGATAAAAATTTCAGAATCTGTTTTCATTCCCGCCCCGGAGGGGCCTGGCACAAAGCTTACCCGTGTGCAGCCGGATCGTAAATACCTCTTCCGCGTTTTTAATGAAGAGGGATGTTTAACGGTTTTGGCGATCCCGGTCCAGCATCTTCTGCACCTCTATTCCGGCAACGATGAGCCCCAGCATTCCATGCGAATCATTATCCACAATGGGTCTGTTCAGATAGTACATCAGGTCTTCACTGCACATGGTCCCCATGCATATCCCATGGACATTGCCCAGACTGTCTGTTACTGAATCCAGGGCTTTCCACCCCTTCAGCGCATAAGGTTCATATTTTTCCCGGTTCAGCCAACCCTCGTTTATTCCCCGTGCAATGGCCATGGTAAAAATGGCGGTGCCACTGGTCTCAGGTCCGGAGGCCGGAACATCCAGAACATTGTTCCAGAATCCCGTTTTGGGGTCCTGGTATCGAATCAGTGCATCAACATGTTCCCTGAAATGATTGAGGATGGGTTTGTACAATGGACTGTTTACCGGAAGTTGTTTCAGCACTTCGGTTACGGCCCAGATGGCCCAACCATTTGCCCTTGACCAGTATGGCATTTTTACCGCGCGATCCGAATATTGTGCATGTTGATAAAGATGGTCGGTTGTATTGAATACTTTTTTGTCAAAGGCGTTAACCTGCCTTGCGGCATCATTCCTCAAATGTTCTTTCTGTGCAGGATCACTGGTATACTCCGAAGCCAGGATCAGAAATGGAAGTCCCATGAACATATCATCGGTCCAGGTGGTATAAACTTTGGGAGTACTCCGGTTAAAGTTACCTTCCGGGGCCCTGGATTGGATATGCTCAGCATACCAGATCATGTCCTCAACCCATGCCGTGTATTCGGGCCTTCCAGGAAAATCGTTGTCTCGTACCAGACGGTAAATGAAAGGCAGGGAAGGTGCCAGGGTAAAATCCAGAAGCGGCGTATCAACCATCTGCTGATTCACAGAATTGAAGCCGTGAAGGTCCTTTACCTGGAAACAGATCAAAGGTTTGGTGCCCAGCATAAAGTCTGTGTAGTGCTTCGCGTATTCGTCATAGGTTTTATTTGCCGTATAATCGGCCAGCTGCATCATGGCCCAGGCAAGCCCTGCGGTGTGATAGTTGTAATTATAGTAACTTCCCCATAAAGGATCAGGATTTTTCACATCCGTGAAAATGTCTATCCTGGGAACGGTCCAGGTCATTTCCCTGCTGCCATTGTGCCAGATTTCGCCAAATACGATTTTTTTCTCCGGTGAATATTCCCTCTGAAGGCCGGTTCTCTTATTTCCGTTGGCAGGATTTTGGAAGGGACCGGCAATGAGCCAGGTCGAAATTTTTGATACAGAAGTATCCACATCGGGAATGCCCTTGAGTCCCAGGTATGGAGCCTGAAAATCAGCCGATTCGATAAGGCTTCCTTCCGGCTGCATGTAAACAATCCATTGGCCACCTTTTGTTTCTGATTTTATGAGGAGTTTGTTTACTCCTTTTTTCAGGGGAAGATTGAACAACGTATCCAGGGTAAATCCCCGTTCACCATGCATGAAAATGACGCTTCTGTCTCCATGATACACGTATATCATGCTGTCGTTCAGCCAGATTTTTAACCCGTCATTATGACTCAGCTCCATCATTAGCGACCGGTCATTTTCCGATATAATTGATGTAAGGGCGTAGGCTACAGCAGGTTGATTATGACCAAATTCCCTTCCAAAATCAAGACATTTTAATGAATTCAATTTATTATCGGGCTTTGGAACGATAATCCTGTAGCTGAAATCAACCTCACTGATGATCCTGTCGGCGACACGTTCAATCACTTCAATGGGTTTAAGCTCCTGCCCCATAGCCGGGATGAATGTGCTCATCAGGATAAGAAAAAGAATCCGGGAATTTTTCATTGCACTTCAATTTTAGTCATTTCACAAGAATCATGACCTGGTAAGGAGATAGCTGCAGCTTTTCCGGGTCAATAATTTTTCCGGTGATAAGATCTTTACTGAATGAAGCATTCAGTTTAAGTATTTTCCGTTCATTGCTGATGTTATCGAGAATGATGATGGATTTCCTGGGAACAAGCATAACTCCGGGATCCCCCATCGCCCATCTCCGGATTCCTTCTTCAGTGGCATATTTTTCCACAATCTTTACAAATGCTTCTTTACCCGGATCGGTTCCGAGGATAACCACTCTGCCTCTCCCTTTCCGGTTTTCAACAATGGCAGGCTTACCATCGTGCATTCCCGTCCGGTACGGTGCCAGGACCTTCCCGGTTTTTGATGAAAGTGCATCACTCCACAGCCCTGCCTGGGTTTCCCGGAGATCCGGAAAAGCCGGGAACGTCACCAGCGTGGTAACCGTCCCGGCCCTGTCAAAGGCATTTACCGGGATTCGCGATTCCACACTGATCCCACTCCATTCACCCAGAGGCCCGTAGGCGTGATTTTTAAAGGAGGTCCAATCTGCTGTCCGGTAACCGCTCATAGGGCCCAATATCAATATTCCCCCGTCAAGGACCCAGTTTTCCAGCTTTTTTTCAAAATCTTCAGGGATAAAAGGCATAAGGGGAAGGAGAATCAGTTTGTAACCGGAAATATCCGTTTCTGTTCCGATGACATCCCGGTGAAAGTAATCCTGGGATAAAGGGATATAAAACCGGTAACTCCAGTCCCTGTAATAGTTTATTTCGTTATAGTAATGCTCATTGCTGAGGCCAAAATCGTTCAGGTGGCTGTACACGAGGGCAATTTCTGCCTGATCAACGGGATTGTCCATCAACAGCTTACCATATTGTTTTAATTCCTTACCCAGCTTTTCAATATCCTTGTAATTGGCAGCCGGCTCATTCCACGATGAAATGACTGCTCCATGAGGCATTTCCTGTCCCGCCCACTGTTCCTTCCAGGGCCAGAAAAGGGCTCCCTGACCTCCCAGCGCATAACTTAGCCAAAGCGCTGCATGCATACTGCCTTCCGGTTCGTGCAGAAACCAGGTGTTGCCCTCCTTTCCTCCGCCCGAAAAATTGGGAGCCGTTTCAGTCAGCCAGTAAAGGCCCTTTCCGTAACCGCGCATACGGTCGTAATTGGATGGTATCAGATCATAGGCTTCATAGCTGTGATAATTGTTAACAGCCATAAAATCCAGATTTTTAAATAGTTCCTGGTAATCCAGTTTCTGTCCAGGCATGCCATCATGTGTGATGGGCAGGTCAGAGTATTTACGGATTGAATCCAGTTGCAGCTGCTGGTATGCGCATACCTGTTCCATGGTAAAACGGTACCAGGCCAGACGCAGGGAAGGATGGTGCCAGACTTTTTCTCCGGGCATTGGGATTTCATCGAAAGAGTCATAGGTTTGACTCCATATCACATTGTTCCAAAGCATGTTGAGACTATCGATGTTACCATATTCCTTTTGCAGCCAACCATGCCAGAGCTTCCCGGTTTCAGGGCTGTAATCGAAAGCAAGATTAAATTCATTATCGGTTTGCCAGGCGATTAACCCGGGTTCATGACCAAACTCTGAAGCCATCCTGGCAACGATGATTCCGGAATATTTGCGGTAAATGGAATCGGAGTAAGATGTATTTCTCCTGGCTCCGTGTGTCAGGTGAAAACCATCCTCCCCGGTACGGTAGATCTGAGGGTAGCGCTTTCCAAGCCATGCCGGGGGAGTGGCAGTGGGTGTGCCGAGAATCACATCAATTCCGTTCTGGTGCAGCTTTGCAATAACCTGGTGCAGCCATCCGAAATTAAACACCCCCTCGGAAGGTTCCATCTTCGACCAGGAGAATTCCGCCATCCTTACGACATTCATATTCAGTTCTTTCATTCTCACGATATCTTCATTAATCCCCTGCATCCCCCAGTCTTCAGGGTAATAAGAGGACCCGAAATATATTTTATTTTCTCCCCTGAATTCCGGATGATCCTGACTGAACAATGCAGTGAACGAAATCATGCAGGCAAGGAAGAATGTGAACGGTTTTTTCATCGTTTTTTTGTGAAAATTGAACTATTTTTTATCAATCCCTTAGAGATGACAGGATATGTATGTCCTCGGGCCGGAGTTGTCCGTTAGCCATGGGGCCGCAGTTCAGAAGAAGGTTAGCGTTGAGTATACCGGCATGCTCCAGCCATTCCAGGATTTGTTCCCGCGAGGCCACGCTATGATCCGATTCGTGCCAGAACCAGCTTCCCGCTTTGAACTGGTCTTCCCCCTTTTGAGACATTGTGGTTTCAATTTCCAGGGGCAGAAAGACGTCTTTTCCCAGCCAGTTCCAGCAATTCCGGTAGCCGGAAATATCGGTGGCTTTTTCCCCACAGACAGCATCCACAGGAAAAAGAGGCACTCCGGGGAAACGCGTGGTGGCATTATTCATGACCATACATCCGGGCTGTAATTCTTTGATATACGTGTAGAGATGATCCATCTGCCATCGATATGCCCCTTCATTTCTCCATGCCTGAGTGAATGAGATCGGGTCGTTCCAATCACCGTTATCCTTTTTCCAGCCGCTCTGCTGCTTTTTCCAGAAGCCGTCGAGCCACAACTCGACGATTTCGCCATAGCCGGTGAGTAATTCGCATAACTGCCTTTTCATAAACTCAACATAAGCCTGCTCATGGGTATCGTGGATTTTCTCGTGACGGTCCCAGAGCGAATAATACAATCCCAGTTTAAGACCGTATTTGTCTGCCGATTTTCTCAATAAGCCGATCAGATCGCGGTGAAAGGGAGTGTGCTTTATTGAATAATCCGTCTGCTTTGTGAACCAGTTGCAGAATCCATCATGGTGTTTGCAAATAATGACCAGGTATTTCATCCCGGCTTTTTTTGCCGTTTCGCACCAGGAATCGGTATCGAGCTCCTTCGGGTTAAAGGCAGAAGGATCCAGGGTTCCGTCGCTCCATTCCTTATTGTAAAAGGTATTCAGACTAAAGTGGATAAACATCCCGAATTTCAGGTCCATCCATGCTCTCTGTGCCGCTGTGGCTTCAGGGGAAGTCTGGTGAGGTTTTAGACGGCTCAGGCCCCTGGCTATTTGAGTCTCTGGTAAAATAGACGCGCCGGCCGTAAGCAGTGAGGTTTTAATTAAAAAGGACCTACGGGATGTTTTCATGTCTCAAAGAGTTGAATTGAGAATAAAGCTTATCTGAGTTGAAAATTTATTCATGCCTGCTGAAATCATTAAAAGAAAGCCGGACCTGCTTTCACCGGTCCGGCTTTCCATTAAACATCAGGAGATTATTTCCTGTTGAATTTTCTGACAAGCTTCTCCCCATTCTGATTGATCTCCATGATGTACAATCCTTTTTCAAGGCTGGAAACATCAATGGTTTTCAGGAGTCCAAATTCAGCTTTTTGGTCAACTACCATCTTAACCATCCTTCCCGTCATATCGTAGATACGGTATTCAACACGTCCATTGGTACTGTTTCTCAGGTCAATGCTGAGGATATCCGTAACAGGATTCGGGTAAATGGATATGGAAGATACCTGTCTGGCGTTATCGATTCCCGCAATATCTTTCGCGACAGTGTAATAACCCGTTTGCAATGAACCGGGGCTGAAACTCAGGACTTTCCGTGTAGAATTATAAGTTGGGGTCACACCGGCATCGTCCCAATTTTCGTCGGTAGTTGCTCTGTAAAGCAGGTGGTAAGTATTATCCGGTACGGTTGAAAGTCCGGCTGCACCATAATCAAATCCTATGGTAACATCCGGGATATTATTACTGTTCTGGATGAAATATTCCCTGCTCCATTGTTTAAAAGCATCCTCTGTGACATCGCCGCTGTTATGCCCGGCAAAGAGGAAATCACCGTTATTCGCGATAGCTGCAGCTTTCAGTTCAAGAGCGCCTCCCGAGCTGTACAACTGTGCATCATCCGCTGAATTGGTAATGTTTCTTGCTTTACCCAGTCCGATGATATCATATTTATAATCACCCGGATCAAACTGGTTGCCGCCATCGAGTGTAAGACCATATTTCGCGGCCAGGTAATTATTGATGACGACAATCTGGGCCATATTCAGATCTGAATTGAAGAGCGCAACCTCAGCCACATTCATGGGTTGGAATCCGCCGAGAAGGAGTGGAGCTGTGCTATTCAGAACCGGCTCATTGTAGAAGTTTGTGCTTTCAAGATGACCATCCTGGAAGAAGGAAGAGGTTTTAAGGGCTCCCTGCTGGTTTACATTAATGATGTAATACTGATCGGTACCCAGCACCTGTGAATTCTTCAGGAAAAGGTCACGGGCAAGGACAAACTGCATCTTATTCGGGTTCGATCCGCCGTCCATCTCAAGGGAGAAGGCCTGGTCAGAATCTCCGCCTGTGATATTCCTTTTCTGAATACAGGCAGCGAAATCACCATACATCAAATTGCGCTTCATAACCAGGAAGATCGAGATCCCGCCTCCTCCATCCAGATTATCGGCATCAGGTACCGAAAGCATTTTCAGGTTACCGTCACCGGTTTGAACTCCAAAGTTAAGTGCCGCGAATCCATTGAGGGCATCGGCGGTGAACACAGGAGCCGGTTTGGTCTTTTCACCTGTGTTTGCGATAGGTTCAGGAGTTCCGGTGTAGGTATTCACTGCATTGTTTCCATTACCCGACATATCGGACCATGCCATGGCTTCAGCACCATCGGTGAGCCCGGTCAGAGCTTCCGGTTTGAGCCACAGTCCCAGTTCTGGCTGGTCAGTGCGCACAAGCGATTTGTAACCGACTCCTGCCGGGCCGTTACCAGGCAGATTTTCAGTATTGACAATCTCATATACGGCAGTAACAACCGGAGTTTCATAAAGATAATCTTTGCTAAACGCTTTGGCATTCACGGTGGTCGTTTGGGTAAGGAGGAACGGTCCCTGGTAAGGTTCACCCGGTTCGCTTCCATCCAGAGAATAGAGAATTGTGGATTCGGGGGGATTGACTGTTATTGAAACCAGTACCTGACCCTGGTATTTAACGGCAGGAGAAGGACTGAACTTCGGTTCTTCCACCGGCAATATATTATAGGTCTGGGTATTGATATCGCTGTAAATGCCATCTCTTGAAGCAATGACCTTAAGAATGGTTGTGTCGGTCACAACAAGTCCGTTATCAGGGAAGAGGGCCGAGCTTCTCGTCGGATCAGCCACATTGGTCTTTCCTGCTTCATAGAACACGCTGTCTTTGGCGGGTTTATTGACCAGCATCACCTTCACGGAGGCGATATAAGTTCCACCCAGAGGATCCAGCACAACAGGTGCAGGAGGAATAGCTCCCAGATTGGAGGTGAAGGTAATGTTAAGGATCGGGCCATAGCTACCGTTTGCTGTTCCACCAATCCACATATTATCTGTGCTGTCTTTTCCAAAAGATTTGATGGCAAGTCCAATGGTCGTATTCCCTTTTCGCATTTCTTCGTTAATGAAGTCGGTGAGCCGGGTCCCGTTTGTCAGGAATGTCTTACTTGCAGAAGACGTGTTCAGGAAGGAGGTGTCCATTTTGGTTGAGCTGACAGAAGGTTTATATTTCCAGGACACCGTATCCCCTTGCCAGTCCTGTGTAACACCGTACAACCCCAGTTTAAACTGATCACTGAATGTGGCGTCGCCTGTGAGCCCTCGGTAACTTACCGTTGCATTATCCATCTGCAGGCCATTCAGACCGCTGATGTCAAATTTGACGTAGGAATATGTTTGCTCCATCGTCCCTTCCGTGTTACGCAAACGGTAGACTTTCAGGTTTCCGCCCAGAGCCGACTGGTCGATGATGGAATCCGGATACGCCTGCATAACCACAGCATCATCAACAGAATAGCCGCTGCTCTTTCCTGCGGAGAGCGTATAGTTCAGGATCGGACCGTAATTTCCGTTTGCTGAACCACCTATCCACATGTTCGTGGTCGAGTCTTTTCCAAAAGATTTGATCGCAAAGCTAATGGTTGAACTTCCTTTGCGAATTTCCTCGTTAATATAATTCACAAGAAGGGATCCGTTGGTCTGGAACGTTTTACGTGCCGAAGAGGCATTCAGCGAAGACGTATCCATGACTGAGCCGGTAGAAGGTTTGGTATTATAGGTTACTGTACTTCCATCCCAGGCCGCCTTGACCGAATAGATGCCGAGTTTGAAAAGATCTGTAAAATTAGCATCACCCGTTTTTCCCCTGTAGCTGATATTGGCGCTTTCTACCTGTTGACCTTTAAGTTCGGAAATGTCAAATTTCACAAAGGAGAATGTTGACTGGAGTGCAGCGCCATTCCTGTTTTTGTATGCCAGGATATTTCCTCCTAATGTGGATTGATCAATCACTGAATCGGGGTATGCCTGCATGACAACGGCATCATCAATGGCATACGTGCTCCTGTCAGGGAGGATCGTGAAATTCAGGATGGGGCCATAAGCGCCATTGTCAACCCCACCGATCCACATATTGTCGGTTGAGTCTTTGCCAAAAGACTTAATGGCTAAACTTACCGTTTTACTTCCTTTTCTGATTTCTTCATTAATGTAATCAACCAGAACAGTACCCTTTTGCATAAATGTTTTACTTGCTGAGGACGCATTGAGAAAACTCGTATCGAGCACGGAAGACCCGGTAGCTGGTCTGTACTGCCAGGTTACCGTATCAGCTGACCAGTCCTGAGTTACCGTATAAAGCCCCAGTTTAAATGCGTCGTTAAAATTGGCATCACCGGTTTTCCCGCGGTAGCTAACGCTGGCATTATCAAGTTGAGTACCTGCAAGTTCACTGATGTCAAACTTAATATAAGAAAAGGTCTGGTCATAGGTTTGACCGGTATTTAACTTCCGGTAGGCTTTTAAATTTCCTCCCAGTGCAGCCAGACTAACCACGGAATCGGGGTAGGCCTGCATAACTACGGCATTGGCAACGGCATATTTTGATTTTGAATTGGAAATGACGCAGTTCAGTACAGGTCCATAGTTGCCATTTGCCACACCACCAATCCACATGTTATCGGTGGTGTCTTTTCCCGATGACCGGATGGCAAAGCTGATTGTTTTACTTCCTTTTCGCAGTTCTTCATTGACATAATTCATTAGACCCTTTCCATTCTGAAGAAAAGTTTTAGATGCTGAGGAAGCGTTCAGGAAGGAAGTGTCCAGTTTAGAACTCCCGATAGCGGGCCGGTATATCCAGCTTAGCGTGTCCCCCGACCAATCCTGGGTAACTGTGTACAAGGCAAGTTTAAACAGGTCGTTAAAGCTTGCATCACCTGTTTTCCCGCGGTAACTGACATTAGCAGATTCCAGCTGAAATCCGCTAAGATCACTGATATCAAATTTCACATAGGAGTAAACCTCATTCATTGTACCTCCGGTCCCCCTGAAATGATAGACCTTTAAGTTTCCGCCAAGTTGTGATTTGTCAATTGTGGAATCTGGATATGCCTGGTTGACCACCGCGTCGTCAATGGCGTACCGCGAGATCGTCTGAGCTTTGGTGTTATGGCTAAAGACGAGCATTGCCATCGGAAGCCAGAGCCAACAGAGTCGTTTATACAAATTTCTCATAAAAGGTAGATTTAGTTAGAAATACATTTTATTTTTATTCAGTTCAATGCCATACTGTTCCTTGAAATATACCGGGAGTGGATATTCAATAAATCTGCAAATCAAATTTATGACTTTTAAAAATGACCCGTGTGTATATACGTTTCAAATAGCCTGAATAAAAATCCCATTCCGGTTTAGTTTTTTTTTACGACCTGGTAATGGTACTCCCCGTTAAAGTTGCCTAATTTTAGAAAGGAATATGATGACTGGGATATTTGCACTATTTAATCAGGACAGGGTTACACTGGGCTCATCCAGTCATCGATTATATTTGTAAAAAGTTACTTCAGAATTAAAACGAAATCAACAGTGCTTTATACCATTATCTATGAAAAGCTTCCTGACGATTATTGTTTTTGCCATTGCATTGACTTTATTCCCGGTATTGGCAAGATGCCAGAATCTCGAAATCACCGGTACTGTAACCAGTGCTGAAGACAACAACCCGGTTATCGGGGCAACCATCGTTCAGAAGGGGACCAACAATGCTACCATAACCGGGGCGGATGGTAAATACGAACTCTTTGTCCCTCCCGGAGCTCTTATTCTCTACCGTTTTGTCGGAATGAAACAGCAGGAATATAAGGCAGAATCCTCCGGTATCCATGATGTTGTCCTCCAACCTGAATTGGTGCAGTTGGATGAGATGGTGGTCATCGGTTACGGTTCAAAGAAAAAGAGGGATATACTGGGTTCTGTATCATCGATTAGCAGCGATGACATTACTTCCCTTCCTGCCGCTTCCATCACCGATGCCATCCAGGGAAAGGCCGCAGGCGTTCAGGTTTCCAGTTCTAGCGGCGTTCCGGGGGCTCAGGTGAACATCCGGGTCAGGGGAGAAAATTCAATCAGTTTGAATACGTCGCCCCTTTGGATCATAGACGGTATGCCGGTTTACTCGGGCGGGGGTCTGGAAAAAACGATCGGATCCACCAGCCAGGACCCCATGTCTATGATTAATCCGAACGATATCGAATCCATTCAGATCCTCAAGGATGCGGCTGCCACTTCTATTTATGGTTCACGGGGTTCGAACGGGGTTGTCATCGTGACGACAAAGTCCGGTTCGAAAGCGAAAAGGAATACAAATATTGTCTATAATTCCGGGTTTATGGATCTTTCCACCTCTCCCGATAAAATAGGTTTTGCCAATACGAAGGAATGGTTTAGCCTGGTTGACCAGGCCAGGGCTAACTCCGGTATGGCTCCCTTTCAGCCATTTGATGTCATAAAATTCTTCAAGGATAATCCTCTTGAGCAGCTGACCCGCGATGAGGCCCTGCTTATCAATACAAACTGGTTTGATCAGATCCTTCAGAAAGGCTCTTACAATGATATTAATGTTTCAAGTACCAGTGGAAGCGATAAGAGTAGTTATTTTATCTCCCTGAACTATAATGACACGAAAAGTGTGCTTAAGGATAACTACTTTAAAAAATTCAGTTCCAGGGTGAACCTGGATTTCGATCCTGTTGAAAATCTTAAAGTCGGTGCACGAGTTAATTTTTCAACCACCCGGAATACGCGTGTTCAGCAACAGGTTGGTGGGGCAACAGGCAACAACAACGGTGGTGCCAGCGCCGGTTTTGGCAACGCAAACCGCGTTGCCCTTCCCTGGTTTCCGATCTATAACGACAGTCATCCCAGCGGATACTGGAACCCCTTGTCGGGAGCTAACCTGGTGGCCAGTATAGATCCCGACAACCACATGGACGAAGTCCAGCAGTACCGCCTCCTGGGTAACACCTATGCTGAGTATTCCTTCCCTTTTCTTAAGGGATTCAAACTTAGAAGCGAAGGATCGATGGACTTCATCCAGAACAACAGTGTTTACTGGGTCAGCGCTTACCTGAGGGAACTTGGATCGTATGCATACGACCAGACCGTGACGCGAAAAAGCTTCAATTATAATGTCTATGGTTCCTATAACGCTGTTTTTGCTGAAAACCATTCAGTCAGCGCTACCTTGGGCGCCGAATGGCAGACCATCAACCAGTATAAACGGGATATGGAGGCCGAAAATCTTACCGGGACCTACCATCAGATCGGGAACCCGAATGATTACCTGAGTATGTATGCCGGGCTGAATGCTGAAGAATATTTACTGGGATATATCGGACGTGCCGATTACCAGTATAAAAAAAGATACCTCCTTGGGATGAGCATGAGAAGAGACGGTTCTTCCAAATTCAGGGAACAAAATCGCTGGCAGAACTTCTTCGCCTGGTCAGCAGGATGGATCGTGTCTGATGAAGCATTTTTTTCAACGATTCAATTCATTAATTTCCTGAAGATCAGGGGAAGCTTTGGACAAACCGGAAACAAAGATATCCCTGATAACCGCTTTGTGACCACATTCACGAACAACCGCGCTGATCGATATGGTTTGCCCACCCTGATTTCCGGCGGTTCACGCATCGGTAACCTGGGCACGCCGGGCCTTACCTGGGAAACGACCAATAACATGGATTTTGGCGCGGATTACGGCCTTTTCGATAATCGCATTAACGGATCCGTTGCGTATTACCAGAGAAATATAAAGAACCTCCTGCTTTTTTCATCCCTTCCCCCTTCAGCTGGTGTGGGCGGTGTCTGGGATAACGTCGGAGATATGGAAAACAAAGGCTTTGAATTCAGTATCAGCTCCGTCAATATCCATAATCCTGAACAAAATCTCAAATGGTCAACCGATTTTAATATATCGACAAACCAGAATAAAGTACTGTCGCTTACGCCCATGTATGATAATGAAGGCATAGGCGTGGACAGAGGTTACACGAAATCAGTGACAGGGGGACATCTTTGGGCATATTATGTATGTCAATATGCCGGCGTAGACCCTGAGAAAGGGGTGGATATGATCTATGAAATAGATTACGGATTGTGGGAGGAGACAGGGAAAACGGTAAAGACAGGACGCCTTATTCCGGCCACCACCACCAATATGTCAAGAAACCGGATCATTATGCAGGATAAAACCTCCATTCCAAAATGGTACGGGGGTATTACCAATAATATAGATTATAAGGGTTTTAACCTTAATTTCCTGTTCACTTTCTCAGGCGGGAATTACCTGTACGATTATGAAGAACAGCGCTCCACTTCCGCTCAGTACGGCCAGGTAGTTCTGAGAAAAGAGATCATTGATAACACATGGACCAAGCCAGGCGATATTGCCAGATATCCCCAGCTGGTATGGGATTCTCAATATGATTGGGGGTGGGATGTTAATGCACCAAATCCCGAATGGAACGGTGATCCGGCCAGCGCCCGGGCAACCGGCTACTGGGTTGGCGGGCCGGATGATCCCCAGACCTATGTTTATAACAATGAATCATCAGCATACAGCAAATTCCTTTATCCAGCCGATTATATCCGTTTGAAACATGTTGAGCTGGGATATAATTTCTCCCCCTCCCGGATAAGAAAAGCACACATGAACAGCCTCAGAATATATTGCTCGGCCGATAATGTCTGGAAATGGAGCAAATATAAAGGCTGGGATCCGGAAACGGGCGGCGGGGTGCTTCCTCCGCTCAGGGTCATTTCCCTTGGCGTCAATGTCAATTTTTAAAAGTATCCATACCTAAGAACCAGGTCTATGAAAGCAAAATATTTATTCCTCGTCATTCTTCCGGTATCCCTAATTCTTGGACTTATCTCCTGTGAGCAAAAGGATTTCTTCAAGCTTACCAACCCCCCGGAAAGTCCATGGCTGAATATTGACGAATTTGAAAGGGCAGCGGTTTCACCCTATAATTACTCCTTCTGTTCCGGATGGGGAGGCGGATATTTCATGAATTACAGGGTCATTCTGGATGCAGAATCGGATTTGGTATACAGAATCCCCGGAGCCTCGGCAGACTGGCCCGTCGATGAAGTCTATAACCGTCAGTTCAGTGTCGAAGCCGACCGGGGAATCCAGGGTTTTAGTGATGCATACGATGCCATCGCCATATGCAATACGGCACTGGATTTTTATGACAGTCATGAAGGAGATCCCTATCCGGATGCTCTTCCCGATGATAAGGAGTATAACCTGAAAAGGATCATCGGCGAATTGCATTTTATGAGGGCTTATTCCTATTACAGCCTGGCTGTCTACAATGCACCGTCATACGCTGATCCTGAATTTAAAACACTTCAGATCCTGCCTTTAAGGCTTAATTTCACCGACGCTAAAGAAGCCATTGACCCTGAATATGCCACAGCAGAACAAATTTATGATATCGTTAAAACTGATCTTCTGAAGGCCAAGGAATTGTTGCCCGATGCATATATCCCCGGAAAGATGAATTCGTCCTACGAATTTGGCAGGGCTAATAAATTCGTGGCTCGCGCCATGCTGGCAAGATTATATTTCCGGCTCCATGAATACGATAATGCTATTGCTGAGATCGATACTTTTATGGAATTGAATCAGGGAAGATACAAGCTGGACCAGGATCCATTTGATGCATTCAGTCATAATGACGGGGAACGGGGAGATGAAGTACTCTGGTACGCCCTTTATTACGATGTACAGAAAGGAACCACACCCAAAGAGGCGACAATCTTCACTTACCTGGATTACAGGGCAACAAATGGTGGCCACGGTATATACAACCGCAGAAGCACCTGGCATTGCTTTTCCATGAGTAATGATGTGGCTAAACGAATCGGGTGGATGGACGCCGATCTCCAGGTTACCCAGGAGGCCCTGTATGATAAACGGTACACACAACTTTACTGGAGGCTCGAAGGTTATTGTGGCAGTGCTGGCTGCGGAGATCCGGAATACTACGACATGCAGTATCCACTTAGTACCCTGCCACGGATTTGGGATGATAAGTATTTTCGGGGTAGCGATGGGCGCTTTACAAATGTCCCCGTTATCAGGCTTCCTGAATTGTACCTCACCCGGTCAATCCTGCGTTTCAGAAAAGGTGACCTTACCGGCGCTGCCAGTGATTTGAATGCTGTCAGGAAAAGAGCCTGGGATCAGGCTGCTGCCGGCGTTGCCTATGAGAGCTCTGCGGATTACGTCAATTCAGCCAATATCACCGAAAATATGATCCATAATGAAAGAATTAAGGAACTGGCTTTTGAAGGTGACTGGCTTGTTTATTGCGAAAATCTTGATCTTCAAATCCTCCCGGGTGACCGGGTAACTACCGATGCCGTAGAACCTCCTTATGCGGGTTTTTACTGGGTGATCCCTCAGTCTGAGCTGAACTTCAGGACACACTGATCTTTCGATGAATGATTTGAATCGTTCTGTCTCATCAAATATCATACCTCGTATCTCCTTTTAGCACGGTACGAAATCCGCCAACCGATCCGCCACGGTGGAGAGTTCACGAAACCCATCTGAAATAATACTATTGGGGGTAAAAAGGTCAATGCAGGTCGGGCATGAGGTTAAGAAATGATAAGGCATTGAATACGATGCGTTTCTGTAAAGCCGATTGTATCTTACCCTATCGCATCATGGTCATTTTTTTAACCGGCCACCCGTGAAAAAACGTGTTATTCGGAGTTTTTAATACAACGCACACTGAGGCCATAGTTTTTCGGCCTGGGCCCTTTATTAATAAGAGGAAGATCGCTGGTGACAAAAATGATCCGGCCCTGTGATTCATCTACTGAATAGATCGTCGAAGTCCAAAATGAGGCGCTTGCGGCAGACTGGTAAACATTGTAACCAAAATTACCGATCAATAACGCATCGAAGCCTGAACTGCTGTCGCTTCCCTTGATCTTTTCACCTGACAGTTTGCCCGGACCTCCATTTCCATCAATTTTAAGCCAGGCATCCAGTTCATCGAATTCCGGCTTGGACGGTATGTGCCAACCATCAGGACAAATTCCCTGGACCTCCTGGTTAGCGTTTTCCGGGACCGCTGAGCTACCTGCCATCATGGCCTCCCATGTATAATGAGCCCCCTCAATCCCGGAGCAGTATAATCCATAACAAGACCTGCCTTCAATTAAAACCAATGAATCTTTGTTTGCCGGATCGTGCATGGTGCGAAGATTCTCTGACATCCAGCACTGGTTGCCCAGTTGAACCGTGGAATACTTATTGCCATCAATATCGGTTACACTGTCAATACCGCAGACAAACTCAGGCTGGCCGACAACAGCCGTGGCTGAAGAGGTAATTTTAAACGGTGAGCTGTTATCGGTAATAACGATGGAATATTCTCCGGCATAAAGATTTTCAATAGAAGTTACGGTATCTCCGTTGTTCCATAAAACAGAATAAGGTGGTGTACCTCCGGCAACATCGACAGAAAGCTTTCCTTCAGGATTTCCATAATGCTGCACATCCGTTACCGAAAATTGAATATCAAGAGCTGCGGGATCGGGTTGGCCAACGATGGTACTTCCGTTTATGACCGATTCCCCGTTCTTACCATAAATAACTTTGACTGAATAGTTTCCTGCATAAAGGTCGGTCAGATTCTGAATTGTGTCACCCGTACTCCAGAAGAAATAAAAAGGTTCCTTCCCCCCGTTGATTTCAAGTGAAATGGCCCCGTCATTTGCATTAAATGCTGTTGCATCCGTGGGAGTCAACAGGATGGCTGCTTTGGAAACCTTTTCCTCTTTCTGACAGGAATTGAAAATAAATCCGGATATAATGAGCATTGTCATTACATATGATAAAAACTTCTTCATCGGGATTAATTATTTTTAATACCTAAAATTAGTGTTTCACCGGAAACAATCAGTGTAATTTTGTCCCAATCAGCCAGAGAATTATCCCAAGCCGTTTTTACGATTGATTTGGGTTGTATTTTTACATGAACCATGTGTATGGATACGATGAAAATCTTTTATAAACGACCGGCTTATATGAAAAAAAGTAAACGTTATCAAAAGGGATTTAGAATAATCATTTTTCTAACTGGCTTATTCAGTCTGCTTTGGTTCCTCATACGTGTTATTCCTAAACCTTCACGTGCCCTTTACCCCTGCCAGCGGGCTGCCTTTCCGGTTGCCAGTGCTTTTGTGATTTGGCTGGCCGGACTGGCCGGTAGTGCCGGGTTACTCCGTATGATCCGCATCCATTGGGTAAATCATAAATATTTCCAGTCCGTTATAGCCGGACTGATCCTTCTGATCGTATGTACGCAACCGGTCAATAAAGCAGAAAACAGTTATGCAGCTGCTTCCCTGCCGGACCGGCAGTTTGTTCCGGAAGAAAATGCAAATACTCCCGTAGGTATTCCTGCAGGAATCTTCCCCGGAAGGGTTACTTGGGTATTCGATCCAAACGCCTGCCAGTGGGATGGCATAAGCGGAAAGTATTTCTCAGGATCGAACACGATACAGGACACGGTGGATACCATGATCGGGAACTCTTTACGATGGCTTACCGGCGCCGGATCGTCAGCCGCGGCCTGGGACAAGCTCTTCAGGTTTTTTAATATGGAACATCAGGCCATCAACGTTCCCTATACCGCTGGTGAGAAAATTGTCGTGAAAATCAACATGAATAACTGCGCTACCCATGGCACACCCGATAACCAGCTGAACACCACACCGCAGATGGTCCTCGGACTTCTGAGACAACTGGTGAACCAGGCTGGCGTCCCGGATACCTGTATAACGTTTTATGATATCAGCAGGAAAATACCTTCTCCGATATTTGATCCCTGTAAGGCTGAATTTCCGGGGGTGAACTTCATGGATGACACGGGCGGTGAAGGAAGAATCCCTTTTACGATAAACGATGGTTGTGAAATTAAATGGTCAAACACTCTGTACGAATACCATGACCAGAATAATGACGGAACTCCTGAAACCAATACCGGGGGGAATCCGACATTGATACCCGACAGAGTGGCTGAAGCACGCTACCTGATTAACCTGGGCGGCCTCAAGGGTCATAATCTTGCTGGTTTTAGCGCCTGCGCAAAGAATCATTTTGGCAGTTTTTATGCGTTCGATCCTGAAACGGGAATCACCGGGCCCAAAGCAGCTGGCGTGCATCCCTATGTTGCCGTTCATGATTTCGCATACTGGAAATTGCCAGCCAGGGAAATGGCGACCTATAATCCCCTGGTCGATCTGATGGGATTTAAAGAACTGGGAGGGAAAACGCTGTTGTATATAATTGATGGTCTATATGCTTCACAGGAACAGAATGGAACGAACGGCATCCCGGCAAAATGGCAGATGGGTCCATTTAACGGAGGGTGGACTTCCAGCGTATTCATGTCGCAGGATGGAGTCGCCATTGAATCGGTTATTCTCGATTTCCTGAGATCCGAACCATCGATGTTTAATGTGTACGGGAATGTGGATAATTATCTTCATGAAGCAGCCATGGCCGATAACCCGCCTTCGGAAACCTTTTATGATCCTGATGGCGAAGGGAAAGGCCTCTCCAGCCTAGGCGTCCATGAACACTGGAATAACCCGGAGGATAAACAATATTCGGGTAACCTTGGCCTGACAGGAGGAATAGAGCTGGTATGTTCAGATCCGCGGTCCTCAGATGTTGATGCAGCATCCACTGCGTCTAACCCGTCGATACGGATTTATCCGAATCCTGTGAAGGATATATTGAATATTAAACTCAATGGATTAATAGTGCATAAACTTGAAATCTATACTTCCACGGGCGAAAAAATATATCATAAGGACCAGGGAATAGACCCGGATTTGATAAGTATCCCGGTTTCCGTTTTTCAGCCTGGAACTTATATTATCAAGCTTTATGAAAACAGGGGGAGTTCAGTCATGAGGTTCATTAAGGATTAGAAGCGATAAAAAGCTAATACCTGTTTTATAAATTTTTACCGGATGCCGAGGGCTTTTATTACCTGTTCTTTACTGCCCGCATTCAGATAAAGATCGTTCTCCAGCTCATGTTCGTAAAGATCCCTGACCATTTTATTTTTCTCAATCCTGGCATCGCCCCAGTCCTTCCATTGTTTATATTCTGCCCAATTCCAGTCAATGTAACAGAAAGCTTTGATCTGGGGATAAGAGTGGATCATATCAAAATAAAGTTTGAACCACGCATCCCAGCTTTTCCGGCCATCAAGTACCCCCACCCTGCGTGGAGTAGATTCACCGATCATAACCGGTTTATGATGAGCCCTGGCACTGTCGAGAAAGGCAATAGCGGAAGAGTCAGAGAAATGTGCCGGGGCAAAAAGATCAATAGCCCACCAGTCGACATGCTCATCACCGGGATAAAACCGCATAAAATCCTTATCGCTCCCATCGGGCGAATAACACCAGACAATGGCTGCCGGACAGCTGGACTTTCGGATTTCTTCCTCAACCCGGATAAAAGCCGGAATATACGTATCGGCCTTATATCCATTCCAGAATCCATTGAATTCAAAACCAAGCCTTATATAAACCGGCCTTTGCAGGGAATCAAGAAATTCCCGGAAATTTGAAATCTGCTTATCATATTGTCCTGCGGCAACGTCCTGTTCGAAATGTTTCTCCGGCGAACCGTCATGGGCCATGGCCAGTCCAATCTGGGGGAGTATATAATCCGGATAGAGGGAAAACTGACCTCGAAGGCTATTCAATAACCCGTTAAAATCGGGCTTTTGCAGGTTCGTGTAACACATGTAAATCTCTGGCTGTGTATTTTTGCTGAGAGCCTGGCAATAGTTTGCAAACGCTTCTTTTGTTTGTCCGGCACCATGAATTACCTTATCTAAAGGCTCCAGCCGTGCCCCGAAATACTCACGCGGAAGAATTTCAGCCTGTGCCTGTGCCTGGATGGTTATAATTGTTAATGCCGTTATCAGTGGGACAATTATGAGGATTTTTAGCTTCATGATATTTTTTTGGTAAAAATATCCCGGTAATTCCCTTTAATCAATATGTATGAATCAAAAGAGATAAACGACCTGTATTTTTGAGACAGTTTTCCATAAGATGATCTGAAAAAGAGGGTAATTTCGCTAATATTCTATCAATGTCGTTTAGATAAGCTCCCTTCGGCTGCGCTCAGGGTTTGTGTCTTAGAAAATTATTGAGCGAAGTCGAAATAATTTTGTCAGAAAAAAAGATACGTCGGTCCCTGAGCGCAGCCGAAGGGGGCTTATCTAAACGACATTGAATATTCTATTTTCAGGGGATGAAAAACACTTTTTTATCGGGATTTAAATACGGCATCAAATTATTCCTCAGCCGCATTGTTTTTGCTTCAATCGCATTTTATTCTGAAGCCCGGTTATCCACAGTTTCCCTAATGCCGGTCGGAGCTTATTATAACTTCTTAAATATTTGATCATAATGAGTAATCATCGCCTGTTTTTCAGATTGTCAGTATTTTCCTTCTTACCGTTTATTCTGCTCCTGGTTTCATGTCAGCAAGATAATTTGACAGGCCTGGTTCCCGTAGATTTTAGCTACGCGGGTTATCATAACGGTGATTCAATATTCAGAATGAAGAAATTGCCGGAGTTCAGGGTAAGGGATTTTGGTGCCAAAGTAAACGATGGTCTGGATGATATCGATGCCATACAGGCCGCCGTCGACAGCGCTTCTGCCCGTGGCGGGGGGATCATTAAATTTGAAAAGGGAGAATATGATTTTGATGTGCATACCGCATTAAGATATGTCGCGGTCAGACACTCTGATATCGTGCTTCTTGGAGCCGGCGAAGGACCTGATGGCACCATCCTTTATGATCATACACCTTCTGATTATCCTGATAAATCAAAGCCATGGCTTGCCGGTCAGTGGCCCGATTTCTTCCGTGTAAGCAAATTGCCACCCGACAGTAGTGCATGGGAACCATTTGACAATCCGGAGTTGTTAAAGACCGGTATAAATCCGGCAAAAATGGGCTCAAAAATCCTTATTGTTAAGAATCCTGAGCGACTGATCCCTGGGACAACTTATCTACTGACGCTTTATTCTGAGGATACTTCCCTGCTTAAATCACTGGTATATCCCCTGAAGAAAGCGGCAGAAAACCGGTATAAGGAAAAATATTCTTTCAGACAGATGGTGAAGGTGGTGAAACTTGGCGGGGATACTGCCACACTTGATTCACCGGTGCTCTGGGACCTGAAGCAGGAATGGCACCCACAGCTATGGGACATCCCTGTGCTGATCCACGATGTGGCCATAATGGGTTTTCACATGAAAACCGCCTGGAGTGATCCTTTTTATCACCATCTCAACCC
This sequence comes from uncultured Bacteroidales bacterium, assembly GCA_963732905.1. Classification (GTDB taxonomy): domain Bacteria; phylum Bacteroidota; class Bacteroidia; order Bacteroidales; genus DASQZK01. Next base: position 352,045 of record CAVTBM010000009.1, read on the forward strand.
GGTACACGATAATGGATGGGATAACATCCATTTAATCTGGTGTGAGGATTGTGTGGTCAGAAGTATAATTCATGAAAATGTTTCTTCGGCTGTTGGTATCAGTTCAGGAAAGAATTGTTCTGTTTTCGATTGCCAGATCACAGGAAACAAGGGTCATAACGGTTTTGTTGCAAGTGGAAATTCAACCCGTAATCTGCTGAGCTCTCTCAGGGGAGGACAGGCCATGCATACCTTTTCGATCAGTGATCATGCCTGCGGAAATGTATTTTTTAATTGTTATTCCGACGAGTCTTCTGCAATCGACTGTCATGCTGGTGTGGATGTTTATAATCTCTTTGATAACATATATGGCGCCAGCTTTCAGCACGGAGGCAGCTCTTCGAATCTTCCTCCGGCACATGGCAGGGGGCTGGTACTATGGAACTGGAGGATGGGTGCCACAGAACCTTACAAGGGCAGGATCAGGAACAATGTCGCCAGTTTTACGGAGATCCCCGGTTTCATAGCAATAGGGGTCAGTGGGCTGTATGGTCAGGAAATGTGGTTCAGAGATGAAGAGCGATCTCCTGTTTCGATGGATTACACTGGCGAATGGGGAATCATCAGGGAGATGAATAAAATTCCGGAGCCGCGGTCCTTATTTCTTTACCAGAAGAAGAAAAGAACAGGAAGAGATCCCCGCATTTAATTCGGGAAGATGTCATCCAGAATGTATGAGGGTTCTTCCGGGTTTTGCTTATCAAAAATCTGTATTTTCCCTTGATCATGCCGGATATCGGAAACGCCCGTGAAATTCCCTGAGACCGGCAGCAGGAAAACCTCAAAGCTGAACGTCAGATCCTGTCTCCCATCCATGAAAAGAAACATTTTCCGGCCATGGAACTGCATCATGATCCTTTGCTCCCAGGGAAAAGTGTCCCCCAGTCCTGTGGTGCCGAATTCCAGACCCCTGGCCCATAGACGTGAATCTTTGGAACCGTTCCATATATGGATCCACGGGTATGAATCCTGGTCCCAGACGTATCCCAGCAAAAGTCCGGCAGAGGGAGAGTAGACAGTGATCCAGCCGGGTCCGGGTCTGAGGATATGAGTGGTAACAAAATTCTCCCGGGGCCAGGCTTTACGGGCATCCAGTATCCGGCAGCTGCTGTCAGCTACCATATATGGCCAGGAATAATTATGAGTGCCGAGCCCTTTTACTGCCGTTGCCTGGTTGAATCCTTCGCCCGCCGGACAATCGGTAATGCAAAGCGAGTCCAGGAATGGTGGGCCAATAGTGGCGTGCTGGATTATGTTGGTGAATCGGGCAGATCGTTGAAGGTTGCTAAATGTTTCAGTCACCCGGACCAGAGCGCATGAATTTTTGATTTGAATACGCCTGGATATCCGGTATTGTTCCAGCGGCGCATCAAAGCTCATTCTGATCTCGTTTTTGCTAATATAATCGGTCTGCCACCTTCCATTGGCAGGTTCCCCGTTGGAAGGTATTCCTTCCCGGATTTCTCCGGCTGTTGGTTTTCCCCAGCGGCCAAGGCAGATAAAATGGCCCCTGAAAACGGCACCGGACCGGTTATTGGCAGGCATATCTGCAGGGCTTAAGGACCAGGTGAAGGGATTGATCCCGGATTCTTTTAAACGGAAGCTGGTCATGGCTCCCCCGGATAATTTAAATTCCAACCGGCATTCTTGATTTTCAAGCACGACAGAAGGATCTGCTGTATTTGAATCCCTGTTATTATATATGGAAGATGAATGACAGCTCGTGAGGATAAGCAGAGCCATAAAAAATAGATAAACAGCTCGCATCATGTTTACTGCGGGTTTGGAACAAAAAATTCGCTGAATTTTGGCCATAAACCTGAATAGTCGGTTACCAGCCGGTGATCGCCGCAGGAACGTGTGAGAATGGAATTTTCAAGATCCAGCCCCGGGCCTGAGAAAACAGGAATAACCCCGGTCAGTTTTTGTTCTTTGCCATTTACCCATAAGCGGGGGATCCTTCCATACCCTTTACCAGAAGGCCAGGGCGGTTGCCTGAAAGGGGGTTCGGTCATAAGGCTTAATGGCTCTTGTGCACCATATCCCCAGTCAAAAGTGGCTTCAGTGAAGGTACCGGTATCCTCGTAAGTGGCTTTGAGATGATCTCCTGCCAGGCTTCGGTAAAGAACTGTCGCCTCCTGAAGCTGGCTGCGGTTAATGGATGCCGTTGAAGCTTTTGCAATAAATTCATCGAAACAGGGATATTCAGATGCATCGGCTATTTCAAGGATGAATCCGCAAATTGAACCGGGATCAGCCTCATCCTGAAGAAGAAGCCGGCCGGAATCAGAACCCGTTTTCGCCGAATCAGCTTTACTGATGAAACTGACCAGAACATAAGCATGGCCCAGGTTGAGATAACATCTTCCGGCTGAAGATTGCCATTCGATGTGTTCAGGCAGGTTCAGGACGGAGATATTTTTTCCTGAAAAAGGATACCCGGTATTCACCACCTGCGGTTTATGATCGCCCGGATATCTTTTACTGAAATCACTCTGCCATTGCTCTTTCCACTGATCGACAATTTTGTAAACCTGGTCTTTCAAATCGTCTGCATTGACAGGGGTTTTTGTCATCTGAACCAGCACATTTTTATACTGGACAACCTGGGTGAAGGGATTGAGCGCCTTTCCGTTCAGGAATCTATAGTTACCCCCGTTCCCGGAAACCTGCAGGGGAGGTTCATTTTCTTTTCCTTTAACCACAAGCTTCCATGCAACTATCTGGGATGTTCCTCCTGTCCACCCTCCGTAAGGGCTGACGCAGCTTCCCAGGGTGAACATGCTGTCGGCATAAAAGAACTGGTGAACGAAAGAGGGTTTATCCAGGAGGTAGGAGGGTTTGCTATTGATATACCAGGAATGGGCAAGTCGTTCTTTTCGTGCCAGCACAACGGATGCCATTTCAGGCTTGTAATGACTGGTGGCGGCATGCATAATCTGAATATACTCGTTGCCTGAAAAGCCCTGGGCTGGCAAATCCGATTCTGAAAACCAGTACCATAGCAGGTAAGCTGTTGCGTTTGAGCTCTTATCTTCCGCGCCGGCACCCCTCATCTCCGCGCCGCCTGTCACTCCCCAGCTGTCATGGAGCGATAACTCTGCAGTGTAATAATCAAGGACGGCTCTGGCGGCAGCCCGTATCCCGGGTTTTGGAGAAAAATCATAGACATTAAGCCATCCGGCCATGTTATAAACTTCATAGATCCCTGAGTTCCACTCACCGGTACCCACCTTAAAAACGTTATGGGACCAGTCAACGATCCATTGTTCCATCTCAGCCAGTCTGCGGGGAGCATCGGGAAATTCCTCCGGAAAGTCAAGTGCCTGCAAAGCAAAAATATAGCCGCTGGTTCGCGACATGTTGATGTGATTCTCTGTGCCTTCACCGGTCCATGCGTTATAGGAATCGGTGACCATAAAAATCTTTTTCAGCAGCAGGAGCCGGTTTTTTTTAATGGCCGGGGCATCCGGGTACAGCGACATAAGTCTTGCCATTCCCAGCAGGGTAAAGTGAAAGGGACTATGGTTTTTCAATTGCTCGATCCATTGATTGGACAGCGAATCATTAACGCCATATTTTTCAAAACGGGCCATTATCTTTGGCCAGTAATATTTTTCAGGATCCCCGATATTCATGGATGGTGCCTGGTATTGATCGGCAACATAATCTCTCAGGACTTCATCATGATTTTTGCTGCAATACATACCATCCCCGGCTGAGCTCAGAAAGAATCTCCCGGTAAGAATGACCAGCAGGATTAACCTGTATTTCATGACGAGTTTTTGACTGTTGCTAATTTAAAGGATATATATGATAAACAATACAAGCAGGATGATCAATAAAATGTAGATGATATCTACCCTGGAACTCTTGAGATATCTGTTTCCGGTAATGATTTGATTAAATTTCTTCAACGTATTGTAATTTAAGAAAACGCCAGCTCTTATCTGTAGAATATAAAAGACAAAGGTAAATGTGAATACAAAAGCCGGAGTGGATAAAAATCCCAATTACGCTGTACAAACTTCTCAGACTAAAAAAACTCAGATTAATTTTTTCGTAAGAAAGCCCGCGGCATATTCGGAGGGGGTCTTGCCAAATTGTTTGCTGAAGCATTTGCTGAAATATTGCGGATCATTAAATCCTACCTCATAGCTGATTTCGCTCACGTTAAGTTTATTCTGCGATAATAGCTGTGCGGCCCGTTTCAGACGGATATTCCGGATAAATTCATTGGCCGACTGGCCTGTTACTGCCTCAAGCTTCCTGTAGAGTACGGAACGGCTCATTCCGATTTCACTTACAAAATTCCGGACATCGAAAGTGGAATCTGAGATATGGTCCTCCACAATCTCAAGTGCTTTAGCCAGGAATTTATCGTCTGCTGATTCAAGGATGACCTCCCTTGGTTGCAGAAGAAATTCCTTTTTAAATTTTTCTTTCAGAAGCTCTCTGGAATTGATCAGATTTTTGATTCGCACCACAAGAAGGTCGGGGTCAAATGGCTTCGGGATATAATCGTCGGCGCCAGTTTTGTAACCTTCAAGTCTGGCTTCGATAGTGGATTTAGCCGTCAGGAAAATCAGGGGAATATGGTTCGTTCGTTCGTCGGTTTTAAGCTCCTTGCATAGTTCTATTCCATCCATCTCCGGCATCATGATATCGGAGATGATCAGGTCGGGTATTTCCCGGTAGGCAATATCGCATGCCTGCAGCCCGTCTTCGGCAATAAATATTTCAAACTCATGTCTCAGGAAATCCTGCATAAAGTGCCACAGGTCGCTCTGATCTTCCACGATCAGGACAGAATATCTCTTTTTCTTTGTCCCGGTCTTGTTTTCTTCTTGTTTAAATTCTGATTGCCGATTGGTATCCGGATCTTCTTCTGAAAAAAGGAACTTATGATCTTTAGGAAGAAGTGACAGGTTTTCTGAAATTTCCTCCGTTTTGAAATGTTCTTTCCCCTGGGGGATCCGGATGATGAACTGACTGCCCCTGCCTTGTCTGGTCCTGACGGCTATCTGGCCATGATGGAGAAGGACCAGGTCTTTGGTCAGATCCAGCCCGATTCCTGTTCCCTGTTGTTCAATATTCCGAATCGCTTTTTCATTTCCCGTAACCTGGTAAAAACGATCAAAAATTTGTGGTAGCCGCTCCGGTTCGATCCCGGGCCCTGAATCCTTCACGGATATTTCTATATAGTTATCTTTCAACGGGATCCCAAAATTATAGTTCATTGCTGCCTGGTTATCCGGTTCTTCAGCCGGAGGGGCTGCCAAAACACGGACCTGGATGTGTCCTTTATCCGGAGTACACTTGAAAGCGTTCGAAAGAAGATTGCTGATGATCTTGTCCAGCTTTTCCATATCAAAATACGCTTCCAGGGTATCGACATTTGACCTGAAGGTGAAATGGATCGAATGACGGACAGCCAGCTCCTCAAAGGCTGATTTAATATCCTTAATGAACGAAATGATATCACCGCGACTGACCTTGAGAAGCAAATGACCGGTTTCGATTTTCCGGAATTCCATCAGTTCATTGACCAGGTTCAGAAGTCTTCCGGCGCTTTTCCTCATAATGGCGAGCTGATTATGAATATCCGCATCTTTGACAATTGAAAGCAACTTATCGAGGGGTCCTATAATCAGGGTAAGCGGTGTCCGGAATTCATGTGAAATATTGGTGAAGAATCTGATCTTTAACTGGTTCACCTCCTCAACCTTAGACTTTTCAATGTCTTTAAGGATGATGGCATTTTTTAACATTTGTTGCCGGATGGAATAGTTACGGTATGAATACAACATCAGCAATAAGATGAAGGTGTAAACCAGGAATGCCCAGAATGTTTTCCAGTAAGGAGGGAGAACGTTTACCTCCAGAAATGCTCCTTCATCATTCCATTTTCCGTCATTATTAGATCCTTTCACCCTGAAAATGTATTTGCCCGGATCCAGGTTCGTATATGTCGCTGTGCGCTTTGTTCCGACCTCATTCCAGTCGTGGTCGAAACCTTCCATTTTGTACTTGTACAGGTTTTTTTCCGGGGAAGTATAATTGAGGGCGGTAAATTCGAACGTCACCACAGATTGGGAATGGGTGAGTGTAATTGCTTTCGTAACGCTTATATCCGCTTTAAGCACGGAGTTCTTTGTCCCGATTTCCACCGGCTTGTTCATGATTTTCAGGTCGGTGATCTCGATCTGGGGGATGTATGGATTATCTTTTATACTATCCGGATAAAACACATTAAAGCCATTGACGCCTCCAAAATAAATTTCACCTGTGGAAGCCTTCAGTCCGGCAGCATAAGAGAACTGGTTGCTCTGTAAACCGTCACTGATATCATAGTTTCGGAAGCTTCCGTCAGCAGGATTAAATCGGGATATGCCTTTATTTGTTGAAAGCCAGAATTCATGATGATCATCCTCGATGATGCAATGAATGGCGTCATTTGGCAGGCCATCATGAGAAGTATAACTCGTAAAACTGTTATGATCAAGATTATAACAAATGAGGCCTCCTCCGTCGAGAGCAATCCATATATTGCCTGCAGCATCCTCGTAAAGATCCCTGACATCATAATTTTCCAGTGCCTGGTTTTTTACGGGAAAGAACCTTCCGGTAATTCTGTCGAACCGACTCAGTCCTGAACCGCTTACCCAGAAATTACCTCTGCTGTCTTCAAGGATTCCAGTAGCCTTAGCTGCCTGCTGGGGGTTACTTCCTTCATGGTATTCCGGTTTATAGTGACGGAATGTTTCCTTCTCCCGGTCAAAAAGATACAATCCGTTTAGTGTCCCGATCCAGAAATTACCGGATTTATCTTCATATAGCGTCCATACCAGGTTGCTGCCCAGTGAATTTGGATCTGCGGGATTGTGCTGATAGCTTTTAAAACGCCCGGAAACCGGATTATAAAGATGCAGCCCACCGGAATAAGTGCCCACCCAGAGTTTCCCGCTTCGATCCTGCAATATGGATGTAACCACATCACTGTTCAGGCTGGAAGGATCGCCCGGAACATGCCTGTAAGCGAGGAAATTCTGATTTACTGGGTCAAAGAGGTTCAAACCTCCTCCGTCTGTCCCGATCCAGATTTTATGATTGCTGTCTTCACAGAAAGTGAGGACGGCCTTATGGCTGAGGCTGTTTTTATTATTGCTGATCTGGGTATAATGCAGGAACGCTTTCTTATTATGGTTGTACATGTTGATACCTCCGTTGAAAGTCCCAATCCACAATATACCGTTATGATCATTGTACAAGCAATAAATGGCATTACTGCTGAGGCCTGATGGATTGGAAATATCGTAGTGATATTCCCTGAAATTCCCGGTGACAGGATCCAGTTCATCCAACCCTCCTCCGTCGGTAGCTACCCACAGGTTCCCTTTTTCATCCTCAAAAATATCTTTCACGATGTTGTTTGAAAGACAGTTATCTCCTGGCCTGTAATAGTAATGACGGAATTTCCCCGTGGTACGGTCAAGGCAGTATAATCCGTCGCCCTCAGTACAGGTCCAGATATTGCCATGACGATCCTCATAAAGCGTTTTACCAAAATTTTCATTGGCAGTGCTTTCCCCGGAGAATGGGAAAAAGCGAAGGCTAGCTTTACTCCCATCCAATAAATTGATTCCGTTCAGGCTGTTCGCAATCCAGATATTTCCCAGTTTATCCTCAAGGATGTCGTAGACGTTGCCGTTATCCCTGACGGATGGTTCCGATGGATCGTACTGCGTCTTAATTCTTTCGATGCGGTCCTTTTGCGGATCATACAGGTTCAGCCCTCCTCCCAGGGTGCCGATCCACAATCTGTCTTTGCTGTCTATAAAAAGTCGCCTGATAAAATTGTTGCTCAGCGTGCAGCTGTCTGTCTCACTTTTAAGATATCGTTTGAAGCTGTTTGTTTCACTGATATACCGGTTTAATCCCGAACGCGTGGCTATCCAGACATTTCCACCTTTATCCTCAACCATCGAATAAATCCGGCTATTGCTGATGGAAGTGGAATCGAGCCTGTTGTTGCGATATACCCTGAACTGGTAGCCGTCGTACTTGTTCAGGCCGTCATTTGTTCCAAACCACATGAAGCCTTTTGAATCTTTTAGGATACAGTTTACGGTATTCTGTGACAGGCCGTTTTCGATCGAAAGATGATCAAAGCTGATTTTCCTGTTCTGGGCTTCCAAGGATAAATAAAACAGAGCCAGGACCGGTAAAAGGAATATTATTTTTAAGGTCTTTTTCACTTTGGAAACCTTTATTAATCCCTGTCAAACGCAAACCAACTTTTCGAACATTAAATACGGTAGACTTATGATGAAGAGAGAACCAGTATGAAGTAAAGTTAGAAAGTATTTTTACATTTGAAAACAACCGGTACATTGTCAGAATTCGCCGTTTTATTGTCTCCTCTGTATTGTGCCGGAGGAATACCTACAGATACGGGCATTCATAGCTCAATCCCCTGTTTTTGGTACAACCGGTGAGACATGCATACCGGTTAAATGAGACAATTTTCCATCACTTCCATACGTAAAGTCTGCCTGTTTCTGCAAACGGATTCCTATTTTCGTAGAGATTCTTTTTGCGGAACGCAGGGCCAACCACTCTTTTAATGAGGATTAAACGTCATGATTAAATTCTTTTATGTTTTTCTCTTTTTGCTCATTGAAGGGATCTGCCAGGCACAGGAAAATGACCCTTTCATGCAAAAGGCATACGATGAACTGCATAACTCACCGGTTCAGGAGAAATTTCGACATCTATGTCCGATGCCTGCCGGAGTTGTTTATATTCAACAACCGGGAGAAGGAGAAGAAGAAATACGCCGGCATTTCCAAACCATAAAAAAGCTGGGATTCAACTGCCTGAAACAAATCATGCCCCTGCCGGGTTGGACGGAGCAACAAATTGCCCTTATCGCCCTGGAGGAAGGTCTTATTCCCTGGTGGTATGGTGAAGGAGGCTGGGAGGATATAACGCCCGCCCTTTTAAAAAATCTTGAATTACCTGTGAATATGAGCGTTAGCGAGGCCAGGGAAAACAAGAAGGTTATCCGCTACGAGAATGAACTCCTGAAAAAAAGGATATTATTAGAAGCTGAATTCGTTGATTCAACAGGAAATTCTTTATTAAGAGGAAAGAGTAAAGCTTTTGATCCGCAGATGGGCGGAAACGGTTTTGATCTTACCCGGGAAGGAAAAAAACTTTTCGTTGCCTGGGTTAAAGCGCATTATGTTGACATTGAGGATCTGAATAAGGCTTATAACCAGAATATTGCAGGTCTTTCTGTTCATGATGGTCGGGGATTTGCCAACTGGCAGGATTTCGAAGACAACTGGGAAAAACTGAGCGGAAAGGAGTACCGTCACCTGCACGATATTCTGCGGTTCAAGGCGGATCACGGACTGGAGGGGATCAGGGTTCTCTGTGATCGTTTTCATGAATTTGAACCGGATGCGGTATTCAGGGGAGGAGGGGAACTCAGCCTTTTTTATCCTGAAACATGGTGGGGTGTTGATCTTGAAGGAATTGCAGACATCATGAAGGATTTTGGTTCATTCTATCCCTCTATTCATTTTGCGTGGCATTTTGAGCTCACCGATTATGAACTGACACGACCATTCTATATGCAGGCCTCCCTTGCCCATGATTTCTTTAAAGGAGGGTGGTCTGCTACCTGGGAGTCGAGCGGTGGCCCACAACAATTCAGTGGGGGTAAAGGCGGAGCTGGCTTTACCGTGGATGAGGGAACTATAACCCAATTCCTGCTGAGCAATCTTGCAGCCGGATTCAGAGGGTTTGGAATCTGGTGCTGGAACAGCCGGAGTGCAGGTTGGGAGGCCGGTGAATTTGCACTCCTGGACCGAAATGGCCAGGTATCTCAACGTGCTGTTGCAGCAGGGAATATTGCACGGTCTATGAATACGTATCGCGATGAACTCTGGGAAACCCACAAGGAACCGGTGGTGGGGGTGTTCCGGGATTGGGACAATGAAGCCATCTGGTCGGCAATGACCGTCATCGGAAGAGATACTTTCAAATACCAGCCCCTGAAAGCCAGGATTGGCATTTCCCGTGCATTGATAAACGCTAACGTGCCATTTGAATATGTCACAGCCAGCGATCTCCGGAATGGACTGGCCCGGCGTTACCAGGTCATATATCTCCCGGCTGAACTGGCCATCGCTCGCGACCTGCAGGAAATATTGCTTGATTATGTCACCGCAGGAGGAAAACTTGTGATGGACCTCCCTTCCTGGTGGTTCAATGATTACGGCCTGCTCATCAGCACCGGAAAAGGAAGCCTGTTCGAAAAACTCTTCGGAACCCGTCTTAACGATTTTGAATATTCCGGTTTTAACCGCCAGGACTCCATCGGAGAAATTCCTCTCAAAGGTTTCACCGCAGATCTTTCACCACAAAATGCGGAAATTCTTTTTAATTACCGGAATGGGAAACCCGCAGGAACCCTTTTTCATTGCGGAAAAGGAAAAGCAGTGCTTTTGGGATGGGAAGCTTCCGGCATGTGTTTCAGACCCGGGAACAGGGAAGCTGAAAAAGTACTCATAGAAACAGTCCTCGGCGATATTCACTTACCCTATTCCTGTAAAGATGCCATCGTGTATAAGCTTAGCTCTCCTGCGGCAGATCATTTTTTTCTGATTAATGATCAGAACACGGATATCATGGCTGTCCTGAAAACGGATAAGTTGTACAAAAAAGCCTTTGATGTACTTACCGGCAAAAAGCTTGATCCGGGGAGCCCCTGGCTCGTTAAAGCAAACAACGGCCTATGGGTAAGAATGGAGCAGTGATGAAAAACCGAAAAGCGTTCGTAGGAACCTGATGATCCATTATGTTTTCTTTCACATCCCGGCAACCCACTGCCTGAACAAAATAGTATCAAGACCTTCATAGCTTCACATTCGTCCCCCGAATTCGGCACAGGAAGGCTTTTTTCCACCACGGAGTACACAGATGAACACAGATTTTAGTAGGAGTTAGAAGTTAGGAAGTTAGGGGTTAGAAAGAGTGATCGGTGATCGGTAATCGGTAATCGGTAAGTGGTGAGTGGTAATCGGTAAGTGGTAATCGGTAATCGGTAATCGGTGACCGGTAATCGGTGATCGGTAATCGAAACAAACACGAACCTTTCCTCTCTTTTTCCTAATCTTTCCTAATCTTTCCTAATCTTTCCTAATCTTCTAATCTGTGAAATCTGTGGTGAAAATACCCCCACTCCCGTAATCCCCCACTCCCGTAATCCCTCAATCCCTCAATCCCTAACTCCATAACCTCATAACCTCATAACTCCCCTAACAAAACCTCCATCCTTTCGTGACACTTTCGTGACACTTCTTCCCTACCTTTATTTGGATCTTATTTATATTCAAATGGTTGTACATACGCAATCCTGCATTGTTAACTATAAAGGCAGATGCAAAATCAAGGAACCTTGAAAAAAAACCTGATCATATTGCTCTTCATAATCGTCCCTTTTCAGGCTAACGTATCCGGTCAGCAGATTTACGACACCAATATGACTGACACAGATGGGAGATCTGTTACACTGGCTGATCTGAAAGGGGAGAAGCTCACCGTTGTCGATTTCTGGGCTACCTGGTGCAAACCCTGCCTGGTTTCAATTCCGCAGCTCGTTAAATTGAATGATGAGTTCGGACAGAAAGGCGTAAATTTTATTGGAATCAATGAAGACGGACCCCGCAATATCGCCAAAGTAAAACCCTTTGCTTTTTCAAAAGGCATCACCTACCCGGTGCTTATGGATTCCGATCAGCAGCTTATGTCTGACCTGATGGTATCCGCCCTGCCAACCCTGATCATCCTCGACAAAAATGGCCGTGTGCTTTATACACATGAAGGATATTCCTATGGAGATGAAAACGTTATCAAAGCCAAAATTTCAGATCTCCTTGCTGAAATGGATTAACCGTATGTTCCTTTTTCACCTTATAATGCTGATGCCTGCACGCCAGGTCATCAGGGCACAAGGTACCCTGGGCGGGTCTAATATGGCCGAATTCCAGCTCGGTAACATTCCCGGTGAAAAGCCGTCAAACCTGACCTCATTATATGACCAGCTCAACCTGTCCTATTCATGGAAAGACCTGGGGCTGAAAACCCGGATTGAGCAGTTTTACCCTTCTATTGGCAATGACAGGGATTACACCCGGCTGAGCCAGTACCGTTTAAATTATACCGGTGAGAAAGTCCATATAACCGTGGGAGATTTTTACAGCACCCTGGGCAGGGGCCTCCTGCTGCGTACCTATGAGATTCCGGGATCCATATGGGAAACAAGAGGGTATCGTGTCCGGTATGGTTTTTACAGGGACGTGCAGGGTTTTGAAGCCGGTTACCGCTTTAAAAATCTTGAAATGAAAGCTGTCAGGGGAAAAGTTCTCGATGTAGCCCTGCCACCCACCCTGGGGGATGATACCCAGAGGAGGCCCGACCTTGTTGAAGGTGGTGAAGTGAGTTACCGTTTTGCCGGACAAAAGCTGGGAGGGATATATATGAGAAATACACACGCCTCTGTCAGCACCGGTTATGCCTCCTTGTATTATGATGGTCATATTCTGAAGGACTTCTCCCTTTACGGCGAATTTGCAACCAGGGTGGATTCCCTCAGCTATTTCTCCGCATCGCATCATAACGCCGGATATGCCGCCTATGGCAGCATCAGCTATACCCACAGCAGGCTTGGGATAAACTTCGAAGTCAAAGATTATACGAATTTCTCCCTTGGTGCGGGCATCAACGATCCTCCTTCTCTCGTAAAGGAACATTCCTACCGGCTGCTGAACAGGAGTACCCATGTGCCGGTACTGAGCGATGAAAGCGGTTACCAGGCAGATGTCTATTACAGATTTGAGAACAATAGTTTCCTGACCTTCAACCATTCATCGGCAAAAAACGAGTTATCGTCGGGCAAGGCCCCGGTTTTCAGGGAGGTCTTTGCCGACTACCAGTTTACCGTATCAGACAAAGTAAGCAGCCATGTCTATGCCGATTATGCTACCGATCCGCTCGTGAATGAGATGAACAGGTATTCAGGAGGTTTTGTACTGGACGTTCAGCATGGCAGGTATAATTCAAACATTGAAACCGGCCTTCAGCATATCGAACGCATCACGAACAGGACCGACAGGTTCATCAATGCATACCTGTCATATACACTCTCTGCCACCTCAAAATACAGCGCTTCACTGGTTGCCGAATATACCGGCGACCCTATTCACCTCGAAGACGGGAAGTCATACAATATTTATCCTTCCCTGAATCTGCAGTACAGGCCTGATGCCAAAAACCAGATTCTTCTCTTCGTAGGTAAGAGAAGAGGCGGGCCGGCCTGCAATTCCGGTGTGTGCTATGATGTCCTCGATTTCGAAGGACTGGAAATCCGCCTGTCAACCAGGCTTTAATTCAAAAATTTTATATCATGAAACCAAAGTATACCATCATCCGATTTTTCATCGTCATTACTTTTCTTCTTTTCGCACCATTCATGGCATTCAGCCAGAAAGTTGGCGATGAAGCGCCTGATTTCACCCTCAACACACTTGGCGGTTCATCATTTACCCTTTCGGATCACCGGGGGAGTGTCGTTTTTATCTTTTTATTCGGGTATGCCTGTCCGCATTGCCTGGCCAACGGCAACAATACCGAAACGGGAATTTACAATGTATATAAAGGCAAAGAGGATTTCGTAGCTGTTGGTGTTGATACCTGGGACGGCAATGAAAGCGGTGTGCAGAGTTTTAAAAGCTCCACCGGTATTACCTATCCACTCTGTTTAAAAGGTTCTTCACTGGAAAGCCTTTATTCCTCCACCTACGACAGGATTCTGGTGATTGACAAGGAAGGGATCCTCCGCTACAAATCTACTTCCAACAGCGTACAGTCCGTAGTTTCCGATGCAAGTGATGCAATAGAAGCTGTCTTTGACGGCACGATAGATACCACCACTACCGATACTTCAGGAAACAATATGAATACCGGGGTATATCCGCAGGAGGACCGGTCCGGACTAAAAATATATCCCGTTCCGGCAAGTGATCAGCTGACTATCGAGAGTACTGCCATGAACCTTGATCATGCCACCGTCACCATAATGAATTCCGCCGGGAAGGTTTTGTTTGACAGAAGCGTCAGCCCTTTTTCAGACGGAAGCAGGCTCGTGCGCGTACCGGTAAATAACCTGGCTACCGGGATCTATTTTGTACGCATAAACGCAGAGGAAAAAACTGTGACCAGGAAGTTTGCCGTGATTGAAAACAGGTGAGGTGATCGTCGCGGAGTATGAAATTCAGGTTCACCACAGGTTCACCACAGATTACGCAGATTAACACAGATTAATTTTCAGGTTCACCACAGATTACGCAGATTACACAGATTAACCTGCGGTTACTGGTTTACACAAAATTTTTCAAAGGCTCACCAAAATTTCCCCCAGGTTCTTAATTTTCAAACTTATGTGTCCTTTTGTGGTTTCTCCTCTTCTTCCTCATGTGCTCTATGCGGTTCCTCTTCCTCCTCCTTATGTGACCTCATGTGCCTCATGTGGTTCCTCTTCTTCTTTCTTATGTGACCTCATGTGCCTTATGTGGTTCATCTTTGTAACCGGAGAATAGCAATGTTTCAAAATCGGAAAATAACGATGTATTGTTTTCGGAAAACAAGCATGGTGCATTTTCAGAAATTCAATAAACAATTATTCAAGTAATATTCTTTAACTTAGCCAAAATGAGCCATTTCTTTTGAAATAAATAGAAATATTCCCATGACATACACATCAACAAAAATTAGCCAAATAATTGAAGCCTTTGAAAAGTGGTATATTACTGATCTTCACTCCGAAATCGAAGATTATTATTCTAGCATCTTGACCTTTGAAAACATTTCCAAATTATCACAACAGGAATTCGAAGATTTTTTTCTTGTATTTGCAAAGGAAGGAGGAAAAATTCAATCCGGTGGTGTTCGAACCTCAAATCGATTTATTAAAAATGTACATGAGAATTTCTTAGTTTTTAAACAAAGAATCTTAGCGCCATTCAATTCGAACTTCGATTTGCATGAATGGCTTAGATGGGCAGAATCATTCAATTTTTTTGGGAAAGGCTTAGCAACTATTTATCTAAATAGGGTTGATAAAAATAAATATGTTATAGTAAATAATAAGAGTATTGAAGCTTACACTAAATTAGGATATAATATTGCTAAAAATTCACTTGACAGGACATATCAGGACTTATTATTTGCCCAGTCTGACTTAATTAAGAAATTTCCTGTATTACGCAATTTTTTCAAAGCAGATTACCTTGCTCACTTTTTAATTGGGACAAATCAAGGATTAGCATTGTTAGAAAGTAATGAATTTAATAATGATAAGATTCGGAAAATAAATAAAGAAGATATCGAAGAAGCGATTGCCAAAATAAAAAATAATCCAATCCTTAGAAAAGGTAGAGAATCATTGGAATATGATCTGGTCTATGAAAAAACTGCATACCCTCCCATTTTAGTCTTATCAGAAGCAAATAAGATTGCAGGTGGTCAGGAATTGCTATTATCAGATTTTGGAAATTCAACTAAAAATGCATTTTCGATTTTGTATTCTTTAGGTTTTACCGTAGAAAAGAAAAGGTTAGATTTTGCAGAGTATTTAATAAAATTTATAATTCAATCCGAAAAGGGAACTCTTACAACTTCAGGATATATTGACTGGTATAAAGAACTTAAAGTAAAAGTTAGTTTTGGACAAGGTAATCCAGCAAGAATAACTTGGATTGCGTTCCTTGATGAAAAAAACACAGTCCAAAATGGTATATATCCAGTCTATCTTTATTTTAAAAGATTGAAAAAATTGATCCTTGCCTATGGGGTTAGTGAAACAAATATTCCAACCACAAGATGGAATGTTGATGATTTAAAGAGTATTTCAGATTATTTTGCTGAAAATCAATTGGGACAACCTGAACGATATGGAAATTCCTTTATATATAAAATTTATAACACTGACAATCCAATTATTCCCGAAGATATAAATAGCGACCTCGATTTTTTATTAGAGTTTTACAAAGGAGAGCCAATTAATCTTCCTGAAGATGAACCTATAAAACCGATTGAGTTCAACTACAAATCATTTATTGAAATTACAGAAGTGGCAAACTTGATGCTAGATAAGAGTATAATTCTCCGCTTTATCTCTGCTTTACTTACAAAACCATTTGTTATTCTTACTGGTCTTTCAGGTTCAGGAAAAACAAAGCTTGCTCAAGCATTTTCAAAATGGATTTGCGCATCCAATAAACAAATTTGTTTAGTTCCTGTTGGCGCAGATTGGACAAACAGAGAGCCTTTATTGGGCTTTCCAAGTGCATTGGAAAAGGGAAGATATATTTTGCCTGAAAATGGAGTTTTATCATTAATGTTGGAAGCATCAAAATTAGAAAACCAAAATAAGCCCTACATTCTAATTCTTGATGAAATGAACCTAAGTCATGTAGAGAGATATTTTGCAGACTTCTTAAGTGCAATGGAATCAAAAGAGGACATTCCACTACATCCAGCCACAGAAGAATGGGATGAAAATATAGGAGTACCTCCCAACATATCCTTCCCACAGAATCTTTTCATAATTGGAACTGTTAACATTGATGAAACGACCTATATGTTCAGCCCAAAAGTATTGGATCGTGCATCGGTAATTGAATTTAGTGTTTCGGAAAATGAAATGATTAAGTACTTAAATAATACAGGATATCTTGAATTAGATAAAATCAAAGGATTAAGTTCGAGTATGGCAAGTAGCTTTCTCAAAATTTCATTAAATAAGGAAATATCTCTTCAGAAAAAGGATGAAATTGCTAAATCCCTTTTGAAATTCTTTTCAGAATTAAAGAAAATTGGAGCCGAGTTCGGTTATCGGAGCGCTTCAGAAATATTGAGATTTGCGACTATTATAAATAAAATTGAAGCTACTTGGGGTACACAAGAAATAATTGATGCATCTGTAATGCAGAAGTTATTGCCTAAAGTACACGGTTCCAGGCGTAAATTGGAGCCTGTTTTAAAAACACTTGCTATTTTATGTTTAGATGCAGACGTTACAAATAAATTAGATTTTAAAATAGAGAGTTTGCTTAACTCGGATGAATTAAATATGGATATTGAAAACATACTGTATCCAATATCCTTTGAAAAAATTAAAAGAATGTACAAGAAACTTATAGATAACGGATTTACAAGTTATGCAGAAGCATAATTTTATGCCTTTAACTAATTTACATATCCCGATCCTAACTAGTTCAGATGAACTCTTTTTGGATATTTACGCTGAGAGTTCAATTTTATCTTAGAGACCTCAAAAGTGGATGCTGAACTTAATGGCGAATCAAGATTTCAGATTAAAGAGGGGTGTTTTTATGAATATAAGTTATCAAATAATAAATATCGTCTTCGTGCGCCCATCAAGGAAATTGTAAAACAATCTAAGATTGATCCTTCTACAGGGAGAATATCTCCAAACATATATGTCGGCACACTTATTCTCGAAGTATATCAAGACGAAAGTTCAGAGCATTTTCAAACCAGATTAGAAGTTACTTCTGTAAAAACTGATTACAGACAAGACTATCGAGTAATGCTTGGAGAAATTACTGAAAGATGCACTGATTTAATAATGCAGCATACTTCACCAGTAGTTCAGAATTTCGAACCTGATTTTGAAAGGGATCCAAAAACATACTATCAGCAATTTGCATTTTTGAAATCAATTCTTGACTTTGAAGAATTTACTGATTCGGTGCTTAAAATTATATCTAACCCAATTTCTCGTTGGAAAGAAATTGAAATAGATAATGACATAAGAAAGGTTGGAGATTAATAATAAGTCATTAAAGCAAATAGCAAATTCATCTAACAGAACGAATTTACCCCCAAATCACAACTTGATTGGTATCATTCAAACAGTCCCAATTAGGTCCAAGATCAACGAGAAAATTGAAACTTTAGATACACCCGAAAACCGTTTTATAAAATATGTTCTTACTTCTTTTTTGACACTATGCAGCACAATTAGAATTAAACTTCTTGATAATAGCAGGGATAAATTAGAAGCAGTTAGGTCTGAAGAAATGCTCGAACAATATTTAAATCACTCCATTTTTAAAGAAATATCTTTCCCTGACACTTTGCCGCTGAATAGCCCGGTTTTACAGCGGAAGGAAGGGTATAGGGAGATTTTCAAAGTTTGGTTGATGTTAATCTTGCTGCAAAATTAATTTGGTCAGGTGGTGAAAATGTATATGAGGCAGGTAAACGCGATGTAGCTGTACTTTATGAGTACTGGTTATTTTTTAAGCTTCTTGATATTATTAAAGATGTTTTTGATATCGATCCGAAAAGCACAGAGGATTTAATAATAACAACTGAAGATGGATTAGGCCTGAAATTAAAACAGGGAAACCACACGGCAATTAAGGGTGTGTATAAAAAAAATACCCGTTGGCTAAATGTCGAATTTAGTTATAATAGGACATTTTCAGGAGATAAGGATTATCCCGATGGCGGGAGTTGGACAAAAAATATGCGGCCTGATTACACTTTAACAGTTTGGCCATATGAAATATTAGATCAAGGAGATGCTAAAAAAGAGGAACTCATAGTTCATATCCATTTTGATGCAAAATATAAAGTTGAAAACCTATATAATATATTTTCAAATGATATAAATCTCAATGAGGAAAAAACAGATCAAAGCAAAGGGAAATATAAAAGGGCAGATCTGTTAAAAATGCATTCATACCGAGACGCCATAAGAACTGGAGGGGCCTATATATTATATCCAGGTCAGGTGCCATTTAATAAATTTGGATTTCACGAAATAATACCTGGTCTTGGAGCATTCCCAATGCGGCCATCCAAAACAGATACTGGAGAGGTGAACTTAAAAACTTTATTTCAGATGTGCTTCATCATTTTATGAATAGAACCTCACAAAGAGAAAAAGCAGCCTATAGATCATTTGAGATTTATAAGGGTTTAGAACGTGTCGAGTTGAGAGAACTAATCCCTGAAACATTTGGTGTAAACAGAAATCTTTTTCCTGACGACACCTTTGTCTTAGTAGCATATTATAAAAACTCACAACACCTAAGTTGGATCTTGAATAATCACTTTTATAATGCACGAACAGGATCTTCAAGAGGATCAATACCAATCACTTCCAAAGAAGCTGGTGCAAAATATTTATTGCTTTATACAGAGGGCCAATCTATCTCTAATATATTTTTAAAACTCAAAATATCCGGTCCAAAAATCATATCACAAAAGGATCTCATTGAAATGGATTACCCTAATCCAAACCATGAATTCTATCTTTTATTTGAGATCGAAAATTTATGTTGAAAAGGAGTTTGAAAAATTGAAGTGGGATATTCATAAATTCATAAAAAGCCAAAAATATTTTATAAATGGGGTGCCTTTCTGTTGTT
>CAVTBM010000010.1:0-434316 GCA_963732905.1 uncultured Bacteroidales bacterium
TCATCTTCTTCCTCCTCACATGTTCTCCTACAAAAAATCATACGTCGTTATTTTTAGGAAACACTACATCGTTGCTTTCCGATTTTGAAGCATTGTTATTTTCTGGTTACACCCCATACAATTGAAAGCCAGAAAAAAGCTTCTCATCATTTAAACCCAGAATACACGGTTGATTCCTGAAAGACTGTTTTAAGTGAAACTCATGCAACCAATTGAGGAAATTAACTATTTAAATAACTAATCAGCTTTTTTATAATCTTCTTCTCCCTTCACCGTAAATTCAATGTGGAGTGAGGTTCTATCTTGCAACGTTTTGCTTTCTCATGACCTGGCTGAATCGAAAATGAAAGCATCATCGCATACTAAAAATATCAATTCGTATTGGATTATTTTTCACACAACTCTATTTGTCATACAGCCATACGTACTTTGTACAAGATTGCCCTGGTTAACTCTTGTGATTTAATCAATAATAAAGGAGGTAATTATGATTTCAATCCATGAACTCAAAGAATACATGTTACTGCTTGTAGTTGAAGAATATCTTAAAAAAATGGCAACGAGGTACGCCAATATTGACGGCATACAGAAGCATATTATGGAACAAATCAGGAGTATTCAGAAAGATACAAAGGTACTAATTGACCCGGGTGCCGGAATGGAGGAAAGGCCTGAGAAAAAACTGTCCAAATCACCTGGAAATGAATCATCTGATAATAGATTCATCGAAGCTCTGGAGTTGCACAAGCAGTATTTCCGGGCAGAGGACTGGCTTTTTCTGAAAGCCGCAGCCAGCAAGGATCTAAATGAATCCTCTGCCCTGATAAGCATGGCACAGAACCTCGCTCCGGAAAATGCCTGTTTTTATTTATTTAATATGGGTTTGCTTCAGGAAGAAAACAAGGATGCCAGAGCATTACTCAAAATATTGCCCTATTTCTACATTCATAAAAGCGAAAAAGCAATAGCTCATTTTCTCAGTTTGATAAAGCTGCAGATTCATCTCAGGATGCCAGTGAATGAGCATTCTCCTTTTAAAATTCAACGACTGATTGAAAAAACAGGACTCATTTATACGGGCAGGTTCTATCTTCTGCTTCACTTAATCAATACCTATAATCCTGAAAAAATACTACGGGTTATACAAAGACTTGAAAACAAAAGAAAATTTGAAGTTGACATTTTTTTCCTGCTGGAAGGTATTATTCATTTCAAAACCGGGAATTTTAATGAAGCAGCAACGAAATTCCAGTATTGTGATATCGATTCCTTACCGATAGATGATTGGGAAAAAATTGAATATCAGGGGATGTTTGCAATAGCCTGCCAATCATCCGGGAATGAAGGAAAGGCTATGTTAATCTGGGAAAGTATTTTGAATATAAACGGCATTGAATATTTTGGTTGCAGTGTTTATTATGAAGCCGTTATATACATGTGCAGGTATTATCTCAGGATTGACCAGGTAAGTAAGGCAAAAAGTATATTGGCCGGTTTAAAGGAATTAACCACTGCCAGTATGATTGAAGAAATGGGCGGTGAATATTATTCGCTTTTGGGAGATATTTCCTATTCTGAAAAAAACTATCCCGGGGCGCTGGAACATTTCCGCAAGGCAAATGCCCTGAAGCCATCTGAAATTCTGAACAAAAAAATCCTCTGGCTGGAACAGGCCGGGAATAAAACGCAGGAATGATCATTTGAAATTCTTTGTATGATATAGTTAGATAAAATCACTAACCTGGAAATGGAGCCAGGTTAGATTTTAAGATTTCAAACAGTGAAGGTTCCATAAAATAATAATAACCATATATGTCCGGTAAAATTATTTTCCTGTTCCAGGTTTCAGAATAAACAAACCGAAAAATTAACTTATGAGTCATTTAAACGTAAATTCAATTAAAATAACAAATCCCTATACATGAGCGAACAATCTACTTTAGAGCGCACCCTGGAGATGATGGCTATGCTTTCAAGGCCGGGAGGTGCCAGAACCAAAACTATGGCTGAACATTTTGAAGTATCTGTAAGAAGCATTCAGAGGACCATTTTTACAATAAAAATGGCCGGTTACGTTGTTGAAGAGAAGGCAGGCTTTTATAAAATCAACCATGACGAAACTAAAAGAAACAATCATTTTGACATTGGCGACCTTTTACATTTCTCAAAGGAAGAAGCCTGGATGCTGAATGAAGCTATTCGGGAAATACCCGGGAAGAATGCAATAAAGGAAAATCTTGTTAAAAAACTGACAAGCATTTATGGAGCCGAAAGCATGGTGAAAAATATGATAAAACAGGAAGATTCTGAACAGGTAAGAATAATTGCCGAAGCTATTGAAAACAAATTTCAGCTGATTGTGAATGAGTACACCTATAGTACTGCAAACAGGGGACTTCAGGCCGTAGTTATTGAACCCATTGAATTTGCTTCCGATTATTCAAGGTTGTGGGCTTATTTTCCAAAAAATAATTTGAATTTCCTGCTTCGTTTATCAGGAATCAACGGTGTTAAGGCCACATACAAGCCCTATAAATTCGGGCATGCCCACAAGGTTGGATTCATAGATGTTTTCAGAGGGTATGGCTTTTCCAAAACCCCCATAACGCTTATTTTGAACAACAGGGCATATGGATTCATGCTGGAGGAGTTCCCAATGGCTAAAAACTGCATTAAAAAGCTCGATAAATGGAGTTATGAACTTAAGGCAGAAGTATGCGATTTCACACCGGTAGCAAGGTTTTACCTTGGGTTACCCGGAAATATTATAATCAATGGACAGGAGGAATTAAAAAAATTCATTGATGAATTTCCAATCGCAGAGTTTGACGAAGATGAATTCGAGTATGCCGTTTCTCAGTCATCAGGTCTAAAGGTCTTGTAACTGCTTTTTTCCTACTGTTAATTGTTTTTTAAATAATGAAATATTGCATCTCACTTAGACCTCATTCGGGTAAATGAATCAAATTATTGAGATTGATCAGTACGCTAAGCAAATTGGAATTATGAAGCGAAAATTATAAATCATTTTACTTGAATAGAATGCCTGCATTACCCAAAACCTTTTTCAGGGATCAAAGAAATTGAATTGAGTAAATAAAGGAATCTCAGTATAAACAGACCTTAAGAAATGAAAAACATCCTGAAGCTTATTTTTCTTGGAATCGTTATCGCGGTTGGTTGGAATTACCTGTATATGAACAACATCAATGTCAGGGAAAAATTCTTAGAGTATAAAGAAATCGTTCAGAATAAACTTCAGGAAATAAGCGATGAATCCGCAAATTCGCCACAGGAAGTTTCTGGGAATGTTTCATCAGATTATCAGAATGAAAAGGAACCTTCAGGCGAATACATTCAAAACGTGCAAAGCATGACTTCCGGGCAGTCAGCCGGAAATGAAGAGACGGAAGAAAATTCTCCGCCTGAATCAGAGACCGGATTTGCAGACCAGCCTGTTTACGATGATGATCATAGCCATGCGGAAAGTACAGTCCCTGGTTCGATGGAAGAAAACATGGAATGGGTAAAATCCATGACTGAAAAGTATTCACCGGATTCCTGGTACATGCTGATGGAATACGACAGGCTTCCTGCGAGAGCAAAAGCTACCGGAAGAGACGGCAGTGTTCTTTCTACACAAAAATCTGCCGGCACTTTTCATTACCTGTCCGGGAACAGAAAGTCTGAATTACTTCATAGCATGGCGACCAATGTGCATGAAATTTCACACGGATATCTCAGCCTGAATTGCTACCACTATTCAAAAGAAAAAAACATAGCACTGAACTGGGACAACGCAGAGGGTTATTTCTTTCTTTCCCCCAGGCTATCGTATTTTATTTCCTTCCCTCACAAATCCCTTTTCCCTTCCAAAGAACTGGTACCAGAGATCCCGGAAAACCTCAGGACATTCCGCTTCGAAACCTATGTCAACGGTGTTACATCCACTCAGGGTGACGGGATTGTCGGTCTCCTCGATGAACTGCATGCGTATTACCTTGGTTCGAAGTATAGCTTTGAAATGCTTGACGCCTACGAACTGGCAGAAGGATCGGAGGCAAAAGGACTCCTGGAGTGGATGTCGAATACGCAAAGCAGCATGACGGCCTATTATGAGTTCAATTTCTTTATGATGGAGTACCTGTTGCATATGAAGAAAACCCGACCTGCTGATTATGCCGCTTTGAAGTCGTACCGGGTTTTTGTGGATGCTTATGCTTCTACCCGAAAATTATTCAAGGAGCTTATCTCCAGGTATCAACAGAAAATTCAATCGGAAGCGCAAAGGATTAATGCGTCAGGGGAAGCAGAGATAAGCATTAAAAACAACAACCTTTGGGTAAAGGAGGCAGGAGACAACAGCAGAAAGGGGAGCTTTTTATTTTCAGATGACAGGGAAAAACTGATGATAGTGTTTGAGAGTGGACGATATGATGAAATAACAAATGACTTTGGCAATTTGTAACCACCAATTACATCCAAAATAGACAATGATGACTGCACACGAAAAAAGAATCCGTAAAGATGTTGAAGTTTTGTCAGGCATCCGGCCCTATCGCAACTTTAAGAATCTTGCCTCCCTGAAATTTGTCGCCGGGTATATCAAAGACGAGTTTGCTGCCTGCGGACTTGTTTGTGAGGAGCAGAAATGGATGGCAGACGGCAATGAGTATAAAAACATCATCGCGACGTACAATCCACTGGAAAAAAACCGTCTGGTTGTGGGTGCTCACTACGATGTTGCCGGAGACCAGCCGGGAGCAGACGACAATGCCAGCGGAATTGCCGGTTTGCTGGAAACGGCCCGGTTAATTGCAGAGAATAAGCCGGAGCTGGATTACCGTATCGATTTTGTGGCATATTGCCTGGAAGAGCCGCCGTTTTTCGGAAAAAAGGAAATGGGAAGCTATGTACATGCCGAGTCTTTAAAGAAGAGTCATATTGATGTGCTTGGGATGATTTGTTACGAGATGATCGGGTACTTTTCCGATGCAGCTGGCTCACAGCCCAACCCAAAGCCTGAGCTGGCATCTGATTTTCCGGATACAGGTAACTTCATTACCGTTGTTGGAATAAACCGGTTTAAAGATTTCAGCAGTAAAGTGCATCAATTGATGTCGGAAAACGATGGCATTCAGACCCTGATGATTAATTTCCCCGCTAACGACGATCTTGCAAGCCTCTCTGATCACCGGAATTACTGGCAAATGGGCTACCCGGCAGTGATGATTACCGATACGGCCACTGTGAGAAATGGCGCCAACTATCACAGCATCACAGATACCATCGACACCCTGGATTTCGACAGGATGACTGAAGTGGTTAATAGTTCGTATAATGCTATTATAAAAATCTCATGAAAACGGATTTATCTTCAGGGAAAGAATCAAAAATTTATGACCCTTCAAGGCGAAATATCCAACTGGGGTCAGGTGAAGGAAAACGCTTTAAAAAACTTGGCGATTTTGGTGAAATTCTCGCAGCTGAAGTGCTGAAGGAGAAAGGCTTTGACAAGATCAGAAATCTAAATGAAGACCAGAATAATTTTGAGTTTGCCGATTACTACGCGGAGAAAGGCGGTCAGAAATTTCTGATTTCAGTTAAAACCCGAAATAAATTTGAACATACCGGTAAACTGAATTCCCGGTATAAACTTGGGAGGAATCTGGAGAAAAAAATTAAAAATGTACTTAACCAGGCTGAGTTCAACGGTTGTATTCCTGCATGGCTGGCAATTGCCATGGAAAAAACAAGTTTCGACGCATATTTCGGACTTATATCAGACCTTGCAGGTAATCACGGAATAAGCATGTCTGCTAAGGCATGTAAAAACTATCATTGCCTGGCCATGGAAAGGGATCATCATTTTAATGCGGATGATTTCCTGAATATTTATAAAAATGAATAGTTGTTTATGAATATCGGGTATGATCCTTTAAAAAATTTTGTTCATGAAAAACCCTTATAAAATAAAAGCTCAACTTCAGGAGAAAATAGATCATATGATCGCCAAAGTTCTGGCGAACACTCCCTATGCATCATACCAAAAAGACGTCCGAGGCTATATTGCCGATGTCAAACGAGGTCGGGCATATAGCAGGGACAGTTTATTTACCGTACCTTATTGGGCATATAAACCTGACCACCCCAAGAATCTTCGGTCCAATGGGGGTTATTTTACCTATTACGTTGCACATGAACTCTCACATCTCATTGTTTTTAAGGAATTTGGAGGGAGTGCAAATCACGATGCCAGGTTTTATGAGATTTTCAGGATTATATGCCCTGAAGAATATCAGCATTTTGAGCTGGACTATATAAAGAATGCTTTTAGCACTCCATGATCCATAATGGCCAGGCCTTATATTTTAAAGAGAATTCAGTGCAGCAACCCCGGAGGCCTTGAACATAAGTACTAAATTGTGGGAAAACATGGATTTTTATGTTTCGATATTCCATATGGATTCGTTAACATTATTAAACATGGCATTTACTGAACAATAAGATTTATACGAAGACGCAAAATGCAAGCTGTTGCCATGAAAATTATCCATACATCTGACTTCCAGGTCCTTTGAAACTCTTTATTAAATAGTCCTAATAAATAACCTGTCCAACAAAGTCAACAAAATTTGTTTTCCGGTCTGTTTCAATAAGAATTTTCTGAGCTTCAATTGGCATCACGGGAATCCAACCTTTCAATACGCTTTTTATATTCATTCCTTTTGGGAACTGCTTTGAGAATTGGGGAATGGACATCATCAGGTAAATATATTCGAGATAGAATAATCCCTGTGCGGATTCTTTAAGACCGTATCCTTCCAAACCGGACATTTTAATGGCAAACGACTCGTCTTCCTTTGGCAAAAAATAAAATACTTTATTATCCCTTTCCCTGAAAATTATGGTCGGTTCGTCCGTGTACCGGGAATATAAACGGGAAGAGAGAAAGGATTTCGTGGAAGATGCAAGCTTATATATTCCCAGATCAAGTGTTGGAGTTTCGGTGTTAAAAACCGGTCGGGACAAACTATAGCCATTTTCATCAACTTCCGGTGTTTTAAATCCGGCCTGTAAGATATCGTGTAAACAAACATATTCCACTTCTTCGCTGTCTTCGGGTCTTTCGACATCAAATTCGGTGTTTATGCGGATCATCTCTTCTTCCCCATTCTCTGCCATTCCTTTTAGCAGATCAATTATCTTCTTGTTGTCTGTATTTTCCTCCTTAGAACTTTGTACGTCAAGAAATTTTTTGAATTTGTTTATGTCGTCCTTGGGATTCATAACTCAAATTATTTTATGTGTAAAAAATTTGCAGGCCCTGAATGGTATTAAAAATATGATTAAGTGGATTAAAGGTAATCATTAAAATTAAGGGGTAAAATATACATTATGAAAATTGCTACATTTATAGGAATAAAATTAAGGTAATCTAAAAGAAAAAAGGTAATTAAATCTAAGCTGCCATGGCTACAGAAATTTCATTATTTGACCTGAAAATTCTCATCGTCGAGGATAAAGTCACCAATGCTGAGTATTTAAGTGAAATACTTACCGGCAAAGGCAGAGCTGACAGACGAAAACTTGTATTTGCCGCAACAACCGAAGGAGCGTTGGAAGCTTTGGAAGATCATTTACCCGATATTGTATTACTTGATCTACAGATACCTTATACTGTAGGTGGGGAGCCTAAAATAGTTAATTCCTATCCAATTGTTGAGAAGGTTGAGCTGCTAAATTACCGACGAAACCTTGAAATTAAAATTCTTGTGCTTTCATCTTCAGTGGAAGACAAAGGAATGCAAAAACTGATTGCCGGAGATACCAGATTGATCACGAAATTCCTGGATAAAGCTCACTATTATAAAACGGAAGAACTGCATAAGGAACTGATTGAACTAATTGGACGGACTTCAAAGGAAAAGTCAGAGGTCAAAACTGTATCGTACGACACTATAAGACGAACCGTTCTTAAAGACCTTAAAAACCTGAATGAACCTTTGTGGCTTAAAATAGATACTTTCATAATAACTCCCTTTGAAGGACTTTTTAAACCAAAGGCAAATATCGAGCCCGTTGCAAAACAAATTATTGGAAGCTGCGGTGAAGTCGTTGAGGATATCATCAACTTTATGAAGCATGATCATTACGAACTCACGAACGATAATTACCTGAATAATGAAAGAAGTATTCGAAATAGTCTGAATGCCCTTACAGGACGCAAGCACATTCAGAAAAATGAATTCGAATATCATCCTGAAAACCAGATGATTTCCCGCCCGGCTGCAGAGTATGCGTATATGGCTTACAGGCTGAGAAGCGAAGCCCTTCATACCAAAGAGGACGATGTTTATAACAGTAAACTCTTCATCAATGTAAAATTTAAGATAGAGGATGCGGCAGTCTCCATAAATTTAATATCGCCTTTAATCAGGAATTACATTACTTATATCAGGAAAAAGAAGTTTTCCTCCCCAACGAATTTTAGATAACGAATTTCTTTGCTATCCTGTTTGCCTAGTGATTTTATATTAAATTAGAAGTATGATCCACAAGCTTTACAACCCCTGGCACATCTCCAACTCCGGAGAAAAGGAAGCAGACAAGCAGCTTTCCATTGAAGGCGACGATAGCGAAATCATGTATGTAGTCAATCAGATGAGACTTTCCTCCCGGTATCACAAAACACAGATGGCCGGAGAATGTGATTTTGTTGTTCTGAACAGGCTGGGGATCATGATCATTGAGGTAAAAGGAGGAATAATTGGTTACGGAAAGCTACCTGAAGGTGGTACAGGATATTACCGCCTGGTCAAAGAGCGCAGCAGGGAAGAAATTGCCAATCCATTTACACAAGTTGACGGAAATGCAGATGCGGTTAAAAAGTACCTTTTTGAAAAGGGATTGAAGAATATTTTCGTGGGATCCATGGTTTGCTTTCCCGAGTGTGAATTTGACATGGAAGGAATAGGAAAAGACGATCTGTGGCACCGCAAACATGATTTGAAACTGCATGAAATGATTCTCGATTCCATGGAGCGACAGCTCGAAGCATTTCATGAAAATGAGGTGATAAAGAGATTGTCGAGATACGCTGACTGGAAAGAGCTTGATGAAGAGGCAATGAAAAGCATTTGTGAAACGTTTGAGCCCGAATTCGATCCATCATGGTACCGGTCTGTTCTTAAATTAAATCTGGAAGAGTCTGACCGCCGGATGAAGGAAGGACTATCCATTCTCAGCGGCCTGAATGAGAACTTAAGACTTATAGTCCAGGGACCCCCGGGGAGTGGCAAATCTACTTACGCATTCGATATTATCAGGAGACTTTGCATAAGCGAAGGCAAAACCGGCTTGTATATCTGCTGGAACGAGCTGCTTTGCGCAGAGATGGCAGTACGAATTTCTGATCCAGGAGCTGAAATACCTGCTGAAAGAATAAAAGCAAAGCTCTATTTTGATCTGGCACAAGAGCTTGCTGAACTTTCAGGAGACAAGTCCCTTGTTCCCACACATGAAAAAATAGCTAAGGGTGAAATGAGGCAACTGGTAAAAGGAATTGTAACAAAACTTGGGAGCTCAAAAAAACATGAGAAATACGATTTTGTTGTGATTGATGAAGCGCAGGACCTGTTTGACAAGGGGATTGATCAAATGCTAAAGGCCTTGTTAAAAGTTAATAATCCTTTGCAGAATGGAAGCTACTATATTTTCTATGACGACAGCCAGGATTACCCGGATGCAGGAGATCTTGGCCATTATATACGCAGCCGGGAGGCATTCAAATCCAATGCTGCATCCTATACCCTTTTATCGAACCTCAGGGTAAATACGGGTCAGGGCATTCGCGACTTGATAAATGATGCAGCTTCAGGGAAAATTGATCTAACCAAAAACTATGGAAAAGATGTAATTTCCAGGGAATGGAGCGATCCTGCCAAAGCCCTTGAAATGCTTAAGCAGGCAGTGAAGCAGGAGATAATGATTGGAGGACTTCCTGCAAATGAGATCATGGTTCTTTTTACAGCGGACCTGCTGAAAAGTGATTCAGACTTTCCGGATTTACTGGCAAAAGATGATAGTTTTGAACTGTTGCAGGAATCCAACTATTCCGAACCCTCCGAAAAGATACGATATACAACGATTCTTAAGGCAAAGGGACTGGAACGGAATGTGGTGGTACTTGTCTGCTCTGGTCTGACTGATCCAAAGAACGTTTTCCAGGTATTTATCGGGGCTTCGAGGGCGAAGGGCAGGGTAGTGATTATATACAAAAAGGAAGATTGATAATGAATCAAATAATTTAACTAAAACCAGACGAAATATTTTTAAGTTTGGAAACAGACAATTTAAGTATTTCGACCGACATAACCCTTGAGGCCTATAGTTTGCAGGATATTTAAAATTTCCCGGAAGACTGGGAAAATGATGACAACTTTGCTCATCACATTAATCAAGAGCAGGATTAAACGCTCTTGGGCTTTTTCAAATTTGGTATCGGTAATCAGGCAGCAATTAATGAATTATGTCAACATATACAACTTCCTGGAAGATCCGGAAGGAACCTGGAGAAAGCTTATTAAGCAACGAGCGAATGAATACGAAAATTCTTTATTCCCGGAAATGGGGGGGCTTACTTTTGAAAAACGAAAAAAGTAATATTGATTATCAATCAATTAAGTGTAAAATATTAGTAATTTACGGTTTTACCGGACAACAGTGATTAAATATATTACTGATAGTTTAAAACAAGGACAGAAAATAACGCCAGCATCACCTGAGCAAATTTCAGATTTTTGGCAACAAATAGTTCAAACAATCACTTCTTTGCCAAATAATTACTTCCCTGGAGTTGAATTATTGTGATAGCAATGCATAAAATATATTTATTTAACGAATTAGTGATCATACTGCTTATAGATGTGGTCAATAATAGTTGTTGATTTTTAAGATTCTCTATATAAATTTAAGTTGTCAACAAGAAGAGGAATTAACTATGCTGGAGAGCAACCTGTAATTAAGGTTGACGGATATGTTTAGGTGGCTTAATCCCACCTTTTTTTGGTATCCTTTATGGCTACGTAAACTCATTTTAATTCATTTCGCAGATTCATATCCCTCTTATAAAGTTCTTTCAGTTCTAAGAATGGGGTACATTATAGGGAAGCCTACCACTATTTTTGATTATTTATCTTTATTTTTGTTTTCATAAGTTCCGTTATAGAGGCCGTAAAAGGAATACCAGCCAGTTTATAAGGATCTCTGATTTTATCTTTCAATTTTTGATATTGAATTAATTGTTTGAAATCCCAAAAAGAGTCTCCAAGATCCTCTGAAAGATGCTTTTCAATTTCAATTACAAGATAATTTTCATGCTTTGGATCAGGATAGCCCTTACTTTTTATTGCCTCTTTAGAATATACCTTCGGCCCCTTGCTTAGAATTTTGAATATTTCACTTGCAGTATCCTTTGAACTTCTTCGAAGTAAAAGATATTTTGCATTTACGACCTCATTGTCTAATATTAAAGATCCTTCCTCATCATCCATTCTGAAATTATATAGGCCCTTTTCTAAATACCATTCATGTCTTTTATCATCAATACAATAGCCAACTAATACGAACGTTTCATCTGGGATTAATTTAACAGTTTTCAATGAATCAAGATATTCAGGAAAAGGTTCATTAAGAGTATTTTCATCACCCTTAACCGTTTTATGTATATCATATACTTTTACAGCTGTATATTCCCGTTGCGAAGCTCTGTCAATAAAATTACTAGTTACTTTTTTTATGAATTTAACTAGTTCCTCTTTTCCAGAATTATTCTCATCCGGCTTAATTACAAATGCACCAAGTCCAGGAATCAATTCATGAAATCCTCTGAAAGGATCATCTTTCCCCTCACCAGGATATAATATATAAGCTCCTCCGGATCTTCTGATTGCATCTTTGTAAGCATGCATTTTTAGCAGGTCCTGATTCTTATATGTGCCTTTTTTTTCTTCTTCTTCCTCCTCCCGTGTAAGTTCTGAATTCTCCTCTTCGCTAAGTTCTTCTTCCTTAGATTTAGAAATGAGAGAAAAGAAGTTGTTAACCTTATACTTGGCGTCAAAATGTATATGGGTAATGAGTTCCTTTAATTCAGCCACATTTTGTGTTTTAATTTCTTCCGGCCATATTGATAGCGTGTAATCAGGCCTTAAGGTGGTAGTGTAACTGCCCCCGGATGGGTACTTCCTGCCGCCTCCGAATGAACGGTTATAGGTAAATTGAATTCTCAGTTTTCTGGCATCAGAATGAAAAACGCCGTATAAAGCAGTTGATTTACCCTGCTTGAGGTTAAGCGAAAGACCGCCTTTTTCAATAGTTATTAATTCTTCAAGGCTTTTAGGTTCAATGCTGAATACTTCTTTCATTATGTCCAGTAGTGTAAAAAACAACCAATATTCATAGAGGACTGCTATATTCTTTTTCCCTGCATCATATACATTATCTCCGCCCTGCCAAGTCAGTCTGGCTGCCAGATCAAACCTCAGCCATGCGTCCAAAACTTCCCTGTAACCGCTTTTTCTTTGAAGAACAGGACTATTAAGCTTTAGCGTTTCAGGCCGGGAGATGTCCCTAAAAAAAGGCTGATTCAAAAGATTTGACAGTTTATTGGCAAGAGTATTAGCTTCAGTTCTTGCGCCTGAATATTTGTCGAAATTTCCCTCGCATTTTTCACAGAACAACATAAACTCTTCAAGAGCATGTTTAATAAATCTGTTTTCTGATGTATCTAGGGATTCAGTCTTTTGAATACTTTCTATCCTTTCAGGGGCTGTTTTTATCGCGTAATTCTTATAAAGGTTATGACTTTCCGGAATTTTCACCCTGTTTCCTGCATTTACAAGCTGCATAACGGAACTCTTATTAAACCTTCGAATACTTCTTATATCCCTGAGTTCCTCTTCTGTCTGCCATTTTGTTGCCGGACAGGTTATTATCATATGTACTGCTTCTTCAAATTCCCTTGAGTCTATAAGCGATTTAACGAACGAAAATTTTTGATATAATGTTCTGCTGTCAGTCTCAAAATTGGTTTCAAAATGCTGACTCACAGGAGAGTCTATCTGCATGATCAGATCTATGCATTTTTTGGTTATGCTTTCCAACATAAACCGGTAATCCGAACGATATTCACTCTTAGCTGAGCAGACTTCCAATGGGAGTAAAGCAAGAATATTTTCATTCTGATCACATATTTCAAGATTATGTGTTCCTACATAAATGTTCGGTAGAATGCTGCCTTTGTTGCTGTCAAATTTTGAAATAGAAATTATTCTGTTTCTTTCTGATTTTCTGAATTTGAAATTTGGTTTATTAAACTGATATTCATAATTGCAGCCTTCTGTAAGCTGATATATAGCTTCACCGAATTCAAGTGAATCATCTTCAGAAATTATTTTCTGCGAAAATTCCTCTCCCTTTATTTCTAAAACAAGACCAACTTCTATATGTGACAAGGGAATCTGCATGGCAGGTTAAGCTTCGGCATAGCTGGCAAATCCGTTTTCAACAGCATTCTTATACATCCGGCATATTTTTTCAAATGATATTTTAAATTTCACATTCTCGTCTTTGACAATTTCTGATTCATTTATTTCATTCTTAACAAATTTGTCAAGATAATTTTCCCTGATTTTATCACTTCCCTCAGTTAAACAGAACCCTCCGATAACTGGAAGAATCTTTGTTAGCTTATTTCTTGAACCATGGAGCTTAGGAAGCAGTTTTTGCATTATAGCGATATCAAGCAAATCGTTTCCTTTCTCTCCGAATTTTCCAAGCATAAATATTAATCTGTCAATTTCACCAGCTGTTCTGTAACCAAATTCAGCTCCAGCCTTTTTCAGCTCAGTAAAAAATATTTTCAGATCATTTTCAACTTTGACCAGATTTTTGTCTGTCTCCTGAAGTGCTATTTTTACAAAACTTTCTCCCATAGGTTCTCCGATGCCTTTTAATAAATTCATATTCAATTTTGAAGAACTCTTAATAAAGACCTCCAAATCTTCTAAGGTCAGTCTGAATTCTAATGTATTGGCTCTGTCCAGGACTTTAGGACTAAACATATAGGTTGTTTCATCAATGTTCACAGTACCAATTATGAACAGGTTTTTTGGAAGCTTAATAGATTGCGGAATAAAGGGAGCTGCATTCTGATCTTTATCTGATATTTTGTGAAGCGGAATTTCATCGCCTGATTCCATTGTGCTTAGAAAATCAGCAAAATAGCGTTCAACATGACTAAGGTTCATTTCATCAAGTATCAGAAAATGAGGCTGGTTTTCGTTATTACTTGCTCTTATTATTAAATCCAATACTCCATTTTCAGGTTTCACATATTCGTTTTTATCCAAAGCATTCGGATAGCCTAATAACGGTTCTCTGTTTGTCCAGTCAGCGCCAACAGGCACGATACAATACTGTTCATTCCTCTCGCCTTCATTTTCTTTATAGCAAATCCATTGGGCAAATGCCTGTGCTAGTTTTGTCTTGCCGGAACCAGACAGCCCGGTTAATATTACAAATGGCTTTGTACAAAGAGATGCTATGAATCGATTAATAAGTGTGTCAGAGAATACAAGCCCAGCACTTATTGTGTTTTCGTAAAATGACTTAGGATTAAAATCAATCTGATCCACTTTTGATTTTGCTAATAATTCACCTAAGAATTTTAAATAATTATTTTTCCCCAGAATTGCTCTAGGCATATGGGTGGAAGTTTTCTCACTATAATCAAAGAAGCCACCCGTTTCTATATATAAATTCTTATCAAGTTCGTAAATTAATTCTTCTAAATTATATCCATAAGAATTAAATATTGATTTATGAAATTCACCTTCATAAATTTCTTCATATTTTGAAAGACCTTCAATTAACTTTACTCTACTTGACCCAAAATTATTTTTAAAGTAATTATGGCTAATTCCATCTTTATTAATAAACCAATCAGCAAAATTTTCTTTTAAATTACTTAAATCAACATTTTTATCTTTTGATGTTTTATTTTGGTTCTCACTTAATTGGTCAATTATTACTTCATGATTATTGTTTTTTAAAATAACTTTATAACTATTGTACGAGGCCGATCCTTTAGGAATAAACTCAAATACAAATTCATTATTTGTTAGATATTTAAAAGCAATAATATCATCAATTTTTGCATTTATTGAATCCCTTAAAAATTGTTTTAATTCTCCATCAATACGCGACTCACTGCCCGCTGCATATAAGCGAGTATTTATAATTTTCCCATTCTTATCAAAGTTTTGTGATTTAGAATCTTCATCTTTGAACTTGAAACTAATTTGTCTATCAGGATCAGGATTATTATAGTCAAATTTGAAAAATAAATTAGAGGGTTCTTTTGGAAATGCTATTTGTTTTCCGTCTCTCAAGTCTTGCTTGAAAATGTTTCTTAAATATATCATTTTTTATTTCATTATTTAACATTTTGTAACCCTTTGAAAACACTTTCCGCAATAGCTTTTGCCATAAGTGGGGGGACAGCATTTCCAACCTGCACGTAAGTCTCTTGTTGATTACCTGAAAAAACAAAATCATCAGGGAATGATTGAATTCTGGCTGCTTCTCTGACAGAAAGTGTTCTTTGTTCTGTAGGATGAATGTACATATAGCCATCCATACCAATATGAGCCAGGATAGTCCAGGAAGGATTTTTTAATACGAGCCTTTTTAATCTATCCTTAAAGATATCTTCTCTGAATGGTAAAATTTGTCTTACTTTTTCTGGTAAATCCATATAAATATCACCTTGTTTCATATGTGCAAATACTTTTTTAGCTCTTTCATTGGACATTCTGCAAATATTATTTGCTACTGTACCATTTGTGTTTTGCCGCATCAACTTTTGATAAGAATCAAGGTTGTTATGCTTTGAATATTCACATAAGCTAATTCTCCAATTATCTGTGATATCTGGTAAATCAGAAATTGCACTTTCTAAATTTACATGAGGTTTTAATGAAGAAATATCAATGTCATCATTGTTTGGGTTGATATTAAAATTAGATCCTTCAAACCAATGCGTGATTTTAGGATATTCGAATTTATACCCTTTAAGGTGTCCTACCAATATCATCCTCCGCCTGTTTTGAGGAACTCCATAATTTACACTGTTAAGCACTTTTACTTCTTCAACAATATGATATTCAGGCAAATCTCTTTCTATTATTCTTTTTACTTCCTTAAATGTTTTCCCCTTATTCTTGGTTAAGAACTGGGGAACATTTTCCATGACAAACATTTTTGGATTGAAATATTTCACATATTTCAAATAATCCATAAACAAAATATTCCTTGGGTCTTCAGTAATACAGCTTCCTTTATCTTTATTTACAGATTGGATTTTAGCATGGCCAATCGTACTAAATGTAGGGCATGGTGGTCCTCCAATAATGACATCAACTTCTTTATTGCCTATTAGTTTATGAAATGCTTCTGGTGTAACATTCCTTATGTCAGCATGTACAGATACAGAATCTTTGAAGTTTAATTTATGCGTTTCCACAGCTGCTTTTTCGTTATCAATTCCTGCAACACATTTAAATTTGCCAGACATTTCAAGTCCTTTGGCAAACCCTCCCGCACCACAGAATAAATCAATAAAATTATATATTTTGTTTGGCATGATGTTTAAAATAATTTACTTGGATTTAATTGTCCAAGAGTTGGGATGCTTAAAAATATCATTATAGGAATTTTTTAATTGCTTTTGCTATTTGTCTGGCCATTAGTGGAGGAACTGCATTTCCAACTTGTTTAAACTGATCGGTTCGGGATCCAACAAATCTAAAATTATCTGGAAAAGATTGTATTCTTGCAGCTTCCCGTACAGTAAAAGTTCTATTTTGTTTATAATCTGGATGAATGAATAAGTTTCCATCTTTATATAAATGAGCCACAACAGTTGTTCCAGGTTTAGTCGCAGTTTGCACCGTATATCTATTTCCAAAATGCTTTGGGTCGTGGTGAATTAAATCAGGACGAACTTCAGCCAAATCTTTTAATTGCCAATCGTTTTTGCTTAATAGCTTATATCTCTCTTGATCTAAATTATTATGCTTCCTGGCTATATGGTTAAAAAGCCTTGTAAAACCATTGGGTCTAATTATTTTCAGATAGGAATTCTTTTTTTCTATTTTATGGAAAGTCTCTTCTTCACCTTCTCCTGGTTTTAATTTTGGTAAATCGAAAATTGCATCTTTAACGGTTAAATATTTTTTAAGACCCGATTTTTCATTCCTTGATTCCATCTCGGGACTATAATGAGTTTTTGTTATCGCTTTATATATATCTGATGAGTTAATATTTAGATCTTTTCGTACCCCAATTAATATGACTCTTTTTCTTATTTGTGGGACCCCATAATGAACAGAGTTTAATAATATAGTTTCTTTGTCATCACACACTGAATAGTATTCAGACATACTTTCTACAATTTCCGGAAAAATATAGTTACCATTGGGTCTTGCAGAAAGTAACCCTGAAACATTTTCAAAAACAAATATTTTTGGTTTATGTTTTTCAAGAATTTCTAAATAGGAGCGAAATAAGTAATTTCTAGGATCATCCCGCATAGAGTTCTTGTCTTGTGCTCTTCCAACAGAAGAAAATGATTGGCAAGGGGGTCCACCAACTAAAACATCAATTTCTGTATTCCCAATTGCGTTGTCAATCTGTTTATGGACATATCCAGAGGTAATGTCTCCACATATAACTGCTCTTTCTATAATATTTTCAGTATAATTATAGTGTCGCATTCTTTCTTTAATAGTTTCACAAGCTGGTGCATCGAAATCGACATGTAAAACAGATTTGAATCCTTCTTGATAAAAACCTTCACTAAATCCCCCACATCCAGCAAAAAGATCAATAAATGTTAATTCCTTTTTAATTACCCTTGACATCATTAATTAATTTTTCAAATATTGAATTATTATTTACTTCACATTCCCATACGATTATAACATGATATCCCATCATTGTTAATTTTTCAATATTCAACCTGTCGTGTCTGATATTTGATTCTAGTTTTTCTTTCCACCATATTGCTCTTGTTTTAGGAAGACTGAAATATTTACAGTTATCATGGCCATGCCAAAAACAGCCATTCACAAAAATAGCTGTTTTGTATTTTTGAAGAACAATATCAGGCTTGCCTGGTAAGTCTTTGACATGAAGTCTGTATCTGAACCCGTTTTTAAAAAGAAATCTTCGTACGATCATTTCTGGCTTAGTATCCTTGCTCCGGATACGGCTCATATTATAACTCCTTACTTCAGCTTTGTGTACATCAGTCATATTCTGAATATCATTTGATATGACAAAAATACCATAATAATTTCTTCGATATTCTGCTGAAGCCTGAAAGTAATCAACTAAACTAGGAAACTTATAATCTAACCAGACATATCCAATAGGGACACTGTTTTCCTTTATAACTCAGATGAAATTCTCTTTCTATGGTTAGTATGTTTGTACAACATTGGACAAAAAACTTGTCACTTTCCTAATCCATTCTGATAAATTAGTAATTCAGGAGGTCAGAAAACTGAAGCTGCATAGGTGAAAAGATTCAAAAACAATCTAAAAGTTCAATTCTGTTTAGTTCATCATTGAATTTTTCACATGAAGTTTCCGGTAGATCAGTACATGCAAAACAATGACCTCCTTCAACGGAGCATATAGGATCATTGGGACAGTCCCTGGCACGCTCGAGTGCATTTCTTATTATGTTCTTAATCTTATCCGGGAATAGAGATGTAATGCCTCCATAGCTGCTGTCGGAACCATTAATTGAATATATAAGAAATCCGTAGGCATCAAGTTCGGAAAGAAAATACAGCCTCTCTTTTAAAGATACCAGCGAGTAGCCGCATTCAAATTCGAGTTCCTTCATTATAACATGGGAATATGTATGCAGAATCTGTTCAATTTCTTTGTTAGCAAATGATGCAGAATCAAATTCCAGAAACATTCCTTCACCGAAATTTTCAATTGCCGGCATAAAAGTTATGTCTTTTTTGGGAATCGCACATGTCGGTTTCTCATAACTGTGTTTCAGTACCTCACTATGAGTATTCGGATTATACCAGTTTTTTCCTTCAGTACTGTTATCTATTCTCTTATAAGAGACCTGGATTGCAGTTTCCTTAAGCTTATGAAGGCAATAAATGCTTTTTATTTTTGTTTCATTATAAAAATTATCAGTATCAGGTATTTTTTCTGAAATGAAATCTTCTGAGTTGAAAATTGAATTTTCAGAATAGTTGTTTTCGCTTGTCACGAACTCAAACTCATCGAAAAGATATGCTTCATCTGTCCTGTAATCATTAAGAACCGTAATGTCAAAATTGCTATCAATTAGCCGTCCGATTGTTTGAGCAGGAATTTTCCTTAAATCATTTATTTCTGCATTTTCGTTCCATTTTTTTGCAAGTTCGATGGCATTATTTTTACTGACTTCAGGCAGCTTGTCATGAATTTTCTTTAGTGCCGCTACTTCCTCTGTGGTGGCAACAAAAATCGGGATATAAATACTTGAAACTGTTTCGGGGAAATAGATATTTGTGCTGTTTTTTATCTGCAGCTTATACGCATTATTATTCTGGTCAATAAAGTTCAGCCTTTCAGCCTGCCCCATATTTTTATGACTGTTTCCGGTCTGCACAATTATTCCGTAAAGACTGTCAGTTTTGGCAGAAGTTCTGTAGCTTAAATTTGTATTAACTGATAGATTGTTGTCATTAAAGAAGAATTCTGAGTACTGTCCATGCTGCTGAACCTGACCAGAAATCAAAATGTCCCAAGGTAGGTCCTTGACTTCACTGTTATCCATCGATGCCAATACAAATCTTACCTGCTCAATATATTTTCGCCGGAATCTGTTCTTGCTGGTATTTGAACTGCATATACCGCAGGATGGAGTATTCTGATCAAATACATACGGGTTCTTATTGTTCTGGAACCTTGCATTCCAAATGGCTCTCCACTCATTAATATGTGCAAGTTTCCTGCATTTCGGGCAATAGAACCATTTAGGAAAATAATCAGCAAGAAGTAATTTGGGCATCTCGTTTTGATTCATACTATAACCGTTGCTGTCGATAACAGGAGGCATAAAAAGACCACAAAGTCTATGAAATCCTTTATCCCTGAGTTTTTTAACCAGTCTGTTATCATGGACCAAAGCTTCTTCAGCTACCGGTATAATGTTCTGTATCTGAGTATTTAACAGATTTTGATTATTAAGTTTTCGGATAAGTACACCAATATAATTTATGTAGAAAGGCCATTGATCGAAAGGATATAAAATGAGACTACCATTATCTTTTGTTTCAATTATTGAACCTACTCCGCCATAGGCAGTTGTAAGCTTTCCTCTCTGAATATTTTCAAATCTTTTCATATTCCTTTTAATTATAATTCACACTTTGAATTCTTGCAAAGCAGTCAGGGTCGATACTCCTGAGAGATTTCATTAGCTGAAATTCATCTTCATCATTATAGCTGAAGTAGTTATAATTGACTATAGTTCCATCATTTACAAGCTGATTCCATTTGGTAAACAGATCATTCATTTTTCGGTTTATATAATTCTGTTGTTTAATATCAGAGCATCTTCCCTGCAGAAACTGAATCAGTGGATTAATATCAACGGTGTTAATCGATGTAGCCGGTACATTTTTGATATGCCTGACCCAGCAGACTAAGATATTGTTGAAGAGCCTGTCCATTGTGGCTTCAGTGTATGGTGTTGCACTGAGAGGCTCAACATATTTGTAATATACTTTATGAAATGCTGTAAAATTCTCAAACAATGATAATTCCCGTATCCTATTGGCATTAAGCAGATTGAATACAATACCTTTCCTATCCCTGGCCACACGGCTTGACGATTGTATATATTCTGACACTGATCTTGGCTGTCCAGCGAACAACATTACGTTAAGTCTTTTAATATCAATTCCTACAGAAATCATGTTGGAAGCCATTATCAGATCCAAACCATTTTGTACTTCAATTCTACCGCTCTGTTCTCTTAGTATTATTTCCGATTCTGCTTTTGTCAGCATCGATTTTATTTTTGCACTGTTTTCCCTGCTTGTAAATTCTGAAACTCTGTTATAAAAGTTTTCTATTATGAAATTCAGAACTTTCGGGAAATCGGTATAATTTATAAGTGCCCGGATTGCCTCATAGATTTCCTGAGGAATCCTGCTCTTTGTTCTTCCCAGATCCTTCAGACTATTATAGAAAAGAACAGACGTCCAGTAATCATCAAGATCTTTTTTCAGTTTATTCAAATTGGTGATTTCACCGGCAATCATCTGATAATCATTAAAATTAATCAATTGATTTTCATTAATAAGATACTTTTTAAACAGCCGGACTTTGGCTATAATCAGCAAAGCGACAAGTTTTATTTCAGTCATGGCTGCAGTATGACCAACAGGAATAATGCCTATATGAAGTCTTTTCTTGCTTGTCATATCGGCATGAGAAAAAAAGTTGTCACTGTATCGTATGCCCTGTGCAGGAAATACACAAACCTCCCTGTTATACAGCTGTTTAATAAGAAACCTTGTATTCCGTGTAGTTGCTGTTGAAGCAACAAATTTTGGTTTTCTGCCGTCCTTGGAAGACATTAATTCAATTATCGATTCAAATATACCTACCATTGAGCCAAGGGGGCCGCTTATCAGATGAAGTTCGTCCTGGATTATTAAATCCGGGGTTAATCCAATATCGGATGGTCTTGAATTAAATAACCTATAGCCATTTGCATTATTGATATTTGCAAACTTGTCTACAGTTCCGAAAAGCAATGTCGGCTGATTATCGTAAATCGCGCTGTCAATGTAATGTATTGGCAGTCCGTTGTTATCTGAAAAATTGCAGTGGATATTCTGACATTTTAATTCCCCTGTCCTGAAATATCCGGAGAGGACACCGGTACTTTCAGTCAGAAGTTTGCAGCCGCACCATGGACAATAAGC
Source organism: uncultured Bacteroidales bacterium (assembly GCA_963732905.1). Taxonomy (GTDB): domain Bacteria; phylum Bacteroidota; class Bacteroidia; order Bacteroidales; genus DASQZK01. Next base: position 22,077 of record CAVTBM010000010.1, read on the forward strand.
AATAGGGAATGGATTCATGTTTTGAAGTTTTTCCAATTCAGTGCCCGGTTGTACACTACCGGCATCTGTAATAAATTGAGAAAATTTATTATGATTACTCGCCTTAAGCTCATCAGTGTGATTTGGTGTGGTACTTTTTCCAACCCACATTCCAATTGATATAGTCTCAATTCCAAGATTCAGATTTGAATTTTTCCTGCGAAGAAATTCCAAAGCGCATATAAGGTAAGTGGCCCTTTCGAACTGCTGGGCAGTTAGCAGTCTCAGAGTATAGCGCATTATTACCGATACTCCTTTTGAAAGTTCATCATTATTTGTTTTTCGCCTGACAATGATCGTGAGTGCCGTCAGAGCAAGGTAGGCTTCTGTCTTCCCCCCTCCGGTTGGAAACCATATTAAGTCAACTAAATTTCTGTCAGTGTCGTTTTGTTCGAAGGTTGATTTTATGTTCATTAGAAGAAATGCAAGCTGGAATGGTCTGTATTTGGGCTGCAATTTTGGATTGAATGCAGCATAATCAAGATTGGAAAAATAGTTCAGGTCATTGAAATGATGGTCGGTTATTTCATCCAGATTCCTGTTTTTTCTGAAAGAGGGATCCCTGGCAATAATCATTTGAAGATACATTGCACTGTTCGCAATTTTAAAACACTCGAGTGCCTTATTATCTTTATTTCTCAGATAGTCAATATTGAATCGAAGCCTGTTTAATAGAATATTCTGATTATTTAATATGCTGGCATAAATATTCTGGTAAACTGGTTCATGTGCTGCTTCTTCAGCCTGATTAATACACCAGAGTTCAAACTTATCCACAAACAGATTAAGTTCATCTGTAATTCTTTCATCGCTCCATTGTGACCATAATGAAATACTTTTTAATTTAAGCACTTCCTCATTTTGTGTCAGCAATTCATTTGGTTCATTTGAGAAGTCTCTGATATAGGCTTCAGGCATGTAGCTGGTTTTCAGCCAGCTCACATCGGCTGAATCGTCCCATTGAATGGCACAGCCGATGCCTTTCCCGTATGACTTTTCGTCCCTGTACAGGTACTCGCTTTTTGTATTCTCTTCATCAACAGCATTATCTATCAATTCTTTGTAGTCTGTGAAATGGTCTGACAATACCTTTATTTCCGCCTGGAAAATTGAACGGAGTTTCCATCCATGCTTACTGTCACCTTCAGCTGTCTTTAAAATCCATGGATTGTTATTCTCCATCAAGAGTTTAACAAATTTTTTAGTGACTCCGTTTTTTGTCCTGAGGAATACCTTATAGCGGTATGCTATATCAGTATTACCGTCGATAAAATGGGGAAGATTATTTGCATTATCTTCAGCTAAAGTTAATGTGATGGGAACATCATAAATCTCTCTTTTATAATATGAGTTTTCAAAAAGGAAAGCTAATTTTTCTATAACATGATTATAAGTTTCATCATTCTGAAGTCCTACAGCTTCCTTAAACTTCTTGTACATACCAGAGATGTCTTTCCTTTCATAAGCTTTCGACTGAATAATATTATTGACAAGTGTGTTTTTTTTAGGCTTTTCGCTTAGATAGATTGTTTTGTCTTCATCCGAATATGCAACAACCTCATCGAGTCTGTTTATTATTCCCTGATCAAGGAGGGAGTAACAATTATGCTCAATAAATCCATTTAAAATTGTCTGAAGGATTTCTCTGTTTTTGTGGTATGAGTTTTCGGTATCCCCGAATTTTACCTTTAATTCAGAAATTTTTTTTACAAACGAATATTTTGCGTAAGTGAATACTGCGTCAATATTTGCAATACCTTCCGATAGGCAAAAGATCAACCCTATGTGATTGGGATAATATTTCTGATGCCAGGCAGGATCGGGCTGCTCTGTGGTAACTTCATCATCATCTTCATATTCGTCCTGGAACTCAGGTACTTCAGGAGCAATAAATGGAACTTCATCATCTTCATTTTCTTCTTCATTATGAAAATTGTCTGTACTGCCTGTTTTTGGGAATAAAATGCCTGAATTATATTGTTCAACAGGATTTCTATTGATTATTTCATCCGAATAATCTGAATTGCAATGAAATATATCCTTACATGATCCCGGGCCTAATATATTTTCCTTAATCACTTCCTGGAAAATTTTTCTCTGTTCGTTATCATTAAATACTGGCATAGTATATATTTATTTAATTTATTCTTTAATCTTAATATCACGGATAGTTTTTGTAAACAGGGATGAAGCTGTAATATCATCAATCTTAAGGTCATCGTTGATTGTCACTTTTCTTAACAGCGGACCTATTGTCTTATTCATAATAAAATCATATAATTCATCCTTAAGCATACCACCTATTCTTTGATTTTCTATTAAGGCACGCCTTGCCTGTAATATTCGTTTGCCTTCTGTTTCTGAGAGCCTGTTTTTGGCTATCAGAAATTTAACTATGCTAAGGATGTCTCTTGAAAAACGAATCTGGTTGTTTTCCTCAATATAATTTCTTAACTGCATTTCTGTCTTAAATCCGTAAGCAGACAAGTCTTTAAAGAGTAAATTAATGTCATTATTATAATCCAGGCTGCAGGTATGCCTGAGCCGGCTTTTCCACAAATCGACATATCCCTGTATATCAAATCCCCTGTATGCTTTAGCTATCTTTTCAAAAAGGTCAGAAGGATTCTCATAGAATGTTATAGTAATTTGTTCCTCATTCTCAGCAAAATAATCGAATACTTCATCAATACCTATTTCTTCATTTCTGAAAATGATATTTCCGGTTATCTGAATATTTGTATTGTCAGTAAAGCTTACATAGTATGAGAGAGAAGAATTCCATCTTTCATTTCTCAGGCTGTTCAGTACTCCTTCAAGGTTTCCATCATAATCCTCCAATTCTTTTACGGGGTCATCCAGTTCAAATCTGACCTGAGTAAGTTCATTCCTTAATTCTGATTTGTATACTTTGTATTCCCTGTCCAGAAATTCCTTGTGATTTGCAATTCCCTGATTTTCGAAATCCGAGTAGCACAGAAAGTAATATCTACCTATAACACCCTTTCTTAGCATATATTTATAAACTTCCAGGTTGTGAGATGAAAGGGAATCAAATATAAACAGATCATTTCCTTTATTACTGATAATAATTTCTCCGATTTTCTTTTTATAGGCGCCCTTATTGTTTGGAATCAGAATTTTTTTCCCGGAAGGCAAGTTATTAAGAAAATATTGCAGTTTTGGATTTTCAAAGGTTATATCAAGATTCTGATACCAGTCAGTTATTTTGATTATCAAGTCAATATTAACCGGAGTGTTTGTACTTAAATAATACTTATTCATTAAATCCTCAATCATTTCGCATGAGGATTCTTTAGAAAATTCATCTTCTCTAAAATTTATTGAAAGCATCGGATAAAGTACTGAAGCGATGAACGTATTTCTGAAAACCAGATCTATAGTTGAATCCTCATCCAGAAATTTATTCAATTGCATGCTAATTAGGTCAGCTTCCTCAGACGTAAATTTTTTGTAAAAATGAATTGGAAAGATATTTCTCCTGAAGTAGTATGAGATCTCCCTCATTGAAAATGAATAGGTTAATATATCATTTATGGGAATGTCAGGTCCAATAAAGATCACTTTTTTTAAGCTGTCCGCTGAATTATTCAGTTTGTTATTTATTTCCTGAAGGAAATTACCATATCTGTATTTTTTATCACCAACTGCAACTATTAAGTCAAAGTCTGACGGAAGATTTTGTGTGCTAGAAGTGTAATAAAGCGAAGAATTTAAAATTGAATCATTCTTGTTTAGAATACACACTGGGACATTATAATTCTCAAAGTCATTCATTGCGTAACCAACAATTAAAATCTTATTGAACTGTTTGTTTTTGACATTAAGAAATCTTATTTTAAAGTCAGTAATTCTACCGAGTTGATTTACAATAAGATTTCTTCCAATATTAGAAAATATCTCAGGCATACATCTAATTTTTAATGAATTTCCTGAGTATTTTGTTTGAAATTCATTAATAAGTAATTTAAATGGACGATATTGTTTTTTTGTCCAAGGCAGATTTATTTCTTTTAGTGTTTGATTTCCCTGGTTGAATTTAAAAAACCTTTTATGCTTTTCGTCTCCTAGTTTTATGAAGTCATTAATAAAAACAGTTTGATTTTTTTCCAAATCCGGACGTAATTGATCAGATATTCTGCTAATTCCATGAATGCCAAGAATGTGAACTATTATTTTGGTAAGGGTTTTAAAGTTCTTATCAGCTTTATTAAGTTTTCCTAATTCTTTAACAGGTACTTGAATGAAGAACTTCTTTTCAAGACTTGTCTCAATAAACCAGTCTATTAAATAAGCAATTGCACGATAAAAAGAACTGTTAGATTTATCTTCTGTTTCAGTAAATATAAAATCATATTCATTTGTTTGATTATTATAGAAATGATTAAGCTTGGCCATGTATTTAATAAAATATTTTGTATCCATACTTACTAATTTTTTTAACTTAAGCATTACTCCATATAAAATAAAGTTTTATTCTATAGGCATGCTTAATTCATCTAAAGTTAGATTTAATCAAACTGAATGATATTTCGAACCATCGAATCTAATTCATTTTATTTCTAACTTACAGAAAATTCTAGCTCTTTAATCATTACCAAAATATAAAATTCATATAGGTTTTAGGGAAGGCTGCATCTGCGTCATAAATTGTTTTAGCCATAATTTTATCCTTTAAATAGTATTCTTATCGTAACTATCATCCCTTTCCTCAATATCTTCTTCATGCTGTAGTCAGCAACAGCAATGCAGCCGTATAGATTATGCAAACTCTTTGATTTTTTCAATAATGAAACACACATATAAATTTCGATAACCCTTTTCGGATTGCATCCATTCTTCTTTCCTTGTAGTGGTTACAGGTAGTCCTGGAAAAAGTGACTTTACAATATCATCTGTAAGTTTCTCTATGGGTGCAGCTGTAATAAAATGAATTGACCTGAAGTGATATTTGGAACTTATATTCTTAAATAATGTCTTGCTTTTGGAATAGGAATCCGGTTCCACAGCGTTCTGAGTATAAAATCTATTTCCATTCCCCGCAGTGTAATTTGAAACATATGCGATGTTCGGAGGAAAATTTGAAAATAACAAAAAGTCCTGGTCTTTATTTGCTTCCAGTGTCGTTTCTAACTTTTTAACCGTATCAACTAAAAACAATTTCTCACATTCTGAAGATGGGCGGGCTTCCTTAATCTGTAAGATGTCACTTTTAAGTAATAATATGTATTTGTTTATTTCTGCTATTATTACGATCATCTTTATTTAATTAGATTAAAATTTGAATAAATAGATTTCTTACAAAAGTTGTTTATTTTCAGTTAGTTCCCGAGAGTAATACAAAGATAAAGATAGATAGTTAAAAAGCTACGCAATGAGAAAAACAATCTATGTATTTCCATATCCTATTGAATTGAAATCGTGCTATAACCCTGGTCGTTCCTGCTTACTATTGTCTGACTTGTTCTTCTTTCTGGCCTGACCTCACCTTGAGATATCACGCCTTTGTTTTTGCCCGGTTCATATTGTAATTTCTCCAGTTTATCAATGGTCTGACCGGGAATCGGCTTAACAGTCAACCCAAAGCCTTCATCATCCTTTGGTAAATCAAGCAGATATCTGTCGTTTAGGATTTTCAGTCTGTTGTTTCTCAAAAAAGTTTAATTTAGCCGGATGTGATCATAAATAGATTTAATTTGTGAGAAACTTATTAGTAAAAGAAAATTATAGCTCTCAAAATCTTTTCGAGAAAATTAGATTGCTTACAAAGGAGCAAATTAAAGCCATTTCCAGGGGTTTGGAGTGGACGATGAATAAGCTTCCAGGTGCAGTCTTAATCGGTGGCACAGCTACCGTTCATTATATTGCAGGAGAAAGAGAGCTCACACCTGATTTGGATTTTATGGTTCATGACATCGATTCGGTTAAAACCAAACTTTCATTTGAAAACATCTCTTTCAGGGATTTGAATGCAGGTTCTCAATATAGTCTGGGGATTACTGTTGATGATTTTAATACTGATTATCTCGACGGAAACGTTGGAAATGTTTCATTAAATAACCTGATCCTTCAAACTCCAATGAAAGGATTGCTTGGTGGACATGAAGTCCGCATAATTAATCCTGAATTACTCGCCATAATGAAACTGGACCTTGGGAGAAATACGGATGTGAACGATGGCTTTGCACTTCTTTCTTCAGGAAAGCTTGAAAGAGAGAGATTTAATACATGTCTTTCTCAATTAAGGGATTCCTTACAAGATTACGAATCAATTAAAATGTATCAGAATCTTATTCCATAATTGCAGGATCAGGAATGATTATTCAGGAACACAGCTGTGCAAAATAAATTGCTTTAAATAAATCCGGCATTGAATATCAGTACATTATATAATATAGTCTGATTAATTAATCCACAGAAAGGTGTAACCCCGCCTCATCCTCATCCAGGGTAAATTTCAACTCCTCATCAAGATATCCCCACTGCCCCTCAAATTTAACCTTCACCCACTCTTCCGGAATAAGTTCTGCCTCGTCAAATATCGCTTCGGTAAACGCTCCATAATGGGTTATGATACCACATTTGCCATCCCTTTCATACGCACCGATGCCATTTATAAACATAAATCCTTTATCACTATCAATATGATCGCATTCCAGGGGGATCAGGAATTCTTTTTTATCCAGGTTCAACACGCCCCATTTATTGCCTTTGCGAACGTGGGTAATGTCATTGGGATACCCGATATAATCATACTCCGGTTCTATCAGCCAGGTTCCCGGTCCGTCGATCAGCAGCACTCCCCATAAGCCATTTTTCATGGCAACCACCCTGTCGCCGGTTTTTAAATCGGAAGGAGTAAGCATCATAAAGTTCTCATATTCGGGCTCCAGTATCACTTCACCCAGGGGGTTCTTCAGTCCCCATTTCTTTCCTTTCCCGAAAGACCTGGTTGTCCAGTCAAATGCATTCATAAGATCCACCAGTTCATCGCTCCATCCGTCCTTATCTCTCTCTTCCAGCTTTTTTCGTTTTTCATAATCAGCCCTGGTGGGCCTGGGCAGCTTAAGCTGTGGCAGATGATCCTCAAAAGGCTGAAAAGCCATTTCGCATTTTACAAATTCAGCGTTTTTCCCATTGAAAGCATCCGCAGGGAGGGTTGCCATCAACCTGCCGGCTGCCTTTTCGGCACCGGTAATATTTTCAGGGGTTTCAACCTGGCTGCTTATGACTTTCTTTTCTTCCTCATCCGTAATAAGATTCTTTGGCACTGATATCTCAATGCCATACTGACCTGCTTTCATCATTGCATTGAATCCGTTGATGAATGTGCTATTTAAAAATTGTTCTCTCGGGAGGAAGCTCTTCTCAGCTGCTTCGGTTCTGTAGCCAATATATTTTGCAAGAATACCGGTTGTGAAATGGTATGTTGAGCCCCTGAAACCATACATGGCCAGGAAGTCTTCGGTATCGATTTTCGTACCTATGGCGTCCAGGTCCATTAAGAAAGCCACCCGGAAGAGGAATTCCCTGATTTCGTCTTTTGTTTCTATCCGATAAAAATTCGTCCATCTCATCAGGATGTCGAGGGCAAGGGTTTCGTGACGAGGTTCAGGGTTCGATCCTGAACCTTCGGCTGGTGGATTTTTATGTGTTTTTCCCATATTCATCTTTTTATTGTTTTTAATCAGGATGATCTCCCGGGCATTGGTTTTTCGGTATGGATAAACCTGGTATTAGTTATTGTTGATTCCATTTCATCAATTGAATAAGCTTATCCAGATCATAATAGCTGCGCATCAGATCGAGGTTCACTCCTCCCGACACTTCATCCTCAATTGTTATTTCATAATCCGTAAGTGGAACACCTGTTTCACTCTCTTCGAATGTGGTCATGCCGTCTTTCCCCTTGTATACCAGTCCGTTTGCCCATAACCAGGCAAGGTATATGATCTTATACTCATGTTCTTCCAATTCTTTGCATTCATAGATTGAATTGAAGTGGACTATCAGTGATTTTTTTAGCTCATCAGTAAGCCTGGCGATAATTTCTTCTTTACTTTTCATGATGATAGTATTAATTTTAAAATTGATTTATTCATTTTAAGAAACCTTCAGGACGATCCCAATAACCGAATAATAAAGTAGCATTTCGATTACTTTTTTCTTTTCAGGATGAGAGGCCTCAATCATTTCCTTATAAGTACCTAACTGACCGGCATATTTACCGGCAAAATTCTTATTTTGCGGATCGATTAGCTGCAATTTAGTCCCCGGAAATGATTTATAATCAACAATTACAATCCCTTCTTTGGTTTCCCAAACAAGGTCCGACTCTCCTCTGAAAATATATCCATTTTTTTCATGTTGCAATGGGAGTTCGCCATAAATTTTAACTGACGTACCATATTTTTCTACCAGGAATCTGAAAAGTGCATTTATGGAGTTATAAATTTGGTCTGGTTCCGGGATACTTGAAGTTAATCCATACAGATCAATTATATTCTTTGTTTTAGAAATAAATATACCTTTATCAGCATCAGGTTTGAAATGAAGATAGATGTTATGCAAGCAATTTCCAAGCTCATCTTCTCTATCAGAAAGGGTTTGTGTGATTCTGATATTGAAGTCTTGTAGTATCTCAACTCTTGCTGAATCCGGACTCTTAATAGAACTTGGATTTTTATACCTGGGATCGTTCTGCTCTATTATTCCTGCTTTTTTATATGTATATCGCGGAGTATTCTTTACATCTTCAAGAGCGGAAGCTTGATTAGCCTCTTTAACTATTACCAGAATATCATCTCCGGTTTCAAAAGAATCCAACTTAGTAGGAATATTCAGGTTGGCTTGTTGGATTATATTCAAAAAGCCTGACTTTCCGGTAACATCTTTTACCCAGGTAAGTTGTTTAGTGTGCACAGAAGTTGTAATGAGGTAATCCCTTGCCCTGGTCATCCCAACATAAAGCAGCCTTTTTAATTCATCTTCAACCTTACGTTTAATTATTGAATAGCGATGACTGCCTGTAATCAGTTGCCTGAGAGTTTCGGGAACTGCCTTATTGCTTAGAGGGGAGGGTAAAAGCACGATTTTCCTGTTTTTCAGGGGATTATTTAAATCAAACTCTTCCTGAATATCCAGTTGAACGCCATAAAATTCCCGGGTTATAAGACTCTTTTCTTCGAGCTTGTCATCATAAAGATCAGCGAGAATCACAACCGGCCATTCAAGACCTTTAGCCTTATGGTAGGTGACAATATTGACAGAATTTTTCCCTGTAGCAGCACTCTGTGTCAAATCTTTGTCGGGCAAATCATTTATATATTGCAGGAACCCATTTATGGATGCTCCAAGTTTCATAGTGGTGCAACGCTGGCTATATGTTTTTGCAAGTTTAATAGAAGTTTGCAAATTATTTACTCTCTGATCCGGGTTGTCCCAGCGATTGACAAGATCGGGCAGGTTAGCGGAATGAATGATGAGTTCCATTAAGGAAGGAATATCAAAGAGCACAAATGATTCTCTGAATTTGTCGATCTTTTCAATAATAAAATTATCTTCATACCATGCCTGAGAATAATTCAGGTATTCAGAATATTCTTCTGTTTTCTCTTCATCCTCATTCATTTTTGGTTTTTGTGGAGCGCCAGGTCCGTTCAAATATGCCAACCGGTTATCAAGTAATTCACCTGGGTTAAGAAATATTCCACCTAGGGTTAATATTAAGGCCTTTGCCCTGATGTCACTTTTATCCATGAGATAATACAGTATTGCCATAAGAAGCTGAATTTCTGCAGTATCCTTTAAGCCTAGTTCAAAAGCTGCAACCTCTATTCCGATTTTTCTAAGTGAACTTGCAAGACTTGAAATATGTTTGTTTTGTAAACGCAAAATGGCTATATCTCCGGGATTGCATTGCATTAAGACTTCATTATTTTTTCCCGGGTCTTTTTCATCATACCTGCTATGACTTTTGTTTTCAATTCGCATTTTTAAATGCAGCAGCTCATAAACGGATTGGCTTATGCATTCATTTTCAGCTTTAATTGAATATCTTCCTTCAATTCGATGGTGCCAGTGCTTTAAAGGGAATTCCGTTTCACTTTTTAAAAATTTATTCCCAGTCCGTACTGGTTTCAAAGAAATCATTTTCGCAACGGTTACCTGAGAAGCTAAAGCGGATGTAAAAATTTGATTATTTAGATGAACAATTTCCGGTCTGGATCTCCACGAATATGGAAGATTTTCCAACTTCAAATTCCGCGCATCATTTTTGTTAAACTCATCAACAATCGATTTTATTAACATTGGATCAGAACCTCTGAATCCATATATAGATTGTTTTGGATCTCCTACCCACCATGACTGATCTGCGATTTCAGATAACTTGGTAAATATTTCTACCTGAATTGGACTTGAATCCTGAAATTCATCCACATATACCTGTTTGTAGCTTTTTCTTATATCATTGGTAATTTCAGGTATTTTCAGAAGTTCGAGCAATTTAACTTCCATGTCATTATAGTCAATCAGCTTATTCTCATCTTTGTATTTTCTAAAAGCATCCAGACTTCTGCCAGCTAATTCAAAAAGGATTTGCTGGTACTCCTCCATCATTTTCTTTGTCCCTGGATAACGATGCGGCTGTTCAAGTTGACTAATTAATTCCTGAACGTAATTAAGCTGTTTTGTCGCTGCTGGTAATGCATTCAGAAAAGAAAGAATTGAGTACAAAATAGCATTGTCATAATTATCTTTCTGCAGAAATTTCTTTACATTATTAATTGCATTGTTTCTAGTATTTGATTCACTTACTCCAGGCAGGTGATTAGCTACCTCTTGAAGTATTGAGCGAATTTCATTAGGTTTGAAAACAAACTCCTCTTGCACATATATTTCATGAAGAATACTATTGGAAATTGAATATGATTCATTAAAATCGCTTATTCCATTAGTTAGTGCCAGATCCAGAATTGCTTTCAAGTCTTTTTTCCACCTCTCCTCATCAACAGTTTGCTCAATAATAAATTGAAGCTGAGTGGCGATATTGCTAAGTTTTTCAATCTGTTCTGCTGAAGGAATATCGGCAAGTGCCTGGTTCATAAAAAATTCAATATCATTTACCTCCATCACATTAAGGTCGACTCCAACACCAAGATAGTACCAATACTTATTAATTAGCTGTTGAGCAACAGAGTGCACGGTTCCGATGGCGGCAGATGCAAGGAGATTAGCTTCTTCTGTAAGGTTTTTAGAGAGCAAAGCTTCTCTTGCTTTAGATCTGAATTCGCCCGCTGCTTTTTTTGTAAAAGTGGTCAGAATAACCTGATCAGCCCGGCATACTTTATCTTGAATATTCTGGGTTAATATTTCCGTAAGTTTGTAAGTCTTTCCACTTCCTGCACCTGCATTTATAAATACAATATTTTTCATTCCTGTCTATTTTATTTTCCCTTTAAGAACAGATATTCCGCTATAAAAATTTTTACTTTTAAGCCCCTTATATTCAGGTAACTCAATCAATATATTAGTCTCCTGCGACTTAAAATAGTCCAGTCCCTCCACTGTCATTTCTTCTGACTCCTCAATAATTCCATTTTGTATTTGCTGAAGTCTGAAAAGGACTGAATTTTCAAGACGCACTAAGGTATTTTCTTCGCTTTCAGCGTCATTGACACGAATAATATTATCCCCGGAAAAATCGTAGGAAGTAATGAGCTTTCCGCTTGCTAAAGAATAGTAAGCTAGTTTATCAACATTTTTTCCGCTTTTATTAAGTAATGATTTATAAAGTGCAAGTTGAATGGCTCTGCTATTGGTGATCATTTTCCTGTATTTCTCATCGCTTCTGGTCCATTTTAGATCAAATACAATGTAATTGCCTTTTGAGTTTTTCAGCAAAAGATCAATGAAGGCTATAAATTTTTGGTTGTTTAAAATCCCGGGTGACTCTTCAGTTTTAAACTCCATTTCGTCAATCTCAAGACTGTTTACCTCAATGAGATCCAAAAGGATTATTACAGATGCCTTCAATTTTGCCTTGAATAGGGTATACTCGAATTTATGTTGTTCAAGAAGAAGTTGAGCCCCATAAGATTCTGAAGATTTGTAAAACATTTCTTCAAAATCATTTTTTAGAAATTCTTTTGCAGAAGCTAGATTTTTACCTGATTTAGTAAATAATTCCTCAATAAAACTATGTGCAACTTTACCTTTTAGTGTTTGAATATCCTCGGGATTTAATAGTTTACCCGGTCTGATTTCGGCTATATATTCAAAGACCCAATCAAATGGAAAATCTATTAATTTTTCAAGAGAAGAGTAACTTTCAGTTTCTCTAAGTTTTACAAGATTTCCGCTTGTAAATTCATGAACAGCTTTCGCACCCGGTAGAGAAACTTGAATAACCTCTTCAAGTTCTGGTTTAATAAATCCTAAAGATGAAAACATTTCATCTTTCCAGGATTTTTCAGGTTGAAATGTAATTTCTTCGAGATTGTCAATATTAGCTTTCATATAAGAAAAAAGAGGGTGTTCCTGGGTATCTTCATCAGCATGCTTTTCAACCTTCACCAGAACCACTCTATCATTAGTATATAAAATTGCTTTCTTATATTCATTAAGAACTCCTGCAGCCTGAAATTCTTTGTCCCATATATCAAGCCCATTTTTTTTAAGATCAGTACTTTCCTGTTCATTAAGAAAACTGTAATACTCAGGAACGATATTATGGTTATAAAAATCCAGCCATATAAGTTGCTCTGTATTCGAAATTAACTGACCTGGCCTTTGAATTACTATAGTCGAATTGCGTTGCTCCCGGTAGATTTTAACATTTAAAGGCTCATTTATTTTGCCAATAAGCAATTCCAGTTCTTTTAAATTAATTTCAGCTGCATCCATATTTTTTAAAGAATCAACTAATGCTTTGCAGGATGCATCCATTTCAGATAATTCTCTTTTCAGTAATTCATCAGATTCCCTATCAGAGTTGGCTCTTTTCCGGGCCCAATCAGCCAATGAGTTATAAAAATTAATAAGTTGATCCTTGTTTAAGGATTCACCAAGTGAATTCCATAATTTCGCAAAAATTATCTTAGCTTTTCGTGCTTTTTCATTTTCGAAAGGATAATCGGTAATTACCTTTTCCCATTTTTCTTTGGGTATTCCGCCATAATCACCAATTACTCTAAGCAATCGATGCCTCAACCCCAAAGGAAGAGGATGAACTGATATTTGCAGGTATGATATCAGATTATAAATATTTAAAGGTTTTATAAAAAGTGAAGAAGCAAGGTGCATTATCTGTAAAACCTGAGGTTGAAAAGGGCTAATATCAGCTCCGGATACTATATCACCAAAAGAGTTCTGCACAAGATTAAGAGTAAAACCATCCTGATTTAGAATAATTGATTTCTCAATAACTTTTTTCTGAGAACAAATAAATTCTGCTGCTTCAAGATTGTTTCGAAATTCAAGAATTTGAAGCGAGGTTATGTCATTCGGGTTGAGTTTAATCTTACCAGTTTGCTTGTTCTCCAGTATTCTTTTAAGTGCTGAGAGGTTATTGTTCCCGGGATTTGAGTATTTTTCGTTTTTATATTCGATTTCAATTCTTTTCTGAGTAAGGACCTCAAATAGTTTTATGAAAAACGGATGCAAGCATTCTATTTGATCTTCAATTTCGATCTTTTCAATTGATAAAAAACAAAACTCCTTTTGAGAAATTTTGTTGAGAACAGCAATCCATCTGTCTTCAATACCTATTGGAATGCTATATAGACCTTCGATTTCACTAAGTGTATCAAATCTAAGGGACACTCCTTTTAATGAAGAATTCCACTTAGCCAATACCAATTGGTCACGCCAATTAAGCATTTCTTTTGTTACGCCTATAGGATCAGCAGTAAAGGATTTAGAATAAAATGCCTGAGGATGGTCTTTAAGATATTTTTTCAGTATCTCATTATATAAAAGCTGCCGATCTCTTTGAGGAGGATAGTTACCTGAATTCCCTGCTTCTCTTTCAAGAATATTCAAAAATCCTATTGTACCGGAAATCGAAATATTAAAAATACTCTTATATGGTTCTTTTAAACGATTTATGTAATATCCCTGATCAAAAAATTGGCTGAAAATGATTTTCATTTTTGGAGTTTTTCTTTAGATAAGTTGAATGTACGCATAAATTTAACTAAGTATGCCATGAGATTAAAATAAATTCATTACGCTGATATACTTAAATTTGCATTTAAATCCATCAGTGTCACATAAGAATCCTTAATTTCTCCAACCAGCCGTCTCCCGTGTCTGAGCCAGTTGTCCAGGTTGTTCAGGCTCTTGACCTGGTATCCCCAGATATAATCGTATTGAGCCATCTCAAGAACCGAATTTCGTAACTGACGACCATAAGAAAGTCCCCGGTATTGCTTGAGTATTCCAAGGGCAACTCCCTGCAGGGGCTTTCCTGATTTATAAGTATCCATGTCCTCCCTGAAATTTATATCATTGCCGAAAATGGAATCTTCATTCAGTAGGTAACAGCCGATGATTTTACCGTCAAGAACAGCCTTCCTGCTTATTGAAAAGGCAGACATGAAATAGAAGAAATAATTGTGATACTCGTGTCCAACAGCCTCGGTGAATAAACCCACACACATTTCAAGGATATGATCAATGTCTCTGTCTTCAATGGGTTCAACACTGAATCCATTTATTAATTTTTGCTCATTTCTGCATATTGTTTCGGGTTTGTTAATCATATGTATCGGTTAAAGTGGATATAACAGTGTCATTTTTTGGTTTCCCCGTCTTCGTAAAAATCCTTATCCGTATCCATTTTCATTCTGATTTTGCGACTGTAATTCGACCTGGCATGGCTTTCCTTCAGAAACATGTTGTGCATGTCGGCTTCATTCTTATTAAAATTAATGGTATTGTTAATTGAAATGGATGCAGCAAACTTCTCAACCTCATGTTCCGTACCGATATAAGTAAAAGTCCAGTTGTTCAGTTTCAGATCTTCAATGGTTTTTTTGATGACTGCTCCGGAAAATTCTTTGGAGGCATTTTCCTGTCCATCGGTCAGAATGGTTACAAGCACATTATAATCGGTCTTGTTTTCGAGTACCTGATTTAATCTTGTAAAGCTAAAGCCCATCGCATCAAACAGAGGGGTTGTGGCATCCGGTTTATAAAGATTTTCGTCAATTTGCTGAAGTTTATCCACCGGTTCATTGAAATGAAAAACTTTTTTTCCCAAGCCGTTGAATGTCACAAAAGAGATAAAATGTTCCTGCTCCGGAAATTCTTTCTGAATGCCTTTCACAGTCTGAACAATTTCATTGAACCCCTGTATGATTGTTTTCTTGATTGACTGCATCGAACCACTTTCATCGAGGATGATTAAGTTGTGTACCTGGTGTTTGTTTTCCATGTCTCTTTGAATTTATTGTTAAATTATTTCTGTTGTCGGCTTGATATTCGTCTTTTTCATATGACATGCCTCTGTTACCCGAATAGGATAAATACCCCTTATTATTGTATGCAGCACAAGCTCCCCAGTATTATCCTGCCTGGGGCGTTCTTGTTATGAAGACCGTGATCGAGCTTTAGCTTGCAGATCTCGTTCATGGCCTTTTGCAGAGCAGCTTCATTTTCTCCGATAGCATAAACAATACCTTCCTCAATGATGACTTCGCCACGGCAAAAGGATGTATGATTTTCCTCATCCCTTACAATGCCGCCGATATACATTCGTTTTTTTCCGGGAAAAACGCCGATTAATTCGCAGAGGCGCATTTTTTCCGGTTCTTTTTCATCGCTCCATCTTTTCATATCTGTTGCTTTATTTGATTTTGGATATTGTATAGGCCAGGTATTATGGATTTCTTTAAGGCAAATGGAATCGGGATATTTACTCCCCTCCTTTACCTCATCACCCTGCCAACTCCTAAACATAAATCACCGGCAAACTATCCAGCACAGCCTGGTCCACCGGCTCACAATCCCTCTTCCATTCTTCAATGTCATAATGATCCTTGTCCCATATTCTCCACATACCCATGTAACCCATATTTTTCATTACATGAGATACGGAAATGGTTCGGTCCATCTCTATGAAATGTACCTTCACATAGATGAAGAAATGTCGGAACGAGATGTCCTCTACTATGATTCGCTCAAGCATGCTTCCCTCCCTGTACTGGTACTCTTCGCCAATGCTTATGATGAAGTTCTTCGTGCAAATGGTGGAGCAATCGATCTTAAAGGATTTGCAGCCTGATAGTTTCTGAATCCTGAGTTTCAGGTATCGCAGGAATTGCTTTGCATCGTCGCGGGATTTAACCTGGTTTGCTCTTCTTATTTTCGTTTTTTTTGCCATATTTTGTTTCGGGATAAATTTTAAAATCTTCTATGGAACTGGGATTATTTTACTAAAGTTTCGCACTAAACAACTATCGGCTATCTGCAATCAGTACCTTGCATTAATTCTATAAATTCATAACTCCATAACTTCCTAACTTCCTAACTCCACTGCGAGATGCGAAACTTAAGTATTTTAAAAATCCGGATCCTTTTCTTCCACACAATCCTCTTCGCAGGCATTTTCTATAATCAATTCTTCCCAAATTTGAACATCCTTATCAACGACGTACCAGGCAGTCATTGAGACAGGGCCACAAGCCATACCGTTGGTCGTAAGTTTGTAGACGATCCACTTTGGATTATCATATTCCGCAAGGAATTTTTCCATGAACTCAATGAATTCAAGAAAATCGGTGTTTTCCGGGTCAAGGTTTCTTGTTGAAGATTCCCATGCCAGCCTTAAAGTTTCATCCTTAATTAAGGGCTGATCAATGAAATCATCCAGCCAGCAGGCAATAAGGGATTCAGCATCATCATTGCATCCCTCGTCAATAATTACTTCCTTCGTTACAGAATTGATCATACTGTAGTTTGACAATTCATAGTAGTATACTTTCATTTTACAGAGTTTTAAATGGTTTAATTACCTGTCGAGACGCATGGGTCCCTGCAGGTAGCCATAAGCGCACTGGCTGCATTTTCTGCTGTGGTTCCCGTAAGGGCCTTCATGTTTGCCAAGGCACGACAAGCAAATCCGGAATCCGCATTTATCACAGACCATCCACTGCCAGGATTGGGTGTATTGGGTTCCGCAGTACATACAAGGGATATAGACGTTCATGGTTTCAGGTTTTAAAGGTTATTAATTAAGACTTATATTATTTTCCATGACAATGATACGATGGGGTAGCGACAGATACCGTCGCCCTGAATCATTGTTTTGAAATAAATTCATTATTGCCATTTAAAGACTTTTTCAGTTAACCGAATATTCAAGCATTGTCTCGTAGCTGCCATTGAATTTTACATTTACAGTCAATCGTCCTGCCCTGGGTACCATTACAGTGGAGAATTCATCCCCGTTTTTGGTAAGATGAATCCATTGTCCGTTGTTTATTATGGCTATATCGGAAGCCCGGTTTGATTTAAGAGCCAATTTGTATGCTTTTCCGCCATTAATTTGTTTCTGATAGGGTAGGGAAACTACCTGGACTCCAGCTTGTATTCCATAAGATTTCGGGAACTGCCTAAGATTTCCGCTCATCACATTGTCAAGGCAATACTTACCCTCAAATCCAAATCTGAAAAATGGAGAATCAGCATATGGGAGCCGTTCAAACTGCTGCTTGGAAATATTCCCGGGAATCAGTTGCCACTGAGAATCTTCAGGAAGGTGAGAGAATATGAAAGCGGAAGGGTCAACATCAAACCAGTAATCGTTAAATTGCTTTGTGCTCACCAGTTTGCCATTCACTCCCCTTCCATAACCGGAGGCCCAGGTAACATCAAAAAGTTTCCATTGTCCTTCGATTTTTGCAACATTCCAGGCATGATTGATATCATTGATGGTACTGCCTTCCCTGTAGCTTATCCCTTTGGCATATCCTTTTATCTTAACGATGTCAAGATCAGCAAGCTTTCCCATTTGCTCGAACAGTTGGCTGTATCCTTCACACACTGCCCTGCCGGATTTAAAAACACCTTCTGCTGAACAGTCGCTGTAATTTCCGGTGTTGTAGCCATAATCATCATAGGAAATATTCAGAGCAATCCAGGTAAAGATGAGCCTGGTTTTCTCCAGCTCATTTTTAGCAGGTATGATAAGGTAGTTGACCAGGTCAAATAATGATGATTTGTTTTGCGCAGGCACAGAGGAAGCAAAACGGTCAAGTTCCTGGAAGCGGCTGTTGAGCTTTTCATTTTTTGGTGGGATTGGGAACTCAGTGAATTCAGCATTCTCATCCTTCACCATAGCAAGCTCATCTGATACCTGGTTTGTATATGCTTCGGTTTGAGAGGTGTAATCGGGTGAAACGTAATGCGAATACCCATCTTCATTTTCAGATTCCGCATCCGATGAAGAATATTTCTCAGCTTGATTCGCAGTAATTTGTTCGAATTCCGAAAGTAGACGCTTAACTATGCTTTTACCTTCAGCGACTGCATCAATATCATTTTTATTCAGGTAGTTGACGCCTGCGATAACGATTATTACTAAGAAAACGAGTTTTAGAATGGCTTTCATAGTTTGGATTTTAATGTTTTACCTGTTTAGACGACGATGGGTTGCCAAATAGTGTCGCATTGTAAATTATTTTGGAATAAGAATTACTTTTTCTCTTCATCTCCATTTTTTCACAAACATAATACGCCACTCCACATCCTAAATGTGGAGTAAAAGAATCATAGAAAAAATTTGGAATAAAAAGAGAATTATTAATGGAGAAATCTACTGTTGATCCTTGTATGCATCAAGGGTATTCTTATAAATCTGTTTTACATTACTGGACAATTCAGGCGGAGAAATAACGCGGACAGCATCCCCATACCGGAGGATACATTCCTGAATAAACTCAAGAGTGACTTTGACATGTAGTTTTACAGTTATTCCGCTCTCATCTTCGCTCAGAATTTCCTGAGATCGATGCAGCATGAGGGTCTTAACGTAGTTTCCCATATCTGCATTAAATTTAAGAATCACATCCTCTGATTCAAAACCAAAAGCCATGATACCCACAGCATCTCTAAGAACATGGAAAATCTCATCATAAAAATCAGGGTCCTGGGTAAAATAATCATCGGTAACATGAAGGTTTCCAATTCTGTCTAACCCGAATATCCTTGCAGCCCCATCTTCTTTTCCAATTACATACCAACGGTTTCTGTGCTCTTTTAAAATATAAGGTTGAAGAGTTCGTAATGAATTTTCATCAGTGTCAAAGCGACAATGTGAAAATTTTATCTCCCTTTTCTCAAATATGGCATCGTAAATTGGAGATAATAGTTGTCTTCCTGAAAATCCTTTGGAGTATTCAAAAAGTATATACTTATCGATTTTATCATTCGGGTGCTGATTTGCCAGGTTAAAATGCTCACTTAATTTGCCAATGGATTCTTTAAGTATCTTAAATTCCTGTGCATCCCCAAAGATCTGGAGTTTATGAACGAGCATATGAATGGTCCTGACATCATCAGGAGACAGGGGAATATCAAACTCCCAATCTTCGGTGTATCGATAACACCTTTGCGCCCTGTCATAATGGATTGGTGCCCCTCGCTCATCCTTAAGAAATTTAAGATCTTTCTCAAGAGTTGAAGGGGAAACATTATAGCCTTCATCACGCAGGTATCTCAGCAAGTCCTCAAGGGTGGGATATCCGTGTTTGTATATGTTCCTTTTTATCTGGGAATGGATAATCAGGTAACGGAGATAGGCGTTTTTGTTTTTTGGCATTTTGATGATAAAGATGAAAGATAATTTAAAAATAAGAATAGTGCAAAATATTCTTGTTACCTTTATATCATCATCATGAGTCATTTAATTGACAGCAACCGAGTTTGAACACCACGGTGCTCCAACGATGAGCCAGTTCTTAGGAAAAATGTTCTTGATTAATCTTCATCCATCCTTAATTGCGCTATCGTTTCATGATGTTTTTAATAACTTAAAACATCAAGGAAATGAAAAATCTGAACCTGTCAACTAAACAAGTTGAAACCATTAATCACAATCACATCCATAATGTGGATAAACTCTATCGAATGAATGCAGGTATCTCTTCGAGACTACTCTCTGTTATAAATGGTATTGCCCTGCTGGAAATTGAAATTCACTCTGGATGGAAGAAATCAAATGAGGTTACAGCAAGACAATTCATTGAATCATGGAGAAACTTCAATCCAGATTTGAAAGGAATGGATGGTTGGGAAGTTAGAATTTACACAAGCGAAAAGATTGCAGGATTTACAATTCATTCTAACGAGGGTGATTCAATCAGAACTCAACAAAAGATTGACCAGATGAATTCCAACCCTGAACGTTATCTGGTATTGGTTTACAAGTTATATAGTGACAACATCAGGCTTCCTATTATTACATTAAAAGACTCCAAAAACAAATTCAATCTGGAATTTGCAACACAAGTCGAAGTTGTTAAAATTGGATTCTTTAATTTTAAAGATAGATGCAATTATGTTATATATAATAGCAACATCAGTGAGAATCTATTCATCATACCACATACAAATGACGACTATTTACTAATTACAGTTGCAGAATATGGTAACGTTCCAGAGATAAAGCACCTATATGCCTCAACTACACCAGTGACTTATTCTGTTCATGGAAACCTTTTCTATTTGGTAAACTTATCCATGGAAAGTTCAGCATTACAATATTGGAATGACAGGCTCACCAATGATAATAAAGACGGGCTAAACATCGGAATGAGAAATTGCTAAGAAATGAGTTGAATAATAATTATTTCATTATGAATAATATAATCCTGCACATACCCCATTCTTCTACTAATATCCCAATATTTGATGGCTATTTAAAGCCAAATGAGCGATTAATTGAAGAGATGATCCTGTTGACAGATTGGTTTACTGATGAACTATATGACCTACCCTATAAAAAAATAGTTACACCCTTCTCAAGGATATTCTGTGATGTGGAACGCTTTTCAGATGACTCGCTGGAAGTCATGTCACAATATGGAATGGGAATGTGCTATACTCATATGGATAATGGTGAATTGATGAGAACTGTCAGTCCAGAATTAAGACAGAAAATCAAATTGGAATATTATGACCAGCATCATAATGCTCTCGAAATTGCCTGTTCAGAGGCTCTTAAATCAAATAAAAAGGTCTTGGTTATAGACTGCCATTCTTTCCCTGATGAGCCTCTCAAATGGTATTTAAGTCAGGATATTCCCCAACCAGATTTTTGCATCGGTTCAGATGAATATCATACTC
Organism: uncultured Bacteroidales bacterium; assembly: GCA_963732905.1. Lineage (GTDB taxonomy): Bacteria > Bacteroidota > Bacteroidia > Bacteroidales > DASQZK01. Next base: position 43,488 of record CAVTBM010000010.1, read on the forward strand.
CAAGGACACTGGTATCTTCATCATTGGCATTCTTGGATGGTAAAGGTTTTGATATTAAGGAGAATGACCCTTTTTCCGGAACAATGATTCCGATGAAATATTTTCGGAGGGATAAAAATGTTCTCGGTATAATGATCGAAGTTAATAGAAAATTGTATATGTCAGATTCAAATGAGAAGGTCGAAAAAACATCAAACTTTGCTGAAATCCGCCAAAATATTGCTGAATTGATATTACTTCTTTCCTCAATTGAGATTTAATGAAAAAGGAATTTATCGGCAGAATGGATATTTCGGTGATACTGCCCCCCCCAATCCGGTCATATTGACCCCCTCAGGTTTTAACTCAAAGAACAGATGTCAACTGACATTATTACCGTTTTTTTCTTAAGCTTTCTCCCTTTAGTTTTATCCTGTATGAACTATGAACTAATCTGTCCAAAATCGCATCGGCGATTGTTGCTTCAGTGATAACATCATACCAGCTTCCTACAGGTAACTGTCTGGCGATTATTGATGAAGCTCTCCCAGCAGGCTTTTAAAAATCATACGTTTAAAAGAGAATGCCATCTATACATCAACCAAAAATTTTGATGGTCAGAGCATACGGCCAGTTATTCAATAAAAAACCCATACCAATACTCAATCAACCCCTTCTCATTCGCATTCTCTTTCCAGCCCTGCTCCTTGTGACTGATCCCGATGATCTCAGATGTGGATGTATTTTTGAACCGTTTGGCAACATCTTCAAGTACCTTCAATTCTTCCTCCGTAAAAACTTGCTTGCTAAATGATCTTCCCGGAAGCGGTTTAAATTGTTCACCGGTTCCGTCTGAAAATTGAGTGGAAAAGATGTCGACAACATCCTTTTCAGCCATAAAATCAAAGATACTGTTGAAATTCTTGGGTACCGGACCTAAATCAATGGCAGCATAAGGCATTCCACTGATCGAAAATCCGCTTTCCCTGAAGTTTATAAAATCGGTATAAAACAACAACTTGTTGAGTTTGGTTTTCCAGGGTTGTAGTCTCTCGGCGAAGAAAACGACCATTTCGGAAAATTTCCGAAGATCTGGTTTTTTAAACCCGGTTAACGGACCGGCTTCCAGATTTCCGGTAAAATAACGTTCAAGCTGATTTTCAAAGTTCCTTCTTTTACCTTCTTCAATCAGCTTTTCAATCCTGCGTACTAGTTTTTCCTTAGCCTTTTCATCCAGCGAAGCCGTCAGTCCGGCCAGCTTTCTAAACTCAAAGGGATCTCCGGCCAGCCTGATCAGCTTTGCATTTGCCAGGCTCGGCACTTCACCCGATTCGTACTGGCGATAGGTATTTGCACCAAAGCCGAGTATTTCCGACATTTTCGCAGCCGAGAGCTCATACTTGTTCCTTAAGTCAATGATCTCATCCGGAAAAGGAATGGCATATTTTGCCCGGTACTGGTTTACCACCTGGAGGTAATTTAACCGGGCAAAATGTTCATCTTCAAATTTTTCACCTGTATCCTCACACTGATATAAATGGACCAAAACCCTGAATTCCTCTTTCCTGAATTTCATGGTTTGCCATTCTTTTACAGTGCTCATTTCTTTGCCTGTAAGCGGACTTTTCATGATGCCATTTGTTAATTCAGATCACGATATTAAGCATAGAAATTCAATTTATCAACTTTATAGTTGTATATTATCATTATTTAACAGGTTTATGTAACATTAACATGCTATTTCGTTAGCCTTGATACATAATTAGACATGCAATATATCGTCGCAGTAAAACCCGCCACCATGCAACACACAAACATGGTAGCGGGCAGCTCTCCTCAAACTGGGAGGGGGAAGATGTAATCGGTAATCGGTAATCGGTGTGACTTTGATTAAACAATTTGAATACTTTCTTTCAAATAACCATTTGGCTGCTATTCGGTGATCGGTGATCGGTAATCGGTGTGGCTTTGACACGGCCATATTGAGTATCATCTTTCAAACAAACTTTTACCTGGTGGTCGATAGACAGGTCGGCATTCGGTATTACTTCGATTAGCTATACCGATTACCGATTACTGATTACCGATTACCGATTACTGATTACCGATCACCGATCACCGATACCGACTACCGATGGTTTGTTTTCAATTTGAAGAAGCATTTTCTACCATAAAGAAGCGTTTTCTCCTATAAAGAAGGACTTTTTCCTATGAAGAAGGGTTTTCTCCCATGAAGAAGGACATTCTGCCGTGAAGAAGGGACATTTTTACTTTGAAGAAGGGACTTTATACCATGAAGAAAGACTTTCCCGGACTGATGAAGTGATTTCCTGGCATGAAGAAGCTTTTTTTCGGTCGAAGTAAGTTGAAGAATAGCATGAAGAAGTATTTTTTCAATTCACGGAAGTGAATTTCAGTGCAAAAAAACCCTTCTTGCCAGGAAAATATACCTTCTTCATTTTTAGAAAATCCTTCTTAACTTCAAAGAAATAATTCTTATAAAACAGATACTGCTTCTTCATGGCAAATCATTCGTTCTTCAAAGCGGGATCCTGCAAGACGCAGGATCCCTGTTGCTTCCTTTATTTCGGAATCTCATTCTCCACTGTCTTCTCCTCCGTTTTCTCCGCCCTCAATTTCTGTTTTCCATATTTTGAATGCAAGTACCTGCTCTTGTAGCGCTTTTTCTGCTTTTTATCACGCCAGTAGAGATACTGCCCTGCAGTCCTGATCTCGTCTATCAATTCTTTCAGATGGTAATAGGCTTTATCGCGCAGGATCTTTACCGGACTGCTGTCGGATCTGGCATCATTTACTTTGGCCAGAAGATCTGCCAATTCATCCGATTTCCGCTCACCTCTCACCGATCACTGATTACCGATTACCGATTACTGACTACCGATTACTGACTACCGATTACCGATTACCGATTACCGATCACCGATCACCAACTGTAAGCAAGAGTTAATGCCGTACAAGAACAGCAACCGGCAATTCTTTAGAGATAAATACCCTTATGCGTAAGAGTTGATTCTCATACAAGAGTACAAGATACCCACACAAGAGAGCTTTTTACCATTGCATGCATGAGTTGATGGCTTCCGGGAGTGATATATACCCATACATGAGATAAAAGTATCTTTATATGCAGGGGTAGTTGTTGGTCCAAGAGAGAAATATACCGCACATGAGATAAACGTACCCTTTTATGCAGGGGTAGATGTGCTTCCAAGAGGTAACAATACCCTTACATGAGCCGGAAATACCCGTTTATGCATTGGTTGAAGCCGATTAATGAGCGAAATCCTGGCGTTCGGTAACGGGTTGAAGCCGTACATACACACATTATTTGTAATATTTCGTTCATGTACCGCTAAATTCAAGTATAACAGGTAAAATTTCATGTTGAAAAGGTAAAAAGGCTGATATTTATCCTTCAAATACCAGCCTTAAAGGATGGAATCATTCCATTTCTTCCTGGATTTCTTCTATATCCTAAATCAGATCAGCTTTGCAGAAGATAGGACAGCCCAATACATTACATTTTCTTGTCCTCGTGCCAGACGGTTATTTACTTTTTTAATCACAAGGGTATCATTTCATTTGTGTTCCCGAGCTCGCTTCACTCGGTTGCTTGATGAAAAAAATTGTTTAAGGTACTTTTCTCCTTCTTCCACCTCATGTGCCCTCATGTGCCTTATGTGGTTCCCCTTCTTCTTCCTTCTTATGTGACCTCATCTGCCTCATGTGGTTCCCTCTCTTCCTTCTTATGTGCCCTCATGTGCCTTATGTGGTTCCCCCTCTTCCTTCTTATGTGCCCTCATCTGCCTCATGTGGTTCCCTCTCTTCCTTCTTATGTGCCCTCATGTGCCTTATGTGGTTCCCTCTCTTCCTTCTTATGTGCCCTCATGTGCCTTATGTGGTTCCCTCTCTTCCTTCTTATGTGCCCTCATCTGCCTCATGTGGTTCCCTCTCTTCCTTCTTATGTGCCCTCATCTGCCTCATGTGGTTCCCTCTCTTCCTTCTTATGTGCCCTCATGTGCCTTATGTGGTTCCCTCTCTTCCTTCTTATGTGCCCTCATGTGCCTTATGTGGTTCCCTCTCTTCCTTCTTATGTGCCCTCATGTGCCTTATGTGGTTCCCTCTCTTCCTTCTTATGTGCCCTCATGTGCCTTATGTGGTTCCCTCTCTTCCTTCTTATGTGCCCTCATGTGCCTTATGTGGTTCTCCTCTTCCTCCTCATGTATCCTCATGTGCTCTATGTGGTTCCTACAGCTAATTCTGAACTAACCATTAAAATGATTGATTGTGCCATGGTGATACTAAATTGAATTTTCACCGCCCCGCAAACAAGAAATTCAGGCCGCAGACTCATGATAATCAAAAAAATCACATAAATAACAGTTCAGACATCGCATACAATAGAATTATCGGGAGAATCCATGCCGAAAAAGAAAAAAGCATAAATTTGATCTTCTAAAATCGTTCATTGCATACCGTTCTAAGATTGCCCTTCGGGGTGGTTGACTTCAACAGGGGGGTCAATAATCCGGAACGGGGGGCTGTTTGCCCGGAATAAACATTAGTTGTACTCAAGTTCAATTTACCACATCACCCCGCATTACTCATGACTGCGTGGCAGTAGTTTTTATTTGTTGCTGAATTTTTTCAATGCTTTTTATGATAGGATTTACATCTTTGTTTAAGGCTCTTTTATTTACCCAAAAAGTAAAAATATAAAACAATGCTAAACCTGCTAATATTACTGTTTTGAAATTGGATGTAAGTGGTAAAAAGCTTTCAGCAATACTATTAGTCCAATTATAATCGGTTGGGTTTTCTAACCCTAGAATGAATATAAAATTCATAATAAATGGGGGAATAGCATACCAGTACAAAGCAGAATCTAATAGCTTTGCCTGCTGTACCATCATTTTTTTCTGATTATTCAGTTGTTCAGTCATTGATAATGAAAAATCAGTTTTAATGTTTTGTGTTTTTGATTTTCTGAATTTAAAAATAACGAATACAAACCAAACCATTGCTAATCCGCAAGCTACTTTAGTAATAGGGAACGGGATTTCGAATAATAAAAAACCAAAAAGAAGTATTCCAATTATTGAAGCTGAAATTTCTATAATATCTCTTCTTCTTATATTTTTCTGGATCCTATTTATTTTAGTATTCAATTCTTTTACCAACAGGTTTGTTTCAATTGATATTTGAGCTGTTTGAGAAGAATTATTCCAAATATTTTTTAAGTCTTGTTCTAACATTTTAATGAATTTTTGGAGTGATACATTCAAATAATATTTTTCTAATTCGCTTCATTTTAACTGCGATATGATTTTCTGATAATCCTGTAATTACTGCAATTTCTTTATAAGATAAATCATCTAAATAAAGGACAATAATTGAAGTGTCAGTTTCATTTAATGTTGAAATACATTCTTTTAAATAATTGAATTTTTCTTGTTCTGAAGTGTCAATCTCTTTTTCTATTGGTGTAAAATGAATAGATTCTAATCGATCTGTTTTAGTATTGCTTTTATCAAATTTCATTTTTTTACGCAAGCAAACATTAACAGTAATCTTATATATCCAAGTATCAATAGATGATTTTCCTTTGAAGTTTTTAAGAGATTTCCAAATTTGAAAAACAACTTCTTGAAAGAGGTCTTGTGGTTCTATTGGAGTAACAGCATAAATATTACATATCCTGTATATTTTATACTTATTCCTTTCAAGAATTTCTTCAAAAAATTCATCATCTTTTTGTTTCCCCATTGTATTAAGATGTTTCAGGATATAAATATGATCAATTCTTTATACTTTTTCGCTTTTTTCCTTTTTCAAATTGTTTTTAGATGAACTTATAAGTAAAAATTCAATAAAGAAACCGCAGATTAACATAAGGCTAACCTCCTTATTGGATTCACCCAATACTTGGTAGCAAACTATGAGCAAAATAGCCCAAACCATGCTGCTTATTATTTGAATTCTTGTTAGAACTTGAATTAATTCCTTTGTGGTTTTCATTTTCTTAAAATTTTAATTATTGATTTTTAATGTCTCTATTATAGATAGTGACAAGTTTTAAGAAAATATGACAGAAAATAGTAATTTTTTATTTCGGAGAGTTTTTTTTCAAATTGCAGCCAACGGTCCGCCGGTAAGTTTCGTTGCCTTGGGACGTTATGGTGCGTTAATATCCAAAAGCTTCATTTAATTGGATTTACGAAATTCAGAGCAAACCTGTCTATGATAATTTACCGGCTGTTATGCGCTGATTTTTCATTCAATTGTAGTCCCAATATAAAAAGTAATCTCGGTTTTAGTATTTTTAGATAAACTGATATTCTTCACTTCTTCAACTAATCTTGTCCATTCATTGCTGGCGCTTTGACATCTTATCGTGTAAGTACCTGGTGCCATTTTTAGTGAATAATACCCAGTTGTATCGTTTGTCGTTTTCAATTTTGAGTTCTCTACCCACATTTCAAACTCATTTTCATAATAGTATTCGTTGCCTGACCAGTCAACTCGATATACATGACCAAAGACTAATGAAGAATCATTGAGCGTCGTGTCTGATCTTGATACAATTTCTGCTCGACCGTCAACGAATTGTCGGTCAAGACACGAATTGGTCAAAACAAGAACTGAAAACAATATCAATATTTGTCTAATTCCTTTCACGTTACTCATTCATCAGGTTTCCGAAATTTGCGCATTACGAGTGACTAAACACACCCCATTGTGTTTACTCCTCAAATTTGAGGAGTAAACGTTACGGTTGCATTTATTTTGCATAAGTGTTCAGCTCCTTTATTTTAGTTTAGTTAAATAAATTTAATTACAATTCTACAAATCCGGGTTATCCATCGGACTTTTTATTTGATCCAAGCTTCTTTGAATAATATGGATGTATATCTCCGTCTACCTACTGCTTGAATGTCCCGTCATATTTTGAATATACCTTAAATCTGCCCCATTTTCCTAACTGTGTGTGGCATACGTGTGCCGAAGGATATGAAGTGTCGTCATCTTTTTTATTCCGGCAGCTTTTACTGCAGCATGTACTTTATTCTGTATGCTGCCTGCTGAATATTCCTTCCCGGAGGCCCCTTCAATAAAAATAGTCCTTTAGACGATTCGGGAACCACATTAGGGCTGTGGTGTTGGGAAGTGAGCGTTAGACCTTACAGGTTTCCGACACCTGTCAGGTCCGTACTTACGGCAACTTCCGTTTCATCCTTAATCTTCACTAAAAGATGAAAATGATTAGGCATTAAAACCCAGGCATAAGTTTCGACTTCAGGCGAAATGTGTTCATCGTACTTTTCAAGGAAATATTTCATGCTTTAATAATTCTGACTAACGTTTGAAGGGAAGATAAAGAAGGACTAAAAGAATGATCCTTTTCATGTTATTTTGTTTAAATGACCTACAATGCCTGACAGTAAGCTCAGTGCCGGCATTTAACCCTTTATTGTTGTGTCTTCTTTTAATTTAATTTAAACAAATAATTCTGAAACTACCGATTCAAAAGGCATTGGGCTTACTGTTTGTGCAGCGTTTTTTTCTTTTTTCATATTTATTTTATCTAAGAAGCCACAGACCCTGTCTTAACTTTTCCGGCTCGTTTGTAATTGCCAATAATTACTCCGCTTGGTGTAACTACGCTCTCTACTAATGTAAAAGCAGCCGGAATAGAGCCATTGATAAACAACTTCTTTCCTTTGCCAAGTGTCAACGGATAAATGACGAGCCAGAGTTCATCCACTAAATCATTTTTAAGCAGCAACTGAATAAGTTCACTACTTCCCCATACTTTGAGGTCAGCACCTTTTGAATTTTTAAGTTTTTTGACATCTGCTAAACTTTGGAGGAAAACTGTATTTTTCCAGTCCGCTATTTTCATGGTCGTAGATAAGACATATTTGGTAACATCATTAATTCCTTGCCAGTTTTCAGCGTGTTCCGGCCAGTAGCCGGCAAAAATCTCATAAGTTTTTCTACCTAAAAGAAGGTCAGCTGGCTTCATCATTTTTTCAAAAGCCTTACCACCGGCTTCATCAAAATACGGTGCACTCCAGCCGCCAAATTTGAATCCGCCTGATGGATCTTCCTCCGGTCCACCAGGTGCCTGCATGACCCCATCTAATGAAATCATTGACATCACAATTATTTTTCTCATGATTTATACGTATTGTTTTTGTTGGTCATTTTAAATGTTGCACAACGTTCCGCAAATACACGCAGGGCGGGAGTTTCCCGATGAACTTCCTACGAAGTACTGCTTTTCAATTTACTAATTTCCTGTCAACGAAGCACCGAAACCCGACTTGCGGGTATTTTGCTGTCGGGTGCTGGCCGTTTTTATATATTCCATGTCGAGATAAATTCAAAGCAGGAAGCAATAAAAAATAATGGAACCACAAGAATATATATTAGTCCTAGATCAACTAAACTTGATTTTTGAATTTTATATTTCCATATCAACCAGCTATTTATCTTGTTATTATTATAAAAATCAACTCCACATTTGATACCTGCACCTATTGCCAACGAGTAAGGAATAAATTGAAGTAATAGCACTAAAAAATAATAAAATGTCGATTTGAAATTTTTAAATCTGCTATTATGGTCTGAATCAATTGAGACAATTCCTCCAATCCAACCTTGTATTGAGGTCGAAAAATACGGAATAACTATACCGAATCCCATCAAAGTCTGAGGTACAGCACCTAAAAACAAATTTTCCCCAAAATCAATCATGGCCGCTGAAAAGCTGTTGCCTTTTTGATAATTTACTGATGCTTTATCAGTTTCCATTGCATGTCCCACAATTTTATCTCTATAAGCAAGTGCAATACTATTCTCATTGTGAGACATTACGATCCCAATGAAACATGAAATACAATATGTGATAAATATAGTCAGCACATATATTCTGCATCGTTTCACCGCTGAACCAATCAAATTAAATAAATTTCTCATAGTATCTAAACTGAATTGTTTGGGAACTCGCGTGATTTTCACTGGCTTGCACCCAACGGTTGGTACATGTTGTCGGGGCGGATTTCGGAGAGCGTTCCTGTCCGGTAGGACGCGGAACTGCGAAACGAGAATCCGCAGTTGGCAAACCACCGAACTCCGCCCTGCAATATGTACATTGTTGTATGCTGGTGTTTATTGTTCAAAGTCAATCTGTGTCAAGTTTTTACAAATCTAATTCTTTATCTTTTCAATCCGCACTGACCTTGTTACTGAGCACAAATTTATTTTGTTTTTTGTGGGTGGGGAAACCCCATCCGCCCTTAAAGGCGGTACTTAGGGTTGGTTTTGTAAGCTACTTGGCAAGTTTTGGTCTGAGCGTGGCTCGTGTAATTTGCCAAAGTACTTACAAACAGGGCTGGCTTTCCCATTTATCTTTAACTACTTTTTCAAATGCTTTTAATAATTACGAAATATCCTCTAATCAAAGTAGAAAATCATGGGTAAAAATTCTTTATTATCCGGCCTCGTTTAAGGTCAAAGTCAACACCATCAGCACAGGCAGAAAATAAAGTATCGCCTGAAGGATAGCCATCCAGGGAAGTAAGGAGGGACGTTTAAACAAAGCTAAACCCAAAACAAAAGAGAAAAGTAAATACATTATACTGCGGAAAATTATAAACTTTACTTCAAACACTAACGGCAGCGTACAATGTTGCACCGAAAAAAACAAAACAGGCAAAGCTAAAGCAAGCCATTGGGATTTCATTCGGTTTTTAAAACGTGGCATAATATACCCGAAATAGGTCACCAAATCAGAAAGTCCTGTAGTTACAGGATAAGCCAGCAATAGAAAATAAACCAGTCCCCGGTTTAACGGCTGAAATAAAACTGAATGATAATATTCTGTATTTCCCCAAAACAGATTGCTTATAGCAAGGCTTGGAATAACCGCGAGTGGAACACTGATAATCAAAATAATCAGAAACCAAACCATGTCAGTTTTCCTTTTCGAAGCGTCAAAAGAGAACATGGAAAAATAAGAAATGCCCTCCTTTTTACTTAGAAACAACAAAATCAAAAAACTGGTAATGTTTGTAAGGGTGGCAGCAAGAATCCAGTAATTTGCTGATTCATTCCAGGAGGTTAGAAAAAACGCAATAATTGCCTGAAATAAAACAAACAATAGAGGACGGCTTATTAGCAGAAAAATCAATTTTTTCATTCAAATATGTTTTACATTGAACTAATGAGTTACCCTGTTTTGGATTTTAAAAATTGCTTGCGAAGACCTGAAATAAATGTTTCATCAAAATCTTTGGTTAACAAGTACCCTTGAACCAAAGCAATTCCTAGCCACGGAATCTGAATATAACCAAAGGGTGTGATAAAAATCAGGAATAAAATTGTTCCGATGAGACCAATTTTTACTTTTTTATTTTTATTGAGAATCAGCAATCCCATGCTTAATTCAAACGCCACTATAAAAAGAATAAACAAAACAGGTTGTTTCGAAACAACATTTGTAAAAAGTAATCTGTAAAAGTCAAACAGCGAATTTTGTCCCATCTCAACTGTCCCCTGCGGGTTTGTAAAAGCATTGACAAGGTTAACTCCCAGCGCCATTGTTATATAAAAAAGCCCGAGGAAAATTCTGCCAATATTTGGTTTGATAATGCATAAGAGCATAACAAATGCTACAAAAACAATACTCCAGATAATTTTTTCATCCATTTTATTTTAAGTTAAAGGTTAAAATATAAAGCAGCAACTTACATCACTACAAGCATAAATTTTAATTCTTCCCGTTTCCTTCAAGAATCCTTTTCAATTCCGCAATGTTGATAGATGTTGGAATACCTTCCTTATGCCAGTGTTTTTTGCAACCGCTAAAATTTAGTAGTACACATTGGGCACACGCACCATATCTTTTCAATTCCCAACCTCCTTCAAGCAGGGTGGTCACACAGGCAACTGCAATAACTCCGTTTCTGGGTTGTCCGGGGACAGGGGCCCAAAGAGACAAGTCGGAAGAATGTGGAATAATATATGTTACAAAATTATTTTTCAGACCCATCAGCCTTAATTGATTGGCATGGCATGTTTTATTGCAGCCTTTACATAATAATCCTTTTGAAGAAACGACAGCTTTACATTCTGATTCATTCGGGATGCGCATACATCCCGGTATCAGGAGAGCTGTTGATTCCGTATTTTTAAAATCCTGCCGAAAAGCCCGGTTCATAATTTCAGCTCCAACCATATTTAGATGATACTCTGGTCTTTTCCGCCTGCATTGCACACGGTCTTCGCGCCAGCGATAAGTCTTTTCAGATTCAGCTAAAAAGCGGTCAACATTTTCGGTATATTCGCCCAAAACTTCTTGTGAGCGTTGTATAAACCAATCCACAACCCGGAAAACTTTATCCCGTCCTTCAATCCATCGGTCTGTGGGCATGGATACCCAGTAAGGGCGCCAAATCTGAAACCGGTTCGACTGTTCATTAAATTCACCTGTTGCACTGAGCCACCGGCAAAACCGGTCAATATCTTTCAACATTGGTTTTAGAACTGGTGCTTTGTTTTCAATCCGCGGGAAAAGGAAAAGGGTAATAAGTATCCCTCGAATCCAATCGATAGTTGGTTTTGCACGCTGAAATTTTTTTCGCCATTCAGCCAGATTCGATAAAAGTTCCAAAGGAGCAATGGTTACATTTAATGCATATGCTGCATACGATTTCCAGAGAAGCCCAAAACTTAATAATTCTAGAAGATACTCATCCCTTGACCGTATATCATCAACAACACCCCGGAGTTTCAGATATTCCATAAAATCCATCACATTTGAATTCAAAGAAACAGAAGCATATTCAATCACTTCATCTGTAAAAAAACGAATGTTTCGATAATAATTTTCGGAACTACATTCTGGCCAGTCAAGCTTGTAGGTAATTACATTTTGCGGATATTCATCTTTCATGATTCTCATCTTAAGCTATTTCTTAGTTTTTAATCGAGAGTAAATTCCCTTCAAACCGCATCCACCTTTCAACGGAGCACAAATCCCGTCAATCTGTTTTTTATCATTATTTCATTTTTCTAAAATCGTATCAATATGTCGTGTTGGTTTTCCACACTTGCATACAACGTTTAGTATATGGCAAGTAGGCGATTGCGTGTTTCAAACCTATCAAACTGAGATGAAGTTGAAGCGGGCTACAACCGCTGAATTTACTACTTTCACGCCTATTTGCTATATACATTGTGTGTGCCCTGCATGAGCAGTGGCACACACCTGTCGAAAGCTCAATAAATAATTGAAAATAGCAATTTTCTTTGATTAACGAGCAAAGTCAGGTGTTGTTTTTTTTCCAGAGGGTGCAATGCCTGTGCCGCCTTGGCGGTATCCCTTACGGGCGGGAGTAATCCCGATAACCATCGGGAAACCGTTAGCAAGTGGCAAGGCAGCCCGGAGCAATCCGGGGGCTGAACCGGAGCTCACGACCGCAGTGAGTAACGAAGCCAGACTGCAACGGCGAAGCCCTCACAGCCTGCCCCGCTTTAATGCGGGGAATACCTTTGAAAATAAACTATATAATGAGTAAAGCCCGATTCTTGGTACCGCCATCACAGTAGAACGCCTGAAACGCCGTGGTTACATACCTTTTTCGGAGATGTATAAAATCGTATCCCTACAATTTAATAGCCTGTCCCGGTTATTCCACCGGGAAACCGCTGTATACGTGACCCGCACTACAGTGGTGTGAGAGGTGTACTGGCGGACTTTAGTCCGTCAGCCGCCTACTCGATTAGCGGGCGTTATTTATTTTTCTCTAAGTTTTTTTTATACTCGTCAACAATCAATTTTGCATTTTCATAATCAGAACTTGAAATCATCACCTTTACCAATCCTATTCCGCCTGGTGCGGCCCAGGGTAGGTTTAAAGAGCCAATTATCTCATCCTGCAAAAACGCTTCAATTCCTGAATTTTCCAACAGATTTTTAACCATCTGGGCTTGCCATATTATTCCGTTAAAAATCTCAATTGATTCAATTTCTTTATTATTCTTCATTAGTATTTGTTTTAATTAACTTGTCTTTACCTTGTTAGTTTTTATTTTACGTATTTTTTTAATGCCCGCTAACGTTTCGTATAAGAATAGTAGCCGACTGCGTGGCACTTTCCTGTCGAGTTACAAGAAAGTTGAAGCGGGCAACAACCCTTGGGTTTACTACTATCTCGGCTATTATTTTTATACATTTGTTGGGGTGCGTTTTTCCTTTAATATAGGAATTACTCTAAGTTTGTCAAATTCTTCATCTTTCTGCCCAGGTAAATAATCCGAGCTGCAAAGACAATTATAAATGTTCCGATTATTGGTCCAACATCAAATAATCCTTTTGTATCTGGTGGATTTGGGAAAGTAAACAGATTAGTTACAACAAGAACTAATGCTAATAATGCTAATGGAATACTCCACCAAATACCAAACTTTTGGTGTCCCTTTATTGCCATTGAAAGTAGAAATAAAGCTAATCCAAGAAACATATCCCAAGCTAAATCCACGCCCAAATCAATCCATCTAAGTGAATTGGAGATTAATAAAAGTGTGTCCTTATCTGTAGCTGAGGCGCTGATAATTGACTCTTCCATACCTGCTCTCACAACAAGTTGTATAGATATCATGATGCTGACTAAGATAAAAGCTATAATGGTAAATATAAATGCAAGTTGATTACTGAAACTTTGCTTTTGAATTGAAATATATTTATAAGCAGAGAATGCAAATATTATTGTAAAGATTGGCCATGCCATTGCTAATAAAAAGGATACGGTTGGAGAAAATGGAAATGTAATAGCAATAATGTAGCTTATTGTTCCCACGATGCCACAAACGCCTCCAACTATATATAAATTTGGATTTTGATTTGCTTTCATACCTAACTTTTTTAAGTGATATTAATATTAAATGTTTTTAAGTTTTAATGCACCCCAACGTTTACGTATATGTGACGCAGCTACCTGCGACTGAGCGTCGTAAAAATAAAGATATGTATTTTTTTCAGAATTGACTTATTCGAAGCGTAAAAGGTAGCTGTGGCACATATACGCTGTTAGGGGTAGGTGCGTTTCGATCAATGTTCAGTCATTGCATATTCCCAGCTGAAAACAAATGGCTTCAATGATTTCTTTTCTTAAATCTTTATCTGCGATTTGACCATATCGTTTTGATAGCCGCTTTTTATCAATTGTACGAATTTGATGACATAGTGCAATTGATTCCTTCTCCAATCCAAATTTTCCGGATGGCAATAAAACTTCATTAGGATATATCACACGTTCGGGCTTGCGAGAAGTGATTGGAATTATATTAACAATATTAAGTAGTTCATTTATATCATCTTCACTCACTATTAGAACAGGCCTGGATTTTCCTTGTTCTGAACCTAAAACAGGATCTAAATTCGCTCTCCAAATGCTCCACTTTTTATATTTCATAGTAATTCTCTGTCAGAATCCTTAAAATCAGAAGTGGCTTCATTTACGTCTGAAAGAAAGAGGGGATCAGTTGAAGCTTTCTTGAGTAAATTAATTTTTTCCTGCCGACTGTCTTCAATATCCTCAATAATTACTTTTACCCTTTTTTTAGATTTAAAACTTTCGGGTAATTTGATAATCAATCGGTTATCCTTTTTTATTTCATATGTTTTTTCAAAGGTCATAAACTGCTTTTTTGTAAAAATACGAAATTTTTCTGGTTCGTGGTTTTTTGAGCACTTACCCCTAACGGATGGCGGAATGTGCAGTGCGGGTTTCGAAGCACTGATCCTCCTAATCTGTAAAAACGTTAATTAAAGGTACAACTTTTCAAACCTGCAGCAAACCCAGCATTGCATATTACCGCTTGTTAGGGGCTGGTTTTTTCTTTACATATCTTAATTATTCGAACATATTCATAATCATTGGTGTCCGGTAAAAAAAATATAAATATTTCTATAAATCAATATTCATGCATCATTACAATGATCTGTTAATTATATCCCTTATTTTTTTATGTCCTCATGCCGGACAGGCATTTACTTTTTTTCTTGATAAAAAAAGTAAACAAAAAAATCAAGCCAAAATCATCCCGGCCTTTACCCACAAGGCCTGCGTGCTCGCGGCATTTTGGCGGCCATCGCGCCGTTTTTACCGATCTCTTTGATGTATTATTACTTTTTTGTTTTTACCGGACAACAGTGATTCATAATATGTGCAATGTGCATATTTCGAATCTCTGGATTTTCTCCATTTTTCACAGCCTCTTTAAGAACGTTAACTACCTCTCTCTTATTAGTATATTGAGCTGGTTCGGAATTTTTTAAAATATCACTAATTAGTTTATTTAAACTCCTTGGCTTTATGATAAATGTTCTATAGGGTACATGACCAAAATCTTTAATGACGCTATCACCATAAAATACTATTATAGAGAAGAAGGGTATGTTTTCAAACTGGCTCAATTTCTTCTTCAAGTCAATAATATGCTTACTGTTCTGAATAATAGGATTATAGAATCGATGCTTCTCTCTTCCATAGGCTAATACTTGTGTCCATTTTGGACTATCATTACCATAAATCCAACCGCTGTAATCTTTCACTTCAAAAACCAACACTCCAACGCTTGTCGGAACAGCTATATCAATTTGTGCATATCTTTTTTTTCGTTTCTCAACATATAAATCATGAAAAATTGTTTGAGATGGGATCCCATATTTCAATAGCTTTAACACCAGTTGTCGTTCTGATCTAGTCCCTCTATTAGATTTTGTAACGGTCTTTAATAATTTCTTGTCTCTTATTTTAGTATAGATAACAAACCCAAGAATCAAGACACTTATAATGACTAGTACTTCCATCAATGATGTAACTTCTTTAGCTCGAAAAAGCATTTTCCTACTCAAAACTTGCCCCTAACGTCCGCGGGTATAAAATCGTGCCGGATTGCGTGCTGCGTCTGTATCCGCCGTGAAAAAACCACAATGCGGGACGAAACGCTCGAAAAACCACTGAAACCGGCATGTTTTATGACCCGTTGTTAGTGGCTGCCCTTTTTATTCTTTACGTATTAGCCAATACCAATGTGAAGATGCAATTCTTCTTCGACTAAATTTTGATTGGTCAAGTTTAAAGTGTTCTCCAAATGTCTGCTCAATATATTTCGGGCTTAATTTTATCCCGCTTGGTGAACTATCCATCGCCCAAATCAAATGTGTTGCCCCGGGTTTTAACAACCTGCGTATCTCGGAAACATATTTTTGCTGACCTTCTTCATTTAAGCAATGAAAACAACCAACATCAAATGATACATCAAATTGTTTATCAATGTTTTTTAGATTAGTTACATCGCCAACAATAAATTCAGGTTTATCTGTATTGTTTGCGACTCGTTTAGTTGCCTTATCTATGGCTACAGAAGAAAAATCAACTCCTGTTGCTTTTATACCTTGCGATGCCATAAAACTTGAAAATATTCCAAGGCCACAACCTAATTCTAATGAAGTTTTTGGGTTATGCACTTCTACTATTCCTTTCAGTTCCTTTGGAATACGATTATCTGTCCAAATCCAGTGACCAATAGAACGATAAACTTTATTAAACTCTTCCCCAGTTGTTGTTGATGATTTACTCATATTTTTTATGTTTAAAATTATGATGTAAAATTACTCAGGTGGTAGGGTTGAAAATTGAATAAATCGGTCGTTTTCGTTTTTTGCCAATCTTTTTGGGGTAACCTTTGTCAATCTTTTTACTTCACGAATAAAATGCGCTTGGTCAGCAAAATTTTGCTCAGGAAAAAGATTACCTTCTTTTATATGTTGAAATGATGCTTTGAAACGAAGAATGTTACAAAATGCCTTTAATGAAAGACCAAAAGTTTGATTAAAATAGCGGTTGATTTGTCGTTCTGACCAAAATACATGTTGAGCATATTCTTTTACCTTCAAAGCTCCATAGGTTTCATAAATATGATTAAAAAGCTTTCGTTTTCTCTCATCTATTTTATGTTTGATTTGTTCTCGAATACATTTTGAAATTTTATCACAAAAGCTATCAAAGTTGCTTAAGTCATTGCTTGTAATACTCCAAAAATCGTTGGGTAATTTTCGTGCACCATTCATTATATCTTCAATAGTAGTGTGTAAAATATATTCGATTGACAGGAGTTTTAAACTTATGCCAATGAATATACTTTTAGGAGGAAAAGAAGCTGTTGTTGGTTGGGTTTCGATGCCAATGAGAGTCCCAATAAATTGACCCGTTCCAAGAACAATAAAGAAAAGGTCAATCCTTCCGTCTGGAATAAGCACAACTTCTTTGTCTGAAGCAGAAGTATTTTCAACTATATAAAACCTTTCTACAAAGTCTGAAAGTTCAGTCTCAGGAAGAATGATTTTATATTCTAATTTGTTTTCTGTAGTCTTCAAATTTGTATCATATTATGACCGGAGCGGTTTTTTAGGGTTGCCACTAACGGTGGCGGTAAGTTTCGTTTCCAGGGTCGCGAGTGTTCGTCAAAATCATTCATCCCGTTCAATCGAATTTACGAAATTCGGAGCAAACCTGGAAATGAAATTTACCGGATGTTGTAGGCAGGCTGGTTTTAATCGATATTAATGACTTCCTTGATTTTATTTATGAAATCCTGCATTTCTTCAAACATTTCAGCAATGACATCTTTATCAAATTCAATAAAAATATCATAGTCTCCTTTTGTTCTTCTGTTGTACGCTTTATTGATTATTTTTCCAAATTTTGGTTCAATCAGTCCTGGGTGGATAAAATTTTTATTGAACCAACCGATTAATTGACCATGTTTCGAAGTCTCAAAACTATTTGCTAATGCCAGAGCTAACAAAGAATAGAACATTCCATAATAAATCCGGTTTACAGCGGAACGTAACCTGTCATGCTCAATCAATAGCCGGACATCTTCGATACTTTCGAAAGCCTCATCCAGCCTGTATCGGATAAGGTTATTCCTTTCTTCATTTTCGATTGTCATGCGTATATTCCGGATTTAAACGCATTTTTGAATATGGGCTGTTTTCCTCTCTCTGAGTCTAATTCTGAAGTTGAAAGGATATGAACATCCAGGAGTATATTGTATTTTAAATCAATATCATAACACAGATCTAAAATCTCGTTTTCATCCGTACCTGAATAATTCCTGTCCAATACGATGAGAATATCGTAATCAGAATTTTCATCGGAATCACCCCTGGCTTGTGAACCGAACAAAATGATGTCCTTTATTGAATTGCCATAATTAGCATTCAGATGGTTTTTAAGATCAGTCAATATGTTTAGCTTGTCAACCATGTTACTGTAATTGACCCCAATTTACAAAAAATCTTTCAATCAAGCACCGGTGTTCCGTCAGCTTGCCTACAACGGTGACTGCTATACCTGCAAAGTTGGCGGATTACGGGCTGAATAACCTATCACCCGTTACGAAAGATAACGCGAAGCAGAGAACCCCGAAACCTGCACTGCACCCGCAATTGCCAGAGTATAGCATTGTTGTAGAGGCGTTATTTATTTCATCTTAAAACAATCCGGTTTGATCAATTTAATGTTATATATATCAAATGCCGTAAGTTTATCTGTAACATCTTTATATCTTGGCTTATACCAGCTTAGGTTACTGAAAGTGTTCGATTAAATCATTGAGCTTTGAAATATGTATCCGTGTCTTGCAATAAAATTCGTTTCTTTTTATTCGAAGTTCTGACTTCGTTAAGTTTTTTAATGTTTGTTCGTACTAGAATAGGTTGAATAGGTAAAACTTTTAGAAACTCACCTGATCTTTGGATAACATAGTAATTAATAATCCAATGTTTCGGTAACATCAATTGAATCGAGATCAAATAAATTGAATTGAAATCAGGCATATTATACTCAAAATGTTTTGCTTTCATCCTTGTGTCAACAACTTGTACTAATGAATCACTGAAAATCTGAAAGCTTCTGAATGAATATGATGTTGAAGATAAGTCCATATCGGATGACTCTGCAACACTTAAATGATCAATCATCTTTCCGTCATAGGTATACGAAGCTAATATTGTTTGTCCTGATACACCATACATCGAAACATTGAATGTTAGTAAATAAATGTCATACAGTTTAAAATGCTTAGTTTGTTCGCTATAGATCTTTCGATATTGATCATTCCTATCATTCCACTTAGTTCCAATAAAGCTATCAATAAGATACTGTGGAATTTCTTCAATGATATTGTCACTAAGTTGCAAAAAATAATCGAAACTTAATGTATCTGTTTTTTGGGGTTGGTCTGTTTTCTTTTCCGCTGTGAGTATAGAAGTTTCAGAAAAAGATTCTAATGCTTTATTGTGCTTTTCACTGTGTGAATTACACGAACTGGCAATTAATCCAATTAAAAATAACAGAAGATGTCTCATAGCGTCTAATTATAATGCCCTACAACGAGTGGCTAAACACACCCATTGTATATACTCCTCAAATTTGAGGAGTATATGTAACAGTTGCATTTATTTTGCATATGTGTTCATCCCTTTATTTTAGTTTAGTTAAATAAATCTAGCAATAATTTTACAAATCCGGGATATCCATTGGACTTTTTATTTAATCAAAACCTCTTTGAGTTATATAGGTGGGTATCTCCGTCGTCTTCCGCTTGAATGTCCCGTCATATTTTGAATATACCTTAAATCTGCCCCATTTTCCAAACAGTGTGCGGCGTACGTGTGCCGAAGGATATGAAGTGTCCTCTTCTTTTTTCTCCCGGCAGCTTTTACTGCAGCCTGTACTTTATTCTGTATGCTGCCTGCTGAATATTCCTTCCCGGAGGTCCCTTCAAAAAAATAGTCCTTTAGACGATTCGGGAACCGCATAAGGGCCGTGTTGTTGGGAAGTGAGTGTTAGACCTTACAGGTTTTCGAAACCTGTCAGGTCCGTACTTACGGCAACTTCCGCCTCATCCTTAACCCTCACCAACAGATGAAATGATTAGGCATTAATACCCAGGCATAAGTATCAGATCAGCTACTGTCGAAATGTGTTTATCGTACTTTTCAAGGATATACGGATAGTTGTCGGGTTCCCGAAACAAATCACGGTCTCCCGCACCGATTTTCCCTTTGTCCGGGAAATTTCCACACCGGTTAGTTTTTCAGGAGTATCCGTTTTTTGATCATCACCAGGCCATTGATGTCTGCCCTGAACAAAAACCCTTGTTGTTTGTTAAAAATTCAAAAATTTTTGGTGTAATTACATAGACACCGACGTTAACCTGAGCAGTTGTTAGTAGCGTGATAACGTGGAAGGATTTTCAGGATTTTCTGACCAAGTGATTTTGCGGATAAATACTGTCGTTTCATGAGTTGTTTATATTGAAATGAAGACCGGAAAGTTATCGTAAAAATTTTGAAAATGTAAGTTATCCGGTAATCGATGGAGGTCAATTAATCAGAGATTGCATATATATAGGATGAGTATTGGATTTCGTAGTGTTTAATACATTTTAACCGGACGCCATTGTATATCATTATATCAATAATGGAATCTTAAATTGTACTGCTATGAAAAAGAATCTTTCACTTACTGCAGGTTTTACCTTGCTATTTATTTTGGGTGTTAATGCCCAAATTATTCCTCCGCTGAATGCTGGAACTTTTGTTTTCGATACCACTTACTTTTTTTCTTTCACTTTCAAAGGGGATTGTTATCCGAGTGCCGAATATGTAATTTTTCTTCCGGATGATTTTATCCCTGTGGCAACAGGTGTGGAAATGAAATTGTTGGTCTCAGGATTGACAACATCGCCAGGAGCTGTTACGACGGATTTCGACACTTTGCATGTAAATGACTACCTGACCTTCTCCACCGATAACGAGTATATTTATTTTTATTCTACCGAACCCGGAAAAATAAGATTCAACTGGACAATAACGGGAACTCCGACTGTTCAGGGAGAACAATATTATTGCACCTATGGTGTGTTTGGTTCTGACCATTGCCCATGGTATGATATTTTTTACAAACTTGATTCCTGCCAGATAGGCGATGCATCGGGTGTTGCACAGGAAATTGATAATTCTGGGCTGAATGTATTCGAAAATCCCATTACACGTTCCATTGAGATAATGCTTGAACCAGGTATCGTTCAACACGTAATATTCAGACTTTACAACCTGGAAGGCAGGGAAGTGATTTCACGCTCATTCGAGCGGCCGGCAAATCTAATACAATTACCAGTCGACAACCTTAGCAAAGGTTTTTATGTTTGGAAAATTACCGGGAATGATAATATTCAAAAAACAGGAAAGCTGTTGATAAATTGAACGATTCCAATTGCCCGGGAAACAGGTACCCGCAACAGAATCATGTCAATCAAAAAAATCACATAAATCACAGTTCAGACGATTGATATGATGATCAATGAGCAATATAAATATTCGTCAACCCTGACAGGGTTCAAAACCCTGTCAGGGTTAGTTACTACCCCTTCCGTTTCATCAACAGATGAAAATGATCAGGCATTAATACCCGGGCATAGGTATCGGCTACAGGAGAAATGTGTTCATCGTACTTTTCAAGGAAATACTGATAGTTGTCGGCTTCCTGAAACAAATCGCGTTCCCCCGCACCATGGTTGTAGATGTGGTAAAAACGACCTGGGATTAATGGTTCGAAAGGTTGCATGATATTATAAACGTCAGACCTTACAGGTTTTCAAAACCTGTAAGGTCTGACGTATGATGACAAATCACGTTCTCCCGCAACGATTTTCCCTTTGTCCGGGAATTTTGATAGTTGATTTCATTTCGGCTGTCTGGTAAAATTAGGACATTTACTCATGGTTATTCTTTGTTTGGTCGTACTTTCAAAGATAACCATTCAGGGTTGTTCTTAACTGACCAGCCCTTTTTTCTTTATTGCCAAATATTTACCGGACACCACTGATTTTCATAGTAAACCTAGTAATATAAATAATGTCCTTTCAATTCCCCTTTCGAATTGTATTCTAGAGTAGGGAATGGTAATTTAATAAATGTCAGACCTTTAAGAAGGATTTTTAAAAATTTTGAATCGCATTTTATCCTCGTCCAGTCTACATCCAGGGATATTAAATATTGTCGGTACCTGTCTGCAGTTGGGATTGCTACGCCATTGTATTCGCTAATATTTATAAATTCACCATACATACCGTTTGCTCCATATCCCACCGCAATGTTCAACCAATCAGGGGTGAGTTTATTTGGAAAGATTTTGTTTAAAGGACATGATAACCAATAAGTTTGACCATTATAATCCTTAAAAATACGGTTAAAGGAATTTGAACCTAAATATCCGTTTGCTTTTCTTGCGTAGTCCGATTCCCAATAGCTGAATTTATATTTAATAATTTGTTCTTTAAATACTAATTCCTGCCCTAAAACTATTGCTGTACCCGTAGCATTGGCAGCCATATCACCCCATGAAAATCCATAGCCTTCATGTATTCCATCCATTATTTCAATGGGAGTTTGAAGAATCAAGCCTAATGTAGCACCATATAAAAGTGCATCTTTTCTCGAATGTCCGGAATTTAAAAGAAAATGGTATCCAATATAGCTATAAATATAGGCTCCAAAGGTATGACCGAATTTATCAACTTGTAAGTATCCCTTGTTGTCGTTATAAAAATGGAAAGGGACTCTTTCTCTGCCTTTATACCATGTTTTTCCTAAAATAAATAATGAACCAGCATAGTATGCAGTTGTGAATCCTAAAGCTTTATTAACATTCGTTTTATTTTGATTTAGTGTATCATGGGATATAGTATTATCCTGTGCATTTGAATAATTTGATTGAATCCATGAAAAGCAGACTAAAAAAATTATTGTTATATATTTCGGACTTCCCATATTACTAAAAACCAATCAATTATCGTACTCTTCGGCTAAAAGAGATACCAAACAAAAAGAAAATAACGATTGCAAAAACAGTGTATCCAATAATACCAATATCCCGTACTTGCATATTATTCAATGGAATACCTAAAAGTCCTATAAGAGAGAGAACTCCGCTTATTATTAAAAGAATCCGTATAAGTTTTTCCAACCCTTTTTTTCTGAATGTTGCAGATAAAAACAACATTGAAAGAGCAAAGAAAAAATCCCAGGCAAGAATATCAACTGCATATGCTACAGAAGGCCAGTTAAAAGAAAAAACAAGTAATGACCAATCTTGATTCAAAAAAGCTTCTTGTTGACTCAGAGTTAAAATCACAAAATGCAAACAGCATGTGATACAGGCCATAATTGACATGAAAATCAACGATGTGAGGGAATATATCTTTAAATTTTCAGGGGTTGACCTATGAACAATTGTCAAGGAAATTACCATCAATGGTGCAAGTATAATAATTAACAATTCGAGAATAGAAAAATACGGATTCCCAATAGGTTCATCTGGTGACTTTAATGAAATTAATCCAAGAATTAATGTGACAAGATATATTATTATGATTGAGGAAACTGTCCAGGTAACTACTCTGCCTGTTAATGCATTTTGACTGGAAAACAAAGATGATGAGACATTACTTTTAGATAAACTGTCGTTGTTTTTTATATTCCGTTTTGTTTCCATTATGTCTGTTAAATTTCTATTTACTTATTTTTTTAAGCAATAGATTTTCCCATTTGTACTTGAAAACAGAATTAAATTATTCACGATACAAGGTGTGGAAAAGATTCCTCCAAGTTCACATTCTACATCGAGAAATTGCTCGTTCGATTTTATGATTGAATAAATATCATCACGATACGAGTCGTCAATTTTAAAATATTTTAAACGGGTATTTTGATAACTTTCAGTTTCAAAACTCCAGATTTTAGTACCGCTTTTCAAACTAATTCCATGTAGTTTTCCAATGGTGGTTCCGACATATAACATACTATCCGAATATGCATTATTTCCAAAAATTAAAAATTCCATATTAATACTCCAATTTTCGAAACCGGTTGATGGATCTACTGAAATTAACCTTCTTTCATCAGCAGTTCCAATATAAAGTACTGAATCATGAATATTATTACACAATCCCCAACCATTCGAAAAAGATTTATTCCAATGACAAAAGCCTTTATCCTGGTCTATTGCATATACATTGTAATCTCTTGCTCCAATGAAAATTTTATGATCAAAAGCAGCTGGCGAGCCTTGTACTTCGCCTTTTGGAAAATATCTGTGTCCCACAGTTTTAAATTTCCAGACTAAACTGCCGTCTGACAGATTTAACGCGTAAACATTTCCGTCAAATGAACCAAAAAATACCTTGTTATTATCAATTACTGCTGTTGAATGAATAATCCCGTCTGTTTTATAATTCCAGATTAAATTCCCCTTTTCAGAACTAATCGCGTAAAAATAATTGTCTCCGGAGCCAAAAAATAAAACTCCGTTATTAAGTATTGGTGCTGATTGAAAATAATCGGCGAAATCGTATTTACTCTCGCCTTTGGTTTTGAATTTCCAGATTAATTTGCCCGAAGAATTATTAAGACAATAAATATTTCCATCGCCTCCATTCAAATATAAGCAATCAGAGTTGAGGCAAACGTTTGAACGTATCTCTCCATTTGTATGGAATTTCCAGGTTTCTTTTCCTGTATTGATATTCAGGGCATGTAAAATACTATCAAGGCCACCTATATAAACTAAACTATCTTTTACAATGGGTGATGAATAAAATGAATAATCAGATTTATACACCCAATTCATTTTTGGGGTTTCCTTAAAATCAGGAACTAATTCGGCTGATTGTGAATATGAATATTGAAGTAAAATATTCAATAGAAGTAAAAGTAAAAATCGCATGGGCTGTTTAATTTGTAATTTTCTTTTGGGCAATTAATTATTATGTCATTGCTTATAACGCTTTCCGAAAGCTCAATAAAGAATTGAAAATAGCAATTTTCTCTGATTTACGGGCAAGGGATGGTGTTGTTTTTTACGGTCTGGTCCGATGACAAATAACGTTCCCCCGCACCATGGGCTCAACTGTGCCTTTTTTTGTCTTTTGTTAATCGGAATTTTTTTGTTTTACTCTTTCAATTCCATTAATTATTCCCCCTTTGATCATTTTACTATAACCATCATCTGAAAGAAAAGAAGTAAAAGAATTTGCAATTTCATAATTCTTTCCTGCATTTTCAAAATCATTCAAGTCTTCGTAGCATTTGCCAATATTCAAATATAAAGAAGGATAAGTACCTTTCATCTTATCATCATTAATTTTCAGAGCAAAACTTAAAGCTGTTTCATCCCACTTCAATTTGTCAATAGCACTTTTCTGATGTCGGGCAATATAATGGGCTGATGTAAACTTCTCAAAATCGGAAGTCGATTCATTCCAGGCCTGTTCAAACATTTTGAAAGCTTCTTCATTTTTCCCTTCTCCTTCAAGACTCATGCCTTGAGCACAGAGTTTTACTACATTGTTGTTGGTATCGAATTCCATTTTATTTGCCATTTTGAATTATGCTTGCGGACGTCCTTTACAATAATCGCTAACGTTGGCACTCCATGAAAAGTTTGGGAATTCGGATCGATTCCCTGTCAAGGTACACAGCCCTTGATGCAAGGTAAAGTACTTAAATAACCTATGAAACCCTAATTTTTTATGTTGTTTTGTTGGTGGTTCGTTGTTATTTTTTCGAATGGTTAAAAAAATTCAACATTTCTTTCATTCCATCTCCTGTGCGCCAGACAACGTTATTTTTCAATTCACTGTCTGGTCTGATATCAAACCACGTTCCCCCGTACCGATTTACCCATATCCAGGAATAATAAGAGTTGATTTAAAATCGGCTGTCCGGTAAAATTATTACTTTTATTCATGGTTGATCTTTGTTGGGTCGTACTTTCAAAGATAACCATTCGGGGTTGGTCTTCACTGACCAGCCTTTTTTTCATGACCATGAAATTTTTACCGGACACCAGTGATAAAGAATATGAAAACTTATAATAAAACCTGTATTTTGATCATTATTCTATTGGGTATAATAATTTCCTGTTGCAAAGTTCATACTTACCCTAGTAGGGCAATGATGGTAAACAGGTCAATCGATAAGACATTAAAAGATTCTGCTTTAATTTTTGGAATGGTTTATTCTGCCGAAGACGAAAATACGTCTGAAGAGACAGTATAATCTCGTTTAATCCCTTTAGTGTAAGCTTTGATCGACAGTTGTTAAGCCCGGCATCCCGACAAATATCGGGATAAAACACCATTGAGCCTGCATTTTGATCCACACTACAACAAAAAAGAGGTAGATGGTTAATCAACCAGCTACCTCTTTTTTGGGCTCAACTGTGCCTTAATTCCTAATTTGTTGGCAATCGGGCATTATCTGAATAGTTTTATATAATTATCAAAAGCGTACATTCTACCTCTTTGCCCTCCTGTCATTTCTTTTAGGATATTTAGTTTTTCCAGATCAGAGATCAATTTGTAGGATGATGGCATCGAAATAGAAGCAATTTCACTAACCTTATCAGCAGCGATTATTGGCCGATTATATAAATAGTCTACAATCTTTTTGGCTTTGGCCGCCCTGCTTCCTAATTTTTGAATATCTGTATCTGTCTGCTTTTGCAAGTGCAAAATATTATCAAAAGTGTTTATTCCATTTTTTGCAGTTTCGATTACTCCAACAAGAAAAAATTTATACCACTGTTCTAAATCATTCTTTTCTCTAACTACAGTTAAATTATCATAATATAATTTTCTATTCTTCTCAAAGAAGTCTGATAAATACAAAACAGGTCTTTGCAAAATTCCTTTGCTAACTAAATATAGCGGAATTAAAAGCCTTCCAACTCTTCCATTTCCATCAAGGAAGGGATGAATTGTTTCAAATTGATAATGGACCAATCCAATTTTCAATAATTCTGGTATATGAAGTTCTTCATTATGAAGAAACTTTTCAATATCACTCATTAATTCGGGAACAGAATTATGGACAGGTGGGATAAAGACAGCATCATTAATAGATGCTCCTCCAATCCAATTCTGACTACTTCTAAACTCACCAGGTTGTTTTATCTCTCCCCTTACACCTTGAAGTAATAATTTATGTGCTCCACGTATCAGCCTTGATGAAAATGGTAATTCCTTGAGATGATTAATTGCCCATTCCATTGCTTTTATGTAGTTCTGAACTTCTTCCCAATCATCTCTTTTATCTGGGGGTAAATCTTCTTTGTTTAAAAGGGCTTCATCCACATTGGTTTGAGTTCCTTCTATTTTACTGCTTTGTGTGGCTTCCTTTAGAACATGCATACTAATAAATAACTCAATATTAGGAATGTACTTTGAGTACATATCGAGTCTCCCAAGTTCTCTGTCAGCCTGACTCAGCAAGTCTAAAATCTCCATATTTTCAACTTGGAGTTGCCGGTTTATAAGTTCCGGTTGAAAACTTTTATAATATCCCTGACTTACGTTTTGGCCTGATTTAAAAATTTTCATAGTAGATTTTAAACAAATGTAGCCATTATTTAAGAAAATAGCAAATAACTTAAATAAGAATGATGTTTATTTAATATTTATGAGATATTATTGTTTTACTGTAGGTTTTTCGGCCTTGTTGCCAACGTTTTGCCGGTATGAAACGTTGCGCACTTCGAAGCACTTCCGTATCAGACCGTTGTTGCAGTTGATTAAATGCTATGTTGTTTAAATTTACCACTATCTGCGCAATGTTTTATGACCGGCTGTTGGCAACAGTTGATTTTTACTGTCTATGCATATTTTCATTTATCACATAATGAATAATAAGGCTTATATCTGAATTGTCAGAATTTGGAATCCATGGAGGCATTAAACTAATCGCCTCATTAATCTTATAATTTAACAATTTTGTCTCCAAGTCACTATGTTTAATTCGTTTAATTTTTGAAGTTGGATTTGTAATTGTCAAGAATGTAAGTTCAAAATTATCTCCTGATATATTTCCATTTATTTGTTGACTTTTAAAAGTTGTTCCTGTCTCTTCTGAAATTTTGAAATCTACTCTATATTTATTGTAAACATAAGTATCCCAAAACACTTCAGGTACTTCGACTAATTCAATAAACATATAATTTGCAAAATCATATCCGCCTAATGGTTCAGGATTTGATGAATATTTTTTATCAGGTGATTTAAGGATATACCATTCTTCTGTATTATCATTTTGAATAACATCTCCATCTTTGTGTGAAGGAGTCGGATTATTAATCAAGTATTTATTTGAGGTAAAATCATACTGAACTACTGGTTTTTTGCCCTTTTTATCATTTATTGTCCATGTGTCAATTGGCTTATTGGAATCATAGCTGCCTTCAGCTAGAATTTTTCCTTTCAATGTGTAATAAGTCCATTGACCAATTTTTTTACCATTCTCGAATTGTCCAGTTACTTTTGGTTTGCCATTAACATAAAACAATTCAACTTTACCATTTAAAAATCCATTGTCGAAATTCAATTTACGAATCAATTTGCCTTTTCGACTATAGGTTATCCATTCACCATTTTTTTCCCCATTGACGAATT
Organism: uncultured Bacteroidales bacterium; assembly: GCA_963732905.1. Classification (GTDB taxonomy): domain Bacteria; phylum Bacteroidota; class Bacteroidia; order Bacteroidales; genus DASQZK01. Next base: position 72,078 of record CAVTBM010000010.1, read on the forward strand.
CACCCTTTTCAATCAATACTCCATTGCATTTACGTTCAAATTGTCCATTTAAGTCAGGAGTAATTTGGTCAATTTTGTCTTGGCAATTGCAATAATCAAGTTTTTCGGTTTGTTGTCCGAATGAAATGTTAACTGTCAATACAGTCATTAATCCTAAAATCAGTTTTTTCATTTTATGTAGTATGTTTGTTTCAATTGTTGCCAACGCCCGGCGGTAGGCCCAGTGCTGGCGTTTTTAGATTTATGTTCGTTTTAAGTAAAAGCTAATTTATATAATAAATTTAGATTTAAGAAAGAGCTAAGCATTGGGCTTACCGCTTGTTGTAGGCAGGCCGTTTTAAGTCGGAATCTCGATGTAAACAAAGCCTCAAGTCCTTTGCAGATTTGCAAATCATTCTTTCTGTTTCATCTTTAATTTCTATTTCTTTAAAAAATTGGTTGTTTTCAAGTAAACTTTCTTTATCAATATTTTTTAAAAACTGCTTTGTAAGTTTATTTAGATGAAGTGTCTTTGTTTTATCATCATAGTCTGGCATTTTCCCTTCGCTTAATATGAATAATGTCACTTGATAAAAATTTGAAATGTTCTCTAGAGATATAGAAATTACTTTCTCAGTATCGACATATTGGATATCATAAAAAGCGTTTCCATTTACCGTTATATTGCCGAATTCTAAGTGAAATTCAGATTCAAGAAAGGAAAATGTTCTCTTTACAAAAGCAATATATTCTTCAGAATTAATCATCTAGTTTATCAAGTTTCTCGGCTTGCCTACAACGAGCTGCTAAACACACCCATTGTGTTTACTCATCAATTTTGAGGAGTATATGTAACCGTTACATTTATTTTGCATATGTATTCAGCCCCTTTTTTTAGTTTTGTTAAATAAATATAATTACAATTTTACAGACCCGGGTTCCCCATCGGACTTTTTATTTGATCAAAGCTTCTTTGAGTTATATGAGTGTATTTCTCCGTTGTCTTACTGCTTGAAAGTCCCGTCATATTTGGAATGTGCCATAAATCTGACCCTTTTCCCAAACTGTGTGTGCCTTACGTATGCCGACGGGTATGAAGTATCGTCATCTTTTTTATCCCGGCGGCTTTCACTGCAGCATGTACTGTATTCTTTACGCCGCTTGCTGAATATTCCTTCCCGGAGGCCCCTGCAATAAGATAGTCCTTTGGACGATTCGGGAACCACATTAGGGCTGTGGTGTTGGGAAGTGAGCGTTAGACCTTACAGGTTTCCGAAACCTGTCAGGTCCGTACTTACGGCAACTTCCGTTTCATCCTTAACCCTCACCAACAGAGGAAAATGATTTGGCATTAGTACCCAGGCATAGCTATCGGCTACAGGAGAAATGTGTTCGTCGTACTTATCAAGGAATGTCTGTGGAGGTCTTCAATCCTTTGTCGAATGTAGCGTTGCATGGTATTTTAACATTAGACCTGACAGGTTTTTGAAAACCTGTCAAGTCTGGTCTGATGACAAATCACATTCTCCCGCACCGATTTTCCCTTTATCCAGGAATTATAAGAGTTGATTTAAAATCGGCTGTCCGGTAAAATTTGTACTTTTACTCATGGTATTCTTTGTTGGGTCGTACTTTCAAAGATAACTATTCGGGGTTGGTCTTCACTGACCAGTTTTTTTTTCATGACCATGAAATTTTTACCGGACACCAGTGATTATTTATTTTTTTGTTAAATCGTCGTTATATCGTTCAGTCTTTTACCGTTTGATATAGTAATATGATCAACAAAGTAAATATTTCCCTGAGTTTCATCTTAATATTACTATCCCTTTCCTGTGCATCACAGGATTTTACTTTGTACGGCATAATCCACGATTCGATATCGGGAGAATCGCTTGCAGGTGCTTCCATAAGAATTGCCGGAAAAAATAATAGGGCAATAAGTAATGAATACGGATTTTATAGTCTTACACTTCCACAAGGGAGGTATGTTCTTTATTATTCATTCATTGGATTTGAAACATCTGAAATCCAAACTGATCTCGTTGCTGACAAACAAATGGATATTTCCCTGCATCCTAAAAGTTATGAAATTTCCGAAGTTAGTGTTAAGGCTGAAACTAATTCGTCTTTTAATTCCTTTACTGGGGCCAATCGAATAGATATATCAAGGATGAAAGAAATCCCTACTGCTACAGGTGAAGCTGATGTATTACAAAGTCTTCAGTTATTACCCGGTATACAGACATCAAATGAGGGTTCTGTAAGCCTTAATATCAGAGGTGGATCGCATGATCAAAACCTCATCATCCTGGATGAAGCACCCGTATATAATAGCAGCCATTCTCTTGGGTTTTTTTCAGCTTTTAATTCCGATGCCATCAAAGATGTCATGGTATATAAAGGAATATATCCGGCTGAGTTTGGCGACAAGTTATCTTCGGTCGTTGATATTTCCATGAAAGAAGGAAATAATAAAAAATTTACGCTGAATACCAGGACTGGAATATTGGTAAGCAGTGTTTGTCTTGAAGGGCCAATCGTTAAAGATAAGGCCTCGTTTATTATTTCCGGACGTTACAGTTATACAGGTCAGATATTGAATCTGGTTGCCGGGAAGATTGGTCATGATCTTATAAATGTATATGGTCTCAGAGACTTTACCGATAACAATATTATAAATTTCAATGATCTGAACATGAAATTTAACTTCAGGCTCAACAATCATAATCACTTCTATTTTTCTTCTTATTCTGGTCATGATGATTTCCTTTGCTATCCGCTTAATTTTGAAAATTCACTTAATTGGGGAAATCAAACCGGCACGATAAGATGGAATCATATTTTTCATTCCAGGATATTCTCAAATTTTACTATTTATTCCAGTCGTTACAATTATGCCTATCATATTGTTACAGATATAAGGAATTATGACTGGAAATCTCATTTGGGAGAAACAGGAGTCAAGGCAGATTTAAGTGCTTATTTGAGCGAGGCTTTAAAAATTAAGAGTGGATTGTTTGGAATAAGGCATTTAATTTATCCCGGAGAAATCGTTAAAAGAGATTCAACATCAATTATTAATTCATTCTCATTGGATCACAAACAAATATATGAAACTGGAATTTATATCAGTATAAGTCAAAGAATTACAAAAAGAATACAATTCTCTGGCGGCCTCAGGTATTCGCTATTCTTCCAGACAGGTCCTGCTAAGGAGTATACATTTAACAGTGAGAAGACAATGGTTACCGATAGTGCAACTTTCGGAAAAACAGATATCTTCAACACTTCAGAAAGTTTAGAACCACGCTTGGCCCTAACTTTTAAAATCGATTCATTAAGCTCGGTTAAACTTTCATATGGACGAACCTCTCAATATCTGCACTTGCTGAGTAATTCAACCGTTGGTCTTCCGACCGATACCTGGCTCCCTTCAGGGAATACGGTTATGCCAGAGCGGTCGTGGCAGATATCAGCAGGATTTTACCAATCCCTTTTAAGTAAAACAATTGATTTATCAATCGAGATGTATTACCGCAAATTGGATCATATCACCGATTTCAGAGACAATGCCGATCTTTTTCTCAATAATTATATTGATATCCAAATCTTACAGGGGAAAGGCAGATCTTACGGGGCAGAATGGCTGATCGAAAAGAGAGGGGGAAGACTAAACGGATGGATTAGTTATACCCTTGCCAACACAAAATATTTTATCCCTGGGAATTAATAACGGAAAACCTTTTTCACCCCGTTTTGATATAAGACATAATCTGGCAATTACTGGCGTTTATGCATTGAATAGAACATTAAAGCTGTCTTCTACCTTTAAATTGACTTCAGGTGGCTTTATAACCATTCCCACAGGAGTTTTTACATATGATGGAGCATCATTCTACTACTATTCATCAAGAAATGGTTATCAACTTCCGGTATATCACCGGCTCGATGTTTCAGTTATATATTCAAACTTAAAGAATAAAACAAGAAATCTTAAGACGGATTGGACGTTTGGTTTCTATAATGTATACAACCGAAAAAATGTATACAGCTTGTTTATCCAACCGGTCGGTGGTTCCCTTAATATTAGTAATTCATATAATATGTATCTGTTTGGTATAATCCCTTCCTTAACGTTTCATCTTAAGATTTGAGCGATGAGAAAAATATGGGTGATAAATATTTCCCTGATTTTTGCTTTGATTACTTCCTGTACAGAGGTCATGGATTTAAACCTGCCAAAAGACACAAGACCGGTGGTGGAAGGGCTTATAACCAATGAAGCCGGGCCATATTATATCAGATTGACTGAGAGTTGTAATCTTTTATATTATCACCGAAAGGATGACCCAAATTATGAATTTTATCCGGAATTGTCAGGTGCAGAACCAATAACAAATGCTACTTTATTTATCTCATCCAGTGATGGTGAAGTTGATACGTTAACAGCATGTGTGGATTCTCTCAGCAAGTATGATTCTTCAGTTGTTGAAAATCGTTATGCCATAAGTCACGGCTACTATCAAACAAATAAATTAAAAGGAGAAACAGGAGTTACATATAGCTTGAAGATATTATGGAAGAATAAGGAATATCATGCTTCAGGCACAATGTCGAATGTACGGGAGATAGATTCGGTCAGTTTTGTGAGAGTACAGGCAGCAGAGGGAAAGGATGATTACTATATTCCAAAAATATATTTTGATGATCCTGAGCATGAAAGAAACTATTATTTATTCAAATTTACAGATAACAATTCCATTTGGGGTTATTCTGTTCTAAGTGATGAATTCCTGGGAGGATATGTCAATGGATTAGATGTATTCAAAGGGCAATCTGCCAATTCATGGGTTTCTGCATATCCAATGTCAGGAGAAAAATTCGTGATTAAAATGTATTCCCTCGAGGAAGATGGGTTCAAATTTTACAAAGCCATTATTGACCAGTTTAATAACGATGGTGGAACCTATTCTCCGGCACCTACTTCTCCACCAACAAATATTGATAATGGTGGTTTGGGGTTTTTCAGGGCATCTGCTGTGACCTCAATAACTAGTATGACACCCGTAAATTAGTTTTTCGGGATTTCTATTTTCAGTTTGATCATTCCTTGAAAAAGAAGTAAATATCCTTAATCCTAGCAGAAGTCCAAGGCACACACGTTTTGCGTATATGTGATGCAGCTACCTTTCAGTTTTGCATCTTAAAATAAAGATACATTTTTTCTCCGAATTGACGTATTCGGAAGGAGGATAGGTAGCTGTGGCACATATACGCCTTGTGGTGCGTTAATTGTTTGTCTATCAGTTTTGAGCTTCCATTTCTCCATACTTTTCCAGTTTTTTAATTGTCGAAACTAAATTGTCAGTTTCTCAATTAAAAAACATTGTAAAACATTTTTTTACTAATTCTGTATCTTGAGTCAGATAGATTTCAACCCATCCTTTCTCCTGGTCTGGTCTTATGACAAATCACTGTCTCCCGCACCTTAGTCTGATGACTGCTATTCAAAACCGGTCTCGTAAATACAGTACTTGTCGCTCACCATCGAAAATTCCCGTTTTGGTTGCATAATTAGCGCAACCCGGATCGTCGGGATTAATCCTGTGCCTTTGGTTTTTTGTGAAGGAACCATACCGGCGAACGTATTTCAATCGGGTAGTAAATGGGAATTTATCGGAAGAATGTCTGAACTGTGATTTTGAATGAATGATGTGATGCACATGATGAATAATGATCAATGAGCTACATAAATATTCTGAACTAACCGTTAAAATGATTGACTGTGCCAGGGTGATACTAAATTGAATTTTCACCGCCCTCGCAAACAAGAAATTCAGGCAGCAGACTCATGGCAATCAAAAAAATCACATAAATAACAGTTCAGACGATTCAGGTTTTTAGCAGAATCGATACCTGACTTTCAGACCGGATAATGTCCTGGTTATAGACGATAGCTTTTATTTCAGAGTGTAACTACATAATTTATTTTTGTTTTCCCAGACCTCCATTTCATTTCCGGTCTTAATGATTTCCAGTCCTGTGTAATATTGATCATAGACATAGATCCGGTTACCTGTTTTGATCATTCTATACTTTAGGATTTCATTATAAAGTAAACCCCGGCACAAAATGTCGATCCTGTCTCCCAGGTTCCGTATGATGTATCTTTTTCCAATGAAAATTTCATTATGTATTTGCTTGTATGCTTCTTTTCCAAATAACGTCCGGTAATAATAGCCTTCCGCATTCTTAAATATCGTTGTCTTATCCCAGCCATATTGAACTGTAAACGAACTGTCAGTTCTTAAAATTTTAGAATGCGAAAATAACCCATCCTTAATAAAAACAGCCGAGTCATTATTTTCAATTTCTGTTTTTGTATTTGTACTGAACAAACCGTCATCATGAATTATAAACGCTTGATCTGTTTTTTCATAGGTTGTTACACTCTTGAAAAAGTAACCGTTATCTTCCCGTTCTACTATAAAATTTTGATTCCTGTTAATATCAAAGAGTTTCGGAACCAATAATGAAATATTGTCATTTAGGTCAATAAACAGTCCATTACCCAAATAAAATCCAGCCAGGTGATAAGGTGCCTTTTTACTTTCTTTTGTGGAATCATTGACGCGTACTTCACTTGTTTGCCTGATTATATCAATTCTGATGTTATAAATATCGTAATCCGGGATTAAAACCAGTGGGTCAAACTGAATCCTTTCTGAGTTTTCAATTAGAGCTTTATTTAATGTAGTACATCCACAGGAAATGAATAAGAATAAAAAAATATATTTATTTCTAAGGATCATAAATGTTTTTTTGGCTATTGATATTTTACATCAGCATTTGGTTGCGATCTGGTTCTTGCCAGGGATCCGGAGATTCGCGATTAAAATTACCATAAGTTAATAAATTGCTGTAGAAAAATGAATTTTAGACTGCCAGGGGTATAAACAATGAAAGGAAAGTTTTTACACGGGATGATTTGTTGTAAGCGCTTGAGTTGTCGGGTTCCTGAAACAAATCGCGTTCTCCCGCACCATGGTTGTAAATGTGGTAAAAGAGGCCGGGTATTAATGGTTCGAAAGGTTGCATGATATTATGAACGTCAGACCCGACAGGTTTTGAAAACCTGTCAGGTCTGGTCTGATGACAAATCACGTTCTCCCGCACCATGGTCTGATGACTGTTTTTCAAAACCGGTCTGGTGAATACAGATCAAAATCTTCCTCATCATTCACCTGAATATTTTTTAGTGCACCACGAAAACCAAATCGTTTATTATAAACTTTGGTATATCCATCTCACCCTTTTTTCTGAAAATTTATTTTGAACGGATGTGATTTTTTATTAAATTAATATCTCATTTTTTTACGAAAACTAAGTTAAATCGATCGGGCCGGCATATACCGCAGACTTTTAACATTAATTTTTGCCTGCAAACAAATGAAAGCTATAATAACGATCTTATTTTGTATGGTTTTTTTATTGCCAGAAGCACAAGAACAAACAAAATTTTTATTTCCTGTAATAACTAAATCCGATAATTATGAAAAGGACAATTTTGCTATCTGCATTATTTACTTTATTGGTATTCAATGGATTTTCACAGCAAGATTCATTGCTTAAAGATAAAAAAGGCAATATTGTATTACCTCAAAAAGGTGATTTTGCATTAGGGATAGGTGTTAATTCCATTTTTAATTATGTGGGCAATTTGTTTAGTAGTTCGGGCGATAACCGGTTGGCATTAACTCTTTTAAATAACAATCAATTATATGGTAAATATTTTCTTGCTTCAAACAGGGCCGTTCGTGTGAGATTGGGTATTTCAAAATATGCATTGAACTACCATGATAACATAACTAGTGACTTCAGGGGCAATTTGGATGCTGATTCCCGAAAGGAATCGTATATGAACTTAAGTTTTGTATTAGGTCTTGAAGAAAGAAAAGGTAGAGACCGACTGCAACTTGCATATGGAGCGGAGTTTAAGCTTTATTTTTCTAATTCAAAATTTAATTACTCTTATGGATCTTATTCAGACACTATAAGACCACTAGAAGTAAAAAACAGTAATGGAATAGGCATTGGTGCAAGGGCATTTGTTGGAACGGAATACTTTTTACTTCCAAAAGTATCAATTGGAGGTGAAGTTGGATTAGGGATAATGGGGAATATGTTTGGAAAAAGTTATGAGAAGTATTCAGCTTACAATGATATAACCTTTGACAATAATACACTGGAAATAAATACCGACATATTAAATGGTCAGATTTATCTATTATTTCATTTTAACTAAGAAAATGTATTAACCCATAGTTGAGTAGGCGGCTGATTCGTAAGCCTTCGGCTAACTGCACCCCCACCAAATAAACCGATAAGTTGATTTTTTTATTCCCATACCGGAAGATTCCCTGGAAGCAGATCTTCCAGTTTCTGAACCGAGTAATCAGGGATAATGGTAAGAACCTTTTTTAGCCAGGCAAAGGGCTCTGCATTGTTGATATTGCATGTTCCACGAAAAGAGTAGATCATGGCGGCTTGTTGAGCAGCTTTCCCGAAAGATCGGGACAAGCTATAACTCCATGCGAACATATGATTATTTCTTCCCGGATTATGTAAAACTTTGCATTGACGGAATCACTTACCCTCGGGCCGGTTATCGTAAGCTCAGACATTATCTGATGGAGAAAATGACCTGTATTATCGTCGGAAAAGTCAACGGAGGTGTAAGCGGCTGTATGGACGAGCTGCTTTCCCGATCCTTGTCGGGCAGCATGGTCTTATAAACCCTGCGGCAAGGAATCAACCCACGATGACATGGTTGAGCTTTTGACGAAGTCTGCTGGAAAGCCGTATGGGGGAAAACCGCACGTACGGATTGACGAGGGGGCTGGGAAGGGGTATACCTTCCCCGCTCTACTCTACTGGTGAAAATCCTGCCTGTAACTTCACAACTCCGTCACTTCCTACCATCCCCATCCGTCCCTGTACTTAGGCCGGATCATTCCCTGCGCAAATTCCTGCGCGTTGGCCTCTATCGTCTCATCGTTGAACTGCGGTTGCTTGTTGACTTTCCTGTACTGGTGCGAAGTGAGGAGGGTGATCTTCTCCTCAGGATGGATATTGGTGATCTCCATCTTCTCACCGTCCCAATCAAGTTCGCGCTCCAGGGGCTGAAGCCGGATGGCCAGGTTTCCCATGACAACCGTTTCGGTCAGCGGTCCGGAATATTCGAAGCAGGATGCAGCTTCTTTACGGGTATCAGGATTCTCCTTGCAGGCCCTCACCCAGTCCATTTCATGAAGTCCGCCTCCCAGCGGGTCCGGTTTGATACGGTCCACCATCTGAGGGGGTTCCTTATATTGGAGGTCGTAAGGCAGCACCCTGTAATCGTTTCCGTAGTAACCACTGATGATTTTGCCTTTCGTGCCGATGTAAAGGTTCAATCCGCCCCAGTCTCCCATTTTCACGCCGTCAGGCAGCTCATCCGGCCGGGAAGGCATGATGCCGCCGTCACTCCAGACCAGTTTTACTTCAGGCAGACTTGCGCCGTTAAATCCCTTGCGTGCCGGGAAGGTATATTCGACCCTTGAAGCCTGCGGGGCGCTTTCCGTATTCACAACCGTGGAGCTGGACTGCACTTTTACCGGGTATTTAAGGTAGAGGGCATAGAACGGAACATCCATCACGTGACAACCCATATCGCCAAGCGCTCCCGTGCCGAAGTCCCACCAGGCACGCCAGCTCCAGGGATGATACGCTTCATTGAACGGGCGGAACGGGGCAGGACCGAGAAACAGGTCCCAGTCGAGATAATCTGGCACAGCCTGGATTTCCTTCGGCCGTTCCAGTCCCTGGGGCCAAATGGGGCGGTTGGTCGTCGTATAGACTTCCCTGATGTCGCCGATCACGCCGCTCCAGATCAGTTCGGCCACTTTCCGCACATTCTCGCTCGAATGCCCTTCGTTGCCCATCTGGGTGGCCACTTTATATTTCTTCGCGGCTTCGGTCAGTTGCCGGGCTTCCCAGACGGTATGGGTCAGTGGTTTCTGGGTATAAACGTGCTTGCCCAGCTGCATGGCGGTCATGGACTGCAGGGCATGTGAATGATCCGGCGTTGCGATCAGTACGGCATCGATATCCTTCTGCTTTTCCAGCATCTCACGGAAATCCTTCCACCGTTTTGCTTTCGGATAGGTGTCGAATACGGGTTTGGCATAATCCCAGTCCACATCGCAGAGAGCGACGATATTCTGGGTGGCCATATTTTTGAGATTGTCCTTTCCCTTGCCGCCGATCCCGATCGCGGCAATGTTTAGCTTGTCACTGGGGGCAATATGTCCGAGACCTGCAATGACATTGCTGGGAACGATCGTAAATCCGGCCAGGGCTGCCGCGGAAGTTCCGAGAAACTTCCGGCGGCCGATCCTGTTAAATCTTTTTTCTTCCATGGTTTTGGTATGGGTTGGTTAAGTATTCAGAGCCTTTAAAACATGGCTTCTGTCAGGCGTGATCTTTTGTCCGGAGATCAGCCGATCTGGAGGTATTTCTTAAGCAGTGACTGTCCTTTTTTGATGGCATCGCGCCCGCTGGACTCGATCCCGTACCAGCCCCGGTATCCTCCGTCTTTCGTGATCCTGATCATCTTTGCGGTCAGCGCCTCATCCGGCTGGTTCCGGTAGGACATGCCTTTTGCGTACGGAAGCATCTTTTCCAGGTAGCCTACATTGTCGAAATCTGTGCCGGGACCACGCCAGTCGGGATAAGAACCAAAGTACAGGTTGTTCACTTCTTTCATGAGCGAAATCATCCATTCGGCATCATTCGACAATCCCCCGTGGTTCTCGATACAGATCCCGATATTTGCCGGAATGGCGTATTCGAGCATCATTTGATAGGTTTCTGTCGCCCACTTCAGTGCTTCATTTTTGTCAGCACCTTCAGGACCCCGGCAGTTGGTACGGATGGAATGGCAGCCAAGATAGTGCGCCATGTCGATCCATTTCCGGTGATTGATGGCCGTTTGCCTGCGCTCTTCTTTTGAGGGAGTGCAGGTTTCCCCTTCATCATCAACCATGATCAGCACCATGGTCACGCCGTGTTCCTCTGCATTCTTTTTCAGCTGATACTGGTAGTTGAAGGTGGGTACTCCAAACAATGTATTCACGAATTCAATCCCGTTGATCCCGAAATCTTCGCGTGCGATACGGGGAAAATCGAGGGTCTCCCATTTCCCGCTCTTGACCTCATCCACCAGTGCCCACTGGGCAAGGGAAATGTCGTCGGTTGTCATCCGGGGAGTAGGATTTGCAAAGGCAGATCTGGCTATTCCGGGAGCGATCAGACCTGTTGCACCCAATGCCATAGATTTTTCAAGAAAACTGCGTCGGTTCATTTTTTTCGATTTTAATTATTTTGAAGGGTTTTTGCAAGCTACATAAAATTTAGCAAAACTGTATTGAGAAGAGGGAAGCCGGATCCCGGTCAAAAGATCGGGACAGGTTTGGGCAGATCTGGCGGATGGTCGCGGATTGTTTTGGTGTGAAGAAGTTATGGAGCTGGAAAGGGAGGCATCCTCTCTCAAGGGTGGGTCACCTTTCCACGGTTCCACCGCTCCGCCAAAAAAACCTTATAAGAATAAAAAATCAACCTGTATTGTTTCCCTCCTGTAACAACCAGCATTATTATTCGTCTCATATTTTTAAAAAGCTCAAAAATGAAAAATTCATCAATAATGCATCCTTAAATTTAAGAAGATGACATCCTCACAGAAAAATAGACTTTTATCAGGATTAATAATCGCTATTGCTTTTGGCTCTTTCTCTGAAGTGAAAGCATGCACGGCCATTTACCTTAAAACAAACAAGACGATTCTTGTTGGGAATAATGAGGATGGGTGCAATCCGGAAACAAGAATTTGGGTTGAACCGCGACAAAATGGACTATACGGACGCCTGTATTTTGGCTTTAGCGACCTGAGCCCGCAGGGAGGAATAAACGAAAAAGGATTATGGTTTGACGCATTTGGTTTGCCCTATGAAAGTCCTTCTGCAATTAGAGGAGAAGTTTATCCGGGAGATTTGCAAGATAAAATTATGGCTGAATGTGCAACGGTAGAAGAAGTGGCAGCACTTTTAAAAAGGTACAATCGATCACAAATGAACAGGTATCAGTGGATGATAGGCGATAAAAACGGTCATTCAGCCATTATTGAAGCCGATACCATAATTTATTCAACAGATAACTTTCAGGTGATTACTAATTTTCGTCAATCAAAATATCCTGGCGGACAGGGCTACGATTGCCCGAGGTATCGGACAGCCATGAAAATGTTAAAAACGGGTTCATGTGGTTCTATTGAGGGCGTCAGAAAAATTTTAGCAGCCACCCATTCGGAAGGGGAGGATGCAACTTTGTATTCATACATTGCAGATCTTAAGAATGGATTGGTGTATGTATATGATTTTCACAACTTCGAGAATGTTGTTGTTTTTAATGTGGCAGATGAAATAAAAAAGGGAAAACATATTTATAATATTTCCGAATTATTTCCTGTGACAGTTGCCGATGTGGTTTTCAATTACAAACTTCGTAATGAATTGACTCAGAAAATCGAATCGAAAAGATATAAAAACTTCGATAATAGCAGACTTATCGGTTTTTGTGGAATTTATAAGATTACATCGCCCCTGGAAATGGCTGGGCAAACAATAACGCTTTCGAATGAAAAAGAGTTTTTAAATCTTCAATTAAATAATGGAGGACCGTATAAAGTATTTCCTCAGTCACCAGATTCATTTTTTATGATGAGTTACGGGGGAATTGATTTTTCCTGTAGCTTTAAAATGGAGGGGGACAAAGCCACCAGGTTATTTTTAATTAATCCGGGTTTGTCAGTTGAAGCATGCCGGACAGAGTAAAGTCAAAGGACTATGTCTGCTTTTGAGTATGGAATTAAAAACTTGCACACTTTAAACCATGAAAAAAATTATTTACATTTTAATCCTACTATCTGCGATTGGGTGCAAACCAAAAAAATCAGATACAGAAAATCCAAAATATCCTAAGGAAATTGAAGACAGGATAAGCAGAATAACAGAAAATCTTATAGTTGAAACCCCATTCTGGAATCAGTACCAAAATGCAACGTTAAGTGAACGGCTGGCACATTATCAAACACCGGGAATCAGTATTGCAGTTATAAATAATGGAGAAATTGAATGGGCCAGGGGGTTTGGTGTTAAAGACATTAAGACGAAGGAACCCGTTAATCAGAATACACTTTTTCAGGCAGCTTCTATAAGTAAAGCCGTTGTTTCATTAGCCTTTATGAAATTAAAAGAAAATAATGAAATTGATTTGGACACCGATGTGAATGAATATTTAAAATCATGGAAAATTCCATCAAACAAAGGGTGGCAGCCTGTTATTACAATAAGGCAACTTTTAAGTCATACCGCAGGATTGACAGTTCCAAGTTATGTGGGCTATTCTCCTGAGGTTGAAATTCCGACAACCGTCCAGATACTGAAAGGTGAATATCCTGCGAACTCCGACCCGGTAATTGCAAACATCATCCCCGGTACACGATTCAGATATTCAGGAGGAGGGCTCGTGGTAGCACAGTTAATACTGGAAGATAAATTTAAAGAACCATTGTATAAAATAATGGACAGCCTTGTATTATCGCCATTGCATCTGACATACAGCACTTATGAACAACCGATATCAGAATCAAAGGCACATTTATTAGCCTCAGGATATGAAGCATTATACCAGCCCATCACCGGTAACCACAATATATACCCCGAGATGGCAGCTGCAGGGCTATGGACCAATCCGACCGAATTAGCTAAAATTATTATAGAAATACAAAAGGCCTGTAACAACAAATCAGGTTTCATAAGCAATGAAAGTATAAATGAAATGCTTACACCTCAGAAAGTAGAACCAGGTATGGGAATCGGATTATTTCTTGAAGGCAGCGGTGATTCTCTTTTATTCGGACACAGTGGCGGAAACCTTGGATATAACTCACAAATATATGGATACAAAAAGCTTGGCAAAGGAGCAGTTGTCATGATTAATTCAAGTGGTTTCCAGATTAATAACAGTAGTTTTCAATTGGTTTTTGAAGTATTACGTTCAATTGCAAAAGAATACAATTGGCCGGGTTATTTCACCGGGAATAAGAGATATGAGATTAAAAATGAAATTCTGAATTCATTTTGCGGAACCTATATTTCAGAAGAGGGTTGGGAAATAACCGTAGCAAAAGATGGCGATAAACTGACATTAAGAATCCTGTCACAGCCTCCTGTTTATTTATATGCCGAAAGTGACAACAAATTTTATAGCGAGCAATTGAACCTGAAAGCGCAGTTCATTAAATCAGGTGATGCAATAGAAAAATTAGAGATACAACAGGATTGGTGGAAACTAATTGTGGCAAAGAAAACAAAAGGGGAAACAGCGTCGCGTAATAATTAGGGCTTCATGTGGTTATACCTGATAAATTCCATGCAAGGACGCACGCCTGTGCGTCTTTATAACAGTCAGATGATCTGACAGGCTGAAGGCTTGAGTTATTCCAGCCCGGGGTGGGCTTTAAAAAGTGTCCGATTTCCAGAAAAAGAAGAAAAAATAAGCAATGCATGATTAATAAACACTTGATTTTTTCAGGTAGAATTTTAAGTCTGGTATAGAACCTGAAAGGTTAGACATTTTCAGATTTCTTTCGCATAGTGTCTCCATTCATGCTCTATCCTGTGCGAATTATGCACCAGTCTGTAAAGGCCTGCCTCAGTTATTGTCGGCTCTCCGATGATATCATATCATTTTTTAAAAGGAACGTGTGAGGTTATTGTCGTCGACCATTTGCCATGCCTGTCTTCAAGTAGTTCCAGGGGGATTAATTGATGGTTGTTATCCAGCGTTTTCAGTCCAAAATCATCCATAAAAAGCAAATCCTGTTTTTCTGTTTTACTTATTTCTCTTATGCAATTGCCATCGGCCTTTGCGATCTTCAACTCATCAAACAACTTCCCGCAGACACGGCAAAAGGCTTTATGGCGTTGCTGGCAGGCCGGGTGATCAACTTATGTGTTTCATAGGTGCCTTATGGGATTTCGGAAAAATCATTTTAATGAATCCAGTACAAGTGAAGAAGCGCCGAGAACCCCGCTGTTCTTCAGATCGGATACGGCGATCTGCAGGGAATGGTAGAGCCGCCGGAAAGGGAATGAATTTTCAAGGTAGTCGCGCATGTTTTTTTCGAACAGGGGAAATGACAGGCTGACGGATCCACCCAGGATGACAGCCTCCGGGGCCAGGCTAAAAAGCACATTGGCGATCGCTCTACCGAGGTGATCTCCAAGTTCGCTGAAAAGACGGAGGGCTTCCGGGTCGCCTGATTGTGCCCTGGCGGCCAGTTCCGATCCGTCAAGGTTTGCATCCCGGAAAAACTGGCCACTTGCATAAGCCTCAACGATGGAATCGCGGTACCCGATATTGCCGAATTCGCCGGCACCGCAGAACCTCCCCGGGTAGAGATGGTCATTGATGACAATGCCGCCCCCAAGCCCTGTGCCGATTACGATCCCGACAAAATTCCGGAAAGCCTGTCCCTTGCCGAAATGTTTTTCACCCAGCGCAAAACAATTAGCATCGTTATTTACAAATACCGGTTTATGAAATTCGGCTTCCAGCCAGTGTTTCAGCGGCAGCCGTTCCCACGAGGGAATATTGACCACATCCAGTACTTCACCGGTCTCCAGGTCCACCAAACCCGGAACACCTATCCCGATCCCGGCAATACCCGGGGAATGTACCTCCCGTATAGCACGGATCACCTCTTTCACCACCTCCTCCCTGGACAGGCCGGCAGGAGTAGGACAGGAATATTCCCTGACAATTTTCCTGCCGTCCACCATGGCGGCTTCGATCTTTGTTCCCCCGATATCGACTCCGAGTATTTGCATGTCTTCCTGTTATAAAGATGAAACTTTCCCGTTTTAATTCATGTTACACGGTTTTTCGCGCAAAGCTTTTCATAAGCCCGGATAATTTTACCGTTTTATTATTCACCAGGGGATCCGCCCAAAACGGGATGGACAGGATGTACCCGAGGGTAACCATGAGGAAGAGCATGGCAAGCCGCAGACCGATGTGGTCGCCAAGCCAGCCAATGATCAGCGGCACAAGCGCCCCGCCGAAGATGCCGGAACAAAGGATCCCCGAGAGGGGACCGTGGTGTTTGTCCACCGAATTCAAGGCCAGGGAAAAGATGAGGGCGAAGATCAGTGCAATGAAAAACCCGGTGAAGGGAAATGCCCACAGCGACACACGGGCCGGACCGAACAGAGCAAGGAGGACCGTGATCATGGAAAGAATGGAGATCACCTTCAGCACCCGCTTCGAATCCACGAGTTTCAGGACGATCAGTCCCAGCAGGCATCCGACCGACATCAGGCCCCAGAACCAGGCGATAGCCCGGGCACCCTCCGCTTCCGGACTAAAATGATGGTATGTGTTAAGGAACTTACTCATCCAGTTCGATAGCCCCTGTTCCGTACCAACATAGGCCATGATCCCGAGAAAATACAGGACCACTTTCTTTTTTTTAAGCAGGCCCTTATAGGTTTCCACTGCCCCTGCTTTTTCATCCTCCTTCAGTTCGACGCGGGGCAACCTGACGAAGAGGATGATGGCAATCATCACAATGATAATGAAGGAAAAGAGCCAGTAGAGCGCATTCCAGGGAAGATTCGGCGGTGCGAGACGGCTGAGGATACTGACGAAAAAGTTACCGCCCCCGGTGTACCCGCTGAGGTGCTGCATGAGATAGGTGAATACGAAGGGTGAGACAAAGGAAGCCGAACCGAAGACGAGTTGTGATAGGGTCGAATTGAAGGCAAAATTTTCCTCTCCTCCTGCCTGCCGCATCAGCGGGTTGATGATAACCTGAAGCATAGCCATCCCCATACCGATAATGAAAAGGGAGGCTATGGCCATAATGTAAACAGGGAAGAATGCAAACAGAAGGGTGCCTGTAAGGGTGAAGCTGAAAGCGATCAGGAGGGACGGCTTTCCCCCGAACTTCTCGATCATCATCCCCGAAGGGATGGACATGATACCGTAGGCAAGGAAAAAGGAAAAAGGCAGAAAGGCAGCCATTGTAAGGCTGAGATTGTAATTATCGATGATGACGGGCATGATCGGCCCGAGGATATTTGTAATAAAAGAAATTACAAACCAGATGCACAGGATCAGGAAAACGATAAGATGGTTTCTTTTCATACAGTTTTCATTTTCAGGGTTTTCATTTGTCCTCCAGGGCATCCTTGTCGATCAGGCAGACCGTATTGGGATGGAGCCAGAGAAAAGATGCAGGCAATGAACAGGTGATTCTTTCTGATAGAAATTCTTTCACGACGGTTCGTTTTTGTTTCCCCGGGATCAGGATGAGGATCAACCGGGATCCAAGGATATCGGCCATGCCCAGCGTGAGCCCGAATGAGGGTTTTTTCCGCATTTCATCCAGCATCGTATGGGTAAGTGACATTTCCGAGAGCTTTGCAATATGGCAGCCTGGGTTGAGTGAATCCGAAGGTTCGTTAAGGGCCAGGTGACCGTTCATCCCCAACCCAAGAATGCAGATATCGACCGGCCCTACCTTCCTTAATATCTCCCGGATCCTGCCACATTCCAGTTCCGGATCCCGCGGATCGCTTTCAAAGCCTGTATACCGCGAACTGTCGATGTTCAGCGGGCGCACCAGGTGATTTTGCAGGTATGTCTCGCAGGTGGCCGGATGATCCATGGGAATCCCCCCCCATTCATCCAGTTTGAGGATGCGGACCTGCGAAAAAAGCCCCGGGTTGTTTTTATATTCTGCAGCGAGCTGACTGTAGGTCAGGGTAGGACTTCCTCCCGTGGCTGCACATAATAAGAGGTCGTTTTTTTTTTAATGCCGCCGGTGATAAGGTCTTTTGCCCTCAGCCCGATCTCTTCCGGTGTATTTAATACCTCAATTTTCATCGTTTCATTTTTTATCTCCGGGATGTTGCTGGAAAAATCCGCCGGGCATCATAAACCGGTCGAACATGCTCCCTGAAGTTTACATACTGATTTACCCGTCACCTCTTAATCCTCATGCACAAAAGGTAAGTGCCTTGCGGAATAAGCGGTGAAACCGTCAGTACCAGTTGAACCTAAAGTTTCAGTTCCCCCCAGCCTTTCCTGTAGGTTCTTTTCACAAACTGGTTGGCCTGTTCAAAATTGGTGACCTTCATGTTCGGACCGTCCCATTTAAATCCGATATACCGTCCCGGGTAAATATTGCTCGTCATTTCACCGTACACAGGATCCGTTCGTGTAATCTTTTTATTGATGCTGAAACTACGGAGCAGCAGGTTACCCATCAGTACGGTCTCGGTGAGAGGACCGGCATAGCCGATAAAGGGTGAATCCACCTCCGCGTTCCCGTATCCGGCAATGCAGGCGTCGATGAACTGCCAGTAATGGCCTTGATTGGCTCCGGGCACCCTGGGGTATTTCTGCGGAACCTTTATCGCATCATTGAGTGAAAGCGGCAGGAGAATGGGATTGCGGCCTCCCCAACCACAGGCAGCCTTCCCCCTCGTGCCCACAAAAAGGGTTGCGCCTTCAAAATCACCCAGATTGGGCCAGTCACCCAGTACCTCGTTCATGTTCATTTCAGGATCCAGTTCATCGGGCCTTTCGGGTATGATCCCGCCGTCCATCCAGTACAGATCCACGTTTTTCCCGTTTTTCAGCGTGTATCGGAACCGTATCTTACTGGAGACCGGGCCGCTTTCGGGGTAATCCGCTTCTGAGAAAATACCGTCATACATCGTACTGGCGCTGCCTGACACTTCGGTTGGATAGCCAAGTTCGAGCAGTTTAAAAGGAGGTCCCATGATATGACACCCCATGTCTCCGAGGGCGCCTGTTCCGAACTTCCACCAGCCGCGCCAGTTGAAGGGAACAAGGTTATCGATATATTCCGTCTCCGGAGCGGTGCCAAGCCAGAGGTCCCATTTCAATTCCTTCGGAACTTTGGGGTGCTGCTTTGGCCAGGCAATTCCCTGAGGCCAGACGGGCCTGTCGGTCCAGCAATATACCTTTTCGACATCCCCAAGCAGACCAGCCTCGATCCATTCGCGCAAGGTCCGCATACCGTCGGAGGAAGCACCCTGGTCGCCCATCTGCGTTACCACCTTGTACTTTTCGGCGGCCTGAGTGAGGATCCGGGCCTCATAAATGTCATGGGTCAGGGGTTTCTGAAGGTAAAGGTGTTTGTTAAGCTGCATGGCGGCCAACCCGACAACGGCATGGTTATGATCGGGAATGGCAACTGTCACTGCATCGAAATTATCGCTCTCCTTGTCGAATAATTCCCTCCAGTCATAATAGAACGGAGAACCCGGAAACTTCTTTCTCGTTGGGGCCGCCATCCGGTCATCCACATCACAGAGATGTGAGATCACAACATTTTTTTTCGGGGTTGCCATAAAGGAATGGATATCCGCAGCTCCCTCCCCGCCACAACCTATGGCGGCAATATGGAGTTTATCACTGGGGGCCACAAACCCCTTTCCGCCCAGGACATGACGGGGAACGATATAAAAGCCGGCAGTAGCCATCGCCGATCTTTTAATAAAATCGCCCCGGGTCATCCCTTTTTCATCATCCTTGGTTTTATCTTTTTCCATGGTAGGCAATATTATCCGTTAATGAAATCACTTAACATCTGCTTCCTTTTCCAGCGGCTTCACAGCCACTTCCTTGAAATATACGATATCCTTGTCGCTGTGATTCTGAAGCCCGAAGAAACCATACTCAGGCCTGCGACCCCGGAAGGGTTCGAAATCGTATTTCCTTTCAGGTACCTTATCACCTTCCGTGTAATCGGTAACTTTTTCACCGTTCACATAAACGATGGTCCTAAGGCCGTCGAGCGTGATATCCATGGTATTCCATTCAGGCCCCGGTTTCCCTGGCTTAGCCAGCGGTTTGGTCAGGGAGTATAATCCGCCGGTGTAATGATAGTCATCTTCACCCGACAATTCAGGCTGGTTGTCGATCTGGACCTCATAACCATAGTAAACAGGCATCCATTCTTCGAAGGGTTTTATGGGGATCCTGATGAAAACGCCGGAATTACTGTTTGTGTCACGCATTTTATAAACCACACGGATAGTACAATTTCCGAATTCAGCGCCGGTCCAGTACAAAAGACCCATGCCTCCATGCCCCCTGATCATCCCGTCTTCAACCGACATGGATCCGGGACCCACATGCTTCCACCCGGTAAGATCCCTGCCGTTGAAAAGCTGCCTCCATTCACTATTATCGTCCTGCTTTCCGGATTGCCCCGGCTTTACACCGGCATACCCTATGTTTACAAGACCGATAAAAAAAATACCTAATAAGAAATGTTTCATAGTCATTTTTTTTTACTTTTTTATTTTTGACAATATACCTTTCTTAATTCTGCACTCTTTATTAGACCAGATAACTCTCAGAATGTTGAAAAGTTCTTCCTGTTGTGAATGTAAATTACCGGATCAGGTTGCGAAACCAGCGCATCCTAAGCAGTAAGCTTTTTCCTTTACTTACTTTTTTCTTTTATGATCAGAGCGCAAGGCCCGTCTGATCCCACACCGGCGGATACATGGCCGGATCTCCACGGCGAACCCCTTTTCCTGAAATATTTCAAAGATAATCCTCCAAATATATTTATTATTAATTTCGTTCTGGAAGATATATAACAAATAATTGATTTCCCTGGTCATGACAATGACTTTATCATTGGAAATTTACTGATTCTTCATGTCGAAAATGGATTCTTCAAATCATGCCTACTTCTAAAATTGTTGACGAATTATCCCCTTTCTTAAATTAAACTTTGAGATCGCTCGCTTTCCCCGGGTTGGGAATCGGTTCCCGTTTCGGACTTATTTGCCATTTCCATCCGATTTTTTTGTTTTTGACCAGTTCCGTTACCCGTCCCCATTCACATCGGAATCCATACGGACCAATTTCGGTACATAGTCCATCCTGCTTTCTTATTAGGATGATGTTCTGTGAACCCGATCATACAGAATCTGTAAGGGATATTTCCAATGGTCTCAGGTGTACAGCCGGGAACATTTATCATTTGGGCTGCAACAAACCTCCGTCTAAGTCGACGGTTTCCAATGTCAATGCACACAGGACATACAAAGTGTTCCGGGATTATTAGGAAGCACTGGCTTTTAATTAATCATCAAATGGTTTCTTCGGCAAATTTTTGAGATTCTTACGGTATCTTTTCTCATCAAATGGTTTGCCGTGCTTCATGGTATCAAATATTTCTACAATGATGCATTTAATCATTTAATTTAGATATTATGACAAATTTATAAAAAAAGTCTTGATCAGGAACCAGGTCAGGGCACCAAAACAGGTGAAATGACAAAACGGGCAGCAGAAAAATAGCGACAGGAATACAAGAAAATCACGTAATCTCCTGCTATCGGATATAAATATTTTGTGTTATTTGTTGGAGGGCTTTTGGTTGTACACAATATCCCGGAACGGGTTGTATACTATATGTCGGATTGTCATACTGAAAAGGCCCCGCCCGCAGCAAAAAAATAAATATTAGAGAAACACCTATCTAAAAGTTGTACACTTTGTCCGGAATACTCAGTTGAAGATAAAACGCATTCCACTCAAAATGTGTGAAATATGTAACTAATTTCAATAATTGTATAACGCTTATCAGAATAAAGGTTCTCAATTTTGCACTATAAATTATTCAGTTAAAAATAAAATCTAATAACATGAAAAAAATTTTGTCACTTATTTTATTTGTCATAGCAGGAAGTTATGGCACGGCATTCTCACAGCAAACTACAGTAATTTCCAATGACACCTTAGGTTGGTATAAAATTGGTGAAGCCAAAGTTGATTTCAAAAAGGATCGTGATGAAATTCTTGTTTTAGGGGCTGATAAATTTAAATCCATCAAATTGAAAATTTTTAATGCGCCCATTGATTTGAAGGACCTGGAAATTTACTTCGAAAATGGTAAAAGACAGGATGTCAAAATTAATAAATCGATCAAAGAAGCAGGTGAAACCTCGGTTATTGATTTAGAAGGTAGCGGGCAGCGTAGCTTAAAGAAAATTGATTTTGTTTATAAGACAATGCCTAATAATATGGATGTAAAAGCATATGTAGAAGTTTGGGGGTTAAAAACGAATGAATAAGAAATAAAAGCTTATTCATTAATTATGAAAGCCGTCATGCATTATCGCAGGACGGCTTTTTTTTGTGCGCGCGGCATGGGCGATAGATATAGGGTGAAAGTCCCGAACGTGCCTTGACAGTTGGAAATTTTGGCCAGGGGCATGGGTGTCCATCGCGAGCTGTAATCTGAAGCCGGATATCTCTGCTTCAGGGCTTTGCGGCAAGAGGGAGTAGCACAGATCCTACATTGTTTTAATATAGTCGGCCCTAGTTAATTGGTAGGTACTGTTATGCTATTGCGCCAAAATATGTGAATCATGTAACTCTGTTCAATAGTTGTGTAACATTTCTATACCATTCCTGGCCTACCTTTACCATTATAAATCACAAATCGTTTACTATCTAATTAAATCATTATGAAAAAATTACGAACAAGTTTTGCCGTCCTTTTATGTGCGGGTTTAATTTTTCAGGGCTGTGCCTCCTGGAACAAAACACAAAAAGGTGCAGTGGTCGGTACTGCTGCAGGTGGCGGAATGGGAACTATAATCGGCAATGCTGCAGGTAATACTGCCCTGGGTGCGATAATCGGAGCCGCAGTGGGAGGTGCAGCAGGTGCTGTGATTGGCCATCAGATGGACAAACAGGCTGAGGAAATAAAAAACACTGTGCCTGATGCAAAGGTTGAGCGTGTTGGCGAAGGAATTGTTGTTGAATTCAGCAGCAATGTACTTTTTGGATTTGATCAGACAAATCTCTCTTCTGAGTCAAAAGTGAGTCTCGATAAATTGGTTAAAGTACTTAACACCTATAATGAGACAGATATTGAATTACAGGGACATACCGACAGCAAAGGCAGTCTGGCCTATAACCAGAATCTTTCTGAAGAGAGGGCAGGTTCCGTATCAGGATATCTGCTTGGTGCGGGTATAGCTTCTAACCGGATGACCATCAAAGGCTTTGGTGAAACAGCTCCAAAATATGACAATGAGACCGCTGAAGGACGTTCACAGAACCGAAGGGTTGAGTTTCTTATTACAGCAAATGAGAAGATGAAGGCGGATGCTGCGAAGTGATGACAGGGTGAATTGGATGGGAGTCAGAAGTTATGAGGTTATGGAGTTATGGAGTTATGAGGTTAGGGAGCGCGATCTTACAACTTCGACATTCGGCATTCAATATTCGATATTCGATATTCAATATTTCTCTTCTTTGAACATTGAAGTTATGAGACATTGCCAGGTGCTTGGGGAAGTAGAGAACAGGAAGTTAGGAAGTTAGAGAGTTAGAGAGTTAGAAAGAGTGCCTAATTAACATCTCTCATAACCTCATAACCTCATAACCTCATAACCTCATAACTCTCTTCAGAAGTTATGCAGTTTTGATAATTTAAAATGAGTAAGTGAATCGAAGCAACAGGCGCGTTGGGCCTCCCCTTAAGGGGCCGGGGGTAGCGCGGGCCGGGGAGTTAAAAAGCACACAGTATAACTTGCAGGATACGAATACCTGGTTAGTACAAACTTTAATAATGAACAATTAAATTTTAAATAAATACAATCATGAAGTCAAAACTAGTATTTTTTGCATTCATCCTTATTTTTTCAGTTTCTCTGGCAAATGCGCAGAGTACGGTAAAAGCGGGACCTTCCTTTGCAATTCTTGGCGGGGTAAATTTCCAGAATTTAGTCGGCAAAGATAATAATGGAGACAAACTTACAAATGATATGATTATTGGTTATCATGCCGGAATAAATATTCAAATACCTATTGCTCCTGAGTTCTTTTTTCAACCGGGCTTGTTATTTTCCACAAAGGGTGCAAAAAATGGGTATGGCTCCTTAACAGGAACATTCAAGCTTTCATATATTGAAATGCCTCTGGATTTAGTTTATAAAGGTCTGTTGGGGAAAGGATATATTATGGTTGGATTCGGACCTTATGTTGCTTATGCAATAGGTGGTAAATCCAGTATTTATAACGAATCAACAACCCTTGAGAAGGATATCGTCTTTAAAAATGTGATTGAATCGGGCGATGAACATTTAACAGCATATGCCAAAAGACTTGATGCCGGTGGTAATGTCTTTGCAGGTTATGAAACGGCAGGCGGGTTGTTCTTTCAGCTGGACACACAATTTGGAATGCTCCTGATTAATCCTGAGGACCAACGGCCTTTAGCGGAGTTCAGTAAATTATTATCAGTTAAAAATATCGGTTTCGGACTTTCACTGGGGTTCAGGTTTTAAGCATAAGCTTTATAAAAGAGCGGCTGTCTACAATGTTGGTATATTGGCTGTTGTGCCTCCCGGAAAAGATGGGGTTGGTAGAGGGGATACGGAGGATTCACCACAGATTACACAGATTAACACAGATTTTAGTATAAGTTAGGTAGTTAGGACGTTAGAAAGTTATGAAAATATAAAATGAGTAAATGATTCGAAGGAACGGGCGCGCCGGGTCTCCCCTTCAGGGGTCGGGGGAAGTACGGGCTGAGAGGAGTTATGGGATGATGAAGAAAGTTTCACCACAGATTAACACAGATTGGGGAATAGAAGAGAGGATCACCACAGATTGCCCATGGTTCCTAACCTCTAACTTTCCTAAGAGTATGGGGCTATGAGGTTATGAAGTTATGAGGTTATGAAGTTATGAAGAAATGAAGATATTAATTCGGGGGCACTCTTTCTAACCTCCTAACTCTCTAACCTCCTAACTTATACTAAAATCTGTGTTAATCCGTGTAATCTGTGGTGAAAAAAATGAAGGACACCAGAACGAACTCATAACTCCATAACCTCATAACCTCATAACCTCATAACTCTCTCCATAAAAGTCAATCCTATTTTCATCGTTTCTTTACTATTCTCGTTGATAAATACCCTTCAAAAAAGTTTCTGGCATTGATGCCAAGGGTTCTGTTTTTATAGCCACCTTCCTGTACAAATAAAATAGGGCAATGTATTTTACCTATTTCAGCTCCATTGTTTTTAAAATCGTTTGCTATTAACGACCATGTTCCTGTTGGGTCACCTTTTGCAGGATCGAATCCTAAGCTCACCACTAAATATTCAGGATTAAATGTCACGATTTGTTTGATTGCTTTTTTAAGATACACCAAATATTCCGCACCAGTTATAGCTTCTTTAAGCGGATAATTTATATTAAATCCTAACCCGTCACCGGCCCCTTTTTCATCAGCAAATCCCGTAAAGTAAGGATACGCAAAAGAAGGGTTTCCATGAATGGAAACAGTGAGCACATCTCTGCGCTCATAAAATATCTGCTGGTGTCCGTTACCATGGTGATAGTCAATATCCAGAATAGCTATTTTGCCAAATTGTGAAAGAAAATTTGCAGCTATTGACGAGTTGTTGAAATAGCAAAAACCACCAAAAACATCTCTCTCAGCGTGATGTCCGGGCGGGCGAACCAATGCGTATGCGGTATGGTAGCCTTCCATTAATAATTCAGCTCCTGTAAGCGCGCAATTTACTCCCGATCGTGCGGCTAAGAAGGCATTTTTGTTGATTGGCGTAAACGTGTCGATGCAATAATATCCGGCGAGTACAGAGTAATCCTTTGGAGGCCGGGCGATATTCCGCACCGGGAACACATAAGGATATATTGATTTTCCTTCCGGAAGTTTGTCGCAAATGGTTTTAAAATAATTAAAATATTTTGGACTGTGTATGTCGGTTATTGATTTATCCGGAAAGCCCTTTGAAGGTAAAAGAATAAAAGCATTTAACTTTTCAATCTCTTTTAGTATACTTTTTATCCGAATAGGGGATTCGATATATCCTTTTTCTTTAACATGATGAATATCATGTTTATCATTGATAATCAGTGCAATTTCGTTTTTTGTCGCATCATTTCTGGGAATAGGTCTTTCTTTTATGATGTATTTGAATTCCCGTAATTTTACCGGACTGTCTTTTATGGAATCAATAACCATTTTAATGTAATGTTCAGGACAATAGGTTGGATATTTTCGTTCCAGAATAGCCCTGATTATTTTTTTCATCTGGGATGCCGTAAGTCTTATGTCGTTTCCCAAATCATCAAAAACAAGATATGGCGGACAATCATCTTCGGGGTTTACCGGAGTTTCGTATTTTGTACCAATAATTGGCCTTGCACCATATCGTTCGTAAAAAGCAAGCCTTGATTTATTTTGTTTTATTTTGGTATTGTCCTTACACAAATGCTCATCATCGGGGAGGCATTCCATAAAAATGCCAATTGAGTTCAGCATTTGGGCCTCTTCTCTCAGCCTTTCATAGATGGCTCCCCCAATGCCAGATGAAATCCGAATTGGTTTTACAGCAATATAATCGACATAGCAGAAGTTTACGTCAGGCATGTAAAACATAATAGCAAAGCCTTTTACGTTAGATCTTCCATCTTCAGCCACGAACAAATAGGAGGAGAATTGATACTTTAAGGGATTTTTCATTTGTACGAGAATCTCACTTATTTTTTCTTCATTAACTGAAGGAAAGTGAATTCTCAAAATGCTATATACTTGTTCAATAGCAATTTTGTTTGATGGAAGATAAGCATCAGCGATCTTCCTGATTTTAAAGAGGCTCATTTTACAGGATCATTATTATATTTCAAACACAAATTCATCCAATACTCAAAGTCTTTCTTGTCTTTAAAACCCATCGGCTCAACATAACAATAGCCTTTATATTCTTTACCTTTCATTATCATTGGTAAGAACCCTTTTTTTTCTGCTACTTCCCCGGTCTGTATTGGGTCAAAACGACACATCAGGTTTTCGCCGCTCACATTGACGCACATTTTCCCATTAATCATAAACGCCAATCCACCAAACATCTTCTTTTCCTCAACCTGAATTTCAGGAAAACGGTTCAGATATTCCCGTATTCTGTCAGCAAGTTTTGTGTCGTAAGCCATTTGCAGGTTATCTTTTCGAGTTACTGGCAAAAGTCAATGTATCAAAATAAATTGTCAACGATTGTAGTTTGCCGTTTTTTGAAGTCCAAAGTTCGGCAACATTTCCATTTAACTCTTGACCGTTCGGAAATCTTAAATCATAATTCCCAATCACGCAGGCCTTGTCTCCCTGAACTATCATGTTCTTCACCCGCATCGCTGTAAAGACTTGTGAAAAACGTTTGATAACTTCAATGTATGCCTGTTTCCCGATTAGCGGCTCTGTCTCTGTCATATCACCGCCGATATAGTGAAAATCGTCAGCAATTACGCTTTCCCAATTCGCTTTTTCCGCGAATCCTTTGTAATAAAACTCAAGTAGTTCTTTCATTGTTTTATAATCTTAATTTTATTATGACTAAGTCTGCATCAGTAATCCCGCCAACGTTAATTGCTATGATTTCGGTGTAGAATTGGCCGCAGGTCTATTCCGAAGAGAAATTAAAACAGGTAAATGTTTTACTTTTCGTTTTCACACTATCGTCACAATGAATTATAGTCGCTGTTGAGCGTTTGTGCCTTCCCATGTCTATTTTTATTGATACTCTTTTTTCAACTCTTTAATCAATAAACGAGCCTCACCCAACAAAACTTTCGCATCCGTCATTTTGTTTTTTAAATTTCTCGACCTAACCAATTCTAAATATTGATTAAAAAGAATTGGATCATAAGTCAACAAGGGGGGGGCTGAATGCAAAAAAGCATCAATCCTATGTTTATCAGGTTTCATTTTATTGGCTTGAACTATATAATTGGCTGCCATATTATATTTGTAATCGAAAATCTGGCCTCTAACTTTCCTTACCTCTACATAAAGTAAGTTATCTCTGTGCGCCTCTGAAAGTAACTTTCGGTTTAATCGATCATAATTCAAAATTTTCTTAAGTAGTGAAATATTGGTGATATTTCGAAGTGACCCCGAATTCTTCATTTGTTGAAAAGTAGCATCATTTGAAACATATGCATAATCTGCACCTCCCCAAAGCCCATAAAAATATAATTTCCCGGTAGGTATTTCTTTTAGGTGTTTTGATAATAACAACCCATTTAAGGAATCAATGTTTTCAACCGCCAGGGAATAATATGCTATAACATCCTTTAAATTTGTCGTATCGGATTTGAGGTCTTCAATCATTGAAATCGCAAATTCCCTGGTCATTTTGTTCTCTACAATATCTTCCCGGATATTTTCAGAGATAAAACCAAGTACAACAGCAATGAAAATCATCAAACCCTCAAATAAGTATTTATTAAAACCTGTACGTTTGGATTCAGAAGTAATAAATTTTTTATTATTTTTCATTTGTTCACATATTTTAAAGTCATCGTTAGCATGACGGCCGTCGTTTTACAATATGAATCGGTTGAGTTTTCGGAGTGCGTTATATACACCGTTGTTAAAGTTGATTTGAAAACCAAACGCCCACAAATTGATAAACCCCAGCTGATATATTATGTATTGTATGTAGTGCTATTTTTCAATGTTAAATTTACTATCTATATTATAGTATCTCTCAACAGAATTTATGTATCCACTGTCAAGATAGGTTATTAAGTCTGATTTTAAAAGTCTCCACATATCATCTTTTACAAAATAATCTTTATCAAGCATTGTGGTTACAATTCTATCATACTGCATGGCACCATGCAATAAGCTAATTGTATCAGAATTAATATCTTGAATTTTTAGAAAATAGTAAGCTGTTGAATTATTATCATCCTGCCGGATAAGATAAACGTCTCCAATGTTTGGATTATAAACAAATTCTCTTTTTTGCTTTTGATTTTTCATATTACCTAATAAACCATAAATAATTAGTCCCGCAATCAATAAGATACCAGTATATAAATACATTGGAGTCCTGGTCATTGATAAATAATCACTTTTTTTCTCTTGATTGAATGTATCATTACACTCTGCACATTTACACCGAATTGTCTTTATACTTGTAGGGAAAAAGGGTATAAACATTAAATGTAAATACTGTTGATAGACATAAAATATTTGGTGAAAATTCCCGCAATTATCACATTTAATATTATAATCATCAATCTTTTTAATTCTTATTGTTCGTCTTCCTATATTCATTGTTGTTTCGTTATTTTATTCGTTCTAAATTTTAAGTTTATTTGATTATTAATTCACTATTTAAGGATAACAGTAATTTTTGAGCTTCATTTTCTATTGAAGTCAAATCCATTAATACTGAATGATTTATCCAATAATGTGAAGCGGCACTTCTTTCCAGTAATTTTTTGTTAGTTAATATGTTATCAGCAGCTAACCGTTTGTCTTTTACTTCAAAAAGTGCTTTTGTAACTGGAGCAAATTCCATAGCCGAAGTCATTTCAGTAACTTTAACGTCAATGGGTAGTACCCATTCTTCGTTACCTTTATACTCATTTCGGGCCTCTTCAATATGGGAATAGTACTGTATAATATTATTACGGATTTCAGTACTTTTTAATATACTCATATTGCCAGTTTGTGAAAGGTCTTTGTAAGTGTTCTCATTAAATAATGGTATACGAGTACTCCAACCTTTATCAAAATAGCTTTCAATTACCTGCATATTTTTATCTGTAAAAGTTTCATTATTCAATACGTGCATTGTATTTTCAATAATCTTTTGGGCTTCTTCAAGCCATTCTCGCTTTGCCCGGATATCTATTGTATCTTGCCTGATATCTGAAATAAGTCGAGACACATAAGTGTTCTTTAAGTTATTCTCCTTTCTTCCTTCGTTCCATAAATTGATTTGAAGTGCAATCAAAATCCCGATGACTACAAGAACAATCTCCCCAATAGCATATTTCAGGTAATTAACTGTTCTCCCTTCCAAAAGAAGATTTTGGCGAATTTTTCTAAAGATCTTAACCATTGGTTTATTGTTTTGTCATAATGAAGCACAACGTGTCAGTATATGTGACGCACTTACCCTTCGGCTATGCATTATAAAATAAAGATATAAAATATTCCTGATAAATGGATTCGAAGGGAGGATGGGTAGCTGTGATACATATACGCCTTAAGCACAGTGGCTTTTTACTTTGGGAATTTTATACAGATATCTTTACGATGTGCAAATAAAATGAACTTGAAGGTATCTTCGTTTATTCGTTCTAATCCTGTCCTGTATTTACCCATCCGAATTCGATAACAGGTTTGAAACGCGGATAATATTCTGATATTATAAATTTAGGATATAGAGATCATTCAAATTTCAGCGGCCCGAAAACAAGAAATTCAGGCAACAGAATCATGGTAATCAAAAGAATCACATAAATCTCAGTTCAGACGATTGATGAAACGCAACAGGCAATACCCAACCTTGAAACCACTATGGTACACACAACCTCCATTCCCGCAGCCTTCAGCAGACATTTATTCCCTATCAGTCATTTATGCCGTTTGCTTTTTCTGCAGGTATTGGCAAAGTGAATTTAAAGGCACTCCCTTTGCCTTCTTTACTTTCTACCCAAATTTTGCCACCGTGTTTTGCCACAAATTCTTTACAAAGCAGTAAACCTAACCCTGTGCCCGTTTCACCTGCGGTACCTTTTGTCGTAAGTACTTCTGAAATATCGAAAAGTTTCTTTAAATTTTCAGGTTCTATTCCAATTCCATTGTCTGCTATTGATACAGTTACGTATTCAGAATACTGCTCTGCATTAATATCTATTATGCCACCGGTATTTGTAAACTTAATGGCATTCGAAACAAGGTTTCTGATTATTGTTTTTACCATATCAATATCAGCAAAAATATTTATCTGGTCTGATGCAGAATAATTGATTGTGATGTATTTTACATTGGCATTTGGATTGAGAATTTTTAAAATACCAATACAAAGATCTCTGAAATTCAATATTTGCGGATTGAAAGGAATCTTTCCCTGTTGAGCTCCTGCCCACTTCAGGATATCTTCTAATAAGTTATAAGTGTTTCGTGCGGTAGTATGAATATGGTTTCCGAGTGTTTTAATTTCGTCAATATTGAGTTTGCCGATGTTTTCTGTCAGTATTTCCGATAAACCAAGAAGATTATTAAACGGACTTCTCAAATCGTGAGAAAGAATAGAAATAAAGCGATCCTTGTCGACATTTTGTTTTTTTAATTCTGTATTTAATTCTGATATTTTATTTTCATCATTTTTCCTGCTGGTTATATCGCTATTACTTCCTCTTCTGCCTAAATAGTTCCCGTCTTCATCAAATACAGGCTGACACACATGAGAAATCCAGCGTATATCTCCTGAACTGGTAATAATCCTGTAATCCATTTCCTTACATGCTTCATTAAAGTCTGATGACTTATGGTGCCTTTCATAGATTGCCAGGTCTTCCTTATGAATTATTTGAGTAAATAAATTTGGATTGTTGGTAAAATCAACAGGCTTATACCCTGAAATTCTCTCGCACGATGGGGAATTATAATTGAATTTCAGTTCATTTGACAACCAAAATTCCCAATCATAGTTATAATCGGCGATCAATCTGTATTTGGTGTTACTTTCTTTGAGTTTTTGTTCTATCCGAATACGTTCTGTAATATCCCTGCAACTTCCATATACAGTACCATCAGGCAGTAGAACAGCGTTAAGGTCGGTTGAGATAAAGTTACCGTCCTTTTTTAATAGTTCAATTTCGGTATAACCTTTACCTTCAGTTAATACCTGATTAAAAATCTTAAAAATTTCCTCATGTTTATTGGGGTTTGTAAGATCTGCGATGGTCTTCTTTTTCATTTCTTCAGATGTATACCCAAGCATTGCCGAAACTTCCTTATTGGTATATATATACTTTCCCTTCTGATCTGCAACGAAGATGGCATCCGCTGAATTTTCCATTATTGATCTTGATTTTTCTTCGCTTTCCTTTAAAGCAATATCTGAAATCTTTCTTTCAGTGATATCTATATTCACTCCACTAATTTTAACAATTTTGTCATCTTGAAAAATCGGAACAATATTATTTTGGAACCATTTTACGGTTCCCTCTGGTAAGATTATACGCACTTCAGCTGTTGTAGTAACTTTGTTTTTTAAAACTAAATCGAACCCTTCTTCAACGAGATGCCAGTCATCAGGATGAACCCTGTTTTTGTAATGTTCTAAAGTTGGTTCAAATTCAAATGGTTTATATCCGTAGAGGACATAACTATTCTCTGTCCATACTGCAGTCTGGTCCTTTAGATCATGGATAAAGCTTCCCATATTGGCTATTTTCTGAGCTTCCAATAGTGTTGATTCACTTTCGCGTAATTTGTTTTCTATCTGTTTGCCGGCAACTATTTCAGATTTTAAATTACTCAATTCGAGTTCTAATTCTTTTATCCTGTTTTCTTGTTCATTCATGATCGTTCGTTGTTAGCATTGATTAATTCATCTGCACGCTGTGCTTTCTCTTCATCAGCAATGACTAACTCTGCTTCATGTTTCGATTTCTCTGTGTTCGCAATGTTTATCTCATCTGTACGCTTCATGGGCTTCTTATGTTATTGAGATCTAACTTTTCGGACCTTTATCATGTATACGTTTTCTGTTTCGATTAAGTTGTATGCAATTGAAAATTAAATATATAAGTGTATTCCCATAGGGCTACAAAGGCTTTTCTGCCTTTTCATTTGACTTCTGCGCGTAATTTCTCTCATTTAACTTTACT
Organism: uncultured Bacteroidales bacterium; assembly: GCA_963732905.1. Classification (GTDB taxonomy): domain Bacteria; phylum Bacteroidota; class Bacteroidia; order Bacteroidales; genus DASQZK01. The sequence continues at coordinate 104,955 of CAVTBM010000010.1, forward strand.
AAGGAATACGGATGAATCGCTTACGCCATGATTTAAATAATAGAAACCCTTGTAAACATAGCAGGTGCCCGCTATTTCCGGGCTTAAATGCGGATGCTCAGTGAGCAGCTTTCTGAATCTCTTAGTGCCTGGTACATGAAAGTTGCACCGGATAAATTTACCCCAACATTGTTTCCCATTGTTTAGTGAACCGCCCAGTACGAGGTCTCTCGAAAGCTTTCGGGGCTGGGTGGTGTGTGAGGTTTTCCGCCAGGCTCTGCCTGGCGGCATCCTACTTGATTATATGCTGTGCTATTTTGCTTTCATTTTATTACCTTTTGCATCATGAGTTACTTCTGCAAGTCCGAGTGCTTCCATTAACGGCGGAATGTACATTCCAAATCGTCCACGAAGTCCTTTTTTAAGTCCGTACCAACCGCCAACAGGATTATTTTCTGCTCGTCCCCAAGCCTCAACTGTTCCCTCTTTTGCAGGTTTTTGTTCGTCTGCACTTCCAAGTTCCATCCAGTCTCCGTGGTCTTTAAGCATTTTATGCAAGTCGTTTAAACAGTCTATGTTATAAAGCAATACCGTTTTACCAACAGTGCAAACTAAAACATCTTTGCCGTCCTTTTGGTCTACGTGCATAGTATATTCACTTGTCAATGGTGGTGTTTTCAATACCATTGGCTTTTCTTTTGTTCCAATTTTGTACGCCATTTTAAATTATTTTAAGTTTCAAATTTACATTTCATTTTTTATTGTCTTGAGGTTTCCAAGCATAGCATATGCCGTGCTTGGCGGTTCGTCGTTTTTATGAATTTTAGTAATATCAATCCTCTATTGCCTCAATACCTTGTTCTTTAAGTTTTGCTAATCCGTCTTTCATTGCTATAACTTGTTCTGGTGAGTGTCCATGCCAAATAGTAACCTCGCCAACAATCTTAAATGGATGTTTTGAACGGTAAGACATTGTTGGATTACCTGGGAATTTTTTATCAGTTAAATTGGGATCATCCTCAATGGGACCTGTTGGTTCTACCAAATATATTCTTTCACGAGCTTTGCCTAAAGCAAGTTCAGCACCCCAAATAGCAGCATCCAGAGTAGCAGTGAGATAGATATATTTCGCTTCTTTCTTTTGCCCATAGTTTGAGTTAAGACCAGTTTCAATGAAGTCACCAATCTTTAGGTCGACCTTTGTGCCGTGGAAAAACGTTTGAGAAAAAGGGCTTTGACCAGGTTCATTAGATTTGTTCTCACTTTTATATTTTCCCATTGTCATATATTTATGTGAGATTGTTTTTCTGTCATTTTTATTCTTTATGTTCACGGTTTATTATCTTTCTATCACTTCTTTCAACTTCGGTAATACGGCATTCCAGAATTGATCAGACTCTGTATATCTTTTCTTGTCTCCTGCACAATCATCCGTTACCTGTAATAATGTCGTTTTGTCATCATTGGAAAACAAATGATATGTTACTTTTTGATAGTTTGTATCAATATCCTGAAGGCCAGAGTCGGGATTGAAATCTGATATCTCAAGAACCTCATATGGTTCAGCCAGTAATACCTTTCCTTTTCTGATATGTGGGTTTCCATTTATAGTAGTTCTCCAAACTATTGGATCGCCGGTTTTCCAGTCAGACGAAACTTCGTAGCCATACATATACTGTTTAGTCCATCTGGAGTTGGTCAGGGCTTCCCATACTTTTATAGCAGAAGCATTCAATGAAATTTTTTTATTTATAAGCGGTTCCATAATCCGTCTGAACTGTGATTAATGTGATATTTTTAATTGCCATGATTCTGTTTCCCAGGTTCATGTCATCCGGTAAATTTTAAATTTAAAGATATTATCTGAAACGTGCATGTGGTACTGTGCGGTTTTGATACTTTCATGACCCGTCTCTTCTTGGATAAAGCCATGATGTATGCTCTGCCCCGGATTATGTGTGGCAAAACGGAATCTCAAAATGTGCAGATAGATAGCATTCATACTTTGAAAGATTCACTTCTGAACAGGATGTGTTTATCAAATTTAAATTTTTATTTTTTCAATTGCAACAGCCGGGATCAATTGAAGAGGGCCATTGTAAACCTTACTCCGGAATATTTACTTGCCTTAAAGTGGTATAGGTATAGTTTTCAACTGAAATTATGATATATTTTTCAACTGAAATTGTGGTATGATTTTCAAGTGAAGAATATATCTATTCGAACAATATACATTATGAATACGTTTATCAGATTAAAATTACATTCAAAGAGCATTATTTCAATATAGTATATTTTCACAACAATCTACTAAATTGACTGAAAATGAAAAGCTTTACTTTATTATTCATTACATTTCTTGCAGCATCCCCGTTAACTGCCCAGTTGTCAGGTATATATACTATTGGAACAGGGGGCGATTATCCAACCCTTGCCGATGCTGCGCAGGATGTCAATGACCATGGATTAAACGGAAATACAATTTTTGAAATTAAAGACGGATATAACCAGGATGAGGTTCCATATATAACAACCTATCCCGGAAATAATCAGTTTACTCTGACCATCAGGCCTGAAGCAGGTGCAAGCAATGTTACGCTCACTTCCCCGGCCTTGGAGACGATATTTCTCGACAGTACAGAAAATGTTATCATTGATGGCCGTCCGGGTGGAATTTCGAATAAATCGGCATTAGTGATTATCAACCGTAACAAAGGTAATTCATCCGGGATTTTTGCTTCGAAATCAACAAATACCTTAATTGAATATTGTACTATACAGTTTGATGGTACACGTGGTATAAGTGTTGATAATAGTTACTTTTCCAAAATTGAAAACAACGACATCACCACTTATTCGACTGGTCCGACAGAAAATGGTTCAACTATTGGGATTTCCACTTATGAATCAGAAAATACATTAATTAGAAATAATAAAATATATAATCTTCATGTTGCCGATGTTGTATCAATATTCGGCATACTAACATACAATCCGGAATCCGGAATTTCGACCGATTCGTTATATAACAATTTTATAGATTTAAATGCAGATGTCGTCGATAGTTCCCGGGATGTTACAGGGATCCGAGTTTATCAGGAAAAATCGGATAAAAAATGTTTTATTTATTTTAATTCGGTAGTCATCAGCGGAGAAGGTATTAAAAGTAGAAGTAGCCGGTCTCTGGATTTTGAAGGGGCGGGGACCCTCGATTTAAAGGATAACCTGTTTATAAACCATAGGTCAAATGGTACCGGCGATGGAGAGCATTATGCAATAAAGCTTAATAAGGGAGCAGAAATTCCTGATATACAATCCGATTATAATCTTTTTTTTGTCAATGGGAATGGGGGAGTTTTAGGATCATATAATGAATCTGACGATACTACGCTAACACAATGGCAGACCGCAACAGCATTGGACGATCATTCAATATTCAAGGATGTTGAATTCGAAGATATTACATACGGTGACCTTCATCTGGCCGGAATGTCTTTTGACGACCCCGACCTGTTGGGGCTTTACATACCGGGTATTGAAGATATTGACGGCCAGGAACGTTCGCCCGACAGCACCTTCATGGGTGCCGATCAACCCTCGGTCATTCCGGTAGGAACACAGGTAATAAGTGAAAAAACAAATTCAAAATTTACATACAAAATACTGAACCAGGACCAAACGATAAGTATACAGTTCGAAATAAATAAACCTTCTTATACGGATATTTCTCTTTACAATATAATGGGCCAAAAGCTCAACAGTATGATATCTGAAACATTAAATGCGGGTTTTTATACAATAGACGTGAATAAAACCGATAGCAATGGTTCCGTGTTATTACCAGGAATCTATATTATCAGAATTCAGACGGAGGGAGAAAATTATACCAGAAAGATTTTCCTCAAATAAAGCTGTGAGACAATAATTTCAGAGATTTCCATCTGGTTAAAGATTGTTTTTTAGCTGCTTCAATCCTTATCTATCCTTACTAAAAACGAAGTTGATATTCTGGATTCTGTTTGAAAAACTTAATCCAATATGCTGTATATTAAATATAACATATTATTATCTCATTCGATTTTCAAGGCTAAATAGCCATAAGTGTCTGTGATATTACTATTCCTTAAAGGATGCATGTGTGTGGTTAATAGTAAGAGTTAAACTCTTCTGTTCTGTATGTCTTTCTGCATTCTATTCAATGACAAACACAAATTTAAATCACACTGAAGAACATTAATGACCATAACTTGTTCAATATCCTAAGTCGAATTCAATCACCAAATATTGGAATCATGTTCCCTATAAAAGTTATTATGACAACTTCAATCATATGATTTTTTAGTATTGTTATTGTTGCTGCTTTGTTTGCAGGGATAAGTAATGAACTCTAAAAGATAAAAATGAATAATGGGATCAACATGGGAGACAAAAAACTAAAATTTAGTACAGTCCTCTTTTTGTGTATTGGACTTTCCGGACTACATGCCCAGAATGCAGTTCCTGCCTCGGGTGGTGATGCTTCAGGAACCGGTGGTTCTGCAAGTTATACCGTTGGACAGATTGTTTATACCACCAACACCAATTCAAATGGTAGTGTTGCCGAAGGAATTCAGCAACCTTATGAAATATCAGTTGTAGGATCAGTTGAAAAAGCATTGGATATTGCGGCTGAAATCATGGTTTATCCTAATCCTGCAACTGACTTTATAAAGTTGAAAATTGAAAACCGTGATATGCAAAACATCAGATATCAACTTTATGATAATAACGGCAGCCTTTTACAGGATAATAAAGTTGAAGGAAACCAAACAAATATTTCTATACAGGATCTCAAGCCTTCAACGTATTTCTTGAAAGTGAGTGATAATAATAAAATTGTAAAAACATTTAAAATCATTAAATATTAAATAGTTATGAAAAGATTATTTACAATTATGGTTTTAGTCATTTTAACTGCAAGTATATGGGCACAAAGTCCGCAGAAAATGAGTTATCAGGCAGTGATACGTGATAATAACAGTATTCTTGTAACAAACCATTCGGTTGGAATGCGTGTAAGCATTCTTCAAGGTTCTCCAACAGGGACAGAGGTTTATAAGGAAATATACAACCCCAACCCGCAAACGAATGCAAATGGATTGGTAACTATTGAGATTGGCGACGGAATAGCTTCGACAGGAACTTTTTCTGAGATTGATTGGTCTGCTGGTCCATATTTCATTAAAACCGAAACTGACCCGACTGGTGAAACAAATTACGTCATAACAGGGACTAGCCAATTATTAAACGTACCCTATGCATTATATTCAAAAAATGCAGAAACGGTTAAAACCAATGCAGACCTGACAGGTATGGTGACAAGTGTAGGAAATGCTACAACAGTTGTCACCAATGCTAATTTGACAGGTGAAGTTACATCAGTAGGAAATACGACTACTGTTACAAACTCGGCAGTTCTAAGTAAAGTTTTAACTGGATATGTAAGTGAAGCAGGAACAGTTTCCGACACCGACAATATCTTGCAAGCAATTCAGAAGCTAAATGGCAATAATCCGCCCCACGCAATTGGCGAAATTTATGGTGGTGGAATTGTGTTTTATGTATATGACAATGGAAGACACGGTCTGATAGCAGCTTCAACCGACCAAAGCACCGGAATTAGATGGTATGCAGGCACTTATACAAATACATTGGCTTTTGCGGATGGTGTTGGCGCAGGTAAAGCAAACACAGTTAACATTATTGCCAATCAGGCGTATGGAGATGGTGCAAAATATGCGGCAAGAATATGTAACGAATATTCAGTTGCAGTTGGTGGTGTAACTTATGGTGACTGGTATTTACCTTCAAAGTTTGAGTTAAATTTATTGTACCTGCAAAAAAGTGTGGTTGGTCTTTTAAGTCAATACTATTGGAGTTCTACCGAGAACGTTGACAACTACGCTTGGACCCAGAACTTCGACGATGGCAACCAGTACTCCGCCTTTTTGTACAACACCTACTATGTACGTGCTGTTCGAAGTTTTTAACCATTTCTCTATTTAATGATACCACGGAGCAGTGGGTTATTGAAAATTGGCATTGTACTATGATTCACCTGTTTACATGGATGAGTAATGAACTCTAAAAGATAAAAATGAATAATTGAATCAACATGCGAGACAAAATACTAAAGTTTAGCACGGTACTCTTATTGTCTATGGGACTTTCCGGACTACATGCCCAGAATGCAGTTCCTGCCTCGGGTGGTGATGCTTCAGGAACTGGTGGTTCTGCAAGTTATACCGTTGGACAGATTGTTTATACCACCAAGGCCAATTCAAATGGCAGTGTTGCCGAAGGAGTTCAGCAACCTTATGAAATATCGGTTGTAGAATCAGTTGAAAAAGCGTTGGATACTTCGTCTGAAATCATGGTTTATCCTAATCCTGCAACAGACTTTATAAAATTGAAAATAGAAAACTATGATGTAAAGAACTTCAGATATCAACTTTATGATAATAACGGAAGCCTTTTACAGGATAATAAAGTTGAAGGAAACCAAACAAATATTTCTGTGCAGAATCTCAAGCCTTCAACATATTTCTTAAAGGTGAGTGATAACAATAAAATGGTAAAAATATTTAAAATCATTAAATATTAAATAGTTATGAAAAGATTATTTGCAATTATGGCCATTGTATTATTAACTGCAACACTGTGGGCACAAAGTCCTCAGAATATGAGTTATCAGGCTGTGATTAGAAATAACAGCAATGCTCTGGTTGTTTCAAGTCCTGTTGGAATGCGTGTGAGCATTCTACAAGGTTCTCTAACAGGGACAGAAGTTTACAAGGAAATATACAACCCCGAACTGCAAACGAATGCAAATGGATTGGTAACTATTGAAATTGGTGGTGGTACTCCTCTTACCGGAACTTTTCCAGGTATAGATTGGTCTGCTGGTCCATATTTTATTAAAACCGAAACCGACCCAACAGGTGGAACAAATTACACCATAACAGGGACAAGCCAATTACTAAGCGTACCTTATGCATTATATTCAAAAAATGCAGAAACGGTTAACACCAATGCAGACCTGACAGGTATGGTCACAAGTGTAGGTAGTGCTACAACAGTTGTCACCAATGCTAATTTGACCGGTGAAGTTACTTCAGCAGGAAATACAACCACTGTTACAAACTCAGCTGTTCTAAGTAAAGTTTTAACTGGATATGTAAGCGGAGCAGGAGCAATTGATGCAACCGACAATATCTTGGAAGCAATTCACAAGCTGGATGGAAATAATCCTGTCCACTACATTGGCGAAAAATATGGTGGTGGATTTGTGTTTTATGTATATGATAATGGAAGACATGGACTGATAGGAACTACAAGCGACCTAGGCGGCACTGCAATTAGATGGTACGCAGGTACTAATACAATTACAATGGCTCATGGGGATGGCCTTGGCGCAGGTAAAGCAAATACAGCGATCATTATTGCCAATCAGGGGTATGGAGATGGCGCAACATATGCTGCAAAAATATGTAACGAATATTCAATTACAGTTGGTGGTGTAACTTATAGCGACTGGTATTTACCTTCGATATATGAGTTAAATTTATTGTACTTGCAAAAAAATATTTTTGCTTTTTTAGGTCAATACTATTGGAGTTCCACTGAAGTCGGCGGCGACGGTGCATGGATCGAGAACTTCGACGATGGCTATCTGGGCTTCAACATTAAGTACTTCTCAGGCTTTATACGCGCTATTCGGAGTTTTTAACTATTTAACTATCTATAATACAGCGAAAAAGTATCGGACAACCTTAAAGTTGTAAAAACATTTAAAATCATTAAATATTAAATAGTTATGAAAAGATTATTTACAATTGTGGTTTTAGTCATTTTAAATGTAGGTATATGGGCACAAAGTCCGCAGAAAATGAGTTATCAGGCAGTGATAAGAAATAACAGCAATGCTTTGGTTGCTTCAAGTCCTGTTGGAATGCGTTTAAGCATTCTTCAAGGTTCTCCAACAGGGACAGAGGTTTATAAGGAAATATACAACCCCGACCCGCAAACGAATGCAAATGGATTGGTAACTATTGAAATTGGTGGAGGTACTCCTCTTACCGGAACTTTTTCAGGCATTGATTGGTCTGCTGGTCCATATTTCATTAAAACCGAAACAGACCCGACTGGTGGAACAAATTACACCATATCAGGGACAAGCCAATTATTAAGCGTACCATATGCATTATATTCAAATAATGCAGCAACGGTTAAAACCAATGCAGACCTGACAGGTGACGTTGCTTCTACAGGAAATGCAACCACAATAGCTAATAAGCAAACTATGACAGCCACCGCTCCAGTTTCTATTACTGGCAGCCCAAACGTTATTGCTTCAGCTGCAGTTGCCATTTCAATAGCAGAAGCAACACCAAACGCAGCAGGTAGTATGAGTGCAGCTGATAAGACAAAATTAGATGGTATTGCCATACCGACCCATACCATTGGAGAAAGTTATGGTGGTGGAATAATTTTTTGGTTAGATGCTACCGGCCTGCATGGATTAATTGCAAACACGACAGACCAAAGTTCAGAGACCCCATGGTATAATAATGAAACTTATACTAATACAACAGCTTTTTCAAGTTCTGTTGGCGGTGGAGAAGGAAATACTTCAATGATTGTTTTCAATCAGGGAGAGGGATTTTATGCGGCAAAAGTATGTTATGACGTAACTGAAGGCGGCTCTTTCGATTGGTATTTGCCATCTAAATACGAGTTGAATTTGATGTATCAGAATATTGGACAAGGCAATTTATTGGGATTGGGAAATGTTGGCGGTTTTGCTAATGACACCTATTGGAGTTCAACTGAGTACAATATCTACAACGCATGGGAACAAAACTTCAGCAATGGCAGTCAGACCAACCTCGATAAGAGTGGCACCGTTTATGTGCGTGCTATTCGGGCTTTTTAACTAGTTATCAATTTAAGTATTTAATGATGCCTCGAAGTGGTCGAATTTTTAAAAAATGGCATAGTACTATGATTTACCAGTTTACAGGGATGATTTTAAATGGTAACCAGAAATATCAAATTGAAGATATTCTTGTTATTTATTAGTCATCAGTGTTTGAAGCTTTTTTAAGCCATTTACGGTCAGGGGCGTCAGTATGGTCCGGATTATCCGCCAGGCACGGGGTAAATCGTCCTTTTCCCTTCTTTGACAGTTATACTTGGGGATTATTCCGGCATTTTATACCACCTTGGCAAAAACAAGCTTTTACACCCGTTTTTTATACACTCTCATCGCAAAGAAATAGGCCACGAGCATAATTCCGGTGCACCAAGCAAGAGCAACCCATATTTCATTGCCTGCCGGCTGGTTTGAAAGTAGCGCACGTAGGGTCTCCACTATTGAGGTCACAGGCTGATTTTCGGCAAAGGCGCGAACGACCGGTCGCATGGTCCCGGTAGGCACAAACGCTGAGCTGATAAACGGCAGGAAAATTATGGGATAGGAAAAGGCGCTTGCACCGTCCACTGATTTTGCAGACAGTCCGGCAATCACCGCAATCCAGGTCAAGGCTAGCGTGAAGAGTGCAAGTATCCCAGCCACAGCAAGCCATGACAGTATACCCGCCGGCGAGCGAAAGCCCATGATCAGCGCTACGAGAATGATTACGACTACAGAGATAGCGTTGGATACCATCGAGGTCAGCACGTGGCCCCACAGTACGGTGGAATGTGCTATCGGCATGGAATGGAACCGCTCAAATATGCCCCGTTGCATATCGATAAACAGGCGGTAAGCCGTATAAGATATACCCGTTGCAATAGCAATCAGCAGAATACCTGGGAGCAGGTAATTTACATAGTTATCCGTGCCGGTTTGGATTGCGCCTCCAAACACATATACGAACAGCAGCATAAACGCTATTGGCATGATAGTAACCGTGATGATGGTGTCCATGCTGCGAAGAATGTGACGCATGGAACGTCCAAGCATAACACCCATATCCCTGAAAAAATAGTTCTTTACCGTTTCCATTTACTTTTCCTCCTTTTTACCGACAATTGCAAGAAATATCTCCTCCAATGCCGGCTGTTTTTCAATATATTCTACTTTTGCGGGAGGGAACAGCTTTTTCAGCTCCCCAAGGGTGCCGCTCACGATAATCCTGCCCTTATGAAGAATGGCAATTCTATCGGCGAGCTGTTCAGCTTCCTCCAGATACTGGGTGGTCAGGAATACCGTGGTGCCGCTGCCGGCAAGCTCTTTGACGATCTTCCAAACCTCAATACGTCCCTCGGGGTCAAGCCCGGTGGTCGGCTCGTCTAGGAAAATGAGCTGAGGTTTTCCCACAAGGCTCATCGCGATGTCGAGCCTGCGGCGCATACCTCCCGAATAAGTAGCCGTCCTGCGGTCGGCGGCATCAGTCAAATCGAAGCGTTTCAGCAAATCATCAGCCACCTGGCGCGGATTTTTCAGGTGCCGCAACCTGGCGATCATAATAATATTTTCCCGCCCGGTTAATATCTCGTCTACGGCGGCAAACTGCCCGGTCAGGCTTATGGACTGCCGCACACTGCCTGGCTTTGACGAAACGTTGAATCCGTTTACCGTAACGTTTCCACTGTCCTGTTTCAGCAGCGTGGCGAGGATTTTGATAATCGTTGTCTTGCCTGCACCGTTGGAGCCAAGCAGGGCGAAAATACTGCCTGTTTTTACTTCAAAATCTACTTCTTCTAACACAGGGATGTTTTTATAGGATTTTTTCAACCCTTGCACCGAGATGGCGATTTCATTTTGCGACATTATTCATTTCCTCCTTCTGGTGATATCAACGTGATACCGGTTAAATCTGCTTTCCCGTTTTTCAGGAATTCGTAAGTCATCCGATCGGCTTGACAGTCTATAAACCGAATCCCTTTTAAGCTCTTGTTTTTAAAGAAAGTGTTCATAAGCTTTGCATTCTTGAATGTCACCTTTTTAAAGGCGCAGTTTTCAAAGTAGCAGTCGTCCATTGTACCATCGAAAACAATATTGACAATCTGCATAGCATTAAAAGAGGTGCCATTCCACACTGCATTTACCATTGGGTTGTTCTGGAAGCCACCAGATTTAAAAGCCGCTCCGGTAAAATCGGCACCTGAGAAATCGCAGCCCATGATATAGCTCCCTGAGAATTCAGATTCCTGCAGGGAACAGTCCTTAAAATCACAGCCCTGGATATTGCTTCCTGAAAATTCAGATTCTTTCAGGGAACAGTTCTTAAATAAATTGTTCACAAAGTTGGAATTCCGAATGTGGCTGTTGCTGATATCAGAACCCGAGAAGTCACAGCTATCAACATTATTTCTTTTTAAAAGAAGTCCCGACAGTTCTGAACCGATAAAAAGGCAGCGTTGCATGTTAGAGGAACTGAATTTTTCATGCAGATTTTTCAATCCGGAAAAGTCAGCGTCCACCCAGTTCCCGCGTGACATATCCCAGCTAAGCTTTTTTTTCTGCTTCCCGGATGGCAATTCTTCCGATTGTCCGGCTGATGACTCAACTGACGTATTTTCGGTGTTTGCCGGCAGGTAGTTTTCTGAAAAATAATTTAGGTCAACCCCCAGAATTTCCGCGAGATGGTTAAACGTAATGATGTCCGGCATGGATTCTCCTCGCTCCCACTTTCCGACTGCCTGTGGACTGATGAACAGACGCCGGGCAAGTTCCGTCTGGGAAATGTTTATCTTCTTTCGTGCTTCGGCAATTTTATTACCAATGATCTTAAAATTTAACATGGCATTGTCTATTTATTTTGTTTATTCGACATTGCAAAGATATGTGGATTCAGTTCCGGAATCAGAAAAAAACGGATCGTATTAGTTGTAATTACGCTACATTATGTTGTTATTCCACAACCAAAAGTGGTAAATTTACTCTTATCATACCGTAATCCTAAGAATCCTAATTCAGACGATGAATATACGGTACCCCGGAAAGCTAATTCCTGTTTTTCCTGATGATAGGATAGGGGTATTTTACTATACACGAAAGGCCTTTTACCTTTTGTAACTATCAGATCGAAATCATTTCAATAAAATAAGATAAATTTTCTACTGTTTTCCTCTCTGTTTCGGTGATGAATGTTAAATCTTATCGATTCAACATCATTAATCAGGAACAAGCTCCGAACAGAATCAATGGGCCCTTTCTTTCTTATCTCAGGGTCGTGCTTCAAAGACACGTCCCTGAGATAAAAAGAAGTCATTCGCGAAGTTTCTCATGAGAATGTTAATCCACAACATTTCCATAGGATTTTTCATGTTTATTGTTAAATTTATCAGACTTTCGACAAGCTATGGTGTTATTCAGGTAAACCAAATAAACACCAATGAACCGGATACTTGGCATTGATATCGGCTCTGCTACTTCTTCGGTGGTTGTCATGGGATCTGCAGGCAGGATTCTGTACCATAGCTATTTGTTTCATTCAGGGCAAATTATTAAAACCGTCGCAGATCAATTGTCAGGTACGGATATTTCCAAAGTTGATGCTGTGGCATATACTTCATCGTGCCCTGAAATCTTTAAGACCGGCCGGAAATTTGATAACCGGGTGGCTTCGATCACGGCAGCAAGGCATTACTTCCCCGATCTCCGTGGTATGTTACTGATCGGTTCAGAGAAATTCGGCCTGGCTACTTTTGATGCTGCCGGACATTACAGGAATTACCGGTCCAACACCTCCTGCGCCGCAGGTACAGGGAGTTTCCTGGATCAGCAGCTCGGACGCCTGAACCTTCACAGTATCTCAAGCCTTGGAGAACTCGCCGCTTCGAACAAGGGTGAATTCCCGAAAATTGCTTCCCGTTGCTCAGTTTTTGCAAAAACAGATCTTATACATGCCCAACAGGAAGGATACAGCCTTGCGGAGATATGCGATGGACTGTGCTATGGACTTGCAAAAAATGTTGTGGACGCAGTGTTCGAAGAACCGGTGGAAGGGAGACTGGTTCTTGCCGGCGGGGTTTCGCTGAATGAAGGTGTGGTAAAGCATCTTCATCTCCTCCTTGAATCGGACCTGGTTATCGGGGATTATTCCCACCTCTACGGGGCCATCGGAGCCGCCCTGATGATAAAGGAGGAAGGTCAGGTAAATGTTGGGAGATATAAGAGCACGGAAGATTTGCTCGTTCATATTGAAAAGGACAAGTCATACCATAACCCGCCCCTGGAGCTTAAACTCTCGGATTATCCGGACTTTTCATCTCTCCGGGATTATCTTTTTACACCTTCTGGTCAACATGACATGGGAAACACTGAAGTTTCACTCTACAGGGAGCTTCTTCCGGAGGGGGAAACCATGGTTTTCCTGGGGATTGACATCGGTTCAACAAGCACCAAGGCTGTCATCATGGACAGGCAGAAAAATGTCCTTGCCGGTTTTTATACCCGGACTTCGGGAAGACCTGTGAATGCCGTGCAATGCCTGTTCGAAGCCATTACGCATCTTGCGAGTACCCACCGGCATCAATTCCGGGTCATTGGAGCAGGTACCACCGGTTCCGGGAGGAAGCTGGTGGGGAAAATCATTGGCGCCGATGTCGTTCCCGATGAAATCACCGCTCATGCACGGGCAGCAATAGAGCTTGATCCCGGGGCAGATACCATTATCGAGATCGGTGGACAGGATTCGAAGTTCACTCTGTTAAAGGATGGCATGGTCAGCTTTTCCATAATGAACAATGTCTGTGCCGCAGGAACAGGCAGTTTCATTGAAGAACAGGCCCACAAGCTCGATTGCCCCCTGGCGGATTTTGCCAGCCGGGCGGGGAGATCCTCCTCACCCTTAACGAGCGACCGCTGCACTGTTTTCATGGAGAGGGACCTGAATTATTATCTTAACAAAGGTTATGAAACAGATGAACTCCTGGCTTCTGTCCTGCATTCCATCAGGGATAATTACCTCTCGAAAGTAACCGGAAAAGCCAGGATCGGCAACAAGATCTTTTTCCAGGGAGCCACTGCAAAAAACCGGGCCCTGGTTGCCGCCTTCGAGCAAAAGCTGCAAAAACCCATCATGGTTTCTAAGTTCTGCCACCTTACCGGCGCTCTGGGCGTGGCCCTGACCCTGCACGACGACAATATTCCCACTAGCGCCTTCCGGGGTCTGCAGCTTTGGAAAATGAATATCGCTGTTAGAACGGAGATATGCAGTTTATGTAACAACCTTTGCAAGTTAAGGGTGGCAGAGGTGGATGGCGAAACGGTAGCCTATGGATTCCTTTGCGGAAGGGACTATGATACGCAGAAATTTGTAAAAAAAGATGATGAAGTTCAGGATCTCACAGGGAAATACAACCGGGTATTCAGATATAAACAAAAAACCAGATCTTCCCCCGTCACCGTAGGATTACCGGTGACACTTTATATGGCCGAAGAACTATTGCTCTGGCAAAAATTTTTCGATCTGATGGGCATAAAAACCATTAGCAGTGAAGGTTATACCACATCCGTAAAGGACGGTAAGTATCTGTCGGATGCTGAATTCTGTGCCCCCTTGTCCTCCGCTTTCGGTCACGTACATTTTCTTAAAGACAAAGCCGATTATATTTTTCTCCCGGTATATCTTGAGGAAGGAACAAGTCTTTCCAAAAGCAAACAGTATTGTTATTATACACAATACATTTCGGCAATGCTTGCTTCCACCCGGTCATTCCGCGACCGGAACCAACTGCTGATGCCGCTGGTCAAAAGCCTCAAACCGGAGGTAAAGACTATGAATTCGTTGCGCGATATGTTGCACAGGATCGGCTACGGCCACCTTGAAACAAAGGATGTATCTGACGCCTACCTGGAAGCCCAAAAATTTTACAGGAACACCCTTCAGAAATGGAAAGATGTTTATCGAGAGAACAGGGACATCAATAAACCGGAAATCATCCTTCTTGGAAGGCCCTATACTGTCCTCTTTTCAACAATGAACAGCAACATTCCGGGGATTATTGCCGGCAACGGATACCCGGCCTATTTCATGAATATGCTGCCGGAAAAAGAAGGGAAAAAGAACCTTCATGATGAACTGGCGCATGCCATGACCTGGAAATATGCCTCCGACATCATCCGGAAGACAGGAATGATAGCTGAATCAGAAAATTCATACCCCGTGTTGATTACCAGTTTCAAGTGTACTCCGGATTCTTTCGTGATCGATTATTTCAGGGAAATTATGGATTCTTACCAAAAGCCTTATCTGGTCCTTCAACTTGACGAACATGATTCAACGGTGGGATATGAAACCAGGATTGAAGCAGCCATACAGTCATTCAAAAATCACTTTTACAAAAAAAGAATTTCCGGAAGAAGGCTATCCGGATCATCCGGTAAACCGGCGCCATTACAAAAGAACGGGATGGATAAACTCCCTCCCGAATTAAAGGATATCCTGGCCGATCATAATATTGAACCTGCAGAATATATACATGCTCATGGTAATAATGAGTTTGTTGACAACCTGTCGGATTTAAAATCCGGCGAAACTGAAAAATTGAGGGATAAGATCCTGCTGATCCCCGGCTGGGACCTCCCCGGTTCCCGGATGCTTGAGAGTATAATGAAAGCTGAAGGGCAGGAAGCCGTTATGATCGCAGATACAGATGAATCCATCCGCCGGAGTCTCAAAATAAATACAGGCCAGTGTCTTCCCCTTAGTACAATCGTACAGAATTCGTATGAATATATTACCGGCCATAACATAGATCCCGCCAGGGCGGTTATCTGGGTCCCTCGGGGTTTCGTTTCATGCAACCTGACGATGTTCCCGCATTACATGAAGAAGCTCCTGAGCCGCTATGATAATCGCATGTCGAAGGTTGAAATCTATCCGGGGAACATTGCTTTTTATGACTTTTCCATTAAAACAGGCGTGAATGCCTTCCTGGCCTTCCTTTTTTCGGGAAGTCTGAAAAAGGTAGCCTGCAGGATAAGACCCTACGAAAAGGAAAAGGGATCGACAGACCATGTTTTAGACAAGGCTACTGAAATGCTTTGTCATGCATTTCTTCAGAAATCTCCCAAAGAACCGGTGTTAATTGAGATTATGAAAATGTTTGATGCCGTGGAAGTGAATCCCGGTAATCGTCCGAAAGTGGCGATATTCGGTGATATATACGTTCGTGACAATGACATTTTCAACCAGGAACTTGTAAAGGTTATTGAAGAAAATGGCGGAGAGGCACTTCTTACTTCGCTGAGTGAATACCTTAACATCATTTTGAAACAGACGGAAAGACGGCTTTTACTTGAAGGCAGGTACCTTGAGCATTACAACCTCAGGTTGCTTAAATACCTGGTTCCTTTACTGGAGAGAAAATATAACCGGTATTTTTCAAAATATATCCGGAATATCACGCCCCTTAATGGGGAAATTTCGGGTATCCTCGATAAGCATCACCTGGAGATCATGCACAGGGGGGAATCGGTGGAGAATATCCTCAAAATCGAAAATCTGATCAGGCACTATAACGACATATCACTATTTGTGCAAACGAGCCCGGCTTACTGCTGTCCCTCTCTCGTTACAGAAGCTATGGCGTCGCACATTGAATACCACACGGGAGTACCGGTGGTTTCCATAGAATACGACGGAACGAAAGGTTTTAAAAATGAAGATGTGATTCCGTACCTTAGGCTTGGAGGTGTGAAAAAATGGCCATCCGTTTAAAGGCAGATTTGACAGGCTCACCGCAAACCATTTTTATTGTAACTTATACATGCACATTATCATCACATCCGTCAGTAAACCAGAGCAGCAGGTATAAAAAATGGCTTGAACCGGAGCGGGAAAGCGGAACATCAAACTATTTTGAGACATTACACCCCTGAGGAAAATCATTGGAAAAGCCAATCTGAAAAAGTACAATTCCATGCCCTAAAAATGAGAGTTGGTGGACTTCGGACTATCTTCCACGATTTTATGGTGCAACCTCCTGAGGAGCGTCACGGTGCCTTACATTCCGGATATCAAGGAAAAATTCGAACCAGACTAGCCAGAGTATGAAGATGAAGGCATAGATGACATAATCGTACATATCGTGTACGTCGATGGTAAGATCATATCCGCCATGATGCTGAACATAGATAAACAGCAGGGTAAGCCTGAGAATATTCATGAGGTTGATGAGAACCACACCGCCTGCAATGAAGAGCCACCGGTACCTGTGACCCCTTCCTGTAAGATAGACCACGGCAGAAAAGAGGAGAATGGTATTCATGCCGAGACAGGCCTTACCCATGTAAAGGTTGGCATTTTCCCCTATCAGAAGATTACCGTCCTGCAATGAATCTGTATTCAGCAAGTCAAGCAAGCTTTGTGTCGAGCCAAAGAGAAAGTTAACCCAGAGTTTGAAATCAAAAGCTCCGAGAATGAAATTTCCCAGGATAACATAGATATACATCACGACAAAGAGGCCGTCAAGCATCGATCCGACGTAAGCGATGTCAAGGTGCTTTGTGGAAATCCTCTTTAATAACACAGATTTATGTGCCATGACGAAAAGGACGAAAAAGGTTACCATGGCCAGGACACCCGGAGTTCGCGACACCTTCATTGACGATGTGAGGTCGGGATCGGATATGGAAGCAAAAAGAGCGATATCGACGGAAACAAAAATGAAATTCAACGCCAGGAGGACGACTGAAAGGAGGACACGTTTCTTCGCAGGTATAGGAGTGATCCAGACGAGAAGCAGGAGGAAGAGGAACCATTTTTTCAGAAGAAGCCCGCTGTCTATGGGGATCACGGGAACGCCACCCTCAAAGGAGATATGATCTGATATGCGGAACGATGACCCCGACCACCTGAGGATGAGATTCGACACATTCTCCGTCAGCGTCTGGTAATATGAGATGACTCTCATGATCAGCGGAAATACCGGGTCACTGCTGAAAAAAAAGATTCTCAGCACTGCATAAATGGTTATAACCGCAACAAGGATTAAAAGGCTTATTCTAAAATTTCTGGAGCCAGGCATTGCGTATGGATCCCCCGTTATAAAAATTTAAGCCCGGAACCTGCATGGGCAGATGTTCCGGGTTTGTAGAGTAAACAATTTTTTTTTCAGGATTACTCTTCGTTTTTTTTCTTTTTTCTCGCTGTAAAATAGGTTATGCCTGCTCCGGCAAGAAGGGCAAGTAATCCGCCATCCAACGGAACACCAGTTGTGTTTTTTGGGGAATCACAACTCTTGTTAATCCTATTATAACGGTGATAGCCGGCAAATGTTCCTGGAGTGTAAACACATGTCATGACAACGAGTGTCAGAATAACATATAACTTTTTCATAATAATTAATTTTTGGGTTTATATTAAAACACTTTTCAGAATCGTAATGCAGGAAAAAAGATTTAAGATTTAATTATTTGTATTATAGACAATAAAAATATGTTATGGTTCAGTAAAAATCAAAAAATTCATCACCGCTTAAGGCACTCTTGTCAAAATAGATAGAATGTTTACAAGGCTCACCAGGTATGGGATCTTGTCGAGTGACTTCACCCGGAAGATTTAGGAGTATCACTTTTTAAATGCTCTCAAATTCAAAATATCTGGAAATAAACATTTTACCCCGAATGGATTTAACATCATCCGGGAATTGGTAAGCCTTAAGTCCTGCAAATTGTTGTTCTGAGACATTCTTTTGCAACTCATGAGCTATTCTCTCTTCATGGTTCCGGTTTGAAGATATTTTCTTAATGAAGGAACCTTATTCGGGCACATGTGAAAGAAATACCGGCATAAGTTGATAGTTCCCGGTCACCTAATAATATCTTAAGCCGGCCGGAAGGAACGATATGAAAAGCTTCAGAAATCTTCGGGATTAAAATAATCGAAGGTACCATTCTCATTAATAAACAGTATGGTTTTACCGGGAATCTCATGTCCCTTGAATTCGTAATTAGCAGAGGAATAGTTCGCCACCAGTTGGATATTCCCAAATTGAATGCGTTGGACCAACCGGTCGCTGGTCAGAAATGCAAAATCCGTAACATGGAATTTGACCGTTAAAGGCTGGGAACGACTGTAAAACTCATAGTGATGAGCAATCCGGTCCTTATTCATTTGAAAAAAGTCGTAGTTCAGATTATAGAGCGGTGGATACTGATAAAACATCTCAGTCAAAGCCTCGTCTGTTTTCACATTGGAAAATTTCAGCGCCGGAACACCCTGATGTGCCGTAGAAATGAGACAATCATGATAAACGGCTTCCCATAACGGGATTTTAAACCGGGGATCAAAGTTCAGGTGTCTGTATTTTTCCTTGACCGGCACCTCCTTGAATGCGATATCAATCATTTCGGGAGGCCAGTAATTTCCTAAATAGTAGAGTGAATTTTTATCCTGCCTCATGTCCCTGTCCCTGAAACCGAAAAGGGGAGTGGTCACTCCTTCGTTAACGTCGAGCACATTTGAAAACAGGTAGGTTCCTTTTTCCGAGCCGACGGGTACTTCTTTTGCAGCTCTTAACCATTTTAAGCGGTCGACACGTAGTGCTGCATCTTCCTGCGAGGTAAGCGGGTGAACTTTGGAATAATCGTCGTAATATTCCCCGAAGGCATCCACATCGATAAAATAATAGGAGTAGGGGATTTCATTAAAATTTTCGTTGATCCGCTTTTCATAGAAATTACGGATGGCTTCCGGATTGGCTCTGCCTCCTTTGGATTTAAAGCCTTTGTACCAGGTCCCGTCCTGTTGGATCATTCTGACGGAATCGTATGACACTCCGGGCATCTGTGCCGTCTCCCATGAATCATCGGTTCCATAATCGGAAGGATCATGAATGGAAGAGTAGGAGTCGTATATTCCGAACAGGTAGCCCTGATCGAATGCATATTTGGCCACTTCTTTCCGGTTGAAAGCAAACCGGTGTCCTGTTGCCCGCAAAACCATCCTGTTGATGCCTGCATCTTTTAACGCATCAATCATACGGAGTGAGACTCCGGATCCCCATTTTTCCGGGGGAAGCAGGTAAACAGGATAATCGGCATACAGCAGAGCGGCATTTTTCCTCATGTCTTTGGCAAATTCATCATTCACACCTTCATCATTCAGAACTGCTCCGAGTACCCGCAAAAATTCTTTCTGCAGGTAGCCATCCTGTTGATCTGATTTTGCAAACCGGTTGATAACACTGCGCTGTTCCGGATCCAGACTGCTCCATCTTCCGTAGATAAAACCCCGGTGATTTTTAACATCTTCAACCATCGCTTTCGCCAATGGAATGGATTTGCCATCCTTAATATCATTTTTGGTAATGAACGGGCCGAATATCAATCTGCCAAACAGGGCTCCAATCATTCTTTTTGCCAGGGGTACAGATTCGATTTTGGCGTCCAGGGTGACCAGTTCATTCTTTTCCTCAAGTTCCCGGCGGAAATATAAAGCAGGGGCGATCGGTGAGGGATTGTCCAGATGGATTATTCTGATCCCATAAGGTTCTTTCAATGCAGCATTCGGCGTAAAGCTGTGCATGACGGTCAATTCCATGGTGGTGTCCTGATTCTCAAATCGGATCTCATTGTGAAAAGTGGAAGTCATTTCATACATGCAGGTTGCCGGGTCTTTCTCTACAGCCCAAAAGGGCAGGGATAATACGGTAGCATCTATTTTCTTTCCATGGAAATTATTGGCAAAAACGGTATCGGAAAAGGGAATATAATACCCTTCATTCTTCGGCAGGATGAGGTAATCTCCTTTCTTTAAGATCGAAACTTTCGGCCAGTACAGTGTTTGTGGCTTTGTACTCGTGAACGTTACACTGATTTCCAGATTCTTCCCGAAGCTAAGCATACATTTCAGTCCTTCATCCGGATAATCAATCCTCAGGCTGCTGTCATTTGCGGCTTCGGTTATATAATTTGGGTAATTGAATACCGAATCAGACAAACCTTCCCGAAATCCCTGAGTATTCATATATTCCAATAACCCGGAATGTGGATCAAACTGCAGTATATGGTCACCCTGGCGCAAGATCACTGCAGCCGGATCAAAGGTATAAACCGCCGTTTGATGATCTGTTCCTGTGATCATGATCAGGGGAATCAGAATAAAGACAGGGAGGAATGTAATTTTTTTCATAAGCATCTCAGAAATTTACCCGGAGGGTTTTTATCACTTTTCATACCGGTAATGCCCGATTATCCTGAAACTGAACAGACAGTCTTCAGACACCTGTCCGGCACCAATGTTATGCACGATCAAATGTCTTTGTCCGTCGGATGATTTATTTTTTATGACCAATCCTATATGGGTTATTCCTCCCCCCAGGTCCCAGCAAACGATATCTCCGGGCCCATAGTCCTTTGGATCCCGTGATATTTTCAAGGTTGTTCCGTGCCGTGCAAAAAACGTCATGAGATTCGGGACCCTTCTGTGGTCGATATTCTTGTCTGGTCCTGAAAGTCCCCAGATTTTCGGGTATTTGCCAAAATGAGCCGTCATATCTTCATGCACCTCTTTTTGAAGGTCAATTCCAAATTTTCTGTAAACCCGTATGATTACGTCTGTGCATACGCCTTTGCCGGCAGGAACATCGCCGTTTGGGTAGTCAAGTCTGAAATATCCGGGATCATACTGAACATGTTGCATGGTTAAAACGAGGGCTGAATCTGCCAGCCGGTCATAAAAACTGGTCTGTCCGGTCGCCTGACTTATTGCCAGAAAAGAGAAAATGATATACAGAAGTGTTTTCATCATCATTTGATTACCGACATCCCGGGAGCAAACGAATTGCCAACGCCACCTAGATCCGTTCAAATAAAAATACTACATTTTTCAGAATTAAGCGAAGAGAGGACCTGGAATTGGTAATGTGTATTAATTTAGCAATTGCAAATGAATTCTGCTTTGAACAATTGGAAAAATCAACCCGTTTTTAGCCTTAACACCTGAAGGGAAGAGGTCGATCTTTCAGATTGCTCCCTCCAGGGCTGGGGTAAACAACCTGAATGATCATTAA
The DNA here is from genome assembly GCA_963732905.1 of uncultured Bacteroidales bacterium. Classification (GTDB taxonomy): domain Bacteria; phylum Bacteroidota; class Bacteroidia; order Bacteroidales; genus DASQZK01. The sequence continues at coordinate 126,945 of CAVTBM010000010.1, forward strand.
AAAAAGCCAATCTGTCAAAGGACAATTATATGACCTTCAGTACCAACTGAAACGTCATCATTAATAGGGAGCTGATTGAATGAATATCGTAAAGACAAATAGTACTCCGGAACATTCCTGGATTTGCAGAACCATGATGTACAGTGCAGCATTTATGCTATGGTTTTCCATTATAACCGTGACTAGTTTTTCGCAGTCAGATACGAAGTCTATGCGCGATGTCTTCCGGATGAATGACCTGCCGGCATCACCATCACCGGTTCCCGGCGTTCAGGTTTTGAAAAGCCTTTCTCCCCAGTCGCCATACTTTGTTCCAACCTACGACCAGAACACCTCTCCGTATTGCCTGTTTACCGCACTGTCACAAGCCGCGCAAACCACACTGTATATTTTTGCGCCCAATGGTGAGCCCCTGTTTTATAAAATAGTGGATACCCTGTGTTATGATTTCAAGGTACAACCCAATGGATACTTTTCATATTTTCAGGAGGATATCGGGGGATTTGTAATCATGGACAGCTTGTTTAACGTGGTGGACACCATAAGAGCAAAGAATTTCCCTACCGATTTTCATGAGTTCAGGATGAAGTCGGACGGGAGCTGTTTCCTGTTCGGGGTGGATCGGAGAATAATAGATATGAGCGTTTTGGTTGACGGGGGAGATAAAAATGCTACCGTGATCGGCATGGTGGTCGAGAAACTGGATTCAATGAAAAACCTCGTGTTTGAGTGGAACAGCTTTGACCATTTCAACATTACCGACAGTTATGACAATCTGATGTATTCTTTTATTGATTATGTCCATTTTAACTCCCTCGAACTTGATACCGACTCAAGTATCATCGTCTCTTCCAGGAAAATGAGTGAACTGACCCGGATCAACCTTAATACGGGGGAGATCATCTGGAGACTCGGGGGAAAGAATAACCAGTTTGTCCTCAGGAATTTTGACCGGGCTTTCTCCGGGCAACACAGCATCCGGAAAAGAAACGATTCAGTTTATACAATCTATGATAACGGGCTCGAATTAGATCCGATATACAGCATGGGGGTTGAATTTTCTCTCGGCCAGGATTCCCTGCTTGCCCGTGAACTAAGGGAATTCAGGCACAACCCCGACGTATATGCGCCAATCATGGGCAATGTCCAGAACCTTCCCGATGGAAACACGCTTGTGAACTGGGGAGGCAATTCATTTACCGAGTATAATCCGCAATCGGAGGTCGTTCATGAAGGAGAATTCCTAAACAGTGAGATCCCTGCTTACACGTTGTATAAATATGATTGGAAAAATCCACTCTTCAGCACCGATAAAGATAGCCTTGACTTTGGGCAAGTTCAAACGGATACTTCTGTTTCACAAACACTTGTTATTCATAATCCCTTAAGCGAAGAATTGGTACTAAATGGGTTTACTACCAGTGAACCCTTCGAGACAAGTTTGGATACTCTAAGAATTCTGCCGGGTGAAGATGCTGAAGTGGCAATTACTTTCAGACCGGAAGAGAAAGCAACCTTCCACGACACACTGACGATCAGATCATACAATGGAAACCAGGGGAGCGCCATACAGGTTGAACTGACGGGCCGCGGATACGAGGGATCAGACTTTATCCCGCAGGAAAGCTCTTCACCTGTCAGCATCTACCCGGTTCCTTTTAACAGGGTTATTCATTACCGGGCGGATAAACCCATTGAGAGAATCGAAATTGTCGATATGAACGGCCGAACGATACTGGTTGACCACAGTATGAAAACAAACGGCTCCGTAAATACCACAAATCTTCCGGATGGATGCTATATCTTTTCAATCTATTATAAAGATAAAACCAGGAATAATTCGTTGATTATGAAATAAAGGCAGACATGCTTCAAAGCGTGTCTCTTCGGAAGACTCAATCCCTGACTCCCTGACTCCCTGACTCCCTGACTCCCTAACTCCCTAACCTCAAATCCTTACCTGCCTCCAATCATTCTTCTCCGCAACTGCCTTGTAAAATCTCTCCCAAATGTTTAGCTTTGATTTGAAACCAAAGAATGACGAGGATGAATTTATATTCCGTCAACAACAACCGGCACAACCGGCATTCCGTCCTGTATTATATTTTGATCTGTCTCGTGTTATCAGGGACCGGTACAATTGAAGCCAGGAGCATGGAAGGGGACTCGACGATTACGGATCCTGGGCAGTTTTGTGCCAGCCAGAAGGGTTTTAACCTGCTCGGGAAATTTGATGTTTCCTATAGTAATTATGGCTTTAGTGAAAGCGAATTCAGTATGATCCATGAGCTGGGTTTTAATTTTGTGCGTCTGCCGCTTGACTACCGCACCTATACACAGACCGGCAATTGGGATGTCTTTCTTGAAAATGAGGTAAAGGAGATAGATGATGCGATAGAATGGGGTGAAAAATATGATGTGCATGTTTGCCTCAATCTTCACCGTGCACCCGGCTATTGCGTGAATGCATCCACTCTCCCGCCAAACCAGGATCTTGATCTCTGGACCGACACAGCGGCTCAGGAAGCCTTTGTCCGACATTGGAAATATTTTGCAGAACGGTATAAAGACATACCCCCATCCAGACTGAGTTTCAACCTGGTGAATGAACCCTATGGGGTTTCGGAAAGCGATTACCTGAAGGTGATGCGTATGGCACTCGCTGCGATCCGGAATATCAGTCCGGAAAGGATCGTTTTTATTGATGGGCTGAACTATGGAAGTACTCTCATCCCAGCCCTTAAAGATGAGCCATACGTGGCCCAGTCAATACATTGCTATCAGCCGTTCGAAATCACGCATTATAAAGCAGAATGGGTAGACGGATCAGATACCTGGCCCGTCCCTCAGTGGCCGGTGCTCCAGGTATCAAACTACCTGTACGGACCGGTGAAAAGCGAATTTCAAAGCCCGCTGATCATTAAGGGGGATTTTGCCGCCGGGACTGAAGTTACGGTAAATGTACATCAGGTTTCCATTGAATCGACACTACAAGTCAAGGCCAACCAGACGGTTATTTACAGTAAAAATTTTGTATGTGGTCCGGATACCGGTGCTGATTTTTCCGTGGTAGTAGAGAGCGAATGGGGATATCAGAATATTTCCGGTAAGGACTTCTCCTGTACCCTCGGGGCACCTGCCACCAGCCTGAGTTTTGAGAATATAACAGGCGACTGGATGACCATTCATTCCATCACCATTCGTGATGGAGAGAAAACAACAACATTGGTACTTTCAGACAACACCTGGGGTAAAATGCAGGATACCTATATCTTTGAGGATGGGACGCTGAAAACGGCCGACGGAAAAGATCTTCTGCCATTCGGGAGCTACCGGGATAATGTTGAACTGGCAAATGAAAACAATATTGCTTTTATGGTACAGGAGTTCGGAGTTTACAATAAAACACCCTATTCCGTGACACTTGCCTTTCTTTCCGACCTGATGGACTTTTTCATTGACAACGGTATAGGGTGGGCCATGTGGAATCTTGATGGTTCCTTCGGGATACTGAACAGTGGCAGAAATGATTGCCCTTATGAAACATTCCACGAAAACCAACTCGACAGAGGGATGCTGGATATATTGTCGCGGGGAAACACTACAGGTATTGTCCCGGTGGGAAATGACGGGGAATTACTGGTCTATCCCTCACCAGCCAGTGAGTCAATTCATATATCCATGGGTACTGTGACAGGCCGGTATCATATTGAAATAATGGATATCACCGGTAGAGTGGCGGAGAGTTTTTACAGGGAATACTGGCAGGAAAGCGCATTGGATGTTGATATCAGCAGGCTGACCGCTGGAATATATATTATTCGTTTGGAAAATGGGATGAAGAGAAACTGGGGGAAGTTTGTGGTTGAATAGGAGAACGTAAAATTTTAATGGGCCGATTCGTTCTGCATGCTGTGTGGTACCCTGGAAATTACGATGAACTGAAAGGGTTTAAACCTTCAATCCTGATAAAGGCTTGCATTTCAACCGCACTGATGTTGTTTTACGCGAGAGATGAATTCCGGGGTTATTTCCGGCCAAACAAAATCCTTTGAGTATTACCTTCTGTTATGACACGGGCAGGGGACTGCCCTGTGGTGTTTTTGTGTTGCACAGCCCGAGGCAAAAATAACGCTGCCTGATAGTACCATCATCAGTATGACCTGCCGGAATCGTTTTGAGTAATTATGCATAAGCCTGTTGTTTCGGAAAATGAGTATTTAATATGGATAACGGATGATGAACTGTTTATGTGATAATAATAGTATAAAAAGTTTATTTCCTTTTTCGAAATCTTCACAAACATGGAAGATTTCGTCATTTAAATCCTCCGGGAAAGCCTGGTTGCATCAGTTGAAATGATTCTGAGTGCGCCCATGGCGGTTGCAGAGATCGGTTTTGCCTTATGGCTGATTATACGCGGAGGGAAGGAGAGACCCAGACAGGCATTGAAGACAGACATGGTTTGACCGAAGGGTTCCTTATCCAGGGGCCCGTGGTCAATTTGCAGTGTTTCACTGCACCGTGTTAAACAATCTGACGAATCTTTATTTATAAGTATTTCCCGCATGACGGACCAGGCGACATATGCTTCAGGGTCTGTCAGATTTTACATGCACGGTTTTCGAAGAAGGAGCTGAACCTGTAAAGGATGATTCAGAAGACAGACTTTTTTATCAAGGAGTTGCCAATTATGGATCATTCAATCCAAATCAAATCGTATATTGTATTCGAAAACCTGATCGTACCTTCAACAACCTGTAATCATGCAAGACCCGACTCCCCAAAACCGCCGGGAATTCATTAGAACCGGCCTTCTCAGTTTCGCTGGCGCTATCATGCTGCCGTCCTGCCTGAAAGATTATAAACCTTTCCGGTTTTTCACTGTCAAAGAAGCCTCCCTGATGTCGGCTATCTGTGAACAAATCATACCGGCCGATGAGAACGGACCGGGAGCCACACAGGCAGGGGTCATATACTATATCGACAAACAACTATCTGAAGTATTTCTAAAAGATCGGGAAGCCTATCGAAAAGGTCTTGCTGCCCTGGAAGAATCCTGCCGGTCATTGTTTGGTAAGAGCTTTACTGAACTGTCTGGAGGAGAACAGTTGCAAACGCTTCAGACAATGGAGGGTAATGGATTACCGGGTGAGTACTGGACGCAGAATCCCTCCTCCGGACTTTTCTCAACCATGATCAGTCACACTATGCAGGGATTCTACGGTCCGCCACGGCACGGGGGCAACAAAAATTATATCAGCTACAGGATGATCCGTCTGGATTATCCTTATATCGTCGGACAAAACCGGTATCGTAAGCAGCCGCTTTCCTGGTGATTAAAATAAGTCAGTTTTACCGGTGAAGAATATTTTTAACTACGTGAACTACGAACTGAGAATATGAAAAACAAGCATGTCAATGCCATCGTGGTAGGCGCCGGCGCCGGCGGAGGGGTAATGGCGAAAGAGCTGGCGACAGCCGGACTTTCAGTGGTGCTGTTCGAAAGAGGCGACTGGCCTGTCTACGACAAACATATCAATGATGAACTGATCTCTCAACGGACCCAGGTCCTGGCACCGGCCTTTGGCCCGGATCCGGCGAAAAATCCCAGGGTATTCATTTTTCCCGACGGAACCCGGAAAATTGTTACACCCATCGACGGACCCTATCATAGCGTGGCTGCCTGTATTGGTTCCGGTACGGTGAGTTACGGGGCCATGGCATGGCGGTACATGCCCGAGGATTTCAAAATGAAGAGCACCTACGGCGAAGTCGAAGGTTCCACACTCGACGACTGGCCACTCAGCTATGACGACCTTGAACCTTACTATGAGAAAGCCGAGTGGGAAATAGGGGTATCAGGAGACGGAGATGCCAATCCTTTCGCCGCCCCCAGGAAAAAACCGTACCCGATGCCGGCCTTCGAAAATAACCTCGATGGTACACTCCTGACAGCAGCCGCAAAACGTCTCGGACTTCATCCCTTTCCAATACCGATGCTTCGCAATTCCGTGCCTTACAACGGCCGGCCGGCCTGTATCCGCAACCGTACCTGCGTTGGCTACCAGTGCCCGGTAGACGCCAAGAACGGGACCCATAATACGGTAATCCCCGCGGCCATAAAAACGGGGAACTGTGAGGTCAGAACAAACTGCCAGGTAGCGGAGATAATCTCCCTTCACGGAGGGAACGTCGAAGGGGTTCGCTATTTTGACGGCGATGACCGGGAGCAGTACCAGACTGCCGACATTGTCATCGTTTCCGGTTCGGCAACGGAATCGGCCAGACTCCTGCTTAATTCCAAAACCAGCCTTTTTCCGAACGGTCTTGGTAATAACGGCGACATTGTCGGAAGGAACTTCCAGGGACATGCCTACACAGGAGCCCTCGGCATCTTCGACGAGGAAGTGAAAAGTTTCGCCGGTCCCGGTGCCACCTTTGCACTTTGTGATTACAACCATCACAATGATGGAATGATCGGGGGCGGACTCCTGGCCAATGAATTCAACCGGATGCCCTATATGTTTTCCATGACCAGACCACCGGGCGCGCCTTCCTGGGGAAAGGAACACAAAGCCTTCCAGGTGAAGAATTACAAAAAAATGGCAGAGCTGCATGGTCCCATCCAGGAAATGCCGATGCATGATATAAGAGTATTTATCGATCCGAAAGTAAAAGACTACTGGGGAATACCCGTACTGGCGATCACCGGCAGCCGTCACCCCCTGGATTATGAACATTGTAAATTTTTATCTGCCAGGGCGGAGGAGATCCTTACCGAGGCAGGCGCACGCGAGACATGGCAGTCGGTGGGAGGAAAAGGCGGCGTGGGCGGAGACCAGCACCAGGCAGGAACCATCAGGATGGGTAACGATCCCAAAACGTCCGTGGTGAACAGGTACGGACAGGTCCATGACATTGACAACCTCTTCGTCGCCGATGCCAGTGTTTTTGTCACCAACGGAGGCTTCAATCCCGTGCTGACCATCATGGCCGTTGCCTATCACACCGCCGAATACATCGTTAAAAACTGGAACGGATCGAAATTCAAATAGATTTTTCAATCGTCTTACATATGAAAAAAAGACCACTGATCATAATATCCATCCTGCTGATCGTCATTATCGCCGGATTCTTCGGCGGGTATTCTGCCTGGAATGCCGCCAGACCCGACAGGACGTGCAGCACGTGCCACGAAATCAATCCATCCTTTGCAAGCTGGCAGATGAGCTCACACAGGGAAATCAAATGTGATGAATGTCACGGTACTGCCCTGAGTAACGGATTTCACAGCCTGAAAGAAAAAGGGAATATGGTGATGACACACCTGTCCGGGAAGAAATATAATGAGGATATTCGTCTCTCGGAAAACCAGATGATGGAAACAATGCAGAACTGTATAAGATGCCACCGCGACGAGTACCAAAAGTGGCTTTCCGGAGGGCATTCTGCACAGTATGGCAATATCTTCCTGAACGCAGCCCATAACCAGATGGAACAGCCATACTGGGATTGTTTCCGTTGTCACGGTATGATGTATGGAGGAAATATCTATGACCTGGTAGAGCCTGTCTCCACTGTCGGACCATGGCACCTTAAGGATCAGGAACACGCCACAATTCCGGCAATCCCGTGCATGGCCTGCCACCAGGTGCATACTGCCAATAACGGGCATACAGCAACAGGATTTTACCACCTGCCGCAGGAGATGTTCTACCAGAGAAAGGCACTGGCAGACAAAGAAAATCCGGCAGCCGGGCTATATGTCCGTTCCGACAAAATGTTTCTCCGGGCCGATATGCTGCCGCAACCGGAAATATATTACAAAGGGAAAAAACTCAGGATTTCCGGAGATCCGCTTCAGCGGTTATGTACCCAGTGCCACGCCCCGAATGCTGCCCATGAGGCAGGAAGCCAGGATGACCGCACTCCGGCCGGTGTTCACGAGGGACTTTCCTGCATCGCCTGTCATGCCAATCATTCAAACGATGCCACAGCCTCCTGCTTAAACTGTCATCCCGCAATCTCGAATTGCAAGCTCGACGTGACCACGATGAATACGACATTTTTCAGCAGGGAAAGTGAACACAACATTCACTTCGTAAGCTGCGAAGATTGCCATGGGAAAAGGCCTGAAAGAGGGACTACCTTAAAAGCAGGGGGAAAACCTCATCAAGTCCCAAAGTGATGCTGACCTACATTCAAACGCCCCGGCTAAATATGTTTTACTGCAATTTACCAATGTATAATTCCGTTCTCATTCAAGACCATATTTCTAACTCTGATTATGCAATATGGTGCTGATTATCTCCCGGAAACAGGAAATATTTTAGAATAGTTCTAAATAATAATTTTTTAGAGTGGTTTACCTGCCGGGGGAAAACCTTTGTTCATATATATCTGTTAAATTTAGTTTCTAATCTAACTGCCCTCTATGAAAAGAAAATCCCGGATTTTACCTGCAGCTGTAATTCTGTCCGGTTTTGCTACGATTTTTCTTGGTATATTTTCCTGCAAGCATGACGTAGCAGACCTTAGTGCTTTTCCGACGATCTGTTTTGAGCGGGATGTGTTGCCGATTTTTCAGACCAGTTGTGCGTTATCCGGCTGTCATGACGGGCAGGGCGGAGGCGAATCGCATTATGTCTTTACCGATTACCCGGGTATTATGGAAGCGGTCACTCCCGGAAAGCCGGAATCCAGCAGTGCCTATACTTCTCTGACCCGGATCTGGGGTGAGGGCCTGATGCCTCCTAAACAACCTATTTCACAGGATAACAGGACGCTGATCCGTTTGTGGATCTTGCAGGGAGCACAGGAAACCACCTGTCCGGATACAATATCACCTCCCGATACCACCATAATCACTCCACCGTATGTCAATCCCAGGGCCTGCTTTCAACGGGACATTTTCCCGGTACTGCAGTCCGGTTGCGGCCTGGCCGGCTGTCATGATGGTACCTCCGGTGAAAACGAATTCCTGGTTACCAGTTACAACAACATCATGCGCTCGGTTGTTCCGGGATATCCGACCCAGAGCCGTCTTTACCGGGTTATCACTAACGGCGGAGGGGAAGACAGGATGCCTCCGTTCCCTTATGATCCGCTTACCACCGCCCAGATCGACTCTATTTTTTCCTGGATCAGTTACGGAGCCCCGAATGAAGACTGCGGACAGTCGTGCGATACAACTTCTGTGATTACGTTTTCAGGAGTGATTCTGCCGCTCATTGAAACCAACTGCAGGGGATGTCACAGCGGCGCTTCCCCTTCCGGGAATACTTCACTTACAAATTACAGTGATATCAGTACCGCTGCAAATTCCGGTATACTTACCGGTGCACTCAGGGGTACACCTCCAAATATTCAGATGCCGCCTTCCAACCCGCTGCCGGAATGCCAGATCAGGCAGGTGGAGATCTGGGTGACAAACGGTTCACAGAACAACAGGTAAATAGCAATTGACATGAGAAGAAAAATTCTGATCATTACATTTCTGACCGCTGTTATCGCTGGCAGTTGCTATTACGATAGTGAAGAAGTTCTGTATCCGCAGATCAGCTCCGGCTGTGACACAACGGCTGTGACCTATTCCGGTAACATCGTTTCTCTTCTTCAGAACCACTGCTGGACATGCCATTCAAACAGTACTGCGGCTGCCTTTGGTAATAACATAGCCCTGGAGAATTATGCAGATATTAAAACTCAAAGCACTGCAATATTGCCGGCCATCAGGCAGGATGGTTCTGTGCCGCCCATGCCCCAGGGCGGAGCTAAAATCAGCGATTGTCTCATTCAACAATTCACAATCTGGGTGAACAACGGTGCACCTCAGAACTGAAACCTATACTAAAAAAACCGGCTATGCAACGACTACTGACCATCTTCTCATTACTGATACTGACGTTATTTAGTCTCAGGGTCAGCGCACAGGATTCACTGATGAACCTCCTGAATGATCAGGTCCCTGAGAAGATCAATTATACGGAAGCTACCTTCAAATCCACCCGGATCCTGAATGGACATTCTATAGAAAGAATGCCTGAAGGCCAGCTTGATTTCCGGATCAATCACCGCTTTGGACTGGTGAACCAGGGGGCTTACGAATTTTTTGGTATCGATCAGGCCAATACTCATTTCAGCCTTGAATACGGGATTAAAGACTGGGTTATGGCAGGATTCGGAAGAGGAAGTTACCAAAAGACGTACGATGGTTTTGTCAAGTTCAGTATTCTCCGACAATCAACGGGGGCCAGAAATATGCCCCTGTCCCTGTCAGCCCTGGTAAAAACGGCCGTTAATACAGTCAGATTTCAGTACCCCGACCGTGTTAATTATTTCTCATCCAGGTTGTCGTATGTTTACCAGATCATGGTCGGCAGAAAATTTGGCGAACGTTTCTCCGCCGAAATAAACCCCACAATGGTGCATAAAAATCTTGTGCCTACAGCGCTCGATCCCAACGACCTTTATGCAGTGGGCGTTGGCGGCAGGATGAAGATCTCCACCCATGTGAGCTTCAATGCAGAGTATTATTATGTGATCAAGCCCGCTAATATGTCCTCCACCATTTATAATCCCTTATCCCTCGGCTTCGATATTGAAACCGGAGGCCATGTCTTCACATTAATGTTTACCAATTCGGTGGGAATGATCGAGAGGGATTTTATAACCGGAACAACAGAACAATGGAGAAATGGAGGCATCCACTTTGGATTTAATATTTCACGTGTTTTTACTCTTAAAAGATGAATCCGGGAGCACATTCAGGATGTCCTGAAAGTAAGGCTGCAGGCAAGGTATAAACGAACCAATCGTGCAAATTTCTGTTTATTATTTATGTATATTCTGTAAACAAAACCTGGTGAATTAAAATTTATCTCTATGAAAAAACTGATTCTTTTCTCCATGCTGGCAGCCCTGACTTTTGGACTCAGTGCACAGAAGTTTATCACAAAAAACGGACATATCGGCTTCTATTCCCATACTCCTCTTGAAGATATTATTGCAGATAATAACCAGGTAGCGAGTATCCTGGATGTTTCCACTCATCAGATGGTTTTTCAGGCCCTGATGAAGTCTTTTATATTTAAGAAGACGTTGATGCAGGAACATTTTAATGAAAATTATGTGGAATCTGAAAAATACCCTAAGGCCAGCTTTGATGGCAAGATCATTTTACCGGAAGGTCTTGACCTGACTAAAATAGGTGAATATGATGTAACCGTGGAAGGTAAACTTTCCATGCATGGCGTTACGAAGGACGTAAAGGAACCCGGAAAAATTCAGGTGAACGGTGATAATATTACCGCACAATCCGAATTTACTGTTAAACCCGAAGATTTTAATATCGAGATACCCGGTGTCGTCAGGGAGAAAATCGCCAAAGAAATGACGGTTAAAGTAGACATGAAATATACACCGATTAAATGATCCTGAGCACCTGGTCACGCTATCCTGATCTTTCCTCCATACTTTAAGGAGAAATACCGGAAGCATAAAAGATGGGCAAAACGACAGAATGCAGTTTATGGGTAATACATATTTTTAATTCCAATAATTATAATGCACTCTGATATTTCTTTATCCCGATTCAAATACCTAAATCATTCGTCATGAAACCTATTTCGCGCATTGTACTTTATGTCGGACTCGCCATTGTCCTCATTGGAGCTATCGTTGGAGTATATTTTTATACCCTGGGACAGAAGGATCTCACAAATGTTAAGCCTGAATACACTTTACCGGCAAGAGAGTTGTATGCCGATTTTGAAGCAGATGAAAATGCTGCAAATACCAAATATCTGGATAAGGTGTTGGAAGTTTCCGGAAATGTTTCGCATGTTGAGATGAATACCGACAGCACCATGAACGTGATGCTGATGGGCAAAGCCGATCTTGGCGGGGTCCTCTGTACATTCATCGGTGTGGAGGATCCGTCTGTCATGAAGATTGATTCAGGTGACAGCGTTGTCATCCGGGGAATCTGTTCCGGGATGCTGATGGATGTACAGCTTAACAACTGCGTGCTGGTGAGAGAGGAGTAGGAGATGAGGGGTGGTGAGGGAATGAAAAAATATCCCTGTAAGCTGACCACTCAGGAGTCTTTCTGCAGATCTCTGTTTTGAAGCTAAGATTTAAAGTCTCAAACCCTGCAGGTCACAAATACACAAGATCCTATGTCAGGGACTATCTCCATGTTTAATCCCCTTCTAAGCGCCTCTAAAAAACCTTCGGATGCTGATGGTCCGAATAGACAAGAACATCTCCGATCCTGATCTTTACAGAATTTTCCGGGTTCAGCCATTTCATTTGTACCGTATGATGCCCCTTGTCCAGCTGGTAATTCCAGTACATATCAGGAGATCTTGACCGAAAGGCTGTAGGAAGGTTCATCGTTTTGTCGGATTTACCGTCGAGCAAAAATTCGAATCTGGCTACATAATCCTGGTTTTCCGAACGTATATCACCCGAGATGACGACACCTGTCCCGTCAAATTCAATGGTTGCGGTGTTATGATCTGCCTCTTTTTCCCAGTTCAGTCTTTTCTTCTCAAAAGGGATCATACCAGGGAATCCCTGTTCAAGAGCAACAGCAACGGGTGTCTGGAATTTTACCTTCACCTGGTCCTGATCCACTTCGCCATTGTTGCGTTTGATGTTCTCAAGGGCCTGATCAAAACTCATCTTGTACACATCATTGAGTGAGATCGTGGTGTATTTGAAATCCATGTCTTCAACGGGCTTCAATTCTTTTTTCCATAGCTCGGGAATATTGGAATACCCGAGTACGGCACCGAGGATGCCTCCTGCCGAAGCGGGGTTACAATCGGAGTCCTGGCCGCAGCGTGCTGCAATGTCGATGGTCTTTGAAAAGTCCTTGTTACCGTAAAGGAGTCCAATCACAATATAGGCTGAGTTGATTTTTGAATCGATATCAAAGGTGGCAAGTGCACCTTCCGGGCATCCCATATCTTCGGACCAGTTTTTCTGAAGTTCATACCAGGCAAACGTCCAGTCATTGGGATCCTTCTTCCAGGTGTCAATCACCTGTTTGACGCATTTGAAGAATTCGCTGTTCTCAGGGATGGTCTTTAGAGCATTGGTAACGATATATTCAATATCGCTGCTCACATAAGCAAGGGAATACATGGCACCGACAAAGACACCACCGTACCAGCCGTCGCCATAATTCATGATGTGTCCGATCTTGTCGGAGATGGTTGAAGCCGTGTTTGCCATACCCGGTGACATGATACCGGCATAATCGGCTTCGATCTGGTAGTCAATATCGTCGGAGTGCGGATTTTCTGTCCAGAATCCCGATTTCGGAGGCATGATCCCTCTCAGGATGTTATAGCGGGCAGCCTGGTTGGCGTGCCACAGGCTGTACCCGGCATTGGCAAAGGCCATGGCAAAGGAATCGGCAGGAGCATCGAGGCCAAGCTTGTCGAAAACGCCTACGAAAGTCAGATCCATATATACATCGTCGTATAATCCGGGTGCGTTCTCATAATACCATTTAATAACCCCGTCGTTCCAGGTGATTGGCTGGTAATCCTGTATCATCGTGCCCTGGAAATGGAACTCAGTAGGCCCGCCATAGGTGCATCCGATGGTCTGTCCGGCCCATCCGCCCATGATCTTGTCTTTCAGAACATCCTTCTGTAGACTGATCATCTGTCCGTCGGTAAAAGGTTCGGAAGTGGATTTCTCCTGCTGAGTGCAGGAAATGACTGAAAGGCCCAGTACTGCAGCCAATGCAAAAACGATGAGTTTCATGGTTTGGTAGTTTTAATGATATTCAGTAACGGCAAATCTAATAAAAACAGGGAGTTTAACAGTAGTTTTCAGGGATAAATTGCAGCAAAATTGGTATATCAAGTACAACATTTTTAGTAACAGTATATATGGTAATACAATCAAGGGGAAATTTTTGACATCCGGAGCAAGAAATTACAGGCTGTCCGGTTCAGGCCTTATCGCAGGAAGGGAGACAAAAAAAATCAGGACGGGCAGAAAAAAACCTTTCACCCACGCTGATATTTTATCCAAAAACACATTAAGGGTAAACCGGGGGCATGGGGGAACCGGTTTTAATTTGGGTTCGCGATGAGTCCTGCACCGGGGTTTCCGGGCTGAAGACTGTTTAACTGCTGTAAAACATAGCGGAGGTACGCTGATTTTTCGGTGGGGCGGGCCATTAAGGGTGGCGGGTGGGGGGTGGGACCCCGTTAAATATAAGATCTCATAAGTACTATATAGCCTTCCCCCAACCCTCAATATTTTCAAAATTTAAAGAAGGGTTGTCACTGACCTCCGCCTGATACTGTTATTAGACTGTAAATCATCGATGTCAGGTTAAACAAAAGGTAACGAACTCCCTGCAGGGTGCCGTGTTTAATGTCGTCCATTGTTTAAAAGAAAAAAGGCTCCCTTCTGTCTTTTTCCCGCAAACTTCTGTAGATACTGTTCCCGTAAATAAAAATTCTGCTATTTTTACAATCCCTGAACAGGGGAGGGGATGATTTCCCGTTCGTCTGCAGGTGAAAACGAAAACAAACCAAACTAAACATGAAAGTCATTTCTTTAGTGTTGTCCGGATGCTTATGGACTGGCAGCATTCTTTCAGCCCAGTATCCCACTCCGGACGAAACCGGAAAACGTATTCAGGATCTTGGCAGTCATCAAAACATGTCGGTGTCTGTTCTTACCCGTACCGTCGGGGGCAACGATATTTTTGTTATCACGGCCGGCGAGGGTAAAACAGAGGAAAAACCGGCGGTCGCAGTGATCGGCGGGGTGACAGGCACAGCCAGGTATTCCGTTGAGATGGTCCTTCGGATGGCAGAAAAACTTGCTGCATCGAAAGTCGGACTGATGAATAACGTCACTTTTTATTTCTTTCCGGATATGTCTCCGGATGCCGGCGCCGGATATTTTTCATCACCCCGCTGTGAACGTTTGGAAAATGCCACCCCTGTTGATGATGACCGGGACGGAAAGACCGATGAAGACGGATACGACGATCTGAACCACGATGGCATGATCACCTGGATGCGGATCCGTGATACCATAGCAGGTGAATGGATCGTTCATCCCGGGAACCCTGATATCATGATCAAAGCCGATCCTTCTAAAAATGAGAAAGGACAATATATCCTCATGCGGGAAGGCTTCGACAATGATCATGACGGGGAGATCAATGAAGACAGCGACGGAGGTGTGATCTTCAATAAGAATTTCAGTTTTAATTACCCCGGCTTCACACATGGCTCAGGTATCAATACCATGTCTGAGAATGAAACCAGGGCACTGGCCAAATTTCTTTTCGACCACTGGAACATATTCGCCGTCCTGGCGATCGGTCCGGATAATAACCTGACAGGGTATAACGATCTGAAGGCAGACCTCATTGATAAATCGATACCTTCGGCTGTAAGCAGCCCCGATAAACCTTATTTTGAGAAGGTAGTCATGATTTACAATGAGGCTGTGAATCTTCCGGAGAAAACCGTCAGCCAGCCATCGGGAGGCAACCTGCTCTCATGGGCTTATTTTGACTATAACCGCTTTGCTTTCAGTACACCAGCCTGGTCTGTTCCCAAAGCAAAAGATGACCGTGGATCGGCAGAGTACGATTACCTTGAATGGAAAGGCAGCAGTGATGATAGTAACGATGTTGTAAAATGGGAACCTGTGGATCATCCCGACATGAAAGGGAAGACTGTTGAAGTAGGAGGACTGAAACCATTTGTGGTTTCCAATCCCCCGGTTTCTGCCATGGATAGCCTGGCAGACATGCATTTCAATTTCCTGACTTCACTTGCGGCTCTTCATCCTGCACTGACCATCCGTGTCAACAAGTTGATCACTCGCGGAGATGATATTTTCCAGGTTGAAGCAGAGATCACCAATTCGGGGGGGCTTCCCACCATGACCCAATTGGCTGAAAATTCACGATGGGTTAAAAAGATAAGGGTTGAGATGAAAACCGGTTCGGGTAACGAACTCTCCGGAGGACAGAGAGTTTTTCTGTTTGATCGTCTGGATCCGGGCGAAACAAAAAAACTGATCTGGATTATTAAAGGCAGGGGTAAGGCTACCCTTTCTGCCGGCTCCCCACAGACAGGATTCTCTGACCGGATTATTGAACTTAATTAATTCAATGGCTATGAAAACAAAGGCTTTCATAATTATATTACTCTGTATTTTCCCGTTTTTTCTTCAGGCTCAGAAGGTTTCCGATTTTTTTAAGGGGGCGGGCTCCCCGGTCAATCCGAAGGTAAATATTACCTGGAACAGGTACTATACCTATGAAGGCTTGACCCGTCTATGCCAGGAAATTGCCGTAGCATACCCCGGCCTGGCGCGGCTCGAATCCATTGGAAAATCATACCAGGGACGGGATATATGGGCGCTGACGATTACCAGCTTCAGGAACGGAAAACCTGAAGACAAGCCGGGATTTTATATCGACGGCAACATCCATTCGAATGAAATTCAAGGCTCTGAAGTTGCATTGTACACCGCCTGGTACCTGACCGAAAACTACGGGAAGGTTGACTTCATCACTTCGCTATTGAATGATAAAGTGTTTTATATCGTTCCGACGATCAATCCGGACGCCCGTGAGAACTTCATGCTTGCTCCCAATAATGCCAACTCTCCGCGTTCAGGCCTGATACCGGTTGATGATGACCGTGACGGCTTGTACAACGAAGATGGCTTTGACGATCTTGACGGCGACGGGAACATAACCATGATGCGGCGAAAGAATCCGCAAGGCAAATGGATCGTTGACCCCCAGGACTCCCGCCGGATGATCCGAGTTGCGAACGATGAATTTGGCGATTATGAGATACTGGGCTACGAGGGCATCGACAATGACGGCGACGGCCAGGTTAATGAAGACCCGGAAGGGTATTACGATCCAAATCGTGACTGGGCTTTCAACTGGCAGCCTGATTATGTACAGCGCGGTGCTCTGCCTTATCCTTTTTATACCCCTGAGAATAAGGCGGTCCACGATTTTGTTATTGCACATCCGAATATCGCGGGTGCACAGTCGTACCATAATTTCGGAGGGATGGTCCTGAGAGGTCCGGCCCAGAAAGATTACCAGGAAACCTATTCCATGGAGGACGAGAATGTTCTGAGCACCATCGGGGAAACTGGTGAAAAAATCATTCCCGGATACAAGTACTTTGTCCTTTGGAAAGACCTATACCCGGCTTATGGCAGCGAAATGGACTGGTTTTATGGCTCCAGAGGGATTTATGTTTTCTCCAATGAGTTGTTCTCGAATTTTGAATATTTCGGGAAGGAAACCGAAGACCGTCAGAAAGTACAGGATGAACAATATGATTTCAGCCGGTTCCTGTTATTTGGTGATGCCTTTGTACCATGGCACCCCTATCACCATCCGCAGTTTGGCGACATTGAGATCGGGGGATTTGCGAAAAACTTCGGCAGGCCCCACCCGGGCTTCCTGCTTGAAGCAGATGCCCATCGAAACATGGCTTTTACATTATACCATGCTTACAACACACCGGAATTACGCATCGATACCATCGAAGTGAAAGATGCCGGAAAAGGACTTAGTGAAATCACCGTTTCAGTAGTCAACGGAAGGTTGTCTCCCACACGCTCGGGACAGGACCGGGAGCACAATATAGATCCGGATGACCGGATATCCATCTCCGGTACCGAAGCCCTTGCAAAAATGATTGTAACCGACGAAAGTCTGAATCTTACTGAAGTGCAGAACGGGGATCCATCGGTTATAAACATCGCATCCATCCCGGGAATGTCAGTGATGAAGGTCAGGTGGATTGTCAGGAAATCAAAACATTTTACGGTTACCGTACAAAGTGTTAAAGGGGGTAAAATAATAGCGGAAAGATGAAGTTATAATATAGACTTTTATTAAGTATCAGTTTTGTTTTCAGAGAATTTGCGAATATTCCTTAACTTCGTGAGCCCTGAATCCTGCTGTTGATTGATCTTAAAAATCTTTTTCCGGCAGGCGGATGCAAAAATGACAGAGAGATGAAACTTGGAATATTAAGGGAAACGAAAATTCCTCCTGACAGGAGGGTACCCCTGACACCTGCCCATTGCCGGCAGATCATGGATGGATATCGGGGTACGGAAATTTTTATTCAGCCCTATGGCTTCAGGGCTTTTACCGACGATGAATACCGGTCGGCCGGAATTATCCTGAAGGAGGATCTGAAAGATTGTGATATCCTGATGGGAGTAAAGGAGGTTGCCCTCGATGCCTTACTGGAAGGCAAAACCTACCTGTTCTTCTCCCATACGGCTAAAAAGCAAAGCCAGAACAGGGAACTGCTCCGGTCAGTTCTTGAAAAGAAAATTACCCTCATCGATTATGAATACCTGACAACAGATGATAATGTCAGGGTAGTGGCTTTTGGCAGGTGGGCCGGAATTGTCGGAGCCTATAACGGACTGAATGCCTATGGACGGAGGTACCAAAAATTTGAACTTAAACCTGCATGGAAATGCCGTGACAAAAATGAACTGTTCCAGCAGTTAAAATCAGTAAATCCGGGAATGGTCAGAATTCTGATCACTGGTGGCGGACGTGTGGCTCAGGGTGCTATGGAAACCCTTATTGCGGCGGGAATAAAAAAGGTGACGGTGGAAGAGTTTGCCCGCAACCATGTAAAAGAACCGGTATACGCCCAGCTTGACCCCTGGCATTATGTGAAAAGACTCGACGGCCAGGATTTCGAGCTCGATCATTTTTTCCATTTTCCTGAAGAGTATGAGACAACATTTTTACCCTATACACGTATTACCGACCTCCTCATTGCATGCCATTTCTGGGATCCGCGGTCACCGGTGTTCATGACCAGGGAAGACATGAGAAGACCGGATTTCAGGATCAGGGTTATCGCTGATGTCAGCTGCGATATTAACGGACCCATTCCATCTACACTAAGATCTTCCTCCATTGCCAATCCCCTCTATGGCTACGATCCGGTAAGGGAGGAAGAAGGAGATGCATTTTCTCACGGGAATATTACGGTAATGGCTGTCGATAACCTGCCTGGCGAACTTCCGAGGGATTCTTCTGAAGAATTTGGGAATAAGCTTATACAGGAAGTCATACCCTACATGCTTCACGAGAAGGCAGGGCAACTCATTGAAAGAGCCGTCATCACCAGGGACGGACAATTGACTGGGTCATTCGCTTACCTGGAAGATTTTGTAAACGGAATTGAATAGGGGTACCGGTTTTTCACTATCTTACCTTGTTCTGCCGGGGTAGAGAGAACTTAACCCGGCAAGGCCAGGGCACATGAAAATGTCTCAGGAATGTTTGAACTGACGGATCATGTCAGACGGGTTATCTGCTGAGAAAATAGAACTTCCGATCACGAAAACATCTGTTCCCGCCTGAATGAGGGCTTTGATATTCCCGGAGTTAACACCTCCATCTACCTCAATCAGAGTCTGTAGACTTCTTCCGGTAATCATCTTCTTCAGCTTCCTGATCTTTTCGTATGTGGTGTCGATAAATTCCTGTCCGCCAAAACCCGGATTAACCGACATGATCAGAACCATATACAGGTCGGGCAGGATCTCTTCGAGGAAGGATACAGGTGTATGAGGATTAACCACTACGGAAGGCGTCATTCCCAGTTCCCTGATACGCTGTACTGTTCGGTGAAGATGCGGGCAGGTCTCAAAATGGACGGTGAGGTTGTCGGCGCCGGCTTCCCTGAACCTATCGAGATAGCGGTCGGGATCTGTAATCATGAGGTGAACATCGAGGGGCTTGCGGGCAATGGATTTGATCTGCTTTATAACCGGAAATCCAAACGAAATATTCGGCACAAAATATCCGTCCATAATATCAAGATGGATCATGTCGGCTTCACTCTCGTTAACCATTTCGATAGCTTCTCCCAGCTTCAGGAAATTGGCGTTAAGGATGGATGGCGCAATGATGGGCATAACAGTCATATTTTTTTCCCCTGAAAAGAAAACGGGGTTTAAACAAAATTTGTTTAAACCCCAAATTTAAGCATATATCATGGAAGTGCAGTCAGATCAGCCCAGATAAGTTTTCAGGATTTTACTTCTGGTTGTGTGCTTGAGCCGTTTGATGGCTTTTTCTTTTATCTGTCTGACACGTTCACGGGTAAGGTTGAATTCCTCACCAATTTCTTCGAGCGTATGAGGGTGTTTTCCGTTAAGTCCGAAATAGAGCCGGATAATACTTGCCTCACGGTATGTCAGCGTGGAAAGGGCACGCTCAATTTCCTTACGCAGCGATTCATTGAGCAGTTCCTTATCGGGACTGGGTGTATCCGAGTTGAGCAGGACATCATAGAGATTGCCTTCTTCTCCCTCCTGAAGCGGGGCATCCATAGAAACATGTCTGCCTGAAGAACGGATGGCATCCTTGATGTCGTCAGGGGCAAGCTCCATGGCCTGGGCAATCTCAAGAATGGTTGGCTCCCGTTCGAAAGCCTGTTCAAGCTCATTGAAGGTTTTGTTGATTTTATTGATAGATCCAATTTTATTCAGCGGCAGTCTCACAATTCTCGCCTGTTCGGCCAATGCCTGCAAAATGGATTGCCGGATCCACCAAACGGCGTAAGAGATAAATTTAAATCCACGCGTTTCATCAAAACGCTGGGCTGCCTTGATCAGTCCAAGATTTCCCTCATTGATCAGATCGGGCAGACTAAGACCCTGGTTCTGATATTGCTTTGCCACAGAAACTACAAAACGAAGGTTAGACTTGATAAGCTTCTCGAGAGCCTCCCTGTCCCCTCTTCTGATACGGCGCGCAAGTTCTACTTCTTCCTCAGCTGTAATCAGATCAACCTTACCAATCTCATGCAGATACTTGTCAAGCGATGGAGTTTCCCGGTTGGTGACCTGTTTAATGATTTTGAGTTGTCTCATTGTGGACGGGTTAGTATATATAAATCATATGGTTAGAATTCAGGGATTGTTTCAGTCTAAAAATAGTAATTCATTTGTAAAAAGAAGGAGTTTAACTCCTGTTTCTTAAACAAAAATGCAGGTATTCTTGTTCAGCTACCGGAAGTCACCATTAACACTGTCAAAAGTTCAATAAGTCTGCATCTTATCCTTCCTGATCTAAAAGTAGATATGTTTTTTGTTTATTTAACTTCCTGTGTTCTAAATTATGATGAATTATTTGGTAAAATTGACGAAATCAGTTATATTTGCATGGAAATTCAATCCCCAGAATTAACTTCTCAAGTAATTCCCTGATTTCACCAAGCCAATTTTTTATTTACGCGAGAGATTAAAGTTATTTTGAGATACTTATTATATCAGGTTAATATCATTTTATTTACTTATCTTATTTCTAATTAATTTCCTTTAATAAACTTATGTACGATATTCTTGAGTTAAACAAGAAGCTGCTACCTGAGTTGCGTGAAATTGCCAAAGAGCTTAATATTAAACGCGTCGACTCATTTAAAAAGCAGGAACTGATCTATAAAATACTGGATCAGCAAGCCATAGCGGCTTCAGAAGCAAAGACATCCCGGAAGGACAATAATTCCGGTCAGAGGCCTGTAAAGAACCAACTGGCGGCAGAAGAAAAAAACCCACAGTCCGACAGACAAAGACGTGGCCGGCCTAAAAAAAATGAAAACCGTCCCCAGCCGCAAAACCAGCCGCAAAACCGGCAGGAACCCGCTCAACTGGAAAAACCCATCGTTGCAGAACCCGCTGTTGTTCAAAACAGGGAACAACGACAGCCTCCCACCCAAAGACCCCAACCTCACCAGGAAAGAAGAAGAGAAGAAAAACCTCAGCCTGGAAACGAAGAAACTTCTTCACAGGAGACTCCCGCTTCATCTGAATCTCACCATCCTTTACCACGGCGTGATGACAGGGACCAGAGAAGACAAAATTATGATAACAATCACCGCCAGCAGGGAAAACGTCAAAACGACAGGTACGATTTCGAAGGACTGATTTCCAATTCGGGCGTGCTCGAAATTATGCCCGATGGATATGGCTTTCTGCGTTCAGCCGATTATAATTACCTCAATTCACCCGATGATATCTACGTTTCACAGTCCCAGATCAAACTCTTCGGACTGAAAACCGGAGATACCGTGAAAGGAACGATCCGTCCTCCCAAAGAAGGTGAAAAATATTTTCCGCTCATTAAAGTTGAAGAGATCAACGGGCGCTCACCTGATTTCATCCGCGACAGGGTCCCGTTCGATTACCTGACCCCTTTGTTCCCGGAAGAAAAATTCACCCTTGTGGGAAATGGCCATACCGACCTTTCAGTACGTGTCGTCGATTTGTTCTCTCCTATCGGGAAAGGACAAAGAGGACTCATTGTCGCCCAGCCTAAGACCGGTAAAACCGTTCTGCTGAAAAATATTGCCAATGCCATCGCAGCGAATCACCCCGAAGTGTATATGATCGTTCTTCTTATCGATGAACGTCCTGAAGAAGTTACCGACATGGCTAGAAACGTCAATGCAGAGGTGATATCATCCACATTTGATGAACCGGCTGAACGGCATGTCAGGGTTGCTAATATTGTTCTTGAAAAAGCTAAACGCCTTGTCGAATGCGGCCACGACGTGGTTATCCTCCTCGACTCCATCACCAGGCTGGCCAGAGCGTTTAATACGATCGCACCGGCATCAGGAAAAGTCCTCTCAGGCGGCGTCGATGCAAATGCCCTACATAAACCCAAACGTTTCTTCGGCGCAGCCAGGAATATAGAATTCGGTGGCTCCCTCACCATCCTCGCTACCGCACTTACCGATACAGGATCTAAAATGGATGATGTGATTTTCGAAGAATTCAAAGGGACAGGTAATATGGAACTCCAACTCGACAGGAAACTCGCCAACAAACGCGTGTGGCCGGCAGTCGATATTAATGCATCCAGTACCAGGAGGGAAGATCTGCTCCACGAAAAGGAAATGCTTAACAAAATATGGATCCTCCGGAATTACCTTTCGGATATGACTTCCGTCGAAGCTATGGATTTTATTTCCGACAGAATGGCTAAAACGGAAAGCAATGAGGAATTCCTGATCTCTATGAATGCCGACTGATTTTCCGGCATTTGAAGATATATAAGCTATAAGAGGCTTTCTAAAAAGACGACAGTAACTTTTTGGAGAGCCTCTTTTTTTGTATCTCTGCATGAACGGTTCTGCCGGATATCCTGCCGTTAAAAATCAGGCAGTCCTCTCCGGCTCATCTTCACTGCTGCTTCCCATACCCCCCCGATGTACAAAATCAGTTTATGCCCCTTTCCTGAAATTAAAAGCATAACCGAAGGTCATTCCTGCCCATAAATGTGCAGTCATACTCCCAAAAAAGTCCAGTCCGAAAATACTGGTATCACCCTGCAGGAAAGGGATGAGGGATGCTTCCCAGAAAAATCGTCCGGTGACTGGCTGATAACGGTAACCTATGCGGAGATGGGCAAGAATGTCCGTATTTTTGCCGGGTCCGTTCAACTCTTTCAGTATAAGAATAGTACCTACCCCTATTTTAATGTGATGACTGTTGAAAGAAAGAATCTCATTAACAGAAACGGGAATGGTAATGCTCATCAGCCCATTTTCCAGAGGATACCAGGCAACCGCGGTCTGAAGTGAGGTCTTGAAGAGTTCCTGGTTTAAAAGGATGCGCTCATATCCGATGGAATACAGGGCACCTGGTCCGAAAACCTCGAGGTAAAGGTCATTCTGCTTTGCAAAACCATTACCCACATTTACAAGGCTGTCACTTTGCTGCGAATATACCAGGCACCCGTGATTCAGAAAGAGAAGAAAGGCAATGGCAAAGGTTAGGAATTTTAGTGAAGACATGCTCAGTTTGTTTATGGTTGTTCAGGCCGGTCCGGACTCCTTGATTTGTCCCGTCAGATTTTGACATCCACGATGTTCCCGTTTCCCTAAAAAGTAAAACAAACGGGAAGAAAATATGTCGGTAAATCCCAAGGTAAAAATATGATAAAAGTCAGGCTTTTCAAGGGCTTTTAGCTCATTTATTTGAAATCAATATGAATAAGATGAACGGACCTGTTTTATGGCCTAAATATCCGTATTTATAGTAATTTTGTGAGGCGTTTCACAGAAATGTGAAAATTATTAATCATTAAATAATCAATCAATTAGAAATGGCTGATAACAAGAATTTCGTAACATGTGATGGTAATTATGCAGCGTCATACATTGCATATATGTTCAGTGAAGTAGCTGCTATATATCCGATCACTCCTTCATCGACCATGGCCGAATATATTGATGAATGGGCTGCTCATGGCAGAAAGAATATTTTCGGGGAAATAGTAAAAGTAGCCGAGATGCAATCGGAAGGCGGAGCATCTGGTGCAGTTCACGGCTCTTTGCAGGCCGGAGCACTGACATCTACATTTACGGCATCACAGGGTTTGTTACTGATGATCCCGAACATGTATAAAATTTCTGGCGAATTACTGCCGGGAGTGTTCCATGTATCGGCACGCAGCCTTGCCGCCCAGGCTCTTTCCATTTTTGGTGACCATAGTGATGTAATGAGTACCCGCCAAACCGGCTTTGCCATGCTGGCTACCGGCAGCGTCCAGGAAATCATGGATATAGCCGGCGTTGCCCACCTGGCATCCATTAAATCGCGCATTCCATTCCTTCATTTTTTCGACGGATTCAGAACATCACATGAGATCCAGAAGGTTGAAGCCCCGTCAATGGATGCTTTAGGCAAGCTTATCGACATGGAGGCGCTGCAGTCCTTCAGGGATAGTGCACTGAACCCCGAACATCCGGTTACCAGGGGCACAGCTCAGAATCCCGATATTTACTTCCAGTCAAGAGAAGCAGTTAATGTATTTTATGACAGAATTCCCGATATTGTTGAAGACTATCTCCAGGAAGTATTCAAAATCACCGGAAGAGAATATCACCCCTTCACCTATTATGGAGCTGAAGATGCTGAAAATATAATTATTGCCATGGGTTCGGTTACCGAAACCATAAAAGAGACCATCGACTACCTGACAGAGAAAGGCGAAAAAATTGGATTGATCTCGGTTCATCTTTACCGCCCGTTCTCAGCAAAATACTTTTTTAATGTATTGCCGAAAACCGTAAAACGGATTACCGTACTCGACCGGACAAAAGAACCAGGAGCCAATGGCGAACCTCTGTACCTCGATGTCCGCGATCTTTTCTACGGACGTGAAAATGCGCCTATCATTGTTGGCGGTCGCTATGGCCTCAGCTCAAAAGATACCACGCCGGGAATGATCATTTCCGTTTTCGATAATCTTAAAATGAAAGAACCTAAAAACAGGTTCACCGTAGGTATCGTCGACGATGTGTCTTTCCTTTCTCTTCCTCTCGGGCCAACAATCTCTGTGGTCAAGAAGGGAACATTTGAAGGAAAATTCTATGGCATCGGAGCTGACGGAACGGTTGGCGCCAATAAAAACTCGATCAAGATTATCGGTGAATCTACCGATAAGTATTGCCAGGCTTACTTCGCTTACGACTCCAAAAAATCGGGAGGCATCACTACCTCTCATCTGAGATTCGGAGATAAGCCGATACGTGCGCCATACCTGGTTGTTACACCCGATTTCGTTGCCTGCCATGTTCCTTCATATATCAACAAATATGATATGCTGAGGGGCCTTAAAGATGGTGGCACCTTCCTCCTGAATTCCCTCTGGGATGCTGAAGAAACCAGGAAACGCCTGCCCGATAATATGAAGAAGTATCTTGCTGAACACCATATTAACTTCTACATCATCAATGCAACGAAGATCGCAGAGGAGATAGGACTGGGTACAAGGACGAACACCATCATGCAGTCATCCTTCTTCAAGATTTCCAATGTGATACCTTACGATAAAGCTGTAGAGGAAATGAAGCACTTCATTGTGAAATCCTTCGGCCGTAAAGGTGAAGATATTGTGAAAATGAACTATGCAGCTGTTGATAGCGGCGCTGAGGTTGAAAAAGTGGAAATACCTGCTGAATGGGCCAACATTAAGCTGAAGGAGGAGAAGGATACCAGGGATATTCCTGATTTTGTGAAGATGGTGGCAGAACCTATGAACCTTATGAGAGGTGACGACCTTCCGGTCAGCGCCTTTGCAGGTCGTGAAGACGGCACGTTCCCTGCCGGCCTCACCAGGTATGAAAAGAGAGGTATTGCCGTGAATGTTCCTGAGTGGCAGCCTGAAAGCTGTACCCAGTGTAACCAGTGTTCCTATGTATGTCCTCACGCATGTATTCGTCCCTTCCTCTTCAATGAAGAAGAAACTTCCGCTTTGCCGGCCGGCACCGATGTTCTGAAAGCCGGTGGTAAAACCCTCGCCGGATTGAATTACAGGATCCAGGTTTCCGTGCTCGATTGCACCGGATGCGGCAATTGCGAGGCGGTTTGCCCGGCCAAAGAGAAGGCTCTCATCATGAAACCTCTCGAATCCCAAATGTCTGAGGTGGAAAAATGGGACCATATCACTGCTCACGTGACCTACAAGGATACTCTGCTGGAGAAAACCGCATCCATCAAGAATTCACAGTTTGCCCAGCCGCTCTTCGAATTTTCAGGAGCCTGTGCAGGATGTGGTGAAACACCCTACGTTAAACTTATTACCCAGCTTTATGGTGAAAGGATGATGGTCGCCAATGCAACGGGTTGTTCTTCCATCTATGGAGGCTCTGCTCCTTCAACACCTTATGCTATTAACTATAAAAGCGGTTTTGGTCCGGCCTGGGCTAATTCCCTTTTCGAAGACAATGCCGAATATGGCTTCGGTATGGCTACAGGTGTTAAACATATGAGGACCTACATAGCCGGAATAATGAAGGCAGCCCTGAGTAACGGAGCAGCAGAAGCCACCAAAGAAGCCTTCACAGAATGGATCGGCAACATGGACAGCGCAGTAAACACAGAGGAGATTTCAGCGAAAGTCATCGCTGCCTGTGAGAAGGAAAAATCCCCTGCCGCCAAATCCATCCTGAACCTCAAACAATACCTGGTTAAAAAATCGGTTTGGATCTTCGGAGGTGACGGCTGGGCTTACGATATCGGTTATGGAGGACTCGATCATGTGCTGGCTTCCGGTGAAGATGTGAATGTGCTCGTTCTCGATACGGAAGTATATTCAAACACCGGCGGACAGGCTTCCAAGTCAACGCCCACTGGTGCTGTGGCTAAATTTGCCGCCTCCGGTAAGAAGATCAGGAAGAAAGACCTGGGCATGATGGCTATGAGCTATGGTTATGTATACGTGGCACAGGTTGCCATGGGAGCCAGTCAGTCTCAGTACCTCAAAGCGGTTCGTGAAGCTGAAGCCTACAAAGGCCCCTCTCTCATTATCGCTTATTCACCCTGTATCAACCACGGTATCAAAGCCGGTATGGGTGAATCACAGGCCCAGGAAAAACGCGCCGTTCAGGCCGGTTACTGGTCTCTTTTCAGGCATAATCCGATGCTCGAGGAGGAAGGAAAAAATCCTTTCCAACTCGACTCGAAAGAACCTGAATGGAGCCTTTTCCAGGAATTCCTGAACTCTGAGGTCCGCTATACCTCACTCGTGAAATCTTTCCCGGCTGAGGCTGAAGAGCTGTTCAAAGCAGCAGAAACCAATGCCAAATGGAGGTATCAGAGTTACAAGCGCCTCGCGGAACTTGATTATTCTCCGGAGGTAAAGGCTGAATAGTAAGTAAAACCTGATTTTATATATAAAAAGGCTGCCGTCTGCTGATGGTGGCCTTTTTCTTTGAACGGAGGAAGGAAGCGGGACGAATAGTGAATGTTGAACAGTAAGTTCCTGTTACCGGGTTAAATCTAAATTCCCTTTGAATCGTAATGGTAATGATTTACCCCCCCCGGCATACCCGGGAATTAGGGTACAAAGCTCCTGGTCCATGGACCCCTCGAATGACATCACGAATTCATTCGCTTGATTTTTTTCTTACATTTGATCTAAATACTCATCAACATGAGCAGGATATTAGCCATCGATTACGGAAGAAAAAGGGTAGGAGTGGCCGTTACCGACCCGCTTCAGATGATCGCCTCAGGATTGACCACTGTCCCGGCACATGAGATACTGAGCTTCCTTAGCGATTATTTTTTAAAAGAGGCGGTGGAATGCGTGGTTTTGGGCTATCCCCTGAAAATGAATAATGAAGAATCGGAGTCCATGAAGTATGTGAAACAATTTGCCACGGCATTCAAACGTAAATTTCCCCTGGTACCACTCGAGTACGAAGATGAACGATACACTTCAAAAATGGCAGTCAGGGCTATGATTGAAGGGGGGATGAAGAAAAAGGACCGAAGAAAAAAAGAGAACATAGATAAGATCAGTGCGGCTATCATTCTACAGTCATACCTCGCGAGCCGTGAAAGCCGTAAATAGCACGTTTTTCCGTCAGCAGAGAGAACATTCTGAATTGTTGAATGTTACATTTGCACAAAAACAAGTTAAGCAGGATTGTTTATGATATATCCGATATATGTTTACGGAACGTCCGTTTTAAGGAAGAGAGCAAAAGAAATACCCCGGGATTATAGTGATCTCGGTGAATTCATCGATAATATGTTCGAGACCATGAAGGTCTCTGAAGGTATCGGATTGGCGGCACCACAGGTGGGCAGGTCCATGCGCCTTTTTGTTGTTGATGCCACAGATGTGGAGGATGAAGAAGAAGAAGATCTGACTGATTTTAAAATTGCATTTGTCAATCCGGTTATCGTTGAGGAATCAGGCGAAAAATGGGCGTTCAGGGAAGGTTGTCTGAGTATTCCCAGCATCCGGGAAGAGGTTGAAAGGGAGGAGCGGGTCAGGATCAGCTATTATGACCGTGACTGGAATTTTCATGACGAGGTGTTTACGGGCATGAAAGCCCGCGTTATTCAACATGAGTATGATCACCTGGATGGCATTCTCTTTGTTGACAAGATCAATCCGCTGCGACGGAGACTTATCAATGGCAAACTGAAGGACATCGCCAAAGGGAAAATAGATACGGATTATAAAATTATCGTTTCCAAATAAAAGAGTCCGCAGACCTGAGCTTTGCTTTTTGACTCATATCTGCAGACTCTTCCATCCAAAATGCCGGCAGAATCCGGCGTTAAGCCGTCTGCCGTCTGACCCTACCTCAGGGTGTGTATTTTCATCAGTTCACCCGATTTCAATAAAAGCTCTACATACTGACCTCTTTTGTATACGAAAGGATCTTTCATGTTCTTTTCGGAAAGTTTGCCCCTGAAATCCTTGAGCGAATTATAACCTTTGGTTTTCATCCAGCTCTCAAGATCATCGAGCATTTTTGTGATGTGTACGATCTTGTTTTTATACAGGGTGCTGACTACCTGGACGACGTCAGAACCGGCCATGATCATCTTTACGATGTCCTTCCCTTCATAAATTCCGGTACTGCTGCAGATGCTCGCTTTGATCCTTCCATGAAGCAATCCTGCAAACCGCAACGGCAATCGGTATTCATGTTCGGCACTTAGGTTGAAAGGGGAAGTATGTTTCTCGTGCGTAAGATCAATGTCGGGCTGAAACATCTTATTGAACAGGATGAAGCCGTCGACACCGCTCTTATCCATATCTGAAATCACTTTCAGAGCATTGGTGTAGAAAGGACTTAGCTTGACACTAACCGGAATGGACAGACTTCTTTTTATTTCTTTCAGGATGTCGATTTGCTCTTTCACAATGGCCTCGCCCTGCTTCTCAAAATCACGGGGCACAGCATAAAAATTCAGTTCGATGGCGTCAACACCTGTATCTTCAATTAATTTGGCATATTCCAGCCATGTATCTTTGTTGACAGCATTCAGGCTCGCTATCAGCGGGATCTTAACCGATTCCTTTGCCCGTCGCAGGTTATGAAGGAATTCCTTAGGCCCGGCATGATCAACCGATGGAAACAGGTCGATCATTTCAGCATTGCGTTCATTATATTCATTCATTTCTTCATCCAGCTTGTACCTCTCCAGCTGGATTTGTTCCTCGAAAAGGGACTTATAGACGATGGCCGCAGCCCCCGCATCTTCGGCTGCCTTAATGTTCACGAGGTCTGTAACCAGGTCACTGGCACCAACAATAACCGGATTTTTAAGTTCCAAACCCAGGTAATTCGTTTTTAGATTAACCATAGTAGTGAGAATTTTGGGATTTTATAATGTTGAGACCCTCGGCCTCAACTCATGATAATTTGATCAGGAATTTATACCTAAAAAACACCTGTCATCTGCGATTGTTCGCGGTGAACTATATTCTGAAAAATTTCCGGGACTGACAGGCTGATTTTTCCCTGTTTTTTACATTAAGGTATGTAATGGCCATAAATTTTTCGGAACGGATAAGGGCGGTGCCTGTCTCACGCGTGCTTTTAAGTACCATTGCCGGGATGCTGGCGGGTAAACACGCGCTGCGTAACACAGGTGTCATAGAAGCTTCTTTGTTGTTACTCCTGGTTTTATTAGGTCTGACCATACATTTCAGATGGTTCTTCCATATACATTTCGCCTGGATACGGGGGATAATGATCGGCCTGATTTTCTTTATGCTTGGCTGGTACCGGTTTTCATTTTCATCTGTCACCGCAGTTTCACAACCCGCCTCGGTATACGTCGGCAAAGTTTGTTCCCTGCCCGTTAAAAAAAGCCGGTCCGTTCTTTTAAAACTCAGGATCAGTCCTGGGGTATTAAAGAACCAGCACGTTTATGGTCCGGTATATGTAAATGCCAGTTTCCCTCAAAACGATACGCTTTTAAATGCCAGGCCCGGTGATCATATCCTCTTTTATGCTGCGCCTGTCGTCCCGGTGAATCCCGGGAATCCGGAAGCTTTTGACTATTCAGCTTATCTCAGATACAGAAATGTGTATTATCAGGTTTTTGTGCCACAGGGAAGATGGCATCTTATCGTTACAGACAAAAAGGACATCGGGGATATTCCCCTGCTCATAAAGAGAAAACTGCTGCAACGCATTGTGGATACGCCCGGAGATGAGGATGCCAAAGGTGTTCTCGCAGCAGTTACTCTCGGAACGAGGGATTACCTCGATCCCGAATTGAAGAGTGCTTATGCAAATGCTGGAGGGATCCATGTGATGGCGGTTTCCGGTCTGCATGTCGGCATGATCTGGATGTTCCTCGGCTGGTTAACCTTTTTCCTCGGCCGGGGCAGATCTTCAGCGGTTCTTCGTTTTCTCATCGTCACGGGTATATTGTGGTTTTATGCGATGATGACAGGTCTTTCCGCCTCCGTTACAAGGTCGTGCCTTATGTTCAGCCTGGTAAGCGTCGGCAGGCTGATAAACAGGAATTCCGATACCTTCAACACCGTTATGGTGGCAGCGTTCCTGCAACTCTGGTTTAAACCGGCCCTACTTTTCGATGCAGGTTTCGGGTTTTCATACCTTGCGGTCTTTGGCATTTTACTATTTCATAAAAAAATAACCTCGCTGGTCCCTGTCCGTGGATTCCTCCTGGTGAAGATCCGTGACCTGGCCGGCATCAGCCTTTCGGCCCAGTTACTGACATTCCCGCTGGGGATTTACTATTTTCATCAGTTCCCAGTGTGGTTTTTACTGACTAATTTTTTCATCATTCCTGTAGTTACATTACTGGTACTTTTATACCTGCTGTCAGTCCTCTTCTTTTTTCTGCCACCGGCTTCATTCATCATTACGCATGCCTGTATCTGGCTTTCCGGGATCATGAACCGGGGTGTCGGAATCATCGACCATTTTCCCGTGTCTGTGATCAACGGTCTGAGTCTGAATGGACTGCAGGTATGCCTCTTACTACTACTGCCGCTGTTAATCCTCAGCTTTATCCATTACAGGCAGCCATCCTTGCTCCTTACCAGCCTGTTCCTGTTTCTGGTATTTATGGTTACAGGGATCTTCAGACACTCCTTTTCTTCAGCACAGAACAACTTGATGGTCTATAATACCCGGAGTTTGCCGGCAGTCAGCATCATTTCCGGCGGGAATCATACCATCTATACCGACGCTTCGGATACCCGCTACAACAGGTCAATTGAATATGCAGGGAAAACTTACTGGATGAACCATTATATTCATGAGCCGCTGTATTTAAATCTCTTTTCTGTTCCGGATAGTTTACAGCAGGTGTTTTCTCTTCCCGGCACTGGAAATCTGATATTATCTGAACCTTGCTTCACCGTGGCATTCATTTCCGACAGAAAACTATTCTCACATTGGAAAACATTACATCCCTGCCCGGTAAAATTCATCATCCTTACAGGCTCTGAGCTTCCGCCGCCTAAAGCTCTCAGCGCATTTTTCAGGGCGGATAGCATCATTATCAGCTCTTCCATGCCCTCCCGGGAAGTCTATACGGAAGAAGAACTGGCTCTATTGCCACCCCTTTACGATGTCCGGAAATCGGGATGCTTTCTTTTCCGGGCAGAAACGAACGGGATTTTAAAAAAATGAAAAAGCGTTGGGCTATTAATGAGATTATATGTTATTTTGCCGTTTGATTTCCGAAATGGTCCCGGGTAATGAAAAAGCTCATGTTCTTAGGAACTAATAATTTATGCGGATGTTTCCTTAAGTACGTGGAGAAGGGGATGATACAGTTTCTTCCCTGGAGCCGGAGGCTAATTGTTAACTATATAAATTATGAAAATTATTCTGGCCGGTGCTGGTGCAGTTGGAGCGCACCTGGCGAAAATGCTGAGTAATGAGAACCATGAAATCACCGTTCTCGATACAGATCCTGAACGATTGAAATTTGTGGGATCTACACTTGACGTGCTGACACTCGAGGGAAGCGCTACATCAATTGGTCTTTTAAAAGAAGCTAAGATCAAAAAAGCAGACCTTTTTGTGGCTGTGACCCAGACTGAAGCCACAAATATTGCTGCCGCGGTGATCGGTAAACAACTGGGAGCCAAGAAAACCATTGCCCGCATTGACAACCAGGAATATCTCTATCCCGATAATAAGGAGATGTTTATTGGCCTGGGGATTGACTACCTTATTTACCCCGAGAAAATTGCTGCAAAGGAAATTGTCGGCCTCCTGTCCCAGACCAGTACTTCGGATGTGGTTGATTTTTCAGGAGGAAAACTCCATTTGTATGCGTTCAAACTCGATGGGAATGCACCGATCATTAACAAAAGCCTGATAGAAGTATCCAGTCCCGGTGAATTTCTCGAATACCGGGCTGTAGCGATAACCAGGAACTCGGAGACCATTATTCCGCACGGGCAGGACCGTTTTCAGATCGGAGACCTGGTTTACGTTATTTCCAATAAGGGCGGGGTAAAAAATCTGCTTCGGTATACCGGGAAAGAAAATTACGAAGTGCGTAACATAATGATCATGGGAGGAAGCCGCATAGGGGTGAGAGCAGCGAGAGACCTGGGAGACCAGCATTATGTCAAACTGATAGAATCTGACAGGGAAAAGAGTTATAAGATTTCCAATGCCCTCGACAATGCCCTGGTAATAAACGGTGATGGCAGTAATGTTGAACTCCTTGCCCAGGAGGGTCTGGCCAAAATGGATGCTTTTGTGGCGGTCACGGGAAATTCAGAGACCAATATTCTCTCATGCCTGCTGGCTAAACGTATGGGCGTGAAGAAAACCATTGCCGAAGTGGAAAATATCGATTATATCCCCCTGGCTGAAAATATCGGTATCGACACGATCATTAATAAAAAGCTGATAACGGCCAGCCGGATATTCCGCTTTACCATGAGTACGGAAGTATCTACCATCAAGTGCCTTACCGGAACTGATGCTGAGGTCATGGAGTTCATTGCCAAGCCCGATTCTCCGGTCACTCTTAAAAAGCTGCGGGATATCGAGTTCCCGGAAGGCGCCATTATTGGCGGTGTGATAAGAAGTGATGGCGGAGTTATTGCGAACGGCAATACTGAAATTAAACCGGGTGATCACGTTGTTGTCTTCACCCTGCCATCTGCTGTAAGCCTCGTCGGGAGATATTTCAGCTAAACCTTTCTCATGATCAATTCCCGCATTATATTTAATATCCTGGGTTTCCTTCTGATGGTTGAAGGTTTGTTCATGATGCTGTCCATACCTGTCGCCTTTATATACCAGGAGAATAATGCCACAGATTTCCTGGTTGCCGGCCTTATCACCTTTATGGCCGGTGGTGCGTCCTGGGGCCTGACCCGCGATGCCCTGAAAAGTATTTCCAAACGGGAAGGATATATTATTGTAACGCTGGGGTGGATACTGTTTTCCGTTTTCGGTTCACTTCCTTTTCTCTTGACCGGAACAATCCATTCCTTTACCGACGCGTTCTTTGAGACCATGTCGGGTTTCACGACCACGGGAGCTTCGATACTTACTGATGTCGAATCACTTTCTCATGGGATCCTTTTCTGGCGTAGTATTACCCAATGGCTTGGCGGCATGGGCATCATTATCCTCTCCCTGGCCGTCCTTCCCTTACTTGGAATCGGAGGGATGCAGCTATTTGTTGCTGAAGTGCCCGGATCAGCACCTGACAAGTTCCATCCCCGAATCCGTGGGATGGCAAACCGTATTTGGTTTATCTACATTTTCTTCACACTTCTCGAGACCTTGCTCCTGGTTCTGGGGAAGATGAGTTTCTTCGATGCACTCAATCATTCCTTTACCACCATCTCAACTGGTGGTTTCTCCACAAAGCAGGCCGGTATCGCTTACTGGGATTCACCGTATATTCATTATGTGATCACACTGTTCATGCTGGTAGCCGGAACGAACTTCACACTTTCCTATTTTGCCATGCATCTCAGGTTCAGAAGGGTTTTTAAAAATGAAGAGTTCCGCGCCTACCTGGGCTTTATAATCCTGTTTACCCTGGCTATAGGACTGGTTATGTGGCTGTCCATGGGCGTCAATGCTGAAAAGGCGTTTCGTGAATCGCTGTTCCAGGTAGTTTCCATCATGACCACAACCGGTTTTGTGATATCAGACTATCAGCACTGGCTGCCCGTACTGGGTATTCTTATCTTTCTGCTGATGTTTTTCGGGGCATCAGCCGGGTCGACAGGCGGAGGGATAAAGATCATGAGGGTGGTTCTCCTCTTAAAAAACAGCGGTCTTGAGCTGAAGCGGCTGGTTCACCCGAATGCGGTAATCCCAGTCCGGTTTAACCGGCAGGCAGTGGAATCTCATGTCATTACCAACGTCCTGGCCTTTGTCTCTTTCTATATCCTTGTCATCGTCGCGAGTACCGTCGTTATATCGTCTATGGGTTACGACCTTAACACGTCGGCCGGGGCTGTGACGGCATCCATAGGTAATATCGGACCCGGGATCGGTGAAGTAGGTCCCTTCGAGAATTACAGCCATATCCCCGAATTCGGAAAGTGGTTCCTGTCTTTCCTTATGCTGATCGGCCGCCTGGAACTGTTTACTGTGATCGTGCTGTTCTCTCCGGAATTCTGGAGGCGTTAATCCTGCAAAGGGACCGCGCGGGCCATTGCGTCAATCGAGGATCCCGGCTCCCATACGGATGATCTCCGGCTGTTCACCGGTACAGTCAATAATTGTTGAGGGGATATTTCCACCGAAACCACCGTCGATCACCAAATCTACCTTATCCCTGAAATTTTCGTATATCAGTTCCGGATCTGTGGTGTAATCGATGATCTTGTCATCATCATGTATGGACGTGGTCAGAATGGGATGACCCAGCTCCCTGACGATTTCCAGAATAATACGGTTATCCGGGATCCGGATACCAACGGTTTTCTTGGTGTTCTTAAGGATCTTTGGAACATTGTTACTGGCATGCAGGATAAAGGTGTATGGCCCGGGTAGCTTGGATTTCATCAGTTTGAAGATATCATTATTCACAAAACGGCTGTATCCGGAAAGGTGACTCAGATCAGAAACGATAAAGGAAAACTGGGCTCTCTCCGGTTTGATATTCTTCAGCCGCGCAATGCGTTCAATGGCTCTTGCGTGGTAAATATCACATCCTATCCCGTAAACGGTGTCGGTAGGATAAATGATGATACCTCCACCCCTCAGGATATCGCATACCTGCCGGACATGCTTCTCATTGGGATTTTCTTCATACATTTTTAAATACATAGCCCTGTCGCGTTATTTCCATGTAAAAATAACATTTGTAGATCATTTTGGTTTTTCCGGTAACGAATATACCTGTGGCAGCCCGGTGATTCATGCTGTCCTGTCCCGCTCCTGACTTTATTCATCTGTCTCTTTTGCCTCAGGATTATATCCTGCGTCCTCCGCGGTATTCTCCTCTTCCTCTTCCATCCGCTCTATATCAGACTCCGGTCCCTCGTGGCGGTAAATGTACGATAGTACAACCCCGGTGAGGGCACCCATAAGGTGTGATTCCCAGCTGATATGATAGTCGTAGGGGAATAAGCCCCAGACCATGCTTCCATACAGAAAGATCACCAGCAGAGAGATGGCCAGAAGATTCCGGTTCCGCCGGATAACACCCGAGGCGAAGAGGAAAGTTGCCAGACCGTATATGATCCCGCTGGCACCGATATGATAAGCTTCACGGCCTATGATCCAAACCAGCGCTCCGGTGACGAAATAGATCAGGAAAAAAACACGGTAGGCCACTTCACGGTAAAAATAAAACAGGGCCAGACTGAGGAAAAACAGGGGAATGGAATTATCGAAAAGATGGGTGATATCAGCATGAATCAGCGGAGCGGTGATAATGCCGATGAGACCTTTAAGCTTCATCGGGTAAATACCAAGTGAAGAAAAGCTCACACCCAATCCGAATTCAGTGAATTTGATGAACCAGATCAGGAATAAAAAGAAGCCCGGGAAGACCAGGCTGTGAATAAATCGTCTTTTTTCTTCCATTCCAGGGATTATTTTCGCCCGGTTTTGTAAAGTTATGCATAGCGTCTCTCAAATTCCGCGCCATGCAGGTTTATGTGTACATGGCAGTAATAGAGTCTGAACGGACTATACCTGAAGAATTTACCGGCCGGCTTTGTTGTGCCGGGAATGCCGCGGCAGGTAACCGTTCCGGGTATGCTGGAGGTCCTTCTGTCACGTGCGGGATCTGGCCGGCATAGCCTGACATAGTTACCGCATCACAGAACCTCCGGAATGTCAGATGAGGAAATGAAAAAGGTCGGGACGGTCGTTCACATACTCATAAACGATTTTGTAATCATCCATCCTCTTTTTCAGGGCATCGAAATCAGACTTCTGCCTGACTTCGATACCTATCAGGGCCGGACCTCTTTC
Source organism: uncultured Bacteroidales bacterium (assembly GCA_963732905.1). GTDB lineage: Bacteria > Bacteroidota > Bacteroidia > Bacteroidales > DASQZK01. Next base: position 164,243 of record CAVTBM010000010.1, read on the forward strand.
CCGGCTGTTTTTCTTTGTATATTCAAAATGGGAAATATCGTCGGCAGGACCCAGAACATGCTCGAGAAATTCTCTCAGCGCACCGGCCCTCTGGGGGAAACGTACAATGAAGTAGTGTTTTAGCCCCTCATACAACATTGATCTCTCTTTTATTTCCTCGGTGCGGGTGATGTCATTATTGCTGCCACTGACAATACAGACTACCTGACAGCCTTTGATTTTGTCGCGGTAAAAGTCAAGCGCGGTAATGGACAGGGCTCCTGCAGGTTCAATTACAATGGCATCCTCATTATACAGTTTCAGGATCGTTGTGCAAACCTTCCCTTCGGGAACCGTAATAATGTCATCGAGGAGGTTATAACATATCGGAAAGGTAAGATCACCCACCCGTTGTACAGCCGCTCCATCTACAAATTTGTCGATGTTCTCCAGTTCTACGATCTTTCCTTCTTCTATGGATCGTTTCATGGAGGGTGCACCTTCCGGTTCAACGCCAATGACCTTTGTATCCGGGCTGAGGGTCTTAAAAAGACTCAGGATCCCTGCGGCCAGCCCTCCGCCGCCAATCGGGATGAAGAGGTAATCGATGTGTTTAACTGTGTCCTGAAGGATCTCAAGACCAATGGTAGCCTGGCCTTCTATGACTTTCTCATCATCGAAAGGATGGATGAAAGTCGACTGGTTTGCATTACAGTAGTCGAGAGCCATCTTATAGGCATCATCGTAGGTGTCACCTTCCAGGATGATATGAACCATATCCCTGCCGAACATTTTCACCTGCTTTATTTTCTGTGACGGGGTGGGGTTGGGCATGAAGATGGTACCTTTGATACCCAGCATCCGGCAACTGTAGGCTACGCCCTGTGCATGGTTTCCCGCGCTGGCACACACAACGCCGTTAACAAGATCATCTTTTTTAAGGCTCTTTATTTTATTATATGCTCCTCTGATTTTGTAGGATCGGACGAGCTGAAGATCTTCCCGTTTCAGCATGACCGTTGCACCGTATTCTTCCGAAAGGTTCAGATTCCTGACGAGAGGAGTATGTTCAGCCACTGACTTCAGACGCTCGCTGGCTTCCTGTATTTTCTGAACTTCAGGCAGATAATGGATGATCACTTTTTTGTCCTTCATGGTGTCTGGAATGATCCGGTATTCTGCTTTTCCGGAGAAAAAACAAGGTTTTCAGGTAGGATACCCGAAAAAAAGACCCTGGATCTGCAAAGCCTTCAGGGCTTCCTGCCAGGGTCTTTTCTGTGATTATTACCGTTGCGGAAGGATATCTTCAGGTCTGTATCCTGCCGGTTTTTATTCTTTTGGTCTGAGTTTGCGAACCTGTGCTCCGGCCTGCCACATTTCGGAATTATGGATTTCGTCCAGTTCACCGGTCAGCTTCTTCCGGTAGTCGGCCTGCCTGTTGGCTTCAATGGTAATCCTGGCTTCATTTCCGCTGGCAACGCTGGCATAGAGCTCATCGAATACAGGTTTTACGGCATCACGAAAACGATTTTTCCAATCGAGGGCACCACGCTGTGCTGTTGTGGAACAGTTAGCATACATCCAGTCCATACCGTTCTCGGCTACGAGCGGCAGAAGACTCTGGGAGAGCTCCTCAACCGTCTCGTTGAAGGCTTCCGATGGCGAATGTCCTTTACTCCTGAGTAGATTGTACTGGGCTTCCATGATCCCGGCAAGGGCGCCCATAAGAACACCCCGTTCTCCGGTAAGATCACTGTATACTTCTTTCTTGAAAGTGGTTTCAAAAAGGTATCCCGAGCCTACACCGATGCCCAGGGCTATAACACGGTCAAAAGCGTGACCTGTGGCGTCCTGAAAGATAGCATAACTGGAATTCAGTCCCTGCCCGGCAACAAACAATCTCCGCAGAGAAGTCCCCGAACCCTTGGGAGCAATTAAGATCACGTCCACATCTTCCGGCGGAATAATTCCGGTCTGATCCTTGTAAGTAATGCCAAAACCATGAGAAAAATACAGGGCTTTTCCTTTGGTAAGATGTTTTTTTACTGTTGGCCAGAGGGCAATCTGCCCGGCATCAGACAGCAGGTACTGAATGATGGTAGCCTTTTTGCATGCTTCCCCGATATCAAACAGGTTCTCGCCTTCAACCCATCCGTCATTTACGGCCTTATCCCAGGAGGAGGAATTTTTTCTCTGTCCGACAATTACATTGAAACCGTTATCTTTCAGGTTGAGTGACTGACCCGGACCCTGGACGCCGTAACCGATGACGGCTATGATTTCGTTTTTCAGGATATCGCGGGCTTTGGAAAGGGGAAATTCATCCCTGGTAACTACATTTTCTTCTACTCCGCCGAAATTAATTTTTGCCATGTTTTTCTTTTTTATTGGGTTATGGACAATACTTCTTTTTCAGAATATCGGTTGGCGACTTCAAGATCCCTGAGATAACTGGTGATCTCCTTGATCTGCTTGGTGACGGCCACTCTGCCCGACCGGGCAAACTGAAGCACCCCGTACGGCAGCAGTTTCTCAAACAACTCCTGTGTTTCATGTTTATGACCGGCTTTTTCAATGATGATATACTCGGGTTCTACCGTCAGGATGTGAGCGTTGTACTTTCTGATGAGATTTTCAACATCATCGCCGTTTGCAAATGCCCTGGTAGGTACTTTATAAAGTGCAATTTCCTGGTAAACGATTTCACTCTCTTCAAAATAAAAAGCCTTAAGTACACCAATGATCTTCTCAATCTGTTTAACGACTTTTTTCACCATGTCAAGATTGGTTTTCACGACGATGGTAAAGCGGTAAACTCCTTTTACCTCCGATTCGGAAGTTGTCAGACTGTCGATGTTGATTTTCCTGCGGGTAAAAACGACGGTAAGCTTTTGAAGCAGACCAATCCTGTTTTCGGTAAATATAGATAATGTGAATTCTTGTTCCATGATGGATCGTGTTTTTTAGATTATTCCAGTCTCATTTCAGATACGGTTCCTCCTGACGGTACCATGGGGAAAATATTGCTTTCCTTTTCGACTTTCACTTCAAGCAGGAAAGGACCGTCGTGCGCCAGCAGGTTGTTTATGGCTTCTTCCAGATCTTCCCTGGCCGAGATGGTTCTTCCCTCGATGCCGAACCCCTTCGCAATGGTAACGAAATCAGGATTGGTTAGTTCAGTATATGAATACCTTTTATCGAAAAACAGATCCTGCCACTGACGTACCATGCCGAGGAAGTTATTATTCAGGAGGACGATTTTTACCGGCAGTTTTGACTGGCTGATGGTGCCCAGTTCCTGGATGGTCATCTGGAAACCGCCGTCACCAATCACAGCAATAACCTGGGTACCTTCTTCTGCCGCAAGTGCTGCACCAACAGATGCAGGCAGGCCGAAACCCATTGTTCCAAGACCCCCGGAAGTGATCTGTGTATTGGTTTTATTGAACTGATAGTACCTTGCAGAAGCCATCTGGTGTTGACCGACATCGCTGACGAGAATGGCCTCGCCTCTGGTTTTCTTTGAGATGTTGTGAATGACCTCTCCCATCCTGATTCCTCCTTTTGAAGGATAGCAGTCCCTTTCAATGATTTTCTGAAACTCGTGTTGGTAAAGTTTGTTGAAGGATTCGAGCCATTCAGGATGTGAGTTTTGTTTTACGATGGGTGTCAAAGCTTCGATCGCCTGTCTGGCATCGGCGATCAGAGCTACATCCGCAGTCACATTTTTGTTGATCTCCGACGGATCGATGTCGATATGGATCACTTTAGCCTGCTTGGCATAGGTATTCAGGTTTCCGGTCACCCTGTCATCGAATCTCATACCGATGGCGATTAACAGATCACACTTGTTGGTGTTGATATTGGGGGCATAGTTACCGTGCATCCCCAGCATACCTGTAAAAAGAGGATGACTGGAGGGTAATGCCGACAGACCCAGAAGTGTACTGGCTACCGGGATACCGGTTTTTTCAACAAATGCTCTGAATTCTTCCTGTGCACCAGAGATCAGAATGCCCTGCCCTGCAAGAATCATAGGCTTCTTGGCTTTGTTGATGAGTTCGCCTGCTTTCTGTACTGCTTCCTGGTTCAGCATCGGGATAGGAGTATAGCTCCTGATCCGTGCAATTTTTTCATAAACAAAATCCAGCTGGGCGAACTGTGCATCCTTGGTGATGTCGATGAGTACAGGACCCGGCCGGCCCGATCTGGCAATGAAGAAGGCCCTGGCCATTGCTTCAGGGATCTCTTCAGGCCGGGTAACCTGGAAATTCCATTTGGTAACAGGCATGGAGATGCTCACGATATCTATTTCCTGGAAAGCATCGGATCCCAGAAGACTGGATATAACCTGTCCCGTAATGCATACCAGGGGTGTTGAATCCAGCATGGCATCGGCCAGCCCTGTGATCAGGTTCGTAGCTCCCGGGCCTGAGGTCGCAATACATACTCCCGGTTTTTTGGAAATTCGGGCATAGCCCTGTGCGGCATGAATAGCGCCCTGCTCATGGCGGACCATCACATGCTTCAATTTGTCCTGGTAATCGTACAATACATCATATACCGGCATGATCGCTCCGCCAACATATCCGAACATAGTATCAACACCTTCTTCCAGCAGCGAAAGTACAACAGCCTCTGCACCGCTTACACGTCTCGTTTCGGGCACCTGTCCTTTAGCCTGGGTTTTCGTTTGAGTATCCATGTCTATCTTATTTAGGTTAATAATTTAATCTATTATTCTTACAGCACCTTTATCTGCTGAGGTCACTAAGCTGGCATAAGCCTTCAGTGCTTTTGAAATGGCTCTTTCCCTGCCTTCGGGTTTCCAGGCTGAATCGCCCTTTGCCTCTTCCTGTCTTTTTCGATCCTCCAGCTCCTGATCGCTGAGTCTGACATTGATGGTCCTGGCGGGGATATTTATATCAATGAAGTCTCCGTCATGAATGAGACCGATCTCACCCTTTTCAGCAGCTTCAGGAGAGATGTGCCCGATGGAAAGTCCTGATGTGCCGCCGGAAAAACGTCCGTCGGTGATCAGGGCACACTGTTCGCCCAGATGCCTCGATTTGATGTAGGAGGTAGGATAAAGCATTTCCTGCATTCCCGGACCGCCCTTGGGGCCTTCATACCGGATGACGACAACGTCACCGGCTTCAACCTTTTTCTCAAGAATGCCATCACACGCTGCATCCTGTGAATTAAATACTTTTGCGGGTCCGCTGAATGTCAGAACTGAAGCCTTGACACCCGCCGTCTTGACAATGCAGCCGTCCCGTGAGATATTTCCGTACAAAACGGCGAGGCCTCCGTCAGCAGAGTAAGCATGTCCGATATCCCGTATACATCCGTTACTCCTGTCAAGATCAAAATCCTTAAAGCGTGCCTGCTGCGAACCCATTACAAGGTTCCTTCCGCCTCCGGGCGCCGAACTGTAGACCGCCTTCGCCTCTTCAGTACAACTTTCTTTCCGGAGATCAAAATTTTGAAGGGCTTCGGCCAGTGTAAGACCATCAACCCTCTTCACGGAAGTGTCAAGGAGTCCTCCTGTGGCAAGTTCCGACAAGATGCCGAGAATACCTCCGGCACGGTTTACATCCTGGATATGGTATTTCGAATTGGGAGAAACTTTACACAAAACAGGGATCTTGCGGGAAATAGCATCAATATCCTTCAGAGTAAAATCAACAGCTGCTTCATGTGCAATAGCCAGGATATGGAGTACTGTATTGGTCGAGCCACCCATCGCCACATCGAGGCTCATGGCATTGTGAAATGCCGCTTTTGAGGCAATGGATCGGGGAAGAACGGAGACGTCCCCTTCATTATAAAACCGTTCAACATTCCTGATCAATGCTTCCACAGCCTTCTCAAAAAGTTTTTTACGGCTTATATGAGTGGCAACGACTGTACCATTTCCGGGAAGAGCCATGCCAAGAGCTTCGTTCAGACAGTTCATGGAATTCGCCGTAAACATGCCGGAACACGATCCACAGGTGGGACAGGCCAGCTGCTCAACAAGGGATAATTTTTGGTCACTCACACTGTCATCGGCAGCCATAACCATGGCATCGATCAGATCATAAGCTTCTCCGTCAATCACACCGGCCTCCATAGGTCCTCCGGAAACAAAAATGGCGGGAATATTCAGTCTCATCGCAGCAATCAGCATCCCCGGCGTGATCTTATCGCAGTTGCTGATGCAAAAGAGGGCATCCACCTTGTGAGCATTGGCCATGTATTCGATACTGTCTGCAATCAGATCACGCGAAGGCAGCGAATACAGCATGCCGTCATGCCCCATGGCAATGCCATCATCGATGGCTATGGTATTGAATTCCCCGGCAAAATACCCCCGCTCTTCAAAAATTTTCTTGACATCCTGTCCTACCTGATGCAGATGAGTATGCCCCGGTACAAACTGGGTAAAGGAGTTGACAATGGCAATGATCGGTTTCCCGATCTGATCCTCCTTCATGCCGTTGGCTCTCCACAGACTCCGGGCTCCGGCCATCCTTCTGCCCTGTGTTGTTGTATCACTCTTTAAAGGAAATTTCATTGTGTTGCGTTGCTCTTTATATTATAGTAAATCAAAAAAGCCATCCTCTTGTTCGAGAATGGCTTCGTATATTTTGCTTCGGTTATACCATACCATTCTCACGTTCTCATTCCAAGAATGACGAGCACCACGAGAACCACTATAATATTGGTATGACCGAACTGCATAAGTTTCTGTACGATTTCAGAAACAAAGATAGACAAAAGCCTTATACTGCAAAATAAAATTATGTTAAAAAACAGTAAATATTAATATTTGGTCTTAATCGGGTTAAAAATGTTACAAATTGTAAGCCTTTGATCTGAAAAAAGGACTGAAATTGTTAATTTGTAAGAAGCCGATGCGCACAGTCAAACCAGGGTAAAAAGATTTTAGCCAGATATATACCATGGCCAGTTAATCAGAAAAAAAAAGGGCAAGCTACTCATATCGCACCGCTACGACCGCCTACCCTTGCTACCTTCCGGTCCTGGGGGGATTCAGCAGGAGCTGGTCGTATAAGACTTGCCCTCGGCCAGCAAAAGTAGTATTTTTATTATTTCCTGCAAAATATCTTTTTGGCGAAAGCGCATCTCCCTTAAATGGATTATATTTGTTCAAATAAAACTTTAAACCTATGAGTGAAAAGAACCAAAGCATGATTTATCCCGCCATCATCTATGCAGGGATCATCGGTGGCATCTACATCCTGAATGCAGTCATTGTCGATGTTTTTGATATTCATTTTAGCGTATATGATCTGGTTGCGTCAAATGTTATTGTTTTTGGGGGTCTTGTCGCGGCTATTTATGCTTTCCGTAAAGAGTATAATGACAACATGATTTCGTATTCCCGGGCACTTGGATTCGGAGTACTGACGGCTCTTATTGTCGGCCTGATCATGGCTGTGTATATGAATATACTTATCCATTATATCAACCCGCATTACCTGGATATTCTTCAGGACCGGACAAGAGCAACGATCATGAAGAGGGTTTCTCCCGAAATGCTAAGTGAACATCCCGACATTATGGATTCGGCTTTGCGAAGGTCTATGAAGATGCAGACCCCAGTGATGATTTTTGTGACAAGTATACTGGGGCAGGGCTTGTTTGGATTGATTGTCAGCCTGATTGCTTCAATATTTATTAAAAAGGAACCCGCAGAACCCTTTGCAGGAGTTGTATAAGTTTATGATTATGGATGTATCAATTGTCATTCCCCTTTATAACGAAGAAGAATCACTTATTGAATTAGTAGAATGGATAGAAGGCGTTGCCGGGAGGAACCATTTCAGTTATGAGATCATTATGGTTGATGACGGCAGCACCGACAGGTCGTGGGATGTTATCCGGGATCTGGGTACAGGTAAAAAGAACATCAGAGGATTCAGGTTCAGACGGAATTATGGCAAATCGGCCGCACTTCATGTCGGATTTCAGGCTGCAAAGGGTGATGTTGTCATTACTATGGATGCCGATCTGCAGGACAGCCCGGAAGAAATTCCGGAAATGAGAAGGATGATCATGGAAGACGGCCTGGATATGGTGTCTGGATGGAAGAAGAAAAGATATGATCCCATCTCCAAAACTATCCCCAGTAAGTTCTACAACTGGGCAGCGCGCAAAGTGACCGGTATTAAACTCCATGATTTTAACTGCGGCCTGAAAGCCTATCGTAACAAGGTGGTGAAATCGATTGAGGTATATGGTGAAATGCACCGTTATATCCCCGTAATAGCCAAAAGAGCCGGATTTTCCAGGATAGGAGAGAAGCCTGTTCAACATATGAAAAGGAAATACGGGGTCACAAAATTCGGCCTGGAACGCTTTATCAACGGCTTCCTCGACCTGCTGACCATTTCCTTCATTTCCCGGTTCGGAAAGAGACCCATGCACATGTTCGGTACCATGGGTACCTTTGTCTTTTTAATTGGTTTTGTAGCTGCTGTCTGGCTTGGTGCCCAGAAACTGTACTTTCTTCATAAAGGCATTAAGACCATCCTGATCACAGACAGTCCATACTTCTTCCTGGCAATCACTGCCATGATCATTGGAACACAATTGTTCGTAAGCGGATTTCTCGGTGAACTTGTCTCACGGAATTCTCCGGAAAGGAATCAATATTTTATCGATGAAGAAGTAAACGACAAGGCGTGAAAATCATCAGCATCGGTCCGGCTCATCCTCTCCGGGGAGGTATTGCAAGGTTTAATGAATCGCTGTCGTCATGCCTGAAGAATAATGGTCACGAGGTTGAACTGATCTCCTTCAGTTTCCAGTACCCTTCATTCCTCTTTCCCGGCCGCTCGCAGTTCTCCGACAGCATACCCCCCGAAGGACTGAACATCTCATCCCGCCTGCATTCACTGTCGCCCCTCAGCTGGAAACATGTTGCCGACGAAGTGATCCGGCAGGATCCCGGGCTGGTGATCATGCATTACTGGATGCCTTTTTTTGCCCCGGCCATGAGCTTTATCGCCGGCAGAATAAAGAAGCGTGCCGGCATCACGATCATTCTCCTGGCTCATAACCTGATCCCTCATGAGAGGCAACCCGGCACCATCTTTCTTACCCGCCGGTTGCTTGGGAATGTCAGCGGACTGGTTGCACTTTCGGCATCCGTGGTGAGCGATGCAAAGTCTGTCAGTGCCGGTATCCCTGCAATGATGATCCCACACCCGGTTTATGACAGCTATGGTGAAAAAGTAAACAGGGATGAAGCCCTGGGATACCTGGGCCTCGATCCCGGGAAAAAATATATACTTTTTTTCGGGCTGGTACGGAAATATAAAGGACTGGATCTGCTGATAAAAGCCTTGCCCCTCGTTCAGGATCCGGATGTGAGAGTCCTGGTTGCCGGAGAATTCTATGATAAAAGGGAAGAATACCAGGGGATGATCGATAAGCTTAATCTGGGTTCCAGAATAATCATCCGGGATGAATACATTCCCGATGATGAGGTGAAGTATTATTTTTCAGCAGCCAGCCTGGTCGTTCAGCCTTACCGTTCCGCCACCCAAAGCGGAGTAACCCAGATTGCCTACCATTTTGAAGTGCCGATGGTCGTTTCGGACGTGGGTGGACTGCCGGAAATCGTCGAAGATGGGGTCACCGGATATGTGATCAAAACCGAACCGGAAGCTATTGCCGGTGCCATAAACCGTTACTTCTCCTCCTCCGCTAAGAATGAGCTTGAAAAAAACGTCAGGAGAAGGAAGGAAGATTTTTCATGGCAGGGCTTTGTCAGGAAATTACTTTCCTTTGCGGAAAAGCTTCAAAAGTCTGAAAATCAGGATGGATAAATCAATACTCCAGGGAAGCTTTCAGCAGTCCGAGGACATGCCTGTCGACCGGGAAGGTTAGATCTTCTTCCCGCAGATCCGCCACCTTTACCCACCGGAAAGACTGGCTTCCGTTTACCTTCCCCTCAAAATCAAATGATTTCCGGGATATCCGGAAAACCGGATCACCCTTGAGACTGATCCGGTAATAGATGCTGATGAGCTGATGATCCTCATAAAAGAGCGCCTTCTGGAAAAAGCCCGTCGTATAAAAATGTCCCAGTATTTCCACTTCCTGACCCATTTCTTCCATGGCTTCACGCCGCAGGCAATCTTCCGGGCCCTCCCCGAATTGAAGCCCGCCTCCGGGAAATTTGCTCATATACCTGTCGAGGACATATTCATCACTTATCAGGACTTCACCCGCTGAGCTGAGCAGGATGCCGTACACTCTTATGTTAAAATATTTGATGTTTGTCTCCATGTCAGTCTGTTTTTCCCATTATAAAATCCAGTATCTGTTCTTCCTGGCCGGCATGAAACCAATGCCAGTCTTCATCCTTTTTAAACCAGGTCAATTGTTTCCTGGCATACCTGCGGGTATTGGACTGGATGCGGGTTATGGCCTCCTCAAGACTGGTTTTCCCTTCAAAATGGTCGAAGAGTTCTTTATAACCAACCGTATTCAGGGCATTGTTCTTTCTGAAGGCATAGAGCCGCCTGGCCTCATCTTCCAGTCCACGATGCATCATATCATAAACACGGCGGTTGATATTGTCGTATAGTTCCCCGCGCTCACGGTTGAGGGCAATGAGTTTGAACCCGAAATCCCGTTTTTTTCTGGGTGTGGTCAGAAAGGATGAATATGGCTTGCCTGTAATCAGGGTAATCTCAATGGCTTTTTGGATACGCTTCGGATTCCTGAGGTCTATTTTAGCGTAAGTCTCCGGATCGAGTTTTTTCAGAGCATGGCGGAGGCTCTCAAGACCTTCCTCATCATACTGTTTCTGAATACGGGCCCTGATATCCGGATCCATTTCAGGCAGGTCATCGATTCCAAACCTGACAGTATCGATATATAAGCCAGAACCCCCGGTCATGATCACTTTGTCATATTTTCTGAAAAGTGATCCGAGAAGGGTAATCACATCATTTTCATATTTGCTGGCATTGTAAGTATCATGGATGCTGATGGTCTGTACGAAATGATGTTTTACCCTGGTAAGAAATTCCGGAGAGGGAACGGCTGTCCCAATAGTCATTTCACGATAAATTTGCCGGGAATCACATGAGATGATCTCTGTGGCTGTCTTTTCGGCAATGTCAACAGAAAGACTGGTTTTCCCGACAGCGGTGGGTCCCGCAATGACGATCAGTTCCTTATTCATTAAAATTCAAACCTTCAAGATTTATGGATCCCGGTAAAATCTGCCGTGGAGGATGACCCTCTGAGTAGGTGATTCTTGGATAATGGCCTGAATCAGGCGTTTGAATTGTTTCCGTAAGCTCGATAAATATCAGTCTTTCATTAAATATGTCAAAGATGTATAGCATTCTCTGTCTGGGAAGATCGATATAGTTCTTCAGAGTACATTTATCCATAAGTGAGGTATGGTGTTTCCTGTCTTCCGACATATCAAAAAGAGTGAATTCCTGCAATTTTTCCCACTCCCCGTTGGTCAGAAAAAAACTGGCAAGTTGAGACCTGTCGTAATGGAAATCTTCCACCATCGTGGAATGAAGATCATAGAACGTTTGTTCAGAGAGTATCTCGATATCTCTGACAAAGTCCTTTACTTCATCGGATATGAGCCTGAATTTATAGACCATGATCTGATTTTTTTACAAGTTAAGCAAAAATTCCAAGGTATTCACATTGTCAGCGTACTCCCAGAGCATCGGAGTCTGAGTATGGCCAAATTCAAGTGAATCAGTAGTAAAACGGCCTGTAATGCACTGTAACCGTTCGCGGTCTTTTTGCAAACGTTCAGCAACCTCCCCGGCTGAGAGATACCTTTCAAAATACAGGCTGCCAACCGGACTGCTGTAACTGCTGTCTTCTTTTACCACCAGGAAGCCCGTGTCATAAAAATCAGACTGGTTTACCAGGTGAACAGCCCTCTGATACTCGTAATTGTTCGCATATTTATGATGGTTTACCAGGTAGGCATAATGTTGAAAATGGTCAAGAAGATGAGGCATCTCATATTCTTCCGGTATATATATTTTTGAGACATTCCGGCAACCAAGCCCGAAATACATGAAGATATCATCTGCCAGATTTTCGAGGTCAAACTTTGACTCGGATCCATCCAGCACGGCTGTGGAGTTCCTGTTCCTCCGGATGATATGAGGATACTTCCCGAAATAATATTCAAAATACCTTGATGAGTTATCGCTGCCCGTGGCGATTAAGGCATCCGGATTTCTCAACGGCCCCTCCTGAAAGCGGACCAGCTCCTTAAAATCTTTGTTCAGGTATTCCAGGATTTCCAGGATGGCAGGAAGCAGGCGATCGTCCCTGCCCGGTAGTTTGGCTGTAAGACGGTGACCTGAAAAAATCACCGAGAGGAAATCGTGAAATCCGACCAGCGGAATATTCCCTGCCATGATAACACCAATATCGAGCTGATCCTGAGATTTTCCATCCGGCAGGGAATAGGAGGAAAGCCACTTTGCAAGGTTCTCTTTCAAAAGAGCATCAGACAGTGCGCCCAGGCTGAGCCGTACATTTTCCGGAGTGAACCATGGATTATATTCCTGCTCCCTGATGATCCTGTCCGCGAAGGTCCCGCCAAACCGTTTGTTAATCACTTTCAGATCAGGATTCTCAAAGAAGGATACGGACCTGAACTGTGAGAAAAATTTTCCAAGCGTAACAAAGGCTTCCATTTTTTCCTGCGTTGTCATTCCTGTTTTTTTATTCCATGGATTATGAAAATTTACCAGTCTGGTAACGGCTTCCCCAAGCCGTTCAGCATATATTCCGCAAAGGTAATGAATTTGGACAGAAGGTAAAGAGAGAACATGACCGGAATCTTCAATTCCAGTGTGACGTTATAATCTTAATAAAGGTCTCATTACCTGTCAGACATTTTGATGTTCTGCCATTAACGACCGGCGGATCGGAAGATCAGGCAACGAAGGTTATTCAGGAAAAAGAATAAGGCAGGTTTGGCCTGAAAAAGGTCGCCCCGGTGTATGACCGGGGCGGGTGAAGTAAGAATCTCTTCCAGTGGAAATGAGTCCGTCAGCCATGATGCTCTTCTCTTATCAGGTTCAGGGCAGAGCCTGCCTTAAACCAGTCAATTTGTTTCTGATTATAAGTATGGTTGAGATTTATCTGCTCTTTGCTCCCGTCACTATGATGAATGACAAGCGTAATCAATTTGCCCGGGGCGAAGGCTGTCAGGCCTCTGATGTCGAAGGTGTCGTCCTCCCTGATCCTGGAATAATCGTCCGGCCTGGCAAAAGTCAGTGCAAGGACACCCTGTTTTTTCAGATTGGATTCATGGATCCTGGCAAACGATTTTACAATCACGGCCCTGACACCCATGAACCTGGGTTCCATTGCAGCATGTTCGCGCGATGATCCTTCGCCGTAATTGTCGTCACCGATAATGACTGAATTCAGTCCTTTATCCTTGTAAGACTTCACTGCATCATATACCGGCACATACTCACCGGTAAGCTGATTTTTAACCAGGTTAGCTTTATTATTGAAGGCATTAATGGCACCAAGCATAAGGTTTTTGGAGATATTCTCAAGATGACCCCTGTATTTCAGCCAGGGACCAGCCATGGAGATATGATCGGTGGTGCATTTGCCTTTCACTTTAATAAAAAGTTGCAGGCCCATGAGGTCATGACCGTCCCAGGCTTTAAACGGGGTAAGCAGCTGCAGCCGATGTGAGTCGGGTTCAACGTGGATCACAATTTCGCTCCCGTTCTCAGCCGGGGCCTGGTAACCGTTATCTTCCACAGCGAAACCCCTGACCGGCATTTCAAGACCCTTTGGTTCTTCCAACCTCACCATTTTACCCTCTTCATTTTCGAGTGAATCGGTAAGGGGGTTGAAGGTCAGATCACCGGCAATGGCAAAGGCCGTAACAATTTCAGGACTAGCCACGAAAGCGTAAGTATTCGGGTTTCCGTCATTGCGCTTGGCAAAGTTACGGTTGAAGGATGTAATGATAGAGTTCTTCTCCTGTTTATCTGCATTATGTCGTGCCCACTGACCAATGCACGGTCCGCATGCATTTGCCAGTACCAGTCCGCCGATTTTTTCAAATTTCTCCAGCAGGCCATCCCGGTCAATAGTGTACCTTACCTGTTCGGAGCCGGGAGTCACTGTAAAACCGGCATTAACTTTCAGTTTTTTATCGATAGCCTGCTGAGCCACAGAAGCAGCCCTGGTAATATCTTCGTAGGATGAATTGGTACACGATCCAATGAGACCTACTTCAAGTTTTGCGGGGTAATCATTGTCTTTCACGGCTTTGGCGAAGGCTGAAATAGGCCAGGCTTTATCCGGAGAGAAAGGCCCGTTGACATGGGGTTCGAGTTCCGAGAGGTTTATCTCAATGGTCTGATCGAAATAGAAGTCGGGATTTTCATAAACTTCAGAATCGCCGGTCAGATGAGCTGCAACGGAATCGGCTAATTTCGCAACTTCTTCCCTTCCTGTGCCTTCAAGGTAGATTTTCATTTTTTCATCATAACCAAAGAGAGAGGTAGTTGCCCCGATCTCTGCGCCCATATTACAGATGGTGCCTTTGCCGGTTGCCGAAATAGTCCTTGCACCTTCGCCGAAATATTCAAGAATGCAGCCGGTGCCTCCTTTAACGGTCAGAATTCCGGCCACTCTCAGGATAACATCTTTGGCAGAGGTCCATCCGCTGAGAGTGCCGGTAAGTTTTACGCCGATCAGTTTCGGAAACTTCAGTTCCCATGGCATGCCGGCCATAACATCCACAGCATCGGCACCCCCAACACCCACGGCTACCATGCCGAGTCCGCCTGCATTTACCGTGTGTGAATCGGTACCGATCATCATCCCTCCGGGAAAAGCGTAATTTTCAAGGATAACCTGGTGAATAATCCCCGCACCGGGTTTCCAGAATCCGATACCATACCTGGCAGAAACGGAAGCCAGAAAGTCGAAGACTTCACTGTTCGTCTGGCGGGCGACAGCAAGATCATTCAGAGCTCCTGTCTTAGCCTGGATCAGATGATCGCAATGCACAGTTGAAGGCACAGCAACTTTCCCTTTACCAGCCTGCATAAACTGAAGAAGGGCCATCTGCGCAGTGGCATCCTGCATGCCGACACGGTCGGGATTGAAATAAACGTAATCTTTTCCGCGTTGGTACTCCTTTTTGGCAGGGCCTTCCTCAAGGTGGGAATACAGTATTTTTTCAGTAAGGGAAAGTGGCCTTTTAAGAACTTTCCTCGCTGCCGCTACCAGGCCGGGTATCTCTGCATACCTCTCCTTGATCATTTCCAGGTCGAAAACCATGATATTTTTTTTTTTTAGTGAAACAAAGTCACGAATTTACAAAATCATCACAAACAGCAAGAATTTTATTTCTATATCAGGACATTTTAATGGGTAGATTGTTCAGAAATCCCTAACTTTAGACTGCATAAAAATCTTCTGACTTTATGATTGGAATAGTTTTTCGGGAGAATTTAAAGATAGCTCTGCAAACTATCAGAACCAACCGGTTGAGGACAGTACTGACCATTTCCATCATTGCCTTTGGAATCATGGCACTCGTCGGCATTCTGACTTCCATCGAGGCTATTCAGCGCACGATAACCGATCAGTTCACCATGATGGGCGCCAACACCTTCAATATTGAGAGCCGTAGTATGCGTATTCACATCGGTGACCAGAGGTACCGGACAAAAAATTATAGCTACATTTCATACCGGCAGGCAGAAGAATTTAAAAAACGGTATAATTTTCCCGCTACTGTGTCCATATGGACTTACGCTTCCGGTACAGGTACGGTGAAATATGGTACTGAGAAAACCAATCCTAACATTCCGGTTATAGGTGTTGATGAGAATTACATTTCCACCTCAGGCTATGAGATTGGTCAGGGCCGGAATTTTAACCCGGAAGAAATTGAAAATTACCGTAATTTTGCTGTCATTGGCTCCTCACTGGCAAAAAAACTCTTTCCGGATTTTGAAGATCCGCTGAATAAGATTATCACCGTTGGCAACGGCCGGTTCAGGGTCATCGGCGTTCTTAAAAGTAAGGGCTCCAGCCTCGGGATGAATTCGGATAACGTCTGCCTGCTTCCATACTCTAGTGTAAGGCAGTATTTTTCCAGCGCAAATATGGGGTATACAATAAGCGTCAGGGCTGCAAATAAAGAGCTTGTCGATGCTGCCGTTGGCGAAGCGGAAGGACTCTTCCGGATTGTCAGAAATCTGGATGCCAGGGATGAGTCTGACTTCAATATTACCAAAAGCGATACCATCGTGAAACTGTTTCTGGAGAACCTTCAGCGGGTTAATATGGCTGCCGTTCTTATCGGACTGATAACACTTCTTGGGGCGGTTATCGGACTGATGAACATCATGCTCGTTTCAGTAACTGAAAGGACCCGTGAAATAGGGATCAGAAAAGCCATGGGAGCAAAAAGCAGGAACATAAAGCAACAGTTTCTGTTCGAAGCGATTGTTATCGGACAATTGGGAGGAGCTTTTGGGATTGTTCTTGGGATAATTATTGGAAATGTTGTTTCTTTGCTTAGCAGTTCATCCTTCATCATTCCATGGGGGTGGATCATTTTAGGGGTTATGCTGTGTTTTGGTGTTGGTGTGGTTTCTGGCTATTTTCCGGCAGTAAAGGCGGCCCGCCAGGATCCGATTGTTGCATTGAGATACGAATAGTTATTTTATAATTCATAGTTTATGGACGAGTATTACGTCAAAAAAACATCCAATACACCGGAAGTATTCTTTTCACCAAGCGAAGGAATACTGAAAATTGAAGGTCGTTCCATCCCGGAGGATCCGGGGGATTTTTTTGACAATATCATCAATATTATTACCCGGTATTATCAGGATCCCAAAGAACTGACGAAGGTGGATATTAAACTGGAATATATAAACAGCGGATCCTCAAAATATATGCTGGAACTGATGAGAATCCTGAAACGTAACTATGATGCAGGCCACGATTGTATCGTAAACTGGTACTATGAGGAAGATGACGAATCGATACAGGAACTCGGCCAGCATTACCAGGCCACGGTCCAGATTCCGTTTAAAATCATCGATTATTATTAAGCCCTGTTTGTTTCAGGTAACATTACATATCCTTCACATATATTCTCTGCACCTTATTGCCAGATGCAATATAAACCACCAGTAAGCTTCCTTCCACAGTGGTTCTGACCCGGTAAACAGGTGCATTCATTTCAGAGGTCATCTTCAGTGTACCCATGCCCGTTTCTACAATCACCTTGCCAGAATAGGAGGTTACGACGTAATCCCAGCTGGTTGGAAAGAAGGAGACCCCGGTAAGCCATCCGTCCAGGAGGATATCCTTGTTCACTTGTTGGTACAACCCTTTAGGGCTTATTTTAAAAGTTGCAAGGATACCAAAATCGCCACATATAATCATCTCCTTGTTGTCCTGACTGATGGTAATGGACCTGAGCCAGAAAGGATACTTTTTTATCTCAGTTATTTTTTTGCCCGACCGGCTGTCCCAAAGCAGAACACGGCCGTCACCACCTGCCGTCACGATCTTGCTACCACCATCCAAAAATTTCAGATCATTGAGACTTTTTTTGTGGGCTCTTTCAATGTCGGTTATTTTGCCCGTTGCAAGGTCCATGATCCTTAAGGTGCCATCGGCATATCCGGCTGCAATGATACTGTCCTTCTCGCTCACCCCAACGGTAGTCACCATACTCATTCTTTCCGGGAGATTTTTCAGGTTCCCTTCAGGGAGGGTCATGGTTATCAGGCTCCCGTTCATATAGCCTGCCACCATCAGTGTACCGTCGTCAGAAACAGCCATCCTGGTTACCCTGCTGTCCAGGTCAGTGGGGATGACCCTTTCCGGAGAGAAGTCGTTCACCATATAAAAGTGAAACGCCTGGTTCCCGGGAATGATCAGGGTCTGGTTCTGGCGGTTGAATGCAAAATCATAAATATCAAGACTGTCGGTATAGTAAACCTGGCAGAAAAGGCCGGAAAACGGGACGGTCAGAAATATTAGCAGTAGAGTAAATTTTCTCATAAATCTCTGTAAATATTTTTTTGTCTTTTAAGGGTCAGGTCAAGCCCGATATCGAAGTGAAATGAACCTGAATGTCTGTCAGGATAAATAAATTCTCTCGTGAAAAGCCAATCTTTCCCGGCTCCCATGAAGAGCCATAAACTTTCGGTAAGTTTTAATTCCGCAGAAAGATTAACCATGAATCCGGGACAGAAATCATTGGCTTTATCCGTTGAAGTCGGATTGGGGTTCAGAATGGACTCATAAGTATTGACCGGATTCTGAAATGTCACCTTCACACTGTTTAATGAAACTCCGGGACTCAGCGCCAGCCTTAGAAGATGTCCGTTAACCAATACATAAGACACAGGTAGGTCGGCCTGAATTCCGATTCCCTTGATCAGGGTTTCAGAACCCGAATAAAGATCCCAGTCAGAGGGGCTCTTCCAGTTTTTAAACCTTGATTTACGGTAAAAAATACCGGGTTCGATCATGAAGTATTTATGATGATATACCAGGCTGAAGGTCTTAGAAAGGTTTGGCTGGTAATTGTTGAACAGTGCCGGCATGGACAGATATTTGTCGGCGATCTTCTTCCCGCAAGGAAGGTTAAGGTTACCGCTAATTGAAAGGCTTACTGTTCTTTCATCCTGAGAATGGGCAATACCCGTCGAAAGGATGATCACAATGAATACGAATACGAATTTAATTCTAATCCTTGAAGGTTTCATATATGTATATCTTACCAAATGGATATGAGTTATTAACCGAGCCTGTCCCCGAATGTGCCTTTCTCTGTGATGCGCAGTTTATCATCTGATTTATGACGGTTGCAATTGTCTCCGGAAAAACATATGTGTTCAGTGATGAAATCACCCATTGAGGAGGTAACAGAACTTACCAACCCGTGTCTCCTTACTGCACACTGTTTTGTTCCTGAGGATATTGATGCATCGCGGGACAGGATGAATTGCCGGTTCCCGGATCTGACCCGGACCGGTACGAAAGCCTTTATTTCTGATGGACTTGCGAAGAGCACTGGTAAATTTGCTGTTCCGGTGAACCACCTGAAATTGTCGGTATTTGCCGATAAAGGGTTACCATCTGCAATAATTGGATATCCTGTTCCTACCGGATGAGAAGGGATGCAAGTCACTTCAGGTATGACTACGGTAAAGGCATTCGGGAGGACCAGTACCTTGCCTTTTACGGTGAGCTTCATCTCCTTGGCCCCCGCAGAAAGTATGAGTGGTAGTCTGAAGATGATCTCTGATAAGTCAACGGAAAGCAAAGTACCAGGCAAACCATCAATCGTAAACCTGAAATCAGAAGGTTTGGCAGTATAAAATCCCCCGGAAATCGTAATTGAATCCCCCGGAGCCCCGGTCAAAGGGCTTACTTCTCTGATATAGGGTGCCAGGTAACTGATCGGATCCGGGGCAGTGGAGGTAAGTCCGTAATTGCTTACCGTAACGATATTTTCACCCGAATCCGCATTCGCAGGCATGTAGAATGTCATTTTCTTTCCTTCAAGGACCAGGGGGTCGCTAAAAGAATTTACAAGAATAATTTGATTATTGTTAAGTTTTAGAACCGACCCGGTTTTTAGAAAATGTTCGCCATAAACTGAGATGAAGTCTTTTGTTGTTCCCTGCATCGGATATATACTTTCAATTACAGGACCTGCAAGCTTAACACTCAGGAGATACTTGGCACTAAGGTTCAGTTCAGGCATAAAAATCCCAAGATTAATGTCTTTATCGAGCCCTTTATCGGGCATGATAAACCTGATACTGTCCCGCGTGGTGAAAAACGGGCTGACATAGTTACTGTTGACGATGACAAATAAGGCCCCGGCTGTAGGATCAAAATTCTTTCCGTAGATTAGGATCGTATCTCCGGGAAAAACAATGGGCAGACTGATGCTGTCAATGATTGGGTAGGCATTGTTCGGAGCATCAAATCTGACCTGTTCACCGTATACGATGGTTTGCTCAGTTTTAAGATAAGCCTTGACATAATAATCCTTGACATCCGGCGGAAACCCGGTAGTGACCTTTTCGCTATATTCCCCTGTACTTTTCGGGGCTCCATGACTTATGTGTTTTGAATCTAAAATACTAAAGTAACCAAGTTCATCCGACCAGACAAATCCACAGTCAAGGACAGCCTGGTTTCCCAACGAAGTAATGTTGGCTCTGAATTCAATACCGGTTCTACCGTAGAACGCCGGCTGTCCTGTCAGGACAACCGGAACCAAGGGGTCATCTTTTCGACAGGAAAAGAGAAGGACAATCGATAGCAGGACGAGGATCTGTTTTTTCATCGTTTCAGGTAGAAATATTTGATAAATTGAATCTACTTATTTTTTTTCAAATTCTGAACGGTGTTTAGTTTTTTTTGACAAAGGCCGTCAATAGACGCTTTCAGAAGGCTAAAAAAAAGTGCCTTACATAGAAGGCACTTTATAAGAATATTGATGCAGGAATGTTCCGGCTCTTTTCAAACCGGAAGAAATTAGATTTCTTATTTTACGGTATCCATGTAGGCGATGAGGTCAATGACCTTGTTTGAATAACCCCATTCGTTGTCATACCAGGAAACAACCTTAACAAAGTTGTCATTCAGGGAGATACCTGCACCGGCATCAAAAATAGAAGTGCGGGAATCACCATTGAAATCACTTGAAACTACAGAGTCTTCGGTGTAACCGAGGATCCCTTTAAGTTCGCCTTCTGAAGCGGCTTTCATGGCTTTTTTAATAGCCTCGTAAGAAGCCGGTTTTTCAAGACGGCAGGTGAGGTCAACCACAGAAACGTTCAGCGTGGGAACCCTGAATGCCATGCCGGTGAGTTTTCCGTTAAGTTCGGGAATAACTTTGCCAACAGCTTTGGCGGCACCGGTGGAAGAAGGGATTATATTTCCGGCAGCAGCGCGACCACCTCTCCAGTCCTTCATGGAAGGTCCGTCTACTGTTTTCTGAGTAGCCGTAGTGGCATGAACAGTAGTCATCAGCCCTTCAACGATACCGAAATTATCATGCAGGACTTTTACGATCGGGGCAAGACAGTTGGTGGTACAGGATGCATTGGATACGAATTGCATATCCTTCGTGAATTTTTTCTGGTTAACACCCATTACAAACATCGGGGTGTCATCTTTTGATGGAGCAGACATGACCACTCTCTTGGCACCGGCTTTGATATGACCCTGAGCTTTTTCCTTGGTGAGGAATAAACCGGTTGACTCAATAACGTAATCGGCTCCAACTTCATTCCATTTAAGATCTGCCGGATTAGGTACAGAAGTCACCCTGATTTCATTGCCGTTAACAACCAGTTTACCATCCTTAACTTCAACAGTGCCGTCAAACCGTCCGTGAACTGTGTCATATTTAAGCATGTAGGCCATGTAGTCTACATCAATCAGATCATTGATTCCTACTATCTGAATGTCATTCCTTTTCATCGCTGCCCTGAAAGCAAGCCTTCCAATTCTACCAAAGCCGTTAATTCCAACTTTAATTTTACCCATAGCATTAAAAATTTTTGAATTATATTAATTGAACGAATAGTTAATGTTTTTTTTATAACAGAGCTGCAAAATTATATATAAAAATCAAAACCTACAAAAATTTGCGTATTTAGTACGTTAAGAGATTATTAAGTTTTAAATCATAACGCGTGAGTCGTTTTTCGTCCTCTCAACTTTTCAGACCATACGAAACTGCCTCATTGTTCTCCCTTTAAATTAAGGATTAATAATCAGGCTGTTCTTTGGAGGCTTTCTTCTGCTGGCGCTGAAGTTTTTTTTGCTTGCGTTCATCCTTGAGCTTATCCAACCAGGTGTTGGATCGCGCTGCCTCACTCATGTCAATGACTTTCCCGAAACGGTATCCGACAAAAAGATTCGTGAAATAGAAATTGTTCAGTTCCGTTGCCATGATTGGTATCTTTTTGGGATAGATATCCATACCGATACCAAATTCCAGGGCATGCATAACCACATCCTGACGGGAATATTCGAAGGTAAAGCCTATCCTTGCCGATAGCCCCGGAACCACGGATAATTCTTTCATGCCTGTAAAAAATGAAGCTTTACCAATGATCTGGGACTGGTGAATTATGGGGTTGAATTTCTCTATTTTAGATTCATTCTCAAAGGGATTACCGGTAGTTGTGTAAAGAACTTCGTAGTAAATGGGTTTCAATAATCCGAGAACAGGACCTGCCTCGTAGAAATAACGGATGGAGATTCCCCCGATATCATTCTTACGGAATAATTCGCTCTGCCGTCCGTATTGTGCTTTTAGCGCGAAGAAGCTGTTTTGTTTCCCGAAAACAAAACTCTTATTGGAATAATACCCGTTCGAAATTTTAATTTCCTTGGGATTCTTCACATTTCCTAATTCAACCCTGTAAAGAGTATGATTTCGGGCATTAATTCTTTTTGCATATTCATAATCCCCGCTAAAACCATTTGAATTCAGGAAAACGCCAAAACTCTGCTCATTACGCAAAAGAATTTTTGGCTGTTCATTGATGTCGCCCTGTGAATAGGCCGGGGACCAAATCAAAAACAGACACAAGACTACAGGGACTATCGTCAAAACCCTTTTCATCTTTCAGATCCTTTCCAATACCTTAATGAAGGGTATTCCGGGAAAAGGAATTGTGTGTTTAAACAAAGATTGCAGATCATAACGGGAAAATATACCCGGATTCTCTGCAATCGTATATTGAAAAAACGATCCCGAACCATATACAGCTCAGGAAGCCGGATTTTCTGGTTGTTCGATGTTATGATTCTGGCTGTATGCCGGACAAACTTTCCTGTTGCAGGAAGATAACAGAACACCGAGAGCAAAAATAACAGCGAGAAGAAAGGTTGCTTTTTTCATCTGATCAATTTTCTTGTTAACTTGTAAACTAACCGTATAACGATTTTTCTAAAAGAATGGTTGCAATATACAAAAATTAAATTTGAAATAATGATTCACATCCTAACAAAAACGGCTTGCCTGCCATTTTATTTCACAAGAAAATAGACTTTTTAAGTTATTGGCCTTGTGGAACATCCATGCGCCAGGCTTCTTAAATTAAATATGATTTTACTCCCGTTGGTCGTGAGATCGCTTCGCTGCTTCGCTAAGTTACTCCCGTTGGTCGTGAGATCGCTTCGCTAAGTTTATGTCCTTTTGTGCCAGCGCCATATAGATTTATTATTGTGGTTTGGAAGTTTCACCGGAATTGAATATTCTATGGGGTTGATAATGCGTCGATTACCTATATAATTAACCAGCCTGGGGAAAGGTGGCATTCCTGTGATGAAATGCAATCCTGTTTCCCCAGGCCGGCAAAATCTCTTTATCCTGACGCCAAATCAGAGCAGGCTAAAGCTCAGGTATTCTTCCAGGAGTCCATTGTATTTTGGCATCATTCATTTCTTTTTCAATCGTTTCGATTTCGCCCATGACCGATTTCATCTTCCCGAGTACAGGTGGAAAGTCCGTTGTCAGAACATCATAGTCCTTCTGCATGGTTGAGGTAACACCCTGTGTGGTGCCCCATAAATTTTCGATGATGGCATACAAACGGTTATTGAGAGGCTCTGGCATTGGAGGTAGTTCTTCATCACTTGCTTTCGCCTTCGGGCCATCCATGGTATAAAGGATATCTCTGAGTTCTTTTTCAATTTTCATCGTCCGGGCCAGCAAATCCATCGAACCGTTTGAAGACTGAAGGATGGTCTGTTCCATATTCATGATCTTGTCGAGATTATCGTTGGCCAGTTCATGAGTGCCTCTCATCACTCTGGACATATTGGTCACTTTTTTGGCAAAGGTTACGATGGCCTCCCTGTTTTCGCGTGGCAGAGTGCTGTTGTTCAGGAGGTCGGCTTCAAATTGAACCGGATCCGCCAGGTGTCTTACCTCTCCTCTGACGACCATATCGAGGCTAACACTATATTTTCCGGGAATGGCAAGCATAGCAGAACCAGCCTTGGCCGTCGGATCGAAATTTTTATTTTTCATCCTGACAGGGAACGGACTGTCGTACCGCAGATCCCAGTATTCCCTGTTAATGCCTGCTGAAGGTTTTGAGGAGATTTTGCGGACAATATCCCCTGATTCATCCTTTACGGTAAAAACAAGATAAGGTGCTACTTCATCTTTTTCCTTCCGGAGCTCTTCCGAGTCAGGCTGAGGGATGGGCTTTTTCTCTTTGAACAGCTCCTTTTCCTTCTTATGTCTCATTTCAGTGAGTGTATTTGGCACTTCTTTAAGATAATAGGTAAATGTCGCTCCAAATGGTGGATTGGGTGCATGGAAAAGTTCAGCTCCCTGTCCATATTTCCCTTCGGTCTGAATGAACATTAAAGCTTTAGGTATATTGAAAAGACAGGCATCTTTGTCAAGGACAGCCTTGTCATCAGCAAGTTCGCGAAGAGGAGTATAGTCATCGAGAATATATATGCCCCGGCCAAAAGAGCCCAGGATCAGGGCATTTTCCCGTTTCTGTATCTTGATATCCATGATGGCGATAACAGGCATGCCGGCCTTTAACTGAACCCATTGATTACCTCCGTCGAGTGAGAAAAAGGCTCCGAATTCCGTACCGGCAAAGAGCAGGGCCGGGTTTTTGAAATCCTGCTGCAGGGTATGAACCGATCCGTTTTCGGGAAGGTTTGCAGTAATGGACTTCCAGGTTTTCCCCTTATCACTGCTCATCAGGATGTAAGGCTTGAAATCGTCGCGCTTCAGGTTGCTGAAGGAAGCATAAACGACGTTCTCATCGAACCTGGAAGGCATAATGTCACTCACGTAAGTGTTCGCAGGAACCCCCGGAAACGACTTGATGTGGTTCCAGGTCTTTCCGCCGTCATCGGAAACGGAAATGACACCGTCATCCGTACCAGCAAACAGCAACCCTTCCTTTACAGGCGATTCGGCAAGGCTTACGGCCATTCCGTAAAGACTGGTCGACACATCTTTTGCCACGGCATCGATACTCCAGAAATGCCCCATGACCGGCCAGGAATTACGGTCTATACCGGCTGTGATGTCATCACTGATGACCTTCCAGGTTTCACCCTGGTCGTCGCTGCGGAAGATATAATTTGCCCCCATGTAAAGTGTTTTATTCGAAAAGTGGCTAATAACAAAAGGCGCGTTCCAGTTCCATTTAAAAGTGTTCTGGCCTTTGTCGGGCTGAGGCTTGATATTGACAGTTTCTCCCGATTTTTTATCAAACCTGTATATATTTCCGTACTGGTACTCGGTATAAATAATATCCGGATCTTTGGGGTCGACCTGTACCCAGAAACCGTCACCTCCAAGGATGGCATGCCAGTCCTCATTCGTAACTCCGTCTGAAATGGTATTTTGTGACGGCCCGCCAATGGTGTTGTTATCCTGTGTGCCGCCGTAAACATTATAAAACGGAGTGGCATTATCGGCATCCACCCTGTAAAACTGGGTTACCGGCAAATTACTCTTGAAGATCCATTTTTTCCCACCGTCAAAAGATTCATAGGCACCACCATCGCCACCGATTAAAAGATGGTCCGTATCCGAGGGGTCAATCCACAGGGCATGATCATCCACATGCCGGTTGTCATTTCCCAGGGGAGACCATGTTTTGCCACCGTCATTCGTAACCTGGGTTACGGTTTCAGTTGAATAAACCTTATTTACATCAAGCGGATCACAATAGATCTCATTAAAGTACTGCCCGCTCGACGTATAGTCATTCATCCGTTGCCATGTTTCTCCCCTGTCGGAGGAACGGAAAAATCCGCCCTTATCCTCGGCAGCTTCAACAATGAGGTAAACTACATTATGATCGGCAGGTGAAACGGCAATTCCCATTCCCCCGAGGTCCACTTCAGGAAGTCCCTTTATGATCTTTCTCCATGTTTCGCCGTTATCCGTCGACTTGTAGACAGCCGATTCAGGACCGCCCCCGATCTTGGTGTAAACATGCCTGCGCCTTTGCTCTGAGGTTGCATAGAGAACATCCGGATCCACAGGATCCATGACAACATTTCTGATTCCGGTATTCTCACTGATGTCCAGGACTTTCTTCCATGTTTTGCCTCCGTCCGACGTCTTGTAAAGCCCCCTGTCTCCACCGGGGCCCCAAACCGACCCTTGTGCTGCCACAAACACAACATCATGATGCCGGGGGTCAATAACAATACCACCGATCTGCCGGCTGTTTTTCAACCCCATATTTTCCCAGTGCTCTCCTCCATCCAGAGTTTTATAAACGCCGTCACCGTATCCGAGAGCCCGCTGGGAATTGTTTTCCCCGGTGCCGACCCAGACGACATTGTGGTTGGTCGGGTCCATCGTCACCACCCCGGTTGAATAGGATCCGTATTTGTCAAAAACGGGACTGAATGTGGTACCGTTATTTTCTGTTTTCCACACATTACCGGAGGCAACAGCAACATAGTATTCGGAATGCCTTTTGGGATTAACGGCAAAATCCGCAATACGGCCTGAAGTGAAAGCAGGCCCTATACTCCTTAATTTAAGTCCGGAGAAGGTGCTGCTCTTGAGACTGTCTTTTACCGGTTCTTTGGGTTTATCGCCGGCTGCAGCCACCTGTAGTACACTGAGAAGAAACAGCGCACTTAAAATAATAACCTGGGAACTTGATTTTCTTAATGTCATGATGTATATCAGTTTTGGTTGTTTTTCTGAAGCCCTTAAATTACATAACTTTTAGAAATGTCACACAGAAAATTTATGTGTTCTTCAGGATAAAGAGTATTTCAAAAGCCACCGGGAGCTACCATGTTTAACTCTACATAAACACCATTGATCCCGATACCGTTCATTTTATGGTTCAGCGGGCCGATCCTGGTAAGTCTTCATGAGATCTTTGAACCGGTTTATTAAGGAATCCAATCGCATTTTTGTATTATTGCAGCGCATAATTTATACATGACCAAGATGGATACCATTTTTACACACCGTTCAATCAGAAAATATAAGCCTGATCCGATACCGGAGAATATCCTAAACCAGATTCTGGAGGCAGGTTCACGAGCCTCCACCACTGGGAACATGCAGGTTTATTCCATGATTGTCACAACAGATGCCGGACTCAGGGAAAAGTTATGGGATGCCCATTTCAGGCAGGATATGGTGAAGGAAGCCCCGGTACATATTACATTTTGCGCCGATTTTAACCGTTTTAACAAGTGGTGTATCCGGCGTGGTGCGTCTCCTGGATACGATAACTTTCTTTCATTCTTCACCGGTGCCATTGATGCCCTCCTGGCATCACAAAACGTTGTCCTGGAAGCTGAAGCCCATGGCCTGGGGATTTGCTACCTGGGAACTGCGACATACAATGCAGATAAGATCGTCGAAATTCTGGAGCTACCTCACTCCGTAGTGCCTGTTGCAGCTGTAGTTCTGGGTTATCCCCTTCAGGATGCGGGGCTCACACCCAGGCTGCCCATGAACGCCGTGGTGCATCATGAGAAATATGCAGATTTTAAGGAAGCGGAAATTGACGGGATTTACTACGAAAGAGAGGCTTCTGAGGAAACCAGGGAACTGCTTAAAATAAACCGGAAAGAAACCCTGGCCCACATATTCACCGAAAACCGGTATTCCAGGAAAGACAACGTATTTTTCTCCCGCAAATTTCTGGAGACGATAGAAAATCAGGGTTTTATGAATAATGAATGAATTCGTTGGAGGCTGTTTAAAAAGTCATCCTCAGAAATGTTTCGGAACTTGAGTTCTTAAGACCAGGATTTTTAAGACGATCTCATTCACGCCCGGTCCGTCCCAACACATGATCACATAATCTCAAATTCAATTTTAAGGAAGTCGGCAATTTCTTTCATTTCCTTTGCCACTGGCAAAATGACGTTGATGCCTTCTTTTCTGATTTTTTCTTCTTTTCTTCTCTCCAGTTCACCAGGAATCAGAACTTCTTGCTGGCCCGGTACCGTTTTGGCACTCTTAAAGGTCTCGATCCATTCATCCATCTTGGCCTTGAATTCATCTGCCGGCCGGAAAGCATCAATCCTCATCGCACCGAAAAAATGGCCGGTGCCTTCACCCGTTTTCTTGTCAAGGACAGGAAGATAAGCTACGGACGGCGGAACAAACGGACCGAAATTGGCCCCCGACAGCACGGCGGAGAAAATATCGACCACAGCACTCATACAATATCCTTTATGACTTCCATGCAGATAATCGCCGCCAAGTGTGAGCATGGAACCGCCCTGATGAAGGATATCAGGATCGTCGGAAGGATTACCGTCTTTATCCTGGACATAACCATACGGAACTTTCTCTCCCTTTTTACCGGCCACGGCAAGTTTTCCCCTGGCAATGGGTGTAGTTGCGAAATCAGCAACAAAAGGAGGATATTTTCCCGCAGGTACCGTGACGGCAATAGGGTTTGTTCCCAATAGCCTCGACAGGGAGAAGGTGGGGGCAACGAGAGGATTGGCGTTGGTCATGGTCATGCCGATCATATCATGTTTCAGGGCCATCATGGCATAGTACCCGGCAATACCGAAATGATTTGAATTTTTTGTCGAAACCCAGCCTGAACCGGCTTTCTCCGATTTGTCAATGGCTATCTCCATGGACTTCACCGCAGCAATCATCCCAATGGCACCGTCACCGTCTACCACTGCTGTGCTGGGTGATTCATGCACGATCCTGATATTCGGCTTTACATTGATCCTTCCGGCTTGCCAGAGCTGGAAATAATCCTTGATCCTGATCATACCGTGGGAAGAAAGACCCCGCAATTCAGCGGCAAGAAATACATCAGCCGCTGCATTGGCATCTTCGCTGCTGCACCCCATTTTCTTAAAAACCTGTCTGGTGAAATGTTCAAGATATTCGAATGTATACATATCCGGAGATTTAAGTTTTGACAAAAATAATGTTTTTAATTTCCGAAACAATTGCAGCCCGGAAATACAATCCGCCTCGTTCGCGGTAACGCCTCTGTTTCACGGAGAAGACAGCAGTCAGATTGCTTATAAAATGTATCCGACCACAGCAACACAGTACACCGGAATAACCGGTATTATACCTGCCCAAACTATTTAGGGAATCCAGTTCGCAGCCTTACCCGTTTTCCCGTTTAACCATCGTCGCAGTGGCCTGGGCAGCAGGCATGATCAGCAGATCGTTAATATTAACATGCGGTGGACGTGTCAAAACAAAAAGGATGGTCTCGGCGATATCTTCTGCATACAGCGGAGTAAAACCGTGGTAAACTTTGCCGGCACGTTCCGCGTCGCCTTTGAACCTTACGGTGGAGAATTCAGTATCAACCATCCCGGGTGCGATGTTGCTCACCCTGATGTTATGTTTGAGAAGATCGATCCTCATGGATTTCGATAAAGCATCAACGGCATGTTTCGTGGCACAGTATACATTGCCGTTTTCATAGACTTCTTTCCCGGCTACCGATCCGATGTTGATGATATGCCCCGACTTCCTTGATGCCATGAGCGGACTCACTTCGCGGGTAATATAAAGCAGTCCCTTGATATTCGTATCGATCATTCTCTCCCAGTCATCCACAACCCCATCATCAATATGATTCATCCCGACAGCAAGCCCGGCATTGTTGACCAGGACATCCACGTTCCTCCATTTATCCTGCAAAGAGTCAATTGCCCTTTTTACAGCTGAAAGATCCCTGACATCGAAATGAAGGATAAGGACGTCAGCATCCGTAACCTTCCTGATCTCTTTTTCCAGCTCGTTAAGACGGTCTTTCCTTCGGCCGGTGAGGATGACATCATACTTATTTTTTGCCAGGAGCAGGGCCGTAGCCCGCCCTATGCCTGCCGTGGCCCCGGTAATAATTGCAATTTTATTCATAAGGAATTTTTCACGTAAAGGTAATATCTTCACCTCAAAATCATCCCCTGTTTCTTTAACAGAATGATAATTTGTGTATTTTCGCCTATCCAAAAAAAGCAGTTGTTTTGATAAAACCTTATGAAAATCAGCCGGGAACCCGCAAAGAACAGGTAACGCAAATGTTTAACCAGATTGCAGGACGATATGATTTCCTGAATCATCTTCTGTCATTCAATATAGACAGACACTGGCGGCAGGTTCTCGTGAAAAGTGTAAGGAAAGATTTTGCAGGTGATGATATAAAACCAGGGGAAGCATCCATCCTTGATGTTGCCACGGGGACCGGTGATCTTGCTTTTGCCCTTAAAAAAATTGGAAATGTATCAGTCACCGGTGTCGATCTGGCTGAGAATATGCTTTCGGTAGCGCGCGAAAAATCTTTGAAGAAAGGAGAAGAGATGGAATTCGTTCAGGGTGACTCGGAAAACCTGCCTTTCGATGCTCTTCTTTTTAATGCGGTTACCGTTGCATTCGGAGTAAGAAATTTTGAACACCTGGGCCAGGGACTGAAGGAAATGTATCGTGTTCTGAAGCAGGGCGGGCGGGTTTATATCCTTGAATTCTCAAAACCTTCAAGCGGTATGTTTTCTTATGCATACCGGGTATACGCAAATTTTGTCCTTCCACGGATTGCATCCCTGTTTACAGGAGATAAAGCTGCCTATCATTATCTCCCCGGCTCTATAGCAGAGTTTCCGGCTGGTGAGCAAATGAAAAGGATCATGGAAGACTCTGGATTTGCTTCCTGCGGTTATCGCAGACTATCAGGAGGAATTGCCAGCATTTATACCGGGATACGATTATAAGGATATGATTTTTAAAATATTCCAACTTATACTAATTTGGGCAAGCCGTTCGTTTTATCAAATAAAAATCCATGTCTTGAAGAAACTATTCCTCCTCATCGCCTTGTTCATCCCTTTTTTGGCTTCGGCTCAGGTTAAAAGGCCGAAAAACCTTTCCGGTTACGATTTTAAACAACTTCATTTTGGGTTCACCGTGGGGCTGAATACCATGGACCTTGGTATTAAAAGATCGCTGAATAATGATCTACGGGCCGATGAAATAAGGGTTCAGCCCGGTTTTCAGGTAAGTATCGTTTCGGATCTGCGGCTGACGGACAAGCTCAACCTGAGATTTCTCCCCGGAATATCATTTGGTCAGCGTACCCTTTCCTTTTATAAGGCCGACTCCTTAGTCTCGAATATGAATATTTCCTCAGACTATCTTGTTTTTCCCCTTCTGTTAAAATACCGGGCGGACAGGCTCAATAATATAAGGCCTTACCTGATTGGCGGCCTTAATTTTTCTTACGATATGGAAGCCAAAAAAGGCTATGATGAAAATTCAAATGTGTATGTCCGGTTAAAACCGGCAGATCTGTACGTTGAATTTGGCTTTGGTATGGATTATTACCTGACCTATTTCAAATTCTCCACTGAACTGAAGCTGGGAATCGGTATGTTAAACGTACTTGCCCCTCGGCCTGAACAGGGCCATCCCCAATATGTTCAGGCCATTGACAGGCTGAATTCCTACATTGTTATGCTTTGTTTTCACTTTGAATAATACGCCTCCGGTGCCATTCCCCACAAACGATTGCCGCAGCAATTCCGACATTCAGTGATTCTGCCCAGGGCCTGCCATAACATGGAATGGTAACGAGCTGATCACACATAGAAGTCAAAGTTAAGGGCAGACCCTGTGATTCATTGCCGAACAGGATCAGACCCCGGCTGGCAAGTCCGGCTTCATAAATGTTCTGACCACCGAGTACAGTTCCGGTGACTTTATAATCGGGATGTACCGATCTTAACCTGTCAATCAGTTCAATCGGATCAACATAATGTATTCTGACACTGGACAGGGAACCCATGCTGGCCTGCACTACCTTTGGATTGTATGTATCAACACTGTCATTGCTGCAAAAAATGTCCGTTATCCCGAACCAGTCTGCCGTGCGGATAATTGTACCCAGATTTCCGGGATCACGGATCTCGTTCAGAAACAGGCAGGGTCTGTCTGCTATCTCTTCGACAAGGTAAGTGTAGCGGGGAATTTTTAATTCGAGGATGGCCGTTCCTCCTGTTCTGAGAGAAGAAATTTGTCTTAGTTCTTTGTCCTCTGCAGGAATCATGGTAATCTCCCGGCTCAGCGGACCAAGTGCCTGAATGAATGAGGCCTCGGCTATCAGCGTCACCGCCTCAAGGAAAGAATCCCCGTTCTTCAGTATCTCACGCACGATTTTTTCCCCCTCGGCAAGAAATCTCCCGTGAAGCAATCTGAATTTTTTCTGACTCAGAGAGGAAAAATATTTCAGCTGGTTTTTAGATAACATGGTAAATTTTTAGATGTTGGCAAAAATATATAATCATATTCTGGTGTTAAGTATATTTGCAAGATAATCTAAAATTACATTCTTGAGTATCCATGCTACCAATACCGTGCTTTCAGGAAGAAGACCCTTATGTTATATGCTGGTTGCGGTGCTGATGTTTACTTACTCCTGCCGGACAACCAAATATGTTCCGGAAAACAAATACCTTTTAAAGAAAATTGAGCTGAAGGGTGAGGGCAGGAAGATCAACAAGGAAGAATTATCTTCGTATGTAAAACAAAAGCCGAACAAGAAAGTCCTTGGATTGAAATTCCATCTCGGCGTATACAGTTTGTCTAAAAAAGGCAAGGATAAAGGGCTAAACCGGGTATTCCGTACGATCGGGGAGCCACCAGTCATTTATGATGAATTCCTGACCCAGAAGACCGTAAGTCAGCTCGGACTTTACCTGCGAGGTAAGGGGTATTATAATGCCGAAGTTAGTGACAGCGTGGAACTGGAAAAGAAAAAGGCGACCGTATATTATTATATACGAAAAAACGAGCCCTATGTCCTCCGGAATATCCGTTACACTTTTGAGGATACCACACTCAGGAGTCTTGTTCTCAGTGACACTGCAGCTTCGAACCTCCACCGGGGCGAACCTTTTGACGTCGATATTCTGTCTTCGGAAAGGGAGAGAATTGAAAATTTTCTGAAGGACCGGGGTTATTATTACTTTTCAAAAGAATTCATATACTATGAAGCAGACACGTCAGTGTCTGACCATAAAGTTGACCTCACGCTGATATTGAAGAAATACCGCATTTATAGTGAAAATGGTACTTATGTTGAGATACCTCACCCTAAGTTTTATATCCGGAATGTTTATATCAATACGAATTATATGCCGAGAGAAGCGATGGCCAACAATGAGGAATACCTTTCTGCTCTGGACACACTTGCGCTTGACAGTATATATATTGTATACCTCAGAAAACAGAATGTTCACACCAACGTGGTGATCGCGCCGAATTATATCCTGCCCGGAGCACTCTTTAGCCAGACCAATTCGCAGAGGTCGTATCGTAACTTTTCCTCTCTGAAGATATTCCGGATTGTAACCATTGATTTCAGCCAGGTTGGCAACATCAATCCGGATAATACCGGTGAACTCGATTGTAACATCTTGCTTGCGCCGCAAACTTTACAGTCCTATACGGTCGAACTGGAAGGAACCAACTCATCCGGAAATATAGGTGCTGCCGGTAATCTTATCTACCAGCACCGGAACATCTTCCGGGGAGCAGAAAATTTTGACCTCCGTTTGAAAGGTGCCCTTGAAACACTTAAGCAAAACTATTCTTCCAACCTTGGCAATATGATCGAACTTGGCGCTGAAGTCAGGTATAGCATTCCTAAGTTCCTCCTTCCTTTCAAAACAGATCAGTTTATCAAAAAGTATAATCCCAGGACATCCTTCTCCATGGCTTACAACTATCAACGCAGACCTGAATATACAAGGACTCTGGCGAATGTGTCATTTGGATATAACTGGAGGGGAAACCGGTACCTGACACATATCATCAATCCCATCGAACTGAACCTTGTAAAAATCCCCTATAAATCACCAGAATTTATCGACTGGCTCGAAGGAAAATATATCTACTATTCTTATCAGCCCCACCTCGTAACCGTTACCAGTTACAGCCTGATCTTCAACAATCAGAATATTCAAAAAACAAGGGATTTTATGTATTTCAGGCTGAATGTTGAACAGGCCGGGAATCTTCTTTACTCCTTATACAAATCAGCTGGTATCCAGGCCGGTAATCCTGGCAGCTATACCCTTTTTAACAATGCGTTTTCGCAGTATGTCAGGGGGGATATTGATTTCAGGTACTATAATATTTTCGATGAGAATACCAGCCTGGTTTATCGATTCTTTGCGGGAGCAGGATTGCCTTACGATAATTCAACGGCCCTGCCCTTTGAAAAGAAATATTTTGCCGGCGGCGCTAACGGCATCAGGGCATGGCAGGTGAGAAACCTGGGGCCTGGATCCTATAATGAAGTTCAGCAGACCCCTTATCCCAATCAGACAGCTGATATCAAGCTGGAGGGGAACATGGAATACCGCTTTAAATTATTCTGGCTGGTTGACGGTGCCCTTTTTGTCGATGCAGGGAACATTTGGGCAATAACTAAAAATGATGAAAGACCGGGTGCCTTATTCGTGTTGAATAAATTTTACAAAGATATCGCAGTGGGTACTGGTTTTGGAACCAGATTCGATTTTTCGTACTTCATCTTTCGCCTCGACCTGGGGATGAAACTCAGGGACCCCGCACTTCCTGAAGGTAGACGCTGGATTATCGGCAACCAGAAACTGGACAGACACGATTTCACGCTGAATATCGGTATAGGATACCCGTTCTGATTCGGTGCTCTCCATTACCCGGATTCCAAAGTATGGGAATCATCTTCTCCGCGCTTTCCCTATTCCGGCACTTTCCCGATCCCGAATTTATTTCGAATACGGCTACAGTTCCGCTTTTTATTTATAAATTTGCGCGAAAATTGACGTTTTAGTAATAACTATTAAATATTTTATCATGTCTCAAAAAATACTTGATCATGTTAAGCCGGGTGTTATAACCGGTGATGATGTCAGGAAAGTTTTTAAAATTGCCAAAGAGAATCAGTTTGCAATTCCTGCGGTCAATGTTGTAAGCACCAATTCTGTCAATGCAGTAATGGAAGCCGCCCACGAAGTAAGTTCACCGGTCATCATTCAGTTTTCCAACGGTGGAGCCATTTTCTATGCAGGAAAAAGTCTTCCCAACGACAGCCAGCAGGCTGCCATTGCCGGTGGCATTTCAGGTGCAAAACATATTCACATGATGTCGGAGCTTTATGGTGTTCCGGTAATTGTGCATACCGATCATGCTGCAAAGAAACTGCTTCCATGGATCGACGGCCTTTTGGACTATGGTGAAAAACATTTCGAAAAATACGGAAGGCCTTTATTCAGCTCACATATGCTGGATCTTTCAGAAGAACCCCTGAAAGAAAATATCGAGATCTGTAAAAAATATCTTCAAAGGATGAGCAAAATGGGAATGACGCTCGAAATCGAACTCGGCGTAACAGGAGGAGAAGAAGACGGTGTGGATAATGCCGGCCTTGACAATTCGCTTCTTTATACCCAGCCAGAAGATGTTGCTTATGCTTATGAGGAGTTGAATAAAATATCACCCAATTTTACCATTGCTGCATCGTTCGGGAATGTCCACGGCGTTTATAAACCGGGAAATGTGAAACTGACACCTAAAATCCTGGACAACTCACAAAAATACATTGAAGAAAAACTGGGTACACAGCCAAAACCGGTTAATTTCGTATTTCATGGAGGTTCCGGCTCAAGTAAGGCTGAAATCCGGGAAGCGATTGGCTATGGTGTGATCAAGATGAATATTGATACTGATACGCAGTGGGCTTTCTGGGATGGTATAAGAACTTTTGAACAGAAAAATCACGACTATCTCCAGTCGCAGATTGGTAATCCCGAAGGAGAGGATAAACCGAACAAGAAAAAATATGATCCCAGGGTCTGGTTACGGGAAGGTGAAAAATCATTGGTTAACCGGCTGAGAGTCGCTTTCGACGACTTGAATTGTCTTAACCGCCTCTGATAAGATACTCTTCAGGAGTAAAAAAGAAAATGGAGCTGTCTCTGTAGTGCTTCTTTTGCTGTAAAACGGCAACAGGATCAGGCACGTCAGTGACAGCTCCATTACGTTTACCACGTCAGAATTTTTTTTATCCCAACTCTTTAGTATTATTGTTTTTTAAATTCAAAACGTTCACTGTATGGCTACTTCCTTACCCTCCCGTGACAGTTTTACAAGTAAATTCGGTGCTATCGCCGCTGCGGCAGGTTCGGCTATCGGTCTGGGCAATATCTGGCGGTTTCCTTATGTCACAGGAGAAAATGGAGGGGCGGCCTTTCTTTTCGTATACCTTCTTTGTGTCATCCTTATCGGTGTTCCGGTGATGATGTCCGAATTCATTATCGGCCGCGGTGCCCAGCGGAACCCTTATGGTGCTTTCCGGCTTCTTGCACCTGGCAAACCCTGGTATATCATCGGCCTGATGGGTGTTGTTGCTGCCTTTATGATCCTGGCATTTTATACTGTGGTTGCCGGCTGGACCCTCGAATATATCTATCAGTCGCTGACAGGCAACCTGGTTGGAAAAAGTACCACACAGCTTAGTGAAATGTTCAGCCATTTCAGGCACGACACCATCCGGCCTGTTCTCTGGTTCGTCATTTTTATGGCCTTTACCGGATGGATCGTCATCGCCGGTATTAAGAATGGCATCGAAAAATATACTAAAATTCTGATGCCCATGCTCTTTATTATGCTCATAGGTATGGTCATCTATGTGCTCACTTTTGAGAATTCTTCCAAAGGATTGCATTTTCTATTTAATCCCGATTTTTCCAAGATCACACCGGAAGTTATCCTGGAAGCCCTCGGTCAGGCTTTTTTCTCTTTGTCAATAGGCATGGGGACACTCATAACCTATGGTTCGTATATCCGAAAGAATGATAATCTTGGTGGCACCGCAATCTCAGTGGCTGCTGCCGACACTTTTGTGGCTATCCTGGCAGGGATGGCTATTTTCCCTGCTATCTTTGCCTTTGCTGATGTGGAACATCTCCAGGTCAGCCAGTTTACAGATGAAGGACTGGTATTCATAACCCTGCCGAATATCCTGATTAATATGCCGGGTGGCGGAATTTTTTCAACTTTCTTCTTTATCCTGCTGGCTGTAGCTGCCCTGACTTCCACAATCTCAGTGCTCGAAGTCATCGTAGCCTATTTTACGGAGGAACTTGGGTTGACCAGACGCAGGGCAACATTGATTGCAACATCTTCCGTGTCAGGGCTTGGGATTCTGAGTGTCTATTTCGCAGGTATGTTTGGCTTCCTGAATTTTACAACAGCCAATATTCTTCTTCCAATTGGTGGATTATTCATCGTCCTTTTTATCGGATGGTATTACGGGAAAAGAAAAACCATGGAAGAGCTGTCCAATAACGGCAGGCTGAAAAGTAAGTATGTCCCTGCATTTATGTTTATAGTGAAGTTTGTTGCTCCCATTGCTATCACCATTGTTTTTGCGTATGGAATTCTGAATGTGTTCAAGACAAAACAATCAGATAAAACAGTTCCACCTGTTGAGAACGTTCAGCCTGACCTGAAGCAGGGTCCCGGGAACTAATCCCTGTTTGTTTGTATATACCATAATTTCAGACAGTTAATCATCGGACTATTCTGCTTACGTAAGAAATATCATTTTTTATTCAAACTTTATGGTGACTGCAATAATATTGCAGTCAGTGGTGTTAAATTTGAGCATGAAAAGGCTTCTGAAGGAATATTTCACGTTCAGCCGCTCAGAATCCCTTGTAATGCTGGTTCTGTCATGCCTGATCTTTATGTCTCTTCTTCTCAGGTATTATGGAATCCCTGTAAGGGAATCAGACATACACATTTCACAAACCACTGAAAAGGAAATCCTGGCCTTTATAGCAGATCTGGACACTATAGGATCCCGGGAAAAAAAGTACAGAACCGGTCATGCAGGAGAGACCCGCAGCGGTAAAATCCTCACCCCGATCAGTTTTGACCCTAATGAGGCCGGGGAAGCTGAACTTTCTTCGATCGGCCTGCAGGAATTTGTAATCAGTAACATTCTGAAATACCGAAAAGCCGGCGGGCGATTCAAAACGCC
This sequence comes from uncultured Bacteroidales bacterium, assembly GCA_963732905.1. Lineage (GTDB taxonomy): Bacteria > Bacteroidota > Bacteroidia > Bacteroidales > DASQZK01. Next base: position 202,336 of record CAVTBM010000010.1, read on the forward strand.
GGAGGATTTCTCGAAAATTTACGGAATGACCCCGGAAGAATTTAATCGTCTTAAACCTTACATAAACATCCGCAGAGCAGATCCTGCCGATAAAACCGGACACACGGAGGCGCCGGCAGCAGATTCAGACGAAGAAAACTTTTATGTTGAGATCAATTCCGCCGGACCGGAAGAGTTCGTCAGGATCAGGGGAATAGGGGAGGTGCTTGCTTCGAGGATCATCAGGTACAGGGACCTGCTCGGAGGATTTGCCAGGATGGAACAGCTCGGGGAAGTCTACGGCCTTAACGATTCCATCATACTGGCAAACAGGGATCATTTCAGGCTGGATACCTCGGTAATCCGCAAAATTTCCCTGAATAACGCCGGATTTACTGCCTTTCTGAAACATCCTTACCTGGATAAGAATATGGTAAAATCGATAGTAAAGTTCAGGGAATTTTCAAAAGTACCGGTTACACCTGTCGACCTTCTGAAATCAGAGGTCATTTCCGACAGCACCTTCCAGAAAATTTTGCCTTATCTTGATAAATAATGACTTTTTTATTAAAAATATGGCTATTGAGATTTGAAATAGCTAACTTGTGCCTAATGTAATTTCTTGTCTTGTAATTTGTAAACCACTTATAATCAAGCATTAATTGAAAATTATTTATTCTTCCTGCAGGCAAATTTTTTTTTGGTCAAATTATTGATTAAGTATGAACGAATTTATAAATTTGCGGCTCACAAAATTAAGAGTAAGATTATGATAGTTATTCCGATTAAAGAAGGTGAGAATATCGAAAGAGCCTTAAAGAAATTCAAAAGAAAATTTGAAAAGACGGGTGTTGTCAAAGAATTAAGAAACCGTCAGGCGTATACAAAACCTTCTGTTACAAAAAGGCAGGAGAAACTGCACGCCGTCTATATCCAGAAAATGCAGCTGGAAGAAGAATAAAACAGTAATGCTTATACAGGGCGAGCAGGATTTTAACAGTAATTGAATTTTTCCTGCCTATGTTGTATAAGGAAGCTTTTTTATCTTATTTGCGCAACGAGAAGCGCTATTCTGATCATACCATAAGGGCATACGAAAATGATTTAAATCAGTTCCGGGTCTTCAGTGAAACTGCAGGCTCTACAGAACCGGAATTTGATTCTTTACTTGTACGTCTCTGGGTAGTATCATTGCTTGAAAATCATGTTTCTCCCAGAACCATTCACCGTAAGTTGTCCAGTCTTCGTTCTTATGCCAGGTTTCTCCTCCGGGAAGGACACCTTAAAACAAATCCCCTGGATAAGGTGTTAAAACCAAAAATGAACAAGCGTATACCCCTCTTCGTCGATGAAGAACATCTTAACCATTTTCTTGATACGTATGAATTCAGCACCGATTTCAAGGGTGTAAGGGATCGTCTGATAATAGAGCTACTTTATCAGACGGGGATTCGTCGCAGTGAGCTTATAGGGCTTACTGTTCACTCAGTGGATCCCGGCTCCAGCCGGTTGAAAGTCAGGGGGAAAAGAGACAAAGAGAGAATCGTTCCGTATGGCAACGATTTAGCGAAACTTATGAACGAGTATACCCAAAAGAGAAATGATGTCTTCCCCTTAAGCAATGAGGAAGCTTTGCTGCTGACCACATCAGGATCACCACTATATCCAAGACTTGTCTACCGGGTAGTAAACCGTTTTCTCAGACTAGTCACCACTCTTGAACAGAAAAGTCCGCATGTTCTCAGGCACACCTTTGCCACTCACCTCTTAAACAGGGGTGCCGACCTGAATGCGATCAAGGAATTGTTAGGCCACGCAAACCTGGCAGCCACCCAGGTATATACCCATAATAGTTTTGAGAAGCTAAAAGAAGTTTATAACAAGGCCCATCCAAGGGCCGATTAAGAAAGGAGGATGCTATGAATATAAAAATTCATTCAATTCATTTTGATGCAGATCAAAAATTGCAGGATTTTATCCAATCCAGGCTCAGGAAATTATTATTGTTTTATGATGAGATCATCAATGCAGAAGTTTTTCTCCGATTGGAAAATGTGGACGACAATGAAAATAAGATTTCTGAAATCAGGCTGGAGATTCCCGGAAACCCCATTTTTGCTAAGAAACAGAGTAATTCGTTCGAGGAATCTACCGATAATGCAATAGAAGCCCTCCGACGACAACTTCAAAAACATAAAGGCAAAGTGAGACGCGTCTGACACAGGGAAAAATTTGAAAAATAATTTTGTGTTCTAATTAAAATATTCATACATTTGCAGACCGTTTTTGGGGGGTAAATCCACCGATTGTTGTCAAAAAGCCGATGTAGCTCAGTTGGTCAGAGCAGCTGATTTGTAATCAGCAGGTCGTGGGTTCGAATCCCTCCATCGGCTCCTGTAAAAAGAATAATCGTTCTTACACTTTTTGAATAGGAAGAGGGTTTGTTTTGCTCTAATTTTCGACTTTTTTACAGGGAAAAACATCTCTCGGGAATTATGTTGTTTATGTCCCGGATTCTCCGCCACCTGGTTCATATTCAGACATGAGGACAGGAGTGAGAACAGACTTCAGGTTGTTTTTTTTTGAGCCTTTACAATACGGAAGAAAAAATTGGAATAAATTTTTATACGTTCTTAAATTATTGAAATTATTTCTGTAACTTTGCAAGCCCTTGAATTTGCTTGAAAAATTCAGAATATCCGGGGAGATACCAAAGCGGTCAACTGGGGCAGACTGTAAATCTGTTGGCGTAGCCTTCGGAGGTTCGAATCCTCCTCTCCCCACGAAAGTGTGAATATGGGAAAATCAGGCCCGTTTTCACACTTCATGTATTTAAAGTTTGGCAGGGACTGCATAGAAGAGCGAATGAATATTAGCGGGAATAGCTCAGTTGGTAGAGCACAACCCTTCCAAGGTTGGGGTCGCGAGTTCGAGTCTCGTTTCCCGCTCAGGTTCTTTAAACGGGATGGGTTGATGTAAATGGCAAAAAGGTCAGTCGCTCGTTTCCCGGACTGTGACGTTTTAACCGGCAGGCACCGTTAACGGGGTGCCGGTAAATATAACGGCCGATGTAGCTCAGGGGTAGAGCGTTTCCTTGGTAAGGAAGAGGTCAGGGGTTCAATTCCCCTCATCGGCTCAAAAGGAGCAATAATGTGACTTTATAATAATGTTTAATAAAAATCTATTAATTAATATTTGAGTTATGGCTAAAGAAAAATTTGATAGGTCTAAACCTCATGTTAACATTGGTACCATTGGTCACGTAGACCATGGCAAAACAACTCTGACTGCTGCTATTACACAGGTATTGGCAAAAAAAGGCTTGTCAGAAATCAGAACCTTCGATTCTATTGACAATGCTCCGGAAGAAAAAGAAAGAGGGATTACTATCAATACAGCTCACGTAGAATATCAGACCGCGAATCGTCACTATGCACATGTTGACTGCCCCGGTCATGCTGACTACGTTAAGAACATGGTAACTGGTGCAGCCCAGATGGACGGCGCTATTCTTGTTGTGGCAGGTGATGATGGCCCGATGCCTCAGACACGTGAGCACATCCTGCTCGCTCGTCAGGTGAACGTTCCAAAAATCGTTGTATTTTTGAATAAGGTTGACCTTGTTGACGATCCTGAACTTCTCGAACTTGTTGAGATGGAAGTTCGCGAACTTCTTGATTTCTATGAATTTGACGGTGATAATGCCCCTGTTATTCATGGCTCTGCCCTCGGTGCACTGAATGGTGATGCCAAGTGGGAAGATATAGTCATGGAACTCATGGATGCCGTTGACAGCTATATTCCGATTCCACCGCGTGACATTGAAAAACCGTTCCTTATGCCTGTTGAAGATGTTTTCTCTATCACAGGAAGGGGTACTGTAGCAACCGGAAGAATTGAACTTGGAGTCGTTAACACCTCCGATACCGTCGAAATCATCGGTCTGGGAGCTGAAAAAATGAAAACTGTCGTTACTGGTGTAGAAATGTTCCGTAAGATCCTCGATCGTGGTGAAGCTGGTGACAACGTTGGTCTTCTGCTCAGGGGTGTCGATAAAAAAGATATCAAAAGAGGAATGGTCATTGCAAAACCCGGTTCTATTACTCCGCACACTGTTTTCAAAGCAGAAGTTTATGTGCTGAAAAAAGAAGAAGGCGGACGCCATACTCCATTCCACAACCACTATCGTCCTCAGTTCTACCTCAGAACTCTTGACGTCACAGGAGAAATTATGCTTCCGGAAGGAACAGAAATGGTTATGCCCGGTGATAATGTAACCATTACTGTCAACCTGATTTACCCGGTAGCCATCAACCAGGGACTGCGTTTTGCTATCCGTGAAGGCGGCCGGACAGTTGGTGCCGGACAGGTTATTGAAATTGTTGAATAATAGCCATAAACTCTGGTTCAGATATAATTTGTCTGTACCAGTTCGTCTTTTAAGACTAACACGGGTGTAGCTCAGTTGGTAGAGCACTGGTCTCCAAAACCAGGTGTCGGGCGTTCGAGTCGCTCCTCCCGTGCCAATTAACGGTGTATGAGAAAAATTAAGATTTACCTTCAGGAAGCTTATAATGAACTGGTCCACAAAGTGACCTGGCCTACCTGGAAAGAACTTCAGAATAGCGCTATTGTGGTGATGGTTGCAACGGTGATCATCGCGCTGGTTATCTTCGCAATGGATATCAGTTTTCAGAATGTGCTCAGACTTATTTATAAATCTTTCTTTTAATCGGGGGAAATAAATGAGCGAGATTGTAAAGAAATGGTATGTACTAAGAGCCATCGGCGGGAAAGAAAAAAAAGTGAAAGAATATATCGACAGCGAAGTTGTCCGCCTGGGCCTTCAGGATTATATTTCTCAAGTCTTAATTCCCACTGAGAAAGTCTACCAGATACGCAATGGCAAAAAAATCAGCAAGGAAAGAAATTACTTTCCGGGATACGTACTGATCGAAGCTGCCCTGGTTGGAGAAATACCACATATGCTCAGAAATGTCACCAACGTTATCGGATTCCTTGGATCCAAAAGTGATGAGGATGAGGCTACTCCGTTACGACAGAGTGAAGTAAACCGCATTTTGGGCAAGGTCGATGAACTTGCTGCTACCGACGAGGAAATTAACGTTCCATTCTTTGTTGGAGAAACCGTAAAAGTAATTGACGGACCCTTTAACAGTTTTACAGGCGTGATCGAAGAAGTTAACGAAGAAAAAAAGAAGCTGAAAGTTATGGTAAAGATCTTTGGAAGGAAAACACCCCTGGAACTGAGTTTTATGCAGGTCGAAAAAGAAAGTTAATCAAACTAAAATATTCAATCCCGGTTGATAATTGTATATCCCCTGAATGCTTCCTATATGGTTGTCAAATGGATTGAGAAACCGGTAATCTGAAAAACAATTGTAGATCATGGCAAAAGAAGTAGAAGGCTTGATAAAGTTACAAATCCGTGGCGGAGCCGCCAATCCCTCACCCCCTGTCGGACCGGCATTGGGTGCGAAAGGCGTCAATATCATGGAATTTTGTAAACAGTTCAACGCCAGAACACAGGAACAGGCAGGTAAATTATTACCTGTCATCATTACTGTTTACAGTGATAAGTCATTTGATTTTGTTGTTAAGACTCCACCGGTTGCAGTTCAGTTATTGGAAATGGCAAAACTGAAGTCAGGCTCCCCTGAGCCTAACCGCCAGAAAATTGCTTCGGTAACCTGGGATCAGATCCGTCAGATTGCTGAGGCAAAAATGCCTGACCTTAATTGCTTTACCATTGATTCTGCAATGAAAATGGTTGCCGGAACTGCAAGGAGTATGGGAATTACCGTCAAAGGTGCATTCCCCGCAAACAATTAACAAATTAGTACAATGACTAAATTAACGAAAAACAGGAAGTCAGCTATAGAGAAGATAGAAGAGGGGAAACTTTACCCGCTGTCTGAAGCGGCTGTACTGGTCAAGGAAATATCAAGCGCAAAGTTCGACGCTTCTGTCGATCTGGATGTCAGGCTTGGTGTTGACCCCAGGAAAGCTAACCAGATGGTAAGGGGTGTGGTTACACTCCCTCATGGTACCGGAAAAGAAACCCGGGTTCTTGTGCTCTGTACTCCCGATAAGGAAGACGAAGCCAAAGAAGCCGGAGCTGATTACGTTGGTCTGGACGATTATATTGAGAAGATCGAAAAAGGATGGACCGATATTGACGTAATCATTACGATGCCTCCTGTCATGGCAAAAATCGGTAAACTCGGAAGAATCCTCGGACCCCGCGGTCTGATGCCTAACCCGAAAAGCGGAACAGTGTCCATGGAAATCGGTAAAGCCGTTAAAGAAGTAAAAATGGGAAAGATCGACTTTAAAGTTGATAAGTTCGGGATTGTCCATTCTTCTATCGGCAAGGTTTCCTTTAACCCTGATCAGATCTCCGACAATGCACGTGAGTTTATAGGTATAATCCTTAAACTTAAACCGACAGCGGCAAAAGGTACCTATATCAGATCGATCTATATGTCCAGTACAATGAGTCCGGGCATAAAGATTGACGCTAAAGCAATTGACGTATAAATTAAAGCGCTAATCTCAGAATCATGAGAAGAGAAGAAAAGGACCTTATAATTGAAGACCTGAGACAACAACTCTCCGGATCCAAACATTTTTACCTCGCTGATACCTCCGCCTTAAATGCAGAGGAAACATCTCAGCTGAGGAGAAAGTGCTTCGAGAAGGAAATCCGGTTGCTCGTGGTCAAGAATACACTCCTGAAGAAGGCGCTGGAAAAAATGGACGGTGATTATGAACCAATATATCCGGTTCTTGAAAACCCAACATCCATATTGTTCTGCGAAACAGGTAACGTGCCTGCGAAACTGATTAAAGAATTTCGCAAAAAACACGATAAACCTGTTCTCAAAGCAGCCTGGGTAGAGGAATCAATCTACATTGGCGATGAACATCTGGACGTTCTTTCCAGTCTTAAATCGAAGGAAGAGCTCATAGGCGATGTTCTTATGTTACTGCAATCACCCATGAAAGGCGTACTTTCTGCCCTTTCATCCAGCGGTAATAAACTGGCCGGAGCTCTTAAAACACTATCAGAAAAATCAGAAAATTAATTATTACAAAAATTTAATAAAAAAATGGCAGACGTTAAAGCACTCGCAGATCAGTTAGTAGAATTAACTGTTAAGGAAGTTAATGAATTACTTTCTATCCTTAAAGATGAGTATGGTATCGAACCTGCTGCCGCAGCTGTTGCCGTCGCCGGCCCGGCAGCTGGTGGTGAAGCAGCCGCCGTGGAAGAAAAAACTTCCTTCGACGTATTTCTAAAATCACCCGGTGGAGCTAAACTTCAGATCGTGAAACTTGTTAAAGAGTTAACGGGCCTCGGACTTAAAGAAGCTAAAGCCCTGGTTGATTCAGCACCTGCACCAGTGAAAGAAGGTGTGACCAAAGATGAAGCCGAATCTCTTAAATCTCAATTAGAAGAAGCAGGAGCAGAAGTTGAACTTAAATAACGGTAACAAATTCTACCTTATAGGGTTTAGGATTCCTCCCGTTTCTGTAATAGAATGTCGGGAGGAAACCTAAGCCTTTTGCTGTTTTATTGTTATTAGTTCAAAATAATTTCATTACATACATGTCAATGGTAACCAATACCCAAAGAATAAGCTTTACTTCCACAAAAAATCAACTGGAATATCCTGATTTTCTGGAAATACAGCTTAAATCGTTCAGGGACTTTTTCCAGCTGGAAACAACTCCTGAAAACAGAAAAAAAGAGGGTCTGTACCAGGTATTCCAGGAAAACTTTCCTATTTCCGATACAAGAAACAACTTTGTACTGGAATTCCTGGATTATTATGTCGATCCTCCAAGGTATTCTATAGAAGAATGTATTGAGAGGGGACTGACGTACAGTGTTCCGCTTAAGGCAAAACTTAAACTGTATTGTACTGATCCGGAACATGAGGATTTTGATACCGTTATCCAGGATGTCTATCTCGGAACGGTTCCCTATATGACCGAAAGAGGTGTTTTCATCATCAATGGCGCTGAAAGGGTTGTCGTATCTCAGCTGCACAGGTCACCTGGCGTTTTCTTCGGCCAAAGTCTCCATGCAAACGGAACAAAATTGTACTCAGCCAGAATTATTCCGTTTAAAGGATCATGGATCGAATTTGCAACAGACATCAATAATGTCATGTACGCTTATATCGACCGTAAAAAGAAATTACCCGTTACAACCCTTCTCAGGGCTATCGGTTATGAAAGCGATAAGGACATACTTGAAATCTTTAATCTTGCCGAAGAAATCAAGGTATCCAAAACGGGCCTTAAAAAACTGGTCGGACGTAAACTTGCCGCCCGTGTACTTAAAACCTGGGTGGAGGATTTCGTTGATGAAGATACGGGCGAAGTCGTATCTATTGAACGTAACGAAGTTATTATCGACCGTGAAACAGAACTCGAAAACGAACATATAGATCAGATCGTCGACTCAGGCGCCAAAACGATCCTTCTTCATAAGGACGTGCATACCAGTGTCGACTATACCATTATATATAACACGCTTCAGAAAGATCCCTGTAACTCTGAAAAAGAAGCCGTATTGCATATCTACAGGCAGTTGCGTAATTCAGAACCACCTGATGAAGCTACCGCGCGCGATGTGATCGATAAACTGTTCTTCTCCGATAAACGTTACGACCTCGGCGAAGTCGGCCGTTTCAGGATCAACAGGAAACTCGGCCTTCATACCGATATGGATGTGAAGGTTCTCACCAAGGAAGATATCATCATGATCATCAGTTACCTCATCGAACTGATTAACTCAAAAACCGACGTGGATGATATCGACCACCTCAGTAACCGGCGCGTCAGAACTGTTGGTGAACAACTGATGAACCAGTTCAGCGTTGGCCTTGCCCGTATGGCCAGGACGATTCGCGAACGTATGAACGTAAGAGATAATGAGGTGTTTACACCGGTTGACCTGATCAACTCGAAAACCCTCTCATCCGTGATCAACTCTTTCTTTGGTACCAACCAGCTTTCCCAGTTCATGGACCAGACTAACCCGCTTTCGGAAATGACCCATAAGCGGAGAATGTCGGCCCTCGGACCTGGCGGACTTTCTCGTGAAAGAGCCGGTTTCGAAGTCAGGGACGTTCATTATACTCACTATGGACGCCTCTGCCCGATTGAAACACCGGAGGGCCCAAACATCGGGCTGATCTCCTCTCTCTGTGTATATGCCAAAATCAACGAACTTGGATTTATCGAAACGCCTTACCGGCGTGTCGAAACCGGCTCCGTTGACCTTACCGGCGAAGGTATCGTTTACCTTACCGCTGAAGAAGAAGAAGCCAGAACTATCGCTCAGGCAAACGCACCGATCTCCGAAGTGGGGGAATTTGTTAACCAGAAGATCAAAGCCCGTTTTAATGGCGATTTCCCCCTGGCCGACAGGGAAGAGATCAATCTGATGGACGTGGCTCCAAACCAGATCGCTTCCATCGCCGCTTCCCTGATTCCGTTCCTGGAACACGACGATGCAAACCGCGCTCTTATGGGTTCAAACATGATGCGCCAGGCTGTGCCGCTGATCGATCCCGAAGCTCCTGTTGTCGGAACCGGTATTGAATATGAAGTGGTCAGAGATAGCCGCCTGCAGGTGGTCGCGGAAGGAGATGGCGTTGTGGAATTCGTAGATTCAAACGAGATCGTTATCCGCTACTCAAGAACCGAAGATCAGAAGTTTGTCAGCTTTGATGATGATATCAAACGATATAAACTTCCGAAATTTAAGAAAACAAACCAGAATACATGCGTCAATCTGGCCCCTATTGTTTTTAAAGGTCAGAAAATTGAGAAAGGACAGATCCTTACCGAAGGTTATGCTACCAAAAAAGGAGAACTGGCCCTTGGCCGTAACCTTATGGTGGCTTTCATGCCATGGAAAGGATATAACTTTGAAGACGCCATCGTCGTATCGGAACGCCTTGTAAGGGAAGATGTCTTTACTTCAATCCATATCGACGAATACCTGCTTGAAGTCAGGGACACGAAAAGAGGTCTTGAAGAACTTACCTCCGATATTCCTAACGTAAGCGAAGAAGCTACAAGGAACCTCGATGAGAACGGACTGATCCGTATCGGTGCTGAAGTAAATCCAGGTGATATCCTTATCGGGAAGATCACACCTAAAGGTGAGTCTGATCCTTCACCCGAGGAAAAACTCCTCAGAGCCATCTTCGGTGACAAAGCCGGCGATGTTAAAGATGCTTCGCTTAAAGCAGGCCCTTCACTCTTCGGTGTGGTCATCGACAAAAAACTCTTCTCCAGATCAATAAAGGACAGGAAATCGAAAATCGGTACTAAACCAATCCTTGATAAGATCGAAGAAGAGTATACCAGAAATATTTCTGAACTCAGGGCAAAGCTTATTGATAAACTCTTTATCCTGGTGAACGGGAAAACATCTCAGGGTGTTAAAGATTATTATAACAAGGATATTATTCCTAAGGGAGTAAAATTAACCCAGAAAATTCTGCAGGATATCGATTATGATAATGTTAATCCCAATAAGTGGACTACCGATAAGGATAAAAACGATACGATCAAGGAACTCCTTCATAATTTCATGCTGAAAAGCAAGGAAATAGACGGTATTCATAAGCGTAAAAAATATAATGTTACCATAGGCGATGAACTGCCAACCGGTATCGTCCGTCTGGCTAAAGTTTATGTGGCCAAGAAAAGAAAACTGACCGTTGGGGATAAAATGGCAGGACGGCACGGTAACAAAGGTATCGTGGCCAAGATCGTCCGGCAGGAAGATATGCCCTTTCTTGAAGACGGAACGCCTGTTGACATTGTGCTAAACCCGCTGGGCGTACCATCACGTATGAACCTCGGACAGATTTATGAAACGGTTCTCGGATGGGCCGGAATTCGGCTTGGAGTAAATTTTGCAACCCCGATTTTTGACGGTGCCAGAATCAGTCAGATCAATGATTATACTGATAAGGCCTCCGTTCCGAAATTTGGTAAAACCTACCTCTTCGACGGTGGTACGGGTGAACGGTTTGACCAGCCCGCCACGGTGGGAATCATCTATATGCTTAAACTTGGCCATATGGTCGAGGATAAGATGCATGCCCGTTCAATTGGTCCATACTCCCTTATTACCCAGCAGCCTCTTGGAGGTAAGGCCCAGTTTGGTGGCCAGCGTTTTGGTGAAATGGAAGTCTGGGCACTCGAAGCCTTCGGTGCAGCCAATATCCTTCAGGAGATCCTGACCGTTAAATCAGATGATGTCGTGGGCCGTGCAAAAGCTTATGAAGCTATTGTCAAGGGCGAACCGATGCCAGCACCTGGTATTCCAGAATCACTCAATGTGCTGCTTCACGAACTGAGAGGACTAGGGTTGAGCGTGAAGCTCATTTAATCCTGTATTCCCGGAACACTTTTTTCCGGTATAATTTGTTAGTGTTGATAACCCAATAATTATTGACAGATGCCATTCAGAAAAGATAAGAAAGACAAGGCTAACTTTACCAAGATCGCCATTGGTCTGGCCTCCCCGGAGGAGATTCTTGAACGTTCAAGCGGTGAAGTATTAAAGCCCGAAACCATAAATTACCGTACCTATAAGCCGGAACGAGACGGTTTGTTCTGTGAAAGGATATTTGGTCCCGTTAAAGATTATGAATGCCATTGCGGGAAATATAAAAGAATCAGGTACAAGGGAATCGTTTGCGACCGCTGCGGAGTTGAAGTGACCGAGAAAAAGGTCAGACGGGAACGGATGGGTCATATCTCCCTGGTTGTGCCTGTTGCCCACATCTGGTACTTCCGTTCGCTTCCTAATAAAATAGGATACCTGCTTGGACTTCCGACGAAAAAGCTCGATTCAATCATTTATTATGAACGCTACGTGGTGATCAATCCCGGTATTAAAAAAGCCGATGGCATTGATTATCTCGATTTTCTTACTGAAGAAGAATATCTCGATATTCTGGACTCCCTTCCAAAGGAAAACCAGATCCTCGATGATGAACATCCCGATAAATTCGTTGCCGGAATGGGTGCCGAGGCTCTTTATGACCTTCTGCGCCGCCTCGATCTCGATACACTTTCATATGATCTGAGACATAAAGCCAACAATGAAACTTCTCAGCAAAGAAAAAATGAAGCCCTGAAAAGACTCCAGGTAGTCGAAGCATTTCGCGAATCCAAAACGGTTAACAAGCCGGAATGGATGATCGTGAAAGTTGTACCCGTCATTCCGCCTGAATTGCGGCCACTCGTTCCCCTTGATGGTGGACGTTTTGCCACCTCTGACCTGAATGACCTGTATCGCCGCGTGATCATCCGAAACAACAGACTGAAAAGACTTATCGAAATCAAAGCTCCGGAAGTAATTCTCAGGAATGAAAAAAGAATGCTGCAGGAAGCTGTTGATTCACTCTTCGATAATTCCAGGAAATCCAATGCCGTTAAGACAGATGCAAACAGGCCTCTTAAATCCCTTAGCGACAGCCTAAAAGGCAAACAGGGACGTTTCCGTCAGAACCTTCTCGGTAAAAGGGTCGACTATTCTGCCCGATCGGTGATCGTGGTAGGGCCCGAACTTAAACTCCATGAATGCGGACTTCCCAAAGATATGGCTGCTGAACTTTACAAACCTTTTATCATCAGAAAGCTGATTGAAAGAGGTATCGTGAAAACGGTGAAATCAGCCAAGAAAATAGTGGACCGGAAAGATCCGGTCGTCTGGGATATCCTTGAGAATGTTCTGAAAGGACACCCGGTCATGCTCAACCGTGCTCCTACACTTCACCGTCTTGGTATACAGGCATTCCAGCCTAAACTGATTGAAGGTAAGGCTATCCAGTTGCACCCTTTGGTCTGTACCGCGTTTAATGCCGACTTTGACGGAGACCAGATGGCTGTTCACCTTCCTCTTGGGAATGCTGCAGTCCTCGAAGCACAGATACTCATGCTGGCCTCTCATAATATTCTCAACCCTGCCAACGGTGCACCTATAACGGTTCCTTCGCAGGATATGGTCCTCGGCCTTTATTATATCACCAAAGCCAGGAAAAGCACCCCTGACCATATCGTAAAGGGCGAAGGACTTACTTTCTATTCATCCGAAGAGGTGATCATTGCCTATAATGAAAAGAAAGTCGATCTGCACGCAGTCGTCAAAGTCAGGATTCAGGGTAAAAATGAAAACGGTGATTCTGAAATTCAGATTATTGAAACCACTGTCGGCCGGATTATTTTTAACGAAGTCGTACCCACTGAACTGGGTTACATCAATGAAATCCTGACCAAGAGATCCCTGCGGGAAATCATTACCAGGGTACTGAAAGTCGCCGGAACTTCTGCAACTGCAAAATTCCTTGACGATATCAAAGATCTCGGATTCCAGATGGCATTTCGTGGCGGATTGTCCTTTAACCTCGACGATGTGATCGTACCGGATGAAAAGGAAATACTGGTTAATGAAGGATATAAACAAGTCGACGATGTGATGCTGAACTACAATGCCGGATTTATTACGAATACGGAACGTTATAACAACATCATCGATGTTTGGACACATGTTAACCTAAATCTTACCAAAACACTGATGCACCAGCTCAGTACAGATAACCAGGGATTCAACTCTGTTTATATGATGCTTGATTCAGGTGCCCGTGGGTCCAAGGAACAGATCAGGCAGCTCTCGGGTATGCGCGGTCTTATGGCCAAACCCCAGAAATCAGGGGCTACCGGAAATGAGATTATCGAAAACCCGATCCTCTCTAACTTTAAGGAAGGGCTTTCCGTACTTGAGTACTTTATCTCCACTCACGGTGCAAGGAAAGGTCTCGCCGATACTGCTTTAAAAACGGCTGATGCCGGATATCTTACCAGAAGACTTGTCGATGTCTCCCAGGATGTGGTTATTACCGAGTTTGACTGTGGCACCCTGAGGGGACTTGTCGCCACGGCTATTAAGAAAAGCGAGGAAGTAGTTGAAACGCTTTTTGAAAGAATTCTTGGCCGTACAGCGGTACATGATGTATACCATCCCCTGACCGGTCAGCTCATTGTTTCCGCAGGTGAAGAGATAACTGAAGGAATCGCTCAGCGGATCGAAGATTCTCCAATCGAACAGGTTGAAATCCGGTCAGTACTTACCTGTGAATCAACCAAAGGGGTTTGCGGAAAATGTTACGGCCGCAACCTGGCTACGGGAAGCATGATTCAGATGGGTGAAGCTGTTGGCGTTATCGCCGCACAATCCATCGGGGAACCCGGTACGCAGTTGACACTTCGTACATTCCACGTTGGTGGAACAGCTTCGAATATTACCTCCGAATCCAGTGTAATTTCAAAGTATGACGGTATTGCCGATATCGAGGAACTGAGAACCGTCGCCAAAACTGATCCTGAACTTGATCAGAAAGTGGATATCGTTATAGGCCGGCTGGCTGAATTACGTATCGTGGATAAAAATACAGGAATTGCACTGACGACTCATAACATACCCTACGGTTCGAAACTGTATATCAAGCCCGGGAGTGAAGTGGAAAAAGGTCAGATGATCTGCGAATGGGATCCGTATAATGCGGTCATCATTTCCGAAGTTGACGGGAAGGTATTTTTCGACAGTGTGATCGATGGAATTACCTTCAGGGAAGAATCAGATGAACAGACTAATTACCGTGAAAAAGTTATCATCGAATCCAGGGATAAGACAAAAAACCCTCTTATCAAGATCCAGGATAAAAACGGCAATACTCTGAAGTCATACAACCTTCCTGTGGGAGCACATTTAGCGGTGAATGATAAAGCACAGGTGACAGCTGGTGATATACTTGTGAAAATCCCCAGAGCTGTTGGTAAATCGGGAGATATCACCGGTGGTCTGCCGCGGGTAACTGAACTTTTCGAAGCCAGGAATCCGTCAAATCCCGCTGTGGTTTCTGAAATCGATGGAGAGGTGACCTTCGGGAAGATCAAGCGTGGTAACAGGGAGATCATCATCCAGTCAAGAGCCGGGGAAGTCAAAAAGTATCTTGTTCCCCTGTCCAAACAAATACTCGTCCAGGAGAATGACTATGTCAGGGCAGGTATACCGCTTTCCGACGGAGCCATCACCCCATCCGATATCCTCGCCATCAAAGGACCCACCAAAGTTCAGGAATATATTGTAAACGAGGTGCAGGAAGTTTACCGTCTGCAGGGCGTGAAGATCAACGATAAACATTTTGAGGTCATCGTCAGACAAATGATGCGCAAAGTTGAAATTGTTGATCCGGGCGATACTAAATTCCTTGAAAAACAGGTTGCTGATAAATGGGAATTTATGGAGGAAAATGATTGGATCTACGGCAAAAAAGTGGTGGTTGACCCGGGAGATTCGAAAACTATGCATTCCGGACAGATCATCACTGCCAGGAGGTTGAGGGATGAAAATTCTGCTCTCAGGCGAAAGGATGAGAAAGTAGTGGAATCCAGAGATGCCGTTCCTGCAACCTCGAGCCAGATTCTTCAGGGAATTACCAGGGCAGCACTTCAGACACAAAGCTTCATGTCTGCCGCTTCATTCCAGGAAACCACAAAGGTTCTCAATGAGGCTGCTATATTCGGCCGCATCGACAACCTTGATGGCCTGAAGGAAAATGTGATCGTTGGCCACCTGATACCGGCAGGTACCGGGGCTAGAAAATTCGAAAACCTGGTAGTGGGATCAAGAGAAGAATATGACAAGCTTAAAGCTGGATCCCTCGTTCACCATGTGGCAGAGCATCAAACCGACGAAAATTAATAAAACAAATTCCGATGGAAGATAATGATCAGAAGGCAAACCAGATTAGTATCGAACTGAAAGAGGATGTCGCCCAGGGTATCTATTCAAACCTGGCGGTCATTACTCATTCGGCTGCTGAATTTATCATTGATTTCGTACGGATCATGCCCGGAATTCCTAAAGCAGAGGTGAAGTCCAGGATAATCCTGACACCCGAGCATGCAAAACGACTCGTCGCAGCATTGAGCGAAAATATTGCGAAGTATGAGTCAGTTCACGGACCTATTAAAAATGTCGAAGGCTCCGGCGGACCTGTTCTCCCGATGAATTTCGGAGGACCGACTGCGCAGGCCTGATTTTCGACCGTAACTAAAATAGATTCTGAACCCCGTTGAAAAACGGGGTTTTATTATTGAAGATGAGAACATTCTACGGCATCACCAAAGGATATTTTATTATATTTGTCATCCATCAAAACAAACAAATTTAAACTATTTTTTATGAAGGGCTTAAAAATCATTGTTTTGGCCAAACAGGTTCCGGATACGAGAAACGTTGGAAAAGATGCTATGAAAGCAGACGGAACCGTGAACAGGGCCGCTCTTGAGGCAATTTTTAACCCGGAGGATCTTCATGCTCTGGAGCAGGCACTCAGGATCAAAGACCAGGTTAAAGGGTCCACGGTGACGATTTTAACCATGGGGCCGGGCAGAGCAGCAGAAGTTATTCGCGAAGGATTGTACAGAGGAGCTGATAACGGCTATCTTTTGACTGACCGTAAATTTGCGGGTTCCGATACACTTGCAACATCCTACGCTCTTGCACAAACCATCCGGAATCTTGAACCTTATGATATATTGTTTGCCGGAAGGCAGGCTATTGACGGGGATACTGCCCAGGTTGGTCCTCAGGTTGCAGAGAAACTTAATATTCCTCAGGTTACTTATGCCGAAGAAGTCGTCGAAATCAAACCAAATGAGATAAAAATAAAACGCAGACTCGAAAGAGGCGTTGAAATTGTATCCTCCCCGTTGCCTGTTCTTATTACCGTTCATAGCTCCGCTCCAGCATGCCGGCCCCGGAATGCAATGCTTCTGATGAAATATAAGCATGCCAAGACCGTTACCGAAATGCAGGATGCGGCTGAAGATTATCTGGAACTTTACACCACACGAAGGTACCTGAAAATTGATGAATGGAGTGTGGATAATATTAAGGTCGATGAAAATGCGCTGGGTCTTTCCGGTTCGCCAACCAAGGTGAAAAAGATCGAAAATGTCGTTTTCAAAGCCAAGGAATCAAAAGTTCTAACAAACAGCGAAACCGAAATTGATGAGTTGATGAAAGAACTTATTGATAACCACACTATTGGATAAAATCGTTTGTCAAATCTAAAATCAGAAAAAACCGTGAATAATATATTCGTCTACTGCGAAACCGAAGATAAAAATATCGCAGATGTCAGCCTTGAATTGTTGACCAAGGCAAGATCTCTTGCCGGTCAGCTAGGGTGTAAAGTAGAAGCTATTGCACTTGGCTCCGGCCTGAAAGGCATTGAAAATGAACTCTTTTCTTATGGCGCAGATATCGTTCATATAGGTGATGATGAACGTCTCAGTCCATATCTGACCCTTCCTCATACCACCCTTATCAAAGCCTTGTTCGAAACGGAGAAACCCCAGATCGGACTTTTCGGAGCAACGTCGGCAGGACGTGATCTGGCACCGCGAATTGCATCGGCTCTGAAGTCAGGGCTCACTGCCGACTGTACCAGCCTGGAGATCGGCGATCACTACGAGAAAAAAACCGATACCCATTATAAAAATCTGCTTTACCAGATCCGGCCCGCTTTTGGGGGCAATATCGTGGCCACTATCATTAATCCTGATACCCGTCCTCAACTCGCTACGGTAAGAGAGGGTGTTATGAAAAAAGAGCCGCTTACCTCACCGCGCAAAGGAGAAGTTAAAAGGATTGACGTAAACAGTCAGCTGACTGACCAGGATATGGTCGTTAAAATCATTGAACGCCATATTGAAAGCCGGAAAGTAAACATAAAAAATGCAGGTATCATCGTTGCCGGCGGCTATGGTGTCGGATCAAGAGAGAACTTTAAACTCCTTTATGACCTCGCTGAAGTCCTGGGTGGGGAAGTAGGGGGATCCCGTGCCGCAGTGGATGCAGGGTTTATCGAACATGAAAGACAAATAGGGCAGACAGGAGTCACTGTTCGTCCGAAACTCTATATTGCCTGTGGTATCTCCGGACAAATACAGCACCGGGCCGGGATGGCCGACTCGGCAATGGTTATTTCGGTAAACACCGATCCCAATGCACCCATCAACCACATTGCAGATTACGTAATCATCGGTGAGGTGGCAGATGTTCTCCCAAAAATGATCAGGTTCTATAAGAAAAATTCAAAGTAACCTGACACATGTCTAATATTTAAGAAGAAATAAAATGGCAAATTATTATACGGATAACAAAGATCTGAGCTTCCATCTTCATCATCCTCTTATGAAAAAGATTGTAGCTCTCAAAGAAAATAACTTTACTGAGGCTGAACAGTATGAGTATGCCCCTATCGATTTCGAAGATGCGATGGACAACTATGAAAAAATTCTTGATATTATCGGGGATATCACGGCAAATGTTATAGCACCTAACGCTGAATCAGTCGATAAGGAAGGGCCTCAACTGGTCGATAACGAAGTGATCTATGCCCGCGGTACACAGGAGAACCAGGCAGTTCTTGCCAGAGCCGGACTTATTGGCATGTCTCTTCCAAGGAAATACAAGGGGCTAAACTTCCCAATGGTACCTTATGTCATGGCTGCCGAGATTGTAAGCCGCGCAGATGCCGGTTTTGCCAATATCTGGGGACTCCAGGACTGTGCTGAAACTATCCATGAATTCGCTTCGGAAGAACTGAAATCACGTTACCTTCCTCAGTTCGCCGAAGGCGCTACCGCTGCCATGGTTCTCACCGAACCGGATGCCGGATCTGACCTTCAGTCAGTTCAGCTCAAAGGACATCAAATCAGCGCAACGTATGATGCAGATAAAGACATCTATTATCTCAACGGGGTAAAACGTTTCATTACTAATGGTGATGCAGATATTGCACTCGTACTGGCCAGATCGGAGGAAGGGACTTCGGATGCCAGGGGATTGTCACTATTCCTCTACGATCGCAAAGATAAAGCAGTAAAGATACGCCGTATTGAAAACAAACTGGGTATCAAGGGATCACCTACCTGTGAGATGGTTTTTTCAAATGCACCGGCGCGATTGATTGGCGACAGGAAAATGGGACTGATCAAGTATGTCATGTCACTAATGAACTCGGCCCGTCTCGGCATCGGAGCCCAGTCAGTCGGAATCGCTGAAGCCGCATATCGTGAGGCATTTAAATATGCTAATGAACGGATTCAGTTTGGAAGGCCTATAATTGAATTCCCTGCAGTATATGAACTGCTCCGGAAAATACAAACCAGGATTCAGGCCATGAGAAGCCTCCTTTATGAAACGGCACGGTATGTCGATGTTTATAAATCCTATACTTTCGCTTCTGAAGAGCGGAAACTTGAACCGGAAGAACGACAGGAACTTAAAAAATATCAGCGGCTTGCCGATGTGTTCACCCCTTTGCTTAAGCTGTTTTCCAGTGAATATTGTAACAGCATTGCCTACGATGCTCTTCAGATCCATGGTGGTGCCGGGTTTATGAAAGATTTCCCGATTGAACGTATTTACAGGGATGCCAGGATTACCTCCATCTATGAAGGTACCTCACAGTTACAGGTTGTAGCAGCAATCCGTGGTGTGAGCACAGGGGCCTACCTTAACCGGATAAGGGAATTTGAAGAATTGAAAATTACTCCTGAACTGGAATACCTTAAGAAAATACTGGTCAGTATGACAGATGAGTATGAAGAGGCATTCAAATTGGTAGATGCAATGGGAGATAGTGAATACGTTGATTTCCATGCCAGGAGACTCGTGGAAATGGCCGGTAATATTATCATGGGTTATCTGCTGCTAGGTGATACCACCGTTGACGAAGACTTTATGAACTCATCTGAAATGTTTATCAAAATGGCTGTATCTCAAAATGCCGAGAGGGCAAATTATATTCGAAACTCCGAACTTAAAGATCTGGGCATCTTTAAATACTAGTAAATTTAGGATACTGAAAAACACGCAATTGGGAAAATATTTCCGTTAAATTGCGTGTTTTTTTATTTGTTTTAACATAATTTTAACCCGTACTATTTGATTGCCCGATTTTTTATTGTCTATTTTGTGGTATAGATTTTGATCTTCAGAAATTGAAATCTGATACGTGATGGAAAAGCTGGTGAATAAAATTTTAAAGATCCTCAAGGATCATGTTAATGAGAACAACCGGGAGATTCAATCCAATCAGGAGGAAATCAACCGGATGCTGAACAATCCGTCGGGTAAGGAACGCCACAGGGAGCTTGAATATAAATATGCACTCAATAAGGAACTTCTGGATGAAAATGATGATTTCATCAACATGCAATTACGCATTTCGGAATTCATGGAAAAATATTCTCATACATTAACTGAAGATGCTGCTGAAGAAATGAAGCTGAAAGAACCGGAAGAAAATGAAAGGATGCCCTACTTTAATAAAACAGTCACCGGGCAGATGATTTTTGGACCTTCTCATCCGCAGTTTAATAACCCCCGTTTTTTCAATGAACTGCTGAAACACTTTCAGGAGATGGAAAACTATGAGATGTGCGATTATTTGCTAAAAATTAAGGAACAGGGCAGAACAGTTTAAGATGCCGGGATAATCCCGGTAACCTTTCTTCCGGACCAGAATATGGATCAGCAGCAATCATTCGTTATTATCGGTGCAGGGAATGTAGCCTTTCATCTTGCGGGAGCGCTGGTTGCATCAGGCTATAACCCTTTGCAGGTTGCAGGAAGAAGTCATGAACATACCGCCGAACTGGCCCGCCTTCTTAATTGCGGATTTACTACTTCTCTTTTTGAACTAAACCAGAACGCTGACTTTTATGTCGTTGCCGTTAATGATGACGCTATCCCGGGTGTTCTCGATTCCCTGCCCGTTTCGGATAAATTGATTTTCCATACTTCAGGTAGTTCGGGACTAAATGTTTTCGGAAATCGGTATAAAAGTTACGGGGTATTTTATCCTCTTCAGACTTTTTCTAAATCCAGGGAACTGGATTTCAAGGATGTTCCGGTGTTTATAGAAGCTTCCGACCCGCAATCCCTGGCAAAGATGAAAAATATCGCTGAAAATATTTCCGGTCAGATAACAGTTACCGATTCGGAAATGCTGAAGTGGATACATGTATCCGCTGTCTTTGCCTGTAATTTTACGAATCACATGTTTGTAATCGCTGAAGATCTTTTAAAAGAAAATAAGCTGTCTTTCAGCTTGCTTCAACCCCTTATTACAGAGACCTTTCTTAAACTATCAGAAGGATCACCTTCCATGCTTCAGACCGGACCAGCCGTCAGAAGGGATATGACCACTATCGGGAAACATCTAAAAGCTCTGGAAAATCACCCCGAATACCAAAAAATATATACTTTTGTGAGTCAGAACATACAAAATTTCCACCAAAAAAACGGGGAATGAGTAATTTTAAAGAAGACTTGCAAAAAGTCAGTGCATTTGTATTTGACGTGGACGGTGTCTTTTCTACAAGTAAAATAATGCTTCACCCTTCGGGTGAACTGATGCGAACCATGAATATCAAGGATGGATTTGCTACGCAATACGCCATCAGAAAGGGTTATCCTGTCGCAATCATTACCGGAGGAAATTCGGAATCCGTTAGAGAAAGATTTAAAGGTCTCGGTGTCAGGGATATCTACCTTGGGTCGTTTCATAAGGTCCGGGAATTTGAGCATTTTACCACTAAATACGATCTCAGACCGGAGAATGTCCTCTACATGGGTGATGACCTTCCGGATTATCCGGTTATGAAGCTGGTAGGTTTTCCTACCTGTCCGAGTGATGCCGTTGAAGAAATCAAAGCCATTTCACATTACATATCAGACCGGCCCGGAGGGGAAGGATGCGTAAGAGATATCATCGAGCAGGTTATGCGCCTTCATGGTAAATGGATGGAGGAAGATGCTTTCCGGTGGTAAGAGGTAAAGAGAAAATTAGTATCTTTCGCTTAAATCTCCAACCTGTGTTCAAAGCTGTTATTAAAATTGTCAGAATTGAAAATCTACTGATCATCGCTGCTACGCAGTATATTATGCGATGGTGCATTATCAGCCCTTTTCTTTCCATTAATCATTTCAGCCTGCAACTCGACTGGTTCCACTTCCTGATGCTTGTACTTTCAACTGTATTTATTGCTGCAGCAGGTTATATTATCAATGATTATTTTGATTCCCGCACCGACCGGCTGAACAGACCGTCGAGGGTGGTAATTGACAGGGAAATTTCAAGGAGGAAAGCCATCTTTTATCACGCTGTGATGAATATTGCCGGTATTGGCCTGGGGATCTACCTGGCATTCTATATCCATGTACCCGGACTTTCACTCATCTTCCTGTTCGCTTCCGGATTTCTATGGTTCTATTCCACCAATTATAAACGGCAATTCCTCGCAGGAAACCTGATGGTAGCATTTCTTACTGCTGCTGTACCAATGCTTGTCATCCTTTTTGAGCTCCCCTTGCTGAATAAGGCTTACGGAATAATAATGATCAGGCATCATGCCAGCTTCACCTATATCTTCTACTGGATATCAGGTTTTACCTTTTTCGCTTTCCTGACTACCCTGATCAGAGAAATTATTAAGGATTCCGAAGATTTTGAAGGTGACAGTGCTTATGGGATGAATACTTTACCAATCGTTATTGGTACAAAATATACCAAATTCATTTTGATCGTTCTGGTCTCTGTCCTGATCGCGGCCCTGATATGGGTCATTCTCAAATTTATCATGTTCAGCGGTGAGTCAACCGATTTTCTGTCGGGAGGATATTTCCTGATCCTGCTTATTTTACCGGCGGTTTTTCTGATATCGAGAATCCTGGGAGCCCGGGAAAAAAGCGATTACCATAATGCAAGCCGGCTGACAAAAATGATCATGCTGGCAGGAATCATGTACGCCTTTTTGGTCAGATACATTGTGTTGAATCAACTAAGTTGAAAATACAGGCTATGCTAGCTGATAAGCTTCAGGGTTACAGGATTATCCTGGCCTCAAAATCACCACGTAGAAAACTTCTGCTTTCCGGTCTGGAGATTAATTTTGAGACCTCAGATCTACATTCCGTCGATGAAACATGGCCTGAAGGTCTGGATAAATTTCAAATCCCGGTGTGGCTCTCCGAACTAAAATCAAGGGCATACCCTGAAGATCTGAATGGAAAAGATATTTTGATTACTGCCGATACCATCGTATGGTTTGAGGAAGAAGTCATACATAAACCGGTTGACAGAGAAGATGCTCTCTTCATTCTTGACCGGCTCCAGGGGAATACACATGAGGTGATTACCGGAGTTACACTTCGAAGCCGGGATTTGATGACATCCTTCTGTTCTCATAGTGAAGTCACATTTTCAAGTTTGAGCAAATCTGAACTTGAATACTATGTTGATCGTTTTGAACCTTATGATAAAGCCGGTGGCTATGGAATTCAGGAATGGATCGGATATGCGGGCATCAAAGAGATCCATGGCTCCTATTTCAATGTTATGGGTCTGCCTGTCCAAAAACTGTATAAAGTCCTTTGCTCATTCGTGGAGACCCTCAGTGAGCAGGGTATATGAATACCTTTTAAGTTAAATAAAATCTTTAACGTTTCATTTTTGAAGCGAAAAATGATATATTTATAACACAAAAATCAAAAATCGTAACACGATGTCCATAAAGCGCTTTGGTGTGTCCCTCGAAGATAATTTACTCGTTGATCTTGACCGCTTAGTGGAAAAAAACCGGTTTCCAAACCGCTCCCAGGCCATCAGATCTCTGATCAGAAAGAATATCATCGAAGAAAAGTGGGAAACGGACGAGGAAGTTGCCGGGGCCATTGTCATTCTGTATGATCATAATCTCAAGGAGCTTCATGAAAAAGTAAACGGCCTGCAGCATGAATATCACTGTCTGATCCTTGCCGGCCAGCATATCCATATTGACGATCACAATTGTCTGGAGGTAATCACTATAAAAGGGAAAGCCTGTAAGCTTAAGAAACTGGCTGACAAGCTCAGGGCGATAAAAGGTGTTAAGCACGGAGAACTGGTCATGACAGGAGCCGGCTGATTTTTTTTATCCCATTGGTAACACGAAAATTAATTTAGTAACACAAATATTTTATCTATGAAAAGAATATTACTTTGCCCGGCGTTGATTGTTTGCGGATTGTCGGTGCTGCATGCCCAATCTATAAGTGATACCCTGAACCTTGATGAAGTTGTAGTAACGGGGACCCGGGTTGAAGTAGCACGTAAGAACTTACCGGTGAATGTCTCGGTTATCAATAAAGATGAGTTGGATGAAATTGAAGAATCTGCTGTTTTGCCGGTTGTGAGCAGAATGATTCCCAGCCTTTTCGTAAATGAACGTGGCGTAACGGGCTTTGGTCGTGACGGTTCGAATTCTGCCGGCAACATTACTATTAGGGGTGTAGGCGGAAGCCCTAACGATGAAGTTTTGGTACTTGTTGACGGCCATCCCCAGTACATGGGTATTTTCGGTCATCCGCTTCCTAATTCCTATGTGGCTTCTGATCTTGACCGGGTTGAAGTCATCCGGGGTCCTGCATCCATCCTGTATGGCTCAAACGCCATGGGCGGGGTTTTGAATTTTATTACCAGGGACCAGGAAAAGGATGGTTTCTCTGGAACTGCAAGAGTCGCTTATGGTTCGTTCAATACTCAGAAATACATGGCTAAAGCCGGGATAAAAAAGGGTAAACTTTCGTTATTTACATCTTTTAACCACGATCAGACCGACGGGCACAGGCCCAACAGCTCTTTTAATATCAATAACGGTTATATTAAGACAGGTTATGCATTTAATAAGCATCTTGACCTGGTAGCTGACTTTAACCTGGCAAAATTTCACAGTGTAGATCCGGGATCGGTATATGCGGAAGAACCGGTTATATTTACAGCCAATATGCTCAGGGGAAAGACATCAGTTTCTTTGACCGACAAGTATAAAAATGCAGAAGGGGGGCTCTTTTTATATTACAATTACGGGGATCACAATTTCTCCGACGGATGGATCTCTCATGATGAAAATTATGGACTGTCGGTTTACCAGGGGATAGTGATGTTCAAAGGGAATCTGACCACTTTGGGGTATGACTACAAGGATTACGGAGGACGCGGTAACAGCGGGATGAACGCCAATCAGTGGCTGGAGGAACAGGATAACGGGGCCTACCTGATCTCTCGTCAGAATATCGGTCAGAAGCTCGTTGTCAGTGCCGGACTGAGACTTGAGAATAATTCACGCTTTGGGAATATCCTCGTTCCACAGGGAGGTGCGGCGTATCATCTTACTGAATTTTCAACCTTTAAGGCTGCAGTTTCAAAAGGTTTCCGGAATCCAACTATAATGGAGCTTTTCCTTTTTGCGCCAAATCCTGATCTTAAACCTGAAGATATGATGGATTACGAGGTTAGTTACAACCAGGTTTACCTTCAGGGGAAATTAACCACTGAACTGACCTTATATTATATTACCGGATCGAACCTTATACAGACCGGTGAAAATCCGGCACCTCCGCCACCGGTTAAACGATTTAATACCGGGAGCTTTATCCATAAAGGTGTGGAATTCGAGAGCAGTTTCAGACCGGTCACGAATCTGACAGTTAATGTTTCTTACAGTTACCTTAATATGGACCATCCTAAACTTTCAGCTCCTGTAAACCAGGTTTTTGCTGGCTTTAATTATAGAATGGGGAAATTTATTTTTGCACTGCAATCAAATTTTATTGGTGATTTGTACACTGCTTTACCAGAGATAAACGGCTTCACTAAAAAAGTGAGTTATTTTGTTCTGGATGCAAGTGTAAAATACCGCCCTCTGTCTTTTCTCGAGGTATTCCTGAGCGGGAAAAATCTGACCAACACAGATTACCAGACCGATTATGGTTATCCTATGCCCGGGATAAATGTAATGACCGGTATCGGACTGAAATTCTGAACCTGATGTGAAAAAAGGAAGATTTATTATTCCGGTCATACTGTGCATTCTAATACCTCTTGGATTTTATACAAAGGTCTATACAGGGTGGGGTGAGGGATATGTGCATGATCATCTGGGTGGCATTATATATGAGGTCTTTTTTATTCTGCTTGTGCTTTGGGTATTTCCCGGTTTGTCTCCTTCAATTGCTGTGGTCATCATTTTTTCCTTTACATCGGGTCTGGAATTTCTGCAATTATGGAAACCACCTTTACTGGAAGCCGTCAGAAATACTGTATTGGGGGAGGCGTTAATCGGAAGTTCTTTTTCATGGGCAGATTTCCCATGGTATATTACAGGTTGCATGGTGGGTTGGTTAGCGGGCAGAAAATTACGGCAACGATATGTCAGAGGAGTCAGGTAATTCTATTACTTTTTTCCCAGGATCTGAAGGATCGGGGTAATTTTTCCACTATACTGACCATTGATCCGGTAAGTATTATTCAGTATCGCATCATATGTTATGAGGGTATACCCGTCTTTATGCCGGACATTAACCGTACCTGATGTAATTTGAAATCTTTCAAGCTGATCTGCTGAGAATATCTCAATCCAGGCCTCAACAATATTTCCGGGTTTTCTTTCACGGGTTCCGTCCACAGTGTATGTGCCTTCACTCAAAGCCTCTACCGAGGGAGAATTTGCATCGAAATATACAAGGATAGAGTAATTGCGTATATCGTGGAGCTGCGAATCAAAAGTGCCATCAGTGAACTTGATGTCAAAATCCGTACTCAGACTGTCAAGGTTTTCTCCCCAGTCTTCAAGATAGGCTTGAGGAGTCTGGTATTTCGTAGTATCAAATACAAAACCATTCCACTCAATCACCCCGGTGAAAGGATTAACTAAGGTTTTTTGGGGGTCGGTCTGCTGCTTGTCACATCCCGAAAGCAGGCATAAGAATATCCCCTGAATAATGAATGAATGATAAATATTCCTCATTTTGACAATAATCCACGTAGTTAGGCTGACTTCAAAAATAGATGAATTTGTGTCTCATACTTGTTAAATGACAGGAAGGCATAAGATGCATTTTATGAACAGAAGGATATATTGGATGAACCGATTATATATTTACATAAAGCTCCGTTTTTTTGACAAACGACTGAACAGGAAAGTTCCGGGATTCTTAGAAGGTTTTACAGCGGGATTTTGATAGGCTTACTCTTTCCAGAACCCGGGTGTAAACAGGACCAGCACCGTGAAGATCTCAAGTCGGCCAAGAATCATCATGAGGTCGAGGAAGTATTTCCCTGCATCGGGAATAAAACCGAAATTTCCGGAAGGGCCAACCCTGCCAATTCCCGGCCCGATACCTCCCATCGTTGTGATAACGGCTCCCATAGCGGTATGGACATCCAGGCCGATGCCAGACATGAAGATGGTTCCAATGACAAATGTGATGAAATACAGGTAAATGAAGGTCATGACATTATGAACCGTCTTTTCGTCTACCAGTTTGCCGTTTATCTTAAGAGGGAATACAGCATTAGGGTAGATATGGTTTCGAATGGAGTTCCGGATACGTTTGAAAAGGAATACATGACGTATGACTTTAACACCACCTCCGGTACTTCCGGAACTGGCACCTACGAACATAATAAGAAAGATCAGGAGCCAGGATATCTGGGGCCATTTCAGGTAATCGTCGGTAGCAAAACCGGTGGCAGTCATAACGGAGGATACCTGGAAAAGAGAACGACGGAAGGCTTCCTCAAAATGAAGGTTGAGGTTGTTGATAAGCTGAATACAAATAATCAAGCTGACTACGAAAATGATTCCGAGGTAGAATTTAACTTCTTCATTTCGGCGTACTTTGCGGAATTGTCCACGGATCATGAAGTAATGGAGGCTGAAATTCATACCTGAAAGAATCATGAAAACTATTATGACATACTGGGCATATGATGAATAGTCTGCAATACTGGTGTTTTTGGTTGAAAAGCCACCGGTGGCGACAGTGGCAAATGAGTGGCAGATAGCATCAAAAAGATTCATGTCCCCCATCCAGAGAAGTATAGTCTCCGCCAGGGTCATGATCAGATAAATAAACCAGAGCCGCTTGGCAACCGAGGTAATACGTGGATGAAGTTTATCGGCAAGGATGGATGAAGCTTCATTATTGAAAAGAAAGACTCCTTCGATTCTAAGAAAGGGAAGAATAGCGACAGCCAAAACGATAATTCCCATCCCACCGATCCAATGAGTCATGCTTCGCCAGTAAAGGATGCCGTGCGGCAGAACTTCAATATCCGTCAGGATGGACGAGCCCGTTGTGGTGAATCCCGAAACCGATTCAAAAAATGCGTCCACAAAACGGGGAATACTCCGGCTTATCAGGTATGGTTCCGCTCCAAAGAGTGATATCAGCAGCCAGGCAAGGGTAACGATCAAAAACGAATCACGTAGTCCGAACTGATGCTCATCTTTTTTACTGCGCGTCAGGAACCAGATCACAAATCCGCTGAATATTGTGGAAACGACGGAAATAATAAAAGAGAGCTGATCAGATTCTCCATAAATCGCGGTGACAATCAGGGTGGTCGACATAAACAAACCTTCAAGCATGATTAGCATGCCAAGGATGTGAAGGATTCCTTTTATATTTACGATTCGCCTGCTCAAGACTTTTTTTTACCGGGCAAAGGTATATCACATCCCCAATACTTAAGCTATTTAATGTTCCTTTTTTGGAGAAAATATGAATTGTCCCTGCATAGATAAGGCGGAGGCAATAGATTTGAAAATTTCACTGGTGCGAAGAAAGATAATCCAGCTATCATCACGGGGCAACAGGTAATCGGAATAGAGCAGGAGCTTCAAAGCTAAAGATTAGTATTTTGACATGTATTCACGGATGGATCGGACTTCCCCTGAAAGGTTCAGTCATTAGATTAATTTAGATTAAGTATGTATAAATGTTATATTAATAACAATGTTATTCAGATAACAAATATAGCTTTATCTTTGCATTGTCAATTTTTGAAAGAGTGTTGGGTCATTTATTGTTAGTTGAATAACAAAGAGACGGGATATCAGTTAAAATAATGAAAATAAGAGATATAGTTGAAAGGCTGGGGGCAAAAGTCATTGCAGGTGACATCTATCTTGAACGCGAGGTGGAATTTGCTTTTGCATCGGACCTGATGAGTGATGTTCTGACGCTTGATAACGCGAATATGCTGCTGATAACAGGACTGTCAAATATGCAGGCCATTAGAACCGCGGAGATGTCTGACATCTCCACGCTCATCTTTGCAAGGAATAAGAAGATTACGGAGGAGATGAAAAAAGTGGCCGCTGAGAATGACATGGTTCTGATTGAATCGCCGTACTCGGTATTCAGAATTTCGGGAGAATTGTTCAGCGCCGGGATTAATCCGGTTTACTAGTTTCATGCAATTAAAATACAAAATAGCAGGAGGAGATTTTACCAATGCAGGAAATGCTGCGAGTTCGGTAAAGAAGGTGTTACGACAGCTTAACATCGATCCTTTAATGGCAAAACAAATTGTAGTAGCCCTTTACGAAGGGGAAGTTAATATTGTGGCTCATGCCTGGTCAGGTACCATACTTGTTGAGATCGATTCCGAGAAGGTCCTGATGATCCTTGATGATGCCGGCCCCGGCATAGCTGATGTTGAAATGGCCATGAAAGAGGGGTATTCAACGGCCAGCCCACAGGTTCGTGAGATGGGCTTTGGTGCAGGAATGGGATTACCAAATATGAAGAAAAATACAGATTGTATGACCATACATTCCGTTCCGGGAAAAGGTACAAGAGTTGAAATGACTCATTTTTTAAAGAGCAATGCAGGATAGTACAGAAGACATATATTTCCATCATGCACTGAAGGTGTTAGAGAACGTATGCATAGGTTGTACGCACTGTATGAGTGTGTGTCCGACTGAAGCCATTAGGGTAAACCAGGGAATAGCGAATATAAATAGAAATCGTTGTATCGACTGCGGGGAATGTTATAAATCCTGCCCTGTCAGTGCAATCGTCGTGGAGCAGGATGATTTCTCGGCCATTTTTGATTTCAGTGTACGCGTGGCTCTTGTTCCCGGTGTGCTGATCGGACAGTTTCCCGACAAGATAAAGGCAGGAACGCTTTATGCAGCATTACTGGAACTTGGCTTTACTCATATCTTTGAGGTTGAAAATACGACAGGATATATTGTCAGTGCGTATGATCAGGCCACAAGACTGAATAAATGCCGTCCCTTGATTTCATCCTTTTGTCCGGCCATCCTTCGTCTGATACAGGTTCGCTTCCCAGCACTCATCGGGAATATCCTTGGGGTAAAGCCCCCAATAGATACATCGGCCATGTATTACAGAAGGTTGCTCCAAAAGGAAGGATACCGTGACGAGGATATCGGAATATTTTATGTCACTCCCTGCGCTGCTAAAATTGCTGCAGTTAAGAGTCCTGTAGGCGAAGAAAAATCGCCGGTTACCGGAGTGATAAACATGAAGTTCATGTATAACATGATCCTTCAGGTTTTACAGAAAAATCCGGAAATCGATCATCATGACATCGATTACCGTCATCTGAGTGCTGAAGGTATTTTATGGTGTCTGACAAAAGGGGAGGCCGCCCGTATCCCGGGGAGGGCACTGGCAATCGATGGTATCTATAACGTGAGTGAGTTCCTTGAAAAACTTGAGAATGAGAAAATTGAAGATATTGACTTTCTGGAGCTCAGGGCCTGTGATGAAAGTTGTGCGGGAGGCATTCTTATAAGCGGAAACCGTTTTCTGACCGTTGAACGCCTTACCAAAAGGGCTGCCAGTATAATGGAACCAGGAATGAAACCTGACTGGGATCTGATAAAACCTGATGAAATGTACCTGGGAACCATTAAACCCAGGCCTATGGAACGGCTTGACAGCAACATTTCCAAAGCCCTCTATAAAATGGAGCACAAGAGAAGATTGATGTGTTATCTCCCGGCCTTTGATTGTGGGGCATGCGGAGCTCCTACCTGTCAATCCCTCGCTGAGGATATTGTCCAGGGAAAAGCCCAGGTGTCAAATTGTGTTTTCATGCAACAAATGATGATGAAAACCAAAATGCTAAGCCTGGAACATGCCAGAGAGATCACATCACAAATCTGGGGAAAAAGCCGGCTTGAGAAAGATTGCACTAAAACAGGAGCGGAAAATGAAAATAGCTGATTTGGTAAACAGTCTCGGACTGGAAGTATATTCCGGCGCAGCAGGTCTCAACCGTGAGATCACGGGAGGTTATGTTTCTGACCTCTTAAGCGATGTCGTTGGTAATGCTGAAAAGGGAAACGTATGGATTACCCTGCAGACACATAAAAATGTTCTGGCAGTGGCCTCTTTGAAGGATCTGTCTGCCGTGATCCTTGTAAAGGGATTGCGACCCGACGGGGACACCCTGTTGAAAAGCGATGAAGAGAATATTCCGATTCTGGGGTCAGTGGAAGATACTTTTAACACAGCCGGAAAGCTATACAAAATACTGGTAGGGTGATGAATGAATACAGGGCAGATCTGCATATACACACAGTGCTTTCCCCCTGTGGTGATCTGGACATGAGCCCTGTCGCAATCATTCACAAGGCCCGGTCCAAAGGCCTAGATATTATCGGTGTTAGTGACCATAACACTACGCTGCATGACCGGCTGATGATTGAACTGGGGGCTGAATACGGGATCCTGGTCCTTCCGGGTGTCGAAATCAATACGATGGAGGAAGTCCATTGTCTGGCGTTCTTTGAAAACCTTGACTTAGTGGATAAGTTCCAGCAATTTCTGGATGCGTCCCTTCCGGATATGGATAATGATCCGGTGAGATTTGGTTACCAGGTCGTGCTCGACAGGAATGACAGGATCATTGGTGAAGAACGGCGGCTTCTCTTTAACGCCATCAAGGAATCGATCGATACGGTTGAAAGGAAAGTGCATGAACTTAACGGGATCTTCATCCCGTCTCATATTGACAGACCAAAAAACAGTATCATAAGTCAGCTTGGTTTCATTCCTGCGGGAATGAAATTAGATGCCCTGGAGATATCAAGGCGCAGCAATGTGCCGGAATATCTTTCCATTCATCCTGAGCTTGGCGGTTATACGGTTATTACCTCTTCGGATGCACATTATCTTCATGATATCGGTGCTGTCCATTCTTTGTTCAGGATGAAAAAGCGAAGTTTCGATGAAATCAGAAAAGCATTATTGGGACTCAATGGCAGGGAGGTCCTGGTGAAATGAAGGAAATCGCACTGAATATTCTTGATATCGTTGAAAACTCGGTCAGAGCCGGAAGTAAAAACGTTTGGATAACTTTCAGGGAAAGCAGGAAGGAGAATATTATTAATGTATCAATCAGGGACGACGGTCCAGGTATCCCATCTGTGATGCTGGACAGGGTAACTGACCCTTTTTGCACGAGCCGTACCACAAGAAAGACCGGGCTTGGCATTTCTCTTCTTCAACAACAAGCTGAGGCTGCAGGAGGCGGGATAAAGATTGAATCACATGAAGGAGAAGGGACCCATATTCAGGCCTGGTTTAAAAGAGATCACTTCGATCGCCAGCCGATCGGGGATTTAACCGGAACATTAAAAATCCTGTATCGTATTGATAGAGTGGATTTCTTTTTTACCTATTCGACGGATTACGGTGAGTACAGTCTGTCAACCCCTGAAATAAAGAAATGTCTTGGAGTCAGCAGTCTGAACGACCAACCTCTGCTGAACGAACTGACCGGGATGATCAGGTACAACCTGGAAGAATTACATGCCGGAACTTAATGTATCGTGAACCTGGGAGGCGGCAACCGGGGAGTTGAATCTTAACAGATCAATAGCCGGGACACATTCCCGGGGAAAGTCAGGGATGAAACCAAACAACATAAAACCATAATATCTAATATACCAAAATACTTCGAGAAATGACTAAAGTTAAAACATTAGCGGATCTTAAAAAGATGCGTGATGAAATGCATCAGGGCCTGAATTTACGGGAGAAAGCAGATGATCCCGAAAGCCGTGTGCAGATCAAAGTGGCCATGGCCACCTGCGGTATCGCTTCAGGCGCCAAACCAATTATGGAGTTTTTTGCCGATCAGCTTGAGAGGCGAAATATTGACGGTTTTGTGGTTCAGACCGGTTGCATGGGTTACTGCTATGCAGAACCTACCGTTGAAGTAAAACTTCCGGGGCAGGAACCGGTGGTCTTCGGTTTCGTCGATGAACGGAAAGCCGATGAGATTATTGAAAAATACATCAAAACCGGTGAGCTCGTCGACGGAATCATTCCGGTGAATTATGAAACTATAGATTCTAAAAAGTAGGGAGGCAAAGTCATGTCAAAATACAGCATGCATCTTCTTGTTTGTGGAGGTACCGGCTGCCGGGCTTCGGCAAGTGATGCAATCGTGGATAATCTTAAGAACGAACTACGTGAGCAGGGTCTCGACGAAACGGTCCAGGTGATAATGACCGGTTGTTTTGGCTTTTGTGAAAAAGGCCCTATTGTAAAGGTAATGCCTGACAATACGTTTTATGTCCAGGTCAGCCCCGGTGATGCTAAAACCATCGTTGAGGAACATGTGATTAAAGGCCGAAAGGTTGAAAAATTACTTTACAAGGATCCGGTACGGAATGAAAAAGTCTCCGATTCAAAGCATATGGGCTTCTATAAGAAACAGATCCGTATTGCCCTGAGAAACTGCGGGTTTATAAATCCGGAAAACATTGACGAGTACATAGCCCGGGATGGCTATATGGCCCTTGGAAAGGGACTTACAGAAATGTCCCCCGAAAGTGTTATCGCGGAAATAAAAGCCTCCGGTCTAAGAGGCCGTGGTGGAGCCGGATTTCCAACCGGACTCAAATGGGAAATTACAAGCAAATCAAATGCTGATAAAAAATACGTGGTATGTAATGCTGATGAAGGTGATCCAGGGGCATTCATGGACAGGTCCATTCTGGAGGGTGATCCACACAGTGTATTGGAAGCCATGGCTTTATGTGGGTATTGCATAGGGTCAGATTCCGGACTCATTTATATCCGGGCAGAATATCCTCTTGCCATTAATCGTTTGAAAACTGCGATTGGCCAGGCCAGGGAATACGGACTTCTCGGACAGAATATTTTCGGAACCGGGTTTAACTTCGATATTGAGTTGAAATATGGTGCCGGAGCATTTGTCTGTGGTGAAGAAACCGCTCTTATCCATTCGATGGAAGGGAGCCGTGGAGAACCGACCCTGAAGCCACCCTATCCGTCAGTTGAAGGATACCTCGGCAAACCTACCAACGTAAACAATGTTGAAACCTTTGCGAACATACCGGTAATCATGCTTAAGGGTGCCGCGTGGTTCTCCTCTATCGGAACCGAGAAATCCAAGGGTACCAAAGTATTTGCACTTGCTGGTAAAATCAATAACGTCGGACTCATCGAAGTCCCCATGGGGACAACACTCCGTGAGGTAATTTTCGAGATCGGCGGGGGAATCAAAGACGGTAAAAAATTCAAGGCGGTTCAGACTGGTGGGCCGTCGGGAGGATGTCTTACCGAACAACATCTTGAAACTCCTATCACCTATGAAAACCTGGTTGCTGCCGGCTCCATGATGGGTTCAGGCGGGATGATCGTGTTGGATGAGGATGACTGTATGGTTTCCATTGCGAAATATTTTCTGGAATTCACTGTAGAAGAGTCCTGTGGTAAATGTGCTCCCTGCCGGATAGGTAATAAGCGTCTCCATGAAGTGTTACAGCGGATCACCGAAGGAAAGGGGGTGGAAGATGACCTCAGCAGGCTGAAAAATCTGAGTCTGGTTATAAAAGACACTTCACTTTGCGGGCTTGGACAATCTTCACCAAACCCTGTTCTGTCTACCATGACCTACTTCATGGACGAGTACCATGCTCACGTATACGACCATAAATGCCCCGCCGGAGAGTGTAAGGCACTGATGGATTATCACATCCGGGAGGATAATTGTACCGGGTGCACCGCCTGTGCAAGAGCCTGCCCGGTTGGCGCAATTACCGGAGAGCGTAAACAACTGCATACCATCGATCAGTCGATATGCATAAAATGTGGTGTCTGCCTTGAGAAATGTAAGTTTGATGCAGTAGAAATTATTTAAAAATCGAAAGATAAAATGGACAGTATAAATTTAACGATAGACGGTAAACATGCAGGGGTTCCCCGGGGGACAACCATATATAAAGCCGCCAAATCCGTAGGTATCGACATCCCGGCACTTTGCTACATGGACCTGAAAGACCTTCATATCGAAAATAAGCCGGGGGGGTGCAGGATATGTTCAGTGGAAGTTGAGGGAAGACGAAACCTTGCACCCTCCTGTTCTACCGAAGTGACTGACGGAATGGTTGTACGGACCTCATCCGTCAGGGTTTTAAATGCACGTCGCACCGTGCTCGAACTCATCTTATCGGATCATCCCAAGGAGTGCCTGATCTGTGCCAAATCCGGGAAATGTGAACTCCAGGATATGTCAGTTAAGCTGGGAGTAAGGAACATCCCCGGCCAGGAATATGCAGAAATGTCGACATACAGGACAGATACATCCCCTTCGATTATCAGGGATATGGACAAGTGTATCATGTGCCGGAGGTGTGAGACGATGTGTAATGAATTTCAGACCGTTGGTGCCCTTAGTGCAGTAAACCGTGGATTTATGGCCGTTGTGGCACCGGCGTTCGAGATGAATCTGGAACATTCTCCCTGTACCTATTGTGGTCAGTGCGTGGCTGTGTGCCCCACAGGTGCACTCACAGAAGTAGACCATACCAATAAAGTCATTGTCGCACTTAGCGATCCCACAAAAACGGTGATCGTACAGACCGCTCCTGCAGTCAGGGCTGCCCTTGGCGAGGAGTTCGGCATGGAGCCGGGAACACTGGTCACGGGTAAATTGGTCACGGCTCTGCGTAATCTCGGATTTAATTATGTCTTTGACACCGACTTTGCTGCTGATCTCACTATCATGGAAGAGGGCACTGAAATGCTCAGCAGGATAAACCGTTTCCTCGAAGGCGACAAGGAGGTGAAACTGCCGATCCTGACCTCATGCTGCCCGGCCTGGGTAAATTTCTTCGAACATCATTTTCCCGATATGAAAGAGATTCCCTCTACGGCCCGTTCACCCCAGCAGATGTTTGGCTCCATCGCCAAAACTTATTTTGCTGATAAAATTGGTGTGAAACGGGAAGATCTTGTTGTGGTTTCCATTATGCCCTGCCTCGCTAAAAAATATGAATGCCAGCGCGACGAGTTCAGCGTTGACGGTAACCCGGATGTTGATTATTCCCTTTCTACAAGAGAACTGGCCTTCCTTATTAAAGAGGCCAATATTGATTTCAGGGGGCTTGAAGATAGTGACTTTGATAAACCCCTCGGCGAATCTTCAGGTGCTGCAGTTATTTTCGGTACCACAGGAGGTGTGATAGAAGCCGCCACAAGAACAGCCTACGAGTTGTATACCGGCAAATCATTGCCTAAAATTGATTTTGAGGAATTACGGGGACTGGAGGGAATCAGGAAGGCGAATATCGATATGGACGGCTTTACGCTCAAAATTGGTATCGCTCACGGATTAGGCAATGCCCGTAAACTTCTCGAAGAAATAAGAGAAGGCAAATCTGAATTTCATGCCATTGAGATCATGGCCTGTCCGGGCGGTTGTATCGGTGGTGGCGGTCAGCCGCTGCATCATGGTGACTCCTCTATCCTGAAAGCAAGGGCAAAAGCTATTTATGCTGAAGATTCGGGTAAGTCCATCAGGAAATCGCATGAGAACCCATATATCGAGAGATTGTATACTGAATTTCTCGGCTCACCGATGAGTGAAACCGCTCATCACCTGTTACACACACAGTATTTCGACAGAAGCAAAAGGATCTTCGAAATCTGATGTACTGAAATTGTTAATGCATTAAAAAGAGCAAAAATGTCAAGCGTTAAAATAGAACTTAGAAAAGACCAGGTCGACAGGATTAAAGACATTTGTCTTTCTTTTAACAGTGAGTCTGGCCAACTTATCAATGTGCTGCATAAATGTCAGGGGGAATTCGGTTATCTTCCGGCTGAAGTCCAGGAAATAGTTGCCTCCGAATTAAAGGTTTCCGTTGCAAAAGTGTATGGTGTAGTCACCTTTTATTCCTTTTTCTCAATGATACCCAAGGGAAAACACCCAATCTCCGTTTGTACGGGAACTGCCTGTTATGTCAGGGGTGCAGAAAATGTCCTGTCTGAATTTAAAAAGCAGCTGGGAATAGAAGTAGGAGAAACTACGAATGACGGAAAATTTTCCCTCAGTTGTTTACGTTGTGTAGGTGCCTGCGGGCTTGCTCCCGTGGTACTCGTAGGTGACAAAACCTATGGTAGAGTATCTCCCGACGGTGTCAGGGACATCCTGAAGGGATACGAGGATTAGCTTTTGTTTCGTTTTATTGGTTTATTTTAGGGTTTGTGTAAAGCCGGGCGTGGTTGCCCGGCTTTTTTCCGGTGTGGCATCAAAAAAGGCAGACAGCATGCCCGCCCTGCATGTTAATTTGCTGTTCAAACCAGTTCTGACACGGAAAGTCAGTATTTTCCTTAATAATCAGGGGATCTTCGCTTTCGTGATTTTAAAAGGCACAATACATCTCCTATTGGCATTCATGTTAAATAATGTACGGAGTGACTTTTAATGATAATGAATATTTTTTCAACTTTCCCTTTTTCTGTTCAGCAGAAGGTTCACTGCTTCGTCAAGCGAACCTGCATGTGTAACTTTTCCGGAGTTGACAAAGTAAATCTCATCGGCGTTTTCGATGGTATTCAGGCGATGGGCAATGATAACCTTGGATGTGGAGGGTGGAAGATTATCCAGGATATGATCGAGGAGTTGTTCGGTTACTGTATCGATATTGGCTGAGGCCTCATCCAGGATCAGAATTTCAGGCTGGCGAAGCACCGCACGCATAAAGGCGATTAGTTGCTTCTGACCCAGGCTGATGCTGTCACCAGAAGTTTGGACTTTGGTATCCAGTCCATCGTCGAAGCGCTGCAGAAGAGTTTCCAGTCCTGTCTGCCTGAGGACACTTGTCAGTTCACCATTGGTATGCCGCGTGAAAAATGGGTTACCATAAAGAATATTATCTTTCACACTGCCGGTGAACAGGAAGGGGTCCTGCAGGATAAAGCCAATCTTCCCGGATCTCTCATAGGCATTGTATGTGCGGAGATCACGGCCATTGAGATAGATAGTGCCGACTGACGGATCGTAAAGCCTTGCCATTAATGATGCCGTTGTGGTTTTGCCTCCTCCTGTCGGTCCTACAAAGGCATAGGTTTTACCTTTCTGGAGGCTGAAATTTATCTGATGCAGAACTTCTTTACCGTTGGGATAGGTGAAGGATACGTTTTTAAAAGTCAGCACGGAACCTTCCTTAACGGTTAATTTATTATCCAACTTTTCAATGTTGGTCTTCAGGTTAAGAATTCTGGCAATCCTGTCCCATCCGGCCAGAGCGACCTGGAAATTTGCCCATAGGGCTGCCAGTTGACGAAGCGGGCCGTAAAAATTATTGATATACGCCAGGAAACTGATAAGAAATCCTACGGTGAAGCTACCTTTACTGATGAGAAAAAGGCCAAAAGCCAGAACGATTAGCTGACCGATGTTGGAAAAGAAAGAATACACCGGCATGAAAACGTAGTTGGCCAGTCCGGCTTTCACGGCAGTGGCATAATTTTGCTGATTGGCTTCCTCAAAACGTTCCCTGAAATAGTCACGACGGTTGAAAGCAATAATTACCCTGAAATTATTCAGGCTTTCCTGAATTTCAGCACTGAGGAAGCCCACCGATTTAAGGCTTTCTGCATTTTTTCGTTTTACCCAGGGAGAGACCAGCCTCGTGAAAATGAAAAGGAAGATTGCCGGTACCAGGGCAGCAGATCCAAGTGGCAGATTGATGGACAACAGAAAAATGCCTGCGCCTACCATGGTAAAAATACTTCCCATAAACTGCATCAGTGACTGGGAGAAGAACTGATTAAGTTTGTCAGTATCGTTATTAATCCTGGAGATCAGGTCACCGGCCTTATTCTGGTTGAAGAAGTCGACGGGCAATTCCAGAAGTTTATTGAAAACTGAATTGCGGATGGTGAAAAGCATCCGTTGTCCGACAGTGCCCATCAGCTTGGTCTGGAAGTATCCGGTAACCAGGGTGACAAGGTACATGCCGAGCAATATCCCTGAAAACACAAGAACACCGTGGTATTGTTTGGTTTCCACATAGTGATCGATGGTATACCCGATGAGTAGAGGTGCAAGCAGACTGAGCGATGAGTTCACAAAGATAGCGATGAAGGCAAACAAGAGGTGCCTCTTCTCCTCCACCATCATGGAGAGAAGATTCCTGAGGGAGGCTAATATCGATTTTTTCCGTCCCTTAGGCTCAAGAATTTTATTCAGATCATAGTTCATAATAACTTGTACTCCGTTGTGAGTTACTGATCTGGACGTATTCGGGACAGGTCTCCATTAGTTCACGGTGGGTACCCTTAGCCACCAGTTCACCCTCCATAAGAAGAATGATCTGATCATAATCTTTTATAGATGAAATGCTTTGCGTAACCGAAAGGATGGTCATACGGGGATAATTATTCAGAACATTACACAAGATCTTCTTTTCGGTGCGTTTATCTACCCTTGAGGTAAAATCGTCCAGAAAAAGGATGACAGGGTCAAGGGCCAGTGCCCTTGCCAGCATGATCCTTTGCTTCTGGCCACCGGAAAGACTGGTTCCCCTTTCTGCAACCATAGTGTCCAGTCCCTGGGGAAGTGAATCAGTGAAATCTTTAAGCTCAGCCGTTTGAATAGCTTTTTCAAGCGCTTCATCGGTGACATTTTTATTAAATGCGATATTTTCGCGCAGAGAGAGATTGAACATCACACTGTCCTGGAAAACAAATCCGATCTGGCTGTGGAAAGTAGCTTTGTCAAATGCTTCAAGGTCTGTGTCGTCAAAAGTAATGGTGCCGTGCTCCGGTCTGATGAGTCCGGTGAGAAGATACAACAACTGACTTTTACCCGCAGCAGTGGGTCCGACCACAGCCACCTGTGAACCTGCGCTAACAGTAAATGAAATGTCTTTCAGGACGGGTTTGCCATCGTAAGAAACGGAGATACGATCAAGGAATATATTCCCTTTTAAAGGAAGGGAGACCGTACCTTTGCCTGCTGTTTCCGGGGCTGACAGAACAAGGTTGATCCTGGCAAAAGAGGCGGACGCCTGTGCAATAACATTGCTCATAAAGCCGATGATCATAACTGGAAAAATCAGCAGTGCGATGTAGCTGTTGAAAGCAGCAAAATTTCCCAGGGTCATGTTCCCTTTTATGACCAGGTGACCTCCAAGTGCAAGAACGGTAAGGACAGCCAGATTCGCTATGAAAATGATGAGAGGGATAAGTGCGGCAAACATCCGCAAAATGCCAAGCCCGATATTTTTGGCTTCTGTATTGGCGCTCAGAAATTTGTCGTATTCACTTGCCTGCGAATTTAAAACCCGGATTATGGCAGATCCCAGGATACTCTCATTGATGACTTTATTCAGCCAGTCGATGACCTCACGAGATCTTTTAAACAGAATCTTCACTTTTGCAAATACGAGGAAAAAAGTTATACTGATCAGCGGAATGATCAGGAGGACCGGCAGGGCAAGTCTCCAGCTTATTGTAATCAGCAGTACACTAGTCCCAACGATAAGAAATATGGATGAAACAATGGATACGATGGCTCTTGCAACAAACATTTTCAGGGAATCAATGTCTGAGGTCAGGTTTGTCAGCAGCTTATTCGGATTTTGATCCATCACGAAAGCATAGCTTTGTCTGGATATTTTTGCAGATAATTTCGACCGGATATCCCTGGCCACCCGTTCGGATGAATACGTTTGGACAATACTCTGCAGGTAGGTGAAAATAAAGATGACGAAAGCTGCCAGGAAGAATTGCAGTACAAGTTTTTTCAGAACAAAATTACCGCCTGAAAATGAATCGATGCCATGAGATATGATTTTGGGAATGACAAGGTTAACTCCATTGCCTACCAGGGTAAAAAAGATCAGGAGAAGGATAATACCCTTGTATGGTTTAACCAGACTGAAAATATTCGGTTTCTTTTCATGCCCGCTTTCTCGTTTCCCGGCCATTTTTATGCTCAGCATTGATT
The DNA here is from genome assembly GCA_963732905.1 of uncultured Bacteroidales bacterium. Lineage (GTDB taxonomy): Bacteria > Bacteroidota > Bacteroidia > Bacteroidales > DASQZK01. The sequence continues at coordinate 243,600 of CAVTBM010000010.1, forward strand.
AATACAAATGATAACATTTTATCCGCCGATGTGTTTGATCGTTGTCGGCAAAGGATTAAAAAGCCCGTAAAGATGCAATTTATTTTTAAACCCGGAGTAAACAGGGCATGAAATGGGGCATAAAATATCGGGTCTTTGCTTAGAAAGCAAATACCTCCGGATTCATGATAAATTGTGATGTTTCTAAAAAAAAAGCCGTCTTCCTAAGGAAGGCAGCTTTTAATTCTTCAGGTTTCGGGAATACAGGATGCACCCAATTTAATGCTCCTTAATTAACGTTTGATTACGTATTATCTGAAATTCCTACGTGGTGGTCTCTCAGCTTTTTCGCGAGCTTCGTTAACCTTTATGTTTCTTCCTTGCAGGTCCTTGTCATTCAGGTTTTCAATAGCGTCCTTCCCTTCGGAATCATTGGGCATTTCGACAAAACCAAAGCCCTTGCTTCTTCCGGAATATTTGTCAGTGATGATTTTTGCGGAGGTAACCTCTCCGAATTCTTCAAAAACTTCTCTTAATACATCTTCATTAACGTTGTAATTAAGATTTCCTACATAAATATTCATAACAAAAGAAATTAAATAAAACGATAAATTATAACTGATTCAAATTCAAATTTAGACTATTTTAAACAATAAAAGCAACGATTTTGAAAAAAATCTTTGACTTTCACACAGAATTGCAAGATGTTGGTTCATATATATTTAAGATTTTTAATGGTATTGCGGGGTAAAATCACTGCATATTCTGATAAGCTGAAAAGCGGTTATTATACGAATTTTGCATCAGAGGGAAAGGTAACCATTTGTTCCTCAGGTCAAACTTTCATATTCATTTTTACTATTCTCTGATGGTTGGGAAAGGAGGTGTATATTTGTTATTGAGGATTCCAAAGAACGAAATGGCATTGTTAATTGTTAAACTCGTTATACAATAAAATAAGTCTTATGAAGTCAAAATTGTTCATTCTCCTCCTCAGTGCAATCAGCCTGAGTACTTTTTCACAGGGCAGGGATACCATTTATATATGGCCCGGGCAGGTTCCCGGTGAAAGTGCTCCAAAAGCATACCCTGTAGTTACGAGAGATACCAGTCATAATATTACCGTTATTAAGGAAGTGACAAATCCTGCTCTGGTTGTATTTCCTCCGGCTCCGGGGAAGAATAATGGAGCAGGTGTTGTGGTTTGTCCTGGTGGCGGGTATAATATTCTGGCGGTGGATCTCGAAGGCTATGAAATTGCCTCATGGCTGAACAGCCTGGGATTCACTGCTTTTGTTTTGCAGTACCGGGTTCCGCAGAAGCAGGAAGGAGCGCTCCGGGATGTACAGAGGGCAATGCGGATTGTTCGCAGCCGTGCTGCCGAATGGAAACTGGATCCGGACAAACTTGGAGTCATGGGTTTTTCTGCAGGAGGAAGCCTTTCCGCACGGGCTGAGACCCTGTACCGTGACCGGACGTATAATCCGGTTGACAAGACCGACAGCCTGTCATGCCGTCCATCTTTCGCTGTATTGATTTATCCTGCATATCTCGATCAGGGTCCTGGCCACACGCTTACGCCAGAACTGAAAGTCGATCCGGAGACTCCGCCGACTTTCATTTTTGCCACAGCTGATGATCATTATTCGAACAGTGCCCTGGTAATGGCCGGCGCACTAAGGGATGCACATGTACCTGTTGAGCTGCACCTGATGCCTGTGGGTGGTCACGGTTACGGATTGCGCAAAGGTAATCCTGCAGCTGACATCTGGCCGGGACTGGCAGCATCATGGCTCGAAGCGGTAATACGGAAATGACCGTAGGGAGCATCAGATATATTCAAAACTGACGGTCTTAAGGAATTTTTCTTCCAGGATCTTTGCCATGCGTTTGACTACGGTACGCCTGATCTCCAGCTCTACCGGGAGACTTGGATCCTGATGAGCAATGTTTATACGTGTACCGATGATAAAATGAATATCATCGCTTTCCCTGAACATGCTGACGATCCGGTCGGCAGGGCCTTTGCCGAGAGGATAGGAACTGCTGTAATCCTTCAGGATCCGGGTGACTTTGGTAAGAGTGAGTATCCCTTCGGTTACAAGGTCGATACCTGTCATACTGGAGACCGGCGGCAGGTCCGGATCATCGAAAGTAAGGCTGTCATCAATTTTACGCCCCAGTTCCCTGCCGATAATATCAGCCGTGGTGGCGCCTGATATAATGATTTTTCCTTTGAAACTACTGACTGCCTTTGCCAGGACAGAATCTTTGTCTTTTTCATACGGGGGTCCGGTGCAAACGAGCAGTTTCCGTGGCTCACGGAAATATATCATGGCGCAGCTGCTGTCATCGCGGCTGTAATACCCGTCAATCTTATGTGCCATGGTCACAACCTTGTTTCCCAGCCTGCGGGCAGAAAGATCCGGGCTGGTACTGATCAGCTTAAGGACATAGTCGCTTGCACTTGAAATGCCCCAGCCAAAGGGATACTGGTCAGAACCCATCCCTGCCTGGGAGATGCCATCGGAACAGATCATGATCCTGTCTTCCTTCTGTGGCCTGAAGCGGCAGGTTTTGATCTCCTTACCGGCGTTTTTTTCACTCTGCATCAGGATACAATTCCAGTGTGGATCAAAAACCCGCTTTCCCCTGAAGATCACAGTCTGGGGATTATCGTATTCCAGGATGCTCACTTCCCCGTCCGATTCGATGTCTATAATCGTGAAAGTAGCATAATTCATTTTTCGCACCGAACAAACCGGCAAAGTATTCATGATGATTTCGGCGATCTTCTCGGGTTCCTTATGTTCAAGGGTGAAATTCAGTGACATGGTGGATGTGAGAGTGGCCAGAATATTGGCTTTCACACCATGTCCCATGCCGTCGGACAATACAATGATGGTCCGGTTTTCCTCCAGGACTTTCTTTGTCAGGAAAACATCTCCGCAAATCCTTTCTTCGCCGAAATTCTTCTGTGCACAGTGGACTTCTATATGGAAATGATCCTGCATCAGCTTTTCTTCTTCAACGGTTTGTCCTTGTAAAATTCGATGATGGAATGCAGCATCCGCTCCGTCTCCGAAGCGCCTTCTCCGAGAAGAAATCCTATCTGCTGAACGAGTGAAAGGTTTTTATCAATAACCTCGGATATTCTTGTCAGGACTTCCTCTTTTCTGACTTCCGGCGAGTACATATCTCTGAAGATTCCGCCGGCGATTTTCCCTTTCCGGATGACAAAGACGGAAAAATTCAGTAACTGCCCGCGGAAGGTAATATCCCGGTTTTGAATATTTTCATTATTTGACAGCACAAATGAAAACAGGTTATATATGTTATATGGGAGCAAGGTCTTTAAATCAGCCCCTGCCAGTCCGGGTATGACTTCATTTATTTCGGCGGCTTCTTCACCCAGCATGGTGATGAAACTCTGATTGGCCTGGAGCACCTTCAGCTTTTCATCCAGGATGACCAGTCCTGAGGGGAGTTTCTGTAACATAGCCGTAATCATCTCGGAAGCTTCCCTGGCGGTTTCCTTTTCTTTCCGGGCCACGAGTTCTGAATCCCTCAGTGCTTTTTCAGCCGTAGCCAGCTTTTCGTTGCTGATCTTCAACGACTGAATATAGTCCTGCCGGTTCCGGCTTGTATAATTATTGCACATCTCCGGGATCGCAAGTCCTTTTGCAATAGCGACTGCAAAATCCAGGCATGAATTATACCCGCAGGCACCACATCCGATATCTTCATTATTGTCTTTTTTGAGATCTTTCATGATCTCAGCGATCTTCTCCTCCGAAGGTTGTGGAAGACGCTGGTCATCATTTTTAAAGGACCGGTGAAAATCCAGTGCGGCATAAGTCTCCATGTCTTTCTCCCACGCTTTTTTGTTCAGGCTTTTCATTCTCTTCCGGGCATAAATCTTAACCGATGCCTGCCTGATATATTTCTTTCCCCCGCGCGTGGTTCCGGGTCCCATGAGGTATTCAGTATAGAACAGGTTGAAATGGGAATTGATAGTACCTATGCTGTCTTCGAATTCTCTCAGGGCTTCTTTGAGTTCCAGTTCACCTTCAACCGTGGTCACATTGCCAGATAACAGGTCATCATCAAGACCGGCAGCCTGGACAATACCGCCTGCAATCGGGAAAAGCGCCCCGGTGTTGCCATGAGGCAGATCAAATTCACTGAATTCAAGTTGTTTTTCTTCAATCCTGAACTCATTGAAAAGATCCCTTAATTCAGCAAAGGTGAGCACAGCATCCAGCCTGCCATCGTCTTTACCACGTTCTTCTTCCTTTTTACCTGCAATAAGCGGACCTACGTAAACCACCCTGATTTCTTTTCCATACTTTTTCCTCACAACTTTTGCCGTGGCAATAGCCGGAGAAATGATCGGGGCGAGGTTCGGGATCAGTCCGGGCTGAAATTTTTCAATATAACCTATTGATACCGGATCATTGGCCATTATGTAATATTTCCCTCGAAATTCTTTAAGGAGCCTGGCATATTCAGCAGCAATCAGGTCAGCCCCGAAGGAAACTTCATTCACGTATGTGAAGCCAAGCTTTCGAAGCATACTCACAAATTTCCTGTAATCGGTGATATCGGGAAATTCGGCGGCTATGGTGGGATCGACAAGGACGGCGATTGTGACTTTTTTGTCTGACAAGAGCTTCCTGCACTCCTCCCTTGAATCGAAATATTCGATGGCACAGGGCTTGCATGCGGCAATACAGCTACCGCAGCCAATGCAACGATTTGGCAGGATGCGAGGTACCACCTGGTCGGTTGTGACCTGGATGGCATTCACCGGGCAGGCACGTACACAGGCATAACATACCTTGCACTTATCTTCAATTATGTTTACCAGAGCTTTCAAATCTTAGCTTTTTTAACCTTTCCCAGTTCCCTGTCCAGAATCTCCGTAAGATTTTCAATGGTAACGCCTTCAAAAATCTTTTCATTGATCTTGAGCACCGGACCTTTATTGCATTTTCCAAAACAATGGTTCCCTTTAAATTGTACCTGATCTTCCAGTTCATTTTGCTTCAGGTAATCCTGGATCATCTGGACCGCTTTTTTATTGCCTCTTGCAAAACAGGAACTTCCCAGGCAAATCATCAATTCTGTATCTTTATCATTCATTCGGGACAGGTGCTTTGTTCCAAAATTAACAATAAAATTCGGAACCTAATTCGAATACACATCGATATCTCATCATTCCGGATAAGATGTAAATATCATAAAATCAACGGTATAATACAAGTTTTTAATCTTTCGCTAATTTATACACTGTAAAAATTACCTGTCCTGCCAGTTGGCAACCTTCAATCAATGACTGGTAATATGCAGATTATCAATAGTTAAGCAATATTTATTCATGAATGTGTTAAACAATATTGTTAGTTAAATAACAATGTTTGTAAAATAACAGTAAAGTTAATTATATTTGTGTGAGCTGCGAAAGGTGTTTTATGTCAGTTTGATACAAGCAGGATGACAAAAGAAACTTTACAGGCCGAAAAACTTATAAAAATATGTCTGAGATCAGTGAATTGCTTGGCAGGTTTCCCGATTTAAGCAGGGATAAACTGATTCCCGTGCTGCAGGAAATACAGGATGAGTTCGGTTATCTGTCGGAGGAATCGGTGAATGAACTGTCGGTGCATCTGAATCTCCCGACCAGCAAAATCTATGGTCTGGCGACGTTCTATAATCAGTTTCGGTTTTCCCCTCCGGGAAAGTATCATATCAGGATTTGTGAAGGTACGGGTTGTCACATCGAAGGTGCGGCATTACTGATTAAGGAGGTGGAAAAGCTGTTAAAGATTAGAGACGGTGAGACCACGCGGGACGGAAAATTCAGCCTTGAGATCCTTTCCTGCATCGGAGCCTGTGGTCAGGCACCGGTGATATCGGTTAATGATGAGTATTATGCCAGCGTGGATAAGAAGAAGATAAGGGAGATTATTACGATGTACAAGGAAAAAGAATAGGACGCTATGGAAATCATTGCCAACGACAGTACGGTTCAGCAACTTCTCACCGAAGTAGTTCAGCTCGACATGGTTGAATATACGGTCGCTATGGAGAAGAGTCTCCGGTTACTTTCCCGTGAAAAGGTAAACAGACTCCTTATCATGGTAAGTTCCGGTATGGCAGCCAGAGTTGCCGGTTCAGAAAAGACTGTCGGAGAGATGAAGGCCTATCTTCAGGAGCGCAATGAGGATGCTGAAATTATAAGGACAGGTTGCCTGGGTCTGTGCAGTGCAGAACCTGTTGTCAGCATCCAGGTTCCGGGACGGGCAAGGTTATTCTTTTCCAGGATCACCTCTGACCAGGTTGCTTCACTGCTGGATGCGGTTTTTCATCATGTTGTACCTTCTGAAAACCTCATTGGTCAACTTCGGAACACGGCTCATGAGCCCTGGAAGGGAGTTGTTTTCCTGGATGAGGTGCCCTTTTTTGCCGGGCAGAAACGCCTGATCCTTAAAAACTGCGGGATCATTGATCCGAACTCTATTGAAGAATATATTGCCGGCGGAGGATACAAGGCTTTCCTGAAAACCATCCGGCATTATACTTCCAGCGAAATATGCGATCTCGTTGATGAAAGTGGTCTGAGAGGCCGTTCTGGCAGCGGATTTCCCACAGGTCAGAAATGGAAAATTGCCTGTCATACACCGTCCGATCAGAAATATCTTATTTGTAATGCCGAAGAGAGTGATCCCGGTGCTTTCATGGACAGGTCGATTATGGAAGGAGATCCTCATTTGCTGATTGAAGGGATGGCTATTGCCGCTTATGCTGTCGGCGCAACGAAAGCTTACATTTACATCAGGTCGGAATATACCGAAGCGATCGGCCGGCTTGAGCAGGCTTTGAAACAGGCTGATGAATATGGTTTGCTTGGCGATCATATTTTTGGCAGTGGCTTTAACCTGAGGATATCGGTGCGAAAGGGCCCGGGAGCCTTCGTATGCGGTGAAGAAACTGCACTTATACGGAGTCTTGAAGGAAAACGCGGCATGCCCAGGTCAAAACCTCCTTTTCCTGCCACCAGCGGTTTGCATAAAAAGCCCACTATTATCAACAACGTAGAGACACTATCCAACATACCGGTTATCATTGCCAGAGGGCCTAAATGGTTTAAAGAAACCGGAACGGAGAATAATACCGGAACGAAAATATTTGCCATCTCCGGAAAAGTTAAGGATGCCGGTTTGATTGAAGTTCCGCTGGGCACCTCGCTGAAGGATATCATTTTCAATATTGCGGGAGGTACCAGGAATGACCGTCCGTTAAAGGCCATTCATATCGGTGGGCCGTCGGGCTGTATTCTGCCAGCAGGCAAGCTCGACATTCCTGTAACTTTCGAGGCCATGAGCAGTGCGGGGACGATCATGGGCAGCGGCGGCATTGTGGTGTTGGATGAGGATGTCTGTATCATCGACATGGTCAAGTATTATATGAACTTCATGCAAAAGCAGAGTTGCGGAAAATGTATACCCTGCCGGGAAGGAACACGCCGGATGTCAGAGATCCTGGAAAGTATTTCCCGCAAACCGGTGGATGAAAACGGTCATGCCACCCTTGAAAGGTTTAAAGGAGCTATTCAGCTCGAAAGCCTGGCTTCGGTGATGAAAGACACTTCGCTGTGTGGCCTGGGGCAGAAAGCCCCAAACCCGGTCCTCAGCACACTTGAGCATTTCCGCGACGAATACGAAGAACATATCTTTGACCGGAAATGCCGGTCCAACGTTTGCACGGAGTTGCGATCCTATTTCATCGATGTTGAACATTGCACCGGTTGTTCCGTTTGTGCTAAAAAATGTCCTTCTGAGGCCATTTTCGGCACTCCTCTCCACCCGTATTTTATCGTACAGGAGAAATGCACCGGCTGCGGACTATGCTTCGACTCGTGTAAATTCAGTGCTATTGATTACAAATAAGCATAGATATGAGGACGCCTACCGGCACAGGTAATGACTATGGGATATGGTATGGACACATTTGTAATTTGAACTAAAATACTTCACATAAATGGTATTCAACATTGAGGTAAACGGGAGGGTGATACAGGCCCGCAAAGGAGAGACCATCCTTACGGCTTTGCGAAGGAACGGGATACAGGTTCCTACACTTTGCAATATGAAGGAATTTTCTCCAACCGGTGCGTGCAGGATGTGTGTGGTAGAAGTGGAAGGGAAAGACAGCCTCATACCTTCCTGTTCTTACCCTGTTGAAGAGTGGTTGAAAATCTCCACTCATACACCCAGAGTCCTCAAGGCGCGAAAGACCATTGTTGAACTGTTGCTTTCCAATCATCCCGATGATTGCCTTTACTGCGAGCGCAACGGCAGCTGCGAACTTCAGGAGATGGCTGAAGATCTCAATATCCGTGAACGCAGGATACCCGGCAGGAAAAGTAAATTCAAAATTGACAAATCCAGCCTGAGCATCGTCCATGATCCGTCGAAATGCATCTTGTGCGGGCGCTGTGTCAGGATATGCGAGGAACAACAGGTTGTATCGACACTGGATTTCACCAGGAGAGGGAGTGAACTGATTATTTCCACTTCTTTCGACAAACCGCTGAACTTCTCAAACTGTATCAGTTGTGGTCAGTGCGTCATAATATGTCCGACCGGCGCACTCACCGAAAAACTGCAATATGCCGAGCTGGACCAGGTGTTGTATGACCACAGGAAAAAAGTGATCGCCCAGTATTCACCCACTGTAGCTGTTTCTGTTGCGGAAGAATTCGGGCTGAAGCACGGCAGGGATACGAACGGGCTCATCAATGCCGCCCTCCGGAAGATTGGTTTTGACAAAGTTTTTGAGACATCCTTTGGCGCCGACCTCATGGTAATAGAGCAGGCAGACGAGTTTATCAAACGGTATGAATCGAAGGAACGGCTGCCCCTGATCACGGGATGCTGCCCTGCATGGATCAGGTTTGCAGAGCAAAATTATCCGGATCTGCTGGCTAATATCAGTTCCGTCCGTTCCCCCCAGCAGATCATGGGGTCACTTATCCGGCACTGGATTACCGGCAAGGGAGGTTATAATCCCGCTGAGATATATTCAGTATCTGTGATGCCCTGCACCGCTAAAAAATATGAAGCCCAGCGTACGGAGATGACCAGTAAAGGCATTGCCGATATTGACACGGTGCTCACCACCCGTGAACTGGTCAGACTCATCAGACTCCATGGCATTGATATGAATCACCTGGACCCCGAACCTGCGGATGAACCCATGGGAGCTATGAGCTCGGCTGGTAAGCTTTTCGGAGTCGGGGGCGGACCTCTTGAGGCACTCATGCGAACGGTATATTACAAGCTGACAGGCGAAGAACTGACGAACCTGAGGATGACTAAGCTTCGTGCCAGCCGGACTTACAAGGAGATGAGCCTGAAAACTGGAAAGAAAGAAATCTCGATCATAGCCGTCAGTGGCCTGGCCGAAGCTGTCAAGCTGATTGCGGAAGTCAGGGCCGGCAGGAAAAAACCAGATATCATCGAAATATTAGCCTGTCCGTATGGATGTGTCAATGGAGGAGGTCAGCCGGTACAACCCAATGAGATGACCATCCGGAACCGGATCAAAGCACTTTACGATGCTGACAATAAAGAAAGAATCAAAGTTGCACACCGGAATCCTCAGATACTCAGGATTTACGATGAAGTGCTTGAGAAGCCGGGGAGCAGTAAAAGCAAGGAATGGCTTCACACCAGTTATCATCCTAAGGAAGAGGCAAACTGAGAAACGCTTATACCATGAATTCCAGGGAGAACCTAGTATATACTATTAAAGACAAATGCAGAGTATGTTATACCTGCGTGAGGGAATGTCCTGTCAAAGCCATTAAGATCATCAACGGGCAGGCCGAAGTGATCAGTGAACGTTGCATTGCCTGCGGGAACTGTACGAAGGTTTGCAGTCAGGGTGCCAAGGTCTTTAAAAATACAGTATCACAGGTAGAGAACCTGCTCTCATCACCCGTTCCGGTTTATGCCCTGGTTGCTCCCAGTTTCGTAGCTGAATTCGGTGAAATGAATGATTTCAGGGTGCTGGTCGGTATGGTCAGGGCGCTGGGATTTGAGAAGGTATTTGAAGTATCCTTCGGGGCAGACCTGGTAGCGGAAGAATACAGTAAACTCTTAAGCCAGGGGACGGGCCGGGGATATATCTCTTCAGACTGCCCGGCCATCGTAGCATTTATAGAAAAATACCATCCCGATATTATGGAAAATCTCGCCCCGGTGGTTTCACCGATGGTTGCCATGTCACGGTATCTGAGGATGGTCCATGGCGGTGATTTCAAACTGGTGTTTATTGGTCCGTGTATTGCTAAAAAGAATGAGTCGGATGAAGTGGATGAGAAGATCACCTTTGTAGAGTTGAGGGAGATGTTCGAAAGTCACAATGTTCACATGAACGGTGTACCCCCCGTTTCTTTTGATCCTCCGACCGGGGGACGAGGAGCCATGTTCCCCGTAAGCCATGGTCTGCTTGAAACGGTCAATATTGCCGACGATGATCTTCGCCATAACGTGATTGTAGCTGAAGGAAGGGAAGATTTCCAGGAAGCTGTCAGGGAGTATGAAACAGGATCTGTTGAATCGGAACACCTCGAACTGCTGTGTTGCTCCGGATGCATCATGGGTCCGGGTACCACGAAAAACGGGAAGAAGCATGCGCGTGTCGCAAGGGTGATCAGATATGTAAGGGAGAAGTACCTTGATTTTGACCATGAAGCCTGGGAGGAGGCCAAGGCAGGAAGCCGCAATCTTGATCTGAGTCGTTCATTCCAAAGCGACGATCAGCGCATTGCCGATCCTTCTGAAGACGGGATCGAGGAAATTCTTCAGGCGATGAACAAATACGACCCGGCTGACCATTTGAACTGTGGTGCCTGCGGCTACGATACATGCCGGAACCATGCTATTGCCATCAAGAAAGGGCTTGCGGAAACTGAGATGTGCCTGCCGTATACCATTGATAAGCTTCATCACTCGATTGAGGAACTTGGTATTTCCAATGAAAAGCTGATGTCGGTGCAACAGGTGCTGAAGCAGACTGAGAAGCTTGCTCACATGGGGCAGCTGTCGGCTGGCATTGCACATGAACTCAATAATCCGCTGGGGGTGGTCATCATGTATTCAAATATCCTTCTTGAAGAGTATGCCAATGAGCCGTCGCTTCACGATGATCTGCAGCTGATCGTTGAACAGGCGGAACGTTGCAAGGTGATTGTGGGCGGTCTGTTGAATTTTGCGCGGAAAAACCAGGTAAATTACAGTGAAACGGATCTGAACGACCTGGTACGACTATCCGTAGCTTCGGTCATCATTCCCGGAAGTATTCGTATCAGGGTAAATAACAGGCTGACCAATCCATTTGCCGAAACAGACCGGGAACAGATGGTACAGGTCATTTCCAACCTGATCAAAAATGCCGTTGAGGCCATGCCTGGTACCGGGGAGATAGGGATAAACCTGGAAGAGGCCGGACGTGATGTCAGTATCTCTATTGAAGATACCGGAAGCGGCATCAATGAAAATGATTTGCAAAAAGTATTCGAGCCCTTTTTTACTACCAAAGGGATAGGTAAAGGTACCGGGCTGGGGCTGGCTACAGCTTATGGGGTAGTGAAGATGCATAAGGGGAAAATCAGTGTGACATCCAATGCCAATCCGGCCGACGGACCTACTTTTACGAAATTTGTCATTCGGTTGCCAAGACACAGACCGGTATAATATAAACTCAACAGGTCATGAACAGAAAAACCATTTTGGTCGTTGACGACGATTTTGATTATTTGTTCCAGGTAAAATTTTTACTGGAGAACTGGGGCTATTCGGTTGTCACTGCTGAAAGCCAGCGTGAGGCGGAGAACATCATCAGTCGTATGAGGCCCGACCTGGCCATTCTCGATCTGATGATGGAAAATGACGACAGCGGATTCATCCTCAGCTACAAACTTAAAAGTCGTTATCCTGATGTGCCCGTCATTATTGCCACTGCCGTTTCAGCCGAAACAGGTATGACTTTCAGCCTCAGTACGGATGAAGAAAAGAAGTGGATAAGAGCAGACCTGTATCTTGAAAAAGGAGTCAGACCTGATCAGCTTAAACAAGGAATAGAGAACCTATTAAATAAGAATGGAATCACTTAAACTTCTCGTTGTTGATGATGAACCGGGCATCCGCTCCGGCGTCGTCAGAATCCTGTCGAAGCATAGCGTGAGCTACCCCTTCATGGATGAGGATTATACCTTTGAATGCCTGGAAGCAGCCACCGGTGAGGAAGGTATCGAAATTATCGACCGTGAAAATCCGGATATCGTATTGCTCGACAATAAACTTCCGGGCATCACCGGTATGCAGGTCCTCGACTATATACGCCTTAAGAATATCGACATCATGGTTGCCATGATCACATCCTACGCCTCCCTGGATATAGCTGTCAAAGCAACTGATGACGGTGCCTGCGATTTCATTCCCAAACCTTTTACTCCCCAGGAATTAAAATCATCCGTCGATAACCTCACCAAACAACTCTTCCTGAAACGGATCACCCGTAAAATGAAAAATGAGGGAAAGAAAATCCGTTACCAGTTTGTTTCCATCCTGTCACACGAGCTGAAAGCGCCTCTTAATGCGATTGAAGGCTATCTGAACATCATGAAAAACAAACAGGCTGGCGAGAGTATAGAGGATTACGAACAGATGATAACCCGGTCACTTGACCGCATTCAGGGTATGAGGAGCCTCATCATGGACCTCCTCGATTTTACAAAGATCAGGCTCGAGAAAAAGACAGAGAAAATCGTAAAAGTCAATCTTAAAAAACTTGCTCGCGATTCAATTAGTACTATAAAACCGTATGCTATTCAAAAAAATGTTATTTTTACCCTCGATGCTCAGGATGATGTTGTGATTGAAGCAGATCCAAATGATATGGAGATCATATTTAACAATTTGATGTCCAATGCTGTTAAATACAACAAGGATGGAGGAAGAGTTGATATTATCATCCGCAGAGATACTGAACAACTAACCATCAAGGTGAAGGATACGGGAATAGGGATGAGGCAGGAGGATGCCGCCCTTTTGTTTAAGGAATTTGTTAGAATTAAAAACGAAAAAACAAAGCATATAGCGGGAAGTGGGCTGGGTTTATCGATTGTCAGAAAAATCACGGAACTTTATCACGGTAATATCAGCGTGGAAAGTGTCCCTGACGAAGGAAGTATATTTACAGTTCATTTGCCTGTTTAACCTTAACACCGGACTTTGCAAAAACACAAAGCCTTGATGAAAACAACAAGATTACCGGAAAAAACAGTTGAACGCCTTAGTGAATACAGGCGGACACTTTTCAGCTGTCTTGCCCAGGGCAAGACCCATATTTACTCTCACGAACTTGCTGAATTACATAATATCACGGCTGTACAGGTTCGCCGCGACATTATGTTTATCGGTTACAGCAGCATGCAGAGAAAGGGCTATGATGTCCGTGAGATGATAGATGTGATCGGTAAGATCATCGATTCGGAGGAGGGGCTTAATGTTGCTGTTATCGGAATGGGTAACCTCGGGAGGGCCATCACTCATTATTTCATGGGTAAGCGTTCCAAGCTTAATATCGTAGCGGCCTTTGATGTTGATCTCTCTAAAATCGACAGGGTGATCTCCGGAGTCAAATGTTTTTCTATACAGCGATTAACCGAGATCGTCAGGGAGATGGACATCTCCATCGCTTTGCTGACTGTTCCGGCCGATGCAGCCGGCGATACCACTGAAAAACTTGTACTGGGCGGGATCAAAGGTATACTTAATTTTACAACCATGCCTTTGAATGTGCCGTCCGATGTCTATCTTGAGGAGTACGACATGATCACTTCCCTCGAAAAAGTCGCCTATTTTGTAAAGATCCACAGTAACAATTCCTGAGAAATTGATTAATTTCGGCGTATAAATTCAGCCGGGATTATGAAGGTATACCACAGTCTTGAGGAAATCGGAGTATTGCGAAATCCCGTTGTAACCACAGGAACGTTCGACGGCGTTCATATAGGGCACCTGGCTATCATTAGCCGGCTCCGGAAACTGGCTCACGACATGGGTGGTGAATCGGTGCTTATCACCTTCCATCCACACCCCCGAAGGGTCCTTTATCCCGAAACCAAAGGCCGCGATCTGATGATGATCTGTTCCCAAAAGGAAAAAGTCGAACTCCTTGAAAAAACCGGTCTCGATCACCTGATCATCATCGAGTTTACTCCTGAATTTTCCCGTATCACCTCTCACGATTTCGTGGAGGATATTCTTATCGGCCGGCTGCATGCCCGCATGGTCGTCGTCGGCTTCAACCATCATTTCGGGCATCAGCGCCGGGGAAATTTCGATTATCTTTATAAGCTCAGCCGTGATCATCATTTTGAAGTGGAGGAGATCCCTGAACAGGACATCCAGAATGAAAGTGTCAGTTCCACCAGGATCCGGAAAGCGATTTCACGCGGGAATATCCAGAGAGCCAATGCATATCTCGATCATTATTACTGCATCAGCGGTAGTACTGAAACCCATACCGAGCACTCCTCTGCGTACGGCATTCCTGTTTTCAGCCTTTGCATTGACGATGATACCAAGCTTATACCACCCGACGGCGTCTATGCAGTAAGCATTCATAAAGGGAAACTTCAGGTCAGGGGCATGCTGAGCGTTCAGGATCAGGGGGTGACTGACAACTGTCTGAGCCCGTTGACAACCGTGGAATTCCATCCCTTTGGCCATGCGGATGAATTTGAAAAGGGGAGTATTGCCATCTTTTTTCATAAGAAGGTACGTGATGCATTTCCTTCAAAAGACCCGGTATTATTGAAACGACAGCTCGAACAGGACATTCGTACCGTGGAGGAACTGATATTCTGATTGAACCCGGATTTTACCCCGGGTAAACCGGCTGGTTGACTCAGGAAATGATGAGCGCTGTAATTTCTTTCTTCAGGGATCTCAGGTCGGTGTTCTCCTTTTTATCGTAGAGACTGACCAGCCCCAGGGGAGGCGTTCCAAGGATAATGATCCGGTCCCCGAGTGCAACCGCTTCATCTACATCATGTGTTACAAATATCGCCGTCCGGGGATCATTATTCCACAGATCCATGAATTGACGGGTAAGGTCATTCCTGAGTTTAAGGTCCAGGGCTTTGAACGGTTCGTCCAGCAGGATCACTTCAGAATCGAAGGAGAAGGCCCTTGCCAGCGACACCCGTTGCTTCATCCCGCCACTGAGTTGTTTGGGATAATAGTCCCGGAAGGATTGCAGCCGTACGCGGGTAATGTGATCATCGATCCTGTTCTGCAAGGCTGTCCCTTTCATCCGGTCTTTCAGGACGAAGGCAATATTTCCCCGCACCGTCTTCCATGGCAAAAGCCTTGGATCCTGGAAAACATATGACATTGGCCTGCCCGGGAAATCACTGCGGTCCCCGCCATCTACAGTTACCGTTCCGCTGATGATATTCAGTAGGGTGGTTTTACCACAGCCTGAAGGTCCTAAGATACAATTGATCTTGCCGGAGAGAAAATTTACCGACAGATCGGTGAATACGTTCAGCTTTCCGTAATACTTCGTGATATGGTTCAGTGAAAGCTTCATTTCCATTTTACGATGGCAGTTTCGGTTTTCCTGATGATCAATTCAAAAAGATAGCTGATGGCAATGGCGATAATGGTCCAGGCTATCAGTTCGTTCACCTGGAGGAAGATCCGGGCATTCTGCATCTGGGTACCAATACCTGAACGGGGCTGGCTGAGGACTTCTCCAATGATGATGGCACGCCAGCCAAAGCCCAGCGCATTGGAGATGCCGCTGGTGAGATACGGAATGATGGACGGGATATAGATGTCTTTCAGGATGCCGGACCGGCTTACACGGTATGTCCTGGCCATCTCAACCAGCTCGCCGTCCACGTTGCGGATCCCTTCGGTGACATTGACCGTGATCACCGGGAACATAGTAAGGATGGCGATGAACACGGGGACCTGCTGATTGCCAAACCAGATGATGGCAAGGAGGATCAGGGAGATAACCGGGGTTGAGCGGATGGTGACCAGGAGCGGGTTGATAAACAGGAAGAAGGAGCGGTTCAGTCCCGCCGGAATGCCGATAAGCATGGCCAGTAACATGGAGATGACAAAGCCTTCCAGACCGCGGAGGACGGTTATGCTAAGGGAGGTCCAGAAACCGGGAAGCAGGAAAACCCGGCCGGTAGCTACAAGAGTATTGACCGGTGACGGGACGATCTGTTCCGATCTGCTCAGCAGTGACACGACTTCCCATACCAGCAGAAGGAAAGCAATGCCGGCTAAACTAACGAGTCTGTTCTTTGTAATAAAATTTTTCATCAGGCATGCTGCCGCCAAGGATTAAGGGATTAAAGGTATAAAAGACTTTGAAATATTCCTCAATGCCTTTTCTGTCGTTCCATGCTTCGCTGTAGTGGAGGTTACACCGGGGGACAGATGCCGCTGCCATCCCTGTATCGGGTAAGATACCGTATTTGACGATGAGCGGTGCCGCCGAATCGGGAAAGGTATTTACCCATTTTATAGACTCTTTAAGTTCCGCGAGGTACCATGCAACGATCGCGGGATTTTTCGCAGCAAAACTCTTCTTTACCAGAAGTGCAGTTTGAGCAAATGGAATGCTGTCGCCGAAGAGCTTGATCCATTCATGATTAAAATCGATGATGGGATGCACGGCAGGATTTTTTTTCATGACCACAGACACCATCGGTTCGGAGATGACACCCAGATCAGAGATTCCGGCAGCTATGGCATTGGCCAGTTCGATATGCGTGTGGAATGAATAATCCAGGGTCATATCTTTGCCGGGATCGAGGCCATTGCGTTCAGCCAGGTACCTGAACATGATATCGGGCGTCATGCCCCTGGCCATGAGACTCACTTTTTTCCCTTTCAGATCTTTCCAGGTCCGGATGGTGGTGTCGGTACCAAAAAGGTATAACGTACCCCAAACCGGAACCGCTGCCAGGATGTATTCATGCGTTTTATTGTAAAGCAGGGCTCCCATGGTTGAGGGCAGAACCGCAAAATCCACCGATCCTTCTATGATCATGGCCATCACCAGATCCGGCTCATTGCGGATGATGAATTGTGTTGACCATAAGCTGTCGGGTGAAGGCCTCCCATCTATCATCTTTATCATAGCCATGGCCGACGGTCCTTTGAGGGTGGCGGTGGTGATAATATGATTTTCCCCGATTTTTGACCTGCATGAAGAAAGGATGATCAAAAGGGAGATGAAAAAAAGGTATGAATATTTCATATCGTCATTTAAAAATCCTTCCAAAATTACATCAACCGGATGGTTTGTGCAACCGGAAACGGGAATGCGAACGGGAATATATTTTTTAACGTAGAGACGCCCAAATTGGGCGTCTCTACCCCGTCCGCACACCCGTCCGCACCCCATCCGCCCGTCAACGTATACCCATCCACGCCCCGTCCGCACCCCCATCCGCCCGTCAACATTTACCCCGTCCGCACCCCGTCCGCCCGTCCGGTGCCGCTTCATTTTATTCCAACCCAGGTCAACATATTTCTTTTACAATGGTTGAAGTAAAAGAAGGTTAATTTATTGTACCGGAATATGGCACATTCACACGGACATGTCCACCCTCATGATCATACAAGGGCCTTTGTCATCGGCATCGGGCTGAATGTTGTATTTGTCGTTGTTGAGGTGGTTTTCGGGATCATTGCCAATTCATCGGCCCTGCTGGCTGATGCCGGTCACAATACCAGCGATGTGCTGAGTCTCGTATTCGCCATGACGGCTGCGTGGCTTGCCGGTTTGCAGCCGAAGGGCAAATACACCTACGGTCTGCGCAAGACTACCATCCTGGTATCCATTCTGAATGCCTTCCTGCTTTTCGGAGCGGTAATTGCGATTGGGTGGGATGCGATTGAAAAGCTTAAAAACCCGGAGCCGGTGGCCGGCGGCAAGGTCATGCTGGTGGCTGGGATCGGGGTAATCATCAATACGGTCACTGCCGTCCTTTTCCTGAGAGGCCGCAGAGAAGACCTGAACATCAGAGCTGCTTTCCTTCATATGGCCGCCGATGCTGGAGTGTCGGCAGGCGTTGTTGTTGCGGGGTTGCTGATCATTCTTACAGGCAGGCTCTGGATTGATCCGGTGATGAGCTTTATCATCATCGCCGTTATCCTGGCCGGTACGTGGCGTTTGTTTACCGACTCCATTAACCTGGCACTCGATGCTGTACCCAAACACATCGAACTCGAAGAGGTCCAGGAATTCCTCCTTTCCAAAGAGGATGTAGAAGGCATCCATGATCTTCACATCTGGGCCATGAGCACCACAGAGGTGGCGCTGACGGTTCACCTCGTGATGCCGCGCGGCTTTGATGACAGATTCATCGGAAGCCTGCAGGAAGAATTAAAACAGAAATTCAGCATCGGGCATACCACCTTTCAGATCGAGAATGTAAGGATTGAAGAGGATTGTCAGACCGGATGCTGAAATATCGGTGCCTGACTGGAGATCCCTGATTACATTTCATATATTTGGTAAACATTGTGATTTCGGGAATCAATAACTCAAAAATTTTTTCAACATGGGAAACATTCGCCTGTACGTGATTTATTTCATGTTTTCAGCATCAATCATTCCTGCAGTTGCACAGGAAGACCACTGGGACGGACCGTCCGTTGATTTCAGCCACGGTAAACTGGTAGTATCCGATAATCACCGTTTTCTTGAATTTGAAGACGGAACGCCATTCTTTTACCTGGGCGGTACAGCCTGGGAACTGTTTCACCGGCTCACTCTCAGCGAAGCGGAGAAATACCTGGAGAACAGGCGTTCAAAGGGCTTTACCGTCATCCAGGCTGTCGCACTGGGCGAGCTGGACGGGCTGCATACACCTAATGCCAACGGTGATAAACCGTTTGAGGGTGACGACCCCTTGAAGCCCAACGAGAAATATTTCAGGCATGTAGACAGCATCATCAATATTGCCGCTGAAAAAGGACTGTTCATAGGACTGCTCCCCACCTGGGGCGACAAGGTGGACAAGCAATGGGGCATAGGCCCGGTGATCTTCGATGTACAGAATGCCTTCCAGTACGGCAAGTGGATAGGCAACCGGTATAAGGATTATCCTAACATCATCTGGATCAACGGGGGAGACCGGAATTGCGACGGCGGCAACTACCAGGTGTGGGATGCCCTGGCTCTCGGGATCAAATCAGTGGACAAGAATCATCTCATGACCTTTCATCCGTGGGGAGGGACCAGTTCCTCGGCTTGTTTTCAGAACACAGACTGGCTTGATTTCAATATGCTTCAGTCGGGTCATAGTGACCGTTTCATCGCCAACTATGATATGGTCCATGCCGACTATGACCGGATCCCTGTCAAACCCTGCATGGACGGAGAGCCGAATTACGAGGATCATCCTATTAGACTGGGATCCTTCCAACGGCTGGTTTAACGACCGGGATGTGAGACGGGCGGCCTACCAGTCTGTTTTTGATGGCGGGATGGGGGTAACCTACGGCTGTCACGCGATATGGCAGTTTCTTGACAAAGGACGGACAGCCATCACATGGGCCAGGCATTACTGGTATGAAGATCTTGACCTGCCCGGCGCTTTCGACATGATGTATCTCAGGGAACTTATCGAATCAAAGCCCTTCTTCAGCCGTATTCCGGATCAGTCGATGATCATTGGAGACGACAGCGGGTTCACCAATAAGATCATTGCCTGTCGCGGTGACGGTTACGGCTTCGTATACCTGCCAGCCAATAAAGGGGTGACGGTTAAGCTAAGTCTGATTAGTTCCGATAATAACGTGTCCTGGTTCAATCCCAGGACCGGCAAATACAAACCAGTCGGGGAGATTAAAGAAAACGAGAAATATTTTGAGGTCCCTGTTCAGGGCATAGACTGGGTACTCGTAGTGGAAGCCGCCAATCAGTAAAATAGGGGCTATACACTCACAGCTAAAAAGGACCGTTGCGGAAGATATTTAGAAATGAAGGCCATTGTAGACGGAAGATCCGAAGCGGGATGCGTGAGGGAACAACGCTAATTGATCCCTGACCGGGACCTGAGTGAACAAGGTATAATGTGAAAATGGCAGCCGTATTTACAACGTGAATGGATTTTCCTAATCCTCATCCTCCAGTCCGGCATTCCCGCTGTCGAGAACGAATTTCCATTCACCTTTGGTATTCCTTTTCCAGACTGTGACGTATGTACCTTTCTCTTTGGTCTTCCCGTCGGAAATCGTATAAATGCCGTAGGTATATCCAAGATCCCCAGAAGCGGCAACCTCTGCACTTTCCGGTTCCCAGTTCAATGTAAAGGCAGAATCATCCGTCCGGTTAAGCAATAAGGCCATTGACGTGATCCCTTTTACCGGGGAGTGGTGCGGTCTTAGGAGGACTGCCGTACTGTCGGCGAATTTGAGAAAGGCAGCATTCATTCCATGATCCGCTGAATAGCCTGCAAAATCTAGATCTGCCTGTCTGAGGGCTTCTTTTTCTGCCTTAATAGAAGACTGTGTATGGCATGATCCCAGTACCAGGAGGAGCAGAAGCAACAGAAGGGGAGTTGTTTTTTTCATTCTGTAATAATTTTGATTTTATAGGTAGAATAACTTATACCGCTCGTGCGGGAGAACCACACATGATCGATTATTACAGGGTTAGATTTAGCTCCGCAGAGCTCGTCGCCTCAGGCGGATCGTTTGTGTAATCATCAATCATGTGGGTTTCATAATTCAGAACATGAAATGATCTGAAATCGGAACCAAATTATGGAATTATGAAATACGGGTCAACGGAAAAATGAAACATCGGGATTGCATGACTTGGAGGGGAGACCAGGACAAGGAGGAATGATATCCCGAATTCCTGCGGGAAATAAGTTCTCCAGGGTCTGGCCAGGTGAAATATTCAGGAATTCCCATTCATCGAATCGCAGTATGTGGCCAGCTTGACCAGGTCAAACTCATTTTTCGGGTCTATCTTTTGGGAAAGGATAAAATTGTAGATCTTATCGTTATACCCAAACTGCCTGGCGAGCTTTTTTCTTTTACTTTCCAGTTTTATCATTTCTCCGTGGTACAGAAAATAATAATCCTTCATGACGATCACGGCATCCCCGCGTTCTCCCATATCGATCGCACGGTTATAACTCGATTGTCTGATCTCGGTATAATAATGACATAACAGGGATGAATGCAAATTGTAGATAAGGCGGTAAAAACCCTTTGGGCTGTTCTTATTCAGAAGAGATTCGGTAATAAAGGTGGTGTTTTCGTTTTCGATGACAATGCTTTTGACGTTCCCCGATGAAATGGTCTTGATTTTACCAGTATGCTTAATTTCCAGGAGATTATTTTGAGCATCCAGTCTTATGGGAATGCCGGTGATGACCTCATCGCTTCCGTTCATCTTGATGTCGGCAATTTTCCAATCATCACTTATGTAAACATCACTGCCGGAGGTACTGATCTGGCTGCGTGATTTAATACTTGCCCTGATTATGGCATCATCAGAATGAGTTCTTTCTGATGAATCTTCCGTTTTGAATCCCTGTATCTGAGCTTTTACTGCAACAGAATATCCCGTTAGGAGTGCAGCAAGTAAAAGAATTGAAAAAAATCTATTCATTAATATCGTCATATTAAAAAATTGGGATACCAAAAATAAAATAAATCTCAAAGATAAGCAAAGTCTCCATCACAGATATTCAAATTACTTTGAGTGACGGGTAATCATATGTATTCATTTTTCACACTTACACCTATGTCGCCCGGTTTCCGGAGGGGGAATCGGGAATGGGAATTTCCGGGCATAAAATTATTAACCTTTTTTAACTCACGCATATTCTCTGAGATGATCCGTCAAGAGGTTCATTCCAGAGAGTTAATGATCATTTTTGCTTTTTTCAGGGCATCATCGAACTGGTTGAAAATATTGGCGCGCCCGATGAGGAAGGCGATACGGCTGCGTTCCAGTTCTGCCCGTACTTCGGGTCTTACGCCTGACAGGAGGATCCGGGTGTGGCCGGATTGCAGATCTCTGATGGTTTCCCTGAAATTATTGAGGCCTGTTGAATCGATGAACGGCACATGGCGCATGCGTATGATCAGTACTTCCGACCGTGAGTTGATATTTTTCAAGGTTTCTTTGTATTTTTTTGCTGCGGCAAAGAAGAAAGGGCCACTGATCTCATAAACGTCGATACCTGAAGGAAGACCGGCATAATTTTCAAAGAGGTCTGATTCAGAATCAACCCCAAGAACTTCGCCCGTCCTGGCCATTCTTTGCATGAACAGCATGGCTGCCATTACCATACCTATTTCGATAGCCATGGTCAGATCAACAAGGACTGTCAGAAAAAATGTCGTCAGCAGGATAAAGATATCGTACCTGGCACCTTTGAGGATTGACACGAAAGAACGCCATTCACTCATGTTATATGCAACGACGATAAGAATACCGGCCAGGCATGCCATCGGGATCAGCATGGCCAGCCGACCCAGGAACAGCATGATCAACAGGAGTGTCAGGGCGTGTACGATTCCTGCAATCGGCGTCCGGCCTCCGTTTTTTATATTTGTGGCGGTGCGGGCAATGGCACCGGTAGCCGGGATACCTCCGAAAAAGGGTGTAATGATATTGGCCACGCCCTGTGCAATGAGTTCGGTGTTTGACCGGTGGTTTCCTCCAATCATTCCATCGGCGACCACCGCGCTCAGCAGCGATTCAATGGCTCCGAGCATGGCAATGGTAAAAGCAGGCTGGAGGTAGTTTCCCAGTTCACTCAGATGCAGGGCGGGTAATGAAATACTGATCTTGCCGGGGATGCTGCCGTATATGGTTTCAATGGTGTTGACCGGCAGATGTGCCAGTTTTACGACTGCCGTGAGGACAATAATAGCGATAAATGATCCGGGAATCTTCGGGATGACTTTTTTGGAAAAGAGGATGATAAAGACGGTAGCCAAAGTCAGAGCCACGGCCCATGGATTAATGGTATTCAGTGATTCCAGGAATACAGTCCATTTTGCGATGAAGCCTGCAGGGAGGGCAGCCGTTGAGAGACCAAGCGCATCCTTGATCTGGGTTGTGAAAATGACCAGGGCGATACCGCTTGTAAATCCGGTTATCAGGGGGTGGGGGATATATTTCAGGATGGAACCCAGCCGGAACAGACCAAACAGAATCAGGATTATCCCGGCCATGACGGTGGAGATCATCAGACCTGACAGACCATATTTACTTACGATTCCAAATACCACGATCACAAAGGCACCCGTTGGGCCCCCGATTTGCACCCGGCTTCCCCCGAGAAGTGAAATGAGCAGGCCTGCAATAATCGCCGTGATCATTCCCTTTTCCGGTGATACGCCTGAAGCTACGGCAAAAGCAATGGCCAGTGGCAGTGCTACGATACCTACAATGATACCTGCAAAAAGATCCTTCCTTATCTGGAGGGGTGTGTAGCCCTTTTTCAGCAGGCTGAAAAACTTGGGCCTAAAAATGGTGCTCATGGAAATGAAAAAATGAAGGCGCAAAATTAGGAGAAAAAGGGTCTACTTATTCGTTTGTGGTCAAAAATATTTTTATCCCCGGGAAAGAAAATGTCATTGCAGGTTTTAACAAATGAAAAACGGGAGGGTTTGTTTTATCAGTATGGATAAAAAAGGCGGGCAGAACAGGCTTTAATCCTCATATTTTATCCGCAAAAAATAAATCGTATCCCGGCAGATCAGGATAATATTTTCAGGACCTTCTTGCTATCGTTAAAAGAAATATCCGACACCAAAATCCAGACATTTTATTTTTTCTGTTGAAGATCGGGTAAACGGGTTAAAAAGCTTGCAGTAATTAAAGTCAATGGTAATTCCCGGGCCTGATTTAAACGGGTATTCAAGACTGCCACCTGCAACAAAACCTGCAAAATTTCGCGCCTCGGGAAGAATCTGGGGATAGACCACGGTCAAATCCCGGCTTTTGTAACTGTAGATCTCATCTCTTTTAATTTCCGAACCAAGGGAAAAATCAAATCTTCCTCCTGCGTGGAGGCTTGCTTTCATATGCCATCCGGACGGCTGGAAGTAATATTTCAGCCGAAGTTCTGGTTCAATCCAAATATGCTTCACTGCAAGGCGGTCAATCTTTCGATAACTTGAATATTCGGTTGGGGTATCTTCACTAAATTCCAACTTTGCCAGGGCAGTCCTCATGTCGATTGAAAAACGGTCATTCATCCTGGTGATAATATTATTCAGGCTTAATCCTGCCTTGAATCCAGATCCGGGTATACCATCATTGATATATACATTATTAAGGATGGATAGATTTGAAATGGAAGCAGAGGCAAAAACACCGGGTTTGATAGTAAGGAACGTCGGCTTTTCAACATAAATGACTGCTCCCTGGCTTCCCGGTGAATCCAGTTTATCGTAATCAATTAAAAGTTTTATCAGTGAGGAAGAATTCATGGTTGTCCGTTCGATCTGCGGAAATATGTCCGGGGAATCCCGGAGCAGGTATTTCAATGCAGCAAAATAATCTCTGTCGGGAGATGGATTTTTACCTCCCCACACATCATCTGATTTATGGCCGTCGTTGTTAAGTTCCAGGATCTCGCCTGACGAATTTTCGGCAAAATAATATTTCCTGGAAAAATCGGTAAACAGGAACAGATCTGCTTTACCGTCCAGTATATATTCAACGAACATCATTTTCTTCGTTTCCCCGAACGGAAGTTCTCTTGAAACGAAATATTTTCCTTTTGAAAAGCGGTAACCTTTTATCTCACCTGGCTGATATTTCTTTTCAGCAGGGTTCCCGTTCTGTTTAAAGACGCATGCCGAACAGTTCCATGCGATACTGCCTTTCCTGACCATGCCAAAAAGGGTGTCGTTTCCGGTTGTAATAATATATCCTTTGAGGTATTCCTCCTGGGCGGAGAGCCTGGTAAAAACGCTCAGGAAGAGCAGTATAATCACAGTCAGCGGATAAGCTGGTTTCATGATTAATTTTAGTTATTGTTGGTATTAAAGAAAAACAGCTCCCTTTTCCGGATATGGTTTCACAGGATTTTTCAAACCGGATCCGGACCGGAACAATACTTAAAATTGAAATTATAAAAATTTATGGTTGGAATTATTCTAAATTGACCAATTTCAGGACAGCCGGCCTTTTTGTACTAACACTAATTTCTATCTGACTTCACGGCTTATTTCCGGTTCTTGTCTTTCAGTTTCTGTTTTTTCTCATAGTACTGGAGGCTCAGGTATCGCATATCTCGGAGGGCAGAAATGGTGATAACCAGGGTCAGCAGGATAGCGAGAAACAAGGTGGCGGCATTAAGCTTAAGGACGAAAAGGATAATTACGATATAGAGAGCGACAAAGCTGTTCAGTGTGATCTCGAAGAAACGGAGGAGGCTGAATGACGGGGGCTTGCCCTGGAGTTCACGCAGGCCGTTGGCGAAAGCTGAAACGGCATAAAGGATGAAGAATACCAGGGCAAATATCCAGCTGGAAGTTTCCGGGCTTCCACTACGGGATGATATCAGATATTGGGAGAACGGGTAAATGACAAAAAGGGCTCCCAGCAACAGGCGGATTGCCCCGAAGAGCTTTTGGTATTTGATCAGTGGGGTCACGATGAAATATGATTAATAGTTAGGCCGCGAAGTTAAACAATCCTTTTGAACCTGAAAACCGGGGAACCCTGTTAAGGATTCAGTATTTCGCGGGGTTCTCATTCAACGGCGCCGGCGATATATTCTTCCGGCGGGCACTGGTAAGGAAAGGCAAATATTTGCAATGGCGGAGATATTGCATAGGTCCCGGTTCCGAAAAACGGGAAAGACTTAACCCGACGTTAAGGTTGTGATCGGGCGGAGTTTTCATGGTTGCCGCGGGGTAACGGAACGGCCGGTGATGCGCGGGCGATAAGGTATTTCAAAGAATTTGGTTGTTTAAGTCGGGGCCCCTCCCCCAGCCGACCTTCCAACCAACCCTTAATCGCCTTCACCCCCCAAAAATCAGCGTCTCATTCACCGGTTTTTTATGAAAAGTTATGAACAGTTCAAAAAATCTCTGATCGGATTTTTACGGTTGTTGATAAGTCCTGTTGAAAATATGGCACGGGGTGCCGTATTCTTCTCCGGGAGAAGGTTCATTATCCCGTATTTCCCATGGCGCTGGCGATGGCATTGATACTTCTCAGCAGGTCGACCTGCAGTTCTTCCGGTGTTTCCAGTCCTTCTTCCTTCAGTTTCCTCCATTCACTGAGCAGTTCCACCTGGTTATGGTGGAGGTAGTCGAGGGCTTCGGCGCGGAGGATGGTGGAGTAATAATGATTTTTCCGTCTCTCTTCAATCGGCAGTTTGATCATTTCGCTCATCATATCGCGGGTTAGCGCCAGCTCATGGAAGATCTTTCCAAGGATATTTTGTCTAACGTCCTTCTCCCCTGTGAGGTCGGAGTATAGGCGGATAATCTCTTCGTCGGTAGCGGCCAGACTGGTGTCGATATTGGTGAAAATGTAGCGGACCAGGGTGTCGGTCTTCATAAGGCTCTGCAGACTGGCGAACATTTCCGGATGTTTCATTTTAAGGAAAAAGAGGGTAGATCCCACACCGTACCAGCTGGTTATGTGGAAACGGGACTGGTTCCAGCTGAAAACCCAGGGGATGGCCCTGAGGTCATCCAGGGTTTTCTTACCGCTGCGTCTGGCCGGGCGCGAACCGATCTTACTGGATTCAATGGCATCGATGGGGGTGGCTGTCCTGAAGAAGGTAATAAAATCCGGGTCATGGGTAAGGTCATTGTAAAAGCGCAGGCTCTCTTCAGCCATGAGCCCGAGGATTTCCGATACGCGGCTGTCGTCTTTTCGGCTGCGCTTCTGAAGAATGGTGAGTGCTGAGGCGCCGCTGACAAGCAGTTCCATGTTATATACGGCATTGGTACGGTTCGCAAATTTCCGTTCGATGGATTCACCCTGTTCCGTGATTTTGATTCCTCCATTGATTGATCCGTCGGGTAGACTACGGAGGAACCAGTGCATAGGTCCGGAGCCGCGACTGATGGTGCCGCCTTTGCCATGGAAAAAGCGGATCCTGACTCCATGTTTTTCTCCGACCCCGACAAGCATTTTCTGGGCTTTGTACAAATGCCATGCGCTGGCGATGATCCCGCCGTCCTTGTTACTGTCGCTGTAACCGATCATGATTTCCTGGACAGGACTGTCGGAGTTGTTGAGGTTTTGCTGGTATTGCAGGGAAGATTTGACCACGGGATGTGAGAAATAGCGATCCATGATTTCACCGCTCCGTTCCAGATCGTCGATGGTTTCAAACAAAGGAACTACCTGGAGTTTGAGGACGATACCATTTCCGGTCCTTTCGGTGAGGCCGGCTTCACGTGCCAGGAGGTAAACCATCAGTAGATCGGAGACTGACCGGGTCATGCTTACGATAAGTGTTCCCAGGGCGTGATGTCCGTATTGCCTTATATGTTCTTCGACGGCCAGGAAACACCTGACAACTGCGCCGGCTTCCGGCTCCGGCAGATCCGGCTCACGGGTAAAGGGGCGGTTCGACTGAAGTTCCTGATTCAGGAGGCTAAGCCTTTGGGTTTCATTCCAAAGATGATAGCCGTGACCGGAAAAGCCGGCAACTTCAAGCAATTGTGAAAGTGCTTTTTCATAGAATGAGCTATTCTGACGTATATCGAGCTGGGCCAGGTGAAAGCCGAATGTTTGTATCAGCCTGATGGAATCCCTGACATCGTTGAATGCGATTTTCGAAGCGCCGATCTCCTGCAGGGCATCTGAAAGAACCGTCAGATCGCTGATGAGCTCGATTGAACGGGTATAGCTGCCTTTCCGTTCCTTAAGGAAAATGCCCTGTTCCACATCAGTCTCGATAGGGAGACGGGCAAGAAGAAGGTGCAGGTATTGTCTGAAAACTTCCTTGTTGTATTTTTCCAGGATATAACCCGTACAATCGCCCAGTTGAATGGATATCTCACTGATCCGCTTTTTGAGTCCTGAAGGGACACCCGAAAATTCGGAATAAAAGCTCAGCTTACCGGCAAGGGCCCTGAGGTTATCCCGTATAAGCGAGAAGGCATTCAGCCGGAGCTGTTTAAGGGTGTAACGGGTGATCTCCTCCGTCACCAGCGGATGCCCGTCGCGGTCTCCTCCGACCCAGTTGCCGAAGCTTAGTTTCGGGAATGCCGAGGCATCATTCAGGGCTTCCGGGTTAAAGCCGGCTTCTTTCCAGGCCTGGATAAACTTACGGTCAAGCATGGGCAGAGCGATGGGAAACACGTTGACAAGATAGTGGATGACATTGGCAAGCTCGGATTTGACATCCGGTTTTTCGAGGAAGATATCGTCGATCAGCCAGAGCCGGTGCAGCGAGAGTTTGATATCATCACGGACGCCTTCCTGCTCCAGACGGGTGTACATGCTGTTTTCGCGCTGAACCAGCAGCAGGTAAAGGTGCCGGTATTCGGTCAGGACCACCGGTCTTTTAGCCTCGGTAGGATGTGCCGTAAGCACGGGCTGAACACTGATATCCTTCAGTTCGGAAAGAATATCTTTCTCACCCAGCCCTTCCTGTTTAAGGATGTCGAGATTATTCCCCCACAATCCGTTAATGCTTTTCAGCCCGCCTTCATCTTCACGCTGCCGTCGGTTCTGTACAGCACCGTTCACTTCAACCAGATTCAGCAGCTGGAAGATCAGTCCGTACAGGTGAAGGATTTTCTGTGTTGAGACGGTCTTCTCAATTTTAACCTTATCGTTGATCCACGGGATATAAGGGATAAGATGAGTTTCATTGTTTTCTCTGAGGACTTCCTGAAGGCAGTGAAGAAGGAATTCCAGATCATGATAAGGTTTGCCGAGTTTCTCTTTTACAAGTTGAAAAGCAGGGCTCATAGGCTGTATTGTTTTTCTATTAAACAGTAAAAACGGCAAATGTTGGTGAGTACGGAAGAAAGAGCCCGGGGCAGGAGCCTTATTGTTTCCGATCTTCGTGCCTTTGTGATTTTTCCGTTGTTTGCGGATACGTTTTATTTTGTAAATTAGGACAAAAATATTTTATGTATAAGATCCTTGCCTACCTCCTGTTATCAGGGCTTACACTTAGCTCTTACCCCCAGGATGACGATCAGTCCGGTGCGTCAGATTCCGATTCTATCAATGAACAACTGGTCAATGATATTGAATACGCAGATCTGGGCTTCCTCTGGTCGGGAAGCCCCAGCCAGGATTCGCGGCTGGGGTTTATCGGGGATAACTACCGGAGGCTGCAGATCCGGTTTTTGTCTGTGATCAAAAATTATGATAATCCCTTCGAATATTTTCTATACGGGAAGTCAAACACTGGCAGCCATATCTGCGATTTCCAGGGCTCCCTTGTCATAACCGAAGTAGGAAAGATTGATGATAATGATCATCCGGATCTTATCAGGGGGTATGCCTCTGGCGATTATGTGATGTTTGAAGATCAGACCTGTTTTAATTCCGGTATCTTCAGGGGCAGCTTTACCACTACTTTTTACGTGGATAACCAGGGCACATTTCATTATGACAACCTGTATGCCGATGCACCCAAATTCACCAATAATGAATTCATCGGCGACTGGGAGGAATACTATTCCGATACGGTAAAGACGTGTAACTGGGGCGATCACCGCATTCCCGATTCAGCCGCCCTTGACACGGGGGTGGACCAGTTTTATCCTGCCTATAAATACCAGCAGTATGGGTGGAAGGAATACCTGGAGGAGCAGAAGCGGATAAAAGAAGGCGGAGTGCTTGAAGAATGGTGGAAGTAGGGAGTTGGGGAGTTAGTAAGTTAGTGAGTTAGTAAGTTAGTGAGTAGGGAGTTAGGGCATACTGATACTGAATCACTGTTTTTACAAAGAAGCTTTGAAAGGCAGGTGTTCTAAAAGGTGCGGAAATTTGCAAATCCCGGTGTCAGGTTAGCTATCCACTCTTACCCTGTCCCGACCGTCAGGGCCCGTCGGACAACCTGACAAGAAAGCCGTCCCTGATCCTTTCACAATAGATAGTAAGATCACTAACATAAGTTCCTTCAAATGAGTGAAAATAAGACCAACAGGCGTGAATTCCTGAAGAAATCGCTGGTTACAGCGGCAGGGATCACCATCATACCCAGACATGTCCTTGGAAAAGGATTTATTGCTCCGAGTGATCAGTTGACAAAAGCCATCATCGGGGTGGGAGGTATGGGTAAAAACCATATTCCTTACGAAGGCACGCGTGTACTAGCAGTGTGCGATGTGGATAAAAATCATCTGGCGGAAGCTATGAGGCTGGCAGGACCTGATGCAAAAGGCTATGCTGATTTTCGCGAGGTCTTACTTCGGTCTGATATAGACATCATTCACATCGCCACCCCGCCGCACTGGCATGGCATTATCTCTGCTATGGCAGCCGAAGCCGGGAAAGACGTCTGGTGCGAAAAGCCGATGACACGCACCATCGGTGAAGGCAAGCGGGTCAGGGAGGTGGTACAGGCTACCGGCCGGATGTTCAGGCTGAACACCTGGTTCAGGTTCAAAGATGTCTTCTACGGGATGGGTACGCCGGTGAAACCTCTGAAGAAAGCCGTCGAGAGCGGAGTCCTTGGCTGGCCGCTGAAAGTAACCATCAGCGGGATCACAGGCTTCAACTGGAAATTCTACTGGGTGGGGAAAACCAACCTTCAGCCCCAGCCGGTGCCTGAAGTCCTTGACTACGATATGTGGCTGGGTCCGGCCCCCCATAAACCTTATAACGTGCACCGTACCCATCAGACATTCCGGGGCTACTGGGACTATGATGGTGGCGGACTGGGCGATATGGGTCAGCATTACCTGGACCCGGTGCAGTACATCCTCAGCAAGGATGATACCGGTCCGGTAAAGATCGAGGTGGATGCACCACAGCAGGATTATGACGCAGTAGGTACCTGGCGCAGGATAACCTATACCTATGCTGACGGCTGCCAGATCATCCTTGACGGTGCTAACCGCGACCGGGATGCAGCCTATATTGAAGGACCAAAAGGGAAGATTTTTAAAGGTTTCAGATCCGATATTCCCGACCTGAAAAAATGGATTGATACACTCCCGGATCCGGAACCTCAGGTCACACTTTTCAGTGAATCGGTCAGAACCCGGAAGAAATTTGCACTGAACGAGCAAAACGGTCACAGGTCAGCCTCTCTCGTCAACCTGGGAAAGATTGCGGTACGCCTTGGCCGCACACTGGAATATGACCCTGTGAACGAAGTGTTTGTGAACGATTTGGAAGCCAATAAGCTTATTGACCAGCCTATGCGGGGTGAATGGATGCTATAACCTGTTCCTCATTCACGGAGGTCCGGACAGATCCTACCTGTTCACAAAAATTCCGGAATTAGAAAATATGATTGAAATACTGCACCCAAAAGCAAATTCATAATGAAAGCTTACCTTAAATTTAGTCTGACGGTTCTGGTTGTTGCCTTCATGATTGCTCCTGCATATAGTCAGGACAACCGGACGCTGGACACAAAAGTCGCTGATATCCTGGCGCAGTTCCCGGCCAAAGATGCCCGGTATACAGAACTTCTGATGAAGAATATCATAGATCTCGGCCCGGATGGCATCGCTAAATTCTGTGATATGATCGTTCCTCCGGGAACGGGAGACGATACACAGGCAAGGTATGCACTGGCAAGCCTGGCCCGCTATGCCGGCGCTCCGGGGCAGGAAAACATCCGCGACATGGTCGAAAATGGATTCCTGGCAGCCCTTGCCAAAGCATCGGACAAAGAAGTAA
This sequence comes from uncultured Bacteroidales bacterium, assembly GCA_963732905.1. Lineage (GTDB taxonomy): Bacteria > Bacteroidota > Bacteroidia > Bacteroidales > DASQZK01. The sequence goes on from CAVTBM010000010.1 coordinate 275,517, forward strand.
AATCGTTTTTTATACGTCGGCTTGCCCTCTGTGGACAATCTGCGTCGGTAGCCGCTCTTGAAAAATACCTCGACGCCGATGATTTATACGCACCAGCCGTTGCAACGCTAACAAGCATCGGGACCGAAGAGGCAGCCAGTGCCATCTTCAGGCACACGAGGGGTAAAACGGGGCCCCAACTTAACGTACTCGTGAAAGATTTGGGTGTGCTGCATTATGAGCCGGCTGAAGAATTTATCATTTCCCTGGCAGGTTCCCCCGATGCAGCCACCCTCGAACAGGTGTACCGCGCTCTTGCCGGCCTGGGAGGCGTAAATTCGGCGGAGGTATTCCGTGAGGCTGCACAGAAAGCCGGCTATTCTGCCGATAAGACCGGGATCATGATGTCCTGCCTGCAGTATGCGAGGCGTATGGGTGAAAAAGGTGAGTTGAAACTGAGCCATTCACTCTGTGACGACTTCCTGAAAAAATGTATCAGACCTGATCAGTTGCAGTTCCGGTCAGCCGCCCTCGGAATTCTTCGCCATAATGAAGGTACAACTGTGACAGATCTTCTCCTGAAGGAGATCAGAAACAGTGATAAGGCATACCGTAATGCTGTACTCCGGATAGCCGGGGAAAATCTGACTCCTGAAGAAGTCAGCCGATGGATTGATGCCATGAAGAAAGTACCGCCGGAGACACAGGGTGAGATCCTCACCTTCCTGGCTCACCGTACAGAAAATGATATCCTCGGGAAAGCCATTCTCCCTTCGTTGAATTCTGAGGACACAGCCGTGCGGAATGAGGCGGTAAAGGCCCTTGTGGTGAACCAGCAGGATAAGGCACTGCCTGTATTGCTTGATCAGCTCACCAGGGTTAGATCGGACAGTGAATACCCTGTGATTGAGGATGCTTTGCTTACCGTGTGCTCCGCCCGCGATGGGGAAGCCATAGCTTCACGAATGAAGGGCATGAATACTGATGGACAGGTTGTGCTTATCCATGTGCTGGCCTCCAGGCGTGCAACCAGTCAGTTCAGTGACGTGGAGGCGCTTTGTTCATCTGAAAATGACGAAGTGAAAGCTGCGGCGTACAGTGCCCTTCCACGTTTGGCCAAATCCGGTGATCTAGGGGAATTAACCGCTTTACTGCGTAAGACCGGTGACCCGGAAGAGATCGCCTCCGTTCAGGGTGCCATTGAAGCAATTTTCGCCGGAGAAGAATACCCGGAACCGTCGGCCATACTTAAAGAGATGTCCACAGGGGATCTAAAAGAAAAGCTGATCCCGGTATTACCCTATCTGCATGATGAAAATGGATTGAAGACACTGGTGGACCTGCTGAAGAATGGAAAAGGGAAGGAAAGGGATGCGGCTTTTATGGCCCTGACGAACTGGACCGGTGCTTCTGCTCTGCCGGTTTTGTTTGATGTCTTCACCGATCCGGGATTCAAGGCATACAGGGATGATGCCCTGGAGGCGTACCTGGATCTGGCAGGTAAGGCCGATATACCCGACGATCAGCGATTGCTCTGGATTGAAAAGATCATGCCTGCATGTTCGTCAGTCAAAGCCCAAAGAGAGGTGATCGATGCAGCAGGTTCGGTTAAAACATTCCTTTCACTGGTTTTTGTTTCAAAATATCTTGACCGGGATGATCTGGCCAGATCGGCAGCCTACGCGGTGACCCGGTTAGTCCTGCCTTCACCGGGCGAAAGCGACGGTCTTACCGGGAAAATCGCCAGACAGACGCTCCTTAAGGCAAAGGAAAAACTGACCGGCCCCGACAGCCAGTATGTCAAAATCGATATCCAGGAGTACCTCGATAAAATGCCCGATGAAACGGGCTATGTCTCCATTTTCGACGGGAAGGACCTGGATGGCTGGCAGGGTCTGGTGAAAGATCCTTTGGCCCGCGCTAAAATGTCGCCAAAGGAACTGGCCAGGGAGCAGGCGGAAGCTGACATGCAGATGGGTGAAAACTGGGCCGTAAAGGACGGCTGCATCGTGTTTAACGGCAAAGGAGCTAACCTATGTACTAAGAAAATATATAAGGACTTTGATATGCTTGTTGACTGGCGAATCACTAAAAACGGCGACAGTGGCATTTACCTCAAGGGTACGCCCCAGATCCAGATTTGGGACACATCGCGGGTAGACGTTGGTGCACAGGTGGGTTCGGGCGGACTTTACAACAACGAGAAACACCGGAGTACGCCGCTGGTCCTTGCCGATAATGCTATCGGTGACTGGAACACCTTCCGAATCCACATGACAGGGGACGTGGTTACTGTGTACCTGAACGGCATACTCGTCGTCGATCATGTTGTTATGGAGAACTATTGGGACAGAGGTATACCACTTTTCAGCGAAGGCCCCATTGAATTGCAGGCTCACGGTACTGACCTCGCTTTCCGAAACCTTTACGTAAAAACGATCGATCCTGAGCAGGAAGGACTGAGCGCAGATGAAAAGGCTGAAGGTTTCGTGTCGTTGTTTAACGGGAAGGACCTGGGAAACTGGGTGGGCAACAAAACCGATTATTCGGCTGAGGAAGGCTGCATTGTCGTTAATCCAGAGGATGGCAGCCATGGTAATCTTTATACAGAGAAGGAATATTCCAACTTCGTCTTCCGCTTCGAATTCCTGCTGACGCCTGGTGCCAACAACGGCCTGGGTATTCATGCCCCACTCACCGGTGATGCTGCCTATGTGGGGAAAGAACTGCAGATCCTCGATAACACAGCCCCCATATATGCCCATTTGCAGCCCTACCAGTATCACGGATCGGTTTACGGGATCATCCCCGCGAAACGCGGATTCCTGAAACCCGTGGGGGAATGGAATTTTGAACAGGTGGAGGTGCGGGGTGATAACATTAAAATAACACTTAACGGCACCGTGATCGTCGATGGAAATGTAAAGGAAGCCACCAGAAACGGAACGCCTGATCATAAGGATCACCCGGGGCTGGAGCGTCATACCGGGCATATCGGGTTTCTCGGGCACGGCTCAGTGGTGAAATTCCGGAACATCCGAATAAAGGAGTTGTAAGGGATGCAGACACCGGAGGAAAGGAAATTTCAGAAACTTCCCTGCCACGATTATAAATTTAGATGAAGGTGTCACAAAAGGACATAAACGTAGCGAAGCGATCTCACGACCAACGGGAGTAACATTATGCTTAATTCAAGAAGCCTGGTGCATGGAAGTTACACGGGGACTGTATTTTTTTAGCGCATTTATAGGTTTTCTTCAGGTTCTGATTGACAAGAGTATCAATATATTGTCCAAGGATATCCTTGCTTGTCAGTACCAGTCATCGGGCGCGAACGGCATACCTACATAAGAGCAGTCATAGCATTTCTGGATATTTACCAGGACAATAACATCACCTGCCTCACCGGCAAAGTAATACTCCCCGATCCTGTCACCCACTGATGCATGAAAATCGGGAGGTTTTAGAGGTGTCAGGACTATGCAATCACTGAAACCTGTTTCAAAATGCCTGATCTTGAGCTGTATTTTCGTAATGATTTTTACTTCGGAATGAACGCCTGAAGCACTGAATAGTCCGATGACAGGCAGATTCTCATCCCTGACATTATGGATATTTCCTTTCAAAGCCCCGGGTATGGGATCAAAAAACCCTCCCGAGCCTGAATTTAACTTTAGTGTTTTCTGGAGATACTGATAGTTATTCCTTGTCAAAGAATAAACCTTCAGTCTGGTGTTGTAACGCACCGACAATTTACTTGTGAAGGCAGAGGATATAAAATAGAGATTAGCGTCAACTATCTTGTTTTCAATCAGATTCTCGGTTGTTGATACCGAGATAAACGGGGAAGTTGATCTCTGCCAGCAGGGGCGGAACCCGTTCAAGTTAACCGGTGGCACTAGCTCCCAGGTTTCAATCCATCTCCATTCATAATAACGGGGGTTTTCAGGCCCGGCATGTGCAGCTGCGTGTATTTCAATGCCTTCTTCTCCGGCGTAAGGGTGACTAATAGAATTATAAAACTGTCTGAAATAAATTGAGTCAATCACAGGAGCTTCGAGAAATTCCTCATAATCTGACTCATAGATCTCTCCGTTATTATCGACGATCCTTAATTTATACTTCCCTCCACTTTGGGGGATTAGGTCAGGGTCGGACTGGTAGAGCCCGGCTGCAGTCTCAGTGAGCGTCCAACCATTTTCAGTCGCGTCCAGGATCTGTACGAGTGCACCTCTCACCGGACTTGTAACATTTTCTTCATAGGGAAATGAATACGACAGTTTGACTGTTGCCGCCGGTGTCTCATCACTAAGCAGCGCGTCAACGACAAGCACATTTTCGTATCCGTGAATGTCGGGTGTGAATTTTTCGACGCAGGATGAGGGTATGAGCATGAAAAGGCTTAGAAATGAGAAGATTTTAAGGAAAACACGTTGATTCATCTGGAATGACTGTAATGCACGTTGTGATCTGTGGATTCAAATATAAAATAAAACTTTTCAATCCCCTACATCCCGGAATCCCTTCTTTCTAAAAATTGAAGCTGAAAGTCATTAAAGATCTCCGGATTCGAACCCCTTGCTGTGACTGAGGAAGGATCCTTATGGTGGTTCCTGCCCGGGATGAAGAGGAAGTCTGACCAGCAAAGCTTCAAATTCGTAAACATTCTTTTATATTTGTACAGGGAGGATGAATCAAACGTGTTTGGTTGCGGGTGTGCCCGGATACATTCATTGAAAAATTTCCTTATTAAGCCTGGCCCGGGTGCGAACATCCCCTTCAGCAGAGACAGTGTAAGCCTTTAATCTACAACCGGCAGACCTAAATTGAAAACGAATATGAATAATAAGCCTTTAGTTATTTCAGTAACCTTTATCCTACTCTGTTTCGAGCTTTTCGCCCAGGATCCAATCCAGAGTCAGAAAGCCGGATGGCTCTCCCTTGCGGAAGCCGTCAAACCGGAACTTGTTACGGTTGAAAAAAGGCCGGAAGCAATTGTCTCAGTTTCCAGGGATGATTCTGCATTCCAGGGATTCAGGGCAGATTTTAAAGAGCGTACGGATAGCTTCTATACCACATCCATGAAGCAACATTCAGGCGTGATATTTGATTTTGGTGAGCATCTGACTGGCTTTGTAACGTTCAAAATTGAAGACCTCGGACGGGTAACCGATGCACCGCTCAGGCTGAAATTTACCTTTGCAGAAGTTCCGTCAGCGGTTGTTGTTCCGTTTGATCCGTATACAGGTGTCCTTAGCAGGGCTTGGTTACAGGATGAGATCGTCACTATTAATGAAGTGCCGGCATTAATAACCATTCCGAGACGGGTCGCATTCCGCTATATGAGAATTGACGTGCTGGGCAGTTCAATATACTCCGATTTTAAGCTGACCGATATTTACGTGAAGGCAACGACCTCTGCAAAAACACAGAATGTATCACTCGCACCGGAAACTCCCGATATAGTTAAGAAAATTTATACAGTCGGACTGAATACACTCAAAGAATGCATGCAAACGGTTTATGAAGACGGACCGAAACGTGACAGGAGACTTTGGGTAGGGGATTTATACATGGAATCGCTGGCAAACCGGTATTCGTTTAAAAATGACAGTCTGACCAGGCGTTGTCTGTATTTACTTGCCGGATTGAGCGATCAGAATGGCTATGTTCCTTCAAATGTGTTTGAACGTCCTGAACCACATCCGCAGGATAATCCGCACCTTGATTATTCACTCATCTATAATGTTGTTTTGAAAGAATACCTGGAAGAAACGGGGGATAAAAAAACGGCCGGTGATCTGTGGCCTGTGGCTAAGGAACAAATCACAATTCCCAAAAAATACCTGGGACAGGACGGGATGATGGATTATGAACGTGCCGGCAAAGAGTGGAGACTTTTTTTTGACTGGAATGAGAATTTGGATAAGCAGGCTTGCTTACAGGGCTGTGTCATCTGGGCGTTTCAAAACACCTGGGAACTGGCAAAAGAGCTGGGGAAAGAAAACGAAGTTTCCGAATTGCCTGCATTAATCAGCAAAATGACCAGTGCTGCACATCAAAATCTTTACGACAGGAAACAAGGTGTTTTTATCAGCGGGAATAAAAAACAAGTATCTTATGCCTCCCAGGCATGGATGGTATTGAGCGGCGTCGCGTCTAAAAAAGAAGGTGCTGAAGCTTTCAGAAATATCCTGCGCAGGACAGATGTGGTTTATCCGGGTGCCCCCTATTTATATTACTATGTCGTTGAGGCCATGATCAGGTCAGGACTGGAACAGGAAGCTAAAAGCGTTCTGACTACCTACTGGGGAGGAATGGTGAAGAAAGGTGCAGACACTTTCTGGGAAGTTTATGATCCGGCTAATGATTTTGTTTCTCCTTATAATGATTTTTTGGTCAACAGTTATTGTCACGCATGGAGCTGTACACCGGTTTATTTCATAAAAAGATATCCTGCTATATTCCAGAAATAAAGAATTTCACAAGTTGCCAAATGAAAATCAAATAAAGGAAATATGGTCGGGTCTGCTGGCCCTCTCACAGCATATTGACTTCACCGCCCGACTATGATCTGTTATTTTTTTTAACTTAGGTGTGATAAAAAGTCTGTCTAACCTTTATTGCTGACAATGATTCAGAAACGGACACCCTAAAAAATGTTTAACCTTTTTCGGATGATACGATTTGTGCTCATTATTGCCCTCTTAGGCGGCGTCGCTCAGTCTGTCCAGTCGCAGGCCGACACTTCCCTGTTTTTTAAGAATGGTTTTTACATTGAAGATATTTACAGATTCAGCAACCAGGATCAACTCAACAGGGTATTGAACAATGCCGGGATTAGCGGAATTCACGGAGATTTTATAGGTCTTTCACTGGGAGTCTCTTCCCGGTATTCTGATAGAAATTCTTATGTTATAGCCCAACTGTCTTTTCTTGGATCTGAAATGATATACAGTAAATCACCGAGCAGGAATGCAAGCATATATGTGCTTGAATTGTCAACAGAAATGCACTGGGTATTGTCGAAAAGTCCAAAATGGCTGATTTATCCGTATTACGGATTTGGAATGGGAAACAGTATTCTTGGTCTTACCGATACAGCCACTGATTTGACTTTCAGCAATGGGATGTCCGGCTCTTCAGACGGAGGTAAGCGGGTTGAAATTTATTTGATGGATTGGCCGCTGATCTTCGTGAACTCCGGGATCGGGATTGAACGTCGGATAAGGATAAGCCAGAACGTCTTTTTTATCGGGATAGGTCTTGGATACAGGCTTTCTACGAGGTCACACTGGGGCGGTAGTAACGATTTACCAATGACTGGTTTCAGCGGTTATGAAATCAAGTGGAGAATAAGGTTTGAAACAGTGAACAAGCTGGTTTCCAAAAAGAGGCCGGGTATTTACAGGGAAGTCCATTAGTTCTGATTGTATTAAGAGTGAATGTATTCTGAAAACGAAAAGAATTATTCAAAAGGCAGGCATCATCATGAGAGATAAACGGTTTATAGCGGAACATCGGGGCGGACTGCTGAAAAAGGAACAACACCGGCAATTGATGCGGTGGGCCTGTGCTTGTGTGGAACATGTATTTCCGCTGTTACCGGATAAACCGGATCGCAGTCTGGAGGAAGCGTTACGTGCCGGAAGAGGATGGGAGCTAGGAGAGACTTCGGTTGGTGAGGCGAGAAATGCTTCAGTGGAAGCCATCGCCCTGGCAAATGAATCAGTTGAAGGGATCTCAGAAGCGATAGCGCGCGCTGCCGGCCATGCAGTGGCAACGGCCCACATGGCCGACCATGCAGTGGTTGCTGCACTTTATGCTCTGAAAGCCGTGAAAAATGCTGGTAAATCAATCGATGCCGAGAGAGACTGGCAGAATGAACAACTGCCGGAGGGGGTCAAAGAGCTGGTTTTTGCCATCATGCCTGAGAAGTTAAAAGGTTTGAAACTATAAAAAAACAGCAGGGTAAAGACTTGTGGTGAACGGTTCTTAGCAGTACTTTAGACAAACGTATGACCATCCCCGGTAATTTATTGGTGTGGCCCGATTTTCCGATATTAAACTGAACGGGAAAATGACAGGGAACGCGTTTTGAACAGAACAGGTAGGTATCCCGGAGCCGTCTGAAGGGCTGCAGGATAATGACCAACATCATGAATCAAAAAATACGTTAAATGAAATCCATCCGATTGATGACAACACAACCTATCCGCCTGAGCCTGCGAGCTCAGCGGACCTAAAGTGACTTTATACTAATCGATCATATGCTGTTATCCCACACGAGCGGGATAAGCTATTCTACCTCTAAAATTTAAATTATTATAGAATGAAAAATCTATCCATCCACCTGGCGATCTTCATCCAGGTATGTTTTCTGACGTTGACTGTCGCTTCTGCACAGGATGATTTTGTATTTATCGATCTCTCCCGCCAGGTCAACCGGGGTTTCACCGACAGCATCGCTGGCGACGCCCAAGGCGGGTGGGCAGACTTCGGCGAGAAGTCCTGTATCACCTCAATTCCGTTTGGGAAACAGGTCTTCCAGGATAGGACAATTCCTTTTATGATCATCGATCCGGCCAAAAACAACAGTAAATCCGTGATCGTACTCAGTGGTCCACACCGAGAAAGCACCTTCCCTGTTGAGTCAGGGAAAATTCAGATCGGGAAGAAGCTTTCCGCTTTGTTTTTTCTTCACACAGCGATGTATGTTAAGGAAGGCGATTTGGTGGACTACCGCATACACTACAAGGATAATTCAGAAACCGTGTTTCATTGCGTTAAGGGTTCGGAAATTGCAGACTGGTGGGACCCGGATGAATTCATGACCGGCTGTATGCGTACTTACCAGGAAAAGAAGTTATGGCTGATCAACACACCGTGGAAGAATCCGTATCCGGATAAGACCATTCAATGGCTTCGTATGGAATCTACGGGAAATGCGATCCCTGTCCTGGTGGCTATCACGGGATCAGGCAGTATTGCACCATTTGATGCCATGCTCCGGGAAATTTCTGGAAGGATAGAATCCTACAAAAATTCAAAACTGACGGTTGCCTTTCTGCAAGCCAAATCATTGCCCGATATTGGGATGAATTTGGAAAAAGGGGATGCACTATGCAGGAAGGCAAAGACTATGGGCGCCGACATTGCTCTCTTCCCTGAGATGTATAGCATCGGTTATAACAGTATTGACTTTGACCAGCCTGATGCTATCAAAAGGTGGAACGCCCGGGCATTATCGCAGGACAGTGAATTCGTAAAGCATTTTAAAGACCTGGCCAAAGAGCTGAACATGGCCATTGTGGTCACCTATCTTGAACACCGTGAAGGTGAAAGATTGCCGCGAAATTCCGCTTCCCTGATAGATCGTCATGGGAATATTGTAATGACCTATTCGAAAGTCCATACTTTGGATTTTTTCAATTTCGAAAATGCAATGACCCCGGGCGATGATTTTTATGTTACAGACCTGGATACGAAGGCCGGCGATGTGAAGGTGGGTATGATGATCTGTTACGACCGTGAATTCCCGGAGAGTGCCAGGGTCCTGATGCTGAAAGGGGCAGAGATCATCCTGACGCCCAATGCCTGCGGGCTGGACGATCTCCGGATTAATGAGTTTCAGACGCGGGCTTTTGAAAATGCCCTTGTTACCGCTATGACAAATTATGCAAGTGATGAAGGCGTTCCCGGTTACAATGGTAAATCCTGCATGTTTTCGGCTGATGGCACAAAGATTAAGGTTTGTGAAGAGGGGGAAGGCGTTTATACAGCCAGTTTCAACCTCCATGACATCAGGAAATACCGTGAAGAAACCGTCTGGGGCAATGCATTCCGCAGACCTCAGAAATACGGGATCATCGTCTCCCCGGCAGTAGGTGATCCGTGGGAGAGGGAAGACAGCTTCGGGAAAGTTTTTGAAAGGCTGAAGAGGTAGGGAAAGGCGAAAGGCGAAAGGCGAAAGGTGAAAGGCGAAAGGTGAAAGTGAGGGATTGAGTTAGGAGGTTAGAGATTGGAGATTAGAGGTTAGGGAGCCCATGTGGCTTAAAAGTATAGATTACGAGTATGATGCATTGGGAAGAGTAAAAAAAATCATCTATCAAAAAAACACCTTTTCGGAACGGTTCGATCACGAATATATTTATGATCCCGACGGCAGGTTATATTCTGTTTATACCGAGGAATACTATGATCAGGGAACGTTAAAGGATCAACAACTTCAGGCCAAATATTTTTACTATAAACACGGACTGCAAAACGCCCTCCAATGCTTCAGCAAAGGAGGGCGTTTTTTTAGGGGAATCTCTATAGGTATTCCGATCACCTTCATTCCTCCGGAAATCCTTTCTTTTGAATTTTCTTCGAATAGCAGTACGTCTTCCCTGTTTTTCATCCCCGGACTCCAACATAAATTCCGTTTTCATCCAAAATTCCTAAACACCCCACGCTGATTTTTTCCTTTTTTCCCCATTAACAGGTAAAGCTTTATAAAACACCCAGGTAGCACAGTGCAAATCCGGGTAATGCAGAACAATGGGTAGTTAAAGAATTTCACACTGAGGCAGGTGCGGTTTTTGACAGGGCATAAATATGTAAGCAGTACGGTGCGGTACCAATTGAATAACCTGGATATTTTGCAGAGAAGATTAGAAAAGCTGCATCCATTAAATAAACATCTTTAAATCAAGATCATATATTTTGGAGGTCACAATTTGTAACCTCCAAATCATATCAAGTTGACGGAATATGAAATTTTAGTTTTATAAAAAACTTTTACACTTATGAGTGAATCAGCAAAAAATATTGCAATCCCTGATGAAATAGTAATGAACAAAATTTATGTGATAAGAAATTTAAAAGTTATGCTTGATAGGGATATAGCTGAACTCTATGGAGTCGAAACCAAAGTGCTAAAACAATCTGTAAGGCGTAATATAAGCCGATTTCCTTCTGATTTTATGTTCGAAATGTCGTCAAAGGAATTTAATGAATGGAGGAATGAATTTGTTATAGCATCAGGCGATAAAAAAGGGTTACGTTATGCTCCATTTTGTTTTACCGAACAAGGAGTTGCCATGCTTTCCAGTATTTTAAACAGTGAAAGAGCAATCCAGGTAAACATACAGATTATAAGGGTATTTACAAAGATGCGTGAACTACTTGCCACCCATAAAGATATACTCGCCCATCTTGATAAAATCGAACATAAGTTAGCCGGTCATGATGAAAAGATCATGTTGATTTTTGAATATCTCAAGCAACTTGAAAAAACAAAACAAGAAGAAACTGACCTGAAAAACCGTCCAAGAATAGGCTACAAACAAAACAAAAAGTAATAAACACCGGCCTCACCATCGGCACTTCCGTTCTTTTGAATGAATACCTCTTACTAATTGAATAAACCTATGCATAATAAAATGATAACGCGAGAAATTTTCAGATAGAGTGATCTGGTGAATGTCTGTCGTCAAAAAACAAGTGGCATATCATTATATTTTATTAATTTTAATCTACTGAAGACATCATCCCAAACCTGTCAGGTTTTGAAATCCTGACAGGTTTATGTAAGATGGCCTGATCAGCATGAAAAACCAAACGCCGGAATACGAATATTTCTTAAAGAATCATCTGGCTAATGTGCGGGCGATCTTAAAAGATGATTATCCCGGTGATAACGTCCTCTTTAGTTATGCAGATTATTATCCCGGCGGGTTTGAGATGCCTGACAGACAAAAGGGATCGACGTACAGGTTCGGGTACCAGGGACAGTTTGCAGAGAAAGACCAGGAGACCGGATTTAATCACTTTGAGGCCCGCGAGTATGATCCCAGGATTATGTGGTGGACGGTGACTGATCCGGCGGGGCAGTATTGGAGCCCTTATGTGGGAATGGGGAATAATCCGATTAGTGGGGCGGATCCGGATGGGAGATTTTGGCAGGAATTAGGAAACTGGGTTGGTAGCGGATTTAAAAAAGGAACATGGAAATCCGATGAAGCTTTAGCCTTTAATAAAGCTCACCCTGGATCAACCTGGCACGGGAAAAGAGCAAATGGCTATTATACATTTGATGATGTTTATACAGGCCATGTAGGCCCAGGATTTATTCCTGGGATAGGATGTAGTAAAAATTTTGGAGCAGTTAAGGATTTTGGAGCGCCATTTTGCTATTGGTATAATTCTCATTGGACAGGCAAGATTATTCCTGATGTACTTTTTATTGAAACAGGTGGTTCTTTTTCATACATTTTTGGTGGTGAAGCCGGAACCGGATTCGCATTACAGTTGAAAGGTAAAGAAGGAGTTCACTTTTATAGTTACACAAGAGGTGGAGCAACTGCTGGACTTGAAGGAGGAGTAGGTTTGAAAATAGGTTATGGCTCATACGACGGCGACTCAAGAAATTTTTCGATACATAAAAGTTTTGAGGGTTCTGGTACAGTGGGAGCGGACATAAGTCTTCTTGCAGCATCATTTGGCGGTTCTGCAAGTCGCTTGGATCCCAATGGAGGAGTATTACGTTCCTATTCTATTGGTTCAGGAGCTAAGTTAGGGGCTAAAACTACATTTTTTTCGGGGACTAAATTAGTTAAAATATTATGACAGATTATTGCACAGTGTTTCAATACGCTTTCGGGCAAACTAAAGTTTTATACATTTTCCCCCTTTTTCTGATGTTTGTAATCGGCTTAGGGTTACGTTTTTTATTTAAAAGGATAGATATAAAAAAGTATTCCTTTTTATTGAGTCAATTTTATTTAACTTTATTATAAAATAAGAAGAGTGTAAAAGATGATGTATTAGTAGGTAAAATAGATTTATTATATATGTTGATAATTTTAGATAGAAATTAAATGAGAATTAGTATAAGTAATAAGATAGATATTTTGGAGTAATGAAATAGATGTGTATCATTTATATATAGTTTTACAAGAGAATGAAAAAGAAGTATATGAGGTAAAAGTACATGAGAGTCTTTCGCAGTAACTGAAATAACTTTTGTTTCATGTTTATATTTCTCAGAATAAGACAAAGAGATATATATAGTATAAATATCTGTTATTATTGTACGCAAAGGTAAAATATTTAATACAATAAATAGAAAAAGATGTTTAAGAGAGGATACAGGTATATAATTAAAGAGAACTAGACGTATTTGTTTAGAAATATATACAGTGGATACAAAGAAGAAAGTCTTTGTTTCAGCAAGTCTAATTAGTTTAATTTTGTTAATTTCTTTAACTATTATATAAGTTTCAACAACGTAGACTACTATAGAAAGCTTATCTCTAAAGGATCTAAACATAGCTCTACGAAGTTTTTGCAGAGGAAGAAGAGGTTTAGTATGAAAGAAAGAGAATAAAATATATTAAATTATAGGCAATAGAAAGAGTCTTTAGTGAAACAAAGAAAGACATTATATGAAAAAAAAGTAATAAGGGTTTTCTAGTAAAAAGAAAAATAGTAACTAAAGTAATAGAAGATAGATAAACACAAGAAGAACAATGAATCAATTTTTGCTCTGTCAGAGAGTATATATTACTGTTTTTACATATAGGACATATATAGATATCTGGACATATAATATCAAAAATATAATTACAGCAATCTTAGTAGGTATTAAATAGTGCTAAGAATTCTTGAAAATATTTAGGATAATGCTAATTATTACTAATTATGTAAAGTTATATATTTTTAATTGAAAGAAAGAGATAAGATTTTATTTATTTATATCTTACCTAATAATAGGAGTATCTGGGATTATGCTCATAGTGTTTATAGTAGGAATCCCTAAAATATTGAAAGAAGAAAAAAATCTTAAGCAAATTATAAAAACCCAAAGTTATAAACAAGTTACTGGACAAGTTGAAAATTATAAAATTACAAGATCGGCAAATACGGAGTATGAATCATTTTCAGTGGATTCGGTTCAGTTCAAATATTCTGATACGTTTGAAATTGAAGGTTTCCATCAAACAGCCTTAAATGGAGGCCCAATCGATCATAATGAACTACATGTAAGAGCGTACTACATTAATAGAGATAATATGAATGTTATATTAAAATTGGATATTGAATGTAAGGACTTGAAAAGATAAATGTGCTTAGGTTGCACCCGTCTGGGGACCACCTTAAAGGGTCCAGTCACAAAATCGGACTACCTCTATGAGCTTACCGATCATCTGGGCAATGTGAGGGCAATCCTAAAAGATGACTATGCCGGTGATAACGTCCTCTTCAGCTATGCCGATTATTATCCCGGCGGGTTTGAGATGCCTGACAGACAAAAGGGATCGACGTACAGGTTCGGGTACCAGTGACAGTTTGCAGAAAAAGACACAGGAGACCGGATTTAATCACTTTGAGGCCCGTGAGTATGATCCCAGGATTATGAGGTGGATGGTGACTGATCCGGCGGGACAGTATTGGAGTCCGTATGTAGGGATGGGGAATAATCCGATAAATGGGAACGGATCCGGATGGGAGATTTTGGCAGGAATTAGGAAACTGGGTTGGTAGCGGATTTAAAAAAGGAACATGGAAATCTGATGAAGCCTTAGCTTTTCAGAATGCCCACCCTGAAGCAACCTGGCACGGAAAGAGAGCAAATGGATATTTTACATTTGATGATTCATTTAAAGGAGATGGCTGGCCAGGGTTTATTCAAGGCATATCCAGAAGTAAAACTTTTGGAGCCGTTAAGGATTTTGGAGTTCCATTTAGTAACTTGTATAATAATAGCATGGTTGGAAAAATGATTCCAGATGTGGTTTATATTAATGTAGGTTATTCATATTTCAAGATTTTTGGAGGAACAGCAGCTACTGGTTACGCAATACAATTAAAGGGCAAGGAAGGATTCAATGTCTATGCTACATATTCTGGTGCACTTGGGGCTGGCGCTAGAAAAGGAGGAGAATTTAGTATTGGATATTCATTTTATGTAGGAGATTCGCGTAATTTTTCTTTTAAGGAGAGTTTTAATGGTGGAGGGACTGCTGGAAGCCAAATTGATTTGAGCAATAGGACTTAGTTCAAGTGTGAGTAAATTAGATTCCTCTAATGGTCGTCTTTATTCATATCAGATTGGACCAGCTGCTAGTTTTGGTGCTTCTACTACCATACATTCTTATACCAGGGCTTTCCTATTATTTAAAAAACATTAATAATATATTATGGATTACGCAACTGTATACAAATATACATTCTCCTATAGCAATTTGTGGCCGTATATTCCCGTATTTTTTTTTATTACTTTTGGTATATTAATTGTTGGAATGATTAAAAAATGGATTAAAAAGTATTCCTTTTATCGACAGTTGATTTTGTTTATGGGGTACAATATTGTAATTATTTCTTCAGTAATATTAATTATAATTCTGATTAAAGCTCCTTCTATAATAAAAGATGAAATTAAATTAAGAAATAACGTTATAAATAATAATTTTTTATTAACTGAGGGCGTGACAGAAAATTATAAGTTAGTTAAAATATCTGAAGATAGATGTCAAGAATCATTTACTGTTAATAATATTAAATTCGAATATAATGATTTTTTAGTAATTAATGGATTTCATACAACATCATGTTTTGGGGGACCAATATATGGGAATAATATTCATGTCAAAATCTCGTATATGGATCAAAATAATCAAAACGTTATTATGAAAATTGAAGTAAGGCAGGACGATTTAAAATAAAACAATGTCCCATTTATATGGGTATTCCAACTATAACGATTATTCCTAATGGTGGACTTGGTTAATGAACCTTGATAGTATGTAGTATCAACCTCAACAATTGCTGCAAACAGTTAGTATTCAGCAAGTGCTAATACTTTAAAAATCAATTGCATCCAGCAAAACTAGAAATTCATAAATTTTCTAATCATACCAAAAACACTCTTTTTCAATATGAATATTGGTAAAAGTCTTGTCGCAAAATTTCATTGAAAGGCCTGTTTTTGATCGGGCCTTTTATTTAAAGGAGTTTACGTTGGTATTATTTTGTCTCCAAAATTGTTAGTCTGACAGACATCCTCATCTGTATAAATGACTAAAAATTGCTTAATTTAATCGCACCCCCATTCCCCAATTTCTGTTTCACCCCTGTTTTACCAACTTGAATTTCTCCCTTTTTATAATTTGATTATCTGGCCTTAAAGATCTCACCCTCTTTTCCCTACCGACTGTAAAACGCCCTCCAATGCTTCAGAAACTGAGGTTTTTTTTGGGGGGGAATCTCTATAAAGTATCCCGATCACATCATTTCCCCCGGAAATCCTTTCTTGTGCATTTTCTTCGAATAGCAGTTCGTCTTCCCTGCTTTTCACCCCCGGATCCCAACATAAATTACGTTTTCATCCAAAATTCCTCACCACACCACGCTGATTTTTTACTCTTTTTTCCATTAACGGGTGAAGCTTTACCGGATATTTAGCCCGATGTGATTACTAAATGCTAAGCAATACATGGTGTGAGATAAAGAAGGCATTCGTATTGTAAGGTGCCAATCCGGGTAATTCTGACCATCGGGTAATTAAAGAATTTTGAGCTGAGGCCGGGGCGCTATCCGGCAGGACATAAGTAGATATGCAGTACGGAGTGATACCAGCATACTTACATGGATATGTTGCAAGAGTGTTTGCAAAAGTACTATCCATTGAAAAAGAGTTACAATGAATAAATTTATATTTACCTAAACAATTTGTCCATGCCAGGGGATACAAATAAAATTATTCTTCCGGACGAGATGATATCTGGTAAAATCTATCTGGTCAGAAAAGAGTACGTAATGCTGGACAGGGATCTTGCAGACCTGTTTGATGTAAAAGCTATCCGTCTGCGTGAACAGGTAAAAAGAAACATGGATAAGTTCCCGGTTCATTTTATGTTCCAATTGACAGAAGAAGAGGCAGAGATGATGGTATCGCAAAATGCGATACCTTCCAGACAACATTTAGGTGGCACATTGCCTTATGTTTTTACTGAACATGGCGTTCTACAGTTGGCTAATGTACTTAAGAGTGGAAGAGCGACACAAGCAAGTATTAAGATTATAGAAGTTTTTGTCAAGATGCGTGAACTTTTATTTTCTCAAATGCAGCTACTTCAGAAGATAGACCGCTTAGAGAATAAAGACACAGAGCAGGATGAAAAACTTATGCTGATCTTTGAATACCTCAGTCAACTGGAAAAATCCAGACAGGAAGCGACCGACCAAAAGAACCGCCCCAGGATAGGCTACAAACAAAACAAAAAGAATTAAACACGACCCTCACCATCGGCACCTCCGTTCTTTTAAATGAACACCTCTTACTAATTGAATAAACCTGTGCAAAATAAAAGTGAAAACGCCGGAAATCTTCAGATAGAAGGATCTGGTGAATGTCTGTCGTCAAAAAAACTGTGGCATGTCATTAAATTTTATTAATTTTAATCTACGGAAACACTCTTCCCATACCTGTCAGGTTTTGAAATCCTGACAGGTTTACGTAAGATGGTCTGATCAATATGAAAAGCCAGACACCGGAATACGAATATTTCTTAAAGAATCATCTGGCTAATGTGCGGGCAATCTTAAAGGATGATTATCCCGGTGATAACGTCCTCTTTAGTTATGCAGATTATTATCCCGGCGGGTTTGAGATGCCTGACAGACAAAAGGGATCGACGTACAGGTTCGGGTACCAGGGACAGTTTGCAGAGAAAGACCAGGAGACCGGATTTAATCACTTTGAGGCCCGCGAGTATGATCCCAGGATTATGCGGTGGACGGTGACTGATCCGGCGGGGCAGTATTGGAGTCCGTATGTGGGGATGGGAAATAATCCAATAAATGGAACGGATCCAGATGGACGGTTTAAGCGAGAAGGCGTTGCAAACTTTTTTAATTTTATGTTTAATGGGAATGGAGTTAAGCAAAACAAAAAAACCAGTGAATTTTATTTTGAAAAAGGTTATGTTCAAAACGGCGAGGCCTATGTTTCACCAATTTATCATGCTAGATTTTATAGCAAGGGTTCATTAAGAGTTGATTGGGGAATCCAGGGTGGAGTTGGTATAGATATTGGAGCTTTCAGTCCTACTTTGTTTGGAGAATTAAGAACAAAACCATTTGGAGATACCTATTTTGAATGGACACCTGGAGCGGAAACAAAATATGAGAGATTTCATGGAAATACTTACGATTGCTTAGATGATAATTACCTTGATCCAAGCCTAATAAATACTGGTTGGGATGCAACTTTTGCTGGAGCTCAATATAAGCTTGGGAAAAGAGGTGAGTTTTTTGACGTAGGACCTAAAAAAAGTAGCTATCTTTATTTACCTGTTGTGGAAAAGCACGGCAATGATTATTATTGTAACAAAGTAACAACTATTCGACATTCATGGGGTTTAGGCTTTAAGGCTGTTGCTATAGTAGGAATAAAAGGAAATATTGATTTTGGTTTTAAAATTGGTTTAAATTAATGAAATATATGAAATTTTTAATTAGAAGATTTTTTAATTTAGTATTCGATTCTATTGTTGTTGCATTTATAACAATATTGACCTATTTTATTTTTGCTAATATTCTAGGAAATTATCATATTGATATTTTTGTTATTTATTTTGTTATTTACTTTATTTATTATACAATCTTAGAATATTTATTTGGCAAAACAATTGGCAAATTATTAACTAATACAAGAGTTGAATTTGTTGGAGAAAGGGAAAGACACTTGGGATTAATTATTTCGCGAACTATTTTTAGAGTAATCCCACTTGAGCCTTTCTCAATATTTTTTGATGATGAATATAAAATGTGGCATGATAAATTATCTAAAACTAGAGTCACTTACTTATAGAAATGCAGGTCTTCGTCAAACTGTTTCTTACTCTTGTATATATCACTGGTTTACTACGAATTCTGTATCCCCTCTAGCAACCTAAGCCTTCAGCCAATTTCATCTTGAAGAAATTTACCTAACCGGTTAGATTTGTTCCTAAGCATGAATTGTTGTAAAATCAGCAAATAGAACCCAGATGAAGAGGATGTTTTCTCTCAATTAAATAAGGCAAGAGATCAATCTATAGCTAAAAAATCCTTTTTGAAAAATGATTGATATTGCTAACTTTGATTAAAGGTACCGCATATTTCATGACGTGGAAATTTCTATTCGATGAAAACTTGATCTTATTGAAATCTTACAACTCACCGAAGAAAATTCAGGAGGTGTTCACAGGTTCTTTGATTATGATGCTTATGTTAAGGTTACGGGAGTTTATTCCAATGCCGCACATACCAGCCCGGTGGCCAGGTATTACTTTGATGACAGGGGATTCAGATTTAAGAAAGATGTCCAGGGCAATTGCACGTATTATGCCAGGGATGTGTCAGGAAATATTCTTAGTACCTATTCCGGCAACAACACAACCATAGGTCAGCTGGAGATGCCTGTATATGGTTCAACCCGTCTGGGCACCACCTTAAAGGGGGCAACAACAAAATCGGATTATCTCTATGAGCTGACCGATCATCTGGGCAATGTGAGGGAAATATTAAAGGATGACTATGCCGGAAATAACGTCCTCTTCAGCTATGCCGATTATTATCCCGGCGGGTTTGAGATGCCTGACAGACAAAAGGGATCGACGTACAGGTTCGGGTACCAGGGACAATTTGCAGAGAAAGACCAGGAGACGGGGTTTAATCAGTTTGAAGCCAGGGAGTATGATCCCAGGATTTTGCGGTGGACGGTGACTGATCCGGCTGGACAGTTTTGGTCTCCTTATGTGGGAATGGGAAGTAATTGGATAAATGGAACGGATGCTGATGGGACTTTCTTTGGTAGGTTATTTGCTTCAATTGGTGCTTTTCTAACAGGAGGTGAAGTTGTTGAGGCCGGAAATGATTTTCTGGTGGCTAAAGATGGTGAAGTATTAAGAAATTTTGGGAAAAAGGGATTTCGATTCGGAAAAGATTCAGATTTCCAAAAAGGAAGTGGAATCGAAGTGCTCTTTGATGGAAAAGTTGCGTATGATCCTACTAAGGTCGGTGTACTTTCTTACGATGTTGCTCCTGGTTTCTCATTACAAGTCTTAGGGGAGATGTCATCAGAGTACGGATTTGTCGTTGGTGTTCAAGATCATATTGGAAAGGAGCTCATTCTGTATCAGAATAAATGGCCTTTTATTGGTGGAACTGCTCCATGTCCGGCACTAGGTGAAATTTCACCAATTAGGAAACTAACCCGTATTTCGGAGGGACTCATGGATGAATTAAAAGCAGCTCGACTAAGAATTCATGAAATTAAGCCTGGCCGGGGAAATATGGGTGAGATTGATATTTGGCACGACGAGACATGTCAAATATTTTCTAGAATGGAAAGAGGAAAACACTATGAACCTCTATATGTGAAAATCCAAGATTATATAAAAAATTGGAGAAAAAATCGTTAGATCATGAATGAATTTGGAGCAAAACTTATTATAGATACTGAGAGTGATAAACCAAATACATTGGATTCACTGCTAAACATAAAAGCTACCAGCCTCATATTTAAAGGTAAGACTTTTCATAATACCAAAGGTCTTGAGATTCCATATAAAACTTATGATTATAATCTTTGGATATTTAATACAAAAATGTATAAAAGTTCAAAACTTCATATTAATGTAGCTATTGAGTATATCTTGGATAATTTAGATAATAATAAGTCAGCTTTTAAAAATATTTTAAAGAAATATTCTAAATATCATATTACATGTTATGCGTATTTTTATGAAGCTAATCCATATATTGCAATGTCAAGAGAAACTTTAAAGAGATTGGTCGAATATAATCTGGAAGTTGAATTTGATTTATATTGTTTGAGAAAGCATTAATCAATCAACTAGATACTTTGTTTAATTCTGGTAAATATAGGAATTGATTGGGCTTGTGATTATATTAATAACAGTTCGGTTCTGAATAATCCTCCTGCCTGGGTAGTTTCACTTGGATTTAACAATTTTTATAATTGGCTACAAACAGGAATCCCGGCGGTTTTGAGATGCCCGGATGACAAAAGGGATCTTCATACAGGTTCAGATACCAGGGGCAGTTTGCTGAAAAGAATGATGAGACAGGGTTTAATCAGTTTGAGACCAGGGAGTATGATCCCAGGATTTTGCGGTGGACGGTGACTGATCCGGCGGGGCAGTATTGGAGCCCTTATGTGGGAATGGGGAATAATCCGATTAGTGGGGCGGATCCGGATGGGAGGTTTTGGCAGGAATTTGGAAACTGGGTTGGTAGCGGATTTAAAAAAGGAACATGGAAATCTGATGAAGCCTTAGCTTTTCAGAATGCCCACCCTGAAGCAACCTGGCACGGAAAGAGAGCAAATGGATATTTTACATTTGATGATTCATTTAAAGGAGATGGCTGGCCAGGGTTTATTCAAGGCATATCCAGAAGTAGAACTTTTGGAGCCGTTAAGGATTTTGGAGTTCCATTTAGTAATTTTTATAATAAAAGTTTAGTTGGAAAAATAATACCCGATGTGATATATGTAAAGACTGGATATACTTATTATGAGAAGTTAGGTTTTGGTGTAGAAACAGGTTATGCATGGCAATTTAAAGGAAAAGAGGGTTTTAGCATGTATTCTTACTATACAGTGAGCACTGGTAGTGGGTTAGGAACAGGCGTTACATTAGGGGGTGGTTATTCATCATATTGTGGGGATTCAAGAAATTTCTCAATGTACGATTCATATGAAGGAGTATAAAGCTTTGCAGAAGCAGGTTTATCACCATTTTCAGCATCATCATCAATTAGCAAACCAGATCCAAGTGGTGGACGATTATATTCTTATGATGGCAATTTTTTGGGTGGATTAGGGGCTGCCTCAGGTATTCAATTTTCAAAAGTTATTCCAATTTATGGGGTCAAAAAATAGAGAATTATGGATTACGTTACGATTTATCAATACACATTTCCAGGGACAAAACTAATTCATTTTATTCCTCTTACACTTTTTGCTATAGTCGGTTTTTCTATTGCTTTTTTAGTTAAAAAAACATTTAAAAACTATTCTCTTCAACGACAACTAATGATGTTTTTGGGTTATAGTGTTGGCATTATCACCTCCATTGGAATAATCCTCTTTTTGTTTCATGTTCCTTCCATCCTTAAATATGAAAAGGACTTAAAAATAAATATTAGGACCAATAACTATCTATTTGTAGAGGGTAAAGTGGAGAATTATAATTTAGTTGGGGATTATTTTAATAATACGGAATCATTTACAATAAATGGTGTAAAATTTGAATTTTCAGATAATATCCCCATTGATGGTTTTCATAAAACGGCCTTTTCTCATGGCCCAATTAATAGAAATGGTATCCATTTAAAAGTTTACTATTTGCGTTTGAATGGAGAAAATGCTATTATGAAACTTGAAATTTTACAAAAAGATTTAAAGTGAATAAAGTCTCATTCATAGAGTATTTCTCCCATGACAGCAATGGCAATGATTATTACTACTTAATAGTGCAGCTAGTTACAATACAAAAAAATAGGCTTCTCTATTCAGATAGTATCTAATATGTATACTTCTATTTTTCGGGTGAAGCAACAAAAACTGTTTAACAGGGTGGGCATTATCACAAAAGCCAGCTTTTGAAATAAGAAAAAAACATTTAACTTGATATAAGATTCATACGCAATAAAAAAAATGCAACCACTCACCATTCCCCAATTTCTGTTTCACCCCTGTTTTACCAACTTGAATTTCACCTTCTTATAACCTGATAATCAAACCATAAAGAAAATATTCCCCGTTCCCCTACCGACAGCAAAACGCCCTCCAATGCTTCAGCAACGGAGGGCTTTTTTTAGGAGAATCTCTATAGGTATCCCCATCACATCATTTCCTCCGGAAATCCTTTCTTGTGCATTTTCTTCGAATAGCAGTTCGTCTTCCCTGCTTTTCACCCCCGGACCACAACATAAATTCCGTTTTCATCCAAAATTCCTCACCACACCACGCTGATTTTTTACTCTTTTTTCCATTAACGGGTGAAGCTTTACCGGATATTTACCCCGAGTGATTACTAAATGCTAAGCAATACATGGTGTGAGATAAAGAAGGCATTCGTATTGTAAGGTGCCAATCCGGGTAATTCTGACCATCGGGTAATTAAAGAATTTTGAGCTGAGGCCGGGGCGCTATCCGGCAGGACATAAGTAGATATGCAGTACGGAGTGATACCAGCATACTTACATGGATATGTTGCAGGAGTGTTTGCAAAAGTACTATCCATTGAAAAAGAGTTACAATGAATAAATTTATATTTACCTAAACAATTTGTCCATGCCAGGGGATACAAATAAAATTATTCTTCCGGACGAGATGATATCTGGCAAAATCTATCTGGTCAGAAAAGAGTACGTAATGCTGGACAGGGATCTTGCAGACCTGTTTGATGTAAAAGCTATCCGTCTGCGTGAACAGGTAAAAAGAAACATGGATAAGTTCCCGGTTCATTTTATGTTCCAATTGACAGAAGAAGAGGCAGAGATGATGGTATCGCAAAATGCGATACCTTCCAGACAACATTTAGGTGGCACATTGCCTTATGTTTTTACTGAACATGGCGTTCTACAGTTGGCTAATGTACTTAAGAGTGGAAGAGCGACACAAGCAAGTATTAAGATTATAGAAGTTTTTGTCAAGATGCGTGAACTTTTGTTTTCTCAAATGCAGCTACTTCAGAAGATAGACCGCTTAGAGAATAAAGACACAGAGCAGGATGAAAAACTTATGCTGATCTTTGAATACCTCAGTCAACTGGAAAAATCCAGACAGGAAGCGACCGACCAAAAGAACCGCCCCAGGATAGGCTACAAACAAAACAAAAAGAATTAAACACGACCCTCACCATCGGCACCTCAGTTCTTTTAAATGAACACCTCTTACTAATTGAATAAACCTGTGCATAAAAGTGAAAACGCCGGAAATCTTCAGATAGAAGGATCTGGTGAATGTCTGTCGTCAAAAAACCTGTGGCATGTCATTAAATTTTATTAATTTTAATCTACGGAAACACTCTTCCCAAACCTGTCAGGTTTTGAAATCCTGACAGGTTTACGTAAGATGGCCTGATCAGCATGAAAAACCAAACGCCGGAATACGAATATTTCTTAAAGAATCATCTGGCTAATGTGCGGGCAATCTTAAAGGATGATTATGCCGGTGATAACGTCCTCTTTAGCTATGCCGATTATTATCCCGGCGGGTTTGAGATGCCTGACAGACAAAAGGGATCTTCATACAGGTTTGGTTACCAGGGGCAGGAAGACCATTCATGATTTATCCCTCTCGAAATATTCTCTTCCGGAGCCAGGGTTGTAGAGATCCGTTATCCCAATGGAGTGATCCTGCAACTTCCGGCACTTGATCTTAGGCTCCTGAAGCAATTGGTCAACCAGTCAGACTGTTCCGCCGGATCTTTACCCGTGTGAACAGTGTAAACGGGAATTTTGATTTTAAAACATCAATATCAAAAACGTAGAGACGTTATGCATCACGTCTTCGTGGGAATTGAATATCGAATATTGAATATCGAATCATGAATCCGGAGACGGGCGAAGGATTTAGTAAATACGATGGTGGGCTGGGTTTCCCCTTTCAGGGGATCAAGGGGTGAGCGGGGGGAAGAAAGGCGAAAGGCGAAAGGCGAAAGGCGAAAGTGAGGGAATGAGAAAGGGATTAAGGGATTGAGGGATAGGGATAAGGGATGAGGGATTAAGGGATTAAGGGATTGAGTGATTAAGTTAGGAAGTTAGAGGTTAGCGGTGAAAGGAAGGTCCTCAATCATTATTTTAGTCATACTTTTAAGTTACTCCCAAAAAAAGTTTCAAAAAAATTCACTTCCTGTTATTTGAATAACAATAAATCATTATCTTTGCTGCGAACATTTCACCAATCTGAGAATCGGAGTCTTCTGCTTCAAGGATCCCTGAACGAATAACCTGATCCAAAAGTAAATTCCAATGGAAAAGAGAATCGGAAGTGCATTGATCATGATCGAAGATTTATCGGTCGTTCCAGCCCTGAATCAAATTTTAACCAAACATGCGTCGATTATTATTGGCCGCCAGGGTATACCACTTCGTGACAGACAAATCAGCGTAATTTCTCTCGTCCTTGAAGGTTCCACAGATGAGATTGGCTCTTTAACCGGTCAGATCGGCCGGATTAAAGGTGTTCAGGTAAAATCTGTATTAACCAAAAACAAGGATCTTTAAGATGAAAAGAGTCAGTCTGTTTATCGTTTTAACTTTGTTATGTATCTCCTCTTTTGCCCAGATCAGTGGTAAGGTCACCGATGGGATTACCGGCGAAGTGCTGATCGGTGCTCATGTCATTTTGTACCAGCAACCTGGCTCAGTGGCTGCTGATCAGGCTATAACCGGCAGGCAGGGTGAATTTATTTTTAATGGCAGTTATGGGAAAAGCGTCGATGTAGTCGTTTCATACCTTGGTTATAAGATGTACCGTTCTTTAATTCTTGATGGAACCGTCGCAACACACCTCGATATAAAACTCGAACGGACCGCTGTTCCGGTAGGCGAAGTCACGGTAACGACCACCAGGAAGGAACAGTCGCAGCGTGAACTGGACATTCCCATGGCTGTGGTAACCGAAAAGAAAATTGACCGTATTGGCGGCTTCACCGCACCGGAAATGCTGAAGAACGAGCCGGGCATAAATCTGGCAAGGGACGGCATCTGGGCTACCAGCCTCAATATTAGAGGCCTTTCCGAACAAAGGATCGTTACCCTCGTTGACGGGAACAGGATTGAAACGGCAACCGATATTGCAGCCGGCATGGCACTCATCGATGTGAACGACATTGAAAGGATCGAGGTTATCAAAGGGGCTGCCTCATCTCTTTACGGAACCGGTGCCCTCGGCGGCGTAGTGAATATCATTACGAAAGACGGCCATTACAATGATGGTTTTTATACGGAAGGAAATGTCACCGGCATGGTTCAGTCCGTAAACAGGATGCATTCAGAAAATGCAGCCTTGCTGATGGGGAACAGGAAGTGGTATATGCGGGTGAGTGGAACGAACCAGGTGGCCCAAAATGCTATGACCCCGAAAGGAGAACTGCCAAACAGCCAGTTCAGCGATAAGGACATTTCCATAAAGCTTTCGGCGAAACCTTTCAAAAACCAGGAGCTTAAATTCAACTATCAGCGATATGATGCCAGGGATGTCGGTATTCCGGGAGGTTCCGCTTTCCCGGAACAGGCAACGGCAACTTACCCCAGGGAGCTCAGGGATATGTTTAGTGCCGGTTATAAGATCAACACCGGGAACAAGGTCTTCAGGGATGTCAGACTAAAATACTTCCACCAGTACATTTTACGGGATGTGCTCCTAAAACCTTCATCTGCGGTGACAATGATGCCTAAAGGATTTCACACCACCGACGGACTTCAGCTTCAGTCTTCCATCATTCCGGGCAAAGGCCATTCGATGATCGCCGGCATCGACCTCTGGCAGAGAAACCTTCGTACAGAAAGAGTTAAGGATATTTATCAGCCGGTGACCGGATACCCCGACAGCCTTAACCATATCATCCGGGGGGAGATCCCTATCCCCGAATCCCGGTATGCCAGCGGCGGTGTATTCGTCCAGGATGAATTCAGATCGTTCGGCGACAGGCTAAAAGTCACCCTGGGTGGCCGCTTTGACCTGATCAATGTTCAGAATGATCAGGCTGTGGATCCCGCTTACGTGATCGTGAATGGTCATGAACAAAACCCGGTGATGAACCAGCGGGTGACCTTCGAAAAAAACAATGTCAATAATACAAGCTGGAGTGCAAATCTGGGTTTGCTTTACAAGCTGACATCCAGCCTTGATCTGACCGCATCTGTTTCACGCGCCTTCCGCTCACCTTCCATTGAAGAGCGCTACAAATATATTGACCTCTCGCAGAAGGTGGAGATCGGGAATCCCGACCTTAAACCGGAAGACGGCTACTTCGCCAATCTGGGTGTGAAACTCTGGAAATCCAGGCTTCATATTTCCGTAGACGGGTTTATGAATGCCATGACCAATCTTATTGTGGCAGTTCCCGGTACCGTGGTTTATAATTACACTGATCAGCCCGGTAAGCAGGATACTCTTCCGGCCCTGATCAATTCAAACGTGGATAAGGCTCTGCTGTATGGTTACGACCTGAGTTTCAGTTACAATTTGTATGACGGATTCGTTCTGTTCGGTTCTTCCGCTTATGTAAGAGGGATAGACCGGACGGATGGTACGGCGAATCTGCCGCTCATTCCGCCACTCACAGGAAGGGTAGGGCTCCGTTATGAGAATGCGATGTGGTTTGGTGCCGAAGCAGCCTGTAACATGACCGGCAGACAGGATAAGATTGTTGAAGGCGAAACGGCAACAGGAGGATATGCTACCTATGATTTCCGTTTATACAGTAAGCCTTTTGATCTTGGTTTTGCCCGGTTCAATATTTACGCCGGCGTTGAAAACCTGTTTAACCGGGCTTATATTGATTTTCTCTCTACCAACCGTGGTCTCATCAAATATGAACCGGGACGAAATATCTATGTGAGGGTAAAAATGGAATTTTGAAAATATCCAACGACGTCATCGTCGTTGGATATTTTCAAAATACCGGATCTAACATCATGCATGCACCTTCCCGGTGCCGGTTTTCACTCTGTTATAGGCTTCTATAAGGTCGAGTTTAATATCGTCGAGATGTTCGAGTCCGACCGACAGCCTGAGTGCATCGGGTTCAACACCGGTTGCCAGCTGTTCCGCATCGGAAAGTTGTTCGTGTGTTGTACTTGCCGGATGGATGATAAGGGTTCTGGCATCACCTACATTGGCAAGGTGCGAAATCAGTGTGAGATTATTTACCAAAGCAATAGCTGATTCCTTTCCTCCTTTGACATTGAAGGTCAGCACGCCCCCGAATCCGTGACTCAGGTATTTCTTTGCCATGTTATGATAGGGATTATCTTCCAGCCCGGGATAAGTGACCTTGGTCACCCAGTCCTGTTCCCTCAGCCATTTGGCCATGGCCAGTGTATTGTCGGCGTGTCTTTGGACACGAAGCGACAAAGTTTCGATACCCTGGATCAGTAAAAAGGCATTAAACGGGCTGAGTGCATTTCCATAATCACGTAATCCTTCAACCCTGGCCCTGATGGCAAAAGCAATATTACCGAAGGGGCCATTCTCTCCAAATACATCCCAGAATACAAGACCGTGATAACCTTCGGAGGGTTCGGTAAACTGTGGGAATTTACCGTTTGCCCAGTTGAAATTGCCACCGTCGATGATGACTCCGCCAATACTGTTGCCATGCCCGCCGATCCATTTGGTGGCCGATTCAACTACGATGTTGGCACCATGTTCCAAAGGTCTGCACAGGTACCCGCCGGCACCAAAGGTATTATCCACAACCAGGGGGATGCCATGCTTTTGTGCAATAGCAGCCAGTGCTTCAAAGTCGGGGATGTTGAACTTTGGATTACCTATCGTTTCAACATAGATGGCTTTCGTTTTTGCATCAATCTTTTTTTCATATTCGGCAGGATCATCACCCTTTACAAAACGGGCTTCAATTCCCAGCCTCTTAAACTGTACTTTAAACTGGTTAAACGTACCTCCATAGAGATAGGATGTGGAAACGAAATTATCACCCAGTTCCATGATGTTCGTGAGTGCCAAAAATTGCGCCGACTGACCACTGGACGTGGCCAGGGCGGCTGTCCCGCCTTCCAGCGCTGCCATCCTCTTTTCAAACACGTCGGTGGTTGGGTTCATGATCCTGGTGTAGATATTCCCGAATTTTTTCAGGGCGAAAAGATCAGCAGCGTGATCCGTATCATTAAAAGTGTACGAGGTTGTCTGATAAATTGGGACAGCCCTTGAATTCGTTGCCGGATCGGGAGAATAGCCGGCATGAAGCTGTAATGTGTCGAAATGATAAGCGTTACTCATGATAAAGATATTTACGGGTTATTATTCATAATGATCTTATAAGGATATTAAGCATCTTTTAACGGTCACCCCCTGAGGTTCCGGATAGAAGCTAAGAGATAATGCACGGGAATGGCTCAGGGACACATGAAAAAAACACAATGATGCATCATACAAACATATGATGACGTGATAAGGTTGAACCTTACGGAATATTTCCCTGATTTGAACTGAACTGTGGAATTTTTCATGCTTGTCAGATTTATATTTATCAGGCAATGTTACCTGACCAGGAATTGGCACCTTTTCCGGAGTAAGGATGGTTGCCAGAGGGTCAATGAGCCTGTCTCTCGCCTCTTCTTTATAAACCACAATCTATTTTAAGATAGGATAGATTTACGTATGTAAATTAAGACAAACTTATCCGAATTACCAAATGAAAATTGTAAAAAATATGTTAAAAAGCATAATTAGGGTTGGAATACCCCAAAAGAAGGGGCCTGGTAAACCTTGCCGAATTGATGTTGCTGGCATAGAGGCTCCGGATATTCGTCCAAACGATTTGGCCGGCAGGTCCGGATTGTAAATAGTCCAGCTTCCCGACTGTCCATCCAGGCTATGGTCGCCACGAAATAATTAAAACGCGAACCATCCGGTAATTCCCATTCCAAGGTCCGCATGTAATTATCGGACGTCCTAATGTAAATTATCCAATAACATAAGAAGGAGGAGTTGCTGAACTATTGTGACAGGAGGACGATTTTTCCCCTGGCCCTGCCGGTCTCACTGTATTCGTGTGCTTTACGGGCTTCCCGGAGAGGGAAAGTCCGGTCTATGATTACCTTAATTTTCCCTAAAGCAACACGGTCCCTGATCCATTTTATGTCATCCTGATTATTTTTTAATAAGACCATTTTCACTTTTCTGGATGAGAACAGGGTTGTCCAGGCCTGTACGAAATAGGTTCTGAAGGAATGATTCAGTTTAATAAGGTATCCGTGTTTTTTAAGGGAATGTCTTACCTGTTGGAACGTTTTGTTACCCACAGCGTCGATGATCACATCGTACACACCAGAATTCAGGGTAAAATCGTCATGCCCGTAGTCGACTACCTCATCGGCACCGAGAGACTTTACAAGTTCGCTGTTCCGGCTGCTGCATACACCGGTCACCCTGGCGCCCAGTAATTTGGCAATTTGAACAGCGTAAGTTCCGACACCGCCCGAAGCACCGTTGATCAGTACATGCATCCCCTCCTCAAACCTGGTATGGTCGCGCAGAGCCTGAAGTGGTGTGACCCCTGCAATGGCAAAGGTACAGGCTTCCTCGAAAGATATGTTATCAGGAAGCACAACGGCATTTTCTGCAGGCATACAGGCAAATTCAGCATAACCTCCGCCCTTGTAACTCAGGCCGGCAAAAACTCTCATACCAGGCTGGAGGATTTTTACATCCCTGCCCACAGATTCAATGATGCCAGCCACTTCACCTCCAAGATAAACCGGGAATTTTCGCCCGGTGATGATTTTCAGGCGTCCCATGCGAATCTTCCAGTCGACGGGATTGACGGACACAGCCCTGACTTTTACCAGGATATCGCCGGCAGAAGGCCGGGGTGTTACCACGTCGGTGTATTCAAGTACTTCAGGTCCGCCATAGCGGTTAAGGATAATTGCTTTCATGTTTTACAAGTCCGGTTTGGGAAATACAAAAATAAACTTTTATGTTGAACGTCAAAGGTTTTACAAGGTCACCCTGATACCCGGACCGAGCAAAATGAACCATTTTCCCTGGTTAAGCTTATAGCCCCCTCCCAGGTACAAGGGGAAAGTTAGTTTAAGATCCCTTCGCGTCGGATATATACTTCCCAAAACTACGAGACACATATCCCGGTCAACACTGGCGTTGGTCGTCAGGTTAAAGGTGTTCAGGGCAAGGAAGCCGGCACCTATGCGGTATGGTTTGTATTTCCCCGGCCTTTCCTGATCATAAAAACTGAACTGGGCGATCATAGCCATGCTGATACCACCGAAATTCTGATACTGGCTGCTTTCACCGTTACTCGCACCAAACGTGTTGATAAGCAATCCAGCCGGAAAAGAGACGTCGATATCGAAAGATACATCCCTCTGAACGTAAATTTCGAACTCTTTTTTGAACGTCTGACCTGTATATTTATCTTTCTGATCGGATATAGTGATGTCAATCTTAGCCCAGTCAAGCAACTCGTAAGTCTTTTTCTTCAGGTACTTATTCAGGCTAATGGCGGTGGCAGTTTCATCGCTTCGGTTATAATAGGGCGACCTGGGCGATTTTTCTCCCGGGATGATGACTATATTATCAATCGTCTCAAGTTCGATCAGCTCATTATTCTTTCCGGTTACTTTAATGTCAATTTTCAGGTATTGCTTGCCATACAGCTTATCGGGCGAGTCAATCCTGTTCCTGTCGAAATCGAATACAATATCCCTGATGGTTTTGTCATACATCATAACTCCTGTAACATTGCTGACCACTTTGTCCCCGTTGCCATAGTTGATCTTTACAAAGTCGAAATCCCTGGCTTGCTGGAACTCCTTTACATTCAGTGAAAAACCGGTGGGTTCACCATGATTGTAAAGTTCTATTTTCCGCTTACTTACGGTCAGCGGTACTTTAAGTTTGAACATCACGTAGTTATCATTCCTGAGTGTGGTATCCGAAGTCATGTTTTCAACATCTTCCCAGTGCAGATCAGCTTTGTAGAGGGTCTGCCCTTCGACCCTGACATTGACCACCTCTCCGGGATATACATTCAGATTGTCACTCCAGTCAATGCCCTGGTGAAGTACGGAGATCTTTGAAACGGAGGTTTTTGGTGTGATGCTCAGGTTGGTAATGAATTTTGCTTTGTCACCGTCTTTTATATAAAGGTACCCGTCCGAGGCCTTATGAAAGTTATACAAACGCAGGATACACAGGATTTTATTATTGGCAAGCAGGTTCCGGGTAAATAATTCGGCGATGAGAGGTCCGCCGGGCTCTTCCTGGTTCTCAATACGGTAGGTCTTGGTCATTTCCATACCCGGTTCATAATCCATCTGAATTTCAATCCCTTCGGTTTTTGCACTTTCGTCCAGGGTAACCTCTTTTTTATCCAAACTGAGAAATCTTAGCCGGCTCTGGCGAACAGTGAAAGAATAAGATAACGGCGGGAGTTGGTAACTTATCCTTCCAAGGGAATCGATAAAAGGTTTTTTCGTTTTCAGGGAGAAATTCAAGGTCTGTCTTCCCAAAGATTTAGCCAGAACATGAAGTATGAGCTGGTTTGACTGGATGATGACTCTGTAGTCGATGGTTCCTGAGGTTTCCCATTTGAGAATTTCCTGAATATTCTGCAGATTACTGGCCGACAATTCAAAAGTTTTTTCCTCGCCGATATAAATCTCATCACCGGGTGGATAAAAGGCTACCTCGGTTTTCGTGGTTGGAAAGAGCGGAACGTCCACAACCCTTGTTGAATCAGTCGAATCGGTGACAGCGAAACTGAATTTCAGGAAGTCGGTTTTCGTTAAATTACGGAAACGGACTTTAAACCGGATCATCTCCGGGTTAATCCACAGGAGTGAGTCGATCAGTTCGAAATCACCGGAAGGCAGCAGGTGAAGGGCTTTCTGATATATCCCTTTGAAGGGCACCAGATCTACCTGGGCCACCTCATCTTCATTGTTATACCGGAAATAGATTTTCTTTTTTCCGTCTACAGTCACCGTGTTTTTAAGATATGAATACTCGAGGGTGTCAAGCCTCAGAATCACATTATGAAACAAAGAGCCGGTCTGACCGGCAAGAGGAAATATCAATCCAAAAAGCAGTAAAATGATTGAGATGTTTTTCTTCATGGGTATAATTCAGGTTATCGCTACAAATGTAATGTTTATGTTAAAAATAGGTATCTGTACTGTATTATTTACACTAATATCTTTCTTCCATTCATTCCAGAGGCTTTCCCGACAGGGCCATTTTGCTTTTATTTCTTTAGTATGGGAGCTTCAATTATTGCATTTCATACGGGAATTTCCGATACCGGTTACTATCGCGCATCCGTAAGGGCAGTCAAAGCCTGTTTGCAGGATCTCTATAATAAACGAAAGGTTCAGATAATCAGTATAGCAGATATTGAAACAGTTTTTTTTAGTGCAGGTGACTTTTACTCTACTTCCCTTTTTTAAGATATTGTATAAAATCTGTCCGGAATAAATTTGCGGATTTGCCTGAAATTCATTGCCGTCTTTTCCCCGGTCATCTGCATGCTGTTGAGCAGGGTTAATGATTATGTCCTCCTGATTTAGGACGTCTTTCGTATCTTTGTCCAAAACCTGTTACATGACCCATCGTATTGTAGAAGAGCTGATACATCCCGGTAGCATTGCCATAATCGGAGGATCGAACAATGTCCACAAGCCGGGAGGAAAGATTCTGCAGAATATCCTTGCCGGGAATTTCTCCGGTAAGCTGTATGTTGTTAATCCGAAGGAAGAAGCTGTTCAGGGTGTGAAAGCCTTTAGATCCGTTTCCGATCTGCCGCCTGCGGATCTTGCTATACTGGCCATACCTGCTGCACTTTGTGTTGAGGCTGTTGAAACACTTACAAGTAAAAACAATACGAGGGCATTCATCATCATTTCGGCCGGATTTTCTGAGGAAAATGAAGAAGGGGTAAGGCTTGAAAAGGAAATAGTGAGGATGGTGGAGAGTGTGAAAGGCTCACTTATTGGTCCAAACTGCATAGGGGTGATGACGCCTTCGTACCAGGGAGTATTCACCGCTCCGATCCCCAAATTATCACCCAATGGTTGTGATTTTATTTCCGGCTCCGGCGCGACGGCTGTTTTTATCATGGAGTCAGGAATACCCTAAAGGGCTGACCTTTTCCTCAGTATTTTCTGTAGGGAACAGTGCCATGCTTGGCGTCGAGGATATGGTGGAATACCTGGATCTGACCTACGATCCGGAGACCAGCTCGAGGATAAAGATCCTCTATGTGGAAAGTATCAAAGATCCGGATAAATTACTGAAACATGCAGCCTCTCTGATCCGGAAGGGCTGCCGTATTGCCGCAATCAAGTCGGGGGGGTCGGAAGCCGGCAGCCGGGCGGCCTCTTCACATACAGGCGCTATTGCAAGCTCTGATCTGGCTGTTGAAGCCCTGTTCCGTAAAGCCGGCATCGTGAGGTGTTTTGGCCGCGAAGAACTCTCCACAGTTGCCGGCATATTTATGCACCCCGATCTGAAAGGCAAACGCATTGCCATCATCACCCATGCCGGGGGACCCGCGGTCATGCTCACCGATGCATTGTCGACCGGAGGGTTAAATATTCCCCGTATCGAGGGCCCTGCTGCCCATGAACTGCTCTCAGAGCTGTACCCCGGATCCTCGGTTTCCAATCCCATCGATATACTGGCTACAGGTACTGCCGGTCAGCTGGGTACGGTCATTGACTTTTGTGAAAACCGGTTCGAAAACATCGATGCGATGATGGTTATCTTCGGGAGCAGCGGACTGAATGAGGTATATGATGCCTACGACGTCCTTCATACGAAGATGCAATCCTGCACGAAGCCTATTTTCCCGATCCTCCCATCCGTCAGTACAGCCCGCAGGGAAGTTGAAAGTTTTCTCGGAAAGGGGCACGTTTGCTTCCCCGATGAAGTGGTACTGGGAAATGCTCTGACTAAAGTTTTCAACACCCCCAAACCGGCAGATGAAAAAATTTTTCTGGATGGGGTGGATATACCGGAAATAAGACGGATCATAGACCGCGTTGATTCAGGATACATTCCGGTGAATGAGATACAGGCACTGCTCGATGCGGCAAGTATTCCCAGGGTGAAGGAGGGGGTGGCCAAAAATCGGAAAGCTCTTTTATCCCTGGCTGAGGAAGTCGGATATCCTCTCGTGATGAAGGTTACCGGGCCACTTCATAAATCGGATGTTGGCGGGGTCACCTTGAATGTCAAGTCCAAAACTCATCTGATGGCTGAATTTAACCGGATGAAAAAGATCAGGGGATATAAGGGCATCCTGCTCCAGCCAATGCTTTCAGGTCTCGAGCTTTTTCTTGGAGCCACTTATGAGCCCAAATTCGGGCATGTCGTACTTTGCGGACTGGGAGGCATTTTCGTGGAAGTCATACAGGATGTCTCCTCGGGACTGGCACCTCTCACCCGTGATGAAGCCATGAGCATGATCCGTTCACTGAAATCCTATAAAATCCTGCGCGGCGCACGGGGAACACAGAGCGTGGATATCGACCTTTATGCAGAAATTATCATGAGGCTGTCAAGCCTGCTGCGGTTTGCCACAGAAATCAAGGAGATGGATCTCAATCCTCTCATCGGTAAAGAAGACCAGATTTTTGTGGTGGATGCAAGGATAAGAGTGGAAAAGAAGAAAGTTTAGTTGTTTAGTTGTTTAGTTGTTTAGTTGTTGAGTTGTTGAGTTGTGCCTGGACGCTTCCTGTCTCCAACCCAATCCCTTAATCCCTCAATCCCTCAATCCCTCAATCCCTTAATCCCTCAATCCCTCAATCCCCAACTCCCCAACTCCCTCCATTCTATACTCATTCTAAACTAGTGACAGTTTTTTACAGATATCATGAAATAAATTAATTTTATTCGCCGGAAAAGGAACCCTGGTTTCAATTTGATGGTACGGGTTTGATTCGAAGATCATCAGGGCGCGCGTTGAACGGTTGCGGAAATCCCGGCGATTGTTTTCGGCTTCTGCCACCTTCATTTCATAAATAGATCTGATTATGACACTGAAACAAATATCTATCTTCCTTGAAAATAAGTCGGGAAGACTCACCGAGGTTCTGGAAACTTTGGGTAAGGAAAAGATTAACATTATTGCGCTCAGTATCGCCGATACGTCTGAGTACGGCATTCTCAGGCTGATCGTTTCTGATCCGGAAAAGGCATACCGTTTACTGAAGGAGAGGGGATTAAGTGTAAACCTGACGGATGTGCTTTCAGTTGAGACATCCACCGAGGCCGGTTCATTTGCAAAAGTGCTGAGGATCCTGTCTGACGACAATATCAGCATTGAATATATGTATGCATTTTCAGCAGAAGGGAAAGCCATTCTTGTCATGCGTACTGAAGACAAGGAAAGGGCGATTGAAGCCATTCACAAACACAAGATTAAACTCATACGCGCCAGCGATCTGTTGGGGTTATAAAACGCAATGATAAATCAGAAGTCATCGTTAATACGGAAATATCCGTCAATAAATGTTTTGTACTATGATATGGAATAAATCCAGGGAATGTCTGAGCCGCGATAAGATGCGGACCTTACAGGGGCAGTTACTAGCTGAGATGATTGAGCGGGTGTATTACAATGTACCCTTCTACAGGGAGAAGATGCAACAGGCAGGCATAGAACCTTCCGACATTAAAGGTGTTGACGATTTATCGCGACTACCTTTCACTACAAAGAATGATCTTCGGGACAATTATCCCTTTGGTCTATTTGCTGTCCCGATGAGTGAGATCGTCAGACTGCATGCCTCATCGGGTACCACGGGGAAACCAACCGTTGTAGGGTATACCCGGAAAGATCTGAACACCTGGTCGGAGGTTGTTGCACGAACGATGGGATGTGCCGGGATCCACAAGCACGATGTGATCCAGATAGCCTATGGTTATGGTCTTTTTACCGGAGGGCTGGGCATACATTATGGCAGTGAAAAGATAGGCGCCGTAGTAATCCCGGTTTCTGGGGGGAATACCAAACGGCAGTTACAACTGATGCAGGATTTTGGAAGTACGGCTCTTGCCTGTACACCTTCTTATGCCCTTTATCTTGCCGAAGCTATTGAGGAAAATGGGATCTCTGACAAGAGTCTGAAGATCCGTGTCGGCATTTTCGGTGCTGAACCATGGACGGAAAATATGAGACGTGAGATCGAGGCCAAACTGCATATCAAAGCCATAGATATATATGGTCTGAGTGAAGTTATCGGTCCGGGTGTGGCCAGTGAATGTGAACATCAGAACGGACTGCATGTCAATGAAGACCACTTCATTCCGGAAATCATTGATCCTAATACCGGCGAAGTTCTTCCGGAAGGGGTAACGGGTGAACTTGTTTTCACAACGGTGACAAAGGAGGGATTACCACTTGTAAGGTACAGGACCCGTGACCTGACATCACTGAATTATGAGAAATGCGAATGCGGACGCACTCTTGTCAGGATGGCCAAATGTTCGGGCAGAAGTGATGATATGCTGATCATCCGGGGTGTGAACCTCTTTCCGTCGCAGGTGGAAACCGTACTCCTGGAGATTAGCGAGACCAAACCGCATTACCGGATCGTGGTTGACCGGGTTAATAACCTCGATATCCTGACCGTGGAGGTAGAAGTGGAGGAGGAATTTTTTCTCGATAAGATCAGCCAGTTACAGATGGTCAAACAAAAAATCCAGCATAACCTCGAGAGTTCACTGGGCATCAGCGTCCAGGTCAGGCTGGTGGAACCAAAAACCATTGAGCGAAGTGAGGGAAAGTCTGTCCGGGTCATCGACAACCGGAAGCTGAAATGAGTTTTTATTGCAAGTGTCTAAGAACATAATAAGAAAACGTCTGACCTTTTTTATATCATGTTATAATTCCTCATCTCTTCATAATATTGGGGAAAATAATCAGCGATGCAAATACATACACCTATCGACCGGAAAATTGTTGACGAAGTTATTTTAAGAGTTGGTATTGAAGATGTGGGGCATGCTTCCATCAGAGAGCTTGTGAAGATCGTAAATGAAATAGAGGAGCAGACGGGGACGGAATTTATCAGGATGGAAATGGGAGTACCCGGATTAAGTCCTGCAGGCATTGGCATCGAGGCAGAGATTGAAGCGCTGCTACGCGGTGTGGCCTCAAAATATCCGATGATCGAAGGGCTCAAAGTCCTGAAGGAGGAAATTTCCCGCTTTGTCCGGAACTACCTGAACATCGGGGTGGATCCTGCCTCATGTATTCCTACAGTTGGATCCATGATGGGAGGTTTCGCCACTTTCCTGGTAGCCAACCGGACCGACCGCAACAAGGAAGGGACCCTTTTCATCGATCCCGGTTTTCCGGTTCAGAAACAACAGTGCCATGTGCTGGGTCAGGAGTATCAGAGTTTTGATGTGTATAATTTCCGGGGTAAAAAACTGCGGGACAAGCTGGAATCGTACCTGGCAACAGGTAAGATATCTACCGTTCTTTATTCCAATCCCAATAATCCGTCGTGGATCTGCCTGACCGAAGAAGAGTTGAAGATCATCGGTGATCTGGCCAATGCTTACGATGTCATTGTTGTTGAGGACCTGGCCTATTTTGCTATGGATTTCAGAAAAGACATGTCGAAACCTGGTGTGGCGCCATTTCAGCCTACCGTAGCCAACTATACGGATAATTATATTATCCTGATTTCCAGTTCCAAAGCTTTCAGTTATGCCGGACAGAGGATTGGAATGATGGTGATATCCGACAAACTTTTCAACCGCAAATATCCCGATCTGAAGCGGTATTACTCATCCGATTCATTCGGGCATTCAATGATATACGGCGCCTTGTATGCTATTTCAGCCGGAACCGGCCATTCCGCGCAGTATGCCTTGACAGCTATTCTGAAAGCAGCGAATGACGGAAGTTATAACTTTGTCGAAGCGCTCCGGGAATATGGGGAGAAGGCTAAGATCATGAAAAAACTTTTTACCTCGGCCGGTTTTGATATTGTTTACGAGAAAGACCTTGGGGAGCCCATCGCTGACGGATTCTACTTTACCCTGTCTTATCCCGGTTTTTCAGGAACCGGTCTGATAAGAGAACTCCTGTACTATGGAATAAGCGCTATTTCACTTGATATCACCGGGAGCGAGCATGTGGAAGGATTAAGAGCCTGCGTTTCCCAGGTCAGGAGAGATCAGTTTTCTGAACTTGAAAACCGGCTCAGAGTCTTTAAAGAAAATCATCCGTTTTTAATGGGTGATAACTTACATAAAATCAATTAAATACATGACCGTGTTTTTAAACAGGGCAAGATTAATTATGATTCATACTGAATAAAAAGCCCGATTCTGATCAGAATTTTTAATTTTGATGATCATAAATCAGAAATTTCACCACAAAACCCATTAAAATGGCAAAAGCAAAAGGGGCAATTTTAGTAGATATAGAGAAGTGCAAAGGATGCGAGTTGTGCGTGGTGAACTGTCCCACGGATGTTATCCTCCTGTCCAGGGAGGTGAATAGCAAGGGATATCATTACGCCTATATGGAATTGCCGGATGCATGTACAGGCTGTTCAAACTGCGCTGTTGTATGCCCCGATGGCGTAATCTCGGTTTACCAGGTAAGAGTAAAAACCAAAATTGAGGAACAGTAATGAAAGATCTCAGATTAATGAAGGGTAACGAAGCCATTGCCGAGGCTGCCATCAGGGCAGGTGTCGATGCATACTTTGGTTATCCGATCACCCCTCAATCGGAAGTGCTTGAATATCTCATGACTGAGAGGCCTGAGAAAAGGACCGGAATGGTCGTTTTACAGGCTGAAAGTGAAATCGCGGCTATAAATATGGTTTACGGAGCTGCCGGAACGGGGAAACGGGTAATGACCTCATCTTCCAGTCCCGGCATCAGTCTGAAACAGGAAGGTATTTCCTATATCGCCGGCGCTGAGCTTCCCTGTCTGATTGTAAACGTTGTCAGGGGAGGCCCCGGACTGGGGACTATTCAGCCTTCACAGGCCGATTATTTCCAGGCCACCAAGGGCGGCGGGCACGGTGATTACCGACTGATCGTTCTGGCACCGGCATCGGTCCAGGAGATGGCCGATTTTGTCAAACTGGCCTTCGAACTCGCCTTCAAGTACCGGAATCCGGCTATGATCCTCAGCGACGGCGTCATTGGCCAGATGATGGAAAAAGTGGAATTGTTCGAACAGCAGCCCAGGCTGACCCATTTTGACCAGGCGTGGGTAATAACCGGAAAAACAGCAGACCGTGAGCGGAATATCATCACTTCTCTGGAGCTGGATCCAGCCCGTCAGGAGAAGCACAACCTTAAACTTCAGGCCAAGTACCGTAAAATGGAAGAGCAGGAGGTAAGGTTCGAGGCCATCCAGACCGAGGATGCTGAATACATTATCGTAGCTTACGGCTCAAGTGCACGGATCAGCCAGAAAGCCGTTCAGATGGCACGGGCAAAAGGCATAAAAGCCGGTCTTCTGAGACCAATAACCCTGTTTCCGTTTCCCAAAAAACCCATCGAAGAACTCGCCGGTAAGGTGAAAGGCTTCCTGGCAGTGGAGATGAGCGCCGGGCAGATGGTTGAGGACGTCAGACTGGCTGTGAATGGTAAAGTGCCAGTTGAACACTTCGGGAGATTTGGAGGAATGATCCACTCACCCGATGAAGTACTCGTGGCTCTGGAACAAAAAATCATTAATTCATGATTATGGACATAAAAGAGATAATTAAAGAGGAAAATCTGGTCTACAGCAAGACCAGCCTGATGACCGACAATATACTTTCCTACTGTCCCGGATGCGGCCATGGTACTACCCACCGGATCATTATGGAGGTAATTGAGGAGATGGGAATACAGGAAGAAACAATTGGCGTGGCTCCTGTGGGATGTTCTGTCCTGGCTTATGAATTTATGAATATCGATATGACGGAGGCTGCCCACGGAAGAGCTCCTGCCGTTGCCACCGGTATTAAGAGACTTTGGCCGGATAAATATGTGTTTACCTACCAGGGCGATGGTGACCTTGCCGCCATCGGTACGGCGGAAACCATCCATACCTGTAACCGCGGGGAAAATATCGTGATCATTTTTATCAATAATGGTATCTACGGGATGACCGGGGGACAGATGGCTCCAACCACCATTCCGGGAATGAAATCATCGACCTCACCTTATGGCCGTGATGTGATCTCGATGGGTAATCCGCTTATTATCACCGAGCTGGTAGCCATGCTGCCGGGTACAACCTTTGTAACCCGCCAGGCTGTCCATAAACCGGGAAATGTCAGAAGAGCCAAAAAAGCTATCCGTAAAGCTTTCGAAAACCAGAAAGAAAAGAAGGGGCTTTCCTTCGTGGAAATCGTCTCAAACTGTAATTCGGGATGGAAGATGACTCCTGTGGAATCCAATATATGGATGGAAGACAATATGTTTCCTTTTTATCCTCTTGGAGATATCAAAGTGGACGGCGAACTTGTAAAAAAAGAATCTCAAAAACAACCCGACAATGACTGAAGAAATCATTATAGCCGGTTTCGGCGGACAGGGCGTGCTTTCCATGGGGAAAATACTGGCTTATTCCGGAATCATGCAGGATATGGAAGTGAGCTGGATGCCTTCTTATGGACCCGAAATGAGGGGTGGTACAGCCAATGTTACAGTTATTCTCAGCGATGAAAAGGTGAGTTCGCCCATTTTGCAAAATTTTGATACCGCTATCATCCTCAACCAGCAGTCACTTGATAAATTTGAACCCAGGGTAAAACCGGGCGGATTACTACTTTATGACGGGAACGGGATTACCCGCCATCCCGATCGGAAGGATATTAGTATCTATCGCGTCGAGGCTGCAGAAGAAGCTGCAAAAATGTCAAGCAGCAAAACCTTTAATATGATCGTTCTGGGGGCGTACCTTAAAATCAAACCTCTGGTAAGACTGGAAAACGTGATTGCCGGTCTGAAAAAATCCCTGCCTGAAAGACACCATCATCTTATTTCTATCAACGAAGAAGCTATTCAACGTGGATTCGAAATCGTACAAGAATTGCAGCTCGTCAAAAATTGAAGCCGATACCCTGAGGTCTTAAAGGTATCCGGTCTGTTTCCACTTCTTAAAATCATTGGGCGGTATCGAAAATTTGCGGACATACGTTCCGCTATTTTCCGGTCCCGCTTTTTTATTGCCCGTCTTTCTCTTTCGTCAAGGCATATTTAACATTTAAGAGTATCAGATGATGATCCAGATCATCTTATATAGTAAGTTAAATCATCCTTTTGGTTAAGATATCTCACCTGGAAATCGACGACACTCCTGTAACCGTTCCGTAAAATTGAATAGTTACAAAAAGCAGGAAGTTATGAGAAAGTTAATTATCTTCTTATTTGCAGCAGTTTTTTCTTTAAGTCTTTCAGCTCAGCAATCTCAAGGTTTCGGTGTTTTTTACGGTATGGATCTTGGGCAGGTTTACACGGGCAGCGGTCATGGTTCAAGTTTTTCAATGAACGCAGACATTCAGAAAGGAAGAAGGTCTATCGAAGTGGGTGTACTATACCAGCAGAATCAAGACAGGATCAGTGGTGGGAATATGGAGTATAAGATCTTTCTGGGTAAAAATGCCTTTCTGGATAACGAGGAAAACCAGGGAATTACTATCAAACCTTATATTCATTACAACTGTATCTACCACAGTTCAATGGTAGATGTGCCCGATTTTATTCCTCCCGGCACCAAAAAATCCACCTACCCCGAATTACCTTCTTCCCCCGGGACTATTGCTACCATGGAACATTATGCCGGTATGGGTGTACAGGTGATGATTGCTTCAAACATTTGTCTGGACGGAAGTATGGGTTTTGGAACCTATATCGGTTCGCTGGACAAGATAAACGCACCGAAAACATTTGGGATTCACAGGGAAAATTACGGTTTTGTTGTTGCAGTTGAATTTGGCTTGGGATATAAATTCGGAATTTGAGAACCCTTGCCGCACTGACTCTCTCGTTTAAAAAAGGCAGTCTGTTTCAATCAGGCAGCTTTTTTTAATTCCCAGCCCATCTTCCGTTCCGCACAATTTATAGAAGAGTCGTTTCACTTTTCGGCATATGCTTTCAAAGATGTTCTGTAGGCCATTGTTTTTTGGATTATCTCTATTTTCTTTTACCTTTAATTCAGTAAAATCTTACTTTTTAACTGAAAACCAAACGACACTATGAAACGACAACCAAACCAGATCTCAAGACGGGCGTTCATCGGTACTTCTCTCATTGGAATGGCCGGACTTTCCGTTTTACCCCTTAGTGCATGCACAAGGGTCCCCGGCCATATCAATCTTGGGTTTATCGGATTGGGCCAGCAGTCCATGTACCTGTTAAGCAGTTTCCTGAATATCGAAGGCGTAAAAGTTGTGGCCGGAGCCGATGTCTATGCTATCAAACGGGAACGATTCCTTAAAAGGACACATGATTTCTACAAGGGGAAAGAGGAAGAGGTTGATATTCAGGCATACGAAAAATATGAAGATATTCTTAACCGTGAAGATATTAATGCAGTTGTGATCGCCTCTCCAGATTTCTGGCACGCACTCATGGCTGTTCAGGCCTGTAAGGCCGGGAAGGACATTTATCTTGAAAAGCCACTTACATATACGATAAAGGAAGGCATCGAACTGGTTAAGGTTGTTCGTGACAACCATCGTATCCTTGCTGTCGGAAGTCAGCAACGTTCGGATCCGAATTTCCAGCATGCGGTGAAATTGGTTCAGGACGGTAAAATAGGTAAAATACAAAAAGTGAATGTCTGGATTGGTAAAGACTTCCATCCAAAGCCATATGACGCACCTGAAGAACCCCTTCCGGATGGTCTTGACTGGGACAGATGGATTGGTCCTGCACCTAAAGTTCATTACAATCATCTCCTGGATCCTCCCATCACCCTCAATCCGCCGGTAAATGAAGATTTCTGGGGTGCGTGGCGATGGTACAGGGAATTTGGCGGAGGCCTCATGACCGACTGGGGTGCTCACATGATGGATATTGCGCAGTGGGGCCTGGGGGTTGATCGTAGCGGACCTGTGAAGATCACTCCTGCAGGATTTGAAGGCGCCAAATTTCTCACCTATGAATATGCCAGCGGCATACCACTGACTATTGAACCATTCTTTCAGGATACACGCGGTGTCAAATTCTGGGGAAGTGAAGGCTGGATAGAAGTGGCCCGCGAATATTTCAACGCTTCCGATGAGTCACTGAAGCCTGCGATAAAATCCGATGAAGTAGCCTATGAAGCTAAATCGGCCCATCACGTGAATTTTATCCAATCCGTCCTTACCCGCAAGGATCCTGTTGCACCTGTAGAAATCGGACACCGCAGTGCGTCTGCCTGTGACCTGGGAAATATTGCTTACTTCCTTGGCAGAACTGTCCATTGGGATCCCGCCAAACAGACATTTGTAAACGACCCGGAAGCGGATCAATATCTGTTCAGACCCTATCTAAACGGATATACTTTTACCGTATAGAATCTGATGGATTGCCTTTCGTGGATTTAAAAAGATTCAGGCCATGATGTGTCACGAAGCATCATGGCCTTTTTTCTAGTTCCTGACGACATAAAGAACCCAGTCGTGGTATTGTGTTACCCCCGGGTATGACTCCGGGCATCTGAAGGTCAGGGGTCCTGGTCCTGTTATGGTTCTGGTGTCATACATTTTACCGTTCCCGGGGTCATACCAGTAGTACGAATAGCTGGTTGTCGCATCGGATGAGCCGGTCTCGATCCTGACCATTCCCCCGTATCTAAGGTAAACAAGGTACTCTTTGCCGGGCCTGGCAAGGCAGAGAGGCTGGGGGTAGTCTTTGATCAGTTCCGGATGGGGCGCCATATTCCACCAGTCGATATGGCTGAAAAAGTTTGCCAGATGGCCCATTGAAACAGCACCTGCATAATCATATGTGGTTCTCAGGTACCCCTTTTCCCTGGGCCATGTCCCGCCGCTTGAAGGCGATTCGGGCAGATCGGCAAGCCATACATGACCTCCTCCATAAGTATGCCCTGCTGCTCCCGACATCATTGCACTCC
Organism: uncultured Bacteroidales bacterium; assembly: GCA_963732905.1. Taxonomy (GTDB): domain Bacteria; phylum Bacteroidota; class Bacteroidia; order Bacteroidales; genus DASQZK01. The sequence continues at coordinate 320,366 of CAVTBM010000010.1, forward strand.
AGGCTGCAAAACGGATGTCAAGGCCCCTGGGATTCCCTTCCACAAACTCGTACCATGCCTCTGTTACGACAATGGGCTTGGGCGGCTGACGCTTGTATGCATCCGATACAACCAGCGGTATCATCTCATTGGCATAACGGCCGTGTCCTACCTGGCTCTGGTTATAGTCCAGCCAGGATTCGTCCTGCAGTACTTCGGCTGTTGACCATTGCGGGGCTTCTGCACCGCCTGCCCAGAATGGAGGCGTGTTATGAACGCCTGTGATACGCTGATAAGGATCTTCTTCTTTGATCATTTTTCCCAGGTCTTTCCAGAAATCCAGGCCCATGCCTCCATAATTGTACATGTTATATTCCCCGGCCAGTACCCATATCACATTGTAGGCGCCAAGCCTGTGAACCAGATACCGCCACCACCGGCGCATATTCTCTGCTCCGATATTCGTGGCCATGTCTTTCCTGCTCCACCATGCATGTACCCAAACCGTGATGCCTTTTGAATTTGCGTAACGGATCATTTCTTCAACATGTCTGATATGAGCCGTATCAAGGGTGTTGTAATGATCACTCAGCATGGAGCTTTCCGGGCTCCAGCCGTTGCCTGGGACGAAAAGCTGACCAATGGTGAACCCTTTCCCGGCCCGGTTGTCAACCAATTCCCTGAATGTATCGAAATGAATGTCTTTTTTCGTCCAGTTCCACCAGGTATCACCCACCCACAAAAAGGGATGACCATCGGCATATTCAAAATAATGCCCTGCATTCATCCCGGTTTGCCTTACCCGAACAAATCCGTTGCGTGTTGGATTTTCATCAAGCTGATGCCCGTTCCATGGCACTACGTTAAAACTCCCGGTTTTTCCGTCAAGACTCTGATCAGTGGAGATACTTTTGTAAGTCCAGGAGCCTGAACAGGGAGCGGCAAAATTGACACAAAATTCCCGGCCTCCGTTCCAAAAGCCTATGAGAGTCAAATGCTTTCCTGATGCCTCACCACCCGTTCCGTCAAACACCACCTGCAGAAGGTCACCCCCTTTGCTGGCAGGAATAACGGCATAAGGATTTGAATATGAATTTTGTGTTGTGAAAGAAAGAGTGTATACCTCCCATGGGTGGAGGGTACCCGGGTTGACCGCAGCATTTGTTACGGATATGGAAAAAAAGGTCAGAAAAATCGCTAAGAGACGTATTGGTGTTTTCATCTTAAGTGGTTTTGGTCTGTCATGAAATTAAGATCGTTTCATTTATCGCAGGCATCAGTAAACGCTTCCTGTAAACTCAATAAAAAAGGATATTCTGGTTTAGGAGGTACATTCGCTCTCTAACCTTGTCCCCGGAGGTTCAGACTGCATCGGGAACTTACCTCCAGGCAGTTTTCCGAAGACGAGGGCCGGTTCGGTGTTAATGGGACTGTTTTTATTGGTTCTGAATTTTAACGGATTAATTTCTGAAATGAACTGGTCCCTTAAAAGTGGATGATAAGTCTGAACGTCAACCAAAGATAAGAGATTTTTGTCGTAGATATCCAGACCTTTGCCAATCTTTCTATTCAGACCTGGCATGAGGAAAGACCATATATGGTTATCTATATATGTATAAAAAAATAGAATTTTATGCATGAGACATAAAGATTTTCATTATTTTCACGCGAATTTTTCAGGAAACCTCTCAAAACGAGGATGAGCGGTCAGGGATTTATAACTCATTATCATTTTTTGAAAAAGTGTCAATATCCGTATCAAACGTTTACCGGTCAACAGTGTTAAAGACAATAAAACAGGAAGTAAGAATTTATCCTGATTTTTGTAATTTGGGAATCGTTTTATTTAGAATTACTAAACATTATGGGAAAACCCATGCTGTAACTGATCGAAAAAGCGTCAATATCCCCATTTTTGCGTCCTGATAATGAATTGAACTACAATATAACAATAAGGGTTTTGGGACGGGTTAGAACGATGAATGCTATAAATCCTATAGAATATTTAGTAAACAATATGCGGCAGAATGAGAAAAAAGGAGTTTAAAATACAGGCAGGACCTTTTTCATGCTCGCCTGCAGAAGCAAAATACATAAAGACATAATTCTATGAATGAAGAATGGTTAATTCTGTTTTTTCTGGTTGGGTTCATCTTTGTGGGGAGTGTTTTGATTCTTTCCCGGATAATAGCACCCACCTCTGTTAATCCCCAAAAGTCTGAGCCTTACGAAAGTGGTATCCCAACCATTGGGCCTACATGGCTGCAGTTTAATGTAGGGTACTACCTTTTCGCCATCCTGTTCATCATTTTCGATGTAGAAACGGTTTTCATTTTTCCCTGGGCCGTTGCTATGAAGTCAATAGGTATGGTAGCATTTGTGGAGATAATCATTTTCTTTCTTATTCTGGGCCTCGGTTTAATGTATGCCTGGAAAAAACATGCACTGATATGGGAATAAAAGGAATGAAAACCGAAGATTTCAACGACAATGAAAGTCTTGATCTTCTCAGGCAGAGTGGAACAGATGTAATGTTAACCAAGATAGATGACGTAATTAACTGGGGTAGGAAAAATTCTTTGTGGCCACTTACATTTGCCACCAGTTGCTGTGGTATTGAGATGATGGCAGCGGGTGCTCCCCGTCATGATTTTGCGCGATTTGGAATGGAAGTTTACCGGGCCAGTCCGAGACAGGCAGATGTTATAGTGGTTGCCGGCACCATTGTAAACAAGATGGCTCCGGTGCTTAAACGTCTGTATGATCAAATGTCGGAACCCAAATATGTTATTGCCATGGGTGCATGTGCGATTTCAGGCGGACCGTTTTTTCTTAATTCGTACTCGGTGGTCAAAGGTGTGGAACATGTCATTCCGGTGGATGTATACGTTCCGGGATGTCCTCCGCGCCCTGAGGCTCTGCTTTACGGGGTGATGCAACTGCAGCGAAAGATTGAGACGGAAAACCGAAACTCCAGGAAGATCCGTACAGGCGGGCATAACAGCAAGTGACGATTGAAAAATATTTCTGAAAATATACGAAATCATGGATAATCAACAGTTGGAAAATCTGGTAAAGACACTGGCCCCGGGAGCTGAGATTGTGCAGGGAAAACAATTTCCCGAGGTAACGGTCGCCCCGGGTGAGCTCAAGGCCATTGCCAGGATCCTGAAGGAGAATGAAGAAAGTCAGCTTGACTTTCTGTTCTGCGAAACCGGTGTTGACTATGGTGAGGATCTTGGGGTGGTCTACCATCTGCGGTCTACAATATTTCAGCACTCCCTGGTACTGAAAACCAGGGTCTCCGACAGGAAAAGCCCTGAAATCGACACGGTATCGGACATCTGGAGGACCGCTGAGTACCATGAAAATGAAATTTTTGATCTCCTGGGCATCCGCTTCAAGGGGCATCCAAATCTCAGGAGGCTCTTCCTGGATGATGACGACGGATTTCCGCTCCGCAAAGACTATGTTGATGAAGTAAACATTGTTACGAAATAATTCAATGGAAGAAAAACTTGTAAATACAGCCCTTGAAGACCAGGAATTTGTGCTGAATATGGGTCCTCAGCATCCTTCAACGCATGGGGTCCTGAGATTACTGGTTTCTTTGAAGGGTGAAACGATTCAGAAGGTTGAACCTCATATCGGGTATGTTCACCGGGGTATTGAGAAGATGTGTGAAAGTCTGGCCTACCAGCAGATTATCCATCTGACCGACCGTATGGACTATCTCTCGGCCCATATAAATAATGAGGCGGTGTGCCTTGCTGTAGAAAATGCCCTGGAAGTTGAGGTTCCCGAACGCGTGAAATATATCCGGACCATCATGGCTGAGCTTACACGTATCCAGTCTCATCAGCTCTGGTGGGCCACCTTCGGCATGGATCTCGGCGGGCTTACCTGTTTTTTCTATGGCATGCGTGACCGGGAAAAAGTCCTTGATATTTTCGAAGAGACATGCGGAGGCAGAATGATTGTCAGTTATAACACTCCCGGTGGGCTTATGTATGACATTCATCCTAATTTCCAGAAGAGGGTAAAGGAATTTATTACCTATTTCCGGAAAACTCTGCCTGAATACGACAGCCTGTTGACAGGTAATGTCATATTTCACGAAAGAAGCAAAAATGTAGGTATCCTGTCGAAGGAAGACGCCATCTCATATGGTATCACCGGGCCTTCTGCAAGAGCTTCCGGGTTGTCATGCGATGTACGGAAACACGAACCGTACAGTGCATACGATAAAGTTCAGTTTAAGGAGATCATTTACCAGGGGGGTGATACCCTGGAAAGGTATTTGGCCCGCATGGATGAAATGCGTGAGTCGATGGATATCATCGAGCAGCTTATCGATCATATTCCGGAAGGCAGTCATTTCACCAAGATGAAGCCGGTGATCCGTCTTCCGGAAGGTGAATATTACCAGAGGGTAGAGACCGCCCGGGGTGAACTGGGTGTGTACATCATCAGTGACGGCAACAAGACTCCGTACCGGATTCGGTTCCGTTCTCCCAATTTCTCAAACCTCTGGATCCTGGATAAGATTTCCAGAGGCATGAAGATCGCCGATCTCATTGCCATCGGAGGATCTCTCGATTTAGTTATCCCTGATATTGACCGATAATCAACAGCTATAATTTAAAAAAGAAATGGCTTTTAATATTTATAATTTCTCCGCCTTAACGACATGGATCCACAGCTCTTTAAGCCAGCATCTGTCACCAGCATGGACGGTTGCGACTGAAATGGTTATTGCAGGTGTGGTCATCCTGATTTTTTATGCGATTGTGGGGTTGTTTCTGGTGTATGCCGAAAGAAAGGTCTGTGCTTTTATGCAGAATCGTGTAGGGCCCAACCGTGTAGGGCCCTTTGGGATTTTCCAGACGATAGCAGACCTGATCAAGCTTCTTCTAGTTGAACTTGTATCCATCAGAAAGGCCGACAAAGTTCTTTTCAACCTGGCACCCTTCATCGTCATCATCGCCTCATTTATGGCTATTGCGGCCATTCCCTTTGCCAGAGGTCTTCAGGCCATCGACCTGAATATAGGGGTCTTTTATGTCATGGCTGTTTCTTCCCTGGGTGTGGTAGGTATTCTTATTGCCGGCTGGTCGAGTAACAATAAGTATTCCCTCATCGGAGCCATGCGAAGCGGGGCTCAGGTGGTTAGCTACGAGCTGTCGGTGGGCCTCTCGCTAATCACCATTGTGGTGCTGGCCGGAACAATGCAGCTTTCACAGATCGTTGAAGCTCAGCGTGACGGCTGGTTTATTTTTAAGGGTCATATTCCGGCCCTCCTGGCTTTTATTCTCTATGTCATTGCCAGTACAGCCGAGACCAACCGCGGACCCTTCGACCTGGCTGAAGCCGAATCGGAGCTGACGGCCGGCTTTCATACCGAATATTCCGGGATCAAGTTTGCCTTCTTTTTCCTTGCTGAATACATCAACATGTTCATTGTGGCTTCAATAGGAGCAACCTTGTTCCTTGGCGGCTGGATGCCTTTTCATATTGGCAATCTGACCGGCTTCAACCATATCATGGATTTTATCCCGCCATTTATCTGGTACCTGGGAAAGACAGGGCTGATCATCTTTATCATGATGTGGTTCAAATGGACCTTCCCCCGATTACGGATCGACCAGCTGCTGACCCTGGAGTGGAAGTACCTTCTACCCCTAAACCTGATCAACGTGGTGCTGATGGCTTTCGTGGTACTGATGGGATGGCATTTTTAAACCGTGAATTAAAAACGTTTACATGGAAAGCATCATAAAATATTTTACTGGAATTTACGCTGGTGTGCGCTCTCTGCTTGCAGGGATGAGGGTGACCGGGTCATACTTTATTCACCCTAAAACCATAGTAACTCAGCAATACCCGGAAAACAGGGATACACTGACAATGATGGACCGCTTCAAAGGCGAAGTGGTTATGCCCCACAATGAGAACAATGAGCATAAGTGTACGGGATGTGGGATATGTGAACTGAATTGTCCGAACGGCTCCATCGAAATTATTACCGATACCATTGAAACTGAAGACGGAAAGAAGAAAAAAATTATCGACAAGCATATTTACCGTCTCGGGATGTGTACCTTCTGTGGGTTATGCGTTAAAACCTGTCCTTCCAATGCCCTTGAATTCTCTCAGGAATTTGAGCATGCCGTGTTCGACAGGTCCAAACTCGTGAAGGTTCTCAATAAACCGGGTTCAAAATTAATGAAAGGAGAGAAATAATGGCAGCACATCAGATTATGTTTATCCTGCTTTCGGCAGTCATTATCATCTTTTCAGTACTCACGGTAACCAGCCGGCGCATTTTAAGAGCCGCTGTATACCTGTTGTTTGTATTGGTGGCCACCGGTGGTTTATATTTCATGCTGAACTACGAATTTCTGGCAGCTGTTCAACTTGCTTTGTATGCTGGCGGAATTGTTGTTCTGATCATCTTTTCAGTTCTGCTGACCAGTCACATCGCTCATAAATTTGAAAAGATTGAATGGAAAAAATCTGCCTTCACGGCAGTCGCCGTTGCTGCCGGTGCTATACTCAGCATAGTGACCATCTTGAACCACACGTTTGCCGCAGGCACTGAGCCGGCGAGTCAGGTGAATATGCAGGTTATCGGGCAAAAGCTTCTTTCCTACGGTGACAACGGTTATGTCCTCCCCTTTGAGGTCATATCTGTATTACTGCTTGCAGCCATGGTCTCGGCCATCGTCATTGCGAAAAAAGGTGGACCTCATAAAGAAAAATCACAAAGTGTAAATCCGTAAATCGACAATCCTATGAATACCGGAATCCCATTACAGTTTTTTATCGTGCTGGCAACCCTGATGTTTTTCATCGGGATTTACGGCTTTCTCACCCGCCGAAACCTGATTACCATCCTGATGTCGGTGGAACTTATTCTGAATTCGGTAAACATTAATTTCCTGGCATTCAACCGTTACCTGTTCCCGGGAAAGCTGGAAGGACACTTTTTCAGCTTGTTTATCATTGCTGTTGCAGCTTCTGAGGCTGCTGTGGCCATTGCAATCATTATTAATATTTACCGCCGTTTTACCACGGTTAACGTGGAAAATGTCGATGAGATGAAATTCTGATAAATCCTATTCAGTCACTTTTACCATGACAAATTTCCTTTATACCATCTGGATTCCGCTGATTCCCATGATCATGTTCTTTATACTGGGACTGGGCGGGTCGAAACTAAAAGCCCGTTTGACGGGAACTCTCGGTACCGCAGCGTTGTCGGTAGTAACAGTACTTTCATACATCACAGCCTTCAGGTACTTTTTCTCAGCCGGCATGGAGGGGGGCGTATACCAAAAGATCATTCCCTTCAACATAGTATGGTTGCAGTTTACCGATACTCTGCATATCAACATGGGTGTGCTGCTTGATCCCATTTCGGTGATGATGATTGTGGTGATCAGTACTGTCTCCCTCATGGTGCATATTTACAGCCTTGGTTACATGAAGGGTGAGGTAGGCTTCGAACGTTACTACGCTTTTTTATCCCTCTTCAGTTTTTCAATGCTGGGGCTGGTCCTTGCCACGAACATTTTTCAGATGTATATTTTCTGGGAGCTTGTGGGTGTTTCGTCTTTTCTGCTTATCGGGTTCTATTACCAGAAACCTTCGGCTGTCAGAGCCTCAAAGAAAGCTTTCATCGTCACCCGTTTTGCCGACCTGGGTTTCCTCATCGGCATCCTCATGCTTTCAGTAACAACAAAGACCTTTGATTTTGTCTCACTCACCGATCCCAATGGAACAGCAATTACCCAGGGAAGCGGCATTGCATTTTTGGGATTGTCGGTGATGACCTGGGCGCTCATTTTCATCTTTATAGGTGGTGCGGGTAAATCAGCTATGTTTCCGCTCCACATATGGCTTCCCGATGCCATGGAAGGTCCCACACCCGTTTCGGCCCTGATTCATGCAGCTACCATGGTCGTGGCCGGCGTTTACCTTGTGGCAAGATTGTTCCCGATATATGTCATTGAAGCTCCGACAGCGCTGAAAATTGTGGGATATGTAGGGGCCTTCTCTTCTCTTTTTGCTGCCATTATTGCCTGTACGCAAATTGATATCAAGAGGGTACTCGCGTATTCCACCATGTCGCAGATAGGGTATATGATGGCAGCCCTGGGGGTCTCGGGTTACGGCGGGCACGAGGGACTGGGTTTCATGGCTTCCATGTTCCACCTCTCCAACCATGCCATGTTTAAAGCTTTGCTCTTCCTTGGCTCCGGAGCCATCATTCATGCCGTTCACAGTAACAATATGACCGATATGGGCGGGCTGAGAAAATACCTCCCAATAACTCATATCACCTTCCTGATTGCCTGTCTAACCATATCCGGCATTCCTCCCTTCTCGGGCTTTTTCAGCAAGGATGAGATACTGGCCGCAGCATTCGAGCATAATAAGATCATATACTGGACAGAATATTTCGTAGCCGGACTTACATCATTTTACATGTTCAGACTTTATTTTAATGTTTTCTGGGGAAAAGAAACGAAGTACGAACATGAGCATCTCCCGCATGAAGCGCCGGTATCCATGACCATACCGCTTATTTTCCTTGGGCTTGCCTCCATCTTCGCCGGTTTCATTCCCTTTCACAAACTGGTTACTTCCGACGGGGCTCCTTTTATTTCGCATATCGACTGGGCTGTGGCTGCCCCGTCAGTGCTGATCGGACTGGTTGGCATCCTGGCAGCTATGGTTTTATATCGAAAGGAATCAGGTATCCCCGACAAGCTGGTGGCCACATTTAGAATAGGGTATAAATGGACCTACAATAAGTTCTATATTGATGAGCTCTATCTATTTGTCACAAAGAGGATAATCTTTGATCAGATTTCACGTCCGGTAGCCTGGTTCGACCGGCATGTGGTTGACGCCACGATGAATGCTATTGCGGGCGTCACACAGACCATATCATTCCGTATCAGGGGTCTTCAGTCAGGACAGTTACAGAAGTACGGTTTTGTCTTTGTTTCCGGGGCTCTGCTGCTGGCCCTGGTCCTTTTGTATATCTGGAGTTAAATGAAAAGTGCAAAAATCAGATTATCATGAATATATTGTCATTGCTAATTCTTATCCCGGTACTCACCATCACGGGGATCATTCTGCAGAAAGACACGCGTCGCGTAAGAGTTGTTTCTGCCATCGGCATGGGTCTACAACTGATCGTTTCAGGAATTCTGGTCTTTTTGTATCTCTCGCAGCGGCATGCCGGGAACACAGATGAAATGTTGTTTGTTGTGAACTACGAATGGTTCAGAAGCCTGCATATCTTTTACAGCGTCGGGGTCGACGGCATCTCCGTGGCTATGATCGCCCTGACATCGGTGGTCATTTTTGCCGGCATTTTTGCCTCCTGGCAGGTCGAGTACCTCACCCGTGAATTTTTCGTGTCACTCATTCTTCTGTCTACGGGAGTATTCGGCTTCTTCATTTCCCTCGACCTGTTCACCATGTTTCTTTTTTATGAGGTGGCGGTTATCCCGATGTATCTCCTGATCGGTATCTGGGGGAGTGGTCCGAAAGAATACTCGGCAATGAAGCTGACGCTGATGCTGATGGCCGGATCGGCACTCCTGCTGGTGGGCATTCTTGGCATCTATCTGAACTCTGCTCCCGGAGGCGGTCCCCTGACGTTTAACATCCTCGAGATTTCCAAAGTACACATCCCGATGAGTGCGCAGCGTATTTTCTTCCCGCTCACCTTCGTGGGCTTTGGTGTGCTGGGCGCATTGTTCCCGTTTCATACATGGTCACCCGACGGACATGCTTCAGCACCCACCGCTGTTTCTATGCTGCACGCCGGCGTACTTATGAAACTGGGCGGTTACGGTGCTTTCAGGGTGGCCATGTTTTTAATGCCGGATGCAGCAAAGGAAATGGCCTGGATATTTATCATCCTGACATCAATAAGTGTTGTTTATGGAGCCTTCGGAGCCCTCTTCCAGAAAGACCTGAAATATATCAATGCATACTCCTCGGTGAGCCATTGCGGACTTGTGCTGTTTGCCGTACTCATGATGAACAAAACGGCTATGGACGGTGCGGTGCTCCAGATGATCTCCCATGGTCTGATGACAGCCCTTTTCTTTGCCCTCATCGGCATGGTGTATGGTCGGACGCATACGAGGCTGATCAACGAAATGGGCGGTCTGATGAAGGTGATCCCTTTTCTGGCTGTGGCCTATGTAATCGCCGGACTGGCTTCCCTCGGACTTCCGGGACTGAGCGGTTTTGTAGCCGAGATGACGATTTTTGTTGGTGCTTTCCAGCATCCTGATGTTTTCCATCGCGTTGTGACCATCCTGGCAGTCTCCTCAATTGTGATCACGGCGGTTTACGTCCTGAGAGTGATCGGCATTCTTCTTCTCGGGCCGGTGAAAAATGAACATTATTTTGAAATGCATGATGCATTGTGGTTCGAACGTCTGTCAACCGTGACACTTATTGTTGCTGTAGCAGCAATCGGTATGGCTCCATACTGGCTTTCCAGCATGATCGGCGACAGCATGACACCCATCATCCATAAAATTTTGACAATCAGTCCTTTTTAAATCGAAATCATACCTGTACCAGGATAAGATAAAAAAAGATGAATCTAGCAAGTATTTCCATGATGAGGCATGAATTGCTTCTGGCCGTAATGATAATCCTGCTCCTTATTGTAGAAATTTTCCGCAAGGGTGACGGAAGGTCAGTGAGAAACTTTGCCATCATAATGTTCACTATCGCATTGGCTATAGGATTTCTTCCTGTGCCTGACGGTACGCTCTTCGGAGGTATGTTCAGGGTGTCGCACACCACCGTCCTGATGAAAAACGTTCTGAACATTGCCGTTCTGATCGTGATGTTCCAGGCACATACCTGGCTGGGGCAGGAGGAAAACCAGGAGAAGATCAGCGAATTCTTCATCCTGCTCCTTTCAACCCTGATGGGGATGGATTTTATGATCTCTTCAGGCCATTTCCTGATGTTTTACCTTGGATTGGAGCTGGCAACCATTCCCATTGCAGCACTGGCCGCTTACGACCGTTACCGCAACACTTCGGCCGAAGCAGGGATTAAACTGATCCTGTCTTCTGCACTGTCATCAGGAATCCTGCTCTATGGCCTCTCTATGATTTACGGGACAACAGGCAGTCTGTATTTCGACCAGGTGTCTCAGCTTTTTCACGGCAGTACACTGGGCGGACTTGGCTTCATCTTCTTCTTCAGCGGACTCGCCTTTAAGATTTCCATCGTACCCTTCCATCTGTGGACAGCCGACGTATATGAGGGTGCACCGGTTAACGTGACCTCTTACCTCTCGGTAGTTTCCAAAGGTGCTGCTATCTTCATCATGATGATCGTGTTATTCGTCGTTTTCCCCTCTATCATTCTCCTCTGGCAGAAAGTTATTTATATCAGCGCCGTCCTCACCATGACCATCGGGAATCTTTTTGCCATCAGGCAGCGAAACCTCAAGCGATTCCTGGCCTTTTCATCCATCTCACAGGCCGGATACCTGTTACTCGGTCTCATCGGCGGAACACAGCTGGGGATGGCCTCAGTAATCTATTATGTGCTCGTATACATTTTCTCAAACCTTGCGGCTTTCGGAGTAGTTGCAGTCGTTTCTGTTGCAACAGGTAAGGAAAGCATTGATGATTATAACGGACTTTATCAGACCAACAGAGGACTGAGTCTTATCATGATGCTGGCGATGTTCTCCCTGGCCGGTATTCCGCCCCTGGCCGGATTCTTTGGTAAATTTTTCCTGTTCACGGCAGCCGCACAGCAGGGTTTCTACGTGCTTGTGACTATCGCCGTACTCAATACCATTATTTCGCTTTATTATTACCTCCTCGTTGTTAAGGCTATGTTTATTGATAAGAATGATGCTCCCATTGCAAAACTCGCTATTGATATACCGTCCAGGGTGGGCCTCTATATTTGTGTCGCAGGTATTGTTGTTACCGGCTTTGCCAGTATTATTTTTGAAGTGATCAAAACGCTGAGCTTTGGTGTTTAACCTGAATATACATTCCTATGTCGATTAATAATGCCAAACATATCGTTGAAGAAATTGACGGCGTTCGCTGCACTATCGTTGAGAAGGGTGCATCCGCTGAAAGGATGGAATTTCTGAAAAACCTGCTGGAATTCAATGGTCTCGAAGTGAAAATTGCGGAAGAGGCAACAGCCGTAATTCCGGAAACACCTGCTACGGGCAATTCTCCTGCTCCGGATGTTGTTAACACAGCGCCAACGGCCCTCCATGTTCCTGCCTATATCATCGGAGTCACCGACCTCGTGTTTAATCCCGTCTTTGCCATTTATGAGCGTCGCCTGAAAACACCTGAGGGTTATTTTGTTACCCCTGCTATCTGGAAACAGCAAACGACTGAGTTCAGGCCCGAATACTGGATGGAAGGAAAGAAGGAGGAGAGGGAAGAAGGGAAGAAGAGAACAAAGGAAGAATAGGACAAGAGAAGAAAGTAAGGTAGAAAACTTAATTTGTGGAGGCACGCCAAGGCGTGCCTACGGGATGATCTCAAATTTTATCAATTGGAAATTATGGATGAAGAAGAGAGGAAGGGAAGGGATAAAAAATCTGTGGTGGAAAAAGTCAGTTACCGGTTTTATCCCTTTGAAAAATCCTTTTTATAGAAGTTCATTTCATCCATATACTGATAGACAGGTGCGGGCACAAAATACTTCATGGTTTTTCCGGCTGCGATGGCTTCACGGATGAAGCTCGAAGAGATCTCAATACGGGGTGCATGGACAAAGATCACATTCTTATGTTTTTCAATCTCAGAATCAGGTACCCCATGCCGGGGATATATGTATCTGATATATTTCTCTGCAAGTAGCTCACAGTTTTTCCATTTGCTGAAACTCTGAAGGTTGTCGGCGCCCATGATCATTGAGAATTTCCGGTCGGGGTATTTTTCTGACAGGTAGGACAGGGTATCGACCGTATATGAGGGTTTGGGCATGCGGAATTCGATATCACTTACCCTGAAGCGCTGGTCATCACCAATTGCGCGGTATACCATCTCCAGCCGGTGATGATCATCGAGCAAGGTGTCTTTTCTTTTCAGTGGATTCTGAGGGCTGACCACGAACCAGAGCTGCTCCAGATCTGTAAATTCGTGGATATACTCTGCAATAGCCATGTGCCCGTTATGAATTGGGTTGAAGGAGCCGAAAAAAAGCCCGGTTTTTATCACCCGTTTATATTCCTGAGTTTGCTTTTTCATAATCAGAGAATTCATTTCCCGGCTTCATGAACTGAGGAAGGACTTAACCAGCTCTTCCGCAGTCTTTAAGGTATGTTCGAGGGTGTCGTTCACGATGATACGGTCGAATTCTGGTGCCGATTCCATCTCGAGCGATGCTTTTTTAATCCGCTTCCGGATGGAAGCTTCGTCATCCGTGGACCTGGTGCGCAGACGCTTTTCGAGTATCTCCAGTGAAGGTGCCTTAATAAAAACAGCAAGAGCCTGTTCGCCGAATTTTTTCTTCAGATTCAGACCGCCAACCACATCCACGTCAAAAACTACATGGTGTCCTTTAGCCCAGATACGTTCCAGTTCCGACTTCAGGGTACCATAATAATGACCAGGGTAGACTTCTTCCCATTCAACGAATTCTTTCGCTTCGATTTTCTTTCTGAATTCATCAACGGAAAGAAAATAATAATCCCTGCCATGGACTTCCCCATCCCTTCTGGAACGACTGCAGGCCGACACCGAAAATTCCAGGTCAGTGAAGTGATCTAAAATGTGCCTGACAACCGTTGTCTTTCCGGAACCGGAAGGAGCAGAAAATATGAGTAATTTGCCTGGCATGATCAGAGAATGTTTGCGATCTGTTCCTTGATCTTTTCAAGTTCATCTTTCATTTTAACCACCAGGTGCTGAATGTCCGAATCGTTTGCTTTTGAACCAAGAGTGTTGATCTCTCTTCCCATCTCCTGGCTGATAAACGACAGCTTCTTACCTGAGGCTTCTTCACCCGACATGGTGTTTGTAAAATAATCGCAATGATTCTGAAGACGTATTTTTTCCTCCGAGACGTCAAGGCGTTCAATATAGAAGATCATTTCCTGTTCAAAACGGTTACGGTCGATCTCTTCAATGAGTCCAGCTTCCGTAAGGTTTTTGTCGATCCTTTCCCTGAGCCTTCTGATCCTGGGTTCCTCGTATTTCACCACATCTTTCAGATGGGTCAGGATCGTGCTTACTCTTTCGGTAAGGTCATAAAACATGGACTGACCTTCCTGCGTCCTGAATTCATCGAGCTGGGATATGGCCTTGTCAATGCCCTCCCGGATCATTTCCCACTCGTTTTCATCCGGTTCGTTTTTATTCATTTTAATGGTATCGGGAAGCCTGAGGATAGCCTGGATGACACCATCTCCGGTTTTGAGGTTGAATTCATCCGCAAGTTCACGGATCTCCCTGTACACAGACCTGAAATTTTCCTTATTGATGGCGGAGGTGGTAACCCCTTCATTCATTTCATAAAAGATGGATAAGTCGATTTTTCCTCTGACAAGACGGTCGTAAATCATCTGACGGATGAGTAATTCCTTTTCCCTGTAAACAGGCGGTAATTTTATATTGATATCTGTATTCTTGCTGTTGAGGGATTTGACCTCGACGATCACCTTCTTGTCGGGGAGTATTATTTCGGCTTTCCCATAGCCTGTCATTGACTTGAGCATATCCTGTAGTTGAATGTAAAAGACAAAGTTAATACTTCATGCGCATTATTCATAGCAGGAAGCGTACTCAGAAATCCTTTTACGAAAAATGATTTCATTTAACAGCAGGCTTCTTCTGATCCAGACTGTTGGGACCACCGGATGCATGTGCACCCTGATGTTCTTTATGGATCTTCTCCAGCTCAACCGTAAAATGCCTCATGATGGGAGCTTCACTGACAATCCTGAATCCTGAGCTGATCTTTTCTCTTCTGTCCCAGACATTACATAATGCAACCGCCACGTAGTCGAGGTGGTTTTGTGTATAAACCCTTCGCGGGATGGCTAGTCTCAGCATTTCTACCCTGGGATACCTGTTCTGCCGGGTTACCGGATCACGGTCAGCCATGAGGGCTCCGATTTCAACACCTCTTACGCCAGCCTCTATATAAAGTTCGACGGCCAGTGTCTGGGCTATAAACTCCTCCTTCCTGATCTGGGTCAGGAAGTGCGTGGCGTCCACAAATACTGCATGGCCTCCGGATGGTTGCTGGACCTGGATGCCATGACCGGTGAGCTTTGAAGACAGGTATTTTACTTGTTGTGTCCTGGCATTCAGGTAGTTTTCATCGAGTACTTCATGAAGTCCGACGGCCAGGGCTGCCATATCCCTGCCTGCCATACCCCCGTAAGTAAGGAAACCTTCAAACATAATATTGAAAACAGAAGCTTCCCTGAAAGTTTTCTCATCACGAAGGCCGATAAATCCGCCAATATTGACAATACCATCTTTCTTGCTACTCATGGTCATTCCGTCGGTATAAGAAAACATTTCACGTACGATCTCCGCAATAGACATGTCCTTATATTCAGCCTCCCGCTGCTTGATGAACCAGGCGTTCTCGGCAAATCTTGCAGCATCGATGAATAGTGGAACGCCATACATATCCGCCAGGTGTCTCACTTCTTTCAGGTTCTGCATCGATACCGGCTGCCCACCCGACGTATTGCATGTTGCTGTTACAAGGATCAGGGGGATGGTTTCCCGCCGGTGGTTTCTCAGAACTTTCTCCAGCTTTTCCAGATCCACGTTACCTTTGAAGGGATGCCAGGATGAGGTGTCCATGGCTTCATCAATCGTGCAGTCGACCGCAGAGGCTTTTCTGAATTCGATATGACCCTTGGTCGTATCGAAGTGGGCATTTCCCGGGACAAGGTCACCCTCTTTGATCAGGGCTGAAAAAAGGACATTCTCAGCCGCGCGACCCTGGTGTGTAGGCAGAAAATAGTCGAAGCCAAAGATCTCCTTAACGGTTTCCTTAAGCTGGTAATACGATGCGGAGCCTGCATAACTTTCATCTCCGGTCATCAGGGCTGCCCATTGATCCTGGCTCATAGCACCGGTGCCTGAGTCGGTCAGCATATCGATATACACCTGGCTGCTCCTGAGGTTGAAAAGATTATACCTGGCTTCCTGAATCCATTTCATCCGCTGTTCCGGTGTGCTTTGGCGGATGTGTTCTATCATTTTTATCTTATAGGGTTCTGCAAATGGAAGTTCCATATCCGGTAATTACTTTAAATGGTTTAAAAGAGAATAGTACAACAGCGTAGCAGGGTTACAGACTAAAATGCATCCCTGTCCTTGATATTGAGACGGATATGTCTGTGATCAATAGACATTTTGCGGAGTGATATTGCCCCGCAAATTTAGTGATAACAGAGAGGGATTGTAACGGGGGGCATGCTGTTTCTCAGCATGATCAGGAACCAGGAAGCAAACCTTTTTTCAGATCTCCCAGGTATTTCTGATAGAATTCATCATAGATGGCGGCTTTTTCCGATTCCGCTTTCTTCTGTCTTTCCCTGTAATCTGAAATGCTTTCGCCCTTTTGTTTTGGCCTGAAAACCTCCATCCCGTTCATCTTTTCGATGATCTGGGGGCTGTAGTAGAAATCGGCCACGATCTCCCTGGAGAAACGCCAGATTTTGATGGTTTTATCCAGTGAGGAGGATGCAAATACACTACCGTCGGGAGAGAAGGCAACATGGCTGACAGGTGCTTCATGATCGATGAAGGAATAGATGGTCATTCCCGTAGCAACTTCCCACAATCGAATTTCCTCATCGAGGGAAGCACTTAGCAGGTGAAGGCCATCGGGAGAAAAAGCGATGGAGATGACAGATTTTTTATGACCCTTTAAAGTTCGCAGCAATTTACCTGCAGTAAGGTCATAGATGCGGATGGTGTTATCTTTTCCGCAGCTGGCCAGCAATTTTCCATCCGGACTGAATTCCACGGCATTGATATCGCCCTCATGACCCGGAAGGCTCAAGATTTCCGCGCCTGTTTCCGCATCCCAGATCTTAATGGTATGATCTCCCGAACCGCTGGCGATTCGTTTGCCGTCTTTGCTGAAGCAGACAGCCATGGCCACATCGGTATGTCCGTTGTAATTTCTGATCACCTCTCCCTTGAGGACATTCCATTGTTTGAAAATATGACTGATGGCACCACTGACCATAAATTCACCTGTAGAATCGATATCGACGGTGACGATTGTGGTGGTATGATCTTTCAGATTATAGATCTGTTCTCCCTTTGGACTCCAAATCTTTATGGTATTGTCGCCGGCAGTAAGAAAGTATCTTCCCTTCGGATCGAATGCAGCAGCGTTGACCGCTTTCCAGTGACCCTTCACCTCAATTTCGGTTTTTTCCGACGCCAGATCGATGATGCTGGCAGTTCCGTTGCTGAAGCCGGCGATGATCTTTGTACCATCGGGAGAAAAGGCCACGCAGGTCACTTCATTGCTGTTTTTAATGTTTTGAAGGAGGTAGGGATCTTTCTGGGCAAAAAGGCTGAGGTTACCAGCCAGGATGCTTAGAAGAAGGATCATTTTTTTCATGATGCCGATGGGTTTTTCGTTGAAAACTGTCGTTGAAAGCCGGATAATATTTAACTTTTACCCTGTTTGATCCGAAAAGTTACAAAAACATCAGGTCATTCTGAAGAGCAGATCGGAGATGTTGAAGACTGCAAAAATGAGACTCGCAACGCCGTTAAGGGTAAAGAATGCTACATTCAGCCTGCTCAGGTCGTTTGGACTAACGATCATATGCTGGTATGCGAGCAATCCGGCAAAGATGAAGGAACCAATCCAGTACAGGATGCCAAATCCGGCCATAAACCCGATAACCAGTACCATGGCTGCCGAGAAGATATGAGTAACAACAGACAACCGGATAGCTCCCCTGCGTCCAAGAAAGACGGCCATGGATTTAAGTTTCATGGTTTTGTCAAAGTCTTCATCCTGAAGGGCATACAGCATGTCGAATCCGCTTACCCAGAAGAGTACAAGGATCGAGTAAAAAACCGGCAGGAGGCTGAATTCACCGGTAACAGAAAGATAGGCGCCGATAGGAGCAAGGGACAGGCCGATACCGAGTACAAAATGGCAGAGGCTGGTGTATTTCTTGGTCAGGCTGTAACCCAGGATGACCATAAGGGCGACGGGAGAAAGATAAAATGTCAGCCGGTTGATAAACCAGGTCGTCGCTATAAACAGTAACGAGTTTAAAATCACAAAGAACAGGGCGGAAGAAGGGCTTATAATACCCAGGGGAATCTCCCTTTTCGAGGTGCGCGGATTTTTGGAATCAAAATGGCGGTCGGAATAACGGTTAAATGCCATGGCCGCATTTCTGGCAAAGACCATGCACAATACTACCAGGATGAGGAGCCGCCAGCTCAGCGGTGCATGGGAATCATGAATTCCGAGGAAAAAACCGGTTATGGCAAATGGCATAGCGAAAATGGTGTGGGCAAATTTCACCATCGACATGTATTTTTTCACACTTCCTGCTTCGGCTGTTACTGTCATGTAAATCTATTATTGGATTAACTCAGGATATTTTTATAGATCATATAACTCTCATCATCAAAAGTGACAAAATATACCTCTGCGGGGTAGTCATTTTTATCCAGGAATGTTGTTACGGCATCAACGGCTATTTTTGCTGCCTGCTCTTTAGGGAAGCGGTATATTCCGGTGCTGATACCGGGAAAAGCGATGGACCGTAGATTTTTTTCTTTGGCTATCTCAAGACTTCTGACATAACAATTCCGGAGCAGTCCGGGCTCATCTCGTTCGCCACCATGCCAGACGGGGCCAACAGTATGAATGACATATTTCGCCGGCAGGTTATATCCACCTGTGATTTTGGCGTCGCCGGTTTCACAGCCTTTAAGGGTCCTGGTCTCTTCGAGAAGCTTTGGCCCGGCAGCCCGGTGGATGGCCCCATCGACGCCACCACCGCCCAGAAGCGAGTGGTTGGCGGCATTCACAATGGCATCAACACCCATTTTCGTGATATCACCTTTATGCAGATGAATTCGGTCTGTCATCAGGCCCTGATTTGTGCGCCGAGTTCTTTTTCAAGAGCGTTGGCGATGTTATTCATCACTTTGTCAATGTATTTATCGGTCAACGTACGGGTCTCATCCTGGAGGATAAAGCTGATGGCATAGGATTTCTTCCCTGTTTCTATCTTGTCACCTTCATAAACATCGAAGATATCCATGCGCTTAAGGATCCGCTTTTCCGCTTTTTCAGCCGTTTTCCGAATGTCTTCAAATTTAACCTGCTTTTCAAGAACCATGGACAGGTCTCTTCTTACTTCCGGAAATTTCGGCAACGGTTCAAATGTCGTCGGCCGTGTATCCAGGTTTCTGAGAATAAGGGTCCAGTTGAAGTCGGCAAAGTAAACATCTGCATCAATACCAAAGACCTTTCGTACAGCTTTATCAACACTTCCAAAGCTTACAAGTTCATGGTTGTGCCAGGAATAGCTGATCCCTTCATTCAGAAGCGGATCAGTTATACCGGTAATTTTCAACTGTTTTATGTTGAAACCAAGCCGTTCAAAGATGAGGCCGACATAGGCTTTAATTTGATAGAAACTGGTCGGTGCGTCCGGACTGGTCCAGTTTTCGGGATATTTCACGCCGGTAAGGAATAAGGCAAGGTGTTCTTCCTCCTGGTAACGGTCAAGCGGTTTATTCCCTTTGGCCAAAGGATCGAAACTATAGATATTTCCGAATTCAAATAGCCGGAGGTCGGCATTTTTACGGTTGGTATTATAGGATATGGCTTCCAGTCCGCCAAACAACAGATTTTTTCTCATGACATTGAGGTCCTGGCTCAGTGGATTAACGATCCGGACCAGTGTTTTATCCTGGTGCTCCTCTTTTTCGTAATATGCAGATTTTGTCAGAGAGTTCGACATCATTTCGTTAAAGCCGTTGGATGAAAGAAGTCCCGCAATATACCGGAGAACCTTTTCCTTATCCGGTTTTTCAACGTATGAAAGGGTGGAGTGAACGCTTTCACTGACTTCAACCTGGTTATAGCCATAGATCCTCAGGATTTCTTCCACTACATCTGCAGGTCGCTGCACATCAACGCGGTACGGAGGTACTTTCAGATGCATTTCCTCTTCCGTTTCATACTCTATGCTGATGTCGAGTGCTGCCAGGATTTTTTTTACCAATGTTCTTTCAATCTCTTTACCAATGAGCCGGTTAAGGTATGCCCAGGAAAGGGTGACATAGAAATCGGAGACCGGCTCAGGGTAAACGTCCACTACTTCCGACGAGATTTTGCCGCCTGCGACTTCCCTGATCAGCTTGGCAGCCCGTTTAAGAGCATAAACGGTGATGTTGGGATCCGATCCCCGTTCAAAACGGAAAGCAGAGTCGGTATTCAAAAGATGACGTTTTGATGTTTTACGGATATAGACAGGATTAAAACAGGCACTCTCGAGAAAAATACCGGTGGTGGTATCCTTCACACCCGAATCCAACCCCCCGAACACACCGGCGATACACATGCCTTCCTTTTCATTGCAGATCATAAGGTCTTCTGCGGAAAGTTTCCGCTCTTCCTCATCGAGAGTGACAAAAGGGGTTCCTTCCGGAAGAGTCTTAACAATTACTTTCCGTCCGGTGATCTTATCGGCATCGAAGGCATGCAGCGGCTGACCGGTTTCATGGAGAATGTAATTGGTGATATCCACCACGTTATTTATGGGGTTAAGACCGATGGCCCGGAGCTTTGTCTGCAACCAATTCGGTGAAGGTTCCACTGTAATCCCCGAGATGGTAATGCCTGAGTAACGAAGACAGCCTTCCATGTCTTCGATGATCACCTCCACGGGGTTGGATGTGTTGTCGATATAGAAATCTTCGACGGACGGGCGTTGAAGTTTCACCTCGGTGGTCTGACAAAGGAAGGCCACAAGGTCACGCGCAACGCCATAATGAGAAGCGCCGTCGATACGGTTTGGTGTAAGGCCGATCTCGAAAATATAATCAGTCGTGAGGTTGAAATATTCACTTGCCGGGATGCCGGTCTTTGCTTCCGGGTCCAGAACCATTATACCCTCGTGATCTTTTCCGAGGCCCAGCTCATCTTCTGCGCAGATCATCCCTTCAGAGACTTCTCCTCTTATTTTTACCGGTTTGAGGGTAAGGCTTTCCTCTCCCATATATAAGGTGGTACCTACGAGAGCTACGGCAACTTTCTGCCCGGCCCTTACATTAGGAGCGCCGCATACGATAGGCAGCAGCCTGTCCTGGCCAACATCAACCGTCGTCACGCTCAGCTTGTCGGCATTCGGATGTTTCACACAGGTTATTACTTCTCCGACAACCACACCCGATAGACCTCCTTTCACCGATTCTGTTTTCTCCATGGCTTCTACTTCCAGTCCTGTGCCTGTAAGTATTGCTGCTGTATCTTCGGGTGAGGGTATTTCACTGATATAGTCCTTAAGCCAGTTGTAGGAAATCTTCATTTTCGATTTGATTTTGAAAGTGATGGACAAAAATAGCAAATAAACCACAAAACATACAATCTGCGATTAAATTCACTTCATTCTTAAACCCTTCCATTTCTCATTGTAAGTTCACATGAAATCAATATTTTTGTAATTCATTACTAATACTGAAAAATTTGAACGAAGACAGGTTGATACTGATATCGAATGATGACGGTGTAGAAGCAAAAGGGCTTAAATGTCTTATTGAAGCTGCCGGAAATTATGGTAAAGTGATCGTTGCGGCACCTGCATTGGCAATGTCAGGGATGTCGCATGCCATCACCATTAAAAATCCCCTGCGGGCGAATAAGATCAGGGAGGATAAGGACCTGGTGGTTTACAGTTGTGACGGAACACCGGTCGATTGCGTCAAACTGGCGCTTAACCAGCTTGCCACACGGAGGCCGGACATGGTCCTTTCGGGAATTAACCATGGATCCAACTCCTCATCGAGCGTGGTGTATTCAGGAACCATGGCTGCAGCAATGGAAGGCTGTATTAATTTCATTCCTTCAGCCGGATTTTCGCTCCTGGATTATGACCCGGATGCCGATTTTAGTGCGGCAAAAATCATAGTAAAAAAAATTATTGAGAATATTATTGAGCATCAACTCCCCGAAGGCGTCTGTCTGAATGTCAATATACCTGCTATCGGGATGAAAGAAATGAAAGGGATCAAAATCTGCCGACAGACGAAAGGATACTGGAAAGAAGAATTTGTTAAGAGACTCGATCCGCATAACGGTGAATATTTCTGGCTTACGGGCAATTACTTTAACCAGGAGGAGGAAGCCGATGATACAGATGAATTTGCCTTGAGAGCAGGATTTGTCTCAGTCGTTCCTATCCAGGTGGATCTTACCGCTTACCGGTCGTGGCCCCATTTTGAAAAATGGAACCTGAATTCACTTTGAAACGTTGCAATCCAGGAAGTTTTACTGATACATGCAGATATGAAGAAAGACAGACTGAATAAATTATCTACCGGAATTATAGGTGGTATTGCACTTCCATTTATTTGTTTCTTTTTTATTTTGGTCGCAAAAAAGGGAGGTTATTCATTTGTAGGATATCTGGACAAGATCAGAGAGATGAGTATTCTCCCGCGACTTCTCAGTCTTTGTCTGCTTCCCAACCTTCTCCTTTTTTTCCTGTTTATCTGGAGTGACCGGTTACGGAGCGCACGCGGCGTAATCATTGCCATGTTTGTTGTTGGAATCATCATCATCATACTGAAATTTACCTGAGTGCTTATGAGATACTACCTGATAGCCGGCGAGGCTTCCGGAGATTTGCACACATCCAACCTGATGAAAGGGCTAAGGAAATTCGATAAGAATGCGGAATTCCGGTTCTTTGGGGGAGATCTTATGGCTGAGGCTGGGGGTGTGGCTCCTGTGAAACATTACCGTGATATGGCCTTCATGGGTATCGTGGATGTCCTGGCAAATATCAGGACCATTGGTAAAAACCTGAAGCTGTGCAAACAGGATCTTCTTCAGTGGCAGCCCGATGTGCTGATTCTGACGGATTATGCGGGATTCAATCTACGCATGGCTGCATTTGCCAAAGCCAGAGGGTTTAAAGTCTTATATTACATTTCTCCAAAAGTGTGGGCATGGAAAAAATCAAGGATTTCAAAACTGCGTGAGTATGTCGACAGGCTTTTCGTGATTTTTCCATTTGAAGTTGATTATTTCAGGAAGAAAGGACTTGAGGTTGAATATTACGGCAACCCGTTGATGGATGCCATTGGCCGTTTCAGAATAACATCTTTTGATCCGTCAGTGTTCAGGAAGGAGAACAGCCTGGATGACCGTCCGATCATTGCCCTGCTCAGCGGCAGCAGGAGCCATGAGATCATGAGGTGTCTGCCCGAGATGTTACCGGCAGTCCATGAATATCCTGGCTATCAGTTCGTCATTGCAGGAGCACCTTCCGTGGATCCATCCTTTTACCGCAATTTTACCGGGGGAACGGACGTGAAGATTGTGACCGGCAAAACCTATGAATTGCTGAGTGCAGCTTCAGCCGCCGTGGTAACATCCGGTACGGCTACACTGGAAACCGCCATATTCAGGGTCCCGCAGGTCGTTGTGTATAAAACCGGTGGTTTACAATACCACATCGGGAAGCGTGTTGTCAGGATCCGGTTTTTCTCCCTCGTAAATCTGATAGCTCAGAAGGAAATCGTGAAGGAATTGCTGCAGATTAACCTGAAAGCGAATATTATAAAAGAACTTGATCAGATACTGAATAACCGGGACTATTGTGAGACGATGCTGGCCGGATATGATCGGATCATTGAGAAACTTGGCAATCCGGGAAGTTCAGAACGGGTTGCCGCAAGAATGACAGAAATTTTGGGTGTTTTATAATGAGGAGAAAAGGGATACTGATAGCGTTAATAATCCTGTTCAATCTTAGCAGGATACAGGCACAGGACATCCGTGTCGGTCTTTTTTATGATAAGCTTGTAACTGCATTTACTTTCCATTGCACCAGCGGTGAATATGACCTGAGTGTTGACGGGATGACGGGGTTTACAGCGGGTCCGGGAGATATCTTTTACATCAGCATGATCCATGACAGTATTTACCTGAATGATGGCAGTTCTACCTTTGGCCCTTGCATGCAGATGCTTTTCAGAGACAAGACGCTTAAGAGTCGCTGCCGGATCAGGGTGACCGAATCTTCTGAAGGAGCTTTCGATTATGCCGGTAATATCGGGGTAAGCGTTTCACACCAAACCATGCAGCTCGTTAACATCATCGATTTCGACCGTTACCTGGCCGGGGTAGTTGAAACGGAAGCCGGACCGGTCGCACCTCAGGAATTTTACATGGCGCAGGCGGTTCTTTGCCGGACGTATGCGCTCCGCAACTGGGACCGGCACAGTGGTGAAGGCTTTAACCTCTGCGATCATACCCATTGTCAGGCATTCCACGGCATGGGCAATCAGAATCCGGATATTTATACTGCAGTGCTTGCTACGCACAATATGGTTGTGACCGATAAATACAGCAGGCTTATCATGCCGGCGTTTCATGCCAACAGTGGGGGTGAAACTGAACGGGCATCCGACGTCTGGCCTGTCGATCAGGATTACCTGCAGGCCATTCTTGATCCTTTCTCCAAAGACCAGAAGCATTATCAGTGGAAAGAAAAATTAAGTTTGCAGGTATGGATTGCTTACCTGGAAGCCAAAGGTTTTAATGTGTCCGATGCAGAACCGGATAAACTTCTGATCAGTCAGCCCCACAGGAAGAAATCATTTATATATCAGGATGATACCCTGTCGATGTCGGTGATCAGGGAGGACCTTGGGCTGAAATCGGCTTTTTTCGATATGAGCATGTCTGATGATGGGGATACGCTTTTACTCAACGGCAGGGGTTACGGACATGGCGTGGGGCTTAGTCAGGAAGGAGCCATGGAAATGGCCCGGGAAGGATACTCTTATTCTTACATTTTGCGTTTCTATTTTAATGATATTTCGATCAGTGATTTGAATGACCTTCCCGGCTCTGAATTGCCGGAAGCTTTCAGGTAATTATTGGGATACCGGTTCAATTCGTTAACTTCGCCAAATCTGTTCAGATCTGTAATTATGTGGTCATTATATAAAAAAGAGATCCGGGGTTTTTTCAGCTCACTCACAGGTTACGTTGTTGTCATTGTTTTTCTCCTGCTCACCAGCTTGTTTATGTGGGTATTCAGTGGCCAGATGAATGTCCTTGACAGTGGTTATGCCAGCCTGGATACCTTATTTACTCTGGCTCCCTGGGTATTCCTCTTCCTGGTGCCGGCTATCACGATGCGTATGTTTTCGGAAGAAAAGCGGGCCGGGACGCTGGAACTTCTTTTCACCCGGCCCATGAATGAACTACAGATCGTCCTGGCGAAATTTTTCGCGGCATGGACATTGGTGGTCATATCCATTCTTCCGACGCTCATCTTTTTCGGTTCGGTGTGGTTGCTGGGAAGCCCAAGGGGTGATATCGATACCGGGGGGACATGGGGATCCTATTCGGGACTGGTTTTTCTCGGCGGGATCTATGCCTCGGTGGGTATCTTTTCCTCATCGTTAACCGGGAACCAGATCGTGGCTTTCATTCTGGCTGTACTTCTCTCTTTCCTTTTTTACCTGGGATTTAATTTTATCGGCACTCTTGGCCAATCGGGTCAGGCGGTGCATATCATTGAAACCCTGGGAATTGATTACCATTACCAGTCGATGGCAAGAGGGGTGATCGACAGCCGGGATATGATCTACTTTTTGGGTGTGATATTTCTTTTTCTTTACCTGACCCGGACAGTCCTGGTTAGCAGAAAATGGTAAGGATCATGAACAGAAGAATTTTAAAACGTCGTCATCTTATTCAACTTCTACTTGCACTGCTTCTTGTGGTGGCCTTTAATGTGCTGGGTAGTTTCCGCTTCTTTCGCCTGGATCTTACCTCTGAAAAGCGATTTACCCTGGCAAAAGAGACGCGGCAGATCCTGCACGGACTGGATGATATCGTTTTTATCCGCGTTTACCTTGATGGTGATCTCCCTTCGGAATTTATCCGTTTCAGGCAGAGTATAAAGGAAAACCTGGAAGAATTCAGGGCTTATGGGGGAAAAAACATTGAATATGAATTTATTAACCCTTATGCCGATGAGGATCAAAAGGCCCGAAACCAGCTTATGAAGGAACTGGTGGATAAGGGACTGAGGCCAACCGATGTCAGGGTTAAGGACAAGGAAGGCGGGTACACCACGAAGCTTATTTTTCCCGGAGCTATAGTAAGCTATAAGGGCATCGATTTTCCCCTGAATCTGTTGAAAAACAATCCCGGACTGCCTTATCAGGAGAACCTGAACAATTCGATGGAAGCCCTCGAGTACGAGTTTATCAGGGCTATCAAAAGCCTGACAGCGAAGAAAATTGAAAAGATTGGGTTTATACGCGGACAGGGCGAACTGGGTTTTCTTCAGACCTATGATATCGGCAAAGAACTCAGCCTGTTCTTTGATGTAAAATGGTTGACTATTGACGGTGATCTCGATAAACTCATGTCATATAAAGCACTTGTCATCGCCCAGCCGCTGAAGCCTTTCTCAGGGAAGGATAAATTCGTCCTCGACCAGTATATCATGAGGGGCGGCCGTGTGCTCTTTTTCCTCGACCCTGTCCAGGCCAATGCCGACAGCCTGGTGTCGGGAAGGACCTTTACTTCCTTCCTCGATTTGAATATCTATGACCTGTTGTTCAAATACGGATTCCGTATCGATTATAACCTGGTCAAAGACCTGCAATGCAATTATGTGAAGGTTGAAACGGCAATGGAAGGTCAGAATCCCAGACCGGCGATTTTGCCATGGGTATACTACCCGTTACTGAGTCCTCCCCAGGATAATTTTCTTACCAGGGGACTGAATTATGTTGAATCGGAATTTACCAGTTCCATCGATACCACCCCGGCGCCCCTTTCCGGTGTGAAGCGCATGGTACTTCTGTCCACATCCGATACGTCGGCCCTGGTTGAAAACCCGGTATATATCTCGATGGATGAAATTACACAGCCGATAAACCGTTCTGAGTACAACCGATCCCACCTGCCGGTTGCCATTCTTGCTGAAGGGACCTTTCCGTCCTTCTACAAAAATTACGGGGTGCCTGACGGGGTTAAACCAGAGGATGTGAAAATCATTGACCAGTCGAAGCCGGCCATGATTTTTGTGGCGGGCGACGGCGATATGATCCGCAATGAGGTCAGGATAACAGCTACCGACACCATCCCGATGCCCCTGGGTTACGACCGGGATACCCGGCAGACCTTTGGCAATAAGGATTTTATCATGAACGTGATAAACTACATGACCGATGACATGGGATTGATCAGGCTCCGGGCAAGAAATTTTAAACTGAGATTGCTCGACAGGTCCAAAATCAGGCTGAAGAATGAGCAGGTAAAATGGGAATTGATCAATACGCTTCTTCCTGTGATCATCATTTTGCTTGGAGGTTTTGCTTTCAGCCTTCACCGGAAAAAGAAATACGGCGATACAAAATTGACGCCATGAACAGAAAAAATCTCGGATATGCTGCATTTGCCCTGATCATTGTTGCTGTCCTTCTTTTCGTCTTCACGGGTGAGTGGGCCAGGCTTACCGGCGGAAAGGCTGATTTTGCCATTCCCGATACCAGTCTTGTAAGCCGTATCCAAATATCGGGGACGGATACGGTAAACCTCCAACGGGCAGCCGACGGATGGGAGGTGAACGGCCGGTATAAGGCAGACCCGACGGCTGTCAATAATTTTCTGTTTGCTTTTTCCCGGATGAGCATCAACGGGATGATGAAAACAACAGATCTGGAAAACCGGAGAGCCAGAAGTGTCAGGATATGGGTGGGGAAGAGGGTAAAAAGACTCAGGTTTTACCCTTCCCCGGAAATGCCTCTCATGCACCATACCGGTTCCGGCAATGTTTACCGTGTGGGAGTTTTCGGCTTCCCGAAGGCAGATTTGTCTCAGATTATTAATGATCGTGCCTCCTACTGGAAGAATAAGGTACTGGTCAGTCTTAATCCGGATGAGATCCGCCAGGTAGTCGTCAGTCCGGCGGAAAAGTGGGGCAGGGGATTTATCATTGAACGGGAAGCAGGCCGGTTGATCCTGGAAGATGACCAGAGAAACATCATTCCGGATTCTCTTACAGATCATGAACGGATTCTCATGTATACCAGTTATTTCAATAAGATATTTTATGATTCGGCTTTTACAAACCAGAAGGCGGCCGCCGTTGTTTTGAACAGTAAACCCGATTACAGCATTGAAATTACCGATGTAAAAGGAAGACAATACCTCATCGAGATGTACCCCTTCATAAAAGAAAATGGCGAAACCGACATATTCCGTGCCCTGATCCGGTTCAACCATGATGATCAACTTCTTGTGGTCCGGTATATTGTTCTGGATCTCTTGCGTCAGACCCTGTCGCACTTTACTGAGAAATAAATCCTCACTTGGGTTTAGCATCTGAACTTTTTTTTGTATTATTGGTAGTGAATTATTTGGAGCTCCTGACTGGATTACGGTTCTGAAAGCGAGAGGATTACTGTCAGGATAGTTACCCGGGTCAGCTGTGATTTGTGTTTTTACATCCTCAGCTTATTGTCCTGGGTAACATTTCAGCGGTCTGGCCGACAGAAGCATAAATCCTGAGTGCAGGATTCCGGGACCGGATTATAATTCATGGAAATCAAAAACCCGACGACGGGTTAAACCATTTGTAAGAGCATCACCGGCCCATTCGGGGTTGGTCAACCACTATAATAAATAATAAACGTATGAAATTTGTTGTTTCCAGTACTGAATTACTAAGCCATCTGCAATCGATCAGCAGGGTAATAAGTTCAAAAAACACTTTACCTATCCTCGACAATTTCTTATTCTCCCTGGACGGGGACGAGCTTGAAATTACTGCTTCTGATCTTGAGACGACGCTAATAACCATCGTTAACCTTAAGAACTCAACTGACTCAGGGAAAATTGCCATTCCTGCACGAATCCTGAACGACACCCTTAAGGAATTTCCGGAGCAGCCGCTCACCTTTGAGATCAACACCGATAATCTGAGTGTGGTGATCCAGAGTGAGAACGGTCAGTTCACAGTGATGGGCCAGAGTGGTGATGAATTTCCGCGGATGCCTGTGATCAAAGAAGATCAGAAAGTTTCCCTGGACGTCGGTCCGGAGCTTCTTCTCTCGGGGATCTCAAAAACCATATTTGCAACGGCTGATGATGAGCTCCGTCCTGTGATGAACGGAATTTTCATGGAACTTTCACCCGACGATATCACGTTTGTGGCTTCCGATGCTCATAAACTTGTCAGATATAAACGTACTGACGGGAAAGCCGACACTTCGGCCACCTTCATACTTCCCAAGAAACCCGCCTCCCTCCTGAGGAATATTCTTCCAAAGCAGGAAACCCTGGTGAGGATCGAGTTTGATGATAAGAATGCCTCATTTACCCTCGCCAACTATCGTATGGTCTGCCGTCTTGTTGAAGGAAACTATCCAAGCTATAATTCTGTGATCCCGACGGATAACCCTAACAAACTGACCATTGACAGAGTCGAACTTTACAACACCCTGCGCCGTGTTTCGGTGTTCTCCAACCAGGCCAGCAACCTGGTGAAACTGCAGCTGAAAGGGAATCAGATCATGATCTCCGCCCAGGATATCGACTTCTCAATTTCTGCTTACGAAAGACTGAATTGCCAGTACGAAGGAGATGAAATGGAAATCGGATTTAAATCTACCTTCCTGATTGAGATACTGTCTAATATTTCCAGTACGGACGTTTTCCTCGAACTGTCCGATCCTACAAGAGCAGGGCTTATCCTGCCGGCTGAATCGGCGAACGGAAGTGAGGACATCCTTATGCTGCTGATGCCGATGATGATCAATGCATGATCCGGCTGTGCCGGAGAAGAACGGATAATACTCTGACCGCAGAACGCGTAAAATTACCGGGACAAACGGATCATTCCAGGGATGAACCCGTTTGGATCCAGGCCGTTACGGGCTCTGCGGTCTGATCATTTCCAGGACTGTTAATGCGTAAACCTAATGATGTTATGAAATTAAATCTGAAAAATCCGCTAATTATTTTCGATCTGGAAACCACCGGGATAAATATTGCCACAGACCGGATAGTGGAATTGTCATATCTGAAAGTGGACTTGCAGGGGAATGAAAAGAGCCGGACATATCTTATCAACCCGGAAATGCCCATACCGCCACAGTCGACGGCCATTCACGGGATCAGCGATGCCGATGTAAAAGATGCGCCGACCTTCACCGAAATGGCCAAAAACCTGGCTCATGAGTTCGAAGGCTGTGACCTGGCTGGCTATAACTCCAATAAATTTGATATCCCTTTGCTCGCTGAAGAATTTTTACGTGCCGATGTCGATATAGACCTTTCCAAACGCAAATTCATTGATGTACAGGTCATCTTTATGAAAATGGAGCAAAGGACACTTTCTGCCGCCTATCAGTTTTACTGCGACAAAATACTTGACGGGGCACATTCTGCGGAAGTCGACACCCGTGCTACCTATGAGATCCTGCAGGCGCAGCTGGACAGATATCCGGAGCTTAAAAATGAGATTTCAGCTCTTTCAGATTTTTCTTCACACACCAATAATGTCGACTTTGCCGGGCGGATAATTTATAATGAGAAGCTTGTTGAAGTTTTTAACTTTGGCAAGTATAAAGGGATACCGGTAGATGAAGTTCTGCAGAAGGATCCCGGCTATTACGGATGGATGATGAATGGAGATTTTCCTTTATACACCAAGAAAGTACTGACGGCTATTAAGCTCAGGGCTTTTCAGAAGTAGAAGGAAAAAGTGGAGCATAGAACAGCAGGACACACAATTTTGTTACTATAACCGGGCTGACAAAGTTCCGGTGACCCGGAAAGTGGCAGGAATAAGGTTGGGGATCCGCACCCCGGAATACATACTGTCATTTATGGTACCGGAGTTCACAAAATCTGGACTAAGCCCGGAGAGTGAAGAATAAAAAAAAGTTGTTATGAAGATCATTTGCATTGGCCGTAACTATGCCGATCACGCCAAAGAGCTTAATAATGCCGTACCCGAAAAGCCGGTATTTTTCATGAAGCCAGGATCATCACTGGTGATCAGGAACCGTCCTTTCTATTATCCCGATTTTTCAAATGATGTCCAGCATGAGATTGAAATCGTAGTGAAGATCAACAAAGTAGGAAAGTCCATTGATGCCTCATATGCATCGCGTTATTATTCTGAGATTGCTCTTGGAGTGGATTTCACGGCCCGCGATCTTCAGTCCGAGTGCAAGGAAAAAGGGCTGCCCTGGGAAATAGCCAAAGCCTTCGATTATTCGGCCCCCGTCAGCAAATTTGTGCCCATGAACCGTTATGGGGTGATCGATAATATCGATTTCAGGCTGGATATAAACGGACATACCGTTCAACAGGGAAATACCCGGAACATGATCTTTCATGTGAATCATCTGATCGAGTACGTATCACGGTTCATGACTCTGAAAACCGGTGACCTGATGTTCACCGGCACCCCGTCAGGTGTTGGTCCGGTGAAGATTGGCGACCGCCTCGAAGGATATATCGGGGAAGTGAAATTATTGGATTTCGAGGTGAAATGAATATGAATATACAGAAGAAATCAAGCACTTAGTATTGTCATAATTCATTTTTCAATTCCCTGAAAAATTCGCTGACATATTGATCATCAACCGAACGGATGACGAGGTCACATATTTCCGGGATGCTGTTTCCGCCGGCCATCGTCTGTCTGAAAATTTCCCTGATAACGCCCACGGGTCCTGTATCTGGCCGGGAAGCGCCCTTTTCGATCAAACGTAACTGCAGGTTGTAATTTCTGAAAAAATCCTCCGTCACATTATGCCTTGGAACGTGAATACGGATCATGCCGGGAAGAAAAGAGCATGTAGCTATGAAATGTGAAAATCGTCCTGAAAGGTTGGCCATGATCTTCAGCCCGAGATCTTCCATGGGTATCCCCCGCATGATGTAGATTTCCGCATACCGGTAGATCCCTGTTCTGCCAAAGGCATCAAGATCATCGCAAACAGCAAGGGTTTTCAGGATATTCAGCCCGTTTTCATCGAAAAGGGAGGAGTGGCCGGGATAGTTTTTGTCATCATGGTTCTCAATGGCTTCCAGGATTTTCTGCCGGTCGCAGACGGTTCTACCTGTCGACTGCAGGTACTCTTTAAAAATCTCTCCGCTGGTCTTTCCATGTTCAGGACCGTCGTCCCGTATAAGACCTGTGTCATGGAAAAAACATGCCAGTATCAGGTCTTCGGTCTCAACAGGGCTGACAGTCTTCCCGGCATGCTGCAGTTCACGAATAAGGTCACGGGCATACATCCAAACCCGGAGATGATGATCCTGGTCGTGCGAAGGGATTGGAAAGGCTGAGAACAGATTTCCGACATATCCGTAAAGTTCATCGCGCCACTTCTTTTCCGTTTCAATGATCATATCTTCCATGGTAGAGAGCCATCATATCAACGTCAGTTTCACTATATTCGTTTTGCCTTTTTTCAGCAGGGGAACGCTTCCCACATGAACGATGACATCACCTTTATGGATCAGATTTTTCTGTTTGAGGAATTCGATAGAATGGTTGATGTAATCCTCAATGTTGCTGTGATCGGAGGAATAGTAAGCCCTGACACCCCAGACCAGTGACAACATCGGCAGCAGGCTTTTATTAGTGGTAAAGGCGAAAATATCGGCTGAAGGCCGGAAAGAGGATATTTTGAAAGCGGTATAGCCCGAGTGTGTAAAGGTCACGATGGCTTTCGCTCCGGTCTGCTGAGCCATAAGGCAGGCATTGTAACATATCGAATCGGGGAGGAAAGTGTGTGATGGTTTCTTTGGCGGATGATTGCGAAAAAACTGTGATTTGCTGTCTTCAGTCCAGTCGATGATTTTCTGCATGCTGTGGATCACTTCAACCGGATAGGCTCCGATGGAGGTCTCACCGCTGAGCATGAGTGTGTCAGCTCCGTCGAGCACGGCATTAGCCACATCGGTAGCTTCGGCACGTGTAGGTCTGAAATTGGTGATCATACTTTCCATCATCTGGGTGGCAATGATTACCGGTTTGGAATGTTCAATACATTGTCTTACGATAGATTTCTGAATCATGGGAACCTGGTCGAAATCCACTTCCACCCCAAGGTCTCCCCGTGCAACCATAATGGCATCTGCTGCTTCAATGATATGCACGATATCTTTTACAGCTTCGGGTTTTTCAATTTTGGCCACGATTCTTACGGTTTTTTTCTCCTGCTTAACAAGCTCCCGTAGATCTCTCACGTCTCCTGCCGACCTGACAAATGACAGGGCAAGCCAGTCGACGTTGTTGGCCAGGGCAAAGCGGGCATCATCAATATCTTTCTCCGTGAGACAGGGGAGGGAAATTTTCGTATGCGGGAAATTCACACCTTTACGGGAGGAAAGCACACCGCCATGAATGACCCTGGTGACAACCGTATCCTTCTGGTTCGTTCCTGTGACTTCAAGTTTAATTTTCCCATCATCAATCAGGATAGCCTCTCCAATACGGACTTCATGGGGAAGCAACTCATAGTTCATATATGCTTTTACGGCATCCCCGGTACATTTGGTAGTGACCAGGCGGAACTCACTGCCGTCCTCAAGACGGGCTTCATTGTTCTCAATTTCACCAATCCTCAGTTTGGGTCCCTGCAGATCCGCCAGTATCGCAACGAAGGTCCCCAGTTCACGGTTCAGGTCTTTAATCAGGTTAATATTCTTCAGGTGTTCTTCATGTGAGCCGTGTGAGAAATTCAGGCGGCATACATCTATGCCTTCGAAGAACATTTTTGTTAGGGTGTCGCGGTCTGAAGATGCCGGTCCGAGCGTTGCAATAACTTTCGTATGAGATCTTTCGTTTCTTAACATGATGACTCCTTTCAATACTTATAACCACCGGGATCCTTTTCCAGTTCAACTTCCAGGTTGAGTGCAATCCGGTTTACAAAGTTGAAGTAACTGATAATAAGGGTTGCATCGAGAACTGCACGGTCGGTAAATCCTTTCTTCTTCATCTTTTTTATTAAGGGACTGATCTTGCGACTGTATGGTGATGTAGTGGAGAGAAGGGCCAGTTCGCAGAGCATCTCGTCTTTTTCATCAAGCCCCGCATCGGTGTATTTACGGGCAAGGGACTGAAGGCGTTTCTCATCTTTCCAGAAGTGCAGCAGGGCCTGTGAATGATGTACATAACAATATTCACATTTGTTGGCTGAGGAGACAATGATCCCGATCATCTCACGCTGTTCACGGCTTAATGGTGATTTGCTGTACATCAGGGTCATATAAAGATCCAGATGCCGGATGATAGATCTGGGATTCAGACTTTGGATCTTATAAATCTCTGCAATTTTACCACGGCTCTCAAGAATCTGATCATACACTTCCTTGATGTAACCGTCGGCATCTTCTGGTTGAATAATCTCAATGTTTGGCATGGCAAGCTTTCTTTTTTATTGGTTTTGATGTCATTTTCCGCCAAAATCCATAACGCAGTTATAGGTAAAGGTCCTGTGTTGTTGAATGGAGACTCCGAGTGAGTCAAAATCCGCATTCAGCATGTTTTTCCGGTGACCGAGGTCCTGTATCCCCTCGTCTACCAGTAATCCGAGCACAATGTTTTCTGCCTGGTTAAAGCCGTAAGCACAATTTTCGCCCACCCTGTTGTACTTTCCCATAACCGGTTTGAATCTTTTCTTAAAACCCTGGTGCCCGGTGGTTCCTTTTTTCCCCGATTTGACGGCATGTCTGAAAGCGATATCATACAGGTCCTTCCGTGGGTAGAGCGGGGGGAGTCCGGATATACTTTTGAGTTCTTTTTCCAGTGAACGGGTATACCCTGAAGCCTTTTCATGTTTCATCCAGTCCGCCAGAATGGTTTTAACAAATAAAGGTCCGTCAAGCCTGGCCAGATTGGTTAACAGGATGACCTGTTTCTCTTCATCTGTCATGTATGTGACTTTACCAGCTGTATTTGCCCGGGCAAGGGTGGCATTATCCCATCCTCCCAAAGGCAGGTTTTGCTGTGCCTGCATCAGCACGGGTATGAAGCAGAAAATCAGGGATGTCAGCCATCGGTTCATCATCTCAGGTAATTTTTGTATCCGGCCGGTCGGAGTACAATTGGTACACTCGACAGAATTTAAATATAATCAAATCTCCTGCCGGGGGAATGGAGATTTATAAATACTTATTGACAAAAGAGAATTGACATTAAAAAGCGAATGAATTGCTATCCGCAATTTGCAGGCTTTCATGCCTTCAGTCAGGGTTTTTTGAAATGGTTAATTCCCCGGTATTGCGGATCATATAGATTTCATAGTCTTTAAAAGCAAAGAATCCCAGGTTCTCATAGAGTTTTTTGGCAATCCGGTTGTCTTTATGGACTTCCAGTTTTACCTGGTATCCCTGTTCCCTGATGAAGAGGAGGGTGGCATTAGCCAGTTTTTTGCCGAGGCCAAGGTTTTGATACCCGGGTTTTATGCCAAAATGATGAAGATAAATTCTTCTGCCGTCGAAGGTCATCCAGCTGCTGCCAACGAGGATTGTATTTTCTGCATTGGTCATAACCAGAAGTTTCCCACCCATCCGGTTACATCGATCTATGGTGCCGGCATTATCTCCTCTTTCGGGACTTCCCAGACCGGTCTCATTCCAAAGTTGAATCAACTGCGGATAATCGTCGCCTTTGTAATCCCTGATGATGAAATGCTTACCCTTTTCCATACGGTTTACCCAAGTTCTTCTACAACGATCTGACCGGTCTCATAACGTATAACTCTGACTTGAGTTCCTTTTGGGATAAATCCGAATTCGGCTTTTGCATCATAATAATCGCCGTCAACTTCCACTACCCCGGCTGGGCGCAAAACGGTATGAGCCACCCCCTCTTTGCCTACCAGGTTACGTTGTTTAGTCTCTACAGCGATGTACCCTTCTTCTTTCCTCTGGGTAGCCTGAAGGGCCAGTTTGCCAAACAATTTCGAATTGAACAGTTTCTGGGCCGTGAAAAGAGACAGTACTATCGCCACCAGTAATGAACCGATCACAACACTCAAGGCACCGAAGACAGTGTTAAGAATTAAGGGAATATTGCCTGATTTAAAGACAAAATTATCAACCATGGCCAGGGTAAGTCCGGCGACAATCAGCACAATACCCGTGATGCCGGCTATACCAAATCCCGGGATGGCGAAGATTTCAACGGCCAGTAAGCCGATGCCCATGATAAAAATAAGCAGCTCCCAGTTTTGGGCAAGGCCTTCAAGGTAAAGCGGGGCAAAAAACAATGCGGCGGCCAGGATGGAAGCGCCAAGCGGGAAGCCGATACCCGGGGATTGAAATTCAAAATATAATCCGCCGATGATAATTAGGATCAACAGGCCATGAATGATTGGGTTCAGGAGGAAATGAATTAGGCTGTCAACTGCTGTCGGTGTGTATTCCACCAGGTCATAGTTTGTGATTCCTGCTTTTTTAAGCGCGTCAGGTATGGTGTTCACAATCCCTTCACAGTAGCCGAACTTCACAGCTTCCACAGCCGTAAAGGTAATGACCTTACCGCTGTCAGACACCCCTGCGATATAAATGGATGGATCAACCATTCCCTCGGCGATTTTAGGATTTCTGTGCCACCGGTAGGTTGTGTCGCCGTTGCTTATAAGAGTATCTTTTCCATGGGCCTCGGCAGTAGCCCGCATGGTAGCCCGCATATATGACTGGTACTTGTCGGGCATGGCTGCCCCCGTTTGATTTACCACGGTAGCTGCGCCGAATTTCGCACCACGTTTCATATAAATGCTGTCGCAGGCAATGGAAATGAGCGCCCCCGCCGATGCCGCGTTGTCATTAATAAATACGTATACAGGAATGGTGCTGTTCAGGATCTTAGTCCTGATGGAATCGGCTATATCCACCAATCCGCCATAGGTGTTCATGTCAATAATGATCACATCAGCCTTCATCTCAATGGCTTCCCTGAAGGCTTTCTGTGTCAGCCTCCAGACAGGTGCCGCAATTTCTTCCTTGATGTTGAACTTGTACACCAGAACCTTCTTTTCACCTTCATTGACGCTGGCTGAGGTAAGGAAAATCAAAAGTACCGGCAGTATAAAATTGTAGAACGACCTGAATGATCCTTTCCGCATTTTCTATTGGTTGTAGATTATACGCATTAAATTTAAGAATAAATTCATTCCCTCTTCATCGGACGGGCCGAAATTGTAATTGATATTCTCGTAAAAATAACTTTTCAGATCAACATTTTTTGTGAGTTCCTGGTGAATGAGGGTGTCTGCCAGTTCATCCCTGTGATCCAGTCCATATTGCAAGGCTTCTGAAAACATGGATTCAAAATCTGCATCTACAGGTTTGTTCGCAACCCAACAGGCAAAAACAAAAGGTTTGCCGGTGTGCCTGAACCATTCATCACCAAGGTCGAAGATATGATACGGCCTTTCATAAAATTCAAAAGCACGGTCACCGATTATAACGGATGCTTCCCCTTCTTTCAGTTCCATAGTCTCAAATCCTTCCTCGGTGGGCACGAACTCAGGGTGTATCTGCCAGAATTTTCGTGCAAGAACCCTTACAAGGTTTACAGAGGTTCTGGACTGATAATCAAGATAAATTGTTTTGATAGCCTTGAGCTTTACTGTACTGGCGAGGATTACCGACCGCACCTTTCCTCTTGCTCCGATACAATAGGGTGAAACAATATCCGAATAACCGAGCTTATTCAGGATGACAACAGGTACAAGCCCAAGATCTGCGTGGTCATTCATTAATTTATTATAACATTCAGCCGGAGTGTCAAGAGATAAACGAATGAATTGTTTAACAGGATGATTTTCAAGTCCATATATAAAGGGTGCCGAATTTGTATATTTAACTACCGAAACTCTGATATCTCTCATTCCAAAATTTTTGGCCTAAAGTACTTATTAATGATTCAAAAGCATGATATAAAAAGAATGTTTTAGAGACAAATCCGGTGATTATTTAACATTTGGCAAAATTTCTGTTAAATTTGTTCATCAAATCAGAACACTCTATGGATTTAAATAATCTGACAGCAATATCGCCTGTTGACGGCAGGTACAGAGA
Source organism: uncultured Bacteroidales bacterium (assembly GCA_963732905.1). Taxonomy (GTDB): domain Bacteria; phylum Bacteroidota; class Bacteroidia; order Bacteroidales; genus DASQZK01. The sequence goes on from CAVTBM010000010.1 coordinate 358,721, forward strand.
TAAAACCGACGACCTTTCGCCTTTTTTTTCTGAGTATGGACTCATCAGATACCGTGTTCTGATTGAAATTGAATATTTCATCTCAATATGTGAATTGGGTTTAAAGGGACTGGATGGGGTTGACGATGCCACAACGGGAAATCTGAGGGACATCTATCTTGACTTCACGGTAAGGGATGCTGAACGGGTAAAGGAAATTGAAAAAGTGACCAATCATGATGTCAAAGCTGTTGAATATTTTCTGAAAGAAAAATTTGATGAGCTGGGTCTTTCATCCCAAAAGGAATTTATCCATTTCGGGCTGACATCCCAGGATATCAACAATACAGCAACACCATTATCTTTGAAGGAAGCCATGAATGATGTCTATACTCCACTGATAAATAAGGTTTTACAAAAGCTTGATGATATGTCAAGGGCATGGTCGGATGTTCCCATGCTCGCCCGGACACACGGACAGCCGGCTTCACCGACCAGGCTTGGTAAAGAGATCAGGGTTTTTGTTGAGAGGCTTGATATACAATTAAAGCAATTAAGGGGCCTTCAATTTCCGGCCAAGTTCGGAGGTGCAACAGGAAATTTCAACGCCCATCATGTGGCTTATCCTGATGTCGACTGGATCGCTTTTTCGAACCGGTTTGTAAACGATAATCTCGGATTAAAACGTTCCCAGACAACTACTCAGATTGAGCATTATGATAATCTGGCGGCCATTTTTGATAATCTATCCAGGGTGAATACCATTCTCATTGATCTTTGCAGGGATATCTGGACCTACATTTCAATGGAATATTTCAGACAGAGAATTCAGGAAGGGGAGACCGGCTCTTCCACCATGCCCCATAAAGTAAATCCCATTGATTTTGAAAATGCAGAGGGAAACCTGGGCTATGCAAATGCGATTTTCGGATATCTTTCTGGCAAGCTGCCGGTTTCAAGACTTCAGAGGGACCTGACCGATTCCACCGTTCTCAGAAATATTGGTATTCCGGTTTCACATACGGTCATAGCCCTGAAATCCTTGCTTAAGGGTTTGGGTAAGCTTATCGTGAATGTGGAACAAATGGAGAACGATCTTGAAAAAAACTGGGCTGTGGTTGCAGAAGGTATACAGACTATTTTACGCCGGGAGGGTTTTCCGAAACCATATGAAGCACTTAAAGCATTGACCCGCACACATAAATTCATTGACAAACAGGCTATTGAAGAATTTATCAATAGTCTGGATATTGATGATGCCATCAAAGTCGAGTTACGGAGTATTACTCCAAAAAATTATACTGGTGTTTAATATTTGTTAATGAATTTATTTTAGTTTGAACTGGAAATGATTGGTTAATGAAAAATTTCTTCCGCATATTCAGATATATTATACCTTATAAATGGCTGGCAACCATCAGTATAGGTTTCATGTTACTGACGGCCGTTTTTTCTGTTTTCAGCCTGGCCCTTATCGCTCCGTTCCTGAATATACTTTTCGCGAAAACGGAACTCGTGACCGACCAGGTGCCTTTCAATTTTTCCGCACAGTCACTGGTCCACAATTTTAATTATATGCTCAGTGAGATCATCATTAACCGGGGGAAAGTTTATGCCCTGATTATTGTTGGCTGTATGGTCATGGGCATGACGTTTTTCAAGAATCTGTTCCTTTATCTCTCCAAATTTTACATGGTACCACTCAGGACCGGCGTAGTAAGAGACATAAGGAATAAGCTTTACAGCAAAATCGTTGATTTGCCGCTGGGCTATTTTTCCGAAGAACGCAAGGGTGATATTATGTCCAGGATGTCGCAGGATGTGCAGGAAATTGAGGTATCGGTTGTACGTTCACTCGAGATGCTCTTCCGGGATCCGATCCTTATCGTTGCCTTTCTCGTTGCGTTGTTCATGATGAGTGCACGGTTATCGCTTTTCGTCCTGATCATGTTGCCTCTCAGCGGACTGATCATCGGAAGGATCGGGAAAACACTTCGTTCCACCTCCTTTCACGGTCAAAGGAAACTCGGGATCATCATGTCGATTGTTGAGGAGACCCTTAGCGGGCTCAGGATCATCAAGGCTTTCAATGCCGAATCCAAGATGCAGGCCAGGTTCGAAAGCACGAATAATCTTTATACGGCTTTGCTGATGAAAGTTTTCAGGAGGCAGCAGCTGGCCAGTCCTTTCAGCGAATTTTTAGGTGTGTCTGTCCTGGTTACAGTCCTGTGGTATGGCGGGACGCTGGTTCTTGAAGGGACGGGACAAATCACTCCGGCTATCCTGATCACTTACCTGGCAATCTTTTCACAGATCATCAATCCTTCAAAGAATGTCACAACTGCATATTACAATATTCTTAAGGGATTGGCTTCTGCAGACAGAATTGACGAGGTACTAAATGCAGATGTAAAGATCCGTGAACGGGATGATCCGGTGTTAAAAAAGGAATTCACCGGCTCGATCGAGTACAGGGATGTCTCCTTCAAGTATGATAAGGACTTTGTTTTAAATGATATTAACCTGTTCATTGGAAAGGGACAATCCGTTGCTATCGTTGGGCGTTCCGGTTCCGGTAAGTCAACGCTTGTAGATCTCCTTCCCAGGTTTATTGACGTTATTAAGGGGGATATCCTGATTGACGGTATCAGCGTGAAAGACTATAAACTGTCGGATCTCAGGTCAATGATGGGGATTGTAAGTCAGCAGTCTATACTGTTTAATGATACGTTTTTTAACAATATTGCTTTTGGTATGGACTATGCTAAGGAAGAAGACGTCATTTCCGCGGCAAAGGTCGCCAATGCACACGGATTTATAACGGAGACTCCAAATGGCTACTATACCAACATCGGCGAAGGCGGAGGAAAGCTTTCCGGTGGACAGCGTCAGCGCATAAGCATTGCCCGTGCCGTATTGAAAAATCCCCCCATACTTATTCTCGACGAAGCCACATCTTCACTGGATACCGAATCTGAAAGACTGGTCCAGGATGCCATGGAGAAGCTCATGAAAAACAGGACATCCATCGTCATTGCCCATCGGCTATCGACCGTGAAACATGCCGACAGCATCATCGTTCTCGATAACGGAAGGATTGTTGAAGTCGGCCGCCATGAGGAACTTTTAGAGATCAGCGGGGGTACCTATAAGAAATTACACAAGATGCAGATGTATTAGGAGATGAGTGGAAAAGTGAAAATCAGTGGCTTCTCCATGGGCAAAAATGCCCTGAAGTTGTATTATCCCATGAAACAGGCTGTCATGTCCATTCTGCCTATCGTGGATGAGTTTGTGATAGCCCTTGGCAACAGCGATGAGGATGACCGGACGAGGGAAGAGATCGCTGGTATCGCCAGTGACAAGATTCGTATTATCGATACTATATGGGATATCGAAAAGTTCCCGCGGGGGATGGAGCATGCCCACCAAACCGATATCGCCAAGAGTCACTGCACTGGCGACTGGCTTTTCTATCTTCAGTCTGACGAAGTGATTCACGAAAAATATCTGCCTGTCATCCAAAAAAGATGTGAAGAGTTGAAAGATGACCGGGAGGTGGAAGGATTGTTGTTTAATTACAAGCATTTCTGGGGTGATTATGAACATTACCAGGACGGGCATTGCTGGTACCGCGACGAGATCAGAATAGTCCGGAATGATCCGGAAATTCATTCCTGGGAATCGGCACAATCTTTTCGCCGGATACCGCATTTTGACGGCTTGCATTACCGCCAGCAGGACCAAACCTTCAAGCTTAAGGTGGCCAGGGTGGATGCCTGGGTATATCATTACGGCTGGGTTAGGCCGCCGCGGCTGATGCAGAATAAGATAAAAGCTTTCAGCATGAATCACCGCGGGGAGGAATCGGTGATGGAACAGGACCGTAAGCAAATGTATTCCCGGCTTTATGACTACGGAAATCTTTCAAAACTCCCCGCCTTCACAGGCACTCACCCGGCAGCTATGAACGAATGGATTGCCGCTTTTAACTGGAAAGACCAGCTTCGATATTCAGGCCCTTCACGCAGCATCAACGCCATTAAAAATAAACATGACAGGATGAAATACAGGGCGGTTTCCTGGATAGAGAAGAATGTTCTCGGCGGAAGAAGGCTGGGAGAATTCAGGAACTATGTGTTGCTTGACCGGTGATCCCCGGATCAAAGATTACCCGCCTTCGCCTTCCAAAGCTCCGCTACTAGAACACCAGCCTGAAAGTTGTTTCTTTTCCGGGACTTGACTGCACTTCAATGCTCCCTTTGTGAAGACGCATAATCTGCCTTGACAGGCTGAGACCAATTCCCGATCCCGTTTCCCGTGTGGTAAAGAAAGGAATGAAAATCCTTTCAAGGTTTTCAGGTGAGATACCTGTACCGTTATCTGTGATACTGATCACCGGGTGACCATGTGAATTGTTCAGGACATCGATCCTGATCAGTTTTTCACACACTGAATTCATCGCTTCAATGGCATTGTTTAAAATATTGATCATCACCTGGCTCAATAATTTTTCATCGGCTACCAGATCGTTTCCGTTGTCATTACGGGTAATCTGAAGCTTCACATTTTCCTCTGCAAGCCTGGGTTCGATCAATAATTTCATCCGGGACAGAAATTCGTCGATATTTACCGGTTTAAATACAGGTTCCGGGATCCGGGCAAGTTCCCTGTAGGCCTCGACAAAGTTGATAAGACCTTTACCCTGTTGTTCAATCACCTCCAGTCCTTCCAGGGTCTGATGGATAATGCGTTCATCAATATCTTCCGGATTCACAGGTTTGCTTTTCCTGGTGAAAAACCGGTGGAGGGTGTTGCTCATGGAGGTGATGGGTGCAATGGAATTCATGATCTCATGGGTCAGGACCCTGATCAGCTTTTGCCATGAATCCAGTTCATTTTCTTCCATCTCTGCCTTGATATCGTTTATGGAATACAAACGGTAACATTTGTCGCCGAACTTGAGACGGGAGACCTTAACCGAGATATGTTGCAGTTCTTTCGCGTTTAGTAGTTTGGCAGTAATCACCTGTCCTGGTTTGGCTTTGTCTAGTACGTCATACAGAACCTTATTTTTTTGTTTTAACAGGTCCATGTGGGCGATGTAAGCCAGACCGGCAATACGGAGAGCTGCCGGATTGATCATTTCGATATGCCCTTCATCGTCAGCGATGATAAGCCCCGTGTCTGACCTGTTCAGCATCCCGTGATAAAATTTCTCGCGGTGCTCATGCCTGATCTTCACCTCTGAAATGGTCTCGATCATCCTGTTGATGCTGGTATTCAAAGCTCTCTGTGAGGCCGTTCCCTCGTTTTCAGACATGTGAAGCGTCAAATCCTCGTTTCTCACAGTATCGAAAAAGAAAGCGATCTTTTTGTTCACACCATTTACGTATGTAATAATAGCGCCTCCCGATATAAGGACGAACAGGAAAACAGGCGCAGCAATCCACCATGTCCCGCGTGTAGCCAACACCCCTGTGCCTGCTGAAAGGAGCAGGAAAACGACCAGCCTGATGATCAGACCCGAAATGCCGAAATGATAGCGGTTATTCATGGTGATTATTCTTTAAATAATTTTCAAAGTATACAAACCTGACAGGTTGGGGAAAACCTGTCAGGTTTAAACCTCCGTCGTACCCTAAAACTTTCACCGAAGAATGCTGTGTTGCAAACAAGCCGAAACGGTCATTAATCTTTTCCATTCCATCATTCATCCATCATTCAAAAAACGGTCAACACTCTTCAGGCATCCGTCTCCCGTCCCCCGTCCCCCGTCTCCCATCCCCCGTCTCCCATCTCCCGTCCCCCATCTCCCGTCCCCCGTCTCCCGTCTCCCGTCTCCCGTCTCCCATCCCCCGTCTCCCGTCTCCCGTCCCCCGTCTCCCGTCTCCCGTCTCCCTTCTCCCGTCTCCCATCTCCCGTCCCCCGTCTCCCGTCTCCCGTCTCCCTTCTCCCGTCTCCCATCTCCCGTCTCCCGTCTCCCGTCTCCCATCCCCCGTCTCCCATCTCCCGTCTCCCGTCTCCCGTCCCCCGTCCCCCGTCTCCCATCTCCCGTCTCCCGTCTCCCCTGCTCTCTGCTCTCCGCCCTCAGCTCTCCGCCCCATACCTCTTCATCTTATTATACAGCGTCTGACGGGTGACCCCCAGCTGTTCTGCGGCTGCTGTCAGGTTACCATCATGTTTGTCCAGGGCTGCTTCTATCATCTGGCGTTCCATTTCATCGATAGTCAGCGAACCGTCTTTTATTATTTTTGCTGACGGACGGAACAGAAAATCATCAGCGTTCAGTGTGCCGGAAGAAGAAAGGATCACTGCTTTTTCAATAGTATGCTTCAGTTCCCTGATGTTTCCAGGCCAGGGATACCTGGATAATTTTTTTATGGCCTGTGAACTGATACGCAATGATGATTTTTGGTATTTTTTTTCAAAGAGTTTAAGGAAATAGGATGCCAGTAGTTCAATATCTTCACCTCTCTCGCGAAGCGGCGGCACCTCGATATGAATGGTGTTCAGCCTGTATAGAAGGTCTTCCCGGAAGGCGCCGGATAATACCAGGTTATCGGGATTTGCATTGGTTGCGCTGATCAGTCTGATGTCAATCTTTACCGTTGTGTTGGAGCCTATCGGGACAACCATCCGGTTCTCGAGTGTCACTAACATTTTCGACTGGAGGGCAGGAGGGAGGTTCCCGATCTCATCGAGGAAAAGGGTTCCTTTATGGGCCAGTTGAAATTTGCCGACCCTGTCGGAAAGGGCTCCGGTGAATGCTCCTTTTTTATGACCGAACAGTTCACTCTCGAACAGGGTTTCCGGCACGGCGCCCATGTCAATGGTTACCATCAGTTCCCTGCTGCGGGCCGACTTCTGGTGAATTTCCCGGGCAACCAGTTCTTTACCCGTTCCGTTCTCACCGGTGATCAGGATGCTGACATCTGTTCCGGCTACCTTGTCAATTGTTTCCCTTATCTTCCGGATCTTCGGGGATTCACCTATCATATCGCGGGGACCGGCCGACAGCTCATTCCTGAGACCTTGTTCGCGTTGCCGAAGTTCGTCAATCTCTTTGTTTTTTGCACTTAGTTTGTAAACCGAATGAAGCGTGGCGACCAGTTTTTCATTGCTCCAGGGTTTAATAGTGAAATCGGCAGCTCCCTGTTTGAGAGCTTTCACAGCCAGCTCAACATCGCCATAAGCCGTGATCATTACGACTTCGGTTGAAGGTGAATGGGTCTTGATCTCCTTCAGCCAGAATAAACCTTCATTTCCTGTACTTACACCGGCTGAAAAGTTCATATCCAGTAATACCAGGTCGAAATCAGTCTTTCGCAGCTCCGAAATGATCTGGTTGGGACTCGAAAGTGTTACAACGGTTTCAAATTCAAACTGCAACAAGAGGTTCAATGCCCTCAGCGCATTTTTATTATCATCTACTATCAGTATCTTCCCGGATGCCATAATACATGTCTTTTAACCAAAGATAAGGAACAAATGCATTCACCAGATTCAACGTCAAAAAATTTTACACTCGATTGTCAAAAATATTTACGAAGGCAATGAGGGATGGGTTTGTTATAATGTTGAATGATAATGGGTTGTGGGTTTGGCATGAAAGTGGACAGGAAGAGCATAGGGCAGAGAGCAGAGAGCAAAGAGCAAAGGGTACCAAATAGCAGAGAGAATGGAATTCGTTTTTTGTGCGTGGAAATAAGATTGGGATAGAAAGCTTCTATTGAATTAAATATGACATAAGCATAAAAGTTAAATGAGGATTAATTTTCATAAATTTACTGTAAAAACACAAAACAACTTACCAATGTCAATTTCAGATTTAAGAATCTAGAAGTATGGAAAAATTCTATTGAATTGAATGATACACTCTTACCGAACTTCTGATGCATTTGTAGAGGCCAGAATTTATAAGGTGGCTGAACAGTTAAGGGGAGCTTCGCTTAGTATTTCAAACAATATTGCAGAAGGTTCCGAATCATTTTCCAATAAAGACTTCATTCATTTTTTGAATATATCCAGAAGATCTGTAGTTGAAACAGCCAATATTTCCTTTGTCGCCTTCAGGAGAAATTTCATAAATAAAGATCAATTAGACCAAAGATTATGAATTGGATTCTTTGAAGCAATCAAAACAAATATCTGCTAAAGTATTCAATCTTATAAAAACCAGGAAAGAAAAATTTAATAAATACTGAGAAGGAAGAAAAGAGTAATTTGAGTATCAGGATTTTTCCCGTCTCCTGCCTCCTGTCTCCCGTCTCCTAAAATCTTTAGCTGATGATTCAAACAACCGCCCTAACCAAAATCTTCCGTACCGACGAAGTCGAGACCACCGCCCTGAATCACATCAATTTTGAAGTGAAGAAGGGTGAATTTGTTGCCGTGATGGGCCCGTCGGGATGCGGGAAGTCCACCCTGCTGAATATACTCGGGTTACTTGATAACCCGACCGGTGGCAGTTATATGTTCAACGGCGTCGATGTATCAAAGCTTCGCGAAGGACAACGGACTGACCTGCGAAAAGGCAATATCGGTTTCGTGTTCCAGAGTTTTAACCTGATTGATGAACTGAATGTATTCGAAAATGTCGAGATGCCGCTGGTATACATGCGGATGTCGGCTTCAAAGCGGCGCGAGATGGTTGAAGCCGTTCTTGAAAAGATGAAGATCGGTCACCGCAAAAAGCACTACCCGCAGCAGTTATCCGGCGGACAGCAGCAGCGCGTGGCCATTGCCCGGGCCGTAGTGGCCAATCCCAGGTTGGTGCTGGCCGACGAGCCTACCGGTAACCTCGATTCCAAGAATGGCCTGGCGGTGATGAAATTACTGGAGGAGCTGAATAACGAAGGAACGACCATTATTATCGTAACCCACTCGGAACGTGACTCCGGTTTTGCACACCGGATCGTGAACCTGTTCGACGGCAAGGTCATCACGGAAGAGATGAAGCGGGAGATTGAAGCACTGGATGTGGATGCAATGGAGATGTGAGGAGAGAGAAACGAGGAGGGAGACAGGGGACGGGAAGCAACTGTTCTTAATGAAACCAAGCAACCCGTAGCGGTCAGGTTGCAACCTGTCTTCACCAGCAGTGACATGAAGTTCAGATACCTGCATTTTTTCCGGTTTGTTGGGGGGAGAGAAGAGAGTTTCAGGCAGGGAGAAAAGGGTGAGTAACGGACAAAAAAAGCAATGATGGTCATTTATTACATCAAACAATCATTACAGAATAATACAGTAAGAATATGATCGGCTATTATATAAAACAATCTTTAAGGGGTATAAAACATAAAAGGATGTTTACGCTCCTTAATATCGGTGGGTTTGCCTCCGGCTTTGCTATATGCCTGATCCTCGCCCTTTTTGCCTACAGGGAATACAATGTGGACAAGGGATATCCCAACCGTAAAGCTATTTTCAGAATGGTTGAAGCAAATGTAAACTCCAGCTATATCGACTACAATGTTGCTGGTGAGCTTAAGGACGGGTATCCGGGTATCAAATCTGTGGTCCCTCTCAATTATGTATCCCTGTCGGCTAACCCTGTTTTCCTTAAAAAGTTGAAAGGTGAAGATTACATACTTGCGAACAGCATGATCTCTACGACCAACGATTTTTTCAGTGCATTTTCGATCAGAATCCTGGCAGGGAATCCCATTGCACCTTTCGCTGACCTGCATTCGGTTGTGCTTTCCCGATCAGCTGCCCAGAGGCTGTTCGGGAGCACGGATGTGGTTGGGGAATACATTAATTTCGGCAATATTTTTGAGTTGCAGGTCAGTGCGGTTTCAGAAAATATTCCCGAAAATTCAAGCATCAGCGCAGATATCTTTTTCAATGCCGATAATGAGGATTTCAGATTCTCGAGGGCCTGCCAGAATAATGACTGTTACACCCCCTTCGAGATCTATCTGATCCTCGGTGACCCGGCGGATGCATCGCGGCTTGAGACCCTGGTAAATACAAGAATCCCTGAAAATAAATCCAATATTAAAAGGATAAGTCTGCAGCCATTCACTGATATATATCTCCATAACACCGTTGAAGGTAGCCATAATAAGTCGGGGAGCACTGGAATGATCTTTATCTTCCTGTCCATTGCCGCATTGATCCTGTTGTTATCTGTCACCAACTATGTAAACTTAACCCTGTTAATGCAGGTTTCCACCCTGCGGCAAATCGGGATTAAAATCACCAATGGTGCCTCGGCAAGACAATTACGTGCGTCTTCCTTATGCGAAGTAACCATCTCTGTGACGCTTGCCTTCCTTCTTGCACTGGTCATCACATGGCTGTCCCTCCCATTTGCCGGACGTCTGCTTGGGGTCCCACTCGACATTAGATGGCTTTTCACACCAGTGATGGCAGGATTGTTTATTTCCATCCTTCTGAGTGTGATCCTCATTTCTTCGCTGGCTCCTATCTATATCATCTCCCGGTATGATGTTCAACAGCTAATTGGGGAAAAAGGGTCGATGTCCATTAAACGGACCGGGAAAAGAATACTCACTGTGTTCCAGCTGACTTCTACCATAGCTTTGCTTGTCGGCCTGATGGTGATACAAAAACAGCTGCGATTTGTGAAATCTGCAGATATCGGCTTCAATATGGAACGGCTGGTCAGGATTGATTTCGGGACAAATTTTAAGGGACAGGAAGTCCTGAAGCAACAGATCGATCAGTTCCCCTTTATCGAAAGTTTATCCTTCAGCAATGGCACTCCCGGGAATGTCTTGATGGGTATGAGCAGCAGCGATGAAGGTGGAGAAGATTATAATTTCGAATGTCTCTACGTGGATGATCAGTTTCTGAAAACGTTCGGGCTCAAACTGATCAGGGGCAGGGACTTCCTTGCTTCCGACCGCAATAATTCCTGCCTCATCAATGAAACCGCCTTCAAAAAGTTCGGATGGAAGGATCTCGATAACCGAAAAATCAATAACGGGATCAACCAGAACCAGGGAGGGTATGACGTCGTGGGTGTCGTTAAGGATTTTAATGTAGCTTCATTGCATACCGGGATGCAAGCGGTTTGCCTTATGTTTAAGGACGATTACACCTCCTTAAGCGTCAGGCTTTTACCCGGTGAACTGAATGAACAACTGAAAAGCCTGAGTAACGCATGGAGTGCTGTTGCACCTGAAACTCCGATGATGTATACGTTTTATGACTCGTATTTCGATTCATTTTACCGGAAGGAGGAAAAACTCAGCCAGTCGATAGCCGTCTTTTCCCTTATCGCGCTCATCATCACCTGCATGGGATTGATAGGACAGATCTTTCAGACCTGCCAGTCGAGGATCAGAGAGATCGGCATCCGCAAAGTCAACGGCGCTAAAATCAAGGAAGTCATGATCATGCTGAATAAAGACTTTGTGAAATTGGTGGTTATTGCTTTTGTTTTTGCCTGTCCGGTTGCATGGTACGCCATGCATAAATGGCTCCAGAACTTTGCCTATAAGACAAGTCTGAGCTGGTGGATTTTTGCGCTGGCGGGTGGTAACATGATCAGTTGCTCTCATGACGGTAAGCTGGCAGTCGTGGAGGGCGGCGAGGCAAAACCCGGTAGAATCGTTGCGTTGAATAAAAATAAATGACTAATCGTTGACGAAACCTGTCAGGTTTGATTCAATGAAAAAAGTTAATACATACATGTACACCTGAAGCAAGCCTCGTAGATGATGAGGACAGAAGAACATCCCTTCTCCTGGTTTTTTCACTTTTTGTGGGGTTTGGTACATTTATTCTTATCTCAGCCGGTGTCAGTTATCACGGTCATTCGATAAACACTTTATTCAGTACAAGAATATTTACCGGATTGTATCTACAGCTATACCGATAATGTTGTTACCATCAGCCAGCCGATGTCAGAGGGCACTGGGTGAAACGCTTGAAGGTAACTATCCGGAAGTGGAACAGTCGGGTATCTGTTCGAAACCATGGAGAATCACTATGAAATTGGTGAAACGGCCTTCACGGAAGATTATGCTTACATTGTTCCGGCAGTCTGCTAGAACATTTCTTTTCATATACTTCAGGGCAGGACGGAGGATTTACTGGCAAGGCTACACGGCGGTCATTTCGCAAAGTTTCGCGGAAATATTTTGCGGATGAGATGTCGGACAAACAATAATCCAGTTTCGGTGCCAGGTATGAGATTGAAGCTGTGTATAAGGACTTCTCGATACTCACTTCAGGCCAACTCCTGCTTTCATTTCATGAAAATATGCATGCCGCCACATTGATGGAAGCCTGGGGTGAATTTGGGTACATACATACGTGAAACTGAGTCTTCAGCCGATTTGAAAAAACTGGAAAAAGCCATGGCCAGTATTACTGGAACAGAGTAGGAGGATTAAGGATTCACATACTATTTATGAATTTGAATGCAGCCTATAGCAGACATCATGCGGTCTCATCTAAAAATGAATTGGACAATATGAAGGAGATTATCTTTCGATATTGAAATTGATTAGTATTTATTCCTGATATGCGGCTTTAATTATATCTATTTTTCCTACCCGGATTATTATGAATTCGCTGCAATATGGTGTGAGGAATATCCTGGGGCAAAAGCGCTAGCGTTATTCAGGCTCTTTTTTATTGAATCTGTGATCGTACATACGGAGACCTATCTTTTCATGCTGGTTTTTAATATGAAAAGGATACCTGTTTTGTCGGGGTTATTGACGGATATCCACGATTTACCGGTTTCGTTCTGGATATGGCTGCGACATCTTACCATCAGTCTTATCCTGAATCCTTCATTATTCTTCTGATGGTGAACGGGAAGAATTCACTTTCATTGGTATCGGAAGATGGTATATACAGCAGATAAGGTAGTGTTATTATATTGCTGGGGTAGGGATGCAAAGCGAGATCGGATACGGGATAAGGGATAGATATCCAACAAGTATCAAATCAAGGCAAAGGCGAACGCAAAGGGAGCAACAAGCTGAGCGAACTGGGGATCTCACTGCTGAAATTATATATATAAAAAAAAAAAAAAAAAAAAAAAAAAAAAAAAAAAAAAAAAAAAAAAAAAAAAAAAAAAAAAAAAAAAAAAAAAAAAAAAAAAAAAAAAAAAAAAAAAAAAAAAAAAAAAAAAAAAAAAAAAAAAAAAAAAAAAAAAAAAAAAAAAAAAAAAAAAAAAAAAAAAAAAAAAAAAAAAAAAAAAAAAAAAAAAAAAAAAAAAAAAAAAAAAAAAAAAAAAAAAAAAAAAAAAAAAAAAAAAAAAAAAAAAAAAAAAAAAAAAAAAAAAAAAAAAAAAAAAAAAAAAAAAAAAAAAAAAAAAAAAAAAAAAAAAAAAAAAAAAAAAAAAAAAAAAAAAAAAAAAAAAAAAAAAAAAAAAAAAAAAAAAAAAAAAAAAAAAAAAAAAAAAAAAAAAAAAAAAAAAAAAAAAAAAAAAAAAAAAAAAAAAAAAAAAAAAAAAAAAAAAAAAAAAAAAAAAAAAAAAAAAAAAAAAAAAAAAAAAAAAAAAAAAAAAAAAAAAAAAAAAAAAAAAAATTTTTTTTTTTTTTTTGACGGTGAAGCTGGCAATCGTGGCGGGCGGCAAGACGGAACCCTGTGGAGGCGCTGCGGTACGAATAGGATCTGGGTCAGGATGAAGAGGATTTTCAGGATGAACAGGATGGAAGAAAAAGATGAATAAGTATATCGAAGCTAAATAGTCGAAATCCTTCATCCCTCATTCTTCATCCCTCATTCTTCATCCCTCATTCTTCATCCCTCATTCTTCATCCCTCATTCTTCATTCTTCATCCTTAATCCTGCCCATCCTGCCCATCCTGAAAATCCTCTTAATCCTGATCCTGATCGGAAAAGTTTTTGAATCTCACACGCTGATTTTTTCTTGTTTTTTACATTAAGGGGTAACCGAAAGATCGCAAAGATGAAAATCAGACCGGGATAATTTGTACTAACAAAGAATTGAATTCTGAAAAAAGACTATTGGATGAATAAACCTAAACTTATGGATAAAAAAATCGATGATGAGTTGACTTATCAAATCATTGGTTGTGCGATGAATGTGCATAACACGTTAGGTAACGGTTTCCAGGAAGTGATCTACCAGAGGTGTCTTGCTATTGAATTGGAAAAGGCAGGGCTTGCGTATTTAAGGGAAAAGAAAATGCACATCTTTTATGAAAATATCTATGTAGGTACCCGCAGGGCAGATTTTATTATAGAAGATAAGGTGATGGTGGAATTAAAAGCCAGGGTACAGCTCGAAGACGTTCACCTGGCACAGGGCTTAAATTATCTGACAGCATACAAGATTGAAAAAGGACTTCTTATAAATTTTGGTTCAACAAGTCTTGAGGTAAAAAGACTATTCAGGAAGCATTAATCCCCTTCATCCTTTAATCCTGATCCATCCTCTTCATCCTCTTCATCCTGTAAATCCTGTAAATCCTGCCCATCCTGGTATTTTATTTTAGTTTCTCCACCTCCTCAGCGAACCGTTTCATATCCGGATTATCGGGTTCAGCTAGCCTGTATACCATTAGTATTTGCTCCAGGTGTGAGATATCTTTTTGGGCGGCAAATTGCCTTGCGTATGAATAACAGGCAATGCCAATAAAGCCACCGAGTCGTTTATAGGCCATCCTCATCATTTCATCGGGTTCCGATGTCATTTTCTCATGCAATGCTGAAATCTCTTTTTTCCACCAGGCTTCATCCTTTTGTAATAAGGCCTGTCCATAGGTCTGGCGCATTGTTATTTCAAAACGCAGGCTTTTTTCCAGTTGGGTCAGTTGTTTCTGGTACGCTTCGTTGTTTGTCAATGCGTCGGTTGTTGAACGGAACGAGCCGGCCTTTTCAAAGACATTGACCGAAGCCATGGTACGACTGATACAGGAAGCCTGTATAAATTCTCCCGCATTTTCCAGCGAATCAATACGTGCCTGTTGATCTTTGACATATTGATTGATTTCTTGTTTACCGAAGCTTTTTCCTGATCCGGCTGATAACTGAAACCAGCCAAACACGTCTGTCAGCATGTTTTTATCCGGCCATTCATGGGAGGCTTTGGTAAGCTCGATGTGAGCATTTAATGGCAGGCTCCCCGGATTAAAAATATATTGTACTGTTTCAGAAAAGTTAAAATCGTCCATTCCGATAATCCCCATTACCGGACATTTTATCGCTGAAAGCTGATCGGGACTGGCAAAAGCCCCGCTGGCAATAACCCCGTTAACCAAATGATTAACAGCATATCCAAGAACCATGCGTCCGCCACCTGAAAAACCAACAAGAAAGGTTCGGTCTCCAACAGGATAACGTTTTTTTACATCGTTGATGATTTCATCCAGTTGTTGTATGTAATTGGGATCGTTATTCTGAATGAGATCAGAAGCTGCCAATATCGTGGGAAATTCTGAAACCGCCTTTTTTAAATGCTCTATGGCCAGTTTTCCGTCTCCATGCGGATCGATGGCCACAAGCAAAGGTAAGTTATGATCTGACTTGTTATACGCAGGAATAAATACCTCATAAATATGGGCCGGGTTCGACAAACAGGTATCCGTTCGTTCAACTGCAACACTATTTTCCGTATTTTTATCAGAGAGGTGACAGGCGGAAACGGCACCGGAAAGTATTGAAATAGTAAATAATGCTATTATAGGATGAAATCGCATCGGTCCGCAGGATTTGAAATAAAGTTTAAAGATCGGAATTTTCAGACGACTGCCCTATTAATTAGGATCAAAAATCTAACCCCGCCTCAATTTACTGGTGATTAAAAGGATGTAACATTCATAGTAGTCAGGTACCAAATGAATCGACAAAAATTTTAACAGGGATTGTAAATATTTTTGACATAAAGAAAAATGTGGAGGAATGCAGGATATTCAATATGTGGCATTTATGTTAATGGTATGATTTATGAAATAGGAGAGAGGAGAGATGGTTAAATTAAAAACTCAGGTACATCTGGATGAGGTTCACCTGGCACAATCCGTAAATTATCTGACTGCATACCAGATTGAAAAAGGACTTCTTTTAAAAATTTTGGTACATAGGATCTAGAAGCTATTTGTTTGTGCAGGAAGAATTATTCCTGAAAATCCTTTAATCTTGTTAAACCTGATTCCGAAATTTACGCTTGCATGATAAAGATTTTGTATTTTGAATCAAATTTCAAACCATGAAAACAATACTGGATAAATTCGCATTAATCGTAGCTTTAGTTTTCTTGAACCTGAACTCTTTTACCCAATTACCGCCCGAAAAACCATTATGGCCCAATGGTATACCGAATAACCCAGTTAAATACAAACAGGAAAGAATGCGTGAAGTGAATCCTTCCAAAAGTTCACTTTCGCAACAAAACCGGGTGTACAGTTACGTTTCAACTCCGACATATACCATCTTTAAGGCTGAGAAACCAAACGGGGTGGCGCTGGTTATTTGCCCTGGCGGAGGTTTTCGTGATATCTGGATCGACCGCGAGGGGAGTGATTTCGGCCTCTGGCTGGCAAAGAGGGGAATAACGTCGCTGGTTTTAAAATACCGCACCTTTAATGAAGATGGTGACAATTCATCGTTGACCAGGGATGACTATAATCCCCAGGTTTATGCAGATGCAAAACAGGCTGTCTTTATATTGCGAAGCCGGGCAAATGAATTGAATATTGATGCGAATAAAATTGGCATATCAGGATTTTCGGCTGGAGGAGAACTTAGTCTTACGGTCGGCCTCAGTATATTTGAAAAAGAACTTCCTTCTTATGCAAATTTCGGTAAGATATCTACGACTCCTGATTTTTTATGTCTTGTATATCCCGGAATTTCTCCACTGGTCGTGACCAGGGCAAAAACGATGGATCAATTTCCTCCGGTATTTATGGTAAATGGCGCCCAGGACACGACAACACCGGCTGCAAATTGCATAGAGCTGTATAACATTTTCCTGGAAAAAAATACACCTGCCGAACTGCATATTTATGCAAAAGGGGAGCATGGTTTCGATTCGGGTATTGGCAGGGGGATCGGAGTTGCAACCTGGCGCGATAGCTTTATCGCCTGGTTAAAGGATATGAAATTTATCGGAGAATGACGACAGATCTAAGAATCGTTAGAGCATGGTTTCAGAGTCGTTTCATGATTCAATTCCCACTGTGTTCCTTCTCCCTTCTCCCTTCTTCCTTCTCCCTTCTCCCTTCTCCTCCCTTCTCCCTTCTCCCTTCTCCCTCTCCCTCTCCCTCTCCCTCTCCTGCGTCTCCTGCCCTCTGCCCTCTGCCCTCTGCCCTCTGCCCTCTGCCCTCCGCCCTCTGCCCTCCGCCCTCCGCCCACCGCCCACCGCCTAATCCTTAACCCCACCTCACCATGCACGCTCTTAAACTAATATTGCGCAAATCCTTTACCAGGCCCCTGTTCCCGGCAATCTCAATATTTGGACTGATCATCGGCTTCGTTACTGTCGTTTTTGTTACGATCTGGCTGAGAGATGAGTTCAGTTACGACAGCTTTCAAAAGAAAGGGGATCGACTTTACAGGCTTACGGTTGCAGAAGATAATCCTGAAACCGGCTATCACTGGGATTTTGCCAGGAGTCATCTGTCCTGGCTGAAAAATATTAAAAGCGATATTCCCGGGAT
This sequence comes from uncultured Bacteroidales bacterium, assembly GCA_963732905.1. Taxonomy (GTDB): domain Bacteria; phylum Bacteroidota; class Bacteroidia; order Bacteroidales; genus DASQZK01. Next base: position 376,318 of record CAVTBM010000010.1, read on the forward strand.
TTCGGAATTAGCCAGGATAAGCCGGAATACTGCCGGAATCGTTAAGGTGAAAACGTCAGTCTGGAATCAGGAGATTTTCTATGCTGATCCTTCGATCCTTCAGGTGTTTACATTTCACTTTATCTCCGGAAATCCGGAGGGATGCCTTTCCGCGCCTCATAAGGTCGTTCTCAGCGAAAGCATGGCAAAGACTTTTTTTGGTGAAAATGATCCGGTGGGTCAGACAGTTTATTTATATTGCTCTAACTGCACTGAGCAGGTCCCCTTTGAGGTGACGGGCGTTTTTCGTGATTTTCCTGCGGCTTCCCACGTGCATTTTCAGGTCCTGGCCTCTTATACAGATCCGGATACAGATGCGGACTGGGCATATTATTATATTTTGCTGGATGCAAACACGCCGCCGGCTGAAATCCTGGATAATTTTCAAAGCTTCTCAAAGAAATACCTCAGTCCGGATTACAGGCCAACTCTGACACCTCATCTTCAAAAAGTTAGCGACATTCATTTAAAATCAGCGAAAGAACGGGAACTCGAGCAGAACGGAAGCATGAAACAGGTATTATGGATTGCAGGACTTGCCCTGCTTGTCCTCTTGATCTCATTATTCAATTTCTTCAACCTTCGCTATATCATTCTTATCAAAGAGTTTAAGACAGTTCAGATTATGCGGTACACCGGGGCTAAGTCCAGTAATATTTTTAGTTTCCAGTTTCTGGAATCTTTCCTGTACTCCCTGATTGCCGCAGTCATCGCGTTTGTGACGGTTTACTTCCTGTACCCGTATTTCAATTTGTTGATGTACAAACAAGCATCAGCGGGATTGTCGTTTTTTGTTTCCACGTCTGTGGTCACTCTGGTAATCCTGCTCCTGGTGTTTTCATTGACCGGGGTTCTGCCTTACCTGATTGTAGCCCTGTCATCGGCCTTCCGGTTGCGGAGAGGTAAATTGGTCTCCCCCTCTGCGCTCGCGGTTACAGGGAAAGGAAGCAGGTATACGCTGCTGAGATCGTTGGTAGCGATCCAGTATGTTCTGACCCTGATCCTGATTGTCAGCCTGATTGGTGAGATTAGCCAGTTAAAGCTTTTTATGAATCATCGTCTGGGAAGTCAGAGTGAAAAGATTTTGTGCATCAAGGAGGTGCCCTGCCAGGTGGTTGACAAATACCGGGTCTTTAAAGAGGAATTACTTAAAAATCCCCTGGTTGAGGATGTCACCAGCAGCATGGAGGATCCCGGGTATGAAATCATGGACATGATGGGATTTGACACCTCCGGAGTGGATGACAAGACATCCAATAAACTTCTCTATGTGTGCCCGGTGGATGAAAATTTCTTTTCTTTTTACGGATTGCGGCTGTTAGCCGGAAATAGCTTCAGCCCTTTTACCGGCAACGATTCCATACCGGTGAATTACATCCTGAATGAGAAGGCGGTTAAATACCTGGGCTGGACGAATGAAGCAGCCGTGGGAAAAGTTTTCCGGCTGCGGAATCCGTATATTCCGAAAACGCCCGGACGGATTGTCGGGGTGGTCAGTGATTTTCAACCTTCCTCCATGAAGAATGACATCAAACCCTATGCGTTTTTCCGGAAATCGTTCTGGCTTTACAGTGCACAGGTCAAATATGATACTACACGACGGGCCGGGAGCCTGGCTTTCATAAAGGATACATGGGACGAGTTTTATCCCGACTTTCCTTTCAATTATGAATTTGTAGAAGATCTCTACCGGGATGTATATAAAAATGAGATACAATTGAAGAACCTTAGCCTGGCACTCTCTGTACTGGCCCTGCTATTGTCATCTATCGGGCTGTTTGGAATCACCGGTATGGTTTATGAAACCAGGACCAAGGAAATCGGGATACGTAAAGTCAATGGCGCAAGTATAGGCGAAATTTCTGCCTGGTTGTTAAAAGACATTGCCCTGGTAGTCTCTGTTGCCATCATCATAGGGATTCCCATTTCCTGGTTTATCCTGAAAAACTGGCTTCAGAAATTTGCCAACCGGATTTCACTCGATCCCTGGATATTTATTGCCGGCGGGCTTGTGATTCTTTTCATTGCGTTGCTGACGGTGAGTATTCAGACCTGGAGGGCAGCGACGAGGAATCCGGTTGAGGCATTGCGGTATGAGTAGGATGTTGGAAGCAGGAAGCAGGAAGCAGGAAGCGAAAAAGGGAAGATGGAAATCTCTCTTTCACAGGAGGCTGTACCAAAAGTCCACTTCTAATAAGCTTAAGTTTTAAATTATAACTACCCTTCGGCTTCGCTCAGGGACCACCTTCGGCTTCGCTCAGGGACCACCTTCTCGGCTTCGCTCGGGGACCGATGGGTATTGCCACTAACTTACGTATAGCAATTTTTGTAATCTAAAACCGGATTTTTTGGACAGCATCAAGGAAGGAAAGATACCAGGTAGAATGTACTGGCGGGATGGATTTCCCCTTCATGGATTAAGGGGTAAGCGAGGGGAAGAAGGTACACGGGAAAAAAAAGGAAATGAGGGATCAGGAAGTTAGAGATTAGAGTTTAGGCAGCCCTTGTGAACAGTGTAAACTGGAATTCTGATTGTTAAATATCAATATCAAAAACGTAGATGACGTGATGCATCACGTCTCCGTGGGGAATTGAATATCGAACGATGAATTCGAAGACGAAGAAGGATTTAGTAAATGCTCCTGTGGGGCGGATTTTCCTTCAGGGGATGAATGGGTATGCGAGGGTTGAAACCGGAATTTCCCTATACAAAATTTCACTGAAATAGTATTGCAGTAAGAAAAAAAATTCATTCTAATTATGAATTTTCGTCAAAAGGAGCTTCATCCTTTTAGGTGAGTTGATAACTTTTCGTCAAAAAGTGGAAACGGGGACGCTGAGATATGGAGGGTGAAAGTCATTAAGGGGCGGAGTGTTGGAAGGCGGGGGAGGGATACCCTATCTAAACATAGACTCCTTAGTTTAACGAAGCCCCTTACTATGCCCTGTTGTTAAATGTTGCAAGGAGACACGAACAAGGAGTAGGGAGAGACATTGCGCAGGCCGTTCCTCCACTCTGGGGGTAAAGCGGCGTGTGAAGGCAGGAGGAAGGAAGGAGAGGGCAGAGGACAAGTCGGGAAGAACGTGAACCGGTATTTTTAACATGATATTTTTTCACCGGTTACAGGTTTCTTCGTTCGTAGATGCACACTTTGGTGTGTTTACGGGATGTACACCGACCATATCAATTGAGAAACGTGAATGATGAGGGGACAGGAATTGGGCAGGAATAGTGGAGGTGAGGAAGGAAAGATTCCCGGTATTTCCCAGGGGCAACCCGGGAACAGCCCTGAGGATTTCTCTCGAATAACTTCCGGTATGTGGGTGCTTTCATCGCCCGATTATTTCCCTTTTCGAGCCTGTTCCCCTGTTTGAGACACCCCGCACCCTTTCGGCAAAGCCATTGTACCGCCCTCTGCAAAGCCCATAGGCCCACTTTTCCCTTGTAAAAGTACCACATTTGAAGGTCTCAGGGAGCGAATGAAGAGGAAGTACAACTATTGGCACCTGTTATTCCTGCTTCTGGTCCTCTGCCTACTGTCTCTCTTACAATTATTTCTAAGATCCGCATCTTCCCCCCTCCGCACATTCTGACTTTTATTCAATTTTTTATTTTATTTTTGATTTATCCCAAAAGCCTGAAATAATGAAGTACTCCCCAATTTATCTTGTCCTCCTGGTATACCTGATAATATCATCCTGCTCAAAGTCAGCCGATATCATCCTTTCCATGCCTGAAGATGCAGGGCAAACTGAAATGTTGGCAGCTAAAGAAATCCGGAAATATATTTATCTGAGAACGGATAAACTCCCATCCATCCGGGAAGGATCTTCAGGGATAAAATCCGGTTCCCTGATTATTCTGGCCGTGGATTCTTCCCTTGGTGATCAGGAATACAAATTGAAGACTGAGAAATTGGGTAAACTCAGTAAGCTGAAGATTTCAGGAGGATCGCCTCAGGCGGTTTTGTATGGGGCTTATGAATTCGCCGAACAGCTTGGGGTCAGGTTTTATCTCTACGGAGACGTTATCCCCGATCAAAAAATACCCTTTGCCCTCCCGGATCTGGATCTTCAGAAAAAACCTCTTTTCAGATTGCGCGGAATACTGCCGTTTCACGATTTTCCCGAAGGCCCCGACTGGTGGAACGGGAATGATTATAAAGCCGTCATTGCACAGCTGCCGAAAATGAAGATGAATTTTATCGGCTTTCACTGTTATCCTTACCGGCCCGATTTTGACGGCTCGAATTATAAAGCCGAGCCGCTGGTCTGGATCGGGAAGGAAGAGGACGTGAATCCGGACGGCACCGTGAAGGCGGCATATCCCGTCCTTTACTTTAACACATACGACAGTACCTGGGGGTACAGTCCGGCGAATACTTCGGCTTTTTTATCCGGAGCCTCCCAATTGTTTGAGACGGATGATTACGGGGCTGATTATATGAAAGGGCTCTCTCCATGGCCACACACTGAAGCAGAGAATAAAAGGATATTCAATGAGTCGGGCAGTGTGTTTTCCGGTGCGTTTAAACTGGCACATGAGATGGGTGTTAAAGTTTGTATTGGGACTGAAACGCCCCTTGTTATACCCGAGACAGTGAAAAAACGATACGGGATTCAGGAGAAGGATGATCAGGTTGTGAGTGAGCTTTACCATGGTATGTTCACCAGGATCATGAAGACGATGCCCATTGATTATTACTGGCTCTGGACTCCTGAAAACTGGACCTGGCATGGCGTTAAGGACACAGATGTACTGAAAACCGAACAGGATATCCGGATCGCGTATCATGCCTTGCAGGAGGCTGGAGCGCCTTTCCAACTGGCAACCTGCGGATGGGTTCTTGGACCTCCCAAAGACCGCACAGAATTTGACAGGGTGCTGCCTGAGAATATTCCTTTCAGCTGCATAAACAGGGGAGTGGGATATTCGCCGGTAGAAAAAGGATTTGCAGCCATCAAAGATCGTTCTGAATGGTCGATTCCCTGGATGGAGGATGATCCCGACCTGCTCACGGTGCAACTCTGGGCCGGCCGGATCCGCAAAGATGCCGTGGATTCATGGAAATATGGTTGCGACGGCCTCTTCGGGATTCACTGGCGTACCAGGATCCTAAGTCCCAATGTAGGTGCTCTCGCACAAGCAGCCTGGGATTGTGACCGCTACGATACGACAGCTGAAGGCCGTGATCTGCCGGTTACCGATTTTTATACCGACTGGGTGCATTCCGAATTCGGCATTGACGATCCGGAACTTGTAAAAATTTTTACAGAAATGGATAGTAAGGGATATGAAGCAAGAGAGGGAAATAAGGGCGATTCTCCGTTGAATGCCAGTGAGTGGATTATGGGCCCCGGTGCCTTACCGGTATCATACAGCCTCTCCAATATAGATGAACGCATCGGGAGGTATGATTTTATCGGGGAAATGGAAGACTTTCAGCCCCGGATCACCGGTGAGGGTAACCGGGAAAGGTTTGCCTACTGGCTCAATGCTTTTAAGTTTAATAAAGCCGTTCTGGAGACCACTAAAGCACAAATCGAGTTAAATTCAATCATTAAAAGAATGAAAAGTACTGCATCTGCAGCTGAAACACTTGAAATCGCCAGGGATGACGCGCTTCCAAAACGGGTTGAACTGGCTGAACGATGGCAGCACATGAACCAGATACTATTGTCTTTTGTCAGCACCAACGGCGGACTTGGAACCATTGCCAATCTGGAAATGCACAGTATCAGGAAAATGGGATGTCTTACCGGTCACGACGAATACCTGAAAAGTGTCCTGAAAACGAGTCTTCCCGAACAGGCAAATGTCCCGGTAAACTATTCGGGGAAAATGCGTATTATTTCAACGACCGACCAGTCTGTGCTGGAGAAGGGTGAGGATTTTCAACTGCGGATTCGTGTACTGTCTGAATCAGGCAATGTAAATGCAAAATTGTATTACCGGCCCCTGGGAAAAAGATCCTTTGATTCCGTTGACTTTAAACGGCTGGGCTCAAATGTATTTGAAACCTCCATTCCGTCAACGGCTGTCGGTGATGATTTTGAGTATTACATTGAAGCAGCATCTCCGGATGAAAAAGCGGTTTACCCGGTGACAGCAGGTAAAGTTAACTGTGCGGTTGTCGTTCTCTGACGGCTGATGAAATCGAATTTGCATCTTACATTTTACCAGGATTTTCAGGGTTTTCCCCTTTTTGCGAAAGCGCCCTGAATGTGAAGCAAGACAGAACAATTGATCCGGGTTTCCGAAGTTTTTGTTTAATGTCCCGCGAAATTTAACTCATAACGATCTGCAGAATGATCATCCGTCTTTTTAAACTTATCTGGAGGAATGCCAGGAAACATCCGGCCGGTTCATTCATAAACCTTTTCGGCCTTGTTCTGGGGATCACCAGTACTCTGTTCATCCTGGAATATGTATACTACGAACGGAGCTTTGAGACGCAATACCATGATTCAGGAAGGATCTATCGTGTAGTGTACAACCGGTACCAGGAAAACAAACTTTTATGGAAAACGGCCAATTCGTTTTATCCGGCCGGTGAATATCTGAAAGAGACATTTCCGGAGGTTGACGGATACTTCCAGCTCCGGAGAAATTATAATATTGAGATCTCGTCGAGGGATGCAGGTGGTAACCGGAGGAGTTTCTTCGAAGGGAAAACCTATTATGCCTCCCCGTCCATAGGTAAACTCCTGGACATTCCTCTTCTTCAAGGCACAAAAGAATGCCTTGATGCCCCGAATTCCGTCATCATTTCCGAACGGGCCGCTCAAAAATATTTTGGGAATGCAGACCCCCTGGGGAAAGAGATCACCGTCAATTCCTCAGATGTTTTTGTTATTACAGGCATTTTCAGGAATATGGCCTCCAACACGCATATTAAAACCGATTTTCTCTTCTCATTCGAACACATTTATACACATGATCCATGGTTGAAAACCAACTGGTTCTATGATTATAACTACACCTATATCATGCTGGCTCCGGGAACGGACTATGCTGCTTTTGCCCGGAAAGCCTTCCCCAGGATGATTAGTGAAAACTATGGCGATTACCTGAAAGCGGTAAACCAGCGGGATGAATTTTTTCTTCAGCCGGTGAGGAGTATTCATTTGGATTCCTCCATTGAATACGAAACGGAGCCGCCGGGAAACAGCAAAGCGATCAGTCTTCTCTTTGGCTTCTCCCTATTCCTCCTGTTGATCGCCTGGGTGAACTACATTAACCTGTCGACGGCAAGGGCCGTTGAACGGGCACGGGAGACCGGCATCAAAAAAGTGCATGGAGCTTACAGGGGGAGCCTGATCTTCCAGTACATGATCGAGGCATTGATTTTCAACACACTTTGCCTGGTCATTTCTATCTTGCTGGTACTTGCTCTTAATCCCCTGTTCAGGGACCTTACCGGGATTCCTGATCTGAATTTTCCGGTACAGCGCAGTTTTATCGTAACAGGAATTCTCGTTTTTGCAGGTGGAGTCTTCCTCTCGGGCTTATATCCGGCCTTCGTTCTGTCATCGTTCAGACCTCTGATGATTTTGAAAGGCAACTACAAAAATACAACCGGGGGCATAATCCTGAGAAAGGGCCTCGTAACGCTGCAATTTTTTATCTCCATATCATTGCTCATTGCCACGGGAGTCATTTTCAACCAGGTGAAATTCCTCATGAAGAAGGATCCCGGTTTTGACGCTTCATCCGTCATGATCATCAGGGCTCCCCGGACTAATGAGACGGATTCGGTGTATGCGGGTAAGATTTTACGTCTCAGGGATGAAATGGAAAAACTCCCGGGGATTCATGGGTTTACCTTCACGTCTGATGTACCTGGTCAGGAGATTAATAACTGGTTTTCATGCTACAGGAAAGGATATGCCGACAATGATATGAAAGACTATTTCAGAACCGACATCGACAGGGATTTCCTCGGATTTTTCAGAATAAAACTGGTTGAAGGACGGAATTTCAATGCTGAAGACAGATCTGCGCAAAATAAGGTACTCATCAACCTGCAGGCCATGGACCGCCTTGGTTTCGAAAATCCCGAAAAGGCTGTAGGTCAAAGGGTCATTAACGGAGGTCATGAATTTGAAATTATTGGCGTAACCGGCGATGTTAACTATTACACGATAAAAATCAAAGCTGTTCCGACGTTTTTTACGCTTGCTGATCATAATAAATCTTATATGGCTTTGAAATATGATCCTTCGGCAACGGACCTGCCGGCAATGATAAGCTCAGTCAGGACAGTATTTACCGGCATTTTTCCCGACAATGCCTTCGACGATCAGTTCCTTGATGAGAAGATGGCACTTAACCTGGTACCGGATAAAACCTTCGCCATGGTTTTCGGGGTATTTTCCGTCCTTGCCATCGTGATCGGGATCATCGGGATCATCGGCCTGGTGATGGTTATCATAAACCAGAGTATGAAGGAACTGGGTGTGAGGAAAATTCTGGGCGCCAGCTTATATGATATGAACGTTTTGCTGAGTCACCAGGTATTATGGCCGGTCATTATAGCGACCTGCCTCGCTCTTCCGCTCTCTGCCCTGATCATACAGAACCGTATCCTCGGGAATTATGTTTATCATATCTCCATCACCTGGGTACATCTGGTTTTACCCGTTATCATCCTGGTGCTCATTTTTGCTGCAGTGATTGCATTGCTCGCGGGAAGGGCATACAGAATAAATGTTTCGGAGGTGCTGAAAGCTGAGTAGGGAGGGTAGAGGGTAGAAAGTGGAGAGTTGAGATAAGAGAGATTTGAAGTTAGAAAGTTAGAGTGCTAACATTTTCTGTGAATTAAGGTCCCCCGAACCGCAGAGCGGTAGCCCAGGCATAGCCATGGTTCTGCCCGTGGTGGGAATGCCCGGAATTTCTGCGTTACGATAGGGTGTTTCATCATTATTCCCGGCAATTCCGGTAATCATCGCGAGGAAAATTACTTCCCTGGTTAGTAGGTCGAAGACTTCCTATACGAAAAAGGACTGAAATATTTTTGCAGTGAGAAAAAAAAATGATGATTTCAGCTGTCATTCATCAAAATGGATATCATCATTTTGGGTGAGTTGATAACTTTTCGTCAAAAAGGGGAAATGGGGACGCTGAGATTTGGGAGGTGAAAGTCATTAAGGGCGGTGGGTTCGGTTGGCGGGGGAGGGGCCCCAGTCTAAGAAAGAACTCCTTAGAATAACGAAGCCCCTTCTATGCCCGGTCGTTAAATAATTTAAGGAAACAGGCAAAAGTGAAATTGACACGGGAGAGAACAGGACAAATCTATGCAGTTGGTCGATTACATCTAAAATACCTGTTTTTTCATACCCGGAAGGATAAAGGTGGTGTAAAGAATTTTGTGTAAAGTCAGTAGCTGCGTCAAGGTTTAAAAAATCTGGAGCCATAAAAAGCTCAAAGATTTTTTAGACCGGATTGAAAACGTTTAATTTTACAAAATGATGCAGTATTATGAAAGACAAAGACAAGAACAAAGATGATTTTGAGATCCCGCAGGAAGCACTGCGCAAGATCAAATCACAATCTGAGCTGGATGATTTCTTCCATGTGCTATATAAACAGGCGGTTGAAGGCATGTTAAAGGCAGAGTTGGATGAACATCTTGGCTACCAGAAGCATAAACCCAATGAAAAGACGGGTGGAAATAATCGCAACGGGTATAGCAGTAAAACGCTAAAAACCGATATTGGAGATATTCCATTGGAGGTTCCCAGGGATCGTGACTCAAGCTTTGATCCGGTGATTGTTCCAAAGCACCAGCGCATGTCGGCACGCATTGAACAGGCGATTATTACCTTGTATTCCCGGGGTATGAGCACTCGTGATATTGAGGCAACTATCCAGGAGATCTATGGCATTGAGTTGAGCGAAGGCACGGTATCGAATATCACCAATTCCATATTAGAGAACATTAAGCAATGGCAGCAAAGGCCCTTGGAAAGTGTCTATTTTGTGGTCTGGATGGATGGCATTGTATTAAAGGTTCGTCATAATGGCCGGGTTATCGGAAAAACGATTTATCTGATCATCGGGCTAAAGAAAGACGGGCTAAAAGAAGTTCTTGGAATGTGGATATCCGAAACGGAAAGTGCATCGTTCTGGATGAATGTGCTTACCGATCTCAAAGCCCGTGGGGTAGAAGACATCCTGATTGCCTGCACCGATAATCTTGCCGGAATACGCCAGGCTGTAAACGCAGTTTTTCATCAAACGATCTGCCAGCTTTGCATTGTTCACCAGATCCGCAATAGTGCACGATATGTGGCATGGAAAGAAAGAAAAGCGTTTATGGCTGATCTTAAACTCGTTTATGGAGCTATTAACAAAGAAACTGCGTATGATGCTTTGGAGGAATTTGATAAAAAATGGGGTGCAAAATATGCTTATGCCATTAAATCCTGGAAGACAAACTGGGAGGAACTCACGGCCTACTTCGATTTTCCATTGGAAATCAGAAAAATCATTTATACCACAAATGCGATCGAAAGTGTTAATAGTGGAATCCGTAAATACACCAAAATTAAAACAGTTTTCCCTGATGACCAGGCAGTCCTGAAGGCTGTTTACCTTGCCCTGAGCAACATCCAGCTAAAGTGGACAATGCCAATCACTAAATGGGGAATTATTATTAACCAATTTGTTATTAAATTTGGAGACAGATGTCGAATATAACTTGCAGTTACCAGTTTACACAAAAAATTTCACAGGCTCAATTCCCACTGTGTTCCTTCTCCCTTCTCCCTTCTCCCTTCTCCCGTCTCCTGCTCTTTTTTTTTTTTTTTTTTTTTTTTTTTTTTTTTTTTTTTTTTTTTTTTTTTTTTTTTTTTTTTTTTTTTTTTTTTTTTTTTTTTTTTTTTTTTTTTTTTTTTTTTTTTTTTTTTTTTTTTTTTTTTTTTTTTTAAAAAAAAAAAAAAAAAAAAAAATACTGCCCTCTGCCCTCTGCCCTCAGCCCTCCGCCCTCAGCCCTCCGCCCCCAGCCCTCCGCCCTCAGCCCTCCGCCCTCTGCCCTCTGCCCTCTGCCCTCCGCCCTCTGCCCTCCGCCCTCCGCCCTCCGCCCTCTGCTTCCATTTCCTCCATATCCGGTTTTTTCATAAATTGCTATTTTTAAGGAATACAATTGAAGCTCTTGAACATGTACATAAAATAATCCCGCTTGAAAACACCGGCCATTGACATTACCAACCTTTCAAAATTTTACGGGAAAACCAGGGGAATTGAACAGGTGAACCTCAGGGTAGACGAGGGTGAAATCTTCGGCTTTATTGGTCCCAACGGTGCCGGTAAATCCACCACTATCCGGATCCTTTTAAACCTCATCTTTCCCAATGGCGGCAGTGCCAGGATAATGGGAAAAGACGTTATCCGGGTATCAAAACAGATCAAATTCAGCACTGGCTATGTTCCGTCCGATGCCAATGCCTATCCTTTTATGGACGTGAGCGAATTCCTGAACTACAGTATGCGGTTTTATAACATTAAGGACGGGAGCAGGAGGATGGCTGAACTTTCGGAATTATTTGAGCTGGACCTGAAACGGAACATTGCAGAACTATCCATGGGCAACCGCAAAAAAGTATGTATTGTACAAAGCCTGTTGCACAACCCGAAGCTTCTCATCCTCGATGAGCCAACCATGGGCCTTGACCCGCTGATCCAGGCGAAATTTTTTGAAGTACTCCGTTCAGAGAACAGGAAGGGCATGACCATTTTTTATTCATCCCACATCCTGAGCGAGGTTCAGATGCTTTGCAAACGTGTGGCTATCATTAAGGAAGGAGGGATCATCGCGACCGAGGATATCGAAACCCTGAGGAAAAAACAATTAAAGAAAGTTCTCATTGAATCGGATGAGCCGTTAAAGGAAACCGGTATTGGTCTGCCCGGCGTTGAAAATATCCGGTCAGGCCCGGGAAATGCAATTTCCTTTATGTACTCCGGCGAAATCAATGCACTGATGCAATTCCTGGCAGCACGGAAAGTCACCAACGTTTCCATTGAAGAACCTTCGCTGGAAGAAATATTTTTGCATTATTACCAATAAACCATTGTAAGCCAATGAACCGGAACCTTTTCCTGATGGATATGAAACGCAATGCCCTGAGCTTTGTGCTATGGACTGCCGTCATTGCACTGCTGGTATCGCTTACTATGTCGGTTTACAATACCTTCCTTGAAAACCAGTCAAAAATCCTCGGTGTTATGAACCTTGTTCCTAAAGGTGCATTACAGTTCAAAGGCATTTCAAATATCAACGACCTGTTTTCAGCCCTTGGCTTTTACGCAGTCAACAACGTGATCTACATGATGGTGCTGGGAAGTATTTTTGCCATCGTTTTATCATCCAACATTCTTCTCAGGGAAGAGTACAACAAAACAGCCGAGTTTCTTTTAAGCTGGCCACTCACTCGTGCTGAAATATTCCTTAGTAAAATGACCGTTATTTTCCTGTATGTGTTCCTTCTCAATCTCATTACAGCCTCTGCCGGATTCATTGCAATAGAAATTGTTAAAAAAACAGCTTTCAGTATACGTGCCTTTCTTATCCTCTCACTATACACCCTGCTGCTGAACCTTCTTTTCGGAGCAGCCGGTTTATTCCTCTCAACGCTGGTTAAGCGGCCAAAACCGGTAACCACGTTCAGCACAGGACTGGTACTGTTTTTCTACTTCGTGTTTACCCTTTCCAAGATCACAGAAGGAGCTTCAAAAATCGGATACATCAGTCCCTTCAAGTATGTCAACATGGAGGTTGTAAGCGCCGGTTATTCAATCAATTATTGGAATATCCTGTATTTTACCGGTATCTCTGTTTTGCTGATCGGGCTGGCTTTCAGGATTTATAGGCGCAAAGACATCTATGTCTGAATTCGTTTAGCAGGTCACCCGCCAATTCTTACAATTGAGACCCCTGATTGTCCCTTTTACTGTACTTTTGAGTAAAAATCAGGATGTTGTGTTTATTTTTGTGTTATGAATGCGGATGTTCCTGTAAAAAAGCTTCTTCGAATTGCCCTGTTTACATCCACGGCCATTGGATTAATAACCATGGGGCCTGCCTATATCATTGGCATAACCCTGGCGAATATGAACACTTCACCGGCAGTCCTTCTTAAACTGGTTTTGATGTCAGTGACCGGGATCACTGTTTTCATTTTCCTGTTCTGGCTCATCAACATCACGCTTCTGAAATATTTTACAAACAGAACTTCTGGTTCGACGAAGAAGAATCTGAGGTACATCTTTAGCTACCTGGTTTGTTTTTTACTGATGTTCTCGTTGCGGGTTGCTGCCACATCGGTCTTTAATGATCCTGTAAAGCAACAGCAGGTATTTGAATGGAAGATAAAGGAGTTTGGCCTGGACCCCGACAGCATCAATTATATTCCGTATACGAACTGGATCTTCCAGGTACTCATCATACTATTTGTGGTCATTTCCATTAATACGGTCGTGCTCATTATTCAGGACCTGGTCCTCCTGATCGGGAAGAAAACGCGGATAGAATCGGAGAATACACAACTTAAAATCCGGAATATCGAAGCAGCTAATCAACAGCTTAAACAGCAGCTGCAGCCGCATTTCCTTTTCAATTCCCTGAATGTATTAAAAACCCTGATCAGGAAGCAGCCAGGTGACGCCGAAGTGTACCTTAAACGGCTCTCTGACTTTCTCCGAGCTTCCGTTTCCTCCGGAAACGTGAATGCGGTGAAGCTTCAAGAGGAGCTGAAACTGAGCCTGGATTACCTTGAGATGCAGAAAATCCGTTTCGGGGATGCTATTCATTTCGAAGTCAGCATACCTGCCGAAGTCAGTACCGGTATTGTGCCGGTCTTCTCCATTCAGCTGCTGCTCGAAAATGCGATTAAACACAATGCGTTCACTGTCGAATCTCCTCTGCGTATTAAAGTATTTCATAGGGACGGATGGATTACCGTCAGCAATACTATTCAGCCTAAGACAGCCGGGGAATCTTCAACCGGCATGGGCCTGGCAAACCTTTCGGAACGGTACAGGCTGTTATCGGGAGACGAGATCCGTATTCAGCCAGATGGCTCAACTTTTTCAGTGGGTATAAAAATTTTACAGGATGAAGATCGTCATCATTGAAGATGAAAAATTAACCGCCGGTGACCTGGCTGAAACGATCTCGGAAATCGTTCCGGAAGCACGGATCATCGCAATCTTATATTCTGTTCACTCGGCTGTCTCATGGTTTCAGAAGAATGAACCACCCGACCTGATCTTCAGTGATGTGCAGCTTGGTGACGGACTGTGCTTTGAGATTTTTAAAGCGGTTGCCGTAAATACACCCGTTATTTTTTGTACGGCTTACGATGAATATGCATTGAAAGCTTTTGATGCCAACGGTATAGCTTACATTTTAAAGCCCTTCGATAAGCCGACTGTTGAGGCGGCATTTCAAAAATACAATAACCTTAAAAACCGATTTGCAGGGAACGCCGGTAGCCTCGATGAGATCATTCGTTTGTTTGAAAATAAAAAGAAAGAGGTGAAAGGTTCCGTCCTGGTCTATAAACAGGATAAAATCCTTCCGGTCAGGTTTGACGATATTGCTCTATTTTATCTTGAAAACGAGATCACTTATCTGGTCACTTTCGATCATAAAATCTTCACCATCGATAAAACGATGGAAAAAACAGAAGAGATTGCCCCGGATGATTTCTTCAGGGTCAACCGGCAGTTCCTGATTCATCGCAGCGCCATTAAAGAGGCGTCCCGGTACTTCGGGAGGAAGCTTTCTCTTAGTCTTACCATTCCGTTTAAAGATACCATCACGGTCAGTAAAAATAAGGCCTCTGCCTTTCTGGACTGGCTGTCCGCACGTTAGGTTATCCCGGAGGTCATTTCACCCTTCATTTTGTCCGTTTCGGTCTGCTTTTTCTTTTTCTGCTGGTTGATTTCCCTCAATTTTACACTGGCAATCGGATAGAAGAGCTGAAATTTTCAATCAAATTAGCAATGAACTCATGGAAGCAATAATCAGAACTGAGAAACTGACCAAAACCTTCAAAGATGTACTGGCTGTTTCGGAGTTATCCCTGAATATCAAACAGGGGGAGATTTATGGTTTCCTGGGCCTTAACGGGGCCGGGAAAACCACAACGATAAGGATGCTGCTTGGAATGATCTCGCCAGACAAAGGTGAGGCTTACCTTCATGGAAAGAAAGTGCGTCCCGGCAATAGCGGGATGTGGAAGGATACCGGTTACCTGGTGGAAATGCCCTACGCGTATCCAAATCTTACCGTCAACGAGAATCTGGAGATTATCCGGCGGTTGAGGCTTATGGATGAACGCAATGCTGTGGCTTCGGTGATGGACAAAATGAAACTTACGGCTTATGCAAACCGGAAAGCCGGTAATTTATCACTGGGTAATGCCCAGCGGCTGGGGATTGCCAAAGCCTTAATTCACCATCCCGATATACTAATTCTGGATGAACCGGCCAACGGCCTGGATCCGGAGGGTATATATGAGATCAGGGAAATGCTCCGCGACCTGGCCGAAAATCATGGAGTGACCGTCTTTATTTCCAGTCACATTCTGAGTGAAATTTCAAAGTTTGCAACCCGGATCGGTATCATACACCAGGGCGTCCTGATCCGCGAGCTGGACACCCGTCAGTTGGAGCAGCTCTGCCGGAAGCGGCTGTTAGTTGATACGGCAGATAATGAACTTGCCTGCTCAGTATTGCTTAAAAACGGTATTGAAGCCGAACGGACACCGGATAACAGGCTTGAAATTCAAAGCGGGGAGGTGATCGCTCACCCTGAAAATGTTGCCACGCTCCTGGTCAGAAATAACGTGCCGCCGGCAATGCTGAATGTGGTTGAAGAAGACCTGGAATCCTATTTTTTAAGAACGATAAAAATGAAAGGAGAGGATCAATGAAAAATCTATGGGTATCCTTTTGGGCAGAAAGCCTGAAAGTACGGAAGTCCAAAGTCTTCTGGCTTTCCCTGGCCTTCTTTGTGTTTGTAGCATTTATGATGGGACTGATGATGTTTGTCCAGAAACACCCCGACCTGGCTAATAAACTGGGAATGATCGGCACCAAGGCCTCCATGATGAAAATGGGCGAACCTGACTGGGCGAACTACCTGGTATTACTGATTGAAGTTTTTGCCGGTATTGGCCTGATTGGTTACGGCTTCATCACAAGCTGGGTTTTCGGACGGGAATATACTGATCATACCCTGAAAGACCTCCTGGCCCTTCCGGTACCGCGTTCCTCCATCGTATATTCAAAACTTCTGGTGGTGGCGATATGGAGCATATTATTGTCGTGCGTCTTTCTGGCTTCCGGGATCATTATCGGACACCTGGCGGGAGTTACCGGCTGGTCAGCCGCGGTTTTTTCCCATTTCCTGTACACGTTTACGATGGTCTGCCTGCTTTCCATATTACTGTGTACCCCGGTAGCTTTCTTCGCCAGTTACAGCGGCGGGATCTTACTTCCCGTCGGTATCATCATCCTGACCCTGATTATGGCAAATTTTTCGGGATTACTGGGTCTCGGACCCTATTTTCCCTGGGCTATCCCCGGACTGTTCGGCACAGCGTCCGGTCAGGAAGGCATGCAACTAAACGTGGTCAGTTATCTCATTCTTTTCATCACGAGTCTTGCGGGACTGGCTGGCACGCTCGCATGGTGGCGATTTGCAGATCAGAAATAAAATATCTGTGCGGTTGTATGGGTTAATTTATGTTCTCTAATTCCGTTTTGAAGTCGTTGAGGAAATCTTTGACTTTTTTCAGCTGGAGTTCATTTCCTTTAAAACCGACACTAAATGTCATTTCGTTATTAAACGTTGAATATCCCATGCAGAAATAATCACCATGGCTTACAACTCCTGTTACATAGGCGTATTCAACCGGGATGTTATTGAAATTTATTTCCCCCGGTTTAATGATCCCGATATTGGTGACCAATGGGATCGGAGCCATTTTGCTACGCATTACCTGTTCTTTAAACTTTGCATACGGCATAAATTTCGAAAGAGCTATCAGAAGCGAAAGCATGTTCATCTCAGCATGCATCTTCTTTTTAAAGCAGGTTTCCCCGGTCACCTTTTGTAATGTTTCAGTAAATGATGAACCGATTTCATTTCCGGCATTAACAATCATTGAACCTGTCAGACTGCATATTGCCGTAATATGGCCAGGTTTCATGTATTTCCTGAGATCAACAGGTACTATGATGGGTTTTGAAACTCTTTCGTTATCCAGCCCGAATTTTACAAATACCCGTATGAATGCTGCCAGAACAATGTCGTTGACGGTTGCATTATGCAGTTTGCCGAATGCTTTCATTTTATTGAAGGTCGCTGCCGGAATATTTACTGTTGAAAATTGATTCCGGTCATCATTCCCCTTTTTTCCCCAGTCGAATGACCAGGAGGGGCCATTTTTGGGTCTTTTAAATCCACGTCTGGTAAACTGAAATTTTTGAAAGAATGAAAAATTACCGGTAACCTGTTTTACACTTCTGTCTCCGTTAAGATTCGTCTGACAGAGGTAATCCGGATTTTCCAGAAGCTGATTGTAATTATCTGAAAGGATGTTGGCGAATGTCTTTAACCCGGCTCCGTCTGTCGGGGTGTGATTCATATTGATACAAAGAACATCCTTATGCCTGCTTCTGATGACTCTTAGCCTTACAAGTGGAAAGTCGAAGGGAGATACAGTGAGGGTAATAAATTTGGTTACCTCGGAATTTACATCTGTTGTTTCAACCAGGTCAAGCAAAAGTGATGAATCAATTTCATCTTGTTTTTGCCAGTAAGCGTTATTATTTTCCTCCATGTAAGTGTAAGAAAAAATCGGTTCCTGGTATATAGTCAACCTGGCGGCTTTTTTCAATATGTTTATGTCCAGTTGTTGACTTAAATGTATGATGAACCGCATTTGCTGGTCGGCATTGGACCGTAAAAAATACTGAAGGGTATCACTTACTTCGACTGCCAGTCTTTCCGGCAATGCTTTGTGTAATGTTTCAATTTTCATTTATAAATAATTTTGTTGTTGCTACCGTATACATCATTTCTTTCCTATTCATTGAATTGAGATCAAAGGTACATGACAGTTGTGAATCCGGAAACAGTAAATCGGCAGGTGCATGAAAATTACCGGTAAGGGGTGTATTTCCGCCGGTGTGTGGTGGTTTTTGAAGGAAGACTGATCTTCACAGATGAGTTTGGCTATTGGGAAGATGATATGGTGTAAGGCAGCGGTAAAGAGAAGCACTATATTTTGTTCGCCCGGTTAGCGTCCAATAAACGGCTGATGATCTTCTCAACAAACTCATGAATTTTTATGAGAACCTTCAATGAAGTGCGGGCTTTTACTTCTTTTTTATTTCTAACTCTTAGATCAACAGGTATAAAATTATTGTTTCCATTTCAATGTCGTTTAGATAAGCTCCCTGAGCGTAGCCGAAGGTTGTATTCGTTTTTGCGCTGAATCTAACGGTCCCTGAGCGTAGTCGAAGGTGGTCCCTGAGCGTAGTCGAAGGGAGATTATCTAAACGACACTGGTTTCCATTTGTTCATCTTGTACTTAACATAAGCCCATGTCCAATGTTCTACCCAACTACCCCAGGTGTGATGGATCCCCTTTGAAATTTTATTATTCTTTATGATTTCAATCTCTCTCCTGTTTTTGGGTGAAGGTGGATGATACAGCAATCTTTCCGGCGTATAAATGTCTTCATATGAATTCTCATTGAAAATTCTTGTTATTAATCCTGGACCCGTAGCATCAAGAACTTGTAAATATTCATTTACGCTGGGAGGGTTATTTTTTAAATCCTGAAATACATCGATCCAAAATGGATGTCCGGGTACAGAAGCAAAGATGGAATTTCCAAACTCATTTGCCGGATCACCATAATTAATGCTTCGATTCATTGGTAATACCAGTGAATAATCTCCGAAATCAAATGGCTCCAGCACCTCATAATCAAGATCTAAATATACTCCGCCAAACTTATAGATGATTAGATACCTGATTGCATCAGCTCTCATGATGTTTTTTGAAAAACCGGTATAAATTGGATAAAAATCCGGGAATTCAGTTTTAACGAATGATTCATTTTCTTTATCTGTCCACAGTTTATATTTCCATTCAGGATTGAGGGCTTTGACTTTAGATGTATAAGAAATCCATTCATTAGGAATATCATTTGTTTTCCACGTTTGATGGATCAATCTCGGTATTCGCATTTGTAATTTATTTTTCGTGTCAAAATATTTCAGGGTATAAATAATCAATCCTCAATTGTAGTGTCCGTTCCTTTCAACCTGCTGACAACCATTTAAAATATTCGGCTTTCAGGCCTTTGTATGGTATTATTTACAGCAACTCACTTAACGAACCTGAATTTCAAAGGTATGAAAAGTAAATGTTATGTTGGTATGGATAATTTTTGGATTTTTCCTTAGCTTTTCCTCTCCACTCACCTGAATACTACATCTGGAAATTAACCGGATTTTTCCGCATTTCAGCCGGGGTTGCAAGATTGCTGAGATCATGGTCCTTCGCTGTTTATCCTTCAGGCTGTGAACCTTTTTAATTAAAATTTTGTTAAAGTTTAATATTTCAGACCTCAAGGTCCGATTTATTAATTTTAACTTTACCCTCTATGTCACTCCAAGGAATCCTCATCCGATGCCTCGTGTTGATGACATTCATGGCATCGTGCCGAAAGGCAGACGATCTTACGCCTAATGTTCCTCCCGTAGCAGTGGCAGGGCCCCTGCTGCCTCTAAAAACAGGAGATACTGTTCTTCTCGACGGTTCGGGGTCTTATGATGCCAACCATGATTCTCTTTATTTTTCATGGACATTTATTTCAAAGCCTGAGGCCAGTACAGTTAAAATTTCAGGTTTCGATCAGAAAATAGCAACATTTATAGCTGACCATACCGGAGAGTACATCGTAAGGCTTCTTGTTTCAGATGGCATTGATTCCGGTGCTGATACCGTCAAAATAATGGCTACAGGAGGAAACCTTCCTCCTGTAGCCAAAGCCGGCGATGACCTTTCTGCTGATCTGGGTGATAAAATTTCACTGGACGGTTCTTCTTCCTTTGATCCGGAAGGTTCCTCACTTACATATTCCTGGACAATTCTAAGTCAACCCCCGTCTTCCGCTTCGGTACTGACTTCCCCCAATAGTGCTTCTTCAGAAATTGTCATTGACAAAGCCGGTACATATAAAATGATGTTAACTGTCAGTGACGGAATTTTAAATTCATCTGATACGGTTTCTGTCTTTACAAATCCACCTGAAATTACCGGAATAGATCCGAAAGGAGGGACCTCGGGCACTGAAGTAGTGATAACAGGAAAGAATTTCGACAACTCATCAGCCGGAAATGATGTATTCTTTAATGGTAAACCTGCCATTGTGCTTGAGGCAACTTTCACACAACTAAAGGTTACTGCGCCCGTTGGGGCAGGGACAGGTACGGTTTCTCTTACCACCGGCGATGTGACGGTTACGGGACCTGTATTTACCTATTATGCTGTTGTTCAGAGCTGGGCAACGGTATCCTCTCCTGTGATGCTGGCCCGGGATGCTGCCGGAAATATCTTCGTTTCGGGGTATAATACCCATGTCATTTATATCATCACCCCTGATGCCAAGGTCTCAATATATGCCGGTACAGGTCAGCAGGGGTACCAGGACGGAAAGGTGGAAACGGCTATGTTCAGCAATCCGGCAGGACTTGCAGTGGATGCTTCCGGAAACCTGTTCGTGGCAGATTACGGAAATCACTGTATACGCATGATCAATACTTCCGGCGTGGTGTCCACCTTTGCAGGTTTTCCGCAGGCCGGCTACCAGGACGGGCAGGGAGGACAGGCCCAGTTTAACTATCCTGCCGGCTTGACCATCGACGGTGCCGGGAACCTTTATGTGACGGAGGTTGGTAATGACAGGGTCCGGAAGATAACCCCCGCGGCAATGGTATCCACCGTGGCAGGAAGTGGTGTGGATGGCTTCGGTGACGGCAAGGGAACGAATGCCATGTTCAGCAATCCCATCGGTATCGCCATGGATCAGAACGGCAACCTGATCATTGCAGATGCCGGCAATAACCGGATAAGGAAAATAGATCCATCGGGTCAGGTAACCACTTTGGCCGGTGACGGGACAGCCGGGTTCAAAGATGGCGCAGCCGGCTCAGCTCAGTTTAATCTGCCTTATGGGCTTACTATTGATGATCAGGGGCGTATCTATATTGCAGATATGAACAACAACCGTATCAGAATGATCACCGGAAATGAAGTTTCCACATATGCCGGTAACGGCACAAAGGCGGATGTGGACGGGATCGCCCCGGAAGCTTCGTTCAACAATCCATCCTCTATACTCTTTGATGCCTCCACAGGTATTCTGTACGTGACGGACTTTGGAAGCAACAAAATTAAGAAGATACTGCCGGAATGATTGTCCTTGCTGTAAATAAGTCTTTGACCTACTGCTTCATCCTGGTTCTCCTGTTTCTTTTTGGGAACATGTCCAAAGCACAGAACATAGAAAACATCGGGAAGCAAAAACCGGTAAGTGTTTCCGGATCCGTTTCATTACGTTTAAATACATTCAGTACGACCGATTCACTTTCTACAAGAGATCCTTTTTTCTGGACGATAAGCGGAAGTCCGGTCGTTTCACTTTACGGCATCACCCTGCCTTTCAGTTTTTCTTTCAGTAAAAAACAGAGCGATTTCCGGCAACCATTTAATTATTTCGGGGTAAGTCCGTACTATAAGAAGGTCACTTTCCACGCGGGATACCGGAGTGTTTATTTCTCTGATTATTCTTTGTCCGACCATATGTTCCTTGGTGGCGGCGTCGAAGCCCAGCCTTCTGTCTTCCGGCTCGGATTTGTCTACGGCCGGTTTTCAAAGGCTATTGAGCCGATTACCGACACCCTTACACAGAACTATTCCATCCCTTCCTTCAACAGGAAGGGATATGCAGCAAAATTCGGAATTGGCACATCCAACAATTATGTGGATCTGATCGTGATGAAGATCCGGGATGACAGTTCTTCCATTTCCAGGACAGAGGAATCAGGGATAACGCCCGCCGAGAATCTGGTTCTGGGAATAAAATCGAAACAGGTTATAGCAAAAATTGTGACCCTCGATGTTGATTTTGGGTTCAGCGCCTATACCTGGGATACGCGTTCTTCTGATCTTAATTTGAGTGAATACAACATTCCCTCTGCTATGAACTTATTAATTACCCCCAATGTTTCCACTGAGTTTCTGACAGCGGGCAAAGCCAGTCTGGGGCTCCGGCTGAAAAAATTTTCGGTTAAACTGAATTACCGGCGGGTCGAACCGGGTTACCAGTCGATGGGAGCTTATTACCTGAACACTGATATAGAGAATATTACAGTGGCGCCTACACTTAGTCTGCTGAAAAACCGGTTACGGCTGAATGGCAGCATCGGATATAAACGAAACAATCTCTTCAATACGAAATTCAATAACACATTTCAGCGGGCTAATTCCCTGATGGTCTCGTTCATGCCTGACTCAAAGTGGGGATTAAACCTGAATTACAGCAACTACAACATGAATCAGCACCGCAATACATCGCTGGTCCGTGATACCCTTCAACTGGAACAGTTCACGAATAATTTCAGCGGTAACCTTTTCTTTAATTTCGGAACAAGGATCCGCCGCCAGAACCTTTCCGTCGCCATGGCCTATATGAACCTTACCGACAACTCTACCGATTCGGTCACCAATGCCGTGAATTCCTTAAATCCTTCGGCATCCTACAGGTACTCCGATACGGAAAACAAGTTTTCATGGTCACTCGGCTGGAATGCCAATCATTTCAAGACACCCCGGAATGTGACATTTCGTTGGGGGATTAACGGATCTGCCGGTAAATCGATTTTGGATGATAAGTCAAACCTGGGGCTGAATACCCGAATCTTGAAGACCAACCTTCAGGGTAAGAATTTCAGCACCACCTGGATGATTGGTGCTACCGCCGGTTATAAGCCGGCAAAAATGCATACGTTTTCCGTCTCTCTTAACTATGTGAATCGACTGTTTGCGGATGCGACCCGGCAGGATGCCAGCGATTTCATTGGAAATTTTGTTTACAGCTTTACCTTCTAACCTGTTCTTGTCATGAAAGTTAATAAAATGGCGGTTTCATCTGATACTAGCCATCCTTTTTATTGGGGATCATACTTTCCGGCAAAGGTAATGGCTCAGGATTTTCCTCTAAAGGTAGTCGTGAATTTTGTACCCGCCATATCCCATCAGACTATCTGATTTTACCTCGGTCTGAGTTCAGCATTTTTGTTACGGTTTCGAACCCGACCAGTCAAACATACAGGGATATTCTTCACCGGATCACTGAAAAATGATGACAGGGGTATGTCAATCTCTACAGACCTTTGCTCCCCGGGAAAGGTGTTCAGTGTTTGATGTACCTCCCGGGAGGAAGGACATTCACAGGAACAGAACTCAACGATCTTTTTAACCCTGATTATCCTTGAATACCGGGGTACAACCATAGATGTGATCAGGGGAAACCAGGCGCTCCCCTGATGGACATTATACACTTTGTATTAGAGTTGGCCGACTGCGCCATTTCCCGGACAAATTCCTGTCTCCCATACCGGAAGATACTGGATGGATGTGGGTCTTTCGACATTAGTTCTAATGGATCCTCCGGAAATCTACTCTTCCTGAATGTGGAAGTTGAGATTGATCCCGCCACCGGGACGATACTATTCAGCATGGAATATCATTCCTCCGACCGGGGGATTGGGTAAATATACGGTACCGTTTGCAGATGATTCAGCTTGAGACTGCTGGACGCGGAATCCCACTGACGCTTTCAGAACTGTCTCCTATCCTTTATGAGAAGGAGGATATCATGCTCACAAGTTATGATCTTCACCCTGATGCCGATCTTACCCATGGAAGAAGGTTATACCTATGCTTTCCGTGTTATAGCTTACGACCCCGACGGGGTTTATTCAGTTTAATAACGGGGGTAGTGAGTGAGGTATGCACCTTCCTTTACGGAGCCGCCTCCTAATTCCGTCAGCGCTTAACCCGGTTATCCCCACGCAGAATACCCGGCTGATGGTGACATCCTCCCGTTCAGTTACTTTCCGCTCATCATTAAATATGATCCCTACAGCAATGATTATCACCATATTTGATTCCGATCTTTCAATCCTGTCACCTTCAGGGGTCCTCTTTACAACAATCACCGTCCCGCTAAACTGGCCTTCGGGTCCCCTGGCCGACCCAGCGAAGGGTTACCAGTTTCCCCGATCTCACACAGGAACAGGCACAGTATATAGCCGTCAATAAAAACCAGCTCAAGTCACCGCCTTCCTATACAAAGGGGGTACAATATACGTGGACGACTTCAGTGGATCTGGAATACCGGTCAAGGACTGTTACCGCGCCAACGGTATCATCGACATTCGGGGTGGGCATGGCGCCGTCTAAACTTTTACTGCCATATGACGAAGACACCGTTCCGAAGCTGGTGACGTCAATTTTAGTTGGATAACCGCCGATCCACCTCAATAAGCTTCTGCCGGATTTCATGATCGTTCAGGCTGCCGAATGACACAGGCCCTACATTTTTTAACGGTATTGTCGATGAACGTTGGACGATGGAAGTCAGCCGTCACCGCAATTTTGATACCATTCTCAATGACCATTTCGGGCCGCCTCGGCTACGAATTCGAGCTCACCAGCGACGAGAATTCCATTAAGGAAGAATTGTACAAGGAGGAACACGAGACATTTGCCTATACCGATACCGGGAAGATATTACTGGAAGGTAAAATGGATGAATTTTCCCGATAACCCGGCGTGATAACAACTTCCTATGCCAGCAGTGATATCTTTGTCTTTTATAATTGTTGCCGGGGCCACACGGCCATCCTCCTGAACCGATCACGGAAGCTGATACTACCGGTGGCTGCATCAGCGTATGTACAACCCCCGGGATAACTGACCATACGCCCCAGTCTCCCCTTACTGTCGGGGCGATCGCTGAGGATCGGAAATTTCACCCTCGAGGTAATCTACCCTTACGTCCTCCGGGGGAAACCGCTTTACCGGTCCAGGGTATCGTGCAGGTGCCCTTTCCTGAATAATGTCAGGATACAGACCGAATTCACCAATATTCAGTTCAATGCCTCCCGCCAGATATTTTCGCGGGCGAGATCAGGGCTAAGGATGACCGGAGTTTTGTGACCGAACATGTATCAACCATGATGGGAGATGTGATCTCTATGGGAGGAGAGGAGGCGCAGGCTCTGAGCGATTTCCTGGATGACGGGGAACGGATGGTCAGCTTCTTCACCGGGTCACGTGAAATCGGTATGCCCATCGGCATCGACCGTGAAATTGAGGGAAACCGGTACACCATTGCCATCACCGAAATGGAATTCACCCCCGAAAGGGCGACCATCAGTGCGGTCATGAATCTGAATTTCCCCCAGATCGGAAACAAGCTTATTGCCTTTGGAGTGACGGACCTGTGCATTAACCCGGGAGGTCTGGGTGATGAAGGGCGCCTTTACCTGGCCCGTGACTGGGATCTGATACAGGATGGAGATACCAAATTCACTTTTAAAGGGTCGGAAAGAGCCGACTCCTCGGCATCATGTTACGTGAGCTGGGATTGTCATGGATTCCTGTGTGCCCGGATCCAGGGTGAAGTGACTTTCCCGAGAACCATGCTGGTGCCCGATGAGGAAGACGGGACAACGGGTGAGGGGTTTGTGAAAGGAACGTTTTCATTGAAAGCATGCCGGGGTAATAATTTCATGGCTTCGATCGACATCGATCCCTTCCAGATCAAGGGTGTGGACGGCTGGGGCTGGGTTTGCTCCAACGCATGGCTGGACCTGTCGGATATCGAAAATCCGCCCGGCTTTGCTTTCCCCGAATCC
This sequence comes from uncultured Bacteroidales bacterium, assembly GCA_963732905.1. GTDB lineage: Bacteria > Bacteroidota > Bacteroidia > Bacteroidales > DASQZK01. The sequence goes on from CAVTBM010000010.1 coordinate 402,375, forward strand.
TATGGCGATGCCGCCCTGGCTCATGGTGATTCCCGTATGAGAAACACCTGGCAGGGATTCTATCTGGAAGACCTCCAGGTAAGGGTTCCCGGGCAATTCGAGGATAATACCACATCCGACCGGATCGCCTTTGGCATCCACGAGGTGATCATAGATGCCACCGGTCTGACCTGCTCTCTGCGGGCCACCAATATTCTGCCGATCGACAGGGGATCCTTCCAGGGATGGGGAATCTCGCTCGATACGATCAATATCGACTTTGTTTCCAACACGTTCAGGGAAGGAGGTATCTCCGGCAAACTGGCCATTCCTGTCTTTGAAGAGGGCGAAAACCTTGATTATCACATGGCCCTGACCTACCACGAAGACCACCTGAATTACCTCTGCCGGGTATTTGCCCGTGATACCCTTACCGTTCCCATGTGGGCGGCCCGGCTTCACTTACGACCCGACTCCGAAATCAGGTTGCAGGTTGGCGATTCAAGTTACGTTTCCACCAATCTGAGCGGGGATATCGGTATTACGGGTGATGTGGGTTCTTCGACATCCTCCGTACCCGGAATGAATTTCCAGGGGATCGTTTTTGAAGGACTGAAGCTATCGACCTCCGAGCCCCATTTCGACATTGACAACGTCTATTTCTCACATGCCAGTCCGCAAAAGAGTGTGTCCGGTTTCCCGGTTAATGTAAATAATATCAGTTTGAATTTGAATGAGTTGGATCGGCCTGGAATCGATTTCGACCTCGACCTGGTTCTCGGCGATTTCAACGCAACTTTTGGTTTGGGGATCTTCGGCCGGCTCAGCTTCGAAGACGGAGGGTTCACAGCCAGCTTCGACGGTGTGGACCTGAATTCGATACGTATCGATCAGACCATAAGCAGCATCCGGCTTCTGGGCGAACTCGATTTTTACAGGCATGATGATGAATATGGCGACGGGGTTCGCGGGTACCTTGACGTCACTCTCCCGATGGATCTCAGGGCCAGCCTTACCGTTCAGTTTGGAACAAAACATACCAACCCTTCGGCGGCTTACAATACCGAGGGGTATTATAACTACTGGTTTGTCGACGGCCTGGTCACTTTCCCGGGAGGTATACCCATCTTCTCCGGTTTTGGGATTTATGGTTTCGGCGGAGGGGCCTACCATCATATGATGATCGATACCACTTCGCTGCCATCGGCTGCATCAACACTTGAAGGTACTGGTGGAGGAGAGAGCTCCAGGACATCGGTTCGGTACATTCCGGATTTTCATACCTTTCTCGGCATGAGGCTGACGGCCGTCCTTGGGACACAACCGTCCAGCGAGACCTTCAACATGGACGCCACGCTGGCTGCCGAATTTACCGATGCTGGTGGGCTGGCATACATCGGTATTTCCGCTGACGGGTACATCATGGCTTCATTGAGCGACCGCGGTTCGGCAAAAATATGGGCCGATGTCAGTATAGGCTATCATGTACCGGCGGACGGGAATGCCAACTTCCACGGCGAGTTCAACGTGTATGCAAACATCTATAATGTTCTGACCGGAGCCGGCACAGACAACCGTTTTGTCAATGCCACCTTCCATGTCGATCGGGATAAATGGTATTTCTACATGGGTACCCTGGATGACCGTGCAGGACTGAAATTACTCTTGGGGTCGATCAATGCTGATCTGTTGTCTTACCTGATGGTAGGATATGATATCCCTTCCGTGCTGCCGCCGCCACCCGACAGAGATCCGTGATTTACTGTATGGAAGTGCTGCCGGCAGGTTAGGTACGGAAGGTGCGGTGTCTTCGACACTGACCTCCCTGAACAAGGGATGCCTCCCAGTCAATTATAATTCAGGTCATGGTTTTGCTTTCGGGACATACTTCGACATGAGCACTGAAATGGACTTTGCCGTATTCTATGCCAGTCTTAGATCATGTTAGGTTTCGATATCAACGTCACCGAGGATGCTAACCGGATTTGCAGCGAAACAGGCCTGTCACCGGGGATGAATAACTGGTATGCCACCGGTCAGATGTATGCCGGATTATGGGGTGAGATGGGAGTGAAGGTTGACTTTTGGTTCATCAAGGGACAATTCCCGTTTATAAGTCTCGCCGCGGCCATTATGATGCAGGGCGGCCTGCCGAATCCGGAATGGTTTACCGGCAGGGCAGGTTTGCATTACAGTGTGCTGGACGGTCTGGTCGAAGGGCAATGTAATTTTATGGTTGAAGTTGGTCAGAAGTGTACTATTCTGAATGCTAATCCATTCAGTGGTGTTGAGTTTATTGCCGATATCCGTCCGCAGGGCGAGGATAGTCCCGTAAGCGTATTTGAACAGCCCAGGGTGTCGTTTAACCTACCCGTGGAACAGATACTCGAATTCCCGGCAGGTACCGATGAAGATCCGACACTAACCAGGCGCTTTAAGCCGTACCTCTCTACCTTCCGGCTGTCAAAAAATGTTGGCTCAGCGGATTCTGTGGTTGGGCATTATGAGATGAGTGAGAGGAACAGCATTGCAACCTTCGTCTTCGATGAAGCTCTCGAGTCCACTACAACCTATAAAATAACGGTTACTGTGCAGGCTAATGAATATTTCAGGGACGGGTCTATCCGACCTGTCATGGAAGGTTCTGAGAGATGGAAGGAGGAACGTGAGGTGACGTTTACGACTCAGGAAAGGCCTGCTGTGATCGTACCAGAGAATGTGAAGTTCACCTATCCGGTGGAAAACCAACAGTTTTTCCTTCAGGGCGAAACGCAGGGTCATAAAGGTATTCTCCGGTTTCTTAGTGCCGGTCAAAGTTATCTTTTCTATGCAACACAGGAGGGCGAGAGATACACATACATTGCCAGGTTCAAGCCCATTCCCGACGGGGAGCCGGTCGAAACTCCGCTAACTTCCCACGGTATGTTTGTAGATTTCAATCTGCCGACACTCGATAATAGTAAAATGTACGCTGTGCAACTGATCCGCCGACGGATACCATCTCCCGAAGAACAAACCCGGGCAAGGCTCGGCGACCTTTCAACGGTCGCTGTAGGGAGCCATAATCCGACGGCCGTGGCACTGACGCCCCTTCGTTTCAGTTTTGGTGAGAGCAGTACGACTGTTCAGCGCTCAGGTGTTCTGCTTCCTGCAAATATTGTAAACCGGGATGAATTCCTGCTGTACAGCTATTATTTCAAGACCAGCAGGTTTAATACCCTGAGTGATAAGCTGGCCTCCGCCACGCTGAATGCCCAATACCAGAATATCCTGATCGCTGAGATCTTTAATATACGCACGGTGATCCCGGAATATTTTGATGACTTCGAAATTCACGGACTATTCAAAAATGGAAGAGAAGTGTTGAAACCAATGCTATCATTGAAAGCACCGTTTACCTATACATATCATCTGTCAAAACCGGTGCCTTATATTTATAGTTTGTCAGACAGGCTGCAAAGATTCTTTGCCTCTCAGCCTACATTAAGCATTGGAGATGTATCTTCACTGAACAGGCATCACAAGGGCCGGCCACCGGTCGATGCCATCAGCGTAGGTCCGGGATTTGTCCAGTCTCCGCTTTCAGAATCGGATGTCGAGAGAAGTGTGGGATCAGCAAGCCATACAGGTATCACAAATCCTTATGCGGCTCAGCTAACGGCTAACCCGGGTCTTACAGGCATGTTGAACGGCCGTTCATCTTCAATCTCCGGAGCGACACGTTCCCAGGTATCCGCCTTTGCCGCTGTTATTGCCGCCGACCCGTCGAATTTCAGACTGATATACGAGACCAGCAATTACGTCATGCTTGATTTCAATCAGTTTAAGTCGAGTGTTAGCAGAGTATTATCATCAACTGTTGTTGGTATGCCATTAAATATGAATGCCCTCAGGACGCGCGATCCGGCACTATTGAATGACCTGAACCACTTGCTCCGGATGTCGGCAGGCGAATTCAGGCTTACCGGCGGACTTTATGGGATCGAACTTTTGTACCGTATTCCGACATCATCCGGCAGTCAGTTGCCGGCTTCAGGCCCCGTTGTCAGAACCTTTAATTACAGCGGATCAACAGCCGAAAGGTTGGCACCGGCAAGCGGAACACAATATTAATTTGTAAAAGGAAATAACCAAACGATATGAAAGCCAAAACAATCATTTTCATTCTCCCACTTCTGATCATCCTGATGCATGAGGAGGGGTATTCCCAGGTTGGGAAGCAGAAGGCACAACCTTTTACTGCACATCTTCAGCTGAGTGCCAGATCATACGGCGACAGTATTGTGTTGCGCTGGGCTCCTGATGCACCGGGTGCATGGACAACTGCAAACAAGTACGGATATGTGATAGAGCGTACACTGGTGCCGGATACCGGAAGTTTTGACCCTGCATCCTACCGGCAACTGAATGAGCCGGTTATCAAACCCTGGCCACTTGATCAATGGGCGGCAATTGCCGGTGAGAAGTCTCACAACCCTGTTGCCGCCGTCGCTGCCCAGGCTCTCTACGGAAAATCATTTTCAGGCAGTGGCGCCGGCTTTGTGGAAATGGCCGATGAATTTGCGAACCGGTGGTCATTCGCCTTGCTTGCGGCCGATATGAATCCGGTGACTGCAGATGCTCTCGGGCTACGATATGTTGACCGGTCCGTACAACACGGAAAAACATACATCTACCGCGTCAGCTGTCCCGTCGACACTTCCGTGTATAAGATTGATGCAGGTTATTTTGTCGTCAACAGCGATGATGTCACACAGATTCCTAAACCATTTATAAGCAAAGCCATTGAGACGGAAAACCTGGTGCAGCTTCAGTGGGACAGGGAATTTCATGAACGACTGTTTACTGCATACTGGATTGAACGATCGGACAATAAGGGGAGAAGTTATAAGAGATTAAATTCAGTCCCTTTTATCAATCCGCAAAATGATGTCAGGGAAGAAAGCAAAATTATAATTTTTGGGGATTCATTGCAGGAAAATTATAAGCCCTTCTGGTACAGGATCATCGGAATTACCTCTTTCGGTGATGAAAGTCAGCCTTCCGATCCAATCGTTGCCATGGGACGTGACAAAACACCGCCTTCAGCACCGGAACATTTGAAAGCCACTTCACTTGGAGGCCCCAGAATCCAATTGACCTGGGAGAAGAAAACGCAGGAAAAAGACCTCAAAGGATTTTTGATCGGAAGAAGTCATACCTCAGTTAATGATTTTGTGCCTTTATTTGATAAACCCCTGCCACCGTCTACCCGCTCCTGGACCGATGAGAATGCCGATCCGAACACTTCAAACTACTATGTGGTTGCCGCCGTTGATACCGCCGGAAACGGAAATGTTTCACTTATTGCCTACGGGATGATCATTGATTCAATACCGCCCGCCCCGCCGGTAAATCTTAAGGGATCCATCGACAGTTCCGGCATCGTTCATATTACCTGGTCGATGGGTAAAGAACCCGACCTGGCCGGATATATGATTTACTTTGCCAACGATCCCACCCACGTATTCTCCAGTACGACGCCGAAGCCGTTCAGAGACACAGTATTTACCGATACCATACCATTGAAAACCCTGACGAAAAAGATCTTTTACCGGATAAAGGCAGTGGATGTAACCTACAACTATTCTGATTTTTCCAGTATACTCGAACTGAAACGCCCAGATATCGTACCTCCCTCTTCACCGGTCATTTCAAATTATAAGATCACCGATACGGGAATCCGTCTTGAATGGATCCCCAGCATGAGTAATGATGTTGTCCGGCACATCATCAGCCGCAAGGTCGATGACGGCCCCTGGGCCGAATACCGTGAATTCCCGCAGGCTTCCGGGGTGCATTTCTTCACCGATACCAGCCTCGTAGCGGGAAAGGATTATTCATACCGTCTGCAGGCTGTGGATGAATCCGGGAACCGCTCAAACCTGTCGATGGAATTCACCCTGAGATTTACCGGAAATCCCACCATGATGGCCGTCAATAATATTTTTGCCACACTGAATAATGACCGGGGAACCATCCTGGTCAACTGGAATTATCCTGTGGAGGGTGATTACAGGTATGTCGTTTACCGCGCCATCAACGGCGGCAATTTTCAGACGGTGGCTTCTGTGGATAAGCCGAAGAACTCCTATACCGAAAAGAAAATCAGGAAGGGATCAATGTATGAGTACCAGGTAAGGGCCTTTTACCGGAGTGGAAAGAAGTCGGCGCTGGGTAAAGTGGCAGGGGTGAAGGTACCGCCGGAATGACCGATAGATTTGTGGAAGAAAGACAGAGGGCTTGGATTGATTCCCTTTTCAGGTTAGCTGCGATTTTTTTCACTTCTTCTCAACCCCGATGTACTGATATTGATAGGGCCTTTTCTGGCTATCCGCGAAGGCTCTCCTGATATCTTTATCTATTTCAAAGGCAAGATTGCTCAGGCTGTCTTCGGTCAGATTCACCAGATCCTTGTCGACAGATTTAAGCATCAGACGCCTGCTGTCGCCATTAACGAGGCGTTGCAGCTGTTCGGCAATTTCAACAAAGAGTCTTTTACCCTTATATTCACGCTGGGGCCGTGCAATGTTAAAGAGCATCAGTTCCCGCCTGATCATGCCCTTGTTATGGACTCCGCTGTTTTTATCAATGTCGAAGTCGCCTGCCTCAGGCACATGCTGTGACAGAAATTTAATGCTCTGGAAGACAGATTTGGTGCAAAAACGCACAACCTCACCATTTAACGAAGGAGCGAAGGAAAAATCTTTAAATAAGCTCCCCCCCATGAATTCATCCACGAATTTGTCGCCAATCATTTCATCCAGGTCTTTTTGTATAAAGGAATCATACTTGGACAGAAAGGCAATGATGGCCGAATAAAGGGCCCGGCATTTTACAATAATGAAATCAAAGGGGGTGATGACGGGTGCAGGCTGGGTGAATACCAGATCGATGTTGTTAATATCTATATCGTAGTTAAAATCCGGGTCCGAATATGGAGGGGTCTTACCCCCGGTACTCCTGTTTTTGGGATCTGCCGTGCCTAAAATGCCGGCTGAATATTTAGTTAACTGATTTTTTACCGTGTTGTCGACAAGATTGACAAAGACCGGCCCCCGAACGTAGAATTTGGTGTTGTAATCCTCATCCGGGTCGCTGTCATGTTTTACCTGTTCTTCGAGTGCGCAGTGAACTTCTGCGTAGACAAATCCCTCCCAGGCAGTTTCAATGTCCCATTTTTTTTGCCAGGATAAAAAATCCTGTCCTGTTGAGTTATTTCCTTCCAGGGTGTCATTGATTAGCCGGCTGATCAGATCGCCAATAGAAGTTTTATATGGGACATCATAAAACTTCGTCCGGAAAACACCGGGGCGGTTAAACAGGAAGGGTATGAGACGTTTCCATTCCTTCTTTTCTTCTATTTCCTTCCGGTAGGCGATACTCAGGATAAAGTCAACAGCGTCCATCAGCATCATGATGTCGCCCAGGAGGTTAATGCCTGACACGTCCAGGAAGGTGAAGATCAGTTCCCCGATCTTTCCGACGATCCTGACACCTTTCAGGGAAATTTCGATCAGGGCACGACCTTTACCTATTTTGGATGCTACCTCCTCGCCCTTTTCCAGGTAGATGAGGGTAGAGGTGGCTGCGGTGGCAGCAGCAGCTGAGTCCTCCGATCGTGCAACGATTTTTACCTCTTCCGCAAGGCCCTTTGAAGCAGTTGCGGTTCTGTCCGTAGCAGTAGATCTGATCGCCTTATCGGATATATCCCTGCTCTCTGTGGGAGTGACGTCTTCAGCAGTTTTTGCTAAACGCTTACCGGGAGCCGGTGTGGCTTTCGTACTGCCTGCGAGATTCGCACCTGTGGCCGGTGATTCAGTGGCAGTGGATGTTATACTCCTTACGTCAATGCCCGTGAGTGCTTTGTATTCCTCTTCGGCCTTTACAGCCAGTTCTTCTGCTTTGGCAGCCTCTTCCCCTACTTTTTTGGCATATTTTTTAGCTTCCTCGACACGTCGTGTTCTGTTCCTTACTGCGTATGGTCTTTTAACTTTTTTAAGTAATTTCTCTTCCCTGATAATTGCCTTTTCTGCTGAATCCGCTTTTCTGGCAGCGGCTCTTGCATCTTTTCCCAGTGTTTCAGCCTTCTTCTTTGCCGCGGCCACTGCTTTTTTCAGGGCATTTTTATCCGTTGCCTGCATTGCAGAAGCCAGTTTTTTATATTCCTGCTCCGCGAGTTCGGCCTTCCGGATTTCCGCGGCGGCTTCCTCCCCGGCTTTTTTGGCAGCTTCGTCGGCTGCTATAGCCTCCCTGATTTTTCGTGGCTTCACGTCCGATCTGGAAGCACTGTTAGCATCTCTTTCGGCTATTGCAGCTTTATCCTTAAGTTTTTGCGCTCTTTTTGCAGCATCGTCGGCTCTTTTCCTGGCATCTTTGGCAATTTTTTCGGCATGATCTGCCGGACTTCTTTCTGCCGCCAGCTTTTTCTCTATGCTTCTTGCCTGCTTCTGCCTTAAGGTACGTTGTTCCGGGATTCCGCGTTTGAAGTTATTTACTCTTTGGGTCTCATCCTTCAGGATGACATTTTTGATCACGGCTTTGCCATTTTTTATCTCAGGGACAGTCCGGATCTCGACGACCTGTAGTTTGAAATCTTCCAGCGCGGTCCTGATTTTTCTCGCAAGACGGGCGTCCTGCTTTTCGATCTCCTTGATGCGGTCCATTACCCAGCGGCCGTCCAGCTGTGTGATGCCCCCTTCCAGGTTCCACACTTCAGCCGCACCCACAGTGTCATCCAAGGCAAAAATCTTCTGCTTCAGCTTTCCACGTTTGGAGAGATTAAATTTGGATTCAGCTATGATGATATCCCCTTCTTGCAGTTCATAAACAATGTCCAGGATGACTGCACCTTCGTCACCCCGCCTGGGGATAATAAGTGCTGATTTAAGGCGGCTGCCATAGACCTTTTCCAGTTTGTCATGTGCACATAACTCGGCAATTTTTTCACCGAGGATATTCTTTGCATTGCCTTCATTGGACGCGCTCATCCATTGGGCAAGAAGCTTATCCAGTTCATCACCCATGTTTCCGGGAATAGGAGGTTAATAATACGGTTCGTGACATCTCACCCGTTATTGTCCACGTCCAGGGAAGTGGATACATCTCCTTTCACCACCACTTTCTTATCAATTTTCGGGTCTTCAAGTTTATCCTCGAGGATCCGACGGGCGATGCGCAGGTTCTCCAGTGCCTGCATCTGTACTTCTTCCTGAACCTTATACACATCCCATTCCCTGTGAAAGAGTTTGAAGTCTTCAAGGAGGGAATTGGCAGACAGGAGCATCTCGATATAGAGGGAGTTGGTCGGGACGATGATTTCGTCGCCGTTCCGTAAGGGGTCTTCCAGAAGCATTTCCAGCCAGCCTTTTAGGGTTTCCTTCAGATTGCTGAATTCGTCTTCGCTCAGTTCCTTTCTCAGGCAGCATACATACCGGGCATAGTCTTCCAGGCTAACGTTGCTTAGCTGGTCCGGGTCCATTGCGCCGAAAGAGGCATCCACATACGGCATCGCCATGAGTTCGGTAAGGGCATTGTGCTGTTTCATGGGAAAGACCATGTAGTTGCCCCTGAATCCCAATATCGTGTCGAGGTCGGCCACCTCTACGAGCGGTTTAGGGGGCCGTTGCTCAATCTGTGGCTGAAGCCAGGCTTTGTGAAGGGTTTCATCTTCTCCCCTGAACAATTTGAAAATATCGTTTTCCGCCTGCTGATTGATGGTGCAATTCATATTCACCATCTCAAACTGGGGAACATCGATGTTCATCAGTCGCATATAACGCTGGTCTGACGGCTCCATTTCCCAGACAGCCTGCATATAGTAAATGATGTTTTCCTTGATATGGAGCAAAAGCCTTTCCACCATGGTAAGCTTGTCGAGGTGATCACGCATGGTCTTCGTGTACGTGGCTGTGATGCTCTGAAGGGTGTTCATCTCCCGCTGCAGGTTTTGTGCCATCTTCTGTGCCTTGTCTGCTGCGTAGGCCTGCGCATCCCTCGCGGCCATCTCCCTGGCTTTGGCTGCTTCAGGAGTGGGGGTGGCAGAGGCTCCGAAAAACTCACCTACTGAGTCCCATATACTGTCGCTCTCCTTGTTCTGCTCCTGCCGGATACGTTGGTTAATAGTATCCTCCAGCACAGCGTACCGGTTATCGGCTTCGGAGTTAAGCGTAGCCAGTTCAATTTTGAGACTTTCCACCAGCTGTCTCTGAGTGCGCAGGTTCTTCCTGAGTTCACGGATGGCGTAATCGTCGCCTACGTTCTTCTGTGCGATGAACTGCAGGGCAGGGCGGAAGCTGTCGTCAAGGATCACCCTGTTCAGGATCCAGTCGTGGGCGATGACCCATGACTCCGTGATCTCATTCGGGGCGGGAACATCCTGTGCTACCAGGATGACAGGTCTGACCCGGTACAGCTGTTCGGAGACTTTGAAGCGTTTCTGAAGTTCATAAAAGAGATAGGTTACCGCCAGCTCGTCGTTGGGGTTGGTGATGGTTCCTGTCTCACTGTACTCGGATGAATATGATTCTTCTGTGTCTATTTCCACGCTGCGTTCTTCCTTGAATTCCTGTGTGGATTTAAGAATGGATTCCCTGAAATCCTTCCGGTTTGAGGATGACTCCTTGGCCGCTTCCAGTCCGAGGGAAGAAGTGACCTTCCATTTACTGAACCCGCCTTCGGCAGCGAGGGTGAAATTGGTTTTGTTTTGCGCTTTTGCCACGATCTCCTCTTCCGCTCTGGCGGTGGTATTTTGTTCCTGTGACAGAGAGGAATTGTTCTTCTGCGCTTCTTTTTCCGTCCGTTTGCGGGTGAAGACAGTCTTCAGGGAATACTTTCGTTCTTCTTTTGGGGCAAGCGGAATGGACTTTACCAGGTTTCCGACCTGGTAGGCTACTGGCTCCCACTTCTGCCTGTAGGTATTCAGAAGACCGAAATTGATGGCTTTGGCTGTTTCGTCTGCCCCGAAAACAGTAAAGGCATAGTTTGATTTCAGGGCATTGTCCAAATCGGTAAGTATCTTGTGAAAGGATTTGCCGTTCCCGTTACGGATATAATCGATCATCAACTCGCCCTGGTCTTTCAGTTTCTGAACGTACTGGTCTGCCACCCTTTTCCTTACATTGTAGTATCCTGCCGGTCTTGCGATCGATTCGGTAATAAGCAGCTGTTGTATAAGTTCTGTGCTGGCCGGCTGATAGATCAGCCCTTTGTTGGCATAATCGATGGCTGTGCTGTATTCGATGAGCTTGTTCTGGGCCAGGGTATCCAGTGCATTCCATTCCTCATAGGTCACATCAAAATTGCTGATGACAGATTCGGGCGGATTGCTTAGGATATTGATCACCGAGGAGAAGTCGGACAACATCTGGCTCGCTGAGTTATAGTTGGGCAGAAAAGTAAAGCCCTTGCCAACAGCCATATGTTTAACCTCGGCAGCCAGTTGCGCCGGCCTGTCGTCTGTCAGCTGTTTCCATATATGACCAAAGGCGATGTTCAGCACCTGAAAATCGTAGAATGAAGGCAGCTCTGCAGGACCCTTCCTCAGACTGAAATTGTCCACATTGTCATTGACGCTCGCCTGGTCGGGTTTTCCGGCAGTTGTTTTTGCAGAACTGTTCAGGGAACGAAGGTCGGTGATTGCTTTTTTTACATAGGCGGCAATGTCATCAGGCTTCATGGGTACATTGCTGTCGGTATTGATGCCATCGCTGTCGAAATGCAGCTGAAGATCAGAAACAAGGTGCACTTCATAGCTGACTGTTCCGGCAGTGTCGGTTATTTTAAAGGCAGCCGCAACCTGGCCGGCTCCGCCGTAATTTTCATTCAGACTGGTCTGTGCCGGAAGGGGCAGGTCGTTGAATCCTACCGGCGTTTTTGTGCCCTGACCCGGATCGTCAGTAGAGGTGATGCCCAGGTCATTTGTGGCACACAGGGTATCGTCACTCTTCTTCAGGCATTTCTTCAGGATGGGGTTGTTGGATGTAATCACAACATTATCGGCCCCGGCAGCATTCATCTTACCCAGTATGGGCCTGAACGTTTCGTTTGCACCTATATTGGTGAAGGATTTATCCGCTTCTACAGGACCGTTGGGTCCGGGATTTAAAACAGCCGGATCGAAACCCAGTGTATCCCTGTCGCTCTTGTTCAGCACAAAGCTTACCTCGATTCCTTTGTTGTCGGTCACATATGTATTAATGGTACTGGTCACCCTGGTGGTTTCCCTTGAAAAATGCTCCGGCAGCCTGTCTATTACTTTTTCGTTTTCGTTCACGAAGGTGGCAAAATCGGAGCCCACTGCATTGATGGGCAAAGGTGTAAGGAGCTCCTGAAACTGGGTCTTGAAATTTTTAAGTTCACTCTGTTTTGCCTGGGCCGTTGTCCGTTCCTGCTCCAGAACGGCTGACCTGAACTGTTGCCCTTCAGAGGAACCGGTCAGAAAGGACGAGATTCTCTCTTTGACGGGAATATCCGTGCCTGAATGGGGTACGTCCAGTCCTTTTTTCTTTAGCAGCGCCGAATTGAGGCGGACGATATACGCTTCATTGGAACCCGCATTAAGCCTGAAGTCGTTGGATAGATAGAGCAATCTATTAGTCAGGTCGAGCCCCGGTTCTTCGGGTGCAAGGACGAGTAACAGCAGGTCGGGCTTTTGTTCGCTCTCTTTTCCGGTATTAAAATCGCGGAGGGTGATGGTTGCAGATACCTTCCCGTCAGGATCAGTGATGCCGGAAAAAAGACGGTTAAAATTTTTAGTATCTGCAGTCGGTCCGGAAAGATAACGCATTACCAGTTCCGGAGCGGCGGATGAACTTATTCCCGGATTCCCCGCTGCCGGGTTTTCGGGATCACCCGGAAGGTCAAGGTCAAGGAGTACCACCAGCAAATCACCTAGCGGTTTGCCGGTTTCTTTGTGAAGAATTTTCACCGTCACAACAAAGTTGAGATCCTCTGCTTTCATTGAGTTATATGAATTTAATGACAGATTAAATTTCAGTCTCAATCCCATCCGGTTTTTTATGCCGGCGGGTGCAAAAGGGAAAATGTCTTCAGGTGTGAATTGCGGCCTTTTTGATTCCTGTATGATGGCTACACCATGGTTCTTCTCAGGACTTATGCATTCATTCTCAGTTGTAATCAACAAGCAACAAAAAGGAGGTTATTTGGTTCATGAAATTGATGAGAATTAAGATATGCAACTCTCGTGCTGTGGCTATGATGAGAAGTCTGAACTGTGATTTATGTGGTTTTTTTGATTGCTCATTGCTCATTATTCATCATGTCCATCACATTAATCATTCAAAATCCCAGTTCAGACATTGTATTCTGCAGATTCTTAACGGTTTGTTTTTTAACGGGTAATACCTGTAAATTTGATTCTGGTAACCTTCCCGCAAATGGAAAAAATTCCCTGAGAGTGCCGGCAGCTGAAATTTTCCACCCGGTGACTCTTCTAATAGGTCGTATTTTAGGGTTACTGTAGAATCTGCTAACAGAAATTGAAAGCAGACCGGCTATTTTTTTGAATTTATTTCTAATTTAGGGACGCCTAAACTTTGCCACTATCCATTAAATAAATAAGGACCTGCCATGAAAAAATTCATCTTCCCCCTTGGTCTGGCTGTAATGCTTTTACTCACGTTCTGTTCAACATCTGAAAAAAAGGAATCAAAACAAACCAATACTCAAGACCGCATGCAATGGTGGACCGATGCTAAATTCGGCATGTTCATTCACTGGGGTGTTTACTCCGTGCCTGCCGGGACATACCATGGTGAGAAAATTCCCGGTATCGGCGAATGGATCATGCATAACGCCAAAATTCCAATGGCTGAGTACCAGAAATATGCTTCTGAATTCAACCCGGTAAAATATGATCCGGAAGCCTGGGTCAGACTGGCAAAGAATGCCGGGATGAAGTACATCGTGATTACCTCAAAACATCATGACGGATTTGCCTTGTTCGATTCCAAAGTCACCGACTGGGATGTGGTTGATGCGACGCCTTACGGTAAGGATCTGCTGAAACCGCTGGTCAAAGCGTGCAGGGAAGAAGGGATGAAAATCGGCTTTTACTATTCCCAGGCGCAGGACTGGAATCATCCGGGTGGTGCAGCCATGGGCGGACACTGGGATCCGGCACAGGACGGAAGTATGGATGATTACCTCGATAATATCGCCGTTCCGCAGGTGAAGGAAATTCTGTCAAAATATGATCCGGATATTTTATGGTGGGATACACCGGTGGATATGACTAAGGAACGTGCCGAAAAATTTCTTCCCATCATTGCAAAATATCCTGATCTGATCACCAATAACCGGTTGGGCGGGGGCATAAACGGTGATACCGAGACGCCGGAACAATTTATTCCCGCAACCGGTTTTCCCGGACGCCACTGGGAAGTATGTATGACTATGAACGATACCTGGGGATACAAATCGTATGATCAGAACTGGAAGTCAACCAAAGATCTGATCCTGAAACTCTCAGAGATCGTTTCAAAAGGCGGGAATTTCTTATTGAATGTCGGACCGGATTCAAAGGGTGAAATTCCACAGGCCAGCATTACCCGCCTGAACCAGATCGGGGAATGGATGAAGGTTAATCACGAAGCCATTTATGGCACACAAGCCAGCCCGTTCTCCTATCTCCCATGGGGAAGAGCAACACTCAAAGGTCAGACACTTTATCTCCATGTGGTATCCTGGCCTGAAGACGGTCTGTTAAAAGTGCCCATGCAAAATAAAGCAGGTCGTGCCGTTTTGCTGGCCGATCCCGGTTCAGACCTGGAAGTAATGCAGAAGGATAATTACATTGAAATAAAGGTTCCGGCTGAAGCACCCGATAGTATTCTTTCCGTTGTTGCCCTTGAGTTCGAAGGCGAACCCATGGTATTGCCGGTTCCTACGGCAGGGAAAACGGGGACTGCCTCGTCGGCTGACCCGGCAACTTCGGTAGCGAACCTCTTCGACGGCGATCCGAAAGATGCATGGAAAACAGCACCGGGTGATACCACCGGCTGGGTTGAGGTGGATCTCGGAGAAAATATAAAGATCGGAAATCTGTCGGTTGCCGAGCCCTGGCATCCCTGGGACAACCACGGCCAGGCATTTACCCTTCAATATAAAAACGCCGGTGGTGAATGGGTTGATGCAGTGAGTGGTAAAACAAACGGTTGCGGGCACAGCCAGTCCTTCGAACCGGTTACCGGGAGATATTTCAGGTTGAAGATCACCGGGGCCAAAGGAGAATCACCCCTGTTGAATGAATGGATTTTAAACCGGGCAATCTGATTTTTTTGGGAATACATAAAAAACGAGAGTCTTCAGCTGTATGCAATGGCTTTCCCGGAAGATGCCGGCTTAAATCATAAACGTTCAGATGAAAAAGGTAGAAACCCTATCTTCAGATTTCACTTTTGTTATTTTCAGGAAAATCCGGAACGTAATCCTTTTGCAGGTCCTGTTTCTGTGCAGTACGACGTTGCCGGCAGAAAGTCGATCGTTATATCCTGATGCGGAAGATACCGCTATAGCAGATACCACCAGAAAGCGAACCGGAAATCCTGTCCAGCCGGTATATACGGCATCACGGCTGACCGGTACCCGGCCGTTAATTGACGGAAAACTGGATGACGATTGCTGGAAAACCGGTATATGGGGTGGCAATTTCACACAGTTTATTCCGAATGAAGGTGCAAAACCATCTTTCCCGACTGAATTTAAGATTCTTTACGATAATAAAAATCTCTACGTTGCGCTAAGAGGGTATGATTACGAACCGGAAAAAATTCAACGTCACTCCGGCCTTCGCGACGAGCTTGAAGGCGATGTCATGGGAGTCAACTTCGACAGTTACCATGATCACCGGACGGGATTTGAATTTTCAGTTACCGCCTGGGGTCAGAAAGTTGATCTGATCCTTTTTAACCCGATGGCCTGGGATATCAACTGGAATGCGGTATGGCGTGTTAAGACAGGGCTGGAGGATTCGGCATGGGTGGCCGAGTACGAGATACCATTCAGCCAGCTGAGATACAGCAGGGAAAATGATCAGGTATGGGGAATGCATGTGTGGCGCTGGATAAACAGGTTCCAGGAAGAAAGCGACTGGGAGATACAGTCGCAGACAGGACCGGGTATGCTGTTTAATTTCGGGGAATTACACGGGATCAGCGGGTTGAAAAGTTCACGAAGGCTGGAGATTCAGCCGTATTCATCAGGCTTTCTTAAAACGGATATAAAGGAAGCCGGCAATCCGTTTAACCAGAATGGCAGAACAGTGAATGGAAACGTAGGTCTTGATGCCAAGGTGGGCATTTCCAGTAATTTTACCATTGATCTCACTGTCAATCCGGATTTCGGACAGGTCGAATCGGATCCTTCGGTGATGAATCTTTCCGCATTTGAAACGTTTTATGACGAGAAACGTCCGTTCTTCCAGGAGGGTGTCACAATTTTTGATTACAGCTTTGACGACCAGAGTTTATTTTATTCAAGACGCATCGGTCATGCCCCCTCACTGGTACTGGATCCGGGAGAGGGCTACCACGTTAATGCGCCTGAACAAACGTCAATTCTGAGCGCGGTCAAGTTAAGCGGCACAACCGCAAACGACTTGTCTGTAGGCCTGATCCAGAGTGTGACCGGAAATGAATTTGCTCAACTCAGTGATACTACAGGCGAAATTACCCGCAAAAATATCGAACCACTCTCCAATTATATGATTGCCCGGATCAGGAAGGGATATCATGAAGGAAATACAGTTGTCGGGGGTATTCTGACATCGGTCAACCGGTTTGGCGGAGCTGACAGTCCCGATTTTCTAAGTGATAATGCTTATACCGGTGGACTGGATATTTTACATCACTGGAAAGACAAGTCTTTTTTTATTGATGCCAGGCTCATCGGAAGTATGATCAACGGGAACCCGGGGTCGATTAAAAGGCTGCAGGAATCTTCCACAAGATATTACCAAAGACCAGGAGCAGATTACCTCGACTACGATACCACCGTGCAAACCCTTAGTGGTTTCGGGGGGAAGTTCATGATTGGTAAAGGTGCGGGAGGTTCCTGGCGTTATTCTGCCGGGGCAACCTGGTTTTCTCCGGGACTGGAACTGAATGACCTGGGATATCTGAACAGGGCTGATGAAATCAACCAGGTAAACGAAGTCTCTTACCTTATCATCCATCCGGTTGGGGTCTTCAGGTCCTATGATTTGAGCCTTGAACAATTCAATACACTGAACTTCAATGGGGATTACTTAGGATCAGGCATCAATTTTTCTTTTCATTCTGAATTGAAAAACCTTTGGCACTTTTCTACTCATGTGAATTATTATACAAAATCAATTGATACCAGGATCTTAAGGGGCGGATATGCCATGAAGATGCCGTCTTCGTTAAATTTCCGGGCAAGTTTGAATACCGACCCTTCCAAAAAAATAGTGGCAGGAATAACGGACAGACATATCATTTGCGCTAACCATTCTGCCACAACCCATCAGGTTCAACCTTATTTGACTGTTCGCCCGCTCAATATTCTGAAAGTCGGAATATCTGCAGATTATGCTGATAATACGGATAATCTTCAGTATATCACCTCAACGAACTATGCATCCGCAGACCGGTACATCCTTGGCAGGATCGATCAGAAAACCCTCGGTCTGACGATGAGACTGGATTTCAATATAACTCCGGAATTTTCAGTTCAGTACTATGGAAGCCCGTTTATATCGAAGGGGAGTTATTCAGCATTTAAGCGGGTTACGGATCCTGAGGCAAATACGTATGGAGACCGGTTTACTTTGTTTGATGAAGTGCAGCGTTCAGGGGACCTTTATGATCTTGATGAAAACGGCGACGGAATTGCGGATTATTCGATCAGCAACCCCGATTTTAATTTCAGTCAGTTCCGCTCCAACCTGGTACTCAAATGGGAATACCGCCTTGGCTCGTTTGTTTATTTTATCTGGTCTTCCGACCGTACGGGCAGTTACGGTGATCCGGCAAAATCCTTTACCGGTTCGTATAAACGGCTTTTCAATATCTACCCCGGGAATATTTTTCTGGTTAAGCTGAGTTACTGGTTTTCGGTTTGAGAATTTGGAAAAAATAATCAAAGAGGGGAGGAGGGTCCCGGCCGTAAATGAGTTCCTTACGATTCAAATTGATACGTACCGGCTTCATCACTGAACACGTTGATACCGCAAAATGAAGCGTGGTGATGATCAAATTTTCCGATCTCAGCAGGGTCATTGCAGAAACCCTCCGCTACATGAATGCCATGAAGGGTTTTCAGCCTGCGGAGAACAGTCCGGGTTGCTGGTTGTTTTTACATTGCACGGCAAATATCAATGAACATGTATACAAACACGCCAAAACCGCCTTATTACGCTGTCATTTTTACCTCGGTACGCACGGAGGGAGATAATGGGTACGATGAAATGTCGGATCTTATTGAAGATCTCGTTCAGGAGCAGTCCGGGTTCCTGGGTATGGAATCTGCCAGGAAAGATATCGGCATCACGGTCTGTTACTGGAAGGATATGGAGTCGATAGAGAACTGGGCAAGGAATGCACAACATCGGTTTGCCAAGGAGGAAGGCAAAAAAAAATGGTATGAATATTATCGCGTCAGGATCAGTCGTGTTGAGATGGAATACGGAATGTAGGGCTGGGATTCGTGATCCGCTGCGCTCCGGTTTTAAGGTTTGTTTTTCCTCCCGTTATCGCTGATCCCCTTCATCCTTTAATACTGCAAATCCTGATCCCGCTTTGGGTAATTATTCGCTTCGCGTAAATTATATGTTATTGGATTCCTTCCCCACACTTTTTTTCATGGCAAAGGCACCAACCGAATTGCTGTACCTCCTCCTGCAGCCAGTGCGAGTTTCAAACTCATTCCTGAATCGACTGCCCGGGTGGTAATTTTAACCGATTCAGGATTGGAGCGATAATCAGCACCATCACCGTCAGCATATATTTCAGCCCTGTAGTCTCTGTTCTCATCCAGGAATGAGAGATTTATCTCAATAGTTCTCGCCTCCTCATTGGTGATACTCCCTACGTACCATTCATCGCTGTTCCGGTCTTTTCGGGCCATGGTCACAAATTTTCCGATCTCAGCGTTTATTACTCTGGTGTCGGACCATGTACATGGAACATGCTTTATGAATTCAAAAGCAGGATTTCCTTCATAGTTTTCCGGGAGATCGGATGCCATTTGTTGGGGACTGAAGATGATCACATACAGGGCCAGCTGTTTGGCCAGGGTGGTATTGACCCGTGTGCCTTTAACCGCACTGTAGTTGAAATTAAACGTGCCGGGGGTAAAATCGAAAGGTCCGGCCAGCATTCTTGTAAAAGGAAGAATTGTCGTGTGTGAAGGTGGATTTCCTCCATCGGTTGACCATGCATCATATTCCTGTCCCCGGCCTCCTTCCTGTGTCATGAGGTTAGGGTAAGTGCGTTGCAATCCCGTTCCTTTCACCGGTTCATGATTGTCGATCATGATATGGTATTTTGCTGCCGTTTCCACGACTTTTCTGTAGTGCCGCACACCAAACTGACTATCATGCCATTCCTTACCATCAAGATACTTATTTACATAACCTGTCTTGACAGCATTCACTCCATAGTGTTGATATAGTGCAAAAGCCTTCTCCATCTGGTTCTCATAATTTGATACCGCACCCCCCGTTTCGTGGTGACCAATTAAACGAACATTTTTGACAGCAGCATAGGATGTAATCCTTTCCAGGTCGAAATCAGGATAACTTTCAGTAAAACTGAATTTTGTACCATCAACCCACCATTCACCATCCCAGCCATAATTCCAGCCTTCAGCCAGAACACCATCGATTCCGTTTTCATTCGCAAAATCGATATACTTCATTACATTTTCAGTGGTTGCTCCATGCTTAGGCCCCTGTCCCCATGTATATTTTCCAAGATGCATACCCCACCAGATACCTATGTACCTGGAAGGTTCAATCCAGGAAACATCCTCCAGTTTACAGGGATCATTCAAATTGAGCATTAAGGTTGAAGTAACGAGGTCACCGGGTTTCTCTCCGATGATGATTGTTCTCCAGGGACTTTCAAAGGGTGTTTCCGTATAAACTTTCGCACCGTCTGACCAGGGGACCAGCTGACTCACATATTGTTTCGGGTTAAGTTTCCTAAGTGTCATTGAAGCAAAATCGGTAAGATTGGCCTCGTGAATAGCCAGGTACAGACCATCTGCGGTTTCAAAGGTGGCCGGGGTGTTCATCGTATCGGTCTCGCTGATACGATTTTTGCGATATAAACTCTCATAGTAGCTGTTCTCAGAATGTACCGGAATCCACCATACCTGGTGTTCTTCAGGGAAAGTGAACTGTGTAAGCTCATCATTAATGATCACCGAATCGAGATCGGGCTGTTTCGGGAAGGAATATCTGAAACCCGCTCCATCGTTAAAAACCCGGAAATGAATATCCATTAAGGTTTTTTTCCCGCCTTTTTCTTTTAAATGAACAGTCAGCTCGTTGTGCCAGTCTTCAATATATCTGAATTCTCCCCAGGGTTGTTCCCAGGTTTCTTTTTTTGAAGTTTCCCCGTACGACAACAACCTATAGCGTGTATGACTGTCTGTATGATCCATAATCTCAAATCCCATGGCTGAGGGCTCAATTACTGCTTTACCGTTTTTGGCCAGCGTGTATTGAGGTTTCCCCTCTACCAGGGAGAATGTGACTTTAATTGAATTGTCCGGAGAGCTTACCTGTAAAGGTCGAAGCAAATGCTTGTTGCATGAAAAGAAAAGTCCTGACATGATCATAAGATAACCGATAGCTAATAACCTGTTTTTCATTTATTTGTTTATGTTTTTACTTCTCAAAAAGAACAATAGGAATTTTTAGCCTGCCTATTTGCAGACAGGCGAAGTTTGCTACGCAGGCAATCATGAAAACGACTTGGATTAAAAATGTTTATAATACTATCTCACTCCCGGATACCCGGCAGATTGCTGAATATTTTCATTTCTTTCCAGTTCCAGTTGGGGAATAGGCTGGACATAGGATTCATCGCCTTTCCAGGTGATTTCTCCATGCCTTGTTTCCTTGTAAAAAGCTGCCTCCCCGGTGCCGATTTTCCATCTTCTGACATCCCACCACCACTGCCCTTCGGCAAACAGTTCCGCCCAGCGTTCATACTCAAGAACGTCGTGTGCCAGGTGATCATTTTCGTCGACAGTCCTGGTACGGTCATTCAGACTGATATAATCATAAGGGCAGGGGGAATCCGGCGGATAACCATAAGCCCTCCTGTGAACCTTATTAATATATTCGAGCGCCAGTGAAGGATTATCGTCTTTTATAAGTTCAGCATAAAGAAGATAAATATCTGCCAGCCGGATTACAGGATAATTCGCATCGCTGCTCTGGTTTTTCCCATATGGGGCAGGACCCATTTCAACTCCACGGATATTGGTGAATTTCCGGTGCTGCCAGGTAATCATATCAGGCCGGTTATTGACCTCCAATGACCGGTCGTAGTAGGTAGTGTTCCCCTGGTCATCGATATAATCATCCACATAGGGCTGACCTGCACACAGCATCAAACGGGGATCCACGAGATCCTTGTCATTTTTTAGGTTGAGGCTTTTTTCACGATAACCGGGATCCTCTGTCCTGTAAGGATAATTATCCAATGAACGGGGCAAGTCGGGATTATAATCCGGATTCAGCGTTCTCCTGGGCACTGTATCTCCACCAATACCATGAAATCCGAACCGTTTTATGTTGGCATCATGAATGAAATTATTTCCCCATTCGCTGCTCTTTTTCGAAGTAATCACATCCAGCTCCCGGGTCAACGGATCAACGGCTCCTTCTACACCTGGCCTGAAACGGATATTCAGATCCATATACCAGGGGGCCATTACCATAGGCATTCCGCTGCCGGTGGTATAACCCGCCCAGGGACCGTTCTGCTTCGGGTTAGTGGTCATACTGATTTCATACAAAGATTCAGAGTTGAATTCATTCGCGTCATTTCCGTAAAACATATCCTGGTAAATATCAAAGAGCACCAACTCCTTTCCGCTGTTATGAATAATATCTTCCATGAGTTGTTTAGCCTTGTCCTTGTTATCAGGAAAAATATAAAGCGACTGCATATAAACTTTCGCCAGTAATCCTTTTGCCGCCCATTCAGAGGCACGGTATTTATCATGATAGCCTGTTAAGAGAGGGATGGAATTTTCGAGGTCGGTGATAACAAAATCCCATGTGTCGGTTACCGTAGCCCGCTTTCTTTTCATGCCCTCCAGGTCGGTTGCCACCACATCGAAGATCGGGAACCCCCAGCCATCAGGATCCATTTCGAAAAACAGCTGAGCATGCCAGTAGGCCAGGGCACGGTTGAAAAGAGCCTGTCCCCGCATATAACTGAGCTGCTCCAATTCTTCTGTTTTTGCATGCGTTTTCTCGTAATAATCGATTGCCTCGATGGCCGTGGTAGAAAGATTGGCCCATTTGCAAATGTCGACGTACATCTGAGTGGTATACCGGCTGTTCAAATCGGTGTAATTATCCATCTGGGTACCACGTTCGTCATAGGAACCATAAGTATCGGTGGTATGATCGAACAGGTAAATCCCCATGGGAAACCAGTAAAATGAATAAAGTCCGATGCCGTAAGGACCTGCATAGCTCGAAGTCAGGACAAGATCCGTCTGTTCAAGCGTCGCCGGAAAATTATCGGTCGATAACGTCTGCGGGTTCGAAATTTCATAGAAATCCTTACAACCCACAAATGACATTAGAAATACGATCAGGAGTATATATTTTGCCTTTTTCATAATACTGAAATATGTCATTTACTACAAGTCAGAAAGTCAGATCGATTCCAAAAGAAACCAAACGGGACGGCAGGTAGCGATTTTGATTGTCAATTCCCCGCATAAGAACACTGCCGCCAATTTCCGGATCAATACCTGTATATCCTGTTATGGTGAAAACATTTTGAATACTGGTGTATAAGCGTGCTTTTTTCATTCCTGCTTTCTGACTTAACTTTTCAGGCAGGTTATAGCCCAGCGACAAGTTTTTTAGTTTGAGGTAATCCCCTTTTTCCACCATGTATCCCGACACAGTTGAATAGTTTTTATTGGCCGCCCCGTCGCCAATAAATGAACCACTCTCATTCACGTAACCCACACGGGGATAATCGGTAATTTTATTATTATCGATACCAAACCGGGATGTTTTGAAGATCTCGGCTGTTGTATTGTCGGAACTAAACATCTGGGTATAGGGTTTTACAAGGTTCATAATATCGAAGCCGAATGCTCCCTGGAAGACCGCACTCAGATCAAACCTCTTATATTCCAGATTGATATTGATACCCAAAAACATTTTAGGCCAGGGATTTCCAATGAATTTGCGTGAAAGCGGGGTAACTCTGCCTTCTCCGTTGTCATCAAAAATTAAATCGCCAATTCCCGTTTGCTTTTTCTGATAGTAAATTCCTATGGGCTGGCCATCCAGGTTTAAGGGTTGACCGGTTTGGGGATCGAAACTGGTATGGTCTGGATTATCAGCCTTCCAGGCGTTCAGAGCAGAGAGATTATATTGATCAACCTGTTCCTGGTTCTGGAATATGCCAATCACTTTATAGCCATAGTACATGCTCATGGGATAACCGTCCTGGGTACGCGTCACCAAATTCCACGTATTGTCCAGTCCCTCATCAATGGGTGTTGCACCTGGCTCATCCCCGATCTGTTTTACCAGGTTCGAGTTAAAGGATGCATTGGCACTGATGCTGTAATAAAAGTCGCGCTTTCTGTTTTTCCAGCCGATCGTGAATTCATGACCCAGATTTTCAACCAGTCCGGCATTGAAATAAACCGGTACTGTGTTTGCGGGATCATCACTGCTGAAATAGTAGCTCATTCCTGATGACAGAGGAAGAGCCCCGCGATAAAGCATGTCTCTCGTTTGCCGGTTATAGTAATCGTATGAAAAAGTCAGGCGGTTTCTGAAGAAGCTTAAATCCAGACCCAGGTCGATCTGAGTCATCTCTTCCCACTTTAGATCTTTATTTCCAAAAACGGCCAGCCAGTAGCCGGCCTGCTGCGTTGAAGTCCCATCAAATGAATGACTGATCCCGGTACCCGACCAGGTCGACTGGTACATGAATTGCGGGACGCTGACATCGTTACCAAGTATCCCCCAGCTTGCACGAATCTTGGCATCAGAAAGCCAGCTCTCTGAAAATGCCTGAATAAAGCTTTCTTTACTGATCCGCCATCCGCCATTTATGGAAGGGAAATAGCCCCAACGGTTGCGGCCGACAAAACGGTCGGAAGCATCTGCACGGAAATTTGCTGTAAGCAGATATTTTCCCTGGTAATTGTAGTTAATACGTCCGAAATAGGAGCCCCTGCGTTCAACAGGTAAATTATCAAAGGCATCCTTGGTGGGACCGGCTGAACCTAAAGCTATGGACTTAGCCACCGGGATCGAAAAATCGTAAGCGGTGACGCCCAGGTTATATCCGTCACGTTTCCAGTATTCGGTACCGGCCATAACCCGGAGATAATGATCATTAAACTGTTTACTGTAGGTAAGAACAGAATTAAACATCAGGTTCTGCAGGGTACCTCCATAGGCATTAAGGTGTTGCGGACTTATCTGTACCGGACCAAAATCACGGAATTCCGTAAACGTATTTTTTGAGAAACCTGAGAACTCACCGGCACCGGTAATTTTCAGTCCCAATCCCTCGAAAAAGCTGATATTAAGATATGCCTGGGTACTTAAGTTATAGTTATTGTCATTGAAGACATGGAAAGCATCTTCAAGTCCGGCAAAGTTCGGTCCGCTGCCTACCTTTTCATTTGTCTTTGCAAAATTTCCATTCTCATCATAGACGGGAGAAACAGGGACGGTGCGGAAAGGAATGGTGTGATCATAAATGGAGGAAGAAATTGCCGGATTGGTTTTCACGTTGCTTCCATAAATGGATTCACCAATGGATATATGGTCGTTGAATTTATAATCTATATTATTCCGAAAGGAAAAACGATCGGCTCTTGTATCCAGGTAAACCCCTTTTTCTCCCATGTAACCGGCAGAAAGAAAGAAGTTGGTTTTATCGGTGCCGGATGCAACGGAAAGGTTGTATTCCTGTTCAATTCCGGTTCCGAACATGACATCCATCCAGTCGGTATTGGGTAGATCATCAACACTATTTGCCCCGAGAACATCAAGGGTATTGCTTGTTCCAAAAGCATCCCGGGCACGTATCCAGTCTTTGGTATTCAATAGTTGAATATCAGTATAAATATTCCGGAAGCCGGAACGGGCATCTACGTTTATTGTAGGTTTGAGCCCCTCTTTGCCCCGCCGGGTGGTGATCAGAATTACTCCACCCGCGGCTCTTGACCCGTAGATGGCTGCGGATCCTGCATCTTTTAGAATCTCGACGGACTCAACATCCCGCATGTTAAAATTAAAACCGGCATCCTGCGGGACCCCGTCGACAACGTATAAGGGTGCCATGCCATTGAGAGAACCTGCACCACGTATAATGATGTCTGCTTCACCTCCCGGTGTTCCCTCACTTTTCGTTACCATGACCCCTGCTGCCATACCACCCAGGGATTCTGCAAGGCTGTTGGATGAAAAATCCTGAATGTCTTCGGCATTTACCGATGAAATTGAACCGGTTAATTCGGATCTTTTCTGAGTTCCATACCCAACTACCACCACTTCATCCAGAGACTTTACATCTTCCTCCAACACGATATTATACACGTCTTTCTCTTCTGTTACTCTTTCCTGGAAAGGTTTGTATCCTATGAAAGAGACCTTCAGGATACTTCCTGAGGGGACCGAAATTTCAAACTTCCCGTTGGTATCGGATATAGTGCCGCCAACGAGCGAATCTGAAATTGTTGCCGTGACGGTCGCACCTATAATGGCTTCATTGTTGGTGTCAGAAACTTTGCCTGTAATGGTTTTATCTGGCTGGGCATATACGACAGTGCCCGGCAGAAAGCATAAAACCAAACCAGAAATGAATATGAATAACTTCAGGTTTTTCATGAAATGGAGTTGTAATGCATTCTAAATGATTCGAAGAGTAGAAGAAAAGCGAAGCCGGTATACCTCGCTTTTCTGTAAAATGCCATGCTTATTGATCGATAAGCTTGAACTCTTTTACTACCTCTGAAGTGCCATCTGATCTTAATATCCGGTGAATATAAAATCCATTCCTTGGTGCTCTCTGCAGCCTTACACCCAGAATATTATAGTACTCATGACCAACGATTTCAGCTTCACTCCTGATTACTTTGGTAACACCTGTAGATAATGCACATGGCAGGCTATATCCTTTTTCCGGTGTATTATTTGAGAAAAACAGGCCTCCATCAATTTCATCACTCCAGATCTCAGGACTGGTTTTGGTGCCTGTGTAAGGAAGAGTTCTGAAAATAGCACCTGTGCCAGGATCGATGGCGGTACCTTCCGGAACATCTGCAGGCCACATCCACCATCCTGCGCCCGGATTATCTGCCGTAAATTCATAGCCAAAAACCTGACCATATATATAAACGACTGAGTCAGTTCCGGTAGCCGATGCAACATTCATTGTCGTGGCCATTTGAATAATATTCCAGGTTGCGGCAAAAATGTTTTCACCGATCTGCTTTAAACGGTTTGTTCCACCACTGACATCCCCAAAATTTGTCCACTTGTTAATAGCCAGGGCACGTGTTGCACCTGCGTTTGTGGGAGTTTCTTTTAACCAGGCTTCAAAGGGAGTTCCAGTAACATCTACTGCAAAGGTGAAGGTTTCATCTGCTTCAATGTCGTTTGAAGCTGCAAAAGTGTCTTGAGAGCAATCCCACTTAACAATGTAATAGCCATCAGCATCTTTTGGATTGTTAAGTGATTGTGAATGTGAAATTACCGCAACCATTAATAATAATGCGGTAAGAAAAGTAAATTTTTTCATGAGCTTAATATTTAGTTGATGAATAGTATAAAAATAGTAAGTAGAAGATAACGAAAAGGGAATTTCGAGGATAATATAGATGCATTATTTATTTAAAGCACTGATAACTAATTAAATAATTTTATTCAGACAAGGAAAAATATAGATTTAAAGAGAGGAATTCATTACAAAAAAACCTGAAACGGGGCCTAAAACACGATCTGAAAATGCATATATTTTCGGAAATTTCAAATCAATTTGTAATTTCGGTTATGGGAATGAAAGAAAATTACCCGGTTATGAAGAAAAAATCTCTACTGATTGGCGGACTGTTTTTACTTGTTACAAACCTGATGGCTCAAAGTGTCTCATTTAAGGATGATGAAATACAGCGGGGATATTTTGACCGTCCATATCTCAGGTACGAAGCCGGGCCGGGGATTTGTGAAACGGACGGCGACTTCTTATCGCCAACCTATGATCAGCGTGAGATACAATCTGAGGCATCGAACCAGGCTGCCGTTCAGCTGATCACTAAAGGGTCATATGTACAATGGACAAATGAAGAAGACGCGGATGGACTGACCCTTCGGTTTTCATTGCCTGATGATGCTGAAGGAAAAGGGACAACGGGTAATCTGATATTGTTGGTTAATGACATTTCCGTTGATACCATCACACTGAACTCATATTGGGCATGGCAGTATATACTAAAATCGGGCAGTAAGTATCCCGACAATACACCTGACCTGAATACCAGGTTTCCCAGAATGCGTTTTGACGAGATCCATTTGAAACTGGAGAGTGATATACCGGCAAATGCAACATTTCG
This sequence comes from uncultured Bacteroidales bacterium, assembly GCA_963732905.1. Taxonomy (GTDB): domain Bacteria; phylum Bacteroidota; class Bacteroidia; order Bacteroidales; genus DASQZK01. The sequence continues at coordinate 430,221 of CAVTBM010000010.1, forward strand.
TCTGGAAAAAGCTGAGGATAATGATGTCCCTTACACTATTGACTTCGTAGAATTGGAAAAGGTGCCCAAGGCGGTAACTTTTGATGAGATCACGGATGAAAACAAAGTTTCATACTCTGCCGGCAATGGAAGTTTACAGCTGTTTATTTCACAAAACGCCGGTAAAACCATCTATATCCCGGAAGGTAAGTATGATGTCGACAGCCGTATAAATATAAATGGAGACGGGACCCGGATTATCGGGGCAGGGATGTGGTACACTGAAATTTATTTCTCTGCCTCTTCAGACGAGAAAAGCACCTATAACAAACGTGGAATAGAAACGTACAGCAGCAATGTGTCATTGGAAGGATTGTGCCTTAATACCCTGAATAATAAACGGTATTACAATAACGATCCTGTATACCAGGTGGGCAAAGGCCTTATGGGCAGTTTTGGATCCAACTCCCTGGTCCGTGATCTGTGGATTGAACATTTCGAATGTGGCGGTTGGATTGAAGGTTCAGAAAACCTGGATATTCAGCATTGCCGTTTCCGCGATAACTATGCCGACGGGATGAACCTGGCCTATGGGTGTAAGAATTCAGTTGTGGAACATTGCAGCTTCCGGAACAACGGTGACGACGATATGGCCTCATGGTCTCGCGCCGACCGTATGTGCGAAAATAATACCTTCCGTTATTGTACCAGTGAGAATAACTGGCGTGCTTCAGGATTGGGCTTTTTTGGCGGCAGGCAAAATAAAGCATATAACATTGTTATTGCAGACCCGATGGAAGCCGGATTCCGGGTTACATGTGATTTCCCGGGAATGCCTTTCAGCGATGACGGCTATAGCGAATTTTATAATATTTCTGTTTATAAAGGGGGCGTAGCCAGCGGTCCTGTGGGAGTTGGCGGAGATTTATGGGGAAATGAGCAGGGGGCATTGCATCTTAACAGCAGTTCCCAATATGATTTGCTAAACATTTATATTTACAACATTGATCTTTACGACTCGAAGAACGATGCCATCTTTATTGGAAGTTCAACATACAGTATAAAGAACCTTATACTCAGGGATATAAATATCAACGGAACCGGACGATATGGCATCTACTTCCATAATCCGAAAGGGAACGGGACCTATTGTAATATTCACTATGAAAATGTCGGCGCTTCTTCCAACACCAATACATTGCCATCTTCCTTTTCATTCACGGAGAATTGCAACAACGTATCTGTTCCTGTGACCGAATCCCCTTCTAACCGGCTGTTTTCCCTGGACGGGAACCTGCATATTTCAGGAGAGCCCAACACAATTGTTTCGGTTTATGATCTTTGGGGAAGAAAATGCTACCAGGCATCTTTGTCGGATAACTCCCTTGTGGTTCATAATTTACATTCGGGACTATACATTGTAAGGTGGAACCAAAATCAGGCTATGAAAGTCATTATTCCCTGATTCGAAAAGGTCAATGATGTAAAAATGAACGATATTCGTTATTCTGTCTTGTTCCTGAATTATTAAGCAGGGAGTCAGATCGATTTAATTTCCATTACTTTCTTCTTAAACTGATCTGAAGGGCAGTTGGCTTTGGCTTTAATTTTCGTTTTGTACGTATATATCGTGTTGACAGAGTAATTTAAAAAACTGGCTATCTTTTCATTGTCGTTGATCCCCAGACGGATTAATGCATAGATCCTCAGATCGGCGTTCATCAGCTGATCATCATTTAACTGAATTCGTTCACCGGGTTTGAGAAGATCATTAAATTCTATCACAAAATTTGGGAACAGCTTCAAGAAGATCTGGTCGAATCTTTCATAGAGAGCCATCCGTTCTTTTTCAACACTCATATCCTGGGAGAGTTTCTTAAGTCCTTCGAACTGCTTTGCAGCCACTTTCCGTTTGATCCATTTCTGCAAGTGTTCAATTTTCTCTATATAATCTGAGTTCTGGTTGAAAAACCAGGCAATATATTCATCCTTAATTTTGTTTGCATCCGTAAGCTTTTCATTTGCATCCTGAATGGCAAGACGTGCAGCATTCAACCGTTTAAAGGATATCCAGATAATAACCAGAGCTATGAGCAACGCTACCAACAGGACCGAAATGAAGGTCGTAAATACCATAATCCGGTCGCGCTGCCTCTCTATGACATTCATCCGCTCTCTTTCAATAATCGGCAATATTTGCCCGGCTTCCAGTTTCCGGTGTCTTGCATTATAATAGGATGCATCATTCAGTGCTTCAATAATAAACCGGTAGGCCCGCTTTTCCTCGCCTTTCTGATATAGCAGGGAAGCCAGGTTCCTTAAAGCCACCGTTTCCATCGTAGCTGTTTTAACATCTGCAATGGCAGCCCTGGCAAAATACTCTATGGACAGATCGGTATACCCTGTCATATTATAGATATAAGCTAAACTTGAGGTTGCAATAGCGTAGTAATGTCTCGGAAGATCAAAATTGTTCATCCAGTACTGAAATGCGAACTTGGCTCCACTCCAGTCTGACTCTTTCATGCGCTGCAGGCTTTCTATCGCCCAGAAATCATTTGTATTTGGTTTAACAAAAAGTAATGCGCTATCCAGATAAAGATTCCCCTGCGCTATGTATTGTGGCATGAAGACCGGATCGCGGCCATAATCTGCCAGATCATAATATGCACGGGCCAGTGTGGAAAAAAGGTCGCTCTTTAGTGAATCATTCAAATAGACAGGATTGACAGAATTCAGGGTGTCAATAGCTTCCTTAAAAAGCCCCGACGACAGGAGCACGAATCCCTCCTTTGTTTTAACATAAGCTATCGAGGAGTTATTATTCAGACGATAGGCGATTTCTTTTGCCTGACTTATGTAGTGTTGGGCGGAGTCATAAATGTAGGACTGATATTCATAAACCAATTGCAGGCATAATTGAATTTGTTTCTCTAAATCTAATGAAGATTCGAATAAATGAAGCTCTTCCTTTTTCTTCTGTATAAGATCTTCCCTTTGACTGATGTAGGAGCTTTTATCATCGAGAACGGATTCCAGTTCAGTAATATACGTCTCATAATTCTGAGCTGACGAACAGAAAAACCGGAAAGCGAGCAACAAAAGACTTATTGTATATTTCATTTCAACGGTAAAGCTTATTTATTCAAAAACTGCCAGCTCGTTATAACAACAGAAATTCAGGAGAGATCTTCAACACGGGAGTCTTGATCAATGCGTTCAGCTTTTCATTCTTTAAGAGTCCCTTCGCATTCCTGCCATTTAGTTGCCGTGAATTGAGTAAATCTAATAATAAAATGAGAAGGATAAAAATGAGAAGGTTGAAAAAAATTGTTCGTGAAGGATCAGGTGGACATATCAAATTATCAGTCGATTTATAAAGGGTACTATTTCCAATGCATATTGCATAAAAAAATAAATATTTTTTAAAAAAAGGGACTTTCAACACGCTGATTTTTTTGGAAAATTGACATTAAGGATAAAAACTGTTGCACATATCCCTCCATTTTTGGGAGTAAACACCACTAACATCATGAAAGTTATAAAAATTCAACATCGCGGAGAAATCAGGATTCGTCTTGATTTTCCATATGATCAGGAGTTTTTTATGAAAGTAAAACAGATTAAGGGTGCTGCCTGGAGCAGTTCATTAAAAGCGTGGCATATACCTTACGATAAGGAGGCCTATAGTGAACTGTGCAAGCGTTTTGACAATATTATTTTACCCGAACCTCCGGGAAGGAATATTCAGCAAGCAGCATACAGAATAAAGTACATGCTGCGGTAAAAGCTGCCGGGATAAAAAAGAAGACGTCACTTCATACCCTTCGGCACACGTATGCCACACACAGTTTGGGAAATGGGGCAGATTTAGAGGGATATTCAAAATATGAAGGGACATTCAAGCGGTAAGACGACGGAGATATCCACCAATATAACTCAAAGAGGTTTTGATCAAATAAAAAGTCAGATGGATAACCCGGGTTTGTAAAATTATTGCTAGATTTATTTAACTAAACTAAAGGGGCTGAACACATATGCAAAATAAATGCAACTGTTACATATACTCCTCAAATTTGAGGAGTATATACAATAGGTGTGTTTAGCCACTCGTTAG
>CAVTBM010000011.1:0-233448 GCA_963732905.1 uncultured Bacteroidales bacterium
TTTTACTCCTCAAATTTGAGGAGTAAACGTAACAGTTGCATTTATTTTGCATATGTGTTCAGCCCCCTTTTTTTAGTTTAGTTAAATAAATATAATTACAATTTTACAAACCCGGGGCATCCACAGGACTTTTTATTTGATCAAAGCCTCTTTGAGTCATATGGGTGGATATCTCCGTCATCTTACTGCTTGAATGTCCCGTCATATCTTGAATATACCCTAAATCTACTCCCTTTTCCAGACTGTGTGTGGCATACGTGTGCCGAAGGGTATGAAGTGACGTCTTCTTTTTTATCCCGGCAGCTTATACTGCAGCACGGACTATATTCTGTACGCTACCTCCTGAACAGGCAAACATTAATATACATTTATGCCAGTAGGTTGAATCAGCGATTTGCCGGGTTCTGGTTTATTCTGTCTGCCGGGATCAATTTTTCCCTGATTGGGAATCACCTTTTCCGGTCTGTAGTAACCTGCCTGCCCTGAAGAATCAATTGTCGCCGGTCAGAAATGAAACTTAAGTATTCGCGAAAAGACCTGACAGGTTTTGAAAACCTGTCAGGTCTGGCACCTAAAACACCATGCAACGCTACGTTAAACAACGGATTGACCGACATCCGCAAGGCCATCCGGATTTTGAAGGCGTCACCCAAATTGCGGAAGAAATCGAACGCTCATCCCGGGTATTCCTCACAAAAAGGGTTTGGTTTTTCTGTAAGGTATGTACTGTTGGCCCGGAGCATCAGGGTTATCTGCATGTGTCCTTTGTATGACCTGTTCTTGAAGAAGTGACATCGAACCATTCGTCCACGACTTTCATCCGACTACCAGGCACACTGAAGGACTTCCTGTACAGATTACTTATCAACCGTATTTTTAAGTTTTCACGTTATCCTGTTTCTTTACCACTACATTTTTCTTCGCTAATTCCCGGGCCTGCCCCACCCAATTATCCCTGGTAATACGGTCGGGGGAAATTTCCAGAATCTCCGCAATGGTTTTTACATCTTCAGCTGTCAGCTTACTGACTTGTTTAAAAGTATAAATATCCAGAAGATTGAGCCTTTCTTCAATCCACAAGCCAATCCCCCTGATCAGGGTTAAATTGTTCGCCTCATGTTTAAGGGCAACTCCTAATCTGTCGGTGTAAATCTTTTCTTTCCGGTCGCGTATCCTTTTAAGAAGTTCAGATTTTTTACCCGAAAGTCGTACCAATTCCCGGGCCTGCAGTATCCATTCATCTCTTTCAATCCTTCCCGGGAAGTATTCAATCACCTCCGTAACCAAATCAACATCTTCTTCAGTAAAATTGCTGATCTGCCCAAAGGTAAATATATCAATTGCATTAAGTTTTTCATTGATCCAACCTCCGATACCGCTAATAACAGTAAGGTCATCCGCTTCTTCTTTTTTCGCATATCCAATTCTATCGAAGGGAACGCGCTCTTTTCTTTGTCTGATCCGCTCAAGCAATTCTTCCTTCTTATCCTGGCTGTCGGCCAGCTCCCGTGCCTGAGCAACCCATTCATCTCTTTGGATCCTGCCTGAGAAATAAAGTATGGCATCATCAATCGTTTCAATATCTTTTGCTGTGAAATTGCTTATCTGTCTGAACGTGTAAATATTTAATGCATGTAGTCTTTCTTCAATATAAGGACCAATACCGCTGATCATTCTCAGATCGTCCTTTTCTGCCTCTGTTGCCGTTCCAAAACTGTCGTAATCCAGTAAATGCGCACGCTGTGCAATTCGGGTCATAGCTTCGTCCTTTTCATACAGTAATTGTTCCGATCTTTCATTCTTTAACTTCATTTCATCGGTTTCATGAACGGCCTCTGTGTGAAGTGCCCTGAGCGCACTGACCTGCATATTAAGATGTTCTATTTCACCATCCCTCGTTTTAAGACTTTCCTCTAATTTTCTTTTATCGGCATTAAGATCGCCAATCCTGGAATTCATTTTATCCATTTCGGATTCTGAAATTTTCATCCTCCGGACATAAACAGACTTATAATAAAGCCAGGCGGTTACATACCCAATAATTGCTGCGACCAGTAATAATGAAAGTATTTCAATGGTAGCAACAAATTTTGTTAGCGCTAAAAAAATTAATAAAGTGATCATGATTTTATTTTATTATAGTGATTACTGTTCTCCTGTTTTTTGCCCTGCCTGCTGCTGTACTATTATCATCTGCAGGTTCTTTTTCTCCCCTCGATACAAGCTTGATCTTATTCTCCGGCATCCCTTTGTTCTCAAAATAGCGGGCCACGCTTTGAGCCCGCCTGAAACCCAGTGCCTGATTATATTCATCGGATCCTATTGCATCCGTGTGGCCGGTAATTATGAGACTGGCTTCCTTGTTTTTATCAAGGTATGCTGTTGATTCAACAAAATACCGGGTCATCGCATCATCAGGAGTGAATTCAGATTTGTCGAATGCGAAGTAGGTGTACAGATTTTTTGGAGCCGGTGCTTCAACCTGGTCAGAAGGCTTCTGTAAAGTGTCCGGAGCAATGGCATTACCAGGTGTGCTCTCGCTCATTTGCATTATAACCATTTCATTACAAAGTCCTTTTATCTTACATACATAAAGATATGCTGCCACTGAGGACCATATTATAAAAGCCAGAAATCCGATGATGAGAATTTTCATTTTTTTAGAATTGATCTTTTATGAATAGTTTCATTTCTGAGTATTAGATGAATCTCATTAATCTATTCTTTTAAAATCCTGCAGATTAAATCCATCTTCATTAGCATTTGTGATTTTGCGGTAATTATAGTATAAGAGGTTCCCTTCCACATCAAAAATCATTTCAAAGCATTTCCCGGATCCTGTATCCTGAGTAGGACCAACATGAAAATTAAACAGGGTATTTTCGGGATTTGACTCAAGTTCGGTTTCAATTTCTGAAGTAGAAAGAAGCTTAAAAAAATAAGGATAAACTGTTTTTATTTTATCAGGTGAATCAGCATCCCGGGCCATCATATTATGGTTCAGCAGCAGTACCTTGTTTTCAGATTTAAATGAACCATTATAATATTTAAGCCCCTGTAAAGAAATGAGAAAGTGTTTTGTCTCAAGTTTTTTTACATGTTTTTGCATAAATTTAATAATGGCGGGAAAAGCATATCCATATTCCATGGAATTATCATCCGAATACGATATTGGGATGCTGCATAATTCAGGCATGTCGAAAATATCGTAAGCTGGATCACCCAACACCAGGCTTATGTAACTATAACTTATTCCCGCGGGATCATTGTCGTACACCCCTTTCATAAGAACTATAAAAGAATACCCGGAATCATGTCTTTTCTTTTCAAACTCTGTCTGATCAATAAATTCATAATCAGTCGATTTCCAGTATTTTTTTACAGCATCTGTTATATACACATTGTAAGAAATGCTTCCGGTTTCAAGCACAACATACGTTTTGGAGTTTTTAAACATCCCTATCTGCTGTTTGGAAGCTAACGGAGGATTTGCCCAGGCGATCAAATTAAAAAAACTTATTACGAACAGGAGAATAAGTCCTTTTTGAGGTATCCTTGTCAAAAATACCTTTAAGGTTCTGACTAAAACAGGTTTTCTCATTGTGTGATTATAATGGTAAGTATTTAGCAGATATGTCAATGATATTTCTCTATCTACATAATTTAGCCGGGTATCCGGTATATGAGGAAGAAGCTTTCAAAGATTAACCCGGGGAAATGATGTGGCAATCATTCAGTATACAAAGATCAGCTGTTTCATTTTGAAATGCATTACACAACTTTGGGGAAAAGTTGCATGATTCACACATTTTCAGGCAAAATCTTACTGGCATGATGATGGAATACGATTACAATAATCAGTTAACCAAAGTTTAACCCTTCATCCTGACAAAGGAAACCGGTCTGTCGTTTTTATTCTATTTCTTCATTTTATCCCCCTCTGGCTTTGCTTCATAAACTATGGTTAATCCCCCTAACTACTTTCCCCCAAATTAATCAGTGTAATCTGTCCCACATAGTAATCTGGATCTGTGGTTAATCCCCCCAACTCCCCCCAAAAAATTAATCTGTGTTATCTGTGCAATCTGTGGTTAAACGATCTCCACTATCCCATAACTCTTCCCAGCCCGCACTACCCCCGACCCCTGAAAGGGAGTCCCGGTCCGCCCATTCCTTCGAATCATTTACTCATTTTATATTTTCATAACTCCCTGACTATCTTACCTCCTAACTAAAATCTGTGTAATCTGTGTAATCTTCTATGTTGAAAAACAAATTTCTAAGCTAAAATTTTTCTATTTTCTCACTTTTTCTTTCTTAAATGCTTCTTTTATGACATGATTGTTTTAAGTCAAGGCCGGAGCTTGTATAGCCTTGACTTAAATTAATCATGTCATAAATCTTTGCATTTAGAGAGAAAAGGGTCCTCTCTTATTTTTTTCTACAATAAACCTCTTCAATTAATCTTCTATCAGCGGTCGGTATATTTGCCGCAATGTGTTTTTCATTTTAAAGAGGAGGGGGACGTAATCTGTGGTTGGAGCAGTCTTCCCGTTTCCGGGTGCTGCAATTACACGTTACCGTTTAGTCCCCCATCCATTTTCCAAGGTCATTGTAATTTTTTCGCTTTTAAATTTACTTTAATCTAAAACACCTAATTGATATACTTCCTGATATTTTAACACATAACGTATTCTACTTAATAACATCCTGGATACCCGGATAATTGCCTTGTTCTTTTTCATCCTGCTACTCAGATGATTAAATTTTGACATCAAGGCCGGATCTTTTCTTATGGCTTCCCATGCTGCCTCAACCAATAAAACTTTAAGGATCTTTCGTCCCCGCTTGGTTATCCTTCCAGGTTGAACCTTGTCTCCTGAACTATGCATGCTTGGGATTAATCCTACAAAACTACATAGTGCATCTAAGGTCTTAAACCGATGGATATCTCCAAGTTCTGCCAAAAATGTCATGGCAGTAATTAATCCAATTCCAGGAATATGAATCAGTAATTCATAATTGTGCCTATATACTTCCTTTTTGGATAATTCCCTAACCTGACGGTTCAAAATTAATAGCTCATTGCGCAAGAGCTCTCCAATACGAAGATAATTATCCAACGTTTTTCTTAAACTTTCATGTTCAGTTTTTAATTCTTTTAACCAGTTAATATATATTCTGGACCAATGCCTTTTTTGGCTATCAGTAAATCTTTTGGGTATCTCAACTCCAAACTGATATAGTAGCGATCTAATCCTGTTTTTAGTCCTGGAAACATCTTTCATAACCTTAAAGCGTTGACGAACCAGTGCGCGATCTGCTTCTAACTCCGGTGCTGGAATGTGGATGCTTGTGAATTCATGCCCACGTAACATCCTGGCTAGTTTACGACTATCTATCTTATCGGTCTTATTTATCTTTTCCTTCTGTGTAGTAGGCACATCAGCCGGGTGGATCAGAATACAATTTATCCCTAATTCATTCAGCTTTCTGGCAGCAGTAAACCCGCCAAAGCCGGCTTCATATACTGCATGATATTCACCTCCGGGAAAATTCCGCTTCAGATATTTAGCTAGAATTTCAGGGTCAGGATCCTGGCTCATACTCTTGTGCTCATATTGATCCCCAAGGATAGTTACCTTCCAACTTTTTAAATGATGATCAATTCCTACAAAAAAATTTTGACCTTCAAACGAATTGTTGTTAACTTGTGTTTGCATAAGCTTGAATTTTGAGTTGTTGAGATTTTAATTAATTAACAATTTAAATAAATTCTAGCTTATGCTTTTTATTTTTCAAACATAACATCTGTGGTGAAACGATCTGTGGTGAAACGATCTCCACTATCCCATAACTCTTCTCAGCCCCCACTACCCCCGACCCCTGAAAGGGAGTCCCGGTGCGCCCATTCCTTCGAATCATTTATCATTTTATATTTTCATAACTCCCTGACTATCTTACCTCCTAACTAAAATCTGTGTAATCTGTGGTGAAACGATCTGTGGTGAAACGATCTGTGGTGAAACGATCTGTGGTGAAACGATCTCCACTATCCCATAACTCTTCCCAGCCCGCACTACCCCCGACCCCTGAAGGGGAGTCCCGGTGCGCCCATTCCTTCGAATCATTTACTCATTTTATATTTTCATAACTCCCTGACTATCTTACCTCCTAACTAAAATCTGTGTTAATCTGTGTAATCTGTGGTGAAACGATCTGTGGTGAAACGATCTGTGGTGAAACGATCTCCACTATCCCATAACTCTTCTCAGCCCCCACTACCCCCGACCCCTGAAGGGGAGTCCCGGTGCGCCCATTCCTTCGAATCATTTACTCATTTTATATTTTCATAACTCCCTGACTATCTTACCTCCTAACTAAAATCTGTGTTAATCTGTGAAATCTGTGGTGAAACAATCTGTGTTGAAACGATCTCCACTATCCCATAACTCTTCTCAGCCCGCACTACCCCCGACCCCTGAAGGGGAGTCCCGGTGCGCCCATTCCTTCGAATCATTTACTCATTTTATATTTTCATAACTCCCTGACTATCTTACCTCCTAACTAAAATCTGTGTTAATCTGTGTAATCTGTGGTGAAACGATCTGTGGTGAAACGATCTGTGGTGAAACGATCTCCACTATCCCATAACTCTTCCCAGCCCGCACTACCCCCGACCCCTGAAGGGGAGTCCCGATGCGTCCATTCCTTCGAATCATTTACTCATTTTATATTTTCATAACTCCCTGACTATCTTACCTCCTAACTAAAATCTGTGTTAATCTGTGTAATCTGTGGTTAATCCCCCCCCAAATTAATCTGTGTAATCCGTGTAATCTGTGGTTAATCCCCAAAGAGGATTGCCGGCGAACCGTTGTCAGCAGACATAGATTTGAAACAATATCACTTCATTTTTAGACAATATTACCCGCAAAGTAAAGTCACTACGTATACTTTTACCATCAAAGGGTTGTACCTTCGCCTTCGCCGGCTCAGGAGCAGATCATGCGAACCGGTATGAACACTAACTTAACTACATAAAAATGAAAAACAGATCATTCACCGTTTCCTCAATGCTATCCCGCGGAGTCAGGCATTTCGGGAAACTGGCTCTCTTCTTGTTTCCGATGTCATTTCTGACATCATCACTTTTCGCGCAAAGCAGGGAAGGATTAGTCGGATACTGGGCTTTCAACGAAACAAGCGGCACCACAGTTGTCGACAGTTCAATAAATGGAAATACAGGTTCATTGCAAGGAAATGCCACCTTTGCTCCCGGCATCAACGGCAATGCGTTAAGTCTTGACGGGACGAACAGTTGGGCAAACATCCCCGCCCAATCACTCGAAGGCGACTTTACCGTTGCCGGATGGGTGAATTTCACCGGGACAATCAGTAACTGGGATGCCCTTATCGGACAGAATGGGTGGGGCCAGGACATCAATTTCAGTGGCGCTACCATCCGCCTGTTTACAGGATCCACAGACGCTATTGCTGCCACCATTCAAACCCATGCAGATACATGGACACATTATGCTATTACCCGCTCAGGGAGTACACTAAAGCTTTATATTAACGGTGTTTTTAACAATACCACCGACGGTTTCACCGACCCGTTTGCTCCCAGGGCTATTGGCAGCGGGGCACAAGGACCTAAAACCGAGGGATTAATTGATGAAGTATATTTATATGGCAGGGCTCTTGATGAAAGTGAGATTCATACGATGTATTATTCCGCATTGATCGTTAGTGATACAGAGCCTCCTTCAATTCCCGATGGTTTAAGTTCATTGAATTTATCGGCAAACAGCCTTTTATTTTCGTGGAATGCTTCAACCGATAATATAGGTGTAGCCGGCTATGAAGTTTTTCTGGATGGAGATTCAATAGGGACAACAAAAAGCACCTCCATGAAAGTGAACGGACTGGCATGTGAAACATCTTACTCATTGAGTGTACTGGCAATTGATGAAGCAGGAATTTATTCGTCTCAAAGCGCCCCGCTAAATACGACTACTTTCAGTTGTAATTTGGAAAATGTTGACATCTCAATCGATCCTCAGAAGGAATACCAGCAGATCAGGGGCTTTGGAGCAGCGATCGCAGACTGGTTGTATGGCCACAACAATGATGCAACCTATATTGACAAGATTGTAAACGATCTCGGGCTGTCTGTGATGCGGATCTTCCTGCAAACCGGGTTTGAACCGGTCAATGATAACAGCGATCCCAACGTTGCCGGGACATTCAATACAGGAAATATAAGTGAACAGCTCCAGGTACTGGATAAATTGCACCAGGCAGGACTGCAAAATGTGGTTCTGAGTACATTTACGCCTCCCGCATGGATGAAAACCAACGCAAGCGAAATTGGAGGATCCCTTCGCACCGACATGTATGATGAATTTGCAGAATTCTATGTAGAGTATATCAAAGTCATTGAACAACATGGTCTGAATGTTTACGCCATCAGTGCGGAAAACGAACCGAGATGGGAACAGTCATATAGTTCATGTGTATATACCCCGGAACAGTTATTGGAAATCACACGGGTATTAGGCGCACGTATGGAAAAAGAAGGCATGAATATTAAGATTTTCAGCCCGGAGGATGTTTATGATCAAAACTGGAAAGAATATACCGGCGAAATCCTTAACGATCCTGTTGCCGAAAAATATACAGATATCGTAGCCATACACCATCAACAGGTTGATTTTTCAAGTGCCAGCACTTACCTGAGCAATCGGAGTTATATTGCCCGCTTTCATCCGGATGATCCCTATGCTCTTGATTTCTGGAACAGTGAAATTTCAGGATATGCTGCAGGATGGGACGGGGCCTTTAATCTGGCTAAAGGATTTATGGTCAGTCTGCGCAATGCACAAATGAATGCGCTTATCTATGGATCGCCCAGCATTCCTTCCGGTTTAAACCTGGACGCTGAAGCCCTTATGATTGACAAAATACCTACCCGAAGATATTACACTGCTAAACAGTTTTACAGGTTCATCAGGCCGGGTGCTGTCATGGTTCAATGTACGGATGATATTGCCAATGATATTTGGGCCGTTGCCTTTAAACAGGGTGAAGAAAGCAGGTTGACGATTGTGGCGCTGAATAATTCGGGTGAACCAAAGGCGATAAATCTTAATATGGAAAATTTGCCCGGTCAGTTCATTCAGTACCGCAGCTCTGAGACAGAGGATTGCAGTATTGTGGATACCATTTCCGGATCATCTGTTATCCTTTCGCCTTACAGTGTGAATACTTTGGTTGCCGAAGGCACCAACCACCTGCCTACGATCGATAAGGTAAAGGACGTTTACTTAGTGATGAACCAGAATAGTTCAAAAGAAATAGCCCTGACGGGGATAAGTGACGGAGACGGATTTACCCAAAACCTGACAGTGACAGCTTCCAGCTCAAACACGGCATTGATTCCTGATCCCGTGATCAGTTACAATGCAGGAGAAACCAACGGCACTTTAACGTTGGCCCCGGTGGCCGATCAGACTGGTACGACAACCATAACCCTGACTCTTCAGGATGACGGAGGTCAGGATAATAACGGTTTCTTTTCGAAATACCAGGTAACCTTCGATGTGCAGGTAATCCCCTTTATTAACAATGCTCCTACCATTGATGCTATACCGGACCAGGAAGTGTACATTAACGCAGGGCCACAGACTATTTTGCTCAGCGGTATTTCAGATGGAAATTCAGGTGTTCAGACACTCACGATAAAAGATGCAAAATCTAACAATACAACAATTAAGAGTACTAAAATCACCTACGTACCGGGGGGAAATACGGCAACGTACGAGTATACTCCTAAATCTGTTGATACGGTTACAGTCACCCTCTATCTTATCGATGATGGCGACACACTCCTGGGAGGATCGAACGAGAATGTTGTAAACTTCAGGATCAAAATTTTAGATAATACAGGTGTGAACAAGTCTTTGTCTGACAACTTTAAGATTTTCCCCAATCCTGCTGCCGGATATTTTTATATTCACAGTGGTGATAATATCGAAGGATCTGTTTATCTTGAGTTAATAAGTGTTGGAGGAGTTACGGTGAAGCAAGAACGGATGCCGGTAAGTGAAGGGAATATCATGGTTTCAACGAAGAATCTGGCCAACGGGCTCTATTTTCTGAAGATTACTTCAGAAGAGCATACCTGGGTTTCAAAAGTGATTGTTAAAAATGAATAAAAACAAATTAAATCGCCGGTCATTTTTAGGTTTGTCCGGCGCTGGTGCCTTATCCCTTGCCGGTGTACCCTTCGCGTATCCGGCAGGGGTAACACCACCGGGTAAAAAAACGACTACACAGCAACTGACTACTTTTAACCTTGCGGCGAAAAGTAAGACAAAGTCACTTCCCTTAAATGAGAAGGTAACCATTGGAGAGGTCAAAGGCAGGGGTTATATCGCAAACCTGTGGCTGACCTTTCCGAACTGGTTTTGGGGACATTGGGCCCCCGATGCCCCTACCAGCCAAACCTTGCTGAAAACCCTGATATTGAGAATCTATTGGGACGGATCAGACATTCCTGCCGTCGAAGCTCCTGTCGGGGATTTCTTTGGCATCGGGCTTTGCCGGGTAGCTAATTTTGCCTCTGAATATATTGGCATGTCAAGCGGCGGTTTTTACTGTAAATTTATTATGCCCTTTACCAAAGGTTTTCGCATTGAAATGGAAAACATGGATGAGAAGGTCGGTACGGAAGTCTACATGAACGTGTTATATCAACTCACAGATGACTTGCCGGATGATACTTACTATTTCCATACACAGTTTCATACGAACGAAAACAAAGGCCCGGAACCTGTCCTCATAGCAGACTTTAAAGGGAAAGGACAGTACCTGGGATGCTCCCTTTCGATGCAGGGAAAACAGAAAACCTACTTAAGCTACCTGGAAGCACCGGAATATATGTACATTGACGATGACTGGGACAGTCCCCGGATCACCGGAACAGGTCTGGAAGACTATTTCCTGGGTGGCTGGTATTTCAGGGAAGGATGCTTTTCGGGTCCTCTTCACGGACTAACCATCAAAGATGTCATCGATGCATCTGTAGCCATGTACAGGATCCATGAAAATGATTCGGTCCATTTCGAAAAGAGATTTAAAATGGCCTTTGTAAATCCATGGGCACCTGAACGGTTGAAAACATTTTCCTATTCTTCCGTTTCATATGTTTTACTGAATAGTCCGCAGGGTAGTAATATTCCCCTCCCGCCACGCGAAAAATTATTATGCTGGTACAGGATCCGGGATATTGACCACTCCTGGGACGGACAATGACGGCAGCCGCTTACCTGGTAACCGAAGACTTGAACGATTAGAAATTATTGTTTACATTACACCGCTTTTTGCTGTGATGGCCTTTTTTGTTCCATCGATTGGTTTTATTTTCGGAATGATGTAAAGGCAATCCTTATTGGCCATCCTGTCAAAAGAGAAAAATGTAAAATAATAGTTCTATTCATTGGCAGAAGTAATTCCAGGAAAATGTGGGCCAGGCAAAATCTTCATATTACCCGGGTTTTAATTCAGGCACGTACACCATCCTTCTTGTCTTCTCTTTACTTTTGTACCTGCATTCATCGCCTGTATTTTCACAGACGGAAAGCCCCCGGTTTGACCATCTGACTACCGATGATGGCTTATGCAACAATTACATCGGCTGTATTCACCAGGATAAAAATGGTTTCATCTGGTTTGGCACTGTGGACGGCCTTAACCGCTTTGATGGCTACTCATTTAAAAAATATGAAAATATTGCCAATGACACATCTTCACTCGATAACAACCTTGTCCGTTCAATAGAAGAAAATTCTGAGGGTCAGCTCTTCATCATTACAGATAATTGTATAAACCGGTACATCCCGGAAAAGGACGGATTTATTCATTTCAACGTTAAAGAAAAGTATAAAAGTTACAACAACGATTACTTTATTCGTTCTACGTTTATGGATGAGGACGATAATCTGTGGATTGGGACAACTGAAAATTACTTCGTGAAATTTGATACCAGGCATTCTTCATTTTCTACTATACCTTTCAATAAACCCAACGATAAAAAAACATCAACCATTTCTATCCTGAAGGATCATCAAAACAATCTGTGGTTTATTTCGGACGATGAAGGCGTGTATCAGTTAGACCTGGATACACATAAATTATTGCACCATTATCATAAAAAGACGGAAGGTCGCAGTATCAATATGGATAACTGTAAATCCATCTGTATCGATCAATCAAACGGGCATATCCTGGTACCGGCAGCTCCCCTCCATTTCCCCGGTATCTTTGATTTAACGGATAACCAGGTAAATCAGGTTATCATAAACAAGGATACCTTAATGGTTGAAGAAATCGTTCAGGATATTTTCAGTAATGATTGGTACAGGACCAATAAAGGTCTGGTACAGCGGAATATATCACTTAATAAAAATATTTTATATACAAACAGGACAGGAGATCCCCGTAGTATCTCTACTTCCGATATTAGTTGCCTGTATCTTGATAATATGGATTGTTTATGGGTTGGTACCGGTGCATCAGGGATTAATAAATTGAATATCTCAGGCCAGAAATTTGAGCTTTATTCCACTTTTGACCAGGAGAAGCTGAAATACAAAAATCCTAATGTTCGTGACATATCAGTTGACAAAAACGGAACAATATGGCTGGCCACCACCAATTGTGGCATCATTAATCTGGATCCTTCAGATCTTACCGTAAATAAACTCCTTGCTCCCACTGATGATCATCCCTACTCACTCTCCGGCAGCGAATTTAATACAGTTATAAGCGATAAGGATGAAAATGTCTGGATCGGATCAGTAAATGGTGCTATAAGCGTTTACGACAAAAATTCAGGACGATTCACCAGGTACAGGCCGGATACCAGGATTCCTCTAAACAGCTGGACTATAATCTCCATGTTTGAAGATTCAAAAAATGATATTTGGATTGGTTTCATTGGAGGCCTGGCAAAATACACGCCGACAGAAAAAGAAATAATTCATTATTACAGTAACCCAAACGATCCGGACGGCTTTCCAAGTGATTATGTTAATTGCATCACAGAAGACAAATACCATAATTTATGGTTCGCTTCCTCAAATACGTACAAAGGTCTCGTTGTTCTTGAAAATGGATCAGACAGCTTTACCACTGTAAAATTAGTTGAACATGACAATCCTGTATCTGTCAAAACCATTTTTGCAGATGATACCATTCTGTGGCTGGGATCTGAACAGAAAGGTCTTGTCAGGTTTGACATCAATACGCGAAAAATACTGAAGATTTATAATACAGAAGACGGCTTACCCAATAATAATATTTGCGGGATACTAAAAGATAAGAACAGTAACTTGTGGATAAGCACATTCAGGGGCATCTCAAAATTTAATATCCGGGAAAAATCATTTCGTAATTATACTGGCGACGACGGTTTACAAAGCAATCAGTTTAACTATAACTCCTGCTGTGAATTCCCCGACGGCCGAATGGCTTTTGGTGGTGTAAAGGGTCTTAACATTTTCTATCCCGACAGTATCAGGGATAATCCTTTTACCTCCAGGACTTATCTTACAGGGTTTAAAATATCCAATAAAACGATAAATCCGGGGGATACGGTCAATGGCAGGATTATTCTGAAAAAAAATATTGAAAACCTTAAAGAACTTCAACTGTCATACAAAGAATCAGATATCAGTTTTGAATTTGTCGGCTTGCACTATGCCTCGCCTAAAAACAATCAATACGCCTACATGCTTGAAGGTTATGATGAGGGATGGATCCCAACCCCTTCTTCCAAACGATATGTTACTTATACGAACCTGCCGGCAGGGAATTACATCTTCCGCGTCAAATCTTCCAACAACGATGGCCTGTGGTGCAAACCTGAAGAAGAAGTTGCATTGAATATAACCATTACCCCTCCCTTCTGGAAAACCTTGTGGTTTAATGTAATGGCTGTATTGATTATTCTGGCATCAGTGTATAGCTGGTACTTATTGCGCACCAGGCATCTCAGGCTTCAGAAAATTGTTTTGGAACGAATGGTTGAAGAACGTACAGCACTTATCAATGAACAAAAAGAAGAACTGATAAGTCAGAAAGAAGATTTACAGATGCAAAAAGAAGAATTGGCAACTCAGGCTGACAATCTTCAGGAAACCAATATCTTACTGAAGGAACACAGTGATGATCTGGAGGTATTCTCAAAAAAATTAAGGCAACAGGGCGAAGACTTAAGCAAGGCAAATGATGAACTCTTAAATCTGAATGCTACCAAGGACAGGCTTTTCTCTATCATTGCCCATGATCTCAGAAACCCGTTCCAGACCATCATTGGCCTCTCTGATAACCTGGTTCATAAGGTTAGTGAATTGGCGGAAGATAAAAAGCAGGAAATTCTGGGTAACATCAGCAATTCGTCCAGACATGCCTTCGACCTGCTTGAAAATTTACTGGAATGGGCCAGGTCCCAGACCAACAAGGTGAGATTCAACCAGGTCGATTTTACATTGCTGCCCGTTTGCCTGCGGGTCAAACAATTACTGGCCCTGCAGACCTTAAAAAAGAATATCACTCTTGAGGTAAATGTCAGCGGGGAGACAATGGTGTACGGCGATTCTTCTATGGTTGAAACGATAATCAGGAATATCGCAGGCAATGCTGTTAAGTTCACCCCGGATCATGGGAAAGTCAGTATAAATGCGGAAACTGTGGACGGATTCACGGTCATTTCGGTTAGTGATTCGGGATTAGGGATGACACAGGAGACTATCGACAAACTCTTCCGGATTGATGTAACGCATGTTGAAGCCGGAACTGCCGGAGAGAAAGGTACCGGCCTGGGATTAATCCTGTGTAAAGAATTTACAGAGCGGAATAACGGTGAGTTAACCGTGAAAAGTACACCGGGGAAAGGCAGCACCTTCAGCATCAGGCTTCCGGCAAGCAAACTGGTTGTTGATCAACTCCTGTCAACAAAGGATCACAATACACAGAATCCAACTATTTACCAGGAAATTCCGGAAGGACTTCAGGATACTACCGGCAGGATCAAATACCGGGTGCTGATCGCTGAAGACAATGTAAACATCCGGAATAACCTGGTTGCCAATCTTGAAGAACGATTCTTTGTCATTACGGCCGATAATGGCGAAGAAGCGCTGCAATTAACCTATTCAGAAATGCCGGACCTTGTGGTCACAGATGTGATGATGCCGAAAATGGACGGCTTTGAATTGTGCAGCCATATTAAAAATGATCTGCAGATAAACCACATCCCTGTGATCATCCTTACAGCCAGGGTTTCTGTTAACAGTCAGATTGCCGGGTTCGGTATCGGGGCAGACGAATACCTTACCAAACCGTTCAACCCTTCATTATTAAATGCCCGGATTGTAAATATCCTTGAAACAAGACAAAAACTCAAAGAGAAGTTCCTGAGAGAAATAAGTCTGAGTGCCAGGGATATTGCGACCTCTTCAAAAGATGAAGAGTTTCTGAACAAGGTCATAAGCTGTATTGAAGAGCACATTGATGATCCGAATCTTAATTTCGATCAGCTGGCAATGAAAATGGGACATAGCAGATCCAATTTCTACAAAAAAATTAAAGCAGTGACCAATCTTTCAGCAAACCTTTTCATCAGGACCGTCAGGTTGAAAAAGGCAGCCATCCTTCTGTCTGAAAAAAAACACTCCATATCCGAAGTTGCTTATAAAACAGGATTCTCATCTGCCAATTATTTTTCAAAGCTGTTCACTAACCAATTTGGAATGTCCCCTTCAGAATTCATAAAAAGAAACACATAATCAATCCTTCATCTGGAAAAAACGGACAACCTGATAACCCCATTGCAGTTCAAAATCCTAAGCCGGGTAATGCTGCCGGCCATGATTAATTTTCACATCTGAAATTACTGTCCTAAATTTGGGAAACATATACTTTAAAACCCGGTATTATGCGTTCAATAAAACATCTTCTTCTAACTGTCCTGATTTGTTTAATGTGCTCCTTTTCCTCAAATGCTCAGAGCAAAAGTGTATTGACGATCAAAGGAACCGGTTTTGAATTGAATGGAAAACCCTTTGAATTTACGGGTATCAGTTTTTTCAATGCTCTTTATAATCCTGAATTCAATAAATCCAATGATAGTCGCCGGAAATGGATTCAGGAATTCAATAATTATGGCATAAATGTATTCCGGGTCTGGTGCCAGTGGGATAATGCCCGCGGATTCGTTGATGCCGGCAAAGATCAGACCATGTATATGCCGGATGGAACGATTAAACCCGGGCCGCTTTCGCGGTTAACAGACCTGCTAAAAATGGCAGATGAAGAAAATACGGTAATCCTTTTAGTGCTTTTCTCCAAGGAAAGCTGGCAGGAAAATATCAGGCTGAGTAATGAAGCTTCGGATCAGGCTGTTGCAGCCCTCACAAAAGAGCTCAAGCCATTCAGGAACCTTATTTTTGAAGTATGGAATGAATTCGACAACAGGACACTGGATTATTTTAATATCATAAAAAGCATTGATCCTGACAGAATCGTGACGAATTCCCCGGGTTATGCCGGAGAGCTGGGGAGCATGGCAGAAAACAGGTTACTCGACTACCTGTCGCCCCACACCACCCGCGAAGACGATCGTCACTGGGAAGTAGCCGGCAAAGAAATTGAATATCTTATTGAGAAGTATAACAAACCCGTTGTGGATGATGAACCGGCCCGTAAAGGGACGCCAAAATTCGGGGGTCCGAAAAGCCCTACCCTGCCGACAGATCAGATCATACATATTTATAACGTCTGGAAAGCAGGCGGCTACATCATCTATCATCATGATATGTTCCAAATCGGCACCGACAGAGAATCTGTTCCTCTTAACGGCATTCCGGCACCCGGATTCAGTGAATACCACGACCAGGTATTCAACTTTCTGAAAAATAAGGAGAGGTATTTAAAGGAAATCAGGAAATAAGTTCAGCCCTGCTATCAATATACCGTGATCTTTGCGTAATAATAATGTCCGGAAGAACCTGCGATGACCAGGTACATGCCTTTTTGAACCATACTGATATCCATTTCTCCATGACTTTCCAGGGCAGGGATTTCGCCAGTCGATAAAAGCTTTCCTTCCATCGTGTAAACAAAGATCCTTCTATCCTTATTCTCAGGAAGCATGGAATAGTATAATCGACCGTTCGAATACCAGATTTTGACATCATCCATGTGATTTTCCCCTGCAGAACTTACCTGGTTCAGAAGGGTGACGGTTATTTCTCCGAAGATCTCCGGATCAGACTCCGATGTGGCTCTCACCGTTACCTGTCCGTTCTCCCCTCCGGCAGCTGTCAGCAGTCCGTATGGATCTATGATTGCAAGAGTCAGCCCTTCTGATACCGACCATACAACTTTTTTCGAGGATGCATTTTCCGGAAGGACGACGGCTTCAACCTGCAGGGATCCCATGAGGCTGTCAATAACCGTATCCGCAGCCGAGAGTTCAATTTCAGTAACCGGTACCTGGTTGGTGATCTGAACAGACAGCTCTTTGTAAATCCCCGAACCGTCCGTTGCCGATACCCTTACCGTTACATCCCCGTCACCGGTTCCGCTGGCCTGCAGCAAACCTTCCTGGTTGATGGTCGCTATCCCGCTGTCATTCATGATTTCCCAGATGAGGTCTTTATGATAAGCTCCTTCAGGCAAAACAGTAGCCGTAAACTGGATACTTCCCAGGCGTTCTTGTATAATCATGGCAGATGCTGCAACGGAAATGGATTCCACCAGCACCTGGTTGATTACGGTGATGGTTGTATCAGCATATTTTCCCGAACCGTCAGTTGCCATGGCCCTTAACGTTACCATACCATCAGCCGAACCTTTAGCAATAAGGAGTCCGTCCTGTGTGATCCCTGCGATCTGATCATTTTGAATAACCTGCCAGAAAAGAGCCTTGTCGGTAGCCCCGGCGGGAAAAACTTCCGCTTCGATCTGCACAGAATCAAGGCGTGTCTCAATGGTGTCGGAAACCGGATGTAAGATGACGGAATCGACAGGAATAATTACCTGGGGTTCCTTCGAAAGGCTTAGGGAGAATGTTGCAATCGCTTTGGGTGAGATGTCCGTCAGTTTGTCTTTCTTATCACCCTTATACTCACAATTCTCCGTTCCGGAAGTGACATACAGGTCCGCCCTGTCGATGGAATATCCCGGAATTTCCGGTTTACAGATGAGGTTATCACTCAATGAACGGTTTATAACGAGAACGGCAGCAGAATCTTCATCCCGGCTTATGAATGCAGCGACGACCGAATTTTCCCCTGTTATGGAAGCCGCGATCCGTTTCCATCCCGGGTGAATGAATGCCGAATATTGTTTGAAGGCGAAAAATTCCTTCGTCCGTGTGAAGCCGTAGGGATGTGTCCATTGGGAACGGTCCCACGGAAAATCCAGGCTGATGAGTCCGGAGCCGTCCCAGGCCAGGTCCCAGTACAGGTAAGCGGCCGCGTTTTCCACGGATAATGACATGTACATCATTCCCGCGACGGACCACCAGTCGCCACGGGAATATTCCGACTGAAAATGCGGTAGCTCAGAATGGTAGTTGCCCACCTTACTGAAATCTGTGCTTGTAAAAGGATTATTTTCATCCACACCGTGGTAGAGGTGATGAGCTATGGCATAGATTTTTGACAGATCCATCGCATTACAGTAATTCTCCACTACATTGTAACCGATCCCGATGGTCTCCGGTCCGATCAATTCAGGGATCACGGTTCTGGTCTGTATGGTGTCGTACACCGCTGAAAGCGCTTTATTGTATCCGGCGATGGTATCGGTGAAATTGACGGTTTCAGAGGGATTCAGGCGGCAGGATTCATAGGACGCGGTCCAGTCGGGTTCATTCTGAATGCTTATGTAATCGGGGAAGATCCCATGGGCATTGTATTCATCCAGGGAAGCGTTCCACCAGTGGGCAAAGCCGGCATAGTCAAACTCCACCTTCCCGCCGGTAACGGCATACTTAATGGTTCCCCCGTTACTCCTGTTATTATTGCTTTTTAAAGATGCAGGAGGTCCCCACGAAGTTGAAAGCACGGCAATGGGTTTCCCGCGTACCGATTCAGCAGCCTGCACAAATTCGACTGCCCTGTCAATCATCCCCGGATCATAATCGTGAGCATTCCGGAGGCGCAGGATGTCCAGTCCCAGTTCACCAAACAGGGCATCATAGATCATGCTCTTGTTGGGATGGGCAGTCACCCAGCCTTCATAATATGCGAGGCTCCCTCCAAAACCCGTGATGGTCTGATACGTAACAGCCGTATCTATGGTGATGGTATCATAAGACTGGCAATTGGATGGAACGGAAAATAAAAAGAAAAGAACCGGAATCAACACGAATGATCTGGTCTTCAAAAACAAGCCCTTAATTTTGGGGAACAGTTTCATCATGAATAGCAGTTTCACTTACCGTCAGTAGTTTCGTACCCAGGAGTGCGGGGTTTAGAAGCCAAGATAATAAAATATAAAAGATTTAAAAATTTGAGGAACCAATTTGGCACCTTAAGTTGGGGTGGCGTTCGTTATGCCCCAATGGCTTTTACAGAACAGGGTGTAGCCATGCTATCAAGTGCTTTAAACAGCCAAAGAGTCATCGCTGTAAACATCCAAATTATACGGATCTTCACTAAAATGCGGGAGTTGTTTTCTACTCATAAAGAAATCCTTCAAAAACTTAAACAGCTGTAGAAAAAAGACATAGATCAGGATGAAAAGATCATATTGATTTTTGAATATCTAAAGCAACCGGAAAAAGCCAAACAGGAAGAACCGGACCAAAAAAATCGCACCTCCATAGGTTACAAGCAAAACAAAAAGTAATAGTCACCCCCTTCACCTTCCACATATCCGACCCTTCTGCCCCCGATCCCTATCAGGGTTAGCTTTGGATGTTGCTTAAGAGGTGAAAATGAGGTGGTGCGTTCAGATGATCCGGAGATGAGTTCCTGGATTTTTTCTTTTAACTAAACGGCTAAGCCCTCATAGCCTGCCCCATTTTAACGGGGAACACCCCTAAAAAATCAATGAAAAGATGAATAACTAATTAAAAACACACAAAAATCTTCAGTTAAAGAGCTCAATTAAAAGTCTTCTTGCGATAAAGCTTTGGCAGATATTAAAAAAATGCTAATTTTAATCTACGATAGTGTTCGTCCCAAACCTGACAGGTTTTAAAAACCTGTCAGGTTTAGGATGTACTGTTTGATGAAGGCATGATCAACATGAAAAACCAAACGCCTGAATACGAGTATTTTTTAAGGTACCATCCCGGCAATACACGTGTTGTATTGAATACAGAAGCACAATTTGTAGAACAACACGATTATTACCCGTTTGGTATGGAGTTCGCCGGACGACAGGGAGGGGATATCAAATACCGCTATGACGGTAAGGAGCTGCAGGATATGGAAATCGGGGGAAAAGGATTGGATTGGTACGATTACGGGGCACGATTTTATGATTCCCGCATGGGGAAGTGGAATTCTCAAGAACCTAAAGCCGAATGTTATTATCAACAATCTTTATATATTTATTCAGGGAATAATCCAATATTATTCCATGATTTTGATGGGAATGATTACGGCGTTACCATTGATCAAGGGTCAAAAACCATTACCATCAGTGCAGTATATTTATCCGACAAAAAAGGCATGCCAACATTAAGATGATCAGTTAATGAAATTAATAATTTAAGTGGCAAATATGTTTTTGTGCCAGGTGGAAAAGCTGCAATCAAGACTGGGCAGACAAATGCATATTCTGTCAATTTTCAACTTACTACCGACATAGCTGAAGAAAATGCAACTTTTACCGACCAAAATACTGGAGAAACAGTTACATATGGATCCCAAGCGGACAAAATAGCAACTGACGATAACTCCGGGGTAGTAAATAGCTATAATATCGTTGAGAATGACGATACACCTAAAGCTGGGGGAGCTGGATCAAATCAAATAGATGTTGAATTATCATCCTCAAAATCAACTTCGTTTCTAAGCATGAAATTGGACATACTTTAGGAATGGGGCATAGTTCTGGTATTATGGCTCCAGTAGGAGCTGCTGGAAATTTTGATGCGGGACAAATTCAACAAACCTTGTCAGGTGTAAATATTGGTGGCAACAAACGAAGTGATCCAAATGCCCCTGGAATTGGTAAGATGCTCGGTGGTCAAACAAATGAAGGACTTGAAAATGGTCGAGTAATGTCTACAAAAAGACGATGAAAGATTAATGAGAAGATATAAACGGAAAAATGAAAATTAATCATCTTAGAACAATCTTAATGTCTGTATTATTAAGTACAGTTAACAATTTTACTTCAGGTCAAACAATATTTGTACCTGAACAAAATGCACTGTTTTTTTTATGGACTCTGTTTGTCCTGACTATATTAGTACCGATTCAAGAATTTTATTTAATGGAATCGTTAGTCCTAAGCTATCTTATTTTCCAAAACCTTATGGTTGTTTTAACGATAAAGCATTATTCATTGGATTATTAATAAATTCTCAAAAAAATGATTCATTGAACTATACTAAAAGTATTATCGAATTTCAAGATAAAAAATACTCTTTGTTAAAATATTCTAAAAAAAGTAATTTAAGAAGACGGCAGTTTGTTATGAAAATTTATCGATCTTCAAAATATAACGAAAATGAATATGTTTTAATTCGTCTTCAACGTATTGGAGAAACTCTTGATTTCTTTTTTGAACTGAATAAACATGGAAGAGTAATTAGATGGTGTCAAGGCGGCAAATTTTAAATATTATTTTTTTTGTATGGAAATAGCCCTTTCCCAAGGTAGGATATTAAGTATCGTAATTTTGATAGAAAGTTATAAGATTATTTGCTTAATCGCTAAGCCAGGGGTGTATGATTATGGGTTCCGGTTCTACGATCCTGCAATTGGTCGATTCCCGAGCCTGGATCCCAAAGGCAGATGAGTTTGAAAATCTTTCACCTTACAATTATGCTAGCAACAATCCCATTACCTGCATTGATTTATGGGGTTTGCAAGGCAAACCCGTAAATGAAATTCGAGATAAAAATGGGAATATTACGGCAGCGACAACTACTGCGCAACAGACAACATATATCCCCCCTATTGTGGAATTTGATGTTCCTTTAAGTCAAAATTCTGGAGATAATTTCATTGATAAGGTTTCCGATAATTTAGGAAATTCATCATCTTTAGTTGAAGCCACTGGAATGATACTTGAAAATACTACCGTAACAAAAACTGGAGCAACTGCTGGAGCCGTAGTTGCTATTGTTAAAACTTCAGCTGATGCCGCTACAACAGATTTTAGTAATAGCGAAGAAACCGCTGATTTTTTTGAAAACACCACCCAAACTGCTGTTGAAACAGAGCCGGGCCATTGTGAGCAGCTGTAGATGTAATACTTGAAAATGGAAAAGATAAAAATGGATTGACAAATTTAGACATTGATAGAAAGGATGATGCCTATAGTACAAATAAGGACCGACTGGATGCTTACAGTATAATTATGCAATACAACTCTTCAGGCGGATCAGATAAAGATAAGGAAAAATAAATGAAAATCGTTGACGCTGTTTATTATCTCTATTACAGATATTATCGAATTATCAGGAGTATAAGCTTAAAAACCAGCTATTATCAGGTTCGTGTAGTCTTATTTTTCTCGATGATTACAGGATTTAACATTGTCTCAGTAATTAAGATTCTAGATTTAGAAATAGATTTTAATAGATATTATACTATAGCTATTGCATTAATGTGGTTCTTTTTTTGGTTACTCTTTTTTTCGAAGTCAACCCGTTTAGAAAGTATATTAAAACATTTTGAAAAAGAAAGTAAAACTCATCAATTGGTTGGCGGAATAGGGGTAATTTTATATTCAATAGTTTCTTTTATTATATTTATTACTGTTTTAGGTAATCCATCTTGAATTAAGGCAAAATCTTGATGATTTTGATATCCCGCAAGAAGCACGAAACTTTCTCACCGGATTGTCCAAAAAGGCCCCATCGGGGTCAGAGAGCGATAGAATAATTGACAGGTAAGGTTCCCCGGCGCCCCATAGGGTGTGCAACCAATTTTGAAAAGAGAATAAAGGAAATCTAGATGAAATTCCATAATCTTTGAAAAGAGGGGGCTTGCTTTTAAATTGTATTTTAATACAGGAGAACAGGATATGTATTCGATTTTTTATTGTAAAAACCTGAAACCCTCACGCTGATTTTTTCCTCTTTTTCCCATTAATTGGTGAAGCATTCCCGGACAGTTACTTCGTGTAGTTGCTTTCTAAAGTTATAAAACATTGGTGCGAAAGATTGAAAGCACCCTGATTGTGCGGCGGATATCCAGGCCGGGTCGATTACTGATGGCTGAAGAATTACAATTCCGGCAGGTACAGTATATGGCAGGGCAAAAGTATGTGAGTTCGACTGAACGGTACCAGCTGAATAACCTGCGTAAATTGCAGAGCAAAATAGATAAACCACATCCTTTAGGGAAAATTGAAGATCACAATTTGTGACCTCCAACCTGATTCGCAAAATGCGATACCAGGATTAAAAAGTTATTCTCTGTAATAAGAATTAAAGAAAATGAGAAAAGCAGTTACCCCTTCATTTGAAGACTTCTACAAAAGGATAAAAGAAATCCTGGAAACAACTCGTACCAGGATCTACCAAACGGTAAATTTTGAAATGGTACAGGCCTATTGGAACATAGGCCGGATTGTTGTTGAAGAGGAGCAAAAGGGCAAAGAAAGAGCTGAATACGGCAGCTATTTAATAGAAACTCTTTCAGAAAGGCTTACCAAGGAATATGGGAAAGGATTTACAAAGAGCAATTTAAAGTATATGCGACAGTTTTATCAGACTTTTGAAAAAAGTCACGCACTGCGTGGCGAATTATCCTGGACCCATTATCGCCTGTTGTTAAAAGTTGAAAATAAAAGTGCCCGTGAGTTCTATATCGAAGAAACCATAAGGGGGAACTGGAGCACCAGGCAACTTGAACGGCAGATCAACTCTTTGTACTATGATCGCACATTAATGAGCCGGGATAAAAAGGGAATGATCATGGATGGGCGGGCGTTGCAGGATAAAATGCAGCCGGAAGATATTATCAAGGACCCATATGTTTTAGAGTTCCTCGATGTAAGAGAAAATGAGAAACTCGCAGAACGGGAGCTGGAGTTTGCTCTTATTGAAAAACTACAGCATTTATTACTTGAATTGGGTACTGGTTTTTCTTTTATCAGGCGTCAATACAGAATTACAGCAGATACAGATCATTTTTTTATTGACCTGGTTTTTTACAATTACATTTTAAAATTCTTTTTACTGATCGATCTTAAAATAGATAAGCTAAGTCACCAGGACATAGGACAGATGGACTTTTATGTACGCTTCTTCGAGGAAAATGTAAAACAGCCCGGGGATAATCCAACAATAGGGCTTATTCTCTGTACCGAAAAGAATAAAACAATTGTTAAGTACAGTCTACTCAATGAAAGCAGGCAGATCTTTGCATCAAAGTATCAGATGTATTTACCAACGGAGAAACAGTTAAAAAAAGAGATCCAACGAGAGAAAGAACTGATTGAGCAGGAAAAAAAGCTCTCAAAAGAATAATTTTCATGTTGTATAAAAACTGCAACTACCGGTTATACAATTTAATTCATTAACCAATCACCCTCCCCGCATCCAACCCTTCTGCAGCGGTTTTTTGTCATGATTTATCTGCTGGATTTTTTATGCAGGCAGTCCTTTTGCAGTTGCCGATTGGGCCGCATATGGCAAAAGCCACGCCCGGAAAGTGCTGCGCCTGATACTTAACAGGGTTGACTTTGGGGCTTACCTAAGTGATTAAAAATGCAGTGGTCTGTTCAAATAATCCGGGAACAGTCTGGATTTTTTTCTCTTAATTGAAGTAATTGAAAACACAGAAAAATCTTCAGTTAAGGGCTCAATTAAAAGTCTTCATGCGCTAGAGCTTTGGCAGATATTAAAAAAATGCTAATTTTAATCTACGATAGTGTTCGTCCCAAACCTGACAGGTTTTAAAAACCTGTCAGGTTTACGATGTACTGTTTGATGAAGGCATGATCAACATGAAAAACCAAACGCCTGAATTCGAGTATTTCTTAAAGAGACCATCCCGGTAATACAGGTGTTGTGCTGAATACAGAAGCACAATTTGTAGAACAACATGATTATTACCCGTTCGGTATGGAGTTCGCCGGACGTCAGGGAGGGGATATCAAGTACCGCTATAACGGGAAAGAACTGCAGGATATGAAAATCGGGGGAAGAGGTTTGGATTGGTACGATTATGGGGCGAGGTTCTATGACCCGGCATTAGGTAGGTGGAATGTTCAAGATCCCTTGGCGGAATATCACTTTAACCAATCTCCATATAACTACGTAGAAAATAATCCTTTGCTTTATATTGATCCCTTTGGACTAAATAAAGAAGATCGTCAAGAAAGAAGAAGACAGAGAAGAGCTAAAAGAAGGAATCAAAAAGTTCCAGAGGACCTAAGATATGATCTACCAGGAGTGGATTGTGTCGGCTCAGCTCCAAGTACTCCCAAACCCATTGATCCAAAAAATTTAGCTAACAAAGGTGGAACTGTACCTGGGGGCATCTTTCTCTGGAGTATTTTTGGTGAAGGTTCAGCTGGCATCGGAACTACCAACAAAGATGTCGAAAGCCTTAATCTTGATTGGTTGCTTATTTTGCTTATAGCTCAGCATGGGAGTATCCCCACTGAGAGAATTGAGGCAATAAATGAAGCAATTGCCAAGGCAAAAAATGCTATAGAGGAAGCTACAGTAACTTCGGATGAAGAGATTTATGAGAAGAATACAGGTAATTCTAAGGCTGCTAGTCCTCAAAAGAAGACAATTGTGAAAACATATTCAGAGAAATCAAATAAAGAAGTTGTTTCTAAGCGGGGATTTTATAATCGATTTAACAAGGATACAACCAAACTCTACGAGGTTCGTCCAAAATCAGGTGATACCATTTGGGTATGGCCGACCAATCCTGATGGGACTGTCAAAAATCCACCTGAACCATATAAATAAATTGGTAATGAAAAAAAATTCGTTAATTATTATATTTATTGTTATTGTAAGTAGTTGTCAATGTAATAAGAAAAAGGAATATTATTCTGACGGATCGATTAAGATTGAGAAAATTTATTGTAAGAACAACGAACATATTAAAACGATCGAGCACTATCGAAATGGTCTCGTTTCATCGATTACATTTGAAAATGTCAAAGGTAATTTAGATGGAAAATGTTCCTATTTTGATAAAAACGGTAATATCGAAAGTTCAGTTGTTTATAAAGATGGTATTTCAGATGGTATAGCAAAATGGTTTTATCCTAATGGCAAAATAATGGAAGAAGTGTATATAATAAATAAAGAAAGAGTTGGACCTCATATATATTATGATTTATCTGGAAATATAGTAAGAAAAAACTTTTATATTTTAATAAATAATAAAT
Source organism: uncultured Bacteroidales bacterium (assembly GCA_963732905.1). Classification (GTDB taxonomy): domain Bacteria; phylum Bacteroidota; class Bacteroidia; order Bacteroidales; genus DASQZK01. The sequence goes on from CAVTBM010000011.1 coordinate 26,623, forward strand.
CATTCTTCAATGGGTATCTAGTTTATAATAAATTTGGAAATATTATTCCCGATTCGTCTATGTATGTATTTTTAAAAACTGATAAGGACACAGTTAATATTAACGATACTATAACCTATTGGTTTAATCAATATCTATCAAAAGGGATTCAAGTTAAAGCCATTATAGGTAATATTGATAAAAATTTCAATATCGTTGATTCAACCACAATTAAATATGTAAACCCAAATTTAAAAAACAAGTTTTCACCCACAAAAGTTGGAAATGATACAATTAGGATCATTTATGAATTGAAAAAAGAAACAGCAAATAATACTATTGATAAGATATATAAAGGCCGTATATTACTTGAAAAGATTTTAAATGTTAGAGAGTAAACTGGTATGATTACGGGGCAAGGTTTTATGATCCGGCGATTGCAAGGTGGAATAAAAAAAGACAACAAGACATAAATGATGAATTGCGACTTCTTTCAATGGTACATAATAAAATAGTTAATAATAATACAGGGAATAATAATGATAAATATCCTGGATGGTCTGGATTAATAGGAATTTCGCTAGGCAGTCTCGATTTGTGGAATAATATGAAGGATAATTTATTGGCATCAAAATCAATCATAGAAAATCAAATTGAGGAGATTAATGAAAGATTAAAGAACAAGAATGCATCTTCTTCAGAGGTTGATAAATTACAAAACAATTTGAATGATTTGGTTAAGAAACAAGCTCAAATTGATTCGGTTATTGAAGCTGTCATAAGAGTTATTGATAATTCTAAAAAATATCAAGAACAATTAACTTCTCCAAGAGATGTCACAAGAACTAGTTCTTCTGGTGAAAATGATTATAAAAAAAGTCTTGATATCGTTAAGAAATGGGGAAATGAATAAAATTGAATTAATTATAGTTAGTTATGAAGCAAGACTATGACGATATTCAGAATATTCTAACGGATTATTACTTAAATGATGATTACATTAGTGTAATAAATACATGGGAATCTAAGATAAATTATAAATTATTACCTAAATTCGATAATAAATTACGAAATGAAGTACTTCATGCGTTAATTATAAGTTATAAAAAAACCGAGAATATTAAACAGAGCATTTTTTATATAAATAAATATATTAATAAATTGTTAAATAATCATCAAAATGAAAACTTTGATGAAGAATTGCTTTTCTGTTTTACAGTTCTCGCATCAATATATGCATCTAAACAAAATTATCTAAAAGAATTAAAAACGCTATATAAATATAATAAATTTAATAACAAAAATAAAAAAAACAAAAAACCTAATTGATGATTTAGAAGTACATTTGTTTAATAAATTTCAGATGATGAACAAATTTTATTCTTACATATTTATTTCTTTGATAATTTTACATTTGATAATTGAAAATTTTTTTTCAATATCAATTAGTAATAAATTCTTTCTTGTGTTGTGGACAGCTTTTATTATATTTTCTATGATATGGATTGTAATCACATTGCTAAATAAAAAACTTGCCTTAAAATTTTTTAGATTTCTTATCAGTGTTGTCCAGTAAAACCGGAAGTTACTAATATTTTACAATCAAATGCCTGAAAATCAATCATACATTTTTCATTTTTCAAAAGCAAGCCCACCTCATTTCCGGGAATAAGGAATTTTCATACTCATTCGCTCGTTGTTTGTAAGCCTTCGGCTAACTGCATCTTGAAATAATACCTTCTACCAGTTAGCTTTGTTGCAAAGCAAGCCTTCGGCTAACGAGCGCCTTTGGTTTCATAGCGTAATGGATCCCTCAAAGAGAATAGCCAGTTCAGACTTTGGTTATTCTTACTCCCTCAATGTCAAGATGTTTTAGCTCCACGATTATTGAGTGAAACAAATTTATTTCTAAAGATTTATCTTTACATTTGTAAAACAATGCTTGGAAGATCATGAGGACAATACTGATAAAAATACCCGATAGTGTTGATATGTCAGACTATGACTTTTCAATGATGATTGCTGCAAAGCTTTATGAAGATAGAAAACTGTCTTCCGGTCAAGCTGCCGAAATGGTTGGTTTAACCAAAAGAGCTTTCATAGAAATTCTCGGAAAATACGGAGTTTCGTTGTTCAGCAATTCAATTGATGATCTTCATTCAGATATAGCAAATGCCTAAGGTCATTATTTCCGATACCAGTGTTCTGAATCTATTTCAAAAAATCAGCAGACTCGACCTGCTTCACGGAATTTATGAAGAGATCATTACAACGCCTGAAGTCGCAGAGGAATATGGGGACGAGTTACCTATATGGATAAATATTCAAGTAGTTACCGACAGAAAATATCAGGAACTATTGGAATTACAGGTTGACAAAGGTGAAGCCAGTGCCATCGCACTGGCTAAAGAATATTCAGATGTATTATTATTGCTCTATGATTTAAAGGCCAGGAAATTAGCTACTAAATTGAATTTGAAATATACCGGGACACTTGGTATTATAACGAAGGCAAAGAATAAAGGCTTAATTGAAAAGGTTAAACCTGTCCTGGATAAAATTCAAAAGACAGATTTCAGGATATCAGAAAAGATACTTAAAGAGATTCTTTTACTGAATGACGAAGACGTGCAAGAGAGATAAATCACATTTGAGCAAGTTATACCTAGGATTGGTATCTGAATTTCATCAAGTCTCAAAAAAAATCATTGGTATGATTACGGGGCACGGTTCTATGAACCCCGGCTGGGTAGGTGGCATGTGATTGTTCCGGCCACTGAGGCCAATCACTTTGAATGGTAACGTTCATATGCCGGGCCTTAAACACATGAGCTCATCACACAAATTCGATTTTTTATTGTAAAAAACCTGAAATCCTCACGCTGATTTTTTCCTCTTTTTCCCATTAATTGGTGAAGCATTCCCGGACAGTTACTTCGTGTAGTTGCTTTCTGAAATTATAATAAACTGGTGCGAAATCTAGAATGCAACCAGATTATGCGGCGGATATCCGGGCCGGGTCGATTTTTGATGGCCGAAGAATTACAATTCCGGAAGGTGCAGTATATGGCAGGTCATAAGTACGTGAGTTCTACGGAACGGTAACAGCTGAATAACCTGGATAAGTTGCAGGAACGGATAAACAAATATCACCCGCTGAGTTAAACTAAAAGTGAATTTTAATCGTTAAATTTGTGTACATAATGAGAGTAAATATGAATCTTCAGTCCAAAAAATTAGAGCTGGTTCAGCTTATACTGAATACTAAAAAACCCTCTATCCTTGCCAGGGTTGAAGCTGTACTAAAAGGGAAAGCTGTCGATTGGTGGGATGAGATAAGCCCGGAGGAACGGGAAGCCATAGAAAAGGGCTTATCAGAGGCAGATAAAGGAGAGCTTATACCTCATGAAGAAGTCATGAAAGAAGTAAGGGCAAAATATAAGCTCGACTAATGAAGATTAGTTGGACTCCCACAGCAAGAAGGACTTATTTTAAAGTTCTCGATTATTTAGCGGAGAACTGGACCAAAAGAGAAGTTGCCCATTTTATAAGCGAAGTTGAAAGCTTATTGAATCAGATCACCAACAATCCTGAAATGTTCCAGGCCTCCAGAAAAAAGAAAAGCGTCAGAAAGGCTCTAATCACGAAACACAACGCGCTTTATTACAGGATAAAACCCAGAAAAAAAGAACTAGAGCTAATCACCTTCTGGGATAATCGCCAAAACCCCAATAAATTAACTTATTAGTTATCCACCCTCCCCGCCTCCAACCCTTCTGCAGCTGTTTTTGTCATGCCTTTTGCCGTTGCCGATTGCACCGCGTATGGCAAAAGCCACGCCAAAAAACTGCTGCCCCAGGCAACGGTACATAATGTGTCGGTATTTGAAACCCTCCACCAGAAACGGGATCTTCCTTCCAACCGGAATTTTTTCTTTTAACTGAACGGCGAAGCCCTCATAGCATACACTGTTTTGACTTGTAGCACCTCTAAAAAATCAATTAATAGGTAAATAACAAACTGAAAACTCGGAAAAATCTTCAGCTAAAGGGCTCAATTAAAAGTCTTCGTTTGCTAAAGCTTTGGCAGATATTAAAAAAATGCTAATTTTAATCTACGATCGTTCGTCCCAAACCTGACAGGTTTTAAAAACCTGTCAGGTTTACGATGTACTGTTTGATGGAGGCATGATCAACATGAAAAACCAAACGCCTGAATACGAGTATTTCTTAAAGGACCATCCCGGTAATACACGTGTTGTGCTGAATACAGAAGCACAATTTGTAGAACAACACGATTATTACCCGTTTGGTATGGAGTTCGCCGGACGACAGGGTGGAGATATCAAGTATCGGTATAACGGAAAGGAAATGCAGGATATGAAAATCGGGGGGAGAGGGTTGGATTGGTACGATTACGGATTTAGATTTTACGACCCGGCTTTAGGTCGGTTCCCAAGCCTGGATCCAAAAGCAGATGAGTTTGAAAATCTCTCTCCATACAACTATGCCAGTAACAATCCGGTAACATGTATTGATCTATGGGGAATACAAGGCCGGCCAGTAAATAAAGTTCGAGATCAGAAGGGAAATATTACAGCTGCTACAACCAGTGCTCAACAGTCAACGTATATTTCTACAATGGAGCCAAAAACTATTAGTAATAACTCAATTGAATTTAAACCGACAAATGAGTCTATATATCAGAGTGCAAATTGGTGGGAACTTACAACTGCTCCAGATATACAAGAATGGTTAAAAGTTGACAAAGTTCCATCGGCTGTAGCTGTAGGAGGACTTATAACTGTTCTAAGCGCAGCTGTTCCAGAAGTCATTTCAGGTATAACAGATTTCGGTTCTAATGTCACTTTAAATATTTCTACATCAATTGAATCTTCAACAACAATTGCAGTCGGAACTGGTGTGGTAGTGGGTGCTGCTAAAACATTAACTGATGCCCCACCTGATACGCCTGAAATACCTAACCCGGTAATAGAGGTTTCTTCAGAAATGACTGAATATATTATTCAATCTACACACGAGTTTATGAAAAATATTCAAAATTCAAATGATAAAAAGTCTAAATAGAGTTAGAAATAAATTTGTATTTTTAATTCATCAACTCATAATTTATGTGTTTTTTGGATAAAAAAAGGCTTAAATATATCTATTTTTATTTTATGATTCTTTGTTTTCAAATTATATTGGTGAGAATATTTGGTGAACCTGATTTATTAAAAACACCAAGCTCATCACAAACTTGGGGAGAAAGTATTAATGATTTTCCAATATATATGATAACATCGTTATTCTTAACGTTAATATTCTATTTTTTTGATCGCTTCTCTAAATAATAATTACAATGCAATATGACAAACTTTAGGAATATTCGAAATTTAAATATTGTATTTTCATTTATTCTTATAGTTATGTATTTTCGTTCATTACGATATTTAATAATGATTATAACTCATTATAATGTATTTTTTAAGAGAAGTTACTTTCAAATATTGTTCCTTTCACCTAGATTAGTTGTGTTTATTAATACTTTTAATATAATTATTGGAGTATGTATATTAATAAATGCTTTTGCTCTATTAAATAAAATGCAAAAAAGTATAATATTTATTAAAATATTACTTCCAATAAGTGCTATACTAAATTTACCATTTTTCTATAAAAATATAATAGACTATGAGGATAATTTACATAAATATGTTAGCCTTGGAATTACAATGTTGATTTATATAATTTATTTAACCACATATCTTTTTTACAATAGTCGTAAAATCAAGCTTTTATTTACGAATTAACATATAATACAAAAAGGATGTAAACTGGTACGATTACGGGGCACGGTTCTATGATCCACGCCTAGGTAGGTGGCATGTTATTGTTCCGGCCACTGAGGCCAATCACTTTGAATGATATCGTTCATATGCCAGGCCTTAAACACATGAGCTCATCACAAAAATTCGATTCTATATTGTAAAAACCTGAATTCCTCACGCTGATTTTTTGCTCTTTTTCCCATTAATTGGTGAAGCATTCCCGGACAGTTACTTCGTAGTTGCTTTCTAAAGTTATAATAAACTAGTGCGAAATCTTGAATGCACCCTGATTGTGCGGCAGATATCCGGGCCGGGTCGATTACTGATAGCCGAAGAATTACAATCTCCGGCAGGTTCAATATATGGGAGGGCATAAGTATGTGAGTTCTACGGAGCGGTATCAGCTCAATAACCTGGGTAAGGTACAGAGCAAATTGGAGAAATATCATCCATTGTCACATAATAGTCGCAAATAAGTTACCCTAATTGGTAACTTTGAATTAAATTTGTACTTGTATGAGAATAATAAAAGAGAAAACTCTCATTGAATATTGCCGGAAGAGTAAATACAAGAAGGCGGAGGAATCCTTGAAATCCTGGGTTTATGAGGTAAAATACTCTACCTGGAATAATGTGAATCAGCTGAAACTGAAATATAGAAATGCCAGCGTAATAAGTTCAAAAAGAGTAGTTTTCAATATCAAAGGCAATGATTACAGGTTAATCGTAGATATCGAATACAAACTAAAAATAATTTTCATTGTCTGGTTTGGGACACATGAGGAATATGTTAGGATAGATGCAAAAACAATAAGATATGAATATTAAAATATTGAAAACAGAAGAGGAATATAACACAGCCTGTGAAAGAATTTATGAGCTGATACATAGTACAGAACAGTCTATTGAGCCTGATAGTCCAAAGGGAGAAGAACTGGAACTTTTGTCCTTACTTGTAGAAAAATATGAGCAGGAACATAATTATATGGATGCACCGGACCCGGTGGAAGCTATAAAGTTCAGAATGGAACAGATGAATTTAAAGCAAAAGGATGTTGCTCCATTATTTGGAGGAAAGACACGAGTGTCAGAAGTCCTTCATGGGAAAAGAGCATTAACGCTTAAGATGATTACTTTATTAAACCGATATCTTGGCATCCCCCTGGATTCATTAATTAGTGGGAATAAGGACATAAAACTTGAAGCTGAAAATAAAGAGAAGTTACTAAAATATCATCCATCCAGGATTACCTGAAAAGATCTAGGGCCACAATGATTTAAAAATCCACCACTACCCCACTCCCAATCCTTCTGAAGCAGTATTTTGGTGTGGCTTTTGCTATGCTCGACGCCATCTGCAACTGTAATAGCCACACCAAAATACTGCATCACCAGTCTATGTTAACATAATATAAACAGCTGTAATCCTAAAAAGCTTATCTTTGTGTTACTATGGATCGCAATGAAATAAATACACGGATCATTAAATACCTTAAGCCCTTCGAACCCGAAAAAATTGGCATATTCGGATCTTATGCCAAAATGGAGGAAAAACCGGGAAGTGATATTGATATCCTGGTAAAGTTTAAGAAAACCATAACATTGCTTCAGCTTGCCCAAATTCACAGAGAACTTTCTCAAATCCTGGGGAAAAAAGTTGATTTGGTCACAGAGCCATCCCTAAAAAATGAACGGCTCCGAAAATATATTTACTCTGATCTTAAGATCATCTTTTAATGAAAGACGACCGGATTTACATTGACCATATACAGCAAAGTATCGAGAGAATTGAATCTTATTTATCCGGGAAAGATCATGATTCATTTTCTGATGACTATTTAACACAGGATGCAGTCGTAAGACAATTGGAAATAATTGGAGAAGCGACTAAAAGGATTTCAATGGAATTCAAAAGAGAGAATCCCCAGGTACCCTGGCTTGATATGGCTGGGATGAGGGATGTGCTTATTCATGGTTAGATTGATGTGGATCTGGATATCATATGGAAAACCGTTTCGGAAAGCATCCCTGTCCTAAAACTGCTGCTCAAAAACCTGAAGTATATAGGTTAAATTTTATCTGGTATGATGATAAGAACCAGAATCCAGGATATTGAAATCTCCCAAAAAAAGGAATGGCCTGTGAATAAGGGAATATCCGCTGAGGAAACAATTCTTCTCCCTGCTGAACGGGGGCATGGAAAAGGCCGGTGACAGAGGAATGGTTTTCATAGCACTTATCTTTTAAGGTTGGGGTTGAAAAACGGCCTCACAAATACCTCTTCACAATATCCCTCCTCGAAAACGGCGCCGTCAAAAACCGTTTCATCACCTTTGCCTTCGTCAGCCAGGCGATCTTCGCGCCGTTCTTACTGTTATCGATCATCTTTTCAACCAGCCAGGGAGCGACGGTTTCCGGCTCTTCAGCCAGGATATTATAAATACGTATTGCATCTCTGTTCTTTTCCGGATCCTTTTTGACGGGTTCAAGCAACAAGTCGGTAAGGACCATGCCCGGACTGATGGTTCCTACGATCACCGGACCCCCCTCCACCTCTTTTGCGAAGGCATCTGTGAAATACCGGACAGCCCTTTTTGTCGTGCCATAGGGGATCAGCCCCGGGACAGTCCTGCCGTCGCTGCCAAGACCTTCCATATTGTAAATGGCACCCTGACCCTGTTCCAGCATCCGGTTATAAACAAAATGCGTCGCCAGCATCAGCCCTGTCAGGTTGGTATCGATAATCCGCATTATCTTCTCCCGGGAAATTTCGTTGAATGGCAACCTGTCACTGGTCGTCCCGGCATTGTTCACCCAGATACCGACCTTCCCGAATTTCCTGATAGCTTCCGTCCATAGGTTTTCCAGATCTTCCTCACGGGACACGTCACATTTCATGGCAAGGTACTTCTCATCCGAGAACCTGCCCATGATCTCCTTTCGTGAGTTTTCAACAGACATTTCGGTGGTTCCGCACCAGACCACCTTCCATCCCCTGATGAGAAACGCTCTCACCATGCCGGCACCGATTCCCCGGGTACCCCCTGTAATAACTGCTATTTTCATATTTTTAAAATTGTTGTCAGTATGGACAGGCTGCAACCAGTCCATACAGACAAAGACCATTGTAAAATTAATAAATTTCGCACTAGTGACCGTTCACAACCGGCTACAACAAATTGCCCTTCATCATTTATTTTAATATCTTGTGTTCGGACGGATCGAAACCTGTCCCTCAAACAAGTTAAGCCATGATGCATATTAAGAAACAACAGCTGATCCCGGTTTTCGTTCTGATCTCATTGACTGTTTCTGCACAGCAGTGGAAACCGGTTGGCGATAAAATGATGACCCGCTGGTCCGCACAGGTCAATCCCCAAAATGCCTGGCAGGAATACCCACGTCCCCAGATGGAAAGAGCCGACTGGCTAAATCTTAACGGATTATGGGATTACGCCGTCCAGCCAGGTAACATGCCGGCGCCAAAAAAATTCCAGGGGAAGATCCTGGTACCGTTCTGCATTGAATCAGCCCTTTCCGGAGTGGGAATATCTTTTATGCCGGGTGAGCGGCTCTGGTATAAAAGAGAATTCAGCCTTCCGGCAGGCTGGGCATCAAAAAAGATCATCCTTCACTTTGAAGCCGTCGACTGGTCAGCCATGGTTTGGGTGAACGGCGCTTTTGCCGGTTCCCATAAAGGATGTTACGATGCTTTCTCATTTGACATTACACCCTATTACAAACCGGGACAGAAACAGGTAATTCTTGTTGCTGTCGACGATCCGACCAGTGACGGAAGTCAGCCCAGAGGAAAACAACTCCTCCATCCGAACAGTATCTGGTATTCCCCGGTGAGCGGGATATGGCAAACCGTGTGGATGGAAGCCGTCCCGAAGGAAACTTTTATCGAAGATCTGGATATCGTTTCCGATCCCGGGAAATCCATCGTGACAATCCTTCCATTATTACATCAGCCACATAACTTTGATTACAAGGTACTGATCAGGGTCCTGGCCGGAAATTCTGAAATCGTTTCAGATACCGTACCGGGTGATCATACCGCCGAACTGAAAATTGATCACCCTGAACTTTGGTCGCCCGGCCATCCTTTCCTGTATGATCTGGATCTTCAGCTGATCAATCCTGAAGGGCAGATTATTGACAGGGTGAAGAGCTATTTCGGGATGAGAAAGATCAGTATGGGTGACTATGACGGCAACATGGTGCTGTTACTGAACGACAAACCTTTATTTCAATACGGCCCGCTCGACCAGGGATGGTGGCCCGACGGCCTGTATACCCCACCTGATGAAGAGGCCATGAAGTATGATCTTCAGATGACGAAAAACATGGGATTCAATATGATCCGTAAACATGTCAAGGTTGAAAATAAACGCTGGTATTACTGGTGTGATAAGATGGGCATCCTGGTTTGGCAGGATATGCCTTCGGGGATGGTTGTCATGGATGTTGAAAACAAGGATCGTCCCCTTGAAGTTGAACGGGTCAGGCCCGGAGGAGAGGATCTCAACAGGGCACCCACAGAAACCACACAGTTTGAAACCGAGCTCAGGCGGATGATCCTTCAGCACCGGAATTCACCGGCCATCGTCGTCTGGGTCCCGTTCAACGAAGGCTGGGGCCAGTATGCCACCTGCCGGATTACAGGCATGATAAAAGCGCTGGATCCCACCCGACTTGTCGATCCTGCCAGTGGTTGGGAACGGCACGTCTGCGGAGATCTTTATGATATTCACACTTACGGCACCACGGTGGACATTCCTCCATTATGCACCGACCGGGCCTCGGTTATAGGCGAATACGGAGGGATAGGTTTTCCCGTCGAAGGGCACTTGTATAATCCGGATATGAAACACTGGGGCTACCAGACCTACCCTTCCCCGGAAGAATTGCTGGAACATTACAAAGCAAAATTTGAACAGATCGTGGAAATGAAGAAAACGAAAGGGCTTTCCGCTGCCGTTTACACGCAGACTACCGACGTGGAAGGGGAAATAAACGGGCTGATGACCTATGACCGGGCAGTGGTCAAGATGCCGGCCGATACGTTGATGCGGCTTCATTCGGTGCTGTATTTGGGGAAGTGAGGAGGTGAGGAAGTTATGAGGTTATGAGGTTATGAGGTTATGAGGTTATGAGGTTATGAGGTTATGAGGTTATGAGGTTATGAGGTTATGAGGTTATGAGGTTATGAGGTTATGAGGTATATGAAGTTATGAGGTTATGAAGTTGGAAGACAGGAAAGAAGGAAACCGGAAAACCGAACGTAGATGTGATGCTTCACGTCTCTTCGGAAAAACGAAACCGGAATATCCATTGAGAACTAGAGACGTGATGCTTCACGTCTCTTCGGAAAAACAAAACCGGTATATCCATTGAAAACCGGAACGTAGATGACGTGATGCTTCACGTCTCTTCGGAAAAACGAAACCGGAATATCCATTGGAAACCCGGACCGTATAAGGAAAAAAATGGTTCAAATGCCATGGAGTGATGATTTCCCTATACAAAAAACGCCTGAAATATTATTGCAGTAAGGGAAAAAATTGCATCAGGTTTCAGACTTTCATCAAAAAGCATATCATTATTTTGGGTGAGTTGATAACTTTTCGTCAAAAAGGTGAATCAGGGGCGCTGAGATTTTGGGGATGTTTGCTATTAAGGCCGGACGGTTGGACGGCGGGGGTGGGATCCCTGTTCAATTAAAGACCTCTTAAGATAAACGAAACCCCGGACTCTGCCCGGACTTTAAATGATTCCGGGCGAAAGCGGAGAAAATATCGCTGAAGGTTAAGAGTCTGATAGCTTAATAGCATTGGAGAACAGGACAATCATCCTAACTGTTGGATCAGAAATTAATATCTTTGTGCTGTGGACACCTCCCGATAATAAGAGCCGGAGTAACACCGGTTTTTAAATGGTTATTATCCGAAGGTGAACCCCGAAGTTTTCAGGCAAAAGAGCCGAAGCTTCTGACTGATATGAATGATGATGTCCCGAAGGTCTGATTAAAAACGGTCGCCCGCGCAGGGTACCTGTTGTCTTTCATGCAGGGATGGACTGACCAATGAAGAATCACATCTTTGTGACAGCCTCGAATGAGAGGTAGAATGACAGAAAGTTTAAAAGATGACACAGACGAAAAATGCCGGACAAAACCTTCAACGTGTTGTTTTGCCGGAACCCGTTGCCGGTAATGAAACATCGGTGATGCGAGCCTTACAATTGAGGAAAACTACCCGTGAGATCAGCGACAAAAAACTGCCGTTGCAAATCCTTTCAAATCTGCTTTGGGCAGCTTACGGGGTGAACCGCCAGACCGGCCCGTTTGGTATCCAGGGCAGAACAGCGGCCAGCGCCAGTAATTCTCAGGAAATTGATATTTACGTGGCCCTGGAGGAAGGGATCTATCTCTATGAAGCTAAACCCCACCAACTCTCCCCGGTTTTGAAAGGTGATTTCCGTTCGCTTGCCATCGGTGCCGGACAGTCCGGTTTTGGTGCAACGGCTCCCGTACAGTTCATCTATGTGGCCGACGTATACCGACTCACACATACATCCGGATTCCAGGAACCTGGCCTGCAGGATCCGGAGGTTCAGAAATCCTATTTTTTTGCCGATACCGGGCTTATCGCAGGTAACGTCTATCTTTATGCCGCTTCTGCCGGACTTGCCGCCTGGTTTCATAACTGCAACAAACCAAAACTCATGGAAATGCTAAACCTTCGGGCGGATCAACGGGTGTTGTTCGGACAGACGGTCGGATATCCTGAACACCCCGGGCCTATCTCTTGAATTAACACCCTTACTTTTTTCCGAAAGAAATTGGTCTGAATTTTAGCCGGCTTCTATGATAATTTATAGGAAATATCTATATATTTGCTTCGTGGTGTTACTATATTATATATTGGTAACACGAAATATTCCAGCCGTTATCTTGTACCATGGGAAAATCTATTTTTGTTCTCCTGATTTCAGCCTGGTCTCTCTCCTCCCTCGCAAACAATTCCGGCAATCTGACCGGAACCGTCACGGATACCAAAACCGGTGATCCGGTGATTGGTGCCAACATATATTTCAAGGGAACCATTATTGGCACCATCAGCGACATCAAAGGAAAGTATGAACTTAAAAATCTTAAGACCGGACCTTACGATGTTGTGTGTTCAGATATCGGCTATACATCGATTCAGCAGACCATCCTGGTAAGGGAAAATGATACCACCGTGGTGAATTTTGCCCTTCAGGAAACCACAACCAACCTGCAGGCCGTTACTATTGCAGGTTCACTCCCCATGTCGGCAGCATCTTCCATGGAGATCAGGAAAATAGATATGCAGCTCCGGCCTTTCAGAACAACACAGGATATGCTGAGGCTGGTACCCGGACTGGTCATAGCACAGCATGCCGGCGGAGGCAAGGCCGAACAGATCTTTCTCAGGGGCTTTGATTGTGATCATGGCACGGATGTTTCGGTGAATGTTGACGGAATTCCGGTTAATATGGTTTCACATGCTCATGGTCAGGGCTATGCCGACCTGCACTATGTCATCTCCGAAACGGTCGGCAACATTGATGTTAACAAGGGACCGTATTTCACAAGGTTTGGTGATTTTGCCACTGCAGGAGCAATATCTTTCACCACCAAAGACGTTTTGGATAACAACCTGGTCAAGCTGGAAGCCGGTCAGTTTAATACCCAAAAATACACTCTGCTTTGCCAACTTGATAATGGTGGCGCTGAGCAGAACGGTTACATCGCTGCCCAGTATTACCATACCGACGGTCCTTTTGACAATCCACAAAAATTGCAAAGGATGAATCTCTTCGGAAAATATTTCATCCGGTTAACGCAAAACTCCAGGCTGGCTTTCTCCGTGGGGGGATATTCTTCGGCCTGGAATGCCTCTGGACAAATCCCGACCCGTGCGGTGGAAGAGGGTCTCATCAACCGTTTTGGCAATCTGGACAATACCGAAGGCGGCGCTACCGATAGGGAGAATATCAATCTTGACTATAAATTCAGAAGTGAATCGGGAAATGAGCTTGACATTCGGACCTACGCCACTAACTATAATTTTAAATTATTCTCGGATTTTACCTTTTTCCTAACCGACAGTATCAACGGCGACATGATCGAACAAACTGAGCATCGGAATATGTCCGGTGTCAATGCTACATATAGTTTTTCATCCAAATTTCAGAACATTCACATCATCAACCGGATTGGGAGTGGATACCGGGGTGATAACATCAGTCCGCAGCTCTGGCACAGCCCTAACCGCAACCGGATGAATGAGCTTACCAGCGACCTGATTCACCAGCATAACTTTTACGTTTGGGGTGAGCAGGAAATGGCTCTCAGTCCGAAGGTGAAAATGATCTGGGGCCTCAGGCATGACTTTTTCACTTTTATTAAAGACGATCAGGTAGGTAATGCACTGGACACAACAAACAACGGGCTTCCCCATGCATCCGGTTATGCCTGGCAGTCGGTCTTCAGCCCAAAGCTCAATTTCATTATTCAACCTATGCGCAACCTGGATATTTACCTTAATTTTGGCCAGGGCTTTCATTCAAATGATGCCAGGGATGTGGTGATTGGAGAAAAAGTTAATGAACTGACATCACTCTGGAAACGGGAAGGACTTTCTGATCAGCAGGTAAACAGTAACCTGGCGAAATTTAATTTTGATCCCCGGCAGCGCAGTACGGGCACTCTTCCAAAAGCCACCGGAAGTGAGATAGGGATACGCACAACCTTAGTCCATAGGCTTCACCTGGGACTGGCAGCCTGGTATCTGTACCTTCAGAAAGAAATTGTATATGCAGGTGACGGGGGCACTACAGAGATCAGCAATCCGACACAGCGTAAAGGCATTGATGCGGAAGCCAGATACGCGTTAGCCTCCTGGCTCTGGCTCGACGGAGATCTGAGTGCATCGAAGGGCAGGATCCTGAATGTTCCTGCTGATGATAGTCATATTCCACTCGCGCCTACACTAACAGCCTCTGGAGGAATAAGTGTGATCCGGCAAAAAGGGTTGAATGCTTCGCTCCGAGTCCTTCATATCGGTGACCGCCCCGCCAATGAGCAGAATACACTAACCGCTCAAGGATATACCCTTTTTAATGTAAACATTTTTTATAAACTGGGGAAGATCACCTTCTCGGTTTACGGAGAGAATTTAATGAATGCCGACTGGAACGAGGCACAGTTCGCCACGGAAACCCGACTAAAAGGTGAAACCGAAGGAAAAACGGATATATGCTTCACACCTGGCAACCCCAGGAATTTTCAGTTCAGCGTGGCATTTGAATTCTGAGTAAAATCAACCTTGTCTCTCAGAATCACCACAAATCGTATTTCCTTGTCCCATCACAGATTAAGACCTGGGCCCAACCAATGGGCTAAAACTCTGGTTTCATAAGAGGAATCAATGCACTCCCGTGGCTAAAACGGGTTTTATGGAATTTATTATGAACCCCGAATAATCTGGAGTGAAACTGTCAATGGCCATGATTAAATTAAAAGGAAGCTCCAAATTGGACGAGAGGCCAGATCAATTATTTCATGCAACATAAATTTTTCCTCTGTCTGAACAGACAAATTAACATTTTGACGAAAACACTGATTTATTCCACGAACGTCTGTTTTTCGTCAAAAGAATGGCGATTTTAACAAACTAACCCTCCAAAAAGGAAACCCAAAATAATTTATTCACGTTCTAATAATCGAGTCAACGCTGGAACAAGAACTACAGGCCTTTCAAGCTTTTTTAATTTGATTTAAGCTTACAATCGTGAAGAAGAGAATATTTCTGGCGTCTTTAGTTATCTCTTTGCTGACCTCCTACCTGTCCGCACAGGATTGTAGTATAATCTCCAAAGCAAATGATATTACACCGGACCGTCTATGTTCACCAGTCACGGTAAACTGGGACGTTACTTTGCGGGGTGTCAACGATGGCGGCAAACGTGTCCAGATAAAATACGACTGGGATGATGGTTCGGTCGAAGTATACGATGCGGTCAATACTGATCCGGCACCGGCCGTTCGTGAATGGGGCTATACCGCTTCTCACGTTTATACGTCAACCGGTGACAAATGCAATTACCATCCGAGAACCACCCTTATCGTTGATGGCCAGGAATGCAGTTCCTCCACCCAGGAACAAATTGTGACGGTCTGGGATAAGGACAATAAAAACGGTGGAAAACTGACCATTAATCCGAAGGTCTACCCGATATGTTTCGGACATGCCGCAGATGTGCGTTTCCGGGATGTTACTTTGTTCAATTGTGTGCCACCCCAGGAAAATGACGTCCCCAACCTGAGTACCCGCTGGATTCAGTGGGTTTACGGGACAGACATCACCATGACGGGGACTCCGGTGACCATCAATGGTAATCCACACGCTTTTCCGTATTATGGATCCATCATCATGCTACCCGGCCCGGTTTCCGGATCCGGCATTTTCAGTGACATCATGAATGTGGCCAATGATAAACTCATTGGTCAGTATTTTGAAGTCACTCTCCGTTACTGGAACTATTGCAACCCGTATGATGACCCACTCATCCCCGGTCCGCCGGCCGATCCGGTGAACGGTGACAATGCCCCGGTGACCACAACAGCCATCATCCTGATCGTACCGTATCCCGATGCAACAATTGATCCGGTACCTCCTGTTTGCTTGTATGCCGATGCCTTTCATTTATCGGCAGCTGATGGCGGTGGAAAATGGAGTGGTGACGGAATAGTGAACAGCAACACCGGAAAATTTGATCCGGCCACAGCAGGCCCCGGTAATCATATTATCCGTTACGATATTACCGATGGTAACCATTGCAGTAACTGGGATACTGTTGTTGTTTCGGTAATGTCCGCCCCCGATGCCAGCATTGATCCGGTTGCTGATCAATGTACTTATAATCCTGCTCTCAGTCTGAAATCAGTAACTTCTGCAGGAACATGGTCAGGAACAGGAATCACCGATAGTATTAGCGGACTCTTTGATCCGTCCGTTGCAGGCCAGGGTCGGCACCGGATAGCATTCTTCACCCTCCCTGATGCGAATGGTTGTATTGGGGAAGATACCGTTGACATCCAGGTAAACAAACCCCCTGATGCCCGTTTTTTAACCCCCGACACTTCATGGTGCCAAACCTACGATAATACCTCCTATGCACAAATTAAAATAGACGGTACCAATGATCTCGATTATGAAATGATATGGGAGGTAAACGGGAACCCGGATACCCTTTTTCATATAGGTAATGACACGCTGCAGACACTTCTCATGAACAAAGCAGGAATGAACCAGTATGTGCTCAGAAAAATAATTGAAAATTTTGATCACAATTCATGTGCGACGGATCTCAATGAAGAACTTAGGATCCATGTTCTGCCTTTGCCAGCAATGAACCTGGCACTGGTTACCGACGGAGTCTGCAGTCCGGTGAGTGCTTTTATTACCTCAACGGGGGGAAAGAATTACTCATATTCCTGGTATTTCAGCGACGGTACAAGCATTGATAGTGACTCCTCATTTGTTGGCCATACATTTTACAATACGGGAATCACAGACACATCCTACAAGGTGAAACTGATATTAAAAACCCCTGACGGATGTATTGACAGTATCAGTAAGAATCTGGTTGTTTACCCCAGACCGAGGGCCGACTTTTTAGTTTCGCCTACGATTCAGGATTATCCTTCCACAAATGTCACTTTGACTAATTTTTCCAGTGCAGGAAACTGGGAATATTTATGGAGATTTGGTGATGGAGATACTTCCCAAACTAAACAACCCGGGGGCCATAGTTATGTAAACTACGGTGATTACAGTATCAGCCTGAAAACATTCAGCGAGCATTGCTATGATACGATCTACAAGATTATCCATATCCTCCCGCCCCCTCCTGTGGCAGGCTTCCGTCCGGATACAGCTGGCTGCAGCCCCCTGGCCATTCACTTTAACAACACCAGTCTTTACGCGCAATCCTTCGTATGGGATTTTGATGACGGTACGTATTCGGCGGAAGAAAGCCCGGACCACACTTTCTATACCAGCAGGGATTATGAAGTGAAATTACTGGCCTCGGGGATAAAAGGAAGTGATGAAGCCAAGCACTATATCAGGGTTTTCCCTTCTCCGCGAGCGGAATTCAATGCCTATCCCGATTCATCAAGCCGCACCGACCAGGTCTTCAAGTTTCTCAATACATCGGAAAAGGCTGTCAGTTACGAATGGGATTTTGGTGACGGATCTTCCTCTTCTGAAAAGAACCCTTCCCATGTCTACGGGAAGGAAGGCCTTTTTGACATTTCTTTATATGTCAGGAGTGAGAATAATTGTCCGGATACGCTAACCCGTGAAAGATATATTAAAGTCATCGCAGGAGAAGGGAACATTGCTTTTCCCAATGTTTTCAGGTGGAACGGATCCGGTCCTACCGGCGGGTACTGGTCGCCCGGCGAGATTGACAACACCGTTTTTCATCCCTTCTTTGAAAATGTAGAGGAGTTTAAGCTTCTTATCTATAACCGTTGGGGCGAGCTGATGTATACATCCGACGACATTTATAAAGGCTGGGATGGCTATATCATGAAGAATGGCGAACGTGCCACCCAGGGTGTCTATGTATACAAGGCCTGGATAAAATATGTAGACGGGAGAACGGAAGTGAAGGTCGGCGATGTGACATTTTTGTATTGAAAAGGATAGAGAATCAGTGAAAATTTCTTATGCCACTCAGAACTATCCTGCACCTGTAATTCCACTGAAATTTTATTGCAGTCAGCCCATTTTTTTCAGAAGAATCTAGTCATTCATAAAAATGGCCCTCAACTTTTAGAGTAGTTGATAACTTTTAATCAAAAAGGTTAAAACGGGACGCTGAGATTTGGGGGGTGTTTCCCATTAAGGGCGGACGGTTGGAAGGTGGGGGTGGGATACCCTATTCAATCTAAGACTTCTTAAAAATAACGAAGCCCCTTATTGCGTCCTTCCGGCAAATTCTCCTGATTTAAGATCCTGCTTATGGGAGATGTAACAAGGTGATGGCGGCTGTCTAAAAAGATCTTTAAATAAGGATTCAAGTTACAAAGTATAACCGCCCTTCATCCGCCTGAGGCGGACGAAGGGCGGTTATATTTTGAAAGCAACCTGTTGACGGCCGCAACTTTCCGGACAGCCTCTTAGAATTCCTGAACCCATTGCTGTGACTTCCTCTCAGGACTTATTTTCCGAAAGGCATTACCCATGCATTGAGTATGGTCAACCCGGAAGGTTCGCCTTTCAAATTCAGGAAGAAATGATGATGAACCAGAGCCGGACTTCCTGGCGCCAGGAGATCAGGATTCCTGTCTCCGGTCCTCTCAGTCGTTCCTCCACATCCCCTGTCAATCCTTCAGATGTTTTCCCAAAAAGGTAATCAGCCTGTTTACAGACTTTTCGTAGTACAATCCAAGATTATGCGGGGTATCTGGAAGGATCATAACCTGATGGTCAATACCATTTGTCTCGAGGGTCCATGAAAATTCCTTGAACGCTTCGGGATGGTCTTTTTCGCCGTTAACCAGGAAGAAGCCAAAATTTTCCTTTTCCCATACCGGCAGAGCCTTATCAATTGCCTGTTCTGAGCTTTCATCATTGTTCCTGATTCCTCCTCCCATACTTCCCGCCGCACAGAAAAGTCCGGGATGCATGATGGCCAGGTAAACCGAGCCTGCCCCGCCCATGGAAAATCCGGCCAGGGCTCTGGATGAAGCCTCCGGGATGGTACGGTAATCCTTGTCGATGAGAGGTATCAGTTCGGTGGTGATCATCTGTTCCACATCGCCCCTGTAACCACTCATACCTCCATTGGGAAATACACAAATAACGGGGGCAATGTTTCCGGCAGTGATGGCTTTGGAAACCCATTCGGAGAAGCCTCCGGCATCAGCCGATTCATTCCCCCCGGCACCATGAAGAAAATAGATGACCGGGTAATGGTTTTTGGTCTTTTTTGAATATCCCGGAGGAGTCCATACGCAATAGCCCACTTCATGCCCCATAACCTTGCTGTCGAGTACATGATGACTTAATCCCGGCATCTCTTTGATATCCGGATTAACCCATTTGATCTCCCTCTGGCCACGTTCCGCGTTATTCTGTCCCTGCTGTGCAAAAAAGGTGGTCACGGATCCTGCCGGAGCTTCGTAGGTGAATTCTCCGTCCTTCACTGCGAAGGATCCGATGGAAGCATACAGGTCTTTCTCATCCTCCGTAGTCCGGTATGCGTCGAAAGCCTCCGCCCTGCTTCCGCTGATCTTAATAATTACTGTTTTGGGAGTTTTCGAATTGATATTGGTTACCACAAAGGCGTCAGTTCCTCCATTGCGCCCTCTCCCAAAGGCGATCACCGGAATTTCCGTATCATTGGAGATGGTCCGGCATACCTGGGTACCAGGCTGTCCGGCACGTGTGACCTGTTTATAGAAATAATACCCCCGGCGCACCTTATAAGTACTGTCTTCGTTGACGGTAAAAGCCGAACCCGGATTGGGATCTCCGCCTACCCATTGCACAGGGCGCTGTATACCAGCCCATGGGATGATGCCGTTAACCCTGGCCGTATAAATGTTGTCGTGCATCTCCATAATATTTTTCGCATCCATATTACTCCAGCTGGTTGAAGTTACCCAGGCGTGCAGGTCCGGCTTCTTCTCCCTGATCATCTCTGTACCAAGACAATCGTGGTCGCCAAACCACAGGCCGTAGTTCCCGTTATAAAACCCGTGAGAGGTGATCAGACCGAGATCTTTCACGGCCTCCGGATCTTCACTGATGGCATCGGAATATCCCCAGTATGAAAAACGGTACCAGTTGCTGGTCTCTCCGGGAGTAACGCCCACATTGCCCAGACCGGCCGTCGCCAGACTGTCGTGCACGACTTTTATCATCTCCGCTACCAGCGCCGGGCTCCACCATAGATTGTAATCATGACCGCTGCCGATATTCGGATCACTGCCGTCGAGCGGCCAGCGTGTCCAGTCTTCGCCTTCGTTGTGCAGAGAGACATAGTTAATGGGTAATTGCTCCTTTTCACGTAAAAATTTAACCCATTCTGTCAGGTAATCTGCCAGGTCGCCTTTATGAGCCGGGTCCAGGTCCCTTCCCCGGATCTGTTTCTGAAGCGTCATGTATGCCGGTGGACCATAAAGGGTAGTCACGATGTCAAGGTCTCCACCCCTGCTCCTGGTTTTGGCAAGTCCCATCCTGACAAACTCACGCATATATTCCGTAGTGGTGGTATCATTGAAAGGGCCTCCTGCCTCCGTCTGGTGAAAGGGATCACAAAACATTTTGACAAGTCCCACCTTCAGTCCGTCTTCACCGAAAACCATATCAATGATCTCCGCTTTTTGTTTAGCGTTCAAAAGGCTGAACCCCCCGTATTCCTGAGGAAATGTTTTATAATCGGGAGTTTGGGCCGTCTCCACATAGTTGAAACCGAAACCGTCCCAGGGTCTTATCCGGTGGTCAAATTCGACTTTGACATTCACCCCTTTAATGACGGGGTATTGGGCATTCATATTGAAGGCCAGTAAGAAAATGGCGGGAAGCAGGATTAACTTTTTCATGTCCGTTTTGAATTATGATTACAATCGTTGTAAAGATATCAAATAATGCCAGGAAAATCTACCAGAAATACAGGCTGTCGACCTTTACCCTGGATACCTTATGATCAAGAGAATCCTCATGGATTCTTAGTACATGCACCGTTTGCCGAAGAAACCGTGTTCCCCGGGAAAATGACCCTGATCAGCGGCATATATTAGATATATTAGGATCGTATTTTTATCCAGGCTCTCTTCTTTCCGAAATCTCATTTACCCTGCAAGATTTTATATTGAAAGGCCTGGAATGCAAACAATCATCACTCGGGATGTTATCACTGAATACATCCCTGTCAACCAGGGAGTAAGCTATTTATCACTAAATCCCGCTAAAATGTTCTTCACCCCCTCTCCTTTGACCGAAAAAACCGCATATCCTGAATGTTCGATCGTATTGACAGAGTAATCAACAGCTTTACCATCACATTTTATGGAGCGGACCTGTTTGTTTTCCGGCAAAAGAAGTTTAATACGGGTATTTTTTGAAGTGCCTGTAAAATTCAGGCTTAAGTTATCACCCTCAAAATCATAGGCATAAGCAATATACCCGCCTGATGCCTCATATTTTACCGTGACCGTGGCCTTTTTTTCACCGGCAGCTTCCCAACGTGGTGCTATCAGTGCCGAATCGTAAGCCACACCCAGATCCTTGACGCCGGCCAGCCCTTCCACCAGCGCATAGGTTATGGCAGCTGCCGCCCAGTTGTCGGGAGCACCGAATGAGACTTTCGAAGGCATGAAAAACACAGGTTTATCGCTCAGTGTCATCCCTGCTACCATCCATTTCATATGCGTGTCAGCACCTTTGCATTCAAGTGAGGTTATGACTTTATCAGGAAACGGATTATTGAAGCCCGTAACATACATGCCGATGTCCGATTGTTCGGTGTTAGCCCCTTCCCAGGCAACTTCAAACAAATTTAATGACGCATACGTGGGCCATTCATATCTCCTGTGGGTTCTCGGAAAATGATACCATCCGACCTGGTCGTTGGTCAGGGACCGGGTATAGGATGTGCCGTCGGTGTAATGAAAAACGAGACTCCCCGCATAATACTTCCCGCTGGGTTCAGGCGAATGACTGATGGTGAAGGCAGGATCGTGCATCACATGCAGCAGGTAAACCGAAGCTGCTTTTTTGTTCACCGGTATGACGGCCTGTGAGAGATAACCGGGATCGCCGGATAAGCCAACACAAGCCTTCCCGTGGTTTTGCCGCGGGTCAATGATCCGGAACGGGATATCTTTGAAAGTCTTCTCACCTGTTGGAAACGAGGACAGGTCATCCGCTCCTTCATTGATCCACCCGGGAATGTCAGGATTTTTATTTTCACGTAGATCAGCATTGCTTACTGCCGACAAATCCAGCGGGGTGAATGTCCTCTCAGGAACATCAGGCATGGCTCCACGGTAAACACATTTGATATTATATCCTGTGTTCACTGCCAGTTTATGGATCCTTCTCAGGATATCGACGGCATAGTCTTCATAACCGTTCTCAAAGGCTCCATGCGACAATTCCCCGGCCACGATCGGCGAAACACCCCCGTTCATATACTCCCATTTATCCATGTGCCACCCCTTCTCATAGGGAGGATAGCACAGGTACCACTCACCGGGAGAGGATGCCGGCATTTCTTTCCTGATGTTCTGGTAGGACTGAATGATCTTTACACACTTATCATGTGAAATTCCTTTGTTCAGCACATACGCATTCGAAAGGGTCACCTGTGTGGATTCATCTGTGCCGCCGAAATCATTTTTAAAGATGTTTTCGATGGGAATCCAGTGATCGTAGTACTTACCTGTCCAGCACATCGCATCGGTCCTTGCCCTCAAGCCTTCTCCCGTACTTTTTATTTTTGCAGCTTCTGCATTACGACCCGCATATTTCAGCATTTCGCTCAGGTAATCACATCCGACAGCTAAGCCGATATTATCGGCGTACAGGATGCCAAACTGGCTTTTATCGGGATAGGTCATCACGATCCTGTAGTCTCCAAACCTCCTGGCTTCGTCTTCCGGCAGAAAATCCCAGATATCGATGGTGTGGCCCCGTTTCAGGAGTTTGTACTGCTTCGACCACCTCATGGTATCCGAAGTGCAATAGTTTACGACTTTGATGGCATTATCGAGGCGGCTCTCCATCCATTTATCATCACCGGTAGCTTTCCAGGCATAGTACAAGCCTTCCAGGAAATGAAATTCACTCATATTCTCGATCGGAGTCCGGATGAAAAAACCGTCTGAGGGTATTTTATTGTCGGGTAAATTGAGGTACTGCTTCCCGTAACGCTGGGTATAATGCTTAATATTCTGTAAGTTCTCATGATAAAAATCGTATATCCTGCCATTGTTGGCCTGGCTGTTTGCATAAAAATCGATTCCCGGCTCCAGGTCGGCGTAGTAGTACTTCATGCCTTTCATGGTATGGATATGGTCCTGCTCCCATCCGGCAAAAGTATTATAGATCTCGCCGTCAAAGCGGTTATATTCAGTTCCGGCATGGACCATGGTCCAGTAGGCAATATCCATCAGTTCACTGAATTCACCCTTCTCATCCTTTATGCCGGTTTTACAGTTTACATGAAAGCTTTCGGTTTTCAGCAGTTTCCCGGAATCGTCAACGTAAAACACGGTTTGTGTCCCCAGGGCCCCACCCACCTGAAATTTCACTTCTTCCTTTACGGCCTGCCGGAAATATTCATTACCGTCCCCATCCTGAATGAAGACCGTACCTCCTGACAACGGCGCCAGTTTGATCCATGCCAGCGGTTTGTATTCT
Organism: uncultured Bacteroidales bacterium; assembly: GCA_963732905.1. Lineage (GTDB taxonomy): Bacteria > Bacteroidota > Bacteroidia > Bacteroidales > DASQZK01. Next base: position 50,908 of record CAVTBM010000011.1, read on the forward strand.
TTCTGGTAATCTTTTATTAAAGATTGTGCCTGGATATTGATCCGTCCTGAAAAAACGATCAGGATGATGATCAGGCATTTCACGACCAACTTTATTCTGTTCATGGCACTGGATATTTAGTAACATTTATTACCTGTGTGGAATATGATAACACTTCTGTTCACCTCCCCCGCCCTGCTGCACGGTCAACATTCCGGATACACCCTTCAGTTGCAATGCCCGTTTAAAATGTCACCATTTCAATGAAGGCTTACCTGAAGGTTCGCAGGGTACATTCCTACTCCTACTTTTCCCCTGCCCCGGCCTTTTTCAGCAAGCCAACAATTTCCTTATGCCCGTTATCCCTGGCCCGGTCCATTGCGCTGAAACCGTCAGAATCCCGGTAATACACATCTGCCCCTTTCTCCAGCAATTCCTTAACCTTAGGAAGATCACCTTCCCAGGAGGCTTTTAATAGTTCGGGGCCATATTTAAGACCGGTTGTATCTGTTTCAGGGTTTTGAGTACCCTCACTCACTTCTTCAGCCGGCAACTTACCATTTTCAAGGATATAACTGATCACCGGTTGTGCTGTCCTCTCAGCTATGTCAGCAGGCGTTTCTCCCTTATTATCGGTTTTTGATAAGTCAGCCCCCCGCGTAACCAGTTCGAGAACGATATCCCTGTACCCCATTTCAACCGCATAATGTAATGGTGTTTTCCCGAATTTATCTGTCGAATTGATCTCGGCGCCTTTATCCAGCAGGAGTTTCACAACATCCGAATGCACTTCGGGCAGCCATGTGTAATAATAAAATCCCTGCAATGCAGCCCAATGCAGCGGTGTTCTGCCGTTCATGTCACGTGCTTCAACATCGGCACCGGCATGGAGGAGGTCACGGATCCTGTTCAGGGACCAGTCCGGATCTTCACGCCAGGCTTTCATCGCATTGGCAACAGCAGCATGAAGCGGAGTCCAGCCATCCGTGGTGGTGGCATTGATATCTGCACCGGCAGCGAGGACCATTTTAAATATGTCATATTTGGTGTAGTCCTTTAACCGGCCGGTCTTTTCGTGATTTCCGGCAAAGGTTGCTGCAGCCATATCCAAAGGTGTCCAGCCATCGTTTGCTTTCGCATTGATATCCGCACCATGGTCGATCAGCAATTTCACGGCATCCCCATCGCCGTTCAGAATGGCCGTATGAAGCCAGGTCCACCCGTTATGCATCCTTTCATTTTGTTTGCCGTCCTTAATAAGTTTTTGGACAATGGAGAAGGCACTGGTGTTACCACCGTCGGGAAGAAGCTGATAGGGCCTTTTACGGGGGAAGGGTGCATCATTGCCCCACTTCTCATTTTCTGTTCCCTCAGGAACCATCCATGACCTCGGGTAATGCAGGTTCATTCTTCAGGGTCACCAGCCGCCGGCTTTTAGCCTGCAGGGTGATTATGCTGTGTGGCGGGACGGTAAGCATGCTACCCCTGGCCAGCTTACCCGTATGTTCACAATGAAGGGAATCTGTTGATTGGTAAATATCAAATTTATACCTGGTATTCACCAGTGTTTGTACAGCCGAATCGCTGTTGTTTATGATCACTGAAGTCAGGGTGCCGTCATAGGGCTGATGGAATGCAGAAACTTCAAGCCTGGCATCACCTGATTCGGCTCTCACCCTTACAGCTCCAGGTCTTATAAAATGGTAAAACTGTTTGGAAGCGTAATATTTTGGGCCGGGCTTGCCGTCAATAAGAATGGAAAAGCTGCTTGCATCACCGGCAGCACCCGATAGCTGCCAGTAAATCCAGGCGCTGAAATTGCCGTAAACCAGGTAATCCTGGATATCCGTGGCCATTTTCATGGCGCCCTTCCAGTTCTGGGCATGGCCTGATGTTTCTGTCATCCAGTTCTGCCGCTGGTATTGCTGTGTTTCAGCTTCCCATTTGGTCAGATCTCCCTTCCCTCCCTGACGGTGGGTAGAAAACTCACCGTAAAAATTCCGGGTTTCCGGGTCATTCATCGTTGGCTGAATATTATAGAGCATCCTGTCGGCAAACATCATGTCTTCAGGTATCAGGATCTTTGTACGGATGCCTTCTTTTTTAAATTTATGCATCAAAGCCCTGACGGTTTCTTTCAGAACCCAGGGATTATAAACACAGGACCTGTAGAACTCCGGGAAAAGCAGCTCGTTCTGTACACTCACCCAGTTGAGATCGATGCCAAAATCCTTTTTCGCCAGGATGATCTGTGCGGCCATATATTCGGCAAATTCGTCCATGAGGTCGGCTCTGAGGAATCCTCCCTGGATAGGTGCCCGGTTGGTTTTTAAAAAGTCGGGCGGCGACCAGGGAGTGCCCATGAATCTCGAAACGCCGCGTTTTTTAAATTCCTGCATAAGCTTCATGGAACTGGCAAGTCCTTTCCTGTCGATATTGTCGCCCAGCCAGAAACCATCCCAGTTGAAATGATCCGGGTTGTCATCGTCATTGCGCCATTCGGTATGTTCCATCAAAGGCACCCGCACGATGCTCAGCCCCAGGTCATTCACCACCAGGTCGAAAAAGGCAGGATCGGAATATTCCGGCGGGAATTCCTTATAATTCGTGATGCAGCTTCCGAAACCCTCAATGGTCTGATACTTTTTCTTAAGATCGAAGCTGATGCCGTCGCCGGCATTTGTCCGGTTAAGCTTACATCCTGCTGAAAAGATCACCGCAACAGTGATCAGAACAGCAAACCCATAATTCAGATATTTTTTCATAATAGTGAAAAATCAGGAAGGTATAGTGTATATCTTTTGCATGATTCATACAGCTGTCCGATAGTCAAAAGAGTATTTATTACCGCAGGGAAAACCTGTGTGAATATACAAATCAATTCAGGCCGGTGCAATTTTCTTTTCTGCAAACGACCATTTTTCCAGGAAGGAACCCGCTGAGGGTGTGACCTCAGGCTCAAAGATTGATACCGGCTGTTACCGGGAGGAAAGGAGCTGGTGAATAACGCGATTACTTTACGAATGAAGTACAGACGGATCATTTATAAAACACTGTAATGTTCAACCAAAGGGCAGTGGAGGGAAGGGGAATCATTCCTTACGAAAAATGCCTGATCACCTCGTAGAATTTTTCCCTGTAGGGTGTGCTTACCGGGATATATTTATCATCAATCAGGATCCGGTGACGGCTGATGGATGTAATGCCGCTAAGGGAAATAATATATGAGCGGTGTACCCTGATAAAATTCTCTTCCGGCAGCTTTTCCTCAATAGAAGACATACTCATCAGGGTGAGGACCTGCGTTTTGCCTGTTCGTATTTTAATGTAATCCTTCACGGCTTCTACATAGAGAATGTCGTCAAACTTTATCTTCACCAGTTTATAATCCGCTCTGACAAAAAGGAAGTCATGGTCTGAAGGATTACTCGTGTTCCTTTGCCTGATATAATCATTGGCCTTATTCACAGCTTTCAGGAATCGATCAAATTCAATGGGTTTCAGAAGATAATCCAGTACTTCCAGGTCAAATCCTTCAATGGCATATTCCCTGAAAGCGGTTGTAAGGATAACAGCGGGCTTATTCTTCAGGCTCCTGAGAAACTGTATCCCGGAAATATCCGGCATATTGATATCCAGAAACAGGAGCTGAATGTCCTGATCCTGCATGATCTGAAGGGCCTCAACGGCAGTCTCGCAACGGCCCGCCAGCTTCAGGATCGTCACCTTGCTGATGTAATCCTGAAGAATATCGAGTGCAAGCGGTTCGTCATCAACGATGATACAATTTATGTGGTTCATGTCTCTGTCTTCAGGTATGCAATGAAAAGGTTATCCTTCTGTGTCAAAGTAAGTTCATGCCTTCCGGGGTATATCAGCTCAAGTCTTTTCCTTACATTATCCAGTCCGATGCCTTTATATTGTGTTTCCAGGGAAGAAGGAGAAATAAAATTCCTGACTTCAAATTCAATGGTCCTTCCTGTCACGGTCAATTTTATGGTGATCTCCGAAGGTTGCGCATAGCTGACTCCGTGTTTGAAAGCATTTTCAACGAATACAATGAACAATACCGGAGCAATCATCAGGTCCTGCTCACCCTTCTTCACCTCAAAACGGACAGGGACTTTCCCCGACAGCCTGAGCTTTTGCAGTTCCACGTAATTTTCGAGATATAAGATTTCCTCGCTCAAAGGAACCAGGTCGGCTCCTGCTTCATAAATCATATAGCGCATCATCTGAGAGAGCTTCAGTATGGCAGTCTCAGTGTATTCCGATTTCATGTGTGCAAGGGAGTACAAAGAATTGAGGGTATTGAACAGAAAATGAGGGTTAATCTGTGATTTAAGCAATGATAATTCAGCATCGAGCCGGGATTTCTGAAGGTCTTTCTGTTGCCGTTCCAGGAGGGTCCACTCTTTGGACATCCTGAAAAATCCGCCAAGCGCCAGGACGATGGCTCCCGAGGAAAGAGTTTTTCTCAAAGCAAAGGGATTCAGAAAATGTCTTCCAAAAGGTCCACCGGGTTCCTGCAGAATATGCTGTCCGAGCCCGGAGAAGCCGGGAAGACTGTCATGTCTCATAAAATTGGCATCCGGGAGATAAAAGCGGGGTCTTATATCGTGGAAAGGGGTGCCCTGTTCTGTCATCATCCTGAGCGGATTTCGATCCATGATGGAGAAAAGAACCTGATTTGCAAGGTATTCGCTAAGGTAGATCGTCATGAGCATCAGGATCACCAGGCTGAAATAGATAAGATAATGGTTCCGGGCGAAATATTTAGGTATCAGGACATAGATATTCAGATAGAAAACCGCCGCCAAAACTACCCCGGTAATGGCTGGCTTCAGAATGTAAAGAGGCTCTAGGATACGTATATCCAGGGAAAGGAAGGGGTAAAAAATAAACAGGCTCCATGCTGCAATATGAGCCAGGGGAATAAGTGTCTTTTTCAGTATTTGCCGTTTTTTTACCAACCGCCGGATTTATGATTTTCAGGAATTTCCTGATCCCTGTTAAAACGCAGAGGAAACGAATTTCTTATGTTCATTTACTTCAATCCTTCCACACTTAATCATTGCTCGTATAATCGTCGAGAGGTTTGAATTCCCAGATGTCATCGAATTCATAACTTGTGCTTCTTCCTGTTGCCACGAATCCGCGGCTGCCGTCGAGGGAGAAACTGACTGCATCGAGGCGGGCCGCACCTTCAAAAGCGGTTTTTTTGTCCCAGAGATCGGTTGCCGGGTCATATTCCCAGGTGTCTCCCAACAGGGAACCGTTCGTACCTGTTGTAATATACGCCTTACCGTTAATTACGAAAGCTGTTGCGTTACTCCTGACAATCGAATAATCATTATCATAGCTTTCATCGCTCACATTGGCTATTTTGCGTTTCTCTGTCCATAAGCCGGTGGCCGGATCGTATTCTGAAAGGTCGTTTTCATAACTCCCATTATTTATACCAGTGCAAATATAGCCTTTCCCGTTCAATACAAACGCAACGGCATCACGGCGTTTTGCGCCTATTACGCTGACGATCTGCTGCCATGAATCAGTTCCCGGATCATACTCCCAGAAATCCTTCAGGTAGTTCCCGTCATACCCCGTACCCATGTAACCCTTGTTGTCAATGCTGAAACCTACAGCGCCATACCGTGCCGTCCCGGGAAAATCAGCCTTTTGCGTCCACTGGTCTGTTGCCGGATCATATTCCCAGAAGTCCTTCATCTTGTCGGTGCCGCTATAACCCGTACCAACATAACCCTTCCCATTGATGCTGAAAGCTATCGCCGAGTTCCTTGCGTCTCCCGGCAGATCGGCAATTCTAATCCAGTAATTTTTGTCACTGTCATAGGCCCAAAAATCCTTCAGTCTGTTCAGCCCGTCATATCCTGTACCAACATATCCGAATTTACCAATGGTAAATGAAACGGCATCGTTGCGGCTTACGCCCTCAAAATCGGATTCCTGAACCCAGTTCCCAATCAGCGTCTCCGTTGAATTATCTTTCTTGCATCCACCTGTCACAACCGCAATGAATAAGGGTAACCAATAAAAGGATTTAAATTTCATGATATATGATTTAGAATTTATGAATTGAAGGCCTCCAAATATACCGGGTAATAACAGGGGTGTAAAACTATTTAGCCGGAGACATCAATTATACCGACGGATTGGATCTTTTTATCTGCCAAACTACGATTCTGAGGTTGACAGATTCTTATTTCCAACTGGTCGATAAATACTTTGAATCTGTCATGAATTCCCGTTAACCGGTATAATTTATTTTTTGAGCCGTTTCATGGGATATTACTTTACTGTCAGATTAAAAACCCCGATTATGGCCAGGTATGCATTTCTTTTCCTGTCCTGTATGGCCCTGATGTCGTGCAGCAAGGATGAATCGGCTTATGATATTGGAGAGGACTTTGTTTCCCTGAACACGAATCTGCACTATGTCGATACGTTTTCTATAAACAGTTATACCGTCAAGCTTGATTCCATTACCTCCTCGGGATATGGAAAGATCCTGGTCGGAAAATATTCAGACAGTGAACTGGGGACCCTCCGGTCGCACAGCTTCTTTCAGCTTGGTCTTCCGTATATCTATGCTATCCCTGATAACTCCGAATACGATAATGCTCAGTTAATCCTGGTTTCTGACGGGTATTCAGCCGGTGACACGCTATCCCGGTTCAGCATGAGTCTTCACCGGTTATTGTCCCAGCCTTCGACTGTTGAAAACGGATACTTCTACAACACTTCGAATGTACCATATGAACCGGAACCAGCTGGTGAAATTTCTGTCTATCCACGCCCTTCACTGCTGGATACCTTAAAAATGCCGATGGACAATACCCTGGGTAAAGACCTCTTCACCAAATTTTCTAACCATGATGATGAAGTTTCGAGTGAATCCTCCTTCCTAAACTACCTTAAAGGTTTTGCACTACTGGAGGACAACACTGATCAGTCGGTTATGAGATTCAGTGCAACCGATTCATCCCTTTACCTGCGAATCAATTTTCATTACCCCTCGTATGAAACGATGCACAGTTATCTCGATCTTCCCTTGTACAATTCAGCCGACCAGTTTAATTATACCGGGAGGGAGAATTCATTTCTTGACAGCCTTTCAAATCAGCGGGTGATGTTTCCTTCATCCACGACCGGAGACGTGACCTTCGTTCAGGGAGGCAACCCGGTTGTCACCCGGCTTGAATTTCCCTCTCTCAATAAGCTGCCCGAAAATTTCCATAATATAAAAGTAGTAAAGGCCGAAATAATCCTGGTACCTGAAAAGAACACCTATAAAAATATACCGCTCCCAGCTGAACTCGCCCTGTATGAGACCGACAATTATAACCGTTTCGTCAGCGGGATCCTGGATAATACCGGAAGTCTCGAAACGGGTGTACTGAACATTGACGATATGTTCAACGAGCAGACCACCTATACGTTTGATGTCACACAATGGGCCGACGTTGAGATCCATAACCACTCCGACAACATTCCGGCACTTCTGGTTACACTTCCGCCAGGTAACGGGCTGAACTCCAGTTTCAGCCGGGTTGTTCTCAATGCCTCCCGGCATGCGGAATATGCGCTCAGGCTAAAAATATACTATATCAATTATGACTAAACCCGGATTGATAAAACACCTTGCCATATCCGCACTCCTCATTGTATGTCTCTGCAATATGGTTTTTTCTCAGGAGAGTTCACATCTCCCCTACTCGATTTTCGGCATAGGCGAATTGACACCTAAGGGATTCAGCCGCAATGCGGCTTTGGGCAAGACAGGAATAGCACTTCCTTCGAATTTGGGGCTGAATGATGTGAATCCCGCCTCTCTTTTCCCGATTGATAGTATATCCTTTTTCCTTGACCTGGGACTTGCCGGAGATTTTGTGAAGTACAGCACCAGCAGTCAATCGCAGAAGGCAAGTAACGTGAACTTTCAGAATATCGCCTTTGGTTTTCCGGTTAATAACTGGTGGAAAAGCAGTTTTGGCATGGTACCTTACAGCATGGTCGGATATAAAGTAGCCATACAGCGAATGATTGAGGGGACCACCGATCCTTATAATTCCATCATAACCGGCAACGGTGGAATAAGCAAACTTTACTGGCAGAATACAGTCACCCCATTCCGCAATCTCCATCTGGGGGTCAGCTTTGGCTATCTTTTCGGAAGCATCAGGAATAACGAATCTACCAGTTATTCCCTTTTCAGTAGTAGCATAATAACGGAAGAAACCAACTATCTCAATTCGTTTAATGTTGATTTTGGTTTAATGTACCGGCTTGCATTATCCGGCAAATCGGAAGTTCTGCTGGGAATGACCTATGGTCCGGGCCAGTCACTGAATTTCAGAAAAGAAAAGTTTATCACCCAGGGCTCCGACACCATCCTGGCAAATGAAACCACATACACAGGCTTATTTCATTCCCCGATGCATTATGGCGGCGGGATTACCGTAAATCTGTCCGGCCAGATCCTTCTGACCGGCGACTATGAATTTTCCAACTGGTCCAAAACGAAATCGGACAACCAGGACTACATCTTTGCAAACACCAATGCGTTCAGGGGAGGGATTGAATACACACCCAAAAAACAGCTTAACGCGGGATACTTTAGAAGAATGACTTACCGTGCAGGAGGGTTCAGTGAGGACTACTATTTGAAAATAAACGGCGTTGCCACAAAAAATACCGGCTTTACCTTTGGCTTCAGTTTTCCGATGCCGGGCAATACATCATCGATCAATCTTTCGTTCACGGAAGGAAGACTGGGGACAACGGATAAGGGTCTTATCCTGAAAAACTATTCCTCAGTCTTCCTTGGTTTTACTTTGCACGACTGGTGGTTTATCAAACATAAGTTCGATTAAACCCGGCACTGAAATCATTTCAGATCAGGGCCCTGATAATATCCGCCGTGACTTTGTTCATGGCGTCAATATCTGCCGCTCCTTCCAATGCTGCCGTGGCTTTTCCGCTCAGCCCCTTCCCTACATAAAGATTTCCCCGGAAAGGCACCAGGCTGAAAATGACCTGCAGCGCATCGTTGCCCAGGGGATACCTCTGGATATACATCGGATCGCCCGGACTCCTGGGAATAAAGGCATTATCCCGTTTTGCCAGGGAGAAAGACAGTCCGCGCTGAAACATCTCCTGGAGTAGGTCCAGAGGTGAGTAATCGAACGTCACTGAAGGCTTGATGCCGGGGTAGGCAAAATACTCCACTTCGGGATGGATGATATGTACGCCGACGGTCTTCAGGTCAAAGTAGATATCGAATACCCGGTCTGAGAGTTTCAGCAGGTCGAGTTTCCCGCTTTCCTGGTCGAAACCGCCGAAGCCGATCTCCGTTGAAACCTGTCCGGCAAACGCAAATTCCATTTTGTCTGGGATCCTCTTATCATCTTTTTTAAACGTGAAACAAATCCTCACATCATCGAAAAAAGTGGTGGCATAATACCCGCCCTCAGAAGCAGGACGGGGAGTGAACAACGTACGGGGTGGCACTGCCGGCCATAGCCCGGCCTTCACCTGTTCATCGTTGAGAGGGTTCAGCACAGGGAAGGCCAGCTTCAGAAATTTGAACAAATCTGCGGTCTCATCCGGTGTAAAATCATAATTGAAAAGAAACTGGCGCCACAGCACATAGATATAATCATTGATGAAATTCTGCGAAAGGACGGTACCCAGGTAGTACCTCGCCACACTGGTAATATCTGTAGAGACCCAGCCCAGAAGACTCCCGGCCGCTGTAAAGGCATCCACAGGATCGGTGAACTCTGACTTATATTCTTCCCGAAGGATCATGATATTGGGCTTCACCACCGAATCGATTTGGGTAATATAGGGATTGATGACGCCCATCAGCCCGGCGTTCAAAGCCTGTTCGATATAGCCGTGATCATCCGCAGCAAATTCAACATCATTGCTTATTCCTGCAAGCGGTACCGGACCAAAATCCGGCGGATAAGTGATCTTCAGATCATCTTTCAGGTACTTGTTAAGTGCATCCTGCAGTTGTGATTCAAGGTTGTTGATCACCAGGTCGGTAGCATCCAGCACTATGGTGTAGATGAGGGAAAGGATCTGGTGGATGCCTGTTGGGACGACGCTGATATAGGATGCACTGACATCCGCATCAAGGGTCAGTTGCACGTCGGGCTGCAAAACATTGGAAGGATTGGGTACCAGCCGTATATGACTGTCAACTTTCAGTTTGGCAAGTTCAAGCGATACATAAGCCAGGTCAAGTCCGATGAAAATACCCACAAGTATGGCCATACCCATAAGGAAGCAGGTAAAGGGAAACAGGAAGCAGGCAATAGCGGTGATAGCGGTGACCGCAAGATATTTACCGGTCACCCAACGCGAAACCCATGCATTTCCGCTGGCATCGGGCAGGTCAATTACCAGGTGGATACTGTCGCTGTCAAAATCCAGTGTACTGAATACTTCCGTATTGTTTATCCTGATATCAAAATCTATATCGTTAAGCTTTACTTTGAGAAGATCATAAAAAATGGTAAACGAAGAGGTAGATGACGGATAGTTGAGGCTAATGGTACCAATACCCTTAAAAACATAAGCATCTACGAGCAGTCCCCTCTGGTCTTCAGGCAAGCTGGAGAAGCGGTCCTCCGCAGCAATGGCCCCATTGGCGATCACATTGTCCACAACGGCCTGGAGGGCCGGCGACAGATGCAGGGAAGCAAGATTATTGCCTGATGCCAGGAGTTTGCTCAATGAAGAAACCGCCAGCTTATCGAGCATTCCCAGTTTCTGGGTATAGGTGACACTGGTGGCATGCTCATCATGAAGAAGATCATAAAGGCCTCCGCCCGGATCGCCGGCTCCGAGAGCGTCGGCATGGGCTTTAAACTGATCCATCCAGGTAATAGGGAGATTTCCGTTGTTGCCACTGAACCCCGAAAGTCTTTTACTGATACCGTTGGCGATATATTTGATGTCATCGAGTAGTTTCTCGTCGACAAGGCTTGACAGCAGAGCACCATACGTTTCAGGCAGGCAAGACGGGAATCTCAGTCCCCCGGCTTCCCTGTTAATGGCGTTATCCTTTGTCTGGTCAGCCGTTGTATCATCCCCACAACATTCCTGGTCGCCGGGAGGATAGACTCCAGTATACCCGCCTCCCGCAGGACTCCGTCCAACGTGTCTCCGGTGAGCGGATAACTGCACCGACGGACCGAAATACGTACGCTGGTCATTCCGTTTGTCGCGCTGGTCGGCATCCCTCAGATCCTTGTATCCCCCGGGAATACTGAACATATCGTCCTTTGATTCGACAAGCCGAAGATCCGAGACCGTAAAGGAAGACATCTTTTCCCAGGTCTGCATGCCTCTTTCCATAAACACTTCGCCTTTCACCGGGATGCCTGTTTCAGCCACAGCCGAAAGATCGAGACCGGCTTTGCTCATCCGGTCACTACACCCGATAAGCATGCAGGCAGCTTCCTGCCTGAATGGGGCCCACTGTTCGCCGGTGTCGAGTTCCAGAAGATATTTCAGTTTAAAGGGAGCCGTGACCACAATTTCTGCGACCGCATTTCCTGCCTTCTGATCCTTTCTAATTCCGGCCTTTCCGGTCAATCTTTCAGCAAAGCCAAGAGCGGTCATGCTGCTATCAGGCATCCTGAGAAAGGTCTTACTGGTCTTATCGCAAAACAGGAAGCCGTTGGCCTTGTCTGTTATATAAATAAAGTTCTCCCCGTGAATGCTCTTCCCGTTACATTCAACCCTGGAATTTTCTGCAGACAGTAAGACTGCCAGATTGCCTTCCGGCGTATCATGAGCAAAAACCTGATGGTTGCGTGTTAGCGATCGGATGTAATCAAGCTGGTTCGTCTCGGCTGAAAATTCAACATTAAAAGATAAGACATGCTTCCCGACGGCCGTTGAAGGTTTCCAGGCTTTCAGGGCGGGTTGAAGGATGCAATCTTTCATTGAGTCATACGAATGTTTCTCCATGAAGTCCCCAAAAACCTCATGAGGGAGCTGTTGTTCCGGTGATGTTGCTTTCATAATGATAGTTTTAGTTGTTTTAAAACTGGTCGGACCCTGCATAATGTCCGCGACTTATAACAAGTCTCATCAACAGGTATTTCTGTAAAAAGTTAATAAGGAATCCTGATGTTATTCCACATAACATCAAAGAGAAATCGTTCAGGCAGGAAGGCAAATATATTACATTGGTAAGCTGAAAGTCAAGGTTATAAGCGACTTTCTTGCAGTTTTCGGGTCCGTAATGGCATTTATATCCATTTCACAAAGTAAAACGGGAAAAATTTCGGGTAAGGATCAGCTTTGAGGTTAAGTTCATGACCATAACGTTTTTGATTTTCAAATCCCTTCCTCACACTCTTTCCATTTATTCACCAGTCATCCCCCCGCCTCTTTCGTTTCTTCAAAATATTACCTTTGTAAATTATAAAATAACTGAAAAATCATCTTCATGATAAGGAAAACTATAACCATCCTGCTTTTCTTCAGTCTGATGATTGCCGGGCTGTCCTGTACGCATCGTCCTTCCCCCGGACTCATTCTCCACCCGGTGAAGGGATCGGCATGGCAGGTACAGGTCACCGATACCGATGGTGACGGCCATGACGAACTGGTCTATTCGACCTATGGAGGAAAGGTTTACTGCCAGAATCCATCTGATGACCGTATCCTCTGGTCTTACGATCCTGGCAGCTTTGTTTTTGACCTGAAGGTAGCTGACCTTGACGGGGACGGTCGGTCTGAGATCCTTACTGCCGGTTCTGATGGCCGGCTGACCTGCATTGACCACCATGGGAAGCTGAAGTGGAGATTCGATACCCCCTTACCGTTGTACAATGTGATATGCGGCCATTTCACCGGCACAAACACCCTTTCTGTCGCATGTGGTGGTATCAGCCGGGAAGTATATCTGCTGGATAAGGATGGAAGGCTTATCGCAAGATCCGGAAAAACGGGGCGGCTGGTGCATCGTATGGCTGCCGGTAACCTCGATGACGATCCCCTGGACGAGATCTTTGTAATGACAGATAAAATGCAGGCGGCATGCATGAGCTTCAGGGATGGTAAGCTTCTAACAGACTGGGAAAAGCCATTGAAAGTACCGGAGAAATATATCAACTGGGAAAACCCCGGCGGATATTTCTATGTTTTCTCAGTGAAGATCGATGACCTGGATGGTGATGGCACCAACGAGATCATCATGGGTGACACCTATTTCAATAAGCAGGCTGTGATGGTAACCGACAACCGGGCACGGCCGCTATGGGTCAGCACTGAAGAAAATTTCATCCAGCCTGACAAATACAGGAATACAGATTTTTACAGCACTGCTTTCGTTGAAACGGCCGACCTCAACAACAATAGTCAGGGTAAAGAGATCCTCTCCGTTGCCGGGGGGACGTTAAGAGTGTATGATCATTACGGGAATATCCTTTCCCAGGCAATGGCCACGACAGGGTTTACAGACCTGAAGGTTTCAGACGGTTCCGCCTGGCTCGGATCTTCACCCAACGGCGACGAAACCGTTTACCAGCTCAGGCTTCAGCCCGGCTTCGAGAGCACGTTCCGTTCGATTGAAAGAGCCGGAATGGTAAGGGATATCGGAGTCACCATCGACAGCATAAGGGTCCGTGCCAGCAGACTGAACATGGACAGTCTTCATACCGGGCGGGATTACGAGGTAATCCCCGGATTCCGCTTCAGTATGGGAAAGAGTGGTTCGGCTGAATGGCAAAGACAGACAGACTGGTGGAGATCCATCTTTCCCTACGGAAAATATAAGACTTGCCAGTTCGGTCAAAGTGATCGAGAAGGATCCGCCGCTAAATGCTTCCGGTGAACCCTGGTCGGAGCAGAGATGGAAGATCGATGCCATCAATGGCACCATGAGCATTGACAGTATCCTGAAGATTGCCGAATATATCGAAGAGAACAAGATTCCCACGGTTTTCTATATCGGTCATTCGGTGATGCCTTTCATCACACTGGAAACCGCTTATAAAATTGCCCTGACTGCACCTCATTACTGTCTTGGTTTCAGAACGGCAGAAGATGAAGATTTCGGGAGGATACCGGATTATATGCAACAGTACTTCGCTCCCCTGAGCCACTTCTGTGCCCGGCACGGGATGGAATTTTCCACCACGAACAAAAACGCATGGTGGGCAGCTGTTACCGCCTATCCGGAGGTGGCGCAATACCTGTTTACCGATGATACAAAAAAGACACTGAGTGCCTCGACCGAGGACTCCAATTCGCGCACACCGGAGATCAACCTGATGGCACGGTACGGGCTTTATCTTGCCGGTGAAGTTAACGGGTTAACTGTAAATGTTCACCAGGATATGTTCTCCTTCAACCGGTTTTTTCAATGGGAATACCCGAAACACGGCCATCCTTTCCTGCGCCTGATGATGGCACACACCCTTCTGGGAGGCAGAAGTTACAACCTGAGAATCCCCTACAAATATAAAGACAGCAATGGTGATATAGCTTTTACCAGGCTCGGGGAAGAAAGCGTGGAGCCGTTTATGGAACTTTTAGGAAAAGGCATTGTTTTTTGTCCCCGTCCAGATGAAATAGCCGGGACATCGGAAATCGGAATCGCTTTTGAACCTCCCTCCGGGAAATGGCTGAAGGATGCTATTAACGGCCATTCGCCCGAGACCTGGGAAGCCGACAGCGAAATGCAACATGCCATTATACCATTTAACGGCTGTGAATGGGGTATGACACCAACCCCCGGCTTCGCCATGCAGAAGGTGCTTTTCCATAAGGACAGGCAATTCGGCCTTTTCATCCCACCCACACCATACGGGCTTGTCCCAATCATGCCGGCTAATCAGGACCTTCGCCGGGCGGCAGGAGTGAATCGCTGGATCCACACCGACGGGATCTATCTTTGGGAAGATGAGAATCATAAAATGACGGGGCAGGACGCTGCTGATTTTCTTAAAAATATTTTTGAAGAAGCAGCAAAAAACCTGGCATTCAGGACGTCAGGGGATGACGTTTTCACACAGGTGCTGAAACTCCGGGACGGACAGTACCGCCTTTTCCTTATCGATCCCGGATGGCTTGACCCTGCCGACAGACAGGTCATTATTTTCAATCAGACACATCACTCCTGCAGGTTGAAGGATGTGCTAACAGGTGAAGAAACCGTTGCCTCTGCAACCGGAAATTTTAAGGTAAAGATCCCGGCCGGCGCATTCAGGATTCTCGAAACATTTTGAATATGCAGGGAGCGGATGAAGGTGAAAATATGTACTAAAATTTTAAACTTACCCAACAATCTGAAACGTTATGGGGTTTTATTTAGTTGAATGGTGACGCATGGAATGTTAAACCCGTTTTACCCTTGAAACCTGTCAACTGAAAAAAGACCAATGGCTCTAAGAAACTCTGGGAAAGAACAACAAAAATGGTCCAGGATTAATTCGCTGCTTCATAAACTCCGGTCTGATATCCCTGAAAACGAAACCCTTAAAGACCTGGAAAGGGAATTGTATCAACTTTCTCAGCCTTATAACATCCGGGAAGAACAGGATAACCACCTCTCACAAAATCTACCGGTTATCTCTGAAATACTTAAGCCCCTGGGATTAGCTTCCCTGGAAGTAAACCAGGATTTCAGTATCCTGAAAAGTAACGAAAATGCGTTACGTATTATAGGCATAGGTCAGGGCAAAGCCGGTGGGTATAATTTCTTGAATCTTATTCTTCCCGAATACAGGGATTTGTTCAAAAACAGGGTTGCCTACCTTCTGAAATCAGAAAATCCCCAGGCGGTTCGCATAACCATAACCGACAGCACAGATAAAATCCACAGCCTTTTTCTTTACCTTACAATCCCTGAACCTAAGGGAGAAGAGTTAAGGATCAGAATACGGTTTATTGATTTTGAGGAATTACTGCATCATCTGTTTCCCCGGCTCGTAAAAGATGCCGATATCTTTGGCACCTCCGGATCGCATTCCCTTTCACTGGTTTATGAACTCGATAACCAGGGCCGTTTTCTGAAGGTAAACCAGACTTTCGAGGAAGTTCTCGGATATAAGGCTTCCGAAGTTATCGGTTTAAAATATGACACATTCATCCATCCCTCAGAAAAACCCGGACAAATCCTCGAATTTAACGACCTTACAAAAAATGAAAATCTTTCCATTAAAAATTACCGGATCAGACATAAATCCGGCTACTGGAAAATTTTTAACTGTACTTCATTCATCAGCTTAAGAGAAAACGGGGAAAAATCCGTAGTCATCATTTCCGACGAGATCCTGAACGGTTTGCATTCTGAGGCTGAAATTAAAAGGGTTAAACTGTACCAGGACATTATTTTCAACCATCTTCAGGGAATGGATGTGCTCCTGATTGATAAAGATATGCGTTTTCTTTACTCCGCCGGGCATGAAAAGAACCGATTTAACCTCAGCGATGAGGACTTTACCGGAAAGTCATTCCATGAAGTCCTGACGCCCCGCGTACGAAAAACATTGTTACCCGTTCTGGAGGCAGCCCTGGAAGGCCGGTCCCTCAGTAAAGTGAACCGGTATTCGGGGCAGATCTTTGAAATTTTTGCAAGCCCGGTGAAGAGTCAGAACGGTGAAATCCTGGCAGTGGCAGTCACAATCAAAAATATCACCCGGGAAAAAGCAGACAAGGCTCAGTTGCGAAAAGCCAAACGGGAAGCTTTGGCCGCGGACAAAGCCAAGTCACTTTTCCTGGCCTCAATGAGCCATGAGATCAGAACACCACTGAATACCATCATCGGTTTTGCAAACCAGTTGTCCAAAACCGGCCTTGACGCAGAACAGAAAAAATATGTCCGGCTGATACAGGATTCTTCAGACCATCTCATCAACGTGGTCAATGAACTGCTCATCATCTTCAAAATCGGTATGGGAAAGGTTTTTATCGATGAAAAACCCTTCAGCGTAAGGGAACTCTTTAGTGAGATCGGAGAAATCTTCAGGCCGGAAGCCGGAAACAAATCGATCAGGTTTGAATTATCTGTCTCACAGAAAGTCCCTGAAATGATCATCGGGGATCCTTTCAGGGTAAAGCAGGTCCTGATGAACATCACCGGGAATGCAGTGAAATTTACTGAACAAGGATTTGTCAGGCTTACATGTGACGTTGCGGAAGACAAAAAAAGGAAGGTCATCCTTGCCTTCACGATTGAAGATACCGGTATAGGTATTCCTGCAGAGGAGGTGTCATATATCTTTGATGAATTCAGGCAGGCGCAAAATCTGGAAGACAAACAACAGAACGGGACCGGGCTCGGCCTCACGATCTCAAAGAAACTTGTCGAACTGCAAAAAGGGAAAATCCATGTGAAGAGCATACTTAACAAAGGAACGACGTTCACCGTGCAGCAACCCTTTTTGAAATCAAACAGGAAGATCATCCCGGCTTTACAAAACTCCTTTAATCTCAAACATAAGCTTCTTGCAGGAAAACGTCTTTTGCTTGTCGACGATGACGAACAGAACCTGATGCTGGCAGATGTGGTGTTCAGGGAGTGGGGTTTACACTACGATACCACCTCAAATGCGCATGACGGTTTCGAACTTTCAATGATCAACAAATATGATATCATTATGCTCGATATCCATATGCCGAAGATCAGCGGCATGGAGCTGATGCGGATGATCCGGCAGGATCCCAAAAATCCAAACCGCGAAACGAAAATGATCACCATTACCGCTAACATCCTGCGAAGCGACCTTAAGAAATATCTGAACAACGGTTTTGATGGTTACATACTTAAACCATTCAGGGAGAATGAATTGTATAACAAAATATGCAATATTCTCAACATCGGAAAAGAGACTGCAGAAACAGAAATGCAGAATGAACATCCTGAGCATTTTGAAGAGACGAACCACAACCATATGAATTACAGTCTGTCAGAACTCAAAGCCGCAGCCAAAGGAGATCGTGACTTCATCAACCGGATGATCCAGACCTTCTTTAAAAATACGAGGAATTCCGTTAGTATCATCGAAAATTCCCTTGCAGAAAAAAACTGGAAAGAAATCGGAGAGGCTGCACATAAAATGATCACTGCTTTTCGTTACTTTAAATGCCATAAGATCGTGGAAAATCTTTTGGCCATCGAAACCAAAACGTTGTATACCGGGGAATTTACATCAATACCCGAACTGGTTAATGAAACCATACCTTTAATTGATAAAACACTGGAAAATATAAACAAAGAATTCAATTTTCAGACAATTTAAAAGACTAAATCGTCTGAATTTTAGAAAAAAGCAGTAACTTGTATGCGCTTTGTTATTCATTTTTGCAAGACAAGAACCGGGAAATGAACAGAATATTAATTATTGACGATGACACCTTTATCTGCAATATCCTTGAGAAGCTCCTTTCTGATGATGGCTTTAAGGTTGAATCTGCCTTTTCGGCATCGAGTGCTGATAAATTTCTAAAGAAAACCAAATACGACCTTGTTATTTGTGATTTCCGGCTTCCCGACAGTGACGGTATTAAAATGCTGGAAAAGATCAAAGGATATAACCCTGAGACTTCGGTCATCATCATCACTGCTTATGCCGATGTGCGCGTAGCTGTTAAACTGATGAAGATGGGTGCTTCCGACTATGTTACCAAACCTCTGCAGCAGGATGAACTGCTGGAGATCGTAAACAAAACGATCACAAGGAGAAAAAGTGACAGCCGGGAGACATTTCCTGAAAATTCATTTATCATGGGTCAGAGCCAGACTATAAAGAATGTCATGCGTCTGGCCGAAACGGTCGCCCCAACCGACCTGGCCGTAATCATCGAGGGTGAGACAGGTTCGGGTAAAGAGTATATTGCCAGGTATATCCATTCCCGCAGTCCCAGAAAAAACCATCCCTTTGTGGCACTTGATTGCGGTGCCATTCCTAAGGACCTGGCAAATAGTGAGCTCTTTGGGCATATCAAAGGATCTTTTACCGGCGCGATAAAGGATAAAACGGGTGTATTTGAAGAAGCCCACGGAGGCACACTCTTTCTCGATGAAATTGGGAACCTCTCGTACGACATACAGGTTAAACTCCTGCGATCCCTGCAGGAAAAATCGATTACCCGCCTTGGCGATACCAAAAACAGGCATGTTGATGTCCGCATTATCTCCGCCACCAACGAAAACCTTATCAGGGAAGTAGAACAGAATAATTTCAGGGAAGACCTGTACCACCGCCTCAATGAATTTAAAATCCAACTTCCGCCGCTTCGTGAACGGACAGATGATATCATGATCTTTGCAGACTATTTCATTAAAATGGCAAATACTCGTCTGAACAAGGATATCCAGGGTATTGAAGATAGGCTTATCCCTGTCCTGAAAAAATACCCCTGGTACGGTAATCTTCGGGAACTCCGGAACGTAGTCAACAGAGCCGTGCTGATGTCAACCAACAGTCATATCGACTTCAGTTGCCTCCCACCCGACATCATCCATCATGAACAGCATGCCGAGGTGGAACTCGTCGAAACATTCACCGAAGAAGGAACGAACCGGCTTAAAGATGCCTCCAATGAGTTTGAAAAACAACTGATTATCAATACACTCAAAGAAACAAATTTCAATAAATCGAAAGCCGCCAGACTGCTGAAAATCGACCGTAAAACTCTCTATAATAAAATCAAACAGTATAATATCAATGTGTGAAGGACTCTCTCTCTAATCCCTTCCTTCATCTTCTCCCCTTGTTAAAATTCAGAATCTTTGGCTTGCCCGGTTGTGGTTGGTATGGATATTGATCCACGGTTTGAAGATCACACCGACAGCTTTGGCTAACCCAGTTCATCTAAAAATAATGAGACTGACAAAGCATGAGTTATTTTGGATGCTGTAGACAAAGCCGGGAGGAATTATTACGAGGATCGATTGCCGGATTAGTTGAAATCTATTATCATTTCAATAAATAATTCACAGTGAAGCACCACAATTTTGTATTACAGATCGATGATGACCATTTCGTGACCGAAAATCAGAAAATGTTAGCCATGAAGAAGGACCTTTCCAGCTATTTCATGACCATTCATGATGCGGTCAGAGCACTAAAACTGCTTGAAAACATGGAAATCAACGGGGAAACATTTCCCCGATATATTATTCTTGACCTCAAAATGCCCGGAATGCACGGCATTGAATTCCTGGAGGCTTTCGACAACCGGTTCCCCCGTAAAAAATATGAAACCGAAGTGATAGTTGCATCAAGCCATATCTCCCCTGCAGAACTCAATAAGATCAATCATTACCTGTTTGTCAGTGACTGTATCACGAAACCCATACCGGAAGATTACGTGGAGAAGCTGATAAACGGGGTCAACGGGTAATATCTTTCCCATTCCGTGTGGATGATTCTTCTCACTAACCTGTTTTTTATATCGAAACTCTTTCCATCTTATAATAACTTTTGGGTGATATTGATCATAGTTGCCGTTTGGATTGTTTAACTCTACTGAGGCACATATTGCTCGGATTTATTCATTCTATTCATTATGCTAAACTTCATCATCATGCTGGAAGCGATCCATAATGCTTTTGAAAAAACGTATAGTAAACTAAGTGGCTGGATCTCTCATGCGATTGAAATGCTGCCAAATATTGTGGTAGCCGCTCTTTTATTCTTCCTTTTTATAATACTGGCCCGGCTTATCGACCGGTTTCTCAGAAAAACCCTTTCACGTTTTCTAAAAAATGAGGCCGTTAACAGCCTTATCGCATCGATCAGTTCAACAGCCATGGTGATCCTTGGCATTTTCATCGGTCTCGATATTCTGAACCTCGACAAAACCGTTACATCCCTCCTGGCTGGAATCGGGATCGTTGGTCTGGCTTTAGGTTTTGCTTTCAAGGATGCGGCTTCAAACTTCATTTCAGGGATCTATATGGCGATTAAAAGCCCGATCAATCCGGGTGATTTGATCTCATACGAGAATGTATACGGAACGGTGAAGGAAATAGGTTTACGGGCCACCACGATCACTTCGCTGCAGGGCCAGGATATCGTTGTTCCAAACCGCCTTATCATAGAAAATATCTACACCCACTATACTGCCAACCGAAGCCGGAGAGTTGAACTGGCCATCGGCGTTTCGTACGGTGACGATCTTGAAAAGACAGAGAGCGTCACCCTTGCCGCCATTAAAAAAATCGATTACATCCTGAAGACCAAACCGGTTGATCTGTATTTTACTGACTTCGGGGATAGCGCAATCCATCTTACGGTGAGGTACTGGGTGAATTTCAGGAAAGAAACTGATTACCTCAGGGCTCTAAGCGACGGGATCAAAAATATTAAGAAAGCCTACGACGAGAACGGCATTACGATCACCTTCCCGATACGCACCCTCGATTTTGGTATTAAAGGAGGAAAAAATCTTGCTGATATGATCAAAGAAGCAAAGGAGGAATGAGACAAAACCTCCCCGTCTTATTCCTTCAACGGGCTGATACTTTTAGCAACTTTCACCAGGAGTTTCTGATTCCGGCCGATCCATCCTGCTTTGCCGGATTCGACACTGAAAACAACAAACTTGTTTTCTCCCAGCTTTCTTTGAACCATAAAATCATTCAGGCCTGTCAGGGCTTGCCCCTCTGTCCCATCAGAAAAACGGAATACCTTCCGGGTATCCTTTACGGCGTCACCCTTGTTCAGTGGCTCAAAACTGCCATATATCCTGATGTCAGCTGATACCGTATCTATGCCGGGTAACCGTAGGATAAAACCATCGCCGTTATCACCGGGTTCAGTTACAATCCAGTCATCGGGTATCATGGCTTTGAAACCAAAACGAAGGTTTTCAATCTTTTTAAATTTCTGGGGAGTCTCATTGAGCACCTGCGGATGTCCCGAATCACGGTGGTTCCCGGAGTGACAACCGGTCAATAGGACCGGAACTAACAGAATAAAAAGCAGTAAGGCTTTCATGGTTGTGACACGATTAAATAAAACCAACCCTGATCAAAAACGGGGAAAAGCGTTCATTTCCCCGACGGAGAACTTTCCGCCTTTCAGGCTTTATTCTCCACCCCCCCGGCAGATGGCCCAACCATACTGCCGAGGCTCTAGGGGACAGAGCAAAGATACGTAAAAACCAGGGAAACTTATTTTTTACCAGTACCGTTGTTGGAATCCGCCGGTTTGCCAAGCTTCGCACTGATCTTTTTTCGAAATCCTGCCATTTTCACATCCGGGTCACCAAAATGACTACTCAGGAGCACTCCGTAAGGCCTTAACCCGTCTATATTGTCAAACAGAACCTTCAGTACGGCCATCATCGGGATGAACAGGATCATGCCGGCAATACCCCATATGATCCCACCCGTGAACAGGGCGATAAGGGCAAATAAAGGATTGAGACTGACTTTCGATCCTACGATTTTTGGGGTAAGCACATTTCCTTCAAGCATCTGAACGGAAAGATAAAGCAAAACGACCAGGACGGGCATCCAGACACTGTTATAATTGATGATGGCATACAGTGTAGGCAGCAGGCCGCCGATAAATGTGCCGATATATGGGATCACTGCAAGCAGCGCGGCAAAATAACCGAAAAGAAAGGGATAATCGAGACCGATGATCCACAGACCGGTTCCGTTGAGAGTCCCAAGTGTGAGAATAACGAGGATCAATCCGAAGAAGTAATTCTGAGCTACTTTCTGGATGGTGCTAACGACTTTTTCAGCCTCCTGCTGTTTCCGTCCCTTAAAGTGAAGAATGATAAAGTTCTTGAAGGATCCCCGATACAACAGAAAAAGAAAAGTGAACACGATCACCAGGGCAAGGCTGATAAAAAAATTGGTTGATAAGGTCAGCGTTTTCTCAATAATCCGTGTAGAACCCAGGATGCCTTTTGAACCCGCGCCATAGAGGTCCTTTAACTGGTACTTCCCTTTAAGAATATGTTCATTGATGAAGGTAATCCCGTTATCCAGAAGCTCACTTATATTCTTTCCAAAGCTTTTAATATTTTGGAAGAGATGGTAGAACTGGGTACCAAAAAAAAACAGAGTACCGCTAATGACAATAAGAACACCAAGGAAAACAAGAATTATGGCGAATAACCGGGAGATTCCCAATTTTTCAAGAAAACGGGTTGCTGGGTAGAGCAGCATGGAAAGAAAAAAAGAGAATGCCAGGGGTATAAGGATCGGACTGCCAAAATATAACATGGCTATTCCAAAGGTGATAAGGATGATCAACCGTGATATTTTATCAAGGGATAATTCCATCAGATGGGGTTTAAAGACTTTCTGATCAAAAAGAACACCAGATTATACTGAAGCCTGAAGATGCTGTAGACCGTTCAAAGGAATGGTCACAGCGTGTATATTGTTCTACATATCCCGATTTTGGCTAGTGAATATTATTCTACAACACCATCCTGTATCAGGCTCCAGACGTGGCTTCAGGTTTATGGCAGGGTTTTTTCACTAATTGGGTCAAATGTTTAACCTTTAAAATCATAAAACCATGGGAAAAGCTTCAAATACAATTGCAGGCTTTCTGATTGGAGCTGCAGCCGGAGCTGTTGCCGGTATCTTATTCGCGCCCGACAAAGGGCTTAAAACCCGGAAAAAAATCCAGAAAAAAGCCAAAAAATTCAGCGATGAAATGCAGGGTAACCTCAACGATCAGGTTGATAATCTGAAAGAATACATCAATGATTTTGTGGGTGACGTGAAGGAAAAGTTTGAGAAACTTGAAGATGATGTAAAATCCAAAATTAAAGATAAAGCCGCACATGCAGCAGGCAAGGCTGAGGAAAAAGTCAAAGAAGCCTGAGCCGGGGAATCTTTTTTGAGGTCAGTAAAATTTGAAAATCAAATTCCTGTCTAATGGAAAAAAATCCACTGTCGGAAAATCTCACTGAAATCACAGCTGCTGTAAAAAGTTACATCAACGCCAGGATCGATCTGCTAAAGCTCACGTTACTGCAGAAAATAACCAAAGCAGGAACTTTTATGCTGACGTTCGTATCTGTCCTGGTCTCTCTTTTCTCTGTTATGATCTTTTTAATGTTCGCTTTCAGCTTCTGGTACGGACAAAAAACAGGAAACCTGGCGCAGGGATTTCTTATCTCGGCCGGCATTTTCCTTATCCTCCTGGTTCTGATCTACCTTTTAAGAAGAGTGATATTTTCAAATACCCTGGTCAAAATTTTCTCTAACATCCTCTTTTCTGACGAGGACCAAAAGCCCGGAACATGATGCCCAACAGAATAGATCACCGCGAGTTAAAGACAGTGACTGACGTAAGGATCGTAAAGGAGAGAATCCGTTACGAAGTGGCTATCAGCGAAAAGGCATTGACTTCCTCTGTCGCCGGACTGGGCGTTTCTCTCGGCAGGACGCTGAAGTCAACTGCGTACAGTATGGGCATTAAATTGGCTTATGCTGTGGTTATCCGTCTGCTTCAGCGACGGCGAAAGTGACGGTTTCTTCATAACGTGGTCAGGCAACACAACCCTCATTTCAAATCAAAGAGACCATATATCCTTCTTTTATTTAAACGGCCGGCCCGTTGGACCTGCGGAGACGTTGTCATGTAGATATACACGCCTCCGCCTGCCCCAGTAATACCCTGACTCATCCTGGATCTGACGCACCGGGTAACCGGAATCATCCGCCGGTTGATCGCTGAGAGACAGGACTGCCTGCCCGTCTCGGAACTTTGCAATGGTCCATCCCCTTATACCGACCCAAATATAAAAAAGCCGGACCCTTTTCAATCGAAAAGTGTCCAGCCTTTTTCCTAAATTGCCTGGAAGAGAGTCTATGACCAGAATGGCTCCTTAGTATGATTGGCGGAAATCTTTGAGTTTTTTCCTTGCCATGAAGATCCTGCTTTTCACGGTACCAAGCTTGAGGTGCATGATGTCGGCAATCTCTTCATATTTATAACCGCTTATGTAAAGCTGCAGAGGATAACGGAATTTATATTCCAGGTCGTTGACCAGGCCGTCGATTTCCTTAATCGACATCCAGCTTTCGGTGTCCATCTTTACCGAAAAAAGAGTATCGTTTGCTTTGACAAGTTCATCATAACGCTGACCCTGTCTTTTTTTCTTCCGGTAGAGATTGATATACGTGTTTTTGGTGATGGTAAAGATCCATGCCTTGAAATTGCTGTAGTCACGGTACTTATCCCGGTTTTTTAATGCTTTGAGATAAGTATCCTGCATGAGGTCTTCAGCATCCTGTGCATTAGAAGTAAGGGTAAGAGCAAAGCCTCTGAGCTGATTATTCAGGCTCATCAACTGGTTGTTAAATTCCATGTACGTCATATCCTGATTTTTTTTGGGTTGTTACGGTTTAGTATTATTCATATTGTATACCAAGCTCGCCGGCTAAAACGGATCCGGGCTGACAGTATTAACACTTATGTCAGGTTTTCAATGCATTATGAAAAATGTCGGGATAACTTCCAGCTGGAAAAAGGGTTCCTGTGCCATAATCCAGATCTTCAGGATGACCTATTTATGTTGAGAATTATCTACAACATGCAACAATTCGTCTACAACACCTCTACAGGTTGTCTCTCCGGGGAGGGCAGTACCTGCGGAGAAAAAAAATACTGTAAAACCGGACGAGATTATAGCGGATCGCTGTTGAAGAGGGTATGGTCAGAGCATTTATTCTGGTTGCGGAATCGTCACTCGCGATCATCCGGCCTTCTGCCACGAGGCATTACTGAATGCAGGAATGAACAAAAGTGAGTTCTTTGGAGTTTCAGGCATTAAGGATTATAATAATCAGTCTTCTTCCTTTTAGAGCTAAACCCGAATCACTATAACCCGACGTATGGACATTTTTTCAAACAGGCTGATCAGGGAGCTATACGAGTTCTTCATGGACCTCGGCAAATTCAGCGCGTTCATACACAACACTTTCAGGAATTTTTTTAAGCCACCTTTTGAGCACCGGGAGTTGATGATACAATGCTACAATGTAGGCTACAAATCGATCCCGCTCATAGGTCTAACAGCATTAATCATGGGCCTCGTTCTGACTTTGCAGACCAGGCCGGTACTGGTTGATTTTGGAGCACAATCTGTATTGCCCGGCATGATCTCCCTTTCCATTATCAGGGAAATCGGGCCTGTGATCACGGCTTTGCTTGCGGCAGGTAAGATCAGTTCGGGGTTTGGAGCCGAAATCGCCTCGATGCGCATTACCGAACAAATAGATGCCATGGAGGTCTCCGGCACCAACCCGATAAAATATATCGTCGTTTCAAGGGTGCTGGCTACAACATTAATGCTGCCTGTGCTGGCTATTTTTGCTGATTTTGTCGGAATATATGGATCCTATATTGCTATCAACTTCAGCGGAAATATCAGCCTGCAATTATTTACCGACCAGGCAATCAATGTGTTATCATTTGAAGATATTGTTCCGGCCTTTATAAAAACCTTTGTGTTCGGATTTTTCATTGGGATCATCGGTTGTTATAAAGGCTATTATGCCGACAAGGGAACAGAGTCTGTGGGGACTGCGGCCAATACAGCCGTAGTTGTTGCCTCACTCTCCATATTCATTATCGACCTTTTCGCTGTACAGATCACGGAACTCTTTTAACGGCCGTATGGAAAAGATGATTGAAATATCAGGACTGAAGAAACGGTTTGGCGCACTGGAGGTGCTTAAGAATATCGACCTGGTGCTTGACAAAGGGGATAACCTGGCCATCCTGGGCAGGTCGGGCATCGGAAAATCGGTACTGACGAAATGTATAGTGGGGCTGATCGAACCCGATGAAGGCAAGATCCGTGTTCTCGGAAGAGACATTACCAATATGGAATATGATGAACTCAACGAGTTGCGTACCCGGATCGGTTACCTGTTCCAGAGCGGTGCATTGTACGATTCAATGTCGGTTCGTGAAAACCTCTCTTTTCCCTTACGGAAAAAACACGGCATCTTCACGAAGGCCGAACTGAAGGACCTTATAGCAGAGGTCCTCGAAAGTGTCGGACTTCTTGAGGCTATCGATAAGATGCCGGCGGAATTGTCGGGAGGTATGAGGAAAAGGATCGCCCTGGCAAGAACGCTGATCATGCGACCGGAAATCATCTTTTATGATGAGCCCACCACCGGACTCGATCCGGTTACCTCCGGAGAAATCAGTGACCTTATCGTGTATATCCGTGAGAAATATCAGACCGCCTCCATCATCGTCACCCACGATATGAAATGCGCCCGGATCACTTCTTCTTATCTTAAGCTACTTGAAGATGGCATTTTTTATGCTGAAGGCACATACGATGAGATGGCTTCAAACCAGGACCCCAAGGTCAGCTCTTTTTTTCGTTAAGACGATGTTACTCTAAAACGAACAAATTTATGCTCAATGCAAAAAGATACTTCACAAAAAGCTAAACTCGGCATTTTCATAGCCATCATCCTTGTGGCCTTCTTCTTCGCCATTTATTACGTCGGAAAGAACAGGAATTTCTTCCATGAGGTTACGAAAATCTATACCGTCTTTTCTGATATCAAAGGGCTCGGACGGGGAGGTAATGTGAGGTTTTCCGGAATCAACGTGGGGACAGTCTCAGGGATCAGTATTAAAAATGATACCACTGTCACAGTAGAAATTTCCATCCAGACCGACTACACCAAATTCATCAAGGAGGATTCCAGAGTAGAGATCTCCAATGACGGGCTCATGGGCAATAAGATTCTGGTCATCCACCATGGTTCAGCTGATTCTCCTTCGGTAAAGGAATACGAAACGCTCAGTTCGGTCAAGACCATCAACATCGAGGATATTGTCAATGAAGCCACCAAGATCATCAGTAATGCCCGTGATGCCACCGCTATATTGCTGGAGGTCAGTAATCAGCTGAAGAACGGGAAGGGCGACCTGGGCAGACTGATCTATGATACCTCCCTTACTCATAATCTCAGGAGTACATTGGACCAGATGCTTTCAGCCACCCGGGATGCGAAGAATATTACCAATCATATCCGAAACGGGGAAGGTGATCTGGGAAGCCTCATTTACAGCGATACCCTCACAAACAGTCTGCAAACTTCGTTCAAGGAGCTGTCACAGGCTTCGGAGAATGTCCGGAAGATCACCCGGAGTCTGGATACCGCCGCCATCAGGATAAACGAAGGGAATGGAATCCTCCACACCCTGATCTACGACTCAACGTTTATTCAGCATGCCGATTCAACCCTTACCAACGTTAACGAAAGCATCGATGAGATCACAAAGACCTTCACTGCCATCAAAAACAGCTGGATCATCAATCTTTTCAAGGGAAAGAAGAAGGAGGGGAAAGAGAAAAAAACGAGCGGCGAGGAGTAAGAAGACGGATGGCAGGAACGGTAACAGGTATAAATTCTTAAAATTCAGAACCGATCGGGTAGTAATGGATATTCAGCGCCTGATGGGTGCAAAACACTTTCCGGTAACGACCTGTTAAGGGGGATATTCAATTTTATGAATGAGAGACTGAATATTACCCGGTTACATCTTATCATACTCATTTTTCACTTTTACGGATTTCATGTAAATGATTTGTTCGTTACAGACTTTGTGACAAATGGGATCACCTGGTTTCCCTTTTCATCTCCCCTCTACCAATCTTTGGCACGTCTTTTTCAATGCTTTTTATATTCCGCCGAATCAAGTCAGGTATGAACAAGAAACAAGTAAAATCAAATGAATTTATCTCTGATTAAAAGCGGAGTCATCACAACCTTAATCCTATTAATTATGGCAGCCACCGTCAGTGCCCAGCGGGACTATGAGACAGGGATAGGCTTCCGGGCCGGGGTGTCTTCCGGTTTAACGGTGAAACACTTCATGACGGAGCGTAAAGCCTGGGAGGCGATCCTTTCAACCCGGTGGGAAGGTTTTCTTCTGACAGGGCTGTATGAGCTGCACCAGGATGTCTTCAACACGACCAACTTCAATTTCTTTTACGGTGTTGGAGGTCATATTGGCGAGTGGCCGGGAGATATTCCGCATCATCCGTGGTTTGGTGATAAAAATTCCCACCTGGCGATCGGCATCGATGGCATCATCGGTCTTGAGTATACGTTCGATGAAATACCATTCAGTATCTCACTCGACTGGAAACCGACATTCAATATTGCTGAACATGCGGCCTTCCTGGCCGATGAAGCCGGGCTGTCTATAAGGTATGTCATTAAATAAACATATATGAAAGCACTCATCCCGATAGTGGTTATTCTTTCCGTGGCCTTTTCATCTGTACAACCCGATAAGCGGTTTAAACTCAAGCACGATGAAGACAACGTAAAAGTGTATTATCGATGGAAGAATCATTCCAATCCCGGCGGTAAAGCCGAAAAAACATTGGTACTGTACCTGGCTAATGAAAACGATTACCGGGTACAGGTGCGATTTTGCATCGATATATACAAAAGCGCCTTTCTATCCTCAAGCAGCGACACTCTGACCTACTGTATACCACCTGATTATAGAATTACAGGCAATTTTCGTCACCTGGAATTTTCGCTGGAAGGGACAGCCCTTGATACAACCGGTAACGATGAGGGCACAGACTGGGAAATAAACGATTTCAGTGTGGTAAAAAATGACACCTGTGTTACCAGTACCAACTGGCGGAACGCCGACAAATAATTCTTGAAGAATGGAGAAAAATAGAGTTTATAATTATTATGTCAACATGGTTCATTTTATCAGGAAAGAAGACGAACCACCGAAATCAGGAGATCCGATTCTCAGTAGAAATGTGGAGATGATCGTCGTTCTGATCCATGCGGTCAGGAAGGATGTGAATATATACCGCAGCGATGTGTATAAATGAAGGCAGGTGCCAGAGGGGTGATTTGAAACATTGCGGATCCTGGCTGAGAAATGTGGAAGGAATTCATCATGCGAAGATGATAGTGAATGGAAGCCGGTCAGGACAGAAATTCAGCCGGGAGATCTTTTAACCTACGTATATCTGCTATTTTTTCCTTCACCGCAAATCCCTTTGCACAGTTTACCAGGCATTCGTCGCAATTTTCACAGGCTGAATCGCTGATAGCCGATTCCAGGACCACTCTGCGGGCGTTCCCGGCTTCACCGTACCCGTAAGCATACATATATGCCCTCATGAGGTCAGGGACCGGAAGGCTCTCCGGACATTGTCCGTGACATCCGGCGCAGCCCAGACAATACATCCCGGTCTCCAGGGAAGCCAGTTTAATATCTTCCTGCTCCTGTTCATCCATAGTGATATCGTACATCACCGGGATGAGCGACTCGAAATCGCTGATGGTCCGTATGGTGAGGATTGCGGTGTTGACATTCGGATCCTGGAGGACCCATTTCAGGGCAGCCCGTTTGTTCACCTGTTTTGTCTGTTCCTTATCAAGATACCCGCCGGCTGCGATCTTCATGGCCACGACCGACAATCCGGCAGCAGTGGCTTTGGCAACGGATGGCCTGATCAGCCGGTCCTGGAAAAAATTGTAACCTACCAGCACCGAATCGTAGAAGCCGCTGTCAATAGCCGTTTCGATCATCTCCACCTGGTTGCTGTGAGCCGACAGACCAACAAACCCGGCTTTTCCCTGTTCTTTGGCTTTGCGAAGACCCTTGAGCATGTGTTCATTCATAGCCGCCTGCCGTGTCCCTGGTTTATGCAAGTATAAAATATCAACATAATTTACACCAAGCCGACCCATGGTAATTTCGAGCTGGTCCATAAAAGCCTTTGTAGTGGCTTCCTTTTCATATTGTCCGGTTTGTGGATTGACCGGGAGAAGCACTTTCGTAGACACGATAAATTTATCGCGGCCGAATTCTTTCAGCATTTTGCCGATCATCCGGTCGTTCTGCCCGTTCTGGTAATCCCATGCCGAGTCGAAATGCCGGATCCCCGATTCAAAAAGTTTGCGCACCAGTCCTTCGTTAGCCGCCGGGACGATGCCGCTGCTGACGACCGGTACTTCGAGTCCCGTCTTTCCCATGATCCTGGTTATGGGTTTTTTCTCCGCAGATGATTTTGATCTGGATTCTGCTTCCACTTTTAGTGGCAGAAAACTACCGGTGAGAGCAGCTGCTGATACTTTAAGAAAATCACGTTTATTCATCAAGGGTCGGATTTGTTTGACGGCTAAATATAATAAATTATGTGATAATACGATAGCCTTCTCTATTTCGTCTTATCCGCCCGGCAGAGATGATCATCGCAGTCTTATTCTTCACTTTGCAACGACCCTGTAACCTATTCCCTTCTTCACCGACCATGGGCAAAACCATACTGTTTATCATCCATGTGCTCTAATCCATTTTCCTCATAGACGTGAAGCATCACGTTACCTGCGTTTCGGTTTTCAAAGGATATACCGGTCTCGTTTTTCCGAAGAGACGTGAAGCATCACGTCGTCTACGTTCGGTTTTCAACGGGTATATTGGCCTTCTTTTTCCTATCTTCCAACCTCATAACCTCATAACCTCATCACTTCATCACTCCCCCTCAACTTTTCCCCCAATATTTTCATTGCTTTCAGAATATTTTTTATAGTTTTGCATCCCGTAATTGTCCCGTGGTGTAATTGGCAACACGTCTGACTCTGGATCAGAAGAGTCCAGGTTCGAGCCCTGGCGGGACAACATATAAATTTTAAAACCCCTTCTATATCCTGTATTTAGAAGGGGTTTGTCAATATGGATGGTGAGGCGAAGGCTTTTGTATCCAGCTGCGTTGCCGGGCACTGCTAAA
The DNA here is from genome assembly GCA_963732905.1 of uncultured Bacteroidales bacterium. Classification (GTDB taxonomy): domain Bacteria; phylum Bacteroidota; class Bacteroidia; order Bacteroidales; genus DASQZK01. Next base: position 82,675 of record CAVTBM010000011.1, read on the forward strand.
ACTGTACCCCCGAAGAATAGCGGGTCTGTCCGCAACGCAAGGTTTACCGCTCATCTTTTAGGAGATTCCAATTCCCGGGTTCTTCGTTTTCCTTTCCGGTCACCTTTCTCCTCCCGTACTGTTCCATGCCCGGCACCGGGGGACGGACTCGTGGCCGTTTGCACTATTTCGTGATGACCAGGTAAAGAATGACCATGGATGAGATCAGCAGAATGAAGGTCAGGTAACTGCAGATGACCGTCATCCATGACCGGATGAGGCCGGGAAGGATTTTCTCCCGGGTAAATGCGATCAGGGTAACGGGATAATAGACGAACAGGATAAGCACGCGCATCATATAAAATCTGGTTTCGATAAGGCTGAGCAGAACGATCAGCACGGAGAGGAAAAAACCCGTCCCCGTCACGTAGACCGAAAATATCGCTGACTCCGCATAATTGATCCTGCTTTTCCTGTGAAATATCCAAACATAGAAGGCGAAAATGGGGGTCATGAGAAAATCCATGATATTCATGTTCCTCCTGACAAGGGTCTGAACAGGCTGAACCCTGCTGACGGTATTTCCTCCGGGAGTCAGTCCGCTGTTCAGATATCTGAATATGTCGTCACCCAGATAATTGAGGACGAGAAGGTAGAGGGTCATGAAAAGGAAGAAATATTGGAACGGAGGCAGGTATGTTTTCCGTTTCCCACCCACATACGATCTGATCAGCTCGCCGGGACGGAACAGCATACCCGAGAGGGTCCGGTACAGTGAACCGTCAAACAAAAAGGCGGTCTGGATGAAATCGGACAGGATCTCCCCGAGTGTGAGCCTTGAGTCGGCTCTTTTCTGCCCGCAATGACTACAATAATCGCCGCTGAATTCATTGCCGCAGTTCAAACATTTTGCCATCCCGGATCATTTGTGTTTGTCTAATCATTCAATACATCTTATTCCCGTTTTCCCGGTGTTCCGGGATCTTCTGTACAGCATCCCAGTGCTCCACGATCTTCCCGTTATCATCGAACCTGAAGAAGTCGATGGTCACGTATTCCTCATTGCCCGGCCATACCTGGTGGGTATGCAGGGCTACCAGGTCGCCTTCGGCGACTGAGCGTACGAATTCGATGGATTTTCCGGGATATTCCCGGGCCATCCGTTCGAAATAAGCTATAAAAGCTTCCTTTCCGTTGGCAACGCCGGGGTTGTGCTGGATGTATTCATCTCCCACATATAACTCAATGGCCTTCCCGGGGTTCCCTTCGTAGGCTGTTCTGTAATAAGCGATGGCGTTTTGTTTGTTCTGACTTAGGTTATGACTCATGATTCAAAGTATTACAAGTTTGTCGGTCTCATTGAAATGCATCCCTTCCTGAACCGGAAACTTTCGCTCTTGAGCCGGAATCCCTTTCATATGAACAGATGTTTCACTTCAGTTTTAATACAGACATTTACGGAAGAGGAAAGTTCGGTCGTTGTTCAACTGAAGATACACACATATAATTTCCAGTCAGGGACAGTGAAGGTCCTTTAGTGTCGGATAGCCATGATGGAAATATAGACCGCGAGGACAGCCTGTAAAACAAAAGCAATGACCCTGATCCAGTTGGTTGAGTTCAGAATTTCTATTTTCTGTTCATCATAACCCGTTTTTGCCATTTCGTCCTGGACTTTCCGTTGCCAGGTAACCGTGGAGATCAGGGCTGCGAGGTTAAGTCCGAAGGAAGCGAGAGCCTCATTTACCGACATGAAGGCAGGTCGAAAAAACAACAGGATAAGGGAGATCAGCAACATCAGCTGACCGGGGAGTACGGATGGAATTAAAGCAGACCTGTTGTTGGCCTGCATATAATGGTCAAAACCCTCTTTTGGGGCAAAACGGTAGATGCCATAATGCTGAAACTGGAGAGTGACCATATTCCCGGACAGGTAACAGGCCAGGAAAAGATAAATTCCAAAAACAAGTAGGTGCATGGCAATAATATTAATGTATTTCGCTGAAATTGATAGTAATCCATTCTTTAAGGCCCATAAGTCCCGGATTCTCACGTCTGAATGTCTCAAGGTTATTCATGAACAGTGCGTCATTTTCATTCAGCCACCTGAACATTTTATACAGGTTCTTTCCCAGGAATAATCTGGCTAAAATAGGAGGAAGCTTTTGATATCTCACCTCTTTATTCAAAACTTCCGAGAAGGCAGCTACAACCTGGTCCATATCCAATTCCTCGGTACCGATGGTGATGGTTTTTCCGAGATATTCCATCCTGTTCGTAAAAATCTTTGCACTCATTTCTCCTATGTCGGTTGCACCAATAAATTGCTGCACCGTATTCCGTTTTACCGGAGTAGTAAGCTTTCCCTTGAGTATCCCGTTTTTGACTTGTGGTACCAAAAAGTTTTCAAACAGCGAACTGGGCCTGATAATGGTGTATGGCAAGCCGGACTGCCTGATGTGGTTTTCAATGAAAAATTTACTTTCAAACTGTGGAATACCTGTTGCCCTATCGGCTCCGGCTACAGAAGAGTACAGAAAATGCTTTATGCCATATGACTTTGCCATGTCGGCAAGATCTGTGCTCTGCCTGATTTCTTTAGCGGTGCCATTCATAAAGGTCTGGACGCTGAAAACCCCTTCCACATCCTTCAGATAATCCCGGTAGGTCTCCGGGTTATCCAGATCGCCCTTCACGATTTGAGCATAACTGCCATTCAAAAATTTCAACTTTTGGGAGGAAGGATCCCTTGTGAGTGCTTTTACTGTGAACCCCTTGTGAAGCAAGCTCCTTGCGACAGCTCCTCCCTGGTTGCCGGATGCTCCAGTGACGAAGATGGTATTTTTAGTTTTCATCCTGCCCGGGAATTTGATTTCTAATCATACCGGTCAAAACGGCTCATGACCGAAAAAACGAATTCCGGGTGCCCCCGGAGAGAAGATGGATAAATACGTGTGACAGATTTATTACATCAATCCTTATGATGATCTGTCTGTAATAATCTGTTTTTTAAGAAAAAGTTCAATCCCGGGAGGGATATTTTTATTCAAATCTGCACAAATCTTCCCCGGTCCTCCGGCAATCGCGGTAAACTTAAAAAATAGGGTTGTCAGCTGCAACCACGCCGATAAGGGCGAGCAGGATCCGAAAGGCATGAAGTTTAGCCATTTCAATGTAGGCATCTCAAAATTAACGGCATATAAACGACTTAGCGACCCGGCGTTTACCCATCATGAGTGTCATTGAAACACATACAGCCTGACAGATGTTTTAATCTAGAGTTGTTCAATCTCTCAAAAAGTAAAAAATAATGATTTACTGTATTAACCCTTTGCAGAATCCTGAATTTGAATTCCGGCGGTTGTTGAGGGAACAACATGAGGTAGTTGTATCCCTTCTGAAAAATGACTCGCTTTCACTGGATGAGCATGTTCACGATTTCAGGACCAATCTCAAAAAGGTGCGTGCCTTGCTGAAACTGATGCGTTTTAACCTTGGAGAGGAAGTGTATACAACTGAAAACGCCTTTTATCGTGATCTTCAATTAGAACTGGCACCGATGCGTGACAGCCTGATTCGTAGGACTGCCCTGGAAAGCCTGCGGATACAGGCAAGAGATATTATCCATCCGCGACTATTCGATAAATTCTATGCCGATCTGGATTCGGAATATGAACAAATCAGGGCCGGACTCCGCACCGGGAATTTGCTGAAGGGGATGATTCCGCGCATGGAAAAACATACGGAGCAAATTGCATACCTGGTTTTTCATGACAGCAGCGCTGGTATGGTGGTAAAAGGGCTGAAAAAAATTTACCGTAAGGGCAAAAAGGCCATGGAAGAAGCCAGAGCTGACCCCACCGCCATAAAGATGCATGAATGGCGGAAAAAGACGAAGTACATGTGGCACATGGCCGAACTGCTGGCTGAGGTCTGGGAACCGGTCATGAGCGGTCTGTGTCAGTCGCTTCATCAGTTGTCTGATTTCCTGGGCAGTGAACATGACCTGAGCGTCCTGCTCGAAAGTCTTGATCAACATAAGTACACCGATGACAACACTTTAGCACTCGTGAAGGAAATAGCGGAGAGCCATAAGAAAAGCCTGAGGAATGCATCATGGATTCCTGGAAATAAGGTCTTTTATGAATCCCCCGGCAGGTTTGCCGGAAGAATACTGTCTTACTGGAGGATCACTCTCGGAGAGGAAGTATCCTGAAATGAAAGCCCCTTAATGTAATGACAGGTTCATCATTCGTTTGAAAACACTGCCCCAGAGCATCTTTCTGAGCAGTATAACCTGGGAAGGACTCAGGATTCTGGGTGTATGACCGAACAGACCCTGCATATAGCCGACAAACATAAAGAAGGAACCTGAGATATAGGGCGGTCTGAACATATTCAGTAATGTCCGGAGGAAAAAATAAGAAAAACTGTAGCCAAGAAAGTAAGCCCCCAGTCCATGCCTGACCTTTCCTTTGTGAAAGGAGTATTTATTACCCACTCTCCTGTGGATTCTGTAAGTCAGGTCGGGAAAAGCGGCGGTTTTCCATCCCGATTCAATCGCTTTGATGTTGTCCGCACAATCCCAGCCAAGGCTTTTCGGGATATCTCCAATATCTGATAAGCATTTCCTGTTATAAATCTTGAACTGACCCCTTGAATGCCATGGAGGGTTGTTCTCAATGTATGAATGACCATTTTTCACATAAAATGGCGTACCAGAACAGATTCCAATGTGATGCCCATTAAGCTTCTGACTCATCCGTTCAAAGAAATTTTCAGGGAAGGAGACATCCGCATCCAGTTTTACGATATAATCATAATCGGTATTAAGCTGGTCAATTTTCTGTTTACCAAAATTGAAAATCTCAACAATGCGACCTCCGAGCTCATAATTTTCAGTCTTTTTAAACTTGTAACATCGAATAAAGTCGTGTGAAGATACATAAGACTGAATGATCTCCGGAGTTTTATCCTTGGAATTATCATCAATGATAATACATAATTCCGGCTTGATACTTTGCCCGCATAATGAAGCAAGAGCTTGTTCAATATAACTTTCTTCATCCTTTACCGGCATAACGACTGCATATTTCATCTTATATTGATTAAAAGTGAATAAGTGCTCTGACATTATATAATTTCAGTTACTGAAGCTACCATAAATAATACGCAGGGCATGTATTAAAAGAATCTAATAGCCCTTTAACAGGCTTTGCAGAGTGTCCCTCTGGTTTTAAATCACACTCCTCAAGTATATCAGATACTATTGATGCGTTGTAAGTAAGTGGATTAGGAAAGGCGGACCACATCATTGCAGATACAATGAAAAAACCAGGATCAGCCAGGTATTAAAAGCTACTCCTGTTAATATTGATTTAGGTCATTATTAAATTAATTTAGTTAATAGTCTATTTATGAAAAAGTTAAGTCCTTCTACCAGTAATGTAATGTAATCACAGGAGAAGCCTTGCATGAACAAGTTCAGAATATGGAATAAACCATCAGAGATTTCGAGACAGAATCCTTTGGTGAATTAAATTTCATAAAATTTGTCTTAGATAATATTTTATTTTGACTAAACAGTATTATGAATTTATGAACCGTGTGATAATTTATGTCCAAATTTTTCATTCATTACATTGAACTATATTTGTCTATTTTTTTTGATAAACGTATTCTGAGGGCGAATAAAAGGTACAGAAACGAATGCTGTTGCCGGGAGTTCTTTGAAGATAAGATCATTGTCATCATCTTGACCCTTAACCATTTTACGTACTTGGGCGAAAGGTAGAGAAAACGGATGGGCTTTTTTGTAACCATGAGGGATCAGCGTCCCGTCGCTCTGGTTTACAGTTCCGGTCTTCCTTTGCGATTGTTTTTTCCGATGATCCATTTATCTTTATTGCCAAAATAAAGAATAAAACAGGTTCGTATGGGCAGGGAATTCCAGAAACGCAGCATATCGTTCGCCGGTATTGTGACGGGCATTTTACTTTTCTCCCTCTTTCTGATGGTCCCTTCAAGGATTCTTCATTTAACTCCCGTTTCTCAGAAGGCGATCGGGGTTGGGCTACTGATGATCATCCTGTGGGTAACTGAAGCCATCCCCATACCTGTCACCTCTCTGCTGCCGATAGTTTTGTTTCCCTTGCTGGGAGTATTGCCCCTGCAGGAAGCCCTGGAGCCATACGCCAGTCCGGTAATCATGCTGTTTTTCGGTGGTTTTGTCATAGCACTTGCCCTGGAGAAATATAACATTCACCGGCGGGTTGCCCTTAACCTCGTACACTGGACAGGCACCTCCCCTTCCCGAGTGATTGCAGGGTTCATGATAGCCACCGCATTTCTGAGCATGTGGATCAGCAACACCTCAACTGCCGTCATCATGTTCCCGATAGGGATGTCGATCATCGGCATTGTTGAAAAGCAATACGGAAAAGACAGTCAGCTTCTCAGGCGGTTTGGCCTTGCACTTATGCTGGGGATAGCTTATGCCGCCAATATCGGGGGATCAGGCACACTGGTCGGCACACCCTCAAACGCTATCCTTGTAGGGATGCTTCGCCAGATTTACAATATACGGTTGGATTTTGCACACTGGCTCATCATTGGAATGCCTCTGATCCTGATCATGACATGGCTGGCCTGGATCACTCTGACAAAGATATTTTATCCTCTCGGCAACAAACCACTTTCGACCGTGGGTGAATATGTCTCAAAAGAAGTAGCTAAACTTGGCAGGCCCGAAAGCAGTGAGAAAAGAGTAATCCTGGTATTCGGACTGACGGCTTTTTTCTGGATCTTCAGGGCGCAGATCAATAAGTTCCTGGGAACAATGGTACTGAGTGATTCCCTCATTGCCACGGGTTCGGCCATCCTGATGTTCGTAGTACCTGCTGCCGGGGAAAAAAGGGAAAGTCTTCTGGTCTGGCCCGATGCTGTCAACCTTCCCTGGGGTATACTGCTTCTGTTCGGCGGAGGTTTGAGCCTGGCTCACGGATTATCGGAATCGGGCGTCATCGCTCTGATCGGTGACAGCATCCTCCGATTCAGGGATGTGCCACCAATCATTATCATGACGATAACCGTTGCTATCATGCTGGTACTTACCGAGCTCATAAGCGGAACCGCTCTCAGCTCTGTTCTTCTTCCGGTCATATTCGGAGTGGCAAACGGACTGCATCTGAGTCCTGTTGAACTGGCCGTACCGATGGTCCTGGTTGCCAACGGCGCCTTCATGATGCCTATGGGCACTCCTCCAAATGCCATTGTATTTGCCAGCGGATATCTGAAAATAAAAGACATGATACGTACCGGCTGGCTGATGAATGTATTCAGCATCATCGTGGTAGTCATTCTGTCTCAGTTACTTCTGAAATTTTTGGTTTGAAAGTTTCGTTACAGATGAACATAGTGACACGCCAGGCTGATTCGTTTCATGAATCTGGCGGCGAAATAATTTTCACCCGGGCAGACAAACCGTTTTTAAGTTTATATTGAAAACCGTTGAAATGCAGTCAAATAATCATCGACGAATTCATCCATCCGTTTGCGACGATACTGTACTACCCACCGGGGATGCGGCAGAGGTACGATCTCTTCGAACAACTTCAGACGGTCGTTAAGTTTTTTGAGAAAGGAATAATTCTTTCCGTTACCAAGACAGAAACCAAAACGGTTGCTGATGTTCCATTCAAGCATCTTCCTTAGGGATGAAACGATGAAAGGTTCAGTCAGGCGCATCAGCTCCTTTGAGTCGTAATAGTTGTAATTGAGGCCGTTTTTGAGGAATCCGAGAGGGCTGACAGCACCGATGAAAAAATCGTGGTAAAACTGTCCGACACCACCGTATGCCGAAATCATCTCATAAATAAAGCCCGCGGAGGCTTCAGACGTCTTTGGAAAAGGGTTGGCAATACCGCAGAAAACCTCCAGCTTAACCGGATCGGTAAAGGGTATTCCGGTCACACCTGCCCCAAACCGACCCGGATTGATCCCCAGGATCAGGCGTCTGGGTTGATTATCATCATAAAATTTCCTGTAAAACAAGGACGTAAGAGTTTTCACCGTTTCCTCCCGGAATGGATTCATCACCTCGACCCCTTCAGGCAATACTGCAGTGAATTCCAGACTTTCATTAAAGGTAATGATCTTATCGGCCAGGGTTGAACCGGACATTTCTTTCTGCTTAAGGGATTGACGGTTAAGGTTTCATAATGATAATGGCAAGGCATGTCTTACAGCCAGCCTGTGAAAACACGATAGATGTGATATGTCATTTTGTATACAGGTCTTTTCATCCTATTCTTTCCCGGCCATCTTCGCCCACGCATCTCTCAAAGGCACGGTACGATTAAACACCGGTTTTTCAGGCGTCGAATCCGGGTCGACATTGAAATACCCCAGTCGCTGGAACTGAAAATGTGTCAAGGGTTCTGCCCCCTTCAAGCCGGGTTCGGCAAAACAATGATCCAGAACCTCGAGGGATCCGGCATTCAGGAAATCCTTGAAATCGATATCTTTATGTCCGTCCGGTTCCGGATCACTGAATAGCCGGTCGTACAGCCTGACTTCAGCCTGAATTGCATGACGGGCCGACACCCAGTGGAGAGTGCCCTTCACTTTCCGGTTGGCCAATGGCGCACCGCTCCTGGTCTCAGGATCATAAGTGCATCTTATTTCGGTGATATTTCCATCCTGATCTTTAACCACCCCTTCACATTTAATGATGTAAGCCGATTTCAGTCTTACCTCTCTTCCGGGGGCAAGCCTGAAGAATTTACCGGGGGGATTCTCCATGAAGTCCTCCCGCTCTATATAGATCTCACGGCTGAAAGGGATGGTTCTCATGCCCATGGACTCATCCTCAGGATTATTGACAGTCTCAAGCTCCTCCTCCCGGTCTTCGGGATAATTGATGATCACCAGTTTCACAGGGTTTAACACAGCCATCACACGGGCAGCTCTTTTATTCAGGTCTTCCCTCACCGAATATTCCAGCAGGCCAACATCGATGATACCGTCCACCTTGGTGACGCCGATGCGTTCGGCAAAATCGCGGATTGATTCCGGAGTAAAACCGCGTCTTCTGAGCCCTGAGATGGTCGGCATCCGGGGATCGTCCCATCCATTGACCAGTCCTTTTTGCACCAATTCGAGCAACTTGCGTTTACTCATAATGGTATAGCTGAGGTTCAGCCTGGCAAATTCGATCTGCCGCGGCCTGACATTTCCCGGTTCTGCCAGCTGGTCCAGAAACCAGTCGTACAACGGCCTGTGTACTTCGAATTCAAGCGTGCATATAGAATGGGTAATTCCTTCAATATAGTCACTCTGACCGTGGGCATAATCATACATGGGATAGATGCACCATTTGTCGCCGGTACGATGATGAGACTTGTGCATAATGCGGTACATTATGGGGTCACGCAGTTGCATATTCGGTGAGGCCATATCGATCTTGGCCCTGAGAATATGCGTTCCTTCCTGAAATTCACCCTTCTTCATCCTGACAAAAAGGTTGAGGTTTTCTTCCGGAGTACGGTTCCTGTTGGGACTGATCTCCCCGGGAATAGTGGGCGTACCCTTCTGTCCGGCAATTTCATCTGCACTCTGGTCATCAACGTAAGCCTTCCCCTCCCGGATCATCTTCAGGGCCCATTCATATAACTGATCAAAATAATCGGATGCGTAAAACTCCTGTTCTCCCCAATCAAATCCAAGCCACCTGATGTCTTCCCTGATCGAATCCACATATTCCACGTCTTCCTTCACAGGATTGGTATCATCGAACCGGAGGTTGGTTAGTCCGCCGAACTGCTCAGCTATACCGAAATCGATACAAATAGCCTTGGCGTGACCAATATGAAGGTATCCGTTCGGTTCAGGCGGAAAACGGGTATGAACTTTCTTTTCATTCTTCCCCTGGCTTAGGTCCTCCTCAACAATGGCTTCAATAAAATTCTGTGCTTTTTTTTCTGATTTGGATTCTTCCTGATTCATAGTCATCTGTAAATAAGTATTGTGTTTTATCCTGACACCTTCCCCAACGGGCCGTTTCCCGGCCTGATAATGGCAGGTCCTCGCGTTTTACGGTTCCGTCGACCCGGCCCTTCTCCCGGTTTTCATGCAAAAATAGAATGAATTACAGAAAAAAACGATTTAAAAAATGGAATTAAATCTCAAAGCACCGTAACTTTCATGATCTTTTAAAGAACATACCATGATCAAACGCCTTTTTCTTATCCTGTTCCTCCTGCCCTCTGCGATCTTTCTGATCAATGCAAGGGACGGAAAACCCAACAAACAATTCACGGTCATATTCCTGAGTGATTACCAGGCCTGTAACTGCGAATGGCAATCTCCCGACAGCTCAATACGGTTCATCAAAGCCTGTACTCCCGATTTCACCTCCCAGCAACTATCCTGGACAGTCCGCAAACTGGTTATAGATGCTTTACGCGGACAGGGAGACTCCATTCCCGGCTTATGCATTCTGAACACCGGTCAATTAGACATTTCACTGGGGGTTCCTGAACCGAGGGTCATTCAAAACATTGAGAATATCCGGAAAGAACTGGCTGCCCGCAATATTCCCCTGATAGTTGTGGCTGCCCTGAATTTTACCGGAGAATCGGATTATAACCGTCAGCTCACAGATCTGAACGCCCGGATCAGGACTTACTGTGATTCCACGGGCACCGGTTTTATGGATCCGAATATAGAACTGTCCGCTAACGGGATCCTTAATAAGGACTTCGTTGAAGAGGATTACCTCATCAATGCGGCCGGCTGTGAAAAGTGGAATAAAATGCTCAACGATTATCTTTCGGAATATGAAAAAAAGTAAAAAGTGGCCGGCTTTATGCCTGCTTTCCGTATTGTTTACGGTCTCATGCAATCGTGGAATGGTGAAAAATGAGGAGATGTGGCCCAAAGAGATCCATTATTCCTATCTTGCCTCTGCACGAATTCACCGTATTATGAGTCATCAGCCGGCAAAGACAAAGATTGCGATGCTCGGAAATTCCATTACCGAGCTCGGAGGCGACTGGAACCGCTGGCTGGACCGGGATGATGTACTAAACTGTGGGCAGGGGGGATACACAACACAACAGTTCACATGGCTTCTCGATTCGTGTGTCATTGTCTCCAAACCTGACTATTGTTTTATCATGGGAGGAATCAATGATATTTCACTTGGCATACCCGTTGGCCGGATATTTAATAACTACAAATACCTGATCTCCAGGCTTACAAAAAGCCATATCCGGGTTATTGTGCAATCGACGCTGTACCAGGCGAACAACCCGGAGAATAACGCAAAGGTCAGGGAGCTAAACGGCCTGCTTATTGCCTGGTGTGACAAGCGCCGCATCCCTTTCATTGACCTGAATATGGAGATGTCGGGCGAAAATGGTTTAAACGCCGAGCTAACCGTCGACGGAACCCATCTCACCGATTCAGGATATGTAGTATGGTCAGGCATCCTGAAGAAGTTTATTAAAAAGTCTTTCATCTGAGAAAGAAAAACCATTCATTTCAACTTTTAAAAAACCAGGATCATGAATAAACCGGGAATCCTGCTTACTTTCATCCTGCCGGCGTGCCTCATGCTGTCTGCCTATCCGCAGGACAAGGCATCCGAAAGACTGGAAACTTTTAAAAAGGGAGTCAACCTGTCGTGGCTGGAAAATTACTGGAATGGTACGGCAGAGAAACAGTACTCCGACTATATCAACATGGCCGATCTACCGGGTTACCGTAACGACATGGCGCTGATTGCGCAGCTCGGATTCAGTACCGTCAGGCTGCCGGTCTGCTTCGACAAATGGACATCCCCGGATCCTCCCTATGCCATCCTTAAAACCGGCTATTTTGCATGCACTGATTCATTTATCAAATGGGCTGATGAGTTTCATCTCAACCTTATCATCGACAATCACCATGGCAGCCTGGCCGATTCCAATGTAGTTGCTGAGTGTACCAGGATTGCCGCAATATGGCAACAGGTAGCCAGCCGGTACAAAAACACGAATCATGATCATGTATTTTTTGAAATATATAACGAGCCTACCGGAATAAGCACATCCAACTGGAAACAGACCGCAGGGAAGCTGATACGGATAATCCGGTCGGTTGATCCCGGCAGAACCATCATCGCAGGAGGGGAAAACTGGAATTCGATACAGGGGCTGGAGGATATGGGAACACTCAACGCAGGGAATATTATCTACACCTTTCATTTCTACGATCCGTTTCTCTTCACCCACCAGGGAGCGTCATGGGCAGGGGATGGCGTTTCGACCACCGGGATTCCCTATCCTTACTATGAACCCAAAATGCCGCCACTGGCAAAAACAGCCAAAGGAACCTGGGGCGAAAAACTCTACGAAGAATACAAAAATACAGGCAATAAGGAAGCCCTGCGCACCACACTGGAAGGTGTGAAGACATGGGCAGATGAACATGATGTGCCCATTTTCTGCGGTGAATGGGGATCATACAATGGATTTGCCGACCCGGTTAGCCGTTGCCATCATGCCACCGATGTAAGAAGCCTGCTCGATGAATACCATATCCCCTGGACATTCTGGGAGTGGGATCAGGGTTTCAGCTTCTTTAAGGGTAAACCGGCAATGAAGAATATTATTCCCTGTATGATCAACGCCTACGGTCTCAAGGGCCTGTAATGAAGATGTAAGAAGTCGGACCGCTACCTGATTGAATGACATTGCCCTTTATCTGGAATTTTCCGAATTCAGTACCGTTTGCTGCGCTTTTGTGATCCAATACCACAATCGCAAACCCACCTGTCGAAGTATTTTTAAAATCGCGTTTACTTGCTTACATTTTTGTAATATATTTCGGGATAAGTCATTTCTTCTCCTCTACCCTTCTTAACATTTTCTCTTCGTCGGTTGCCCGGTTAGGTCAGGGCAGAGTAAGGGGCTTCGTTATTTTAAAGAAGTCTTTTCTTGAAAAGGGGCCCTCCCCCGCCTTCCAAACCGTCCGCCCTTTATGACTTTCACCCCCCGGATCTCAGCGTCCCCATTTCCACTTTTTGACCAAAAGTTATCAACTCACCCGAAATGATGATATTCGTTTTGATGAATGTCAGCTGAAATCATCATTTTTTTTGTCTCACTGCAAAAATATTTCAGTCCTTTTTAGTATAGGAACCTTCCGAACTCTTAACCATGGATGTAATTTTCCCGAGATGTTTCCGGGATTGTCGGGATAATTCTTTTTCTTTTTCGTCTTGCGTACGTTCAATGAGGTCATTCCCACCATGGACAAAACCGTGGCTATGCTTGGGTTACCGCTCCGCGGTTCGGGGGAGTGATTCCGGGGATTATTCTTTTTCCTTTTCGTCTTTGCGTCGTTCACCGGTCATAACCACCACGGGCAAAACCGTGGCTATGCGTGGGCTACCGCTCCGCGGTTCGGGGGGAGTGATTCCGGGGATTATTCTTTTTCCTTTTCGTCTTTGCGTCGTTCACCGGTCATAACCACCACGGGCAAAACCGTGGCTATGCGTGGGCTACCGCTCCGCGGTTCGGGGGGACTGGATTACCGGGATCATTCTTTTTCCTTTTCGTCTTTGCGTCGTTCACCGGTCATAACCACCACGGGCAAAACCGTGGCTATGCATGGGCTACCGCTCTGCGGTTCGGGGGACTGATTACCGGGATCATTCTTTTTCATTGTCGTCCCTGCGTCTTTCTTCGGTCATAACCACCACGGGCAAAACCGTGGCTATGCGTGGGTTACCGCTCCGCGGTTCGGGGGACTGATTACCGGGATCATTCTTTTTCCTTTTCGTCCTTGCGTCTTTCTCCGGTCATAACCACCACGGACAAAACCGTGGCTATGCGTGGGCTACCGCTCTGCGGTTCGGGGGGACTGGATTACCGGGATCATTCTTTTTCCTTTTCGTCTTTGCGTCGTTCACCGGTCATAACCACCACGGGCAGAACCGTGGCTATGCGTGGGCTACCGCTCTGTGGTTCGGGGGGACTGATTACCGGGATCATTCTTTTTCCTTTTCGTCTTTGCGTCTTTCACCGGTCATAACCACCACGGGCAGAACCGTGGCTATGCGTGGGTTACCGCTCTGCGGTTCGGGGGAGCGATTACCGGGATCATTCTTTTTCCTTTTCGTCTTTGCGTCGTTCACCGGTCATAACCACCACGGGCAGAACCGTGGCTATGCGTGGGCTACCGCTCCGTGGTTCGGGGGGACTGGATTACCGGGATCATTCTTTTTCCTTTTCGTCTTTGCGTCGTTCACCGGTCATAACCACCACGGGCAAAACCGTGGCTATGCATGGGCTACCGCTCTGCGGTTCGGGGGTGTGATTCCGGGGATTATTCTTTTTCCTTTTCGTCTTTGCGTCATTCACCGGTCATAACCACCACGGGCAAAACCGTGGCTATGCGTGGGTTACCGCTCTGCGGTTCGGGGGTGTGATTCCGGGGATTATTCTTTTTCCTTTTCGTCTTTGCGTCATTCACCGGGCATAACCACCACGGACAAAACCGTGTCTATGCCTGGGTTACCGCTCCGCGGTTCGGGGAAGTGATTCCGGGGTCATTCTTTTTCCTTAACCCATCTCCCTGACCTCCCTTCCTATCTCACCATTCTATTCTTTTCATTACCTTTGTAGCCAAACAAAAGAAACCATGGGACGGATTCATCTTGAGGGCATGGAATTTTATGCTTTTCACGGGCATTATGAGGAAGAACAGATCGTTGGAAACCGATTCCTTGTTGACCTTCTGATCGAGACAGACATGATCCGGCCGGCTGAGACAGACGAACTCGGGGATGCCGTCAATTACCAGGAAGCATACCGCCTGGTTAAACGGGAGATGAAGAAAAAATCAAAATTACTCGAGAATATTGCCAGCCGCATCCTCAACGCCGTTTATGATGAACTGGGCGGGGTATCGGAGGTCACGGTGACGATCCGCAAGATGAACCCCCCTATTGGAGGACAGATGAAAGCTGTAAGTGTGACATTAAGCAGAGGGAAAAAATGACCGAAAAAAAATGTCCTTCCTGCGGCAAAGTGTTCGTATGCGAAGGGGAGAAAGATTGCTGGTGCGAGAATGCACAGATCCACAGGAAAGACCTGATTGTGATCATGGACAGGTATGATGATTGCCTTTGTCCTGAATGTTTATTAAAATATTCAGAAGAATAACCCTATCCCGGCCTTTTCTGCCGCATCATTTTTTCCGGATAACAATTACCGGGTAGGCACCATGCCGGCCAAACCACTCAGGATATTTCTCTTCCAGATGCCTGAGTCGGTTCAGGATTTGCTTTCCCCACAACCATTTATGGATGTACACCTTCATGAAGTACTTGTTCGTACTGCGCCAGCAATAGAAAGTCATTTCTCCGGAGAATGAAAATGATTTCCTGAACCATCTCCGCGGGTGAACGAAAAAGTAGAGCCTGGGTTTGGAATTGAATATCCGGACATAGGCCTTCCCGGCAAAGTGTCGCAATATCCGGTAAAGCTGAACGGGAAATAGTGTTGTGTCCATCAGCAGGCTATAGAAGAACCAGTTATAAACCACTGCGATGGCCGATCCGGGTTTGGCCACCCGGTAAAGTTCTTCTACAGCAGTTTTCTGTTCATTTTTGGGAATATGATAGAGCGTATGCTGGCAAAGTACGGCGTCACATATTCCATCCTGTAAAGGAATGTTAGTTATATCACCACAAATGAAAATACCATCCCTTTCTTTCAGGTTTCGCTTCGCCTGGATGAGTGCATTCACGGAAATATCTATACAAATGCGGGTATCATACCCGTCAGATAAATGCAGATACTCTTTCAGGCCGATAGGGCCTGAAGCAATATCAAGAAAGTATTTCCCTGCCGGTTCAAGATATTGCCTGGCCCTGGTGAAGCAATAAAAAATATACCCGGCCGACACATCCCGGTAGTCGACCCATTTGCCGGTGTCTTCATAAACCGTCATGTCTTCTTTCAGCTTGTAACTAATCTCATTGTAATAATCGAATACCCGCTTCTTATCAAAGGCCATTCCATTCCTCAGATCCTCTCCCTCTCCTGTAAACCAGGCGTAATGAGGCAAAAGAAGGATTATTCCCTGCATTAAAGGATAAAAATATTCGCCGGAAGCATTGAGATAACCGCCATCTATTTTACCGGGAAACATATCCTGTCCTGAAAAATTTTTCAAAATCCGTTCAGCTTCCCCTTTGCTGACTTTATTCAGGGATTCGCCGGTAACAGGACAACGTAGGATCCCAGGATCAAAATCATTCATGGATTGAAACCTCTTTTATTTAAAAACTGCGGCTAAGATAAATAAAAGTGGTTAGCAATTCCCCTCTTAATTCAGATGGTTTTCTTTTAAAATTCCACAATCATTTGTTATCATTGATGAATCATTTTTATTTTATATATTTACTCAGGATAAGCCTAAGAATACCTGAAAGTAAAAGTACATATTTAATTTCGGGACATTAAAGTAACAGAACGCGAAGTGACTAGATTCAGGGTAATCGTCAGAAACCTTATCCCCATTGTCCTGTTTACGGGTAGTATTGTTGTGTTATTTTCCATCGAAAAGGTGAACTACCTCCTTTTTCATACCCTGGTTGAGCTTTTTTCCATCACTATTGCATTTTCACTCTTCATCTTCACCCTGAACGCCAGACGTATGCTGGATAATAGCTATCTGCTCTTTTTCGGCATCGCATCACTGTTCATCGGCTTCCTGGATCTGATGCATGTTCTTACCTATTCCGGAATGAACATTATTACACCAGACCATTTCTACGCCAACCAGTTCTGGGTTGCCACCAGGTTCATGGAAAGTCTTTCCCTACTGGTTGGTTTCCTCTTCCTGAAACGAAACATAAATCCCTATTTCTGGTTGATATTCACCATTTATTTTGTACTTACCGCCCTTATTATTCTGAGCATACTCATTTTTCAGTTTTTTCCGACCTGCTATATCGAAGGTGTCGGTCAGACCAAATTTAAAATATACAGTGAATACGTCATCATACTTATCCTATTGGTATCACTGCTGGTCTTGAGAAAAGAAAAACATTCATTTGAGAAGGATATTTTCCTTTTCATTGGCTTATCCATCGTATTCACTATATTAAGTGAGTATATGTTCACCCTCTATTTCTCTAATTACGGTATCTTTAACCAGGCAGGACATTATTTTAAGCTGTTCGCCTTTATCCTGATTTACAAAGCCAACATTGAGGCGGGTTTTGTCAAACCCACCAAGGTGATCTATCATTCACTCCTTCGAAGCCAGGAAGAAATAGATAAAGTCAATAAACAACTAAGAATACAAATTGCCACCAGAGACAAATTTTTCTCCATCATCGCCCATGACCTGAGGAGTCCATTGGCTTCCATCATCATGGCAGCTGAGGTAATGCATAAAAAAGTCACCCTTCTCAGCCCGGAAAATATGGTCAAGTATACAGATAACATATACAATATTTCGAAAAATACTTTCACCCTGCTTGAGAACCTTCTCGAATGGTCGAGGTTCAAAACCGGGGCGATTACGGTAACTCCTTCCGCTTTCTTTCTTAAAGACCCCGTGACCCGCGTTATGAGCCTGTATCATCAGACAGCTGAGAACAAATCTATTGAACTGACTTTCGCCATGGATGAAAATCTAAAGGTGTATGCCGATATGGATATGGTCAATTCCATTTTGAGAAACCTTTTATCCAATGCACTGAAATTCACCGAGGAAGGCGGAAAAGTTACCCTGGAAGCTGAAAAAGCTGGTGATTTTGTCAGAGTCCTGGTTAAAGATACAGGCACCGGTATCAAATCTGAATACCTGTCCAAATTGTTTGAAATTGGGAATGTCCGGTCCGAAAGAGGCACCGCAAATGAAAAAGGTACCGGCCTGGGTCTGATCCTGTGCCGGGAATTTGTCACGGAAAATGGTGGGGAGATCAAGGTGGAAAGCGAAGAAGGAAAGGGGAGCACCTTTATCTTCACACTCAGAAAAGTCTGACACACTGAGCTTTTTACGATAAGCCGTCTTATTTGAGATTAGAGAAACCCTGGCAATTTTCTGATGATTTACCTTAAAAAGACAACCATGAAAGGAACAAAATTTACCAGATATCAATTCCTGTTTGCCCTTGATCAGGGGAAAGTGGGTTTCAATGATCCCTGACTTTTTTCTGCACCCGATCAGAAAAACAAATTTTAATCCTTATTTTTACAACAGAATGTTCATTGGAAGCGACTGAAATCAACCCTTCATTTTTAAATGATCTCTCAGTCGCTGGGTTTGTTAACCGGGTCAATGGAAATAAATAGGGAATGGCAGGAAAAAATTTACATCACTTCTCTGTCAGCCGGACAGATCAAAATAAATTTTTATGTCAGAAAATCTCTATGCGAAAACGCTGCTCCTGGTCGATGATGAGGAGTTTTTCTTCAGTCTGCTCGAAGTGATGCTGAGAGACACGGGAGTTAATATCCTTTACGCCGAAAGCGGGGAGGCAGCCCTCAAGGTCATGACCAACAGGCAGGTAGACATCGTTTTACTTGATATCAGGCTACCTGATCTGAGCGGTTTTGAAATTTTTGAAAAAATCCGGCGGCTCAAAAGTCATATACCCGTGGTAGCCCACACAGCTAATTGTATTCCGGAGGAAAAGGAAAAGTTCCTCGCTGCAGGATTTGCCGGTTACCTTGAAAAACCCATTGATACCAACACCATACGCCAATTATTGATTGACCTGATAGGTAAAGCCAACTAACTATTCATCAGGCATTTGATTGCAGTTATCCAAAAAAGGAGGTCCTTAACGATTCGTATTCCATCCTTTTCCCGAAGGCTTATTTTGAATAAAAAAAGTTCGGCAAATATAGATAATCGCAGAAATTACCTTAAATTGTCAGGAACACAAACAAGGATTCCTGCAGAATGAAATCATCACTCAGAACATCTTTCAAATTACAATCTGTTCTCCTTTTTTTGTCAGTATTCCTGATTTCTTGTGCCTCTCGCCATGAAAAATTCATTTTAGTCATCGGGGACCAGAATGCCGCTGCAGACGACAGTTGGGTCAGTAAGCTAAAAAAGAAGATGCCGGAAAACAGGATTCTCAACTTTTCAGTTCCGGGAAATACCTACGGTTTCAACAATTTAAACAATGAAAAGCTGAACACACTGCATAACATCGAGATATATCTTGATAACGCTCTGGATTCGAGTGGAGGCCGAAAAATCGATTATCTGTTTCTTTCTCTTGGAACCAATGACTGCAAAAACATTTTTGACAATGAACTATCTACCGTACCGGTTTATCTGAATGACCTGCTCCGCAAGATCAAGGGGTTTCCCGGATTTAAGAACAGGCCTCCGGATATAGTTATTCTGTCACCACTACCTTTCGGTCCGGATCCTGTATTACCGGCCAGATTCAAGGGTGCCGGCGAAAGGGTCAAATACCTCCTCCCCTTTTTTAAAGACATTGCCCAACAGAGTCGCTGTGATTTTATCGATTTGTACAGCCTTTTCCAGCCTGATTACATGAAATACAGCCCTGACGGCTTTCATCTGAATGATAAAGGACAGGAAATAATAGCCGGACAAGTCTATAACTTTTTCTCGGACACACCCTGAAATGGAATCGGGATTGATAAGCTCCTCCTATTCATCCTGCTTTTCTTTTAAGACCGTAAGCCGACCTTTAAAATCAAAAGCCGGTAAAGGCTTTTTCTCCATGAATAAAAGCCTTTACCGGTCTGAATTTCCAATTTTACTTATTTATCAAACAGGCTTCATGCGTGTGCCGAAGATACCCTGGGGTATGCAGCTATACTCCAGATATCGAATATCATCAGGATGAAACCTACTGAGAGAAAATTCCATAAGGCACTTCCATTCAAATCGAAGCTCAGTATCCAGGGTGATAAGAAAAGCCAGATACCAATCAACAGGTCAACCCAATTTTCCCAGAAACGTCTATCACTTAGTGCCCAGATTGAAAAGACGAAGACGACTGCTCCAAAGAGAAAAGCATCCCAGGAATAAGACATTTTGGCATAACCAAAAAGCCATGGATTTATGAATAACCAGATCCCTGCAATGAGGGTGACCCAGTCCTGCCATCTTAATGATCGATTTTTCATTATAATTTCCCCTTTCTTTTTAATAATCCTGCATCTTTTGCAAAAATCGTGCGAAAGGCTCAAATCCGTCTTAATATACCCTGAATATCAATAAATTGTGGCATGTTTTCCACGTTTTTCAACATACGCGTAAAAACCACACGGAGAAAGCATGTAAATCATTCAATATGGCTGGGTTAAAAGAGAGAAAGGGATGTGAATAATTCTCAACACCCTCATTGCAAAATTCATTCATGTACCGGGTTTCCAGATAGGAATGAAGACTAGACGTTATTCTCCAGCAACCAGGTTAGTGCAGCCTGCCTGGTAGAAAAAACCCTGTGATAATAATTGGGGATCGTGTTCCTTTCTTCCGAGATCAGGGAGATCGCAGTTTCTTTGGGGCGTGTATGAATAAAAGCAGCTTTAATAAATTTGAAGGAGCTCATTTGCAGCTGCAAAGCATTCAATACCAGTTGGAGTTCATTTTCGCGGAGATCATATTCCCCGTCCCTCACATCGGTAAGGATTTTAAGTTCCCGGGGAATACTCAGGTTAGTCATCAGACTGTCACCAAAGCCCTTCAGTTCTGTATATCCCAGTTTACCCTTGTACCTGACTTCAAGAACTCCTATTTCACTGTTGTAGCGGCTTGTAATCATAATATCTGATTTATTTATCCTATACTTATTACTTTGAGTGCTAGATTTTTATTTTGCTAATAATATTAAATATTATATGGGATTTCAACAGAAGACGAATTAACTTATCCCCTATTTTATCAATGATTTATTTACAGTGTCCAAACTGAGATTTTAAGATGTCAACCATTTAGATCATCCTAAAGGATGAAGATTTGGAACATTCATTCCAAAGCGTTGTTTTTAGGATAAAAAATTCTATTTTTAATCTTTTTTATTTATAAACCGGTAAAAATGAAAATGATTTTAAAATTCCTGTTAACCAGTACTTTTATTTCGATGGCTATGCTGAATGTATTCAGCCAGTCGACGCCTGTGTCCACCGTTGATTCCCTGGATGGGTCTTTCCTGAATTGGTTTGATAAAAGTCCCTCCAAGGATAAAATTGAAGGCGCCGGTGTTGACCGCACTTACACCTCTCTGATCGAAAATAAAAAGGCCGGCCGAAAGATTATCGTGGCAGTCATCGACGGAGGTGTAGATACGGCCCATGCTGACCTGAAGGGCAGAATTTGGGTCAATACGGATGAGATCCCGGGCAACGGGATTGACGATGACAAAAACGGGTATATTGATGATATTCACGGATGGAATTTCCTGGGCAACAAAAACGGAGAAAACATCCGGTATGAAAACTTTGAAGAAGTCAGGATCATGCGCAGGATGGCCCCCCGGTTCAGCGGAGTCGATTCGATTGACCAGGTAGCCCCGGAAGATACAGCGGATTACAGACTTTATAAGAAATGTCAGGCCTCTTTCGAAAAAAAGAAGGGTAAATTTGAAAATATCAAATCCAATATTAAAAACCTGGAGCTTAACCTGAGCTATTCCGAAAAGATCATCAAAGATTTTCTCGGCAAAGACACGTTTACAATTGCCGATCTGAAGGGCATCAACACCAACCGGGACGACGTCAATATGGTCAAAAAGTTTCTTATTACTCTCGATGAGAATGGATTCACCAGAGACGGCTTGAACCAGGTAAAAGAGATGGTCGATGCCCGTCTTGATAAACAGCTGAATCCCGATTTCAATCCGAGGCCGCTTGTAGGAGACAATCCGGATGATATCAACGATACGGATTATGGGAATAATGATGTGACCGGCCCTGATGCGTTTCATGGCACATTCGTTTCGGGCATCATCGCCGCCATCCGGAACAATGGTTTCGGAATCGACGGTATCGCAAGCGACGTGGAAATCATGAGTGTTAGGGCGATACCCGACGGGGATGAGAGGGATAAGGATGTTGCCCTGGCCATCCGTTATGCCGTTGATAACGGTGCCGATATCATTAACATGAGCTTCGGAAAGGATTTTTCGCCGCATAAGGATTTTGTCGATGCCGCGGTAAAGTATGCTGAAGCTCATCATGTTCTTCTCGTTCATGCTGCCGGTAATGATGCAAATGATCTGGACCATGTATCCAGTTATCCTGAGAATCGTCTTAATGACGGCACCATTGTCAACAACTGGATTACTGTAGGAGCTTCCTCAAAAAACTTTGGGAAGGACCTGGTGGGCAGCTTTTCCAATTATGGCCGGACGAATGTAGACCTGTTTGCCCCCGGGGTTAACATGATCTCCCTATACCCCGGGAACAGATACAATATGGGTGACGGTACCAGTTTTGCCTCTCCGGTTGTTGCCGGCGTAGCTGCCCTCATCCTGTCATACCACCCCGATCTCTCTGCTATTGCTTTGAGAGATCTCATTCTGGAAAATACCGACAAACACCGGAGGAAAAAAGTCTATCTTCCATCGGCTGACGAAACTACAGGAGAAAAAAGCGACCATGGCAAAACGGTTCGATTTGATAAACTCTCGGTAACAGGAGGAGTGGTAAATGTTTATAATGCCTTTAGGAAAGCCGGGAAATGAGACAGTGAAAGCAAACAGTGGTACAATGCCAAAGTTTCATCAAAAAGGAATGCCGCCGGTGAACTGACCGGCATCATCATCGTAGCCAGGAAAATCATCAACCGTAAAATGGCTGAAGAACAGTTTTAAGAACAGAAAGAAGAATTGAAGGAACTTATCGGTATGAAGGATAAATTCTTTTCTATACTCGCCCATGACCTTAAAAATCCCTTCACCAATTTGCATTCTTTGAGTGATCTGATTATCAGGAATTACACTGAACTTGAAGAGAGTGATAAACTTATGGCGCTGCAAAACATAAATAAGCCGGGCGGCACTGCCGGAGAAACCGGTACCGGACCTGGTCTGGTGCTTTGCAGTGAGTTTGTCACTAAAAACGCCAGCCGGTTCTGTTGTAAATCTGTTCAGGGGAAAGGATCCCCATTTCTTTTTGCCATTCCCGCAGCTAATTGAACATCACACCAGACGTTTTATAGATTTTTAACTCTCACTATCCAACATTTTTTATTAATCTGATGTTAAACAACCATCTTGCGTGCTGAAATCATGCCTGAAATTATAGAGTATAAACCTGCATTAAATATAAAGTGAGAATAAATTCTGCCAGGACTTTTATTTTTATTTCCGCGATAATCTGTCTTTTAGCGACCACAGGGGATTTTACGGTAATGGGTATAGCCGGAAGACTGTACCCGGATTACCGAATGCTTCACGACACCGAGAGCATGCTGGGAGCCACAGCCAGCCCGGTGGCTGCACTTACTTCAACATGGTGGGTTATCCTTGGATCTATGTTCGTTATTTTCGGTCTGGGTTTCAGACTGGCATATAAAGAGGGAACTGCGACCAGAGCAGCCTCCTGGTTGATAATGCTGTATGGTGTGGGTGAAGGAATGGGTTCCGGAATATTTCCGGCAAATTATGTAAACGGAAATTTGACCCTGAGCGGAATAGTCCACGATACTCTCGGAGGTCTCGGCATTGCCGGGATGTTTATTCTGCCGTTGCTGATCCGGAAAATTATCCCCCGCCGTGAACATCCTGCACTTTATGCATTAGCCATCCCTATCCTAGCTTTTGGTCTTATCGCACTAATACTGTTCAGTATCGCCAAACTTAAAAGCCACCCGGTGGAATTCATAACTACCTGGAAAGGGCTCTGGCAACGCCTGTTAACCCTGAACTTTTATGTTTACCTCTCGTTCCTGGCCATCGTCATGATGATGGATACAGTAAAAAAATCGTATCATTGAAAATGCTCCGCCGTTTCCTCCTCAGGCCATTTCTCGCATGTGCCTTACCACTTTGGCAGCATCTCTGCCAACACCTCCAATCAATCCAGAGGTTAGTCCGTATTGAAAAAGCATGCCGACAAAATACAGTCCTTTCAACGAAGTAACTCCCTGTTGTGTGACCGGCCACCCGGTATGATCCGTTACATCCGGGCTGATCCACGAAAAATCCGGTCTGAAACCCGTGCACCAGATCACATTTTTTACCTTCACGACCTGCCCGTCTTCGGTAACCGGAAAACCGTTTTTTATGCCCCCAATCTTTGTAAGACGCTTCACACCGGCCGCATCAATCATCCCGGCTGAAATTTTGATCAAAGGTCCTCCATGACTGAGAATCTGAATTCTGGCCTTTTTACCGACAGGCGTTCTCACAGTAAGTACATTGTTTATAAACCACCAGTAAAAACCTCCGGCATATCGCAAGATGGTATCAGGAATGTGAAAAGTGGGCTTCCCGGATATCATAGTGGTGCGGCTCCCGGCTACCTCCAGCGCTATCTCCAGACCGGATGTTCCGGCGCCAACGATCAGGACATCACCATCAGGCAGTGATGAGGGATTTTTATACTGGGAAGAGTGGATCTGATGTATGGTGGGATCCAGTTCGGATGCAAAATCAGGAATCCACGGTACCGGATTGGTTCCGGTAGCAACCACAACACGATCTGCACTGAGAGACCCCACGCTGGTACTAATCTCAAAACCTGACCCCTTCTGTTTGAGGCTCCCTACCTTAACTCCCAAATGTACCGGGAGATCAAACCTTGTGACATATTCAACCAGGTAATCCGCTACCTGATCTTTCTCAGGGAAGGATCCACGCGCTGCAGGGAAAGGGAATCCGGGCAGACCGTCATGTTGGGCAGGAGTGAATAACCTGAGGGTATCCCACCTGTTTCGCCAGGAATCGCCTATATTCTGGTTGCTTTCCAGAAGGATAAAATTCTCCCCCGATTTCCGGAGATAATAGCCAGCTGCCAGTCCGGCCTGACCTGCACCGATGACCACTGTTCTCCAATGGTTTTGGGAAATAGGTAGGGTTGTCTTCATCTGATTCATTTAAAGTGCTATATGTCACAAAACAAGAGAACAAAATATCCAATATTTGGTTTTCAAACCGTCAATAATTTTTCCTGAATCATGAGAATTTTGTTCAAAATCTGCCCATGGATCCGAATATCTTTCAGGATCAACTTCTTTCAGATATGAAGTATTCCTGTTTTCATAATTATTTACTTTTTCTGTAAAAAATTAAAACGATTTACCTTCCCGGGTTGTTACGAATAGCAAACCATTTAGAAAAAACCGTTTCTGAATCCAATTGTAATTTCAACAAACCCACATACCATGTATTTTGATGAAAAAGCAGCCAGCTGGGATAATGATCCCCAAAAAACGAAAAGAGCCGAAGCCTTTGCTCATGAAATAAAATCCTTCCTGTCAGGCCGGGAAATAAAGGATGCCTTTGAATTCGGTTGCGGAACCGGACTTCTCAGTTATATCATGAGGGAAAGCTTTGAAAACATAACACTGGCCGACACTTCCGATGAAATGCTCAAGGTACTGCAAGCCCGGATACGGGAACATCATCTAAAACATTTTAACCCCCTCAGAATTGATCTTGAAAAAAGAGAGCTGAACCAGAAATTCGATATTGTATATTCTCTTATGGCCCTCCATCATATCCAGGATCTGGATATTATCTTTCACCGGTTCAGTTCCCTTCTCGCAGAAGGCGGTTACCTGTGTATCGGGGATCTTGAAAAGGAAGACGGCAGTTTTCACTCACATATACCCGACTTTGACGGCCATAACGGATTTGAACGGGAGAAAATGGAGAAGCTTTTAAAATTGCATGGCTTTGAGACCAGATTGTACAAAGACTTTTTCACGATCGAAAAAAATACGGATGAAGGAAAAAAAGCTTATCCGCTTTTTATCCTGATCGCTGAGAAGCCTGTTTTCACTCCTTGATTATGACAGACAATTAAATCAGAACTCACATAGGCTTACCTTTCCTTATACCGGATTTCCGGGAAGTGATAAAGCCCAAGAAAGACTTTTGGCTACAAACCACAGATCCGGCAATATCATCCATGTCTGGCGGGAGGGAAGAAAAAAGCGGGAGAGCGAAAAATATTCTTTATCTTTAACTCCCTTGATTTCGTAGCAAACCTTTTCATCCATTATAAATCCATTGTATTCATGAAGATCCTGTTTGTCCCTGTCCTTTTGACAATTGCTTTAGCAGCCTGCACAACCGGAGAGCACAAGCCTGACAATGACTTTTTCTACCCCGGCAAAGTATGGTACGACACAGACAGTGTCCCCATTCAAGCGCATGCATGTGGAATACTGAAAGTCGGTGACCTATATTACATGTACGGTCAGGACCAGCGTCTTGGTCATGGCAACAAGACGGGTGTTTGCTGTTATTCATCTGCCGACCTTTACCACTGGAAGTATGAAGGTACGGTGCTGCCAACAAGCCTTACTCCTGAAGAAACCAGAACCACAGGTGTTCTGGAGCGACCAAAGGTGATTTATAATGCAAAAACCGGGAAATATGTGATGTGGATGCACCTTGACGCAGAGGGGTACACGATGTCGGAAGCAGGTGTGGCAATAGCGGATTCACCAACAGGTCCGTTTAAATTTGTGAAATCCTTTCGTCCGGTTAGCTACGACTATGGTTATAACCGGATGGACGGCGGTGCTGCAGAACTAACACCCGCTGACCGGGAAAGAATTGAAAAAATCGATGAGAAAGATCGTGGGAATACTTTCAGGGATATGAACCTTTTCGTGGATGACGACAGCAGTGCTTATGTGATCTATTCGTCAGAAAACAACAGTTCGATATATATTGTCAAACTTTCCGGCGATTACCTTGACATTGCCCGCCCGGAAGTTGAAGGAAAAACATGGTCGCGTGCAATTATAGCCCGGAAAAGGGAAGCGCCTGCTCCTTTCAAGTACAAAGGCCGGTATTACCTTATAACATCCGGGCTTACGGGCTGGGCCCCCAATGCGGCTGATTATTATACAACCGATCATATCTTAGGGACATGGACAACCCATGAAAATCCCTGTCGGGGACCCGGAGCCGAATATACCTTCGGAGCCCAGAGCACATACGTTTTACCGGCCCCTGGTCAACCCGCCGGCTCCTTTATTTTCATGGCTGACATCTGGGATGCCGACAGCCTGGAGAATTCCAGGTTATTCTGGCAGCCGTTTGTCATACTGGAGGATGGCAGTTTTACCATCCAAAATCTCGACAAATGGAACCTCAGCATCTTTAAACCTTATAACAAAACCCTTGCAAGGCCCGAAGCAGAATTTGTCCCGGCTGAAGAGAAAAAAATCCTCGAATGGAAACCTGTTCCCGGTGCTGATTTTTACCGGGTATTTCTGAATGGCGTCTGGTCAAAAACAACAACCGGCACGAGCCTGATCCTTCCTGAAAAACTGGCCGGGGCAATTGACACCTGTTATGTTGAAGCGGCAACCCTCAGAGGGAAAACGTCAGAACGGTCCGCACCGGTTATGGTTCCATGGGATAAGCCGGCGGATATTCTGCTGACACACATCCAACCTGACTCCTGGATCCAAGGTTTTAGCTTCCCCCGGATAAATAAGGCATTACAGGGTACACCCTTAAAAATCAAAGACCGCGATTTCAGGAATGGATTCGGTGTACACGCGGTATCAGAATTACATTTTACACCCGATGGCCATTACAGCCGCTTTACGGCCTGGGTCGGGGTGGATGCCTACACCCGTTTCAACCAGTTTGGGAGTGTTGAATTTATCGTTACAGGCGACGGGAAGGAACTCTTCAGGAGCGGGCTGATGAAGGCGGAGGATGAAGCCCGCTTTGTAGATGTGCCATTGAAGGGGATCACAAACCTCACGCTGACGGTTACAGACGGAGGCAACGGCAACCACTACGATCATGCCGACTGGTGCGACCCTAAGCTGTATGCAGAATAACCTGCAAAACTTTTTAATGCCAAAAATGCATCTAAAATGCAAACCCATATCATCCTGTTGCGGGGTATCAATGTAAGCGGAAAGAACATTATAAGGATGCCAGACCTTAAGTTGGCGTTTGAGAAATCAGGTTTCCGTGACGTATCCACTTATATCCAGAGCGGGAATATCCTTCTGCGATCCGACCTGCCGGACAAAGCCAACGTGAAGACCCGGTGTGAGCGATTGATACACGACCATTTCAACCTCGATGTCCCGATCGTGGTCCGTAATGCTTCTGAATTGAGAAAGGTGCTTAGGAATAATCCATTTCTACAGGACGGCGATATTGACAAAAGCAAGTTACATGTCACCTTCCTCTCCGACATTCCGGATGCATCAGGGTCCGGCATACCTGACGCTGAGGCTTACCTCCCGGATGAATTCCTTATCCTTGGTACAGAGATCTACCTTCACTGTCCCAATGGATATGGCCGGACCAAACTCAACAACACATTTTTTGAATCAAGGCTGCACATAACGGCAACCACGAGGAACTGGAATACGGTGGTAAAGCTGGTGGAACTGGGGGATAAAACGGATAGCCTTTAGATTTGCAGCATTCAGACCGGAACTACCAGCATCCTGGTTGACAGCCGGACAGGCAATACATCATCAGTCCGGCATATGGCCCTGCTTCTCATGGTTTTTCAGGAAGGGACACAAAGTCCCAGGGCCCTACGGGAAAAAGGTATGGATTTGTGCATTGCATGGAGAGACTTCTGGTGGCCGGGTACAGTAAGGGGCTTCGTTATTCTTAAGAAGTCTTTTCTTGAAGAGGGGCCCTCCCCCGCCTTCCAAACCCACCGCCCTTAATGACTTTCACCCCCCAAATCTCTGCGTCCCCATTTCCACTTTTTGACGAAAAGTTATCAACTCACCCAAAATGATGAGATACGTTTTGATGAACGTCAGCTGAAACCATCATTTTTTTTTCTCACTGCAATAATATTTCAGGGAAATAACAGGTGTATCCCGGATTGAATTAACAGGCATTGCTGCAGTTGACTGTCCTGTCCCGTTAAAGACCAGGCTCATGCAGGTCCTGTATTACAGTTCATCTCTTTATTCCTTCCCTACAACCCCAATAACAGCCACATAATTCTTCCCGTATTTTTTGGCATATTTCAGACAGGTGGTATACCACATTATACATCTCTGTTAAAATAATTTCCTTAACCTGTCAGTCACTAAAACCAGAGGACTTTGAACTCCGCTGTACCACTTTCCAAAAAAAATTTATAATTTAGAGAATTGTTACAATTGAAAATTACTTCATTGCTCAGGGGCATTAAGACCTTGGCTAACAACCAGCATCCATGACAAAGAGCCATCTCATACCCATAATCATGATCCTCGCGATGACTGCTTCATGCCAGTCTTCCAAAAAGGCAGGCCAAACGTTACCGGTTACACTCATCACCTTAAATCCCGGGCATTTCCATGCCTCATTGGTTCAGAAGGTGATGTATCCGACCGTTGACAGCAATGTTTATGTATATGCACCCAAGGGACCTGAAGTTGAAGATTACCTCAACAGGGTCGAAGCCTACAATTCCCGGAAGGATGATCCTACCCATTGGTCTGAACACGTTTACCTGGGTCCGGATTATTTTGAGAAAATGTTGGAAGAGAAAAAGGGGAATGTGGTTGTGATTGCCGGGAATAACCGGATCAAAACCGATTATATCTATCATTCTATAAAGAGCGGTTTGAATGTACTTGCCGACAAACCTATGGTCATCACTCCCGATAAATTTTCGATGCTTCAGGAGTCTTTCGACCTTGCTTCACAGAATGGCGTTCTGCTTTATGATATTATGACCGAACGTTTTGAGATCACGACGATCCTCCAGAAAAAACTGTCGATGCTACCGGAAATATTCGGAGAACTGATAAACGGAACAACTGAAGAGCCTGCTATTACCATGGAGAGCGTACATCATTTCTTCAAGTATGTCTCCGGCATTCCGCTGGTACGACCAGCCTGGGCTTTCGATGTGGAACAACAGGGTGAAGGCATCGTGGACGTTTCTACTCACCTGGTAGACCTGGCCCAGTGGGAGGCCTTCCCAGGAGTATCTCTTGATTATAAAAAGGATGTGGAAATGGTCTCCGCCCGGCATTGGACTACCGCAATCGCAGCCGGCGAATTCAAAGAGGTGACCGGCCTTGCAGTGTATCCAGGCTACCTTCAAAAATACGTGAAAAACGACACGTTGATGGTTTATTGCAATGGTGCCATGGATTACAGGCTGAAAGGAAAACACATCCGCATATCTGTGGAATGGCGGTACAAGGCTCCCGATGGCGCAGGTGATACATACTTCTCAGTTTTACGGGGTACTCTGGCCGACCTGATCATCAGGCAGGGGAAAGAACAGAACTATATCCCTGAGGTCTATATCGAAACCCACTCAACGGATCCGGCTGCTTTTGAGAGATCACTGAAAAAAGTTGTTGAGACAGATTTTGCATCGGATTATCCCGGCCTGAAACTCAAAAAGATTGACGAAAGAACCTGGATGATTAATATCCCCGGCAAGTTCAGACTTGGCCATGAAGCCCACTTTGGACAGGTCACAAGAAATTTCCTCGAATACCTCGGGAAAGGTGATATGCCCGGCTGGGAAGTCCCGGATATGATTACCAAATATTACATTACCACTAAAGCCCTGAAAATGGCCATGGCTGGTGATACGTTAAAATAAATCAGGCAGGAATTAAAGCAATTCACAGCCAGCAGTACGGAAAGATGATGAAGAAAATTCTCCTGGTCCTCCTTCTTTTCCCCGGACCGGTGTTGTTCGCCCAGAATCCCGATATAGATCTTTTGAGATCCATTAATCAACATCGTAATCCAAATCTGGACAACACCTTCCGTTTCATCAGCAATGCCTCTGCTCCTGTAGCTATCGGAGTGCCTGTATTTCTTCTCGGGATGAGCCTGGTTGAAGAGGATTCGTTGATGAGGCACAAATCTTATTATATAGGGGCTACACTTGCGTCAGCCGCGGTCCTGACGACAATTCTTAAATACTCTGTCAACCGTGAACGTCCCTTTGACAAGTATCCTGGCATTATCAAACTGAGCAGTGCGGGAAGCCCGTCTTTTCCGTCGGGCCATACTTCGGATGCCTTTGCCCTGGCTACTTCATTAAGCTTTTCATACCCAAAATGGTATGTAATTGTTCCTGCGTATTCCTGGAGTTGTGTTGTCGCCTTTTCCAGGATGGATCTGGGAGTACATTATCCCAGTGATGTGCTGGCAGGAGCAGTCATCGGTGCTGGATCCGCCTGGCTGTGCCATGAAGGACAGCGCTGGCTGAAAGAGGAGAGGGGGAAAAAAAGGAAGTGAGAATTTAACGGCCCGGAGTATATTCGTATTCAATTAAATATCGGAATAATTGATTTGTAATGCGGAATATCCTTAATTTGGTAGCCTGACCTGTTTCCCCCGAAAGCAAGTTTTATCCGATACCTTTACTTATCATTAATAAAAACAACCATGAAACGTTTCAAGATCATTCTATTATTGATGACTTTCTTTCAGATCAGTATCCTGGCACAGACCAATGACCGGATTTCTTCGGAGGTAAAGAAGGAAAGCGATGAAATGCTTCAACTGTGCAAACAGATCCATCAGAATCCTGAACTTTCTTTTCATGAAATTCAGACCGCTAACCTGATGGCAGAATTGCTTGAAAAAGACGGTCTTGAAGTGACCCGGCATTTCGGCGGCAATAGTGTGGTGGGAATATTCAAAAATGGTCCGGGACCCGTCGTGATGTTGAGGTGCGAGCTGGATGCCCTGCCTGTTCAGGAGAAAACCGGACTTCCGTTTGCCAGTACCAAACAGATGAAGAACGATGACGGTAAAGAGGTTTATGTGATGCATGCATGTGGTCACGACATCCACATGTCTGTCCTGGCCGGTACTGTCCGCGCCCTGGTAGACCTGAAGGATTTATGGAAAGGTACTCTGATGGTAATTACCCAGCAGGCTGAGGAAGTTTCAGGAGGAGCCACTCCCGCCATAGAGTCAGGCTTGTTTCAGAAGTTCCCTGTACCCGATTATGCCCTGGCATACCATATCAACCCCGAGCTTGTATCGGGGACCATCGGCCTGGCTCCCGGACCCGTATTTGCCGGTGTAAAATCTGCAGAAATCACAGTTTATGGAAAGGGCGGGCACGGTGCATATCCTGAAAAATGCATCGACCCGATTGTCATAGCATCCCGCATTGTTTTGGATCTTCAGACCATCGTGAGCCGGGAGATCAGCCCCCTCGACCCCATCGTGGTAACGGTCGGTTCTATTCACGGAGGAACACGTCCCAACATTATTCCCGATGAAGTAAAGATGCAACTTACCTTGCGGTATTATAACGATGAGGCCATTGCCAAAACTGTGAAAGCCATAAAACGGATCTGCGACGGTGCTGCACTCACCGCTGGGATGCCCGAGGATAAACTTCCGTATGTAGAGGTCTCCCCCAGTGAAAATCCTCCGGTTTTGAATGACGCATCCCTGACCGAAGACATCGGGAAATTCTCCGGAAGCATCCTGGGTACTCAGAATATCGTACCCGTGAAACCTGCTATGGTGAGTGAAGACTTTGGAAAATACGGAAGAACCCCTGAGCATGTCCCGATCTGCATGATCTGGCTCGGTTCCACCAATCCGGAACTTATGGCACAACTGAAAAGTAAAGACCAAACCCCTGCACCGCTGCATTCCTCAGTTTTGCAACCCGATTATCAGAAAACGATTGAAACCGGCATCAAAGGGATGGTGGCCAATGTGATCGGGCTGATGGAAAAAGGAGGGGGAAGGTAGCAGATAGTAGACAGAAGCAAAGAGGAGCCGGGAAAGAGAGGGTTGGGGCAGGAGAAGGAATGGGAGAAGAAAATAAGCAGGAAGGAGAAAAAGAGGCAACAGCATAAGCAGATATCCCTGGAATTAAGAGTTCTGTTCGTCCTTGTTAATAAAACCGTAATCACTAAATTTATAGTCTGCTCAGTAATCGTTAAATCACCATGAATAAGCATTTCGTCATTCTTCTCTGCGTTTCAATTACAGGCATTCTGTCTTCCTGCTCAACCGGTAATGGCAGGTTTATCACCGACCTGAGGTGTGAATACCTCCATAATCCCCTGGAGCTGGCCGTGAAAACTCCTGCCTTTAGCTGGCAACTTCAAAGTGATGGGAAGGATGTGATGCAGGAAGCTTATCAGATGACGGCATGGACAGATCAGGATACTCTTTGGAATAGCGGCAGGGTACCTTCAGAACAATCTGTTGATATTATCTATAAGGGCAAACCACTGACATCCGGGCAACACGTTTCATGGAGTGTAAAAGTTTGGGATAACCATGGAGGACAACATACATCGGCCACAGCTTTTTTTGAAACCGGGCTGTACAATCCGGCCGAGTGGCAGGCGGAATGGATCGGAAAACCCAATAAGAAATATGCAACCTACAGGTACAGAAAAGAAGACATAAACTGGATCTGGTATCCCGAGCCCAATTCCGACCAGGATGCCCCCAAAGGCATCTATGAATTCAGGAAAACGTTTTTCATCGCTAATCCGGATGATATTATACAAACCAGGTTCCTTCTCACGGCGGATGACAAATGTATTCTTTATATAAACGGTCAGCAGGCCGGGACCGGGGAATATCAGAAAATCAAACATCTGAATGTTAAGAATTACCTGAGAAAAGGTGAAAACCGGATTGAGATCGTCGTAACCAACACCATGGGTGGAGCCGGACTTCTTGGCCAGTTATACCTGGAAAAGGCAGATGGAGCCATTCAATATGTCTCGACAGACGACACCTGGTTCGTTTCAAAAAATAAGGAGAAGCAGGTGCAGTCGCATATTTTTGGCCGTCTGGGTCATGCTCCGGGGTTTGACTGGATGAATGAAAAAAGTCTGGTTCCCGAGGAAATCCAGCCTCCCGCATACATGAGAAAAACATTCGACCTGAAAAGTCCGGTCAAATCAGCCCGGCTGTATGTCACGGCGCTTGGAACCTACAGGATCTTCCTTAACGGGAAGCTGGCGTCTGACTATTACCTGGCTCCGGGCTTTACCGACTATAATAAAAGGGTTCTATATCAGGCTTACGATGTGACAAGCCTTCTGAAAAAAGGAGGAAACGCCTTTGGTGCCATCCTGGCTGACGGCTGGTACGCCGGTACCATTGGCTGGGGTCATTCCCGTAACAATTACGGTTCCTACCCATTATGGCTTCTGGCAGAACTTCATATCACCGGCAATGACGGTCATACAGATGTCATAAAGACAGATGGCAGTTGGAAATCTTCTTTCGGCCCCATACAGGCTTCCGATATGCTCGACGGCGAAACCTATGACGCCCGGATGGAGTTACCTGGCTGGAAAAATGTGTCTTTCGATGATTCACAATGGGAAAACGTCGTAACCAAAACAATCAGTGAGAATGTCACTGCCGACCCGGGTCCTGCTGTCACTTTCCATGAAGAGCTGACGCCCAAACAGTATTTTCGAGCCCAAACCAGGCCGGTTCATTTATGATCTCGGCCAAAACATGGTCGGTGTGGTAAGGCTGAACGTTTCGGGGAACAGAGGCGATACCGTCACTTTGCGCTTCGCCGAAGTGCTGAATCCCGACAGTACGATATACACGGCCAATCTTCGGACAGCGAAGGCGACTGACCGATATATCCTCAAGGGAGAAGGCACCGAAACTTACACGCCGGAATTCACCTTTCATGGATTCCGTTATGTGGAATTGAGTGGGTTGAAGGAAAATCCTGGCCCAGGTGCGGTCACCGGACTGGTCATCGGCTCCGCCATACCCCGGACAGGAAATTTCGAATGTTCCAACAAGCTGCTTAACCAAATTTACCATAATGCCCTTTGGGGACAAAAAGGCAACTACCTGAGCGTACCTACCGATTGCCCTCAGCGCGACGAACGTCTCGGCTGGATGGGTGATGCGCTGGTGTTTACCCAAACAGCGGCATATAATATGGATGTTTCCGCCTTTTTTAATAAATGGATGAATGATGTGCAGGATGCCCAGGGTGATGACGGGGCATTCTCTGACGTCTCTCCCAGGATCATTGCCACCAACAACGGGGCGCCGGCCTGGGGCGATGCGGGAATTGTCATTCCATGGGTTATGTACAATATGTACGGCAATAAAGAAATCCTTGAAGAGCATTATGATGCTTTTGTGAAATGGGTGGAATATGTCAAAGCGAACAATCCCGACCTGCTATGGAAAAATAAACGGGGCGGCGATTACGGCGACTGGTTGTATACCCGTGATGTGACGGATAAAGAGCTCCTGGCAACAGCATTTTTCGCTCACAGTGCAGACCTCCTGTCGAAAATCGCTGATGTGCTGGGGAAAAATGATGATGCCCGGAAGTATGAAAATCTTTACCAGGCAATCCGGCAGGCATTTATCAATACCTATGTGGACGGTGAGGGTTATATACGCCAAAACACTCAAACGGCTTATGTTCTGGCCCTTCAGTTCAACCTCCTTCCCGACTCACTCAGGGTCAAAGCCGCAGAGCATCTAGCGGACAATATCAGGGCCTTCAACGACCACCATACCACTGGCTTTATTGGCATCGGTTTTCTAATGCAGGTGCTAAGTAATGCGGGCTATCCTGACCTGGCGTACAAGCTGATGAGCAACGAAACTTTCCCGTCGCTTGGCTTTATGGTTAAAAACGGTGCCACCACCATCTGGGAGCGCTGGGACGGATGGACAAAGGAACGGGGATTCCAGAATCCCGGGATGAACTCTTTCAACCACTATTCCCTTGGCTCACCCGTCAGATGGCTATACACCTATGTTGCCGGTATCCAGCCTCTGGAGCCCGGATTCAGGAAGATCAGCCTCAAACCATGGCCGGTGGGTGACTTGAACTACGCAAAAGCTTCCATCGAGACCCCGTTTGGAAAAATATCGAGCAACTGGAATAAAGAAGGCCAAAAACTGAACTGGAAGATTGAGATCCCTGCCAACACCACAGCCAGGATCAGTTTCCCCGGCAGGGGGGTGACGGTTGACGGGAAAGCTGTCGAAACGAGCACAGAGAAGGGGTATTCAGTGTTTGAACTGGGGTCGGGAAAATATGTGGTAGCAGGGATGATGGACAATGTGAAAAAACCGGAAAAGTGATGGCTTAATATTGTGAATTAATACCTTCCAGAGTGGCGTTTTATGATGATCTCAGATCCCGAATCGCCCTATCTCTTTTCTCTCTCTTCAATCTTCCGTCCAAATTCTCACATTCAAATTCAGGTCATCAACCAGTTCGGTATACAGTTTGAGAGGAACATAGCTCTTTTTGATAAATTCGAAATCAAACGCTCCGAAAAGGGCGGGTTCAAAGAGATTTATGAATTTCGGAATAGCACAGTGAAGCCGGTTTTCAACGAACGAAAAAGTAATGGGCTTATTTATCTTACTACTATATTGCAGCAACCTTTCCATAAAAGACGGGGTGAGAATGTACCTGGCTTCTACCTGGTCTGAACTCAGTACCGTAAACGTACCAGCGAATTCCGGGTCTTCCATCTCCACCTTTTTGTAAGGTCCGAGCAGTTCTTTCCTGATAACCTGCTTAATCGCTGAAGCTTTCCGGTGAATTACAAAAGTCCTGGAAGAGAAATTCTTATTGAAGGTCGCCACGGTAAAAATACCATTAAAGATTTTTTTGTCGCCGTAACCGAAAGCCGTTGTCTCGCAAAGCATGATAAAGGTATCTCCTATCCTGAACCGCATAAAATCTTCGCCGCTGACACGGGAAACATGACCGGGAAAAATCATGCTCTTCTCAATGACCGACCTGGCTATCCTCTGACGAAGAATGTACTCAAAATCTTCAAACAGAAATTCCAGCAGTTCGGGTATAATATGATTTTTGAACGATCTGGTTAAATGGTCTGACATTTTCTGAAAGATGTTGTAGCTGTTTCCAAGGCTCCATAGAATGACCAGAATCAGGAAAGCAATCAAAATGCCTGAATGCAGGACGATCGCCACAATCATTATGACAAGGGAGGCCAGGATCCGGATTCCGTATCTCCTCAACCTTCCCGTTTCTTTTACCCTGAATTCTTCCAGGGGCTTCAACATGCCTTTTAAGCGAGAATCGAAAAATATCAGCAGTTCATCTTCTGATTTTACCATCGTCTATTCAAAAAGGGCTTTGGCGCTGACATTTTCCCGTTCTTCCTGTCCGATCTCAAAAACATTCTTCGGTTTGAAAGAAAAAATATCGGCAATGATGCTTGCAGGAAAAGTTTGAATGGCATTGTTGTAGTCGGTAACGGCAGCATTATAGTACCTCCTGGAGGCGGTAATCTGCTCTTCGGCTTCATTCCATGCGGCCTGCAGCTTTAGAAAGTTACTGCTCGCTTTCAGATCAGGATAGTTTTCCACAGCGACCATAATACCGTTTATCTTACTATTCAAATCATTATGAAGCCGGACTTTTTCACTGTCCGTCATCTGATCTGAGTATTTTGACCGTAATTCCGTTACATGAGAAAGGACGGTAGCTTCGTGGGTCATATACCTTTTAACCGTTTCGACAAGGTTCGGTATCAGGTCGTACCGTTTTTTAATCGTGGCATCAACGGATCCGAAGGCATTCATAACTTCATTTTTTTGCCTGATGATCGAATTGTATAATAACACAGGGTAAAAAATTACCAGGATCACAATGCCGGCAATGATATACAGAGACATAGTATTTAAATTTAGTACATATTCGTGGCCTGAGAGCTGAAAAGGATTCACCTTACTTCCGCAGTGTATTCCCTGTTCACAAACGGATGAACTTTGAGAAACATTTTTCCTCCCTTAATACCGGGTAAATGGCAGGAAAATATTTCCGGCACGATTACGGAAAATTTATCTGGAATAATTCACCCCATGGATGGTTCTCCTGATCCGTCTTAAAGCGAATATATAAAAACAGGAGGAGACAGCCAAGAAGAATCGCAGGGATTTATTCAGATTCCGAACCGGCATTTACGGGTTAATTTCACCGTTGCCTGTCTGTCTGTTCGTTCCTCTCTCCTATCCTGCTCCGTTCATCCTTAAAAATATCTTCCGGAGGTCTTCCGGTCCGGCTTCAGGCATACCAGAGGTAAATCCATACGTAATCTCAGATTTTCCTTCTTTCAATTGCTGAAAAACTGCGTTTGTAAATTCCTCTACCGGGGTGGCATAGGAATGTTCACCTGCACCGCCAAGATCAGTATTCACGGCAGGGGGTATAATCTCGATGACTTCGATATGATCCGGTTTCACTATCTGTCTTAATGAGAGGGTAAAGGAATGGAAAAATGCCTTGGTGGCAGAATACACCGCTGCCCTGGTCATTGGGACAAACCCCAGTCCTGACGTAACATTGATGATGGCATTCAACGATTTAAGCTGGAGAAAAAGAGAAACCAGGTGAACCTGCGCTTCAATATTGATTGTGATCTCTTCATTTGCCCTGGGGAAAAAGTCATCGTCACGAATGCTCATACGCTGCTGAATGCCGGCATTGTTGACCAGCACGTTCAGGTCCGAATGTTCCTCAGAGATCCATCTGAAAAGATCTTCACGTTCCCTTGCCAATGAAAGGTCACACCTGCGTGTAATAACGGATGGGCATTTATCCTTAACGTTTCTCAGAACCGCTTCCCGCCTACCACAAATAATGACAGTATTCTTTTCACTGATAAACCGTTCGGTCAGTCCAAGACCAATGCCGGATCCTCCGCCGGTAATTAGTATTTTATTTCCTGTGATTTTCATTTCGGTACTCTTTTTATTGTATGATTGCTTGTTACGAAGCTAATACAAAACAGTCCTGCAATGGGCAAAAGTATATTTTTATCCGGATTTTTGCCCGGGACCCGAAGAAAAACCATTGTGACAGACTTACACATGGTGCAAGACAGAAAAGTCCTGAGCCTGCAGTCATGATCAGGTCAGGGGATCAGGATGCCTTCGCTGCAATTATTAGTACAAAATGAATGTTTTTGTCTGACTGAAATCTCCCGACTACGGTGAATAGAAAAAGATACCTCCGTGCAACATTCTTCTGTCAAATGTGACCGAATACATTCCGGCAGTCTCTTCGTCATCCATCAATGTTTTGGTTTCCCGTCATGTCGGATCGTAAATTTTCAGGCTGACCTTCCTCTGACAGTCTAAAGTATACCGTATGGTGGTTATTGAACTGAAAGGATTCGGGAAATTCTGTCCGGGGGTACAAATCCGTTCAATGATCCGGGGATATTTGTGCGCTTTGCGGGGCACAGGTAAAAACACTGTTTGTGTACCTGACTAACGACAGGATCTAAGAATAATGGTTAACCAACAGCAGCCTTGAGTGGGAATACGACGAGGTGAGTTACCTGATGTCCGGTGTCAGAGCCAGTGAAACGATAATATCAGCGAAAATGCAATATCTCCGGTGGGGATTAGGCGACCGGGCACAGTAAGGGGCTTCGTTATTCTTAAGAAGTCTTTTCTTGAAAGGGGCCCCACCCCCACCGACCGACCGTCCGGCCTTCATAGCTTTCACGCCCCAAATCTCAGCGTCCCATTTTCACCTTTTTGACGAAAAGTTATCAACTACTAAAAAGGTTGAGGGCCTTTTTTACGAATGACAGGTTTCTGTGTAAAATAATCCTCCGACTGCAAAAATATTTCAGTGAAATAACAGGTTCGGGAATTTTCGTCCGACTTTCAGTTTCTCACAAATGTTTACAGCCGAAAGCAAAAGAATAATAATCATGACAACAGAAACATCAGGAAATCCGGAGGGCAACATGATCCCTAATGCTGCGGAGTGGGAGGTTTGGACGACCCCGGTTGCAGGAGGATGGTCGGGTATGGTTAGTAAGCCTGGAAAAATATAGTGATCATTCTGAGAAAATTGCGGATCCTGCCAGAAGGATCTATATCAGGACCCCGACCGGTAATATATTTCAGGTTGCCGCCTGTTTAAGATCCCCTATCAGATCATCTGCATCTTCAATCCCGACTGACAGCCGTAACAGGTTATCCCGAATACCATCCTGTTCACGCTGTTCCCTGGTCAGGTGACGGTGGGAAGTATGCGAGGGTGAACATATTGTCGATTCAACCCCGCCCAGACTCATGGCTGGTTTTATGATTTGCAACCGTTTCTGAAATTTGTAAATATCGGTGCTTTTCAGTTCAAACGAGACCATACCACCGTATCCTGACATTTGCTTCCTCGCTATTCCGTGTCCGGCATGATCGCTCAAACCGGGATAATATACCTTTTCAATACCGGGTTGATCATGCAGAAACTCAGCAATCATCTGCGCATTTTTATTTTGCCTGGTGACCCTTACTTCCAGGGTTTTCAGGCTCCTCTCCAAAAGATAGCACATCAGTGCATTCAAGCTTCCTCCCAGGTTCAACGAGGTATTCATGATCTTTGCTATCAATGCTTTCGAAGACAGTACAGCACCCGCAGAGATATCACTGTGTCCTCCAAGATACTTGGTGGCACTGTGAATGACTATGTCAATTCCTGAATCGATAGGATT
Organism: uncultured Bacteroidales bacterium; assembly: GCA_963732905.1. Classification (GTDB taxonomy): domain Bacteria; phylum Bacteroidota; class Bacteroidia; order Bacteroidales; genus DASQZK01. The sequence goes on from CAVTBM010000011.1 coordinate 123,331, forward strand.
CTGGTTAATGGGGGAAGCAAACGTGTTGTCAATTACCGTTAAGACATTACGGGATCTGCACAGTGAGGCAATCTCTGCCAGATCAACCACCGAGAGCAAAGGATTCGACGGGCTCTCCATGAATAAAAGTCTTGTATTTTCAAGAAATGCATCACGGATGGAGTTAGTTTCATGATTTGTAAGCATCGTGTAGGTAATGCCGAAGCGTTTAAAATCTTCCCTGATAAAATGAAGGGTTCCTCCGTATAATCCTTTCTGAAATATTACATGGTCTCCCTTATTCAAAAGACTGAGCAGGGTCGTACTGATGGCTGCCATTCCCGAACTATATATCAGACCGGCTTCTGCATGCTCAAGCCCGGCCAGTTTATCGATCAGTACCTTCTGGTTTGGAATATTGAAATATCTCGGGTATATCCTTTCCTCCGAATCCAGGTAGCTGTAAGAGGTGGAGGTAAATACCGGGGTGTTTATCCCGCCGTATTCATCAGATCTTTGACCCTCATGAACACATAGTGTGGATTTCGATGACGATTCCATGATTTTAATTTTGTACCGGTTTATCGCTTTATGGAGATCTCATGGAAAAATGGATAGCCCTGTTTTGCACATCCTAACTTCAGCCATTTTGCCGGTTGGTTTATCAATATGAATCTTCTCATTACTTTTAACTGACATGTAATGCCTTATCATGCATAACCCACTGAAAGGGTATAACCGGTCAGTACAAATATCTTTTGCACAATTTAAGGAAATTAACAGGAAAATGGTGTAGGTATAAAGTAAATGTAATCTGTTGGAAATGGAAATTCCCCAGATAAGAAATAAATTCATTCTGGTAGAACGAAAGTTTGAATATTTGCTATATTCTTCCGTAAATATCTTGATTGTGGTAGTATAACACTGGTTTCTGTTAAACCGAATGTTGTTGCGCACCCTACGGGGCGCCGTGTTTGATATCGCATATCGTTCTATCGCTCGCGGCCTCCTATGGGAGGCTTGATTCATCGCGATTACATAATTTTGTGAGCAAAATGTTGATCGATGGCACGAAATGGCTATTTATCCATCAGTGGATTGTCCAAAAAGGGCCCATCGGGGTTAGAGAGCGATAGAAAATTTGACAGGGAAGGTTCCCCGGCACCCCTTAGGGTGTGCAACCAATTTTGAAAATAGAATAAAGGAAATCTATATGAAATTCCATAATCTTTTAAAAGAGGGGCCGTACAATTAAAATTTAATTTTGGACTTCAGATTATCAGGCAATTTCCAGGGGAAAATTATCGATTTTCTATTTTACCGGACACCAATGATTAGTAAAGCCTGGAACAGTATATAAATACTCATCCTTCCGGTCGACCTGAAAGGACAGACAAAGGGATAGGCCAGGTTTCGTTTCAATCATGATCCGTATAAATTTTTACCACAGATTATGCTTATTCTAAATGACTAACCTGGAAACCAGGTTACTGAAGAATCTCAATAATTTGCGGCTAAAAATGAGCGCTTTCTCTTATGCTGCTTTAGTTTGTTTTCCTGGTGCCGGATAACATCGGCAAATCCACCAACCGGATGCCCAAACTGATCTCATGACCTCCATAAATGCTCATGGCCAATCCAGAGCACATATTATAGGAATAGTTAAGCTTAACTCCGTCAATGATCTCCGCGCCCAGACCCAGTCCCCATACACCACCAGTCCTGAACGAAAGAGTACCCCAGCATTTTTCCTTATACTTTACCTGTGGGCTGAATTCCAGACTTACAGGTGAGTTCTGACCTCCCATGAAAATGACAACCGGCTTTACCGAAAATAACTCATTGACATCCAACGAATATGAAGCATGGATCAGATAGTTTTTAAGAGGTTTATAGACCAGGAGTGTGTTGTCATATTTTGCCGATCCAAACATGATATTTGAAAAAACTAAACCTGCTTCAAAGGGGCCATGAATGTATAACGTGCTCAGATCGGAGGCAAATTTAAGTTTGGATTTTTCCAGGTCGTTGGTCAGAACCTGATCATTAACATAGTTCGGATCATTAAAATATTTCCCGACATCGATGGAATTTCTGTAAACGCCTGCCGAAATCGCAAATGTAAGGAAGTGCGACTCAAAAACTTCCACCTGATAGGAATAGCTTCCTAAAATCAGAGTATGCTTGAAAATGTCACTCTTATCGTAAATAATACGACCGCCGATCCCCATTGTTTCCGTTGCCTTCATGCTGTAACTAAGCTGCAGGGTTGTAGGCCGGCCCTCGACACCGGTCCAGTCGGTCCGGTAGTCGGAGAAAAGATAATTGGCATTTTCATGACCGGCATATGCCGGCGAGAGGCTGAAAGGATTGATATTGTATCCCTCCAGGAAAGGAAACTGCTGAGCAAAGATGTTGGACGATACTGCAAGTACGGCCAGTATAATTGTTAGTTTTTTTTTCATTTTACTGAATTTTATCGATATACTCATTTACCTTAAAATATTTACTGTTCCTGTGATAATCCCTCTTTTTGCCGAATCGATAACATAGTAATAAGAGGCTGAAGGAAGTTCCCTGCCTTCCCAGGTGCCATCCCAATCGTTCTCATAACTGGTGGATGAATAGACCATCTTCCCGAATCTGTTATATATTTTTACCTTCACTCTTCCGTAATTTTCAATGTCAGGAATATACCAGTAGTCATTCATGCCATCCTGGTTCGGGGTGAAAAGCGATCTGATATTATCAAAGGACGGCATGGCTGTAAGCGTCTGAATGACATCGGAAGCCGGTTTCCAGTTCTGGTCTCCGGATTGTCTCGCAACCACGGTTATCACCCCTTCCTTTAATACTGTCAGGGAATGATTGAAGATCTCTCCCGTCTCGGGTGTCTGAATATCAAACTCAACATTCAGTCCGCTTGTAGAAGTGGCATTCAACGGTTGTTCCTGTGTAGTCCTTAGACCTGAAGGAATAGCTTCAAAGCTGATGAACTGATCAGCCTTGATGATGGTCAGAACGCCGCTTGCATATTCAAACAAGTAGTTGTCATCTTCACCTCCAGACATGATGATGTCGTAATCACCCGTACCAGTAGTCTCATTTGCGGAGACGGATGCTGAGGGAAGAATATCAATAAAACTTTCATCCTGACCCAAGACAAAACCACCGTAAGTAAATGTCAGGGCCTGAATTGCCTCACTGTAAACCTTCACCTGGTTGTCAGCCGTGACCGTAAGGTTGGCTTTGTCAACAGTAAAGTCAGCAGTAGCGTACGTGAAATCGTAATTAGCATCCGAAGCACCTTCAGGGATGATCGCACCGGCGTATACGTCTGCGTCGGAAGAGACAGTCACGCTGGTGCCGATAGACGGAGGGATATCCAGAACCGTTTCATCCTCACCCAAAACAAAACCGCTGTACTGGTATGTCATTGCCGGGTTGTCTTCACCATAGATCTTTGTTTTCGCAACTGCTGTAACTGTCAGCATGGCTTTGGTAATGGTGAAGTCAGCCGGAACATACGTGAAATCGTAATTGGCATCATCACCACCCGACACCGTAATGGTGCCTGCATAAACTCCGGTGACCGTGTTTTCATCCACCGTGGCGGAAGCAGCAGGTTTTACTGCCAGGGCACTTTCATCCTGGCTGTTCATAAAACCGCTGTAGATAAAGGTCAGATCCGGATTTGCACTACCGTAGATTTTTTCCTGCGGAGTGGCCGTGACCGTCAGCATCGCTCTGGTAATATTAAAATCACTGGCAGCGTAGACAAAGTCATAGTTGTTGTCATCACCGCCCGATATCGTAATCGCTGCCGGATGCAAACCAGCGGCACTGGCTTCGTCAATATCTGTCGATGCCACTGGTTGAATATCAAGCACCGTTTTATCCTGTCCGGATACAAAGCCCTGAAAGGCGAATGTCAGGGCCGGATTTGCCTCACCGTAAACTTTCTGCTGGTTATCAGCCGTGACCGTAAGACTGGCTTTGTCGACAGTGAAGTCAGCAGTAACGTATGTGAAATCGTAATTGGCATCTGAAGCACCTTCAGGAATGATCGCTCCGGGGTATAAGCCTGCGTCGGTAGAAGCAGTCACGCTAGTACCGATGGATGAAGGGGTATCCAGAACCGTTTCATCCTCACCCAAAACAAAACCGCTGTACTGGTACGTCATTGCCGGGTTGTCTTCACCGTAGATCTTGGTTTTCGCAACTGCTGTAACTGTCAGCATAGCCTTGGTAATCGTGAAGCCAGCCGGAACATACGTGAAATCGTAATTGGCATCATCACCACCCGACACCGTAATGGTGCCTGCATAAACTCCGGTGACCGTATTTTCATCCACTGTGGCGGAAGCAGCAGGTTTTACTGCCAGGGCACTTTCATCCTGGCTGTTCGCAAAACCGCTGTAGATAATGGTCAGTTCCGGATTTGCACTGCCGTAGATTTTTTCCTGCGGATCGGCCGTAACCGTCAGCATCGCCTTTGTAATATCTAAATCACCGGCGACGTAAATAAAGTCATAGTTGTTGTCATCACCGCCCGATACCGTGATCACTGCCGGATTCAAACCGGCGGCACTGGCCTCGTCGATATCTGTTGATGCAACTGGTTGAATATCTAACACCGTATTATCCTGTCCGGGTACAAAGCCCTGAAAGGCGAATGTCAGGGCCGGATTTGCCTCACCGTAAACTTTCTGCTGGTTGTCAGCCGTGACCGTAAGACTGGCTTTGTCGACAGTGAAGTCAGCAGTAGCGTATGTGAAATCGTAATTGGCATCCGAAGCACCTTCAGGGATGATCGCACCGGCGTATACGTCTGCGTCGGAAGAGGCAGTCACGCTGGTGCCGATAGACGGAGGGATATCCAGAACCGTTTCATCCTCACCCAAAACAAAACCGCTGTACTGGTATGTCATTGCCGGGTTGTCTTCACCATAGATCTTTGTTTTCGCAACTGCTGTAACTGTCAGCATGGCTTTGGTAATGGTGAAGTCAGCCGGAACATACGTGAAATCGTATTTGGAATCCAGTCCGTCAGAAAGTGTAATGGCGTCGATATAACTTCCAGTTCCTGTATTCTGCAGGATGGTAGTTGATGCGACCGGTTTAGTTTCGATGACAGATTCATCCTCACCCAAAACAAAACCATTATAGCTGAATTTCAGGGCCGGATTGGATTGGCCATATACCTTCTCCTGATTATCAGCCGTTACTGTAAGTGATTTCTTATCAACTACGATTCCGGATTGTAATCCTTTGATGGAAGTGTTACCCGATTCAGTGACAGAAAGGTTAAAGGTTCCCGACTTACTAAAAAGTAGCTGATCCGTCAGTGTTTTCGTTCCTGAATCTGCTGTAGTAAAAGCGTAATCAGCAGGATACTGAGCTGTGTTATCGGTACCCGTAAAGGTAACCGTCCCGGTGTAATTCATTTTAGTATTATGGTAAGCATCTCTTACGAGGATATCAATATTCTGGTAATCGCCATACACATGAGGTGTCTGGACACCGGAAACGACGAAATCATAAGCTTCGCCCGGATTACATTCGATTTCGTAAGTAGCTGTTAAACTAATACCCTCTGAAGTGGCACTAAGTATATTATTTGCGGCAGTGTTGGTCAGCTTTACACTTGCAGAATACGTCCCGTCGCCACGGTCAGTAATGTTTATGGGTCCGTCGAAATCGGAGGCAAGCCCGTCAATTTTAACTGCTACGGTTTTTCCGGGTCCCACAGGATTATCATATTCATCTCTTGGCTCAACTGTTACTTCAACCGAGTCACCAGCAGCCACTATGGTAAAATTAACAGTAAGATGTGAAGTGCCGGCATCTGTTGCTCCAGGTGTGGCAGTAGCCGTATATAAGACGGGAGAGCCGGTAAGTCCGGGTGAAGTGGCAGAGAGTATATAAGCGCCTGTTTTAGTACCGAGCGTAAGTGTTGTTGATGCTTTGCCCTGAGTATCCGATAAAGTTGAACTGACAGTAACAGATTGTCCAGAGGCATCGACAGGGATGGTTGTCAGGTTGAAGCTCAAAGCACGACCGCTAACCGGTATATCGTCAGTTGTAGTAACCAGGACGACAAAATCATTCAGACCGGATGTAACTTCTGCATACTGATTATTGCCTGAAAAGACGGAGATCTTTGCCGCCGGTTTAACGTTGACAACTGAACCAATATTCAGGTTACTTTCATCTGAACCACCATTTGCCGTACCCCCATTGTCTTTTAGATAAGTAAGTGCTATGTTACGGTTACCGGCAGAGGGATTCCCGCTGATATCCTGATATTTAGCAGTATTGATAATTGACTCAACGGTACCTGTAGAGATTCCCGCTGCGTTATTTAGTGTAATGGTCGTTGTGCTCCCGGATACCATAACGGCATAATTGAGAAAATTATCTGCAGTTGTGCCCGACTGTCCGTCAACCAGTGGGAATGATGTCCCATCGATTGTAATCTCTTCATTTGTTCCGTCTGAGTTGCCGGAAACGGTAAAGCTCATATCTGTGATAGACTGTCCGGTCTCAACATTAGAGACAGCAGCATTGCTGAAAAAATTTACAGCGGAAGTATTTTCCACAAATGCCGGATTGAGCAGAGTGGCCGTTAACAATGGCGGGCAGTTGACGCCGGTAATAGTGGTTGAAGCCGTTTGCGAACCTGTATTCCCGGCTGTATTCTTCGCAGTGATAGTGATCACCTGGTTCAGCGGGGGTGTACATGTTGAATTCTGATAGGTGACCTGCCTGGCGATTTGTTGCATTACTACATCGTTGACACCCACCATTACACCGCTGATCAGTTGAAGGTTATCAACATACAGGGTGGCGCCAAGTGCCGTACCACCGGTCCTGTCATACGAACCGCTGACAAACTCGAATTTGTATTCGCCGTCACTCGGAATGGTGATCTGTGAAGTAGTCCAGTTATTCACACTTCCCCGTTCTGCAAACATCATTACCCTTGAGTCGTCGGCGTTGCCCCAGATTCCGTCGGGACCCGTACTCATCAGATAACCGACAACATCGTACCAGTCGCCACCCGCAACGGCCTTCCAGTCTACACTGAATTTGTCTCCAGCATAAGCACTAAAAGCATTGCTTATAATGGTAGGGCCGAAGATTGAATAGGCACTTTCACGGCAGTTGGCACCGGAGGCTCCCGGAACGGTACCAGTATTGTAGAGCATGATGCAATAGGCACCATCTGTCGGGTACTGAGTTGTGGTCTGTGAAACCAGGTAGTTGGTGCCAGTAGGTGCGGTGGCTATTCTAACCTTTCCATAGGTAAATCCGCAATTCTCACCCGGCCTTATAGGAATTTCCATTCCGTCGAGCTGATTCTGTCTGTAGTATAGCTGATTTTGCACAGTCCACCCTCCCAGTCCGTCTTCGAAACTGGCGTTTAGGAAGGACCTTTCAAAAGTAATAAACACTTTGAGCGGATTTCCATCCTGACCATTTTCGGTGGCATCGATTTCTCCGATCCTGACTTTACTTCCGCCACCCTGTCCAAGGTATACACTCGTCCCAGATACTGAGATGGCTCCCGAAGTTGTTGGAATGGCAGCACTGGTCAGTGTAAGTATTTCATTTCCCTGTGACAACGGTATTTCAAACCTTAAATAACCATTAGCATAAGAGGTTCCCCCTGTAATCGTTGCCGCCGGTGCAACATAAACAGGTGAAGATCTTTCTAAATAGGAGAAATTGGAAAAGCCGCCTACAACCGGGGTCTGGGCATTAACTCCACCCAGGGAAGATAACAGTACCAGCGTAAAAATGGCCTTAAAATTCGATAATATGCTGGTGAATTTAAAGTAAAGGTGCTTCATTATTGTATCGTTTAGTATGTAATTGATGATGTATTGACAAGCTGATCTGCTCACAAATTTTCTGTCTCATTGCGTGTAATACACCATAAAGACTCCACATTTGAAAGGCTCAGACCGATTTTTACTGACGATTTACCTTTAACTGTGTAGGTAAATGATGCTTCAGCGGTAGTACCGTGTACTTCAAATATTTCGAACACGATAAAAGCTTTTGTCTTATCAGTATCGATCTCCGCTTGCGACTTAAACTGTGCAGGAAAACCAAACCAGTAAAATGAACTGACATCAGGAATAATGCTATTATTGAGAATCGTCAGGACAGGATTGCCATCGGCATTCAGATTGTCCTGATCTGACATTTCAGCTATACTAAGACAGCTTTGCAGGATAGATTTTTGATCGCTATTCATTTGGGCGTAGGAATTTACTGAACCCAAACCAATGATAAGAAGTACCATTAAACGAAGAAAGAAATTGTTTTTCATACACATACGGCAATAGAATTTATTATTATTAAATAATAAAGCTTAAAAAGTACAGAACGTACTTTGATATCCCCGTAAGTGTTGATTTGGTAGGCGGGCTAAAATCAACTGATCTGCTTCAATGTTCAGATAAGCCCAAATTGAAATTGCTCGGTAAAAATTATTCTACGGATTTAGATTATTTAAGTTGTAGAAAATAAGCTAATTTTCAGTAATTTACAGAATGTATATCAATATGTTTCATTAATCAGTTCAATTTAAGAGTAAGGACTTCCCGGTAATATCCGACGTTTCATCCTCTTCAGCGACCCAAACCCATAGTAACAATTTGCACTTTAAAAATTATTGCATTTTGCTCTATTCTGGAAATAAAAGCACTATTACTAAATTCTTCAAATTAATCAATTCTTACCTTTTTGATTAAAATACCCCTCCGGGCTTATTTACATTCTTGCGGGATGGATTCCCCTTCGTGAGTGTTATCCGGAAAGCTTCCAGGATAGAAGATATCCGATGACAATTCCATCTTCCGGGTAGAGGGTGATGAGCATTCAAAAACACCGGATTTCTTTTGAAGGCTGAAATTAACAAGGACAGAGATCCTCAATCCACCCGTACACAAGTCATCTTTAATGAACCTGCCACAGCTTTGTCATTAAATACACTCACGCTGTCATTTTTCCCTTTCAGTGCCAGCACGTAAAGTAGCGGAAGGTAATGCTCAGCTGTGGGAATGGCAAGCTGAAATGCTTTCCCTTGAAACTGGTAGTTGATCAATGACTGATCGTCGCCGTTGAGTATAAATTCCTTCATTTTTTCGCCAGCTTCCACTGCCCAGTCATACCCGTAATTATCCTCACCGAATTTGTCCCATGCCACCAGTCCGAGGTTATGAACCATGTTCCCGCTGCCGATGATCAGGACCCCTTTTTTTCTTAGGGATGCCAGTTCCCCGGCCAGCTCATAATGGTACCGTGGCGACTGGTAATAATCCAGGCTCATTTCAATCACGGGCACATCCGCCTTCGGGTAAAGATGTTTGATGACGGACCAGGCTCCATGATCGAGTCCCCATTTATCATCAAATATAATATCCGTTTTCCGGACGATGCGCCTTGTTTCCCCGGCCACCTCCGGACTTCCCGGGGCAGGATATTGCACCTCAAATAATGAGCATGGAAAGCCGCCAAAGTCATGGATCGTCTCGGGCTTTTCCATTGCCGTAACATGCGTTCCCCTTGTCTCCCAATGTGCTGAGATGCATAAAATAGCACTGGGCCTCGGCAATGTTTTCCCCGTTTCCCTCCACCCTCTCACGAATTCGTTCTCTTCAATGGCATTCATCGGACTGCCATGACCCAGAAAAAGCACGGGCATTTGCTCCGTGCTTTTTAAGGGTTCTGTCATTTTATACAAATCATTTACTTTCATGATTTTATTCTTTTTGCAGCATTGTTGCGACGGCACCGCCAGAATCCGGGACTCTTTTCACATCCCGGCTTTGATTCGATAGCCATCAGGCTGCCTGTTTCACAAATTGTATCTCGCCGTTGATCCTTACTTCATCGCTCACCAGTACTCCACCGGTTTCCAGTGCTGCATTCCAGTTCAGTCCCCAATCTTTACGACTTATTTTACCGCTGACGGAAAAGCCCGCCTTCTCATTCCCCCACGGATCTTTGTTTATTCCGCCAAATTCAACGTCAAGAGTAACTTCATTGGTCTTTCCCTTCATGGTAAGAAGTCCTTTTAGTTTGTAGACATCATCATCAACTTTGGAGACGGAGCGGCTTTCAAACCGTATCTCTTTTTCATCTTCCACATCAAAAAAATCCTTGCTTTTCAGGTGAGTGTCCCGGACATCATCATTCGTATATATCGATGATGCATCAACCACCACACTGACGGCTGAAGTAGTGAAATCCTCACCGTCAATCTCGGCACGGAACTTTGTAAATTCACCTTTGACATTACTGATCATCATGTGTTTTACCCTGAACATGAGCTCGCTGTGAGCCGGATCAGAAATCCATTTACTCTTTTTCAATTGTTCTGTTTTTGCTTCCATGGTTGTATCCTCTTTTTTTGATTATTCTTCTTTAAAATCAACAATACAAAGGTACGGCAGCCACAAAGCACGATGGTAACAGTATCCGGAATATATGTTGTAACATCAGGAAAGGAGCTTGCTCATCTCTGCCCTGAACTCGGTGGGCGTCTGCCCCGACTTCTTTTTAAACACATTGCTAAAGTATGACTTCTCATTGTAACCCAGTTCGAACCCGATCTCCGAAATGGTTTTATCCGTGCTGATTAATAGGTTTTTGGCCTCAATGAGTTTTCGTGTTTCAATGATTTCCGACACACTTTGCTGGAGGATGTTCCGGCAGATAAGGTTCAGGTTTCTCGATGACATGAATAACTTCTCGGCATAAAACTCTACCCCTTCAGGTCTGCGGAAGTTTTCCTCGAGAATTTTCAGGAAGTTTTTAAATGTAGTGTTCTGCGTTTTCTGTATACCATTGTCTTTCAGGGGGGGATTCAACTTTCTTCGCTCCGATTCGATCATGATGAAAAGCGCACTCAGCAAATGCTGGATCACAGCATAGTCCGTTTCAGGCTGAAGAGTTTCATTGTACATCATCTCACATAAGACCGGCATACGGTCGAAACATACGCCACGATTCAGTTTAAGGTTCGCAAAACCATGAAAATAAGAATATAACTGAAATGTGGTTTCCGGGATAAATTCGCTTTTAAACCGTAAAACCCAGATATCGCACTTCCCGTCCTTGATTTCAGGCTTTACACGGTGAACTTTCCCTTTTGTAACAAAGCTGATATAAGGTGCCTCCACAATCTGTGAGCGGAAGTCGATGAAATGCTCCAGAGTGCCTGCCATGCCAACAAGCAATTCTTCAAAGTCGTGCTGATGCGGTTCATTTTCCGATTCTGCAAGTGTCCTGGCATCGGTTTCTGTGAATTTGCGGATCGTGAAGAGATGCGTCATGTATATTTTTTTGAAATGTTACCTGTTGCCGGGAATAAGAAAAGCATGGTGCTTCAAAAATGTGTCTATTCAGAAACAAACAGGCTGTAACTTTAGTTTGGCTTCACTTTTTAAAAGCGTTATCACAGTCATTGATCCATTTTTGAAATAGTATGGTTCCGGAATGGTCTAATCTGACCTATTCCTCCTGAATGTTCTGCTGCCATCTCATGAGAAAATATTTACCCGAAATGACTGCAGGCAGTAAAATTAAGGTAGCTTCAATTACTGAAACAGCGAATTTAACCGGAGGCATCTTCCTTTTTAAAATAATCTTTCAGAAGGTTCTGCCTGCTTTTTTCTGAGCCATGGGAAGGAATGAAGACTGAACAACCGGTCTTCAGCAATTTCCCCCAGCTCTTGATCATAAGCCGGACATCCTGAGCAAAGGGCGGGAAAACAGAATGTTTTAAAATCCCGAACAGGGTATCGCCAACGACGGCTATCTCATCCTCAATAATCACACTTACAGAACCCGGGGTATGCCCCGGTGTATGCATGATATATGCATTAAAACCTAAGCCCTTCAGATTAAACACCAGGTCAACCGGAATATCGCATGGGCATGGTTGATATTTTCTCCTTTTCTTATATTGCGTGGACAATAATTTTACAATAACCTTTGAAAACAGCATTGTGCCGCCGGGAATAATATTTTCACCGCTGGTCAGACAGGAGACTTCTTCTTTCTGAAGAATAATGGACGCCCCGTACTTTTCCCTTACCCTGGCTGCGTTCCCGGCATGATCAAAATGCGTGTGGGTTAAAATCAGGTAATCGATATGCTCAATGTTCAGTTCCTTCAGGCGATTTTTCAGTAAAGGCCACTTACGCGGCACACAGGTGTCAATAAGAATATTTGAGATTCCGTCGGTAAGTAAAAAAACATTACTTCGACCGCGTAAAATTCTGATGATGGAATAACCGCTCCTGGTTTTCCACGTTTTAAATTTGGCCGGTGCAATCATCGATGATTTTTGAACATTCCGGATTATAGCTTACAATGGGAACTCATAATTTCCGGCTGTTATTGTCCATATCGGGCTGTCAAAACCTTTTCCGTGTCTCAAAAGAGTTGGAAGACCGTTGCCGGATTTAAAAATTTTAAGGTTTATAATTCTGTTCCTTGAGCAACAGATGGCTTTCATTCCCTGCAAATTTCCGCTAACAATAAAACCCTGGTCGGGTCGATTGATGATTCCCGTTAAACTTTACTTCAACGTTTTAAAGTTTTCAGATGTAATAAAACCTGTTCCACAAACCATTCAGATCCGGTGATGACCGGAAAATTTTTATGCATGATCTGATCGTCTATGGTAAAATCGACTTCCGTTGAATCCAGATTTTTGGTTACTCCCCCGGCTTCCCTGATGATAAGGTAGGGTGCCGCGATATCCCAAATTCCGCCAAACATCATGACGCTTCCGCTGAATTTCCCCTCCGCAACATTGAGCAGATCAACAAGACAGTTGGTGGTGCGGACATTCCGGGTATTTTGAACCAGGAAGGTATACAGTTGGACGGCCAGATGCTGATAATCCTCATCAGGAGTATAATTGGTTGAAAAAGAAGACAAAGCTTCCTTCAATCCAACCGACGGCATTTTCAAAATCTGACCGTTCAGTGTGGCGCCCAGTCCGTCTTCTGCCAGGTAAAGATAGTCCTGCACCGGCATATAAGCACCGGCAAGTATGGGTTTACCGCTTTTCAGAAGAGCGACCAGTGCTCCAAACCATGGCAAGCCCGCAGCATAGTTCGATGTTCCGTCAATCGGATCAATGACCCAGGTAAAGATCGAATTTCTGCCGGTAAAGCCGGATTCCTCCGAAAGGATATTGTGTCCCGGATATTCTTTTTCAATTACCTCAATAATCTTCCGCTCACTTTCAACATCGGCTTCCGTGACAATACTGGTAAAATTTTCCTTGACAGAAATATTTTTAACGGCTTTGAAATACTTCAGATGAATTTCGCCAGCCGCTTTCATGGCTTTGATGAGCGTTTTCTTCATGGCTTTCATTTGTTGCAGACCGGCCGGATTTAGGGTACACTATTTACCTTCCCATGCCTGTTTTCTATAATTCAAAGATAGGATATATATCAAAACAGAATCGTAGCCATGAAGGATATTTAAAGCCTGCCAGGTATAGATTTGCGATTCAATGACGTTTAAATAAGCTCCCTAAGGCTGCACTCAGGGACCGTTAGATTCAACGCAAAAATGAGTACACCCTTCGGTTTCACTCAGGGTTTGCGTTTTAGAAAAATATTGAGCGAAGTCGAAATAATTTTGTCAGAAAAAAAGATACGTCGTTCCCTGAGCGCAGCCGAAGGGGGCTTATCTAAACGAAATCGATATGCGATTCAAAACGGAATCCCGGTTACCATTGAGGGTGTTTCTGACAGAAGAGCCAATCTCTTTCTCTAAAATCCGGCTTTCTCCGGTCAGCACTTACCTGACATTCAAACAGGCAGGTAAAGTTCCTATCACCTGTAAGAGATCCCCGGGCTTTCCTTACACTTCTATAGGATCCCCTATTTGGTCCCCATTCCGGATGATTTTGGTGGATCTGTCATATCGAGTAATTCCCAGACCTGGGCTTTGACGATGGTTCTTATCGTACCGGAATTTTGAATCAGGTTATTCATTTCTGAAATTTCATCACTGCTTTTGCCCATGCTGGCTTCTTTGAACCACGACTGGTAATCCATTTTACCTAACTGATCAGCTGTTGAATAACTGTTTATGGCGATTGCATTATAGTCTATATTATCGAATAACAAGGGTGACCAAATGGCCCATCCATTCATATCGCCCTTATTTATGGCCACTTCATGCATAGGCATAAAGGCCGTTTTTTCCATATTCAGGTACTTTTGAGGGTCATCCGCTTTCATATAGGAGACAAGCAGGTATTTCTCGGGGTTTTTGTCGGGAATTCCAAACTGACGGGCAGATGTCTCGGTGTAAACCAGGTTTCGTGCCTGGCCTGTCTTGAGAAGCATGTCGTTTGTTTTATCCCCCCATACGGCTTTAATATCGTCCATGTTCATTCCTGTAACAGACGATGGGACATCTTTATAAATATTGACCGTAACATAATTATACATAGAGGCTGTTCCCTGGTCATGGACATAGAATAATTCCCAGCCAATCATTTTGCCTTCGTCAACGAGTTTCTGATGGACTTTTTTCCATTGCTGCTCAATAGCAACATATTTGTCGTTTCCACCCGGAGCGACCTTCATGTAGTTTACTACAGCTACCTGAGAGTATGTCATCTGAACCCCCAGGCTTACCACTAATACCATTAAAGTTTTTTTCATAGCAGAAAGGATTTAAGTTTACATACTGACAAAATTTATTCTATAATGTTCATTTAATGTGATTTACAAAATATGTCCAAATGTTTGGTGTCTTGTGGAAAAGAAGAGGAAAAGGGAGAGGATGTAATTTGTGCCAGTTTTATCAGTCGGACACGTATCCTAAAATTCCGTATCCGGCAGATCTCATTGAATATCCTGACTATCCCAATCAAAGTACCGGGTCGTTTCATCCCGTCATACCTTCTCCATTCTTTGGTTATTCATTTCCAGATTTGATATCTTTTTACCATGCTGTATGCTGATGGTTCATTTTGGAGAATTCTCTATTTGGACCTGTTATTTCACTGAAATATTTTTGCAGTCGGAGAATTATTTTGAGGTGAAACCTGTCATTCATAAAAAAGGCCCTCAACCTTTTTAGTAGTTGATAACTTTTAGTCAAAAAGGTGAAAATGGGACGCTGAGATTTGTGGGGTGAAAGTCATTAAGGGCGGACGGTTTGGAAGGCGGGGGAGGGCCCCTTTTCAAGAAAAGACTTCTTAAGAATAACGAAGCCCCATACTATGCCATGACTTCAAATGATCCCTGGCCGGGGACCCGGAGCAAAACATTGGGTGGAAGGTCTTCATGTATTGTTGTCTTCCTGATCATGAAGAATATCATGTTTCGAGGGACGTCGATGATTTAATTTTCCAGGGAATCACAGGATTGCGACTCTCCACCTGTTTCTCCTGAAATACGATACAGCTATTTGGAAGGTGTCAAAAAGTGAATATCCGTTTCAGGAAAAGACTTCCCTGGAATCTCGGGGCCCATTGCTATAGCCTTATCCTGTCAGTTCGAGGTTCCACACGCAAAGAAGTGTTTCCTGCCAGATGAAACTTCCGGAGGTTCTTATGTAATTTTATTCAATGATTTTGAAAAACTGGATGAAGGCCCCCTGTTCTTATAATCCGGGAAGGTAAACGGGAGAGTTTGAAGATTCGATCCCGGAATCCTGTTTCATTATGGAATCCATTCTTCCACAAGCTTATCGTTACCCATTCTTCTCTTTAAAGATCCGGTTACTGCTCTCCGGCCTCAGCACCCTCTTTCGCATAAAAGATCTGCCGGTGCCTGTCGGCATATCCTTCCAGTTTCTTTGCAACATCAGGATATTTATCGATTACATTCCGGGTTTCATACGGATCATTTTTCATATCGAAGAGGGAAAGGTCAATATGATCCTGTTTATATTGTCCGGGCATACCGTCTTTACCGGCATAGACCAGTGTCCGGTAATCATGGGACAGGTGAAGTTTCCAGTGCCCGTCACCACTCATCACGGCTTCAAAAGTCTTTCCGGTTGAGAAGGCGTAGTATTCGTGCGGGTTGACAGCTCCGGGCTTCAACATGATGATATCAGACACATTCATCCCGTCAATCTCATTATCAGGCAGCTGCGCTCCGGTGAGATGGCAAATCGTTGGCATAAGGTCGATGGTGCAAAATGCCTCATCCGATACTTTGCCTGCAGGAATCCTCCCCGGGAATTTCATAATGCAGGCCGAACGTGTACCTCCGTCAAAAGATGTCGCTTTTGCTTCGCGGAAAGGAGTTTTGCCGGCATGATTCCCAAATGTGATCCATGGACCGTTGTCTGAAGTAAAGATGATCAATGTATTTTTCTCAAGCCCATTCATTTTAAGGGCTTTCATGATCTCCCCTACCGACCAGTCAAGTTCCATGATCACATCGGCATACTGACCTTTACCCGACTTGCCCTGGAATTTATCACTGCAGAAGATAGGAACATGAGGCATGTTATGAGGAACATAGAGAAAGAAGGGCTTATCTTTATGCCGGTTGATAAAACTGACTGCATGTTCGGTGTACCATGTGGTAAGCATTTTCTGGTCTGCTGAATCAACGTCCGGTATACTTACCGAGTCATTCTCCCAGAACTGGAGCGGGAATTTGCCCCATTTTACCGGGTCAACGGGATGATATTTCCACATATCGTTTGAATACATCAGTCCGCATGACTCATCGAAGCCTCGGTTCCATGGCCGTGTCTCCGGCTGATCGCCAATATGCCATTTTCCGAATACGGCAGTAGCGTAACCATCCGCTTTCAAAACCTCACCCATCGTAGCATATTTGGGATCAAGCCCCCAGGCATGAGGACCATGGGCACCCGTTACGCCGGTCCTCCCGGGGTAACAACCGCTGAGCAGTGCCGCCCTGGATGCAGAACAAATGGCCTGCGGGACGTAAAACTGATGAAAGCTGGTACCTTCCGAGGCCAGCTGGTCCACGTTGGGCGTAGGATATTCATTCTTCGTGAACGGATTGAAGTCTGACCATCCAGAATCATCCAGGAAGATGATCACAACATTGGGCTTTTCAATAGATTTTTCCCGGGTACTGCAGCCGGTGGCAGAGGCTGCCAGGCCGACAGACAGGAAAGCAAATAGCTGACTGGTGTGTTTCATGATTGCAAGAGTAAACAGATATGTTGCATAGGTGCTATACAGACAGGTATTATGGAAGGGGATGTACTCGTCCGTAACATGCTGACCGGAAATTAAACCGGCCTTGTTCACTCTGCACAACCCCTTTTCATTCATCCAAGACGCTGCATAACAGTTCGAAGCTATGAAGTATCATCCGGATTTGCAAGGATACCCGTTTGAAAAAATGATCCCACGGGCTTTGCACCGTAAGGAAATTATCTTTTAATTTTCCTTCTTCCGGTCAGGATACCAGTTGAGCCGGCCGGGCTGTATGCAGCATTTTTGCCTGCCTGACTACCCGGTTTGCTCATCGCAGTTGCCGGAAGACGGTTACATCGCGCGTATTTAGTATTTCAAAGAGGAGATTCTTAGCGAATGGGTACCCTCCCCCACCACCGCCACCAAATCCATACCCTTTACCCGAAAATCACCAAAAAATCAGCGTACCATTGGGTATTATTTTTCAAAAGTTATTCACACCACGTAAAACCGGAATTCCTGTTTTTTCATCATTGTTGAAAATTCTTTGTACCTGTTTAAAAATTATTCATGTCACTGCAATTCTTTTTCCCCGGAAAGAATTAGGGCGTTTTCAACTACACCCCTGCCGGTTGCCTCTCAGAAATGATCTCTTCCCCTGTTTACATTACTTACCCTCATTCACTATTCCGACTTTTCTTCGTAAATTAGCCTTCATTCCTGATTTAAAGAACATCTCAGATTTAATGCCTCAACTCCCGCCGATAATGAAAAAAATACAGACATTATTCATAGCGCTCTCGTTTGCAATGACATCCGCGTACACACAGGATATCACGGGTGACTGGTATGCATTGCTGAAGGGGCCTGATCTTCACCTGATTCTCCATGTCAGCCATCATGGAAATACCCTTCAGGCTAACTTCGACAGCCCCGATCAGAACGCCTTTGGAATCCCTGTCGATACAGCTTATCTCGATGGCGACCAGTTCACCTACGCCTGGAAACAGGGCGATCTGAATTACACCGGGACCTTTAATGCTAAAAGGCAGACCATTCATGGCTTCCTCGACCAGCTTGGACATCACTCCGCTTTAAATTACAGCCGGTCAATGGAAGAGGTGAACTGGAGAGATCCGGATTTTATCAGGACAAAGTATGACAAGCAGGAGGTATATATCACCATGCGGGATGGCATAAGACTTTTCACATCCGTTTATACACCGAAGGACAAAACACGGACATATCCGGTCCTTATGACCCGGACACCTTATGGCATTGAATCATCAGCAAAGGACTATTCAAGATTGTTGCCTGAGTATTCTCATTTTCTCGAAGACGGATATATCATCGTTCTCCAGGATGTGCGTGGCAGATTTATGAGTGAAGGGACATTCGAGGATGTCAGGCCTTTCATCCAAAACAAAACGAAAAAACAAACGGATGAGAACAGCGACACCTGGGATACGGTTGACTGGCTGATCCATCACATTCAGAATAATAACGGCAAAGTGGGTATGATCGGCGTGTCCTATCCGGGATTCTACTGCACTATGGGTCTTCCCGATGCACATCCCGCCCTGAAAGCCGTCTCTCCACAGGCCCCTGTAACGAACTGGTTTCTAGGTGACGACTGGCATCATCACGGGGCATTTTTCGAAATGGATGCCTTCTCTTTTTACTCGGTCTTCGGTATACCCCGACACGGGCTGACGAGACAATGGCCCAAAGCGAATGAAATTAAAAGCGACGACAATTATGAATTTTACCTGGAACTTGGCCCTCTTCAGAATATTGAGAACCGCTACTTCGATGATACAATCAGCTTCTGGTCTGATGTTATGGATCACCCCGACTACGATGATTTCTGGAAAGCCAGGAATCCACTGAGGTATCTGGGAAATATAAAACCTGCAGTACTCGAGGTCGGCGGCTGGTTTGATGCAGAGGACCTCTTCGGCACCCTGAATACCTATAAAACCATTGAAATGGAAAACCCGGAAAACCAGAACCGGCTGATCATGGGACCGTGGTCTCATCATCAATGGAGCCATGAAGCGGTGGATCACCTTGGCAATATTTCCTGGGGAGGCAATACCACAGATTATTTCAATACTCTGGAACTGAAGTTTTTCAATTACTATCTTAAAGGAGAAGGAAAGATGGACCTTCCGGAAGCCAGCGTTTTTATCAGCGGTAAAGATGAATGGCGTTCCTTTGATTCCTGGCCGCCGGCTGAAACTGATGACGCGTCCCTTTATCTCCGGCCAAACGGAAAATTAACCTTTGCATCTCCCGGAGAACAGAATAGTTTTGACGAATACGTGTCTGATCCGGCCAGGCCGGTTCCCTATATCCAGGGAGTGCATTTCAAAAGGACGGCCGATTATATGACCGCCGATCAGCGTTTTGCTTCCAGACGGCCCGATGTAATGGTTTATCAGACCGACCCTTTGGATGAGGATATCACCCTGACAGGCCCACTGCAGGTGGATCTCTATGTAAGTACCACCGGTACAGATGCCGATTATGTGGTAAAACTGATCGATGTTTACCCTCCTCAAACCGATGCAGTATCCGCTGAGAATACCGGGGTTCCGATGGGAGGCTACCAGATGCTTGTAAGGGGCGACATCATGCGGGGCAGGTTCAGGAATAGTTATGAAAAGCCTGAAGCCTTTGTGCCCGGTGAGATCACACATGTACCCTTCGAAATGCAGGATGTGGCACATTGCTTTAAAAAGGGCCACCGGATAATGGTCCAGGTTCAGAGCTCCTGGTTTCCATTAGTCAACCTTAATCCCCAGCAATTTGTCGATATTTATCACTGTTCACAGTCCGCTTTTATTAAAGCTACCCAGCGAATCTATCACGATGCACAGAGGCCTTCCGGTATAAGGGTGAAGGTTTTAAAAGACCGGTAATCCTGAAGGGAACCGGAAATCATTGCGATGACCGGTCACCTGATCGGAAATTTCCGGGAGTGCATAGAACACTAGCCCCCCGGCATAATCCGGGAGTCATTTTCGCTCCGGGTTAAAAATGATGTAACCGGGAAGGTGGAATGACCAAAATCATCCGGAATGTTTAAAGATCAAAGGGTCCAATGAATTCATGGGTTCCTTTGCCATAAACATCGCCGGAAATAGCATACTGGGTTCCTTCACCGTTGAAAAGCAGGTAAAACATTTTCGTTCCGAGATAAAAGCCGATACCGGCTCCAACCGTTTTTGAATCAAATGGAAGCCCTCCGCCTGACCAGTCGGTGATAGGATACACCTTACCAAAACTATTGGGATTGTTGTTATACAGTGAAAAATACGTGCCGTCTTTATTGATGACATACCGGTTAGCAGGTCCTTCTGGAGATTTATAGTTGAAGAGCATACCTCCGATCCCGTTGAGGGCAAACGGATTATCTCCATTGGCCAGGTTACTGATCGGTGTTGGATCGCCTGTGCTCCAGACTCCGGAACCGGTGATATAGCTGTAATAGCCGCCGGATTTATCTACGATCATCACCCAGTAATCAGGCTGATCGTTGCCGTCAATATTACAGGCAGCCCCGATATCGAAGGGTGCTGGTCCGCCGCCAAGACTGTCGATCGGGAAAGGACCGTCAAGCTCACCGATATTGCTTCGCATGTACTGTGTACCATCTTTGCTTATGAGAATGAACTCCGTGCCGCTGGTGGCGAAGGCTGCTCCCACCGGTCCCATCCGCTTCAGAACCTGCCCCTTCCAGTGTGCCGTATAAGGAGGTTCACCCCCGGGAGGTGCCGGTTCACAATTGGTAACATCATACTGAGTTGCCAGCTGAGTACTGACAATCTGGTTAGAACTCACACTTCTGACAACATAGGAAATAGGGACTCCGGTTGAAATCGTAGTGCCCTCAGCAAGAAGGCTGACCAGTGTACTCAGATTTTGTTCCCCAACGGTAAGGAGGCTGGTCGTTGCCTGACCTCCAAAAGCCATCACCTTAATCTTTAAATTCTTTAGTTTGGAAAGTGAGTTACCTGAAATGTCTGCACTGGCTGAATTCACCACCCCGCTGAATGAGGCGTTAATCTGGGTAGACATTTCCTGGTAGGAAGAAGTGGATTCAATAAGCATGTAATAAATCCTTCCATAGGTAACATCAGAAATGTAGGTAGCCGGATTCCCCGGCTGAACGTATTTTGCCAGGTCATTAGGGGTGACACTGGGAGCAAAAAGCCCTGCAAGGCTCGTCGGTATATCAAAACTCATGGTATAAAAACTCTGGTTCAACTCAACCAGGATGCGGTTCAGACTGGACCCCTGGCTGAATCCGAAATCTCCGCTGATGCTCGTAAAAGCAGTATTATAATCAATGCCAAGTTTAAGGGAAAGAGCCTGTTCAGACTGTACCTGACTGTATGAAAATACAAAATTGGCAGGAAGATCGGGGGGTGAATTTGCAATGATCTGGTTCATAGCATTCTGAATGGCGGATTTGGACACCACATCTACGGAGAAGACCGATGATGTATTCCCGTTGACCAGGTCGTACGAAATGGTGCCTCCTGAACGTTCAACAGCAATTACATCCGGAGTTGCTTTCTTGAGTGAATTTCCCTGAAGCAGGCTGCCCGGATAAATCACGCTGGCATTGGGGTTAAACAATGGGAAACCTTTGTCCCCTCCTCCCGGCTCCATGGCATTGTAAGTTGTAGTGGTGCAGTTCCAAACTTCACCATCTATAACCTCATTGGTGGCGTCTGTACTTAAGGTATCCTCAGATTTCACCGCGGGAATAAAATCACCGGCTTTCTGAACGACTGCTTCAAATGAAGTGTTTGAACCTGAATTCTTGTCCTTGCTGCATGCAAACATGACAAGAAGGATCATGGATAAGATGCTTATTTTTTTCATGACATTGGAGAAATATAGGTTAAAGACAATAATTCATGGGAGGAAAATTTTTTAAATCGTAACAGGTTTACCGATTTTTCTATGATGTAATTTAAATAATTAAGGATCTTTTATTCTCCTTACATAAGTCATTAACCATAATTCACAAAAAATGTTTAAATGACTTTGGGATTGCCTGATTGAACAAGCAAAAGCTACTCATTAAATGCTACGTCATAACTGAACAGCCGGACCATTTGCTAAACAAGAAAGTTAAATGCTAAAAAATCCCATGATCTGTACATCGCAATATTGAGCTCATATTGCCAACCCACAATGAAAGGCAGATCTTCAATTGATCTGATTTCACGTCACAGTCTTGAAGTCTCCGGCAAAAGTTCACATATTGCATATCATGGTGGATTGGGACATCAGCATAGTGACGAATATCATCGACTGGATTGATGCATATCATTAAAAGCCTCGCATCATCTGATCCAATAAGTTGTAATCTTACATACTCTTATCAGCGACCGTTTAAAGTAAATGAAACCCGGCCTGAGAGGAAATGATATAACTGATTACCTATATAGAAAAAAGCATTTAAAAAATCCGTGAGGATGATTTGGTAGATTAACGAAAAGAGGAGCTATACCTGACGGAGTAGCTTCTTTTTTATATACCCTGGTCATCATCACCTGGTATAAAAGCTGCCCTGCTCATTTCATTCTCGATCATCCATTCCCCGTTGACGTAATGCCACTGCGTTAAATAATTACCGCTTACAGATATGGTATTGACCGTAACAGTCCAGGATCCCCGGTCAATGGCGATAGAATCCGAGATAATTTTATAAGTAGATCTGACTTCGGTAAACCTGACTCCGCGATCATAGAGTTGTTGATAGTAGGCATTGATTTTATCCCTGCCGACTACAGTAGGATACTGGTCCGGCATGTAGCAGGCTGTATAAATATATCTCTGACAAACAGAATCAATTTGTCCGTTATTGAACTGGCCAGAAAAGGCAGAGTTTGAGCAGGCTGTATAAAATTCCGCCCTGATCTTTTCAGAATCCTGCGCATCGGACCTGGCGCTGCTGAGCAACAAAACCAGCAGCACAGTAAGGAAAGGAACCGACAAAATCATAACTTTCTTCATGGTGTGAGTTTTTAAGTTAAACAGATCCAAAACGTACCCGTAAAATCGCTTCAATTGTTTTTTAACCCTGCTGACAGTCACATCAAGACTAAATGACTGTGAAGCGCCGGAATGGTAATAATCATATCCCAGGCATGTAAAGATCACCTTAACAGTATAACTTCTGGGCATTACCTCGGCCAATTCAATACGTTGAATGGTTCTGGTGCTAAGCTTGCATTTCTCTGCCAGTTCTTCCTGGGTCATTCCCCTTGCCTGCCTGAGTTCAGCGATTTTTTTACCTAAATCGGGTTGCTTCATGATTCAATGAATTTTGAGCAAGATTATGGTTAACTTAAAAACTGACCAAAAATATGGATTGTATTTTTCACGACAGTAGCGCGACATTTACGCGACAATCCCGTCTCTACTTACCAAAAGTAATAAATCAATTAAATATGAAAGACTTAGGAAGGACTGATTTTCACCCGAGATATCCCAAGATCCGCGTCTTAAGCCCGAGTGGCCCGGTTTAAGCCGGCTGACTTTAAACTTTTACTCCGGATCCTTGTTCTCAGTAAACCTGGAATTCATGCACCCTTAACATTGCTTTTAAATGTAAAAATTAATATTACCTAACATTTCTAAAGAAATAACCTATGATTATCAACGGACTCCTGGATCTTCATTCAACGATTCGTTACGCCAGCCTTGTTCTCCTCATAATTTCCATTATTATTGCTGCGTATGGGTTGACAAAGGGCCACAGATATTCACAAGCCATCAGGAAATGGCATCTGTGGACCATTATTTTTCTGAACATTCAGCTTTTAAGCGGATTGGCACTTTATATATTAAAAGGGTACTACTCTGCCTGGGCGAATCTTTCAAATACTGACGGGATGTTTACTTTTTTCGGTATCGATCATTTCCTGGGAATGTTGATTGCAGTAAGCCTGGTAAATATGGGCTATCACACAGCGGTCAGGAAGCCTTCAGATCATGATATATACAGGCGCATTACCCTGTTCTACAGTATCGGCCTGGTCATCATTTTCATGCTTATTCCCTGGCCGTTCTTTCATTCCTGGGCAACCTGGTTTTAATATTCATAAATGTTATTTATATGAGGACACTCAAACTTCAGATGCAGCTTACCATCGACGGTTACTGTGGAAGCCTTGCCGGAGAAATGGACTGGATGATATGGGACTGGAGCGAGGATATAAAGACTTTTGTCAGCGACCTTACCAACCCTGTTAACACCATTATCCTGGGTCGAAAAATGACAGACGGTTTCATCTCCCACTGGGAGAAAACAGCCAGTGATCCATCTGACCCTGAGTATACCTTTGGCAAAAAGATGGTCGACACACCAAAAGTTGTGTTTACAAGAACACTCGACAAATCACCCTGGAGAAATACGACGCTTGCAAAGGGAAAGCTCGAAGATGAGATTTCCAAACTGAAGAACCAGGACGGTGGAGACATCATTCTTTATGGTGGAGCTGGTTTTGTTTCAGAGATGGTGAAACACAACCTCATTGATGATTATTTTTTGTTCATCAATCCTGTTGCCCTGGGGAACGGAAGAGGTCTTCCGGTTTTCCCTGTCCGTACGGCTCTGAAACTGGCAGAGAGCAAAGCCTTTGATTGCGGCATCGTAATGCTGCATTATAAAAAGTTTTCTTCCTGAAAAAGCGGAACCATGAGAAAAGTTGTATTGCTAATGCACGTTTCACTTGATGGCTTTGTCGCCGGTCCGGCCGGAGAAATGAACTGGATCCTGTTCGACAAGGCTATTGGAGATTACACCGGGTCACTGACAAAAGATGCTGATACCGCCGTATACGGAAGGATCACATTTCAGATGATGGAAAACTACTGGCCTACGGCAGCCACACAACCTGGCGCTTCGGCACATGACAAACAACATGCCGCCTGGGTAAATGAGGCTTTAAAAGTCGTTTTCTCAAAAACGCTGAAGAAGTCAGACTGGAACAATACCACATTTTTTGACCGTGACATCGCCGGAACAATCGCTCAAATGAAAAATAAACCGGGGAAAAACCTTCTGGTCATCGGGAGTGTCTCGGTCGCCCATACACTTATTCAAGCCGGAATGATTGATGAGTACCGGATAAACGTAAATCCTGTTGTCCTGGGCACAGGCATTCCTTTATTTAAAAATATCCATGGCAGGATAGGACTTAAACTCACAGGGGAGAGGCCATTCGACTGCGGGGTGGTAGCACTGACCTATACCCGGGAAAAAATGCATCCTGTTGATCTTTGATTTTTGCTCTTTCCCGGTTTCCCCATCCATTCCTATTTTTTCCTGATCCTGTCATGCAGATTGCCGGGAGATATCGGGCTCTCCACCTGGCCGGACTTCCTGTCATATCTGATTATTGGTGCTCCGGGTCCGATAAAATAAGTAATGGAAGTACCAAACCACAGGCCTGTATCCAGAAGGTAGGGGGTCACTGTAAAGCGGATGTATCCACCGCAAGTGCTTAAATAGGGAGCGGTAAAATCTTCAAACCATAGCCGGCCGAAACCCCATCCGTTCAGGTCCGTATCGACCACCATGGCATCGGCGCTATCTGTGGAAATAAGTTGTGTTTTCAAATCAATGGATATGCGGTAGCGACTGGAATTATTTCCCGTGAACAGGCCGGTTATGTCGAGAACCAGTTTATCATCCGTTGATAACGTTAAATTTTTCAGCACTTTGACAGAATAGTATGTATCCCCGGAATGATCGTTCCTATGTTCAAGAATGGTGATATAATCGCCGGTAAACTTTGCAGGTAAAAACAGGCAGGAATCTTTGACATATACCTGGGTGACATCTGAATATAATGGCTGGCATGTCCCCTCAGAAATCATGAACCGGTAATATCCGCAAGAGTCAATTCTGATCATCAGACTATCTGATTGAGCTCCATCAATATTTTCCCATAGATACTGATCGGCTGATTTCTGCCAGTGAATCAGTCCCCTGTAACCACCTGCTCCGAGAACCAGGGTGTCTTCTGAAAACTGCAGAGTATCCTTTTTCAATACGGCAGAATATTTCTCCTGGGCTGAGATCTTTCCACTATATAGCAGGATGCAGGAGGCGAATAGTAGTATTCCTGGCTTCATTTTCCATTATTCATTAGTAAAGAATGATCCCTCTGCTAACGGTATTTTTATCTGTGTTAATAATTAAGGTATAAAATCCTGATGGCAGATGATTCAGCTTCAGGATATCCTTCTGTGATTGGGGGAATTCCCTGGTAAGTTCGAATACCGGAATCCCTTTTACATCGAGCAGGACATACCTGATTGCTGACAAACTCAGAGCTGCGGGAAATTCTATATGGATCACACCCCTGGCAGGGACAGGATAAATCCTGATATTCTTCAGCGGTCCGGAACTCCCTGTTGAATTGATTTCCACATTTACAACCTGCTGGGTTGAATCAGAGCAACCATTCCCGTCATTCACCACCAATGTAAAGGTTGTCGTTTCATTAACCGTGGCCTCAGGATGAATCAAAACATTATTATTTAAAAATTCTGCTGGTTGCCATTGATAATTATACTCCCCAAAGCCGCCAGTAACCACCAGCGTGTTACCCAGGGTAACACTTTCACCTGGCGTAGAAGTTATCCCGTATAAATCCGATACCTCCAGTCTGGGCGGCTGGTTCACAGAAAGGACCAGATGCATCTGCCCCAACAGTCCTGTAGGAAGCCCTGAGATAACCATGAAAAAGATGAAACTCTTGCCATTCATACCCTTGGGTTCTGTTCATCAAAATTCATAAATGTGAGATGAATTCACCGGACTAAAAAAAACATCCATGTTCAGGCTACCGGATCCCCTGTTTTGAAACCTGAAATGTTAAAATAAGAATTCAGAACCCGTTGAATTCTTTGTGTAAGTTACTGGAAGTTAGGAACAACTCAAAAAAATAGCTGAAAAATCTATGGAAGACGGGTCTTTTACCCGGGTCTGCCGGCATTCAACCTCCTCAGACATCCATCCCGGTATGTCCTGCTCACCGGTAAGGAAATCCCGCAAATCTCAAGACTCACGCTCGTGAAACTCTCCACTTGTTTGAGAGAAACAATGAATGACCTGTGAATCCGCAGGAAAAGATCCTCCGGTAATT
This sequence comes from uncultured Bacteroidales bacterium, assembly GCA_963732905.1. Classification (GTDB taxonomy): domain Bacteria; phylum Bacteroidota; class Bacteroidia; order Bacteroidales; genus DASQZK01. The sequence goes on from CAVTBM010000011.1 coordinate 150,682, forward strand.
TCTTCTCCAGGGCAGAGATTCGTTCCCTGGTAATAATCGTGTGATTCTTAAGATGGATTACCACATAATCACTCAAACCCTACAACCTCACAACTTTCCCGATCAGTACCCGGCCGTTCAACGTAATTCTGATAAAATAAAGTCCCTTCTCTTCCAGGTAAAATTCAACCTGCCGATCCTGAATCCCTGCGAGTTCATTACGGGTATATTTCCGGATGATCATGCCGGTTGAATTCAAGACTTCGATCATCCCGTTTCCCGTGAAGTCATTTTCAAACCGGATGGAAACAAGACCGCTGGTCGGATTGGGATAAATGCTGACCCATCCGGGAAATGACTGGCTGATCCCGATAGGATCCCCGACATACACATGAAGGGAATCCTGTATGCTGCAATCAGTGTTTGTAACGGTAACTGAGAAGAGATGCATCCCCTCCGGATAGTCTCCACCGTAGATGATAAAATAGGATTTATCGGAACCGTCATTCCATAAATAGGTATAACGATCAGGATACGGGCCCAGGACGAGCGTCTCTTCCTTAGTGATGGAGGTGTCGGGGCCAAGATCAACATCCGGCTTTTCATGCACCGTAAGCCCGACAGTTCCGGGAGTGCTCTCACATTTTTCAATGGTCTGTGTGACATAAAATGTATAGGAACCAGGATCCGTGATCCCGGGAATGAATACGCTTCCTGAGAAAAGCAGGCTGGTAATACCCGGATCAGCGTACCACTGTATATTTTCTCCTGAAGCTGTCAGAACAGGAACCGTTTCCCCTGCACACACGCTCACGTCCTCAACGCCGGGGGCTTCGGGGGTTGCCAGGATACTCAGGTTCACCTGGGCAGCGGGGCTTACACATCCATTTTCCTCCCGGGTTACAAAATAGGCGTAAATACCTACTCCAGTATGGTTCGAAACCAGGATATTTCCCGTATCCAGGGGTAATGTCAACGCTGCATCACCGTACCATTTGAGATGGCGTCCGCTGGCTTGCAAAACTGGAACCGGACTTCCTTCACAGCTTGAAATATCTTCTGCTACCGGGGCAGACGGGATGACATTTACCGTCAATACAACGGTTGACGGACTGCTCTTACATTCATCATGCGTTTGGGTTACATAATAGGCATGTACACCAGGACCCGGATTACCTGGATTGAAATACTCTCCGTTTTGAACAGGATCCGACAGATCAGGAGTATCATACCACAAAATATTTTCTCCGGGAACCAAAAGCATGGGAACGGCTTCATTTTCACAAATGGCGGTATCTGATGTCACCGGCGAATCCGGAGTTGGTTTGATCGACAGATCCGCCGGGGATCCGATACTCTCGCAACCCGAAACGGTTTGTGTGGCATACCAGGTATACTTTCCTGCGCTCTCTTTCCCGGGGTTAAACGATTCTCCTGTGGAAACCAGGTTCTGTAATCCCGCATCCGCATACCACGAGATTTCCTGACCTGATGCCAGGAGCGAGGGCATAGAATCACCTTCACAGACGGTTACATTGCCGGTAAGTGGAGCGGCCGGAACGGGAAGGATATGAAGGGATGCCGTGGCAGCTACACTGGTGCATCCGTCAATCTCCCGGGTGACAAAATAAGGATAGGTTCCGGCCATGGTTTCACTGGTCGACAACAGATTCCCGGAATGGACCAGATTTGTGAGAGCTTCATCGCTGTACCACAGGATATTATCACCTCCCGCATACAATCCCGGGACAATATCCCCCTCGCAGGCCGCAGTATCTGAAACCAGTGGCGCTGATGGAACCGATTTAATATTTATTGAAACCTCTGATGGGTAGCTTTCGCAGTCTGAATGGGTTTGTGTAACATACCACGTATACAGTCCGGGTAGCGATTCACCTGTATTGAATTGCCCGCCTGTATGAACCATCCGGGTTAATTCCCGGTCGAGGTACCATTTCACATTTTCACCGGTGGCAGTGAGATCCGGGACGCTTTCCCCGGCGCAAACGGACACATCTGCCACTTGCGGAGGATCAGGTGTGGCCTTAAGGTTCAATGTAACCTGGGCCTGGTCACTCTCACACCCGTCGACTGTTTGCGTAACAGAATAACTGTAGGTTCCGGGTTCGCTGTGCGGAACCACAAACAAATTGCCGGTTACGGTATAAGCAGAATCGTTCATGATACAGCGTACTGATAAGCCATTGTTGAAGGCGTCGGATCTGGAACTCCAGATTTTCGGATACTGAATACCGTTTTGAAGGGTCCGGGTATACCCGTCCGCATTCCAGAAGGTAGTGTAATTATAGGCACTGGCAAATCCTCCCTGCTCATCCCTTTTACCGGCCATCAGGGCTTCGAAACCAGATGAGCCGCCCTCTTTGATCTGTGTTCCCTGGTTGGTGCCTCTCCATCCGAAAACAGTAGCATCAGCCTGGTTCATTCCCAACGCCGTCTCAAGAATCATCCAGTCTTTATGTGAGGGGACCCGCCAGCCGTCGGGACAAATTCCCTGGTGGCCTTCCTCATCCGTATAATTCATCAGCTCATTCCATTGATAGAGACCACCATATATCTGACCGAGCCCTGCATCATTATTATAATAATATTTTTCAATCATGCCATTGTCGGATTGATTTACGGAACCATTGATCCTGGAGCCGATATCCAGGTTTTTTCCCATCCAAACCTGGTTACCAACACGGACGGTGTTGTAAACTTTGTTATTTCTGCTGTCAGTGAAAAAAGCAGGAACAGTGTCCATGTACCATTTCACATTTTCACCGGCACCATACAAAATCGGGAGATCATTATCCTGGCATATATCATTATCCGTTACGTCCGGTGGCTGGGGTTTTTCGCGCAGGGTAAGGTGAACGGTATCAGGGAGGCTTTCACAACCATCGACTGTATTTGTAACAAGAAAATCATAATCTCCAGGAGCAAAGTTGTTCAGATCCAGTTTCCCGCCATACTTAATATATGCTGAATCATTCATGACACAGCGGACAGAAAATGCATTAGTTGACTCATCATGATAGCCGGTATAAACCTGATCGAAAAACACGCTCAGTGTCCTCGTGTAGGCATCGGAAGTCCAGAATGTCCCGTAATAGCCCTGATTATCATAGTAGCCGTCGGAATTCCATTTACCCGCCATCAGGGCTTGAAAACCCGAAGACCCTCCTTCTTTAAGAAAGGAGCCCTCGGTAGTACCGTGCAACCCGATTTTACCAGCTTCTTCCTGGCTCATCCCAAGAGCCATTTCCAGTTCCCTGTATTCATTATGAGATGGCACATGCCAACCTGCGGGACAAATGCCCTGCTGCGCTTCACCTGATGAATAATTCATTACCTCCGGATACTGGTACAGCCCGCCAAATTGTTTCCCCAGAACCGTATCCTCCCTGTAATAATATTTTTCAATAACACCGTTATCGGATTGCTCTGTAGTCGCGTCAATACGGTAACCAATATCAAGATTCTCCGCCATCCAGACCTGCTTTCCGATAGTAACCGTTTTATACACTTTCCCATTTCTCACATCAAACAGGCTATCCGGTATAACATCCATTTGCCATTTGATCCCTGACCCTATAGCATACATATACAGTCCCTCCTCCTTGCAGAAGACTTTATCATAAGCGTACACCGGTTGCGGGGAAGCTTTAACAACATAATCTACCTCGGCGGACCCGCTCTCAACCCCGCCAATGGTCTGGGTAACATAAAAGGTATATGTGCCGGGTTTATCCTCATCGGGAGCATAACTTTCACCTTCATGCAAAAGTGTGGTATGAACTTCATCATCATACCACCTGATATTGTCACCCCTGGCATACAATACACCCCGTTCGTTTTCACAAACAGTGTCAGCAGTTACTTCTGGGACGACGATGCCCTTCAATATAGTGAGCAAAACCCTCTCCGGTGGACTCTCACAACCGTTCATGGTCTGTGTGACATAATAGGGATAAACACCGTTTGCGCTTTTACCTGTAGCAAATGTAGTCCCTGAATCTAACAATTGAGTCAGTTGGTAATCGCCATACCACTTGACATTACTTCCAACAACAGTAAGTTCCGGCACAACCTGACCTTCAAAAATCGTAACATCTTCCGCCTGTAATTGCGGTGAAGCAGAAGACTGCAGGTTTCCGTATTCGTCCATCGGGCCAAAACACGGATTGGAATCATCGCCATCCGGCTCATCGGGACAGGGAGGACAATAGGCAGGTTTTGGCCCCATTCCCCAGGTGTAATAGCCATCACCATCCTGGTCAACACAGGCAATATCAGCATCGGTATAGTTCATAGACGTGACTTTACCGGTTAACTGAAACGTTTGGGATAGATCAAAAAAGGAAATATCTGTAAAATAATATGCATATCCGTTTTCCCCCCAGTCTGTCCCCCAGGAATTTTTTATTATCCACACCGTTCTTCCGTTAAAAGGACTGTCATTGGTTATGGTCCACCAGTATACTTCATCACCGTTAAAACTGTATATGGTATCTCCGGCATTGAAGGTTTTATATCCGACGAGGGTAATGACATGCCGCCAGGACAACAAGGCTATGGATACTGGTCCGCTGAGCACCATCTTCTTTAATGCGTCATCCGAACTTTCCCCCATCGGGGAATAGCCTCCAATCTTCACTTTCTCCGCGGGATTGGCGCATTTGTCTGCACAGGCCAGATCCTGTGAATAATATGAAAAACATGGTTCATCTGCGACACCATTCGTGGCAAGATAATCTAAAGCCAGATCCGGCCAACCTCCGCTGCATGATCCACCACCACTGCAGGAGACCACCTCCTGTTCCGAAAGATCCATATCAATATGCCTGTTGTAATACAGGTTTACCATCATCTCTGTCGCTCCAACAGGACCAAAAGCCCAGCAACTTCCGCAATATCCCTGGTCTCTTACCGGTGTTACCCAATTTTGCCCGTGACGGTTCCTCCAGTCAAATTCTTTAACATAAGGCGAAGTTTCCGCCTCTGAAGCCAAACCATGAAAATTGTCATTCAGGCTTTGTTCTTCCAGAGAACCAGGCATCACATACACGCCTCCTGCATAATATTCAATCCCGTTCAGATTTGGCAGAGTACCCCCAAAATAAGCTTTCTTCTGCTGGTAAGTCATATGGGAAAAGGAGGTCTCTCCTGCAACCCAGGGCAGATTTTTCTTTCTAAGATTTTGATTGATCTCAGTTATCCTTGCTGAAGCCTGGCTCTTTAAAAAATCCGCCCTGGCCTGAGGGGTAAAACCATCTGCTCTGCTGGTCACAATGTTCATCAAATGAAATGAAGCGTCCACTATCTGAATCTCCAGCCCGGACGGAGTAATATTGTTCAGCAGGGCTGTCTCCTCCCCTTTCCCTGTAACTGAAAATGAAGCGTTATCTGATAATAGTGGGTAAACCTCATATACCAGGTATTCGTTATTGTTGACATCTCTCAGGATGACCCTGACGAGACTCGTGTCTGAATGTAAATCAATGTCACCGGAAATGACCAGACCTCCTACCGGATTGGAAGAGACAAACGGATTGATCTGAGCGGATCTGGTAAACGTCTCTTGTATTTCAATTTTTTGAGAAGGTTGATTCTGAAGTGCATGTGGATTTACCTGGGGGTATATTGATTCAAAACCAAAGATTAAGCTTAATATCAAAAGTGCTCTGATATTACCCGCAAAAACCATAGAAATGGACGGGGCATTTATCATTTAGACGTCGTTTTTCGTAAGTAAATTTACAATTTTAAATGAATAACTGTCAACTGTTTATTTATTACTTTTCCATGAAAGGGCTGGATGAAGTGGCGAAGAAAACAGCGGAATTCAGACGAAACGGGCAGACGACCGGCCGGAGTTTCAGGCCTGAACATCATTCCTTATTTTTTATGAAAAAATAATTGATGATCAGTAGGTGGAGTTAGGAAGTTAGGAAGTTAGGAAGTTAGGAAGTTAGGAAGTTAGGAAGTTAGAGTCAGGGAGCCCTTGTGAACAGTGTAAACGGGAATTCTGATTGTTAAATATCAATATCAAAAAAGTAGAGACGTGATGCATCACGTCTTCGTGGGGAAATGAATATCGAATATCGAATATCGAATCATGAATTCGGAAAGGAGCGAAGGATTTAGTAAATGCTAGAGCGGGCTGGGGTTCCCCTTTTAGGGGACTAAGGGATGAGCGAGGGGAGGAAGATGTTGGGAAATAGAAAGTTAGAACGTTTAGAAAGTTAAGAGGGGAAATAAAGAATAATCCCTGGAATCGATCCCCCGAACCGTATAGTGAGCAGCCAGTGCCAATACCTTCTAACCTTCCAAAAACCGATTAACTGAAAGAGTAATGGCAGAGGCCTGTTCTTCCCGCAAGAATGAAATATTACCTGTAGATATACTGTCCCCATTTAGTACCCCGCGCCGGCCTGTCATGCAAAGCCACATCAATATAAAGGATGGTATCGGCCGCAGCGCCGTAAGGACCCTGGATCACTTCCTTACTACCAGGGGCATACGCCAGTGAACAGCCAATGCAGTCCCATCCGTTCCATGCACCGTCTTCCACCTTGCCAACATTACTCACCCCTACAAACCAGACGTCAAACATTTTGCTTATCGGGCCATACGAATTACGCCACGTATCGCCATACGGATCCGTTTCATTATTATAATCGGGTGGTACTGCCCAGGCACAGGGTGATATGATGATATCTGCACCCATATAGCAAAGGGATTTTGAGAGTGCCAGACCGTCGGCGTTGGCATCGGCACAGATCAGCAGTCCGAGTGTGCCTAGCTCCGTATGGGCAACATTTAGCCGGTCGCCCTGGTTATAAAGGTCGTGGGCAAAATCAAGTTCATTGAGTTTACGGTGCTTAATAAGCAGTTTACCGGTTCGATCAATGATCACCGCAGAGTTATACAGGTGGTCAACATCCCGTTCAATGATGCCTGCACATACGAAAATGTTATTATCGCGGGCAGCTTTGCTTAATGCCTCGAAAGAGCTTCCACCCGGGATTGGTCCGGCGTGTTCAATGGCCGAGGTATGACACCAGCCGAAATCCATCGCCTCGGGTAAAAGTGCCATCCGGGCACCATTCTGCGCCGCTTCCCTGATCCTGTCAGCAGCCCGCAACAGGTTACCCTGCTGGTCTCCACCCTTCACATCCATCTGGATCATTGCAAGCTTATAATTCCGTAAACTGTTCTCTGTCTTTCTCATCTTAGGTTGATTTGTGCAGGTGGCTGACATGAGTACACCAAAAATAAGAAGGAGGATGTTTTTTTTCATGGTTTCTTCATTGGATAGATCATAATTTTGCCGTGAATATCCGGTCCCGGATCAGCTGCCATACTTATTGTTCCGATCGTACCGGAATTTAATGACCCATGCATGATCACAGGGTCGCTTATCCGGATTCTTTATCATCTCTTCCGGAATTTTTATAGACATCCCCCATTTTTTTCTCCCGGTATCGACCCACTCCAGGGGTTGATCATAACCCAGCATATATACTTTGGTATCCCACACCGGATTTGCACCTGCACAGATAAAAGTTTCACTCTTAGGCCAGTCGAATACGATCGCATAGGACCATGTGCTGTCTTTACTCATGGTATACCAGACAGGCTGACCCAACTGGGTATTGTCACAGATCTTCTCGTACGGACGGGTGCCATAAATGGCTTCACCATTCACGGCAAGCCAACTGCCTAATTCTTTGAGGAGATAAACCTGAAACTTATTTATCTTTCCGGTACCGTCGGGATTTACGATCAGGTTCAGATTGCCGCCTTTTGCCACGATCCTCGCCAGCATATGGATGAGATCGCTGGCAGAGAGATAATTTTCGAGGGAATCGGTGTGGTTATACCCGTATGACTCCGACATGGAACGGTTTTCTTCCCACGGATAATCCATTTTACCCACCACCTCATCGGTCTCACTGGTATAAAAATCACCATGATGCTCACGTGTTCCCGCTCCCAGCCTGTCATTGGCGGCAACTTCCTTCCGACCTTCAGCCCTGTTGTAAAAGTAGGCAACAATGTCAGGCGTTTTGTAATATTCAGCCGGCCGCTGCCATTCACCGTCGAACCATAAAATATCGGGATCGTATTTATCAATAAATTCTTTCGCCTGGGGGACAATGTAATCGTCAATGAAATTAGATACCGGCACCTTCCCCGATAACATGCGGTTGTATTTTTCGCTGATGAATTTACCGGTTATCTCCCCGTTGGCTTTTACTATTCCGGCATTATCCGGAGCCATACCATCGGACCAGAACCTGATGTAAAGTGAATCATGGTTCCCGATCATCGGGTATTCATAATCTTCAACAGAAAAGTAAAAACCGTAATACAGTCCGGAATCCCTGCATGCCTTCACCAGTTCTGCAGTAAGGTCTCTTCCCGGAAGCATGTCTTTCACATCCCTTTGTGTGAACCGGGAGTCCCAAAGACAATACCCACCATGATGCTTGTTGAACGGCACAAAGTATTTCGCTCCGCTCATTTTTACCAAATTTATAATGCCGGTGGCGTTAAAATTCTCAGCAGTAAATAACGGGATAAAATCATCGCGTTGGAAATCGGGTCCCCAGGTTTTGGCATGGTAATCCTTGTAGCTGTTGTACATGCGGTTCAGGTACCAGTCGGGATAACGCGCCCGGCTCCACCCCTTCTCCCCGTATCCGGCAATGGAATATGGTCCCCAGTCGAAAAAAATACCAAGTTTGGCATCGGGGTACCATCCAGGCGTGGGATGCCCGTCGAGAGATGACAGATCAGGCTTATATGGACCCTTAAGATTGACCTCATTCATTTCCGAACGTTCCGCTGCCGCCTCGGCCATCATTTTTCCCGAAAACTTATCTCTGAGCTGTTCAATCGAATTCTTGTAGTGGTAAGGGGAGAAAGCTGCTTTTTCCTGGTCCGTGGTGCTCCGTTTACAACCGGACATTATCAGCAGAAAAACTGTTGAAAGCAAGGTTATTGTGGCTGTTCTCATGTTCATGTGGTGATGTAAAAGTTGAAATTTCATGTTGTTCCGTTGGCAAGGCATATTACAAAAATCCTTTTTTATATCATAGGTATCCACCATTATTTATTGATTTTACAGCAGGAGATTCAATGTCGTTTAGATAAGCTCCCTTCGGCTGCGCTCAGGGACCGTTAGATTCAACGCAAAAATGATACACCCTTCGGCTGCGCTCAGGGACCACCTTCCTTTTTTAAAGAATATGTGCAAAATCTGAAGGATTATATCGAAAACCAGTAAACGAACTTCACCAGGAAAACATTTTCAGGGTAAATACTGAAAAAGCCTCTCGTGGCATCCGACATGTTTCCGCCCGACTGGTTTTCATAAGAAGTTCTTCCGTGAGTCCACACCAGGTAAAGGTTTGAAGAAGGCCTGAATTCCCAGCGGAATACAAGGTTGGAGTGAAATTCATGGTACATGAAATCCGGGCTGGCAAATGTCAGCACAGAACCATCGGAAACATCCCTGACTGTATACCGGTTATCCTGAAGCGCGATATCGCCAGGACTGAAAGACTGAAACCGGTCACGATAATTTGAGGACATCGGCTTAACCACTTTTTTCAGATCCGAATAATTTCCCGTGGAAAAATAAGGATTACCATAATACTGAATGGATATTTCCGGAGTAAGATATATCCCCGCGCGGAGTGTGAGATAGGCCGTTTCCTGCTTAAGTCTTCCCAGGATATATTTTCCGTTGCTGACAGCCACATACTGGTAATCGTTGATAAGGGGGTTGAAGGTAAAGGATGTCCCCAGGGTGACTGCATTCCCCGCCTTCCAGTTCAGATTAAGTGTGTATATTGCTGAATGGGAGATCCCGTCGTGGTAGTCGAAGTGGCCAAAATGGAAACTGGTCCATAACTTTTTCCGGTCATCGGAACTTAAATCAAAATACGTATTGAAATACGACGGAAGCTTCATCATCGGTCCTCCCCTGAGGATCCTGGCATTATTCTGATTATAATAATGCACAACACCTCCGGACAGTTCCTGGTAATTTTTAAATATGATACTGCCATAAACTTCTGTCCAGCTATTGATGCTCCTCCCTGAAAAATCCCACTGGTCTCCGTGTTCAGAGAAAAAAGAATACTTTGAATAAAACTTCCTCGCATAATTCTCTTTGTAGGAAACGGCAGTTTTTTGTTCCAGGATGTCGCTGCTGTTCAGGAAGCCCAGGTCGTTGGATTCGTATCCAGGTGTAATCCACCGCAGGCGCTCATAATACACAAAATGTCCGTTTCCCTGTTTGCCCATCATAAGCTCACCTGAAGAACCTGACATGAAATGCAGAGTACTGTCGAGCTTTCTGTATGAATTATCAGGCCGTTGATAATACCTGGCAGAGCTGGTCTGTTCACGTATCATGGCCGTACTGTCACCATTGATGTAGCTGCCTGCAGCAGCGAATTTGATATAATACGTTTTGTCATGAAATTGCTGAAGGATATTAAATCCGCCTGTATAAGCATTCTTGTTTAAAAAATCGAGGGGCCCATCCTTGAAGAAACGGTTTGTCGAGGTAAGAATTCCACCGGCCAGGGTATTACCGTGATTCATTTCCTTACGGATTTGGCTCACAGCGTAGGATGTCAGTGGCTGGACTTTTTCCCGGGATTCTTTGCCGTCCGCATCCCTGATCAGCGCATACTCATCAGCAGTAATGCATTGAAGTAATCCGACAGACAACCCGTTTTCCGTTTTCCCGGTGACTTTCGCCGCGCTGAGAATAGCTGTCCGGTCAGGGATCCTTGAATATTCGCCAGGACCGAGTGCAGGGTTGTATTTTGGGGCACTGCCGATCCGCCGTGAATAGAAAAGCGAACTTGCCCCGGTACTGAATTGAAGCATGTTTGCGCCCTCGATAAAGAAGGGTCTTTTTTCTTCAAATGAAGGCTCAAACACCGTCAGGTTCAGCAGTGAAGGATCGGCCTCCACCTGACCGAAATCAGGGTTTACCGAAAGATCGAGGGTGAAGTTGCTGGAAAGCCCTACTTTAGCGTCGAAACCCGCGTTAATATTTTTATCAACACCTGTGGCATAGGGATTACCGGCCTGCGGTTCACTCAGCCTGATTTTCCCGACAGTATAAGGCATCAACTCGATGCGCGATGAAGCCCTGATCCCTTCAATCCCTTTCAGCTCGCCAAACAGGTGTACCATTCCCGGTGCGTCCAGTGGGATCCACTGCCAGTTATCTTCCTCATTGTACCGGTATATCCTCCTGGTAACATGCAGACCCCAGGTCTGGACGTCCTTGTTGGAGAAACGGAGCTGACTGAAAGGGATCATGATCTCGGCTGTCCATCCCGAATCATTCACTGCGGCTTTAGCGTACCAGACAGCGTTCCAGTTAAAATTAAACGACTGACCGTCATCAACGATGGACATATCCACCTTCCCTCCGGCAGCCGTAACGTCAAATTCAAAACCTGAACGCTGATCAAAATAACTGTCAAAAGCAATCCCGACGGCATCCCCCTTGAGTTCATCATGTTTCCCGACCAGCCGCATAATCTTTTCAGGTTCAGGATCATTGCACCTGAAGGCAACGTAGATGTTCCTTTCATCATAAAGGATTTTAAATACGGTTCCAAAAGTGGCTTTGTCTCCACCTTTTGGTGTCCGCTGCACAAAGTCTCCGGCCCATTCGCCCTCCTTCCAGCAGCTTTCATCGGGTATGCCGTCGATATGCGGAGCACCTGAGAGAATACGCGTGGCCACATATTCCTTCGTTATCCTTTTCGTCGGGTCGGCCTTAGTAGCCTGTGCTTTTGGGGACAAGAGAACATACAAAACAAATACAATGAAACAAGTTCTTATCTTCATCTCTGATGGCAATATAATCATCACCGGGTTTAAAGGTCCGGTCAAAATTGTCTGGGTTAACAGGTATCGTCTTTAAGTAAATTGCAAAATGGTAATGACGACAAAAATAAGGAAATATCTCTATCCTGAAAGGTACTCAGACAGAATGAGCAGCTTTTTCAGAACGGATTCCTAAAACAAGTCACGGAAAACACTATTTAAGAATCAGGGATATGTTGCCTCCACCTGGTAAACCTTCCCGGGTTCAACGGTAACCAGTCTGTAATCAAATCCCTTGATCACCCTCGGCGAAGAAGATTCCTTTGCGCCGTTAACCAAGACAGTGCCAATACCCCTTCCTCCGGAATGACCGGGAAGCATAAATGTTAATCCCTCCGTATTTTGCATCCGGGAGACAAGGGTAAAACTGAGTTTATGATCCTGCCAAGTAATGTCTTTAAATGACGCATCATCCCTCATCCTCAGAAAATCAAGCAAATGATCGGCTGTCCAAACCGGAATCCCTTTTAGGTTTGCGTACCCGATCATGTGCAGTAACGGCTCACGGGAAAAGTAGTATTCGTTATTATGCGCTTTCACGCTGATGAAAGAATAAATACCTTCATTCAGGCTTCTGTCCATCAAGCCTTTAAAACATTCGAAAAACCCATCCGGATCTTTATTCTCCATATACTCCTGGTCGTATACATCGGTTAGAAGCTGGTAAACATCCAGCAACTTGCCATGGCTTCCGGCAAATTTCATGACCAGGCCGCTGCCGGTAAAATTCCCCTGATCCTGACCTCGTTGACCAAGAAAATGACCCTGGTTTGATCCGTTATCGTAGTGGGCGTAGTTGGCGTCCAGGTGAATTCCGTTTAGCGACTCGATTTCCGCCTGCGCTGTAAAATCAGGTCGTCCGGTAGAATCCCTTCCGCACCAGACAAACCAGTGGTTCACAATAGTATTCATATCCTGCCCGAACTTTTCCGCCATTTGATGTTTTCTGAGTTTGATGGCTTTGTCCATATTTCTCCACTGCGGATCAGAAGCCTCCGCGGTCTCATCGGGATGTCCGGAAATCTCAAATCCCCTGGAGGCCCATTTATCAGTCCAGGCTTTGGTTACCTTATCCACCTCGAGTATATAAATCGACATTTTCGCACCCATGGAATCAACCTCCCTGAACTGCCCCTCAAAGTCCTGCTCACCGTTAGACTCCCCATCATTCGTGAGTGTAACCAGGCAATTCAGAGTATCGGGAAAATACCACAGTCTGGGCAGGGGCAGTGACTCAGCCAGTGAATGTTCTATGCAGTGTGAAAGTAAATGCATCTGTTCATCGTCCGGGTTCAGTGTGTTGGAAGTGGTGTCAACCCATCCGCCGGTAAAAAGATCCATTGCCCTTAGTCCATTGATACCATCTTTTTCCTCTCCGGCATAATATGGATTCCCCTGCCGGGAATAAACAATATTTTCAGGAAGGTTGTATAAAAACGCCACGGCCGTTCCTTCACCGTAATTATGGCTGACCACAGCCGGATAGTTTTTACCGGCGAGCGTGTCGGCGTGAAAAGTGGCAATCACTTCTGCCTGTTCATTGGCATATATCTCACCCCTGGAGTGTACCCTGAAGAGACTGCCTGTAAGCCCCTTCCCCTGATCTGTTTTATTATTAATCTGAACATAAGCGTTTTCAATTTCCATATTCCGCGGTATGATCCCGAATATCCCGTTAATCGTCCGGTCGGGGCAGAACGCGATCAGGTGTCCTCCATGCCTGACATATTTCTCAAGCATCTCCTTTTGTTTTGCTGAAACCGGCTGGGCAGGAAGAATGACAAGCCTGAATCCATCGAGGTACCCAGACGTAAGTTTATTGTCAGACAAAGAATCAGTAGTAAAGGCATTAAACCCCTCTGCTGTAAGTAATTCAGAGGTGTAAAATCCAAAATTATGAGTGGTTGTAAGAAGCAAAACAGGATCTCCGGCCTTGTCTCTCATACATCCTGATCCGGTTACGAGGAAAGAAAACATGAATCCGGAAAGGAGAAAACGATATACATATTTCATATTTATCAGATATCGGGTTTTATCAGATTACTTAGTTTTTGGCTTCAGCCTCGATGCTTTCGAAGATCTTTTTTGCCTTTTCATATCTTTTCTGCACTGCTTTCAGATCTGTGGGGAAGTAACCATTAAAGGCCCCCCCCGGTGAGGTGTTCTTAAGAAGATAATCGATCCATCTGACAAAATATTCAGCATCCTCTGCGCTGGCATGGATAGGCTGTCCGTTAAGCGTAACATATACCGGAGATGTCTGTACCCGGTGACCGGTATCATCCATCCTTCGTGCACAAATCCAGCTGCTTTGATTCACCGGAACAACCGTCCTGAATACGGCAGGCACTCCCGCAGCCACAGATGCAAGCTCACTGGCCACCACTTTCCCGTTGCAGACGATCTCGATATTCCCTGTGAGTTCTTCCTTTGCAGTCCAGACCACGCTTAGGCTTATATCTTGCGGTTTGGTAATATCAATTTCATCTCCGGGTGTAGCCTCCTGATCACCTACCTTCAGATCAAGAAATTCAGAATGCCCGTTCATGGAAACAACCGTTCGTCCCTCGCGGATCCCCTCAATCCAGTTATGATACGTCACCGGTTTATCCTTCAGGTCAACATAGGTAAGCTGTGAACCCAGATCCCCCCAGTTGTTGCAGGGATAATCTGTTCCTGCAGCCCAGGAAGGCCGGAAGCCGCAGTTTAACAGTCGGTACCAGCCATGAATGGCAGCATCGTTCAGCCACACATCTTCAGATAAAAAATCAACCGTTCCAAGAGCTACTTCAACAGGATAGTCCATAGGTATGCAACAGGTCAGTTCATCAGGTATCGAGTCACTCAGATATTCCATGTGGCAGAAACCGACAACGGCATCCTGCTTTTTTGCCCATTTTATGATCTTGTATGGTGCTTCCGCCCATATTTTTTTCGCAGAAGAAAGGCCGAGAACGACGAGGTGGCCTCCAATAGCCTGCTGATCGAACGTGACACCGGCAGGATCAAAATGCCATTCAGCATCATAGTGGACTATACGTCCCGGTTTAGAGAAAGGGGCATCTTTCCCGGTCACTTTCGGCAGATCTGTTTTACTGTCCTGAACTTCACCGTTCCCCATATCTGCAAGGAGAGATATGAAGGTAAGATCATTTTTTTGCATCATGGAAGGTAACGATTCTTCAGCTGCTACAGCTCTTTCAATCCCGCAATTTCTGTGAACATGAATATCTCCGGCAACCCAGCCATCCGGCTCAGGATTAGTGGCATTCAGTGTCCCGGTGCCCTGGTCCAGTATCCCGGTGACGGTAAATATGCAGGCCGGAGGTATCTTCGCCGAAATTTTCCCGTTCGATATTTTTGCCACACTCCCGTCTTTCAGATTTTGATTAGCATCGGTATAAATCATCCGGAGAGAACTGGTAAAAGGAAGATTCTTTAATGAGGCCGTAAGATTCACTTCAATTTGGGCATTATTAATGCCGCACAAGGTAAACCTGTGGGTTTCCGGGTCATAAAATGCCGACACCGGAAAATCGCCCGACGATCCGCTGGTCCCGATATGATAGCTACCCTGTTGTACATATTTCGAAACCTGTGCCAGGGCATAAAAATGCTTTCGCGGAGTATAGGTCCGGCTCTCCGGATGATATTCGAGTATCCCCCAGTAACTGAAGAGGCTGGGAGCATGATGCTCATAATAGCTGTCGTAACCTTCCCAGATCATGCAGTTGGAAGCCCCGTGATTCAGCAGGTCCAGCTCATCAGCGATGCAATCCCTTGCAAAGCCATAATTATAGACACCCTTGATGCCATCGTCCAGACCGTCCCTCCAATCGTTGAATTCTGTCATCCAGAAAGGTATGGTGGGATAAGCTGAATGGTTTATGAGGGTTGACACATCATCGTAATATCCTGAATAACTGTGCATCCCGATTCGTGCAACATTCTTCATGATCACCGGATCTGCGAGAAGAAGGGGCAGGTAATCTTTAACGGCCTTACTCATATAGGCCACGTCAGGGATTACAAGCCTGATGTCACCCAGACCAAGGTCATTCATGCGGTCCACCAGTTTCCTGATGATGGCAGCATATTGCACAGGTCCGACGGTAGGACCTTCTTTCCGGATATCCGGTTCATTCATCGGACCAAACAATCCGATATGCAAACCCCGGTTATTTTTAGCATAGGAAAGGAATGACGTCAGCATCTCTACGTATTCATCCTCGTATTTGGGGAGAACAATACTATCGCCCATCCAGTCGGGAATACGGCCCATAAAATCTACCATCAGATTATCTCTGATCCCTTTATCGTTGAGATATTGGATCATATCCCATGCTTTTTTGAATTTAGGAGTTTCGTAAAGTGAATCGTAATACTCCTGGTTAAAGGTAAAGGGATCGTCATTATCATTGACATCCTCAAATTTCTCAACTGTTTCAACCACAACGCGCCAGATCCTGAGATTGACCGAATCGGTCAGCAAATCCAGGGCCGGTATCAGGTCTTTGTCATTCCAGCTCCGGGTGTTGGCATTCACACCAAATCCATCTATTTTTTGCATAATGGAAGCCCCGTCAACGGTGAGTGATACTTCGTCACCGCTTATGATAACCTTTCCTGAGGCCCTGGTTTTGAGGATCATGGAATAATCCCCGTCGCCCAGGTCTTTCAGAGTATAACCCTCTTCAGCCTGTGTATCATGATAAGGCACCACCATTCCGTTCAGGGTCACCTGTACAGGCCTGAAGTGAAGTCTGAGGTAAACGTTATCTCCCGGGGAAGTGGAAACAAATGAAATGTTATGGTCCGAATAACTGACATCTTTCAGAATTCCCGGAGAATACAGAATATGATTTTCATGTGCAGGGGCGAATTCAGGCACACCGGCAAAAGCCTGGTAGAACATCCTGGGGCACTCTCCGTAACAGTCCGACCACCAGCTAAGGATACCATTTGAAACGGGACTTTCGAAAGCCATCCCCAGTGAGTCGTTGCAATAGGTTACCCAGTTCAGCGACCGGTAGGCTTTATCTTTATAGGCTTCATCACCTGAGATAGCGTACCATCGTGCACATTCGGCGGCATACCGCGCCGTCTGGTAGTCCATTTTATAATTGAATGAATCCTGTTCGCCGACAATGTTAGCTCCCCACATATTTGAAGGTTCTCCCGGCGCTGAGCGTTTTACAAAATACTTCTCCGTCCATTTGATCAGAGCAGGAATATCTGTTTTCCAGGTTGAATCAGTTCCGGGATTATCTAACAGAAACAATGTCATGTTGCTGGCACTCATATTGCTCTTGTAGGTATTGCTGTTGACTGGGTTATCTGAATGTCCGTCGGACCAGTACCCGGTTTTCATCGGATAATTCAGAAGGAAATGGATGGCTTTCTCCTTTGCCGATTTATAGGCAGACACATCACCCAGGTTAGCCTTCACAAGGTCATCCAGGAGCATATAGCATCCGGTCCAGTTTGCCCCATACTGCGCAGTGATTTTACCATCATCAGTAATAATTCTGTAGGGCCAGACCGATTTTTCAGCGGTACCGGTCCTGACGTGTTTGACCAGTGCGTCGGCGACGCGGATTGCAGCGTCTGAGTATTTTTTATCACCGAAAAACTGATACATCCGGTAATAGGTAAGACCCATATCCCCGGCATGATCGACCTGAAGCTCATGTTTTGCAAAGTGGCCGCCCGTTGTGAAGCCTTCAAAGATGGTATCCCCGGCATTCGTGGTAGTATAGGGAAAACCTGGCCATTCACTGCCCGATGAACTGATGCCGTGGCTGAGGTCATAGTCAACCATACCCTTCACGATGTTCATGACACTCATGTCACCGGTATATGCATAATACAGCCGGGCTGATTCGAACCAGTTGGGAATTTTCTCACCCACATCATTCATCCAGGTGTCTGGTTCAAGTGTGCCGTGATTATCCTTAAAGGCACAATAAAAATAGTATTGTGGATACAATGACCCGGGCAGCGGCCCCGGAGATAAGGGCACACTGGTTTTAATAAAATCCCACCTCAGATGCAAAAAATGGTCGTAGGCCTTATCAGCAGGAACGTACCATGGAATAATTTTCCCTGTGGAATCGAGGGAAACCTTATGTGTACAGAATAAAGTATCAGACTGGCTGTTTACATTTACGGAAAATGCAGTCAAAAAAATTAAAGCGATATATTTCATTTCTCAAAAATTTAGAATTATTTCTAACTGTACCGGGCTGTCAGTTCAGGCCGGACCCGGGCTTGATTTTTATCCGATTGGAAAAAAATTCAGGACCATAATTTTCACAATAAGGTAAATATTCCTCATTTCATTACAACAAAGAAACTCTGATAAAATTTTCATGATGAAAATACAAAAGCCTTTTTTATTTCAGGAGGAATCCTGTCCCGATATGGTGTAACCATGCATCGGAGAGGGTGACCTGGGTAGGTTTTCTTCAGGACCAAAACCTTTAAACGACCCGCATTCAAGGATCAGTCTGTGGTCACGATCGAAGGTGACATTATATTGATCTGTCTTCTCAAAGTATGATCTGAGAAAAATTTAAGTATCCATTTAAAATCATCCAGGCCAACGGAATCGTTAGAATAATTCCGGCTAATGAAAAATTAAACTTATTACTATGAAAAAAAATTACCCTACTCCTTACAGATATATTTTTACTGGCAGGAATGGTCTTATCCCAAACCAACTATAACTTTTTAATGGGGGAAGTCTGAATATTTCAATTTCAAATTATGCCCGGTCAAAAAGCGAAGATTATGAAGATTCAGTTAATTTTAGTTTCCTGTATCTTATTTGTCAGAAAGTAAGTCTGGAAATGGCCCTTGTTTCACTTGTTTCAATAGACTCCATTAAAACGGTTGAGGACCCCCATGTTGATGCAAAGGGCAGTTGGTTCACTTTAAATCATAATCTGATTTCTACGGATCCTTGCATAAAATACGATTTTGAGTTTGCATTAGCCTTAATGACCAGTCATGCCTGTTCCTGAAAACGGTATTGTCGGAACAATTAAACACAGTTGACAAAGCCGCTTATTGCGTTAATGGAATTCTTAAAACCTCAAAACCTGTGGGTCGAACAATCCGGATATCCATGCCATAGCTGCTAATGTTTAAAGTCGTATCCTCACCCGGCCGAAGCACATTGATCTCAATATTTTCATTTCCGGTAACCAGTTTGTAATGACGTAAAATATAAGCAGGCAACCCGGTTTTCCCGTGAAGCGTGACCTGCAATCCTCCGTCCCTTTTTTCTATCTGGCTGATTTCAAGGGGTGAGCTCACCGCCTTCAGGGTATCGTAGGATGGCTTGGGATCCAGGTTTATATCACACACACCATGCACCCTTTGGGGATAGCTGTAAGTTGAATCTTCACCCATGTGGGTGCGGTAATCATTCAGACAAAAATAAATGGCTCCGGCAATATATTCTTTGGTTCCGAAGATGTTCATCTGTTCCACCATCTCCTTTGCCCTTCGTTCATCCCCTCCTTTAAAGACAGGCTCACATAATCCCCATTCCGAAATGGTTAGCGGCTTGTCCGGATACTCCCCGTGAATCCTGTCGAGTTCTCCAGGTATAACGTCCATATTTTTCCCATACCACGTAGTATAATATTCATTGAACATCATCATATCGAAGTCAGCGGTTGCATCAGGCAGTACCTTGCCTTCTGAGGGGGACGCCTGATTAAGGGCATTGGAGACATATGTTACCAACCTTGAAGAATCAAGACTTTTAGCATGCCGGTATAATATTTTAAGTGCAGCGATATTATCAGTGTCGTGGCTCAGCAATTCGTTACCGATGCCCCAAGCAATAACCGATGGATGATTATAATGTGCATCGGTCATTTCATCAAGCTGTTGAAGTCCCTTTTTTAATAATGTATCGTTGATCATGGTCATCCCGCCCCAATAGGGTATTTCCTCCTGCACCAGGATGCCGTGGCGGTCGCACCAGTCAAAGACATAGTCATCCTGTTGCCAGTGAAAACGGGTGAAAATGCAATTGGCGTTTTTCATGAGCACCAGGTTCTTCTCAAGATCGGCATGGGTTTCTGCCATGCCGTGCTCCAGTGTTGAGCCGGGCATCCATTCCACACCCATGAGGCGGACAGGTTCGCCGTTCAGGACATACCGGTTGTTTTCCACTTTAATGCTCCTGAAGCCAAATACCGTGGTATAGTTGTCCTTCTCCACTCCATTGACAAGTAGTCTCACATCCAGTCTGTAGAGATTCGGAAAATCAAAATGCCAGGGGTGTATATTATCGAATTGGAGTAAGCTTATGAAGGAACCTTTTTCGAATTTTCCGGGCAATTTACCCTTGAAAATCTGTTTATGCGTGAGTTGATTTTCCTCGGTGATCACGGCTTTGAAGATCATTCCTTCCCTGGCGGCAGCAGTCGTGTCGATTAAACTGATGCTAATGTTTGCCCGTCCTTCGTCTCCCCCGGGTACGGCAATAATATGAATGTTCCTGACCGCATGTTTTTGGGTTACCACTTCATAAACACCCCGGATGATGCCCCCGTCATCAGCCCAGTCGTAACTGTCCGCAAAAGGGATACTGCCTCGCGAAGGGGTGTTGTCGGCAGAAACCGTCAGTGTATTGGGTCCTTGTTTCAGGTAAGGTGAGACATCAACAAAAAAGCGGGTATACCCTGAACCGGTATGCTCGCCGGCTTTCCGACCGTTGACATAAATGACGGCATCATGATAGACTGCATCGAACTGAATGCGGGTTGTTTTCGACAGTTGTTCAGCAGGAACGTCAAAGCTGCGTTCATACCAGCATTTGCCCCGGTAGCTTTCCATACCCTTTTCGGCATTCCATGCGTGGGGCACAGAAACCGTGCGACACAACAGGGCGGGCAGGCCGATCTCACCGCGGTTGACAGTGTCTTTGTCACCTGCAGAATCAACATAGAATTTCCACTGTCCGTTGAGGGAGATGATCCTGCGATTATTCGGCTGCCTGCAGGAAAACAGGGTAAGGCATAAAATTATGGCAGTAGCTGAGCGGGTGAAAGATCCTGACATATCTGGTTGGTATTTGTGAATAAAACGTCGGTCAACAGCCTTTAATCAGGCATTTTCAAAGATAATCATTCCGGAACGATTTTCTGACCTGAGCTTCCCGGGATCCGGAAGGAATGTTTCGTCTGCCAGACTCTGAACTTTCATGCCCTGATCCCATAAAACACTTCCTTCTCTCCCCCATCTATAGATGTAAATTTCACCGGAAAACATCCGGCAGATTCCTAATTTATAACAGCTGCCGCCTCCTTTTTTATAAGGTGAGATTTTTTTATTCGGGTCGGAATCGTTGAAGACGTCGTTATTACAGACAGAAAAGATCAGCTCAGGCAGCTTAAAATTTAAAGATAACATTTAAAATTAATTTGTTTATTTAAACGTTTAAGCATATATTTGACTTTATGATAGAATTAAAGTCCGGGTAAATTTAATAGAAAGAATATCCATAAAATTAACCCATGCAGAAAAGAGTCTCACTTAAAGATATTGCTCAGAGAGTAGGTGTTTCCATTGCTACGGTTTCTTATGTCATAAACGGACAGGAAAAAGAAAAAAGAGTCGGAGCGGAAGTTATACGAAAGATCAGGCAGGCGGCAGAAGAATTGAATTATCAGCCGAATCAGATTGCCCGCAGTCTGAGGATGCAATCGACCAAAACCATCGGATTGATTGTGGCGGATATAGCAAATCCATTTTTCGGCCATCTTTCGAGAATTATTGAAAATGAAGCTGCAAACCATGGATTTACGATCATCATCGGCAGCTCCGATGAGGCTGAGTTTAAGTCAGAATCGCTTATCAACACCCTTTTAAACAGGCAGGTTGACGGATTCATTATTATACCCACAGAAGGATCGGCCAAACAAATTCAATCCCTGGTCAGAAAAAAAGTTCCTGTTGTTCTGGTGGATCGTTATTTCCCTGAGATCAATACAAGTTATGTTGTTCTGGACAATTACCAGGCTATGTTTGATGCAACTTCACACCTGATCGGCGCGGGTTACAATGACATTATCATGATAGCCTATGAATCGCCGCTTATTCATATGAAAGAGCGGATCAGGGGATATTTGGAGGCCATGGATTCCAATGATTTAAAAGAAAAGATAAATCTTAAAGAGATCAGTTTCGATCGCCACCAGGAGGATATGGAGGCCGTGTTTGATGAACTGGATTTAAAAACGACGGACAAAACTGCACTTTTGTTTGCAACGAATACACTGTCCATTTCCGGGTTGTTTTGCATGCAGAAGCATTGTATAAAAATTCCCAAAGACATTGCATTCATTGGATTTGACGGGGGTGAGTGTTTCGACATCTACAGTCCCCCGCTCAGTTTTGTCCAGCAACCCCTGGAGGAAATGGGAAAAGAGTCATTCAATGTGCTCATGAATCTCATAAACGGATCGAACAAAGTCACCAGGATCATCCTCAGTCCGGTCCTGGTTACCAGAGAATCCAGCAGTTGTTGAAAGAGTTTGATTGCTTAATCCATAACCTGGATAATAGATCGATATTCATTGAGGTATCGGGTTGTTTTGTCGCTGAAGTTTTTCCGGCACAGAAATTTTTTGTCGGGATGAAACCATGACCGTCGCGCGACGATATGAGGGCTTCCGGGCATTTTCAGCAATCCTGCCCGGAAAACCGGACAATACACACCGGCCTGTGGGGTGACCAGAAAGGCTTGATAGTCGAAGGAGGCCGTGCGGGTGATTAGATCGTGCTTAATGTATGTTTAATCAATATGATACCATAAAATGATCACTACCAGTAAGAGAAATCCCCGGTGTAATGTAAAATCATGGTTTATTATACTGGTAATCTCATTCTTTAGTCTGACAGCCTGTTCCCAGGGCGAAAAAACGGAAATCTTATGGGATCACTATGGTGTACCTCATATTTACGGTAAGGATACCCGTGAGATGTTCTATGCTTTCGGGTGGGCCCAGATGCATAATCACGCGGACCTGATATTACATCTATATGGCCAGGCACGTGGAAGAGCTGCAGAATACTGGGGTAAAGACTATCTCAGGTCCGATATGAAGATTTTGTTGTTCAAAGTCCCCGAACAGGCAATCCGGGTTTACGAAAAACAAAAGCCCGAATATAAATCTTATCTTGATGCCTTCACAGACGGAATAAATGCCTGGGCAAAAGCACATCCTGATGCCATAAGTGAAGATGTAAAGCAGGTTCTGCCTGTCACGGTTTTTGATGTTATTGCCCATACCATAAGGGTTATCAGCCTTGAATTCCTCGCCGGTGAGGATATTTATATGGCTGACAAACAGGCCAGTGCAGGATCAAACGCCATTGCCATAGCCCCCTCAAAGTCAGCCTCACATCATTCCATGCTCATCATAAATCCCCACCTTCCGTGGTCCGACTTTTACACATGGTTTGAAGCACATCTTAACACGGCAGGCTTTAATGTATACGGAGTTGCCCTGGTAGGCACACCCTCTGTCACGATGGGATTTAATGAAAACCTGGGCTGGGCCCATACCATCAATCCACTCGACGCCTCCGACAGGTATGAATTGTCGCTTAAGGGTGACGGTTATCTGCTTGACGGCCGGACGATTCCGTTCGAAAAAAAGAGTGTCAATATAAGGGTCCGGCAACAGGATGGTACTGTTACTGATCAGCAGGTCGACTTTAAATATTCTGTTCAGGGCCCAGTGGTCGGCGAAAACAGCACCAAAGCCTATGCGGTGCGAATAGCCGGATTTGAAAATACAGGGATCTTTGAACAGTATCATAAAATGGCGGCATCACAAAATTTCGAAGACTTTGAGTCGGCCCTGAAAATGATGCAGTCACCCATGTTTAATATTATCTATGCTGACAGGGAAGGAAATATTTTCTACCTGTTTAATGGGAATATCCCGGTCAGGAATACGGGGGATTACAATTTCTGGAGAGGAACCATCGACGGTTCAAAATCAGCCCTGGTATGGAATCAAATCCATCCGTACAAAGATCTGCCCTGTATTAAAAATCCCCCGTCGGGCTTTTTCCAAAACTGCAATGATCCTCCATGGACGTGTACCTCGCCACCCGCCCTCGACCCTGATAATTTTCCGTCTTATATGGCTCCACGGGGTATGCTGTTACGCGCACAGCGTGCTATGAATATGATAATGGATAATCCTTCCATTACCTATGATCAGCTGACAAATTACAAGCTAAATACCGGTATGGAAGCTGCAGACAGGTTCCTGGACGACCTGCTCACTGCCACGGAAAATTACCCTGACAGTATGGCTCTGAAAGCCGCTGAGGTCCTAAGGACCTGGGACAGGAAAACCGAAACAGACAGCAGGGGCGCAGTATTATTTGCCTGCTGGTGGGACAAGGTCAGGAGCGACTTGTTCGAAATCCACTGGGACGCAAAACAACCGTCCAAAACCCCGGACGGTATTAAAGATCAGAAACGGGCCGTGGAACTGCTCTCCACTGCGGCAAAAGAGGTCCTGAAAAAATACGGTTCCCTCGATGTACCATGGGGCGATGTTTACAGGTACCGGATTAACAATCTCGATTTCCCGGCAAATGGTGGTCCGGGTGATTATGGCATTTTCAGAACCATCTATTTTAAAGACGATACGGACAATAAAAAATCGGCCATCGCAGGTGAAACATTCGTAGCTGTCACTGAATTCGGCGACAGGGTATCAGCGAAAGTACTTCTCAGTTATGGAAATGCAAGTCAGCCAGGCAGTAAACATATTGGCGACCAGCTTGAAATGCTTTCCGGGAAAAAAATGCGGCAGGCCCTGATCTATAAATCAGATGTCATGGATCATGTTGAGGAGACAGAGGTCCTGCAATCTATACCGTCAGGTCTCTCATACAGTAAATAATCATTTAAACTGAAATATTTTTAATGTTTATGAAATTATGCTTAAACGATTCACTTAATTCTTCCTCCCGGCTTCGGCATGGATCGTCAGGCGTAAAAAGGCCATTGAACCTAATTGTGGATTAAACAAAAATAATTGCTATGGAAAAAAAGCTATCCTCTCAGCTGCTTCATTTCCGGAAAGGTCTTAGATTGCTGATTATCATGGCGATCCTGACCAGCCTGGAAGCCAACATTCTCCTTTCGGCAGAAGGTAATTCTTTGAATGCCTTCCAGAAACAGAAAGTCACCGGCACAGTTACTGCTCCCGGGTTTGAATCGGGACTTCCCGGTGTAAACATTTACATCAAGGGCACCACAACCGGCACCATTTCAGGCCTGGACGGCGCCTATTCTCTGGAAATCAACAACCCTGAGGCCATCCTGGTATTTACCTACATAGGTTACATTAGCCAGGAGATTGCCGTAAATGATCAAAAAGTGATTGACGTCACGATGACTGAGGATACCAAAGCCATTGATGAGGTGGTGGTGGTCGGTTACGGGACGCAAAAAAAGGTAAATCTTTCCGGCTCGGTGGATGTTGTAAGCTCCAAAGCCATTGAAAGCCGTCCCGTCACAAATCTTACTCAGGCATTGCAGGGACTTGCTCCTAACCTGAATATTACGGTAGGAGATGATGGCGGGGAGGTCGGAGGCACGATGAACATGAATATCCGCGGAATGGGTTCAATCAATGGCGGGAAACCCTATGTTCTGGTTGACGGCATTGAGCAGGATATTTACAAAATAAATCCGGAAGACATCGAGAGCATCTCTGTTCTGAAGGATGCGGCTGCCTGCTCCATATATGGCGCCAGGGCAGCGTTCGGTGTAATCCTGGTAACAACAAAAAGTGGTAATAGCAACGGAATGACAGTGACATATTCCAATAATTTTTCCTTTGCCGCTCCCACCATAGTTCCCCATTCCTTAAATTCACTTGACCTGGCCAAATATTTCAATACAGCGTCTGTCAACGATGGTAGCCAGCCTTTGTTTTTGCAGGTCATCATCGATTATATGAAAAAATACCAGGCGGGAGAGATTGATTACTGGACCATACCGGCCCCCTTCAACAAACAAGTCTGGCTGAGTTATAACGGAAGCTGGGCGAATACCGACTGGTATAAGGAATCCTATAAAAGCTGGGTCCCGAACAATACCCACAATCTTAGTATCAGCGGCGGAAATGAAAAAACCCAGTATTACATCTCCGGTTCAACTTTTAACCAGGAGGGATTGCTCAAATTCGGGGAAGACAGTCACTACCGGAATACAGTAAACGTTAAGGTCAATACCAAGATAAATAACTGGGTCCGGTTCAACTTCCTGAGTAAATTCAGCAGGACCAATATCAGTCGTCCAAGCTACAATAAGGGAGAGTTCTACTATAATCTGTCGAGGCAATGGTCAACCAACGCCCCGTACTATCCCGACGGTAACCTGTCTGGTGAGGCCGTTCAGATCTGGCTTGAAAGAGGCGGACGGTATAATGAAAACCAGAATGAATTAACGATCGTTCCGGGATTTGAAATCGAACCTGTCAAAGGATGGGTGATCCATACCAATTACAGATGGAAGATGAATCCATCGGGATACACAAATCATGATGCCAAAGTTTTTGGCACGGATGCTTACGGCTTACCCTTTGCTCTCAGACCAGTAAACAGCTTTGAAGCCTTCTCCTATGAGAGCACATATAACTCTCCGAATGTTTATTCAACATACGACAAAAAAATAGGGAACCATGCTTTTACGCTCATGGCCGGCTTTGAGCAGGAGCTGCTAAAGTATAACATGAGCGATGCCAAAAGGTATGACCTGATCAGTGATGAGATCCCTTCTCTGCAAACCGCAACAGGCAGGGAGGAAAACAGTGGTCAGATGGGACATTACTCGACCCGCAGTTTCTTCGGTCGGCTGAATTACAGCCTGAAGGAAACCTATCTCCTTGAATTTTCGGCCAGGTATGACGGTTCTTCAAAATTTCCGTCCGATTACCGCTGGGGGCTCTTCCCATCGGCTTCGGCAGCCTGGATTATATCCAAGGAGGAATTCTGGAAACCTTTGTCAGGATTCTTCAATCTCTTTAAAATTCGCGCCTCGTATGGTTCGCTGGGAAATCAGGATGTGGTTAATTATCTTTATGTTGAACGCCTGCCTATATACACAAATCTCAGTTATATCATGGGCGATGACCTGCCCAACTACGTAGGGATGGCCGGTCTCATAAGTCCGGGCATTACCTGGGAAAAGGTTAAAACCTCCAATATCGGTATTGATGCAGGTTTCCTGAAAAACAGGCTGAACTTTTCATTCGACTACTTCATTCGCAATACCTTTGACATGCTCGGGCCTGCTGAATCTTATCCTACCGTTCTGGGAACTGAAGTCCCGAAATCAAACAATGCCTCACTCCGGACCAGGGGCTTTGAACTTGTCGTTGAATGGAGAGACAACATCAGGGATTTCGGATATTCTGCCAAATTTATGCTGTCGGATGCCAGGTCGTTCATCACCAGCTACTATAATCCTCAAAAACTTCTGAGCAGCGCGTTTTATGAAGGAGCTGAACTCGGCGAGATCTGGGGTTATACAACGACTGGCCTCTTCGAATCGGATGCCCAGGCTCAGGACCCCTCACATGACCAGTCGTATCTGGACCAGGAAGTTTGGAGAGCAGGTGACGTCAACTATGCAGATCTGAATCATGACGGGAAAATAGATATTGGTAAAAACACGGTCAATGATCACGGTGACCTTTCCATTATAGGGAACTCAACCCCCCGCTATTCGGTGAGTTGTATTCTCGGTTCGTCATGGAAGGGACTGGACTTCAACATGATATGGCAAGGCATTGCAAAACGTGACCTTGCACTCGACGGATCTCTTTTTTGGGGACTGGTAGGTAACAAATGGTGGAACATCGGGCTCCAGGAGCACATGGATTATTGGACAGAGGATAATACTGATGCATACTGGCCGCGTCCGTATTTTGAAAAAGGACAGAAAAACCATAAAACACAAACGCGTTACCTTCAGAACGGGGCCTACCTGCGATTAAAATCCGTACAGCTGGGGTATACTATTCCCTTTGCGTTCACCGAAAAGGTACATATCAAAAATTTACGGGTGTATCTCTCCGGAGAAAACCTCCTGACCTTTACGAAACTCATTGGTATCTTCGATCCGGAAGCAACCGGTGGAAATTATGGCAGCGGCACCTTGTATCCATTACAGAAAGTCGTTTCTGCAGGCATGATTGTAAAATTTTAAAGTTAAAATTCTGATCCTATGAAAAAATATTCAGTATTACCATTTATCTGCGGACTACTCTTGAGTGTATCCTGTTCAAAGGATTTTCTTGAAAGGTACCCCCTGGATGAATTATCCCCGCAGGAATATTTCAGAAATGCCAACGACCTGAAACTCTATGCAAACCGGTTTTATACCCTGCTGCCATCACATGGCGGCTATGGCGGAGGAACTTTCTGGGCCGACCAGAACAGCGACAACCTCGTACCGGAAGTACCCGACAAGCGGTTATCGGGCATCCGTACCATACCCTCGACAGGTGAAGGTTGGGAATGGTCCGATATCCGTCAGGCAAACTACTTTCTCGATCATTGCTATAATAACCTTGAGGATACCCTCAATTGCAATATTTACATCGGGGAAGTTAAATTCTTCAAAGCTTTTCTTTACTTCGATAAACTGAAGACCTTCGGTGATGTGCCATGGTTCACCTCAGCGCTCAGTACCAATTCACCCGAATTATTCAATCCCCGTGACAGCAGGAAAGTGGTTGCCGACTCCATTATTGCATGTCTCGACTTTGCCATCACCAACCTGCACCCTAAGAGCAATACTGAACCCTTTCGCGTAAATAAAGAAACGGCTATGTTGCTGAAGGCGAGAGTTTGTCTCTATGAGGGAACCTGGGAGAAATATCACCAGGGTACTCCCTTCGGCGTTCAGAATGAAAACGGCACGACTTTTTTACAAATGGCTGCCGATGCGTCTTCCGATCTGATGCAACTGGGCACATGCCATCTCTACCAGGGACCGGCAGGACAGGAATACTGGTCGCTGTTCAATCAGTTGGCGTATTCAGATAATCCGGAAGTCCTGATGTGGAGAAAATACGATGTTAATCTGGGCATCACGCATTACTTAGGACAATACCTGCCTTTTGCCGCAGGCGATATCGGGATTTCAAAAAGCTTTGTCGATGACTATCTGTGTACCGACGGGAAACCGATTTCGGTGAGTTCTCTCTTCATGGGATATGACTCTATCTCCCTTGAGGCTATGAACCGTGACCCACGCATGGTACAATCCGTATTCCTCCCGGGAGACGATCAGACCGCCAACCCTCCTCCGGGTGCAATGGCCATGAAATATTCAAAGCCCTCGCTTGACGGCGTCGGGCAATTCCGGGCTACGACGGGATATTGCCTGTACAAAGGTGTCAATACCGACTATTACCAGCAAACAGAGGCCGGAGGTACAATGGCTTCGATCATCTTCAGGTACACAGAGGCCCTCCTTATTTATGCCGAGGCAAAAGCAGAGCTCGGCACGATCACACAGGCAGACATAGATATCACGGTCAATGAAATCCGCGACCGTGTGGGAATGATTCACCTGACTATGAATAATATCACGCAGGATCCGGACTGGGATTTTCCGGAACTCAGCCCACTTATTAACGAAATAAGACGTGAGAGACGGATCGAATTGTCGTTTGAAGGAATGAGATGGGACGATCTTGCCAGGTGGAGCGCGGATCAGCTGATCAGTAACCTAAGACCAAAAGGCATTAAGTATGTCGGTTCAAACCTGGAAGGTACCTATTACAATTTTGACGGTCAGCCAAGTATCGTCATCGGTGAGAATGTCTATGTGGATGCCGGCGGATTTATCGACCCGTACCAGTACATCCTGCCGAATGGCTTCGGTTTTGATCCCGGGCGTGATTTCCTCTCTCCCATCCCGAGTGATGAACTCACCCTGAATCAGAACCTTGTTCAGAATCCGGGCTGGGTGACGGGCCGATGAGAACTTTAAAACATAAACGCTATACGGGATGATGCCTGGCAAGATATTTAACATAACCGGATGGGGCGCCCTGATCTGTCTTTTTCTCTTCAGCGGCTGCAGCAGAACCGTAACTCTCGATTCTCTGATCAACGAGATGACGGACAGGGAGAGCCTCACCTATTTCCCTGAACAACTGTATAAACACAAACAGTTCAGCAGTCACAATCCTGCCTCGGTTTCTCCCGGGGAGGAAGGATGGTTCGCAAATGAAGATATGTCTCACTTCATCAGGGTGGAACAACATGACGGGCGCCGTGAATTTGTCCTGTTTGACGCCGACGGTCCCGGAGTCATCGTCAGGTGGTGGATGACTTTCTATATCGCCAGCGATGGTATCATCCGTATTTATCTCGACAATGACACGGTCCCGGCATTCAGCGGCAAACCCCGTGAATTGCTCAGCGGGAGCCTGCTCACCGGACCACCCCTGGCCGTTTCGGTACATAAAGGTGTAACGATCAGCGTAACAGGAAGAGACCTGGACCATAACCTTTATCTCCCTGTTCCTTTTGCCGGTCATTGCAAAATAACCTACGAATGCGATACACTCGGATTGAATGAAGAAGGGAATTACTTTCCCGACGTTTTCTATAATATAGGGTTCCGGGAATATTCTAAGACGACCAGGGTCAGGAGCTTTTCTGCAAAAGCCCTCCTTAGGGCAGGCCCCCTGCTGGAAAAGACAAATCGTGTACTATGTTCCGATACAGTAAACTCCGTTGAAGAAAAGCCATTTGAACAGTTGATTTTACCGGGTGACTCCTTTTCGGTAAGCTTCAACCAGCCTGGATATGCCGTGAATTATATAAGTCTCAGAATTTCTGCATCCGACACCTGCCAGTCTTTGCGTTCGACCGTCTTGTCGGCATCCTTCGACGGGACGGAAACCATCCGAGTCCCTGCCGGGGATTTTTTTGGTACCGGCTATATGATGCATCCCCACAAGACCCGGATGAATCAAACCTTTGCAAATGGAATGATGGAGTCGCTGTGGGTGATGCCCTTTCAAAAAGAATGCCGGCTGACCTTCATAAATTTTGGCACAGAGCCCGTCACCATCTCAGGAAAAGCAGGACTTACAAAGTACCGGTGGAAATCAAACAGCATGTATTTCGGTGCCACCTGGAACCAGTACTATCATATTGACACACGGCGGGAAGGCAAACCTTACCTCGACCTGAATTTTGTGAATATTACCGGAACAGGGCTATACGTCGGCGATCAGGTAACGGTGTTCAATACCTCTTACCAGTGGTGGGGTGAAGGTGATGAGAAAATCTATGTGGATGGTGAATCTTTTCCATCCGTTTTCGGCACAGGCAGTGAAGATTACTATGGGTATGCATTCGGACGACCGGAACCTTTTTCACATCCTTTTCTTTCACAGCCCGTGGGCGATGGCAACGAAGGAAATACAAATAACGGCGGACTTACCGTCAACATGCGCCACCGTTCACTGGATGCCATCCCTTTCACTCACTCTATCAGCTCTAACATAGAACTGTGGCACTGGGCAAACACCAGGATAGATTACAGCCTCACATCCTACTATTATGTCAGGCTACCCTACGATGTGAATATAAGATGGAATATTGAAAATGTCAGGCACCATGTGGCGAGGTCGAGCCGTGACTTTGAAGAATAATACACTGAAATGAAATACATGATGATGAAACTTGCAAAAATTTTCCAGGCCTTTGGACTGTTCCTTTGCATTCCGGTATTACAATCCTGTCACAAAGGCCCGGCTTTTTATACGGCTGCTGATTTTGAAAGAGTCCCGAAAATCGATGTTCATTTCCACTACCTGACCATGGACAAAAGATACATGGAATTCGCTATCTCACAGAATTTCAGGCTCCTTTCCCCCAACTGGGACTGGGAAAACACCATGGAAGAACAATTTGCCATCTCCTCTTCAATTCATCGTGCTTTCCCCGGAAGTTATGCTTTTTTTGGTACATTCTCAGTAGACAGCTTCAACTATCCCGGTTTTGCATCCAAAACCATTAAGCGTATCAGGCAATGCATGCAGGCTGGAGCTTCAGGTATAAAAATCTGGAAAAACATAGGGATGACTCTCAGGGACCCCAACGGAAAGTACGTCATGGTTGACGACACGGCTTTTGACTCTGTTTTTGATTACCTGGAGAAATACCACATCCCTGTAATGGGACATCTGGGTGAACCCAGGGATTGCTGGCTTCCTGAAGACGAAATGACAGACCCCTCGGATGTTATCTATTACAGGAACCATCCTGAGTACTATATGTACCTGCATCCCGATGAGCCAGGCTATGATGATCAGATAAGGGCGAGGGATAATCTTCTGAGGAAACATCCGGGCCTTGACTTTACCGGGGCCCACCTGGCAAGCCTGGAATGGAGTGTGGATGAACTATCCCGCCGTCTTGACAGCTTCCCCAATCTGCAGGTCGATCTTGCCGCAAGAATGGCTCACCTTCAATACCAGTCGGAAAAAGACAGGGAAAAAGTCAGGAACTTCATGATTAAATATCAGGACAGAATCTTATATGGTACCGATGATGAAGTTCACGATGCATCCGGTTCCGATTATGATACGACGATCAAAAATCTGAGAAGGGGATGGATGGCCCAATGGATTTATCTTGCAACGGATTCGGTAACGAATGTGAAAGGGCTTCGGCTTCCGGCAGATGTCATCGACAAAATCTACTTTAAAAATGCAGAACGCTTTTTCGGTCAGAAGGCCGACCGAAATCAGGAGGACTGAGATGACCTCCCTCAAACGAAGGATAGCGGGGGTGACCGCCGGATTAGGCATGGCTGTAACTCTTCTGTTCACAGCATGTCCAGGGCAGCCGGATCCGGTTACTACTGCGAGCCTGCTGGATGAGATGACCGACCTTGACAGGCTTACCCGCATGCCCGACTATGAATACCGTACAGTTCAGTTTTCGTCATATGACAGGAGAAGCACCAAACCGGGTTCTCCCGGCTGGTTTGGCAACGAAGACGGTTTCGGAAACGAACCTCTTCCCGGCTTTGAGAAAGTACTGATCCCGCCTGATGCCAATGGTACCGGAGTTTACCTCATTTGTGACGTGAAAGGCCCGGGAGCTATTCTCCGCCTCTGGACAGCAGAAATCAACGGGGAAATCCGGCTGTTCCTCGATAACAAAATTTTACCTGTTTATGAAGGGGAAGCAGCAGAATTTTTCTATAACCCGTGTGCTGCCTTATCACAAAATAAATCAGACAGCTGCTACGCAGGATTCCTCAGACAGTTCGACGCCAGTTATTTCCCGATACCCTTCGCAACGGGCTGCCGGATAGAATGGACAGGAG
This sequence comes from uncultured Bacteroidales bacterium, assembly GCA_963732905.1. GTDB lineage: Bacteria > Bacteroidota > Bacteroidia > Bacteroidales > DASQZK01. The sequence goes on from CAVTBM010000011.1 coordinate 184,019, forward strand.
ACATCCGTAAACCTCACTTTTACCACGCAGGCATCCGTTTGTATCCACCCGGCACACCCGTCAGAACTTTCCTGGCTGGCGACATTGCCCGCAATGCCCAAAAACTGGATGCTATCGGCACAGTCTTCGGGAACCCGGGTATCGCTTTCGGTCCTGCAGACGGTCAAATGCTGAAATCAGAAATCAGGGTTCCCTCCGGCTCAAGAAAAGAACTCTTCATGCTCCGGGGGATGCAGGAAATCGATCATTTTTCCGTCAGGATAAGGGCCGGTGATCCAGAAAGGGCATTGAGGGAAAACCTGCTTATCATCCGTTTCGACAGTTCCTCATTTCCCCAGGTATATGCGCCTGTCGGTGATTTTTTTGGCTCTGCACCAGGCCTCAACCCATACCAGTCTCTCCCCTTCTCGGTTGAAAGCGACAGCACTCTTGTCTGTCGTTTCAGGATGCCGTTCCATAGTACGGCCCGCATTGAAATTGAGAACAAATCGGAGCAGGAGATCACGGTTCTGGGAAACATTCATACAACCTCCATCCAATGGGAAGAGGGTAAGAACCTGTATTTTATGACACACTGGCAGATCGATAACGGATTGACGGCCTCAGACATCAATGCCCAGGTGAATACTGTAGCGGATATCCCCTTCCTCTCTGCCCGGGGTACGGGACGTCTTGCAGGCACGGCAGTATTTATCTACAATCCCAGTAATGTCCCCACATCATGGGGAAACTGGTGGGGCGAGGGTGATGAAAAAATATCGGTTGACAGGGACACCTTCCCGTCTTTATTCGGAACGGGTTCGGAAGATTATTTTAATTATTCATGGTCATCAGACCGGATTTTTTCTTACCCCTATTGTGGTCAGACAAGGAACGACGGACCCGGAAACCGCGGCTACGTGTCTGATTTCAGATGGCATATCCTGGATGACATCCCCTTTTGGGAAAAAATAAATTTCACAATGGAACTTGGTCATCATGGCCGGGTCCCCGACTTTTCTTACGGAAGGATCGTGTATTTCTATGCTCTCCCCGGAATCACCACCGGTTCTCAAAAAATTACGGCTGAAGAGCTTGAGCCGGCCGGATATAAAAATTGGATCCCTGAGGCGTACGGCGGATCTGCAGGATTCAGGTTCATCCAGGCAGAGGATTTACTGACTGGAGAATCAACGGCCGCCATTGAGAAAGGTAAGTTGTGGGCCGGTGGACAGATTGTGATGTGGAGGCCGCTAAAAAACGGAGAAAAATTAAGGTTACAACTTAATGCAGGACCGTCGCGTGAGAATACAAGAATTGGATTTACCATGGCGCACAGCCCCCACGGGGGTGAAGTTTTTGTCTCAGTAAATGGCAAAAAAGTGAAGTTCGACGGCAGGGAAAGGATCAGTCTGTATGAGCCCGTACAACACCTTCTCCGGAACCATTTCTCAGAATCCATAAACCTTGACGAAGGAATCAACGACATAACCCTTGAATCAGCAAGTGTGGGGCAGGGTAAAATGAATGGTATCGATTTCATCTGGATCAGGGAACTGTAATGCATAACCAAACCATCAGGATTTAAAACCTAATGCAGCTCATGGCCTCCATAAAGAATTTTTTGTCAGACCTGGATGTTTTCCGGGTAACCAACAGCACCAAGCTCTCCCGGGAAAGAGTAGTATCACTCGATGCATTGAGGGGATTTGACATGTTCTGGATTATGGGGGGTGATATGGCATTCAAGAGCCTTGACAACGTCTTCCACAGCAGGCTTTCCGGGTTTATCAAGGAGCAGATGGACCATGTTGAATGGTTCGGCTTCCATTTTTATGATATCATCATGCCGCTTTTCCTTTTCATGGTAGGCGTGTCAATGGTGTATTCGTACAGGAAGAGATTATCGGCCAACATATCCGGCAGGCAGTTGTGGAGCCATACCATTAAACGGGTACTCATCCTCTGGGTATTGGGAATGGCTGTTCAGGGTAACCTGTTAAGCTATGATATAAACCGCATCCATTTTTATACGAATACGCTGCAGGCCATTGCCGCGGGTTACCTGATCGCCACGGTCATCATCCTCTATCTTCCGGTTATATACCAGGTGGCAGCCACCATCAGTCCTGCTCCTCGTATTCTGGGCCGTCACGGCGCTCGTCCCGGTGAACGGGACAACTATCCATGCATACGATCCAGAAGGCAATGTTGCTATGCATATTGAGAAACTGGTCATGGGACGATTTATCGGCTGGGGCACTTATACCTGGGTTCTTTCAACAGTGAATTTCGGGGCTTCGGTCATGCTGGGCGTTTTTTCAGGCTACATGATGCAATCGGCTGCAGGCAAGTACAGGAAATTCAGGAATTACGTGATTTTTGGGATATGCCTTATCGCACTCGGCCTGCTCCTGGGGATCTGGCATCCGATCATCAAGAAGATATGGACCAGTTCATTTGTCCTCTTCGCAGGAGGCATCTGCGTCCTGATGCTTGCCCTCTTCTACCTTCTCATTGATGTATGGGGCTTACGAAAAGGTACACGCTGGTTAATCATCCTGGGGTCGAATGCTATCTTCGGTTATGTGGCCTGGCATCTCTTTGAGAAAAATTTTACAGGTATGGCTGAGATCTTTTTGAACGGGCTGAAGCCGTGGATCGGAGAATGGACCGACCCTTTGAAATATACAGGCGGTTTTCTGGTCTTGTACCTGGTCATGTGGTACATGTATAAGAATAAAACCTTTATTAAAATCTGATTATTCCAACATTCAAATCTTCAATAACCATGAAATCAAACCGGCGAAATTTTTTCAAGATAACAGGCGCAGCAGCTGCCGGCCTGTTTTCGGGAGGACTCTCCTCCTGTATTTCGGATGAAAGAAAAGGACAGGACTCTTCGATGGGTTATATTGAGAAGGCTGCAGAGATGGCGCACTCTCAGCGTTTCAACATGAGTGGTTATGCGGCACCCAAAATCGACACGGTTCGTGTTGGAATTATCGGGCTTGGGATGAGGGGCCCGGGTGCTGTTGAACGCATGACCAATATTGAAAATTTGGAAATCAGGGCCTTATGTGATGTGAGGCCTGACAGAGTCGGGAAAGTCCAAAAAATCCTCACCGATGCGGGATTGCCAGCGGCAGAGTCGTATTCAGGAAATGAGGAGGCATGGAAAGGACTGGCCTCGAGGGACGACCTTGACCTCGTATATATCTGTACCCCCTGGTATCTCCATACTCCCATGGCCGTTTACGCGATGGAGCACGGCAAACATGCAGCCACCGAGGTGCCTGCCGCCACCACTCTGGAAGAATGCTGGCAGCTGGTTGAGACATCGGAAAAAACAAAGAAACATTGTATGATGCTCGAGAACTGTTGTTATGATTTCTTTGAATTGATGACACTGAATATGGCCAGGCAGGGATTTTTCGGCGAGCTGACCCATGTGGAGGCTGGTTATATTCATGACCTGTTGGAATTGAATTTCAGTAAAACCGGATATACGGATATGTGGCGGCTGAAACAGAACCAGCACCGGAACGGAAATCTCTATCCCACACACGGCCTTGGCCCCGTTTGCCAGGCATTGAATATTAACCGGGGCGACAGGATGGATTACCTCACCTCGATGTCGACCATCGATGTAAGCATGGCAGCTAAGGCCCGCGAGCTGGTAGAGGAAGATCCCTTTTATAATGAATTCGTCACGAACGGTTATCGCGGTAACATGAATACGACCATGGTACGGACAGAAAAAGGAAAAACCATTATGATCCAGCATGACGTTAGTTCTCCCCGCCCCTATTCGCGCATCCACCTGCTCAGCGGTTCCGGAGGTGTAGCATCCAAATGGCCCGAACCTGAAAAAATTTCACAGGGTCACGAATGGTTTGATGAGAAAAAAATGGACGAGATCCGGGAACAGTATACCCCTGAGATTGTAAAACGGGTCGGGGAAATGGCAAAAAAAATCGGCGGTCACGGAGGGATGGATTTTATCATGGACTGGAGGCTTATCGACTGTCTCCGCAACGGGCTTCCTCTTGATGAAGATGTCTACGATGCAGCCCTGTGGAGCAGTATCGCTCCTCTCACAGAATGGTCGGTTGCCAACAGATCGAAGCCTATTCAAATTCCTGATTTTACCTGCGGATCATACAAATCCAACGAGCCCCTCGACAATTCTCTTTCAGCAGGCGGTAACACCGGATTAAGACAGGAAACCACCGGGTCCCAACATCAACTTGGAATATAAAAATTCCTGTTACAAAAAGATTTTGTAAATTGAAGGGGAAAAAACTACCATCATGAAAAGAATCATCATTCAAAGTTCGCTCGTCATAATGGCCACCCTCGTTATTTCGTGCGGCAAAACCGGTTCACAAAGTGCAAAGGACCTGTACCAGGAGATCTCCTGGGGTTCAAAATCAAATACCCTTTCGGCAACGGAGAAGGACAAAGGCTGGCATCTGCTTTTTGACGGAACATCGACAGAAGGCTGGCATGGATATAATATGAAGAATTTCCCCGACTGCTGGGCCATCGAAAATGGATCTTTAACCATGAACAGCCTGGGAGGCAGCGAAGATCAGGATATTATCACCAACAGGAAGTACCGGGATTTCGCCCTCAGCCTCGAATATATGCTGACAAAAGGAGCCAACAGCGGTGTCATCTTCCAGGTCGTAGAAGACCCGAAATATAAGTATCCCTATGAAACCGGACCCGAGTTCCAGGTGATTGACCATGAGAACTGGCCTGACCCGCTGGAAGACTGGCAGATCAACGGTGCAAACTATGCTATGTATCCACCCCTTACCAGACCTTATAAACCGCTCGGTGAATGGAATTATCTATTGCTGGTGGTGAAAGGAAATAATGTCACACAAATGCTGAACGGGGAAGTGGTGGTGAAGTATGAAAAGTATTCGGATGAATGGAACAAATTACGAAACAGCGGTAAATGGGCGGACTTTCCGGATTGGGGCAAGTATGATGAAGGTTACATTTCTTTGCAGAACCACGGGACCAAAGTATGGTATCGTTCAATAAAACTAAAAGAAATTTAACCTCCGCAATCTTCTAAAATCATGAATACAACAACTAATTCCAGGCGTAATTTTATTAAAAAGGCAGGTATCATCTCTGCAGGTATCACCATACTTCCCTCAAAAGTCATCAGCAAACCCGGACGAAAGGCCCCGAGTGACCGGTTAAATATTGCCGGTATAGGAATCGGCGGTAAAGGCCATGTCAACCTTAAGGGCATGTCGACTGAAAATATCATTGCATTGTGTGATGTGGACTGGAAATATGCAGCAAATTGCTTTAATGAGTTTCCGAATGCAAAGAGGTATCGCGATTGGCGCAAAATGTTTGAAGAGCTTGGCGACTCCATTGACGGTGTGATGGTCGCCACAGCTGATCATAGCCATGCTGGCATTGCTGCTACGGCTATTTCCATGGGAAAGCACGTTTACTGTCAGAAACCTCTTACCCATTCCGTATATGAATCCAGGCTGCTTACCAGGCTGACCGCTAAACACAAAGTGGCAACACAGATGGGGAACCAGGGAAATTCAGGTGATGGGGTACGCCAGCTCTGTGAATGGATATGGAACAATGAAATTGGTGAAATCAGGGAAGTACATGCCTGGACCGACCGTCCTATCTGGCCTCAGGGCATCGAACGCCCTAAAACGATCATGCAGGTGCCGGATACCCTGAGCTGGGACCTCTTCATCGGCTCCGCCCCGATGCGTCCTTACAATGACATCTACACACCATGGAACTGGCGCGGATGGTGGGATTTTGGCACAGGAGCCTTTGGCGATATGGCCTGTCACGTGCTTGACCCGGTCTACAGGGCGCTAAACCTGACCTCTCCGGATAAGGTCCGTGGAAGTTCTACAAGCATTAATTCCGAGTCTGCTCCCCAGGCTGAAACCGTTGAGTTCTCCTTCCCCGCGCGCAACAACATGCCTAAACTCTCTATGCCTCCTGTTAAAGTTCACTGGTACGACGGCGGATTACTACCCAACCTCACCGATCTGTTGCCGGAGGGCGAAAACTTAATGGCTGACGGTCTTGGCGGTTGCCTGTTCATCGGTTCAAAAGACACATTAATGTGTGGATGCGGAGGCTACAACAGCCGCCTGCTCTCAGGACGCATCCCGGAGGTTAAACCTTACCTGAGACGTATCCCCGGAGGAGATGTGTTTTATGCCGACGGCCCGCACGAACAGGAATGGATACGTGCCTGCAAAGAATCACCTGAAAACAGGCTTGAAGCGTCATCGAATTTTGCCTATTCAGGCCCCTTCAATGAAATGGTGATGCTGGGAGTACTCGCCGTGCGCCTGCAGGGATTGAATAAAGCATTGAAATGGGATGGGGAGAATATGAAATTTACAAACCTTTCAGAGACAGAAGAGCTGAAGATCATGCTTTCTGATGATTTTAAGGTAACGGACGGTCATCCGACATTCAATAAAAAATACAGGACTGCCAATGCCCTGGCCTGTGCACAAGAATACATCAAACATTCCTACCGTGAAGGATGGAGCTTACCTTCAATGCCATAGAGATTGCTCTGCAGGAAACTGTAACTTTTAACACTGGAAACCAAACCTCCGGGTCCTTGAAAAAGCCGGTGATTGCTGCACCATTGAGAAACAGGTGACCGTTCAGATCCTTTCTCCGCGGGCAGAAAGGTATCCTCCAAGGCCCGTTATAAAAAATACTACCGGGTACAGCACCCACCTTTCTGCCCCTCCTACACCGAGAAGCGGAACAAATGAATTGTATGTAACCAGGAGCACAAGGGAAACCAAACCAAGAAAAGCAAAAAGGTATCGCAAAGGGGACCCGACAAGTTTAAAGGAAGCCAGTGCCGCCAATCCGCCCGAAACAAATATTACCATGGCAAATATGCCATGCCAGGGAACAATATTACCGGGAAAAATTCCTACGCCCAGAAAGCCTGCACCATAGAGACCAAGCGGTAGGGATGCGAGCAATTTCCCGGTGATGATATAAAGAAAAACAGCCCCGAAAATGATCATTACGCCCGAAACTATCATGCTCAGGTTAAAAATAGCCGTACTCGGCTGCGGGTGGAGAATACCCGGTGTTAAGGATGCCGCCAGCTCACTGATATAATGGTCCCGGCTATTGAACTCCGACGGGTAAAAAATTTCTCCCGAGATTATCCCCATAAAAATGATAAAGCCGGCAACGAAAAACAAGATACCCGGCAATTTTAGAGCTGCAGAGGTTTTATCTCCTGAGGCATTCCTGGATCTTTTGATTTTCATACTTTTTATTCTAACTGGTTGGTATTATTCTTTTTCAGACAGTTTATATATGGGAAGATTTATACATGAAGGAGTATCCGGACCGAAAGAGACTTCCTGGGAGGCATGGACCGGATGCGTGGCTTCTGCTGCCGGCTCCCCGTTGTTCAGGTTTCGGTTAAACCGCGGGAACCAGCTTGAGGTAATAATCACCCTTAACCTGTGTCCTGGATTGATCTGGTAACCGGTAGCCCAAACTGAAATATCCGCCTTCTCCGGTGTGCCGGGATCAAGTTTCACATGTGCCCCGCCTTCCTGGATATTGATGATCTTACCGTCAGGAAAAACATCTTCCAGCCCTACGATGAAATCAGTATTTGGAGCAGTACTGGATACCCACAGCTTTGCGGATATGGGTCCAAGCAGAATCAACGGTTCTGCCTGCTCTTCCAGCTCAAAAACAAGCTGATCCTTGCGGTCGACATTGTCATTTTGCCTTGCCGGACCTACCCCCGCACCCAATATGGTTCCGCCGTGACTCGGATACGGATCTTCAGGTGCATATTCATAGTGAAGACTGCCATTCTCCGGGAAAGGATCAGTGCCCAGATACCTGCCTGATCCAATGTAGCAGGGAGTAATATCCGTTTCACGGGGCGGCCAGACGTCGGATCCCACGTACTCGTTTCGCTCCATGATAAAAAGGTTGTATTTCTTATCTTCAAACGGGGACTTCAGTTTATTCTTCTTCCCCTTGAGTTCCTTTCTGACATATCGAAAGACAGCTTTGGGACTGCCTGTTTTCTTTATCCCTCCGTACTCATTCTTCTCAGCCTGTTCACCATGACACCAGGGACCGATTATGAGCCTGTTGGCGTGGTTCCCGTTTTCTGTCAGTGCCTCAAAATCGTTAATCTGGGCTTTCAGAAAAATATCATACCAACCGGCCATGGAGATCAGTGGTGCCTTTGTTATCCCCCTGAAATCCATTTGTTTCCAATATTCATCATAGGTTTCATGATTTATCCAGTCAGTGATAAAGGGAATATCCTGTACCGTGGAATCATCGGCAGCAGATAGTGGAAGGATCTTTGGAGCAGCGATCAGTTTTTCAGGAGGAATGGTTTTTGAGTCTGAAGCCGCATTCTGAAAGCCCCAGACAAAAGCCGACTGCAAAGAAAAAAGTCCGTCGGGATAGGTAAAGTCATACAGATTTGCACCGGTAAGCAATAACGTCAGGTAATCGAGTGAATCCGACACAGCCCACTGGGTATACCCTACATAGCTGGCACCCCAGCCTGCGATGGTACCATCCGACCAGGCCTGCCCCCTGATCCATCTTAAAGTACGTAAACCATCAGAGCGTTCATGGATAAAAGGATAAAAATCACCCTCTGAAGTATATCGCCCTCTCACATCCTGGATGACGACAGCAATGCCAAACAGGTTAAAGGCCTTGCCCATCCATTGATCAGCCCTTTTATTATAAGGCGTACGAACCAGTACAACCGGATACCTGCCATGTTTTTTCGGGAGATAGATATCTGTGCCAAGAAGTATCCCGTCGTCCATAGGAATCTTTACTGTGGTATACGTTAGTTTCAGGCTGTCTTTCTGTTCCGGTTTTTGTCCCGTGACCCACAGGGAACACCACGACAATGCCACAATAACAGCAATACTTTTAATAACCGGTGAAATTTTTGGTAGCATGAGATTCCTATTTTAAGTTCAATCCAAAACCTATGCGGCCCTCACAAACAGGAGATCCTGAATGATCCCGTCCCTACCTTCCTGTTATCATTTTAATAATCAAAAAAAGCTGCAGTGATTGATATATTATCCTGCAGCTTTTTTGTAAACACCTTTCAAAGTTGATTAGCGGAAGTATACTTTATGATTTAGGAACAAAAGTAAGGTGATACATGATATTCGGGTATTGCCCCGAACCAGCCGGATCAGCCCAGTAGGCACAGATAAACAAGCCAACAGACATACTGTCCGGAGTGATGGTCTTTATGATGAACTGACGTGTTGTCGCAAAATCCAGGATACCAAAGTAAGCCCCTTCCGAGAAAGAAATCCATTTACGCCCTGTAAATGTTACGTTTCCATGTACTGCAGGGACATCCGTACCTCCAAAAGCAGCTGCATCCACAACGAGATCATCGTCATGAAGCGTCCAGGTGGCATTTTCAGGAACACTATAAGTCGTTGTACAGAGTCCTAACATGTTATCCGTGATACTGTTGATAGTAACTTCACCACCATACAGACCAAATAAAGAGGCTGCAAGAACGGTGTCATTTTTAGGATCGATCTTATATCTGCCGTCGGAATAGAAGGTAAATTCATTGTCATACTCGTCTGAGGCAAGTTCCAATGCATCCAGTGCATTTGGCTCGGCACCCAGTAATACTAACATGTCAGGCTCAACACCACTTCCACCGTCTACCCCTTCTGTATAGCCACGGCTTAATACCCATGTTTTCCCGTCCGTTGCCGTCGGACCGCCGGTCAGCATTTCAAGAAAAGAAGGAAGAATCTGAACATCATTGGTGGTCGTGATCTCTCCACCGTCTCCTTTGACAGTCAGCGTTACTGTATATGTACCGGAGACCGCATAAGTATGAACAGGAAGGGCATCGGTACTGGTTGTCCCGTCACCGAAATCCCACATGTAAGTGTTTGCATTCTTTACAACAGATGTAAAGGTTACGTCTGAGCCGTCCACCACGAAAGTAAACTCAGCAGTAGGAGCCGGCGTATCTTTCTTACAGGAGCTAAATCCTGCCATTAACAGTAATACAAAAAGTACATTTATTGCCAGGGTCTTTTTCATATTCATTAGTTTTAGTTAAATAGTTTGTTAAATAAATGGCTATTGAATTCAGCTATTTCAGATAAATTTATGCTTAAACGTTTAATTAACCAAATCTTTCATGAACTTTTTTGCTTTTTTTTATTAGCTTTAGTAAAAGAATGCAATCTGTATAGTATCTACACAAGGGTTATCCTTTTTGAACAGGCATGACTCAAAAGTGCAAATTTTACTCCGCCGACAGGAAAAGGATATCTTTTCATCAGATAAGAAGAAATATTCATTTAATCGTTTAATCTGAATAGATTTCTTTGTTTCTATGTGATTAATGAATCGTCAGGAGTGCTGATGATTTTTACGTTACTTCGGGGGTGGTACTCCGGCTAAAAGGGGTATGGGTCATGGAGAACGTGGTATCCAGACGATGTTGAAGGAGACCGTTCATTGTAATAGCCGACAGGTTTATCAAAGGAACTCTGTCCGCTACAAAATGATTTCCATTTCCTTCCCGCTGCTATGTTGTGGAAACCTTAAGTTTCCAGCCTTATTCCATCGTTATTATGTTCCGTTCCTGCCGTTATATTTAAGGATGAATGCTGTCGAAACTGCAATTTTTAGTCTTCCGGTACTTTCTTGTATCCGAATTCATTAAATTTGAAGATTCGGCAACAGATTCTCTTTATCTTCCGATAATCGCCCATCCCCTGTGCCGGATAGAAACGTTCCTAATACATCTGAAATGAAAATCATAAACATCCGCAAATCACTGCTTTCAACCGCAGTTTTTCTCATGGCTTTGCCCATCATATGCAGCGGCCAGAACAATCCTGAAATCACCTTCGTGAATGATTTCCAAACCTTGCATCCCCTCGACAGGCTTACCGTAAGCTGCAATACCAGCGGCACATTCACGGTACAGGACAGTGAAGGGAGAGAATATCTGAATTGCCCGGCCGCCCCCGCTATTACTTTTATAGTTGGTGGCTCTCTCGGGCGGCAAACCCTGACCCTGAAGGATAAAAAAAATAAGGTCCTGGCTACCCGTTCATTTAATGTTGACGCCAAAACCAATATCGATGACAATGGTAAAATGGCTGAACTATTCAACCTGCTATATAACGGCATGCTCGTGTATTCGCCCACCGGTTATGAGGAAGTGACCTGGAACGGGAAAACATACCGGTATTTCGTGAACTGGGTCCTGGATAACAATAACACGATGAAGGGCATGAAATATTTCAGTCCTTACAGTGCCGACCTGGTGGACTTATTCCGCCAGACGCAGGAACCGGATGGACGTATCTGGAGTTTTGTAAACAAAGGCCCTGATTATGATTATTATAAAACTGCCTACACACCGATTAACTGTTTCAGAAAGGATAAAGATGCATGGTTCGTTCGTCAGCCCAATGAAAATCATGTGGAATACAATTTTGTGAACATGATGTACCAGCACTGGAAGGCCAGCGGCGACAACGACTGGATGAAGCTGAACCTCGATTGTGCTGCCCGGGCTCTCGACTATAGTATGACCGACAGTATCCGGTGGTCGAAGCGGTTTAAACTTTTAAAACGTCCGTATTGCATCGACTCATGGGATTTCCAGGTGAATGATGAATACACGCCTTTTTCCTATATAAGTCCGACCATGGTGGTCGTTCCGGGAAAAACCAAGTACGGTGTGTTCTTCGGCGACAATACCGGATATTATGAAGCCTGCAACCGCCTGGCCGAAATGTTCGATTATGCCGGGATGCATGGAAAAGCCGACGTTTACCGTCAACGTGGCAAAGAGATCCTTGACCGGCTGATCAAACTATCCTGGAACGGCAGATTTTTCACCCATTTCATCGATGAGGATTCCACCGTGGTCCGTCATCTCGGTGTGGATGAGAAATCGCAGATCGCCCAGGGCAATATGTATTCCATCAATCGCGGACTGCCTCACGACATGGATGTGGACATTATCAAAACCTACCTTGACCTGAAATCACACCTGCCTGTCGGCTCACCGGGTGAATGGTATGCCATTTATCCGCCCTTCGGAAAAGGGTTTGGACAGCATGACTCAAAATGGCAGTATATGAACGGAGGTGTGGCCGGCCATGGTGCCGGAGAACTGGCCAAAGGTGCCTATGAAAACGGATATGAGGATTATGCGTCAGACATCCTGAACCGCATGCTCGACCTGGGTCTTAACAACGGACACAAAATCTGGTTCGCCTATACCGGATCTATTCCCCCGCCCCCTGCAAAACCCGACTATAAAAGTTTAGACATATCTTCTGCCGTTAATATGGATTTATGGGATAAAGGCGGTAAAGGGGTTTTCACCTGGATGAATGCCGACCGGCCGGGCAATGACATGAGAGGGCTGCCTACAGGAGAGCAGACTTTCCATGATATTCCGTTCACAGTCATCGATCCGGATAAGAACCACCGGAAATCGGCCGTTGCCGTCTCCGTCATGCCGGGTTTCCCCAGGGAGGCCGAAGTAAACGTCAATGATACGGCCAGATCAGTTTACCTGCTGCATTCCTCTACCGATAATATACCTGCCCGTGTAGCCGGAGCCGTAACCTTTGTCTACGCCGACGGTACCGAAGCATCCAGGTATATCATGAAAGGTAAGGATGTGACGAATTGGTGGTTTTCAACACTAAAAACCGATTACTCCGGTATTGCCTGGGCGGGACCAAACCCGGTAAGTACCAGGGTAGGCGTTTGCTGGGAGGCTATCGATAATCCGGAACCAGACAAGAAAATTGCCAGGCTGGTGTTTCATGCCCCTTTGGAAGGCGGAATTTACGTGGTTCTGGGCGTAACCCTCGCTGATAAGGTTCATTATGTAAAACCTGCCGTCGAATCCTTTGGCGGTCCCGACAATTGGGCTGCAGCAACCTGCATGGCAGCGCTGATCGAAGGCCTGGCCGGCGTCCACAACACAGGGCTGGCTTACAGTGATGTTACACTCTGTCCGAGATGGACTTCCGCTTCAGTGGATTCAGTGGGCGTCACAACCCGTTTTGCGGCCTCTGAAGGTTATGTTGCCTATCAGTACCGGCTGTCCCCGGATAAAAAGCAGATTGAACTGATCGTTACCGGCAGTGGTAAAGATATGAAAGTCCACCTGCTTCTGCCCGAAGGAATTTCCAGTGTAACCACCGTGTCCGATGGAAAAGACAATGTCCCGTTTGAAATCTCGGAAATAGAAAAATCAAAATATGTCGATTTTAACCTGAATCTGCCTGAGGTTCAGGAAATCACGGTCAGATATCAGTAGGCAGCCAATATCGAATAATGAATAAACCAGAAAGGATTGTTAAAAAACCCTTTCTGTACCATGGGTAGAGAGAAAAGGCATGCCTTGTCGAATCCATATTAAGCCACGAAATCTACCTGAAACTGCCTGAATCCGGTTTAACAGCGAACACCTATGACCTGGAAAACAGATTTCATCAACGTCATCAGACACCGGGAAGTACATCCCGTGCCTTTCACGGTTAAGTTCACCGTGGAAGCCCGGCAGAGGTATTCCGAATACCTGGGCCGGCCATTCGACCCGGTGAAGGATACCGGCAGCTACGTGATCGCTTCTCATACCAACAATGGCTGGGAGGAAATCCGTCCCGGCTATTTCAAAGACTATTTCGGGGTGATCTGGAATAAAACGGTGGATAAAACCCTGGGTGTCGTTGATCACCCGCCATTGAAAGATGCCGATTTCGGAGATTTCAAATTCCCCGATCCCAATGCAATCCCGGTTTATGATTTTATCGGCAAAAACAACAGGGACTACCCCGGCAGATTCCACATGGTATCCATTGGTTTTGCGTTATTCGAAAGGGCCTGGTCGCTTGCCGGCATGGAAAATATCTTGATTTACATGCTGACTGAGCCCAATTTTGTCCATGAACTCATGGACAGGATCACAGCCTACAATATCAAAGTCATCGAAAATGCGGCCGACATCGGTGTGGATTGCGTTCACCTGGGCGATGACTGGGGCTCACAAAACGGACTGCTTTTCGGTGTGGATATGTGGAGGGAATTCATCAAGCCGTATTTCGACAGAACCTGCAGGGTTGCCCGGGACCGGGGATTACTGGTTAGTTTACATTCCTGCGGAAAGGTGGATGAACTTTTCCCGGCGATGATCGAAGCCGGCGTCGACATATTCGATCCTTTTCAGCCTGAAGTCATGGATATATATACCCTGAAAGAGCAATATAAAAACCGCCTTGCTTTCTGGGGAGGTCTGAGCGTTCAGAGAACGCTGCCCCTCGGGACAAGCGATGAGGTAAGGGCTGAAACAAAGAGATTATTGTCGCAGATGGCCCCCGGCGGTGGGTACATCCTCTCCCCTTCCCACTCGCTTACCGGCGATATCCCGGCGGAAAATATCAGGGCATTTCTCGACATCGCCCGGAACCAGGGCGGAAGCCAGGCTTAGGCACGATCAGCCTTACAGACTGAGAATGGTGTAGGTTAGCATGATTTGCAGACAGCTAAGTTTTGATAGAAGAAAGACAGAAAGAAAGAATTAATTAATTTCACCCCTTTCTATCCTCAGAAGGGCAAAATCATTTTTTTCAGAATTCCGGGAATCACCCGAATATCCAAATCACATTTGAGTATCATTCCAACCATAACCGTATAATTCATCATTTTTACTGTTATCCCCATAAAAATATAGTACTATCCCGTCACTATTCCAAGTATCCGCATTGTCTGTCCTGATCGCTTCATCATCCACAGTCAGAAAAAAATACATATTGCCCGGATCCCACATGGCACGAAAATTACCGGATTGGTCATGCCTAAGCCCTTTCCGGTGATTCGGGAAATATTGAAGCGGTGCCCTTCATCCTCATTCCCGGTGTGCCAATTCCTTAATTGCATCGAACATAGCAAGTATGTTTTCCACGCTGGTATCGGGCTGGATATTATGTGCCGGTGCAGCAATGTAACCCCCGCCCTCACCGAGGACTGAAGCAATGCGCTTTACCTCCTTCTTAATGTATTCAGGGCTTTCGAATGGCAACAGGTGTTGCACATCTATTGCGCCGAAGAAGGAAAGCTGTTTCCCCCATGTTTTCTTGAAATAGGCCGGGTCGTTGCCCTGGGCCAGGGGTTGGAGCGGATTCAGGATGTCCAGTCCGATCTCAATAAAATCGGGCACGATAGGCAGGAAAGATCCGCAGCTGTGCCATGCTATTTTAACTTCGGGATTGATCTTTTTCAGCTCGGTAAAAATGAAGTGCATTCTTGGTTTGAAGAATCTCCGCCAGGTGTCCGGATCCATGATCATCCCCGACTGTGTGCCGAAGTCGTCGCCAAGCCAGATGATATCCACGCCCATGCCCACAAGTTGCCGTGCGAGGTTGAGGTTGACCTGCATAACGCGGTCCAGCAATACTTCAAGATAAGGGGGTACGATCATAAGGTCCATCAGGAACTTTTCGAGTCCGACAAGATACCAGCAGGTTTCGAAAATCGTCGTTTCCATCTCACCGATCATGGCATGGCTCTTCGAGTATTTCGACATGACCCGTCCGGCGTCTTCGAAACGACCTTTGGCGAAAGGATCGGGGAACGGATAATTCAGAATATCGTTTACACTCTCTGCGTGCTGAAGCGGGAAATCATAAAACTCCCCGTAAAGGCCCGTATCCTTGAATACCATTCCCCATTCATTTACCTGGAGACCTTCGGGTGTATTGATTACCGGCCGGTCTTCCTGGTAACAGGGGCCCACGGCGATTAAGTCATTGCCCAGTTTCTCCATTAATCCGGGCCACGATATCCGGGTAGAGAGCAAAGACGGCAGCGTCTCTTCCAAAGGGATACCGAGATGCCGGCACAGCATTTCCGCCACCTGCGGGGTTATCGATGAATATATGGGTGGCCTGTCAGGTTGTTCATGCCTGATGGCTTTTAAAGCCCTTTCTCTCGATGTCATGGTTTTGAGATTTTTAATACGACGGTGGCATGGGAAGGAACTTCCACCGAATACATCCCGGCAAATAAACCTACATCGGCATGCTTCCAGAGATCACGCACTTTCATCTTTCCTGTGATCCCAAGGTCCTTCCAGGATGCCGTCATCATTCCTGGTTTTTCAGACCGGTTGAACAAAGCCACCGCTTTTGAACCGTCCTTAAGGTCCTTCATCCATACTTGTAAAAGACCATCCCGGTCTTCCTTTACCACATCGCCCTGAATCCCCAGGGGGTCCTGGTCGACGGCAATCACTTCGCGGTTCATCAGAATGTCTTTGGCATATTGAGGCATATCAAACACATCATTTCCAAGGAAAAGCGGTGAGGCCATGATGCACCACATGCTGAACTGAGTGCGTTCCTCCGTCTCATTCAGCCCCCCGGCATTGCCAACCTCGAGCATGTCCGGATAGTTCCACCCAAGGCCGGGTCCGGTAAATTTCCTGTCCGGATGCCTGTTAGCGTCAATATTCCTGGTTAGGGTCTCCCACGATCCGCCGCGGGCATCGTTCCATTTGCCCCTTCGATGACCCCGTCGATATCGGGACCGGTGCGCCAGAACGTCCCCGCTTTCCTGCCCCATTCCCAGGGGTTTCCGGCACCCCACGTACATATTTCAATGTTAAACGCCGGATTATATGCTACCATCGAGTCATGGAATTGCAGGAATTGGGTCTCCGGATCTAACTTTTCAGCGGCTCCACCGCACCAGTCGATCTTCACACCGTCGAACCCCATAGCGGCCCATGTCCTGGAATCGCTGTCATAATGTCCATAAGAGCCGTCCCCATCATAACAACCGCCGCATTTTCCCTTTCCGGCATCGGTATAGGCCCTCGACTTTAAACCTTTACTGTGAAGGTAATCGTTAACAGGCCTTAACCCGTCCGGAAACTTATCGGTGTTGGCTCTGAAAACCCCCGCTGAATCACGGTAATGGGCATGACATTCGAAGGTAAGATAAACATAACCCAGGTCCCTGAGGCCCGAACTCACAAAGAAATCTGCCAGTCTCATGTAATAGGCTTCATCCCAGTTGGACGAGGGTCCACAGTGGTCAATATTCCAGGGTTCCCAGCCCATGGGAGGCAGCTCTTTATTTCCCGGTTGTGCAAAGGAATGAATGGATAAAAAGATAAGCCCGGAAAACAAAAGGCTCCTGATCAGGATCCCGTTCCTGACTGCTGAATCTGGTTTATGCTTCATGGTTTACTCCTGGTTAAAAGTATAGCACTGGTGAAAAGCTGCCTAAATTTAGGATTTTATCATTACAGAACCCTGATACTTTTGCTAATTCTTTCCCTGAAGAACAGGGAAATGTCAACCGGCTGATCCGGAATCCTCAATCCGGAATACAGATGCAGGGGCCGGATGGAATGAACATCCTTCAGAGAGACTAAGGATTGAGAAGTGTGAATATCTGCATCCCTTTTATTCGATGTCTCATTTTCCGACCTGAAACAACCGGACGTCTCGAACATTGTTTTCGTGAACAAACCTGTTGCCGGTTCTGTTAATATGGCAATCCCTTTTGGATCAGGCCCATACCGTTCATGACAGACAGAAGAACCAGGAATCCGGTATATCGTCGGATCCATATAAGTACAACTAAATACTTTACCATCATGAAAAAGGTCAATCTCTCCCCTCTGTTAATTTTCCTTGCTTTTAGCAGTATAATGGCTCTGTCTTCCTGCTCGAATATACTTACCGCAAAGTTTGAGGACGACAGCATTGGCTCCCTCCCCGACAAAACCCTTCCGGGATCACCCACTGGAGATGCCCTGAATTATGTCCCTGAAATTGAAACCCAGCTAAAAGTGATCTCAAGTCTCTCCCACCCTGCGGAGAAATCCCTCGAATATACAAGTGTGCCGCCTTCGGCCAATATTAGCGGACATACTGCCTGGCTCGGATTCAAAGCCAAATCCACCGATTTTTCCAAACCGGTTACTTTCCTCTGGACGGCACAGAAACATTTTAATAACGGCGGCCCCAACCTCTACATCGATTGTTCCGACGGAAGCGGTATAGTGGCTGCCCGGATAAAAATCATGAACAACGGCGATGTAATCCTGGTGAATGATATTGTCACGGATGCCGGCAACAACGTAGGTAACATCCCCAATGACGAGTCCCACACCTTCATGGTCACTGTGGATCTGCCAAATCATGTTTATAACCTGTCGATTTTGAAAGGCTCAGGGAACATCACCAAAAACGGGCATTCGCTGCTCATGGATAATGTATCGTTATACCATAACCCTGCAAATCCGTCGGTATCGTTCAAATACGATCCTTTTTTCCCGTCCCAGCAATATGTGATTGATGAAGTATTAATTAACCGGAAGAACTGAGCAAAGGATCGTAAAAACGGAACCCTGAGATTTGGTGATTGGTGGTTGGAGATTGGAGATTTATCTGTGCAATCTGTGGTGAACATCTTCCTGTTTTCCCTCACGGAAACCCTGGGATTTGGTGATTGGAGATTTATCTGTGGCCATCTGTGCAATCTGTGGTGAACATCTTCCTGTTTTCCCTCACGGAACCCCTGGGATTTGGTGGTTGGAGATTTATCTGTGGCCATCTGTGCAATCTGTGGTGAACATCTTCCTGTTTTCCCTCACGGAACCCCTGGGATTTGGTGGTTGGAGATTTATCTGTGGCCATCTGTGCAATCTGTGGTGAACATCTTCCTGTTTTCCCTCACGGGCACTGAGATTTGGTGGTTGGAGATTTATCTGTGGCCATCTGTGCAATCTGTGGTGAACATCTTCCTGTTTTCCCTCACGGGCACTGAGATTTGGTGGTTGGTGGTTGGAGATTGGAGATTTATCATGTTGAAAATGTTTTCGATCAGGTCCGGATGGATTATGAATAGAAGAGGCCGCCCAAAAACAGAATGCCACCAGCTTTCCTGTTAAGCTCTTTCCTTTCTGACTGAGCCTTACCAGTTCTCAATCTGCTCTGTAGCCTGATTATCCTTTTTTAAGACGATTCACGACTAATAATGTTACACAGTCAGTTCAACGGATCATCAGGTATCGCCCTGCTTTTTCTGTTTGGCGCTAGGGTTATGCCTAAACCCTTAAGGACTAACCATTAATAAGCAATACCTTAACCCTGTTTAATTACATTCGCTACTGATTTAAAATCATGACAAGAACGTATATTACTGAAAATCACCTTACTCTCCTTCCAGTGAACATATTCTTTCTCATCAGAGTCTGACGGGTATTTATAATTAGCCGGTCTATGTAGGGACGAAGACCTTACTATTTGATCTCACTTCAATCAAAGTTAAATGTTTCAGTTATTTTAAAATGTTACTTTTAAGGATTTCGATTAACTTTAAGCAGTGGCCATTCAGCTATGCCCGGATCCACAATGTTGCCGGCGTTGGTATTTAAAAGCGTGAATGACCTGGAAAACTCCTCAAACACAAAAATATGAAAACCCGTCACCTGCTACTTTTATCCGCACTGTTGTTCCTGGCCTGTACAAGAAAAACCGCCGTTGATGAAAACCTGTACAAACTGGATTTCAGGTATGCACCGGTATGGGGACAGACCTTGATCTGTCTGCCGGATGAAGTGCAGAAAACCATTGTGGACGATAAAGGCGCTGTATATTATGATTACTACAACATCCATGTGGGTGGACAGCGGCAGAACGGCCCTTTTAACGGCTTCAATATTGCCATGGCTGCCGGAATTGAAGATACTGAACCGTCGGAGGTAAATCAGCATTTATATTCGGCCAAAGTACCCGTATTACTGACAACATGGAAGAAAAACGGTATACAGGTCGCATCGGATATCTTTGCGGTAGCCCCGGCCCTGAAAACGGACTCGGCCGATATCTGTGAGCTTTCTGTCGGATATTGGGGAACGCCTCATAATGACATCATCCTGCTCCGGTTGAAAAATACTTCGGCTTCAGATACGACCGTCGCCCCTGAATTTAAGATCAGATCTGTCCTTCCCGTTCAGCAGAGCACCGATCTTCAATCGTTATCCATCGACGGCAGGATTACTGTAACCCTGCCCTCCGGTGCCGGAAAAATCACGGAAGAACCCTTAGGTTCAAACCACTTGTACACCGTTACTTTCCATCCGGTTGTCCTGAAGCCGGGTGAGGAAAAGACACTGGCCTTCGCCGTGAATACAGGAGAGCGGGCGGTGCAGCTGCCTGCTTCGGTTCAGGAACTTTCGGAATACGAAGCCAGGGCCGTTCAGTTCTGGAATTCATATTCTCTACCCTACAATCATATCACGGTTCCCGACACTGCCGTTCAGGACCTTCTCTGGTCATGCATACGGAACATATACCAGGCAAGAGAAATTAAGAACGGCCTTCCTGCTTTCCAGGTAGGGCCAACCTGTTATCGCGGATTGTGGATCATCGACGGTTCCTTCCTGCTGGAATCCCAGACCTTCCTGGGCAATATCCCGGATGTAAGAAACGGCATTGAGTACATGCTGAGCTTTCAGCATATGAATGGCTCTGTTATGCTGATCAATGATCACTGGAAAGAAACCGGCATCGTATTATGGGTCATTAAACGCCATGCACAGCTGACAGGTGACACCACTTGGCTGGCTTCTAAATGGGACAATGTGGCAAGAGCAGTCGCTTTCATCGATTCCATGCGTCACTCCACGATGAAAGACAAGAATGCGGTCAACTACGGACTTGTCCCCGCCGGCTTCAGTGACGGCGGGCTGGCTAAGAAAACGGATGAATTCACCAATGTTTACTGGACTCTAATCGGGCTTAAATCGGCCGTTAACATAGCGGAGCAGCTGAACCGGAATGCTGAAGCGACCCTGTGGCAGGCCAAATACGACAGCATGTTCACCGATTTCCGCAAGGCAGCCGAACGCAGCCTGAGAACCGATTCGTGTGGTAACCGCGCTATCCCGACTTACATGACCGACAGCTGCCCGATACAGAAAGCTCAATGGGCCTTCTGCCATGCCGTCTACCCGGGTGAGCTGTTCGCCGATGATGATCTCCTGATGCTGGGCACCATGAACATGCTCAGGTGCCATGAGCGGGAAGGACTTGTATACGAGACCGGGTGGCAGGACCAGGGCGTCTGGAACTATTTCGGATCCTTTTACGCCCATGCCTGGCTGTGGCTCGGCGACGACATGAAGGCAGCCCAAACCATGTACGCCATGGCAAACCATGCTTCACCTACCCTGGTATGGCGGGAAGAACAACCGGTTAAAACGGTAAAATCGAGAGAGGCTACCGGCGATATGCCGCATAACTGGGCCAGCGCCGAATTCATCCGGATGATCCGCCATTTTATTGCCCTCGAAAGAGGACCCGAGTTGCACCTGTTTGAAGGTCTTCCGCCAACATGGCTGAAGCCCGGGATGAGAACTGCCATAAAAGGAATATATACCGATTACGGAATACTGGATGCAGAACTTGCAATTTCCGCAGACGGGAAAAAAGCCACGGTGAGCATAAACCTGAATTCCGCAAACCACCAGCCGCCCTCTTCCGTGGTCATTCATCTTAACACCCCCGGGGGAAAGGAAAAAGAAATTAACGTCAAGCCCGTATTCCCGTTCAACAGGACCTTTTCGCTCTGAGAGGAGGTATTTCAGTAAAGCTATACGGTATACTGCCCATACCCGAAACAGGATGTTGGCGCTTCAACATTTCAGTTCCAGGTTTAAAACAGCAAATGACTGTACTTTTCAAATGCGTTATTTTCATTCCATTTCACAGGATGCTTTTCAGCATATAAATGTAAAAAACAAAACTTTCCAGTAATCCGCATGAAAATAAGTCTGAAAAATATAATCATAGATTGTATCTTTATTCGCTCCTTTTAAACACTGAACGACATTTAGTTTTCATGGAATTATATTATACTCTGGTCACGGGGTTTCTTTTTGTCCTGGCCATATCCCTTCTCATTGTCGGCGTCAGTAACGACGCAGTAAATTTTCTCAACTCGGCTATCGGGGCCAGGACTGCTCCATTTAAACTGATTCTGGCCGTTGCAGCTGCAGGGGTGCTTGCCGGAGCTGTTTTCTCAAACGGTATGATGGAAGTAGCCCGGAAAGGGATCTTCAATCCGGAATATTTCCCTTTCAGTGAGATCATGGTCATCTTCCTGGCGGTGATGCTCACCGATATCCTGCTGCTGGATTTCTTCAACACCCTTGGACTTCCCACTTCAACCACCATTTCTGTGGTTTTCGGCATCCTCGGTGCGGCCATGCTTGTTTCTGTATATAATATTACCAGGGACAACGCAACCATTCATAATATCGGGGCTTACATCAACATTGAAAATTCGGGGCTGATCATCGTGGGGATCTTTCTCTCGGTGGTCATTGCTTTCACTGCGGGTCTGATCGTGCAATGGTTCGTCAGACTGGCTTTTTCCTTTAACGTAGCCAAATCATATAAATACTGGTCAGGGATATGGGGCGGCTTTGCCATCACGGCCATCCTCTATTTCCTGCTGATAAAAGGTGCAAAGGGTTCTTCCCTGGTCACCGCCGGGATGCTGGAAACAATCAATGCCAACACCGGCCGGATCTTGTTGATCAGCTTTGCAGGATGGACCATCCTCTTCCAGATCCTGAACCTGTTCACCCGGGTAAACATCCTGAAGATCACCGTACTTGCCGGTACCTTTGCCCTGGCCATGGCCTTTGCGAGCAACGATCTCGTGAATTTCATCGGCGTGCCCCTGGCCGGCTTTGCATCTTTCAAAGCCTATCTGGCTGCAGGAGTCCCCGGCCCCGATAACTTTCTCATGCAGGCTCTGCGCCAGCCGGTAAACACGCCTGTCTTCCTCCTGGTCGGCGCCGGAATCATTATGGTGCTCACCCTCCGGTTTTCAAAAAAAGCCAAATCTGTCACTGCCACCACCATCGATCTCAGCCGGCAAACGGAAGGCAGCGAACGTTTTGCCTCCACCCTGCTGGCCAGGATCATCGTGAGACGATCACTTGAAATTAGCCATGGCGTCAGCCGGCATACTCCCTCAGTGTTGAATGCTTTTATTGGAAGACGTTTCGACCCGGAACTGAACAGCGAACAGCACCAGGACAAAATAGCTTTCGACCTGGTACGGGCATCTGTAAACCTCGTGGTAGCCAGCATCCTCATCGCCATTGGCACCTCTCTGAAGCTTCCACTCTCCACTACTTACGTCACCTTCATGGTGGCCATGGGAACGTCACTGGCCGACGGCGCATGGGGAAGGGAAAGCGCCGTGTACCGTATCACCGGTGTGCTTACCGTCATAGGCGGATGGTTCTTTACCGCCTTCAGCGCCTTCCTCATGGCCTTTCTCATCGCTGCACTTATCTTTTTCGGGAAATGGCCCGTGATGCTGATCCTGTGCGGACTATCTGTCTATATCCTGATAAGAACACACGCCTTCCATGCAAAACGGACTGAGAAAGAAGCCGGAAAGGACAATGAACAGATCACTACAACCTACAAGGTCCTCAACGCTTGTAACGAGGAGGTGAAGCATTCCATCACCGAAGCAGCCGAAGTGCTCCATCATACCTATACCGCATTCTCTGCCGAAGACCTTAAAGCACTCAAGAAACTGAAGAAAGAATCTAAAAAACTGGCCGATGATATCAGCTCGATCCGGGAAAATATGCCTGCAACCCTAAGACGGTTTGAGGAATCGGACATCGAAAACGGGCATCATTATGTCCAGGTGGTGACCTATCTGAAAGAAATATCCAACTCTCTGACCCACGTGATCCAGCCGGCTTTCGCACATGTAGATAACAACCATGCTATCGATACGGAACAAACTAAGAAACTGAAGGACTTCAATGACCAGGTCAGGGATTTTTTCAACTATGTGTCTGCCTGCCTGGAGAACAGGAACGGGGAAAATCCCGACGAACTGAACAGCCGGCGCGATAAGCTGACCAACATGGCCAACGACGTCCTCGTGCACCGGATCAAGATCCTCAAGAAAAGCCGGAAAGGTGTCAAGGTCAGCGTCACCTATATCGAGATGCTCTCCGAAACGAGGAACCTGCTGCTTAATGTGGTGCAGTTGGTGAAAGCCCATAAGCGGCTGGTGGACTCCTTTGCAGGGATAGCCGTTGCTAAGGGTGAAGAGGTTGCGGATTGATCCTGGTCCCTGTGAATAACAAGGATCCGGGGAACATGCTATAGTCAAACCCTGAATTTTAATATCATGAAGATTATACCGTGTCTCCTCGCAGTTTTATTCTGTCGTAGCTGAATCCGGCACCGTGTTTGCCCAGCAGGAAACAGACTGTCACAGTAGATATGAACCGGGAAGCTGGAAAAATCCGCCCACTGAACGGCGGACAGCTCAGTCCTTTCTGCTATTATAAGCTCCTCGACCTTTCCGCCGAATTCCGGGATTTGCATATTCCCCTGGTGCGGTTACACGATGCGCCCTGGTTCAATGAAAACGTGGTGGATATCCATACCATCTTTAAGAATTTCACACTTGACCCCGGTAAGGAAGAAAACTATGACTTCCGGCAGACCGACCACTATCTGGCTTCCTTAATAAATACAGGAACCGGGATCGTATACCGTTTGGGAGAAAGCATTGAGCATTCGAAGGAACATTATTATGTGAATCCCCCCGACGATCCTTCAAAATGGGCACAGGTTTGCTGCAGCATCATCCGCCATTATACTGAGGGATGGGCAAACGGTTTTCATTACAACATAAAATACTGGGAAATCTGGAACGAACCCGATGGTTCTCCGGCCACCTGGAACGGGACCGCCGAAGAATTCTATAAACTTTACGCAACTGCTGCGAAGATGATCAAAAATGAATTCCCGGAAATTATGGTAGGCGGACCAGGGATGGCCAGACCTTTGAAAGATGTGAACGGGACCCTCATGGTGGCAGACTGGACGGCGCACTTCCTGGAATATTGCAGTAAAAATTCGGTCCCGGTGGATTTCTTCTCCTGGCACGACTACAATGATGATCCCTGGGCACTGTCGGGTAAGGCTGCCAGAGTACGTGAGTTCCTGGACGAGCGTGGATTTAAAGGAACGGAGAGTCATCTGAACGAATGGAATTACATCCCCGACGATGAATGGGGCCGGCTGTTCGGCGGAGGTATCTACCAGGGTCTCAGACGACGCCAGGCTTACGAAAAACAGTCTGGCAACAAAGGAGCCGCGTTTGTTGCGGACGTATTGATGCTCCTCCAGGATCAGCCCGTCGATGTTGCAAATTTCTACACCACAACCGCCGGAATGTTCGGGATATTTTCGGAGTATGGAGAACCGCACAAAACCTATTATGCCTTCAGGGCATTCGCCGAACTGCTGGAGACACCCGTAAGACTCGAAACGGATTATGCCCGGACAACAGGCATTGTGGCCTGTGCAGGCAAAAGCCAGGATCTTATAAATACAAACATCCTGATCAGTAATTTCAGGACAGAACAGCAGTATAAAACGATCAATCTCACCGTTAAAGGTACAAGCGCCAGACAGACGAACGTAGAGATCTATCTCCTGGACGTGTCGAACGACCTTAAAAAGATCAGGGAATTCCGGATCAACAGCGAGGACGGCACGATACATTTGCAGGGGGAGTTACCTTCAGAAGCGGTGATGCTGATTAAACTACATGCATGTAATGAATGATTCCCCCCCGGATTAAATGAATTTTTTTTTGTCTTACAAATTTCTGAACTTCGCTGAAAATTTTAATGACATTGTAACCAGGACGAAGAACATGTTATGGCACCAACAGACCTTCGGCTGGTTTTTTGTAAAAACCTAAACTCATTAATTTTAACAAGTACACTATAATAATGTGAGCCATAACGATGGAAAGAAATATTTATAGTATCATAACAGGCACGGGGAAATATATCCCGTCAGAACGCATCAAAAATGAAGATTTTCTTAGCAACGAATTTTATGATTCAAGTGGAAAGAAGCTCGGGAAAACGAATCAGGACATCATTGACAAGTTCCTGGAAATTACAACTATCGCAGAGCGACGATATGTCACAGACGATCTGGTAACCTCTGACATTGCTTTTTTTGCCGCAAAGGATGCTATTACATCAGCAAAAATTGACAGTGAAGATTTAGACTATATCATCGTTGCCCATAATTTTGGCGATGTAAGCAGCGAAAACAGAAGGCTCGATACAGTACCCAGTTTAGCCGCCAGGGTGAAATACAAATTGGAAATAAAAAACCCGGATACGATTGCCTACGATCTGCCGTTTGGCTGTCCGGGCTGGTTGCAAGGTCTAATTCAGGCTGATTATTTCATTAAATCGGGAGATGCAAAAAAGATACTCGTGATCGGAGCTGAGACCTTATCCAGGGTGTATGATCCGCACGACCGGGATGCTATGTTGTATGCCGATGGCGCGGGAGCTGTCATTTTGGAGGCTGTGGAAAGTGATAAACCCGTTGGAATCCTGGCACATAAAACCCGATCCGACACCCTTCAGTATTCCAAAATGTTATATATGGACAAATCGTTCAAATCTGACGATGCGAACAACGCTGATCTTTATTTGAAGATGAATGGACGGAAACTATATCAATATGCGCTTGAACGTGTGCCACAGGCCATGAAAGATTGCCTGGAAAAGAGCAATACCAATATCGGGGATATTAAAAAAGTACTCATCCACCAGGCAAACGGGAAGATGGATGATGCCATTCTAAAGAGACTTTATGACCTTTATGAAATTGGGAACATACCTGAAAACATCATGCCGATGACTATCTCATGGCTCGGCAATACATCCGTCGCTACAATACCAACTATGCTTGACCTTATCCTTAAAGGCCAGTTAAAACCGCACAGCATTAAAAAAGATGACATCATTGTTTTCGCATCCGTAGGGGCGGGAATGAATATCAATACCATTGTCTACAAGCTGATATAAATCGTCATGATGAAATTATAGAGAATCATTTACAAATCCTGCCATCAAACACCTGGCAATTATCCCGATTCGACCAACAGCCATTCGGCCCCGGTATTAAAAATGGGAATAGCGCAATCAGGCCATAGCCGCATTATAATTTCAGAAGGATATTAACCCGGAGGAGCGGACTGCTAAAATGGCTAATTGATAAATTGACCGGATTGTATAAATTATCATCGAAAGAAATCATTGATTGACATGATATTCAGGAAAGCTTCATTTTATGTGGAAGAGACGTCAATTAACTGGCCGGAGCTGAATCGTCTTTTCAATTACCTTGCGGGAATTGCAATTATTATTTTAATTCTGGGAATTCTCACCTATGGGGAACCATTTTATTTCAGTGATGAGCCTTATAGCGCTCTCGGCAGGTTCTGGTCGCCCACCGGGAATCTTAACATCAAATCAATGATCATTTTTGCCGCCGGACTCATTCTGAGTGCTTTAACCTGTTTCCGCATTGAAAGAACCCTGAACGGCAGATATAACCACTGGCTATTTACCATTTGCGGTACCGGCTATCTGCTCATGCTCGCACCCTGTGATATCCTCAATCCGATCCATTCCCTGGGTGTGCTAATGGTCATTGGCTCCCTCTGGTTTTTCTCGGTATTCAGCCTGTTTACACTGCTTCATAGTATCGGTATTTTGAGATTTTTGTTATACCAGTTGTTGCTCCATGGAACCCTCCTGCCCTATGCATTCAATTACACTTTTGATCTCCCGGCCTTACAGGCCGTGCAAAAATTTGCAATAATAGGACTCATTGTTGCGATGAAGTTGATTGTTATTGAATTGAGGAAAGCCGCATCGCAGGATGAAATCACTATCTGACCTGTTCTTGGTTTCCAGGAAAACAAGATGATGTACTGGTATATATCAACCCGTTCCTGATAAGTGAACGTATTATCGGATTGCATGAATAAGGATTCTTCACCTGAGAAAAGTTGATTTCGGAAAGAAAACAGTTGCAGAAAAAAAATGATATCGGTCATTTTTAAAAGGAATCATTGGTGTCGGGTAAAATCGAAAATCGATAATTTTCACCTGATAATTGATTGATAATCTGAAGTCCAAAATTAAATTTCAAAAGCAAGGACCCTCTTTTCAAAGATTATGGAATTTCATAATGTCAGATGTCAGTAGAGAAATATTGAATATCGAATGATGAAGTTGTAAGACCTCGCTCCATAACCCCATAGCTTCAAAACTTCATAACTTTTCCAAAGAGAGTTATGGGGTTATGAGGTTATGAAGTTATGAAGTTTTAATTCGGGTGCATTCTTTCTAATCCCTAACTTTCTAACTCCATAACTCCATAACTCCATAACTCCATAACTCCATAACTTCACAACCCCGGCGAAAGATGCAACACCTATTCGGTTTACCGGACACCAATAAAAGGCAATGAAATTAGAACCTGACCCTTTATAGCTTCCCTCAGATGTGTGAATGATGTAAATAATAGTGATAATTATGTAATGATTTCGGGACCTAAGTGATCTAAATTTGTGTTACGGTCCATGAGTGAAAAAACCTGCCGGCCTTGTGAATATAGTTCCCTGATTATTTAAATGCAGATTTAAAGGACCCGGCTAAAACAAAGAAAACATAAGAGACTGTCTAAAAAATTTATTAAAAGAACTTTAGTTACAAATTATTACGGCAGCAACTTTTTGGGCAGCCACATATTACAATTACTAAACTCCAATCCACAAAAATCATGGGAAATCTTCTTTATTTAATTGCCGTTATCCTCATTATCGCCTGGGCGATAGGGTTTATTGGATATAATGCCGGTGGTATCATTCACGTACTTCTTGTTATTGCAGTTATTGCAATCATCTTTCGACTGATTCAAGGTAGAAGATAAAAATTAAAAACTTAATTACATGCAAAAGATCATTTTTTACCTGGCAACAACATTGTTGCTTATAAGCTTTCAATCGTCCCGTTTAAATGCGGCAACGATGACAAAACCTTCTAAAGTGCTTGCTACAAATCCTGCAGAAGCAACTGAAGCTAAAACTTTATTGCTTAGGTTAGATGAAATTGCCATTATGGATAAGACCGAAATGCCAAAAGCCGAGAAAAAAGATTTGAGGAAAGAAGTCCGTTCGATCAAGACACAGCTCAATGATTTGGGTAACGGAGTCTATCTTTCAGCTGGTGCAATAATTATTATCATATTGTTGCTGATCCTTTTAGTATAAGCTATTCATTCTACTTTGACAGATTAGAAAAATCATTGAATAAGTCAATCTGTCAAACTAGAATTCAGATCTAAATTAAAGAGTTCAGGAGGAATGTACGTAAATATTGTTTTGAGCTACTGCAAAAGAGGATTGTTTTGTGAAGTTGATTACATTAAATGTGCTTAATAAATTTACAGTCATCTCCTGGTGATATTTGTGGCAGGCTCCTGAGCTCTTTTCTTTATTTATCCCCCGTTGTGTGATTGATCTGGTGGTGTAAGTCAATCTAAAAAAAAATAGCCCGGTCAGGACTTGCACATCACTTTCTTTTTCCTGGCATAACCACTTCCACAGATTCTTTTGATCTGTCAGTGCGTTGGAAACAATCCCCCCATGCAAGAAAGTCAAATCAGATCAGTCAGGTTTGACATCTCTTAAACAATGAATGAAACACCGACAGGCAGGATAAAAGAACTGCAACGCAGAGATAATAACTGATGGCCTGGTAAAATGATACCTTAAAGCTGCACACATTTCATCTTAAATGTGTGAATCTTGTAAAGATTTTCGAAAGTATTGTAACACTTGACAGGAATAAGCTGATTACCTTTGAATAAAACTAAAAACTTAATGTCATGCCACTACTCACAATTTTACTCGTTTTAATTGGTGCAGGAATACTGCTATGGCTTGTTAATTCATACATACCTATGGATCACAAGATAAAGAATATATTAAATATAGTAGTTGTAATTATTGTCATCGTCTGGCTGCTTAAAGCATTTGGACTATTAGATTATCTTAGAGATATTCATATTTAACAGGAGGTAGTGAATTATGATGAACGGATCTGGAGGATTACACAATTGGGGTATGGGTTATGGATACGGATGGATCATAGGCCTGATGATTTTATTTGCCTTGATATGGATTGGTATTATGATTTATAAACGATCCCGCTTGCGCTGAATTGAGCATTATAAAGTATCCTTTTTTAAATGATGGCTATTTGCCTGGATTACTCTTTTTCAAAATGTGAGGATAATATAAATTTTAAAAAAAATCGTGTAAGTATTTATAGACAAAGACTTAGTAGATTTATTATTTGAATCTTTATCTAATTTATATACCAGTATTATGAATTCTGAAATGACCGGATCACAGGGTGGGAAAATAGGAAAAATCAAATAAGAATCCGGACCTAACGATGAAGATTTATGATATTGTAAGCGAAAAGAAAAAATCATAAACATTGAGTTATAAACCGGTAAAAAAGAGGAAGGAGTTTTGCAACATTGTCACTGAGCGTTTCGGAGCCCACCCAAAAATTAAGTTGACAATAAAAATTGTATTCTCCGGTATTCCGGATTTCTCACAAAAGAAATAAAACGTAAAAACATGAAACTTTATATCAAGAATATGGTGTGTGAGCGATGCAAAACAATTGTAAAGGGCGACCTCGACACATTAAACATTAAATATAGTTCGATAAATTTGGGTGAGGTAGAAACCCTCATAGAAATATCCGGTTCAGATCGTAAAGCGTTGTATAATGCTCTGCAAAAATCCGGATTTGAATTGATCGACCCACAGAAAAATGAGATTATTGAAAAATTGAAAAGTGCTATTTCTGATTTAGAGAGATTCTCTGATGAAGAACTGAAGACTGGTTACGCTGATTACCTTAGCCTGTGCGTAAAGGCTAACTTCATTTCTCTTAATACCTTATTCTCGGAAATAGAAGGAATTACAATCGAAAAGTATATCATCCAGCATAAAATCGAAAGAGTTAAAGAAATGCTTGTCTACGAAGACTTGGATCTGTCTGAAATTGCCCGTAAGTTGCATTACAGCAGCATAAATGAACTAGACATACAGTTTAAAAGCCAAACCGGCCTGACCCCAGCTCATTTCAATGAACTCAGAAACGCCAGGTATATCAGGAATAGTATTCCGGATGTAATACCTGTTGTATCTGATGACCGCACGGATAATTGAGGTTTACTCAACCACATAAACTTTAATTATATGAAATCCATAAAAATGAATAACTACAGCAAAAACGAAGAGTCAATATATCTGGGTATGCATGATGAAGAAGACGTTGCGGAAAATCAGGAAATAAAACCTTCATTGAAACGAATTCGTGAAATAGAAAAAAGTCATTTAAATCTGGAAAAAATTGTCAATCAGCGAACAAAAGAATTGGTGGAGGTTATTGCAACCAATCATAGATTCGTTTCTATTATTGCACATGACCTGCGAAGTCCTTTCAGCTCCATTATTGGGATTCTCGGGTTGCTTAAAAATAGTATCGAAGATTTCAATCCTGGTGAAATTGAAAGTCTTATTGACAAGGCCATAGATTCATCCACAAGAACTTTAATTCTTCTTGATGAACTTTTAACATGGTACACTGCCAAAAACTCCATTAAAACCTTAAAACCTGTTAAGATAGATTTGACCGAATTGGTTGAAAATGAGTTGCAGGATTTTGAATACTTAGCTAAACAGAAAGAACTTGTACTGAATAGGAATATCCCCTCAAATCATCATGTTAGTGCAGACCTGATGATGATAAAAACAATCTTCAGAAATTTAATTAGTAATGCCATCAAATTTTCCAACAAAGGTGGCAGTATCAACATAAGCTCAATTGAAAAAGAGTCATTTATTGAAATATCAGTAAAAGACTCAGGCGTTGGAATTTCGGATGACATGAAACGAAAGCTGTTTAAAATTGACTCTTATCAAACTTCGCCGGGGACAAGCAATGAAAAAGGCACCGGAATGGGTTTGATTATCTGCAAAGAATTTGTCAATTTGCATGGTGGAGAAATTTATGTAAAAAGTGATCCGGGTAAAGGATCGGAATTTATTTTTACCTTGCCGCATTATATATAATTTCCGGATTTTCTATTTTTAAAGAGAATATTGATGATCATTCAGATTGTTACCTTTGGGAAAAGATAATCCAACAAGTTTTGAAACCCAAAAAAAGGACAACAGCAATGGCTGAAAAGAAAAAATCCTCCGTTTCTGAGTCTCCACGATTCCCTGTTGTGGGTATCGGTGCTTCTGCCGGCGGGCTCGAAGCCATTGAAAAGTTTTTGAGTCATGTGCCCGCAAATAGTGGAATGGCATATGTTGTTATTCAGCATCTTGATCCCACGCAGAAAGGGATGTTGCCGGAATTACTTCAACGGATTTCCAGAATGAAGGTTTATCAGGTAAGTGAAAAAATGTCTGTAAAACCAAATTGCGTATATGTGATCCCTCCAAATAAAAGCATGTCCATTTTGCATGGGGATCTGATTCTCTCCGAGCCTCTGGAAATCCGGGGGCTGAGACTCCCCGTTGATTTCTTCCTGCGGTCGCTTGCCGCTGAACGTAAAGAACTTAGTGTCGGTCTCATTCTTTCAGGCATGGGTTCAGACGGTACTTTAGGCATACAGGCAATAAAGGAACGTAACGGCATCGTGATGGCCCAGGATCCTGAAACAGCAAAATTCGACAGTATGCCACGTAACGCGATCAATTCCGCAGTGGTAGATATTGTGGCGCCTGTTGAACAGTTGCCTGGAAAACTCATGGAATTTTTTTCTCAGGTTCCGGTTATAAATCTGAACGGTGAGATTGATATAAAGGATAAAAGCGCTCTGGAGAAGATTATCCTTCTTTTAAGAAGTCATACCGGTAGCGACTTTACGTCCTATAAAAAAAGTATGATTTACCGCCGGATTGAACGACGGATGGGTGTCCATAAAATAAAAACTATTTCTGCCTATTTTAGCTTTTTAAACGAAAATGGGAAGGAAATGGATATTCTTTTCAAAGAACTTTTAATCGGAGTTACAAATTTCTTCCGGGATGCGGATGTGTGGGAAAAATTGGTAAAGTCGGTACTTCCAAATTATATAACCAGCCATACATCAGACTCAGAGCTCAGGGCGTGGGTTGTGGGTTGCTCTACGGGAGAAGAAGCATATTCATTGGCTATACTCTTCAAGGAGGCAATTGGAAAAATTAGTTTGAAAGGACATCTTTCATTACAGATCTTTGCAACCGATCTCGATAATGAAGCCATCGAAATCGCCAGGAGAGGAGTTTTCCCTATAAATATTTCAAATGATGTATCGGATGCACTCCTGAAACGCTATTTTACCAAAACAGACGAGGGCTTTCGTATTAAAACGGAGATAAGGGAGATGATCGTGTTTGCCAAACATAACATCATCATGGATCCGCCCTTCACCAAAATTGATATTATCTCCTGCCGGAATTTGCTCATATACCTCGAACCTGTATTACAGAATAAAATAATAGGTTTATTTTATTATAGCGCTAATCCTGAAGGAATTATGATACTTGGCAGCTCTGAGACCCTGGGAAAGCAAAGCCGGCTTTTTAAATCTGTGGACAACAAATTAAAAATTTATAGGCGATCTTCTACTGCCAGTATACCAGATTTATTTGCTTTTCCGTCTTCCTTTATAAGGACGAACCCGAACCATTCTGAAAAAATCCTGCAAGCCAAACCTCCGGAGGATATTCAAACGCTTGCCGACAGGATGTTACTGGAGAAATTTTCGCCGGTTGGTGTGCTGGTAAATGAAAGTGGAGACATCATTTACTTTAGCGGACGGACAGGAAAATACCTTGAACCGGCTGCAGGCAAAGTAAATATGAATGTATTTGCTATGTTACGTGAAGGTCTGCTGTATGAATTTCCCGTTGCCTTCCATAAAGCCCTTACGGGAAATGAACCGGTGGTCTTATCAAATATCAAGGTGGGAAGAAACGGCGGTTCTCATTTCGTAGATGTTAGCATTCAAAGGATCGATAAACCGGGACCTTTAAAAGGAACGGTCATGATCATGTTCTCCGATGTGCCTCAGGTTACGGAGTTCAAATCGTTGGCAAAAAAAGTGACCGGAAAAACAAATATAAGGCAGCTGGAATTGGAAAAAGAATTGCAGACGAAACGTGAAGAGATGCAGAATACACTCGAGGAGATGCAGATCTTCGCAGGAAGAACTGAAATCAACCAATGAAGAACTGCAATCTACGAACGAGGAACTGCAATCCACCAATGAGGAACTTACAAGTTCAAAAGAAGAAATGCAAAGCCTGAATGAAGAACTGCAAACTGTAAACGCTGAATTACAGGCCAAAGTAGATGATTTTATGAGGGTGAACAATGACATGAAAAATCTCCTCAACAGCACCGATATTGCAACTTTATTCCTTGACAAAGAACTGAACATACGTCGCTATACCACGCAGGCAACTCAGATTTTCAAACTTATTAAGAGCGACATCGGGCGACCATTTACAGACCTGGTGTCTGATCTGATCTATCCTGATCTGGAATCAGATGCACTGGATGTTTTACGGACACTGGTTTTTATACAAAAACAAATACCCACCACTGACCACCGCTGGTATTCCATACGTATCATGCCTTACCGAACTTCAGACGACAGAATAGACGGCCTTGTTATCACGTTTATAAACATCACGGAACTTAAGCAGGCAGACGCTAAATTATTCGAAAAAGAGCAATTTATTCATTTACTTGCAAAAAATACATCAGATGTGATCCTTAGATTGTCTTCGGACCTTAAAATACTGTTTTTAAATCCAGTCGCTGAGCAATACTTCGGGAAAAAAAGAGAACAGGTTCTGAATCTAAGCTTTATTCAGTTGTTTATATCTGATGCAATGCAAAATAAAGTAGAGAATAATTTGAAAAACGTGATGAAAACAGATAAGGATGGCAAATTAAAAATACAGACCATTGCAGACGGAAAAAATCTCCGTATTTCGGACTGGTCTGTCACTATTGAGCATAATGACATGAAAATGCCGACAGGATTGGTATTAATCACATCAAAATAATTCAGCTATGAGTACTGAAGATCATGATTTTACAGATGCAAAGCTGCTCCGGAAAGAGGCGGAAAGAAAATTGCAGGAAAAGAAAAAAAGTTCAAGTGAGACGGAGCAAAAACCGGATGTCCAAAAGCTCCTTCATGAGCTGCAGGTGCATCAGATAGAACTTGAAATGCAAAACGAAGAATTACGTCAGGCATATCATGCTACAGAAATAGCCCTGAAAAAATACACAATGTTGTATGAATTTGCTCCAATGGGTTTCTTTTCACTTGATTCGGAATGCAGTATCTGTGAACTCAATTTTACCGCTGCCGAAATGCTTGGTGAGAAGCGCTTCAGTTTGATAAACACGAACTTTAAGCTTTTTGTCGCAGATGACTCAAAATTGGTGTTCGACAAATTTTTCAGGCAGGTATTTACCCAGGAGGGAAAAGATTCATGTGAAGTAATGCTTGGATACGACAATAATCCGTTATCTTTTGTCTATATGGAAGGGGTTGTTATCGGAGACGACAATCAATGTCTCTTATCCGTTGTTGATATTTCCGCCTTCAAATCCCCGAAGAAATAGTGAGGCCTTCGTCTCTGTTCTTTGTCGTAGGAGGCAGTCCAAAAAATCCGGGGTTAGATTACAAAAGTTACAATTCGTAAGTTAGTAGCTATTCCCTTCGACTTCGCTCAGGGACCACCTTCGACTTCGCTCAGGGACCGTAGCTTCTTTTTCTCTAATACGATTATTTCGACTTCGCTCAATAATCTTCTGAAACGCAGACCCTGAGCGTAGCCGAAGGGCATAACATCTATCACGCAGTCCTTCGGTCGCTGAGCGTAGCCGAAGCGCATGACATCTATTATGGTGTCCTATGGTCCCTGAGCGCAGCCGAAGTTGGTCCCTGAGCGTAGCCGAAGGTGGTCCCTGAGCGTAGCCGAAGAGTAGTATAATTTAAAACTCAAGTTTATTAGAAGAGGACTTTGGGGACAGCCTCCTGCGACAAAGAACATACACGGGGTCCCTACAATAAAGTCATGTTAATTTTCTGATTTGCAATATGGAATTGTTCTGATGAACAAAGGATCATTTAAACAAGATCAATAAGGATTTACTTCATTGCGAGCTTCTGCCATTAGATCCACGCATGCCCCCTTTTCGGAGCCGGGATCCCATATATACCAACTCCTCGTCTTCAAACCGAAATTCATGGATCTTTCCCCCGATTTCCAGGGTAAACCCCTCCGGACTTGAACTGAAAGTATAGGGTTCATCATTGAAGCTGAACAATACCGGTTGGATGGAATGTATCCGGTCTGAATAGTTCCAGTACTTCAGTTTGGTGATAGGACCCTGGAAATTCCATTTCTCTTCCTGCAAGAGCGCGTGATGGAAGAGAAGCTCTATGTTGCAGGTCTCCGTCGGGCCGATGATCTTCCACCCATGCCCGGTCCTTTCCACAGGATAACGGGTCTGAAAATGGCCTTCCACGCTGACCCTTCTGTCACCCGCACCCTTCACATCATCCAGCAGGAGCAGATGGCTGTCATCGATGAGCAGCAGGTGACGGTTGTAGAATGAAGTTGCAAAGGGAAAGGCCTGTTGTATATCGCATTCAAGGTAGAATCCGTCTTCGTATTCAAAGGACCTGGTGACCGGAGCCGTTGCACAGTCTGTCTGCTCCAGGCTATGAAGGGTAATGCAATTATGTTCACTTGCTTTTATGGCCCCGTATCCCGGATCAATCAGGAACCTGTCCTGCCCATACCCCAGGATAAACTGCCCCAGGTCATTATTATCATGATTTCCCCCGCTGGATCCCCCCCGAAACGCCAGCCAGCTTTTATCTCCCCTCCAAACCGCCCAGTTGATCCCCTTAAAATGGATGAACCGGGACAATTCAGGTTCGCGGCTTTCCTGGTTAACTTCCCTGTACCAGAAACTCTCCACATCCCAGAACAACCCGCCTCTGCCAATCTCATGGGATGTTCTTCGCTCCTGGTCCCATGCCCATTCCGGGTGATTCAGCTCGTGGGCCCACCAGAATCCCTGGGAAATCCCGTACAGCGAATTTTTCTCATCACAATCGGAAAAATTATAGGCATACCCGTCTGGCGCAAACATCGGGATCCAAAAGCTAAGGGTGTTCTGAAAATCTTCATTCTTCATCAACCCCAGGTCTTTTCCGGTAAGCTTCTGGTAGGGCACTATGAAATCTGTCAGATGACCAATGGCTGTCCCCTGATACATCACCCCTTCAATCCATCCGCCTCCGGGATAGAACGCCCTGATCATATAGGGCAAACCTTCTGTGGCCTTCTGTAAGACGAAATCTGACAATTCAGGATTTGCATCCCGGATCACCATGGCGGCAATGCCCGCATTCCCGTTCAGTGCCGAATTCCAGTTGAAATCGCACTTCTCCCACCAATCGCGATTGAGAATCCCTTCCAGGTATGTACGCAAGCCTTTTTCAATCAGTGCTTTGATACAATCTCTCTTCAGTGTCTCATCCAGGTACGGAAATAACGCGTCATAGCCGAAAGAAACCACGTACATCATCTCCCCTGTCCCCAGGTCAGCGGAATTCAGGTTGGACCTTCCGGGTGTCCTTAAACCCCAGCTGTCTTTATGGCTCGCTACCCATAAGGCACGTCTGGCGATGTCAAGATAGACGGAATCGCGGGTAATATACCAGGCCACTGTC
The DNA here is from genome assembly GCA_963732905.1 of uncultured Bacteroidales bacterium. Taxonomy (GTDB): domain Bacteria; phylum Bacteroidota; class Bacteroidia; order Bacteroidales; genus DASQZK01. The sequence goes on from CAVTBM010000011.1 coordinate 221,881, forward strand.
GACCATTCGACCCATTTTTTCAGGCTCCGGACATACGTACGCTCCGGGATCATGGATTCAAAATCCATTCCCCGGGATAACTCCCTGCCCCTTGCAAGCTTCTGAATAGCCTGGAGGTTGCGCTCATGAACATCTTTGAAGTAGGGATCCGACAAGGTTGAGGCCAGGTTTTCCCATTTGGATTTGTTATTGTATAACCAGGGGAAGGCCAGCTGTTTATCACCATAGGTCGTCGTGGCCGGAACCGCGTCCGTGTCGGAAAAGTTCGTTTTGTTTTCTATAAAATCCACCAAAACAGGATCGCGGATGTCATCAGGAAGCATCTGGGCTAAAAGGGATGAAAATCCGGCAAGTGGAAAGAAAAGAAGCAGTATACATTTTCGAAACATGGCAGGATGTGTTGGTAAGGTTTTGAAGGTTGTTACAAAAGCGAATATAATATATTCCGGAAAGAATTATCGGAATACAACAAGTAATTCCGGCAGATTAGAATAATCATGTTTAAACACTGGCACTGGGTCTTTCGCAAATGATCCGTGCACGGAGCAGCGTTACGGTTTATGGCATGAATGGGCCCTCGGACTAAAGAAAGGATTGCCGGGCAGCAGGGATATCTTTGCAATTTTATCAAAATATTTCAGGATATTTCAGTATTATTATAGAACATTTGTAATAACCTGATTACCATCTTTTAATTCATGAAATTTCATTCACCAACCTTCACAATTTTAGCCCTTAATATACCAGAAACCTTCTATACAGCCGGAATCCAAACCCATTCAATATGAAAAAACTCAGTTTCCACCTTCCCGTTATGCTTCTGCTCCAGCTGAGCCTGATTGCCTGCCATTCTATCAAACCGGGTGATAACCAGTCTGCCCTCATGGTGCCTGAGCTGGAAGGAGAATGGTGGCAGTTAACCACAACCTATCCTGATATTGCTCCTTATGAATACACAAAAGGGGATAACAAGGTTTGTGACTTCACCATTTTCCAGGCTGCCGACAGCAGCTGGCAGTGCATCGCCTGTGTGCGCGGGAACACATATCCTGGTTCAAACAGATTCCTGTACCGCTGGCAGGCTGAGCACCTGACCGATACCCTCTGGGAACCGAAAGGCGTGTTTCAGTCGACGGGGACCGGCATCGAAAAACCCGACGGCTTTGGTTTTACACTGGATACCTCCCTTTACAGTGCGGTCGGATTGCTGCAGGCGCCACATTGTATCCGTCAGGACGGAAAATACTACCTCTTTTATAACAACCGTGGTGCCCGGTGCAAAGTCAGTGATGACGGGCTTCACTGGCGTGACCTGAAGAATGATGCCGGAAATTATGACTTTTTCGGGATGGGACGGGATGTCATGCTATTAGACGATACCCCATATTCCGGTCATTGGATCGCCTATTATACCACAGGAGTCAAAATGCCGCAGTATGTGGCTGCAAGAACTTCCTCCACCCTCACCGGTACCTGGTCGGAGGAGAAGATGGTCTACGACGGCTGGAGCAACAGCCGTAGTCCCATCTATCCCAACGAGTTTGCCGAAAGTCCTTTTGTTGTGCGATACGGCGACAAATATTATCTCTTTGCCCAGCTGCATGTCTTCGTCTCGGATGATCCGCTCGATTTCACCGCCAACAAAAAGGCAGCCGTACTGGAAAGCTGCGATTACCGCAAGCGGGTCTGGGCACCGGAGATAATTCAATACCAAGGAGAATACTATCTGGCTGCCTACCGTCCGAGCGGATTATGGATGACCAGGCTTAAATGGGTAAAAGACGGCTCTTAAAATAATAGGCATATTTATTTTCCGGTTACAACATCCTATTTCTATCGCTCTTTGCCTCCCACCGGAGGCTTGCTTTTGAAATTTGAATATTGGCATTCAAATTATCAGGCGATTAGCCTGGACAAATTAACGTTTATTGATTTTAACGGATACCAGCGATTACAATCACATTATTTCGTTCGTATTTTATACTTTATTCTTCCAGGATAAAATATTAATTTATTAATTATCAATATAATAGGTTCGTGCTATTTAATTGATTAACTTGCAATGTAACTTTAGCTCAGGTTAATTTTTGTAGCCCATTCCTCAGATAAATCCTCTGCTCTTATTAACCTAAAATTCTCACGTACTGGGAGTGTTTAATTTCAAAATTCAGTTCCCTTTATCACAGTGCAAAATACAAATCTGTAATCCATGACAGGAATTTAATCGTCTTCATCTGAAGATTGAAAGAAGACGAACAGATGATAAGGATGTAATTTTAATCTGACACGATATGATTAATAAAGAAAATGTGCGTGAATCAGTCATTGCTAAGCTTAAGAAGACAAAAATTGAAGATAAATTAGCCATTGCCAAAGAAGAGAAAGCAGAACTTGCAGTTGAATTGGTCATTGCCAGGGAAGAGAAAGCAGAACTTGCGGATGAGTTAGTCATTGCCAGGGAAGAGAAAGCAGAACTTGCAGATGAGTTAGTCATTGCCTATGAAGAGAAAGAAAAACGTGCTGCTGAGTTAGTCATTGCCAATGAGGAGAAAGAGAAACGTGCTGCTGAGTTAGTCATTGCCAATAAAGAGAAAGAAAAACGTGCTGCTGAATTAGTCATTGCTAACGCCGAAAAAGCAAAACGTGCTGCAGAATTTGTTATCGCTAACGCAGAGAAAGCAAAACGTGCTGCAGAGCTAGTCATGGCGAACTTAGAGAAAGCAAAACGTGCAGATGAATTAATCATCGCTGACAAGGAACTTGTTTATCAAAACGAAGAAAAGGTAAAACGTGCGACAGAGTTAGTCATTGCTGACATAAATAAAACAAAACGTGAAGCAGAGTTAGTCATTGCCAGGATTGAGAAAGCAAAACGGATAGCAAAGTCAATCATTGTTGAGAAAGAACTCTCTTTTCAAACCGAAGAAAAGGCAAAACGTGCAGCAGAATTAGTCATTGCTGACGCAGAAAAAGCAAAACGTGCAGCAGAGTTAGTCATTGCGAACATAAAGAAAGCAAAACGTTCTGCAGAGGTCGTTATTGCAAATGTTGAAAAAGCCAGACGTTCTGCAGAGTTAGTCATTGCGAACAAGGAACTTGTGTATCAAAAAAGTGAAAAATCAAAACGTGAAGCAGAGTTAATCATTGCCAACGTAGAGAAAGCAAAACGTTCTGCAGAGTTAGTCATTGCGAATATTGAAAAATCAAAACGTGCTGCAGAGATTGTTTTTATGAACAAAGAACTTGTGCTTGCGAAAGAGAAAGAAAAACTTATCGTAGAGTTAACCTTTGTAAACAAAGAACTTACCCTTCAAATTGAAAAGCGCGAACAAACAGAATTGGCATTGAAGGAAAGCAATGAGAAGTATTTAAAGGCTTTCCAGTCATCCCCCCATTCAATCACTATATCAAGGCTTGAAGATGGAGGATACATTGAAGTCAACGATACTTTTGTCTCGATTTCAGGTTTCACGAGAAAAGAGGCACTTTCTAATTCAGAAATTGGAACAAATATATGGGTAAACAGAGAAGATAGAAATTCAGTAATCTCTGCCCTTCTTTCTGGTAAGGATGTTGCAGGGAAAGAATTCCAATTCAGGAAAAAGAACGGAGAAATCATGTCAGGTTTGTTTTCCGCCAAAATTGTTAATGTCAATAAAGAACCCCACATGATATCAAGTGTGGACGACATCACTGAACGAAAAAAAGCTGAGAATTTATTAAAGGAAAGCGAACTAAAATCCATCTCAATGATGGAAAATTCTGCCGATGCCATTTTCATAACAAATCAACAAGGAAAGTACATATATACCAATAAAGTCAGTTTCCGCATATGCTTGGATATACATCAGAGGAAATGAAAAGTAAGACAATCGCAGATATTTCACCCCCAAACAAAATAGAGGAATATTTTGAGTTTTTTAATCAGATCATAAATGAAGGGAAAGGTTATAGTGAAATTGAACTTTTAAAAAAAGACGGGAATTATATTTCAACAGACCTAAACGCTGTTATATTACCTGATGGAACAATATATGGAAGTTGCAGGGATATTACAAAACGCAAACAGGATGAATCAGAACTAATTAAAGCTAAAGAAAAAGCAGAGGAAAGTGACCGACTGAAATCTGCCTTCCTGACCAATATGAGCCATGAGATACGTACCCCAATGAATGGCATTCTTGGTTTTGCCGAACTCCTGAAAGAACCGAACTTATCAAGTGACGACCTGCATGATTATATTCGGACTATACAGATTAGTGGAGCACGTATGCTCAATACAATCAACAGTATTGTTGATATATCTAAAATTGAATCAGGACTTATCGGTACTGACATTAAGGAAACGAATCTCAACGATAAGATTGAATTCACGTATAAGTTCTTCAAACCAGAAATCGAAATTAAAGGATTGCTGTTATCATTTAAAAATGGTTTGCCAACAAATGAAGCCATCATTAAAACAGACAATGAAAAAGTTTATGGAATACTGACTAATCTTGTTAGAAATGCCATTAAGTTTACTTTTGATGGTTCAGTTGAATTCGGATATGAGAAAAAAGGGGAATACCTCGAATTTTTTGTAAAAGATACGGGTATTGGCATCCCCAATAATCAACAAGAAATAATTTTTGAAAGATTCAGACAGGGAAGTGAATCTCATAACCGGGGTTATGAAGGAAGTGGTCTGGGTTTATCCATATCGAAATCCTATGTAGAAATGCTTGGTGGCAGGATATGGGTGGAAAGTGAAGAAGGTTTGGGCTCAACATTTTATTTTACAATTCCGTACAATGCGGTAGCAGAAGAAAAAACCAGAACCGAAAATATTGTTTTGGCCGAGTATAAAGAAGTTCAGTTACAAAATCTAAAAATATTGATTGTCGAAGATGATGAAATATCATATTCCCTACTCTCCTTAACGCTCCAAAAAATCAGCAAAGAAGTCTTGCATGCAATAACAGGAGTTGAAGCCGTTGAGGCTTGTCGTAATAATCCCGACCTCGATTTGGTACTAATGGACATCAGAATGCCCCGGATGAACGGGTTGGAAGCCACAGAACAAATCCGTCAGTTTAACAAAGATGTAATCATCATAGCACAAACGGCTTATGCCTTTACTGGTGACAGTGAAAAGGCAAAAGAAGCAGGATGCAACGATTATATCTCTAAACCAATTAATCAGACTTTACTGCATGAGTTGATTAAAAAACATATTAATAAGTGAGAAATGTATTCTGTAAAATCAACGTTTTTTAAAGTCATCAAAAGAAAAGAAGTACTTATTTTTCTTGTAATATTTTTGGCAGGCTTAACAATACTTGGATGGATATTTAATGATGTTTCGCTAACAGCTTTTTCTTCCCGGTTTAAACCAATCTCACCAATAGTTGCAATAACATTCATTACTTTAAATATTCTTCTCTTTCTAAAAACAAATTACGAAAAAACACCAGTGGCTTAATTGATATCTCTGCAGAACGAAAAGATTCAGGTATAATCATATCGGTTTCAGACAATGGAGTGGGTATATCTCCTGAAAATCAGGCAAAACTCTTTGATATATCAGAACTTCTGACCACTAAAGGTACCGCGAATGAAACCGGAACCGGATTTGGATTATTACTTTGCAAAGAATTTGTGGAAAAGCATGGCGGTAAAATTTGGGTTGAAAGTGAAACAGGAAAAGGGAGTGAGTTTAAATTCACTTTGCCAATACCATCTGAACAGGCAAATGCAGAAAATCTTTGATGTAATAATGCATGGCGAATGAAACTAATCCGGAAAATTCTGGCAGAATGCCGGTAGCTTCTATCCTTTTTGCATGCTTAATTATGGTAGTCCGAAACATTTTCAACGGTCACCGGATGGATTGGATGGATCATCGGTTTCTATTTTAAAAGGGCAATTCACTATCGGGCGGAACCTCATCCTCTTCTTCATCCTGCGAATTTTCTTTCCGCCGAAAGAAATCTTCCATCTCATCCGGTGAGGGTAAAAGATCGGCTACATCAATATCGAAATCGGCTGAACCTCCATGCTCTTCATCATACTTCATTTGATCGGCAAATTCCCTGCATGTCGCACAAAAGTCGGGGAACGGGCAATTTTCCACATCATACTCGCAAAATTCGATATGACTCTCACCAAACGACAGAGGCACATGTTCCTCATTCCAAAAGTCGCGAATAAAGGGATAGCGCCGGTATGCCGGAAATGTTTCGGGAAAATCAAGTACAAAATGAAAATTCTGCAATAATGTCTCCAGTTCGGTTGCCAGCAGTGCCTGCTGCTCTGTTGTCAACCTTTCTTCCGGCGGAAGCTGTTCCTGGTCAATGCCCGTGATCTGTGAAATGGGTTGTTCTTCACCCTCAACATATTGCTCGATATATGACATATCTTCCAATTCCAGTTCATCGTCAGGATTAGCGTTCGATTCCTCCCACAATTTGTGTGGCGGATTCAAATTCCAGGTTGCCTTGTGGATGTCGTCAATCAGTTGTTGAATGTAGCGTTCCATGGTATTTTATGTGTTAGACCTGACAGGTTTTGAAGATCTTAATTTATGATAATTTCAGTAATTTTTCAAGACTTTCGATTTCAATTTTGATTTTTTAGGACACAAGTGATAAATAATAATGAATTGTCTTAACCACCCAAATCATCGGACACAATTATCAGGGAGCCAAACCACCGGTTTATTCCAAAGTACATTGTCCTGTATGCATACGTGCAAGCCTGATAGCCGATCGCACAAGCCAGGCTGCTTTTCCCGCATCCTGTTGCTGAGGTGATAAGCACATTCTCAGACCGTTCAATAACCCTACGGTCAGCGATCATCATTAGTTTTTCCTCATTCAGATTCCGTTCCGTATTGCAGCGTACCAGTTCAATTATGATATCATAACGAAGTTCACTGTGTCTGAGGTATAGAGCCTTACGTATGCCATCTTTTCCTGCAGCCCCGCTTCCGCCAAACGTGCCATAAATTGGTTTAATGATCGCTGATTTTGAACCGGCAGGTCAACAGTCCGGCATACTTTTAACATCCCTTCAGGTAAAAGACCTTCCAGATCATAAAAGCACCCATGAGGATAGATAAAAACGGCTTCAAGATGCAAAATTTGTCCATCAAGATCAATATTCTCCGGGTCAGGATCAGATCTTGAACGGAAGAATTTTGATCTTGATGGCTTAAAATGTGATCTTGACGGCATAAAAAGTGATCTTAAGGGGTTAAAAAGTGATCTTGATGGCTTAAAAAGTGATCTTGATGGCTTAAAAAGTGATCTTGATGGCTTAAAAAGTGATCTTGATGACTTAAAAAGTGATCTTGATGACTTAAAAAATGATCTTGACAGAGATTATTAATATCCTGAAAGCTTTCACCTGAATCCTGGTACCCTCATAAATTTTCTGAAAAAGCACCCGGGTAATCGGGGTGCCTTTCCCCAAGGAATCAAATCATTCTGCATTTTGTGTTGTGGATCCGACCGTTTTCGTCCTGCGCAAATTGTTCTTGTGCCCGACACCAGTGATATAAAATATTTTATGTACCTTTTATCGTCCTTCATACCTCAAACCACAATATTATAACCATGAAACTCGAAACCGTCCTATCAAACCTCAACTCCTTTGAGAAAAATTCTTTCCTAAAGATCATCGATACAATCATAACAAATAATCCAAAGAATCTAAAAGAGATTGATAAGATACTAACTGACGAGTCTAAGGATTTAAAAAATATTGACAGTATCAACATTACAAGAATCTTCAAACTCATCGAAGATGAATATTATGAGTATGTCAAATCTGAATTTGTAAATCCTGACTCTCAACTTGACATCATAACGGATATTCTTATAAGGGATGGGAGATGTATTGCCCGTCACGACTGGTTTGCCCGTCTTTACGAAAATGAAATAACCGCTCTTGAAAAGAGGCTCAAAGCATTTAACGCTGATCTTAATTCAGTAACCTCAGACATTGACCCTGCAAGAAAGCGTGATTATTTGACTTATAAATCCTGTCTTATTACTGCCTTTTGTAATGATGATTTAAGAAACCAGGAACGTAAAATCACAAGTGATGAACAATCCATCCTTCTTACACTCGGGAAATGTCTGGAACTTTCCCAGGTAGAAATGAAACTGATCAATTACTCGGTTCTATCAATTGAGAGAAGAAATATTGAGGATGTCATAAATGACTTGCGATTGATAGGAGTACTTTTTGATTCCAAGAAAAATAAAACCATCTATGTCCCTCAGGAAATTGTCAATGTACTGAGAAGGATCAGAGGAAAAGAAGTCGCAAATAAATATTTCAGGAGGGTACTTCGTCAAATAAGAGAGCCACTAATAAACATAGCATGCCGCAAACACAACATTGATTGGAAGCTTTCTCTGGACCAGAAAATCGAAAGCATTATTTCACATGGTATTTCATTTCAAAACTTTCTTATAAATGACATACACAAAAATGGTGTTTCACTTACTGAAAAGAAAAAGTACATTAGTGAGTTGAGTGAAAAAGATCTGAAAATCTCCCCTCCGATAAAAGGATTGACCATTGAAGAGAAAGTGAGTAATTTGACAATGTACTTCAATGAATTAGATCTTGATGAAAAAGTTACCATTTCCGTTGATGGTTATGAAAAACTCATAAGGGAACTCAATGAAACACTACCGGTAACAAATAAAATGCTTAAATCAGTTTTTGAAATTCAAGATGAGAATGTCATGAATAGTGAACTACTACTTAATTACAATTTAAGACCAAAAGACATTCTTGACATTGTCCCTGAAGAAAGTTTAAAGTCATTTGTGACTGCAAGAGAAATAAAAACCAGAGGAGATTTGATTGAGAATATTCTAGAACACTATAAGGACTCTGAAAACCTGTATCTGGAAAATTACAACAACATTGCCTTCAGAAACCACAATGCATTAACTGAAAATGGTATAATTATTCCTGAGGCAGAGCTCGGAGTAAAATTCGAGGAGTTGACGAAAACCATCTTTTCAAAACTTGGATTTAATGTTGATGAATCTCTCAGAAGAAAAATAAATACTGCAAAGGACAAGATTGACATTATATTGAATTTAGGAAAGAATGAAATTATTCTTGTTGAGTGTAAATCCGTGAAAGATAAAGGTTATAACAAATTCAGTGCAGTTTACAGGCAAATGAAAGCGTACAGAGATCTTGCCATTAGCAAGGAATACAAAGTGGTAAAATCACTTCTGATTGCACCTGAATTTTCTGATAATTTTATAAATGAATGTGAACTTGAATATGAATTAAATCTTTCGTTGATTACAGCTTCTTCCCTGGTAGAGATTCTAAATGGATTTAAAAATTCGAAAATGAAACTATTTCCATATAAATTACTGATGAGAGACGTTTTGATACAATCTGAAAGGATATTGAAAGCAATTTTATAATCTTGAAATGCCTAATATTCCGCAGGTTTCCGGAGATTGCCTGAATTTTATGAGAATGTGAAACCGGAAATATTTATTTGTTCATGCTAATAGTTTGATTACCTTGTTATTGCAAAATAATTCCATTTTATCATGAGACTACTTGTTCTATGACATTGAAGGCATAGAAGTTGTCTTTACCATCGGCATTTCATTCATAGGAACGTGTTACCTAAGAGTGCCTGAAAACCAACAGTTCGCACACTTGTCATCCAAACTTGATGTCGTGACAAACTCTGCCCACGATCCTTCGAATAAATCACCGTATTCTCCGACGGATTACTGCGAAATTATTGAAGCACTGAGAATTATTAAAGGATATCTGAAGAAAAAAACAAACCAAAGTCCTCCAACTCATGTTTTAGCTTTAAGCACCTGGAGTGTTCACTACGTACCAGCTGGCACTTTTACTTTTTTTCTTTCCCGTAGTTGGTGTCGGCTCGGGCCATCTTTACTGGTACTTAAAACATAGGGCATCGTTCTGACTACCTTTGTTTGTTAGTGCGTGGTTGTTTTATGCCTTACACCATATCATATCAAACCTGGTGGCAGGGAAAGAGTTTACAAGTTTGCACAAAGATGGAAAAACAAATAATTGTTCCTGATCTCTTAAAAGCGTTACCCATTTGTTTTGGCATTGCCTATTCAGTGATCTACTATCTCATCATTTGAATATTGTATTAACAAGACTCTTTCTGGGTATCGTTGAAAAACAGATATTTCTTTTACTTATATGTCTCTTTAAATTTTAATTACATATGAAACACCTATTTTTAATTATGACAATTCTTGCTCTGATCGCACTAGGTGCGTGTAATAGCAAGAAAAAAGAAGCTGCCGCAGCTGCTGCAGCTGTCGAAGCGAAAGCCAAAGCACTTGAAAATGCGAAGGCAGAATTCCTTAGCACTGTCGGTTCTTTTGACTATGATATTCTTGTCAATATCAAGGCCAATGCCGGCAAAGACTTCATGATGTACCAGCTTCCTCCCAAAACCATTATTGGAGTGGAGTATGGCGAGTATAAAATTGAGGCACAACTGACCAAGGCCATTGTTGTGAAAAAACTACCTGGAGCGAATGCCTTTTTCAAAGGGAATTACAGAATCACCAAATGGAAACCTTCACCCGCCGGGTACGGTGTTGAATACCATGCCTGGCCAGGAAGAGTTGTTTCTGCAGATTTGTTGATCAAATATCCTGATAACAAGCTGGTAAAAGGCGCGATATATGATGGATGGCTGAGTATTGCATCTATTGCCAATTTGAAGGAAGCTATGGAGCCCGGAAAAAAGGTTGCACTGGCCGGAAGCCTGCCATTGTATTACGTTAACGTTTATGAGTACAAAGGTGAAACCAAAGGAGCACTGAAATCCAGGCATTTGCTGTTTGCCGATGGTGTGAGGTAAGATGAAGTTATGGAGTTATGGAGTTATGGAGTTATGGAGTTATGGAGTTATGGAGTTATGGAGTTATGGAGTTATGGAGTTATGGAGTTATGGAGTTATGGAGTTATGGAGTTAGAAAGAGTGCCCCCGAATTAACATCTTCATAACTCTCTTTGGAAAACCGTATCCTTTATCCCATAATTCTTCTCAGCCCGCGCTGCCCCCGACCCCTTCTATGTTGTAATCCAAATTTACGAAGAACTTTTTTATTTTCTTTGGTGTTCGGTAAACCGAATAGGTGTTGCACACCCTACGGGGCGTCATGTTTGATTTCGCCCATCGTTCTATCGCTCGCGGCCTCCTAAGAGAGGCTTTATTCATCGTGATTAAGTAATTTTGTGTGCAAAATGTTGATCATTTGCACGAAATGGCTATTTATTCATCAACGCATTGTCCAAAAAGACCCCATCGGGGTCAGAGAGCGATAGAATATTTGACAGGGATGATTCCCCGGCGCCCCGTAGGGTGTGCAAGTAAGGTTTCGTTAGGAATTAGGGAATTAGGGATTAGAAAGAGTGCCCCCGAATTAACATCTTCATAACCTCTACCCTCTAACCTCTTACTCTCTTACTCTCTTCCTCTCTTTGGAAAAGTTATGAGACGGAGCGTGGTGAAGGAAAATTTTCGATTTTCGATTT
>CAVTBM010000012.1:0-554240 GCA_963732905.1 uncultured Bacteroidales bacterium
GATGTTGCCCTGGTTGGTGGAGGCACTTATCCTCAGCCGGGAGAGATATCTCTGGCTCATAACGGTGTCCTTTTTCTTGACGAACTACCTGAATTCAAACGCAATGTTCTGGAGGTGATGCGGCAACCCCTTGAAGACCGGATCATAACGATATCCAGAGCTAAATTCACGGTAGAATACCCGGCAAGTTTCATGCTCGTAGCCAGTATGAACCCCTGCCCCTGTGGCTATTATAACCACCCGGAAAAATCCTGCCAGTGCGGACCCGGGATTGTAAAAAAATACCTGAACCGGATATCGGGCCCACTGCTCGACAGGATAGATATTCATATCGAGATCATCCCGGTTCCGTTCAGGGAACTGTCGATGGCTCGTGATGCAGAGAAGAGCATCGTCATCAGGGAAAGAGTGATCCGCGCCAGGGAAGGACAGACGCTGCGCTTCGCCGAATCAAAAGGGATTTATAACAATGCCCAGATGAACAGCCGCCTGTTAAGAAAATACTGCCGGCTTGACGAAGCCGGAGCGAAGATCCTGAAAAATGCCATGGAACGTCTGGGACTCTCAGCCAGGGCATACGACAGGATACTGAAAGTGTCAAGAACCATCGCCGACCTCGACGGCGAAGAAAATATCCTGGCTCACCATATTTCTGAAGCTGTCAATTATCGAAACCTGGACAGGGAAAACTGGGCTGGTTAAAAGAAGTTCGAAACTTTGATCCGGATTTCCGGGGAGGAAGGAAGGATGGTCTGCTGAGGATCCTAAAATCCCAGTTTAATATCAATCAGCTTCTCAAGGTCCCCGGACAGGGAATCGTCCCTGACCTCAATTCTTATGCCCCGGCCTTCAGCATATACCCTCGCCGATCTGAGCTCTGCCCTGATTTTCTCATGAACACCGGAGGCCAGGATTTTGTCCGTTGCCTTCTGACCGAATACCATGGCGACCTTGAAAAAATTGTCTCGGGGAAGCAGATAGAGGATTGCTCTCCTCTTATCTTTTATCCTGAAGCTCCATCCGTATTTCTGTCCGGGATAGTTCCACTCCTCCACGGCAGAAGGGTATTTTTCGAAAACAAGGTTCCGGACCTGTTTCCAGAATGGATACGTCGCGCCAAGGGCAAGCGATAAGGTTTGTTCAGTGGGTACGACTGATTTTTCTGTGAAGATACTTGTTTCCATAGTGTTGCAGGATGAAAAGGTTTGGTAACGAGAAAGCCGAACCTGTAATTTCCCGGTCTGTTAAAATCGTCAGTTGTAATAAAACATCGCCGTAACGATAGCGTCGTGGCTGGTGCTCATTTTAAGTCTGACCCATTGTGCCGAGTAACCATCGGGGAAAATATAGCTGCTATATTCACCGCCTGTCAGGTCGAACTGCCTGAAATCTGTCCATTCACCATCTCCTAAAAAGTCTACCTGGATCGTTACCGTGATATTTTTCGTATCGTCATTTCTCAGATGGAGCATCTTTTTATCGAATCCGTTCATCAGAAATGGATCGGAACATTGACCCGATTTCACGGTATCGTTGAGCCAAACGGCGCCCGAGCCGGCCGGTTTACCGTAATGCCAAAGATCGTCAATGTTCTGAAACAGAAGTCCGGATTGTGGCTGACCGACGCCATGGTCCGTCTGGTCGCCCGCCATGACAAACATGCCTCTCCAGAAACAGAAATCAGGGACGATGCGGAGATGATAAGCGATGGGTTTGATGCCCCAAACATTACCTCCGTAAGTCATCATCGGAAGCTCATAAAAAAGGCCGAACACATCCATGATGAAACGTTCTGTCTGGGCTTCGCGAATCCTCATCCACTCGGTGTTCCAGCCGTGATCGAAGGAATGGCTACCCTTGGGAAGCCGGTAAGTCTGCCATGCATTGGATCTGTCGTTATAGCACTTCAGTATGACTGATTTCCTGTCCCATCCCGTGGCAAAAATGGGATTCCCGAAGATCGATTTGCCCTGAAAATCCATACTGTTCTTTCCGCCAATACCTACAAAGGCGGTTTTTGCCAGGATCTTCCAATGATCACTCTTCCCGTCCCATTCAGCCAGGCGACCGGGTCCGGTCCCGTTCAGATAGTCCCTTTCATCGTAAGAGTTGTTGGCTACCACGACCCTGCCGTCTCCGGTATACCCGTCTTTAAAATGGACATAAGCCGTTGAAGGAATGTTCAGTTCGTCCACCAGGTTAAAAAGAAGCTGTGTTTTCAGGGTGTGAACATCGCATTCAAAGAAGAGTCCTTCCATGGTCAGGAAGTACACTTTGTTTTCGGGATCGGAGAGGTGTTCCATAGTAGCGGCCAGACGGTATCCGGCAAGTTCTTCACATACCCTTACCCGGCCGGTTTTGTCAATGAAGTATGGTCCGATGATGGCCTGTTCGGAGGGATTGTGGATCATCCGGTTGGCAAAAGTCCCGGTGATACTGCCGGGAAACTTTATCATGGTCATATCGTCGCTGATCTCATATAACCCTATACCGGAGCCCTTGATGTGAGCGACATAACCTACCATCCAAAGTTTGTCTGCCCAGGGTATCAGTGCTCCGATGCCGCTTTCACTGCGGTTTTTGTCTGAAGGGCCAATGACGGTGAGGTTGGGAAAGACGCCGTTGATATCAACAGGTTGGTTCAGAACAGATGGAGTGTTTTGAGCCTTCAACAGGGCCGGAACAAGGAAACTAAACAACAGAAGAATCAGCAATGATTTATTCATGGTCACATATTTAGGGTTAGCGTCAATACCAGTCATTACCCTGCTTTCGGTGATGGTGGAAGGTTGAGGAAAACAGAGTCTGATGAGAGGTAAATTCGTTATGAAGGCTTATCAAAGCTACAAATTTTTATCATTTTCCATTTACCATGCCAGTTGTTTTCCCATTTTTCTCAGGACCTCACTGAGTGAGGCTTCGGGTTCAATGGTGTTGTAATTTCCCCAGAAAGCCGGATCCGGAGTGAAGTTCAGGTCGGAAAGGATCACACCGGAATTCAGGGTTTCATTATTGCGGAACCTTTCTTTCGTACCTGTCCGGACATCGGTGACCGCCATTTCAATATTCAGGGAGTAAAGTGAGCCTATCCATTTTCCCTTCCACCGCATTTTAAACCGTACCTCTCCCCGTACCTGACTGAGATGATAACGGCCATCGCTTTTCCGGTAATCAACATGGTACATGGCGGTCAGAGGTCGTATTTTCAGGTGCGGACTTTTCCGGATGACGAAGGTATTTGTTTCCTTTCCTATATATCGCGGATCGAGTTGAAAATCAGCAGCTACTATCGCAAGATTTTCCATGTCGAGATAAATCTCCCCGGTGAAAAGGGCATCCCGTACCTCCGGCTTTTGACGAAAGCGGATCACGTACACCAGATGATTTTTATAACTGACAATATCCGAAAATTCGTAGTCATACAGATGATGTTCTTCCGTCGTAAGGAAATAAGGCAGGTTCCTGACAATATCGAGCTGAAGAGAACTTCTTATCCCGGATTTTATTTTCATGACAACCGTATCCTCTTCATTGATATTTACGAATTTACGTCCTTTTACAATTTTAACCCTGTCATCCCCGGAAGTGGGCTTGTAGGGTTCCTTGAGGATGTTGATCACGGCTTCGGAGAAAAGAAGGAATTTTTTGTTTTTCTGAACATTCTCCCTGTAATATGCTGTCATGAGGGAATAGTCGTCAAGATAATTTTCCGGGATTCTCTTAATGGCTTCATCAAGAAGTTCGGAAGGATCCTTATACCTGATCATCACTTCCTGGAGCGAGATCAGATCCTTTTCCAGGCTAATCTGTACTTCTTTTTCTGAAGGCAGGGGCACTGCAAAGTACTGGTTGTGGTAGCCGATGAAGGAAACCATCAGGACCGGGTCGGCGATACTACGCGGAATATTCAGCGTAAAATCCCCCGATTCATTACTGATGGTTCCTTTGTTGGTACCGTATAGGGCAATGGTTGCATAAGGAAGGGCTTTGCCTGATGCCCCGTCGGTGATAATGCCCCTTACCCGGTTCGTGTTACAGGTATCCCCTTCTGACAGTCTTTCAGTATATCTGTTTTTCCTGAAAATAACGATATTCTTGTCGATCAGTTTGTATTGGAGGGTTGTATCATTCAGTAATGAATCGAGGGCAGCTGTAAGGCTGAGATCCCTGACCTTGAAGGGTACGCGTATTTTAGAAGGGAAAAGGCCGGCATTGTAGGTAAAATAATACCCGGTTTGAAGTGAAATATTATCGAGAATATACTGAACCGGTTTATTGGATACATCGATGGTGACAGAGACATCGGGGAGTTGTGCTCCCAGGCTGACGGGCATGAAAATCAACGGCAGGAGAAAGGCAGTTCTTAAGGACTTGAATAAACGGTATATATTTCTGAATTTCAGATTATTCATGCCAGATGTTTTTTCTGCATTCCGGATCGCCTTGAAAGTCTGAGCAAGAGGTTTTCCGTAATGAACAGGTATACGGAAGAAATGCATCCGGGGACGGGAAAAGGAACAGGAGCATTTTTATCCATTTCACCGGGGATTTATCCTGTATCCGGAATCCGTTCTGATGTATGACAAGTTAAAAGCGGTACATATTGTCTGGATAATGGATTCGAATGACTGATCTTTATAGGTCGACGTCAGTTTCATATCAGCCAGACTCAGACTGCCGGTATCCACCTTCACATGGTAGGACTGCTCAAGGGTGCTAAAGACTTTATCGAGACCTGAATTGACAAACCGGAACGTCCTGGTTTTCCATGAGAGATAATTAAAATCCTCCTGAGCATCCAGCACTGTCTTTTTTCCGTCCGATTTGCCAAACTGTCCCGGCAGGAGGGTGATGCCTGATTCGTCCTGTTTGCCGTGAACTCTGACCCTGCCTGATTCCACCAGTACTTCAACCATACCATCGGATTTATTCTCCTTCACATTAAACGTAGTTCCCAGAACGGTTATTACGGTATTGTCAGCATAAATTGAGAAAGGACTGGAAGGGTCATGAGTGACGTCAAAATACGCTTCTCCGCTCAGTTCAAGTGTCCGGTTTTGGGTGAAGTTATCTGGTATTTTTATTTCAGAACCCTCATTAAGAAAAACGTGACTGCCGTCGGCTAACAAATGGCCGGATACCGAACCGGAAGCGTTGTAGCTGATGGTCTCGTAATGAATTGTCGCCCGGTCAGAGAATATGCGGGAGGCTCCAACCCAGATTATGGAAAGGATTGCGATTCCGGCGGCAATGCGGAGGATATACCATCCCGCGGTATGGGGAGGGCGGGCTGGATCGCTGAGCAGACTGTCGCTATTAAGCCTGTTTTTCAGTTCCTCCCATGCCTTCCCGGTATGGTTGAATTTTCCGGAAGGTAAGGTATCCAGGTTGTTCCAGGTCTCCTTCATTTTTTCAAATTCATCCTGCATAGTCCTGTTGTTCTTAAGTTGTTTTAAAAAAGCAGCTTTCTCACATTCATTCATTTCTTCCGCCAGAAAGCGAGCAGATAGAATGGCAATATTATGGTTGTTCTTCATGAATGACGATTTAATAGGAACTATACTCCTTCAGTGAGTTACGAAGGGCCTGTAATGCTTTACCCATATTGGACTCGACTGTCTTGACGGAAATGGAAAGCTTCTCGGCAATATCCTTATATCTCAGACCTTCCATCCTGTTCATAATGAATATCCGTTTGGTACGTTCAGGAAGCCTGGTAAGCGCTTTTGTTATCAGACCGTTCAGTTCCTTTTCATTGATCTGTTCCACAGGTCCCGGTTCCCTGTCAACCTGGATCACAGCCCAGTTCTCGTCCATTCTGACTTCCCGTTTCGTTTTTCGCAAATACATCATGGAATGATTATAAACGGATTTGAAGAGGTAACTTTTAAGACTTGCTGTGATCGTTATATCATTTCTGTTTTTCCATATATTGTAAAAGACATCCTGAACGATTTCCTCAGCAGGACCTTCCCGTTTCAGCAACGATTCTGCGTATGTGCATAATCCCGGGTAATACCTGTGAAACAGGTTTTCGAAGATCCTGATATCTCCACGCTTTAATCCTGCAATTATGAATACTTCTCTGATCATTTGAGTGCTGCCTCTGTTTCACTTTATCAGACATTTCCGAAGAGTGTAAAGGTAAAAAATTCCCCGGACGGGCTGTTATTTTCCTGTAAATATCAATGGGCAAGGGACACAGGGTGAGACACTTTACGATCGATTTATCCTACCCTTTCTCAGCAGCCTGTGCCCCTATGCTTTTACAACTGTTCGTTTACTCTTTATGAGCCTGAATTAATTTTTTAACCTGCGATTCAGTTTTCTGATAGCTGATTCGATAGACTGATCAGGTTCGATTACATTATAATCGCCCCAGAAATCAGGATCGAAATAGGTAAAAACCATATCATCAAGAATGTCTTTTCTTTTGAATCGTTGTTTCGGGTTAATTTTTTCCGGATTAATGGTTTTCCGGTCGGTGACAGCTATTTCCGACATGGTGGTGTAATTGGTGTTGAAAAGTTTTTTATCCCAGTTCACTTTAAATTTTACTTCTGCGCGGGCATAGCTGAAATACCATTTCCCATCCTGCATGGTATATTTAGTATGGTAGACTGCTTTTTCCGGGATGATCTCCATCCCCATGGGTTTCTTCTGGATGAAAATATGTTCGGTTTCCTCCTTGTTTTCCATGTTAAGGGCAAATTCAGCTTCGGTGATGGCCAGGCTCTCGATTTCAACATAGAGTTTGCCATGATAATAAGGTGCATCAATGCCCGGCTTCTGATCGAAACTGATGACATAGTGGAGTTTGTCGTTAAGCGATACGACATCGCTGATGTAAAAATCGTAAATATTGGCATAATCGCTGGTCAGAAGGATATAGGGATTCTTTACGATATCGAGAAGCAGGGTGATCGCCGGTCCCCCCTGAAGCTTGAACAGAACGGTATCCATTTTCTGCACATTCCCGCTCTTCCGTCCCTTGTCAATTTTCACCTGATCATTGTCAAATTCACTTTTATATCCCGCTTTATAGATATCCACGACGGCCTCAGAAATAGCGACATAACTCCGGCGATTTTTAATGGTCTCCCTGTAGAATGCTTTCATCATTACCGGATTGACGCTGTAATTCTGGGGAATCCTGTTGAGAATATTATTTATAAGTTCTTTTGCATTCTCCGGTCTGATGGTAACCGCCTGAAGATGCAGTGTGGAAGGACTGAGTTCGATGGTATGCATTTTATTCATTACAAAATCCTTTAACGGGACATATTTGTTACCATACCCGATATATGAGATCTTGAGTGATGATGCATTGGTATCCTTACCGATTTTCACGACAAACTCGCCATCGATATTGGTAATTGTAGCAATATTGGTTCCGTCGACTTCTATAGTTGCAAACGGTAAAATACTATTATTACTCTTGTCGACTACTTTTCCGTGGTAGGCGATATAATTGAGAGAATCTGTAGTTCGGCCGCCGTGTGAAAATGAAACAGCAGAGGCATTAAGCTGAAACGCTGATAGAAGGATTGCTGTCAGGAGCAGGAAGAAGGGAAATGCATTTTGCTTTTTCATGGGATTCGGGTTTTTATGTTTTTTGTTTAATCATCAGATTGTCCTGCCTTCATTATAAAAGCGATTTTCATAAGAGAAAATAAGAATGAGAATGCGATCATTTGACATGTTTTTTTTTAGAGCTCTTTAATACTAAGATGCACGAAAGCAATTTTACCCTATTGCGAGGAGAATAAATTTACAGATACCGGAACGGAAAATTATGAAAGCCCGGGCAGCAAGGGAAAGGATTAGCGGCTATAAAAATTGGCTTATCAGAAGCAGACCGTATCTTACATTAAAACGGAATTCCCGGGAATGGTTTTTTAAACAATTTCCATAGCCCGGACAGGTAAGTCCCCGGGGTATATTAATAAGGTATTACACTGTCGGTTCATGAGAATCATGAGAGTGGATGATGTACCTCCCATTTTATTTTTCCCTATACGGGATTTGTTTCTCTGCTAAACAAACAAATAAAAACGGAACTTCAGCACATTCTTTTTTGGTAGAATAAGTAAAAAGCCGGGATCATACCCGGCTTTAAAAATACTTAAATGGAGAACAGGGAAAGAATTACTTTTTCAGTTCTTCAATCTTTTTCTGAAACTCGTCTATCCTGCCCTGATAGTTGGTAATAAGCTGCTCTTTCCTTTTCGTCTGTTCTTTATCAATCACAGACTGAAGTTTGAAGAAATCCAGATCCTCGTTCTTGAGCAGATAGTTTAACAGAATCTGTTTTTGATCAGAGCTCAGATTGTTAAAAAACGTTTTGAATTTGATACTTCTGGCTTTGTCTTCAATGATCGTTTCCTTGAAGGCGATGGCTAATTTTGCAGGGGTTAACTTTTCTTTCATAATGTGTTTTTAAATCCTTGATTAATAATTACTTTTTGACGGCTTAAATATATGAAATAATTTAGTTATCAACCAAAAAAAATATTTGGATATTTATATTTCTGTTTGAAGATCGCGTTGTTTAACATCTGATATTTATACATGTCACCGCATATATTTAAGTGGAGAATATTGGCATAATATCGGGTCCTTTAGGGATATGAACCCTGGTTTTCAGAAGGGCATTTATCCATAGTTCTGCATACGTTCATTTGATAAATAGTTGGTACTGAGTTTTGATAATCCCAACTATTTTTCATTATCTTTACGCCTCGAAAATTGGAAAATGAAAGCTGGGGCCGAAAAATGCTTACTGATTGATAGCAGCAAAGTTCCGGTTTGGCAGAGAATCCTAAATATCATTTAATAAAGTAACTACTAAACAAATAAAAGGAGAAGTCTAATGGAACCACTTAATGTACTTCAGGTGGCAAGCGTCAATGCAACACAGCAGGAATTCTGGTTAATCCCGTTTTCGGCGATCCTTGCGCTTGTATTTGCCTGGTTTTTCTTCAAAAATATGATGAAGAATTCTGAGGGTAATGATAAAATGAAAGAAATTGCAAAATATGTCAGGGATGGTGCAATGGCTTATCTCAGGAGACAATACACTGTAGTGACCATTGTTTTTCTGGTATTAATGGTTCTGCTGGCCATTCTGGCGTTTTTTGGTGTTCAGAATCCCTTTGTGCCTATTGCTTTTCTGACCGGAGGTTTCTTTTCAGGACTTTGCGGTTATCTGGGGATGCGGACAGCCACATTTGCATCCGCCAGAACAGCCCAGGGAGCATCACAATCGTTAAACCGCGGACTTAAGATTGCCTTCCGGAGTGGTGCTGTAATGGGACTGGTAGTTGTTGGTTTTGGATTGCTTGACATTGCTATATGGTATACAATACTTACCAAGCTTGTCTATACGCCTGAGCATATTGCAAACGGCCTGACTTTTCTCGGTCTCGATTTTGTTCATGCCGGCATCAGTCAGCATCAGAAAATGGTGGAGATCACCGCTACGATGCTTACCTTTGGAATGGGAGCTTCCACCCAGGCCCTCTTCGCACGTGTCGGAGGCGGAATATTTACCAAGGCAGCTGATGTAGGAGCTGATCTGGTTGGTAAAGTGGAAGCGGGCATTCCCGAAGACGATCCGAGAAATCCTGCAACCATTGCCGATAATGTTGGTGACAATGTAGGTGATGTTGCCGGTATGGGTGCCGACCTTTACGAATCATATGCAGGATCAATCCTGGCAACAGCAGCACTGGGTGCCGCTCTTCCCGGACTTACGGCTGAGGAACAGGTCACCAAAATTGTAGCCCCGATGATGGTTGCTGCTATAGGGATCCTCCTTTCGATCCTGGGTGTTTTCATGGTACGTACTAAAGAAACCGCAACGCAGAAAAACCTATTAAATGCACTTCTGATCGGAACCGGCGGAAGTTCAGTGCTCATCCTGGTTGCCATGGCTATAATGGCTTATTTTGATTGGATCACCTGGGGTATTTTCGGAGCTGTCGTATCCGGTCTGCTTGCCGGTGTGATCATTGGCCAGGGAACAGAATATTTTACCTCCGATGAATATAAACCTACTAGGGGAATTGCCGCGCAGGCCCAACAGGGTCCGGCAACCACTATAATTGATGGTATTGCTGTAGGTATGTTCTCAACGTGGATCCCGGTGGTTACAATCGTGTTGGGCATTATTGCCGCTTACGGATTTGCCGGCGGGTTCAGCGATTTCTCCAACGGCGTGTATGGTATCGGTTTTGCCGCTGTCGGAATGTTGTCCACCCTTGGTATTACACTGGCTACGGATGCTTTCGGTCCTATCGCTGACAATGCAGGTGGAAATGCCGAAATGTCTAAACTGCCCCATGAAGTTCGTGAAAGAACGGATGCTCTTGATATGCTTGGAAATACAACGGCTGCCACCGGTAAAGGCTTTGCCATCGGCTCTGCTGCTCTGACAGCTATGGCACTTCTTGCAGCCTATATGGAAGAGGTTAAGCTCTGGATCGGCAGAATGGCTGGTGAAGCCGCAGATGGTATCAAGCAGGTTGGTGAAGTTGTATTCTATAACGGTTCAACTCTGCCTGCCGCCGCTGAAGGACATCATGCTGTTTCAATAGCCGCTGCACATATTGACGATTTCGTTCAGGCATATAATCTTACCCTGTTTAACCCAATGCTTCTGGGTGGCCTTTTTATTGGAGCCATGATGGCATTTGTTTTTTGTGCCATGACTATGAAAGCTGTCGGACGTGCTGCCGGAGCTATGGTTGACGAAGTAAGACGTCAGTTCAGGGATATCCCGGGAATTATGGAAGGCACGGCTACTCCCGAATATGCAAAATGTGTTGCTATATCCACTAAGGGTGCCCAGCGTGAAATGGTTGTTCCTTCACTTCTGGCTATTATCGTACCGGTATTCATCGGTGTAACTCTCGGTGTGGCCGGCGTTGTTGGCCTGCTTGTGGGCGGACTTACAGCAGGTTTTACCCTGGCCAGTATGCTGAATAATGCGGGCGGTGCATGGGATAATGCTAAAAAATATATTGAAAAAGGAAATTATGGCGGCAAAGGTAGTGACGCTCATAAAGCCGGAGTGGTTGGAGATACTGTCGGTGACCCGTTTAAAGACACATCCGGACCTTCATTGAATATCCTGATCAAACTGATGACAATGGTCTCCGTGGTTATGGCAGGACTTACTGTAGCTGTCGGACTGTTTTGATCCGGATAAGTGATTGCATTATTTAGGGATTATATGTTTTTTTATGTAAGGGTGTAAGATTTTACACCCTTACATATAGAAACGTATAATTTGAAATGCCAACTGATTATACTCCGACTTTTAAGACACTCTCAATTTTTCCCATTTCCGATCCACGGACCATGCGGATCAGAACCAGTTCTTCCTTTTCATATAGAGAAACATAAGAATACTGAGAATGAGAGTTATCAGCCAGAAAGCAGGATATCCCCATTTCCAGGCCAGTTCGGGCATATGTTTAAAGTTCATTCCAAAAATGCCGGCCAGAAAGGTGAGCGGAATAAAAATAGTGGCCACGATGGTCAGGGTCTTCATTACCTCGTTCATGTTCCGGCTAAGGTGGGCAAGGTGTAGATCCATCATGTCCTTCAGGATCTCACGGTAATTATCTAACGAAGAGATAAGATGATCCAGATGGTCGATGATATCCCGGAAATAGGTAAGGGTTGACTTTCTGAGCAGTCCGGACGGGTTCGTAAGCAACCGCCCAAGATCTTCCCTCAATGGTACAACAATACGGCGGAAATTGTTAATCTCACGTTTGATATCCAGGATTTCGGATGAGACTTCCTTTTCTTCACCCTGGAAGGTTTTGGTGTCCATCTCATCAAGTTCCTCACGGATGACATTGGAAATATTCAGGTATTCATCTACCGTGAAATCCACCAGACGGTAGAACAGGTGGTCGGCTTTCATGTTCCGCAGATTACCAATGCCCTTTAATATTCTATCCTTAACATTGACAAGGACAGGATTGCTGGTTCCTTCATAAAAGGATAGTACGTAACGATCTATGAGCAGGAGAGAAAGATGAAAAATCTCTGTTCCGTTCTCCCGTGTGTATTCCATGTATTTGATAGTGAGAAAATAATAATCTTCGAAAGCTTCGAATTTAGGAAGATGTGTGGTATTCAGGATGTCTTCAACCGTTAAAGGATGAATACCGAAATGTTCCCCCAGTTTGTTGATCATGGCAACATCCGAGATCGAGGTATTGATCCATACGATGTTTTCGTCTCCGGCTACCGGGATATTTGTGACCGGATCTGTCTCAGAGAGCTGTAAATGAACAGCATCGAGCTTGTTGTAATGTAAAATATCAGTCATACAGGCCGGATAAGAAGTTAATAAGAAACATACCGCAGGTGAATATCTGGATGATGATGGCAGAGTATGAAATTGTGAATTTAGAATACATCATCAACAGCAAATACAACTTCCTTGTGCATTGTATAAAAACAATAAGCCGGAATTGTTCATTTTTCCGGCTTTAATATATGGATGTTGTCAGCATCAGAACGATATTTTCCTGTCTTTGGGGTATTTTACCGCATAGCCCAGGGTCAGTTTTTGCGTCTCACCGGGTTTCACCGTCAGGGACCATTCTATAATGCCGGTTTTGTCGTCAAGCTTTCCGTTGGAAAGATTGGTTGCAGTGACGGTAATGTCCTTGTTTTTCGAAACCGGGATCTGGTCTTTTACCAGGATATTCACAGGTATTTTTTTAGTGTTCCGGATGGAAATCTCGAAAGAACGACTTTCAATACGGTTACCCCCGATAAACTGATTGCTCGTATAGTCCTTTTGTTTTTCCCTTTTGATCACGATGCTCTGGTCACGGCCGAGGGAAATATTCAGAGTGTCCTTAACGCTACGGACATCCAGCATCGATTTACCGATATAGGTATTTTCAAAATAAATGCTGGCCTCACCCGGAAGAAGATCGTACTGTTCCCAGTTATAAATGCCGGCCACCAGAAAAGCTTCATTGTCCAGTGCAGGAACCGTCTGATAAGTATAACTGGCCGGAAGCGACAGGCGCATCATGTCGATACTCTTTGGCTTGCCAACAGATGCAATGGTATACGGCACATCAATATTAAATTCGATGCTGGTTGTCCGTTCCGAGGTAATTGTGCCTACCATTAAGGCTTCCGGCAGTTCGCCAGGGGTTTCATCTTTCACCCGGGACATATTCATTTCGGCAGCAGCCGGAGCTGCCTTCTGTGCACTCATTGCGTAACCTCTTACATTCAGGGAGGTCTCAGACTGAAAGTCAACATACCATGGGAAGAGTACCGGTATATTACCTGACCGGTCGGGAGTGGCATTTGAAAAACTGAGCAATACTTTATTCCATTCCACACCGGTGGTCTGGTATACATTAGCTTTATACACAAGTTCTGCCGGCTCTTCCAGGTTGTCCACCCTGAGATCATAGGAGGGATACCAGCCGGCATTGTTTACAAGGTAATTTATGGTGAAAACTGCTTCGGTTTGTGCATCAGCTTTGACCGTGATTTCCAGCACACCCGAAGGGAGTTCTTTTACCGACTGGAGTTGGTTGATTTCCTGTTGAACTTTCGCCTGTTCATCCTTCAGTTTTGCGATTGACCGCGTCTTCTCGAGGATCCCCTCTCTGATTTGCTGCATATTGGTCGAATAGAAATCATACAGGGATTTGAAATTTCCGGCATCCAGGCTCTGGTCCTTTCCGCCAATAACTTTATTGGAGGTAAGGAAGGATTCCTTTTCGTTCAGCAGGTCCAGATGCATCTGTTCATCACCGAGCTTGTCCGTTAACGTGCGGAGCTGAGTACGGAGAGAATTCATTTTCTCCGTTTCGGCCAGGTTTTTCATGAAATTTTTCTCACTGCTGACAGACAGGATGGTAAATTTCCCCTTCCCTTTCACCCTCACACTTTGTTCATTGATATAGGGCGACAATCCTGAAACAGTCAGAATAGTTTCTCCGGATGTCAGCGATGTTCGGGCATCACGTGTTACCAGTGCCCCGTTGGGGTAAACAATGACCCGGGATATTTCCGTCTTCAGGATGTTCTCCTCAGCAGCAGCCCTGACATTTACACTATGGACTGCTATTAGGCTCAGAATAATGAGCTGAAACAGATTAACTGATTTTTTCACTGTGATAATTTTAAGGTTAAGGATCCTTTACTGTGTCGCACAACCGGAAAACCATCATTCGGGCTGTTGCAAAATCAAATGACTAAAAAAGGAGAACAAATATTATGCCTCGAATTTCACCTTTACTTACTCAGGTAATTCAGGAGTTTTACATCTTGGCCATCGTATTCCGCAAATGTGAAATTCACGAACCAGTCGCCGAGGTATATTACCCTGGAATTATTCTCCAACGGCCGGTCGAGAGGGATATGCCTGTGACCATATATGAAAAAATCGAAATGTTCACGCGCCAGGATATTTCTGGAATGCATGATCAGGTGTTCTTTTTCCTCTCCCAGAAACTCAACAAAATTGCCTTTTGAAAAACGGCTGTGTTTAGACCAGCGATGGGCAAAACCTGTTGTACTGTTAGGGTGTATGCGTGCATAAAGCCACTGGAGGACTTTGCTTGTGAAGATGCCTTTCAGAATCTTGTATGACCACTGGTCGGGTCCAAGTCCGTCACCATGGGCAAGGTAAAATTTCCGGCCGTCGATTTCAAGCTTTTGAGGCTCGTGATAAACGGTGATACCGGTTTCTGCAGGCAGGTAATCAAAAACCCAGACATCGTGGTTCCCGGTAAAATAGTATACGGGAATTCCGCTGTCGGTTATTTCAGCTAATTTCCCGAGAAACCTTACAAAACCCCTGGGTACAACCTTTTTGTATTCGAACCAGTAATCAAAAATGTCACCCATGAGATAAATAGCCTGGGCATCGGCTTTCACCTCATCGAGCCATCTCACCAGGAGTTTTTCGCGTTCAAGGCTTCTTTGATAAGGAGGAAGACCAAGATGTGCATCCGAGACAAAATAGATCTTTTTTCCCTTTTTGAGAATTTCCGGCATTATTTAAGCATATTATCAAGCCATTTTTGAAGTTCCTTTCCGTAAATATCACGGGCCACTACTTCGCCCTTACTGTTGAGGAGAAAACTTGTAGGCACCTTATTCACATTGTAAATAGTAGTGGCACTTGATTCAGGAAAGCTTAACTCCGATACATTGATCCAGGTCAGTTCATCATATCTGACGGCCTGACGCCATTTTGATTTGTTGTTATCCAGAGAGACGGCATATATTTCGAAGCCCTTATCCTTATTTTTCTCGTAAATACTTTTCAGGGCAAGGTTCTGCTGTCGGGAGGGCGCAGAAGTAGAAGCCCAGAAATATAACAGAACGGTTTTGCCTTTCAGCGTGGAAAGGGCAATGGTGTCTCCGTCCAGATCCGGTATCCTGAGGTCGGGCAGGCCGTAGCTGGCATCTTTGAGTTTCTTCTGGAGTTCGACGGCCGTGTAATACTTCTGTTCCGTTTTCCTGGCATCACTGACGAAGGATTTTACAAGCGGGGCGTCGGGATAGCTGTTGGACAGGGAATCAGCCACGATTTTCATGTACTGAATATCACGGGTCTCCCCAAGTACATACTGACCGGGACTTATGGTCTGATAAACGGCATATATGCTGGCCAGTGAATTAAGATGCTCGATGATAAACTGAATGGAAAAATTCCGTTGTTCATTGATTATAGCTTTACGCTGATTGATGTAATCGCTGGCCTGATCTTCCGTGACATTCGAAAGAGAGTCGTATCTGGTGTCGAGTTTTGTCAGCCTGTCGCGGGTATCGTTAATTTTTTCGATAAGTTGCCTGAGAAATTCAGATTCTTTTGAACCGGAGACGGAGTACTCGCGATTCATTTCTTTATACTCAGCCTGAACAGAAACCTTTTCCCCGGGAGACAGGATCAGGTTGATCAGTTTGCCTTTTTCGTTCCTTAACAAATATATGCCGGGGTTTTCCAGGTGAATTCTGAATTTAAAAGAATCGTTTTTCCTGATCCTCAGCGAATCTATTTTCTCTGGTTTGTCGATGTTCAGATAATCAAGATACAGGAATTTTCTGGACCCGTTTGTCAGGCTCCCCTTAATGACCGTATTTGGTCTTTTTCCGCAGGAAGTCATAAAAAATACGAACAGAACAGAAAATAGCAGGTATTTTCTCATGTGGTTATTGATTAAATATTTGATTCAGTTTTTGGCTGAGGGCCTCTCCTCTAAGGTTAGCCGCAATAATTTTGCCGTCCCTGTCAATGAGGTAATTTGTAGGTATACTGTTGATATTATACAAAGGTACCACCATGGAATTCCAGTATTTAAGATCACTCACGTGGATCCAGTCAAGATGATCATCTTTAATGGCCTTAATCCAGCTGGACTTTTCCTTGTCCAGGGATACCTGGTATATTTCAAATCCTTTTGAATGATATTCACGGTAATTTTTTACCAGGTTGGGGTTCTCACCACGGCAGGGCGGACACCAGGATGCCCAGAAATCAAGGAGTACGACTTTCCCCCTGGTGGAACTGAGCTTAATGTTTTTTCCGCCGGGGGAAGGGAGGTTGATCTCCGGGGGAGTAACACCGGCAGAGAGCATGCCGGCTACCGGGGCAGAGGTATTGTACTGATTTTTCAGTGTAACCAACTGGTCATGGAGTGCCTTGACCGGCTCATTTCCCGGGTAGGCCGCATAGAGGACCGAGTCTGTTTTCAGAAAAAGATCCATGTCATTCACCGGATGAAATACGTAAAAACGCGGACCCAGCTGATTTGAAAGTGCTAACAGTGTAATGAGCGATCCCTTGTTATTCTCAATAAATGTTTTTGAAAATTCCCTCAATTCCTCAAAGGCCTCTTTATATTCTTTGTCGATTTTGAGTTTTAGACTGGCATAATCGGGACTTTTAGTACTGTCGTTGGTGATCGCGGCAAAACCTTCCATCTTACGGAGAAAATCCTGGGTCTTCTCATTCAGAAGGGTGATCTGATCCAGATCCCGCGAGCCACTCAGGGTAAAATACCTGAAATCATAATAATTACCTTCGACATTCACCGTATCGTTTCCTCCGTCAACGAAGGTTATCCCCTTCCCGTCCTCATTTCTCAGAGCATAAAATCCGGGTGCATCAACTTTTACCCTGGTGCTGAAAGTATCGTCTTTGCCTATTTTTAATGTGTCAATCGTGATAAACCGGTCAGATACGATCGACTGCAAGTAAAGGTCGTGATTTTTTCCCTGTTCGAATTTACCCCTGATTAGGGACGTGTTTTTCAGCCCTGCAGAATCCTTCCCGGGCCGGGATTGGCTGCAAGAAAAGGCCAGTAATATCATCGGGATCAATCCTGTTATTTTTTTCATTCTATCCTAATTTTAATTCTAGAGGCAGCATATCTTGTCCCGTTCATGCGGGAGAATCATACATGATCGATAATTATAATGTAACTTTTTGCTCCGCTGAGATCGAAGGCTCGGTTGCGCTGTCATCAATCATGTGGGTTTCATTTTACTTTTAATTCAGATTGCTAATTTATTTAAAATATCCGGAACTCACGAAGGTGAATTATTCTAAGGATTAGAATGAACGAATTGTTCTTTGTATTTGTTTCCTCTTGGGTATAATTAATTTAGCATTTAATTATTGTAAACATAATGATTACTATTGCTAAAACTTTGATTTTGAAAAAATAAAGTCTGAACTTTGCTGCAGATAAGATTTATCTTCTTCACATAGTTAACAACTTATATTTCAAAGGATTAATTATTTCCCTCCTTTTTTAATTATTATTTACGATGGGTTACCTTCAGTTTGACAAGAATCAGTTAGTCAACCTTGAATACTCTCTTAGTCGGGAGTTGATAAGGTCAAACCGCGCAGGATCTTATGCCTCTACGACCATTGTTGGTTGCAATACGAGGAAATACCACGGCCTGCTTATTTGCTCCTGTCATAAAGCCAATGATGAAAAATACCTTTTACTCTCATCGCTGGATGCAACCGTCATTCAGCACGGACAGGAATTTAACCTGGGCATTCATAAGTACCAGGGAGATCTGTATATTCCACGGGGACACAAATATATCAGGGACTTTGAAGCGGAGACAACCGGACTTACCACATTTCGGGTAGGAGGCGTGGTCCTTAAAAAAGAAAGCCTGCTGGTAGAGAAACAGCAACAGATGCTGATACGCTTCACACTTACAGAAGCCAATTCTCCGACCTACCTGAGATTCCGTCCATTTCTCGCTTTCAGAAATATTCATCAACTGAGCAAAGCCAACCTGAACGTCAATACAAAATACAGGAAAGTGGAAAATGGCATTATGACCAGGCTGTATGAAGGTTTCCCCGGATTATACATGCAATTTTCCAAAGAGGTCGAGTATATACATGCTCCTGACTGGTATTATAATATTGAGTATATGGAGGAGCAGAAAAGAGGATATGAGTATAAAGAGGACCTCTTTGTACCCGGATATTTTGAGTGCCAGATCAGAAAAGGGGAAAGCATTATCTTCTCAGCCTGTACAAATGAGGTGAAGACGTCTTCTCTGAAAAGAAATTATACGGCCAATAAAAATGAGAGGATCCCTCGTGACAGTTTCATCAACTGCCTGCTGAATTCTGCCGATCAGTTCCTGGTCAAGAAAGAAAAAGGGACGGAGATCATCGCCGGTTATCCATGGTTTGGAGCGTGGGGTCGTGATACTTTCATCGCATTACCCGGGCTTACCCTTTCAACAGGAAAGATAAAAATTGCCGGTGAGATCATCGATACAATGATCAGGCGGATGAAGGGCGGTTTGTTTCCAAATACAGGGAACGATGATGATACCGCTTATAATTCAGTCGATGCTCCTTTATGGTTCATCTGGTCGTTGCAGCAGTATGAAAATTACAATGGTTCACCCGACATCTGGGAAAAGTACGGGAAGACGGTCAAACTGGTACTGAATGCCTACCGGCAGGGCACGATGTTCAACATCAGGATGCTTGATAACGGACTGATTTTTGCAGGTGAGCCGGGGATGGCCCTGACCTGGATGGATGCCATCACGCCAGACGGGCCTGTCACTCCAAGAATCGGGATTCCGGTTGAGATCAGTGCACTCTGGTATAATGCAGTAATGCAATGTCTTGTATGGGCCGAAAACGCCGGTGATCATAAATTCGTTAATGAATGGGGAAAAATACCTGAATTAACCGCCGCCTCTTTCGTCCGGGAATTCTGGGATGATGATCGCGGTTACCTTGCAGATGTGGTCAGTAACGGAACTGTCGATGCTAACGTACGTCCCAATCAGGTCATTGCAGCAGCCATGCCTTTCACTCCGCTTACCAAGGCTATGAAAAACAGCATTCTGGAGGTGGTGAAAAGCGAACTGCTTACACCCAAAGGTCTGCGAACGTTATCCCCGAAAAACCAGGATTACAAAGGCGTATATTCCGGTAACCAGGTCGAGAGGGACGGGGCATATCATCAGGGAACAGTATGGCCCTGGCTTTTGGAACATTTCGTTAAGGCCTATCTTGATGTTCACAAAAATTCAGGACCCGGCATGGCACGCCAGATACTGAACGGGTTTCACGATGATATGACCTTTCATGGCATAGGGTCGGTATCAGAGATTTACGACGGTGACCCTCCTCACACTCCCCGCGGAGCAGTGAGCCAGGCCTGGAGCGTAGCGGCGTTACTCCGGATCAATGAAATGATTGCCAAACACGAACTTTTAGACGAACAAATGAATACTAATATTAATAAAGCTGTGCGATGAGGGTATTAATGTTCGGCTGGGAATTTCCACCACATATCTCAGGTGGTCTTGGAACAGCATCCTTTGGGTTGACCAGGGGACTTACAAAAATACCAGGGTTACAGATCCGATTTGTGATCCCTAAGGCTTTTGGTGATGAAAATCCCCGTAAGCTTGAACTCATTGGAGCCAACCAGGTGGCACTGACCCGGCATAAAAAGAATTATGAAGGCTTTCTCAGAGAGATCGAATATATTGAGGTAGATTCAATGCTTGTGCCATATACCGATCCTGAAGAATATGAACGAAAAGTAAAGGAAGCCAAATCAGGTAAACGATCCTACATTCAGACCTCATTCAGAGGCAAAATTGATTTTAGCGGTGGTTATGGTGACAATCTTTTCCAGGAGATTGCAAATTATGCCATTGTAGCCTCCGTACTCGGCGAGAGTGGAGATTTTGACATTATCCATTCTCACGACTGGCTTACGTTTCCGGCAGGCATAGCGGCAAAAAGGGTATCGGGCAAACCGCTCGTTCTCCATGTTCATGCAACCGATTTCGACCGCAGCGGAGGAAGTGTCAATCCGGCTGTTTTCGAAATAGAGAAAAAGGGAATGGATGCCGCCGATGTGATTATCGCAGTCTCAAATTTAACCCGGAACACCATTATTGAAAAATATGGGATTTCTCCCGACAAGGTCCATACGGTTCATAATGCCGTTGAACCCCTTGGTGAATTAGAAAAAAAGGCTCTCAGGAAATCTTACAACGACAGGATCGTAACCTTCCTCGGAAGAGTTACGCTTCAAAAAGGTCCAGAATTTTTTGTAGAAGCGGCGTACAAAGTTCTTCAGAAAATGGACAACGTGCGTTTTGTCATGGCAGGATCGGGGGAACTGTTTAACAGGATGGTCCTTCGTGCTGCTTCACTCAGAATTGCAGATAAATTTCATTTCACTGGTTTCCTGCACGGTGAGGACGTATACCGTATGTTCTCGATCAGCGATGTGTATGTTATGCCTTCAGTATCGGAACCGTTCGGGATCTCACCCCTTGAAGCTATGCAGTCTAACGTCCCTGTCATAATCTCCCACCAGTCCGGCGTGGCAGAGGTATTAAATTATGCCCTGAAGGTGGATTTCTGGGATGTCGATGCCATGGCAGATGCTATATACGGACTGTTGAATTATAAGGCACTTTCCGATATGTTCAAACATTTTGGAAAGGAAGAAGTCGATAATATGAAATGGGAAAATTCAGCTCTGAAAGTGAATGAGATTTATTCAACATTGTTAAACCATTTTTGATCCCTAATAATTATGAGAACAATCTGCCTGTATTTTCAGATCCATCAACCGTTTCGTTTCAGGCGTTACCGTTTTTTCGATATCGGGAATGAACACTACTATTATAATGATTTTCTCAATGAAAGTATAATGCAAAAAGTGGCCGACCGTTGCTACCTTCCCGCCAACAGGCTCCTGCTGGATCTGATCCGTAAGCATGAGGGGAAATTCAGAGTGACGTTTTCCATTTCAGGCATCGCACTGGATCAGTTTGAGCTTTATGCCCCTGAAGTAATAAGCTCCTTCAGGGAACTGGCTGAAACAGGCTATGTTGAATTCCTTGATGAGACGTATGCCCATTCACTGATCTCACTAAAGGACAAAGATGAATTTGTGTCTCAGGTGAAGCAACATCATGATAAGATGAAAGCCCTGTTTGATTACGAACCCGTTGTTTTCAGAAATACCGAGCTGATCTATTCGGATGAGATCGGTGCGCAGGTGGCAGAAATGGGATATAAAGGCATTCTCACCGAAGGGGCTAAACATGTGCTCGGCTGGAAAAGTCCGAACTTCCTCTACGCTAACTCAATCAATCCAAAATTGAAAGTCCTCCTGAAGAACTTTAAGCTGAGTGACGACATTGCTTTCCGGTTTTCAAACAAAAGCTGGTCTGAATACCCGCTGACTACTGAAAAGTTTGTCAGCTGGCTGAATAAAACCCCTAAAAATGATGAGACCATAAATCTCTTCATGGACTATGAAACATTCGGTGAGCACCACTGGAAAGATTCAGGCATTCTGGATTTTCTCAAGTCCTTTCCTGCAGCGGTATTTAAGAATTCCAAATTTACCTTTTCAACTCCCTCCCAGATTATAGAGGAACTTCAGCCTGTATCGGTCTTGAATGTGCCTTATCCTATTTCATGGGCCGATGAAGAAAGGGATCTGACTGCCTGGCTTGGAAATCCGCTTCAGGAGCAGGCCTTTAACAAACTCTATGACCTGCTCGGTAAAATCCGTGAAATTGATGATGCCAGGATTAAAAGGGATTTTACCTACCTCCAGCAAAGTGATCATTTTTATTATATGTGTACTAAGTTTTTCTCCGACGGAGACGTTCATTCCTATTTTAATCCTTTTGATACTCCTTATGAGGCTTTCATTAATTATATGAATATCCTTAGTGATTTCGAGATACGGGTGAATGCTGAGTTGTCGGCCAGGACTGATGATGAAACGATAAAGCTTAGCAAGATCATAGCCGAGAAAGATATACTTATCGGGAAATATGAAAAGCAGCTGGCTGAGATGCGGGTATCTGCATCTAGCGGTTTACAACATCAGTCGGATGAGGAATTGATGAATAAGCCCGGACAACACATAAAGACGGGTACAACGACAGCTGCGGCTAAAAAATCTTCGGGAGCACGCACCGGTAAAAAAGCCGTAGTACGAACCGATGAAGGAAAACAGGGAAAAACGATCAAAAAAGCTACCGTTTCCAAGTCACAAAAAAAGTAATTTCGGACTATTGTTAAAAGAAAAAGATGAACAAGGATAGGAAAATGCCCAACCGATTATTTGAGGTTAGTTGGGAAGTTTGCAATAAAGTCGGGGGAATACATACAGTCATATCAACGAAGGCCCTTACACTTGAAAAAGAATTTGGTGACAATTATATATTAATCGGGCCCGATGTCTGGCGTGAGACCACAGAGCACCCTGAATTTCAGGAAGATCAAAGCCTGCTGCAGGGATGGAAGAAAAAGGCAGCAGCCCAGGGACTTCGGGTAAGGGTGGGCAGATGGAAAATAAAAAGCAAGCCGCTGGTTTTCCTTGTCGATTTTACCACATTTTTCTCAAAGAAAGATGAAATCTTCAGTAAATTCTGGGAGATATATAAGCTGGATTCAATCGCCGGGGCCTGGGATTATATTGAACCTTCCCTTTTCGGATATGCTTCGGGTAAAGTTATCGAGAGTTATGTCAGGTATTTCCTGACTTCCCACGAAAGTGTGGTCGCACAGTTCCACGAATGGATTACCGGGGCCGGACTGTTGTACCTGAAGACAAGCATTCCCCAGGTCGGTACAGTTTTTACCACCCATGCAACTGTTGTTGGCCGTGCCATTGCCGGAAATCTCCAACCTCTGTACAGTAAGCTTGAAGAATATAACGGAGACTTAAAAGCTTCGGAACTTCATCTTACCAGCAAACATTCGATGGAGAGGATATGTGCTAAAAATGCTGATGTTTTTACGACGGTAAGCGAGATCACAGCCAGAGAATGCAGGCAATTCCTTCTTAAGGAAGTGGACGTCATCACTCCCAACGGATTTGAAGGCAGTTTCATTCCTCCTGAAGAAACCTTTCTTCCAGGACGTGAAAAGGCCAGGAAAATATTACTCGGTGTGGCTGGCACGCTGCTTGAAGAGAATCTTGCGGAGGACACCTTTATTGTGGCCATTTCGGGCCGGTATGAATTTAAGAACAAAGGGATCGATCTGTACCTCGATGCCCTCGGGGAGCTGAACTCAGGGAAAAAACTGAAGAAATATGTACTGGCGTTTATCCTTGTGCCGGCCAGTCATTATGGTCCGAGAAAGGACCTGGTGGAAAAGATGAAGGATCTCTCCCTGGCCCTTACAGGTGACCGCTTTTTAACCCATAATCTGCACTATGCCGATCATGACCCGGTGATGAGCCGGATTAAATCGGCCGGAATTACTAATAAGCCGGGCGATAATGTCAGAGTGATCTTCGTGCCCTCCTATCTGAACGGCAATGACGGGATTTTCGACCTGCCCTATTATGAATTACTTATCGGAACGGACCTCACCGTTTTCCCATCCTATTATGAACCCTGGGGTTATACTCCACTTGAGAGCCTCGCTTTTCATATCCCGACCATTACCACCAGCGTTTCCGGATTCGGGCTATGGGTGAAGGAAAACTTTACCGATACGGACGATGCCATTTATATACTCGACCGGAACGATCACAATGACGGAGAGGTGGTTGAGGGAATATCGGATGCAATTCGCAGAATGGAAAACATGTCGGCAGCCGACATTATGATAGCCCGGGACAAAGCATCGGCCATTTCAGGTTCCGCCCTCTGGAAAATTATGATAGAGCATTACAGGGAAGCCTATAGCATTGCCCTTGAAAAAGTGGATGAAAGGGTGGATGATTTTATTGAAACTGAACGTGTTGAACAACTCCCCGAAGTGACTTTCCTACCCGGACAAATTCCCTTCTGGAAGAAAGTCATCATTCAGCAGAATATCCCTAAAAAGCTTAAACCTCTTGAGGAGATGAGCAAAAACCTTTGGTGGAGCTGGAACCCTGAAGCCGTCGAGATGTTCAGGTCTATCGACACCGAATTATGGGATGAGTGCGCCGGGAATCCGATCCTGCTGCTTGAAAAGCTGCCTTATCAGCGATTGTCTGAGCTGGAGAAAGACAATAACTTCATCGCCAAAACTGAAAAAGTCTATTCCGAATTCAGAAACTATATCAACTCTACGGAAAATAAGCATCCCCAGGTAGCCTATTTCAGTATGGAATTCGGATTGCATGAATCACTCAAGATTTACTCGGGAGGGCTGGGCATACTCGCCGGTGATTACCTGAAGGAAGCCAGTGATTTTAATTATAATATTGTGGGCATCGGATTATTGTACCGTTTTGGATATTTCAAACAAGACCTTTCGGCCGCAGGCGAGCAGATCGCAGTGAATGAAGCCCAGATATTTTCCAATATTCCGGCAACTCCCGTACAGGATGAAAAGGGAAACTGGACGAAAATCACCATCGTACTCCCGGGCCGCGACCTGATGGCAAGGATTTGGATGGTAGAGGTTGGCCGGGTAAAGCTTTATCTGCTTGATACCGATTACGAGGACAATCAGGAACAGGACCGGTCTATCACCCATCACCTTTATGGCGGGAACAACGAAAACCGTTATAAACAAGAGCTTCTCCTGGGTGTCGGCGGGATCAGGGCATTACGGGCCCTTGGACTCGATCCTGATATTTTTCACTGCAACGAGGGACATGCTGCCTTTATCGGACTTGAAAGGCTAAGGGAATTCATCCAGGAGCAAAACCTGACCTTCCCGGAATCACTGGAGATCGTCCGTTCATCCACCCTTTTTACAACGCATACACCAGTGCCGGCAGGGCACGATTATTTTGATGAAGATATGATGCGTACTTATATGGCACACTACCCCAACAGGATGAAAATCACCTGGGAGCAGATGATGAACCTTGGCCGGATGCATCCAAATCAGAGGGGTGAACGCTTCTCCATGAGCTGTCTTGCCGTAAACCTTTCACAGGAGGTCAACGGTGTTAGTGAGATTCACGGGAAAGTTAGCAGGGAGATGTTCGCAGATATGTGGAAAGGCTATATGCCCGAAGAAGTACCTATCGGATATGTCACCAACGGGGTTCATCTTCCGACCTGGATTTCCGGTAAATGGAGGGAGCTCTATAAGAATCATATCGACCCGGAGTTTTGTAGCAAACAGCATGACCGGCAGATCTGGGCCCGGATCCGGGATGTGGATCAGGCGGAGATTTGGAAGATCAGAAGCGCAGAACGGAAAAGCCTGATCGACTTTATCAAGGTTCGGTTACGTCAAAATTCTACCAGGACGAATCTGAATCCCAAACTGCTCGTGGAAATTCAGGAACGGCTTGATGCCAATGCCCTGACTATTGGCTTTGCCAGGCGGTTTGCCACCTATAAAAGAGCGCACCTGCTTTTCCGTGACCCGGAAAGGCTTTCCTCAATCCTGAACAATCCGTTTATGCCGGTTCAGCTTTTATTTGCAGGGAAAGCACATCCCAATGATAAGGCAGGTCAGGAGCTGATAAAGAAAATTGTAGAGTTTTCTTCCGACAAAAGGTTCCTGGGCAAAGTGATCTTCCTTGATAATTATGAAATACCTCT
Organism: uncultured Bacteroidales bacterium; assembly: GCA_963732905.1. Taxonomy (GTDB): domain Bacteria; phylum Bacteroidota; class Bacteroidia; order Bacteroidales; genus DASQZK01. The sequence goes on from CAVTBM010000012.1 coordinate 26,059, forward strand.
GGCTAAAAGGTTGATCCATGGCGTCGACATTTGGTTGAACACACCTACTAGGCCCCTTGAAGCTTCAGGAACAAGCGGTGAAAAGGCCTTGCTGAATGGTGTTCTTCATTTCAGTGTCCTCGACGGCTGGTGGGCTGAGGGTTATAAACCCGGAGCAGGATGGGCCCTTCAGAAAGACCGGTTTTATGAGAGCCAGGACTTTCAGGATCAGCTCGACGCTGAAACCATTTACAATATGCTTGAAAATGAGATAGCACCCCTGTTCTATAAACGAGATGCAAGAGGTGTTCCTGTTGGCTGGGTGAGTATGATCCAGAAATCCATTGGTGAAGTGGCCCCTGAATTTACCATGAACAGGATGTTACGTGATTATATTGACAAATATTACGTGAAGCTGTATGACCGTTCATTGAAATTACGGGAAGAAGAATACGAAATGGCCGGCAGGCTGGCACACTGGAAAAGAAGGATTCTGAATGCATGGAGCCAGATAGATGTGGTCTCCGTGGTCTATCCCGATACAAACCGGCAAAATATTACCGTGGGTAACAAATATGTCAGCGAAGTGGTTCTCGACCTGAAGACACTTTCTCCAAATGAAATCGGAATTGAATATATCACAGGCGAAATCGGTGAGACTGGCGACTTCATGAAAATTGTAAGTGTGCAGGAATTTGAGCTGGAGAAAGCTGAAGGATCCAGAGCATGGTTCCGCCTGGAGACCGTCCCTGTTGAGCCGGGTATTTTCGACTATGGCATCAGGTTATACCCGAAAAACGATCTTCTTGCACACAAGCAGGATATAGGACTGGTCAGGTGGATATGATCCCGGCAACAAGGAAGGCTGAATAAGCAAAAAAGCATCCTTGTCTCAGCCCAGGTCATATACACTTTTTATCCGTTCCCTCTTAAATACCAGGGCTGTTCTGGAAGGGAGATAAAGCTGCAACATCTGGTTTGGAGCATAATTTCGTTCGGGGACGGTTCTGTAGGTCAGATTTTCATCAATTCTCGACTGACCGCCGAAAGCAGAATTATCTGAATCGAGAATGATTTTGAATTTACCCGCCGGACATGAAATGCCGTAACCGAAATAAGAGTTTACAGGGTGAAAGTTAAACACGAATAAAAGGTTCGCCCTTTCAAAAGCCAGGATATGGTCCTGATTATTAATATGCCTTGGCTCCGGCCTGGTAAAATGGAGCAATTTGCTTTCTTTTACTATACGGATCATTTCGCGGTCGAAATCCCCGAGATAATGATATTTCAGATCAGGGTTATTCATAAGACTCCATTGCCTGCGGGCATAATGGTAAGACCAGTTGTTTCCCTGTCTCGGAAAATCAATCCATTCAGGATGGCCGAATTCATTTCCCATGAAGTTAAGCCAGGCATCTCCAGCAGTTGCCACGGTAATCAGACGAATCAGTTTGTGAAGTGCAATACCGCGGTCAACGGCGAGATTCTCCGATGACTTGTTCATATTGAAGTACATCTCCTTATCCATCAACCTGAAGATAATGGTTTTGTCACCAACCAGTGCCTGGTCGTGAGATTCAGCATACCCGACAGTTTTTTCATCGTTCCTTTTGCTGATCAGCTCATAGAACATTTCATCCATCTGCCAGTTATCGTCCGACTTTTCCTTAATAATTTTTATCCAGTAATCAGGGGTTCCCATTGCCATTCGATAGTCAAAACCGATGCCCCCTTCCTTCACGGCAGTTGCCAGTCCGGGATAACCACTCACCTCCTCAGCGATAGTGATGGCATCTTCATTCAGCTCATGAACGAGTTCATTTGCCAGTCCGAGATAGGTTATGCCATCTTCATCTGCCCCGTTGTCAAAATACATGTCATAAGAGTTGAAATTTCTTCCAAGGCCGTGATCGTAATAAAGCATGCTGGTCACGCCGTCAAAACGGAATCCGTCGAAACGGAATTCCTCTATCCAGTATTTTATATTCGAAAGTAGAAAATGGGTGACTTCATCTTTGCCATAGTCAAAACAAAGCGAGTCCCAGGCAACATGTTCACGTCTCGGTCCGCTATGAAAAAACTGGTCAGGCGTTCCGTCATAACGACCCAGTCCTTCGACCTCATTCCTTACAGCATGTGAATGTACCAGGTCCATGATTACCCTCAGTCCCATGCCATGGGCCTCATCGATAAGGTCCCTCAGTTCATCTGGTGTGCCGAACCGTGATGAAGGAGCAAAAATGCTGGACACATGGTATCCGAAAGAGCCGTAATACGGATGTTCCTGGATAGCCATCAGCTGAACGGTATTATAGCCGGCCTTTTTTATGTGAGGAAGAACCTTATCCCGGAACTCCAGATAGGTACCTACCTTATATTCCTCGGTAGCCATACCGACATGAGCTTCATAAATCAGTGGTGCGTTGTTGCTGAGTCCCGGAGCTGAATGTTTCCATGAATAAAGGAGGTCGGGATGCCAGATCTGTGCACTAAAGATATTTGTGCCCTGATCCTGTACGATCCTTTTTGACCAGGCCGGCAGCCGTTCTCCCGACCCTTCAGGCCAGTATATTTTAAGTTTGTACAGATCACCGTGATTCACCACACCGGCAGCCAGAATAAGTTCCCATGTTCCGTTCCCTGTTGAGGTGAACCTGAAATCATCGGATTCCTGCCAGTTGTTAAAAGTGCCGATCAGGCAGATACCAGTCGCATTGGGTGCCCATTCACGGAAAACCCAATCGTCCCCGTTATGGTGTACATCGAAAAACAAATGCCCGTTGGCAAAATCGGCCAGCTTTCCGCTTCCACCTGTAAGATGGTTTTTCCTTTTCAGAATATTTTCATTTCTTCTGATGATGACACCGCTGTAAGGTTCAAGCCAGGGATCTCCCTCAACAATTCCGGGTTTATTCATGATGGTACTATTTATGCTTAAATTTAAGGAAATTCCGCTGTATTAGAAAGGAAAGGGGTCAAACTACCCAAAATCTTTAATTTCACTATTAGAAAACAAAAACCACGGGAAATTGGTTCTCATGCCATGACAGATAATAATTCAATTGTCCCCCGCATAATTTTTATTATTTTTGCAGACGGTCACGGATATGAAGATCTGGAATAATATATCGGAATTCAGGGCGGTCAGACCTGTGGTAACTATAGGCATTTTTGACGGTGTTCATACAGGTCATCATTATCTGATTGCCAAACTCCGTGAGAAAGCTGCCATATTACAGGGTGAAACCGTGGTGATTACATTGTGGCCTCACCCCAGGGAAGTCCTGAATAAAGATTCGGAAAACCTAAGGTACCTGAGTACCATAGAGGAGAAAAAAGAGCTTCTGCGGGAGGCCGGTATCGACCATCTCGTCATCATTCCCTTCACTCTTGAATTTTCGGGTCTTCACTCCTGTGAGTTTGTGAAAAAGTATCTTGTTGATCAGATACACATCTTTCATCTTGTCATCGGTTTTAATCACAAATTTGGCAAGGACAGGGAAGGAGATTATCACAGCCTGAAACCATGTGCCGATCATTATGGATTTGGTTTTGAAAAACTGGAACCGGTTGAGATGGGAGGTGAAGCTGTCAGTTCTTCTCTTATCAGGGAATTGCTCGTCCGCGGAGATCTTCAGAAAGCCAATCATTATCTCGGCTACGACTATTTTCTGCAGGGGAGGGTTGTGGGAGGAAACAGGATTGGAAATAAAATAGGATTTCCTACAGCCAACATCCGGCCTTTTGACGGGCATAAACTGATTCCTGCAGACGGGGTATATGCCGTTCAGGTTGATTTTGAGGGAAAACGGTACTCCGGTATGCTGAATATCGGATATCGCCCGACCGTGGAAACCGGCTCACCTGAAAAGACCATTGAAGTGAACCTGTTTTCTATGGATGACGATCTTTATGGTAAAGAGGTCACCGTTTACTTCCGGAAAAGGATGAGGGATGAGAAAAAATTCGAAAATATTGAACAGTTAAAGGCCCAGCTGGTTAAAGACAGGGAGATGGCCATTGAATTACTGAAGGATATAAAATAACTTTGTGCACTTTTATTGACATGATGCCGCATGGCAGGTGTGAAGGAAGTACAGGAAGAAATTCCGGCAGATGGCCGGAAGTATTAACCGTTAAACATTAAAATATGGAAAATTTAGTGCCAAGGATTGATAGTTTGCCTTACAAAGTCAAAGATATTAACCTTTCAGATTTCGGAAGGAAAGAAATTGATATTGCAGAAAAGGAAATGCCGGGCCTGATGTCGGTCAGGAGAAAATATGCGGTTGAGAAACCCCTTAGAGGAGTCAGAATTACAGGCTCACTGCACATGACCATACAGACGGCTGTTTTGATTGAAACGCTTGTAGAACTCGGTGCCGATGTACGGTGGGCAAGTTGTAATATTTTCTCGACACAGGATCATGCTGCTGCTGCCATTGCCAAAGCGGGGGTACCCGTGTTTGCCTGGAAAGGGGAAACTCTCGAAGAATACTGGTGGTGCACAGCACAGGCGCTGAATTTTCCTGATGGGCAGGGACCGAACCTTATCGTCGATGATGGAGGAGATGCGACACTTTTTATCCACAAAGGTTTCGAAGCCGAAAGTAACCCTGACCTCCTCAATGCAAAACCGTCCAACAGGGAAGAAGCTATAATCCTGAAGCAACTTAGGCTTATGCTGAATGAAGATCCGAAAAGATGGCACGAAGTCGTGAAAGAGATTAAAGGGGTATCTGAAGAAACCACCACCGGTGTTCACCGTTTGTACCAGATGCAGGAAAAGGGAACCCTGTTATTTCCGGCTATTAATGTGAATGACTCGGTGACGAAATCGAAATTTGATAACCTGTATGGTTGCCGCGAATCGCTTGCCGACGGCATCAAACGCGCCACGGATGTGATGGTGGCCGGAAAAGTGGTGGTTGTCCTCGGATATGGTGATGTGGGTAAAGGATGTGCCCAATCGATGCGATCTTACGGTGCACGGGTCATCATTACAGAAATCGATCCCATTTGTGCCCTCCAGGCAGCTATGGAAGGTTATGAAGTGTCTACCATCGAAGACGCCCTCCCAAAGGGAAATATTTATATTACCTGCACCGGCAACCGCGATGTGATCACTCTTGATCATATCAGAAAGATGAAAGACCAGGCTATCGTGTGTAACATCGGGCATTTCGACAACGAAATACAGGTTGATGCCCTGAATGACTGTGAAAATGCCACTAAGCTCAACATTAAACCCCAGGTGGATAAATATTTGTTCGACGACGGGCATGCCATTTTCCTGCTGGCTGAAGGACGTCTGGTCAACCTGGGCTGTGCCACCGGCCATCCCTCATTCGTAATGAGCAATTCCTTTACAAACCAAACCCTGGCCCAGATCGAACTCTGGAAGAACAATTATGAAAAGCAGGTTTACCGTCTTCCAAAACATCTGGATGAAGAAGTTGCCCGGTTACACCTCAGTCAGCTCGGCGTCAGAATGACCAGGCTGACCCCCGAACAGGCTGAATATATAGGAGTTCCCCAGGACGGGCCTTATAAACCCGAATATTACAGGTATTGATACCGGTGGACCGGACCCGGCATACGCAACGAATCCGTTGAGGACGATCCATTGATAAAAATGTCCTTTCTGCACGGTCTTTCTCCCCGAATGGAGGGAAAGAACGCTGCCCTTGAATAATGAATCCGAAAATGAAAAGAGTTTTACCGATTTTACTGCCGGTCCTTTTCCTTGCCTGTGCCAGAGGTCCTGTACATCCACTGCCAGTCAATCCCAATGCCAGTCCGGAAGCCAGGGAACTTCTCAGCTTTCTTTACTCACTAAAGGGAAACTACACCCTTTCGGGGGTTCACAATTATGCCGAGCACCTTTCCATCTATTCAGATTCCTTCAGGTCTGTCACCGGGCATTACCCGGTGATCTGGGGAAGCGACCTGAGTTCCATAGGAGACGGGTATTATAACCGTCAAAAAGTAATCGATGAGGCAGTACGGCAGTACAAGAAGGGCTCCATCATCACCCTGATGAGTCATCAGGCCAGACCGTATGAAGCTGAACCGGTTGATTTCAGGAAATCGGTTCAGGGTTCATTTTCGGATTTGCAGTGGAAGGAACTGGTTACCCCAGGCACAGAAATGAACCGTATGTGGCTCGGGAAGATCGATACTATCGCCGGTTTTCTTAAAGAACTACGGGACAAACATATTCCTGTTCTCTGGCGCCCCTATCATGAGATGAACGGGATCTGGTTCTGGTGGGGTAACAAGAGGGGCCCCGACGGGTTTAAAAGGCTATGGGCCATGATGTACGACCGCTTCGTCAATTACCATAAGCTGGACAACCTCATCTGGGTTTGGAACGCTAATGCGCCGCGCGACTGGGTGAATGACCAGGCCTATTCGTACAACCTCTTTTATCCGGGTGACTCTCTCGTTGATATCCTGGCGGCTGATGTTTATAAATACGATTTTAAACAGTCGCACCACGATGACCTGCTAAAACTCGCCAATGGAAAACTGATCGCACTGGGCGAAGTAGGCAAAGCTCCCTCACCTGAGGTACTCGATAATCAGCCGGACTGGAGCTGGTTCATGATCTGGTCGACCATGGTCTGGTCGAAGAATAATTCCGACAGTCTCAGGGCTTTGGTAAATTCAAGCCGAGTACTGGATCTGGACGATATCCGTCATATGCGGCATTGAGATCAGACAGGCAGGGTCGTCAACAGTAATTTAAGACTAAATCTGAAGCCTTTAAGGTGGAGTTCCGGTCAATGTACCTGATATTCCAGTCCTGGTTTCAGGCGTTCCATTCAAAACCCGCACTAATTCGTAATATGAAGATTTGACCCTTCTATCTGTGTATTGTACTGTACAAGCGGATATTTTGCAGGCCCTTTGAATACGTAAGCCACATCCTGATCGATAAAGTATTCTGAACCGCAACAGGGGCATTTTACCAGAAAGACATTGGCCGTGTCTTTGCCTACCGCGCAATCATAATTCGGTTCGTAGGTACAACTCCGGTCGAAAGCGAAATACTGATCATCATAGTTCCGGTAAATGACCAGACCATTCAGTCCGGCATTTTGGAAATAAAATCCGAAGCTGCCCACTCCAAGATTGGCCAGGTCGGAATACAGGCCGGCGTAAATATCGATGTGAACATACGGAAAGACGAATTTATCTTTTTTACATGACGGGAGGATCACAAAAAGAAGAACAAGAAACAGTAACTTCCTATATGGACGTAAACTAAACATATTCTTGTATATTTATTTTATAAAGGTAAAATTTTGTATATTTATCAGTACGGTTACAACGTAATATTCCTTCATTTCTTTTACCCGTTCCGCGTTTTTCCGGAAGGTAAGGAATGTTTTACGGGAGACCGTGTTTAAATTAGTATGTTATTCGTAATTTTCAGGGATTTAAAATCTGACAGCCATGAAGATCGACCCGGGAACTTTAGTTTATATTTTTATAGCCCTGATATTTGCCGTTTTAGGTGCAGCAGGGAAGAAGAAAAAGCCTGTTGTTACAAATCCAAAGCTGGATCAGGAAGACTCCGGAACCGTGGAACAGGAGGAGCAGTCCGATGTACTGGCAGAAAACCTGCGCCGGTTTATGGGGAATTTTGGTAACTACGGGATGAATGAAGTCATTGCAGAGGAAGAAGAGGTCGAACCTGAGATCTCTGTGATGAAGAGCACTGAGTCAAAAAAAGCCGCAGATACTGCATTTGACAGACATGATACGGTGGAAGGTGCCATTGATTCAGCTAACGCCGAGTCTGCCTATGCATTTGTTTCTGACACCATCAAAAGGGGTGAATTCGCAGCATATCAGATGGACGCGGATCTCGACCACGATATGGACGGATTTCTGTTAAACTTCGATATTCGTAAAGCGATCATCTATTCTGAGATAATTAATCCTAAGTATTTCTGAGATAGCTTTTTTCAATCAGGGATTTGATCAAAAGACATACTAAAAAGTTTTCATTAGAATAAAAAATACTTTAATTTTGTTGATCAGAAGAGTTCAGGTAATCCTGGATTCTTTTTTATTTTTCTAAATAAAATCAGGAGGTTAAAGATGTCAAAAGTTATATATGTAACTGAAGAGGGCTTGCAGAAAATGAAGAAAGTTCTTGAGCATCTTGTTTCGGTTGAACGGCCGGCTATTTCCAGGCAAATTGCCGAAGCCAGGGAGAAGGGAGATTTGTCGGAGAATGCGGAATACGATGCTGCAAAGGAGGCCCAGGGCATGCTTGAGATGAAAATTGCCAAACTGGAAGACCAGGTGGCCAATTCAAGAATCATTGACGAATCGCGAATCGATACGGAAACCGTTCAGATCCTGAATCGGGTCAAAATCAAAAATAAGAATAACAATACATTGATGGAATATGTGCTGGTTTCTGAAACAGAAGCCGATCTCAAAGCCGGCAAGATCTCGGTTACCACTCCTATAGCCAAAGGCTTGCTTGGAAAACGCGTAGGCGACGTGGTATCGGTCAGGGTACCCGCCGGCGTGGTTGAATATGAAGTAATCAGTATTTCACGATAAATCAGTAAGGCTATGGCATCTATATTTACAAAGATCGTGGCAGGGGAGATTCCCTCCTACAGGATAGCCGAAGACGAAAATTATTATGCCTTTCTTGATATCAATCCTCTTTCGAAAGGTCATACCCTCGTTATCCCCAAAAAGGAGGTAGATTACCTTTTCGATGTTGAGGATGAACTTCTTGGTGGTATGATGATTTTTGCAAAAAAAGTGGCACGAGCTATCGATGAGGTAATTGATTGCAAACGTGTAGGTTTAGCCGTTCTCGGACTTGAAGTTCCTCACGCTCACATACATCTCATTCCGATAAACCATCTCAGTGACATTGATTTTAGTCGTCCCAAGCTGAAATTTTCGGATGATGAGTTTCGTGAAACCGCAGCTAAGATCAGGTCTGCACTTTAGGCGCGGTATCTAGTGGACCCTTCCTGGATTTTTTTTCAGAAATTCCTCCCAGTTACGGTACCCGCCTTCCGTTTTGATAGTTTTGTCCTGGTAGAAATGACATAGGGCTGCAGCCAGGGCATCCGTCGCATCCAGGTTAAGGGATTCGGTCTGGAAGGCGAGGATTTTGGTCAGGATGACTGCCACCTGTTCTTTAGATGCAGCTCCCTGGCCTGTGATGGCCATTTTAATCTTTCTTGGAGCATATTCGTAAATGGGCAGCGACCTTGACAATGCCGCAGCTATGGCCACCCCCTGGGCACGTCCGAGTTTCAGCATGCTTTGTACATTCTTTCCGAAAAAGGGCGATTCAATAGCCAGTTCATCCGGATGATACTTGTCGATAAGTTCAATAGTTTCAGAAAAAATTTGATTAAGTTTTAGGTAGGGATCACGCAAGCGTCGCATATCCACTATACCGAGTGATATGACGGATGGCCCGGATTGGTCAATACCAAGGATACCAAAGCCCATAATATTTGTCCCCGGGTCTATGCCAAGAATAATCCGGTCAATGTTTTTCTTCATATCCGACTTTTCAGTTTAAGCCGCTGGAAAAGTATCCCGCCGACAATCAGTATCAGACCGTAAACGGTGGTCAGGTAAATGGGCTCACCCACGAAATGATGGATGAAAAATAGGGAAATAAAAGGAGAAATATAAATCAGGTTACTGATTTTATCGGTTGTGTCTGTCAGTTGAAGGGCTTTAAGCCAGAAAATATATGCTAGTCCCATCTCGAAAAATCCCACCCAGGCAGCCCATAGCCAGGCGTGAAAGCCCTCCGGAAAATGTTTGTCACTGAAAAATACCGCTGCCAGAAGAAAGATCAGAGCAAATGCAAAGTTCAGGAAGAGTTTAATTATTTCATCGCGTTTGTCCCTGACGTTCAGGATCCAGAAAAATGACCAGATCACGGCACTGCCGAGACATAAAGCGATACCGGGTAGTTGCACCCTGTTAAATCCCTGTCCACCCCCCTGGGAAGAAATGAGGATCACACCACTAAAACTGATTACCAGCGCGGCAATACTTTTTAAAGTGATTTTCTGACCCAGAAGGGGAATAGAGATGATGGTCAGCAAAATGGGCCAGGTCATATTGATAGGTTGTGCCACCTGTGCCGGAAGCAATGAGTAAGCCCTGAAAAGGACCAGGTAATAAAAGAAAGGGTTAAGAAAACCTAAGGCGGCAGAGGAGAGGTATTCCCATACAGACATCCGGCGCAACAGGGTAATCTTACCCAGGGCAAGAACGGTGAACAGTAAAATAATGAACGACACAAGTGCAGCTCCGGCAAGGAGACTGAAAGGATCCTGGTACCGCAGCCCGAATTTAAAGGCAGTGGCTACAGTGGACCAGCAAAGAATGGTCAGGCCGGCAAACAAATAGGCCTTTGACTGGTTTTTCATCCGGTTTTTCAGTCGATCATACCGAAGCCGGTATAGGGTCTGAGCACTTCAGGTATGATAATACCCTCCGCTGTCTGGTTATTTTCAAGCAATGCTGCAACAATTCTGGGAAGGGCCAGGGAGGATCCGTTGAGGGTATGAGCAAAGCTGGTCTTTTTATCCCCTTTTTCGCGGTACCGTAATTTCAGTCTCAAGGCCTGGTACGATTCAAAATTTGATACCGAACTCACCTCGAGCCAACGTTTTTGTGCAGCCGCGAATACCTCAAAATCATAGGTAAGTGCAGAGGTAAAACTCATGTCGCCTCCGCACAGCCGGATGATCCGGTAGGGGAGTTCAAGGCTACTGACCAGGCCTTCAACATGATTCACCATCTCTTCGAGTGTGTCGTACGATTTGTCGGGATGCTGAACCTGGACGATCTCGACCTTGTCGAACTGATGTACACGGTTCAGTCCGCGGACATCCTTTCCGTAGGAACCGGCTTCACGCCTGAAACACGGAGTGTACGCGGTATTCTTAACCGGGAGATCATCCGATTCCAGGATCACATCCCGGTAAATGTTTGTCACCGGGACTTCAGCTGTGGGGATAAGATAAAAATTGTCGGTTTGCACATGGTACATCTGGCCTTCCTTGTCGGGAAGCTGTCCGGTACCAAATCCCGAATCCTCGTTGACCATCAGCGGAGGCAGAATTTCACGGTAACCGGCCTTCACATTTACATCCAGGAAATAGTTTATAAGCGCACGCTGAAGCCGCGCCCCCTTTCCTTTGAAAACGGGAAAACCAGCGCCGGTGAGCTTGGTGCCCAGATCAAAGTCGAGGATGTCATATTTTCTGCCGAGGTCCCAGTGTGGAAGGGACTGCCCGGGAAGATCAACCTTAATCGAATTTCCTCTCACCAACTCATTATCTTCCGCTCCTTTTCCCCGTGGGACGGAATGGTGAGGAAGATTGGGAACCTGAACAAGTAAGCGGTTCATCTGCTCCGAGGCTTCGCTGAATGCCAGCTGCAGACTCCGGATCTCATCCTTTAAGCCTTCGGTTTTCTCCCTGGCTGATTTTGCTTCTCCGGCTTTTCCTTCCTTCATCAGGAGACCAATGTTTTTTGACACCGTGTTCATCTCAGCCTGGAGATGATCGGCTTTTGCCTGGGAACTGCGTCGTTTTTCGTCGGCTTCGAGAATTTCGCCGATGATGGCTTTCGCATCGAAATTTTTGATCCCAAGCCTTTTAATGACCTGATCTTTGTTTTCCCTTATAAAATTGATATTGAGCATAGGATGTATTCTTTGAAAGATAAAAAATCCCCTGAAAACTGCATAAAGGTAACAGTTTAAAGGAGATTTAGGAATAACGGATTTATAATATTTTAGTCTTCTGTCGTAATAATATTTACGTAGGATTTATCGTCGGTTTTACGTTTAAATTCCACCTTGCCGTTAGTCAGGGCAAAAAGAGTATGATCTTTGCCCATTCCGACATTAAGTCCCGGGTGATGTCTGGTTCCCCGCTGGCGAACGATAATGTTACCTGCTTTTGCTAACTGACCACCGAATAATTTTATTCCAAGTCGTTTGCTTTCTGATTCGCGTCCGTTTCTTGAGCTGCCGGCTCCTTTCTTATGTGCCATAATTGTAAGGTTTAAAATATTTTGATAAACCGGGGTACCGGTTATTTCGTGTCTTTTTTGCTTATTTTGGGCTTACTGGCCGCAGGTTTTTTTGCTGTTGCGGCTTTTTTTGCCGTTGTTGCAGTTTTGTTGCCCGCAGCCACGGTTGGTTTCTTTGCCACGGCCGGTTTCTTTGCTACGGTTGGTTTCTTTGCCACGGCCGGTTTTTTTGCTGCAGCCTCTTTGGTTTCGGGAACAGCCTGTACGGCAGTTTCTGTAACAGCTTTCTGTTTCACCCCAGTGGATTTGGCTTCTTTCTTTTCTGCATCGGGCCTGGATTTCGCACCCTTCTCAATGATGTCTTCGATCACGAGTTGTGAAAGGTACTGTCTGTGACCGTTGCTTTTCTGATAACCTTTCCTCTTTTTCTTTTTAAAGACAATGACCGTGTCACCCTTCAGATGACCGATGATCTTTGCAGAAACCAGTGCTCCTTCAATAACAGGGGTTCCAACGACCACTTTGCTGTCGTTATCAATGAGCAGAACCTTGTTAAAATCCACTTTGGAACCTTCTTCTCCTTTGATCCTGTGGACAAAGACTTTCTGATCTTTTTCAACTTTGTACTGCTGTCCGGCTATATCAACAATTGCGTACATTATAATGAGTTTTACAATTTTTTTTTCACAAATCGGAGTGCAAAAATATAAAAGTTCTCTTGATATACAAACAATTATGGCTAATAATTGTAAAAACTATGTGCAAATCTATTTTACATTCATTCTCAGATTAATGCGAGGCGTTGCAAATTATATAATTTTGAATTAGCAGCAAAGATCATAATCTTTCATGTAAGAAGTATTTGATTATATTTGTGTGGTCTCTCTTTTTGATATTGATGCAAAGAAGTAATTTATGGGTATGATAAAGCTTAATGTCTTAGGAATTTCATACAGTCAGACACAATCGGGAGCCTATGCACTCATATTGACGGAAGAAAATGGTGAGCGACGTATACCCATTATCGTCGGAGGTTTTGAAGCCCAGAGCATAGCGATCGAACTTGAAGGTCTTAAACCACCCAGGCCCCTGACCCATGATCTTTTTCTCAGTTTTGCCAAAGTTTTTGGAATAGCGGTCAAGGAGGTGGTCATTTATAAACTTGAGGAAGGGGTTTTTTATTCGCAATTACTTTGTGATAACGGCATGGAAAAAATTACGCTGGACGCCAGGACTTCCGATGCCATTGCCCTGGCTCTCCGGTTTAAATGCCCTATCTATACAACCGAAGAAATTATTACCAAAGCCGGCATAGTCCTGGATTTCGATAAGGAAAACAACCCTGAACCGGAGGAAGAAGATGAACCCGAGGTTACTGAAAAAAAGCCAGTCGGGAAAAGCTTTACCGACCCGGGAGAGCTAAAGGGTCTCACCATGGATGAACTGAAGAAACTCCTTGAAGAGGCTGTTACTAACGAAAATTATGAGAGAGCATCAAAAATCAGGGATGAAATTCAACGCAGAAAAAGATAAACATCAATGAGAAAACCGACTTTCGGCAGGTTGATCAGCCGGCTCCTTCTACTCCTTATCCCATTTTTTGTAAGTCTTAACATGATGGCTCAGGGTAATTTACCTGTTAAGAGCGTGAAGGATTCCATCGCCAGAGAAGCTTCTGACAGTATTTATTCTGCTACCTCAGATTTCCAGGTTCAGCAGGGTCCAGCTGTAAAGGTAAATAAGGGGAATATTATTCCTGTCAAAACACAGTTTCATTTCAGCATGACAAATCTCCTCAGGGGATTGCTGGGAATGATCGTACTGATATTTATTGCGTTCCTGTTCTCCGATAACCGGAAAGCCATATCCTGGAAGGTTGTAGGTCTGGGATTGCTGGGGCAGATCCTTCTGGCCATCGGGGTTCTTCAAGTGCCATTCATACAGGCGTTTTTTGAATTTGGTGGGAAGTTGTTCGTTAAGATCCTTGATTTCACCAATGAGGGTACCAATTTCCTGTTTAAATCCATGGTGTCGGGTAAAATTGATGCCCCTTTGCAGACCTTCGCCATTACCATTCTTCCTACGATCATTTTCTTTTCCGCTCTTACATCGGTTTTGTTCTATTTTGGCATTATTCAAAAAGTCGTTTGGGTCATGGCCTGGGTGATGACACGCATTTTGAAGCTTTCGGGTGCGGAAAGTCTTTCAGTGGCCGGCAATATTTTTCTGGGCCAAACGGAATCTCCGCTTATGATAAAGGCATACCTGGAGAAAATGAACAAGTCCGAAATACTCCTGGTGATGTCAGGAGGCATGGCCACTCTGGCCGGAGGAGTGCTGGCCGTCTATATTAACTTTCTGGGAGGCGACGACCCGGTTCAGCGCCTGGAGTTTGCCAGGCATCTGCTGGCAGCCTCCGTCATGGCAGCTCCGGGTGTGGTGGTTATTTCGAAGATCATTGTTCCCCAGACCGAAGATGTCAGTGAGGAAGTTCATATCACCCAGGATAAAATCGGGAAGAATGTACTGGATGCAATTAACAACGGGACTTACCAGGGTCTTAAACTGGCAGTGAACGTGGCAGCCATGCTTTTGGTTTTTCTGGCATTCCTGGCGATGATCAACTTTATCTTTATTAAAATCGGGAGTTGGACGCACCTTAACGGCTGGATCGCTCAAGTGACCAATGGCAGTTATCATCAGCTTTCACTTCAGTTTATGCTTGGGTATGCCCTCTCACCTCTTATGTGGCTAATCGGAATAACTTCAAAAGACATTACCCTGGTTGGCACGCTTCTGGGCGAAAAACTGATCATGACCGAATTCGTTGGTTATATCAGCCTTTCTGAACTGAAGACTGCCGGAGCCTTTGCCGATCCAAAATCTATTATCATGGCTACCTATATGTTATGCGGATTTGCTAACTTTGCCTCCGTAGGTATTCAGATTGGCGGCATCGGTGCTCTCGCCCCGGGGAAAAGAGTCCAACTTGCAAAATACGGGATGAGGGCCCTTCTGGCCGGTACCCTGGCCTCTCTGTTATCTGCAACAATTGTTGGAATTATTCTGGCTTAGGAGAGATGCTCAATGAGAAAAGGTGCTAAATACCAATCACAAAAATCAGGAGCGGTTACTTCTGATGAAGAGATGAAGTCGTTGCGGGAAGAGCTGGAAAACCTTCGCTCTGAGAATCATGTGTTAAAAAAGGCCCTGTCTCAAAAAATTCAATCAGATGCTCATTCCGGCGATTTCGTAAGGGTAGGTATATCCGACATCTTTAACATTCCGGATTTTAATAATTCTTTTTTTGATCAGATACCCTTCATGATGTGGGTAAAGGATGTCAATGGCCGTTTTCTCACCGTTAATTCAACTTTTGCAAACAGTTTTGGTAAGGACGTGGCAGGTATGAAGGGACTCACTGATTTTGATATTTGTCCCAAGATATTTGCTGAAAAATACAGGGCTGACGATAAGCTCGTTTTGAAGACCAGACAACTAAAAACAATAGACGAACAAATACCGGTTGATACTGGATTCCGGTTTTATGAAACCACAAAAATTCCACTTACCGATTTAAATGGAAATATCATCGGAATCGCAGGTTTCGCACTGGATATTACCGACAGGAAACAATATGAAACAGCGCTTAAGAAAAGTGAGGAAAAATTCAGGGAGCTGGCGGAAAATACAACGGATTCGTTTATCCTGAGCAGCGGGAATAAAATCATTTACGTGAATCCGGCTTTCGAACAGGTTTACGGGTATTCCCGTGAAGAACTGATAAAAGACCCTGACCTTCAGAAAAAATGGATCCATCCTGCCGATAAGAACCGGATCATCGAAATCATGAGCACCGGTCATTATAAATATACCTATATTTTTAACGAACAATACAGGATTATCAAGAAAGACGGGACGATTTCATGGATATGGAACCGCAGCTATCCCGTGTGGAATGAAAAAGGGGAAGCATACCGTATTGTTTCCGTTACCACCAATATCTCGGGGATAAAGATCCTTGAGGAACGCCTGACAAAATCCCAATCCCAGCAACAGGCTATCCTCGATAATATTCCCCATCTCGCCTGGCTTAAAGACATTGAAGGACGTTATGTATCGGTCAATGAATCGTTCTGCCGGTTCTTTAATCTGCGTAGCGATCAGATCGTCGGGAAAACCGATTATTTCATCTGCCCCGAAAAACTGGCCGATGACTATATCAGCAAAGATCAGGAGGTGATCCGGGAACGCAAATCGAAATTGTTTTTTGAAGTTGAAGAAGGGAGGTTTGGAAAAAGATATTCGGAAACCCATAAATCCCCCATCATCAATGATGAGGGTGAAGTGATTGGTATCGCCGGGATATCCCGGGACATTACCGAACAGAAACTGGCAGAACAGGCCTTGCTGCGGAGTGAGGAAAAGTTTAAAGACCTTGTGACGCTCCTTCCTGAAGTCGTTTTTGAAACCGATTCGAAAGGCAGAATTACCTTCGTCAACCTTAAAGGCTATGAACTTTTAGGCTACGCTCAGGCTGATGTTGACCGGGGTATGAGTATTTTTGATGTGATTGCTCCTGAAGACGAGGAACGGGCCAGGCTGACATTCAAAAAAATGAAAAAGGGGAATGAAATCAAAGGGAATGAGTATAATGTTATCACCCGGAGCGGGAGAAATATTTCCGTGCTCGTCTTCACAAACAATATGTACAATGAAAGTCAGTGGGTTGGGATCAGAGGCGTTATGGTCGATATTACCCGTCGCAAACAGTCTGAAAACCAGGAAAAGGAGTACCAGACCAAACTGCTTTTTCTCAGTAACACTGCGCTTGACTTCCTCGGATTACCTAATGATGCGGACATTTTCCGGTATATCGGGAAGAAGCTCAAGGAGTTTATTGTGGATGCCAGCATCATCGTTTCCCGGTACGACGATGTGGATAAAAAGTTGAAAATCGCCTTCCATTCCTATACCGGGAAAAAAGCCGATGAGTTGACGGAACTCCTTGGGGTTCCTATTACTCAGATTGCCTTTGACCTCCAGCAGACCGATATAGATGACTTGAAAATGAATGCCGAACACCTGAAGTTTTTCACTGACGGTATGTACGAGACCGGATTTGGAAAAATTTCAAGAACCTTAGCCCTGCAAATCGAAAAATTTTTCCAGGCCAAAAAGACGTTTGGAATGGCACTCATGCGCAGTGGTAAACTTTTCGGTAGCGTTCTGATCCTGTCACGAAGGGATGATCTGCAAGACCAGCCTTTCATCGAAACCTTTCTTTACCAGGCTTCGATTGCTCTCCACAGGCGGCAGCTTGAACTGGAATTACTCGAAGCAAAAGTGAAAGCCGAAGAATCGGATATGCTGAAGACTGCATTTCTTGCAAATATGTCCCATGAGATACGTACACCGATGAACGGCATCCTCGGACTGACACAACTTCTAACCCGCAATCAGCTTACCAACGAGGAAAGGAAGGAATACCTTGCCATGATCAACTCCAACGGTAAGTTGCTTATGAACCTGGTTAACGATATCATCGATATCTCAAGAATCGAATCAAACCAGGTCGATCTCAATGAAGGCGAGTTTTCTCTGAATGCTATGATGAATGAACTTTTGTGTTTCATCCAGTCGGAAAAAATGGTTAAAAAGAAGGATGCGGTGGAGCTTATTATGCGAACCGGACTGGCCGATAACAGTTCAATCATTATTGGTGATGAGTCCAAACTTAAGCAAATACTGACTAACCTCATCGGGAACGCCATTAAATTCACCTACACCGGTACCATCGAATTCGGTTATTCAATTGTTGACGAGGATACGCTGGAATTTTATGTAAAGGATTCCGGTATAGGTATCTCTAATGATAAGCTCGAAGTAATTTTTGACCGGTTTACCCAGGTTGACCAATCTCTCACAAGGCCTTATGGTGGATCAGGCCTCGGTCTGGCCATCAGCAAGGGTTTCGTGGAAAGAATGGGTGGAACTATCTGGGCTGAATCAGAAATCGAAACCGGCGCTGCCTTTTATTTCACTATTCCATATAAGCCTTCAACCTTAGAGGATACCCGAAAGGAAGATCACCGACAGGAACCGGATCAGTTTAACTGGGAAGAGATCAGCATTCTCGTTGTGGAAGACAATTACGTGAGCTATAGACTTCTGGAGATATCTCTCAGAAAAACAGGCATCGGGATCATTCATGCCGAGAACGGCCAGGAGGCTATTGACAGGGTTGTGCAGCATCCTGAAATAGATATTGTTCTCATGGACATTCAGTTGCCTGTTCTTAACGGTTACGATGCGACTGTAGAAATTAAAAAGCTCAGGCCCGACCTGCCGGTCATTGCTCAAACAGCCAATGCCATGGACGATGACCGGTTGAAATGTCTGAACGCCGGTTGCAGCGACTACATTACTAAACCCATCATGATCGAAAGATTGTATGACGTCATCAACAACTATGTTGTCAGGAGTAAATAACATATAATGACAGTCATTGCCCTGGTTTCATTTCTCATTTTGATCCTCTACATGCTTGTATTTTACCGCTATTACAAAATCTGGGATAGCCGGGATTCATATACAGTTCCGGAAGATCCTTCCGTCCTACCATTTATTACCGTGGTTATACCGGTCAGAAACGAGGAAATTCATCTGCGGGCTTTGTTTGAAAGCCTTCAGAAACAAAATTATCCTCAGGACAAGGTGGAGTATATTTTTGTGGATGATCATTCCACGGATCACACCGGTGAACATCTTGAAAAAGGGGTCAGTATTCTTCCTGAGGCCAGGATTATCAGTCTTCATGAAGGGCAGCGAGGTAAAAAGCAAGCCTTACTGGCAGGGGTGTCGGAAGCTCGGGGCCGACTGGTTGTAATTTCAGACGCCGATTGTATTCATCATGACGGCTGGCTGAGGATCATGGCCGGTTTTTATTCAGCCGGAAAGATGAAGCTTATTTCCGGCCCGGTAAGGATCTCACCGGCAAAGGGCTTTTTTCAGCGCTTTCAGGCTCTGGAGTTCACCTCGCTTATGGGTACAGGAGCCGCTTCTTTTCTGGGAGGTTCTCCGCTTATGTGTAACGGGGCAAACCTGGCTTTCGAAAAAGACCTGTTTCTGGAAGCCTTCGGTGAACTTCATCCCGACGTACCCACGGGTGATGATATGTTCCTGATGCTTTATGCCAAGAAGCATTATCCCGGAAAATCTATGTTTGTAAAACATCCGGATGCCCTGGTCGATACTTTGCCGGTCAAAAACGTAACCGCTTTTTTACGCCAGAGAGTAAGATGGGCCTCCAAAACCGGCCTCTATCGTGACCTGCGGTTGGTCCTTACTGCATTTCTTGTGTTTGGTGTAAGTATCGCTTTCATCCTGCTTGCCGGCCTGAGTTTTTTAGGATACCGGATGATCTTTGTCCTGGTCATCTTTGTTCTGTTCAAATCGCTTATAGATTATATATTTTTGAAAAGCATTTGCCGTTTCAATTCTCAGGAAAGGTTGCTTAGAATCTTCATACCTTCGCAATTGCTTTATCCGTTTTATATCCTGGCGGCTGCTGTCGGCGGTCAGTTAATGAAAGGGATGTTCAGGAAAAAATGAAAAATGAGGTGGAAATATCTGTCTCTGGCCAGGGATGGAAACGATTCAGATCCAATCCTGTTTCGGTGGTCAGCCTTATGGTCATCATTCTGATGATTTTTACGGCAATAGCCGGCTATCTCTTATGCCCCGACAAATCTCCCAATGCCAATACCCAGCACCTGGAACTTGCGGCAAAAAAGCCGGGGTTCACCATCACGATGCTGAAAGTTCGCAGAAATAAACAGATCAGGGAAAACGGCTTCGTAAAAACGATGCTTTTCGGACAGGAACCTTCGATGGATATGCTTCCTGTTTTAAGTTACCGGTTCAGAGGAGACAGCATTGTTGTCAGAAACTACACAGAGATCCCGGAAAGGGAAAAAACCTACCAGACGTTTTTTTTACCCGATGTGGTGTTCGCACTGGAGGAAGGGGCGGGAGTCATGATAAATTCTGAAGGTTATTCTTTCCGGGACATGTCTGGGCGCATAGTCCGGATTTCACGGCCGGAGCTTGAAAACCGAATAAAAAATGAGTATCTGGTAAAGCAAAAATTTCTGCTTGGAACCGACCGTTTTGGCAGAGACATGCTAAGCAGGATGATCCTGGGAGCACGTGTATCCCTTTCAGTAGGCTGCATCGCGGTATTTATCTCCCTTGTTATCGGGATTCTGCTGGGAGCTCTTGCCGGTTATTACCGGGGATGGGTCGATGATGTCATTATGTGGCTTATCAACGTAATATGGTCGGTACCCACTCTGCTGCTGGTCATCGCGCTGACCATGGTCCTGGGGAAAGGGTTCTGGCAGATTTTCATCGCCGTAGGGATCAGCATGTGGGTTGAAGTAGCACGCGTCGTAAGGGGGCAGGTCATGAGCATCCGTGAAAAGGAGTTCATTATGGCTGCCAGAGCCCTCGGGTATAATGATTTCAGGATCATGTTCCGTCATATCCTCCCCAATATCTTTGCCCCGGTGATCATCATTGCCGCAGCAAATTTTGCTTCAGCCATCCTTATCGAAGCCGGGCTGAGCTTTCTGGGTATAGGCGTCCAGCCCCCGGTTCCTTCATGGGGGACAATGGTCAGAGACCACTATGGATTTATTATAGTGGATAAAGCCTTTCTTGCCTTTATCCCCGGATTTGCCATTATGATCTTAGTCCTGGCTTTTACCTTATCCGGTAACGGCCTGCGTGATGCGATGGATGTAAAGACATGACCATCAGTTAAGACGGCGCTTCCTGAAAAGGTAAGCCGAAATGGAGAGAATGATGCCCAGGAATACCAGGGTAAGGATGAGATTCTGCCATATCGGTACCCCTTTCGGAATAATCCTGTCAAAATTGGACAATTCTTCCGGGGTAGCTTTATCTGCATTCTGTAGTTTCTGCTGAACGAGCTCAATGATATCGGGCCGGGGTGTAAGACTGGTAATGAATTTTGTAGGGAAAAACCAACGGTATTCCTGGTGAACCAGCGACCGGATGATGGGTTCGAAGAAGACCCGGTAAAACCCAAAAATCAAAACAGACAGGATCGTGTTTTTGAATAGCATGGCAAAAAGAATTCCGAGGGACAGGAAAGTAAAGGTTTGCAGGAACGAGTTCAACACAAGCCATGAACGTTCGAAGACGATTCCAAATGTGATCTTATAGCTGTATATCAGGCCTGAAGCGAGGGATGTCAAAAACAAGAGCACAACCACGTACAACGACAGAAAAAATATCAGGACGAGTTTTTCCATAAACAGTTCACGCCTGCTCATTCCGAAAATCGCCTGTTGTTTATAGGTCATATTGCTAAACTCCAGGGTGGTCATCATGATGACCAGTAAAACCAGGGTGATATTATAATAACCGGCGATCCATGTGGTGAAATTCCATACATGCGGGAACTGGTATAACGGAATGATGGAAAGGAACGGTATTTTGATGTTGATCCTGGGCAGAGCAAAAAGCCCGAGCAGAAAAAATAAAAAGTGGAGAATAAGAATAATTCTGAACGGGTTGTAATTGATAGACTTGCTGAACTCAATTCTAAAGAGTGTTTTCATCAGGCAGGGTCTTTAATCTTCTTTAACTAATTCTAGGAACTGGCTTTCCAGGGATTTTTTATGATGGATAAGCTCTGAGAGGCGAATGCCTTTGTTGAACAGAAACGCATTAAGCTCGGCCGAAGATTTGTCATGTGCTAAGGTCACCAAGATACGTTGGTTATTTTCTTTAACAGAAGTGACGAAATCGCAGGTGGTGAGGGCGTTGTTCAGGGCTTCCCGGTTTTCTGCTGAAACTTCGACAAGCATTTCTCCCTTGATCAGTGCATTGACATCTCCCTGTTCGAGCAGTGTGCCCCTCTTCAGGATGGCAACATGCGAACAGACTTTTTCCACTTCGCTGAGGATGTGACTGGCCATGATAACGGTTTTTCCGCGTGACGCTTCATGGATAATCAGATCGCGTACTTCGGCAATGCCTTCGGGGTCAAGCCCGTTGGTTGGCTCATCAAGGACCAGAACTTCCGGATCACCCAAAAGGGCAGCGGCAATGCCGAGTCTTTGCTTCATGCCCAGTGAAAGGGTTTTAAATTTGGATTTCCTGCGTTCAAAAAGTCTGACCGTATGCAGTACGCGATCTATATCATCATTTCCGTATCCCTTAATTTCGGCAACAATTTTTAAGTTCTGCAAAAGGTTGAGGTACGGATAAAAATGAGGAACCTCGATCATTGATCCGACACGCTTCAGACTTTCGGATGTAGGGGTTTCACCAAACCAGAAATGGTTACCCGAATTGGCTTTCAAAATTCCGGTTACGATGGATAGGGTGGTTGTTTTCCCGCTGCCGTTGGGCCCCAGAATGCCAAAAACCTGCCCTTTATTAATCTGCAAATTAAGGTCATTTATGGCTGTGATTTTTCCATAGTGTTTTGTCAGATGACGCGTTTCCAGAACATTATTATTCTCCATAAAACGAATAGTGTTAACCATTATCTGATTTCCGGGTAAACATAAGCCGGCTGCCTTAAAGGTCTTTGCTTACCGTATTTCATCCGGCGGTTTGAATACGCTCAGAGATATATCCTGACCAGGATTGAGATCCCGGTAAACTGACGACCGGCGTTTCAAATGATTACAGCTCAGGCGGGCATTTTGTTTCAATACCTGGCAGTTATATGACGACCACGAAATGCTTCAAAAAAGAACAACAGGTACAGGATGATAGAGCCATTATCAATGTCCCATCTCAGCCATGAACTTAATTCGCATTAACCGGATCTCTTCCTCGGTATAGTCTTCTTCTCCCAGTTCTTTCAGGGCTTCATCGAGGGATTCCGTTTCGGCATCTTCCCTGAAATAGGTATAGACTTCATCCTGACGTTCGTCATCAATGATCTCATTGATATAATAATCCAGGTTAAGTTTTGTTCCGCTGTTAACAATAGCCTCAATCTCACTGAGTAATTCAGACATCTCAAGATTCCTTGAATTGGCAATATCATCGAGGGGCAATTTACGGTCTATGCTCTGAATGATGCTTACTTTCATTCCGGATTTATTCACTACTGATTTTACCACCATATCCTGAGGTCTGACAATTTCTTTTTCCTCAACGTATACCTTAATAAGTTCGAGGAATTCTTTCCCGTACCGTTTGGCTTTTCCTGCGCCCACCCCTGTAATGTTCTGGAGTTCTTCAAATGTTATGGGATAGTGGATGGACATATCCTCCAGGGAAGGGTCCTGAAAAATAACAAAGGGCGGCAGGTTCAGTCGCTTCGCTGTTTTTTTCCTGAGTTCTTTCAGAATATTGAACAGCTCGGCATCCATGGTTCCGCTGCCGGCACCTCCGCCTGAACCACCTTCATCCTCAGGTCCGGTATTTTCAAAGTCATGATCCTGGGTGAGCATATAAGAAACAGGATGGCTGAGAAATTCGTTCCCTGCATCGGTGATCTTAAGCAAACCGTAATTTTCTATGTCCTTGGTAATATAGTGCCCGATAAGAGCCTGCCGGAGTACCCCGTTCCAGAACTTAACATCTTTGTCTTTTCCGCTGCCGAAGATTTCAAGCTTGTGGTGGCTGTAAGCTTTAATGGCCGAATTAGCTTTCCCGGCAAGGATGGCAGCTATATGATCAGCTTTAAACTTTTCTTTTACTTCCAAAATGGCATTCAGTGCAGTGACAATATAGTCCTTTCCTTCGAACTCTTCTTTAGGATTCAGGCAGTTATCACAATTGCCACAGGTACCCTCCATGATTTCCCCGAAATAATTCAGCAGCACTTTTGGCCGGCAGACCGATGATTCAGCGTAGGATACCGTTTCAAGAAGCAGTTGTTTTCCGATCTCCTGCTCAGCGATAGGTTTACCCTGCATGAATTTTTCGAGTTTCTGAATATCCTTGTACCGGTAAAATGCGATACATTTTCCTTCGCCTCCGTCACGCCCGGCACGGCCTGTTTCCTGATAATATCCTTCCAGCGATTTTGGGACATCATAATGAATGACAAAACGCACATCAGGTTTATCGATGCCCATGCCAAATGCAATGGTGGCAACAATAACATCCGCTTCTTCCATCAGGAACTTATCCTGGTTGCCTGCCCTTGTGGTGGCGTCCATTCCGGCGTGATAGGGCAGAGCTTTTATTCCGTTCACGACAAGTGTCTGAGACAGCTCTTCTACTTTTTTCCGGCTGAGGCAATAGATGATACCCGATTTACCTTTGTTATTCAGGATATACCTGATGATCTGCTTGGCGGCATTGACTTTGGGCCTGACTTCATAATACAGGTTTATCCTGCGGAACGAGTCCTTGAACACCTCCGCATCAAGCATCTCAAGGTTTTTCTGAATGTCGTGTTGTACCTTGGGAGTGGCAGTAGCCGTAAGGGCAATGATGGGTGCTGTGCCTATTTTATTAATGATGGGCCGTATACGCCGGTATTCAGGCCTGAAATCGTGCCCCCATTCAGAGATACAGTGGGCTTCATCGACGGCATAAAAGGAGATTTTCACTTTTTTCAGAAAATCAATATTCTCCTCTTTCGTAAGGGATTCAGGAGCCACGTATAAAAGCTTGGTTTTACCGGCAAGTACATCCTCCCTTACTTTGTTGATCAGCGATTTAGAAAGCGATGAGTTTAAAAAATGAGCCACCCCGTCTTCAGTACTGAAACTGCGCATCGAATCCACCTGGTTCTTCATTAGGGCGATGAGCGGTGAGATGATGATAGCCGTTCCTTCCATGATCACAGCGGGTAACTGGTAACAAAGAGACTTTCCACCACCCGTGGGCATCAAAACAAAGGTGTCCTTTCCTCTCAGTACATTATTTATGATTGGCTCCTGATTTCCTTTAAAACTGTCAAAACCAAAGTACTTCTTAAGATATTCCTTAGATCTGTTATTACTACTTTCTGTCATTTTAGTCTCCTGTTTTTCAATGAAATACATGTAAAAAATTGCTAAAAACAAACCGATTATCCAACATTTACTATGACAGATGTCTTGTTTATTGCAATTTTTAAACCCGGTTAATAGTCAGTCGTAGTGGTTCGTACTTTGTTTTCGTCAGAAAAAATAAATTTAACCAATATTTTTCAATTAAAAAATCATCAATGTTAAAATGGGTGTTAAATGACACAAAAATTTGTTTATTTTGCGGTCTTATTGATTCGATAAACGTATAATTTCTGGTAAAATATACAACATGGCTAAAAAGAGTCAGGATGAAATGACGTTCCTTGAACATCTGGAGGAGTTGAGATGGCACCTTGTCAGGTCTTTTCTTGCTATTTTTGTGGGTGCAATCGTCGCGTTTATTTTCAAGAATATCATTTTCGATAAAATTATCCTGGCCCCTAAATCTCCTGATTTTCTGACTAATGTGCTGCTGTGTGATCTTGGTAAACGTATAGGTGTGCTCAAGCTGTGCATCAATACACTTCCGTTGGAGATCATTTCCATAAAAATGGCCGGTCAGTTTTCGATGCATATCATGGTTTCGCTTATTGCCGGGTTGATCCTGGCATTTCCTTATGTCTTCTATGAATTCTGGAAGTTTATGGTTCCGGCATTACACAACAAGGAGAGAAGGTATGCAAGTGGTGCTGTGATTTACAGTTCCATCCTGTTTTTAGTGGGAGTCCTGTTCGGTTATTTTCTCATTACACCACTGACTGTTCAATTTCTGGGTAGTTACAGTGTCAGCTCGCAGGTTACCAACCAAATTAACCTCATATCCTATGTATCCACCATAACTTCGGTAGTTCTTGCCAGCGGTGTGATCTTTGAACTGCCGATCATGGTGTATTTTCTGACTAAAATAGGGCTTGTCACACCGGAATTTTTGAAGAAATACCGGCGTCATTCCCTGGTAGTCATCTTTGTGTTGGCCGCCATCATTACCCCTCCCGATGTTTTCAGCCAGATTCTCGTGGCCATACCTCTTATTGCCCTTTATGAGGTCAGTATATTTATTTCGCGACGGATCGTGAGAAATCAGAAAAAAGAAGATAAGGAAAGGGAAAAACAAGGAAATAATAGCTAACAAGATCCGTTATCTTCATTATGAAGCTGTACACCGAAAACCTGATCAAAAAATACCGCTCCCGCACCGTGGTGAAGAATGTTTCTATCGAGGTGGAAAGAGGTGAGATCGTAGGGTTGCTGGGGCCAAACGGTGCAGGCAAAACCACTTCGTTTTATATGATTGTTGGCCTGATATCACCGAATGAGGGAAAGATCTATCTTGACAATCTTGACATCACCCGAGAACCTGTCTATAAAAGGGCCAGAAGAGGAATCGGTTATC
This sequence comes from uncultured Bacteroidales bacterium, assembly GCA_963732905.1. Lineage (GTDB taxonomy): Bacteria > Bacteroidota > Bacteroidia > Bacteroidales > DASQZK01. The sequence goes on from CAVTBM010000012.1 coordinate 52,507, forward strand.
TCGCCCAGGAAGCTTCTGTTTTCCGTAAACTGACAGTTGAAAACAATATAAGGGCAGTTCTTGAAATGTCGGATATGCCCAGGGAAGATCAACAGGAACGACTTGAAAACCTGCTTCAGGAATTTGGCCTCCAGAAAATCAGAAGGAGCCTTGGTATCCAGCTTTCGGGGGGTGAAAGAAGACGGACCGAGATCGCCCGGGCACTGGCTCTCAATCCTAATTTTATCCTTCTTGATGAACCTTTTGCAGGCGTAGACCCTATCGCTGTTGAAGATATTCAAAATATCGTCTCGAAACTGAAACAAAAGAATATTGGTATTCTCATGACCGATCATAACGTTCATGAGACTTTGTCTATCACCGACCGTGCTTACCTCCTTTTTGAAGGGGAAATCCTTAAAGCAGGCACCGCCTTTGAACTTGCAGAGGATGAACAGGTCAGGAAACTGTACCTGGGAAAGAACTTTGAACTGAGAAATTACTGAGTTTTGGCCTTTTCCTTATTGAACACCATTTTCCCAGCCTTACTGTTCTATTTTGTCAACTCAGTTTCGCCGCTTCATCTAAGTCTCCATGTTATTCTTGTTTTACCGGTCTTTTTCTCACCCGGCTGTCTGTTGGCAGTCTTTCAGGTTAATCCTGAAAAATGGGCTATTTTATTAAAATTATTCTAACTTTGCGGAAATTTTTGCGGGTGTGGCGGAATTGGTAGACGCGCTAGACTTAGGATCTAGTTCCTTATGGAGTGGGGGTTCGAGTCCCTTCATCCGCACATTATAAAAAAAACCGCTGATACTTAGAGTTAAACACCTAAAGTAAGGGCGGTTTTTATCACTCATATTCATTATTTAAAAACGTTTTGCAGAATGAACATTTCAAAAGATCAGGTAGACAATCTCAATGCGGTACTGACTCTGAAGGTTGAAGAAGAGGACTACATACAGCGCGTCGAAAATGTGCTTAAAGATTACCGGAGAAAGGCAAATGTTCCGGGTTTCAGGCCTGGTAAGGTCCCCATGGGTATGATCAGGAAACTGTATTATAAGCCGGTTCTTGCAGATGAAATAAACAGGCTCGTGGGTGAAAACCTGATGAAATATATCCAGGATGAAAAACTTCAGATCCTCGGTGAACCCATGCCTCATGAAGGTGATGATGACTCCCGGATCGATTTTGAGAAAGATGTCACCTTTGAATTTAAATTTGATCTTGGTCTGGCCCCTGAATTTGATGTTGAAATTAACGATCAGGTCAGCTTACCCTGGTACATAATAGATATCGATGATAAGATGGTGGATGAATCCGTCGACAACCTGGCCAAACGACATGGCGAATTTGTTCCTGTTGATGAAATTACCGGAGACCAGCTCCTGAAGGGAAATATTTACCAACTTGATGAAACCGGAGAACATTCCGGGGAAGGTATCACGGCTGAGGAGGTGAGCATGTCACTCGATATGATGAAAGATGAGGATCAGAAAGCTCTTTTCATTGGGAAAAAGAAGGATAATAAGGTGATTTTCGAGGTAAGCAAAGCATACCCCAATGAGACAGAACTTAGTTCTTTGCTCAAAATCGACAGGGAAACTGCCAAAACTTTATCCGGAAATTTTGAATTTGTTATCACAGAAGTTCTTAAATTTGAAAAACATGAAGTAAACCAGGAATTGTTCGATCATGTTTACGGTGAAGGAAATGTTACATCAGACGAGGATTTCAGGAATAAGCTGACGGAGGAACTGAAGGCAAATTACGAGAGGGAGTCCAATTATAAATTTGGACTGGATGTCAGGGAGCATTTCGTAAAAGAAGTAAAACCCGATCTGCCGGCAGATTTTCTTAAAAGATGGTTGGCCGAATCCAATGAAAGCCTGACAAAAGAAAAGATAGACGATGAATTTGGCAGTTATGAGGAAGAATTCCGCTGGCAGCTGATCAAAAGCAAGATTACAAGGAAATATGAGATCAGTGTCAGTGATGAAGAACTCTTTGAATATTCGTTAATCCTGGCCAGGAACCAGTTTTATCAATATGGCCTCTACAATGTTCCCGATGAACATATCGAATCATATGCACGGGAACAGATCAGCAAGCCGGAAGAAGCACGCAGGCTGCGTGAACAGAAGTATGACGATAAAGTGGTTCAGTTCGTGAAGGAAACCGTTAAGCTTGATGAAAAGCATATTTCGGTTGAGGACTTCCGGAAACTATTCGAAAATTAATTTGTTTATTGAAAAAATTCAATACTATGAACAACGACGACTTTCGTAAATACGCGATTAAGCACCGAGGTATCAGCTCCATGACCCTTGACAGTTTTACCTCAGTGTATGACGACAACTATATTTCTCCCACGATCATTGAAGAGCGTCAGCTTAACATTGCTACCATGGACGTGTTCTCAAGGCTTATGATGGACAGGATCATTTTTCTTGGTACGCCTATCGATGATTATGTGGCTAATATCATTCAGGCTCAGCTTCTTTATCTTGAATCTACTGATCCTGCAAAAGATATCCAGATCTATTTCAACACGCCCGGGGGAATGGTCCATGCCGGTCTGGGGATTTACGATACCATTCAATATATTACTTCCGACGTAGCAACCATATGTACAGGGATGGCTGCCTCGATGGGTGCCGTTCTGCTTTCTGCCGGAACTAAAGGAAAAAGATCGGCTCTGCCTCATTCAAGGGTTATGATCCATCAGCCCATGGGCGGTGCCCAGGGCCAGGCTTCAGATATCGAGATCACTGCCAGGGAAATTCTTAAAACCAAGAATGAACTCTATCAGATCCTCGCCAAGCATACCGGTAAGACGCAGGCAACGGTTGAGAAAGATGCGGACCGTGATTTCTGGATGACGGCAGATGAAGCCAAGAAATACGGGATGATTGATGAAATCCTTACCAGAAACTCTGGTAAAAAATAATTTTTATCATGGACAGATGCTCATTTTGTGGAAGAGAGAAAAAGGATACCAATCTTTTAATTGCCGGTATCTCCGGTCATATATGTGACCGATGCATTGAACAGGCTTACAGCATTGTCCAGGAAGAAATTGGTAAGAAAGGCGAATTCGATGTCAACCAGATCCAGCTGCTGAAGCCTGCAGAAATCAAACAATTCCTCGATTTGTATGTGATCGGCCAGGAAGAGGCCAAGAAGTATATCTCGGTTGCTGTATATAATCATTATAAAAGGCTCATGCAGTCGAACGTCAGGGATGCTGACGAGGTCGAGATCGAAAAGTCAAACATTGTCCTTGTTGGTGAGACCGGTACCGGTAAAACCCTTCTTGCACGGACTATTGCCAAGCTTCTTCACGTGCCCTTTACCATTGTCGATGCTACCGTCTTAACGGAAGCAGGTTATGTGGGCGAAGATATCGAAAGTATTCTCACACGACTTCTCCAGGTAGCGGATTACAATATTGAAGCTGCTGAAAAAGGCATCGTCTTTATCGACGAGATCGATAAGATTGCGCGGAAAGGCGATAATCCTTCCATCACACGGGACGTTTCGGGAGAGGGTGTGCAACAGGGTCTTCTTAAATTACTGGAAGGCAGCATTGTCAATGTACCTCCCCAGGGTGGACGAAAACACCCCGATCAGAAAATGATCCCCGTAAATACCAAAAATATCCTGTTTATCTGCGGCGGTGCCTTCGACGGCATCGAAAAAAAGATCGCAGGAAGACTGAATACACAGGTCGTTGGATACAGAGCCAGCAAGGATTCATGGGAAATTGACCGGGAGAACCTTCTCCAGTATATCGCTCCTCAGGACCTGAAAGCATTCGGCCTAATCCCGGAAATTATCGGCCGGTTGCCCATACTTACCTACCTCGACCCACTTGACAGGGAGACTCTCCGGCGCATTTTAACCGAACCTAAAAATGCCATCATCAAGCAATACGAAAAATTGTTTGAGATGGACAATATCAAGCTGGACTGGGACGAAAAAGTTCTTGATTACATCGTAGAAAAGGCAACTGAATTCAAGCTTGGTGCCCGTGGACTGCGTTCCATCTGTGAGGCGATCATGATCGATGCAATGTACGAATTGCCATCCAGAGACGAGAAGGAAATCACCATCGGTTTGGGTTATGCCCGTGAAAAACTTGAGAAAGCAAATATTAAACGGTTAAAAGCCGCTTAATCCTGCATAAAGTATCAATCTCCCTCCGGCTTCTTTCATTGCGCGGTCCTCCGGGCAGGTCATGGAAAGAAACCGGAGGGAGATTGTTTTATTAGCCACCTGCCGAATCCGCAGCTTCTAAAACAGTCTCCCCCTTTTTCCTGATGCAATTTCTTATCTGTGCAGTCTGATGGTCTTTGTGACATCATTTACTGTCACCGTGGCAATACGGTCGCAGGTTCCATCACCATAATCCAGAAGAGCGTCGGGATGGCTTTCAGAAACGAGCTTAACGCTGCCTGACAGGATCCACCGGCATTGCTGACTTACGTGAAGAGGATCTATGATGGTACGGGTGTAGGCCACACCTTTATGATTCACTCCGGTTGCTTCACCTGTAATAAGATACTCATCGTCCCATCTGTAGCGTGGAGTGTCTGACCCGGCAACCCATTCCCTAACACGGTCGTAACTACGTGTCATCTCAGTTCCGTCAGGGGTAATCACTTTCCCGTCGGTAAGAACCACCGAAAAGGTAATGTTTCCGCTGTCATTCCGGCCTTCGTTGGTTACCGTTCTGGTTCCCTCGATCTTATAATCGTCAACATAAAAATTATCAAAGGTTACGGAACGTGAATAGCCTTCGTTGGCATATCGGCCGTTGACCACCACTACAATCTTTCCTTTCCTGGTCCTGCCGTCGGGTCCTGTACACCCTTCACCATAATCAATGGTTACTGTCCTGGGCCAGAAGGTCGAGTCATCAGGCTGTTCTACGGTGATGGTCTTGCAGGTTATTTCGGCTGCAGATTTGAGCTGACCGCCATAAATCGAGTTCTCCATAGATGACATCGCATCCTCGACTTCATTGTACACATCGTCAAACATCAGGCTGGCCAGTGCATCATCCTCTGCGGTGGTCAGATCGGGTGTGTTATCCGTTGTCTTGTCACAGGCAGTAAAGACCAATGCAAAAAGGAATAAGCCTGCCAGGGAAATGAGAAAATTTCGTGTGTTCATATTTTTAACTTTTTAAAGGGTTATGGATATTCATTTTTTTATTCTTTGACGAAAGATCCGAAGAAAGGTTTAAGTGAGGTTTGCATTTTTCCGGGTCATCATCAAAAAATGGGAAACCGTTATTTCATCGTCGAAAGGAAATCCGTAGGCCGGCTGATTGGCGGTTGATCAATTTCATTACCTTTGCTGACCGGGGTTAACCGGGCAATTCAGAAGAGCAGACGGATACGGCTTTCAGATATCATGTTCCGCTTACCGGGATCATCAACGCCTAAGGATATTAAGGATGAAAACATCGAAAACGGTTATTTATTTTAGTCTTGTCCTGACCATGTTGTTCTGGGGGATGACGTTTGTGTTTTATAAATTCGCATTTGAATCTTTCCGGCCGGTGACCGTCATATTCCTTCGTCTTATCATTTCCGTACCTTTCATTGTGATTTCTGCCCTAATCCTCAAAAAGCCGGAGAAAGTAGATCGGCGCGACCTTCCATATATCCTTTTACTTTCTGCGTTTGAGCCTTTTATGTATTTTATGGGAGAAAGCTACGGACTCACGTATGTGTCTTCAACCATGGCTGCTGTCATTGTAGCCACTATCCCTCTGATAGTGCCTGTTGCAGCATTCCTGGTGTACCATGAAAGGCTGAGTCCCTTCAATATAGCCGGCCTGATGGTCTCTTTTCTCGGAGTCCTCACCGTGGTATTCTCCGGTGAGTTGCATTTCGGGGCTACCATGAAAGGTGTGCTGCTCATGTTCGTGGCCGTTATTGCAGCTGTGGGGTATGCCATCCTGGTAAAAAAGCTCACCGGCAGGTATAACGGTTTTACCATCACTGCCTGGCAGAACTTTTTTGGTATCCTGATGTTTTTACCCTTCTTTCTGATTTTTGATCTGGGGACCTTCAGGGTCACCGTCCCAACTCTGAAAGCCGTGCTTTCCCTTTTATACCTGGGCATATTCGGATCTTCCATCACCTTCATCCTGTTCACCCGGGGAGTCAGGGAGCTGGGGGCTTCAAAAGCCAACATCTTCACGAATCTGATACCCGTTTTTGCTGCTGTGGCTTCATTTTTTTTTCTGAAAGAGGAGATGCCTTCTCTGAAGATCATCGGTATTGTTCTCGTCCTTGCCGGACTTATTATGTCGCAGGTGAAGTCAGTCAAACTCCGTAAAGGACAAACTCCACCAACCATTCAGTTTCCGTAATACACCAAAGGCATGACTGAGCAAAATGACCTGAAAAAGAGAGCCGACGGCCGAAGGAAACAGAACCGGGATCTATTCCGGATGTTGAAAAAAAAGAAACCGCCTGACCTGGATAAAACGGTCAGAGAAATACATGAGGATGTATTCACCAGAGTGGATTGCCTGGAATGTGCCAATTGCTGTAAATCCATCAGCCCGATGCTGAACGACAGGGATATTCAGAGAGTGTCATCCGCCTTAAGGATGAGACCCTCGGAATTTACGGAGAAATATCTCCGGGTGGATGAGGATGGGGATTATGTGTTCAGGGATACTCCCTGCCCTTTTCTCATGCAGGACAATTATTGCATGGTCTACGAAAATCGTCCCAAAGCCTGCAGAGAATATCCGCATACCGACAGGAGCCGGTTCATACAGATTCTTGATCTGACGCTTAAAAATACCGAGATTTGCCCGGCAGCATTTGAGGTGGTTGGGCTTCTTGGAGAACATTATAAATAAAGTTGCCACAGTTAACCAGAAAATATGACATATCTCTTCATCGTTCAGGGAGAAGGCAGAGGCCATATGACTCAATCGGTGACTCTGGCGGAAATGCTTGAGGAAAAGGGCCACCGCATAGAGGCGGTTTACCTCGGTGTCAGCCCGCAGCGTAAAGTTCCCGGGTTTTACAGTGAGCATTTTGGTGACAGGCTCAGTACTTTCCGAAGTCCCAATTTTATCAGGTCAACTGATAAAAAGGGTATCCGGGTTTCCTTATCCATTTTGTATAATCTTTTGTACGGGCCTTTATACCTCATGTCCATCTTCAGACTTGCCGGGACTATCCGAAGGTCTAAGGCTTCGACCGTGGTCAACTTCTATGACATGATCGGTGGCCTTGCGCATCTGGTGTCTTTCAGCCATAAAAAGATGGTCATTGTTTCCCATCATCTCTTTTTTGAACGACCGGAATATACCTGGCCACCAGGACACCGGCTGATGCGGTCGTTTCTGCGTCTTCATACTTTTCTGGCTTCACTGAGTGCCGGGACGAAGATCGCCCTTTCCTTTTCTCCTGTGGAAACGGCAGCCGGAGACCGTATCAGGGTTGCACCCCCGCTCATACGGCAGACGGTAAGACTGCTAACTCCGGAACAAGGCGATTACATTCTGGTTTACCTGCTGAACGGGGGCTTCCTTGCTGATCTGCTCCGACTGGCATCATGTCACTCCTCGATAGGATTTCATATTTATACAGATGACGACGATCATGTTGAGGTTACCCTGCCGAATATAACCCTGTCGGGACTAGGTGGCGATGACTTTCTCAGGGATATGGCAGGGTGCCGGGCCGTGATTTGCACCGCAGGTTTCGAGACCGTTTGTGAATCGGCCTTTCTTGGAAAACCGGTGATGATCATACCTTCGAGAAATCATTTTGAACAACTTTGTAATGCTGAGGATGCCAGGAGATCCGGTGTGGCCTTTAAGCTCACCGAGCTGGATGATTCGCTGCCATTTTTCGAACCGGATAAAAATTCACTTTATCATTTTAAACGCTGGTGTGAGTTGTCCCGGGAAATTTTTGCCGGAATTGTGACGGGTTGAATTATACTTTTGTACACTAAGAAGATTTTTTATACGTTTAAGCTTTTAAACGACCCTATCTTTCATGAAAAGGAAAACGCTGGCCCTGCTGTTCATCCTCACTGTGTATATGTCAGGGTATTCTCAGATCGGAGGTACCTATACCTACGCTTTCCTTAATCAGACCAATTCTGCCAGGGTGGCTGCACTTGGTGGTAAATCCGTAGCCATTCCGGATCCTGACCTTAACCTGCCGTTTCACAATCCGTCGCTGTTATCCACTGAGATGAGCAACCAGCTTGTACTGAATTATGTTGGATATTTCGCCGATATCAAATACGGATACGCTTCATATGCCCGCAGTTATAAAAATTTGGGAAATTTTGCTGCCGGCATTCACTATATCAGTTACGGTGATTTCCCTTATGCTGATGAGAGTGGCGTACGGAACGGCCAGACCTTCACTGCCTCCGAGTATTCCCTGAATCTTATTTATTCTCGGTCCATAAACTCGTTTCTGACAGTTGGCATCAACGTCAAACCAATTTACAGCGAGCTTGAAAGTTATCATTCATTGGGCATTGCCGCTGATATTGGCGTTACCTGGTATAATCCGGAAAAACTTTTTACGGCTGCACTGGTATTGCGCAACATAGGGACACAGATTACCACCTATTACGGGAATGCCGGAAGAGAGCATATACCTTTCGAGATCCAGGCCGGGCTTTCTCAAAAACTCGCACACGCTCCGTTTCGGTTTTCTGTGCTGTTCCAGCAGATGCAGGTGTGGAATATGGCTTATCAGAGCATACTCGACAATTCTGTGACCTATGATCCGTTGATGGTAAATGCATCCTCCAAAAACAAAGTGGAAAAATTTGGGGATAATCTGATGCGTCATACTATCTTCGGACTGGAATTTATCCCCGGCAAGAATTTTTACGTTGACTTAGGCTACAATTACCAGCGGCGGCAGGAAATGAAAATTGCTCCACGCGTTGGAATGGTTGGCTTCTCCTGGGGATTTGGCATCAAGATCTCGAAATTTCATTTCAGCTACGGAAGGGCAACCTACCACCTTGCCGGAGGTTCAAATCATTTTTCACTTAGTACAAACCTTTCCGATTTCTACCATAAAAAACAGGAGTGACCCCATAAATTCATGTCCCGTACTGATCAATCATTCATATCCTTGCCACGGACAGTATAATTTTAGTAATTTTGCCTGTATTAGCTGTCAACCCTATTTGCTCCCGGCGGTCCGGCAGTCAATAACCTCCTTTAACCGAAGCAGGGTGCAGGATGTAAACAAAATTGGTCTGCATCGTTTTTCAAAATGTCTCATTCATGGTAAAACAGGACATACCTAAACTGACCATTGCCGTTGACGGATATTCTTCATGTGGCAAAAGCACTTTTGCTAAGCGAATTGCCGAAGAGCTCGGCTATATTTATATTGACAGCGGTGCTATGTACAGGGCAGTAACATTATATTGCCTTGAACAGGGTCTGATACGGAATGGGAAAGTTGATGAGACCGGGCTGGTGAGTGTTCTCGGCAAGGTTGATATTGATTTTACCGCGGACAATACACAGGGCCGGTACCTGGTTCGTTTGAACGGACGGATCGTCGAAGAAGAGATCCGTAGCATGAAGGTTTCGGATCTGGTAAGTCCCGTTAGTAAGATAGGTGAAGTAAGAGCCAAATTGGTTGGATTACAGAGGTCTATCCAGGGTGAAAACGGTGTCGTCATGGATGGACGTGATATCGGTACAGTAGTTTTTCCTGATGCTGACATAAAGATTTTCATGACGGCGGATCCTCATATACGGGCAGAACGACGGTACCTGGAACTGAAGGAAAAAGGTGTACCGGCAAGTCTGGAAAAGGTTGAGCAAAATATCCGTGAAAGGGATGATATCGACGAAAACCGGTTGATAAGTCCGCTGAAAAAGGCCGCCGATGCATTGGTGCTCGACAACAGCCATATGAATGTAGAGGAACAGATGGAGTGGTTCAGGAACCTGTTAAAAATTCATGGGAGTGGAAATACGGATTGAAGAGAAATCGGGATTTTGTTTTGGCGTTACCCGGGTTATTAGCAAGGCTGAAGAAATCCTGGATACAGGAGAACAACTCTATTGTCTGGGACAGATCGTTCATAACGAGAGTGAGGTAAAGCGGCTCATCGCCAAAGGGATCCACTTTATTGAAAAAAAAGATTTATATCACCTGCACGATGTCAAAGTTTTGATACGGGCACATGGTGAACCACCGGAGACATACCAGATCGCAGAGAAGAACCACATTGAACTGGTGGATGGGACGTGTCCGATCGTACAGAGGCTTCAGCAAAAAATAAGACAACAGTACAGGAAGGGCGATGAGGAACACCAGATCATTATTTACGGGAAGAAGGATCATCCTGAAGTAGTGGGGCTGACCGGTCAGACAGAGAACAATGCGGTAGTTATCTCGGACCCCGAAAAACTGGAGGAACTCAGGCTGAAAAGGCATGTGACTCTTTATTCCCAGACTACCATGGATACGGACGGATTCAGGAAGCTCAGGGACGAATTGCGGCGGAGAGTGGAGAGAGATGGTAAACCGGATCTGTCACTGGAGATCAACGACACGATTTGCCGGCACATATCCCATCGTCAGCCTGGGATCCGTAAATTTGCATCCGGGAATGACGTGATCCTTTTCGTGGCGGGTAAGAAAAGTTCAAACGGAAAAGTACTTTTTGATGTATGCCGGTCTGTCAATGCACGCAGTCACCTGGTCTCCTATCCTGGAGAGGTAAAGGAGGATTGGTTTGTAAATGCCACATCTGCAGGTATATGCGGGGCAACTTCAACCCCCCGCTGGTTGCTTGAGGATGTCGCCCGGAAAGTTGCTGAATTCACGAAAAATTAAACAAAAAATATCTTTGAATATTGTGACGCTATTTTTTTTTGAGTTTACTTTGCAGGCTCAATAAAGTGCTGATCATTATTGGTATAATGGTTTTTTAAAATGGTTTTAAATGGGAAAAATTAAACGAATCGGAATTCTGACTTCCGGAGGTGATTCTCCAGGTATGAATGCAGCCATCAGGGCTGTTGTACGCACGGCAATCTTCAATAAAATGCAGGTTGTTGGGATCAGGCATGGCTACCATGGAATGATCCATGGCCATTTCAAGGAACTCAGATCCTACAGCGTGAGCGATATCCTGCAGCGCGGAGGAACCATCCTCAAGACTGCCAGAAGCCAGGAATTTCGCACACCTGCTGGTCGCAAAATGGCCTACGACAATCTTAAGAAAGAAGGCATCGAGGCCGTTGTAGTGATCGGGGGTGATGGTTCTCTCACCGGGGCAAGGGTTTTCTGTGATGAGTACTACGACATTCCATTTATCGGTATTCCCGGAACCATTGATAATGATATTTACGGAACCGAATATACGATCGGGTATGATACGGCACTTAACACAGTTGTTGAGGCAGTAGATAAAATAAGAGATACGGCCAGCAGTCATAACCGTCTCTTTTTTATTGAGGTGATGGGGCGCGACGCCGGATTTATTGCTGTCCATAGTGGTATTGCTTGCGGTGCGGAAGCCATTTTCATTCCGGAAGTCAAAAACCAGGTAGAAGGTCTGAAAGATTACCTGGAGAAAGGGTTTAAAAGGAAAAAATCGAGCAACATCATTATCGTTGCCGAAGGGGAAGAAGAAGGCGGGGCCATGGCTATTGCCGAAAAAGTGAAGGATGACTTCAGTGAGTATGATGTCAGGGTGTCCATTCTCGGCCATATTCAGCGTGGCGGCACGCCATCGGCTTATGACCGCGTTACAGCCAGTAAGTTTGGCTATTATGCTGTTGATGCACTCCTGGATGACCAGAAAAGTGTCATGGTGGGAATGAAGGACAATGAGATTATCAATGTACCTTTCAGCAAGGTGATCAAGATGCATAAAACAATTGATTCATCTATCCTTGAAATGGCGGAGATACTCTCTGTCTGATTTACGCTGAGAACGGTTTTTACCAGATTGGCACCTGGATCCGGTCAGCCTGACCGGAGTATACAGCGTCTGTGTTTTACTTGGTACCGCATTCCCCGGTTGCGGCCGGAAAGGCCTTCTTTTTACCCGGCAGGTTGAGGACCTCCTTCTTCATTTCAGACCAAATCACTACCTTTACCTGAATTCTGATTTAACCAGGAGATGAACAATAGGATGCTGTTCGCCGAGATCATACTTCCACTGCCGGTGCGGCAAACCTATACCTACAGGGTGCCGGAAAATCTTCAGAAAGAGATTCAACAGGGGAAACGGGTAATCGTGCAGTTTGGCCAGCGAAAAATGTATACCGGGCTCGTACACTCACTTCACCATACTATCCCTGAACCAGATCATATCAAAACGATTCAGTATATACTGGATGATCAGCCCTTGATCAATTCTTTCCAGTTTAGATTCTGGGAATGGATGGCTGATTATTATATGTGCACAGTCGGAGAGATTTATAAGGCAGCATTGCCATCGGGGCTGAAACTTGAAAGTGAATCGCGAATACTTGTTAATGAATATTATGAACAGGGTATCGATGAAGAAGGCAGCCTGGTTCTGAAAGTGATTGCTGAAAACAACGGACTGTCGGTCGGAGACCTTTCCAGAATAACGGGCAGGAAGGATGTCCACCGTGCGGTACGAAAGCTGATGGAAGACGGAGCAGTTTATGTCGAGGAAAGACTCAAAGATAGCTATAAACCGCGGATGGAAACGTTTGTTTCCCTTCAGCCGGCTTACAAAGACAGTGAGGCTGTTCATGACCTTCTTGACATGCTGTCGAGAGCCAACCGGCAAAAGGAAGTTGTGAATGAGATCCTTTCTCTCTCCATGAATGACAACGGCATAATCCGGCCGGTTGACATCCCGCTTTCCTCGCTGAGGCCTCGTTTTGATGTTTCTGCTATTAACAGCCTTGTCAGAAAAAAAATCCTGTTAAAAACCAGGAAAATTTCCGGACGCCTGACCGTCTATGGCAGGAATATCATACCTCCTAATCTGCTGAACGACAGTCAGCAGGAGGCGTATAGCACCATCACCGAAAGTTTCAGGGACAAAAATGTGGTTCTTCTGCACGGGGTCACTTCAAGTGGGAAAACGGAGATCTATATTCACCTTATCAGGGAATACCTGGATGCCGGTAAGCAGGTTCTTTATCTTCTGCCTGAAATTGCGCTTACCTCGCAGATCGTGGAACGCCTGCGACGCGTGTTCGGAGATATGGTCGGCATCTACCACAGTAAATTCAGTGATTCGGAACGGGTTGAAGTATATATGCGCCTAAGGCAAAAGAATGAAAAGCAGTACAGGCTGATCCTCGGTGTCAGGTCAGCCATCTTCCTGCCCTTTCAGGACCTGGGACTGATCATCATCGATGAGGAACATGAGAATACTTTTAAACAGCACGATCCGGCTCCCAGATACCATGCCCGGGATGCAGCGGTGATGCTGGCATCGCTTCATGGCGCAAAAGTTCTCATGGGAACAGCTACCCCGTCGGTTGAAACCTATTCAAACTGCCTCAGCCATAAATACGGACTGGCAAAGCTCGCCGGGAGATTCGGCGACGTTCTCATGCCGGAGATCCTGGTGGCCGATGTGAGCAAAGCCAGGCGAAAGGGGGAGATGAAATCGGTATTCACCCCAATGCTCTTAAAGGCTATTGACGATACACTGGCTGCAGGTAAACAGATCATCCTTTTCCAGAACCGGCGGGGGTACTCTTCTTTCCTCCAATGTAATAACTGCGGATGGATTCCCAGGTGTGAAAAATGTGATGTCAGCCTGACGTATCATCGTTATGAAGAACGGCTGATCTGTCATTACTGCGGGTACTCAGTCAGGATCCCTCATCAGTGTGATGAATGTCATGGCACCGGAATGGTCACCCGGGGTTTTGGAACCGAACTGGTGGAGGATGAGATCTCTTTGCATATCCCGGGTGTCAGGGTGGCCCGGCTCGATCTCGACACATCCCGTTCGAGGAAAGCCTATGAGAACATTCTTGAAGGTTTTGCGGCCGGACGATATAATATTCTTGCAGGAACGCAGATGCTTTCCAAAGGTCTTGATTTTGAGAATGTGGCTCTTGTCGGAATCCTGAATGCCGACCAGATGCTTAATTTTCCGGATTTCAGGGCTTTTGAGAGAAGCTTTCAGCTCATGTCACAGGTGAGTGGAAGAGCCGGGAGAAAAAAGGAAAGAGGGAAGGTGATTATCCAGACCTCGGATCCAACGCATCCTGTTATCCGGTATGTAATAAAGAATGATTTCGAAGGTCTTTACAGAGACCAGATCATGGAAAGACAGGCATTTGCCTATCCGCCCTTCGTCAGGCTCATCAAACTAGTGATCAAGGGACGGGAGAAGGAAAGTGCCGACAAGGCTGCTAATGAGCTGGCTATAAAACTCCGGAAAATTTTCGGAAGACGGGTCCTGGGTCCGCAACCCCCGGTGATTGGCCGGATTAAAAATCTGTATCTTAATCAGATCATCCTGAAAGTCGAGAAGAAATCATCTTTTTCCCGGGCCAGGAAACTTCTGCAGGAGGCGGTGGACGAATGTTATCAAATCGATATCTTTAAAAAAGTAAGAATCAGCATTGACGTTGATCCGATGTAAAACTTTATCTTTGTCGGATTAATAAACCGATAAAATGAATTACCGGTATGTTTGAAAGTCCTGATCTGGAAACACTGTTTGATGAATTCACCCGGCAGAAGGTCCTTATTATAGGGGATGTCATGATCAACTCCTATCTGTGGGGTCGGGTCAGGCGAATTTCTCCCGAAGCTCCCGTGCCCGTCGTTTCGGATATTGTGGGTGAAAAACGACTTGGAGGTGCGGCGAATGTTGCTCTGAACATAAAGGCTATGGGAGCCGTACCCATATTATGCTCTGTTATTGGCAGTGATCTTCGCGGACAGGAATTCCTGGACCTTCTTGGTGAACAAAACCTCAGCGATGTCGGCATTATGGTTGATCATGAGAGGGTCACCACACAGAAGACAAGAATTATCAGCAATAACCAGCATCTGTTGCGGGTGGATGAGGAAATGGATAAACCGGTATCCTCAGAATCGGAGCAGCGCATGCTCGATTTTATCAGCAGCTTCATTGAGGATAAAAATATCCACTCCATCATTTTTCAGGATTATGATAAGGGCGTTATTACACCTACCCTCATCAAGGCTGTCATCAGCCTGGCCAATAGTCTGAACATCCCCGTACTTGTCGATCCAAAAAGAAGAAATTTCCTGAATTTTAAGGATGCGGCATTGTTTAAGCCTAATTTCAAGGAGCTGAATGAAGGGCTGAAAGCCGATATTCAAAAGACCGATCTTAAAAAAATTGCCGGAGCAATACAGAAACTAAGAAAATCCGGTAATCATCGTATGGTTATGGTTACTCTTTCCGAACAGGGCATCATGATCGCTGACCGCAGCGAATGTCATCATATTTCTGCTGAGGTACGTGATATTGCAGATGTCTCCGGTGCCGGAGACACAGTGGTAAGCCTGGCTGCGCTCTGCGTCGGTGAAAACCTGTCGCCGCTTCAGACTGCCGTGCTCTCAAATCTTGCAGGCGGACAGGTCTGTGAACACTCCGGTGTCGTTCCGGTAAACCCCAGACAGCTTTTACAGGAAGCCAGACTCATTTTCCCGGACAACCTTACTGAACAAGCAGGCAAGTGATTATAAGACCTCATCCCTTAGCAATTACCGGCATTCTCTGTCTACATTATTTAGCATTTATTTAGACTGAATAAATTTGACTTGAATTTTTTTTTGGTGTAAGTTGCACTCACATAAGGTATATAAAATCAGACCTTTTGAAGTGCCAGGAAGAAGATGGCAAGAGCAGGATTAAAATTAAAAAAGTAATTTAGATAAATCTGTATTATTTAGTAGCGTGTGAGTGTAGATGCATTGTTTTTTTAGGTTTATTTTTGGGGAAATAGTCTCAGGTTGGAAAAGGGTTTTCTTCTTCGGAAGAAAGCCCTTTTTTTCTGGAAAAAAAAAGACCGGGAAAGTCCCGGTCCGTATCTGATAAAGAAATTCATTCTTCTTATAATTATCTTATATTTTCAGGGCAATACCAAGGTTAATATACGAGATTCCATAACCTACCTCGAGCAGAGCGGCAAGGTTATCTGTGAAATAGTATCGGGCACCGGCGAACCACGAAAACTGAACACCACTCGAGGATCCAGTATAATTATAGTTGTAAGTGTTGTCACCGTAGTATTTATCCGACACAACTCTGAATCCTAACATAATTCCTGTATACGTATCAAGTTTATCCAAAAACGGATAATGGAAAACACCTCTTGCCCCAATTACCAGATCAGAAATTTTCCACCCGTAAGAAGAACCAAAATAATCGTAGGTAGATTTGTATGATGAATATCCCACATATCCTCCAACGCCAATAGTTCCGACATCCAGTACATTGTCTAAAATTCCAACTTCGTAGGATGCTGCTAAAGCTGGGACCGAAGATTTATAGAATGAACCAGAATACAGTGACGAGCCAAAACCTATCGTAAGGTTTAAAACTTTGTCACCTTTGAGGAAAACAGGATCCTGCGCCATAAGGGCAGCTGAGAGAAATACCAGGAGTAAGCCCAGTGAAATTTTCCTTTTCATGTTTTTTTGGTTTTTTTATTAGTAAATGAAAGATTTGTGTTCATATGGGTAAAGGTATGTAATTACATAAACATTTAGAAAACACAAAATACCTAATTTGAGGATATTAAGCTTATTGAACATCAATTGCACATTTATCGCATTTAAACGGGCGTACGAGGTGATATAAATAATGAACGATTCATTGTAAAAAACCAAATTGATACTACATATTACAATAACGAAGGTAAATTGTTCAAGCCTTACGTAAATTCCACCTGATCTCTCATTACAGTTATGACTCCTTGCAAAGCAGATGATCCATTCAGATTATCGGTGGACCGGAAGTTACGGTTCCGGTACCAAAGCTTTTTTGATGAATGAAAATGGCTGTGAATTATGATGTAAGCCACAGTGAAATAATCAGTTGATATAAGTTTCCCTTCATAAGCTTCCGTTTCAGAATTCCGGATTGGTGGATTTATTTTATGACATACACGTTGCACCCGGATTTTAGTTCCAGTCCAGCTGCCCGATATTGTTTAACTGCAGATTATCAAAATAATGGGTAGGCTCCCCGAAATTGAAGGGGATCGTCATGTAGTACCTGACTTTTTTACCGTTCAGGATGGCTGGCACCCATTCACCGGGTAGTGTGGCCACCAGGTTTACCATAAACTGGTTCAGCTCCATCGATTTCCCGTAGACCACATGGACCCCGGTAAGCTCGCCCTTTTCGGTGATCACCCAGCCCAGGATGATCTTGTCGCTGTACTGGGTGAGATTCATCCCCGATTTTTTCAGGCCTGCGAGAATATACTGACTGAAATAACCGTTGCCTTTTGAATACTCAGGGACGTCATCGGCGGCAAAAAAAATATTGTCGATATAGGCTGAGCCATCCCGGAGCCAGTTCTGATTACCCAGCAACTGGTTGTTATGATACACGGCAAGTGTTCTGATTTGACCCGTTTTATAATACTCCTTAACCGTATCTTCCAGCAGGAGTGGAACCAAACGGGTGGCTCTGCCTTCCCTGATAAGGTCATCCCTTTGGTATTCCCTGAAGGAATACAATCCGGGTGAAACCTCCTGGTAGTAACGGTGAATGATTTCAGGATCCAATAACTTGTTGCTGATCGTTATAACCTGTTCACCTTTTTTTTCCGTTTTTACTTTACGCCTGGGTTGAGGCTTCCATGCATCATCTTCCCGTTCAAAATATTTTATAATATGAACTTTAGGTGACCTGGTATGGATCTTTTCCATGAATCTTGCTTCTGAAAAACCAGTTACCTGCCGGTAGTCCCCCCCGTAATAGTAGATGCTGTCCTGCGCTGATACCAGGATAAAAGTAAATAATATCAGGGCTGTCAGAAAGGCTGTCTTTATCATGACAAAGCTTTTGTGGAAGAACTTATTTCAAAATAGTTGACATCTCTCAAAACTTTGGTTGGTATCCATATATGTAAACGACATTGTATGTGTGATACTAAATAAAGAATAATTTCTTTAAAAAACAATTTGTATAAAGACTATCCAGGCGATCTCTGCAGGGCAGATACATCATGATCATCTGTTGTCAGGCTGATACAGTAGGTTGTGCAAAATGGGGTTCACAATATACCCGGTGGCAGTGATTCCCTTTTTGGTGGTATGACGTGTGTTTAAATGAGAGGAGGATGCTTAAATGGCAATTGAGGCCGTCAGCTTCAGGATGAATGGACGACAGACACAGACGGCGGGTTCCGCAGGGTCTGAAGAACCACGCAATAGCGTTCGGTGCGCCCGATCAGTTTTTCGATTTGATCTTCCGGTATGTCAGTATTAAAAATAAACGTAAGGTGAATATTCATGAATCCTACCGGTGCTTCCTTAGAAACGCCAAGAGTCCCCCTGAAATCGAGTTCGCCCTCAGCTACGATCCTGGCATTGCCGATATCAATCTCCATTGCGGAAGCCACGGCATTCAGGGTGACCCCGGCGCAGGCTGCCAGGGCTTCAAGTAGCATGTTGCCTGAACAAACCATACTTCCGTCACCCCCTGTGGCCTCATGAAGTCCGGCCTTAACCAGTGCTTTCCCGGTGTCAATACTGCAGGTAACGCCTTCGCCCGTTTCCCCTTCTGCCCTGAGCATCACCACTGCTGATGCAGGGTCTTCCCTGTATCGTTGTTTCAGGGGAGACTGAATCGTTCTGAGCTGGGAAGAGTTCATACTTTTTTTCTATAGAAACAAAATAGTATGAAAAATGGTTAAAGTGAAGGAAGAACTTTTCGGCTTTTCTGATGGCTATCTCTTCCTAACAGGTTTTACAGGCAGTTAATATTATTAAGCCGGAAGGCTACAGCAGGGGTAAGGCCTTTCCTGTACATATCCGGTTAGTCAGAACATAAATGACAGATGGCACATTGCCCGCATCCCGGGGTTGGTCTGTCCGCTCGACAGATCCGAAGCCAGTGGAACCTGGGCATTACATCCGAATACAGTATTCCTGTACTTAACTTCTATCCCTGCTGCCGTTAAAGCATCACTTCCGCCGGTGTCGGCTACTTTCACATTGGCGTTCCGGTTTGCAGCCATCCTTTCATACAGCATTCCGATGTTTGGGCTAAGGGAAATGTTCCCGAGAGGGAAAGTCCGGAAAACAAAGGAGGTCAAATTCAGACGGTTGCCAAACCTGTAGTTGTCGGCAGCATGGTTAATCCTGTAATTTGAACTGAAATTCAACCCCCAGCTTTTAATCTGAAAAACATACAGAAGGTTAAACATATAGCTAAAACTGCCACTCCCGGGCTGCAGATTGGCTGATGTTACGAGTTCTTCCGGATCAACCGAAAATTTGCCCGTGGGTAATTTTACGCCGGCACCGATCCATAACTGGTGAAAGACAGTTACCGTATCCTTGTTCAGATATCTCGTATCCAGCAATTTGTAATTACCCATCAGGGTCATGTCACCCAGGCCGTTGTTCCGGTGCGTGCCATCATCCGATTTGCTGTAGATGAAATGATAAGGCATAAACATCATCACCTGCCACTTTCTTTTGATGATTGCCGCAGCCATAAGTTCGGTAGTCTGGTAGAGATCGTTGCTGAACTGGGTTTGATCAGAGCTGAGGACAGTTCCGTAGCCCTGCAATGAATACCGTGTCCCCACGAAATACCGGTTAAATTCAGGAAACGGGCCTATGAAATAATTACCGGAATTACAGCCGCATATATCGCAGGCAAAAGTGGGAAACATGAGGAAAATCAGCAGTAGACTGGTAAAAATTCTTTTCATATTTTTACTGTTCAATAGTCAGGTGTTCGTTCTGGAGAACAACTGGTTTGTAAAAAGGTTCCGGCAAACGGACTTTAACCCTGACAGATTTGAAACATCCACTCCTTCCATTGCAGAATTACAGGGTCCGGAATGATCAAAAAATTATTTGACGGAGTTATTGACGGAGTGACAAGAAATAAATAAATTAGCTCACAAACACAATTCCGTTTAACAACTTCATATAGCTTATTCAATGAAAAGGATCCTGCGAATTTTATTTTACGTGGTAAGCGGATTAATCGGTCTGCTTATGGTAATGATTCTTTTGCTTTTCATAAACTCTCCTGGCAGGACCAGTCCTATCCGGAACCAAGAAGGCAAGATACTGCCCCGCAGTCTGGCTGTCATCGAATCGCATGATATCAACGGACTTCCGCAAAAAATGATCATCCGCAGTGCCGATACCCTGAATCCGGTTCTCCTTTTTCTGCATGGAGGGCCCGGGAGTCCAGAATTTCCCTTCCTTCAAAATCACGGATCGGGACTGGAGGATCGCTTCACAGTGTGTTACTGGGATCAACGGGGGGCAGGTATGTCATATTCTGATCAGATACCGCCGGAAACCATGACTTTAGAGCAGTTTATCCAAGATGCAGCCTCGGTTTCCAGATACCTGATTTCCCGATTCGGCCAGGAAAAAATATACCTGATGGGGCATTCCTGGGGAACCATGCTTGGTTCGTACACGGTGAAGCGTTACCCGGAATTGTTTAAGGCATATTTTGCAATAGGCCAGGTAACAGAACAATTAAAGGCAGAACAGATATCGTATGATTTTGTCTTGCAGACAGCACGGGACATTGGGGATGAAAAGGCTGTTCTTGACATTGAAAACCTTGGGAGGCCCCCTTATCAGCCTGAAGATCAGGCTATGGAAAAAATCCTCAGGGAGAGAAAGTATGTAACCCGTTACAGGGGGGCTATCAGGTCGGGAAATTTTTATTCGCAAGCCGTGAAAGCCATTTTCTTTTTTCGTGAGTATACCGTTGCCGAGAAGATTAACTATTTCAAAGGCATGAATTTTTCGATGCAATACTTATGGCCCGAAGTTATGAAAAGCAATTTCTTTAAACAGTTACCCACACAGCCTGTCCCTGTTTATATGTTTCAGGGTAAATATGATTATCAGACAGTTTCAGTTCTGGCCAGAGAATATTTTGACAGCCTGCGGGCTCCGGAAAAACGCTTTTTCTCTTTTGAGAATTCGGCCCACTCTCCCAATTTTGAAGAACCGGCAAAATTTGACAGTATAGTTTTCAGCCTGGTGAAGGATTGATGCTGTAATGCGATGACCCGGTTTCTGCAAAAAATTTCTGCATCAACCGGAGGAGGAATTCGATTGCCCGGTGTGGATATTTCAAAATGGAGATGGCTTCCTGACGTAAAATGAACCGTTAATCCCTAAGCCAGTGGAGTGAGAATCCCGGGACACTTTTAATGGCTTCCATTTCCGCACTGTGCCACATCTCATGTTTAAAACACCACGGCAGGATTGTTTTAAATTAAACTACATAGCCTGTTTTTGATTAAATCTTCTTTCCGGCTATACTCAGAATAATAACTTTCATCTGAATAATAGAGTCATCCTGATTGTCTAAATATTCGTTCCTCTGGAGATCTTTCAAGTTGGAGAACCAATCTCTCGTGTTATGAAACTACCGGATTTTCTGGCAACACTGACCTTGTTGGCTATGTCGCTCAATATTTGCGCTCAGGCTCCGACCCTGACGGGAAAAATTCTTGACCGTTCCGACAACACCCCCATGGAAGAAGCGAATATTGTTGTTAAAACTCAGAGCGGGCGGGCGGTACAGGCTGCGACCACCGGTAAGGACGGGGTTTTCACACTGAACGGACTTCAAAGCGGACAGACCTATGTCTTATCCATTTCCTTCGTGGGATATGAAACACTGGAAAAGTCGGTCATCATAAACAACAGGACCCAGAACACCGGGACCCTGTTCCTTGTAAAAAAACCATCTGAGATCGGTGAAGTCAGTGTAACGGGCAAAGTGCCTCTTGCAGTTCAGAATGGGGACACGGTAGAGTACAACTCGGATGCATATAAAACCAATCCGGATGCACAGGCGGAAGACCTGGTCAAAAAGATGCCTGGCGTTGAGGTGGATAACGGAACCGTAAAAGCCCAGGGTGAACAGGTTAATAAGGTAACTGTGGACGGGCGGCCGTTTTTCGACCAGGATCCGACCCTGGCCTTACGAAGTCTTCCTGCCAGTGTAGTTGAGAAAATCCAGATTTTTGATGAACAGAGCGATCAGTCCAGGTTCACTGGTTTTGATGACGGGGAGACGACCAAGACCATGAACATCGTGACCCGCAGGTCGATGCGAAACGGCAGCTTCGGTAAACTGTACGCCGGTTATGGTACCGATAACCGGTATATGGCCGGGGGAAGTGTTAATCTCTTTAAGGGTACTCATCGTATCAGCCTTATCGGCATGGCCAATAACATTAACCAGCAAAACTTCTCCACGGAAGATATCCTGGGAATGATGAGCGGTGGAAGCCGGAGAGGTGGCGGTTTCAGGGGTGGAGCCGGAGGTGGTGGCGGAAGAGGAGGCGGCGGATTTCGAGGAGGTGGTGGGATGGCGACAGGAGGATTCGCCAGCCGTAATAATTTCATGATTGGACAACAACCGGGTATTTCGCAAACCCAGGCTCTTGGTTTGAACTATTCCGATACCTGGGGAAAGAAGATCAATGTTACCGGCAGCTATTTCGTAAATCATGCCTCGAATTCCAATGACCAGGAAATCGTTCAGAATTATTTTACAACTGAAACCGGCAAACCGTATTATTCAGAACAGAACAATTCTTCGGCCGATAACCTGAACCATCGCCTGAACATGAGACTGACCTATACGATAGATTCATCAAACAGTATCCTTTTAATCCCGCGGCTCAGCTTTCAGAAGAATAATTCGGCATCCGTGATTTCCAGCAGGAGTTACCAGGACACAACATTGCTGAACCAGACAGATAATGCCCTGCATTCTGATTTCAGCGGGTATAATTTTTCGAATGAACTGTTATACCGGCACAGGTTTGCCAAACAGGGCCGGAGCCTTTCATTGAATATCAACGGATCGATGAATGATAACTCGGGACATAGCCGGCAGAATTCGCAGAGCACTTTTTACACAGATACTTCTTCAAGCGAGGTACTGGATCAGTATAGCCGTAGTGCAACATCCGGATCTTCTTACAGCACCAGGCTGGCATATACTGAACCTCTAGGAAAGAAAAGTATGCTCATGATCACGGCCGGGAATTCCGGGTCGTGGAATGACGCCGATAAACAGACGTTCAACTTTGACGCAAGTGCTTCGGACTATTCCCTCAGGGATACTGCACTCTCAAGTGTATACAAAAGCAAATATTCAACCGGTGAAGCTGGTACAAACTACCGATACAGAAACGACAAGTTTTCCCTGATGGCCGGAGTCAGCTACCAGGTAGCCCAACTGAAAAGCAATGAACAGTTTCCGGCGGAGGATCAGATAAAGCATTCGTTTACCAGCGTCCTTCCCCAGGCCATGCTGAGATATGATATCAGCAAATCAAAAAACCTGAGGCTTTTTTACCGCACCTCAACCAATTCACCCTCTATATCACAGCTTCAGAACGTTATCGATAATAGTAACCCGGTTCAATTGTCGGCCGGAAATCCGGATCTGAAGCAGACATACCAGCATTCCGTATTCATAAGGTATTCATCCGTGAATACTCCAAAAGCGTCAGCGTTCTTTATCCTGGTCGGTGGCGGCCTCGGTTCGGATTATGTGGTCAACAGTATCTTCCTGGCCGACAGGGATACTGTTCTGGCAAACGGCATCGAACTTAAACCCGGAACTCAGTTCGTAAAACCCGTAAATGCCAACGGGTACCGGAATATGAGAGTATTCGCCAGCTATGGGATCCCGATCTCTCATATCAAGACGAACCTGAACCTGAACACTTCCTGGAATTATACCCGTTCCCCGGGCGTGATAAACGATGTAACAAGCTATACCGATAACCACAATTTCAGCCTCGGTATGGTACTGGCCAGTAATATCAGCGAAAATGTGGACTTCACAGTTTCTTCCGCATCCAACTATTCCCTGGCAAAAAACTCAGTGCGGAAGGAGATGAACAATACCTATTTCTATCAAAAATCGGAGATCAACCTGAACCTGATCTTCTGGAAAGGGCTTACTTTCAGCAACCAGCTTTTACATCAGTATTATTCAGGACTGTCGCAGAATTTCAACGAAAGCTATTTGTTATGGAACATAGGTATCGGGAAAAAAGTCTTTAAGGACAAACTCGGGGAATTTAGATTGTCTGTATTCGACCTCCTGAACCAGAACAAGAGTATCTCAAGGAATGTGACCGAGCTGTATATTGAAGACACGAAAACACAGGTGCTGCGACAGTATGTGATGTTGTCGTTCACATATAATCTCAGACGGTTTAACATGCAGGGGGAGCAGGGGCAGGGCGGATATGGAAACCGGAACAGGTGAGTACCGGCTGTGATATTATTAACCCCCTTTTTTTTGCAAAGAAGCTGCTTCGTTTTACCATGAAGTTTGAGTCTGCATCGAATGAGATTTCGCTTTTCAGGAAATGCTTCCGCCATGTCAATGAAAAGTGGTCTGATTTCTTCTTCCGTGAAGTATGTCAGGATTCCGGCGGTCATGAAGAAAGGACGGGATTTTACCTTTCTGGTTCGTAATCCTTTTGTTGGACCAGTTTTGACCGAAGCTCCCCTCTTTTTTTACTTTACTGTTAACTGTCTAAAAGTCTGAATCGGCGCATCATCTGCTTATCGGTACATAAGATACAGAGACAGAAAGACAGCATCGGTGAACAGGAATTTTCTACCACTCCGGGTCGGCAATTATGCAGGGTTTATTTATCGGGAAGGGATTAATGGCGTAATCTTTTTTTTTCCGGTGAGATCGGAATGACTTTTATTGCGACTTCTATAGGATCGAACAATATTGTATTCAGCATGTTATCTGTACATGTCCCTGAAAAACCTGATCATATCATCTCTGCTTTCAACTATACTCGTCTTTCAGCCGGTTATGCCATGGGTGGAATATTATACATTTAAAGATTATATCATCAAAAATCTTTGTGTGAACCGGGGTAATCCCGATTCGCATTGTATGGGCAGGTGTTACCTTCAGAAAAGACTTAAAGAGGTCAACCATGAAAACCAGAAGGACAAAAACCCTTCTCCTTCCACAAAAACGGATATTCTTCTTTATACTTTGCCAGTTTTGCAAACAGGAATCATCATCAGGCCTGAGCTGAAAACCCATCACGTTTATTGCAAACCCCTTTACTTCTTCAGGCCGGTTGACAGTATTTTTCATCCTCCCAAAACGACATAATTCTTTTTTTTGAATCACCGGGATCTGGTTAGACTTATTTTCAGCAATCTATCAGGATTAATCTGTATGGCTGATAATCATTGCCCGATCGGTGACTTCCTGGTCTTTATTCCTTCATTTATTCGGGAGGATATCCTCAATGATACGTTTTTGTGCCGGAATAAAGATTTTCTATCCGAATTATGATCATTTGTCGTCACATTAATAAAGAAAAAAAAATGAATGATTTAAAATGGTTGGGCGCGCTTTGTATCGTTTTGTCAATTTATTCCTGCAGTAAAGATGATAACCACCCGGTTAAGGATTTAAATTCGATGGTACTTATATCTCAAGCTGATTCCAGGGACGGGAATTTTCATATTGAACTTATGGCAGAAGACACCTTGTTTGCCGGATACAATAAACTATACTTAATGCTGACTGAAAATTCGAACGGGGAGAAAGTAAGTGAAGCATCCCTGAAGCTGTTTCCCCTGATGAACATGGTAGATAAACAACATGCGGCACCTGTGGAAAACCCGGTTGGGACTCCGGATGCAAATGGTTATTTTGAAGGTGCCGTGGTTTTCATTATGCCCGACAATCCTGAAGAACACTGGAGCCTTGGGATTTCCATTGCAGCAAATGGAAACGACGATTCTGTAAGTCTGGCCATTCCTGTTGTCAGAAATTTGAATGAACCCCGGATAGTCAATGCTATTTCCCCTGTCGACGGGAAAACCTGTTTTATTGCTCTTCTCGAACCTTCAAAGCCGGTTGTAGGCATGAATGATTTCGAACTGGCTGCTTATTACCGTCAGGACATGATGAGTTTTCCCGCAGCGGGGAACCTCACCATCGGGTTTGAACCCGAAATGCCCTCAATGGGTCATAGTTCGCCAAATAATGTCTCACCGGTATATATGGGAAACGGGCATTATAAGGGAAAGGTTAATTTTACCATGACAGGGTGGTGGCGCATTCATCTGAACGTTGAACAAAATGGTCAGCTTTTGTCAGATACCCTGTCGTTCAATATCACATTCTGAGCAGGCATATGATGCAAATGTATAGGCCGGCTCCGGTGCGATAGAATAAGATAGAAAAGTCTGCTTCATCTGCAGGCAGGTTCATATCTTACCTGTCAGCCATCGTGAAAAAGTGGTTGATGCTTAAACTGGTTACTAATGAAAAGGAATGTATGCCTGTTTTTCATATTGTTTTTACCGTGGGGTATTGTTTTTTCACAAAACCAACCGGTTTTTCTCGGCGATACAGTTAAAATAGCTGAAGTGGTGGTGACACGGTCGGTACCCCTGAATGATGAGACGATGATTGACTATTACCGTAATTCCCATGCCTCGAGCATGGATGATATCAACGCCAGGCTTGGAGGGGTTTCACTGATAAGCAGGGGAGAATATGCCATGGAACCTATGCTGAACAGTTTCTCTGCCGGACAGATTAACGTGACGATCGACGGAATGAAAATGTTTGGTGCCTGTACGGGGAAAATGGATCCGGTAACCTCTTATGTTGAACCGGCGAACCTTAAAAGCATCGAACTGAGTCATGGTTCCAACGGGGATAAAAATGGGAGTACGATCGGCGGGACATTGAATATGATCCTTCAAAAGCCAGTGAAATCAAAAGTCTCTTTTGAAACCGGGTCAAATTACGAGACAGCAGCAGAGGGGAAAACTGCTTTCGTGCTTTTTAATTATGGCAGGGATACCTGGGCATACCGGCTAAGTGGTGTCTATAAAAATTTTTCACCCTATACCGACGGGAACGGAATGGTTGTCCCGTTCTCACAGTTCAAAAAAAGTAATCTGCAACAGTCCATGGTTTACTCTCCGGTAAAAGGGCAGAACCTAACTTTCGACTGGATTATCGATAATGCATCCGATGTGGGTTATCCGGCACTGCCAATGGATGTCAGCAATGCCCGGGGCAGAATCTACTCGGTCGGTTATAGTCCTGAAAGTAAATTCTTAAACATAAACGGGTTTAATGCTAAACTTTATGCAAATACGGTTTATCACCAGATGGATGATTCTCACCGCGATAGCCTGTATTTTATTCACGACCTGAATACGGGAGCGAGCGACAGTGTTTATATGAGGATGAAAATGCCGGGCCGGAGTAACACGTTCGGGGGATATGTGGAAGGAAGGATCAGCTGGTCGGAGAGGAACCTGCTTAGTTTTAAGGTGGAAGATTATCTGAACCGGTCACAGGCTGAAATGAATATGCGTATGAACAATCCCGAAAATCCCGGAGAACCACCCATGCACACCGAAACATGGCCTTTTAACCAGCGGCACGTTACCGGTCTCTACCTCAAAAATAATTTTCAGGCTGGTACAAGGACGGTTCTTGGACTGGATGTCAGAATTGATCATAGCCGATCAGAGACTTTATCGCGGCAGGGAATTCAGGAATTTACCGCTCTCAATTACAATATTGGAAAGATTTACAGAAAATTCGTGACCTCAGCCAACCTTAACCTTGACCTTACGGTTAAAAAATATCTGAAACTGAAAACAGGTATTGGTTATGGTGAACGGTTGCCAACACTGTCGGAACAGTTTGGCTTTTATCTTTTTAATGCCCTGGACGGATATGATTATATCGGGAATCCGGACATCCGAACCGAAAAAGCCGTTCATGTATCCGGGATACTGAATTATACTGCAAAACGGTTTAAGTTTTCCTGGGAAAACTATTTTAACCGGGTATTCGACTACATCTACGGGACTTATAAACCCGGTTATGAAGCCATCACCCTGAATGCGTCAGGGGTAAAGCAATATGTAAACCTGCCATTCGCCATTATTTATGCTACGAATATGCAGGCTATGTGGAAACCACTACCGATATTCGAATTTCTGGATGTGATAAAATATAATTATGGAGAAATGAATAACGGCCAGCCACTGCCTCTCATTCAGCCATTAACAAACCTTTTATCGGTGACCTGGCGAAAACCGGAATACTATATCCAGGCTGAAGCTGAATATTCAGCTGCCCAGAACCGCGTCAACCGTGATTTTGGTGAGATACCTTCCTCTGCATTCATGATTCTGAATTTCAGATCAGGACTACAGCTTAAAGTCAGAGATTCTGTGCTTAAAATTTCTGCTGGCATCGAAAATGTTTTTAACAAAGCCTACTCCGAGCACCTCGATTGGGGAAACTATTACCGGCCGGGCCGAAGCGTCTATTTAGGGCTCAATATAAGGATATAAGCATAAAAAAGGTGAAATTTTGGGAGGAGGATATAAGGAAAGTTGAAAACGGCCCTTAGCGGTGCGACCAAGAGCTGTTATTTAATTTTTGAGATGTTGAAAGAAAAGAGAACCTGGCTGAAACAATAGTAAACACTGCTAATCCTTCATCTTCTCCCCAGGTTGAAACACAGTCTTTTCAATCCTGTTGTTTACCGGGGCGAGGGTATGCAGGTATTTGTACAAAGCCTTCAGTTCAATGTCGTCCATCCTTTCAAAAGCCTCCCAGGGCATAGGCGATCCTTTGTAAACGCGTCCTCCGTGGAGCCGGTTCATAAAAGTGCTTTCATCCCAGGCAGCCATGACTCCGCTTGCTTTATCCGGGGTCAGGTTTGGGGATATGAATGAATAGCCCTGAATTAAATTATCGGGTTCAAACCGCAAACCCCCGGCAAATGGAGGACCGGTAATCTTCCCCGATTTCATATCCCTTGCAGTATGACAGCCGATGCAGTTGGCCACACTGTTGGCCAGGTATGATCCATAGGCAACAGTGCTGTCGATTACTTCAGATTCTGGGGGAGTGCCAATGGGTCCCACCGGCTTAAGGGCCCCCAGGGCCATCAGGGCCTTGCCAAGAAAGCGGTAATGGTCTGGTTTGACAGCATGATTGACGGGTGGCTGTGATCTCAGAAAGGAAAGGATGGCTACGACATCTTCATCGCTCAGATTTTGAAACGGCATGAACGGGACCATATAATCACCATTGTGTTTTACGGAATATCGAAGAGCCCTGGCTATCTGGCCGTCAGTGAAATTGCCAATGCCGGTTTCCGGATCGGGTGTCAGATTTGGAGTTACGAAAATACCCGGAGGAATGTCGAATTCAAGCCCGCCGATCAAAGGGACTTTTGCGCCCCTGCCCGTTTCGGCGATTCTTTCAGGTGAGATGTGACAGTCTACACAATGAGCAGGCCCATAGGCCAGGTGCTCTCCCCTGAGAATATATACCGAATCTGTACTTGCTTTAAGATTGGGCATTGGTGCTTCAAAGGTTTTTTTCCAGGAGGAAAGGATGAAGATGACCATTCCTGCAATGATGACCACCAGGGCGGAAAGGATAATCAACAGAATTTTTTTCATAGTTCAGGGTTTTATCGTTAAAAATTCGTTTTTACAGTTTGATCCTTATGTGATGAAAACAGTGATTACGGATGTACGAAATAACCTTGAAAATCCTTCAATACCCGGTGACCTGAAACCATAACCCACTTAAACGGCCCGGAGAATCAGACTACCGGCATCGTTTCCAGACCAGCCCCGGTCGTAACTCGATTAATTTGCAAGTATTTAAACATTGAAACGGTCTATTTTGTTTTTAAGGGCCGGTAAACCAGTACCATTTGGTAATGGACTGTTGACATACGGAAGGGGTTGAATGTGGATTCCGGACAGTCGATTGACCTGTTGTTTCCGATGTCAACTTATTATTAAAACTATAGGTATTTCTTAAGGTTTTTTATATTTTTGTGTCCGCATTGCAAACCCCTGAGGGGGAATAAAAAGCTGGAGTCATTTGTTTCGGGGTGTGGCGCAGTTGGCAGCGCGCGTCGT
Organism: uncultured Bacteroidales bacterium; assembly: GCA_963732905.1. Taxonomy (GTDB): domain Bacteria; phylum Bacteroidota; class Bacteroidia; order Bacteroidales; genus DASQZK01. The sequence goes on from CAVTBM010000012.1 coordinate 82,689, forward strand.
TCGGGACGACGAGGCCGGAAGTTCGAGTCTTCTCACCCCGACAATTAAATGTTGATATACAGTTAGTTACACGTTTTTATGAACTAATTATGAATCAACAAGTCTGGAAAGAGTAAAATTTGTGTGATTTTACAGGTGTTTCAGACGTTCAGTTTTTCTTCACCTCTACCAAAATTTGGTAGAGGTGATTTTTTTTGTGGAAATCCCAATATACTTATTATCTTCGCTATACCTGACAGTTAGTACTCCTAATACTAGGTACAATTATCTTTAAACCCTCGTAATGAAGAAACTTGAAATAATTATCTCAGTCATTGCAGTTGTTGCTTTGATAATGCAAATATTCAATTTAGCTTTTGCAAATATTTTAACTGCTTTATCTTTCACTACCCTAGCTTTTATCTATATTTTTTTTGGAAGCAGGATATTCTACGAAAAGAAGCTAGAGGAAAACACTTTTGAAAAGGAGGAAACAAATCAACTGAACATATCCAAAATAGGTGCTGTATTTCTTGGGGGAATTCTCGCAGTATTAATCATTCATATAGGTCTCTTTATGCTTAATTGGCAAATATATAGGATTGTTGTTGCAATCCTATTTCTATTTGGAACTGGAATTATTATTATATTAACCTTTAAAGCAAGTACCAGAAGTCTGAAACGAAGAATATTGTCAAGGAGTATACCTATACTCCTACTTGGCTTCATATTAGTTTACACAAATCAACTTCAGTGGCAAAAAATTAAATACCGAAAACACCAAGACTATATTAATGCTCTGGAGAAAGCCTACGAAAATCGTGACAATAAAGAACTATGGGAAAAAGTTCATGAAGAAGAATACAAAATGCGTTATGGCGATAAATGGGAAGAGATTAAAGAATGGGATGAGAATCACAAAAAGTAATCTAGTTCTAAGATTATGCTTTCTCGGTGTTGAGGACTAGAGCCAATAAATGTTAAATAATTAAATTAGAAATGGGATTAGATTTTAATAATGTAATTGAAGCTAACAAAATTCAATTTGAGTTTATCATCTTGGAGAAGAATAAACTGATTAAAAAAATCACTTCGACAAAATATCTGTTAATTCTTTTAATATTCCTATTCTCAGTATTTAGATTATTACCTCAACTCCTTGAAGATAATTCCTTAATATTCTCAATAGTAACAGTAGGGATTCTCGTTTCGATACTAACTATCCTTGTTGTCTTTACTAAAAATGACCAGTTCTTATCAACGAAAAGTAAAAATGCGTTCTACGGCACTTTTAAAGGTAAACTTATTTTTAATGTCATCTTGACTATATCTGATAAACTAGTTTATAAGCCAATTAACAGAATACAGAATAAAATTATAAAGGAATCGAACCTTTTTGAAACTAATATATCTGATTTTCTGGGTGGCAATTTAATACAAGGTGATATAAATGATATGACTATTAATATGTCGGAACTAACCTTATTGAAAGGGTTGAAAAGGGAGTTTCACGGTTTATTTGTTTACGTAAAGAACATAAGCGAAGAGAATCCTAGTCAGGCTACTCTTAATAGTCTAACCGATAAATGGACTATTAAAGGTGATTCTTTATATATGGCAATACCAAGAAGGGATAAATTATTTAATTTGAAGCTGGTTGAATCTAACAAAAGTATTGAAAAAGTTAAGTCTGACATAGTAGAATTAATAAATATCTTTCAGGTAATTTCTGACTTAACAGGTATGCAATTTGAAAGTAATCATATACCTACACCAGTAAGTGAAGATGCCCTTGATGATATTTTTGATAAGAAAAGTTTTTATTTTAACTCCGAGACCAAACAAAAATTTGCTCTTGCAGCTAGTTCAAAAAGAATCCTAAATTTAATTATAGACCAAATCATTATTTTGGTTCTTTCATCAATACTTTTTTACTTGCTTGGCTTAAATTCTGCCATTGTCTTCTTGTTGGTTTTATTGATTATTGACCTATCTTATTATTTAGTATTGGAAACTGTTTCTTCACAAACTGTTGGAAAGATGATAACGAAATCAAAAGTAGTCACAATAACAGGTGAGAAGCCAAGGTTTTTAACAATTGGTTTAAGGACGGTATGCAGGTTTATTCCTTTTGAGCAATATTCGTTTATTAACAGCAATGTTGGTCTGCATGATAAATTGTCTAGCACTATAACAATAGAAGTTTAGAGAGTGCAAGCTAAAACCTTCAATAATAAGTAAGTTATTCAATGAGATAATTTTTGTTGTCTCAGTATTGAAACTCTCCTTCAATATTTTTTCATTTAGTTCCGCCAAAATAATTTATATCCATTAGTATTTTTAATTAAAAAGTGTTACATTTATAACTATGTAACAATACACTCTGTAACCCGTATAAAATGGTATATGGCATTTTGAATTACTGTTACACGTTACACTAAAGATTAAATTAATACACAATGAAAGCAATCATTTACACACGGGTGTCGAAATCAACACAATCAACACAAAGACAGGTCTCTGATTTATCTGAATTGAAAGGATACAAAGTTGAACGTATATTCAGCGAATCTATAAGCGGTTACACCAGAAGTGCCTTTGAACGCCCTGAACTACAAAAAGCGATTAAATACGCCAAAGAGAAAGCTATTGAAGTGATTTTAATCCACGAAATCAGCAGAATCGGCAGACGAACTTCTGAAGTTCTTACTATCATCGAAGACCTTAAAAAGCACAATATCAAACTATATGTAAAATCACTCGATTTACTCGTAAATGGTACAGATGCAAAAGAAGGTCAGAATCAATTTTTAGTGACTTTGATGCTGGATATTGCCCGTATGGAATCTGAACAAATGTCTTACCGAATAAAAAGCGGATTGGAACAACGCAAAAAAAACGGCTACGCTATCGGAAGACGTTACGGTTCTAGTCAAAGTAAAGAAACGTTTTTATCCAAACATAAAAAAGTTGTAAGCTACCTCAACAATGGTGAAAGTATCAGGTGGGTTGCGACCAAACTGAACATGTCTCCTACAACGGTTCAAAAAGTCAGAAACTACCTGTAGCATCTATATTTCGTTCCTGTCGAGGTACAAAAGCAGACCACGTCTAACCATTTCTGAAATGCTAACACCAGTGTGATTCTTTAATTTATTTAATCGTTCTAGATACGGTTCAGATACACGGATATTGAGCCGTTTGTTTTTCATAGTCACTAATTCATATAATAATTCGTCTCTTACCATTTTAATTTTTCTTTTAAATCTTCCACTAATTTTATTTTTTCATTTTCTTCATCATTTACTTTCATCTTCAGCAGTTCTTTATATGGTTGCAACACCTTTGATTTCTGACCGTTTCCACCCATTGATTTATAGATTTCATAAATCCTTGCCAAATCATTTTTATTTGCTTCTAACGTGTTTAATTTATCAAGGTGCTTGTATGTAATTCCTGAATATTTAGTTGTCGGCAATAATTTTGTAACATATATATCGTTAATTACCGTTTCCACAACATTATTCTCGCTCTTCAACAGTTGGTACAAATTATAATCTTTTTCAAGACCAAATGATTCCCGTATGCGTGCTTTAGATTCACATTTATACTCCACTCTCAACTTGCCTTTGAAATACGATTTAACACGCTCTAACTGCTCCTCAGAAAGACTCTGTATATACGCCCTATTCTCATTTTTATTCGATGCAAATAATTCATTGTATTTACTATAAATACTCACAAATTCATTTCTTGCACGGGAGTTTACATTTTTCTTCAAAGGGAATGATGTTGGAAGTTTATTGTGTTTATATAATTTCGGTGATGCCCTAAAACCATCCTGTAGCTTCGTTAAAGAATACAGTGCTTCAATTGTTTCAGAGACATCATTTAGCTGAGTATCGATAACTGCCTCTGTGTAATTTGGCGATAGACGGTAAAACTGTAATGGCTTAATTTCAATATATTCCCAAATGTTTAGATAAATATCTCTGATATTGAAAATGTTAATCTTATCAATATAATTTTCACCTAGTAGTTTTGCTGAGAATTCAATAGCTAATTTATTGAACTGGTGATTTACCTTAATTTTTAATCCTACTGTTTTGAATTCTTCTGAAATTAAGGTTTTCATATCTGGACTTATTTCCTTTCTGAATACTTTACTTTTAACTGTAATACCGTTTAAATCACATTTAATTTTAATCCTGTCAAAATTATTATACATCCATAACCAAATAATATCAAGTTATTCTTACCTCAACTGTAGCAAAAAAATGCTGCTTTTTCCCTATGATTATATTCATACAGTCGGGGAATGTGGTCTGTACTTCTTGTACTCACATTCGATAATAAATACTCACATCTGGCTAATAAAATAAAAAAACATGGAATTTAACGCATGGAAGACCCCCGAACTAGAGGTAAGATGTTGATTATCAGCATCCAAAAGTCGGGATACAATCAATAAATATTTTTTATTGGGGAGGGTTGGTACTGGCAGGGGTAATTATAGTACGGGTATAGCTAGTTAATTACATATCTCACATGGGGGTATCTGTAGTTATTCTCCTTCCAGTTTCTTTCGCTTCTGTTTTAGATTCATTTTTAATATTTCATCATTAGCAAAATTCGAGTACTTCTGAAGTGTTCTAAGGTTTTTATGTCCACTCATCTGCATAACCTGTGCCGTATTAAAATCGCCCACTAGCGAGTTTGTTATCATGCTTCGTCTGCAACTATGACAGGTAATTACATCATTTTTTAATACATTCGTCTTCCTCAACTTCACCCTTTAAATATTTACGTTTCCTAGTTAATGGTTCTGTAAACAATTCATGCTTCTTAAAAAGTTTCTTCAAGGTGCTGTTATAATACTGGTTTGACTTTAATTCGAAATGAAAATCATATTTGCTCTATGATTTTAATCAGTAACGGTGTGACAATAGGTATCTGACATCTCACTTGCAAACTTTTGGTTTCCTTATGTGAAGTTCTTTTTTTAGTATGATAGTAACCATCATGTACTATTTACTAAAATCAGATTTTGATAAACTTATGCAGGTCTTCATATCGTAATCCACACTCACAATTAAAAATGAAATGAATCGATAAGCAACTTTGTTATAATCACCCTGTGACCTTATCCCTTTTGGCAATCAACTTCTGTATTTCATCAGCAGTGATATATATAATTTCATTTGTTCGTTTTTTCAATCTTTGGGAAATAATTTATGTGTATTAAATGTGGCAATATCTTCGTCTGCAAGCCAAATTAAAAATTCCTTTAACACGTCCAAGCCTCTTTTTTACGCGTGTTTTGTTGAAGATGCCCTTTTGTTTATATAGCCTTTCAACCCCGACAAATCGACCTGACTGAAGGTTATCATTTTATTAATCAACTCCTTTTTCAAATCGAACAAGAAAATGTTTCCTATTACTATATTTTTGATAATCGGTACATGAAAATTCTTAAAAGAGATGATAATTTTTTAGTGATATCGGTTTTAGAAATGGGTTCGTCTTTCTTGGAATCAACAGAATTTTTCATAATATTCCAACAGTACTGGTAATTTTGTTTACTGTACTCAGCTGGTACTTGCGAAGCATGGTATTTATTTTCATTCACGTAATTCATGCACTCTTGCTGATTTAATGGTTTACGACCACTCATTATATTAATATACGAATCAACACACCATTGAATTTCCTGAATATGACCGTTCAACTTTTCATGGTCTTTCATCTTGGCAGTTATAGATAATTTTCAGTGGTCATTTTATTCTTAACATATTGAAACTTTGTATTAATCCGCAAGGTGCGATTGTCTTCCTTGTAATACATATAAATATATTTATAACCGTTGTTATTATAAACACGCAAGTTGTGATTGTCTTATATGTTTTCATGTCTGCAAATATTTCGTACCAATTTACACAAGATAGTATGAAATATATGAACGATATATGAACTTATCATGTAAAGCCTTATGAATTAATGTGATATATAAGCACGCATATTTTAATGAATTTTTAATGATTGTATCAAACCACAATAAAATGAAATTAATACACAGTTTTTATAGAGGTTATATGGGATGATATTCATTTCAATATGGAGCGAGTCTTCTCACCCCGACCAGGTAAATTAAATGGCCTTGTAAATACTTGATTTACGAGGCCATTTTTCATTAGTAGTACAAAATGTAGTACAAAATATTCATACTGTTAGGTATTAAATTTTTTCAGATTTCTATTATAATAAGCATAGATATAATTATTAAATATAAATTATCAATATTTAAAGTTTCGCATTTGATTTTAATAAACACATTATTAAGTATATATCATCTAAATACACAGTTAAAAACATGTATTAAAGTGTATTAAAATCTCTATTTTTGTTTATGCTGGAATTTTCATTTTCAACCCGGATTCGAGGAATCGATTAATCATTTCAAAGGCTTTTTCATCATTAAAGAGCTTTACCAATAATTCCATCTCATCCATATCCTCGAACAGTACTTCTATTAAACTTAGAAGTTCTATGAGCAACCCATAAACTTTCATTCAATCATTCCTTTATGATTTCCTCTTTCTCAGGACTAAACAGCGCTCCTTTGGTATTTTAATGTTCAAACAAGTGTCTCAGGGTCAGCAGGATATGCTGTATCATTATGATGGAGGCATCGGCTATCCGAGCATCAAAATCATTACTCCGGCATTTGCCTAACTCCAGTAACCGTTTGGATTCTCTAAAAAACACTTCAAGAAACCTAAAATAAAATCCGGTTCAAACCACCTGTGGGTAAAACCGTTTTTTAATTCTGAAATCCTGTTTATATTTTTACTATGCAGCATGGTTATTGTTGTTTTGCAGCACTGTTAAAATATTAAGAAACAATACAATAGCCAAATAACCATATTGTTTTTTTTCATTTTATTTCTCTGGTTATCGACAACTTCTTCTTGATGCGAAACTTTCGTGATTTATTTTGGACTGCTGTGGTATATGGTAAAAAAGATGAATAGGTCTTAATATTAAATAAAAGTTATAAAAATATTATTTATTTTCCCTGGATTATTTACTTCACCTTAAGAAAACCTTTCAGAATTAAAGATTTAGTTAAATATAATATTTCTACTTTTTTTTAATTCCGCATTGAAATACATTTGGCCTTCTTTAATTGCAAAAAAGGTTAGAAATGAAGTTATATATAGTTAGTCTTTGTTTACTTTTTTTAACCCCTCCCCGTCTTCAATCTGCTACATTGAAAGGCCACATCTTTGATAAGAATGGAAAAGAAATGCTGGTTGGCGCAACGATTGTTGGTAAACAAATTCAGAAGTACCATACCATTTCGGGTCTGGACGGCTCATATATGATAAAGAATATTCCCGCAGGGACCTATATTTTTTATGTTTCTTACATCAGTTACGATCCGAAGGAATTTACTGTAACCTTTAAAAGTGATGATGATCAGATAACCCGGGATATTTACATAGAACGGTCTTCATTAAGTTTAAATGAAGTTGAGGTAACCGGTCATAGTGATGCCGCATCGGATATTCATGCCAGAACCATGGAGAGGACATCGGATAATATACAGAATATTATATCGGCAAAATCGATAGACCTTTTGCCGGATATTACAGCTGCTGCCATTCTACAGAGGATATCAGGGGTTTCCGTGGAAAGGACCAGCAGCGGGGAAGCGAGATATGCCATTATCCGGGGTATGGACCGCCGGTATAATTATACCCTTGTAAACGGAATAAAAATCCCGAGTCCCAACAATAAATACCGTTATGTCCCAATGGATATGTTTCCGGCAGAACTCCTTGAAAGGATCGAGGTCATCAAAGCTCTCACTCCGGCAATGGAGGGTGATGCCATAGGGGGTGCCATGAACCTGGTTATGAAAGATGCGCCGGACAACCTAACTATTAATGCAAATGCTGCTACCGGATTTGATGAATTGTTAACACAACGGGAATATACGAATTTTGACAAAAATGTTGTGAGCGATAAGTCCCCTGCTGATATACATGGTAGCGGCTATGAAGCCACTCCCTACGACTTTACTTATAAGAATTTCGATTATAAAACACGGAAGTTACCTCTTGACGAAAATTTTGGATTTTCAATCGGGAACAGGTTCCTGAAGGATAAAAAGCTGGGAGTAATTGTTGCCGCTAATTATCAAAATGAATATAAAGGATCGGACCGTGTCTGGTTCAGGCCCGAGAATCAACCTGCGCCGGGCAATGTACCCTCTTTTGATGACATATATATCAGGCACTACAATACGCAAAGTACCAGGTTTGGTGTACATTCAAAATTCGATTTTGTTTTTAATTCGAATAATAAAATAAGCTTGTACAACCTTTACCTCAAGATGGATGAGATTGAAAACCGCGAATCAATCGACACAAGCCTTTCCATCGGAAGAGACGGAGTGGGCACTGGCAATACTTACCTGAAGTATCGTTCCAGAACTCAAAATCAAAGTATTTACAATTCTACCCTGCAGGGAGAACATACGCTTTTAGGGAATTTCAAAGTTAACTGGTCAGCAGTCTATTCACTGGCCAGGAATGACATTCCTGACTGGTCGGAATACCAAACTGTACAGGAAGTGGGTTTTGATATTAATCATAATCAGATAGCGACTCCTCAGGTTCTGAATATTCCATTTTACCGGATTTGGACCCGGAATTCGGACAGGGATTATGCCGGGTATCTTAACCTGAGTTATCGAAGGCAAATATTGGGACAGGATGTTACGCTTGCTGCGGGGGGGCTGTACAGAGATAAATCGAGAGATAACCTTTACAACGAATGGGATCTTATTCCAAAAACATCGACTTCCGGACAACCTGTGGTCTTTGATGGGACCCTGACTCCCGATAAATTTCAATTCAACGGAGCAACTGCTGCCCAGGGAAATCCGATCAATCCCCTGTCCTATTCCGCTACTGAAAAGATCCTGGCTTATTATGTGCAGGCGACGGTTCTGATACGTAAAAGAATCTCTATTTTAGGTGGTGTGCGTATTGAAAATACGGAACAAGGATGGAAAACTGCCCAGGATCCTAAAATAGCTGCCGGTGCAGTAGGTAACGTTATCTATCAGGATATCCTGCCCAGTTTGCATTTGAAATATATTATTAGTAACAAACAGAATTTGCGCTTGTCCTATTTCAGCGGGATTAATCGACCAGGCTTTTTTGAATATGTACCTTATACCATCCGCGGTGATAATTTCGACATGAGCGGTAATCCAAACCTGCTGCATGCAACTTCAAACAATTTTGATTTAAGGTATGAATACTTCCCCACAACGATCGACCAAATTCTTATGGGGGCATTCTATAAAAAAATTACGAACCCCATTGAAACAGGCATTCGGTTTACTGGTACATCGGGAGCAACATTATGGCCTGTTAATGCCGGTTCGGCACAAAACTTCGGATTTGAGATGGCTGTGACCAAATTTTGGGGTCATTTTGGGATATCGGGTAATTATACTTATACCCATTCCAGTGTAACCCGGCCTAAATTATTTTATGATACCACTTTTATTGCTCACAATACCACCGAAACAGGTCCACTGGGGGGTCAATCGCCACATATTGGTAATGTTTCGCTACTGTTTAAATATCCTACATCAGGAGTAAAAGCTCAATTGGCATTTGTCTATACCGGGAGAAATATCACTTTCATTTCACCTTATAAGGGATTGGATTATTGGCAAAGAAGTACATATCAACTGGCTTTCTCCATCGAAAAGCAGGTGTTCAGAAATTTTATTTTTTATTGTAAAGTCAATAATATTCTAAATTCTCCAGTACTGGTTGAGATTCTCAAACCCAATATATATAAAACCGGGAAGTTTGCATTACCAGATCAAACCCGAAACGATCGTGTAACAGTCCAGAAAGATCTTTATGGCCAAAAATTCATGTTTGGTATCCGATATAACTTAAGGAGCAAAAAATAAGATTTAAGTCAATTAAATAAGGACAACTAAAATTTAGATTATGAAGAAAGTATTAAACTTTGGCATGATGACAATAGCTGTCATAGCCATGTATTCATGTAATAAAAATGATACATCTGTAATTTCAACACCAGAAAAACAGGTGGGTCAGACGATAACAAACGATACTCTGACAGGTAGTGTGAAGGGTACCATGAAATCAGGTAAAACCTATTATTTTAGCAGTCAGGTAACGATTAATACCGGTGATACTTTGCTGATGCAAAGCGGTGTAAAATTATTATCTCTTAGTCCCAATGCCCAAATAATTGTAAAAGGGGCATTTATTTCTTTAGGTACCAAGGACAAACCAAACTGGATTACCGGAAAAGATGCTTATAACAATCCGGGTAATTATAAATTAACCACTTTACAGGACCCAAATGTTGACCCTGGACTTAAACCGGACGGAAAACTTTGGGGCGGAATTCAATGTGATGAAACAGCCAATTTGGTGGATATTAAATGGACTCACCTTGATTTTGCTGGCGGAACAGCAAGTGCAGACAATCCTCCTGTCGGATATACATCAGGAGATGACCTGTTTGGGATTCATTTTCAAAATCCGGATGGAATCTTGATTTTGGAAGATTCATGGGTGTATGGGAGTACTACCGATGCAGTAAGGATGAACGGTGGTAAATTCTCCATCATGAGAAATACAATTGAAAAATTGGCATATAACGACGGAGATGCATTGAACGTTAAAAATTCTTCGGTTGGTGACATGGCCTATAACCTTATTGTAGGTACCGCAAAAGGGGGAACCAAGGCATCAAATAAAGGGACTTACGGATCAACCCAGACTTATGTGAATATGTACAACAACACTTATATATCTGGTGGGTGGAGAAGTGTTGATCCTGACAGAGGTGCCAATGGAGACTACGAACAGGGAGCAAGAGGTAATGCATATAATAATATTATGGTAAACTGCAAAACCGGGCTTCGTATTCTTGAAAACCCTGCTGCTGACACCCTTCATTGCTACTATGGTAACAATTTAAGTTATGGTGATACGATCACAGTTGTAAATGAATTTTACCCTGTAACACACGTAACAAAGCCGCAGAGTACTGATATCCCGGATCCGGCTACTTTCTATCCCGGGTATCCGGACTCATATACATTAGGTGAAGTTTATAATGCCCCACAATTGGTTGGACAAAACAACCCAATGTTTGTGAACTTCCCGTTGCCTGTAACCGGAATTATAAGTCTGTATAATTTTGTAGGTAACTACGATTTTCATTTAGAATCAGACTCTCCTGCCATTGGAAAAGGGTACACGGAGTTTAGTCCGCTTGATGCTACAAGTGCAGTTTCTGACGCTGATTTGAAGGCCACAGTAACTCCTCCAAACATCGATTTGGGAGCATTCCCGACAGACGGTTCTGGTAATCAGCATTGATTAGCATGAATTATACATAAAAAAAGTTGATGAATTAAAAGAAAAGATTGCGGATTTTTTATTTCGGATTTATTCGCAAAACGATTAAGTTTCAAGAATTTAATCTGAAAGGAAAATTAATCCGCAATCTTTTAACTTTTATCGAATGCACATTCATCAAGTCATTTCTTTAAGTAAAATCGTTTAAGATTATCAGTTGCGCAGTTTTTTATAGTGGTAAGATAAAAAGTATAAAATGCTGCGGTATTTTTGATAAAATACAGGGAAATAAAGGAGTATATTCATAGCCACGAAAATGAAAACGGACATGACGGTCAGGTCCTGATAACGATATATAATTAAGAATCGTACCGGTAGATTCTACCAACTCCCATTGAGGAAAATTTAAATTAAATATTGGAATCGCCAGGCCTATTTTTAGTGCTTTCTCCTGAGATTCCGGTCACTTTGTCTCTCATTATTCTCTGATCGGATTTGACGGCTTCTCTTGTTCTGTTTCTTTTATTTAAATCGATATGTATTTCATTCGTAGTCTGTTAATTCTTATTCTTTGCAACTATACGATGGGAATGCTTGCGCAGTATGGCTGCACAGATTCCACAGCTAATAATTTTGATCCCGGAGCTAAGTATAACGATGGTTCATGTCTTTATAGTCCAACCAAGGGTAACCCATTGTTGAAAGCTCCATTGAATCAAATCTCAGAATCATCAGGATTGTTGTATCCCGATGGCAAACTGTGGACATTCGGAGACAGTGGAAATCCGGCAGAAATTTTCTCAGTAGATACGATAACCGGAGACATAATCCAAATAGTGCACATTCATAATTATCCGAATACTGATTGGGAGGACATTGCTGCTGATAATGATTATATCTATATTGGCGATATGGGGAATAACATTGGCAACCGCACTGATTTGAAAATACTGAAGATTGCCAAAAGTGAAATAGGGGAGGCATCCCAGTTATCCGTGAATGCCGAAGCAATCCAATTTTCTTATCAGGACCAGCGCTCTTATACACCTGATTACCAAACCAATTTTGACAGTGAAGCTTTGATCTCCTTTCGCGATTCACTGTATTTGTTCACGAAGGACCATGGAGATTATAAAACGCGGGTGTATGCTTTACCTAAGATACCTGGTGATTACAAAGTACGTCCCATCACGGAGTACAATATTGGAGGAGAAGTTACCGGCGCTGATTACGACACACTGTCAAATAAAATCATTCTTATTGGTTATGAAGGATCAAAACTCAATTCTTTCCTGTATATCCTTGATGAATTTCAAGGCAATCAGTTTTTTACCGGAAACCGGAAGAAAGTAATGATTGGAACGAATAATACCCAATGGCAAACGGAAGGTATTTGTTTTGTCAATTCTGAGCGTATTTTCATTTCCTGCGAATCTACCTCAGATGTTGAGGCATCGCTATATACCCTTGATCTTGATCATCTGGAGATTGGCATGACTAGCGTCCCACAGAATGAAAATACAGGTCTCAGGGTTTTTCCAAACCCGGCTGAAGCATATATAATGATACAATCCGATGAACCTGTAAAATCGATCAGACTCTCTGATCTTCAGGGGCATGTGGTTTTAAATACTTCTGTTAACAGTTGCAGTTGCAGGCTCGATTTACACAATCAGAACATCGATCCTGGATTGTATTTTCTTAAGATCCGGCAATCAGGCAAAATTTTTGTATATAAAATAGTTGTTTGCAATTGAATAGACCATTTTTTTCAGAAGGAGAAAATTTTAATATTCTTTTCGATGGCATTTGGCAGTCCGTAAAGGTATCCTTCTGTAATACAATCCCGGATCACTCGTTTATAACCTGAAGGATTCCCTGTACCGCTTTGCGGACGTACATTTCTGAATCATTTGCTCTGAGATATTAAAATAATATAAACGGACCCGTATATCCATAAAAAGATTTATTTTTGTCTGATACTAAATTGAGTCGTCATGAATATTACATCCCAAACCCGCGTGGGTGATATCGTACGGGAAAATTTTAATGCTGCTTCCGTTCTCACCCGCATGAAAATCGATTACTGTTGCGGAGGTAACAGAACGCTGGTCACGGCCTGTGATGAAGTTGGAGCCGACATCGGCATTGTGATCCGGAAACTCGACCAGGCTATGATCGTGAGAGACCATGATACGGCGCAGGTTCAGAGCATGCCCCCGAATGAATTGTGTGATTATATCATTAAAAGACATCATATGTATGTAAGGGATAAAATCCCTGTTCTTACTGTCAGTATTGATAAACTTTGTAATGTCCACGGAAGGAATCATCCTGAATTGTTCAAGGTAAAGGATCTTTTCCTGACTGCCGCTTCCAATCTCGTGAAGCACATGCAAAAGGAGGAGATGATTCTTTTTCCGTACATCAAACACATGTCTTTTTGCGGAAAACAAAATACCCAGTTAAAAACACCATCTTTTGGTACAGTGGCAAATCCGATCCATATGATGGTTTCGGAACATGAGAATGAAGGTGACAGGTTCCGGCAACTGAATGAAATTACAAACGGCTATTCACTTCCTGAAGATGCGTGCAACACTTTTATATTCACCTATCATTTGCTTAGTGAGTTCGAGGAAGATCTGCACAGGCATATTCATCTCGAAAATAACATTTTGTTTCCTGAGGCGAAGGAAATGGAAGCCCGGCTGTTAAAAAAGTAATTACATCCGAATCAAAAACATGATATGCAGGGGAACGGAATATACGATCAGAGCTCTGGTTTATATTGAAATGATAAACCGTGACGGTTTTGGTCGGGATATCGGGATTTTGCCAGGGAGATAGAAGTGTCCGAGCAATTTATGGTTAAAGTATTGCAAAACCTGGGGAGGTTCAGGATTCTGGGCTCTGTGAGGGGACATGGTGGTGGATTTTTTTTAAAATAGAAGCGGGCAGAATTCCGTTTTCGATATCATTAAAATCATGGAAGTTGAATTATTTTTCACCTAATGTGGTTTTGTTTTGGACAAATGCAGTGATCTTCTGATTTCCCCGGATACGCATCGCGAACCGGCTTCCCGTCTTTTTTGCTCCTTTCCCTCAGCCCTTCGTTCCAGTGGTTCAGTGGACTGAATTATCCCGGTGCATCTCCTCAGGTGTAAAGAAGGAATATTGATAATCCATAGGGAGGATGCTCAGGTAATCGGTAATCTGTGCATTATCAAGGCAGGCCTCAATAATCTTATGTCCGGTTTCTGATAACTCCTGAGTAAGATACTGGGGTAGTTCTTTCTTAAAAAATTCAGATAGTATAGCTGCACCGGCATCATAGCCTTCTTCACCCACTTCAGTCTGGCGATAAACTTTAAGAAACCGGGACGGGATCTTGGCACCTTCGATTGTGACATAGTTCAGTTCGAAACCCAGCAGACTGCAGCGTGCCTGCTGGTACTGATCCGATCTTAATTTTGCATTTCCACGACGGGTGAGATATTCTCTCATCATGAGCTGGGGCTTGAATCCCACTTTCCAGACTCCGATATGCTGATTTGGGGTTAGCGTGTACCGCACCCGGGGGGTATGTATGATCTGGTCGAGAAGGAGATTGGCGTGCTTAACCTGTTTCCCTGTGGCAAAAGGCCAGTATGATCCGACACCTTCGCTTTCCAGTCCTTCCGAACTGGTGATGCTTGGGTTGGCATAGCCTCTTGGCGAGACAAGCCTCCACAGCCAGGCCAGGGCAGGAGGGAGGATATGGAAAAGGCCGATGATGGCGTATGATGGATTCCCGGGTGAGAAGGGGGGTGTCCGCACACCGAAACTTCGCACATCAATGGATACCGGTTCGTTCACTACTCCGGGAACAATATCCCTGGGCAGCACTACTCTCGGATTGGGACATCTCTTTCCCGGGGCATCTTCCGTATGATCCCATACCAGTGCCGTACAATCCGGCATGGTATCCAGGTTGAGGAATAGCAGGGGCTTTTTTGCGTTGATGGTAATACTCTCAAGGAAAGGATCATCACCATAGTTCCTTATTCCGTCTACCCTGATAAACCAGGCATTTTCTGCATCGAGGACGGAAAGTTTCCCGTTGTTCCTCTGAATGGAAGGATGGCAAAGTGCCATATCATCGGTAACCGGGTTGAATTTACAAAAAGTAGGGATGGAGATTAACCGGCGTTCACCGTTGATCATGTTTTCGCCAAGCAAAACCTGTCCTTCAGGCTCCCGTACGATATGCTGAAGCATCTCGCTTTTACCACCGCCACTGGCACCTTCGTGCATATAGGTAGTGAGGTTATCGTACGGACTAATAACCTGTACGGTTGAACAATGTGCTGTAATCCAGTTTTCTTCTTCCCCTTTGGTCAGCAGCACCCCGTACAGTCCTTTTTTTGCACTCGGTCCGGGATAAAGGTTATAGGCATACATTTCGTGAAGACCTGGCAACCTGTTGTGAACCACTATCTGCCTGCCCTTAAAGTGAGTATGCCTGAAAGGGGGTGCAACATAGATGACAGATTCCAAATGGTAACCGCCAGGCAGTTCATCAACCGGAACAATTTTCTGGAGCATGGATAGGCCCATTGAAAAGAAGGCAGCATTCGCCGGTGCTAAAGCCATGCCTGTACTTCCGATGCCCTTTTGTCCGGCGAAATAAAAAAATATGCCGAGTTCCTGTTTTTTCAGCCATTCAAAGGTCTGATCACGCAGTACACTGAAATCATATCCGAAACGCTCTCTGAATTTCGGTTTGTCGGTCGGTAGATCATCTGCAATGACCATCGTGTCGGGATCCCTGCGCCTCATATACGCTTCGGTATAATTGGCAGAAATGCCGTTTTTCACTTTATGAATAATCGCTTCCGTGTAAAGGCCTTTACCTTCTACCTCATACGACACTTCAAAACTGTTTTTTCCGTCAACAGAAGCTTCCGCAAGCTCTTCCGATGAATTGAATACCGTGAATCGGGGGCAGTTCTCAAGTATATCCACAATCATTTCGGGCAGGACTATTCCTTTCCCATGCAATGAGTTTAAAAAATCTGTCATTTTAGTCCGTTTTTTTGGGGGAATCGACCCGCAAATTTAATAATGTTTGATAATAATATGCCATATGAAAATTGAATTTATCAGGAAACGACTTGAATTAATGTTAAATTAATACCGGGTGAGCCGGGTGAACGGTTAATTAAAATTTTTATCGTCTGCCGGGTTTCAGGTTGAACACATGATTTGCCGGCTGTCGTCTCCAAATTACATCATGCTTGTATTCTTCTGCGACAGTCGGGGCGGAAGTTGAAGAAAGGAACTTCGGCAAATTTTCTTTGCATGAAGCTGAAGGATAGTAAAGTATGGGATTTCCTTCCCCCTTCAGGTTCGGACCGGAGGCTCACAGGGAAGGGAAATCCTTTGTATGCACTCGTTCTCGAGTTGGTTCATGATCAGCAAAGCTTCTTCCCTTGATGTTCCGCAGATCAGCTCTTCGGCCATAAAGTGGTTGCAAACTTCCGGACGATCGGGATGATTAAAAAGCCCGCAAAGGTAATCCGGTTTAAGATGAATACATTTTACCCCTGCAGGTTTACCGGAAGGCATACCCGGAATGGGGGAGGAAATGGAAAGTGCGATACAACAGGCACCGCATCCGGAACGACAAATCATAGAGATCAGGTAAAAAATTTCCTTCAAAAGTAATGAAAATATCCTTTCCGGCTATACCGATAAAACATTCCCGGCCTGTAATTCATCCATCTTATTCAATAATTCTCCGGGATTAAAAGGCTTTGAAAAATAGGCATTACAGCCTGCATCCATTGATCTTTTACGGTCCTCTGCAAAGGCATGTGCCGTCAGCACGATGACAGGAATGGAACGGTAATCCGGATTGTCTTTCAGTTTTCGGGTGAGTTTAAGTCCGTCCATTTCTCCTTTAAGGGAGATATCCATCAGGATTATCGACACATGTTGCTTTAATAGCACTTTCAGTGCTTCTTCCGCTCTTTCAGCGATTAATACATGGTAATTATCCTCGAGAATGGTTTTCATGTATTCCTGACTGAAAGGATCGTCTTCAACTACCAGGACATAGTTTTTTACGACATTCACCAAAGGATTAACATGATCAGGCTCCTGTTTATTTTCCTGCCGTACCTTGACGGTTTCCTCGGTGGAAAGACGCTGATTAAAATGGATGGTAAAAACGGAGCCCTGATTTTGTACACTCCGGAACGAAATGGAGGCACCATTCAGCTCAAGATATTGTTTGACCATGGAAAGGCCCAGACCTATTCCTTCATAGCTTCTTGTATAACCGATGTCTTCCTGGGAATAAGGTCTGAAAAGCTGGCTGAAGAATTCTTCCGAAATGCCAATACCTGTGTCGGCGACGTCGAGATTCAGGAAGCCTTCTTCGTTTGCGTACAGGACCAAATGAATCCAACCTTCATTTGTATATTTGAGTGCGTTATCAATCAGGTTCGCTATGGCCTGCATAATACAATATTCGTCCAGTTTGAGGCGCACGTCTCCGACTTTATTTTCAAAAGACAGTTCCAGAGATTTGTTCCAGGCAGACAGCTTGTTCTCATTTACAAGTTGTTCGACAAGTTCATGCAATTTGAGTACATTAGGGTGTATGTTGAATGCGCCAACCTGGAGTCTGGAAAAATTCAGGATCATATCCACTGTTCTCATCAGGCGGTAACTCGACTTAGTTATATTATCGAAATACCTGTCCAGATCTTCATCCAGTTGACCGGCGAGGGTATCACGTATCAGTTCGGAGAATCCCAGGATGGAGTTCAGGGGTGTTCGGATCTCGTGGGATATGTTAGCCACGAAGGCGTCTTTCAGCCGGTTTGATTGTTCGGCTTCCTCCTTAGCCCGGATCAGATCCTCTTCCCATTTTTTTCGTTCAGTCACATCCTGTGCAAGGACGAGTACTGCCTGATGGCCTTCATATTCAAGAGTATGGGAAGTGATATCAACTTCAATTGTAGATCCGTTTTTAAGATTATGTTTCCAGGTGCCGGAATGTCTTATTTGTCCTCTTTTACTAGCCATGAGTGTGAGGAATTTTTCACGTTCCTCTTCCGGTCTGATATCGGTGACCTTGATTTTGCGGAATTCTTCCCTGCTGTACCCGTATTTTATCACCGCAGCATCGTTGACCTCCAGGATATCCATGCTTTCCCTGTCATATACCATCATCGGGTGCGGGTTATTTTGAAACAGATACCGGTACCTGGATTCATTGTCCATGAGTTTTCTTTCTGCCATCTTCCTTGAGCCGATATCCTCCAGTACTTCAATAATGCCGCTTATATTCCCGTTTTTATCGTAAATGGCAGCCGTGGAAAGGCTGACAAATATCTTACTGCCGTCTTTCCGCTGACGTATCAGCTCGTTTGCGGTATAACTATTTCCGGCGAGGACCTGTTCCCGGATATCCCGGAACTCATTTTGTTTATCCTTTTGCACGATTGGCAGGAATTTACCCACCACTTCCTCATGTTTCCAGCCGAAAATCTTTTCTGCCGCACGATTCCAGAGGAGAACCTTACCTTCAGGGCTAAGATGAAGAATGGCCAGGGGCGAAGCCTCAATAATCGCCCCGAGAGCATTTGTCGCCTCAAGAAGCTTATTCCTGTAGATCAGCTTTTCTTCCTCCTGACCTGCGAATTCGATGGCATATGAGATGTCAGCTGAGAGCTCTGTAAGAAGTTTGATCTCATCCTCATCGAAAATTCCGGATGACTTTGAATAAAGATTAAAGACCCCTTTTACCTGTCCTCCGGCAACAAGAGGGAAACAGGCCAATGCATTGTATCCCGGTTCAAGAAAGGATTGGGGATCGCTGTAGTTGGCTAAACCCGTCCTGATATCCTTGATGATTACAGGTTCTCCCGTTCTGATAGCCTGACCTGTCGGGCCCGTGATATGATTTTCTTTCTTAAGACGTTCCCTTACTACGTCTATGGTTTTGTCATTACTGCCAGCATAGGCCCGGATATCGATCTCCCCGGGAGATGATCCTGTAAGGCCGATCCATGCCAGGTCAAACTGTCCGTCATTTACTGCAACCTTGCAGGCTTCATTAAACATTTCCGGCAGTTGTCTGATCCTGACGATAGACTGGTTAATATTGCTCAGTACAGTGTACAACCTGTTTAACCGAAGGATATGCTGTTCCGACCTGATACGGTCCGTTTCATCAATGTTAATCCCGGTAACGCTGACAGCTTTTCCGCCCGGTCCGGTATGCACCAGACCATGCACCTGGATATGCCTTACAGATTGATCGGGACGGACAATTCGGAAATCAGTATGGAATGCATTTTTTTCATTAAGAGCCCGGTTATATATCTCCAGGGTTTTGACGGCATCATCAGGGTGGATGAATTCCTTCCAGGAGAATGATGCGACTTCCCCTTCATCGGGACTGACACCATAAATCTCATACATTTTGTTATCCCACGTCAGATTTCCGGTTTCCATGTCCAGGTCCCAGATCCCTATGCCTGCAGATTTTGCTGCAAGGGAAAGTCGTTTAAGGGTGACCTGAAGCTCTTCCTCAGCCTTCTTTTGTGATTCGATGTTGACAACGAGTATCCGTCTCTTTTCGACATCACCTTGTGCATTCCTTTCCGAATTGATAGTCATCCTAACCCATACCGGGATTCCGTCGGCCCTCAAAAGCTGGACTTCATTGACCGGTAATTCGACCCTATTGTCCCACGGGGAAAAAAAGCTGCCGGCTGCTGGTTTTTTCCCTGAACTGCCAGCGAGAAATTCATCAAAGTATTTTCCGGTAAGAGCACCATCTGGGTATCCAAGGAGGGAATAGGCTTTCTTATTGCAACGTGTGATTTTACCATCGGAAGAGACAGAAAAATACGCTACAGGTGCATTTTCATAAAGGCTCCTGAATTTCTGTTCACTCTCCTCCCTGGCTATCTTGGAGAGCTTCCATTCCGTAATATCGGTGATAAAACCTTCCAGGGCTTCAAGTTTACCTCTATTATCAAATATGCCACACCCCTGTTCCCATACCCATTTTTGACTACCCGAGGCATCCGTGATACTGTAATCCAGCGTATATCTCTCATGGTTCTTCAGTGCCTTTTGTATGATCTTGCGTATCCTGCCCCGGTCTTCTTCTGCGATAAGATCGTTCCAGCTTAAAAGCTTATTAGCAATGAAATCTTCCGGAAGGTACCCTGTGAGCTGTTTTACCTCACCGGTTAATGCTTCCATGGTATAATCCCGATCGTTTTTACAACGGTATACGGCGCCATTCAGGTTTTGGACCAGTGTGGAATAACGGCGTTGATCTTCCCGGAGAGCCTGCTGTTCGTCTTGTAACTTTTTTATCTCCCTGAGCAATTCGTCCTTTGACTTATCTTTCTCTTTTTTCATCTTCGGAAGCGTTGTTATTACAACGTGGCGTTCATACTATTTGAGGTGACTGTAAAATTATAAAAAAAAACGAAATAATGTGTATGTTTCAGGTTATCAGAAGTAAATAGCGATAACATTACTTATATTTGAAAAGAAAAACGGTATTATGAAAAATCCAATCACCATTACATGGTTATTGCTTACCCTTTTCAGTGCTTCGTGCACCGGGAAAAAACATGCTAAGCCTGTAAATCCGGATGCCAGCCGCCGTACTGCCAGGTTACTGGATTTTATGTATGAAATCTCGGGACATTATACCCTGGCCGGTCAGCATAACTATATTAGTACAGGTTCGAAATATACACACTTGATGGAAGAGATGACCGGGCGATCCCCGGTGGTATGGGGTTCAGACTTCAGCTTTTGTTACCAGGGTGATCATCCCCAAAACTTTCAGCATTGCGGTCCGCTGAATCTGTCCGACCCGTCTGATAGTGTATATTTTACCGGACTGACGATGGATGTTGCAAGGCAGAATATGATAGAAGAAGCAAAACGTATGTACGCAAAAGGGCATATCATTACTCTGATGTGGCATGGTTGTTTTCCCTCCGATGGCGACTGTTGCCAGGGTGAAAGCATTTGGGCCATGGAAAACCGCCCTGATGATTCGGTTTGGAACGAACTGGTAACCGATGGCACGCCTTTGAATACAGACTGGAAGAAGGGAGCAGATAAGGTGGCGGGTTACCTGAAACAACTTCGTGATGCCGGCATCCCGGTGTTGTGGAGGCCTTATCATGAGATGAACGGTGTCTGGTTCTGGTGGTGCGATCATCCGGGTGATAAGGGATTCAAACGGTTGTGGATTATGATGTACGATTATTTTACCCATCATCATAAACTGAACAACCTGATCTGGGTGTGGGATGCAAATGCACCGCGTGATATTCCTGGTGATGAAGCCTATCCGTACCGTCTTTTCTATCCGGGGAATCAATATGTCGACATTCTCGCCGCGGATGTGTATCGCAATGATTACAAGTTGTCGCATTATACTGATCTGCAAAAGCTGGGTGAAGGGAAGCCCATTGCACTGGGTGAAGTAGGAGAACTGCCTTCTGAAGATATCCTGAAAGAACAACCCGGCTGGACCTGGTTCATGACCTGGGCTTATCACAGCCTTAGAAAAAATCCGACCGAGACATTCAGAACCCTATACAATGCAGACAACGTCCTTACCCTGGATGAAATACTTCGTGATGAGGATGGAACATACCATATACAGATAAAACAATCCGGAGACAGGTAAAGACAGCTTTTGCACGATGAACAAAGCTGTTAGCATAAGACGTATTAACAAACCTCTAAAAAATATCGAATATTTTCAACCAGATCATGTTCTTCAGGAGACCGGAAGGAATATATTTTTACAGGTAAAAGTTGTTTTTTTATTCGAATATTTGAAGGAAATCCTGTTGTTCATTCGTATGTTTTTTTGCTCCTACCCTTAGACTCAGGAAATATTCATTAAATTGACCCAACCCGCAACCAATGCCGATGCTATCCGTACACCATTTTGAGTATGCATTTGCTTGCCCAAACATTTAACTTTGAAGAGAGTTATCAATCTAAATCGTTATGAATAAGAAGAGTAAGGTATTGTTATATGCCATTATCATCGGTATTATTTTTTATGTTGCTGATGCTCTTATCTACTATTTTTTGTTTACCGATGAAAACACCTTTCTCCAGGTGCTTGTCACAGCTGTTCCATTAAATGAACTGTATAACCGGCTTATCATGTTTGCGGCCGTGATGATCTTTGCATTTATCATGACGGAGATGATGAGTGATCTTGCACTGGAAAACGAATTTCTGAAACATCAGCCTTCCCAGGGGGTGCAGCCCAAACCCGATTTATACTTAATATCCAACCTCTCTTACCAAATCAGAACCCCTTTGAATGCCATAGTAGGATTTTCTGAGCTGTTGAAAGATCCAAATCTGTCGATCCAGTCGAAACAAACCTATATCAATCATATTCATTCCAGTGGTAATTATCTTCTTCAGCTGATCAACAATCTGGTTGATATATCCCGGATCGAATCAGGTCAGCTGACAGTGAATAAAGAACAGACGGCTCTCAATGTTCTTCTGGAGGACCTTTATAAACAGTTTGAGGAACAGAAAAGGGAGATGGGAAAATCTGAAGTTGCCCTTGTGCTCAAAAAAGCGAATACAGATATAGACTTTTCTATCCTTACCGACAGAGAACGATTTAAACAGATTATGACTAACCTGCTTGAAAACGCTTTCAAACATACTGAAGAAGGCATGGTTGAGTTTGGCTATCGGATCAGCGAGGAAAATATGCTGGAACTATATATTAAAGATACAGGTTCCGGCTTTTCCATGGAGCGTCTGGAAATCATTTTTAACCGGTATAAAAAACTGTCAGACAACCAGAACCATCCATTCGATAGTGCCGCTCTCCTTCTGACGATTACTAAAAATCTGGCGATCCTTCTGGGCGGTAAATTATGGGCTGAATCAAAACCCGGTAAGGGATCGACCTTCTTTTTTAGCATACCTTTCAAAGAAGTCGAATTCAGAAGTATTGAAGAAAAACCCAAAGTGAAAACCAACAGACCCGGAGAGCGCAACTGGAGTGATAAAACAGTTCTTATTGCTGAAGATGTAGAATCCAACTTTATTTATCTTCAGGAATTGTTGAGGCCTTCGCGAATCAATCTGATCTGGGCAAAAAACGGGAAGGAAGCAATCGATCATGTTAAAAAAAATCATGCCATCAATCTTGTCCTGATGGATATCCTCATGCCGGAGATGGATGGATATGAAGCTTCCAGGGTCGTTAAATCGCTGCGAAAAGAACTCCCCATTATTGCTCAAACAGCTTATAGTCTCGAAAGTGAAAAGGATAAAACTGCCGCGCTGAATTTCGACGATTATCTGATTAAACCCATATGGTCACCGCAGCTCATGGCTGCCATTGGAAAATATCTGAAATAAAAAAACCCGGGTCCCGAATTAAACGGGCAAGGACTGATAACCTGTGAGACCGAATACATAAAATTTCGGATTACCCTTTGCATTTTTTACCATTGAAAAAAAGGTAGCAGTAACCTGATGATACAAGTCACTGCCACCCTGGTTTTTTACAGATCCGTTACGATATAGATATTTGTCGCGGACCTTTTTGAACGGCTTCGGGTTTTTTGGGAATATGAACCTTCAGAATGCCGTTGGCATGATCAGCTTTGATCTTGTCGGCGTTTACCGTTTCAGGCAAAGTAAATGAGCGGCTGAAGGAGGAATACTCGAATTCCTTGCGCATGTATTGATCATCTTTATCTTCATGCTCAACATTCCTTTCACAGGATATGGTCAAAGCATTGTTGTGAAGGTCAATTTTTATGTCCTTCTTATCAATTCCCGGAGCTGCCAGTTCAATCTCATATGAGTCTTTGTTTTCTGCAATGTTAACCGCAGGAACACTGTTTGAATAATCCCAGTTGGCCCTGTCATTAAACCAGTCGCTGCCGAAAAAGTCGTCCAGTAATCCCGGTAACCTGAATCTTTTGTTCGTTGTAGGTAACATGGTTCTGCCCTCCTTTATTTTTGGTTTAACATAGTGTTTAATCACTTCCCGTGATTTCAAATTGTATACCACTGGCACCCTGGTATCAAAAAGAAGACAAAATGACATGTTATACAAATTAAATAAGACAAAATGGCATTTTTAAGTTTCGGAAGGATGAGGACATATTGTCAAGCAGGATTTGTAAGTAGCAGATATTCATTTCAATGCAGGGTCAATCCTGACAGACATTAATTTCCGGTGGCAGGCCCAGGCGGTCAGTTATCTCATCTGTAAGCGAATGAAGTTGTGGAAATTTTTCCCGTTATGGAAGAATGATTTTCCACGGTTACTGCAACGGGGGTTTGCGGGTGATCATCAGGTTGATAAGGGAAGGATTTTCTGCGATCGCAGATGCAGGTGGCCACGAGTCCGATGAAGGTGTTCTTGGGGTTTCCCGGGGATTTATCAGTGCATTTCCCAAATGGTCAACACGACTCAGGAGTTTGAAGCGGCTTCACTTTTTCTCTGGCTAAACATACACAACATTTATTGAATTTTTCTGATAGCCGCTTCGAGAATTTCCAGGGCTCCGGCTAGCTTAGGGCGGGGAAGAGCAACATTCATCCTTTGAAATCCTCTTCCTCCGGGTCCAAACTGAGGTCCGTCGTTTAGGCCGAGCCCTGCTTCCTTAATAATAAAATTTTTCAGGTTTCGGTCGCTCATCCCCAGGCTTCTGAAATCGAGCCATGTGAGGTACGTCGCCTCGGTTTTTGTCAGATGGACGAGCGGAATATGCCGGTTCAGGAAATTTTCCAGGAACCTGATATTTTCCCGGAGGTAAATCAGGAGTTGATTTAGCCATTCTTCTCCTTCGGTGTATGCGGCAATGAGGGCCTCATTACCAAACAGATTACCCATTCCGATGTGGAGATTATCCAGTGTTTTTTCATATTTCTGCCGGAGTTCCGGATTGGGAGAAATTAAGAAGGATGTGGAGAGACCGGCAAGATTGAATGTCTTGCTTGCTGAATAACAGGCTGTTGTTATTTCATCTGCGTTATTAAGGCTTAGCAAGGGAGTGTGCCGTTCTTCTGAAAGGATCAGGTCTGAATGGATCTCGTCGGAGAGGATGAGGACATGATGGCGCCGGCAGATATCAAGGAGCGATTCCAGTTCTTCTTTTTTCCATAAACGGCCAATGGGGTTATGGGGATGGCAGAGAATGAGCATTTTCGCGGTTGCAGCTTTCTTTTCAAGATCTTCAAAGTCCATGTAATAATTGCCATCCCTGCAGATCAGCTCGTTATAGGCCACTTCCCTGCCGTGATTTTTTACAGCTGTGAAGAAGGGAAAGTACACCGGTGGCTGAAGAATAATCCTGTCGCCCGGTTCGGTAAAGGCGAGAACAGCCATGTTCAGGGCCGGGACTATTCCCGGGCTGAATGAGATCCAGCTTTTATCCACCTCCCATTGGTGTCGTCGTGACATCCAGGAAAGGATACTTTCGTGAAAGGCGGATGACCTGAACGTATAACCATAGACCGGGTGCATGGCCCGTCTAATGATTGCTTCCCTGATAAAGGGGGGGGTGGCAAAATCCATGTCGGCTACCCACATAGGGAAGACGTCCGGGGTGCCGAATACATCGTTCCTCAGATCGAATTTTACCGAAGAGGTATTTTCCCTGTCAATGATCTCATCAAAATTGTAATTCATTCTTCCCTTTTCTATTTTATATAAATGTCTCCTTGCCAGGGTAATACAGTCTTTCTTTTGCGTCTTTTTCAGGGAAAATGAAGTAGTCTACTTCACCTTCGGAACAAAGTTTCCCGTTGTTATCCAGCAATTGAACTTCAACAGTGACAAGCCGGCGGACATTGGATTTAATCCTGGCTCTGAGCATGATATTACCTTTGTTTGTAAGAACCGGGTGCCTGTATTTTGCTTCCATCCTGCGGGTCACACCGCCGGTGCCGGCCTTTACATAGATCGTCCAGCTGGCGATTTCATCCATAAGTGTAGCTTGTATCCCTCCGTGAAGGACATTGTTATATCCCTGAAATTCCGGCCGGGGCGTCCATTCAGAGACAACGCTGTCACCCTCTTCATAAAATTTCATCCTAAGGCCGGAAAGGTTGCCTGGCGAACATCCAAAACACTGATATCCTTCGAGGCTTAAAAAGGGATTTTTAATTTTTTTCATGTTTTCAGAAAAGTTTGACCCGATAGGCTGTTGCTCAGCTCAAAAATAGTAAATTCACACAAAATTATTTAATTGAATAGATTATCCATCATGTATTCGGCAGAAGCTTTAATAAAGGCGCATTTTTGTACCGTATTGCATTGTAGTTCTGCTTAGGGTTTATTTTACCAAACAGGAATGGTCAGACCAAAGAAAAATCTGGGGCAGCATTTTCTGACGGACCCCGGGATCGCCCGTCATATTGCGGGGAGTCTGCAGCTCAGGCAGGTTGAGACGGTTCTGGAAATCGGACCGGGGAAAGGTATCCTGACTCAATTTCTGGCGGAGCAGGAAGATCTGGACTTTTACCAGGTTGAGATCGATACCGAAGCTGTGGAATATCTGCATCAGCATTATCCCGGTCTGGGTGACCATCTGATAACCGGTGATTTTCTTAAGCTCGATCTGAACCGTTTCGGTAAGAAATTTGCAGTTATCGGGAATTTCCCTTACAATATTTCAAGCCAGATATTTTTTAAAATACTCGAAAACAGGGAACTTGTGCCGGAGGTGGTATGTATGATCCAGAAGGAAGTGGCTGAAAGGCTCGTTTCAGGTCCTGGATCAAAGCGTTACGGGATCTTGTCGGTTTTTCTTCAGGCCTGGTACGATGTTACATATCTGTTTACTGTGAATCCGGGTTCCTTTTTCCCTCCGCCGAAAGTGAAATCTTCGGTGATCCGGCTTGAAAGGAATGCCCGCTCTAAGCTTGAATGCAGTGAGGACTTGTTCAGGCAGGTGATTAAAATGGCATTTAATCAAAGAAGGAAGATGATGCGTAACTCCTTAGCGTCACTTTTATTAAATTTGGACCGGGAGGATCCTATCCTGAAAAAAAGGCCGGAAGAACTGAGTGTGGAAAATTTTGTTGAATTAACGGCCAGGATTGAAGCCCGGGAACTATAACTAAACATAATCAAAATGAATTTTGAACTGACCAGGGAATACATCGAACGGCTCAGGGAAATCATTGAGGCCCGGGATGAGGCCACAGCCATTACCATGATGCGTGAGCTTCATGCAGCCGACATCGCTGAAATCTATATCAGTCTTTCCATAGAGGAGGCAAGGTTTCTTTATCTGCTGCTGGAAGGAGAGAAGGCTTCCGATGTCCTGGCCGAACTCGAAGAGGATGACCGGGAGAAATTCCTCCGCGCTTTACCCTCGGAAGTCATTGCCGAGCAATTTATTCATCACATGGATTCGGATGATGCGGCGGATGTGATTGCAGATCTGCCAGAGGAAAAGAAGGAGGAAGTTCTTCAGTATCTTAAGAATGTTGAGCAGGCAGGCGACATCGTGGATCTTCTCAGTTATGATGAAGATTCAGCCGGGGGATTAATGGCCAAGGAGATGATCCGGGTGAATGAAAACTGGAACATCAGCACTGCGCTGAAGGAAATCCGGAAACAAGCCGGCGAAGTGGATGAGGTCTATTTTGTTTATGTAGTCGATGATGACGGGATCCTCAGGGGTACCCTGTCACTTAAGAAACTTCTGCTTTCCGAACCGCACCAGAAGATCAGGTTCCTGTTCAAGCCCGATGTCATCTCGGTTCGAACCGACGCTCCTACAGAAGAGGTGGTTTCCGTGATGAGCAAATATAACCTGGTCGTACTTCCTGTTGTTGACTCCATCGGCCGGTTGCTGGGTCGTATTACCATCGACGATGTTGTGGATGTGATCCAGGAAGAGGCAGAGAGGGATTACCAGATGGCTTCAGGCCTTTCCGCCGATGTTGAACCCGGTGATTCCCCCTGGATGATGACCCGGGCACGACTGCCATGGCTGCTGATCGGCCTGCTGGGAGGTATCCTGGTGGCCCTGGTGATCAGCCGGTTTGAAGGAGATATCAAGATTAACCCGCAGGTGGCTTTTTTTATTCCTCTCATCGGAGCCATGGCCGGGAATATCGGGATACAATCATCGGCCATCATTGTTCAGAGCATTGCCGCCAATTCACCGGGCATTGACCGGACGATGCGCAAACTCGCCAAGGAGTTTCTCGTGGCACTCATGAATGGTACCGTACTGGCCGGACTGATCTTAATATATAATTTTCTGACTGCAGATTCTCTGGCGCTGACATTTACAGTAGGTCTTTCCCTTTTTGTGGTCATAATTTTTTCGTCCCTGTTCGGGACTTTCATCCCCCTTGCCCTCAATAAGTTAAAACTCGATCCTGCCCTGGCAACGGGACCTTTTATCACCACTATGAATGATATAATGGGCCTGGTGATTTATTTCGTGATGGGAAGGATCATGTACGGGATATTCTAGAAGCTCGAGTTTATCGCAGTCACAGGATCGAGGCGGGCGGCCGAATACGCCGGAGCCAGACCTGATATCAGCCCGATAAAGGACGATATTCCCAGTCCCAGGATGATATTTCCAAGGGTAAGCGATATGCTGAAGCTGGTGGTCAGGTTGATAATGGCCGTACCCGTGAAAATGAGAAGCAGTCCGACCACACCTCCCGCAATGGCCAGGAGTACAGCTTCGAATACGAATTGCATCAGTACAAAATACCGTTTTGCACCAAGGGCTTTTTCAATGCCTATGATATTGGTCCTTTCCCTGACGGAAACGAACATGATGTTTGCGATTCCGAAACCTCCGACCAGCAGTGAGAAAAGGCCGATGAACCACCCGGCGATATCCAGGGTGCTAAAGATCTTGTCGAGCTGATTATTGATCATGCTCATCTGGTTCAAGGCAAAATTATCTTCTTCTGCCGGCTTAATCCGCCGTATTGATCTCATTGCCATTCGGATCTCATATCGCAGATCTTCAAGTGGCAATCCGGGCAATGCCTGGACCTGGATGGCAGGTTGCATGGATTCGGTCCTGATATTGACAAGGTTTCTGAAATAGTTTATCGGCACAATGATCCCATCATCCAGCGAATTCTCAAAGGCACTTTTCCCTTCTTTTTTCAGAATACCGATCACCTTGAGTTTGCTTTTCTTCACCACAATGGTTTTCCCGAGAGGATCAGCATCGGGAAAAAGCTTTAGAGCGATAGTATTTCCGATAACTGTAAAATTACGTCCCGACTTCAACTCAAAGGGGGATAAGTATCGACCACGTTCGATGTCAATATTCTTGATTTTTTCAAAGCCTTCGGACACACCATCAATTGTGGCATCGTCTACCTGGTTGTTACGGTACTGGATAGACGCCTTTGGACTGACAAGAAAGCAAATGGCTCCTGCATTCTTAAGCCTGTCTTTAAGCTGCTGGTATTCCTTGATTGTGGGTAGGGGCCGGTTCAGATACTTCCACCACGGGTAATCCTGACCGTTTTCACTGGTCCAGGGCCATTTACCAATATAGATCACATTGCTGCCCATGGAAGAAAAGCTTTCCTTGATATTCTTCTTCAGAGAATCAAAGATGGTGAATACCGAAATAATGGCAAAAATTCCGATCGTAATCCCAAGCAGTGAAAGTGATGTCCTTAGCTTATTGACAAACACCGACTTCAGCGAAAATATGAAACTCTCGATAACCAGTTTTAGTACTTTCAGCATAATTTGTAAATAACTGTTGAAAACTTTCTTAAAGTCAGTTGAAACTGTTTCCTTTGTATAATTTTAACGGCAGGTAATTCCCTGTCTAAAATACCATATTTTTGACAGATTATGATATTTTTAACGTTTAAATCAACGAATTATAAATGAGTAATTTAAAAAAAATTAAAACCGCCCTTATTTCTGTTTACTACAAAGAAAATCTTGACAGGGTCATAAAAATATTGGAAGCGTTAAAGATAAATATTATTTCCACAGGAGGAACAAAGACTTTTATCGAAGATCATGGAATAAAGGTTACCTCGGTTGAAGATCTCACATCCTATCCTTCTATTCTGGGTGGCAGGGTAAAAACTCTTCATCCCAAAGTCTTCGGCGGGATACTTTCAAGGCGACATATTGATTCCGATCTCAGTCAACTGGCAGAGTATGATATCCCGGAAATTGACCTGGTCATCGTGGATTTATACCCGTTTGAGGAAACGGTAAATTCTGGTGCGGAGGAACAGGCTGTGATTGAGAAGATCGATATCGGAGGCATATCCCTGATCAGGGCCGCAGCCAAAAACTACCGCGATGTACTCATCGTTTCATCACGGAACCAGTACGGTGAGCTGGTTGAGCTTCTGGAGAGCAAATCGGGTGCAACCGACATTGAAGACAGGCGTGACTACGCAGCAAAAGCCTTCGCCGTTTCGTCCCATTATGATACCATGATCTACAATTGGTTCGACAAGAATGAGAACCATGAATTCAGGCTCAGTGCCGGTCCGGGGAAAGCCCTGCGTTATGGTGAAAATCCCCATCAGGAAGGATTCTTTTTCGGGAAGTTTGAAGAGATGTTTGATCAGCTTCACGGGAAGGAAATTTCATATAACAACCTGCTTGATATCGATGCTGCTGTTGGCCTGATATCGGATTTTCAGGAAACCACCTGTGCCGTACTGAAGCATAACAATGCCTGTGGTCTGGCTTCGCGTCCTGTTCTTCTGGAAGCCTGGAAAGATGCACTTGCCGGAGATCCTGTTTCGGCTTATGGTGGAATTCTGATCACAAACCGTGAGGTGGACGCGGCGACGGCCGAAGAGATGAATAAAATCTTTTTCGAGGTTGTCATCGCACCCTCTTATGACGGAAAGGCACTTGAGATACTTAAACAGAAAAAAAACCGTATTATCCTGGTGCAGAAATCAGAAAATCTTCAAAAAAGAACTGTCCGGTCCGTTTTGAATGGCGTTCTGGTGCAGGACCGGGATGTAAATGTTGAAGAGGCCGGTGATTTAAGGGTGGTCACTAAAACGGAACCCTCTGCTCTCCAGGTTGATGATCTTTTATTTGCCAATAAAATCGTCAAGCATACAAAATCGAATGCTATCGTTCTGGTTAAGAATAAACAACTGATTGCCAGTGGTGTGGGACAAACATCCAGAGTAGATGCCCTAAGACAGGCGATTGAAAAAGCAGGAAATTTTCATTTTGAACTTCATGGTTCGGTCATGGCATCGGATGCTTTTTTTCCATTTGCCGATTCAGTAGAAATTGCTTATAACGCTGGTGTAACATCGGTTATCCAGCCCGGAGGTTCGGTAAGGGATGAGGATTCTGTGGAATTTTGTAACCAAAATGGCATTAGTATGGTATTTACAGGAATACGACATTTTAAACACTGATATAACTTATGGGATTGTTTTCTTTTCAGCAGGAACTGGCAATAGATCTGGGTACAGCCAATACCATCATCATTTATAATGATAAGGTTGTTGTGAATGAGCCGTCTATTGTTGCGATTGATCAAAAGACGGGGAAGCTTATTGCTATAGGTGAGAAAGCAAGACAGATGCACGGTAAAACCCATGAATTCATCAAGACCATCAGGCCTTTGAGGGATGGTGTAATTGCTGATTTCGATGCCGCAGAGCAGATGATCAGGGGAATGATCAAACTGATCAATAAGGGGAATCGTCTGTTTACACCTTCCCTGAAGATGGTGGTTTGTATCCCGTCGGGTTGCACCGAAGTGGAGCGCAGAGCTGTGAGGGACTCTTCCGAGCACGCCGGCGGCCGCGATGTTTACATGATTTATGAACCCATGGCTGCAGCCATTGGTATCGGAATCGACGTCGAAGCTCCGAACGGGAGCATGGTTGTTGATATTGGGGGGGGGACCACAGAAATTGCGGTGATCGCACTGGGCGGGATTGTTTGTAACCAGTCGCTGCGGGTGGCCGGTGACGGGTTTACTGCCGATATCCAGACCTATATGAGGCATCAGCATAATATCAAGATTGGAGAAAGGACCGCAGAAGAAATTAAGATCAGCGTCGGATCCTCACTTCCTGAACTGGATATGCCTCCCACAGATTTTAATGTTAGAGGACCGAATCTGATGACGGCCATGCCCATTGAAATTCCGATATCATACCAGGAAATTGCCCACTGTCTTGATAAGTCCATTTCCAAAATCGAAACGGCTATTCTCTCGGTTCTCGAACAAACACCTCCGGAATTATATGCAGATATCGTACAGAGCGGTATTTATCTTGCCGGCGGTGGCGCTCTTCTCCGGGGACTGGATAAGCGGTTCACCGATAAAATTAATATTCCTTTCCATGTGGCTGAAGATCCCCTTCAGGCTGTTGCCCGGGGTACAGGGATCGCTCTGAAAAATGTGGACAGGTTTTCTTTCTTAATGAGATAAAACAGGCATGTTGACAGAATGAGAGATCTTCTGCGATTCATCGTAAGAAACTACTTTGTTATTCTGTTCCTTCTGATTGAAGGAATATGCTTCGTATTGATCATTCAGTTCAATGGTTTTCAGCTTTCGCAGTTCATGGGTTTGTCGAGAAGTGTCACGGGTGCTGTTTATTCAGAGCTGGAGGGATTCCGCGAGTACCTTCATCTTAAAACCGAAAATGATGCCTTAGTCTATGAGAATGCCCGGCTTCGGAACAAGCTCGACCGGGATGAGGAAATAATATATATTAGCCGGAATGATTCCGCGTCTTTTGATACTCTCAGGGAAAAGCAGGAAGGACGGAAATATTTCTATATCCCGGCCAGGATCATCAATAACTCGGTAAATCGTCAGTACAATTATATAATGATCGACAAGGGGTCAGACCAGGGTGTGAAGAAAGATATGGGGGTTATCTCAGAACAGGGAGTTGTTGGTGTGGTGACGGATGTGTCAAATAATTATGCTACGATTATCCCGGTTCTCAACCGGAATTTCAGGCTTAGTGCAAGGATCCTCAGAAATAATTATTTCGGGATCATTGAGTGGGGAGGCCGCGATCCGGCCCTGGTCAGGCTTCGTGAAATCCCGACCCATGTAATGGTGATGCCGGGAGATACCGTGGTGACCAGCGGGTATTCGGCCATTTTCCCGCCAAACCTTATGATTGGCGTGGTAAATTCAGTGAAGCCCGGGGAAGGTAATTTTTATGATATAAATGTCAGTCTTTCCACAAACTTCAGGAACATATATCACGTAAACGTGATCAGTAATTTTCAGCGACAGGAAAGGAAGGGACTGGAGAACGGGCAGGGAAATGATTAGCATATATATAAGAAATATTATCCGGTTCTTCACGGTGATTCTGCTTCAGATTCTCCTCTTTAACAACATTGAGGTGAGTGGTTACCTGAATCCTTATTTCTATGTGATTTTTATTTTGCTGATACCATTTGAAGTTCCGGGATGGCTGTTACTTTCTACAGCCTTTGTCCTGGGATTTACAATGGATATGTTAATGTCTACACCGGGTATGCATGCCTCAGCAACTGTATTCATGGCATTCCTACGGCCTTTTGTTCTTAAGAATTTTTCGCCGCGCGATGGTTATGAACCGGGGACATTCCCCAGGGTTCACTATTACGGCATTAATTGGTTTGCGAAATATACGCTGATACTTGTCGTTGCACACCACCTGTTTCTTTTCATGGTGGAAATGTTCAGATTTAGTGACCTTCCGCAAATACTTTTACGGACAATTCTCAGTTCATTAATTACGACATTCTTTATTTTAATCAGCCAGTTTTTTATCTATCGCAGATAATGAATCAGTTCGTGGAGAGGAAATATATTATAGGGGCATTATTGATTCTGGCTTCATTAGTCATTCTTGCCCGGCTTTTCAGTATGCAGGTCATGGATTCATCCTACAAGCTGTCTGCTGAGAATAATTCCCGCAGGGAAGTTATTCAGTATCCGGCAAGAGGACTTATTTACGACCGCAACGGTAAGCTTATTGTATCGAACCAGGCTGCGTATGATATCATGATCAACCCTTCGCAGCTCGAACCCTTTGATACTGCAGATTTTTGCAGTATCCTCAATATTACCAAAGAAAGCCTTGAACAGAGACTCCAGAAGGCGATCAGTTATAACCGGTATGCCCCTTCCATTTTCATGAAGCAGATGTCTGCAGAGATCAGTTCTGTTTTACAGGAGAAACTTTATAAGT
Organism: uncultured Bacteroidales bacterium; assembly: GCA_963732905.1. GTDB lineage: Bacteria > Bacteroidota > Bacteroidia > Bacteroidales > DASQZK01. The sequence goes on from CAVTBM010000012.1 coordinate 117,362, forward strand.
ATCCCGGCTTTTTCGTTCAGACACGTACCCTTCGCCGATATTCGAAGAATATTGCAGCTCATGTGCTGGGTTATGTCGGTGAAGTTGACCGCAAGACGATTGATGAAGACAATTATTATCAGATGGGTGACTACATCGGTATCAGCGGTGTTGAAAAAACGTATGAAAACCTATTAAAAGGTGTAAAGGGGAAGAAAAATTACATGGTTGACGTACGTAACCGGGTAACTGGTACCTGGGAAGGCGGAAAATATGATGTGCCGGCAAAACTGGGTACCGATATAACCTTGACCCTCGATGCCGATCTCCAGGAATATGGTGAGAAACTGATGGGTAAATTTACCGGGAGTATCGTGGCGATAGATCCCTCAAGCGGTGAAATCCTGACCCTGGTCAGTGCTCCTTCCTATGATCCGGGACTTCTCGTTGGCAGGGGATTGAGCGATCATTTCCAGGAACTGACGTCCGATACCCTGAATCCACTGTTCAACCGGGCTGTTGCCGCAAGCTATCCTCCGGGTTCCACCTTTAAGATCATTAACGGCCTGATTGGATTACAGGAAAAAGTCCTGGTACCTTCCGACGAGTTCTATTGCAACAGGGGTTATTATTACAAAGGTACTCATGTCGGCTGTCATGATCATATGTCACCGCTTGACCTGCGAGAGGGTATCCAGATCTCGTGCAATGCATACTTTTGCAATGTACTCAGGCGGATCATGGAGGATCCGAAATTTTCGGGTACCGATTCAGCCTATAGTAACTGGCGGCGATATGTTACCTCATTCGGATTTGGTGAACGACTGGGTTCAGATATACCTGGTGAGCTTAAAGGATTTGTTCCCCAATCGACGTATTATGACAAATATTATGGTCCCGGTCACTGGAGTTTTCTGACGATCATTTCACTCGCCATAGGACAGGGAGAGCTCGGGATCACACCCATGCAAATGGCGAACATGGCAGCCACCATTGCTAACCGTGGAAGTTACTATGTACCGCATGTCCTGAAAAATGTAAACAATAATACCCCTCCTGATCCGGCTTTTACGACAAGACACTATACGCATATCGACAGTGCCAACTTTGAAGTGGCAATCGATGGAATGGATGCTGTTGTAAACGGCGGCCCCGGAAGCACAGCCAGAATCGCCAGGATGAATGATGTTGAGATTTGTGGTAAAACAGGAACGGCGCAAAACCCGTTCGGAGCCGATCACTCCATCTTTATTGCCTTTGCACCCAGGGAAAATCCTCAGATTGCCATTGCCGTCTATGTCGAAAATGTGGGATTTGGATCTACCTGGGCAGCTCCCATTGCCAGTCTGATGATTGAAAAATACCTGAATGGTGTGGTTAAGCGAACATGGCTTGAAAACTATATTCTGAACGGAATACAGAAAAAAGAAAAGAAAACGGAGGAGGTGGCAGCAAGGTGAAAAGAGGGAATATCATAGCGAACGTCGACTGGTTCACCATTATCCTTTTTCTGGTGATGATCATCCTGGGCTGGCTTAATATCTTTTCTGCCATTTATTCCGACCAGCACCCCAGTATTCTCGACCTGAACCAACGATACGGTAAACAATTTTTGTGGATTTGCGCTTCAATTCTGATCGCTATAGTGGTGATGACCATCGATCACAAATTTTATGATTTTTTTGCCTACCTGATCTACGGTATTGTATTGCTTTTATTGCTTGTCGTTCTGGTCGCCGGTAGGGAAATTAACGGTGCCAGGAGCTGGTTCGTGATCGGGGGATTCCAGATTCAGCCCTCCGAATTTGCCAAACCTGCTGTTGCCCTTGCCCTTGCGAAATACCTCTCAGAGTTCAACATCAACGTAACTAAGTTCAAGACCTTCATCAAGGCAGCTTTTATCATATTTACGCCGGCAGCTCTGATCCTGTTGCAACCCGACACAGGCTCGGCCCTGGTTTTCTTTTCGTTTATGCTGCCGGTATACCGCCAGGGATTTCCTGCGGCGATCCTGATGTCCCTCATCGCACTCGGGGTATTGTTTTTTATGATTCTGGTGCTGAGTAATTTTATTTTACTTGTGATCATTCTTCTCTCCGGGTTTGTAGTCTGGGGTTTCCTTACCCGGAGCTTTAAAAATTTTTTAAGAGTTACCGCTGTCTATATCGTTTCTTTTGGAATAGTTTACGGTCTCCTGAAACTGACTGGACTTCAGAAGGATTTGTATTTCACCGGACTCGCCGCCTTAGCTCCCTCAATTGCCTTTTACCTTGTTTATATATATAAAAACAGACTCAAAAAGGCGTTTTATGTTTTTGCCATTGTAATCACCGGAATAGTGTATACGTTCTCAGTAGATTATGCATTTCATCATGTGTTGAGCAATTACCAGCAAAACAGGATCAACATTCTTCTGGGTGTGCAATCTGATCCCAAAGGTGCAGGTTACAATGTAAATCAATCCAAAATTGCCATTGGCTCAGGAGGAGTTACAGGAAAAGGTTTTCTGAAGGGCACCCAGACAAAGCTGCATTTTGTGCCCGAACAAAGTACCGATTTTATTTTCTGCACCGTTGGCGAAGAATGGGGATTCCTGGGTTCAATGGTTGTGGTTGGTCTCTTTGTCACTCTTCTGATTCGTCTGATCCAGTTGGCAGAGAGACAACGAAGCGTTTTCGCCAGGGTATTTGGATATGGTGTTTTCTCGGTTATCTTCTTTCATTTTACCGTTAATATTGCCATGACCATCGGGCTATTCCCTGTCATCGGGATTCCTCTGCCCTTTTTCAGTTACGGCGGCTCTTCGCTCTGGGCTTTTACGCTTCTACTTTTCATCTTCCTGCGGCTTGATGCTGCCAGGATGGAGTATAACAGGTAAAACCGTTTGTGGGCGTTTTCTACTTCGGTGATTTTTAAGTCAGAATCCGGCCGGAACTGTAAAGGCGTTCGCATCAGACTGCTGAAAAATTCAGGCCTTTTTATGCGGCCTTAAAAGGACAGCCGGTCTTTATTCCAAACGTCTCATCCACATAAGTCCGGATACAGGTGAAAAATTCATTGAATTCCTGTCGCATACCTGATTCTTCAGTTCTCAGGATCTTGATGGCGAAATCGGTGAATTCCGGGAGAGACGTCCTGCTGGACATACGGTGAAGCACACTCTCAATTCCTTCGATGGATGAATAGGAGATCAGCCAGTTATCCTGGATGAAATTAGGAAACCAGATCCTAATCCCCGGAGGGAATATATCATAATGCTTTCTCAGCACGTCGTGCACCTCACCGGTGAACTCTGCAAGAGGCGTAATGCTGTAATCAGGCCAGTTGGTGGCCAGAAAATAATCATAAAAAATATCGATGATGATTCCTGAATATTTGCGGTAAACACTTTCGATCCTTTTCTTGCTGTTTTTTACGATGGGGTGATTATCCGTATAAAAATCGATTTGCCGGTGCAAAAGGAGGCCTTTGCGTATGTCTTCAGGATATTTAAGATAGTCTCTTCCTTTCACATAATCTCCCATGAAGTTTCCAACAAGAATTTTCTCATCCGTTCCTGACAGGTATATGTGAGCCAGAAAATTCATTTTTTTGTTTTTGTTGTAACTGTCTGTCTTACATAACGCTCAAACTCATCAAAAGTTATAAAAAATTATCGATTTTCCCTTGCTGTGACGGGCTTTTCAGCAATTCAGTCAATATGTTATAGAACGGTTTTCGACCACTGTCATCCTTAGGGCTCGGAGCTCAATGCTGGTCATGATCATTTTTCGACTGAATAGTGGTTTTTGTTCAGACATGTTTTTTAATAGATTTTATATGTCTTAAATCTTTCTCAATTTTGTTTGTTCATCGAAACGTGTCATTAACTTAACATTTATCTTATGGCCAGAAAAAACGTAATTATTATTGGCGCCGCAGGAAGAGATTTTCACAATTTCAATACTTTTTTCCGCGACAATGAAGATTACAATGTCGTTGCATTTACCGCTGCACAAATTCCGGATATTGAAGGCAGGAAATACCCATCCGGACTTTCCGGGAAGTTGTATCCTGATGGCATCCCGATATTTGCGGAGGACAGGTTAGATTCCCTGATCAAGGAAAAGAATGTTGATGAATGTATATTTTCATATAGTGATGTACCCTATCAACGGGTTATGAACCTGAGCGCCCTGGTGAATGCTACGGGAGCAGACTTTGTCATTCCGGGATGGAAGGGGACCATGATAAAAAGCAGTAAACCGGTTGTAGCTGTCGGAGCCGTGCGTACCGGTTGCGGAAAAAGTCAGACTTCAAGGCGGATCATTGAAATCCTGATGGAAAGAGGGCTAAAAGTTGTGGCCATCCGTCATCCGATGCCTTATGGGAACCTGGCTGATCAGAAGGTGCAGCGCTTTGCTAAAATATCCGATCTTGAGAAACATAAATGTACCATTGAAGAGATGGAGGAATACGAACCGCATATCGTCAGGGGTAATGTGATCTATGCCGGCGTCGATTACGGGGCTATTCTGAAAGAGGCCGAAAATGATCCCGACGGTTGTGATGTCATTTTGTGGGATGGCGGGAATAACGATTTTCCCTTTTATGTCCCCGACCTTATGGTCACAGTTACCGATCCCCACCGGGCAGGACATGAACTGCGGTATTACCCTGGTGAAGTAACGCTTCGAATCGCTGATGTCGTGATCATTAACAAGATCGACAGTGCAGATCCGGAAGCTGTGCAAATCGTCAGGAACAGCATTGACAAAGTGAATCCAAAAGCTATTGTCATCGACGCGGCTTCACCTATCCGGGTCGATGATCCGTCTGTGATCAAAGGCAAAAGAGTACTGGTTGTGGAAGACGGTCCGACACTCACTCATGGCGAAATGAAGATCGGTGCCGGCGTGGTTGCAGCCAGGAAATACGGTGCCTCAGAGCTCATCGATCCGAGGCCGTATACCGTGGGTAAGCTTACCGAGACCTTTATGATCTATCCGGGCATCGGTACTCTGCTCCCTGCTATGGGATACGGCGAACAGCAACTCAGGGATCTCGAGGCCACCATCAATAATACCGACTGTGATTCTGTTGTCATCGGAACTCCCATTGACCTCAACCGGGTGGTAAAGATCCAGAAGCCCAACACCAGGGTGTATTATGACCTTCAGGAAATCGGGGAACCGGATCTCAACCAGGTGTTAGATGAGTTTATCAGGAAGCATGAACTGAAGTAGATGCGAGCGGGAATGATGAAGGGAGAGCCACAATAATTAAGGGAGTAGGGGTTCTGTGCTCCGGATATCCTTACGGAGGACACGGGGTGTCAGCATGGAGAGAAAAAGGAAAGGAGAAAGAACAGGTTGGACACTATTGCCAACCTGTATTGATTCATTGGTGAAAATATTTTCCTAAAGTTTTGCTTTTATCTTCCTGGTTTCCTCTTCGAAACCGGGTTTTTCCAGAAGGGCAAACATATTTTTCTTATAGGCTTCCACACCCGGCTGGTTAAAGGGATTGACCTTCAGCATATAGCCGCTTATCCCGCAGGCTTTTTCAAAGAAATAGATCAACTGACCCATGTTGTATTCGCTGATCTCTTCGATCTCCACCTTAATATTCGGAACCCCGCCGTCAACATGGGCGAGCATAGTACCCAATTCAGCCATTTTATTGACCTCGTCAACACGTTTTCCGGACAGGTAATTCAGCTGGTCGAGATCTTCCTTATCGGAAGGGACGACAAGATGGTGGGCGGGTTGCCTGACGGAGATCACGGTTTCAAAGAGATGACGTTCTCCTTCCTGGATATACTGGCCCATGGAATGCAGATCGGCGGTGAAATACACACTTGCCGGAAAAATACCTTTGTTGTCCTTCCCCTCGCTCTCACCGTAAAGCTGTTTCCACCATTCGGAGAAATACACCAGTTTATCATGATAGTTGGCCAGTATTTCGATTTTTTTTCCTTTTCTATAAAGGGCATTTCTGGCAGCAGCATATAAAGCGCTGGGATTATCTGCGAAGGGGATATCTTCGGCAGTTTGTTTTTCCATTGCGGCGGCCCCTTTGACAATGTCCCGGACAGAATATCCGGCAATAGCAATGGGGACGAGTCCAACCGGGGTGAGTACCGAGTAACGGCCACCCACGTCATCCGGGATCACATAGGTTTTGTATCCCTCATCGGTGGCCACTTTTTTCAGTGCGCCCCTCTCCTTGTCGGTGATGGCAATGATCAGCCTGCGGGCTTCTTCCTTTCCCACTTTCCCTTCGAGGTGATCACGCAGCAGACGGAAGGCCAGGGCCGGCTCTGTCGTCGTTCCTGATTTGGATATCACCACAATACCGTATTTTCTGTCATTGAGAAGTTCAAGCAGCTCGGCAAGATAATCTTCCACGATATTCAGTCCGGCAAAAATAACCGAAGGGTAGCCGGGTTTCGGTTTAAGCCATTCAAAGCTACCACTCAGGGCTTCGATCATGGCTTTAGCTCCCAGGTAGGAGCCGCCAATGCCAACCACCACAACGGTATCCACCTTTGCGCTGAGGTTCTTTGCGGTTCTTTCAATATCGCTAAGCTGTACTTCGGTGATCGAAGATGGGAGGTTCAGCCAGCCCAGAAAATCATGCCCCTCACCTTTTCCTGTATGAAGCTTTTCCTGACAGGACATCACTTCCTGTTCAAGTTTTTCAATTTCATTCTTCTTAACGAATTCATAGATCCTGCTGATGTCTAACTTTAACGTGCTCATTACAATTCGGTTTTAGTATTATTAATTATCCCGTTTGAATAACCGACAAGGTTAAAAATTGTGCGATCTGAATAAAAAAATACAAATTTAGAAATCCGCAGGAAACTTCGATGCACGGGGAGTAAAATAAAACGATCTTTAATTTTATGGTACCGCCGGTGAAAAAAGAACCATCAGAAAAATAAAAATAAATTTTTCTTTTAAGCAGAATGATTAATTTTATTCTCAGGAATTACCAACTTTATGAACTAATTTTCTGATCATGACAACATCTGAAAGTCCAAAAGTAAGTACCCGGCTCGTCTCCATCGACTTTTTCCGGGGCATTACCATGTTTTTGCTGATTGGTGATTTTACTGGCCTGTTCGAATCTCTTCACGATCCGGCAATGCAAAACTCAATCGTGAGATTTCTCGGGATGGAACTGACCCATCATCCATGGCACGGCTTGCATTTCTGGGATCTGATACAGCCCTTCTTCATGTTTATCGTCGGGGTGTCGCTGCCGTTTTCGGTTAGTAACCGGCTGAAAAAGGGAACCAGCCGTTCCTCAATCTTCCGGCATGTCCTTCAGCGTTCTCTCCTGCTACTCCTTTTCGGATGGGCACTCTATTGCATCGAACCCGGACGGATCACCTGGCGTTTCCAGAATGTGCTGGCCCAGTTGTCGGTCACCTATTTCGTGGCCTACCTGATTATGCAAAAAAAACCGTCCATACAGATCATCATAACTCTTCTTATCCTGCTGGCGACCGACCTCGCATACAGGTTTTTCCCTGTGGCCGGATTCAACCAGCCCTTCGTTCCCGATCATAACCTGGGTGCCTGGGTCGACCTGAAGATATCCGGAGAACTATCGGATGGACACTGGGTATCACTGAATGCCATCCCGACGATTGCACATACGGTGTGGGGAGTCCTGGCCGGACAACTGATCCTGAGTGACAGGAAGACATCTGTTAAGTTGCGCATTATGCTGATCGCCGGGTTGATACTTGTTGTTTCAGGCTACGCCCTCGATCCTTTGACACCCATCATAAAACGTATTGCCACAAGTTCCTTTGTGCTGGTAAGTGGCGGATGGAGCATCCTGGCCTTGTGTTTTTCTTACTGGCTCATCGATGTAAAAAATGTCAGCAAGTGGGCAAAGGTATTTGTGGTTGTGGGCATGAACCCATTATTCATTTACATCTTTGCGCATGTCGGCGGAGCACAGTTTATAAACCATATGTTTATTCCGTTTACTGCAGCCATCTTTTCTTTCACCGGTACGATGGGAATAACGCTTATCACCGATATCCTGGTTTGGACGGCTCTGTGGTACATCTGTTACTGGATGTATGAGCAGAAGATCTTTATTAAAATATAGCTGAGAGCCCGGAGTAAAGGGCTGGAGGTAGAAAGGCAGTCGGCGGGAGGATAGCCCTGGACTGAAATTTAAAGGCTGCATGCTAACCCATAATTGCAATAAAGAATTAGATATGGGTTACCATGAAGCCTTTATTTATATCCGGATTGCGGGATAAAAATGTTTTGGTCTGCAATCATTCACCCCCGTCCATCTGCTGCTGCAGCATATTGATCTCGTTGATCCGTTGTCCCAGGGCATAACTGTAATCCTTGGAGTCCTTGTTTTTATATTTTGCCCATGCATCCTGCGCCCATTTCTTGGCCTGCGGGTAATCGCCAAGGATCTCGTAAACCACGGCCAGGTTATGAGAAGCACGGCCTTTGACCTTCCTGTGCCGGTCGTTCATGGCATTGGTGAGTGATTCGATGGCGGAATCCCAGTCGTTGACTTCCATCATCCGTGCGCCAATCTTTAGATCATCATTTCCTTTACCACGTTTGTAGTAAATTCTGGTTACCCTGTACCAGTTCGGGGAAATTCTTTCTCCGTAACGGATACCGGACTGATAAGATGCATCGCGTATAGCATCGTTTTTGTCCAGGATCCTGTTGATGGCCGTCTGAACCGAGGTTACGGGCTGACCGAAGGCCATTTTCTGGGAATACCTCACCTGGTCGATCACCGTTCTGGTGGACGGGTCATAAATCCGGAAACCCACCTTGACCTGGGCATAATTCACGAGGAAATCGGAATCGAAGATGTCGAGTGAGACAATGGCATCTGCGTTAAATTCCCGGCACAGGGCATCAATCTCTTCCCAGTCGAGCGGATCGGGGAATTCAACACCCAGACCTGAATTTTTGTACACTTTCATGGTCCGGACAGCCGAATAACGGCGGGAGTTGTTGAGCTTGCTGACCAGACCGTCGATGCAGATCTGGGAGGCCAGCTTATCCTGCCTGACACCTTCGCCGGTGAGGGTGCTTTCGATAAGGTTTGCCTTTTTATTATCTGTCTGGCTGTGGTCTATGATGGCCAGAGTCTTGATATTTGCGGGGATCATAAGTTCTGCCGGATATAGGGCATCAAAGGATATGGTTGGCGCTCCGCAAACGAGAAATACTGCGGTGCCAAGGATAAGAGTTTTAAGACTTGTTTTCATTTTTGATGGGGATTAGGTTATTCGGGATGTAGTGCACCCTTGTGCATTTACAGCCTCATTTTACTAAAGTTACTTTTTAATATTTGGTTCTTCTGCCTGAAGAAACAAAATGCGTTCCATAAATCAGCCGGAAAATATTTTTCCCGAAACTTATGAAATCAAAGAGTTGTACGGTATTATTTTTCAAATGTTTTAAAAATTTTTATAGGAGAGGATTGAAGATATAGGGTTATGGCGTTATTCTGACCTGTATCATTTTTCTTTCTCCTTCCTTCACACGCCCTCTTACCCCCGGAGTGGGGGAACTGCCGGCGCCCGGTTTATTCTGACCTGTATCATTTTTCTTTCTCCTTCTTTCACACGCCTTCTTACCCCCGGAGTGGGGGAATTGCCAGCGCTTGGTTTATTCTTCTCCCGTCTCCGAATCATTCGATATTCTCCCTCAATCCCTCACTTTTGCCTTTCACTTTTCTTCCCACTAACTCCCCCAATCCCTCAATCTCTCACTCCCTAACTCTCCCACTCCCTACGCTCACCCCTTAATCCCCTAAAGGGGAAATCCACCCCGCCTTGACTCCTTCTTCATCTACACCCTTCTTCCCAAAGTACCGGATTACGTCAGGGCACAGCAAGGGGCTTCGTCATTCTAAGAAGTCTTTTCTTGAAAAGGGATCCCACCCCCGCCTTCCAAACCAGCCGCCCTTAATGACTTTCACCCCCCTGATCTCAGCGTCCCCATTCCCACTTTTTGACGAAAAGTTATCAACTCACCCAAAATGATGACCTCCGTTTTGATGAATGCCGGTTGAAATCATCATTTATATTCGTTCACTGCAATAATATTTCAGTCCTTTTTTGTATAGGTACAATTCATCAAATCTACTTTGGGAATAACCGTTCCGATAACAATCGGATACTATAATTCAAGGCCTCACCGTCTGGGAACCCTAAATCCGGTTTTCCTCCAACCGTCTATTCCTGTCTCCCCTCAAGCTCTAATCTGTGGAGTATACAGGAAGTCAACCCTATAGCCCCATAGCTCTTCCCTCCATTATTTTCTGCCCCTTCCCATATTGCCGTTTCCCTAAAAAATCTTAATTTGATCATCCAATTAAACTACACCTGATCATGAAACGAAAACTGCTCACTCTTGCAACTGCACTGGCTTTCTTTGCCTGCGGGGCGTTAACTACCGGATTCATCTTAAATCATAAACATAATATGACCTTACTCGATAACACAAAAATGGCCCAGGTGGCGATCATTGTCAGGGACATTGAAAAGTCTGCTGCTGCCTATGCGGAACTGTTTAACATGCCGGTACCCGGAATATCCCTTACAGAAGAGCCTGCTGACAAACCCACTTTGTACAAGGGTAAGCATTCCGGGGCTCAGGCTAAACTGGCTTTCTTCAACCTGGAAAATATTCAGATTGAACTTATCGAACCGGTTGGGAAACCCAGCACATGGAATGATTTCCTGGAAGAGCACGGGGAAGGACTCCATCATATCGCCTTCTGGGTTGACGGGATGCAAAAACATGTAGAGCTCTTCCGGCAGAGTGGCATGCCAGAGGCACAGAGCGGCGGATGGGACGGCGGAGAGTACAGCTATATTGATGCCGGAAAAAAACTTGGCATCGTTATCGAATTGCTTGAAAATTATGATAAGGCACGTGACTAAATCCGTATTTATCTATCGGCCTGTAAATCCTTGCATGGAGGCAAACATAACCGGTTAAGTACTTTGTAAAGGGTGCAGACCGGAAATTCAGTACATGAAGAACCATTTAAACCCTTTACCATGGTAAAACGAAAAGTCAGAATGGGCATGGTCGGCGGAGGCCCTGGGTCCTTCATCGGCATTGTTCATTTTAATGCCGCCGTTCTCGACGGACAGATTGAACTGGTCTGTGGGGCCTTCAGTTCCGACCCGGAAAAGTCAAAAGTGGCAGGAAGAGGCTATTATCTCGATCCCGGCAGGGTATACTCCGGATACAGGCAGATGTTCGAAAGGGAGAGAATTCTTCCGCCGGGGGAACGAATGGATTTTGTCTGTATTGTTACACCAAACCACCTTCATTACGAACCCGCCAGGCTGGCTCTTGAAAGTGGCTTTCATGTGGTCACCGACAAACCTCTCACCTATACAACGGAGGAAGCTGAGAATCTGGCAGGGCTGGTGGAATCGACGGGACTCATCTTTGCCGTAACTCATGCCTATACAGGTTATCCTATGGTTAAGGAGGCCAGGCATCTTATTGCAAAAGGTGAGCTGGGCAAGATCAGAAAAATCGTTGTGGAGTATCCGCAGGGCTGGCTTAGTAAATCGGTAGAGTCTGAAGGTAATATTCAGGCTTCCTGGCGCACCGATCCGGAGAGATCGGGGAAATCGGGTTGTATGGGTGATATCGGAACTCACGCTTTGAATCTCGCCGAGTATATTTCAGGATTGAAAGTAACCGAGTTGTGTGCCGATCTGACCACTTTCGTTCCCGGCAGGAAACTCGATGACGACGGTAACGTGTTGCTTCATTTTAATAACGGGGCCAGGGGTGTTTTATATGCCAGCCAGATTTCTGCGGGTGAGGAGAACAACCTTTCCATCCGGGTATATGGGGAGAAAGGCGGGATTGAATGGCACCAGATGGAACCGAACACACTCATGATCCGGTGGGCTGAACGCCCTATTGAAGTGAGACGGGCAGGAACACCCTGGATCAGCGATGCTGCGAAAGCAGGCACAAGACTTCCCGCGGGTCACCCCGAAGGACTGATCGAGGCGTTTGCCAATATTTACAGGAACGTGGCCACCTGCATCCTGGCTCGTGAAGAAGGTACCACACCTTCAAAGGAGGCTGCGGACTTCCCGGGTGTATATGATGGATTAAGAGGGATGAAGTTCATTGATGCACTGATTCAATCCAACCAGACTGCATCAAAATGGACAACTTTTGCCGGGTGACGCCGGCGAGGGAAAAAAAGGACATTGTACAGAAGTCAGTATATTCCGGGAGGGGAATGGAACCGAACAGGGAGAGAGAAATAGAACATCATTGTTTATAAACCAAAAATTCACACTATGGCCCGACCAGTAACCTTATTCACAGGACAATGGGCTGACCTGCCGCTTGAAAAAGTATGCGAAAAAGCCCTTTCATTTGGATTCCATGGCATTGAGCTTGCCTGCTGGGGCGATCATCTTGAAATTGACAAAGCCGATCAGGCCTATTGCGATGCCCGGAGAAAATTGCTTGACCATTACAAGATGAAGCTCTTCGCGATTTCCTCTCATCTGGTAGGCCAGGCTGTATGCGATCCCGTTGATGAGCGGCACAAATCTATATTACCAGGGCATGTCTGGGGTGATGGTGATCCGGAAGGAGTAAGACAGAGGGCGGCGACAGAGATCATCAGGACCGGGGAGGTTGCTGCACGGTTGGGGGTGGATACGGTTGTGGGGTTCACGGGCAGCTCGATATGGCATGTCTTGTATTCTTTTCCTCCGGTGACAAGGGAAATCATTGATCGTGGATACCAGGATTTTGCCACGCGATGGTTACCCATCCTGGATGCTTTCAGGGACCTGGGGGTGAAGTTTGCCCTGGAAGCTCATCCCACTGAGATAGCCTTCGATATCGTCACGGCACAGCGTGCCCTTGAGGCTGTCGGACATCATCCGGCCTTTGGCTTCAATTATGACCCCAGTCATTTCGGCTACCAGGGAGTGGACTATATAGAATTTCTAAACCGCTTCAGCGACCGTATTTTTCATGTCCATATCAAGGATGTTACCTGGGCCGACAAACCCTGTGAGGCCGGGGTTTTCGGCGGACATACCGAATTCGGTGATCCCAGGCGTTACTGGGATTTTGTAAGCCCTGGAAGGGGTAAGATCCGCTTCGGGGAAATCATCAGGGCGCTGAATCGCATAAAATACTCCGGTCCGCTGTCCGTGGAGTGGGAGGATAGTGGTATGGCCCGCGATCACGGGGCCAAAGAGGCCTGTGATTTTATCAGAAAAATGGATTTTGAACCTGCCCATCAATCGTTTGACGACGCCTTTAAAACGAAATAATGTCCATCATTCTATTCATTAACCTTAAAGACCCGCAAATATGAGCAATCAAACTTTTAATTTTAAGGCATTTCTGGAGGAGTCGAAAGAGACCCTTCTGAATCCTGCCGGTTATTTTGCCAGTATGAAGACGGAAGGCGGACTTACAGAACCGCTTATTAAGGCAGCCCTCTATGGCGTGGTTGCAGGAGTATTCTCCTTTCTCTGGAGTATTCTGCATCTCTCTGCAACGACCGGAGGACTTTTTGGTGGAGCCATTGGTATCATGGCATTTTTCTGGAGCGTGATTGGTGCAGTAATAGCCATGATTATTGGTGCCGTCATCATACTGATTCTCTCAGCTATTGCTGGCGGAAATACAGATTTTGAGGCCAGTGCCAGGGTTAGTGCGGCTATACTGGTTTTATTGCCTGTAATGATCTTCCTGGGATTCGTTTCAGGTATCGGACGCACCCCCGGCCTGATTGTCAACCTGATTGTTAATCTGTATGGCCTTCTGATGCTGTATTATGCCCTCACCAAAACGTTAAAAGGAAAAGAGAATACATCGAAGATCCTTACTGCTATACTGGCAGCTATCGTGGTGATATTTATGATCGTTGCGGTCGGCACACGCAGAATTGCAAAAAGATCCATGGATCGGTATGAGAGTCAGAATGAGCAGGTGGTGAACACCATGAGCAGACAAATACCGTATGCTACAAAGGAGTTGGGCTAAAACTAAAACCGTACGACTGGAGAAAGAATCTTAAACGGCCGGCCGGCCGGTAAAGTGCATCCTGGTTGGTTTGTATATCAGGTGGTCTGATATCCCGGAACGGTAATGTTCAGTATAATATTACATAATCACTGCTGTTATCGGTTGGTGAGGTATCGAAATAGGTTTTAAACTTCGTCATCAGGTCGGCCACTTTGCGGCCGGCTTTTTGTAATGTCGGAGATGGCTCTCCGGAGTTGTCAGGAAAATAGATGCTTCGTCTTTGATAAGTATCGAAGACCCTGAGAACAGCATATCGTCCTTTAAATTCTCCCCTGTCACCTTTCAGCAGGTACATGTAGTACCCGTCAATATTGTTCTGAAGGGCATTATTCAGTTCCCCGGCTACGAATTCCTCGAGAGCATTTTCAGAGCCAGGTTTGACTTTTGGGTAGCTGAGAGAAATGACTTCACCAAGCTGGGGGTTCAGCATCTGATCATATCCGACCACGATAAAATCGGTATAGTCGGTCATATCTTCGACCAATGGTTCCTCGGGAGCCTGGAACTGGAAACGTTCCAAAGCAGCGTTCCATTTCGGATAGTTGGTTTTGTCTGACACTGGAAAGTAATAATCGCGGGTTTCCATGTAATTGAATCCCCAAACCATATTAAACAATCCGGTTCTTACTCCGCGGTCACCCTTCATTATCCATGCATTCACACCTTTGGTGTGAAGCCTTATGTCTTTACACCATTTATTATAATAATTCTGAAAAACGATTTCATTGGTTTCCGGTCTGAGTTTGAGTTCCCGTATAGAAATGATTTCGGGCAGATCCTGAGCACCAGCTGATGTATAGGTGAGAAGAAGGATCACAGACCATAGAATTGAAGTTCTGATTGACTTTCTCATCGCGTCCGGATTTAATATTCAAAAATTGTTCGGATAACCTTTCCGGTAAATGAAAGAACAGAGGGTTAGCCTGCTGTTTGCAGACATTAATGGGTCTCAGGCAGCCGGTTGAGATGTAAAGGTAGTTCTTCCCCTGTGGAATGTCAAATTTCCGGAGGTGTTTGAAGGTATAAAGGAAGGTTTTGTCCGTCAATCCCGGCTGTCAGGGTTTGTGTGATGATTCATACCCGGTAGTTTAACGTGTGCCGAACAGACGGTCGCCGGCATCACCAAGTCCGGGAACGATATAGCCATGATCGTTAAGTTTTTCATCCAGGGCGGCAAGATAGATTTCCACATCGGGGTGATCGCGGGTGATGCGCCTGACACCCTCAGGTGCACCCACCACACAAACCAATCTGATCACTTTGGCGCCATGGTTCTTCAATTCGGTAATCGCTGCACTTGCACTACCACCTGTTGCCAGCATAGGATCGAGGACCATAACAATAGAATCCGGCAGACTGGGGGGGAACTTGGAAAAATAGGTCATGGGGTTGAGGGTTTCCTTATCACGGTACATGCCGATATGGCCGACTTTGGCTGTGGGTATCAGGTTGGTAATGCCGTCAACCATTCCCAGCCCGGCACGCAGAATCGGTACAAGAACAATGTCCCTGGCCAGTTCACGGGTCCGACAAAAACTCACCGGCGTTTCTATTTCAGTATCTTTCATGGGAAGATTCCGCGTAATCTCATATGCCATGAGGCCGGCTATTTCGTCGAGATTCTGACGAAAATCCTTGGTGCCGGTTTCCTTACGGCGCATCTGGCAGAGTTTATGTGTGATCAATGGATGTTCCAGAACGTTAAGCATATGACGAAAATTCAGATGATTTCACAGTAAAGATATACGAATTTAAGTAAAATTTTTATTTTACTTTGTTAATCAGCGTTTAACAGATTCTCAATTTGGTGAAATTTATATTGAAACCTGTTTGCACAACATTGATTATAATTTTAATATGCCGTAAATTTCGGGGATAATTCAGAGTGATTAAAACAAGTAAAGTCTTTCAATCCAATTTTCCATTTGGGTTAAAAACTATTCTTGTTAATACACATAATTCATGTAATAATGGCAACAAAAAAAACCACTTCAGCAACAGGAGGCACAAAAGCTAAAACCACTTCTAAACCTAAAACCGCTTCCAAACCAGGATCTTCAGCGAAAGCACCGACTCTGGATGAGATTCGTAAGAAAGCAGCTGAAATTTACCATGACAGGATTTCCAGAGGTGAGCATGGGAGTGCCGAAGACGATTGGTTAAAAGCTGAACAGATATTAAAAGCCGGGAAAAAATAGGATCCTTCCGAAAGGACCTTTTTTCATGTGGCAATGCTCTGTTATTTCTTTACCGGGCAACATGGAATGGTATGTTGGCAAGCGCGATTTTGTGTCCTTCGTCCCTGATGTAAACGAACAACCGATAATCGCCGCTCTCTGCCGGACTGGTAAACAGGATATCGGGTTTATAACGGTCCTGAATCAGTTCATTTAACGGCGCGGGTCGCTTTTCTCCATGCCCTGCATAACCGAACGCCATATTTTCCGGATAAATCTCCCATTCGTAATTCAGATTGCCTTTTTCCGGATCAATAGCTTCCACCCGGGCTATATTTAATGTCCGGGGTTGGAGGAGAATGTCAGCATTTTTTGGCAGTCCGTTCAACATCAGTGAATCGATCTGCGGGGCCCTGTTCGCAGGCCATTTTCCCGTCCACAGGTACTGCATCACATCGACAGCTTCCGTTGGTTCGCCTTCGTCATAAAACATGTTATACCAGGTATGGGTGCGTTCCTGACGATTCTGCGTCCAGAGAAAGGAATAACCTCCAAGACAGTACTTGTCTTTCTCAATGACTTCTTTCTCACGCCTGTAATAATCAGCTGCTTTTTCGGTGCTCGTTTCCTCCACAGGGATTCCCCACTTGTTTTGATGCACCTGCCAGTGCCCCGTAGGACCCCATTCGGTGATAATATACGGTTTATCAAGATGATATTTTCTTATCCAGCCGGGGATCTCATTGATATCACCGTAAGTGTTGATCCCGATGGCATCAATGTCTGGCAGCATGGCGACAATGTCCTTCATCTTTTCCTTATTGCCGGTGCCGGTAACAGTTATGGCCGGGTGAGCCGGGTCTTCTTCATGAATAGCTTTTGCAATATCATTTACGGCATCCCATAATTTGAGATTATATGAGGGCCTGTCAGGAACATAGTCCATTTCATTCCCGATGGCCCACATGAGAATCGCCGGGTGTTCCCTGTATTTCTTCACAATGTCCATCACCTTGTCAAATTGTTTTTTGACTGCAGCCTCATCATTGTAATCGAATCCATTCCTTTCTGAAGATACCGGCAGTCCGAACAAAACTGAGAGGCCGTATTTCTGCGCGGTATCCAGTTTTGCCGTGACATCGGGCCCGCCCCCGATACGAACGGAGTTCCCGCCAACAGAGGCGACAAGATCCATATATTGGGTTCCGAGGGTCCTGGCGCCCTTTATAAAATAGGGTTCATTATTCCGGTAAAGTTGAAAACCCACGGCTGTCTGTTCAATTTTTACGTTAACCGGGCCGGCCTTTTCTGCTGTGCGGGAACAGGCACTTATACATGGAAGGATGAGGAATATCAGATAGAGAAATTTCATGGTATGGGTCGTTGGTTACATTCCGGAAGCTTTCACTGTTGTTAAACTCCGGCTTTGAAGATACATAAAATTCAGACATTCCTCAATCCTGAACAGTAACACAGAATGGATTTCAGGAGGCTGGATGCTGAATACCCCTGCGAATATTTTTATATCCTTCCCAGTCGAATTCGTTCAGAAATTTAAGGGCTTTGGCTGCCCCCAGACGGAACAGCCCGAGTTGTTCTTCCCTGGAAATGTTAAAGTCCAGCCAGTTGAATTTTTTGTCTGCATTGATCATGCAGATCAGCTTGCTGAAGTCGGGGTTCTGCAGCAGGAAATCATAATCGTAGATCTGACGCATGGTGCTGATCATGGCACCGCTGAATCCAAAAAGCCTTCCTGTTTTGCTGTAGTCCTGGCGATAGGTGCTGAGTCGTACTCCAAAAGTGGGTTTGCGGGGTATCTGAGCTCCCGGACGGTGAAACACATTGATGGGAAAGTTAGAAAGCAAGCCACCGTCGACAAAACGGACTGAAGGAGGAACTTCGCCGAAAAATTTGGCCATGCGGTTCCATTCAGGATCCTGACTTTTTCCGGCATTCGGCACATCTTTAACTTTCAGTGGTTCGAAAAAGTACGGGATCGACATGGACGCTCTTACAAAAAGGGCAGGTGGTACCCGCCCGGGATCCTTCCAGTACAATCCGGCCATTCTGGGAAATTCGGCTTTAGTGTGCGTGGTGATTTCAGAGCTGATGATAGCCAGCAGGGCATTGAACTGATCATCATCAGGACCGGTGAAACGCAGTCCGGCCGGCATTTTTGTTCTGCGTTCGTTTAGCTGTTCAAGGGTGAAAATCCCGGCCTCCTTAAGAAGCCCTGAGATCCAGGCTTCAAATGTGTTGCCCGGATTCAATCCCAGATTTTGCTTTAAGATCCTGTATATCCTGACTGCATTAAGAACAATGTCAAGGGTTGTATTTCCTTTTTTCTCAATGATTCTCTGGATCAGCCGTTTAATTTTGGGGTTACCGTCTACAAAGTCGAAAAGGCGGACTTCAGTGATTGCATCGATTATTTTTTCGGATACCGGTTCACCGATAGGGGCAAGCCCTGCAATCAGCATGGCGTTAATTGCTCCGGCAGATGTTCCGGCCAGGCTGAAAAAGCGGATACCGGCCTTCTCGAGAATATAGGTGTATCCGACGAGGGCAATACCGAGTACCGCTCCGCCTTCCTGGACAAGATCAACATACTGATGGCCCCTGTCATCCGTGACGTCCGAGAACTTGCGCCCGCTTTCCCCGAGTTCAGCGGCTTTTATGGTAAGTTGAACAATTTCGGGATCATTTGTGAATTCAGAATGCATACTGTTAAAGGGTTAACCGATTTAAATCATGCTTGTGCAACCAGTATCCCGGAAGAATTGTTCTGCCGGATTTCCTCCATAAGGAAAATCTTTTCACTTTCCATAAACTTTGTCATTCAGTGGATAAGTTACAAAAGCAATGCTGCATTTCAAATACTGAACAGCACATGGCTCTACTGCTCCATTAAAAACCTGCAGGGAAAGAAGTTCAGGTCACTTTCAGATTACGTCTAAGATCGTTTAGCGGCAATTGTGGTGAATGACAAAACATCCTGATAGATTTTATGTTTCTTATTTAAAAATAAACTATTGGATTATGGCAACAATTTTAAAATCTGACCAAAGAGAATTTCAGGAAAGTCCAAATAAGATTGACAATTACCGAATATTCACAGATATTTCAAGAATTAAAAAGGGACTAAATCCTGAGAACCTGAACTTTGACTTAAGACAATTAAATCCTGACCAATATTCTGCTCCATACCACTTCCATCGATTTGCTGAGGAACTTTTTATGATTATCTCAGGTTCTGCCACATTAAGAACTCCAAAGGGATTAGAATTTGTAAATACTGGAGATTTGATATTTTTTGAAAAGGGGGAAACAGGAGCACATCAACTGTATAACCATACCACTGAGCACTGCGTGTATCTGGACATAAGGACTTATCTTGGATTTGATGTAGCTGAATATCCTGATTCGGATAAAATATTATTGGCCCCAACATTTGAGATCTATAATCATGACTCACAAGTAAGCTATTTCGAGGGAGAGAAGAATATTAAAGCTAAATGGAAACAAATTGAGAATAAAAAGGAATAGCACCAGCCAATATAGCAAACATAAGTAATCCGTGGAAAGAGCTGATTTTAAAATGCATACGCAAAACAAATATCATAACATTCGGATGGACATGTGACTGAGAAAGCCCAACCTACGCACCTTTGCGGCCAGCTTCAGGCATTTCAGGTTTTGACCTTTACTTTAGCCAGGGCTCGGGTCTTTCGGATATCGGAGTCGGCATTATACGCATCAACGATAATACCCTTTTCTCCGGATTCAGATTCAATGGCATACAGTACTGACGAATCCCCCGGGTTTGTCATTCCCTCGAAACGGTAAGATTCAACAATGGTGTATTTCCCGGTCTCGTCATTGAGTATGGCTTCGGTCAGATCTTTTTCATACCCTCTTTCTCTGATACCATTCATGGCCTCAGAGAGCGTTTCGTAATCATTTCTTTCCATAAACCTTTTGTTTATGCCGTGTATCGGGTGTACCTGCAATTTTCCTTAGCAGGGTCCTCCGGCGTTTTTGTCCTGCTGGTTTAAGGAAATAAACAACTTTGGGACTGCTTTGTTGGGCAGAGGAAATACATGGGAATCCCGTTTTTTGCTATAGGAACGACAACTTAACTGCATATCCTGTTACATAAGGAGACTCACGGCGACCGGGAAAGGTTTCTCCCGCTTTCTGTGATATCCCGTCCGGGAGGGGTGGTCAAATTATTGCGCCGACATCAAGCCGTTGTATCCTGATATCAGGATGCCGACCCAGCCAGCTTCCGTCGACATTTCCGGCCCGGTATCTCAAAATGCTGACGGGATGCAATCCCGAACAGCATCCTCCGGGCCCTTTTGCATTTTGACAGAATATCATCTAACTTATGCGTTTATTCAGATATATTTTCCTCCAACTTAGATGCTAAATAAATTCACAATCCATGAAAAAGCTTCGTTTGATTTCCTTTCTGGCTGCACTTCTGTTCAGTCTGCCCCTCTTCCCGCAGGGGAAAGAAAACAGCCCGATGATCCCTTCTGATTTTGTCTCTCTTTTCAATGGTAAAGATTTCACCAACTGGGTAATACCTGCCGGCGATAACGGTCACTGGAAAATACTTGACAAGGTCATTGATTATGATGCCATGAGTGAAGCCGTGAAAGATAAAAGCCTGTGGACAGAGAAAGCGTATAAGAACTTTGTGCTTTATGTCGACTGGCGCATCAAGGAAACACCTTACAAAAATCCTCGGGTTCCTATCATCCTTCCAAGCGGTTTGCATAAGCTCGATGAGAACGGAAAGGAAATACAAATGGTTGTTCCCGATTCCGATTCAGGGATCCTGTTGCGTGGCCAGGGAAAATCCCAGGTAAATATCTGGTGCTGGCCAATCGGATCAGGCGAAGTCTATGGCTACCGTATGGATAAGAGCATGCCTGCAGACGTCCGCAGGGGCGTTACTCCTACTTACAACGCCGATCATAATATCGGGGAATGGAATACCTACAAGATCACCCTGAAGGGTGACCGTCTCACGGTGGAACTGAACGGACATGTCGTGATTGAAAATGCCGAGCTTCCCGGCATCCCCGAATCCGGACCCATAGGACTGCAGCATCATGGCGACAAGATGAACGGTGAATGGGTCAGCCCGCCGGCCCTGGTACAGTTCCGTAATATTTATGTGAAGGAGCTTTAAAAAAAATAAGAAGATAGCCGAAAGGTAACAAGAAAAAAAAGCCTGTCATAGCAGGGGTTAGAGGCATGCCATATCCGGAAACAATGATACCATGCCGGCTCAGGAAATCATAAATACGTTAACAGACAGTAAAAAGAAAGGCAGACAAGAATTTAGTTTTGGGATGAATGAAGATCCCCTGAATTACAGGCCCACGATTCCGGAGGTATAATATCAGGTCAGCCATGGTCACACCCATGGAGGGGATGCGCCTGATCCCCAAACATTCCGGAGGGGTTCAATTATTGTTCACGTTATTATCGGGTCGGTAACGCCTGAGTTGGGATGGAAGGTGGTGGCTACAGGAAGAAGTGCATCTGTCCCGCATAATTATTGGGATTCATGGGGCATCTCTTTAAACGGCTTTCACTACAAGGTTACATGCATCTAAACGAATTATTTTACTGAATTTTTCATACTAAAACTACTGAACATCATGACAAAAATAAACCGAAGACAGTTTGTCGGCACAACGGCCAAAGCTGCGGCTATCACTATCGTTCCCGGGTATGTTCTCGGAGGAAGGGGCCGTATTGCCCCGAGTGATAGACTGAATATCGCCTGTATAGGGAATGGCACACAGGGGACAAGGGTAATGCTTGAATTGCTGAAATACCCGGAGCTGCAGATCATTGCGGTAGCGGACCCTGTTAAGCAGGATGACCGTTACCTGAACTGGGGTAAATATGAATTACGCAATCTCATCCGCAGATCCATCGATGAGCCGCAATGGGACGAGGGCGTTGAAGGTTGCAGGGCAGGAAGGGAACCTGCAAAACGCATCGTTGAGGCCTGGTACGGCAAACAAAAAGATTTGCCAGGATATAAAGGATGCCGGAGTTTTGAGGATTACCGTGAGATGCTTGAGAAGATGCCTGAACTGGATGCCGTGATGGTGGGTACTACGGATCACCAACATGCACAGGCATCGGTGAGGGCGATGGAAAAGGGCATACACGTGATGAGTCAGAAACCGATGACCAACTCCGTACATGAGGCCCGGGTGATGGCTGATTCAGCCCGGCGAACGGGAGTTGCCACACAGGTGCTGACTGCCAGTTCCTCGGCTGAATCAACCGACGAACTTTGTGAGATGATCTGGACAGGGGCTATCGGTCCGGTGCGGGAAGTACATAACTGGTCCACCCGTCCTGTCTGGCCTTCTGGCTTTACCCAGCTTCCTGACCCGGAACAGATACCGGAAGGTTTCAACTGGGATCTCTGGCTGGGACCGCGGGAATACCGCCCCTTCAGCTACCAGTATGCCCATACAATTTTCAGAAGCTGGTACGATTTCGGAACCGGGGCTATCGGAGATATGGGCTGCTATTCCTTCGATGTGATTTTCAGGGCCCTGAAACTGGGATTCCCCGAAACCATCCAGGCCAGCGCCAGCACATACTGCGACGTCATCAGCGGCATCCCCACACATATGGATAACCATATTGCACAACCCAGGGCCATGACAGCCCAATTCACCTTCGGGGCACGCGAAGATATGCCGCCTGTTCAACTGTTCTGGTATGATGGCGGTATAAAGCCGCTGGTTCCTGAAGAGTTGGAGAAAGACGGCAAGGATCTTCCAGCCGAAGGCATGCTCTATGTTGGCGACAAAGGAAAGATTCTGGCTGAATTCCACGGAGGCAAACCACGCCTTATACCGGAAGCTGCAAATACAGCTTACCAGGCACCCAAACCGTTTATCGCGAGATCGAAAGATCATATTGGTGACTGGATAAATGCCTGCAAAGGAGGAAAGCCCGGAAGGGCGCATTTTGAATTTGCCGATCCGGTCACCGAGACCCTCAATCTGGCAATTATCGCCATGCGTACCCGGAAAAAACTGCACTGGGATCCCGTGAATATGAAAACGAATGTCGAAGAAGCCGACAGGCTGATCAAACCTTACTACAGACCAGGGTATGAGTTGTGAGGGAATAGGTTACTCATAGACGTATGACGAAAAAACGTGATTGTGGAGTCGGGTTTTCCAGTAGCTAAGTGAGAAGTTGACTGGGAATGTGAAGGTGTGAACAACTTCCTGACGCAACCTTCTTTCCTTACTGACTCCTTATGCCATTAACCCATTCAATGGTGGTGCTGACTGACCTGCCTGTAGCTTTGTTGCAGGAGTCCGTTTTGCCGGCTTTCCGAAACTCCGGATTCCCGTCATGCATCATCCAGGTCCCGCAGCCTCACTACCTGAAATACTTAGGATCCACCGTCCTTACCCCGTTCACAAACACTACTACAAAAGCCTGCGGATAACCGGCTTTCCGGCAGGTGTTCTGCAGGTTTTTCGCCGGTTCGAGGGTGTCGTATCTGCCTATGCAGGACCGGTAGGCCCCTTTGTAACGATATTCCCATGTTTTCCAGGCTTTTCCTTCTACCTTTATGGTGTAACTTCCCTTAGGTTTTGTGCTGGCAGCAAACTGAACCCTGTACACAACCACGTCCTTTTTCGTTTCTGGTTTTGGACCAGATGTTGTGACCGTCGTTTTCTCAGTTTCCGGTTTAACTACGGTAGCTGGCTTTTCAGAAACCGTCGTCTTATTTGTTTGAGCTGGTGCCGTTTTTTGCTCTTTAACGACAGGTGTTTTCTCATTCCGTTCAGTTTTAGCAGTCATCGTTTTGGGAACGGCATGAGTTGTTGTGTCCTTGACGATACCAGGACTTTTTATCTCAGCTTTTAATGTGTCAGCATGTTGAGTGCTTACTTTCGTGGGAGACGTTTCTGCAACAAGATTCTTGCTGGTCTGGGCAATATGAAACAGTACGGTGGATAGTCCCTGATTATCCGATAGTTGCGGCCGCTCTTTCAGGGTAATTTCATACATTTGCATATCCAGCTTTGCTGATTTTTGCCTGACGGTATAAAAGGCGAGCGTGTCGGCCTCCGGATCGAGGGTAAAGGCGATATCATCGTTCTCAGTGTTAATGCGGTCAGACATATTGACAGGCTTATCCCACGCCCGTCCGTTAAACCGGCAGATGAAGATGTCATAACCACCATAGCCAGGTAGTTTGTCAGATGAATAGTAGAGGTTATTATCATCATCGAGAAACGGAAACATCTCATTCCCCTTGGTATTGAAGGAAGAACCCAGGTTCTCGGGTGAAGACCATTCTCCGGTGGTTTTATTGCTGACGTACAGGTCCATACCGCCCATCGAGCCGGGTTTATCTGAAGCAAAGATGAGGAGGTTGCCATTATTCGAAAGAGCCGGATGCGTATAACTGAATGTATCAGTACAGAAACTGAGTGGTTGGTTACCCCATGACCATCCCTGACGGTTATTCCCTGTTGTATACTTATCAGCTTTATAGATCTTTTCCTTATGGTCGTTTTTAGAGATTTTTGTAAAGTATAAAGTATGACCGTCCTTACTGAACGTCATGGCTTCGGTGGGAAAAGAGAACGGCATGGAGGAGAAAGGAGAAAAAACACGGTGTGGTCCGGTTGTGGAATCAACCACCGGAGCAAAGTAGGCCTGGATGGTTCCGAAGGACAGGTGGCTGGGAGACATTTTCAATTCATCTTTTGAAGCGGACAGGAAGACCAGGTTTCCTTCATAAAATCGGACACCAGATGAGGGAGGGATGATCCTTAGATCAAACGAATCCACTGCGATATTCTGGTTCAGGAACTGCCTGTCACCGGTTTTTCCCGTATCTGCCTCCACCCTTGTGACCTGTCCGGAAGGTCCGGTCGCCTGCGCCTGTGCCGCCGTCCCGCATGCCAGCAGGTAAATGATCAATCCCGTAAAAAATGCCTTCATAATGTTGGTGTAAAAACGTTTTTACCAGTGACTATGGCCGGTAAACCTGGATTTATCGCTGGAAAAATTTATACCTGCCATAATTTCAACGATCACATCTTTTGAATAATATGGGGATTTTTTCGGAAGGGCAAAAAATCCGCCGACATAAAACCTGGGATACCGGTACTGGAAAAAGAAAGAGTTCTTCTCCTTATCATGGAAATACGTTCCCATGCAGAAATTCTGAATATAGAGTTTTATTACCGGCCTGATCTGTTTTCCGGCTTCATGAAAGGTCAGACTGTCAAAGATGCTGATAATCGATGGTTCAAGCAGGATATCCTGTGATTTTGAAAGCTGGATTTTGTAACCTGCCAGCAGAGCATATTGCCGGGACACAGGAATCAGGAAATCACCCGGGTCGCCGGAAAGCTGTGGACTTCCGAACACATTAGAGGATGAAAAACCTGCAAAAAGATGAGTCCCATAGTAGTACATACCCAGATCCATATTGGAATGTAGACTTTTCGTAGAAGTCCCGGCCGGTTCTGTTCCGCCGGCAGTACCCGGTGAACTGAAATAGCCCTTCAAGGCTATTCCGAAAGCCAGAAATGAGAAAGACCTGCGGTTGAGAGGGATGTGATATGCAAAGGATACTCCGGCACCAGAATTTTGGAAGATGGTGTTTTTTTCATGAAAAAGGTAACCCCCGACCCCTGTATTTCTATAGGTCACCAAATCCGGTGATGAAAAATACCCTGGTTCTTTCCTGGTCAGCCTTGCATTCAGGCTGACAAGCTGTGCATTCGATTCACCCTGAAAGTCTGTTGTAATATCCAGTGTGGAATAATCATGGCTCCCGGTGATGGCCGGATTAAAAAGGAAAGGTGTGAAGACCCTGTAAGAAACGGGTTTTTGAGGAATTTGCTGTCCGCTTACCAGAGTGATCAAAAAAGTAATGAGAGAAATCAGGCAAATGATTCTTTTGTATATATGCATTGGCATTGTCGTATCTGGATAAATATTCAGAGTGCCGGGAATCATTCCGGATGACGGACATATTCGACAAACCGGATCAATGTTATTTCGACAGACAATTTATGAAATTAAACGGCATCACATCGAGGTAAAGGCCGAATTTTTCAGGTACGGGTGCGAGCATAGTTGTTGAGCTAATAATTACAATTAACCGGGTGGCCGTGCGGATCGTCCACGGATAGCAGAGTTACAGAGAAAAAGGAGATCCTGAATCCCTAAAGCACCAGCCACTGTGTGGTGGTGAAATCCGTTTGTGCGATTTTGTAGAGTTCACTTTCAAGGGGCATCATCTTTTTCAGGCAGGCTTTTGCCATCTCACTTAATTCACCTTCCTGTGGTGAGAATTCTTTCCATGCCTTCTCATTTTTAAATTGCATAAAAACAGCATACTCACCCGTATATTCACCTCTTTCCCCCTTTACCAGGTATACTTTCACGCCTTTCACATTCTTCTCAAAGGCAGGGATATAGTTGTTCAACATGAAAGTTTCGAACTGGGTTGGGGTAACATCTTTTTTGAGAACCACACTCATGTTGTGAATACAAACCAGGTTTCCCTTAATTAAAGACTGTGCATTCAGTGAAACCAGCAAAAAGGTAAAAAGGGTCGCAATTGTTATAATTCGTAATGTTTTCATGGCTGGAGTAATTTTAAATTGCGATAATATAGGAATTTGGAGGGAGAATATCAATTAAATCGGATAAAACCGCTATGCAAAATTCATGAATAAAGAAAAGGAGGGTGCGGAGGCGGGATGGAACGAAAAGGCAGGTATTCTCTATTATAAATAAAGAATGCCTGCAAATTGAAGGGAGGAGACTTATTTCCTTATTGTATCCAGGAAGCAACAGTTTCCGGGCTCAGTCCCGGCAGGTCCAGTTTGTTTTTCTTTTTAAAGCCGTTGAGGTCATTGGACAGTTTTCCAGGCTTCTCCACTTCCTTAAGTTTAGCTACGGTGGTGTATCCAAGTTTCTGCAGTGGCTCCACCCATTCTTCCGGGATGCCCAGACTGGTGTATTTTGAAGGGTCATCAGTCAGTACTTGCTGTCTTTTCTCCGGCTTCATCTGCGGGAAAAAGATTACATCCTGGATGGAAGTACTGTTGGTCATGATCATGGCCAGCCGGTCGATACCGATACCCAGTCCGGCGGTAGGCGGCATGCCGTATTCGAGGGCGCGGAGGAAATCCTCGTCAAGAACCATGGCTTCTTCATCACCCCGTTTGCCGAGTTGGATCTGTAGTTCGAACCGTTCTCGCTGATCGATGGGGTCGTTTAGCTCGGAGAAGGCATTACAGAGTTCCTTTCCGTTACAGATGGCTTCAAAGCGTTCGACAAGACCTGGTGCCGTACGGTGTTTCTTGGCCAACGGCGACATCTCGATGGGGTAGTCGGTGATGAAGGTCGGCTGTATAAGGTTGGGCTCGCATTTTTCACCGAAGATCTCGTCGATGACCTTGCCCTTTCCCATGGTTTCGTCGAGTTGTACACCGAGCGTACCGGCTGTATTGCGAAGTTCAGCTTCGTCCATTCCGGAGATGTCGATGCCGGTATATTCCTTTATGGCTTCGAACATGGTGAAGCGTTTCCAGGGCCGTTTGAAATCGATGAGGTGTTCGCCCACTTGCACCTTCGTATTTCCATGAAGTGCGAGGGCTACACGTTCAACCATCTCTTCCACAAGCTCCATCATCCACACGTAGTCCTGGTAAGCCACGTAAAGTTCCATCTGGGTAAATTCCGGGTTATGGAAACGGTCCATCCCTTCATTCCGGAAGTCTTTGGAAAATTCATAAACTCCTTCATAACCGCCGACGATCAGCCTTTTCAGGTAGAGTTCATTGGCGATCCGGAGGTATAAGGTCTGGTCGAGGGTATTGTGGTGGGTCTTGAACGGCCGGGCAGCCGCACCGCCGTAAAGCGGCTGGAGTACCGGCGTTTCCACCTCGATATATTTTTTTTCATTCAGAAAATTCCGCATGGCGTTCACCAGCACTGTACGCTGAACAAAGGTTTTTCTAACCGAAGGATTCACGATAAGGTCGACATACCGCTGACGGTAGCGTTGCTCAGGGTCGGTGAAGGCATCGAAAGTATGACCCTCTTTTTCCTTGACGACAGGGAGAGGCCTGAGAGATTTACTGAGGACTTTGAATCCCTGAACATTTACCGTGATCTCTCCCATCTGTGTTCTGAACACGTTCCCTTGAATACCGATGATATCACCTATGTCAAGCAGTTTTTTGAACACCGTATTGTACATGGTTTTATCCTCTTCCGGGCAGATGGTGTCGCGCTGAAGATAGATCTGTATCCTTCCTGACGCATCCTGAATTTCAGCGAAAGAGGCGCTGCCCATAATACGGCGGCTCATGATCCTGCCGGCCAGGAATACCTTGCCGAACGCGTTGTTGTCGTCCTTAAATTCCTCTTTTATCTGTGAAGCAGCAGCGTTCACCGGGTAGCCCTCGGCGGGGTACGGATTAATGCCCAGTTTCCTGAGCTCCTCCAGTGAAGCTCTCCTTATTTGTTCCTGCTCGCTAAGGTTCTGTAGGCTCATAATGGTTGTATGGTAAGAATTTCTGCAAAGATATAAAGATAATGGATAACGGGAAAGACGAAAGTGAGGGATTGAGGGATTGAGTTAGTTAGGGATTGAGTGATTGAGGGAGAATATCGAGTGATGCGGAGATGAGATAAGGATTTAGTAAATGCGATGGTGGGCTGGGTTTCCCCTACAGGGGATCAAGGGGTGAGCGTGGGGAAGAAGATGCCTGGAAAAAGAATAAAGGAAACAGTAAGGGAAAGGTGAAAGGAGAAAGGGAAAGGAAAAATTAAAAATTAAAAATTAAAAAGGAGGAAGGAGATATATAATAGATGTTTTTATCGTAGAGACGCGCAATTATTCACGTCTATGAAAAACCGGACCCAATCTATAATAATCTATAATAATCTGTGATAATCTGTGTAATCTGTGGTGAAACTGAAGGATGAATCATGAATTCGGAGACGGGAGAAGGATTTAGTAAATGCGATGGTGGGCTGGGTTTCCCCTACAGGGGATCAAGGGGTGAGCGCGGGGAAGAAGATGCCTGGAAAAAGAATAAAGGAAACAGTAAGGCGAAAGGTGAAAGGAGAAAGGCGAAAGGAAAAGGAAAAATTAAAAATTAAAAATTAAAAAGGAGGAAGGAGATATATAATAGATGTTTTTATCGTAGAGACGCGCAATTATTCACGTCTATGAAAAACCGGACCCAATCTATAATAATCTATAATAATCTGTGATAATCTGTGTAATCTGTGGTGAAACTGAAGGATGAATCATGAATTCGGAGACGGGAGAAGGATTTAGTAAATGCGATGGTGGGCTGGGTTTCCCCTACAGGGGATCAAGGGGTGAGCGCGGGGAAGAAGATGCCTGGAAAAAGAATAAAGGAAACAGTAAGGCGAAAGGCGAAAGGTGAAAGGAGAAAGGCGAAAGGAAAAATTAAAAATTAAAAATTAAAAAGGAGGAAGGAGATATATAATAGATGTTTTTATCGTAGAGACGCGCAATTATTCACGTCTATGAAAAACCGGACCCAATCTATAATAATCTATAATAATCTGTGATAATCTGTGTAATCTGTGGTGAAACTGAAGGATGAACGGAACTAGAGAAAATATCTAATATCGAATGAAGAAGAGAAAGAGGCGAAAGATTTTTTTTTTAGGATCATCAAAAAAAATTATATTTTTTGCGTATCGGGACGCTGATTTTTTCACAATATTCACATTAAGGGGTAAAAAGTAAACCATACAGGATGGGTTAGGTGTTGGATGAAAGCGACTTAAGATATCCCTTACCGGTTTGTTGTGTTTAACAATAAATATTGGCCGGATATTTATACTTTTGTATAAGAATATTTTTTTCAAAATAAATTCGGGACATTGATGTACAGGAACTGGGTAATCAGGCAGCAGGGTAGTGATGCGGATGTTAAACATTTGCAGGAGGTGCTGAAAATTGAGCGTCCTATTGCAAACCTGCTGGTTCATAGGGGGATCACCACGTACGATGCTGCCAGGGCTTTTTTCAGGCCGAATCTTACACATCTTCATGATCCCTTCCTGATGAAGGATATGGACAAAGCTGTTGACCGGATCAGCAAAGGGATTGCACAGGAGGAGAGTCTCCTTGTTTACGGCGACTATGATGTGGATGGGACCACAGCGGTAGCCCTGGTGTACAACTATTTCAAAGGTTACTTCAAGAACATCGATTATTATATTCCCGACCGGTATAAGGAAGGATATGGTATTTCAAACAGCGGCATCGATTATGCTCATGAAAATGGATACAAGCTGGTTATCGCTCTCGACTGCGGCATTAAAGCCAACGAGAAAGTAAAGTATGCAAGGACCAAAGGTATCGATCTGATCATCTGTGATCATCATACACCCGGTATTGAGATTCCGGAAGCCGTTGCTGTCCTGGATGCAAAACGCCCCGACTGTCCTTATCCGTATAAAGAGCTCAGCGGCTGCGGTGTCGGATTCAAACTGGTCCAGGCTTTTCATTCGACACAAAACAAACCCTTTGAGGACCTGGTGAAGTATCTCGATCTTGTGGCTGTCAGCATCGCTTCAGATATTGTCCCGATAACCGGAGAAAACAGGGTTCTCACCTTTTTCGGTCTCGATTGTATCAATCATAATCCTTCAATCGGTATGAAGGCGATCATCAAAATTGCCAACATCGGAAACAAGGAAATTACCGTTGAAGACATTGTGTTCCGTATCGGACCCAGGATTAATGCCGCGGGCAGGATGGAATCGGGGAAGACCAGCGTCGATCTGCTTATTTCTGAGGATATTACCGAAGCCATCTCCATGAGCGAGACAATCGACGTCTTTAATTCCGACCGGCGTTTCATAGATACGAACATCACACAGGAAGCCCTGAATATGATAAGCGCCGATCCCGACCTGAAAAGTATGAAATCGACAGTGCTGTTCAATCCTGAATGGCATAAGGGAGTGATCGGCATCGTGGCGTCACGCCTGCTGGAGCATTATTACCGGCCCACAATCATCCTTACCAGGTCGAATGGCTTTGCCACCGGCTCGGCACGCTCCGTCAACGGCTTCGACCTTTACCAGGCTATCGAAGAATGCAGCGACCTGCTTGAAAATTTCGGTGACACAAGTATGCTGCCGGTCTCACCATGGAACTAGGAAACGTTTCCAAGTTTCAAAAACGCTTCGAGGAAGTGGTGACTGATACTATCCTGCCCGACCAGCTTATTCCTGTAGTCGAAATCGATACTGAAATCCAGCTCTCAGAGATAACCGACAAATTCTACCGCGTTCTTAAACAGTTCAGACCATTCGGTCCGGAGAACATGGCTCCTGTATTCCTCACTGAAAATGTCTCTGACAATGGTGAGGGCAAAGTGGTGGGAATGAACGGTGAACATCTCAAGCTGGCACTCGTCCAGGAGGAGGATCCCTTCAAAGTATTTCCTGCCATCGCTTTTCAACAGGGCGATAAATATTCCGCCATCGCAAATAGCCGCGGATTCGATATCTGTTATTCCATCGAAGAGAATGTTTTCCGGGGCGAAATGAGCCTGCAGCTGAATGTAAAGGATATGAAGACTGATTAGGCAGGAGAGAGGGTAGAGATTAGAGATTAGAGAATAGAGATTAGAGAGTAGTAGAGTAGAAAGCTTATATATACAGACCGTTGGAGGCTGGAAGCATCAGGGTGAAG
Source organism: uncultured Bacteroidales bacterium (assembly GCA_963732905.1). Taxonomy (GTDB): domain Bacteria; phylum Bacteroidota; class Bacteroidia; order Bacteroidales; genus DASQZK01. The sequence goes on from CAVTBM010000012.1 coordinate 149,407, forward strand.
ATCTTAAAGCACAATTTGCAGATTTTTTGAATTTTGAAATTTCATATTTGGCTTTGTTGAACACTTCTTCTTTTGGGTATTTCTTCCTTTGGAATTTATCTATGATTTGTTATTTGTGATTTGGAATTCAATGTCGTTTAGTTAAGCTCAATCCACTGATTTTATTAGTAATTTGTCAGTAATTAATGTCATAGTCAAGATGATATCAGTAGTTTTCAATCTATCTTGTAAGGGTATATAGGTGGTAATGCAAATAGGCCCCAAAAAGTTGAATATCGTGAACTTACCATTAAAAACATAGATTATGAACTTGAAAACCAGGAGTTTATCGGCCGTTCAAAAGACGGCCAAAAAGGGGTGTTTTCACGTAACAGAAAATTCAATCAAAAAATCAATCGTTCAAATGCTCTTGCGATTACCAGAGATATAATGATTGGTTTATTCATTAGAAGAAGATCCAGTAAGGCACTTGAATCATTTGATAAAATCACGGAGGGAACAAGGGAAATTATCCGGCCCGGGAGAAAATTGCCCCGAAAACATCTTCGAAAAAAACCCTATTGTATGAATTATAAACCTCTATGATCTCTTATCTAAACGACATTGAATCCCATTACCGCAAATTAGGAATATTTTCAAACTCTCCACCCTCCATTTCCCATTTCCCAATTCCCATTTCCCATTTCCCAATTCTCAATTCCCATCTCCCATCTCCCAATTCTCAATTCCCATCTCCCATCTCCCAATTCTCAATTCCCATTTTCTAATCCCCAATCCCAAATCCCCAATCCCAAATCCCAAATCCCAAATCCCAAATCCCCCAATCCCCAATCCCCAATCCCCAATCCCTAATCCCCAAATCCCCAATCCCCAATCCCTAATCCCAAATCCCCAATCCCCAATCCCCAATCCCCAATTCCCAAATCCCCAATCCCAAATCCCTAATCCCCAATCCCCAATCCCCAATCCCCAATCCCCAATCCCTAATCCCCAATCCCCAATCCCCAATCCCCAATCCCCAATCCCTAATCCCCAATTCCCAAATCCCAAATCCCCAATCCCCAATCCCCAATCCCCAATCCCCAATCCCCAATCCCCAATCCCAAATCCCCAATCCCAAATCCCAAATCCCAAATCCCCAACCCTAATCCCCCAATTCCCAAATCCCAATTCCCAAATCCCAAATTCCCATTTCCCAATCCCTAATTCTCAATTCCCAATCCCTAATTCTCAATTCCCATTCATTTCAAGCTCTATCTTAGTAATTTATCCTTATGTTATTGAAATTGTGTATCTTTAATCCGGTATTCGTTACTCGTTTGCATGATCAGGATTAAAAAAGTCTGGAGCCGGGATATCATCAACCAGAAATTTAGAATCTGAAAGGGCTGCACTCCATAATATGTGACATTAAAAAGATTATTACATGAAAGCCGTACACCGTTCAAAATACGGTCCGCCGGAAGTTTTAAGTATTGGGGAGACGATCATGCCTGTTCCTGCAGATGATGAAGTCCTGATAAAGGTCATTGCCTCTACCGTTAATCGTACCGATTGCGGCATACTCCGTGGCAAGCCGTTTATAATTCGCTTTTTTACCGGATTATTCAGACCTGCATCGAGGGTTCCGGGAACTGATTTTGCCGGCATTGTAGAACAGATCGGTAAAAAGGTAACTTTATTCAATAACGGCGACAGCGTGATGGGTTTCGATGACACCGGTCTGGGGTCGCATGCCCGGTATTTTACGATGCGTGAGGATAAAACATTGACCATCATCCCCGGTGACACACCCTTTGTACAGGCGGCAGCCAGTCTGGAGGGTGCTCATTATGCCCTGAATTTCATTAAAAGGATGAAACATCATGCCGGGCAGAAGGTTCTGGTCAACGGCGCCACAGGGGCGATTGGTTCGGCAGCCGTTCAGTTTTTGAAATATTACAATGTCTATGTCACTGCCGTTGGACCTTCCAAAGCAATTGACCTTTTAAAATCCATGGGTGCGGATAAAGTCATCGCTTACGACAAGGAAGATTTTACCCTGGATAATGAGACGTATGATTTTATCTTTGATGCCGTTGGCAGGAGTACGTTCAGCAAGTGCAGGCCATTACTGAAACCGAAAGGAATATATATTTCATCCGAACCTGGACCGTGGGCTCAGAACCTGTTCTTCGTTCTGTTTACAGCGATTACATTCGGTAAAAAAGTTGTCTTTCCGTTTCCCTCGGATATTGCGGGAACTCTAACATTCGTCAAAGATCTGCTGGACCGGGAAAAATTTCAGCCGCTGATGGACCGGACCTTTCCGCTGGAGAAAATCCGTGAGGCATACACGTATGTTGAATCCGGGCAGAAAATGGGGAATGTGATACTTTCGTTTGAAGATGCCAAATAAACAGCTTCCTGTTTCCTGCTTTTTTCCCCATTTTACTGCAATACAATAATCTTTGTACTCAAAACCGTGTTATTTGCATTCAGGAATTGCAGATAACATAGTCCTTTTTACCCGACTGTTTTTAAACTTCGGTTTGAAAAGCATCCGATTTAAAAGGTAACTTATTCTTTGAATTATAAAACATTTCGGCAAGCATTGTATTTTCTGTTTTGGTTTTTTTAGACATGTGGTAAAACACATTGGCCACGGTTTCACTTAGTTCATTTTCAGAAGCCAGAATGTTATATAATTTGATAAGACAATCATCAAAATGCATTTCTATTTTTATAAATTCTTCCATTGTCAATTCAGATTCTGTATTTAGGTTTTTGAGACAATCATTGATCTGGTCTGAGAATTTCTCACAGTGAAAATCTAACCAACAGTCCATAACTTGCGCCACTTTTTTATGTTTGGACAAATAGTTTTCACGTAATTTTTCAAGTTTGTACAGATCATATACCAGTACTTTCAGGTCTCGGTTTCCAATTCTTTTATACAGCCTGTAGTACAATTCAGCTACTTGTTTATGATAAGACTGAATTTGCCCGATTATCTCACTTTTTTGCTTATACATTGCAGGCCTCCTTTTGGATTTAACAATTTTCCGCTTTTGTCAAATAAAGTCAACAGAATGACAACAGTATAAAATTACAACCTTATGTTGCTATATACCAGTAATATACATTTAAATACCTCAAAATAAACATTGAGATTTATCAAGCAATCTATTGAGATTACTTAAACTATTATTTATTATTGAAGGGCCAACATTCGGAAGATGTGAATGTCGAAAGGGAAACGGAGTATTAGCTGTTTAGCTGATTAGTAATAGGGAGTACCGTCACTCATTCAGGGCATAAATATTATTGCGGACAGCAGGACCGGATTTTTGACCATTCGGGGAAGAATTTTGAGCGAAACGATTGTTCCCAGGACTTTGAATGTTATCCTTTCCGGTTTATCTCTTTTAATCGTTTCATGTTCGTTATTTCAATTTTTTTTCCTTTTATTTTAATTATTTTTTCACTGTTAAATTCAGATAATAGCCTGACAACACTTTCCATCGACATCCCCGATAGTTCCGCCAAATCGTTTCTGCTGATATAAGAAAAGACATCAATCCCTTCAAATTCTTTGCTATTCAGATATAACAGGGCGTTTGCCAGCTTACCATTTAGTTGTCGTAGGCCAAGATTTAAACATTTGGAAAGCATCAGGTTGTAGTTTTTGCAGTACCAGAAGATAATTCACGTGAAAAATCACAACAATGCGTAATTAGGGTTTTAAAGCTTTCACTGTCGATGGTACAAATCCTGGTCTCTTTCAGGGCTGCAACTGAGAAGTAATAAGTGTCATCACCAAACAATGATGTCAGTCCGATGAAATTATCAGATTTAAGGATTCTGATAAGAATATTTTTATCGGGGCCCTCAATATAATTTAAACCAGGCCATCGATAATATACAAAATATTAGATGCCTGGGTTCCCTCTTTAATAATGTCTCTCTCTTTCGTAAACGATATGGTTTTTCTGTAAACCATAAAATTCTTCGGCATTTTTAACTCTTTGGATAAAACAATTTGATCTTGCATAACACTCGATACAATCTGTCTTATATAAATAGCGGTCCATTTAGGAGGCTTTTGAAGTGATGGTAATGCAAATTTTATCGCATGAATCGGGATTTCAAAATTTAATTATTGCAAGTTATGAAAATCGGATGAATAAAACGTTCCTTGAATTTCCGGGAAAGATGTTATAATTATTTCTAGGCGGGTGTCTGCGGCAAAGGGTGTGAATCAGAAAAAGTTTTCCGGTAAAATGAATTCCTTTAAAATCCCTTCGTTTATCTCTGCAAGAGTTATGAAAAGGCTTTTTAAAAAGAATGTTCAAGTACGACAAATTACAGAACTTCATAACAATTCGGAGGATCTTCCTGAAATATGCGCGGACGTTTACCATTCTGTGCTGGAATATTCTATTTCAGCTCCCCGCTTTAAGGCAATGTCAAAGTACTTCCAGAAATCCAGGAATTGATTAAGAAAATCTTCCTGCTGAAACCCCAGACACAAGAGTTGATCCCGATTTTACTTATACCATCGTTTTTTTATTATACTCTGGTCTCTCTTCCCGCCTGTAATTTTCACTTAGGGATCATCAGAGTACTTATGAAAAATCCGTTGCTTAAATCATTGTCCGTTCACCGGTTTTTCTTAAATTCGTATTCGTGCAGCCGAAATTGCCGGCTGGTACGGTGATTCCATTACATTTAACCATTTTCATAAAGTGCTTTTCAACTACTATAGGCCCGTTTTGATCCATAATGCAGACTCACTAAACTACTGACGATGAGAAAAATGCATGAAAAACGAAAAAGTTAACCTAAGTGAAGTGATACCCGTTTTCTTTTCCGGAATTTTGCAGCCAGATAATTTCACTGAAAAATGACAACTACTAAAGCCAGAGTATTTACCGCCCTGATGCGCCACCGGCATCTACTGAAAGGCAAGTTGAAGAAGGAGACCTTCACTTTTGACACATCCATTGCCGGCTTCAGGGAAACCTGCGAGAAGGGTGCAGAGCGGTATGCGAAGGTTCCCTGCCGGGGTATCGCTCAGTCCTGAAGTGCTTGCCGGAATTCCGGCGGAATGGATTATTCCCGCCGGCGCGGACCATGAAAAACTGATCTTTTATGTTCACGGCGGCGGGTACGTGTCGGGATCGTGTCATGATCACCGGGCCTTTGTTGCTAAGCTGGCCCGTGACACGAATGTCACTACCCTGCATTATGAGTACCGTCTTGCCCCCGAACATCCTTTCCCTGCGGCCCTGGATGATTCAGTTGCTGTGTACAAAACTGTGCTTAAAAAAGGCTATACGTCTGAAAACATTGTTATGGCGGGGGAATCTGCCGGCGGCGGGTTGACCCTGGCCATCCTTCTTGCCCTTAAAGAACAAAAGCTTCCCTTGCCAAAGGCTGCCGTTGCCATCTCACCCTGGACGGATCTGACCTGCTCGGGCGATTCGTACCGCACGAAGAATAAGGTGTCGGTGGCGCCACTGAATTCATGGAACGTTTTCAGGCATTATTACGCTGGTTTGAATGATCCCCGGAATCCGATGATTTCCCCGCTTTACGGAGATCTGAAAGGACTGCCTCCCCTGTTCATCAATTCGGGTGAAGATGACGAGTTGTTTGACGACGGCCGGCAGTTTTATGAAAAAGCGAAGGCGGCAGGCGTTGAAGTTACTTTTAAAGCCGGCAAGGACATGGTGCATTGCTATCCTTTGTTGTCGCCTATGTTCAGAGAAGCGGAGGAGGCGATGCAGGAAATCCTGGCATTCATCGGAAGGCAATTGAACGGAGAACAGCCAAAGAAATAACCAGCCCCCAATCAACGTATTTAATTTGGTATGTACATTCAACCCCCTTCAACACGCTTGAAAGAGGTAAGTCATGCTTTGCCTCTTCCTTCCAAATACCCACGCTCCCGGAATTCAACCTTAATCCCTATTTCGTCATTTCAACGCCATGGCAGGTCGTAGTTTCTTTCACAGCCTCACCACCACCTCCAACCCAAGGTCCCTGTAAACCGCCCCAGCCCGTTTATCAGCACCGGTGCCCGAGGTATACGGTGCAGTGTAACGGGTGACACCGTATTTCATCCACAGGTCAACCCGCTTTATCAATTTAATGCGGCCGGAAAGATACATCCTGCTGCCCTTTTGATAAAAAGCCGGCGTGGAGAAGCTGTAAAGGATGTCGTTCTCGTAGGCATAGATGCGGGTGGACCAGTCGGGGGAATCGAAGAGGGCATACCGTGCATTCATGCTGATCCGGTCGTTCAGAAAATGGTAGCCGATATCCTGGCAGAGGAAGACACCGTTGTATGACATTGTCTCTCCGGGAGCCACCGACCACCGGTAATCGACCTTTGTGCGGAAACGCATAGACTCATTCATCTCATAAATGCCTTCCACCATATATCTCAGATCCTTCCGGTTACCGGGAACGCCGATGCCGGGTTTATCCCTGACGGCGCCGGTCTCTTTTGCCTCGTATTTCAGCAGGCTGGTCACATTGAAATCCCTGCCGGCTTTGAACTCACATTTCAGCAACATATCATGGCCCCACTCCGGGGAGATGCCGTTATATTTCAGCCAGGGAAAACGGTACTGGTCGAGATAAGCACTGACTTTCAGGAAAGGGAATGCGTACGCTTCCATCCCGAGGTAAAAGCCTTCCTCGTTACTTACGTCCGATTCGGCGAAAGCTGAGGCATTCAGGCTGACATATTCGGGATCGTAGTACCGGTAGCTCATACAAATTGTCAGTAGCGGGTGAAGCCAGGCCGTTAGGGTGTTGAGGGTGGCGGGATGACCATACTGGTCAAGAGCCGTTTCGCCGTTGAACAGGAGTTTGCTGTTTCGAACAGTGTAGTCGAGTGACTGGCAATAAAAGTCCTTCTCATCGCGGGTTGCAGAGAACCGGTCGGGCCTGATCCTGTACCGGTACGCTTTGTCAAAAAACTGCGCCATGATATTATAATCCAGGGAAAACTTTTCCGTACGGTAGCCGAGACCTGCCCCGGCCTGTTTCTCTTTCAGGTTGTGTTTGAAGGCTGTTTCCTTTTCATTGCGGAAGAGTCCGGAGAGGTTCAGAGCGGTATATACTTCGGTGCTGTCACCCGTCATCTCCGTATTAGCCGAGGTTTTAACGGCTGAGAGCATCATCCTGGCATTCCAGTTGCCATGCGTGAACATGGCCGCCAGTCCGCGGTTGATCCCATATTCGGCGGCTGAGGCTGACCTGCTGACACCGGAATTTTTCTGTTTGAGGATGACCTCCGAGGATTTGCTCTTCCTGCCTGTGCCGTTTACCAGTCCGCATCCCGAGGCATACCTGAAATCCCCTGCGACGAGTTCCTGCAGTGGCCCCTTGTCGCGCATTTCGAAGAAGGCTGATGAGAAGTCGAAACCTTTGCGGAGGTCGTTCCAGCCAAGCGGTTCGCCCGGATCACTTTCCAGTGTAAAGCCGGCACGGAGATCTTTCCCGGCTTTCAGTTCGTACCTGATGAGCCTCGATACCGGCGGACCCTGGAATCTCAGGGAAGAATCCGCATCCTTTCGAAACCCTTCCCTGACCGGCCATGTGAATTTTGTCCGAATGAGGATATTCTGACGGGCATGAAAGGATTTGGTACCGGAATGTACCGGGACCAGGGAAGGATCTCCGGTCGTGACATAGGGCAGGATATGTCCGATCAGGTCTTCCCTGAGTCCCGGTATAAGTTGCAGCTCGCTGAGGCTGAGGAGGACGCCGTATGTTTTCCGGTAATCGAGGATGCTGAAGATCTGAAAGTCATTCAGATAGTAAAGTCGTGCCAGGTCTTCTTCTGTGGCGGTATTGATGTTGAGAGGGTTGGAAGCCAGGAATAATAAATCTTCATATACCTGTGCGGCATACGTCTCGTCGTCTGTTTCCTCCATGATCTCTTCCAGGGTGATATCAGGCATGGGGGGGGCGTCTTGTCCGGCCTTCTGGGCTGAGGTCACAAATGTCCATCCTGTCAGCAGGATTAGTAGGATTCCGGTTTTTGGAAACATGGAAGGTTGATTTAGTTTTTACCCTTAATAGGAGAAGGGGGTGAAAAATCAGCGTAGAGACGCGCAAATATGTACGTCTCCGGGAAACCCGGAAATAATCATTCGGGCGAAAGGCGAAAGGTGAAAGGCGAAAGGCGAAAGGTGAAAGGATAAATTAAAAATTAAAAATTAAAAATTAAAAAGGAAAAAGGAAAAAGGAGGGAGACGTATAAAGGATGTTTTTTTTTCGTAGAGACGCGCAATTATGCACATCTCCGGGAAACCCGGAAATAATTATTTGGGCGAAAGGTGAAAGGCGAAAGGTGAAAGGAAAAATTAAAAATTAAAAATTAAAAATTAAAAAGGAAAAAGGGGGGAGACGAATGAATGATGTTTTTTTTCGTAGAGACGCGCAATTATGTACGTCTCCGGGAAACACGGAAATAATTATTTGGGTGAAAGGTGAAAGGTGAAAGGCGAAAGGAAAAATTAAAAATTAAAAATTAAGGGATTGAGCGAGAATATAGAATGATGCGGAGACGGGAGATCTTAATATTGAAAGAAAAACCAAATCGTTGAGATGTGATGCTTCACGTCTGTGATAATCTGTGTAATCCGTGGTGAGTCTATGGAAAAAAAAGTAATCATACTTCCCTAATCAAACCGCATCTGAAACGAAAAATGCGGGGTGAAGCCCAGGATCCTCGTGTGGGTGAAGGCTATATCGACGTTGATCTTCTTGATCAGTAGTCCGAGCCCGAACGTATTCTGGAGGGGTGCTGTGGAGATTCCGGTGCGGAGGAAGAGATTTTCATAGGCTTCATATTCGAAGCCGCCTTTCAGGGAAAGTTCCCTGTCGAGGACTTTCTGTGTTTCGAAGGCCATGAAGAACTTGCTAAACGGCCGGTAGCCGGCTCCCAGGCTGAATGTCGTTTCTATGGTATCCTGAATAAAGGAGATTTTGGCACGCGTCGGGTTGAAGACATGGGCACCGATGACCAGGTTGTCGGCCGGTTTATACTGGATCCCGCCTTCGACGGTCAGTGCATTACGTTTACCGAATTCATCCTGCTGGTAAATATGATGGAGGTTCATCTGTATGCCGGCGGCAAAACCGTTCCCGAACTGCCGGCCGAAACCCAGGCCTACTTTACTCTCATTATGCACGGCATAGCCGTAGTAGGTATAGGAGAGGCCAAAGGTCCCGGGTTTGGTGGGTAAGGTAATGGCCAGGGCATGGATGGCAAACTCCTTCAATACATACTTGTTTTCGTGGTGAAAACCGATGGCGAAATGGGGATAAAAGCCCAGACCGGCCTGGTTATGCTGTACCGACCATATATCCGATTCCATCACGTAAGCATTGGCCAGAGCGGCTGGCCGGGAGCCGATCGGGTTGTTCAGGATCATCTCCTGTGATGACACTGTGGTGCTTAACATGAGAAAGGCAACCGGGAGAAGAAAGAATCTCCCGGTCCGGGTGAGGGTATATCCCGGTTTGTGTTTCAATTCAGTTGGTTTTGAAATGATATTTTACCGCTTTCAGTTCCTCATTGGCTTTGATGATCTTGGATTTCAGGTTTTCCTTATAAGCCATAACCTTTTTCATGAGATCAGGATCACCGGCAGCCAGGATCTGTACGGCCAGTATCCCGGCGTTCATGGCACCATCAAGACCAACGGTGGCGACGGGGATGCCCGGAGGCATCTGGACGATAGACAGCAGGCTGTCCCATCCGTCGATGGAAATCGAAGCCTTGATGGGCACGCCTATGACTGGGACGGGGGTGAGGGCAGCGATCACACCCGGCAGATGGGCAGCGCCGCCGGCACCGGCAATGACTACACGGATACCGCGGCCGTATGCTTTCTTTGCAAAATCCGCCGCCTGGTCCGGTGTACGGTGTGCGGAGAGTGCATTGATCTCGAAGGGAATCTCAAACTCGTCCAGGACTTTGGCAGCCTTCTCCATTACCGGCAAATCGGATGTACTGCCCATGATGATGCTTACTTTAGGGTTCATACTTTTAGCGGGTTTGTATATTAATGTGATTTTTCCGAAAAAATCAGCTACTATATTACGAAAATTTTCACGGAAGGTATTAAAGTTTGTCTTCAGGATAACACTGAAATTTGCCGGAAGGTTGAATATGTATTAAATTCGCGATAATAATTCAACCCTGTATGAAAAAAATAAAAGTTCTGGACAAGGAGTTTGAAATCTCCATCTCTTCCGAAAAAATACAGTCCCGGATTACCGAACTTGCCAAACAACTTTCGGCTGACATGGGGGATAAAAATCCTGTTTTTATCGCAATCCTTAATGGTTCCTTCATGTTTGCATCTGATCTGTTTAAACAGGTTGATTTTGATGCTCAGATCACCTTCCTGAAGCTTGCCTCATACCAGGGAACCAGCACTTCAGGCAGTGTCAAACAATTAATAGGTCTTAACCAGGACATTAAAGGTCAGCATGTCGTGATCCTGGAGGATATTGTGGACACCGGGATCACCCTTGAAAACATCATGCGTCAGCTCGACGGTTTTCAGCCTGCCTCCATAAGAATTGTTACACTTCTTTTCAAACCCGAGTCTTTTACAAAAGATATGAAGCTGGATTACGTGGGGTTCACCATCCCCAATGATTTCATCGTCGGTTATGGTCTGGATTATAACGGTTACGGCAGGAGATACAGAGATATATATACGGTTGTCGAATAGAATGGCTTCATTGGATGTTGTTTTCGACACTGTTTTTTGACGTACGAAACGATTTCGAAACTTGTCCTTAAAAAAGCTTTTCTGTGGGACCAGGCATCAATTTGTTAGGAGGGATAATCCTTCCTCAGGGCTCTGAAACAGGATTTTAACAGATTATTGAGCGAAGCCGAAATAATCATTTGGGAGAAAGGAAAAATTGGAGATTGGAGATTGGAGAAAGGAGAAAGGAGAAAGGAAAAATTAAAAAGGCGAAAGGAAAAAGGCGAAAGGAAATAGGAGGTGGGAGACGTATAAATGATGTTTTTTCTTCAGAGAGACGCGCAATCATGCACGTCTCCGGAAAACACGGAAATAATCCTATCTGAGGGATAAACCTAACGGTCTCTGAGCGAAGCCGAAGGGTGTACTTTGTAACTTGAGTTCTTCAGAATAGAACTTTTAAACAGGCTCTTACGACAATAATTTACGACAATAAACAATGTCAAACGTTCAATGACCACCGTCGGTATAACGGTCTTATGACAAAAAGCCGACCAACAACATCGGAACGGTTCTGTTCACTGTGACAAATTTTTAACCTGGTAAAATTCAACAGGACAGGATACAAAAACATTAATGATTTAAACGTTCGATTATGAACCGCAGAAATTTTATAAACTCCACCGTACTCGCAGCAACGGTATTACCCTTCAGTAAAGTATTTGGTAATGACGAGACCGCTGTACGAGAAATGCTTACCCTTTATCCGGACAGGGAAGTCCTGCAGCAACTGGAAAACGATTTTCTGAAAGTCGTCATTTACAGTGATGCCTCAATGGAAATAACCGACAAAAAAAGGAAACAGTCCTGGGTCTCAGGTCCGGTGGCGATGCAGGAAGAAGGGCCCATTGATAATGGCTATGTTTTCAACCGGACCGACCGTTCCATTTGCGAAGAATACCCGGGACGTTTTGCCGGCTCAAAAACCGGAGATAACATAAACTACACGCTCATTGGCCGTCAAAAAGAAAATATGGGCGGATTTGTGGTAAATTATCAGCTTCAGAACGATGAGATGGTGGTGAAGATTGTGGAGATTGATGACAGGATCCCCAGCCTGTTTTTTCCGCCGCCACTGTTTTCAGATAGTATTTTAATTCCTCATCATACCGGCAGATGGTTTAAGGAACCTGACAGCTATTGGACGCGGACGATCTATAAGCTCCATCAGCACATCAGCATGCGCTGGTTCGGCGGACTTCAGGGACAGAACGGCTGGATGTGCATCCTCGAAGATGGCTGGGCAGATTCCATTTTAATGAAAATTTCCCTTACCGTTACCGCGGGCTGGCTGAAAAGTCTGGATAAATGGACTCCGCGTTCCGTACGCTACTGCTTTACCGGGAACGGCTACGTGGGGCAGGCCAAAAGGTTCAGGAAATGGGCTAAGGATCACGGCTTGTTTCAGAGTTTAAAGGATAAAATCAAAGATCTGCCTCAGTTAAATGACCTGATCGGCGGGCGTATTGTGGGCCTGTTCCTCGCTTACGGGAAAAGTACCCGGTTCGATCATGAGAACAACCTGACCCCGATCACTGAAGATCTTGAAAAGACGCTTAACAAGGTTAAGGTGTACAACAATTTTGCGGATGCAAAAAAGATACAACAGTTGTATATCCAGGCCGGGATGAAGAAAGGAATCTTTAATTACCAGGGCTGGCTGAACGGCGGATACGACCATTCACACCCCGATGTGTGGCCGCCGGAAAAAGCCCTCGGTACCCTTGAGGAATTTAAAGACCTGTTGACCATTCCGGAGGATACTATTATTTCGTCCATTCATGATAATTACCTCGATATTTACGAAGACAATCCCAGTTTCCCCGGGGGCGTTATTGTACGTCCCAACGGACGATATATGACCGGCGGCATCTGGTCGGCACGGCAGTGCTATATCCTGAACAGCCGCAACAGCCTGGGCTACCTGAAACGTAACTGGGAAAATCTGAAAACCCTGGACATTCGTTCCATGTATATTGATACCCTGACGACCATGGAGTTGTACCAGAGTTTCGAAAAAGGGAATACCCAGACACGCGGGCAGGACTTTAACCAGCGACAGCAAATCGTCAAATTTTTATATGACAACGGGATCGCCATGGGCAGTGAAAATATCAGCGAGATTACCGTGATGTACGGTGCCTACGGCAATATTCATCATTTTGAGCGGATACAGGGTACAAGCATCCCACTATTCCAGCTTGTATTCGGTGACAGTTGCCTGATCAATGTCAGCTCACCCGTCGATACAACGGAAAAGGACAAGGCCATTAATAACCGGTACCTAAATAAAATAGCCAACGGGTCGTTTGTTACCGTTGGTTGCTGGATGGAAAAATGGAACAAAGCCATGCTCGAACCATTCAAAGACTCCTTCCATGTGGATGAATGGCACGGGAAGATTGCCACTTCGGAACTTCTTTCCCATCGTTTTCCCGATGAGAGCTGTCTGGTAGAAGAACTGGTTTATGCCAACGGCCATAAAGCCATCGTGAATTTTGGCGGGGAGGACTTTACCATTAACGGGAAAACCGTAAAGGCCAATAATTATATAACGGAATAAGGGGAAATAAATAGTTTTTTGAACTGTCAAACTAGAATTATAAATTATATATTTATATCATCTGCATAACCTTTAATCATTTATGATGAGAGCCATCTTCATTTACGCACTATTTTCTTTAACTCTTAGTTCACTTTTTGGTCAGACAAACCAGAAAAGCAGGGCGGTCATATTATCGGATATTGAAGCCGACCCGGACGATACACAATCATTCGTACGGCTGATGTTATATACTGATAAGATAGATATAGAAGGATTGATTGCTACGACATCCGTCTGGAAAAAGACGAGTGTTGCGCCCGAATCCATCAAGAGAATAATCAGGGCCTATGGAAAGGTACAACCGAACCTGAAGCTGCATGATCCGGATTTCCCGGATGCAGAAACACTTCTGGGAAAAGTGAAACAGGGTTTGCCGGAATACGGAATGTCGGGCGTTGGCAAAGGAAAAGATTCCGAAGGTTCTGACTGGATCATAAAAATTCTGGAAAAAGATGATGAACGCCCGTTGTGGGTCTGTGTATGGGGTGGAACGAATACTCTGGCCCAGGCCTTGTTTAAAATTAAAAATACAAAAACGAAATCGGAAGCAGAAAAATTAATTTCTAAACTGCGGGTATATGCCATATCCGATCAGGACGACAGCGGGATATGGATCCGGAATAATTTCCCCGGTTTATTTTATATAGTCAGTCCGGGAGATGATTATGGCAGCGCCACCTGGAATGCCATTAACAGTTTCGTAGATGAAATGGATAACGAAGAAATCAGCAATACCTGGCTGGCTGATAATATCCAGCAGGGACATGGTCCCCTTGGAGAATCCTATCCGGATGTTTCCTGGGGAATGGAAGGGGATACCCCTTCATGGCTGTCTCTGATTCCCAATGGATTAAATAATCCGGAGCATCCCGACTGGGGAGGCTGGGGAGGCCGTTATGAATTATATAAACCTGATTTTGCAACAGAGAAGAAAGGTGGCTCAGGCGTTCCTTTTGAACCTGAAACCCGGAAAATCTGGTCTGATGCAACGGACAGTTATACCCCCTTTGTCTTTAGTGATTATGGACGTGCAGTTAAAGCCGGTAATAAAACGTTCACCGGTAATAAGGTAAGTCTCTGGCGCTGGAGAGATGATTTTCAAAATGACTTTGCCGCACGGATGGGCTGGTGTACAAAATCTTATAAAGAAGCCAATCATCCCCCTGTACCGGTACTTGGGGTTCCTGAGCATATCACGGTCAGGTCGGGTGAGGGCTTTGGTCTCGATGCTTTTGATACTACTGATCCTGACGGAGATAGTTTCAGTTTTCTTTGGTTCAACTATCCGGAAGCGGGGACCTATAAAAAGCCGGTAAAAATTTCTTCACCGGAAAATTCCCACGGGATCTATGTAGTAGCCCCGGAAGTAGAAAAGGAGGAAACCACTCATTTTATCTTAAGAGTGACTGATAAGGGAACACCACCGTTATCAAGCTATAAAAGAGTGATCGTTACCATCCTGCCCAAATAAGGTTTCTAAAGCCGGTTGAAGATGTGTGTGTCTATTCCGTTTTAAGGTAAAAGGGAGTCTGTTTGAAGAACAATTTATTTCCGGATACACTTAATGAAAGACTTGCAGAAGTTACAATAGCCGGAATCCGGATAATTCTGGTCTCTTATTTTTTTGGTGTCCTAACAATTCGTAAGCCGGACAATACCGGTTCTCCCGTAGCCCTGACAGGGTTCCGAAACCCTGTCAGGGATAGTTATTTTATTAAGCCATTTTCCTGCCCGGGAAGATGCTGGCCGGCTTAATTTTGATTAATTTATAATATGACCGTTAGATGAATAACTTTAGAGCCTGACCAGGTTCAGGAAATATACATCGTTTTCACGCAGATCAAGTTCCTTTGTAAATGGTTCCCCCGGATTGATCCGTATAAATTTTTTCAATACGGGTGAACCGTCGTTTTGTTGTTTAATCTGCTCAACCTGTGTGCGGGTTAACTGCGATGGTCTGCCCAGGTCGAGGTAAGAGGTATAGGCATCATTGCAACGGTACCCCACTTTATAAATCTCAAGGGCATAATTACCTGCCGGTATGCCGGTGAGGTTGATTTTTAGATTTCCTTTCGGTTTAGCGGGTAAATCCCGGATATAGTAGGCCTGGTTGTTGACCGAATCTTCGGGAAGGGTGTATGTGAAATCCCATGCCAGCACCTGGATATTTCCGGCGGAATCTTTGCAAGCCCATGAATCTTTATCGTTGTTGACCAGTTCGGTGTTTCCGAGGTGATTCATGAATTGGTAAGCGTAAAAAACCGGCTTATTGATGCCCTGGATGGTAAGCATACCAAAACCACCGTGAAACGGAGTAAAGCGTGGTCCGGCTTCCTCAAAGATATCGGTGAATACCCAGTACGACATCGAATTGGCCGCATCGCCCACCTGCCTGATTTTCGTTAAAACATAGGATGCCTCGTGATAACTGTCGTGTATTGGATCGGCCGGGGTATATGACGCACTCCATTCGGTATAATGCAATTCAAGGCCGGGCATGGACGATTCAGCAATCTCTTTACGCGACTGCAGTACATCGCCACTCACGCTCATCGTGTTTTTATCCAGCACGGTGCCCGAATTCCCGTACTCATCGAGATAGCCCTGCTTCACGCCATAAGTATGTGTGCTGATGAAATCGATGGGAACATGATTTTTACTGCAATAATCGATCAGTTCTTTCTCCCAGGCTGCTCCTGCCGTTGCCGGTCCCCCTACACGGTAAGCCGGGTTAACACTTTTAACGGCTTTTGCCGTGTAGCCGTAGAGTTTGAAATAATCAGCCTGGCTGCCGCTCCAAAAGCCGGGCGACAGGTTTGGCTCATTCCAGACTTCAAAATACCAGGTCTTCACTTCATCGACGCCATAACGTTCCGTAAAATGGATGGTAAGGTTTCGGACGAGGTCTGCCCATTTGTCATAATCTTTCGGCGGTGTAACATTCCCGCGCCACCAGAAAATGGTCTGTTTACCGCTTGCCAGAGCCGAAGGCATAAAACCAAGCTCAACGAAAGGCTTCATACCGATACGTTGGAGGAAATCGAACAATTCATCGATGTACATGAAGTTGTATTCGGGATTCCCATTACGGTCTTCCTTATAAACCCCCATATCGTCGCTCAGCAGCCCATGCATGCGGATATACCGGAAACCGCAGTTTTTCTTCACATAAGCCAGCTGTTGCTGCCAGTCGGCCCGTAAACCTTCGTTTGCCCGTCCGGCCCCGACACATTCATTGAACATCGTGTTCAACGGACCCTTTTCATTGTTGAAATCAACGCTGATCACCCTTTCGGAGTGTCCCGGTTCCACTTTGGTATTGCGCTGTCCGAAGACCGTTCCGGAGATAATGAAAAGCAGGAGGAGATGCAGGCGGTGGAGTTTCATTTTTTGTATGTTTCGTTAGGTCGATGATTAATTCCCGGAGTCAGTCTAAAAGTATAAATTTTAATTTATAAGCAGGCATTCTCTGTTTGTTAACAACTGAATGTTGTCCCGGGAACTTCTTTCGGAAGAATATTAGCGTACATTTTTTTCACTCCAGATTACACAGATGCCGATGGTTATTGGCACAGATTTTAGGAGTTAGAAAGTTAGAAAGTTAGAAAGTTAGAAAGAGGTATCCCCGAATTAACATCTTCATAACCTCTTAACTCCATAACTCCATAACCTCATAACCTCATAACTCCCTATCTCCACCCCACGTTCTTTATTAATCCTTCCCTGAGAACCTTTCTTTACCAACATAGTTTGTATATTTGCATCTTCCTTTTTGTAGAATATTAAAAAATTTAAAAATGCTTAATCTTATACTTTTTGGCCCTCCGGGATCGGGAAAGGGAACGCAATCGGAAAAGATCATCAACAGGTACAAACTGGTACACCTGTCAACCGGGGATATACTGCGTAATGAACTTGCCAATAAGACAGAACTCGGACTGAAGGCCAAGGCCATTATGGACAAGGGCGAACTGGTATCTGACGAGATTGTCATCGGGATGATTGAGAAACAGATCGATTCAAATAAAGATGCCAAAGGCTTCATTTTCGACGGCTTCCCCAGGACGGTGAAACAGGCTCATGCTCTCGATCAGCTTCTGACTTCCCACGGTGAGAAAATTACCTTAATGATCGGACTTGAAGTGGAAAAGGATGAACTGGTAAACCGCCTGCTGAAACGCGGTCAGGAAACCGGCAGATCCGATGATAATCTGGAAACCATCACGAACCGGATCAATGTTTATCATGAACAGACTGCTCCGGTGATGAACCATTACAAGGCAGTTGGAAAATATGAAGGCATCGTTGGCATGGGAACGATCCAGGAGATATTCGAAAGAATTAAAACTGTTATTGAAAAAGTTGTCTGAACCAATTTACCGGGCCCGGGAGTCTTCTTTTTTTGAAAACTATACCAGGAGCATAATCTACTTATGGCAGGAACAAATTTCGTTGACTATGTGAAGATTTTCTGTCGTTCAGGTGACGGCGGAAGGGGCTCGGCGCATTTGCGAAGGGAGAAGTTCATGCCTAAAGGCGGACCCGACGGCGGCGACGGCGGTCGTGGCGGGCACGTTATTCTTAAAGGCAATGACCAGTTATGGACATTGCTTCACCTGAAATTCCGGAAACATATCTTTGCCGGGAACGGAGAAGCCGGGGCGCGTGCTCAAAGAACCGGTGCCGATGGCGAAGACGTTACTATTGAAGTGCCGCTGGGGACCGTCGCCAGGGACAGTGAGACTGGCGACTTCCTGTTTGAGATCACGCGGCATGACGAAACCAAAATCTTGTTACAGGGCGGAAGGGGAGGACAGGGAAACGAACATTTCAAGTCACCAACGAACCAGACACCCCGCTATGCACAGCCCGGTGAAAGCGGGGAAGAGGGCTGGAAGATCCTTGAGCTGAAACTCCTGGCTGATGTGGGACTCGTCGGTTTTCCCAATGCCGGCAAGTCGACACTGCTCTCGGTTCTCTCTGCTGCAAAACCAAAGATCGCCGATTACCCGTTCACAACACTGGTGCCGAACCTGGGCATCGTCTCATACCGCGATGAGCGTTCGTTTGTTATGGCCGATATTCCCGGGATCATCGAAGGAGCCAGTGAAGGCAAAGGCATCGGGACACGCTTTCTCCGGCATATCGAGCGTAACTCAATGCTGCTGTTCATGGTTCCTGCCGACAGCGACGACATCAACAAAGAGTATAATATCCTCATCAATGAACTCAGGACCTATAATCCCGAGCTCCTTGACAAGAGACGGCTTCTGGCTATCACTAAATCCGACCTGCTGGACAAAGAGCTCATGGATGAAATCAGCCGCGACCTTCCGCCTGTTCCCTGGCTTTTTATTTCTTCTGTCACCAACTACGGTATTACGGTATTGAAAGACAGACTCTGGGAAATGTTAAATGCATAATGTCATGTTAGACTGGTTACAATACCTGGATGAAAAGATATTCCTGTACATAAACGGGCATAATACCCTGCTCTTCGATAACATGATGTATTGGGTAAGCGGAAAGCTGAGCTGGTTGCCTTTGTATCTCCTTCTGATCGTTCTTCTGGCCTTCCGGCAGA
The DNA here is from genome assembly GCA_963732905.1 of uncultured Bacteroidales bacterium. GTDB lineage: Bacteria > Bacteroidota > Bacteroidia > Bacteroidales > DASQZK01. Next base: position 168,383 of record CAVTBM010000012.1, read on the forward strand.
AATGGAAGGCGGTTATTACGCTCCTTTTTGTTGCAGCACTTATCACGCTTTCCGACCAGAGTTCCGTTCACCTTTTTAAAAACGTGTTTCAACGCTTAAGGCCCTGTCATAATCCCGCTCTCGAGGGCATGGTCCACCTGGTAAGGGGACATTGTGGCGGGCAGTATGGTTTCATCTCCTCTCATGCTTCCAATACCTTTGCAGTGGCTGTCTTTCTCAAGTCAGTTTTCAAGATCAGGGAGATCACCGTGCTGTTGTTTGCCTGGGCGGTGCTCGTTTGCTACAGCCGTATATACCTTGGTGTCCATTACTTTGGAGATGTGCTGGTTGGCGGTCTCTGGGGCGCTTTGCTGGGATGGGGGATGTATTACCTGTACAGCCTCGTGATGAACAGAAAGCAGGCAGAGAAAGATGAGTGAGAATGAACAGGCAGTAAGGATATTGAAATACTGTCGACGAATGGTATTATACCTGAATGAAGATTGAAATCCTGAAGGAGCGGGATAAACCATGAGCCTGGGACACCGGTATGACGGTAACTTCAGATTAAAACAGCCTGATCACCCGAAGCATCATTAAATTATGCTATCCGGACCATAATTCTTATTTTTGCGATCAAAATCTCCAGATTATGTTATGCATTAACCTTACCAGTGTCGACCCCTATTTTAATCTGGCCACCGATGAATATCTCCTGAAACATTTTACTGAAGACTGCTTCATGTTGTGGCGGAATGAAAACGCCATTATCATAGGTAAGCACCAGAATACCCTGTCGGAGATCAACCTGGATTATGTGAGGGAAAAGAAGATCAATGTGGTACGGAGGATTTCGGGCGGCGGTGCTGTATTTCACGACCTGGGAAATCTGAATTTCTCTTTTGTCATGACCGGCGAGGATGGCAACCTTGTGGATTTCAGGAAATTTACCCTTCCGATAATCGAGGTACTTCAGACGATGGGCGTAAATGCCCGGTTTGAAGGCCGTAACGATCTGACCATTGACGGCAGGAAATTCTCGGGGAATGCAGAGCATGTCTGGAGGAACAGGACATTACATCATGGTACGCTCCTGTTCTCCTCCGAGATGAAGGACGTTTCCGGAGCCTTAAAAGTAAATCCCCTCAAGTTCAAAGACAAAGCTATTAAATCTGTTCGGTCGAGGGTCACCAATATCAGTGAACACCTCAGGGAGAAGATGGATGTGATGGAATTTCGTGACCGGATCATGACGTATATTATGGAACGGTATCCCGATTCCAGGATGTATGAGTTCACGGATGAGGATATCAGGAATATAGAGAAATTGAAGGAAGAGAAATTTTCGCAATGGGAATGGAATTTCGGATATTCGCCACGGTATGATTTTGAGAAGCTGATCCGCACGGAAAAAGGAGGAAACCTGGAATTCCACCTGAATGTGGAAAAGGGCATCATCAAGGATATCCGGATCTTCGGTGATTTTTTTCACAAATACGATATTGATGTCGTGGAAAAGGCACTCATCGGCATTCGTCATGATGAAGAGTCCATCCGGCGCACCCTGTCGGGCTTCCGACTGGACGATTATTTCAGGAATATCACGGTGGATGAGTTTGTAGAGGGGATGTTTTGAGGCAGGAGAGAGGAGGGGAGGGAGAGGAGAGATTGGAGATTAGGGATTGAGGAGTGGAGATTGGGGAGAGGAATCGGTATTTCCGGTGTGATTTGTTCCACGGGGTAGATATCCCGTTTTGCGAGGAGACACTCCTTGAAGCTTATCTCACGAATGAACACCAAATTTACCTTTCGGGAAGCAGGTACGGGAAGAAGGAATTTCCAATTCAAAAATATTTCAGTTGTAAAGGACATAGCCGGAGTATTGGAAGTCGGGTTTTGATCTCCCTTTTCTTTTCAAAGCGTGAGAAATATTATGTTTTGAAATTGACATTTGTTTCAAGGGAAATCCCGGGAATTGAGATTCCACCAACGCCAGAAGCTTTAAATCCTGACTGGAGGGTAAGGGCGATGAACAAGTGTAGCTCTGGGAAAGGACGGGAATAGAGCAGCTTGGGTTGCAAATAAAAGTCCCGGTTATCAGTGAAATGACAACCGGGATCTCGGTGGGGTGGAAGATGGGGCTCGAACCCACGACCTCTGGAACCACAATCCAGCGCTCTAACCGACTGAGCTACATCCACCGTTTGGGCTGCAAATTTAAATATTTTTTTGATCCCTGACAGGTTTAACGAAAAAAATTATGTACGCTTTATCAGATTTACGAAGTGTTCTGCTGAATCGGCATACCATTGGATGATAAGTGAAAGGTAGGAATTTCCATATAACCTGATCTTTTTGCCTTTCCTGGTGAGGTCTTCTTTAAAGTAACGTGTTATTTCGCGGTAAAAAAGATCGTCTTTCCGGTTGATGAAAAGTCGTTTGACCCATTCCGGCAGCACAGCCATAATCCTGTCTTTCTGTTTGGCACGGCGGATGACCAGTTCATCAGCCCGGAGTTCATGGTTGAAATTGATGTTGTAAGGTAAAAAATAATCGTTGGTGAGGATATCGTCGTAAAGGTATTTGTTGATCTTTGCCTGGAGTGGGAGCTTCCTGAAAAAATCAACGATTTCCCGGTCACAAAACGGTAGACGGAATTCGTAACCGAAAAAGGAATAGGTCGAAGTGAAATTGGTAATGAATTTGGCATACCGTTCCTTAAAGTCGTAATCTTCCTGGATGGAATACGCCAGGTCCGATTCTTTTATGAATTTCTCCTGGAGGCATTTTTCTATCCTGTCCTTAATTTTCGGGATATGTTTTTTCCAGGGTGATTTGAAGGTATATTTAACATTATAGATGCGTTCTGCAATTTGGTCGGTTTCTTCATTGAGACTGAAATTCCCGTTTTTGTTCAGCATGCCTCCGGCAAGGAAGTCTCCAAACAGTCCGGGAACAAAAATGCTGTCAGGCGGGATAAGGTTGTTTTCTTTCAGGTACTGAACTGCGAAATATTCCTGCATAGGAAACATTGAGGTCATTTTTCCCGCACCTTGCACGTACTCCATGAACTCATTTTTATTCAGGAAGTCCCTGATCAGATCCTCGTTGTACTCCGTAAAAATCCAGGGATACCCTAGTTTTTCGGCTACCCGGGAAGAAATGTCCACTTCAGAGTTCCCTTTTCTCCCATAAGTAAAGCAAATCACTTTGTCGTATTCATAATACCGGAGCATGGTGGCTACCAACCTTGAATCATAACCGCCGCTCAGGGGAACTACGGCAGTTCTGCCACCCAGGCTGGCAATAAAGCGGGGAAATGCTTTGGCAAAGATCGTTTTTGCTTCCTCTCTCAGTTCCTGATAGGGGTCCTCTCTGACCGTCGGGCAACGAAAAGAATAATAGAAGTGGGCATCGAGGCTGTTTTTCCTGAACCTGATGATTTCTCCTGCCTGGATCTGTCTGATACCATCAACCAGGGTACTGCTGCCGGTAACATAACCCGTAGCCAGGAATTCCGTAACGGACAACTGATCCATATCTTTATGGTCTTGCTGAAGGACAAGAAAATAAGGGTCGTCGGAAAGGATCCATTCCCCTTTTCGCCGGATATAAAACAGGGGGAAGGTACGGTGCGGATCCGTTGCCGTGAAACATTCCCCGTCCTGTTCAAAGATGACACTGAACAGGCCGTTGGCATAGGATATCCGCTCTTCAAAGTCGGAGAAGGTTTCAATTGCTTCAAAATAGGTAAGGAGCTGGCTGTCCGTATAGAGGTTGTCCGAACGGTCGAAGATGTAACCTTTTACGTGGATTTTTCCGGATTCAAACCATTTGAACCCACTGTTTTTAAGAAGGTGTATTTTTTTCATCCAGAATTTCATTTATCAGATTGTGGTATCTGTCCCGAATGACTTCAATAGCATAATTTTCCTCCACATCCCTTCTGATTTTTTCCGGGTCATAATTTTCATAGTTATCATAGATCTTCTCCATTGCACTGGTCAGATCTTCTATACTGTCAGGTTCGACAAGCAGACCGTCCGTTTCTTTCACAATAAACTCCGGGCCACCCGAGTAAGTGGATATAACAGGGCAGCCTGTTGACATAGCCTCGAGCAGGACCACTCCAAAAGCTTCAAAACGGCTGGGAAGGATAAACAGGTTTGCCATCTGCATATCCCTTTTGACCTCTTCCCTCGGGACGTACCCATGAAGAGTGACCATATCGGCCACACCGAACCGACGGGCCAGTTGTTTGAGTTTATGGTATTTTCTGCCTCTGCCGCCTATTCTCAGTAAGAACTCACCTTCGTGATGTTCCACGAAACGGGCAAATGCCTGAATCAGGATATCGAAACCTTTCACATATTCAAGGATGCCGAAACCCAGGAAAATGAAGGGCTCTTTTTGACGCCTTACAGGTGGTGGTAGAAAGAAATTGGTATCGATGAGATTGGGTATGGTTAAAATTTTGTTTCGTATGCCGGGGGAAATAGAGATCAGCTGGCTGTCTATGGCCTGGCTTACAGTTATGATCCTGTCGGCATGTGCAAGGCTCCTGCGGATATAGGGGAAATACCATTCCCTGATCATTTTCTGGGTGGCTTCTATATCCCGGGCGAAACGACTTCTGTGTTCTACGAGAATATACGGGATCTTGTATTCTTCCTTTATGATCGATGCCACATATCCTGCCCAGATAGTGCTGTGTGCAATGATGATATCTGGTTCTCCGTAACGCTTCACGTATTCAGCGAATAAACGGAGATATTTTTTTACCCAGCCTCTGACGTTATACTTTTCCATCTTCGGCCAGAGCAGATACCCCGACCGGATGACCTTCAGAGGGCCTTCAATATGTACTGAAAAATCTTTTGATCTGACGATCTGGCTCAGGGTATGAGTCGTAAGACCCAGTATCCTGTTTACCAGCACGTCCACTTTAAAATTATCATGATTCAGCGCCTCAGCGTGATCCTTAAAAAAACCACCGCCGTCGGGCAGATACCAGGAAGGCAAAATCAGAATTTTAATCTCGTTTTTCAACGTTTTGCGGTTTTATATAACTAATCTTCACTTTATAATGAAAATCGGGCTTCACAGGTTCCGACAATGTAGATGACGGAATTTTTTTTCTGATCAAAACCGCCGATTTAGTATTCGATACATGGTAAAGAAACGGATGCCATTCAACGGGTGTGCCATCCAGTATTCCTGCCAGGACTTCATAACGGACATGTTCGGGTGTTTCGCCGTAATCGTGCCATACCACAACAGTCTCAGGATGGACCAGATACCGGAAAACCTTTTGGGTATCCTCCCTGACAAAATCATAATGATGGTCCCCATCGATAAAGATAAGATCAAATTTCCGGCCTAAAGAACTGAAATCGAAGGTACGTGAATTTCCCCTGAGATGGACCACGTTTTTCAGTCCTTTTGAGAAGTAACCCTGGAGGCTGATATATTCTTCACCTAGGTTATTTGCCCTTAGTTGTTCGTCAGACAGATTCAGAGTAAAGCATTCTGCAGCGACTTCAGAAACGTTAGCGACGCTTTCCCCTCGCCAGGTACCTATTTCAAAGAAAGAACAACGATCAAAGCCTGCCGCCAGATTCTTCAGCAAAACGATGTCCGTCACCAGGGATCCGCCGTCAAGAAAAGTAAATATACTGAGTTCCCCACCCGGATCTTTCCCGAATAACTGGTCGGGATAAACCAGGGGCAGTCCGTTTGTAAGCCCGTATTTTCTGAGGATACGATCCTTCCATATATCCGGATCCTGAAGAATCCTGTTGAGTAACCAGGGGTTCCGGATAATATGTCCGGTGGCTTTCAGTGCTTTTGTAATTTTATTCATTCTGAGAACTTCGTATTAAGATCACCCGGCTTCTTCATCCCGGGTCTGCTGTCGGCACGAACCGACAAAGATATATACCAAAACAAATTATACGACACAATGATGAAACTTATTCCACTGAATAAAATCAAAGCCAGATAAACGTTGTGTTTCAGAACACCAATTTCCAGGGCGGCGAGCCTCAGGACAAATTTAAGAATATCCAGCCACATTGCCTTCCTTTGTCTGCTAAGAAGATCGGGAAGAAAGGAGAGGGGTGAAGATGCGAAAACGACCAAAAGCCACGGAAGCAGTATCTGCATGAACTTTCCTGCCTCAATCCATTCTTTTCCAAAGACAAAAGATAAGATCGCCGGTCCGAAGAAGGCAGCTGCAAGGAAAGGACGGGATAGATCAGTATGGCAATGCCCTGGGCAACAGAGGTGACAGAGACAAGAGTGAATACATTTTTCAGGAATTCACTTTTGTGTATCCTGTCTGTTTTAAACATCTTTTCAGAAACTAAAATCAATGCAAAGGAACAAAATCTTAGGGAATACGGGTCAAAATTGCAGGATAATTGACCGGCACATGACAATAAGGATAGTATGTGTATTTTGGCATATCCTTTGACATGCTTTGTTTTTGCTAAAAGATTTATATTTGAAACCAATTTAAGAGAGAAAGATGAATATTAACAGATCTTCAAACCCGGTTCTTAGTGAGAACATTTTCAAGAGGTCGGGGATAGCGGCTGATCGTAGTGAGGCCATGACGGTGAAGGGTACTGTCAATAAAATATTTATTATGCTGTTACTGGTTGTCCTGGGAGCAGGGTATACCTGGAAGCTTATGCAGGCCGGTAATCCTTCATCGATGGGAACCTATATGTGGATTGGGGCTATCGGTGGGTTCATTATTGCCCTGGTGACCATTTTCAAACCAGGCTGGTCACCGTTTTCGGCACCGGTATATGCCGTTCTGGAAGGACTTTTCCTTGGGGGTATTTCAGCTTTTTTAAATGCGCAGCCCCAGTTTCATAATATCGTGATTAATGCGGTTACATTAACTTTCGGAACACTTTTTGCCCTTTTGTTCGTTTACCGGACGGGTCTAATCAAGGTTACAAACAAATTCAGGCTTGGCGTAATGGCTGCTACCGGCGGAATTTTAGTGGCATACTTTCTGGATTTCATCCTTGGCTTTTTCGGGATTGACATCGGCTTCCTGTCGTTTGGCGGAGGTACTTTCGGGATCATAATTAGCCTTGTGGTCATTGTTGTGGCAGCCCTGAACCTTATCCTTGATTTTGATTTCATTGAGAGGGCCTCAGAAGCCGGTGCACCGAAATATATGGAATGGTATGGCGCATTCGGCCTTATTGTCACACTGGTATGGCTTTATATTGAATTTCTGAGATTACTGTTAAGGTTTTCAAGCAGGAACTGATCAAGGATTTAAAAGACCCCACTTTTTCAGGTGTACGACCATAAGGAACGTCGTATGAAAAGAAAGAGGGAAGGCAGCACCAGGAGGAGAAGAAGATTAATTAGCAGAGGTACCGGATCAGAACTGATATTGGAGCAGTAATCCGGAAAACCTGATATGGGGTAAGATTTATTCCTTTTTTGTCTTGAAATAAAGCCTTTAACGCGATTTTTCCATGAGTGGCATACATAATCTTGAGCAGTATTTTGATCAGTTCCGGAAAAACATTGTCGGACAGGATCAGATCTTTGAGTCGCCTTATGGTACAATGAAGATCCTATACGCCGACTGGATTGCCAGCGGGCGGCTATATGAGCCGATCGAACAGAAGCTTCTGCACGACTTTGGTCCTTACGTGGCTAACACCCATACCGGGACCAATATCACCGGCTCCATGATGACAAAAAGTTATCATTATGCCCACAAATTAATCAAGAAACATGTCAATGCATCACCTGGTGATGTGATCATCACAGCAGGTTATGGTATGACGGCTGTGGTTAACAAACTGCAGCGGATCCTGAGCATGAAGGGTTGCGGAAGCCGGTTCATGAAAGACTGTCCCAGGATGCAAAACCGGCCGGTTGTTTTTGTCACTCATATGGAGCATCACTCCAACCACACCTCATGGTATGAAACGATTGCCGATGTGGTTCAGCTCGCGCCCGATGAAAACCTTCTGGTTGATCCTGAGGAACTCAGGAGACAACTTGAAATATATAAGGACCGCGAATTCAAAATCGGTTCATTTACGGCATGTTCTAATGTCACAGGTATCAGGACGCCTTACCATAAGCTTGCAGCTATCATGCATGAATACGGTGGTTTATGTTTTATCGATTTTGCTGCCTCCGCACCCTATGAAGATATTGACATGAACCCTGGTGACCCGATGGAAAAACTGGATGCCATTTATTTTTCCCCTCATAAATTTCTCGGAGGTCCCGGGGCTTCAGGTGTTCTGATCTTTGATTCCACCATGTATAAAGCCGATGTACCCGATAATCCAGGGGGAGGGACTGTCGACTGGACAAATCCCTGGGGCAAGTATAAATACGTAGATGATATCGAAGCCAGGGAAGATGGCGGTACGCCGGGATTTCTCGAATCTATCCGGGCAGCTTTGGCAATAGGGCTCAAAGAGAAAATGGGTGTGGATCATATATTGGCAAGGGAAAGAGAGTTGCTGACTATTGCCTTTCCGTTGTTAAGGACCGTTCCCGGCATAAAGATCCTTGCCGATCGTGTTGAGGATCGTTTGGGGGTGATCTCTTTTTATCACGAAACGATACATTTTAACCTGCTGGTGAAAATGCTCAACGACCGGTTTGGCATACAGGTGCGCGGGGGCTGTGCTTGTGCCGGTACATACGGGCACTACCTGCTTCAGGTCAGCTATGAAAAATCTCAGGAGATCACCGATATGATCAGTCATGGTGATCTTTCCGAAAAGCCCGGATGGGTGAGGTGGTCGCTACATCCGGTCATGAAAGACCGTGAGGTGTACCTTTTCATTGATGCATTGAGGGCAATTGTCAAAAATATCGGAATATGGGAAAAAGATTATGTATATTTAAACCGAAGGAACGAATTTGCCCATAAAAGAGAGATTGAAGATAAAGATCAGGACAGGTTGGTTGGAGATTGGTTTTCACTTTGAAAAGCCTTGTGAAACGATGAAACTGATTGAAGTAACTGATAAAAATCTCGAGAGGGAATTTCTCAATGTACCGAAAATCCTGTACAAAAAAGATTTGCATTGGGTTTGTCCTATGGATAATGATTTGACGGCACAGTTCGATCCCGCTCGTAATCCTCATCTACGCGATGGTGATGCCATAAGATGGATTCTTAAAGATGAGAGGGGAAACCTGACTGGAAGGGTTGCTGCTTTTTACAGCAAGGAAAAAGCCGGCGCTGAAAAGATACCTGCCGGCGGACTGGGGTATTTCGAGTGTGTCGAGAATAAAAAGGCCGCCTTCATACTTTTCGACGCTGCAAGAAATTGGCTGCGTTTAAAAGGACTCAAAGCCATGGATGCCCCGGTAAATTTCGGGGAGAACGATAATAACTGGGGCCTTCTGGTGGACGGCTTCACTCACCCGGGTTTCGGGATGCCTTATAATTTTCCTTATTACCAGGACTTTTTCGAAGATTATGGTTTCCGGATCTATTTCCGACAGTTCAGCTATCATCTGGACCTCACTAAAACTTTTCCTGAACGCTTTTGGAAAATAGCCGAATGGATCGGTAAAAAGCCGGATTTTAACTTCGTACAATTTTCCTTCAGGGAAACCGATAAATTCGTTGCTGATATGGTCCTCATTTACAACGAAGCATGGAAAAACTTTAAGGAGAACTTTACACCACTGAAACCGGAGGATGTGCGGGCCGGGATGAGAAAGGCCAGGCCCATCCTCGATCCCGATATGATCTGGTTTGCTTATTACAAAGATGAGCCCATCGCATTTTTCATTATGTTTCCGGATATTAACCAGATCCTTAAGAAACTTGACGGGCGGATGCATTTTCTTAACAAACTGAAATTCCTTTATTACAAAAAGACCGGGACACTCACCCGGATCAGGGCTCAGATTGCCGGCGTAGTGCCCAGGTTCCAGAATTCCGGTGTCGAGTCCGGTATTTTCTGGCATATGAATGAAAAGATGAAATATAAACCCCAGTACAAGGAGATCGAACTCTCCTGGGTAGGTGACTTTAATCCCAAAATGATCGCGCTTTACGAAGCTGTCGGGGCCAGGAAGGCCAAAACACACCATACATACCGGTATATACTCGATCCTTCCATACCTTTTGAACGGTTTATGCCCGGAAGTGAGCAAAGCGCGCTGGGGAAAAAAATAAAAACGGCAGAAACCCAATAAATTGATCAGGCTTTACAGGGGTAAATAGTTGAAAAATTATCACTGTTTTTTTGTTTTTCTCATATTGTTATTTAATTTTGCAATCCGTTTTGTGAACGAACATAAACAGAGATAAACAAAATAAGCCGGATATTCAACCCTGAAAAGAATGCTGGAAGCGAGTGATCCGGAGAATCCAGCCCGACGGCAGGAATCGATGTTAAAAAATACATGTATGAAAAAAGACCTTCATCCAAAAAATTACAGGCTGGTAGCATTTAAGGATATGTCCAACGGACAAACCTTTGTTACCCGGTCAACCGCGAACTCCAGGGAAACGATTAAGCTTGAAGACGGAAAGGAATACCCATTGATTAAACTGGAGATCTCCTCACAATCACATCCTTTTTATACCGGTAAGATGAAACTTGTGGATACTGCAGGACGTGTCGATAAATTCATGAGCAGGTATAAATCACATTACGATAAGAGAAACAAGGAATAAATATTAATACGATAATGATAATGATGCTCCGGTAATGACTATGATTGCCGGAGTTTTTTTGTCTGATCAGGAATGAATGACACCATTGAAACAGACTATGGTGTATTTGTATTATTTCACTACAGGTCCGCGAAAACGGTTTTGAGGAATACCGGTTTTAGTGGGAAGTAATTCCACGGTAAAGGATTTAATTTCGAATGAACCGGTTCTGAGCAGAACCTTTTAGAACATCTCACGTTATTCAGAAATACTAAGTCCTCTGTTATGAATATCATACTCTTTGATGACAATAGCAGGAGAACCCTTCTCCCACTGACATTCACAAAGCCTGTTGCCTGGATTCGGATCGGCATACTCAGGATAAGTGAAAAATGGGAGAAACTGACCGGCAGTATCGTTGGTTTCAAAACAGAACCTTACCTTGCTGTAAAGTTCAACTGTTCCCTGTCGGATGACAATTTATTCATTAACGGGGCGGTTATTCCTGACAGGAAATTTTCGGATTATGTACAGGGGATGAAGAGGGGAAACGCTCTTTTCAGCGGGCATAGGCTACTTGCCTGTCGTTTATCCGGGGAGGAAGCTATGAACTTTGTTCCTCAGAATTATTCAGGCAAGTCAGACCTTCAATACAACGATGATCTTCGCATAATTGATTATCCCTGGCAGATATTTTCATGGAACGGGGAAGCAATGCGTCAGGATTTTGAGCTACTGACGGCGGGCCGTCATTCGCTTAACCTCAGCTCCAGGAACCACCTTCTGGGGGAGGAAAATATATTTGTCGAAGAAGGCGCCAGGGCTGAATTTGCTATCATCAATGCCACAACAGGTCCGGTTTATCTTGGAAAAGACAGTGAGATAATGGAAGGCAGTGTCATTCGCGGTCCTTTTGCACTTTGCGAAAATTCCACCGTCAAGCTTTCGGCAAAAATATATGGTCCTACCACCGTCGGGCCTAATTCCAAAGTGGGGGGAGAACTGAACAACTGTGTTATTCAGGGAAATTCCAATAAAGCTCATGATGGTTTTCTCGGCAATTCAGTCATCGGTGAATGGTGTAATATCGGTGCAGATACCAACAATTCCAATCTGAAAAACAATTATGCCAAAGTCAGGGTGTGGAGCTACGAAGAGGAGAAATTCATTGATACGGGTCTCCTTTTCTGCGGACTGATCATGGGTGATCATTCAAAGTGCGGAATAAATACGATGTTCAATACCGGTACAGTGATTGGAGTGAGTGCAAATATTTTCGGTTCCGGTTTTCCCAGAGCATTTATACCTTCTTTCAGCTGGGGAGGTTCTCATGGTTTTACAACCTTTTCACTTCAAAAGGTATTTGAAGTAGCAGAACAAGTCATGAAGAGAAGGAATGTCGATTTTGATGATACTGAAAAACAAATTCTCACTGAAGTCTTCAATCTGACTGCAAGGTACAGGAAATAAGATGCCAGGCATCAGAGGCTTTGGCATAAGAGTTGTCATAACTACTTCGCCGGTTAACCCGGTAAAAAAAGAAAAAGATTCGGACGATTTGTCAGAAGAAAGGAGAACATGTTTTTATGAAGAAATTCTCAGAATTAAACTATAATCATTTTCTGTCACAGGATAGTTTCGACCAGGATGCAGAGTTCATACCACTCATATCGGAAGAAGAAGAACAGGAGGTAACTAAGCTTAATGTACCTGATGTGCTTCCGATTCTTCCGCTCAGGAATACAGTGCTTTTTCCGGGTGTAGTGATTCCCATAACTGTTGGACGGACAAAGTCGCTGAAACTGGTTCAGGATGTATATCAAAAGAATAAGATCCTGGGAACCATAGCACAGAAGGACGCTGACGTTGAAGATCCAAAAGCTCTGGATCTTTTCAATGTGGGGACGGTGGCTCAGATCCTCAAAATCCTCGAAATGCCGGATGGGTCCACTTCCATTATTATCCAGGGCAAGAAAAGGTTCCGGCTGCTGGACGTGGTTTCGGAAAAACCCTATATGGTAGCAAGAGTTGCCGTGCAAGACGAAAAAAAGGCGGGTAACCAGGATGAACTTAAAGCAATCATCGCATCACTTAAAGAGCTTTCCTTAAAAATCATTAAGCTGTCTTCCAATATTCCACCGGAGGCCACTTTCGCGGTAAAAAATATTGAAAGCACCACTTTTCTTATCAATTTTCTGTCATCCAACAATGACATGGAACTTAAGGATAAGCAGGAACTTCTCGAGCTTGACAATCTCAGGCAGAGAGGAATCCGGCTTATGGAGTACCTGACAAGGGAGGTTCAGATGCTTGAGTTGAAGAATGATATCCAGACTAAGGTAAAACATGATCTTGATCAGCAACAAAGGGAATATCTCCTTCAGCAACAGATGAAAACCATTCAGGATGAACTTGGGGGTAATCCCATTGAACAGGAAATCGATGAGCTGAAAGAAAAGGCATCCAGGAAAAAGTGGGGCAAGGAAGTGGAAGAGTATTTTACAAAAGAGGTGGACAAACTTCACCGGTTGAATCCGGCTTCCGGAGAATATTCCGTACAGGTGAATTATGTGCAGACTCTTCTGGACCTGCCATGGAATGTTTTCACCAGGGATAATTTCAATATGCAGAGAGCTGAAAAGGTTTTGGAACGCGACCATTTCGGTCTCGAGAAGGTTAAGGAGCGGATCCTGGAGCACCTGGCCGTTCTGAAACTTAAGGGTGATCTGAAGTCGCCCATATTATGCCTTGTCGGGCCTCCGGGAGTAGGTAAAACCTCACTGGGAAAATCGATTGCGGCTGCCCTGGGCAGGAAATATGTGAGGGTTTCTCTTGGCGGACTTCATGACGAAGCTGAAATTCGCGGACATCGCAAAACCTACATCGGGGCCATGCCCGGAAGGATCATTCAAAACCTGAAAAAGGTCAAATCATCAAACCCTGTTTTTGTTCTTGATGAGATTGATAAAGTAGGTAACGATTTTCATGGCGATCCCGCATCTTCACTCCTGGAAGTCCTGGACCCCGAGCAAAATTCAGCGTTTCATGACAACTACCTGGAAGTGGATTATGATCTCTCCAGGGTGATGTTCATTGCCACTGCCAACACAACGAGTACCATCAATCCGGCACTGATTGACAGGATGGAGATTATTGAAGTATCAGGATACCTTGTTGAGGAAAAAATTGAAATTGCCAGGCGTCACCTCATCCCCAAACAGCTGGCAGCTCATGGTCTGAAGAAGAATGATGTGAAGTTTGAAAAGAAGGCCATTGAGTATATCATAGAGTTTTATACCCGGGAATCGGGAGTGCGCCAGCTTGAAAAACAGGTTGCTAAAGTGATGCGGGTCGTTGCCCGTAAACTTGCTTTCGGGGAGGAGTACAAAAAGATCATTACCGTTGCCGATATCGGCGAAATTCTTGGGCCTCAGCAGTTCCTCAAGGACAGGTACGAAAATAATGATTTTGCCGGGGTGGTCACAGGACTTGCCTGGACAGCCGTCGGGGGAGAGATCCTGTTCGTTGAGACCAGCCTTAGCAAGGGAAAGGGAAATCTTACCCTCACCGGAAATCTTGGTGATGTAATGAAGGAATCTGCCGTTATAGCCCTCGAGTATCTTAAGGCTCATACGGATATTATCGGCTTGAGTCCAAGCACTTTCGAAAACTGGAACGTACATATACATATTCCTGAGGGAGCCATACCCAAAGACGGTCCGTCTGCAGGCATTACCATGCTCACTTCCATCGCTTCTGCTTTCACACAGCGGAAAATTAGGAAAAATCTGGCCATGACCGGTGAAATAACCCTGCGAGGCAAAGTGCTTCCCGTTGGCGGGATCAAGGAGAAAATTCTTGCAGCCAAAAGGGCTGGAATTACAGATATCATCATATCGAGAGAGAATGAGAAGGACATTCTTGAAATCAAGGATATTTACCGGAAGGGTGTCACTTTCCACTACGTTGATACTATTCTGGAAGTCCTTGAGCATGCACTGCTTAACGAGAAAGTCAAAAAACCGCTCAAAATCAGTTAAAGCTCTCTTGCCCGGGGGAAGATACACCGGTAAGCCGCTGAACACCTTCAGAGACTTACCGGATTCTCTTGTTATGAAAATTTTTCACTCCGGCATGTTTTTCAGCGCATAATGCTGGATTTTTCAAATGATTTTTAAGTAACTTTGGTTCAAATAACAACTAAATACTATGAAAATGGGTCCTGCACTATTTTGGGGTTTATTGCTTATAATCCTCGGATTAAGCCTTGTTTTTCGTATTATTTTCAACATCGACTTTCCTCTTCTCAAGATTATCCTGGCCTTCGTATTTATTTTTATAGGCATGCGGATGCTGTTTGGCAGTTTTGGTGTGGTTCATATGAGAGGTGGTGAGCATGATGTCGTATTTGGAGAAAAGAGATATGATGCGTTCGAGAATGGCAAAGAATACAATGTCATTTTTGGAAAGGGCGTTTATGACTTCAGGGATTTTAATCTTGACGGCAGAGTAAAGAAGGTCAGGTTGAACACCGTGTTTGGCGGATCTGAAATCAGACTGCCCAGGGATCTTCCCGTAAGGATAAGAGTGGACGCCGCTTTTGCAGGGGCAAATCTTCCTAACGGAAATACTGCCGTGTTCGGGAACACCCTTTATGAAAGCCCGGGACTGGATCCCTCCTCCGCTTTCCTGGATCTGAAAATTGATGTAGTCTTTGGCGGGGTTGATGTGAGATTATACTAGAAGTATTCCCATTTTAGCAGGAATTCCGGCTGATCAGGTGGTAATTCTGGTCGGGGATGTTACCTTTGCATAAAAATAAGCAATATGGAAAAGATAGCTGTATTCCCCGGCTCCTTCGATCCATTTACCATTGGACACCAATCTGTTGTGAACCGTGCGTCACCCCTGTTTGACCGGATAATCATCGCTGTGGGACATAACGCCGGGAAACAATCCTACCTTAAACTCGAGAACAGGATCAGGCTGATCAGGGATGTTTTCATCAATAATCCCAAAATAGAAGTAGATCATTACGACAGCCTGACGGTGGACTATTGTTTTGCAGTTGGGGCGCAATACCTTCTAAGGGGTCTGCGTACTGCAGCCGATTTTGAGTACGAAAGGGCTATTGGCCAGGTGAACAAAGCTATGCGACCTGAGATTGAATCCGTATTTCTACTTACCGCACCCGAGTATACTCCGGTAAACTCCACCATTGTCCGGGATATCCTGATGCACGGAGGTGATGCCAGCAAATTCCTTCCCAGGGGCATCAATATCAAAGATTATGTCTGAGAAGATGCGTCTCTTCATTTTTTTGGATTCTCCTGTCTGTGCCAACCGGCTTATTGTCGGGTCAGGTATCCCATGTTAGCGGGTCGGGAAAAGATTTTGCGGACGACTCACTTATTTTTTTTACTTACCATGACCCTCTCTTCAACATAAAGTATCCGGCTTCAGCTGTAAAAGTTGCTGAAGATGGCACTTTCTCCTTTGTGATCGACCCCGGATCGACGCAATGCCTGTATGTCGAAACAGGTCCTTACCTGGGCTATTTTTTTATTCGGCCGGGTCACAGTTATAAGATTGAACTGCCTCGCATTTCGGGATTGTCAGATGAATGGCGTCATAATCCTTACTTTAAAAAAGCGCTCCGGCATCTGCAGACCATCTGCACAAGCTGCGGGAGTGACAGCCTTAATGAAATTAATCAAGCCATAAGGAAATTTGATGAACAGTACGATCCGTTCCGCGACAAGCAGTTGCTCAGGTATTATTCCCCCTCGTACAGCAGGACCAAACTGGATTCGTTCGAGACAGCCAATCCGGTCCCTCCGGGCATCCCCGACAGCATGTACTATTCCAGATACCGATTTTACAGGTTAGGGATCCTCGAATTTACTGTCAATGCCTATAATGCTGATACTCTCATTTCTAAGTACTTTTCAGGACGCCGTGTGGATTTTGGTCTTCCCCCTTACCTGGAACTTTTTAACCAGGTCTTCGATGATTATTTTCAGCATCTCTCGAAAGAGCCGGCTTTGCGGGATATATACAAGGTGTTCAGTCATATTTCCTACAATGAAATAAAATCCTATCTGAGCACTGATCCGGTTATGCGAAATGATACACTGTTTGAATCCGTGCTTCTGGATGAGATCTATCAATCGTATTATTCCGGTGATTTCCCGAAAGAGCGGATGGTGGCTTTTGCCGATACTATCAAGGAAGAATCCAGAAATACGGTTATACGGGATATGGCAGATACCCTGATAAAAAAGTTCAACTGGCTGCAGCCGGGGCAACCTGCACCCGGTTTTCAGCTGAAGGATGTAGAGGGAAACATTCATTCACTGAGTGATTTCAGAGGAAAATATGTTTACCTCGGATTTTGTGAAACGCAGAGCATGATCTGCCTTCGTGAATTTGAATACCTTAAGGCTCTCTCAGCCCGGCATGCGTCCTACCTTTCGGTTATTACCATCATCCGGTCTGACGATTTGCAGAATGTGAAGCAGTTTATTACTGAAAATAAGCTCAACTGGACGATTCTCATTGCTGGACAGGAGGATCACATTTTTCAGGCTTATAATGTCAGGGCTTTACCGGTTTTTTACCTTATAGGAAAAGAGGGAAAACTGGTCAAATCCCCTGCTGCAGATCCTTCTGCCGGTATTGAACAGGTGTTATTCCGGGTCATGAAAGACAGTGGGGATATCTGATGACAGATGGCCGGAAGTGCTTAGCACTTCGATGATGGAGGGATAGGTATTCTCTCTTATTTTACCGATTTCTTTCCTGGTAAACCAGACGGTCTCGGTGATGTCTTCTTTAATCTGGGGGTGGGGCAGGGACGTATCATCCGAAAACATTTTAAACCAGGATATTTCTTTAAGCACAGGTTCTCCGTCCAGCATGTAGGTATGATACGTTTTGGTAATCAGGTCACCGATTTTCAAATGGTCAATGCTGCATTCTTCCCTGACTTCACGAAGGGCTGTCTGTTCGGGACTTTCACCCTTCTCCGTTTTACCCTTTGGCAAATCCCAGAGCCCATGGCGCTTGATAATCAGGATCTGGTTTGCATGATTTGTCACTACCCCTCCAGCGGCAGTAACCCATCTGAAACAGGTTTTAAATTCCTCCCTGATAAAGTCGGGATCGTTGTGCGAAATATAAAGACGGGGAATTTTATCCAGATCGAAATAGGCGTTCACCAGGGCCTTTAATTCATCCCGGTTCCCAAATCGGTAAAATAATCCGGAATGTGTTTTAAAAGCGTTGGGAAAGTCGTTCAGGAAAAAAACTATTCGATCCTTGAAAAAAACTTTATACATTTGCCGAGTTATGAATCAGAAAGAAAAGTTGGTCAGTTATCTGCTGCAAAGTAACGCAATTAAATTACAACCTGCAAATCCATTTACATGGGCTTCAGGCTGGAAATCGCCCATATACTGCGACAACCGGAAGACTCTCTCTTATCCGGATGTCCGGTCCTATATCCGTGATTCCTTCGTAAAACTGATCGTTGAGAAATTCGGGAAGCCTGATGTCATCGCCGGGGTTGCAACAGGAGCCATCGCCCAGGGCGCCCTGGTGGCCGATGCTATGGATCTGCCTTTTATATACATCCGGGCCTCTGCGAAAACTCACGGCCTTGAAAATCTCATCGAAGGGGATCTGCGACCCGGGCAGAAGACAGTGGTTGTGGAGGACCTAGTATCCACCGGCGGCAGCAGCCTTAAGGCGGTCGAAGCTGTGAGGCTGGCGGGGGCTGAAGTCACAGGTATGGTTGCCATCTTCACATACGGTTTTCCTCTGGCTGAAAGAAACTTCGGGGAAGCAAAATGTATTCTTCATACCTTGAGCGATTATAACACTCTTCTTGATTTCTCCCTGAAAAGCGGCGCATTAACAAATGACCAGGCAGAGATCCTGAGATCCTGGAGACAGGATCCGGAAAACTGGATGAAAAAGTAAACGAAATGAGTAAGATAGAGAGCCGAATTGGGAAAATTGAACATTGTGACGAAAGGATCTACGGATTTCTCTCAGACTTTGATAATTACAAACAACTGATCCCGGAGGAGAGAGTCAAAAATTTCATTTCAGAAGGGGATACGTGCTCTTTCAGTGTTGAAGGAATCGGGAAAGCCGGTCTGAGGATCATCGAAAAGGAACCTTACAAGCTGATCAAGATCGTATCCGAATCAGGCACACCGGTGAGTTTTTCATTATGGATCCAGCTCAAAGGAATGGCTGATTACGATACCAGGGTTAAAATCACTTTGGAGCCTAATGTTAATAAGCTTATGATGGGGATGGTGAAAAAACCGTTACAAACTTTTGTTGACACTATCATGGATAATCTTGAAAAGATTCCATTTTAGAATTTTTATGAAACGAAACTCACTTCCTTAAAGCCAAAGCGCAGAAGTTCTTTGTTTTCCGTTTCGAGCATCAGGTAGCCGTCGGTTTCCACACCCACAATACGTGCACGGAACTCATGACCCGGGATTTTGTACATGGCAAACCGGTCAAAGCGGTACATAGCTTCAAGGTAATGGGAATCGATGGTCTGCCATCTCTTTTCTTCAAGAACCCCATACCAGTAATCAAACTGTTCCAGCCATTTTTCGAAAACCTCCTCTACCGGGATAGCCAAGCCGGTTTCGATCAGAATGCTGCTCGCCTCCGGGGAAAACGGGGGAAAGGACTGCTGGTTGATATTAAGTCCGATTCCGAGAATACTGCCTGTCAGTTTCTGACCCTGCAGTATATTTTCTATGAGAATTCCTGCAATTTTACGTTCATTGACCAGAATATCATTTGGCCATTTGATTTCAGTTTTGGAGAGAAAGCTTTTCAGGGTATCGTGCAATGACAGCGCGGCCATTTTTGACAGGTAAAAATGATTTGAGACATCGAGAAAGCCTGGGAATACTGCCACACTGCAAAGAAGGTTATTGCCTTTTTCAGATACCCAGGTATTCTTAGATTGACCTCTCCCTGCAGTCTGAAAATCAGTGCGTATGACAAAAGGTTTTTTATCCCTTTTCTCTGACAAAAGGGCAGAAGCCTGTAAATTTGTCGAATCCGTTTCCGGAAGATAAATGATATCAAACCTGTCTGCGGTCATATACGTTTTGCTTTGTTTAAAACAAATTGCTAATATGAATGTTACTTAAATTCAGGATTTTCATTAATCTTTCCAGCGTATAAATATATCACATACAGTAGATTGAAACAAGATTACTTTAGCCCTGAAAGGATAAAATGATTAACTTTGTAAAGGAGATAAAAAATATTGGATGAAAAAAAAGGATTTTGAACAGGAAGAACAACTTCTGGATGTCATAATAGAAACCATTAAAAGTAAAAAGGGCAAGGAAATTGTTAGCATTGATTTGACAAAAACAAATAATTCAGTTTGTGATTATTTTGTCATCTGCCACGGGGACTCTACAACACAGGTTGGGGCTATCACAGATGAGGTCAGGAAAACGACAAAGGAAAGTCTGAACGTTACTGTTGATCACATTGAAGGAGAACAAAACAGTCTGTGGGTCCTGATGGATTTTTCAAGTATTGTTGTTCATATCTTTCTCAAAGAGCAAAGGTTATTCTACCATCTTGAAGATTTATGGGCTGACGGCATTATCACTAGTCATGAAGATAATTAAATGAGATTAAGGATTTAAAGAATATGAATGAGAATAAAAATGTAAACGACAGCGGTAACAAGAATTCGACACCGGGCGGGCCTCAAAAGCCCAAGTTCGGGGGTTACTGGATATATATACTTATCGCTGTGGCTTTTCTCAGTTTGCAGTTTCTGAATTTTGGCAGTAAGCCCGAGGAAATAGATTTACTGAAACTTGAGACGCTGATCAAACAGGGAAAGGTAACAAAATTGCTGGTTGTCAATAAGGAATCGGTTGAGGTTTTTCTCAAGAATGATTCTACGGCTACTCAGCCACATAAGGGAATTGGTAGTTTTGGACAGGAGAGTCCGAAGTATATCTACAATATTTTTTCACAGGATCAGTTTGCCACAACTCTCACCGATCTCCAGAAAGAGGTCGGACCCGACAAGTGGCCGGATGTCAAAACGGAGACCCGTAATAATTACCTGGGAGAAATATTAAGCTGGCTCATACCCATAATTCTGCTGGTAGTGGTCTGGCTGGTCATCTTCAGGAGGATGAGCGCAGGTGCAGGAGGTGCTGCCGGCAGCATTTTTAATGTCGGCAAATCAAGAGCTCAGATTTTTGATAAAAATACCAATATAAAAACTGACTTTAAAGATGTAGCAGGCCTTGAAGAGGCTAAGATGGAAGTAAAGGAGATCGTCGATTTCCTTAAGAATCCAAAGAAATATACGGATCTTGGCGGGAAGATCCCGAAAGGGGCCTTGCTTGTCGGCCCTCCGGGTACCGGTAAAACCCTTTTGGCTAAAGCGGTTGCCGGCGAGGCGCATGTACCTTTTTTCTCCATTTCGGGTTCTGATTTTGTTGAAATGTTTGTCGGGGTAGGAGCATCCCGGGTTCGGGACCTGTTCAAGCAGGCAAAGGAGAAAGCACCCTGTATCGTTTTTATCGACGAGATAGATGCCGTAGGACGTGCCAGGGGACGGAATCCCAACTTCGGGTCCAATGATGAAAGGGAAAACACCCTGAATCAGCTTCTCACTGAAATGGATGGTTTTGGCACCAACAGCGGTGTGATCATTCTTGCAGCCACCAACCGTGCCGATGTACTGGACCGGGCGCTACTGAGGGCAGGTCGTTTTGACCGACAAATCCTTGTTGAGCTTCCCGACCTGAATGAACGGAAAGAGATTTTCAAGGTACACATGAGACCTCTGAAACTGGACCGGGATATCGATATTGATTTCTTTGCTAGGCAGACACCCGGATTTTCGGGTGCCGATATTGCAAATGTTTGTAATGAAGCCGCCCTGGTGGCAGCGCGGAAGAACAAAAAGAAGATCGGTCGTCAGGATTTTCTCGATGCTATCGACAGAATTATTGGCGGGCTGGAAAAGAAAAATAAGATCATTTCACCTGGGGAAAAGAAAACCATTGCCTTCCATGAAGCCGGTCATGCCACCATCAGCTGGTTGCTTGAATATGCCAACCCGCTGGTGAAAGTCACCATTATTCCCCGTGGGCGGGCCCTGGGGGCTGCGTGGTATCTTCCTGAAGAAAGGCAGATCACCACAACCGAACAGATGCTTGATGAGATGTGTGCCATACTCGGTGGACGCGCTTCCGAAGAAGTTAACTTCAACATGGTTTCCACAGGTGCACTGAATGACCTTGAAAGAGTTACTAAGCAGGCCTATGCCATGATTACCTACTTCGGCATGAGCAAACTCGTGGGTAACCTGAGCTATTACGATTCATCGGGACAGGGTGACTATGCTTTTACCAAACCGTATTCGGAAAAAACTTCCGAACTGATCGATAAGGAAGTCAAACAGCTTGTTGATATACAGTACGAGAGGGCAAAAAAGGTGCTCCGGGATAACAAGAAAGGACTGACCGAACTGGCTATGAAACTCCTGGATAAGGAGGTGATTTTCAGTGAAGATCTTGAAAAAATCTTTGGACGCAGAAAGGGCGGTAATCCTGAAGAAAGGGAGAAGGCCACTATGGACCACAAAGCTGCCATACGAAAGCTGAAAAAAGCTGCTGAGGAAAATCTGGAGGCCGGCCACACAGAAGATATTGTTGTCCCTGCAAAAAAGACAGTAAAAAAAACCAAAACGCCAACATCTTCCGGTACAGCTCAGGAAGATTTTAATGCGTAAATATGGCTGATAACCTGGTCATTGTGTATACGACAAACCAGCTCTACCATGCGGAATTGCTGAAGCAGTTTTTATTCGACAACGGAATTGCTGCTTTTTCCATTGATAAAAGGGATTCAAATTACCATTTCGGCAATATCGAGGTGTACGTGAACCGGGATGACGTTATCAAAGCCAAGATACTCATAAAGAAATTCGAAAGTTGAAAGAATTCTTCCAACGTACACTGAGCGGGGCCTTCTTTGTAGCCATCATGCTGGCTGCAATATGGTTTCATGAGGCTACACTGCTGGCATTGATCCTTTTTATTATGGTCCTTGCCCTGGCAGAATTCTTTAGGTTAAACAGGCAACCCGGAGGTCTTTCGGTGAAGATCATCACCATCTTCGCCGGGGCAGCCATCCTGGTTTTTAGTTTTCTGACCGCAGCCGGCCTGACCAGCCCGGTAATCTTGCTGGCTGATATAGGCATTTTACTTATTCTACAGGCTTATCTTCTGTTCCATGACCCCGGCAAATTCATGGAAACCTGGGTATTAACAACTTCCGGCCTGGTGTATGTCCTGGTGCCGTTGTCACTTATTCCTTTCATCTGCTTTCTGAATGGCCATTATGATTTCCGGCTAATGTTCGGCTTTTTCATCCTTCTCTGGACGTATGATTCGTTTGCTTACATTACCGGAATGCTGATCGGAAAACATCGCATTTTTCCTACCGTATCACCAAAAAAATCATGGGAGGGCTTTGCCGGGGGATTTCTTTTTTCAATGGCAATGGCTTATGTCGTATCGCTCGTTTATCCCGTGTTGTCTTTTCCGGAATGGGCTTGCGTTGCCTTTATTATTGTGGTGACGGGAACTCTGGGCGACTTCATCGAGTCAGCCATGAAAAGAAATGCCGGAGTGAAGGATTCCGGGAAGTTCCTTCCCGGTCATGGTGGAATACTTGACCGTTTCGACTCGGTTCTTTTTTCTATTCCGTTTGTTTATCTTTACCTTGCTTTAATTGTTACGTAAATCATGAAAATCCAGATTCATCATGAGGGTTACAGGATCATCTTGATCCTGACACTCCTTCTTGCCATTATAAATCTGTTTACCGGCTATCTTTCCGGGCCGGGAAGTCTTGTCTTCTGGGTTGTTCTGGCGGCGAGCCTATTGCTTATGTTGTTTGTCCTGCGGTTTTTCAGAAAACCGGACCGACACACCCTGCATGATGAAGGAGTGCTGTATTCACCTGCTGACGGAACCGTGGTGGCTATTGAGGAGACAGTTGAGGATGAATATTTCATGGATAAACGGTTACAGGTCTCTATTTTTATGTCGGTTTGGGATGTACATATAAACTGGTATCCAACAGCAGGGCTTGTCCGGTTTTTCAGATACCATCCCGGAAAATATCTTGTTGCCCGGCATCCAAAATCATCCACTCTCAATGAGAGAACCACTGTTGTTATGGAGACAAAAAGCGGGCAGGAGATCCTATTCAGGCAGATTGCCGGTTTTGTGGCACGACGGGTGGTTTGTTATGCGCGTGAAAAACAACCCGTCCTGGCTAAAGATGAACTTGGGTTCATTAAATTTGGATCACGGGTGGACCTGTTTCTACCAACGGGTACCGAAGTTCTCGTTAAACTGGGACAAAAAGTCAGGGGGAATGTAACTCCTGTGGCACATCTTTAGGCATGATGCTTTCGGACTTACTTTTTGTTTCCTATTTTTGCAGTCTCATTAATCTGATCTTACCATGAACGATACGAGAATTCTCCCCGTAACAGAAGATGTTAAATGGATTGGTGTGCTGGATGAGTCCATCGTGACCTTTGATATCGTGATGACTACCGAATACGGGACGACCTACAATTCCTATTTTATCAATGCCGGCAAAAAGACCATTATTGACACATCCAAAGAGACATTCAGAGATGTATACCTTGAAAAGGTGAAAAAGGTCTGCCGTCCGGAGGAGATTGAATATATCGTATGCAATCATACAGAACCTGATCATTCCGGTAATGTTAAACATCTTCTCGAGCTTGCACCTGATGCCACTGTTGTCGGCAGTGGACAGGCATTGAATTATCTGGGCGAAATGATCGGAAGGCCATTCAAATCCCTTAAGGTCAAAGACGGTGATGTAGTCGACCTCGGGAACAAGAAACTGAGGGTTATCGGAGCTCCGAACCTTCACTGGCCAGATACAATCTATACTTACCTTGAGGAAGATCGCATATTGTTTACCTGTGATTCATTCGGTGCACATTTTTGCAATGAAGAAATGTACGATGATCTGGTTGGAAATTATGATAAGGCTTTCAGTTACTACTTTGATGTTATTCTGAAACCCTTCAGTAAATTCATGTTGAAGGCCATCGACAAGATCAGATCACTGGATATTGCGGTGATATGCCCGGGGCACGGGCCCATTCTCAGGCAAAACTGGAAAAAATATGTAGATCTTTCTGAAAAGTATGCCTTGGAATATCTTGAAGAAACCGGCTTGTCAGACAACAGGGTTTTTCTTGCATATATATCCGCATACGGTTATACCCGTGAAATGGCCGGGAAAATTGAACAAGGGCTGAAGGCTGCAGGTGATATCCACGTTGAATCCATGGACATAGAGAATGCACATCTGGGTGATATTGAAGAAAGGATTGTCCGTAGCGATGCTATTATCATAGGCTCACCGACAATAAATCAGAATACGTTACTGCCGGTATACAGGCTGTTCTCCCTTATCAACCCTATCAGGGATAAGGGGAAGCTGGCGGCAGCTTTCGGCTCTTACGGCTGGAGCGGTGAGGCCGTGAAACTTATTGAAGATCATTTGAAAAACCTCAAATTATCGATTGCCATTGAGGGTTTGAGTGATAAGTTCTATCCTTTTGAGGGGAAGAGTGAGAAATTTTTCAGTTTCGGGAAAACTTTTGGTACTCTTTTGCTTGAGAAACGGATCAGTGAATAGGTCCTACCTGATAATCACCAGTTTGCGGTAAGCTCTCATAATACCCTTTTCATCCTTCAGCCTGACAAAGTAGAAGCCCGGTTTCATGCCCGAAAGGTCGACTTCTTTTACGATGTCGGCAGGCTGCCATTCCACGGAGCGAACCATGCGCCCCAGCTGGTCGTAGAATTCGATCACAAAACTGTGGTTAACAGGCGGGGTCAAGTACATAGTCAGGCTGCTGGTTGCTGGATTCGGATACATCACCAGACCTACAGTCGCGGAAAGGATATTCCCTTCTCCCGTTGAAATACCGGTAGTATCATCGGTCACGGCCTGATATATCTCTTTGGTATTGTCGTTCTGGATAAAGGCAGCAACGCGGAGCATTCCGGGGTCATAAACATTTTCAAACGTCCAGTTGAACTGATAATTCCGGGTCTCACCCATAGACCATCCGTTGAAGATGGCCGTTCCCGCTGCGTTGGGCACCATTGCCTTGATCACATGGATGAACTTTGATTCGCCATTGGCAGTCGGTACGCCCGTAATAAGTTTTTCATAGATGGCAACCTGCAGGATTCTTTCATCGGGATCCAGATTTTTGAGCGCGATAATTCGGACATTGGCTGCGAGGTTTTCGCTGTTCTTCTGCACTGTCAGGTCCATCCTGAATTTTGGATCAGTGAGAGATTCAATCTTCACGTCCTTTCCTGTCAACGATGCGTTCTGGTAATCAAACAGCATATTGTTGTCCACACCACCATCAAGTATTGAATAAGGCACAGATGTTATGCCATAGAAAAAGGTCCGGGTGGCAGGCACGGAAGGGTTTTGGTCATTAAAGGGGTCATAACCGGGGAAATCGGTATGATATTCGAGTTTGACGAGGTCTTCAGGGTACTCCTGCATTATTATATTGACATCGGAGTTAATCCTTCTGCATTCTTCATCAGAACTGTTTGTAAAATGTTCCAACAGAACATGACGTTTACGGGGTCCAATCCAGACGTTACCGAGCGCAAAACCTTCACCTTCGCCAGCCTGTGTCTGGTCATCTGCATAAGCGATCCTCAGCCTGACCCGCGCAGAATCTGCAAGGCTGTTTAAGTCATGACGGGACTCTACCCAGCCGGTATCGGGACTGAAAGGAGTGGTCCCTGTCCATCCGGTCTCCTGGCCTCCCGGCAGGGCAGCAACCTGGTCGGAATTATACCAGTTAATGCCATCTGCCACAGCACCAATAGTAATCCACGTATTGTTATCGAAAGATGCCTGCAATGCGGCACCCTGATGATCCATGATCATACTCCGGAAAATATTCATACGGATCATAGGCCTCTCAAGGCCTCTGAAATCATAGCATGGTGAATTCAGGAAGGATTCTTTGCCGGTATTGGTGCCATCTCTGATGTACCAGGTCTCTGAGGCAGTGTCGGTCAGACCATTGAATCCGGGAACCCCATAATTCCAGGACTGGTAGGAAGGCAAAACGTTTTGAACCGGTAGCCAGAGTCCGGTCCCTTTTTCAAAATTTTCATAATAATCCTCTTCAGCAAGGGGCACGACTGGTTTAAGATAGATCGCCTTTTGCACGGTTAGTGAGCAGCCCGGTCCGTTTTCAGCCTGAAGCGCGACCTGGTATTCTCCGGTTGCATCGAGAAGGTATTTTAATGATGCCCCGCCTGGAATGGTTTGAACCTGATTGTCGGGGAGGAAGAATTTCCAGGTGTACTTTGTAATTGAACCGGAGGGTTCCATCGAGCTTATGAACAAAGAGGAATCTCCCGGAATATAGCAATCGTTAACAATCCGAAAGCTTCCGGTGGGTCGGGATGCGAAACTCACGGTTTTTTTCAGAGTGTCGGAGCAGCCGGCGGCAGTGATTCCGGTCAGGGTAATATTTCGCGGGCCGCCTGTGGAATAGATGTGATAGGGCTCTTCAAGGTTACTGAGGTTAAGGGAGCCGCTTCCCGGATCGCCGAAGTTCCATTTCCATTGGGAGAAGAGATTTTTATTTTGAGAAGAATTCGAGAAAGATACCGTATCCTCAGGTCCGACACAGGAATTATTGACTGAAAAATTAACCTGGGGGACAACAAGGATGTTCAGTGTTTTTGTGGACGAGCTTACACAACCATGAGCGGAAGTGTTGGTACAGGTTAGCAAAATATTTCCCGGGGATGTATTTGCGGGGGTGAAGAAGAAGCCCTGGCTAAGGTTTCCTGAAACCCCTGTTCCGGTAAAGATGGCTGATTCAATATCACTTTGAAGTTGAAATCTGTTCTCATTCTGACAGTAATCCGTTCTGTTGGGGATGAGGATATGGGGCTGTGGAACGGATTCCACGGTAAAGGATTTGCTTAGGGACAAGGTTGTTTCAAACTGAATATACTTATACAATATTTTGTATATACCTCCATTCAGTAACCGGGGGTCTATTTTTGCTGTATTGTCATGATTATCGGTCAGTCCCTGGACGCTTTGACCTGAGGAATTAAGCAGGGAGAAGGTTCCGGTGATCCCCGCGCCATTCGAAGCGGTAACCGTAAACGGGTTGTCGTAACCGCAAAAAAGTTCAGCGGGAGTGTTTATTACTCCCTGTGCAGCCACAACATGGATAAGAGCACTGGCTGAACTGGTGCATCCATGTTCATTCGTATATGTGTACAAAATAGTATAGGGCGAACCGGCCGTACCGGCTGTCCCTGGATTAAAGTACCAGGGAGGGCCTGTGACACCGGTTCCTGAGAACGTTCCCCCGGAGACATTGGCCTGGAGCGGAACGGGATCTGCGTCGATGTTATAGCCTGACTTAAGATTAAGGATGTTAACTTCGGTCTTTAAGTTGACCGTCACCACAGCTGAACCGGACCCGGCACCGATCACCTTGTGTGAATCAAGCACATAGGCAATAGTGTAAGTGGTTGTGGATGCGGGTTTTACCCAGAATTTGAAGGGAGAGCTTTTTATGTTATCGAACTTAATGAGCGTTTGTCCATCTGAAACGGCAAGTTGCCATGGTTTTTTCCCGCTCAGAATTACTGTCAGTTGTGCGGACTCCTCCTCACAGATCTCCTGGCTGCCTGAGATGACAGCCGTTGGGGGTGCAAGAAAGCCTGCAATAGTGCCGGAACTCTCCGGTACCAAGCCTGTTAAAGGATTTCCTGCGTTCATCGCTTTAAGATGCAGGGAAAAGGCGAAGAACAGGAAAAGAAGAAGTATGATATGAAACCGGTCTCTTTTCATTGGATTAGAATTAGGTAACCGGAATACAGAGAATGAGAGGAATCGTTCATGGTACCTTATATAGAAAGCTACCAGATTCTTTTTTGTTCGATTCAGGAAGAAAAGAATCTGATCATTCAGGCAGGATTATTTCCAGAGGTTACCTTGCCTGTCAGCCTTTATCAGGGTAATCATGCTGTTCATATCAGTAGCATCCGCATTTTTACCCAATATTACGATATGGCCGTCAAGATAATTCATAGCTTCCGCCGATTGTTCTTCTGAAGCGCCATATTCTCTGGAATCTATGACTTCGCCCTGGGCGTTCAGAAAGTACAATTCGATATTCTTATTGCCGTTTACTATTTTATCTGCAATAAGTATGATGGACCCGTCATCCATCTCGCTAATAGCCTTCCCCTGAAGGAATCCTGAGCCGGTGATTGTTTTTTCCCAAATGATCGTTCGCCTTGCCAGTTTTTTGACCATGATGTCCCTTTCCGAGCTGTCGGGGCTGACGGAAGTACCTATCACAAAAAAGTTACCGAGGGTAGAAGGGTATGCTTCTGCAACGATTTCATTGGTACCGGTTTGACCGAATGAATAATTGTCAAGATCATTTCCCACATTATTCAGAACAAATATCAGGATTTGGGAATCGGGCTGATTCACTGAGCCTGTACTGACACTTTTAGTGCCCGCCACAAGAAAATTTCCATCAGACAGCTGAATGATGGAGGTTAACTGTTCACCAGTTACAGGACTTGACCTGGTCGAGATTGCTTTTCCGTTATCATCTACATTAACCAGATATATTTGTTTCTGACCTGATAGATTTTCTGTATTTCCGGCAAAAATAAATCCACCTGTTTCCTTGGTAATGACAGACTTTGCCACCGTATTCCTAAGTCCGCCGTATTGATTCTGCCACAAGATTTTCCCTTCGGCATCCGTACGGATCAGTGCAGCATTTTTAACAGGCGTACCAGATGTATTAACGGTCATATATCCTGCAATGATAAAGCCTCCATCGGCAAGGACTCTGACAGAATAGGCAGCATCATCGAGGGTGTCACCAAAATATTCAGGTGACCAGGAGAACTGGTTTCCATATTTATCGACTCTGATCAGGATCATGTCGTTTTTTCTGCCTTCCCTCTGTGATGAGCCCACGATAACGTAACCACCATCTCCGGCAGGTTTTACATCGTAACCATTATCATCCAGGTAACTGCCGTAAAACTTAATAAAATAATCAGCCTGCATAGGGGAGATATCCTTCCTGCAACCTGTAAGGAACAAGATGGCGAATAGTATGAATGGTACGGTTTTCATTATGATCTGGTCCTTATTTTTGTTTAGGATGGTAAAGCGTTTTAGCCAGACCTAAGCTGACGGATATATTGTTTAGACTGAATCTGTCCGGTATATAGTAATATTTCCAGATAAATTCATCGTTCCCGTCATTCCGGATACTGTTCCGCACCTGATCACGAAGACCGACATTATATCTTAAATCGAGAAACAGGTTGGAATAGTTAATCTTGTACCTGATTCCTGCCCCAAGAATGGCAAGTAAGTCAATTCTGTTTCTTTGGTCCGTAACAGGAAGGTTAGCGGCCGGCACCGGGGGGAAAACATAGTTGCCGGTATTCTGGTATGATCTGCTGATGTCACTTTTGGCTGAAAGTAGGAATGATGCTGCCACCCCGGCTCTGATGTAAGGATGGATCCTGCCTCCCTGAAAACTGTAGATCAGCGATAAAGGCAAGCCCACCCTGTTTTGGGATTCCTCATATCTGACTTCGGTGAATGGAAAGGGGTTCACGGTATACCTGAATTTATATCTCATAAACATAGGTTCGAGATTGAATTCCAGATTAGGTTTGATGAAAATATAATAATCCATTCCAAAACGAAAACCCGGTCCTGCACTGCGATATTTTCCGGTCACCCGGTTTGGGTCTTGCACGCCAAACGGTTCAATGACCTTGATCAGGGGCATATTAATTCCTGCAAAGAAGCCGAGTGCCCCCCGGGGACGGTTGTCATATTGTTCCAGAAGGCTCGTAAACTCAGGAGAATCGGAGGATGACACTTTATAATCGGGGAAGGTTTTAAGGAAAATAAGCATAGTAGAATCCGCCATATGCAAATCTTCATCAAATATATACGCATTGATCAGGAGCTTGAATGCCTGCAAGCGTTCATCGCCGGAGAAGCCACTCTTGATACAATCATTCAGCAGTCCGGGAACTTCCTGAACGAGTCCGGCATCATATTTTTCCCTGGCTTCCCTGAGTCGTCCAGTACAGGTTGATTCCTGTGCACGGGCATTTTCCGGGGAGAATAAGAAAAACGACAAGAGCAGAAAAATGCTAAAAAAAAATCTCATAACATAGTTTTAGATCTGTTTATTCAGAGCCTTTTCCAGAGCAGGTTTTTCTGTATGGAATGTCACTTCCGACATACTTATTCCATTCGTCCGGTGTCATGTCCCGTTTTACGAGCATACAAATCTGGGAAGCCAGCATGGAAGCCTTGGCGGGCCGGGCGACAAGCCTGGGTTCATTTGCACTTCCGCTTACGAAATACTTGCCGTCGGGACTAAAGCCAACGGTGAAAACAAAGCCTGAATTATCGGTCATGATCACAGGTTTTCCGGAAGGTGTGGAAAGGTTCCAAAGAATAACCTGACCGTCGTAGGATCCTGAAACCAGGGTATTCCCGTCCGGGCTGAAATCCAAAGACGTCACCCTTGCTTTATGTCCTTGCAGTGTTGAAATCAGCTCAAAGCTTCCTACTCTGAATAAAAGGATATTTCCATTCAGAGAGCCGCAGGCAAGGTATCGGCCGTCTTGGGAGAATTGTACCGTCTGGATTGCATCTTTTTGGTTGGTATTGATGGTCTGAGCCTTCATATTTTCTTTCAGATTCCAGATCATGGTTTTTCCATCTCGAAGGGCACCGGCCAGCATAGTTCCGTCGGGAGAAACCGACAGGGAATTTACCTGGGATTCCGTATCTGTAATTTTTCTGGCAGAGCGGATAGTGATATTCCAAAGTTCAATATATGGATCAAATCCTGCAGTATAAACGCTGTTGTTATCGGAGGACACGGTCATGGTCCTGATATTTTTTTCGCTACCGGTCATCTGTTCAGGAGCACTGCTGGATCCTGAAAGATTGATAAGGCTGAGGCCGGCGTTTCTTTCGGCATAGAGCAGCCACTTACCGTTTGGTGTAACTTTTACCATATCGATGATATTCCGGCCTGATACAAGGGTAGAAGGTCTGTTCTGTTTGTCATCCAGATTCCATTTCAGGATGGAGCCATCACTTCCTCCACTGTAGAATGCTGATGTACCCTGAACAAAATCGAGTGAGCGGACAGCATTGGTGTGTCCCTGCAAGACATTGTATTTATCCCCTCTGAATGTCTTGACGGCCTGGTACAATCCGGAATAGATATCGGCATTGAAACCGGAGCCGTTATATTCCTCATTAAACAGGTAAGCCTGGTATGCCAGCAAGGCGTTCAGGTCAGGGTCACCGGATAGTTTCAGCGACATACCGGCCATTGAGCGGATGACAGGCAGGATTTTTTCAGCAGTGATGGCTACGGTAGTGGCAGCCGGCTGGGTATTATGCGTTTCAGTCGCCTGATGTCCGGCAGGTTTATTTTCTGGTTCAACCGATTTTTCTTCCGGTGAATTAAGAGCAAGTGTTGATTCAGTATTATGAGGTCGGATATTTTCCTGTGGGGTTTCAGTGGTTTTGTTCTCCTGTGGGTTTTCAGACGGAGTCATATTTTTCGGTGACGTCTGATCATCGGTTTGTGAAGTCAGCGCACTTGCGTTTTGTCCAATTTGGGGATTTGAGCTTTGGGAATCGCCTGCAGGTATTGTGTTCTGTCCTGTGATGCCCTGCTCGGGCGATGAAGGGTTGGTTTGCGCAATTTGTCCTTCCTTGACGGTAGATTCCTGCTGAGTTCCGGTTTCTGTTTCGTTCTGATCCCCTTTAGGAGTATTCTGAACACGCTGCAGAGAAAAAATAATGATGGCTATTACGGCAGCTATAGCCAGAATGCCGCTTAATAAACGGTTTAGAATTCGTTTTCTCTTTTCCTCCTGAAATCTATCCTCCTCTTCAATACCAAATTCACGTTCACTGGTTGTCAGAAAAACCATGGTACGTTCAAATGCCGGATTATATCTTTCAGCCCAGGCTAAATTTGGTTTGTTTTTCCTGTACCATTCAAGTGCGATCTCCAGATCGGGAGGGCGCCAGAGTTCGGCTTTCCCTGTCTGGTAATATCCTGCAGCGTCAGCCAGTTTCAGGTACATCTGGACGGATTCGTATTCTTCATCTGCCCATTCATCCAGGCGATACCATAATTTCATAAGTGATTCATGCGAAACAGAGATGACCGTATTTTTCTCCAGAGGGATTTCGATATCGGGAACAATAAACCCGCGACCTTCACGCCTGAAAACATCGATGATCCTTATGACTTTGTCAATGGTTACCTGGGTGATCTCGGCTACTTTCTTGATTTTAAGGGATATACAAACATCCCTGTTTTTATGATCCCTCTCGGAAAGAGCCCGGAATATTCTCTCGCAATATTCCTTTTCCTCTTCACTTAATTGGCCGTATGCTTCATCTGCCGATTTAGAAATGGAATGATCAACAGAACCAAGCTGTTCGTAATCTTCGATACCTATCGGGACGACAGGATTTTTATTAAGGTTCCAGGCCTGCCAGGTCTTCATAAGAGCGTGCTGGAGTACCGGAAGGAGATCCGGATTTTCCTGAACGTCCTGGATTATCCGCTTGACCAACTCCTTCTGTATACCGACACCGGCTACTTCCAGAGGGCCCATAATGACACGCGTAATATCTTCCACCGACATCTTCTGCAGGGGGAACTGGTAGAGATCAATCAGGTCAGAGAATTCGCTGAATTCGGAGCAATCTTCAAGAAAATCCGAACGGAGGTTTACAATAACAGATACAGGAACTTCATCCTGACCAACGGCCTGTAAAAGGAAATCCACGTACTGCCTGAGGTTTTTCTGATGAATTTGTTCGTTGGCGTAGCCTTTCTGTGTAAAAATTTCCTCAAACTGATCGACGACGATCAGTATATTGGCCTGGTATTCTTTATGCATATCCTTAAATGCCTGCATAAAGATTTCCGTTTCCAGCGATATTGCAGATTCAGCCTGGACGGATTCTCTTCCTTGTTTTTTCAGGACTTCATGATACAGGTCGTGGAGAGGTCTTAGACCTGGTTTTGACATGAAAAGGATCCATTCGCCATGATACATCAGTGAAGGAATTACTCCGGCATTCAGGAGTGAAGTCTTACCGCTGCCCGGTTCTCCGGTGATGACGGCAAAGCGGTTTTTCAACAGGGTTTTTACAACTTCGTTGGTTTCCCGGCTCCTTCCGAAGAATAGTTGAGAATCCCGGGTAGAGAAGGGACGGAGTCCCGGATACGGGTTTACCATATTCATTCTTCTGGGTTCAGTATGCTTGACATAATTAGCCATTCCTGGATCAAATTGTTTCAATGAGGTAATTTAACAATTAATTTTCATATTTGCCTAATCTTCATTGCATTAATATATAGCATGCGCAGCAAATGTATATACTTTATTCTTCTTTTGGTTGCCGATTAGTTTGTTTTGAACAATGAAAAGTCACGTATTTAATGACCCGATCATTATACAAAGAGCATGCATCACATATTAATGCAGGTTTATCAAAATTACCGGCCGGAAGTGGTTCTAACTAAGTATTTACCCCTGACTTGTCGTATTGCCGGCATAAACCGGTTGCCATTACATGATTAAGAAACAACGAAAGTGCCATTGCAGTTCACTTTTTCGGGGCGACCTTGATGAATGTATTCAAAGGGATTCTGATCAGTAAAAAAATGGTGACTACTGTTGGTATTTGTGGCATGATGAACATCAGAAATGCCGGTTACGTTTGTGAAAGAGAAAAAAATCAGTTGGCGGAGGTGCTAATTTCGTTCAAATTCCAGAATATTTCTGGCAAGCTTTTGAACATCAAGATTTTTTCCTTCTGTAATAATATGAGCTTCAAGGTAGAAAGCCTCTCTGATTTTAAGTGATTCCCGGATATAATCCAGGAGTTCTGTTCCCCGCATCTCTGCGATGAGCGGGCGGTTGTGTCTGACGCGACGGAGCCTTTGACAGAGTGCTTCAGGGCTCATTTTCAGATAAACAGTGATGCCGTGTTCATTCATCCATTTCATATTGTTCAGAAAACAGGGTAAGCCTCCTCCGGTAGAGATGACAAGTCTCTCATCATCGTTGATGGTCCGTAGAAGAGATGCTTCTTTATTACGGAAGTAGGGCTCACCCCTCAGTCTGAAAATTTCAGTGACCGTCAGGTTTTCGTCTTTTTCGATCATAGCGTCAAGATCAAAAAAGCGATACCCAAGTAAATTTGCCAGTTTCCGGCCTGTCGTTGTTTTCCCGGCTCCCATGAAGCCTGTGAGGAAAATTTTCAAAATCTGGATTTTTACAGGTTAAGAGACATCTGCCCGTTATCTTTCGACTGTTTTTCATCGTCGTTAACCGGCGTTTGGGCTTCGGTTTCAGGTTCTTCTTTTATAAGGGGTTCCAGTTCTTTGATCACGGATACTTCGTAGGTTGACAATCTTTTACCCCTTGCTCTGAAACCTTTAACTCCAATAAAATCAGCTACTTCAATTATTTCAGGATTCCGGTCTTTGTTTTTGCCGCCGAAGCGGAGCTCAAATCTGGGGTAATCGAACTCGGTCAGTCTTATAAGTCTCGAATCCGCATGTTCGCCGATAAAGCTTAACGGTTTATCTGTAGATTCAAAACAGAAGCGCTTCAGATAGTAGTAATCCTGCTCGGCGTCGTAATAGGCTGCAGAAAAGATTTTTTCTTCCTTGAATCTTTCGATGATAAGCAGGTCGTCCTCATAATGGTTGGAAAGATCAAAGTTACTCAATCTGAACATTCCTGATTTGGTCACTATGAGGAGTTTATCATCGCCGGCAAATTCGCCGAGCAGATCACCCCGGCCATCGGCATTCAGCCGTTTGACATCCCAGTCGAACCAGATTTTGCGGCCACCCAGGGTGGATTCCCCCTTTTCCTTAAGTACAATTTTATGAACGGCATGTTTGGTCAGGATATTTCCCAAAGAACTGCGGCCTTTTATAGCCAGTTCACTGAAGTCCATTTCAAACATCAGACTTTTTAGCCTGGGCCTTGGCTTTAGGTAGATCTTCACCACTTCGGCCTCCCCGTTGGGATTGGCTGTCATATATTGTATACGGGAATTTTTATGTGCTTTGATGAAGCTGTACTCTTTGTCTCTTGTAATACCGGTGACAGGAGCCCGTTTCATCATGGTATTCCCGGAATTGCCGTCAAAATAAATGACATTATAGACAGTGCGTGAATCGTTTCGTTTGAAAACGGCGATATGTATGATATCCTTTCCGACAAAGACCTTGTCAGAAACCTTTGTTACCAGGCAGGTGCCGTCTTTTCTGAAAGTGATAATCTCATCGATATCGGAACAGTCGCAAACGAATTCATCTTTTCTAAGTCCGGTACCGAAAAAACCTTCCTGCCGGTTCACGTAGAGTTTTTCATTGGCAACGACCACCTTGGCGGCTTCAATATTTTCGAAGTTCCTGAGTTCTGTCTTTCTCTCCCGGCCTTTTCCGTATTTTTTCCTGATCTGCCGGTAATAATTGATGGTATAATCGACGATGTGATCGAAATTATTCTGGACCTCCTCCATTTCCGATTCAATGCCTTTGATGATGTCATCGGCTTTTTTTGAATCGAATTTGGAGATCCGCTTGATTTTTATCTCTGTCAGTTTGGTGATATCTTCGGTGGTGATATCCCGTTTGAAGAGCTTTTTATATGGTTCCAGCCCTTTATCGATGGCTTCGATGATGGATTCCCATGTTTCGCATTCTTCAATATCGCGGTATATCCTTTTTTCGATAAATATTTTTTCGAGGGAAGAAAAGTGCCATGCTTCGTCCAGTTCGTTCATCCGGATCTGCAGCTCAAGACTGAGCAATTCCCGTGTGCTGTTGGTGTTCAGTTTAAGAATTTCGCTTACACCAACGAAACGGGGTTTATCTTCTTCGATAACGCAGCAGTTAGGTGAGACGGAAACTTCACAATCGGTGAAAGCGTAAAGGGCATCAATGGTTTTATCGGAAGAGACATTAGGGCCCAGATGAACCAGGATTTCGACGAACTCTGCCGTATTGTCGTCAATTCTTTTGATCTTGATTTTGCCTTTCTCATTGGCCTTCAGGATAGACTCGATAACGCCAGTTGTCGTTTTACCGTAAGGGATTTCGCGTATCACAAGCGTTTTTTTATCCAGTTTTTCGATTTTCGCACGGATCTTGACATTGCCTCCTCTGATACCATCATTGTATCTGGAAATATCCATCATGCCACCGGTGGGGAAATCGGGGTACAGCTCGAACTCTTTATTTTGCAGGTAGGCTACAGAGGCGTCTATGAGTTCATTGAAATTATGGGGCAGGAGTTTTGACGCGAGACCCACAGCGATGCCTTCAGCTCCCTGGGCCAGAAGGAGTGGGAATTTAACCGGCAGTGTGACGGGTTCCTTGTTACGGCCATCGTAAGAAAGTTTCCATTCGGTGGTTTTAGCGTTAAAAACCACATCGAGGGCAAATTTAGACAGTCGGGCTTCGATATATCTCGGGGCAGCTGCTCCGTCACCGGTAAGGATATTCCCCCAGTTCCCCTGGGCATCGATGAGGATATCTTTTTGTCCGAGCTGCACCAGGGCATCCCCGATGGAGGCATCCCCATGCGGATGGTATTGCATGGTAAACCCGATGATGTTTGCGACTTTATTGTAACGGCCGTCATCCAGGCGTTTCATGGCATGAAGTATCCGCCGTTGGACCGGTTTCAGACCGTCGATGATATGGGGAACAGCCCTCTCGAGGATCACGTAGGATGCATAATCCAGAAACCAGTCCTTATACATACCCGACAGATGCACAACCTTTGGCGCGGTTACATCCGTGTCACTTCCACCGCCTTCCGCACCGGAATCAAAATATTCATTTTCCTGGTTCTCAGGAGAAATAGTGTTATCCAATTCTTCTGTCATCTTTACTCTAAACTAAAAACTGATAAACGATCAAACTTCATCGACCACTTCCTCTTCGATACGCAGGTTCTCAATAATAAAATCCTGGCGTTCGGGTGTATTTTTACCCATATAGAACTCGAGGATATCGGAAATAGTATCATCCTTGTGCAGGCGCACGGGTACCAGTTTAATATCCTTTCCTATAAAGTTCCGGAATTCATCAGGAGAAATCTCTCCAAGCCCTTTAAACCGGGTTATCTCCGGGTTGTTTCCAAGCTCTTTCACACTGGCTTCTTTTTCTTCAATGGAATAGCAATAGAATGTTTTCTGCTTGTTTCGCACCCTGAAAAGCGGAGTTTGAAGAATATACAAGTGCCCGTTTCTGACCAGGTTTGGAAAAAACTGAAGAAAAAATGTGATCAGAAGTAGTCGTATATGCATACCATCCACGTCAGCATCCGTAGCTATGACCACCTTTTTATACCTGAGGGTGTCAAGTCCTTCTTCAATGTCGAGTGCCGCCTGAAGGAGGTTAAACTCCTCATTCTCATACACGATCTTCTTGGTTAGCCCGTAGGTATTCAGTGGTTTGCCTTTCAGGCTGAATACGGCCTGGGTATTGACATCTCTGGATTTGGTTATCGATCCGGAAGCTGAGTCGCCCTCCGTGATGAAGATGGTGGTTTCGCCTTTTCTCTCCTCGTTAGTGTTGTAATGAATGCGGCAATCGCGGAGTTTCTTGTTGTGAAGGCTCACCTTTTTTGCTCTCTCTTTGGCAAGCTTCTGAATGCCGGATATGGCTTTACGTTCCTTCTCCGATTCCTGTATTTTTCGGAGAAGAATGCCCGCCGTTTCAGAGTTTTTATGGAGATAGTTATCGAGAGCAGTTGAGATGAAATTCATGATGAAATTCCGCACCGACGGACCATTGGGCCCCATATCCCTGGATCCCAGTTTGGTTTTGGTCTGGGACTCGAACACTGGTTCTTCGACTTTTATGCTGATGGCTGCCATGATGGAAGCCCGGATATCTGAAGGATCAAAATCTTTTTTGTAGAAATCACGGACAGTTTTCACCAGGGCTTCTCTGAATGCCAGGAGATGAGTCCCCCCCTGGGTGGTATGCTGACCGTTCACAAAACTGTAATACTCTTCACCATACTGATTTCCATGGGTCACGGCCACTTCAATATCCTGGTCTTTCAGGTGGATGATGGGATACAGTCCTTCCTCATTCAAAGTATCGTTCAGGAGATCGACCAGCCCGTTTTGAGAATAAAAAACATTACCGTTGTAATGGACCTTAAGCCCGGCATTCAGATAAACATAGAGCTTAATCATCGTATCCACATATTCGGGGATGAACCTGAACCTGCCGAACATGGTCTCATCAGGGGTAAAGGTAATGATCGTCCCGTTTTTAAGTGATGAATCCGATTCAGGAAGATCGTCAATAAGGTTTCCCATTTCAAAGGTAGCCACCTTGGCTTTACCCTCCCGTACCGATTCAATGCGGAAACCCGAACTAAGCGCATTCACGGCTTTGATGCCAACACCGTTTAGCCCGACGGATTTTTTGAATACTTTTGAGTCGTATTTTGCCCCGGTATTCATCCTGGATACCACATCCACCACTTTACCAAGGGGTATCCCCCGGCCGTAATCCCTGACCGTCACTTCTTTCTCGTTGATGATGATCTCAATGGTTTTCCCGAAACCCATCATATATTCGTCAATCGAGTTGTCGAGAACTTCTTTTAACAGAATGTAAATTCCATCATCCGCTGAAGACCCGTCGCCGAGCTTACCGATGTACATACCGGGACGTTTCCGGATATGTTCTTTCCAGTCAAGAGTCTTTATGCTGTCCTCTGAATAGTTCGCACTCATATTACACTCAATTTGCACAAATATAACCAAAAGAAATGCCGCGCCTTCATTTCTTTTTCAACAAAGAAATTAACCAGCGTTGAATCAATGTATTAATGAAAAAGTCTGTTAACAACTCACGGCTTTCACCCTGAACCAGGTTTTATAGCCTTCATTGTAACCGAAGTGGTTATCAAATTTCCAGGTCCATTCTTCTTGGTGGGTACCCCCGGGAAGGGTGGTGAGAAGGAGTTTTTCTCCCTGCCGTTCTTCCCCCTGGCTGTTGAAAAGTATCTCATGATCGTCGGCGATAATACAGAAGGGATAAGCGCTTACCATGGAGACATGGGCTTCCTGTATTTTTGCCCTGAAGTTTTCTAACACTCCGGATGGTACCACAAACCAGCGGTTGATATAATCCCTGATCAGGGAATCGAGCTGGTCGATGATATTCAGTGAGATGACATACACATCCTTTTCTTTTATCCCGGGATCCGGAATCCTGATGGTCAGGTTGTCCGGATCGAAAGCTGAGCCGGTTTTCCTGCATTTTTTCACCATATCATACGTATCCT
The DNA here is from genome assembly GCA_963732905.1 of uncultured Bacteroidales bacterium. GTDB lineage: Bacteria > Bacteroidota > Bacteroidia > Bacteroidales > DASQZK01. Next base: position 208,649 of record CAVTBM010000012.1, read on the forward strand.
TGATCAACCCTCCGGTTATATCAGCATAAACGGGAATTATCCCGGGATATTTTCTGATCTTATGGATCACCTGGGGTGGATGATGGATATCTACCAGCGAAACATGCCGGCAGCAACTGTAGATCTCCTCCAGGGGCAAATCAAGAAGCCAGCCGCTCCCCAAAATCAGGATTTGGCCGGGATGACGGCCTGCAAGTGATTTAAGAATGAACGCTGAGGTTTTTTCGAGGTGATCTTCCCACTGATCCGATTGCCCGAGATAACGGTTGATAATGCCGGACTGGTCGGTCAGGTAATCCATTCGTCGCAGAATTTTTTTCCCTGGAAATGATGGTATCATGTAGTATCAGGACCTAATTTTCAGTAATTCTTCCTCAATGATCTCCCGGAATTTCGCGGCAGTAGCGACAGGCGACAGCCTGCTGAAATCTTCATACGGTACCGGATCAAGTACTTTCAGGGTCATTCTTGCCCTGCCGGTCAGGCTCCGGCTTTTTTTCGGCACAGCCCGTGCACTCCCATCTAGTACCATGGGCAGGATTCCCGTATGTGTTTCATGGGCCAGCATGAAAGCCCCTTCTTTAAATCTTCCGAGATTTCCATCCCTGGAACGTGTCCCTTCGGGGAAAACCATAATAGGACTTCCCGTATTTAGTGCATTTACCGCCTGTTTCCGGAATTTCGTATAGGCATCCCTGGAGGTCCGGAATACTTTTATGGACCGGTTAAGGGCAAGTACCCAGCCGACAAAGGGGAGCTTAAAGTTTTCCGCTTTGGATGTCCATTTGAAATGTTTGAAAAGGCTGTTTATCACAAGGATGTCAACAAGGCTTTGATGATTTGAGATGACAATCCAGGGCCTGGAATCGTCGAACTTTTTCCGGTCAATGATCCTGAGATGCCACATCGGATTCATCCAGATGTATTGCGCACCCCAGAAACAGGAAAATTTATGTAACACCACAAGTCTTCTGTCGAAAAGGAAAGTGACAGTCCAAATTAACAGTAATTCCGGGGTAAGGAGGATACAGGAAACCAGTAACCAAATCCAGAGAACGGCCGATAATAATTTGAGCGACAGTGATTTCATGAATTTCAGAAAAAAGTTGGTTGTAAAAATACGGAATTTTTCGGGGTTGGTTTAAAAAAAGCAGACGGGATTTTCGTAATTTACACATGCATTGGTTTGCCAGGGCAAACATGAAATGATCTTTTTGGATACTATAGTTGTTTTTATTCAAAATCCTAAAACGTACATATATGGCAAAGAAAAAACGTTCTATCGGTTGGATTATACTGATCATCGTAGTTGTCGCATTCATCGTAATACAGTTTTTTGGCATTAACCGGTCAGTACCGCAGACAGATCCTGCTCTCGATCTCGTGGCTATGACCAATCCGCCTGAAGAAGTACAGAATCTGTTGCATCAGGGATGTTATGACTGTCATTCCTACGAAACTGTATACCCCTGGTATTCCCATGTACAGCCGGTTGGCTGGTTCCTTGAAAGTCATATTGATGAAGCCCGCGAGCATTTGAATTTTTCTAAATGGGGCAAATACAACAAAGGGACACAGGAAAATAAGCTGAAACATGCAGCAAGGATGGTCAAAAACCATAAAATGCCCCTGAAATCTTACAAACTCGAGCATTCGGGAGCCAGGTTCACAGAAGCAGAAATCGATACGCTTACCACATGGTTCAGTTCAAGGCAGGAGATGCTGGGTAATGATTAGGCTTTTACTTCCTGCATGGAAATCGGGGGGTGAATAGTGCCTGATACAACAGGAATCGGCATTCCTGGCAATTTCAATGGAAATTTACCGAAGACAGAGCAAAAAAATTAAAAACACTGCATTCTTCGTGTTAAATCTTTTTAGCCCTCATATGTATAAGGAAAAAACCCAATTTTGTATTCAGATTTAATCATTTTCACAAAGCAGGGAAGCCAGGAATTGGTTAGTGGACTGGAGAAAAAGATCAGGTGGGATGCCGGATTAATATAGACGGTTAAAAATGAAGGCGCTGAAGAAAAAATTATATTAAGTGTTGAAAAAGCCGATACCATATTTTCAACATTTACTGCTGATTATTTCATGAAGTATTTTTTTATCAGTTTCCTGCCAGGTAATTTTATGCTTCATGCGTAGATCTCAGGATAGATTCTGTAAATTGCACCACCATTAGCTTCCGGATATTTTACCATTCATTTTGGGAATGACTGATGATTTTCAGGTAGGTGAACACAGACCTGAAAATTCAATGGAAGGCTTATGGAAGAATAGTAACATGAAACCATGGAGAGGAAAGCGAGGAAATTCTATAGTATCCTGATTGTTGTAGCATGTCTGTCCGGGACGGATCTTATCCTTGGACATTTCCTGAATGCGCGCGATTATAATTCTTTCAGGACAAAGCACTATTACACTCACCACGCGTTGCTTCCTTACCGCGATTGTCTGGCTACGTGGGGAAGAAGAATATATCACGTAAAAACCAATTCCCTGGGTTGCAGGGACGCAACTACCCGCGAGGTCAACACTCAGATGAAGGGTCCTCGTTTGATGATAGTCGGGGATTCCCATGCGGAAGGTGTCGGCATCGAATATAAGAACACAGCTGCCGGGATCATTCAGGACAGCCTGTCATCGCTGGGCATCGATGTCATCAATGCTTCCGTGGCAAGTTACAGTCCTAAGCTATATTACCTTAAGACCCGGTACCTGATCGATCGAAAAAAACTTCACATCACAGATCTTCTGGTGATGATAGATATCTCCGATTTACAGAATGAAATTGTATACGAGAAATTTAAGCCGGATACTTCAGAAATCAGGAAGATAATCTACCCGGTGAACAAATTTTTCATGAGAAATTCATTCATTTACAGAAGGACCTATGTCAATATCAAGAAATATCAGGTACGTAAATTTACCAGGGCATCGAAGTATTTTTTCCAGTATGCCCGGAATAATGAGAATAAGGATATCCTGTCGCTGTATATTTCCTTTTTCGACAGGTTCAATGACGATCAGTTGATTTCCGATCCCGGTTTTCATGACGTTCAGGATTGGTTTTATAGTGACAGGTACAGGCCGTTGCTTGAAAAAGGGCTAAGACTCGAGATGGAGAACATAGCAAAGCTCAAAGATTACTGTGACAAAAAAAATATCCGGCTTATGCTTTCGGTACACCCCTGGAATAAACAGGTTCAGCTTGGGGATACATGCGATTCTTATGTCAGGGACTGGGAATCGTTCTGCAAAGAAAAGCACATCGACTTCATTAACCTTTATCCGGCTTTCATCCATCCTGATTTATCCCTTCTCTTTTTTGATGAGATATTTCTGCCGGAAGACAATCATTGGAGTGAATATGGAAATGCGCTGGTAGCTGAGGTGATTCTGAAGAGGTACCTGCAATTCAGAAAGTCACGTGAGATGAATCCGGAATAATTTCAAAAAGTCCCGTGGTAACCGATCAGGCATCAAAATTTATACAAGTATAATTATGCAGCCTGGTTTATATCAGTTTCATCCATCAGAATCAGGAAACCCCGGGCTGACATGATTTAAAGCCAAAATAATGTCATTGCTTTTATTATCTTAGCAGACATCAGCGAAACCTGTCCATTGAGTATGACAATTCACTGTTCATGTGTTTTACAGTTACTCAGTGTAGAATTAATTTTGAACTATTTTCATAATGAAACAACTCATTATCATCTCAGCGGTCATATGCATGCTCAGCCCTCTAAGCTGCACACAATCAGGGTACGAACGAATGCATAGCAAAACATACGCCGGTTATGTTGACCCGTTTATCGGCACCACAAATGACGGCAACCAGATACCCGGGCCTTTGTGTCCTTTTGGAATGATTCACCCTAATCCCGTCAATAACGGCCAGCATGTTCCTCTATCCACAAATTATGTTCATGGAAACAAGGAGATTTACGGGATCGCCCTTACCAATATGGCCGGGGTTGGTTGCCCTAATTACGGAAGCATTATGGTTATACCGACCATGAATGATGTCAGTTTCAGTAACTATCATACAGACTATTCCGGTGAAAGCGCCAGGGCAGGCTATTATTCAGTAACTCTGGATAAAGATCATATCACCGTTGAAATGACCGCTACGGAAAGAGCCGCCGTGCTGAGGTTTAACTATCCGGCCGGACGTGCCAACCTGTTAATTGATTTATCAAGACGGGCCGGTCAGGATACGGCTTTCATGATCAGGCGGATTTCTGACTCGGAAATTGAGGGGTATAAGAAGGATGGACAGTTCTGTTCGGCAGGGATAGATATTCATCATACCGTCTACTTCGTGGCAAAGGTTAATATGCCGGCCTCTGATGCAGGCCTGAGGGTCAGTGACACTGCAATGAGCCAGGTGGCTTCCGAAGCCTTTGGCGAGGATATTGGTGCATATTTATCTTACAACTTCACCAGGCCTGAGACCTTAGAGCTAAGAGTAGGGATTTCGTATGTAAGTATTGAAAATGCCAGGCAAAACCTCGAAGCTGAAACGAAGGATAAAGACTTTGATGACGTTGTTGATTATGCAGGTAATAAATGGGAATCCATGCTTTCCCGGGTTCAGGTTGAAGGCGGCTCTCCCAGGCACAGGGAGATGTTTTATACAGCCCTTTATCATGCCATGAGCCATCCTAACATACTGAATGATGTTAACGGTGAATATCCTGCCATGGGAAGCCATAAAACCATGAAGGTGAAAGAAGGTGACACCAGGTATACCGTTTACAGTTTGTGGGACACATACAGGACTCTTCACCCGTTTCTCACCCTGGCATATCCCGGTATACAGGAGCAGATGTGCAGGTCTGTCATGGATATGTACCGGGAAAATGGCTGGCTGCCGCAATGGGAGATGATCAGCCGGGAAACCCATGTCATGCTTGGTGATCCGGCCTGTATTGTACTGACGGATTCCTGGCTTAAAGGGATACATTATGATAACCCTGACACCATTTTAAAAGCCATGGTTCATGATGCAGAAAACTATTACATTATGCCGCAGTGGGGCTACCCTGATGTACACCATATACGCCGGGGTATTGAGCCCTATCTCAGGAATGACGGTTGGATCCCTTATGATTACAAAAAAGAACACAACTGGCTCTGGGCAACTGTGGCTTCCACACAGGAATATAACCTTGCCGACTGGAATATTTCACAAATGGCCAGGATGCTCAATTGGTCCGAAATTGCAGAACGCTTTGAGAAGCGAAGCCAGGGCTACCGTCACCTTTTTGATCCGAATACCGGGTTTTTTCGCCAGCGGTATGCCGACGGCCGGTGGGTGGAACCATTTGATCCGATGGCCAAATATAATGAAATGCCCTGGCAGGCCAGCGGAGGTCCGGGTTATTGCGAGGGGATGGCCTGGCACTATAATTTCTTTATTCCGCATGATATCCCTGGTGTCATTGACCTTATGGGGGGCAGTGAAGCTTTTACCAACAGGCTTCAGATGCTTTTCGACAGTTCTTATTATGATCCCTCCAATGAACCTGATATTGCGTTCCCCTTTCTTTTTAATTATGTGAAGGGTGAAGAATGGAGGACTCAGAAGACGGTAAGTAAGCTGGTCGATACATATTTTGGTACCGGCACAGACGGCATTCCCGGCAATGACGATACCGGTACGATGTCTTCCTGGCTGATGTTTGCCATGATGGGGATCTATCCTGATTGCCCGGGTACTGCGCAATACCAGTTGTCGGCCCCGATGTTTGACAAAGTGACTATAAATCTCAATCCGGCATATTACAAAGGTTCAACATTTATCATCCGGTGTAAGGGCAACCCGGAAACCGACCGTTATATCGGATCGATGAAACTGAACGGAAAGACATATACCGGGTATACTCTTCAACATTCCGACCTGGTAAACGGCGGGGAGCTGGATATAGAGCTTCAGGAAAAGCCCTGATGTTTTTCACGGATCATTTCTTCTGTGATCCTGACAGACACGCTGTTTTCGCAGGTTTTCAGCCAATGCAAAAACTTTTGAAAACGAAAAATCAGCAGGATCGTACCGCACACAGTCATCTTTACATTTGAAGATGCTTTTACGGTCTCCCGTGAGATGAAAGGAATGTTGATAATTCCGGCTGTTTTTCAGGATGTCCCGATGAATTTTAAAAGGAAAAGGCTTTCCGTGAAAGGTGGCAGAGATTAACTCCCCGAAGCTTTTACCAGGTGGAAGGCAGAGCAGGTCCTAATCATTCATTACCCTGAATTATGGTTTCAGGTCACCCGGATCATTCTGGCGGGCAACCGGGCCTGTGCAATTTCCCGAAATAAGATTAAAGAAGCGGTTCTCCCCGGGTGGGAGTATACCCGTCATCAGTATGAAAAACAGGTATCAGGGAGAACCGTTTCAATTCTGTACACAGCTTTTTACCATTGATCCGGAAATGAAAACATTAAAATGTGATCGTCAGGGGCACACCGAAGCCAAAAAACAAAAAGCTGCCGTTACTTCCACCGGCCATCAGGAATTGCAGTTCAGGGCTTATTCCAAACGTTTTTCCTTTCAGATAAAATCCGAGTGTGGCAATCCCACCAAATATTGAGGATTTTTTGTCATACCGGTCCACATAAGGAACCACCAAATTATTGAATATTACCCGGTACTCCTTGTAAGCCATAATCCCGGCTGCTATATCAGCATCCAGTCCGAAGTGCTCCCCCCCGGTATGCGGATTAAGTCCTACATAAACACCGCCGCCGTTCAGGACATAGTCATCCGAATTGGTTACTCCCGGTGACCAGTTTGTTGATCCATACTGATCGGCACCTACCTCAAAAATGGCTCCGAATATAAGGTCCATATTTTTTCTGAAGCTGGTGGAGAATTTCAGATTGACACCATGGATGACGGCATTATTAACCAGGTAATTTCTGTTCAGATAATCAAAATAGTGATCCTCATTCAGTGTGTTCAGGTGAAGGACATAACCTATCTCCATTTTCAGTGGTTTCATGAATTCATCCTGCGAAAACAGGTTCATAAACAGTAAGATTCCGGCCAGGAGCATGATGGTTTTTTTCATAATACTTGGTTTTTGTTACGGAATATTTATTTTGGAATGCCCGATGTTAAAACATCCTCAAAGCGCCGGTTACTGACCAGCAACCTGACTCCATAGGAAGGAAAACGTAACCAGCATTCCGGGTTATCAAAATAATTAAAGTAAACACAGCCGCAATTGGTGCTGGAACTGCCTACTTCGTATGAGGTTTCGCCTCCGAAACTAACCGGCAGAAGATCTTTTTTTAAGAGATCCTTCAGGTTATAGGCGGCACTGATGGTTATTTTTTTCCTGGTTAGAAAGGCGTTATATTCCACAACGCTAATCGTAATGATATCGTACCACTCACCGGTTACCCAATCAAAAACCTTCGAATCGGGGAAGAGCTCATGATTCAGCCTCGCTCCGAAATTGAACTCGATTTTTTCCTGGAGTATATAGCTCTTCCCTGTAACCGGGTTTACATTGCTGAGTGTAACATAGAATTCAGGCTTACCGTTTATCCAGCTTTCTATCCTCCAATCCGAGAAATCGATGGCATGTATGTAAATGGGAGAGGATTTGGAATTATCACGGTAGGGGACCTGGGTAAAATCAAATTTAGGATTGGAGACGCCGAGGTCGGAGACATGATTTACTTTATAGGTGAATCTCTTTCCCCGGACAAGGTCATTATCGAAATAATAATGAGTTGAGGGGTCCAGTGATTTCAGCAGCTTGTAGTCATCATCGATACCCAGGCGGCAGCGATAGAGATTGGTGGAATTGAAACTCTGGCTGTCATCGTTTTCCCATCTCAGTTCGACCTGGGTGTTAGACTGTTGAATAGCATTAAAGGACACGACCGGTTTAGGTGCCGAAGGTGCGACAATGGTGACATAATTGGATGGCGTAGAGGTGAATGAGCCATAAAAAGCAATGACATAATACGAATATGATTTTGACGGCTCTACATGGTTATCGTCATACGACCGGTTGAAGCAGTTAAACACAGTCTCAACTTTTTCATATCCGGAATTAGCTGTTGTTTTTCTGTAAACATAATATCCGGTTGTATTGGATGAATTCGATTCTGCCGTCATAGTCCAGGTTAGTCTGATCCCGGATTCTGTCTGGCTTGCCGTCAGATTCTGCGGGGTTTGGGGTGGAGCCGGGTCACCAGGTAAATCCGGCAGGGGAGCAGCCATCCGTTCGTTTAACCCCACGATCACAACCGGTTCATCAGGTTCATTGACGGCATCGATCTGAACAACGGATCCATCAGGGGCATATCCTGTAATCGAGGCGGATTCACCTTCGGCGAAACTGGAGGGGACATAGCCGACCACCGGAGTATAGCCTGATGGATCCCAGTCTTCACAGTGCACAGGCACTGAAACCTGCAGGCCGGGATTCATGGACAATATCTCATCGATCAATGGGGTTGTGGATTTTCGCTGGTTATTGCCCTCACTGAGATAGCCATCAAGAAGATCTTTAATGCAGACATCCGGGCCGGATTTTTTCAGCAGGTTATTATACTCACTGAGTCTCCTGCCTGCAATTTGAGTCAGTAGTACATCATAGTCCCCGTCCATTTGTTTCATGGCTTCATGCTTCACGACCTGCCTGAAATCGGCCGATTCAGAAAATGCCCTGCTTACAGCCTGTGCAAGATTCTGAATATTTTCATCGTAATTTTTAAAGGATGAGTTCGGTAAAATACCATCATTATCCGGCTTTTGACAGGAATAGGAGAGGAAGATAAGCGCTGACATACATAATGAAAGCAGGAATGTCATGTTTCGTTTTCTTAAAGAAGTATTCATAAATTTAATGAATTTTTTATAGTCGCCTGCCACTATAATCAACTATTTGGTTAGTATTCGTTTTGCCTCTTTTCCGTTAACGGGATGGGAGGCTTTTTACATCCCGGAATTCCGGTTACTGTGCTTCGCCGGATCTGATGATTTGATTAAAATGTCTGGTTTGTTTTTCAATATATTGATGAATGATTTGTCTTGAAAAAATGCCTGATATTTTCCCCGTCCGACTGATTCTTGCATTATCCTGTCGTGCGGCTGTTTACCCCTTAATGTGAATTTGACCGAAATCTCGCGCCCTTTTTCTGTTTTTTTTTCAATTTGAAGAAAAATTGAATTTCTTTGTCTCTAGATTACCCGGTTGACGCGTAATAACCATTGACGAAAGGATCTGCATCCCAAACCCAGATTGCCATGAAAATAACCGACAAGATTCATCAGTTGAAAATACCTTTCAACATTACGATCGGCCCGGGACAATTCATCCCACGTTTTGTCAATGTCCTCCTCATTTTTGGGGAACGGATCACACTTGTTGACACGGGTGTCAAAGGCAGCGAAGAGGAGATCTTTTCTTATATTGAACAGAACCACCGGGACCGGCATGAGATAGCGTCCGTCATCTTATCGCATTCGCATCCCGACCACATAGGATCTGCTTCAAGGATCAAGGAGATCACGGGTTGTAAGGTATATGCACATGAGGGCGAAAGGGTATGGATTGAAAATATTGACATTCAGAATCAGGAACGTCCTGTGCCCGGCTTTTACTCGCTCGTTGACGAACCTGTATCCGTTGACCATGGTATTGAAGACGGGCAGATTTTCGTAGCCGGCAGCGGGGTAACGATGAGAATGATCCATTCCCCCGGCCATTCCCCCGGATCATTGAATATATTTTTCAAAGAGGATCGTATTTTGTTTACAGCTGATTCCATCCCGTTGAAGGACGACATTCCCAATTATGATCATTACCATGATCTCATGAAATCACTGATGACAATAAGAAGCCGACGGGATATCAGCCTTCTTCTCTCATCCTGGACACCCCCGGTCAGCGGAACAGATGAGATCGAAAACCTCACTGAGGAAGGGGCAGACTATATGAAAAAGATCAATGAAATTGTCTATGAGGTTTACCGGGGGAGAGAACAGATGCCATTGGAGCATTGCGTTGAAGCTGTTAAAAAGCTGGGACTGCCGCCTTTTCTGGCAACACCGTTGGTAGACCGGGCATTCAGGAGCCATTTTCAACCCGTTTAGCAAATACGTATCAGGAGCAGAAAAAGAGTTTTTCCAGATTTAAGAGGTAGCATTCGGTTCATCACCTATACTTCAAAAACCTGCTTGCCATATATGAGGAAACCTGTGCGGAACACCTTAAGGGTATTGTGGTGAATGACTTACCGGAAAAACCATTGGCATGGAAGACCCGGGGTAGAACATATAGACTTGCTCCGTTGTTTTTTAGCTGGTAAGTCAGTTGTTGGGTCAAAAAACTATCAGACATGTTGACCAGGGAATTGAATACGGAAAAAACCAAAGAGGATTTCAAGCGGGTCGTGGGCATTTATAATGTCTGGAGCCGGCTCACAGAATCTAAAGCCGTGGGGACAGCACTCGTTCTTGCGGAAATCCATGACCATCTGTCAATACTTGAGGTAGCCTGCGGAACAGGGGTGGTCTTTGAAGAGATCGTCAGTCGAAATCCGAACGGTCATAACACGGGTATTGACCTCTCACCCGATATGCTTGCCAAGGCCAAAAAGAGGCTAGGAAGATTTGACAGCACCCATTATCAGCTCGGGGAGGGCGATGCTCTTCATCTTTCCTTTGCCGGTAGAACGTTTGATCTTCTGATAAACAATTATATGGTTGACCTGATGCCTGAGAATACCTTCATCGCTATCGCCTCGGAATATTTCAGGGTACTGAAACCCGGCGGTATTGCCGTTATCACCACCTTTTCCTTTGGAGAAAAGCGGGTAAACCACTTCTGGTTATGGGTAGCAGAAAAGTTTCCGGATCTGCTTACCGGGTGCCGGCCGGTAAATTTCAAGGATCATCTTTCCGGGGCAGGATTTACGATTGAGAAGGTAGTTCAGGTCAGCCAGAATACTTTTCCTTCCGAAGTTATTAAAGCGGTAAAACCAAAAAGCGCCGGCTTATAACATTTAAATTGTCATTTCAGTCTTAAACTCCTTAATTTTTTGATTCATTTTCCGGACGATCGTAAATTTTGATCAGAAAAACTTATGGCTTGAAATCCTCAATATTTAACAGGAACAGCCGGCCTTTCGCTGATTTCCCCGCGCCTCGTGAACTTTCTCGGTCCCATACCAGCTACATGGTTTTCGGTTCCGTTGCGATGTCCGGAATCAGCAGGCGCGACTGATTTTTCTTCGGCTGTCCGGTATCCTGTCAGTACCGCTCCGTCGCCAAAACCACTTTATTCAACCACAACATCGTCCACATATTGATTGGTCTCAATAATCGTGGATTGCAATTGTTTAAGGGGGATCGCTCCCACGGTACAATTTTCGAAGATCACATGTTGAACCCGGTGGGTTGCGTCAAACCCCTTAAGAACAATCGGGCCTTCATGATACCACTGAATATTCTTCAGGGTTATATTCTGAATATGCCCGGGAGCATCATCACCGTAAAGGGTTCCATTGGTCACATTGAGTTCGAACAGCCGTACCTCTGATTTTTCGACCCGGATATTTTCATAAAGGACATTGCTGATCACTGCAGGGCCGTCGCAGATGATGCTGAATCCGCTGTGCCCATTCACACGGCTTCCTCCGCGGGCCATAAGGATATCGCAATTCTTCACGGCGATGTCGCTGATGGTTTTGCCGTTCGTTTCATAGCCGATGGTGATGCCGTCACTGTAGGCAAAGCCAATCATGGTATTGTCCTTCACCAGGATATTCTTCACAATATGGTCCGTTGACGGGCATTTAATGGCAATACAGTCGTCGGTGCAGCGCAGGAAACAATCCGAGATCTCCACATTCTGTGAGCCCAGCGGGTCGATGCCATCGCCGGCAGGGCCAAAGCTCAGTACCTTGACGCCATGGTATTTCAGGTTACGGCAGTTGATCAGGGTATTGGTCCATCCGTTCCCGTAGCGCAGCATGACACCTTCCACCAGTACATTGCGGCAATTCTGCATCAGGACCATCCGCCTGAATTCATAGTTTCCGTCGAGTATACCGCGTCCCATAACATGGATATTGGAAACACTGTCGGCCCTGATACCGCCATATACGATTGCTCCCGGAGCAATGTACAACGTCTCGTTGTCTTTCAGCCTGATGTATCCGGGATGATGGACTCCGGCACCAAAATAGTGAACACCCGGATCATCGGGTGAGGGCACGTTCATCTCGGGCGGATCGGCGAAAAGACACAACGGTGCCAGGCTGTCGATCCGGATGTATAGTTTATCGGGTCCCTGAATAGAAAACGTCATGGTATTCCCTGAAATGGCGGGATTGATATTCCGGCTGGCAGGTCTTACAGACGCTTTTAAAATGGCCCGGGGTACTGTTATGCTGATTTCAACCGGCCCGTCACAGGAAAAAGAAGCCTGATGAATTTCCTGCTGAACACTGACATAGGGAGCACTGAACCAGTCGGGAAGTTTACTGAAATCAAAATCAGTCTGGAATTTCTCCGTCCAGATATCCTGACCGTTGACTTTTACAGAGTAAACATCACTGGTGACCAAACCGGGAATAGCCGGATATGGCACAACCGTGGTGCTATAGGTATGGCAGGACACCAACCCGATAGTAAGTGCCATTAAGAATTTCAGAAGGTAATTGGTTTTCATGGAAATGATGATATTATGTTTTAGCAAATAGGATCATGTTTTTGCCTCATTCCTGCCCGGGGAGTGATCCCTGCGGGGGCAATGTAAATGCCAGACTTCCTGGTATAATTTCTCTTTCAGAATAAAAATACAAGGTTGACGGCTTTTCTGAAAATGATTCAGCGATATAAGATACTAAACTTCTTTGGCCTTTAACAGAAATCGGGCAAATTTGTACAACAGGATGCTATTGATACCTTGAGACATCATTTTTAATCTTCGATGCTAGTCAAATTATACTTAACACTTTTGTATTCTAATTCACCGTATGTAAAATCTCCGTCTGGTTTTTGATATATCAGCTTTGCCTTGCTGGGTAATAAATATCCGTTTATCATTTGGTAGTCTTCAACAGGAGTTGCCCAGGGATAACTGACATATTTTTTACCATCTGTGTCGTAGCGGTCGTTACTAATGAAGTTTACAAGTTCGCCTTTTTTATTGAAATCGAGTACAGCGCTTATTCTGATACTTCCATTTTTGAATATTGCTTTTACCGTGGAATCGTTTAGGGCTTCCCAGGTTATCCTTCTGTCAATTAATGTTGCGGGGGCAATAACACACATATCGTTTAACAGCGTAACCGTTTCTGCCTGATTCATTTTGTCTCCTTTGGCATCCACAATGTTAAACCAATTAAAAAGTTTGACTTCAAATGTCGCAGTTTCGTTTTGGTATAAATGCAGTCCTGTTGCAGGTACCCCCATTTTGCTTGCCGTCATATAAAAATAACGTGAAGGTTTCTCGTAAAAGTTATATTGGACAGATTGGAACTCCATATACTTGTCATCGGATTTAGAACGTATTCCGCCTACAAATTCAGCTCTGAAATTTTTCACCTTTGGTTGTCCTGTTGATTTGGTGTAATGAAGATACTTTTGCACAATTAAAGGCAAATGAGCAATGTCGTTTTCAGTTAATATGTCAGTAGAAAGTGTATTATTTTCTGAAAGATTAGTTTTTACCCGACTTGTCAACTCACTTTGCAATAGATACGAACCTAAACTCATCAATGCAACAATCAGAATAATCAAATTAGGAATCGTGCCAAACCTGGCGTCTTTCCAAAAGTAAAAGATTAGAATTTGGGAAACGATTACAGCCATAAGTCCTATGAGCCATGCGTATTTGCTATTGAAAAAGTATAAAACGCCATAAATCAGGAAAAATGCTGTCGCAATTATCCAAACAGTTCCTATTGGCTTGGAAATAGGAAGCGTCAACTCTTTTATTTCCTTAAAACCAAATGCTTTGACAAATCCAAGTAAATGGATTAGTCCGTGCAGTAAAACAATTATTAAAAATAATACTCTCATTTTTTTGTCTTTTTTATGCTTGCCACTAACAAGTGGATTGACGCAGCAAATTACTTTTTCGCAAAAGTAATACATCATTTTCAGCACTTCGGGAAGCGCAAAGATGGCAATAACTGTAAGTTTAAGTAATCAATTTTGATATCATCATTTGTGTGAATGCAACCTCATTACCTTTTTATAGACAGAGTATACGACCTCAGACACTTAATTATTTTTCCGGTGGCCAGTCATCCGTTCTGAACGGCAGGGCTGGCAATCCTGCTCCGTTGTAAAGGTTAATTACTGGATTTTTGGCCCAGGCGTATCTTACCGCAACAGGATTTGGAACTTCCGGGCAGGTGAGTTCGATGGTATTCCCGAAGATTTTTGCCGTTGCCTTATAAAACCGGTGATCCGGGCCTGCCATGCAGAAGCTTTCAGGGGCTGAGCCGTTGTTTGTCACTAATCCGTTGGCGAAGTCAAAAGATACCGCTGCGCTGCTCCCGTTAAATTTTACATCCCTGAAATGGGGTCCCGAGAAGGGCACCTGTTTGTGATACGTCATATAAAGGGCATTCAGGGCCAGACGGTAACCAACGGTTTTTTTATCCTTAGGGTGAATGTTGAATTGATTTCCCACATCAACGGCCGTAGCCATCCCGGTATACGGGAGATAAAGGGCCATATCCTGTGCTTCCCTGAGGTAAGGCCAGCCCGAATTTTCAACCCCTTCTGTCGGGTTTCCCAGATTTGCCAGCTGAACATACAGGAATGGGAAATAGCCCTGGTGGAACAGTATCCGCCATTCGCTGATCATAGTGGTGAACAGCTTCCGGTACTCGATACCCTGGTCGCCGTTATTTTCTCCCTGGTACCAGATCACCCCCGCAATGGGCGTTTCAAAAAGCGGACTGAGCATCCCGTTGAACAACGCGGAGGGAACGGTCTGGAGTGAGTAGACTTGTGGGATCCTGGGTTCAATGTCCGCACTGTATTTCCAGTCACCCGAAAGATCAGCCAGCACTTTACCCGAACCATCCCTGAGGGCCATGCCATCTTCACCGGCCAGGATGTATGGATACCACCAGGGGTTAGCCAGTCTGATGGCAATAATATTGGGTCCTTTACTGAAACTTTTAGGTGAAAGGGTTACCATAGCCGGTGTACCATTGGCCTCAATCACTTCTTTTCCGTTGAGATAAACGTTCATGATTGATCCGGCCACACCAAGTGACAATGACAGGGAATCTTTGGGCTTTTGATTCAGCTCAAAAGATTTTCTCAACCAGAAGACCTGGTTGGGTACTTTTCCCCAGTCCGGAGCCTGGAGTACTTTCCAGTCAGAATCGTCGTACATGAGTTTCTGAACGCCTTTCTTCAACCCTTCAAAGGAATGGGCGGTAACCCGGAGTACGGTATCGATATTCTTATTATTCATTTCATTGAATTCCTTAAGGGAATATTTTCCTTCCAGAGCTTCCTGAATGTCGGGACCTGCCATATGCGGCAGCCTGGCAAGGGCTTCAGGGCTCATCCAGGCTTCGATGGAACTGCCGCCCCAGCTTACATTGATAATGCCAATGGGGATCCCGGTATCATGGTTAATTTTCTGGGCAAAATAATAGGCAACTGCGGAGAAGTCCAGCACATTTTCAGGAGTACATACTTTCCAGTCAGACTCCGGGATGGTTGCCTGTGGAGCCTGTGACGGTAACTCGGCCACTTCAAAAAAGCGTATGCCGGGATAGTTTGCCTTAGCTACTTCATTATTATAATCGAGTACGCCCTGTTTCACCTGGTATCCCATATTAGACTGACCGGAAGCAATCCAGACATCTCCAACCATAACATTGTCATATGTTAAGCTTTCGCTGCCGGATGTAATATCCAACTGATAAGGTCCGCCTGCATCGTATGAGGCCAGGTCAACTTCCCAGTTTCCATCTTCACCGGTTAATGAGGTTGCAGAAGTATCCTGAAAGGTCACTTTGATCTTGCTGCCCGGATCAGCCGTGCCGTATACAATAATGGCTTTGTCACGCTGCAGGACCATGTTATCTCCAAAGAGGGGAAAGGGTTTAAGATTTTGAGCCGGAGCTGACAGAAAAACAAGGACCACTGTCGAAATGACTGCAAAAAAACGTTTCATGATTTCAGTTGATTATTGGATTTCGAACACGATTACAATAGTAAGGAATATTTAAGAAAACGTTATCACCAGGCTTAAGGTTCATGAAGTTTAGCATGGATGGGGAAATGTCACAACTCTGCCGGATTTATCTTTCCAAATGTTCATGTATCCGGGAGATCCGTCTCCAGGATGGACATTCAAAATCTTTTTCAAAAGAGGATATTTCGTCCCCTCTTTCCAGACCAGAAACGGCCGGTTTAATTTTAAATGAACCCCGATTAATGCCGTATTCCTCAATCGTGAAGTGGAGAGATTTATTGAAGATTCCGCTTTAGTCAGGATTATCATTCTATTATAGTTTCTATTTCAGAGGTAGAATAGCTTGTTACGCTCGTGCGGGAGAACCACACATGTGTGAATATTATAAGGTTACGTTTAGCTCCGCTAAGCTCTCCGCCTCAGGCGGATCGGTTGTGTTGTCATCAATCATCAGGGTTTCATCAGGACTATTTTTTATTTCAAAAACCACTTAAATTCCATGGAGGGTGTTCCCAATTGAGCACTTCAGAATAGATTTTCAATCCGTTGATAAACTGTGATAATCATAATAGTATTCAACATAATCCAGGATCAGATCCGGGTCAGAAGTTATTATTATACTAAGAACATCATAGTTAAAAAGGGGTTACCCACCCCCCACCCACCACCCTTAATGGCAAACGCAGCGATAATCTCAGCGTTTCATCCATATGTTTTTTAACATAAATTATTTACTCATGATGATTCATGCCATGATCTTATTGCAAAATTTGTGAATCTGATATATCAAAAATATCTCCTTGCATGACTTTATTCTTTATTCTTCTTAATGATAACAACCTGATATCGAATGTTATGTGTTCTGCAACCTTTTGATATATTATCTCTTCCTTTTTTTACGGCCCGACGCATAAGTTCTCAGGTGAAAAATTTCCCGGGTCTTGCCAGTTTTTAATAGATTGTGACATTCATGAAATAATTCAGGAGTAATTTCCGTCCGATATTTTGAGGAAATAATTAATTTTCTGAAATTGTAATAAATGTTTACTATATTTAATCTAAGAAAATTCCCAGTGCAATATTTTAAAATGCTTTTTGATATATACTGATCCTATTTCATTTTCATTCAAAAAAAACAACTAAACTACTCACGCAATGAAAAAATTTACGCTGCTGTTAACGTTCATTATAACAGCTTTTTCTTTATTTAGCCAGGCTCCTTTTCAGATAGTGAACTGGATAAACCTGAATGAAGACGTTCAATCACCATACTACAATTTTGACTTGAGTTCCAATCCTTTCGACAAAAAAGCAGTTGTGGCCGTAAAGTTGAGCGACAGTTCCCTCATCGACATTCCCAATATGGATCTCAATGACCTCAAGACTTTATGGGATAGTTTAGGTAATGAACAATACATCAGCCAACCGTTAGTTAACGATGAAGGAGATCTGTTTGATCTTGGATCCGGTAATACTTTTGGCGCTTCTTTTAAAGCATGTTTTGATTCTGATAACTTGTATATAATGTTAAAATATGTGGATAAGAACCGGGTTTTTAATTCTGCCATGAAGAGATTTGAGGTTATGATCCAGACAAAGGAGCCAGACCGGTATGAGGCTGGATTTGATGCGGCAGAAGGGCTATACGGACCGCATGGTACGAATGCACAGTACGGCCGTTACATTGAACTTGGCGGATCAAAATTTTATTTCGGGAGCGGGGGTTTTTATGAAAACACGGCCAATTGTGGACAGGATGGCACGTGGAGATCAGGTATCCAGGCTATGAATGTACCAGAAACACTATGGCAAGAAGACAGTGAAGGTACGGCATGGGCCATTCTTCGGCTGAATTTTTCCGGGAATATGGCGTATATGGCTGATGAATGGGGGGCTTACAACAGTTCTAATTATGTGGCATTTGATCCCAAAGTAAAAAAAGTCATTTCTTTCGACATACGTTCTGATGCGACGGACAACGATAATGTTAAGAGAACGGATTATTGCTGGAATTCAACCAACAATGAAGTTTATTGTCTGAACTATTATGCCGGCTACCTTGTATTTGATGAAGACGCCTGGGTCCCGAGGCCGGTGGTTATATCGCCGGTTTATTATTGTACGGGTGAACCTTCTTCTCCGCTTCAAGCCACGGGCGATAACCTTCGCTGGTATACAAAAGCATCAGGTGGGACCCCATACCCTGATCCGGTTTCTCCCCCCACTGAAGTTGACAATGTCATGAATTATTATGTCAGCCAGGTGGTTAATGGCGTTGAGTCCGATCGTGCAAAGATAAAAGTGAATGTTACAAATCTTCAGGCTGATATTCTCGGAGACAGTATGCTGTCCTGCCATGCTTCCCAACTCTTTGTCAGCTTCAATAATTATAAAGGAGAATCGGATATATCAAGTTTTTGGGAATATCAGGACCAGGTCTTTAACCAGGATAGTTTACAGATTGATCAATTTGAAGGTGACAGCCCATTGGTACTGAAAGTACAGACCAATTCAGGATGCCAGGCAGAAGACACTCTGAAACTTACCATAATTCCCTCCGCCAATCCTCTGCTTCTCGAGTTGGCAGGATACGATCAGCAAACGGGTAAGAATATGATCAGGTGGACGAAACCGGGGGATGTGAACATAGACTCACTCTTCATCTTCAGGTCGGTAGCCGGTGAAGATATGACGCTACTGGGCGGGATCGTTTACAATCCGGGGACTGATAGCTATATTGATCTGAACTCAAACCCGGCAAACCAGCCCTATTCATACCTGCTTAAACTGAAGGATGAATGTGGCACGTATTCAGAGAGTAGCGGAACTCAGAAAACAATGCGCCTGGATGTCTTCCAGAATATGAATTCGACCGTTCAGCTTTTATGGGATACTTATCAGGGACGCACCGTTGAACAATATAATTTACTGAAAGGGCATTCACCACAGAATCTCATTAATACGGGCCATATATCGCCTTTACAATATTCCTGGTACGATGATTTATCCCTGGATACTGTCTGGTACCAGGTGGAGGCAAAATTAAGTGATGAAAACGGTAAGTTTCAGACAACCACCACCTTGTCGAACACGTTCCGGTTTAATCCCCAAATCCTGGTATTCGATACCATCTGGGTTGAGACATGCAGCGGAAATGACACCCTGAAAATAGATGCGGGCACGATAGGTGATATCGGCCCTGAAATAAACTATATAAAGGTGTATCCGAATCCCTCACAGGGTATCATTGTGATCGATCTTGGGAATTACACCCATTACAGCACATGTACCCTCAGGATCATCGATACCATGGGCAGGGAAATTTTCAACCGCAAATGCAATCAGGCTGTCTATGAGATCAATCTGAGCGAGTTTGGGGAGAAAGGCATGTATTACCTGCAGTTCCTGAATCCTGAAAACACGGTACTTGATACAAAGATTATCGTTCTGCAATAAAGTTGAAAAGCAGATGCCATACTGCCCGTTATTACTTCACTTTATTTTCATTTGTTCCGGAAACTTCCGTTCAGCTTGGTTGAACGGAAGTTTTTTTGGTAAATGCGTATTAATGTCGTTTAGATAAGCCCCCTTCGACTTCGCTCAGGGACCCCCTTCGGCTGCGCTCAGGGACCCCCTTCGGCTGCGCTCAGGGACCGACGTATCTTTTTTTCTGACAAAATTATTTCGACTTCGCTCAA
The DNA here is from genome assembly GCA_963732905.1 of uncultured Bacteroidales bacterium. Lineage (GTDB taxonomy): Bacteria > Bacteroidota > Bacteroidia > Bacteroidales > DASQZK01. Next base: position 228,564 of record CAVTBM010000012.1, read on the forward strand.
TAATTTTCTAAAATGCAAACCCTGAGCGAAGTCGAAGGTGGTCCCTGAGCGAAGTCGAAGGGGGTACTCATTTTTGCGTTGAATCTAACGGTCCCTGAGCGCAGCCGAAGGGGGCTTATCTAAACGACATTGAAATGAGTATACTTAATAAAGAATAGTAGAACCTGGATTTCATTTACTATGCCGGTTTTTTCATCACAAATCGTTATATTGTGAAGCTTTCAATCCGGAATTTTCAGTTGAAAAAGCCAATAACCACTACTAATCCTTGCATCATGAATTCCAGCATTTCAAAAGCCTTAACGATACTAACTGTCGGCACGGCAGTGGTATCCTGTACAAACCGTGCACCCAAACAAGATCACAAGCGACCGAACATCATCTTTATCATGAGTGATGACCATGGCTACCAGGCCATCAGCGCTTACGGATTTGGTTTAAACAACACGCCTAACATAGACCGCCTTGCCAAAGAAGGCGCCATCTTTACCAGGGGCTTTGTGACCAATTCACTTTGCGCCCCAAGCCGTGCGGTGATGCTTACCGGAAAACACAGCTTTATGAATGGCAAGGTGGACAATGTTCAGCCATTTAACTGGGACCAGGAGATGTTTCCGAAACTCCTCCGGGCGAATGGGTATCAGACAGCCCTTGTCGGCAAAATTCACCTTGACGGAACCCCACAGGGATTTGACTATTCAGCGGTTCTCGAGGGTCAGGGTCATTATTACAATCCTGATTTTATTATCAACGGCAGGAAAGAGCAGATACACGGGTATGCGACCACCATCATCACCAACCTGGCCCTGGACTGGCTGAAAAATCGTGATCCCGACAAGCCTTTCTGCCTGCTGTATCACCATAAGGCCCCACACCGGGAATGGTTGCCTGAAGAAAAGTATTACAAGGAATATATTCACAAGACATTTAAAGAGCCGGAGACTCTTTACGATGACTATTCCGGCCGGGGAACCGCCGCCAAATCGGCCGAAATGCGGATTTTTAACAATATGAACTGGGCAGGAGACAACAAGATCTATCCCGAAGTGATGGATAAACTGGGCATTCAGGAAAACACCGACTGGGGCAGGAATGCCCTGGAAAATAATCTGGGGAGGATGGATGAACAACAGCGGGCTGCCTGGGATTCAGTTTACAAACCGATGAATGAAGAATTTGTGAAGGAGTATCCCGGCATGTCACAAAAAGAAATGACTCACTGGAAATATGAACGTTATATGCAGGATTACCTGGCATGTATCGCATCTGTCGACGACGGTGTGGGAGAAGTCCTCGATTACCTCGACAAAAACGGTCTGACAGATAATACGATCGTTGTCTACACCTCCGACCAGGGGATGTACCTGGGCGAACACGGATGGTTCGACAAACGTTTCATGTACCAGGAATCCTTCCGTACACCGATCCTGATGAGGTATCCTGAGGAGATAAAACCAGGTACCGTGGTTGACAAAATGGTCCAGAACCTCGATTTTGCGCCGACTTTCCTGGATTATGCCGGTGTAACCGTCCCCGGTGATATGCAGGGATTGTCCTTCCGGAAATTAGCTGAAGGGGATTCAACAAACTGGCGCGATGCTATTTATTACACCTATTATGAATACCCGTCCATCCACATGGTGAAGCGCCACTATGGTGTACGCACCGACCGCTATAAACTCATGCATTTTTACTACGACATCGATGAATGGGAACTGTACGACCTTCAGAAGGATCCACACGAGATGCACAATGTCTATGATGATCCGGCCTATGCTGATGTTCAGAAAATGATGCACGGGAGACTGACGGAGCTGCGCAAAAAATACGGCGACAGCGATGCCAATGATCAGCGGTACCTGAAAGAATACCTCGAAGCAACGAAGAATAAATAGATATTTCACGGTAATCGTCTACACGTGAAACATATAAGTTGAAAAACGGCATCTGACCGGACCGGGTCAGAATGCCGTTTTTTTAAGCAGGTATGCTGTTCAGAATGGCTCTTTTTACTCATCTGACGGAAAATCCATTGCATGCGGTTCAAATTCAGGTAAGGAATTTTATCAATACTTTATTATTTCAGCCTTCGATGATGTATCTTGCCTGTTTCGGGAATTTTTCAGACAGAGCTGGGGGGCTACCGGCTTCCTGTGAATACGTATTTAATCTGTCATCAAAATCAAACCAGTTATACTAACCTTAATTCTTTTTAGTCATGAAAACGAAACATCTTTTTCTTGCATTGTTGTGTTTCCTTTCCGTAAATATTCTCGCACAGGAGAAATTTAACGGTCTGGGCATGAATATGGGCAATCTTTACCGTTTGTCCGATGCAAAAACCCGGTCGATCAGTCCGGAAAATTTCACCGGTGAGAAAGGCAAAGGCGGCATGGCCACCCCTGAAGATAAGGACACCCCCAACCTGGCTAACTCTGCCAATGCTGCACGGGAACTGGGCCAGGGCTGGAAGGTGAATCCTAATGTCCGTATTCAACCCGGGCAGACGCTCACCCTCGCCGAAATTGACGGCCCCGGCGCTATTCAGCATATCTGGATGACGCCGACAGGTAACTGGCGTTTTTCAATCCTGCGTATTTACTGGGATGATGAGAAGGAACCCTCGGTAGAATGCCCGGTAGGTGATTTCTTCTGTATGGGTTGGAACAGGTATGCTCCGGTGAATTCTCTGGCGGTATGTGTCAATCCGGGAAGTGCATTCAACTGCTACTGGGTGATGCCTTTTCATAAAAAGTGCCGGATCACGATGGAGAACATCAATGATACCGATGCTATGACACTTTTTTACCAGATTGATTATACTCTTACTGATGTTCCGGCTGACGCAGGATATTTTCATGCCCAGTACCGGAGGTCCAATCCGGATGAAAATTCGGTTTATACGATAGTCGACGGAATTAAAGGCAAAGGACAATATGTGGGTGTTTATCTTGCCTGGGGAGTACATAACAATGGCTGGTGGGGTGAAGGAGAGATCAAGTTTTACATGGATGGTGACACGAAGTTCCCAACCATATGCGGCACGGGCACCGAAGATTATTTTTGCGGCTCCTATGATTTTGATACCAGGACCAAAAATGAGGCAGGTGTGACGGAGACGGCGTACACGGAATTCTGCACTCCTTACAGTGGCTTGTCGCAGGTTATCAGGGGGGACGGGCATTATGATGTGATGCAGCGGTTTGGTCTTTACCGGTGGCATATCATGGATCCCATCCGGTTTGACAAAGATCTTAAAATCACCATCCAGGATCTCGGATGGCGGAAAGGCGGCCGTTACCTGCAGCAGCGTTCCGATATCTCTTCGGTCTGTTTCTGGTACCAGACCGGGCCGCATGCCAAATACCCTGAACTGCCCGGCTGGAAAGAACTGGAAATTAATTAGCGAATTTATATATCCCTTCCGGCCTGCGGGGAGTCCTGCCAGGTCAGGGTCCCACTACCTGATCTGCATGATTCCCCATGCCAGGAGGATAAGAAAGGCTACGAAGAGCCATGACAGGAAAAAGCCGGCCAGGTCTTCCCGGTAACGTCTGAAAAAGCCTTTCCACCTTTCTTTTTTCATCCAGCCGGGGAGATCGAGCAGCAGAAGGTCATCACCGGTTTTAGATGCCAGCGGTTTGTTGCCGTCTTTATCCCTTGTGGTGGCATCCGATTTTCTGCGCATCCTGTCGAAAAAGGCTTCGTTTTGAGCTGCGTCCTCAGGACGGGTCAGGATACTGACGAGCCAGAAAACCAGGAACCCTGCTGCCATGGCAAGTCCGAAAGGGGCAGGCTTCCAGTCGTAAATAAGCTTAAGGTCGCCGGTATTAAGAAAATTGATCACATAATACAGGGTGAACGAGACAATAATGGAAGCGGCAGCCCCGAATCGGTTGGCCCGTTTCCATATCAGTCCGCCTAGAAAGATGATCCCCATGAACGCCGCGAGTGTTTCCGTGAACAGGAATGCGTACAGCACTCTTTTGATGCCAAGTGCAAAGAAAACGGCAAGAACTGAAAGGACAAGACCTGAATAACGGCCCATCCGCAGGAGACTACGGTCACCGGCGTCAGGACGGAAGTAGCGTTTGTAAATATTTTGGGTGAACAGCGCACCGGTGTTAACCATGAAGTTGGAGCAGGATGACATATTCGCCGCCACAATGGCTGCCAGCATTAGTCCGGTCAGCCCGGGACCAAGCAACATACGACTGGCATATCCGAAGGCCATCTCCGGATCATCGAGGGTTACCCTGTTGCGGATGACAAGTGCTGCGACAACAAGTCCTGTCAATGCCCATCCGATGGTGACCAGACGTTTGACCATCGAACCGAATGTCTGACCTATGCGTCCCGATCTCTCCGTATTACCGGTGGCACACATGGAGACCATATGAGGCTGGGCTGTAATGCCTACAATACCGTTTACGGCAAGCATGGCAATGGTAAAGCCGTCAATTCCGCTGTTGCTGTTTATCAGATCAAAAAACCGGTTGGGAAGGACCTGTCTCATGCCGGCAAATCCGTTTACTTCCTTCAGCCCTATAGGAATAAGCATCATGGAAAGGAGGATGATCAGGAATGACTGGATGAAATCGGCATAGGCCGAGGCAATCAATCCACCGGCAAAACTATATATGATGAAGGCCAGGGTCATGGCGAGAACAACGCCGTTCGGTGAGATCAGGTTGCCTGTCGCCACGGAGATTACTTTCGCCGCTCCCTGAAGCATAGCTCCCATATTGAACACAAAAAAGGCGATGGCAAAGACAGAATATACAATACCCAGTTGTTTGCCGTAACGGTCCTCGATGATCTCGCCCACGGTCGTGCGTTCACTGCGCCTGTAAAAAGGAGCGATCAGCCAGTAAAAGGGCGTTATCAGCATGTTCTTCCACTGGTACCAGATGGTTGCAAAGCCCTGCGAAAAAGTTGCGCCGGTTTGAGCTACCGGCATCTCAGCATGGGTGCCTGTGCCGAAGGCCTGGCCCATCATCACCCACCATTTGAATTTTCGTTCACCCCTGAAGTAGCTGTCGCTGTTCGTGATCTTTCGGGAAGTCCATAAACCGAAAGCGGTGATGAGGACGAAATACCCGGTCAGTACAATATAATCCAAGCCTGTCATTTGCAATTTTTATCTGTGATATGAACGGACGTTTTCTTTCTATAATAAAATTGATTTCAGAGGTAAAATAGCTTGTCCCGCTCGTGCGGAAGAACCGTACATGATTGATTATTATAATGTTACGTTTAGTACCACTGAGCTCTCCGCCTCAGGCGGATCGGTTATGTTGTCATCAATCATGCGGGTTTCATTTCAAGTGTTCATGCAGAGCTCCTGTCGGGCAGGTGAAAATTCCTGCACCGTCATCGCGCGTACCTGCGCTCACCCGCAACCCAGGTTTCCTGAACTGCCAACCCGGATTTCAGTTTTTCAAACAGGATAAAATCGGCTCTTTTGCCAGGTGTTAACGAGCCCCTGTCATTCAAACCGTAAATCCCGGCGACATTCCGGCTGGCCATATGTAGGGCAATGGCCGGTGAGCATCCGGTGACTTCCATGAAATGTCCCACACCGGCTATCAGAGGAAATGAGGCGCCTGCAAGACAATTCTGTTGCACGTTTATCAGAGCGCCTTCAGCCGTCAGTTCAACCTCACTTCCGGCAAATTGGTACCGGCCCGGAGGCATGCCTGCCAGGAAGGTTACGTCTGAGGTCAGGATCATATGATCGGGTCCCTTGACCTTGTAAAAAACCATAATTTCTTCCGGGAGAAGATGATGTCCGTCGGCGATGATGCTTGGAACGATCCGGTCGTCTGCCAGCTGCGGCCATATCGGGTTATTGTGTCTGTGAATGTAGTTGGCGCATCCATTTCCGAGATGAACCGACAGGCGAGCCCCGAGATCAGCAGCCCTGCGGATCTCTTCTGCACCGGCCCTGGTGTGGCCTATGGCTACCCTGATACCCTTTTCAATACATTTTTTGATGAAAGGCCCCGCCTCTTCGTATTCAGGTGCCAGGGTCACCTGCAGGATCTTATCGCCTGATGCCCGGAGATACTCTGAAAATTCGATCCATGAGGGCTTCCTGATATGTATGGCAGGATGAGTTCCTCTGTACCCGTCTTCTGCGGAGATGTACGGTCCTTCCAGATGAAAACCCGGAACGCAGCCGTCCAGGTTGTGATTTTGTATGGAAAGGGCGAGGGTCGAGAATATTTTCAGCAGGTTTTCGTGATTGTTGGTGATGAGGGTGGGGAAGAAAGTTGTTACCCCGGTTTCCCATAGGGCTTGCGCAGCATGAACCAGGCCCTCCGCAGTAAGGGCCGGATCTGAAAAATCTACCCCGGCATAACCGTTTACCTGGTTATCGATGAGCCCGGGAGCGATGTAATGCAAGCCGGAAAACCTTCCGTCACCTTTCAAACGGGAGATTTTACGGATAATACCGTTTTCTATATCGACCTTCACCGGCTGTTCCGTTTCGTAATGAATCCCTCTTACCGAAATACTTCCCTTTCCCGACTGTAAACGGGAGGTGTCACCTTCCGGAAAACGCCCTTCAACGTTTGCTTCAGCATCGTATGGTTTTTCAAGGTTCATACTTCGTTCAGGAGAAGTTAATGATTTCAGATGCGGAATTCACATCCAGGTAAAGGTGCCAGTCGGGATGCTGCTTCAGCAGGGTAGCAGGCACTTCATTGGTCAGTGGTGATGTAAATGTCCTGTAAATGGCTCGTGCTTTGACGGTATGCGGCACGATAGAAACAATGGTCTTCGACTGCAGGATCTGCCAGGGCGACATGGAAATGGCCCTGTCGGGGACCTCGCCGGTATTTGCAAACCATCCTTCACCGACCTGCTGATTTTTGCAGGCTTCGTTCAGATTTACCACAATATAGGACTCCTTTGTATTAAAATCTGCAGGAGGGTCATTAAAGGCAATGTGAGCATTTTCCCCGATGCCTATCAAGGCTAAATCCACCTGTTTTTCCCTGATCCCGCTTGTCAGCGTTCGGATTGTTTCCTTCACATCACCATCGCCGGCAACCGGATGGAATTTCTTTATGTTTACCAGGTCGATGAACCTTTCGTAAAGATATTTTCTGAAGCTGGCCGGGTGTGAGACCGGAAGTCCGATATATTCATCCAGATGAAAAACTTCCACTTTTGGCCAGTCGACACTACTTTTCACGAGGGCGTTTAACATTTCAAACTGTGAACTTCCCGTGGCCACCAGTAAACGTGCTTCTCCATGCTGTTTGATAATTTCATCCAGTTTTCTTTCTATAAATAGTGCTGCATTCAAACCTGTTGCCAGGGCATTGGAGCTGATGCTGATGTTCATTACATATTTTTTTTGGACCGGAAGAAGTAAAATAACAATCATCCTTTTTCGGGATGGTACTTAGATAATTCAAAAATAGTAACAAAAATCTGCTTTCACTTTGGTTTTTATGAATTTTCGATGTGGCTGATGGTTCCTCACAGGGTTGACGGTAATTCCCGGGTATCTTTATCCAGTAAAGAAAATTTGAGGCTCCGGGCACTGTTTTCTAAAAAATAAAAAAAATTTTTAATCCTTGCCATAACCCTGGTCAGAGATGATCATGTCCGTTCGCCGCAGGATCTGTATCATTCCTTTAAAAGTTACCCACCATTTCATATGAGAGAAAAGTGAGGAGACTCAACTAATTTGGTCGTATGGTGTATTCTTATATAAAATCAGTAAAGAGCTGATTTTCGGTAAAGGATACATCACACATTTAAACGTTCTTTAAAATGAAAAACAAGGTCTTTTTTTTTGTCAGCCTTTTGTTTGTGACGGGTTGTCAGGTCAGCACTTCAAACCGGAAAATGACTTCAAAACAGGTTGAAGCGAATATCAACGGGATCATCGGGAAGATGACCCTTGACCAGAAAATTGATATGATTGGAGGGTTCAAAGATTTTAATATCCGGGCTTACCCTGATCTTGGGTTGCCCGAAGTCAGAATGTCGGACGGTCCTGGGGGTGTCAGGAACTATGAACCTTCGACGGCTTACCCTGCTGCGATTAATACGGCAGCGTCATGGGATACAGCTGTAGCCTCTGCTGTTGGAGCAGGTATCGGGGAAGAAGCGGCGTCAAAGGATGTACAGATCATGCTGGGGCCGGCCATGAATATTTACCGGGCACCCATGTGCGGACGTAATTTTGAATACCTCGGGGAGGATCCATACCTGGCGGGACAGATGGCGGCAAGTTTCATCACGGGGATGCAAAACCAGGGGGTGATGGCCACTGCCAAGCATTATGACGCCAACAATCAGGAATACGACAGGCATAAGGTCAGTTCAGACATGGACCAAAGGACACTGCATGAGATCTACCTGCCGGCCTTCAGGGCTTCTGTTGAGCAGGGTCATGCAGCGTGTGTCATGACCTCCTATAATCTTGTGAACGGGGTTCATGCCTCACAAAATGACTACCTTATAAACCAGGTGTTGAAAAAGGACTGGGGATTCGACGGCATAGTCATGTCTGACTGGGCATCGGTTTATGATGGTGTTGCTGCTGCCAAAGCCGGGCTTGATCTGGAGATGCCGTCAGCAGTTCATATGTGTCGTGATACATTGATGCCGGCTATAAAGGATGGAAAGTTGGCTGAGTCGGTGATTGATGATAAAGTACGAAGAATAATCCGGATGTATTACCGGTTCGGGCTGATGGATTCGACCTCCAGGAAAGCACCTGATTTTAACAGGGACTCAACGGCTGAAACGGCACTTAATGCTGCCAGGGGAGGCATCGTGTTGCTGAAGAACGAAAACAGCATTCTTCCGCTGGATAAGAAAGGAATCAAAACTGTGGCTGTTATGGGTCCGAATGCCGATCCTGCGGTGACCGGCGGCGGAGGAAGTTCTTTCGTCAGGCCTTATTCCTCGGTTTCTGTTCTTCAGGGTATCCGGGACCTGGCGGGTAATAATGTGAAGGTTACCTATTCCAGAGGACCCTTCGAGGAAACATACAGTCCGGAGTTTTTCAATCAGAACTGGTTTGGGGCAAATGGTCTCAAAGGTGAATTTTTCAGCAATGCAAATTTATCGGGTAAGCCTGCCTTTGTCCGTAAGGATTCCTTGGTAAATTTCAGATTTGACAGAAACGGTTTGCCTTCAGGAATTCCGGAAGAAAGCTTTTCTGCCAGATGGACCGGCAACTTCAAGCCTGCAACATCGGGAAATTACACGGTGGTTCTGAGCGGGGATGATGGCATCCGTCTTTACGTCAACGGGAAATTGGTGATTGACAGATGGCATTATGACCGTGGATTTGAGACGGCAACCATACCCATGCAGGCGGGAAAATCTTATCCGGTCAGACTGGAATATTACCAGAGTGGAGGGAATGCCTTTATACGTATGGGAATAAGTATGAGCAAGGGTGATCCGCTGAAACAGGCTCTTGAGACAGCTAAGAATTCGGACGTGGCCGTTGTCTGTGTCGGATTTAACCAGAGGACCGAGGGGGAAGGACAAGACCGTCCTTACGCTTTACCCTCAGCACAGGAAGATTTCATTAAAAAGGTCTCAGAGGTCAATAAGAATACCATTGTCGTCGTAAATGCCGGCGGCAATGTGGCGATCAATGACTGGATCGGGGAAGTAAAGGGTCTGCTGTATGCCTGGTACCCGGGTGAGATGGGCGGTCAGGCAGTTGCCGAAATTCTCTTTGGAGAGGTCAATCCCAGTGGAAAGCTCCCCATTTCCATTGAAAAGCGATGGGAGGATGCTCCTGCCTACAAGAGCTATTATGATGAAAATCATGACGGACACGTCGAATACAGTGAAGGCATTTTTGCCGGCTACCGTCATTACGACAAGGAAAACATCGATCCACTCTTCCCGTTCGGATTTGGTTTGTCATATACAAGTTTTGAGTACAGTAACATAAAGGTGGATCATGAAACATTCAAGGCAGACGATGGCGTTACCGTTTCATTTGATGTGAAGAACACGGGAAAGGTAAAAGGGAAGGAAGTAGCCGAATTGTATGTCTCAGATCCTGTTTCATCATTACCCCGGCCGGTGAAAGAGCTGAAGGCCTTTACCAAGGTCGAACTGCTTCCGGGCCAGACTAAGACAGTAAGCATTAAACTTGACAAGGCTGCATTCTCCTACTATAATCCTTCAAAACCAGGATGGATTGCCGAGCCCGGGGAATTTGATCTGCTTGTGGGGAGTTCATCCAGGGATATACGGCTGACACAGAAAATTATCATGAATTAGCCGTTAGTGCTTGGAAGGGATTGCGGTCCGGTGTTCATTTCTGAAGGGAAACGGCAACCCTGAATGGGTCATCTTATACTGCAATTTTTAAGAATAAAAGAAAGGGATTCCTTGTGCCAGGATATCCCTTTCTTCACTAACCACTTAAACCTAAAAAAGAAAAATTTATTAGAATGTTTTAAGCATCCAGGGTTCAAATTTCATGGAGTTACTTTCGCAGGATGCCTCAGCAGTTTCATTGAATACGCTCGTCATCCAGGGTTCCATTTTGAGGTCATCTTCATGGAAATTTACGGCATCCTTTTGTGAAAAGTCTTGCATCATCCAGCTTTCAAAACTGAGGTCATCCTCCCTGAAGATTTCCTTTCCGGTGAATTCACGGATTTCAGTCATCCAGTTTTCAAAACGCAGTTCAGTTTCGAATGTGCTTTCAATTTTGTTAAATACCTTTTCAGCTTTTGCTTTTTTCTCTTTCTTTCCTTTGGTATTGTCTGCGTAAGCGTTGGTTCCCATCACCATGATCAGGAGGGTGAAGACGATATATGTAATTTTTGTTTTCATGACTTGTTTTTTTTAATCTCAAAATCTAAATGAACATGAAAAAAAGAGAACATTATTTATGCCAAAAATTATAAATATAACAATATCAATACATTGCAACTGTAATTACCGGATTTTAGAGTCTTCAGAAGTGAACGGTTTCGTGACAAACGTGTACGGATTCGGACAAGAGGGACAGGAGATAAAAGCGAAAGGCCTGATCGGTACGGTGAATGGTTGAACGGGGGATGCATCCCGTATACTACTACTTACCGTACCGATCAGGCCCCTGCCGGTAGTATATATTAACTTAAAGTCAGGCGACTTATTACAGGGAGGATTTCAATTCCCTTGGCTGTTCTTTTTTCCAGATGGTCTCTCTGCCGAGGAAGCGCATACCCAGGACATACCCTTTCAGTTTCAGGACTTCGTAGTTGTCGCCTTCAAACCACATGTAGGCATCGTATGTTTTACCATTGTCGGGATCATAGATGGTTCCGCCTTCCCATGTGTTTTCATCGGGATTATACTGGAAGCCTTTGAGGATGATCAGTTCGAGGAGAGGCTTTTCTTTCAGAGACTCATCGGGGTTATTGTCATCTTTTTTTGGAGCTCCATTTTCATTTGGTTCGCTGAGCCAGCTTATTTTCCCGTAGTAATTGCCGTTACGGGCTTTATAGACGTAGACTTGTGAGGTTCCCTTTTCAGTAAGCCAGTGGCCGGTTATTTTCTCGGCATCCTGGCTGAACACTGCCATTGTGAAAATGGTCAGGAAAGTGATGAACATGACTTTTTTCATATTGAGACAATTAATTTTGTTGGTAGTGAAAATGTATTATATAAAAGGGCTATTGAATGCCGTAGAGAGGTACTGTTTCCTTTTATACCGGGATCTAAAATACGAATTTTTTTGAATTACGGATGGGATTAACGTGAGATCGTTACAGGAAGCCGCAAAGGGATGGGAGCGGATTCAGGGTTTACGCCGGTAAATAATGAAAGTATGAGGGTATTCATTTTTTTCTGAAGCGGCGAAATGTTCCCGGTGTATTTCATCCCATTCGTCAAGGTTCAGGTCAGGAAAAAATGTATCGGCTTCGAAGGAGTGATCCACTCTGGTCAGGTACAATTGTCTTGCATGAGGCAGGAACTGCTTATATACCATACCACCACCAATCACGAAAGCTTCGTCATCATCAAGCAGGTTCATGGATTCTTCAATGGATGCAGCCATCAGGCAGCCATCGAATTTTTCATTGGGGACGTCAGAGATCACAATATTGGTACGGTTCGGAAGAGGTCCCCCGGGCAACGACAGGAATGTTCGTCGGCCCATAATCACGGTATGTCCGGTGGTAATTTTTTTAAATCTTTTAAGATCATCGGACAGTTTCCAGAGCAGCCGGTTATCTTTTCCGATCGCGTAATTCTCGGCAACGGCAACGATAATGGAGATATTTTTATTTCTGGCGTTTCTCATTTTTAAGATTTTAAACGGAGATATCCCCTCTGATATGAGGTTGAGCAACATAATTTTCTAGATGAAAATCATCATACCGAAAATCAAAAATGGAGGTCGTGTCCGTGCTGATTTTCAGTTGGGGCAATGGGCCGGGTGTCCGTTTCAATTGCTCATCAACCTGGTCAAGATGATTCAGATAGATATGGGCATCTCCTAGAGTATGGATAAATTCTCCGGGTTTCAGTCCTGTCACCCGGGCCATCATCATGAGAAGCATGGAATAGGATGCGATATTGAAGGGGACACCAATGAAGAGGTCGGCGCTACGCTGGTACAACTGGCATGAGAGCCTGCCTTCGGCTACGTAAAACTGGAACAGGATATGGCATGGCGGCAGATTCATATTTTCAAGATCCCCGACATTCCAGGCACTAACCAGGTGTCTTCTGGAGTCGGGATTATTTTTCAGTGAGTCAATAACCCTGGTTATCTGGTCGATATGCTGCCCGCCGGAAGTGGGCCATGAACGCCACTGATATCCGTAAATATGTCCCAGATCCCCGTTTTCATCGGCCCATTCGTTCCATATTTTAACACCGTTCTCATTCAGATACCTGACGTTTGTATCTCCGTTCAGGAACCACAACAATTCATAGATAATAGATTTCAGATGAAGTTTTTTTGTGGTGAGCAGAGGAAAGCCTTCATCGAGGTTAAAACGCATCTGGTAGCCGAAAACACTGATCGTTCCGGTACCTGTTCTGTCTTTTTTCCTTACGCCGTTTTCCCTTACATGTGAGAGAAGATCCAGGTATTGCTTCATGGTAAATTATTTCCGGATTTAACCTGGTTAAAGGTAGGAAATTACTTTCTTGGAATGAAATCTTACGATATGTTGATTTGAACACAGATTGTTGATTTCTTTTTTTACACTGTATTTGTCGGCAGAACAGTTAAATCTTAATATCTTAGCTTCGAATTATACAGGCTGATGAATTCAATAGGAAGATATATACTGATTGGACTGGGGATAGTTGTTATCGGATTTATACTCTGGTATTTCAGTAATATTGTAGCTTATGTAATTGTTGCAGCAGTACTTTCGATTGTCGGATCTCCCCTGGTTGACCTGCTTGACCAGGTCAGGATCGGAAGGTTCAAAATACCGGTTGCACTCAGGGCTTTACTGACCCTGTTGGTTTTGTGGGTTTTATTCCTCGGCTTCTTCAGAATTTTCATTCCGATCGTAGCCCATGAAGCCAATGAATTGTCGAAGATCAATGCCGATACTTTTATCAGCCGGCTGCAGGATCCGATAAACAAGGTTTCGGGAGTATTTGAGCATTTCCAGATCTCCGGTACAGGCGGGCAGACTCTCACGGAGTACCTCAAGGCAAAGTTGATCAGCGTTCTTGATTTCTCCTTTGTATCCAATCTTTTTGGCGCAACAGCCTCCATTCTTGGGAATATTTTCGTGGCCATATTTTCCATTTCATTTATCACCTTTTTTCTTTTAAAAGATCAGAACCTGATCACCGAAACAGTCGTTCTGCTTATTCCCGAGAAACATGAAGCTAACGTACGGCATGCCATGCGTTCGGTAAAAAAATTATTATCCAGATATTTTATCGGAATAGGATTGCAGCTGACTGGAATTCTGATTCTTGTCACTCTAGGGATGAGCATCGTCGGGCTGGGGTTTAAGCGGAGCCTGCTTATCGGACTCATTGCCGCCATCCTGAATGTAGTGCCCTACCTGGGTCCGATCATTGGTACTTCTCTGGGTATCCTCCTGGGAATTGCCTTCAATATCAACCTTGAATTTTCAGTTCTCCTGCCTATGGCCGGATATATGCTACTGGTATTCCTGGCAGTTCAGGCCGTCGACAACGTTATTTTTCAGCCCCTGATATTCTCGAACACTGTCAAAGCTCATCCGCTCGAGATATTCATGGTTATTCTCATTGCCGGAAGCCTGGCAGGTGTGGCAGGCATGATACTTGCCATACCCGGATATACTATTCTGAGGGTTTTTGGAAAAGAGTTTCTGAATAAATTCCGGGTTGTTAAAAAATTGACCGAAAAGATTTAAGCTATGAACGCCGGATTCCCTATATTTACCTGAACTTTGATATGGATGAAGAAGTATTTTCTTTTGATAATGCTGGTATTAATTCCTTGTGCTCCTCACCTCATGGCACAGGTTATCCTGCATGCAGATACTTCCTCGGGTTGCGGAAATCTGGATGTACAGTTTTCACTTCTTCCCTCATCCTCCGGAGATACGATCACTGATATTGCCTGGGATTTCGGAAACGGTATCACAGCTTCCGGAAGTCTTACCCCTAAAGTTACGTATCAGTCACCGGGATCCTTTGATGTGACAGTTACCATTAACGGTTCCTATTTCATTTCAGAACAGGGCTTCATCATGGTTTATCCCCAGCCCAAAGCTCGTTTTTACTATTCCGACACCCTGGATGCAGGGAATTATGCTTTCGTCTTCAGACCTGTAAATCCGGGAGATGATACTGTTTCCTATACCTACACCTGGTTTTTTGATGGCGGCAGTCCTCTTACAGGGAAAAGCATCTTTCACGATTTTGATCAACCCGGGAATTTCCCTGTAAAGCTTGTTGTCGAACAATCCGCAGGTTGCGTCGACTCCGTTATCTCAAACGTTCAGGTCAATGAACTTTTGAAAGTTCCTAATATTTTTACGCCAAACGGGGACGGTATGAACGATTATTTCCGGATCCGGACAGATGGGATAAACCGTTATATTTTCTCTGTTTACACTCGTTCCGGTATCCTTGTTTATAAGTCGGAATCACCAAACATCATCTGGGACGGCAGGTCATTCTCAGGAGAGGAGATGCATAGCGGAATCTATTTTTTCATCATAAACCAGATCAACGGAGATAACCGGATACTGAAAAAGGGATTTGTACACCTGATGAGGTGAAGCAAGGTTTCTATGTTAATCAAATCTAAATAATGCAGAAAATGAGTATCATTATTTACAAATCCACTCAAATTCATATCTTTGGTTACATAAGTTTTAGTATTGGTACAGTAGGGTTGAGGAAGAGCGGCGATATTCAAAATAACCTATAATTATCCTTGGATGATAAGATCTTCTGATCAAACTACGACTAATTACGGCCTTGCCTGCATTTTTTTCCTGCTCCTGATCTTCCTGCCGGTTCAGAATTCTCTTATGGGACAACCCCCGGGAAATGACTCATTGCAAATAAGACTTAATCATCTTAACGCCTCCGAACTTACAAGAGGGGAACGTCTTTTTTACGGACTGGTTTACTTAAAAAACAAATCGGTCAACTGTGCGGGATGTCATAACACCGTATATATAGATACCATGAACTGGAATCCCAGTGCCATGGAGATTGCCGTAAAATATAAAGACAAGAAGGTTGGTGACCTGGTGAGGGTTTTGCTGAAACCCCGTGGAAAAATGCTATCCGAAGTGCATGCCAAATTTGATCTGAGCCCCGAAGACATCGTGATGATCAAAGGGTTCATGGATGAATTTACCACCATAGGGATCAAGCCTCCCAAACCCGTGCTTAACAAGCTAATCCTTTTTATTCTGGCTTCGCTTTTGTTTTTGTTTTCCGTTGTGGACCTGATTTTCACAAAACGGGTCAAACGAAAATGGATACATCTCGTGATCATCCTTGGAACAGGATTCTTTATTACGGATGTACTCGTCGTGGAGGCAGTAGATATCGGGAGATCCCAGTACTATCAACCCAATCAGCCGGTAAAATTCTCGCATGCCGTTCATGCCGGACAGAACCAGACGGCCTGCATCTATTGCCACAGTTCATCTGAGTTCAGCAAGGAACCAACCATTCCCGGAGTTAATGTTTGTATGAACTGTCATCTGATCGTCCGGAACGGAAGCCGGTCCGGAACGTTTGAAATAGCCAAAGTGGTCAGTGCTTACCAGGATAAAAAGCCGATAGCCTGGATCAGGGTTCATCACCTTCCGGATCACGTTTTTTTCAGCCATGCTCAGCATGTGAGTGCGGGTAAGGTGGATTGCAGTGAGTGTCACGGCGATGTTACCAAGATGGACAGGATCATGCAGGTATCCGACCTGTCTATGGGCTGGTGCATTGAATGTCACCGGACCCGGGCCGTCAACTTTGATTCGAATGCGTTTTACAACCAATATAAACAGTTAAAAAAACAGGTCAAATCAGGAAATCTGAAGCAGGTGACTGTGGAAGATATCGGCGGTACCGAATGCATGAAATGCCACTATTAACAGGGCAGTGGTTGATGTCCGGACTGTTTTTCCAGGTGCCTGTAAGCTTTTCGGATTGACGGTCGTTAGTCCGGGATTTGCTGGTGAACGGGAATGAAAAACAGAGGAGCGTTCTAAAATTCACTCTTATGAGAAAATACTGGAAAAGCCTGGATGAATTCAGGAATCTCCCCACCAGGGAAGAGGAAAGATTTGAAGGCGAGCATAAAAACAGCGTCCTGGAGCTTTTTGAGGACGCAACGGCGAATTCAAAATCTTCCCGCAGAGATTTTCTCAAGCTGTTCGGTTTCAGCCTGACCAGCGCTGCCCTGGTTGCCAGTTGCGAGAAACCGGTGATAAAAGCCATTCCCTATGTCATTCAGCCGGAAGAGATCACTCCTGGTAAAGCCCTGCATTATGCTTCCTCCTTTTTCGACGGGAAAGACTTTTGCAGTATCCTGGTGAAGAACCGCGACGGCAGGCCTATTAAAATTGAGGGTAATGAATTGGCGGAATTTAACCGGGGAGGAACAACTGCACGAATTCAGGCTTCCGTTCTTTCCCTTTATGACGACGCCCGTTTGAAGGATCCCTCCAAAGCCGGTAAAAAAGTTTCCTGGGATGACATGGATGCAGACATTCTCACAGGTCTGAAGAACGCAGATGCCAGCGATAAAGAAACCGTTCTGCTTACATCGGCCATCATTTCCCCATCGACGAGGCGCATCATCGAAGATTTCGGTAAATCCCGTGTACATTTCAGATGGGTTACCTACAACCCGGTGTCTTACTCAGGGATACTGGAAGCCAACGAGAAATGTTTTGGTCAGGCCTTCATTCCTGACTACAGGTTCGACAAGGCGGATCTTGTTGTGAGCTTTGGAGCGGATTTCCTCGGTTCGTGGATCGCACCGGTCAGATTCATCCGTCTTTACACCGACAGGCGGAAACTCGATAGCGGTCAGAAAACAATGATCCGTCACATCCAGGTTGAATCCGGACTGAGCCTGACAGGCAGCAATGCTGACAGCAGGTACATGATGAAACCTTCAGAAGAAAAGGCTCTCCTCCTGGAACTGTACAATCTGATAACCGGAAAAACGGGAAGCACAGATGTTCGTGAAAACATTGACATGAATGCCATAGCCTCGGAACTCATCCGGAACAAAGGCAGATCCATCGTTTTATCCGGCAGCAACGACCCGGATTGTCAGATACTGGTCAATGCAATCAATCATACTCTTGATAACATATCCTCCACTATAGACATCAGTCATCCGCTTTTACTGTCAAGTGGCAGGGATCAGGACATGGCCGCTCTTGTGGATGATATGAATGCCGGGAAAATTGGTGCCCTCCTGATGTACAATGTGAACCCGGTTTATGATTATCCGGATGCCGGGATGTTCATCACCGGTCTTCAGAAAACACCTTTGACAGTGTCTTTTGCCGGGAGTGCTTGTGAAACGGCAGCAGTGGCCACTCACGTCTGTCCGGTCCATCATCCTCTTGAATCATGGGATGATGCCGAAACCAGTCCGGGTAGACTTTATCTTACCCAGCCCTGCATCAGTCCGATATTTAACACCCGGTCTTTCCAGGACAGCCTGCTGAGCTGGAATAATGCCGGAACCGATTATTATCATTTTATCCAGACCCACTGGAAAGAGACCTGGTTTTCCGGTCAGGGAGATTTTACCACGTTCTGGAATGCTTGTCTCAGGGACGGATTACATACCTATCAGGTAGAAGGCGAATGGAAGCCTGAATTTAATGCCGGGGTGCTTGATGGCATAAACATTGCCCCATCTCCCGCAGCCCCTGGTTTTGAGATTATCCTGGCCGATAGTGTTCAGATGGGTGACGGCCGTCATGCCAACAATCCCTGGCTTCAGGAATTGCCCGATCCGGTGTCCAAACACGACTGGGAAAATGTCCTGATGGTCTCCCCTTCCGATGCTCAGGAATCAGGCCTTCAGGATGGAGATATCGTCAGACTCAACGGAAAGACCGAAATTCCAGTGCTTGTTCAGCCCGGTCAGGCCAGGGGAACCTGCCTGGCTGCCCTGGGTTATGGCAGGAAGGATACCGGTAAAGTGGCCAATGGGGTGGGCATAAACCTATATCCCCTGGTACAGCTGGCAGATGGCAGGCGCATCTACCATGTAACCGGAGTCCAACTGGAGCCTGCCGGCAGGAAGACGGTACTGGCGCTGACGCAATTGCATAATTCCATGGAAGGCCGGCATATTGTCAGGGAGACCCGGCTAAAAGACTATCTTGAAAAACCTTCTTCGGGTAACGAGACGCTGGAAGAGTTTGAAGCCCATAGCAAGACTCTTTATCCGGAACCTGAATTTAAAGGCTTCCACTGGGGAATGGTGGTTGATCTCAATGCTTGTGTAGGCTGCAATACATGTGTCATTGCCTGCCAGGCTGAGAATAACATCCCGGTGGTCGGCAAGTCAGAAGTGTACAGGCGGCGTATCATGCACTGGATGAAGATTGACCGGTATTACAGTGACGAACCCGGTAATCCCTCTGTATTCTTTCAACCTATAATGTGCCAGCACTGCGACAATGCCCCATGTGAAAATGTGTGCCCCGTTTCGGCTACCAACCACAGCAGCGAAGGTCTGAACCAGATGACCTATAACCGGTGCATCGGGACAAAATATTGTATCAACAACTGCCCATACCGTGTTCGGCGGTTTAACTGGTTTAAATATACCGATAACAAGAAGTTCGATTACGACATCCATTCCGATCTCGGACAGATGGTGCTTAATCCTGATGTTGTAGTGAGAGACCGGGGTGTAGTTGAGAAGTGTTCATTTTGTGTACAGCGCATCCAGGAGAAAAAATTGCAGGCTAAACTTGAAAACCGTTTGCTCGCCGATGGTGAGATCAAACCGGCATGCGTGCAGGCCTGTCCTGCAGGAGCCCTGGTATTCGGCGACATGAACGATCCTGAGAGCAGGGTTTCAAAACTGATGAAAGACCCGAGAAACTATCATCTGCTCGAAGAGATTCATACCCTGCCATCGGTTGGTTACCTGACCCAGGTCAGGAATAAGCCGGAAGGAAATAAATCGTAACCTTAAATAACTGACCTGCTCATGTATAACAGATTTCTCAGAGGTTCCTTAATTGAAGGCGAGAAGACGTACTCACAGATCAGTCGTGAGATTCTCAGGCCCATGGAGGAGAAGACCGGCAGGTGGTGGTTTGCGGCCATGACCCTGGCCACCCTGGCCACCCTTTGGGGCATGGTGGCTATTTATGTGACGGTATCACAGGGTATCGGTACCTGGGGAGTAAACAATACTGTAGCCTGGGGATGGGCCATTGTAAATTTTGTTTGGTGGATAGGTATCGGGCATGCCGGTACAGCCTTTTCGATTTTTCTCCTTATTCTCCGGCAGAGATGGAGAACATCCATCAACCGGTCTGCTGAAGCAATGACCGTTGTGGCGGTAGGTTGTGCGGCTCTTTTTCCGGCCCTTCACATGGGGCGTGTATGGCTGGCCTTTTTCATTTTCCCTTATCCTAACACCCGCGGCCCTCTCTGGGTAAATTTTAACTCGCCGCTTTTCTGGGATTTTTCGGCTATCACGGCATACCTGCTCATCTCAGCTTCCTTTTGGTACCTGGGTATGTTGCCCGATTTTGCCACCATCCGTGACAGGGCAACATCCAAAATCCGAAAAGCCATATACGGCTTCTTCGCCATGGGCTGGACAGGCTCCTCCAAAGAGTGGATGCGTTTTGATTCACTGGGGTTTATCCTGGGAGGGATTGCAGCTGTTCTGGTGGTTTCCGTGCATTCTATCGTAGCTACAGACTTTGCTGCATCCATTGAACCGGGCTGGCATACAACCATTTTTCCTCCTTACTTCGTGATCGGTGCTATTTTTTCCGGCTTTGCAATGGTCATGACACTCATGGTCATCATGAGAAAAATATATCATCTCAATGATTACATCACCGACAATCACCTGGATGCCATCGCCAGGATTTTGATATTTATATCACTCATCATGGGTACATCCTATATGACGGAAATATTCATCGCCTGGTATTCATCGAACACCTATGAGATGTATACCTTTTTCCATAACCTCCTGACCGGTGAGTATGCCGTTCCCTTCTGGATTATGCTGATTTGTAATGCCATCATCCCTCAGTTTTTCTGGTTCAAAAAGATCAGGAAAAATCCATGGACATTGCTCATCATCTCCCTGGTGATCAATATCGGGATGTGGTTTGAAAGGTATAATATTGTCGTAGGTTCACTCACCAAGGATTTTCTGCCCTCAAACTGGGCTACCTATTCACCCACCTGGGTTGAGGTAGGCGCATACGTTGGCACACTCGGTATGTTCGCTTCTTTCATACTTCTCTTCTTCAGATATATCCCGGTAATTGCTGTAAGCGAGGTGAAAGGTGTACTGAAGGTGGGCAGCAGGAAAGAAGATTAAATATAAACAGACAGATATTATGGCCGGTAAATTTATATCAGGGGTTTTCAGCGAGGAGGATAAAATGTTATCTTCCTTGAAAAAGCTGCTTCAGGAAGGGTATACTATTTATGATGTTTATATGCCCTACCCGGTGCATGAAGTACTGCATCTGCTCAAGAGAAAATCGAGGATCCCGACGGCAGCTTATTTTTATGGACTTTTTGGCGCCGCTGCCGTTCTGGCCTTCCTGTATTTCGCCGCAGTTCTGAACTGGCCAATTCATTATGGTGGGAAACCCTTCAACTCCTTTCCTTCTTTTATTGTCATTACCGTTGTTATCACAATACTAATTGTAACCATTGCCAGCCTGGTGACTTTTTCAGCCGTTTCGGGACTGTTCCCCGGCAATGTGAAGCAGATACCTGATATCAGGATTACCGATGATAAATTCGTCATTGTCGTGGATGTGAATTTGCTGGAAAAGGAGAAATCCACGGACGCGGGAAGAATCCTGAGTGCTGAAGGAGCTGAGGAGGTAAACGATTTGCAAATTGAGGATACTAAAAGCAATCATTAACAAATGGGAAGAAACAGGACATACCTTTCATCTGCCGCTCTGATCATCCTGCTGGTAACTGGGTGCGACAGAAACAGGAATCACCCCGGATGGGACTATTTCCCGGATATGTTTTATTCCAAGGCCTACGAGACGTACGCCCCGAATCCGAATTTTGAAGACAGTACCACGATGAGGACACCTGTTGAAGGGACGATTTCGCGTGAATTTACTCCGTTTCAATATACCAATAGTCCTGAAGACCGGATCAGGGCGGGGGAGGAGCTGAAGAATCCCCTTGAGATCAACCAGGCTGTCATCGACCGGGGGAAACATGAGTTCATGACCTTCTGCGTAGGCTGCCATGGAGTTAAGGGCGACGGTAACGGTTACCTCCATTCCAGTGGTTTGTATATTGTTGTTCCAAGGTCGCTTGTCGGTGAGGAAGTCAGGAATCTCAGGGACGGGGAGATCTATCATACCATAACTCTGGGTTTCGGATCAATGGGTGCGCATGGCTCCCAGATCCGGCCTGAAGACCGGTGGAAGATCATCGCCTATATCAGAAATGTACTTCAGCCTGAGGCACTCCGGGATACGACCATCAGCCATTGATTCAGTGACAGGGAACGTTTAAATCAAAATCAAAAGACATGAAGGAAGAATTCAAAGTATCAATGTCCTTCCGGGTTATAGCCGCTCTTCTTGCCCTTCTCGGACTCGCGGTGATGGTGTACGGCCTGATCACGGATCCCCGCAGAGGTTGGGCAGATTACCTTTTGAACAATTATTATTTTCTGTCGCTGTCACTCGGAGGCGTTTTCTTTATTGTAATTCAGTATATCTCCCAGTCGGGATGGTCTGCCGGCTTCAAAAGAATTCCGGAGGCCATGATGGCATACCTTCCTGTGGCTGCAGTATTCTTCCTTTTGATTTTCTTTGGGATACATGCACTCTATAGCTGGAGCCATGAGGATGTTGTTGCTGCCGATAAAGTTATGAGCCATAAGCAGATATATCTAAATATTCCTTTTTTCTACCTGCGACTTATCCTGGTTTTTGCACTCTGGTTTCTTTTCGCACGTATCCTCAGGCGGCTTTCATTGAAGGAAGATGAATACGGCGGCACCGGATACTTCATGAAAAGCGAGTACTATTCCCGGATCTACTTTTTTATTCTGGCCATTACCTTTATTTTCGCCACTTTCGACTGGATCATGTCGATCGATGTTCACTGGTATTCAACGGTTTTCGCTCTCAAGAATATGATATCTGCCTTTCTTCACGGTGTCTCCGTGATTATTCTGATCCTGTTTATACTGAACAGGCAGGGTTACTTTCCTTTTCTTAACAAATATCATCTTCATGATTTTTCGCGCTACCTTTTCATGCTGGGCATTATCTGGGGTTACCTCTGGTTTGTTCAGTTTATGCTGATCTGGTACGGTAATCTTCCGGAAGAAACCGTGTACTATTATTTCCGGTGGCAGGATGGTTGGAAAGCGCTCTTTTTCTCAGAGATCCTCCTGAACTGGGCGGTACCGTTCTTTGTTCTTTTACCTGTAAGTGCGAGCAGAAACAGGACGCTTATGACCATCGTGATCTTCTTCCTGATCATTGGTCAGTATGTAGAACAATTTCTGCAGATCGTTCCCGGGGTGACAGGTCAGTTGCAGTTCGGATTCATTGAGGTGGGCAGTTTCATTGGTTTTGCGGGACTTTTTATGCTGGTTGTGTTTACGGCCCTGTCGCAGGCGAAAATCATCCCGGTCCATCATCCGTATCTCCAGGAAAGTCTGGAGCACGAGTTTTCCTAAATACTTATTGTTGTGACGGCAGGAAAGCTTTACCACATAGTTAGGGTACTCTCCCTGGATGTTGTCGGGGGAGTCCTGGCAGGTTCGGTTTTCGCAGCCCGGATCATGGAAACCCGCCTGCCATGGTACTACCTGGCCGTAATAGGAATGACCACCTGGTTGGTCTACCTTAGCGATCACCTGATCGACGGGATTAAGAAAAAGGGCCAGACAGCCTACGAAGTCCATCGCATATTTTACAAATACAGAACTCCGGTTATCCTTGTGATTCTGGTTGTCGGTATCTTTGATTTCAGGCTTGCTCTTTATACTCTTCCCTTTGGTATTATTGAACTCGGACTGATCACCGGAGCAGCCACCTTACTCTATCTTTTATTAGCCTTTATTATAGCCGGGGATATCAAGGTCCTGTTTATTAAGGAACTCTGGATCTCTGTCATCTATACAATTGCCCTCTGGGGAGGTCCGGTGATCTACTCAGGAAACCATGCTGAGAGCTGGCAGATCATGCTGATAATCAGCTATGGGTTGCTCGTGCTGGCAAACGTTTTATCATACAGCTATTTTGAATACGAGAACGATGTGGCTGATCATGAACATACTTTTGCAGTGGATTTTGGAGCGGGACTCACACGATATATGATCATCGGAATTTTAGTTGTCTCTCTCGTAATCTGGCTGATCTGCAGTGTATGGTTTGGCCACCCCGGGCTGGCGGAGCAGATCATCCTTGGACTTATGACTACAGGATTATTTTCACTGATGGTTTTCAGCAGGGTATTTAAAAGTTCCCGCTCCTACGGGATTATTGCTGACGCCCTGTTTCTATTGCCTTTTCTCGTTTTGGCAGCGCATTGATTTTTTTTATGCCATATCCGAGAAAGGCTGTAGTAAAGAAGGAGAACGAACCGTAGATCACCGGAACAATCGCCATAGCAGGGCTGTCCAGAAGGGTTGTGGAAACAAAAATAGCCAGGGCGCTGTTCTGCAGCCCGACTTCAACAGAGATGGTAAACTGGTTCCGTGAATTCAATCGCAGTGATTTTGCGACACCCCATCCGGCCAGCATAGAGAAGATATTTAAAAACAGGGCAGGAAGAAAAAGTTCAAGATAACCTATCAGATGAGCCGATTCTTCTCTCTGGTCGATAAATATCACTCCGGAAAAAACGCCAAGCAATAACATCGGAAGTATGTATCTGAGAGGTTTCTCCAGGGAAATGGCAAACCGGGGCATGTAATGCCTGATCAGGACTCCGATGGTTGCAGGAACAGCGGTTACAAGAAAAATATTGAGAATGGTATCGGGGACAGGCAGGTGAATAGCTGAATGCTGGCCCATGAAAAACCATAAAGCCATGCTTAGGATAAGGGGAATGGTTATGAGGGTGATCAGGCTGTTCAGAACGGTAATGGAAATCGACAATGCAACATTTCCCCTGAGAAGGAAATTCACCAGGTTGGACGTGGCCCCGCCCGGGCAGGATGCGATGAGGATCAGTCCGACCTTGTAAACCGGATCGACAGGTATTAAAAGGTCAATACCAAAAGCAATCAGAGGAAGCAGGAACATCTGACAGAATAATCCGACGATTACAGCTTTGGGATACAGGAAAATATGCCTGAAATCTTTGAACTCTATTGATAATCCCGTCCCGAGTGTAATGATGCCAAGGGTAAAAGGAAGGAGGTAATCTGAAAATAGATTTTCCATAGGCTTTAAAGGAACAACAAAAATAATGAAATTGAAAGCAAACATTGTCAACTTTCACTATGTTTATTAAGGGTATAATTTGCAGGGAGTTATAATATGAATTCATGCACAGAGATACTTCCCTGGTCATTCCGGAAGCGAACCGGCAAATGCCTTAAGAACAATTTTTTCAGATTATGACCAGAATTTATAACCGCCATGGTTTTATAGTAATTGAACTTATCGCTGTTTATATCGGTTTGCCTCTGCTTTACTTTTTTAATTTAATCCCTTTCCATAAATCAATCCCTCTGTTACTCGTTTTTTTTATATTTCTATTCATTCTTTTTAGCAACCGGGATTTTGACAGGAGGAAGTTTGGTCTCAATGGTTTCAGGAACTGGAAACCGGTCATCCTGCGTTTTGTCCTGTTTGCTGTTGGGACAACGATTCTCGTTTGGGTATTCGCCCCTTCCAAATTTTTTATTTTGCCGAGGACGAATACCGGTTTATGGCTGATTATCATGGCATTTTATCCTTTATGGTCGGCTTTCCCGCAGGAATTGATATACCGGGTATGGTTTTTTAACCGTTACAGGGTTCTGTTCAGGCGGGAATGGACTTTCATGCTTACCAATGCTGTTCTTTTTTCGTTCTCTCATATTATTTTCAGAAACTGGCTGGCCCTGGCCCTGACTTTAGTCGGAGGGCTGATTTTTGCCTATACGTATAAGCGCAGTCAGTCGCTGTTAGCGGTTTTCTTCGAGCATACCCTGTATGGTGATTTCATTTTTACAGTGGGTATCGGGCAGTTTTTCTATATGTCTCTTAACCACTGAGTAAATTTTTTTATTATTATCACTGCAAGATCTTGTCAATGATAAGCAGAATCATCACGACCATGAAAAAGCTGTTCAGAAAAATGAAATATTTTCCCGGTTTAAACCGTCGTGTGTTCCAGGTCAGGAGTCCGGAAAAACCGATCATGCAGGCCAAGGTGATCACGAGCATGAAGACACGGACACCTTTATTTTCCAGGATCCCGAAGGCCGGTAACAGCAAAGCTGTCAGGAGTGAGGCCAGGATCCAGGCGTAGGTGATTCGTGCAATCTGTGTATTTGAAAATACGGAGGTGAGGTGAGGAAGTCCGGCCTGCCGGTACTGATCCCCGTATTTAAGCATTAGCAGCCAGAAATGTGGTACCTGCCCTACAAATAGCAGAAAGGCAAGAAGCAGAGGAGTATAGTCTGCCAGATTTCCCCCGGCGGCCGTCCAGCCGATCAGTGGTGGCATCGCGCCGGCAAGCGCTCCGGGAACCACAGCAAAGGCAGTAAAACGTTTCAGGTAGGTATAGAGTCCGTTATACCATGCGATGGTAAACAGGCCGATGATCATAGACATTGGCGAGCCGAAAATGAAAAGGAGAAGGGCTCCCCCTGCAAGGCCCAGGGAGAAGAAGAGCCAGGCTTTTGAATGGCTTATCGATCGGAGTGGAAGCGGACGTTTTTTTGTACGTTCCATCAGCAGGTCGATGTCTTTTTCCTGGATCTGGTTCAGGGCTGAAGCGGCACTTCCGAGAAGCAGGACGCCCAGAACCACCGCAATCAGCTTCAGATCTATGAACGGCCTGTAAAGAAAATAGCCTGTAAATGCTGTGAAACTGACCGGAAGGACAACGGAGAATTTCCCAAGCTTCAGGTAATCTTTCAAAGTTAAACTCCTCCCTGCTGTTCTTTCAATGACTTTAGGTATCCGATAATATTACTGATATCAGCATTGGTAATGACTCCTGTATAGGGTTGCATTAGCCCCTTCTGATATCCTTTAACTATCTGTGAATTAGGGTCGTAAATCGACTGCCTTACATATGCCGAATCGATGGTAACGGTTTTTTCCTGACCGTTTTCAATCACCACCTGTTTTTCACCCCAAATTCCAAGGTATGAGGGTCCGACCAGCTTTGATCCGTCTGAAGAGTGACAAGCTGTACATCCGTTTTTCTGCAGTATTGCAAATCCGGCGGCACCCGGCTCTTCACCCTCAGTGGCCACTGCCACATGTGTGGTGTCGGTATACCACTTGTTAAAATCTTCTTTGGGCAATACCTCCACAGTGGAAGACATGTATGAATGTCGCAGGCCACAATATTCTGCGCAGAAAATATGATAGGATCCTTTTACCTGGGGTATGAACCACATAATCTTTTGTCGTCCGGGGACCATGTCTTCTTTCAGCCTGAATGCCGGAATATAGAAACTATGGATCACATCAAGGGATTGAAGTTTAATGGTCACGGGTTCATTCACGGGTACATAAAGTTTGTCGGAGGTTTTCCCGTTTTCATAAGCGAAAGAAAAATTCCACATTCTTGCTGTTGCGATCACCTGCCTGGCTGTTTTTGGCGGATTTTTCATTGGTCGCCAGCCTGCCCAGCCATAGTAAAACATCAGAAGGGCAAGTACGGTGGGGATGACTGTCCACGTTACTTCCAGGGCAGTACTTCCGACGATTTGTGTAGCCTTAGGATTCCGTTTCCGGTTGTACCTCACGATGAAATAGATCATGACAGCCGTCAGGCCGATAAGGAAGAAGAAACATATCCCAAGGATGATCATAAAGGTCTGGTCAACTTTATGAACGAAGTTTGATGCATCTGGTCCTGTGGTTGAATACATATTTCAGTCGTTTGGGAGGTACAATAATTTACCTGTATATATAATCTATTAAGGTAGTAAAAATAACGATCCCGATAAGAACAATCACTCCCGACACCATAAAAGTGAAAAACCGGTTTTCAAATTTGAGGTGCATAAAAATGGTAAGTACCAGGCTCGACTTGATTACGGCGATCACAAGGGCGGCTGCAACGGTGAGTGTGCCGAGCTGTATCCGTGTAACACCCACGGAAGTCAGGGTCAGGGTTACCAGGGCGAGCAGAACCAGGAACAGGGTCTTATAGGGTACGATATGTGTTTTTTCTTCAGGCATAGTTTTATCATTTTTCAGGTTACCAGGTAGAAGAGTGGGAAAAGGAAGATCCATATCAAATCGACGAGGTGCCAGTAAAGTCCGCCGTTTTCAAGGAGCACATAACTGTCCGGATTAATTCTGCCTTTACGGATATAAACCATTACAAAGCCGATGAAGGTGAGGCCGATGATGATGTGAAAGGCATGCAGTCCCGTCATAAAAAAATAGAGTCCAAAAAACAGGATATCGCCCTGGCCCCAGCTGGCCATGATTTCTGATCCGGGGTAAATATGATGATGGATTTTAGTGCTCCATTCAAAATATTTATTTACCAGAAAGGCTATTCCGAGCAGAACAGTTATTGAAAGCAGAATCAGGGATAACCGGGTTGATTTTTTCTGCATTGCAGTAATCGACATAGCAATGGTCATACTGCTGGTCAGGAGAATGATGGTATTCAAGGTGCCGATAAATACGTTCAGTTCCTGTGCTGCCAGGTGAAAAGCTTCAGGATTTTTAAACCGGTATACGGAATAAACGACAAACAGGCCGCCGAAGAGCAGCATTTCAGTGAACAGGAACAGCCACATTCCGGTTTTTGAAGCAAGATCGTCTCTGTGTTCTTCCATTGGACAGGTATGATATTTTAACTATAGTCGTAAGGTCCTTTGACGATGACTGGTGTCGTAACAAAGTTCTCAACGGGAGGAGGGGAGGGAATGGTCCACTCCAGGGTTTTGCCTCCCCAAGGATCCTGGGCAGCAACTGGTCCCGATTTTGCTCCCCGGAAGAGGTTGATAATAATGATGACCAGTCCGGTGATCATAACCCAGGAGCCCAGTGTTGAGATGATGTTCCCGGTATGAAACATCTCATCATAATCGTAGTATCGTCTAGGCATTCCTTTTATCCCGAGGTAAAACATGGGACCGTAAAGGAACAGGAAACCGATAAAGAAAATAAGCCAGCCTGTATTTGCCCATTTCTTGTCGTACATACGGCCAAACATTTTAGGGTACCAGTAGTGCATAGCACCCATAAATGCAAAGCCGGTGCCGCCAAAGACGATAAAGTGAAAATGTGCAATCACGAAATGGGTAGCGTGAAGATGAACGTTGGTGGCCAGTGATCCCAGGACGAGACCCGACAAACCCCCGATCATAAAGACAAAGATGAATGATGCCGCCCAGTAGAACGGAGTGTCGAGCAGGATGGAGCCTTTGTGCATAGTTGCAATCCAGTTAAACACCTTTATGGCGCTTGGAATCGCCACGAGGAAAGTCAGGAATGAGAAAGTAAACAGGGCCACACCACTCATGCCCGAGGTAAACATATGGTGGCCCCACACGAAGTATCCGACAAAGGCGATAGCCAGGGTGGACCCCACGATGAACTTATAACCGAAAATTGACTTCTGAGAAAAGGTAGGAATGATTTCAGAAATGGCGCCCATGGCAGGGAGGATCATAATATAAACGGCGGGATGGCTGTATATCCAGAAGAGGTGTTGATACAAAATCGGATCGCCACCCAGTGTGGGATCGAAAAACCCGATATGTAATGTTCTTTCGGCAATAATCATCAGCATGGTTATTCCCACGATGGGTGTGGCGAGGATTTGTACCCAGGCTGTGCCGTAGAGTGTCCACGGAAACAGGGGCATTTTCAGCCAGGTCATACCCGGGGCTCTCATCCTGTGCATAGTTACCAGGAAGTTCAGGCCGGTAAGGATGGAGGAAAAGCCAATGACGAAGACTGCCATAACTGCAGGCAGCATGTCCGTCGAAGTCTTGAAGCTGTAAGGAGCGTAAAAGGTCCATCCGGTATCGGGGGGGCCTCCTCCGGCAAAGAGCGAATAAATGACCAGGCCGATCCCGGTAATATATATGTACCAGGAAAAGAGGTTCAGCCTCGGGAAGGCCACGTCTTTCGCACCAATCAAAATGGGCAGGAAGAAATTTCCGAAGACGGCAGGCAGACCGGGAATGACAATCACGAAAATCATGATCACCCCGTGAATGGTGAAGAAGGCATTATAGGTCTGGGGACCCACAATGGTCCTCCCGGGGGCGATAAGCTCGATTTTCATTAATACACCGATGGTCGCCGCTATCAGGAACATCGTCATAATGGTAAACAGATAAAGCAGGCCAATGCGCTTATGATCGGTTGCCAGTATCCACCTGAATATACCTTTACGTTTTCCCTGATACTCTAGGTAACTTGGTTCCCGGGTTGTTTGGGTAGAGCTCATTTCAGGCATTTTTAGGTTTTCTCTTTACGAAAACTAGGATCAGGAATATGACCAGACCGAAAAAGGTGATCAGTATCCCGGAAACCTTCAGAATATTGAAAACATATTGATTTCCTTTCGCATCGTAGGAATAACAGAAAGCCAGGAGCCGGTTGATCGAGGGTCCGATTTTGCCATTTGCCGCTTCAACCATAGAGATCTTGATATCAAAAGGCAGGAAATCAATCCCTCTGAGGTACCTCGTGATCTTACCGTCAGCGGCCAAAGCAACCAGACCGGTGGGATGTGTGTACTGGCCTGCGATTTTTTGATAATGAAACCCGACAGAGTTGGTAAGCTTTGAGATATTGGCACTGTCACCAACAAAAAATAGCCAGTCCTTGCCAAGTTCCGGTTTCTGCATATTTTTCAGATAGTTGCTTTTTTTCTCCAGGGCAAGGCTGATGTCTTCTGAAGGATCGAAGCTGACGGTGAGAACCTGGTAATCCTTACCAAAGTTAAGGTCTACCTGATCAATGAATTTTGAAATACCCCACATCAGCGGGCTGCACGTCCCGGGGCAACGATAATACACCAGGGAGAGAATGGTTGGTTTGTTGATGAGGTCCTTCAGCTGAACAGTGTCACCCTGTTCGTTAATCAACCTGGTATCGAGAGCAACATATTGCCCCTGTCTTTCTTCAAAACCAATATTTACCTTTTGCGGGGAAACAGGTGTCTGTGGATAAATAGTTGAGAAGGAAATTGCTGAAAGAATAAACACAAAAAGCCAGTGTCGTTTCATAGTGAATGGTTCCTTTTTCAGATTATAAATATATGATAATTTTAATAATTGCATAATCAGAAACACTGATCATAAATCGGCATTATATTTTTTAAAATGAGTATAAATAACAGAAATGTTTTTATTAAAGGACTGTCGGTTATTAAATTCGATTTTTCAGGAATCTTTGAGTTGAACCACCTTTGGTTGGAATTTGTTCATAGATTCACACTGGAAAAGGAAAGGCAGGCCCATTGCGGGCGCAGACATCGTTACAAACCCGTATCCAGGCTTCCGCTTACAGATGCTACAATATTCATAATCGTTTCTTATATTTGATCATTAAACTTGCATCAAATCAATGAGGTCCAACCTATTTGTGCGAATATTCAGATTTTACCTCGATGGGTTCAGGAACATGTCAGCCTGGGGAAGGCAGGTTTGGATCGTCATTCTGATCAAACTGTTTATTATATACGCCGTATTGAAGTTGTTCTTTTTTCCCGATATCTTGCAGAAAAGATTTGACACCAATGAGCAGAGGAGTGAATATGTTCTTGAACAACTAACGAAATAAACCTGCCAATATGATTGAAAACATTGATCTTTCATTAGTTGACTGGTCGAGGGGGCAGTTTGCACTGACAGCCATTTACCACTGGTTTTTTGTACCGCTTACACTTGGTTTGTCATTTATCATTGCCTTCATGGAGACCATGTATGTCAAAACAGGCGATCCGGCCTGGAAAAAAATCACACGGTTCTGGATGACTCTTTTCGGCATTAACTTTGCCATTGGCGTCTCTACCGGGATCATTCTTGAGTTTGAGTTCGGTACTAACTGGTCTCAGTATTCGTGGTTCGTCGGGGATATTTTCGGTGCTCCTCTGGCTGTTGAAGGGATCATGGCATTCTTTCTGGAATCGACTTTTGTGGCGGTCATGTTCTTTGGCTGGAATAAGGTAAGCAAGCGCTTCCACCTGTTATCTACCTGGCTTGTGGCGGTAGGAGCAAACCTTTCCGCGCTCTGGATCCTGGTGGCGAACGCATGGATGCAGTCGCCCCTGGGAATGCAGTTTAATCCTGAAACGGTCCGGAATGAGATGGTCAATTTCTGGGAAGTTCTTTTCTCCTCAACGGCCGTGAACAAGTTTCTTCATACTACATCGTCAGGCTTTGTCCTGGCATCTGTCTTTGTTATCTCCATTTCTGCATGGTTTATACTGAAAAAAAGAGAGATTCTTTTTGCCAAACGTAGCATCCTCGTCGCAGCCGTTTTCGGAATCGTTTCTTCCGTTTATCTTGTCTTCACCGGCGACAGTTCCACGCGTGAGATTGTACATTCCCAACCCATGAAGTTCGCTTCCCTGGAAGGACTGTATCACGGGCAGGAAGGTGCGGGCCTGGTTGCAATCGGCGTGATGTCAACCACGAATACCGATCCGGAGAATGAGAACATCAAGGACTTTGCGATCAGGGTGGAATTTCCAAACCTCTTATCCTATATGGCTTACGGCAACTGGAATGCCTTTGTCCCCGGCGTAGTTGACCTGGTCAACGGTAATCCTGAGCAGGGCATCATGTCGGCAAGAGAAAAAATACGGCGGGGCCGGATGGTTATCGAAGATCTCAGGTCCATGAAAGAGGCTAAAAAGCTTAATGACATAACGACCTATGAGACTTTGAAAGCCCGGTTCTATGATGCGGATTACAAGGACCAGTATTTCAAATATTTCGGGTACGGCTATCTAGACGATGAGATGAGCCTTATACCCGACGTTCCCCTGACATTCTATAGTTTTCATGTCATGGTGCTTCTTGGCTTTTATTTTGTACTTTTCTTCGTCCTGGCGCTCATCTTTCTCTACAGGGACACTATCGACCGCAGAAGATGGTTCCTGAAACTTGCGCTTTTCACCCTGCCCTTGCCTTATCTTGCCAGCCAGGCTGGATGGATTGTCGCAGAGGTGGGTCGCCAGCCATGGGTAATACAGGACCTGATGCCTACTATGGCTGCCGTGTCCCATATCGATACCAGTGCGGTAATGGTTACCTTCTGGTTGTTTGCTGCCGTATTTACGGCACTGGCTATTGCGGAAGTCAGGATCATGACCCGCCAGATAAAAAATGGACCTAAAGAAGAAGGAGGACATTAAAATGCTTGAAAATATCTCGTACTTCGCACTGCAACAGTATTGGTGGATCATCATCTCCCTTCTTGCCAGTCTCCTGGTCTTTCTGTTGTTTGTCCAGGGTGGGCAGACCCTGATCTACGTCCTGGGTAAAAATGAAATTGAAAAACGGATGCTCATCAATGCTCTGGGTCGTAAATGGGAATTTACTTTTACCACACTTGTTACCTTTGGAGGCGCCTTTTTTGCCTCATTCCCCTTGTTTTATTCTACAAGTTTCGGCGGGGCTTACTGGGTCTGGATGGCTATCCTGTTTTGTTTTATCATCCAGGCCATCGCTTATGAGTTCAGATCCAAGCCCGACAATTTCCTCGGGAAAAAGACCTATGATGTGTTTCTGATGATCAACGGATTTGCGGCAACTCTGCTCATCGGGACCGCTGTCGGGACATTTTTTACCGGGGCACATTTTACCGTGGATGATATGAACCATTCAGCATGGACATCGGGATGGCATG
Source organism: uncultured Bacteroidales bacterium (assembly GCA_963732905.1). Taxonomy (GTDB): domain Bacteria; phylum Bacteroidota; class Bacteroidia; order Bacteroidales; genus DASQZK01. The sequence continues at coordinate 262,283 of CAVTBM010000012.1, forward strand.
GACTCGAGGCCGTGGCAAATTTCAGAAATGTGTCACTGGGAATTGCTGTTTTCGCACTTTCCCGAATCCTGGCTCTTCATTATTTCAACAAAAATGTGAATAATGATGCTATCCAAAGCAGGTCCCGACTGCAGATCTGGATAAATACCGGCATTTTCCTGCTCGCATTTCTCTACTGGTTAATCAGTCTTCTCCTGGCTAAGGGTTTTGCTTATGATCCTGATACATTCACTGTTTCCATGGTCCCTTTCAAGTATCTTCATAACCTGGTTGAGCTTCCCCTTGCCGGTGTTATATTGCTGACCGGTATTGTCCTTGTGCTTTATGGGATCATCCGTTCACTGGCCGGGAATTTTCAGAATGCCATAGCCTGGTCGGGCACGGGCACGGTCCTCACTGTATTTGCACTGTTCATCATCGCCGGATTCAATAACACCTGTTTTTACCCTTCGGCGTCGGATCTTCAAAGTTCGCTGAATATTCAAAACAGTTCGTCGAGTCAGTATACCCTGACGGCGATGAGCTATGTGTCCCTCATGGTACCATTTGTATTTGCCTATATCATGTATGCCTGGAAGTCGATTAACAAAAAAAGTATCGACCAGGCTGAAATCGAAGGTGATTCGCACGCCTATTAAAAAGGAGGATAACAATGTATACACACTCGATACTTTTCTACTTGTCATGGCTGGTCCTCATCCTGGTTTCATACTGGTTGATCCGGATGGCGGTGAAAAATTTCGAAGAAAGATGGAATGAGCCGGAAAAGGATTGACGGTTCAGTTAACGGTTAACTCAGCTCTTCCTGAAAGAGTTTCCCGGGATCCTGAAATGAAAGGCGGCAGGCTTTTTACGATCGGCCTGTCCTGGCCTCAGTCCTGAAGATGGCTTCGGCTACAGAAAGCAGGATATAAACCAGGACTGCCAGAGCCACGCCCTCCATCCTGAAAAAAAGGACGAGAACGATGGAAACCAGCAGGAAACCATATTTGAGGAGGTTGCTTTTTACGGAATAGTCTTTAAACTTGAAGGCGAACATTTTCAGCCTGGAGACCAGGAGAAGCGAAAGTACTACCGTTAAGATCAGGAGGGTAACCTGGGTAAGAGGAATGAATATCAGTTTGCCGTGAGAAAAAACCAGTCCTGTCGCAGCAAAAAATAAGGCATTCGCCGGCGTTGGCAGTCCACGGAAGACAAATTTTTGTTCTTCATCATTGTCGAAGATGGCCAGGCGGAGTCCCGACAACACAGGAATCATTAAACCGGTGAGGGCAAAGATATTCCCGGCGGTGGTAACCGGGACATTCAGTTCATTTTGCATAGTGTACACGAGGAGGCCCGGCAATAATCCAAAGCTGACCATGTCTGCCAGGCTGTCCAGTGATTTGCCGATGGCCGAATGAACACCCAGCAAACGCGCCAGGAATCCGTCGAAGAAATCGAAGACTGCCGCCAGGAAAATCATGGCTGACGCAGCGGCAAGATTACCGGAGAAAAGAAAGATCACACCAACAGAACCTGCCGTGAGATTCATAAGGGTGACGGTATTTGGTATGTATTTCCTCATTCTTGTGTAATTTCGCGAACAAATTTGATCATTATTTGATTTACAAAAAAGCATTATTCAATATTTTGCATGGAAAAGCGGGTCCTTTTGGTTCAGAAATCATCCGTTCAAAGATAAATCCGGACCTTTCCGGATTAAAGGGACTTAAGTACATCAATGGTAATATACATAATGTAATTTGAGAATTAATCTGAAATAGCCATGAAAGAATCATTTGCCGAATATCTCCATAACATCAATAAGAGTTACTGCTCCGATGTTCCTTCCATGATTGATTCACATAAATTTGTGGAAGATCTCATCCTTCTTCTTTTTCCAATCAAGGAAAACAAGAATATCAGCCAGCGTGAGATTGCAATCAAACTTGAAAGGATGAAGCTCCGTTTGAAAGAGCTATTGATCCCTCTCGAAAAGGATCTTAAAAAGAAGCCTGAATCTTTGGTCAACGATTTCTTTCTCCAGCTTCCGGCAACCTATAAAATGCTGCTCGATGATGCCGAAGCATTTTTGAAATCCGATCCTGCTGCCAGCTGTGTGGAAGAGATCATACTGTGTTATCCGGGGTTTTATGCGCTCACGGTCTATCGTATTTCTCATATATTGTATCTTTTAAAAATCCCGGTACTCCCGAGGGTGATCAGTGAATATGCACATGGTAAAACGGGGATTGATATCCATCCGGGAGCGACCATCGGGGAGAAATTTTTTATCGATCACGGAACAGGGATCGTCATCGGGGAAACAGCCAATGTGGGTACCTGCGTAAAAATATACCAGGGTGTTACCCTGGGGGCTCTCTTTGTTGAGAAGAAAATGCAAAATAAAAAGCGTCATCCGACGATAGAGGATAATGTGATCATTTATGCCGGGAGTACCATTCTTGGCGGGGATACGGTTGTAGGGCATGATACTGTTGTGGGAGGTAACGCATGGCTCACCGAAAGTGTAGTTCCTTTCTCTGTGGTTTACAGACAGCATAAAACTGTTGTGAGGAACAACAAAAATTATAAAGAACCGATCAATTTTGTTATTTGAAAAAAGCCATATATGAAAGCGAACAATATCCTGGATACGATAGGCAATACGCCAACCTTAAAAATCCACAACCTGTTCCCTGGCAGCCCGGAAGTCTGGGTTAAGCTCGAGAAAGCCAATCCGGCCGGCAGCATAAAAGACAGGATTGCACTCAGTATGATCGCGGACGCCGAAAAACGGGGTCTTATAAATCCCGACTCGGTGATCATCGAGCCGACCAGCGGGAATACGGGTATTGGGCTGGCCATGGTGTGTGCAGTAAAAAAGTACCGTCTTATCATTGTAATGCCCGAATCCATGTCAGTGGAACGTCGCCGGATTATGGCCGCCTATGGTGCCGAGCTGGAACTGACGCCCCGCGAAGCAGGAATGAAAGGAGCTATTCAAAGGGCAGCAGAGTTAAAAGCTGAGATTCAGGGGGCATGGATCCCATCACAATTTGAGAATCCGGCCAATCCGGAGATCCATGCCGCCACTACGGCAGCGGAGATCGTTAGTGATTTTCCCCGTGGTTTCGATTATCTGATCACCGGTGTTGGTACTGGCGGACACATTTCGGGTGTAGCCCTGGTCCTGAAAGAAAAATTTCCAGGGATCAAAGTTTTTGCCGTCGAACCAGAGCAGTCGCCTGTGATCAGCGGAGGTGAGCCCGGACCTCACCCTATTCAGGGTATCGGTGCCGGTTTTATCCCTGAAAATTTATACCGTCAATATCTCGATGGCGTTATTCAGGTTACGAAGGAAGACGCCTTTGAGTATACCAGGAGGGCCGCCAGGGAAGAAGGATTGTTTATCGGGATTTCCTCTGGAGCTTCACTTGCGGCCGTTGCTCAAAAGATCAGAGAAACCGGACCTGAAGTGAGAATACTTACCTTCTGCTATGACCTGGGTGACCGGTACCTCTCGGTTGACGGGCTGTTCTGAACCTAAACCGGCGGAAACATTTCCTGAAGTATAATACAGGCACCTTACATGGCTTTCATCTTTCAATGCCTTCAAATTGCGAAGCTTTTTATACATTTGCATTTGAAAGAAAGAGGGCTTATGCAGATGAAGTCAACCAGGCGTGATTTTCAGAACGCGAATAACCGGCAGCTCTGAGTATCTTGTTATACCCGGGTACCATTTTTAAGTTTAAGCACCTCCTTTTAATTACAAGACTTTAAACCGACAGATGATCATTGCTGTAGATTTTGATGGCACTATTGTTGAGCACCGGTATCCCGACATCGGTAAAGAGAAACTCTTTGCTTTTGAGACCTTGAGGCAGTTGCAGAATATGAACCATCAACTGATATTGTGGACTTTCAGAACAGGTAAGACACTGGATGAGGCCGTAGAATTCTGCCGGGAACGCGGTTTGGAATTCTATGCGGTGAACCGGAGCTACCCCGAGGAGATCTTTGATGAAACTGTGGTAAGCCGCAAAATCCAGGCTGATGTGTTTATCGATGACCGCAATGTGGGCGGATTCCCCGGATGGGGCGAAATCTGGCACATGCTGAATCCTGATGAGAATAAAGATTATGAACAACAACTGAAAGACCTTTCTCTAAATAAAAGACCCGTTCTTAAATGGCTCAAAAAATTATTTCCCTGATGAAATACCGAATATTCATACCGGTTCTTTTAAGTCTGGGCATGACTTTCCAGTCATGTGCCCATGATCATCCGACCAGCAAAAGTACAGACACACCTGTGCCTTCCGTCCCGGTCAAGCCGAAGGCAAAACTGATGATTGAATCACCCGCAAGTCAGCAGGTCATCATTCCCGGGAAGGAAATTGAGCTCAAACTCAGTCTGACGGGCCGGGATGTTTCAGCCGATTCGGTAGAGGTTTACCTTGGGTCCTCTGAGATAAAGGTGCTGAAGAAAGAGCTTTCTTCCCCAATTTCAGTCGCGCATATCAATCCGGCAAATACTTTTCTAAGGGTAAGGGCCTTTTTGTCTGACGGCAGTTCACTGTCGGCCTCAGTACCTGTGAAGGTGGTTTCCGATATCGTTCCGGTAAAATATACCTACCGGGTCATCAGAGAATTCCCGCATGATCCCAAAGCCTATACCCAGGGTCTCGAATATGTCAACGGTTATCTATATGAAGGTACTGGTAATTACGGGGAATCATCGCTCAGGAAAGAAGATCTTGAGACAGGGGAAATCCTGAAATTCAGGAATCTTCCCAGTGATATTTTCGGAGAAGGCATTACTTACATTCATAATAAGATCTACCAGATCACCTATAAGTCACAGGTCGGATTTATTTACAACGCCGAAAATTTTGAACTGCTGCAGAAGTTCTATTATCAGAACAAAGAAGGCTGGGGCTTATGCAATAACGGCACTGATATCCTGATGAGCGACGGTACGAACGAGATTTATTATATGGATACCACCTATTTCAGTCAGGTGAAGAAGATTCAGGTATTTGACAATACAGGGGAAGTGGACCTTCTGAACGAGCTTGAGCTGATTAACGGTAAGCTTTATGCCAACCGGTATACCACCAATGAGATAGTGATCATTGATCCGGCCACCGGCAAGGTGGAAGGGAAGATCGATATGAGTGGTATCCTCAAACCGGAAGACCGGCATCCCGGCATCGACTATTTCAACGGCATTGCCTATGATCGGAAAAACAAGCGGATTTTCGTAACCGGAAAATACTGGCCCAAGATCTACCAGGTGGTATTTATTCCGTTGAAATGATACCGGCACATTGATTATTTTGTGTTACCAATATCTGTAATCGTCGAGACATGCCTGGAGGCACTTCTCCACAGAAATAGTGTTTCATGCACTTTCTTTACCCGTGATAATCCTTACGCTACGGGGGATGATCTCAAATTCGAAAGGCGTATGGCCGAGGCTTTCACCGTCGGTTTCGAGGTAGACAAACCTCTGCGAGTCGATAACAATGTTTTTCCCGATAAAAGACTGTACTTTGGGATGGGATTTAATCCTGCCGTTATAGAGTTTGGGAAGACTCCTCAGCACTTCCAACTTTCGCATTTTTTTGATGATGGTAAGGTCAAACTGCCCGTCATCTGCAATGGCATCAGGGACCTGGATCATCCCTCCTCCACTGTATCTGCAGATGCCGATGTTCATTGAGAAAATATCATGATGATAGATCATCCCGTCAATATTTAAGGAGGCAGTGAAATGCCTGTACCCGAATAGTTTTGCGAAGATGTTCATAAAATAGAGGACCTGGCTGTTTTTACCCTGTTCTTTAAGTTCATTGCTGCGTTTTGTCACGATAGCGTCAAAACCGATACCGGCGATATTGATAAAATAGCGTCCGGTTTTGCGGCCCTGATTTGTAAAGATCACCCGGCCTGCGTCCTGGATAAAGATTTTGCCGTTTTTAATGGTTTTCACAGCTTCCCTGTAGTCATGGGGGATGCTAAACATACGTGACCAGTCGTTGCCGGTTCCTACTGGAACCATGCCAAGCGTGATGTCGGTGGTTTCATATTGTTTTTGGGAGAACAGACCGTTTATGACTTCGTTCAGAGTGCCATCACCACCGACGACGATGATTTTTTTAAATCCCTCCTTGATTTTATTACGTGCAATGATCATAGCGTGGAAACGCCTGGTGGTAAAAGCTATTTCAAAGGCCTGCAATTCTTCGCTTAGGATTTTTTCAATAGCGGGCCAGTCACGGCCACATTTTCCTGCCCCGGCGTTTGGATTAACGATGATCAGCCATTTTTTGTCTGACATAATTTTCATGTTAAAATCAGCAGATGTAAATTTAATCTTAATTTCCGAGAAAAAGATTCACAATAATTATCCTTCGTTTTTTGTTTTTTAATACTAATTTTGACACTTGGTTTGAGAAGAGTACACGAGTCATCCAATAGTGAATCTAAGTTATTTCATTGACACTTAGACTTTTTTAACCCACCGCCAGCATTGTTAATAACCTGTTAATAAATGCGATTCAAATGTTTACAATAACGAATGATGTAAAAAAGGGTGGTGGTATTTAAATAGTAAATTTGAATCCCTCATTAAATTCACTATCTTTTGCTTAAAATAAGGAATATTTCATGGGCAAAGTCATTTCACTTGCTAATCAGAAGGGCGGAGTAGGCAAAACGACAACAGCGATAAATCTTGGAGCCAGTCTTGCAGTTCTGGAGAAGAAGACGCTGATCATTGATGCGGATCCACAAGCCAACGCAACATCAGGGACGGGTTTTGATCTGAAGAAGGTCAAGACCGGCATATATGAATGTCTGATTGATGAAGTGGATCCTCTGCGCATCATTCTGAACAGCGAACTGGAGAATCTTGACCTTATTCCCTCGCACATCGATTTGGTCGGGGCGGAGATAGAGTTGCTGAACATGCCGGAGAGGGAATTTATGCTTAAGAAAGTAGTGGAGAGGGTAAGGGACTCTTATGATTATATCCTTATTGATTGTTCTCCATCTCTCGGGCTGATAACGGTAAATGCCCTCACAGCTGCCGATTCGGTGATCATACCAGTACAGTGTGAATATTTCGCACTGGAAGGTCTTGGCAAGCTTCTGAATACGATAAAGATCATCCAGAGCCGGCTGAACCCGGCCCTGGCTATTGAAGGGTTTCTGCTAACCATGTATGATGCCCGCCTCCGGCTTTCAAACCAGGTGGTAGAAGAGGTCAGGCGTCATTTCCAGGAAATGGTTTTTGAGACCATTATTCAACGAAATATCAAGCTCAGTGAGGCTCCTAGTTTTGGAAAACCTGTGGTGATGTATGATGCCGAATCGAAGGGTTCGGTGAATTATCTCAATCTCGCCAGGGAGATGCTCCAGAATAATAATCAGACGATGATAAAGAATGAAGAAAAAATCTTAGAATAGAATTATGGCCAAAAAGAACGCACTTGGCAGGGGACTTGGCGCTTTGATCGAAGATGCCGGTCTGGAAAACCAGTTCCAGGTACCTGCAGCCGCAGTAAACGAAATTTCTCTACGGGATATTGAAGCCAACCCCTGGCAGCCCAGATCTAAATTTGATGAAGAAGCCCTTGAAGAGTTGGCAGACTCCATCAAGGAGATCGGCATCATCCAGCCGGTAACGGTTCGTCTACTTGAGAGTGGTAAATATCAGCTCATTACCGGGGAACGTCGCTATCGTGCTGCCCGTAAGATCGGACTCAGGACCGTTCCTGCCTTTGTCAGGGAAGCCGAAGACCAGAACATGCTGGAGATGGCTTTGGTGGAAAATATCCAGCGCGAAGATCTCGATGCTATTGAAGTGGCTATTAGCTATCAACGCCTGATAGAAGAATGTAACCTCACCCAGGAAAATCTCAGTGACCGTGTCGGGAAAAAAAGATCGACAGTCTCAAATTATCTTCGGCTGCTCAAACTTCCCGCTGAGATACAGCTGGGTATAAAGGATAAGAAAATTACCATGGGCCATGCCCGGGCCCTCATCAATATTGAGGACCAGGATACACTCCTTGCCGTTTATGAACAGGTTGTAGCAAAAGATCTTTCCGTAAGGAAGGTCGAAGAACTTGTCCGGCAGGTACAGCTTAAAGAAGACAGTCCTGTCGGAGATTCTTCTGCGCCGGTGAGTCAGCAGGATCCGGCTTATGAAGACCTGAGGCATGCGCTGGCCAAACATTTCGGAACAAGTGTTGATTTCAAACGAAACAATAAGGGAGCTGGAAAAATCGTTATTCCTTTCAAATCAGATGAAGATCTTGAAAGGATCATCGCAATTCTCGATAAGCTTAATGCCTAAACCATCTGCTGCTGCGACGACAGGACACCGGACCTTTGCCCTGTTCTTTATGCCTGTGCTGTTCTTATGCCATCTTAGTGTCTGGGGGCAGGAACCTGGTGAAACCGGGGATACCCTTTCCATTAAGTCTCAGGAATCCGAACAGGTGGTCGACAGCCTGGCCCATAATCCTCATAAAGCTGCGTTGTATTCGGCAATTATTCCCGGCCTCGGTCAGATTTACAACAGAAAATACTGGAAAGTTCCCATCATTTACGCCGGCTTCGGGACGCTCATCTATTTCGTCGACCATAATAACCGCTATTACAAGGACCTGAAACAGGGACTCATTCACTATGGGGATACGATCAACCCCTATAAGCTCAAATATTTTAATTTTGTCCTTACAGAAGATCAGTTGAAAAATGGAAAGGATATATATAAGCGTTGGCGGGACCTTAGCATCATCCTTACCGGGGGGTTCTATATCCTCCAGATCATAGATGCCACGGTGGATGCATACCTTTTTGACTGGAATGTCGGTGAAGACATCTCACTCCGGATTGAACCCGCTCCCGTCTTCTCCCCGGGTATGCCCCCCAACACTTTTGGTGTAAGAGCTTGTTTATCATTTTAGTTTTATATTTATTTGCGTAAGACAAATATATGATTTAATGAAGGGAAGATTAATACTTATATTAATAGCCACCGCATGCATCATGCCGATGGCTTCCGGGCAGGGTAATGAATCAGATACATTGTCAATGCCCAGTTCAGATTTAATGACAGGTTTTGAAGATAACCTCGACAGCCTGTTAAATCTCTATTATGTTCAGCAATACATCCAGTTCAATGATGCTGACAGTATGTATCTTACAGAAAATGATTCAAATGTTCCGGACTACCCGGATTCCGTCTATATCGACCGGCTCAGTAGAATCCCGTCGCTGGTCGACCTCTCCTATAACAGGATCGTGAAAAACTTTATCGATCTCTATACCAGGGAACGGAGAGACAGGGTATCGGTCATGCTCACCCTTTCACAATATTATTTTCCTCTCTTCGAGGGGATTTTTGACCGTTACAACCTTCCTTATGAATTGAAATATATGCCTGTGATAGAATCGGCATTGAATCCCAGGGCAGTGTCAAGAGCAGGAGCAACAGGTATCTGGCAGTTCATGTATTATACAGGGCGCCAATACAACCTCACGATCAATTCCCTGGTTGATGAACGGCGCGATCCCTATAAAGCTACCATTGCTGCAGCACAATACCTGAAAGACCTTTACGATATTTACAAAGACTGGGTCCTCGTTATCGCGGCCTATAACTGTGGCCCCGGTAATGTCAATAAAGCCATCAGGCGTTCAGGCGGAAAGAGGAATTACTGGGATATCTACTACTATCTCCCCCGCGAAACCCGCGGTTATGTTCCCGCTTTTATCGCCGCATGCTATGTCATGAATTACTACGATAAACATAATCTTTCCCCGGCTCCGGTTGATTTTGAGCTGAACTCCGATACACTTCTGATCCACGATAAACTTCACCTGAAACAGGTGGCTGAAGTCCTCAACATTCCCATCAATGAGCTTCGTGATCTTAATCCCCAATATAAATACGACATTATCCCGGGCGACAGCAAGGATTACATTCTGCGGATACCCCAGCTCCAGGAGATGCGGTTTATCGAACTCCAGGATTCAATCTTTGCCTATAAAGACAGCATCTTTTTCAACCCAAACAATATGACCGTTAACCCAACGGCCAGGCATTACCAGATCCCCGAACTGCCCTCCGATAAATACACAAAATTGTTATATACCGTTAAACCCGGCGATAACCTGGGGTATATCTGCATGTGGTATAGTGTCAGGGTCTCCGATCTCAGGTACTGGAATAATATCCGGTCCAATATGATCAGGACCGGTCAGAGACTGGTGGTTTATGTTCCCAACGGCAAGGCAGAAAGATACAAGAATGTCAACACTGCCAGTTTTACAGAGAAGCAGCGTTTGATAGGTGCGCCCGTGGTCAGCAGCCCCGAATCAGCACCCATGGACCAGGAAGCGGATGTCTCTGATGAATATATTAACTATACGGTCCGTTCAGGAGATACTCTCTGGGATATTGCCAAAAAGTTTCCTGGGGTGTCCGATTCGGAGATCGCTAAAACAAACCAGCTAAAATACGGAGATCAGATAAAACCAGGGCAGGTGCTCAAGATCAGGAAGAAGATCTGATTCTTATCTCAGTAACAGCCGTGCCATGAAACCTTACCAGATATTGACTTTTCTGATCAGTGTGTTCCTGGTGTTGCTGATTTTCGCCGTAATATTTCCGGACAATGGATTGAAAATCAGCGACGATTTTTCATTGCGTTTTTTCAGGCCAACTGAATTTCTGGCTGCCGACACCGTTGAGTACACGGATATTTCTGAGATCCTCACCAACAGCAGCGTCGGGGATGATGCTACTGAAGATATGCCTGTCTCTTCAACTGCCATGATATCTGAACCGGAGAATGCCCTACCTCCCGACACGGTCAGAGCCGATGCCGACAGTCTTAAAAGAATCACCCGCCTTATCGAACTGCCACCTGATAATCAGGAAGTTCTCTTTCCTTTTTTCCGTCAGCTCAGTAATATCAGGAAAAATCAAAGGCTGGTGCGGGTTCTGCACTACGGTGATTCTCAGATTGAGGCAGACAGGATTACGGGCTTTATCCGCAATAAGCTGCAGCTGAAGTTTGGCGGTTCAGGTTGCGGACTGATCCCTGTCGTCCCTTTGTATAATGGCAAAATGTCTATCCGCCAGTCATTTTCAGGAACCTGGGACCGGTACACGGGTTTTGTAAACCAGGACAGTACCCTCGGTCATAAGCGTTACGGTGCCCTTTTTTCTTTTGCCAGGTTCAGGGTCAGCGACAGCCTGCACACATCAGATGCCCTGCTCACTTTTTCACCTTCTCCCATCGGATACAGGTCCTCACGGTCTTTTAACCGCTTTTCTATCTATTTGGGAGGAAAGGGTGAAGATGCCAGCCTGAAAGTGATCGCCGACGATTCATTGCTGGATACACTGACCATATCTCCCGGTAAATTGTATCACCGGTATACCTGGAAAACCAATGCCACTCCAAAGCAGCTCAGCTTCAGATTCTCGGGACACAACAGTCCTGAAATTTATGGGATCACCCTGGATAATTCCTGGGGAGTGGCCGTAGACAATATCCCGCTGCGGGGCAGTTCCGGACTGATCTTTTCCAAAGTCGATACGGTATTGCTGAAGAAAATGTATACTGACCTTAATGTGGGACTTATTCTGTTACAGTTTGGGGGAAATGTGATCCCCTACCTGAAGGGCGACTATGATTATTATGAACGCCTGTATAAGAGGGAGCTGGGGGTGATCAGGAGGATGTTGCCAGGGACGCCCGTTATCGTCATCGGCCCTTCGGATATGTCGGTGAAAGAGGACGGCAGGTACACCACCTATCCGAACCTGGAACCCATCCGTAATGTGGTACGGAAGGCCGCCCTGGAATCCGGATGTGCATTCTGGGATATGTATTCTGCAATGGGAGGGAAAAACTCCATGCCCAGTTGGGTGTTCGCCGATCCGCCGCTGGCCATCAGTGATTTTGTACACTTTAACCCAAGAGGCGCAAGGATCATCGGCGAGATGTTTTACAATGCCTTTATCTATGATTACAATCAATGGCTGGAACATACATACACCTATGCCCAAAACCGCTGATCATTGAAAACAGGCCCGGACTAACTATCGTATCTTGATAGACCTTAAAGAAATATTTCTCTATGACCCGGCGAAACCCCTGCTGTTTACACAGGTGTATTTCTGGGCTTTTTTTGCCGTCGTTCTGGCAGTATACTCAGTCATTTATCCGCATAAAACCCTGCGGAATGCCTTTCTGTTCCTGGCCAGTCTCTTCTTTTACTGGAAAACCAGCGGTCTGTTTTTCTTTTTGCTGATCTTTTCCACGTTTGCCGATTATTTCCTGGGATTCCGGATCTATAACAGCAGGAAGCCCTTCTGGAAGAAATTTTTTGTGACCTGCAGCGTTGTCGTTAACCTTGGACTGCTTTCCTATTTCAAATACTCGTATTTCATCACCGGCACCATCAACGACCTGTTTCATACTCATTTCCAGGTATTTAATTTCCTGGCTTACTGGTCCAACAGTCTTGCCGGATCTCACTTCGATATCGCGGCCATCGGACTTCCCGTTGGGATCTCTTTCTTCACCTTCCAGACCATTTCCTACTCGGTGGATATCTACCGCGATAAACTGGAGCCTGTTAAGAATCCCATCGACTTCGGCTTTTATGTCTCTTTCTTTCCGCAACTGGTGGCAGGACCCATCGTCAGGGCTTCCGAATTCATCCCACAGCTCTACCGGCGTTATCATCTAACGGTTGAAGAGTTCGGCTACGCACTTTTCCTGATCCTCAACGGTCTCACCAAAAAAGTATTTATTGGCGATTATCTGGCTGTGAACTTCATTGACCGGGTTTTCGGGAATCCAACAGGTTACACGGGCTTTGAAAACCTGATGGCTCTTTACGCATACTCATTACAGGTTTACTGCGATTTTTCGGGGTATACCGATATTGCCATAGGCATAGCCCTGATGTTGGGATTCAGGCTGCCGAAGAACTTCAATTCTCCTTACAAGGCTGACAGTGTGGGGAATTTCTGGAAGCGCTGGCACATGTCACTTTCATCGTGGCTGCGGGATTATCTCTACATTCCCCTGGGGGGCAACCGGAAGGGTAAGCTCCGTACCAATGTCAACCTGATGATCACCATGCTCCTCGGGGGCCTCTGGCACGGTGCCAGCTGGCAGTTTGTGATATGGGGCGGGATGAATGGTGTGGGTCTCATTATTTACAAATACTGGAAACGCATCAGTCCCTATGAGAACAGCACCCACTGGCTGGCCCATTTTTGGAAAGTCTTTCTTACCTTTAATTTCATCACTTTCACCCGGATATGGTTCCGCTCCGACTCAATGCTCCATGCCGGCCAGTTTATCAGTCAGGTCAGCCATCACCTCGATCTTGCGGTGATCCCGGATGTGTTATCATCCTATTACAAGGTGTTCGCTATCATGTTCCTGGGTTACCTGGTGCACTGGCTGCCGGGGCGCAAAAAAGCCGGTTACCGCGACTGGTTTATACACACCCCCATGTATGCCAAGGTGGGCATTGCCGCTGCAGTGGTGTTTATCATCTACCAGTCGTGGTCGGCTGAACTGCAGCCGTTTATTTATTTTCAGTTCTGAGAAGGGTTTTCATCCATAGCATACCTGATCATTTTCTCTGAAAGGTACCTGTATGGTTCAGAGGGAAGGTTGAAATACCGTTGGTTAAGTTCATGGATATTCCGCCGTTCCCAGAAAAAGACATACAGGAACAGATCAGGATCATGGATATAATCAGGGAGTTTATCAAGGGTATCAAACAGGTAGAGGGTTTTTGAATGGGAGGGGCCATCAAGACTGCTGATAACCATGGATTCGTAAGGCACACCCCATTCAAAAAGGACTTTGTCTTTGTCAATGTTTTCTTTTTCGGTGTAGAACTTACTGCCCTGTTGTTGCTGCATTACCTGGTTTAGAGCCTGGTAGTAATGGATGCGCTGCGTGTATACCTTTGCCGGGTGGAGAATCATCACGATCGAGAAAAGCAGTAAAAACAGCATAATGATCTTTTGCTGCCATTCCCGCATTTTTGGATGGTAAAAGATTTCTTTGGCAAAAGGGATATACAGAAAAAAATTCACGGTCATCAGGTTTTTATCCAGTTCAATATCAGAGCCTCCTGCATAATAGATCAGGTTGTGGATGATGACAAATCCCAGTACAAAGACATCCAGAAGGATCCATTTCAGCCAGCTTTTTTGGCGGATATAGTACACGTTGAGTACGAGGAAAATCATCCCGGAGACCAGGTACAGTTTCGGAAGCCGGTGGAGGATATAATGCGTTGGATAGAGTTTGTAAAAATGGAGCAGGTGGTTTGAAAAGTCGTGAAGAGCACTGAGTTTATCCCCTTCATAAGACGAGCCTTGTGTGGTAAGCACTTTCACAGTAAAAAGCAAAAGGGTAAATGCCAGGATAAGCCAGGGCCTGTAGTCTTTCCAGGCAGAATTGTCGATGATGTAAAATCCGATAATGAAAAGAATGGGAAACACCGTTATAGGATGTGAAAAATAACAAAACAAAATAGTAAAGATGGCCAGGGATAAACGTACGGCATTTTTCCGGTTGGGCTTAACCTTTGGAAAGCCATGGTATAAAATGGCAAATAGGATCATGGCATAAACCATTCCTTGTGTGGACTCCGACACCGGACGGTACAGGCAATGATTCACCCCAACCAGGATGAGCATCAGCAGGGCCAGGGCAGCAGCTTTATTTTTCAGGGGATTCCGGATGATTTTATACACCAGCCAGAACAGGACGGGAAATGTTATGGAATAAATATATATCAGTACTTTAAGATTCAGTCCGGCTTTTATAGCTGCCTGAACCGGGATTTGCGTGATAAATGTCGACAGCCGTCCCTGTTCTATATTGAAGAATTTATAATTAATGAGATTAAACAAGTAAAAGGCTGCATCCGAATTGATGATTCTTTCCTTTGCAAAGGCAATGGCAAAGATGAGGAGAAAAATGAAAAACAGGCTTTCCAGCCGGGTCTGCTTCAGATAAGAAAGCCAGGATGATTTGGATGTGTTCATGGTCGTTCGGTTTTGGCCTTTTCATAATCGGGAGGATCGAGATATTTTTCCATTTCAGGTGAACTGGAAATTTTGCCGATGCTGTGTATGTAAGCTTTAAAGGTCATGGAGTCGTAATGTATGGCGCCATAATAAAACTGTATATGATGAACAATGCCCAGTAAAAGGGAGAGAGAAAAAGCAACCGACAGGGCATACCGTTTGATTCGGGAAAGGTCTCCGACCGCCGAAAGAAATGCTCCCAATCCAATGGCCATCAGTCCGTAATAGTCGATCATAGGCCGCATGCCGAAACTTCCGCCGTACCACCAGCACCACCATGATGAGACTATGTATATGGCAGTGATTATTGTCAGTGGCAGGGCCAGTTTCCATTCCCGGGCCTTTTTCCGGAGCAGAAACAAGCCGGCGGCAGCGAAGATCATTAGCGGTGTATAGATCAGCCAGCCCTTCCTGAAACCGAATAAAACCCGGCCAATTACAGGTTGTGTCCAGAAAAACCCTTCGTCGCTTCCGTAAGAAAAGAGGAACCATTCTCCGCTGATGGATTTCCAGTATAAAAGCTGGGGTACCCATACAAGAAATGCTAAAAAAATCATCACAAGAACCAGCCACTTATGCCTGATTAAAGTCTGGAAACGGTTCCGGAACGAAGAGAAATCATAGAACAGGAAAAGCAGGACCACGATCGCATTTGTCGGCCGGATAAGACTGATAAGTCCTGCCAGTAAGCCGAGCAGCACAGCATACAGAATCTTTGGCTTTTCATACCATTTGATGATGCACCATAAAAAGAAAACGATCAGTGTGAAATCGAAAGAATGGGGCATCGTGGCCGACTGGGTTGTATATTCGAACAGATTGGTCGCCAGTCCTATGGATAAAATGGTGATGGTGGCAATGGTTTCTTTGAAATACAGGAGAAGTATTTTGCGAAGCACCAGGAGTCCGAAGATCAGGTAAAAAAGGCTGCTGAACTCCAGTGCGATGTGGTAAGGGAGTGAATATCCGTCAGCCGGGTACTTATCCGAGAGAGTTGCATATATGTGGGCAATACCGAAGAAAGGGGAGTAGAGTACCGCCAGACCCATGGTCGTTTTAATGCCATATTTACCCCCGGGCAGATGTTCGGGCCACATTTTATCCGAGAAATATTTTGCATCACGGTCAATAAACTTCAAACTCAAATCATGATATATAAAAGCTGAAGGCAGGTAAGCATAATACGAAAGTGTATCCCAGAAGATCACACCGTGACTTTTTTTCCAGTACCGTACATTCATGATATTGAAAAAAAAGACAGAAATGACGATGATAACTGCTATACAGGTGATCTTTTTCTTCAGAAAATGTATAATGTTCATGATCTTTTCCACAAACTGAATTTGAAAATGGTCCAGAGCATTTTAAAACCGTCAAGGGTTCTGATCTTTTTACCTTCACCCTGGTTTCTCGGGAAATAATTCACCGGGACTTCCGTGATGTTGTTTTTCCGGATCCGCATGGCTTTGATGATGATCTCGGCTTCGAAACCGAACCGGTTTTCTTTCAGATGAAGCTGATCATACAGAGAACGGTAGAACAGCTTATACCCGCATGCCATATCCGTCAGTTTTACATTAATGAGTATGGACGTCAGCCAGGTCATGATGCGGTTAACAATATATCGCCGGTATGAGGATAAAGGCCTGGGTATGCCCGGCAGATAGCGCGATCCGTTCACGAATTGCACGTCGAGGCTTCGCAGGGCGTTGATCATAACCGGGATATCGATGGGAACAAGCTCGAGATCTGCATCCTGGATAATGATCAGGTCGCCGTCAGAATGCCCTATGCCATAACGGACAGCAGCGCCTTTTCCGGAATTCTTCTCCAGCCGGATCAGTTTAAAATTCCCGGTGTTCCCTGACAGATAGTTATCGACCGTTTCATAGGTACTATCCGTGGAACAATCATCGACCACCACAATGTTTACCTTTTCAATGCAAGGCGGGAAAATAACTTCTGAGATCCTGCCCAGTGTGGTTAGTATCAGTTTTTCTTCGTTATAAACTGGTATGATAATATCGAGGGTCATATAATGCGATACAGGTTTTGAACGATTTCGGAAATAAAGATACTCTAACCGTATAAATTATTTGGTTTCAAAGAAAACAAAATTCCGCACGAGTTCAATTTTATCTGTGCTTTATCGGCTATGTTTTTCAACCGTATTAATTAATTCATATACAGGTATGATCTCTTCCGGGGAAATATGTCCGGCATCTTAAAATTCAATTTTTGTTTCATTATATTTGATGATTAATCTGCTTTATTCAGGTTAGATCAAAGCTGTCTAATACAACTCTGAACTGCAATCAGAATGTTTATGATCAAAGTTTTCTTTAATAAGCATATTCGTCTGCGTTATCTGCCATTTCTCGTCATACTTCTTACAGCCTTAGTATACACCAATACAAATTTTATCAACAAAGACTGGAATAAGGAAGGGATGAATGGGGTAATCCGCTGGGATATCATCTCGTATTACGGATATCTGCCAGCTACATTCATTCATCATGATGTTACTTTAAAATTTCTTGATAACCCTGATTTCGTCAACGATAACAAGTTTTGGTATGTGAATTCAGATAACGGCAGCAAGGTTATCCTGACATCTATGGGTCTGGCATACCTGTATTCCCCGTTTTTCTTTATAGCAAACGCCCTGGCCCCGCACCTTGGCCAGGCTCAGGATGGTTTCAGCCCGGTGTACCAGTTCTTCCTGGTGTTCAGCAGCCTGTTCTACCTGATAATAGGGTTGTTTTTCCTGAAAAACCTGCTCAGCCGTTATTTTTCTATAGCGGCGACAACGCTTACCATGATACTGGTTGCGCTTGGAACCAACCTGTACTGGTATGGCACGGTTGATGCCCCGATGTCTCACAGCTATAACTTCGTACTGATCCTGGCACTGATATGGTCGGTGATACACTGGATTCAAAAACCATCTTTATGGAATACGCTTCTCACAGGTTTCCTTCTCGGGCTGATGGCCCTGATCCGTCCGTCGAACATACTGGCTGTTCTGTTACTGGTTCTTTGGGAGATTGACAGCTTACCGGCTTTAAGGGAACGTATCCGTTTTCTGTGGAAGAATGCTTTAAAAATCATGATCATGATCCTGGCTTTCCTCCTGCCATGGATACCTCAGTTTATTTACTGGCATTTCCTTACTGGGCATCTTTTCTACAATGCTTACCACAATACAGGCAGTGCCTTTTTCTTCGGGTCTCCTCACCTTACAGATATCCTTTTCAGCTACAGGAAAGGATGGTTTGTATATGTTCCCGTGATGTTTTTTGCCACCATTGGCCTTATCCCTCTATACCGCCGGTGGAGGCCGCAGTTTTGGGCAGTTACGGTTTATATGATAATTATGGTTTATGTACTTGCTTCCTGGTGGGCCTGGTGGTACGGTGGCAGTTTCGGTCCAAGGGCTCTCATCGATACATACGGAGTGATGGCTTTTCCGCTGGCGGCGCTTATTCATGTGTGCCTGGAGCGTAAAGTTGCAGTGAAGGTAGCAACCTTCACAATGGCAGGATTCCTTATTTATGTCAATATTTTCCAGACCTTACAATACAAGAGAAACCTGATCCATTACCTTGGCATGACCAGGGAAGCCTACTGGCATAATTTTCTGACTATGCATCCGAAACCCGGCTACTGGCAAATGTTGTCCATTCCTGATTTCCCCCTTGCAAGGAAAGGCATCTATTACTATTATCATACCAGTGATTCCTTTGATGCTTTTAAAGACATGACCACAAAGGAAGCACGTGATTCTGTGAGAAAGGAGATTACGGGCAACAAACAGCTTATGAAGGAGATCCGGCGAAACGCAAGCCGCACCGGTATCTCGCCCGATTCATCCCTGAATCTGACAGTCGACAGGATAGCGGAGATGAAAATGGAAGGTCACCCGTTCTGATCTTTTTGAATCCTCTCCCTGATCTCCTTCATTGAGAAATGTTTTTTAAACCTTACCAGGTATATGAGGCCCCCGATCACTATCGATCCCAGGTAGGTGGCAATGAAATAAGCCGTTGAGATGGTCACGGCCAGTTCAGCGCTCTTACCAAGAATCTGCCATACTTTAATGAACACGTACTCGCGCGTGCCAAAACCGGCTACAGTCACTGGGATGAACGAAAGCATGTTGGAAATGGAAACGGCACTGACCGAGGCGGGGTAGGGTAGTGATGATCCGGCGGCTTTGGCGAATATGACGGGTATGGAGGCAAGGATCAGGAATGAAATGACCGTCAGTAAAAATGCCGGGATGAGAAAACGGTTCCGGTTCTTCTTCCATAAGCCTTCCACCGTTGTGAGTTCATTTTGAAGCACCGGCCACCGGCCAGTAAGGAAAACGGCCGGCCTGAAGAACAGGGATGGCACTAAAACCAATAATACGGAACCGGCAAAAAGCAGCATGATGATAAGAATGGTGATGATCCCGGTCTCAAACCGGCTGAAGAAAAACAGGATACCTGCGCCGCCCATCAGGCTCAGGACCATCACATCCCATATCCGGTCAAGAAAGACGGAAGAAGTGGATTGGGAATAAGACACCGGGTATTTCCGGCTGACGAAATAGATCTTGGAAAATTCACCGATACGCCCCGGGGTGATGGCGCTCAGGAAACCGGATACCAGGAAGAAGGTGAGGGTGATACGGTAAGGGATGTTAATATTGAATGACCGGTTGATGATATGCCAGCGCCAGGATTTGACCAGATAGACGGCCATCAGCATCAAAAACCCAAGCAGAAAACTCCATGCCGGGAATGCCCTGATCAGTTCGAAGAAATGCTTCCAGTCCAGTTTTCTGACCACCAGGAAAAGCAACACAAATCCAAGGCTGTGCAGCAAAACGAACAGTATACGCCTCAACCGCTTTTTCATTGCAGGTCCTTTCGTTTAATAGAATGGGTAGACCGTTTCCATACCGTCCTGGTTTTTTCGAAAATTCGTCCCACAAATGCCGGCGACAGCTGCTCCACAAACCAGCGGGCAGGACGGGTCCCGAGAATGAGAAACAGGAAACTGATGGCCGTTTCCATCAGGTAGCGGCTGAATGGAAAACCTTTGAGTGTGTAACCATAATCGGGAATGGTCCTTCCTGTCCATCTTCTGAAGTTGATACGGATAAAACCGCCACGTTTCTTGAAGTCGTAGCCGTGTGAATGCATGGTGATGGCTTCTTCTTCCGTGATGTTGTCGAGGTTCAGCCGGCCGTCATCCATCATCTCCTTCAACAGTTCTTCCCCCTTTTTAGTGCGGCTGATGACCATCGAGAAACCTTTGCCCCGTTGTTCATAATCCGGCGACCATGCATCACCACCTGAGATGTCGGTGAATTCGTTACTCAGATCGGTGCAGTAGAGGCTGTTCTTCACAATATGAAACGGGATGAGGTAGTTGGCATGGAACTTCTTTAGTTCGAAGGCATGGCCCGACTTCATTTCAACCCGCATGTTACCCGGCCATTCACCATACCGGAACCAGAGCCTGTGAATGCCGGTATAGTCCTTTTCGCCGTAACTTCTCAGGAAACTTCTGACAGACGAAAAATACAGGGTATTGCCGTAAAACGGTCCGAAAATATAGTCGATGTTGGCTACTGCCGGGTCTTTGACTTTCTGCAGTTTACGGATGGACTGTACCTGTCCGGGCAGCCCGGTAAACGCCAGCCGTCCCTTGAAATGCATACTTTCCGACAGGATCTCGTTCACCGAGGTTATGATATATTTGCTCTGTGCTGCTTCGAGGATCTCTTCCCTGCTGGTGGCGATGAACGGTTCGGTCAGCCATGGTTTGTCGTGTGACATCCGGGTGACGATGGCGCCTTCGATCTTTTTCTTTTCAAGGAGGTAGATCAGGAGGGCCGAGATCAGCCCGCCGCTGGCCGAATTACTGCGGATATCCCCGTCGGTGGTGTAACCGGTATACAGCGATTCGTAAGATCCCAGGTATGTATGGAAGTGAGAAGCTTCTCTGTAAAATTCCCGGTTGTATTCCGGAAATGAAAAATACTTGCCGGAGCAGGCGTTCAGGAGGCGGGCATGTTCCTTATCTGTCAGGTCTTCTGTCAGGGACGGGAGGTACTTCCCTTCCCGGTCGGTGAACACGATCTTTCCGCCCGAAAGGCCGACGCAGGAGCCGCAACGATTGCACAGTTCCGAGCGCATGATGCTCAGGAGTTCCCGGTTATTCTTTCTCACAGACATAAAACTGACGTATTCCGAGTTCTGAAATCCAGGTGTTTTGCGTTTTTTCGAGGATCTTCTCCCCGAAATCCTGCAGCCATCGCGGGCCCACAGGCATCAGTACCGTCCCTTTGTGCAGCAGCAGGCGCCACCCTGTTTGCTCCAGCCAACGTTTTACCTGCCGTGAGGATGGAAAACGGTGTGGCCCTTCACCATGACCGCCGAACAGGAAGGTGAACACATTGTATGGTATTTCGGAGGTGGCCGGCGGACAACTCAGTACCATCCTGGCTCCCTGTCTGGCCACCCGGTGGAGTTCCCGGAGAAATATTTCGGGTTGGGAAACATGCTCGAGAGTTTCCAGGCTGATAATCCTGTCGAAGCTCCGATCTTCAAAGGGCAGTTGCGAATAGGTGTCCAGCTTTGTCTGGGTGATCCATGGCCGGATATATTTTGCCACGTCCATGAGTTTAGAAGAGATTTCAGCATGTACAATTTCGGCATGTGGTGCCTCAGCTTTAACGTAGTCATCGGCTTCAGCGTCACGACTGGTAATGTTCAGCACTTTCATCCTGTCGCCGAGATTGAGATGTTTCACGGTTTCCCTGAATCGTTGATCATGAGCATGCTTTACCCGGTTGTTTTCCTCCACATAAATATCTGCCACACGGTCCCAGTGGGCTTCAACATCATGGTCCGTCCAGGTCTTTTTTGCCATGCCATCAGCTTTTTCTACGGTTCATGATGGAGATCTGATCGGCCAGCAATCCAATGAAGAAGAGGAACATACCCAGGATGACCAGGATGACGGCACTGTTGGAGAACCGACCAAAGCGGTAGAAGCCGAAGATGCCGAAAGCAATGCCGGCGAGGAAGATACCGATGCTTGCCGGGAAGAATATTTTCAGCGGGTTAAAGAGCATGATGATCCGGAACAGCAGAAGGATAGTCTTGGTCCCGTCTTTAAAAAATTTCACATTGCTTTTTCGCCCGACACGTTCGGTGACATCAATCGGGAAAGTGGCAATATTGAGACCGTCTTTTATGAATGCCAGGGTTGATGTCGTGGAGAAGGAAAAGCCGTTGGGCATCATGTGCAGCATGGGGTAAATATGTTCCCTGCGGAATCCGCGCAATCCTGAGTTGAAGTCGGGAAGTTTCTGTTCCACCAGGTATCCGCCCACCCTGCGGATCAGCTTTTTGCCGAGTGTCCGGTTGGCCACCTTGTGGGAATTTGAGGTTCGTTCACCGATGACCATATCGTTTTCGTCGAGCAGGGCATCGATAGTATCGATATAGGCCGGATCGTGCTGGCCGTCGCTGTCCATTATGATGATTTTCTCACCCCCGGATTTACGGATCCCGGTTTTGAGAGCAGCGCCATAACCTTTGTTGTAACTGTGCCGGTAGACTTTGACCGGAAATTCCCTGATGATGGAAAAGGTATTATCCGTGGAGCCGTCATCGATGAACAGGATCTCGTACTTTTCATGTATCCCCGATTCAATCAGTTTCGTGAGGGTGCCACGGACAGCCTCTTCTTCGTTGTAGGCAGGAATGATGATGGTTGTTGAGTGTGTGCTCATGAATTCCGTTTCGGTATGGGATTAATTTAAGGCAAAAATAGTATAATTCCGGTTGGAATGGGAAATAATATTTTAACCGGAATGTATTCCTTCGTACCACGGTTTTGCCCGTGGTCGGCGATGCGTGTCGGCCCCAGCCACAATGAGGTATCCCAATCTCGGTAAGACAAATACCTCCGGGAGAATAATGATGGTTCGCGGTAATCCATGAATAGTTAAGGTTTTACGGTAATCTCAGTATCAACTTCGCAGAACCGCGGAGCGGTAACCCATGCATAGCCACGGTTTTGCCCGTGGTCGGCGATGTGTGTCGGCCCCAGCCACAATGAGGTATCCCAATCCCGGTAAGGCAAATACCTCCGGGAGAATAATGATGGTTCGCGGTAATCCATGAATAGTTAAGGTTTTACGGTAATCTCAGTATCAACTTCGCAGAACCGCGGAGCGGTAACCCATGCATAGCCACGGTTTTGCCCGTGGTCGGCCATGTGTGTCGGCCCCCAGCCACAATGAGGTATCCCAATCCCGGTAAGGCAAATACCTCCGGGAGAATAATGATGGTTCGCGGTAATCCATGAATAGTTAAGGTTTTACGGTAATCTCAGTATCAACTTCGCAGAACCGCGGAGCGGTAACCCATGCATAGCCACGGTTTTGCCCGTGGTCGGCCATGTGTGTCGGCCCCCAGCCACAATGAGGTATCCCAATCCCGGTAAGGCAAATACCTCCGGGATAATAATGATGGTTCGCGGTAATCCATGAATAGTTAAGGTTTTACGGTAATCTCAGTATCAACTTCGCAGAACCGCGGAGCGGTAACCCACGCATAGCCACGGTTTTGCCCGTGGTCGGCGATGCGCGTGCAGCCCCCAACCACAGCGTGGTTGCCCAATACCGGTCAGATAAATAAATACCGGACATCATAATCAATTCCATGTTCCGACAATAACCCGGTAAATTCCTGCACAAAATCTGTTTTCCTATGATGTATTTCCTGATTTTGAACATATCTTATAAGATTGTTCCTGGCACTAAAAGCATAAGTAAATGCTCCATATCCAACCTGCCATCCCGGAAAATTTGGAAATAAATCTCCTTTTTCCTCCATCATATTATGTGATGCCCTTTTCACATCACGGACCAGATTAGCCAGATTTTCCGAAGGATGCAAAAAGGAGATCAGATGAAGATGATTATAATAACCTCCCACAATGTATGGAAAACTCTTCCTCTGACGCATCACACCGGCAATGTAGCTGAAGAGAATGTCCTTGTTTTTCTCATTCATGAAACCTAGGGCATTCTTACTACCGAAAACAATTTGATAAATGATATTGGTGTAGGTTGACATTTTTCACCTCCTTTTTAATAATTAATATTTGTCTACACATATTAATGTGGAAAAGGGGAAAAAATCAGCGTCGAATTTTGTTTTTTTTTTAATATAATCATAACACCGATCATGGGCATGAATGATTTGGGAAACCCCTCCGGGGGTAATGGGATGTATTCCAACGTACCACGGGCAAAACCGTGGCTATGCATGGGTTACCGCTCCGCGGTTGGATTACCGGCAGGTAGTGGAGGGATGTCGGTATTTTAATTGTGAAATAGAAAATCATAACACATCATGGTCATGTATGATTTGTGAAACCCCTCCGCGGATTTTTTGGGATCCATTCCTGAATACCGTGGTTTTGCCCATGGTCGGCCATTCGTTTCGACCCCCAGCCACAATGAGGTATCCCAATCCCGTTAAGGCAAATACCTCCGGGAGAATAATGATGGTTCGCGGTAATCCATGAATAGTTAAGGTTTTACGGTAATCTCAGTATCAACTTCGCAGAACCGCGGAGCGGTAACCCATGCATAGCCACGGTTTTGCCCGTGGTCGGCGATACGCGTGCGGCCCCCAACCACAGCGTGGTTGTCCAATCCCGTTAAGGCAAATACCTCCGGGAGAATAATGATGGTTCGAGGTAATCCATGAATAGTTAATGTTTTACGGTAATCTCAGTATCATCTTCGCAGAACCGCGGAGCGGTAACCCACGCATAGCCACGGTTTTGCCCGTGGTCGGCGATACGCGTGTGGCCCCCAACCACAGCGTGGTTGCCCAATACCGGTAAGACAAATGCCTCCGGGATAATAATGATGATTCGCGATAATCCTTGAATATTTGCAGTTTTGCGGATCACATTGAAGGGCTTTTTTTATATTTCTTGCATAGTTATTATCCTGTCAGATTATTTTCATTAATTTTAACATTCAATTGACGCTTGAATAAAATTCTGAACACTACCACTCATGATGCTGAGTATCATTCTGCCGGCCTTTAACGAGGAAGGCAATATAAAATACATTTACAACGAACTTTTAAACGCGTTACCCGGCTACGGCAAGTCCCTTGAGATCATTTTTGTGGATGACGGCAGCCACGACCACACCTTTGAAGTCATCCGCAGCTTATCATCGGAAGACAACCGGGTAAAAGGCATTTGCTTATCCCGTAATTTCGGGCAACAGGCTGCTATTATGGCCGGTCTTGCCGAAGCGACGGGAGACGTTATGGTCATCATGGATTCCGACGGTCAGCATCCGCCGGCCGTTATTCATGATTTGATTGAAGAGTATGAGAAAGGCTTTGACATTGTGAATACCAAACGCGAGTCGAACCAGGATGCAGGCTTTTTCAAGAGGATCTCATCAAAGTTATTTATCAGGATCATCAATTATCTTTCGGATATCGACATGGGTTTCGAATATTCGGATTTCAGGCTCATGAACCGGCAAGTGGTTGAGGCTTTCCTGAAAATTGATGAGCAAAACCGCTTCATGAGGGGACTGGTAAGCTGGATGGGCTTCCGGCAGAGTTATGTTTCATATGTGGCGCCTGAACGTCATACCGGGAACACGAAGTGGACTTTCAGGTCTCTGTTCAGACTTGGCTTGACCGGCATCACATCCTTCAGCTCCAAACCACTCAGGATGAGTATTCACGTCGGCTTGCTGGCCTTACTATTTGGTGTGCTTTACAGTATCTATGCCGTGGTGGTTTATATTGAAGGGAAAACCATACCTGGCTGGCCGTCCCTGCTGATCAGTATACTTTTTCTCGGGGGCTTCCAGCTGCTTACACTGGGGATCATCGGTGAATACATCGCCAGGATTTTCCATGAGTCAAAACGAAGGCCGCATTATTTTATCCGGGAACGGTGTTGACGGACCTGTTGAGAATGCAAACAATCCCGAATTTATTAATAAGCATCCAACATATACAGGCATATTTTTAGATCGTTAATTTGAAGTAAGTGTGAAAAACAATCAGAAAATAAAATCCGGGTTGAGAGGTGCAGTGAATAAGGTTCAACATGCAAATGAGTTTATACAGCGGCATCCCGTTTTCCCAAAATACTCCGGATGGATTTTCACCCTGGTATTCGTTATCATCGCTCTTTTTAATCATTACCCGTCTATTCTTCAGAAACCCCCTCAAAGTATTCACCAGTGGAGACAGTGCGACTGCCTCTCCATTACCCTCAATTATGATCAGGATAACAACCCGTTCCTGAAACCTTCCATGCATAACCTGGGCTATGATGGGACAGGAAAAACGATGAGCGAATTTCCTGTTATCTATTACATGGTGGGTAACTTATGGAAAATTTTTGGACACAATGAATTCATTTATCGGCTGATTGTGGTTCTGATATTTTTTTCCGGGCTTTTCGCTTTATTCAGAATTTTCGAGCAGGAACTGGGGGATTCTGTGGTCGCCATCATCATATCCCTGATCCTGTTTACCTCACCGACCCTGGTTTATTACGGTAATAATTTCCTGATGGATATCCCGGCATTTTCACTGGCCCTGATCGGACTGATGTACTTTTTTAAATACTTCAAAACGCAGCAAAACAGATACCTTTATTATTTCATGTTTTTCTACCTTCTTGCCGGCCTGCTGAAAATAACGTCTCTTTTAAGTTTCCTTGCCATATTGGGATTATTCGGGCTTGAACTTTTCGGTATGAAGATGGACAAGGACCGAAGAATTTTTCCCCGGCCATCTCTGAAATACTTCCTATTGTTTGCGGGTGTTTTATTGGTGCTGTTTTGTTGGTATTACTATGCCAACTGGTATAATTCAAAACATAATAAAGGTATATTTCTGATCGGTATTTTGCCGATATGGGACCTTACCCGGGATCAAATCAATGTTGTTCTCGATCACCTGAATGCACATATCCAGTGGGATTACTTCAGAAGAGATATGCAGATCCTTTTTGTCCTCATGTTCGTTTCCCTTCTTGTCTTTAACAAACTGGTAAAAAAGGTCTGGCTATTCTTGGCACTTATTATGTTTGCCGGTTTTGTGATGTTTTTCATTCTGTTTTTCCAGCCATTAAGGGATCACGATTATTACACCATCAACATGTTTATTCTGATCCCGGTGGTAATGCTGGCTTTTTTCTCCACGGTCAGAAACAGATTCACGTTGTTTTTTCATTCAGGAATTTTTAAGCTTGTACTGGTTGCTCTGCTGATCTATAATGTGGAATTTGCATCACAGCAGATTGCCAATCGTTACAGCCCTAAGGGTTGGGAAGACAAAAATTATTTCGAGTACCTGCAGTCTTTTGAAGATATACAGCCGTACCTGGATTCCATGGGCATAAAAAAGAATGACCGGGTACTCAGCCTGTCTGACAACAGCATCAATATTACCCTTTATGTGATGAACCAAAAGGGATGGACAAATTTCGGAATCTCGGGTGACAGCGCCAAGATTCAGGATAAAATAAGGATGGGAGCAAAGTATCTTTTTATTTATAGCGAGAAGACACTTGAAAATCCCGGTATTCAGCCCTTCACAAAACACGAAATCGGTAAATTCAAAAATATCAGGATTTATGCATTATAAGATAACGGGTGAGATGAATTTCAGGAAATCAAAATAATCATGGAGGAAAATATGAATCCCGGCAAAAGCCGCACGTTCTGGTTCTTTGCCGGTTCCATGGTCATTAATATCCTGTTGGTTATTATTCTTTTCGCCACCCTTAGTGAGAAGCAGATCAGCATGTATTTCAGTTCCGATACCCTCTACCTACCTTCCATATACCGCGACCTCTTCATTAACCATAACTCCCTGGCCGGCTGGCACCTTAACGGGGCGCCGAATTTCTTTCCGGATATGTTTTTCTATTTTATTATCCGTAGTTTCTTTCACAGTTTCATTCCTGCTGCCTTTACCTACAGCCTGGTGCAGATGATGATTCTCCTGACCTTACTGAGTATTCTGTACCGGCAGTTCTTCCCTAAGATCGGTTACATGCACCTTGGAATTGGGGTTCTGCTCATGTCTCTCTTCCTGGTTGAAACACTGATTGACCATGATTTTATTTATACATTTTACATCCTGAGCATCAGCTATCATTTAGGAGCCTTTATCATGGCTTTGCTGGCCCTGATCCTGACAATGCATTTTTTCAGGAAAGGCAAATGGCCGGCGCTGCTCACACTGTTTGTGTTAAGTAGTGTCGCCATCATGAATGACCGGCTGTTCATATCCATGTACAGTATTCCTTTGATGGTATTGGCGGTACTGCTTTTTAAAAAGGGTGATTTCCACAGAAAGATATGGAAATTGCTTGTGACCGACCTCCTTTCCGTTGGCACGGGGATGCTGTTTTTTTACCTGCTGAGTTATCATTCACGGGTAAATATCATAGGCCTGGAATGGAAAGTGTTTCAGTTTGAAAATATTTTAACATCGCTGAAAGTATTGCTTGGCCAGCACCGGGACTACCTTTCGCGATTGGATATCCGGGGAGTGATCGATGTGCTCTTCCTCGTAAGCCTTGTTTTACATGTTGTTCTCCTGGTGAAGCAGCTCAGGCGGTATTTCAGGGGAGAGTTTTACCGGATGAATGAACTGATTTACCTTCTCCTTTTCGTGGCGGTAACGCTGGTTGTCCTGTTCATGCCGGTTATCAACGGCAGCTATCTGGCACCTTCGCTAATGCGATATAATGTATACAGTTTGTTTTTTGGGGTGTTCAGCTTCAGTTACCTGGCGATGAAATTTGAAGAAAAATTCAGAAACGGGCTAAAAGTGATATGGCTGACAGCCGGACTACTGGGACTTAGCAGTATGGTTTTAATAACCGATGAATTCCTGAAAAACGATGTAAAAACCGGACTTTCCGGATTTATGCATTATTATCCCAGGGAAGTGGCCTGTCTTGATTCTCTGGCCCGGGAATATCATCTCGGGAATGGTGTGGCTACTTACTGGAAAGCAAAATATATTACCATGTTCTCAAAGGAAGATCTCAGGATATTTACAGCCTTTGAAAGCCTGGCTCCCTGGTATCACGTCATGAATGAAAACTGGTATTATTATGAAGACGGATCACATCACACACCCCGGCCTTTCAATTTCGTGATCATGGATAATATCTCTCTGGAGAGTGTCGGCAGATACCTTGGTACACCTAAGGAGCGTCTGCATTGCGGGGATGATGAAATATTGGTTTTCCCGGCGTTTTATTACGACAGGAAAACACGACGGCCATATTCCCCTGAAAACAGATGAAAACAAGAATTTGGAACGGTATTTTTCCCCGTCAATTTCATAACTTTGAGTATGGATGATCTGATTCCATATCGTTTATCAGCATGATAAGCAACCTAAACCAGTTTTAACGAATGAGTAAGTTACCGGATTTTAGACAGCCCGCATCCTTCATCGTTCTGACAGGTTCCATAATCCTCAACCTGCTTCTTTGCATTCTTATTTTTGCTAATCTGCCTGGGCAGCAGATGCCGGTCTACTTTAATTCCGACACCCTTTACGTTCCTTCCATCTACCGGGATTTGTTCATAAACCATAATGGTATTGCAGGATGGCATCTGAACGGCGCGCCGAATATATTTCCTGACATGATCCTGTACTTTGTTATCCGAAGTTTTTTCAGTTCATTTATCCCTGCGATGTTTACTTATAGTCTTCTGCAGGTCATGATTCTGCTGATCCTTCTGATGATCGTCTATAAGCAGTTTATCGGCGAGGCAGATTATACGGTTTTCATTACCGGTACACTTTTAATGACACTCTTTTTGCTGGTAAGCCTCATCAACAAAGATTTTGGCTATACATTTTATATGTTTAGCATCAGTTATCATATGAGTGCTTTCCTGATGGCACTGTTCTGCTTAATTTTTTTAATCCGTTTTTTGAAGTATAACAGGACTTCGGCCCTGCTCATTATGTTTTTCACGGCCATAGTGGCCATCATCAATGACCGCCTGTTCATGGTGATCTTCTCGATTCCTGTTTTGTCCTTGTCAGTTCTGATTTTAAAAGACAGTTTATACAGGAAAAGACTGATTAAAGTCCTGGCGGCCGATGTGCTTTCCGGAGGAATAGCCCTGCCTTTGTTTACCCTCCTGAGGTTTAACTCCCCGATCCGGATCATCAGCTTATCATGGAAGGTATTCAGCTTTGACTTGATTCCTGCTTCAGTTAAAATGTTCTGGGGACAGCATAATGATTACCTTTCAAAAATGGGTGTTAGCGGCATCATTGACATCCTTTTTCTGTTAAGCCTAATTATTCATTCGATATTACTTACCCGGAAACTGCTTTCATATTTCAGGAATAAAGATACCGATCTGCCGGAGTTGATTTACCTGCTGCTTTTTGTGGCGATTACAACCATTACTCTTGTCATGCCACTCATTAACGGCAGTTATTCCGGTTGGGATATGTTGAGGTATAACATTTACAGCCTGTACCTCGGCGTTTTCAGTTACGGTTACCTGATCTATAAATTTAAACAGGCCATACCTGCAGTGCATATCCAGGTTTTTGCTGTTATGGCTTCACTTTTCCTGGCTGTGACGGTGTACACTGCTCATGAATTTCAAAAAACAGGCGTAAAATCAGGTCTCCATAACTTTCTGCATTATTATCCGGAAAAAGTAGCGTGCATGGATTCTCTTGCCTGGAAATATAACCTGCATAATGGCATAGCTACCTATTGGGAGGCCAAATACACAACGATGTTCTCGAAGAAAGGACTATGCGTATTTACGGTGTATTCGAATCTGAATCCCTGGTATCATGTGATGAATGAGAATTGGTATTACTTCGAAGATGGTTCTGAAAATAAACTCCGGATATTCGATTTCATTATCACTAACCAAATATTACCCGACACAATTATAAAATATCTTGGACTGCCTGAAGACACGCTTCGGTGTGGTGCTGATACGGAGATTTTGAAAATGAAATCTTTTCAATATAGCAGAAAGCAAAGGCGGCCATTTCTCCTGATGCCCAAAGATGAGAAGGAATGATCCTTCTTTAAAGGACAAGTATTCTCGCCATTTTTCTCATTTCCACAAAAAAGACGGATTTGTCGTGCTGATTTTTTGGCACTTATTCTATTAAAGCGCCGGAGGGAGTATTTATGACTCGTTTCGGCTGTGCTCCCTTCTTCGGGTTGAGGCGGATCAGCGACCGTAGTCATTCGCATTAAAAGGAACCCCGCTTCGGCTTCGCTCAGCGACCAGCTTCGGCTTCGCTCAGCGACCGTAGTCGTTCGCATTAAAGGAACCCGCTTCGGCTTCTCTCAGCGACCGGGGTCATTTGCATTAAGGGAACCCCGCTTCGGCTTCGCTCAGCGACCGTAGTCGTTCGCATTAAAGGAACCCCTATTCGGCTTCGCTCAGCGACCGGGGTCATTTGCATAAAAGGAACCCCGCTTCGGCTTCGCTCAGCGACCGTAGTCGTTCGCATTAAAGGAACCCGCTTCGGCTTCTCTCAGCGACCGGGGTCATTTGCATTAAGGGAACCCCGCTTCGGCTTCGCTCAGCGACCGTAGTCGTTCGCATTAAAGGAACCCCGCTTCGGCTTCGCTCAGCGACCGTAGTCGTTCGCATTAAAGGAACCCGCTTCGGCTTCTCTCAGCGACCGGGGTCATTTGCATTAAGGGAACCCCGCTTCGGCTTCGCTCAGCGACCGTAGTCGTTCGCATTAAAGGAACCCCGCTTCGGCTTCGCTCAGCGACCGTAGTCGTTCGCATTAAAGGAACCCGCTTCGGCTTCTCTCAGCGACCGGGGTCATTTGCATTAAGGGAACCCCGCTTCGGCTTCGCTCAGCGACCGTAGTCATTTGCATTAAAAGGAATCCGCTTCGGCTTCGCTCAGCGACCGTAGTCATTTGCATTAAAAGGAATCCGCTTCGGCTTCGCTCAGCGACCCGGGGTATTTAATAACTAAAAATAATATTACTATGAAAGCCTGCATCTATATTCTTGAATGTTCAAACGGACAGTATTATACTGGAAGTACAACGGATCTGGAAGCAAGACTGTTACAACACTGGTGTGGTGAGGGGGCTAATTTTACCCGACAGCATCCTCCGGTTAAATTGGTTTATTTTCAGGAGTTTGACTCCATTGAGGATGCCTTCCGCCGTGAAAAACAGCTTCAGGGGTGGAGCCGGAAAAAAAAGGAAGCTCTGATTAACGGAAATGCAAATGAACTCCATAAATTATCTGAATGTCGCAATGCAACACATTTCAAAAATTTCAAACCCCATCCTGAACGATAAAATATTAATACCGGCAAAAAACATTATTCACCTTATCATTTATCTTTAATATAATCGTTTTTACGACTCGCTGAGCGTAGCCGAAGCGAGCTTCTTTAAGACGAATAACTACGGTCCCTGAGCGCAGCCGAAGGGATCGCCCGATTAACGACAGAATTCACTCGAAGGAATCCCCAATTAAGACAACTTACCTCCGAAGGAATCGCCTGATTAACGACAGCTTGCCTCCAAAGGAATCGCCTGATTAAAGACAGCTTACCTCCGAAGAAATCTCCTGATTAGCAACAGATTGCAGCCTGGCAGCTGCCAGTTTAAGCAACAGATCCGTATCTTTGAATCCAAATCAGGCCCTTTAGAACATTGAAAGGGGATGTTATTCATGAAAATGTATGATCATGAACCGTAGGCCCTGACTACCTGCTGATCGGCTGCGCGAACTGTTTGACATCTTCGCCGGTGATCCCCTTGTCGCAGAGGATGATCAGCCGTTCCAGGACGTTCCTGAACTCCCGGATATTACCGGTCCAGTTGATCTTCTGGAGCTCTTCGATGGCATCGGGCCGGATGGTCTTCACGGGTGTACCGTATTCTCCGCAAATAATCTCGTTGAAATAATCAGCCAGTTCGGGGATGTCTTCCGTGCGCTCGTTCAGGGATGGTACGTGGATGAGGATGACGCTCAGACGGTGGTAAAGGTCCTCGCGGAAAGTATTCTTTTCAATCTCAGCCTTCATGTTTTTATTGGTCGCGGCGATGATCCTGACATTTACGTTGATGTCCTTGTCGCTGCCCACCCGGGTGATCTTGTTTTCCTGCAGGGCCCTCAGAACTTTGGCCTGGGCGGAAAGACTCATATCACCGATCTCATCCAGGAAGAGAGTTCCTCCGTCGGCCTGCTCAAACTTACCTTTACGCTGTTTGATAGCCGAGGTGAAAGCTCCTTTCTCGTGACCGAAAAGCTCGCTTTCGATAAGTTCGGAAGGAATAGCCGCACAGTTCACTTCAATGAACGGGTTGCCTGCACGTTCTGATTTTTCATGAAGCGCCCTCGCCACAAGTTCCTTGCCTGTGCCGTTATCGCCGGTGATCAGTACCCGGGCATCGGTAGGGGCTACCCTGTCGATCATCTCTTTCACCCTGACCATGGCCGTTGAATTCCCGACCATATCGAATGAACGGTTCACTTTTTTCTTCAGGACACGGGTTTCGGTGATCAGATCGGTCTTGTCCACGGCATTCCGGATGGTGATCAGCAGCCGGTTGAGATCGAGGGGTTTTTCAATGAAGTCGTAGGCTCCTTTCTTGATGGCCTGTACGGCCGTGTCGATGTTTCCGTGACCGGAGATCATGATGATCTGCGCGTCAGAAGGTTTTTCCAGGATCTTGTCGAGTACCTCCATGCCATCCATCTCGGGCATTTTTATATCGCAGAGAACGATATCAAAATTATCGGCAGAAAATTTTTCAAGGCCTTCAGGACCGCTGGAGGCGAGTTCCACCTCATGCTTTTCATATTCGAGGATCTCCTGTAACGTACTTCTTATCCCTTTTTCGTCATCAATAACCAGGATCTTTGCCATTTCCGGAATGTTTTAAATATTCAAAATCTCCGCAACAACACCTTCTTTCAGGGCGTAGTCAGATTGAATGATGGTGCGGATACCGCATTTCTGAATCGTAAAATTAACAAAAATTGTGGCCAGCACAATCATATCCACTCTTACCGGCTCCATCCCTTTCATATTCATCCGCTCATCCATGGTTGAACGGAGAAGAATTTCATGGATTTCCGAATAATCGCCAAGCCGGATCTCCCTGGCATGAGTGCCGTTCAGAGCATATTCTTCCGGGTGCCGTTCAGACAACAGGGCGGAGAACGTCTCGAAAGCACCGGATGCTCCGATAAGCTCTTCCGGATGGTGTTCCTTTATTGCCCGGAAGAGAGGCTCAAGCTGATCGTTAAGGTAATCTTCAATACAGATGATCTCTTTCGACGTGATCGGGTTGGAAGGATTAAATTTCTCAAGAAGTCTGGCCATTCCGAGATTAAAACTGTACTTCCAGTATATTTTGGAATGGTCGGCGATGATGAATTCGTTACTTCCGCCGCCAATATCGAGAATCAGAACTTTCCTGTCGGTGAAGCTGAAGGACTGCCTGACACCCTTATAGATCAGTTCAGCCTCCCGTTCACCGGGGATGATGTTGACATACAGACTGTAACGTTCATCGACCTCCCGCATAAAGTCTTTACCGTTTTTAGCATCCCTGATGGCTGATGTAGCATATGCATATACTTTTTCTGCCCCGAGTTCTTTAATTTTGATAAACTGGTTTTCGAGGGCGGTCATACCTCGTTTGAAAGCCTCCGGAGTAATCACCCCGTCGTTTATACCTCCATGTCCCAGCTTAACCGGTTCTTTAGATGAATGGATGATCTTCAGCCCACTG
This sequence comes from uncultured Bacteroidales bacterium, assembly GCA_963732905.1. Classification (GTDB taxonomy): domain Bacteria; phylum Bacteroidota; class Bacteroidia; order Bacteroidales; genus DASQZK01. The sequence continues at coordinate 297,296 of CAVTBM010000012.1, forward strand.
TTTTCCCCTGTTTCTGCAATCAGCAGGTTGAAGGTATTGGTTCCGAAATCGAGAATGGCGATTTTCATAATGAAGATCGGTTGATAAATGAATAATCGCGAACGGCCATCACCTGAAATTTACATCAAGTTATGAAAACACCAGGTGGTGTAAGTCCGGAAAGACCTCATTTCCCTGTTTCCTGATGGCTCAGTTTTTATAGAACAGCCATTTCAGAAGCTCAGAGTAGGTCACTTTTTTACCATACATGAGAATTCCTGTGCGGTAGATCTTTCCTGCCATCCAGGTGGTACCAAGGAAGGTAAGGATGAGGATCCCTGCGGAAGTCAGGATTTCCCATGCGGGCGGATTAAAGGGTATGCGTACCATCATCACGATCGGGGATGTCAGAGGGATGAGGCTGAACCAGAAAGCAAGGGGTCCGGCCGGGTTCTCAATGGCGTTTATCATGACGAATATGCCGATAATCAGCGGTACTGTAATAGGCAGCATGAATTGTTGGGTATCGGTTTCACTGTCCACTGCCGAACCAACCATGGCAAAGAGCGAGCCGTAGAGCATGAACCCGCCGATGAAATAGAAAATAAACATGCCGAGGATCAATCCGAAATTCACTGAGCCCAGTGAATTGTACATATCCCGGAGGATCTGGGGACTGTTGCCTTCGTCGGCCTGGAAGGGCTCCACGGCCTGTGGGCTGTTATCCTGTGACGACATAATGTCCTGGCTATGCTGACTGAGGACCTTTTCGGTAGGTGTTTGGGTCAGTTTAGGGAAGAAGGCTTTCTGCACCCCGGTTACGAGACCCAGGGTAAGGATTACCCACAGCAGGAACTGCGTCAGCCCTACCAGACCCACGCCAATGATCTTGCCCATCATCAGCTGAAAAGGACGGACAGACGATATGATCACCTCAACGATCCTGCTGGTTTTCTCCTCGATGACTCCGCGCATAACCATAGCGCCGAAGAGGAAGATAAAGAAATAGATGAGCATACCGCCGACATAACCGATACCCATGGCAAGGCCTGCATGGCTCTCTTTTTCGCCACCTTCTTCCGTGAGGGTGATATCGCGCAGGTTGACCCTGGTGGCCACTGACTTCATAATATTGTCCAGGTTCTCAATATGGTGTGCCTTTAATTTTTCTTTTTCCAGCTCCTTGTCGAGGGCATTGGAGATAAACATGCGGGTCGACATGCTTGGCTGCTTGTCGGAGTAGAGCATACTCGTATTGGAAGCCAGTATGTTACCGGGAATAAAAAGAATGGCAGAATAACCGTTATTGGAGATATTGTTTTTAAGAGACTCGAGTTCGGTGCCGGGAACATACGTAAACTTGATGTAATCGGATTCAGGAAGGTTGTTGAGAAATATCGTCGAACTGTCAACAACTGCAATGGTCTTTACTTCCTTATCCTGCATGGTGGCCAGGTAAGTGGGGACGATAAGGAAGGCGGCAAAAAGAATGGGCCCCAGGATGGACATCACGATGAATGAGCGTTTCCGGACCCTGGCGAGATATTCGCGCTGGATGATAAGGAAGATTTTGTTCATACGGCGGATTCTTTGGTATTGGTTTCCCCGACAACCTTGATAAAGATATCATTCATACTTGGGATGACTTCGTTAAATGACTGAATTTCAATATGGGGAAGGAGATTGCTGATCAGTTTATTGTTGTCGGGGACCGTCCTGGATTTTATGCGGGCGAAGTTTAGATCATGATTCGTTCGTTCACTGATGATCTCGAAGGCATCGGGAATGCCGGATTTCATTTTCTGTGGATCACCGGTGTACGACACTTCGTAGGTACTGGTCCTGAAGGTTTTGCGCAATTCATCGATTTGTCCCTCCAGAATTACCTTCGACTTGTTGATCAGGGAAATATGGTCGCAGAGTTCCTCAACAGATGCCATGTTATGGGTTGAAAAGATGATGGTGGCTCCTTTTTCCTTCATGTTCAGGATCTCATTCTTGAGGAGGTTGGCATTGATCGGGTCGAAGCCACTGAACGGTTCATCGAAGATCAGAAGTTTGGGTTCATGCACTACGGTGGTGATGAACTGGACTTTTTGCTGCATGCCTTTCGACAATTCCTCTACCTTTTTATTCCACCAATCGGTAATCTCGAATTTTTCGAACCAGTACTTCAGCTGCCGCAAGGCGTCGATTCTCGATAAACCCTTGAGCCGGGCCAGGTACAATGCCTGCTCGCCGACTTTCATTTTCTTATATAAGCCTCTTTCTTCAGGGAGATAACCGATATTGATTACATCATCGGCTTTGAGCGGACGACCCTGAAGGGAAATTTCGCCGCTGTCGGGGGCAGTGATCTGGTTGATAATTCTGATCAGGGTGGTTTTACCTGCGCCATTGGGGCCCAACAAACCAAAAATTGAATTTTCCGGCACACTGATGGAGACCTTGTCAAGGGCCAGATGATTGGAAAATTGTTTTACGATTCGGCTCGCCTTCAGAAATTCCATATAGGTTGGTGTTATTCAAAGAAGTTTTTCATCCGTTCAAAGAAACTTTTTTCATTCTTATCCGGATTGGGAATAAAATTAGGTGATTCTCTGAGTTTTTCAAAGATCTTTATCTCATCTTTACTAACTTCTTTCGGGATCCACACGTTTATGGATACCAGAAGGTCTCCCTTTCCGTACCCATTAACGTCAGGGATGCCCTTTCCTTTAAGTCTTAAAATTTTACCGGGCTGTGTACCCTGGTCAATGCGGATCTTAACTTTACTGCTGATGGTAGGTATTTCCACCGTAGTGCCCAGAATAGCGTCGGGCATGCTCAGGTAAAGGTTAAACAAAAGATCGTTTCCGTCCCGGATAAGTTCAGGATGTCTTTCTTCTGTGATCACAACCAGGAGATCCCCGTTGATACCTCCCCGACGGGCTGCATTGCCTTTCCCGGAGACTTTCAGCTGCATCCCTTCTGCTACTCCGGCCGGGATGTTGAAGGAGATGGTTTCTTCCGAAGGTAAGATTCCTTCGCCGTAACAGGTGTTGCACTTCTGTGAAATAATCTTGCCTTCCCCGCCGCACTGGGGACAGACAGAGGTAGTCTGCATCTGTCCGAGAAAGGTATTCGTTACCCTGGTTACATGGCCTGAGCCACGGCAGGTTGAACAGCTTTCATAAGCGGTGCCGTCGTTGGCCCCGGTGCCCTTACAGGCATCACAGGCAATGTACTTTTTAACCTTTACCTTCTTCTCAGCACCATTGGCAACTTCCTGCAGGTCCAGTTTAACTTTAATGCGTAAATCAGAACCCCGGTTTATTCTCTGACCCGTTCTACGGCCGCTTCTGCCAAAACCGCCAAAGCCGAAATCCCCGAAAATATCCCCAAAGCTTTCGAAAATATCTTCCATACTCATGCCGCCAGCATGGAATCCGTTTCCTCCTCCACCCTGGAATGCAGCATGGCCGAACTGGTCATATCGGGATCGTTTCTGAGGATCGGACAGTATCTCATAAGCCTCGGCGGCTTCCTTAAATTTATCTTCTGCCGTATGGTCATCCGGATTTTTGTCCGGATGAAATTTCAGGGCCATCTTTCTATACGACTTCTTGATCTCTTCCTGCGTGGCTCCCCTGGAAATTTCCAATACTTCGTAATAATCTCTTTTTGTCATTGATTAATTATTCCCCTATGATAACTTTTGCATACCTGACTACTTTTTCATTCAGCATATACCCTTTCTCAATCACATCCACCACTTTCCCCTTCTTATCTTCTTCCTGTACAGGTATTTTCGTGATTGCCTCGTGCCTGTCTGTATCAAATTCATCATTCAATGAATCCATTTCACGTACACCCTGCTGCGTAAGAAAATCCCTGAATTTATTATAAATCAGATAAATGCCGGCACGGATGGCGTCGATGTCAGTGGCAGCTTCCATTGAGCCTATCGCTCTTTCAAAATCATCCATGACGGGCAGGATTTTGATCAGTACATCTTCACTGGCCGATTTCAGTAATTCGGTTTTTTCCCTCAGAGTCCTTTTCCTGTAATTGTCAAACTCTGCAGACAGCCGCAGGTATTTATCCTGTAATTCTGTAATTCTCTGTTCGAAATCGTCCTTTGTAGGTTCTTCTGCCTCTTTTTCTGCGCCAGAGGCCTTTACCTGCTTTTCTTCCTTTTTCACGTGTTCCTCTTTCTGTGCAACTTTAGGATCTTTGGCTCCTTTTTCGATATTCTTTTCACTCATTTTAGGGATATTCCCGGATGGTTTTTTTGCCATATTTCTTCTGATTTGTTTACAATGAGATGACAGGTCTTCCTCAAATTTTTTGCCAATATTCGAACAGAAGACAATTTGGCATGGTTTCAGGCGGGGTAAGGGAATTTCCGTCATGGATGGCAGAAAACCGGTATGCCTGAACAAGAAGAATGGAATCTGGCAGGATTAATGCGCAAATGGCGTTGACATCAGTCGGTCATAGCATTCAGGGTTGCATCCAGAACCGGTCCTCTCAGATTCCTGGCTACAATAATGCCGTCTCCGTCAATCAGAAAATTCGACGGGATGCCTGTTACCTGGTACATGGCCGCCGGTACCGAATTCCAGTACTTAAGGTCGCTTACGTGATTGGGCCAGTCAAGATGGTCACTTTGAATGGCAGATACCCAGCTGTTTTTGTCAGCATCCAGTGACACACTGTAAACGGTGAATCCGTTCCCGTTTTTAAATTGCTTGTCTTTAAACGTATTGTATGTCTGCACCAGATTTGGATTCTCACGCCGGCACGGCGGGCACCACGAAGCCCAGAAATCAATAAGGACAACTTTTCCCCGGAGAGAGGATAGCTTGATGATTTTTCCGGAGGGTGAAGGATATTCCAGTTCAGGAGCACGGTTGCCTACATTCAGGCCGACCACGGCCTCTTTTTTGGCTGTTGTAACCTCAGATGTGTTTGATGCTTTGGATGAATCTCCGTTTCTTTTTCCCGAACAGGCTGTAAAACCAATCATGCCGGACAGGAATACGATGACAATCTTTTTTTTCATTATTCTTCCAATTAGGTTTATCTAGATATGTAACTTTCTGCAAATATAAACAAAAAAAATTTTAACCGTTCATGGTAATCGTTCTATTAAGGCACCGATGCTGTTTAGTCTTTGATCGATATTTTGGTATCCGCGGTCGATCTGTTCAATATTATGAATGGTGCTTATCCCGTCGGCCGACATGGCAGCGATAAGCAGGGCGACACCTGCGCGGATATCGGGTGAGGTCATATTGGTGGCGCGGAGTCTGATCTTCTTATCCTGACCGATGACCGTTGCCCGGTGCGGATCGCACAAAATGATTTGTGCGCCCATGTCAATGAGTTTATCGACAAAGAAGAGCCGGCTTTCGAACATTTTCTGATGGATCAGCACACTGCCTTTAGCCTGTGTGGCGACCACGAGTATCACGCTGAGCAGGTCGGGGGTGAGGCCGGGCCAGGGTGCATCGGCGATGGTCATGATAGCCCCGTCGATGAAGGTTTCGATCTCATAATGTTCCTGTGCGGGAATACGGATGTTGTCACCTTTGACCTCTATATTAATACCCAGGCGCCGGAATGATTCCGGGATAATGCCCAGATGCCGGTAGCCGACATCCCGCATAGTGAGCTCCGACCCGGTCATGGCTGCCAGTCCGATAAAGCTTCCTACCTCAATCATATCGGGAAGGATCCGGTGCTCTGTACCTTTCAGTGAAGTGACCCCTTCAATGGTCAGGAGGTTTGAGCCTATACCGGAAATTTTCGCGCCCATGCGGTTCAGCATAAGGCACAGCTGCTGCACGTAAGGTTCGCAGGCGGCATTGTATATTGTGGTGATCCCCTCGGCCAAAACGGCAGCCATGATGATGTTGGCGGTACCGGTTACGGATGCTTCATCGAGCAGCATGTAAGTGCCCTTTAGCGATTTGGCATTCACGTGGTACTGGTACCTGCGTTTGTCGAAAGTGAATTTAGCACCCAGATTCTGCAGACCAATAAAGTGGGTATCGAGCCTGCGCCGGCCGATCTTGTCCCCGCCGGGTTTGGGTATAAAGGCTTCACCGAACCTCCCCAGAAGAGGACCGACAATCAACACCGAACCTCTGAGAGCCGCACTTTTCTCCCTGAACTCATCGCTTTGGAGATAAGAGATATCGATGTTGGCGGCTTTGAAAGAATAACTGTTTTCTGAAAGCTTTGAAATGCTGACACCAATATCCCCGAGGAGTTCAATCAGGTTATTGATATCACTGATGTTTGGGATGTTGCTGATGGTAATGGTCTCCGGGGTAAGGAGACAGGCACATAAAACCTGAAGAGCCTCGTTTTTTGCTCCCTGCGGAATGATTTCGCCTTTCAGGCGACGGCCGCCTTCAATACGGAAACTGCTCATAAAAAGCCGAAGCGGGTTATTTGGATTTTTTCTGAGGTCTTTTCTTCCTGTTCTTGTTCAATATTTCCTTGGTCTCCAGTAACTTTATGCCATCATCGGTATTTTCAATCCTGCCGCCGGTGAGTTCCTTCAGGTCACTGAAGATCTGCTGGTCATCCACAGCTTCACGGTTCCATGTCAGGTACGACTTTTTCATGTGGTTGGCAAGGACAGCAATAAGTTGTTCTTTTTCTTCGCCTTCTTCCATCTCCAGGGCTTTTTTGATCATCATTTCCAGGGAATGGCCGTAGTGTTTATACTTGATCCGGTTCTGGTTATAAGGGATGGGGCTGGGTTTCTGCTTGAGTTGTTCAGGTTCCGGCGTTTCGTAGGGAGAATCGACATCGATCCGGAAATCGGAGATGATATACAGGTGATCCCATAGCTTATGCTTAAAATCGCCCTGGTCGCGAAGATGTGTGTTCAGGTTCCCCATGATGCCGATAATGGTCCTGGCGGCCTTGTTGCGTTCTTCCCGGTCTTCGATGGTGCAGATATGATTCACCATTTTTTGTACATTCCGGCCGTATTCGGGAAGATACAACCTGTTCCTGCTTGTATTATAATCGTAATCCATTATGTTTTTCATTTTTGCAAAGCTAACTGAAATTTATGGAGTTAACAAGATATCAGGGAAAAAGGGAAAGTTTTTGAAGAGTGACATTATTTTACGATATTCAATTTCGCAAATTTCAGCAATAATTGTTTCTGCCCATGATCTTTGAAAAAAACTGTAGCCTTGATATTTGGGGGTGTTCCTTCTTTGTTGATTACTTTCCCGCGCCCGAACCGCGGATGTTCCACCTCCATGCCTACCTGTATTTTTGAAGGATCCGCACTTTCTGCGGATACCTGCGCAGAAGTGTTTTGGATTTTTACCAGTTTCTTGCCGAATACCGGGGGTGTGAATTCCTTAGGGGATGTTTTAGGAAAAAGGGCATGATTCACCGGTGAAGTTCTTCTTCCGGCATCCTGCCTGTTCTGAAGAGTGGTAGGTAGCTCCAGGAACTGCTCGTCGATTTCGGAAATGAACCGGCTGGGATTACGGTTGGTCAGAAGTCCCCATCTGTAGCGTGTTCCGGCATAACTGATCGTCACCTTTTCCTTGGCCCTGGTAACAGCCACGTAGAAAAGCCGCCGTTCTTCCTCGATATCTTTCGGCATAGAGGTCGACATCTGGGAGGGGAAGAGCTCTTCTTCGAGACCGGCCAGGTAAACATGTCTGAACTCAAGACCCTTGGCAGAATGTACGGTCATCAGGGTCACCTTGTCATGATCTTCCGGCTTTTCCTGGTCGGCATCCGTGTATAACGTTACCGTCTGGAGGTAATCCGACAGGGTAGTGTCTCCGGCATTATCCTCATTTTCATTGAAATCGCGGATACTGTTCAGAAGAGCTTCAATATTCTCATACCGGCTGATACCTTCCGGTGTCTTATCCGCCGTGAGTTCTTTCAGGATGCCTGTCGAAGTGGCCACAGTATAGGCCAGGTCAAAGGCCTCCATCTCGCCGGCCTTCTTCCTGAACTCTGAGATCAGCTGCGAGAAGCCGGTGAGCTTCTGGATTGTGCCTGAGTTAAAAGCCGTGCGGAGGAACGAGCCGTCTGTTAAAACTTCCCAGACAGGTACGTTCCGCCCTGAAGCGGTTTGTTCAATCTTAGAAAGGGTGGTTTTACCGATCCCCCGCAACGGAAAATTGATAATGCGCTTGAGTGATTCATCATCAGCCGGGTTGACAATAAGCCGGAAGTAGGCCAGCACATCCTTTACTTCCTTGCGCTGGAAAAAAGATACGCCGCCATATACTTTGTAAGGGATATTCATCTTGCGCATTGATTCTTCGAATATTCTCGACTGGGCGTTGGTGCGGTAAAGGATAGCCATGTCCTGGTAACGGACCTGTTCAGCCATGGAAGCATCCCTGATCATCCCGGCAATAATGAATCCTTCCTCGCTGTCGGTACTCGCTTCAACAACTTTTATTTTTGCGCCTTCATCATTCTCTGAAAAGACTTTCTTGGGAATTTGTCCCTGGTTTTTTGAAATGATGGAGTTTGCTGCATTAACGATATTCTGTGTCGACCTGTAATTCCGTTCCAGCTTGTATGTAGTGGCTTCGGGATAATCGGATTTAAAAGTCAGGATATTCTCAATACGGGCACCCCGGAAGGAGTAGATGCTCTGGGCATCATCGCCGACGACGCAGATATTTCTGTGCGCTTGTGCCAGCTTTTTAACGATGAGGTACTGCGAGTAATTGGTGTCCTGGTATTCATCCACGAGGATATACCGGAAAGTGTTCATGTATTTGTCAAGAATGTCAGGATGATCCCTGAACAGGATGTTCGTATTCAGGAGCAGATCGTCAAAATCCATGGCACCTGAACTTTTGCACCTGGCGGCATAACGCTTGTAAATATCTTTGAGCATAGGCCTCCGGGTACTTTTATCCGTAGCCTCGATGGATGCATTTCCTGCATAAGCTTCTGCCGTGATCAGATTGTTTTTGGCGTTGGAGATTCGGCCGCCGACTTCCGCAGGTTTGTAAATTTTGTCGTCGAGCTTCAGCTCTTTGATGATCGTCTTGATGAGGTTGCGGGAATCCTGGGTGTCATAAATCGTGTATGTTGAAGGGTAGCCGAGTGTATTGGCTTCCGCCCTGAGTATACGGGCAAAGATGGAATGGAACGTCCCCATCCAGAGATGGCGGGCGTTTTTATATCCCACCAGCCCGGCGATACGTTCCTTCATCTCATTGGCTGCCTTGTTCGTAAATGTAAGGGCGAGGATCTGAGGTGGAGGGATACCGTTGCTGAGCATGTTGGCAATGCGGTAGGTGAGGACCCGGGTTTTTCCCGAGCCAGCTCCCGCTATGACCAGCGATGGCCCGTTGAAATGGACCACAGCCTCTTTCTGGGGTCCGTTCAGCTCAGCTAAAATCTTTTCCACAGCTTCCCTTTTTGAGGAGCCAAATGTAGTGTTTTTGAAGCTAAAATTTTTATGATGCATGGATTAGTTTTTAACGATAGGACATTAATTTGAAGAGTAAGCAGTAAGTAGCAGGAACGGTGAATGCCTGAGATTATATGCACCAGGGGCAGGATTTCTCAGGCTTTCGGATCTGGTTGGTGAGGGATTATTTTTTCTCCTTCGGAAAGAAAAAAAGATATTGAAAATTGATTCATCCAGCATAAGAACTTTCCGATGAACGATCAAAACCCTGAATCCCTTATAAATTCTCATGGCATTTCATTTTTCGATTGCAAAACCTGTTCTCCCCATACCTGCTTCTGCCCTTTATGTCAAAAACTGTAAAATCTCAGCGTCTTTATTTTTCGTAACATTGCAGAAAACATATTTTTTTTCAATTTTCGCAAAATATTTTACTCCTGAAACAGTTATTTTTAAACTAACAAACTGACCTTTGCCGCAATATTCATTTAAAACATACAGCCTGACTTTCCTATTTCTGCTTGTGACAGCAGGTATTTCCGCACAGATCAGTTCGCCGACTGCCGGCAGTTCAAAATACATATCCTATAATACCAGTTCAGGAACTGACAGTATGCTGGTATTTTCCTTCTATGAGTACCCGGGAGAAGAAGTGACTGGCATTCTGACAGCTTCAGCTCCCTCAACAGGGAACTTTACCTTTGAATGGTCAGCCTGGGACACGTTATCCATGGCGTATGGGACTGCTTTTCAGACCGATAACAATGCCACGGGATCAAACGTTACGGGGCTCGGGAACGGAGGCTACAAAGTGAGGGTTTTCAACGGCGCCGGCATCGACACTTCTTTCCTCGCCTGGGTGTTTATCGATGACCTGAAGGTTAATATTGATAAAACTTCTTCAGGTGAGGTGCCATTATATAAATATACTTGCGATTTACTCAATTTAAGCGCCTCAGTTTTTCCTGATACATTTTATTTTTACAATCCGACAAACAGTGAAAAGATTGTTATTGACGCCTTAGACATACCAATAAATGGCTTTAATATTCAATGGTCTTCAGATAATACTGATTTGAATCTTTCAGGTCAGCAAAAAAGTCTAACTCCAACTTTTGATTACCTGACACAAGGTGATATTCCTTTTAAAGACACCTGGTATTTTCTTGAAATCGTCGATAGTTTTGGTATGACAGTCAGGGATTCGGTGTTTTTCCATTCAGTTTTTACAAAAGCTGAATTTAGCTTTATGTTTTTTGATAAAGCCGATAAAAAGGTTTATGTCGAACCTCCTGATCCGCCGGAAGACGGAGCGCCTCTTGAGGTAAAATTCACAAATGAATCCAAAAACGGCTGGTCATTTGAATGGATCTATTCCGATTCGGCAAAGTCTGGCAAATTTGCCAATGAATTTACAAATGATATAGGGTACGAGCCTGAGTACACCTATTATAAACCCGGGGATTACTATCCGACACTGGTCTCGACAAGTGAAGCGGGTTGCGTCGACACGTTTAGGGTGGTGACGCCCATAACTGTAGAGCCTTCGGAACTCAAGGTGCAAAATGTCTTTTCACCAAACGGCGATAATCTGAATGACAATTTCAAGGTTGAGTTCAAGTCTATCAAGCAGTTTACCATTCGTATATACAGCCGGTCTGGCGTTCTTGTCTATTCAGCCGACGTGAATGATCTGTATTCCTGGGACGGCTGGAATGGCAAAATAAAGGATTCCAACCGCGAGGCAAGTCCTGGAGCCTATTACTACATCATCGAAGCAACCGGATACGACAATATTCATTACCGGAAAGGGAATTATGCAGGAGTGGTATATTTGTTCCGGTGAAAGGGATGCAAACCTGCAGGTGTAAACTTTCACGCCTGCCGGAGCACTTTTAAGTCATCTTTTCTTCAATATATTAGCCCAATACTATCATACCCGTTCTGTGATCCTTGAATTGTGGTTTGTATCCACGAAACCGGCCAGTCATAATATTAAAAAAAAGCCGCCGGCTGCAAGGCCAACGGCTTTTTTATATCGCAAAACAGTATTTTGAGTTGTTCTATTCTTCTTCCTGTTCGGCTTCGTATGCTTTAAGAAGCTGATCCTGGATCTCTCCCGGAACAGGAGCATATTCACTGAAATGCATGGAATACATGGCCCGGCCGCTGGTCAGGGAACTCAGGGCGGTGGAGTATTTATTCATTTCAGCAAGGGGGACCTTTGCAGTAATCTTTTCAAAGCCTTTCTCGCTGCTCATTCCCTGTACAATGGCCCGGCGGCCCTGGAGGTCACTCATGACATCACCCATCCTGTCGGAAGGTACCAGTACTTCAACAACGTAAATCGGCTCAAGGATTTTGGGGCCGGCATTTTTGAATGCCATTTTGAAGGCATTTCGTCCGGCCAGTCTGAATGAAATTTCATTGGAATCTACCGGGTGCATTTTGCCATCGTATACGAAGACCCTGATATCCCTGGCGTAAGAACCGGTAAGAGGTCCTTCTTCCATCTTTTCCATGAGGCCCTTGAGGATAGCCGGCATGAACCTGGCATCGATAGACCCGCCGACGATGCAACTGTAAAACCAGAGTGATCCTCCCCAGGGGAGTTTTACCTCTTCCCGGCCTCTGATGGATATTTTGTATTCCTTGTTGTTGATCCTGAACATATCCGGTTCCGGTTGTCCTTCAATATAGGGGTCGATAATCATGTGAACTTCACCGAACTGGCCGGCACCTCCCGACTGTTTTTTATGCCGGTAGTCTGACTGGGCCGCTTTGGTGATGGTCTCCCTGTAAGGAATCTTGGGGGTGATGAATTCGGAATCGACCTTGAAAATGTTGTCGAGCTGCCATTTTACAATATTAAGATGGTGTTCACCCTGCCCGGAAACAATGATCTGTTTGAGTTCCTTGGAATGTTCGATGAGTAGGGTTGGATCCTCATCGTGAATACGGTTGAGTGATTCACCAAGTTTTTCCGCTTCACTCTCACTGGCCGGTTTAATGGCAGTACGATATTTCGGATCGGGGAAGGCTATGGGAGCAAGGTCAATATTACCGGAAGTAAGTGTATCGTTGGTTTTGGTGGCTTTAAGTTTGACCGTTGCCCCAATATCTCCGGCAGACAGACTTGATACTTTGTTCCTGTTTTTTCCAAAGATGACAAACAATTGTGACAGACGTTCTTTATTGGAAGTACGTGTATTGGTCAGATCCATACCTTCAGAAACTTCACCGGAGATCACTTTGAAATAATTGATCTCACCGATATGAGACTCGACAGAGCTTTTAAATACAAACAACGTAGCTGGTCCCTTCGGATCAAATTTAATTTCATTGCCTTTCCTGTCGATTACCCCTGCCATCTTGTCGGGGGAGGGCAGAACATTTGAAATGAATTCAAGTAAACGGCCTACGCCCATATTTTTCCGGGCTGATGTACAAAATAAGGGATACAAATCGCCATTCATGATACCTTTCGAAATCCCGTTTCTCATTTCTTCCTCTTCAAGAGTTTCCTTTTCGAAGAAGATTTCCATCAGAGCCTCATCATTTTCAGCAGCTTTCTCCACGAGCTCGGCTTTGAGTTCCTCGGCCCTGCCTGCTTCAGTAGCCGGTATAGCGCTGATTTCTGGTTTTCCGCCATCTGAAGGATACTTATAAAGTTTCATCTGGATCAGATCAACAAACGAATCGAACATCGGGCCGGCATTGACAGGGTACTGCACAATGGCAACTTTACTCCCGTATCGTTCTTTCATCATCTCGAGAGTTTTCTCGAAATTGGTTTTTTCATGATCGAGATGGTTAACCACGAAAATCATCGGTTTGTGAAAACGTTCCACCCATCTGTTATGAATTTCAGTACCCACTTCGAGGCCATTCTGCGCATTGATCAACATTACGGCAGAGTCGGCCACATGAAGGCTCGATACGGCACCTCCCACAAAATCATCGGCACCGGGAGCATCCAGAATGTTGATTTTGGCATTATTATATTCGGTATACATAACGCTGGAGAAAATGGAACCTTGATTTTCCTGCTCAATGGCATTGAAGTCGGAAACCGTGTTCTTTGCGGTAATATCACCCCGGCGGTCAATCACGCCACCTTCAAACATCATGGCTTCCGCGAGGGTGGTTTTACCCGAACCTGCATTACCGAGCAGAACGATATTCTTAATCTGGTTTGTGGAATACGTTTTCATATATAATTACTGAGTTAGATGAATATTTGCGTATTTGCTTTAATCACAAAGGATAAACCGGCATTATTCAGGAGATGCAAAAGTAATAAATTTTTAAAAAGAGACAAGGTGTTGGATAATTTTCATATGGGCATGTTGGATGTTTGACGTTTGACGTACTTTCTGTCAAAAACTTTTCAATTTCTGCTGAAGACACACATATTATATATATATTCGCAGCCCGAAAACGGGACGTAACATTTGGTTGTCAGGGCGGGAACAATGCCGGTTTTTTCAGTCAGAATCAGTCAAATTAAATCCTTAAAAATTATTGTTTTTTTAAAAAATATAATACCTTTGCAACCCGTTTCGGAAAAAGTTTAATTAAACATTAGAAATTATACTGTATGCCAACGATTCAACAGTTAGTAAGAAAAGGTCGGCAGAAAATAGTTGAAAAGAGCAAGGCACCTGCTCTCGACGCCTGTCCGCAGAGAAGAGGAGTATGTGTCCGAGTTTACACGACCACGCCAAAAAAACCTAACTCGGCCATGAGGAAGGTTGCCAGGGTGAGGCTGACCAACGGAAAAGAAGTGAATGCTTATATTCCCGGTGAAGGCCACAACCTTCAGGAACACTCCATTGTTTTGATCCGGGGTGGCAGGGTGAAAGATCTTCCAGGTGTGCGTTATCACCTGATCCGTGGTGCTCTTGATGCATCCGGTGTTGAAGGAAGAACGCAGCGTCGTTCAAAATATGGTGCTAAAAGACCTAAAAGTAAATAAGTAAGAAGAAATGAGAAAAGCGAAACCGAAGAAAAGGATTCTGCTTCCCGATCCTAAATTTAAGGATCCTGAAGTTACCAGGTTCGTGAATAACCTGATGCTCGCCGGAAAGAAGAGCATTTCATATGGTGTTTTCTACGGGGCCATGGATATCATTGCTGACAAAATGGGTAAAGATGGTAAGTCTCCTGTTGAGATTTGGAAAATGGCCCAGGAGAATATTACTCCCCAGGTTGAAGTGAAGAGCCGCCGGGTGGGTGGTGCAACATTCCAGGTTCCAATGGAAATCAGGCCGGAGAGAAAAGTATCTATTGGAATGAAGAACCTGATTTACTTTGCACGCAAACGTACCGGTCATTCCATGTCGGAAAAACTTGCCGCAGAGATCATGGCTGCATTTAATAATGAAGGCGGTGCATATAAGAAAAAGGAAGATACTCACCGTATGGCTGAAGCCAACAAGGCATTTGCCCATTTCAGGTTCTGACAGGAGAGTTGTTGGATAATTATGGAAGAATTAACGAGAGGAAGAAGATTAACAGATGAATAAGGATCTGAAATATACAAGGAATATCGGGATCATGGCCCATATCGATGCGGGTAAAACCACCACTACAGAACGCATTCTGTTCTATACAGGGATTACTCACAGGTTAGGGGAGGTACATGAAGGTGCCGCTACCATGGACTGGATGGTGCAGGAACAGGAGAGAGGGATTACCATTACTTCGGCTGCTACAACAGCATTCTGGAATTATAACGATAATAAATACAAAATTAATATCATCGACACTCCCGGGCACGTTGATTTTACCGTTGAGGTTGAGCGCTCACTGCGTGTTCTCGACGGTGTTATTGCTGTTTTCTGCGGGGTTGGTGGTGTTGAACCCCAGTCTGAAACCGTATGGAGACAGGCTGATAAATATAATGTACCCCGTATTGCTTTCATAAATAAGCTGGACAGGGTAGGCTCCGACTTTTTCTCCGTAGTTCAGGAAATCAAGGATAAACTGGGTGCAAATCCGATCCCGATGCAGATCCCTATCGGTGATGAAGATAATTTCCGCGGAGTTATTGATCTTATCGAACGCAAAGCCGTCATCTGGCACGAGGATGAAACCCTTGGGGTGAACTACTCCATGGAGGAGGTCCCTGAAGATATGGTTGAACTGACCGAGGAATGGCGTGAAAAACTCGTTGAAGCCGTAGCTGTCTCGAACGATACTATTCTGGAGAGGTTTCTTGAGGACAGAACAGCCATTACTGTTGAAGAGTTTATGGAAGCCACCCGGCTCGCAACCATTAAACGACAGATCGTTCCTGTATTTTGCGGCTCAGCGTTTAAAAACAAAGGGATTCAGCGTCTGCTTAATGGAATTGTGGCTCTTTTGCCCAGCCCTATGGATGTTGAAGCTGTTAAAGGGATTAACCCCGATAACGACAAGGAAGAACTAAGGGCACCGGATTCTGATGCCCCATTATCGGCACTCGCTTTTAAAATCGCCACCGATCCTTTCGTTGGAAGACTGGCATACCTCAGGATTTATTCCGGCACCCTTAAAGAGGGCACAATGGTTCTTAATACCCGCACCGGGAAAAAGGATCGTGTAAACCGGTTATACCAGATGCACGCCAATAAACAGAATCCAAGGCCGGAAGTTGAAGCCGGTGATATCTGTGCAGCTGTCGGTTTTAAAGATCTGAGAACCGGTGACACCCTTTGTGCCATTAATAAGCCCATAATACTGGAAAGAATGACATTTCCTGAACCAGTCATCAATGTGGCTATCGAACCGAAGACACAGCTTGACATGGACAAGCTTTCCATGGCACTTCATAAACTGGCTGAAGAGGATCCGACTTTCCAGGTCAGGATTGATTCGGAAACAGGACAGACGATCATTTCAGGCATGGGTGAGCTTCACCTTGAGATCCTGATCGACCGTCTTAGACGGGAATTTAAGATTGAATGTTCCCAGGGACGCCCCCAGGTTAATTATAAAGAAGCCATCACCGCTGAGATTGAGCATCGTGAAGTCTTTAAAAAACAGAGCGGAGGTCGCGGTAAATTCGCCGATATCGTTGTCAGGATCTCTCCTGCAGATGAGGGTATATCCGGATTGCAGTTCATCAGTCAAATCAAGGGAGGAAACGTACCAAGAGAATATATTCCGTCCGTAGAGAAAGGATTCCGTGAAGCTATGAGTAACGGTCCGCTGGCCGGATTCCCGGTTGATAATCTGAAAGTTGTACTGCTCGACGGTTCTTACCATGCGGTTGACTCAGATTCACTGTCTTTTGAAATTGCAGCTAAAAACGCCTTCAGAAAGGCTGCAGCCAGGGCAAAACCAGTTCTGCTCGAACCCATCATGGCAGCCGAAGTGGTAACTCCTGAAGAATATATGGGAGACGTGATCTCCGATTTCAATAAACGGCGTGGACAGGTCGAAGGGATGGAATCGAAAGCCGGATCAAGAGTTATCAAAGCAAAAGTTCCGCTCTCCGAACAATTCGGGTACGTTACTGTGCTGAGAACACTGACCTCCGGACGGGCAACGGCTACCATGGAATTCTCGCATTTTGAAGAGGTGGAACCTAATCTTTCAAAACAGATATTGGAAAAAGTAAGTGGTAAAACATTTGCATAATTGATAAAACATGAGCCAGAAGATCAGAATTAAACTTAAGTCGTACGACCATAATCTGGTGGATAAATCCGCCGAAAAGATTGTAAAAACGGTAAAGTCTACCGGTGCGGTTGTCAGCGGACCTATTCCCCTGCCTACGCATAAAAGGGTCTATACTGTACTGAGGTCAACGTTTGTAAACAAAAAGTCGAGGGAACAATTTCAACTTTCTTCATTCAAACGCCTGCTCGATATTTACAGTTCCACACCCAAAACTATTGATGCATTGATGAAGCTTGAACTCCCGAGTGGTGTCGAGGTTGAAATTAAAGTATAACAATTCGTAAAAGAATAAGAACATGCCAGGATTAATTGGTAAAAAAGTCGGTATGACATCCATCTTCGATGAAGATGGCAAAAATGTCCCCTGTACGGTAATTCAGGCTGGTCCATGCGTAGTGACCCAGGTAAAATCTGTCGATAGTGACGGCTACGCCGCTGTTCAGCTTGCATTTGAAGAAAAAAAGGAAAAGAGGACTACAAAGGCAATGCTGGGTCATTTCAAGAAAGCCAACACAACAGCCAAGAAAAAAGTAGTTGAACTGAAAGGCTTCGTGAAGGACTGGAAACCTGGCGATGTCATTACAGTCGATTATTTCAAAGACGACATATGGCTTGATGTAGTCGGTGTCAGCAAAGGCAAAGGCTTTCAGGGTGTGGTTAAAAGACACGGTTTCAGGGGCGTCAACGATGCTACCCACGGGCAGCACAACAGGCTCAGAGCCCCGGGTTCTCTCGGTGCATCATCTTACCCTTCAAGAGTATTCAAAGGAATGAGAATGGCAGGCCAGACCGGTTCCCAAAAAGTGAAAGTCCTTAACCTCAAAGTGGTGAAGATCATCTCTGAAAGTAATCTCTTACTGTTAAAAGGTTCCGTTCCAGGTTCTAATGGTTCATATTTAATTATTGAGAAATAATGGAGTTAGCTGTATTAAGCATAAGCGGTAAGGAAACCGGCAAAAAGGTTAACCTTGATGAAACGATTTTCGGGATCGATCCGAATGATCATGCTATCTATCTGGATGTGAAACAACACCTCGCCAATAAAAGGCAGGGAACGCACAAAGCCAAGGAAAGAGGCGAAGTAGCCGGCAGTACGAGGAAAATCAAGAAACAAAAAGGTACCGGTACGGCAAGGTTCGGCGATATTAAAAACCCGCTGTTCCGTGGTGGTGGTCGCATTTTCGGACCCGTTCCAAGAGATTATTCTTTTAAACTGAACAAAAAGGTCAAACAACTTGCCCGGTTCTCAGCCCTGTCGTATAAAGCCAAAAATAACCAGGTCATCGTTGTCGAGGATTTTAACCTGGATGCGCCGAAAACAAAAGAATTTGTTGCGATACGGAAAAATTTGAACGTTGACGATAAAAAGTCGCTTTTCGTTTTAAAAGATAGAAATAATAATTTATATTTGTCGTCTCGAAATTTGCAGAACTCCAAGGTTATAACCATCTCTGAATTAAATACTTACGAGATAATGAACGCAACAACACTGTTGTTTGTTGAGAGTTCACTTGATGTTCTGCAGTCGACGACCGCAAAAAACTAAGAAATAGCAGGCCATGGATATTTTAATCAAGCCAATTGTGACCGAGAAATTCACCAGTATGAGTGAAGAAAGCAACCGTTACGGTTTTTTTGTCGATAAAAGGGCGAATAAGATACAGATCAAGAAGGCGGTGGAAGAAATGTACAACGTAACAGTTAAATCGGTAAATACGATGATAGCCGGTGGCAAGTTCAAGAGCCGTTATACCAAAAGTGGTGTGGTAGCGGGTAAAACTTCCGGGGCAAAAAGGGCTGTGATCACGCTCGCTCACGGTGAAACTATTGATTTCTATAGCAATATTTAAGTAAAATGGCAGTACGAAAATTAAAACCTGTTACACCAGGTCAGAGGTTTAAAATTATATCCAGCTTTGATGATGTGACCACATCAGTGCCGGAGAAGTCTCTTCTCGCGCCTTCGAAAAAGAGCGGCGGAAGGAATAATACCGGTAAAATGACCATGAGGTACATGGGTGGAGGTCACAAGAGGAAGTACAGGATCATTGATTTCAAAAGAGACAAGGATGGGATCCCGGCAGTGGTAAAGACCATTGAATATGACCCCAACCGCTCTGCCAGAATTGCGCTGGTAGTTTATGGTGATGGTGAAAAAAGATACATCCTTGCTCCAAACGGTTTGAAAGTCGGACAGAACATCGAGTCTGGTGAAGAAGTATCTCCGGATTTAGGCAATACTCTGCCACTGGGAAAAATACCTCTGGGATCGATTGTCCACAATGTAGAAATGAAGCCGGGTAAAGGCGGATCAATTGCCAGAAGTGCCGGTTCCTCTGTACAACTCACTTCAAGAGACGGGAAATATGCCATCCTGAAAATGCCTTCGGGGGAAATGAGGATGATACTTGTGACATGCCGTGCTACCGTTGGCTCAGTTTCCAATGGAGATCACGGGCTGATAAAATCTGGTAAAGCAGGTCGCTCAAGGTGGCTTGGCAGAAGGCCAAGAGTAAGAGGTGTTGCCATGAACCCTGTGGATCACCCAATGGGAGGTGGCGAAGGCCGTGCTTCAGGTGGTCACCCGAGATCAAGAAATGGTATGATTGCCAAGGGCTTTATTACCCGTAAGAAAAAGAATGCTTCCAATAAGTTTATTGTTGAACGTAGAAAGAAAAAATAATAAGATATGAGTCGTTCACTTAAAAAAGGTCCTTTTATCGATTTCAAACTGGAGAAGCGGGTTCTCGATATGGCTGCGACCGGGAAAAAACAGGTAATAAAGACCTGGTCGAGAAGGTCGGTGATCTCTCCTGATTTCGTCGGACAGACCATCGCTGTTCATAATGGGAACAAATTTATCCCGGTTTATATTACTGAAAACATGGTTGGCCATAAGCTTGGGGAATTTGCCCCGACCAGAATTTTCAGAGGACATGGTGGTAAGCAGAAATAATAATATCCGGAAAATAATATAGAAATGGGTGCAAGAAAAAGAAACCGAGCTGAACAGAGAAAAGAAGAACTGAAGAACACATCATTTGCTGTTCTGAAGAATTGTCCTACTTCTCCCCGTAAAATGCGGCTCGTAATTGATCTGATCCGCGGCATGGAGGTAAATCATGCACTAGATGTACTCAAATACAGTCAGAAAGAGGCTTCCAGAAAAGTTGAGAAGCTGCTATTATCGGCAATCTCCAACTGGCAGGCCAAAAATGAAGGAGTACGAATTGAGGACAGCAATCTATTTGTCAGTGAGGTATTTGTAGACCAGGGGAGAACTCTCAAAAGGCTCCGTCCGGCTCCACAGGGTCGTGCTCACAGGATCAGGAAAAGGTCAAATCATGTCACCATTATGGTAGACAGCATACATACTAACGAAATTGAACCAAACAAATAATAGATGGGACAGAAAGTTAATCCGATATCAAATCGTTTAGGGATCATCAAAGGATGGGATTCCAACTGGTATGGCGGGAAGGATTATTCAACCAAACTTATTGAAGACACAAAGATCCGTGAATACCTGAATGCCCGTCTGGCAAAAGCCAGTATCTCAAAGATCGTTATTGAACGGACTCTGAAGCTGATCACGGTAACCGTAAACACTGCCAGACCGGGAATCATTATCGGTAAGGGCGGGCAGGAAGTGGACAAGCTTAAGGAGGAGCTGAAGAAAATTACCAAAAAGGAAGTTCAGATCAACATCTTTGAGGTGAAACGTCCCGAACTGGATGCCACCATCGTTGCCAACAATATTGCACGCCAGGTAGAAGGCAAGATCTCCTACCGCCGTGCTATCAAGATGTCGATCGCCTCAACCATGCGAATGGGGGCTGAAGGCATAAAAGTGCTGATTTCAGGGCGAATCGGAGGTGCTGAAATGGCCAGGAATGAAACCTACAAGGACGGACGTATTCCGCTGCACACCCTCAGAGCCGATATCGATTATGCACTGAGTGAAGCTCATACCAAGGTTGGTGTCATAGGGATAAAAGTATGGATCTGCAACGGTGAGATCTTTGGAAAGAGGGACCTTCAGCCAAATATAGGAGCCAAAAATGTCAAACCCAAAGGCGGGTTCAGAAAAAAAGGCAGGAAATAAGAATCTGAAATTTACATATAGCAATGTTACAACCAAAGAAGACTAAATTCAGAAGGTCACAGAAGGGACGCATGAAGGGCAATGCCGAGCGTGGTAATCAGCTTGCGTTCGGTTCTTTTGGGATCAAATCGCTGGAACAGGCCTGGATCACCGGCCGGCAGATCGAAGCTGCCCGTCAGGCAGTAACCCGTTACATGAAAAGGGAAGGCCAGATCTGGATCCGGATCTTCCCGGATAAGCCGATCACCAAGAAACCTGCTGAAGTGAGGATGGGGAAAGGTAAAGGGGCTCCTGAAGGTTTCGTGGCACCCATCACCCCGGGCCGTATTATCATGGAAGCCGAAGGTGTTTCTTATGAAATTGCCAGGGAAGCTCTTCGCCTGGGTGCGCAGAAGCTTCCGGTAACTACTAAGTTTGTCGTTCGACACGACTTTGATTATAACCAACAATAAACGATTTACAGATGAAAAATTCTGAGGTCATAGAGCTGTCCGATAAGGAACTTCTTGAACGGATCAATACCGAAAAGGAGACGCTGGTGCGCATGAGACTGAACCATGCCGTATCTCCACTGGATAACCCCATGAAAATAAGGTTTACAAAAAAGAATATTGCAAGGCTCCTCACCGAGTTTCGTAAAAGGGAGCAAAGAGAACAATCCAAAAGCTAATTTATACACATGGAGACGTTAAGAAATTTAAGAAGAGAGCGGGTCGGTGTCGTGGTCAGCAATAAAATGGAAAAATCGATTATCATTGCTGTTAAGACAAAGGTAAAACACCCGATCTATGGTAAATTTGTCAATAAGACATCCAGATTCATGGCTCATGATGAAAAGAATGAGTGCAATATTGGCGACACTGTCAAAATTATGGAAACCAGGCCGCTGAGTAAAAGTAAAAACTGGAGATTAGTAGAAATCATTGAAAGAGCTAAGTAACCATGATACAGCAAGAAAGCAGACTATTAGTTGCCGATAACAGTGGTGCAAAAGAGGTGCTTTGCATCAGGGTACTCGGTGGTACCGGAAGACGTTATGCCAGCATTGGCGACAAAATCGTCGTCAGTGTAAAAAGCGCCGTCCCTGCCGGTGAAATAAAAAAAGGCCAGGTTAGTAAAGCAGTGGTTGTTCGCACCAAAAAAGAAGTTCGCCGCCCCGACGGTTCCTATATCCGTTTCGACGATAACGCGGTCGTCCTTCTCAATAATGTTGATGAAATGCGCGGCACACGTATATTCGGACCCGTTGCCAGAGAACTGCGTGACAAATACATGAAGATCGTGTCATTGGCACCTGAAGTATTATAATATTTAAAGCAAATCCAGATGCAAAGGAAATTTCATATTAAAAAGGGAGACCTGGTTTACGTTACCGCCGGAGAATATAAAGGCCAGCAGGGTAAAGTCCTCGAAATAATCCGCGAAAAGGAAAGGGCTATCGTGGAAGGTGTGAATATGGTATCCAAACACACCAAACCTAATGCCCAGAGTCCTCAGGGCGGAATTACCAAACGGGAAGCTCCCGTTCATATTTCCAATCTCAACCTTATCGATCCTTCTGACGGAAAACCCACCCGCATTGGAAGAAAACTTAACGATAAAAATAAAGTTGTCAGGTATTCTAAAAAATCAGGAGAGGAGATCAAGTAATGGACTACGTACCGAATCTTAAAACCAAATATACCGAAGAGGTAGTACCTGCCCTGATCAAAAAGTTCAGTTACAGTTCAGTTATGCAGGTACCCCGGCTTTCAAAAATAGTAATCAACTCCGGTGTCGGTCAGGCTGTTGCCGATAAGAAACTTATTGATGTCGCCCAGGAAGAATTGTCCAACATCGCTGGTCAGAAGGCCATTCAAACTTTTTCCACTAAGGATGTTTCCAACTTTAAACTCAGAAAGGGCATGCCTATCGGTACTAAAGTGACCCTCCGCAGCGACAAAATGTTCGAATTCATGGAGAGGCTGATCAATGTTGCTCTTCCCAGGATCAGAGATTTCAATGGCATCAGCAATAAATTTGACGGGAAAGGCAATTATTCTCTCGGCATTACTGAGCAGATCATCTTCCCTGAGATTGATATCGATAAGATCAGTAGGATCATGGGACTGGAGATTACCTTTGTAACTACAGCAAATTCAGACGAAGAAGGTCTGGCTTTACTGAAAGAATTTGGATTACCGTTTAAAAAATAAAATTATTCCCGTATGGCTAAAGAATCAATGAAGGCTCGTGAAGTAAAGCGTAAACTACTTGTGGAAAGGTACGCTGACAAGAGAGCACGGCTGAAGGCTGAAGGCGATTATGTAGCTTTAAGCAGACTTCCGAAAAATTCAAATCCGATCAGATTGCACAACCGTTGTAAACTGACTGGCAGACCAAAAGGATACATGAGACAGTTTGGAGTCAGCAGAATCGTTTTCAGGGAAATGGCTTCCTCAGGACTTATTCCTGGTGTTAAAAAAGCAAGTTGGTAATAAAGAGATAAATATTTAAAGAGATGACAGATCCTATTGCAGATTATCTTACCCGAATCAGGAATGCTGTGATGGCAAAACACAGGGTTGTTGAAGTTCCTTCTTCCAACCTGAAGCGGGATTTGACCAGGATTCTTTTTGAAAAAGGGTATATCCTGAACTATAAGTTTGAGGAAACAGGTCCCCAGGGAAATATTAAAATCGCCCTGAAATATCACCCTGAAACAAAAGTACCAGCCATTAAAGGTCTTGAAAGAGCCAGCCGACCGGGATTGCGCAGATATGCCAATCACAAGGAACTCCCCAGAGTGCTTAACGGACTCGGTGTTGCCATTATATCAACCTCCCAGGGTGTTATGACCGATAAGGAAGCCCGTGTTAAGAATGTTGGTGGTGAGGTTTTATGTTACGTATATTAAAAAGAATTAGAAATGTCCAGGATAGGAATTTTACCCATTGAGATCCCCCAAGGCGTTACTGTCAGTATTGACAAAGACAATATCGTGACTGTAAAAGGGTCCAAAGGCGAACTGCAGCAGGATGTTAACCCTGATATCAAGGTGAGCATTGAAGAAAACCAGATCGTCGTATCAAGGCCAACAGAGCAAAAAAGGCATAAAGCCATGCATGGTTTGTACCGTTCATTGATTAATAATATGGTCCATGGCGTTTCAGAAGGTTATGTGATCAGGCAGGAGCTGGTTGGCGTAGGTTACAGGGCAGAAGCAAAAGGTCAGATCCTTGAACTCAGCCTTGGTTTTTCACATGAAATCTTTTTCAGAATCCCGCAGGAAGTGAAGGTGGAAACAGTGACTGAACGCCGGTCTAACCCGGTCATTACTCTTACCAGTGCCGATAAGCAACTGATCGGTCAGGTTGCTGCAAAAATCAGGTCCTTCAGACCACCAGAGCCCTACAAGGGGAAAGGTATCCGGTTTGTAGGTGAAGATGTCAGAAGGAAAGCCGGTAAGTCTGCAAGTGTTTAATTGATAAATTAATATAATCATGGCTTTAACCAAGCGCGAAAGAAGGTTCAGGATAAAGAAAAGGATCCGAACAGATATTACAGGTACCGGATCTAAACCGCGTATGTCTGTATTCAGAAGCAATAAGCAGATTTATGTTCAGATCATCAATGATAAATCGGGAGAAACCCTGGTTTCTGCATCCTCCAGAGTCAAAGAGATTTTGGAAAATGCAAAGGTGAATAAGTCGGAACAGGCTAAACTTGTTGGAAAATTAATCGCTGAAAAAGCTCTCGAAAAGGGCATCAATGAAGTTATTTTTGACAGAAACGGGTACCTGTACCATGGCAGAGTAAAAAGCCTTGCTGATTCTGCCAGGGAAAACGGACTCAAATTTTAAAACGAAACTATGTCTACGAGTATCAGGAAAGTTAAAACAACCGATCTTGAGTTAAAAGATAGGCTTGTAAGTATTCAGAGAGTGACCAAAGTGACCAAAGGGGGCAGAACGTTCAGTTTCTCAGCTATTGTTGTAGTGGGTAATGAGGATGGTATCGTCGGGTACGGACTTGGGAAAGCCAATGAAGTTACCACTGCCATTGCCAAAGGCGTTGAGGATGCAAAAAAGAACCTCATACGCGTCCCGGTTTTCAATGGGACCATTCCCCACGAACAGTTGTCCAAATACGGCGGTGCTGTTGTCTTCATGAAACCGGCTTCATCCGGTACCGGAGTGAAGGCCGGTGGTGCTATGCGTGCCGTGCTTGAAAGTGTCGGGATAAAGGATGTACTCGCAAAATCAAAAGGTTCGTCAAACCCTCATAATCTTGTGAAAGCAACTTTCAACGCTCTTCTTGAACTCCGGGATCCTTATACCGTGGCTCAGCACAGGGGGGTCACTCTTGATAAAGTGTTTAACGGCTAAATGAACAGTTAAAATGGCAAAGATCAAAATCACCCAGGTGAAAAGTAAAATCGGGAGCACGGAAAGACAGAAAAAAACCCTCCAGGCTCTGGGCCTTAGAAAAATGCATCATAGCGTGGAAGTCGAAGGCACACCCCAGATCCTCGGAATGGTCACTAAAGTGTCACATCTCCTGAAAGTGGAAAAAGTTTAAAGTATATAACCAATTTATTTATAAAGAAATGGATTTGAGTAACTTAAAGCCAGCCAAAGGATCAACCAAAAGCAGGAAACGTATCGGTCGTGGCGAAGGCTCCGGTGACGGGGGGACATCTACCAGAGGGCATAAAGGCGCTCAGTCAAGATCGGGATATTCAAAGAAGATCGGTTTCGAGGGTGGTCAGATGCCTCTGCAGAGAAGGTTGCCAAAATTTGGTTTTACAAACATTAACCGCAAGGAGTACAAAGCAATCAATGTTAGTGTACTGCAGAACCTTGCTGAAAAACTGAATATTGCTGACATCGACATCAATACACTGATTGATGCTCACCTGATCTCCAAAAATCACCTGGTAAAGATCCTCGGTGACGGTGAACTCAAAAAGAAACTGAATGTTAAAGCCCACGCGTTCTCAGCTAAAGCTAAAGAAGTCATTGAAGCTGCCCAGGGAACCGTCGAAGTTATTAAATAAACCGGCTAAAATACAGACCTACGAATGAGAGCGTTAATAGAAACCATTAAGAACATTTATAAGATCGAAGATCTTCGCAAAAGGATCCTTTATACCCTTGGTATTCTGCTGGTTTACCGACTGGGCACAAAAGTGGTTCTTCCGGGGATCGATCCAACAGCACTAGAGGGGTTAAGGAACCAGACAGCTCAGGGCGTCATGGGCCTTTTGGATATGTTCAGTGGGGGGGCCTTTTCCAATGCATCTGTTTTCGGACTTGGGATCATGCCCTATATCTCCGCGTCTATCATCGTTCAGTTGCTGGGTATAGCTGTACCTTATTTTCAGAAACTACAGAAAGAAGGAGAAAGCGGGCGGAGGAAGATCAACCAGATCACCCGTTACCTTACCGTCGGTATCCTGTTCCTGCAGGCACCGGGTTATATCGCCAACCTGCACAACCAGGCACCTGAAGCTTTTACTCCCGGCTTTTCCCGAATGGGATCCATCCTGATCCTGACGGCGGGCACCATGTTTGTCATGTGGCTCGGCGAAAAGATTACTGATAAAGGCATCGGGAACGGGATTTCACTCATCATCATGATCGGGATCATTGCCAGGCTTCCTTTTGCCATTGTCGCTGAATTCGGAGGAAGACTGGAACAGGGAGGACTGGTTTCATTTCTCCTCGAGATTGTGGTCCTGTTCTTCGTGTTCATGGGTACCATCCTGCTCGTGCAGGGGACACGCCGCATACCGGTACAGTATGCCAAGCGTATCGTTGGCAACAAACAATACGGCGGAGTAAGACAATATATTCCTCTTAAGGTCAATGCAGCAGGTGTGATGCCGATTATCTTTGCCCAGGCCCTGGTTATGATACCCATTACAGTAGCCGGGTTTGCCAATTCGCAGGGAATGACAGGTTTCCTTGCTGCATTCTCAAACTTCAGAGGTTTCTGGTATAATTTTGTACTGGCCATCATGATCATTCTCTTTACCTATTTTTATACAGCCATTACCATTAATCCGGTTCAGATGGCTGAGGATATGAAGAAAAACGGAGGATTTATACCCGGAGTGAAACCCGGCAGAAAAACGGTTGAATTCCTTGATACGATTATGTCAAGGATCACATTACCCGGTTCAATTTTCCTTGCAATCATTGCCATTCTTCCGACCTTTGCCATACTGGCAGGAGTTAACAACCAGTTTGCGCAGTTTTACGGAGGGACATCGCTTCTGATCCTGGTGGGTGTTGTGCTCGACACCCTGCAGCAGATCGAAAGTCACCTTCTGATGCGTCACTATGACGGACTGATGAAATCGGGTGGAAGGATTAAAGGCAGAACAGGCAGTGCTGCGGCAATATAGCCTTTAACAGGAGACGTTCTTTGATGATCTATTATAAGACGGCCGAAGAGATTGAGAAACTGAGAGCAAGCAATATTCTTGTGTCCAGAACCCTCGCCGAGGTGGCTAAGAATATCAGGCCCGGAATAACCACCGCTGAAATAGACAGGCTGGCAGAAACGTATATCAGGGATCACAAGGCTGTTCCGGCGTTCCTCGGATATAACGGTTATCCCAACGCTCTGTGCACTTCGGTTAATGAACAGGTGGTGCATGGTATCCCTTCCGGCTACGTTCTTAAGGAGGGTGACCTCTTGTCTATCGATTGCGGTGTGATCCTCAACGGTTTCTATGGCGATTCGGCTTACAGTTTTGCGGTGGGTGAGGTCGACAACAGCATCCGTGAGTTGATGCGCGTTACCAGGGAATCCTTGTTTCTGGGGGTTGAAAATGCTATAACAGGCAACCGGATAGGAGATATCGGAAATGCAGTTCAAACTTATTGCGAGTCTTTTGGTTATAGCGTTGTGAGAGAAATGGTTGGTCACGGACTTGGGAAACATCTTCATGAAGAACCGGAAGTTCCCAATTACGGGCGCAGTGGTACAGGCGTCCTTCTGAAAAAGGGACTCGTTATCTGTATCGAACCGATGATCAATATGGGGAAACGTCATATTTTCCAGGAAGCCGATGGCTGGACCATCCGGACGAAAGACAGAAGCCCGTCGGCTCATTTTGAACTGGCCGTTGCTGTGGATGATGGGAAACCGGACATTTTATCAACATTTTCGTTTATTGAGGAAGTTTTAAAATAACCATAATAATTGTATGTCCAAACAACCTTCAATAGAACAAGACGGCGTGATTACCGAAGCATTGTCCAATGCCATGTTCCGGGTTGAACTTGAAAACGGCCATGTCATCACCGCTCATATCTCCGGAAAGATGAGGATGCATTATATTAAATTGCTTCCGGGAGACAGAGTTAAAGTGGAAATGTCGCCTTATGATTTGACTAAAGGTAGAATTACATTCAGATATAAATAAAGTATAAAATGAAAGTTAGAGCATCTGTAAAGAAACGCAGCGCAGACTGCAAGATCGTCAGACGGAAAGGACGGTTATACGTGATTAACAAAAAGAACCCTAAGTTTAAACAGCGTCAGGGTTAAGAATTATATGAAAAATAAAATAACCAGATAACTATGGCTAGAATTGTTGGCGTTGATTTGCCGAAAAATAAAAGAGGTGAAATCGGTCTTACCTACATTTACGGGATTGGCAGGAGTGCTGCCAAAACGATCCTTGAAAAAGCAGGAGTGGACAGCAATGTTAAGGTAAATGACTGGAACGATGATCAGATTGCAAAGATCCGTAACGTGATCAATGAGCAGTACAAAGTGGAAGGTGAACTGAGATCAAGTGTACAGCTTAACATCAAACGTCTTATGGATATCGGTAGTTACCGTGGTATCCGTCATCGTATCGGTCTGCCTACCAGAGGACAGAGTACAAAGAATAATGCCCGGACACGTAAAGGCAGGAAGAAGACTGTAGCGAACAAGAAGAAAGCAACCAAATAAGTATTAATAAGATGGCAAAAAAGACTGGATCGTCAAGAAAAAAAGTTGTCAATGTTGAACCGACAGGACAGGCTCATGTACATGCTTCGTTTAACAATATCATTGTTTCCATGACCAATGGCTCCGGCCAGGTTATTTCATGGTCGTCGGCCGGTAAAATGGGTTTCAGAGGCTCAAAGAAGAATACCCCTTATGCAGCTCAGATGGCTGCACAGGATTGCGCAAAAACGGCCTATGATCTTGGGTTAAGGAAAGTGAAAGCTTATGTGAAAGGACCTGGATCAGGCAGGGAATCTGCAATCAGAACCATTGATTCTGTCGGGATCGAAGTAACTGAGATCGTCGATGTTACCCCGTTACCCCACAATGGCTGCCGTCCACCGAAAAGAAGAAGGGTATAATATAAAAAACGTAAATTCATAAATAAATGGCGAGATACAGAGGACCAAGAACCAAGATTTCCAGAAAATTTGGTGAACCTATTTACGGTGCTGATAAAAATTTTGAAAAGAAAAACTATCCTCCCGGACAGCACGGCATGAATAAACGGAGACGGAAGACGTCTGAATATGGGCTTCAGCTTAAAGAAAAGCAGAAGGCCAAATATATGTATGGCATCCTCGAGAAACAATTCAGAAATTTATTCGAACGGGCTTCAGCAAGTAAAGGTGTGACCGGTGAAGTTTTGCTTCAGCTCCTGGAATCACGTCTCGATAACGTTGTTTACCGTCTTGGCATCGCCCCCTCCAGGGCAGCTGCACGGCAGCTCGTTAGCCATCGTCACATCATGGTAAATGACGAACTTGTCAGTATACCTTCTTTTACACTCCGACCAGGTGATGTCGTTGGCGTGAGAGAGAGATCCAAGTCTTTGCTGACGATTACCGATTCTCTGGCGTCACGCCGTAACACTTCAGCTGCATGGCTGGAATGGGACGGAAGTCAATTGACCGGCAAATTCCTTAACAGACCTGAAAGACAGGAAATTCCTGAGAATATTAAGGAACAGCTGATCGTCGAACTGTATTCAAAATAAATATAACTATACATTTTACTATGGCAATTTTAGCTTTTCAAAAACCGGATAAGGTTATAATGCTCGAAGCCGATGATCAATACGGTAAGTTCGAGTTTCGCCCGCTTGAACCCGGTTATGGCATCACCGTCGGAAATGCACTCAGGAGAATACTTCTCTCGTCGCTCGAAGGATATGCCATAACAACCATCAAAATCGAAGGTGTTGAGCATGAATTTTCTACAATTACCGGTGTAATTGAAGACATGACTCAGATAATTCTGAACCTTAAACAAATCCGTTTTAAGAAGCAGATTGAAGATATCAACGATGAGAAAGTAATGGTCACCATTACAGGACAGGATGTGGTCAAAGCCGGAGATCTTCAAAGATTTCTTAGTGGCTTCAAGGTGCTGAATCCTGAACATGTGATCTGCCGTATGGAACCTGATGTTAAACTTCAGATGGAAATATCCGTCAATAAAGGAAGAGGATATGTTCCGGCTGATGAAAACAAACCCATGGATGCTGAATTCGGTCTGATCGCCATCGATTCAATATTCACTCCTGTGAAGAACGTGACTTATGCCATCGAAAACTACAGGGTGGAACAAAAAACCGACTACGAGAAACTCGTGATCGATATCAAAACGGACGGATCGATCCATCCGAAAGAAGCACTGAAAGAAGCTGCAAAAATCCTGATCTACCACTTCATGCTTTTCTCCGATGAAAAGATTACCATCGATTCAGACGAGAAATTCGCCAACGAAGAATTTGATGAGGAAGTCCTTCACATGCGTCAGCTTCTGAAAACAAAACTTGTTGATCTTGACCTTTCCGTTCGTGCGCTGAATTGTCTGAAAGCTGCTGAAGTAGATACCCTCGGAGACCTCGTTAAGTTTAATAAAAATGATTTGCTTAAATTCAGAAACTTTGGAAAGAAATCACTGACCGAACTCGAAGAACTGCTTTCTTCGATGAGCCTGAATTTTGGAATGGATATAAGTAAGTATAAATTAGACAAGGAATAATTCAAAATGAGACACAGGAAAAGCTTTAACCATTTAGGCAGGAAAACCGGCCACAGAAAAGCGATGCTGGCAAATATGGCCTCCTCTCTGATTAAGCATAAACGGATTACAACCACAACAGCAAAGGCCAAGGCACTGAGAGTGTTTGTTGAGCCTCTGATCACCAAATCCAAGGATGATACCACCCATTCAAGACGCATTGTGTTCAGCTACCTTCAGGATAAAGATGCTGTTTCTGAACTCTTTCGTGAAGTGGCCGGCAAAGTTGCCGAAAGACCCGGAGGTTACACCAGGATCCTGAAACTTGGAAACCGTCTTGGCGACAGTGCAGAAATGGCTATCATCGAACTGGTCGATTTTAACGAAAATCTGCTGGGTGGCGATGATGCAGGAAAAGCTGGTGGACGCAAACGTCGCAGAGGCACAAAGAAAAAATCGGAAACCGGTCACGCAGCTCCGGTATCCCCTTCAGATGGTATTGAAGAAGCCCAGGTTGTTGAGGAAAGCGCTACAGAAGTTGGGACAATTGATCAACCTGTTGCTGAAGAGGCTGAAGCACCTGTTGCTGAAGCTGCTCCGGAAACAGAAGTGACCGCTGAAGAGACTTCCGAAGATTTGACCGACCAGGCTCAGCAGGAAGAATCCAAAGAAGAAGAAAACAAGGAAGACGAAGAACAGAAGGAATCGTAAGATTACTCTGACAGACATAATCATACTACTAAAAAAGGGTAAAGCTGTTTCTCTGTCTTTATCCTTTTTTTATGGAATATTTCTTATCATACTTAAAAAAATTCAATTATGGGACAAATTGTTGATGTTCATGCACGCGAAATCCTCGATTCACGCGGGAATCCTACAGTAGAAGTGGAAGTTACCCTGGCCAGTGGCTTTATCGGCCGTGCTGCCGTTCCTTCCGGAGCCTCTACAGGTGAAAATGAAGCGCTTGAATTGCGCGATGGTGACAAAGGACGTTTCAATGGCAAGGGTGTTCTTAAGGCAGTTGAAAATGTGAATACCATCATTGCGAATGAAGTGATCGGGATGAATGCCCTCGACCAGGTAGGCATTGATCAGAAAATGCTTGCACTTGATGGTACAAAAACAAAGAGTAAACTCGGGGCAAATGCAATCCTTGGCGTATCAATGGCCACAGCCAAAGCAGCATCTATGTATCACGATATGCCGCTCTATCGCTACATTGGCGGTGCTAATGCCAAAATATTGCCGGTTCCCATGATGAACATCATCAACGGTGGCTCCCATTCCGATGCCCCGATTGCTTTCCAGGAATTCATGATCCGCCCTGTAGGTGCAAAAACCTTTCGTGAAGGTCTCAGAATGGGCGCCGAAATTTTCCACGCCCTTAAAAAAGTGCTTAAAGACCGCGGCCTTACCACATCTGTGGGTGACGAAGGCGGATTTGCACCTGAACTTAAAGGTACCGAAGATGCTCTCGAAAGTATCCTGAAAGCCATTGAATCGGCCGGCTATAAACCCGGCAGGAAATCAGCCGGCGGACAGGTGTCCATTGCTCTTGATTGTGCAGCCTCTGAATTCTACAAAAATGGTAAATATGATTATACCATCTTTGAAGGGGATAAGGGAGCCGTAAGATCTTCAGCAGAACAGGCCGGATATATTGCTGAATTGATTCATAAATACCCCATCGATTCCGTTGAAGACGGTATGGCTGAAAATGACTGGGACGGATGGAAAATCCTTACCGATAAGCTGGGCGACCAGTGCCAGCTCGTTGGAGATGATGTCTTTGTCACCAATGTGGAATTTCTGAAAAAGGGAATTGACCTTGGCTGCTCTAACTCAATCCTGATCAAACTAAACCAGATCGGCACTGTCACCGAAACTCTCGATTGTGTTGAAATGGCTCACCGGGCAGGTTTTACTACTGTCATATCCCACCGTTCAGGTGAGACTGAAGATTCAATCATCGCGGATTTTGCAGTGGCCACCAATTCAGGCCAGATTAAAACCGGTTCACTCAGCCGCTCCGATCGTATGGCAAAGTATAACCAGCTTCTTCGTATTGAGGAAGAACTTGGCGACCGGTCCGCTTACGGATATGACAAATAAGTATGCCGCCAACCTTTTTTGAAACCGCTTCAAATATTTTTGAGGCGGTTTTTTTTACCCTGTTCCCTTAAAAAATTTCTGTAATGGAAGGGCCTCCGTCTGCAGGTAAGGGGGATAATTTCATCAACTGTAACCGGACAGGCCCCGGTGATTTTTTGCGTTCCGCGTTCTCACTAAGGATCAGTGTCCTAAAACAGGTTCCCCGGGATCTCTGAAGACGGCTCCGGCAGGAATCATATCATTATGCACCCACCCGGTCAGGTTCACCCGGGGTTAACCCCCTTCAGCCCTCGGGAAATTTCATCAGGCTTGATTTATTCTTCGAAGCCGGTAATATTTTGGATCGTTTAAAACCCAATGACAACGGGACAAACAAACACTTATTCAATTTTGTTTTATCTTATTGGGAAGATCAAATCAACAAATCTGTATCTGTATATATAAAAAATTATTATTTTTATCGTTTGATGACCATACGATTTATTAAATAACCCCAAAAATACTGATAATTTATGTCCAACCTAAAAGATAAACTCTACGAGAAGATCCAGTCCTGGCGACCGAGGATAGAGAAACTTATCAAGGAATACGGCGATACGGTGGTTGATCAGGTTACGATTTCCCAGGTAATTGGAGGAATGAGGGGGCTGAAGAGCCTGGTGACCGATATTTCCTACCTTGATCCGAACGAGGGAATCCGTTACCGGGGATACACCCTGCCGGAGGTATTTGAGAAACTGCCGAAACCGAAGGGCGGCGAAATGCCCTATGTTGAAGGTTTGTTTTATCTTTTGCTGACCGGTGATATGCCTGATGATAAAGACGTTGCAGAAGTAGCGGATGAAATTAACAAAAGAAGGATCCTTCCGAGGTATGTCTATGAGGTTATTGATGCTTTTCCCTGTTGCAGTCATCCAATGGCGATTTTCTCCACAGCCATTCTAACTATGAACAGGGAGTCATTCTTCACTAAAAAATATCATGCAGGGCTCAATAAACTGGATTACTGGGACCCCACGTATGAAGATTCGCTGAACCTGCTGGCAAAACTACCTGAGATCGGGGCATATATTTACAGGAAACTGTACCGTGAAGGAAATCGGATACAATCCAATCCTCACCTCGATCTGGGCGGTAATTTCGCACACATGATGGGCATTGGCAAACCCTATGACGATGTCACAAGGATGAACTTCATTATTCACGCCGATCATGAAAGTGGAAACGTCAGTGCACACACCGGACATCTCGTAGCCAGCAGCCTGTCAGACATTTACCTGTCCATTTCTGCTATGATCAATGGTCTCGCCGGTCCTTTGCATGGACTGGCCAACCAGGAAGTTCTCAGGTGGATCCAGGATCTGAGTGATAAAATGGGAGGGAATATACCCACAGAGGAAGAGATGCAGCAGTTCGTATGGGACACCCTAAATTCAGGGCAGGTCATTCCGGGTTACGGCCATGCTGTTCTGAGAAAGACCGATCCGAGGTATTCCCTGCAGCGTGATTTCTGCCTGAAACACTTGCCTGACGATCCGTTGTTTAAATATACGGATATATTATACAAGGTCGTTCCTCCTATCCTCAGGGAGCAGGGAAAGGCGAAAAACCCCTGGCCTAATGTCGATGCACAGTCCGGCATCATCCAATGGCACTACGGTATTACCGAATATGATTTTTATACCGTTTTATTTGGTATTGGCCGTGCGATTGGTATTTGCGCCAACATAATCTGGGACAGGGCCCTGGGTTATCCCCTGGAAAGGCCCAAATCCATCAGCACAACCATGCTGGAGAATATTGCGATGGGCATTAAAAATGATGACGACTGACCAGGATTATAAAAAAGTTGGGAACTGATATTCATACCGGAGAAAAATGTTTTCGCCGGTATTTTTTTCCCTTCATATGGGGCACGTTATAAAATCACAGGGAGCTCCCGGCCATTTTCGTATATTAATTTTAACTTCGCTAATAAATTCTTGAAGATGGCATACAGGAGTTTAACAGAATTTATAGAAAAGATAGAAGCAGCCGGAGAGCTGGTAAAGATTGATGTGTTCACTGATCCGGTCCTGGAAATGTCGGAAATAACCGACCGGGTTTCCAAATCAGCTGGGGGAGGGAAGGCATTGCTCTTTCAAAATAACGGAACCTCCTTTCCTGTACTCATGAATGCTATGGGTTCATATCACAGGATGTGTATGGCCCTGGGAGTGGATCATCTGGATGATATCAGTCACAGGATCGATGATCTCCTCACACAGTTTTCCGGTACGGGAACCGGCTTTATGCAGAAACTTGCTATGCTGCCCAGACTTGGACGTCTGGCCTCCTTCATGCCTGAAACGATCACAAGGAAGGCACCGTGTCAGGAAGTCATTATCAGGAATCCTGACCTGGAAATCCTTCCCATTTTGAAGACATGGCCCTATGACGGCGGCCGGTTTATTACCCTGCCCGTTGTGCACACGGTACATCCGGAAACAGGGGACCGAAATGCAGGTATGTACCGGATGCAGGTGTTCGACAAGAAATCCACAGGCATGCACTGGCACCGCCACAAGACAGGAGCCGGTCATTATGAACTCTATAAAAAACTGGGCAGGAAAATGCCGGTCGCCGTAGCTCTGGGAGGTGACCCGGTATGCACCTATGCGGCTACAGCCCCTCTTCCGGATAATATCGATGAATACCTCTTTGCCGGTTTCCTTCGGGGCAAGGCCGTACGTCTGGTTCGTTGTATAACCCAGGATATCGAGGTGCCTGCCGATGCTGATATCATTCTTGAGGGTTATGTTGATCCGCAGGAAGAACTTCGGCGTGAAGGCCCTTTCGGGGATCATACAGGCTTCTACTCACTGGAAGATGATTACCCTGTCTTTCACCTTACCTGTATAACTCACAGGAAAAATGCCATATATCCGGCTACTGTGGTTGGGATACCACCCCAGGAGGATGCCTGGATTGCCAGGGCCACCGAGCGTATTTTTATGCTTCCTGTCAGAAAAACCGTGGTGCCGGAAATGACGGATATGGAAATCCCCGATTTCGGAGTAGCTCACAACCTGACCATTGCAGGTATCTCCAAATCCTATCCGGGTCAGGCAAGGAAAGTTATGAACGCCTTATGGGGTGCCGGACAGATGATGTTCAACAAACTTCTGATCATTGCAGATGGGTCTTTAAATATTCACGATCTCCCTGCCCTCGCCCGGGAGCTTAGGAAAATTGATCCTCAGAGAGATATAATCTTTTCATCGGGACCTCTTGATGTTCTCGACCATTCAGCAGATGTTACCGGCTATGGATCAAAGGTCGGAATTGATCTTACAAATAAGCTAAAAGAGGAACTTTTAATCCGCTTTGACGTACATAATACGTATGAAACGGATGTTTACTCATGGGATGACCTGGAAGGGCTGCTGAAAGATGAGGCTTGTGTTCCCCCCGATCATGACATGAAGGGATATTGTTTTCTGAGTATCGTTAAAAAGGACAATTACTCATTCTCAAAACTTTGTGCCAGCCTGGCTGAATCTGGCAGGTTTGAGGAATATGATTTTTTCAT
This sequence comes from uncultured Bacteroidales bacterium, assembly GCA_963732905.1. Classification (GTDB taxonomy): domain Bacteria; phylum Bacteroidota; class Bacteroidia; order Bacteroidales; genus DASQZK01. Next base: position 334,127 of record CAVTBM010000012.1, read on the forward strand.
ATTAGCCGATTCGGAAGTCAATGCCGGAAAAACCAGAGAATTTTTGTGGTACATTTTAAATAATGTTGAACCGCAGAGGGATATTCGCCGGCTAAAGGATTCTTCAGACAGGATACGGTTATTTGTCGATGGTACAGCGAAGACGCTTAGACACGACGGATTTAAGCGTCCATGGCCAAACCCGATCGTGATGGACCCGTTGGTGACGAACAGGGTGGACAGCCGCTGGCCTGAATATAAACTGGGCCCATTACTGGACTCTCCGTCACGCCGGTATGGGAAGCTCTCCCGGGGTACCGGGGCGATAGCTTCAGAGAACAGTGTAAACTGATCCAATGCCATCGGGTGCTAGGTACCCTCGAAATGATAATATGTATTTTATGCGTGTAAGATCATACCTGGTTGTACTCCTCCTCACTATGCTGTCTGGCCTGCTGAAAGGCCAGTCTGAAAAACAATTGTATCCCGTCGCCGATTTATTAACCGTTGAGGAAGGACTCTCACAAACACGCGTGAATGTCAATTATGTCGATTCCTTTGGTTTCCTCTGGGTCGGAACAAGTGACGGACTCAACTGCTACGATGGATATTCTTTCAAGGTATACCGGCACCAGCCTTTTGATTCATCAAGTATTTCCGATAACTACATACGCTGTATCAAAGAAGACACGGCCGGAAATCTCTGGGTCGGAACAAATGACGGATTAAACTTTTTTAACCGGCAGACAGGTAAATTCATCCATTATAAACATGATGACAAGTCAGTGACCGAACCATCAGGTTCAAAAATTTATGCGGTATACATCGATCCCAAAGGCATTTTCTGGTTTAAAACCGAGAAACACCTTCATAAAATGGACCCGGTTACCGGGAAAATCGAGTCATACAAACATTTTTACAACAGTCATAATTCCCCACTGTTCAATATTAACTGTGACATGCTCATGGATATCAACGGTCTGCTATGGTTTGGCACCAAAGACGGCCTGTTCTCCTTTGATCCGTCCTCATCAAAATTCAGTCACTATTATCACGATCATCTTAATCCGCTCACCATCTCCGACGATCAGGTACGGACCATCTATGAAGACAACAACCGGGAATTGTGGGTTGGTACCTCAGACGGCTTAAACCGTTTTGATCGTATACATAATTCCTTCCATAGATTTTATCCCGACCGGTCTCCTTTTATTGGAAATCCCGTGAATGCCATTAATGGCATCGTTGAAGGTCAGGACGGGAAACTCTGGTTAACGACAAATTCAGGGATCAGCAGGTTTGACAAGAAAAGTTCTGAATTTGAAAACCTCAGTTCCCTTTTTGTTAAAAACACCCCGTTTCTCTTATCTACCTTTACCACTATTGTAAAGGATCATTCGGATATTTTATGGGTCGGCGGTTTTCAGGGGCTGATCAAGATCGACCTTAAACCCAGGAAGTTCAGATTATATAATTCATCGGCAAGTTCATACCCCCGGCTGTCTTCTGACATGGTATCGACATTGTTTAAGGATGACAGGAACAGATTGTGGGTAGGGTTGTGGAATAATGGACTGGATATCATTCAGTGGCCTGCCGGTGATGTCATACATTATTCCAGAAATGCTTCCGATCCTCAAAGAAGTATTATCAGTAATAATATCAGGACCATATATGAAGACAGTAATGGAATTATATGGGTAGGAACAAGTGAAGGGATCTGCATTTATGATCCGAAAACGGATCGTTTTTTTCCGTTTGAAAGCTATTTCAGTTCCAATGGGGTCGGTGATCTGGAGGGGAGACATATTTTTGTGATCACCGGAGGTCACCAGGGTGACGTTTGGATCGGCACCGATGATGGTGTATTCCGGTATCAGAGAAAACCGGACTCGTTTAACCATATCAACAGGATTTATAGCGATAGTATCCAGACAGAGATTAATTCCGTATATACTATTGTTACAGACAGTCAAAACCAAATTTGGATGGGGACTGATAACGGCCTGATTTCTTTTTACCCTGAGAAAAACATCTTTTACCGGTATACGGAAAAGGATGATAAAACCGGTCTGGCTTCACGGCAGGTCTTCTCCCTTTTTGTCGACTCGCGTGAAAGCCTTTGGGTGGGGACACCTTCCGGACTCAGCCATTTTCATTCTGCTGACGGCACCTTCACCCATTATACCGAAAAAGACGGACTGCCCAACAACTTCATATATAAAATTCTGGAAGATAATGACTCATTGATGTGGATGAGCACGAACAAAGGACTGTCGAGGTATAACCCCGGAACCGGAGTTTTCACGAACTATTCCACGGCTGAGGGCCTGCAGAGTTACGAGTTTAACCTCGGGTCGGGGTTTTTTGCTAAAAATAATGAGATGTTCTTTGGCGGAATTGCAGGATTTAATGCGTTTTATCCCAACACCCTGCCGGTGAACAAGGATGTCCCCCCAATGGTTATAACCGATTTCGAGACTATCGACGAACATGGGATAATGAATCATTATATTCCTCTAACCGACCCCCGGATTATTGTAAGATCTAACCAGTCTTTTATTATCCGGTTCAGTGCCCTCGATTTTACCGCGCCTTCAAACAACAGATTTAAGTATTCACTCAAAGAGCTTGGCAGAGATGAAAATTGGGTGCCTTTAGGCACTCAGCATTCGGTCACTTTTTCCAACCTGCCCTCGGGCGAATATGTTTTCAGAGTTAAGGGGACCAATAACGACGGGATATGGAGCGATAGTGGTGCCCGGATAAAAATCATTGTCGAAGCTCCGATCTGGAAAACCCGTCTGGCATATTTTTTTTATGTCCTGTTCAGCATTCTGCTGATATATGCCATTATCCAATACAGGACAAAGACCCTGCGACGCTCCAACAGGGTACTTAGAGAGCGGGATGTGGCCGCCAGGGAAGTTGCCCACCAGAAAGATCTGATAAGCCGGCGAAATAAAAACATTGAAGACAGCCTGAAATATGCCCAACGGATTCAACAGGCTATGCTTACCACTTCCAGACTGTTTAAATCTATCCTGCCCGAATCATTTATTCTGCATAAACCTAAAGAAATTGTGAGCGGAGACTTTTACTGGATCTCCGAACTTGATGACAAAATATTCGTGGCAGCGATAGATTGCACCGGACATGGGGTGCCCGGAGCCTTCATGTCACTGATCGGCTTTGAACTCTTTCGGAAAATCATCAATATGCAACTGATCTTTGAACCGGGAGAGATCCTGAACACCTTGAATTCCAACTTTGATGAAATTTTTGGAAATGTGGAAGACATTGCACTGAAAGATGGCATGGACCTCGCATTTTGTGTTCTGGACAAAAATTCAATGATCCTGGAATATGCCGGCGCTTTCAATCCCCTTTATCTCATCCGCGACAGTAACCTTATTATAGTGAAAGGAGACCGCTTTTCTGTCGGCGCTGATGTAGATCCCGATGACCCGGTGAAGAAAATCTTTAAAAGCCATAAATTGAAGCTCGAAAAGGACGATATGATCTATATCTTCACAGATGGATACGCGGATCAGTTTGGGGGACCTGAAGGGAAAAAATATAAATACAGAAGATTCAGGCATCTTCTGCTTACGATTCATCAGCTTCCGCTCGACAAACAAAGAGAATATCTCGAAGACAGCATTGAAGAGTGGCGGGGTGAACTTGAACAGATTGATGATATCCTGGTGATTGGAATACGACCAAAGTTCAATTTCGGAAGAAAGAAATAAAACCAGTCGACAGAATAGGCTATAGGCGAAAATCGATCAGGAAATGATCAGGGAAGTACTTTTATGACACTAAGGATGATTTCAAATCCCCGGAATTAAGCCTCCTCCTGTAACAATCTTTTCATCTTGTAAATCAGAATGTCAACCTGGAAAGGTTTACTGATATAATCATTCATTCCAACTGCCAGACATTTTTCCCGGTCTCCGGAGAGAGCATTCGCCGTGATGGCGATTATTGGAGTTTGGATGTTCGTGCTGGATTCAATTTCCCTGATCTTCTTGGTGGCTATTATCCCGTCCATAACCGGCATCTGGATGTCCATAAGTATGATGTCGTATTTTGATGTGCCGAATTTGTCAAGTGCCTCTTTGCCGTTGATGGCTACATCAACATTCCTTACCATGTTTTTCAGGCTTAACAGGACGATCTTCTGGTTGATCAGATTATCTTCTACGAGCAAAACATTTGAATTTTTGAGATCGACCTTTTGTGTTTCCTTGATTAATAATTTCTCTACGGGCTGGTCAATTCTTTTAGAGAGATCTTTCTGATACTGAAGTATAAATTTAAAAATAGTTTTATTGTCTTTGGTTTCCAGATGGAGACTCCCCCCGGAAAACTCAATCAGTCTGGAAGTGTTGGTAAGGTCAAGAGCTGAAAAGGCTTCAGGAGGAGGAATACAATCTCCACTGTACGGAGCGTCTGTATTACTGACCACAGGATCCAGGAAACAACTTTCTATCGAAAAATGTATCTGAATGTCATTTCTACTCTCATTTCTCGACGAGGCAGTGATCATAAGTTTCATATAATTTTCCTTTGCCTGCTGAACAATACTTTGCAACAGGTTTAAAAAAATCTGTTTGAGCTTTATGGGGTCACCAATTAAATAATTGACGATGGATTCGGATACATTTTGTTCTATTTCAATGTGATCCTGATACCTGAACAGTTTAATGATATTTTCAAGCATGGAACTCAGCTCAAAGCTTATTTTGCTTTCTTTAAGCTGAATCATATCTGTTTGTGAAACATCAACAGTCTTGTTGACAGCGTCCACCAGGTTATTCGTCGAAGCCTGGAGCGTATCAATAAGGTCTTTCTGGGAACTGTCAAGACTGGCAGAATTCACCAGGTTGTTTACTAAAAGAATATTATTAAGGGATGTGCGTAGCTGGTGAGACAATTTTGAGATGAAATCATTTTTCTCCTCTGCCTCGTGCAATGCTTTTTCAAGCTGCTCTTTAAAAGTCTGTGTCTCTTTATTACGGACATAATTGAAAAAATATATGATCAGGATCATGGAGAAATACCCGACAAAAATACTTGACACAAAATACAGGTTGTTGTTAACGCCGGGAAATATTTCCTTAAAAAAGATGCCTGGCAGAAACAAAACAGGCAGTATGACTGAAAATAGAATACCCTTATTCGTGCCCAGGAGGATAATGGTAAAAATAGGGAAAAGAAACAGCCACAGCCATGCATTCGGCATGCTGGAATACGAATAAAAATTAAACAGGAAGACAAGTCCCAGTATTGTTGACAAGATATATGAGGACAGATCTGGATGTTTAACCAGAGAAATGCCAAGACGGTTTATCAGGAGGACAATGAAAGCTACAAGAAAAACAATGGCATTGAGAAATACAGGTTCGAACAGAAACCTGAGGCCGACAACAAGAAGAATCAGCATGGCAATATATGAAATAACCATCTGAAGAAAAATCTTGTGCTTTCGTTCATGATCCTTCGATGGAACTTCTCTAGTTAAGATTTTGATCAGGGTTTCGGAAAAATTCATAGTAACCTTGTAATGGGATGAATCAATTATCTTGAAATGCTGTTAATATCTAATAAATTATATACGATACTCGGTTTAAAAAGTTACCTGAAGCCTGAATCCAAAACAAAAAATTATCATATTATTTTAATACTTTCGTTTAAATAATAATTTTACCTATTAGCAACCAGGTAATAACCCCATGAATATGAAAACGCATTTTTTATTACGGATATGCTTGTTGTCGATCCTTTGTTTTTCAGGCACATACCTTAAAGCACAAACGGATACCTCCGGAATGGTGAGGTATACACCAGAATTTAAATTCAAAGAAGGCTTTTATATTGTCTTTAACCAGGTGAAGAACAACGACCCGGTTTCCCCGGCAAGGCTTATTACGAATTACGATTATTCTGATCCCGATTTTTATAAAAATATTCTTACAGAAAAAAGGTTGTCTTTTTTTGATGTCAAAGGAGTGAGACACGACATTGCTATGAATAAAATATGGGGATTCAGCAGGAACGGGGTGCTTTATATTCAGCTCAGTGAAAGCTTCAACCGGATTACCATCGTTGGGAGAATCTGTCATTTCGTGGCCAGTATTACAACATACAACAATAATTACTACGATCCTTATTCCTACTATCCCTACTATTCCCCGTATATGATGTCACCACGAACCTATAAAAATTCGGAAACCCGGCAGTACCTGATGGATTTTGATTCGGGGAAATTATATGATTACGATGTGGAAAGCGTTGAAATCCTTCTGATGAGCGATCCCGAACTCCACGATGAATATGTTGCATTAAGAAAACGAAAAAAAAAGCAACTAAAATTTTTCTATATTCGTAAGTTCAATGAACAGAACCCTCTGTATTTTCCGGATTAAAAATAACAAACTGATATGAAAAGAATTACTCTTTGTCTCGCGTTAATGACTGGCTTTAGCATGCTCTTTGCCCAGAAGGAATATGTGCCCGATAAATCTGATCTGGACCATTTCCTGACTACCAAGACATATGTTGTTCTTGAACAAAGTCCGATGTCCGATTTTAATTTTGAGATCAGGGATGTCATGCAAAAGCTTTGGCACATCACGAATTTTGAATTTATCAAAGCTTCGGAATTCCCGGAGAAATCTCAGGATCCGAATTGCTCCTTTCTTTATACATCCCAGGTAAGCTTTGAAAAAGACAAGACCGACTCCCGGTACATATTTCTTTATCTTTCCCTGGGTGGGAAGAACCTCACCATTGATGACCTGAGGGATATAGTGGCTGTGCCCTTGGGTTACTATGGTGTAGATCCGGAGAAATACATCTATAAACTTGGAGTGCTCATCAAGTTCATGCAAAACCACGTAAATCTGATGCGTGAACATCCAGAATATATTTCTTCAAATATGTTTAAGCACTATAATGATAATATCAATGATGTCCATGATAAAACCATTTACTTCATTTCTGACGAGCTGACCAAAGAGATCGGAACAGCGGCCAGGATAAAACAAATATATCCCTATAAGTTTAAAATTGTTACACGCGAGGAAGTCCATCAGGCCATTCTGGACGAGGATAACGATATCGTTTTTCTGCACAAGGTAGGTCCTGAAGGCAAGAAGCTGAATGCACGATGTTACAACATTCTTATTGGTGCTGGTGATGCGAACTTCTATTATTTTGATTATCATATGGTCAACCCGAAAAAGCCGGATGGCTTTTTGAAATCGGACCTGAAGAAACTTGCCAAATAGCGGTACTGCGAACCGGACCTGGTATAGATCTTCTTTTACATGACCATGAAAGGGAATTTATGTATTCCATGATCAGGGTGAATCATTCCTTCGGGTGGCAAGATATCCTTATTGTCATGTGATTACCGGATTTAGAAAATTTCGTTATCCCGAAGAATCCAGGTTGAACAAGCTATCTTTCCCGTAAGATGGCTTTTTTCTTTTCTCAATCTTTTATAATTTCGCGCTTTCAGGGAAGTTTCCCCGTAACTTTGCCTCTTAGCTGAATACGAATAACTAAATTGCATCCATGTCTGCATCCGGACCATCCATACCGAAGGGTACCCGTGATTTCACTCCATTGGAAATGGTACGGCGGAATCATATTTTTCAGACCATTAAGAAGGTATTTGAGAATTTTGGTTTCCTGCCTGTCGAAACGCCCGCAATGGAGAATCTTACTACCCTCCTCGGGAAGTATGGAGAAGAAGGGGATAAGCTGTTATTCCGTATTCTGAATTCGGGGGATTTCCTTTCGGCTGCCTCAGATGAGCTGATGGCAAGCAGGGATTCTTCGGCATTGTCATCCCACATCTGCGACCGTGGTTTGCGCTATGATCTTACGGTGCCTTTTGCCCGTTTTGTCGTCCAGCACCGCAATGAGATCACCTTTCCTTTCCGCAGATACCAGATTCAGCCTGTCTGGAGGGCCGATCGCCCTCAGAAAGGCAGGTATCGTGAATTTTACCAGTGTGATGCTGATGTGATTGGAAGCGATTCATTGATCAATGAAGCTGAACTGGTACAGCTAATGGATGATGTGTTTACCTCCCTCAATATCCGGGTCAGGATCATTCTGAACAACAGGAAAGTCCTTGCCGGAATAGCTGAAGTACTCGGAGCTACAGGCAGCCTGACCGATTTTACGGTGGCCCTGGATAAGCTCGACAAAATGGGACGCGATAAAGTTCTTGAAGAACTGAAGGAAAAAGGTTTTACCGACGATGCACTTGGCAGACTTATTCCTTTGCTTGAATTCAGAGGCGATCATGCGGAGAAGATTATTTTCCTGGAAAACTACCTTCAGGGTTCCGAAACGGGTATGAAAGGGATTCATGAAATACAGTCGGTATTTGACATGATCAATAGCTTCGACATCCGGAACGAGGTAATCTTCGATATCTCGCTTGCACGCGGATTGAATTATTATACCGGTGCCATTTTTGAGGTGAAAGCGCTGGACGTAGAAATCGGAAGTATATGTGGGGGTGGCAGATATGATGACCTTACGGGAATTTTCGGAATGCCGGGCGTTTCGGGCGTAGGCATATCTTTCGGAGCCGACAGAATTTATGACGTAATGCTGCAGCTGAATGTTTTCCCCGGTGGTACTGCAACCACTGTAAAATTACTTTTCGTGAATTTTGGGGAACAGGAAGCCCTGCATGTTTTACCCTTGCTTTCAAGAATCAGACGGGCAGGGATCAATGCCGTGATTTATCCCGATCCGGCCAAGATGAAAAAACAGCTGACCTATGCCAACAACAACCATATTCCTTTTGTGGCACTGGTCGGTGAAGAAGAAATATCCGGTAACCTGATTACCTTAAAGGATATGGTTACGGGTGAGCAGAAGTCCATGAATACAGACAAGCTGATCACCTTCCTTTCCTGAGCGTAGCCGAAGTGTGTACTCATTTTTGCGTTGAATCTAACGGTCCCTGAGCGCAGCCGAAGGTGGTCCCTGAGCGTAGCCGAAGGGAGCTTATCTAAACGATTTGATCCGCAATACACATTCCCCCGATGCTGTATAGCATAGGCAATTCCCTTTTTTTTTCTGTAATTCGGGAACAAAATATGTATAACTATGAAACAAGTCCACACAATTGGTCCTGAGAGGGTTGGCTTCGCAGAGGCTGCGCCAATAGCAAGTGGTGAGATAAGCCTTGCACTGTCGGAGGAGGCAATACGGAGAATAAACAGGTGCCGTGAATATCTCGATCACCGGCTTGAGGGCGGCGAAGAACTATTATATGGTATAAATACAGGATTCGGTTCGCTGTGTGACAGGGTCATTTCAAAGGAAGATCTGGGTACTCTGCAGAAAAACCTGGTGAAATCGCATGCCTGTGGAGTGGGAGAGGAGGTCCCCCCGGAAATTGTAAGGCTGATGCTTTTTCTTAAAATAAAATCACTCTCCTATGGTAATTCAGGGGTGCAATTGCAAACGGTTGAACGTCTGGCGGATCTATATAACCACGATATTTTGCCGGTAGTTTACCAGTATGGTTCCCTGGGGGCTTCCGGAGATCTTGCTCCGCTGGCTCATCTAAGTTTGCCGCTACTTGGCCTTGGTGAGGTGTATTACAAAGGGACAAAGCAACCGGCAGGCCCGGTCCTGGCAGAAACCGGTCTTTCACCCATTGATCTTCAATCGAAGGAGGGGCTGGCGCTGCTTAACGGGACTCAGTTTATGAGTGCTTACGGAGTTTTTCTTTGCCTGAAAGTATTTAAACTTTCGGAGCTTGCCGATGTGATCGGGGCACTTTCACTCGATGCTTTTGATGGAAGGATCGAACCGTTCCATCCGCTCATTCAGGCCATCAGGCCTTATGAGGGACAAAAAATCACTGCCGACAGGATCCGCAGTGTTCTTGAAGGCAGCGAACTGATCAGCAGAGGAAAGAAGCCTGTTCAGGATCCCTACTCATTCAGATGTATACCACAGGTGCATGGGGCCTCTAAAGACTCTATCAATTATGTTGCTTACGTGTTCGAAAACGAAATCAATTCCGTTACCGATAATCCAACCATCTTCCCTGAAGAAGGCCTGATCATTTCGGCAGGTAATTTCCATGGGCAGCCTCTCGCCCTGGCACTTGATAACCTTGCCATTGCAATGTCGGAGCTGGGCAATATTTCTGAACGCAGGACCTATCAGCTTGTCTCCGGAAATCGTGGATTGCCGCCCTTTCTTGCCGCGGATCCCGGGTTAAATTCAGGTTTTATGATTCCCCAGTATACCGCCGCCTCCATGGTCAGCCATAACAAACAACTCTGTACGCCATCATCAGTAGACAGTATCGAGTCCTCACAGGGACAGGAGGATCATGTAAGCATGGGAGCGAATGCGGCTACAAAAGCATATAAAGTGATGGAAAATCTGGAACGGATCCTGGCCATAGAACTCTATAATGCTGCACAGGCTATGGAATTCAGACGACCGGCCAAAACCTCCCCATACCTGGAGAAATTCCTGGCGGATTATCGCAAAGTCGTCCACTTCCTCAAGGAAGATGAAATCATGTATACGGATATCAATGAAAGTGTGAAATTTTTGCGCAGGGTTGTGCTGTAGCCTTGTTCCTGTTACAGGTGAATTGTTCCGATATAAGGCTTCAGATCAAGGCTCAGGAATGTCCTTAGCGGGATCCTCGGTGACCTTAAAAATTCCCGGCTGGAATCTGAGATGCATTTTCAATCCCTTCAGTATGTCGTATCCCATGTTAATACGGGGTTGTTGTGTCTTGAAGAAGACGGGAAAGTGGTACTTACGAATCCTGTTTTCCCGGCCATCACGGGAAGTAAACCACCGTTTAATCTATGCGGTTTCCGACAGGGATAACGGTTCATCCTTCTTTCTAGAATTCTGATCAATACCTTCCCGGTCCCTTACCCCGGCGGTTCTCCCTGATCTGTTCGAGCAAATATTGTTTGAACTGGTTCTCGGCGACATAGATCAGCATGACTTTTTCGGGAGGGAGGATCTTTTGAAACCTATTGTTGTAATTCACAAAAAGTTCATGTCCCTCGTTCTGGTTTTCAATATACTTTTTCATAGTATCACCGAGTTCCTCATCACTCATGTTTTCTCCGTTTAAAGCCACAGAGCGCAGCAGGTTCCTTTCTTCGATCCGCAGTGTTTCCCGCCGCCTGGAATAATCGTCGTATACGGGCCAGAATACCTTGGCTTCATCGGGACTAAGTTTCATTTTTTGAGTGAAAAAAGCGACCTGTTGGGCCTTTAACCGCTCCTGTACCGGACCTGCCTGAGAAAACAGGGTTGCGAGAGGAAGGAGGATGAAGGCGAAGAGGAAAACTGTTTTTCTTTTCATTTTTCCGGAAGGTATCATCGTATGCATATTTAAAAATCTTCAAATAGTAATCCCAGATCCACATCATCGTTGATAAGGTAGGTAATCACGGCATCGGAGTAAGCTGAATTGTTCCTCAGGGTGTCCTCCTTCATATTTTCAGTGTATTCATCTGACAACTGCCCGATATCATAATTTTCGATGTTCTGTTCAACGATACTGGCGTAGTTTAAGTGACTTTCCTGAAGAATATTCCTGTTCAGGATATACCTGACAGCAACCAAAGAAAATGCAGCCAGCGCAAGAATGGCTGCGGCCAGCGCTAAACGGGAACGAAAAACCGGCACACGCCGCCCGATTTTCAACGATTCCAGGGTCTCCTCCTCCGAAATACGCTGGTTTAGCCGCGCTGTAAAATCTTCAAAATACCCCTCCGGAACCTTGAACGGATAGTCCTTAGGGATCTGATCTAGCCTGATTCTCTTATGTGGTTTTTCGGCGGACATTTTAATTGCTTTATGCTTGGACTGTTTGATTTACCAATGGTTTAATCATCATTCATGAATTTTTCTATTTTTCTTACGGCATGATGGTATGAGGCTTTAAGTGCTCCAACTGATGTGGAAAGGATCTCTGACATATCCTCGTATTTCATCTCGTCAAAATATTTCATGTTGAATACCAGCCTCTGTTTCCCGGGTAATGCGGCAACAGCTCTCCTGAGTTTTTCCTGGATGCTGTCTCCGTTGAAAAACTCATCATCAACCAGGGTATCAGCCAGGGTCTTTTCTACAGTTTCCCATACGGCAAACCTGTTTTGTTTCGTCTTCCGGATAAATGTAAGGGTCTCATTCGTGGCAATCCGGTATAACCATGTATACAGATTCGATTCTTCACGAAAATGATCCAGGTTTTTCCACACTTTGATGAAGGTATTCTGCATGATATCATCTGCATCCTCGTGTCTGAAAACCATTTGCCGTATATGACGGTAGATCCGTTCACGAAATCTGAGGACAATAGCGTTGAAAGCCTGTTCTTTTTTATTCTCCTTAAAGAGCCTGACTAATTCTTTTTCGGAATATTCCTGCATCTGGATCCAGTATCAAGAAACCATCTTTTTGACACGGTTGTATTGAAAAGGTTTAAACACCGTGCCATACATTTCAATTATCCGGCATGACTTCCCGGTCCCGTGAATTTTTCAGATTCTTCCGGAAGTTTTTTTTTGCTGATGTTCAAAACATTCATTGAAGGTTTACAGACAGTTTATCTCCCTCTCTTACCATAAAATCCCTGATAACTGTATAGGACGTTTGTTTTGCTGAAGCAGGGCGGAAGACTACCCGGTAAAGTCCGGGTTGCAGCAGAAGGTCTTGCTGCCGGAGTGCTGTATTCATGTTCGTGACCCATTTCTCATCCCCGTTGTCGAGCACATACAGACTGCCAAATCCACGGCTTGTTGAATTGAAGACGACTTGACCCGGTCCGGCAATTTCCAGTGTTGTGGTATGGCCTTGAAGCACTTTGACGTTTTCGATATTTAGCCTTGGGAAAACAGGTATCTCTATGTCGTAGAGGCCTGTAATATATTTTTCAATCTGGCCGATCGTCTGATTATTCAGAGTTTGCATCTCTCCATGTTTTCTGATGATTATAGGGATTTCCTGGTATTCATTCCCGTGGGAGGTTTTGATAACCAGGTAACCCTGGGGCGCATATACTGAAATAATAGTATGTTTTCCCGGGATGACTGTCACGCTGTCTTCCTCAACCGGTGGTATGGTATGTACTTTCAGGCGGTAGGTCATCAGAGGGTCCAGTTCAAGGGTGTCAGGATTTCCTTTGCTGTTCATTGTATGTACATAGTTATAAATCACCCGGCCCGTATAACGGTCATAAAAAGTCATGTTTACGTTTGTTTCTGTAGGATTTCCGTCTTCATCCAGCAGGTTCACCTGCGCAGTGGTTTCATTCAGGGCCTGGCTAATGACAAAGCCCAGAGTCTGTTTAAATTTGTTTTCCTGCCTGGCATTATAATAGTTCCCCACACATTCGAAGGTTTCCCTGAAACCGGGATCGAGGCCTATCCCGATCACAAAAGGTTTCAGAATGATGCCCTTTTTCTGCAATTCGAGGGATACGGCACAGGGATCACCATCGCATGCTTCAATCCCATCGGTGATCAGAACGATAATGTTCCGGCAATCGGGGCAAGGTGTAAAGTCAGTTGCAGCCAGCTCAAGGGAATGAGCGATGGGTGTGGTTCCCTTGGGTGTGATATAACGAAGCTTCTCCCGGATCTTTGCCGCATTATTCGGGCCAAACGGAACCTCAAGTTTGGTGTCGCTGCAATCCTGGGGAGGAACCGGACTCTGATGACCGTATACCCTTAATGCCAGCTGCACGTTATTCACATGCTCAAGACTGTCGACAATATCGGTCAGAATCTGACGGGCGATGTTGATTTTTTCATCGCTTTCCCATGTGCCTGCCATACTTTGAGAGGCATCAAAAACAAATAGAATACGGGTAAGCTGTACCGGCTTCCTGTAAATCATATTCTGTGCACTGGTATTAAGAATTGCAGACAACAGAACCAGTGCTGCGATCAGAAGCCGTTTATGTTTTGGGTCAGGCATATTTTCTCCTATAACGTAATTTTTGTAAAAAATGTTTTACTGTTGAAAGGTATCAATTCTTATGAAATATGATGCAAGTGGTTACCCAGGGTTTTACCGTGGAAGGTCTTCATCCGGATATTTTTAACCGCCACGGATCGATTCAGGCGGTAAGATCATATTCATCCGGCAGATTAACATGAAGGATTCTGTTCTGCAAATGGAGGTTATAATTGAATAAATGCATAAATTGAAACCGGAAAACAAATTTTACAGAAATCTTACTAAAAATCATCTGCTATGAAAAAACAATACCTTTCTTCATTGCTCATCAGCCTGTTCATTTCGCTTCCGGTTTTTTCCCAAACCGGGAAAGTTTATGATAACCTCAGCCTTCAGAGCAAGATACTCAATATGGAACGTAAATTTGCCATATATCTGCCACCCGATTACGGGACGTCGGACAGGAGTTACCCAGTTCTTTACCTCTTGCATGGTTCGGGTGATGACCAGACGGGCTGGATTCAGTTCGGTGAAGTATTGCGGATTGCTGATAAAGCGATCAAGGATGGTACAGCAACGCCAATGATTATCGTCATGCCCGATGCCAACACCGGCAAGAGGGGATATTTCAACGATATCAAAAATGACTGGCGATACGAAGATTTTTTCTTCCAGGAACTGATGCCGTATGTAGAATCTACATACCGCATCAAAGGGGAGAAGCGTTATCGTGCCATTTCGGGTCTCTCCATGGGCGGCGGCGGCACTTTCATGTACGCCCTTCACCATCCTGATCTGTTTTCTTCGGCATGTCCGCTGAGTGCCTCTGTGGGACCACTCTCTATCGATGAAGCGAAAGCCAGGTACAGCCGGAACGGGGAAAAATATCCGGATAAACAGATTGAGAATTATTTTCAGCAGCACAGTGCTCTCTGGCTGATCAATAACATGCCTGTCGACTCGGTAAAGTCTGTTCGCTGGTATATCTCCATTGGCGATGATGATTTTCTCTACGAAGGCAACAGTATGGTACATATTGCAATGCGCAAAAAGGAGATTCCTCACGAATATCGTGTAGGTGACGGGCATCACAGCTGGGCCTACTGGCGGGGGGAACTTCCCAACGTTCTGGAGTTTGTCTCAGAAGCTTTTCATCAATATTGATAATTTGAGACGGGCTACTGTATGATCCTGATTGATAAGCCGTATGTATCCGGCTTCCTGAAAGAGACCATCCTTAAAAACAAGTTCCCTGTGATCAGGACGGCAGATGCAGCCGCCCTGGTCAGCGGGGAAACTTTCCCGTTTATTTCCGAAGAAGAAGCAATGGATCTTCTGAGGAAAGACGCAAACCTCCCGTTGTACGCCAGTTCAGAAAACAGTATAGGGTGGATCCAGTCAAAACTGAATTTCACCCGGTTCCCAGGCATGATAAGAATATTTAAAGACAAAGCCGCTTTCAGGGATCTGCTTCAGAAGGCATACCCCGGCTTCTTTTATCGCAAACTGGCTTTCCGTGATCTTTCCGCTTTCGATCCTTCCGGACTGCCATTTCCTGTGATTATTAAACCTGCTACCGGGTTTTTCAGCCTCGGTGTTCACCATGTTGAAAACGAAGCCTCATGGTACAATGTTCTGGGCAGGCTGAACCAGGAAATATCCCTGGTTGAAGGTCTTTACCCGACACAGGTACTCGACACCAATGATTTCATCATTGAGGAATATATCCATGGAGATGAATTTGCCGTCGACTGCTATTTTAATCAAGAAGGCCAACCCGTGATCCTCAACATTCTCCACCACCTCTTCTCATCCAACAATGACGTAAGCGACCGGGTTTACAGCACCTCCGTGGAAATAATGAGGAGATATACGAAGGGAATAAGGGATTTTCTTCTCATGTTAGGGGAAATGGCCGGTCTGTATGGTTTCCCCGCACATGTTGAAATCCGCATAACCGACGACGGCAGGATTGTTCCCATTGAAGTGAACCCTATGCGCTTTGGTGGTTGGTGTACAACGGCTGACCTGGCATGGCATGCCTGGGGATTTAATGCATATGAATATTACCTTCATGGCCTGCAGCCTGAATGGGCTAAGATCCTGGAACAGACGAACAGTCATACGTTCAGTGTGGTCGTTCTTGACAACAGTACGGGTATTCCGGGTGCTTCCATCCCGGCTTTCGACTATGATAGGCTGCAAAGGCAATTTGTAAAAACATTGGAAATCAGGCCGGTAGATCATAAATCCTGGCCATTATTCGGTTTTGTGTTCTGTGAGACGGATCCGGGAAATATGGCAGAACTGTACCGTATTCTGCATTCAGATCTGAGAGAGTTTGTGGGTGCGGATTCATATCCTGACTGAGGTTTATTCGCTGAACATCAGGATGAGCGGAATAAACTTCTTGTCGTCAGGCCCGTGCTTTAATCCTGATTCCAGTAATTTTCTGTTCTTGAACGGGCATCACCTTTAAAAACCGGGTTCTCAACTTTCAGGACCCTGTAATTTTCCACCGGGATAGTGTTGATGCCACCATCCCATTCCCTGAGTATCCCATTCCAGGTACGGGTAGAATCATAGTTCAGATTTTCAGCGTAAAGAGGGCTTCCCTCGGCGACATCCACGATAACAGCTCCGTATTTCTGCAGAGCCCGGGCTACAACGGTTTCGCCTTCGGTAAGGTGAAACTGGCTCAGGTCGAGGTTAGGGTCAAGCTGAAGTACGGCACCTTCGGGAATACCTCCTTTTGTATAGCCGTCTGTCCAGGCAGCAGGAAATACAAACTCCTGGAAAGCGGAATAGCGGCAGGCCATGGCAAGTTTGTGCCGGATCCCGCCGGCTTTCACCTCATCGTACATAATCAGACCGGCAATGACCGGTACACCGGCGGCACGTCCCGGGCCATGGAAATGAACGCTCTCACCGTTTACAACCCCAAGTGAATCGGTATTGAATACGCCGCTGCCATACAGATCATATTTCATTCCGGTATTCGATTCCCAGCTGCCATCCGGCAGTTTACGCATACCCCAGGCATCCCATGCTATGCCTCGCTGCCGGTCGATCAGGGCGATGTGGGCGTCACCCTGTGGGTCGGGTCTGGCTTCATCGGGAATGGGGACAGGGGAAAAATCCGGTCCGTGACCAAAATGTTCGCGTTTGGTCGCCCAGTTGATTTTTTGTTCGGGGCTCAGGTAATGGAGTTTGACGTCATATACCGGTGTGGTACTGTCGACCTCGAAAACCGGAATTGTCCATTTGGTGGTATTAATACCAATATTGTTTCCTGTCGGTTCACTCTTCAGCATGGCTATCCATTTCGCATTGTCAGGATCCGTTTCCGCATCCTTTGGGATGGGCTGGTTCCAGTAACTCTGATCGGAAAAGAACCGACGGGGGCTGTCAGATTCGTTCGCTTTTTCTTTATTGGAAGTATTGCAGGAAGACAGCGTTAAGACCAGTACAATGACTGAAGAGATGCCATATTTCAGGTTTGCCATGATGTAAATTAAAAATTGTTCTAATACGATTTTATAGTTTCTTTTTTCTCATGGCCTTCCAGAAAGAGTACGGCCTGCTGGAACACATTTTCAGCGGTATATCCCAGTTTTTCATCCAGCACCTGATATGGGGCTGAAAAGCCAAAGGTCTCCATGCCTATTACCATTCCTTTGTTACCGACGAGGCCTGCAAGAGTCACAGGTAAACCGGCAGTCAGTCCGATCGTTGGAATGGTGGGAGGGAGTACCATTCTCTGGTACGCCGGATCCTGGTCGCGGAAAAGTCCCTCGGAGATAGCCGAGACGACCTGTACCTCGATTTTTTTCTTTTCTTCAAGCAAGGTGGCACCTTCGATAAGTGTGGCAACTTCAGAGCCATTTGCCACGAGCACCAGGTCGGGGATATTTTTGACACTTTTTACGATATATGCTCCTTTATCGGCATTGAGGGCATCGGCGTTGCGGGTTGAACCTTCAGCAGCCGGCAGATTTTTGATCCCCTGCCGGGAAAGGATCAGTGCAGTTGGGGTTTCCGTGTTCTCCAGGGCCATTTTCCAGGCTACGGTTGTCTCAGGGGCATCAGCAGGTCGCAGGACAAGCATGGAGCGGTCGCCATGATGATTCCGGAGATGTTCGAGAAGCCTTAGCTGCGCCTCTTGTTCCACAGGCTGATGTGTGGGTCCGTCTTCGCCCACGCGGAAGGCGTCGTGTGTCCAAACGTATTTGACCGGAAGTTTCATCAGGGCGGCAAGCCTGACCGCCGGTTTCATATAGTCGGAGAAAACAAAGAATGTTCCGCAGACAGGGATCACACCTCCGTGAAGGGCCATCCCATTGGCCACGGTGGCCATTGTAAGCTCTGAAACACCAACCTGCAGGAAGGCACCCGAAAAGTCCCCGCGCTGCAGTTCCGTAGTGTTCTTCAGGAAACCATCAGTTTTATCTGAATTGGACAGGTCGGCAGACGCCACGATCATGTTGTCGATATGTTTGGCGAAATAGCCAAGGGCCGTACCTGAGGCGGCACGGGTGGCACTGTTTTCCTTTTGTTCAATCAGGGAGAAGTCAATTTCCGGAGTCTCTCCGCTGAAGAATGCATGATATTTAGCAGCCAGCTCAGGATTGGAATCCTCCCATGCCTTCTGAACTGCTCTGCGTTCAGCGACCTTTTTCTGTTTGTTCCTGACGACATCAGCAAAATATTCCTTCACTTCGGGGAAAATGACAAAGGGGTCATCCGGATTCCCACCCAGGTTTTCAATAGTCTTGGGAAAGGATGCCCCGGCGGCCGAGAGAGGCTGTCCGTGTGTGGAAACTTTACCTTCAAATGCCTGCCCGGCTTCATCAAGAGCTCCTTTGCCCATTACGGTTTTCCCAACGATAAGTGTAGGCCGCTCTTTTTCTTTCAATGCAAGATCAAGCGCCTTGCGTATTTCGTCCTGGTCGTTACCGTTAATGCTCATGACATTCCAACCCCAGGCCTTATATTTGGCACCGGTATCCTCGTCGGTCACGTGATCGGTGGTGGTGGACAACTGGACGTGGTTAGAATCATAGAACATAATGAGATTGTCGAGACCCAGATGACCTGCCAGTCTTCCGGCACCCTGGGAGATCTCTTCCTGAACACCTCCATCGGAAATATAAGTATACATCTTATGATTGATCCAGTTGCCGAAACGGGCGGAAAGGAATTTTGCAGCAATGGCTGCACCAACAGCGTTGGTATGCCCCTGCCCGAGAGGACCGGAAGTGTTTTCAACACCTCGTGGCAAATCCAGTTCGGGATGCCCGGGAGTGGGACTTCCCCACTGGCGGAAATTTTTCAGATCATCGCTGGAATACTTGCCA
The DNA here is from genome assembly GCA_963732905.1 of uncultured Bacteroidales bacterium. Classification (GTDB taxonomy): domain Bacteria; phylum Bacteroidota; class Bacteroidia; order Bacteroidales; genus DASQZK01. The sequence continues at coordinate 353,455 of CAVTBM010000012.1, forward strand.
AACATGGTCAGGATAGAATAAAGCATGGGTGACATGTGACCAGGGTCGAGGAAGAAGCGGTCACGGTTGGACCAGCTCATATCGTCGGGATCGAAGATGAGATACTCTGAAAACAGGATATTGATGAAGTCTGCTCCTCCCATAGCCCCTCCGGGATGTCCCGATTTGGCCTTTTCAACCATGGCTGCGGATAGTATCCTGATATTGTCGGATGCTTGATTTACTATTGTTTTGTTCATGTGATGATTCAACTTTGTGGATAACATTTTTTGAAGACCGTAAAATTACACTTTTCTTTAGTAAAGTTAAAACTTGCCGGGTTATTTGGATCGTTTTCAACTACAGGTATTTTATCGTTTGTTTGTCCAGCCACTACCCGTCGGTAATTAATAAGCAGAAAAGTCCTGAAAACACAGGTAAAAAATATATTTTTGTATCAAATTAAAAACAGACAGATATGGGGCTTCAATGTGGCATTATAGGCCTTGCCAACACCGGGAAAACGACTCTTTTTAACTGCCTTTCCAATACCAGGGCGGAATCGAGTAACTACGCTTTCACTTCCAGCAAGTCGAATATCGGGGTTATTAACGTGATCGATCCGAGACTTGACAAACTGGCAGAGCTGGTGAAGCCTCAGAAGATCGTTACCGCTTCGGTGGAAATTCTCGATATCCCTGGACTTACGCGTGGTTCAAGCAAAGGTGAAGGCGTGGGCAATACCTTTCTTGGAGACATCCGTAACACTGATGCGCTGATCCATGTTCTGCGTTGTTTTGATGATGAGAACCTTCCGCATATCGACGGCTCGGTAAACCCTGTAAGAGATAAGGAGACGGTGGACCTCGAACTCCAGATCAAAGACCTTGAATCGGTTGAGAAAAAGATACAGCGGCTCGAAAGAGTAGCCAAGTCGGGGGATAAGGATGCCAAACACGGGATCGATGTCCTGAATGTTTACCGGCAGCATCTTGAAGACTTCCAGTCTGTCCGTTCGGCTCCTGTTGAGGAAAAGGACCGGAAGTATATCGATGACCTGTTTCTCCTTACCAGCAAACCTGTTCTTTATGTCTGCAACGTGGATGAAGCTTCGGCAGTGAAAGGAAATGCTTATGTTGAATCTGTCAGGGAGGCTGTGAAGGATGAAGACACTGAGGTGCTTGTTATTGCTGCTGCCATGGAATCTGATATTGCCGAGCTCGAGGATAAAGGTGACAGGACAGCATTTCTCAACGACATCGGTCTTTCGGAACCCGGGGTAAACAAACTGGTCCGTTCAGCTTATTCACTCCTCAATCTGCAGTCTTTTTTTACGGCCGGTCCCAAAGAAGTGAAGGCATGGACCATCCATAAAGGCATGACGGCTCCCCAGGCAGCAGGGGTGATCCACAGCGACCTCGAAAGGGGTTTTATCCGTGCCGAGGTGATCAGATATGAGGATTATATTAAATATGGTACTGAACATGCTTGTAAAGAAGCCGGCAAGCTGGCTATTGAAGGAAAAAATTATGTGGTTGGCGATGGTGATGTTCTTCATATCCGCTTTAATGTATAAGTCAACCGGGATGCCGGTTGGAAACATGTAATTTCTTGCAGGCTGTTAAAAGAATAATACTTTTCGCCGGTTTACCCGTCTTCCCTTTTTTTATCTTTGTAACAAACAAGATGATATGAGAGGGCGGATCTTCCTTTTTTTGTTTTTACCGGTTACATTTAATATAACGTTGAGCGCACAGGGTCGGATCGTTGATCCGGTCATGGAGATGCTTCATTCCCGGGGTGAAGTATATGTGTCGATGAACACCGGCAGGTTGAAAGCGGCAGCTTACCTGCCGAAAGGGGTAAGTATCGACAGGATTTCAGGGGATTCCGTTTTTCTGTACTTTCATCCTTCAGATAGCAGCTTCATTATGGCCCACCGGCAGGAAATTTCACTTCTCGTCCCTCCCTCACAAAAGACCATACCCCTGATGGCCACTTCAATCGCCCAGGTGCTCAACGGCACTGCTTATCCCACCTGGCAGCAATACCTCGATATCATGAAATATTTTGCAGATACCTGGCCTGAAATATGCACCATCGATACCATCGGACGTTCAGCCCTGGGAAGGCTCCTTCTTGCAGCGGATATTAATACCGGGCATTATCAAAGAAATGAGGTGCCCGGGATTTTATATACTTCCACAATCCATGGCGATGAGGTGGTAGGTTATTCCCTTATGTTACGCCTGATAAATCTGCTCCTTACCGAAAATGACAACCCGGAGATCCATAATGTCCTTCAGGATAAGATCCTTCTTATCAATCCGGTTTCAAACCCCGATGGAACCTATCATCAGTCCGACACTTCCGTTTTCGGGGCAATACGGGCCAACGCAAGCCTGGTAGATCTTAACCGTAACTATCCCGATCCTCAGGATGGCGACCATCCCGATGGTCACAACTGGCAACCTGAGAATGTGGCAATGATGGAGTATATGCAGCAGAATCTGCCAAACTTGTCGGCGAATTTCCATGGCGGCGCCGAAGTGTTTAATTATCCCTTCGATACATGGTATTACCTTCATGCCGACGACATATGGTTTAAGTTTCTTGGCAGGGAGTATGCAGATACTGCACATCAGGTCAGTTCAGTATACATGAGTGATCTGAATAATGGTATCACCGATGGGTTCGCATGGTATGAAGTGCACGGCGGACGGCAGGACTATGTGACATGGTTCCTGCACGGACGGGAGGTAACCATTGAGTTATCACACGAAAAAATGCCGGCAGCCAGTACTTTGAATTCATACTGGGAATTGAACAGACAATCGCTTCTGAATTACATTAGCCAGGCAGGTTATGGTATCGAAGGACATGTCACGGATGCAGTTACGGGCCTGCCTGTTGAAGCCACTATCAGCATTCCCGGATATGATAAGCTGAATTCTGAAGTAACCAGCCGGACAAACGGTACCTTTTTCAGGTATCTGTATGCGGGAAGCTACCAGCTTAATTTGACGGCAGGCGGATATGAGACGGATTCCGTAAATACGGTCGTCGGGAATTATGAGAGGACTTTGATCGATGTCCGGCTTCAGCCTGAAGAATCGATAATTCCCTATTCAGCCCGCACAGAGCCAAACCCGTTCAGAGATCAGTTTAGTCTTATTGTGCAGAGCAATGACGAGGACCTGATTTATAGCCGGATCTATAACCTTCGCGGTTCCCTCCTGTATGAGAGGTCCTTCCTGATGGAACGGGGAAGTAACACTTTTAAGATCATGCCCGGGTTGCCGGCTCCGGGACTCTACATACTCAAACTCTCTTCCGTAAAGTTCAGTTACACTCTCAAGATTGTCAGGGTACTTTGATGGGACGGAGTTCTGTGATATTCCGGCTAAAAAAAGGATCTTTTCTCCATAGTTGAATTCTTCCGGGTAACAGATCTTTCATTACAAGAAGCGGATGCTGGAGTTTCTCTGACCAGGTTAACTCATTTCGTTGAACAGGGATGAATTTCCAGGGCTGCATGCATACTAAACCTTCACAAAAAAAGTTTTTATCATGGATAAGCATTCTTTCCGGCTTATCTCCAGACAGCCTCAGATGAATTCCGGATGAGGCTGTTCATTAAAGCTGAAAAAGATTTTTGAACTCCTGAAAACAGGTTACTACATTTGATCTTTGAAAAAGAGATCATTCGCAGGGTATTAATATTTAATGAAAACGAATTATGTGCAGCATGAGAGGATTCATCTTCGCTTTGTTTTTGTCGGTTTGTGTTCAGGGATTACATGCCCAGGACAGGGTTATTCCGTCTGAGAAACCTAAACTGATTGTCGGCATCCAGGTGGCCGGGATGAGGTACGATTACCTGGTGCGGTACTGGGATCAGTTCGGCGAAGGTGGATTTAAAAGGATTGTAAGTAAAGGAACGGTTTGCAAGAATGCTTATCATGATTATCTTGTGCCTGAATCGGGAAGTGGTTACGCCACCATTGCAACAGGGGCGTATCCCGATGTCCATGGTGTAGTTTCAAATTACTGGTATGACGGATTAAAGGAAAAAGTGACCCAATGTATCAGTGACGAAAAAGCCGAAACCATCGGTGGAAATTACGGGGAGGGAAAATATTCGCCAAATAATCTGATGGTGAGCACCATGTCAGACGAACTGAAGCTGTCGGACCAGTTTAAATCGAAAGTTATTTCCGTCAGCCTGGATCCTGTCGGAGCCGTTATTTCCGGCGGACATACGGCAAACGGTTGTTACTGGTATGACGACACAAGCGGGAAATGGATCACGAGTTCCTATTATACGGACAGTTTGCCGTCATGGGTCAATGATTTCAATGCCAAGAAGCTGGCAGATATTTATCTGGCTAATACGTGGGTGCCTCTCCTGCCAATGGATACTTACAGTGCCAGTCTACCTGATACCAGCCGTTTTGAGGAGGGAATTGACGGACAGAAAACGTTTCCCTACGACCTCGAAAAACTAAGTCGTATCAAAAGGGCCAAACCCAGGTACGATCTTCTGAAAGTCACTCCTTTCGGTAATACTTACACTTCCGATTTTGCCGCGGCTGCCGTGGTGAATGAAAAACTGGGCAAAGATGATTACCCCGACTGGCTGAATGTCATTTTTTCAAGTAATGCTTATGCCGGTGAGTATTATTCATCGCGCTCCGTTGAGATGGAAGATCTTTATCTTCGTCTTGACAAAGAACTGGAGCATTTTCTCGATTTTCTTGACCGTGAAGTCGGGTTGAAGAATGTTCTGATTTACTTCACCGCTGACAATGCATCAGCCAATGAACCCGGTTATCTCAGCTCGAAAAGGATACCTTCCGGATACTTCAATTATAATGCGGCTTTGTCTCTTTTAAAAACCTATCTGAATGTTATCTATGGTAGCGGTGACTGGGTGAAATTCTATTATGCCCAGCAGATCTATCTGAACCGGACACTTATCGAAGAATCCAGATTATCCATTCCTGAATTCCAGGATCGTGTGGCCAGGTTCATGGTACAGTTTGAAGGCGTTTCAAATGCTCTCACCGCAAGCGACCTGGTGAAGAATAATTATACAGGGGGTACATTTGGCAGAATTCAGAAGAGTTACAATCAGAAACGTTCCGGTGATGTGATGTTATATCTGACTCCGGGATGGGTAGAGAAGGGGATCGACAGACAATATGCATCCTCTGTTCACTATGATACCCACGTCCCGCTAATCTGGTACGGATGGAAAATCGGCAGAGGTGTTATTTCACGCAAGGTCTCCGTTACCGATATTATGCCGACCATCGCTTTTTTTCTCAATATTTCCAGTCCGCCCGGAACGGAAGGAAACATAATTGGTGAAATTGTCGAATAAAGAAGATCATGCTTAGGAAGCGACCGGTATTCATTTTTCTGATGTTCCTGTCTTGTCAGTCACTGTTCTCCCAGCAGAAATACTGGGTTGAATTCAGGGATAAGGACAGTGTGTTGTTTAATCCCTTTCAGTATTTCGATGCCCGGACGATCGCAAGGCGTGAGAAACAGGGCATCCCTCTTGTCATGGAGACAGATTTGCCAGTGAACGGGGCCTATTACAGTGCTGTCAACGACATTTCCCCCGTGTTGAATACCAGCCGCTGGCTCAATGCGGTTGTAGTATCCCTGAAGGCTAAACAAGAAAGGGAAGTGAAGAAACTGCCCTTTGTGGCTGAGGTCCGACGGGTTGAATCTCTTTATATAGCAGCCTCATCAAATGCAAAATCCGCCTTCCCGGATTCCGGGGCGCTTGCACTTATCAGGGACCAGACTGGTTCATTGGGCGGAGATCTTTTTAAAGCTGCCGGAATTGACGGCCATGGGGTACGTATTGCCGTTCTTGATGCCGGTTTCACTGGTGTTGACACGTTTCCGGAATTCAGGAAGTTGAGACAGGAAGGGCGGATTATTGACACATGGGATTTTGTCAGGCGCAGGAAAAATGTCTATGACTTTGATTCCCATGGCACAGGGGTTCTTGGATGTATTACAGGTGAATACGATAGCCTGCGTACCGGGTTGGGGACGGGTGCTGAATTTCTCCTGGCCAGGACGGAAGTGAGGACGGAAGTATTTTCCGAAGAGGAAAACTGGTTTGCAGCCATGGAGTGGGCCGACCAGAAGGGGGCGGATATCATCAGCAGTTCGCTGGGCTATACTTTCAACCGCTACTTCCCGAAACAAATGGACGGAAAATCAACCTTTATCAGCAGGATGGCTGAAGTAGCTGCCCGCAAGGGTCTGCTCGTTATTAATGCGGCAGGCAACGATGGCGATAATGCCTGGGAAGTGATCGGTGCTCCTGCAGATGCCGACAGTGTACTGACCATTGGTGGTATCGACAGTGAAACCGGGATTCATATAGGTTTCAGTTCTTTTGGTCCAACCTACGACGGCAGACTAAAACCCAATGTATCGGCTTTTGCTGATGTTTATACCATGGATAAGCAGGGCAGGATGAAAAAGGAATACGGGACCTCCTTTGCCACGCCACTTGTTACAGGTTTTGCAGCCTGTGTTATGCAAATGCATCCTGACTGGAATAACATGAAAGTATTCAGGGAAATTGAAAAGTCGGGGCACCTCTACCCGTATTACGACTACGCCCATGGCTACGGTGTTCCACAGGCTTCCTTCTTCCTGGAAGGAGCAAAAAAAACAAGGCCGACCTTCACGGTAAAAAGGGAATATTCTTTTCTTACCGTAATACCTGTCGCGGAGGAACAAAACAGGCGTATTGATCAGGAAAAAAGTACCAATAGAGATACCATCCGGATTATCCTTCCAAACAGAAATAAAACCGTGATAATAAACAACGATAGCATTAAAGTTGTTTATCAGGGTAGAAATGAAGCATTTATAAGGATTCCGGATCAGCGGACCTACACTCTTGACGACAAGTACCTCTACTATCACTTTGCCGATAAAATTACCGGGGCTATCCGGTACTATGCCGTTGTAGATTTGGGAGAGGCAAAACGTTATTCTATCGATCTCGACACATTGAAGGATAGCGAAGTGCTCAGAATCCATTACAGGGGATATACCTATAGCTATTTAAAATGAAGCCATGAACAGATTTTTACTCCTCCTTCTCGTTTTTTTTGCCATCACACCTGCATATTCCCAGTCAGTCGTTCTTTCCAAAAAGGTTGATGAACAGTATGAGGATAATTACGGCCCGAACATGCGGCACTATGGATATTTTCATGCAGGATTGGCTGTGATTCCTAACATGGAAGATGCAACATCTTCCATAAAAAATCCTGGCTCAGGTGAGTACACCCTTGGCTACCTCTATAAACTTAAATTGCTTCCGTTTTATGCCCTGGGTTTCGATGTTTCTCTTGCACATACCCGTTACAGTTTTACGAAGAGTGATCTTAATGCTTATAATCCGTACAATCCACTCACTTTTGCCTCGAATGAAAAGCGTCATCTCCTGGTCAATAACTCGGTTTCACTGGAGATCTACCAGCGTATCAATTTCGGAAAAAGAGGCAATACCCTCGGGAATTTTCTGGATGCCGGACTGTCTGGAAGCTGGAATTATGCCGTAAAGGAAGTAATTGTGATTACCGGAAATGCAAATGATTATTATGATAGATCGAGGACTGTAAATCATAGACTTGATTTTCCGGAGACGTTCTCATACGGATTGGCTGCACGGATAGGCCATAACAAAATTGCTCTCTTTGGCAGGTATAGGTTGTCGGATTATTTTAAAGATACGTACAGCATTCCTGAACTTCCACGGCTAAAGGTAGGGGTCGAGATTGGTTTTTAGTTATCTCGCCTGCCAGGACGATTCTAACCCAAATCCAGAAACAATATAGCTACCAGGTTGATTTTTATCAGATACGGAGAGGCCGGACAATATTTTTCTTATCAGGCAGGATTGACGGATGGTCCGGATAATGCACATTAATTATCCATCAGCCATAATGCCGGTTACATGTCATGCCCAGGTTTTGAACCGGGTTCCCCCATGCCCCCCGGTTACTGCTTAATGTGAAAAACGTGAGAAAATCAGCGTAGGACTGGCCATTTTTTAAGCATATCGAAAAATTAGCCTGATATTTCAGGTAAGGGGAACAGCTTTTTAAAATGAAGGGGGAGGTCCTTCTTAGCATGAAGGGAGAGACTCCTTATAAGTATATAGTTTATATTTACTTTATTACAGGGGATCCCACCCCCCACCCAACCACCCTTAATGGCACGAAAACCCAAAATCTCGCCCTCTCAATATTATGTTCTTCAACATAATCTCATGATCTGTCTCTTTGCTTGATGAACGGTTTGAACAAGCACCGTTAATAACAGCGAAAGTGTAATATTCAGTGAAAGGATGAGTCGGAAGCCGTGCCGGGAAAATCCTTTCCTATTCAGACCATGTTTCTGGCACCGGCTATGCTTGACAGCCGTGAAGGATCTTCTTCCAGGGCGGTACCCACAACAATAAGATCGGCCCCGGCCCTGAAAATTTCAGCGGCTTCAGCCTGAGTCCTGATTCCACCACCCACGAGTAGGGGAACGCTTATGTTTTTCTTTACTGCCCTGATCATATTCAGTCCCACTGTTTTGGAGGCTCCGCTTCCGGCTTCCAGGTAGGTAAGTTTTAACCCCAGCATTTCTCCCGCTATAGCGGTAGCTACTGCAATCTCCGCTTTGTCGGCCGGAACAGGTAAGGTATTGCTCATGTATTCAACAGACGTCCGTCTGCCATTTTCAATCAGAATATAGGCTGTCGGTAGTACCTCGATACCAGACCTGCGAAGGGCAGGGGCGGCCAGGACATGATGTCCGATCAGAAATTCCGCATTTCGCCCGGAGATCAGGGACAGAAAAAGGATGCCATCGGCGTTGTCACAAACCTGCATAACATTTCCCGGGAACAAGATAACCGGTATAGAGGTGTTTTGCTTTATAGTCCCGACCGTATCCTTTATGTCGGTATACAGGAGGCTTCCTCCGACAAAAATAAAATCGACATGACTTTTATCTGCTTCTGCGACAATGAACTTCAGGACTTCTTCTGTCGTCTTATCCGGATCCACCAGAACGGCCATCTGTTTTTTACCTTCAAGGGAACGGTATATGTGACCGAGAATGTTCATTTTTTGCATGTCCAGACAATTGCGTAATTATCGTATTTCCTGTAATACATTGTGAAGTCCTCGATACCGTGAACATTCAGCACCCTCCCTTTAATCTGACCCTCATCTTTTGGTGTAAAAGGTAAAATGGTCAGGTTATCTCTGAAATTAATATCCTGTTTGTCACAGATTTTGTATAAAGTTTCCTTCGCACACCAGTGGATATAGAGATGGTATCGTCGTAATTCAGGATCATCAGTGATAAGTTCCTGATCATTGATAAATTTGAAACTAATTCTGCTGATTTTGTGTGACATATACTCAAGGTCAATGCCAACGCGTCTGTCTTTACTCAACAGGATGGAAGTCAAATCATATGAATGAGAGATACTTATATTGAATAAATTTCCTTTTAGAAAAGGTTTATGCTCTGCATTATAAATGATACGCGATTCCCTGCCGGTGAGTTCATTGATCAGGTGTCTGACACTGAGCCATTCCAGTTTTCTGCCTTCGCTATTAAAACTGAAAAGCTTATCATGCTCTTCACTATCGAGCCTAAGGCCGGAGTAAAGTGTGTCGAAGTCCTCACTGATCTTCCATATCCCCAAAAGACAATCCCCGCCAAGCCGTTCTTTTAGTAGTAAACCCATAAGTCAAATTTTTCATTCCATGCATGGGTGTTCGGTACTCCAAATTTAGACATTTATTTAAACAATGCCTGCCTTTATTTCCATTGAAGGGTATTAATGAGGTGCACAACATCCTGCCTGATAAAAGCGACCACGGGCGCCAGGGAATCCTTATTGGGCTCCACGTTGAAATAGAGTGAACCACGGAGGAAATGCCTGGTGCTGTCGCTCACAAAAAATTGAAGTGATGAGGCCGTATTTCCTTTAAGATCGTACATGATCCCGTAAACATGGCTGCTGTCATCACGGATAAGGGTTTCATTAATAGCTTCTGCCTTGATTGAATGCTTGTATACCAGGGTCCTGCTGTCCTCAATGTATTTCTGTAAATTCTTTTTTACAGGTTTATAGCTCAGAAATATGGTAGCATTCAACCCGGGGAACAGAATATTATACCAATAGGGTTCGGCGTTTGCATTGGTGTCGGGGATCACTTTTGCATAAACAGGGTACATGAAACTAAAAGGGGCATTGGTGTCGAAAGAATGATACTGCTTTTCAGGGTATTTCACCCTGAGGTAACCCCGTGGTTTTGGGGTATAACTCTCATGACATGAAAGAAGAATGCCTGTCATGAGAAGTAGAAACTCAATCACTATACCTTTTCTAAAATTCATGAAGGCTATTTTGTTTTCAGCGGTTTATCGAGTGTCACTTTGATCTTCTTGATCCTGCGGTTGTCAACGGCATTGATGGTGAATATAAAAGGATCGATCGTAAATATATCATTAATAGCCGGGATATCGCCGGTCACTTCCAGTAATAATCCGGCCAGTGTATCGGCATCCCCTCTTATCTTATCAAAGATGTCTTCCGGTATGCCCAGGGATTTATAAAAATCATTAAGAAGGATCTTCCCGTCGAAGATATAGTTCCGGTCGTCGATCTTTGTATAAAACGATTCGACTTCATCGGATTCATCGGTAATTTCACCAACGATCTCTTCGAGGATATCTTCAAGAGTTACGATGCCTTCAGTTCCTCCGTATTCATCAACAACGATGGCCAGGTGTATCTTTTTCTCACGGAATTCCTGCAGAAGCACATTTATTTTCTTTCCTCCGGGCACATAGTAACTTGGATTGATTAATGACTGCCAGTTAAAACTGTCGTTTTTTCCAAGGTGGGGAAGAAGATCTTTCACATACAGGATACCTTTTACATTGTCGAAGGTTTCAGAATAGACAGGGATGCGGCTGTAACCGGATTCGTTCACGATCTCAGTCAGTTTGCTGAGTTCGGTATTGATATCAACAGCCACCACGTCCATCCTTGGACGCATGATTTCATCCACCTCGGTGTTGCTGAATCTGACAATACTCTTCAGGATTTTTTTCTCTTCGGTCACCACCCCGGTGGTAAGATCGAGGGCGTCGGAAAGATCACCCATGGAGATATTCGATTTTTTTGAGGCGAGTTTTTTATTCACCAGTGATGTTGAGAGGATGAGAAAGCGGCTCACCGGGGAAAATATATTATCGGTTATCATTATAGGGTAGGAAATAAAGAGGGAAAACCTGAGCGCCTGATGGTTTGCATATAATTTTGGAATAATCTCACCAACCAGCAGGATCAGGAAGGTGACAATAACGATCTGAATGACAAAACCAGCCCAAACGGGGCCTTCCGTGAAGTCGAAAAGCTTGGTTGTGATATAGGTTGAAATGATGACAATGCCTATATTGATGAAATTATTGCATATCAGAATAGTTGCAAGCAGACGTTCAGGCTTGGAAAGGAGATGAATAACACGTCTTGAGGCATTGGTATGCATGTGTACCAGTTTACTCCGGTGGCCTGGATTGAGTGAAAAGAATGCTACTTCCGATCCTGACATGACAGCCGATCCGATCAGTAGCATAACTATGGCAATCAGTCCGATGATAATTCCGGGAGTGACTGGATTCAAATGGATGGATAATAGTGATTGAATGCCCGATAAGTTTACTTCTGAGTCCAATAGGAATTCAGGTTAAGATTAAAATCAGAACGGAAGGTCATCAGCTTCATTTGTTCCTTCGTTCGGCTCGTTGTATGTATCGTCTTTTCCGGTGTTTTGGGCCGGGGATTCAGCCTGGTGGGTTGTGGCTGAAGAATTTCCGGATTCCTGCTGATAGGATCCGCCTCCTGACGCATTCTCCTGAAGGTCATCGCTTCGCTTGCCCAGCATTTGCATGTTGTCTCCAACAATCTCAGTAATGTAGCGGGTATTGCCGTCCTTGTCGTTGTATGAACGCGATTTAATACGTCCTTCAATATAGAGCTGGGAACCTTTCTTTACATATTTTTCGCATATTTCTGCAAGTCCTCTCCATACAACAATATTATGCCACTCTGTTGTCGTAATTTTTTCACCATCCCTGTTTCGGTAGGTTTCCGAGGTAGCCAGGGAGAATTTTGAAACGGCTGTACCTCCTTCCAGATAACGGGTTTCCGGATCTTTACCAACATTTCCAATTAGGATTACTTTATTCACTGACATGACATTACAATTTAGAAATGTAAAGATACAAAATTAATGATTACAGGGAGAACTATGCATGAAAATCGAACGTTTTGGTTTTTCCGGCCTGCATGGCAAAGTCCTCGTTTTTGCAGCTCCCCTTCTCCGATGATGCAAGATGAAAAATTTTATGCTTTATATGAAAAGTCGGGTTAACTATTTTCATTAACGCTGTCTGACTTCAAAACTAAACAGCTCTCTTTCTGATTTGACTGTCGGGATAATAACGCCGCCACCTATTCATCCGACTCAAAGAGGTATTTCTCGATCAGCCTGGGAATAGCATAACCATCAAGCCGGTCTTCAGCGATCTCAATAAGACCGTCTGCATCAGGCGCTGAATCTTTTTCCTCCAGCCTGAGATGTATAAACTGTGCAGCTATCAGCTGGTGACTGAGCTGATGCTTCAACGGGGTTGAAATTTTCGTGATTTCAGGTAAAGAGGTTTTACTGAACCATGTATTTTCCATCCGCCTGATGATCTCTTCATGAGTCAGTTCTGTGTCGGATTCGATAAGCGGAAACTGATATAGGAGATTCCAGATGTCCTTCTCTTTCCTTTGCTCTATATATATGTGGTCACCTTTCCTGATAATGAAGTAATAAAAATAACGCCCGCGAATCTGTTTGTTTTGCACATTGACCGGAAGCCGGTCCACCATATTATTCTGAAAAGCATAACATTCATGTTTGAGAACACAGGATTGACAATCCGGATTTTTTGGCCGGCAAACTATGGCCCCGAAATCCATTATAGCCTGGTTATGTTTACCGGGCTGATCTTTATCCATGATTTCACGGGCTGCATACTCCACCTCTTCTAGACCTTTGTGGGATTTAATATCGTGACTGATACCGAAAATCCTGCTGACGACCCGTTTTACGTTACCGTCAACAGCAGGTACTGTCTCACCGAAGGCTATGGAGCCAATGGCAGCTGCTGTATATGGGCCAATCCCTTTGAGGCGCAGCAACTCTTCATACTTGCCGGGAAATACACCCTTATAGTTATGGACAATATCAACGGCAGTTGCGTGCATGTTCCTTGCCCTTGAATAATACCCAAGTCCCTGCCATATTTTAAGGACTTCTTCGACCCGGGCTGAGGCAAGCGAAAAAACATCTGGATAATGCTGCAGGAAGCTTTCATAATATTTCCTGCCCTGAATGACCCTGGTTTGCTGAAGGATTATCTCTGAAACCCATATTTTATAAGGGTTGCGGGTGGTGCGCCATGGGAGGTCACGGCCGTTCTTTTCATACCATTTCAGCAATATCTTATTAATTTCCATTTACTTGAATTGAAAATATTCTATCATCGTCGTCAAAAATAATGGATTTGTATTTTATTAATCGGGATAAAAAAATTATATTTGCATCTCCATTTGAAAAGTTAATTGTAATTCATTGATAATTAAAGTGTTTTAAAATGACTAAAGCAGATATCGTAAACGAAATTTCCAAGAACACAGGTATTGAAAAGGTAACTGTACAAAAAACAGTTGAAGCTTTTATGGAAACTGTTAAAGACTCCCTGAGTAAAAACAGAAACGTATACCTCAGAGGATTTGGAAGCTTCATCGTAAAAAGAAGGGCGCAAAAAACCGCCAGGAACATTTCCAGGAATACAACTATCATTATTCCTGAACATTTCATTCCTTCCTTTAAACCTGCGAAGACATTCGTAAGTAAAGTAAAATCAAACGTAAAATAGTTTAAACTCATTTGGTTATGCCTAGCGGTAAAAAGAGAAAAAGACATAAGATGGCAACGCACAAACGGAAAAAACGTTTGCGGAAAAACAGGCACAAAAAGAAGAGATAATTATTTAGTCTTTTTTAAAAGTCCTTAAACCTAAAGGTCCTTGCGGGTCTTTAGGTTTATTGTGTTGAATAGTCCAATTTCATTTTGTATATTTAAGGTATAAGCTAAAAGGACTAAAAGTGAGCAATGAATTGGTAATTGATGCTTCGTCCAGTGAAATATCAATTGCTTTGCTTGAAGATAAAAGGCTAATCGAACTGAATAAGGAGAAAACGGACACCCGTTTCTCAGTTGGCGATATTTATCTTGGCAAGGTAAAAAAGATCATGCCTGGATTGAATGCAGCATTCGTAGATGTAGGTTACGAGAAGGATGCATTTTTGCATTACCTTGATCTGGGGCCTCAGTTTAATTCCCTGAATAAATACATGAACCTTGCTTTGTCAAGGAAAGGGAAAATTATACCCTTTTACAAGTTCAAAAGGGAATCCGATATTAATAAAGACGGGAAGATTACCGAAATTCTCAAATCGGGACAAAATGTAGTTGTACAGATTGCCAAGGAACCAATATCCACCAAAGGTCCGCGGCTCGGTTCCGAAGTTTCCATACCAGGCAGAAATATTGTACTGATCCCATTCTCGGATAAGGTTTCCGTTTCGTCAAAAATTGAATCCCAGGAAGAAAAAGAACGGCTTAAAAATCTCCTTCTCAGTATCAAACCCAAAAACTATGGTGTCATTGTCCGTACGGTGGCAGAAGGAAAGAAGGTGGCCGAGCTGGATACCGAACTCCGGGGACTGGTGTTGAAGTGGGAGAATGCTTTTGAAAAGCTGAGACCTGGCAAAACGCCTAAACTGATTCTGGGTGAAAGTAACCGCACTACAGTGATCCTGCGGGACATGCTCAACGGTAATTTTGAGAATATCTATGTGAATGAGCCTGGTGCATACCTTGAGATCAAACAATTTATCCAGGAAATTGCTCCTGAGAAAAGCCGTATAGTCAAACTGTACGATGGATCGCAACCCGTTTTTGAAAAATTCGGCATTGAGAAGCAGATAAAATCACTCTTCGGGAAAACGGTTTCCTTTAAAAGCGGTGCATACCTTATTATTGATCATACCGAAGCCCTTCATGTCATCGATGTCAACAGCGGGAACCGGTCCAAATCAGGTTCCGATCAGGAAACGAATGCCCTGGATGTAAACCTGGCTGCTGCTGATGAAATCGCACGCCAGCTCCGGCTTAGGGATATGGGTGGCATTATTGTGGTCGACTTTATCGATATGAACTCAAATGATCATAGACAAATGGTTTATGAACGGATGAAGGAAATAATGGCCAAAGATAAAACGAAACACCATATTCTTCCCCTTAGCAAGTTTGGCCTGTTGCAGATTACCCGGCAACGCGTACGACCCGAAATGCATATTGAAACTATGGAAAAATGTCCCGCCTGCCTTGGAACTGGTAAGGTGGAATCAACTGTGCTTTTTACCGAAACCATTAAGAATACTCTTGTACGGGTCATGGATGAGTACAAACTCAAATATATTCATATCTCAGCCCATCCCTTCGTCGCAGCTTATTTAAATAAAGGCCTTTTCAACTCGGTGAGAAAAGAGTGGAGTAAGGAATTTGGTACTGTCATTAAAGTCACATCCTCAATCTCTATCAACATTCTGGAATTTAAGCTTTTCGATAAGAACGGCGACGAGATCTTGTTTACAGATTAAAGCACTTTCTTACGTTAGACCTTATCCTTTATTTTCACCACAGATTACACAGATTAACACAGATTATTAAAGATTATTTTAGATTGGGTATCCGGATTTTCATAGACGTGAAGCATCACGTCTCAACGATTTGGTTCCTCAATCCCTCAATCCCTCAATCCCTAACTCCCTAACTTTCACCTTTCACCTTTCGCCTTTCGCCTTTCTTTTCTCTATTTCCTATATTCTTTTTCCCGGCATCTTCTTTCCCACGCTCACCTCTTAGTCCCCTAAAAGGGGAAACCCAGCCCGCCGCAGCATTTACCAAGTCCGTCTACTGTATCCAAATTCATGATTCATCCTTTATTTTCACTACGGATTACACAGATTAACACAGATTATTAAAGATTATTTTAGATTGGGTATCCGGATTTTCATAGACGTGAAGCATCACGTCTCAACGATTTGGTTCCTCAATCCCTCAATCCCTCAATCCCTAACTCCCTAACCCACTAACTTTCTAACTCCCTTACTTTCGCCTTTCGCCTTTCGCCTTTCACCTTTCACCTTTCGCCTTTCCCTGACCCGTCTCCATATATTTTTATATCTTTGTCCCTTCAATAAAATGTCAGAAATAATGAAAAAGTTAGGTTTCCTGATCGCGCTCCTGGCTATCCTTTTCGTGCCGGCCTTTTCTCAGTTTAACATGCAGGCACAGGATCCCGTTTCCTGGGAATATTCAACGGTGAAAAAGGGTGACGGTACTTACGACCTCGTGTTTAAAGCTGTTATCCAGAGTCCCTGGCACATGTATGCCATCCAGCTGGAACAGACCGGACCTATACCTACCACGATCAGCATTACACCAAACCCTTCCGTGAAGCTCTTTAGCGATATCAAAGAAGATATCAAACCGGTGGTAAAATTCGATGAAGGGTTTCAGTTTAATGTAGGAGCATATTACAAAAAAGCACAGTTTCACCAGACCGTAAAAGTAATATCATCAAATCCTGTTACTCTGAAGGGGAGTATCGAATACCAGTGCTGCAACGACGAGACCTGCCTGCCACCTTTCCAGAAGGACTTCTCATTTTCTCTTCCCGGGAATCCTTCTGCAGCAGCTAAAGCGGTAACCGGCGCGAAAATGTCCGGGCCGGAAAATGAAACGGAATCTGCCGTAGCTGCAGGTAAGGTTGGCGAAGGGGATACAAATCTTTCAACCGGCACAATGTCAAATGAAGAAGAAAGCCAGGCTTCGATACAGGAAGCTTCGCCTTCCACACAGCAAAACATTGTTGCCAACCCGGTAAAGGAGGAACAAAAATCTTTCTGGCTATTTATGCTCATATCCTTTCTTGCAGGTCTGGCAGGAGTACTTACACCCTGTGTTTTTCCCATGATCCCGATGACGGTTTCCTTCTTTATGCGGGGAAGTGAAAAGAAAGGACCGGCTGTTATGAAGGGCATCGTATTCGGACTTTCAATTATCGTAATCTATACCGGCCTCGGCGTACTGGTATCACTGACGGGCCTCGATGCCAATATTGGAAACACCCTCAGTACCAACTGGATCCCCAATTTGATATTCTTCGCCCTGTTTATGATTTTTGCAGCTTCCTTCCTGGGTATGTTCGAAATCATCCTTCCGTCGGGCATGGTGAACCGGGCCGACCGGCAGGCTGACCGGGGCGGATTTATCGGACCGTTCTTCATGGGTCTGACCACTGTTCTGGTGTCCTTTTCCTGTACAGGTCCCATCGTCGGAACATTACTGATCGAAGCCGCTTCAGGAGGAGCTGCGCTGAAGCCTATTATGGG
Source organism: uncultured Bacteroidales bacterium (assembly GCA_963732905.1). Taxonomy (GTDB): domain Bacteria; phylum Bacteroidota; class Bacteroidia; order Bacteroidales; genus DASQZK01. Next base: position 371,072 of record CAVTBM010000012.1, read on the forward strand.
GATGTTCTTCTTTTCACTTGCCTTCGCGCTTCCGTTCACCTTCCTGGCCATTTTCCCCTCAATGTTGGGGAACCTGCCTAGATCTGGAGGATGGCTGAATTCGGTAAAGGTCATTCTTGGCTTTTTCATGCTGGCCTTTGGAATGAAATTTCTCAGTGCGATGGATCAGGCATATCATCTGAATATCTTCAGCAGGGAAGTATATCTGGCCATCTGGTTTGTCATTTCACTGATGATCGGTTTTTACCTTCTCGGCAAACTAAAACTTTCACATGACAGCGATCTGCCTTTTATCTCTGTACCCAGACTCCTCCTGGCGATCATCTTTTTCGTGTTCAGTATCTACCTTTTCACCGGGATCTTCGGTAATGACCTGAAAATGATCGCTGCCCTGATACCCCCTAAGTCGGAGCAGAGCTTTCACATAGGATCAACGGCCATGACGCCTGCCAGCCAGGATAATGATGATACCTATTGCGGACCCGGAAAATACAACGACCTGTTCGAATTTCCCTATGGCATCCGGGGGTATTTTGATTATGCTGACGGAGTGAAATGCGCCACATCCGGGAACAAACCCATCTTCCTCGATTTCACCGGTCACACCTGCAGTAACTGCAAGCAGATGGAAAGCCAGGTTTGGTCCGATCCCCGGGTATTAAAAAGACTTAAGGAGGATTATGTAGTCATTTCGCTTTATACTGATGATAAGACCAGGCTGCCGGAAGGGGAATGGGTGACAACACCCGACGGGAAGGTACTGAAGAACATTGGCGATATTAACAAATACTTCGAGATTGTACATTTCGGAACCCTCACTACGCCATTGTATGCCCTTACCGATGCCAAAGGCAAACTGCTGGCTGATCCCATTGGCAAAGAACTCAATATTTCTGCTTATGTAGCCTATCTCGATCAGGGCATCCATAATTTCAACGCGAAATAATTTTGTCATCCGTAAGCTGAATGCCGGGTATTAATTGTTTCCCTGGTGCTGCTGCGGCTCTTTCATTTGTGAATGGTTTGGAGATGCGATTTATCGGGTTTCTGCTTGTGCGTACAAGTGGATTTTCATACATTCGTCCTTGTCATTCAAACTTAACACCCTTGCTTTATGAAATCCGGTAAAGCTTTTACACGACGTGGTTTTTTTAAAACATCAGCGCTGGCCTCGACCATCATGATTGGCGGAGCATCAGTTACTTCATGCTCTTCTATGGAAAAAAGAGAAGAAAGGGAACCCTTCCCTGTTTTTCATCATCCTGAATTTTTACCAGGTCAGGGCGCGGCCGGCCTTTTATTCAGCCAGATCGGGTATGAGACTGGTCATCCCGTGAGGATACTGGTCAGGCTGCCTGCCAGAGTATTACTTGGCGACGGTGCTGAATGTAGTTTGTTGCCGCTAGATGGAGGAGGCAAGTACAGCGCAACATGTAAATACTGGGGTGAATTGTGGGAAAGTCATTGGTGGGTAGCGGAATTTCCAGGGATAAGCGAAGAGGGTGAATGGACAGTCGAGGTGACAGACAAAGGAGAGAGGCGGATAATGAACGGCGGTCTTTTCGTGGCGAAGAATATCCTATGGGATAAATCGGTTCCGTATGCTTCGGTAGATATGCTGGAGCGGAGGAAGCATTTTACAAAAGTAGGTGCAGGATGGCAGGATGCCGGAACGCTGTGGGTGGAAAGTTGTGCCCAGAGTGCCATGGTCATTGGCTTACAGGAATTGCTTGAACTGGCCGGTAACCGGTACGATGACGCCTTCCGTCAGCGCATATACGATCAGATCATCATCGGCTGCAATTATCTGGTGATGACGGCAGACAAAGCCAGGGAGCTGGGCTACCCTGCCGGCGCCATGTCGCACGATCTGCTGGGCCATGAGAAGGATATCCTGCCAAACGATGCCACGAAAGCTGTCGTGGCTTTATATCGGGCAGCACGGTTACTCCCGGATGAGTACGGGGAGAAAAAGACCCGGTACCGTGAAACTGCAGATCAAACCTTTGACTGGTTGCTTCATACAGCCAGACCTATGGGAAGTTTCGGATTCAGCTTCAGCCAAAGGGGCTTGTCACCCGACACCAGGATTCCGCATGATGAATTTCAGACGCGCGATCTGGTGGCGATGTGCTGGGGTGCTCTGGAAAAATGGAAATGTGAGGGTGAAAATGATGCGGATAAGGATATCTGTGTCACGTTCGCACGAAAGATCATGGCCCGCCAGATTACAAAAGATAATGCCGAGAATGGTTTTTTTGGTCATTTTTATGAATATGCCAGCCTCCCTTTCAGTGAAAAGTCATGGTGTCATTGTATCGTTGGTAAAGATTTCGGATCAGACATCGGCGGTTTCTACCCGAATTACCTGATGCCTTTTATCGAAATGGTGAAGCTTTGGAGTGATCATGAGGATTCTGCAAAGTGGAAGGATACCCTGGACCATTTTGCCCATGGCTTCCTGATCCCTGCCTGTGACGCCAATCCTTTCCTCATCGTTCCTCTGGGTATTTTCGGGAAGGAAGGTCCTATCTGGTTTGCCGGCCCTTTCCACGGCACAAATGCCATCTATGGCTATACAGCTGCCCTGGCCCTTGAACTTAGCAAGCTTCTTGATGAACCCCACCTGAAAGACATAGCCTACGGAAACCTCCAGTGGCTGGCCGGTCTCAATGCCGGTATCACCCGTGATAACCTGAAAGCCTGTGTGATCTTCAGTACAGATGTGCCCCAGGATACAGCCCTGCCTGCCAGCATGATGTGTGGCGTCGGGAATCGCTGGGCAGGTACCTGGTTCCAGACACGCGGCGTCATCTGCAACGGCTTCTCTACCGGTGAACAATTCAAAATGGATACCGAACCGATCAGGGCTAATGACGGGCCGGTATCCTTCACCGACGAAGACTGGATACCTCATAGTGCTGCCTGGCTCACTGGTCTGGTGAGGCTTTAAGCCGGTGACTAAAACTTGCCGAACTTGAAGGTGATCCCGGTGGTGAATCCTTCCAGAGCCTGTGGTGGTATATTGAGTAGCTGCAGATCCGTTGTGAAACGGTAACTCACTCCGAAGGCCAGCCGGAAAAATTTGACAATATTCAATTCCATCTCCACTCCTGGTTCAAATACAAGGAACGTTTCCGTATCCTCAATCCAGCTGCCTGGATAATCCCAGTTGTTATAGGTGTGACTTGTTCTGGTGTAGGCTATTCCCCCTACACCGCCGATGATCGGAAAGGACAAATGTACCGGTGCTTTGGGAAAAATGATGGGCTCGATGAGTAACCCGCCGTAACCGCCGGTTAAGTTGATATCTTCATCATAGACCGCATCATATTGAAAATCATTCATGAATCCCGAACCTGCAAAGCCGAGGGCCAGGCTGTGGTTAATGATCCATGCGGCCCTGCCTCCGATGACGATGGCATCCATGTTGTTGATGAGGCTGTATCCTGCCCCGAAAGCACCATATCCGCCATTTGTCCCCCTGTTCTGTCCGAAAATGGTGGTGATCCCCTGATTTTTATCTGGCTGTTCCTGTGAAAAGACGGGATAACAAATCAGTGACATCAGTAAAACAGTTGCTAATGTTTTCATGTATTTAAGTTTTAAGGTTTGTAATTATAATCCGGGTGTTGGACGGCTAAAATCTGTACCTGGCCGTGAAAGCAAAATCCCAGAGCCTTAGTCTGAAAATCTGGATCGTGGAGAATTCAAAAAATGGTTTGTAATCAATACCAAAACCAAGGGGTACAGTGGTGAAGCGGTATTCGGCCCCCACATATCCGTCGATACCGATCACCGGTGAAAAGACCGGTTGTGAATAATAATAATCGTGGTACCACATCGAACGGTATATGTCACTGTAATAAAAACCGGCATGTGCTCCTAAACCATAAACGAGGAAGAGGTTGTCCACATAATCATTAGGTTCCTGTTCATGGATCTGACGCAGAACCGTGAGTTGCAAGCCTCGTTGCCTGAAACTGAGGAGTCCTTCATAAGACAGATGATCGCTGAGGTACTGCCGAAAAGTAAAGCCTGAGGTCAGGCCGCCTCTAATCCCGGCTTCCCTGGTGTAGTTCTGGGCTTCCAGTCCGGTCACGATCCCCAGAAAAATCACCGTGAGTAAAAAATTCTTCATATTTGTATTACGTTGAGATTAAATTTTTCCGGTTTCAAAGTCCGGCTAGTATTTCCTGACACTTCCCGATCCGCTGATGGTTTGGGTTATGGCCGGATCGCCGTTGTAAAAAAGGCTACCGCTGCCACTGATGGTTACGTCGAGATTATTTAAAACGTTGGCGTAAATGTTCCCTGAACCTGAAATGTTCGCAAAGCAGTTGTCCTGCTGCAGGTTTAGGGTTTTTATGAGTCCGGAACCCGATATGGTCAGATCGGCATCGGTGGTTTTACCCCATACTTCGATGACACCGGATCCGCTGATTTTCGCGCGCATATAAGCCAGGTTCACGGCATGGCTCTCAATAAGCCCGGAACCCGATACTTCGAGGAAAAGGTTTTGTGAGTTGATATGATCGCAGTAGATAGCCCCTGATCCCGACATTTTCAGACTACTGATATCCGGGGTGGATACAAAGACCTTCACCGGTTCGTTGGACCGTATACATTTGTCGTTCCTGGTCTCGATGATCAGACGGTTTCCCTGGATATAGGTCTCGATATAGGACAGAAGATTTTCGTCACCCTCAACAGTGAGATCGCCTGAACTTCCTATTGTAACTTCCACGACAAAGCTGCCGTTTGATTCTACCTCGTTAAAACTGCCGACGGTCCTCCTTTCGGAGGCTATCCGGTTATTGCCCCTGATGCATCCCGGACCGAATCCGTCACAGGAAGCAAGGAATAGGAGTGAAGCGACCGACAGCATGGCTGTAATTCTGATCGTTGTGTTCATTATTTGACGGTTTTATGTTTGTTGCATATATTATTTCCGCGATAGGGTTGCCGTAAATTCCGGGGTATACCCGGCGAGAGTTTTTTCAGGCCGTCTCATGGCCATCCTATTTCTGGCTGATGTTGACGTAACATTTCTGTAGTGCCTTAATTTTCAGCTCAGGGAGATCATTACCCTGTCCCCTGTGCCATGATGCATGTACTTCATCTGGTGATGAGTCCTCTTTGGTAACACCAAGACCTTCTTCACTGCCGGGAAACGAGATAAACGCATTTTGGATATAAAACAGGTCGGCGTGGTACCTCACACCTTTTTCGAGTGAAAGGTTGATGTCAGTGTATTCCGACTGCAGGTCGAGCTTGCAAAAATCTGCGCTGACTTTGTCAATCGTAAGGTTTCCAAATTTCAGATTAGCACTGCACTCGCAGAGCAGGTTATCCACCCAGATCTGTGAAAAATCACCCGTGCCGATGAGATGGCTCACATTAGTTATAAATAGTTTATCCCGGTGCGATTCCAGTTTGATCAGACCTGCATCGGTAATGTTTATTGTCGAAGATTTTGAGGTCAGGTTCAGTTTATCCGCTTTCCTGATCATCAGGTCCGAATACGCTACCGACAGTCTGCCGTCAGTCAGGTGGTTGATGACCCCCGTACCAAAATTGACTTCAATCTGGGCTTCCCCGTCAATGCTGTTTATCCGGATGTCGCCGTTTGACAGGCTTACCTTCACCCGGCCGGATATGTCATCCATATAGATATCGCCAAACTTATTAATGAGGGAGAGATTCACTTTTTCCGGACAATAAATGGTGTAGTTAATTTCAATGCTGTTCTTCCCGGTGATCAGGTTGTCGGAGATATTTTTCAGTTCAGTGAAGATCTGGTTGCCGGTGTTTCCGAAATCGGTGGTGGCTGTTACATAATAGTCCGATGCACTGAAATCGAACCGGATATTGCTTTTGATCTTCTGCACCCTTGAAAGATTGTTGGAACTGATGAGCGCATTGGCTTCAAACCTCACCGAATCCTTCTTCCAGGGGATGACATGAATCTGGCCGTACTTATTATCCACTTCTATGGTGGTCTCCGGTCCGGCCCTGAAGGTTTTCCCTTCTTTTTTATTGTCTGTGAAGGTTTGCCCGCAGAGGCTGACCGGCCATAATACGGCAAATATCAGCAGAGCACTAAATAGATGATGATCCTTTTGTTTCATGTTGAACCGGATTATTTTCCATTTTGAGTTCGTTAAGCAGATCCTCTAGGATCTCAAGCTTCATCCTGTAATTCTGTATCATGGCTTCAATGACTTCATCATTTGCGATATTATCCCTGAGGTCTTTTTTAAGGGAAACATACACGCTGTCGAGCTGGGTCAGATCGCCATTTACCTCCTTGTCAAGCCCCGGCACCTGTCTGAAATAAGGTTGAAGTTCTTTCATCTTCACAGATACCAGGCTGTTGTAATAGTTTTCGGTCTCCCGTAATTCCGGAATTTCACTGTAAATCTGGTTTTCCTGATTCTCCAAAGCTATCCTGTGCCGGTAATCAAAATAGTCATGCAGAGCCCAGGAAGCGGCAAAGATCAGGAGGACCGCAGCTACCCGGGCCAGTCGGACCAATAAGGAATGGTTCACCATGATCCTGGCGGTTCTTCGTTTCTGAATTCCTTTCCAGACATTCTCTCCGGGTTCATAAACATCGAACCCCTCACGGTTTGCTTTAATGAATTCTTCCAGCCTGTCTTTCATTTCTGTTGCATTAAAAGTTCTTTCATTTTCCGTTTCGCTTTCATATACTGGGTTTTGGATGTAGACTCCGTAATTCCCAGAATCTGTGATATTTCGCTGTGATCATAGCCTTCCAGCAGATACAGGCTGAAAATGACCCTGTAGCCTTCAGGAAGTGAAGAGAGCGCCTGCCTGACCAGATCCACCGACAATACCGGGCCTTCATCATCCGTATCTTCCCTGTACCTGTTGTCTGGAATTTCATCCCTGAATACCAGAGGTACACTCTTCTTCCTAAGCTTGTTGATGCAGGTGTTGACCACGATCCTTTTCGCCCAGGCGCCGAACGCAGATTCATATCTGTAACTGCCAAGTTTGTCAAAGATCTCCGTGAAGGCATCCTGCAGGGAATCTTCAGCTTCCGCACGGCTATTCAGCATACGCATGCACACATTGAACAGGGCCCGGGTGTATAAGCTGTAAAGCTGATATTGCGCCTTCCGGTTGCCTGCCTTGCTGAGCTCTATGATATCCCTGTGTATTTCCCTGTAAGACGTGCTCAATGAGATGGATTTTCTTTAAGAAAGACAGCGTTTTATTCCGGGGGTTGCCCGGAACATGGAAAAATTACGAAAAAAATTGAATGTGGGTACAAAATTAAAATGTAAAATGCTGAACTATTTATTCTTGTCGCAGCCTCAATCCTTGAGGCATACTTATGCGACTAAATTGAATAGCTGCATTATTAATTTTACATGCGACAATCAGGATTTTTTCATCAGGAACCTGACAAGGGTATATAACAAAATTAAGATGCCGGTAAAAACGGAGATCCGGCCAAAATAATCGCCATACTGTACATAAAAGGTAATGGCATCATTGGCGTTAAGGATGCCTTTCAAGCCACCGCGCTTCCACCAGCCCAGGCTTTGAAGGATATCGCCGCGCTGGTCAATAAAAGATGAAATGCCTGTATTGGCAGAGCGTGCGATGCTGCGTCTCGTCTCGATGGCTCTAAGGGATGAAAAACTGTTATGCTGGATATACCCCGGTGTATTTCCCCACCATCCGTCATTGGTGATGACGAAAATCAGGTTTGCTCCGGCCTGCGAAACGTAATCGGTCACAAATTCGCCAAAGATGGACTCGTAGCAGATCACCGGACCAACCCTGGTGCTGTCCTGGGGCGAGGGAAAAGCTTCGCGGTAATCCTGTGTCCCGTTACTCCTGAACGTTCCACCCAGACGCAGGGTCAGTTTCTCAAGGAACCTGAAGTATTGCGGATAAGGCATTTTCTCAACCCCGACCACCAGTTGTGATTTGTGGTAAATGGGGATGTTGTTGGAAGTATCGATCTGCAGTGCTGAGTTGAAAGAGTCATAATAATATTTATCTTGAAAGGGCCGGGCGGTTTCTGTGGCCATATCCCTGTAAAGCCGGTAAGTAGTTGCTCCGATTACAAACTTTGACCGGGGATACCGGTCCACAAAACGTTTGATTCTGAGAACACTTTCATTCAAATGAATCTCGCTCTCCCAGACATTGTTGTTAATAAAGGTCTCAGGGGCCACAAAATAGTCGGTCGAAGGCGAGCCAAGGGAATCGGCGATGTTCAGCAGAATATCCATCTGCTGCTCGGGCGGAATGTCATTAAACTTTTCGTACGGGTCGATATTGGGCTGAATGATGGCGATATTATAGGGATGGGATTTTTCAGTGTAGGTGTGGTATCTGATGATCGACCAGGTGATGGGGAGGATGATCAGCAATGCTGCCAGAATGGTTTCAGTAAGCACAGGTCTGACAGTATTCTTTGTAAGGTACGACCGGATGGTTTTAAACAGAAGCATGTTCACCATTAGCACCCAGGCTGATCCGCCGAGAGTGCCGGTGAACTCATACCACTGGATCAGTTTTACGTTATTTGCAAATCCATTCCCAAGGTTGAGCCAGGTCCAGGAAATTTCGCCGTGCAGATAAAGAAATTCGAAGGCCAGCCAGTAGAACAGCAGTGAGAAATAGCCGAAACCGTCACCAAGGCGACGATGCGTCTGGGTGAACAGCCAGAACGGTATACTCATGAAAAAAGAGTTAATGGCTACGGCAAACAACATCCCGGGAAAGGATGCGTTTTTTAGCCACCATGTCGTCAGAAAATTCCAGATAACAAAGGTGAGGAACGGAAGCCAGAACCAGGATGACCCCTTGACTTTTCTTTCAACCATGTCGGCCTCAACAAAAAGCAGTGGAATGAAGGCAACAAAAAGGAAGAGTCCGCTGCCCCATGTATACCAGGCCGGCACGAATAAAAGGCCGGAGAGAAGGCAGAGGAATAACTGTTTTTTTCTAGTCATCAGAAAATGCATTTGCAGCGCAAAATAAGCGAAATAACCTGGAAATTTGTCTTTATCAACGATACTTTTTAAATATTGTTATATTAAGGAAGTTTAAATGAATTAGAATTAGTTTCTTTGTACAATCGGAAAAATGCTCTGCGGGATACGTAGTGTTTTCATGCCTTTTTGCCCGCGAAACCCTGAAGGGTAAGACAGGCGATAGTATTTTTCCCGGAAAGTCATTCTGCATTGTTGAAAAACTGGAAGACACCAGGTGACAATCGTTATGAGTCTTTAATGGGGATTGAACTCGAAATATTTTTTAAGGGGCTGATCATAGGGCTGATGGCTTCAATACCACTCGGGCCTATCGGTGTCCTGTGTGTACAGCGGACGCTGAACAAAGGTAGAAAATCAGGGTTCTACTCAGGACTGGGGGCTACTGCTGCTGATACATTCTTTGCTCTGATCGCAGGATTAGGCGTGACTTTTATTATTTCCTTCATCAAACAACAACATATCTATTTCCAGCTGATTGGCGGATTGATTATTATCTACCTTGGTATCCATATATTCTATACCAACCCTGTCCGTCAGCTGCGTCTTCAGAGGATGAACCGTAACAAGCTTTCGCAGGACTTCTTTTCCGTTTTTTTCCTCACCATCACCAATCCTATGGGGATATTCTTTTTCCTGGCCATGTTCGCAGGTATTAACCTGGCCTCGGGGCCGGTCAGCGTTTTCAGGCTTTTCACTATGGTGGCAGGGGTTACCGCCGGATCGGGGGTGTGGTGGTTTCTGCTGAGCACTTTCGTGGACCACTGGCGCGACAGGTTCAGGCTCAAAAATATCTGGTGGATGAACAAAGTAGCCGGAGTGGTCATCTTCACCCTCGGTATGGCTGCCATTATCAGCATCTGGATTATCGGGTAGGTATGAGGAGGCAGACACGAAACAGATCGGATGTGGTAAATGCCATTCCTTTTACCTTGTAAACAGCCCTTTCGACAAGATTTCGGAGCACGTAAAATCCGGAGGGTGGCTTTCAGTTATTATTTCCTTTTTATCCTGATCCGGTGAGGGCTACCGGTGACAGGATACTTTTTTCCCACTATTCTTCTTCCCATTATTTCCCTCCGATTCTTCACAAATCCGTATTTTTTCATTTATCTTTGGCTTCGTACCAATTGTCCGTGTGGCTATGAAGAAACTGATCGAAACAGAAGATATCATAAACGCGGCAAAGTTGAATAAGTTCGGTGGGGCGAGCGCGGCAAGGGTACTGATGCTTCTTCTCCGGATCAATAAAATCAACAAGCTGTATTCTGAAATTGCCCATAAACAGGGAATCGATTTTATCGATACCCTGATCAGTGAACTGAAACTGAACTACGAGGTCAGCGAAGAAGAACTGAATCGTATTCCAAAGTCCGGTCCTTTCATTACTGTCTCAAATCATCCTTTCGGGGGTATCGACGGCATGCTCATGATCAAGATCATCACAATGGTTCGTCCCGACTATAAGGTACTTGCCAATTTCCTGATGCAGCGTGTGGAACCTGTGAAAGATTTTATACTGCCGGTCAACCCTTTCGAAGACCGGAAAGATGTCAAATCGAGCATAACGGGTATTAAATATGCCCTGAAGCACCTTGAAGACGGAAATCCACTGGGAATTTTTCCGGCCGGCGAAGTTTCGAGCTATAATATGTATACCGTTGGAATCAGCGATCGTAAATGGCAGATCTCTGCACTTAAAATGATAAAGAAAGCCGGCGTACCTGTAGTACCGGTGTATTTTACCGGATCTAACAGCCGGCTGTTCCACCTTCTCGGACTGATCCATCCATCCCTTCGTACGGTAAGGCTTCCATCTGAATTGTTCAATAAAAAGAAACGAGTCATCCGGATACGTATCGGGAATCCTGTCACCGTCAGAGAACAGTCGCAGTTTACCGATATCGACCGATACGGAAGATTCCTGCGTGCGAAGACGTTTGCCCTTGGCTCGGCCATCGAAGTCCATAAGTTTTTCACTCCCGGGATAGCCAGGTCAAAAAAGGTAGAGGATGTCATTCCTCCTGTCAGGAGGGAAGATCTCGAACAGGAAGTTAGCCAGATACGGGAGCGGTATATGCTTTTTGAGAGCGGCGAATTCCAGGTCTTCTGCGCACCTTCGTACTGTCTGCCCGCCGTGATGAACGAACTGGGCCGCCTGCGGGAGAATACCTTCCGGCTTATCGGTGAAGGGACGAACCGAAGTATCGATATCGACGAGTTCGACCTCTATTACAACCATCTCTTTGTCTGGGATAACAGCGAAAAAAAAATCGTAGGGTCTTACCGCGTAGGAAAAGGCAAAGACATCATGACTCAGTACGGGATTAATGGCTTTTACATTAAAAGCCTCTTCCGGATAAACCACCGGTTTTACCCTGTACTCGAACAATCACTCGAACTGGGACGCTCTTTCATTGTGGCCGATTATCAGAAAAAGCCCCTTCCCCTGTTCCTGTTATGGAAAGGGATCCTGTATTTTCTCATCAAAAATCCTGAATACCGCTACCTGATAGGACCGGTGAGCATCAGCAACCGCTTCTCGAACTTTTCCAAAGGCATGATCATACGATACATCATGCTCAACCATTATAACCATAAGTTTGCAAAATACATCAGGTCAAGAAAAAAATTTGTGGTCGGGGAATCACGTGACCTTGATACCGAGATTATCATGGAAACGGCTGACGACCTGAATAAGTTTGACAAGTTTATCAAGGACATTGAGACGTCCAACTATAATATGCCCGTGCTGCTTAAGAAGTACCTCAAACAAAACGGGGAGATCATCGGTTTCAACATCGACCCCAAATTCAACGACGCCCTCGACGGCCTGTTGATCCTCGACCTGTACGATGTTCCCATCGAAACCATATCCTCCCTTTCAAGAGAGATCAACGATGAATCCATTCTGGAGCGGTTCTCGGTGCAGGAATTGTACAACATACCCTCAGGAACCCATTAAAGGATGAAAGCTATATTTTATTTAACGGCGGGTCTTGCCTTGCTGGCTTCATGCAGTTTTGACAACAACAGATCGCTTACTCCTCGCCAGGCTTTAAAATTTCACCGGAAAATCATTACCATCGACAGTCATACCGACACACCACTTCGGCTGATGGATGCAGGCTTCGATTTCGTACAAAGGCATGATCCGCTGGCTGAAGGATCGAAGATCGATTTGCCCAGGATGGATGAGGGCGGACTCGACGGCATCTTCTTCGGCGTATTCGTCGGCCAGGGGAAAAGGGATGTGACAGGTGACAGCGCTGCCACCAGCCTGGCTTTCCAGATCACCGATTCCATTTATTCCACGGTGAGACGTTTTCACAACAGGCTGGAAATAGCATATCATCCCTCCGATATCTATCGGATCACACGGGAAGGTAAACACACCATATTCATCGGAATGGAAAACGGTTATCCAATAGAAGGCAATATAAGCCTTATCGACAGTTTTTACAGACTGGGGGTAAGGTACATCACACTCTGCCATACCCGGAATAATGATCTCTGCGATTCTTCCACAGATCCCGATGGTCCTGAGTTCAACGGTCTGTCGGCCTTAGGGGAAGAGGTGGTCAGGAAAATGAATGATCTTGGCATTATGATCGACATATCACATGCTTCCGATGAGACCTTCGCTGATGTTATCCGGCTGTCGTATGCGCCAGTCATTGCCTCTCATTCGTGTGCAAGGGCGCTCTGCGATAATCCGAGGAACCTCAGCGATGACATGCTAAGGAAGCTGGCTGAAAATGGAGGCGTAATTCAGATGTGTATCCTCAGCGATTATGTGGAATCGCCCAGTCCCAATCCCCGAAGGGATTCGGCACGCCAGGCTGTTAAGGACAGGTACGGTGATTACTATACACTCAATGAGACGGGAAAAGAAGCCTTCATGAAGGGCTGGAACCAGGTGGACAAAGATTTTCCGCCTGTCCTGGCCGACGTTAGTGACGTGGTGGATCATATAGATCATATTGTTAAAATTGCAGGGATCGACCATGTTGGCATTGGTACCGACTTTGACGGCGGGGGTGGGGTGAACGGATGCTTTGATGTAAGCATGCTGCCCAATATTACGGTGGAGCTGGCAAATCGTGGCTACAGCAGAGAGGATATCCGGAAGATCTGGGGTGGTAACCTCCTGAGGGTTATGAAAGAAGTGGAACATATAGCAAAAAAAAGGCTGTCTTCGTAACGAAAACAGCCCCAATCAACTAACTAACAATCCAACTGTTAATCAAAACCAGTTTATGAACTGAATCTCTTGCTGACTTCATCCCAGTTAACCACATTCCAGAAAGCATCGATATACTCGGGACGTTTGTTCTGATATTTCAGATAATAAGCATGTTCCCAAACATCAAGGCCCAGGACAGGCGTTCCTTTTACCTCGGCCACATCCATCAGCGTGTTATCCTGGTTGGGTGTCGATACGACATCAAGGCTGCCGTCACCCTTTTTGATCAGCCAGGCCCATCCCGATCCGAAACGGGTGGCGGCTGCAGTACTGAACTTCTGTTTGAAAGCATCGAACGATCCGAAGTTTTTATCAATGGCATCAGCCAGATCTCCCTTTGGTTTGCCCCCTCCATTGGGCGACATCACCGACCAGAATAATTTGTGATTATAATATCCTCCGCCATTGTTTCTCACTGCTAACGGTGCTTTTGATACGTTAGAGAAAATTTCTTCAATGCTTTTTCCTTCAAGGCTGGTCCCTTTAACCGCATCATTGAGTTTCGTCGTATAGCCTCCATGGTGCTTGGTGTAGTGGATTTCCATTGTACGCGCGTCGATGTACGGTTCCAGTGCATCATATCCATAATTTAATTTGGGTAATTCAAATGACATCTCAATATATTTTTAGTTGTTCAACATTAGAATGATTCTAAATAATAAATATTCAACGGTATAACAGCACAAAATCAATATTGTTTAGCAAAGGACATCTTGTTGCCCGGTTAAAATTTATTAAACCTGGGCCAAATCTTCATTCCTCTCTGAAATGCCTGTTAATATTGACTTTTATCATGTTTTTATCCGGCACGTAAAAATAATTTCGGCCCTTGCGAAGGATTGGCTGTTGATTAAAAGGTTAAAATTAGCCGTCAAACACAATAATCAGAAAGCGGAAGGAGGCTGGAAGTTGCAATCATTAAGAAATGGGCCTTATTTGATGAAAAAATAGTATTCGGCCTTTTTTGTAAGCTGTTATATAATATGAAGTTACAGGTTCTGTTTAAAAAGAAATTGATCTACTTTTGGTCGCATAAATAAATCTTTATACACAAACTATGTCAACAGGATTTTTCAAAGTTCCCGAACCGAAAAATGAACCGGTTTATTCTTATGCTCCCGGTACGCCGGAGAGAACGGAACTGAAGAAGGCGATTACCGGCATGCGCTCTGCGGAAGCAGACCTTCCGATGATCATTGGCGGGAAAGAGATCAGATCCGGCAACCGCGTCGCCATTCATCCGCCTCATGATCATCAGCATGTTTTGGGATATTATCATAAGGGAGATGCCTCGCATGTGAACATGGCCATAGAGGCTGCGATGAAAGCCAAGAGGGAGTGGCAGAATATCTCCTGGGAAAACAGGGCATCGGTGTTTCTGAGGGCTGCCTCACTGCTGGCCGGGAAATACAGGTTCAGGATCAATGCGGCTACGATGCTGGGCCAGTCTAAAAATCCATACCAGGCTGAGATCGATTCAGCCTGCGAACTTATCGACTTCCTTCGTTTCAATGTTCATTATATGACGGAGATCTATTCGCAGCAGCCCATCTCTGGTGAATATATGTGGAACAGGGTGGAACAGCGTCCTCTCGAAGGATTTGTTTTCGCGCTCACACCGTTCAATTTTACCTCTATTGCTGGAAACCTTCCGACAGCCCCGGCCATCATGGGTAATACAGTAGTCTGGAAACCTTCCAATACAGCTGTTTATGCTGCCAGCGTCATCATGGAGGTTCTCCACGAAGCAGGTCTGCCCGACGGGGTGATCAATCTCGTATATGTCTCAGGACCCGTGGCAGGCCAGGAGATCTTTAGTAATCGTGATTTCGGCGGGATCCATTTTACCGGATCCACGCAGGTATTTCAGAATATCTGGAAAACCATCGGCGAAAATATTTCCCACTATAAAACCTATCCCCGGATTGTTGGCGAAACCGGGGGGAAAGATTTTATTATCGCTCACCATAGTGCCGATCTCAATCAGCTGGTGACGGCTATCATCCGCGGTGCTTTTGAATACCAGGGACAGAAATGCTCGGCAGTGTCAAGGGTTTACCTGCCGGAAAGTAAATGGCCTGAGATCAGAAAAATGATCGGAAAGGCCTTAAGTGAGATCAAAATGGGGCCGGTGGAAGATTTTAGTAATTTCTTTAATGCTGTCATCGATGAACCTTCGTTTAACAAACTGACGTCGTTCATCGAACAGGCAGAAAAAGATTCGGCGGCAGAAGTTATCTTCGGTGGAAAAAGTGATAAATCCGTCGGGTATTTCATTGAGCCTACCATAATACAAACGACCGATCCCCACTACATCACCATGCGGGAAGAGCTGTTCGGACCGGTACTGACCGTTTACATTTACAAGGATGATAAATACGAAGAGACCCTTGACCTTCTGGATAAATCCACCATTTACGGACTTACCGGTGCTGTATTTGCCATTGACCGCTATGCCATTGAGGTGGCGACCTGCAAGCTGGAAAACACAGCCGGGAATTTTTATATCAACGACAAGCCTACCGGCGCTGTGGTAGGACAGCAACCCTTTGGCGGATCAAGAGGTTCGGGTACAAACGACAAGGCGGGTTCCATTATCAATCTCTATCGCTGGGTGTCACCACGCACTATCAAGGAAAATTTCAGGCCGGCGGTGGATTTCAAATACCCGTTCATGCTATAGCATTTTCTGCAGTATTGTTGATAATTTAAATGGAAGGTTGTTATCACGGCCTTCCTTTTTTCATATATTCGTTGTGCATATTTAACCCGGTGGTGAGAAAAATCCTCGACATATTATTACCCATCCTGAAAAGCAAGTACCTGCTGAGCCTTTCGCTCTTTGTAATATGGATACTGTTTTTCGATCAGAATAACCTGGTCGACCGGTACAAACTGGTAAGGGAGGTTCACCAGCTGCAAAAAGACAAAAATTATTACATCCAGAGGATCGCCGCCGACTCAACGCGGCTTAAGGAACTGATGACCAATTCGAAGAACCTGGAAAAGTTCGCCAGGGAACAGTACCTGATGAAGAAGGATAATGAGGATATATTTGTGATCGTGGAGCATTGAACGGATATTCACTTTTTCCGCTCCTGTTCCCGGTATATCTCCAAAATCTCTGTCGTCGTTTTACCCTCAGCATCAATCCTGTCGTGTTCCAACATAGCCTTCGCCGCTGCTGTCACCGCGACTGGAGGATATTCATTTTTGCACGAGTTCAAAAACTTTAGCATCCTGAACATATTGAACCATCTTAACAACCGCTTGTGGAAACTTTCGGGCGTCGACACGTTGGAGTTGATCTCCGTCAGAACTTCCCAAAACTGGTTCGCTTGCAGAAAAGAAGCCATCAGGCCGTCGGTCTCATCTGAAAATGCAGTGTATCCGGCCTCGCTTATTTTATACAATCTATCAGTGCGGCTTAAAAATCGTCCGATGAACCTGAAAGTCTCAGGATGGAATGTCAACGGCTCACGGCCGGTCTGAAGAAATTCCCGTATTGCAGGTCCGGTGCCAAAGACTACCCGGTCGGAAGGCCGGGGCGACGGCACCACCCTCGTGCTGTTGCATTCTGAAAAATCACCTGCTCCAAACAGTTTCTGAAGAAAATAAAAATCTTCCCCGGCTTTCCTGCGGTTCATGCCACCCTGACGGCAATAGGCGTCTGCTCTGACCGCAAAAGCCGAGCCAACGGTATGATAGACATTCGGATGCCCTGTCGAACGCAGTCCCCTGAGATAATATCGTATATGTAGCTCATAGAAAGTCACGGCCCTGTAAACCTCGGGTACGAATCCCGTTCCGTGCAGCGGATGTTCAAAACGGATGCTGCACCCACAGGTACCGGGATGTGAAAGGAAATGATCCCGGATGGCAGTGAAATAGTCCGGATCGCAAATTGTATCGGCATCAAACGACAGAATAATGCCGTCCTCTGTCCCGGCGGCTTCAAAACGCCGGATTGCTTCATCCATGCCAATCTTCCTGGCCAGCCCTGCCCCGGCATACCGGGCAGGCAGATCACCCGCCAGGATAAAATAACAGCGTATACCCTGATCCGGCCTGTTGCCGTATCGTGATGAGTATTCCCTGTAAAGATGGATGTTGAATTCCCTGACCTCCTCCGGGGCGTCCTCGGGCCAGTTGATCACTACCAGGATTTCAACCGCTTCTTCGACAGGCAGGGCCTTAAAAAGCGAATCCAGGCTGTGGTGCAGCCCGGATTCGTTATATGCAGGTATCACAACAATGTACCTGAGATGTTCTGCCGGCCCGGCATCGATAAGGCGGCTGCCCGGCGCATGCCGCTTCAGATAATGGCCGGCAATACTCATGAAAGCTATTTGGTTGTGGTCTGTTCCTGGTTGTAGCGCTCGTTTATGCCTTTCAGCACGTCGTTGGTAATGTTGAGACGCTTGTCGGCAAACAGTACGCCCCCGCCGAAACTGTATGAGAGGATATATTCATACCTGCCGTCTTTATTATAATCTTTCAGGTAATTCATGATATAATCGATAACCTTGTTCTGGCTGACCGTATTTTCTTCCTGGAGCTGCCGGAGATATTCGTTCCTCTGGTTTTCAAGATCCATCCTTTTACCCGACAATTGCTGATCCTGTTCCTGTGCTTCACGGCTGGTCATGAGACCTTTCTGGACTTTGTTCTGAAAATCGTTGACTTCATTCTGGAAATTTTTGTATTTGGTCGCGAATTCAGATTCCATCTTTTTCTGCTTTTTAGCCAGCTGGTCAGAAAGATCCTGATACATCTTCATGTTGTTTAGCAAGGTGTCAATCTCAACATAAGCGATATTCCCGGCATTGGCGGAAGGCGAATCCGTGTTTTGTTCCGTGGTAACAGTGGTTGGTTCTGTTGTTTTGGATTTCCCGCTGAAATGGAGATAAAACAGTGCAACCACGGCAATGATGAGGATAGCATTAAGAATTAGACTGAGTTGTTTCATAATAATCAATGGTTGAAGATTAGATTTTGATCACAAATATAATTCTTTAGGCTTGATCTGTATAGTAAGAAGGAAATAATAACACCATGAAACGCATGTTTTAAAATTCAGGGCAGGGAATCATGTGTCTTTTCTGTTTTTTGCGGGTGGTATTGAACAGGTATACCAGCGAGATCTCATGTGCCCCGCCCGTGGAAGAGATCAGCTTTGAAATAGTGAAATCGTAGGAATAACCCACGCTGAAATTTTCAATCTTATAGCCGAGAAGGAAGGCGATGGCATCACCCCTCTTTTCACGGTTGAGAAGTGGGATACCCCGGTACCAAAGCCCCAGCATCAGCGGTTCTTTATACCAGTAAAGCCCGAGATCGAGCTGGTTGGTTTTATTTTGATTTTTATAGAGAAAGGCGAGTGAAAGTGTTTCATCGATCGGACTAAGCAGTCTGCCCCGGCGGATGATCTGTGTCCCACCGAAAACAGAAAGTTTCATCGGCACAAATTCTTCAGAATCATACAGAGAATTCCTGGGTTTCAGAAGATGATCGACGGTGAATCCCATCCAGTGCTGATCGGAATAAACCAGTAATGATGTGGAAAAATCGACGTCGGCTTTGGAATTCAGCGTCGGTTGTTCAATGGTCGGCGTTGTCCCTGAAGGTGAAATCTGATCGTTCCAGATCAGTTTATTGAAGTCCAGCCCTGTCTGGGTATACATAAAATGAATGCCCGGCCGTATATGCCACCAGTTGTTTACCTTGAAGTCATATGAGTATAAAACCCCGACATTTGTGGTGCTTAAATCTCCGGAACCGGCAACATCTCTGAGGAAAAGAAAGCCGACCCCGGAATTAAAAGCGGAAAAGTTATGATCGTATGAAAAAGCATAGGACACAAAAACCCCCGGTATCTCAGGCCACTGGTTACGATAACTCAACGATACCCTGTCCTGCTGAATGGCTCCGGCAAAAGAGGGTGCCAGGTACAGCTTGTTCGCATAAAACTGGGTGAATTGCGGATCCTGTGCCCTGATATAAGAATATAACAGTAAGAGTATTAATGTCGTCAGGCTTCTTCTCACATCCGTAATCTTAGTGACTGGAATTAACGTTTACCGTACTCCTGGATCGAGACCTGAAAATAGTTTACTGTTGCTGATTATCAAAAAATAATTTAGAACATCAGATCTGGTTTCCAGAATACATAAAATTAAACGTATTCTGTTTGGTTAGGTTACATTTGCGGAATTATTCTCTATTTATTCGGAATTAATAAACCAAACGAGTTTTTCACCACAGATTACACAGATTACACAGATTAGGAATTACGGACAACTCAACAACTCAACAACTCAACAACTCAACAACTCAACAACTCAACAACTCACTCCCTAACTCCCTACGCTCACCCCTTAGTCCCCTAAAGGGGAAACTCAGCCCACCATCGCATTTACTAAATCCGTCTCCCGTCTCCGAATCATTCGATATTCTCCCTCAATCCCTCACTTTTGCCTTTCGCCTTTCGCCTTTCACCTTTCCCACTAAATCCCTCAATCCCTCAATCCCTCAATCCCTCAATCCCTAACTCCCTAACTCCCCCTAATGCAGCAGCGTCACATCCCCCGCCTCTACGAAGTTCTTCCCGTTGGTATATTTCCCTTTCACTTTCCATACATATACTCCCTGCTTGGCCAGGGTGCCGTTGACGTATCCATCCCAGCCGAAATTGACATTGTCACTCGTAAAGATGAGTTCACCCCAGCGGTTGTAGATGTACAGGTGGTACTCGAGAACCTGGTCAAGAACGCCCGGGAAGAATACGGAGTTCTTTGAAGCCGGATCGTTGGGATCGTAATATCCGCCTGACGGACCGTTGGTATTGGGCTTGAATACATTCGGGAAACGTAATCCGCCGGCAGGACTTACGTACACGGCGTCTTTCTTGAGAAGAGTATCAGCACAATGCTCATTGCTGGCGATCAGCAATACGTCTTTAAATCCGATCGACTCATACACGTGGGTAGGTTCAAAGTCGCCGGTGGTATTCGTCGACGACGTCTGCCCGGTTTGATCGTCTACATCGCCGAAGTTCCAGTAATAATTGCTGCCGCTTGACGAATAGTTGAAGAATTTTACAGGCTTGTCATTGACGTATACCGAGTCGGGAGCCAGCGTAAAGAAGGCCGCCGGTGTTGGCCAGATGATGATATCCGCCTTGTAGGAATCGGATCCGCCGGGACCCGATACGGTCAGAGTTACGGCAAAGGTTCCTTCCTCGAAGTAAGTGTAGATAGGATCTTTCTTGGTAGATATACCTCCGTCACCGAAATCCCACAGGTAACTGTTTGTATTCACCGAGGTATTATGGAACTGAATCTGGCGTGGCGTACAACCCGGACCCGGTACCTCGAATCCGGCGACAGGCGGAGCAGGTCTGATGATCACCGTCTGGGTAATACTGTCTGTACAGGAACCCACATTGATCTTTTGTGTGATCTTATAGGTTCCGGGCTCAGCATAAGTATGGACCGGATTGGCCACCGATGCCGTGGTTCCGTCACCAAAATTGTATTCATAGGTCCATGGGCCGGCATTTACCAGGTTGGTTATCGTTACCGTAGCATCAGGATAGGTCTGGAGTACAGGTGATACGGCAAAGTTCGGTGTCGGCAGCGGATAGACGGTTATGTTCTGCGTCTCTGTAGCCACGCAACCATAGAATGATGTGGTTTTAAGTGTGATATGATAGGTCTTCGTGGAGTTCGTGACATTCGTAAATTCATGGGTAGCGAAGTACCCGCCTGTCTCCTGTGGGGTATTATCACCGAAATCCCAGTAGTAGCTTGCTGCTCCCGGAAGTGATACCATCATGGCAACCACTGGCTGACAACCGGTGTCGGGATCAACTGTGAACGAGGCATCCACCTTCGGGTAGATGGTGATGACCTGTGATGCACTGTCGATACATCCTTTTGCCGATTCGGCAATGAGTTTCACATTGTAGGAACGGATCAGCGGATCGAAGTTATCGAAGCCGTGGCTGGCGTTGATGCCGGTCTCCACCGGGCTTCCGTCATCGAAATGCCATTCGTAGGATGTAGCCCGTGTTGAGCTGTTTGTGAAAGTGACCAGCCTGTAACCGCACGATGGCGCTGCATCAGACGAGAACTGGGCATTGGGGGAATTATTTTCGATGGTCACCGTGTCTTTCCCTGTACACCCCTTGTTGTCGGTAACTGTGTAAATGAGGGTATAAAGACCGTCTACATTGGTATTGAAGATGGTCTGTTCCCCGGTGACAGTACTCAAAGGCTCTGTGTTACCCGTCCAGCTGTGGCTGATGAAGGTACCCGAACCGCCGGTGGCATTACCATCGATGTTGAGACTTGTTCCGCCGCAGACAAACGGGAAGGTGCCGTCACCGATGATGGCCGGTACGGGATTGGCATTGACGGTCAGTATGGCCTGTCCACTGTTGATGGCCGTACAGGCATTACTTACGGCCAGCCGGTAAAGGTTGCCGTTGAATGATACGGGTGCGTCGGTGACCGAAAGGCTGATGGTCTGGCTTCCGCTGTAGTTATTCCCGTCGGTCACATTCTGCCATGAACCGCCGGTGAAGACCTGCCACTGGTATGCCAGATCAGGCCCTGAGGCAGTTCCGGTAAAGCTGGTTGAACCGTTCTCACAGATCTGGGCATCTATCGGATTGAGCATGATCACCGGGTTCGCGTTGACATTGAGTGTGGCTTCCACAGAATTGACGGGAGGTACGCAGGTTCCTGTGATCCTTACCCTGTATTTGTAAGCATTCAGTCCGTTGCCGGCGCCGGTAATACTCAGGTCGGTTGTATTGACTCCGGCATAAGGTCCGCCATTGGCCAATGAGGCCCATGCACCTCCGGAGTTGTACTGCCACTGGTAGAACAGATCCGATCCTTCGGCAGTAACACTGAAGCCTGCATTCTCGTTTTCGCATACCGAAGTATCGACAGGCTGGGCGGTGATGGCCGGGCTGGTCTTGACGGTCAGCTCTGCTTCGCCCGAGACTACCGGCGGATTACAGGTTCCCGTAACGATAACCCGGTACCTGTGTCCGCTGAAGTCGCGGTTTACATTAAAGATGCTCATTGACGATGTACCTGTGCCGATAAATGATGCCGTATCTTCCAGGTCTTTGAAAGTGCCGCCCGAACTTTCCTGCCACAGGTAGGCAAGGCCGCTCCCGTTAACGGTGATGTTAAAGGTGACGTTGCCATATTCACAGATCGTGGCCGGTAAAGGCTGGTTCAGTATCTCCGGTGGAGTGTTGATGTGCAGAACGGCATAGGCTGAAACGGCAAACGGGTTACAACTGCCTTCCACCCTGGCCCGGTATCGGTAGTTCTGTAGCCTGCGGTTGGCATTATAGACCGTGAGGTCAGGACTGCCGGTCCCGCCGTAAATACCTGCCGTATCGGCAAAGTCGCGGAATCCAAGCCCGTCGTTTTTATCCATCTGCCACTGGTAAACGGGTGCCGTACCTACGGCAGCCACATTGAAAATCACATTACTGCCTTCACAAGCCGTGGCATCATCAGGGTTCAGACTGATTACCGGGGCGGTGTTCACTGTCAGCTCTGCCGGCAGGGAGGTGGCTGCAGGTGCGCAGGTACCGCTGATTACAACCCGGTAAAGGTATCCTGTCATGATGGAATCGACATTGTATATGTTAAGTGTCTGGCTGTTGATGCCCATGAAGTTTCCTCCGGCAGCAATATTTCCCCAACCGCTGCCTTCGTCAACTTCCCACTGGTACTGCGGGCTGGTGGTCACTCCGGGATCGGCAGTGAAGGCGATATTGGAGCCCTCGCATACAGTAGTATCCCTTGGATCGACGATAACCTCGGGCTTTTCATCGATATGAAGAACCACGGTATTCGACGTGTCGGGAGGAGCACAGGCACCACTGATGATGACCCTGTAACGGTAACCGTCCATCAGGCTGGTGCCGGAGGCTATATCCAGAACGGAGGTGGTGCTGCCGCTGTGGCCGGCAAGATTGGCCGGTACAAAACTTCCGCTGTTCGGATCGACTTCCCAGCTGTACGCCGGACTCGTAGTCACGCCTGCCGATACCTCGAAAGCGGTGGGTGAATCTTCGCAAATGGTACTGTTGACAGGTTGTACAGATATTTCCGGTTTCTCCCTTACGGTGAGGGTGGCGTATGCCGAAGTGTCGGCAGGTGAGCACTTACCGTTGATTAGTGCCCGGTATTGATACCCGTTCATATAGGACGCCGTACCCCTGATAACCAGTGTATCGGTGTTGTAACCGCCGTAGCTGCCGCCGGTGATGACCGACCATGATGAGCCGTTAAATAACTGCCATTTGTACACCGGTGTTGTGGTGGCGCCGGCAGATACCGCGAATATCACGGTGTCCCCTTCGCAGGAGGTCACGTCATCCGGATCGTCTGTCACTTCGGGCCTGTCGTTGACGGTTAGCACTGCGGAAGCAGATGTGGCCGCCGGGGCGCAGTCGCCTGTGATGACCACCCGGTAGAGATATCCGTCCATAGATGAAGGTACTCCCGACAGGTTTACCGTCTCGGTGGTTTCACCGGTGTAGACGGGTCCCGAGGCTGCATTCCAACTGCTGCCGTCATAAACTTCCCAAAGATATTGAGGGTTGGTGGTCACCCCTGGATTCACCGTAAAGGACGTGCCGTCATTCTCACAGATCTCTGCATTCGCAGGCTGCATGGTAACTTCGGGTTTTTCTTTGACGATCAGGCTTGCCATGTTGGATTGTACATCAGGGCTGCAGGTGCCTCCTATGGTGACCCGGTAGAGATAGCCCGACATGGCGGAGGTGACGTTGGAGACTGTCAGGGTGTTGGTGCCCTGGCCGCTGTATTTCACGCCGTTGGCGGCATACCACGATCCTCCGTCATTCACTTCCCAGTAATAGGTGGGCGCTGTTGTCGGTGTGGCGTCGACACTGAACTGTGCCGTACCGTCTTCACATATCGTATCGCTCACCGGCTGCAGTGTGATTTCCGGTATCTCATAAATGGTGAGTTCGGCCTGTGCAGAGGTCACGGAACCCGGGCAGGTTCCGCTCACCCCGGCTCTGAAGAGCCATCCGTCCATCCCCGAATTGGTGGTGATGAGGGTCAGTGTCGAAGTATTGATACCGGCATATCCTACACCGGAAACAGGGTTCCAGTTAGTACCTCCGTCAATGGATACATACCACTGGAAGGTCGGGACGGTAGTTACCCCGGGATCGACGCTAAAGGTTGCCTGCATGCCTTCGCATACGGCGGTGTCTGCCGGATCTGCAGTGATCTCGGGCTGTTCCTCTACTGTCAGCCTTGCAGAATCACTGTATACCGGCGGGGTACATGTACCCTCAAGATATGCCCTGTACCAGAAGTTGTTCATGCCTGAAGTCACGCTATGGACCGTGAGTGAAGGCGTGGTTTCGCCGGTATATATTCCGCCGGAGATATCGGACCATGCCGTGCCGTTCCATTCCTGCCACTGGATTACCGGGCTGGTTGTCACGCCGGTATTTATGGTGTATATGGCATCCCCGCCTTCACAGATGACCTGTGGGACAGGCTGAAGGGTGAACTCTGGTTTCTCGTTCACCTGCAGCAGGGCGTCGTTGGAAGTAGCCGCCGGTCCGCAGTCGCCGGTGATTACGGCCCGGTACCGGTTGTTATGCATGGCCGAAACGATGCCGTTAACAGACAGGGTTGTATTGTTTATTCCGCTGTATCTTATGCCAGAGACATTGGCCCAGCTGGTGCCGTTGTCGGTAGATACCTGCCACTGGATGGACGGGTTGGTGGTGACGCCGGGATCGGTCTCAAAGGTCACCGTGTCGCCTTCGCAAGCGGTCACACCGCCAGGCTGGAGCGTAACTTCCGGCAGTTCCTTCACAGTGAGTTCAGCAGTAGCCGAGGTATCTTCCGGTGCGCAGGTGCCGCCCACTACAGCCCTGAACAGGTAGCCGTTCATCGCCGAAACGATGGGATCGACGGTGAGGGTGGTGGTGGTCTCCCCGCTGTAGGAAGCGCCGCTTACATCGGCCCACGTTGAACCGTTGTAGACCTGCCACTGTATGTCAGGTGCAGTGGTGATACCTGTACTGATCGTATAGGTCACCGGCTGACCTTCGCACTGAACAACATCGAGAGGCTGGAGTGTTATTTCGGGCTTTTCAAGTACGGTCAGTACGGCCTCGTCCGAGGGAACGGCCGGTGAGCAGGTGCCCGATACCGTTACCCGGTAACGGTTGCCGTTCATCGATGAGACGATGCCTGTAAGTCTTAAGGTATCTGTGTTGACCCCTGAATAGGTCAGTCCATCGTTCAGGTTTAGCCATGACGCGCCGTTGAAGATCTGCCACTGGTATGCAGGAACGGTGGTGACCCCTGCCGAAACGGCAAAGTAGACATCGCCGTCTTCGCATTCGGTGACGCTTACCGGCTGAGAGGTGATCTCAGGCCGTTCATTGACGGTGAGTGTTGCAGCATCAGAGGTGTCTTCAGGGGCGCAGATCCCGGAGATAATGGCTCTGAACATATAGCCGTCCATTGTCGCCGGTACGTTGGTCAGGTTGAGAACCTGCGTGGTTTCATTGCTGTAAAGACCTCCGGTGGCGGTACTCCAGGAGCTGCCGTCGAAGACCTCCCAGGTAAACTGCGGGCTGGTGGTAACACCGGCGTTGACGGTGAACGATGCATTGGCGTTCTCGCATATCTCAGCATCAGAAGGCTGAAGGGTGACTTCCGGTTTTTCCCTGACGATGAGGTTAGCAACACTGGAGATGACCTGTGGATTACAGGTCCCTGCGATGGTAACCCTGTACTGGTATCCCGACATGGAGGAAACGACGTTGGTGATGGTAAGGTCTGTCGTCCCCTGGCCTGAATAATCGGGTCCTGCAACGGCATTCCAGGTGCTGCCCTGGTTCACTTCCCAGTAATAGGCTGGTGCAGTTGTGGGCGTGGCATCCACGCTGAAATGTGCCGTACCGTCCTCGCATACCGTATCGCTGACGGGCTGGGTGGTGATCTCAGGTATTTCGTAAATGGTGAGTTCGGCCTGCGTGGAGGTCACAGGGTTGGGACAGGTGCCGCTTACTTCGGCCCTGAAGAGCCAGCCGTCCATACCTGTGTTGGTAGTGGTGATCTTTAGGGTGGCGGTATTAATACCGGTGTAACCCACTCCTGAAACAACATTCCATGTGCTGCCGCCATTCGTGGAGACATACCACTGGAAGGCTGGTGCTGTCGTCACTCCGGCATCCACACTGAAGGTGGCGGAAAGGCCTTCGCATACGGCAGTATCGTTCGGGTTGACAATGATTTCCGGCTGTTCCTGTACGATCAGCTCGGCCGGATCACTGTATACCGGCGGGGCACAGGTGCCTTCAAGATAAGCCCTGTATTTGTAATGGTTCATGGTGGAAATCACAGCATTGACAGTCAGTGTCGCAGTGGTCTCACCAGAGTACGGCGGGCCTGAAATACCCGACCATGCGCTGCCGTTCCATTCTTCCCACTGGATGACCGGACTGGTGGTCACGCCGGTATTTATGGTGTATATGGCATTATCACCTTCACAGACAGCCTGGCTCACAGGCTGAAGGGTGATCTCCGGTTTTTCGTTCACCTGCAGCAGCGCTTCATTCGATGTGGCTGCGGGTCCGCAGTCGCCGGTGACCACAGCCCTGAAACGGTAGTTATGCATAGCTGAAATGATGCCGTTAATGTAGAGTGTCGTCGTGTTGGCACCACTGTATCGGATGCCGGCGACAGCGGCCCAGTTAACGCCGTTGTCGGTGGAGACCTGCCACTGGATCGACGGGTTGGTGGTTACGCCCGGATCAATCGCGAAATGTACCGTATCATCCTCACAGGCAGTTATATCAATGGGTTGGAGGGTCACTTCGGGCAGCTCCTTAACGGTGAGTTCCGCTGTCGAGGATGTGTCTTCCGGGGCACAGGTGCCGCTCACCACAGCCCTGAAACGGTATCCGTCCATGGCTGAAATGACAGGATTGACGGTCAGCGTTGGGGTGGTCTCCCCGTTGTAGGCTGCTCCGCTTGCATTGGCCCACGACGAGCCGTCGTATACCTGCCAGGTAATGGAAGGCATTGTGGTAACGCCGGTATTGATGGTAAACGTTACGGCTTGTCCTTCACATTCTTCTGCATCAAAAGGCTGCAGGGTGATTTCGGGCTTCTGAAGAGCGGTTAGTATGGCCTGGTTTGAAGGTATGGCCGGCGCACAGCTTCCGGATATCATAACCCGGTAACGGCTGTTGTTCAAACCTGAAGCTATGCCGGTGAGTCTTAACGTATCTGTATTTACTCCCGAATAGGTCATGCCGTTGTTCAGGCTGATCCACGTCGAGCCGTTGAAGATCTGCCACTGATATGCCGGGGCGGTGGTAACACCAGCCGAGACGGCAAAGAATACATCACCGTCTTCACATTCAGTCACGTCAGCAGGCTGACTGGTCACTTCGGGTTTTTCAAGGACCGTAAGCATAGCGGTATCGCTGATTACGGCGGGTCCGCAGGTGCCTGTAGCCACGGCCCTGTAGGTATAACCGTCGAGTGTTGTGGCAGGGTTGAGAATGCGGAGGGTTGAAGAGGCCGTGCCGCCGTATACACCTGCGATATTGGCCAGGTCGGTGAAGCCGGATCCGTCGTCGGACTGCCACTGTACAGTGGCTGCAGTGCCGGTCACGACAACCGAGAAACTGGTGTCGGTGCCTTCGCAGGTCAGACCGTCATGCGGCTGCATGAGGATGGTGGTGTTGGTGTTCAGGCTGATGACGGCCGTTCCCGTAAGGTTGGGCGTCGGCATGCTCACCGAACAGCTGTTGGCATCTGTCACCTGGCTGAGGCTGTAAACGTTGTTGGCAGGCGGATGTATATATATGGGATCGGTACTGTTGTAATTTGAGATCGTGCCCACGCCATTGCTGATGGTCACGTCGTAAGGCCCTGTGCCGGTGGTGACAGTGACTATAAGGGCTGTCGAATCGCCCGGACATATTGTATTGTCACCGCTCAGTACGGCTACGGGCAACGGGTTGACCAAAGTCTCTATTCCATTGCTCTCCCCGGTACAGCCGAGGGCGGTGGTTCCGATCACGTAGATCGAATCGCCGTCATTCAGAGTGCTGGTGTTGTAGGTACTCAGTGCGCTGTTCTGGACGCTGGCATGATTGAGGAAGAACTGATAACCGACGGTTCCGGCAGCGGAGGCAGTGAAGAGCACATTCGTGCCAAAGCAGATGGTGTTGTCGATGTCGGAGCTGGTAAGGGTTACCACCGGGTTGGCGTAGACGTTCATCGTGATAGCGGCGCTCGCTTTCTCGCAGCCCTTGATAGTAGTGACATTCACGAATACCTGTTGCCCGTCGGTAAGGCTGTCGGTGACGTAAGTGTTCCCGGGTCCGGTCTGGGCGCTGATGCTGTCAACGAAAAATTCATAATTGGCTGCTCCTGCAGGACCGGCAGTAAAGGTGACGGCCTCGCCGAGGCAGATATTGGTTTTGTTTACTCCGAGGTTTGACGCCGGTAACGGGTTGACAGTCACAAACAGAGGGTTGTGGTTGGTGACACATCCGGCTGAATTGGTTTCGGTTACAACTACATTACCGCTGATCGATCCGAAATTGACAAAGACGGAGTCGATATTCGGAGTGGAGATGATGCCGGAGCCGGTTGGGACAAACCATTGGTAGGTCGATCCGGCTACCTGCGGGACGCTGAATTCGATATTTTGCTGCCGGTCGCAAACTTCGGCAGGTCCGGAAACGGTGGTTACCGGTGTTTTGTCTTTAATTAATACTGCCTTTTTGATCTCCTGTCCGACGCAGCCGTACTGGTTTGTTTCCACGATGCGGATCGTGTCGCTGGCGGGCAGTGGTGAGGCGTTGATTACCAGCGCATTGCTGTTAAGGCCGTCGCCGCCGAAGGTTTTCGTGCCGAGGGAAGCGGCCCAGGTCCAGTCGTAGTAGGAGCCCGGCGTAAGGGTGACATTGTAGAACAGGTTGTTGGTTCCGATACAGGCTTCAGCCGGACCACTGATGGGTGAGGTGTTCGGCAGCGGGTTGATACTTATGGTTTTATCATCGTGGTCGGCGATGACCGGGCCGGCACCATCGGGATCGTCGGTGGTAAGCCTGAAGGTGATATAACCCTGAGCCACATCTGAAGCCATCTGTGCGGCGTTTGTGACGTAATAGCCGATGACGATGCTGTCATCCACAAGGGCATTGTATACTACCGAGCCGGCACCATCGAGATCAGACCATGTGCCGCTGGTGGCAGAACCTCTGATGCGGCCGTTGAGGAAGATCGTGTCGTTGGCACAGATCGTGGTATCTGCAAGTGCGTCGGCAACGGGGTTCTCTCCGATATGGATGACGATATCGTCAAATACCGGTACACAAGGTTGTATACCGTCGGGATCGTCGGAGGTGAGCCGGAGGGTGACATATCCTGCGGCGTCCTGTGTGGCTGTCGGATCGAAGGTTGCATTGAGGGTAGTGGGACCGGGGGTGAAGGTGCCTCCCGCAGGGGCGGAGACGACTGTCCATGTTCCGTTGCTGGTGCCCCCGGCAACGATGCCGTTAAGGGCAGCCGTAGCTCCGGCAGCGATCTGGATGGTGTCGGGGCCTGCATCGACCCAGGCAGCTTCATTGATGGTGATCACCACATCATTCGATGCAGCCACACAGGGGCCTGCGGGATCGTCACTGGTGAGCCGTAAGACTACCGATCCGCCCAGGTCACCGTATTCGGGTACGTATTCGGCCGTGATTGTATTCCCCGTCTGGCTTTCATTAATAATGCTTCCTGTTGCCGGGGCAAGTACAGACCACGACGCGGTGGTAGCTCCGCCTCCGAAGGTTCCGGTTACAGGAATGACGTTGAGGGCACTGTCGCGGCAGACGGTGAAGCCGGCCATGGGCGTTACGGTGGGCAGCTGGTGGAAGGTGACCACCACGATGTCGTCGTCATGACATGAGCCGTTGGTCTCAGTATATCTGAACTGGTATGAGCCGTAAGTGTCGACAGTCACGCTGCTGGTGGGGCTGGCCGGGTTGGTGAATACCGGTGTCGCATCGGGGCCGCTCACATAGCTCCATTGCCTGGTGCCGTAATTGATGTTTGGCGCTCCCAGGTAACTGTATGGTGTGGCGCTAAGACTGGTGCTCAGGACACCACATTCCTCGATGTCGGTGCCGGCATTGGCAGTGGGCTGTTCATAGAACGTCACATCAACCACGTCGGCATCACTACAGTTGCCGTTGGTCTCGGTGAACATAAACCGGTAAGTGCCGTAGTCGTTTACCGTTACAGCTGAAGTCGGGCTGCCGGCATCACTGAAGACCGGCGAGGCGTCGGGTCCGCTGACATACGACCATGTCATTGTCCCTGCATTCTGGTCGGGTGCCGGAAGGTAAGTATAGGCTGTGGCTGCCAGGTTCGTGGTGAGGGCATCACATACCTGCTGGTTGGGGCCGGCATCAGTTGACGGTTCTTCATTATAGGTGACTTTCACCGTGTCGGCATCATTGCAGGAGCCGTTGGTTTCCACGAACCGGAAATGATATGTACCGTAATTGTCCACAGAGACGCTGGAGGTGGCGCTGGACGGGGCGGCAAAGGTAGGGGTGGCATCGGGACCGTCGACATACTGCCACTGGCGGGTGCCCGTATTCTCATTCAGCCCGGCGGCATACAGGAAGGCCGAACCGGTGAGGTTGGCGGTTTTCCCCGCACAGACCTGGACATCGGTGCCGGCATCGGCGACGGGCAGCTGGGAGAAGGTTACCTGAACAACATCATCATCGCTGCAGGTGCCGTTGGACTCGGTATATCTGAACTGGTAGATGCCATAGAAGAGGACGGTAACGGAGGAATGCGGGTCGGCCGGGTCACTGAAAGACGGGGCGTTGTCGGGACCACTGACATAACTCCACTGGCGTACGCCGGCATTCACATCGGGTGCCGGGCGGTAGGTGAAAGCTGTGGCCGTGAGGCTCGTGTTCAGAGCATCGCAGATCTGCTGGTCGATGCCGGCATTGGCTGTGGGTTGCTGGTAAAAGTTTACCTGTACAATATCGTCATCACTGCAGGTGCCATTGGTCTCGGTATACCTGAATTGGTATGTTCCGTAGTTGTTTACCGTAACTGTGGCAGTAGGACTCGAAAGGCTGCTGAAGGTGGGTGTGGCATCAGGGCCGGAAACGTACGACCAGGTTCTGCTGCCTGAATTGACATTCGGCGCTGCGGCGTAACTGAAAGCCGTAGCTGCCAGGGCTGTGCTCAGACTGCCGCAAACGTTCTTGTCAATTCCTGCGTTGGCCGTAGGATCCTGGAAGAAGGTGATCTGAACGATATCGGATGAACTGCAGGTGCCGTTGGTCTCGGTATACCTGAACCGGTAGACGCCGTAATAGTCCACCGTTACGCTGCTGACCGGACTGGTGGGGTTGGAGAAGGTGGGCGTTGCATCCGGACCGCTGACATATGTCCACAGACCTGCACCGAAATTGATATTCCCTCCGCCAAGGTAACCATAAGGACTGGCATAAAGGGTGATGGTTTTACTGCCGCAGACTGTTGAGTCGGCGCCGGCATCGGCCGTGGGCTGCTCGTAAAAAGATACCTGCACCGTATCGGCATCATTGCACGTGCCGTTGGTCTCGGCGAAACGGAACGTGTAACGCCCAAAGCGGTTCACAGTGACGGCCGATGTGGGGCTGGTGG
Source organism: uncultured Bacteroidales bacterium (assembly GCA_963732905.1). Taxonomy (GTDB): domain Bacteria; phylum Bacteroidota; class Bacteroidia; order Bacteroidales; genus DASQZK01. The sequence continues at coordinate 403,117 of CAVTBM010000012.1, forward strand.
AATTGCCGAAGGCGGGTGTGTTGTCGGGACCGCTGACGTATTCCCATCCGCGGCTGCCCGAATTCTGATTCAGACCTCCGGAGTATGTGAAGGCGGTGCCGGCGAGGTTGGTTGTGAGCGCATTGCATTCCTCAATGTCATTGCCGGCGGAAGTTACAGGACTTTCGTAGAAGGTCATTGTTACTGTATCGGCATCGGTACATACACCACCGTTATCTTCCGTATAACTGAACTGGTAGATACCGTAATAGTCTACCGAAACATTACTGTTGGGAGCGGAGAGGTTGGCAAATGTGGGTGTGGCATCAGGGCCGCTGATGTATGCCCAGGTACGACTGCCAGAGTTAACGTTGGGTGCAGCAGCATAGTTGAATGCTGTGGCGGCGAGAGCTGTCGATTTACTGCCGCAGATCTCCTTGTCGATTCCTGCAATGGCCGTGGGCTGCTGGTAGAAATTGACCGTGATGGTCTTACTGTCGGAACACTGACCGTTACCATTGGTCTCTGTCCAGGTGAATTCATAGGTACCATAGATTGTGACGGTAACATCGGTGACCGCGCTGCTCTGTCCGGAAGCATAGGAAGCTGTTCCGGGCCCGCTGGTTATTGTCCACTGGCCGGTGTAGTTCACACGGTTTCCGGCAGGTACGCTGGGTGCTGCAGCCAGCCCGAAGGTGAGTCCGCAAATATCGCCGCCGCTGCCGGCATCGGCAACAGGGCTGAGGTAGGCTACTACCTGGTAGCCGCTTTCGGTATAGTTACAACCGGCCTGGTCCTGCACAAAATAGTCGAAGGTATAGGTACCTGGCGTGGTTGCGTTGAAGGTCACATTCTGCTGGTTGGTGGTGCTCAGCACTCCTGCCTGTGGGTTGGCGCCGGGTGTCCAGAGATGGATCGGGTAGGTGCCTGTGCCGCCGCTGGGATTACCGTTGAGAGCCAGGTCCTCGCCGGTGCAGATCTTTGCGGGTGATGCCGGAAGAGGATTGGCGCTGACTTCACTGACGGTGACGACAACCGGACCCGAGGCTTTACAACCGATATTATCCGTAACGGTATATACAAGGTTGAACACACCGGTGGAAGGCGAGTTAAATGTAGGAGCCTGCAGGTTGGCATTATTCAGGGGGCCGATATCTCCCGACCATAGATGGGACAGTGGTGCCTGTCCGCCAGATGGATTTCCGTTCAGAGCCAGGTTTTTCCCGGCACAGACGCCGGCAGTGGCACCCGGAAGCGGGGATACCTGTGGACCTGAAGCAGTAACGGCCACATTATCGACAGCCTGGCAGCCATGTGTGTCGGTAGTGGTATAAGTAAGGTTGTATACGCCCGGTGTGGCAGTGTTAAAGGTCGGGGACGCTATGTTTACGGCCGATAGTGGCCCGGTATCGCCGGTCCATAAATGGGAGGTGATAGCCCCGCTTCCGGCGACGGGATTACCGCTCAGCACCTGGTTGATATTCACGCAGATGGATGGATCGACCGGTGTGATGCCATTGGAAGGAGGGTTAAAGACATCCACTGTCACATCATCCGTTGCCTGGCAGGTGCCGCCGCCAGACGGGTTGAAATCGTCGGCCACGATGACCGAGAAGGTGTGGGGAATGCCTGACGATACAGGTGTATAGGAACCGGGATCTTCGGCGCCGCTGCTGAAACCGTCGGGACCGCTCCAGGTGAAGCTGTAGTTGGTGGTGCCGCCGGAGGGTGTAGAACTGAGGCTGATGCTTTCGCCCAGGCAGATGGCATTATCATCAACGGAAGCGACAATGGAAATATCATTGTCGACGGTAACGGTAGGCTTGTCGGTCAGCACGATCTCACAATTCGGGGTAACGTCGGTTCGTGTGGCCACTACCTTGTACTGGGTGGTGATGGTGAGGTTACCGGTGGGGATGGTGATGTTACCGCCCGTACCTGCGACAGGGCCGCCAACGTTGGCGTCGGTGGCGGCGTTCTTCACCTGGTATTCAACGTTATTCTCGGAATTGACGATGCGTATGCCCGAGGTTGTGTTGTAACAGATCTTCGACAGGGTGGTCTGGACGGTCCGGTCGAGGGGCATTGGGTTGACCGTGAAGCTGGTGTTGTCGGATGCCGTACAGGTACGTGAGCCGGCCGATTCGGTGAGGAAGCCCTCATCGGTAACGGTGACGGTATAGCTGTGTCCGCCGGCGGAAGAGGGCATGAAGGCTGACGGGTTCTGGCTGTTGCTGCTGTATGAGTCGGTGCCGCTCCAGAGGTAGGAATAGCTGCCCGAGCCGCCGGTGACGGTTACTGAAGGAAGGTCGATGGGCGTGTCCATGCAGATGTCGGGGAGTGCCACGGAGAGGTTGGCGGTGAGATCGGGGTTGACATTCACCCTGGGTTTGTCGGTGAGAATGCGCGTACAGCCGGTGACGGTATTGCGGGCGTTTACGTTATAGGTGGTGTCGGCCAGGAGATTGCCGGTGGGGTAATCGAGGTTGGCGTTGTTGCCGGTCTGGGTGTTCTTTACATCGGTGCCGATACGGAAATCGTATGCGATGCCGTTCTCCGATGACTGAACCACGATGCTTGTGGAAGTGCCGTAGCAGAGGTAATAATCGTCGGCGATCACGTTTTTGTCGAGGGGCAGGGGGTTGATATGCAGGGTGCCGGCATTCGAGATTTTGGAGCACGGTCCGGTGGTGATGATCTCCACGCGGTACTTGTAGTTGTTCATGGCCGCCGGGATGTTGTTGACATGCAGGGTGTTCGTGGTGGCACCGGTATAAACGCCGCCATTGCTAATGGACGAGAAGGTGCCGGTGTTGGGGTCCACGTACCACTGGTAGCTGACGATAGGACCGGAGGCGGTAACGGTGAATGTAGTGCTTGTTCCTTCGCACTTTGTCCGGTTCGGCGGCTGGCTGCTGATGTTAGCCAGGGGATGAACGGTAACCACGGCTTTGTCGGTGAGCTCATTGTCACATCCGGTGGTAGTATTGGTGGCCAGGACATTATACGTTATGGTGGATCCGGGGCTGACACTGAAGTTCAGTGTTCCGCCGGTGCCCGTCTGTGCTGCGCCCACGGGGTTATCGTTGGAGTCGTTACGCAGCTGGTAAGATATACCCGGCTCCGAGTTCCCGAGGGTGATGGTAGCCGTTTCGCCGGCACAGATCGCCGGGTCGGACACGGGCTGGTTGATCAGGGGGAGGGGGTTGATGGTGAGGGTGACCATGGTGTCGGGGCCGACGCAGCCGTTGCCGCCGGTCTCGTTCACCCAGTAATAATATGAGCCCACCGCCGTTTCGCCGTGGGTATAACTGCTGCTGTTGTTTTTGATAAGGGTGATAAGTGTTGAGTCGGAAAACCAGTCGATATCACCACCTGTTCCCGTGACGGAAATGGTTCCCGGCACAGAGCCGAAACAATGATCGTGCGTTCCGGGGTTGGGCGGGGGAGGTGCCTGGATAAGCCGCAATTCCGAGGTGGTTTCGATTGGTGCTTCAAAATCGATGTATTTGTTACACGGACCCCAGTTTCGGAGGGTCACCTGAAACACGTCATTCACCTGGTCGTTGTAATAGTTGCCGGTGTGGTATATGGGGAAGGTCTGGGCGGTGGGACCTGTGGCCGGTTCCGGGATCTGTTCCACGGGTCCTTCGTAAAAGCCGCTGGCAGTGCCATAGGGCGCCACAGTAGCCCCGGTATTCGGGTCGACGGTGAACGGCCCCGGAATGAAGTTCCCGTCATTGTCGGTGATCTGGACCATGGTGCCGTGAACGTCGATATAGACATTAGGTATACCGGCACCAGAGTGGGTTCCGTAAACGAACTGTGTCCAGCGATTGCCTTCGTTGGGACGGTCAGGTTCAACGCCTAGAGTTACAGTTGAATATAGTGGCATCATGGAAAATGAAACCGTCAATATCACTGCCACGACAAATAAGAGTTGGGTTAGAGCCAGTAGCTGGTGTGATTTGGAAGTTGCCGCCTAATTGTTGGTTATCAAGTCGATATGCCGGTAAGATATAATCTTGTTGAGAAGTTCCTCCATTACAATCCAGAGTTGGTTGAAGGCCATCTCCAATTTTTACATTCATTTTGGATATGCAGTAGGATTAAATGTACAAATATTTTCAATAGGATAGGCAAATGGATTTGTTATAACTTCAAATTTTCCTGAATTTAAAGGATTCTCTATCATTTTAAAGAAGTGTCTTGAATTATTAGATCATTCCAATAATACTCTTGCATAAATTCCGTTTACTATTAAAATGAATACTATTTCTCGCAACCATATTCCAATTCCAGATAATCTTCAATTGAACAGTAACAGGTTGACAGGGACCTGTACTAGTTTCAACGCCAATAGACTGAACTGAAGTCAGCATATCACAAGTAATAATCCTGTCATTGACAGCAGTAACAGGACCCTTTGCCCCCATTGAAACATTTAATAAATTTTTTGTATTTCCGCTACCGTCATAAGACACAGTAACCCCCGCAGCCACATCTACAGGATCGATATTGGTTTTAGGAAAAACAAAAAGCAGTCTGAAATTAATGGTATTGGTCCCACTACCCGAGAGGTACTGGATATTCGGGAGGATGAGGGTATTTGCATTATAGGTATGCACGGTGCCGCCCACATTGACGGACCAGCCTGCAGCAGTCGTCAGGTTCACCGGCTCATTCAGGTAAACGGTGATTACATCCTGGTTGACCGTGATATACTTGGCACTGTCGATCTGTGTCTGGGAAAAGAGATTGAAGCTTCCCAGGAGCAGCAGGAGCAGTCCCGGGAGGAATCGTCTTTTTATAAGGTTAGTCCGTATCATTATCTCAGGTTTGGTTTCCCCTTTGGGGCGGGGATATTTTGTTTTTCGTCGGGACAAGGCGGGCCTTGTCTTATGTGATATATTTCGTTATCTGTTGTGTTCATTCTTCTTTTGCGTGACGGGATTAAAGCCCACCCGTAATTATTTATGATGCCGGTCGGCGGTTGATTTTATTTGGAATGCCGGGGTTCAGGAGACATGTCTTTTCTTCTTTTATTCTTTTTCCCGACACCTTCCTCCCTACGCTCACCCCTTAGTCCCCTAAAGGGGAAACCCAGCCCGCCGTGGTATTTACTAAGTCCTTCTCCCGTCTCCGTATTCATGGTTCATTTTCACCACAGATTACACAGATTACACAGATTATCAAAGCCTTTCACTCAATCACTCAATCACTCAATCCCTCACTTTTGCCTTTCACTTTTCTTCTCACTAACTCCCTTAATCCCTCAATCCCTAAATCCCTCATCCTACGGCCCTACATTATATATCATCGTCACATCGCCCATTTCTTCAAAGGTTTTGCCGCCGGCAAAACGTCCTCTGGTCTTCCATATATATACACCGCGTGGCTGCAGCCTGCCCTGGTAATAGCCGTCCCATCCAAGGTGGAAATCATGACTTTCAAAGACCAGGTTCCCGGTGCGGTTGTAGATCTTTAATTCGTACGTTTCCGGAACTTCGCCTGTATACGGATGAAAGACGTCATGGTTACTGTCGCCGGCATGGTAATATCCGCCTGTTGGTCCGTTCATGTCGGGGCTGAAGGCATTGGGGAACCGGATCTCCGGCCCGCCCCGGTCAAAGGCGTTCTCCATCACCATGGTATCGGTGCAGCCGGAGGCGCTGCGGGCGATCAGGGTGATGGTATATCTGCCGGCCTTGTCGTAGTTCCATACCGGCTCCCGGTCGTGTGAGACACCGCCGTCGCCGAAATGCCATTCGTAACTTTCAGCGCCGGTGCTGAGGTTATAAAAGTACACCGGCTTTCCGTTGCCCGGCATGCCTGCTGCCTCTATATTGAAGCGGGCTTCGGGCTGCGGATGCACCACGATGGTGAGGGTGAGGGTGGAGACGGTGTGATTGTCGCCTTCAGCCGTCAGGATCACGAAGTATTCGCCTGGAATTTCAAAACGATGGACGGGTTCTTTCTGATCCGACTCCTGCCCGTCGCCAAAACTCCACTGCCAGTCATGACTGTTTTGGGAGAGGTTGGCAAAGGTCACCGTCAGCGGCTCACAGCCCACTCTCACCGAAGGCTCGAAGATGGCCAGTGGCAGAAGGTCAGGGGTGGCGTTGCCGGTTGTATCATTGTCCTCCGGCGCCTGTGCGGCAGGTGGTTCTCCGGTTGTCACGGATGTGCCGCCGGATATGGTCCCGGATTCCGGCGTACTGGCTGGAGAGGAGGTCGTGGCAGCGACCTGCCTTGTTTTAAGCGGTGTGTTTTTTCCGGTGTTTAAAGCCGGTTTTGAAGGTCCGGGCTGAGTGCCGGAGGCTTCGGCGGCAGGGACTTGCAGGGTATCGGAGGTCAACGTGTCTGCGGTTTCCGGTGACATGAAGGACCGGCTGTTCCTGCAGGATGTTTTCAGGCAGGGTGTTGGGATGTTTCTGTTCCGGCCTGGCATACAACAAAGCCAGGGTGATGACCGTCGCTGCCAGGAGGGCGGCATACCAGATATTGAAACGCCCGGGACTGAACTGCATGAACATTTTCCGGAACAGTTGCCTTTTCACACCGGACCATACACGGCTTGACGGAAGGATCTCATGGTCCTTCAGACCTTTACGGAACAGCTTTTCAATATCGTTGTTTTTCTTAACCATGTTTCTTTTTCGCTACTTTGTCCATACCGGCCAGGCGGCTCTGGATGAGCTTCCTGGCCCTGGAGTACTGTGATTTCGAGGTGTTGACGTCGATGCCCAGCTCTTTGGCGATCTCCCGGTGCTTGTAGCCTTCCACGGCGTAGAGGCTGAAGACCATCCGGTAGCCCGGGGGCAGCGAAGCGATCACCCCCTGCAGCTCATCCGCGGTGAAACCGGCATCCTGCCAATCGGCTTCCACGGTTTCCCGCTCCCTGAAATCGTCGATGTCGTAATGGTAGCGGTGCTTCAGGTTACGGTGGTAATGGGTGATGGCCGTGTTGATCATCACCTTCCGTATCCAGCCGTAGAGGGAACTCCTGCCTTCGAAATCCTTCAGTTTTAAAAAGACCTTCACGAACCCGTCCTGCAAGATGTCCTCGGCTTCCGCACGGTTGCCGGTGAACCTCACGCAGATACCCAGCATCGCCGGTGCAAAACGGTCGTACAGGATCTTTTGGGCGGTCCTGTCGTTACGTGTGCAGCGTCTGAGTAATTCCTTTTCATCTTTCATAGATTCGCTCCGCATGGTAGACTAAGCTTTGAAAAAAAAGGTTGCACGGAAAGAATATTCCCATTTATTAAATGTACACAATATTACTATCCCGGGAAAAGGAGGTTATCCACAAAGTGTTGATAACGATAAAGATATTGGGGTAAGAGGGGGATTCACCACAGATTACACAGATTTGCACAGATTAGGATAAGATTAGGAAAGATTAGGAAAGATTAGGATAGATTAAGATGGCGAAGTCAACAACGAAACTCACTTAATCCCTCAATCCCTCAATCCCTCAATCCCTCACTTTTGCCTTTTGCCTTTCGCCTTTTGCCTTTCCCCAACTCCCTAACTCCCTCACTTCTCCCATCTTCCCACCACCAGCTCCTCCAGGGAACGCTTGGGCACATGGTGCACCTGGTTTTCATCCCGCCAGTAGCGGATGTCGTTGTTTTTCACAACTTCGACGATGACAGTCTCCTTTGGTTTTCCAAGGGCAAAGACATGCAGGATTTTCAGGTGGGACGGGATGTTGAGAAGTGCGGATAATTCATCACGTTTAACGGTGGCAATGATGCATCCGCCGAAATTTTTCTCCACGGCGGTGAGAAGAATGCTCTGGGCAGCGATACCGTCATCGCAGAAATACCCGGGGGCGAGGGTGGTGTCGTGCAGCTGCACAATGTAGGCCGACGGCCGTTCACCTTCGGCAGGACCGTCCCAGTCTTTGAGATACCCTGCCCAGGCCAGGCAGGAAAACACCTTAGAACATATGACGGGATCGTTTACCAGGATGTACTTCAGGGGCTGGACATTCCTGCCTGAAGCGGCCAGACGGGCATTGTCGATCATATCGATGAGGTCGGCTGCCGGTACGGGCACACCCTGGTGAAATCGCCGGTAGCTGCGGTTTTTAAGAAAGAGATCTTTAAGCATGACAAAACGGTTTTTGCGGATCAGAAGGTAAAGATAAGAAAAGACGACCACTTTCCGCCCCCGGCAGGTCCTTCCACGCCCTGGCATTTCAACACCCTGACAACCGTTAGTGGATTGTTGCCATCACATTACGGGGAGGCACACTCCGGGCTCCCATGCGGACCATCATCGGTGGCCTGCTGGTTCAGCCATATTGACACTTCCGGGGGTGCCGGTGTTTTATTTACTGCTGGAGGAAGGGGAAAATCCTGAGTGAAGTGAAGGGCCTTAATGATGTATTCTATGTATCAGGGTGTTTTAAAAGTCGGTTTAAAAAGAAGAATTTTGGTGGAACAGACTTTTGAGACGTCTTCGACTATCTGAAATGTTTATCCTTTACCCGGCTATATTTCAATGCTTTGAGTATCCAGTTCGGTAACGGTTTTTCCGGGTTGCGTTTCTGAAGGTCGAGATACCAGCCCAGCTTTTTCAGAATAGGGATCTTGTGGGTTTCAACAAATTCGATCAGGGTGCCGTCGGGATCTTCGATATAGGCGAAATGTCCGGCTGCTTCACCCATGTCAAAGCTGCTACCTTCGGGGTCAACATCGCTGTCGACGGTAAAGTGGAATCCTTTTTCATAGCATTCTTTCCTAAGGGCTTTCATACCGATGATGTCATAACAAAGGTGGATAAAACCCAGGTCGCCCCAGTACCGGTCCCTGAAGATTTTTTCAGGCTTGCGGTCGGTAACCTGCAGCAGTTCGATCTCGCTTGGTCCGAACAGCCTTGAAAATCCGCCGAGCCTGGCTTTGCTGTGTTTCAGGAGGACGCGTCTGAACCGGTTATTACCGCCATTCAGGAGGCCAAGATCTTCAAAGGTACCTTCCTGGTCGTAGATGACTTCATCATAACCGAGAATGCTGGAATATACTTTTCTGGAGGTATCAATGTCACTCACGCCGATCACCGCTCCGGCTGCAGCACCGGTGAACTTGCGCCGGTCAAGCCTGAACCATGACTGGCTGTCAACGATCTCGAAGATGTTATTGAAAGGATCCTGGATGAAGAAGTGTTCACGACCCTGAGGATCACGAGTAGGGCCATTGACATTAAGTCCTTTGCTTTTGAAATTTTTAAAGGTGGCTTTGACGTCCCTGCATTTTATCTTGGCAGCGAAGATCCCCAGGTCACCGGCTTTCACCTCACTTGCCGGCGGGACAGGGGTTCGTTCGGTATACTGCCAGATCTCAAAACCGCCGCCGCCCATGAGGTTGAGGGCCAGGGCAGCATGCCGCATGCGGGGTTTCCCACCGGTATAGGGGAGCATTAATTCAGCCATGGCAGCATCTTCGAAAATCCGGATATCCATACCAAAATTATCCTTGTACCATTTCCAGGCTTCCTTCACATTCGCCACACCTATCCCTATCTGCTGGATCCCGCTGATAATTTTCTCTTTCATGATACTCTCTCCGTTTATTCGATGCGAAATTAATAATTATTGTACAAAACGGATCTCAGGTGGGCTTTATTTTGATAATCAGCCAGTAGAAAAGCGAAGGGATAAACCGTTTCAGATAAGCAGGGATAAGTTCTTTACGTCCGATGAGAACCATTCTTTTATTTCTTCTTACCCCTTTCAGCATGGCGTTCACACATTGTTCCGGGCTGAGTCCTTCTTCCTGGGCCTTGTCCATTACCCCGTGCGGGACGCCTCCCTTGTCGAGGGCATGAAAGGAGATGTTGGTCCGGATCCGTCCCGGACAGATAACCGTGGTCCGGATGCCTTTGTCGTGCATCTCGGTCCATACGGCTTCGTAAAAGCCGTTCACCGCATGTTTGGAAGCACAGTAGGCCGTTCTCAAAGGGAAGCCGAAGAGTCCCGAGATACTGCTTGTAACAGTGATATGTCCGCCGCCATGTTCCAGCATGGCCGGCAGAAGCTTTTTGGTGAGAATGATACCCGAAAAATAGTTCACTTCCATGATCTTCCGGTCCATGTCTATACTGGTATCCAGAACGGAGGTCCGCTGGGAGATTCCGCCGTTGTTAAAGAGGAAATCCACCGTTCCGAATCCGGCCAGCACTTCATCGGCTGCTTTTTCGCATTCCTCCGGAGACGACAGGTCAAAGGGGATGATGATGATCCCGTGCTTCACTTCGCCGCATCCTGCCCTGACCCTTTCCAGTTCATCGGGGCGGCGGGCCGAGAGGATCAGTCTGCATCCCAGTGGCGCCAGCCTTTTTGCCAGGGTTTCCCCAATCCCGGAGGATGCTCCTGTTATCCATACGATCTTATCTTCAAAAAAATGCGGCTCAGACATACTCGTGTTTTTTATCTTTCTCGCCGAATCTGCCGGGATACTCATTAACAATGCGGTCCATCGTTTCCATAATTTCTTTGTACTTCCTTTCGAGACTCAGGATCTTCTCATGACGGCTCTTTTTCATCCGCCTGTATTTCAGTCCGGCCCGCCATCTTTTGTACCATATAGACCAGAACAGTGCAAAATAGCCGGTAGCCGGAAGACTCACGAGGTAGGCCCAGGCGATCCAGGCAGGTCCGGTGAGCAGTGCTACGATAGTGGTTTGAAGGGCATAGAAAACCGGGAAGAGGATCATGGCCAGCACAAACTTGAACGAGGAATGAAACTGCGGGTCTTTAACATTCTTCAACGGCCGGAGAGGAAGCCGGTAAGGCAGGTAGTTATTGAGGTAGCCATAAAAGTATAAGGGCGAGGTTAACAGGAGTCCGAACCGTTTATAGAGAAGCTTTTTGGAGGTGAAGCCCGAGCGCTCGAAAATCCAGTTACGGATATTCAGCTCTTTCAGGTCTTCGACATAACTGTTCACCTTGGTGGATAACAATCTGAGAGTTTCCGGATCAGATTCGAATTTGCAGTCAAGAATCCGTATCATCTGTTTGTCGGCCCTGAACCTCTCATAATGAGATTTCCCAAGAATACCCACTTTGCTGCGCATCCGCTTATTGTAGATCTCCCTGAGGTTCTGATACATATCATAGAGTTCTTCATTTTCGATATGGATAATGACCTTTTTCATCTCGGCAGCAAGCCTTACACGCAGCTCATTCTGAGCCCTTGCAGGATTTTCGAGATAGGATTCGTAAAATTCCGAGACCTCGACAGGCTGCCCGTATATAATAAGGAGATCCTGGAAGAATTTCTGGTAATGTTCATAATCCAACCCCACAGGAACGATTTTCACGCCCCGTTCTTTTCCTAATTTCTCCTGGGTCCTGAGGGCAATACGCATTGTCCCCTTTACGAGGGGACGCAGCCTTCGTCTGTCGCCATGATTGCCCTCGGGCATCATGCCTACAGGAATATGATCTCTCAGGATGGTGGTGGCTGAATCAAAAATCTCCTCGTTCTTCGATAGTTCACCGGCACCATCCCTGATGCGGTAGATAGGGAGAATTTTAAAAAAACGGAGAAGTTTTGCCGTTCTTTTTTTGCGGAATATGTCGGCCCGGGCCATGAATACCACATCTGTGCCGCAGGAGTTCAGTATTGCCAGGGCATCCATGAGAGCATTCTGATGATTTGGTGTCAGAATATATTGCTCATTGAAGGGAATGTTTTTTTGGTCGATGACCTGAAAGTGTCTGTAAAACCTTTTAAAGACAAACCTTTCATAAGTCTTTAAAATCCTGTAAAAAAGGTTATACTTATGGATTGTTTCTTCTTTTCGATTCATGTACCTTAACTGTTCTTATGAAATAATCTTCTGAATGAAAATTTTTCTTCCGCCGGTATGACCGACCAAAATCCGGCAAGGGTAAGTCCCGCCAGGATATGCCATATTCCCCACCAGGCGGCAATAAAAGCCATCCCTCCGATCTCCAGGGGTTTCACCATACCATTGACCACAATCGTTTCCGGGAATACATTAGGGTTGAAGAGCAGTACAAGGGCGAGCCCTGAATTCTGTATTCCCGTTTCGATGGAAATGGTGCGCCGGTCGATCCGGTTCAGTTTGAAGGCCGATGCTACAGTGTAACCCGTGGTAAGGGCAAGGGAGTTATGGATCAGGACAATGATAAAAATCCATGAGATATACTGGATAAAGTAATTATAGTTTTTAGCAAAAGCCAGGACAACGATGGCCATAAAAAGCAGGATGGATATTTTTTTGAGTGGTTTTACTATCCTAAGCGTGGTTTTTGGGAATTTATGATTGAACCCCATGCCAAGGAGCAGAGGGATGCCGAGAAGGATGAAAACGGTTTTGAACATCTCAAAAGCATCAATGGTAAGAGGCTGGAGAAGGCTTTGTGCTTTTTCATTCCAGAACATGATATAAAGCTTACCCCACAAGGCAAAGTTCAGCGGGGTAAGGATGATCGCCGACAGGGTAGCAACGGCTGTCAGGCTGACTGACAAGGCCACGTTGCCTTTGGCCAGGGAAGAGATGAAGTTGGAGATGTTACCACCCGGGCAGGCTGCAACCAGGATCATCCCCAAAGCAATGGTAGGCGTGATAAACCGGCTGAAGATCATTATCAGGAAGAACGTTACCGCAGGCAGAAAAAGAAACTGGGAGATAAAACCTACGATCGTTGATTTCGGATTCAGAAACACCCGTTTGAAATGTTCCGGCTTGATTTCCAGAGCTACGCCGAACATGATAAAGGCCAGTGTGAGGTTTAGGACAAAAAGTCCCTGAGGGGAGAAATTGAGATGAATTTTGTCGAGTGTCTCTAAGGCTTCTTTCATAGGTCATGAATAAGGCGCTCAAAATATCCCGGCCTGACGTTAATTCACAGGAAGCCAGGGCAAAAGAACAGGGCGGAGCTTGTTATTATTACGTGACGAAGATAACAAATATATAATATGTCTTACAAAATTGTAAATTTATCGTTTTAATTTTAAACGGGTTAATTTGGATACATGATGAATGAAATATTTACACATATCAGTCCGCAGCACATGCCTGGCAATGTTTTCAAGCTTATCGGGGATGACTGGATGCTTATTACTGCCGGCGGGCTGTCTTCTTTTAATACCATGACGGCGAGCTGGGGAGGCATGGGCGTTTTATGGAACCTTCCCGTCGCAGTTTGTTATATCAGGCCGCAGCGTCATACCTTCGGATTTGCTGAAGAGTCGGCGTATTTTACACTGTCATTTTTCACGGAAGAATACCGGAAGATCCTTAATTTTTGTGGTTCGAAGTCGGGACGGGACTATGACAAGATCAGGGAAACCGGTCTGAAGCCTTTTGCTACCAGGGAGGGTAATATCGGTTACGAACAGGCACGACTGATCCTGGAATGTAGAAAATTGTATGCCGACGACCTGAAGTCCGGCAGTTTCATTGATCCGAAAATCAGCAGGCGTCATTATCCGAAGCAGGATTTTCACCGGTTTTATATCGGGGAGGTGGTGGATGTGATGCTGAGGGAGGAGCCGTGAAGAAGAAGATTCACCACAGATTTCACAGATTAGCACAGATTAGGAAAGGAATCACCACAGATTTCACAGATTGCACAGATTAGGAAAGGAATCACCACAGATTTCACAGATTGGCACAGATTAGGAAAGGAATCACCACAGATTTCACAGATTGGCACAGATTAGGAAAGGAATCACCACAGATTTCACAGATTGGCACAGATTAGGAAAGGAATCACCACAGATTTCACAGATTAACACAGATTAGGAATAGATTACAAACTCACTCAATCCCTCAATCCCTCAATCCCTCAATCCCTCAATCCCTCAATCCCATCAATTCCATAATCCCATAACCCCATAACTCCATAACTCCATAACTCCATAACTCCATAACTCCATAACTCCATAACTCCATAACTCCATAACTCCATAACTCCCTAACCTCACCGATCATTATCGCCTGAAGATTGTTCATCAAGAAAACAAGGCATCATGCCCAAAAAACCATCCGGCCCGGATTTTCCCGTTATCCTGTACGATGAGCACTGCAATCTATGCAGCGCCACGGTCATGTTTATATTGCGGCATGACATCAAAGGGACCTTCCGGTTTCTGGGCCTGCGGTCAAAAAAGCGCAGAGTGATGTTTCCCCTGTCGGTCAATGAATCCTCTTTTAAATCGGTGATCCTGGTGGAGAAGGGAATAAAATATTTCCGCTCGGAAGCTGTGCTCCGCATATTTCGACAGCTCCGGTTCCCGGTGAATCTCCTCTATGCTTTTGTCATTATACCTGCTTTCGTTAGAGACCGGCTCTACAACTGGGTAGCGAAAAACAGGTTCAGGTGGTTCGGACAGAGGGAGGAACCGTTGAATCCTGACGGAAAATGGGAGGACCGGTTTCTGGAAAAAGGTATGAAAGAAAAGGAATAAGTATCCGGACCGCAGAGAGAAGGATTTTGGACTACAGGAGGTAAAGGAGGCAAGCATTCTCAAAAGAGAGGCTGATATCCTTTTTGCCCTGTCTTCTGGCCGGCAGGTGTTCATTCCGGACGTCCAAACAATTTTCCTGTTACGCTTGTTTACGGTTAAATCGGATTATATCTATTTTTACTTCAGTTTAATGCCTAAAAACCTGACTACTCAAATGACTACTCTATGAAAAATCTCCTTTTTGCACTACCCTTTCTTCTCTCTTTTAATCTTGTCTTTTCCCAGGATAAAGATGCCGATAAAGACACTCTTGGCTGGAACACCGGAGGGATGGGAAATCTGACGTTCTCACAGGTCTCCCTTTACCAGTGGTCGGCAGGTGGTGATCCTTCCGTCTCGGGTGTGGCGATCTTCAATACCTTCGCCAATTACCTGACGCTTAAATCCAGCTGGAATAATTCCCTTGACCTTGGATTCGGCCTTAACCGGCAGGGTACCATTACCCGAAAAACCAACGACCGTCTTGAATTTACTTCCCAGTATGGAATAAAAGCCTCTGAAGAGTGGCAGTACAGTGCCCTGTTGAATTTCAGGACCCAGTTTGCCAGCGGTTACAAATATTATGGTGACACAGCTAAAAGCCGGATATCTGACTTCTTTTCCCCGGCGTATCTTACTGGTTCAGTTGGTATGAATTATAAACCGGGTGATCATTTCAGCCTTTTCCTCTCGCCACTGGCGGCAAAAATGACCTTCGTACTTGATGATTCCCTCTCCGCTGCAGGCCAGTTCGGCGTGGATCCGGGAAACAAGCTCCGGACGGAATTCGGGGGTTATGTCAGGGTCGTGTATTCGTTTGAACCTATGGAGAACGTAACCTTTGGATCGAAGGTGGACTTCTTTTCCAATTATTTGGATAAACCCGGAAATATCGATATCAATTTCGAACTGCTCCTGAATATGAAGATTAATAAATTCCTTTCGGCCACCGTGAGCATGAACGGCATTTACGATGACAACATCAAATTGATAAAGAAAGACGGGAGTTCAGGTCCGGGCTGGCAGATCAAGGAAGTTCTGGGTGTGGGCTTCGCATACACGTTTTAGATTTCGACCCTGCCCTGTTCCAGTTCGCGGAAACGCAAAGACAGTTCAGCAAGCCACTCGCTTATATAACCAAGGGCTTTTATTGTACCGGGATTGAGCTTTCGTTGCTGAAGCCTCAGCATGAGAAGGCCGTAGAGGCCGTTCAGTCCCAGTTCGACATCACTGATATTACTCCCGTGTGATTTAACCTTCAGATCTTCCACCCCAGGCCGGGCACTGGTAAAAAACCGGTTATATTCAAACTCGTCCGCCTTGTTCAGCAGCCGGATATGAAGCTGATTGACCTCATCGATCAGACTGGTTAACAACGGGATATGCCCATGGATCTCCAGGCCGTTTTCCTTCATCATACCGATCAGGGAAAGGTACCACTCCCGCATGTCACGTTTCACATCGTAGGGCTGATCAAAACCGGAGATGATCCGTTTCTCAATCAGATCAATATCAAATTGTGAAGCCCTGATCAGGTCTTCGATCTGAAACATGTATAGCAGGTATTCGGCAATGTTTTCCTGTCTTTTTTGATTTGCAATGATCATATCAGTTATTCTTTAGCTTATCGATAGTGCGTCGTTCCCTTTTGGTAGGCCTTCCTGTTCCTTTATCCCGTCTGATAAAGAAATCATCCTGCATCTTCAGTTTGGCCAGTTCCTCTTCCGTTGTCCTGTCTTCAGCGTATTCAGGTACCAGTTTGGCAGACAGCCTGTTTTTGGGAAAGGCCAGGATCCTGAAGGTATATGTCACCGGGGCTTTTTTAACCTCGATTTCTTCCCCCTCCTTAACAGATCTTGAAGGTTTGACCTGCTGACCATCGATTTTAACCCTGCCTTTTTTGCAGGCTTCCGTAGCCATCGACCTGGTTTTGAACACACGGATGAACCAGAGGTATTTGTCTATTCTGGGCTGGTTATCCACTTTTACTATCATACATTGAGATTCATATTAACGAATAAGTACGGGTGGGGAATCCACAAAGCCGGCGGCTAATCACCAGCTTCATCACTGACCTCAAGCATGAAGCCGGTCCTGGGGATGTTCACAATAGCCACCCTCGTATCATCTTTCAGGAATTTCCTGAGTTTGGCGATGTACACATCCATGCTTCGCCCCATGAAATAATCATCATCACCCCAGATATTCTTAAGGGCCACTTCCCTTCTGACCACTTTGTTCTTGTTGATGCACAGGAGACGAAGAACTTCGGCTTCCTTCCTGGTCAGCCGTCTTTCGCCCTTTGGCGTTGTCAGAAGGTGATTGGTATAATCGAAGGCGAGGCTGCCTATATGAAATACGTCGGGAACATCATTCGTCAGAATGGAATATTTTGATCGTCTGAGGATAGCGTCAATTCTCAGACTCAGCTCTTCAGTACTGAAGGGTTTGGTGATGTAATCGTCGGCACCAATTTTCAATCCCCTGATCCGGTCCTTTTCCATACTCTTGGCGGTGAGAAAAATGAAGGGGATGCCGAGGGCTGATTTTCTGATCTCCTCCGCGAGTGTGAAGCCGTCGATTACCGGAAGCATAACATCGATAATACAAA
This sequence comes from uncultured Bacteroidales bacterium, assembly GCA_963732905.1. Lineage (GTDB taxonomy): Bacteria > Bacteroidota > Bacteroidia > Bacteroidales > DASQZK01. The sequence continues at coordinate 420,199 of CAVTBM010000012.1, forward strand.
GGTCGAAATTGCCATCGCGGAATTTATCCAATCCTTCCCGGCCGTCCCTGGCAAGAATAACCTCATAGCCGCTTATTTGAAGAAAGTCGCTCAGAACATACCCGAGGTTGGTATCATCTTCCACGAGTAGTATTTTCGGACTGTTATTTTTCTTCATGACGTTCTCTTTATTAATTCGCCTGAGGAATGAATACATCAAAACGCGTACCTTTACCGGGTTCACTGTGAACATTTATTTTACCCCCGTGACTTTCGGTCATGCGCTTCACATAATATAAGCCTATGCCAAAGCCTTTTGTGTTATGTACATCCCCTGTGGGAACCCTGTAAAACCGGTCGAAAATGTGAGACAGGTTCTCGCTACTTATCCCGATACCCTGATCCCCGACGGAGAATACATAGGAGTTGCCTTCATTCCGGCTGCTGATTATAATAACCGGTTTTTCAGCCGAATATTTTATGGCATTGCTGACAAGATTGTTGATGATATTTCCAAAATGAAGTTCATCGATACGGACCATCGGGTTTTTTGCTTCCAGGTGGTAATTGAGTTCAATTTCCCGGTTACAATGTTCAAGAAGCAGGTTATCCACATTTTTCCGGATCATATCATCCATGTTGAGAATAGTCAAGTCGAGCCGGAAGTCGCCTTTTTCCAGTTCAGCCAGCTTCAATACCCTGTCTACCTGCCTGCGCATCCTGCTGTTTTCATCGTAAATCACACGCGAATACCTGGCAATTCTTGATCCGGGATCTTCTTTCTGAGTGTTCAGAAGGACTTCGGAAGCCAGGGAGATAGTAGCTATCGGGGTTTTGAATTCATGAGTGATATTATTGATGAAGTCGTCACGGATCTGGGAGATCTTCTTTTGCCGGATGATGGTAAAGATGATATAATAAAAGGATAAGATGATGATGATCAGGAAAATACCCGAAGTCAGCATCCATGCCGACATCCGGATCAGTTCGTCCCGCCTCTGGTTTGGAAAATATAATTCGAGGTGGTAATAGTCTTTCTTCCAGATACTGTGAAGACAGGCTTTGTGGATCCCGGGCCGGCTCCTTTTTGGCAGATAGGCGGAAGAGCTGAAAATGACAGAATCGTTTTTGGTTTTAACGATAGAATAAACATAATTTCTGTCCAGATCGTGATAGTCGACATATTTCCGGATCAGCTCATCCAGGAAAGTGAGGTCCAGAACACTGAAAATTCCTTCCTGGCGTGATAATTCTGTTCTCTGGACATTCACGACGCTGTCTTTTGCAGAATCGATCCTGTCATTCAGTTCCTGAAGTACATCATCGAGAGCAAGGTCGACTCTGTGAGAGTGCTGTCTTTCAGACAGGTTCAGGGCATTACGTACCCACAGCATCTGTGTGACGATAAGTCCCGAAAGTGACAGTGCCGAGAAAAAGATAATATATTGAATCGTTCGTTTCCCCATCGGTAGCAGGTGTGTAATGAAAGATTCAGGATGGATTACAAATGAAGTAACAAACGGTTACATGAAAGGTTGCAGTAATCTTTTCAGCGGTTATTGTATTCGTTCATGGTATGAGCGATCCCAATGGTGCCGAAGGATCTGATAATTTCCACCGCCAGGCTGATCCTTTCCGGGAGGTGTTTTTCCTCCTCACTTGTAAAGTGCCCCAAAACGTAATCGACCTGGTAACCCTGGGGGAAATCATTGCCGATACCGAAACGGAGCCTTGGAAAAATCTGGTTTCCCAATGTTGAGATGATGCTGTTAAGCCCGTTATGTCCGGCATCGCTGCCTCGAGGACGAAGTCTCAGTGAGCCGAAGGGAAGGGCAAGGTCATCGGCGATCACCAGAAGGTTCTCCTGCGGTATGGCAAGCTTTTTAAGGTAATAATGAACAGCAAGCCCGCTGCGGTTGACAAAAGTGGTAGGCTTGAGCAGATGAAAAATCCTGGATTTGTACTTAAACTCGGCAATGTACCCGTAGCGCTTATCCTGGAAGGAAATACCGGATGCCCCGGCAAGGGCATCCAGTATGTCGAATCCAATATTATGGCGTGTGTGGGCGTATTGCTCACCGGGATTTCCGAGTCCTGTGATAAGATACTTCAAAATTGAACAGACAATTTTAAATCATCATTCAGCGGCGGCTTCTTCAGTACCTTCTCCCGCTGCAGGAGTACCTTCAGCAGCAGCTGCTTCAACTTCAACACCTTCTTCAGTGATCGACATCCCCTTCAAGGCAACGCGTGAAGAAACGACGGAGACAACCATGGAACGGTGCGGATCCAGAATTTCAAGATTGGGGTATGTAAGGTCGCCGACCTTGATCACCTCGCCAGTATTGACGTTGGAAATGTCCACTTCGAGTTTGTCGGGCAGGTTCTCAGCAAGGCCTTTTACCTTTAGGTACCTTCTTCTCTGTCTCAGTTTACCGCCGTTACGGATACCGACTGAATTACCTGTCAGGCTGATCGGGATGTTAGCTACCACCGGTTTGCCTTCGATTACCTCAACAAAATCGATATGTGTGATCTTGTCGCTTACCGGATGAAACTGGATTTCCTGTATAATAGATGTTATTTTGGTCCCTTCCAGATTGATCGTAACAAGAAAGACATCGGGAGAGAAAACGATCTTCTTGAACAGGTTTTCATGTGCGTAAAAATGATGGTTTTCTTTTCCGCCATACATTACACAGGGTACCATTTCCTCTTTTCTGAGGCGTTTGGTGTCGGATTTACCAAGTTTTTCTCTTTTTTTAACCTGAATTTCTACAGTTTTCATAATTAATTTTGCTACTAAGAATTAAACAATACTCTAATTCCCCATCACATATAGGTCATTTAGACATCTTTGAAAATCGGAGTGCAAATATAATAACTTATGTGATAAAATGTGAGCTTATGGACTGATAATTATAGACTTTATTAATGACCTCGGCAAACAGGTCGGCAATGGAAAGGACTTTGATCTTCCCGGAAAAGTCTTTTATAGGTATGGAATCGGTGACGATCACCTCATCGATGAAAGATTGTTCAATGCGTTCGTAGGCCGGGCCCGACAGCACGGGATGTGTGGCGACGACACGCACCGACCGGGCACCTTCATTCTTCATCATCTCGGCGGCCAGGGTTATGGTACCTGCCGTATCGATCATATCGTCGACGATAAAAATATTTTTATCCTTGATATCCCCGATAGCCCTGATCTCCTCAACCACGTTTGGTTTTTTTCTGACCTTGTAACAGATCACCATATGGCAGCCGAGGAAGCGGGCGTAGGCATTTGCCCGTTTGGTACCTCCCATATCGGGTGCAGCAACGGCCAGATTTTCGAGCTCAAGACTTTTTATATAGGGCACGAAGATGGAAGATGCATAGAGATGGTCGACGGGAACATCAAAAAACCCCTGGAGCTGGTCGGCATGCAGATCCATGGTCATCACCCGGTCGACGCCGGCAGAGACAAGCAGATTGGAGATAAGTTTAGCGCCGATGGACGACCTTGGCTTGTCTTTTCTGTCCTGCCGGCCATATCCAAAGTAGGGGAGGACAGCCACCACCTTGTAGGCACTGGCCCTTTTTGCCGCATCGATCATGAGAAGCAGTTCAAGGATGTTTTCAGCAGGCGGGGGGGTGGATTGAATGATGAAGATTATGCATCCTCTGACCGATTCTTCATAAAAAGGCTGCAATTCGCCATCACTGAATTCAAGAACAGTCGTTTTTCCAAGTTCGATCCCGAAGGATTTAGCTATTCGTTCTGCCAGAGGTTTTGTCCCCCTTCCTGCGAAGAATTTTACAGGAGCATTATTGATCATGGTTTCTACAGGGATAGATAGTATGAATATGATGTTTTTTCGGTGGTAAATGTAATCAATCTTAAGGCAATATTAAATGAATCTTTTTTAAAAGTTACCATGAAGTTCGGTGATTTTTCCCAGATAATCCAGAACCTCCTCCTTTCCTGTTTTTTTCAGGGCAGAAGTCATAAATGTAGGTGGCATCTCTTCCCAGGTTTTCAGGATTTCCGCTTCAAACTGTTGTATGTTCTGACGCAGTTCCCTTTGTCTGGGCTTGTCGGTTTTAGTGAAAACAAGGCAGAAAGGTACACCGTTCACTCCAAGCCATTGAATGAAATCGAGGTCGGTCCGCTGGGGTTCAAGACGGCTGTCAATCAGTACCAGCAGGCATACCAGGTTTTTGCTCCCCGAAATGTAGCTTTCGATCAGCTTCCCGAACTTTTTCCGTTCTCCCTTACTTACCCTGGCATATCCGTAACCCGGCAGGTCTACCAGGTACCACCGGCTGTTTATCAGAAAATGGTTGATGAGCCTTGTCTTTCCCGGAGACACCGATGTTTTGGCCAGGTTTTTTCGTCCCGTCAGTAAGTTGATCAGTGATGACTTGCCCACGTTTGACCGGCCGATAAAAGCGATCTCGGGCAAACCGGTATCCGGACATTCCTGCAGTTTTGCACTGCTTTTAATAAATTCCGCACTGGTCATCTTCATGGTTCCGTCCTGATCATTCGTTAGAAACTTTCGCTATTCAAAACAGCCCTGACATGCGAGGCTGTAGTAACAAAATCAGTACCGCTGTGAATACTGATTTCGAAAAAGAGTTTTCTGCCACTTTCATCCGTCAGATTAGAATGACGTATCAGCGTTGTGTCTGCTGTTACAGGTTTCATAGGTTTTAAACGGATCTCTGGCTCAACACGGCTGTATCCGTCAGGCAGCTGGTCCTCAACATACCCGAGGGAATGTTTTCCTTCCTTACCACACTCCGGATAGTATTCTCACTGCCTGGTATGAATTGAAGGATCATATTCATGAAATTTAATTATTCCGGCAATATGGCCATCTTCACCTGAAGAAGTAAGCAGTCCCGCCTGAGGCCCCGGATGTCGTTTAATGCCTTATATAGATCTCCAGTAGTTCGGATTCTTCAAGAGGTTCGATTACCAGGTTTTTCAGCTGGGCCGGGATCAGGACGGTTTCTCCCTGACAAAGACTGACACTCTGATTCTCAGCGTAAAGAATATTCACCTTTCCCCGGGGACACATATAGATCAGAAAGGAATCAATCAGGTTGTAGTCCTTCTCTACTGGCTCGCTCAGCCGGATGATATTAGTAGTGAAATAGTTGCAGTCCACCAGATTAACTGTCTTATTCAAGACTGCCTTATATTCCGTCCGGTAATCATCGTAATGGTTGAAATCAATGACATCCAGGGCCTGGCTTGTATGCAGCTCCCGGGCATTGCCCTGGTCGTCGGTTCTGTTCCAGTCGAAAATCCGGTAGGTCACATCAGAGGTCTGCTGGATCTCGGCGAGGAGAATACCAGCTCCGATCGTGTGAATCCTGCCGGCAGGGATAAAGAAACAATCACCGGCTTTTACGTTCTCGACATTCAGAATGTCTTTTAGCCTGCCGGAGTTGAAATATTCAAGATAGGTGGCTTTGTCAACCGTACGGTTGAAACCGGTAATCAGTGCGGCGTCCTTTTCAGCATCAATGATATACCACATCTCCGTTTTACCAAAAGACTGGTGCCTTGCAGCCGCCGTTGCATCGTCGGGATGTACCTGGATGCTAAGCCATTCGTTGGCGTCGATGAATTTGATCAGAAGCGGAAATTCAAGGCCAAAGGTATCATAAACCCGGTCACCCACCAGGTCGCCCATGTAGATTTCAACGAGCTCCAGGAGATTATTGCCGTCAAGGAAACCCCCGTCAACCACGGAGATGTTGCCTTCGAGGGTCGAGATTTCCCAGCTTTCGCCACACTGGGCGGAGGCTTCGGTTTTATGAAGAACCTCATCTAACTTTGTTCCGCCCCAGATCTTGTCTTTTAATATGGGTCTGAATTTAAGAGGATAAAGATCGTTCATGTTGATTCGCGTTAATATTTATAATCGGTTACCACGAGATCATAATCATAGTTTTTCAAAAAAGCGATCAGTTTAAGATGATCGGGATGCACACGGTAGGCTTCCAGGTCCTCACCCGACCGAAAATCGCTGACGAGCGCCACATCGAAAGCTTTATCGCGTGTATTGAAGTTGATACCGCCTTCAATATGCTCAATAAACGGTATTTTATGTTCCAGATCATCAATGATGGATTTCAGTTTTTTTACTTTTTCTTCCTTTCCTTGATTATCTTTGAAGCGGAACAAAACAATATGTTTGATCATGATACACTGGTTAATCGGATAGATACAGTAGAATAAGCCAGGTTGCAAAGTTAACTGATAATTCCAAAACATCCTTTATTTTATGTTCATTATAGGTATAGCAGGAGGCACAGGTTCCGGGAAGACGACCGTAGTCAAGAAAATCATTGAAGATTTACCTGAAGACCAGGTCGCCGTCATCCCTCAGGATTCCTATTACCGCGATAATAGTCATATTTCTGAAGAGGAGAGGCAGAAGATCAATTTTGACCATCCTTCTTCCCTGGAATTTCCGCTTCTGGTTGAACATATCAAAATGCTCAAGTCGGGCAAATCTATCGGGCAGCCCGTATATTCCTATCTCACCTGCACCCGCAGTACTGAGACCATTCCAGTTGAGCCGAGAAAAGTGGTCATTGTTGAAGGCATTCTCATATTTACCCATGAGCCTCTCCGTGAAATCCTCGACCTGAAGATTTATGTGGATGCAGATGCCGACGACAGGCTGAGCCGGGTAATCTACCGCGACATCACCGAACGGGGCAGGACCGTTGACGTGATTCTGGACCGATACCACAAAACGGTAAAACCTATGCATCTCCAGTTCATTGAGCCGACCAAACGGTATGCCGATATCATCGTGCCCCAGGGCGGAAACAACACCGTGGCCATCCAATTACTCAGTACAATTATCAAACAAAGGCTTGGACTGCAATAATATTGCAGTACTATTTTTTACCTTTATGGAAAACATACTGCCATGCTTAATCATTTAAAGGCTGAAGACCTGTTGTTCCTGGATATTGAAACAGTTCCCCAGTCACCCTCATACCAGGAAGCAGATCCCATATTGCGGAAGCTCTGGGATAAAAAGGCCTCCCATCTTGTTTCTGAAGGCCAGGTTCCGGAGGATGTCTACCAGCGTGCCGGTATTTATGCCGAATTCGGACGGATCGTCTGTATCTCAGTCGGCCACCTGCTGGTAGAAAGCAGTGAAAATACGATCCGACTCAAGTCCTTTGCAGACAAAGATGAGAAGGTCTTGTTGCTGCAGTTCAGCGAGATGCTTATGAAGTACTCTCGCCACAAGGAATTTTTCATGTGTGCCCATAACGGGAAAGAATTTGACTTTCCTTACATTGCCCGGCGAATGCTCATTAACGGTCTTCCCCTGCCTGAAGTCCTGGATGTGGCAGGAAAGAAACCCTGGGAGGTGAAGTTTGTCGATACCATGGAGTTGTGGAAATTCGGCGATTTCAAAAATTACACTTCACTGGAACTGCTGGCTGCGGTCTTCGGCATCCCAACCCCTAAGGACGACATTGACGGATCGATGGTGGCGCAGGTCTATTATGAAGATGATGACCTGCCCCGGATTGCCAGATATTGTGAAAAGGATGTGATCACCATCGTGCAGCTGTTCCTGAAATTCAAGGGTCAGGATATCGTCAGCGAAGAACGGATTTTCAGTGTTTCATCGTAGGTATGCTACCCTGTGCGCATAACTGCAATCCTGTCGTCATAAGCACACCGGACTCATCCGTATAAACACCCTGTTGAAAATTAATTCCCCTCCAGGAAATAATTTACGGTTTTCAGAAACAATTCGGGTTGTTCGGCATGGACCCAGTGACCGGCGTTTGGAATGCTGACAATTTCCGCAGTCGGGAAGATCGTATGGATGATACCATAGTCAATATCCTGGATATAATCTGAATTCTCCCCCCTGATGAAAAGTGCCGGGAATCCTGTTATGCCGTTGCCGTTAAGGTATTTCTCCGGATCGAGGCCGTCGAGAATGCGGGGCATTTCGTCATGAAGTGCGCCAAGGTTCAGTTTCCATTCAAAATGATTCTGATCTTTCCGCCTGACATTTTTCAGGAGAAATTGCCTTACCCTTTGCGAGGCAATGGTCCCTGCCAGCATCATGTCAATGTCCATTCTGGATTCGGCTTTCTCAAAATCCACACTCATCATGGCATTCAGAATATTGAGGTGGTCGAGGGTATGCGGGGATGGCTGGTTGAGACTTTTATACGACCTGGGAGAAATATCAACTACAATCATGGACTGTACTCTTTCGGGATAGTCGGCGGCGAAAAACATGATGGTCTTCCCTCCCATGGAATGCCCTAAAAGTATGGCTTTTTCCAGTCTGTGTGCGTCCATGAAGCCGAGAAGGTCGTTTTTAAGCAGGGTGTAATTATGTTCACGGGTGTGTGGCGAATTACCATGGTTTCGCTGGTCAATGATAAAGACTTCATAGTGGTCCGCCAATGCCCTTCCTGTGCTGACCCAGTTGTCCGATTCGCCATATAAGCCATGAACGATGATCAGGGGTGGTCCGTCGCCGAATTTTCTGAAAAAAAGATCCATATCCTAAGTCAGTTGCCTTTTGTACATCTGAACCGCATTCTCAAGTCCGAAATAGAGAGCATCTGAAATCAGGGCGTGACCAATGGAAACTTCCAGAAGGCCCGGAACGTGCTGATAAAAATAATTCAGGTTATCAAGGTTCAGATCGTGACCGGCATTGATTCCGAGACCCAGTTCAGCCGCTTTTTCAGCTGCCTTCACGAAAGGTCCGGCTGCTTTTTGCGGATTGGTATGGAAATCACGGGCATACGGCTCGGTGTAAAGCTCGACACGGTCGGTGCCGGTATCGGCTGCATGAACGATCATTTCAGGGCGGGTATCGATGAAGATCGAAGTTCTGATCCCGTAACGTTTAAGTTCCCTGATCACGCTGATGAGGAAATTCTTGTTCGCCATGGTGTCCCATCCTTCAGATGAGGTCAGGGCTCCGGGAGGATCAGGCACGAGAGTCACCTGGTCGGGCAAAACCTCTTTCACCAGTTCCATGAACTTCACCGAAGGATAGCCTTCGATATTGAACTCAGTGGACACTACCCGTTTCAGGTCCAACACATCCTGGTACCTGATGTGCCTTTCATCCGGCCTGGGATGAACAGTGATACCTTCTGCTCCGTATTCCTGACATCTTACAGCGGCTTCTACCACATCAGGAATATTTCCACCCCTTGAGTTACGAAGTGTTGCAATTTTATTTATATTTACGCTTAATCTGGTCATGACTTTACTATCCAAAAAATATTTGGCAAAGTTAGGGCTTTTCCTCTGAAAACCTCAGATATGTTAGCGAAAGATTTGATGTCGGATGTAGTGCCTGCACTGAAAACTTCGGATACCGGGGTTCAGGCTTTGTCGTGGATGGACATATTCAGGATTTCCCATCTCCCCATTGTAAACAACCATGAGTTCCTGGGTCTGATCTCAGACAAGGATATCTATAACCTGAACATGGCGGATGAGCCTATCGGCAATCACCGGCTGTCACTTTTTAGTCCTTATGTTTTTGAAGATCAGCATATATTTGAGGTGATCGAAGTGGCATCGCGGCTCAGTCTCAGCGTGATACCCGTGCTCGACAGGGAAAATAATTATCTTGGGCTGATCACACTGAACGATCTGGTGCGCCACTTTGCCGATCTCTCAGCGATGAAGCACCCGGGAGGCATTCTGGTTCTGGAGGTAAATGAGAACGATTATTCACTTACTGAAATATCCCAGATCATAGAGGGTAATGATGCAAAGATACTCAGCCTGTATATTTCTTCCCCCGAAGATTCCACAAAAATGGATGTCACACTTAAAATCAACCGGACAGATCTGACCTCGATCATAAGTACCTTTGAGAGGTATGAATATTCCATAAAAGCGTCGTACATGAAAGACGATGAGGCTGAAAAATTATATGAAGATCGTTTCGACATGTTTATGAGATACCTGAACACCTGAGGGATGTGTTTTTGCGCCAGGGTTCAGCCAGTCGAACTGAAAATATCACAGAATGAGAATAGCACTTTTCGGGAGGCCTTTCAGCGAAGATTTCAATCAGAATATTAGAATTCTCTTCGACAAGCTGAACCAGCACAAGACGGAACTTTTTATCCACCGCCAGTTTGCTGAATTCCTGACCGAAAAGGCCGGCATCCAGCTTCAGCATTGCAGTTATTTCGATGAGAAGTCGGGACTGCCGGAAGGTATTGATTTTCTTTTTTCACTTGGCGGCGACGGGACCTTCCTCGAGACGGTCAGTCATGTCCGTGATTCCGGCATCCCAATTCTTGGAATAAACACCGGCCGGCTGGGGTTTCTGGCCAATATTTCCCGCGATGACATTTCCACTTCTATCGAAGATCTCTTCAACGGAAATTATAGCCTGGAAAACAGGTGCCTCATCCGCCTGAACACTTCTGCCGGCCCGCTCGCTGAGCTGAACACTGCCCTCAACGAGATTACCATCATCAAGAAGAATACTGCTATGATCACCATCAACGCCGGCCTTGATGGTGAATATCTCAATTCCTACTGGGCTGACGGACTCATTGTTTCCACTCCAACCGGTTCAACGGCGTATTCAATGAGCGTGGGCGGCCCGATTGTTCTGCCCGAATCCAAAAATTTCATCATATCACCCATATCACCACACAATCTCACCGTGCGGCCAATTATCGTCCCTGATAATAAAACCATCAGCCTTGAAGTTATTTCCCGCAGCGATCAGTTCCAGGTTGCTCTGGATTCCAGATCGTATACAGTCGATACCAGCGTTAAACTATTTATCGACAAGGCACCCTATTGCATCAGGATGGTGAAATTTCCCTCCAATAGTTTTTATAATACCTTGAGGAATAAACTGATGTGGGGTGCTGACCGCAGGAACTAGGATTTCTCTCCTAAATTAGAGTCATTCTATACAAGGATTTTTCATCAAAAATCAGAATATATTTTCAGTATTTTTTTTTTAAAAAGGTATCATTGTGTTCCCTTCATTAATAAAAATAACCTTTTTACTAACCAAATTACATAAGGATGAATAACAGATTTACTTTGTTAAGTATCTTCCTTTTGACTTTTTTCGTGGCGGGCAGTTTTGCCCAGACCGGAGATGTCACCTGGGAGAAATTCAAACCGTTTACTGGTACGTTCGCTGATTTGTCAGTGGCCCAAAACCCGGTGGATGTTCAGATTTTAACGTCTATCGATGCTCCACAGGACATTGATAACAGTTACGCTGCCAGAATTACCGGTTTCATCGTTACCGCTGAGGCCGGAGATTATACTTTTTATGTTTCTTCGGATGATGGCAGTGAGTTCTGGTTAAGCAGCGACAACACCAAAGCCGGGCTTACAAAACTCTGCTATGTCACTAATTACACTGGGCATCTTGAGTGGAACAAAGAAGCCAACCAGGCTTCCGCGCCCGTTCATCTCGACAAAGGTATTTACTACTATTTTGAGGCGTTGATGCAAGAAGGTGGCGGAGGTGATCATCTTGAAGTGGGCTGGACAACACCCGGCAATCCCACCATAACGGTCATCGGCAGTTCATTCATTTCGAGTGAAGCCATTATCGATTCAACCCTTTCTGAAATCAGAAGTTTTGAATTCGCCGGACTCGGCGTTCCTGCTTTAGGTGTCGTTGACAGCGCTTCCAGAACGGTCACGGCAGAAGTACCCTACGGATCAGATCTTACAACCCTTGTTCCCCAGATCAAAACATCCATGGGTGCCAGTGTAGCCCCCTTGTCGGGTGTACCTGCTGATTTTACGAACCCGGTTGATTTTACGGTTACCTCAGCTGACGGCGAGCATACCTCTGTATTTACCGTTTCGGTATCCGTTGCCGCGCCCAGAGATATCAATACCGTATCAAATGTCTCTCTTGATTTTGATATCGTTTCGGTTACAGGAACCGTCGATGACAACGCGAATACGATCACCTTTAACATCTATTCGGGACTTCCGGGTGGTGCAAAACTTAATTTTGATAAAGATTATTTTGCCCAGACCAGTATAGCATCCGGTGATTCCATCGACCTGAGCAGTGTGAGTACACTTGAAGTAACTGCTCAGAACGGCGATGCTAAATCCTATGATCTGGTATACAACCAGCTTGCAGGAGCATCCGGTATTGCCGATGATTTTTCTACCGACGACTACATGCCAGGCTGGGTTGTCCGCAACTGGAACAACTCCGGCACCGGAAATATTTTCACGATCAGCCGGAATGCCACCGACGAAAATATGGTGGTCACCAAGAATGCCAGTGTAAACGATTATATACAGTTTACATTCCCGGAAGATCTTAACCTGGGACTGGTTAAACCTTACGTTCGTTTCAGGGTGAAGAGTGCAGAGGCCCTGACAAGATTCGAAGCCAAACTCCAGGATGTCAATGCACCGCTGAGTGATGGCAATTTCAGCATGTCGACCAACTCGAAGTTCATCCCTGTACCTGCTGACGGACAATTCCATGAAGCGATCTGGGATTTCTCTGCCGACTGGAAAAATGTCAATCCATTCCAGGTTAAATACCTGATCATGGGCGTTGACCGTACCATTAACCAGGTCCGCACCGATGTAAGGATCGATGATTTCAGAACCGGTGTTGATGCTTATCCAAACCAGAGGCCAACCGTAGATCAGGTAACGACCCCACACTGGGCATATATCAGCGATGGTGTCCAGACCGTTAATCTCAGCGGGATAACCGACGGTAACCCGGAACGTGACGAGAATATGACGATCACCGCATCAAGCAGTAACCAGGCTGTTATTGCCGATGGCGATATATCCGTAGATTACGATGGCACTTCATCAACAGCCGCAGTAAATTATACTGCTTCTTCGAACGGCCCGGCCATGATTACCGTAATCGTTAAAGATGACCATGGCATGGTTTATTCGGATGAAGCAGATGCCGATACCATTCAGTTCCTGGCCGAATTCCGTGATGCTACTCCGGGGGTCAATGACGTAGCTACTTTCGGAATGCCCGGTTTTAACCATATCAATGTTGGTCAGGGCACTGAACATATTGTGATCATTCCCAACGTTGATGACGGGGATGCTGACGTAGAACAGAATATATTCTTCGACTCTGTGAATAACTCTCCCGACATGATTTTGGTTGACTCCATTGTTTATCATGCCGGAGATACCTATGCACTTGTATATTTCCGCGATGAGGGACTCACCGGGAACGCTTCGCTCACACTAAGCTGCCTCGATGAAGTTGACAAGGCAGCAGGTAATCCTGCGTTCGAACTTACCTTCGACATTCCGTTGGGAACATACAATACCTTCGGATGCTATTACGGAGCTACACAGATTGCACAATGGCAGGAATTCCCGTATAAGCAGGATCCGGTCTTTAAAGATGGTTATCCGGTAACAGTTACAAGCGCGGATGTTCACGATCTATGTAAAGACGACTTCTTCTGGGGTAAAATGTGGGGTTACGTAATCGCACCGGTGACGGGTGATTATAAATTTTATTCCACCACCGAAGGCGAAGGTGAAGGAGAGTTCTACCTGAGTTCCGGCAGTTCAAAGGATAGTATTCCTCCCAAGCTTACGCCCACGGCACAGACCGGACAGGCTTCCCCTTTCATACATCTTGAAGCCGGCCAGGCCTATTACTTTGAGGCTTTCCATAAGGAAATCGTCAACGATTATTTCCTGACGCTGGAGTGGATCTATCCCGGGCTGAGCAGTAAAGTGATCATTGCCCAACCCTACCTTTTCACCCAGCTTGATCTGATTGCACCACAGCCTGCCGGTAACCTGCATATCAATGCAAAGGGTTCCACTCAGGCTCTCGTTGAATGGGATGCTGCTACCGATAATATGAAGGTGAAAGGGTATAATGTTTACGTCAATGGTAAACTTTATAACCAGGAACTTCTGACAGGTACAACACTTCTGATTGAAGGTCTAGATCCGGATACCAAATATGATGTATTTGTGTTGACGCAGGATGCCCTGCAGAATTTCTCCATGCCTTCGAATATCCTCAGCTTCACCACATGGGGAAGTGATGACAATCCTCCTACGACGCCTGAAAACCTTGCAGTTACAGAGGCAACCACATTCAGTATCAGCCTGTCATGGGATGCTGCCACAGATGCAGAAACCGAGGTTTTCGGATATAATGTTTATGTTAACGGAGAAAAAGTTAACGATGGAGCGATCATTGGTACTTCCTATAAGATCCATGAGCTGGATCAGAGTACAGACTATTCCATACAGGTCAGCGCTGTGGATGCCGCACTGAATGAGTCACCTCTCAGCTCTGCAGTATCTCAGACGACCAACGCCTTTGCCTGGGACGATCCGAATGAGGATGCTTATGTTGGAAAGGCCACCGTGACCTTCGACCCTGTGGCTAAGGCTACCGGATTTGCAATTGAAGGGGATTACGGTATGAATTCCATTTTCCTTTCAAACAAGGTATCTTATAACAGCTTTGAGGATCCTTCCTATAAGGATAATGCTACGGCCACCGACCTGGCAAATGTCGGGAAAACAAAATCGGGTGGTGTCACTTTCTATGCAGAGACCACGGATGTTTATCAGGGTAAGAAATCGGCCCGCATGGAAGTGGGTCCAGGCGACTGGTTCCGTTGCACAGCCGGTGTTGTCATGTCTCCGACATATCATTACCTGCTCCGTTTCGCGGCCAAAGCCGGAACGGGTTACGAAGGCGGTGCATTCAATCTCAAGGTATACCGTGATATCGGTGGTGTGGTAAATGCCTATACCGGATCCGTTACGCTCACCAATGAGTGGAAGGAATACGAAGTTGAATTCACGGGCATCCTGGATGCTTCACAAAGCTGGAATATCGAATTCGGATTTAACAAGCTTGGCGTAGTCTACCTCGATGACATCCAGCTGCATGTTAAAGAATGGTATAATCCGGGCAGTAAATTCACCAAAATTGGTATGCAGATCCTTGACGATCTTCAGCCTGCAGGGATCCGCTGGGGAGGCATCGGTGCCAACTCAGAAGATTTCAACCTTTCGGTAGGTGCTTATCAGAAAAACAAGATGACCCTGGGTGACTTTGCATACCTGAGTTCGCTTTACGGAGGATATGTGCAGCTTACCTGCGGTGTAAATTCCGCTACCGACTGGAAAAAGGATCCTGCCAATTTCTCCCGCTTTATGGAATACCTGGCAGGACCTGCTGGCACGACGTACGGTGATATGAGGATCGCAGAAGGGTATACACAGCCTTTCGACAAAACCCTGAATGGCATTATCATTGAAATGGGTAATGAAGTATGGGGATTTGACGCACATGGTGCAGATGCTTTTAGCAGTGATTACAGTCAGTATGCACTCTGGGCACGTAAGATGACAACCGAGCAGCTCAAGGCTTCACCCTATTACAACCCTGATAAAATGTTTGTCAGTTTCAGTGGAAGAAGTCCGGCTGATAATTACGGCCTGCATGAGAAACTATACACCGACGATGACGGAGAAATGGATATGCTGGATATCAGCGGATATCTTGGTGGTAACCTGAATTATGATCCGGCTATTGATCCGGGAGAATCACAGCTCGACTATCACAAGAACTCCTATGCCGTGTTTAAGCAGAATCTTGACGGGCTGACCAATATCTATAAGGATATGTTCAAGTATATGAGCCGCAGGGTACCCATGTACATGTATGAAGGAAACCTGACGCAGGATTCCTATCACGGTACCGTTGGCCAGGCTGTGAGCTTCGCCGATTACTATTCTTCAGTTTTTGAGTACGGTGTAACGGTTCCCGATGTATTCGCTCTAGAAGGCGGTCAGTGGCGTCTGCTCGATAACCAGATCACGCTGAAAAAACGTCCGCTATATTATATGGTACAATACTATAACCAACTCGCAGGAAAAGGCGTGGTGCTGAAGACCGATTTCCAGTCTGTCGACAAGATTCAAAATGACAATGGCACTGACATCGATCTTCCGAGTGTAGGAGTTCACGCCTATAATAATGATGACCAGTATGGTGTTGTTTTGTTCAGCCGTGATTTCGAACACGATTATATCGTCAGCCTTGACCTTCCCGATGATATCGGCACAATTTCGAATGGCAGGATGGTTATCGTTTCCGGAACCGCTTACAATGCGACCGATGCAACGGTTTCCGAAAAGGATACAGCAATTGCCGACGGTATGCTGATCAAGGTTCCGAAGTGCAGCGCAGTATTTATCTCATTCAAGGCAGGTGCAAAAACCTGGGATCCGATGCCTGAACTCGGTCAGTACGCTTACAAGAAGGTTGAGAGCCTCAGTCTGACGACCACCGATGGGAATACTACTATCGACGGCATCAAGGGGCGTGAAAAACTGACCTATTCCTTCACTCCTGAGGATGCTTTCTATCCGGTAGCCGATGTGGGAATTGTTGAGAATTCTGCAAATGCCTTACTCTCCAGCTCACTTAACGTAACCGTGGACGCCTCAAGCCAAAACGGAAGCATTAAGGTCAGGGCTACGGCTAAGGACAATTCAGGCGTTTACGACGAGATTACCATTTCCGTCATTAACCTGGGTAACCTGGTTGAGGACGTAAATAATCCCGGCGTGAAATACTATCCCAATCCGGTTAACGATTACATGATCGTTGAATTCCCGGAGTTCACAAACGCTGAACTCACCATCAGGAATGTCCAGGGATCTGTGGTCAGGAGAACCAGGATGGATGATACCAGAATCATGCTTCATACCTCTGATCTGGCGAGCGGTGTTTACTTTGTAACCGTGGAATCGGCAGGGAAAACAGAAGTGTTCAGGTTTATAAAACAATAGATCTGATCAGTGACTGAATACTGAAAAGGCTGCCTGTATAGGGCGGCCTTTTTTTCTTTTTTGAATTGTACAGGGAAAAAAGTTCGTTTAAATTAATCCTTGATAAAAATATTCCGTATATTCTTTAACGGATAAAAATTGACGGGAATATCCTTCAGAAGAGGTTTTTTTACAGATTAATTTTTACATTTGTAATTCATTTATTAGTAGATACATGAATAATACACGGGCAATAGTACTTCTTGTGTTACTCGTTATTCTCCCTGGTGTTACCCAGGCACAACGCTGGAAACTGAGAAGATATGAAGCCATTTTCGGAGCAGGGACCTCTAATTTTTTCGGAGATATTGGAGGTACATCCGATAAAAACAATCTTTTGGGCTTTAAGGATATCCAGTTGCAATATACCCGTCCGGCTATCGATCTGGGTTTACGATACAAACTGACCGGCAATACGGCGGTTAAATTTAATATGATTTTTGGGACGGTTGCAGGCAATGACCTGAATTCACGGAATGATTCAAGAAATTTTGCCTTTCATTCCACAATTTTTGAGCCCACTTTGCAGTTTGAATATTACATAATACCCGAGGCCAGGGGATATTCATCGGCAGCATTGTTTACCCGGAGAGGAATGGTCAATAATTACACGAAGTTTTACGCCTATATTTTCGGAGGGGTCGGTGGGGTATTTTTCAATCCAAAACCTCTGGATAACTTTAAAACCAGATTTGTAGATAATTTTAGTAAGTTTGGTGCCACTTTCCCTGTTGGGGCAGGAATTAAATACTCTATTGATGCCAGATGGTCACTCGGCTTAGAATTAGGTAGGAGATTTACAACAACGGATTACATTGATGGATATACTTCAGCATTTTCCAACCATAAGGACACTTACTACTTCGGGATCCTTAGCGCCATCTATAAAGTCAGGACAGACCGGAATGGAAGGCCAATGCTGCGGAATCCCTATTACCGCCGGAGGTAAAATGAGGAAAATGTCGTTCCGGCTTTCGTTTCTTCTGATCATCCTGTTCTTTTTCCCTGGCCAGCGTTCAGAAGCGCAGCGTAAATCAGATATCGGTATTTTTGCCGGCGTTTCCTACTATATGGGGGATATCAACACCAACCGTCAGTTTTACGCACCTTCAATCGCGATCGGTCCGATATACCGTTACAATTTCAATCCCCGCACAGCGGTGCGGTTATCCGGGATCTACCATCAGCTCAGGGGAAATGATCAGGATTTTTCCGATCCCTATCAACTTGCCCGCGGAGCTTCCTTTTCCGGAAGTTATATTGACCTCGCTGCGATGTATGAGTTTAATTTTATGCCTTATCAGACCGCCAACCGGAAAACAAAATATACACTTTATGTTGCCGGTGGTCCCGGGTATAATATCGTCCTGTCATCAAATACATCCACAGGTATCAACCCGCGCAGTCACTTTACCATACCGTTTTCATTGGGCTTCAAATTCAATGCAGGCAAGCGTTTGAGTGCCGGTGTAGAATGGTCGCCAAGAAAAACTTATAATGACAGGATTGATGGCGTGCAAAATATTGGCACAGAGAATCAGCATTATTTGGTCGGTAACAAAGACTGGTATAACTTTGCAGGTGTCTTCTTTACCTATAAGATCTTTAACAGGGTTGAATGTCCGACTTACGAATAGAGTACGAGTATGGCAACAATACAAGACATAAACAAAGAAAAGCTACCGATTCACGTTGCTGTTATCATGGATGGTAACGGGAGATGGGCGCAACGGCACGGAAACAAGAGGATTTTCGGCCACCGGAGCGGAGTTGTAGCTGTGAGAGAGACTGTGGAGGCTGCTGCTGAACTGGGAATAGCATATCTTACCCTTTATGCATTCTCCACCGAGAACTGGAAGCGGCCCCGTGAGGAAATTGATGCCCTCATGGCATTGCTGGTTCAGACCATCAGGGGAGAAATGGACACACTAAACAAAAACAATGTACGTTTACAAGCTATCGGCGACATGAAAAGTCTCCCTCCGAAAGTTTTTGAAGAACTGAGAAATGCCATCGATGAGACCTCGCACAATACAGGACTGAATCTTGTTCTGGCTCTCAGTTACAGCGGCCGGTTGGAAATCCTTGAGGCCGTGCGGAAAATCGCAGATGATTTGACAAATCAAAAATTAAGTGTTGAAGAGTTATCCTGTGATGTATTTGTGAACTATTTGTATACTTCCGATATTCCTGATCCGGAGCTCCTGATCCGTACCAGCGGAGAATACAGAATCAGTAATTTTCTCCTGTGGCAGATCGCCTATACTGAATTGTATTTTACAGACATTCTCTGGCCTGACTTTCGGAAAAAAGATTTTTTTGATGCTATCATTGATTTTCAAAAAAGAGAAAGACGCTTTGGGAAAATCAGCTCTCAGGTAAAAAGTGAATCCATTAATTAAGTAAAAACACATGATCCGCAGAAATATTCTCCTATTCCTTGCTCTATTTACCTCTATCCTTGCCGGCGCTCAGAATATCAACATGGATTCCCTTCGGGTGATGGATTATTCATCACCCAAGGAATATGAAATCGCTGAAATCACCATTACCGGTGTCGAATTCCTTCAGAAAGATGCCCTGGTCAGCTTTACGGGCCTGGCGGTAGGAGAAAAAATAACCGTCCCCGGCGATGCGGTCACCAAAGTGGTTAAAAAATTATGGGATCATGGTCTTTTCTCCGATGTCAAGCTCTATGCCACTAAAATTGAAGACGGGAAGATTTGGCTGAATATTTACCTGAAGGAAAGACCCCGGATGTCGGGTTTTGTGATCCACGGTGTCAACAAGTCGGAATCAGACGATCTTAAAGAGAAGCTGGATGTAAGGGTAGGAAGCCAGGTAACAGACGACCTTCTGAATACTATAACACGACTGGTCAAAGATCATTTCGTCGAAAAGGGATTCCTGAATACCACGGTGAAGATCGATATTAAGCAGGATTCGGTGAGATTGAATATGGTAAAACTAAATGTGGATGTGGATAAAAACGACCGGGTTAAAATTGACGATATCTTTTTTCACGGCAACCTGGTTTTTCCCGATAAACGTCTGCGGCGGGTTATGAAGAAAACCCACAGGAGAGATATCAATTTTTTCAAATCATCGAAACTTGTGAAGGATGATTATATCGCAGATAAAGAAAAACTTATCGATTTTTACAATAAAAACGGATACCGCGACGCCCAGATCCTCCGGGATTCCGTTTCAGTGGTGTCGGTCAAACGGATACGACTGGATATTTTCCTGGAGGAAGGTGCCAAATATTATTTTGGAGACATTACCTGGATTGGAAACACAATTTATCCCGGTGAGTACCTGTCGCGGGTGCTCGGTATCAAGAAGGGTGATGTATTCGATCAGGAGCTTTTCGATAAACGGCTCCAGACCGATGAAGATGCCGTAAACTCCCTCTACCTCGATCACGGGTACCTGTTCTACAACTGTGACCCGGTGGAAGTCCGCGTTCAGCACGATACGATCGACTTTGAAATGCGGATCCGTGAAGGCAAACAGGCAACCATCAACAGGGTGATCATCGAAGGGAATACAAAAACCAATGAACATGTAGTTCGCCGTGAGTTGAGAACCAAGCCGGGGGATCTGTTCAGTAAGGAAGACATCATCCGGTCTGTCAGGGAACTGGCTCAACTGGGTCATTTCGATCCGGAGCAGATCAATCCGGAACCGATTCCAAACCAGCTTGAAGGGACGGTCGACCTGAAGTATTCCCTGGTGGAAAAAGCCAACGATCAGCTTGAAGTTTCCGGTGGCTGGGGCATGGGAATGCTCGTGGGAACTGTCGGTCTGAAGTTCTCCAACTTCGCTATCCGTAACTTTTTTAAATGGAAAATGTGGCGGCCGGTACCTTCGGGTGACGGACAAACACTTTCTATCCGGGCCCAGTCTAATGGAAAATATTACCAGGCCTATAATATGTCCTTTATCGAACCGTGGTTTGGAGGGAAAAAACCAAATTCCTTCTCCGTTTCGCTCTTCCATACCATCATGAACAACTCCTATTACAGTTATCTTAGCGATAACACAAATGTACCCGACCAGTATATTAAAATTTCCGGGGCGGCAATCGGATTGGGAAGACGTCTGAACTGGCCGGATGATTTCTTTACCCTGTATAACGAGCTCAGCTATCAGCGCTATAAACTGAAAGACTATGTCGGTTATTTCCTCTTCTCCAACGGTACTTCACATAACCTGAGTTTCACTACAACGTTCGGAAGGAACTCTGTCAGCCAGCCCATCTATCCCCGTAATGGTTCATCCTTCAGCCTGAGCCTGCAGGTTACACCGCCATATTCTCTGATCAGCGGTAAAGATTACACTAAGCCTGGTATCACCGATCAGGAACGGTACCGATGGATAGAATACCATAAATGGAAATTCAAAGCCGACTGGTATATGAGTTTGGCAGGGAATTTGGTACTGTACACCCGTGCACATTTTGGTTACCTGGGATATTATAATAAGAATATCGGTCCTTCACCTTTCGAAGGATTTGATGTAGGAGGTGACGGACTTACCGGATATAACCTCTACGGAAGAGAAACGATCGGGTTGAGAGGATATGAAAACGGAAGTCTCACACCAATTGTGGGCGGAAACAAATCGGGTAATGTTTATAATAAATACACGATCGAATTGCGGTATCCGTTCTCATTGAATCCCTCGGCAACCATTTTCGGACTGGTATTTCTGGAAGGTGGAAATGCATGGTATTCGATCAACGACTTTAACCCTTTCCTGATCAAACGTTCGGCAGGGATTGGTCTGAGAGCGTTCCTTCCGATGTTCGGCCTGCTTGGGATCGACTGGGGATACGGCTTTGATGTCATTCCCGGACAACCGAGTGCCAACAAAGGACAGTTCCATTTTACCATCGGTCAGCAGTTTTAAAGTATAACATAAATATTTAAAACCATGAAAAAGATTCTATTACCTTTCCTCGTCCTCTTTGTATTCACAAGTGCCGGATTTGCCCAAAAATTCGCCTTTGTCGATACTGAATATATTCTGGGTAGAATACCTTCATATAAAGCAGCACAGGATCAGATTGATAAACTCTCCAAACAGTACGAACAGGAGATCAGCGATCAGTATGCTGAAGTGGATAAGTTGTACAAGAGTTTTCAGAATGAAAAGGTTCTGATGACTGAAGACCAGAGAAATAAAAAGGAAGACGAAATTGTCAATAAAGAAAAGGCAATCAAAGATCTTCAGACTAAGTATTTCGGACCCGAGGGCACAATCTTTCAGAAAAGAGAAGAACTCATCAAGCCTATTCAGGATGATGTGTACAAAGCTGTAAAAGAACTTGCTCTCGAAGGTGGGTATGCTGCCATATTTGATACCGCTGCGGGGGCTACAATACTCTACGAGGATGCCCGCTACAATAAGAGTGATGAAGTATTGGAAAAATTAGGATATAAGAATTAATTAATTACATTTGTACAAATTTTTTAAAGACTTAATAATGAAAAGACTGGTAAATATTTTTCTTATCGTTGGATTTCTTTTTTCCGCTTCTGCAATCAATGCACAGAATTATAAGTTCGGTCACATTTCAGCCCAGGATATCGTGGTCCTGATGCCTGAATATCAAAAGGCAGTCGATAGCCTGAATAAGGTTAAAAATAAATATGACTTGCAGACCGAGAAGATGCAGGTGGAAGTAAATAAAAAATATAACGATATTGCCGAGCAACAGAACACCCTTGACTCACTGATCCTTGAAAGCATGTATTCCGAATTGCAGAGCATGCAGCAAAGGCTTCAGAATTTCCAGACCCAGGCTAACCAAAAGCTCCAGGCACTTCAGGGCAATCTCCTGGAAGGCGTGATGGATAAACTTCAGACGGCCATCGCCTCTGTTGCCAAGCAAATGGACCTGATCTATGTTTTTGATATCAGCGGACGAAACCCGATCTATACTTCAGACAAGAGTATTGATGTAGGTCCGATGGTTAAAGAGAAGTTAGGTATACAATAATTTAAAATACATGATATTACGGGAGGCCATTTTGATTCATCAGGATGGTCTTCTTTTTTGTTTTACACATGAACAATTCATCATCAGCTATAGGATTATTTGACTCAGGTGTAGGCGGACTTACTGTTGCAGCAGCAATCAGAACCCTTCTGCCAGGGGAGAATATGATCTATTTTGGCGATACAGCCCACCTTCCTTACGGGGACAAATCCAAAGAAACCATCATCCGGTATTCTCTCGATATAACCGATTTTCTGCTGCGTAAAGATTGCAAGGTCATCCTTATCGCATGTAATTCTGCCTCATCGAATGCGTTTGAAGAAGTCAGGGATCATGTCGGAGACCGGGCTTTGGTAATGAATGTTATCGATCCCGTTGTTCACCATGTGGCACAGGACCGTGAGATGAAACACGTAGGCATTATCGGAACCAAAGCCACCATCGGTTCGGGTGCTTACCTGAGAAAACTTGAAAAACTCAGCCCTTCTCTCGAAATATCATCCCTGGCAACGCCTCTTTTCGTGCCTATGATTGAAGAAGGTTTTATATTTGATGATATCAGCAACGCAATCATCAGATCGTATTTGTCTAAACGGGAACTCGACGAAATCGATTCCCTGATCCTGGGCTGTACACATTATCCGATCATCAAGAACCAGATCAGCCGGTTCTTTAATTTCAATGTTGATGTGATCGATTCTGCACGCATCGTTGCCGAAGAACTGAAAAAAGTGCTTTCCTCGAATCACCTGCTGAACACTTCCCAGAAAGGACAGTGGGAGTTCCATGTCTCCGACCGCACAGACTATTTTGAAGCGATCGCCAGGATGTTTTTCGGAGAGAAAATAAACCTGGAAAAAACGGATATTGATACAAAAAGTAGAATCTGAGTCTTTGTTCATGGGCGACCGCCTGCCATGAGGCCCCCCCCGGGTTTCATATACCCTAAGATCCTGTTTGCCTCACATGACTCATCTACAGGGAGGAATCAGACTCTGCGCCCACACCAGTTACCGTTCCTCATCCTTATACCACCCCGCATAAAAAAGGTAATTTTCTGCAATCTTTTCAATCATCTCACGGGCTTGCTCCGGGTCTACCGACTTTACTCTTTTAGCGGGAACTCCGGCATAGATACTACCCGGTTCAACAACGGTTTCACTCAGGACCACCGAACCGGCAGCGATAATTGAATTTTTCCCGATGACAGCATGATCCAGGATGATCGATCCCATGCCGAGCAATACATTCTCTTCAACCCTGGCTCCATGTATGATCACGTTATGTCCGACGCTGACATTATCGCCGATCTCAATTACCGATTTTTCGTAAAGGGTATGCAGAACAGAACCATCCTGAATGTTAACACGGTTTCCGATCCGTATTGAATTTACATCTCCGCGGATCACCGTGTTAAACCATACCGAACAATCGTCACCCATCACAACATCTCCAATGATCGTTGCGTTATCTGCAAGGTAACAGTTCTTTCCTGTGATCGGTGTGAAGCCACGTACGCTTTTTATAAGTGCCATGTCTAATACCTCTGTTTATAAGGGAAATCCGCTCAGCATAAGAACTGAATATTCCATGCGTCGGGACCATTTTGTTAATTTTAATAAATTATTACAAAAATATATAATATTTATATATTTAAATTTGTAATTATTAATATGAATGTACTAAGTTTGTTATGTTTAAGAAAATATTACATATTTAAAACCCTGATTTTTAAAATGATTAGTTTTGTTGAGGAAAGATGGGCTGAATGGGACCTGAAACTGTAATTTTTTGCGAATAAAATTACGATAATGCATATGAAGAATTTCAGATTCCTCGTATGCATTTAACATTTTTAACAGATTATTTTCAACCAGTCATGGTAAAAAAAACAAAGATTATTGAACTTGAAGAGGTTGTTGTAAAATTTGCCGGGGACTCTGGTGATGGCATGCAGCTTACCGGGAGTCAGTTTTCCGATACCTCTGCCTTTGTAGGCAACGATCTCTCAACATTCCCTGACTATCCGTCAGAGATACGTGCTCCGCAAGGTACCCTTGCAGGTGTTTCCGGTTTTCAGGTACACATAGGGCACAAGGAAGTGACCACCCCGGGCGACAGGGCCGATGTCCTGGTTGCCATGAATCCTGCTGCACTTAAGGCGAACATGAAGTGGGTCAAACCCGATGCTACTATCATTATAGATATCGATAATTTTGACAGTAAACACTATAAGAAAGCAGATTATATTGAAGATCCGCTTAATGACGGTACTCTTGAAGGTTTTAACCTCATAAAAGCACCGATCACTCAGCTGACACGGTCGACCATCAAGGAATACGGGCTCGACTCCAAAACGGCCGATAAAACCAAGAATCAGTTTGTAGCCGGTATCCTGTATTTTTTGTTTAACCGGGAGCTTTCCATAGGGGAAAATTTCCTTAAGCAGAAGTTCAAAAAGAAGCCCGAATTGGTGGCTGCCAATACTGCTGTTTTACGGGCAGGTTACAGTTATGCGGAGACTATCGAAGCTTTTTCCACCACGTTTCTGGTAAATCCGGCAAAGAACAAAAATGGTCTTTTCAGGAATATTTCAGGCAATACGGCAACAGCATGGGGACTTCTTGCCGCCTCGGAAAAATCCGGATGCGGGTTGTTCCTGGGATCCTATCCCATCACTCCGGCATCCGAAATCCTGCAGGAACTATCTAACCGAAAAAGCCTGAATGCCTTGACCTTCCAGGCCGAAGATGAGATTGCAGGGATATGCTCCGCTATAGGTGCATCCTATGCCGGAAAGTTAGCCGTGACTTCCACATCGGGGCCAGGCCTTGCTCTCAAGGGTGAAGCTATCGGACTCGCTGTTATTACCGAGCTCCCCCTGGTTATCGTTAACGTTCAGCGGGGAGGTCCTTCAACAGGACTGCCCACCAAAACCGAACAGAGTGACCTGATGCAGGCCTTATATGGCAGGAACGGGGAGAGCCCCTGCATCGTCATTGCGTCCAGTACTCCGGCCAATTGTTTTGATTTTGCTTACGAAGCAGCCAGGCTGACACTGGAACACATGACGCCGGTGATCATGCTTTCGGACGGATACCTCGCTAACGGCTCTGAACTTTGGCCAATTCCGGAAATGAAAAGTCTCCGTGAAATACACCCCAGGAAAGTGGCAGATAACGAACCAAATTTCTATCCGTACCTGCGCGATCCGCAAACACTGGCCCGTTCGTGGGCTGTTCCAGGTCAGGAGGGGCTTCGCCACAGAATTGGCGGACTTGAGAAAGCCGATGTGACGGGTGAAGTTTCACAGGATCCCATGAACCACCAGATCATGGTGGAACAAAGGCAGCAAAAGGTAGACCTTGTGGCTAAAGATATTCCTCACCAGGAAATCATTGGAGAACCCTCAGGAGAGCTTCTGGTTATCGGCTGGGGAGGAACCTACGGGGCTCTCTTTACGGCTGTTCAGGAATTACAGGAAGAAGGAAAATCGATCAGCCTTGCCCAGTTCAACTATATCAACCCTCTTCCTGAAAATACGGGTGAAGTGCTGAAAGGATTTAAGAAAAGAGTGGTCTGCGAACTTAACCTTGGACAATTTGCAAACTACCTGAGATCCAAGTTTCCGAAGTACGAATATCTGCAATATAACAAAGTGCAGGGTTTACCGTTTATGATTTCAGAACTGAAATTAAAATTCAGAGAACTTATTGAAAATTCAAGATTATGAGCACAGAAACTGATTTTTTGCCCAGGATAGAAGCCCAGGACTATAAACTGGATGATCCGGTAAAATGGTGTGCCGGATGTGGAGCGCATGCCGTACTTTCCACCGTAAGAAATGTCTTGCCCGAAACCGGTGTTGAAAAAGAAAAAGTGGTCTTTGTTTCAGGGATCGGCTGTTCGTCCCGTTTTCCATATTACATCAATACCTATGGTTTTCACAGTCTGCACGGAAGAGCTGCTCCCATTGCCTCCGGGATAAAATTATCCAACCCTGACCTGAGCGTTTGGGTTGTTACCGGTGACGGTGACTCGATGGCTATCGGGGGAAACCATTTCATCCATATTGTAAGAAGGAACATCAATGTTAACATCATCCTGTTCAATAATAAAATTTACGGTCTGACGAAAGGACAATATTCACCCACAACTCCCAAAGGAAGCATCACCAAGACATCCCCGGAAGGGACCATTGAAAATCCTTTCATGCCGGGTGAACTCGTGATGGGAGCCCAGGGAACTTTTTTTGCCAGGGTAGTGGATACCGATCCGAAAATGATGAAGGAAGTGCTGATTGAAGCCTCAAACCATAAGGGTACTTCGGTGGTGGAAGTGCTGCAGAATTGTGTCATATTTAACAATGAGGTGCATAAGGAGATCACGGGTAAGGATGTTAAGGACGATCATCAGCTCTACCTGAAACACGGTGAGCCCATGATTTTCGGAAAAAATCGTGATAAAGGCCTCGTTTTGCGATGCAATCGTTTTGAAGTCGTCACCATCGGTAAGGATGGCGTTAAAGAAAAGGATATTCTCGTACATAATTCTCACGACTGGGAAGATACGACCCATTACATGCTCTCAAGGTTGACACTTCCTGATTTTCCTGTTGCCCTGGGCGTGATCAGAGCCGTTGAGAGTACGGTTTATGAATCATTGATGTATGACCTGGTTAAAAGTGCAAAGGAGAAATCACCCTACCAAAACATGGATCAGCTTATGCGCAGCGGAAATGTGTTTGAGATAAACAATCAGGACTAAGAGGCTGTATACTTTCATAAAATATTTCCCCGTTCTTTACAGCTTCGCTGTGGGAACGGGGATTTTTAATTATGACGTTCAGATTGTCTGGGCTATCAAAATTGCGTAATTTTACTGTTGTTCTAATCGTACAGGTATGGAATTCCCAAAATCAGAAGAGGAAATACAGCGGTTGCTCGATGAGAAGGGTGAGAGGCTGAAGGAGCTTTCCTGCATAAACCAGACTACCCAGATCATTAAGGAAGGAAAGTCGGTTGAGGAAACACTGCAGAGGATCGCCCATATTCTTCCCAGAGCCTGGCAGTACCCGGAATTTGCCGTTGCAAGGATAAGTTTTGCCGGCAGGATATACTATTCTGTGGATTTCAAGGAAACGGAATGGCGGCAGGTCCAGGAATTTCAGACCATAGATAACCGGAAAGGAAAGATTGAAGTTTTTTATACCAAGAGTTTCAAAGATATCGACGAAGGCCCGTTCCTTAAGGAAGAGCGCCATCTTATAGATAATCTTGCAAGCATCCTTAATAATTTTCTGAATACTGTCGAGGCCCGCAAAATTTTGAAACGATCACTCGAACAGGATCAGGTTCGTTCAGAGATCCATGAGTTTCAGGCGGGGAAAGGGATTAACAGTAGAAAGCTGCTCCAGAAATTCCTGAACAAACAAAATGCAAACCGTGATATCTTTCACGACCTGATGCCTTACAAGGTCAAGGAGATCCTGCTTTTTTCAACTCTTTACGATGCTTTTACCATTGAAAAGGAAGGCCGTTTTTCAGAACATATACTGGGCGAATATCATCAGATGAACCTTACATCCATGCCGCGTGTAACCGGGGTGTCTACCTTCGACGAAGCGGCGGAACAGCTGAACAAGCGTCATTTCGACCTGGTGATCCTGATGATCGGAAGTGATCTCAGGACACCCGTAAAGATTGCTGAACTGGTAAGCCAGGAATTCGGGTATATCCCGGTTTATGCGCTTCTGAATAACAAACGTGACGTCACCAGCTTCAGGGAAAAATCAACCAACCTCCGGTATATAGATAAACTCTTTGTCTGGAACGGCGATTCGAAGATCTTTTTCGCCATGGTCAAATTACTTGAGGATAAGGTCAATGTGGAAAACGATACTCAGATAGGCCTGGTGAAGGTGATCCTTCTGGTTGAAGATTCGGAAATCTATTACTCAAGGTATTTGCCGCTGTTGTACGGAAACGTAATGGAACAGACCAAACGGATCATTGATGACGTGTCTACCGATGAACTTTTTAAAGTGCTCAGGCTCAGGGCCCGGCCTAAAATTCTTCTTACTTCAAACTACGAAGAGGCCACAGAGATCATCAACCGTTACGGAGATAATTTGTTATGCCTGATCACCGATGTGAAATTTTCTAAAAACGGCGTCATCGACGACCAGGCAGGGTTCAGGCTCGTCAGACAGGTCAAGGAACAGTTCAGGGGACTCCCGACAGTTATCCAGTCGTCAGATATTCAGAATGCAAGGATGGCCTATGAACTTAAATCCATCTTTATCAACAAGAATTCGGAGACTCTTCTGCAGGATATCAAAGGTTTCATAAGCCATCACCTGGGTTTCGGTAATTTTGAATATCGTGACCCGGGAGGACGAAAGATCGCGGAAGCCAGATCACTCAAGGAATTTGAGAAACAGATCGAAACCATTCCTATAGAGTCGCTGGTATACCATGGCAAACGCAACCATTTCTCACTCTGGCTGATGGCCCGTGGTGAGATTAAAATTGCCAAACTTCTCCATCCTGTCAAAGTCACCGATTTTAAAACACCGCAGGAGTTCAGGAATTATCTGAAATACGTCATCACGAAATACCGGAATGAATCCAATACCGGAAAGATCGTAAACTTTGAAGAATCGGCCCTCCTTGATGAATCGAACATTGTCAGCCTGGGCCCGGGAGCCCTGGGCGGGAAGGGCAGAGGTCTGGCTTTTATTACTACCCTGATCTATAACCTGAATTTTTCCGATCTCATCCCCGGGATCAATATACGGACTCCGCGCACTTCCATTATCGGTACCGACGAATTTGATGTCTTTATTGACCGGAACAAGTTGCTGGATGTTATCCACGGAAATTATTCCTATACGGAAATTCAGGAGATGTTTATGAAGGGTGAACTCTCCTATCACCTGGAGAAGATGCTCAAGACGATGGTCAATACCCTAAACAGGCCCCTGGCCGTCAGATCGTCGAGTTTGCTTGAAGACAGTACAACGCAGCCTTTCTCCGGCATTTTCGATACTTTTCTTCTGCCCAATAATCATCCCGACCCCAGGATCCGCTTCAACCAGCTGGCCGATGCCATTAAACTGGTTTATGCCTCCATCTATTCAAACGAGTCGCGCACCTATTTCGATGCCATTAATTATAAACTGGAGGAAGAAAAGATGGCAGTGGTTATCCAGGAAGTCGTGGGTAACGAATACGATGGCTGCTTCTATCCGCATATCAGCGGTACAGCCCAGTCACACAACTATTACCCGGTTTCCCACATGGAGCCGGAAGACGGTTTTGCCATTGCAGCGCTGGGACTTGGACATTACGTGGTCAATGGAGAAAAAGCATATCGTTTTTCGCCAAAATACCCGTTGCTGGAAGTCAATTCACCAAAAAACCTGCACCGGGATTCCCAGGTCGAGTTCATTGCCCTGGACATGAACCGGCCGGAATTTGATCTTCTCTCTGAAGGATCTGAAGCTAATCTCATCAGGCTTGACATTTCCGCCGCAGAGAAACATAAGACTCTTACCCATCTGGCATCGGTATACGATCCGGATAATGACAGCATTCAGGCCGGGCTTGATAAAGCCGGCCCTAGGATAATGAACTTCGCAGATTTACTGAAATATGAATATGCACCGCTTGCACAGACCATCGAATTTATTCTCGATGTGGGAAAGGAAGCACTGGGATCACCAGTGGAAATTGAATATGCGGTCGATCTGGCTCCGGCTGGCAATGGTCTTCCGTCATTCTACCTTCTTCAGATCAAGCCTCTTCTCGGCAGTACGGGAGAGTATTCAATAAATATGAAAGAGATCGATGAACAAAAAATCATTATCTATGCAGAACGCAGCATGGGGAATGGCCGGATTGACGACCTGCAGGACATGATCTTCGTCAGGAGAGAGAACTTTGATAAACTACATACCCGTGAAATTGCTGCGGAAATCAACGGCCTGAATCAAAAACTCAAAACCGAAGGCCGCCGTTATATCCTTATTGGTCCGGGCCGCTGGGGCACAAGGGATCCCTTCATTGGAATTCCGGTTAACTGGTCCCAGATTTCCGGTGCAAAGGTGATTGTTGAAACCAGCCTCGAGGATTTTCCGCTCGACGCTTCCCTGGGCTCACATTTCTTTCATAATGTCACCTCCATGAATGTCGGATATTTTTCAATACAGTTTAATGCCCTCAAAGATTTTATCAGATGGGAGGTTCTCGGAGAACAGGAGGTGATAGAAGAAACAAAATACCTAAAACATGTCAGATTCCCTGACCCTCTTTGCGTGGTCATGGACGGGAAAAGAAGAATTTCGGTGGTTTATGCGAACCATTCTGACGCCATTGCAGAAACAAAACATGAGTGAAGCTATCCATATCAAAAGAAGAAGACTGGATGCCCCAACGGTAGATTTCAGTATGACTGAATTTGAGCGCTTGATGCAAAAGCGGATCCGGAAGGTGCTGATCATTAGCAGCAATTATGACTTTTTCATGCTTGAAGAAGACGGCAGGATCGATGAACAGATCTTTAATGAATATGTCTCTCTCAGCCTCCGTTATCCGCCAAGTTTCATTAAAGCCGGCTCGGCAAAGGAAGCTTTTAGAATTCTTGAAAGCGAGACCATAGATCTTATCATCGAGATGCTGAATATAGGCGATGTTGACACGTTTGAACTGGCCAAACGCGTCAAAGGAACCTACCCGGAAATCCCCATCGTTGTTCTTACCCATTTCAACCGGGAAGTTTCACTCAAATTGCAGAACGAAGATCTGAGTGCCATCGACTATGTTTTCTGCTGGCTGGGTAACGCTGATCTGCTGCTGGCCATCATCAAGCTGATAGAGGATAAAATGAACGCCCCAAATGATATAGAGGTTGTTGGGGTGCAAACCATAATTCTGGTGGAGGATTCCATACGTTATACCTCCGTTTACCTGCCACTTCTCTACAAAATTGTGCTGAAACAATCCCGCGACTTTATGAAGGAAGCCCTCAATGAACATCAAAAGATGCTTAGAATGAGAGGCAGGCCTAAAGTTCTCCTGGCAAAGACATATGAGGAGGCTCTGGATATGTATCAAAGTTATAAACATAATCTGCTGGGCATTATCTCCGATATCAGCTTCAAGGTCAATAACAGGCGCGATAATAAAACCAAAGCGGGACTAAGACTCTGTAAACTGGTGAAAGATGAGGATCCCTTCATGCCCTTCCTCCTTCAATCCTCGGATATCGGAAATGAAAGGTATGCTATCCGCCTTCATGCCGGCTTTCTGTACAAATATTCGAAAACACTGTCCATCGAACTTAGAAACTACATCATCCGTAATTTTGCCTTCGGTGAATTCGTGTTCCGTGATCCGGATACCGGTGTGGAAGTTGCCAGGGCCACAGATCTGCAGTCGCTTCAAAACCTGATTCTCCGGGTACCCGATAAGGTCCTTTCCTATCATGCCTCGCGAAACGACTTTTCTAAATGGCTGAATGCCAGGGCTATATTCCCTGTTGCTCAGTTGTTTAAATACATAAAAAAAGAGGATTTTAAGAACCTCAATGAGGTGAGGTCCTATATTTATGAAGCGATTTCCAGCTTCCGCATCAGCAAGGGGCGGGGTATCATCGCCAAATTTGACAAAGCCAGTTTTGATGAATACCTGACCTTCTCCAGGATTGGTGATGGATCCATCGGTGGCAAAGCGCGCGGACTGGCTTTCATCAACTCCGTGATCATGTCTTATAACCTCTTCAATAAGTACAAGGATGTGGTCATCACCATTCCACGTACCGTGGTTATAAGTACCGATATCTTCGATGAGTTCATGGAGTCAAACGATCTCTACCGGATTGGCCTGTCTGATCTGCCGGATGAAGAGATCCTTCAGAATTTTATCAGGGCCAAGCTTCCGGGCTGGCTTCACCAGGATCTTTATGCCTTTATCTCGGTTATTAAAAATCCCATTGCCATCAGGTCTTCGAGCAAACTGGAGGATTCGCATTACCAGCCTTTTGCAGGCATATATTCAACCTATATGATCCCGGTGGTCGAATCCGATCATGCCCTGACCATAAGAATGCTCACCAATGCGATTAAAAGTGTGTATGCTTCCGTATACTTCAGATCCAGTAAGGCTTATATGTCAGCTACTTCCAATGTAATTGATGAAGAAAAAATGGGTATTATCCTGCAGGAAGTATGCGGTTCGGCCTACGGAAACCGGTTTTATCCGACACTCTCGGGGGTAGCCCGTTCCATCAACTTCTATCCCATCAAACCTGAAAAAGCGGAGGACGGCATTGCCAGCATTGCCTTCGGCCTTGGGAAATTCATTGTTGACGGGGGCATGGCTCTCCGGTTCTCACCCAAATATCCGAAAAAGATCCTTCAGCTTTCCTCACCTGAGATGATGTTGCGGGATACCCAGAAATATTTTTATTCGCTGGATTTGTCGAGCGAGAGCTTCGTCCCCTCCACCGATGATGCCATAAATCTTTTCAAACTACGCATTAGTGAAGGTGAGAAAGACGGAACACTGAAGCATGTTATGTCGGTTTACGATTATGAGAACAATATCATCCGTGACGGGGCCTTTAATTCAGGCAAGAAACTGGTGACCTTTTCACCCATTCTTAACCATGGGACCTTTCCACTTGCCGAAATCCTTCAGAGCCTTCTGGATATCGGACAGAAGGAAATGAACCTTCCCATTGAGATCGAGTTTGCGGTGAACCTGAACGTACCCGAGGGTGCCCCAAAGGTCTTCAGTTTCCTCCAGATCAGGCCCATTGTGATCAATGATCAGACACTACATTATATGCTCACGGATGTGGATGAGGATGAAACCATTATCTTTTCTCAGGCAGCTCTTGGCAACGGGATCTTTAGCCATATTAAGGACATTATCTATGTAAAACCCGGGTCCTTCGATCCGGCGAAAAATGCGGAAGCAGGGATTAAGGTGGAAGAACTGAACACTAAAATGAAAGCAGAAAACCTCAACTATGTGCTTATCGGACCTGGGCGCTGGGGCTCGCAGGATCCGTGGCTGGGCATTCCCATAAAATGGACGCAGATATCCGAAGCCAGGGTCATTGTAGAGTCAGGTCTTGAAAATTACCGCATTGACCCCAGTCAGGGAACACACTTCTTTCAGAACCTGACATCCTTTGGGGTCGGTTATTTTACGATTAATCCCTACATAAAGGAAGGGTCGTATGACCTGGACTTTCTTGATGCACAGCCTGCTGTCTATGAGGATGAATTCATCCGCCATGTCCGGTTTAAAAAACCTATGAAGATCATGATTGACGGGAGGACCAATACCGGGGTAATTTTCAAACCCTGAATCGAAATGATGTAAAGGCCATTGTGACTGTTGCGGGAAAACATGCAACTTCCCAACCTCAGACATATGTCATTGTTTTTCATGAAGGTCTTTCAGGCAGCACTGCAACCGTGACAAACCATTGTGCACGGTTACCTTCTGTGGAAATGGAACAGACATCGCGACTCATGGACAAAACGCTTCCGGGATAGACTCTTCTTTATTAATAATCAAGACTTTACGTATAGCCCGGAGATTGAGATTTATGTCCGGAATGGATTTTTCAGGAAATTTGCATTTTAAAATAATGAGGAATGTCATCTTTTTAACATGCTTAAAATCATATTATTATTAAGCTGTAAAATTTGGAAATCATGGCTTTTACGGTCAAATTTACAAATCTTTCCTGGAGGTGTCAGGATAGTCATAACCCATTAGAAATCTTTAAAATATTGCTGCTATGAACGTAGATATTTTTATGAACGACCTCATCAAAAAGTCAGCCGGAGAGGTTGAATATCATCAGGCAGTTCGGGAAGTGTTGGAATCGATCGAAGAAATTTATAATGAGAACCCCCAGTTTGAATCGGCAAAGATCATTGAGAGACTGGTCGAACCGGACCGAATTCTGATGTTTAAAGTGCCATGGGAGGATGATGAAGGTACAATACATGTGAACAGGGGATACAGGATACAGTTCAATAATGCCATTGGACCCTACAAAGGAGGATTGCGGTTTCATCCGAGTGTGAATCTCAGCATTTTGAAATTTCTCGGCTTCGAGCAGATTTTCAAAAACAGTCTTACCTCTCTGCCTATGGGTGGGGCCAAAGGTGGTTCCGATTTTGACCCCAAGGGTAAATCGAATCGTGAGATCATGAGGTTTTGCCAGTCGTTCATGCTTGAACTATGGCATCTGATAGGCCCGGATACGGATGTTCCTGCAGGGGATATCGGAGTGGGAGGTCGTGAAATCGGGTATCTCTATGGGATGTATCGCAAGCTTGCACGTGAGAATACCGGCGTTCTTACCGGTAAAGGACTCAACTGGGGCGGTTCTTTGGTCCGCCCGGAAGCAACAGGTTTCGGCGTGGTTTATTTTGCTCAGGAAATGCTCAAAACAAGCGGGGAGAGCTTTAAAGGCAAAAAAGTAGCCATCTCGGGCTTTGGCAACGTTGCCTGGGGTGCAGCTAAAAAAGTTACCGAGCTCGGCGGCAAGGTCATTACCCTTTCAGGCCCCGATGGTTATATACACGACCGTGATGGTGTTTCGGGCGAGAAGATAGACTACATGCTTGAACTGAGAGCCACTAATGAAGACATTGTTAAACCCTATGCATACGAATATGAAGGTGTGGAATTTGTTCAGGGAAAACACCCATGGGAAGTGCAGTGTGACATTGCTCTTCCATGTGCTACGCAGAATGAGCTGAATAAAGAGGATGCCGAAATGCTTGTGAAGAACGGCTGCCTTTGCGTTACCGAAGGGGCAAACATGCCATGTACGCCCGAAGCCATTGAGCTTCTGCAGGATAAAGAGATCCTTTTTGCGCCGGGGAAAGCATCCAATGCCGGCGGAGTTGCCACCTCGGGGCTCGAGATGGCTCAGAATTCCATGAAGATCAACTGGCATCGCGATGAGGTCGATTCAAGGCTACATCATATCATGACAAATATTCACCTGAATTGTGTGAAATATGGTAAGCGTGAAAATGGCTATATCGATTATGTCAGAGGGGCTAACATAGCCGGTTTTCTGAAAGTCGCCAATTCGATGCTGGATCAGGGACTGTATTGAGACAAGAGGGAGGCGAAGGCGAAAAGAATAAACATGCGAAAATAAGAACATCGTTTAAGGGGATCATAATTATTCAACCTGTCAGATCTGTAAATTGCCATTCTTCTTCCTGTTTCTCCTTTTTCCTCCTGTGCCGGTATCAGGGTTTATAATCAATCGGAACGATCACTTTGATGCTGATGTTTTGTCCCATGTTAAATACTCCTTCCCTTCCCGTTTTGTAGTTATACCCTACATATTTCAACCGGCTGAGATGACTTTGATAAGCCACGTCGGTGAGATTGTCTACCGTGAAGAAAAGAGAACAAATGGTTCTGTGGTTATGCTCGAATTCCGTTCCTGCTCCAAGTCTTAAAAGCGTATAAGCCGGTGTTGCAGTCTCGGTATTAAAGGCTGAATAGTACCTGTCCTGCCGGAAATAATGACTTAAGCCAACAGAAAAATAGGCATTCTTCAGGAAATTCCGGATATTTTTTGCTTCAAACTTCAGTTCAGACTGATAGCGGGGAGGCGGAATCAGCGGCAGGTATTTTACTGAATCAGGTAATCCCGGTTGGACGGCTTGCACCAGTGAGAATGAATTTTCAAAATGAATCCAGTCGAGCGGGTGAGGGTGAACATCTATTCTGATTTCACCACCTGAAAGCAGGGCATGACCCGATACAAATTTGTAGGTTCTCACACCTTCGGAAATGGAATCTCCGCCAGCCATAGCATCCAGTCTTCGCGCAAAGATATAGTTCTGAATATTGTTAGCAAAAAGGTCCATCTCTGCTGAAATATGTTCACTTTCCAAACCGAGGGCATAATCGGTTTGCAGACTGCTTTCTGACTTCAGATTCGGATCACCAATTTCATAACGCTGGGTTCCTTCATGTACACCGTTTGCACCAAGTTCAGCAATATTCGGAGCCCTGAATCCTTTTGAAAAATTCAGTTTTGAATAAAATGCCTTGCTGATTTGCCATGTGGCGCCAATACTACCGGAAAGGCCGGAAAAATCTGAAGTAAAAGGATTGAATTTGGTAACCGCTCCGGCGGCTTCCCGGTTTGTCTTTTGACCGTTGGCATCAAGGTATAATCCCTTTCCATTCTCAGACCGGTTATCAAAACGCAATCCGCCGCTTATATCAATACGGCCGAGGTTCTTTTTAATGATGGAAAATATTCCAAAGTCGAAGAGGCTGTATGAAGGAACCAGGAATTCTGATCCCTTGTTGTATGAGGTCTGCCCCATCCCGTTAATCCCGAAAGAAACAGTAAAATTGCTATATTCAGGGAGATTGTAGCGGAAGTCATAATTCAGTGTATTCAGAAGGAAATATAGTCCATAGTCGTCGGGATTCAGGATATCTCCGTATTCTTTCCTCCGGTTCTGCTGAAAACCGAGTGTCGTTTTCAGGCTAC
This sequence comes from uncultured Bacteroidales bacterium, assembly GCA_963732905.1. Taxonomy (GTDB): domain Bacteria; phylum Bacteroidota; class Bacteroidia; order Bacteroidales; genus DASQZK01. The sequence continues at coordinate 457,650 of CAVTBM010000012.1, forward strand.
CGTTACCGGTCATGATATCATTCATCCATATTGCTTTGTAATGATTGACATTCTGATAAGGAACGCCGGGCATATATGATTTAAAATCACTGTTAGTGGCCTGTACGTCAGACAGTAAATTATTATTCGCAACAACCGGCTTGACAAACTCTCCGGTCAGACTGTCTCTCTCACCTTCAATAATTCCCGGCATTAAATGATAAGCTGTGACGATCAGATGAGAATATCCCCATGTCCTGTTGATACCGATCATGCCATAGCCGGCCTGTTCCCTGAAACCCGAATTATAAACGTATCCGTCATATCTGTTTTTATAGGCATGAGCCATTTTATTGCTGTAACGGAAGTTCCAGGTAAAGTCTTTCAGGTTGCCTGCCAGGTCGGCAGAGTATGCCATCAGACCGTTGTTGGACTGGTAGTTACTGATAACCTGTCCTTTTATATTACCCTCAGTCGGACTTGGAGCCGATATCAGGTTAACGACTCCGGCCAGAGCATCGGACCCATAAGCCAGGCTTGCAGGGCCTTTCAGTATTTCAACCCTGCTGACGGTTGACTCATCGATTTCAATGCCATGCTCATCTCCCCATTGCTGGCCTTCCTGCCTGATACCGTCGGCAACCACGACCACCCGGTTATAACCGAGCCCACGGATAACCGGTTTTGAAATCCCGGGGCCCGTGGTAACCTGCGAAATGCCAGGCTGCCGGGCAATGGCATCGATAATATTTGTTGAGGATTCCTGCAGCAGAACAGAGGAGGGCACAATGGTGATGGGGGTAGGGGTTCTTTTTTGTTCGGCAGCTTTTGAAAGTCCGGTGACTACCACCTCATTCATCTCTGTGGCCGTGTATTCCAAGATAAAATTCCTGGTGGTGGTTTGAGAGAGATCCAAAGTTTCCACAATGGTCCGGTATCCAAGACAACTGACCTGTACCAGGATTTTGCTGGCTGGCAGATGATCGATAGTATAATTTCCGTTGATATCTGAAGTAGTGCCAATTTTTAGGTCGGGAAAATAAACCGTTGCAAAGGGAATCGCATTACTATTTGATTTATCGGTTATTTTTCCTTTCAAAGATGCCATGGCTGATGCTTCCAATCCCCCCGTGAAAGCGGATATCAGAATAATAAATAGTAGTATTCTCAGATTCATAACTGAAATGTTTTGATGAAGTTTTGCAACTGAGCGACGGCTAGACAGGAATGATCATGTTTAAAGCCCGGGTCATATCATTTCGGGAGGAGCCCTGTTTGAACAGGAATGCCGGGTATTGTTTTGATATTGGTATACAGGAAGGCGGAATGTTGCAGCCGGTTGTTTGCAGGGCTGGCTGAAGTCGGGTAATGCATCTATAAAGAAAGGAACGAACTCAAATTTGCAAATCAGGCATGGGGTTTTCTGAGTTTTAAATACAGGCACCAATGATTCATGTAATTCTTTATTTACCGGAAGCGCATGATGATGAGTGATTTTTACAGTTACACTGTAAGTAAAAACCAGCAGGTGGAAAAATGTCAGCAGAATAATATTGAATGGCCGGGTTTTCAATTCAACGTATCCTCCGGGTTAACAAGCATGACGCTTTATACTTTCCCATGGTGAATGCAAATTTAATGTAATTAAAAGTCCATTGCAGGTAAATTGTTCAATTCGAGGGCAACATTTTTCAATTGTATTTTCGCAAATAGCTTTACAGACAGTCCTAAGCATCGAACAGGCATAAGACGATATTGCCTCAAAAAATTGACATTGATAAGGATAATAAATATATTAGGTCAGGATATTAAACAAGATACTAAGCTGGAGCATGAGAATTTTTTGATTATAGGGTGGATAGTTTTTTCGTATTTGACAGATTGATGATTTTTCTATGTTTTATGCAACTAAAATTTCTCCGGTATGAAGATCAATGTCAGCCTCGATATTGGCTCAATTTCAGTTAACACGATCCTCATGGATGAAGGTGGCACGATCCTGGAGAACCAATACACATGGTGCAAAGGCCGGCCTTTTCATGTTTTACATGATATTCTTGCATCCGTCATTAAGGAATACGGTATCGAAAATATCGGGGTGGTGGCTTATACAGGCAGCGGAGGTCTTCAGGCTTCAAAGCTGACCGGCGGCGCTTTTGTCAACGAAATCATCGCCCAGTCGGGATCTGTTGCCGAATATTACCCTGATGTAAGGACCATCATTGAGATGGGTGGGGAGGATTCGAAGCTTATCTTCATGGAGAAAGCGAAAATGAACGGGCATTCAAGGCTTTCCGATTTTTCCCTGAATAGTTTATGCGCTGCAGGTACCGGTTCTTTTCTTGATCAGCAGGCTACGCGGATCGGTGTATCCATTGAAGATGAATTCGGAGAGCTGGCGCTCAGGTCAGAAAAGCCACCGAGGATTGCCGGCCGTTGCAGCGTCTTTGCAAAAAGCGATATGATCCATCTTCAGCAGATTGCCACTCCGCTGCATGATATTGTCGCTGGTCTTTGCTTTGCGGTGGCAAGGAATTTCAAAAGTACTCTGGGCCGGGGTAAAACCTTTTCAGCCCCCTTTATTTTTCAGGGAGGAGTGGCTGCCAACAAGGGGATGGTAAGAGCCTTTACGGAAGTCTTCGGGCTTGCGGATGGCGAACTGATCATCCCGCAATGGCACGCTTCCATGGGGGCTATCGGAGCACTGCTCCATACCCTCAAAGAGCATAAAAACATGGAAAGTTTCCATGGAACCAAAGAGCTGGAAGCCTATTTGCAGAATCCCAGAACCGAAGGGCTTTACCACGAAAAACTGACCAGGTCCAAAGCCCTGTATTCTAAAGAAACCGTTAGATTGCCCGGGTCGGGTCAAAAGACAGATGTCTCACTTGGGATCGATGTAGGCTCACTGAGCACCAACGTGGTTCTGATCGACAAGGACAATAATGTTGTGGCCCGGCGTTATCTTCCCACAGCCAGCCGGCCGATAGAAGCCATTCAGCGAGGCCTTCGTGAGATTTATGAAGAAGTGGGGGAAAGAATAAACGTATGTTCCGCCGGTACCACCGGATCGGGTCGTTACCTTACCGGCGATTTCATAGGCGCCGACACGATACGAAATGAGATCACGGCACAGGCCACGGCTGCTATTGCTTACGATCCGACAGTCGACACCATCTTTGAGATCGGAGGCCAGGATTCGAAATACATCAGCATAAAACATGGTGTCATCGTCGACTTTGAAATGAATAAGGTTTGTGCTGCCGGCACCGGCTCCTTTCTCGAGGAACAGGCGGAGAAGCTTGGTATCAGCATTACCGGGGAATTTGGTGATATGGCTCTTTCATCCGGACATCCGGTACAGCTGGGCGACAGATGCACTGTATTTATGGAATCGGACCTGAATGCCCAACAGCAGAAGGGCATGGAGAAATCAGACCTGGTCGGAGGCCTCGCTTATTCAATCGTTCAGAATTACCTGCAGAAAGTGGTCGGAGATAAAAAAATCGGTGACCGTATCTTCTTCCAGGGCGGTGTTACGAATAACCTGTCGGTGGTAGCTGCCTTCGAGAAAGTTACGGGCAAACCTATGATCATCCCGCCGCATTTTGATGTCACAGGCGCTATTGGTGCAGCTATCCTGGCCAGGAATGCCCTGGCCAAAAATGAGAAAACCCGTTTCAGGGGATTTCACCTGAGCACTGCTTCATATAAAGTCGATAATTTTACCTGCCGCGAGTGTACAAATGATTGTGAAATCCAGAGGGTGAGGATTGAAGGGGAGAAAAAAGCCCTGTATTACGGGGGCAGGTGCGAGAAATATGAAAAGGAGGAAAGGAAAGGGCAGGGCAAAGATATTCCCAATTATTTTGAAGAAAGACTTTCCTTCCTGCTGGGAGACTATTCCGAAGAGCCTGCCGGTGACAAAGTGACTATTGGCATTCCACGTTCACTTATGCTTTTCTACCAGGAATTTCCTTTCTGGAATACCTTTTTCAGGGAACTTGGATTCAGGGTCCTGCTCTCCGGTCCTTCCGATCAGAAACTGGTAAAAAATTCCATTGAGGTTATGGTATCTGAAACCTGCCTGCCCGTGGAACTGGCACATGGACATATTCTGGAATTGCTCAGGAAAGATGCCGACTACATCTTTATGCCTTTCATAGTGAATACAAAAGGCAAAGACGATAATCCCACAAACAATCCCAACTGTCCATGGATCCAGACTTATCCTTTTATGGTGAAGGCAGCATTCAAAGATGAACAGGACCGGAAGAAATTCCTGATGCCAGCCCTCCATTTCAGGTATGGGAGCCATGTGATCCACGAGGAATTAAGCCGGTTTGTTTCGGAGACCTTTGGGATTTCGAGATCAGCCACGGTTAAAGCGATCAGGAAGGCCCGGGTCGTTCAGGCTGCATTTGAAGAACGTGTCAAACAGAGGGGGAGGGAAGTCATGTCCGGCTTACCCGCCGGCAAGCGGGCCCTGGTGCTTTTAGGCCGTCCTTACAATACAACCGACCCGTTGCTGAACTTACGCCTGGTGGAGAAACTCATCAGTAAAAATACCATACCCATTCCACTCGACTATCTCCCGCTGGACGGGGAAGATGTTTTTCAGGATTACCATTCCATGTACTGGCCTAACGGACAGAGAATACTGGCAGGGGCAAAGATCGTTGCCGGGAATGAAAATCTGCATGCATTGTATATCGGCAATTTCCGTTGCGGCCCCGATTCCTTTATTACCCATTTCGTAAGGGAAGAAATGAACGACAAACCATGGCTTCACCTCGAGGTGGATGAACACAGTGCAGATGCCGGGCTAATAACCAGGATCGAAGCTTTTCTCGACAGCCTTGACGGGTATAATCTGGTAAAAAGCGATTACCAGAGCTCAAAAACCAGCCGGAAGATTACCGCTTCAAAACTCGATGGCAGGGTTCTCTACTTCCCTTATGCGCGTGATACGGTTCATGCTCTTGCTGCGGCAGCACGGTCATGTGGCATCAATTCGGAGGTTCTGCCGATGGCCGGACCGGAAGACATTCAGATGGCCAGGAAACTGACCAACGGACAGGAATGTTTCCCCTTAATATGTACAACGGGAAGCTTTCTCAAAAAGATCCTTGAGCCCGGTGCCGATCCAAAGAAAATGGCCTTCTTCATGCCAGATCATAACGGGCCCTGCCGTTTTGGTGAATATAACAAATTGCATCGTATCCTTTTCGACCGGCTCGGATTTACCGATGTCGAGATCATCACTCCCAGTAATGATAACTCGTATGCTGAGCTGGTTCCGGGGAAAACCGGGAAATTCAGGCTCAATGCATGGAAAGGTATTGTGGCCGTCGATATCCTGAAAAAATTGTTACAGGAAAGAAAGCCGTATGAACTGATCCCTGGTATGACACGCCAGGTATATGAATACTGGCTTGATATGGTCATCCGATCTGTTGAATCGGGTTCAGGAAGGTTAAGCTCGGTCATTGAGCAGGCCGGAACGGCATTCTCAGAGATCCCGGTGAGTAACGGGAAAAGAAAACCACTGATCGCTGTGCTGGGTGAGACGTTCATGCGTGATAATCCTTACTGCAGCGGATTTATCGTTGATAAGCTGGAGGCTCTCGGGGCCGAGACCATCATGGGACCTTTCAGTGAATGGCCGATTTATTCTACGTACCGTTACCAGCGCGACAGCCGGTGGAAAAGAGACCCTGCAGGAATGGTCAAGGCGGCAGTGCAGATGGCAGGACAACGGTATACTGCAGGCGCCCTCTGGAAAAAAGTACTCCACATGGTCGATTCGGGAACCGAAGTCGGACTGGAAGAGATGATCTGCCAAAGTGCACCATATATTCACAAGGATTATGACGGCGATCCCGTTATTGCTGTCGGGTCGGCCGCGAAGCTGGCGGAATCAGGCGTTGACGGTATCGTCTACATCCTGCCCTTCACCTGTATGCCCGGAACCCTGGTGGCTTCCCTTAGTACCGATATCCGGAACGATCATCATGGTATTCCCTGGGAAAATGTGGCTTTCGACGGTCAGGAAGATGCCAGCCTGGATATCCGGTTACAGGCATTTATGCACCAGACCACGGAGTATGCGTTGAATAGAATAAAAAGAACATCCGGTATACAATCCTGACCAGCTCTCCTTGTCATCTGTGATGAATGAAGATGTGCCTTTCATTCCATTTGACCTGGTTATGCAAAGACAGGTTAAGAGAATGATTCGAAGGGAGAATGTTATAGTTTGGTTAGTGACAGCTTAATTACATCCGACCACTCATTCGGACATTCATACGTCTCCAGGACATTTTCTCCGGTTTTGTATGTCAGCCTGACAATATGCCCGCAGGCAGACGTTCCTCCCAGCTGATAAACTGAAGCAGGTATTGACTCATCATATGTGATCCTGGGAATGTTGATAATCTTCATCTCCATATCGAGATCAGGGTAATATATACTCCTTTCGTGCAAATCGAGGATGATACTGTCGATACCTGTCGTTTCAGGATTAAAATAGGCGAAGAGTTCTCCGTTCCTTTCTATAACGATTTCACCGGTAGCTGAATAAACCTGGTCTTCAATGTCGGTTGACATAAATACATTATCAATCATGACCCCGGGTCCTGATTTGACATTGCCGCCAAAATTCACCGCGGTTGAAGGATCACTGCTGAAATATCCGTTAATCTGCCAGAGGAATGAAAAATAATTGTAAGTATTTTCGGGTTCCCATAGTGCCAAATCCCGATCACCATAATACTTTATCGAAACTAATTTGCCCAGGCTTTTATCGAAGTAGGAGGTATTCAGGGGCGTAACAGAGAACCAGTCACCACAGGTCAGGGGTGCACCATACCGTTTATCTGTCAGATGGTCCAGTATATCTTTTTCCCACATATCCGAAGTGTCACTGATAACCGACCAGTCATAGCAGAAATAACCACCCGCTTTAGCAGCCAATATTTTGGTATGCCATGAACCGAGCCCGCTGAAACAAAATCCACCGTATATCAGTGTCGAGTCCTTTTCGAAATTATTATACTTCACAATGAATTCAGGGCTCAAAAAATAGTAGTTATTTGAGAAGCCGAAGATCAACGGGATATCTCCGGTGTTGATATACTTCCAATAGCGGGATGACGTGAAATCATTTACGGTTTCCCCTGTGAGTATATAGACTTCATCAATATGATCCTCATCGGGCCAGGCTGCACCATGCGTATAAATATCGACTACGCCGTAATTTTCGAGGAAGGTGAATTTTTCTACGCTGGCATTTCCGGCATAATACAATTCAGGTTCCCAAAGGTCAATCCTTTTATAGTAACCATCGACTGCCTCAACGAGACCATCCACATCTAAACTGAACTGGTTATAAGGTGGACAGAGTATGGCTGTTCTCGGTTCTGCAGGTGTCCTGTTCATGATGCCGGCACTTTTTAAAGGAATCGTGGTCGTTTCAGTTTTCCTTAATCCCATAATGGCCGGGGAATTGCTCATTTCCCTTCTTGAGTTGAGAAAAATTCCACCCCTGATACCGCTCTTATACTGAATCATAATGCCCTGAATGCTTCTGGAGGCCCACTCAACATCAGGACTCTGCTCAATGATCTTTTGAAGGGAATCCATGGCGGCCAGTGAATCGAGAGAACTGTTCCACTGTTCCCATTTATCAAAGGAAGTCTTCTGGAGATCAACCACAGCTTGTTGCATGCGCTCTTGATCCGGTGTAAGTGTAGTACCGGTATCTTTGTCCTTTTTACAGGATGTCAGGATTAGCACTAATACCAATCCTATGAAAACAAGTATTCGCATCTTAGGTTGGTTATGTTTTTGGTTTAGTGCAATTTAGAAATATTCAATATTTGAAAACATGTTTTAAAATGTTTTTTTTCTTAAAAGGCACATGTTTTACAAAATATTGACAAATAATTCATTACATGGTCAGAAGATGACCTTCCACACGGAATCCCCGGGAACAGTTAATTATTGAGCCCTTTGATCGGTTTATATCCCGATCATCATGTAGTGCATCTGTGATTCTGATGTATGGTAAATACGGACGGTGTATGCGGAAATCATTTTTTCAGCAGGACAACAGGATTGCTTTTCCACTGAAGCAAAGGCTGTAAAACCTGATATTTTCTTATTTATACCGGGGATCTGCATTAAACAGGACTGACATTTCCAGACAGATTTCCGGGAAATCTTTTTGAATTCCTGGTCACTTGCCCTCAGGGAAGATCAGTAAGGGATTGTTCACGCTGACTTCGCTTATTTCGTTTATTGGTTCAGTTCTTCATTGTCGGCCTGAAATACTGCAGCTGGCTGAACAGGCTCATCAGTACGTTGCTGTCGAGATAATGGCCACCCGGGTACTCAGCATAGATGTGTTTAAAGCCCAGGTTGACAAGCCGTTCATGGAAATCAAAGTTGGTCTTATACAGGAAATCGTCGAGTCCGATCTCCATGACAATGGCCACATCTTTCCGGTTGCGTATATGATTGATAAGGTTGAAACAGCCGTTAAGGTGATAATTTTCTCTGTTGGTCCAGTAGTTTCCCAGGATATCCACAAGCTCACCCGTATTGTCCCAGTCCAGGTCTTCGATTGAAGTTGCCAGGTTAAGCACGCCCGACCGTTCCAATGCTACGGAAAAATCGTCGGGATAACGGCACAAAAGGCTTACGGCGCCATATCCACCCATGCTGAAGCCGGCCAGGATACGACCGTCGCGGTTCTTCTGTGTACGGTAATGCGCATCTATAAAAGCAGGCACTTCTTTTCCAACATACGTGGCAAACCGGTTCTCCGGTTTAACAGGTGAATCCATATAGTAGCTGTTGCCAACAATGGGAGTAACAATGATCACATGAAAAATATCGGTCATCTCCTTTATTTTCAATCCAGGGTTATAGAGGGTCCGCAACCCTTTCTCAGTTAACGGCTGATTATTGGTGCCGTGCAGAAAATAGATGACAGGATAGGAGTTCCCGCTTGTGGCGTAATCAGAAGGAAGGAACACCAATACCGGAAGGTCCCGGTTCATAGCTGTACTGTGCACGGTTTCCAGTTTCCCGTAAGCAGGGTCGATTTTTACTTCGGTTTTAGTTTCCTGGGCACTGGCAGATGTGATCCCTGTAAATAGGAACAGGGTACTCGCGAATATTACTAATACTATTTTCATGATAGTAATGAACAGGTTGTTAAGTATACAAAAATAAGTGTTCTTTTCTGTCTATGAAAATCTGGTGGCACATCAGATCTCCGGTTAAAGTTTTATGATTTCAATTTTGTCAGACTTAGCCGGGTCAACCGGTTTATTTTTAACCCATATTGCGGGCACCGGACTTTTTTCAGGACAGATGATGTCTGCATGGACGAGATCACCGTTTTTCCAGGTGATATTCACAGTATAATTTCCTCTCGCTTTAAGTCCTTTGACTTCACCCGTGGCGAATTCACCGGGAAGGGCAGGCAGCAGGCGTATATCACCATGTTGCGACTGGAGCAGCATTTCAGCGATACAGCCAGGCAGGGAGGCGGAGGCATCCAGCTGAAAATGACAGTAAATGCTGTCTCCTTCATTGTAATATTCCGGTCTTCCCCAGTCATATCCAATATGCTGAAATGTCAGCACATTTTCAAACCCTTCTTCCGTTAGCAGTCCTGTCATGATGGAATCAGCCCTGTTGCCGTCCAGGAGCCTGGTCCAGCACCACATACGGTGAGCCCTGGCCCAGTTACCGCCCGACACCGATTCCTGTTCCGGGAAACGGCCGTCGCCACGGAAATTTAAAGCGGTTTCTGCAGCTTTAGCCAGCTCAGGTGTGGTCGAGGGTGAGATCATGGTTCCCGGGTAAACGGCAAAAAGGTGGGCTATATGCCTGTGATGGCATTCCGGGCTGTCGATATCTTCGTACCACTCCTGGAGCTGACCGTATTTCCCGATTTTTAAGGGAAGAAGCTGATCCCTGACCCTTAGCAGGGAATCTGCAAACGCCTGGTCTCCCATGATGGAAGCAGCTTGTGCCGTATTGGTAAAGAGCTCGTGAATCATCTCAACATCCTGGTAGACACCCGGAATGTTATACCGGTAATCCTGACTGCGTTTATCATGAAAGGCAGGGTCCAGCCCGTGATTGGTCAATAATGCCCCGTGTTCGGCTGAAACAGCAGGAGCGCTGATGAGGTATCCATGGAAAGGTACCAGGTTTTCAAGCCAGAAGACCGAGGCATCCCTGAGCAGGGGATAGGCTTCTTTTCTCAGATAGGCTGTGTCCTGTGTAAAGGCAAACTGTTCCCAGACGTGTTGACAGTGCCATGCAGCGCCAACAGCGTACATCCCGTATCTGATGCCTCCATATGGGGCCGCATGTCCCCAGATGTTTCCGGTCGTATGGCTGACCCATCCGCCGGTACCGTAACAAAGCCGTGCAATCTCATGTCCCGGTATAGCCAGGTCTTTAATCCAGTCGATATATGCCTGCTGACATTCGGGGAGATTGACCGGACCACATGACCAGTATATTTCCTGTAGATTTATATTGCTCTGGTAATTGCCGGCCCACGGGGCAGACTTAAAGTTGTTCCAGACTCCCTGGAGGTTAGCCGGCAGTGTTCCCGGCCTGGAGGAACTGATGATCATATACCGGCCAAGATTGAAAGCCAGTACCTTATAACCCGGATCGCTCCCGCCGGCTTTAAGACGCTGGTACCGTTCATTTACCGGCAGACTTTCTGCTTCGGCGTTGCCTCTGATTTGTAACTTAACCCTGTCAAACAGGGATTTGTAATCACTGATGTGTTTCTTCTTCAGGGATTCGTAATCCTGTGAGGCCACATTTTTCATGATCCTCTGGGTTACGCTGACAGGATCCTCGCCGGTATAATCAGGATAAGCCATCCTGTAATTTGTGGCGGCGGTGAAATAAATCACCGCAGAGCCGGCATTGCGGACAGCCAGTTTTCCATCATGCACGCCGACAGAACCCCCTGTATTTTTCACAGTCAGGAGGACATCAAACGGCCGATGATTTCCATTGATAAGGCCTTTTACCTCAAGTGTGTTACCGTTAATGAACGTAACAGACGAATCCTGGATAATGTGAATGCCCAGGTCAAAACTGATACTTCCGGGCTTATCCGAGGAGAACTTTAAGGCGGCCACCCGGTCGGGGTAAGAACAGAAATATTCCCTCCTGTACGTTACACCACCGGAAGTATAGCTGATTTTCCCAAGGGAATTGGCGAGGTCGAGCTCACGCATATAGTTTGTGGCTGAGTCATCCTGTCCCAAAAAATCGAGGTTCAGTTCTCCGATACTGGTAAAATAGCCGAATATATCTGACTTCCCGAAGAAATCGTGTTGAACGAGACTGTCGGCCAGGTGCGTCTTCCCATTTACTATCGCGTCGCGAATTATTGGAAGCACTTCCCGGGCTTTGGGATTTACCCCGTCCTTTTCCCAATTTCCTTCAGCAGGTTCGCCTGTCCACATGCTGGCTTCGGTAAAAGTGATGACTTCATGCTGAATGCCACCGAAAAAGGTAGCTCCCATATAACCGTTACCAATATGCAATGCCTGGCTGTTCCAGTATTTAGCGGGGTATGTATACCATAGCCTGGTGTTGTTGTCCGTGATATTTCTGCTGTGTTTTGTACATGTAGGGAACAGAAATATTGAAATCAGAAGAAGGTAAACATATTTTCGTTTCATAATTCTGCGGGTTAATTCCGGATCAGATTCATGAGGTAATCTTTGAAATCCTCATATTTGTGTGACAACAATATAGTCTTCTTTTCCCGGTCTTCAAATTTTTTAAGTTTTTCAGGCATGGCGATTTTCTCACCGGTTGATTCTGATACTGTTTCCATGAATTTGGCAGGATGTGCCGTTTCGAGGAAGACGATATTGGCTTCGGGGTGGTCTGTCAGGTAATGCTCTGCAGCCAGGAAACCGGCGGCGCCGTGTGGATCGGGTAAATATCCGGTTTCTTTCCTTACTCTCCCTATGGTCTCTCTGATCTGGTCGTCGGTACAGGCAAAGCCGCTGATGGCATCGGCAATGGCAGAATGGGAATGATCGAAAAGGTCAAGGATTCGTGCGAAATTGGAAGGATTCCCAACATCCATGGCGTTGGCAACCGTGGCAACGGATGGCCGGGGTTTGAATGTTCCGGTCAGGAGGTATTCCGGGACAATGTCGTTGACGTTGGTTGCAGCTATGAAGTGTGAAACAGGAAGGCCCATCCTTGCTGCAATAAGTCCGGCGGTGAGGTTGCCAAAATTACCGCTGGGAACGCAGAAAACAAGGTTCGTTTTCCTGGTAAGCTGCCGCCAGGCATCGAAATAGTAAAATGTTTGCGGCAGAAGCCTTGCCAGGTTTATGGAATTGGCCGAAGTAAGGGTCAGTTTTTCAGGAAGTGTTTTATCGGAGAAAGCTGTCTTTACCAGTTTCTGGCAATCGTCGAAACTACCGTCAATTTCCAGGGCAGTAATGTTTTCCCCGAGGGTGGTGAATTGTTTTTCCTGTACACGGCTTACCAGTCCTTTCGGATAGAGGATGTGAACTCTGACGCCGTGCACACCGAGAAATCCGTTTGCCACAGCGCTGCCGGTGTCACCTGAAGTGGCGACAAGGACATGAATTTCACGGTTGTAGCCTCGTGTGAAATATCCGAGCATCCGGGCCATGAACCGTGCTCCGATATCTTTAAAGGCCAGGGTAGGTCCGTGGAACAGTTCGAGGGTATTGATTTTTTCTGATACCTGTACCAGTGGTGTTGTAAAATTCACGGCACCGGAGGCTATCTCCACGAGGTCTGTTTCGTCAATATCTTCACCGAAGAGAAGCTTGCTCAGGAAAACAGCGATATCCTGAAGATCATGACCGTCGATCTGCTCCAGAAATTTCCCGGGTACATGGGGGAGGGCTTCAGGCATATACAATCCGCCGTCCCTGGCGAGTCCCTTGAAGACTGCTTCCTGCAGCCCGACTTTCAGATTTCGGTCGTATGTACTGTAATATTTCATGCCGGATCTTTTTCTTTTCGGTCAGACTTATTTTTTATCAGGAATCCAGAAGACGGGTTCCGTAAGGTGAAATCAGTGAGACATAGGTTCGGTTACTGATATTCAGCTCATTAAAAAAGGCATGCATCATACCGGCCAGCTTGTTGGCCAGAGTGAAGTCCTGGCTGAAAGCAAATACTGAGGGACCTGAGCCGGAAATATTGGCTCCCAGGGCACCGGCGTCGATGACCTTTCTTTTCAGGTCGGCGTATCCGGGTATCATGCAGGCCCGCACAGGTTCTGCAATAACATCTTCGAGTGACCTGCCGATAAGCTTATAATCGGAAGTGGTGATACCTGCTATCAGTCCTGCGATATTCCCACACTGCCGCAGGGTTTTTCTCAGGGGCATTTCTGTAGGGATCAGGCGTCGGCTTTCCGATGTTTTTATCTCAATGTCGGGGTGTACTACTGTACAAACCAGAGATTCAGGAGCTTTCAGACTGATCACATCGATCGGATCGTAATCCCTGATCAGGACAAAACCACCAAGCAGAGCAGGAGCGATATTGTCGGCATGAATACTTCCACTTGCGATGAATTCACCCTTCAAGGCAGGAGGGATGAGCTCATGGATACTCAGAGGCCGACCAAGAAGTTCATTGACGCCGAATACTGCTGCGGCACAGCTTGCCGCACTGGAGCCGATGCCTGATCCGGGATTGATTTTCTGTTCGAAGACCAGGTCAAAGCCTTTACTGGAGCGGAGTTCATCGAGAAGTGCTCTCACAGCCACAGAAGCTACATTTTTTTCCGGATCGGTGGGCAGGCAGCATCCGGCCTGATTTACAATGGTGATTTTTCCCGAATCATTCTCCTCCACACGCAGTATATCGCCCGGCTGATCAATCGCAAAACCCATCAGGTCGAAACCCGGGCCAACATTTGAGATAGTAGCGGGAGCAAATACCCGCACAGATTTTTTCATGGGGCAGTTATTTATCGTATAATCCGTCAAGGACATCTAAGAGAGTAAGATCAAATTCGAGCAGGGTCTTTAGCTTAATATGAGCCAGTCCGTATCCCGGGTCATCGAAGTGATCGTCGTCGGGCACAGCCACCACCTGCATCATGGCTGCCCTGGCGGCAATAAGCCCGTTCAGGGAATCCTCAAAGGCCAGGCACCTTGAAGGATGTGTACTGAGAAGGGCAGCGGTGGTCAGGTACACAGCCGGATGTGGTTTACCATGATCTTCATGCTCTGCAGAATACAGCAGATCAAAATATTTCCTCAGGTGGAAGCGGTCGACAAAAGTGTCGATCAGCAGCATGGATGAAGATGAGGCAAGAGCCATTTTAAGTCCGGTGGAAGAAAACAGGTTGAGGATATATTCTGCTCCTTCCATGAGTTTGGCGCCGTCTTTGAAAAATCTCAGGACCAGATCATCATACTCATTTTCCATGCTTTTAAAGTCGGGATCAGGCCACGTATAGCGGTTGTACCAGTAACGGATCTGTTCGTCCGTACGCAGTCCGAAAGTCGCCCGCTGCATCTCCGCGGTGATGGTAATGCCACGTTTCCCAAACACCATTCTTTCCGTTTCCTGCCAGAATGGTTCGGTATCGATCAACAATCCGTCCATATCAAATATGACGCTCTGTATCATAAGGCAAATTTAAAGGTTGGCCACCCGTATGATATCGGCAAATACTCCGGCTGCCGTAACGGCGGCACCGGCGCCATAACCCCGGATCACCATAGGCTGTTCACGGTAGCGCTCCGTAGTGATGAGGATAATATTGTTACTGTCGGCCAGTTCAAAAGCCGGATGAGATTTGTCTACTTCGAGGAGTTCAACCCGTCCTTTTCCGTTTTCCAGGATAGCTACAAATCGCCACCGTTTGCCATTTGCCTCCAGCTTCTCGCGGGATGCTTCAAAGGAATCATCCAGTTTCCGGATCTCTTCCCAGAAATCTTCAATGTTCCCGGCGAAACATGAATCAGGCAGGAAACGCTTCATCTCGATCTGGGATTCTTCCAGGGTATACCCCGCTTCTCTCGACAGGATGAGCAGTTTACGCATGACATCGGTTCCGCTGAGGTCGATTCTCGGGTCAGGTTCCGAGAAACCTTTTTCACGTGCGAGTTCAACCGCCCTGCTCAGCGGCACTTCGCTGCTGAGAGTGTTGAAGATGAAGTTCAGTGTGCCGGAAAGGACGGCTTCGAGAGCCAGGATACGATCGCCGCTCCTGATCAGATCGTTGATGGTGTTGATGATGGGGAGCCCGGCCCCGACATTGGTCTCAAAAATGAACCTGACCCCTTTTTTCCTGGCATTCTGTTTCAGCTCGCGGTAGGTTTCATAAGCTGACGAGCAGGCTATCTTATTCGCTGTGACAACCGATACATAATGATCAAAAAGGTGACCGTACAGGCCGGCTACCTCATTGCTGGCCGTACAGTCGATGAAGACAGGGTTTCTCAGATTCAGCTCACCGATCGTGGCGATGAATTCACAGAGCTCCATTTTGCTGCCTTCGCTGAGTTTTTGCTGATAATCGGACAGGTCGATTCCTTCACCGTCGATGATCATTTTTCGCGAATTGGCAATACCCGTCACATTGATTTTCAGGTTATGTTCCTTCATGAGATACTCCTGCTGGGCCTGGATCTGTGAAAGCAGGTCACGGCCAACATTTCCTGTTCCGACAAGGTAAAGATGCAGCTCCTTGTAATGGGAGAGGAAAAATCCCTCGTGGATGACATTCAACGCCTTCTTCAGCAGATCCTTGCTGATAACCACCGATATGTTAAGTTCCGATGATCCCTGGGCAGTGGCAATAACGGATATCCCGTTCCTTCCGAGAGAGGTAAAAAGGTTAGCCGATATCCCGGGAGTATTTCTCATCTTCTCCCCCACAATAGCAATGATGGACAATTCTTTTTCAACGGAGATCTCAATGATATTTTTGATTTCCACTTCGAGGTGGAATTCCTGCCTGAGTGAGTCCAGGGCCCTCGGGGTATCTTCCGGAGAGATGGCAAAGCTGATGGAATATTCCGATGATGCCTGGGTGATGAGGATGATATTGACATCTTTCCGGGCCAGGGCGGAAAACAGGCGCATTGAGATTCCGGTTACACCGGGAAGTCCACTACCCTGAAGGGTTACCAGGTCTATCCTGTCGATGGAAGAGATTCCTTTGATGGGACTTTCCGTGGAGTTGCCACCTTCACTGGAGATCAGTGTGCCCGGCGAATCCGTGTTGAAGGTATTTTTGATCCATATCGGGATGTTCTTCTGATAGGCGGGGTGAAGGGTAGGGGTATACAAAACTTTGGCCCCGAAGTGAGAAAGTTCGAGGGCTTCCGAATAGCTGAGCTTCTCAATAACGTAAGCCTTGCTGACTTTCCGCGGATCAGCCGTCATGAATCCATCCACATCGGTCCATATTTCCAGAACTTCAGCATCGGTAGCGCCGGCGATGATGGCTGCTGTATAGTCTGAGCCCCCGCGCCCGAGGGTTGTGATATCACCGGTTTCATTGGCAGCGATAAATCCGGGTACCACCGTAACTCCGCTCTGGGTGAGCATCATTTCCCGGATGGTATGGTTAGTCACCTCAAAATCGACCTGTGCACTGCCGAAGTTGCTGTCGGTTCTGATGAAGTGACGCATATCCACACAGGTAGCTGATTCGAGAACATTGGTAATTATAAAGGACGAAAGCCTTTCGCCGAAGCTGAGCAAATGGTCCCGTGTTTTAGGAGTCAGGTCACCAACCAGGAAAATACCATACAAAAGGTCTTTGAATTCATTCAGCAGGTGGTTGACGTATGAATCGACGATTTCTCTCTTTTTCCCACGGATCAGTTTCTCGACCACTTCATGATGACGGACCCGGATATCCTCAATTTCGCGGGCGTATTCTTCATTACGGGCACGGGCCATTTCGCTGATCATGATGATCTGATCCGTAACGCCTCTGAAAGCAGAGACGACAACCAGACATGGTTTTTCCTGTGATTCCACGATCTTTTTCACCTGCAGAATAGCTTCAGGTGAGCCGACCGATGAGCCTCCGAATTTTAGAACTTTCATAAACAGCGAATTACTGGTTAAAAAAAAAGGGCTCTGAAGCCCCTGACACGCAAATTACAGGGCGCATAATCATGCACTCATGGTCGTCATGGTACGATCGATCTTTTTGATCAGACCCTGCAATACATTTCCCGGCCCTGACTCGGTGAATGAAGTTGCCCCGTCACTGATCATGTTCATGACGGTTTGTGTCCACCTTACGGGTGATGTCAGCTGGTCGATAAGGTTCTTCCTGATGGTCTCCGGATCTGTGGAAGGTCGGGCATTGACATTCTGATATACAGGACAAACAGGTACTGAGAAGGGGGTGGAATGAATGGCTGCGGCCAGCTCTACTTTTGCCGGTTCCATAAGGGGAGAATGAAAGGCCCCCCCAACAGCCAGCTTTATGGCTCTTTTTGCTCCCTTTTCGGTCAGTTTTTCAACAGCCAGATCGATGCCCTTCAGCGAGCCTGAAATCACGATTTGGCCCGGACTGTTGTAATTGGCCGGTACTACTATTTCATCGATGGAGGAACAGACCTCTTCAACTACAGCATCTTCGAGTCCGAGAATGGCAGCCATGGTAGACGGTTCTCTCTCACAGGCTTTCTGCATGGCAAGGGCTCTTTTAGACACGAGCTTCAACCCGTCTTCAAAACTCAATGCCCCGTTAGCTACGAGGGCTGAAAATTCACCAAGAGAATGTCCGGCAACCATGTCAGGATGAAAAGCGGTACCCAGGGTCATAGCCAGGATAACCGAATGAAGAAAAATGGCAGGCTGGGTCACACGGGTCTGACGAAGATCCTCATCTGTCCCTTCGAACATCAGCTTCGTGATACGGAAACCGAGGATTTCATCAGCCTTGTCGAAAAATGCCCTGGCAGTCTCATTGCTGTCATAAAGATCCTTTCCCATTCCTACGAACTGGGCTCCCTGTCCGGGAAAAACATATGCGTTCATAAATCGTTGTGAAATATTTGACAAAAATAGTGAGATATGTATTAAAAACTAACTTTTCATTGTAAACTTTGTATAAATCGAAAGCACGGCAGGTTGAGAATATGCTAATTGAAAGCTAAATAAGGTGCGAACCAATGAGGTGTATAAATTCCTCTCTTGTTCTCGCATTATCAAGGAACTCCCCGGTAAACGCTGAGGTAGTGGTGATAGAATTCTGCTTCTGAATTCCCCGCATAATCATGCACAGATGTCGGGCTTCGATAACCACGGCCACACCTAACGGGTTCAAGGTTTCCTGAATACAGTCCCGGATCTGAACGGTAAGCCGCTCCTGCACCTGGAGACGCCGGGAGAAAGCTTCAGTAATCCGGGCAATTTTACTAAGTCCGGTAATGTAACCGTTTGGTATGTACGCTATGTGGGCCTTGCCGAAAAACGGCAGCAAATGATGTTCACAGAGTGAGTACACTTCAATGTCTTTCACGATCACCATTTGCTGGTAATCTTCCTTGAACATGGCCGATTTGAGAATCTCAGCCGGGTCAATCCCGTAGCCATTGGTGAGGAATTGCATGGCTTTGGCAACACGTTCCGGTGTTTTTAGCAGGCCGTCACGGGAAAGATCCTCGCCAATGATCTCGAGGATGCTTCTGTAGTTTTCACTCAGCTTGCCGGTTTGTTCCTCATCATACCGGTCAACACGCTGGTAGCCGTTTTCACCGTTCAGGTCCCTGGGTTTTTTTTCTATATCCATATAACGCCTCTAATTGCCGAAATATTCAACAAAATTATTTTCCGTTTCCTCCAGGTATACAGAATGAAGTTCAATATTCATCTTCCGGATCAGGGGATCAAGTTGTTCCCAGATTCCTACAGCCAGATTTTCGGTTGAAACTTTTTTCCCCTGCATGAAATCCACCTCGAGGTTGATATTTTTGTGGTCAAGTTTATCTATTACAGCTTCCCTGATCATCCCGCTCAGAATTTTGAGGTCACAAAGATAGCCGATCTCCGGGTTTATTTCGCCTTTGACGGTTATCTTAAGAATATAATTATGGCCGTGCCAGTTCGGATTGGAGCAGGCGCCATATACTTCAAAATTTTTGCTGTCGGACCAGTCTTTATTATAAAGCCGGTGCGCGGCACTGAACCGTTCCCTCCGGGTGATGAATATCATAACATCGTTGTTTTTAACCGGGAACCCGCTGACGGCATTCCGGCAGGATTTTCGCCGTAATGAACCGTTCAGGGATGAATACCCTGTAATTCTTTTACAAAGAAAGCGTTTTTAGTGTTATTTTTGACTGATTTTCAATAAAGATATGAATTACACCGCATTATGTCCTATCCATCGGACCGGTGGTGGCATTGTGCTGTATTATAATTTTATATTCCGTTAACTGACTTTACTTTTACCGGTATGAAGATACTTATTGTCATCCCTTCGGCTTCCGAATATTCAGGTATCAGCAAAACATTTCCACACCTGAAAAGTTTAAACCCGCAACTTTCCCGGGCATTTTGTGGTCATGTAATGACGGATTTCCTCGTCCCGGGCGCCGGGACTCCTGCTATGGTCCTTCGGCTTTCACAGCGTCTTAGCGCCACTAAATATGATCTTGCCATTCTTTCCGGCATCTGCGGTTCCTATCGGTCTGTGTACACTTCGGGTACAACGCTGAGGGTGGAACAGGACCGTTTCGCTGACCTGGGCGCCGGGAGTCCTGAAGGTTTTCTGCCGGCAGATACGCTTGGTTTGTACCCTCCGGCTGATTCCTGGATGGCAGGGTGGATGGATGACAATCCGGGGCCTGCCGGTGATTGCCTTAAGGAAATTACAGCCGTAAAAGGCATTACCCTGAATACAGTATCCGGTACTGTTGATTCAATACAGGCAATGCGGGAAAGATATGATCCGGATGTTGAAAGCATGGAAGGCGCTGCTTTTTTTTATGTTTGCAAGCAACAAAATCTTAATTTTGTGCAGTTGAGAACAGTTTCGAACCTGGTGGAACCGAGGAACCGGGACCATTGGGATATAAATATGGCATTGACCCGTATGGCCATTCAACTGGAACGTTTAATATCAGAACTTCATGGATAAGATCCGGCTTGGTTTTTCAACCTGTCCCAATGATACATTTATGTTTGACGCCCTCGTGAACGGAAGACTTGACACCGGAGGACTGGAGATCGATGTGATCATGGCTGATATAGAACAGCTGAACCTGATGATTTTGGAAGGTGAACTGGATATGTCTAAAATTAGCTTTGCCGCTTATCCGGCTATTTCAGACAAGTTTCTGATCCTGAACGCCGGAAGCGCCGTAGGCTATCAGAATGGACCGCTGATCATTAGCAGACGGAAAATATTTCCGGATGAAATATGCGATGTGCATATGGCCATTCCTGGTATTCATACTACAGCCAACTACCTCCTTGAGATTCTGTTTCCCCCGGTAAAGGAAAAATCGGAATACCTGTTCTCAGATATCGAAGAAGCCATACTGAGTAACGAAGTAGATGCCGGACTGATCATTCATGAAACGAGGTTTACTTATCAGAAAAAAGGGCTCAGAAAAGTGGCCGACCTTGGAGAAACCTGGGAAGGCCGGTTTAAGCTTCCTGTACCCCTCGGTGGGATCATCATAAAGCGTGAGTTAAAGCCTGATATTATTCATCTGGCAGACAGGCTTATGAGGGCAAGTATTGAATTTGCGATGGCCAACCCCTCAGCGTCGGAAAAGTTTATTAAAAAGCATGCACAGGATCTCACCGGAGAAGTTATCCGGAAACATATTGATCTGTATGTGAATGATTATTCGGTTCAGCTTGGTGACAAAGGGAGGGGAGCCATCACCTTTCTGTTTGAAAAAGGGAAAGAAAAAGGACTTTTCGATTATAAAAATAGCACCTTTTTTGTCTAGCTGAACCGGAAAAATATTGATCCGGGAATGGAAGACCGGACAGTACTCATTAACTTAACTATACAAATGATCGTCATTACAGGAGCAGCCGGATTCATTGGCAGTAATCTTCTTGCCAGACTGAATGCAGAAAATTACCGGGATATCATCCTGGTCGATGATTTCAGCAGGGATGCTAAACGGCCGAATTACGAAAACAAGGTATTCACTCAAAAAGTCGACCGGCGTGACTTTATTGCCTGGTTAAGGGAAAACCAGGCCGGGGTGCAGTTTGTATTTCACCTTGGAGCCCGTACCGATACCACTGAATTCAACTGGGAGGTATTCAGGGAACTCAACCTGGATTATTCCATAGACGTCTGGAAACAATGTACGGAATTCGGCATTCCTTTGGTTTATGCCTCTTCGGCAGCCACTTATGGTGCCGGGGAGAAAGGCTATGTGGATGCTCACTCCCTCATTTCCGAACTTCAACCCCTGAATCCTTACGGAAGATCAAAAAATGAATTCGACAAGTGGGTGCTAAAACAGGATCGCGGACCCTCTTTCTGGGCAGGGCTGAAATTCTTCAATGTCTATGGCCCGAATGAATATCACAAAGGCAGAATGGCATCAGTTGTAATGCATGCTTTTCGACAGATCAGCCTGACGGGAAAGATGAAACTTTTCAGGTCCCATCGTCCTGACTTCCAGGACGGCCAACAATTGCGCGACTTCATTTATGTGAAAGACGTCGTTGATGTTATGTACTATTTTATGCTGAACAGGAAGGCTTCCGGGATCTATAACCTGGGCACAGGTAAGGCGGAAACTTTTAATGAGCTGGTAACCCAGACCTTCAAAGCCATGGGGAGGGTGCCGGTAATTGAATATATCGATACCCCGGAGGATATCCGTGATACATACCAGTATTTTACGCAGGCTGTGATGACAAAACTCCGTGACACAGGATACCCCGGAGGGTTCAGGTCGCTGGCTGAGGGTGTTCCTGATTATGTGAAACATTACCTGCTGGAAGGCCGATATCACTAAAAATAGCGGGTGATAATATATTGCCGCTGAAGACACGTCAGGTGTTCAGCGTAAGGATCTTCAATGAGTAGAGCCCTGCCGGGAAGGGATCAGGCTGTAAATCCTGTTAGTGGTTGAGGATAGGATTTTACAAAAAAAATCCATAAACTTGTTTTTAAATACAGACCACAAAATTTCCCTATATGGACAAGGTTTCCATCTACATTAAGAAGCTGATCGCTCTCGTGCTTTCGGCTTTTGTAATGTTTCTTCTTTTAAAAGTTATTCCTTTATATCCCGCCCTGGCATTCAGTTTTCTTGTCCTGTCCTATCTCCATTTTACGATTACCGGTGAAAAACCTGCCTATCTTTTCGGCATGGCAAAAAGTGATCAGTATCTCGAAGCCAGGGGTGGATTCTGGTTGCTGTTCAGATGGATCCTGATGCTTTTCGGCTTTCTATACGATCTGGTGGTATGGATACTCAACGGGATTTTTGTGCTCTTCATCATTTTTATCGATATTCTGCTGCTCATCAAAACCATCGTTTTCTGGATCATTCATGCTTTCATCTGGTTCCTGAAACTCTTCATACCACCCCTGGTGTTCCTCTACAGGATGATCCTTCATTATGGCATACAATGGCCCTGGTGGATTTACCGGATAACATACCGGAATGCGGGGATGAGCGTTAATGCGAATTTTTACAGAGTATCGTTACGGGGAGCCGTATTGTCGTTATTCATTCTGTTGCTTTTTTATGGCACAGGCATTCTTACCGGATCACCGGTTATCGGCGCCTTCGGTATGGTATTTTCCGTATTGCCTGTGATCTGGGCTTTTGGCGAGATATCGTCGATGCGGTTTGAAAAACGGTGGAATACCGGCTTCAGTGAAGTAAAATCCAGGTTCAACAGCGGTTTAAATGCGGTTCGGGCCGTCCTTTCCTATATTACCATAATGCTTGCGGGCATCATCATCGAGATCGTACTCGACATGCTCGGCTGGATTCCGGGTTCGGGATTTTCGCTCCTCGGGATTTCTATCAATGTAAATACATTTGTATCGCTTATCCTTTTATTTGTTCTCGTAATACTATTATTTGCCTCCCTCATGATACCTCCTCACATGGTTCATGACAAAGATTTCAATACCCGTATTCCCGGCAGTATTAAATTCCTTGGGGTGATCGGAAGAAAATTCCTGCGTTATCTCTTTGCCCTGGTCCCGGCTGGATTTTTCGGGGCCATTCTCGCCATTATACCTGCAATTGTTGTGGGTCTTGCTGTTTATATCACACTGAATGTGAAGAATGTAATACTCGATGCCCATATTGCCAGGATTCATCATGCTGCTTTGACGTTGGGAGGTATTCAGAGGCTGGAAATGGAAAATCAGGTGGAACGACTGAACTATTACAAGGACTTTCCGGGGAATGTCTTCGGTGATTTTACAAATATCAGGACTCTTGATCAGAGACGGAAGTCTCTTCAGCTGAACTATCAGAAAGGACTGGAGGAAATGAACCGGCTGGAGAAATTGTATCTCCGGGATCAGGATTCACTCAATGCTGAAATTGAGAAGCTGAAGAATGCCACGGATTCTCAGCAATTGGCCGTAAACGAGAGCATGAAGAACAGGGTCAGGAACAGGAAGGCAGAGTTCGGAACCTGGAAAAGCAAACGAACGGTGGAACTTGAAAAAATTTCATTAAAGATTAAGGATCTGAAAAGCAGGATTGTGCAACTTCCCATTGCCTTCTTTTTCGCCATCCTCTGGGTGGCTTTATTTGGAGGCCTGGTGATTGCCGTTATCCTTAGCTACCTGGGTAATGTCTTTTTTGCATTATACGGGTTGAAAGAGGACGGCAAGCCATCCTTCTGGAACCAGGTAGCAGATGAGATGAATCGTAAGGATCACAATCAGCCATTGCTGGGCTTTACTCTGCTGGTTATCGTAGTGGCTGGAATCATGATATTCATATTCCTGGGTTTTCCTTTTTTTCCCGGCAGCTGATATGATCATCACCCCCCCCCCAGTTTTGTCAGTCATCTGAAGTAATTCGATTCGGCTGCAGAGGACAGGAATGGAATTTGTTTCTTGTCTATTTCTGTATTTCAGGATTCACCGGAAAAGTAAGATATGGTTGCCGGAATGGTTCATCTATCAAACTGATCCTTAAGTCTGTTAAGATCTCTGACAAAACTTTCAACATCCTCTCGATTAAATCCTTTTTCAACAGCTGCTTCTTCCAGGGTTCCCCAGACAGGTTCGCCACAATCAATACACGTAATGCCTTTTTCCGCCAGATATTTTACGGCAGCGGGCAAAGCATTTACTAAATTCTCGATGGAAGTTTCCTTTTTTATGGTCATGGTATTTGATATTTTCGGTGGGTAAAATTAATCATTTTTCGGATATTTTCGGAAAATACGGTACAGCTGGGTTTTTATAGTAATGATGAATTTCATCCATGCGTCCAGTCAGAAAAAATTACTATTTTCGGCTAAAAAAAGATGAACAGGGAAGAAGCTTTTTCTTTGCTTAAACAGTACGTGAAAAGTGATAAGATGATCATACATTCACTTTCTTCGGAAGTGGTATTAAGGGCTGTGGCAAAACGTCTCGGCAGGGATGTGGAAGAATTCGGACTTGCCGGATTACTCCATGATATCGATGTGGAAATAACCCATGCCGATCCCAAAACACACGGAGTCATTTCCGTGGATATCCTGCGACAGAATGGTATCGGTGAGGACATTATCGATGCGGTAAGTATGCACAATGAAGAAGCCACAGGCAGGGACCGGACCACCGAGTTTCAGCATGCTCTTGCCGCAGGTGAGACCATCACCGGTTTGATCTATGCTACGACGCTGGTTTATCCTGAAAAGAAGATTGCCACGATAAAATATAAATCGGTGAAAAAAAGGATGACTGAAAAAGCCTTTGCAGCCTCCGTAAAACGTGAAAATATTATGGAATGTGAAAAAATAGGCATTCCTCTTGATGAATTCATCCAATTGTCGGTCGATGCCATGAGAACCATCAGTGAAGAAATAGGTCTGTAGGAAATATGTCGCCTAAGGCTTTCCGGAACGACGGTTTCTGAATACAGCGGATGGTACATGAATATGAATCCGTATTATGGCCGGTGGCAGGTCAGTTGAATGTAAATTCAGTCAGGTTCCGGGTTTTTAAGGCAACGGCTAATGTTATTGATTTCTGTCTTTGTCCTGGTTCAGCGAATTGGCAATCTGGTATCCGATAAGTCGCTCATGCCGCGAAGTGGTGCTATGGAAATAAACCAGGATGATATAATCATTTTCCGTTTCGTAATGATTCCCCTCGGTAAGATCGATATCGACAGTATCGGCTCCTTTCTTCTTTACCCCGTATTCATAATTGTAGTAGCCCTGCTTGAGCAAAAGGGTAAGTTTATATGCTGATGAATCGGCATTGTAGGTCATTTTATTCTGGTCGTCATAGATCCAGTTGGTGAGGTCTCCCATTACATAAACGCTGCTGCTGTCGGGAAGCTCATCCATGGAAAGTGTGAAGTTGACATACGCATAGTCGGCATCCGTGTCATTATCGTTTTCTTCCTGCACCTCTACATAATATCTCCCGTTCAGGTCCTGTTCATAAAAATACATTTTTCCGCCTCTTAATAGATCGGGAAAGAGGTCAACGTAAAAGTGGCCCTGTTTGAATTCGACATCTTTAATATAAGGAGACTGATACCGGAAGCTTTTCATGTCAAACCACCTGAATTCGTCCCCTCCGGGGAAAACGTTTTGCGTATTATAATCATAATCGAGGACGCCATCCCGGTCGTAAAGGGGTTTGAGGCCGGTGTTTGCATTATCCCACCGTCCATTCTGGAGAACGGTTATTTTTACTTCACTGTAAGGATCCCTGACAGGGAAAGAACCATAACTGACCGTGAAATTAACTTCCTGACCTGCATCGCGGAAAACAGACAGCGATGGTCTCTGGATCGATGCCTTCACGTCGACGAGTTTCTCAGCCACAAAAAACCGCTTGATGAAAACGGTGTCATCTTCATTATAATCCGAATATAATATAATGGCGTAATTTCCTGATACTTTGAACCTCACATCATCATTCGGAAGTTTCAGGCTGTAGTGGATATAATTGAAATAGGTATTAAAAGAGTGCTCATAATCTGAAATCTGATTCTGAAGATAGCCCTCAAGATACTCATTCTCGTTCAGTGAAGACGGAGTCCAGTCTGCATTACAGAGGACGATCCGGTAATAGTAATTTCTGATTTCAGAAGAAAGATCGTCAAAACTCATTATGAGCTTGACCGGGCCGTTGAGATCGATAACCGGATAGCTGAGGTTCCATCCTTCACGGTGAATATTCACCGTTTTGATATTGCTTTTAAAGACACCCGGCACAATGGGCGAGTCGCCGAAGTCTGCGGGAAGCGCTGCATTGGCCACTCTGCTGCCTGATAGCAGGATGAGAAATACGGTTGTTATTGTATGAACAGTCCTGCACATATGGTTGTTATTTACATGAATTAATAAGTTAACGTCATTTTCCCGATTATGTTTTTAATGGTTAATTTTGAAAAATTTAAGAAGCAAATATCAATAGATATATAATTCTAGATTTTTAAAGTTGTTTTTTTGAAATTTCAGGAGATAAAAAGTAAAAATAACTATTTTTGTCGAAGTTTTTTAAATAACACTATTCTTAAAATGTCTGAAATTATCAGGATCAGGAAAGGTCTGGATATTAATCTTGAAGGAAAAGCTGATAAAATTTACATGAAGGTTGACAGATCTTCGTCCTATGCACTTAAGCCCACGGATTTTGTCGGCATCCTGCCCAAACTCAACGTCAAACCAGGTGATAAAGTCAATGTCGGCACACCGCTGTTTTTTGATAAGAGAAATCCCCAAATCAGGTTTACCTCACCCGTTTCAGGAACCGTTAGCGCGGTTACCCGTGGTGAGCGCAGAAAAATTCTTGAAGTGGTGGTTGATGCTGCTGAAAAGGATGAGTATGTAGAATACAAAGTTGGGGATCCGGCGAATTTGACGAGGGAACAGATTATTGATGTATTGCTGGAAAGCGGGATGTGGACACTCGTTCGCCAGCGGCCGTTTTCTGTCATTGCCAGTCCTGAAAAAACACCCAGGGATATTTTTATTTCAGGTTTCGACAGCGCACCTCTGGCCCCGGATATTGATTTTATCCTCAAGGATTTCAAGGTGGAATTTCAAAAAGGGGTGGATGTATTATCCAGGTTGACTGACGGGAAGATCCATCTCTCCGTCAGTGCCGATTATCCTGTAACCAGGACGTTCAGTGAGGCCAGGGGGGTGGAGATGCACCTTTTCAGGGGGCCTCATCCTGCAGGAAATCCCGGAATCCAGATTCATCACATTGCACCGGTAAATAAAGGGGATATTGTCTGGTATATCAGACCACAGGATGTCATTTCCATCGGTAAACTCTTTATGGACGGGAAAGTCGACAATTCAACCATTATAGCACTCGCAGGTTCAGAAGTGAATAAGCCCGTTTATTATAAGGTGATCAGGGGGGCTTCCATTGCTCCGGTTGTTAAAGACAATGTTACCGGGGGGAACCTGAGATATATAAGTGGTAATGTTCTCACCGGCACCAAAATATTAAAGTCGGGCTATCTGGGATACTATGATAACCTGGTCACGGTGATCCCGGAAGGTGACCATTTCGAATTTCTCGGCTGGGCCTTACCCGGATTTAATAAATTCAGTGTTTCAAGATCCTTCTTCTCATGGATGACACCTGGCCGCAGCTACAAAATGGACACTAACCTGCATGGCGGAAGAAGAGCATATGTGATGACCGGTGAATATGAGAAAGTATTTCCAATGGACATTTACCCTGTACATCTGATTAAGGCAATACTGGTGGATGATGTCGAGCTGATGGAAAGACTTGGCATCTACGAAGTATCGGAAGAGGATTTTGCACTTTGTGAATTTGTGTGTACGTCAAAAACCGAAGTTCAACAGATCATTCGGCATGGTCTCGATCTAATGAGAAAAGAAACTGAATAGTATTCGTTTAAATTGGTGTATTATAATATTATGAAAGGTTTAAGAAAAGCTATTGATAAGATTAAGCCTCATTTTGAGAAAGGAGGGAAGTATGAAAAGCTTCATTCCACTTTTGATGCCTTTGAGACTTTTCTTTACGTACCCAACAAGGTTACAACGGCCGGGGCGCATATCCGTGACAACAATGATATGAAAAGAGCTATGTCGGTTGTCGTCCTGGCCATGATACCGCCATTACTTTTCGGCATGTGGAACACCGGATACCAGCATTTTCTTGCTTCCGGTACCCCGATGGATTTCTGGACGACATTCTTTTACGGATTTCTTAAGATATTACCCATGATTATCGTCTCTTATGTCGTTGGTCTGGGTATCGAATTCATTTTTGCGCAGATGCGCGGACATGACGTTAACGAGGGGTTCCTGGTGACCGGAATGTTGATCCCGCTCATTATGCCCATCGACGTTCCGTTATGGATGGTAGCCGTTTCTACTGCATTTGCGGTGATTATCGGGAAGGAGGTTTTCGGAGGAACAGGCATGAATGTTCTGAATCCGGCCCTCACTGCCAGGGCATTCCTGTTCTTCGCCTATCCTTCGCAAATGTCGGGTGACAAAGTCTGGATTTCGGGTTTGAAAAGCGGACAGCACATCGTCGACGGATTTTCCGGATCGACGATCCTCGGTCAGGCTGCTGCCGGCGCTAAAGAATTTGTGAACGGGATAGGCCATCCCTATCATCTATGGGATATGTTCTCCGGCACCATCCCGGGTTCATTCGGTGAAACTTCCACGATTGCCATTCTCATCGGCGCGGTCATCCTGATATATACCGGTGTGGGCAGCTGGAAAATCATTCTCTCCGTATTTGCCGGGGGTGCTGCCATGGGATTATTATTGAATGTACTGGCGGTGAATACCTTTATGGCTGTTCCGTGGTACGAACAACTTATGCTGGGCGGCTTTGCCTTCGGTGCGGTTTATATGGCCACCGATCCGGTTACTGCTACACAGACTGCCAAAGGCAAATGGATTTACGGCTTCCTGATTGGCGTTCTTGCCATCCTGATCAGGGTTTTGAATCCGGCATATCCTGAAGGTGTGATGCTGGCCATTCTGCTGATGAATGTATTTGCCCCGCTCATCGATCATTACGTGATTGAAGCAAATATCAAAAAAAGATTAAAGAGAGTTAAAGTAACAGCGTAAACAGTATAAAATGAAGAAGTTTAGTAATTTTTACATATTCAGTTTCGCTTCAATACTGGTGATTATCGTTGCCGCGCTTCTTTCATTTGTTTCTGAAGAACTTAAACCCGCGCAGGAAAGAAACGTGGAAGTCGAAATCAAGCAGGGTATTCTTCAGTCGGTGAATTTGACCGAGGGGGTTAAAGAAGCGGAAAATAAGGACACATTTATCGAAGGACTGTTTAAGAAATATATCACCAGCAGTATTGTTGTGAACTCGAAAGGGGATGTGATAGAGGGCCATGATGCCTTCGATATAACCAAAAATCTGAAAGCGGAATACGAGAAAGCCCCGGATCAGAGAAATCTCCCCCTGTTTATCTACACCACGCCTGAAGGTGAGAAAAAGTATATCATTCCTGTGCGTGGTAAAGGCTTGTGGGGGCCGATATGGGGGTATGTGGCTTTAAACGAAGACTATAATACCATATACGGTACTGTTTTCGCCAATGAGAAAGAGACTCCCGGACTTGGTGCAGAAATTTCCGAAGTTTGGTTCCAAAAGGAATTTACAGGTAAAAAGCTGTTCAATGAGGCCGGTGATTTTGTGTCCATTGAAGTGGTCAAAGGCGGTACTTCACCCGATAATCCCCATGGTGTCGATGCTGTTTCCGGTGGCACCATAACCAGTAAGGGTCTTCAGAAGATGCTCCTGGACAGTATAAACCCTTATGTGAACTACATGAAGAAACAAATGAAAGAAGGAGGTCAGAAATGAGCGACAGAGAACCTTTATTTTCAACAAAAAATATTAAGCTGCTTACAGAACCCCTGGGGACAAGCAATCCAATTACCGTGCAGGTTCTGGGTATATGTTCGGCACTTGCCATCACCGTTAAAATGGAGAATTCCGTTGTTATGGCTGTTTCGGTTATGGCTGTACTGGCAGTCTCCAACGTTGTCATATCCATGCTAAGGAAGTTAATCCCTCCGCGCATAAGGATTATTGTCCAGCTTGTGGTGATTGCCACCATGGTTATCCTGGTCGATGAATTTTTACAGGCATATGCCTATGATGTCAGTAAGCAACTTTCCGTATTTGTCGGATTAATCATTACGAACTGTATCCTGATGGGACGCCTGGAAGCCTTCGCCATGGGTAATAAGCCGTGGCCATCGTTTCTCGATGGAATCGGGAACGCCGCCGGTTACGGCCTTATCCTCGTCATCGTGTCTTTTTTCAGGGAACTTCTTGGCTCCGGTACTTTCTGGGGCATGAAGGTTATTCCCCAGTCATGGTATGATGCAGGATACTCAAACAACGGATTGATGATCCTTCCCCCGATGGCCCTGGTTACGGTGGGAATCATTATCTGGATCCAGAGAGGACGTAACAGACACTTAATAGAGGACAAATAAATAGCGGATTGAAAAATGGAAAACCTGATTAATATATTTGTGAAGAGTGTTTTTATCGACAACATGATTTTTGCATACTTCCTTGGTATGTGTTCATACCTTGCTGTATCCAAAACGGTAAAAACATCTGCAGGCCTCGGCATTGCCGTTGTTTTCGTTCTGGGTTTTACCGTTCCGGTGGATTATATTCTACAGAATTTCCTTCTGAAAACCGGAGCACTTACCTGGCTCAGCCCCAAACTGGCAGATGTCGATCTCAGCTTTCTGAGCTTTATCATGTTCATCGCAGTTATCGCGTCGATGACCCAGCTTGTTGAAATGATCATCGAAAAATTCAGTCCGGCGTTATACTCGACACTTGGGATCTTTCTTCCACTCATTGCCGTAAACTGCGCTATCCTCGGCGGTTCACTTTTCATGCAGGAAAGGGAATATGCCAATATTGCCGAAGCTACTGCTTTTGGCCTGGGCTCAGGCGTTGGTTGGTTTCTGGCTATTATCAGTATTGCAGCTATCCGGGAGAAAATCCGATACTCCAATGTCCCTGCACCATTGCGGGGTCTGGGCATTACATTTATCATCACCGGATTGATGGGTATTGCTTTTATGAGCTTTATGGGAATAAAACTTTAGTGTTAAATAAGGAATTGTAAAGAAAATGGTTCTTCTTACATCAGAATTGGGAATAGTATTGATCAGTATAGCATTTTTCCTGGGGATCATCCTCCTGCTGGTACTGATCCTAATGGTTGCTAAGGCCAAATTAAGCCCTCAGGGTGAGGTAACCCTTAAAGTCAACGATAAAGTATTTACCGTCTCACCCGGGAATACCGTACTGAGCACACTGTCAGGTCAGGATGTTTTTCTGCCTTCTGCCTGTGGTGGTGGCGGTACTTGCGGTTTGTGCAAATGCCAGGTGATTGAAGGCGGAGGCTCAATTCTGCCCACTGAAACCGGTTTCTTTACCAGGAAAGAACAACAGGACAACTGGCGTCTGGGTTGCCAGGTTAAGGTACGGAACGATATGTCGATCAGGGTACCCGAAGAGGTCATGGGTATCCGGAAATGGGAATGTGAAGTGATCTCCAACAGAAACGTAGCAACCTTTATTAAGGAGTTCAAAGTGAAGTTGCCCGAAGGGGAACACCTTGAATTTAAGTCCGGAGGTTATATACAGATAGACGTTCCGAAAATTGATGTCGAGTTCAGGGATATGATCGTTGAGGAACAGTTCAGGGATGAATGGGACAAGTTCAATATGTGGGATCTCAGAATGAAGAACCCTGAGGAAACGTTCAGGGCTTATTCTATGGCCAACCACCCGGCTGAGGGAAACATCATCATGCTGAACATCCGTATTGCCACACCACCCTGGGACAGGGCAAAGGGCCAGTTCAGGAAGGTCAACCCCGGGATATGTTCATCTTATATCTTCTCAAGAAAACCGGGAGATAAAGTGACCATATCCGGACCCTATGGTGAATTCTTCATTAAGGGCACCGACCGCGAAATGGTTTATATCGGGGGTGGCGCTGGAATGGCACCTCTGCGTTCGCATATTTTTCACCTTTTCCATACCCTTAAAACCAACAGGAAAGTAAGTTACTGGTATGGGGCCAGATCTAAAAGGGAAATCTTCTATGAAGAGGAATTCAGAAAAATTGAAAAGCAGTTTCCTAACTTCAAGTTTAATATCGCTCTCTCGGAGCCCCTGCCGGAAGATAACTGGAATGGGTATAAAGGTTTTATCCACCAGGTGGTTTACGATGAATACCTCAGCAAACATGAGGAACCCGAAGATATCGAATTTTACCTCTGCGGTCCGCCCATGATGAACGATGCCGTCATGAAAATGCTCTACGATCTGGGTGTTCCTGATGAAATGGTCGATTATGACGATTTTGGAGGATAATACAGGACGATAAAGCCTGAACCTTTTATGAAGCTGTTTATCTCTTAGCAAAAAAGGATTATTTGTCTGACTTTTATACAACATGTTAATATGCATCACGTTTGACATGATCGTTTAGGCCATCTCACAAAGCCCTGCCCTGCATTTGCCGGTTCATACCTGGTCATGACCGGAAAACATTAAAATGATACTGAAATGAAAACCAAAATCCCGGGGGTTTTACTCCTGATCATGCTTTTCCTGGCATCATGCCGGCCATCAGGTAACCTTACCTATTTTAAGATTACGGGCTTCACCCAGGGGACAAGTTACCATATTACCTATGCTGTAAAGGATTCGATCAATTTTCAACCAGAGGTCGATTCCCTTCTGCACAGCTTTGATCTTTCTCTCTCCACTTATATTCCTAATTCTCTGATATCCAAAATAAACCGGAATGAGGATTTGATCGTGGATGCTAAATTCAGGGAAGTATATGATGTTGCAAAGGCGGTTTACCAGGCTTCTGACGGGGCCTTCGATATCACCGTTATGCCTCTGGTAAATGCCTGGGGTTTTGGCCCGGGACCTAAGGCGGAAGTTGACAGCAGTATGATTGACAGTTTACTTCAGTATGTGGGAATGGATAAGATCCGTATTGAAGGTGACCGGCTCGTAAAAACTGACCCGCACGTAACCATTGACGACAATGCGCTTGCCCAGGGTTACTCGGTCGACGTAGCTACCCGTTTTCTTGAAGAGCATGGTGTTAAGAACTATATGGTTGAAATCGGTGGTGAGCTGAGAACCAAAGGACTCAATCCCAGGGATGAAATATGGAAGATCGGGATTGACCGTCCCGACTTTGGTAACATGATCCCCGGTTCCGACCTGCAGGCTATTGTCCGCATCGAGAACAGGGCGCTGGCCACAAGTGGTAACTACAGGAAATTTTACGAAAAGAATGGAGTAAAATACGCCCATTCCATTGATCCGAAAACAGGATACCCCGTGATGAGGCGGCTGTTAAGTGCATCTGTCGTTGCTGATGACTGTATTACAGCTGACGCCTATGCTACAGCCTGCATGGTTCTCGGCCTGGAGAAAAGTAAAACTCTGCTGAAGGAACATCCGGAACTTGAGGCGTATTTTATCTACAGTGATGATAATGGAAAATATAAGGAGTACTATACGAAAGGATTCAAATCGCTGATCATCAAAGAGGAATAATCAGATGAACAGCCTCAGGCCGTGGGTTCCTCCCTGTCGGTATAACAACTTTCGCCACAACCACAACTGATACCCTGCTTTTTAAGCTCAGGTGATGAAGCGGCACAACTGCCTCCCCGGAATTCCGCTTTACGGTCGAGTATAAGTCTGACCGACATGGCAGCAAAAGCCAGAATCATTAACAGTACGGCAAGAATCAGAACTTTTAACATGATGATGTCCTCCCTTTGCTCATCAAACAACTACGTTCCGGAAATGTTTACTCATCATCCCCGAATATACTTTCACATCCGGCGCAGTCCGTATTCCGGAGATTTTTAAAGCATTTATATTCTTCGTGTTTCACACAGGTAATCCCTAGCTTTTTCATGTCTTTGTTACGACCGATCTCGTATGCAGGGAATTTCCCGTTTTTCCTGAACAGGATATTAAATGCCAGGCCTATCATGGAAATGCTTAAAAGCACTACAGATAATATCAAAATCTTAATCAATGCTTGAACAATTTGAAGTTAAAATTTGTCTGTCTAATTGTCGACAAAATTACAGATTTATTAAGATATTTCAATGTCTTTTAAACCATCAGACTCATTTATTATTGCCTGATTTTCATGTAAAATTAGATATTTATGCCGCAGCCTACAGATATCCATCCCTTATACGTGACAGGACAGGAGCAGGAGATTAGTTTTCAGGAATTCAGGGAGGAGGTTTTAGCCGATTACAGGCTGGCACATTTAAGTCGCCAATGCAGCTTGATTGCAAGGAAAGAGGTACTGTCTGGTAAAGCCAAATTCGGGATATTCGGGGATGGTAAGGAGATTGCCCAGATTGCCCTGGCGAAGAATTTCAGGGCAGGGGACTGGAGATCAGGATATTACCGTGACCAGACCTTTCTCCTGGCCACGGGCATGTCGGATACTGTTGAATTTTTCGCCCAGATATACGGAGATACTGATCTTGAATATAATCCCTCCAACGGAGGACGTTCTTTTAATAATCACTTTGCCAGCCGGTCCCTGAATCCTGACGGAAGCTGGAAAAAGCTTTCAGAGATGAAAAATACCGCCGCCGATCTTTCGCCGGTGGCAGGTCAGATGCCCAAACTGGTAGGTCTTGGTTATGCATCAAAACTATTCAGGGAGAATCCGGCACTGCGTGAATACACCGATCTTTCTCATGGTGGAAATGAGGTGGCGTTTGGAACGATTGGGGATGCCGGCACGACGGAAGGGCATTTTTTCGAAACGGTGAATGCGGCAGCCGTATTGCAGATCCCTGTGGCAGTTGCCGTTTGGGATGATGGTTATGGTATTTCGGTCACCAGGGATTTTCAGACAGTTAAAGCCAGCATTTCTGAAGCTCTCCGGGGCTTTGTCAAGGAGGACGACACCAACGGCATCCTTTTATATTATGGTCGTGGCTGGGATTATGCCGGGCTGATCCGGATATTTAACGAGGGGATATCCAGGTGCAGGAAGGAGCATGTGCCGGTGGTTTTTCATATTGATGAGATGGTCCAGCCCCTGGGACATTCCACTTCAGGATCGCAGGAACGATATAAGCCTGCTAAGCGGCTGGAATGGGAGAAAGACAATGACCCACTTTTAAAAATGAGACAGTGGATACTGGAAAATCATATCGAGGTGGCCGCCGTGCTGGACAGTATCGAAAAGGAAGCAGAAGAGGAAGCCCGTCAGGCCCAACGAAAAGCATGGAAAAATTATACGGTCGCCATCCGGGATGAAAGAGAGAAATTTCTGACGATCGTAAACAACCGGTCCTGCCATTGCCGGAATGATCATTTTGACAAGATAGCCTCCCTCACCAGCGACCTTAAGAGAATTGCCAACCCAATCCGACGGGATGTGATGAGTACTGCCCGCCGGATTCTCCGGCAAATCTGTGGCGACTGCCCGGTACGGCAGCATCTTCAAAAAGATATCGTAGACTGGCTGAGGGATTATGATCAGGCGAACATCCGGAACTACAGCTCGCATCTTTACAATGAATCAAGCCGCTCCGCTCTCCGCGTTGCAGCTGTTGAACCTGTATGGTCGGAACAATCACCTGTCCTGAATGCACGGGAGATCCTTCAGAAGAATTTTGATCACCTTTTTGCAAAATATCCTCTCCTGCTGACTTTTGGGGAGGATACCGGTAAGATCGGCGATGTCAATAAGGGACTGGAAGGTCTGCAGGAAAAATATGGTAAACTCAGGGTTACGGATACAGGCATCAGGGAAACTACCATCATAGGACAGGGTATCGGACTTGCCTTACGGGGACTCAGGCCTATCGCTGAAATTCAGTACTTCGATTACCTTTTATACGGTCTTCAGACGGTAAGCGACGACCTGGCAACGCTTCACTACCGTACATGCGGCGGACAGGCTGCCCCGCTGATCATCCGTACACGCGGACACCGCCTTGAAGGCATCTGGCATTCAGGCTCACCACTCAGTATGGTGATTAACTCATTTCGCGGAATTTTTGTGTGCGTTCCCCGGGATATGACACGTGCTGCAGGATTCTATAACACGCTCCTGGAAGCCGACGATCCGGCCCTGGTCATCGAACCCCTTAACGGTTACAGGATTAAGGAAATACTGCCGGATAACATTGGAGAGTTCAGAATACCACTGGGAATTCCCGAAATACTCCATTCGGGCACGGACCTGACGCTGGTTACGTACGGAAGTTGCGTGCGGATCGCTGAGACGGCAGTAAAACAACTGGAGGAATTTGATATCAGCGTTGAGCTGATCGATGTTCAGACTTTGCTGCCTTTCGATATCCATCAGAGTATCGTGGAATCGCTGAAAAAGACCAACAGGGTTGTGTTCTTCGATGAGGACGTGCCTGGCGGCGCATCTGCCTATATGATGCAAAAAGTTCTGGAAGAACAGGGCGGTTATTCTTTCCTGGATGCCGGTCCCAGGACCATTTCGGCCAAAGAACACCGGCCTGCTTATAGCACCGACGGCGATTATTTTTCCAATCCCAATGCAGAAGATGTCTTCGAAACCATATATGAACTGATGAGGGAATCTGATCCCCGGAAATTCCCGTCCTTGTTTTAAGCTGAAAATTGCCCGGCGCCCTTCATGCGTTTTCTTCTTGATATGTAATGGCATGAATTACAGTATATTATGAATTCATCATGGAATTGGTGCAACTTCATCATGCTTTAAGCTGTCTTTTATGTAGGTCAGTAAAATAATTCAGAATAACTACATTATTTACCTTTTTGTCAAAAAGTTATCTTCACAGACCATATTTTGAAAATACACGTTTTATATTAGTGGAAATTAGTTCGGATCGTTAAACACGATTTCAATGAGCCTTAACATCGATTTCTTCAAGATAAAAAACGATAAACTGGCCAGTCCCGGAAGGGTTTTGATCTCAGAACCTTTCCTGAGTGATACCTATTTTAAAAGATCGGTTGTCCTGCTCACGGAACACTCGGATGAAGGATCAGTGGGCTTCGTTTTAAATAAACCGGTGGATCTGCATATCCAGGATGTAATCCAGGATTTTCCTTCAATAGAAACCGGTATCTCGATTGGCGGGCCGGTGAATACAAATACTGTGCATTTTATTCATACTCTTGGCGAACTCATTCCTGAAAGTGTTCATGTATTTGAAAATATATTCTGGGGAGGTGACTTTGATAAACTAAAATCATTGATCAACTCAGGTGAAGTGACGAGCAGGCAGGTTCGGTTTTTCCTTGGTTATTCGGGATGGGCGCCAAACCAGCTCAAAGGAGAGATCGATGAGAATGCATGGTTGGTAGGCGAACTGGACCCAACCCTGATTATGGAATCGGATAAGACCAGTTTCTGGAATGATGTTCTGAAAAAGATGAATAACAAATACCAGGTGTGGGCCAACTTTCCGGAAAATCCCGGAATGAACTGACCGGCCGGAATCCTCCCTGTTCAGATAATCCTGTCTGCCAGAAAGCGCATATCCTGATTCGGCTCCACCAATATTGTCCTTAAACCCACTTTCCGGCCGGCTTCGATATCGGTTTCCCGGTCTCCCACAAACCAGGAAGAAAGGATATCAATGTTAAAGCGGGCCATAGCCTTCTCAAATAAAAGGG
Organism: uncultured Bacteroidales bacterium; assembly: GCA_963732905.1. Classification (GTDB taxonomy): domain Bacteria; phylum Bacteroidota; class Bacteroidia; order Bacteroidales; genus DASQZK01. The sequence continues at coordinate 495,571 of CAVTBM010000012.1, forward strand.
TTTGCGGCTTACGGCAAAGGCAGTTCTCCACATCGGGGTGATGCGGGCACATATATACCTCGCTGAAATGAACGCCGTCACGGCCCAGTTCTTCAGCCATAAGAAGGTGAATGTGTGCTGCATCTTTCCTCGTGTACAATCCTTTTGAAATCCCTCCCTGGTTGGTTATAAGGATCAAAAGGTACCCACGGTCACTGAGCGTTTTCAGGACAGACTTAATGCCCGGGTTAAACCTGAAATCCTCAGTCCGGTATATATAATACAGACCTTCCTCATTGTTGATGACACCATCACGGTCGAAAAAAACAGCTTTGTTCATCCTAAAACTGGCTTATAAAGTGAAGAAGCAGGGAAGGCTGTATGAAAAGGGGGAAAATAAATCCGAATATTGCACCCCAGAGATGGGCATCGTGATTGACGTTGCCACGACCCGACCGTCCCATATAGGTTGAATATATTAGATACAGAATACCAAAGACAAAACCGGGCATGGGGATAACACCATAGAACAGGATCTTGTCGAGGGGTGAAAAAAAGATACTCGTGAACAGGACCGCTGACACCGCGCCCGAAGCCCCTACCGAAGCATAATTCGGATCATCCTTACGTTTGAAAAAGGTAGAGAGGGTTGCTATGATCATGCCACCGAAATATAAAACGACGTAGGCAAGCGGAGCGGAAAAGAGCTGATGACTGTCCTCAAGACCTTTAAAAATACTCTCCACATGGATGCCGAAAGAGAAAAAGACAAGCATGTTCACAATAAGATGAACCCAGTCGGCATGGACAAAGCCGTGTGATATAAAGCGATACCATTCATTTTTACGGACCACATCATAAGGCTCGAAATCAAATTTTCTGAACAGATCCTCACTACTGAAACAGATGATGGAAACAATCGCGGTAACAACAACAATAATAATGGTGATCATAACAATTTCCTTTAGTGCAATATTTTAAAGATCAATTCTTTCATGAGATCTCCTGAATCGGTTGAGACATTTCCATATCCCTTTGATTTGACATCATATTCTCTGAGGAGGGAAATAATCGCCTCCACTTTACCAGCAGAATAGACGTGAGCGGCTTTCACATATTCACCGACAAAGAAAGGATGAATACGGAGCACGGACGCAACATTTCCGGGTGATTTATCTTTCAGGACATGGTAAGTCAGTATTTTGGTAAAGAAAAAATACAGGCTGGTTATGGTAACGGTTACGGGATTGTTTTTGGGATTGGCTGCAAAATACCGGATGATCCGGTTGGCCTTGACCACATCTCTTTCGGTAAGGGCTTTCTGGAGTTCAAAATTGTTAAACTCCTTGCTGATGCCTATGTTTCGTTCGATATGATCCACCGTGATGATTTTAACATTATCCGGCAGGACGATGATGAGCTTCGTTAATTCATTTTCAATGCGGGAGAGATCATTCCCCAGGAATTCTGTGAGAAGGGCTGCGGCCTTTGGTTCGGTCTTATAACCTTTTTTTCTCAGTTCATCGGCGATCCATTGGGGGATCTTATCGTCATAAAGTTTTTTTGAATCGAAGATCAGGGAATGCTGCTGTATAGATTTATAGATTTTCTTCCTCTTGTCGAGGCTTTTATACTTGTAGTTTAAAACCAGCAGGGTTGATTTAAGAGGCTTCTCAACATAATATACCAGGTCATCAAAATTTTTTATTTCCTGTGCTTCCTTGACGACCACTACCTGGTGACCCGCCATCATCGGAAATCTCCGGGCTGCATTGATAATAGTGGCGGCGTCCGAATCTTTGCCATATAAAACGCTCTGGTTGAAAGCTTTTTCAGCTTCAGTCAGTACATTATCCATGATATAAGATGTGATCTTGTCAATATAGTAAGGTTCCTCGCCAGAGAGAAAATAAACCGGGTAATAGATCCGGTTACTGAGGTCCTTTATAATCTGTTCGTAGGTCAGGGCGTCCCGGCTCATAATTAGTCAAATCTTAAGTGTTTAACCGACTCGCCGTTATTGAGCAATTCAATCATAGAGTCGATGCCAATCCGGAGATGGTCCATGGTAAACTTTTCGTTTACCCGCTTATCGCTTTCTGCTGTTTTCACTCCTGATGATATCATCGGCTGATCGCTGACCAGCAGGAGAGAACCGCTTGGGATCTCGTTGGCGAAGCCGACTGTAAATATCGTGGCAGATTCCATATCGATGGCCATCGACCTGGTGAGCCTGAGGTATTCCTTGAAATCCTCATCATATTCCCAAACCCGCCGGTTTGTTGTAAAAACAGTACCGGTCCAGTAATCCCTGCCATGCGACCGGATGGTTGAAGAAACAGCCCGTTGCAGTTTAAATGCAGGAAGAGCCGGCACTTCGGGCGGCATATAGTCATTGGAGGTCCCTTCACCCCTGATGGCTGCGATAGGCAGAATGAGATCACCCAGCTTGTTTTTCTTCTTCAGGCCGCCACATTTACCAAGGAACAGAACAGCAGTCGGTTCAATGGCACTCAGCAAATCCATGATCGTCGCAGCATTGGCGCTTCCTATCCCGAAATGAATCATAGTAATACCGGAAGCATTGGCACAGGGCATTGGATGATCCCAGCTGACCACCTCCGTATCGTTGATTTCACAAAAAAAATCAAGATACTGGTTAAAATTGGTCAATAGTATGTATTTCCCAAAATTTTCCAGTTTGTTGCCTGTGTATCTGGGAAGCCAGTTTTTTACAATTTCCTCTTTCGTTTTCATGGTGAGTATCTGTTTCTGTATCCTTAGCTGATGAATGGTCGATATATTCTTTTGGGATGATTCCCTGCAAATTTAAACTTTAGTTCATGGAACTCCCATTATTTTTTTATGCTATCCGGATTATTTCATCATCACGGAAAATTATGTAGGTTTGTGAGGGAAGTATAAGCGTATGATAAGCCTCAATTTACCATCCTATTCATTTAATATAAAGCAGGAAAAGGGACTGGATTATATTTTCGATTCTTTTCGCCGTAAATTTGTCCGCCTGACACCTGAAGAGTGGGTAAGACAAAACTTCGCAGCATATCTTGTCCATGAAAAGGGATATCCGGCTTCGGGCCTGGTCATGGAAAAGTCGCTTTCGTATAACAAAATGGTCAAACGTTGTGATATCCTGATTTATGACCATGACGGACAACCCCTTCTAATGGTTGAATGCAAGGCGCCTGAAGTTACTATTCGTCCTGAGGTTTTTGACCAGATCGCAGTGTACAATATGGTTTTCAGAGTTCAATTCCTGCTTGTGACCAATGGAATGAAACACTATGGCTGTCGGGTTGACTTTGAGAGCAGGGAAATCAAATTTCTTAATGATATTCCGGAATATGCCGGTATTGCAGGTACGTCATTCAGCGATTAGCTGAAGGAAATACTCTGTTAGCCAGCCTTTCTGCGTTTTAATCCACGACTTCTTTTCTCCGGCTATGACAAAGCCGTGCCCGATGAACAACTGAAGGCTGTCGGTATTATCCTTGGTGATATTGCAATAGAGCTGTTTAAGTAAAAGAACGTCGAAACCGTATTGTATGACGGTTTCAAGAGCTTCAGAAGCATAGCCTTTTTTGCGGTCCTCCGTGTCGCTGATGAGAATACCTACTCCGGCGCGCAGGTTAAAGGGGTCAAATTCGAAAAGATCAATGGCACCGACAGGTCTTTCTTCCGCCTTCAATTCAATGATAAGCCTGAGTTGCCTGGCCTCATAAATATCCTGTCTGGCCGATTCGATATACTGGCTGAGTGTAAATTTTGAAAAGGGTATGAGTGTACTGCTCAAATACCAGATAGTCGTATCATTTTCCCACTTGTAGAGGAGATCAAGGTCTTCGGGTTCGATAGCCCGGAGCCGAATGTTTTTATGTTCAAGTGCCTGAAGACTCATGCTCAATATCCAGGAATTTGGCTTGTTTTTCTTACAAAGGCATCCGAATACCCCATGTTTTTTATCCTTTCGAGTTCTTTCCCGGATTCATCCAAATCCGAAAATTCATGGTAAATATACCTGAAAATTCCATCATTTCCATGGATGACACGTATGCCGCTGAGATGCAGGAAATAGTTTTTCCCCACCGGTGTTCTTAAGGCTTTCAGCTGGATCGTGTAAAAAATTCTTTGACCATGTGTATTGCCTTCCCGGGCAAGGGTGGCATTGCGTTGATGAAGCCGGGAAAGGTCGATGATGAATGCGTCATCAAATCCGCGTTTTTTCGTTTCATCGAGATCTTTCATGGCTTCTGACTTACTATCATAATAGCCATAGACGATCCTGTAGAAGCCGTCATCGCCCTTGATCATTTTGACATCCCTCAATGTCCTGAAATTCCGCATATCTGCCGGCTTTCTCAGAGCGACGATCTGAATGGCGAAATGCTGGTTTTCTGTTCCTCCGATGATAGCCGGTTCCTGTGTAAGCAGTGGGAGTCCATTTGTTTTTATTACCCTGGCTGAAAGGAAGGAGGTTTTGACATAGGATTTAAGCAGTTCTTCAGCCTGGATATAGGAATAAAACCGATCTCTTTGTGTCATTTTTTCCCTGGCAATAATTTTACGCTGTACGATTTCCCTCCCGGAGAGATAACAGTGAAAGTATCCTTTTCTACATCATAGTTAATTGTGATGTTCCCGGTGCTGTCTTCGCTGTCCAGGATAAGGCTGAAACTATCGTTAAAAAGGGATTTACTCGTAGTTGCCGGTTTTTCAGACGGCAGGATCAGGATATGGTATATTTCTTTCTTTGAACCGGATCCTGCGTTCTGGAAAAGAGACACATAACCGGTTTTCCCCAGCATCGTGGGCTGAAAGAATGCATTATCATTTGTGGTGTTTAACGGGAAACCGATATTCTTGGCTTCACCCCAGCCCCCGCTGGTCTGGCGGTTGGAATAGAATATGTCATAACCTCCCATATTAAAATGTCCCTTTGAACTAAAAAACAGGGTCTGACCATTGTTCACGAGAAAAACAGAAGTCTCATCCTCAGAGGTATTAATTGCCGGTCCGAGGTTTTCTGGCTCTCCCCATTCGCCTTCAGGATCTTTCTTACATGCATAGAGATCCAGACCGCCGAAACCTCCCCGGCGGTCGCTGGCCAGCAGGAGAATTTGTCCGTCGGGTGAGAAAGAAGCATGAGCCTCGTTTTTAGAAGTATTGATATTTTTACCCATCTTTTCGGCTTTGCTCCAGATTTGTCCGTTATACCTGCTGAGATAAATATCACCCTTATCAGATTTTGAACTTCTGACCAGGAGCAGTTCAGTACCATCTGCCGACAGTGCTGCAGGAACCATATCGCCGTCGGAGCCCACCTGGGGAGTGATGTTTATCGGATTTACCCATTGGCCGTCCACTTTATAACTATACATAATCGCATCATAAAACTTGAGTGATTTCATGAATACCATCGAGCTTTCATTAATATTCACCACCGGACGAAAGGTGGTTACTCCGTCATCGATGGAAGAGGGTAGTTTTTCTGTGATCAGATTTATCGGGGCGTCCTTAATGATCTTTGCCCTCTCCACTGCCCTGATCTCATTTTGGACGATTCGCAGGTTGTATTTCTTCTCGAAGCCCCTGAGATCCATGAACCTGGAATATGCATCCAGTGCTTCCTCCAGCTGATTGTTTATACGGTAGGCATTTCCCAGGTAGTACCAGGCATACCAGGGGGCTTTACGAACAGACTGATCCCTTTCTTTGTATTTTTGTGTGGTATTTTGGGTGGCTTTTTCGAGGTAGGGGATTGCGCTGATTTCTTCTCCATTGACCTTCAGATACGACATTCCGGCCAGGTAGTTATAGTTGGCGTTGTCGGGATCAAGATTGACCAGTTTCACAAACAGGAAGGCTGCTTCTTTATATTCCTCCGTAGTATAAAAGAATTCTCCGTCGTCGAACAATTTTTCCACATCCTCCTTTTGAGCATGGATTACAGATGTGATTAAAAACAGGCTCAGGAGAATAAACAGGAATTTCTTCATGATCTGTATATTATCTGATATTACGCCGATTAAAGATATGAAACTTCCTTGTTTTTCAAAAACATTCAACTTTGAATGCACATCAGCTTCCGGTTCCACGAGTTCATACAAGTTTGATTTTCTTGACCGATCGTGGTTGGAAACTGTTTATTGCTATACGTGGTTCACGTTTAATAGATTCAAAAAGTATCAAAAAGTTAACCGGGAGTAAAAGACGGACCCGGCATAAGGAGCAGGGAACAAATGGGATAGAGGGAAATTTTACCTGTCCACAGGCGTTTATCAATGTTACGGCAGGTGAAACGTCAGGTTTACGATGGTCCGGCGGTTGGCCAATATATCAGACAGGTATCTGATTTACCGGTAACGGCCGATCGGGTTAAGCCGGGACTTCGTATTTCATCGTTATTTGATCTTCAGGTCGTTGGGAACGTTTATAGGTTCAACCACTATATCGCCTTTCGTGGTTCCCGTGACTTTGAATTCGACCCTCCGGTTAAGTTGCCGGCCTTCTTTTGAATCTTTTCCGTTGGGCAGCCTGTTCAGTGCAACGGGCCTGTCTTTGCTGAAACCTTTAAACTGCATTCTGCTTTGAGGAATTCCCAGCCCCGAAAGATATTTTATCACGGCAGAGGCTCTTTTTTCCGACAGAATCTGATTATAGGATTCCGAACCAATGGCATCTGTATGCCCGAGGACTTCCAGCCTGATATCCGGATATTCATCCATGACAGCCTTAATATCCGCAAGTTTATTTCTGGCATTATCGGAAAGAGCATAACTGTCAAAGTCGAAGAATATGGGTTTGATAAAATAGGTAGGTGAGGGGAGTTTTTCTTCGGCATCCGCTATTTCATTTTTGCCCGACACCATTTCTTCGGCGGGTTCGGTTTTCAGAGTTTTTGCAACATTACCTTCCACATTTTCAACCACTTTGGTTTCCTCCACCTGTGGCGTATCGTTTACCACATCCTTTTCCGTATGTTCGATGGCAGCGGTTTCGGTTTCCGGATTCAACTGAACCTCATAAATGTCGCCACTGCCAAATCCGTCGGGTTCATACCGGGTTAAGTAGCCTTGCTCGCCGTCATCGATGGGGAAGAAGAACACATCATCGTCGGTTGTATTCAGGGGATAAGGTTCAGGAACAGGCTCCGACCATGTGCCGTCATCATTCAGCGTTGAATAGAAGATGTCATATCCGCCGATGGTTTCATGACCCTGGGAGCTGAAGAAGAGCTTCTTTCCGTCCTTGCTGAGAAACGGGCTGTCTTCATTGAGAGGAGTGTTAATGGTCTTGCCAAGGTTGACGGGTTCGCCCCATCCTCCTGATGGTGTCTTTGCGGAAACATATATATCCATCTCGCCATAACCGCCGGTCCGGTTGCTTGTGAAATAAAGTTTTGTACCGTCGGGTGAAAGGCTTGCATGCGATTCGAAGAATTTGCTGTTGACCGGTTTCCCTATATTTATGGATTTTGACCAGGTCATTCCGCTGTAATCGCTGACCATGATATCTGAATCAAAATTAGAGATCTTTACAAGGAACATTTGCTTGCCGTTGGGGGAAAGGGAGCAAACAAACTGGTCCCCGTCTGACTGGATTTGGGGGGTAATATTCACAGGATTGGTCCATCTGCCATTCAATTTTCTGACGAAATAGACGGCATCATAGAATTTCCGTTCGCTCATGAAAGCCATTACGCTGTCATTTCCCGACAAAACTGCGTGAAAATTGTTCATATTGGTGTTAAACATATTTCCGAGGTTGGTCTGGTGGAACTTCACCGGTGCTTTTATAGCTACCTCCGCTCTTTTGCAGGCTTCAATCTGATGATTTGCAAATAACCGCTCCTTCTCGTAACCCTTCTGAAACTTATCCAGATACTCCTTATAGATTTCTATAGCCTTGTCCAGCTGATTATCGATGCGGTATGCATTTCCAAGGAAGAGATAGGCATCCGGGGCTGCGGCAACTTCTTTAAAGTTTCCTTCTTTATAGCTCTCAGAAATGTTTGTAATGGCTTTTTGAAGATACGGTATGGCCTGTGCTTTTTGTCCCTCCAGGTTGAGATAACAAACGCCCATACGGTAATTCAGATTTGCATTGTCCTGGTAACCCGCGTCATATACTTTCTTAAAAGATAACAGCGCATCCTCGTATGCCTCATCTGAAAGGAAAAATTCACCATCATAAAAATCCAATCTTGCTTCATCTTTCTGTGCATGTAACAGGTTGGCGGGGTATATCAAAACCAGCAGTAAGAGAAAAGATAACTTTTTCATCTTATGAGCTATAATTGATTGATTATAGCAAATTTAAAAATTTATTCAAAAGTTTAGAAATATTCCCCCTCTATTTACGATTATTGTTGATTTATTTGATGAAGTGAATTTTAACGGGTGAAAAGTACGCATAAAGGCTACCTCCTTCCGGAGGGAGGAGATATGCTTCAGTTACTCAATAGACAGATCTGGCGGCAGGTTTATTTTTCCGGTTCTTCTTTTTTCCTTTTTCGTCTTGCCAGGAGAATGAGGAAGAAGATAACGAGTCCTTCAAGGACCAGTATACCTGCGGTAAGGCGAACGCCACGTCTGAAACGTTTATGGATAAATTCCTTTTCCAGGTTCAGGTTTGAAGTTTCGGAAACAGCGGTCTGATCCATGATTATCCTGAGCATGATATCCCCGGTTTCTGACGGGCTATAGCCATAGCGGCCTGCGTTATTGTTGAGATAACGGATGAGTTCATCGACCGAGGAGATGCCAGCTTTGCCCGGATCCAGTTCATCAAGTGCTTTTCTGAGGCTCCCGCTGGCAAAAGGTTTCATTTTCTCCATAAACAGCTTCACATCGTTTTGTCCGGCAGTTCTGGCAAGAAGCTGATATACATCCTCCTTTGTATAGGCATGCTGATTGGCCTGATCAAGCAGGTAGACAACAAGGTCCTCCGGATTGCTGATTTCGTTTTTACCGGCAAGTGTTTCCCGGAGAACCGAAACGAGATCAGGGGAGGCGTTTTCAATCAGGTTGTTGCGAAACTGATGCAGATCGTTATGCCTGAGGTAATTTTCAAACAGATCCAAAATATCGCCTTTGGTAACAGGATTATTCTTCCCGGCTCTCTCCAGCAGATCCGTAAAGAGTTCACCGGCGGAAATTACCGACCCGGGAGTGAGCTGAAGAAGGTTACCCAAATCCTGTCCGGCAAGGGCTTCCAGCGCCGGCATCACGGTACTGGCAGAGATTTCTTCGGCATCAAGGATGACCAGAATGATCTCTGACTTGTCAATGGTGCCGTTATCAGCCTGATTGAGCAGGTAATTGATCAACTCCTGCTTTGTATTGATACCCAGTTTACCTGTATCTATGGCCAGGATGAAATCCCGCAGATTACCTTTCGAGAGTTCGGCCAGTTTTTTGAGGAAGAGCTGCAGGTCACTCATGGAGGCATAGTCTGACAGCATCCGGATAACGTCATTGCTGTTGTATTTATCCTTACCGGCTTCTTCAAAAAGTTTAAGCACAACGTCAGAGGGGGTGTTTAATCCTTCTTTTGCAGGATCCATAGAAAGAAGCCTTTTTTTCAGGTCAGATGAAGCATATTCAGCTATCTTACGGATGAAAGCATCCCTGTCGCTATCATTTGTCAGTTTCAGGAGAGCCTGGTCTATGTCTGCTGCTGAATAGCCCATACTGTCGGCGCTGTTTCTCAGGAAAGCGATAAATTCCTCTTCGGATGTAAATTTCCCTTCGCCTAAGTTTCCTGAGCTGAGGTATTCATGCAGTTTACCCTCCGAGACTTCTTCCATCTTCAGCCGGAGATCTTCAATCTTCCCGATATCCTGGTTCAGTTTTTCTTTCATTGCATCATCCACATCATCGCGGCTGTAATTGAGCCCATACTTATTCTCATACAGGAAACGGGAAAGGTCGCCGGCAGTATAAAGGTGATCTGACATTAGGTCCAGGGTGTCGAGGAGTTCTTTAAGGTCGCCGGTTGCCACCTTCGAGAGGGCCTTCCTTAATTGCGAGGCATCGCGGTTGACGGCCAGGACGGTAAGCAGATCGATGAGTTCGTTCTCCGGGTAGTTTGCCTCAGAGGCATGCTCATAAAGATTTACGGCCAGGTCACCGGCAGACCTGATATCCTCATCTTCCAGTTTCACAAAGTCGAGATAATCTGAAAGGTTTCCGGAGGTTTTCGACTTCAGGATCTCAAGAAGGAAAAAGGGATCATCGGTTTCCTGCGAAGCAAGGATTCCAAGGGACTGAATGACATCCTCAGGCTTGTATCCGTTTCCGGATGCGGTCTGCAGTAAATGATCCACCAGTTCGCGAGGTGAATGCACCCCGGCAGATTCAGGGTTGAAGTCTGAAAGCGTTTGTTTGAGCTGACCTTGTGACACCCGTTGCATATCCCGGATAAACTCCGACAGGTCTTTCATGGTAGCGGTCTTTTCAACGAGGTCCTGGACGTCTTCCGGAGCATATCCGAATTCCTGTGCGTGGTCTTTGAGATAACCGGTCAGCTGACCAGCAGATGTAAGCCCTGCCTGTTCCGGATGAAGGGTGTCCAGGACATTTGCCAGGCTGCCTTCGGCATGGGCCTTTAATTTATTGCGAAGGATATCTGTATTTTCATCCTGAGAGGGCTCTTCTGCCTGTGACACAACAGGTGGTTTCCCTGATTTTCCCTGGTTTTCCTGTTTTCCTTCGGGCTCTTTGGTCTGGAGGATCACTTCCGTGGATTTTTGAACCTTATTTCCATCCTCATCCTCAATGGTGATGACCACCTTGTTAGATCCCTGTGCAGGAGTGAATTCGTAACTTTGTCTTTTCCTGTTCACAACAATGGTGTCGGTTTTCACCAGGGTACTGTCATGATAAACTTCTACAACGGCACGACTATCTTTTTCGGCATTAAAACGAACTTTTACCTCTCCCTCTGTGTCGGTGGTGATCACTGAATCCTTTATGGAGAGAAGGTTATCGGCTTCCTCCTGTGTGAGAGGCTGCGGCAGGGTTTCAAGACGGATCTCTTCGGGCAGTATCAAACCTTCGTGCGGGGTAGCGGAAGACACACTGAGTTGCTGCATATGCTGCCTGAAGCGTTCGCCGTCAAATATCATATTGTAATTACCTTCAGGCACGGAGAAGTGGAATTCACCATTTCTGTATGGATGAGTTCTGACAATGGTGTCTTTCGACAATTGTTTAACGACGGAGATGTTTATTTCGGAAGAGTCGACATTTTCAGCGTTGTATTTCAGCAATCCTGAGATGGAGAACATCCTGGGATTATCCGGGCTGTATATTTCATAGCGGTATATATCTAATTTGCCATAGCCTTCGGGCGAGTACCTGGAGTAATAAGCTACCTGGCCATCTTTCAGAGGAAAGAAGAACTGGTCGTCATCGGTGGTGTTTACAGGATAGCCAAGATTTACAGGCTCGGCCCAGGTACCGTCACTTTTCTTTATACTGACGAAATTATCATATCCACCCATATTGTAGTGGCCATATGAACTGAAATATAATTTTGACCCGTTTTCCGTGATGAAAGGGGTATCATCGTTATATTTTGAATTGACGGTCGGGCCCAGGTTGACGGCAGGACCCCAGTCACCATTGGCCTGTCTTTCTGACCGGTAGATATCAAGACCGCCATACCCGCCTTTCCGGTTACTGGTGAAATAAAGGGTTTTCCTGTCCCTGGTCATGGAGGCATGGGATTCCCAGTATCTCGTATTAATATTGTCGTTCAGTTTGACAAGAGGTGTCCACTTTCCGTTTATATATTTCGAATAGTACAGGTTGCCAATAAACTGGTCACTCCGGTAGATAAAAAGTTCCGTACCGTCGTATGACAGAGAAGTCGGATACACATCACCGTCTACCCCGAGTTCAGGAATAATATTCCTTGGTGACTTCCATTCTCCGTTCACCTTTTCGGTAAAGAAGATGGCATCGTAGAACTGTAGTTTGGAAATAAAGATCATTTTTGTCTCGTCGCCGGATACAACAGGGTTGGTCTCGGCAAAGCGCGTGTTGATTCTTCCTGAGAGGTCCTGCCTGTCGAAATCGATAGGTTTTTTCATCAGCGAGGCCGCGGCATCACAGGCGGCAATCTGTGTCATTACCAGTGAGGTATCGTATACCTGGGGATCAAGAACATTGAGAAATTTGTGATAATATTCTTTTGCCTTGTCGAGCTGGTTATTTATACGACAAGCATTCCCCAGGTAAAAGAGAGCTTCAGGGGGTGCCGAAGTTTCTTTGTAATTATTTTCACGGTACTTCTGGCTTATATCTTTAACAGCCTTTTCAAGGTAGACGATGGATTTATCTTTTTCATACGGACTGTTGATGAAACAAACCCCGATTTTGTAATTGATGTTATCATTATCAGGATAATGTCTGTGGATCTGAAGGTACAGGGGCAGGGCTTCATTATATTCTTCAAAAAGGAAATAGGATTCAGCTTCAAGAAAAATCTGCCGCAAATCTGTTTCCTGTGCAATGATGCTTATAGAAAAGATCAGGGACAGACAGAATAATAAAATAGCCTTTTTCATCCGTGTATTATTTCAATATGGTTAATTTCCTGCCACCTATTTCATTCTGCTGCTGAATACCTGCAGGACAGACTAATGGTTAAATATTAATGTTCTTCTGAACCCTTTCGCACAGTCTAAATGATCGTGGTATCGCAGAAAGTCTGCGTTACCTCACATTTCATCTCCGGATACCCTCGCATCCGGGTCTTGCCTTAAGGGCCATAAGATCAAACAAATTTATAAAATTGTATGATAGTAACGAATTCTGAAGTTTTGTATCAACTTCTTTTTCTTATATTTTTGATCTATTTAGTGCAAAACCCTGTCAACATGTTAAATTCACCCGTGAATAAGTTCAAAGCCCTGTGATCATGCAGTGTCTTCCAAACCTTATATCCCGGCCCGGATAAGATTCTTCCATAAAAGAGTAAAATCAATGGCTATCTTATAATCACGGGCGTATTCAAGGTTCAGCTTTTCAATGCGAGAATCATCCGTCTCTCCACCGTCTGCTGAGGTGATTTCAAAAACACCCTCCCGAAGCCGGGGAAGCATGCTCAGGTCGCTTTTACGAGAATAACCTATCCAGGTTTTGTTTCCGGATAAAACATTAAAGGCATTCTTTAAAAAGAGGGAATATTTTTTAAAGAATGGGAACAAAAACGGTGAAAAGAGGATAATCATCAGGGAGGCAAGGATATCAAAAAGCCGTTTGTTCCTTCTGTTTTTACCTCTGCTGATGGAGTTGAAATGAATAAGGTACAGTTCGCCGGCGGTATTGATAGAATTACTTCCGATGATGGATAAACTTTCAGGCGGGGCTATTTTATATTCGACCTGAACATCGGTGAGCCGGGTCATATTCCGGATAATATCGCGTGCTTCCAGGTCGCCGGAACAAAATACGATCTCATCCACTTTGTGGATCCTGATGATCTCCCTAAGCTGCTCGAGATTTCCAAGATAAAATTCATCCGATCCGGTTGTTGACTTGCCCGGGTTGACAAATCCCGCTATTTCGGGTCTTATCTGTGTTCTGGTCAGGATATTGCTCACACGCCTCACTTCATCAGGAAGTCCGACAAGCACAATTCGCTTTTTCCGGTTAGCATAGAATTCATAATCTCTGACCCCAAAAACATTTGGTATTAACCTGTGGAGGAGAATGACGAGCATACCCCAGAGCCCTCCGAGAAGGATCAGTGCCCTTGAAAACCGAAGGTTTTCCGGCGTCAGGGCGTAGAGGACGAGGATGATGAGGGTGCCGGTAATATGTCCCCGCAAAATATTCCAAAGCCTGACAGGTTTTTCATAACCTCCGGAATAGAAAATAGACAGGATCCAGATCAGGATGTATAATGGAACTGCATACGTGATAAATTCGGGTGGAAAATGATGAGTACTGCCGTATTTAAAATTTTCCCAAAGAGGGGTAAGAAAGTAGAATCCTGCAAAAATCAGGATAAAATCGATGAGAGGCTGGTATATTCTCGTTATGAACCGTTTCACGATCGACAGCGACGCCCTGAAATAGATAGCCATATTTATGAGAATGGAAAACAAGCGGGCATTCTTACGTGAAAAATGTTTCCTGGCAAAAATGATCATTGCACGGTAGAAGACCAGCACATAGTTGATACTTCCTTTTTTAGTGCTTTCTCCTTTGTAATGAATGATAGTGGTTTCGGGGAAATAGACATTTTTATACCCGGCATTCATGATCCGGTATGAAAGATCGATATCTTCACCGTACATGAAAAATGTCTCGTCAAGTAGGCCGGTTTTATCAAGGGCTTCTTTTCTGATAAACATAAAAGCGCCGGAAAGGATTTCTATTTCGTGAATTTTGCCCGGATCGAGGAAACCCAGGTGGTAGCGTCCGAATATTCGTGAATGCGGAAAAAGCACGCTTAAGCCGAACACTTTGTAAAAGGCAACGGCAGGGGTAGGCAATGCCCTTTTCGATTCGGGGAGGAATTTTCCGGTACCGTCGATCATTTTTACACCCAGCGCGCCGGCACCAGGATGTGAATTCATGTATGCCAGGCACTTTTCAAAGGTATCCTCTTCTACTACCGTATCCGGATTCAGGAGGAGAACGAAACGGCCTTTGGATACCTTGATGGCCTGGTTATTCGCCCTGCTGAAGCCGGCGTTGGACTTGTTCTCTATCAGGACAACCCACGGAAATTTTTCCCGGATCATGGCACATGAGCCGTCAACAGAATTATTATCCACCACGAATACTTCGGCACCGATATTCCTGGCAGCCCTGGAAACGGAATGCAGGCACTGCTCGATAAAATATCTGACGTTGTAATTTACAATGACTATGGAAAGGTCCATGAGCGTAATGAAAGGTAAATTCTGGTTATGCCAGGAATCAGATATCCTGTTCGATAATGATCTGGTTTTTAAGCAGGTCATCCATATCTTCACGCTTCCGGATCAGATAATCTTTTCCTTTATCGATCAAAACTTCAGCCGGTCTGAACCGTGAATTATAGTTCGAAGACATCGAGAAACAATAAGCTCCTGCATTCATAAAGGCCACGTAATCGCCTTCAGACAATTCGACAATCCGCCTGTTCCAGCCAAAAGTATCGGTCTCACAAATATATCCCACAACGGTATAGATCCTGGTTTTTCCTTCGGGCTTCGACACATTGATGATATGATGATAGGCATCGTAAAACATCGGCCTGATCAAATGGTTGAGGCCGGTATCCAATCCGGCAAAAACGGTGGATGTGGTCTGTTTGATCACGTTGACCCTGGCGATGAAATAGCCCGTTTCACTCACGAGGAATTTACCCGGCTCAAAAATCAGGGTCAGCTTTTTGCCATAGTTCTTGCAGAACTCATTGAAGCGCTGCGACAGCGTTTTACCCAGCTCTTCAATATCCGTGGCGATATCATCGGGTTTGTAGGCCACTTTGAACCCGCTCCCGTAATCGATATAGTCGAGATTTTTAAATTCCCTGGCCGTTTCGAGCATGATCTCTGCTCCCTTCAGGAATACTTCGACATCCAGGATGTCAGATCCTGTGTGCATGTGAAGTCCCTCCACCTTCATCTTATAGGTATCTATGATCCTGTGCACATGAGGGGTCTGGTAGATGGAAATACCGAATTTGGAATCGATATGCCCGGTGGAAATTTTCTGATTACCACCGCCCATGATATGCGGATTGATCCGGATGCAGACTGGCACGCTTCCGCCGTGCTTATCTCCGAACTGTTCCAGGATGGAAATATTATCGATGTTGATTTTTACTCCGGCTTTCACTCCAAGTTCGATCTCTTCCAGTGAGACACAGTTTGGCGTAAACAGGATATCCTGCGGTTTAAATCCTGCTTTCAGACCCAGCCATACTTCCTGGATTGAAACGGCATCGAGCCCGGTTCCAAGTGAACGGAAATATTTCAGAACATTGATATTGGATAGTGCCTTGCAGGCGAAATGAATCCGGACCCTGGTGTCTCTGAATGCTGAGGTAATGCGTTCATATTGTGAACGCATACGTGCTGTCTCATAGATATAAAGAGGAGATTCGTACTTTTTTACGAGGTCAGTCACCGGAATGCCGTCGATCACATATTTTCCGTTTTTCAGTTCCATAGGATGCAGGGTTTGATATGCAAGATACAAAGATAGAAGAATTTACTTTTACTACTACGGACGACCCGGGAAATGGTGGCCTTTCATTATTTTAAGGTGGATACAAAGTCGGTACGGTTGACAATACTGCGGCCCAGCGTGATTTCGTCGGCATATTCCAGATCATCACCAATAGCTATACCGCGGGCTATCGTCGAGATCCGGATATTGGCATCCTGAAGCCGCCGGAAAATGTAGAAATTGGTTGTATCTCCTTCCATGGTGGTGGGAAGGGCCAGAATGATCTCGCTGATCCCGCTGTCTTCAGCATGCACTTTCTCTTCAAGCGATCCGATGGTCAGATCGCCGGGACCGATGCCGTCCATCGGGCTGATGATACCCCCCAGAACATGATACACGCCGTTGAACTGACGCGTATTTTCGACCGACATCACATCACGGATATTTTCCACCACGCAAACCACCGAAGTGTCACGTCTGGGGTCTGAACAGATATGACAGATATCCGAATCAGAGAGATTATGGCAGATCCGACAGTGTTTGATTTCTTTCCTGAGCCTGATCACGGCATTTCCAAAAGCTTCAGCTGCTTCCGGATCCTGCCGCAGGAGGTGAAGAACCAGACGCAGCGCAGTCTTGTTGCCAATGCCGGGAAGCCGAGAAAATTCGTGAATAGCATCCTCAAGCAGTTTCGACGGATAATTTAATGACATCTTGTGGTCCTCCTTTTTCTTTTCCTCTTTATAAACAAAAAGGCATCTGGGTACAGATATTTCTGCTGACGGTAAAGGTCAACCCTCCAACGGGAGAAGACAGTAAAATTACTTTTTCTGCCTTTATTGTCAGGATGCAAAGTTAATCAAATCAGACGGATGATATTGCGGCTTCTTCTTTCTTATATTGAAATTAATTTTCTAATATTGGCCCTCTAACCGGGATTTTATCATGTCACCCATATTGGTATTCAGTATCGTTGTGGCTTATTTTTCTGTTTTGCTGCTCATTTCGTGGATTACGGGGCGGAAGGCAGACAATGCGGCTTTTTTTCTGGGTAACAGGAAATCGCCATGGTATATTGTGGCCTTCGGGATGATCGGCGCTTCTCTTTCGGGCGTTACCTTTATTTCGGTACCAGGATGGGTTGGGAGCAGCCAGTTTACCTATATGCAGATGGTCCTCGGATTTCTGGTCGGGTATTTCGTGATCGCCAATGTCCTTATGCCCTTATATTACCGTCTGGAACTTACCTCTATTTATACCTATCTCGATCGTCGTTTCGGAAACACGGCATACAAAACCGGTGCGTCCTTCTTTCTGTTGTCCAGGGTCATTGGGGCCTCCCTTCGTTTGTTTATCGTCGCAAATGTTCTTCACCTGACTGTTTTCAGGCAATGGGGCATACCGTTCTTCGCTACGGTTCTCGTTACCATCGCTCTGATCTGGCTGTATACCTTCCGCGGTGGCATAAAGACCATCATCTGGACCGATACCTTGCAGACCATTTGTATGCTGGCTGCAGTAACGATCACCGTAGTCCTGATCAGCCGTAAACTTGGGCTTGATTTTGCGGGGATGGTGGAGGCCATCCGGCACAGTCCGTATTCAAGGGTATGGGTGTTTGATGACTGGCATGCCCCCACCCATTTTGTCAAACAGTTTCTTGGCGGGGCCTTTACGGCCATTGTCATGACAGGACTCGACCAGGATATGATGCAGAAAAACCTGAGCTGCCGTAATATCCGTGAGGCAAAAAAAAATATGTACTGGATGAGCCTCTCACTGGTGCCGGTCAATCTGCTGTTTCTTTCACTTGGCGTATTGCTTTTTATCTTCGCCGGCAAAAACGGCATCTCCATTCCTGAACAGAGTGACAATCTTTTCCCGCTCATTGCCACAGGTGGTTACCTGGGTACGCCGGTAGCCGTCTTATTTATCATCGGACTCGTTGCCGCTGCCTATTCGAGCGCCGATTCTGCACTCACAGCCCTGACCACCTCATTCACCGTAGATATCCTCGACGCTGAAAAGATGTCAGCAGAGCGTCTCAGGAAAACACGAATGAAGGTGCATGTAGGTATCTCACTTCTGGTTATGGCCGTCATACTCATCTTTAAAGCCATCAACAACGAGAATGTGATCAGTGCGATTTATACGGTGGCCGGATATACATACGGACCATTACTGGGACTTTTCAGCTTCGGGCTGTTCACCCGCCGGAAGGTTAAAGACCGGTGGGTCCCGGCTGTCGCCATCCTTTCACCCGTGATCACCTTTTTTATCGACCATTTTTCGGAACAGCTTTTCGGAGGTTACCGGTTTGGTTTTGAATTGCTCATCCTGAACGGGCTGATCACCTTTCTGGGCATGTTGTTGCTGATGCAGGGCAAAAATAAGAAACAGGTGCCTCATGGAGGGTAAACAAGGCAGGGCAGCTCCTTTTCAGTCTTCGTTAATAAAAAAATCCCGGGATGATGCCGGCGCAACGACGCATGGCCTCCATGGTCGGGTTCATTTCTTAGTATTCATGGAATAGATATCCTGCAGGAGGGCTTTGTATTTTTCAGATACGACTTTCCGTTTCAGCTTCAGGGTAGGGGACATCTCCCCGGTTTGCGGGCTCCATTCCTCTACCACCAGCCTGAATCGTTTGATATGTTCCGTCTGTCCGAGTTTTTTGTTCATTTCATTCACCTCGAGCTGAAAACGGGCAATCACCTCAGGATTGGAAATAAGTTCCGTATTATCACGGAATTTAATTCCATGTTTACCGGCCCAGTTGTGGAGGAACTCATAATTAGGGGAGATGAGTGCACTGGCGAACTTTTCATTTTCGCCGACAACCATCAGGTTTTCAATGAAAAAGGATTCTTTGAACATGTTTTCGGTCACCTGTGGGGCGATATACTTTCCACTCGACAATTTGAATATTTCCTTTTTCCGGTCGGTGATCTTCAGATATTTATTGTCGATGAGAACCCCGATATCTCCGGTATGGAACCATCCATCCTTATCGATGACCTCTGCAGTAAGTTCCGGGTCTTTGTAATACCCCAGCATGACGCCAGGACCTTTGCACAGGATTTCGCCGTCGTCAGCTATCCGGATTTCTATATCTTCCAGAGCAGGGCCCACGGTGCCGAACATCACCTCCATGGTGGTCAGATTGTTCACTGCGATCACGGGAGAAGTTTCGGTGAGACCATACCCTTCGACGACCTTGATACCTGCAGCCCAGAAAATATGTTCAAGCCTGGATTGAAGGGCAGCCCCTCCCGAGACGATAATCTGAAGCCGTTGGCCCAGTCCGTCCCGCCACCTGGAGAACACCAGCTTATCGGCTATTTTAAGCTTAAGGTTATACAGTGGAGTGTTACCGTGGGGATTGAATTTCAGCCCGAGATTGACAGCCCAGAAGAAGATCTGTTTTTTCAGGGGCGGAAGGTCTTTGCCTTTTCCTATTATGCGGTCGTAAACCCGTTCCAGAAGACGGGGAACGGAATTGAAGACATCCGGCTTAATATCATTGACATCCTGGATTATGGTACCCATATTTTCTGCATAATAAATGCTCATCCCCTTGTACTGGAAGTGATAATTCACCATCCGTTCATACACGTGGCTGAGGGGCAGAAACGAAAGAACTCTATGATGATGGTCGAGCCCATGGACCTTAGACGTCGAAATAAAATTAGTCACCAGGTTGTGGTGCGAGAGCATTACACCTTTTGGGAAGCCCGTAGTACCGGATGTGTAAATCAGAGTGACCATGTCGCCGGGAAGGATGGATTTTTTGATCTCAACAAGGCGCTGACGATTCTTTTCCGCATTTTTCTCCCCGAGCCGGATGATCTCATCCCAGTTTTTTACCCCTTCCATGTCATTGAAACCGTAGATTTCCTGAATGGAACCTGCCTTTTCAACAATCGGGCTGATTTTTTCAAATAATAACCTGTCGGATACAATAACCAGTTTCGGTTCACAATGGTTGAGGATGTAATCGTAGTCCTCTTTGCTGATTGTCGGATAGATAGGGACATGGACGACACCCGCCTGGCTAAGTCCCATATCCACGATGTTCCATTCGGGCCTGTTGTTGGAGATGGTTGCCACCATATCTCCCTTTTTTATTCCCAATGCCATGATCCCGTAACTGAAGAAATTGGCCTGGCGGATATATTCCTGTGATGAATACCGGCACCATACACCCTCCTTTTTCCCTGCCAGGGCATCTTCCTTGGTGCCAAAGAGTTCCTGATATCTGTCAAGAAGATCAAAAGTTCGAGTAACTTCCATCGTCGCTTTTTAGTTAGTTCGGTCAAATATAATTAAAAGTGCCAGATTTTTCGACTGGTAATTAAAATGGTCACGGAATGAAAGGTAGGATAGTTGTAATTGTCATAATATCAACTAAGTATGACAGAACATTTAATTTTGTATTTCGAATATTGAAATCATAACCTGTATGGTATTGAAAAGGGGGTTGTTATTTTGCGTTCATTTGCGCTACTTTTACAAAAAATTAATGAATATGAAAGCACTGTTGTGGTCTCTAGTTTTTGCCTGTGGTGTAATGTCACAGGTCAGATCGCAGGATATGCCTGCCTACCGTCTTTATAATGCAGAAGGGAAAGAGGTGAAATGGGAAAAAATGCTCAGGGATATTTCCGGTGCCGATGTGGTTTTCTTCGGAGAGCAACATAATGATCCTATAGCCCATTGGCTTGAGCTGCAGATGGAAAAAGAACTTTTCGCAGCACGGGACAGCCAGTTGGTTCTCGGAGCTGAAATGTTTGAACGGGACAATCAGGTGATCCTTGATGAATTTCTGGCTGGGAAGTTTGATGATTCCAAGTTTGAAGATGATGGCAGGTTGTGGAAAAACTATACCACCGATTACAAACCTCTTCTCGATTTTGCCCGCGATCACGGGCTGAATTTTATTGCCACCGATGTACCGAGGCGTTATGCCAGCATGGTATTCAGGGGTGGATTTGAAGTGCTGAATGATCTGTCAGACCAGGCAAAGGCATGGATGGCTCCGCTGCCCTTTCCATACGATCCGGAATTGCCCTGCTATAAAAAAATGATGGACATGGGGATGGGCCACGGGGCGTCGGAGAATCTCCCAAAAGCGCAAGCCGTCAAGGATGCCGCCATGGGATATTTTATTGCTGAAAATATCCGGCCGGGTTATCTTTTTCTGCACTTTAACGGCGAATACCATTCGGAAAATAAGGAAGGAATCCTGTGGTATCTGAACCATTACAAACCGGGCCTCGTTGTCAGGACGGTTTCTGCTGTCTTCCAAAAAGATACGGGTAAACTGGAGGATGAAAACAGAAGCAAGGCCGACTATTTAATTGTGGTCCCGGAGGATATGACACGGACATACTGAGTCGGTTTTCTGCAGCAGCGCAGGGAGTGAGCCATGTCTTCAGGGAGGATGCGAGGTGGGGTGCCCTATAATTTGCCGGCAATGGTTCTGGCTTTCCCGATGGCACGCTGCAATCCGCCGGGATCTTTTCCTCCGGCCGTTGCAAAGAAAGGCTGTCCACCCCCTCCGCCGCGTATTTCAACGGCACATTCTCTGATGAGCTTTGCCGCATCGAGCTGTTTTTCGATTACCAGTGTGTCTGAAATCATCATAGCCAGGTTGGCTTTATCATTCAATCCTGTTCCGAGTATCAGGAACAGGTTTTCTATTTCACCCTTGAGCTGAAAGGCAAGATCCTTGAGTGCACCGGCATTCTCTACTTCCACCACAGCACCGATGAAGACCACATCCCCGATCAGTTCGGCCTTCTGTTTCAGTTCTTTTTTAAGTGAGCTCAGTTTTTCCCTTTCCAGTTTGTCCAGCCTTTGACCAAGTTCGGTATGTTCAACCAGGAGTTTCTCAACATTCTCGATCACATTTTTACCAGCAGGGAGGATCTGCTCAAGCGCGGAAAGAGTGTCGTATTGCCGGAAGATGAATTCTTCAGCCTTCTCTCCGGTCACGGCTTCAATGCGACGGATACCGGCAGCAATACCACTTTCCTTCAGGATCTTGAAAAATCCGATCTGTCCGGTCGCTCTTACATGCGTGCCGCCGCATAATTCCACCGAATCGCCGAATCCTATCACCCTCACCTTGTCCCCGTATTTCTCACCGAAGAGGGCTATAGCGCCCATCTCACGGGCCTTTTCAAGGGGGACATCCCTTTCCTCACGAAGACTGAGGTCTTCCCGGATTTTGTGGTTCACCATTTTTTCGATCTCCCGGATCTCCTCTCCGGTTACTTTTTGAAAATGAGCAAAGTCAAACCTCAGGTAATCGGGATGGACGAGTGATCCCTTCTGCTCGACATGCGTGCCAAGTACCTGCCTGAGGGCATTATGCAGAAGATGGGTGGCAGTATGGTTATTTGCAGTGCTGATCCGAAGGTCTTTATTGACCACTGCAAGGAATTCCCCTTCCGGATCAGCCGGCATTTTTTCTGTAAGGTGAATGGTAAGGTTATGTTCTTTTACGGTATTGATGATCCTGATCTTTTCATCAGCATTCCGGATATATCCGGTATCACCAACCTGCCCGCCGCTTTCTGCATAAAAAGGAGTACGGTCGAAAACTACCTGGTAATAATCGGTCCCCTTTTGTTTTATTTTCCGGTAACGCGTGATTTTAACCGGTAGCTCAAGATTGTCGTAACCCGCAAAAAGGGTTTCGGTGGCATGATCCACAAGATGGATCCAGTCTTCGGTTTCTTTGGCGGCATCTTCTCTGGAGCGGGATTTTTGCTTTTCCATTTCTTTCTCAAATTCACCGGGAACAATGCCGAGATGATGTTCTTTCAGGATGAGCTGGGTCAGGTCGAGAGGGAAGCCGTAGGTGTCGTAGAGTTCAAAGGCTACTTTCCCGCTGATCATGTTCCTGTCTTCACCAAGGGTTTTTTCGATGATCTGGTCGAGAAGGCTGATACCCTTCTCGAGAGTTCTGAGGAAAGTATGTTCTTCTTCACGGATAACCTTCACGATCAGTTGTTCCTGGGCTGCCAGTTCGGGATAACTGTCCCCCATGATGCTCACCAGTTCGGGTACAAGCCGGTACATGAACGGACTGTTCTGGTTGAGGAAGGTATATGCATACCGCACTGCACGGCGGAGGATACGTCTGATGACATAGCCGGCCCTGACGTTTGACGGGAGCTGCCCGTCTGCGATGGCAAAGGCAATGGCACGGAGATGGTCGGCTATAACACGCATAGCAATAGTGGTTTCCTTCACACTATCTTTCCGAATGCCTGAAAATTCAGCGATTTTCCCGATCAGATGCTGAAAAATGTCGGTATCATAATTTGAGAGTTTGCCCTGAACCACCATGCACAACCGTTCAAACCCCATGCCGGTATCGACATGCCGGTTGGGAAGGGCTTCGAGGTCGCCGTTGGCTTTACGGTTATATTGAATAAATACCAGGTTCCATATTTCAATTACCAGCGGATTGTCTTTGTTTACGAGTTCACTTCCGTCAATAGCCCTCCGTTCATCCTCATTTCTTAAATCAACATGAATTTCTGAACAGGGTCCGCAAGGGCCGGTGTCGCCCATTTCCCAAAAGTTGTCTTTCTTCGAACCTGTCAGGATCCTGCTTTCCGGAATAAGCGTTTTCCAGATGTCCATGGCTTCCCTGTCGGGTGCGAGCTTATCATTCTCATCTCCTCCATATACCGTAACGTAGAGCCTTGCGGAGTCAATACCGAGGACTGCGGTCAGGAACTCCCAGGCCCAGCTGATGGCTTCCTTCTTAAAATAATCACCGAACGACCAGTTTCCCAGCATCTCAAACATGGTGTGGTGATAGGTGTCGTGTCCTACTTCTTCCAGATCGTTATGTTTCCCTGATACCCTCAGACATTTCTGACTGTTTGCCACCCGCAGCTTCTCCGGAACAGCCTGTCCGAGGAAAATGTCCTTGAACTGATTCATCCCCGCATTCGTAAACATCAGGGTAGGATCATTCTTCACTACCATTGGAGCAGAAGGAACAATTTCATGGGCTTTACGACTAAAAAAATCAAGAAATGCCTTTCTGATCTCAATTGATGTCATACGCTTCCCTTATTTAAAATGAATCAAAATTATATGCAATTTGTAACCTAATATTTGTAGTGCCTGTAAAATAGGCAAGACCGACAAACTCAAGATTGTAAAATTAATTTATTTAATTTACATTTGGACGTCTCATCGGTTACTTTTATTTGTAAGCATTGATTTTTCAGCATGTTTAAAACAAAATACTATCTTAACCCTGACACCCTGCTTTTCGAAAAGGTACACAAACCTCTTCGGATTAAAATCAGGAATGGACTGATCTGTTTCATCGCACTTGTGGCTTTTGCAGCTGGCAGCCGGCTGATGTTTGATAAATCTTTCGATTCACCCCGCATTAAATACTTCACTGAAAAGAACCAGATTATCAAAAAGTCATATAACCAGCTGAATGATTCCATTAAGATGGACGAAACTCTGCTGGCCAATATACAGCTCAGGGATGACGAACTTTACCGGAGCGTTTTCGACATGAAACCGATCCCCAGTTCCGTCCGTGAGGCTGGTTTCGGGGGTTCTGAGAATTATGAGGGGATGCTGTTTTCACAGAACGACAGGATCGTATCCAGTACCGCCAGGAAACTGGAAAAGCTTTCCATGAAAGCAAGGATCCAGTCCATGTCGCTGGATGACCTCTATGTGAAGGCCAGGGAACAGAAAAGGTTTGTATCGCATAAACCCTTCATTCAACCACTTTCTCCCGGCGATCGTTTCTGGCTTACTTCTACATTTGGTTACAGGAGCGATCCCTTCACCGGTGCCAGAAAAATGCATGCAGGATTGGATATGGCAGGTAACATTGGCCTTAAGGTATATGCCACTGGCGATGGATTGGTAACCACAGCTGAGTATAATTCTTCCGGCTATGGAAAAGAAATCGTTATCGATCATGGCTACGGTTATACCTCCCGTTACGGGCATTTAAGCAAAATTCTCGTAAAGAGAGGTGAGAAAATCAAGAGGGGGCAGCTAATTGGCAGACTGGGCGATACCGGACGGTCTACCGGACCACATCTTCATTATGAAGTACGTTACCAGGATAAAGCGCTGAATCCTCTATTTTACTTCTTTGAGGATCTGTCTGCTGGTGAGTTTGATAAAATAATCTGTCAGGCTGATAATTAATCCTTACCTTCACACCTTCTAAATGTTTTTTTCTTATTTTAGCCATCAAAACTGGTTTTGATGAGTCGTAATAAGTATACATTCAATCCTGAAAGCTTACACTACAAACCTTTAGAGAATAATCTCAAAAACAGAATTATAAGGACTGCTGTCTATATTTTTGCCAGTTTGATTGTGGCACTTGGTATGGTCGTTATTTATTCAATTATTTTTGATACACCCAGGGAGAGGGAGGAACGGCAGGAATATAAAGCTCTTACACAGGATTATGCGATCCTGAATGAAAAGTACAATCGAATCGACACAGTCATGCAGGATCTCAAGAATATCGACGAAAACATCTACCGGACCATTTTCGAAACTGAACCCCTGGGCGGTCATACGACAACTGATGTGCGATCGGCTGATTTTGCATACCTTCTGGGAATGACGGATCTGGCTATTGTGGACAGCACGGCCATTGAGTTGAAAGAGGCCATGAATCTGATAAGTAAGCAATCACCTGATTATCAGAACCTCATCGCTAATGCCGGTCACCGCAAAGAGATGTTGCCCTGTATTCCGGCTATTCAGCCCATAGAAAACAAAGATCTTACCCGCCTGGCCTCAGGTTTCGGCTACCGTATGCACCCTATTTATAAGATTGAAAAGTTCCATGAAGGCATTGATTTTACCGCGCCAACAGGAACAGACGTGTTTGCTACAGGCGACGGGGTTATTGCTGATATCGACCGTTCGGCTCGCGGATATGGAAATATGGTAAGTATAGATCATGGCTTCGGCTATAAAACCAGCTACAGCCATCTCGATGAAATTAAAGTAAGACAGGGTCAGAAGGTGAAACGCGGTGATGTGATCGGGCTTGTCGGGAATACCGGTTTATCTGTTGCGCCGCATCTGCACTATGAAGTTCTGCTTCATGATAAGCCTGTAAATCCTGTGAATTACTTTTTTCTGGAGTTGAAACCGGAGGATTATAACAGGGTCATTGAGCTTTCAATCAAATCGGGACAATCATTTGATTAAAATATAATGTACGTTTCCTGAATTATGGCATCTGAAAAATATCTTTACAATCCGGAAACCCTGCAGTTTGAAAGAGTCGTTTCTGCTGCCGGAAAAAGGCTGCTTAAATCCATCGCGTTCATGCTGCTCACCTCAGCCTTTTTTACTATGATTTTCTTTTGGTGGAACCACACCATCGAAACACCCGGTGTCAAATCCCTGAACGAAAAACAGTCTGACCTCATCTTTAAGATCGGCCTGCTGAAGATCAATCTGAACAGACAGGAGAATGTTCTCCACGATATCAGGTACAATGATGATAATATCTACAGGACCTATTTTGAAGTAGATCCGCTTCCAGAATCAAAGCGAAATGCGGGTTTCGGCGGTAACGAAAACTTCAGGAGATTTAAAACAACCAAATATTTAAACCAGATTCTTTCCATTGATAAGGAACTGGATATCCTTGCCAAAAAACTCGTCATCCAGTCCAAGTCGTATGATGAAGTGATAGGCATGGCCATTACAAAGGAGAAAAGACTGGCTGCTCGGCCTGCCATTCAGCCTCTGAGTATCAACGACCTGACGCGGTTCGGATCTCCTTTCGGGATGAGGATGCACCCTATCCTTAAAGTCATGAAGATGCATGAAGGCATCGACCTGACTGCTCCGCGGGGGACCAAGGTATTTGCTACAGCCGACGGCACAGTTATACAGGCAGCCCTGACCGGAGGCGGATATGGTAATAAGATCATAATCGACCATGGTTTCGGTTATGAAACCCTGTATGGTCATTTGTATAAAATACTGGTTGAGCCGGGACAACAGGTGAAAAGGGGAGATGTAATCGGCCTCGTCGGATCTACGGGTCTGTCAGTTTGCCCGCATCTCCATTACGAAGTTATCGTGAACGGGAAAAAAGTGAATCCGATCAATTATTATACAAATGATCTTTCTGCCGAGGAGTATGATCACATGATCGAATTACTGTCCAAAGCTGATCCGGGATTTGATATAAACTAAGGCAGGGATAAAAAGGGAGTATTTCCGGATTTCAGGGTTCAATAAAATATGTTCTAATTTCCACTCTTATCCTTGTGCCTTATTTGTAAGATTTTACCCTTGAAGGGCCTGATCTTGTCAGTTACATCCGATGGCTGCTGAAGAGTCACGGTTCCCTTACCAATGTTTGGGATATATCCGGTTAATCCACTATTTTTGACCGGAAAATTATGCAGGAGATATGAAGAGAATGAGATATGTGTTGTTTTGGCTGGTGATGGTAAGTACTGCTCCATTTGCCCGTGCGGCCGCTCCGCTTCAACCAGGCCACGATTCCACTGCTGTATGGCCGGAATCTTTTCAGCGCCGGATGATGGCGATGGAACATAATATTGCCGCAGTAAAAATAGAACCTCCCGATACAAGCTTCATCATCGCTGATATTGTAAGCCGGTCATCCGTAAAGATGATTTCCGTTATCGCTGTCGGCGACATTATGCCCGGCACAAATTATCCGAAAGCCAGTTACCTGCCTCCTGATGTTACAGCATTGTTCAGTCCTGTAAAGGATCTGATACAATCTGCCGATATAGCGACCGGCAACCTTGAGGGTGTTTTTTCGTCCCGGGGGGGGATCCCTAAAACATGCAGGGATACCACTAATTGCTATGTTTTCAGGATGCCGGATGATTATATCTGGGAAATAAAGAATGCCGGCTTTGACATTCTGGGTACTGCAAACAATCATGTTAACGACTTTGGACAGGATGGCAGGGAAAATACAGCTGGGATTCTTAGGGCTGCCGGTATGCATTTTGCCGGACTGATCGATTTCCCTTTCACCATCATGGATACCCTTGGGATGAAGGTGGCTTATTGTGCCTTTTCCCCCCATACCGGCACGGTAAACATGCTGGATTACGCTGGGGCAGCCCGGCTGGTGGCCCGTCTTAAAAAGACATGTGATATTGTTATCGTGGGATTCCACGGTGGCGCAGAAGGCAAAGACCACCAGCATGTTACCCGTGAAGACGAAGAATTCCTGGGCAACGACCGGGGTAATGTCTACAGATTCGCCCATACAGTTGTCGATGCGGGTGCCGACCTGGTGATTGGCAGCGGCCCGCATGTGGTAAGAGCCGTGGAACTTTATAAAGGCAGACTTATCGCTTACAGTCTGGGGAATTTCTGTACATTTTCCAGGTTCAACCTCTCAGGTCCGAATGCACTGGCCCCGGTCTTACAGGTATGGATGGACAGCAGTGGCAGGATTGTGAAAGCCCGTGTCCATGCTTTCTATCAGCCCGGCGATGGAGGCCCTGTCCCAGATCCTGATCTTCGTGCCGTGAAAAAAATCCGGGAACTCACAAATATGGATTTTCCGGAAGAACATTTCCACATCGATGATGAAGGCTGGATCACCATTCCTGAAGAGATTACAGCTCAGAAAATCCCCTCACATCCCGATCAGGGAAATCATTGAGAGAGTATTTCTTCAGACTATGGATCAGCCTGCAATACCGGCCGGATGAAAATGGTGTCGAGAAATAAAATGATTTGATTGTTTTTTGCATTTAATTTTTATATTTTTCTCATTCTGTTTTAACCTCAACGAAATGCCCTATAAAGAGTCCAAAGTCGAGAAATTATACTACTCGATTGGTGAAGTCGCGGAAATGTTTAATGTAAATACGTCTCTGATCAGGTTCTGGGAAAAAGAATTCGACATCATCAAACCCAAAAAAAATAAGAAGGGAAACCGGCTCTTTACCAAGGAGGATATCGATAATTTCCATATTATTTATAACCTGGTAAAGGAAAAAGGGATGACTCTTAAAGGGGCCCAGAAAAAGATAAAGGAGAATAAAGAGGGTACTGTAAATGATTTTGAGGTTGTACAGACGCTCAGCGGTATCAAACAAATGCTTCTCGAAATCAGGGGAGAGCTTGAAAAATAGGCAGACCAGGGGTTCTGCCATTCTCACCCCTCATCCTTTCATAACCGGGAAGTGAGAAGAGAACCCATCCCGGAAGCTTCCGGTTACCTTCCGTCACAAACCCAGGTCACAATAGATGAAACTTAAAGAGATAATATCCTTTTTCGAGCAGATGGCATCGTTCTCATATCAGGAATCCTATGATAATTCCGGTCTGCAAACCGGCCATCCCGGAATGGATGTCAGCGGGGCACTGATTACCCTTGATGTTACGGAAGAAGTCATTGACGAAGCCCTCAGCCATAAGATAAACCTCATTATTTCGCACCACCCGGTCATTTTTGAAGGGATTAAGCAAATTACCGGCCGGGATGCTACGGAACGGATCCTGGTCAAAGCCATCAAGAATGACCTGGCGATCCTCTCCGTTCATACGAATGTCGACAGCGTGAGCCTTGGTGTAAATGACCGGATATGCCAGAAACTGGGTCTTATTAACCGGCGTATCCTGTCACCTGCCGGGGGCAGATTGCTAAAACTGGTATTCTTCGTTCCAACCGATCATGCTGCAAAAGTCAGGGAGGCTGTGTTCAGGGCCGGAGCAGGCCAGATAGGAGAATACGATCAGTGCAGCTATAATGTCGATGGCACGGGGACGTTCAGAGCATCGGCCAATGCCAGTCCTTATGTGGGTGAGAAAGGTAGTCTCCATCTCGAAAAAGAAACCAGGGTTGAGACGATCCTGCCCTCGCATCTGAAAGACCGGATCATTGAAGCTTTGCTGGAAAGCCATCCCTATGAGGAGGTTGCCTGGGATCTGTACCCTCTCCTGAACCCCTTTGATAAGGTCGGTATGGGTATGACCGGAGAGTTTGAAGAGCCAATGGAAGAGTATGATTTTCTGATTGGCCTGAAAAGAATCTTTAATACCGGGTGTATCAGGTATACCAGACTTACCGGGAAACAGATCTCTAAAGTTGCCGTGTGCGGGGGAAGCGGAAGTTTTCTTCTGAAGAACGCCATCGCTGCCGGCGCCGACGCCTTTGTCACCGCCGATTTCAAATATCATCAGTTCTTTGGAGCCGATGGCGGGATTCTTGTGGCGGATATCGGACACTATGAAAGTGAACAATTTACAAAAGAACTCTTTTATGAACTAGTTACAAAAAAATTCCCTAAATTTGCAGTTCGTTTATCAGAAGTAGTTACAAATCCAATTAATTATCTATAGTCCTATGGCTGAGCAGAAATCAAAAATTGAGGAAACTGCAGAAATTTCCGTTGAAGATAAGCTGAAAGCGTTATATGAGCTTCAACAGGTAGATACGGAAATTGATAAAATTAAAATCCTTCGCGGTGAACTTCCACTTGAAGTCCAGGACCTGGAGGATGAATTAGCCGGGTTGGAGACCCGTATTAACAATTATGAGCAGGAAGTAAAAAGCCTTGAGCAGAATATCAGCACCAAAAAACAGGAGATCACCAACTCCGAGTTGAGTATAAAGAAGTACCAGGAACAACAAAATAATGTAAGGAACAACAGGGAATACGATTCGTTATCAAAAGAAATCGAGTTTCAAACCCTTGAGATTGAACTAAGCAAGAAAAAGATCAGTGAGTTCGCTATTCAGTTGAGCGACAAAAATGTCCAGATCAATGAAGCCAGGGAGAAATTCACAGAACGGCAGAATGACCTGAATATCAAAAAAGAGGAACTTGATGAGATTGTTGCAGATACGCAGAAGGAAGAAGAAGCTCTCAACAGGAAATCAGAAGATATTGAAAACAGGATTGAGCCCAGGCTTCTTACCGCCTATAAAAGGATTCGGGGCAATGCACGCAATGGCCTTGCCGTGGTAACGGTTGCTAGGGATGCTTGCGGAGGGTGTTTCAACAATATTCCACCTCAGCGACAGCTCGATATCAAATCGAGAAAGAAAATCATTGTCTGTGAATATTGCGGCAGGATTTTGGTCGATGATGAGATCCTCGGCAAGGTAGAAGAATAGTACTGACTGAATAATCAGGTAGCACTTAATCCCTTAATACTGGGGTCAGTCTTTAAAGACCTTTATAAAAGAATTCAAGTTACAAATTATAATTGCCCTTCGTCAGCCTCCGCCTGAGGCGTACGAAGGGCAATTATAATTTAAGAGCAAATCATTAACGTCAGCACAATTTTTTGATCAGCCTCTTTTGTTTCCGGATGGGGAAAGTGAAGAGTTTGGTTAGGAAGGTCATTCCACCCTGGCTCAACCAGCTGGATGCCTGCTCCGGGGATCATGGCTGTTTCGGCAGGAGCAGTCTTTTCCCGTCTTGAATGAAACGGAACTCTGGTCTGAATGATTTACGGCAGGGTCACATGGTAGGAGTTCAGCGGCACGTCCATCAGATGTTTCCGTGTGTCATCGAAGAATTCATGCATCTGTTCCAGGTCTTTTTCCTGCATACCAAAACTGGCTGCTGTTTCATTGGTGGTGGAGGCAGGTACCAGTACAAAATAGTTGCCCGGGACCTTTTTTGCGGGTTTCCAGACCCAAACGGGCAGGTAGGAATAGTCACGGATAGTGGTTCCTTTCCCCGTTTTTTCAAGTTCCAGTTCGGTTATGATTCCGCCATCGGTATAGCGGTCTCTCTGATTGGAGATGAAATTACCGAGGCTGAATACCACAAGGTGCCCCGAAGTATCTGCTGAAGTAGTATCCCTGACCATTTTTACCGGCTGCACCACGTGCGGGTGCGAACCAATGATGGCATCGGCGCCGTGTTCCAGGATAAAAGCGGCCATATCATCCTGTTGCTTGTTTTCCGTCCGCTGATATTCGATTCCCCAGTGAATGGTAACGATGGTGAAATCGGGTTCTGCCAGCTTTGCCCGGTCAAGATCCTGCCTGATCATGGAGGTATCGGTATAGTTCACGATATTTGGATCCTGTACTTTAAGGCCGTTGGTTCCGTAAGTATAGTTGAGCAGTGCAAGCCTGATCCCGTTCTTTTCCACGATCAGGGGATAGGTTCGTGATCTCTCGTTTTCGTCCCTGAAAGTGCCAGTATGAAAAATGCCTTTCCGGTCAAGTACCTCTATGGTTCTTTCAAGTCCCTGTTTACCGCGGTCGAGGCAATGGTTGTTGGCATTGATCATGATATCGAAGCCGGCCCGTTTTACGGCATCTGCCAGTTCGTCAGGAGAGGAGAACTGGGGATACCCTTTGTACACGGGACCGGCAAGTGTGACCTCGAGGTTGGCGATGGCGATGTCGGCCGATTCGATGAATGGCTTCAGCAACGAAAAACAGGTATCATAGGTGTATTGTCCGGTGCTCTCATCGAGTGCTGAATGGATTTGTGAATCATGGCCCATGATGTCACCGGCAAAAATCAGTTTCAGATGTTCCGTGTCCCCGTGGGAATCCTGGCCTGTTCCGGCAACAGGAAAAATCAGGGACAACAGGATGTATAAAAGAGTTTCTTTCATGGTTTACCAACTTCCGCTTGCTCCGCCGCCGCCGAAGCCGCCGCCGCCACCGCCGGAGAATCCGCCAAAACCGCCCGAGCCGCCCGAAAAACCACCCCAGCTTCCATTATGACTGTTACCCGATCCGCCCAGCATCGACATGGCAATCCAGAACGGGATCCCACGACCGATGGATGATGAGCGTCCGTGCCTGGACCGGCCGAAAAAGATAAAGAACATGATGATAAATATCAGAAAGCCGAAAGGAGCACCGCCGGATGCTGTTCGTTTTCTGTATTGGTCAGCTGTGAACTTCCCTGAGAGGAGCCCGATGATGACATCCGTTCCCTTGTTGAGACCTTCGAAATACTTGTTCTGTTTGAATTCCGGGATCATCTCGTTCTCGATGATCCTTTTGGCTATGGCATCGGGTATATATTGTTCGAGACCGTAGCCGGTTTGTATCGAGACCTTTCTTTCGTAAGGGTACAGGAGGATGATAAGCCCATTGTCCTTCCCCTTCTGACCAACACCCCACTTCGCACCTATTTCAGTGGCCATCATATCAACCGGAACATCCCCGTGGTCCTTCATGATCACGATGAAGATCTGGTTGCTGGTCGAGTCCTGGTAAGCCATGAGTTTATTATTGAGTGCCAGTTCTTGGTTGGCGGGCAGAAAATCCGGATAATCATTCACCCATGAATATGGTTTTGCCGGTATGTTATCATCATCAGCGCTAAAAACGTGGACAATGGAGAGTAATATTGCAAAAAATACAAATAACAGCTTTCGCATTATGCCTGGTATTTTAAATATAAACGAAGGTTTTCTCATCTTTGTTATCTTCCGTTTGCAGGTAGTAAAATAAATGCGGTTCTAAGGCAATTACCGGCATCGGCCTCTTAACTTTTGCCGAAAGAGATATCATCAGACAGTTCGTTTACGTCATCGGTCTGATGCGGAAAGTGTGTCTTGAGCTGATCGCCGGCCATGATGATGCCTTCGCAAAGACCATTGACGAAATCCCCCTGCCGGAAATGTGCACCCATTTTTTCCTTGATGATATCCCAGAAATTGGCAGGAACCTTTGCGTTGATGCCGGCATCTCCAATGATGGCAAACTTCTTACTATTCACGGCAAGATAGAAGAGAACGCCATTTCGCAGTTCTGTTTTTTGCATGCCGAGGCGTCCGAAAATATAGGAAGCACGATCGAGAACATCTCCTTTAATCACACCTTCGATGTGGACACGGATCTCGCCGGAGGTGTTCCTTTCAGCTTCCTCAATGGATTTAACGATCTTCTCCTTTTCTCCGGTACTGAAAAACTTATCGGGGCTCATCTTTTGGCGGATTAAAATTGAACCTGAGGAACTTTTTCTGCTCCTTCGGAAGCCGTAAAATATCCCTTCTTCTCAAAACCAAACACAGAGGCGTAAATGTTTCCAGGGAACCGCCGTATAGACTGGTTGAAGTCCATAACGTCGTCATTAAACCGTTTCCTTTCGACGGCAATCCTGTTTTCAGTGCCTTCAAGCTGCGCCTGGAGTTCGAGAAAATTCTGGTTAGCCTTCAGGTCAGGGTAGCGCTCCACTACAACCATCAGCCTCGACAGTGCTGAGCTCAGCTGGCCCTGTGCAGCTTCAAACTGGCTCACGGCTTCAGGTGTAAGCTTGCCCGCATCGATATTGACACTTGTAGCCTTCGAGCGGGCTTCTATAACCTCCGTCAGTGTTGACTTTTCAAAATTGGCATAGCCCTGTACCGTTTTTACAAGATTGGGGATCAGGTCGGCTCTCCGCTGATAGACATTTTCCACCTGGGCCCAGGCCTGGTTGACTTTCTCGTCTTTACTGACAAGTGAGTTATACCGTCCTGAACCAATAAAGAACAGAATGACCAACAGAACCACGATGATAAGGGGAGTGCTCAGTTTTTTCATTGGGTTAAAATTTTATTCGTTGTAAATATATCAAATCTGCAGGAATCACAGATGACACTTTCCATCAAATACCGTTCCCGTGCCGTAAACTGTCGTTTTTGTCAGTTGCAGTTGGCAAAACGTCAGGAAATTCACAGATATGTTTTTAAAAATCTTTCCTTAATCCTTAAAATTTTAATTTTGAAAAAAATCCGGCTTATGGAAACCAGCGAATTCAAAAAACAGGTACTTCAGGGCATACCAGACGTGCTTCCTCAGGCAAAGCCCCGGGATCCGGAGGTCAATCATGCTCCGGTGCGTAAGGCCATCCTGACCACGGAAGAGAAAAAACTGGCACTGCATAATGCACTCAGGTATTTCAATCCCGGTTTTCATGACGTTCTGGCAAAGGAGTTCCTGGAGGAGCTTGAGCATTTCGGCAGGATCTACATGTATCGTTTCCGGCCCGACTATGTCATCTCTGCCCGGAACATCAGCGCATTCCCGCACCGTTCCAGGCAGGCTGCTGCCATAATGCTGATGTTGAGCAATAATCTCGATGTCAACGTGGCCCAGCATCCTCATGAGCTGATCACCTACGGCGGCAATGGTGCCGTATTCCAGAACTGGGCTCAGTACAGGCTTACCATGAAATACCTGGCGGAGATGACAGATGAACAGACACTTGTAATGTATTCAGGTCATCCCCTGGGCCTTTTCCCCTCCCACAAAGAGGCTCCGCGGGTTGTGATCACCAACGGCATGGTAGTACCGAACTATTCCTCACGCGATGATTATGAGCGCTTCAATGCGCTTGGTGTTTCGCAGTACGGGCAGATGACTGCCGGGTCATTCATGTACATCGGCCCCCAGGGTATCGTTCATGGTACCGTCATCACGGTTTTGAATGCCGGACGGAAGGTCACCGGCAAATCTTCGGGCGATCTGGCCGGTAAACTTTTCATAAGCTCCGGGCTTGGCGGCATGTCGGGTGCCCAGCCTAAGGCAGCCGTGATTGCCCGCGCAGTATGTGTTATCGCAGAAGTCAATCCCAGGGCCATAAAAATCAGGCGCAGCCAGGGCTGGATCGATGAAGTTTACGAGAATCTCGATGAGCTCATCCCGAGGATGCTGAAGGCCAGGGAAGGAAACGAAGCTGTTTCACTGGCCTACCACGGCAATGTGGTGGATCTCTGGGAACGCCTAGTGAAAGACCAGATACGTGTCGACCTTGGTTCGGACCAGACTTCCCTGCACAACCCCTTTTCGGGAGGGTATTACCCGGCCGGCCTTCCTTTTGAGGAGTCGAACCGCATGATGGTTGAAGAGCCTGAGCTGTTTCGTGAAAAAGTAGAGGAATCTCTCCGAAGGCAGGTAGAAGCCATTAACAGGCTCTCAGCCGGTGGGATGTATTTCTGGGATTACGGGAATGCTTTCCTGCTGGAAGCGGGCAGGGCCGGCGCAGATATTATGGACGCAAAAGGAAACTACAGATACCAGTCATACGTACAGGACATCATGGGTCCACTGTTCTTTGATTACGGATTCGGACCTTTCAGGTGGGTATGCACCTCATCCGATCCGGCAGAACTGGCAACAACGGACAGGCTGGCGACGGAAGTCCTCAGTAATATGGCCCTGTCGGCGCCGGACGAGATACAGGGACAGCTCGAAGATAATATTCACTGGATCAGGGAGGCCGGAAAGAACAGGCTGGTGGTGGGATCGCAGGCCCGGATCCTGTATGCCGACTGTGAAGGAAGGACAAAAATAGCTGCAGCCTTCAACAAAGCGATACGGGAAGGACTGATCAAAGATCCGGTGGTTCTCGGCAGAGACCATCACGATGTCTCCGGCACCGATTCTCCCTTCAGGGAGACATCCAATATTTACGATGGTTCCAGGTTTACCGCCGACATGTCCGTGCAGAATGTAATCGGCGATGCGTTCAGGGGAGCCACCTGGGTATCGTTGCATAATGGCGGTGGCGTCGGATGGGGCGAAGTGATCAACGGAGGCTTTGGCATGGTTCTGGATGGAAGTGAGGATGCTGACCGCCGCCTGGAGAGGATGCTCCACTGGGATGTGAACAACGGAATCGCACGCCGCAGCTGGGCCAGAAACGAAGGCGCCAACTATGCCATCCGAAGGGAGATGGAAAAATCCCCGGGGCTGAAGGTCACTTTACCGAATTTTGCAGATGATGAACTTATCAATACTTTATTCAAAGATGAAAGCTAGAACCTTACTTATTATTTTGGCTGTTATGGCCGCAGGTTTTTTTCTGAAAGCCTGCGAAGGTGATCCACTCGGGATTTTCTCCGATGATCCGCGCGACGGGCTCACGGGTGAGTGGAAAGTGGAGGAGAACAGCTCACTCTTTAAAAAAAGCACCGCGGGATTTTATTCCGTCAACATTTCCAAAGATAATTCCGATACGGCAAAGATCTATGTCAGTAATTTCTATGAGCTGGGACAGCAATTGGCCGCCACACTGAACGGAAGGAATCTCAGCATCCCTGAACAAATTTTAAATGGATGCACCATAAAAGGTTACGGACTTGTTTCTGTTGATTTCGGAAAGATAGAGTGGTCGTATACCGTTGTTCTCGACACAGGTGACAAGGATGATGTGACAGCGACGTATACCCGGCCTCAGCGTTAATCGTTGAACAAAAGGCTGTAGGGACGGCCGATATCCCCGGCCAGCTCTCCCGTGTGGATATTGCGGCTTTTTCTGAAGAACTCTCTTCCGTCAAAATACACCAGCACTGTCGGAATGGAAAAGATCCTGAACTGACCGGCCAGGAGAGGTGAAAGTTCAATGTTGATATAATACAGCTTAAACAACGGGAATTCATTACTGATCAGTTCGGAAATTTTTGGCCGGAGGACCTTGCATACATTACAGGTCTCGGTAGAGAAATACAACAATGAAGCGGCATTGGTGGTGATGGCAGCTTCAATCTCATCCAGGGTGTAAAGTTGAATATATTCCATGTTCAGTAAGTTCCTTGCGCCAGCATGACCAGCGCACAATCGTTAATGGTTTCAATTCCCGCTTTTTTAGCCATATCTGACAATTCGGGATTGTAGGTTCCCGGATTAAAGATGATCCTGGCCGGTTTCAGCGAGAGGATGTATTCATAAAATTCGGGTTGACGGATCGGACCAAGATACAGGCATACCGTATGCACTCCGGTCAGTTCAGGTTTTCCGGTTATGATTTCCATACCAGCGATCGTCCCGTTTCTGAATCCCAAAGGGACAACTTCCTTCCCCTGTTTGACGAGGCTCGTCACCATTTTGTGTGAAAACCTTGTTGGATTGGGGCTTGCGCCAAGAACCACCGTCTTCTTCATTTCATCCGTTATGAAATGCAAAAGTAAGAAAAACTTTCCATAAGGAGCAGAGAATACAGGCTGGGAATTCCCCCGGCCTGATCGTCCATTTTACCTGATCAGCATATTTTTAGTGGCCGGATGAATGCCTTATCCGTTTGAAATTTGTTTATCTTTAACCTTTCTCATTAGATATATGAGTAACCTTCTTGCGACCGGGAAACTGAAATTAGCCCCCACGGGTCTGGGAATCCTCCTTGCTGTGGGGCCATCATTAGTCTGGTGTTCGGAATATATCGGATCAGGAGAGGTGATCCTGGCCACCCGGACAGGGGCTATTCTGGGAACAACCATTCTCTGGGCTATTGTTTCGGGTATCTTCCTGAAATACTGGATCGGCATGAGCGGTGCCCGATACACCGTGGCTACCGGTGAGGGGATGATCGATATGGTGTCGCGTGTTCCCGGCCCAAAAAACTGGGGGGTATGGATTATTCTCATTGCCCAGTTTCTCACCGCTGCCCTTGCCATCGGATCCATTGCTTC
Organism: uncultured Bacteroidales bacterium; assembly: GCA_963732905.1. Taxonomy (GTDB): domain Bacteria; phylum Bacteroidota; class Bacteroidia; order Bacteroidales; genus DASQZK01. Next base: position 534,171 of record CAVTBM010000012.1, read on the forward strand.
AGCAGCAGGAATATTCGTTTCAGGCATCTTCGGAATAAGCCGGCAGGCCGGGGGATGGATCATCACCGTCTTCGCCTTTTTTATTTCCTGGAAAGGGGAATTCAGAATACTGAAGATCATCATGAGCATCCTGGTTTTCATTGTGATTGCCGGGGTGTTGAACGTGGCTATAAGGATATTGCCGGGATTGCACGAGATTATCCAGGGCTTCATGTTCAGGGTGCCTGAAGTTCCTTCATGGGCGGCAGAGCAGGGGGTAAACCATAATGCATGGTCCGAGATCCTTCCTCTCATCGGATGGGGTGCGGGTGGTTTTGCCAGCCAGGTTTGGTATACCTACTGGGTTATTGGTGCCGGTTATGGTAACGCTGTCAAGGATAATTACGGTGTCCCGGCCAACCAGGAAAGTCTTCGGAAGACCACCGTTGAAGAGGCCGGAATGATAAAATCCTGGTTCAGGGTGGTATATAGCGATGCTACCCTGGCAATGGTCATCGGGGTGTTGGTGACCGCCGGATTTATGTTTGCCGGTGCAGGAATATTGCGCCCGTTAAAGCTGGCCCCCGGCAGTGAAAAACTGGCTGTTCAGCTATCCGGCATTTTCGCCACCCGCTGGGGCGCTATTGGCGGCTTATCATTCATGATCGGCGGCCTTTCAGCCCTGATCGGAACACAGATCGGTCAGCTGGCCGGCTGGCCCAGGCTTCTGGCAGACAGCTTCAGGATCTGCATCCCGGGATTTTCACGCTTTAAATGGAAAACTCAGTTCAGAGGCTTTCTGGCTTTCTTCTTCGTTACCAATATGACCATCATCTACGTCCTGGGCTACCGTCCGGTTCTGCTGGTGAAGCTGAGTGCAATTCTCGACGGACTTCTGCTCACGCCGCTCCAGGCTCTCTGGGTTTTTGCAGGTCTGTTCATGGTCCAGCCACGCCTCTTCTCAAAAGAGGTCACCCGTATGCTGAAACCAAGTCCGGTAATCGGAGCGGGACTGATCATCGCTTTCCTGGTATTCGCTTATTTTTGCATTTACCAGATCCCAAAAATCATCTGACATCTATGAGGGAGATCTTTGTTCCGACGTTTGTCTCGGTACTCGACGGACTGCTTAAGATTTTTATTATTGCCCTCTTAGCCGGCGTACTGACCTACCGCAAGATCATCAGCGAGGAACTGATCAACGGGCTTTCCCGGCTGACCGTCATGATCTTCCTCCCTTTACTGATCTTCCATACCATCATTACCGGCTTCGACCCGTCGGTCCAGACCTATTGGTGGATGATTCCCATTGCGGCCATCCTGCTTTCTGCACTCGGTCTTCTTTTTGGGACACTTCTTTTTGCCGGGTCACTCAGGGAAAAGAAAAGTTACCTGCCACTTTCAGCTATGCAAAACGCGGCATATCTCGTCCTGCCCATCGGGGAATTTGTGTACAAAGGTCAGTTTGAAGAGTTTTCACTTATCTGCTTCCTCGTCGTTCTTGGCCTCAGCCCTTTTATGTGGACGGTAGGCAAACTCATCCTCACCGGAAAGAATACAAACGGAAAAAAAGGACTGTCCGGGATCATCACTCCCCCTTTCGTAGCCAATGTCCTTTCCATTCTCATCATCCTTTCAGGAACAAAACGCTTCATTCCCGGGGTGATCACCGATTCGGCCGGCTTTCTGGGAAATGCTACCGTACCGGTGGCCACCTTCATCCTTGGTGCCACCCTGGCGCGTTCCATGGGATCCATCCCAAAATTCGCGGATACCGCGAGGGTGATGCTCATCAAATTTATCCTGCTTCCGCTGGCGGTGATCGTGGTGATGAAGGTGCTGGGTACCGTCAGACAGTTTCCGCTGCTGGCCGATGTGATGATTATCCAGGCTTCCTCAGCTCCGGCAACTGCACATATCCTTCAGATCAGAACGTACGGAGGGAACCTGAAAGCAGCTGGTGGAATTATCTTTGTGGCTTACCTCGTCTGTATGTTCGCCATCCCGTTCTGGTTGTCGGTCTGGAGATTGGTTGGATAAATATCCTTCATCGGAAAAACGGATCTCCAGGTCATGACGATCTGAATTCCCTGCTAATGCAGGCGAAGTACATCCCGGTACAGAAGAGGGAACAGGAGTTTCAGCCTGGTGTAATGCAAATCGCTGGTTTTTTGAATCCTTATGCACATATTTCACGTATAAAAATCAGTTTCAATTTTCCGGATCTGTATTTTGAAGTAGCGTGCAAAACGCACCGTGATCGTATAACGTCACGACAGAATACTACCCCGGTATTGTGTCTAAATGAATGAAGATGAAGATAAAGTTGTTTCCTGTTGTTATGTTGGTCTGTCTTGTCGTGTTTTTTCAGGATCTTCAGGCACAGACTCATGATACCCTTTTCAGCGAAAATTTTGGTACGACATCTTATTGGACAGGTCCGGCTTCCGACTATATGGGATATTCATCCGGCGCCTTATTTTCAATCAATCCCATACTTATTCTGAATTATCTTCCTTCCAGTTACACGGGAGCCTCGGGCCAAAGTTTTCTTATCCTTGGCGTCAGTACTGCAGATGATACGCTGATGATCAGCAAAATTGACACTAAATATTACCGGAGTCTGGACTTGAGTATAGGAGTTAATGCCCAGAGTGATCCCGCGGCCGATTTCAGGGTTGCTTATAGCACGGATGGCATCAACTGGAAAGGTTTCGACAACACTAAACTTTTAGCAGGCTCCTGGCCGGCGAAAAACAGCAGATTATGGGGATGTGTTACCTACGCAGACTCTCTTCCGGTAAGCAGCAACCTTTATCTGATGCTTCGCAACACAAATCCAGGCAAATACCTTTATCTCGACGATATCCGGATAATTGGCGTGTACGATTCGGCTTCAGTGGATTTCCTTAAAAGCCTGAGTGCAGATGCAGGAGTAATGACGCCCCTCTTTAATTCCCGGATTACCCAGTACAACGTCATGCTTCCATTCGGAACCGCCACTGCTCCGGTGATAACGGCTTTTGCCCCGACATCGCAGGCTGTGGTGAAGATCTCCGGACCCGTGGATGTTACCTCCGCCGACGAGTCGGACCGGACTGCCACCATATCCGTGCAATCGGGCGACGGCACTTCGGTCAGGGAATATACCATAGTGTTCAGGGTGGATGATAAACTGCCCATATATTTTGAAGATTTTGATGTTCCCGGCCCCGACCAATATGTCGGGCCGGCAAATAAATACAGCTTCCGGACCTCGGGGCTGACTACTTTCCTGGCGGCTGATTCGGTTAAAATAGACCCCTTTGGAAGTAAGTTTACCAGCGGATCCGGTTACCGGCGGCTTTATGTTTCGCCTTACGATCACCCGGGGTTTGATACCATTACCTTTGCCAATATCGGTATAACCAAAAGCAAGGAGCCGGAATTGTCGTTTGCTTTCCGTTGGAGTACCGGGTGGGTGAATATCGATCATTATTTTCCCACCGTGGAAGTAAAAGTAGACGGTGGCGACTGGATCAATTACGGGGCAAAGGCCGGCGCAGCTGCTTTTCCCGGACCGCAAACCTGGGCGTTGGTGAGGATTCCTGGCCTGCCTGAAGGTGACACCATGAGTATCCGCTTCTCTTCTGAAAAATATAGTGGTTCATCACAGGAATATTTTATTGATGATCTCACTATTCTGGGCAAAGCCCTTTGCAGAGATACAACACTCAGATCATTGAAGGTTGACAGCTGCTTACTGGTCCCGGCCTTTGATCCGTCGGTGCCGGTATATCATGTAGATCTGGAACCCGGGACAACAACCATCCCGGTTGCGGAAGCCCTGAAAAACGATTCATGTGCCTCGGTGGATATTATCAACGCATCCAACCCGGGTGCTGCTGACTCTGCATCGAGAACCACCGTGATCATCATACATGCGGAGGACGGGACCATTGGTGAATACAGAATTGTATTCGATTACCGTCCACTCAGAACAGAGGCCCATCTTGCCTTCCTGGAAAGTGACATGGGCAGTCTTGACCCCGGTTTCAGTCCCGACAGCCTTGATTATACCATTGACCTCCCTCCCGGAACCAGTCATACACCGGGCATCAAAGCCATTCCGGCTGATACTGTTGCAACATTAGCCGTAACCAGCGCGACAGATGTAATGTCGGCAAATGAAGAGGATCGCACCACAACAATCCAGGTGCTGGCAGAGGACACCCTCACAACCATCACCTATCATATTCTTTTCAACTCCAGACCACTGTCGTCGGAAGCCCACCTGGCTTCACTCGCCTGTGATACCGGTACCCTTTCCCCGGCTTTTACTTCAGATGTACTTGTCTACCAGGCCGAACTGCCACCGGGTGAGACGGTTGCCCCTGTCGTTGCCGCTGTTCCTGCAGATACGAATGCATCGGTATATATTCAGCAGGCTGCGGATGTACTCTCCCCCGGTGAACTTGACAGAACGTCAACCATCACGGTTGTGGCCGAGGACCAGGTGACAACACTGACCTATATGATCCTTTTTAATGTGAGCACCGAAAGTACAACACAGACCCGGCAGAACAGCTTTGCCATTTGGCCAAACCCGTCGGGTGACAGGATCCGCATCACGGGTGGGGGAACATTCGACCGCGTTGAAATCTCTGATCTTTCAGGGAAATTGAAAATGGTTAATACGGTTGTGGATGTTGGAGATACGGACCTTGATATCTCCGGACTGGAAAACGGAATTTATATCATCAGGCTATTTAACCGGGGAAAAGTAACCGGTACAGGCAAACTGATGAAAAAATAATCCCTGCTGTCGCCTGCTGTTGATGATGGCGGGGGTACATGAGAAATGAACCTGCCCTGAAAATAATGGCTTCACCGTCAACACTTCCCTTTTACCCTTGAAATGATCCATATTGCCACCTGTCCTTGCCATACCCTGTTTTAATAACTTCGAAACGGGCGCTGCAAGCCTCTGCCGGCATTTGCATTATATTCTCCAGACAATGAGCCTTCAGGTATGTTGACCTGCATAAAGAGTATCTCAAAAAGTTTTTTAATTTTGAAGGTTAAGAGAATATAAATCATGCAACGCCGTGGAGAGCGGGGATGGCAGGCCGGATATTCCGGCAGGAGGAGGACAAGGTGACTCACGCTATGCATTCTCCCGGTTACCGCCATAAACCAAATGACATGAAAAAACTCCTTTCCTTCCTGCTGCTTTTATGCTGTGCCATTCCTTTGTTTTCCCAAACTAAGGTGTTGCCCTCCGACCGCAAAATCAAGTATACCGGCCGTATTGATTTCTCCGACCCCCTGAATCCCAGGTGGAGCTATTCGGGGGTGACCGTCGAGGTTGAGTTTACCGGCACCTCCGTCACAGCCGGATTCAGACCCTCCACCGATGACAATTACTATTACAGTATCCTCGATGACGGAAACCCGGTCAAGTTCCACCTGTTACAATCACAAACCGACTACCAGTTAGCCTCGGGTCTGACAGATACTGTTCATCATCTGAAACTTGTGAAGCTCACCGAAGCAGACCTGGGTATAGATACCTTCACAGGCCTCACACTGGATAAAGGGGATTCGCTGGTAACCCTTCCGGCAGGAAACGGCCGGGTGATCGAATTTATCGGGAACTCTATCACCTGTGGTTACGGCGATGAGGCCGAAAAGATCTCAGATCATTTCCGTCCTGATCAGGAAAATTTTTATGAGACATATGCAGCCATAACTGCGAGGGTTTTCAAGGCCGATGCGATAGCTGTATGCCGGTCAGGTATCGGTATCTACCGCAATTACGGCGGTCCGGTGACAGGTACCCCGGGCAATATGCCGGAGAAATACGACCGCACCCTCTATAAAACGCCGGAACCCCTGTGGGACTTTTCAACAATCACACCCGCGGTGGTCTGCATTAACCTGGGGACGAATGATACCAGTGTGGGGTTGTTTGACGGGGATCTTTTCACTGCCTCCTGCACTGCCTTCCTGAAACACATCCGGTCAAATTACCCCGATGCCCTGATCGTATACCTGTTTGGCCCGATGATGAGTGAACAGGATGCCACAAAGGTCAGGAATGCCGTTGAAAAGTCATATTCTGAACTCAATGATCCGAGGATGCTGATGTTTTCCATGTCGCCGCAAACCGGTGAATTCGGTATCGGCGGCGACTATCATCCTACATTGGCGCAACACAGGTACAATGCTTTCGAACTGGTGAGGTACCTGGAAAACGTGACCGGGTGGAAGGCGGAATGGTAATCCTTCTTCGCTGAGACAAAAGAGACATAGTCACATCCCTCCCGCGCACATCCGATGATCCCCTCCGACGGGCTAAAGAAACACCCGAAAGGGGAACGGCCGGCACCGCCGGTTACCGGAAATATCCCCGGATCATGATGCAGGACTGATGCCTTAGCCTCAGAACCTGACGTTTTTCAGGTACTTTGCAGAGGATTCGAGGCAGGCCATGCCGTCGGGAGCATTGTCTCGTTCAACGAAGAAATGTTCAATACCCTGTTTGGTGGCTTCCCTGAAGATCGCCGGGAAATCGATGATCCCGCTGCCCACACATTCGAAATCCTGCTTTTCGCCGGGCGCCATGTCCTTAATATGCAGGATAGCATAGCGTCCGGTGTATTTCTGAAGCATCTTTACAGGGTCGGCACCTCCCTTTTTCACCCAGTAAACATCCATCTCACACTTCACAAGATCCTTATCGGTGTGATTCATGAGATAATCGAAAGGCAGTCCTTCCTCCATTTTGGTGAACTCGTGGTTATGGTTATGCCAGCAAAGCTGAAGACCTCTTTGTTTGCACACTTCGCCCGCAATATTCAGGATCTCCACGCTGTTTTTGCAGTCTTCAAGGCTGAAAGGTGCGCTTACCAGCCAGGGCCAGTACATGACGGCGTACTTCAGATCGAGTTCGTTCAGCCCGTCGAGGGCTTTGTTCAGTACATCCTTGTCTTTGGTGGTTTTAATACCTCCGGCGACCGGTATCAGATCTATGGAGCGGCAGAACGACAGGAAGCTCTCAGCCGAATCGCCCAGGTAGCGTCCGATCTCGATCTCGGAATATCCGAATTCCGCTGTTTTACGGAGTACTTCCTTCCAGTCGCCTTTAAGTTCTTTACCGATGATCCCGGAGATATAGCCGAAATGTCTGAGCTGGCTTTTCCCTGCTGCAAAGGCATTCAACGGCCGGGTAAGGGTCAGGGCAGCAGTGCCGGCAGCCAGGGTGCCAATGAATTTACGTCGTGTTACCATGGTTCTGTTGTTTATGAATGGTTTAACCGATTTTTGGCAAGGTCCAGGGTGCCCTGTATTCAGGAACGATGAATTCATTGGCCTTTTCCGAGTTGGTGAAGCGGTTGTTCTTGTCGTCCCATAAAAGGACCGGTTCACCCACCCTGCCGGAGATGTTGGCGATATGGGCATGCAGTGCAGCAGCCCGGCCTATTTCTGTCGGACATACCGGGATCTCGCGTGATTTTACACAGTTCAGGAAGTTGCGGGTATGAATGGAATGAGCTTCCTGTCCTCCTTTATATTCTTCTTCTTTCACCTTAAAGGCTTTCTTTTCGTTGTCCCATTCCGGGTACACCTGGTAACTGCTTCTGTCGGTCACGATGGTGGCATCGTCGCCGATGAAAGCCAGGCCGTAAAGTTTTTCATAGGGTCCCTGTTGAACGCCGGCGGTCATATCCCAGTTAAAGACATACTCGCCCATTGGGTAGTTTACGTTCATGGTGTCGAAGGTCTCTCTCTGGCCGACCTGTGCGGAGGAATTCGCGGCGTACGTGCTCAATATTTTCGGCGCTTCAACGATATCCTTTGCCCACAGGGCCATATCGATGAGATGGACGCCCCAGTCGGTCATCAGGCCGCCGCCGTAATCCCAGAACATCCGCCAGGAGCCGTGGAAGCGGTTGGGGTTGAAGGGGCGCCTGGGAGCCGGGCCGAGCCAGAGATCATAGTCAACACCGTCGGGGACGGGACCGTCGGGTTTGGGTTCCGGACCTATACCATAGTTGAAATTGGCCCAGATATTGACCTTCCGGAGTTTGCCAATGCGGCCGCTTTTGATTCTGTTCATCGTCTGGATGAACGTGAAATTACTGCGCTGCTGCTGACCCACCTGTACTACACGTTTATAGTAGTTGGCTGCTTTCACCATGATGTTGCATTCCTCGATGGTGTTGGCCATGGGTTTTTCGACATACACGTCCTTGCCGGCCTGGCAGGCATACACCATGTTCAGGCAATGCCAGTGGTCGGGTGTGCCGATGAAGACCACGTCGATATCTTTCTGCTCGAGCATCTTTCTGAAGTCCTTGTACAGTTTCGGCTTAATGCCATAGTCATCTTCGATGGTTTTAGCGCGGGCATTCAGGATGTTTGAATCCACATCGCAGAGAGCCACGCAGTTTACATCGTCATATTCAAGGGCGTTTTTAAGAGCACCGAAGCCGCGGCTACGGCAGCCGATGAGAGCGGCATTGATCTTATCGGAAGCAGAAACGCGAAGGGCAGATCCGGCAGCAAAAGATTTGCCGGCCAGGCTGATACCCGCTGCCGTGAGGGCGGAATTTCTCAGAAAAGTTCTTCGGTCAAGTGTCATGTTGGGTGGGTTTAGATTAATGAAGCATAATGATGCGACAATTTAGCGATAGATTTTTTTATATACAATGGTTTTTTTGAATACTCCCTATACAAAATAAGCCGGGAATCTCTTCCCGGCTTAATAAATGAAGCTCAGCCGTTATCAAACCTGACAATTATCCTTTGTTAGCCTTGCTTCAGAAATTTATCGTTGAATCAGGATTTTGCTCGCTGCCCGTGATGATTTTCCTTCACTGAGCAACATATAGGTTCCATTCTGAACATCAGACAATTTTAAATTGCTGTCGCTGCCTACATTCTCAAACCTTTTGATGGTCTTTCCGTCCAGGCTTAACAATCTTACGGTATAAGATTCACTGCCATCGATATGAACCTTAACATAGTCGGATGCAGGGTTTGGATAGACCTTCATCTTTTCTGTTTTGTTTTGAAAAATACCAAGGGTTTCATCTTTATAGACCAGTACCATGTCGATCACATGAACCACACCGTTGTCAGCCTGTATATCGGCCACGGTAACTTTGGCATCGTTAATATATACGCCGTCGCTGTTGATGGTCACTTTCACATCTTTTCCAAGGAGGGTTTCAGCCATCTGGCCGTCGCTCAGATCGGTCGACATAACCTTGGCACCGATCACATGGTAAAGGAGGATATCGGTCAGGGCGCCTGAAGGATCCGCCAGGAGGGCGTCGATGGTTCCTGCGGGCAATGCGGCAAAGGCATCATCTGTCGGTGCGAATACGGTAAAGGGACCGTCGCCGCTGAGGGTTCCGACCAGACCGGCAGCTTTTACAGCCGCTTCGAGGGTGTTGTGGTTTTCACTGTTGACGATGATATCAGCAACAGTATTTGAAGGAGGAGTGAGGACTGCGTTGATCACATGAACCACACCGTTGTCAGCCTGAATATCGGCCACGGTAACTTTGGCATCGTTAATAAATACGCCGTCGTTGTTGATGGTCACTTTCACATCTTTTCCAAGGAGGGTTTCAGTCATCTGGCCGTCACTCAGATCGGTCGACATAACCTTGGCACCGATCACATGGTAGAGGAGGATATCGGTCAGGGCGCCTGAAGGATCCGCCAGGAGGGCGTCAATGGTTCCTGCGGGCAATGCGGCAAAGGCATCATCTGTCGGTGCGAATACGGTAAAGGGACCGTCGCCGCTGAGAGTTCCGACCAGACCGGCAGCTTTTACAGCCGCTTCGAGGGTGTTGTGGTTTGCGCTGTTGACGATGATGTCAACAACAGAGTTTCCTGCTTTTTTTGCTGGTTGGGCATTGAGGATTGCAGAGAAGGTTACCAGCATTCCAAAGAGTAGAACCGGTAAAATGTGGCGGTTCAAAGTTCGGGTCAATGATGTTTTCATGATATTTAGTTTTTGATTTGAACATAAGACAATGAAACATCAATAATGTTTAATAAAAAATACAAAAGATTAAACATTTAACAAATTTTTATGATAACGATAAACTTTATAAAAATTTATAAACAACTGTATAATAAATAATTAATAACTATTTAGCTTAATAGTTTAATATATTAACGTTTAACATTAGCATATATACATTAAACATATTGCAAATGCTGTCAGTCCGATATGTTTTGGTTTGGTTGCAAGTCTTGCTTTGGAGTTAAAGCATAGAGCCACTTAGTGACACAATGTTTTTCACTGTCTCCGGATGTTTGGCACAGCGGCCATATCGCCGCGTGAACAGCCCTCAGATTTCCTGCAGATTTCGACGATGTTTAACTGTGTAAAAAAAAAGCGAGAGCAATGCCACTGCATTTCTGGGACCACAATTGAGATGTTGAATGCTTGATTTCAAAAAATTCTCGTCGGGATCAGGTCATTTTTTCAGCGCTGAAAAAAATCAAACGGGAAGTGAAAATTGCCTGCCACATTAAAGATACAAGTAAAACACATCGTTTTAACTTACAATTTCCCAACCGGTCACAAGGTAAAAGCATCATCTCTTTATCATGATCTTTGTTACAGAAGTTGTTTTATCAGTGGTAATTTTTATAAAGTGCATGCCGGTAGTGAGTTCATCAAGAGGAACATGGATAATGCCTTCTGAAACCGGGCTCTGTACAGTTAAGATTTTTGAACCACGCATGTTGAAAATTTCCACCATCGCGATTTTTTCAGACACAGCCGGTACTTGAATATTTACATAATTATCTGCAGGGTTTGGGTAAACAGACGGGCCCTTCAAAAGTGTTGAGGCAACAGCCGTATTGTCATTCACCGTAATATTGAAACTGACACTCTTCTCATTTTTCCCGTTCAGCAAGGTATCCCCATCGTCATACGCTGTGATGGTAACCTGGACTTCTCCGGCTGATTTTGGTGTGTATGTGTAGGTTGCCGTATTTTCGCCAGACGTATAGGTTATTTTTGTACTCTTTATCACATTCGTATTGGTTTTGAAATCTCGCAGGATGACGTTCTGGGTCCCGGTATTACCATCCGAGATGCCGGTTATTGTAATCGTTTGGGGTCCGGCATTGAGCTTTATCTGTTGATCGGGGATGTTATCGATCGTAGGTTCCTGGTTGATGAAAGGAATAATCTGTACATCAAAGGAGATCTGCTGTTTTGAAAAGAAGCCGTTATTGTCCTGACCTCCGTCATCCTGAAGTGTAATGGTGATGGTCGTTGTACCGCTTTGATCAGCCACGGGAAGGAGGTTTAGCGTTCCTGTCGGTTGCCCGGAAGTGTAATCGATCACCGGGTCGGGGATTACAGATGGATTAGAGCTGGTCGCCGTGATGACGAGGTTCTGGCTATTCAAATCGCCATCACTTATCCCTTCAAGATTTATCATTTTTGAACCATTCGCGTTCATTAGTAAAACCATATCATCTACTTTGTTGATGGTTGGAAGGTGATTGGTTCCTTCAGCCACGAGCGTGGTGATACTTTTCGGCTGGAGTACGACTGCAGAGCCATCTGTAGTCCCGGCATATATGCAATTTTCTGTTGAAGAGGTCCTGTAAAGAGTAAATTCATTGGGTTTATTTTCCATTTGAAGACTGACGGTTTGCGTCTCATCGGAAGTATTTATGGCCACAATCGTCAGCCGGCTTTCTTCACCATGTTCATATGCTGATATAAAGATTTGTTTAGATTCATCATCAGTACAGTCAACCCGTATAGCTCCCGGCCGGATATACCGGTAAAAATTTTTGGATACATAATATATTTTCTTCGGGGTGCCATTGATGATCAAAGCTTCCTGTTCATTTGCACCTATACTGGTATTAACGGTAAGCCAAACCCACCCGGAGAGATTGCCGTATTTTAAAGCAGTGTGAATCAACTGACCGTAGACCAGGGGTCCATCTTGTGCATCCCATACCGTGGAATAACCTGAAGTCTCTGTCATCCATAGTTCTTTCCCATTTTTTTGTGCAAAGTTTGAGGCTGTTTTCCATCGGGCTGCTGCAGATGAGATGGAAGTAGGATTAATGCCGTCGGAATAAGCATGCGTTGCAATTATATCGGTGAAGCTCTTACATTCAGGGTCCTGCATCATTGCGCTCTCATAACCGCCAAAATTGGAAAGCAGATCTTCAGCAGCGAATATTTTAACATCGATGTTTTCATCCTGAAACCTCTGGCCCAATAACTTGATGATATTTTTCATCTCATCGTAGCTATAAACACATGAGCTGTACCATTGTCCCCATCTGGGTTCATTTTCCGGGCTGATTGCATAAACCTTGGAACCAGTCTGCTGCTCAAGATACTTAATGTAGGAGGAATAAAATTCTGCATATTCGTCATACATGTCGTGGTTCAACCTGTTTGTACATTCAGGATCAGAAGATAAGCAATCGGCTCCTTCCAGGGAGTTATTGTATTTCATCCATGCGGGAGGTGAAAATACCGAGAGGATTAGTTTGCCCAATCCGGCTGAAACGAATTTGTTGATCACGGCGATCTGGTTTGTTAAAGCCCCATCTGTCAAATCAAATTGGTTCAGATCTGCAACGAATGGGTCATTATTATCATTGGCGGGTTCAAAAGTCGGAGTGGGGTAGACTCTGAGTATGCTCAGTCCCAGATCATTTACAGCCATGTCGGCAATGGTAGCCGAATTGTTGGGGCCATACAGCCAGTCAGGTACGGCTCCGCCAAATCCCTGGATCAATTGATATGGTTTGGTCAAATCGATGGACACATTAATAGCCTGGGAAAATACAATCCCACCTGGGAGAATCATACAGAAAGCGAAGATTACGCGTTTTGACAGTTTCATAGTATAAGTAGTTTAATCATAAATTAAGTGATTTTAGGAGAATAGTGAACATGGTTTATGGATTTATTTGATTATTTTTTTTTGACTGTAAAGAGGATCAGCCACTTGCAAGGTCACTATCATTTTTGGTTGATTTGTTGATTGAAATTCGAATATTGAACACCGAACATCGTATTTTGAAGTGAAAAAAAAGAGTGTTCGAAAATTCTTTCTACTCCCATCCGCTGCCATCACCCGTCTCTCGTCTCCCTCCCCCCGCCGTTCTTAAAAAATCTTTCATATCTTTAAAATTATATTTACATTTGCAATCCCGAAATGAAAAGCGAGGGGGCAGGGGAGGAAGTCGTTCGGAAAGGAATTCTGAATCCGTCGCCATGTAGCACCAGTGCGGCAAAGCAGGCAATATAAATTTGATATCTCAAGATTAAAACGGTCGGTTTGCCGGGTAGCCAGGCGTCCCGATGAAAAATCGGGATTACAGCGGTTCGAATCGGCAGGATGGGAGAGAGAGTAAAGAGAATGGACATACAGAACGCAGATAATTTTATATAAGGTCGGTTTGCCGAGTGGCTAGGCGCTGGTCTGCAAAACCAGTTACAGCGGTTCGAATCCGCTACCGACCTCTACCCATGACAGACCTCGGCAGGATTGGAGAGAGAGTAAAGAGAATGGACATATAGCACGCAGATAATTTTATATAAGGTCGGTTTGCCGAGTGGCTAGGCGCTGGTCTGCAAAACCAGTTACAGCGGTTCGAATCCGCTACCGACCTCAACAAAGAAACCGAATTCCTAAATAGAAAAGGAGTTCGGTTTTTTACTTTACCACTTTTGGTATATAGTTAGCGAATATTTCATTTCTAATGGTTCAGTGTCTTTTTCAGTCATTGTTTCAAGTACTGCTTCTCTAATAATTGTTTTAACTCATCTGGGTAGATTGTCATTTTAAATCCTGATATGATATTTATATCTTTTATCACTAGTGTCATGTCAAATATAGTATGACGTAATTAAAATATTTTGTATCTTTACAAAAAAACATCATGGTAAAGTACAAAGTAACCTTAACAAGAGAAGAAAGAGAATCATTGATGGAAAATACAAGAAAGGGCAACCATACAGCCAAAAAAGTCATCCATTCTCTTATTTTGCTTAATGTTGATCAGGGTCCTCATAACGAGAACCAGCAGACCAATGAGCAGGTCTGCAAGGTGTTAAAAACAGGCATGCGAACCATTGATCGGGTAAAGCAACGTTTTGTATTAGAGGGTATTGATGCGGCCCTTGGAGTTGCTCCAACAAGCAGAATATATGAGAAAAAAGTTGATAGAGAAACAGAAGCCCGATTAATTTCAATTGCCTGCAGTGAGCCTCCGAAAGGATTTGGCAGATGGTCTTTACGTCTGTTGGCTGATCGCATGGTAGAATTAAATTATGTTGATGATATTTCGCATGAAACTGTTAGAAAGGTTTTAAAAAAAACGAACTTAAACCTTGGCGAGTCAAAGGTTGGGTAATACCACCACAGCAAAACAGCCATTTTGTTGCAGCCATGGAGCAGGTTCTTGACGTTTACAAGCGACTGTATAATAAGGCAAACCCGGTAGTATGCATGGATGAAACACCAAAACAGTTGATAAAAGTAGTTCGCAAAGCAGTACCGATGAAGCCGGGATTTGAAAAAAGAGTCGATTATGAATATTCACGTAGTGGAGTTTGTAATGTTTTTATGGTTAGTGAACCTCTGGCCGGAAAGCGATATATGAAGGTCACCCAAAACCGGACAAAAAAAGACTGGGTGTTGCTGGTACCGTATATTTGTGACAAGCTATACCCTAATGCAAAAATTATAACCTTGATAATGGATAATCTGGCCTCCCACAGCGCAGCAGCATTATATGAAACATTTGCACCAGCTGAAGCTAAAAGACTGTGGGATCGTTTGGAGTTTGTTTTCACTCCCAAGCACGGTAGCAGGTTGAATATGGCAGAAATAGAACTGAACGTATTAACTAAACAATGTTTAAACAGAAGAATTGAAAAGATAAATACTGTAAAAGCTGAAGTCAGGGCCTGGCAGAATCACAGAAACAACAAAAAAGCTAAAATAAAGTGGCAGTTCACAACTGATCAGGCAAGAGTAAAACTGCACAGACTATATCCATCAATTCATGATTGACATGACACTAGTGTTGTTAAAAGTTTAAATTTTTATTGATGGAATCCAATTTTTTTAGAAAGAAATCGGTATAAAATTCAGATTCCTGACTGTTAAAAAATAATCAGAAAAAGATTAATAATCCCTCCCCGTCCGCAAGGGCCACTGGATGTAAAGAGGATTATTGAAACTGCATCTAAGTATGGAGTTACTTTTCCTGGATTTAGATAATACAAGTATTTTGATTTTCAGTTAATGCCGGATTAATCCCGCGTTTTCAATGGGGATTCTTGCAAAAAAAACAGGTAGCGATATGAAAGTTGCATTTTTCTTTAAAGTGTTGATGAAGCAAAAAAAGAATTAAGAATACATCTTACACAGAGCAGTAAATTAACTTTGGAAAACCGATCTATACTGCTTTTCAATTAATTCAACCTCATCCTCTTCAAGAGCAGAGAATTCCCTGGTTCGTGCCCGATCTGATAATACTCCTTTGTTTTGATCAAGGAAACGGATTAACAGGGCCACCGTCTTATCCGGCATTTCAAAATGATCATCCAGCCATGCCTTCATTTGATCATAATGCTGAAGGTATGTGACCTCTTCCGGAATAATGGTCCTGACGGTATAATCAATGCAGTCAAACAGGAATTCTGCCTGCAGGGTTGCGTCAAAGTATTTGTAATAATCAGCAGTGTCGTTTAATACTTCAACATTGTGATCCTGTGTTGTTCTCCATTTGATGAAATTGAGAAGCGGGTGGGAATAACTTTCAAGTACTTTTCGATAGTCCTCAATACGTTCCAAAATTGCCGTTTTAATACCGGAGTAAAACGTTACCACCTACCGGTAAAAAACGATACCACCTTCTCTTTGATCAAATTCCGATTGTCTCATATATGCCTTAATGACAGTTTTAAAATTTAAATTTATTTTATTACGTTTTTGATATCAACAGTCATTTTTTGAAAGAACCGTCTCTAAGCAGCTCAGATATATCTGATATTCAGTAATCTTATGGGTATTTTGAAAGCCCGTAACCATGCCACCAACCTTTACATGCTTGCATTGTGGTAAAACGCTGCCACAGAATCCCCGTCTAAAAGCCAATCAAAAATATTGTTCCGATATGAGCTGTCAGCAGGCGCGAAGGAGTGCCAGAAAAAAGGAGCGATATCAAAGTGATAAGATGTATCGCAAAAAGCATCTTGAGGCTCAAAAGGCATGGCGGGAAAATCGCCCGGCTCATCAATACCAGCAAGAATACAGGAAAAATCATCCACGGTATGTTAACCGCAATCGCGAGCTACAGAAAGAACGGAATAAAAATCGTCAAAAAGAACCTGCAGCAATGATTGTAAATGGGACCTCGTTATTCACACCGCCCAATGATGGTGAGACATACGCGATTTTTAAGATGCAAAATGAAAAGATTGTAAATGGGACCTCGTTTATTGCCAGGATGCAGATATTATCAAAGAAAGAGTCCATTTTGATCGAATCTGGTACTTGATTGTAAATGGGACCTCGATTGCAAAGGGTTTTTCAGCCTCCTACATTTACTCATAGAAAAAACCCGATACCGTTGAACCTTAAGATCGAAGAAATACCCATAGAAAGATTTGATCTGTCGCTTGCCGGGATGCGGATAATCAATCCGGGGTGTGTCAGTCGCATTCAAAACTCCATGCACTTGCATGGTCAACTGCAACCGGTCGTAGCCCACCTCAATGAAGGCAAATACCAGGTGATCGATGGCATTAAGCGTGTATATGCAGCCATAGAACTGATGATGGAAACGCTTGAGTGTCATGTTCTGGATGTTGATTTAAAACAGGCCAAGCTTCTTGTCTTGAGTTATAATCGTCCCCACCAGTCGATGGAAGTCTGGGAGGAGGCCCTGATCCTGGATGATCTTTTAAGAAGACATGATCTAAGTCAGCAAAGCCTTTCCAGGCTCACAGGTTACAGCCGTTCCTGGGTAAGCCGCAGGCTGTCGCTGATCAGCAGGCTGGATGCGCAACTGGTAAGTGAGATCCGGATGGGGGTATTAAACGGCACTCAGGCCCGCGCACTTATAAAGTTGCCGCGCGGCAACCAGATGGAAGTAGCCCGGGTGATCACTTCCTGGGGCTTTTCCAGCCGGCAGAGTAACGCTTTGGTGGATGCCTTCCTTGAGGCCGAAGACCAGGATCAGCAGCGATACATCCTGGCCCACCCGGAGGTTGCACTTTCAGACAGAGAACCTGATCTGTCCTATGATATAGACATAGATGATCCCAGGCTGAGCCGATATGGCAATGACCTGATCAAATCGACCCGATATGTCTTTTCAATGATCAAGCATTTGCTCTCGTGCTTGGATAAGAGGCAGGTGGTTGCATTAAAGGAAACCGAAAAGAAAATTATCACACCGCAGCTTGAAAAGGTGCAGGGATATGCCGAAAAGCTGACCAAAGTCATTGACGATTTACAAATCCATGAAAATAAACTCTCTAGAGCAAGATGAAAGATGAAAACATAGACAATGTGGTGGTCACCCTTCACCTTCAGAAGGGCTGGTCTATCCGAAGGATATCCCGTGAGTTGTGTATCTCGCGTAATCGCATACACCGTGTGCTGGTATCAAACTCGGCCAAACGTGATACCACCCCCGAGGGTGAAATACCCCTGAAAAAGAAACGTCTCAGCAAGCTGGATCCCTATAAGGAATTTATTACCGACGTTTTGGACAAATACAGTAAAATCAAGGGACAGCGGGTCTATGAGCTGCTAAAGGAAAAGGGATATGAGGGAGGGATCACCATCGTTCGTGAATATCTTAAAAGCCTCCGTGGGGTGGGTCCAAAAGCACCGGTCAGGATGGTGGAAACGGACCCGGGTCAGCTGGCTGCCCACGACTGGAGTGATTACAATATCACCTTTACCTTAACGGGCAAAACCGAGCAGGTAACCTTTTTCAGCTACATCCTTTGTTACTCACGCCGGCAGTACATTGCCGTGGTGGATGATAAAAAGCAACAGACGCTTTTTCGTGAGCTTATAGCCGCTTTTATCTACATGGACGGCGTACCACGTGAAGTCAGGAGTGATAATCAAAAGGCATGCGTGGAGCGCTGGGAGCCGGGCAGTCCGGTCTTCAACCGCAAGTACCTGACCTTCGCCACCTGGTACAGGTTCACTCCAAAAACGATCACCCCACGCCATCCGCAGGAAAACCTGAAGGTGGAACGGACGTTTTGGTATCTGGAACAGAATTTTCTCAACGGCCGTGAGTTCAAAGACCGGGAAGATCTGAAAAGACAGTTGGCATTATGGCTTGAGCGGGTAAACGATCTGCGCATCCATGGCACCACAAAGAAAAGGCCCATTGATATGTACATCCAGGAGCAACCCTACCTGCAGGCGCTGCCGGCAAATCATTTTGACACCTCCTTGCTAACGCATAAAGTAGTGAATCAGGAGTCGTGCATTTACTGGGAAGGTTACCAGTATGTGGTACCCGAAAAATACATGTTTGAGTCCTGCATGGTGCGTATTACCGATAAAGAGATGATCGTATACTCTCCCTCAGGTGAGCAGATCGCCTGTCATGCGCTGGCAGAAAAGGGCCATAAGGAACGTTACGTTGGTGAGCATAAGAGGACTTCTAAGAAATCTGATCTACCTATAGCCGATGTGATCTCCCGCCTTGAGAGCTTATCACCGGAGATGAGCGGGTATATCGATCAGATAAAGCGGCATAAACCCACATCATGGCGACATCATCTTAGAAGCCTTTTGGCCCTGAAAGTGAACTACCGGGTTGAAGATATCCTGGTAGCCGTACGCCGGGCCTGGCAATACAGGGTTTTTGAATCGGGCACTATCGAAAAGTTCCTGGAAAACAACTCAGAGCCTCGTTACAGTGTCAAGTTAACCTTTAAACCCAATAGGAATGAATAGCAAAAATAAGAATCATGCCAGCCGACAGGCAGAGCAGTTCACCGGGAACTGTCGCTACCTCGGGCTGAAGCTCCTGGCCGAAGAGTACCAACAGATGGTTGACCGGGCCAATGAAGACTCTCCGGGATACTATGAGTTTATCAGTAACATCATCCAGGTAGAAGCCTCGGCGAAGGAGCAAAGGCGCATTGAATACCTGATCAATAACAGCCGGCTGCCTCAACCAATGAAAATGCTGGCAGATTTTGATTTTGACTTCCAGAGCGGTCTGGACCGCCGCCTGATCATGGACCTGGCCTCGCTTGAGTTCATACAGAGAAACCAGTCGATTCTTTTCACAAGCACAATGAATGGCGTGGGGAAAAGTCATATTGCCAGAAGTCTGGCATTGATAGCCTGTCAGAGGGGATATAAAACCTATTACACCACCTGCAGCGATCTGATCGTTGACCTGAATACAGGGGTGTATGAAAAAACCCTGGAGAAAAGGATGAGGAAGTACACTAATCCGGATTTACTGGTGATCGATGAAATGGGCCACGACAGGCTGGAATTGCAGGTGGTCAAAGAAGCGCATCTGCTGTTTAAAGTGATCGACCATCGCTACAATGATAATAAATCTCTGATCTTCACAACTAACGTGGAGGAACAAGACTGGGCGGAGTTCCTGGGAGATCCCATCACCACATCAGCCATACTGGACCGGATCTTCCATCACTCGGTCATTGTAAGGATAAATGGACCAAGCTACCGGATGTACGAGAGTGAATTATTACAGAAACAGTATGCCGTAAAAAAACAGGAAACGTCAGAAGAAAAGTAAAATAAACCTGATATCTCTTTCCAAAGAAAAGGTGCTGACAATGGTTAGCACCTTTTTTAGTGCAGTTATAACGCTTACAATCTGACAGATAGCTAATAGAGTTTTGAAATCCTTACAGTAAAAAGTTGCTTGTTTTAACTTGAAAATCGAACATAAAAAAATCCACCGGAAAAAGGAAAAAAGCAGAGTTCTGAAATACTGAAATAATAAACAACGCAGAGGGGTGGTATCGTTTTTTCTTGTTTGGTGGTAACGTTTTAGTTCGGT
>CAVTBM010000013.1:0-61908 GCA_963732905.1 uncultured Bacteroidales bacterium
CATTAATTCTGCAGTTCCTTCACCGCCTCGCCGGCAGCCTTCAGCAGAGGTCTGGCTGTCAGATCCTCACCGACGGCCTTATTCATCCATACCTGCGGGGTAAGACGCCCCTGACTGAAGATCCGCTCAACCTGCTGTCCGAAATCCTTGCCTTTCATGTACTGTCCAAGCTGGAACTCGATGAGGGCGCCGAAGGAATAGGCCGAGAGGTACAGCGGTGAATTTACCATGTGCGAATAGATGGCCAGGATAGGCTCGTCTTTCATGCCAAAGGCACCGGCAAAATACGTGTTCCAGACCTCCCTGGCGATGACCATGGTCTGATTCCTAAGCTGCTCCGGGGTAGCATCCGGATGGTCGTACATCCATTTCCACATCTGCATATCAACCATCCCGACACCCATGATCTCAAAGGTGGACCAGCAGATGTCGAGGGTCTTCATGTTTTCAACTGACGGATCGGTGTTTTTGAATCCGAGCACCTCGAGATCGCGTTTCTGGAACAGGAAGGCCAGGGCTTCCGTGAAAGCGGTATTGGGAACACCCGACATAATATAGTAGGGTACATCGTGGAGCGAGATGGTCTGTTCCACGTTATGCCCGAATTCATGGATGGCGATGTTATAGCCTTTGTAGTTCATCCCGGTGGCCGGCACCCTGGTGCGGAGATGTGATTTGGCAGTAACCATCTGTGCCCCCCAGGCATGCCCTGATCCGCGGGCAGGATCGACTTCTACGAAGGAGGTGATGTCATCGGCTTCGTCTTTGGTAAAGCCGAGTTTTACCATGATGTTGGGCAGGTCCTTTTCGAATGCGGCAGGGGTGGGATAACGATGTTCGGTGATCTGGTTCAGCTTTTCCTCAGGAATGCTCCCCCTGGATTTAAAGCCGTCATACCAGATGTCATAAGGCTGAAGATCACGGCCAAGGCGCTGCCTGATGATCGTGGCGATCTCTCCCAGCAGCGGGGAACGAAGGTATTCATCGAAGATCTTTTCTACCTCCGGCTGGCTTATCTCCATTTCACCGGAGAACTTCCGCCGGATGTAGGTATTCATATCGGGATGGTACGGATCGGTAGCCTTCAGGGCATGAAAATTATCGAGTATCATGGCATACCGGGTGTCGGGTTCGGCTTTCAACGTGACTTCTTTACCGTCCTGCCATGTTTTGTTGTTGTAGGGATCCCAGGTATAATCCTTATTGTTGATCACTTTTTCCGGGATATCCTGTGCGATGATGCGTTTCATGACCTCATAGATCATCTTTTGTTTGGACTGACCATTTTCCTTATCCGCATAGTCCGACTTCAGTTCGTCACGCAGGTTCCAGTGGGAGAGAAGCACCATATCGTCGGGGAACAGCTGCTTCCCGTCGTTGTCCTTAAGGCTTCCCATGTAAATGTTATACTGTGAGATATAAATTTCGGATGCCGTTTCGGCGTCGCTCACTTTTTGCTGAAGATCTGCAGGGACACGGTCAACGAACAGATCACCCATACGGGCATAGGCCCATTCCTTGTTCGTCCACGTTTTGCCCAGCTCGTTTTTCTCCTGCAGGGTATAATACGGAAAATTGAGGGCGATCACGAAGGCGATTTTGTTGGCAAAGAAATCATCGCTGAAATGTGCTGACGGGCTGTATGAGCCAAACATCTCATCGATCTCGGTGAGCGCACCGGTGTCCTCATCGAGGTTCTTTCTCAGATCGAGAGTGAGCTGATTATACCGGCCAAACAAGGATTCAAAATATCCGGAGGCTTTTGTGAAGGTGATGAAGAGAGCCGTGTCACCGGTTACAAAATGCGACAGGCAGAAGGAGTTGAAATCGTTCTCTGTTCCGTCGGCAGCCCGCCACAGTGAGCCGGCATGTTTAACGCCTTTTTCAGCGCGGACCTGAATGGCGTTGCCATATTTTGCCGTGAGATCCTGGATGGTTTTGGTGATCATCGCGGCAGAGATCCCGTTGTTCATAGTAGTTTCTTTTTTTTCAGGGGTGGTACATTGTCCTAATGTTAACACCACTAATGCGAGTATTGTTAATTTTTTCATAGCCGGAAAAGTATATAAGTTTACATCCATTTCTTCTGCTGACGAATGTACAAAAAGTCGGGGAATCGGGGATGGGAAATGTCGTAAAGCAGGGATGAACCGTTCGGGTGATGCATAGTGAGAACAGAAATCACCGTTTGAGAAGGTACCGGCAGACATCAGAATAAGCGAATCTTTAAATAAATCCCGCCGGGTACTTTTTATTGAGCGGAAAATGTTTAAATTCGATATATAGACAGCATGACGGATTGACGGATCAGCATTTATCAATCCCGCTCTGTAAAAACCAAAAACCACCACTATGCTTGGCGGAGGAGCAGGCAGCATCCAGGACATGATCAACCGGTATCGCGACAATATGAAAATGTTGCGAAAGACGAGCATGTTTTCCAAGAAAAAGAGAATGTTTGATGATTTTGAGTCTGCCATGCCATCTTCAAACCAACAGCTTGAATACAAAACTCCGACCGAAGCCGAGCTGGCAGCTTTCAGGAAGAAACTCCGGCGGGAGAAAAAGACCGGACTGATCCGGTCCGTATTCATCTGGACTTTCATTCTGGTTCTCATTTCAATCCCGGTATACCATATCCTGATATCGGTTAAGAACCAGATCGTTCTTGAAGACCGGGAAGCAGTAAGGAGGCACTCTGAAGAATATATGAAAAAGAAAGCCCGCTACGATCATTTCATTCAGGAAGGTGATGACTGGCTCTACAGGAAGAAATGGGATAACGCCATTTACCAATATAAAACCGCCGGCGATATATTACCCGGTGACTTTGAAGCCAGGTTTAAGCTGGCAAGAGCCTGTACCTTTTCATGCATGGCTGATCATTATCATTGTGAAGATGCCATTCTCCGGATCAATCAACTTCAGAAACAGTATCCCGACAGTGTCAGCCTGTATCATTTAAAGGCTTCTTATTACCTGGCGCAACAGGATACTCTGCATGCGAATGAGGTCTTTAAAAAACTGGATGAAATACTACAGAAACGAAGATGATTTATGCTGAAACATTCTGGTATATCCCGTAATTCAATTAATAAACAATAAAAATAAATTCACTGTGATAATGAAAATAACGGTTACTGTTTTCCTGGGCTTTTTTTATTCCTTCACGCGTTAGGTCAGTCTCCCATTGAAAATTGTGATATCGGATCTTGTATCGACATGAACAAACAGAGTATAGACGGATATTTTGGTTGCGATTACAATCCCGGAAATTCTCTAACTTTAAATATACAGTTGGTGAATCATTTACACCCGGTTATTATTACACCCTTGATCATCAGAGAAGTCAGGATTTTTGAATAGGTTCAACGCAATTCTTTTTTTGAGTTCAGGCCTGAAAATAGCAATAATGAGGAAACCATAAAGCCGGATCAATGCCCGGGATCCGATTTTAAACGGGCTGTTTACCTGTTTTCTGGAGGTCTATTCCTGAGAAATTCCCCGACGACATCAGCAATAAAATTCCTTCATCACGGGATTTTTCTGTGATATACTCCTCAAGTTCTTCCTTGTTGTCAATAACTTTCAGACGCTGCAAGTCAAAGCTTTCGCGGATAAATTCAGAGGAAAGCGGTTCCATTTTTTTATGGGCCACCACCTCGGGATTATAAAAAAGCGCTGCCTCGTCCGCCTTGTCAAGGCTGCCTTTGTATTGTGGCAGGAAGTTTTTGTTGAGGCTGCTGTATGTATGGATCTCCAGGCAGGCTGTTAGTTTTTTGTCCGGGAACATTTCCCGGAAAGCTTCAACAGTGGCTTTGACTTTTGACGGGGCATGGGCAAAATCGAGATATATTTTTGTCCTGCCGTTGTCGGACAGTAGTTCCTGTCTTTTTTTTGCGCCTTTGAAAGATGTCATCGACATGAGAAAATCCTGCTTTTTCACCCCCAGCAGGCCGCATATTTTCATGGCACCGGCGAGATTCTCCATGTTGTGTCTTCCGAAGATGGAGAGGCTGACCTTTTTACCCTCTTCATGGACGGTAAGCCCGTTTTCTTCGACAGTGTAATTCACGGCGTGGTATGGAATACGGTGGATACCCCCGGGAGCTGTATTGGCAATTTTGCGCGCTTCTTCATCGGTTTCGTTATAAATCACTGTCCCGGTGTCGTTCATTTTGCGTGTTAAAAGCATGAATTGTTTCAGGTAGGTTTTATATTCCGGGAAGACGTTCATATGGTCCCAGGCAATGCCGGAGATCAGTGCAATATTGGCTTTATAATGGAGGAACTTGGGCCGTTTGTCGAGGGGCGAGCTGAGGTATTCATCGCCCTCAAACACGGCGATCCCATTTTCTTCCTCCAGGTTAACCATGGTGTCGAAGCCTTCCAGTTGCGAACCAACCATATAATCAAAGCGGATCCCGTTCTCCCTGAGGGCGTGCATCACCATCGAAGTAATTGTGGTTTTACCATGGCTGCCTGCGATAACCACCCGTTTTTTCTTTTTGGTCTGCTCATAGAGGTACTCCGGGAAAGAGTAGATCTTTATCCCGAGTTTTCGGGCTTTTTTCAGCTCCGGATTGTCTTTCAGGGCGTGCATGCCCAGGATGACAGCCGAAACGGATTTGTCGATCTTTTCCGGGTGCCAGCCCCATTCGGCGGGCAAAAGACCGTGGGCCGCAAGCCGGCTTTTCGACGGTTCGAATATTTCGTCGTCCGATCCGGTGACGGTATACCCTTTCTTATGCAGGGCGATGGCCAGGTTGTGCATCACAGCCCCGCCAATGGCAATGAAATGAATATGCATGGTAGTGTGGTTCATGGAGCAAAGGTAAATGCCAGTTGTGTATAAACGTAACAGAAAGGAAAAATTTTAAAGGAGGACGGGAAAAAGGGAAAATGGGGAGGTTGGAAGATGGGTAGATGGTGAGGTGGAATGGTGAAATTGCGTCCCCACTATACATCACGTATTTAAGATAAATTGCGTATTTACGGATTTTTTTTCTTCAACAGCGCCTTGCAATTATCTGCCTTAACCACCTGGCGGTAAAATTCGACCACATCCGGATACATTTCTTTGGGGTACAATCCTTTTTTCCGGCAAATTTTGCGGACGTATACCAGTTTGTTCCCATCGACGAGCTCTTCCGAACTGTATGAGCCAAAATCATAACTGAAGTTTACCTTTTCTGGCAGGTATTCGATTTCGTAGTTATCGGGAATGGTATATTCAATGGAATCAGTATCGGTGTAGGCTGAACTGAAGAATACATCTCTCTTGCGATTCTTAATGGTTTTCGGAATATTCGTGTTTTTGTTCATAAGGTTCAGCGGAAGAAAAATACGTTCACCACTTGTCTTTACATAGTGGTTAAGGGTCAGGTCAAGGTCAATCTGCCCCTCGGGTTCGCGGCCGGACATGGTGCTGCCGATGCTGAAACTGTTGAGTTTGAATTCGGGAATTTCGATATCCCTGAGGAGTTTCTTTTTCTGGTCTTCGGAACTTTCGTTCAGCATTTGCAAAGGATAATCGAACTGAGCCCCGGAATATACGGTATGGATCCCGGCGCTCAGATCCAGTCCGGGATTCAGTACCACCTCCGCTTTTCTCTCCTGGCGGTTTACCTCTGCAGGATATGCACGGGTTTTAACGATCTTTCCTCCGTCATCCGAAATGAGTAGAACATGCCTGTCTTCAGTAAAGCCTGCAATATAGCCTGGCGGAGTGGTCTGGCTTGTACACTCCAGCCAGATGGTATCCTGGTTGACAGGCACACAAACGATGACATGGTTAAACTGCTGGGAAGGAAAGTCGGTGAGGATGTCCGCTTTCCCTTCGCCGGCACTTACAAGTGTATAAAAGGAGGGTATTCCGGCTTCACTGAGAAGAGATTTCATATAATTCGAGAGGGCCTTGCAGTCACCGTAACCATTCTTATAAACGGTTATCGCATCAAAAGGCTGGTATCCTCCTATACCCAGGTTGATGCTGACATACCTGGAATTCTTCTGCATGAACTGGTACAGAACCCGGATTTTTTCGTACGGATCCTTCAGACCGTCGGTCAGTTCATGAACTTTGTCCCTGCAGTCAACGGGAAGAACATCCCTGTCGTGGTTAAGTTCCACGATCCATTTCCCGAAGTCATTCCAGGACTTAAAACTTCCGGTGTAGTTGTCCATGGTAAAGGACTGTGGTACAATGATCACTTTGGGGAGATCATTTTCCGCATGGGGGCTGAAGGGTTCATTCTCGAGAGCCTTAAA
Organism: uncultured Bacteroidales bacterium; assembly: GCA_963732905.1. Taxonomy (GTDB): domain Bacteria; phylum Bacteroidota; class Bacteroidia; order Bacteroidales; genus DASQZK01. Next base: position 6,271 of record CAVTBM010000013.1, read on the forward strand.
ATTCTGCAAAGTCCAGGTATATACATCGTTTCCTTTCACCGTTTGTTTCTGGCAGGCTTCCGTAAGATTCATCTCCTTGCAACTGAATTTTTTATCCCCGGGAACCGAAAGAGTGAATACGGCTTTTTCCACCGATACCTCCGTGTTTTGCACAGGAGACCAGGACGGGAGAGTTATAAATTCGTTCAGCTTCATGGTGTACTCGTACTCGATGGTATAAGGATAGGAAATCGGAACCGGCTCATATACTACCGCCCTGGTGTCGTCGTACATGTGATATAGCCCCCCTATGCCATAATCCAGGAAATCACTTTTAGATGCCCTGGCGATCTTTCCACCCTGGGCATTATACATCGTAGCCTTAATACCATACAGAGATGAGGATTTATTATAGTAGGCACTGAAGCCATTCATGAAGTCCCCGCTTTTGTCGAACACCGTGACCGCATACTTTGAGGTTATGGTGGCTGCGGTACCCTGAGCATTAAGATCGATATAACGGCTGTCATTCCGGACAATGGCACTGGCGTTTTCTTTCAGACTGTCAGAGATAAGACTGATGTCGTAATTCTGGGCCTCCAGCCTGCCTGATATCAGAATGATCATAAAAAAACCAACGATACCTATAACACTTTTTCGGTTTATATCATACATTTCAGCTCCTGTTTATTCGTTTACCTGAAGCGCCTGAAGGGGTTTCTTCTTCAGGGTTACCAGCTCCGCTTCCTTTGCGACCATGCGTGCAAAGAACTCCCGGATGATCTTATATTCGTCGGGAAGGAAAATCGTTTTCTTAATCTGATAGATTACATTAATATTCAGAGTATTTCCCAACAACATTGACGAATAATTAAATATGGCATTTTTATCCGGGGTAGTCAGCACCATATTTTCAGGAATAGCCTCCAGTTCATATCCATCGGGAATGGTGTACCGGAAGACCATTTTTTTGGTGACCGGGTAGTTAAAATCGACCGGGAATTTCCTGTCCTCGAGCTTAAATGGATTCTCGTTCAATTTTTCAAACAGCATCGGGCTGAAACTCATGATGTCACCGATATTGTCTACACGGTCGCTGATGTTAACATTATAGGATGCACTGACATTGCCGGCCTTATCATCCAGTCCCTGGATATCGAATGAGTCGACAGACAGCCCCGGATTTTGAGTCTGTATATCTTCAACGAGTTTTTCAAGGCTTTGCGAGTCATCTTTTTTCTCTCTGAAATTCATGGAAGAATATCCTTTCAGCAGGTCGCTGATTTTTCCGGAAAACGTACCGTCATCCCTGAGTGTGAGATCGTAGAATTTTACTTCAGAGGCGGTGGTGCCCGGATTAAGGTCCACCCATGAATTAAACTGTTCATCGATGATTCGGCCGCGGCCGTTCAGGCATCTTGCCGGGAGCACACCAGCCGGACAGTATGGGTCGGTTGCGTCGAGGAAGATTTGTTTTCCGTTAATCACTGCGAGAGCCACCACGTAGTTAAACTTATCGACGGTGGGGAAGGTGGGCAGGATCATGCCGTTCTTTCGTGTACTCAGGGCAACGGGATAGGCTTTAATATCGGCGGCCCGGAGGAGGTTTATCAGGATGAAGTTTATATCCATCGCTCCACCGTTTTTGTCGTTATACACATCCCTCAGTCCACGCTTGCTGTACATACCATAAGATCCGTCCCATTTGATCCTGTTTTTGACCATGTCATAAATGGCATTCGTCCTTTCGACAGGATCCGGGTATTTCTCGGCAAGATCTTTTATATCACTCCGTGCAAAACCGGCCCGGTCAAGCTTATATCCGAAATCGTCATGTTTCAGAAGGTAGCGTACCACGGCATCCCATGAACTGGTGTATTCCTGGAACTGGCTTCCTGTAAATTGAATCGAGGCAAGCTCAAATTCAATGGATGATCGGTAATTCTCCATGGTGGTCACATAAGGCTCTTCCTTGAATGCTGGCAGATTTTTGGCCACCAGATGCTTTTTATAAAGAGTAAACATTACATTATTACTGCTCAAAGTTGGACCGTCACCCTGGGTCCCTGTCCTGGTGATCACTGTTGCAGAACCCGTTTCAGTAGTGTTCTCATTGGTCTCCAGGCCTTCGTATCCCTTCATATTCACGTTATACCTGAAATATTCCGGAAATCCAACATATAGTTCACTTTGCAGAACCGGTATATCTTTTTGGAAATTCCAGTCCCGGAGATATGCCCAGAATTCTGAGATAATCGTATAGGAGATTTCGATCACGGAACCAGCCTTTACATTGGGCATGGTTACCTTCATGCGTTTCGAAAAATCGGTGATATCTTCTTTGAAGATCTGATCTTTTTCGAGTTTGGTTTTTTCAACTTTTCCGTTAACAACATTATATGTGTAGCCTTTGACCGAATATACATCCTCTTTATTGTTCCTCGACTCATAATAAGGTATCATGATGTTGGCATAATCCTTCCCGTCATCATTTACGATTTTAATTTTGGTATGCCGGTCCATCTGCCAGGTCCACCCTTTATGCGTGTCGTAAACAAAATGAACATTGGCATAATCGAAAATACAAAATGCATCCGCCTCTGAATCTATCGGGCATACCTCATACTTAAAATCTTCCACTGGTGGTTTACCAAATTTGGCCGGGGATTTCTGGGCTTTCACTCCATAAAGAAACAGTGAAAGCAGGATGAAAAGGATAGCAGACTTTTTCATGGGATAAAGTTTCAGTTTGGTTTGAGTTGTAACTTGAAATTAGTAAAAAATTCCAGAATAGGAAAACCAGTGGTCAAAATAATTGAAATTTATAAAGCAGACTCTTGTACAAACTCAATATTTTTAAGTATTACAGGCTCATTTTCTTTGGATACTACCTGGTTATAAAACGCCTTCAGGATTTGATATTCGTCAGGCTGAAAAACAGCTTTTTTGATCTGCAGGGAAACGTTTATTGTAATTGAATTACCGCTTTTGCCTGCCGAGTAGGAGAAAGCAGCATCTTTTTCTGGGGTACTTATAACCAGATTTCCGGGTAAAGTTTCTACTTCATAACCTTCAGGGATCGTGATATGACAAATCAATTTACGGTTGCTGGGATATGCAAAGTCCACCGGGAATTTTCTGTCTTCGAGTTTAAACGGATTTTCGTCCATCTTATCGAAAAAAAGCGGATCAAATGTCATCAGGTTGCCAAGATCTTCTGTTTGACCATAGATGTTAACATAATATAATTCGGTAATTTCTCCCTCTTGATTTTCCAATCCTTCGATATTAAAAGAATCAATGGTCAAGCCTGGATGATTGACCTGACGTTCTTTAATCATTTTGTCCAAACTCTGTGCACTATCTCTTTCATGTCTGAAATCGATCGCAGAATATCCATTTAGTGAGTAACTGATTTGTCCTGAAAATGAACCGTCTTTTTTAAGCGAGATATCAAAATAAGTCCTTTCTGAGGCTGTTCCTGGAGAAATAAGATCAACCCAGGTATGTAGGTCCTTGTCAACGACGATGCCCTTTCCGTTAATACATCTCACCGGCAGAACACCTGCCGGACGGTACGGGTCTGTTGCATCCAGCAAGATTTGTTTCCCGTCAATAATGGCCATTCCGATGACATAATTTAACTTTTTAACTGATGGAAATTTCGGCAGGATAACTCCATTCTCTCTAGTGCTGAGGACTACTGGATACGCCTGAATGCCGGCAGTACGCAACAGACTTATCAGGATGAAATTAATATCCATGGCCCCACCATTCTTTTTATTGAATACCTCCCTAAGACTATACGGGCTTAACAGATCATAAGTACCATCCCATTTTACCTGCTTTTTAACCATATCATATATGGCCCTCATCCGGTCGTTAGGATTGGGGTATTTCCTGACAATATCTTTAATATTGCTGCGCGCAAAACTTGTATGTTTAAGCTTTGAATTAAATTGTTCAAGATTAAACAGATTCTCTGCTATTTTGTCCCATGAGGCTGTAAATATCCGGTCAGTTTGCCCCGGATAATCGATAAAATCTACCTCAAATTCAATCCCGGAACGGTAATTTTCAATGGTATTTACGTAAGGTTCTTTCTTAAGTGCAGGCACATTTTCAGCAACCAAATGGCTTATATTTACGACATACTTGATTAATTGAGTTTTTTGAACGTAAAATACTGACCATTTAAAAGTTGCTGAGCCAGTGTCTTTAATATTCTCGTTTACAGAAAGAGGCTCATACCCTTTTATGAGCATTTTGTACCTGAAAAATTCCGGGAGACCGACGAACAATTCACTGCGCAAGACAGGGATATTTTTTTGAAATTCCCAGTTTGGGATAATTGCCCACATATCAGAATCCATTGTATAGGAAATTTCAATAACAGAACCAGCCTTTACTTTGGGCATAACAATTTGTTTCTGTTTATTAAAGTCAGTGATGTCTACAGTAAAAATCTGATCTTCGCTCAATTTGGTTTTCTGGACTTTACCGTCAACAATATTATATGTATATCCTTTTATGGAATGAACACCTTCTTTATCTGATTTTTTTTTAAGGAAAGGTATAAGGATGTTAGCATATTCCTTACCATTATCATTTACTATCCTGATCTTAATATGTTTGTCCATTTGCCAGGTCCATCCCTTATCTGCACTATAATCAAAATGTATATTTGCATAATCAAAGATGAAATAGGCATCAGCACCGGAATCTATGGGACAAAGGGTATATTCGAAATCGGATTTGGATGGACTTCCAAAATTTGCAAAAGGACTCTGTGCCCTCGTAGAAATACAGAACAAAGCCAGTATGCTGAGGAAACAAGACGTTTTTTTCATTGTATTAGGAAGATAGTAGTTTTATTCACTATGAAAGTAAAAAAAAATTGGACATTGTTATCCGGGATATTGCAATTTTAATTTAGTCTTAAATGGCATGAATTATAATCCAGAAACCTGACGGGAGATATATCCGTTTTGGGATAAAAATATATTTGATTTTTCCGTATTGTTTATCAGAATTATTTACTTTTATATCTGGTAAGAAACTCAACTAAAACATTCATGATATTTATTGAAGCAGGTAACATCATTGTAGACACCCATACAATGTATATAACCGTGAAAAGCGGTGATGATGCTTCAGATGCTGTCATACCTGTTAGTGAGGAATCCTCTGTATCCATGAGGGGGCTATATTGTGAACTGAACGGTAAAAAAGTTTTGTTTGACCCGGGACCCGGAAAGTGGATTGGATCATTTTTCCCAGGATATCATTTTTCCTCTCTCCGCAATGCCGGCAACATTCTTGCCGATGAGGGTCTTAACGGTGAAGATGTTACTGATATCTTTCTTACTCATTTGCATTTTGATCATTGTGCAGGTATTTTTAAGAAAAAGGGCGATCTTCTTTTACCCTCTTTTCCAGGCGCCACGCTTCATATGAGCAGATCACAGTATCAACAGATTGAAAAGCCTTCCCAGGAAGAGAAGGATTCATTCCTTCCCGGGTTTAACCGTCTCATCAGCAAATACTATGATGCAGTTTATTATGAAGAGGGTGAATATCCTGATTTTCTCGAAGATGTGATCATTTCGGATGGTCATTCCCGGGGGATGATGCTGCCTGTGATCAGCGATAATGGAAACCGTTATATTTATGTTTCGGACCTGATTCCGACAACGGTAAACCTGAACCCTGCCATCGTGTCGGGCTATGACACGAATCCGGAGGTTCTCTACCGGGAAAAGCTGGATTTTTTCAGTCAATACGCAGATTCCAATTACCGGCTTATTCTCTTTCATGAGCCTGATCTGAGCAGGCGGGTGATAAATTTGTGATGAGACATGGGGGGGAATCTCCCGTCATTTTTTAAGGCTGTCGGTTACTGTGCCCGTACTGTCCTTCTCAAGCTCTTCCATCACTTTCTCCATTTCCTTCATTTTTTTTGACTGATCGGCAGGAGGGACGGCGGGTTCAACAGAATTTAGAATGATAGATGTTCCATTTTCCTTACCGGGAAATTTTGATGCATTACCAGACCAGATCAGGATGATGAATGTTCCCAGAATGGTGATGATCAGAACTGAAAGAGCAAAAGTTCGTGGTCCGTCAGCCCTCCGGGCTTCAAAAAATCCGGCGGCTGCCATGATAGCTGAAAGAAACGCGACAATGGAAGCAACAAGGGGGTTGGTAAAATAAAGGATGACAAAAAAAGCGATGGCTATAAGAAGTATGCTGAACACGGCCAGTCCGAAGCCATGATTTGACTTTTCTTTTTCCATTTGAATTTATTTTTACCAAGATAAACAATCCTGGATAAAATGTAAAGACGTCATTCACCCGACAGGATATGAAGCAGATCCTGTTCTACAGATTCTTTTGGTGACTCAATGATACGGCCCGTTTCACGGCCATTCATGCTCACGATGAGTGTCGGCACCTTCTGAATGTTCAGCTGTTTCACCGGTGTGTGTTTTGCACTGAGGTTCCGGTCAACGGCATAAAATTGGATATTTGATGAGGGAACACCTGCCTCATCCAGGACTTTGATCATACGGGGAACTTCTCTCCGGCTGTCGGGACACCACGACCCCAAGACGATCACATACGTGTATTCAGGAGCCATAGCATTGATAAGCCTTACGAGGGTTTCGGTATCGGGACTGTACGCAGAAAATGCCGGAATATACCATTCGGAAAAAGGGGGAAAACTAAAGGCTGCCGTGTCGGTCTTCCCATACAGCATCTCCCTCCCGGTCAAAGGGTCTTTAACGGTTTTGGTTGTGGTCTGGGACATTACCACCGGGATGGTTACCATAATCCAAATCAGCATCAGAAGAATTTTCTTTTTCATACTCCTGGGTTTTTCTATTCAAAGGTACAAAATCGGGACTGAAATTGTTTCGTTCTGCAGGCTTTTGATCCGCTTCGCTCTGCAAAGGGATCCACCGGTATCGTACCGAATTTTTTTACCTGAAGGCGGGAAAGCCGTCACCGGCAAAGAAGTCCGGGGCTTCAACGGAGACTTCGAGTTTCACCCGGATTATTCTTCGATACTGCCGATCAGGATCTCAAGTATTTTAACGGCGGTCAGGGCCACTGACGTTCCGGGGCCGAAGATTGCCATTACGCCGGCCTTGTACAGGTATTCATAATCCTGCTTCGGGATGACACCTCCGGCAATGACCATGATATCTTCACGGCCCAGCGCTTTTAGTTCCTCAACGACCTGGGGGACGAGGGTTTTATGCCCCCCCGCCAGGGATGATACTCCCAGGACATGAACGTCATTTTCCACAGCCTGTCTTGCTGCCTCACCCGGTGTCTGGAATAAGGGTCCGATATCCACGTCAAAGCCAATATCGGCATAACCTGTTGAGACGACTTTGGCTCCACGGTCGTGACCGTCCTGACCCATTTTTGCGATCATGATCCTGGGCTGCCGGCCTTCGAGTTTAGCAAATTCGACAGCCAGTTCACGGGCTTTTTTGAAGTTGGCGTCTTCACCTGTTTCTGATGAGTAAACGCCTGATATTGATCTTATCACAGCTTTGTATCTCCCGGTTACGTTTTCGATGGCATCTGAGATCTCTCCCAGTGTGGCCCTTTGTAAAGCGGCCTCGACAGAGAGTTCGAGAAGATTTCCCTTTCCTGTTCTGACAGCTTCGGTGATCTTTTGCAACGCTTCCACCACCGCGACGGAATTTCTTTCAGCTTTCAGTCGGGCCAGCCGTTTAAGCTGGGCTTCTCTTACAGCAGTATTATCCACTTCCAGGATGTCGATGGGATCTTCTTTATCCAGCCGGTATTTGTTAACTCCCACGATGATGTCTTTACCCGAGTCAATCCTGGCCTGTTTCCTGGCAGCCGCTTCCTCGATCCGCATTTTGGGCAGGCCGGTTTCTATGGCCTTGGACATACCGCCAAGATCTTCGACTTCCCTGATCAGCGACCAGGCTTTATGAGCTAATTCATGGGTCAGGTATTCAATATAATAAGAACCGGCCCATGGGTCGATGGAACGGCAAATCTCGGTTTCCTCCTGCAGGTATATTTGGGTGTTCCTTGCAATACGGGCTGAGATTTCGGTTGGAAGGGCAATGGCCTCATCCAGGGCGTTGGTATGCAGCGACTGTGTATGTCCAAGAACGGCGCCCATGGCTTCTACACAGGTACGGGTTACGTTGTTAAACGGATCCTGCTCGGTAAGGCTCCAGCCCGAAGTCTGCGAATGTGTCCGGAGAGCCATGGATTTCGGGTCTTTGGGGTTGAACTGCTTCACTATTTTTGCCCAGAGAAGCCTGGCGGCTCTCATCTTGGCAATTTCCATGAAATGGTTCATGCCGATGCCCCAGAAAAACGAAAGCCGTGGTGCGAAGGCATCGATGTCGATACCGGCATTCATCCCGGTACGGAGGTACTCAAGGCCGTCGGCAAGGGTATACGCCAGCTCAATATCGGCGGTAGCTCCTGCTTCCTGTATGTGGTATCCGGAAATACTGATGCTGTTAAACCGGGGCATGTATTTCGAAGTATACTCGAAAATGTCGGCGATGATCTTCATGGAGGTCTCCGGCGGATAAATGTAAGTGTTCCTTACCATGAATTCCTTCAGGATATCGTTCTGTATCGTGCCGCACAGATCCTCAAGCTTTGCCCCCTGTTCCAGGGCAGTGACGATATAAAAGGCCATCACCGGAAGTACGGCACCGTTCATCGTCATGGATACCGACATCCTGTCCAGAGGGATCTGGTCGAAGAGGATCTTCATGTCCAGGACGGAATCGATGGCGACGCCGGCTTTACCAACATCTCCTACAACCCGTTCATGATCGGAATCATAACCCCGGTGTGTTGCGAGATCGAAAGCGACGGAGAGCCCTTTTTGTCCGGCTGCAAGATTCCTCCTGTAAAAAGCATTGGATTCTTCAGCAGTGGAAAAACCGGCATACTGACGGATTGTCCAGGGCCGGGTGACATACATGGTAGAGTATGGACCCCTGAGAAATGGTGGCAGCCCGGCCGCATAACCAAGATGCTCCACGTCTTTGAGATCCTCCGCGGTGAAGACGGGTTTTACCGGGATATGCTCGGGGGTAAGCCATTCTCCACCGGGCACAGCTGCCGGCGCCTCTTCCCTGCTCACGCTGCTTCTGATATTGATATGATGATAATTTGGTTTCATGATCTTTTCGTTGAATGAATGCCCGGTTAATCTATCCCTAGCAATTGGTGGTACCTCTCAATCTCTTCAATGAGATTCGACCGGATATGGATGAAATTTTCAACGCCTTTGCTTCTGAGTTCTTCGATGCTTTCTTTGGGATAACCGGCTACCACCAGGTGGGCCCTGCCATGTATTGCGTCCAGGGCCGCAGGGGCGGCTTCCGTATATTCCTCATCGGAACTGCAAAGAATGATCAGGGAAGCTTTTTTAGCCAGTGCGGCTTCCAGGCCCTGCCCGATATCATCGAATCCCGGGTTGTCGATGATCTCGTAACCCGCACATGCAAAGAAATTGGTGGCAAATGTTGCCCTGGCTTTTCTCCAGTTGAGGTTCCCGAATGTCAGCAGAAAAACAACCGGCTTCTCCGCCAATTTCGCTGTTCTTATCCGGAGTTGTTCAAATGGCTGGGCTCCACGATATTCCTGAAGAGGTTCCAGGATGTGACCTGATTTCTTCCCCTTTTCAGGAAAAGCTATGGAAGGATCAAGGTCAGGCGGAAAAATTTCACTGTCATTCGGGTATTGGTTGGTTCCCAACAGAATCTGCCGGCGGGTGGCAAGATTAAGATCCCGCCGGTTCGAAGAGAGTTTTATCTTATCCTGGATGATCCCTTCTTCGAGAGCTTTCAGATAACCGCCGGCCTCGTCCACTTCGAGGAATAATTTCCATGCACTGGCGGCGATGGAATCCGTTAGGTTTTCAATATAGTAAGAACCCGATGAGGGGTCGGAAACCTTAACGAGCGAGGCTTCTTCTTTCAGTACGATCTGGGTATTGCGGGCGATCCGTTCGGCAATGGCCGAAGATTTTCTGAAAGGATGATCGAAGGGAATAACGGTCAGTGAATCGGCACCGCCGATGATGGCAGCCATGGATCCGGTGGTTCCCCTTAGCATATTGACAGAAGGGTCGGCTATGGTCTGGTTCCATTCAGCGGTGACGGAATGTATGTAGCAGGTAAGTGAGGATTCCGCTTTGGGATTCCATGCTTTCAGGAGATGTGCATACAGTACCCTGGCAGCCCTGAGTTTGGCAATTTCCATAAAATAAACCGGACCTGCAGAAAAATTTAGTCTGAATGAACGGGAGATGTCATCAATACTCAGAGCTCTTCCACTCAGCTTATCGAGATATTCAGATACAACAGCCAGGCTGAAGGCCAGCTCTTCCGCCAGGGTGGATCCTGCATTCGCGAAATGGTAACCGTTTACCCCGGTAATTTGCATTCCTTTCATCTTCACCGTTGCTTCCCTGATGAGGGCCGAAAGGTCTTCAAAAGCTTTCTCTGTACCCCCGGGGTAATTACCGTGTTTTGTAAGATAACCCAGCGGATCAGCGTTAATGGAACCTGTAACATTCTGCAGGTCGAAGCCTCGTTCGGTTCCTGTTTCTGCCAGGAGCCTGAAAACGCGATCGGCCTGCAAGGTGGTGATGAAATTCAGATCTATGCAATCGATGTATATATCATTCAGCAGATCACGCATACCATTCCCGTCCAATTCGAAGGTATCCGGGATGACAAATCCCAGAGCCGTTGCGCCGCAGTTCAGCGCATTGAGTGCAACGGCATTTGCCTCGACGCAGTTGTTGACCACAATGTCCTGCCTGATCTCCCAGGATTTTTGGCCGGCAGACCGTGTATTTATAGACGGGGAATTGCCTTCCACAGCTTTCAGGTATTCCAGACCCTCAAGGTCTTCCTGCCTGTAAAAAGGTCTCACTTCAAATCCTTCCGGCGTGTCCCACAATAGCTTGTCAAAGGATAAGCCCTTCAGATCCTGACGGATCTTTTCCTCCCACTCATGTGTGGTAACAGGAGCAAAATCCCTGAAAAGTTCGTCTTTTTTACCCATATATGTCTGTTTCAATTCACAATGTAAAGTAAATCATTTTCGCCTGAAGAAGGAAATGATTTTTATCATTTGAAAAGAGGGAGACTATGGGATAGTTATTGCAAGATAGCAGTATTACTTTTCGTCACTTTCTTTCTGTTGCCCTGCTTTTGGCGGCATCGACTGCCCGGATCCCATGCTCATAAAGGTGTAGCCGCTGGTACTGATGGATTTGGGCTGGTTCCGGTTAACCTCTGTGACAAGCATGGAGGTGTGCTCCTTGGAGTCTTTCTGTTTGGAGTCCATCTGCATGACGAATCCACCATAATATCCCATGGAGGTTGCGGTATAGGTATTGGCACCGAACATATTGGCCCATAATTCCGGGGGTAGTTCGTCAGTCATCCAGAGAGTGCCATGGGATTCTTCGTCATCATAGATATATTCGTCGCATTTGTAGCCGGCAATCTTTTTGCTGTTACCGGTTTTCTGCAGATGTTCGTTGAATTTGGAGAAGTCTTCGATCTGGTCATTCTTTGGAGGCTGGCTGTAATCCGAAGTTTGGGTGCTGTCCTCCATACCCTGCCAGTTCATGACCATTCCCGTTTTGTCATCTCCGTCATTTCCCATGATGATCATCCGGCCTTCCTTGTAATCGAAAATCATCGTTGTTTTTCCTTTCTCAGGCTGGATGAAATCCATGGCAAATCCTGAATTATCCTTGTTCACATAAGTCGTATACAAAATCTTGCCTTCCGTATCCCCGTTTGCATCCCAGTTCTGGACGTTCATGACAATATTGCCGGTATAATTATAGGCATCGTTAACCTTAACATTGGTGGAGATACCCATCCTTTTCATCATGGCGTTGGCAGCAGCCTGATTTCCGGCATTGGAAACATCCTCTGAAGGAGAAGATGGCTGTTGGGAGGCGTCACCCTGCTGTTGCTGGTTTTCATTTTCATTCTTATTATCCTCACCCCAAAGTTTGTTGAAAGCACTATCCACTTTTTTATCCACTTCACCGTTGATCTTGTTGTTCACATTCTGATCGGCACGGTTAGCAGCGTGATTCCCGGTCATATTCGCTTTTCTTTTGAGATAGTTTCCAACATTCTGGCCGCTGGATATTCCGGAAATACATGTTGCAAGAATGATCGATAGTAATAAGGATTTGATTTTCATGACACTTTCATTTTGTGACAACTTCAATGATTACGCTTCTGTAAGTCAGTTTTTTTGATCCTGGCATTAGAGGATCAAAAATAAAGTATTTGATCAAAAGATGTCTTCTTTGAAGTGTCTTTTGTGGTCAAAGGTATATGAACCGTGACAAAATCATGATCGAAGTTGACCAGGAAGGTAATTTTTTCAACTCATAGCAGAGATCATTTTCAGGACTTTTCTTCCTCGGGCCCTGAACCCGGGAGAACATCTGTCATACTGATCTTCAATCACCGCCCTGAGTTCATGCCGGAGTTCAGGGTACTGACCGAGGTGATTGGCTATAATCTGCATACTAAACACTTTTACGGCGACAGGCTCTTCGTCGCCGAGCATCCATTCAAAGCAATGATCGATGAGAATGCCCTGCAGTTCGATAGGTATTGGGATCCGGCACAGCATTTTCAACACATTCCTTCTTGTTCCTGTGTGGGTAAATGAGGGCAGGTTCTGGATGAGGGCTTCAAGGTGTTTCTCCGCCAGTTCAGGGTACCTGGCGCTTACGCCTTCTGCAACCCATGATGCGCGTGCAGGCAAGGGGTCCTTTTCATTCAGAAGAAGTTCGATGATGGAGTCAAAATGCGCTTCACTATCACCCACGACATGAATGACGTAATTAACATTTTTCCTGGACAATTCGGAAAGAAGCTGTTCACGGAAATTCATTTTATTCCTGTTGAATTGGTTATTGGGTTGATGATGAAATACTTGTTTCATCGCAACAGGCAGCAAAGCCGTTCATTGCCTCTGTGCAGCATCCGTGATCATTCCCCGGTCATCTTTTTCGGATCGACCCATTCATCAAATTCCTTTCCGGTAAGGTAGCCGAGTTTCAGGGCCGCTTCTTTGAGTGTCAAGTTGTCTTTAAAGGCTTTCTTGGCAATTTCGGCTGCCTTTTCGTAGCCAATATGCGTGTTCAGTGCCGTAACCAGCATCAGTGAGTTATCGAGGTTTTTCTTTAGATTGGGCAGGTTCGGTTCGATGCCGCTCACGCAGTGAACTGTAAATGAGTCACAGGCATCTCCCAGAAGGCGTGCCGATTCGAGGAAGTTTCTGATCATCATCGGTTTGAAGACGTTCAGTTCAAAATGTCCGTTACTTCCCCCGATGTTGATGGCCACATCATTGCCCATCACCTGGGCGCAGACCATGGTAATGGCCTCCGTCTGCGTCGGGTTTACCTTACCAGGCATGATGGAAGACCCTGGTTCATTGGCAGGGATGATAATCTCACCGATACCGCTGCGGGGTCCTGATGATAGAATACGGATGTCGTTAGCGATCTTCATAATACTGACAGCCAGTGTTTTCAGTGCACCGGATGCTTCCACGATGGCATCGTGAGCTGCGAGGGATTCAAACTTATTTTCGGCGGTACGGATGGGAAGGTTGGTCAGTTCTGCGATTTTTTGAGCAACCAGAACAGCATACCCTTTCGGTGTGTTTATTCCGGTGCCGACGGCAGTACCGCCGAGGGCAATTTCGGAAAGGTGGTCGAGGGTATTCCGGAGTGCTTTAAGGCCATGGTCAAGTTGTGAAACATATCCGGAGAATTCCTGACCAAGGGTAAGCGGGGTGGCATCCATCCAGTGTGTTCGGCCGATCTTGACGATATCCATGAACCGGGCAGATTTCACTTTCAGTGCATCCCTCAGTTTTTCAACGCCGGGAATCGTTGTATTCACCAGCATTTTGCAGGCCGCTATATGCATGGCGGTGGGAAATGTGTCATTCGACGACTGTGATTTGTTCACATCATCATTGGGGTGGATCAGCAGCTGTCCTTCTCCAAGCTGATGTCCGGACAGGACGTGAGCCCTGTTGGCCACCACTTCGTTGACGTTCATGTTCGACTGTGTTCCGGAGCCGGTTTGCCACACCACCAGCGGGAACTGATCGTCGAGGCTTCCGGTAAGGATCTCGTCACAAACCTTTGCGATAAGACCCGCTTTCTCCTCAGTCAAAACGCCCAGTTCAAGGTTTGTCAGGGCGGCAGCTTTTTTCAGGTAGGCAAAAGCTCTGATGATTTCCACAGGCATTTTACCATCACCGATTCTGAAATTATCTTTTGAACGCTGTGTCTGGGCTCCCCAGTATTTGTCGGCAGGAACTTCGACCTGCCCCATGGTGTCTTTTTCGATCCTGAATTGCATGGTATCTTTTTATTTATCCGGTATATTGAGAAACAAATGTGTTACATAAGCAGCACCCGCATCATCGTAAGAAACACCGACTCCCGACTGGGTGTAGGTTCGCGTAATGATATCGGCGGTTGCAGTATCGGAAGTCATATATTTCACAATGGAATCGGCATTGGCATAAGAGCTTTGAAGCACCACCCATCCTTCGGTAGTCCCACCGATCTTATCTTTAATCGAGGTAAATTGGTCTTCGATGCCGTCGCCACCCACGGCGATAACCCCGTTAGCCATCCGGTCACTGTGGACCCTGGCTTCCGCGAACATGATGGGCTGCAGCACCAACTTGTTGAGGCCTTTTGATACTCTGAAATCATTGATACGGTTGTGGATCTGAGTTTCGATAGCTGAGATCTGATGAAAACCGGTTTCATCTTTTTTGCAGGAGATGGCTATGAAAACCAGGATCACTACAAAGGACAGGTATTTGTTCTGAAGAGAGACTTTCATTGTTTACAGATTTAGTTAAGCAATTTCTCTAGCTCATCCGGTGGATCTCCGATGATGGCCTTATGTTTACCTACTACGACAGGCCTCCGGATAAGTTTCGGATTTTCGGCGAGGATGCTTATCCATTCTTCGTTCGTGAACTGTTTTCCCTTTAGTTCCTTTTTGTAAAGGTCTTCCTGTGTCCGCACCAGATCCTTTGGGCTAACGTTCATTTTAAGAAGGATTTCCCGGATTTCTTCAACGGTGATCCCGTCTTTGATATAATCGATAATTTCAAAACCTGTGGTTCTCTCCCTAAGATACTCCAGACCTGCGCGGCTCTTGCGGCATCTGGGATTATGGTAGATTTTCAGCATCATTTACCTGGTTAATATTTTCATCATCAAAAGTACCAAAAAATGTTATTTTCCTCAAGATATATTACCTTTGTCGACTGGAACGGGAAATTTATGCCCGTCTTATCAATTCCCGGTATCATCTTCAGGCCCAACTCAGGTATAGTGAAAAAGTTAGGTATTACATAGAATAATTTCAGACGGTTTAGCACTTTTTCACTTTTTACCCGTTACAATAGTATTGCATCGGGATCTATTGCCGGGAAAGTGAAATGTACCAATTACCTGCTGAAAAAGAACCAAATTAACCTGTAATGAAAAAGAGGACAAATGTAATAATTGCAGTGGTGGCGTGTGTCATCCTGATTTTTGCTATAATTTATCTTCTCAGATTTATTTTACCGGCAAAGCTCATCCGCGGGGGCTTTGAAACCGCAGTTGTCGAACGCGGCCAGGTCATAAAAACGGTACCCGCCGAAGGGGTCGTTGAGTCGGAAAACGAAGTACTCCTTCACAGTCCGGCATCCAGTGTGATAGAACGTATCCTTAACAGTCCTGGCAGTCACGTTAAAAAAGGTGAAGTGATCCTCACCATTGATCAGCAACCGGTTAAGGATCAGATAGAAAAAATAGAAGACCAGCTCGAGGTGAAACGCAATAACCTTCACAAAAACCGGCTCAATGCCAGGAGTACATTGCTGGATCTCGATTACAACGTGGAAATGAAAAAGCTGAAGATCGCATCCATCAAAACGGAGTTGGACGATCAGAAGCAGCTTCTGGATGTTGGTGGGATTTCGCCTGCAAAGTATGACGAGACCAAACAGGAACTGGTTTTTGCCCAGAAAGAACTGGAAATGATACAGCAGAAAAACTCAATCCGACTTAAACAGCTCGATGCGGAGGAAGAGGGGATGCTACTGGAGATCCAGATCCAGGAAAAAGACCTCGAAGACATGCAACAGGTCCTGCAGAAGATGATTGTCCGCGCACCCTCATCGGGCATCATACTTAATATATATGAAAAAGAAGGAGAAAAGGTGGATCCGGGAAAGATCATCGTCAGGATGTCAGACCTTTCATCCTTTAAGATTACCGGATCCATTGACGATAGCAATGCCGATGTGGTAAAAACTGGCAGGCAGGTCTATGCCATTGTCGACGGGGAAAGGCTGCCGGGTCAGATCGGCATTGTCAGGCCAGTGGTAGAGAATAACAGGATTAACTTTGATGTCCATTTGAAGCAAAATAGTCATCCCAAACTGCTGCCCAATATGAAAGTCGACCTGATGGTTGTAAAAGACGAGGCTGACAGTGTGCTCAGAATCAAAAGGGGGCCTGCATTCAATGATAATCATGTTCAGGATGTATTTGTCGTGAACGGAGACAATGCCATCAGGAGGGAAATTCATACCGGGCTCATTGGGATGGACTATATTGAAATCCTTTCCGGGTTGGAAGAGGGGGACCGGCTGGTCATCTCTGATGTGTCTTCTATCCGTCACATGAAAGAGGTGGAGATTGTTCATTAAAAGCATCCTGTCCGTACAGGGAAATATTCGGAAAGGTGTTTCGTTTATTGTCCGGGCAGGAGGAAGGCAAGACGAGAAAAAATGTAAAACATGAAGAGGTTTGGAATTATAGTCATGATGATCTTTTTATGCTGTGCCGGGGAATTTCGTTTATCGGCGCAGGATGTAGATCAGGACATTGTCAAAACGTTGAGTTTGCAGGAGGTTGTGGACCTTGCTATCACGCAATCCTCAGATGTGAAATATGCGGAGAACAGGAATGTCAATTATTACTGGCGGTGGAAAAATTTCCAGAGCAGTTTCCGTCCCAGTTTAACCTTAAACGGTGACCTTCCGAATTACAACAATTCTACCCAGGCGGTAACCCAGCCTGACGGAAGTATTGTGTTTCAGCAGGTCTCCAATGCCCAGACTTCGGCAAACATCGCTCTCAGTCAATCCATTCCCCAGCTGGGGACATATGTATATGCGGCCACTTCTGTATACCGGGTACAGGATTTTAATCTGAATTCTGTGGATTATTCCGGAAGCCCTTTCCTGATCGGGTTTTCTCAGCCGATTTTTGCTTACAACTGGATGAAATGGTCGAGGAAAACAGAACCTCTTGTTTATGAAGAAGCTAAAAAGGATTTTGTCGAGTCTGTTGAGCAAATTTCACTCAATGCTACCAGGCGTTTTTTCAATTACCTGAAAATACAGACCAATTTTAATCTTGCCAGGAGTAACCTGAAGAACAGCAGCGTAAATCTGAAGATCGCCGAGGAAAGGAAAAAGCTGGGTAAGATATCTGAGAACGATTTCTCGAGGATCAAATTGTCGGTTCTCAATGCCCAGAAAGCGCTGAATACAGCCAGCATGAATCTCAGAAATGCGGATTTTGAGCTCAAATCCTATACCGGTCTTGATCAGAACCAGAAAATCAATCTTCTGATGCCGCTCGAGATGGTGTTTTTTGACATCGATCCGAAAAAGGCCCTTGAAGAAGCTAAAGCAAACCGCAAGGAAACACCGCAATACGAGCGGCGTAAGATCGATGCCGAACGTCAGCTGGTTCAGGCCAAAAGGAACAGCGGTCCGCAGATATCTCTTAACGGCCGGTATGGCGTGTCGAACAGCTCCAGTACGTTGCCTGGAGTATATAATAATCCGGAAAAGGAACGAGTCCTCAAATTAACGGTCAGTTTGCCGCTTCTCGATTGGGGCAGATCTGCCTCCAAAATCAAGCTGGCAGAATCGCAGCGCGACCTGGTCATGTACGATGTGGCAAAAGATGAGCAGGATTTTGAACGCGAAGTAGTGGTTCAGGTTGAGCAGTTCAGCCTTCTGAAAGACCAGATGGTTACGGCCAAGGAGGCTGATAAAGTGGCGGAGAACGGTTATGAGATCGCTCTGAAAAAATTCCAGAACGGAGAGATCAGCATCACCGATCTCAATATCTCCCTTGCAGAACGTGAATCGGCCAAACGGGATTACATCGATTCACTCAGGGAATACTGGGTAGCCTATTACAATTTGCGGATCCTGACCCTGTATGATTTCCAGTTCGACCAGAAAATCACCTATTCAAACCCGATGCTGGAAAAATGATCCTGGAGCAGGTATGATACCGCCTGGCATGAGTATAAGCTGACTGGCTTCAGGTGCCGTGCAGATGACGGGTCCTGGTTTAGGGTGACCGGTTCTGGTTTTGTGAAGAGGCAGGTTGTACCTTTCCCTACTGTCCAAATTCCATCAGAAACGCTTTAATGAACGGGTTAATGTTTCCGTCCAGGACATCCTGAACATTGCCGGTTTCCACTCCGGTACGCAGATCCTTCACCAGTTTGTATGGATGAAGGACGTAATTCCTGATCTGTGAACCCCATTCGATCTTTTTCTTTTTACTTTCAACCTCGGCCTGTTTCTCCATCTTTTTTCTCAGCTCCAGCTCATACAGGTGAGATTTCAGAATCCGCATGGCATTCTCGCGATTTTTCAGCTGGGAACGGGTCTCGGTATTATCAACGGTTATGCCTGTCGGAAGGTGCTTAACCCTGACGCCGGTTTCTACCTTATTGACATTCTGTCCGCCGGCACCGCCGGAACGGAAAGTATCCCATTCCAGGTCGGAAGTATTGATGATGATCTCGATGTCATCATCCACAACCGGTGAAACGAAGACGGATGCAAATGATGTATGACGCCGTGCGTTGGAGTCGAAGGGGGAAATCCTGACCAGCCTGTGCACCCCGGTTTCGGCCTTCAGGTAACCGTAGCCATATTCCCCGGTGAACTCGAGAGTGACAGATTTTATACCGGCTTCTTCACCGGCCAGAAGACTGATCTCTCTTACTTTATAATCGTTTCTCTCTCCCCAGCGGATATACATCCGCATGAGCATCTCCGCCCAGTCCTGGGATTCCGTACCACCTGCCCCTGCATTGATCTTAAGGATGGCGCCCAGCGAGTCTTCCTCCTTGCTGAGCATATTCCGAAACTCAAGATTTTCAATACTGCTGAGAGTCTTCTGGTATTGCTTTTCAACCTCTTCTGCCGATCCTTCATCTTCATTGAAAAAATCCATCAGGACCTGCAGGTCTTCAATATTGGTCTTATTCCTGCTGAATGCATTTGTCCAGCTTTTCAGACGAGCAATTTCTTTAAGCTTCTTCTCAGCTTCCTTAGGGTCATCCCAGAAATCAGGCTGCTGGGTTATGAATTCCTCCGCTTTTATCGTTTTTTCTTTTCCGTCGATGTCAAAGATGCCTCCTCAGCGCATCCTGGCGCTCAACAAGCTCTTTCAGCTGTTCCATTGTAATCATGCGAATCTGTTTTTAGAATGAAAGACAAAATTAACAAATTTTCCGAAAGTATACTCTTCGGACCATAGGATTGATCAGGGAAGGAGGAAGAGCTATTTGCTATGAGTCATAAGCTAAAAATTTTGGATCCCAATCATTAAGGAAAAAGGAGGGGGCTCAATTCATTTTTCAAATATTATGGTGGGATGGGTGAATTCTTCATATACAAAAAAGGACTGAAATAGTATTGCAGTGAGAAAGAAAAATGATGATTTCAGCTGTCATTCATCAAAACGACGGTCATCATTTTGGGTGAGTTGATAACTTTTCGTCAAAAAGGGGAAAAGGGGACGCTGAGATCAGAGGGGTGAAAGTCATTAAGGGCGGCGGGTTTGGAAGGCGGGGGTGGGAATCCCTTTTCAAGAAAAGACTCCGTAGAATGACGAAGCCCCTTACTATGTCCGGTCGTAAAATCAGGTTTGAAAAAAGGAAACATGAATAATAAGCGAGGAACGGTGGAAAAAGGAGACAGGAGTATTAATAACAGGAATACCCGGAGTTAACCGAATGGAAGGGTCAGTTTTTCTGCAAGTGCGGGAGTATAAATAATAAGGATACCCGGAGTTATGGTTCTGCAATGACAAAGGTGTTGAATTATTCTCGGGACGGTCACGCTCGTGGTGGGAATGCAACCGGTCCCCAAACACCCGGGAGTGGACCATTCTGTCCGGATGATTCACAGGATAAACATCCTTTGAATTGAGGTTGCCCCGTTGGTGCCGTTGTGCCCCTGGAATCTGTAATTATCATGGATATTGCTCTCATCCCCCAACCACTTCATCCAGCACCTCAAAGATAAGCCCGGATTCAAATCCGCGGCCGGAGGCAAACTGAAAGAGCTTGCCCCTTCTTTTAAAGTCGTTGCTTTCTTTTATGGTACGGTTCTTCTTTCGTATTTCTTCTTTCAGAACCGAACTATATTCTTCCTGGTCAATCAGGGAAAGGGCTGATTCAAGAGTATCCGTGTCGATTTTTTTTTGCTGCAAAGCATAACGTATTTTCAGCCTGCCCCAGTGATTCAGCCTGAATTTGTCCCTGACAAAAAAGCCACAATATCTTGACTCGTCGATAAAGCGGTCCTCTTCAAGCCTGTTAATCACCCATGCGATGTCGTTCTCACTCAGGCGGAGGGACAGTAGTTTTTCCGTGATTTCAGATCTGCATTTTTCCCTGGAGGAACAAAGCCTTTGCATCTTCAGCAGGGCGGCTTTCCTGTCGGCCGGTCCGTTGGTGCTCATATTTTTTTGGTTTGAATAAAACGGTCTCTGCCATGCATATCCTTTATCAGTAAAGTCTGTTCAAAATCAGGAGCTTTGAAAAGGCCGGCGGTCTCAGGTCCGAGGTTTTCGTTGATTTCAAGATAAACCACTCCACCGCTTTTCAGCCTGGTGTAGCTGAAATCCCGGATTGCCCGGTAAAATATCAACGCATCATCATCGCTTACAAAAAGTGCTTCGTGAGGTTCATAGTCCAGCACATTCTTCTTCATAGCCTTTTTTTCGGAAAGCCTGACATATGGCGGGTTACTGACGAGGATATCTACCTGAGGGAGTTGAATATCCGGAGAGGGATGCAGTATGTCATCCCTGAGAAAATGAACGGTACCCTTGTTCCGAAGGTTATTTCTACGGGCTGTCTCAAGGGCCTCAGCGGAGATATCTGTGGCATAGACCTCTGCATCGGGGATGGATACTGAAAGGCTGACGGCTATGCATCCGCTGCCGGTGCCAATGTCGAGGATGAGAGGACGCCGGAACGGGCAATGCCGGATGATGTAATCGACAAGTTCTTCCGTTTCGGGTCTGGGAATCAGAACCGACTCATCCACATCGATTTTCAGGTCGTAAAACCATGCATAACCAAGGATGTACTGTACAGGACGTTCGGTGTACAATTCTTCCACGAACTGCCATAGCCGCTTCAGAGACGTTTCGGTCACACTGACATCATCCCCGGCAAGGATTTGAGTCCGGCTGTACCCTATCTCGCTGAAAAGAAGATTTATCAGGCTGGCCGTTTCCCCCGGTCCAAATTTGTGCTGAAGCCTCGAATTCACAAGGCGGTATGCTTCTTTTATGGTCAAAACGGTTACTTTTGTTCAAAAGTAATAAATCGGATGCATCCTTTGGACATTCACGTGAAATATATGAGGCGCTGCCTGGAACTGGCCAGGAAGGGAATGGGCAGAACCCGTCAGAATCCTTTAGTGGGCGCGGTGATCGTACATGACGGCCGGATCATCGGTGAAGGGTATCATCATGAATTTGGAGGGCCTCATGCTGAAGTCAATGCCGTGAATTCCGTCAGTGATCCGTCTTTGTTACGCGAATCGACACTGTATGTCAATCTTGAACCCTGTTCGCATTACGGCAAAACCCCGCCTTGTTCGCTGCTTATCATGGAGAAAGGCATTCCCAGGGTGGTTATCGGAACCAGCGATCCGAACCCCCGGGTTTCAGGAAAGGGTATCGGCAATCTCCGTGAGAGCGGTGTTGAGGTTATAACCGGCATTTTATCCGGGGCCTGCATGGATCTGAACCGTCGTTTTTTTAAATTTATCTCTAACGGTAAACCTTATATTATTCTGAAATGGGCAGAGAGCCGTGACGGATTTCTTGACCGGCTGAGAGTCAGTGGAGAGGAAGCCCGCCCAAACTGGATCACCAATGAAACTGCGAGGTTACTTGTCCATAAATGGAGGGCTGAAGAAGCCGGCATTATGGCCGGAGTAAATACCGTGCTGATTGATAATCCCAGGCTCGACGTGCGGGACTGGACGGGCCCGAGCCCGGTAAGAATTATCATCGACAGGAACGGCCGGACAGAGGGGGATTTTCATATCCATGACGGAAGCCGGAAAACGATTGTCTTTACCACTGCTGTTCTGAAACCCAGGGCAAATACGGAATACCTCAATCCGGATGATGATTTCAGTCTTGATCATATTTTACAAATTCTTGGTAGCAGAGGCATCTGGTCTGTTATGGTGGAGGGGGGAGCCCTTCTGATGAACAGTTTTCTGACTGCCGGCCTCTGGGATGAAGCAAGGGTCTTCACCGGAAAGGCTGAATTTAAGGCCGGTATAAGGGCTCCTGTAATGGAGATGGAACCCAGGGAAAAGATCTGGTTCAGGAATAATCTGTTTAAATTATATCAACGGGCTGATATATAAAGCATTTTGTTTATACATTATATTACAAAATCTATATATTTGTCACTAAGGAATGATTCCCCGGTGGGATCTGACCAGTCGAAATGATCATGCTTGAAAAACAGGAACATTTAAATCAAAGAGATAAGAGGCGCCATGTATATGTTCTAATACCTATGGTGTGCCGTATACATTCATAAATCATAAACCATTTTTATGATGAAAAAATTTACACTGCTCACATTCGGTTTTTTATTCCTTGCAGCCACATGTATTACCCATGCTCAGAATGCCAGGCAATACCTCAAGGTTGGGTCTGAGTTCCTGGCGAATTCCAAATACCAGGATGCTATCGATCAGTTCTCCAAGGCGATTGAAGCGGACCCTGATTATGAGAAGGCCTATTCGGCCAGGGCGCAGGCCTATTCATCAATCGAGGAATATGCCAAAGCGGCGGAGGATTACGAGAAGCTTGCTATTTTTGATCCTAAAAATGAAACATACTTTTATGACGGAGCAAGGATGTCGTATAACCTGGCGAACTATCCTGCTGCCCTCGTCAAGCTCGACAATGCCCTAAACATAAAACGCTTTTATATTGAGGCTATGCAGCTCAGGGTGTTGACACTCATTGAAATGAAGCGGTATATGGAAGCCCTGGATCAGTCGAAAGATGCTTTAAGATTTAAGGAATCGGATGTAAACTACTATAACCACGGCCGGATCAATGAGCTTCTGGGGGTTAATGAGGAAGCTGAGAAAGCGTACGAAAATGCGCTGAAGAAAAATAAAAGCTTTCTCGAAGCTTACGTGGCACTTGCCGATCTTCAGCGAAAGGAGCATAAGCTCGATGTTGCCCTTGAAACGATCAATAAAGCGCTGTCCATAAACAAGAATTACGTGGATGCGTACCGTGTGAGAAGTGCTGTTTATGCCGATCAGCTCAAATATGCCGAAGCAATTAATGACGTATCGACAATCATTCTTATTCAGCCCGAAAATGCAGACATGTATTTTCTCAGGGGTAAATATTACCAGGGGTATGCCCAGCATCTGAATGCCATTTCCGATTTCACAAAGGTAATCTCCCTAAAGCCCACCAATGCCCAGGCGTATTTCAACCGGGCATATTCGTATGAACAGATCATGAAATATGATGATGCCATCAAGGATTATAAGAAACTGGCCGAAGTGGCTGAGAATGATGCAGAGGCCAAGGAACTGATGTCTCAGGCCGAGAAGCGGTTATTCGAACTTAACCGGGAAACAGATAAGCCTGTTGTCGTACTGGTTAATCCTGTAGAGATGGACAGTCACATTCTCGATGTTCCCCGCGGACAGGATGTCATCCCTATTGTCGGGAATGCCAGGGATGAGAGTGCCCTGAAAGAAGTTAAGGTTAATGGTATGCAAATTCCTTTCAGCAAGAAAAAAGGAAATTTTGAGTTTATGACCAGTGTAAATCTTGCTGAAAATAATATGGTGAGTGTGGATGTGACCGATGTTTATGACAATACCACGTCGATAAGCTATAAGGTGGTCAGGACGGAGGTCGATCCACCGAAAATCCATATCATTGCTCCTTACGCTTCCGATAATAACGTGATCTATCTTGACTCCGACGATCCGTCCATTTATGTTGAGGGCTCGATCAATGATGAGAGCATGATAAAATCCATCTACATTAATGATGTGATAGCAAGTTACGTCCCAAATGAAAAAAATCCCAATTTTCAGGCAATGATCAGTGTTCAGAACCGGGATAAATTTACTGTCAAAGCTGAGGATATTTTCGGGAACATATCAGAGAACACATACAGACTTAACCGGGAGGCAGTAACTCTGGGCGTTGACAACCCCATGGGCAAAACCTGGGTGGTATTTATTGAAAATTCGAATTACCAGAGTTTTGCCAGTCTTGATGGCCCAACCAAGGATATCACCATGATGAAGACTGCCCTGGCTAAGTATTCGGTCCATAACTTTATTCAGAAACAGAACATGACAAAGCAAGAGATGGAGCGATTTTTTGCCATCGAACTCCGGGACCTTCTGCGGAGTAACCGGGTAAATTCTCTGCTGATCTGGTATGCCGGTCATGGTAAGTTTGTAAATCAAACCGGCTACTGGGTTCCCGTTGATGCCAAGAGGGACGATGAATTCACCTATTTCAATATTAATGCTCTTAAGGCTTCCATGCAATCCTACCCGTCAACCCTGAACCACACCCTGATCGTCACCGATGCCTGTGAATCGGGACCCAGTTTCTACCAGGCCATGAGGGGAGAATTGCCCGACAGGAGTTGCAATGACTGGGCTTCGGTGAGGTTAAAGTCCTCACAGGTCTTTTCTTCAGCCGGTTATGAACTGGCCGTTGATAACAGTCAGTTTACCCGGACATTTGCCAATGTGCTGGCCAATAACCCGGATTCCTGCATCCCAATCGAAAATGTTGTTCAGAGGGTAACCGATGCTGTGGAGAAAAGCCAGCAGCAAAAGCCACAATTTGGGAAGATCTCCGGGCTGGAAGATGAAAACGGTACATTCTTCTTCATCGCAAAATAAGGTATAATGGTTTTACCCTTCCGTCATTCACGGATGAAAGATATACTGCAATTCCCGATAAGGCTGTGTTTGATAGTGGCATTTGGTCTTACGGCGAATCTTTCCGCGCAAAACTTTTTCTTCGACACGTACAATGTCTCGGATGGTCTTGCACAATCTACCGTTTTCTGCATTCTCCAGGACCAGAATGATTATCTCTGGCTGGGTACCCGCGCCGGGGTAAGCCGTTTTGACGGGAAAGAATTTATGAATTATACGATGGAAAATGGTCTGGCAGAGAATGGCGTAAAAGTGTTATACCTCGACCGGAATGGGCTGCTTTGGCTGGGCCATGCAGGAGGTGGGATTTCCATCTACGACGGACATCATTTCAGGATTTTTTCCGAACCGGGAGCTATGTTCAAAAGCGACATAACATCGATAATGACAGGTCCCGGCGGTGCTTTATGGATTACAAGCGAACTTTCGGGGGCCGTAAGGATTACCCGGGTGGGCACCACCATAGATGAATCGGTCAAAGAACAATATATCGGCGATAAACTGAGCGACCGGATATTTGGTGCCTATAGTGGTAAAGACAGCACCATGTATTTTATTACGGATGCTTTTATTAAAACATATAACCCGGATACTGATGATTTCTCAGGATTTCATATCGATGGAATGCCCAGCTTTTTCCAGATTACAGTTATGCTCGAGGATTCCAAGGATAATCTCTGGTTTGGCACATACCATGGTGGCCTGTACAAGTATGAAAGTACGCTGGATACCTTCAGGGTGTATGATATCCGGGACGGTCTCGGATCAAACTGGATAAGTTCTGTCAATGAAGATGAGGACGGTAATATATGGGTCGGAACCTGGGGTGGTGGCTTATCCCGGATTGGCAAGTCGGGAGTTCAAACATTCGATAAATCCAATGGGCTTTCGGATGAGATGATCAGGTGTATGGCAGCCGACAAAGAAGGCAATCTTCTCCTAGGTACCAATGAACATGGCCTCGCCATCTTTAAAGGTGAACAGTTCATCTCCTTCTTTCGCGAGGACGGTCTTACCAACCCCCAGGTATGGTCGGTACTGCAGGCCGACGACGGGCGGTTCTGGTTCGGAACCAATGACGGAATCAGTATTTTTGATCCGGACAAAAAAGGTGTGGCTGCCTTTTCCAATTTTTATAAGCTTAAGGGTAACCGCATCAGGATGCTCAAGGAAGACAAGAAAGGCCGGATATGGATAGCTACCGATAACCAGGGTGTGTTTACTTTCGATAGCAATAATGGGGCTTTTACATATGAACCCGGTCTGAATTCCTATCTCTCCTCCCTCGTGGTCACCGCGATGGAAACTGGTAAAGATGGTAAGATATGGACTGGTACGCTCGACGGACTGGTCGGCTATGACTATGATACCAGGTCAGCCTCCTATTTTACCCAAACTTCCGGTCTTGCCGGGAATGTAATAACATCAATTTATCAGGCACCCTCGGGTGTCCTGTGGGTTGGTTCCGACGGGGAAGGGCTGAGTTACATGGAAGCTGACTCGTTCAGGGCTTTGCCTCTTTCTGAGGATTTCACTCCTACCTGCATGGTTTCCGATAAATCAGGCAGGCTTTGGGTCGGAACAGAAGCCCGTGGCATTGTTGTGATAGACCCGGTAGCGGGGAAGATCCTAAGGGAGTTCAAGGAAAGCGACGGACTGCTCGCAAACCTGATCAACCTCGTGGATACCGACCCGGAAGGGAATATTTATATCGGGACCAATAAAGGTCTGAATATCTATCATCAGCGAAGGGATAAGCTCTACTCGTACACCAGGAAGAACGGATTCGTGGGTATCGAAACCAAACCCAATTCAGTTATTGTCGACAACAAAGGGTTTGTCTGGTTTGGTACCGTATCGGGAGTCACCAGGTTTGATCCGTATATCGCCGCAAGAAGAGATACCACGCCACTGACTCATATCATCAGTTTCAGGGTCAATCTTGAAGACCGGGCGATGACCTCAGGTTTGCATCTGAACTATACTGAAAACGATATTATCCTCGATTACATCAGTATATGCCTGACAAATCCCGATGCAGTCAGATACCAGATCATGCTTGACGGTGCCGACAATGACTGGCGGCCGGTGACTGAACAAACGACAGTAACCTACCCTGCCCTTGCTCCGGGTCGCTACGTCTTTAAAGTAAAGGCCAGTAACAGTGAGGGCTACTGGAACGCCAATCCGGTGACCTTCCATTTTCAGATCAGACCCCCCTTTTACAAGGCCTGGTGGTTTATCCTGATCTGTATCTTTGCCGGGGCATCCGCCATCGTGCTCTATGTCAAGATCCGGGAGAGAAACCTGGTCAGGGAGAAGTGGATTCTTGAAGACAAGGTCATGATACGTACTGCAGAAGTAGTGGCGCAGAAAGAGGAACTTGCCCAGAAAAACAAGGATATTACCGACAGCATCCGGTACGCCAAACGTATTCAGTTCGCGATCCTTCCACCGAAAATTCCCTTTTCAGATACATTCATTCTCTTTAAACCAAAGGATATTGTCAGTGGGGACTTTTACTGGCTCGATGTAATCGGTGACCGTGAATTTATGGCAGCGGTCGATTGTACCGGGCATGGAGTTCCGGGAGCACTGATGTCTATCATCGGATACAATTCACTCAATAAGGTGGTCAGGGAAAAGGGAATCCTCGAACCCTCGGATATCCTCAACAGCCTGAATGAGGAAGTGATCTTCAATCTAAAAGGTCATGACGGAGACGGAACTATTTATGACGGGATGGATGTGGCCCTGGTATGCTATGACCGCAAAAAGAAGGAAATAGAATTCTCCGGGGCATACAATCCTCTGGTCATTTTGAGGGATGGGGAGATTATCGAAATCAAAGCTGACCGCTTCTCCATCGGCAGATCTTCTTCACTGGAAGCCGACCGGAAATTTACATCACACAAGGTGAAGGTTCAGAAAGATGATGTAATGTATATCTTCTCCGACGGTTATGCCGATCAGTTTGGGGGTGAGACAGGAAAGAAATTCAAAGCCGGGCCCATGAAAGAACTGTTCAGGAATCTGGTTGACCGTACCATGGAAGAACAAAAAGTCATTCTCGATAATACTCTTGAAGCCTGGCGCGGGAATATCGAACAGGTAGACGATATCCTGATCATCGGGCGAAAGTTTAGTGCTTAAGCACTGCGGCATATTTTATGGCCGTACTGTCCCAGGCCGGTGAATCGAGGATGCCACTAACAACCTTATCCGGCGACAGCACTACCTGCCATAAATTTTTGTGAATTTCCCGCATAAATTTCTGTTCAGACATATTCTGTAAAAGCTCCAGCAACGGATCATAGAAATGGTTTGTGTTCAGAATAAGGATAGGTTTCGTATACTGTCCGAGTTGTTTCAGGCTGATGACCTCCATAAGTTCTTCCAGCGTACCAACACCTCCGGGGAGCGCAATAATGGCATCCGCATCTTTTCTCATCAGGTACTTTCTCTCATGCATATCCCGCACCACAACCAGGTCGCTGACTCCGGCATGAGCCCATTCCATTTCTACCATAAAATGCGGGATGTAACCCGTTACCTGACCTCCTTCAGCAAGCATGACATCGGCTATTCTCCCCATGAGTCCCACGCCTCCGCCTCCGTAATTTATAGCAATGCCGTTTTTGACAAGCTCCCTTGCCAGAATTTCAGCCGCATCGAAAAAATCCTGGTCAATGCCCGGGCTTGAGGCACAAAATATACAAACCCTTTCTAATCCTGTCATACGAGTACTAAATTCATTGATTCACCATATCCCGCCGGGGTTGTATCCCCGGATTAAAACCGAACAAAGAATGCAAAGTGCCGGTCATTTACTCTGCATCATCTGTTCGTTGCTGCATTCCTGCAGTTAAAGTATAAAATTTTTCCTTAAAAAGAATGGGTGATCTTAAAGCAAGGCTTCCAGTTTATTTACCAGCACACTTTTTGCAGCTACACCAACCTGCTTGTCAGCAACTTCACCATCTTTGAAAAAAAGAATGGTGGGTATATTCCTGATTCCGAACTTCATTGTAACTCCGGGATTACTATCCACATCCAGTTTCCCCACAACAGCCTGATCCGGGTATTCCTCACCAATTTCGTGTACGATTGGGCCCACCATACGGCAAGGGCCACACCATTCTGCCCAGAAATCAACAATGACGGGCTTTTCAGATTTAAGCACCAATTCATCAAAATTACTGTCTGTCAATTCAATAGCCATGATTTATCTCCTGTTTATGTTAAACGATGTTTTTATAAATGAACTGCTAAAAATAGCAAGTAAATTAGTTTAACCGGCAATCAACTTCCGGAAAATTCAGAACAAAATCAAAAAACTGATCGGAGATATCGATGTACTGATTTCTGGAAAACATGTCGATTTTCAGGTTAGTTTCACTATCAACAATCTGAAAACGCAAAAGTTTTTCGTTGTTTTTCCTTACGCCTTTATTAATAAAGGGTTGAAGGCCTTCCATCAGTTCATCGGTTATCCCTTCCAGGTTTAGGGAAAGTTTCACTTCCCTGATCAGCTCATTCCTGGCTTCTGAAAGCATGTGAATTGATTTGAGTCTGACCGAGACCCCTTTCCTTCCGTCTTTCTTGGATTCCCATTCCTCCACAAAGCCTTTAACGAGTAAAAGCAGACCCGGGGTGAAAAAATTTTTGTAGTTGATAACATCATTCCCCCACAGGCCCAGCTGGTACGTATCGTTATAATC
Organism: uncultured Bacteroidales bacterium; assembly: GCA_963732905.1. GTDB lineage: Bacteria > Bacteroidota > Bacteroidia > Bacteroidales > DASQZK01. The sequence continues at coordinate 36,378 of CAVTBM010000013.1, forward strand.
TTCCAGGACAGCATTTCCAAAAGGACGGTTATTTTTTTGGGAGATGCCCTGCCGGAATGATTTCACGATTCCGGGAAAAACGATGTCCTTTCCCACGAGTTTCTGAAGGTCGTTGTTCAGGGTATACAGGTTGGTATTACAAAGGTTATCGATGATAGGTCTGAACTGGTCGAGTGGATGAGCCGTGAGATACATGCCAATCAGTTCTTTCTCCTTGTTGATTTTGTCGAGGAGGTTCATCTCTTCGGCAGGAGAAGGTTCAGGACGGAAGACGGTTTCGGTGTGTGTTTCTTCGAACAGCGACTGTTGAGAACTCATTTTTTCGTTGCTAACCAGGTTACCGTAACGGATCAGGCTTTCGATAAAGCTCTGATCATTACCTGCCGGGAGCATATACTGTGACCTGTTGATTTCGGGGAAACAGTCGAATGCTCCTGCCAGGGCCAGGCCTTCGATGCTTTTCCGGTTAACGATATGGAGATCGACACGCTCTATAAAGTCGTACATGTCTTTAAATGGCCCTTTTTTCTTTCTCTCTTCGATTATTGCAGTTACCGCAGCTTCACCGACTCCTTTGACAGCCCCAAGTCCGAACCTGATATTCCCTTTCCTGTTGACGGTAAATTTCACTTTACTTTCGTTAACATCCGGACCCAGCACAGAGATTCCCATGCGGCGGCTTTCATCCATGAACAGTCCGATCTTTTTAATATCCGTAATATTCCGGCTGAGAACGGCTGCCATAAATTCGGCGGGGTAATGGGCCTTAAGATAGGCTGTCTGATATGAGACTAAGGCGTAACAAGTGGAATGGGATTTATTGAAAGCATACTGGGCAAAGGCTTCCCAGTCGGCCCAGATTTTAAGGACCACTTCCTCGCTGAAATTATTTTTACTGCAGCCTTCGACAAACTTTTCCTTCAGCTCATCCATCATTTTTTTGATCTTCTTCCCCATGGCCTTCCTCAACGAATCGGCTTCACCACGTGTAAAGCCGGCAAGTTTTCTGGAAAGTCGCATCACCTGCTCCTGGTAGACGGTGATCCCGTAGGTCTCTTTCAGCTCTTCCTCCATCTCCGGGAGGGCATAGGAGATCTTTTCCCTGCCATGTTTCCTGTCGATATAGTTAGGAATGTACTCCATCGGCCCAGGTCGGTAAAGGGCGTTCATGGCGATCAGGTCCTCAAAACGGTTAGGCTTAAGGTTCCGAAGGTGTTTTTTCATCCCCGGAGATTCAAACTGGAACAATCCTGTAGTATCGCCGCGGCTGTATAGCTTGTATGTTTCTTCATCGTCGAGGGTAACATTCTCAATATCCACGGTCTCATTCCGCGATTCTTTGATGTTCTCAACGGCATCTTTGATGATCGACAGGGTTTTGAGCCCCAGAAAGTCCATTTTGAGCATGCCGACATCCTCAACATGCTTTCCGTCGAACTGGGTAACCAGGAGATCGGAATCCTTTGAGGTACAGATGGGGATGTGATCGATAAGGTCATCGCGTCCGATGATAATTCCGCAGGCATGGAGCCCGGTATGTCTGACGGAGCCTTCAAGGGTTTCTGCATATTTCAGCGTGGAAGTGACCAGTTCGTTTCCCGACTTGCGTTCTTTCTGAAGTTCGGGTTCTTCCTGATAGGCTTTTTTAAGGGTTATGCCGGGCCTTTCCGGAACCAGTTTGGCGAGACGATCGGCCTCGGAGAGGGGCAGCTTCTGGATCCTGGCAACATCCCGGATGGCCATTTTGGCAGCCATTGTCCCGAAGGTGATGATCTGGGCGACCCTCTCATGACCATATTTTTTCACAACCCAGCGCAGAACTTCATCACGACCGTCTTCATCAAAGTCGATATCAATATCGGGCATTGAAATACGGTCGGGATTAAGGAACCGTTCAAAAAGGAGGTTATACTTAAGTGGGTCGATATCGGTGATCCGGGTACAGTAGGCTACTACCGATCCTGCTGCCGAGCCGCGTCCCGGGCCAACAGCAACACCCATTTTCCGGGCAGCATTGATGAAGTCCTGTACGATGAGAAAATATCCGGGGAAGCCCATCTTTTTTATGGTCTCCAGTTCGAAATCAATACGTTCCGTTACCGGCCGGTCCATTTCGCCATAACGGCTCCTGGCTCCCTCCAGGGTAAGGAAACGCAGGTACTCATCTTCATCACTGAAGCCTTCAGGCAGTGGAAAATCGGGCATAATGGGCTTACGGTTCAGATCGTAAAGTTCGATCTTATCCACGATTTCCTGTGTGTTTTCAATGACTTCGGGAACATCTGCGAACAGTTCCCTCATTTCGGCCTGCGTTTTGAGCCATTCCTGCCGCGTGTACCTCATCCGGTTTGGATCATCCAGCTCTTTGCCGGTGCTGAGACAGATCAGCCGGTCATGGGCGGCGGCATCTTCAGGATTTATAAAATGACTGTCGTTGGTGGCGATGCATTTAATATGGTGTTTTTCCCCCAGTTGTAAGAGAATACTGTTAACATATACCTGGTCTTTGTATACCCGCTGATCAGTTTCCGGATCTCCTGAGGGATGCCGCATCAGCTCTAGGTAGAAGTCATCTCCGAAAATTTCCCTGTATTCAAGAATGACTTTTTCACCTTCTTCAACACTGCTGTTCATGATCGTACGGGCCACCTCACCACCCAGGCAGGCTGAACAGGCAATCAGGCCATCATGGTATGTCTTCAGGAGATCCTTGTCAATACGGGGTTTATAATAAAAACCTTCGGTCCATCCTAGTGAAACGATGCGGGTAAGATTCCGGTACCCGGTTATATCTTTGGCGAGAAGGATAAGATGATCACCGCCCCCGTCATTCTTATCTTCCTTGTCAAACCGGGTCCTCCGCGCCACATATACCTCGCAACCAAGAATGGGCTTGATCTGGTGTTTTTTAGCCTCATTGTGAAAAACTTTGGCACCAAACATATTCCCGTGATCGGTAAGGGCCAGGGCTGTCATCCCGTCTTCACGGGCCTTTTTTACAAGGTCGGAAATACCTGCTGCACCATCCAGAATGGAATACTGGGAGTGCACGTGAAGATGAGTGAAAGGGACATTCAGGACTTCCGTATCCGGGACCGTTTCCCCGGTCTCCGGAAGGACGGGGATCTCCTCAGGACTCCTGTTTGGTGTGACGGCAATATCTGCAGGTTTAACGGGCGCCGGATTCTTCTCCAGGAATATCCGGTACTCTTCGGGGGTGAAATGAAGCTTGTTCTCCCGGATAACACCCAGCCTTGCAAGTTCGAGGAAACATCTTGCCGTTGCGATGACGTCGCCGGAAGCATTATGGGCATCCGAAAAGTCTTCATCAAAAAGTTTACGGTGCAGTTCCGACAGGTTCGGCCACTTGAACCGGCCACCTTTTCCTCCCGGCAGAGCGCAGAAATCCGTACTTTCAATTTTGGTACAGAGTTTCGGCTTCTCTAGAAACTGGTTGAGAATGCCGGTTCGGATAAATTCAGCGGCTACAATATTGACATCAAAATCGATGTTATGGCCAATTAAAAGCCTCGATTGTTCCACATCAAGGGCAAATTCCTGCAGGACTTCAGGAAGAGGTCTGCCCTCGTTCAATGCCCTTTCTGTAGATATCCCGTGAATTTTTTCAGCACTATAAGGTATGGTAAAGCCCTCCGGCAGGATCAGATAGCTTTTAGCAGCGCCCAGTTTCCCTTCAGAATCATGGAGCTGCCAGGCAAGTTGTACAAGTCTTGGCCAGTTTTCAAGATCCTCAGGAGGAGCATCATTTCGTAATGGTAAACCGGTCGTCTCAGTATCAAAAATCAAAAACCACTCCACGGAATCTATCTTTTTTAATTGTAAAATGCTGAATAACAGAATTGTTAAGTTTCTGGCTTCGCAGCTTTAAAATTACGACTTTTGATCGGGATTAAAGACGGTTGTTGATAAAGATTTATAAAATGGAAGAAGTGAGGAGGTGAAGAAGTGAAGAGGGGGGAAGAGCAGGAATCGGTATTTCTGGGTTGATTAACTTATTAGAATCTATTTTTATCTTTCTCCTTTGAACTTAAGGAATTAACAATTATCTTTGCGACCACTTTAAAAATTGTAGGTTTTAATCATTTATTATTAATCAGAGTATGCCTGTAAAAATCAGATTGACACGACAAGGCCGCAAAAGAAAGCCGTATTATCACATTGTTGTAACTGATAGCAGGGCGCCACGGGATGGTAGATACATTGAAAGGATTGGATCTTATAATCCGAATACTAATCCTGCTACGATTGAACTGGACTTCGACAAAGCACTTGATTGGGTTCAGAAGGGCGCTCAACCTACAGATACATGCAGAGCTATTCTTTCATACAAAGGTGTTTTATATAAAAAACATCTTGTGGAAGGAGTAAGAAAAAATGCGTTTTCAGATGAGGAGGCCGAAAAAAAGTTCGCCGAATGGATGACCGCCAAAGAAGCCCAGATTCAGAACAAGGTCGATTCACTGGCCAAATCCAGAGAAGATGTTGAAAGAGACCGTCTGGCCAGGGAATCCAAAATTAAGGAAGCAAGAGCCGCAGAGCTGGCGAAAAAGCTTGCGCAAATGAATGCTAAGGAAACTGAAGCATCCGATGAGCAGGAACAGGTTGAAGTTGCTGAGGAAACGGTAGCTGAAGCTGTTGAGGAAACACCTGCTGAAGAAACATCTGCTGAAACCGTTGCAGAAACACCTGCTGAAGAGGTGAGTCCTGAAGTGACTGCTGAGGAAACAACCGAGGAGCCTGTTGCCGAAACTGCTGAGGAAGAAAATGCAACCGGACCTGCTGAAGATAAGGACGCAGAAGAAAACTCAGAAGAAAAAAAATCAGAAGCATAGATCCTGAATGATCAGGGATAACTGTTCCAAAATCGGGTATATCACAAAACCTCATGGTATTGACGGAAGCGTGGTTGTCCGCCTGAATGGTCCCTTTGCTGATGATATTGAACCGGGGGAACCAATGTTCATCGAAATTGATGGTACACTGGTTCCCTTTTTTGTTGATGAGATAAGGCCGCTGACTGATATGGCTTATATTAAATTCGGCTTTGTGGATTCGGAAAAGGATGCTGGTAAACTCAGGACATTCAGTGTGTATACCTACCATGAAAAATCTGATCACCAACCCTTTCAGCTTAGCTGGGCAGCATCTCTGCAGGGCTACCGTATTGTTGATGAAAACAGCGGTTATTCAGCCATCATCGATGAGTATATCGATAATCCTGCTAATCCGCTCTTTGTTGTACAGATGAATGACCGTGAAGTGTTCATTCCCGTTCAGGAAGATTTTGTGGTGCGGATCAACAGGAAGAAGAAGATTTTATATGTGAACCTTCCTGAAGGATTAACTGATCTATGAAAAGCTAATTCGGATTGACCGGGTATTTCAGACTGATGGTTCCATCAAAGCGAAGGATATCCGATTTCCAGTTTTCAGGAATTTGGGTTGTGGTCCCTTCCTGTCGTGAATAACCAACGAGTATTGCCCGGTTAAATGATTTCACCTCACCGGTTTCGGAATTGAATAATTCCTGGATCATGGTCAGACTTTTTTCCCCGATCTGTTCAATTCTGGACCGTACGGCTGCCTTTTCCTGTAGAAGGACCGGACTGTAAAAATCAATGTGAATGGAAGCAAGGACAATGGTGAAGCCCTGCCAGTCAATATCTTCCGTCAAAACAGCTTTAAAATAGTCCAGCCTGGCTACATCGTAATAATTCTGATGAACGGAATTATTCACATGTCCCATAATATCAATATCGTTGAACCGGATCTGTATGGGTGTCGTATGCCTGAAATGCCCTGATTCTGAATTTATTTCTGTCATTGTTTCCCTTTTTGCTATGCGAAAGTTTATCATTTATTTTTTAATATGCAACATGCAGAAAATTTTCGCGTCCTTAGGATAAAATCTTTATTAATAATGACAAATAAAACCATGAAAAGAAGCGTAACATTTTTTACACTGCTATCTGCTTTTCTTTTGCTCTTTCTCAGCGGATTTACATTCAGCACAAATGAGGAAAAACAGATCAAAGGGGATGATATCCTGAATGTCGATCCTTTTACGAAGATCAGTATTTCTCTCCCTGCCCGTGTCAACATTGAGCAGGCCACTCCCCGTAAGTTATCCATCGATACCGATGCTGCTACCATGGAAAAGATTGAGGCTAAGGTGAATGACGGAACCTTGTATTTAAAACTCAAAAAACCGTTTGACAAGATTAAAGGAGAGGTGACCATTAACATTACCATTCCGGATCTGAATGAGATATCTGTTTCAGGATCTGCCACAGTGATGACCAAATCCACCTTCAGGACAGATAAGTTGTCACTGCAGATAAGCGGCAGCGGTGAGATCCAATTTGATGACCTGATCAGCAGTGCGCTTGAATCGAAAATTTCGGGATCGGGGAAAATCATTTTAACCGGGCAGTCTGATGAGTTTGACGCGGCCGTAGTTGGTTCCGGAAAAATTGATGCCTTCGGCTTTGAAGTGAAGGAATTTGACGGAAAGATCAGCGGCTCCGGCGAATGCAACGTAAATGTCACCTCTGAACTCGGTGCGACCATAGCCGGCAGCGGAAGAATCATATACAAAGGAAACCCAAAGGTAAATTCATCCGTTTCGGGCAGCGGTAAAGTAAAATCCGCTGATTAACTGCCTTTCCGGAAAGATACCGGAACAAAGGTTTTCCCGGGTTTAAAAAGCCTTAAAAAAGGAATTTGCACCGGCCGGCACTCTGTCAATGTAAGAGTTCCGGCCGATCTTTTGCACCAGGGCGCTACCCATTTCGATATTCTTATTTTCTGATGATCTGTATCTGTCCGCCAGGGCCTAGCTTGATGATGGACGAAGGAGAGGACTTTGAATGATCCTCCTGCCGGTACCTGACGACATAATCAACGCCCTTCAGGATGTCTTCGCTTATCTCTTCAAAACAGGCAGGCGAAGGCTTGCCCGAAATATTGGCTGACGTCGAGACAAGGGGCCGTCCAAGACGTCCGACGAGGTTCCGGCTGAAGGCTTCGGTGGTGATCCTGATGCCGATACTGCCATCGCCGGCTACCAGGTTGGGGGCTAAATTTCTTGCCCCGTGGTAGATGATGGTCAGAGGTTTGTCGCTCACACCGATGAGTTCAAACGCTATGTCCGGAACTTCGGTAATATATCTTTCCAGCCTCCCTTCATGATCAAGAAGGACCAACATGGATTTGGAATCCTCACGGTTTTTGAGTTTATAGATACGCCTGACGGCTTCCTGATTAGTCGCATCACAACCAATGCCCCAGATGGTGTCGGTGGGATACAGGATGATACCGCCTTCCTTTAGAACACTGACGGCCTGCTTTATATCTGCTGAAAAATCAGATGAGGGATTCATAAAGCTCATGTAATTTTCTGGTTGTGTTTTCTCCGGAGAACTGTTCAGCATAACGTTTCCCTTTTTCAACCATGGTTCGCCTCAGATGTTCGTCCCCCGCCAGTCTTTTTATCTGGAAGCTGAGTTCTCCAATATCGAGGGGATCGACATAAACAGAATCGGGGCCTCCGGTTTCTTCGAGACAACTCCCTTTGCCTGCAATGACCGGAATTCCTGAAGTGATGGCTTCCAAAACGGGTATTCCAAAACCTTCATAAGAGGAAGGATAAACAAACAGCATGGCAAGCTGATAGATGGAGGGTAAATCATCCGACGGGACATTTCTCAGGAACAGGACATTTCTGACATCGTGCTTACGGATATAGGCATGGACTTCTGAAGCATATTCTGTTTCTCTTCCGATGACAACAACAGGCAGGTCCACCCGACCCTCAACGATTGCCCTGACAACATTCAGGAGGTTTTTTCTTTTCTCGATTGTGCCTACATACAGCATAAAATCTGCAGGAAGATTGTAGTGGTCGCGTATGCCGCTCAGATGACGGGGGTCTGATTTTTTACCGAAGGCCGGATCTACCGACTGGTATATTACACTGATCTTCTCGGGTTTTATGTTGGTAAATTCGATAATATCCTTTTTGGTCTGTTCACTGACGGCGATGGTGCGATCGGCTATTCTAACAGCATAGTTTACCTTTTGCCGGTAAATGTTGCGGTCAATTCTGTGGTATAATTCGGGAAAACGGATAAAGATAAGGTCGTGAATGGTAACGACAGAGCGGACTCCGGTACCTTTGATTTTCAGCGGCAGCTCATTACTCAGGCCGTGGTATATGTCAATTCTGTCTTTCTGCAACCATTTGGCAAGACAGACACTTCTCCATACCGACCCGAATTTTTTTGAAAGGAAGGTTTCGGGTGTTCTGAGAATGGCACCGGGAGGCAGGAACTGAGTGGTATTCTCCCTGATGCCTGGTGTGTAAAGGTAATACTCATCGGAAGGATAATACCGGCTCATCAGGGTGATGATATTCCGGCTGTAATTTCCCAGTCCGCTGAGATTGTGGAACGCCCGCTTGGCATCGTAACCTGTTCTCATGGCTTATCAGAAGTCAACGTTATATTCCCGGAGGGCATTATTCAGTGATGTCTTCAGGTCGGTTGATGGTTTTCTTTTTCCAATGATCAGGGCGCAGGGCACCTGGAAATCACCGGCCGGATAACTCCTGGTATAACTACCTGGAATGACTACGGATCCCGAGGGCACGAATCCCTTGTATTCGGATCGTTCAGGGGTGGTCACATCAATGATCTTTGTTGAGCCGGTAATGACCACATTTGCGCCGAGTACTGCTTCTTTTTCTATCCTTGCTCCTTCAACGACAATGCATCGCGAACCGATAAAACAATGATCCTCAATAATCACCGGTGCAGCCTGAACGGGTTCAAGCACACCTCCGATGCCTACTCCACCGCTGAGATGAACATGTTTACCGATCTGTGCACAGGATCCTACAGTAGCCCAGGTATCGACCATGGTGCCCTCATCCACGTACGCTCCGATGTTGACATAGGATGGCATCAGGATGACCCCTCTGGCAAGATAGGAACCGTAGCGCGCAACAGCATGCGGCACCACCCGGACGCCAAGCTCCTGATAGTTCTTTTTTAACGGGATCTTATCGTGAAATTCAAAAGGCGGTACTTCAACCGTCTCCATCGGCCGGATCGGGAAATACAGGATAACCGCCTTTTTTACCCATTGATTTACCATCCATCCGTTGCCGGTCTTCTCGGCCACCCTGATCCTTCCTTTATCAAGCTCTTCGATGACGTCCGCAATGGCTTTCCTTGTTTCTTCTTCCTTTAACAATTCCCGGTTGTCCCAGGCATTTTCAATAATATGTTGCAGATCTTTGCTCATTTTTTCCGTTCATGTTTCATAAAGTAACAAAGGTAAGATATTATGAATAAAGTAAGGAGGGAGGGGATGAGAAACAAAACCTCATTATGTCAGGCAAGGTTTCGCTGAAGCCCCGCACTTCTTATCATACTTTTTACGACCCTGAGAATAACATAGAACAGGGCCAGAGAAAAAATAATGGTGGCACCACTGGGAATATTCAGATAGTACGAAATGATAAGTCCCGTTACAGATCCGGCAAAACCTATAAGAACAGAGAGGAGGATGATTTTCTTGAAATCCTGGGTGAAGAGGTTGGCTGCATTTTGTGGAATGGTGAGGAGGGACAGCAAGAGAATGATACCGACAACTTTGATATTTAATACGATGGTCAGAGCCACAAGGATGATCAGCACATAACTGAAAAGTCTGGCCCCGGTTTTAAGAGTAGAGGCATAACTTTCATCAAAGGAAATGTACAGGATGTACCGGTAGAAGAAAATGAAAAACAGGATCAGCAATATAGCTAAAGCCAGAAGCAACATTAAATCTGTTTTGTTTACGATCAGGATGTTTCCGAAAAGGTAGGTCATCAGGTTGGGCGCATATCCAGGTGTGAGGTAAACGAAAATGATCCCGATGGCCATCCCGAGCGACCAGAGCATCGCGATCACGGAGTCATTACGGATGTTACCCTTTCTGGTGAAAATCTCGATACCAAGACCGGTGAGGACGGCAAAGACCGCAGCGCCAAAAATGGGATTCATTCCAAGAAACCAGGCAATACCTATTCCGCCGAAAGAGGAGTGGGTGATGCCTCCGCTGATAAAGACAATCCGCCGTGAAACCACATACGTCCCTGCCAGACCGCAGGTAATGGCCGTAAGCGCTGCTGCCAGGATTGCATTGGTAAAATACTGGAAACTGAATAAATCCATTAGGCTATCCATAAACATTATTTTTTGTGATCCTGTAAAACCCTGTGCGGAACGGTTCCGTGCGTGATGATATCTATCGGACAGTTGTACACATTAAGCTCCTCATTACTGATCTCGTTGGAGGGATGATAATGCAGGTTGCGGTTGACGCAGGCAATCGTTTTGATATAACTCGAGATCGTACCGATATCATGAGAGACCAGCAGGATGGCCATTTCACGGTTCAAATCGCGAAGAGCTTGATACAACTCATATTCAAATCGGTTATCGACAAAGGTTCCAGGTTCGTCCAGGATGAGCAGGGAGGGTGAAGAGATAATTGCTCTCCCGAGTAAAACCCTTTGCACCTGACCGCCGGAGAGCTCCCCGATGGCCGTTGCTGACAGGGGAAGGAGGCCGATCCGGTCGAGGATTTGGTCGGCTTTTAAAAGGTCTTCACGCGTATATCGCCGGAACAGGGTCTTCTTGGACAGAAGTCCCGAGAGAACCACTTCTTTTACCGGAATGGGAAAATCACGGTCGATGTTGTTCTGTTGCGGCAGATAACCGATATACCTGCGGTAATCCTTTGGATTTCCTTCAAAAAAATAATGGACAGAGCCTGAGTACGGTTTTAACAGGCCCAGAATGATTTTCAGCAGAGTTGTTTTTCCACCGCCATTGGGGCCAATAATGCCGATAAAATCATGACTTGTCACTGTGAAATTGACGTCCTTCAGAATCACGTTTTCACCATAACCGGCATGAATGCCTTTCAGTTCGAGAATGTATTCCGTCATTGTCTATTCATTTATGAGATCATTCAGAATCTGTTCCATCTCCTTCTCCCAGTCTTCCGCCAGTGGGTCAAACGACACTATTTCCGCGTTTATCCCTGCAGCCAGTGATTTGGCATTGTCTGTATTGAACTGTTTCTGAATAAATATTTTGCGAATCTTTTTTTCCCGGGCTGTTTGAATGACCTGGCGGATATAGGCAGGCGGAGGTTCCTTGCCTTCAAATTCCAGAACGATCTGGTCCATATCATAATCCCGGGCAAGATAGGTCAGTGCCGGATGATAGATCAGAAAGGAGAAACCACGAAGCTGATCGGCATGTGCCTGGTACATGCTGTCTGTTTCGTTGATTTCTTTAAGAAAGCTCCGGTAATTTAGCCCGAACGCCGCCGAATCCGAAGGATCCTTAGTAACAAGAGCGTCCAGGATATTTTTTGCGATGATCTTTACATTGGCAGGTGAAAGCCAGATATGCGGGTCGGCATTCTCCTGGAGACCCATATGACTTTCATGATCCTGTTCATCGCGGATAAAAGGTATGCCCGCGGAAAGGTCGATGATCTGCAGGCGTGGATTCAGTTCTGCAATTTTATCCATCCAGACATCCTCAAAGACAATCTTTCCTATCCGGAAATACATCTCCGACCTGCCCAGACGGGTCATCTGTTGCGGGGAAGGTTCATACGTTACCGGAGAAGCCCCCGGTGGGATCATGACATTCACCATGTACCGGTCTCCGGCAATCTTTTCAACAAAATATTTCTCTGGCAGAATACTGACGGTAATCGTTTTCTTCCCGGTCTGCACCGGATTGTGATTGCAGGATGTCAGGATCAGAACGAATACGGCTAACCAATGCAAACGCAACATACTATTTGATTTTTTTAAAGCTGAATATTTTTGTGCCCTTTGGCGGTACCGGATCGTAACCCTGTCCTCCCCACGGATTACATCGTGATATCCTGGCTGCAGCCATAATGGTTCCCTTAATAAATCCATGAACCTTCAGCGACTCGATGGCATACTCTGAACACGTGGGAGTATACCGGCATGCATTTGGTAGCAGGGGTGAAATAAAATACCGGTAAAATCTGACCAGCAAAATCATGATTCCTGTCATAATCCATCTCAGAGCCTTTGAAACCGGGTTCTCCAACAGGATGTATTTAAACTTTCCCCACATAATTACACTCTTTGCATATTCCCACAATCAGGAATTGATTTTCCATCTTTGAATATCCTTCGGGCAGATCATAGTCCTTTACCGTAAGATTTTCCAGACATATTACGCGGTTGCAGGAACGGCACTGAAAATGGACGTGATCGTGTGTTGGCCCGGGAAGCTTTTGACCATCAAGAAGTTTATATTTCACCGAATTGTCAGAGAGAATTCTTTGCACCAGCCCTTTCATAACCAGGGCACCAAGATTCCGGTAAACCGTTGTCCGGTTGCACGATTGTCCCATCTTCTCCTCAATATCCTTTTCAGAAAGAGGTATACCTGAATCATCAAGTACCCCGAGCAATGTCAGGCGGCTTCTCGTTAAACTCAGGTTGTATTCCTTTAATATCTCCTTATATTCCATCGTAGATATTTTTGCAACTGAATTGCAAAATTAGTAATAATAATCCGATAATTTAGAATTTTTCTAACCTGTTTTTACAAAAGATATAGCGATATTTGTGGGCTTTGGAAGATTGTGTTCTGCAGCATGTCTTTGTTCCTTATTCCTGAAAAAAAACCGTGGTGAAATGCAATTCTTACCTGCCATTCTGGTTATATTCTGATACCCGCATCTTCAGAAAAAAAAGGAAGAAGGTCTGAATACAGGCGGGGAATGAAAAGCTCTTATTTCAGAATTGAAATGATTCACAAAACAATTATCGAATTTCGTTTAATTAAGTAAACAGATCATAGTATATGAAAGACGCAGTAGCTATTTTATGTGCAGGGGGACCTGCTCCGGGAATAAATACAGTAATCAGTAGCGTTACTAAAATTTTTCTTCAGAACGGTTACACGGTAATCGGTCTAAATGGGGGTTATAAATCGTTACTGGCCGATGAACCGAGTTATGATTTTCTTGATTTCGATTTTGCCGACCAGATATACAGCAGGGGAGGATCGTCCCTGAAGATGTCTCGCTACAAGCCTAAGGATGAAGAGTTCAAAGTGGATTTCTTCAAGAAAAACAATGTTAAGCTTTTAGTGACCATCGGTGGTGACGATACGGCATCCACAGCCAACCGTTTAAGTAAATTTCTTGCAGCTCAGGATCTTGATGTAAAAAACATACATGTTCCAAAAACAATTGATAATGACCTTCCACTTGCTGAAGGGACTCCTACATTTGGGTATCATTCGGCCAAAGAAGAAGGTGTAAGGCTGGCTACAACAATCTATGAAGATGCCCGTACCAGCGGGAACTGGTTTGTTGTTTCGGCCATGGGACGGGAAGCGGGGCACCTGGCCTTTGGAATCGGCACGGCCTGTCATTACCCGATGATCATCATTCCGGAGATATTCAATAAAACCAAGATCACGTTTGAAAAAATTACAAACCTGGTCATTTCTTCCATGGTAAAACGCCGGCTGCTTGGTATCGATTACGGTGTAGCCATCATTTCAGAGGGCGTTTTCCATTTCATGAACGATGAGGAAATTATTGCCACTGGCATTAACTTTACCTACGATGATCACGGCCACCCCGAACTGGGAAATGTAAGCAAATCCCATATTTTTAATATGCTCGTTCAGCAGAAACTCAAATCATTGCGGATCAACGTGAAAAGCCGGCCCAATGAAATGGGCTATGAGCTGCGTTGCTGCCGGCCGATTGCTTACGACCTGGCCTATGCCACCAGGCTCGGACTGGGTGTTTTCAAGTTATTTAAGAACAACGAAACCGGTTGTATGGTAACCGTCGGTCGCACAGGGGATATCTCCCCATTGTATCTGAAGGATGTCGAAGATGCATCGGGTAAGGTGATACCCCGTCTGGTAAATGTGGAATCTGAAAAAGTCCAGCTTATTTACAAAAACAACCTTCACTTCCTCACCGAGACAGACTACCGTGGGGCTAAAAAATACGTCAAAAACCCTGAGGAATTTGACTTCTATAAAATCCTGGAATGGGAAGAATAATCCCCTGACAGTCGTATTAATATGAAAAAGAAAGGGTGTATGGTACGACCGTGAGCTCGGGAACCATACTCCCTTTTCCATTTTATATGCCCGTCCATATTCATTATCCGGCTGTCAGTTACCTCCTTGACCGGATCTGTGAGTCTTCCTTTTTCACTATGCGGGAGGATCCTATTTTTGTTTAAGCCAAACATTGTTATTTATAACGATTTCTTTTAATTTTATAGGAAATTCTTAGGAACTGTAATTTAAACATGCAAGGCTATGGCAGAAGTCAGACGAAAAAAAAGTACCATTGCCATTCTTACCGGTGGTGGTGATGTTCCCGGGTTAAATCCAGCCATCAGGGCAATAACCATCAGGGCTTTACGGGAGGGGTATCAGGTACTGGGTCTCAGACGCGGATGGGCGGGGATTATGGAGCTTATCAGGGATAAAAAGGCTGATAATTCGGATAAGTATATGATCCTGACCGAAGAGATCGTGAATAAAGCAGGCAGGACAGGCGGCACTTTTCTGCATACCTCGAGGACCAGGCCCAGCCATGTGCCAAAGGAGCATGTGCCGGCACACCTGGCGCAGACCTATAACAAAGAGGTGAATGATCTCACGGAAGAGATCCTGAAAAACCTGGAGTTTCTTGGTATCGATTACCTGATTCCCATTGGTGGAGATGACACACTTTCTTATGCTGTCAGGCTTTACCAGGAGGGGCTGAAGGTTATTGCTATTCCCAAAACCATGGATAACGATGTGCCAGGGACGGATTATTGTATTGGATTCAGCACCTGCATTACACGAACTATAAATTATACGAATACCTTACGTACATCGGCAGGTTCTCATGAAAGGATCCTTGTGCTTGAGGTCTTTGGACGATATGCAGGCTTCACGGCGATGTTACCTACAATGGCTGGCGCTGCTAACAGGTGCGTTATCCCTGAATACCGCTTCAACGTTGAAAAACTGACCAAGCTGCTGGTTGATGACCGTGCCTGGAATCCCAGCCGTTACTCCGTTGTCCTGGTTTCTGAGGGCGCAACTTTTGAAGGGATGGAAGAGATGGCTTTCAGATCGCAGGAAAAAGATATGTTTGGTCATTCAAAACTGGGTGGGATCGGAGACCTTGTGTCGCGTAAAATAAAGGAGCTTTCTCCGAAATTTAACAAAGGACAGGCGGTCAATGTTATTGAACAGCAGCTGGGCTATCTTGTCAGAGGCGGAGACCCTGATGCAATTGACTCCATTGTGCCCATGGCTTATGGTAACCTGGCACTCGATCTGATCATGAAGGGCATTCATGGCCGTCTGATTGTGCTAAGAAATGGTCGTTACGATAATGCTCCTCTCGATGTGGTTACCAATTCCAAAAAGCTTGTCGATATCCGTAAACATTACAATGCGGATCGTTACCGGCCGCATTATAAAAGCTTTGAATTTCAGCCGTTGTTCATCATGACCGGAAGCTCTTCCTGATCCGGGTTTTCTTATCCTTCGTCAGGAATACTCCAACGGAGAAAATGAAATACTAACCTGCACTAATCATGCAAAAAGACCTGACGGTGAAACCGTCAGGTCTTTTATATTTTTGAAATCCATTAAAAAACGGGATCTTCAAAAAACCTTACTTTTTAAAGTAGACCCAGGATTGTGTGGCCACACCCGATTTTGCGTTTTGAAGCGCCGGAAGAGAATTCTTCAGAGTGGTATAGGTCCCGTACGTGACCAGATGGAAGTTATTTGGTCCTTCCACAATCATGCCTTCATGCCCCATGGATTTGATCTTCTCCGAATAGGTCCCGGCATATTTCATGCTTTTAAAAGCACCGACAACAACGTAATACACATGATTGACGTCTTTTACTTTCCCTGTTTCAACATTCTTTTGCAATTCATTCAGCTTACTGTCATACGAATCCTTCATTGCCTCCAGCTGCTGTGAATATTTTACCGAATCATCATGGATCTTCTGTTGCAAATCACTGTTCTTCCTTGCCAGAAGCGAAAGATCATTATTTCTTTTTGAAGACTTTCCAAACAGGCCGTTCGCTTTTTTACATGAAGTACCCAAAGCAAGAAGGGCTAAAAATATCAGGACTAAATGCGTTTTCATATCCGGAGTTTTATTAATTTAAAAACAAAAATATGAATAAAGAATACAAAAGTCCATATTCTTGGTATAAAAGATCATTTGAGGCACACCGGTAATCCTATTTCTAATCCCAAATCCATATGAAATGGCGGTCGGGCAATGGCTGGTTCGATCGCAGGATGTCTGTTTTAGTTCCGGCATATCCAATTCATAATAAGGACTATATGATTTGATTTTGGTGCCTGTCGCACCTATTTTAGTTTATTATTGTTTATTAAGAAACCAAAGCAAAGTAACCATGATAAATATTTCAACGAGTTATATGGGACTTGAACTGCAGAGCCCTTTGATGGCTGCTTCTTCCGGGCTGACCGATAATCTTTCCAATCTTAAGCGTTTTGAAGAGAGCGGCGTTGGGGCTGTAATCCTGAAGTCCGTCTTTGAAGAAGAGATCCGCCTCGAAAAGCAGGCTTCTATGGCCAGCATGAGATCGGATGGATTCCTCTATCCTGAAACGCTTGAATTTTATGACTACCAGGATGAGAAGAATCCGGAAACGACCATGAAATACCTTGAACTGGTCAGGGCGGCAAAATCCAGTCTTAACATTCCTGTCATACCCAGTATCAATTGTGTTACTGCCGACCAGTGGACTTTTTTTCCGCATGAACTTGAAGTTGCCGGAGCCGACGGGCTGGAGCTTAACATCTTCATCATGCCTTCCGATTTACAAAGATCGAAGGAAGACAATGAAAAGGTATATATTGATATCATCCGGAAAGTGACCCAAAACATCCACATACCGGTTGCACTGAAAGTCAGTTATTATTTTTCCGATCTGGCTGTGATGCTAAAAAAATTTTCCGGATCGGGCATCAAGGGCCTCGTGCTGTTCAACCGGTTTTACAGTCCGGATATTGACATTGACACCCTGGAGATAACTACCTCCAGTGTTCTTAGTAATCCTGGCGATTTTACCAATACTTTACGTTGGCTGGCTATCATGCATGATCATGTAAAATGTGATCTGGCGGCCTCAACCGGTGTTCATGACGGAAAGACATTGATCAAGATGATCCTGGCCGGAGCATCTGCAGTACAGGTGGCATCTGCATTTTACCGGAACGGGCTGGACCATGCCCGGGTCATGATTAATGATCTGACACAGTGGATGGAAAAGAAAGGGTATACCTCTCTGGATGATTTCAAGGCCTTGATGAGCAGTCATGGTACAGGGAACCCGGCGGCATTTGAAAGGGTTCAGTTTATGAAATATTTCAGGGGGCAGCAAGGTCCGGATAAGATCTGATGTTCACTGAAAAGTTCAAAGATGCAGTCCGGGATTACCGGTTTCTCCTGGACAGATCGTATCCACAAAAGGCTTCGGTTAAACTTGTAGGTGACAGGAACCAGTTAAGCGGACAGGAACGTTCATTGCTTTACCGTGGTGTAACTGACCGGATCTCTGCCGGAATACGGCGGGCTAAGATTGTTGATAATCCGGGTACGGGACATTTACATATCGACGGGTACAATATCCTCTTTACTATCGGGAACTATCTTACCGGTCGTCCGGTATACCTGTCTGATGACGGCATACTCCGCGACACGGGTGAATTGAGAGGACGGTTCGGGAATAAGAAAATCTTTGAACGGACTCTTGGACTGTTGAATGAGTTTCTGAATAACCATGCCGGTCTTGAATATCACTTTTTACTTGATGCCCCGGTGTCCAATAGCGGCAGACTGGCTGCAAGGCTGAATTCCTACCTTGAAGAAAACGGGATTAAAGGAAATGCCCGTACGGTGAAGTCCCCGGATCACGATCTAATCCTGACAAAGACCGGTCTGGTATGTACAAGTGATTCCGTCATTATGAACAAAGTGCAGACAGGAATTTTTGATTTACCAAGGCATATCCTCTCCACCCGCTTTGATGCGGATTTTGATGATATTTCTAAAATTACGGACTAGGTGATCTCTTACAAAAAGTGTCAGATCAGGTCGCAGGCTTCAACGGGCATCCAGTGTTTATCCTTCCCTTCCCATTTTATACTGCAACCGATCGGATTGGTCTTTTTAATCGTAATTTCTTCACCTCTGATCAGTTGATCGAGGGTGCGATCGAGGTCATTTACCGTAATCCTTGAAGCATCCCTCGGATTGTCGACGCCACGCCCGGTGTACACGAGCTTCCGGTTTTCATCGAAGACAAAAAAATGCGGAGTTCTCAGCGCCCCGTAAGCGCTTGCCGCTACCTGGGAAGCATCATGCAGGTATAACCATGGAAATTTTTCCTGTTCCATGCGTTTAACCATGTTCTCAAAACTATCTTCTTCGTAGGTATTTTTGCTGTTGGAATTGATGGCAACAAACCGTATATCCTTTTTTGCAAATTTCTCAGCCGTGGTCCGGGTCATTTCATCCGACCCGAGAACATAAGGACAATGATTACATGTAAAAAATATGACCAGGTATTTATCCTTAAAATTGTTTAACGTATACGTTTTGCCGTCCGTCGCCGGTAATTCGAATGCCGGCGCTCTCTCTCCTATATCCAGTGTAAAAGCCATGTCTCCTCCTTTTGTTTTTTCTAATAATAACAAATGAAAAAGCGTTAAGTTTAGTTATTTCCGGAGGGTAGAGATGATCGGGTAGTGATCGGATAAATGTGCTTCGACTTTTTCAAAGCTTATAGCATTGAACTCATTGCTGTACAGAATATAATCTATTCTGAAGGAAAGTCTTCCAAGATAGGTATTCCCCAATCCCCGCCCTGCACGGATAAAGGCATCGTTAAGTCCGTTTTTCATAGTGTGGTAGGTGTAAGAGACAGGTGTGTCATTAAAATCACCGCACACGATAACCGGATAAGGGGAATGGCTGATACTGGCCGCTACTTTATCTGCCTGCCGGGCTCTTTTGATATAGGCAGATTTTAACTTGGAGGAAATCTCCTGTAATTCTCTCAGTTGTTTTTCATTATACTGCAGGTTGAGACTGTCGATGAAACGGTAGCTATTCGACCTGAAATTCACCGACTGCAAATGGTTATTGTAGATTCTGATTGTATCATCCATAAAGGCAATATCCGTGTATATGGTCATGTTGCGGGTGCGGTCAAATGAAATGACCCCTTCGCCCACGATGGGATATTTACTGAAAGTGGCAATGCCATATCCTGTATTTTCGCCGGTTTTTATGCTGTAATGAATATGATGATAGGGTGTTTCACCGAATATTTTATCTATATTTTCCGGACGAAGGGTTGACTTATTATTGGTATAGAATTCCTGTATACAGACAAGATCAGGATGTTCGCTCCGGATAAAATTAAAAATGCCTTTTTTGGTATTGGGGTCTGTCAGCCATTCATAAATATTGAAAGCTCTGACATTGTATGACATAACCTTCAGCTGATGAGCCGGGCTATTGTTCCCGGGAGTATTCTTTTTCACCAGCAAAGGGACATAGTCATTTATATATCCAATGCCGGCAAACAGAACAAAAAGTGAAAGCAAAGCGATTTTTTTCCATCTTACGATCCAGTAAATAAGCATGATGACATTAGCAATGAGTAGGTAGGGGTAAGCCAGGCCAAAGAAAGCCAGAGGCCAGAATTTTACAGGTGATATGATAGTTGAAAGATAGGAAAGGACCAGACCTGCAGCGGCCAGAATATTCAGGTACAGCCATATTTTATGTGCCAGTTTTCTCAAGGATGATCAATTATTTTGTCAGGATCACTATTTATTCATCCTGAACAGCGTTTCTTTTTCCTCTGCAGTGAGACTGTCATATCCTTTCTTGGAAATTTTGTCGAGGATCCGGTCAATCTCTTTTTGTTTTTCAAGCTTGATGCGGTTGTATTCCAGGTCGTCTGCAACAGGCCGTTTATGTGTTACGCGCATCTTTTTCCCTGACCTGAATAAAAAGAGGAATTTATCTAAAAAACGTGAAAAACCCATGGTCAAATCCTGTCCGTTTTTATATCTGAGAGTAAAAAGATAACCGAAGGCTGCCCCGCCGATATGGGCAATTTTTCCGCCGGTATTCACAGAGAAATCGATGAGTGATGAGAGGATAAATCCGGCAAGTGCCACATAGATGATTTTTACAGGGCCGAGAAATACGATGTATATTTTTGTATCCGGTACCAGCGTTCCGATAGCAATCACGACAGCCATGATAGCTGCTGAGGCGCCGATGGCCACCAGAGCCGGATTTGAATGATTTAGTCCCGGGAAAATATTGTATGAAAGGATATAAAGGGCTGCTCCGGAAATGCCACCCAGCAGGTAAACACTCAGAAGTTGCCGTTCACTCAGGTAGGAGAGAAAAATCTTTCCGAACCAATACAACCAAAGCAGGTTAAAGAGTATATGGAGGAAGTTTTCGTGAACGAACATATAGGTAATGATGGTCCAGGGCCGGGTAATCAGGGTGTGAAGATCCCAGGGCACACCAAGCCATGTCATGGCTTCATAGATAAAGTCGCCGCCATTGAAAAGGTGAATAAAGATGATAGCGATCTGTATCAGGAAAAAAACACCCAGATTGACATAGATAAGCCGGGTCAGTGTACTGCCTGTCTTAAAAGAAGCCTTTATTTCATCCATAATGTTCATGGCACACTCCTCGGATATTAGAAGGATTAATAGAATTTATTCCTGCTTTGCCCCCATATTTTCAAAAGGATGAAACCGAATAACATGCCTCCGATATGGGCGAAATGGGCAATGTTGCTTCCAGGCTGTGCGAAACCGAGATAAAGTTCCAGTAACCCGTATCCGATAACAAAATATTTAGCTTTGATGGGTATAGGAGGGAAGAGCAGGAACAGTTGGGTATTTGGAAAAAGTACACCAAAGGCCAGCAAGACACCGAATACCGCCCCGGATGCTCCGATAGTCGGGATATAAAGCCCCCGGAGGACTTTCATGGCCATCGGATCATTGGTGTTTGCCAATTTCTCGAGGATCTCGGGGGTGAACTTGTCTATGCCATACATCTGGCTAACTTCGTTCATGGCTTTGGCGATCTCGAAATGAATCGCCACCTCATTGAGAAAGGCGGCACCCAGGCCGGTAATCATGTAGTAAATAAAGAACCGTCTGCCTCCCCACACCGTTTCGAGAGCTCTCCCAAACATCCAGAAAGCAAACATATTGAAAAAGATGTGACCAACAGATCCATGCATAAACATGTGAGTAATGAGCTGGTAAGGTTCGAAAAAGGGTGACTTGAAATAAAACAACCCCAGTTCCCTGTCAAGATCAATACCGAATGCGCTCTTGAACCCCACGGTTGCGAGGTACATAAGCACATTAATGATGATCAGGTTTTTAACTACGGGCGGGGTACTCCCCATCCGGCCAACATAAGCGTTACTCATTATCCGTTAAGTATTTTTGTGATGTCTTCAGTTTTTATAATATTGATGATCTGCCTGCCGGAAGGTGAATAGTTTGGATTTGTACAACCGAAAAGCTTATCGACCAGTTCACGCATTTCTTCCATTTCAAGAACCTTGCCATAAGGGATGGCGGAAGCCCTGGCTATTGCCCTGGCGATCTTCTCACTCATTTCTGCTGTGGGATCAGCATTATAGGCTTTATAATTTTCAATCATCTCCTCAATGAGCGATTTCAGATCGGAATTTTTGGCAGTCCCTGGAATGCCATGGATGACAACCGAATTTTTTTCCGATACCCTGATGTCGAATCCAAGCCGGTTCACCTCCTCCTTAATCTCCGTAAAAATAACGAAATCGGAAGCATTAAGTTCGATGACCTCAGGGAAGAGCGTTTGCTCAACCACTCCTGTATGATTTCTGAGGATAGTAAGGTTCTGTTCATAGAGGATCCGCTCATGCGCTCTTTTCTGATCGATTACCATAAGTCCTGATTTTACAGGCGTCAGTATACATCTCCCTTTAAACTGCATGAACTTAACCAGGCCGTTGACAGTATCCTCAGCCGGATTGTCCCTGCTCCCTGGTTGGGACTGAACGTCGTGATGCCGTTTCGGGTAGAGCAATTCCCAGTTTTCGGGCAACCGTCTGTTTTCGTGGTAAGGATTTCCTGTACTTCCTGCCTTTCCGTCATTGCTGTGAAAAGGATTGAAATCGGGGTTTATATTGATCTCCGGCATCCTGACTTCCGTATCCTTCTTCAGGACCGGAATGTCAACCACACCTTCGGTCCGAAAATCGATGGAAGGCGAAAGGTTATACTTGCCAATGGACTCGCGGATCACGGCATGGAGGATTTGCCAGATTGCATGTTCATCTTCAAATTTTACCTCTGTTTTTGTAGGATGAATGTTAATATCGATTTTCCCGGCATCGATTTCAAAGTATATGAAATATGCAGGGATGGCATCAGCCGGGAGGATCTGTTCATAAGCCTGGATAACAGCTTTGTGAAAATAAGGATGACGGATATAGCGCCCGTTCACAAAAAAATACTGTTCACCATAAGTTTTTCTTGCATACTCGGGCCTTCCAATAAATCCTTCTATATTCACAAGCGTGGTTTCCGAATTTACCGGGATCAGGCTCTGATTGACCGATTTTCCGAAAACATTGACAATCCTTTGCCGGAGGTTGCTGACAGGCAGGTTGAATATCTGGGAATTATTATGGATAAGTGAAAAACCAATACCGGGGTGTGCCAGCGTTACATGACTGAACTCATTGATGATGTGCCGCAGTTCCGTGGAATTGGCTTTCAGGAACTTACGACGGGCGGGTACATTGAAAAAAAGATTCTTAACCATGAAATTGCTGCCGTCCTGACAGGCAACCGGCTCATTGTTCTGGACCTCGGAACCGCCAATACGGATATGCGTACCAAGTTCATCGTCCATGCGTTTGGTCTTGAGACTGACTTCAGCTATTGCCGCGATGGAAGCCAGTGCCTCCCCCCGGAAACCTTTGGTCCTGATAGCAAAAAGATCTTGTGCAGAGGTGATCTTTGAAGTTGCATGCCTCTCCCAGCACAGACGGGCATCGGTACCTGACATGCCGGAGCCGTTATCGATGACCTGGATCAGCGTTTTCCCGGCGTCCTTTATATTAACAGTAATTGAATCAGCTCCTGAATCAACAGCGTTCTCAATTAACTCCTTAACCACGGATGCAGGTCTCTGAATAACTTCACCTGCTGCGATCTGGTTGGCAACGGCATCGGGGAGAAGATGAATAATTCCACTCATGGTTATCTGAAGAGAATGAGATAAGCCGCAAAAAGTAAAATCAAAATGATCACTACCAGCCGGAGATTGGACTGTTTTCTGGCTTTCTCATTTTTATAAAAATAGTGACGCATCGACCCACGGGTTATCGTGGTTTTGTATCCCGTCGAATCCTCCAGGTGTATGCCCATCTCATGTTCAATCCGTTTCCTCCTACCTTCCTGCTCCTCTTTCTCCGGATTATAATACAGTGGCTGATAGTTGAACTTTTTATGTCTGGGCAATTTGAAAAATTGTATGATAGCCATGATTTCGTCCTGTTAAAAGATGTAAAGTTACCAATAATTTTACAGATGGGTCTCTGGCCTTGTTTTTTATTAAGAACGTGGATTCATAACGATTTGTTGAGCAACAGGATATCAATTTCAATTTTTCCCTTTATAGCCGGTCTGACTGATGATCCGTCGCGGAAAATGCCTCTTGTGTGATACGGCTGCGGCCCTTTGTTGAAGGGTCAGGACTGCTTTTTTAATGGTTTTACTTTCACATCTGAATAAAAATAAAGAATTTTGGACGGGCTAATCATGCCATCATATCATAAAACCAACAAAATGGATATTATCCGTAAAAGCCTGGCTGAGGCCTCACAAGTTTTGACATCCTTTATGCAGGACGAAAGGAATATTGACTCAATCAGGAATGCTGCCATGATTTTTACCGGAGCCATTCGGTCAGGCGGGAAAATTCTTTCTTTTGGGAACGGAGGATCGATGAGTGATGCCATGCATTTTGCCGAAGAACTGACCGGAAGATTCCGCGAAGACAGGCCGGCACTTCCTGCTTTGGCTATCTCCGATCCTGCACATCTGACCTGCACGGCGAACGATTACGGCTTCGGGGCTATTTTCTCAAGGTTTATCGAGGCTCACGGCAGGGAAGGGGATGCCTTGCTGGCGATCAGTACCAGCGGTAGCTCGGCGAATGTGATCAATGCCATTAAAGTGGCACGAAAAAAGAACATAAAGGTGGTTGCTCTCACAGGCAGGGACGGTGGAGAAGCCAGCCGTCTGGCCGACATTGAAATCCGCATTCCATGGGACGGATATTCCGACCGGATACAGGAGATGCATATTAAGATTATCCATATTTTAATTCAATCCATAGAAATTTCTTTGCTTGACTAGCTGATTTTTTGCCATTTTTCACATTAAGGGTTAAAAGGTAAAAAATGTAAAGCGTATGTTGATAAAAGCATTCGGTAGTTCCGTGCATGGTATTCATGCGACCACTATTACTGTTGAAGTCAATATTGGCCAGGGAGCCAAATATTTTATTGTTGGTCTGGCTGATAATGCCGTCAGGGAATCGCAGCAAAGGATCGAGTCAGCACTCAAGAACAACGGATATTTCTGGCCCGGTCAAAGGGTGGTGGTAAATCTTGCTCCTGCAGATATCCGGAAAGAGGGCTCAGCGTATGACCTACCACTTGCCGTGGGGATACTGGCCGCCTCATCTCAGATTAATGCGGAAAAATTGAAAGAATTCGTGCTCATGGGTGAGCTCTCCCTTGACGGACAACTTCAGAGGGTGAGAGGTGTATTGCCAATGGCGTTAACTGCGAGGCAGGAAAATTTTACAGGACTTATCCTTCCGGCTGAAAATGCGATGGAAGCTGCTGTCGTGGAAGGCATCAAAGTGATTGGTGTATGCAATCTGATGGATGTGGTGGGTTTTCTCAATGGAAGTCTCGAACTTAAACCCGTGCATGTTGATACAAAAAAGGAGTTTTTTGACCGTGTGAATCACTTTGATACGGATTTTTCGGAAGTCAGGGGACAGGAAAATGTAAAAAGGGCGCTGGAAATCGCGGCGGCAGGAGGACATAACATCCTGATGATAGGCCCCCCAGGAGCCGGGAAGACGATGCTGGCCAAAAGACTGCCGTCGATCATACCTCCGCTTACCCTCGAAGAAGCGCTCGAAACGACCAAAATTCATTCGGTGGCCGGAAAAACCGGGGCCGACAATGCGCTGATGACCTGCCGGCCTTTCCGGAACCCGCATCATACCATTTCCG
>CAVTBM010000014.1:0-37296 GCA_963732905.1 uncultured Bacteroidales bacterium
TTATAACTTCTCCCCTTATTGTCCGATCGTTCAATCCAGTATGCAGTAAACAGTCGTTCATGAAATTCCCTGTCCCACTGAAGCTGCACCAGGTTTTCCGTCTCAATGGCTTTGCTTATAAATGGTTTAGGAATCTGTGTGACATCATCGCTGTTGACGACAAAATAACCTGCATCAATCTTATACACGGAAGTGTCGACGGGACAGCTGACGCGGTAGATGTATGTTTTTCCGTGTTGTACGGACCGGTCAACATATCGTAGCCCGAGAGCATCTGCAGTCACCGGATTCATATCGGCCGCAAGCAAGGCGAATGACCACCGGTTCGCAAATTCATCGGCCATTTCCACAAAGCCGGCGCCACTGCCTGAAAATGATTTTCCGTAGAGAGCCTGGGCAGCGACGGCGGCAACAGGGTTGTGAGACTTCTCACCGGCAATTGCCGCCCATTGATCAAGTGGCCAGGGTTTGATAACCGGCTCATTCAGTTGCCGGTAGGATGCAGGGTCAAAACTTCCGGTATCCGGCACCAGTGTACGCTCTATCACATATCCGTACTTGTTTGCAGTTGTCCATGCACCCGGTGCATCAGGAGCCCAGCGCAACACAATACTGTCGCCGTATGATCTGGCACTCAGCTGAAGATGTGCAGTAAAAGGTTGTGCCTTCTGCTTCCCAACCTGGGAATACCCCTCCTCATGCATCAGGATGATCAGAAGTGGGAGAATGAAAATGATTGTTTTGGCTTTCATATCGTTTGGTTATTTCCTTTTACAAATTAATATTGTGTTCCGCTTGCCGGTGCCAACCTTTCGGCTGTTGATCCGCTGTAATTAAAGGTTCTGACAACGGGGCCTGAAGCCGGCAACTGACTGCCGGATGATGTCGGAATACGGTACAAAAGTTCGATCCCATAAAGTCCGCCGGTAAGCCTGAATTCGCCTGCCGACATCCGGAGCAGGTGGTTCAGGTCATTCAATAGTGCCGGATCGCGCGTCCTGAGGGCATTCATATTTAATGGCATACCAACAACAGTTGATGATAATACTCTGCTAACACTCGACTTAAACTGATTGAAATCAAGCATGACGTAATTGCTGGTCTCGTATATCAGTCTGAAATTCGACGGGTCGGCGGCAATAACAGCGGCAAAGGCGGATACCTGGGAACGTGTCGCTCCGGAGATTGAAGATGAACGGCCGTTCAACATGCCTGTAAGACCCGGGTTAGCCGTTAGCTGAGCCGCATAAGGATTTGTGATACCTGTATGGCTTGCTGATCCCACACTTCTCTCGACATCCGATTCTGAAAGCGGAGACTGGACAAATCCCGGACCTACGCTGATGGCATCGACCGGTGGCCGGCCCTTGTGATGCCTGTTCAGTGAAGATACATCTCCAATGCTTAATGTAGGCTGAGAGGCAAAGAATCTTTGCAGCCTGTCTGACAAACTATAAATATAAGGCACCGGTTTTGACAGATGATATGTATAGGTAAACGGTGCTTTCAATGATAGCATTGGTTTCAACACTTCTCTTCCATTTTTGAATAGTCCGTGAATTTCGAAGTCATCAAAATATTCCGGGATCACCGTGCGTATATTAAAGATCTCAGCGATCAGGATATTCTGGTATTGGGCATTCAGCGTGGCGGAGGCCAGCTTATCACTCAGGGTATTAAACCTGCTGGTCTTGAAATAATAGCTGTACAGCAGGAATTCATCCCGGTTTACAATGTTTGCAGGAAGCAGAACACCTGAGCGCTGAACAGTCGTACTGCTCTCACCAAAACTGAAACGAAGGGGCGTCAGTGCCACGGCCGTCGGATTATGGCTCCCTACAGCGACCGTTGAAAGGTCGCCGAGCCTTGCCCGGGTTTGTTCTTCGGGAGATGGTATCCGTCGGCGGATCAGTTGCACAGCGTACATTTTACTATTATCGAGTGTCGGCAGATTGAAATCTACAAACATACCGTGGGAAGTTAGCGGAGTTTCGACCGGCTCCCCGTCGGGAATGGGCTTGAACCTGGCAACGTATGTGTATCTCTCGCCCTCCTGTGTTGCATAGAAAAGATAACTTTGACCGGCACTAAGAAACCGGAGAATACCTTTATGACCCTGCGTTTCGCCCTGAAGGAAAAACTGTTGGTTTTCCACCGGATAGGTGAACTTCACATTCTCTGGTACGATCACAGCAGGCCTTTCCTGAGTCGTAAACGTCACCTCACGTTCCTCCTTCCATCTCTCAGAACCTTCCATGACAGGTCGGATAGACCCGTCCCTGAAATATTCATTAGCCTGCACAGTAACCGTTATTTTATAGGTTGTAGTGGACTCGAGAGCTTCATCGAAGACGAAGGTTGCAATGCTGTTCCTCTCACTCATCTCATAATGCCCAACCACAGAATCCGCTGAGCCAACATTTTTTGACAGCCGGAAGGTAGAGAGGTACGGCTTAAAGCGCCTGGTTAGTGTCGGATCTTCATCGGTACCTGCCGGGAATTCGAGTATCTGTTCCACGGGTAGGTTAAACGACACCCTGGGCTGTTCAAATACGCTTACGGGACTATCCTCGCCCTGCGGACGGATATCGGCAATAAACTCAACACCACTGAATGGATTAGCATTCAGAATAGTACACTTCTGACCAACTTCAACCATAAAATTACATTGCCCTTCGACCAGACCGTCCAGCACACTGTAATGCAAACCTGCCCTGCCGGTAAACCATTCCGGATTCGGCAGGCCGCCCTGCATCATAATGGCCGCGGCGAGACTTATAAACGGGAATTGTCCCTTGATGAACCAAAGGTCAACCTTCACTCCCATCTCACCCCATAATCCGGCATACATCTGACCGGTGGCATACCAGTTATTCATCCCCGGTGACAGGCCTGTTTCGCTGCAAATCCGGTTAGCATCCTCGGTGACGTTGATATCGAAACCTAACATGATCTCAAGACTGGCATAGAATACGGCAAAGTCCATTTCAGTGCTCATGTCAAAGTATGTTCCGAAGGCAAAACCACGACCTGAATTATAATTGGATTGGGAGGCATCCCTGTTCAGGGAGGTCAGTGTCGAAGCCACCGCACCTTCCGTACCTAACCTGCCGGCAGCACTACCATACAGTAAATCACGGATCCTGTCGGGTGGCGGCGGCAGCACGGAAGGGATATCATATCCTACCATCAGGTAAGACAACAGATCAGCATTGACGACCCCAAGACGTAATTTCAGTCCTGCACGGTCATCCAGGGTACCCATGTAGAAATACCATTTATCCCGATCGACATGGAAGGTGGCATTGACAAAACGGTTGTCTGTGCCGGCTCCGGTCAGAACATTATAGATGTTTGCATACACGTTGAACTCGCCGTGGAAGTTGGCATTCCCGTCCGCCGGTACATGATAGCCTATACTGACATCGGCCCATATCTTTGCCGAACCGCGGTCGCTCAATGAAGCCATGATGTACCCGTCAGCGGAAATACCGATGTATGCCAGCCCACCAGCATCGGTAAATTCGGCAGCCAGCGTGGCGTCCATGTTGAAGGTCTCGCTGGACGGTTGTGTCCCAAGGACGGCCGTCAGCCTCATGCCGAGAAAGGTATGAAAATCCGGAATGTACCGAACCGATGTCCTGGAGCTCTCTCCTCCACCAGTACCTTCAAGTGTTGATGCAGCCGATGGCAGCGAAGTGGTATCGATCATCATATGATGGTAGGCCCCTCCGCCGAAACCATAGATCCCAAAACCGGAGAAGATGGGTATACCTCCCGGGAAAGTGACCAGGCCGTCGACAAACCAGTAGTTATAATACCCCTCGGTATTGTAAGCCGCCGAAGGGTTGGTATGTTTTGTTCCAAACTGAACGGTAAGGCTGGCCCTGAGATCCATCGGGAGAGTGACGTCAAGGTACCCGCGAACCCCGTCGCCATATTCATCATCATGCCTGTAAAAATCGAGTTCGCCCAGAAGCCGGATGCTGCTTATGGTCTGATCGATACGTATCGAATTCAGGTCCACACCGTCGAAGCTGGCTGTGAACCCTCCGTCTTCGAAGCTGAGCCGGCCGAAGATCCCCAGACCAAAAGTTGCGTTGAAATCGCCGAGAACCAGGTCGAGGTCGAAATCGATTCCAGGCCGATCCAACTCATTCAAATTCAAACTGATATTATTTACATTAACCGGGAAACCGGACACACTCTTTTGCGGACTGGCATGTGAGAAATAGACGTTGTCAATGTCGAAATGGGGCTCGGAGGTCGATAGCTTCAGTCCTTCAAAAACGATCCCCTGGAAATTCATTCCGGGTACGGAGGATGTCGAAGAACCCACATCACCCGTAATACCGATATCCCCGCTCAGATTGGTGGAAACGTAACTTGAATCGCCAACCTGCAACCTGATTTCGGAGTCGGGTCGTAAGTGAAGCCGGGCCGCCCACATGGGAACGGTAAGGGTATCACGGGCAAATACCCGGCAGAGGTAATTCAGGTGGTCTTCGTGGTAGGTCAGGGCCATGTGATAATCAAGGTTTTCGCCCTCTTCAAAGACAGGAATGGCCAGTTTGCCGGAGATACCTCCTTCCCTGAACGTGTTGGAAACAAAGTCGATATTGATCGTATCGAGCGAGATTCCCCATCCCTGGAAGGATCCCCTGTCGATCGGCAGAATATTGGTGGCCCGCAGAGAGCAGGTCAGACCGGTGGCATCTATGATCACCTCGTGGATGCCAAAGGCGATCCGGTCGGATGTGGTATTATCCTCGAATTGCCCGGGAACCCTTACCTGGAGGTCTTCCAGATAGAATCCCTGCCAGGTGTTTCTCATACGGGAATCACCATGAGCCAGGGCGGCATCGCCATAGGATTCGGGGAAAGCAAAGCCGGGCGGATTTTCGATATCCGACAGGTCCAGCCATGCGTTGGAGCAAACCCAGCCCCAGCCGTCCACACCCTTGATCTGGAAGGGATCGATGTCGATCGAAGCCATGAAATTATTACCCCGGCATGCTTTCAATGAAAACGTTCCTTTCACAAACCCCTCACCCGTTGTCCCGTCTTCCTCATCGGGCACCAGCATGGTTCTCGGGAAAGTCACTTCACCCTGGATCCGGGCACACAGGAATCCATGACAATCCCAGCTCACGTAACATGATGCCGAGGAGTCGGCTCTTTCCGACCCTTTAAAAGTGAATTTGGTATCTCCATCCTGTATCAGATCCCAGTCACGGGCCAGGTAAAGGCGCCCTTCATCACCCAGACCTCCCGGGTTAATGCACAGGTCCGTCACTCCAAAGGCAATAAGCTTGTTCCCGATCTGGGGGAAATTCAGATTCATGACCGCACTGATGGTCGCCCTTTCGGGGGTGAATTCCATTTCGGTGATGGCAATGGTGTACCGGTTTCCCTCAATTTCACGGTCGATGCCGATGGGCATACCGATTTCACGTGACCCGGTGAAGAAGCTGACCATCCGTTCCCCGTCATCCAGGAAATCGCTCAGAGCCTGCGCCTCCTCTCCTCCCATAGAGATCACATCTCCCATCATGGTTGATACATGTTCGGTCACAAAACTCCGGTCATCCATAGCCCTGATCTCGCCGGAAAATATCTGGCGGGAGGCATTGAACTGAATATTGGTGAATTCGGTCTGTATCCTGACATTATTCAGGAAGGGCACCTGCACGATACCCTGACCGGTAAAGCGGTTTCCCCCGGAGGACGTAAGGGTAGATACCTCAAGGGTGAAATTTCCGATCCTCAGCGACGCCCCGACAGTAAGGGAGGACTGCGGCGTATGGTCGGTTATCCCGGGGGTTGTACATACGCTGATGCAGCCACCGGTAGTATCAGCTTCCGTGATCGGTTCAGGAGGCCGTGTGGCCCCGGCAACAATTATAAAGACAAAGATATCACTGCTGGCATAGGAAGTTGTATCCGCCGGGTTATCGGGAGAATTCATCCATTTTACCTTCCAGTAATATCTTCCGGTATCGGTATAGGCAAATGTCTCGTGTTCCTCCTTGTACAATTCTTCCTTAATGGAATTCTCGTCGCTGGTGAGCTCGAATTCGTAGCCGAGGCGGCCCGAAATGGTATTGAGAATCGTATCAAAATTGCGGTGACGGCTGACTTCCATCGTCCAACGTTCATCGACAATACCGTTAAAAAATGTAGGGCCTGTTGTCATTCGGGCCTGAACGATCATGAAATCCGGCAGAAGCTTATGAGGTGGATCGGCGGTTATCCAACTAAAATTGACGTCACCAGCCGGAACGGTGTCTTCGTCATATGGCAGTAAAAGTTTAGACGGCGCCATGCCCACCCCGAATGTCGATGATACCGTTGGCGCGGTAACAGTCCTTGACCGGTATTCCAGATCCACTGAAGTCGTCCACGTATATTGTACCCCTTTTGTATAGGAAGGCGGTGACTGAGACTGGTTTTTATTGACGGCTATATACTGTGCCTGTTCCTGTGTGAGATCGGGGAAACTGGTAACCCTTCGCTGGTCGGCCAGGGGACCCGAAGGCCAGTTTAGCGGACGGTGATTGTTGTCAAGGACCCCTGAAGGTGACAGGATTGAAAGATCGGAATCAAAATGGTGATAATCATTGCTGTAGGGATCATATTTAATGATGAGCGGAAAGTAACTGAACGGGAGGATGTCACCATCAGCCGGGTATTCTGCGTGGATAACCGGGTTAAGCGCTGACGGAGAGGCGGCTCCGTAAAGGAAGGTGCATACCTCACTCACTCCCCCGTTATTAAACTGAATAACCCCGTCGGGGTCGTAAGCTATAACACGGAAAGCATAGGTATAACCTTCTTCCATGGTAAGATCGGCATCAGGGTGAAGATCATAACTTGTGAGCATGATATCCTCCTTCTCATAAAGGATAGGAGACGTTCTGAAAGCGTCAGTGGGATTCCGGTCAGCAGTCTCAAGCTGAATCATCTGCAAACGGTACCGTATATTACCCAATCCCCCGGTCGGAGGAATGATATTCCATGTGAACAGTATCGTCCCGGTGGCGGGATCAATCTCACTTCCACATTCAGGAAGAGTGATTTCCGGAGGATCCGTAGAACTAATGTCGAAAGACCCACATCCATCCATCTCTTCCGGTATGGGAGACAGGAATTTGTCGGGAATGGCGCAGTCGGCAACTCTGATACAAAGTGTATAATGTCCATCAGGGAGCGCCTGGTTTCCCCTGATCACATCTATGGTTGTACCCCGGTATTCAAGATAATCAGGGTTAAAAAGATCGTTGAGTTCTGTTCCTGTGAATGTCCTTCCTCCCGGAGGTACATCAAAACACTGAACACCTTTCCCGGGAGCGGTTGTAGAGATTGACATACCCCTGTCATCATTTTTCAGTGATCCGGTGAAGAATACCCTGTATGTTTGACTGGTCGGGTTCGAAACCGTAACAAAAATGCTGGACTCAGCCGAGGTAAAATCAGATAGTCTGATGGGATATGGCGGGTACAAATTCACGACTACCTTTAGAGGAAAATCCTGAGCCATTACCTTTGCCGGAAGTATGATCCCCAATAAAAGGATGGCTAGTATCAGAAACCGCATTTTATTAACTTTCATGACAAGAACAGGTTAGAAGGTAAAGCTGTAAACAAAATTTCCAATGAAATCGCTGGCATCCTGCCGGGTCGCATCCGCAAACAGTCGATTCACATAGTTAAGAGAGACGGAAAACGTATGCATTTTTGCCGGCTTATAACCGGCGGTAGCACCAATCATCCAGGTGGTGCTGAAATTCTTACCCTGAAGGTTGGTCTTGAAGATTCGGGTATTCAGCCCAAGGTTGAGCTTATCATCCGAAATCGATTTACTGGCAGATCCGTTAATTCCCCAACGAAATGTCACATTCCGGGGTGTCTTGAAATGATTGGCATTCCAGCCGAGTGACCATGAAAACTTGTTTTCCGTATCGGAGTACCTGTAGGATGCCGAAGGATTTAAGGAATTCACGGCATTGGTGACCGAATCGGTAGAGTTGTCGGTAAGGTTCATATAGGCCATGGCGACGGAAAGGTTCTGGCGGCGGATCCTTGTTCCGAAATTAAAGAAAAGGTTACCGCTGAAATTATTCGTGAACTGTTCCAGTTGAAGGGTATCACGGACCAGCGATGTATTGCGGTGCTGATTCATGTTGTAGTTGCTGTAATTCAGGTTTAATCCCCACTTTGAGTCAGGCATGAACGAGACCATCAGGGAATTAGCCCGCTGAAATGTGTTATTGAATTTCGTATTGAAGAGATTGTTTCGTTTATATCCGATGCTGCCATTCAGCCGTAACCGGTTTTTCAGCAGACTAAGTGTAGGCGCCACTGTAATATTCTCTATATCAGTGTTCAGGTAATAAGCTCCCATCGACTGGTAACCCGGTTCGACCCGCCGGTAATTCAGTTTAACCGAAAATTTTTTCAGCCGGAGCCCCAGACTGGCTTTGCCCGCTGTCAGAAACTCAGTGGAAACATTGGGGGTAATTAATAAGTTCATAGCAGAGGGAATGTTGTATTCACTCAAATTAAGATCAGAAGAACGCGTATCCCAGGTATAGGCGCTGAACCCAAAATCAACATCGAGGGTCACAATTTTTGCTATAACCTGTTTCGATTTTATTCCCAGAACCAGATTCTCGGCGGGCGTTATCCCTGATTCCTCTGTCCTGGAAATGGAAGAACTGTCATCCCGGATCTTCATCACGATCAGATCCACATAATTGTTGGATGTGCCAATTCCGAATTTTGCTGCATATCCCTTCCTGTTGAAGGAAGGGATGGAATAGTTCTGTGTAAGGGTGTCGGTAATCGGCTCAATAGCCTTTGAAAACCGGCCGTAGACAAATCCGAGCCGGAAGACAGAAGGCTGGGCTTCGACGCCGCCACCAAGGAACATATGGTCGGACAAAGAATAATCAGAGAAATAAACACTCCGGTATCCCGCGTGGAAAGTGACCTTCTTATAGTACGGACTTACCCCGAAATAATTAAATGGTTGCCGGAAATCGCTCTGTTTTTTACTGAAAGAAAAACTGAAAGGCAGGGTGATGCCGTAAAGTGAAACGACCGGACTTCCGCTTATCGTCCAGAAAAAAGGATCTCTTGTAGAAAGTGAATCGGTCGTACTGAATGTATTTAAACGTAATGAAACGGATCCGGAAACACTTACCGGTTTTTGCTTCCCGATGTTTTCTATGTTCTGTGCTTTGGACATGTTCCCAAAAAGAAACAGGAGAACCAGGATGAAGCAGTAGGTCAAAGACTTATTTACAGCAAGGACAATCATTCCGGCAGTATCTTCTTAATTTTGTTGCTTCCAAAGTCCGTCACGTACAGAATACCTGTGGAGGCATCAAAGAGTATAGAGGATGGATTGTTGAACGAAGCTTCCGGGGCGATCCCGTCCACATCCGCCTTTGTGCCGTTACCGGCATATGTGGAAACTTCATTTCCGGTGATCATTCTGATACGGTTGTTGTTCATATCTGCAATATAGATACGCCCCTGATCATCAATAGTAAGCCCATAAGGCAGATTAAACTGAGCTGAGCCGGCTGCTCCATCTTTGAACCCGGCTGTCCCGTCACCGGCCAAAGTGGTTACCTGACCCGATGGATCTATTTTCCTTATCCGGTTATTGCCGGCATCTGCAATGATCAGGTTGCCGTTCTGATCCATGGCGATACCGATGGGATTGCTGAACATGGCATTCGTTCCCTTGCCGTCACCGAAGCCATCCACACCACTTCCTGCCACGGTGGATACCAGTGCCGCGGGGGTTATCTTCCGGACCCTGTCATTACCAACCTCCGTCACATAAAGGTTCCCGGCACCGTCGATGGTCAAGCCGGCAGGATAGTTAAACTGGGCCTGTCCTCCCTGCCCGTCCTGGTAGCCGGCCTGCGGGAAACCTGCAAAGGTGGACACCACGCCGGAAGTATTGATCATGCGTATACAGTGATTTCCGTAATCTGCCACGAACAGGTTTCCGGAAGCATCCACTGCAAGACCTGCCGGATTGCTGAACATAGCCGTTTCCACCTTTCCGTCCTGGTACCCCTGCTGACCTGTACCGGCATATATTGAGACCTTGGCATCAGGGGTGATGATATAAATGACATGGGTATTATACCCCGAAACGAAGATATTTCCGGCAGCATCCCGGGCCAGCATCACAGGAGAGGATACCGTTGCCCAGCTCTGAACAACAGCATAATAGGTAAATACAGGTCCCGTAACCGTCACATCGCCGGTGGTAAGAGAAACCGTACCTGTCCCTGCCCCAACGGGTGCAGTAACCTTTAGTTGTGTGAAAGTTGCCTCAAGCACAATGGCAGGTTTACCATTAAAGAATACATCATTTCCGGCTGATGAGTTGTCGAAATTCTTTCCTGTTATCACTACTTCAGTGCCCGAGGTCCCTCCTTTCGGATCTATTCCGGTAATTTCAGGTGGATTTGTAAAGACAGAAACCGTATCAGATGAATTTAAAATTCCGTCACTGACAGTTAACATCATTTTATATGTACCGGCTTTGTCAATGACAATTTCTGAAGAAGCACTATTGGGGGAAGTCAGTACCGAAGCGGAAGACGGGGGTTGACTTAGAATTGTCCAGGAATATGTAAGTGAGGAACCTTCCGGATCAAAGGAAGAAGAACCGTCCAGTGAAATTTTATCACCCAGATCAGCAGAAAGGTCATCGCCGGCTTTGGCTACAGGAGGAAGGTTTCCTCCTGTAGCCATTATTTTGACGGTATCAGCACCGGAATCAATGCCATCTGAAACAAGAAGCCTTACGATGAACTCTCCGGTATGGTCAGCTATAAATGTTGCTATTTTCTGATCGAAACCTGAAATTTTAACTGTACTGGCCTCAGGCTTTGAAATAAATGTCCATGAAAAATAAAGAGAATCATGGTTGGCATCATAAGACCCCGAACCGTCGAGAAGAACAGTATCTCCTGTTTTTAGAGGCAGCAGGGGCCCTGCCACTGCTACGGGAGGAACATTAGGCGTAAGATCGTCTGCCTTTCGGCACGATGCCATGAATGTCATCAACACGAGGCATCGGATGAGGATTCCTTGGAGTGACATAGAGGGTAAAGTTAAAATTAATAAATCGGACCTTGAGGTCTGAAATATTAAACTTTAACAAAATTTTAATTAAAAAGGTTCACAGCCTGAAGGATAAACAGCGAAGGACCATGATCTCAGCAATCTTGCAACCCCGGCTGAAATGCGGAAAAATCCGGTTAATTTCCAGATGTAGTATTCAGGTGAGTGGAGAGGAAAAGCTAAGGAAAAATCCAAAAATTATCCATACCAACATAACATTTACTTTTCATACCTTTGAAATTCAGGTTCGTTAAGTGAGTTGCTGTAAATAATACCATACAAAGGCCTGAAAGCCGAATATTTTAAATGGTTGTCAGCAGGTTGAAAGGAACGGACACTACAATTGAGGATTGATTATTTATACCCTGAAATATTTTGACACGAAAAATAAATTACAAATGCGAATACCGAGATTGATCCATCAAACGTGGAAAACAAATGATATTCCTAATGAATGGATTTCTTATACATCTAAAGTCAAAGCCCTCAATCCTGAATGGAAATATAAACTGTGGACAGATAAAGAAAATGAATCATTCGTTAAAACTGAATTCCCGGATTTTTATCCAATTTATACCGGTTTTTCAAAAAACATCATGAGAGCTGATGCAATCAGGTATTTAATCATCTATAAGTTTGGCGGAGTATATTTAGATCTTGATTATGAGGTGCTGGAGCCATTTGATTTCGGAGATTATTCACTGGTATTACCAATGAATCGAAGCATTAATTATGGTGATCCGGCAAATGAGTTTGGAAATTCCATCTTTGCTTCTGTACCCGGACATCCATTTTGGATCGATGTATTTCAGGATTTAAAAAATAACCCTCCCAGCGTAAATGAATATTTACAAGTTCTTGATGCTACGGGTCCAGGATTAATAACAAGAATTTTCAATGAGAATTCATATGAAGACATTTATACGCCGGAAAGATTGCTGTATCATCCACCTTCACCCAAAAACAGGAGAGAGATTGAAATCATAAAGAATAATAAAATTTCAAAGGGGATCCATCACACCTGGGGTAGTTGGGTAGAACATTGGACATGGGCTTATGTTAAGTACAAGATGAACAAATGGAAACCAGTGTCGTTTAGATAATCTCCCTTCGACTACGCTCAGGGACCACCTTCGACTACGCTCAGGGACCGTTAGATTCAGCGCAAAAACGAATACAACCTTCGGCTACGCTCAGGGAGCTTATCTAAACGACATTGAAATGGAAACAATAATTTTATACCTGTTAATCTAAGAGTTAGAAATAAAAAAGAAGTAAAAGCCTGCACTTCATTGAAGGTTCTCATAAAAATTCATGAGTTTGTTGAGAAGATCATCAGCCGTTTATTGGACGCTAACCGGGCGAACAAAATATAGTGCTTCTCTTTACCGCTGCCTTACACCATATCATCTTCCCAATAGCCAAACTCATCTGTGAAGATCAGTCTTCCTTCAAAAACCACCACACACCGGCGGAAATACACCCCTTACCGGTAATTTTCATGCACCTGCCGATTTACTGTTTCCGGATTCACAACTGTCATGTACCTTTGATCTCAATTCAATGAATAGGAAAGAAGTGATGTATACGGTAGCAACAACAAAATTATTTATAAATGAAAATTGAAACATTACACAAAGCATTGCCGGAAAGACTGGCAGTCGAAGTAAGTGATACCCTTCAGTATTTTTTACGGTCCAATGCCGACCAGCAAATGCGGTTCATCATACATTTAAGTCAACAACTGGACATAAACATTTTGAAAAAAGCTGCCAGATTGACTATCTACCAGGAACCGATTTTTTCTTACACTTACCTGGAGGAAAATTATACCGCTTACTGGCAAAAACAAGATGAAATTGATTCTTCACTTTTGCTTGACCTGGTTGAAACAACTGACGTTAATTCAGAGGTAAACAAATTTATTAACCTCACTGTATCTCCCTTCGTCTTTCCACTGGTAAGGTTAAGAATTATCAGAAACAGGCATAAGGATGTTCTTTGTATCAATATGAATCACACCCCGACAGACGGAGCCGGGTTAAAGACATTCGCCAGCATCCTTTCAGATAATTACAATCAGCTTCTGGAAAATCCGGATTACCTCTGTCAGACGAATCTTAACGGAGACAGAAGTGTAAAACAGGTTACCCGTAATTTTTCATTCTTTCAAAAATTTCAGTTTACCAGACGTGGATTTAAAAGCCCCAAAAATGGCCCCTCCTGGTCATTCGACTGGGGAAAAAAGGGGAATGATGACCGGAATCAATTTTCAACAGTAAATATTCCGGCAGCGACCTTCAATAAAATGAAAGCATTCGGCAAACTGCATAATGCAACCGTCAACGACATTGTTCTGGCAGCATTCATACGGGTATTTGTAAAATTCGGGCTGGATAACGAAAGAGTTTCAAAACCCATCATAGTACCTGTTGATCTCAGGAAATACATGAAACCTGGCCATATTACGGCAATATGCAGTCTGACAGGTTCAATGATTGTTAATGCCGGAAATGAAATCGGTTCATCATTTACTGAAACATTACAAAAGGTGACCGGGGAAACCTGCTTTAAAAAGAAGATGCATGCTGAGATGAACATGCTTTCGCTTCTGATAGCTCTTTCGAAATTTATGCCGTATGCAAAGTTTAAAGAACAGGTAATGCGTAGCAAAATGGCTCCGATCCCATTGGTCACCAATATCGGGATCATTAAACCGGGGGAAATAAATTTCAATAACATCCCGGTTGAATACGCCTATGTAACAGGAGTTGTAAGCCATGGTGATTATTTCTGCATGGGATATTCAACGTTTAATAACGAAATGACATTTAGTGTCGGTTTTAAAGGAAATCAACTCCAGCTGAAAAAAGTCAAAGATTTCCTCAACGACTTCAAAACGGAATTAGAGAACATAAATTAACCCATACAACCGCACAGATATTTTATTTCTGATCTGCAAATCGCCACCATGCGAGCGTGCCAGCCAGTCCCGCAAGACTCGTGATGAAAAGAATGAGATAACTGACCACGTTTAGTTGCATGCCTTCCTGACCGGACGCTGTGCCGAACAGTCCGGGGATAGCCCAGGGAAAATAGGGTCCGAGACCCAGTAATCCCGAAAAATTTGCCATAATCAGGGTCAGGATGATGATACCGACGGGAAGTAAGATCCCGCCGCTGTAACTGGCGAAGAAAGCTACCGGGGTACACAGTAATATGGAAAGCAGGCAGACCATCGTAAACGTGTACAGGAAATGGGAAAAAACCGCGGCTGACCAGCCGGTAACTCCCGCCAGGTGTCCGATAATGATCCCGGAAGCCAGAAAGACGCACGACAATAATATGCTCCATATCGCCACCACCAGAAGTTTTGAATATACGATGGAGGAACGCGGTACCGGAAGGGCCAGGAGGTCTTTCAGGGTATGATCAGTATATTCCCGTCCGAAAACCCAGCTTGTGATGAAGCCGTAACCAATCAGGCCAATACCGGCAAAAACTTCAATCAGTAATACCAGGTAGTTCGCCCAGTCAGGTTCGCCCATTTTCATCATGGAGGCCTTGGTGCCGATCATTCCCAGTTTATTAGCCAGGTCGGGGTGTTTCTGGACAAACATCATCAGTCCCATCATAAATGCTACAAACACAAAGAAGGCCAGGGAAAGCCAGAAGACTTTGGACTTCCGTACTTTCAGGCTTTCTGCCCAAAAGGATACCCATAGATTTTTCATTGATCCTCTCCTTTCATTTTTATCGTTCTTAAAAAATAGGATTCCAGGTCTTCTTCAACCACATTCAGCATTGCCGGCGGCACGTTATTTCTGACCAGGAGCGTGGCAACATTTTCAGGGTGAGCGATCACCTCCCCGCTTTGAATTTCAAGCCTGTTATCCGGTGTCCGTTCGGCTTCAATACCGTTTTTAAGCAATACTGAGCAGGCAAGTTCATTATCTGCCGTATCAACTAACAGCCGCTTCCGGCAGAGCTGCTCCAACTGACGGGTGTCCAGCTCGCGGATCAGGACGCCATGGTGTATGATACCGATCCGGGTTGCAAACTTTGAAATTTCACTCAGAATGTGACTGGAAATAAAGACGGTCACTCCATGATTTTCGGCCAGGTCGCGGAGCATTTCCCTGATCTCATATATACCCTCCGGATCCAGGCCGTTGGCCGGTTCATCCAGAATTAGTATATCGGGATGGTGAATTAAGGCTTTGGCAATCCCCAGCCGCTGGGCATTACCCAGTGATAAATTACCGGCTTTCCGGTTTGCATAAGCCGTAAGTTTCATTTTGTCCATCACCGAAGCCACAGCATTGCGTTCATCCATAAGCCTCAACCGCCGGATAATCTCCAGATTCTCGTTGACGGTAAGATTTGGATACGCGTAGGGCATTTCCACCAGGTAACCGGTATCCTTCCACATCCCGCTATTGCCGGGACGCACTTTCTTTCCATGAAGGTAAGCCTCACCTTTGTCTGGCGAGATCATTCCAAGCAGCATCCTTATCGTTGTGGTTTTCCCGGCCCCGTTAAGGCCAAGAAAACCATAAATCTCCCCCTGTTTGATATTCAGGGATAATTCCGAAACAGCCAGTACATCTTTGAAGGTTTTGGTCAGTCTCTCAGTTCTGATTATTGCTTCCATAAGTCCATTGCTAAATTGATTGAGAATTTCAGATCTTCTATCCGATTGCCAGTGTAAAATTGAGGGAAATCAACCAGCAGAAAAAGAAAAAGCAGACCGAAACGGACAAAATGAAGGGTGAAATGACCTCCGGGATAACCTAACGTGCGGACAGCCAGTCCAGAAAGGCAGAGGCCTTATTTTTACTGACCGTGATGGTATCTTTAAACGGAATGGTAAGACTAAGAGAAAGCTTCCTCCCGAAGTACCGGGACGCCTCTTTAATGGCGCTGCGATGAATCAGGAACTGCCGGTTGACCCTGAAGAAATCATCCGGGGCAATCTCTTCTGTTTTTTCCATCGTTTTATCGATGGTGAAGATTTTATGATCGAAAGTGACCAGATAAGTGATCTCGTTTTCAAGATAAAATAGAGCAATATCGTCAAACCTGACCGGAAGGATTTTATCCTGTTTATAGACCAGGACGGAACCTTTCACCTCTTTCTTTTTATTTTCAAACAAACGAATGATCTCATCGAGGCTACCGGCGTTCCCTGCAAATCGGTTTTTAAGGTTATTGTATTTTTGAAATGCCGCCTCAACAGTCGGCTTATCGAAGGGCTTTAAAATGTAAGCTATACCGTTGGCATCAAAAGCTTTCAATGCATATTCATCGTAAGCCGTACAAAAAATAACGGGTGTATTTACGGCAACCGCTTTAAAAATCTCAAAGCACAGTCCGTCACCAAGCTGCACATCACTGAAGATCAGGTCGGGTGGTTCATTCTTCTGAAACCATGAGACAGCCGAGTGAACAGAATATAAGATTGCGATGATCCGTGCTTCCGGAACGATTTCCGAGATCGTTTCAGCCAGGTCACCGGCGGTTAATTTTTCATCTTCAATGATGACGATCTTCATCCTGTAAAATTTTTATACCCACTGAAAAAGTTGAGCCATCTGGCTGAATACGGATCTCGTCTCCCGATAACAGCCTGTACCGTTCCGAAAGGTTTGCCAGGCCCATGCCGGTTGAAGATTCCCCGGCTGTCTTAGGCTGAATAGTATTGCTGACGGTAATCCATCCGTCCCTATGAAATACTTTAATACGCAGAGGAGATTCGACAGTGAACGCATTGTGTTTAATCGCATTTTCGAGCAGCAGCTGAATGGAGAAGACCGGCACAATACCGGTACTGACTTCGGCAGGTATGCTGACTTCGAAATGAATAGCATCCCCGAAACGGATTTTCTGCATCTCAAGGTAATCCAGGCTCAGTTTCAGCTCCTCTTGAAGCTTCACCGCATTCACGTTTCCGGAGGAAACGGAAGCGCGGAGAAAGTCAGAGAGCCGTTTAAGGTACACTTCGGCGTCACCTGGCTGCTTCCTGATCAGGGTTTTTAATACATTCAGGGAATTGAAAAGGAAATGCGGCTGCAGCTGCTGTTTAAGCTGTTGATTAGCTGCTTCGATATTCCGGATTTTAAGTTGTGTATTCTCCGATTCTATCCGCGTTTTCTTCCCGATCAGGAGGACCAGGTCCTGAATAATGAGCACGACCGTATTAATGGAAATGACCACAAATAGTATGATGAGTACCTGGAAGATCCAGTTCGTATACGGAATATAATTAATGCTGTCGGGGTCCAGGCCAAACTCCTTTATCTTCCATTCAAATACCTGCTGTTGCTTTACAGGATCATTAAAGACCGATGTGGCAGCGATCCGCAACGAGAACATCAGTAAAAAACAAACCAGGTAGCTAAAGAGGTACCTCAGATTCTTCTTCCCCGTAAAAGGAGTCCGGTTTGTAAAATATTTCAGAAGCGTGATGTTGATGAGCCAGAACAGGAAAATGAAAACAGTGATCCCGGTCACTGACATCAAAACCAGTTTAAGAAGGACTGCCGGTGAAGTGTTCATATTCGCCAGGGTTATGCCAATGATATAGGCAGGCCCCATGGTTATTAATCCAATGGCCGTGGATGTAAACAGGGCAATACGAAGAAGCTTTTTTACAGGAACATCCGCATTCATAACACAAAAATAAACACAACATCCTGATTTTTACTCAAAAGTACAGTAAAAGGGACAATCAGGGGTCTCAATTGTAAGAATTGGCGTGTGACCTGCTAAACGAATTCAGACATAGATGTCTTTGCGCCTATAAATCCTGAAAGCCAGCCCGATCAGCAAAACAGAGATACCGGTAAAATACAGGATATTCCAATAATTGATTGAATAACCGGCGCTTACAACCTCCATGTTGACATACTTGAAGGGACTGATGTATCCGATTTTTGAAGCTCCTTCTGTGATCTTGGAAAGGGTAAACACGAAGTAGAAAAACAGTACCAGTCCTGTGCTGAACGTGGTTACCGGTTTTGGCCGCTTAACCAGCGTTGAGAGGAATAAACCGGCTGCTCCGAAAAGAAGGTTCAGCAGCAGGGTGTATAGTGAGAGGATAAGAAAGGCACGTATACTGAAAGCTGTTTTTTTAACAATTTCTATTGCAATGAATCCGGCAGAGGCTGTAATGAGATTGAGAAGGAACACATACAGGAAAATAACGGTCATTTTACTAAGGAATATTTCAGCACGAGTGAGTGGCCAGCTTAAAAGAAACTCGGCTGTTTTGTTGTACTCTTCCCTGAGAAGAATGTTGGATGATAAAACGATGGCAAAAATACTTCCCAGTACCATCATGTAGATCACGTTGTTGACTGCGTAAAAGCCAAGGGCTGAAAACAGGTCGTTGATATTTGAAATGCCTTTGAACTGTAATGCACCTTTAGGGACAAGGTTCATAACACCGAGGATTTTTGACTGGTTTTCAAGGAAGGTATTGTAAACCGACATAGTAAGCGATACCAGCAGTGCAATGACGGCAGTCCATAGCACAAAACTCAGGGCATTGCGTTTCATATCCATCAGGAAAAGGTTCCGGTTCATTGGCTTACAATGGTTTATTGGTAATAATGCAAAAATATTTCTTCCAGCGAAGGTTCTTCAATGGAAACGTTGGTGACTTTCCGTGCTGCCAGGAATTGCATCAGTGCATTGATTTCGCCGGAGTACATAAAGGAAATTGCATTTCCCGGGCCTGACCGGATATTTTCAACGCCGGGCAGACCAATACCGGTTTCCTTTAACGGCTCATCCGATTCAATGAGAACTTTCTTTAATTGTTTTTTCCTCAGGGTTTCGATATCCTCGGTCGCGATGATCCCTCCTTCCTTAATGATAGCCACACGTTTGCAAAGCATCTGAACCTCGCTCAGGATGTGGGATGAATAAAAAATGGTCATGCCCTTCCTGTTCTCTGAACGGAGTACTTCAAAAAATTTCGCCTGGATCAGCGGGTCAAGGCCCATGGTTGGCTCATCGAGGATGAGAAGCTTCGGGTTGTGCAACAGGCTTTGTACAATACATACTTTTTTGCGGTTGCCCATGGATAGTTCTGCAATGTTCCGTTTCAGGTCCAGCTCAAATAATTCCGAAAGTTCAGCCATCCTCCTGCTCCCGTCCTTAATGTTATAAAACCGCATACTGTAGTTCAGGAATTCGCTCACGTCCATAAAAGGATAGGCATTGGCATCGGACGGAACATAGCCAGTGCTGAATTTGATCTGTTTTGATACCCGGATAACGTCTTTTCCCATTATCCTGGCACTGCC
The DNA here is from genome assembly GCA_963732905.1 of uncultured Bacteroidales bacterium. Classification (GTDB taxonomy): domain Bacteria; phylum Bacteroidota; class Bacteroidia; order Bacteroidales; genus DASQZK01. Next base: position 19,467 of record CAVTBM010000014.1, read on the forward strand.
GCCATTGGGAAAGATGAGGTTTAAAAGGATCCGGATAGTGGTGGATTTACCGGCACCGTTGGGACCAATAAAGCCGAAGATTTCACCCTCGTCTACCCTGAGGTTCACCTGTTCAATTCCCCTGGTTTTCCCGTAAAATTTTGAAAGGTTGGTAATGTCAATGGCCGGTGTTTTCAAGCGGGATTATTTTATGTACATGTTCAAGAGCTTCAATTGTATTCCTTAAAAATAGCAATTTATGAAAAAACCGGATATGGAGGAAATGGAAGCGGAGGGCGGAGGGCGGAGGGCGGGGGGCGGAGGGCGGAGGGCGGAGGGCGGAGGGCGGAGGGCGGAGGGCAGAGGGCAGAGGGCAGGAGACGGGAGAAGGGAGAAGGGAGAAGGAAGAAGGAAGAAGGAACATAGTGGGAATTGAATCCTTCCGGGTATGAAAAAACAGGTATTTTAGATGTAATCGACCAACTGCATAGATTTGTCCTGTTCTCTCCCGTGTCAATTTCACTTTTGCCTGTTTCCTTAAATTATTTAACGACCGGGCATAGAAGGGGCTTCGTTATTCTAAGGAGTTCTTTCTTAGACTGGGGCCCCTCCCCCGCCAACCGAACCCACCGCCCTTAATGACTTTCACCTCCCAAATCTCAGCGTCCCCATTTCCCCTTTTTGACGAAAAGTTATCAACTCACCCAAAATGATGATATCCATTTTGATGAATGACAGATGAAATCATCATTTTTTTTTCTCACTGCAAAAATATTTCAGTCCTTTTTCGTATAGGAAGTCTTCGACCTACTAACCAGGGAAGTAATTTTCCTCGCAATGATTACCGGAATTGCCGGGAATAATGATGAAACACCCTATCGTAACGCAGAAATTCCGGGCATTCCCACCACGGGCAGAACCATGGCTATGCCTGTGCTACCGCTCTGCAGTCCGGAGGATACAATTCCAGGGATTATTCTTCATTTCCCCTCTCCCCTTCTTCACTTTCTAACTTTCTAACATCTTCACCTCTTCACCTCCTCCCTTCCCCACAGGTCAAGGTACAGCAAGGGGCTTCGAAATTCTTAAGAAGTCTTTTCTTGAAAAGGGGCCCTCCCCCGCCTTCCAAACCGTCCGCCCTTTATGACTTTCACCCCCCGGATCTCAGCGTCCCCATTTCCCCTTTTTGACGAAAAGTTATCAACTCACCCAAAATGATGATATCCATTTTGATGAATGACAGCTGAAATCATCATTTTTTTTTCTCACTGCAAAAATATTTCAGTCCTTTTTCGTATAGGAAGTCTTCGACCTACTAACCAGGGAAGTAATTTTCCTCGCGATGATTACCGGAATTGCCGGGAATAATGATGAAACACCCTATCGTAACGCAGAAATTCCGGGCATTCCCACCACGGGCAGAACCATGGCTATGCCTGGGCTACCGCTCTGCGGTTCGGGGGACCTTAATTCACAGAAAATGTTAGCACTCTAACTTTCTAACTTCAAATCTCTCTGATCTCAACTCTCCACTTTCTACCCTCTACCCTCCCTACTCAGCTTTCAGCACCTCCGAAACATTTATTCTGTATGCCCTTCCTGCGAGCAATGCAATCACTGCAGCAAAAATGAGCACCAGGATGATAACGGGTAAAACCAGATGTACCCAGGTGATGGAGATATGATAAACATAATTCCCGAGGATACGGTTCTGTATGATCAGGGCAGAGAGCGGAAGAGCGAGGCAGGTCGCTATAATGACCGGCCATAATACCTGGTGACTCAGCAAAACGTTCATATCATATAAGCTGGCGCCCAGAATTTTCCTCACACCCAGTTCCTTCATACTCTGGTTTATGATAACCATCACCAGGCCGATGATCCCGATGATCCCGATCACGATGGCAAGGACGGAAAATACCCCGAAAACCATGGCGAAGGTTTTATCCGGTACCAGGTTAAGTGCCATCTTCTCATCAAGGAACTGATCGTCGAAGGCATTGTCGGGAAAAATGCCGGTAAATACTGTCCTGACTGAGCTTATCATTGCCGGCAGGTCCGTTGCCGAAGGATCATATTTCAAAGCCATATAAGATTTACTATGATCAGCAAGCGTAAAAAACGTCGGAACAGCTTTGATTTTTATCGTGTAATAGTTAACATCGCCGGTTACGCCAATAATTTCAAATTCATGACCTCCGTTAATGACCCTTTGACCAACAGCCTTTTCGGGATTTTCGAAACCAAGGCGGTCCATGGCCTGCAGGTTGATGAGTACCTTATTTTGCGCAGATCTGTCTTCAGCATTGAAATTCCGTCCTTCAACCAGTTTTATTCTGAAAAATCCGAGGAAATCCCTGTCGATGTCGGTTCTGAAATAGTCTTTCATATCATTGTCGGCATATCCTTTCCGGTAGCATGAAAACCAGTTATTAATCTCCTGACCAGGTACATCAGACGTGAAGGTAAACCCATGAATCCCCGGGAGTTTTTCCATTTCATCCCTGAGACGTAAAATCTTACCCGCATACACCGAATCCGTCTCATTAGTCCGGGGAGCCCTGATGATCATGACGGATGAAGCGTCAAAACCGGGATCCTTCTTCATGAGGAATTTCACCTGGTTGAAAATGACTCCCGTGGCAATGAGCAATGATATGGAGATAAAAAATTGCAGCGTTACGAGGCCCTTTCTCAGGATTATGCCCCCGGTTGTATTTTTGTAGTTGCCTTTCAAAATCATAAGAGGTCTGAACGATGACAGAACGAAGGCCGGATATAAGCCCGAGAGGAAGACTCCACCTGCAAAAACGAGAATTCCTGTTACGATAAAACTGCGCTGTACCGGAAAATTCAGATCAGGAATCCCGGTAAGGTCCCTGAACAGGGGATTAAGAGCAAGTACCAGCAAGATAGAAATGACCAGGCAAAGTGTGTTGAAAATCAATGCCTCGATCATGTACTGGAAGATCAGGCTCCCCCTGTAAGCTCCATGCACTTTTTTGATGCCGGTCTCCCGTGCCCGTTCAACGGCCCTTGCCGTCGACAGGTTAATGTAGTTCACCCAGGCGATCAACAGGAGGAACAGGGAGAAGCCAAAGAGAAGACTGATCGCTTTGCTGTTTCCCGGCGGCTCCGTTTCGTATTCAATGGAGGAATCCAAATGAATACTCCTCACCGGCTGAAGGAAAAATTCATCCCGCTGGTTTACCGCTTTCAGGTAATCGCCATAGTTTTCACTGATCATCCTGGGGAAGGCTTTCCGGGCAAAAGCAGCATAGTCCGTTCCCGGAGCCAGCATGATATAGGTGTAGTTATAATCATAGAACCAGTTGGTTTTCAACCATGGATCATGTGTATAAATGTGTTCGAATGAGAAGAGAAAATCGGTTTTAATATGCGTGTTGGAGGCCATATTCCTGAAAATGCCTGTAATAACAAAAACATCTGAGGAATTGACGGTGATCTCTTTCCCCAGGGGGTCTGCATTCCCAAAATATTTTTGAGCGGCCCGTTCGGAAATGATGACGGAATTCGGGGCATCAAGGCATTCTTTTGTGCCTTGAAGAAGAGGAATGTCCAGGAGTTTAACTATGGACGGGGAGGCATAATAGGTTTTCCCTTCGAAGAAACTCCTCCGGTTACCACCTGCATCCCTCGACGAGATCTCAATATTATAATTTCTCCGGAGCTGGAAGTATCCGTCAACCTCCGGAAATGTCTCTTTCAGATATTCACCGGCCGGATAAAACGAATTGGCCGTTTTCCATAAAAGTTTGTTTTCCTGGTACCGGTTGTACACTACACGATAGATCCTTCCTGAATCATGGTATTGCGTCTCAAAGCTCCGTTCGTAGTATACATATTCCAGGATGAACAGAGTACTGGTGATCCCCAGAACAAGGCCGAAAAGGTTTATGAATGAACCGGCCGGATGTTTCCTGGCATTCCTCCAGATAAGTTTAAAAAGACGGATGATCATTCTGCAGATCGTTATGAGTTAAATTTCGCGGGACATTAAACAAAAACTTCGGAAACCCGGATCAATTGTTCTGTCTTGCTTCACATTCAGGGCGCTTTCGCAAAAAGGGGAAAACCCTGAAAATCCTGGTAAAATGTAAGATGCAAATTCGATTTCATCAGCCGTCAGAGAACGACAACCGCACAGTTAACTTTACCTGCTGTCACCGGGTAAACCGCTTTTTCATCCGGAGATGCTGCTTCAATGTAATACTCAAAATCATCACCGACAGCCGTTGACGGAATGGAGGTTTCAAATACATTTGAGCCCAGCCGTTTAAAGTCAACGGAATCAAAGGATCTTTTTCCCAGGGGCCGGTAATACAATTTTGCATTTACATTGCCTGATTCAGACAGTACACGAATCCGCAGTTGAAAATCCTCACCCTTCTCCAGCACAGACTGGTCGGTCGTTGAAATAATACGCATTTTCCCCGAATAGTTTACCGGGACATTTGCCTGTTCGGGAAGACTCGTTTTCAGGACACTTTTCAGGTATTCGTCGTGACCGGTAAGACATCCCATTTTCCTGATACTGTGCATTTCCAGATTGGCAATGGTTCCAAGTCCGCCATTGGTGCTGACAAAAGACAATAGTATCTGGTTCATGTGCTGCCATCGTTCAGCCAGTTCAACCCGTTTTGGAAGCGCGTCATCCCTGGCGATTTCAAGTGTTTCAGCTGCAGATGCAGTACTTTTCATTCTTTTAATGATTGAATTTAACTCGATTTGTGCTTTAGTGGTCTCCAGAACGGCTTTATTAAACTTAAAAGCATTGAGCCAGTAGGCAAACCTTTCCCGGTTACCCTCACCGGTGATCCGGGGCTGAAAGTCTTCCATTTCCCCGATAAAATCATACCTCCCGATGCGTTCATCTATATTGGAGAGGCTGTATGATACCGGTAAGGCACCGGGGCCCATAATCCACTCACTGGCATTCAACGGAGAATCGCCCTTATTTCCCTCTCTTGCTTCATATCCCTTACTATCCATTTCTGTAAAAATTTTTACAAGTTCCGGATCGTCAATGCCGAATTCGGAATGCACCCAGTCGGTATAAAAATCGGTAACCGGCAGATCACGGCCTTCAGCTGTCGTATCGTAGCGGTCACAATCCCAGGCTGCTTGTGCGAGAGCACCTACATTGGGACTTAGGATCCTGGTGCGCCAGTGAATCCCGAAGAGGCCGTCGCAACCATATTTCCATGAATCCACGGCATCTTTGCGGATCCGGCCGGCCCAGAGTTGCGCCGTGAGCAGGTCGGGATCATCCTCCATCCAGGGAATCGACCATTCAGAACGATCTTTGATGGCTGCAAATCCTTTTTCTACCGGCGAATATCCCACTCCCCTGTTTATGCAGCTGAAAGGAATATTCTCAGGCAGCACCCTGTCAAATTCTGTGCGGTCTTTGGGAGGTCCAAGAACCCATCCGCAGGTTGCCAGTTGGAAAGGCGCTCCAGCCTCCTGCAAGGCATGATACGCGATCCGGATATCCTGTTCGGTTTTCAGTACATCTGTGTCCTTAACGCCATGCCAGGTCCAGTTTTCAGGAGTCCAGAGCCAGTAATAATCAATGGGCATCGTCTTCATGATCCTGGTGAACATACCATGGTAAAGCTCACTCACAACCTGATCATCCTTCTCCTGAATCCCGTATCGTTTTTTCACTGTCTCGGGTATAACAAGGGGCGTTTCAGTCCCAATACAAACTTTAACACCCATCTCATGTGCCAGTTTAAACGCACCGGAAAACACACTGCCCGACTCATTGAATATCCTTTTATTCTCTGCTTCAGTGTGTGGCCATGGAGAGAGCCCTTTCATATAATCAGCCCCGTAATCATCCGTCTCAAACAATTGGGAGGCTCCGGATAAAAAAGCCGAAGTATTCGCCGGACTGTACCCCCAGGTACTGTCGTATGTGTTAAAGTAAAGGACGGGATATGCCGCCTTCACGGTGCCGTCCGGATTCACGTCCTCTTCCTTCCCGATCCAGACCAGCGGCTCGGCTTTATAATTCGAGCCGTCAAAATCGGGCCGGTAAGGATAACAGTGAAAGCCGATAAAATTCATCTTCATTTTCGGCAGCTGTGCAATGACGGCTTTATAATCATTCCCGTTCCACCAGTCGGGGCCTTCGGGAAAATCGTGAAACGGCAGTATTCCGCGCAATCTGAAAAGAGGTTTTTTCTGAAGATCCAGATCCGGGAGGGCAAAGGGTATTTTTTGATCGGGGATAACGTCTCCGTAGAGATAAAACCTGACCCCAAGCTGTTCGGCGAATTCATAAGCCCCATACAAAACCGCCTGAGGCGATCCTCCTGAAATCTTCAGCTTACTGAGTTTACCCAATTTCTCAGTCTTCAATTTGTATTCCTGATCACCAAGGGAAGAATCCACGGCCAGAATAATCAGGGAACCGGATTTTATCCCTGAAGATCCTTCCCGGATGGATGGGAGTTTATCCGTTCTCAGATAAATATATTTCCGGATTTCTTTAGCTGCCAACATTTCAGTTTGCCCTGCATCTTCAGGCATGGAAAGGATGATATCGGCTGACTTTGAGCAGGATGATATTATCAGGTATACCAGGAGGACAAGATAAATTGGGGAGTACTTCATTATTTCAGGCTTTTGGGATAAATCAAAAATAAAATAAAAAATTGAATAAAAGTCAGAATGTGCGGAGGGGGGAAGATGCGGATCTTAGAAATAATTGTAAGAGAGACAGTAGGCAGAGGACCAGAAGCAGGAATAACAGGTGCCAATAGTTGTACTTCCTCTTCATTCGCTCCCTGAGACCTTCAAATGTGGTCCTTTTACAAGGGAAAAGTGGGCCTATGGGCTTTGCAGAGGGCGGTACAATGGCTTTGCCGAAAGGGTGCGGGGTGTCTCAAACAGGGGAACAGGCTCGAAAAGGGAAATAATCGGGCGATGAAAGCACCCACATACCGGAAGTTATTCGAGAGAAATCCTCAGGGCTGTTCCCGGGTTGCCCCTGGGAAATACCGGGAATCTTTCCTTCCTCACCTCCACTATTCCTGCCCAATTCCTGTCCCCTCATCATTCACGTTTCTCAATTGATATGGTCGGTGTACATCCCGTAAACACACCAAAGTGTGCATCTACGAACGAAGAAACCTGTAACCGGTGAAAAAATATCATGTTAAAAATACCGGTTCACGTTCTTCCCGACTTGTCCTCTGCCCTCTCCTTCCTTCCTCCTGCCTTCACACGCCGCTTTACCCCCAGAGTGGAGGAACGGCCTGCGCAATGTCTCTCCCTACTCCTTGTTCGTGTCTCCTTGCAACATTTAACAACAGGGCATAGTAAGGGGCTTCGTTAAACTAAGGAGTCTATGTTTAGATAGGGTATCCCTCCCCCGCCTTCCAACACTCCGCCCCTTAATGACTTTCACCCTCCATATCTCAGCGTCCCCGTTTCCACTTTTTGACGAAAAGTTATCAACTCACCTAAAAGGATGAAGCTCCTTTTGACGAAAATTCATAATTAGAATGAATTTTTTTTCTTACTGCAATACTATTTCAGTGAAATTTTGTATAGGGAAATTCCGGTTTCAACCCTCGCATACCCATTCATCCCCTGAAGGAAAATCCGCCCCACAGGAGCATTTACTAAATCCTTCTTCGTCTTCGAATTCATCGTTCGATATTCAATTCCCCACGGAGACGTGATGCATCACGTCATCTACGTTTTTGATATTGATATTTAACAATCAGAATTCCAGTTTACACTGTTCACAAGGGCTGCCTAAACTCTAATCTCTAACTTCCTGATCCCTCATTTCCTTTTTTTTCCCGTGTACCTTCTTCCCCTCGCTTACCCCTTAATCCATGAAGGGGAAATCCATCCCGCCAGTACATTCTACCTGGTATCTTTCCTTCCTTGATGCTGTCCAAAAAATCCGGTTTTAGATTACAAAAATTGCTATACGTAAGTTAGTGGCAATACCCATCGGTCCCTGAGCGAAGCCGAAAGGTGGTCCCTGAGCGAAGCCGAAGGTGGTCCCTGAGCGAAGCCGAAGGGTAGTTATAATTTAAAACTTAAGTTTATTAGAAGTGGACTTTTGGTACAGCCTCCTGTGAAAGAGAGATTTCCATCTTCCCTTTTTCGCTTCCTGCTTCCTGCTTCCTGCTTCCAACATCCTACTCATACCGCAATGCCTCAACCGGATTCCTCGTCGCTGCCCTCCAGGTCTGAATACTCACCGTCAGCAACGCAATGAAAAGAATCACAAGCCCGCCGGCAATAAATATCCAGGGATCGAGTGAAATCCGGTTGGCAAATTTCTGAAGCCAGTTTTTCAGGATAAACCAGGAAATGGGAATCCCTATGATGATGGCAACAGAGACTACCAGGGCAATGTCTTTTAACAACCAGGCAGAAATTTCGCCTATACTTGCGCCATTGACTTTACGTATCCCGATTTCCTTGGTCCTGGTTTCATAAACCATACCGGTGATTCCAAACAGCCCGATAGATGACAATAGCAGGGCCAGTACAGAGAGTGCCAGGCTAAGGTTCTTCAATTGTATCTCATTTTTATATACATCCCGGTAGAGATCTTCTACAAATTCATAATTGAAAGGAAAGTCGGGATAAAACTCGTCCCATGTATCCTTTATGAAAGCCAGGCTCCCGGCCCGTCGTGTGGTATCATATTTGACCTGTGCACTGTAAAGCCAGAACGATTTCCGGAAAAACGCATAGGGTTTGATGTCATTCTTCATGGAGGAAGGTTGAAAATCACTGACCACCCCGACAATCCGTCCGGGCGTTTTCGGAATATACGGATTCCGCAGCCGGAAAACTTTTCCCACGGCTGCTTCATTCGTCCAGCCCAGGTATTTAACCGCCTTCTCATTCAGGATGTAATTCACCGGTATGGAATCGTTGCCGGTAAAAGGGCTGAAGCTATTTCCGGCTAACAGCCGCAATCCGTAAAAAGAAAAGAAATTTTCATCCACCGGGCACACATAGAGAAGTTTATTGGATGTCTTGTCATCCACTCCGGAGGTGTCAAATCCCATCATGTCCATGATTTCATACCCGGGATCCTCCATGCTGCTGGTGACATCCTCAACCAGGGGATTTTTAAGTAATTCCTCTTTAAAGACCCGGTATTTGTCAACCACCTGGCAGGGCACCTCCTTGATGCACAAAATCTTTTCACTCTGACTTCCCAGACGATGATTCATAAAAAGCTTTAACTGGCTAATCTCACCAATCAGGCTGACAATCAGGATCAGGGTCAGAACATACTGGATCGCTACCAACGATCTCAGCAGCGTATACCTGCTTCCTTTCCCTGTAACCGCGAGCGCAGAGGGGGAGACCAATTTACCTCTCCGCAACCGGAAGGCCGATGACAGGGCTACAATCAGGTAAGGCAGAACCCCGGTCAATGAAAACACCAGGAGCAGGATTACCAGAGTGACCACAGACGTGGAAACAAAAAACGACAATCCCGCTGATGCTTGTTTGTACATCAACAGGTTGAAATACGGGTACAGGAAATAAACCGTTACAAACGCGATGACTGCGGCAATCAGGGAGTACAGGAAAGATTCCAGGAACTGGAAACTAAAAATATTCCCGGATTTAGCCCCGGTGTACCGCATGATCTGAACTGTCTTAAACTCTTTGATAAGGATGATATATCGAAGGTTGAAGAAATTGAATAATGAGATCAAGAGGACAAGCAGGGCAAGTCCTGAAATCCATAATACCTGTTTCATGCTTCCGTTTTGCTCGAGTTCCCGTTCTTTCGCTGATTTTAAATGAATGTCAGTAACTTTTTGAAGATGAGGTGTCAGAGTTGGCCTGTAATCCGGACTGAGGTATTTCTTTGAGAAGCTTTGAAAATTACCCAGGATTTCAGCCGGTGGCGTGTTTGCATCCAGCAAAATATAATAATATGCCCAGTCCGCATCTTTATCCGGATCAGTATAAGAGGCCAGAACCCGGAAATGCACGTGGGCAGCCGCAGGAAAATCACGAAAAACGCCCGTGACCTCAAAGGGGACCTGCTCAGTACAATTGGAGCAATATAAATAAACTGTCTGACCCACCGGATCATTTTCACCAAAAAAAGTCTTTGCCATGCTTTCGCTGAGAACGACCTTATGAGGCGCGGAAAGGCATCCCTCCGGATTTCCGGAGATAAAGTGAAATGTAAACACCTGAAGGATCGAAGGATCAGCATAGAAAATCTCCTGATTCCAGACTGACGTTTTCACCTTAACGATTCCGGCAGTATTCCGGCTTATCCTGGCTAATTCCGAAATCCCGGGAATATCGCTTTTAATATTTTTCAGCCAGGACAGATGACTCCTGGCAAAATCCCAGTGATAGCCGGTTTCAGGATTATCTTCTGCAACCGTAAGCCTGTAAAGTCGATCCCCTTTCTTTTGAAAGCTGTCGTAACTGAACTCATCTCTCAGCCAGATCGTAACAAAAACGACAGTAACGAAGCCGATGATCAGTCCCAGGATAGATATCGCCGGGAACATCGGCCTGGTAAAGGTTTTGCGCAATATTAGTTTAAGAGCGTGCATGGTGAGGTGGGGTTAAGGATTGGGCGGAGGGCGGAGGGCAGAGGGCGGAGGGCAGAGGGCAGAGGGCAGAGGGCAGAGGGCGGAGGGCAGAGGGCAGTGGGCAGGAGGGCAGGAGACGGGGAGAAGGGAGAAGGGAGAAGGGAGAAGGGAGAAGGGAGAAGGGAGAAGGAAGAAGGAAGAAGGGAGAAGGAAGAAGGAAGAAGGGAGAAGGAAGAAGGAACACAGTGGGAATTGAATCCTGAAACGACTCTGAAACCATGCTTTAACAATTCTTAGATCTGTCATCATTCTCCGATAAATTTCATATCCTTTAACCAGGCGATAAAGCTATCGCGCCAGGTTGCAATTCCGATCCCCCTGCCAACACCCGAGTCGAAACCATGCTCCCCTTTTGCATAAATATGCAGTTCGGCAGGTGTATTTTTTTCCAGGAAAATATTGTACAGCTCTATGCAATTTGCAGCCGGTGTCGTTGTGTCCTGGGCACCATTTACCATAAATACCGGAGGAAATTTTTCCATCGTTTTCGCCCAGGTCACGACCAGAGGAGAAATTCCAGGATATACAAGACATAAAAAATCAGGAGTCGTAGATATCTTACCGAAATTTGCATAAGAAGGAAGTTCTTTTTCAAATATACTGAGGCCGACCGTAAGACTAAGTTCTCCTCCAGCCGAAAATCCTGATATGCCAATTTTATTCGCATCAATATTCAATTCATTTGCCCGGCTTCGCAATATAAAGACAGCCTGTTTTGCATCTGCATAAACCTGGGGATTATAGTCATCCCTGGTCAACGATGAATTGTCACCATCTTCATTAAAGGTGCGGTATTTTAAAACCAGCGACGTTATTCCCCTCTTTGCCAGCCAGAGGCCGAAATCACTCCCCTCGCGGTCGATCCAGATATCACGAAAACCTCCGCCAGGGCAAATAACCAGCGCCACCCCGTTTGGTTTCTCAGCCTTAAAGATGGTATATGTCGGAGTTGAAACGTAACTGTACACCCGGTTTTGTTGCGAAAGTGAACTTTTGGAAGGATTCACTTCACGCATTCTTTCCTGTTTGTATTTAACTGGGTTATTCGGTATACCATTGGGCCATAATGGTTTTTCGGGCGGTAATTGGGTAAAAGAGTTCAGGTTCAAGAAAACTAAAGCTACGATTAATGCGAATTTATCCAGTATTGTTTTCATGGTTTGAAATTTGATTCAAAATACAAAATCTTTATCATGCAAGCGTAAATTTCGGAATCAGGTTTAACAAGATTAAAGGATTTTCAGGAATAATTCTTCCTGCACAAACAAATAGCTTCTAGATCCTATGTACCAAAATTTAAAAGAAGTCCTTTTTCAATCTGGTATGCAGTCAGATAATTTACGGATTGTGCCAGGTGAACCTCATCCAGATGTACCTGAGTTTTTAATTTAACCATCTCTCCTCTCTCCCATTTCATAAATCATACCATTAACATAAATGCCACATATTGAATATCCTGCATTCCTCCACATTTTTCTTTATGTCAAAAATATTTACAATCCCTGTTAAAATTTTTGTCGATTCATTTGGTACCTGACTACTATGAACGTTACATCTTTTTAATCACCAGTAAATTGAGGCGGGGTTAGATTTTTGATCCTAATTAATAGGGCAGTCGTCTGAAAATTCCGATCTTTAAACTTTATTTCAAATCCTGCTGCCCCATGCGATTTCATCCTATAATAGCGTTATTTTCTATTTCAATACTTTCCGGTGCCGTTTCCGCCTGTCACCTCTCTGATAAAAATACGGAAAATAGTGTTGCAGTTGAACGAACGGATACCTGTTTGTCGAACCCGGCCCATATTTATGAGGTATTTATTCCCGCGCATAACAAGTCGGATCACAACTTACCTTTGCTTGTGGCCATCGATCCGCATGGAGACGGAAAACTGGCCATAGAGCATTTAAAAAAGGCGGTTTCAGAATTTCCCACGATATTGGCAGCTTCTGATCTCATTCAGAATAACGATCCCAATTACATACAACAACTGGATGAAATCATCAACGATGTAAAAAAACGTTATCCTGTTGGAGACCGAACCTTTCTTGTTGGTTTTTCAGGTGGTGGACGCATGGTTCTTGGATATGCTGTTAATCATTTGGTTAACGGGGTTATTGCCAGCGGGGCTTTTGCCAGTCCCGATCAGCTTTCAGCGATAAAATGTCCGGTAATGGGGATTATCGGAATGGACGATTTTAACTTTTCTGAAACAGTACAATATATTTTTAATCCGGGGAGCCTGCCATTAAATGCTCACATCGAGCTTACCAAAGCCTCCCATGAATGGCCGGATAAAAACATGCTGACAAACGTGTTTGGCTGGTTTCAGTTATCAGCCGGATCAGGAAAAAGCTTCGGTAAACAAGAAATCAATCAATATGTCAAAGATCAACAGGCACGTATTGATTCGCTGGAAAATGCGGGAGAATTTATACAGGCTTCCTGTATCAGTCGTACAATGGCTTCGGTCAATGTCTTTGAAAAGGCCGGCTCGTTCCGTTCAACAACCGACGCATTGACAAACAACGAAGCGTACCAGAAACAACTGACCCAACTGGAAAAAAGCCTGCGTTTTGAAATAACAATGCGCCAGACATATGGACAGGCCTTATTACAAAAGGATGAAGCCTGGTGGAAAAAAGAGATTTCAGCATTGCATGAGAAAATGACATCGGAACCCGATGAAATGATGAGGATGGCCTATAAACGACTCGGTGGCTTTATTGGCATTGCCTGTTATTCATACGCAAGGCAATTTGCCGCCCAAAAAGATATCTCACACCTGGAGCAAATACTAATGGTATACAGGCTAGCTGAACCCGATAATCCGGATATGAAACGGTTCGCTGAGGAGGTGGAGAAACTAAAATAAAATACCAGGATTTACAGGATTTACAGGATTTACAGGATTTACAGGATTTACAGGATTTACAGGATGAAGAGGATAAAGAGGATAAAGAGGAGGAAGAATTAAAGGATTAAAGGATTAAAGGATTAATGTTTCCTAAATAATCTTTTTACCTCAAGACTTGTTGAACCAAAATTTATAAGAAGTCCTTTTTCAATCTTGTATGCTGTCAGATAATTTAAGCCCTGTGCCAGGTGAACGTCTTCGAGTTGTACCCTGGCTTTTAATTCCACTATCACCTTATCTTCAATAATAAAATCTGCCCTGCGGGTACCTACATAGATATTTTCATAAAAGATGTGCATTTTCTTTTCCCTTAAATACGCAAGCCCTGCCTTTTCCAATTCTATAGCTAGACACCTCTGGTAGATCACTTCCTGGAAACCGTTACCTAACGTGTTATGCACATTCATCGCACAACCAATGATTTGATAAGTCAACTCATCATCGATTTTTTTATCTATAAGTTTAGGTTTATTCATCCAATAGTCTTTTTTCATAATTCAATTCTTTGTTAGTACAAATTATCCCGGTCTGATTTTCATCTTTGCGATCTTTCGGTTACCCCTTAATGTAAAAAACAAGAAAAAATCAGCGTGTGAGATTCAAAAACTTTTCCGATCAGGATCAGGATTAAGAGGATTTTCAGGATGGGCAGGATGGGCAGGATGGGCAGGATGGGCAGGATTAAGGATGAAGAATGAAGAATGAGGGATGAAGAATGAGGGATGAAGAATGAGGGATGAAGAATGAGGGGTGAAGAATGAGGGATGAAGGATTTCGACTATTTAGCTTCGATATACTTATTCATCTTTTTCTTCCATCCTGTTCATCCTGAAAATCCTCTTCATCCTGACCCAGATCCTATTCGTACCGCAGCGCCTCCACAGGGTTCCGTCTTGCCGCCCGCCACGATTGCCAGCTCACCGTCAGCAGTGAGATCCCCAGCGCCATTACCCCCGCCAGCGCAAAAATCCACCAGCTCAGACTTGTCTTATAGGCAAAGTTCTGGAGCCATTTATGCATGGCGTACCATGCAACCGGACAGGCAAAAACAAAAGCAATAACCACCAATTTCACAAAGTCTTTATTCAGCATGATCATGACTTCCTTGATTTTAGCGCCGTTGACTTTGCGGATGCCGATCTCTCTGATCCTCGACTGGCAGGTCTGAAAGATCTGTCCTATCAATCCCATGCAGGTGATGATGAGCGCGATAAGGGAAAAGACGGCTATCGACTGGCTGAGTTTTTCCTCCTTCCGGTAAAATGAATCGAAATACGAGTCATAAAACGTATACATCATCGGAGTTTCAGGTGCAACAGCACTCCATGCGTTACTCAGGCTTTTCAGTTGTTCATTCAGTTCACCGGGTAAAAGCCTGACGCTTAAGGAGGTGTAATCGTCCTTAAACATAAGGCAAACCGCTTGCATCCCGGTATGCAATGAAGCTACATTAAAATCCTTAACGACACCCACGACGTCATACCCTCCCTGGTTCTGGTTGATCCCGTTATTGATTTTTCGGTTATCGAGATCCTTCCATCCGAACTTTTTGAAGGCGGTTTCATTGATGAGGCAGGAATTATTGCGGTCGGAAGCAAGGAAGTCCCTGCCCCTGATCAGTTTGAGCCCGAACGTTTTCAGAAACTGATCATCCACATAGAGACATTCGAAATTATAATCTTCTCCACCTTCATCGCTGCTGCTCATACCCATCAAGACATTCCCGGGAGTGCCATTGCTGAAGGATAAACTTTCGATAAAGGGGAACTGATCGATCTGTTGCTTCAGGACTTCCTGTCCCTTAAAATTTGTCCCGAAATCAATCCTGACCAGCCGTTCCATATTGAAGCCGATATCTGCAGATTTCACAAATCGCAGCTGTTTTTGTATCACCATCAGGCCGACAAGCAAAGCTATGGTAGAAGTCAGCTGGAACACAGTGAGTATTCTTTTCCCGGTCCGTTTAATGGACATCGACCCTTTTTTCCCGATTAGCTGTTGAACATCATACCGGGAGATGATATAGATAGGAGCCAGCGAAGAAATGAGGATCACACTCAGAAGGATGGAAATAAACAATCCTGCCATCACTGGTGTGAAAAGCCATCTAATGTCGAGTGGGACCCCAAGCAGACGTCCGGCAAATGGGAGGGACAGCCATGTGATGACCAGTGCAAGAAGGAAGGCAAGCGTCACAGAGATGGTTACTTCGCATAAGGAAGACGCACGTAATTGTCTTGCCGAGGCACCATTGGTGATTTTAATCCCGATTTGCCGCAGGGTGGAAACCTGCATTAACAGGGTTAAGTTTACATAGTTGGTGACAGATAACAACAGGATCAATGCGGCAATGGACAGGAAGATAAAGATCATTCCAGTGCTCCCCGACTTATTATGGCTACCTTCAACGGTGTTATGGAGATATATATCAGTGAATGGCTGCAGACTTATCCTTTTAATATTGGATTTATTTTCAGGGATTCTTGTATTTACCAGGGTCTCAAGCCGCGATGCATCCGCCGGGTCACCGAGGATCAGATAGATCTCGAAGGGGGTGTAACAGTCATTATTCTGGCAGGCCCTCGAGAATCTGAAATCCTCATTATCGGCATTGAAAAAGATATCTGCGCTGATGCTTGAATTTTCGGGAATATTTTCTGAAACCGCACTGACCTGCAACTCAAAAATATTGCCGAAATTAATGTATTCCCCAACCACATCCGTGCTCCCGAACAGCCTCTGGGCAGCTGATCGGGAAAGCACAACCGAATGCAGGTCAGCGAAAGGTGCAATGGGATTCCCTGCCAGGATTCTGATCGAAAATGCACTGAAAAAATCGTTGGTCGTAGAGATCATGCTGTTCGCAAGTATGTAATCTTCACCTTTCAACTTTTTAAGGAAAACAGGGTTAGCCGACAGGGATACATAATTGAGAGGGACCACAGATTTGATACCCGGATACCCGTCCTTAAGCTCACCAGCAACATTGTAGTCGATATAGCTGGAGTTTACATTTGCTTCAACCATTCTGAAAATAGCTTTACGGTTGGGATATCCCTTGTCCACATTGTATTCCCTGTAGGCAAAAAGGGCGAGGATCAGGCATATAGCAAAGCCGGAGGCAAACCCACCGATATTAAGGAGCGTAAACATCCTTTTATGTTTTATACCCCTTAAAGATTGTTTTATATAATAGCCGATCATATTCTTACTGTATTATTCTGTAATGATTGTTTGATGTAATAAATGACCATCATTGCTTTTTTTGTCCGTTACTCACCCTTTTCTCCCTGCCTGAAACTCTCTTCTCTCCCCCCAACAAACCGGAAAAAATGCAGGTATCTGAACTTCATGTCACTGCTGGTGAAGACAGGTTGCAACCTGACCGCTACGGGTTGCTTGGTTTCATTAAGAACAGTTGCTTCCCGTCTCCTGTCTCCCTCCTCGTTTCTCTCTCCTCACATCTCCATTGCATCCACATCCAGTGCTTCAATCTCCCGCTTCATCTCTTCCGTGATGACCTTGCCGTCGAACAGGTTCACGATCCGGTGTGCAAAACCGGAGTCACGTTCCGAGTGGGTTACGATAATAATGGTCGTTCCTTCGTTATTCAGCTCCTCCAGTAATTTCATCACCGCCAGGCCATTCTTGGAATCGAGGTTACCGGTAGGCTCGTCGGCCAGCACCAGCCTGGGATTGGCCACTACGGCCCGGGCAATGGCCACGCGCTGCTGCTGTCCGCCGGATAACTGCTGCGGGTAGTGCTTTTTGCGGTGACCGATCTTCATCTTTTCAAGAACGGCTTCAACCATCTCGCGCCGCTTTGAAGCCGACATCCGCATGTATACCAGCGGCATCTCGACATTTTCGAATACATTCAGTTCATCAATCAGGTTAAAACTCTGGAACACGAAACCGATATTGCCTTTTCGCAGGTCAGTCCGTTGTCCTTCGCGAAGCTTTGATACATCGACGCCGTTGAACATATAACTGCCACCGGTCGGGTTATCAAGTAACCCGAGTATATTCAGCAGGGTGGACTTCCCGCATCCCGACGGGCCCATCACGGCAACAAATTCACCCTTCTTCACTTCAAAATTGATGTGATTCAGGGCGGTGGTCTCGACTTCGTCGGTACGGAAGATTTTGGTTAGGGCGGTTGTTTGAATCATCAGCTAAAGATTTTGGAGACGGGAGACAGGAGGCAGGAGACGGGAAAAATCCTGATACTCTTACTCTTTTCTTCCTTCTCAGTATTAATTAAATTTTTCTTTCCTGGTTTTTATAAGATTG
>CAVTBM010000015.1:0-33505 GCA_963732905.1 uncultured Bacteroidales bacterium
TCATATCGCCCGCTTCGTTACGGTCGCACGATACCGTCGTAAGCAGGATCAACCCTGTACCTAACAATCTGAAAAACAGAATCGTCTTCATGAAAAAACATATTGGTTGTACATTACAAATAATAATAAATTCCAGGATCCCATGAGTCAAATTTGAAGCGATGCACTCAGCCCGCCATAGCATTTGAATTATTATTGGTTCCTCCTCCCGTCTTCTTTCACCTCTCTCCTTCACCAGCAATATCCGATCCCCAATTCCGGGTGATCAAGGACGAAAATATGCGATTTCATAGACAACCGTACCATGAAGTGATTGCTGAATCTGAACTGAATGATCCCGCGGGTATAAAGTCGCCACCCGGTGACATGGTCCTTCAGGAACAGGTAATATCCTTCCTGGAAGATCAGTGACAGCCTGTCGTACATAAATTCCTCCGAAAGGTGCAGTCCGGTCCGGTAATCATAGAGTTTCCGGTAGCCCGGGATACTTCTTCCTTCCATTTCCACTTTAGTGGAAGTATCGTAAAACAGGTCGGCTCCGGCGCCAAGCTTCACTTTATGGGAGATCAGGCGGTTGATGTCAAACGAAAGTGATGATACCAGGTAGCGGTTTCCCTCAAACGACCGGCTATGTTTTGGTGCTGCCGACAGGGTGAGGTAATACCCGGTAAGGCGGTCTGTTTCCGGGATCTCCTGACTTATCCTTTTATCACGGGATGAAGGCACCCAGTCGAAGCCTGCAAAAAACGAAAGATCATTCAATCCGAAATTCGGCTCCTTCAGGTTTGCATTTGAAAGGTGACTGAAACCAATACCATTGGTAAGCCATAGGTTTTGCCACAGACGGATCCGGGTGCCCGTTCCAAGATTGAAGAAAATGTTCACTCTGGATCCGATGGCCCGGTCATGGTAGTTCCTTTCCGGATCGAAAATGGTGCTGACGTAACAAAGTCCGATCCCCAGCCTGTAATGCAGCGAGAAGTTCCGGGTATCGATGAAATGGATCCGGTACCAGGGCCAGAGTGCTACGTATTCACCAAAGGCCTCATGACTGCCCAGAGTTGAATACATCAATGACAGCCCATAATCGGGATAGCGGTATAGTTGTTCCCACATCGTCCGCCCGGTAGTTTGTTTGTAAACGCTCAGTTCGACGGCCCTTACCGGTTCATCGACCAGGTAATTTATGAATTGGTACTCGGGGAGCATGTAGCCATGGTGATAAACCGCTCCGGCTGAAAGGCCGTGCAGGAGACCCTCCTGTGCTTTCAGTGCGGGAAAAAGGAAAATTAGGCAGATCAGTGTCGTTATACTTCGCATGGTCATTCCCTGGGTGAGCTGAAAAATACGTTTAAACCTGTAAAAATACAAGTGGGTCTGGTTTCTCCCAAAAATTGAGGATCAATGGTATAATAAAAAACGGGAAATTGCCGGTAAAAGATTCGGTTTTTAAGAATAATAAAGTAAATTAGTATAACAAGCCTGTTGGCGGAGGAAAAGCAGGGAGGGCATTTTGATCAGCAAGAGAACGTTTCACTCTGATCCTTGAATGACCATGGACGGGATATAAAGAAAAAATTAATATTCTCAGAAATAAAATAACTAAACTTATTTTTCAACCTAAACTACCTTCAGATGAGAAATTTTTTGGTTTTCGTTTTATGTTTTGTTACCCTGCCTCTTATGTCCCAGGTTCAGTCAACCGGCGAATACGATCCTGTGGAAAGAAGTGCAATTACCGTCGGATTCCTCCAGGGTGGAGGCTCCCTGTTGGGTCTTGATATCGAAAAGCTACTGTATCAAAACATTGGTATACAGGTAGGTTTCGGGTTAGTTGGCTATGGTGCAGGTGTTAATATTCATTTTAAGCCCATAGTCCAAAGTTCATTCATTTGCCTTCAATTATGGAACCAGGGAATCGAAGAATCCTTTGCACAGAGGATTGTTGGGGCAAGCTATGTACTAAGGGCCAGGCGCATTTTTACCGCACAGCTCGGATTAGGTGTCCCGGTGAAAACAGGTCCGGCAATGCCTGATAATTATGAAGTTCCGCCTGTGATGCTGATCTATTCGATAGGGCTCTACTTTCCCTTTTAGACCGTCATTTCAGGATAACGACCTGTTTTCCCATGGGGTTTAAAATACAAAAACCAGGGAGATGGAAAAGCCCATACCGAAAAATCATAACAATTATAGAGCATTTATAGCGGAAATTGGCTGAAAATGATTTAATGTGATTGATATTGGGAATTTGTTCTTTAATTTTGCCTGAAAGCATTAAAAAAGGCCCTGGTATATTGTCATATCGCACGATTAGGGCAGGAAGAACAAACCCGGTCGATGAAAGGGCCGGGTTGTCATAGGTGTTTCCGGGTTTCTAAGGGCACAATTGAAATGTGTTCCTGTATTTACCAAAATATGACAGGAAGAAGCTGTCAAATATTTTGTTACCTTGCCCATTCATCGCCGGCTCAGCAATGAAGCGATCAGCTTTATGGCCGGATGTATTATAGAGTTAAGCAAATCCTAAAATTTGTCAGCATGACTTCAAATGAACTGATCTCAAAATTGTCGGCTCCAGGAACGACAGACTATTTTAAACTTTTATACGGGGAAAAACCAGGCGCTACGGCTTTCCAGGCGGAGCGTTACAAAACCCTTATCGAAAGGTTCGCGCGCGAATTTCCCGGTTTCGGAGACCTGTCACTTTTTACCACTCCCGGGCGTACGGAGGTGGGAGGAAATCACACGGACCATAATGCAGGCCGCGTGCTGGCCGCTGCTGTTGACCTCGACATGGTGGCTGTTGTCAGCCCGTCAGACGATGAACGTATTGTCATTCATTCCGAAGGATATCCGGAAATCATTCTCCATATAAAGGAGACATGTGTGAATGAAGAGGAGAAATACACCTCGGCAGCACTTGTTCGGGGCGTATGTGCAAGGCTGAAAGATCTCGGATACCGGATTGGAGGTTTCCGGGCCTGCATCGACGGACGCGTTCCCAAGGGATCTGGCTTGAGCTCTTCAGCAGCTTTTGAAGTTATGATGGTAACTATTCAGAACCACCTGTATAACGGCGGGACGATAAATCATACACTGAATGCCCAGATCGCACAGTATGCTGAAAATGTCTATTTCGGAAAACCGTGCGGGCTGATGGATCAGACTGCCTGTGCCTGGGGCGGGCTCGTCTTTATCGATTTTAAGGATTTTAAAAAGCCGTTGATTGAAAAGATCAGTTATGACTTCTCAAAAAAAGGATATACCATGGTGATCATTGATACGGGCGGGGATCATGCTGATCTGAATGAAGATTATGCGCAGCTTGAACATGAGATGAAGAGTGTGGCTTCAAGCCTGGGAGGAAAGGTGCTGAGGGAGTTCTCCGCTGCTGAAGTGATTGAGAATCTCAGCACATTAAGGGGGCAGGTGAGTGACCGGGCATTGTTGCGGGCCCTGCATTTTTTCAATGACGACCGCAGGGTGGTTGAAGAAGTGGAGGCATTGAAAGATGACCGGATTGAGGACTTTATTTCTCTCGTCAGGGCGTCGGGTGCAAGTTCCTGGATGCTCCTTCAGAACAATTATTCTTCAAGGCACGTGGAAACGCAGGGAATAAGCGTTGCATTGGCTGTAACTGCCCAAATCCTGAATAAGGGTGCATGGAGGGTTCATGGTGGCGGTTTTGCCGGAACTATCCAGGTTTATATCCCCAAAATGCTTTTAGATGATTATCTTGTACAGATCAGGAAAATCTTCGGGGAGGATTCCTGTAATGAGATTTTCATCCGGTCTGTCGGCACCGCGCAGATCAAGTTATGAGTTGTGTCTCCCTGATAAAAGGAACAAAAATCTTCTTCCATCTGACCCGACAGGGAATACCTTGTCCTTGTGCTTATGCTGTTCGCCTGACTCCCTTTTTCCTTTTATCCTCATGTGAGAACATTCTTTTTTTCGTGTAGCGGTAAATGAATTCAGCCACCAGGGCAAACAGGAATACAAGCAGTGTACCAACCAGCACCATTTTTTGTGATTTATACTGGAAGTACTGCAGCCCGACGAATATAGCCAGGAGCACTATCGTATTTACCACGAGAAGCCATCGTTTGCCACCGGCTTCTTTTACCAGGCGGTAATGCGAGATCAATACAAAAATATAGATCATTGTAAAGATGGAACTGGTGATGGAAGCAATGCCGTTCATATTGAAGAGCAGAGCAAAAACAATGCTTAACCCGGCGGTTATATAGAGCCCTTCCACCGATTTGAACCAGACTTTTCGTTCAAAGAACCGGGGCAATTCACCATTCCTGGCCAGCGAGTAAGAGATGTTGGCGCCACCGTAAAGCGTTGCATTCAGGGCAGAAGAGATGGAGAACAGGGCGCCCAGCGAAATCAGCATGAAACCGAAATCCCCCAGGGCAGGTCTGGCTGCAACAGCCAGGGCATTATCCTCCACCTGCAACAGTTTGCTAATGGGAAGGTTGCCCAATGCGACGACGGCGACCATCACGTATACGAACATTGCAATAATGATACTGATGTAGATGGCCCGCGGGATGTTACGGCTGGCGTCCCTGATATTTTCAGAGGCATTGGTGATAAGTCCGAAGCCCATGTAAGAAAGGAAAAAGATTACCGATGCATGGATCAGTCCGGTAGTATGCGGAACGTCAAAGGAAGGGGTGAGATAAGCTTGTTTAATACGGATGATTCCGGCGGCAATGAAGACCATCAGGATGGTCAGTTTGATGAGGACGATAAAAAATTCCGTTTTTCCCACGGCCCTGGATCCGAAGAAGTTCAGGACCATGAAGAACAATATAAGCACAGTGACGGTGATGGCAATATTTATTTCTGACGGACTAAGTTTGACCAGGGGAAGAAAGTAACCGGTAAAGCCTTTTGCAAACATAGCCACAGAAACCACATAGCTCAGCCACATCAGGATGGACAGGGCGCCGGTGACTACGTTATCGCCGATTCCACGAAGGATAAACTCGATGGGACCGGCATTCGAAATATATTTTGTTCCTAGTTTGGCATAAGAGTAAGCTACGATGAAGGCATACACTCCCGACAGCAGGAATGCTTCCGGAAGGTCACTGCGGGCAATAGCGGCACCCACGCCGAAGATGGAAAATATGCTTGCGCCGATCATGGTCCCCACGGCCATTGCTACGGCCTGCCATAATCCCATTTTGCCGTCTTTGGAAGGTTGAGGCTGCGTCATGTTCAATACAGAATTAATCCCATGATCCGATTAACAGGCCAATTCCGATCCAGTAAATCAGGGTTATGGTTCGTCGGTGTTTACTATGAAAAGTAGACCCGTAATTCAGTAAAAAGTTTGTTTTTTCTTCCCTTTGACTTCCCCCGTCTTCCCATCTATCTGCTGTTTGCATCTTCTCCTCCTCACGTCTTCTCATGTCCCACCCCGCATTTTAATCCCCTGAAGGGGAAATCCATCCCGCCCCGGCATTCTCCCGTTTTCATCTTCACTATTTCTTAGATAAATGCCTCGAGGTGTGTCTCTATGAAAAGATCAATCAATCTTGTAAAATATCACGGCTTTTTCCTTCTTCTCTTCACCTGGTTCTCTTGGGTATCCATTTAGGTCAGGGCAGAAAAAGGGGCTTCGTTAAACTTAGGATGTTTTTTCTTGAAAAGGGGCCCTCCCCCGCCTTCCAAACCGTCCGCCCTTAATGACTTTCACCCCCCATATCTCAGCGTCCCCATTTCCTGTTTTTGACGAAAAGTTATCAACTCACCCAAAATGATGATATCCATTTTGATGAATGACAGCTGAAGTCATCATTTTTTTTTCTCACTGCAAGAATATTTCAGTCCTTTTTCGTATAGGACCCTTTCGAGTTTCTGAACAGGAATAAAATTTTCCACGTGATGATTCCAGGGATCATTCTTTTTCCTCTTCGTACTTGCGTCTTTCACCGGTCATTCCCACCACGGGCAAAACCGTGGTTATGCATGGGCTACCACTCCGTGGTTCGGGGGACACAATTACATGGATTATTCCTTTTTCCCCCTCTTCACTTCTTAACCTTATCACTTCTTTTCTTCTTCCCATCCTCCTACGCATTTTCACTGAAATATTATTGCAGTAATCAAAAATTATTCACAGAAAATTCAATCATTCATCAAAATGCTCTTCATGATTTTGGAGTAGTTGATAACTTTTCGTCAAAAAGTCAAAAACGGGACGCTGAGATTTTTGGGGTGTTTGCTATTAAGGGCGGACGGTTTGGAAGGCGGGGGAGGGCCCCTTTTCAAGAAAAGACATCCTAAGAATGACAGAGCCCCTTACTTTGCCCCAACTCAACCTGGTCCCGGACAAAGGGCAGAGGTCAGACAGCAGTGTGTTGGACGGCGGGTCACTTCCTAAATTGCCCCTCGCACGCCCGGTTTCCTCAGCGCCCTCTTCCTGCATCCGTTCTCCTGAACTTCCCTATGCTTTAGCTCTTCCTCCAGGCAACCATTTCATTCTCAATTGAGTCTAAGATGCAGCACACAGTACGAAACAAAACCTGGACATGAGTTTAACCCCAGAAATCCGACGTCATGGAAGAACAAGCCGGGAAACATAAACCAAAAAAGCAAAGCCAGCCTTGCGGTACGCCCGGGCAATCAGCGGTAATGCTGGTGAACTGCCTGATAGGGGGCGAAAAGATATGCTTGGAGATCAGATCCAAACTGGGTAAGGGCAAAGGATATGGCAGTATCGACGGGAATATCTGGTACTGCGTGATATTCGTTAACGGACTGCTTCAAAGCGGCGATGTGTTGTATTACTATAAGGAACCGGAAGCAGCCGCCATGGCCCTGGCAAACCGGAAGATTACTCAGTGGCGCAAAGATGGCCGGGATGTAGAGGTCCAACGGTGGAAGGTTGAGAAAGATGCGGAATGAACTGCCCGCAGGTTGTATTACTGATCATGTTCACACATCCTTTCCGGATTCTTTTCCTGTCCGGTACAAATCAAACAGATACGATCCGGTTTTTTTCATTGCCAATACCCCTTATGCAGCCGTTGTCCACCAACTCCTTCGGGGGTAGGCCTGAGTTACAATCCTGAAGTTCAGGGCAGGGATTTATAACCTGTTTTTTCAATTATCCTAAAAAGACCGGATACAATTTTCATGACCTTGACCCGGTTTTTCATGAAAATGTTACCTTAGGGGATTAAACCGGAGATGGCAGACTGCAATGCAGAGGACCGGGAAATGCCGGAAACGGGATGTGAATGTCTCAAAGGTTCCGTTTCAGCAGGGGATAGTCTGTTGCCAATTGGCCACGAGGCGGATTCTGTCTTTTACATCCTGAAAACGTTAAATCATTTTTGTTATGAAAATCTATATCCGGACCCTAAAGATCATCTATTTCACCACCCTTTTCGGGCCTGTTATGTTAGTCCTGATAGCAAATTACAGGATGGTAAAAGGTAATCCGGTCTCGCATGATAATCTGGAGATGGCGCTGAGTTACGTTAACCTCGTATTGGGTGCCATTGCCATTTCTGCCGGTTATGTCATATATAAGCGACAGATTGCGGCTGTCATAAAGTTGAAAAGTCCCCGGGACAGGCTGGCGGCATACCAGTCGGCCCTGATCCTGCGTATTGCCTTCATCGAGGGGGTAGCCATGCTTTCGGCCATAGGGTATATGGTTACATCCGATAAGATATTTATCCTCTACATGGTGGTGTTCCTGGTTTTTTACCTGCCGGTGTATCCGGTTGCGGACAGGATTTGTCGTATACTGGAGATAGATCCGGAGAATTTATCCGGTGACAAAGTGAACCAGTGATCCATCCAAACCCTGTTCTACAGAACGTTGACATTCTGAACCCGAAGAATATCAACCCTTTCCGGATGTCATGAAAGTTTTTTAAAAAAGTTGAATATCAGACGCTGATATTTGGTGGAAATTGACATTAAGGGGAGAGAAGACGGGAAAAGAATATTGTATCCTGTATCGATGAACCAAACAGAATTTGAAAAATTCCCCCTGTAAATGCCTTCGGAAGCGACAAAGCATGCATTGTCCCTTTAGGAATATGACGCATTAATTTTCATACATTTGGATCATGTCAATATCAACCATTTATTCCATAGGTCACGGCAATAAATCAACCGGTGATTTTCTGAGCGAACTAAGGTCGTTTGGCATTACCTTTCTGATGGACGTCAGGTCCAGGCCATATTCGAAATGGAACCCGGCATTTAACAAAGCTGACCTGGAGATCCTGATGGAGAAAAACGGATTCAGATACGTTTTCGCCGGTGACACGCTCGGAGGCATGCCCGACGACAGGAGTTGTTATGATGAAGAAGGAAAGGTGGTATACGAAAGAATCAGGGGAAAAACGGGATTTAAAGAAGGACTGAACAGGCTGGTTACTGCGAATGAGCAACAGATCCTGTTGGCTGTGATGTGCAGCGAATCCAAACCTCACGAGTGCCACCGCAGCAAACTGATTGGTCAGGAATTGCTGAAGCTGGGGGTCTCTGTCAACCATATCGTCGGCGAAAACAAGGTAAAGTCACAGGAAACCGTGATGAATGAGCTGACAGGCGGGTATGGCACAACCGACCTGTTTGGCAATGAAACGGATTTCACCTCACGGAATCCGCACTGATCATGGAGTTCTTCACCATCGGTGTATTCAATACCGGTGAGCGGGAATTTTTTAATAAGCTTGCTGAGAATGACATTGACACATTCTGCGATATCCGTCAACGCCGGGGTGTAAGAGGGCAACGTTACGCCTTCGTCAACAGCCGGCGGTTGCAGGACAGGCTGAAAGAGATGGGTATCGATTACCTTTATATCCGGGCTCTTGCCCCAACACCCGATATACGGGAGCTCCAGAAGGCTGCCGACCGGCAGAACCGGGAACAAAATACTGTCCGGCAAACCCTGAACCGGGCTTTTAAGAATGCTTACAGGAAACAGATCCTGAAGCACTTCGATGTTAAACCATTCATTCAAACCCTGGAAAACAGAGGTGCGGGCCGCGTAGTGTTCTTTTGCGTGGAAGAGCGGCCGGAAGCCTGTCACCGGTCACTTGTAGCGGATGAACTCGTAAAGAATGGTTTCAACATAAAACATCTTTAAAATGCAGGTCCTTATTTTATCCAAGACGCATTACGGCCTCCAATACCTCTGCGTTGGGGGCATCGTAATGAGAACCGGGCAGTACGTCCGGTTATTGAATCCCGGTGGCTGGTACCAGTACCCCGACACTGAATTTGAGGTAGGGGAGATATGGGATATCTCTTTCGTCCCTGTGCCTGATGCAAGGCCGCCACATATAGAGGATGTGATTGTGCTGAGTCAGTCTTATACGGGCGATGCCTGTCCGATTACATGTGTGCTTGAAGAACTGGGCGTTCCGTTGTGGCGGGGAACCACGGATGTGCTTTTCGACGGTTTTCTGAACTGGACCACCGGTGGTGCCGGCTATATAAGCGAAGCCACCGGAATACCTGCCCACAGTGTCGGTTTCTGGGTTCCGGACATGCCGTTGAAAAGGCAGGTCCTGACCGGACAAAAAAATGACGGCGAGAAGTTTAAATCCACCAGGTATCTGTACCCAAATGGAAGTGGTTTTCGCGAACTGCCTTATAAAGGCTGCGCGGAGGCAGTGGAAGAGATCGAGGCCGGCACCACTGTTCGCGTTTCCCTTGCAAAGTGGTGGGACACGCACGGCACCACCGAGGAGCGGTGTGCGCTGCAGTTGTCGGGGTGGTATGATCTGGAAGAGGCGGAGATCACGGATGATGAAGAGGGGTGGGAGGATTTGCCGTTTTGAAATTAGCGGGGATCCTTTGCCCATAACACCCGGTCATAAATCATACTGCGGAAAGTGCTATATTTGGAAGAATTGAAAATCAAAAAAACGGCAGAGCCCCGGGAATTCTTTTGAATATACTTTGAAAACAAGGCTTTGGCTGATATTGCTGATTCAGATTTTTTGAGCTTTCCGGACAATGCATTAATAAAAAAGCCTTGAAGCTTAAATCGATTTATGCAGACAACAGATAAACATTTCCTGTCCCAGATAAGGAATAACAATGTAGAGGCTTATAAACACTTATTTGAGCTATACTATAGAGATCTGTATTTTTTTGCCCGTAAATTCCTTGAAAACAGAGAAGTTGCCGAAGAAGTTGTGCAGGATGTTTTTATTGCCTTATGGGAGAACAGGGATGTTTTGATTATTGAAAAATCAATAAAATCATATTTGTTTGCATCGGTAAAAAACAGATCAATAAACTACCTGAAAAGCAAGATCAACAACATCAATTTTGTAAATATTAACAATGCGGACAGTGAAAACCATATATTAATTACTGATCAGCCACTTGAATTGGAAGAACTTGATAATTTGATTCAAAAGGCCGTTTCATCCCTTCCTCCCAGGTGCAGAGAAATGTTCCATTTATCAAGAAATACAGAAATGACATACCAGGAAATAGCTGACGCTCTGGATGTATCAAAAGAAACCGTTAAGTCTCACATAAGTGAAGCGATAAAAAAGATTAAAGCCTTTCTTAACAAACATTGGGATCAGATACCATTGTAATGAAACCATAGTTTGAATTCTCCTTTGACCGATGTCCTGAAAATTGGTTATCCCGGTCCTCCCCCTCATATGAAATATTCTTGTCCTATATAGTAAGGGTCTATTTTTCCCATAAAATCAATTATAATGGACAGAGATAAGATAATTGCTTTCCTGAATCATGATGACAAAGGCTATGATACGGGCGAAGTAGAGAAGTGGATTGAAAAAAACAGGGACGAATTTAAAAGGATAAAATATGTCTGGGAAAAAGCAGGTGTTCATAATAGTGAAGATCCTGATTTTGAAAAAGCATGGATGCGGGTAAATCCGGAAACCAGGAATCATACCGGAAATAATAAACAGAAACTAAAAATACTGGCCACCAGATTTCAGCGAATTGCGGCAATTCTTGTTCTTGCACTCTCATTTGGTTTTATTGTCTACCAACTGTACGCTAAAGTTAAAATGACGAAAACCGTGTGGCAGGAAGTGAAAAACTTAAGTGACAATGTTCGTAAAGTGCAACTGAATGATGGTACTGTGTTATGGCTCAATGTAGCTTCGGATATACGATATCCGAAGGAGTTCAATACAAAAGCCAGGGAAGTGTATTTAGAGGGTGAGGCCTTTTTTGAGGTGGAACATAATAGAAGAAAACCTTTTATTGTCCATGCAGGAAATTCAGTAACAAAGGTATTGGGGACATCTTTTGATGTCAAGTCCGAACCGTCGGGTGATGTCCAGGTAACTGTTGTTACAGGAATTGTTGCTTTTTCCGGCATTGAAAACAAAAACAACAGGGTAGTACTTAAAAAAGGAGAGATAGGTTTATTTTCAGAATATGACCAGGGTGTGGAGAAACAACTGAACCGGAATATCAATTTCCTGGCGTGGAAAACCGGGAAACTCTCATTTAGTAAAACGCCCCTTGAAGAGGTTTGTAAAATACTCAGCAAACATTATAAAACAAAAGTTTATTTGGGCAGTGAAGCGTTAAAGCCAATTAATCTCACGGCCAATTATGACAATAAAAAGCTGGGAGAGGTCCTGGATATTATGAAACTAACATTAAATATTCAATATCAATATTCTGACACCGCCGTCATTTTAACCCTGGGAAAGTAATAAGATGTTGAACACTTCAAACAGAAAATATCAATTCTAAGATTAGGCATATGAATATTACAATAAAAGGGCAGGTACAATGGCGGTTATATGTTATTATTCTGTGCATATTCTTTATCAGGGTATTTATGGGTCCTGTTCTAATTGCCCAGGAAATTAATACGGACAAAAGAATCCGGATTTCAAATCATGTATTAACCATCGGCCAATTGCTTGATGAGCTGCATAACAAGTATGCCGTAAACTTTTCGTACAATGACAAAAATTTGCCTTTGAAGCAATCTGTGATTTTTAAAAGCACAAATTTATCCCTGCATGAAATTCTGAGAAAGCTAGGTGAGGAAGCTCAAATAGAGTATACTATATACAACGATTTAGTAATCCTTACGCCACAGAAACCAAAAGTCAGGTATACCATAAGTGGTTATATTGAAGATAATTCAAGTGGTGAAAAGTTATTAGGGGCGAGTGTTTATAATGAGCGCAACCTTATTGGCACAATATCAAATAAGTATGGTTTTTATAGTTTAACATTGACCGAAGGTCCTGTTCAACTGGTGACATCATATGTTGGCTATAAGCAGTATGAGCAGGATATTGATCTTAAATCTGACACAATTGTGCTTATAAAACTTGTTCCTTATGCAGAGATAGGAGAGGTGAAAATTGAAGCTAAAAAAAGGGAGTACAATACGAGGTCGCAGCTTAGTGTAATAAAGGTAACCTCAAAGGAAGTAAATCAAATACCGGCGCTTCTTGGCGAGGTAGACGTGCTTAAGTCATTACAGTTATTGCCTGGCGTGCAGTCGGGTACCGAAGGTTCAAGTGGTTTGGTGGTCAGGGGTGGAGGCGCAGATCAAAACCTGATTATTCTGGATGGTGTGCCGGTGTACAATGTAAACCACCTTTTTGGTTTTTTCTCAGTGTTTAATTCAAATGCTATTAAAGATGTGACTTTGTATAAAAGCGGTTTCCCGGCAAGGTACGGGGGCAGGGCTTCGTCTGTTATCGACATTAACATGAAAGAGGGGAACAATAAAGAATTTAAGGGTGAAGGCTCTATCGGGCTTATCTCTTCCAAATTTACTTTTGAAGGACCCATAAAAAACGAAAACACATCTTTTATTATCTCCGGGCGACGGACATATCTTGATTTGCTGGCCAGGCCATTTCTAACCACCAGAAGAGATGGCCTCACAAGTGAATATGGTTATTACTTCTACGATTTGAACATGAAAATAAACCATCGTTTTTCTGATAAAAGCAGACTTTTTCTAAGTTCATATATGGGAAATGACGTTTTTCATTACACTCAGGCAATGAGTGAGGATAGTGCCAGGGTTAATACTCTTTATGAGCTGAAATGGGGAAATATTACGACCAATTTACGATGGAATTACATGGTGAACAATAAGCTGTTTACCAACACAACCATGTCCTATTCAAATTATCGTTTTTCGTTAAAAAATGAAAACAAGGCCTCTGAATATATCGGGGCAAACAAGGATGTAACCAATAACTCGCTTGAGTTTCTGAACGGAATCTATGACCTGAGTGGTAAGGTAGATTTTGATTATTTCCCAAATCATAATCATATAATAAAATTTGGCACGGGGTATTATCACCATTCTTTTGTGCCTTCTTCTTTCACGCAAAAAAATGATCCGGGCAGGGATACCTCAAACACGGTCCGCATTACCGGCCACGAAGCTTTTTTGTATTTTGAAGATGATATAAGCATTGGCCAAAAAGTTAATGCTAATATTGGATTTCATTATTCCCTATTCCGAACCGGAAAGAAAATTTATTCTAATTTGGAGCCCCGGATTTCAGCTAAATATTCTCCCCGGGCAAACTTTGCTTTTAAAGCTTCATTTTCCAAGATGGTCCAATACCTGCAGACCAATTCCTATTCAGGTATTTCTTTACCCATCGATTTATGGGTACCCTCCACAGATTCCCTCAAACCTGTGGAGTCATGGAATTATTCTTTTGGGATGGACTATCAGCCATCAAACGCCTATAATTTTGGAGTGGAAGGCTTCTATAAAAACATGAAAAATGTAAAAGCATTTAAGGAGGGGGCGTACCCCAACACCAATTTTTTAGAAGATATAGTGCAGGGAAAAGGATGGGCGTATGGCATTGAGTTTATGGCAAGGAAAAATTCAGGAAAAACTACAGGGTGGCTGGCATACACATGGTCACACTCCTGGCGTAAATTTAACGGTATCAGTTTTAACCAGAAGTTTCCTTACAAATACGACCGGAGAAATGATATCAGCTTAGTGGTGATGCATAAATTTAACGACAGGATTGATTTGAGCGGAACCTGGGTTTTTGCAACAGGTAATGCCATAAGTTTGTCGACAGAAAAGTACATTTCAAATTTTGCGCTTGAAGAAGGTCTCCAGGGCTTTCAAAAACCTCATATCCAGGTTTACGGAAGAAGGAATAATTACAGGATGCCCGATTATCACAGAATGGATATCGGCATCAATTTTCATAAAGAGAAAAAGAGGATTACCAGGACCTGGAGTTTTGGTGCCTATAATGTATACAACAGGAAAAATGCCCTTTGGATCTATTGGGACGATTCCGGGCAGTTCGCAGATAAAAAGGCCCTGTACCAAATAAGTTTATACCAGATAATACCATATTTCACGTACAGTTTTAAATTTTAAGGATGAGAACTATTTTGTTTCTGATGGCTTGCCTGTTTCTGATTTCGTCCTGCGAAAAAGAAATTGATATTAAATTATCGCAGAAAGAGAAAAAAATAGTGATCAATAGCTTTTTCAATAACGAAGAATTTCTTCATGTAAATATTTCTTCAAACCAGCCATCTACAGATGGAGATACTGTTGATTTCATCCAAAATGCCTGTGTATTACTCTACGATAATGATATTTTCCTTGACACACTAAGATGGCTTAGCGGAGGCGACTATGTTTCTGATAAGGTCATTCCCGGAATAAGCATACCTTATAAACTGAAAGTGGAGGTCCCGGGTCTGTCAACGGCTACAACAGATGTTTCGCGAATACCTGTGAATGTAAAGCATTTTTCAGTAGATACTTCATCATATGTGGATAAAATTTCAGGTAAGCTGGTCAGGCACATAAGGTTAAAATTTAAGGATATTGAAAATACCGCCAATTATTATTTGTTATACATGGTATGGGAGGGCACTCGTTACGAATATGATATGGATAGTACTATTGCAGATTCTGTTAAAACCTATGGCAAGGTACGGGACTATGGCCAGGGTCAGGGTATTATCGTACCGTATACGGGCAAATTGTTTTTTTCCGATGAATTAATGGAAGGTGACACCATTGAGAGAGACATCTATTTTGCGCAGAAAATTGGCGGTACCGATCCGGCGTCTTTTAATAATTTAATGGCCTATATAAATCTTTGTACCATAAGCGAAGAATATTATTTATATGCCAAGTCTTATGCTGACCAAAGTTTTGCTATTGATTTTTCATTATTTGTTGAGCCCGTTTCCGTTTTTTCGAATATCAATAATGGCTATGGCATTTTTGCAGGATACGGGCAATGTATCGATTCAGTATTTTACCGGCAATGAGTACCGATTGCATATGCCAACGGTAATGTTATTGAACTGTCAAATTCTGCATCGAAATCTTCCGGAAACCTGATGGTGATCCTGTCGCTGGCAGGATTTGGAAAGACGATAACATGATCCTTTGAAGGATTGTACACTCCATCAGGAAATTCGCCGACATAAACAACCTCTTATGCACTATATGTACATCCTTTGACATCTGTGACTACAAGAGTGAATGTTGTCGTCTCACTAATCGTAGTAAAAGTGAATTAAATGGGCAAATAAGCTTAGAATGTTTGAAAGTTGTAACTTTAATAAAGGTAAGTGTCGCAGATAGGGAAAAAATAAAGATGAAAAGCATTTTATTTATGGGTAGATTCTGGACAGGGTGTTTGGATTTAGCCTCAATTGGGCTAAAAAGATGACGGGCCTGTTGATTGGTAATTTTATGAGACCTACCATTTTTTCTGTTCATATAAAAAGGGACAGGGAATCTTTAAATTTTCCAGCCTGATGTATTTCGTGATTGACATTAATAATCTATTTTTATACTTAATTCCGGTTTCATTTCTGGATTGCTTTGGCAAAGGCATACCGGTAAAAATCATTAAAGGGAAATACAAAAAACAACCTAATACCATGGAAAAAGGTAGTTATTTTCTCAGGCTCCTCGGTGGCACTTTTTTCTATTTTCTGATCCTTTTTATCAGTGCAGGCCGTATCGATTACTGGCAGGGATGGATATACATTATCATCGGTCTTGTCATGCTAACCCTGAGTACTACTGTATTCCGTATTGACCTGGAGCTTTTAGATGAGCGCGCGAAACCCGGCGAGGGAGCTAAAAACTGGGATAAGTGGATATTAGGCCTATCTTTTTTAAGTACGATCCTCATTTTTGTTTCCGCCGGACTGGATTCCGGACGTTATCACCCGTCACCCGCCTTAAACTGGGATTTATGCGCGCCCGGTATTATCCTCACGATATCCGGACAACTCCTGTTCCTGGTCGCCCAAAAACAGAACCGGTTTTTTTCAAGCACCGTACGCATCCAGAAAGACCGGGGGCAAACGGTTTGTGATTCCGGGCTGTATAAAATAGTACGGCATCCCGCATACCTGGGACTGGTACTCCAGTCGGCCGGATTCCCCCTGCTTTTCGGATCTGCCTGGTGTATTATCCCGGCAACGCTTTCCATCTTTCTCATACTGACCAGGACGTACCTGGAGGACAAAACCCTGAAACATGAATTAAACGGCTACCTGAACTATACGGAAAAAATGCGTTACAGGCTTATCCCGTATATTTGGTGATGGCGTTTTTGTAACCTCAAAATTACGGCAATCCCGAAGCTTCTCATTTAATATGGATTATCGGATGATTTTTCAGGACGACATGTTCAATCAGATCATTAACAAGAAATAATTCAACCCCGGATATTGTTACCGGGAAGTCATGTACCATTGAGCCATGGTCATTGAATTGGAAAAGCAGCGACCCTGTTTTTTCCTGACCCGAATCCCGAAGATAAGTGTCGGGATGTTTCAGACGAATGATCTGATGCTTTTTTAAGAAACAGGAATTTTTTAACTGAAAACAACCGCATTACATCGAAGGATGTTCATACGGATTCTTAACACTGGAATTTATTGGAAGGATCATCAGGTGATTCGCAGAAAAATCTTAAATTGAATTTTCAAATGAAGTTTTGCAGCAACCCCTTTCAGAATAATCCAAAGCGATAATGACTACGGAATTAATTACCATTTTCAGTTCAAATTCCCCGATGGACTGTCATATTTTGAAGGGCAGGTTGGAAAGTGACGGCATTACTTGTTTCATCTTTGATGAAAATATGGTTTGGGTTCATCCGTTCAGGGCTGTGGCCATTGGCGGGGTAAAATTGAAAATCCCGGTTGACCAGGCTTTGACTGCCCGGAAAATAATGGAAGCGGTCCGGCATGAAAAGCTGTACGATAACGACGGAGAGTATGATATTCACCCGGTATTTGAGAAGGTGTTTGAAAGACAAAATGAAATATTGACATTGAAGAGCCGGATTCGAAAGGACATCTCATTGATTGACCGTCCTTCTGAAATTAAGACACCCGGTTTGGATCAGGATGAATTAAATGAACTGGTAAACTACGAAAAGGAATTTCACCGGTTATCGGGAAAACGATTCATCTTTGACTGGAATCAATTCTGGTATGAATGCTTGGATTTTGACAGAAGCGTATTTAACTATTTTAGGGTTAAACCGGTAGAGTACTATATCGAAAAAGAGACGGTTGATTATTATCTCTGTTCACCTGAAGACATCGGGAAGATCAAATGTCCAAGATGTCATTCCGATAATCTGAGTTACGGGTACGCCATAGACTACAAATGGGATGTATTGTATTTAATTTTGTCGGCCATAATATTTATACCGCTGTATTTGATTCGAAATAAATATCATTGTTTTAATTGCGGATTAGATTTTCATCAACCACGCTCTGTCAAAAGCCGGCGGGTGTAGCAGGTTTTTGTCCTTTGCTCCGGATAAATCCGGAATACTCCTAAAAAGATTGAGCCAAACTTTCGTTCAGCAGTTGAGATTTGTATAACCATATGATTATCTACTCGATGAAAATTTGGTCCCGTTTCTTGCAAGAGGATTTCATATTTTGCAGAAACCTCTGAGCAATAACCATACTGCCGATAACGAAGTCTGCTTGAGAAAGGGTGATTTCGCTCCGGGCTCACAGGATAAGGTTTGGGTTAAGTAAACCGGTAAGAAAGGTGTCTGTGTAATTACACAAGATTATAATATTATCATGATCAGGAACCAGAAAGCAATATGCGGAGAATATAATCTGGGTATGTTTTACTTGAGGCCCCCGTCAAAAAAGGGTTTAACTATTGGGATAAGGTTACCCGGATGGTGAAGCATTGGCCGGGTATTATTGAAATAACAACACCATTTGGGTTTACCTGATTCCAATAATTTTTTGACTAAAAACTATTCAGCAGTTACAGGATCTATGATTTCTGAAACCTTACTGACTGAATTTGCAGGAAATCCACCTTGTTTTGCATGTTCACGAATCATTTCTTCGTTTGGTGCATTGTAAACACAATAGAATTTGTCATTTGTTACATAGCTATGAACCCACTGAATCTGAGGACCCATTTTTTCTATTACCCTGCAAGAAGTTTGTGAAATTGCTTTCAATTCCTCAGCTGTAAGTTTTCCTGCTCCCGGGATTTCTCTTTCTATTACATACTTAGGCATGACATTTAGTTTTAATTTGCACTTCATTCGACTTTTCAACTACACCTATTTTCTAACATGGCATCCTGAACTATTTTTGTCTTGTCAGATGCATTTAAACAAGTGCCATAACTATTTTGTTCGTTCGAACTAAAAAGATCATTTATCGTTAGCGTTTCCGGAACTAATTCATTGGGGATTTTCAATGAAATAAAAAGTATTAATCTTCAAAATAGTCAATATTCCGGTGGGATTCTGTTGCTCATTAAATCTGCCATTTATTTGAAGATGAATTTACCAAATGAGTGTTGCCGTTGTTCTTTTAAAGTGTATTTAATAATGCTTATCTAATTTATCAAAAACCACTTAAAATACACACGGAAAGTTCAATTTATTTTCATTTTCGCATTTGGACATATTACCCCTGCAGTCTGGGGAGGTGATGTTCCGCTACCACTGCAAAAAATACAGCTGTCCCTAAATTCTGCCGAAATGACCCGACATAAATTTGTGCTGTGGCACCGGAAGAATATCTTTGAGACGCCGGCGAGGTATTTGGAAGGGGCAGCGGCAGATAATCTGGCGCCGGAGACGTCTCCTGCATTATCCGGGAATTTATTTTGGATAAATATGACCTTATTTATTGTGAGTATTCTATTTTTGACAAAGTTTATCTTACTTACAGGAACCAGTCATTGTACAATTCCCTGAAATACGTCCTCCAATGAAAAATCGTTATGTTTTTACATTAACATGCATGGCAATATTTGCCTTCTCCGCCTGTAACCGGCCCAACATAGCTTCCAATGAAGATACCATCAATTGGAAGGTGGATTCGGTATTACATTTAATGACCCTGGAAGAGAAGATCGGGCAGCTTAACCATTTACAGGGAAACTACAATACTACAGCGTATGAAAGTGGATATAATTTAGATGAGGAGATACGTGCAGGAAAGGTGGGGGCGATCACTGTCAGTGGTCACATGGCAGCTATGATCAGGTGGCAAAAGATTGCGGTTGAAGAAAGCAGGTTAAAAATTCCTCTGCTCTTTGCCACTGATGTGATCCACGGCTATAAGACGATTTTTCCGGTTCCACTGGCCATGGCAGCAAGCTGGGATCCGGATGCGATTGAAAAAGCAGACAGCATTACTGCGGCAGAGGCCACTTCGGCAGGCCTGCACTGGACCTTTGCCCCAATGGTAGACATTGCCCGTGATCCCCGCTGGGGACGAATGATGGAAGGTGCAGGGGAAGACCCGTATCTTGGAAGCGTGGTAGCCGCTGCACATGTCAGAGGTTTACAGGGTGATTTGGGCAGGCATAAACTGCTTGCCTGCGCAAAACATTTTGCGGCATATGGTGCAGTGGAAGGAGGACGGGAATACAATACGGTTGATATCTCTGAAAGGGTTTTGCGTGAAGTTTACCTGCCCCCCTTTAAAGCCGCGGTTGACGCCGGAGTGGCGACGGTCATGAATGCCTTCACCGTTTTAGACCGGATTCCGGCCAGTTGCAATGAGCTGCTGGTGAAAAAAATTCTCAAAACAGAATGGAATTTCAAAGGCTTTACTGTTTCCGATGCTTTTTCGTTCTACGAACTGATCCCTCACGGCATTGCCGCCGATTCTTCGGAAGCCGCTCTCCTGTGTATGAATGCATGGTCTGATATGGATTTATGGGCACGGATTTACTCTACTCAACTGCCGGGTCTGGTAAAACGAGGTGAAATAACTGAAAAACAAATCGACGATGCGGTTCGCAGAGTACTGTACTACAAATTTAAAATCGGGTTGTTTCAGAATAAATATTTGAATCTCGATTCGACAGTAATGAAGAAGACTTTACTGAAGCCCGCTCACCTGGAATACGCGCGTCGTTTTGCCCGCGAAACCCTGGTACTGCTTAAGAATGAAAACCATGTACTGCCGCTGTCAAAAGACATTCAGAGGATCGCAGTTGTGGGTTATCTGGGCAACAGCCGTTCAAACAACGATTATATGGGCAACTGGGCCTGCCAGGGCGACAGGAAGGATGTGGTAACCCTGCTGGAGGGTATTAAACAGGTTGTTTCTGATAAAACTCAAATCGATTACTTACAGGGTTGTTATGCCTATGGTAAAACGACGGATGAGCTGATAGAAAAAGCTGTGCAGGGAACAAAAAATGATCAGCTCATAATCCTTGCCCTGGGAGAAGAAGGGTATCAAAGCGGGGAATGCGCAAGCCGGACAAATATTTCCCTGCCCGGTGACCAGGAAAAGCTCGTGGAAGCATTCTACAAAACCGGGAAACCCATCGTGGGCATCATTTTCGCCGGCAGGAGCATGACTTTTGAGCAGGAACTGAATATGATGAATGCAGTTTTATATGTCTGGCAACCTGGAACCATGGGAGGTCCGGCCATTGCCGACGTGCTCTTCAATGACTACAATCCTTCAGGCAAACTCCCGGTAACCATCCCCAAAGTATTGGGACAGGTGCCCATTTATTACAACCAGTTAAATACCGGGCGACCTCGTCTGGGGATTTCAGATAAACGCTGGGGGGTATCGAAATGGTCTGACTGTGATAACGAACCCTTGTTTCCCTTTGGATTCGGGCTGAGCTATACAACGTTTGACTATGGTGTCCCGGTTGCTGACAAGGACCAGATCAATTTTTCCGACACCCTGACCGTGACCATCCGGATTAAAAACACAGGGGATTACAACGGCAATGAAATTGTACAGCTTTATACAAGGGATATTACTGGGAGTGTTGCCCGTCCGGTAAAAGAATTAAAAGGCTTTAAAAAGGTATTTCTGAAGAAGGACCAAGCAAAGACTGTGGAGTTTAATATAACCTCATCTGACCTGGCTTTTTGGACAAAGGACATGAAGTACGAAGCCGAGCCCGGTGATTTTGAGCTTTTTGTCGGGAAGAATTCGAGAGATTGCCAGATGGTAGCATTCAGGCTGGTGAGATAAATTGGAGTGACCTGATATGATCGGCGGATTAAGTCTCAGACAATTCGGCTCAGACAGGTGCCTTTTTGGGCGTGTGAATGCTTCAACACAGCTTATAATTATATATATAATAATGCCTCAAAGCAGGACCAATGAATTTAACGGTCCCTTTAATCTGTAACCCGGGAAAAATTCAGCATTACGGTTTAGAGACTTGTGCCCGTCTTTACTAACCGGAATATAGAGGGAACCTGATTCTTCCTCCTGAGAACAATCACATACACCGCTTCCGGCATCGATTGGATATTAATCTCCCTTCCATCATAATCCGGTTGTCTCAGGAAAAGGGTACCGCGCACATCGTAAATTTCGAGCATTCCTCCGTCACCGCCAGTAATCCTGAATCTGTCCGGTGTCGGGTTCGGGTATAGGCGGAGCTGTTCACTGGCAGGTGCCCGGTTGTTCAGCGTACTTTTAGAGACGAATCTCAGGTAGTCGAGGTTGATTGCCAGCGAATCGAAAACGAAGCGCAGCGTCTGATATCCCTCAGGGATCCATATCTCACCGTAATTCATCTCCTTGTAAATGCCCCATCCGTTGGTATAGGGAACGTAACGTTTCGGAATGGCTGTTTGCCCGTTGATCTCGACGTGCGAAGCTGTACGGCCGATATTCGTTGCATACCGGATAAACATGATGAAGGTGTCGGCTTGGGGATTGAAGAGGGTATATTCCACCCATTCCCCGCTTTCGACAAAAGCGATCGTCTGGTTGGGATCGCCCTCACTGATTGCTCCGATATCAATATCTTCGTTCCCACGGAATGTCTTTTCTGTTACACGGAAATCTACATCATGGTATGCAATGCCCTCGCCTCCATAGTCGAAATTCTCTGCTTCCAGAGTGTCGGGCGGAGAGAAAGGCGTGCCGTTATATGGCCGGATGGTGTTCGGGTCACCATGTAGGATTTTCCAAACGACAGGATTGTTCCTCAGACCTTCATTATCCACAGCCTGGATGGAAAAGGTATGGATGGTGTCGGCAAGAGGTCCGTACACTAACGAAGCTGTGTCGCCGCAAATGGTATCTGTTTGCCGGTTGTTATAGGTAATGAAGAGACTGTCGATTGTGATGTCATCCGTGGCCTTAAGGGAAAGCCTGACATTTTCGGCGGCATATACCCCGGCGTACTCCGGCTCGCTTACATTCACCACCGGGACGTGTTTCAGGTGGTCGCAAGCGCGCTGGTTAAACATCCAGCTGAGAATATCCGGTTCGGCACCCATGACATCCCAGATAAAATGGGTATACCCTTCATACGTCGTGAACCTCGGATTCCCACCGTATATCTTCATCCGGTCGATCACGTACAATGAGCCTGTATATCCCACTACCGGGTCGTCAATACCATGGAAAGCCCATACCGAAGTGCTCAGCAGGCGTTCGGCCGCAACAGGGTCGGATGCCCCGCACACCGGAAGAATGGCGGCAAGCCTGAGGGGGAACCGGTAACCCGATTCCCAGGCTCCGTATCCGCCCATCGATGAACCTGTCATATATATCCGGGTGGTATCAATGGAGTATCCGGAGATGATCTGGTCAATGATGTTCCAGGTAACACACAGTCCCTGTGCCATCTGTGCAGGGTATCCGTGGATCCCCCCGTTACCGAGGCTGGACCAGTTGCCGTTGACAGGACACTGAGGTGCCATAACGAAACACGGATGCACTGACTGCACGGAATCGGAAACAAGCCTTTCCAGCAAAACATAGTTTGCGCTCAGTTGGAGTCTATTGTCGTTGCCGCGTTCACCCGACCCATGCAGTTGGATCACCAGCGGATACCTGACAGCAGGATCATAACCTTCCGGGATAAACAAACGGTACGGCATCACCAGTCCGGAAGTATCCTCAAAAGTTCGTGCTTCGAAAATCTCAAGAAGACTCTGAGATGAGGCCGGAATGAAACTGGCGAAGGCAAGAATCGTCATGATCCATACTGCTGATACTGACCTGTCCCATAAACGCCTGACCGGCGTTCGACCTGAAGATGGGAAACGAATTGGGTCAGTGTTTTTTACAAGACCGGCACAGCGGCATTCTGATACCGATAAAAATGGGAATAAAATTTTCATTGGAAATAATTATTTAGTTGGTGATGAAAAAGAATGTGGCTATTTAAAGCTGTCGCTTTTCCCAGGATTGACGCAGGAGAAATTTAAATTCATGACCTTACTGTGAATATATTAACAGAATGCGAAATTATGTAATAATTATTTAATTAGCCAAATATTGATTAAATTATTATCAGAATACATGATTAATTTAACGAATGTTACAAATTGTGAATCAATCCGGAGAAAATGTTAAAATTAAGATCGATAGGAATGGTATTTTGAAAGGCAGGCAGGTAACTGCGGACCAGGAAAACGGATTCCGAATCAGTTAAACCTGTCAAATTTGGTAACCGATTACCTGATCCCGTATCAGGTAAAAATTGACCCAGGTAGATAGACAAAACCATTTTAAAAAGAGGAGATGTATATTCTGTGTTAATAATTTGGATTTTAGTCAGGAAAAGTCATCTCAGGTCCTTAATAAAACAGATTGCTGAAAAAGAGAAGAGTATTTATTTTCCTGATTGAGCTTATTCACTGGATGGTTGTATAAAACGAATGGCGAAAAAATGAACATACACAGGAAATGTTCAATTAAGTATTTCAGAACGGGTTAGCTGAGAGTACAGAAAATGGGGGGAGCGTACAGCTGGGTAGATATGGCCAGATAAAAAAAACGTGTTACTTTTGATGGATTTTTAAGACATTATCCAAATAATATTCAGTATATGAGCATGAATTCTTCAATAGACGGACTATGGAAAGGTGAATTTACCTTAGGTCCGGAATATGGCCCCAGGGAGGGAAGATCCTTTGATTTCAAGGCTGACCTGAAAGAAGATGATGATTTCTCGATTGAAGGGATCTGTATTGAA
Organism: uncultured Bacteroidales bacterium; assembly: GCA_963732905.1. GTDB lineage: Bacteria > Bacteroidota > Bacteroidia > Bacteroidales > DASQZK01. Next base: position 24,494 of record CAVTBM010000015.1, read on the forward strand.
AGTGAAACAAAGGGCTTGTTTAAGGAACCGGTAACAATAAACGGGTTCAGGGAAGACGAGTTCATCAGTTTCGTAAAGAAATACCCGTGCCTGGTTTTAGTGGACGAAAAGGGAAATTATATTGTAGACAAGGAAAAAGAACACCCGGATATAGAATACGAGGGGGAACTCGACCCGGAAACAGCCCGGATAGAGGGGACATTTTCGACTTATAGCATCGTTGAAGACCTTGACGGGAACAGGTTTGAGGTGGTTTATACAGGCACCTGGTTTTTGGAACGGGTGGAAGCGTGAAGGGGGATTGAATGAAGGGAAGTTTCGGGATTGTTGGTTTCGGCACTGGCTCATAGTACCGGGGGGAGATGTGGAACGCCGATTTGACGGATAAATCATTGAAAATTCGTAATTTTAATAGTGGATGGCGAAAAGCAAATCTGCTTTCATCACATCATCGGTATTAATCCTCATCTCACGGAAGGCCCGAAATTTATCATTGACAAAACAGCTCTTGAAAAACAGCTTGCACGAATTAAACCGGATGGCCGGCTAAAGAAGAAACTGATCAACCAGCTGGCCCTCGATATCAGTCTGACCACCGTTAACAGGTATCATGTTTTTACCGGCTTCACTGATCCACTGTTTTACCATTTTGGTATAGGCTTCACTAATTTTTTCTTTCAGACCCGGGAAAAGGTACGCTGGTATGATGGCTTCTTGGTAAAATTTCCAGGCTTGCTCAAATTCAGCCTGTGCGAGTGCGGCATCTCCATTTTCAATTAGCGGAGTTATTTTATTTACAATTTTTTCTATTTCGGCTCTTGCCAGATCGAGGGTAAGTTTAACTTCATCATCACGAGGGTTTTTATCCAAGGCCTGTGACAGGTAGATTTCAGCAGAATCCATCCGGTTCTCTGTATAAAATTCCAAGCCTTTTTCTTTCAGTTCATCGAATGATCCGGAAAGGATTATCGAAGGCGATTGACCCATAGTTGGGGAAGGATGTTGGGGCCGTTCCACCGCAGGAGTATTGTTAACAGTTATATGGAGGGCATTTTCACTATTCTCATGTTGATTTACCGGTTCATTTTGTGCAGGGGCATGGGTTGGTTCCGATGTGGTTATATCATGGACCCTTACCGAAGTATCGGAATAATTAACGGTATTTACCTGATTTGAACTGTCAAGCGGCAATGTTTGATTTTGCGACGAATTTTATGCCGGATAGTTCACATTCTTATTAATAGTCTGATCGGATAAAAAAGCACTGTCCGTTTTGGGGATAACCGGTTTAAAATGGAAGATCAACAACGAACTGAGGATGACCACAAAAAATATGAGCATAACGATAAGCCCATTCTGCAACAAACGTTCCCGCTTGTAATGGTTTTGGTTTGCCCGGATAATTTTTTTTTAATTGCTCTTGAGGGGGACAATTTCTGGCGGAGCATCTGTGAAAGTACAATGCCATTGCTGACGCGTAACTTAGGATCTTTAGCTACACAGTACATCACAATATTTTCGAGCCACGACGGTATTTGCGGATTAAAGGTTTTTGGTGTGGGTGTGGGATTATAAATTATACCATGGATGGTAGACAGCGGGTTATCATTTTTATGAGGCACTTTCCCCGTAAGACACTCATAAAGTACCATTCCCAGGCTGAAAAAATCACTTCTGCCATCCAATGGTTTTCCTTCTGCCTGTTCAGGACTCATATATTCAGGGGTTCCTACAACCGAACCTGTCTGGGTAAGTTGCGTACCGGTATTTGCATGTGCAATGCCAAAGTCGGTCAGGACAGGACGGCTTTCGTTTGTGATAAAAATATTTGAACTCTTGATATCCCTGTGAACCAGTCCGCGCATATGAGCATAATCGAGAGCTTGTGCTATGTCTGAAATATAGGAGATGGTTTCCTTTATGGAAATTTGTCGTTCGTGGTGAATTAATGAGAAGAGGTCCCACCCTTCAAGATATTCCATGGAGATATAATGGATACTACCAACTTGACCGACATCAAATATGATGACGATGTTTTTATGGTTAAGTGATGCGGCAAGCCGGGCTTCCCGGTGAAACCGTTCAAGAAATTCCTGGTCGTGAACGAGATTTGGATGTACAATTTTTAGAGCGACCAGTCGGTTAAGGCTTTTTTGCCTGGCTTTGTATACCGTTGCCATACCTCCTTTACCGATTTCAACGAGTATCTCAAATTTACCGGACAATGCCGCTATAAGCTGAGGATCCGGAGCGTTTCCCAAATTTATGTTTCCCATACGCTATAAAATCAGTCATTTAACAGCCGTAAATGCTTTTAATCTCTTTTCCACATTTCCGGGTCGAGCTGAATGAAATCACCAGGCCTGCTTTCCCAGGCACCGTTCATATATTCATAGACTTCCACCTGGCAATCATGATCATCTACCCAGGTGACTCTTCCCTTACCAACCTGGATCAATCCGTCAGGACTTTCTCTCATGATTATGCAGTTCATCCCTTCATAATTCCCTGCCAAACGACCGATAGGGACTTGAGCAAAAGATCCCTGTGCGATGTTGACCTTTCCGGTGAAGGCTTTGCTTCCTTCCCCAACAAATTCACTGATTGAAAAAAACCGCTGGAATGAATTTCCCGACAGATCTTTACCCTTAAGATTGACATTCAGGGTATAATTGCCTTCTCCCTGGTAAGGGTAAAACTTCAACTTGCCATCCTTATAATTGGACGAAATGTTCACCCTGGCACCATTTGGAGGAATCATCAGTATTTCGGGAACGATGGTTGCCATATCGATCAGTCCTTTTTTTGTTAAAAGGCGGAAGGACGGGATAAGAGTATCAGCTGCTTCCCGGACGAATTTCATATCGAACGGGCTTTTCCCACTTGCCTCGAAAATATATTCACCCATTTGAGGGGAGGGATTCTCAATTTCAACTTTCCAGAACCCTTCGGGAGGATTCGTAAGGTTAATGTTTAAATAGTTACTTCCAGATTTAAAGGACGATTGATCCGAACCGCTGTCGTAGACTTTCCCGACAGGAGAAAGCAATCGAATGAACGGTGTCATATGTTTAAATCCCAGATGCCCGGTAAACAGGGCCGCTCCTTTGTCAATGAGAAATTCGAAAGACTGTTTCTCTGATCCTTCAAGCTTACCCTTTTTTGACAGGTACTTATTAAAGCCGTGAAGTTCATTATAGAACTGCATGAATGCTTCAACGATGTCTTCTTCATTATCAGCCTGCAGGTAAGTCCCGTTGGTTGAAGTTGCGATTTGTTCCAGGAGAGCACCGTTGGCTAACTGTTTGTAGCTGACGGTATAAACCGGAATTCTTTGATTTGTAAACCACAGTGCTTCCTCATGATAGTCACTTTTGCCATCACTCAGAAGCAAAACGGCAGCCTTGGGAATTGCCGGGATCTTATCTTCAAGTGCTGCCTGCATGGCTTTAATACCTGCACCAATATCAGTCCCGCCTTCAGAGTCAATCCGCCTGTTCACCTGTTCTTTGAGTTCAGGTTTGTTGAAATGATTGTAATTGCCGGGATTTATCCATTCGGCATCACTGTCAAAATCGACTACGAAAATGTTCTCTGATTCGTCGATAAGGTCTATGATCGAAATCAGGGCTGATTTCCGAATATTCATCGGATCACTTTCCTGCATACTTCCTGAGGAATCGAGAATATATCCAAGAAAGACCCTGTTTACCGTGTCAGCACTTGAAACACGGTTCCGGTACTGACTCAAAACGTCGGCTATCGCCGGAAGCATAACGGACATATCATTTGGTACCTCGGTATGGTAACGGTCTGAAATGTAGTTATTGTATTGCAGCTTATACCCGTTTTTAAAAGCAAAATTCAAATCCTGCGACATAACCGGAACAACCCCGTCATTATAATGGTTATTAATTGTCTGGTTGTTTGTTCCATAAATATTTGCGAAACCACTCATACAACTTTGAAGGAAAGCCTGTACAATATCTTTTAGTGAAGGATTCTCCAGATCCTGAGGATCCCAGCGGCTAATGATGCAGGCGAGCGGGGTATTTTCAGGGAATTCAGTTTTCCGGAGTTCCTCAATCTGGTTACTTCCCGGTTTTAGGTAGCCAACGGCATCAGCTTTATAATCAGGTGCCTTGTCAAGATATCCTAATGTTTCACTAATCTGAAAGAGTGAATTGGCCACAGGGTTATAGGGATGTGTGTAGATATAGTCCTGAATATAGGACTGAAAGGAGCCTAAATGAGGGCTGGCAATACTGATATACCCGCCTAAACTCGATGGGTCCATCATTATAGCCGCTTTACATGCCAAACCTCCCATGGAATGGCCGACTAAAATAATTTTTTCTGCACCAAAATCCTTCTTTATTCGTTCAATTACTCCCAGTACCCTTTCTCCCTGTTCCCTGAAAGTCAGATTCTGGTTGTCATTAAAAGTAAGTGTGAAAAAGGGTATCTGTGAGTTTTGGCTTATATTGAACGATGCGACATCCTCCCGAATGATCCAATAATTATCTTTCTCTTCCCAGAACCTGAAGATTTTTTTCCATTCATTAAGTTGCTTTACATACTCGTTATAGGTGTTTTGTTTTATATAGGTTCGGTTGATTTTTTCAAAAACATAATAATTGGTGATAAACCGGAAATCCGGTCTTTTTTCAAGTTCAGCTTTTATGGCATCCCATTTTTTTTCAGAACCGCCTAAACCATGCACAAAAAGGATTGCAGGCTGCCTTCCTTTTGGGAAATTGATATTTAACGGGTCTTGCGCCTTTGAGGCCAGGATGATCACCAGGCAGACAAGAGTGAAAAATGCTTTTTTCATTTGACCAGTACTAAACTAATATTATCCTTCGAACCATTTTTTTCAGCCCAGGAAATCATATTTTTCCCAGCTTCTGAAAGAGATCCGGATGTTTGAATACTTTCCTGTAAGCCATCAGGATGAATAAGCGCTGTCGCAGGAATCGATCCGTCTGAACAAAGCAGAAGTCCTTCACCTTCATGCAATTCCAGGCTGACTTTATCGGGAGGAAAAAGATCGGGTTCATCACGTCTGCCATTAAGACTGCGGGTAATAAGATGCCCGTACGAACTGATCATGGATTCAGGTATTTCATTCCCGTTGGTATTCCTGAATTCCTGTATATAGCTATGATCTTCTGTAATTCGAACAAGGCGGTTGGCTGAGATAAGATAACACCGGCTATCCCCGATATTTGCTACGACGATGTATTTTTTACTCATAAGTACAGCGACCAGGGTAGTTCCCATACCGTTTAGCCCCGGATTGTTTTCCATTGAATCAGCCAGATCGGTCTGAATGATAAGGCATGCCTGTTTAAGAAACGTTTTCATCCCGGATAAAAAATCTTTTTCAGGAAGGCCTTTCTTAACAATCTCACTGATATGTTCTTTGAGCGTGTCCAGGGCAATCTGACTGGCTATTTCTCCGGCGTTTCCTCCGCCCATTCCGTCAGCAACCGCAAACAGCCGTATTTGGTTGCCAAAATCCAACGCAAAACACGCATCCTCATTATTTGGTCTTTCGCCAATATAGCTGAAACACATGGCTGATAATTCTGCCATAATTGATTTTTTTGGGTTAAAATGATAAAAAACGATCAGGAAGGACCAGATGCAATTGCTGCTGCTCTTCCTGATCGTTGGATGCAAGGCATTATGAAAGACTATACTTTATGTCAACTTCACCAAATGTTAAAATTTCACCTCCTTTTAATTCCCTGGTGTGTTCAGGTGGGATTTCTTCTCCATTAACCTGAGTGTAATTTGTTTTACTAAGGTTTTTAATAGAAACCTTACCGTCCTTTTGAAGAAGTTCGGCTTGTTTTCTTGAAATCGTCCGTTCCTTAAGCTGTATGTGTGCAAATTCGCCAGGGCCGGTATTTTTCTCACGCCCAATTGTTACCACCGAGGTACCGTCATTTGTCGGATATCCCGCCATTCTGAATGTTGTTCCGGCATTCTCTCCTTTAATTACCTCCAGTTTACCCGGCATGAACCTCATAGTCCCTGAAACATCAGTAGGAATCACCATGGTTTTCATATCGTCCTTTTGGAATTGCACTTTCCCGGTTGGGTCATTCGAAACCGAGGCGTCTCTACTGGCAGTTGCTGCAAACGCAGATCCAACAGCACTTTCTTCAGTGGCGTATAGTTTTGTTTCTGCTGATCGTCTCCGAAGCAGAAGTAGCAGAGCGAGGGAAAGGATAAGTGCAACTGCCACGATGAGGGCTATTATGACAATAGCAGTTAGAATGTATTCGAAGACGAGAAAGGCGGGTAGTTTTGGCATGTATTTATCAATTCCATTTTCAACTAAATTTAAGGAATTACCATCTCACAAAATGGCTTATCTAAGGCGGATTGTACGAAAGGGTACATATTATGTATATAATTATCCATTATTTGTATGATTTGTAAAAATTAATGTATGAGACAACTTGGAGTCTTTAAAAAATACAAAAAGCAATTAAATCACAAATCACCAACCTTAAAACTCTTATCTCTTCAGCTCACCGAAAGAGGATGCGAAGATTTTTTCACACACAGATTATCGACGGTTCTCAGTAAAGGTAAATTGTAGAGAATTAAATTCGGAGTTGCAGCTTTTGGAGACTCTTATGAATATTTGGGCGGATTAAGCCTGGACTATCGGCCCTAGGCACTCACTTGCTCACACACATCTTTACCCATCACTCGCACCAAACCCAGCTAATCATCTTTTGTAAAATAATTTCAGAAAAGTCCCAAAAATTACCTTGATTTTTCATTTTTATTGTATCAATGAGCACCTGATGATTTAAGCTAAGGATGAAAATAGGTTCATTATATCAGGTTTCTCCCTGCAAAGTTCTACAAGCACATCCGGGGGAAATATTATGATAGCAGATTTTATTTGAATGCCAGAAGAATCGGAATGGCTGACGGTTTTAAAAAAACAGCCGGCTGGAGAAATATTCCTGTTTTAAAGGGCCTTTCAAGTTGTCCCGGGATCAGCGGATGCGATATGAATATTCTTACGCTTTTTTCGGCAATCTCGGGGCAGATATAACTGCCGCAAAGATAGCTAAGGAGAATAAGGATAAGATTCACTATATTCTGAAATACAGATCAGATATGATTAACCTTCTGAAAAAGAATTATTTGAAACGTATCCTGCAGGAATACCCTGGAATTCTTTTTCAGTTTGAGAAGGAGACGGACCGGGAATCATTCGATATCCAGATAAAATATCGATTGGTTGAACCAGGATGTTTAGTTCTGTGCCCCGGGCGCACCTTCCCCCTGTTAACCATATACTTTCAACCGCCTGGCCCATGCCATGAACTCAGTTCCCAGTCTGAAGGCATAATTCAAATGTTACTGCTTCTAATACATTCCTTCAATCAACCAAACCCCGGATAAATTGTTATAATACGGAGTCTTATCTGGTTTACCTATTTTTGCTGACCATGAGAACTTTACTAACCGCGATAATCGCACTGAGCTTTTGCCTTTCGGTGGTTTACCCGCAGGCAAATGAAATATGGACCGAACAAACTCCTTATGCGGACTCAGCCTCCGTGAGTACTATTGCCTTCTCAATTGGTAATAAGGCTTACTATGGCACCGGGTACAATGTTATTACCTGCACAAACCGTTTCTGGCAGTATGACCCGGCTACAGATCAGTGGACAGAGAAAGCTGATATTCCCGGCGGAAACAGGTATGGTGCTGTCGCTTTTGTCATTGGTGGGAAAGGTTATGTCGGTCTCGGCGGTGATTGCGCACAAGGCTATTATAAAGACTTTTGGGAGTATGATCCTGTCACCAATTCCTGGGCCAAAAAAGCCGATTTCAGCGGCTCGTACCGGAAATGGGCTGTGGCCTTTTCCATCGGAAACACCGGGTATGTCGCAACCGGTTATAACGGCTTTGACGGCTACATGCTCAAGGATCTCTGGAGTTATAACCCTTCCTCTGATACCTGGCTGCAAAAGGTGGATTTTCCGGGTGAGGCGCGTGCCAATGCCGTTGGGTTCACCGATGGTCAGAAAGGCTATATCGGAACCGGAGACGGCAGTTCCGGAAATTTTATCGATTTCTGGCAGTACGATCCGGCAACAAACGAATGGGCTCAAAAAGCCAATTACCAGGGAACGTCTGTCCTGGGAGCATCATCCTTTACCATCGGCGACAAGAGCTTTGTTGGCGGTGGAGACACTTATTCAAATGTCATAAAGGACGATTTCTGGGAATATGATCCCTCCCTTAATACCTGGACCGAAAAACCAAAACTGTCCAAACCCATTGCATACGGATCCGGATTCTCCGTGGGGAATGCCGGCTTTTTCGTGGGGGGAAGGGATAACAACTTTTCTAACAGCAATTCCCTCTGGAAATTCACCTTTGATGAGACTGGGGTTTCAAACGTGATCGGTCTTTCCGGAGTCCGGATCACGCCCAATCCGTTTACAGATTATATTGAAATCGAAAACCTGCCCGGGAATTCACCCGCAGAGATCAATGTTTGCACGATAACGGGTCAAATCATATATTCCGTTAAAAGCAGTGCTTCCCGGGTGAAGCTGGATATGTCAGAGATCCGTGGAAAAGGTATGTTCATCTTACGTATCAGAAATGATAACCTGCCGGTTGTCACTTATAAGATGATCAGGCAGTAGAGGAATTATTCCATTCCGGATAATAACCCTCTTTATTTTCGTATTTATTTTTTTTCACTCAATTACCCTCAAAGGTGATCACCATTTACCGGCTGGTCATGATTCCCGGCTGGATCATGATGGCAATCAGGGAATCCGGATAACAGCTCATCACAGATACACTTTCCCTGATTAATAAAGCCATAAACCAACCACAGAAAACCAAAAAAAGCAACACCCCCATTTCATCGTACTGTCTCAGAAAATAAAATAGATCTCACCTTTTAACGATCTTCATCGTTACCGATCCCTTATGTGCATCCTTCAAAAAGATCCT
>CAVTBM010000016.1:0-25097 GCA_963732905.1 uncultured Bacteroidales bacterium
ATGCTTGTGTTACCAGATCCCGGAAGATTGTTCTGCCGGATTTCCTCCATAAGGGAAATCTTTTCACTTTCCATAAACTTTGTCATTCAGTCGATAAGTTACAAAAGCAATGCTGAATTTAAATATGAACAGCACATGGCTCTACTGCTCCATTAAAAACCTGCAGGGAAAGAAGTTCAGGTCACTTTCAGATTACGTCTAAGATCGTTTAGCGGCAATTGTGGTGAATGACAAAACATCCTGATAATTTTATGTTTCTTATTTAAAAATAAACTATTGGATTATGGCAACAATTTTAAAATCTGACCAAAGAGAATTTAGGAAAGTCCAAATAAGATTGACAATTACCGAATATTCACAGATATTTCAAGAATTAAAAAGGGACTAAATCCTGAGAACCTGAACTTTGACTTAAGACAATTAAATCCTGACCAATATTCTGCTCCATACCACTTCCATCGATTTGCTGAGGAACTTTTTATGATTATCTCAGGTTCTGCCACATTAAGAACTCCAAAGGGATTAGAATTTGTAAATACTGGAGATTTGATATTTTTTGAAAAGGGGGAAACAGGAGCACATCAACTGTATAACCATACCACTGAGCACTGCGTGTATCTGGACATAAGGACTTATCTTGGATTTGATGTAGCTGAATATCCTGATTCGGATAAAATATTATTGGCCCCAACATTTGAGATCTATAATCATAACTCACAAGTAAGCTATTTCGAGGGAGAGAAGAATATTAAAGCTAAATGGAAACAAATTGAGAATAAAAAGGAATAGCACCAGCCAATATAGCAAACATAAGTAATCCGTGGAAAGAGCTGATTTTAAAATGCATACGCAAAACAAATATCATAACATTCGGATGGACATGTGACTGAGAAAGCCCAACCTACGCACCTTTGCGGCCAGCTTCAGGCATTTCAGGTTTTGACCTTTACTTTAGCCAGGGCTCGGGTCTTTCGGATATCGGAGTCGGCATTATACGCATCAACGATAATACCCTTTTCTCCGGATTCAGATTCAATGGCATACAGTACTGACGAATCCCCCGGGTTTGTCATTCCCTCGAAACGGTAAGATTCAACAATGGTGTATTTCCCGGTCTCGTCATTGAGTATGGCTTCGGTCAGATCTTTTTCATACCCTCTTTCTCTGATACCATTCATGGCCTCAGAGAGCGTTTCGTAATCATTTCTTTCCATAAACCTTTTGTTTATGCCGTGTATCGGGTGTACCTGCAATTTTCCTTAGCAGGGTCCTCCGGCGTTTTTGTCCTGCTGGTTTAAGGAAATAAACAACTTTGGGACTGCTTTGTTGGGCAGAGGAAATACATGGGAATCCCGTTTTTTGCTATAGGAACGACAACTTAACTGCATATCCTGTTACATAAGGAGACTCACGGCGACCGGGAAAGGTTTCTCCCGCTTTCTGTGATATCCCGTCCGGGAGGGGTGGTCAAATTATTGCGCCGACATCAAGCCGTTGTATCCTGATATCAGGATGCCGACCCAGCCAGCTTCCGTCGACATTTCCGGCCCGGTATCTCAAAATGCTGACGGGATGCAATCCCGAACAGCATCCTCCGGGCCCTTTTGCATTTTGACAGAATATCATCTAACTTATGCGTTTATTCAGATATATTTTCCTCCAACTTAGATGCTAAATAAATTCACAATCCATGAAAAAGCTTCGTTTGATTTCCTTTCTGGCTGCACTTCTGTTCAGTCTGCCCCTCTTCCCGCAGGGGAAAGAAAACAGCCCGATGATCCCTTCTGATTTTGTCTCTCTTTTCAATGGTAAAGATTTCACCAACTGGGTAATACCTGCCGGCGATAACGGTCACTGGAAAATACTTGACAAGGTCATTGATTATGATGCCATGAGTGAAGCCGTGAAAGATAAAAGCCTGTGGACAGAGAAAGCGTATAAGAACTTTGTGCTTTATGTCGACTGGCGCATCAAGGAAACACCTTACAAAAATCCTCGGGTTCCTATCATCCTTCCAAGCGGTTTGCATAAGCTCGATGAGAACGGAAAGGAAATACAAATGGTTGTTCCCGATTCCGATTCAGGGATCCTGTTGCGTGGCCAGGGAAAATCCCAGGTAAATATCTGGTGCTGGCCAATCGGATCAGGCGAAGTCTATGGCTACCGTATGGATAAGAGCATGCCTGCAGACGTCCGCAGGGGCGTTACTCCTACTTACAACGCCGATCATAATATCGGGGAATGGAATACCTACAAGATCACCCTGAAGGGTGACCGTCTCACGGTGGAACTGAACGGACATGTCGTGATTGAAAATGCCGAGCTTCCCGGCATCCCCGAATCCGGACCCATAGGACTGCAGCATCATGGCGACAAGATGAACGGTGAATGGGTCAGCCCGCCGGCCCTGGTACAGTTCCGTAATATTTATGTGAAGGAGCTTTAAAAAAAATAAGAAGATAGCCGAAAGGTAACAAGAAAAAAAAGCCTGTCATAGCAGGGGTTAGAGGCATGCCATATCCGGAAACAATGATACCATGCCGGCTCAGGAAATCATAAATACGTTAACAGACAGTAAAAAGAAAGGCAGACAAGAATTTAGTTTTGGGATGAATGAAGATCCCCTGAATTACAGGCCCACGATTCCGGAGGTATAATATCAGGTCAGCCATGGTCACACCCATGGAGGGGATGCGCCTGATCCCCAAACATTCCGGAGGGGTTCAATTATTGTTCACGTTATTATCGGGTCGGTAACGCCTGAGTTGGGATGGAAGGTGGTGGCTACAGGAAGAAGTGCATCTGTCCCGCATAATTATTGGGATTCATGGGGCATCTCTTTAAACGGCTTTCACTACAAGGTTACATGCATCTAAACGAATTATTTTACTGAATTTTTCATACTAAAACTACTGAACATCATGACAAAAATAAACCGAAGACAGTTTGTCGGCACAACGGCCAAAGCTGCGGCTATCACTATCGTTCCCGGGTATGTTCTCGGAGGAAGGGGCCGTATTGCCCCGAGTGATAGACTGAATATCGCCTGTATAGGGAATGGCACACAGGGGACAAGGGTAATGCTTGAATTGCTGAAATACCCGGAGCTGCAGATCATTGCGGTAGCGGACCCTGTTAAGCAGGATGACCGTTACCTGAACTGGGGTAAATATGAATTACGCAATCTCATCCGCAGATCCATCGATGAGCCGCAATGGGACGAGGGCGTTGAAGGTTGCAGGGCAGGAAGGGAACCTGCAAAACGCATCGTTGAGGCCTGGTACGGCAAACAAAAAGATTTGCCAGGATATAAAGGATGCCGGAGTTTTGAGGATTACCGTGAGATGCTTGAGAAGATGCCTGAACTGGATGCCGTGATGGTGGGTACTACGGATCACCAACATGCACAGGCATCGGTGAGGGCGATGGAAAAGGGCATACACGTGATGAGTCAGAAACCGATGACCAACTCCGTACATGAGGCCCGGGTGATGGCTGATTCAGCCCGGCGAACGGGAGTTGCCACACAGGTGCTGACTGCCAGTTCCTCGGCTGAATCAACCGACGAACTTTGTGAGATGATCTGGACAGGGGCTATCGGTCCGGTGCGGGAAGTACATAACTGGTCCACCCGTCCTGTCTGGCCTTCTGGCTTTACCCAGCTTCCTGACCCGGAACAGATACCGGAAGGTTTCAACTGGGATCTCTGGCTGGGACCGCGGGAATACCGCCCCTTCAGCTACCAGTATGCCCATACAATTTTCAGAAGCTGGTACGATTTCGGAACCGGGGCTATCGGAGATATGGGCTGCTATTCCTTCGATGTGATTTTCAGAGCCCTGAAACTGGGATTCCCCGAAACCATCCAGGCCAGCGCCAGCACGTACTGCGACGTCATCAGCGGCATCCCCACACATATGGATAACCATATTGCACAACCCAGGGCCATGACAGCCCAATTCACCTTCGGGGCACGCGAAGATATGCCGCCTGTTCAACTGTTCTGGTATGATGGCGGTATAAAGCCGCTGGTTCCTGAAGAGTTGGAGAAAGACGGCAAGGATCTTCCGGCCGAAGGTATGCTCTATGTTGGCGACAAAGGAAAGATTCTGGCTGAATTCCACGGAGGCAAACCACGCCTTATACCGGAAGCTGCAAATACAGCTTACCAGGCACCCAAACCGTTTATCGCGAGATCGAAAGATCATATTGGTGACTGGATAAATGCCTGCAAAGGAGGAAAGCCCGGAAGGGCGCATTTTGAATTTGCCGATCCGGTCACCGAGACCCTCAATCTGGCAATTATCGCCATGCGTACCCGGAAAAAACTGCACTGGGATCCCGTGAATATGAAAACGAATGTCGAAGAAGCCGACAGGCTGATCAAACCTTACTACAGACCAGGGTATGAGTTGTGAGGGGATAGGTTACTCATAGACGTATGACGAAAAAACGTGATTGTGGAGTCGGGTTTTCCAGTAGCTAAGTGAGAAGTTGACTGGGAATGTGAAGGTGTGAACAACTTCCTGACGCAACCTTCTTTCCTTACTGACTCCTTATGCCATTAACCCATTCAATGGTGGTGCTGACTGACCTGCCTGTAGCTTTGTTGCAGGAGTCCGTTTTGCCGGCTTTCCGAAACTCCGGATTCCCGTCATGCATCATCCAGGTCCCGCGGCCTCACTACCTGAAATACTTAGGATCCACCGTCCTTACCCCGTTCACAAACACTACTACAAAAGCCTGCGGATAACCGGCTTTCCGGCAGGTGTTCTGCAGGTTTTTCGCCGGTTCGAGGGTGTCGTATCTGCCTATGCAGGACCGGTAGGCCCCTTTGTAACGATATTCCCATGTTTTCCAGGCTTTTCCTTCTACCTTTATGGTGTAACTTCCCTTAGGTTTTGTGCTGGCAGCAAACTGAACCCTGTACACAACCACGTCCTTTTTCGTTTCTGGTTTTGGACCAGGTGTTGTGACCGTCGTTTTCTCAGTTTCCGGTTTAACTACGGTAGCTGGCTTTTCAGAAACCGTCGTCTTATTTGTTTGAGCTGGTGCCGTTTTTTGCTCTTTAACGACAGGTGTTTTCTCATTCCGTTCAGTTTTAGCAGTCATCGTTTTGGGAACGGCATGAGTTGTTGTGTCCTTGACGATACCAGGACTTTTTATCTCAGCTTTTAATGTGTCAGCATGTTGAGTGCTTACTTTCGTGGGAGACGTTTCTGCAACAAGATTCTTGCTGGTCTGGGCAATATGAAACAGTACGGTGGATAGTCCCTGATTATCCGATAGTTGCGGCCGCTCTTTCAGGGTAATTTCATACATTTGCATATCCAGCTTTGCTGATTTTTGCCTGACGGTATAAAAGGCGAGCGTGTCGGCCTCCGGATCGAGGGTAAAGGCGATATCATCGTTCTCAGTGTTAATGCGGTCAGACATATTGACAGGCTTATCCCACGCCCGTCCGTTAAACCGGCAGATGAAGATGTCATAACCACCATAGCCAGGTAGTTTGTCAGATGAATAGTAGAGGTTATTATCATCATCGAGAAACGGAAACATCTCATTCCCCTTGGTATTGAAGGAAGAACCCAGGTTCTCGGGTGAAGACCATTCTCCGGTGGTTTTATTGCTGACGTACAGGTCCATACCGCCCATCGAGCCGGGTTTATCTGAAGCAAAGATGAGGAGGTTGCCATTATTCGAAAGAGCCGGATGCGTATAACTGAATGTATCAGTACAGAAACTGAGTGGTTGGTTACCCCATGACCATCCCTGACGGTTATTCCCTGTTGTATACTTATCAGCTTTATAGATCTTTTCCTTATGGTCGTTTTTAGAGATTTTTGTAAAGTATAAAGTATGACCGTCCTTACTGAACGTCATGGCTTCGGTGGGAAAAGAGAACGGCATGGAGGAGAAAGGAGAAAAAACACGGTGTGGTCCGGTTGTGGAATCAACCACCGGAGCAAAGTAGGCCTGGATGGTTCCGAAGGACAGGTGGCTGGGAGACATTTTCAATTCATCTTTTGAAGCGGACAGGAAGACCAGGTTTCCTTCATAAAATCGGACACCAGATGAGGGAGGGATGATCCTTAGATCAAACGAATCCACTGCGATATTCTGGTTCAGGAACTGCCTGTCACCGGTTTTTCCCGTATCTGCCTCCACCCTTGTCACCTGTCCGGAAGGTCCGGTCGCCTGCGCCTGTGCCGCCGTCCCGCATGCCAGCAGGTAAATGATCAATCCCGTAAAAAATGCCTTCATAATGTTGGTGTAAAAACGTTTTTACCAGTGACTATGGCCGGTAAACCTGGATTTATCGCTGGAAAAATTTATACCTGCCATAATTTCAACGATCACATCTTTTGAATAATATGGGGATTTTTTCGGAAGGGCAAAAAATCCGCCGACATAAAACCTGGGATACCGGTACTGGAAAAAGAAAGAGTTCTTCTCCTTATCATGGAAATACGTTCCCATGCAGAAATTCTGAATATAGAGTTTTATTACCGGCCTGATCTGTTTTCCGGCTTCATGAAAGGTCAGACTGTCAAAGATGCTGATAATCGATGGTTCAAGCAGGATATCCTGTGATTTTGAAAGCTGGATTTTGTAACCTGTCAGCAGAGCATATTGCCGGGACACAGGAATCAGGAAATCACCCGGGTCGCCGGAAAGCTGTGGACTTCCGAACACATTAGAGGATGAAAAACCTGCAAAAAGATGAGTCCCATAGTAGTACATACCCAGATCCATATTGGAATGTAGACTTTTCGTAGAAGTCCCGGCCGGTTCTGTTCCGCCGGCAGTACCCGGTGAACTGAAATAGCCCTTCAAGGCTATTCCGAAAGCCAGAAATGAGAAAGACCTGCGGTTGAGAGGGATGTGATATGCAAAGGATACTCCGGCACCAGAATTTTGGAAGATGGTGTTTTTTTCATGAAAAAGGTAACCCCCGACCCCTGTATTTCTATAGGTCACCAAATCCGGTGATGAAAAATACCCTGGTTCTTTCCTGGTCAGCCTTGCATTCAGGCTGACAAGCTGTGCATTCGATTCACCCTGAAAGTCTGTTGTAATATCCAGTGTGGAATAATCATGGCTCCCGGTGATGGCCGGATTAAAAAGGAAAGGTGTGAAGACCCTGTAAGAAACGGGTTTTTGAGGAATTTGCTGTCCGCTTACCAGAGTGATCAAAAAAGTAATGAGAGAAATCAGGCAAATGATTCTTTTGTATATATGCATTGGCATTGTCGTATCTGGATAAATATTCAGAGTGCCGGGAATCATTCCGGATGACGGACATATTCGACAAACCGGATCAATGTTATTTCGACAGACAATTTATGAAATTAAACGGCATCACATCGAGGTAAAGGCCGAATTTTTCAGGTACGGGTGCGAGCATAGTTGTTGAGCTAATAATTACAATTAACCGGGTGGCCGTGCGGATCGTCCACGGATAGCAGAGTTAGAGAGAAAAAGGAGATCCTGAATCCCTAAAGCACCAGCCACTGTGTGGTGGTGAAATCCGTTTGTGCGATTTTGTAGAGTTCACTTTCAAGGGGCATCATCTTTTTCAGGCAGGCTTTTGCCATCTCACTTAATTCACCTTCCTGTGGTGAGAATTCTTTCCATGCCTTCTCATTTTTAAATTGCATAAAAACAGCATACTCACCCGTATATTCACCTCTTTCCCCCTTTACCAGGTATACTTTCACGCCTTTCACATTCTTCTCAAAGGCAGGGATATAGTTGTTCAACATGAAAGTTTCGAACTGGGTTGGGGTAACATCTTTTTTGAGAACCACACTCATGTTGTGAATACAAACCAGGTTTCCCTTTATTAAAGACTGTGCATTCAGTGAAACCAGCGAAAAGGTAAAAAGGGTCGCAATTGTTATAATTCGTAATGTTTTCATGGCTGGAGTAATTTTAAATTGCGATAATATAGGAATTTGGAGGGAGAATATCAATTAAATCGGATAAAACCGCTATGCAAAATTCATGAATAAAGAAAAGGAGGGTGCGGAGGCGGGATGGAACGAAAAGGCAGGTATTCTCTATTATAAATAAAGAATGCCTGCAAATTGAAGGGAGGAGACTTATTTCCTTATTGTATCCAGGAAGCAACAGTTTCCGGGCTCAGTCCCGGCAGGTCCAGTTTGTTTTTCTTTTTAAAGCCGTTGAGGTCATTGGACAGTTTTCCAGGCTTCTCCACTTCCTTAAGTTTAGCTACGGTGGTGTATCCAAGTTTCTGCAGTGGCTCCACCCATTCTTCCGGGATGCCCAGACTGGTGTATTTTGAAGGGTCATCAGTCAGTACTTGCTGTCTTTTCTCCGGCTTCATCTGCGGGAAAAAGATTACATCCTGGATGGAAGTACTGTTGGTCATGATCATGGCCAGCCGGTCGATACCGATACCCAGTCCGGCGGTAGGCGGCATGCCGTATTCGAGGGCGCGGAGGAAATCCTCGTCAAGAACCATGGCTTCTTCATCACCCCGTTTGCCGAGTTGGATCTGTAGTTCGAACCGTTCTCGCTGATCGATGGGGTCGTTTAGCTCGGAGAAGGCATTACAGAGTTCCTTTCCGTTACAGATGGCTTCAAAGCGTTCGACAAGACCTGGTGCCGTACGGTGTTTCTTGGCCAACGGCGACATCTCGATGGGGTAGTCGGTGATGAAGGTCGGCTGTATAAGGTTGGGCTCGCATTTTTCACCGAAGATCTCGTCGATGACCTTGCCCTTTCCCATGGTTTCGTCGAGTTGTACACCGAGCGTACCGGCTGTATTGCGAAGTTCAGCTTCGTCCATTCCGGAGATGTCGATGCCGGTATATTCCTTTATGGCTTCGAACATGGTGAAGCGTTTCCAGGGCCGTTTGAAATCGATGAGGTGTTCGCCCACTTGCACCTTCGTATTTCCATGAAGTGCGAGGGCTACACGTTCAACCATCTCTTCCACAAGCTCCATCATCCACACGTAGTCCTGGTAAGCCACGTAAAGTTCCATCTGGGTAAATTCCGGGTTATGGAAACGGTCCATCCCTTCATTCCGGAAGTCTTTGGAAAATTCATAAACTCCTTCATAACCGCCGACGATCAGCCTTTTCAGGTAGAGTTCATTGGCGATCCGGAGGTATAAGGTCTGGTCGAGGGTATTGTGGTGGGTCTTGAACGGCCGGGCAGCCGCACCGCCGTAAAGCGGCTGGAGTACCGGCGTTTCCACCTCGATATATTTTTTTTCATTCAGAAAATTCCGCATGGCGTTCACCAGCACTGTACGCTGAACAAAGGTTTTTCTAACCGAAGGATTCACGATAAGGTCGACATACCGCTGACGGTAGCGTTGCTCAGGGTCGGTGAAGGCATCGAAAGTATGACCCTCTTTTTCCTTGACGACAGGGAGAGGCCTGAGAGATTTACTG
This sequence comes from uncultured Bacteroidales bacterium, assembly GCA_963732905.1. GTDB lineage: Bacteria > Bacteroidota > Bacteroidia > Bacteroidales > DASQZK01. Next base: position 9,429 of record CAVTBM010000016.1, read on the forward strand.
AGGACTTTGAATCCCTGAACATTTACCGTGATCTCTCCCATCTGTGTTCTGAACACGTTCCCTTGAATACCGATGATATCACCTATGTCAAGCAGTTTTTTGAACACCGTATTGTACATGGTTTTATCCTCTTCCGGGCAGATGGTGTCGCGCTGAAGATAGATCTGTATCCTTCCTGACGCATCCTGAATTTCAGCGAAAGAGGCGCTGCCCATAATACGGCGGCTCATGATCCTGCCGGCCAGGAATACCTTGCCGAACGCGTTGTTGTCGTCCTTAAATTCCTCTTTTATCTGTGAAGCAGCAGCGTTCACCGGGTAGCCCTCGGCGGGGTACGGATTAATGCCCAGTTTCCTGAGCTCCTCCAGTGAAGCTCTCCTTATTTGTTCCTGCTCGCTAAGGTTCTGTAGGCTCATAATGGTTGTATGGTAAGAATTTCTGCAAAGATATAAAGATAATGGATAACGGGAAAGACGAAAGTGAGGGATTGAGGGATTGAGTTAGTTAGGGATTGAGTGATTGAGGGAGAATATCGAGTGATGCGGAGATGAGATAAGGATTTAGTAAATGCGATGGTGGGCTGGGTTTCCCCTACAGGGGATCAAGGGGTGAGCGCGGGGAAGAAGATGCCTGGAAAAAGAATAAAGGAAACAGTAAGGCGAAAGGTGAAAGGAGAAAGGCGAAAGGCGAAAGGAAAAATTAAAAATTAAAAATTAAAAAGGAGGAAGGAGATATATAATAGATGTTTTTATCGTAGAGACGCGCAATTATTCACGTCTATGAAAAACCGGACCCAATCTATAATAATCTATAATAATCTGTGATAATCTGTGTAATCTGTGGTGAAACTGAAGGATGAATCATGAATTCGGAGACGGGAGAAGGATTTAGTAAATGCGATGGTGGGCTGGGTTTCCCCTACAGGGGATCAAGGGGTGAGCGCGGGGAAGAAGATGCCTGGAAAAAGAATAAAGGAAACAGTAAGGCGAAAGGTGAAAGGAGAAAGGCGAAAGGAAAAATTAAAAATTAAAAATTAAAAAGGAGGAAGGAGATATATAATAGATGTTTTTATCGTAGAGACGCGCAATTATTCACGTCTATGAAAAACCGGACCCAATCTATAATAATCTATAATAATCTGTGATAATCTGTGTAATCTGTGGTGAAACTGAAGGATGAATCATGAATTCGGAGACGGGAGAAGGATTTAGTAAATGCGATGGTGGGCTGGGTTTCCCCTACAGGGGATCAAGGGGTGAGCGCGGGGAAGAAGATGCCTGGAAAAAGAATAAAGGAAACAGTAAGGCGAAAGGCGAAAGGAGAAAGGCGAAAGGAAAAATTAAAAATTAAAAATTAAAAAGGAGGAAGGAGATATATAATAGATGTTTTTATCGTAGAGACGCGCAATTATTCACGTCTATGAAAAACCGGACCCAATCTATAATAATCTATAATAATCTGTGATAATCTGTGTAATCTGTGGTGAAACTGAAGGATGAACGGAACTAGAGAAAATATCTAATATCGAATGAAGAAGAGAAAGAGGCGAAAGATTTTTTTTTAGGATCATCAAAAAAAATTATATTTTTTGCGTATCGGGACGCTGATTTTTTCACAATATTCACATTAAGGGGTAAAAAGTAAACCATACAGGATGGGTTAGGTGTTGGATGAAAGCGACTTAAGATATCCCTTACCGGTTTGTTGTGTTTAACAATAAATATTGGCCGGATATTTATACTTTTGTATAAGAATATTTTTTTCAAAATAAATTCGGGACATTGATGTACAGGAACTGGGTAATCAGGCAGCAGGGTAGTGATGCGGATGTTAAACATTTGCAGGAGGTGCTGAAAATTGAGCGTCCTATTGCAAACCTGCTGGTTCATAGGGGGATCACCACGTACGATGCTGCCAGGGCTTTTTTCAGGCCGAATCTTACACATCTTCATGATCCCTTCCTGATGAAGGATATGGACAAAGCTGTTGACCGGATCAGCAAAGGGATTGCACAGGAGGAGAGTCTCCTTGTTTACGGCGACTATGATGTGGATGGGACCACAGCGGTAGCCCTGGTGTACAACTATTTCAAAGGTTACTTCAAGAACATCGATTATTATATTCCCGACCGGTATAAGGAAGGATATGGTATTTCAAACAGCGGCATCGATTATGCTCATGAAAATGGATACAAGCTGGTTATCGCTCTCGACTGCGGCATTAAAGCCAACGAGAAAGTAAAGTATGCAAGGACCAAAGGTATCGATCTGATCATCTGTGATCATCATACACCCGGTATTGAGATTCCGGAAGCCGTTGCTGTCCTGGATGCAAAACGCCCCGACTGTCCTTATCCGTATAAAGAGCTCAGCGGCTGCGGTGTCGGATTCAAACTGGTCCAGGCTTTTCATTCGACACAGAACAAACCCTTTGAGGACCTGGTGAAGTATCTCGATCTTGTGGCTGTCAGCATCGCTTCAGATATTGTCCCGATAACCGGAGAAAACAGGGTTCTCACCTTTTTCGGTCTCGATTGTATCAATCATAATCCTTCAATCGGTATGAAGGCGATCATCAAAATTGCCAACATCGGAAACAAGGAAATTACCGTTGAAGACATTGTGTTCCGTATCGGACCCAGGATTAATGCCGCGGGCAGGATGGAATCGGGGAAGACCAGCGTCGATCTGCTTATTTCTGAGGATATTACCGAAGCCATCTCCATGAGCGAGACAATCGACGTCTTTAATTCCGACCGGCGTTTCATAGATACGAACATCACACAGGAAGCCCTGAATATGATAAGCGCCGATCCCGACCTGAAAAGTATGAAATCGACAGTGCTGTTCAATCCTGAATGGCATAAGGGAGTGATCGGCATCGTGGCGTCACGCCTGCTGGAGCATTATTACCGGCCCACAATCATCCTTACCAGGTCGAATGGCTTTGCCACCGGCTCGGCACGCTCCGTCAACGGCTTCGACCTTTACCAGGCTATCGAAGAATGCAGCGACCTGCTTGAAAATTTCGGTGGACACAAGTATGCTGCCGGTCTCACCATGGAACTAGGAAACGTTGCCAAGTTTCAAAAACGCTTCGAGGAAGTGGTGACTGATACTATCCTGCCCGACCAGCTTATTCCTGTAGTCGAAATCGATACTGAAATCCAGCTCTCAGAGATAACCGACAAATTCTACCGCGTTCTTAAACAGTTCAGACCATTCGGTCCGGAGAACATGGCTCCTGTATTCCTCACTGAAAATGTCTCTGACAATGGTGAAGGCAAAGTGGTGGGAATGAACGGTGAACATCTCAAGCTGGCCCTCGTCCAGGAGGAGGATCCCTTCAAAGTATTTCCCGCCATCGCTTTTCAACAGGGCGATAAATACTCCGCTATTGCAAATGGCCACGGCTTCGATATCTGCTATTCCATCGAGGAGAATGTCTTCCGTGGCGAGATCAATCTGCAGCTGAATGTGAAGGATGTGAAGACGGATTAGGAAGGAGAGAGGGTAGAGTAGAGATTAGAGAATAGAGAGGTAGAGATTAGAGAGTAGTAGAGAGAGTAGAGATTGTATTTGGCTTCTTCTTTTGGGCATTTCTTCCTTTGGAATTTATCTATGATTTGTTATTTGTGATTTGGAATTCCCCTTTTAGAATTCCAGGATTCATTTCAGGCTCTATTTTAGTAATTTGTCCTTATATTATTGAAATTGTGTATCTTTAATCCAGTATTCGTTGCTCGTTTTCATGATCAGCATTAAAAAAAGTCTGGAACCGGAATGCCATCAACCAGACATTTTGAATCTGAAAGTTTTGCACTTCATAATATAGGACATTAAAAAGATCATTCTATGAAAGCCGTATACCGTTCAAAATACGGTCCGCCGGAAGTTTTAAGTATTAGGGAGACGGTCATGCCTGTTCCTGCTGCTGATGAAGTACTGATAAAGGTCATTGCCTCTACTGTTAACCGTACTGATTGCGGCATACTCCGTGGCAAGCCGTTTATACTTCGCTTTTTTACCGGATTATTCAGACCTGCATCGAGGGTTCCGGGAACTGATTTTGCCGGCATCGTAGAACAGATCGGTAAAAATGTAACTTTATTCAATAACGGCGACAGTGTAATGGGTTTCGATGACACCGGTCTGGGGTCGCATGCCCGGTATTTTACGATGCGTGAGGATAAAACATTGACCATCATCCCCGGTGACACACCCTTTGTACAGGCGGCAGCCAGTCTTGAGGGTGCGCATTATGCCCTGAATTTCGTTAAAAGGCTGAAGCTTCATGCCGGGCAGAAGGTGCTGGTCAACGGCGCTACAGGGGCGATTGGTTCGGCAGCCGTTCAGTTTTTGAAATATTACAATGTCTATGTCACTGCCGTTTGTCCCTCCAAAGCCATTGACCGGGTGAAATCCATGGGCGCGGATAAAGTCATCGCTTACGACAGGGAAGATTTTACCCTGGACAGCGAGACATATGATTTTATTATTGATGCCGTTGGCAGGAGTACGTTCAGCAAGTGCAGGCCATTACTGAAACCGAAAGGAATATATATTTCATCCGAACCTGGACCGTGGGCTCAGAACCTGTTCTTCGTCCCGTTTACAGCAATTGCACGCGGTAAAAAGGTCGTCTTTCCGTTTCCATCGGATATTGCGGGAACGCTTACATTCGTCAAAGATCTGCTGGACCGGGAAAAATTTCAGCCGCTGATGGACCGTACCTTTCCGCTGGAGAAAATCCGTGAGGCATACACATATGTTGAATCAGGGCAGAAAATGGGGAATGTGATACTTTCGTTTGAAGATGCCAAATAAACAGCCTCCTGTTTCCTGCTTTCTTTTTCCTTTTCTCCTGTTTTCTTTTCAAGCTTAGGAATGTATTTCGACTAAAAATGTTGACTAAGGACAGTAAGCATTTTGAGGAGTCAGGAAGTAATTATACTTTAGTTGAATGAGAAAATGATGGAACGGATATGGATGAGATACAGAACAAAGGTGTCTTAAATCCGGCCAGGTCCTCAGCCTGTTACGGCTCATACCGGAAATTGAAAATGCTGTTTCTTCATCGATGAATTTCACGGTTTGACATTCACCTACGGATACGAAAACATAAGAGACCATTAAACAAATTACCATGCCACGAAAGCTCTCCCTCTTAATGATGGGCACCATAGCCGGAGCCGGTGCAGCCTGCCTCATGCCCTCCTGTCACAATAGTAAAAAGGACACTTCGGTCAAACCGAATGTCATACTCATCCTGACCGATGACCAGGGATACGGTGATCTCTCGGTACACGGCAATCCCATCCTGAAGACGCCGGTCCTGGACAGCCTGCATGATTTGAGTGTGCGCTTCACCGATTTTCATGTATCCCCCATGTGCTCACCTTCAAGGGGACAGTTGATGACAGGCAGGGATGCCATGGATAATGGCTGTACGGCTGTTTGCCTTGGACGATCCATGGTTCGTGAAGACCTGCCATACATGGCGGACATTTTCAGGGCATCGGGCTACCAGACGGCCCACTTCGGAAAATGGCACATGGGCGACAGTTATCCCTACCGGCCGGAAGACCGCGGCTTTGATGAGAACATCTCTCATGGCGCCTGGGGGATCGGGTCCATTGCCGATTATTTCGGAAATACTTACTGGAAGGGAAAATTTCACCACAATGGCGAATACCTCGATTATGATAAGTATTGCACAAATTCCTGGTTTGATTATACCCTCGATTATCTCAACAGCCGGAAAAAAGGGGATAAGCCGTTTTTCATCTACCTTGCCACCAATTGTCCGCATGCTCCCCACCTTTGTGATGATTCCTATTCCGATCCTTACCTGGCTGCAGGACTCGATACGGTGACGGCAAAATTTTTTGGACAGATCGCCAATATCGACGAGAACATGGAAAGATTGTTGAGGAACCTTGATGAAAAAGGGCTCACAGATAATACGATCCTGATCTACCTGACCGATAACGGTACAGAGAGAGGTGAGAAAGTATTCAATGCCGGAATGCGGGGGAAAAAGACCCTTCCCTATGAGGGAGGCCACCGGGTACCGTTATTTGTGCGCTGGCCGGATGGGAATATAGGCATACCAAGGGACATCAGTGTGCTGACAGAATGCCAGGACATACTGCCGACACTCATCGACTGGTGCGGTTTGCAACAACCTAAGGACGCCGTTTTTGACGGTACCTCGCTGGCTCCTCTCTTTAAGGGAGAGACCGCAGATTTCGATGACCGTATCCTGGTCGTTCAGTACGATAATCCTTATGTACCTGAAAACAACAAAGCCGTTATGTGGAAAAAGTGGAGGCTTGTTAAGGGAAATGAATTATATGACCTGTCCACCGATCCCGGGCAACAGAATGATATCGCAGAACAGCACCCGGAGGTGGTCCGGAAACTTGAAGATTACTACAACCAGTGGCTGGAGGATGCCCTTAAGGGTTACAACCAGACGAGGTATATCCATATCGGAACAGAACATGAGAATCCATGTATGTTGTATTCAAGCGACTGGCAGGGTTCTTATGCCGATAATGCAGGGAACCTCTTTGCCGGGAATGCCATTGGCTGGTGGGACGTAATGGTGGAAACAGCTGGCACGTATGAGTTTACCCTTTCCAGGTGGCACCCGGCTTCGGGCATGGCACTGACGGATAGCTATGAGGTAACGAAAAATGATTTCCGGGGCGGCCTGCCCATTGCGAAGGCAAAGATCAGGGTGGGCGATCATGAACAAACTGTTGAAACAAAAACCGGACAACGGGATGTGAAATTTCGTCTCGACTTACCGGCCGGACCGGCAAAAGTAGAAACCTGGTTCATGGACAGTGACGGAAAAGAAATATGCAGTGCTTTCTATACCGGCGTGGAATGGTTGAAGGGAAAATAACTCTTTGAATGAATCATCGGAGCATTTAAACACATTTTTCATCCCGAAAGGGAAAATCGACTTTCCTGAAAATGGAGGCTTCAGGGTTTCATGTTAGTATAAGATTTTTGGTTTTTTTATCCATTTAAAATGAATGGTACAATGAGACGGTTTCTATTCACCGTATTTTTCTCCGCACTGCAACTGAGAAGAAAAAGATGTCATCACCAAACAATGATCTCAGACCGATGAAATGACGGTTCTGCAAATTTTTAGTATGAATCTGGATTTCAAAATAAAATTATGCAAGTTAAAAAGATCAGGGCAATACATTGTTCCCCGCAACACTGCAGGCGTTGAAGAATGGATAGAGCAAATTTCAGGATTATTCACTTCTGTGGTAATATTACTTCCCATGTGTTTCCCGGGATCACAAACCTTTATTTTTTAAGACATTCCGGGGCAGATTAAGACATTGATCCTTTCCTCCTTTCCTCCTTACCTCCTGAAAAACCTGATTCAAACATTATGAGCGGACATGTTTAAATTTCAGTAAAAAATACTATATTTAATTTTCATTAGACAAAAGAAGAAAATTCTCCGGAGTGACGGCAGATGAGATAATGTCATGCTCTGGTGAGCAGATTGCCGGGCTGCGTGGAAGCTGCTTTTTAACCGGTATATGAAGATTCGGGTCTGTTTTTCAGGGCATTCGCCAAATTTAAGAGTGGGTACCGGTCAGGATACCCTGATGATGATATTATGATGAAGAGATTTTTAAAAACCGAAGGTTTCACGGGATTCACAAATGGATATCGTAAAAAGTGAACCGTCGGGTATCGTTTTGTTTTTTACAAATTATAATTTCTGAGTTTCATTAGTTTGACATAAAAGTATTTTTATTTATGCCATATAACACTAGGCGTTTGAAAAACTCTCATATCAGATTACTGCTTTTAAACCTTCTATTTTTAATTCTGGTAAACGGATCAGCTCAGAATATTCAGATAAGCACTTTGTCTGAGGACATACGAATAAGGACTGATACTACCTTTATAAGGGATGTAAACGTATTTTTAAAAAAGAGTGACAAAGGTATAATATACCCGGTTTTTTATGATAGTAAACTTGAAACCTTATCCGGTATCAGTGTAAGTATAAAAAAAGGAACGCGGTTTAAACCTTTAAAGAATCCGGTTATACAAGAAGAAAACGTTAACATTGACCTTATAAGCAGTAAAAAAATAAAATCCGTTTTCATCCCTCCGGATGTAGAAGCAAAAATATGCTACAGTGTGGAATGCAATGAACTGATGTATTTTTCCGACCTCCCTCTTTTTTCATATGATGATGCAGACACATTGAAATATCAGGTCACTGTGCCTGAAACATTCTGGTTTTTACATGATATTATTTATAAAGATTCTCTGGATTTCCTGTCTGTTGATTCCCTGAAGGATGATCGCATGATGAAGTGGAATATTGAAGTAGTTCCCGGAAAAGTAAACCCCGACCCTTTAATGTATTTCGGTATTTACAAAAACCTGAAGGTACCGTTAATGAGGACGATTGTTGTGCCGGCAGCCTTTAAATACAGAGAAAAGGAATATTTGAATGATTGGTATCTGAGTAAGTTGGAAACAACAAGAGGACTGGATTCTGCCACTACCCAGAAAATTGATGAATTAACGGGGGGAATATCTGATCCCATGGAAATATTGGATACCCTGTATAACTATGTGAAATCAAACTTTAAGTATGTTGCCATTGAACTGGGTATGGGAGCTTTTATTCCAAGTCATACAAATGAAGTATTTACCAATAAGCAAGGTGATTGTAAGGACTTATCCAACTTTCTTTCAGATGCTTTAAACTATAAGGGCATTAAAACTGATGTTGCATTGGCGGCTACATTCAACCACATCAGCGACTGTGATTTTCCATCGTTGTGTTCAGCCAATCATTTTATATGTGTAGCTTATATAAACGATAAACCTGTCCTGTTAGATCCCACTGATCCCATACATTTACCACAAACACCGGTTGAAAGTATACAAAAACGTTCGATATTTATCATTAACCGGAGTGGCGGTGAGTTTTATAAAGTAAATGGATTTTCTCCACAACAAAATGCGATTAATTATAGAATAGCATTACGAGCAGATTCTGGTCTGATGGTTATGCGGGGTGATTTTAATGCGGATTATGAAGGTATCTCAGGAAACTTTTTAAGGCGGCAATTTATCGATCTCAGTAATGATGAGATGAATACCGCCGGGGAAAAACACTACGAATCGGTATTTGGCAATCAAACTATAACTGATATTAATATTAATGAGCCGAAAAATTCCGTTGAAGTACAAGGGAAATTAACAGTTAAAGGAAAGATCTTTAATGATTCCGGCCACCGGTATTTATTTATTGATTTCTTACCTCATCTTATTGAAAATGTAAACAGGGAAACGATGCTGGAAGGGATCTATCTTGGCAGCACTTTCGATAAAAAGGTTAATTTGAGGATCATAATGGATGCACCTTTTGCGTCATTTGGTCCAGTTGAGCATACTTTCAACAACAAAGGCATTTCACTGGATATTAAAATTACAAATCCTGAGGAATTCGTTATTGAATGTCAATATGAATTTATTCTTGAACATTCCTTAACAGAAAAAAATAACCTCGACATTATAAACGAGATACTAGAATCATTCAAAAAAATTACCAATGAGCCTATTATACTTAATAACTAACCTTAAGAGATATCTTTTCATCTGCATGGCACTGCCATTTTGCACTGTTGTGCCTGCCGTTGATAATGCCCCGGATTCGACGTTTGAGGTTTATTGTAAAACTTCTGATGCTTATTTATTATATTCATACACTGATGTTACTTACTTTCCTGCATTATGGAATAATTACAGGAGACAGACCTCCGTACAAAGCAAAATTGTTGTAAATAACAGGACCGGGGTTGAGAAATTTGCATTTGTGAATTTAAGTAAGCTTATGTATGATCATTTGAAAATGATCCGGGTCGAGACCTTAAAATCAGATGGTACCGTAATAAAATTAGATTCAAGCCTTATTTTTAATCACCAATCAGACGGCAAACATTCCAAAGACATTAACTATCCGATACCCGGTGTTGAGCCGGGTGATACCATTGAAATCTCTTACGTGTACACGGAAAACCTTGAGGATTTTGAGCTCAGAGATTTTGTGAGTCTTTATCATCCTGTACCCAGTATCAATACGGAATTTACAATCAGAACCAGGCCAGATCGTAAAGTAATATTTAAAACATACAATGGTTTTCCGAATCCCAGTGTAATATCAAATGATACGATTATCTATTGTGTATTTAAAATGGAAAACGTTAAGGGTTTGAAGGAAAACCAGTATACCTGTGAGGCGTGTGAATTACCCTATGTGTATTATTCTGTAGATAAAAAAAAGGATGAAATCAGAACCTGGAAGGAGGTTTATAACCAGGAATTTAATATCATAACCCAGCCTTTTAAATTGGACTATGAGAAATCGTCTTACTATAAGAAATGGAAAAAGACGGTAATAGGAGAGGCCGAAGACAGCAGTAAATTTTACAAGCTTAATCTCCTGCTTACCGATATTTATAATAATATACGGATTGAACCTTTGAAGGAAGAGGAACTGATTAAATCAAACGGGTATTTTCTAAAGGAGAGACGTTTTGATCCTATTAGTATACGAAGGCTTTACCGGCAGATATTGGAAGATCTTGAGATTGATTATTGGGCGGTTTTTGGCCGGAGTAAACGATCAGGAAATATTGACCCTTATTTTATCAGAAAAGGAGAGTATGACCACATCTTTTTTGCGTTTAATAACGCTCAGGGTAACTTAAACCTGCTTTATCCACCCGACGAGTCTTTCATGTACCAGGTTGATGAAATCCCGACTTCTTTGTATAATACTGAGGCCATTATGGCAAAACCTTATTTAACAAAAAAAATCAGCCGGGGTGATAAGTTTATTAATGTCGATTTTAAAATGGCGGAAGTTGATTCGGTAATTGTGGAAATGATTAAAATACCCGGGTTGGGGGCGAATCGTAACTATTTAAGGCAGATATTTTATTGTGATGTTGATGTTAGTAATAAAAATGTATCATATTTATCAAATTTTTCCGTGTCAGGGGGATTGTCTACCGATTTAAGAAGCTTTTTCAGTTTATTGAATAAAAATGCGGAAATGAACGAATTTTACGATGCCCTGTCTGAATTTGAAGATAATGAAACTGCTCTGAAAATTGATACTGTTATAAAGATAGATCTAAAGAATTTCAAACCTTTTATTTTCAATATAAATGCTCAAGGCACACTTAAAAAAGGACTATCCTTTATTAATGACAGCATTGTGAGTTTAACATTGGATAATATAATTCAGCATAGCCAGATCGAAAGTGATGAAGATTCTACAGGTTTGAATTATTATCTCGATTACAGCTATTCCGACATTTTTATGCTTATTCTGAAATTTCCGTGTGATATTGAATTGTTGAATGTTGACCGTAATAAAAGGGAAATTATAAATAGTTACGGGGCGTATTTGTTTCATGTGAACCTGGTTAACAATAATCAATTGATTATACAATCGAGCTATGAAATCAGTAAAGATGTGATTCCCAAAGCTGACTACTTGCAGTTACAAGATTTGAACGGACTGGTGAAGGAAGTTAAAAATACACGTTTACTTATAAAATTAAAAGAACCGAAAGCAACATCTGCAAAAAATGGTTAAAGGATAAGCCGGTAAATAACTTAAGATTAATAGTTGTTTTAAATTTCAGATTCGAAATGTCTGGGTTATTTAAAAAGGGTCAAAGATTTAGTATAGAAGAATCTATGATAGGATGTATTGAAAATGCATGAAAAACGAAAAAGTTAACCTAAGTGAAGTGATACCCGTTTTCTTTTCCGGAATTTTGCAGCCAGATAATTTCACTGAAAAATGACAACTACTAAAGCCAGAGTATTTACCGCCCTGATGCGCCACCGGCATCTACTGAAAGGCAAGTTGAAGAAGGAGACCTTCACTTTTGACACATCCATTGCCGGCTTCAGGGAAACCTGCGAGAAGGGTGCAGAGCGGTATGCGAAGATCCCTGCCGGGGTATCGCTCAGTCCTGAAGTGCTTGCCGGAATTCCGGCGGAATGGATTATTCCCGCCGGCGCGGACCTTGAAAAAATGATCTTTTATGTTCACGGCGGCGGGTACGTGTCGGGATCGTGTCATGATCACCGGGCCTTTGTTGCTAAGCTGGCCCGTGACACGAATGTCACTACCCTGCATTATGAGTACCGTCTTGCCCCCGAACATCCTTTCCCTGCGGCCCTGGATGATTCAGTTGCTGTGTACAAAACTGTGCTTAAAAAAGGCTATACATCTGAAAACATTGTTATGGCGGGGGAATCTGCCGGCGGCGGGTTGACCCTGGCCATCCTTCTTGCCCTTAAAGAACAAAAGCTCCCCTTGCCAAAGGCTGCCGTTGCCATCTCACCCTGGACGGATCTGACCTGCTCGGGCGATTCGTACCGCACGAAGAATAAGGTGTCGGTGGCGCCACTGAATTCATGGAACGTTTTCAGGCATTATTACGCTGGTTTGAATGATCCCCGGAATCCGATGATTTCCCCGCTTTACGGAGATCTGAAAGGACTGCCTCCCCTGTTCATCAATTCGGGTGAAGATGACGAGTTGTTTGACGACGGCCGGCAGTTTTATGAAAAAGCGAAGGCGGCAGGCGTTGAAGTTACTTTTAAAGCCGGCAGGGACATGGTGCATTGCTATCCTTTGTTGTCGCCTATGTTCAGAGAAGCGGAGGAGGCGATGCAGGAAATCCTGACATTCATCGGAAGGCAATTGTACGGAGGACAGCCTAAGATATAACCAGCCCCCAATCAACGTATTTAATTTGGTAAGTACATTCAACCCCCTTCAACACGCTTGAAAGAGGTGAGTCATGCTTTGCCTCTTCCTTCCAAATACCCACGCTCCCGGAATTCAACCTTAATCCCTATTTCGTCATTTCAACGCCATGGCAGGTCGTAGTTTCTTTCACAGCCTCACCACCACCTCCAACCCAAGGTCCCTGTAAACCGCCCCAGCCCGTTTATCAGCACCGGTGCCCGAGGTATACGGTGCAGTGTAACGGGTGACACCGTATTTCATCCACAGGTCAACCCGCTTTATCAATTTAATGCGGCCGGAAAGATACATCCTGCTGCCCTTTTGATAAAAAGCCGGCGTGGAGAAGCTGTAAAGGATGTCGTTCTCGTAGGCATAGATGCGGGTGGACCAGTCGGGGGAATCGAAGAGGGCATACCGTGCATTCATGCTGATCCGGTCGTTCAGAAAATGGTAGCCGATATCCTGGCAGAGGAAGACACCGTTGTATGACATTGTCTCTCCGGGAGCCACCGACCACCGGTAATCGACCTTTGTGCGGAAACGCATAGATTCATTCATCTCATAAATGCCTTCCACCATATATCTCAGATCCTTCCGGTTACCGGGAACGCCGATGCCGGGTTTATCCCTGACGGCGCCGGTCTCTTTTGCCTCGTATTTCAGCAGGCTGGTCACATTGAAATCCCTGCCGGCTTTGAACTCACATTTCAGCAACATATCATGGCCCCACTCCGGGGAGATGCCGTTATATTTCAGCCAGGGAAAACGGTACTGGTCGAGATAAGCACTGACTTTCAGGAAAGGGAATGCGTACGCTTCCATCCCGAGGTAAAAGCCTTCCTCGTTACTTACGTCCGATTCGGCGAAAGCTGAGGCATTCAGGCTGACATATTCGGGATCGTAGTACCGATAGCTCATACAAATTGTCAGTAGCGGGTGAAGCCAGGCCGTTAGGGTGTTGAGGGTGGCGGGATGACCATACTGGTCAAGAGCCGTTTCGCCGTTGAACAGGAGTTTGCTGTTTCGAACAGTGTAGTCGAGTGACTGGCAATAAAAGTCCTTCTCATCACGGGTTGCAGAGAACCGGTCGGGCCTGATCCTGTACCGGTACGCTTTGTCAAAAAACTGCGCCATGATATTATAATCCAGGGAAAACTTTTCCGTACGGTAGCCGAGACCTGCCCCGGCCTGTTTCTCTTTCAGGTTGTGTTTGAAGGCTGTTTCCTTTTCATTGCGGAAGAGTCCGGAGAGGTTCAGAGCGGTATAAACTTCGGTGCTGTCACCCGTCATCTCCGTATTAGCCGAGGTTTTAACGGCTGAGAGCATCATCCTGGCATTCCAGTTGCCATGCGTGAACATGGCCGCCAGTCCGCGGTTGATCCCATATTCGGCGGCTGAGGCTGACCTGCTGACACCGGAATTTTTCTGTTTGAGGATGACCTCCGAGGATTTGCTCTTCCTGCCTGTGCCGTTTACCAGTCCGCATCCCGAGGCATACCTGAAATCCCCTGCGACGAGTTCCTGCAGTGGCCCCTTGTCGCGCATTTCGAAGAAGGCTGATGAGAAGTCGAAACCTTTGCGGAGGTCGTTCCAGCCAAGCGGTTCGCCCGGATCACATTCCAGTGTAAAGCCGGCACGGAGATCTTTCCCGGCTTTCAGTCTCGTACCTGATGAGCCTCGATACCGGCGGACCCTGGAATCTCAGGGAAGAATCCGCATCCTTTCGAAACCCTTCCCTGACCGGCCATGTGAATTTTGTCCGAATGAGGATATTCTGACGGGCATGAAAGGATTTGGTACCGGAATGTACCGGGACCAGGGAAGGATCTCCGGTCGTGACATAGGGCAGGATATGTCCGATCAGGTCTTCCCTGAGTCCCGGTATAAGTTGCAGCTCGCTGAGGCTGAGGAGGACGCCGTATGTTTTCCGGTAATCGAGGATGCTGAAGATCTGAAAGTCATTCAGATAGTAAAGTCGTGCCAGGTCTTCTTCTGTGGCGGTATTGATGTTGAGAGGGTTGGAAGCCAGGAATAATAAATCTTCATATACCTGTGCGGCATACGTCTCGTCGTCTGTTTCCTCCATGATCTCTTCCAGGGTGATATCAGGCATGGGGGGGGCGTCTTGTCCGGCCTTCTGGGCTGAGGTCACAAATGTCCACCCTGTCAGCAGGATTAGGAGGATTCCGGTTTTTGGAAACATGGAAGGTTGATTTAGTTTTTACCCTTAATAGGAGAAGGGGGTGAAAAATCAGCGTAGAGACGCGCAAATATGTACGTCTCCGGGAAACCCGGAAATAATCATTCGGGCGAAAGGCGAAAGGTGAAAGGCGAAAGGCGAAAGGTGAAAGGAAAAAAATTAAAAATTAAAAATTAAAAAGGAAAAAGGAAAAAGGAGGGAGACGTATAAAGGATGTTTTTTTTTCGTAGAGACGCGCAATTATGCACATCTCCGGGAAACCCGGAAATAATTATTTGGGCGAAAGGTGAAAGGCGAAAGGTGAAAGGAAAAATTAAAAATTAAAAATTAAAAATTAAAAAGGAAAAAGGGGGGAGACGAATGAATGATGTTTTTTTTCGTAGAGACGCGCAATTATGTACGTCTCCGGGAAACACGGAAATAATTATTTGAGGTGAAAGGTGAAAGGTGAAAGGCGAAAGGAAAAATTAAAAATTAAAAATTAAGGGATTGAGCGAGAATATAGAATGATGCGGAGACGGGAGATCTTAATATTGAAAGAAAAACCAAATCGTTGAGATGTGATGCTTCACGTCTGTGATAATCTGTGTAATCCGTGGTGAGTCTATGGAAAAAAAAGTAATCAT